>NZ_JBRIIP010000001.1:0-3400000 GCF_052976945.1 Pseudomonas sp. GG8
CTATAATTCGCACCTCTTCCGGAGCAGGCGAAACGGAAAACTCCTTGTAAATCAAAGAGTTATCCAGAGTAAGCGGCGAGGGAGGGGTTTTGATCTTCTGGATCGAAAGCGGTAGAAAAGAGGTGTTGACAGCAGCGTGTAACGCTGTAGAATTCGCCTCCCGCTAACGAGAGACGTGAAGTTGATCGAAGCGCAAGTGGTTGAAGTTGCAAAGGAAACTTTGAAACTTGTTAAAATAACCGCTTGACAGCAACAAGGGCTGCTGTAGAATGCGCGCCTCGGCTGAGACGAAAGATCTCAACCACCCGCTCTTTAACAACTGAATCAAGCAATTCGTGTGGGTGCTTGTGTTGTAAGACTGAAGTCAACTGATTATCAGCATCACAAGTTACTCCGCGAGAAATCAAAGATGTAACCAACGATTGCTGAGCTAAGTTTAGGGTTTTGTCAAAACCCAAAGATGTTTGAACTGAAGAGTTTGATCATGGCTCAGATTGAACGCTGGCGGCAGGCCTAACACATGCAAGTCGAGCGGCAGCACGGGTACTTGTACCTGGTGGCGAGCGGCGGACGGGTGAGTAATACCTAGGAATCTGCCTGGTAGTGGGGGATAACGTTCGGAAACGGACGCTAATACCGCATACGTCCTACGGGAGAAAGCAGGGGACCTTCGGGCCTTGCGCTATCAGATGAGCCTAGGTCGGATTAGCTAGTTGGTGAGGTAATGGCTCACCAAGGCTACGATCCGTAACTGGTCTGAGAGGATGATCAGTCACACTGGAACTGAGACACGGTCCAGACTCCTACGGGAGGCAGCAGTGGGGAATATTGGACAATGGGCGAAAGCCTGATCCAGCCATGCCGCGTGTGTGAAGAAGGTCTTCGGATTGTAAAGCACTTTAAGTTGGGAGGAAGGGCATTAACCTAATACGTTAGTGTTTTGACGTTACCGACAGAATAAGCACCGGCTAACTCTGTGCCAGCAGCCGCGGTAATACAGAGGGTGCAAGCGTTAATCGGAATTACTGGGCGTAAAGCGCGCGTAGGTGGTTCGTTAAGTTGGATGTGAAATCCCCGGGCTCAACCTGGGAACTGCATTCAAAACTGTCGAGCTAGAGTATGGTAGAGGGTGGTGGAATTTCCTGTGTAGCGGTGAAATGCGTAGATATAGGAAGGAACACCAGTGGCGAAGGCGACCACCTGGACTGATACTGACACTGAGGTGCGAAAGCGTGGGGAGCAAACAGGATTAGATACCCTGGTAGTCCACGCCGTAAACGATGTCAACTAGCCGTTGGGAGCCTTGAGCTCTTAGTGGCGCAGCTAACGCATTAAGTTGACCGCCTGGGGAGTACGGCCGCAAGGTTAAAACTCAAATGAATTGACGGGGGCCCGCACAAGCGGTGGAGCATGTGGTTTAATTCGAAGCAACGCGAAGAACCTTACCAGGCCTTGACATCCAATGAATCTGCTAGAGATAGCGGAGTGCCTTCGGGAGCATTGAGACAGGTGCTGCATGGCTGTCGTCAGCTCGTGTCGTGAGATGTTGGGTTAAGTCCCGTAACGAGCGCAACCCTTGTCCTTAGTTACCAGCGCGTAATGGCGGGCACTCTAAGGAGACTGCCGGTGACAAACCGGAGGAAGGTGGGGATGACGTCAAGTCATCATGGCCCTTACGGCCTGGGCTACACACGTGCTACAATGGTCGGTACAGAGGGTCGCCAAGCCGCGAGGTGGAGCTAATCCCAGAAAACCGATCGTAGTCCGGATCGCAGTCTGCAACTCGACTGCGTGAAGTCGGAATCGCTAGTAATCGCGAATCAGAATGTCGCGGTGAATACGTTCCCGGGCCTTGTACACACCGCCCGTCACACCATGGGAGTGGGTTGCACCAGAAGTAGCTAGTCTAACCTTCGGGAGGACGGTTACCACGGTGTGATTCATGACTGGGGTGAAGTCGTAACAAGGTAGCCGTAGGGGAACCTGCGGCTGGATCACCTCCTTAATCGAAGACATCAGCTTCTTCATAAGTTCCCACACGAATTGCTTGATTCATTGAAAAAGACGATTTAGAAGCAGCCCGAAATTGGGTCTGTAGCTCAGTTGGTTAGAGCGCACCCCTGATAAGGGTGAGGTCGGCAGTTCGAATCTGCCCAGACCCACCAATTTTGTGTGGGAAACGCCTGTAGAGATACGGGGCCATAGCTCAGCTGGGAGAGCGCCTGCCTTGCACGCAGGAGGTCAACGGTTCGATCCCGTTTGGCTCCACCACTTACTGCTTCTGTATTGTAGAGTTTAGAAATGAGCATTCCATCGGTTCGATGGTGAATGTTGATTTCTAGTCTTTGATTAGATCGTTCTTTAAAAATTTGGGTATGTGATAGAAAGTTAGACCGGACAGCACTTTCACTGGTGGTGTTACGGGCTAAGGTAAAATTTGTGAGTTAAATTGCGAATTTTCGGCGAATGTCGTCTTCATAGTATAACCAGATTGCTTGGGGTTATATGGTCAAGTGAAGAAGCGCATACGGTGGATGCCTTGGCAGTCAGAGGCGATGAAAGACGTGGTAGCCTGCGAAAAGCTTCGGGGAGTCGGCAAACAGACTTTGATCCGGAGATGTCTGAATGGGGGAACCCAGCGGTCATAAGACCGTTACCTTACACTGAATACATAGGTGTATGGAGCGAACCAGGGGAACTGAAACATCTAAGTACCCTGAGGAAAAGAAATCAACCGAGATTCCCTTAGTAGTGGCGAGCGAACGGGGACCAGCCCTTAAGCTGTATTGAGATTAGCGGAACGTTCTGGAAAGGACGGCCATAGTGGGTGATAGCCCTGTACGCGAAAATCTCTTTGCAGTGAAATCGAGTAGGACGGAGCACGAGAAACTTTGTCTGAATATGGGGGGACCATCCTCCAAGGCTAAATACTACTGACTGACCGATAGTGAACTAGTACCGTGAGGGAAAGGCGAAAAGAACCCCGGAGAGGGGAGTGAAATAGATCCTGAAACCGTATGCGTACAAGCAGTGGGAGCCCACTTTGTTGGGTGACTGCGTACCTTTTGTATAATGGGTCAGCGACTTATTTTCAGTGGCGAGCTTAACCGAATAGGGGAGGCGTAGCGAAAGCGAGTCTTAATAGGGCGTCTAGTCGCTGGGAATAGACCCGAAACCGGGCGATCTATCCATGGGCAGGTTGAAGGTTGGGTAACACTAACTGGAGGACCGAACCGACTACCGTTGAAAAGTTAGCGGATGACCTGTGGATCGGAGTGAAAGGCTAATCAAGCTCGGAGATAGCTGGTTCTCCTCGAAAGCTATTTAGGTAGCGCCTCATGTATCACTGTAGGGGGTAGAGCACTGTTTCGGCTAGGGGATCATCCCGATTTACCAACCCGATGCAAACTCCGAATACCTACAAGTGCCGAGCATGGGAGACACACGGCGGGTGCTAACGTCCGTCGTGAAAAGGGAAACAACCCAGACCGTCAGCTAAGGTCCCAAAGTTATGGTTAAGTGGGAAACGATGTGGGAAGGCTTAGACAGCTAGGAGGTTGGCTTAGAAGCAGCCACCCTTTAAAGAAAGCGTAATAGCTCACTAGTCGAGTCGGCCTGCGCGGAAGATGTAACGGGGCTCAAACCATACACCGAAGCTACGGGTATCACTTAGGTGATGCGGTAGAGGAGCGTTCTGTAAGCCTGTGAAGGTGAGTTGAGAAGCTTGCTGGAGGTATCAGAAGTGCGAATGCTGACATGAGTAACGATAATGGGTGTGAAAAACACCCACGCCGAAAGACCAAGGTTTCCTGCGCAACGTTAATCGACGCAGGGTTAGTCGGTCCCTAAGGCGAGGCTGAAAAGCGTAGTCGATGGAAAACAGGTTAATATTCCTGTACTTCTGGTTATTGCGATGGAGGGACGGAGAAGGCTAGGCCAGCTTGGCGTTGGTTGTCCAAGTTTAAGGTGGTAGGCTGAGATCTTAGGTAAATCCGGGATCTTAAGGCCGAGAGCTGATGACGAGTGTGCTTAGGCACACGAAGTGGTTGATGCCATGCTTCCAAGAAAAGCTTCTAAGCTTCAGGTAACCAGGAACCGTACCCCAAACCGACACAGGTGGTTGGGTAGAGAATACCAAGGCGCTTGAGAGAACTCGGGTGAAGGAACTAGGCAAAATGGCACCGTAACTTCGGGAGAAGGTGCGCCGGTGAGGGTGAAGCATTTACTGCGTAAGCCCATGCCGGTCGAAGATACCAGGCCGCTGCGACTGTTTATTAAAAACACAGCACTCTGCAAACACGAAAGTGGACGTATAGGGTGTGACGCCTGCCCGGTGCCGGAAGGTTAATTGATGGGGTTAGCTAACGCGAAGCTCTTGATCGAAGCCCCGGTAAACGGCGGCCGTAACTATAACGGTCCTAAGGTAGCGAAATTCCTTGTCGGGTAAGTTCCGACCTGCACGAATGGCGTAACGATGGCGGCGCTGTCTCCACCCGAGACTCAGTGAAATTGAAATCGCTGTGAAGATGCAGTGTATCCGCGGCTAGACGGAAAGACCCCGTGAACCTTTACTATAGCTTTGCACTGGACTTTGAATTTGCTTGTGTAGGATAGGTGGGAGGCTTTGAAGCGTGGACGCCAGTCTGCGTGGAGCCAACCTTGAAATACCACCCTGGCAACTTTGAGGTTCTAACTCAGGTCCGTTATCCGGATCGAGGACAGTGTATGGTGGGTAGTTTGACTGGGGCGGTCTCCTCCTAAAGAGTAACGGAGGAGTACGAAGGTGCGCTCAGACCGGTCGGAAATCGGTCGTAGAGTATAAAGGCAAAAGCGCGCTTGACTGCGAGACAGACACGTCGAGCAGGTACGAAAGTAGGTCTTAGTGATCCGGTGGTTCTGTATGGAAGGGCCATCGCTCAACGGATAAAAGGTACTCCGGGGATAACAGGCTGATACCGCCCAAGAGTTCATATCGACGGCGGTGTTTGGCACCTCGATGTCGGCTCATCACATCCTGGGGCTGAAGCCGGTCCCAAGGGTATGGCTGTTCGCCATTTAAAGTGGTACGCGAGCTGGGTTTAGAACGTCGTGAGACAGTTCGGTCCCTATCTGCCGTGGACGTTTGAGATTTGAGAGGGGCTGCTCCTAGTACGAGAGGACCGGAGTGGACGAACCTCTGGTGTTCCGGTTGTCACGCCAGTGGCATTGCCGGGTAGCTACGTTCGGAATAGATAACCGCTGAAAGCATCTAAGCGGGAAACTAGCCTCAAGATGAGATCTCACTGGGACCTTGAGTCCCCTGAAGGGCCGTCGAAGACTACGACGTTGATAGGTTGGGTGTGTAAGCGCTGTGAGGCGTTGAGCTAACCAATACTAATTGCCCGTGAGGCTTGACCATATAACACCCAAGCAATTTGCGTCGAAAGAGCAGATTGCGGTGTGTGAAGACGACACAAACCGAAAATTGGCAACAACCCACAGATCTATCACATCCCCATTAGTTGGCCCGTTGCGCGCAAGCACGACGATCCGGCAGCCGAATTTCTTGACGACCATAGAGCATTGGAACCACCTGATCCCATCCCGAACTCAGCAGTGAAACGATACATCGCCGATGGTAGTGTGGGGTTTCCCCATGTGAGAGTAGGTCATCGTCAAGATTAAATTCCGAAACCCCTGTTTGCTTACGCAAACAGGGGTTTTGTTTGTGCGGTTGATAAACACATTTTCGTTTCTATGCATTAGCGGGCCGGGTGGCTATTATGCGTGCCTCATTGTTAGGCGATATCCGCATGCTGACGTTATTGAAGCTTCTTAAGGATGGCAATTTTCATTCGGGGCAAGCCCTGGGCCATGCTCTTGGAGTCAGTCGCAGTGCTGTATGGAAGCAGCTGCAGCAGCTCGAAGCGGAGTTGAGTCTTGAGATCCATAAAGTAAGAGGTCGAGGCTACCGCTTGGCCGATCCGATATCGCTACTGGATCGGGATGAAATCTCCATCGCGGGTTCTTCTCCTGCGTGGCCAATCCTGACCTTCGATTCAATCGACTCCACCAATGCAGAGGCGCTACGCGCAATTGAGCGCGGCCATGATATGCCAGTGCTTGTACTCGCTGAGCGGCAAACTGCCGGCAGAGGGCGACGCGGGCGTAAATGGGTAAGTCCATTTGCGGAGAATATCTACTACAGCCTGGTCTTGAGAGTTGAGGGCGGTATGCGCCAGCTTGAGGGCTTGAGCCTGCTTGTGGGGCTGGCGGTGATGCAGACCCTCCGTGGAGTGGGGGTCGAGAATGCCGGCCTGAAATGGCCGAATGACATTCTTGTCGGGCAGCGCAAGATTGCAGGCGTTCTATTAGAGTTGGTGGGAGATCCCGCTGATGTCTGTCACGTTGTAATAGGCATAGGCATCAACGTAAATATGCAAGCGGCGTCCGAAGTCGATCAGCTTTGGACTTCTGTCCGACTTGAAACCGGCGTCTTGTCAGATCGTAATGACTTGATCGCGCGACTGAATCGCACGCTTGAGCGCTATTTAAGTATTCATCGGCAAAATGGATTCCCCGCTTTTCAGGCTGAGTGGGAGCAGGGGCACTTATGGCAGGGGCGAGCCGTTACGCTGCTCGCGGGAGCCAGTAGCGTTGAGGGTGTGGTTTTAGGGGTTGATGCGCAAGGTGCTCTGCGGTTGAGGGTGGGTTCGCAGGAGAAAACTTTTAGTGGTGGTGAGCTCAGTTTGAGGCTGCGTGATGATTCTTGAACTTGATTGCGGTAACAGCTTCATCAAATGGCGGGTAATTCACGAGGATGCTCCATCGGCAGTCGTGGGAGGTATTGTCGATTGTGATGAGGCGCTGCTACGGGCTCTTCATCAGGTGCCGGGTCTGCGCTTGGCTCGCTGTAGATTGGTAAGCGTGCGCAGCAACGAGGAAACGGCCCAGTTGGTCGCTGTTCTGGTCAAGGCCTTTTCGATAGACGTCATGTATGCCGCTCCTGCGAGGCTTATGGCCGGCGTAACAAATGGTTATGACGAATATGAGCTGCTAGGCCTGGATCGGTGGCTTGCCATAGTGGGTGCGTATCATCTGGCAGGTGGCGCGTGCTTGGTGCTGGATCTGGGGACTGCTATCACGTCCGATTTTGTTGCACCCGATGGGCAGCACCTGGGAGGTTTTATCTGTCCGGGTATGCCCTTGATGCGCAATCAGCTGCGTACACATACACGACGGATTCGCTACGACGATGCTGCTGCGGAGCGCGCACTGATCAACTTCGCCCCAGGACGCTCGACAGCTGAGGCGGTGGAGCGTGGGTGTTCGTTGATGGCGCGAGGTTTTGTACTGACTCAATTGAGCATGGCTCGCGATCATTGGAAGGACGATTTCACCGTTTTTGTTACGGGCGGCGATGCGGATTTGATTGGGGGGATTTTGCCGGACGCGCGAATGATGCCTGATCTGGTTTTCGTGGGGCTGGCCCTGGCTTGTCCATTGCCTTGAGGTTGCTATGCGCTGGCTATTTCTTTTGCTATTGATGCTCAATGCCTTCTATTACATATGGCATCAGCAGGAAGCACCTCTGCGGGCCAAGGAGGTTATTTCCTTGTCGTTGTATCGAGGTTCTCAGCAAGATATTCATCTGCTGAGTGAGTCTGATGCTGCGCGCGAAAACCCTTCTGCTCCCCATGAGGCGGAGGAAAAGTGCCTGTATCTGGGTGGTTTTGTTCGTCAGGAGGATGCACGCCTGGTTGAGCAGCGGTTAACGAGCCTCGATATACAGTCGCAGTTTCAGTCTCCCGCGGCAGGTTCTACGGCTGGTTATTGGTTGAGGGTTGCTCCGTCGAGTCGACGGCTTGTGGATGAGGGCCTGATTCAGGAACTCACTCAGGACTTCTCACAGCTAAAAAACAAAATAATGTCTTGTGAGGGCATTGCAACTACGGATTAGTTTGCATAGAATGGCGCCCGCTTCGCAGCGTGGCGTTAACAGCGTCACCTGTAGAGTTGTTGTCAGCGAATGTAACCTCAGGTTTTTAATGAGAAAATAGTTGACAGAAGGGTAGCATGAGTTGAAAATGCTGCCTCGTTCAGGAGGGGTTCCCGAGCGGCCAAAGGGATCAGACTGTAAATCTGACGTCTACGACTTCGAAGGTTCGAATCCTTCCCCCTCCACCAAATTTCAGCGTTAGCAGCAAGCGCCGCGGGTATAGTTTAGCGGTAGAACCTCAGCCTTCCAAGCTGATGATGCGGGTTCGATTCCCGCTACCCGCTCCAAGTTTGCTGTTGGTGCAATGTGTTTCGCTCTTGTAGCTCAGTTGGTAGAGCACACCCTTGGTAAGGGTGAGGTCAGCAGTTCGAATCTGCTCAAGAGCTCCATTACCAAGGCAGATATGAAAATATCTGCCTTTGTTTTAAGCGGTCAAGATTCATTCTTCTATTGGAGATGGTGTCGATGGCTAAAGAAAAGTTCGAACGCAAGAAGCCGCACTTGAACGTTGGTACCATAGGTCACGTTGACCATGGAAAGACGACCTTGACTGCAGCTCTGACCAAAGTATGCGCTGAAGCATTCGGTTGTTCTGCTCGTGACTTCTCTCAAATCGATAATGCTCCTGAAGAAAAGGCGCGCGGCATTACAATCAACACGTCGCACGTTGAATATGATTCTGCGATCCGTCACTACGCTCATGTTGACTGTCCTGGCCACGCTGATTATGTGAAAAACATGATTACCGGAGCTGCTCAGATGGATGGCGCGATCCTAGTGTGCTCTGCGGCTGATGGTCCAATGCCGCAGACTCGTGAACACATTTTGTTGTCTCGTCAGGTTGGGGTTCCATATATTGTTGTCTTCCTGAATAAGGCTGACATGGTTGACGATCAAGAGTTGCTTGAATTGGTCGAAATGGAAGTCCGGGATCTGCTGAGTGCGTACGGTTTTCCGGGTGATGAAACCCCGATCGTGATTGGTTCCGCTTTGATGGCGTTGAATGGTCAGGATGAAGGCGGAATGGGCACGACAGCCGTCCGTAAATTGGTTGATACTCTGGACAGTTATATTCCAGAGCCTGAGCGTGCAGTCGACAAGCCGTTCCTGATGCCGATCGAAGATGTGTTCTCGATCTCAGGTCGCGGTACGGTTGTAACGGGTCGCGTTGAGCGTGGCATCGTCAGGGTGCAGGAAGAGATCGAGATTATCGGTATCGTTCCCACCATAAAGACGACGTGTACGGGTGTTGAAATGTTTCGGAAGCTGCTCGATGAAGGTCGTGCGGGCGAGAATGTCGGAGTACTGTTGCGCGGCACCAAACGTGATGATGTTCAGCGAGGTCAGGTTTTGGCCAAGCCGGGCTCTGTCAGGCCGCATACCAGGTTCGAAGGTGAAGTGTATATTCTGAGCAAGGAAGAGGGTGGTCGTCATACGCCATTCTTCAAAGGTTACCGTCCACAGTTTTACTTCCGTACAACGGATGTGACCGGTAACTGTGAATTGCCAGAGGGCATTGAGATGGTAATGCCTGGTGACAACGTGAAAATGGTTGTCACCCTGATTCAGCCGATTGCGATGGAGGATGGTCTTCGTTTCGCTATTCGTGAGGGCGGTCGTACCGTCGGCGCGGGTGTCGTAGCTAAAATCATCGAGTAAGTTGTTGAAAAACTCTTGTTGGGCCGGCATAATGGTCGGCCTAATTTTGCTTTTAGGTCAGTAGCTCAATTGGCAGAGCGACGGTCTCCAAAACCGTAGGTTGGGGGTTCGATTCCCTCCTGACCTGCCAGATTCACTCGGTGTTAATCTGGCTTTCTTTTCACAGGATCCTCGTAGATGACTCCCAAGGCTGAAGCCCAAGACTCTCGCTTTGACCTGCTTAAATGGCTCCTGGTAGCCGTTTTGGTGGTCGTAGGTGTTGTCGGCAATCAGTACTACTCAGCGGAACCGATCCTGTACCGCGTGCTTGTATTGCTTGCTATTGCTGCTGCTGCTGCCTTTGTTGGTTTGCAGACAGGAAAAGGTAAAGCTTTCTTCGTGTTGGCAAAGGAAGCTCGTACCGAGATTCGTAAAGTCGTTTGGCCTACTCGCCAAGAAACTACGCAGACCACATTGATTGTTGTGGCTGTTGTGTTGGTTATGGCGCTGCTGTTGTGGGGTTTAGATTCCCTGCTCGGTTGGCTTGTTTCTTTGATTGTCGGCTAAGGGTGTCCCGTGGCTAAGCGTTGGTACGTAGTGCATGCTTACTCCGGTTATGAGAAGCATGTCATGCGCTCTCTGCTTGAGCGTGTGAAGCTGGCTGGCATGGAAGAAGGCTTCGGCGAAATTCTGGTTCCCACTGAAGAAGTGGTTGAAATGCGTAATGGCCAGAAACGCAAAAGCGAGCGCAAATTCTTTCCAGGCTATGTGCTGGTACAGATGGATATGAATGAGGGTACTTGGCACTTGGTCAAGGACACTCCTCGTGTGATGGGTTTCATCGGCGGTACTGCTGATAAGCCAGCACCGATCACTGATAAAGAGGCAGAAGCGATTCTGCGTCGCGTCGCTGATGGTAGCGACAAACCGAAGCCAAAAACACTGTTCGAGCCAGGTGAAGTTGTTCGTGTCACCGACGGTCCATTCGCTGATTTTAACGGCACGGTTGAAGAAGTTAACTACGAAAAAAGCCGGATCCAAGTGGCTGTGCTTATTTTCGGTCGCTCTACTCCGGTAGAGTTAGAGTTCAGCCAGGTCGAAAAGGCATAGCTGAACGAAAATCCCAACCCCGCAGCCCTAGGCTGTGGGGTTTTGTCGTCACTGGGATAAACGCGCAAGTAACCGGGGAGCCTTTTTAGGCGTCTGAACCCGTAATTGGAGTGCCTCATGGCCAAGAAAATTACCGCTTACATCAAGCTGCAAGTGAAGGCCGCTCAGGCTAACCCAAGCCCACCTGTTGGTCCTGCTCTGGGTCAGCATGGCGTGAACATCATGGAATTCTGCAAGGCTTTCAACGCCCGTACTCAGGGTCTTGAAGCAGGTCTGCCGACTCCAGTGATCATCACTGTCTACAGCGACCGTAGCTTCACTTTCGAAACCAAATCCACACCTGCTTCGGTTCTGCTGAAGAAGGCTGCTGGTCTGACTAGCGGTTCCGCTCGTCCGAACACCGTTAAGGTTGGCACCGTGACCCGTGCTCAGCTGGAAGAAATCGCGAAAACCAAAAACGCGGATCTGACAGCAAGTGATATGGACGCCGCTGTGCGTACCATCGCTGGCTCTGCTCGTAGCATGGGCCTTAACGTGGAGGGTGTGTAATGGCTAAGTTGACTAAGCGCCAAAAAGCTATCGCGGCTAAAATTGAGCCGGGCAAAGCTTATAACTTCGCAGACGCAGCTGCTCTGTTGACCGAGCTGTCGACGGTCAAGTTCAGCGAATCTGTTGACGTTGCGGTTAACCTTGGTGTTGACCCGCGTAAATCCGATCAGGTTGTTCGCAGTGCAACCGTGCTTCCGCACGGCACTGGCAAAACTGTTCGCGTTGCTGTGTTCACCCAGGGCCCTGCTGCTGAAGCTGCTCTGGCTGCTGGCGCTGATCGTGTTGGTATGGACGACCTGGCCGCCGAAATGAAAGCCGGTAACCTGAACTTCGACGTTGTTATCGCCTCCCCGGACGCGATGCGTGTTGTTGGTCAGTTGGGTCAGATCCTCGGCCCACGTGGCCTGATGCCTAACCCTAAAGTCGGCACTGTGACGCCAGACGTAGCCACGGCGGTTAAAAACGCCAAGGCTGGTCAGGTTCGTTATCGCACCGACAAAAACGGCATCATCCACACTTCCGTTGGCAAAGTCGGTTTCGACGCTGTCAAGTTGAAGGAAAACGTTGAAGCGCTGATCGCTGATTTGAAGCGTATCAAGCCAGCTTCTTCGAAAGGTATTTATGTCAAGCGCGTTACCCTGAGCACCACTATGGGCCCAGGTCTGGTCATCGACCAAGGCTCGCTGGACGCGTAAGACAAATGGGTGCAGGCGACTGCACCTATGAAAGATTGGGGTCCCTGCCTGGCGGGGGCTATCCAAGACCGTAGGCGGCGAAAGTCTTAAACCTCAAGCCTACGCAGATGGTGCTCCCGGTTCCTTACCGAATCAGACACCAAAACGACATCCGACCTCGGTTGGATGAAACGGTAACAAGCAGGAGTTAACCCGTGGCAATTAAACTCGAAGACAAGAAGGCCATCGTCGCTGAAGTCAACGAGGCTGCCAAAGTAGCTCTGTCCGCTGTCGTGGCTGATGCCCGCGGTGTGACAGTAAGCGCTATGACCGGACTCCGTAAAGAGGCCCGTGAAGCAGGCGTTTACGTACGTGTTGTACGTAACACCTTGCTGCGACGCGCCGTTGCAGGCACTCAATATGACGTGCTCAACGACGTGTTCACAGGCCCGACCTTGGTTGCGTTCTCCAACGAACACCCTGGCGCTGCTGCCCGTTTGTTCAAGGAATTCGCCAAAGGTCAGGATAAGTTCGAGATCAAGGCAGCTGCGTTCGAGGGCAAGTTCCTCGCAGCTAATCAGATCGACGTACTGGCAACTCTGCCGACCCGTAACGAAGCTATTTCTCAGCTGATGAGCGTGATTCAAGGCGCTACCAGCAAGTTGGCTCGTACTCTGGCGGCTGTTCGCGAACAAAAAGAAGCGGCCGCAGCTTAAGGCTGAGCACTTCTTCTCGCGTATTTTTGTTTATTTCGATGGCCGCGTAGGCCGTCCCCAAATCAGGAATTAGAGTCATGTCTATCTCTCAAGACGATATCCTCAACGCCGTAGCTGAAATGTCCGTTCTGCAGGTTGTTGAGCTGATCAAAGCTTTCGAAGAAAAATTCGGCGTTTCTGCTGCCGCTGCTTCCGCCGGCCCAGCTGCTGCTGCCGCTGTTGTTGAAGAGCAGACTGAATTCAACGTTATGTTGACCGAAACTGGCGAGAAGAAAGTTAACGTGATCAAGGCTGTACGTGAACTGACTGGCCTGGGCTTGAAAGAAGCCAAAGCTGTAGTTGACGGCGCTCCTGGCATCGTTCTGGAAGCTGTATCGAAAGATGCTGCTGACAAAGCCAAAGCTGTTCTGGAAGAAGCAGGCGCTAAAGTCGAGCTGAAATAAGCATCGACTTTGCGTATCCAGCCCAAGCGTTAAGCGAAAGGCTGATGGCTGGTGGCTCTTGCCACCGGCCTTTTTCCGTTATAGATGGCTGGCCTGGTCAGCATCTGTAACGTGTAAGAGCCACCCGATGCGGGTGGTGCAAACCAAGGGGTTTGCACGATTTTCTGGCTGCTCCCGTCGGGAGAAGCCAAACAAGCAGGTGACCAAGCTGGGGAACGCTGATGGCTTACTCATATACTGAGAAAAAACGTATCCGCAAGGACTTTAGCAAGTTGCCGGACGTAATGGATGTGCCTTATCTCCTGGCCATCCAGCTGGATTCGTATCGCGAATTCCTGCAAGCGGGAGCTACCAAAGATCAGTTCCGCGACGTCGGTCTGCATGCAGCCTTCAAATCCGTTTTCCCGATCATCAGCTACTCCGGCAATGCTGCGCTGGAGTATGTGGGTTATCGCTTGGGCGAACCGGCATTTGATGTCAAAGAGTGCGTGCTGCGCGGTGTGACTTACGCTGTGCCTTTGCGGGTCAAGGTCCGTTTGATCATTTTCGACAAAGAATCGTCGAATAAAGCGATCAAGGACATCAAAGAGCAAGAAGTCTACATGGGTGAAATTCCCCTGATGACTGAGAACGGTACCTTCGTAATCAACGGTACCGAGCGCGTAATCGTTTCCCAGTTGCACCGTTCCCCGGGCGTGTTCTTCGACCACGACCGCGGTAAGACGCACAGCTCCGGTAAGCTGCTTTATTCCGCGCGTATCATTCCATACCGCGGCTCGTGGCTGGACTTCGAGTTCGACCCGAAAGACTGCGTGTTCGTTCGTATCGACCGTCGTCGTAAGCTGCCTGCGTCCGTATTGTTGCGCGCGCTGGGCTATACGACTGAGCAAGTGCTCGATGCGTTCTATACCACCAACATTTTCCATGTGCAGGGTGAAAACCTGAATCTGGAGCTGATTCCTCAGCGTCTTCGTGGTGAAATTGCGGCTATTGACATCTTGGACGACAAAGGCAAAGTCATTGTCGAACAAGGTCGTCGGATCACCGCTCGCCATGTAAACCAGATGGAAAAAGCCGGGATCAAAGAGCTGGAAGTGCCTATGGACTATGTCCTGGGTCGCACTACCGCCAAGATCATCGTGCATCCAGCGACCGGCGAAATCATTGCCGAATGCAACACGGAGCTGAACACCGAGATTCTGGCAAAAATCGCCAAGGCTCAGGTTGTCCGTGTCGAAACGTTGTACACCAACGATATCGATTGCGGTCCGTTTGTCTCTGACACGCTGAAGATCGACTCCACCAGCAACCAATTGGAAGCGCTGGTCGAGATCTATCGCATGATGCGTCCTGGTGAGCCACCGACCAAAGATGCAGCCGAAACGCTGTTCAACAACCTGTTCTTCAGCCCTGAGCGCTATGACCTGTCTGCAGTCGGTCGGATGAAGTTCAACCGTCGTATCGGTCGTACCGAGATCGAAGGTTCGGGTGTGTTGTGCAAAGAAGATATCGTCGCCGTCCTGAAGACGCTGGTTGATATCCGTAACGGGAAAGGCATCGTCGATGACATCGACCACTTGGGTAACCGTCGTGTTCGTTGTGTTGGCGAAATGGCCGAAAACCAGTTCCGCGTTGGCCTGGTACGTGTAGAGCGTGCGGTCAAAGAGCGTCTGTCGATGGCGGAAAGCGAAGGTCTGATGCCTCAAGACCTGATCAACGCCAAGCCAGTCGCAGCCGCGGTCAAAGAGTTCTTCGGTTCCAGCCAGCTTTCGCAGTTCATGGACCAGAACAACCCGCTGTCCGAGATCACCCACAAGCGTCGTGTCTCTGCACTCGGCCCTGGTGGTTTGACTCGTGAACGTGCCGGCTTCGAAGTTCGTGACGTACACCCGACTCACTATGGTCGTGTATGCCCGATTGAAACGCCGGAAGGTCCGAACATTGGTCTGATCAACTCCTTGGCTGCCTATGCGCGTACCAACCAGTACGGCTTCCTCGAAAGCCCGTACCGTGTGGTTAAAGACGCACTGGTGACTACCGAAATCGTGTTCCTCTCGGCTATCGAAGAAGCGGATCACGTTATCGCTCAGGCTTCGGCCACGATGAACGACACCGGTCACCTGATCGACGAATTGGTTGCGGTACGTCACCTCAACGAATTCACCGTCAAGGCGCCTGAAGACGTGACGCTGATGGACGTTTCGCCGAAGCAGGTAGTTTCGGTAGCGGCCTCGCTGATCCCGTTCCTCGAGCATGACGACGCCAACCGTGCGTTGATGGGTTCGAACATGCAGCGTCAGGCGGTACCGACCCTGCGTTCCGACAAGCCGCTGGTCGGCACCGGGATGGAGCGTAACGTTGCCCGTGACTCCGGTGTTTGCGTCGTGGCTCGTCGTGGCGGCGTGATCGACTCGGTCGATGCCAGCCGTATCGTGGTTCGTGTTGCTGATGACGAAGTTGAAACCGGTGAAGCTGGTGTAGACATCTACAACCTGACCAAATACACCCGTTCCAACCAGAACACCTGCATCAACCAGCGTCCGCTGGTGAGCAAGGGTGATCGGGTTGAGCGTAGCGACATCATGGCTGACGGTCCGTCCACCGATATGGGTGAGCTGGCTCTGGGTCAGAACATGCGCATCGCATTCATGGCGTGGAACGGTTACAACTTCGAAGACTCCATCCTCCTGTCCGAGCGTGTTGTTCAAGAAGACCGTTTCACCACGATCCACATTCAGGAACTGACCTGTGTGGCTCGTGACACCAAGCTTGGGCCTGAAGAGATCACTGCAGACATTCCGAACGTGGGTGAAGCTGCACTGAACAAGCTTGATGAAGCCGGTATCGTTTATGTCGGTGCTGAAGTCGGCGCTGGCGACATTCTGGTCGGTAAGGTCACTCCGAAAGGCGAGACCCAGCTGACACCAGAAGAAAAACTGTTGCGTGCGATCTTCGGTGAGAAGGCGAGCGACGTTAAGGACACTTCCCTGCGCGTACCTACGGGTACCAAGGGCACTGTCATCGACGTTCAGGTCTTCACTCGTGACGGTGTTGAGCGTGATGCTCGTGCTCTGTCCATCGAGAAGATCCAGCTCGACGAAATCCGTAAGGACTTGAACGAAGAGTTCCGTATCGTCGAAGGCGCTACGTTCGAACGTCTGCGTTCCGCTTTGGTAGGCCGTACGGCTGAAGGCGGCGCAGGTCTGAAGAAGGGTCAGGACATCACCGACGAAATTCTCGACGGTCTCGAGCATGGTCAGTGGTTCAAACTGCGCATGGTTGAAGATGCTCTGAACGAGCAGCTCGAGAAGGCTCAGGCTTACATCGTTGATCGTCGCCGTCTTTTGGATGACAAGTTCGAAGACAAGAAACGCAAGCTGCAGCAGGGCGATGACCTGGCACCTGGCGTTCTGAAGATCGTCAAGGTTTACCTGGCAATCCGCCGTCGCATCCAGCCGGGTGACAAGATGGCTGGTCGTCACGGTAACAAAGGTGTGGTCTCCGTGATCATGCCAGTTGAAGACATGCCGCACGATGCCAATGGCACACCGGTCGATATCGTCCTCAACCCGCTGGGCGTACCTTCGCGTATGAACGTCGGTCAGATCCTTGAAACCCACCTGGGCCTTGCTGCCAAGGGCTTGGGTGAGAAGATCAACCGTATGCTTGAAGAGCAGCGTAAAGTCGCAGACTTGCGCAAGTTCCTCAACGAGATCTACAACGAAATCGGCGGTCGCCAGGAAAATCTGGAAGACTTCACCGACAAGGAAATCCTGGATCTCGCGAAGAACCTTCGCAACGGCGTGCCAATGGCAACTCCGGTGTTCGACGGTGCCAAGGAAAGCGAAATCAAGGCAATGCTTAAACTGGCTGATATGCCAGAAAGCGGCCAGATGCAGCTGTTCGACGGTCGTACCGGCAACAAATTCGAGCGCCCGGTAACAGTTGGCTACATGTACATGCTGAAGCTGAACCACTTGGTGGACGACAAGATGCACGCGCGTTCCACTGGTTCTTACAGCCTGGTTACCCAGCAGCCGCTGGGTGGTAAGGCTCAGTTCGGTGGTCAGCGTTTCGGGGAGATGGAAGTGTGGGCGCTGGAAGCATACGGCGCGGCTTACACTCTGCAAGAAATGCTCACAGTGAAGTCGGACGATGTGAACGGTCGGACCAAGATGTACAAAAACATCGTGGACGGCGATCACCGTATGGAGCCGGGCATGCCCGAGTCCTTCAACGTGTTGATCAAAGAAATTCGTTCGCTCGGTATCGATATCGATCTGGAAACCGAATAACACGTGACGCGAATTGGGAGCAGGGCTGTATTGCCTGCTCCCTGCTCCGCCAGGAGGAAAGGCCTTGAAAGACCTACTGAATTTGCTGAAAAACCAGGGTCAAGTCGAAGAGTTCGACGCCATCCGTATTGGATTGGCATCGCCTGAGATGATCCGTTCGTGGTCGTTCGGTGAAGTTAAAAAACCGGAAACCATCAACTACCGTACGTTCAAACCTGAGCGTGACGGCCTGTTCTGCGCCAAGATCTTTGGCCCGGTAAAGGATTACGAGTGCCTGTGCGGTAAGTACAAGCGCTTGAAGCATCGTGGTGTGATCTGCGAGAAGTGCGGCGTAGAAGTCGCGCTGGCAAAAGTTCGTCGCGAGCGTATGGCTCACATCGAACTGGCCTCGCCAGTTGCCCACATCTGGTTCCTGAAGTCCCTGCCGTCCCGTATCGGCTTGCTGATGGACATGACCCTGCGTGATATCGAACGCGTTCTCTATTTCGAGAGCTATGTCGTTATCGATCCAGGCATGACCACCCTTGAAAAGGGTCAACTGCTCAACGACGAGCAGTACTTTGAAGCACTCGAAGAGTTCGGCGATGACTTCGACGCCCGTATGGGTGCTGAAGCTGTCCGTGAACTGCTGCACGCTATCGACTTGGAACACGAGATTGGCCGTCTGCGCGAAGAAATTCCGCAAACCAACTCCGAAACCAAAATCAAGAAGCTGTCCAAGCGCTTGAAGTTGATGGAAGCCTTCCAGGGTTCCGGCAACCTTCCTGAGTGGATGGTGCTGACCGTTCTGCCGGTTCTGCCGCCAGATCTGCGTCCTTTGGTTCCGCTTGACGGTGGTCGTTTCGCGACGTCCGACCTCAACGATCTGTATCGTCGAGTGATCAACCGTAACAACCGCTTGAAGCGCCTGCTTGATCTGTCCGCACCGGACATCATCGTGCGCAACGAAAAGCGTATGTTGCAGGAAGCGGTCGATGCCTTGCTCGACAACGGCCGTCGTGGCCGTGCCATTACTGGTTCGAACAAGCGTCCTCTGAAGTCCCTGGCTGACATGATCAAGGGTAAGCAAGGTCGTTTCCGTCAGAACTTGCTCGGTAAGCGTGTTGACTACTCGGGTCGTTCGGTAATTACCGTAGGCCCGGCTCTGCGTCTGCACCAGTGCGGTCTGCCAAAGAAAATGGCTCTCGAGCTGTTCAAGCCGTTCATTTTCGGTAAGTTGGAAATGCGTGGCCTCGCCACCACCATCAAAGCCGCGAAGAAAATGGTTGAGCGCGAGTTGCCAGAGGTTTGGGACGTTCTCGCTGAAGTGATTCGCGAACACCCGGTTCTCCTCAACCGTGCACCGACTCTTCACCGTCTGGGTATCCAGGCGTTTGAACCGGTTCTGATCGAAGGTAAAGCTATTCAGCTTCACCCGTTGGTCTGTGCTGCGTACAACGCCGACTTCGACGGCGACCAAATGGCCGTTCACGTACCGCTGACGCTGGAAGCCCAGCTCGAAGCGCGTGCGCTGATGATGTCGACCAACAACATCCTGTCGCCAGCCAACGGTGAGCCAATCATCGTTCCGTCGCAGGACGTTGTATTGGGTCTGTACTACATGACGCGTGAAGCGATCAACGCCAAGGGCGAAGGTCGTGTGTTCGCGGATCTGCAGGAAGTTGACCGTGTGTTCCGTGCCGGCGAAGCCGCGCTGCATGCCAAAGTCAAAGTCCGCATCCACGAAACCGTCAATGATCGTGATGGTGGCAGCGTCAAGAACACCCGTATCGTCGACACAACCGTCGGCCGTGCGCTGTTGTTCCAGGTGGTTCCGGCCGGCCTGTCGTACGACGTGGTCAACCAGCCGATGAAGAAAAAAGCGATCTCCAAACTGATCAACCAGTGCTACCGCGTGGTTGGTTTGAAAGAGACCGTTATTTTCGCTGACCAATTGATGTATACCGGTTTTGCCTACTCGACTATTTCGGGTGTTTCCATTGGTGTTAACGACTTCGTTATCCCTGATGAAAAAGCTCGCATCATCGACGCTGCGACCGAAGAAGTTAAAGAGATCGAAAGTCAGTACGCCTCAGGCCTGGTAACCCAGGGCGAGAAGTACAACAAGGTGATCGACCTTTGGTCCAAGGCCAACGACGAAGTTTCCAAGGCGATGATGTCGAACCTCTCGAAAGAGAAAGTCATCGACCGTCATGGCGTCGAAGTTGATCAGGAATCCTTCAACTCGATGTACATGATGGCTGACTCCGGCGCACGGGGTTCCGCTGCACAGATTCGTCAGCTCGCAGGTATGCGTGGCTTGATGGCCAAGCCGGATGGCTCGATCATCGAAACGCCGATCACTGCGAACTTCCGTGAAGGTTTGAGCGTACTTCAGTACTTCATCTCCACTCACGGTGCTCGTAAAGGTTTGGCGGATACCGCGTTGAAAACTGCGAACTCCGGTTATCTGACTCGTCGTCTGGTAGACGTGGCTCAGGATCTGGTGGTTACAGAAGTCGACTGCGGTACCGAGCACGGTCTGCTGATGACGCCGCACATTGAAGGCGGCGACGTCGTTGAGCCATTGGGTGAGCGCGTACTGGGTCGAGTTATCGCCCGTGACGTGTTCAAGCCGGGTACCGATGATGTCATCGTTCCTGCAGGCACCCTGGTTGACGAGAAGTGGGTTGAGTTCATCGAGCTGAACAGCATCGATGAAGTGATCGTACGTTCGCCAATCAGCTGCGAAACTCGTTTCGGTATCTGCGCCAAGTGCTACGGTCGTGACCTGGCTCGCGGGCATCAGGTGAACATCGGTGAAGCTGTCGGCGTAATCGCTGCGCAGTCGATCGGTGAGCCGGGTACTCAGCTGACCATGCGTACGTTCCACATCGGTGGTGCGGCAAGCCGGACCTCTGCTGCTGACAGCGTTCAGGTGAAGAATGGCGGTACTGTCCGCCTGCACAACCTGAAGCACGTTGAGCGAGTTGATGGTTGCCTGGTTGCAGTGTCTCGTTCTGGTGAACTGGCTATTGCTGATGACTACGGTCGTGAGCGTGAGCGTTACAAGCTGCCGTACGGTGCTGTGATTTCGGTGAAGGAAGGCGACAAGGTCGACGCTGGCGCAATCGTGGCCAAGTGGGATCCGCACACTCACCCAATCGTCACCGAGATGAAAGGTACCGTGACCTACGTGGGCATGGAAGAAGGCATCACGATCAAGCGTCAGACAGACGAATTGACCGGTATGACCAACATCGAAGTACTCGACGCCAAAGACCGTCCAGCTGCCGGTAAGGACATCCGTCCTGCCGTTAAGATGGTCGGTGTGGATGGCAAGGATCTGCTGCTGCCAGGTACCGACGTACCGGCTCAGTACTTCCTGCCGGCTAACGCCCTGGTCGGTGTTGCGGATGGTGTGCAGGTTGCGATCGGTGATGTTATCGCCCGTATCCCGCAAGAGACTTCGAAAACCCGTGACATCACCGGTGGTCTGCCGCGTGTTGCCGACTTGTTCGAAGCGCGTCGTCCGAAAGAAGCCTCCATTCTGGCTGAGGTCAGCGGCACCATCGCGTTCGGTAAAGAGACCAAAGGCAAGCGCCGTCTGGTCATTACCCCGAACGATGGCAGCGACTTGTACGAAGAGCTGATTCCAAAGTGGCGTCACCTGAACGTCTTCGAAGGCGAGCAAGTGAACCGCGGTGAAGTCATCTCCGACGGCCCGAGCGATCCACACGATATCCTGCGTCTGCTGGGTGTGAGTGCGCTGGCCAAGTACATCGTTAACGAGATCCAAGACGTTTATCGTCTGCAAGGCGTGAAAATCAACGATAAGCACATCGAAACGATTCTTCGTCAGATGCTGCGTAAAGTTGAGATCGCCGAGTCTGGCGATTCAACCTTCATCAAGGGCGACCAGATGGAGTTGACGCATGTTCTGGTCGAGAACGAGCGCCTGAGCGCGGACGAGAAATTCGTTTCCAAGTTCACTCGTGTGTTGCTGGGTATCACCAAGGCATCGTTGTCCACCGAGTCGTTCATCTCCGCAGCCTCCTTCCAGGAGACAACGCGGGTACTGACCGAAGCGGCTGTAACCGGCAAGCGCGACTACTTGCGCGGCCTGAAAGAAAACGTGGTCGTGGGTCGTTTGATCCCGGCCGGTACCGGTCTGGCTTATCACAGCGAGCGCAAACGTCGCCGTGAAGCAGACAAACCGTTGCGTGTTAGCGCCAGTGAAGTCGAAGCTGCACTGACCGAAGCGTTGAACTCAAGCGGTAATTAAGATTGAAGCCCTGGCCCTCCCGGCCAAAAGGCAATGGCGTTATGCTGTTGTCTTCATGGTCGGGGAGGTTGGGGCTTTGTCTTGACTGGGGGCAGGATCCTCTTTAGACTCTTGTACCCCTAAATTTGGCGGGACTCGTGTCCTGCCATTTTGCTTTTCTTGTAAGACAATAGCGTCGCAAGACAACAGTGGAGCTAGTAGATGGCAACTATCAACCAGCTGGTACGTCAGCCGCGTAAGCGTATCGTCGAGAAATCCGACGTACCTGCGCTGCAGAACTGCCCGCAACGTCGTGGCGTATGCACCCGTGTGTATACAACTACGCCGAAAAAACCAAACTCGGCACTGCGTAAAGTATGCCGTGTGCGCCTGACCAACGGTTTCGAGGTTTCCTCGTACATCGGTGGTGAAGGTCACAACCTGCAAGAGCACAGCGTCGTACTGATTCGTGGCGGTCGTGTAAAAGACTTGCCAGGTGTTCGTTACCACACCGTTCGCGGCTCCCTGGATACTTCCGGCGTTAAAGGTCGTAACCAAGGTCGTTCGAAATACGGTACCAAACGTCCGAAGTAATCGGCCGTTTTTTGCGATAAATTGCAGATTTCTATTTTTCTGAGTCGATAAGAGTAAGGTCGGGCGCACCTCGCAAGAGCGCTGTGGTCCCGAGCTAACCTGAAGACCGTTTGAGGGCTTATCCATGCCAAGAAGACGCGTAGCAGCCAAGCGCGATGTGCTTGACGATCCAAAATACGGCAGCCAGATTCTGGCCAAGTTCATGAACCACGTGATGGAAAGCGGCAAGAAAGCCGTTGCCGAGCGTATCGTTTATGGCGCGCTGGAAAAGGTTAAAGAACGCAAGAACAGCGACCCCCTGGAAATCTTCGAGAAAGCTCTCGACGCCATCGCTCCGCTGGTCGAAGTGAAGTCGCGCCGTGTAGGCGGTGCTACTTACCAGGTTCCGGTCGAAGTTCGTCCGTCCCGTCGTAACGCCCTGGCAATGCGCTGGTTGGTAGACTTCGCGCGCAAGCGTGGCGAAAAGTCTATGGCTCTGCGTTTGGCTGGCGAATTGATGGACGCTGCTGAAGGTAAAGGTGCTGCAGTTAAGAAGCGTGAAGACGTGCACCGTATGGCTGAAGCCAACAAGGCTTTCTCGCACTACCGCTTCTAATTTCGGCATCACTAATTTTGCGAGGGCTTTATGGCTCGTACTACTCCGATTAACCGCTACCGTAACATTGGTATCGTAGCTCACGTGGATGCTGGTAAAACCACCACCACCGAGCGCGTCCTTTTTTACACTGGCGTAAACCACAAAATGGGCGAGGTGCATGATGGCGCCGCGACCATGGACTGGATGGTGCAGGAGCAGGAGCGTGGTATCACTATCACCTCCGCTGCAACCACGGCCTTCTGGTCGGGTTCTGCCAAGCAGTTCGACAAGTATCGCTTCAACATCATCGACACCCCTGGCCACGTTGACTTCACTATTGAAGTAGAGCGTTCGCTGCGCGTACTTGATGGCGCTGTCGTTGTGTTCTGTGGCACTTCGGGTGTTGAGCCTCAGTCGGAAACCGTATGGCGTCAAGCCAACAAATACGGTGTTCCGCGTCTTGTTTACGTAAACAAGATGGACCGTGCGGGTGCTAACTTCCTGCGCGTTGTCGCTCAGATCAAGCAGCGCCTGGGTCACACTCCAGTCCCTATTCAGCTCGCTATTGGCGCTGAAGATAACTTCCAGGGTCAGATCGATCTGATCAACATGGAAGCGGTCTACTGGGATGATGCTGACAAGGGCATGGCTCCACGCCGCGAAGCAATTCCGGCGGACATGCTTGAGCTGGCTGAAGAGTGGCGCGGCAACATGGTAGAGGCTGCGGCCGAAGCCACTGAAGAGTTGATGAACAAGTACCTCGAAGGTGAAGAGCTCACCATCGAAGAGATCAAGTCTGCTCTGCGTCAGCGTACTATCGCTGGTGAGATCGTTCTTGCTGTCTGCGGTTCTTCGTTCAAGAACAAGGGCGTTCCCCTGGTTCTAGACGCCGTTATCGATTTCCTGCCGGCTCCAGCTGACATTCCAGCCATCAAGGGTTCTGACCCGGATGACGAAGAAGTCGCTATGGAACGTCATGCAAACGACGACGAACCGTTCTCGGCTCTGGCTTTCAAAATTGCTACCGACCCATTCGTGGGTACTCTGACTTTCGTGCGCGTTTACTCGGGCGTGTTGAGCTCCGGCGACGGCGTGATCAACTCGGTCAAGGGCAAGAAAGAGCGCGTTGGTCGTATGGTGCAAATGCATGCGAACACTCGTGAAGAGATCAAGGAAGTACGCGCTGGTGACATCGCGGCCTTGATTGGTATGAAGGACGTCACCACCGGTGACACCCTTTGCTCGAGCGACAAGCCGATCATCCTCGTTCGTATGGACTTCCCGGAACCCGTTATTTCGGTTGCCGTTGAGCCAAAGACTAAGGATGACCAGGAAAAAATGGGTATCGCTCTGGGCAAACTTGCTCAGGAAGATCCATCTTTCCGCGTCAAAACTGA
The DNA here is from genome assembly GCF_052976945.1 of Pseudomonas sp. GG8. NCBI lineage: Bacteria > Pseudomonadati > Pseudomonadota > Gammaproteobacteria > Pseudomonadales > Pseudomonadaceae > Pseudomonas > Pseudomonas sp. GG8. The sequence continues at coordinate 24,215 of NZ_JBRIIP010000001.1, forward strand.
TGAAGAGACTGGTCAAACGATCATCTCTGGCATGGGCGAGTTGCACCTGGACATCCTGGTAGACCGGATGCGCCGTGAGTTCAACGTCGAAGCCAACATCGGTAAGCCACAGGTTTCCTATCGTGAAAAAATCACGAAGGCCTGTGAGATCGAAGGCAAGTTCGTTCGCCAGTCCGGCGGTCGTGGTCAGTTCGGCCACTGCTGGATTCGTTTTGCTCCTGCTGACGAAGGTCAGGAAGGTCTGCAATTCGTGAACGAAGTAGTGGGTGGTGTGGTTCCTAAGGAATTCATCCCGGCTATCCAGAAGGGTATCGAAGAGCAGATGAAGAACGGCGTTGTTGCCGGCTATCCGCTGATCGGCCTGAAGGCTACTGTGTTCGATGGTTCTTACCATGACGTCGACTCCAACGAGATGGCGTTTAAGGTGGCTGCTTCCATGGCGACCAAGCAGTTGGCCACTAAAGGTGGTGGTGTTCTGCTTGAGCCGGTCATGGCTGTAGAGGTTGTTACACCTGAGGACTATATGGGTGACGTGATGGGCGACTTGAATCGTCGTCGCGGCATGATCTTGGGTATGGAAGATACGGTTTCCGGCAAAGTGATTCGCGCCGAGGTTCCGTTGGGTGAGATGTTCGGTTATGCGACCGACGTCCGTTCCATGTCTCAGGGTCGCGCGAGCTACTCTATGGAATTCAAAAAATACGATGTAGCTCCGGCGCATATCGTCGAAGCTGTCACTAAAAAACAAGGCTGATTCAGCCCCTTTAGGCTAGGAGTTAATTGTCGTGGCTAAAGAAAAATTTGAACGTACCCTCCCGCACGTCAACGTTGGCACCATTGGTCACGTTGACCATGGCAAAACCACTCTGACTGCTGCTCTGACTCGAGTGGCTGCAGAAGCGTTTGGTGGTAAAGCAGCTGATTTCGGCAGCATCGATAGCGCGCCGGAAGAAAAGGCTCGTGGTATCACCATCAACACTGCTCACGTTGAATACCACACCAAGATCCGTCACTACGCTCACGTTGACTGCCCAGGTCACGCTGACTATGTGAAGAACATGATCACCGGTGCTGCGCAGATGGACGGCGCTATCCTGGTTTGCTCGGCAGCTGATGGTCCTATGCCTCAGACTCGCGAGCACATCCTGTTGTCCCGTCAGGTAGGTGTTCCGTACATCGTTGTTTACCTGAACAAGGCTGACTTGGTAGACGACGCTGAGCTGTTGGAACTGGTTGAGATGGAAGTGCGCGATCTGCTGAGCACTTACGACTTCCCAGGTGACGATACTCCAATCATTATCGGTTCCGCGCGTATGGCGCTGGAAGGTCTGGACGATAACGAAATGGGTACCACTTCGGTTCTTAAGCTGCTTGAGACTCTGGACAGCTACATCCCAGATCCAGTGCGTGCGATCGACAAGCCGTTCCTGATGCCAATCGAAGACGTGTTCTCGATCTCTGGTCGTGGCACCGTGGTAACAGGTCGTATCGAGCGTGGGATCATCAAGATCCAGGAATCGATCGAGATCGTTGGTCTGCGTGACACCGTCACCACTACCTGCACCGGCGTTGAAATGTTCCGTAAGCTGCTCGACGAAGGTCGTGCTGGCGAGAACTGCGGCGTGCTGTTGCGCGGTACCAAGCGTGAAGACGTTGAGCGTGGCCAGGTTCTGGTCAAGCCGGGTTCGGTTAAGCCGCACACCACGTTCACCGCAGAAGTTTACGTTCTGAGCAAAGAAGAAGGCGGCCGTCATACTCCGTTCTTCAAAGGCTACCGTCCACAGTTCTACTTCCGTACAACTGACGTGACCGGTAACTGCGAATTGCCAGAAGGCGTTGAAATGGTAATGCCAGGTGATAACATTCAAATGACTGTTACCCTGATCAAAACCATCGCGATGGAAGAAGGTCTGCGTTTCGCCATTCGTGAAGGCGGTCGTACCGTCGGCGCTGGCGTAGTAGCCAAGATCCTCGCGTAAGCGTTGATTGATAAAAGGGCCCCCGCTTGCGGGGGCTTTTTTATTGGGTTGACACTAGGTTGGGCCGTCTATAGAATTGCGCCTCCTTTTAACGGGCGTATTGCGTCCGGTGGGAATAGCAGCTGGGAGTCTGAAATCCAATGCAAAATCAGCAAATCCGTATCAGGTTGAAGGCTTTTGACCATCGTCTGATCGACCAATCCACCCAGGAAATCGTGGAAACCGCGAAACGTACTGGTGCACAGGTGCGTGGTCCGATTCCACTTCCTACCCGTAAAGAGCGGTTCACTGTTCTGGTTTCTCCGCACGTCAACAAAGACGCGCGCGACCAGTATGAGATCCGTACTCACAAGCGCGTTCTGGACATCGTCCAGCCAACGGATAAAACCGTTGACGCACTTATGAAGCTTGATCTTGCGGCCGGTGTGGAAGTACAGATCAGCCTCGGCTAAGACTCGGGTCTTAGTCGTGTAACGCTCTGAAATGGGCGGCCATAGCGGGTGAAAGCCCCGTACACTCATGAGGTTTACAACATGACTATTGGTGTAGTCGGTCGTAAATGCGGTATGACCCGTATTTTCACCGAAGAAGGTGTCTCCATTCCGGTTACGGTCATTGAGATCGAGCCGAATCGCGTCACCCAGTTCAAAACCGAAGAAACTGATGGCTATCGTGCAGTGCAAGTCACTGTCGGTGTGCGTCGTGCTTCGCGTGTGACTGCTGCTCAAGCAGGTCACTTCGCAAAAGCGAACGTTGCTGCTGGTCGCGGTGTTTGGGAGTTTCGTCTTGAAGAAGGCGACTACCAGGCTGGCGACGTAATCAATGCAGAAATCTTCGCCGCTGGTCAGATGGTCGATGTGACCGGTCAGTCCAAAGGTAAAGGTTTCCAGGGTACGATCAAACGCCACAATTTCCGTGGCCAAGACAATACTCACGGCAACTCCGTATCCCACCGCGTCCCGGGCTCAATCGGCCAGTGCCAGACTCCTGGTCGTGTATTCAAGGGCAAAAAAATGTCCGGTCATATGGGCGCTGAGCGCGTGACCGTGCAGTCCCTGGAAGTGGTGCGCGTGGACGCTGAACGCAATCTGTTGTTGGTCAAGGGTGCTGTTCCTGGCGCTACTGGCGGCAACCTGGTTGTACGTCCGGCAGCCAAGGCTCGCGGTTAAGGGGAAGCTGACATGCAATTAAATGTAAATGACGCTCAGGCGATCGAAGTTTCCGAACTGACGTTCGGCGGCGAGTTCAACGAGACGCTGGTTCACCAAGCAGTCGTGGCCTACATGGCCGGCGGCCGTCAAGGTAGCAAGGCCCAGAAGACCCGTTCAGACGTTTCCGGTGGCGGTAAGCGCCCATGGCGTCAGAAAGGTACTGGTCGTGCTCGTGCCGGTACTATCCGTAGCCCAATCTGGCGTGGCGGCGGTACCACTTTTGCTGCTCGTCCTCAGGATCACTCCCAGAAACTCAACAAGAAGATGTATCGCGCAGCATTGCGCTCCATCCTTGCTGAGCTGGTACGTACTGATCGTCTGGTCGTGGTTCAGGACTTCGTAGTTGAAGCGCCGAAAACCAAAGACCTGCTGAACAAGCTGAATGGCATGGGTCTGACTGATGTCTTGATCGTGTCTGATGCTGTTGATCAGAACCTGTACCTGGCTGCTCGTAACCTGCCGCACGTTGATGTTCGTGACGTACAGGGTTCCGATCCAGTTAGTCTGATCGCATACGACAAGGTGTTGATCACCGTGTCGGCCGTGAAGAAATTCGAGGAGCTGCTGGGATGAACCAGGAACGCGTATTTAAAGTTCTACTCGGCCCGCACGTTTCCGAGAAGGCTACGGTTCTGGCTGACAAGAAAGGCCAGTTCGTTTTCAAGGTTGCTACTGACGCAACCAAGCTGGAAATCAAGAAGGCCGTCGAAAGCCTGTTCAGCGTGAAAGTAGAGCGTGTTACTACCCTGAATGTTCTGGGTAAGAGCAAACGTACTGCTCGCGGTCTGGGCAAGCGTAATGACTGGAAGAAGGCGATTATTTCCCTTCAACCGGGCCAAGATCTCGATTTCAGCAGCAGTGCTGAGTAAGGAAGGGGTGCATCATGGCAATCGTTAAATGCAAACCGACTTCCCCTGGCCGCCGTTTTGTGGTCAAGGTGGTCAACCAGGAGCTGCATAAAGGCGCTCCTCACGCACCGCTGCTCGAGAAGAAATCGAAGACTGGTGGTCGTAACAACAATGGCCGTATTACCACTCGTCACATCGGTGGTGGTCATAAGCAGCATTATCGTTTGGTCGATTTCCGTCGTAACGACAAAGATGGCATCAGTGCCACCGTTGAGCGTATCGAATACGATCCAAACCGTACTGCTCACATCGCCCTGCTGTTGTACGCAGATGGCGAGCGCCGCTACATTATTGCCCCTAAAGGCATTAGTGCTGGCGACCAGCTGATCGCAGGTGCCTTGGCACCGATCAAGCCGGGCAACGCTCTTCAGTTGCGCAACATTCCAGTGGGTAGCACCGTACACGGCATCGAGTTGAAGCCGGGTAAAGGCGCGCAAATCGCTCGTTCCGCTGGTGCTTCTGCTCAGCTGGTAGCGCGTGATGGTGTCTACGTGACCCTGCGTCTGCGCTCTGGTGAAATGCGTAAAGTATTGGCTGAATGCCGTGCAACGCTTGGCGAAGTCTCGAACTCCGAGCACAGCCTGCGTTCGCTGGGTAAAGCTGGTGCCAAACGCTGGCGTGGCGTTCGCCCAACCGTTCGTGGTGTTGCCATGAACCCGGTTGACCACCCACATGGTGGTGGTGAAGGTCGTACCTCTGGTGGTCGTCATCCGGTATCGCCGTGGGGCTTCCCGACTAAGGGCGCGAAGACTCGTGGTAATAAGCGTACCGACAAAATGATCGTCCGTCGTCGCAAGTAAATAGAGGGATACGACAGTGCCACGTTCTCTGAAAAAAGGTCCTTTTATCGATCTTCACCTACTGAAGAAGATCGAAGTGGCGGCGGAAAAGAATGATCGCAAACCAGTTAAGACCTGGTCGCGCCGTTCTATGATTCTGCCGCAAATGGTCGGTTTGACCATTGCTGTGCATAACGGTCGTCAACATGTCCCAGTTCTTGTGAACGAAGACATGGTCGGCCATAAACTAGGCGAGTTTGCCGGTACCCGCACTTATCGTGGGCACGTGGCAGACAAGAAAGCCAAGCGTTAAGGGGTAAGGAACGATGGAAGTAGCCGCTAAGTTGTCGGGCGCTCGAATCTCCGCCCAGAAAGCCCGCTTGGTCGCCGACCAGATCCGCGGGAAGAAGGTGGGCGAAGCGCTCAACCTGTTGGCTTTCAGCAGTAAGAAAGCCGCCGAGATCCTGAAGAAAGTGCTGGAGTCGGCCGTAGCCAACGCCGAGCATAACGAAGGCGCAGACGTTGATGACCTTAAGGTCTCCACCGTTTTCGTCAACGAAGGGCGTTCGCTGAAGCGAATCATGCCGCGTGCCAAAGGCCGCGCTGATCGCATCGTCAAGCGGTCTTGCCATATCACTGTCAAGGTTGCTGACAAGTAACGGAGTCGAAGAGATGGGTCAGAAAGTACATCCCATTGGCATTCGCCTGGGAATCGTCAAGGAGCACACCTCCGTCTGGTACGCAGACGGTCGGACTTATGCGGACTATTTGTTCGCTGATCTGAAGGTGCGCGAGTATCTCCAAGACAAACTAAAAAGCGCGTCCGTAAGCCGTATCGATATCCATCGTCCGGCTCAGACTGCACGTATCACCATCCACACCGCTCGTCCCGGCATCGTGATCGGCAAGAAAGGTGAAGATGTTGAGAAACTGCGTCAGGACCTGACCAAGCAAATGGGTGTGCCTGTGCACATCAATATCGAAGAGATCCGCAAGCCGGAGCTCGACGGTATGCTGGTTGCGCAGAGCGTAGCTCAGCAGCTGGAGCGTCGCGTAATGTTCCGTCGCGCTATGAAGCGCGCTGTTCAGAACGCCATGCGCATTGGTGCCAAAGGCATCAAAATCCAAGTGAGCGGTCGTCTCGGCGGTGCTGAAATCGCACGTACTGAATGGTATCGCGAGGGTCGTGTGCCACTGCACACCCTGCGTGCTGACATCGACTATGCCAACTACGAAGCTCACACCACTTATGGTGTGATCGGTGTAAAGGTTTGGATCTTCAAAGGCGAAGTAATTGGTGGTCGCCAAGAAGAGCTGAAACCACAAGCACCAGCGCCTCGTAAAAAAGCTGCTAAGTAAGGGGTACGCCAAATGTTGCAACCAAAGCGTACGAAGTTCCGCAAGCAGATGACAGGCCACAACCGTGGCTTGGCTCAGCGCGGTAGCAAAGTCAGCTTCGGCGAATATGCGCTGAAGTCTGTTGCTCGTGGTCGTCTCACCGCTCGTCAGATTGAGTCAGCGCGTCGTGCACTGACCCGTCACGTTAAACGTGGCGGCAAAATCTGGATCCGTGTATTCCCGGACAAACCTGTAACCAAAAAGCCACTCGAAGTTCGGATGGGTAAAGGTAAGGGTAACGTTGAGTACTGGGTTGCCCAGATTCAGCCAGGCAAAGTCCTGTATGAAATCGAGGGTGTTACTGAAGAGCTGGCGCGTGAGGCTTTCGCCCTGGCTGCTGCGAAGCTGCCACTCGCCACCTCCTTTGTTAAACGGACGGTGATGTGATGAAAGCGAATGAACTTCGTGAAAAATCAGCACAGCAGCTGAACGAGCAATTGCTCGGCCTGCTGCGCGACCAGTTCAATCTGCGTATGCAGAAAGCAACTGGCCAGTTGGGGCAGTCTCACCTGCTCTCGCAAGTTAAACGTGACATTGCTCGCGTGAAGACTGTGCTTAACCAGCAGGCAGGTAAGTGATCATGGCTGAAGCCGAAAAAACCGTCCGTACGCTGACTGGCCGTGTTGTCAGCGACAAGATGGACAAGACCATCACCGTTCTGATCGAGCGTCGCGTAAAGCACCCGATCTACGGTAAATATGTTAAGCGTTCGACTAAGCTGCACGCGCACGACGAAACCAATCAGTGCCACATCGGCGACAAAGTCACGATTCGTGAAACTCGTCCGCTGGCCAAGACCAAGTCTTGGGCATTGGTTGATATTCTCGAACGCGCTGTGGAAGTCTAAGGACTAGGGGTCGGAGAAATTATATGATTCAGACTCAATCCATGCTCGATGTGGCCGATAACAGCGGCGCACGCCGCGTTATGTGCATCAAGGTGCTGGGTGGCTCCCATCGTCGTTACGCTGGTATCGGTGACATCATCAAAGTGACCGTCAAGGAAGCAATTCCGCGCGGCAAGGTGAAAAAAGGCCAAGTGATGACTGCAGTAGTAGTCCGCACTCGCCATGGTGTTCGTCGTGCTGACGGCTCCATCATCCGCTTTGACGGCAACGCTGCTGTTCTGTTGAACAACAAGCAAGAGCCGATTGGCACCCGTATCTTTGGGCCAGTGACCCGTGAACTTCGTACTGAGAAGTTCATGAAGATCGTCTCGCTCGCCCCAGAAGTGCTGTAAGGAGATCCGACATGCAAAAGATTCGTCGTGACGACGAGATCATCGTGATCGCCGGCAAAGACAAAGGTAAGCGCGGTAAGGTGCTTAAGGTTCTCGTTGACGACCGTCTGGTCGTTGGTGGGCTCAACCTGGTTAAGCGTCATACCAAGCCTAACCCGGCGTCGGGCGTTCAGGGCGGTATCGTCGAGAAAGAAGCGCCATTGCACGCTTCTAACGTCGCCATTTTCAACGGCGCAACCAACAAGGCTGACCGCGTTGGTTTCAAAGTTGAAGACGGCAAGAAAATTCGTGTCTTCAAGTCGACCCAAAAAGCGGTTGATGCTTGAACACTGCTAGGTAGAAGACCATGGCACGACTAAAAGAGATTTACCGGAAGGAAATCGCTCCGAAACTTAAGGAAGAACTTAAGCTTTCGAACGTGATGGAAGTTCCGCGCGTTACAAAGATCACCCTTAACATGGGTCTTGGCGAAGCGGTCGGTGACAAAAAAGTCATCGAGCACGCTGTTGCTGACCTGGAAAAGATCACCGGTCAGAAAGTCGTTGTGACTTACGCTCGGAAATCCATCGCTGGCTTTAAAGTCCGTGAAGGTTGGCCGATCGGCGTTAAAGTCACTCTGCGTCGCGATCGTATGTACGAATTCCTGGATCGTCTGCTGTCGATCTCCCTGCCTCGGGTTCGCGATTTTCGCGGCCTGAATGCCAAGTCCTTCGATGGTCGTGGTAACTACAGCATGGGCGTTAAAGAGCAGATCATTTTCCCGGAAATCGATTACGACAAGATCGATGCTCTTCGCGGTCTGGACATTACCCTGACCACCACTGCTCGTACGGATGACGAGGGTCGCGCATTGCTGCGTGCCTTCAAGTTCCCGTTCCGCAACTGATTGGAGTAGGACAATGGCCAAGATGAGCATGAAAAACCGCGAGCTGAAACGTCAGCTCACGGTTGCCAAGTACGCCAAGAAGCGTGCAGAACTGAAAGCTATCATCGTTGATCTGAACGCAAGTCCAGAAGCACGTTGGGAAGCTCAAGTAGCTCTGCAGAAGCAGCCACGTGACGCAAGCGCTGCGCGCATGCGTAACCGCTGCCGCATCACTGGCCGTCCACACGGCGTCTATCGCAAGTTCGGCCTTGGCCGTAACAAGCTGCGTGAAGCAGCAATGCGTGGCGACGTTCCTGGTCTGGTCAAGGCTAGCTGGTAAGGCGTCCATCTCGTCTCGCACGGGTCAATCTTGTAAAAGATTGGTCTGTGTGAAGCGTGATTTTGAATCAAGCCCCTTTTGGGGCTTGATTCATTTCCGGGGTGTGTCTAGAATGATCGGCTCGCCTGAGCCCGTGCTTTCATTTGCCCGGAGTTTCTCGGCGACAAGCTGTAGCCGCAAGGCTAATTATTTTTGTAACAGGAGCGTCTAGCCCATGAGTATGCAGGACCCGTTAGCGGACATGCTAACTCGTATCCGTAATGCCCAGATGGCTGAAAAGCCCGTCGTAAGCATGCCATCTTCCACGTTGAAGGTAGCTGTAGCCAAAGTCCTCAAGGACGAAGGTTACATTGCGGGTTATCAGATCAGCAGCGAAATCAAACCGCTGCTATCCATCGAGCTGAAGTACTTCGAAGGCCGTCCAGTCATCGAAGAAGTGAAGCGCGTTAGCCGTCCAGGCTTGCGTCAGTACAAGTCCGTCGATGATCTGCCAAAAGTTCGTGGCGGTCTCGGTGTGTCTATCGTCTCCACCAACAAAGGTGTGATGACGGATCGTGCTGCGCGCGCTGCCGGTGTCGGCGGCGAAGTTCTTTGCACAGTGTTCTAAGGGGGGATAAGCATGTCACGCGTAGCTAAGAACCCCGTTAAGTTGCCAGCAGGCGTCGAAGTTAAACTCGTCGGCCAGCAGCTTTCGGTGAAGGGTGCCAAGGGCACTCTAGATCTGAACATCCATTCGTCCATTGAGATTGTTGAAGAAGCTGGTGAGCTGCGTTTCGCTGCTCGCAATGGCGATCAACAGACTCGTGCAATGGCCGGCACCACTCGTGCACTGGTTAACAACATGGTCCAAGGCGTAAGCCAAGGCTTCGAGCGTAAGCTCCAGCTGGTCGGTGTCGGTTATAAAGCGCAAGCAAAAGACAAAGTGCTGTCCCTGGCTCTCGGCTTTTCGCATCCAGTGGAATACGACCTGCCGAATGGCATCACCGCTGAGACTCCCAACCAGACCGATATCTTCATCCGAGGTATCGATAAGCAGTTGGTTGGTCAAGTGGCCGCTGAGATCCGCGACTTCCGCCGTCCTGAGCCGTACAAAGGCAAAGGTGTGCGTTACGCAGACGAAGTCGTCCGCCGTAAAGAAGCCAAGAAGAAGTAGGGCATAGCAAATGACCGTCAAAAAAGTTACCCGACTGCGTCGCGCTCGCAAAGCACGCTTGAAAATGCACGAGCTAGAAGTCGTGCGTCTCTGCGTGTTCCGCTCTTCGCAGCACATTTATGCCCAGGTCATCTCGGCCGACGGCAGCAAAGTCTTGGCGAGCGCCTCGACTTTGGACAAAGAACTGCGTGATGGAGCCACTGGCAACATCGACGCGGCCACTAAGGTTGGCCAGCTGGTCGCTGAGCGTGCGAAAGCCGTAGGCGTCTCGCAAGTGGCTTTTGACCGTTCTGGCTTCAAGTACCACGGTCGCGTCAAGGCGCTGGCTGATGCTGCTCGTGAAGGCGGGCTGGAGTTCTAAGTTATGTCAAATAACGACCAAAAACGCGACGAAGGCTACATTGAGAAGCTGGTTCAAGTGAACCGCGTTGCTAAAACCGTTAAAGGCGGCCGTATCTTCACTTTCACCGCGTTGACCGTGGTGGGTGATGGTAAAGGGCGTGTTGGTTTCGGCCGTGGCAAGTCACGTGAAGTGCCTGCTGCGATCCAGAAAGCAATGGAAGCTGCTCGTCGCAACATGATTCAGGTGGACCTTAACGGTACCACTCTGCAGTACGCAATGAAGTCTGCTCATGGCGCTTCGAAGGTGTACATGCAGCCTGCGTCTGAAGGTACTGGTATCATCGCTGGCGGCGCTATGCGCGCAGTGTTGGAAGTTGCTGGTGTTCAGAACGTACTGGCCAAGTGCTACGGCTCGACTAACCCGGTAAACGTGGTTCACGCCACTTTTAAAGGTTTGAAAGCTATGCAATCTCCTGAATCTATTGCTGCCAAGCGCGGTAAAAGTGTCAAGGAGATCTTCTGATCATGGCTACCGTTAAAGTAACGCTGATCAAAAGCATGACCGGTCGCATCCCTAACCACAAATTGTGCGTTAAGGGTTTGGGTCTGCGTCGCATCGGTCACACTGTAGAAGTGCTGGATACTCCCGAGAATCGCGGGATGATCAACAAGGCTTACTACATGCTGCGAGTCGAGGGTTAATCGATGAAACTCAATGATCTGAGTCCAGCGCCGGGTTCCCGTCGCGAAAAGCATCGTCCGGGCCGTGGTATCGGTAGTGGTTTGGGTAAGACCGGTGGCCGTGGCCACAAAGGTCAGTCCTCCCGCTCCGGTGGCACTATTGCTCCGGGCTTTGAAGGCGGCCAACAGCCGTTGCATCGTCGTCTGCCGAAATTCGGTTTCGTTTCCCTGAAAGCTATGGATCGCGCAGAAGTGCGTTTGTCCGAACTGGCTAAAGTGGAAGGCGACATCGTCACCGTGCAGTCCCTGAAGGATGCCAACGTGATCAACCAAAACGTACAACGTGTGAAAATCATGTTGTCCGGTGAGGTTACTCGCGCTGTCACCATCAAAGGTATCGCAGCCACCAAAGGTGCGCGTGCGGCTATCGAAGCAGCTGGCGGCAAGTTCGAGGAATAAATGGCTAAGCAAGGTGCTCTCTCAGCGCTCAGCAAAGGCGGGTTATCCGAGCTCTGGGCTCGACTGCGTTTTCTACTCCTGGCGATTATCGTCTACCGGATAGGCGCGCACATCCCAGTTCCTGGTATCAACCCGGACCGGCTGGCGGACCTGTTTCGACAGAATGAGGGGACCATTCTTAGCTTGTTCAACATGTTTTCCGGCGGCGCGCTGGAACGGATGAGTATCTTTGCACTGGGGATCATGCCGTACATTTCGGCATCGATCATCATGCAGTTGATGACCGCCGTCAGCCCGCAGTTGGAGCAGTTGAAGAAGGAAGGTGAGGCTGGTCGTCGTAAGATCAGTCAATACACCCGCTATGGCACTGTCGTCCTCGCTCTTGTTCAGGCTATTGGCATGTCCATTGGTCTGGCAGGGCAGGGCGTTGCGTTCACTGGTGACTTTGGCTTCCATTTCGTTGCGGTATCCACGTTTGTGGCTGGCGCGATGTTCATGATGTGGCTGGGTGAGCAGATTACCGAGCGCGGTGTTGGTAACGGTATCTCGATGTTGATTTTTTCGGGTATCGTCGCCGGTCTTCCGAGAGCGATTGGGCAGTCTTTCGAGTCTGCACGTCAGGGTGATATCAACATTTTCGCCTTGGTTGCCATCGGTTTGCTGGCAGTAGCGATTATCGGTTTTGTGGTGTTCATTGAGCGTGGTCAGCGTCGTATTGCCGTTCACTACGCCAAGCGTCAGCAGGGCCGTAAGGTCTTCGCTGCGCAGACTAGCCACTTACCGCTGAAAGTGAATATGGCCGGTGTAATTCCAGCTATTTTCGCGAGCAGCATTTTGCTGTTTCCGGCTTCGTTGGGTGCCTGGTTTGGCCAGTCTGAAGGTATGGGCTGGTTGCAGGACCTCTCGCAGTCGATCGCTCCTGGTCAGCCGTTGAATATTCTGCTGTTTAGTGCAGGGATTATTTTCTTCTGCTTCTTCTATACGGCGTTGATGTTCAATCCGAAAGACGTAGCGGAAAACCTGAAGAAGTCCGGTGCCTTTATTCCGGGCATCCGTCCAGGCGAGCAGTCTGCGCGCTATATTGATGGCGTTCTGACCCGCTTGACCATGTTCGGTGCTCTTTATATGACGGCCGTGTGTCTGCTTCCCCAGTTTCTGGTGGTTGCGGCAAACGTACCGTTCTACCTTGGCGGGACTTCGTTGCTGATCGTCGTAGTGGTTGTGATGGACTTCATGTCCCAAGTACAATCGCACCTCGTTTCGCACCAGTACGAATCCCTGATGAAGAAAGCCAACCTGAAGGGCTACGGTAGCGGCATGCTGCGCTGAAGCACCCATAAGGTTCGAGGAGTTGGTGATGAAAGTTCGTGCATCGGTGAAAAAGCTGTGCCGTAACTGCAAGATTATTCGCCGCGAAGGTGTTGTTCGAGTAATTTGCAGCGCGGAACCACGTCATAAACAGCGCCAAGGCTGAGTGTGATTTGTGCTTAAAGCCCAGCAGCTAGTGCGCTGCTGGGTTGATTATTTGTTATTACAGCGATATTATCTCGCGCCCTATTTCTTGGCTTCCGGGGCGTAGGTAGCTGTCAATTGGAGTCCCACTGAATGGCCCGTATTGCAGGCGTTAACATTCCAGATAACAAGCATACTGTTATCTCGTTGACCTACATCTATGGTGTTGGTCGCACCACTGCACAGAAAATTTGTGCAACCACTGGGGTTAACCCAGCGGTGAAGATCAAAGATCTGAGCGACGAGCAGATTGAACAGCTGCGTGGCGAAGTGGCAAAGTTCACCACTGAAGGTGACCTGCGTCGCGAAATCAACATGAAAATCAAGCGCTTGATGGATTTGGGCTGCTACCGCGGTCTTCGCCATCGTCGTGGTCTTCCAGTACGCGGTCAGCGTACCAAGACCAACGCGCGTACTCGCAAAGGTCCGCGTAAGCCGATCCGCAAGTAATCGCACCAGCGCAACGACAGGAATTTAGTCATGGCAAAACCTGCTGCTCGTCCTCGTAAAAAAGTTAAAAAGACAGTGGTTGATGGCATCGCCCACATCCACGCGTCTTTTAACAACACAATCGTCACCATTACCGATCGTCAAGGTAACGCGCTTTCTTGGGCTACCTCCGGCGGCTCGGGTTTCCGTGGTTCTCGCAAGTCCACCCCGTTCGCTGCTCAAGTAGCTGCTGAACGTGCTGGTCAAGCTGCGCTGGAATACGGCCTGAAGAACCTCGACGTTAACGTCAAGGGTCCAGGTCCAGGTCGTGAGTCCGCTGTCCGTGCTTTGAACGGCTGTGGCTACAAGATCGCCAGTATCACCGACGTGACGCCAATCCCGCACAACGGGTGCCGTCCGCCGAAGAAGCGCCGCGTGTAATCCAGGAGACTGTAAGAAATGGCTCGTTACATTGGTCCAAAATGCAAACTTGCACGTCGTGAAGGCACCGATCTCTTCTTGAAGAGCGGCGTCCGCGCTATCGAATCCAAGTGCAACATCGAAGCAGCCCCAGGTATCCACGGCCAACGCCGCGGTCGCCAATCCGATTACGGCACCCAACTGCGTGAAAAGCAGAAGGTCCGTCGTATTTACGGCGTTCTCGAACGTCAATTCAGCGGTTATTACAAAGAAGCAGCCGGCAAGAAAGGCGCTACTGGTGAGAACCTGCTGCAATTGCTCGAATGCCGTTTGGACAACGTTGTATACCGTATGGGTTTTGGCTCTACTCGTGCCGAATCCCGTCAGCTGGTATCGCATAAATCGGTCAGCATTAACGGCAAAACCGTTAACGTACCGTCCTACCAGGTTCGCCCTGGTGACGTGGTCGCTATTCGCGAGAAGGCAAAGAACCAACTGCGCATTGTCCAAGCTCTCGATCTGTGTGCCCAACGTGGCCGCGTAGAATGGGTAGAAGTAGACACTGAGAAAAAATCTGGCGTCTTCAAAAACGTTCCAGCTCGCAGTGATCTGTCCGCCGACATCAACGAAAGCCTGATTGTCGAGCTCTACTCCAAGTAAGGGCTAGAAAATAGGTGCATCCATGCAGATTTCGGTAAATGAGTTCCTGACACCCCGCCATATTGATGTGCAGGTTGTCAGTCCAACCCGCGCCAAGATCACGCTCGAGCCTCTCGAGCGTGGTTTCGGCCACACCCTGGGCAACGCGTTGCGACGCATCCTGTTGTCCTCAATGCCCGGCTGTGCAGTAGTCGAGGCCGAGATTGACGGTGTACTCCATGAGTACAGCGCCATCGAAGGTGTACAGGAAGACGTAATTGAAATCCTGTTGAACCTTAAAGGTCTGGCTATCAAGCTGCACGGTCGAGACGAAGTTACGCTGACCTTGTCGAAGAAGGGTTCGGGGGTGGTTACCGCTGCCGATATTCAGCTGGATCATGATGTCGAGATCGTTAATCCCGATCACGTAATCGCTAACCTGGCGTCTAACGGCGCCTTGAACATGAAGCTCACCGTAGCTCGTGGTCGTGGTTATGAACCGGCCGATTCGCGTCAGAGCGATGAAGACGAAAGCCGCAGCATTGGTCGCTTGCAGCTTGACTCTTCGTTCAGCCCGGTTCGCCGTATCGCATACGTGGTGGAAAACGCCCGTGTCGAGCAGCGTACTAACCTGGACAAGCTGGTTATTGATCTGGAAACCAACGGTACCCTGGATCCTGAAGAGGCTATTCGCCGCGCTGCAACCATTCTGCAACAGCAGTTGGCTGCGTTCGTCGATCTCAAAGGTGACAGCGAGCCAGTGGTTATCGAACAGGAAGACGAGATCGATCCGATCCTTCTCCGTCCGGTTGACGATCTGGAACTGACTGTACGTTCGGCCAACTGCCTTAAGGCGGAGAACATTTACTACATCGGCGACCTGATTCAGCGCACCGAAGTAGAACTGTTGAAGACTCCGAACCTGGGTAAGAAATCCTTGACTGAAATCAAGGACGTTCTGGCCTCCCGTGGTCTGTCCCTCGGCATGCGCCTCGACAACTGGCCGCCTGCAAGTCTTAAGAAGGACGACAAGGCGACTGCCTGATCGTCGTAATCACCGAACGTTGTGTTTGGTAAGGAATGAACCATGCGTCATCGTAAAAGTGGTCGTCACCTGAGCCGCACCAGCTCACACCGCAAGGCCATGTTTCAAAACATGGCGGTGTCGCTGTTTGAGCACGAGCTGATCAAAACTACACTGCCGAAAGCCAAGGAACTGCGCCGCGTTGCCGAGCCGCTGATCACCCTGGCTAAGACAGACAGCTTGGCTAACCGCCGTCTGGCCTTCGACCGTACTCGTTCGAAAGCCATCGTTGGTAAGCTGTTCAACGACCTGGGCAAGCGTTATGCAACCCGTGAGGGTGGCTACCTGCGCATCCTCAAGTGCGGTTTCCGCACTGGCGACAACGCGCCTATGGCGTACGTCGAACTGGTTGATCGTCCGGTTGGTGGTGTTGTAGAAGCTGCTGAATAAGACGTCAGTCTGTACAAAGAACCGGGCCTAGTGCCCGGTTTTTTGTGTCTGAATGATTAGTAAAATCTATCGATATTTATAATTTAATGAATTTGATGGCGTAACAAAATTGCCCAATACTCCTCTCAAGCCGTTTAGCCGGTTGGACACGTTAGAGAGGAAGATTTCGTATGAGCCTGAATAAAACGATTACGACTGCCAGTGGCGCTCCTGTCGCTGATAACCAAAACTCCCGGTCCGCAGGCCCGCGTGGCCCACTGTTACTCGACGATTTTCACCTGATCGAGAAACTTGCACACTTCAATCGCGAGAATATCCCGGAGCGCCGCGTGCACGCGAAAGGCTCGGGTGCTCACGGTACTTTCACGGTCAATCGCGACATCACTCAGTACACCAGCGCTAAATTGTTTGAGTCCGTGGGCAAGCAGACTCCAATTTTCATGCGCTTCTCTACCGTCGGTGGTGAGCGTGGTTCGGCAGACACCGAGCGCGACCCGCGTGGTTTTTCGATCAAGTTCTATACCGAAGAAGGCAACTGGGACATCGTCGGGAACAACACGCCCGTTTTCTTTATCCGTGACCCACTTAAATTCCCTGACTTCATTCACACCCAAAAACGGTTGCCCCAATCCAACCTGAAAAGCGCGCAAATGATGTGGGACTTCTGGTCGCACTCGCCCGAGGCGCTGCACCAGGTCACGATCCTGTTTTCGGACCGTGGCATTCCGGATGGCTACCGTCACATGCACGGCTTCGGCAGTCACACATACAGCCTGATCAGCGCGACGGGTGAGCGTCATTGGGTCAAATGGCACTACAAGACTAAGCAAGGTATCAAGAACCTGGCACCTGCTGATGCCGCGCGCCTGGCAGGTACTGACCCGGATTACTCCCAGCGCGATCTGTTCTCCGCGATCGAGAAGGGTGACTTCCCGAAATGGCGGGTGTGCATCCAGATCATGACTGAGACTCAGGTGGCCGCCCATCACGAGAACCCGTTTGACGTGACCAAAACCTGGTCGCAGAAAGAGTACCCGCTGATTGAGGTCGGCGAATTGGAGCTGAACCGTAACCCGCAGAACTACTTCGCCGAAGTCGAACAGGCCGCGTTTGCGCCAAGTAATAGGGTGCCTGGTGTTGGTTTGTCGCCTGATCGCATGCTGCAAGGGCGTGTCTTTGCTTACGCTGACGCACAGCGCTATCGGGTCGGTACCAACCACCAGCAATTGCCGATCAATGCGCCAAAGAGCCCGGTTAACAGCTATCAGCGTGATGGCGCCATGAGCTTTGGCAGCAATGGTGGTGGAACGCCTAACTACGAACCCAACAGCTACGCTGACGCCCCTAAGCAGGCCCCGCGTTATGCTGAGCCCGGGTTGGCGCTGAGCGGTGAGGCCACACGTTACGATCATCGTCAGGACGGTGACTACTTCAGCCACGCGGGTGCGCTCTTCAACCTGATGGACGATGCACAGAAAGCACTCTTGATCGGCAACATCGCCGGCGCGATGGCCGGTGTGACGGCTGATGTCGTGCAACGTCAGCTGCAATACTTCTACAAGGCCGATCCTGCGTACGGCGAAGGCGTCGCCAAAGCCCTTGGTGTGCAACTGAACCAGGTCTAAGTTGAAGCGATATACAGAACCGCCCTCAAGGGGGCGGCTTTTCGCATTTGATTGTTCGGCTTTCGCCGTGTTTTCACATTTTCTGGCTTTTTGTGAAGTGACCTCCCCGGCGGGTTGGTTCAAACTACGGCCTTTCAAGCAGGGAGATGAGGGCGATGCAAGGTCACCCGGATGTAATCGATTACCTCAATACGCTGCTGACGGGGGAGCTGTCAGCCCGCGATCAATATTTTATTCATTCGCGGATGTACGAGGACTGGGGCTTCAGCAAGCTCTACGAGCGTATCAACCACGAAATGGAAGAAGAGACCCAGCACGCCGATGCCTTGATGCGCCGGATCCTGATGCTCGAAGGCACGCCGCGCATGCGTCCCGATGATCTGGACATAGGCACCACGGTCCCTGAGATGCTCGCCAGCGATTTGCGCCTTGAGTACAAGGTGCGTGCCGCGCTTTGCAAGGGAATTGAGCTCTGCGAGCTGCACAAGGATTACGTAACCCGCGAAATCCTGCGCATTCAGTTGGCCGATACCGAAGAAGATCACACGTACTGGCTGGAACAGCAGTTCGGCCTGATCAAGTTGATCGGTCTGGAGAATTACCTGCAATCGCAGTTCTGATTCCCGCACCACAGCCATAAAAAAGCCCTGCCGCAGAAAAAATGCGGCAGGGCTTTTTCGTTAGCGCACCGGCTAGACTGCGTCGGCTTTATCCCGAAGCAGCAGCGGTTTGAGGTAGTGGCCGGTGTAAGACTGCTTCATCTCTGCGACTTCCTCCGGGGTACCGCAGGCGATGATCTGGCCGCCCTTGGAACCGCCTTCCGGACCCAGGTCCACCAACCAGTCAGCGGTCTTGATCACATCCAGGTTGTGCTCGATCACCACTACGGTATTCCCGTGATCGCGCAGACGATGCAGCACGTCGAGCAACTGCTGAATATCGGCGAAGTGCAAACCGGTGGTCGGCTCATCGAGGATGTACAGCGTCTTGCCCGTATCACGCTTGGACAACTCGCGTGACAGCTTGACCCGCTGCGCCTCGCCGCCCGACAGCGTGGTCGCGGACTGCCCCAGCTTGATGTACGACAGCCCAACATCCATCAGCGTTTGCAGTTTGCGCGCCAGTGCAGGTACGGCATCGAAGAACACCCGAGCTTCCTCGATGGTCATCTCCAGCACTTCGTGGATGTTCTTGCTCTTGTATTTGATTTCCAGCGTTTCGCGGTTATAGCGCTTGCTCTTGCACACATCGCAAGGCACGTAGATGTCCGGCAGAAAGTGCATCTCGACCTTGATCAGACCATCGCCCTGGCACGCCTCACAACGGCCGCCCTTCACGTTGAACGAGAAACGTCCCGGGCCGTACCCGCGTGAGCGCGACTCTGGAACACCGGAAAACAACTCGCGAATAGGTGTGAACAACCCGGTATACGTTGCCGGATTGGAGCGCGGGGTTCGACCGATGGGGCTTTGGTCGATATCGACGACTTTATCCAGGTGCTGAAGGCCATCGATGCTGTCGTGCGCCGCGGCTTCTAGCGTGGTTGCGCCATTCAGGGCCGTGGCGCTGAGCGGGAACAGTGTGTTGTTGATCAGCGTCGACTTGCCCGAGCCGGAAACACCGGTCACGCAGGTCAGCAGACCGATCGGGATTTCCAGATCGACATTGCGCAAGTTGTTGCCACGCGCGCCCTTGAGGGTCAGGTTCAGCTTCTTGTCGCGTGGCGTGCGCTTGGCCGGTACTTCAATCTTCACCCGGCCTGACAGGTATTTGCCGGTCAGTGAATCAGGATGCGCCATGACTTCGGCCGGCGTGCCTTGCGCAACGATGTGCCCGCCATGAATACCGGCACCAGGGCCGATGTCCACCACGTAGTCAGCCAGGCGAATAGCATCTTCGTCATGCTCGACCACGATCACCGTATTGCCGATGTCACGCAGATGCTTGAGCGTGCCCAGCAGCCGGTCGTTGTCCCGTTGATGCAAGCCAATGGACGGTTCGTCTAGGATATACAGGACCCCGACGAGGCCCGCGCCGATCTGGCTGGCCAAGCGAATACGTTGGGCTTCACCGCCAGACAAGGTATCTGCACTGCGGTCCAGGGACAGATAATCCAGGCCGACGTTGACCAGGAACTGCAGGCGCTCGCGAATTTCCTTGAGGATCTTGTCGGCAATTTCACCGCGCCGTCCGGTTAGCTTCAGCGTGCTGAAATACTCGGTAGCATCGCCGATGGGCAGACTGGTCACGGCCGGCAGGGTTTTTTCGCCTACCCAGACATGCCGCGCCTCACGACGCAGACGGGTGCCACGGCAATCCGGGCAGGGCTGAGTGCTGAGGAACTTGGCCAGCTCTTCGCGCACTGTGGCCGACTCGGTCTCGCGATAGCGCCGCTCGAGATTGGGCACGATGCCTTCGAACGGATGCGCACGCTTGACGATGTCGCCGCGATCATTGAGATAGCGGAAGTCGACGTTCTGCGTGCCGCTGCCATTCAGGAGGATTTTCTGCTGATCGGCGGGCAACTCGTTGAACGGCACTTCGAGGCTGAACCCGTAGTGGCTCGCGAGAGAGCCGAGCATCTGGAAGTAATAGACGTTGCGCCGGTCCCAGCCACGAATCGCGCCTTCGGCCAGCGTCAACTCGCCATTGACCAGACGCTTGATGTCGAAAAACTGCTTCACACCCAGGCCGTCGCAGGTCGGGCACGCGCCAGCCGGGTTATTGAAGGAGAACAGCTTGGGCTCCAGCTCGCTGATGGCGTGTCCACAGATCGGGCAGGCAAACCGTGCGGAGAAAATCATTTCCTCGCCCGGCTCGTCATCCATCGGCGCGACCCAGGCGATACCGTCAGCCAGTTTCAGCGCGGTTTCGAAGGACTCGGCCAGACGCTGCTGCATGTCTTCACGAACCTTGAACCGGTCAACCACCACGTCGATGGAGTGCTTCTTCTGTTTATCCAGCTTGGGCAGTTCATCGAGTTCACATAGCCTGCCGTTGACCCGTGCGCGGACGAAGCCTTGAGCGCGCAGCTCTTCGAAGATCGCCAGGTGCTCGCCTTTGCGCTCGCGAACCACAGGCGCCAGGAGCATCAGTTTGCTGCCTTCAGGTTGCGCCAGTACCAGGTCGACCATCTGGCTGACGGTCTGCGCTTCCAGCGGAATATCGTGGTCCGGGCAGCGAGGCTGGCCGACACGCGCATACAGCAGGCGCAGGTAATCGTAGATTTCGGTGATCGTGCCCACCGTCGAACGCGGGTTGTGCGACGTGGATTTCTGTTCGATAGAAATCGCCGGCGACAGCCCTTCGATCGTATCGACGTCCGGCTTTTCCATCATCGACAGAAACTGCCGAGCGTACGCGGAAAGCGACTCGACATAGCGCCGCTGCCCTTCGGCGTAAAGCGTATCGAAGGCTAGCGACGATTTACCAGAACCGGAAAGACCGGTAATGACGATCAATTTGTCGCGTGGCAGGGTCAGGTCAATGTTCTTCAGGTTGTGGGTTCGCGCCCCACGTATCAGGATCTTGTCCACTGCGGCCTCGCTTGGCGGGCTTAAACACGGGAGTATACGGCTCCATACCATTACGCGGCAAAGCGTCGCGTATGTGCTCTACATCGATGGGACTGGTAGAATCGCTGCCGGTTCACACGAGGTTTTTCCATGCACGATCCCCTTAGCGAACGCATGAGTGGCAGCGAGACCCGCGCAGCAAGCGGTCTGGCGCTGGTGTTCGCCTTCCGTATGCTTGGCATGTTTATGGTTTTGCCGGTGCTGGCCACCTATGGCATGGACCTGGCGGGCGCGTCTCCTGCGCTCATCGGTCTGGCTATCGGCGCTTATGGCCTGACCCAAGCGGTGCTGCAGATTCCATTCGGGATGATTTCCGACCGGATCGGTCGGCGGCCAGTAATTTATCTGGGCTTGATCATCTTTGCTCTTGGCAGCTTGCTGGCGGCCAATGCGGACTCGATCTGGGGCGTGATCGCCGGACGGATCCTGCAAGGGGCTGGCGCCATCTCGGCGGCGGTGATGGCGTTGCTCTCGGACCTTACCCGCGAACAGCACCGCACCAAAGCGATGGCCATGATCGGCATGACCATCGGTCTCTCCTTTGCGGTTGCCATGGTCGTCGGCCCCTTGCTGACCCGCGCGTTCGGCCTGTCGGGGCTGTTTCTGGCCACGGGCGGGATGGCGCTGGTAGGGATTCTGATCGTCGCCTTCATGGTGCCGAAGTCGACCGGACCACTGCAGCATCGCGAATCGGGCGTTGCACGTCAGGCGTTGGGCCCGACCTTGCGTCATCCCGACTTGCTGCGCCTGGATTTAGGTATCTTTGTGTTGCACGCGATGCTCATGTCCAGCTTCGTTGCCTTGCCTCTGGCGTTGGTCGAAAAAGCCGGTTTGCCCAAGGAACAGCACTGGTGGGTCTACCTGACCGCGTTGCTGATTTCGTTCTTTGCGATGATCCCGTTCATCATTTATGGTGAAAAGAAGCGCCAGATGAAACGTGTATTGCTCGGGGCGGTCAGCGTGCTGCTGCTGACTGAGCTATTCTTCTGGGCATTCGGCGATACGTTGCGGGCTTTGGTGATCGGGACGGTGGTGTTCTTCACCGCGTTCAACTTGCTTGAGGCCTCGTTGCCGTCGTTGATCAGTAAAGTGTCACCGGCAGGCGGAAAAGGCACGGCGATGGGGGTTTACTCCACCAGCCAGTTCCTCGGTTCGGCGGCTGGCGGCATTCTTGGCGGCTGGTTATTTCAGCACGGTGGATTGAGCATTGTGTTCCTCGGCGGGGCTGGCCTGTGTGCCATATGGCTCGCCTTTGCTGTTACTATGCGCGAACCACCGTACGTGACGAGCCTGCGTGTGCCGTTGACGCCAGAAGCACAGCGCGAAGCCGGCCTGATTGAGCGTTTGATGGCCGTCACCGGAGTAACAGATGCAGTGGTGGTGGCTGATGAAGCTGCCATCTATATCAAATTAGACACCGAACTATTGGATCGCACGTCCCTTGAGCGCTTGGTCAACGACCCGGCGCCGACAGCGTGCGAAGCCTAGGAGAACGTTATGGCCCGTGGGGTTAACAAAGTCATATTGGTCGGTACATGCGGCCAGGATCCCGAAGTTCGCTACTTGCCTAACGGTAACGCCGTGACCAACCTGAGTCTGGCGACCAGCGAACAGTGGACCGATAAACAAACCGGTCAGAAGGTCGAAAAGACTGAATGGCACCGTGTTTCGATGTTCGGCAAGGTTGCTGAAATCGCCGGCGAATACCTGCGCAAAGGTTCGCAGGTGTACATCGAAGGCAAGCTGCAAACCCGCGAGTGGGAAAAAGACGGTATCAAGCGCTACACCACTGAAATCGTCGTCGACATGCAAGGCACCATGCAACTGCTGGGCGGCCGTCCACAAGGCGAAGGCGCTCCACAGGGTCAAGGCGGCATGTCCAACTCCGCGCCGCGCCCTCAACAGTCGCGTCCGCAGCAGTCCCAACCGCAATCCCAACCGCAATCCCAGCCACAACGCGAATCGCGTCCTGCGCCACAGCAGCAGGCCGCACCGCAACCGGCTCCGGATTTCGACAGCTTTGATGACGATATTCCGTTCTAGGATATAGCTCCTCAGCTGTAAAAAAGGCCCGTAGCGTCCAACGCTACGGGCCTTTTGGTTTGTGCGTAGCCCATGTCTGCGATTCATTGACCTCCATCTACCGGTGGGAGCCGCCCTACTCGAATAGGTTTCGGTTTGGTTTTCTGGATGACTGAGTTATACGGTTACTTAAAGTACTGCGCCACTTACTGCACAAGTTGTTAATTGCTAATTATGTCAACATGGATTGATGGATGGTTCATGTGGGAATACTCCTGGAAATTATTTTTAATAATTAGATGTGCCGCTATAAACCAGCCATTTGCTATGATTTTCTTTTTTTAGGCGGCGGTTGGAAATGGAGTGGGCAAGAGGTGGCCTAATTAAGGTTCGTGTTTCTGAGTTTCCAGGATATTTTGAAGTAAAGGGTTTTGAACGGAACTACCTTGACTATTTTGATCGTGCCTGTTGTCCGTGGCGTTTTTTGTACGCTATCGGCTTTGTAATTATTGCTTTTGGTTTGACAGGCTTCTTTGTAAGCCCTACCGCTATCATTTTTGATTCAAAGCTCAGCACAATGATTTCGCATCTGATCAGCCTCAATCGTGGGTCCATGATTGAGGCTGGCATTCTATGTATGGTGTGTGCCGCCCTGCTGGACGAATGGGCCAACCAGAGTCTGCTTTCACCAAAATTATACTTCGACAAACATTATCGGCTTGAGATGTCTGACACATCAGTTGCCGTGTTGACGACAAAAATACTTTATCAGAAGGGTGACAGATTCTACGTATGTTCAGAACGGGAACTCAAGGCGGCTATACGTGCCGTACAAGGAGCGGGTTGAATACGAGGCGCAGTGATGAGTAATGGTTTTTCTCCGGCTGAGTGTTCTATGAGTATGTTGAGTTATTAGGTGAGGATGATCCCGCTGTCATCGGAAGTGAGGTTGTATAGAACTTAGTGACGTGTAGGCGCGCGCTTGCTCGTGATAAATCGGCTCTGCCCGGTGCGATAGTGAATTCACTACTTTTCCGACTCTGTTAGCCGATCGCGGCGGGACGCATAGTTGCAAGCGCGCTCTTACATGGTGTTGCTCTCTACCGCTCGATCGTCCGGCTCCAGCGCGCATTCCATTCCGGGCGTTGCTGATTAACCTGATCCCAATCAATCGAGATGGCCGTCTCCAGGTAGGCGTTCATCGCTGCGACCTGGCTGCGGGTTTTATCGGTGGTTGGGGTTTTTGGGTTGGAGGGGATTTGGTCGCCTTCTTCCAGTGCCGGGGCCTGCGCTTCCGGGCTCAGGAGGTAGGCGGCGAGTTTTTGCGCGAGCTCGGGCTGGTTGTTGTTGGCGATGGTGCATTCGGCGACGTTGAGTACCACCGCACCTTCTTTGG
Source organism: Pseudomonas sp. GG8 (assembly GCF_052976945.1). Taxonomy (NCBI): domain Bacteria; kingdom Pseudomonadati; phylum Pseudomonadota; class Gammaproteobacteria; order Pseudomonadales; family Pseudomonadaceae; genus Pseudomonas; species Pseudomonas sp. GG8. Next base: position 48,661 of record NZ_JBRIIP010000001.1, read on the forward strand.
GTTGTGCGTATTCAACCGGCACGCCGAGCAGTTTCAGGGTGGAGACCTGGGTCGGTGTCAGGGGGAAGAGGGCGGCTTCGTCGGTTTGCACCATTTCGGAAATCTTCGCTGAGCTGGCGATGTATTCCAGTACGTTGGGGCCGACGGTTTTCGGCCAGGCCTTGAAGCCCGGTTCGACGTTGGTTTCGCTGCCGCCCTGGATACGGTTGAACATCAAGAAGCCGTGCAGGCCATAGGTCGACGAAGCCAGGGACTGGAAGACTACTTTGTCCTTGTAACGACTGTCGGCCATGTCCATCCACGAGGTGGGAGCGCTCCAGCCTTTCTCCTTGAACATTCGTGTGTTGTAGGCGAGGCCGGTGACGCCCAGGGTTACTGCTGCGGCTTCTTCCTTGATCCGAGCCTTGGCCGGAATGTCTGCCAGCGCCGCGCTTGGCTGCAGCTTGCCGCACAGGCCCATGGAGATGGCGCGGTACATGATGCCGTCGTCGAGGAACATGACGTGTAGTTGCGGGTTGTCCTTGCTGGCCTGGACCTTGGCCAGAATGTCAGAAGAGGTGCCGGGTACGATCACCACCTTGACGTTATTGGCCTTCTCAAAAGCCGGCAAAACCTTGTCGGCATAGACGCGTTCCATGGTGCCGCCGTTCATGCCCAGATACAGCGTCGGTTCGGCATGCGCCGGTGCCGTGAGCAGCAGGCTGGCCAAGGGTAGACAAGACAGGGCGATACGTTTGACGTTCTTCATTGAAGTGACCTTCCTCTAGGCAATTGAATGACGGTCCCCGCGTGCAGCGACCGGTTTGGCGTAAACGCGGCGGGTTGAAAGCGGCTGATGGAAAACGCTGTGATGGGTTGTGTTGTGCCGCCGGTACAGACCAACTCGGCCAAGGCTTCACCCACTGCCGGGCCGATTTGGAAACCGGCACCGGCAAAGCCGAAGCCATGCAGCAAGCCGGGTTGAGTGGTGCTGGCGCCGATCACCGGTTCGCGATCGGGCAGATAACCTTCGGTGCCACTCCAGGTACGAATCGCCTGAGCGCCTGTCAAAAAGGGGTACAGCTCGGCGGCGTTGCGCAGGATATCCAGCACGGCGGCCTGTCCAGGGCGAGCCGACTCCGGGCCTAACGCGAACCCCTGGCCGCCGCCCAGTACGCAATTCCCGCGTGCGACCTGGCGCGCATAAATCCCGCCGCCTTCCACGCCGGTACTCACATCCATGACCATGGGCAATGGCTCGGTGACGAGCATCGCCGGATGCCCTGACTGCATCGACACCGGTTCGCCGAACTTGGCGGCGAGGGTGCCAGCCCACGCACCCGCACAGTTGAGCAGCCATGGTGCGCGGACCGTTAAACCCTTGGCGCTACGCACCTGAAACATCTGCCCATCGTGCGCGACGTCGATGACGTTGGCCTGCTCGAACACTTGCGCGCCCAAGCGTTGCGCGGCGCGGGCAAAGGCCGGAGAGACGAGTCGTGGGTTGGCGTGGCCGTCATCGGGGCACAGCGAGGCACCGACTGCCACATCGCCGACCCAGGGGAAGCGTGCTCGCAACTCGGCACGGTCGAGCAGTTGCAGGCCGAGGCCAAAGCCTTGGCTGTCCTCGGCGTAGGCCTGCAGCGCGGCCATGTCTTCATGGCTGCGGGCGAGCTTGAGATGCCCTGAGCGCACGTACTCCCCGTCGATGCCGATCAGTTCATGCAAGCGGCCCCAGATCTGGTGGGCGCGTTGGGACAATGGCAATTGGCTCAGCGGTCGACCCTGACGGCGCACACCGCCGTAGTTCACACCACTGGAATGTGAGCCACAAAAGTCACGCTCCAGCAGTGCCACGCGCTTGCCCATGCGGACGAGCATCAAGGCTGCCGACGCACCGACAATGCCGCCGCCGAGAATCACCACATCGGTTTCGATCACTGCGCTCATGGCTCGATCTCCACGCCGAACGGTAACGGCTTGATCGGTGCCTGACCGCGCAGCCGACCGATACTGTCCAGCGCCCGGCCGCTGCGTTGGGCGACGATTTCTGCCGCTGCCGCGCCGCACATTCGGCCCTGACACCGGCCCATACCAACCCTGCAATGGGCCTTGACCCGGTTGAGTTCCCAATGACCCTCATCGACCACTGTCCGCACGTCGCCGACCGAGACCTCTTCGCAGCGACACAGGATCAATTCATCGGGCGCTTCAGCGGCCCAATGTGTTGGGAAGGGGAACGCTGTTTCCAGACCATGCCGAAAGCGTTCGATGGCCGCGAGTTTGTGTTCCAGATGTGTACCGCGCGCGCTGTCGACGTTGTGTCCGCTGTCTTCGAGCAGCGCCAGGGCGGCACGCTCTCCGGCCATTTCTGCGGCGTCAGCGCCCATGATGCCGGCACCGTCGCCCGCCAGGTATACCCCTTCAACACTGCTGCGCCCGGCACTGTCGCGACGTGGCAACCAGGCACGGTTCAATGCGCTCCAGAGGAATTCGCAGGCCAGTAGATCGGCCAGTTGCGTCTCGCTGCGCAACGCGTGGGCGAACGCGATGGCATCACACTCCAGGCGTTGTTGGCGCTTACCTTTGTGCCAGAGCGCAGCACTGACCCGTTGTTCGCCGTCAATGCGTTCAAGTGTTGCGCCCTGATGCACCGGGATACCGTGAGCGGTCAACCAACTGCGGTAATACAGGCCCTTGGCCAAGGTGCCGGGCTGACCGATCAAAGCAGGCAATGCTTGGCATTGGGCGCTGAAGGGGGCGCTGTCGAGCACTGCCACGACCTTGGCGCCAGCCTTGGCGTATTGATACGCGACCAGATACAGCAGGGGGCCGCTGCCACAAAAGGCCACTCGCTCACCGATGGCGCAGCCCTGATATTTCAAGGCGATCTGTGCGGCGCCCAGGGTGTATACCCCCGGCAAGGTCCAGCCCGGCACCGGTAGAACGCGGTCGGTGGCGCCAGTGGCGACGATGATTCGTGAGTACTCCAATCCGCTGGCGTGTCCATTGTGCAGGGTATCCAGGCGGCCGTTTTCGGCATTCCACACCAGTGTTTCAGGGCGGTAGTCGATCTGCGCTGCCAGCTCATCCATGGTGCGATGGACCGCGTCGGCTTTCGAGGCCTCGAAGCCGTACACTTGCTGTGCCGAACGCTGAAAATTCGCGGGTTGGCGCCGATAAATCTGCCCGCCACCGCGCGGGGCTTCGTCCACCAGGCAAGGCTTGACCCCATGGGCCAGCAGGGTTTGCGCGGCCCGAATCCCTGCCGGGCCGGCACCGACAATGACCACCTTATGTTCGCTCATGGCCTGCGCCCTGGTTCACGGCTGACGTCTTGGCCTGCTTCGAGCAAGGTTGAGCAGGCGCGCACGCGGCGGCCGTCGCCCAGGCGTACCCAGCAATCCTGGCACGCACCCATCATGCAGAAGCCCGCGCGCGGTTCGGCACTGAAGTCGCTGCCGCGCACGTGCTCGGCACAGGTCAATACGGCGATCAACAGGGTGTCTCCCTGCAAGCCATTGGCCGGCTGACCGTCGAGGGTAAAAGCCAGGCGTGGACGATCAAGTTCGGCCAGTCGTTTGAACAACGCCATCTCAGTGCCCCCCCTCAATGTTTACCGACCAGAACCCGGTCCAGGCCATAGACCCTGTCGAGCAGAATCATGGTGCCTGCGGTCAGGGCGATGACCAGCGCCGAGACAGCTGCCATCATTGGGTCGATGGATTCGGTGGCGTACACATACATGCGCACCGGCAGCGTTTGGGTCGCGGGTGAGCTGACGAAGATCGACAGGGTGACCTCGTCGAAACTGTTGATGAACGCCAGCAGCCAGCCGCCAGCTACCCCCGGCAGAATCATCGGCAAGGTGATCTGACGAAACAGGGTAAGGCGGCTGGCGCCAAGGGATTCGGCGGCCTGCTCGGCGCTACGATCAATCCCGATGGCTGCGGCGATCACCAGGCGCAACACGTACGGGGTGATGATCACAACGTGAGCCAGCATCAGCCAGAAGAAGCTGCCGTTGACCCCCATCAGTGCGAACAGACGCAGCATCGCCACGCCCAGTACCAAGTGCGGAATGATGATCGGCGAGAGGAACAGTCCGTTGAAAAAATCGCGGCCGGGGAATTTATAGCGGGTGATCGCCAGCGCGGCTGGTACCGCAATCAAGGTCGCCAGAGTCGCGGCGACGAAGGCCAGGATCAGGCTGTTGTAGAACGCGTGGATAAAGTCTGCGCGTTCGAATACCGCCCTGAACCAGCGCAGAGAGAAACCGGAAGTCGGCAGGCTCAGGGTGTTCTCTGGAGTGAAGGCCACCAGGCATACCACCACCAGCGGCGCCATCATGAACAGCACCACCAGCGTATGAAATCCCAGAGACAGAGGACCATTTTTAGACATGCCTTATTCCCCCAACGTTTTTTTATAGCGACCTTCGACCATGCGGTTCCAGCTCAGCATGATCAGCAGGTTGGCTAACAGCAGCACCACGGCGATGGTCGCGCCCATGGGCCAGTTCAGCTCCGAGAGGTATTGGTCATAGACCACTGTGGCAACCATTTTCAGCCGTCGTCCGCCGAGCAGGCCGGGGATGGCGAACGAACTGGCCGACAGGCCAAACACGATCAGGGTCCCCGAAAGCACGCCGGGCATCACCTGGGGCAACACCACCAAACGCATGACCTTGGCCTGACTGGCACCGAGGGACAGCGCCGCCTGTTCGGCGGCCGGGTCGAGTTTTTGCAGCGAGGTCCAGATCGGAATGATCATGAAGGGCAGCATCACATGCACCAGGGCGATGACCACTGCGAACGGCGTATAGAGCAGTTTCACCGGACGCCCGCCGAGCGCTTGAATGGCCTGATTGACCAAGCCATCGGCACCGAGCAACAGGCTCCAGCCGAAAGCCCGTACCACCACTGAAATAAGGAGGGGGGTCAGGATCAGGATCAGAAAAATCGAGCGCCACGGGGTGCCCATGCGGCTGAGAATATAGGCCTCGGGCACGCCAATCAGCACACACAGCAGGGTCACCAGCGCGCTGATCCAGAACGTGCGAAAGAAGATCTCGTAGAAGTACGAATCGCTGAACAGGTCGATGTAGTGGGAGAGGGTGTAGGCGTCGTTTTTCACGCCGAGCTGGTAATCAAAAACGTTGAATGACAGCACCAGTGTCAGGCACAGCGGCAGGATCAACAGGCACACGAACAGCGCCATCGCGGGTGTCGACAACAAATAGCCGCGTCCGCCCCGGCGCATGGCCGCGAGGGTGCTCATGCATGCACCTCGTCGGCAGCCAGTACGCGCAACAGTTCGGCCTGCCAGTCGAGCCCGACGGCGGTGCCTTCGACCAGCGGCGCGCTGCCGTCGTTGCGGCGCACTACGGTCAATTCGCCCAAGGCGGTTTCAATGCGATACAGCCATTGGCTGCCCAGAAAGTAGCGGACCAGGACGCGCCCCTGCAGACGGCCGTTGCCGGCGTCCAGCATGTCGATTTTTTCCGGGCGCAGGCTCAGGGTCAGTGCGCCGTCGCCGCTGCTATGGCGTACTTGCGGGCAACCTGCGTCATCGAAGTCGCCTGCGAGCATGTTGGCCTTGCCGACAAAGCCGGAAATGAAACGCGTGCGAGGGTGTTCATAGAGCTTGTACGGCTCGTCGATCTGGGTCACTCGCCCGGCCTGCATCACCACCACGCGATCACTGATCGACAGTGCTTCGGCTTGATCATGGGTCACCATCAAGGTGGTGATCCCGACTTCGCACTGAATGCGGCGGATTTCGAACTGCATCTCTTCACGCAGGTTGGCGTCGAGGTTGGACAGCGGTTCATCGAGCAACAACACCGGTGGCTCGATTACCAGAGCGCGGGCCAGGGCCACGCGCTGGCGCTGACCACCGGACAGTTCTCGGGGATAGCGTTCGGTATGTGGGGCCAGGCGCACCAAGTCCAATACCGTGGCCACCCGCCGGGCGATATCCGCGGCCGGGACTTTGCGCATGCGCAGGCCGAATGCAACGTTGTCGCGCACGGTCATGTGCGGGAACAGTGCATAGCTCTGGAACACGACCCCCAGGCCACGGCTGCTCGGTTTGGCGTCGGTGATGTCCCGGCCGTCCAGGACGATGCGCCCGGCGGTGGCGTCGACGAAACCCGCGATCATTTGCAGGGTGGTGGTCTTGCCGCAACCGGAAGGGCCGAGCAGAGAAACGAATTCGCCTTTTTCCACCGCCAGATGTGTGGCGACGACGGCGTCGATTGCACCGTAGCGTTTGCTGAGACCTTCGAGCTGGAGAAAAGCCATGTCTGCGTTCCACCTGTATTTATAGGGCGCGTCGAAACACGCTTTTTTGTAATGGGCAGATGCGAAGGGATGCTGCGGGTGCGCTGGCGCTCGATCTGAGTCGGCTGCCAAATATTGTTCGATTCGCCCCTGTGGACTCAGATTAGGACGAAGCCTAGGATGGACGAAAGAGCGAATTTCACTGAAAGGAGTATTTTTTCACTTTCATTCAGTGAGCAGATTTCTATGAAGGATTTTGATAAATGAATTCCACTGATCGGAATGAAGAGGTGAAAGAAGTGGGCGTCGGTGGCGTCTCAAGGCTCTTCGCCGTGCTGCGTATGCTCGGCACGGCCCCGGACGGTGGTGAGCGGGTGACCCAATTGGCGCAGCAGGTCGGATTGTCGCAACCGACCACGCATCGTCTGCTGCGCAGCCTTATGGAAGAAGGCATGGTCGAGCAGGATAGGCGCAGCAAGCGCTACCGCCTGAGTCTGGAGTTCTTTGCCTTGGCCGCCCGCGCGGGGAATACCGGCAACCTGCGTGATCTGGTCAGGCCCTCCATGCTCCGGCTCAGTGCTTCGTTGGGCGATTCGCTATTTTTGCTGGCGCGCAGTGGCTTCGATGCGATCTGTCTGGATCGCAGCGAAGGGCCGTATCCGATTCGCACGTTTACCGGTGACATTGGCGGGCGCGTGGCCTTGGGAGTGGGTCAGGGCAGCCTGGCGATTCTGGCGTATCTGCCTGAAGAAGAGCGCGAGACTGTGATCCGCTACAACCTGCCCAGGCTCAAGGACTTCCACCTGTATGACGAGGTGTTCCTGCGTTCGGAGGTGGAGAGTGTTCGTCGCCTGGGTTATGCGGCTCGCAACACCGGGGCGTTGCCTGGCATGGCCGGTCTGGCCGTGCCCATTCTGAACCGCGATGGGCATGCCGTGGCCGCGCTCAGCGTGGCGACACTCAGCGAGCGGTTGGGGCCGGACCGGTTGCCAACGGTCGTGGAGTTGCTCAAGCGCGAGGCATCAGCCATCGGGCCGAAGATCAACCCGTTCGACCCGACCCTGCGCAGTCCTTCGCAAGTATTCGGTGGCTGACCCGTTCGCGGATCCTCGTGAAGGCCGCAGGTCTTGGGTCGCCACGGCACATCCCGAAAATCAGGAATAACCCCGCGATTTTATTTCGCTTGTGACGCGTAAGCATTCCTCGCTTATATGGCCGAGGAATTTTCTACGGGGCATTTTCTGTATGAGCAGCGCATCAATCAGCGGTTCGATATCCAGGGTCCACCCCATCACCCTGGATCACGGCAAGAACGCCGAGGTGTGGGATGACGACGGCAAGCGCTACATCGACTTTGTCGGTGGCATTGGCGTGTTGAACCTTGGGCATTGCAACGCGCGTATCGTCGACGCCATCCGCGAGCAAGCGACCAAGCTGACGCATTACTGCTTCAACGCGGTGCCCCACGCGCCTTACAAACAATTCATGGTACGGCTCGCGGCGTTCATTCCAGTCAGTTATCCGGTCGTCGGCATGCTGACCAACAGCGGTGCCGAGGCTGCAGAAAATGCGCTGAAGATTGTTCGTGCTTACACAGGACGCACGGCGGTTATCGCCTTCGATGGCGGATTTCATGGGCGAACGCTGGCGACCCTGAACCTCAACGGCAAAGTAGCACCTTACAAACAAAAGGTCGGCGTGCTGCCGGGGCCGGTGTATCACTTGCCTTACCCGAGCAAGGATAACGGGGTCACCGCCGCAGAAGCGTTGAGCGCCATGGATCGATTGTTCAGCGTCGAAATCGACGTTGAAGAGGTAGCCTGTTTCATTCTGGAGCCGGTCCAGGGCGAAGGCGGCTTCCTTGCGTTGGACGTCGAGTTTGCCAAAGCCTTGCGTGCGTTCTGCGATGAAAAAGGCATTCTGCTGATCATCGATGAGATCCAGTCAGGGTTTGGACGCACCGGCCAGCGCTTTGCATTCTCCCGGCTGGGCATCGAGCCAGACTTGCTTCTGTTGGGGAAAAGCATCGCTGGCGGTATGCCGCTCGGCGCGGTAGTTGGTAAAAAGGCTTTGATGGATGCATTGCCCAAAGGCGGGTTGGGCGGCACGTATTCGGGCAATCCAATGGCGTGTGCTGCGGGCCTGGCCACCCTGGACCAGATGACTGACGCCAATCTGTCCTCGTGGGGCGAAGCACAAGAACACGCGATCATGAGTCGTTATCAGGGTTGGCTTGACAGCAAATTGTCGCCCTTCCTTGGGCGTCTGACCGGGGTCGGCGCCATGCGCGGGATCGAGCTGATCACACCGGAAGGAAAGCCCGCAACAGCCCAGTTGGCCACGCTCCTTGAAACCGCCAGAAACAATGGACTGCTGCTGATGCCCAGCGGCAAGGCCCGGCATATCATCCGCCTGCTCCCGCCGCTGACCACCGAGCTTGATGTGCTCAATGAAGGGTTGGATATCTTGGAAAAGTGTTTGGCCGAGCTGGATTGATGTTCGCTGCCCGCAGGCGGTCAGGTCAGCAAGTCCGGGGTGTTAAAGTTGGTCAGCCGCAGATCATCGGGCGCACAGTCAAGCGCCTGTAAATCATGTGCCAATAACACCCGCATCAAACTACGTTCCCCTTGGTCCCAGCGCTTGCGCAACTCAGGCAGCAAGGACGTGGGGATCACACTGAACATCGGTTGCCATTGCCCGGCCTGTCGCACCATCAACGGTGAAGACGTCAGGCCTGCACGGCTCAATAGCTGCTCGATCAGCGGGCGATCAATCCTCGGCGCATCACACGCCAGAACCAGCACCCAGGCATGGTGCGCCACCGAAAGCCCCGCCAGGACCCCGGCCAGCGGTCCTGGAAAGTCGTGCTGTTCATCGCCCACTAACTGATCCGCAAATGCCTGATAGCGATCCTGATTGCGGTTGCAGGAGATGATCAAGTCATCGGTCAGCGGCCTGACAACGTCGTGCACATAAGCGATCAAGGGCCGGTTGTTCCACAGGATAAGCCCTTTATCCTGCCCGCCCATGCGCTGTCCGCGTCCACCGGCCAGCAGCAGAATCGAGCAGGGCACACCTTGCTCTGCGTGGTCATTCGATGAAGCGTTCATGCGCAGCACTCAAAAAATTGATACGGCGACGATCCCATGGACAGTGCCAAGGCGCCAGTCAGCTCAGTACGTAATCCACAGGTTCGAGCACGGGCGGTAGATCGGTCTCACCCAGCGCGTCCAGCACTTCACGCTCAATGGTTCGCACAATAAAATCGGTAGGCAGGTTGTGTTCGTTGCGACCAAATGGGTCCTCTAGTTCATCGCCAATGGCGTCGAGCCCGAAGAAGGTGTAGCTGACGATCGCGGTGAAAACAGGTGTCATCCAGCCCAGAGGCTCGGCCATGGCGAAGGGCAGCAGGATGCAGAACAGATAAATCGTCCGGTGCAGGAGCAGTGTGTAGGGAAAGGGCAGTGGTGTGGTTTTGATCCGGTCACACGCGGTGAGGGTGCGTGTCAGGTTGCTCAGGCGGGTTTCCATCAGGGTGTAGCGCCATTCACTGATGTTGCCAGCCACGGCCAGATCAGAACATTGTTGGCCAACGTGACGCAGGATGCGTTCACTGATATTCGGGGTGCTGGGCGCTGGCGCGAAGTCCAGCCAGGGGCGGGCCTCAGCCAACTCGTCTTCCCCGCGCAGGTGGGCGTTCAGGGCATGGGAGAAGCCGCACAGATTACGCAGAATACTCCCGCGTTCGGCGAGGTCCTTAATGACCTGGGTTTCGCGGATCATTGAGCGCATGTCCATGATCATTTCCCCCCACAACTTGCGCCCCTCGTACCAGCGGTCGTAGCACATGGTGTTGCGGAAACTCATGAAAATCGACAGCGAGAGCCCGAGCAGCGTGAAGGGCGTGGCACTGACGCGGGAAAAATAGGCGGGGTGCAGCGTTTCGACCCATACGATGGCCGAGGCCAACAGGGTGACCAGCAAGCTGCGAACAACGATGTGCTTTGCGATGGACCCTTTAAGTGACGTCAGGATCTGCAGCAGGTTCGGTTTGGGTCTGACAATCATGGACTGAGGGTCCTGGAGCAATTGAAGCGATTGAGAACAGACAGGACCCGCTAGCCTCCGGTCATGTTCATGAAACGCACAACTTGAACTTCGTCATTGATGTCGAAGTTGTGGCGGTAGGGCTTGATCTGCATCGAGTCGATAATGGCCTTTTCCAGCTTCTCCGGCTGCCCCGGATGAGCGCGCAACACGGCCTTGAGGTCGACCGAGTGTTCGTTACCCAGGCACAGCAGCAAGCGGCCTTCCACGGTCAAGCGCACACGGTTGCAGGTCGCGCAGAAATTATGACTGTGTGGCGAGATGAAGCCCAGACGAATATCAGGTGCTTCAGCCAGGCGCCAATAACGCGAAGGGCCTTGGGTCGATTCCGTCGAGTCGATCAAGGTGTAGCGTTCGGCGATGAGTTCGCGGACCTGATCACTGGAAAAGAACGATTCTGCGCGGCTGTGCTCAAGGATGGTGCCCAGCGGCATTTCTTCGATGAAGCTGATATCGAGCTGACGGTCGATGGCAAAGCTGACCAGGTCGTTGATCTCGTGATCGTTGCGGCCTTTCATGACCACGCAGTTGAGCTTGGTGCGCCGAAAGCCCGCCGCGTTCGCTGCGTCGATTCCGGCAATGACCTTTGTCAGATCGCCGGTGCGGGTCAGCTCACGAAAGCGTTCGGGGTTCAAACTGTCGAGGCTGATATTCAGCCGGTTGACCCCGGCGTCGAACAGGGGGCCCGCCAGCGCGCTCAGTTGCGAGCCGTTGGTGGTCATGCACAGCTCGCGCAAGTCGGGCAGTGCGGCGATTTGCCGACACAAGTCGACCACCCCGCGTCGCACCAATGGCTCGCCGCCGGTCAGGCGAATCTTGCGCGTGCCCAGCGCAACGAAGCGCTCGGCCAGTTGGTATATCTCTTCGAGGGTGAGAATGCGTTGGCGCGGCAGGAACTCCATGTCTTCGGCCATGCAATAGACGCAGCGAAAATCGCAACGGTCGGTCACTGATATTCGCAGGTAATCGACCTTGCGAGAAAAGCTGTCCATCAAGATCCGGTCTGACAATTGCACCTCGTTGCTCTGGGCTCAAGAGCGCGATGTTGGATTGACCTTCGTCGTGCAGGGTCTGAGTATCCAGAGCCTAGAAGGCTGGCCATTTTTTATCCAATAGCTATTGGTGACTGCATGATCGACCGGCTCTATCGGCAGGTGGATTCACTTTGCGAGTAAAACGAACTTGCAGGGTAAATGTCGATCAGTGTCTAGAAGCTTCATACTCACTGGATAATCAAATGGAAGGGGGAGCCGCGCTTTGTTGAAGTTCAAGACCGTGACGCTGTTGTGCATCCTGTTTTGCGCGGGCACTTTCAACCTCCAGGCCGCTGATGCGCCTGCCGTAGCGCCGGCCTCGGCTGCCCCTGCCAGCATCGCGCCGGCTCCTGCAGCCCCGACACCTCCGGAAATTCTGGTGCAAGGCGGTTTGCTCGGCGCCATCAGTTCCAGTATTGATAACGTCCAAGGCCAACTTGATCTGAATAACGACCTGGTCGACTCCTGGCGTTTGCGGGCGGGCCGAGCCGCCGACGAGATAGACAATCTGGTCAATCAGCGTTCCTCACGTTCGAACGTCAGTATCGCCGGGGACTTCCTGATGTTGTCGGCGGTGTGGATCGGTGCGTTCGCGATTCTGTTTTCACTGGGCCGCTTTATAGCCTCGCGCCTCAATCGGCATCGGGTTCTTATTGAGCGCTACCGGGTCCAGGCGCTGTTGAATTACTTGGTGCCCTACACCCTTCCGGCGGTGATCAGCCTGCCGCTGACGTTGTATGTCAGTCACTTCATGTCGGCGTCGGTGGGGCGTGCGTTGGCGCTGTGTTTTGCCTATGCGACTAGCAGCGGGATTGTTTCGACCTCGGTGTTGTTGTGCGTGATCGTGATGTTCAATGCCGGGCACAAACGCGCTGCGGTACGGATCATTCGTCAATACAGCCCACGGCCTTTGTTTCTGATCGGTTTTCTCGCGGCCCTGAGCGACGCGTTGACCAGCCCGCAGATTTCCCGGCAGTTAGGCAGTAACGTCACCAGCAGCATTGCGGTATTTACCGGACTGTTCGCCTCGGTGGTGTTCTGCATGCTGGTGATCAAGCTGCGTCGGCCGGTGGCGCATCTGATCTGTAATCGATCCTTGAGTGGCCGCCTGCACCAACCGGCGCTGCAAGAATCGCTGAAGATTTTTTCCGGCCTCTGGTACTTGCCGATCCTGCTGATGATTCTGGTCTCGGCGATCCATCTGATCGGTGCTGGCGAAGACAGCCAGAAAGCCCTGCGCTGTGCCCTGCTGACCACTGTATTGCTGATTGCCACGGTATTTTTGAGCACGGTGTTCCAGCACCTGTTCAAACCGGCCGATGCCGCCGAGCGTGGTGGGCATGTCTACAAAGAGCGCTTGCTGAGTCTGTGTCATGCCGTGCTGCGGATTGCGCTCGCGGTCGCGTTCATTGAGGTGCTCGGGCGGATCTGGGGTTTTTCGCTGTTCGAGTTCGCCCAACGCAACACGGTCGGCCGGGTGATCAGTGACTCGCTCAGCAGCATTGGCCTGATTCTGTTGGTGACCTGGTTGTTGTGGGTAGTCCTCGACACGGCGATTCAGGAAGCCCTGAAACCACCGCTCAACAAGCGCTCTGCGCACCAGCCCAGCACCCGGATAAAAACCATTCTGCCAATGCTGCGTAACGCGATAAAAATTATCCTGGTGGTGATTTGCTCGATCACCACGATGGCCAATCTAGGGATCAACGTCGCGCCGCTGTTGGCCGGTGCCGGGGTGGTTGGCCTGGCCATCGGTTTCGGTTCGCAGCAGTTGGTGCAGGACGTGATCACTGGGCTGTTCATCATCATTGAGGACACTATTTCCATCGGCGATTGGGTGGTGCTCGACTCAGGCCACTCCGGCACGGTGGAAAGCCTGACCATCCGCACCCTGCGCCTGCGCGACGGCAAAGGATTCGTGCACTCGGTGCCGTTCGGTCAGATCAAAGCCGTGACCAACCAATCGCGTCAGTTTGCGTATGCCTTTTTTGCCATCCAGTTCACCTACGATTCCGACATCGACTCTGCCACCGCGTTGATTCGCGAGGCAGGGGGTTCGATCAGCGACGACCTGTTACTCAAGGGCAATCTGCAAGGGCCGCTGGAAGTGTTTGGCCTGGATCGGATGGACCTCAATGGCGTTGTGCTGACCGCGCAATTTCGCACTGTGTCGGGCGGCCAATACAGCGTGAGTCGCGCCTTCAACGAACGGTTGAAAAAGCTTGTGGATAAAACCCCAGATGTGCGCTTCGCCCAGACGTTTCCACAGGTGGTGATGAGCCCGCATGCTGAAGCCAATGCGGATGAACCGCCTGTGCCGCCCAAACCGACAGTGACCAACGGTGATGGCTCGGAGAGTCCGGCGGTGACCTAGACGCTTGGGTTAGTGCAACAACCGATCCCTTATCTGTGCCGCCGTCACCGAATCCAGCTCCAACCAATACTGTGGTTTACCGGAAATGATCGCTGCTGCCGGGATGCCATCGCGGTAGATCAGGCGGTTACCGGCCAGTGTCGGGACTTTGCTGCCGGGTAACAGTGTGCCGACCAGATTCAGTGGGTCGGCCCCGCACAGGCTTATCAGGCTACCGTCGAGCGGGCGTTTGCGGATTTCCCGTAGCAGCGGAATGGCTTCAGGCAAGGCGAACTGCTCGCCCGCCAGGCCGCTGACAAATCGCCCCCCTCGAATCTCGCCACGTGCTTCCAGTCGATGGAAGGTGCGCAAGAGTTCGCGCCAGCTGGGCAACCAATCGGCCTCGCGCTCCAGCAAGCGCCAGAACACCACGCCGTATCGGCGCAGTAGGGTCATGGCGATATGTTCCAGGGTCGGCGCGGCAGTCTGTTGCGGTCGAGGGCTATTATCACTGGGGGCTGGCGTAGGTGAACGGCGGAGCAAGGCCCAGCGACCGGCATCGTCCATGCCCCCAATAAACGCGCCACGGTTGCGGCGGCTGGTGTGTGCAGAGCGTTTGCTGGCGGGAGTGATCAAGGCGCGCAGGCCGGCAAAGCTGTCGGCGTTCACCAGCCCGGCACCGACTAACTCCTGTAATGCGGTTTCCAGTTCGGTGCGCAGTAGATGGGCTTCGTGCAGCAGCTCATCGAAGAACAGTGCGCCATGACTGACCAATGCTGCGTGAACTTTCTGCGCTCGCAGGGATAACGCTGCAGGCGAAGGCTGCTCGGTCAGCTCACTCCACAGATTCACCTGGTTTCGGGGCAGCAGCACGATAGGCGTACTGCGCAATGCTGCAGCGCCAGCTTTATTGCGCGGCGCCAATCGCGTCCACACCACTTTGCCCGAGCGGCACAACTCGTCGAGCCAGGTCAGCGAATAGTCCTTGAGTCGGGCCGGAAGAATGTCACTGTCCCAGGTGCTGGCAGCCGCCGAATAGCCTTCGAGTTGATTCACGATCTCGGGCAATGCGGCTTTTCCCTGGCTGCGGGTGGTGCTGGACAGGTGCTGCCAGTCGAATAAAAAGCGCATGAAATCCTGTAGCGACACCGGTTCGATTTCCCGGCGCAAGCGTTTGACGGTATAGCGATGAATGCGCGCCAGTAGATGGCGTTCGCACCATTGATCCTCGGTCGCGCCGGGGCTGAATCGTCCGCGCAGCACGTACCCTTCGCCTTCCAGTCGAGCCAGCGCCTGTGCCACGTTGGCGATGGGCAAGGCCAGGGGCTCGGCGATCTCATGCAGCGGTAACGGGCCTAAGCCACCGAGGCGCGCCCGAACGATTTCCAGCGTGGCCTCGTCTTCGTTCCAGCGGTCATCGAAACCGGGCAGCGCCTGCAACGACGGATGCATTTCTGCCTGTGGATAAACCGCGCGCAGGCACGTCAAACGTTCCAGTGTCAGCCACAACGCATGCTCGGGGCTGACCTGCAGGCGTGTTGCGCGCCCGGAAGTTGCCAGGGTTTCCAGCCACGCCAGCCAGTGTGGATGTTGACGTGCTTCGGCACCGCTGATGCAACTCAGGCTCATCAACGCCTCGTGCATCTCATCAATGTTTTGCGGCTGCGGCCATGCTTCCTCACACACTGCAACAATCGCGTCAGCGTCCAGTGCGCCCAAGTCATCGGTTGATTGCGGGTCGCTCCAGCGCCGGTTGAGCACCGCCTGCGTGCGGCGCTCCTCCAAGGGTGCATCGTCAAGAAAGGCGTAAGGTCGCGCACTGAGAATTTCCGCCGCGAGGGGCGAGGGCGCGGGGAGGTCAAGGCTGATCAACCGCACCTGGCCCTGTTCCATGCGCCGCAGCAGCGCCAGCCAGCCTTCGCAATCCATGGCCTCGTGCAGGCAGTCGTCGAGGGTTTGTTCGATCAGTGGGTGATCGGGGATTTCACGTTCACCGACCACATTCTCCAGGCACGCGATCTGATCGGGAAACACGGTCGCGATCAGGTCTTCACTTTTCATCCGTTGTATTTGCGGCGCGACCTTGTGTCCTCCGACGTAGCGCGGCAGGGCCAGCGCGGTGCTGGCGTTCCAGCGCCAGCGCACGCCAAACAATGGCGCATCGAGTACGGCCTGAATCAGCAGATGCTCGGCGCTGTTGGCGTTCAGATAACGCCAAACCTCATCCAGCTCGAAGCTGTGGCTGGTCGATAGCGACAGCACGATAGCGTCTTCGCTGGCGGCGGCTTGCAGCTCGAAATTGAAGGTGCGGCAAAAGCGTTTGCGCAACGCCAGGCCCCACGCGCGATTGACGCGGCTGCCGTACGGCGTGTGGATGATCAGTTGCGTGCCTCCCGACTCATCGAAGAAACGCTCCATGATCAGGGTGTCTTGCGACGGCAAGGCGCCCAACGCCAGGCGGGCTCGCGCCAGGTAATCGACCACTTGCCCGGCGCTGGCCAGATCGAGTCCGAGGGTACCGATCAGCCAGTCGATGCACGGCTGTAGATCGCCGGGGCTGGCGCTGAGTAGCTCATCGATCTGCGCTTGCAGGCGCGCCACGGCAAACGACAGCTCGGCACTGCGCCCCGGTGCTTCACCGAGCCAGAACGGGATGTTCGGTGGCTGGCCCTGCGCATCCTCGACCCGCACCCGACCGGTTTCAATGCGCAGGATGCGGTATGAGGTATTGCCCAGCTGGAAGATATCGCCAGCGATGCTTTCCACGGCAAAGTCTTCGTTCACCGTGCCAATGTTCAGGGCTTGCGGTTCCAGTATGACGCTGTAATCGGCGTTGTCCGGAATCGTGCCGCCGCTGGTGATAGCGGTCAGTTTGCTGCCACGTCGCCCGCGCAGGGTGCGAGTCAACGCGTCGCGGTGCAGGTAGGCACTGCGTACGCCCTGACGGCCGCTGTAACCTTCGGCGAGCATGCGCAGCAGCGCCTGATAATGTTGGTCATCAAGGGTGGCGTAGGGCGAGGCCTTGCGGATCATGTCCAGCAGCGCTTGCTCCTGCCATTCCTGGCAACTGACTTCGGCGATGATCTGCTGCGCCAACACATCCAGTGGCGCGTGGGGGATGATCACGGTGTCGAGTTCGCCACGCCGCACGCAGTCGAACAGTGCGGTGCATTCGATCAAGTCGTCGCGTGACGTGGCGAACAAGCGGCCTTTTGGCGTGCCGCCGACCTGATGCCCGGAGCGGCCGACCCGTTGCAGGAACCCCGAGATGGAGCGTGGCGATGCAATCTGGCAGACCAGATCGACGTCACCGATATCGATGCCCAACTCCAGCGATGCAGTGGCAATCAGCACCTGCAAGTCGCCACGCTTGAGGCGTTGTTCGGCGTCCAGTCGATGTTCTTTCGCCATGCTCCCGTGGTGTGCGGCGACGGCGTGTTTGCTAAGACGCTCACTCAAGTGCCGGGCCATGCGCTCGGCCATGCGCCGGGTGTTGACGAAAATTAGCGTGGTCCGATGCTCGCGGGCCAGTTGCGCCAGGCGGTCGTACACCAACTCCCAGACATCGTTGGCCATGACCGCGCCCAGTGGCACAGGTGGCACCTCGATCCCCAAATCGCGTGGGCGGGCGTGACCGATATCGACAATCGCGCAGGGCCGTTCGACTGGATCGCTGCCCACTAGAAAGCGTGAGACGCGTTCGATGGGTTTTTGCGTGGCGGACAGACCGATGCGCAGCAACGGCTCGGGGCACAGCGCCTGTAATCGCTCCAGGCTCAACGCCAGATGACTGCCGCGTTTGCTTGAGGCAATTGCGTGGATTTCATCGACGATCACTGTGCGGGTGCTGGCGAGCATGCGCCGACCTGAGTCCGAACCGAGCAACACATACAGGGATTCGGGGGTGGTCACCAGAATATGCGGCGCGGTCTTGCGCATCGCCGTGCGTTCTTTTTGATGTGTATCGCCGGTGCGTACGGCAGTGCTGATGTGCAGTTCGGGAAGGCCCATGCGCGCCAATTGTTCGGTGATGCCGGTCAGCGGATTCTGCAGGTTGATCTGGATGTCATTGGACAACGCCTTGAGCGGCGACACGTAGACCACAAACGTCTGGTCTGGCAGCTCGCCGCCATGCTTCAGGCCCTGATGCACCAGATCGTCGAGTACCGCAAGGAAGGCGGTCAGGGTTTTGCCGGAGCCGGTGGGCGCGGCGATCAAGGTCGAACGCCGCGCCTTGATCAGCGGCCACGCCTGCGCCTGCGCGGCCGTCACCGCCGGGAATGTGCTGTGAAACCAGGCACTGACGGCGGGGTGGAACGCGCCCAGAACCGGGTCCGGAAGGCTGAGAAGAGTCATCAGTGATTTATGCGGGCGGCGTGATCAAGATGCAAGAGGGCGCAGGATTGGCCCGATCTGCGGGATCACTTGTCTGGGCTGGCACGGCTGCAAACCCCGGCAGGCCTTGCACCTCTTGGGGGATAGGTTCCAACGTGTTATGTTTGCAGACGTTTTTTGACTCTTTTTGAACTGATTCTGACACCGAGCCTGCTGACTCTATGCGAATGCGCCTTATGCTGTTGGGCGGCGGGAATGCCCTCGGGCAGGCGCTGATTCGTCTGGGTGCCGAGGAAGACATTGGTTTCCTCGCGCCACGTCCACCGGAAGCCGGTTGGGACGCTGCGAGCCTGACGCAACTGCTCGACGACACCCGCCCCGATGCCTTGATCAATCTTGCTTACTACTTCGACTGGTTTCAGGCGGAGACAGTGAGCGAGGCACGTTTGGCTGTCCAGGAACGCTCTGTCGAGCGCCTTGCCGAACTGTGCCAGCACCACAATATCGTGCTGTTGCAACCGTCCAGCTATCGAGTATTCGATGGCTCGCGAGCAACCGCCTACAGCGAAAAAGACGAACCGATACCATTGGGTCAGCGCGGTCAGGCGTTGTGGCGCATCGAACAAAGCGTGCGCGCGACCTGCCCGCAACATGTGCTGCTGCGTTTCGGTTGGTTGCTCGATGACAGCCGGGATGGTGTGCTCGGACGTTTCCTTGCACGGGCTGAGTTGACTGAAGAAATACCGATGGCCGATGACCGTCGCGGTAATCCGACACCGGTCGATGATGCGGCGCGGGTAATTATTTCCGTGCTCAAACAACTCGATTGTGCGGCGCCGCTGTGGGGCACCTATCACTACGCAGGCCACGAAGCGACCACGCCACTGGCGTTGGGGCAGGCGATCCTGACCGAAGCGAGGTTGTTGCACCCACTGGCCATCGAAGCTCCAACCGCGCGGGCTCACGCCGCGAGTCCCGATGCCAGCGAAGAGCCGCAACACGGGGTGCTGGCCTGCAAGAAAATCCTTCATACCTTTGGCATCAAGCCTCGTGCTTGGCGTGCGGGTCTGCCAAGCCTACTGGACCGTTATTATCGTCATGGTTGATGCACCTGTCTTAGTCACCGGCGGCGCCGGCTTCATTGGCTCGCACCTGGTTGATGCCTTGCTCGACAAGGGTTATGCGGTACGTGTTCTGGACGACCTGTCCACCGGCAAACGCAGTAACCTGCCGCTGGATAATCCGCGCGTTGAATTGATCGAAGGCGATGTCGCCGATGCGGCATTGGTCGCGCGCGCTGCCATAGGCTGCCAGGCTGTTGCGCACCTCGCGGCGGTGGCATCGGTGCAAGCGTCGGTGGACGACCCGGTGCGCACGCACCAAAGTAACTTTGTCGGCACCCTGAACGTTTGCGAGGCCATGCGGCAGGCGGGGATCAAACGTGTGTTGTTCGCCTCCAGTGCTGCTGTTTATGGCAATAATGGCGAAGGTGAGTCAATTCTCGAAGACACGCCCAAGGCACCCTTGACGCCCTATGCGGCGGACAAGCTGTCGAGCGAGTACTACCTGGATTTCTACCGTCGCCAGCATGGTCTGGAACCGGTGGTGTTCCGTTTTTTCAATATCTTTGGTCCGCGTCAGGATCCGTCTTCGCCTTATTCCGGGGTGATCAGCATTTTTTGCGAACGTGCTGAAAAAGGGCTGCCGATCGCGATTTTCGGCGACGGTGAACAGACCCGGGATTTTGTCTATGTCGGCGATCTGGCGTCGATACTGGTGCAGGCGCTGGAACTGCCGGATGTCGAGGCAGGCGCAATCAACGTTGGCCTCAATCAGGCCACCACGTTGAATCAGTTGTTGATGGCTTTGTCGCAGGTGCTGGGTGAATTGCCTGCAATCACCTACCTGCCGGCGCGCTCCGGTGATATCCGCCATTCACGGGCCAACAATCGACGCTTGCTTGAACGCTTCAAGTTCCCTGAGCCAACGCCACTCAGCGTCGGTCTGGCGCGCTTGCTCGGGCGTTAATTCGCTGACGCAAAAAAGGCACCGCGAAGGTGCCTTTTTTATACGTGCCTTTCGGGGCGCGTTAGAACTTGTAACCGACACCAACCATGTAAACCCATGGATCAACGTCAACATTGACCTTGACGCGGTTAGCACCCAGGTCTGTGGTTGCTGTGGTGTTGATATCGATATACCAGACCGAGGCGTTAAGCATAATGTGGTCTGTCAGCATGTAATCCGCGCCAATTTGACCGGCCAAACCGACGGAATTTTTCAGTTTCAGGTTGCTGAAGCCTTGATCCTTGCGTTCGCTGGTCAAGTCTGAGCCGAAGAACATGGTGTAGTTCAAGCCGATGCCAGCGTAAGGCTGGAACTTGGATGTAGATTCCATCGGGTAGTACTGCAACGACAAGGTCGGTGGCAATTCTTTGATGTCTGCAAGCTTGCCATCCAGCGCGCCGAGGCCTTTAACTGCAACGGTGTGTTTGAACGGCGTAGCCGCCAGCAACTCAAGGCCGAAGTGGTTGGTGAGCATGTAAGCCACTGCGAGACCGAGCTGAGTATCGCCGTCTACGGTCGCTTTCGTGCCCGAAATTTTAGTACCGTCGAGTTTCAGATTTCCGCTAGAGTCATCTGGGGAAACTCTTGCCGCACCCGCACGGACGATGATGTCACCGGCTTCGTGGGCGTGGACGAGAGGTGCGCTGAGCGCTAGCGCGAACAGGGACGCGCTGAGCAGTGACTTGTGCATGATTGCTCCATTAGACATTAGTTGTGGCGATGGCTAATGATAGGGCGTGCATGGATGGGTCCTTTTGACCCAGCGCAATGAAATTGCCATGAGGCAAAAAAATATCAGGACTCAGGCAACTCATAGACGTAAATCTTGTCGGCCTCCATTTTGTAGCCTGCATCGGCCAGTTCGCTGGTGGAGGCTTCGACCTTCATCGTGCCTTCGATCCAGTAAGGCTGATACAACTCATCGAGTTTTACGCCGACCTTACTGGTGACATGGACGATCTGATTAGAGGGCGGTGGCGGTACGTGGATGCAGGCCCCGAAGTAGGGCACCAGCAAAAACTCGGTGGCCCGACCTTCTTCGCTGACTTCCAGTGGCACGATATAACCTGGCAACCTGATCTGTTGACCGTCCAGTGAATTGACCACGGGTGCGGACGGCGATTGCTGCTTTGCAGCAGGCGCGGCTTCGGCAGACAACGCATCGGCCATGCCGGACAAGTTATGGATCGGCGCCGTTTGTGGGGCGATCACCGGGGCGTCTGGCGGAATCATCTGCGCCCAGGTCAAGTCCTTTGGCGGCGCAGCCAAGAGTGGCGTCGTGACCAGTAAGGGCGCGATCAGCAGCAACAGCGCAAGCAGTGGGCGCGACATGATAGATGTCCTCATAAACGAATCGACAGGCCGTCAGCCAACGATTGGCGGTACGCGCGCCAAGCTGGCACGGTGCCCATCAACAGCGCGGCGCAGAGGATACCACCGAGCAGGGTCCACTCGTATTCAGTGGGCAGCGACAGCGGCAAGAACAGGCCGTAATTGGACTGCACGTAACCCTGAGCGCCCGCGATTCCAACGTACAGCAGGACCAGGCCGCTGACCACGCCAGTCAAGGCCAGAGCGAAGGCTTCGAGAATCAACAAGCTTGCGATATGCCAGGGGCGAGCGCCTACCGAACGCAGGATCGCCATTTCGCGCCTTCTTTCATTGAGGCTGGTCAGGATTGCCGTAAGCATCCCGATCAACCCGGTCAGCACCACGAACAGCGAAATCACGAACAGCGCTTTTTCGGCGGTGCCCATCAGGCTCCAGAGCTCCTGCAGGGCCACGCCGGGCAGAATCGCCAGCATCGGTTCACCCCGGAACTCATTGATATCGCGCTGCACGGCGAAGGTCGAGATTTTGCTGTTGAGGCCAAGCATGAATGCAGTGATCGCTGTCGGCGTCAGGTCCATGTTGCGTGCCTGATCAGCGCTGACGCGCCCGGCGCCGTGGGCCGGTACGCCGTTGTGCCAGTCGACATGAATCGCTTCCATGCCGCCGAGGCTGATGTGCAGCGTGCGGTCCACCGGGGTGCCGGTGCGTTTGAGAATCCCGACCACCGTGAACGGCTTGTCGTCGTGTTTGACCAGACTGACGACCGCGACGCCGTGAGCCAGTATCAGCTTATCGCCCAGCTTGTACTTCAAGGCGTCGGCGACTTCGGCGCCCAACACCACTTCGAAAGGGTCAGTGGCAAACGGACGACCGTCGGCCAGCTCCAGATGTTGCTGGCGGCCGAACTGGTAGTGCTCGAAGTAGGACTCGTTGGTGCCCATGACACGATAGCCGCGGTGGGAGTCACCGAGGGAAATCGGGATCGCCCACTTCACGTGAGGGTCGTTGGCGAAATGCTCGAAGCTGTCCCAGCGGATATTGTTGGTGGCGTTGCCGATGCGAAACACCGAATACAGCAGCAGGTTGACCGAGCCAGACCGGGCGCCGACGATCAGGTCGGTGCCACTGATGGTGCTGGCAAAACTGGCGCGTGCTTCAGTGCGCACGCGCTCGACGGCCAGCAACAAACAGACTGACAGGGCGATGGCGAATGCAGTGAGAAAGGCCGTGAATCGGCGGTTAGCCAGACTGGCCATGGCTAGGCGAAACAAATACATCTCAGACCTCTGCGGCGACGGCGGCGCGATTGAGTTCGGACAGCGACAGGTTACGGTCGAACAGCGGTGCTAGGCTTTGGTCATGGCTGACGAACAACAGACTGGCTCCGGCGTCGCGGCACTCGGCGAACAGCAGGCGAATAAACGCCTCGCGGGCATCGGCGTCCAGTGCGGACGTTGGTTCGTCGGCGATGACTAATTCCGGTTGGCCAATCAGTGCCCGGGCCGCAGCGACCCGTTGTTGCTGGCCGATGGATAACGAGTCTGCGCGGCGACTCAGGAGTGCCGGGTCTTTCAAACCCAAATGCGCAAGCAGCGTTGCGGCGGCCTGATCGACACTGCCATGGCGCTGGGTCGCGCGCGCGGTGCGCAGCTTAGAGAAGCGGCAGGGCAACTCGACGTTTTCACGCACTGACAAGAACGGCAGCAGGTTGAACTGCTGAAAAATATACCCGGTGTGATCGACCCGGAAACGGTCGCGGCCTCCGGCTGATAGTTGTGTCAGCTCCTGACCCAGCAGGCGAATGCTGCCTCGGTTGGGTTTCTGCACGCCGCCCAACAGCCCCAGCAAGGTGGTTTTGCCACTGCCACTGGGGCCTTTCAGGAACAAGGTTTCACCTGGCTCCAGACGAAATGCAGGGATATCCAACAACGGTGCGTGACCGGGCCAGGAAAAGCCAAGATCGGACAACTCGATAAGTGCTTGGGTCATTTGAGGTGTGTCCACCGGGGTTATCAGAACTTCAGCGTGGCGTTTTCTGGCGTTGCTTCAACACCTTGCTGACCACTCGGGGCGATCAGTTGTACCTGAATTTTATGGGTGGCGGGGAAGGTCTTGAAGAGTTGCGTCAGGTCGAACTTCTTCAGTGCGGACGGTGTGTCGCACATGAATTGGTAATGCGCATGGATCTCGCTGTGCTCGTGGTGGTGCTCTTCACCTTCGCCCTTGGCGTGATCATCATGGCCTGCATGGTCGTCGTCATGATCGTCGGCATCCGGTTTGTCGCCGAACAGCGGGCTTTCCAGTTTTTGTGTCATCACTGCGCACTTGGCCGCCAATGGCAGATTGAACAGCGCCTGCGACTTCAACAGCAGTTCGCGGGCCTCGGCGACCTTGGCTTTGTCTGCATCGGTGCTGGCAGGATGTTCGAAGCCAACGATGTTCATCGAAGGACTGCGCAGCTCGAATTCCAGCGTCTTGCCGTCGAGTGCTATATCCAGCTGCGCGACACCGTGCTCGTGAGCGCCGAGACTGGCATGCTCTTTTTCTTCGGCGGCATGAGCAATGGCCAGTGGAAGCAGGGCAAAAGGCAGGGCGAGCAGCAGGCGGCGCATAAAGAATCTCCGGGCATGGCATGGATGTGGAAAGATGTTATGTGATCTTATAACAATTTTAAGGCGCTGACACATTGCATGCGATGGTAAATTCACCTTCGTGCGAATGCTCGCACCGAACCACACATTGAGGAACAACACCCATGCTGCGTATCCGTGGAACCATCGGCGAGTGGCCCGTGGACTTGACCTTGGAATTGGATGAGGGCGACTGGGCCCGGCTGGGTGCGCAATTGCAGACGATGAAACCTGCGACTGAGCAGGCGGCTGCGTTGCCCGTCAATCAAGACGACGCGGTCTGGCAAATCGCCAAAGAATTACTGCGCAAGGCCGGGCAAATGAGCGGGCCGGACTTACTCAACCAGTTGGAAGGCCTGACGGGCAGCACGGCAGCGGGAAAACGCCTGATGGTGCGCATGCGTCACAGTGCCGAGGTCAACGTTGTGAGCGGCACAGATGCACCGCTCTATAGTTGGGTCAGTTAATACAGTGCAGCAAACAGCTTGCGACGGTAAGTGGTGACCAGCGGGTGATCGTTGCCCAGCAGGTCGAACACCTGAAGCAAGGTTTTGTGCGCCAGGCCTTCGGCGTAGTTGCGGTTGCGGATGAAGAGCTTTAACAGGCCATCCAGTGCCGCATCGTATTGCTGGCGGGACAGTTGCTGGATCGCCAGTTGATAAGCGGCTTCATCATCCAGAGGATTCTGCGCCAGGCGGGTCTTCAGGTCGGCGACGTCGGGCAGGTCGGCTGCTTCGCGCAGGAAGGTCAGTTGTGCACGTGCGCCAGCGAGCTCGGCTTTATGGGCGTCACCTTTGATCGCCTCGAGCACGCTCTGCGCTTCTGCCAGTTCGCCGCGTTCGGCCAGGCAGCGGGCGTACAGAATCAGCGCCAGCGCATTAGTGTTGTCTTCGCCCAGCAAGGCTACGAGCACGCTCTCGGCGTCGGCGATCCGGCCTTCAGCGAACAGCGTTTGTGCTTGTTTGAGCGGGTCGGCCGGGGCCGGTGGCGGCATGTTTACGTGGGGTTCCAGGATCGCCCGAATAGCCGACTCCGGCTGCGCACCGGAAAAGCCGTCTACCGGCTGGCCGTCCTTGAACAGCACCACGGTTGGCAGGCTGCGGATGCCGAAGCGGGCGACGATGTCCTGTTCTGCGTCGCAGTCGACCTTGGCCAGCAGCAACTCACCCCGGTAACCCTCGGTGATTTGCTTGAGGACCGGCATCATCGCTTTGCACGGCGCGCACCATTCAGCCCAAAAATCCACCAGCACCGGCGTGAGGAATGACTTCTGGATAACCAGTTGGTCGAAGTCGGCGCTGGTTGCGTCGAAGATGTACGGGGTGTCCTGGCTCATCGCTAGTCTCGGAAGTCGTTCAATGGCGGCAACTATAAAGGTCGCGGCGTTTTGTCGAAAGCGGTGCGCGTCAGGCCGGGTCGCGGCACGCGTGATAAAGGCTGACGTTACGAAACTCCGCAGGCTCGGCCAGGTCGGGCAGGGTGTGGGCTTCAAGCATCGCTAATCGCAGATAAGCGGGGTGCTGAAAGTCGCGCACCCGCGAGTCGGCCACTAATGCCTGGCGGCCACGACTGAGGAATTGATCCAGTAATGGCAGGTTGGCGCGGTCATACAGCACGTCGGCGACCAGGATCAGGTCGAAGCGGTCGGTCTCGGCGAAAAAATCTGCCGAGTAGCTCAGGTGCACGTCATTCAGCCGGGCATTGGCATGGCACGCGGCGAGGGCCAGTGGGTCAAGGTCGCAGGCCACCACCTCCAGCGCGCCAGCTTTTACTGCTGCAATCGCGGCTACGCCAGAGCCTGAACCGAAATCCAGAACGCGTTTGCCCGCCACCCACTGCGGTTGTTCGGCGAGAAAACGGGCCAATGCCAGACCGCTGGCCCAGCAGAAACTCCAATACGGCGGATCTTCAAGAATGCGCCGGGTTTCTTCCGGGCTGAAGGCGCGATCCATGTTGTCGGCATCAATCAGCCAGAGCTTCAAGGCAGTGCCCGGCAGCTCAGTGGCAACCAGCTGCGCGTCGCCGAGCAGTTCGCTCAACGCCCGTTGCAGGTCATGCGGAGGGGTCATGGCGCCGGTACGAACTGCAACGGGCCCATCGCCTGGGTGATGGCTTCATTGATACGCACCGAGGGCAGGTGCAGGGTCAACTGGCCGGACTGACTGGCACGGCCGCGCAACTCGACGCGCGCACCCGCCGGAAAGGATTCCGGGTTGAAGCGCAGCTGGAACGGCAGGGACTGGTTGTTGCCGATCAGCTTGGTGCTGGCCAGCAAACGTTGCGGGCGGCTGCGCTCATCAATCAACAGCAGCGCCAGCTCGACTTCCGCGCCAGCCGGTACGCCGAGCAGTTGACCACTCAGTTCCCGTTGATAAGGCAGTAAAGGGCCAAGACTGGCAGCGGTTTTAATCACTTGCGTCGGTTGTGATTTGGCCGCGACAGGTTTGGGTGGCTCGCTGCTACAGGCGACCAGCAGGCCGACAAGACTGAGCAAAACAAGCGGTCGTAGCGACATGAACAGCTCCAACAGAACAAAAAAATCAGGGGGCGACCGAGGCGCGTCGTGCAGTATTGCCCAGCCGTATAAATTTCACACCGCCTGCCGCGCGACTATATACCGCAAACCTTGAGTATTGTCTTGCCAATGGGATGCGCCAGGAGAACGCCGCAATTAGTTGCAGCGCTGGAAATAAATGACGACTCGCCCTACCATGAGCCTCCCTTTTTTTGTTGCCTGCCACCATGCACTGTCCCTTTTGCGGTGCCAACGACACCAAGGTCATCGACTCGCGCCTCGTCGCCGAGGGCGAGCAAGTGCGTCGCCGTCGCGAATGCCTGGCCTGCGGTGAGCGTTTCACCACCTTCGAAACCGCCGAACTGGTGCTGCCACGCCTGATTAAACAAGACGGCAGTCGTCAGCCTTTCGACGAAGAAAAACTGCGCGCGGGCATGCAGCGGGCGCTGGAAAAGCGCCCGGTCAGCGTCGAACGTCTGGAAGCCGCATTGGCGCGGATCAAGCACAAACTGCGGGCGACCGGTGAGCGCGAGGTCAAATCGCTGGTGGTCGGTGAACTGGTGATGTCTGAGCTGCAGAAGCTCGACGAAGTGGCGTATATCCGCTTTGCCTCGGTTTACCGGCGCTTCCAGGACCTCAATGAGTTTCGCGAAGAAATCGACCGTCTGGCCCGCGAACCGGTGAAAGAGTGAGCCTGCCATCGACTGAGCAGAGCGCTCTGGACCACCATTACATGGCGCGCGCACTGGAATTGGCGCGCAAAGGCATTTACTCCGCGCACCCCAACCCTCGCGTGGGTTGCGTGATCGTGCGCGATGGACAGATCGTCGGCGAGGGCTGGCATGTTCGCGCCGGTGAGCCGCACGCCGAAGTGCATGCGCTGCGACAGGCGGGCGACAAGGCCCGCGACGCCACCGCTTACGTCACCCTCGAACCTTGCAGCCATCAGGGGCGGACTCCGCCGTGTGCCGATGCATTGGTCAATGCCGGGGTCGCGCGCGTGGTTGCGGCCATGCAGGACCCTAATCCTGAAGTTGCAGGCAAAGGCCTGCTGCGGTTGATGGCGGCAGGGATTTCCGTGCAGAGCGGCGTGCTCGAAGGCGAAGCCCGGGTGCTGAACAAAGGTTTCTTGAAACGCATGGAACACGGCCTGCCTTACGTGCGGGTCAAAATGGCGATGAGCCTCGACGGGCGCACGGCGATGGCCAGCGGCGAAAGCCAATGGATCACCGGCCCTGCCGCGCGTTCAGCGGTGCAGCGCTTGCGTGCGCAATCAAGTGTGGTGCTGACTGGCGCCGACACGGTGTTGGCAGACGGTGCGCGCCTGACGGTGCGTCCGGATGAGTTGGGCCTGGGTGCCGAACTGACTGCGCTGGCCGTCACCCGGCCGCCGCTGCGGGTGTTGATCGACGGGCGCTTGCGCGTGCCCCTCGACGCGCCATTCTTTCAGGCTGGCAACACGCTCGTCGTAACCTGCGCGGCGGCTGAGGCGCGTGAGCGTTATCACGACCAGGGCCATGAAATGCTGGCGTTGGCCAACAGCGAAGGGCATGTTGATTTGCGCAAGCTGATGCACGAACTGGCCGCTCGTGGCGTCAATGAAGTGCTGGTTGAAGCAGGCCCACGATTGGCTGGCGCGTTCACGCGGCTGGGGTTGGTCGATGAGTATCAGATTTTTATCGCGGGCAAGTTCCTCGGTTCAACGGCTCGGCCGCTGCTCGATCTGCCGTTGGCGCAGATGAGTGAGGCGCCAGCGCTGAAAATCGTCGAAATGCGCGCGGTGGGTGACGATTGGCGAGTGATTGCCATCCCCGTGACCGCTGGCAGCGTATAATTTCCGGCCATCGCATAGCGCTGGCCTTGTTCTCGTGGAGGACCACATGTTTACCGGCATTATCGAATCGATCGGCAGTATCCGCGCTCTGACCCCCAAAGGCGGGGATATCCGCGTTTATGTGGCCACTGGCAAGCTTGACCTCAGCGACGTAAAACTCGGCGACAGTATTGCGGTGAACGGCGTCTGCCTGACCGCCGTCGAGTTGCCCGGTGACGGCTTCTGGGCCGATGTCAGCCGCGAAACTCTCGATTGCACCGCTTTCGTCGACCTGAAGACCGGCAGTCCGGTCAATCTGGAGAAAGCCCTGACGCCGACCACGCGGCTGGGTGGTCACCTGGTCAGCGGGCATGTCGACGGTGTCGGTGAAGTTCTGTCCCGCGAAGAAAATGCGCGCGCTATCCAGTTCCGTATCCGCGCACCGCGTGAGTTGGCCAAGTACATTTCGCACAAAGGCTCGATCACCGTCGACGGCACCAGCCTGACGGTGAATGCGGTCAATGGCGCTGAGTTTGAACTGACGATTGTCCCGCACACCCTGGCTGAAACGATCATGGCCGAATACCGGCCGGGTCGTAAGGTCAACCTTGAAGTGGACTTGCTGGCGCGTTATCTGGAACGTCTGTTGCTGGGAGACAAGGCCGCAGAGCCGAGCGACTCATCAGGCGGCATCACCGAAAGCTTTCTAGCCGCCAATGGCTACCTCAAATCCTGAACCGAAAGGGGGTGCCTTGTGGCGCTCAACAGCATTGAAGAACTGGTTGAAGACATCCGCCTCGGCAAGATGGTCATCCTCATGGATGACGAAGACCGTGAGAACGAAGGCGATCTGATCATGGCCGCCGAGTGCTGCAAGGCCGAGCACATCAACTTCATGGCCAAGCATGCCCGTGGCCTGATCTGCATGCCGATGAGCCGTGAGCGTTGCGAACTCCTCAAGCTGCCGTTGATGTCGCCGCGTAATAACTCCGGTTTTGGCACCAAGTTCACGGTCTCCATCGAGGCTGCTACCGGCGTTACCACGGGTATCTCCGCTGCCGACCGCGCCCGCACGGTGCAGGCTGCTGCCGCGAAAGATGCCACGGCCGAGGATATCGTCAGTCCTGGTCATATTTTCCCGCTGATGGCTCAGGCCGGTGGCACTCTCTCGCGAGCTGGCCACACCGAGGCTGCCTGCGACCTGGCGCGCATGGCCGGTTTCGAACCGAGCGGCGTGATCTGCGAAGTGATGAACGACGACGGCACCATGTCCCGTCGCGCCGAACTCGAAACTTTTGCGGCCGAACATGGGATCAAGATCGGCACCATCGCCGACCTGATTCATTACCGGATGATCCACGAACGTACCGTTCAGCGGATTGCCGAGCAGCCTTTGGACAGCGAATTGGGCCAGTTCAATCTGGTGACCTACCGCGATTCGGTCGAAGGTGACGTGCACATGGCGCTGACCCTGGGCAACATCTGCGCCGAAGAACCGACCCTGGTTCGCGTGCACAACATGGACCCGTTGCGCGACTTGCTGATGGTCAAGCAGCCCGGCCGCTGGAGCCTTCGGGCTGCAATGGTCGCGGTCGCCGAGGCGGGCAGTGGCGTGGTGCTGTTGCTGGGTCACCCGCTCAATGGTGACGTCTTGCTCGCGCATATTCGTGACACAGCCGAAAACGTGCCGGTGAAAACCCCGACCACGTACAGCATCGTCGGTGCCGGTTCGCAGATTCTTCGTGACCTGGGCGTGCGTAAAATGCGCCTGATGAGTTCGCCAATGAAGTTCAATGCGATATCCGGTTTCGATCTGGAAGTTGTAGAATACGTGCCCTCCGAATAAAGACCGGTTGGACGCTGTGTGAAAGCCTGAAAGACTTTCACTCGTTCTGTCCGACAGTCTGTAATTGGTGGCCTAAAATCCCTCAAAGCGCGCCGATTGGGCGTGCTTGCTCTTTAAGACGAGACTCACCCGAATGACCCTGAAGACCATCGAAGGTACCTTCATCGCTCCCCAAGGCCGCTACGCCCTGGTGGTTGGCCGTTTCAACAGCTTCGTCGTCGAAAGCCTGGTGAGCGGTGCCGTTGATGCACTGGTTCGCCATGGCGTGAGCGAAAGCGACATCACCATCATCCGCGCGCCGGGTGCCTTCGAAATTCCGCTGGTAGTGCAAAAAGTTGCTCAGCGCAGCGAATACGTCGCGATCATCGCCCTGGGCGCTGTGATCCGTGGCGGTACGCCGCACTTCGAATACGTGGCAGGCGAATGCGTCAAAGGCCTGTCTCAGGTTTCCATGGAGTTTGGCGTGCCGGTATCTTTCGGCGTGTTGACGGTTGACACCATCGAGCAAGCCATCGAGCGTTCCGGCACCAAGGCCGGTAACAAAGGCGCCGAAGCTGCACTGTGTGCTATCGAAATGGTCAGCCTGCTTTCTCAGCTGGAGGCCAAATGATTTCCGACGAAAGCGACCAGTTCAACCCGCGCGACGAAAAAGATCCTGCAGTCGCCAAGAGCAAAAGCGCCAAGCGTCGCGAAGCGCGTCAGCTTGCGACTCAGGCGTTGTATCAGTGGCACATGGCTGGTCATTCGATCAATGAAATCGAGGCGCAGTTTCGCGTCGATAACGATTTCACTAATGTCGATGCCACGTATTTCAGTGAATTGCTGCACGGTGTACCGTCCAACAAGACCGAGATCGATACGGCTCTCGTGCCTTGCCTGGACATCACCCTCGAAGAGCTTGACCCGGTTGAACTGGCGATATTGCGTCTGTCCACCTACGAGCTGCTCAAGCGTGTCGACGTGCCGTATCGCGTTGTGATCAACGAAGGCATCGAGCTGGCGAAAGTCTACGGCTCCACTGACGGCCACAAATTCGTCAATGGCGTTCTGGACAAACTGGCTCCTCGCTTGCGCGAAGCCGAAGTGAAGGCTTACAAGCGCTAAGAGGCTCTGGATGAGAAGTGCCTGAGCCTTGCTTGGTACCTTTCTATTCCAGATCCCCGGCGCCTGCATCCTATGGGTGAGTTCGAGCTGATCCGCAATTTTTTCGCAGCTGCGCCGTGTGCGCAGACGGGTGAGGGAGTCGTATTGGGGATCGGCGACGACTGCGCCTTGCTGGCGGTGCCGCCCGGCGAACAGCTAGCGATTTCTACCGACACCCTGGTTGTCGGGGTGCACTTCCCCGAGGCCTGCGATCCCTTCCTGCTAGGTCAACGTGCCCTCGCGGTGGCTGCCAGCGATCTGGCCGCCATGGGCGCAACCCCACTGGCATTCACCCTCGCCCTGACACTGCCCGACGTCGATCCTGACTGGCTGCAAGCCTTTGCGCACGGTCTGAACCTGATGGCGCAGAGCTGCTCGCTGAGCCTGGTGGGTGGCGACACCACCCGTGGGCCATTGAGCCTGACCATGACCGTGTTTGGACGCGTTCCTGCGGGTCAGGCGCTGACCCGCAGTGGCGCTCGACCGGGTGATCTACTGTGTGTCGGTGGTCCACTGGGCGATGCGGCGGGAGCTTTGCCATTGGTGTTGAACCAGCGCAGTGCCGAGGCCTCTATCGCTCACGCGTTGCTGGCGCAATACTGGTCGCCGCAGCCACAGTTGGCGCTGGGTCTGGCCTTGCGCGGCAAGGCCACGGCGGCGCTGGATATCTCCGATGGGCTATTGGCCGATTGTGGGCATATTGCCTTGGCCTCCGGCGTGCGTGTGGTGGTCGAGCGCGATGCGTTGCCTCTGTCAGCCCCCCTCACAACGTTTCTTGGGCTGGAAGCAGCTCGGAACGCGGCGCTTAGCGGGGGCGATGATTATGTCCTGGCGTTTACGCTGCCAGCGTCGCAACTGGCCGGGCTGCTCGCCGCCGGATTTTCGGTGCATGTGGTCGGTCGGGTTGTGGCGGGGCAGGGTGTGGCCTTGATCGATGGCGCTGGGCAGGACGTCACTCCGTCGACACGGGGCTATCAACATTTTCGGGAGACTCCGTGACAGATCATCCAAAGCAGGTCCCTGCGGATCAGGTTCCACCCTCGGTGTGGACCAATCCCTGGCATTTTCTGGCGTTCGGTTTCGGCTCCGGTACGCTGCCCAAGGCGCCAGGTACCTGGGGCTCCCTGGTCGCCCTGCCGTTCATTCCTCTGTGGCAAATGCTGCCCGATTGGGGCTATTGGCTGATGCTGGGCATCACCATGCTGTTCGGCTTCTGGCTGTGCGGCAAGGTCGCCGATGACCTGCGTGTGCACGACCACGAAGGCATCGTCTGGGACGAAATGGTCGGAATGTGGATAACCCTTTGGCTGGTACCGGAAGGATGGTACTGGTTGTTGGCGGGGTTTTTGATGTTCCGCTTCTTCGACATTCTCAAGCCGTGGCCGATTCGCTGGATCGATCAAAACGTACACGGCGGCGTGGGAATCATGCTCGACGATGTGCTGGCCGGCGTTTTTGCCTGGCTGGGGATGCAGGCGCTCATGTGGGCATTCGCTTAAACGTCTCAGGCGTCTGCGAATGACTGATCGAGTCTATCGATCTTGATAGGTGATAATTCAGCTTAAGCGTGTGTCAGACGCTGCTGTTACAATGCTGTCTCTGCGAATCTCCAGTCCTCAATATGATCAGGAGCACAACGGTGCCCGTCGTCTTTGTTGCCGCTTCCAAGCTACCCACCCCTTTTGCGCAATTTACCATGCACGGTTTTCTCGAGCAGGCAACCGGGCGTGAGCACCTCGTACTCAGCCTCGGTGATGTGGCTGATGGCGAGCCAGTGCTGGGCCGATTGCATTCCGAGTGCCTGACCGGTGATGCCCTGTT
This sequence comes from Pseudomonas sp. GG8, assembly GCF_052976945.1. Classification (NCBI taxonomy): domain Bacteria; kingdom Pseudomonadati; phylum Pseudomonadota; class Gammaproteobacteria; order Pseudomonadales; family Pseudomonadaceae; genus Pseudomonas; species Pseudomonas sp. GG8. The sequence continues at coordinate 81,920 of NZ_JBRIIP010000001.1, forward strand.
CAGTCAGCGCTGCGACTGCGGCTCGCAACTGGAAGCTGCGTTGCGTGCCATTGCTGCTGAAGGTCGCGGCGTGTTGCTGTATCTGCGACAGGAAGGCCGCGGCATTGGTTTGCTGAACAAAATCCGCGCCTATGAGTTGCAGGACGGCGGCGCCGACACCGTTGAAGCCAACGAACGTCTGGGCTTCGCCGCCGATCAGCGTGATTACGCGATCTGCCTGCCGATGCTCGAACACATGGGTGTCAAATCCCTGCGCTTGATGACGAACAACCCGCGTAAGGTCAAAGCCTTGACCGACATGGGGATTACCGTTGCCGAGCGCGTGCCGCTGCACACCGGGCATAACCCGCACAACAAAGTCTACCTGGCGACCAAGGCCGGCAAGCTCGGCCACATGATGGGCAACGAGCATCTGGACGAGGCAGATCGCGCGTGACGCGCAGTAATGTGCGTCGTCGCCTGGCACTGGCCTGGTGGTGGCAACTGTTCCTGACGCTGGCGCCGCTGGTGGTGGTCAACGGGTTTTTCGGCCGCAACGAAGCCATTATTCCGGTGTTGGCAATGCCGATTTTTATTGCCGGCATCGCATCGATGTTTGTCAGTTTGCGCTTCTTTGGCGCCTACAAACGCGCCTTGATCGCCACAGAAAAATCCCTGAATAGCCCTGAAGAACCTGCTGCCTGGATCGAACTCGCCGCCCGTCGTCGCACCGCATTTCTTGCTGCCGGCCTGCCGGCATGGATCTCCGCCTTGGCAGTATTCGTCGGGCTGGAGGCGGTGCCGTTGTTCCTGCTGGCGTTTTCCAGCGTGGTGCTGCTGTACCTCTATCGCATCCCCCGCCAATTGGGCTGATGAACCGGCTCTTCGCTTGCCTGCTGCTGGCGTTCGTCAGTCCGGCACAGGCTGTCGAACGTGTGGTCAGCCTCGCACCATCACTCACTGAAATCGTTGTCGAACTGGGCGCAAGCGACCTGCTGGTCGGCGTGCTCGATGGCGGCGAACGTCCGCCCGAGGTGGCCGGGCTGCCATCAGTCGGTCGCTACGGCCAGTTGGAAATGGAGCGTCTGCTCAGCCTCAAGCCTGATTTGTTGTTGCTCTGGCCCGGCAGTGTCGGGGTTGCCCAGCGCACGCAATTAACGCACCTGGGTATCCCGACCTATACCGTCGAACCGCAAAGTCTCGACCAGTTGGCGGCTCAGTTTGAGCACGTCGCGGCGCAGTTGGGGCGCGCGGAAGCCGGACAACGAATGGCTCAGGTGTTCAGCACCCGGTTGAACGCACTGCGTCAGCGTTACCGACGAGAGGTGCCGTTGCGGGTGTTCTACCAAGTGTGGGATCGCCCGCTGTACACCGTTGGCGGCGGGCAGATCATCAGCGATGCGCTGAAGGTGTGCGGGGGTGAAAACGTGTTCGCCGACCTGCCGCTGGCGGCACCGCAGATCAGCCTGGAGTCGGTGCTGCAACGCAATCCAGATGTCATCCTGGCAAGCAGCACCGCACAGCTTGATGCCTGGCGCGTATGGCCGCAGGTCGCGGCCGTTGCTCATGGGCAATTGTTGCAGATTCCGGACAACGGCCTGGAGCGACCCAGCGGGCAGATGCTCGATGCCATCGAAAAGCTTTGCGAAAGCATGGCGCTCTACACCAACGGAACCAAGCGCTGATCCCCGCAGGAGATCCCGTCCCGTTTTTGTGCCGCAATCGTTGTTGTAGGTTGCTAGCCCAACCCGTGCCGCGATCTCGACTCGATTAAGCGAACCCGGCGCCGATAAACAACCATTTACCCGAAGTGTTAAACAAGACCGAATTTGGCTACCGCTGCGAGCCCACACATCACCAATAGCAGTACCCAGCCGGTCCGATGCAAAATGATCAGTTTGCGTTTAAGGTCGGCAGGAAAGTTCTTTAGATCCTCCGCGCTAGCCCCTCCATCGCGGAGATAGAGACGAGGCGTGGTCATTAGCCCCATTATTGCACCCTGCACAAACAATCTCCCTGAAGGGCCTCCATCCTAAAAGGGGGCTCGAATCATAACAGCGGGACAGTTTTTCAAATGGGCTAACATCAGATCCATCTTGGTGTACGCGAGATGCAGCGCAATGCCAATCCAAACGAAGATACCTCCAAAATCGATTAAACCGAGACAGAGGAAGACTTTGTCAGCGGTACTCACGCTCATTGAGTGACCTCGTAAATTGCTTCGCCTATTAGTTCACCACCCTTGCTGAGGGCAAACAGCCATGTACCTGAAAGGCTAAACAATATCGAATTCGACTACGACAGCGAGACCAAGCATTACCAATAAAAAAACAATGACGCACCATTGCAATACTATAAATTTACACTTAATAGGTGCGGGTAAGTTATTTATGTCTTCGGCGCTGATACTGCCGCGCTTAATGTAAAAAACCGGAAATGTGACAAAACCGGAGACTCCACCGACTATCAATAGCTTTCCCCACGGTCCACCGTGCCTGAGAGGAGTTAGGGCTATGACGGCGGGGCTGTGCTTGAAATGATCCAGCAGAACATCCTTTTTGGTGTAGGCCATGTGTAGCGCAACGCCAATGCAAACAATAGCTCCTCCAAAATCTATTAATCCGACAGCAAGAAATACTATATCAGCGGTGTTCAGGCTCATTTAACCGCCTCATAGATCTTTTCGGCCATCTTTTCACCGCTTTTTCCACCAATATAGCCTGCTGAAAAAGATGCTGCTCCGACCAGCACAATACCGCACACGAGCAAGGATCCACCGCCCGTTGGCACACCTAATCCAACACACAGCCCTGCAACAGCGGGGGCGGTTGAGGCTAAACCTATAAGTGCCCCACCCGCCACCCCGCCGATAAAACCTCCGCTTTCGGTGTATTTCACCTTTTCACAAGCCTCGGCATCACCCGCTCTACACACGTCTTGAACCTTCATGTATGAAGCTCCACCGCCGACAGCGGTGCCGATCCAGCCGCCGTACTGGACGTACTTGGAGACCTTGGCCACGGCGGTAATGCGAGTGGCATAGCCGGGGTTCTGGCCGAACCCGCCCGCTCTTCCTGCGCGATGCACCAGGCTGCGGCTGGAAATACCCAGAGCAGTTTTCAGCTTCGGGTGGTCGGGGAAGCCGATGCTTTTTTTGGTCAGCGAGGTGAGTTGGGTATTGAGCTGAGCAAACAGCTCCTTGCGCTTGGCAAAAAACTCGGGTGAACGCAGATGTCCATGCTGCTCAAAGGTGCGCGTATGCAAGGCTTCTATCTTTTTCAGCAGAAGTTTCACTTCGTCCAGATTCTTGGCGAAAACCGCCGTTCCTACGCCGACCGCAGTGGCGCCATGCGTGAGGAAGGATTCGATTTCGTCACGGTGGCGGGCCATGAAATCGGCCTCTTCCGGGCTAAGGTCCGCCAACGCCTGATTCACCCAGCGTGCCGTTTCCATCAGCAGCGCTTCTTCGCCGGTGCATCGCAGATTTTCGGGATCGCTGAGCACGATCATTTGCCCCGCTTTTACCTGATCCAACCCCGGATTAAGGGCCCTGAATTTGGCGATCACGGCCGAGTTGGGTGAGCGGAACAGCTGCGCTTCCAGCTGTTCCGCCGTTGTGCTCTTGGGCACGATGTAGAACCCTGGGTCGTGTAGCTCGATGGGCTCTGGCCATTGTTCTCGGGGGAAAAACTTATACGTTTCGACGGGAGGTGGCGGGGCTACCGCTTGTGTTGTGCGCTGAGCCTTCTCATCAGGCGTGTTGAGGTGTTGAGCATGGACAAAGCGCAATAAGCGCTCGGGGTCGGGTTGTAATACGGGTTGGGTGAGTCTGTATGCCGGGATGCGCTTGACCGCATCGCTTATTGCAACGTGGCCGTTGCGTACCACGGCCTGTGCCTGGTTTAACAGGTCGTTCCGCTCTTGCAGCAGTGCCTGTATGCCTTGTTCGGGGGTTTTATGGCCGAGCTCGACATCATCGACAATGCGCTTTGCGTAATAGGCCACTTCCCGATTGAAGTGCGCACGCGGGATGCCGTGGCTAAGGTGGCGAGCGCTGAGGCTATGGGCTTGCGCCAGCACTTGGCCCGCAGCTTGGTGGACATCCCAGAGGTCATAACGGTTGGGGTTCATCCCTCTTCACCCCAAAAGCTATAACCGCTGGTCCCGGCCAAGGTGTGGTTGCAAGACAGCACCATTATTTCGTCGGTATGGTCTGACTGATATTTGTTGCCCATGGAATTCTGAGTTGAGCAGCCCGCTGAAATCAGCCCTTGAGTCTCGCCTGCCAGGGTCATGTAACCGTGGTTAGCCATACGCGTAAGTCCTTTTCTTCGCTGGCTGGACAGTCTATTGCCAAGGGGGATAGGCCGGCTGTAGGACGCTTCCGAATATAGCGAAGGAGGAGGGAGTAGCGGAGCAAGATCAGGCTTATGTTGATTTTGGTTTCGTTGCGCCTCCAGACTTCCAGGGCAAGTCGGCTGGGCGCTGAGTGGTGGCTACAACTCCGGTGTCCAGGTCAAACTCAGCATCCAGGTGCGGCCTTCTTCGCGATAGCCGTAGTTGTTGCCTTCGAAGCTGTAGAGCGTTCGACTGTAACGTCTGTCCAGAGCGTTATCGAGTTTCAGTTCCAGTTTGACTTCATTACTCGCCGCCCAACTGCTGCGCAAGCCGAACAGGGCGTAACCGCCGATGGGCTGCAGGTTGTTCTCGTCGTTGTAGCTGTGGCTGAAGGCTTGCCATGTGGCGCCCAGGCCCAGCCGGTCGAATTGACGATCCACATCCAGGCTGAACGTGCGCCGGGCACGGCGGTTCAGGGTATAGCCAGTGTCACGGTCGCGTGGGTCGATAATCGCCAGCCCCAGGCTGCTTTGCCAGCCGAACAGCTCTTGGTGCAGCGCTGCTTCGAAGCCGTTGATTCGTGCCGAGGCAAGGTTTTGCGGGCGGTAGTTGGCGTCCAGCGCAATCGCGTCCTGCAAGTCGGTGCGATACAGCGATGCTTCCAGGCGGCTGGTCTCGGTCAGGCGGCTGCGCCATTGCAGTTCATAGCTTTTTGAATGCTCGGGCTTCAGGTTGGGGTTGCTGAAGTCGGGGTAGTACAGGTCGTTAAAGGTCGGCGCACGAAACCCTTCGCTGTACGAAAGCAGCACGTCGTTGTCGGGGTTAATCGGCACGGTCAGCGTGCCGCTCCAGGTGTTCTGTCCGCCGAACTGCTGGTTCTGATCATGACGGAGCCCGAGCTCCGTTGAAAAATGTTCGCTTTGATAACGATGCTGGATAAACGCGGCACGATTCCAGCGGCTGTCTTCATCGAATACCGTGCTGCTATTGACCCGATCTTCGTACCAATCGGTGCCCAGTATCAGGCTGTGCCGATCATTGAGCGTCAGGGTGTTCTGCCAGTTGGCCGAGTCCCTGTAGGTATTGAAGACGCTGCGGTCGTCGCTGAGCGTGTCGAGGGACGTGTCGCGGTTTTCGCTGTGGCCCAGCTCCAGGCGGGACTTCCAGTGCTCGCTGAGTCGCACGTCGAAATAGGTACTGACGCTGCTCAGGTCGAACTTGCTGTACGGCTGTTGCCCGACGCTGTTCTGCGTGGCGGGGTCATAGCGGCCGAAGCTGTTGTCGAACTCGGTCTTGCCGCGGTTATCCAGCAGGTTCAGGCCGATCTCGATATCGTCATCGAGCTGATGGCTGAGGTTCAGGCTCAGCGACTTGTTGCGATAGGCATCGTCATCGCCGTCGCTGGCGAAAGACTCCTGCGACCGGTTGATCCCGGCGGTTTCATCAAGGCTGACGCCAAGGTTGAAATGCGTCTGCTGATCGCCCCCGGACAGTCCCATGCTGCGCTGCCAGCTATTATTGCTGCCGTAGCCCATCTTTAACCGTGGCTTTAGTCCCTGCTCAGCGCCACGCCGGGTAAAGATCTGAATCACCCCGCCAATCGCGTCTGCGCCATAGATCACCGAGCGTGAGCCGCGCAGCACTTCCACCCGCTCGATCTGATCGACGCTGAGAAACTGCAGATTGCTGTCAGCCGAGGTGGCATTGGCGATGCGTTGTCCGTCGACCAGTACCAGGCTCTGCGCCGACTTGGTCCCGCGAATGAAAATCCCCGGGAGGCTGCCGCGACCGCCGCTCGGTGCGACTTGCACGCCGGGCACGCGGCTGAGCAGGTCGTTGACGCTGCCGGGTTGCAGGCGCTCGATGTCTTCACGGGTGAATACGCTGCTCGCGGCGCTGCTGGTACTGCGCTCTTCAACCTGGCGGTTGGCGCTGATCAGCATGTCCGGCAGTTTCAGCGCGGCATCGCGCTCAAGGGTATCGGCCAGCGCGTTCGTGGCGGGCAATAACGAAAGGGTCAGGGCAAGGCGGCGCAGAGTCATATAGGTCGCATAAGGCAAAACCGGCGCACGACCCGGGTTAATGAGTGTGCGCCGTTTCAGAGGGGCAGGCTTAGCGTGAAGCCTGTTCGATCAGGTGCAGACGCTGTTGGATCGATGCTTCGATACCCGGCGCATCCAGCCCGCATTCAGCCAGCATTTGCGCAGGCTTGGCGTGCTCGACGTAGCTGTCCGGCAAGCCCAGGTGCAGCACCGACTTGAGGATGTTTTCGCGGGCGAGAAACTCGCTGACCGCAGCGCCCGCGCCACCCATGATCGCGTTCTCTTCGATCGTTACCAGCAAGGTATGACTGGCCGCCATCTCTCGAACCAGCGCTTCATCCAGTGGTTTGACGAAACGCATGTCGACGACGGTGGCATCCAGCGTTTCGGCGACCTTGAGGGCTTCGGCCAGTTGCACGCCAAACACCAGTATCGCGACGTTCTGACCGATGCGACGCACCACGCCTTTGCCGATTTTCAGCGGTTCAAGGCTGCTGTCGATCAGCGCATTCGGGCCGGTGCCGCGTGGGTAACGCACCGCCGCCGGGCCTGAATGCAGGAAACCGGTGCTGAGCATTTTGCGCAGTTCATTCTCGTCGCTGGGGGTCATGACCAGCATGCCGGGAATGCAGCGCAGGTAAGACAGATCGAAGCTGCCAGCGTGGGTCGGACCGTCTTCACCCACCAGACCTGCGCGGTCGATGGCGAACAGCACGTCGAGGTTCTGCACGGCCACGTCATGGATCAACTGGTCGTAGCCGCGTTGCAGGAAGGTGGAGTAGATCGCCACCACCGGCTTGGCGCCTTCGCAGGCCATGCCCGCCGCCAGCGTGACCGCATGCTGCTCGGCGATGGCGACGTCGAAGTAGCGCGCCGGGTAGCGTTCGCTGAACTCGACCAGGTCCGAGCCTTCTTTCATGGCGGGCGTTATGCCGACCAGGCGTGGGTCGGCCTGGGCCATGTCGCACAGCCATTGGCCAAACACACCGGAATACTTCGGCCCGCTGGCTTTTTTCGGTGCAACGGCCGGGGCGTCCAGAGGCTCGAGCTTGGTAATCGCGTGGTAGCCAATCGGGTCCGCTTCCGCCGGGGCGAAACCTTTGCCTTTTTTGGTGACCACGTGCAGGAACTGTGGGCCTTTGAGGTCACGCATGTTGCGCAGCGTCGCGATCAGCGTCGGCAGGTCATGGCCGTCGATCGGGCCGATGTAGTTCCAGCCTAGCTCTTCGAACAAGGTGCCGGGGACCAGCATGCCTTTGGCATATTCTTCGGTACGACGGGCGATTTCCCACGCGCCAGGCAAGCGCGACAGCACTTTTTTGCTGCCTTCACGCATGCTTGCGTAAGTGCGGCTCGAGAGGATTTTCGCCAGGTAATTCGACAGCCCGCCGACGTTGCGCGAGATCGACATGTCGTTGTCGTTGAGGATCACCAGCATGTCGGCGGCCACTTCCGGCGCATGGTTCAGCGCCTCGAAGGCCATACCGGCTGTCAGGGCGCCGTCACCGATCACGGCGATGGACTTGCGCGAACTGCCTTGCAGGCGGGAAGCCAGGGCCATGCCCAGCGCTGCGCTGATGGACGTGCTGGAGTGGCCAACACCAAAGGTGTCGTACTCGCTCTCGCTGCGACGCGGGAAGGCTGCGATGCCGTCCTTCTGACGCAGGCTGCCCATCCGGTGCCGACGGCCCGTGAGAATTTTGTGTGGGTAGGCCTGATGGCCCACGTCCCAGACCAGGCGGTCGTCCGGGGTATCGAAGACGTAGTGCAGCGCGATAGTCAGCTCGATGACACCCAGGCCGGCACCAAAATGCCCGCCGGTCTGGCCGACGGTGTAGAGCAACTCCTGGCGCAGTTCATCAGCCAGGGTTTCCAACTCAGCCTCACCCAACCGACGCAAGCCGTCCGGCGTTGCCGCGCGGTCGAGCAGGGGCGTAGTGGGGCGCTCGCGGGGAATCTCTTTGAACGTCGTGGGCATCAGGCGAATCGTTATAAGTAAAAGAGGCGGCAGTTTACCTGATGCAGCGCAAGCTGCCCACGAAGCACGGCAGAGGATGATCAGACAGTGGCTTTAATTTCGTGGATTTTCAGATCTGACGGTTGTCTGTGAGCTTGTTGTTGCGGTGTATTTCAGCTACGGCGCTCAACGATATAGCGGGCAAGTTCGCGCAAGGGCTCCGCCGACGCGTCGAAAGGTCGCAGGGCCTGCAGCGCCTGATCACGTAGCTCCAGAGCGTAGCCTTTGGCAGCTTCCAGGCCCAACAGAGACGGATAGGTCGGTTTGTCGCGGGCAATATCGGCGCCCTGGCGTTTACCGAGGGTGGCGGTATCGCTTTCGACGTCGAGAATGTCGTCCTGCACCTGAAAGGCCAGACCAATGGCCTGTGCATAAATTTGCAGGGCTTTGAGGTCGGCTTTCTCGGCGCGGCCACTGGCCAGAGCGCCGAGCTTTACACTGGCTTCGATCAAGGCACCGGTTTTATGCCGGTGCATGAAGGCCAGGGCGGCCTGATCGAGCTTGAGGCCCACGGAGCCCAAATCAATGGCCTGACCACCGACCATGCCCGCCGGGCCTGCGGCCAGGGCCAGGGTGCTGACCATGTTCAAGCGGGTTTCGGTATCTTGCGGCGACAACGCGGAGTCGAGTAATGCGCTGAATGCCAGGCTTTGCAGACCGTCACCGGCAAGAATCGCGCAGGCTTCATCGAAGGCTTTATGGGTAGTGGGTTGGCCGCGACGCAGATCGTCGTCGTCCATCGCCGGTAAATCGTCATGCACCAGCGAGTAAGCGTGGATCAGTTCCACCGCGCAGGCCGCGCCGTTGGCAAGCTCCGGGTTGGCGCCCAAGGCTTCGCAGGCAGCATAAGCGAGCAGCGGCCGGACACGCTTGCCGCCGTTCATCACGCTGTAGCGCATGGCAGCATACAGTCGGGTCAGTTCGGGGCTTGGTGCCTGGAACAGGCCATCCAGCGCCGCATTGACGCGGGCCTGACTGCGGGCCTGATAGGTGGAAATCATTCTGGCTGATCCTCGTCGAAGGGCTCTTCAGTCAGTTCACCGTCGCGTTCGAGCAATACCTGCACCTTCTGCTCGGCCTGCGCCAAGGCGCCCTGGCAGTCGCGGGTCAGGCGGATACCTTGTTCGAAGGCGGTCAACGAATCCTCCAACGACAGCTCGCCGTTCTCCAGGCGCTCAACCAGCGTTTGCAGATCAGCGAGGGACTGTTCGAAATCCGGTGCAGCTTTCTTGCGGGCCATGGCGGCTATCTCGGTAGACGTTAAACCGGCGCGACACTAGCAGAGCAACGGCTTCGGGGCAAATCAAGGACGCTGCTCAGAGGCCATAACGCTACGCCAAAGGGACGCGCTTTGTCTGCTCGGGGAGGCCTTTTCGTGGGGGATACACCTCGCCAGTGCGACTGTGCCGACGAGGTGTAAGGCTCACAGCCAGGGATGACGCGGCGGCTTGATCTCGTTCAGGACATAGTTGCCGATGGCGTGGAATTTCCAGCGCACGGGGTCGTGCAGGGTATGGGTGCGTGCGTTTCGCCAGTGGCGGTCGAGGCCGTATTCCTCCAGCGTGGCGCGGGTGCCCGCCAGCTCAAATAACTTGTTGCTGGCCAGGATGGCGGCCTCGGTGGTGAGTATCTTGGCTTCTGCGGTGCGGATCGAGGCCACTGCGACGCTGTCTTCGCTCGGATCGAGCAAGGCATGGTCAATGGCGTCGGCAGCCAGATCAAGGACCGCTTCCGCGGCGCGCAGGCGCACCTGGATGTCGCCGATTTGTTGCAGGATATACGGGTCTTCAGTGGCCTTTTCCTGACCTGAATCGATCCAGGGGCGAGTGAAACTGCGCACATATTTCAGGGTGTCTTCCAGCGCGCTACGGGCCAGACCGGCGTCGATGGCTGCCTGGAGAAACTGGGAGATCGGCCCGGCAGCGGTAGGGTTGGCAAATGCGCGCCAGATCGGGATCACATGACTGGCCGGCACGCGGACCTTGTCGATCAACACCGTGCCACTTGCGGTGGTCCGCAGGCCGAAGCTGGACCAGTCGTTGACCACCTTGAGCCCCGAGGTATCGCGCGGGACGATGGCCAGATGCGGCAAGCCTTCATCATTGACCGCGACGATAGGAATCCAGTGCGCCAGCAAGGCGCCGGTGGAGAAAAACTTCTGCCCTTCGACGATAAAGTCGTCGCCCTCTGCGCTGATTTTGGTCTGGAACTCTGCAACGTTGCGCCCGCCACGTTCGGAGAAGGCGTTGCCGAAACGAGTACCGGACAGCGCGAGGTCGAAGAAGAAGCGCTTCTGCTCCTCAGTACCGTCCAGCGCGATGTGGACGAGAATGACGAAATGGTTCTGTGGCAATTGGCCTAGCGAGGCGTCGGCGGCCGCGATCAATTTGAAGACTTTGGCCACGGTACGGTAACTGGCCCCTAAACCGCCGAACTGTTTGGGCACGACGATGCTCCACAGGCCGCTTTGCGAATAAGCGTCCAGCTCGGCGAATGGCAGTCGGCGTTCGCGGTCGCGCTGGATGGTTTCCTGAGCGAACTGGCTGGCTAGGCGCTTGGCGGCATTGATGGCCTGGGCCTCGCTTTCCAGGCGAGTGGCGGGTGTTTTGGATTGGATCTGCAGGTACGGATCGCTCGGGCTGGCAGTATCGACTTTAGGTAATGAGCTCATGATGATTTCCTTTAGAAGCGGTAGCCGAGGTTAAGGCTGTAGATGGTGGGGTCGACGTCGACACTGCCGACCTTGGTGCCAGCGATTTTTACGTCGCTGTTGATCTTCGCGTAGCGCACGTCAGCGCCCAGACTCCAGTGCTCGTCGATGGCCACATCCACACCGGCCTGAAAGGCCGCACCCCATGAGTCGGAGAGTTCAAGTTTGGCGCCGTTGTCCAGATGCTCGTCGAAGAAGTAGGTGTAATTGATGCCTACGCCTACGAAGGGCTGTACTTTGGCGCCGGGCAAGAAGTGGTACTGCAGCGAAACAATCGGCGGCAAGTGGCGGGTGCTGCCAACCTTCTCTCCGTTGAGCTTGATGTCGTGTTTGAACGGCAGGCCGCCCAGTACATCGATGGCCCAGTTAGGGGTGATGAAGTAGGCGATGTTGAAGGTGGGACCGATAGAACTATTGATGTCTATGGTCCCGGGCGTGATGTTGCCGGGGTCGGAGGTAGGCACGATGTCGCTGATACCTACGCGCACTTGCCACGGGCTTTCTGCGTAGACCAGTGGCGCCGCGACACATAGCAGGGCCCCGAGGGTTGTACGTTTTAGCCAGCGATACTGCATAAAGCACTTCCTTGATTCCAGGTGTAACGGACAGCGTTTTAAACGCCGATAGGGTTTGCTCCACCACGTCCGTACATCCGGTATGCAGGGCAGCACAAGACCTTCTGCAGGCTTTATGCCAGATATTAAGTTAATGTTTTTAAACGAGTTTATTTCTATATGATTGCGCGAAAGTGTCTGTCGAGTGACAGTGCTGATGAAGTTCTGTTGCTGGCCAGACAGTCGTTTTCTGCTGCGCGGAATAGACAAAGGCCAGCGCAAGCGCTGGCCTTTGTAGTCAGTGGGCGATACCCGGTTTATCAGGCAGTCTGTTTGCTGCCCCCTCCGATCTGCCAGACATAAGGCGGCTCGGTGCCGTTGATCTCCCAGTCGCCGATGATGCGCTCCTTGTAGATCAGCGGATTGTGCGACGCCGTTGTGCGGGCATTGCGCCAGTGCCGGTCGAGTTGCTTGGTGGTGCTGGTGGCCGATGCGCCCAGTGCATTGAACAGGTCGCTGGTGGCGCGCAGCACCAGCTCGGCGATCGCCACCTGCGCCTGGGCAGACTCCAGTTCTGCCGCGATGTTGGCATCGCGCTCCGCTTGCTCGTCCTTGCCATAGCGGGTGACGTAGGCCCGCTGCGAGGCGTGCGCTGCCCGGATTGCAGCTGCTTCGGCGGCGTAGACCTGGGCCGACGCCTTGCCCACGACCTGTTGGACCTGAGCATCTGCGCTGGCGGACGACGCGTTGCCCGTGCTGAAGATGCGCGTACGCATGCGCACTTCCTCGGCGATGTCGCGCACGGCAGCGCGACCGGAACCCACCAGCACGGCCAGCAGCGTCAGTTGATAGAAGGCTGTCTGGTATTTGAAGCGGGTGGAGAAGTCGATGATGTTCTCTTCTTCGACCACGGCGTTCTCGAATACCGACGTTCCGCTGCCGGTGGTGCGCTGACCGAAGCCGTCCCAGTCGTCGCTCTGACGGACGCCCGGTTGCTGGACCCTGACAGCAGCGATCACATCGGCACCGTTGTCATCGCGCTGGGCATACAGGTCGATCCAGTCGGCGAAGAGACTGCCGGTGCTGTAGTACTTGGTGCCATTCACGACCCACTGCTCGCCCTGACGGCTGACGCGGGTGATGACCTGGCCGATCCTCACGCCGCCCACCTCGGTCCAGGCGTTGCCGACCAGTTCACCGGCGACGAAGCGTTTGAACCAGACGTCCTGGGCGCTTGTGGCGTGGGCGTTAAGACGGTCCTCGACAAAGGCCAGGTGACCACGCAGCGCCTGCGGCAGATTGGAGTCGGCCTCGGCCAGCTCGATCAGCAACTGGACCAGTTGTGGCAGCGAGGCACCGGCTCCGCCGTGTTTAACCGGGATGCGCACAGCGCCGAAACCGGCCTCTTTCAGCCATTTTATCTGCTCGAAGGGCAGCACTCGGTTGCGTTCACGCTCCACCGCGCCTTCGGCAATACGCGCGAAAATCGGCCTGAAGCGCGCAGCGAGCTGCTCGTAATCGGTACCAAGGGACAGCGGGTTTAACGGTTGATGGCTAGACATTGATTGAACGCCTCTTGGACGATACTGCGCGTCAGGTCAGGTTGGAAAACTTGGACGGTTTGGTCTGGTCGGTGGCGTTTGCCCCGTTCTTGAACGCACCTCGATACTGAGCGGCAGGGTGGTCGGCCGCGGCGTACGCCGAGTCGCTGTCGAGCAGGTTTTCTCGCAAGGTGCTGCCCTCATACGAGGTGCGCACACGCCCCCGGCGTTGCAATTCGGGGACGATGTACTCGACGAAGTCCACAAACGATCCGGGTGTGATGGCATAGGCCAGGTTGAAACCGTCGATACCGCCGACATCCACCCAACGTTCCAGTTCATCGGCCACGGTTTTCGGGCCACCCACCAGTACGGGGCCAAGGCCGCCAATGCTGCGGTGCTTGATGATGTCGCGCGGTGTCCATTTACGGTGTGGGTCGGCAGTGGCGAGCAGTTCCAGTACCGAGCGAATGCTGTCGTTGTCGATGGCTTCCAGCGGTTGATCCGGGTCGTACTCGGAGAAGTCGATGCCGGTCCAGCCGCCGTAGAACGACAACATACCTTCGCCATTGCTGTAGCCCAGGTATTCCTGGTATTTGGCTTGCGCAGCCTCATCGCTTTCGGCAGTGATCACCGTAAGCAGCGTGAATATTTTCAGCGAATCGCGTGTCCGGCCTGCCTCTACGGCGCGGTTGCGGATGTCATCGGAGACCTCCCGCGCCTGTTCTGGAGTGGCCGGGCTGATGAACACGCCTTCGGCATGCTTGGCGGCAAAGGCGCGACCACGGGTGGAAGCGCCGGCCTGGAAAATTACCGGGGTGCGTTGCGGCGACGGCTCGGACAGGTGGATGCCGGGCACGTCGAAATACTTGCCTTTGTGGCCGATGGGGTGAACCTTGCTCGGGTCGGTGAAGATGCCTTTCTCACGGTCGCGCAGCACCGCGTCTTCATCCCAGGAACCCTCCCACAGTTTGTAGGTGACATCCAGAAACTCGTCGGCGATGTCATAGCGTTCGTCGTGGGAGATCTGCTGCTTGAGGCCGAGATTGACCGCCGCGCTGTTCAAGTAGGAGGTCACGACGTTCCAGGCCACGCGGCCTTTGGTCAGGTGGTCAAGGGTGGAGAACTTGCGCGCAAGGGCATACGGCTGCTCGTAGGTCAGCGCGGAGGTCACACCGAAACCCAAGTGTTTGGTCACGGTGGCCATGGCCGGTACCTGAAAGAACGGGTCGTTCACTGGCACTTGATCGGCATCAATCAGCGAGGTTTCCACCGAGCCCCGATAAACGTCATAGACACCCACGACATCGGCGATGAACAGCGAGTCGAAATAACCGCGCTCGAGCAACTTCGCCAGGTCGACCCAGTAGTCGAGGTCCTTGTATTTCCACGCTTGGCTTTCTGGGTGACGCCAAGTGCCAGCGGCCTGGTGGCTAACGCACGTCATGTCGAATGCATTGAGAATAATGCGAGATGCCATAGTCGGTTAACTCCTTACTCGATAGGTTCATTAAGCGCACGCGGCACATGAATGATTGTTTCTGTCGAGATTGCACAGTCCGTGCCGAGTCAGGAAAGCCAGGTAATACAAGGGATCTGGCTGTTTTTAGAGCCTGCAAGTGTTGGTCGGGCAACACTTTGCTGTTTGATTGGGCAATAGCCAACAGTACGGTTCGGTGCTCGGAGAGGCCGGGAAGCAAGCCCGGCCCGGCAATCAATTTCCTGCGAGGTTAGGGCTCAGGAATAAAAACTGGGAGTAGGCGGTGTCTGCTTCAACGCCCACTCGCCGAGTTCGCGGATGCGATAGTCCACAGGGTCGTGCAGGGTCTGCGTGCGCAGGTTGCGCCAGTAGCGATCGAAGCGCCGCGACGCGTTGGTCGCGCGTGCGCCGGTGACTTCGAACAAACGGTTGCACACGTCCAGGCCGATTCTCGTGGCGTAGACTTTGGCGCTGCCGATGGCGAGGGCCAGTTGCGCGCGTTCCTCGGCTTCCAGGTCCTCGGCTTTAATCCAGGCGTGGTCGAACCGTGTATTGGCCCGTTCGGCCAGTGCGCGAACGGCCTCCAGCCCCGCCCAGAATTCCCCGTAGTGGGCCAGCACGTACGGGTCGTCAACGGCTTTACTGACATCGGCCTTGAACCAGGGGCGCGCCTCATTAACCGTATAGTCGCGAGCCTGTTCGAAGGCGCCTTCGGAGATTCCCAGGAACAGGTTGACGAAGGTCAGTTGCGCGAGCAATGGCCTCAGGCTGGAAAAGTGCGTACTCAACGGGCCCGGGTCGAGGAGCAGTTCGTTATCCTCGACCCGCACGCGTTCAAAGCTGGCGCTGCCGCTGTCGGTCTGGCGTTGGCCCATGTTGTTCCAGTCGCCATGCAGAGTGATGCCGGCACGGTCGGTGGGAATGGCCGCAATCAGCAGCTTGCCACTGGAGCTTTCATCCAGCGCCGAGGCGATCAGCATGTCGGAGTCGCTGGAGCCGGAACAGAAACTTTTGGTGCCGGAGAACTCGCGCCAGCCGTCGAAACGGGTCGCTATCGTGCGGGTGTCCAGAGGATTGAGGGCGTTGCCCCAGAACCAGTTCTTGCGGGCGGTCTGTTCCAGCAAGGGTTGCCATTGATCTGGCCTGGCGAACAGACGCACGGTGGCCAGCATCAGGTGCTGGAAGCCAAAGACATGAGCGATGGAGCTGTCGACTTTGGCGAACTCGCGAACGATATTCAGGGCTTCGCTCCAGCTGGCACCCGTGCCGCCGAACTCGCGGGGAATGCTGAGGGCAAGCAAGCCGCTATCACGCAGGGCGTCGCGCTCGGCCTTGGGGGTGCCGCCGCGTTCGTCACGCTCGGCAGCGGTCATGGCAAATCCGGCCGCCAGACGACGGGCGATCTGCAAGGGATCGTTTGGGGTGGTCACAGGTGACTCCTTGATTGGCTAGGGCACAGGCCGTCACCGAGGTTCATGCGCCGGGCAGCCCCCCTTATAGACAGGTGCTTACCCGACGTTTATCCAGACGGCGTTACAGTCCGAACAGCCTTGCGGCGTTGCCATAAAGCAGCTTGTCGAGTGCTGATTCGTTGAAGCCGAGGGCCTGGGCGTCGTCGATGGACTGGCGAATCGGCCTGAACGGGTAGGACGAGCCAAACAGCAACTGGTCGGCAAGAAAACCGTTAGACGCCTGGACATAGGCTTCGCTACCGGGCTGGAACAGATACATGTCCGGCACCAGATAAATGTTCGGGTAGCGGAAGGCGACGCCGATGGCCTGCTGCACGTTCGGCCAGTAGCCGTGGTAGCAGACGATGGGCAGTTGCGGGAACGCCTGGGCGACTTTTGCCAGGTGCCCAGGGTTGTTGAATGCCGGGTCGGGGGTGGTCGGGCCGCTCATCAGGAACAGGGGGATGCAGCGCTGTTCCAGGTGTTCGTAGATCGGCCAATACAGCGCATCGTCCGGATGACGAGCAGGCGCCCCGAAGCCCGGCTCCAGGTCGATGCCAACCAGTCCGAGCAGGTTGATCGCACGGTCGATTTCGGTAATAGCACCGTCGATGCCTTGCAGCGCCGGGTCGATACTGCCTATGCCGAGCAGTTCGTCATGGCCCTGAACGATGCCGTGGATCAGATCGTTGGGCAGATGCTGGCTAGGGGTGTGACGGCCGACCACCACCGCCTTGCTTAGTCCGGCATCGCGTACTTCGTCGAGGAAACCCTCGGGCGTCAGCGAGCGGGCGAAGTGCTCATCATTGCCGCGAGTACCCACTCGACGATTGAGCCAACGTGCGGTGGCGTATTCCGGGGAGCCGGGTGTGGCACCGAAGAAGTCATGGAGGTACGCCGGCCGGCAGCGCATATCGATGACTTTCATGCGGCGGCCTCATCTTTTGCTGGTTTCTTGCCGGCGCGAACGTCGAACGCTCCCCCGGTCAAGACCTGATCGCTCACGGTGACCGGCTGCTTGCCCGGCAGCAACGGGAACACCAGTTCAGCGAAGCGGAAGGCTTCTTCCAGATGGGGGTAGCCAGACAGGACAAAGCGGTCGACGCCAAGGGCAGCGTATTCCAGCAGGCGTGCGGCGACGGTCTGTGGATCGCCGACCAGTGCGGTACCCGCACCACCGCGGACCAGGCCAACACCGGCCCAAAGGTTAGGCGACACTTCCAGCTTGTCGCGTTGCCCGCCATGCAGGGCGGCCATGCGCCGTTGGCCTTCGGAGTCCATCTTCGCGTAGTTCTGTTGCGCGTCAGCGATGGTGTCGTCGTCGAGGTGGCTGATCAGTTCCTCGGCGGCGGCCCAGGCTTGCTCGTTGGTTTCGCGCACGATCACATGCAGGCGCACGCCGAAATGCACCGTACGGCCATATTTTTTGGCTCGTGCACGCACGTCGGCTATCTTCTCGGCCACGGCGGCGGGCGGCTCGCCCCACGTCAGGTAGGCGTCGACATGCTTGGCTGCCAGTTCATGGGCGGCCGGTGAGGAGCCTCCAAAATACAGCGGCGGATGAGGGCGCTGGACCGGAGGGAAGAAGTTTTGCGCGCCTTCTACCCGCACATGCTTGCCAGCGAAATCCACGGTTTCGCCGCTGAGCAGTTGGCGCCAGATGGTGAGGAATTCATCGGCGGCTTCGTAGCGCTGATCGTGATCGAGGAAAATGCCATCGGCGGCTAATTCGGTGGCGTCACCACCGGGCACCACGTTGAGCAGCAGGCGTCCGTGGCACGCCTGGTCCAGGGTCGCAGCCTGGCGCGCAGACGCGGTGGGGTTGCCGAGCGAAGTGCGCAGCGCAACCAACAGTTTGATGCGCTGGGTCACGGGCACCAGGCTGGCGGCGGTGATCCACGGGTCGAGGCAACTGCTGCCAGTCGGGATCAACAGACCGTCATAACCAAGGTTCTCGGCGGCCACAGCGATCTGCCGCATGTATTCGTTGGTGGCCGGGCGACCGCTGTCGGACTTGCCCAGGTACCGGGTGTCGCCGGAGGTGGGTAGAAACCAGAAAATATCGAGACTCATGAACACAATCCTCGTTGCAGGGGTGGGCGTCACTGGCCTCGAGCAAGGTGAGGAGCGACGGGGCGTGCAACGCAGGGCAAGTACGGCTTTGTTATCGGGGCTTGCTTGGGCAAGTCTGTGAGAAACACGTCGACAGCCAAGAAAGAGCAAAAGGTGTACCAGAAGAACAACCTACTGATTTATATAGGATTAGTTGTTGAAGCGGAGAGGGCGATCTGTTGCTGTGGGTGCAAAGTGCTTTATGACTGTTTGCGTGGCAACAGTTGGGGCTTCGGTTGTTTGATAGGGATCGGCGGTAACGCTGAATTTACAGCGGCTGGCGCACTTTGGATGGGGCCTGCAATGTCAGGCGTTTATCCTCGCGCAGTAACTGATCGATGGCATGCAGTCCCAGCGGACGACTGAACAGGTAGCCTTGAATCTGATCGCAGTGGTTGCGTAGCAGGAAGTCCATTTGCTCGACGGTTTCCACGCCTTCGGCAATCACATCCAGTTTCAGGCTATGCGCCAGGTGGATGATGGCCAGGACGATGGCGGCGTCTTCCGAGTTGACGGTAACTTCACGAATAAAGGAGATATCGATTTTCAGCGTATCGATTTGAAACCGGCGCAGGTAGGACAGGCTCGAATAGCCGGTGCCGAAGTCATCGATGGACACCTTGATGCCCAGGCCGCGCAATTTTTGCAGGCTGACGATGGTGCGCTCGGTATTGATCATGAGTGAGCTTTCGGTCAGTTCCAGTTCCAGTAAATCGGCTGCAACATGGTTGTCCGTGAGGGCGCGGATGATATCGGTCCACAACTCGCCCTCATTGAATTGGCGGGCCGAAACGTTTACTGACACTTGAACCGGGCCGATGCCCGAGCGTTGCCACTGGGCGATCTGCTGACAGGCAGTGGCAATTATCCATTTGCCGACCTGGATGATCATCCCGGTCTCTTCCAGGGCCGGAATAAAGGCATTGGGTGAAATCAAACCATGACCGGGACGTTCCCAGCGCAACAAGGCTTCCAGGCCGCAGACGCGCCCGTCGCTCAGGCGCACTTTGGGCTGATAGTGCAGGACGAACTCTTCATTCTCCACGGCTTTGCGCAGGGCTGTTTCCAGATCAAGGCGGGCCAATACCTCAGTGTTCATTTCGGCGGTAAAGAATCGATAGCTGTCGCGACCGGCTTGCTTGGCCCGATACATGGCGGTGTCGGCGAATTTGATCAAGGTATCAGGAGCGGCGTCATCGTCGGGGTAGAGGGCAATCCCGATGCTTGCGGTCACCGAGACTTCATGGCCCTTTAGATGGAAGGGTACACGCAGTTCCTCGCGGACTTTGTTGACCATTGAGGTCGCGCCTTTCTGGCCGTCCTGCGTCATCAGGATGAGCGCAAACTCATCTCCGCCCAGCCGTCCGACGGTGTCCCTGATGTTCACGCATTGCACCAGACGATTACTGAGCTGGCGTAACAGTTCGTCGCCGATGGCGTGCCCGAAGGTTTCATTGACGTTCTTGAAGTGGTCCAGATCAATGAACAGGACCGCCACTTGCCATCCGTTGTCTGCGGCTTGAGCGAGGGTGATTTGCAGGGTGGCATAAAACTGGGTGCGGTTGGGCAGGCCGGTGAGGGCATCGTAATGGGCCATATGCAGCAGGCGCTTATCGGCCTCTTTGCGCTCGGTGATGTCGCGCACGACCCCGACGATGATCCATTCCTCTCCCGAGCGATAAGCCTGACGGCGAATCTCGACCTGCACGTGCGAGCCGTTCTTGCACCGCAATTGGGTTTCGGTCAATTCATTGGCATTTTGGCCGGTGATAATATCGTCAAACAGCACCTGCAAATCCGCCGTGGAAGAGCCGTCCAGTTCACCGGGGCACATCTGCAACAGTTCTTCGCGGCTATACCCGAGCATGTCACAGGCGCTCGCATTGAATTCGACGAAGCGCAAGGTGCTGCGATGGATAAGTGTGATCGCGTCCGCAGTGACGTCCATCGCCGCGCGAAACTGCTGCAGATCTGCAGAGCGTTGCTGTACCTGATCCTCCAGTTTTGCGCTGTGTTTGCGAAGCAAGTCGCCAAACGTTTTGAGTCGCAGCAAATTTCTCACACGCAGCCACAGTTCGGCCCGGTCCACCGGCTTGCTCAGGAACTCTTCGACGCCGGCTTCCAGAGCAGCCAGGCGCGAGCTGCGGTCGCTCAACGCGGTTAGCATGATGATTGGAATACTTGAGGTCTCGGCGTTGGCCTTGAGATGGCTGGCGACCTGACAGCCATCCATCCCAGGCATCATGACGTCGAGCAGAATCAGGTCTGGCTGGGCGTACTTGATCGTTGCCAACGCCTGTTCGCCACTCACTGCGGTGCGGGTCCGATAGCCCTCGTGCTGCAATAGCAATTCCAGCAGCTTGCGTACCTGGGGGTCGTCATCGACGATCAATACGGTTGCAGATGAACTGATCATGGGTTTGGCTCGGGCGGAGTCATGTGAGGGGCGCTCGGCCCTGCGCGGTTGGTCAACAACGTGTCGATCGCAGCGTACAGTTCCCGGTAGCGCAGAGGCTTGGCGATGTAACCGTCGCAGCCGGCGATCTGACTCTTTTCCTTATCCTCCTTCATGGCCATCGCCGTCAGCGCTATGACGGGAATATTGGCCGTGGCAGAGTCCTGCTTGAGCAAGGCGGTAGCGGCAAGCCCGTCCATCCCGGGCAACTGAATGTCCATCAGGATCAAGTCCGGTTGTTGCTCGCGCGCGAGTGTCAGGCCGGTTTCCGCGTCCACCGCACACAACACGGTATGGCCCGCATTGCTGAGCAGCAGCCGGGCCAGCTTCATGTTGGCTGCATTGTCTTCAACGATCAGTACATGGGCCATGGCGTTGTCGCTCTTGTTACCTGCGGTCGCGGGGTTTGTCCTGAATCACGTAATGGCAGCCAGACCACAAAGCGTGCGCCGGCCCCAACCAGACTGGCAACGGCCACGCTGCCGCCGTGTAATTGGGCGAGTTGCTTGACCATCGCCAGCCCCAGTCCCGTGCCCTCGAATTTTCGTGCCAGGCTGCTGTCGATCTGGCTGAACGCCTGGAACAGCTTGGCCATGTCCTCTTGGGAAATACCGATGCCTGTATCGCTCACACAGAGTTCAAGGAATTGCTTATGTTCGCTGTCGGCGAGGGGGAAGCCGTACACCGGCCACTCGCCAGCCAGTGTTCCCACCACATCGCGATCAACCCGGCGGGCCGAGAGGATGACACGGCCACCGCTCGCACTGAACTTGACCGCGTTGGCCAGCAAGTTGTAGACAATTTGCTTGGTCTTGCGCGGGTCCAGCACGAGTACGCCGAAGTCTTCAGCGGTGTCCAGCTCAAGACGGATGCGCTGGGCCGCCGCCTTTTCCCTGACGATTGACAAGCTATTGCCCAGCAAACTCTGCAGGTCAACCGCTTCCAGTTCCAGGGCCATCATCCCGGCTTCAACCTTGGACAGGTCGAGGATGTCATTGATCAGAGACAGCAAATGCTGGCCGCTGGTGAAAATATCACCGACATATTCGAACTGAGTCGCGCTCATCTCACCCGCCAGACCATCCTTGAGCGCCTCGGAAAAACCGATGATGGCGTTCAGGGGCGTGCGTAATTCGTGCGACATGGTGGCCAGAAATTCCGACTTCATGCGGTTGGCATGTTCCAGCTCGATATTCTTTTCCTCCAAGGTGCGCTCGAAGCGTTTGCGCTCGGTCACGTCACGGGCTGCGGCGAAAACCCCCTGTAGCTTGCGGTCGCGGTCATGAAACGTGGCGGCGTTGTAAGACACCACCGTCTCCGTGCCGTTATGCGCGCGCACCGTCAGCTCATAGTCGCTGACCTTGTGCTCACTGAGTACGCGTTTGATGGCTGCATCCGCGCGCACCGGATCGGTAAAGAATTTTTTGCAGGGTGCGCCGATCAGCTCATCACGGGTACGACCGGTGAGGGCCATCATTTGTTGGTTGACGTCGGAGATGATCCCTTGGGGATCGGTCATCATCAACGCATCGATATTGGATTCGATCAGGGAGCGCGTGTAGAACTGCTGATCGCGCAAGCGCTGATCGAGCAATGCCTGGGCGGCTTCCTCCTGCTTGCGTGCTGTGTTGTCAGTGCCGATCAACAGATAGCCGATGATGTCGTCCTGGGCATCGCGCAGAGCGGTCACCGAGACAATGGCCGAGAAACGACTGCCGTCCTTACGGATATAGGTCAGCTCGTAGATGTCCTCGATGCCCCGCGATGCTTTGAATACAAGGGCCTCGAAGCCAGGAGTGATAGGTGTGTCCAATTCCAGGCTGAGCGTGGCAGCGCGCGCGATCAACTCTGCAGGGTCAGAGATATCGGCCGGCGTGATCAGGTTGACGACATCCTGGGCCTCATAGCCGAGCATGCGCTCCGCGCCGACGTTGAAAATCTGGATCACACCCTTTTCGTCAGTGGCAATACTGGAGAAATAGGCGCTATTAAAGATAGCGTCCTGCAAGGCGCCAGTCTTGAGCAACGTTTCCTGCCGACGGGACTCGACTATACCTTCGGCGCGTAACAGTCGTGCACCATCGCCTGAACTGCACTCGTCCATTGGATTCTTTCCGTAAACAATCACACCAGCGAACCGAAAAGGCAGCGCCGCAGAGCATGCTCACAGATTGCCGCTAGAAATGCTGGCGAGGAGGAGATGAAGTCCGCTGACGATAACAGATGCAGGAGATTGGTAGCACTTATTCGGATAGGTGTTGCGTTTTTTGCCACTCATAAGCGGGTGGTCTGGGTGGGCCTTCGTAAAAGTGTGCATACGCATCAAGTTGGCGTGGGAATTACGGCAACCGTCGGAAAGATGGGTTGATGACGTTATGGCATTCGTTCACTAGAAACACACGAGTTGATGCTTGAGGGCTACAAATGAGCACCCTGTTTGATGTGTCCGAAATGCTGAAACAGGCGCGAGGTGAGGCTCGCTTGAGTCAGGATGCCTTGGCCAGCCGTGCCGGCGTATCACGTTCGACGGTGGTGCGTATGGAAACCATGGCTAAAGGTGATATGAGCGTCTCGGCTCTTGTCCGTTTATTGGAAGCCGCCGGGTATGACTTAAAGCTGGTGAAGGCCGGTCATGAACGTACGGTCGAGGCCATTCTGGCCGAGCAGCGTTCAGGGGGGGTTGATTCATGATTCTAGATGTCCATGTCAGCGGAAAAACGGTCGCCAAGCTCTATCGAGAGCGTGATGAGTACGTCTTGAAAATGCCTTCCAGGTACAACTGCGGAGGATTTTGTCAGCTTGACGTTGCCCGTCCGTGAAGCCCCCTGGCGCTGGCCTCGCGATCTTTTCCCGTTTTTTCGGCAGAACCTGCCTGAGGGGTATTTGCTGGGGGTAATCCGCGAAGAGTTTGGTGCGTTGCTTGACGGCACTGACTTGTCACTGTTGGCCGTAATTGGCGGCGCGGGAATTGGCCGAGTGACGGTGACGCCTGAAGGCGTCATGCCTGGCATCGAAATGGAGCCGTTGGAAATAGGCCATCTGCTGAGCGCTGAAAACACGACCGAGCATTTTGCGACGCTGGTACGTCGGTACGCACGTGCAGCCATTTCGGGCGTTGTGCCCAAGTTCATCGCACAGAATGTTGCACATGACGCTTTGCCATTGGGTAATCCCACCCTGCGCACCGGTTTTCATATCATTAAAGGCTCGGACGACACTACGCCTTATCTGGGCTTCAACCGAACCCGCCAGGTTTGTCCGTCGGCGGTCGGCAAATCTGGACGCCGGTACGTACGCTCGAGACCTTTTCTAATGGCCGCTTAGGTATTGCCGCGCGCCAGTACTCTGCAATGGTCGAGCAACTGTGCGAGTCTGCTGTCGCCGTGGGCAAGGAAGTGATCGAGGCCGCAAAGAACGAGCCCGCTTGGCGCGATGTGGCCAAACACATGGTGCATGCCTGGAACGAGGGGATGGAGACGCTACGCAGCCCAAGAGCGGCCCCGCACTTTCGGGGGCTGGATACCGCCATCACCGAGGCGGGCTTCTCAGACCCTCGAGCACCTGAACGCAACCGAGAGCAGGTTGGTCGTTCTGAGTTGTTGGCGCCGAGAAACCGATGACGGAAACCAGGTATCGGGAAAGCAACGTGCTAATCCAATACTGATGCAGAGGGTTTTGTACTGCAGAACTCTCCTCGGCAATTAACTCCGCCGTCTGGCATATGCAAGCACTGCACCGGCACTACCGACCCTCAATTTTTAGCGCCAGCCGAGCGGGCGCTTTAGCAGGGCCGTCGCGGTTTCCCGTAGATGAGAATGGCTTTCCCGCAGGCATTAAAAAGCCGGCTGGTGGCCGGCTTTTTAGTTGCATAAAGTCATGTTTTTAAAGAATTATTATTGAGGCTTCGTTTTGTCCCCCCATCTCGTATTGTCGTTGATTTTTCACATGACCGATGGCTCATGTGGACGGTAATACGCCGGTCGAGTTCATTGCTCTCAAACCTTCGAGGACGGCCCCAATCATGAAAGCTCGATAAAAAAACTGATAACTAAGCTAAGGCGATTGCGCAGGCAGAATTTTTCACCAGAACATAAAAAGCCCCTTAAATCAATGGATTCAGGGGCTTTTATGTAATGGCTGAGAGATAGCTAGCCCGTGAGGCACTCGGTGTCGCCTATCCACTGCGCGCACAATGATCCTATCGAAATAACTAATCCTTCTGCACACCGCTCACCGCAACAGCCCCTTGAGTAAACACTTCAGAAAACATGGGTATCAGCAATCGGTTGCCATACTCACTCAGATGATTGTCATCGACATAAAGTGGCTTTTCATTCTTACTGCCATAACAGAAATTTGCGTCACACAAATACGGCAGTGGGTCTAGGATTTTAATACCGCACTGCTCGCGAGCCTTATCCTGAATACTCCAAACGAAAGCATTTCTAGCCTGATAGTCTGCACGACTTATTACCACATCATGTGCCTGCCCCATGATCAAGCCCTTTCCAATTGTAGTGGGCACCTTCGCGAGCATTTCCGGTATCGGTCGCACTAGGTACACAGGGCGGTCCTTGGCCAGAGAGCACGCCGTATCGATATAATGACGACTAAAGTCTTCCAAGTATTCTGGCGTCGCGACATCCGACAGCACATTCCAAAAAACCTGCGTCTTGCGCTCTTGTGGCTCTGCACCCTCCTCGTTATGGCCGTACACATACATAGACGTTCGATTTATCACAATAAGTGGCGCACCCAGCATATCACTTGCCAACTTCTCATGAATATTATCAATCATGCGTGAGCAAGGTTCACCACGATCTCGAGCGTTAGGGTAATTGGTCTCAGGTATGAATAAACAGCTAGAGGCTGCCTGAAAGTAGATACCTTGTTTCACGCTGGGAAGTGCCGCTTCAGCCGCCGTGACTACTGCATCAGCATGACTGTCCCCAACCAAAATCGCCTTAATATCAGAGCCACCATACACGCAAGGAATACCATGATGTAAACACTCGTCTATACGAGGATTGCGATTGTTTTTTTGCGCTTCAACTGACGCCACGTCAGGAGGCAAACGACTCGGCTCCCCATCACGTCGAAGCCACTGGCCAACGCTATAAACCGACAGCACTACCAACAACAGACAGCTCACTGCATAGCGCGGCCTCGCCACCTGCAACGCACGGCGCGTCGGGACTTCAATCCAACGATAAGACAGTTCGCCCATCAGGAGTGCCAACAACAGCCCAGCCAGGGTCCAAACAGCGCTATGCAATTGACTAACATAGGCCAACCCTACAACCAAAGGCCAATGCCACAGATATATAGAGTATGACCGGGTGCCCAGCCATTGGGCGACCCCGCTCCCCGTCCAAATAGAATCATCTCGCTGAGCGACCAGAACAAGCGATGCCCCCAGCGTTGGAAGTAGCGCTTGCATACCCGGCCAAGCATTAGAGGCCTCGAGCAATACAATGGAGGCTAAAATCAGTAGCAACCCCAGGCCCTCGGCAATTTTGCACATCAGGGAGGAGAGTCTGCGGTGATGAAAAAGTAAAAAAACCAAACCGCCCAGCAGTAACTCCCACGCGCGAGACTGGAAAAGGTAAAATGCCTTCGCGCTGTCTTGCCGAGTGAGAATGACGCATATCACAAAAGACATTAACAAGAGTATTACATGGGTGGCGACCAATGCACCCCGTTTAGGGATGACTTTCCACACGGCGGCTATTATCAGAGGAAAAATAAGATAAAATTGCCACTCAATCGATAGCGACCACGTATGCAATAACCATTTTTCTCGAGCGGCACTGTCAAAGTACCCAGCTTCTTGTAGGTAACCAAGATTCGACTTAAACAATACCGACCAACTGACATGGCGAGCCAGTTTTTTATAATCATCGGGCATTAACCAAAACCACCCGACCACTAACAGTACTGCCGACACAGCAATCAATGCGGGTGCAATCCGTTTACCCCGATCCCAGTAGAAGGACCACACGGAGAAATTACCGCCTTGCAACCCTCTACTGATAATCCCAGTCATTAAAAACCCTGAAATAACAAAAAACACATCAACACCGACAAACCCACCGCCAAAACCAACAATCCCGAAATGATAAAGCACAACAGCAATTACGGCCCAAGCACGCAACCCATTAATATCTCGACGAAACGAACGCGATTCAAGCGTTGATGCTGAATATGACACTGCCTGTCCACCCTTCACTCAAAAAAACAAAACCTGGCCCTTCTCTCAAAAAGGGGCAAAAATTATAATCATGCACTGCATAGAAATCAATGCACAGCCATGGACAACCACCTGTTTCTTGCGCACCCTTCTGTTTCAATACCGTCTGTCGATATCGTGCACTTATATTTCAAGTCGTTGAACATTCAATGAATCGCTGACACCGAGAGTGAAGACATATTACAACTGTAGTCGTTTTGCTGCTGGCACTGCGGAATGCGCAACCGACTCACTATGTCTGGAACACCAAGGGGAGGATGTTTTGAAAAAAAATACGGCGAGCCCTTGAGGTAATAGCCTCACAGGCAGGAGGCGCTTTAATTGTGAGCGCGGAACGCTAGGTGATTTTCCGTCACTACACCAGCGTTCCCATTCACCAATTTGGTCAGCTGAGATCATCGCTTCTTCACCTTCTTCTTTGTGGTACGCGTCAGTCCACATGCCGAGGCACTTTTTAGTATCAACTTTAGGTGCTACGATTTCACTCATAAGCGATTGATAACCGCAGGGCCATAAATACCATTGCTAACGAGTGCTCCATTACTGTCCCCGTGTTTACTAGGGCCAGCGTAATTGCAATTTTTACTCATGAGCTCGTCAATCAATACTCCGGTTTTTGGGTCCCATCGTTTATTTTTGATGGTGACTCCATCGCGCTCAACAGTAATTTCCCCTAATGGTTTTCCTTCTGGTGTAAATGTTTTTATATAATTGCTTATGTTTGAGCTGACAGATTGTTCTGACGTTATCGCTCGCGTTTTATCGTCATGGGTCCTCTGGATGCCGTCCGGGGATTCTTTGTTGTAATGATGTTCGTCGATGACATTTCTGTTAGTAGGGCTGTAAATATTGAAATCGCCGTCAATCAAATCTTTGTTTATTATTCCTTCGGTAAGTACTGTTTCTCCATCGACGGCATAAAACTTTACAGTTCCGTCAAGCGTGCCTTTTGTGTAATTTTCTTCGTATTGCTTTGTGGTTGTGGACGGGGTGAAGCAGGTGATATTGCCATCAAGATAGCCTATTTTTACGCCTGTCGTACATCTTAGGTTTCTGGTATCTATTGCTTGCGGGTTAAGGAGTCCATAAACGCCACCATAGACGTTAGACATGTTTGCGTCGTAGGTGTTTAACATAATCTGAAAACTTACGTTTTCTTGTGTCGAGGGAGATGTATTATTCAGGGTTCCTGTAAAGGGCTCGTTAGCCTTGTTTTCGTAGATAAGACCATTCGAAATTTGAGCATTTTGGTGTTCTAGGTGTGGGTCGGAGCAACCACTTAATAGAATGGTAGTGATTGCAAATATTGGTCCAGATGTTGGAAGTTGGTAGATATAGCGCTTCCTGATGTTCCGTTATCTGTGCGTTTGGATAAATTTTACTTACGCTTGATACGATCCCACAAAGTTTAAATTCGGTGCTGATCAGCACCGACTTGCACACAGGGATGTTGTCCTTGCGTTCATCTACGTTCTTCACTTGCAGCCGCTCTAACAGTTTATCCGTGCTGCTTCGATCTGAGTCCGTTGCGCTCGACTTTTTCTGTGCAAAGCCGTTGCTCACTGCCTTTCATTGCTTGCGTGAGAAACTCCTTTGTTTTTTTGCTGTGGGCATAAATGGAGTAACCAACCTTAGAAGTTGATTGTCATCGTGCTATGTCCTTCATGTCAATGAGGCGATGCCCAACCATCTAGGTCGAGATGGGGAGGGGTCGTGATAGCGGCTGATCAGAAATACATGGCGGGTGTGGTGGGCCGTGCAATTGCCAAACAGCGCATACGTAGTGGCTTGACGCAGGAGGAAGTGGCCGAGCGTTTGGGAGTTGGCAACGAAGCCGTTTCCCGCATTGAGCGAGGTGTTGTGATTCCCAACATCGGGCGGTTGCTGGAGTTCGCAGCGCTCTTTCGCGAGTGTCTCGAACTTCAGCTGTTTTGCCTCGATGGCTCTCTGAGCTTCGCGTTGAGCCACGCGTTCGATGTCGCGAGCGGCTAGAGGATCTACACCATCACTCAACTGGCTGCGTTTGGCGCTGGCTTCAAGCCTGGCTTTCTTGAGACTCACTTCAGGGAGTGAGTCCTAGCCCATCTCCCTGCGGCGGCCTGCCAGTTGGAAGCGAAGTAGCCAGGATTTACGCCCGGTAGGTTTGACGACCAAGCGAAGCCCATCACCATCTCCGTAGGTGCCGGGTTCGGTCAGGTTTTCGACTTGTCTCGGATTCAGCTTACCCATTGGATTTCCCCTGTCGTCCCTTTTGTCCCCCACTTCATCGTCGGATGAGGTCAAGTGGCGTTGAACCCCATCGGGCAAGGGAGTGCCTGAAACCTCCGAAATAGCTAGGCTATCAGGTGGAATCTCGGATGGGACAGGTTTATTTCGGACAATTAAAAAGCCGGCTTGTGGCCGGCTTCTCGGGGACGGTTTTGGTTTATTTTTGGTAAACCGCAACCGCCTTCAAAATGTGCGACCCGCAACGGGGGCGACTGAATGGGGGGCGACGCGAACGTATCGTTCGGGGCGTCTAAAACGAGGCGCGTAGGATACTTGGGTTAGTGCCTGATGCCCAGCGTTTGGATAGATCATTCTCGTTCTGCGCCTGGAGCGTGATCGAGGAGGTAGTTTCTCGCTCAATCGTGAACACGCTGTTTAGCGTGATTACCGAAACGATGCCGTTCGTCGACGGGTGTTTAATGTTGACCACCAAAATACCCAGCCCATGACCCGAATATTCTGTTTCTTGATTTGTTCGGCGCTAAAAAACTCGTCCGGGTATTCGGCGCTGTTATGGCTGCGTAGGCGCATGGCGCCGCAGGGCAAGCGATAGAGGTATTTCACGCGGAGCATGCCGTCATGTTCGAGGGCGTACATTTCGCCGTCGATGACTTGTGTCGTTCCGCGGTCTATGCCGATGATCGAGCCGTCCTGGATTGTCTCGGCCATGCTGTTGCCGATGATCGCGGCACACACGGCGTTGCTGGGGTCGATGTTCATGGCTTGCAGGGTGTGCAGTGATAGGCGGACTTTTTGGTCGGGGGCTTCGGCGACGACGGTTCGTCCAGGGCCGAGGGTGGATGCGATTTCCTTGAGCAATGGCACGCTTACGTCTTCGGAGGACTGGGGGGCGTCGGCCCGGATGGCAACTGAAGTGCTGTTGTTATAGGTGTTCTCGGTGCGTTCTCTCGGGTGTTTGGACCCATCACCCGAGCGCAGCCACTGGGGGTTGACGGTCAATAATTCAGCCACTTCCACCAGTCGGGCCATGGGGATGCCTCGCTTGAACCAGTTGTTCACGTGCTGCGGCGTCACTTTGCGATTGGCGGCAAAGTCCGTGGCTGAGAGATGGCACTCCCGAAGGAGGGCGCGTAAGCGATCACCTGATGTCTTCATAAGCACCGAGTTTACGGAGGTCACGAGCTTGTTTAAATAAACGAGGTGTTCAAATGAGCGGTGCGTCAAATCACCAAATGAGTGCGCGTACTACAGGCGTGGCGGTGCTTTGTAGGGGGTTTCCATCAGTGTTTCGTGACAGGTAAACAACAGAAGTTCGAGGCGAAAAAAAGCCCTGGCTTCACATCAAGAAGCCAAGGCTCTTTCACGGTGCTACTGACGCAGCAACCGTCGTCGATCAGCCTTTGAAGGCAGCAACCGACTTCATGATTTCAGTGCGGGCTGCTTCTGCATCACCCCAACCTTCGATCTTCACCCATTTGCCTTTTTCGAGATCTTTGTAGTTCTCGAAGAAGTGCTTGATTTGCTCAAGCAGCAGGGGAGGCAGGTCGGTGTATTCTTTGACGTCGACGTACAGCTGGGACAGTTTGTCGTGCGGGACTGCGATGACTTTGGCATCGCCGCCGCCGTCGTCTGTCATGTGCAGGATGCCGACCGGACGGGCGCGGATAACCGAGCCTGGCGTAACCGGGTAAGGGGTTACGACCAGCACGTCGAGGGGGTCACCGTCGTCAGCCAGGGTGTTAGGAATGAAACCGTAGTTGGCCGGGTAGAACATGGGGGTGGCCATGAAACGGTCAACGAACAGGCAATCGGTTTCTTTGTCGATTTCGTATTTGATCGGCGCGTGGTTGGCCGGAATTTCGATCGCGACGTAGATGTCGTTCGGCAGGTCTTTACCAGCCGGAATCTTGCTGTAGCTCATTGGGCGTTGCCCCCGTAGTTGACCAGTCAGGCTTTGGTCGAATCGACCAAAAAGTGGTGGCGATTATAGGCATACTCAGAGCCGGTTGCCACGCATGGCGATTGGCCCCTAGACCTTAGTAGTGGGTCTTGTAGGCGGGATGGTCATGGCGAAGTTGCCGCAGGCGTGCCAGGGGGTCTTGTCGGTAGAAGGCTTTTAGCTGTTCATAGACGGCTGGATAGGCTGCGATCAACAGGTTCGGTGCGCTGAAGAAGTACTCGCTGGTGACGGCGAAGAATTCTGCGGGGTTTTCTGCGGCGTACGGATCGATGGTCGGTTGGGCGTGCGGGTGGTGTTCCAGTTGTCGGTTCAGGTCGTCATAAGCCGTTTGCATGACGCTGGCCCAGTCGCTGCCGCGCATGTCGCTGTGCAGCGGCGGCACCCCATTGGCGGCGCCATCGAGCATGTCGAGTTTATGCGCCAGTTCATGGATAACCAGGTTGTAGGCGTGCCAGCCCCCGCTGGACAACACCCCCGGCCATGCCAGGATTACCGGCCCCTGGGACCAGGCCTCGCCGCTGTGTTTGCCGTTCCATTCATGCTCGACGCCGTTGCTGTCGCGATGACGTTGCGGGCTGATGAAGTCGTCCGGGTACAGCACCAGCTCATGGAAGCCCTGATACCAGTTCAACTCATCAAGGTTGAGCAGCGGCAATTGTGCCTGAGCGGCGAGAAACAGACGTTGCTCGTCGTCCAGTTCTACGCCGGGCAGGGCGGTCAAGTGCTTGTCCTGAAGGAACAGCACGCTGCGTTCGCGCAGGCGCTGATCCTCCTCGGCATTTAACCCGTCGAGAATCGCCAGCCGTTGCCGGACGCGATTCCAGACCTGTTGATCGACCGGATGCTGGTCGAGTATCCGCTGCCTGTGCCATGAGCCAAGCGACCACATCAAGTATCAGCGCGCAGCAGCTGAACGGGCCAGACGGCCACGTACCAGGCCGATGATCATCGGCATCAGTGATAGCAGAATGATAGCGACTACGAGCAACGACAGGTTCTTCTTGATGAACGGTACGTTGCCGAAGAAGTAACCCAGGGTGACCAGCCCGCCAACCCAGGCGACAGTGCCCAGTACGCTAAAACCGAAAAACCGCGGGTAGGGCATCTTGGCCACGCCTGCAACAAAGGGGGCAAAGGTGCGGATAATGGGCAGGAAGCGCGCCAGCGTTACGGTTTTGCCGCCATGGCGATCATAGAAGTCATGAGTTTGTTGCAGGTAGTCGCGCCGGAAAATTTTCGAGTTCGGGTTGCTGAACAGTTTTTCGCCTGCTGTTCGGCCGATCACGTAGTTAGTGCTGTCACCGAGAATTGCCGCCAGCATCAGCAGGCCAGCGAGCAGGACCGGGTCCATGCCACCACCGGCGGCAACCGCGCCAGCGATGAACAGTAATGAGTCACCGGGCAGGAATGGCATGACCACTAACCCTGTCTCGCAGAAGATGACGAGAAACAGGATCGCGTAGATCCAGACGCCGTAGTTGGTTACGAGCATGTCGAGGTATACGTCGAGATGCAAAATAATGTCGATCGGGTTGAAGTCCATGTACGGCACCTGTGTAAATGACCAGATTCTGGGTCGTGTGCTAAGGGGAATGCTGAGGCGATATGGGCAGCATTATAGGGGGGCAACCCTCTAATGCCCGATCAGTTTGTCGCGAAGTATGTCAATAGAATGTTTTTTAAGCGGGGAGGAGGAGCGGTTGCCGACCGGTCAGACCGTATCAGTTTGTTCGTAGGCAATCGCCCGCCGGATCTGTGGGCGATTTCCTGTCGGTAAA
The DNA here is from genome assembly GCF_052976945.1 of Pseudomonas sp. GG8. NCBI lineage: Bacteria > Pseudomonadati > Pseudomonadota > Gammaproteobacteria > Pseudomonadales > Pseudomonadaceae > Pseudomonas > Pseudomonas sp. GG8. The sequence goes on from NZ_JBRIIP010000001.1 coordinate 114,816, forward strand.
TGGGCGTGAGTCAATCCTCGTTGATAGGCAATACGTAGTTCTTGAACTGCGTATCTTCTTTGAATCCAATGGACTCGTAGACTTTCTGCGCCACGTCATTGTTGCTGTTGGTGGAAACGCGCATGCGCACCGCGTGGGTTTCCTTGGCCATTTTTTTTGCTTTCTTGATCAGATGGTCGGCGACCAACTGGCGGCGAGCCTCTTCGGCGACGTAGATGTCGTTGAGAATCCACACGCGCTTGAGCGACAGCGACGAGAAACTTGGGTAAAGCTGGCAGAAGCCAAGCAGCTTGCTGTCGTCGTCATCGGGCAATGCCAGGTAAATCACCGACTCTTTGCGGCGCAGACGCTTTTCCAGAAAGGCGCGGGAGGAGTCGGGGAAAGGCAGCTCGCCGTAAAATTCGCGGTATTTGACGAATAGCGGGCTCAGCAGGTCCAGGTGCTCCAGGGTGGCTTGAATGATCCGCATACGTTGGGCCTTAACTTCACAATGGGGGATGACAGCGAACGGGTCGCTCAGCCAGTCGTTTTCGATGCTGCCTAAAGCATTTAGAAAGCGCAATCCAATGACCGTCAGTCTTTGGGCTTCGCCAGCAGGAAGTTACTGCTCACCGGGAGTGGTGCATCCGATTCCAGGGTGTGAAGTTGGGCTTCATCCTTTAGATTGACCCCTGAAAGCTGGCGTCGACAGGCTTCACGCATCAAGTAAAGCAGGCGGTGAGCGGCCATGCCGTAGCTCAAACCCTCCAGGCGAACATTGGAAATGCAGTTGCGATAGGCATCGGTCAGGCCGACTTTCGGGCCATAGGTGAAATACAGGCCCAGGCTGTCCGGCGAGCTGAGCCCAGGGCGTTCGCCGATCAGGATCACTACCATTTTTGCCCCGAGCAGCTCGCCGATTTCGTCGGCCACCGCCACTCGGCCCTGCTCTACCAGAATCACCGGAGACAGTGACCAGCCTTCGGACAAAGTCTGTTCTTCCATCCGCGCCAGAAACGGCAGGGCATGTCGATGGACGGCCAGCGCTGACAGGCCGTCGGCGATCACCACGGCCAGATCGACGCCGCCGGGGTGGGCCAGGGCATAGTCGCGCAGCTGTTGAGCGGAGGCTTCGTTTAAGCGTCGGCCCAGGTCAGGGCGTTGCAGGTAGCTGTGACGGTCGAGCGCCGCGCTGTGCAGCAGCAGGGTGTCGCGCCCGCGTTCGGCCATTTGGGCGCGGAGCCCTGCGTGATCGAATGGCAAGTGCACGGCATCGCGGGCTTGAGCATGTGCGTACTGAAAATCCAGCTGCGCACGGGTGGGCAGGCTGGTGCCGGTGCGCCCTAGGGCGATCCGCGCGGGCGTAAGGCGGCGTAGCTCCAGCCACGGGTTCTGGCTGTCGGTGGGTAAAGCGGCCTGCTCTTCAGGCAGTCCATTTATGGGTAGCTCGGCCATGGGCAGCTCACTCATCCTAAATGTGCCAGGGCGTGGCGGAAGGCCGGCGGCAGGTTGTCGCCGAAACGCACGCGGCCATCGGTCTGGGTAAAGATGCCCATGTTTGCCAGCCATGCCTCGAATTCCGGGGCGGGCCTCAGGCCCAAGGTCTGCCGGGCATACAGGGCATCGTGAAACGAGGTGGTCTGGTAGTTGAGCATGATGTCGTCGGAGCCGGGGATGCCCATGATGAAGTTGATCCCGGCCACCCCCAGCAACGTTAGCAGGGTGTCCATGTCGTCTTGATCGGCTTCTGCATGGTTGGTGTAGCAGATGTCACAGCCCATTGGCACGCCGAGCAACTTGCCGCAGAAGTGATCTTCAAGACCGGCACGGATGATCTGTTTGCCGTTGTACAGGTATTCGGGGCCGATAAAGCCGACCACGGTGTTCACCAGGAACGGATTGAAATGTCGGGCCACGGCGTAGGCGCGGGTTTCGCAGGTCTGCTGATCGATGCCGTGGTGGGCGTTGGCCGACAAGGCGCTGCCTTGGCCGGTTTCGAAATACATCAGGTTGTGCCCGAGGGTCCCGCGGTTGAGGCTCAGGCCCGCTTCATAACCTTCCTGCAGTAGATTCAAATTGATGCCGAAACTGGCGTTGGCCGCTTCGGTGCCGGCGATGGACTGGAACACCAGATCCAGCGGCACGCCGCGATTGATCACTTCGATCGAGGTGGTGACATGGGTCAGCACGCAGGCTTGAGTCGGGATGTCATAGCGCTGGATGATCGCGTCGAGCATTTCCAAGAGTGTGCAGATCGATGACGTGCTGTCGGTGGCCGGGTTGATGCCGATCATGGCATCGCCATTGCCGTACAGCAGCCCGTCGAGGATGCTCGCGGCAATCCCGGCCGGTTCGTCAGTGGGGTGATTGGGTTGCAGTCGTGTCGACAGACGTCCGCGCAAGCCCATCGTCCCGCGAAAACGGGTGACGACACGAATTTTCTGCGCCACCAGCACCAGATCCTGCACGCGCATGATCTTCGACACGGCCGCCGCCATTTCCGGGGTCAGGCCGGGGGCGAGGGCGCGCAGGCTGTCTTCGTTGGCGTGATCGCTGAGCAGCCAGTCGCGCAGGCCGCCGACCGTGAGGTGGCTGACGACGGCAAACGCCTGTTTATCGTGGGTGTCGATGATCAGTCGGGTGACTTCATCGTCTTCGTAAGGGATCAGGGCTTCTTCAAGGAAGTGCTTGAGCGGGATGTCGGCCAGTGCCATCTGCGCGGCCACACGCTCGCCATCATTGAGCGCCGCAACGCCCGCGAGGAAATCGCCGGAGCGCGCGGGGCTGGCCTTGGCCATGACGTCCTTGAGGCTGTCGAAACGGTAGGTCTGGGCGCCGACGGTATGGGCAAAAGCAGCCATGGACGGAGTCCTCCTGTGGTTCTACGGACCTGATCACTCTAAAGCGCCGGGCCTGCACCTTAATAGGGCCTGTGCCGGACGCAAGCCCGGCACAGGTGCAACTTATATACCGGTGAGCATCGCATCAGCCGGCGCATCGGAACGCTGCTTGGCGGTCAGTTGGAAGTAGATGAAGCCTACAACCATGAAGCCAAGGAAGATCAAGCCGATAAGCGCGTTGAACCAGGCCATTGCCACCAGGCACACCAGCGCCAGCAGCAGGGCGATGCCGGGCACGATCGGGTAACCGGGCGCGCGGAAAGTGCGTTCCAGCAGCGGTTCGGTTTTGCGCAGTTTGAACAGGCTAAGCATGCTGATGATGTACATCACGATGGCGCCGAACACCGACATGGTGATCATGGCAGCGGTCAGGGTCATGCCTTGCAGGTTGACCAGGCCGTCGCTGTAGATTGCGGCAATGCCGACCACGCCGCCTGCCAGAATGGCGCGGTGCGGTGTCTGGAAGCGCGAGAGTTTGGCCAGGCCTTTGGGCAAGTAACCGGCGCGAGCCAGGGCGAAGAACTGCCGCGAGTAGCCAAGGATGATCCCGTGAAAGCTTGCTACCAGGCCGAACAGGCCAATCCACACCAGCATGTGCATCCAGCTGGAGTTCGTGCCGACCACCGCTTTCATCGCCTGCGGCAGCGGATCGTTGATGTTCGACAGTTGCCGCCAGTCGCCCACGCCGCCTGCCATCACCATCACCCCGATGGCCAGGAACACCAGGGTCAGAATGCCGCTGACATAGGCCTTGGGGATTGTCCGTTTCGGGTCTTTGGCTTCTTCAGCAGCCATGGCCGCGCCTTCGATGGCGAGGAAAAACCAGATCGCAAAAGGAATGGCGGCGAAAATACCGGGCACAGACGCAATGGTAAACGTGTCGGAGCCGGACCAGCCGTTGAGCGCGAAGTTACTGAAGCTGAAGCCCGGTGCAACCACGCCCATGAACACCAACAGCTCGGCAACCGCCAAAACAGTCACCACCAGTTCAAAGGTGGCCGCGATGCTGACGCCAAGGATATTCAGGGTCATGAACACGAAATAGGCGCCAACCGCCGCGTGTTTCGGGTCCAGTTCCGGGAACTGCACGTTCAGGTAAGCGCCGATTGCCATGGCAATGGCGGGTGGGGCGAAGACGAACTCGATCAGCGTGGCGATCCCGGCAATCAGTCCGGCATTTTCACCGAAGGCCCGTCGACTGTAGGCAAAGGGGCCGCCCGCGTGAGGAATGGCGGTGGTCAATTCAGTGAAGCTGAAGATGAAACAGGTGTACATCGTAGCGACGATCAACGTGGTGATCAGGAAACCCAGCGTACCCGCCGCGCCCCAGCCGTAACTCCAGCCAAAGTATTCGCCGGAGATCACCAGGCCAACAGCGATGCCCCATAAATGCAGGGTCCCGAGTGTCGGTTTGAGCTGTGTTGTAGAAGTCATAAGTCCTCGCGTGTATTTTTATTGTTCGATTGATGGACTTTCAGTAATGGGTACAGCACGCACGCAACCCCCGTGCCAGTTGCGGATTACGCCGCAACTGGCACGGGGAGAAGGTCTGACGAGAGGCTAAGGGGTTAGAAGAAACCCAGCGGATTGGTGTCGTAGCTCACCAACAGGTTTTTTGTCTGTTGATAGTGCTCAAGAGCCACTTTGTGGGTTTCGCGGCCGACGCCGGATTTTTTGTAGCCGCCGAATGCCGCGTGCGCCGGATACAGGTGGTAGCAGTTGGTCCACACGCGGCCAGCCTTGAGGGCACGGCCGACTCGGTAGGCGCGGTTGATGTCACGGGTCCATACGCCAGCGCCCAGACCGAACTGGGTATCGTTGGCGATGGCCACGGCTTCGGCTTCGTCCTTGAACGTGTTGATGCTGACCACTGGGCCGAAAATTTCTTCCTGGAACACCCGCATCTGATTATTGCCTTTGAGCAGGGTCGGCTGGATGTAGTAACCGGTGGACAGGTCGCCGCTGAGCTTTTCCACCTGGCCTCCAGTCAGCAGCTCGGCGCCTTCGCCCTTGGCGATTTCCAGGTACGAGAGAATCTTGTCGAATTGCTGCTCCGACGCCTGAGCGCCGACCATGCAGTCGGTGTCCAGCGGGTCGCCGCGTTTGATCTGCCCGACCTTTTTCATCACTGCTTTGATGAACTCCGGGTAAATCGACTCTTGCACCAGTGCCCGCGACGGGCAGGTGCAGACTTCGCCCTGATTGAAGAACGCCAGCACCAAGCCTTCAGCAGCTTTATCGATGAACTCGGGCTCGGCTTGCATGATGTCTTCGAAGAAGATGTTCGGCGACTTGCCACCCAGCTCCACGGTGGACGGAATGATGTTTTCCGCCGCCAGTTTCATGATGTGCGAGCCCACGGGCGTCGAGCCGGTAAAGGCGATTTTGGCGATGCGTTTGCTGCTGGCCAGCGCTTCGCCAGCCTCGCGGCCATAACCCTGCACCACGTTCAATACGCCGGGTGGCAGCAGATCGCCGATCAACTCCATCAGCACGCTGATACCCAGTGGGGTTTGTTCGGCAGGTTTGAGCACTACGCAGTTACCTGCAGCCAAGGCCGGCGCGAGTTTCCAGGCCGCCATCAGCAGTGGGAAGTTCCACGGGATGATTTGCCCGACCACGCCCAGCGGCTCATGGATGTGATAAGCCACGGTGTTGCCATCGATTTCGGCAGCGCTGCCTTCCTGGGCGCGCAAACAGCCCGCGAAGTAGCGGAAGTGATCGGCGGCCAGCGGGATGTCGGCATTCAGGGTTTCACGAACGGCTTTGCCGTTGTCCCAGGTTTCAGTGACGGCCAGCAGCTCCAGGTTTGCTTCGATGCGGTCGGCGATCTTCAGCAGCACCAGCGAACGCGCCTGCACCGAGGTTGCGCCCCATGCAGCGGCAGCGGCATGGGCGGCATCCAGGGCTTTTTCGATATCTTCGGCGCTGGAGCGTGGGAATTCAGCGATCAGCTTGCCGGTGATCGGCGACGTGTTTTCGAAATATTGGCCTTTGACCGGCGGCACAAACTCGCCACCGATGTAGTTACCGTAACGATTTTTGAAGGTGACGATAGAGCCTTCAGTACCGGGATGGGCGTAACGCATGGTGAGTGTCTCCTGACTTTTGTGTTTATAGGGGAAGACGCGCTGTAGCGCTTACCTTAAGCGTAGAGCAAAGGTCGGGCCAGCGCCCTGTACGGCACGGTTTATAAGGCTTTCGGCGGTTTTCGTGAGGGCAAAGCGCCAGTGTTGTCGCGTATCCGATACGGAGGATGTGACACTTTGTACCGCTATCGGTACAGCGCGTGACTCATCGGTTTGGTCGACATTGCAATGCCGTGTCGCGAGGAGGATGCTGGGCTGCACCTCCGCAAAAGCACCGCAAAAAAGGAGAATAATAAAAAGTGCACAGCAATCACCTGACACGGCACGCTCGACAAGTGCTGACGGTCACCCAAGGCAAAGCGCAGTTGCGCGGGCCGGGCAGCGATCCTTCCATTGCGCGGTCCTGGTTGCGTTGTCTTGAGGACTATCATCTCGACCCCGCACTGGCCATTGCGCCGACTGTCCTTGAGCACGACCGTTTGCTGGAAAGCCGTGAGCGCATGCAGCAAGTGCTGAGCATTGCCGGTGGCGAAATGACCAGCCTGCACCAGCAGTTGTCGGGTGCCGGGCATGCAATTTTATTGACTGATGCGCGTGGGGTGATCCTCAACTGCGTGACCGCCCCTACTGAACGCAAGATATTCGAACGCGCCGGGCTCTGGTTGGGCGCCGACTGGAGCGAAGCCTGTGAAGGCACTAACGGCATCGGCACCTGTCTGGTCGAACGCCAGTCCCTGACCATTCATCAGGAGGAGCATTTTCGCGGACGCCACACCGGGCTGACCTGCTCGGCCAGTCCGGTTTTCGACCCTCATGGCGACTTGCTGGCGGTGCTGGACGTCTCGTCTGCACGCCATGACGTGTCCCGGCAAAGCCAGTTCCACACCATGGCCCTGGTCAATTTGTCGGCAAAGATGATCGAGAGCTGCTATTTCCTGCGCCACTTCGACAATCAGTGGCTGTTGCGTTTTCACGTGCAGGTCGAGTCCGCCGGTTTGTTCAGCGAGGGGTTGCTGGCGTTCGATGATGAGGGGCGGGTCAGTGCGGTCAATCAGAGTGCCTTGAACCTGCTGGGCCTCGGGCGCGGTGGTTTGCTCGGGCAATCAGTCGAGAGCGTGTTCGATTGCTCACTGGATGAGTTGCTCGGCCGTGCCAGTGTTGAGGCCAGTGCCAGTTGGCCGTTGCGTACCCGCGAAGGCCGACGCTTATTTGCACGACTGCGCAGCCAACCGCATAGCGTGCCGACAGCGTTGCCGGTCAGCCCGACGGGGGCGCCGCCGCGCTTGAGTGGGATCTGCCTGGGCGATGCAGCGCTGCAGAATGATTTCCGTCGCGCACTGCGGGTTTTCGAACGCGATGTGCCTTTGCTGATTAATGGCGAAACAGGTTCCGGCAAAGAAGCTTTTGCCAAAGCAGTGCATCAAGCCAGCGTGCGCGGCGATAAACCGTTCATCGCGCTTAATTGTGCGGCGATTCCCGAAAGCCTGATCGAAAGTGAACTGTTCGGCTATCGCGGTGGCAGCTTTACCGGTGCGCGCAAGGAAGGCATGCGCGGCAAGCTGCAACAGGCCGATGGCGGTACGTTGTTTCTCGATGAAATCGGTGACATGCCGCTGGCGCTGCAAACCCGGCTGTTGCGGGTGCTGGAAGACCGTTTGGTGGTGCCCTTGGGGGGTGAGCCGCAAGCGGTAAATGTACGGATCATCAGCGCGACTCACCGCAACTTGCTGGAGCGCGTGGCCGATGCCAGCTTTCGCGAAGATCTTTATTACCGTTTGAACGGCCTGGAGATCGCGTTGCCGCCGTTGCGCGAGCGCAGCGACAAATCGCAGTTGCTGGATTTTCTTCTGGAAGAAGAGGCGGGCGGCGAGACCGTGATCCTCGACGCGGACGCCCGCCAGGCGCTGCTGGACTTCGCCTGGCCGGGCAACCTGCGGCAATTGCGCAATGTCCTGCGCACCTTGGCGGCACTGTGCGATGACCAGCACATTGGCTTCGATGAGCTGCCGCTCGCCATTCGGCAAAGCGCATCCGCGCCGGCTCTTGCACTGATGGGCGAACACCCGCTGGACGACGCCGAGCGCATCGCCCTGCTGTCAGCCCTGGACGCCCAGCGCTGGCACATGACCCACACCGCCGAACAGTTGGGGGTCAGCCGAAATACGCTGTACCGGAAATTGCGCAAGCACGGGATCGCGCGTTAGGCCAAACAGCGGGTCGATCGTTTTGCAGACAAGTCAGCTCCTTGTACGGCTGTGGGAGCAACAAATCCTGATTTTAAACTCGAGGTGTGATTTGTCGCCCTCTACGCTAACCTGCGCCCATAGTTTACGAGGTCGATCATGCATATTCATATTCTCGGTATTTGCGGTACTTTCATGGGTTCGCTGGCGGTACTCGCCAAAGAGTTGGGCCATCGGGTCACCGGTTCGGACGCCAATGTCTACCCGCCGATGAGCACGCAGTTGCAGGCTCAGGGCATTGAGTTGACCCAAGGCTACGACGCGGCACAGCTTGACCCTGCGCCGGATCTGGTGGTTATTGGCAACGCGCTGTCGCGAGGCAACCCGGCGGTAGAGTACGTGCTGAACAAAGGCCTGCCTTATGTTTCCGGCCCGCAATGGCTGGCCGATCACGTGCTGCAAGGGCGCTGGGTATTGGCCGTTGCCGGAACGCATGGCAAGACGACGACCAGCAGCATGCTCGCCTGGGTGCTGGAACATGCTGGCATGAGCCCCGGTTTCTTGATCGGCGGTGTACCGCAGAATTTTGCCGTGTCGGCGCGTGTGGGCGAGACCCCGTTTTTTGTCGTCGAGGCTGACGAGTACGACAGCGCCTTCTTCGACAAGCGCTCAAAATTTGTCCATTACCGTCCGCGTACTGCGATTCTGAACAACCTGGAGTTCGATCACGCCGACATCTTCCCCGATCTGCCAGCCATCGAACGGCAGTTCCACCACTTGGTGCGAACTATCCCAAGCGAAGGCCTGGTGATCCATCCGACCACCGAGCCGGCGTTGCTGCGAGTGATTCAAATGGGCTGCTGGACGCCGGTACAAACCACCGGTGAGGGCGGTCAATGGCAGGCGCGTCTGCTCAGCGATGACGGCTCGCGTTTCGAAGTCACCTTTGAAGGCGTAGTTCAGGGCGTGGTCGAGTGGGACATGACCGGTCAGCATAACGTAGCCAACGCGTTGGCCACTCTGGCGGCCGCGCGGCATGTTGGCGTGGTGCCGAAGCAAGGTATCGAAGCGCTGGGCTTGTTCAAAAGCGTCAAACGCCGCATGGAAAAGGTCGCGGAGGTCAACGGCATCACTATCTATGATGACTTTGCTCATCATCCGACTGCGATTGCCACCACCCTTGATGGCCTGCGCAAACACGTTGGCGATGCGCCGGTGATCGCGATTATCGAGCCGCGCTCCAATTCCATGAAGCTCGGTGCGCACCGCGACGGCTTGCCGGAAAGTGTGCGTCAGGCTGATCAGGCGATCTGGTACGCGCCGGCCAATCTGGGCTGGGACCTGGCCGCCACTGCTGCATTGTGCACGGTGCCTTCGGTGGTTTGCGACTCCCTTGAGGCGATCATCGCCCAGGTGAAAAACCTGGCTAAACCGGGTACACAGGTCGTCATTATGAGTAACGGCGGCTTCGGCGGCTTGCACGGCAAGTTGGCTGAGGCGTTGAAATGAGTGGCCCGGAACGCGTCACCCTGGCGATGACCGGTGCTTCTGGCGCGCAGTATGGGTTGCGCCTGCTCGACTGTCTGGTGCGTGAAGACAGGGAAGTGCACTTCCTGATTTCCAAGGCGGCCCAGTTGGTGTTGGCCACCGAGACCGATGTCTCGCTGCCGCCGAAAACCCTGATGATGCAAGCGTTTCTGACCGAGTACACCGGCGCAGCGGCGGGACAGATTCGGGTGTATGGCAAGGAAGACTGGATGTCGCCCGTGGCCTCTGGCTCGGGTTCGCCCAGCGCGATGGTGGTGGTGCCCTGTTCCACGGGCACCTTGTCGGCGATTGCGACCGGGGCCTGCAACAACCTGATCGAGCGTGCGGCGGATGTGACGTTGAAGGAGCGTCGCCAATTGATTCTGGTGCCGCGTGAGGCGCCGTTTTCCAGTATCCATCTGGAGAACATGCTCAAACTGTCGAACATGGGTGCGGTGATTCTGCCGGCGTCACCGGGTTTCTATCATCAGCCGCAAACCATTGATGATCTGATCGACTTTGTTGTCGCGCGGATTCTCAATGTGCTGAATATCCCTCAAGACATGTTGCCGCGCTGGGGCGAGCATCACCTGAGTGCAGATGAATAAGCGCCTGCTGTTGACCCTGTTGGTGCTACAGCTGACTGGGTGTGCCACGGCTCGAACGCTTGATGCCGCCAAACCTGGGGCCCCCGTTGTGTATTCGGGTGCGCGTCTGGATTGGTATGCGATACAGGGTGGTTGCTGCGAGATGGATCGTTTCGGTGCCGAGGCACCGAGCTATCCAGGCGTGGACCTGCCCGCCAGCGCGTTGCTCGACACCCTGCTTTTACCGCTGTCGCTGCTGACCGTGCTGGGCGTGGGGTTTCAGGCGACGGGCGGCTTGTAGACGTCTGAACCTGACGTGCTGTCGGGCTCACTTGCCCAGTTTGTTCAACTCTTCTGCTTCGACGATCCGCACCCCGTCCTGGTCTTCCAGCGCCAGGCGCCAAAGCGCTCGGGCCAGGCAGCAGGCTTCTATGCCACGGTATTTGCCGGGAATCAGTTTTGCCAATGGGCCTGCCAGTTGTTCGGCCAGACGCTGTTCGGTGCGTTCGCCAAGCAACAGTGATGGTCGGACGATGGTCAGTTGCGGCCAATCCTGAGCTTTGAGTGCATATTCCATTTCGCCCTTGATCCTGTTGTAGAAAACGCTGGATCGCCGATCGGCATTGACTGCGCTGATCACCACCAGATGCCGCGCTCCGAGTTCGCGAGCTCGCTTGCCGAAGGCCACCACCATATCCAGATCGACCGCGCGAAACGCTTCCTGCGAGCCAGCCTGCTTGATCGTGGTGCCCAGGCAGCAAAAGGCGATGTCGACCCGCCCGCTTAACGTTGGCAGCAGTGCATTGAGTTCACCCACCGGATTTTCCAGGCGAGGGTGCTTGTTCAGGGGTTTACGGGTCGGTGCCAGTACGCGGCTGACCGTCGGTTCGCTGAGCAAGCGATCAAGCAAATGTTCACCGGTCAGGCCGGTGGCTCCGGCAAGCAGGATGTGCTGAGGGGTCAGGTACATAGTGTTTCTCCCTTTTTACAACGCAGTCTAGCGGTTGCCCGTGGTCTTCGCTTCCTTGCTGCTCAACGATGTGTTGAGGGCCCTCTGCGCCTGGCTCTTGCGCAACTGCTGCCAGTGCGCAAGAACCCCTTTGGGCGCCCAGATCTGCGGCTCCGATGCCTCAAAGCTTTCGGTTATTTCGCGGGCCGCCACGTACGATTTGGCGTCGTTGAACGCTTGTTGCAGGTTGTCTGTTTCAACCAATGCCTTTGCGAACATGGCTTCGCCAAAGTAAGTGAAATCGTCCTCTTCCGAGCAGCCAAAAGACACCCTGTCTGCACGCGAGGCGGTGATCACTACGGTTTTTTCGTCTTTGAGCACCGGAATGAAACCACCGGAATAACAGGCGGAGATCACGATAATTTTGTCGCGGTCTTTTAACGGTGCGAGGACGACGGCCAGCTCATCGGCGGGCAGGTCGGCCAGCTCCATGCGTGGTTGATCAAGCACCAATTCATGTTCTTGAGTGCCGTGGCTGGTCAGGTAGATGAACACCAGGTCTTCCGGCCCGCTGCGTTGCGCCAGGGTCTGCACCGCGCGGCTGATACTTTCGCGGGTCGCCAGTGCCCGGTCGTTCATGTGATCGCGATGATTGACCAGGCTGATCTGCCCGTAGGCGCCGAAGCGCGTGGCCAGCAGGTTGTTCACGTAATCTGCTTCGCGCATGAATACGCTCTGCTTGCCGTCACCACCCACGACCAGGCTGTACAATTCGACAGCGGGAGTGGAGGCGGGCACTGCGGCCAGGGCTTTTTCCAACAGGGGGCCTTGGGCGAGCAAGCCGACCTCAAGTGCATCGGGCAACAGATTGCCTTGCGCGTCACGCACACGCAGACCGTTGGTCCAGTTGCCGCTTTGAACGCTGCCATCTGCCAGGGTCAAGGTGCCTTTGCCTTGATAGGTGTCGTCGGCGAACGGACCTTGATAGGTGCTGCCATCGACCAGGTGCAGTACACCCTCGCCGTTGAAGCGCCAGTTGCTGAACTGACCCTGATAATGGCTGCCATCTGCACCGATCAGTTCGCCCTTACCGTTGAGCGCGCCGTCCTTGAACTGCCCAATCCAGACATCGCCGTCGCTGTTTTCGTAGCGGCCTTTGCCTTGCAGTTGGTTGTTGCGGAAACCGCCGACGTATTGATCACCCTCGGCGCTGTTGAAGCTGCCGTTGCCTTCCAGTTGACCGTTGACGAATTTGCCGCTGAATTGATTGCCGCTGGCGTCGCTGCGCTGGCCTTCGCCATTGGGTTTGCCGTGCGCGAACAGGCCTTGATATTGGCTGCCGTCATCAAGTTCGAGGTGACCGAGGCCGTCGTATTGGTCAGCCTTGAATTCGCCCCTATAGGCCATGCCTGGCTCTTTGAGCGTGCCTTCACCCTCGCGTCGGCCCAGCTTGAAGCCGCCGACATAATTGCCGGTGCTGGTGGTCAACGTGCCTAAACCGTGAAACAGACCGTTCTGGAATTGGCCGCGGTAGACGTCGCCATTGCTGGCGTGCCATTCGCCGGCACCCTGCCACAGCCCCTTCTGGAACTGACCTGCGTACCAGCTGCCGTTGGGATAGTCGACTCGGCCCTTACCTTGCAGCAGGCCATTGACGACGTCGCCGCGGTAACGGCCGCCGTCGGGCAGACGTGCGTCTGGGGGCGACAGTGGTTCGCCCTCGCCGCAAGCCGCGAGTAAAAGAATGAGTGCCAGAGGGGCAAGAGGGGCGAACGCGCGCATGGTCGATCCTGAAGATAAAAATCCAAGCGTGTTGAAGACGTCCCTGAACAGTCGCTTTCACACAGCTGCGGGCAGTATGACGCAGCTATGTGGTTGCTTTATAGAGGCAACGAAACAGCCGGTAATAGCTGTTTCGCTTTTTAGTGGTCTTACACGAAGCACAACGACAGGGGTTCAGCGACGAAGGCTGGCTTGTCCTGGCCCTCTATTTCCAGCGTTGCCGTGGCTTTGAGCAGCCATTGGCCTGGTTTCTTTTCGGTGACTTGAGTCATGGTTACGTTGAGTCGAACCCGTGAGTTCACTTTTACCGGTTGGATAAAACGCACGCTGTCCAGGCCATAGTTGATCACCATTTTCAGCCCTTCGGGCACTACCAGCAGGTCTTCCATCAACTTCGGGATCAGCGATAGCGACAGAAAGCCGTGGGCGATGGTACTACCGAAGGGGGTTTTCGCGGCTTTTTCAGGGTTGACGTGGATGAACTGGAAGTCGCCGGTGGCTTCGGCAAACAAGTTGATGCGCTCTTGGTCGATAGTGAACCACTCGGAACGTCCCAGTTCCTTGCCTTCATAGTTCTTCAGCTCTGCAACGGGTACAAAGGGCATAGATACTCTCCTTGTTGTCATTGGTTTTTGTGGGTATGGCTGTCGCGCTCAGTGTTTATAGGCGTCGGATTTTTCACCGTGCCAAGGCCTAAGATCAGCATGGGCTTTAGGGATGGTCAAGGATGTATGCCTTTGGCGAATGCTGATTTATCAGCCATTGCCACAGCGTGCCTATAATGGCGTCGCGAATTTGCTGGAGTTTCTTATGTTGCTACGGGGCCTGACATGGCTGGTTTTGTTCCAATTGGTGGGCGCCGCGCTCAATCACCTGTTCTTGCCAATACTGCCCGGGCCGATCATCGGTCTGGTGTTGTTACTGATTTTTCTGATGACGCGCGGCGAAGTCAGTGAGCCATTGAGTCTGGCCGCCAGCAGCTTGTTGCGTTATCTGCCGCTGCTGTTGGTGCCGCCCGCCGTGGGGGTGATGGTCTACGCTGCCGAGATTGCCGCCGATTTCTGGGCCATCGTCGGATCGTTAGTGCTGTCGTTGCTGCTGTCCTTGGCGTTCGTCGGCTGGCTGATGCAGAAGCTGGTTCTGCGCCAGTCGCGACGCGGGGAGTCCTCATGAACATGGATTGGAATGGCGCCTGGAACGCGGTGATCCATCATCCGCTGTTCGGCATTGCGATTACGCTGGGGGCGTACCAGTTGATGCTGGCCGCATACGAAAAAACCCGCTGGATATTTTTGCAGCCGGTGCTTATCTCGATGTTGCTGGTGGTCGGCATTCTGGTCAGCTGCGGTTTGAACTATGCCGAGTACCGCAAAAGCACGGAAATCCTCAGTATTTTGTTGGGGCCTGCGACGGTTGCACTGGCGGTCCCGCTTTATCTGAACCTGCGACGTATTCGCCAGCTGTTCTGGCCGACCTTTACTACGCTAATCGTGGGCGGAGTGCTGGCGACATCCCTGGGTGTGACGCTGGGCTGGCTGTTCGGTGCCGACCACATGATCTTGATGACCATGGCGCCCAAATCAGTGACGTCGCCGATTGCCATGTTGGTGGCCGAACAGATTGGTGGCGTCGCACCACTGGCGGCGGTGTTCGTGTTGATTACCGGGGTGATCGGCGCGATTTTTGGCCCTGGTCTGCTGTCCCTTCTTGGGGTGGAGAATCAGGCTGCGCGCGGCATGGCCCTCGGTTTGGCCGCGCATGCCGTCGGCACCTCGGTGGCGTTGCAGGAAAGTGAGGAGTGCGGTGCGTTCGCCGCCCTGGCAATGAGTTTGATGGGCGTCGGCACGGCGGTATTCCTGCCATTGGCCGTTACGCTGGTCGTTTAAGGAGGCTTCCATGGTGTTGCCATTATTTCCTCTCAACGCAGTGCTGTTCCCGGGGTGCATGCTCGATTTGCAGCTGTTCGAGGCACGCTATCTGGACATGGTTAGCCGCGGGATGAAGCAGGGCGAAGGCTTTGGCGTGGTATGCATTCTTGACGGCGAAGAAGTCGGGCAGGCGCCAGAGGGCTATGCGCTGGTAGGTTGCGAAGCGTTGGTGCGGGATTTTCAGCAGCAGGACAACGGCTTGCTGGGGATTCGCGTGGAAGGTGGGCGCCGTTTCCGCGTGGTCAGCACTCAGGTGCAGCGTGACCAGCTGATTATGGCTGACGTTGAGTGGCTGGATGAACTGCCGGAGCGCCCGTTGCAGGAAGCGGACGCCGATCTGGTGGCCTTGCTTGCCGCCTTGGCCGAGCACCCGATGGTTGCCGCGTTGAACATGGGCGTTACGGCCAGCGGGCAGCAATCGCTGGCCAATCAGCTGGCTTATCTGCTGCCCTTCACCGAAGAAGACAAGGTCGAGTTACTGGAACTCAACGATGCTCAGGAGCGCCTGGACGCGATTCAGGACCTGCTCGATGAAATACAGGGTGACGTGCAGGCCTGACGCGTTAGTTAATCGCGCCCGTGGGGGCCAGGTACTGATAACGCAGCGCCGCGTGGGACAGTGAATGCAGGGCGAAGTAACCGTACAAGGTGACCAGCGCTGGCAGGATCAGCCACCACACCCTTACGGGCATGGGCTCAAGCGGTGTTTTACGCTGTATGAAGGACAGGCTGGCTGCGCAGAGGCAGAACGCGAGCAGGGCCCCGGCCAGCACATCAGACGGCCAATGCACCCCCAGATAGACCCGCGACATGGCAATCGACAGCGCCGGAATACCGCCCAGCAATAACCAGGTCAGGCGCAAACGTACCGGCTGACCGCGTCCCGCCAATACTGCCAACGCCATAAACAGCGCGAATGACCCCGAACTGTGCCCGCTGGGCATGCTGTAAGTGGTGAGCGGGTCGATCAGTACGTCGGGACGCGTGCGGGCGAAGAACCCTTTCATTCCTGTATTGGCCAGTGCCGAGCCCACGGTCACTGCGCCAGCAAACATCGCCTGTTTCCATTGCCGGGTTGCCAGCAACAGCACCAACAACAGGCTGACGACGGCCACTTGGGTTTTGAAGTCGCCCAGCCGAGTGATCATCACCACGAACTGATCAGCCGCTTCACTGCGATGTTCCTGCACCAATGCCATCAAGCCCTGATCGAAGTGCGTCAGGTAGGGCCAGCCGAGAAATACCCCAGCGAGCATGACAAGGCTCAACACGGCGATCAGCGGGGTTGCATAGCGCTTCCCGCCAAAGCTGCTGTGGATACTGACGCCGAGCAACACCGCCAACCCACCACCGATCATCCCTGCCTGTGACCAGAAGCCCTCGGGCAGTGGCAAGCGCATGGCCGCGCCGGTGGCCCAGCCCGGCAGCAGGTACGCGAGGGACCAGCCAGCGGCCGCGATCACGCTGACAGCAGCAAAACGCGGGAAAGGCATGTCGAACATGCCTGCGACCATGGGCAACATGGGTCGCAGTGGCCCGATAAAGCGTCCGACCAGCAGGCTGGCAATGCCGTAGCGCTGGAAGTAGAGCTCCGCACCGCCTATCCATTCCGGGTGATGACGCAGCCCGGGCAGGCGGCGGATGTTCTGGTGAAAGCGCCTGCCGAGAAAATACGACAGACCGTCACCCAGCAAGCCGCCACAAAAGCCCAGTAAAAGTGTTTCGCCCAGTGACAAGGCACCACTGCCGGCCAGCACCGCGACAGTGAACAGAAGCACGGTGCCCGGCACGATGATCCCGGCGATGGCCACGCATTCAAGGAACGCCACCAAAAAAATCGCTAGACCCAGCCACGAGGGGTTTGCGCTCAGCCAGCCGGTAATGCCATCGAGCCATGGGCCCATGTCTCAGTTTCCTTGCTTGAGTAAAAAGTAATCGCGGCCTTCGACCTGGCCGCGTCGCAGCGGGTTCCGCGTGCAATACCGGGCGTAGGCGGCGTCGACGAAACGGTACATCAGATGCTCGTCGCGGCCCTCGGGGATGCCCAGTCGTGTGGTCTGGATAATCTGCTTGGGCTCGGCACCGACATCATCGACGAACAGGTGCTCAAGGTCGAAGCGTTTGGCGTCCCAAGTCGGGACTTTGAGCCCCAGGGCCCTGCACAGCAGGGTTTGACCGGCACACAGACGCTCGGGCGGACGCAGTGCTCCCTTGGCATCGGGGTTGTTCAAGAGCATGTGCGCGAGACTGTTGCCGTCGGAAAGTTCGTCGACCCACGGATACGCGGACTTGATCAGCACGGCATTGCCCGGCCCTTCGGCGCTGAAGTTCAGCGAATCGCCGCCGCGGGCATAGTACATATAGATGTGCCCGCCCTCGAGAAACAGCGCTTTGCGTTTTTCGGTGTAGCCCAATGACGCGTGGCTGCCTTTTTCTGCGCAGTAGTAGGCTTCCGTCTCGATGATCCGAGCCGACAGCCACAACGCATCTGGGCCATTGCCCACGCGATGACGAATCACTTTGCCCAGTAACGCCCGGGCGAGGACTTGCGCATCTCGGTGGAAAAACGAGTCCGGCAGGGGGGTGGGCATCGGTGCTTACGGTCGTCGAATGGCAATCAGGGCGGCGATGATAACAACAACTGTCTTAATCAAAGCTGAATGACGGTGTGCCGGGTATTGATGAGTATGGCTGCGGGGCCTCTTCGCGAAGGCGTTATATCAGGTGCCGGCGTGAGGTTTTGGGTGCTCCAGAGGGCTTTTTATCCCTACTTTGCTCGGGTTATCGACCATCCGCCTGCCACCGCTGTCGTTACACGGGCTCGACAGCTATAATCGGCCGCTTTCCTCTCCGCCAAGACCTCTGAGACCATGACTGAGTCCGTTCTTGACTACATGACCCGTTTGGGTCGCGCCGCCCGCGAAGCTTCGCGAGTGATCGGCCGCGCCAGCACCGCGCAGAAAAACCGCGCCTTGCAAGCCACCGCTGACGCTCTCGATGACGCCCGGACCGAATTGTCTGCCGCCAATGAGCTGGACTTGGCGGCCGGTCGGACCAACGGCCTGTCGCCGTACATGCTCGAGCGTCTGACCCTGACGCCGGCACGCATCGATAGCATGATCGAAGGTTTGCGCCAGGTGATCAGCCTGCCGGACCCGATTGGCGCGATTCGCGACATGAGCTATCGGCCGTCGGGCATTCAGGTCGGCAAGATGCGTGTGCCGCTGGGTGTGGTGGGGATTATTTACGAGTCGCGTCCGAATGTGACGATCGATGCCGCGAGCCTGTGCCTGAAGTCGGGTAACGCCACGATTCTGCGTGGTGGCTCTGAAGCCATTCACTCCAACCGTGCCATCGCCGCCTGCATTCAGCGCGGCCTGGCGGTTGCCAATTTGCCGGCGGCCGTGGTGCAAGTGGTTGAAGTGACGGATCGTGCGGCAGTCGGCGCGCTGATCACCATGCCCGAGTACGTCGACGTGATCGTTCCACGCGGCGGCAAAGGCCTTATTGAGCGGGTCAGTCGCGATGCACGGGTGCCGGTGATCAAGCATCTGGACGGCATCTGCCACGTTTATGTCAGTGCCCACGCCGATCTGCCCAAGGCTCAGCGCATCAGTTTCAACGCCAAAACCTACCGTTACGGCATCTGCGGCGCGATGGAAACCTTGTTGGTGGATCAGGCTGTTGCTGCCGAGTTTTTGCCGCCAATGGCCGCGCAATTTCGCGAAAAAGGTGTCGAGCTGCGCGGTTGCGAACGCACCCGCGAGCTGATTGATGCCCTGCCAGCAACCGAAGAAGACTGGAACACCGAATACCTTGCGCCGATTTTGTCGATCCTTGTGGTGGCGGATCTGGATCAGGCCATCGAACATATCAACCGCTATGGGTCGCACCATACCGATGCCATCGTCACTGATCATCAGGGCCAGGCTCGGCGTTTCCTGGCCGAAGTGGACTCCAGTTCGGTGATGATTAACGCCCCGACCTGCTTCGCTGATGGCTTTGAATACGGATTGGGTGCCGAGATCGGCATTTCTACTGATAAGCTGCACGCCCGCGGTCCGGTCGGTCTGGAAGGTTTGACCTGCGAGAAGTACATCGTGGTCGGCGATGGTCAGTTGCGTGGCCAGGAGCCTGTCTGACTTGGCCGATCCCGAAAAACCCGCTGCGCAGGTGCCACAGACGCCAGGCCTGCCCAGACGTATCGGTATGCTGGGCGGCACGTTCGACCCCGTGCACATCGGCCATTTGCGCAGTGCGCTGGAAGTCGCCGAGTTGCTGGGGCTTGATGAGTTACGCCTGACACCCAGTGCCAGGCCGCCTCATCGCGACATGCCAAGCGTCAGTGCGCAGCACCGACTAGCGATGGTCAAGTGCGCGGTGGCCGGTGTGTCTCCTTTGACGGTGGATGACCGAGAGCTGCAACGGGACAAACCGTCGTACACCATCGACACCCTGGAACTGATGCGGGCCGAGTTGGCCGCAGATGACCAGTTATTCCTGTTATTGGGTTGGGATGCCTTTTGCGGGCTACCGGCCTGGCATCGCTGGGAAGAACTGCTGGAGCACTGCCATATCGTGGTGCTGCAACGCCCGGACGCCGACAGCGAGTCGCCTGACGCCATGCGTAACTTGCTGGCGGGGCGCGCAGTCAGCGATCCGAAGGCCCTGAAAGGGCCGGGTGGACACATTACATTCGTCTGGCAGACGCCGTTATCGGTGTCTGCCACCCAGATCCGCCAACTGCTGGCCAGCGGGAAGTCGGTACGTTTTCTGGTGCCAGACGCGGTACTGGCCTATATCGACGCGCACGGGCTGTACCATGCGCCGAACACTCAGGGGACCCTTTGAAACAGCCTCTCTAGATGGCGTTTCAGGTCCTCATACACACGAGCTGAATGAGTTTTTTATGACGAAGCAAAATAGCGAAATCCTGATCAAGCTGGCAACGGCTGCACTGGAAGACATCAAGGCCCAGGACATCCTGGCGATCGACGTGCGCGACAAGACCAGCATCACTGATTACATGCTCATCGCCACAGGTACCTCCAACCGCCACATCGCCTCGATGGTCGAGAACGTGCGCGACAAGGTCAAGGCTCAGGGCTTCAAGCCACTGGGTGAAGAAGGCAAGGGCGACAGCGATTGGGTTCTGTTGGACCTGGGCGACATCATCGTGCACGTAATGACCGCCAGCGCCCGTCAGTTCTACGATCTTGAGCGTCTGTGGCATGGTGCCGAGCAAAGCCGTGCAAGCCATGGCAGCCACGATGCGAACCCGTTTGACCCAATGGCAGCCGACAAAATGTCATTCGACAACACGCCGTCTGACAAAGAGTAAGGGGTTGCTGTGCGTCTGCGTTTGATCGCTGTCGGTTCGCGCATGCCAAAGTGGGTGGAAGAAGGTTGGCATGAATACGCCAAGCGTATGCCATCCGAACTGGCGCTCGAACTGGTGGAAATTCCGCTCAATACCCGGGGCAAGAATGCCGACGTGGCGCGCTTCATCCGTCAGGAAGGCGAAGCCATGCTGGCAAAAGTGCAGCCGGGCGAGCGTATCGTCACCCTCGAAGTGCACGGTAAACCGTGGAGCACCGAGCAATTGGCGGTCGAACTCAATCGCTGGCGTCTGGATTCGCGCACGGTGAATCTCATGGTCGGTGGCCCGGAAGGGCTGGCGCCGGAGGTTTGCGCGCGTAGCGAACAACGCTGGTCGTTGTCCCCGCTGACCTTGCCGCATCCACTCGTGCGCATCCTCATTGGTGAGCAGATGTATCGCGCCTGGACTGTTCTGTCCGGGCACCCTTATCACAAGTAGTCGTGTGAACACGCCCTAAATGTCCCAGCCGATTCGCCTCAAGGACCATGAGAAAGATGCCCGCCTAGTGCGCGGCAGAGTCGTGGTCGGGGCTGTGGCGGTGGTGGTGTTGGTGTGCGTGCTGATTGCGCGGCTGTATTTCCTGCAGGTCATCCAGTACGAGTATCACTCGACCCTGTCGGAGAACAACCGGGTTCATGTTCAGCCGATTCCGCCACCCCGTGGGTTGATCTACGACCGCAATGGGGTGGTCGTCGCCGATAATCGGGCCAGTTTCAGCTTGAGCATGACCCGCGAGCGTTCTGGCGACTGGGAGCAGGTGCTGGACGTCATTGTCAGCGTGCTGGAATTGACGCCTGATGATCGGGTGCTGTTCGAGAAGCGCATGAAGCAGGGGCGACGGCCATTCGAGCCGGTGCCCATTCTGTTTGAGCTGACTGAAGAGCAAATTGCCCGCGTTGCCGTCAACCAGTTCCGTCTGCCCGGCGTTGAGGTGGTTGCGCAGCTGGTTCGCCACTATCCGCAGGGTGCGCACTTCGCGCACTCGGTGGGTTACATGGGGCGGATCAACGAGAAAGAGCTCAAGGTGCTCGACCCGGTCAATTACAGCGGCACCCACCATATCGGCAAAACCGGCATCGAGCGTTTCTACGAGCCGGAGCTGCATGGTCAGGTGGGCTACGAAGAAGTTGAAACCAACGCCCGCGGGCGAGTATTGCGTGTGCTCAAGCGCACCGATCCTTCGCCAGGCAAAGACATCGTCCTGAGCCTCGACATCAAACTGCAGGAAGCCGCCGAAATTGCATTGGCCGGGCGTCGCGGTGCGGTGGTCGCGCTTGATCCGCGTACTGGCGAAGTGCTGGCGATGGTCAGTCAGCCGAGTTTCGACCCTAACCTGTTTGTCACCGGCATCAGTTTTAAAGCCTATGCCGAGCTGCGGGACTCCATTGACCGGCCCTTGTTCAACCGTATTCTGCGTGGCTTGTACCCGCCGGGTTCGACGATCAAACCGGCTGTTGCTATCGCCGGGCTAGACAGTGGCGTCGTCACGGCATCCACTCGGGTGTTTGACCCGGGCTATTACCAATTGCCGAACTACGACCACAAATATCGCAACTGGAACCGCACGGGCGATGGCTGGGTCGATCTGGACACGGCGATCATGCGCTCCAACGACACCTACTTTTACGACCTGGCGCACAAGCTCGGCATCGACCGGCTGTCGTCGTACCTGAACAAGTTCGGGATCGGGCAGAAGGTGTCGCTGGACATGTTCGAAGAGTCGCCAGGCTTGATGCCGTCGCGAGACTGGAAGCGGATTACCCGGCGTCAGGCCTGGTTTCCTGGCGAGACGCTGATCCTCGGTATCGGTCAGGGCTATATGCAGGCGACCCCGCTGCAACTGGCGCAAGCGACCGCACTGGTGGCCAACAAGGGCAAGTGGAATCGTCCGCACCTGGCAAAAACCATCGAGGGCTTGCCGCCGGTAGACGCAAACCCGATGCCGGACATCGTGCTGCGTGACGCCTCGGACTGGAACAAGGTCAATCACGGCATGCAACAAGTGATGCACGGCGCCCGTGGTACTGCGCGCAAGGCTGCGATCGGTTCGCAATACCGAATTGCCGGCAAAAGCGGTACCGCTCAAGTGGTGGCAATCAAGCAGGGTGAGAAGTATGACCGCTCCAAGATTCAGGAGCGTCACCGTGACCATGCCCTGTTCGTCGGCTTCGCCCCGGCGGATAACCCGAAAATAGTCGTGGCAGTGATGGTGGAGAACGGCGAGTCCGGTTCTGGCGTCGCGGCCCCCGTGGTCCGCCAGGTGATGGATGCCTGGTTGCTTGGCCCGGACGGTTTGCTCAAACCTGAGTACGCCAGCACCTCAAATGCGGAGGCTTCGGCCCGTGAAGAGTAATTTCGACCGCATCCTTTCCAGCGAGGACGTGATGCGCCGTCGCGCCAGTTTCCTCCAGCGCATTCATATCGATGGGCCGCTGCTGATCCTGTTGCTGACCCTGGCCGCCGGCAGTTTGTTCGTGCTGTATTCGGCCAGTGGCAAGAATTGGGATCTGCTGATCAAGCAGGCGACCTCCTTTGGTATCGGCCTGGTGTCGATGTTCATCATCGCGCAGCTCGAGCCGCGTTTCATGGCGCGCTGGGTACCGGCCGCCTACGTAGTGGGGCTGATGCTGCTGGTGGTGGTGGACGTCATGGGCCACAACGCCATGGGCGCGACCCGCTGGATCAACATCCCCGGCGTCATTCGCTTCCAGCCTTCCGAATTCATGAAAATCATCATGCCGGCGACCATCGCCTGGTACCTGGCCAAGCACACGTTGCCGCCGCACTTGAAGCACGTGGCCTTGAGCCTGGGGCTGATCGGTCTTCCGTTCATCCTTATCGTGCGCCAGCCGGACCTGGGCACTTCTTTGCTGATCCTGGCGTCGGGTACGTTTGTACTGTTCATGGCCGGCCTGCGCTGGCGCTGGATCATTGGTGTGCTCACCGCAGCCGTGCCGGTGGCGGTCGGCATGTGGTTTTTCTTCATGCACGACTACCAGAAACAACGAATCCTGACGTTCCTCGACCCGGAAAGTGACCCGCTGGGCACTGGCTGGAACATCATTCAGTCCAAGGCGGCAATTGGTTCGGGCGGCGTATTTGGCAAGGGCTGGTTGCTGGGTACGCAGTCGCACCTGGACTTTTTGCCGGAAAGCCACACCGACTTTATTATTGCTGTGTTGGGTGAAGAGTTTGGCTTGGTGGGTATTTGCGCCCTGTTGCTGATCTATGTTCTGTTGATCGGTCGAGGGCTGGTGATCACCGCTCAAGCTCAGACGCTGTTTGGCAAATTGTTGGCCGGTAGCCTGACAATGACGTTTTTTGTTTACGTTTTCGTCAACATCGGTATGGTCAGTGGCCTGTTGCCGGTTGTAGGTGTCCCATTGCCATTCATTAGCTATGGCGGAACCTCGCTGGTAACACTGTTGTCAGCGTTTGGGGTTTTGATGTCGGTCCATACCCATCGTAAGTGGATCGCACAGGTTTGATTAAGGTGAACAACTCAATGCAAGTAATGCGTAGCTGGGCTGCTCGATATGCTCCGTTGGTCGGCCTGGTGGGCATCCTTGGTTCAGTGCAGGAGGCGGCCGCAGGCGATTACGACGGCTCGCCGCAAGTGGCTGAGTTCGTCGGCGAAATGACCCGCGACTATGGGTTTGCCGGTGAACAGCTCATGGCTGTTTTTCGCGAAGCAGAACGTAAACAGGCCATTCTCGACGCAATTTCTCGTCCGGCCGAACGGGT
The DNA here is from genome assembly GCF_052976945.1 of Pseudomonas sp. GG8. Lineage (NCBI taxonomy): Bacteria > Pseudomonadati > Pseudomonadota > Gammaproteobacteria > Pseudomonadales > Pseudomonadaceae > Pseudomonas > Pseudomonas sp. GG8. Next base: position 138,864 of record NZ_JBRIIP010000001.1, read on the forward strand.
AAAACAATGGAAGGACTACCGGCCGATTTTCGTCACTGATGCGCGTATTGCGCGTGGCGTGGACTTCTGGCGTCAACACGAAGCGGTCCTTGCACGTGCCGAGCAGGAGTACGGCGTACCGGCACAAGTCATCGTTTCGATCATCGGCGTGGAAACGTTTTATGGTCGCAATACCGGCAACTACCGCGTAATAGACGCCTTGTCGACGTTGGGCTTCGACTATCCGCCGCGTGCCGACTTCTTCCGCAAGGAGCTGCGCGAGTTCCTGATGCTGGCCCGTGAAGAGCAAGTCGACCCCCTGACGCTTAAAGGCTCGTACGCCGGTGCTATGGGATTGCCGCAGTTCATGCCCAGCAGCTTTCGGGCGTATGCCGTGGATTTCGACGGTGATGGCCACATCAATATCTGGACCGATCCGGACGATGCGATCGGTAGCGTTGCCAGCTATTTCAAACGTCACGGTTGGGTCGCGGGCGAGCCGGTTGTGAGCCTGGCGACGGTGCGCGGTGAGCATGCCGACGAAGGTTTGAGCCCTGGAATCGATCCGGTAAAGAATGTTGGGGAGTTGCGAGCGTTGGGGTGGTCGAGTCATGATGCGCTGCGCGATGATATGCCGGTGACCGCTTTCCGGCTCGATGGTGAAAATGGCCCTGAATACTGGATGGGCCTGAAGAATTTTTATGCAATCACGCGCTACAACCGCAGTGTGATGTACGCCATGGCCGTGCATCAACTGTCTGAACTGCTGGTCCAAGCACGGGGCGTCAAGTAATGCGGGCATTGCCGATTCGCAAACCACTAAAGTTCCTGGCCTTCGCAGCCTTGACCATCCTGGTGGCCAGCTGTTCGACCAGCCGCTCGCCACAGAGTACGGCTGTGCGTTCGGCCCCAGGTCTGGATATCAACCGTGCGCATAAAGATGGTGCGCCATGGTGGGATGTCGATGTCTCGCGGATTCCGGACGCAGTGCCGACCCTGCATAACGGCCCCTACAAGGCCAACCCCTACACCGTATTGGGCAAGACTTATTTCCCGCTGTCTGACTCCAAGCGCTACGTAGCGTCGGGAACCGCGTCCTGGTATGGCACCAAGTTCCACGGCCAGGACACAGCCAACGGTGAAAAGTACGACCTGTACGGCATGAGTGCCGCCCACAAGACGTTACCGTTGCCCAGCTATGTTCGCGTGACCAACCTGGACAATAACAAGAGCGTGATCCTGCGGGTCAATGACCGTGGGCCGTTCTATTCCGACCGGATTATCGACCTGTCCTACGCGGCCGCTAAAAAGCTCGGTTACGCCGAAATCGGTACTGCGCGGGTCAAGGTTGAAGGTATCGACCCCCAGGAATGGTGGGCGCAGCGCGGACGTCCAGCGCCGCTGATGCTTGAACAACCGCAAGTCATCGCCCAGGCTGCGCCGCCTGCCTTTACGGCTTCCACTGGAACGGTCGAGCAATATACGCCACCGCCCCAGCAGCATGCTGTGGCAGTTCCAGCCATGCAAATTGATGCAAAAAAAAACGCTTCCGCACAAGCCTCTGGGCTGTATCTCCAGGTGGGCGCTTTCGCCAACCCGGACGCTGCGGAACTCCTGAGGTCGAAGTTGAGCGGGATGGTGCAAACTCCAGTGTTCGTCAGCTCGACAGTACGCAGTCAGCAAACGCTGTATCGGGTGCGGATGGGGCCGATAGACACTCAGGGTGAAGCCCAGCAATTACAAGCCAGCGTCCGGTCGGCCAATCTTGGCCAGCCGAGCGTGGTGACGTCGGATTAATAATTCAACCCGGGTTGGTTCAGGGTTGATGTGCAGTTGTTTGGCCGACGGTGACTTGCCGACAGAGCAAGCGATACATGCAACTGTTCACAGGGCAGTCTGATCAATCAGGCTGTTTTGTAAGCCAGGGGTAATGCCTGGCGTCGCAGACCGGATGAAAACGTCATTTTTTCGCCAGTCAGATTAGCTTTGCCCGCGAGGGCATGTTTGCCCATTAGCAATTTCGAGAGACGGATGAACATCACCACCTTTGCAAAACGCCTGTGCCTGCTAGTTCCGCTTATCATCGCCCCTGCCGCTTGGGCGGCTGAACAGATGATGCCATCGCCGCCGCAACTGGCCGCCAAAGCCTACGTGCTCATGGACGCCTCCAGCGGTAACGTTCTGGTCGAGAATAACGGCGACCAGCGTTTGGCACCCGCAAGCCTGACCAAGCTGATGACGGCTTACATTGCGACCCTGGAAATCCGTCGCGGCCAGATCGGCGAAAACGATCCAGTGACCGTCAGCGAGAACGCCTGGCGCACCGGCGGTTCGCGGATGTTCATCAAAGTGGGCACCCAGGTTACTGTCAGCGATCTGCTGCACGGCATCATTATTCAGTCAGGCAACGACGCCAGCGTCGCGCTCTCCGAGCACATTGCCGGCAGCGAAGATGCTTTCGCCGACATGATGAACAAAACCGCCGGCGACCTCGGCATGTCCAACAGCCACTTCATGAACCCGACCGGTCTGCCAAACCCGGAGCATTACTCGTCGGCTCATGACATGGCCGTGCTGGCACGCGCGATCATCCATGAAGACCCTGCTCACTATGCGATCTACTCGCAGAAAGAGTTCTTCTGGAACGGCATCAAACAGCCTAACCGCAACCTGCTGTTGTGGCGTGACAAGACCGTTGATGGTCTGAAAACCGGTCACACCGACGAAGCGGGTTACTGCATGGTGTCTTCGGCAGTACGTGATGGTATGCGTCTGATCGCCGTGGTGTTTGGCACCAACAGTGAACAGGCTCGTGCTGCCGAGACTCAAAAGCTGCTGACTTACGGTTTCCGCTTCTTCGAAACCCAGACGTTCTATCAGAAGGGCACCGAGCTGGCTCAGGCAGCTGTCTGGAAAGGCGTCGAGCATCAAGTCAAAGCCGGTCTGGCTGATGACCTGACCATGACATTGCCTAAAGGCCAATTGAAAAAGCTGGCCGCAAGCATGACTATGAATCCACAGCTGGTTGCACCTATCGCCAAGGGCGACGTGATCGGTAAAGTTGAAGTGAAAATGGACGACAAAATCGTGCACACTTCCGACCTTATCGCCCTCGACGCTGTCGACCAGGGTGGAATCTTCCGTCGCGTGTGGGACAGCATCCGCCTGTTCTTCTACGGTTTGTTCAACTGATATTGCCGACCGGCGTGCACCGGCTCTGACCCAGAGCGCGGTGCGTGCCGCTCGTCACGGCTTACGAGGCCGTTACTGCCATGACTGATACCGACGTAAAGTCGCATAAAATCGAATTTCCCTGCCTCGACTACCCGATCAAGGTGATCGGCGATACCGGCGTAGGTTTCACTGCCCTTGTGATCGAGACGTTGGCCAAGCACGCCACGCTCGATATCGCCACGCTCGCCGAGCGTCAAAGCAGCAATGGCAAATACACCACCGTACAGCTGCACATCACCGCGACTGGCGAAGAACAATTGCGCGATATCAATAGTGCATTGCGCGCTACGGGTTTCGTGCACATGGTGCTCTGATGTCCGGCAGCCTGGGCTTCCGTGACCTGGGTCTGGTCGCTTACGAGCCGGCCTGGCACGCCATGCAACGTTTCACCGACGAGCGTGCTCGCGAGGTGGGTGACGAGGTCTGGCTGGTGCAGCACCCTCCTGTGTTTACCCAAGGTCAGTCAGGCAAAGCCGAACACTTGTTGCTGCCGGGTGATATTCCGGTGGTACAGGTCGATCGTGGTGGTCAAGTGACCTATCATGGGCCCGGCCAACTGGTCGCCTACCTGATGCTGGATGTACGGCGTCTGGGGTTCGGGGTGCGCGAACTGGTCACCCGGATCGAGCACAGCCTGATTGCACTGTTGGCCAGCTACGGCGTAACAGCGGTAGCGAAAGCGGATGCGCCGGGTGTCTATGTCGATGGAGCGAAAATCGCCTCCCTCGGCCTGCGGATTCGCAACGGTTGCTCATTCCACGGCCTGGCGCTGAATGTGGACATGGACCTTGAGCCGTTTCGACGGATTAATCCCTGCGGGTATGCGGGGCTGGCAATGACCCAGCTACGCGATCATGCAGGCCCGATTGAATTTGCCGAGGTAAGTGCCCGGCTGCGTGCGCAGCTCGTCAAACACCTCGACTATGCTGAGCAGACGACCCTAACGGGCGGAATCGACTGACTATGACTATTGCGACTGACACTGCGCCAACCCTGATCCCGACGCTCGACATCGCTGAGCATGCGGCCCGTCCGAAAGTGGAAGCCGGCGTGAAGCTGCGCGGCGCGGAAAAAGTCGCGCGGATTCCGGTGAAGATCATTCCGACCGTCGACTTGCCGAAAAAGCCCGACTGGATTCGTGTACGTATCCCGGTTTCTCCCGAAGTAGACCGCGTCAAACAACTGCTGCGTAAGCACAAGCTGCACAGCGTATGCGAAGAGGCATCCTGCCCGAACCTGGGCGAATGCTTCTCCGGTGGCACCGCGACCTTCATGATCATGGGTGATATCTGCACCCGTCGTTGCCCGTTCTGTGACGTTGGCCACGGCCGACCGAAAGCCCTGGACGTCGACGAGCCGAAAAACCTGGCCGTTGCCATCGCCGATCTGCGCCTCAAGTACGTGGTGATCACCTCGGTTGACCGGGATGACCTGCGTGACGGCGGTGCCCAGCACTTTGCCGATTGCATTCGTGAAATTCGCCTGTTGTCGCCAAACGTCAAGCTAGAGACCCTGGTCCCGGACTACCGTGGGCGCATGGACATCGCGCTGGAAATCACGGCTGCAGAGCCGCCAGATGTGTTCAACCACAACCTGGAAACCGTGCCGCGCCTGTACAAGGCTGCGCGTCCGGGGTCGGATTACCAGTGGTCGCTGACCTTGCTGCAACGCTTCAAGGAGATGGTCCCGCACGTACCGACCAAATCCGGCTTGATGCTGGGTCTGGGCGAAACCAACGAGGAAGTCATCGAAGTCATGCAGCGTATGCGTGAACACAATATCGACATGCTGACTCTAGGCCAGTACCTGCAACCGTCGCGCAGCCACTTGCCAGTGGAGCGCTTCGTGCACCCCGATGTCTTCGCCTGGTTTGCTGAAGAAGGCTACAAAATGGGCTTCAAGAACGTCGCCTCAGGCCCTCTGGTGCGTTCTTCGTACCATGCCGATGAGCAAGCGGGTGCCGCTATCAAGGCCATGATCTGAGGCGAATAGCCTTCGATGCGTTAGCCTGAAAGCAAAACGGGTCGGACAGTGATGTCCGACCCGTTTTTTTATGTGGCTACCGCTGAGACTTACGCGAATACATCCGCTGCCGCCTTGCGTTACGGCTTGCGCAGGTTGTCCAGCAGCTCATGAGTCGGGTAACCGTCGGCCGGCCAGCCGAACGACTGTTGCGCGCTACGGATTGCTTTGCGCGTATTGGCACCGATGATGCCGTCAGACGCGCCGGCGTCGTACTGCCGTGATGACAGCAGGGTTTGCAGCTCAATGCGCTCAGAGCGGCTCAGAGGAAGGTCTCCGCGCGGCCAATCGCCCAGTACATAGCCGCCGCCGTTGAAGCGCTCGGACAGCAGGCCGATGGCCATGGCGTAGGACGACGAGTTGTTGTACTTGAGGATCGTGCGGAAGTTATCCAGCACCAGAAATGCCGGGCCTCTGTAACCCGCTGGCAATAGCAGGGCGGCCTGTAGTTGCGCGACGTTGGTGGGCAGGGCGCTGCCGCTCGGTAGCTTCAGCCCCATCTGCTGCCATTCGGCTACGGTTTTGCGTGTTGAGGCATCGGCCAGCGCGTAGTCAAAGCCTTGCGTCAGTTTGACTTCAAACCCCCATGGCTGACCTTTTTGCCAGCCCGAGCTTTGCAGGTAGTGAGCTGTCGAGGCCAGGGCGTCGGCCGGGGTATTCCATATATCGCGACGACCGTCGCCATCGAAGTCCACGGCATAGGTGTTATACGTGGTGGGGATGAACTGCGTCTGGCCCATGGCACCCGCCCACGAACCGAGCATGTTTTCGGGTGCGATATCGCCGTGCTGAAGAATTTCCAGCGCCGCCAGCAACTGGCTTTGCGCAAAGCCTGGACGACGGCCTTCGTAGGCCAGCGTCGCAAGCGAGCGAATCACCGATTGTGTGCCCTGGAACTGGCCAAAGCTGCTTTCCATGCCCCAGATCGCGACAAGTGCCTGGCGGTCTACGCCATAGCGTTGCTCGATGCTTTGCAACACATCGGCGTATTGCGTGAGTAAGGCCTGACCTTTGCGCACGCGCACCGCAGACATGGCGCCGTCCAGGTATTCCCAGACAGGGCGAGTGAACTCGGGCTGACTGCGGTCAAATTTGACCACGGTCATGTCCGGCACGACGCCGGCAAAGGCTCTGTCGAAAATATCGGCCCGGATGCCAGCCTTCAACGCTTCGCTTCGGAAACCGGCTTCCCAATCGCTGAAGCTCATGGTGGGCTGAAAATCGAACTCGCTATCGCCAGGCGGATTGGCGGGCGGGCTCGCAGGCAAAGCGGCGGCCGCAGGGGTGTTAGCGACTTGAAGAGGCGTGGCGTCTGCTGCGGTCGGTTTTTCCGCGCAGGCGACTAACAGGATGAAGCTGGAGGCGGTGATCAGTTGGCGAAAATGCCAACGACGGGAAAAACTAGAGGGCATGCTTGGGTCCAGGGTATTACCGACAAACGCAGACCTTATCATGCCTGTACGTTCGAAGGGGCCTTGGCAAGGCTGGCTACGGTTCAGGCGGCCAGAAAGTAAGAAGCCTCCCAGCTTTTAGACTGGAAGGCTTCGCGGCGGTAGCTGCCTTTGCCCTTGCCGGCGGGTTCCTGACGACTGCGGAACAACGGCTGGGCGATGATGGACTTGGCCTTGTTGGGCCTGGACGGCTTGCTCATGGCGGATACTCTCTCAGTGGGGGTTGAATCGATGCAAATCATCCGCTTGACGGAGGGATCTGTCTAATAGATGTCTGCTATCGCGCAAGCCAGCGCCTGCAGGGATCTGGATTTACTCAGCAGGCAAATTCAGCCGCTGTCCGGCCATCAACAATGCCAGTCGGCTCAAGCTGCTCCAGGCAGAACCGGCGGCCTGGCCCTTGATTTGTGCGTCGATGCGTTGAGCATCCATCAGCAGTTGGCCCCAGCGCTCTGCGGAGTAGCGTTGCAGGGCTTTGCTCATCAGCGGCTTGCGCTTGTCCCAGATCGGCGGGCGGGCCTGGCTGAAGGCCTTGTCCAGTGGGATGCCCTGGCTGAACTGCAACGCCAGGTTGGCCAGCACCCGCAGTTCGCGACACAGTGCCCAAAGAATCACCGGCGTTTCCACCCCTTCGCCACGCAGGCCTTCAAGCATGCGCAGCGCATGGGCGGCTTCGCCGTTGAGAATGGCATCGGTCAAACCGAAAACATCGAAACGTGCACTGTCGGCCACAGCCCCTTGCACGGTTTCGACGGTTATCTGACCACCGTCGGCCATCAGTTTGAGCTTTTCGATTTCCTGAGCCGCGGCCAGCAAGTTGCCTTCGACCCTGGCGGCGATCAGTTCGATCGCATCCTGGCTGGCCGTCAAGCCGGCCTGTGACAGGCGCTGGCGAATCCACTGCGGCAACTGGCTGGCATCCACCGGCCAGATTTGCACGAACTGCGTGTGTGGACCCTCAACCAGTGCCTTGCCCCACTTGGTTTTTTGCGCGCTACCGTCGAGTTTTGGCAGGCTGATCAACAGGATCGTATCTTCGGCCGGGCGCGAGCAATACTCGATCAACGCCGCCGCGCCTTTGTCACCGGGCTTGCCCGAAGGCAAGCGGAGTTCCAACAGACGCTTTTGCGCGAACAATGACATGCTGGCGCCCGCCTGCAACAGCGTGCCCCAATCAAAACTGGCATCGGCGCTGAACACTTGGCGTTCGTCAAAGCCTTGCAGGCGTACGGCTGCGCGGATGGCGTCTGCCGCGTCCTGGCACAGCAACGGATCATCGCCGCTGACGACATACACCGGGGCAAGGTTGCCCTGGAGGTGTTTGCCGAGTTGGGCTGGAGTGAGCTTCATAGGTCAGAAGATGCCGGAGCCAGCGAACCGGCCCCGCGGCATTTATCGGGAAGGGATTTCAATAGGTGACTGTCGAGGTGTCTCGTTTTCGATCCTCTGCGCAGCTTCCAGGGCATCAGCATCTGCTTTTGCTTTGTTGTCTGCGGTCTGCTGCAGTTGCTCCAATTGGGTAGGCGTCAGCAGTTGCAGACGAACCATCATGTTCTGGACGAGCTGGTTGCGCATCTCTTTACGAACCTGCGCCATTTCCTGATCAGAGCCCATCAAGTTGTTGCCGTCATGCACGTAGACTTTCTGCACTTGCAGTTTGCCGTCCAGCAGCGACAGATCGTGAGCGCCATGGATCTGATAGTTGAGCTGGGTGGTCATTTCATATTCGGCCGAACCTGACGCGCCGGTGTAGCTGAGGGAGCGCTGCGATTCGTTTTCATCAACCAGAATCAGTTTGTACGGGGCACCCGAATGAATCCTCACGCCGCTGCCTTCCAGCGTCTGACGCAACTGAGTCACGATTTCGCCGTAAGCGTTACGCGCAGACAGATCGATCTCTTTGATCGTCAGCTGGTTAGTACCCGTGCCACGCAGCTGGAAACCACAGGCGCCCAGTAACAGGGCGAGACCCATCACCAGCAAATTGCGTTTGATCATTTGATGCTCCCCTTGAATCCGTAGGGGCCGACGTTGCGTCCCCTGAAAGTTGTGTTCAGCGCCCGATCGATACCGGGCGCTTGATGCCATTAGCTTGCGACGATATTGACCAGCTTGCCAGGGACCACGATCACTTTGCGGATCGTCAGGCCTTCGGTGAAACGCAGCACGTTTTCATTGATGCGCGCCGCTGCTTCGACTTCTTCTCGAGTAGCACTGGCAGGCATTTCGATCTGTCCACGCAGCTTGCCGTTGACCTGTATGACCAATAGCAGGCTGTCCTGCACCAGCGCAGTCTGATCCAGTACCGGCCAGCCAGCGTCTATGATTGCGCCGCTGTGACCCAAGTGGCCCCACAGTTCATGGCTGATGTGCGGGGTGATCGGGGCCAGCAGCAGGGCGACGGTTTCCAGACCTTCTTGGAGCAGTGCGCGGTCCTGTTCGGTCGTGTGCGGGGCTTTTTCCAGCACGTTCATCAACGTCATCACCTGAGCGATGGCCGTGTTGAATTTTTGGTGCTGGCCGACGTCCTGACTGGCGTTTTTGATGGCCAGGTGAATCGCACGGCGAATGACTTTCTGCTCGTCGCTCAAGGCGGCGATGGCAAGTTTGACCGTTGAACCCAGGCTGACATGGGCCTGCGCCAGACGCCAGACCCGACGCAAGAACCGGTGTGAACCTTCGACGCCCGAGTCGGACCATTCCAGGCTCATGTCGGGTGGCGAGGCAAACATCATGAACAGACGGCAGGTATCGGCGCCGTACTGATCGATCATCGACTGCGGATCGACGCCATTGTTCTTCGACTTGGCCATCTTCTCGGTGCCGCCGATTTCGACTGGCTGGCCGTCGCTGATCAGTGTGGCGCCGATGATCTTGGCTTTGCTGTCACGCACGAGCTCGACATCGGCCGGGTTGAACCAGGTCTTGCTGCCGTTGGCCTCAAGTCGATAGTACGTTTCGGCGATGACCATGCCTTGGGTCAGCAGGTTTTTGAACGGTTCGTTAGAGCTGACGAGGCCTTCATCGCGCATCAACTTGTGGAAGAAGCGCGCATACAGCAGGTGCAGGATCGCGTGTTCGATGCCGCCGATGTACTGATCCACCGGCAACCAGTGGTTGGCTGCTTCCAGGTCGACCATGCCACCTTCATAGTGTGGCGAGGCATAGCGAGCGTAATACCACGAGGACTCGACGAAGGTGTCCATGGTGTCGGTTTCGCGTTTTGCCGGTGCACCGCATTTAGGGCAGGTGCATTCGTAGAACTCAGGCATGCGCGCCAACGGCGAACCGGCGCCATCGGGCACTACGTCTTCTGGCAATACAACCGGCAACTGGTCTTCGGGGACCGGTACGTCACCGCAGGTATCGCAATGCACGATCGGGATCGGGCAGCCCCAGTAGCGCTGACGGCTGATGCCCCAGTCGCGCAGGCGGAACTGTGTGCGCGATTGACCGAGGTTCTTTTTCTGCAGGGCGACTTCAATGGCGTCGAAGGCGCCTGCGAAATCCAGCCCGTCGAAAATGCCGGAGTTGATCAGTTCGCCGTGTTCGCCATACGCGTCCTGCCACGGTGCAGGCGTTTCATCGCCAGCGCTGGTGCGCACAACAGCCTTGATCGGCAGGTTGTACTGGGTGGCGAACTCGAAATCGCGCGCGTCGTGAGCCGGGACGGCCATTACGGCGCCATCGCCGTAATGCATCAATACGTAGTTGGCGACCCACACCGGCAATTTTTCGCCAGTCAGTGGGTGTTCGACGAATAGCGAGGTCGGCAAACCTTTTTTCGCCTGGGTGGCGATGTCCGCTTCCGCGACACTGCCACTTTTGCATTCGTGGATGAACGCTTGCAGCTCAGGATTACCTTTCGCCGCCAGGGTCGCCAAGGGGTGTTCTGCTGCAACAGCGACATAGGTCGCGCCCATCAGGGTGTCCGGACGGGTCGTAAACACCTTCAGTGCGCCTGCTTCACCAATCGAAGCCTGGTGATACGGGAATTGCACTTCCATGCCACGGGATTTGCCAATCCAGTTGCGCTGCATGGTTTTGACTTGCTCAGGCCAGCCCGGCAACTCGTCGAGTCCTTCCAGCAACTCTTCCGCGTACGCAGTGATTTTGAAGTAGTACATCGGGATTTCGCGCTTCTCGATCAGCGCACCGGAACGCCAGCCGCGGCCATCGATCACTTGCTCGTTGGCCAGTACGGTCTGGTCCACCGGGTCCCAGTTGACGGTGCCGTTCTTGCGGTAGATCACGCCTTTTTCGAACAGGCGAGTGAACAGCCATTGTTCCCAGCGGTAGTAATCGGGTTTGCAGGTGGTGATTTCACGCGACCAGTCAACGCCTAGGCCCAGGCTTCGCAGCTGGGTTTTCATGTAGGCGATGTTTTCGTAGGTCCACTTGGCCGGGGCCACGTTGTTTTTCATCGCGGCGTTTTCCGCCGGCATGCCGAACGCGTCCCAACCCATGGGTTGCAAGACATTTTTGCCCTGCATGCGCTGGTAGCGGGCGATCACGTCACCGATGGTGTAGTTGCGCACATGACCCATGTGCAGCTTGCCGCTGGGGTAAGGGAACATCGACAGGCAATAAAAAGTATCTTTGCCTGGCTGTTCACTGACTTCAAAGGATTTTTGCTCGTCCCAAAAGGTTTGGGCGGCGGCTTCGATTTCGCGGGGCTGATAGAGTTCGTGCATGGCTACTTTTTACTAAAAAGGGGTGACCTTAACCTCTTCGTTGCAACTCTGAATCGGTCGGCACCGCTTGCCGGAAGATTGAGACTGCCTGTGCGGTGCGTTCGGGCTCAAGAGAGCGGGAAGTGGAATTACAGGAAGCGCCGTAGCATACATGAGCGCCGACTATCGAGGGAAACCCTGATTGCTTCGTCGGTGCCCTCCGAGGCCGTTGGTCGCGGCACCGGGCTGAATCGGAGAGCAGCGCTAAGCTGTTGAATGAGGGTGCATGTTTTATCTTCAATGAGGTGAGCGGATGGCAGAGTTGCAGCAAACAGCAGTAAAACCCGAGCTATACGACCGCTTGATTAATCGTCTGGGGATCGCTCTGGATGTGGCCAAAACAGCAGTTTGGCTTCGTGATGAAGTACCTGTTGATCTGGAATTACGTGGTCTGAGTCTTGCTGAATTCGAGTTGATCGAAGCCTATCTGGACTCGGGCGCTTTTGGTTTTAAGGCTGATGATGTGTGGAGGAGTTCTTCTCCTGCACCGGAGCTTGAAGGGTCGATTTCGACGCCGCGTCGTTCAGCCGAGGTCATCTGGTTGAAGGATAAAAAGCGCGACAAGGTTTCGACAAAGGTTAAATCGTTGTCTTTCAGGTGATTGTGATAGTCAGCAACCGTTACACGTTAGCCTGCGCAGGCTGCGGGCCTGCTTGATAAGCATTGTTGCTTAGCGTTATTCCTTCTAGGCTTTGAGCATCTCTGGAGATGCTCAATGCCTATTCGATACTTGCTCAAACAATTGCTCCTGCCGCCGGGCATTCTTTTGCTCCTGCTTTTGCTTGCCTGGTGGTTTCGTCGTTCTCGCCCGCGCCTCGCCGGGCTGTTCTTCGTTCTGGGTTTTGTCGGGTTGTGGGTGATGAGCCTGCCGATTGCTGTGGAGTGGGCGGCGCGCGGGCTTGAGCAAGAGCCACCGTTGGCGCAAGCCCAATGGGCGACCCTTGGGCAACAGGCCGATGCCATTGTTGTGTTGGGTTCCGGGCGTGAGCGCAAAGACCTTACGTGGGGCAGCGACATCCCTACCGGCCTGGCACTTGAACGCATGCGCTTTGCTGCACGTTTGTCGAAAGACTCAGGGCTGCCGATTTTGACCACCGGCGGCCTGCACTACGACGAACCGCCAAGTGAAGCGGCGATCATGGCGGACTCGTTGCAAAATGACTTTGGCGTTACCGTGCGCTGGCAAGAAGGGCTCAGCCGGACCACGTGGGAAAACGCCACGATGACCGCTGCGGTGTTGCAACCGTTGGGGATCAAACGGGTGGTGCTGGTGACCCAGGCCTGGCACATGCCAAGGGCGCGCTGGAGTTTCGAACAGGCTGGTTTTACGGTGATCAGTGCGCCAGTGGGGTTTGTTGGCGTAGACAATGCCCGGCCGTTCAAAGGCTGGCTGCCAGAGAGCAAAGCGGTTTGGCAGAGTGGGTTGTTGCTCAATGAGGCGGTGGGTTTGTTGATGTATCCGTTGGTGTATCGGTAGGGCTGGATGTGCTTCTGGTCCGGCCTGGCCATGACGACGCCTTCGCGGATGAATCTACTCCCACAGCGCAGTTCGGCTGTGGGAGCACCGTAGAGCGTTAGACTGTCTTGGCAATCCGACCGGCCAACAAGGCCCAGCCAAACAGGAATACACAGAAAATCGTCAACGGCCACGAACGCCAGCGCAGGTAGGGCGTCAGTTCGTGCATCGGCACTACGTCGCCATACAAAATCCCCTGCTGGAACTGCGGGATGGTCGCGGTGATCTTGCCGAACGGGTTGATTAGTCCACTCACGCCGTTGTTGGTGGCGCGGATCATCCAGCGCCCAGCCTCAAGTGCTCGCATCTGCGCCATCTGCAAATGCTGCAGTGGGCCGATTGAGGTGCCGAACCACGTGTCATTACTGACGGTCAGCAGCAATTCGCTTTGGGCGGCCAGGCCAGCGGCGAACTCGGGGTAGACCACTTCGTAGCAGATGTACGGTGCGATTTGGTAGCCCTTGGCTTGCAGCAGCGCCTGATCGCTTGGTCCGCGAGCAAAGTCCGACATCGGCAGATTGAAGAAGGTGATCAGTCCGCGCAGAAGGTCCTGCAAGGGTACATATTCACCAAACGGCACCAGCTTCTGCTTCAGGTACGTACCGTCACCCTCGCCGGCCACGGTGATCGCGTTGTAGTAGTGGTACTCGCCGTGTCCGCCTCGCTGGCGAAGCGGCACGCCGGTGATCAGTGCAGAGTCGCGATCAGCCGCAAATCTGCCCAGCATTGTAAGGAAGCCTTCCGCCGACTCCTTCAGCACCGGAATCGCAGTCTCTGGCCAGATGATCAGGTCCGCACGTCTGGAACGGAACGTCATGTCGCGGTAGAGGGCCAATTGTGCGTTTAACTGCGCCGGGTCCCACTTCATGCTTTGTTCAACGTTGCCCTGAATCGCTGCAACGCTCAATGGTGGGCCCGCCGGTGAGGTCCATTCGTGGTTTTTCAGGGCAAGGCTCAGTGCCCATGGTGCCAATAACAGCAGCACGCCAGCACCGAGAAACGCTTTGCGCGCCCGCAGCCGTGGCAGGTTGCACAGCAGGGCGGCGGTCAGCGCCAGGGTAAAGGAGACCAGCCACATACCGCCCATCGGGGCAAGGCCGGACAGAGGGCCGTCAAGCTGGCTGTAGCCGGAGTAAAGCCAAGGGAATCCGGTCAGGAACCAGCCGCGAAAGGCTTCCTGGGCCAGCCACAGCGCGGCGAAGGCCAGGGCATCGGCCAGCGGCGCTTCATTGCGCCGAATCCAGCGCGTCCAGATCCAGGCGGGCAGGGCGAAGAATAGGGCGATGGCTGCGATGAACGCCAGCATCAGAAAACCGGCCAGCAGCGCCGACGCTTCGCCATAGGTGTGGATGCTGACGTAGATCCAGCTGGTGCCTGCGCCGAACAAGCCGAAGCCATAGCACCAGCCACGGCCCAAGGCCTGGCGGGGATTCACTTCACGCAAACCAAGGTAAAAAACGACCAGTGATACGAGGGCCAATGGCCAGATATCAAAAGGCGCCAGGGCCAGGGTGGTAATCGCGCCGGCCGCCATGGCCAGCAGGTTACCGGGCCAGCCGGGGCGGGTGATCCAGCGCATTTACATTCCTTAGCGGGAGATGGGACTCAAGCGTAACAAGTGGATACGACGGCTGTCGGCATTGAGGATACGGAAGCGATACGCACCGATTTCCGTGGTTTCATTGCGCTTTGGCAAGTGACCGAACGCACTCATCACCAGACCGCCAACCGTATCGAATTCATCGTCGGAGAACTCGCTGTCGAAGAACTCGTTGAAGCTGTCGATGGGGGTCAGGGCCTTGACCAGGAAGTCGCCGCTGGGCAGCGGTTTGATATAGCTGTCTTCCTCGACATCGTGTTCGTCCTCGATATCGCCGACGATCTGTTCCAACACGTCTTCGATGGTCACCAGACCGGCCACGCCGCCGTATTCGTCGATGACGATGGCCATGTGGTTGTGGTTGGCGCGGAACTCACGCAGCAGCACGTTCAGACGCTTGGACTCAGGCACGAACGTCGCCGGGCGCAGCAGGTTGGTGATGCTTTCGTTTTCGCCGTTTTCCTTGAGGATCAGCGGCAGCAAGTCCTTGGCGAGCAACACCCCGAGAACGTCATCGTGGCTTTCGCCGATCACCGGATAGCGCGAGTGCGCGGCGTCGATGACGGCTGGGAGAAACTCACGAGGGGTCTGGGTCGCCTTGATGCTGATCATCTGCGAACGCGGCACCATGATGTCGCGCACTTGCAGGTCAGCCACTTGAATGGCGCCTTCGACGATGGCCAGCGCTTCGCTGTCCAATAGCTTGTTCTGGTGGGCTTCGCGCAGGAGTTCAAGCAGCTCCTGGCGGTTTTTCGGCTCGTGGGCAAAAGCTTGGGTGATTTTCCCCAGCCATGACTTTTGCCCGGTGCTCGATCGGTCTTCGCTCATAGCCCTTACTCGTGGTCCTTGCTGGTTGTCTCTGGATGATGATGGTCAGTGGTTTCGTCGTCGGCGTAAGGATCGGGGTAGCCCAGTTCCTCAAGCAACGTTCGTTCCAGTGCTTCCATTTCTTCGGCTTCGGCATCGTCTATGTGGTCGTAACCCAGCAGATGCAGGCAGCCGTGAATGACGAGATGCGCCCAGTGGGCGTCGAGTGTCTTGCCCTGTTCGGCCGCTTCGCGAACCACCACAGGTACACAAATCACCAGATCGCCGAGCAGCGGAATATCCAGGAACTCGTCAGGCACATCGGCGGGAAAGGACAACACGTTGGTCGCGTAGTCCTTGTGGCGCCAGGTGTGATTGAGTTCGCGGCCTTCGGCTTCGTCGACCAGGCGAATGGTCAGCTCCGAATCAGCGCTGCGTTGACGTAATGCCAGTTCACACCATTGGCGGAACTGGTTTTCGTTAGGGGCAGGCGCTTCACTGGCAAGTTGCAGGTCCAGCTCAAGCATCGCGGCGGTTGTCCCTGTTGGAGGAGGCTCTGGCCGGCGGCTCGTCGCTGAAGCGATCTTCGAAGCGCTCATAGGCCTCGACAATGCGCTGCACCAATGGGTGGCGTACCACATCCTTGGGCTTGAAGTGGGTGAAGCTGATGCCCGGCACGTCTTTCAACACATCGATGACATGGTTCAGACCCGACTTGGTGCCCTTGGGCAAGTCGACCTGAGTGATGTCGCCGGTGATGACGGCCGTGGAGCCGAAGCCGATGCGGGTCAGGAACATCTTCATCTGTTCGACGGTGGTGTTCTGGCTTTCGTCGAGAATGATGAAGCAGTTATTGAGCGTGCGACCGCGCATGTAGGCCAGCGGCGCAACTTCGATCACCTGACGTTCGATCAGCTTGGCGACGTATTCGAAGCCGAGCATTTCATACAGCGCGTCATACAACGGGCGCAGGTACGGGTCGATTTTCTGTGCCAGATCGCCGGGCAGGAAGCCGAGCTTTTCGCCCGCTTCGACCGCCGGGCGCACCAGCAGGATGCGTCGAATCTGCTCGCGCTCCAGTGCGTCCACCGCGCAGGCAACCGCAAGATAAGTCTTGCCTGTACCTGCAGGGCCGATGCCGAAGTTGATGTCGTTGCTCAGAATCTCTTTGACGTAACGCTGCTGATTCAAGCCGCGCGGGCGAATCATGCCCTTTTTCGTGCGCAAGGCTACGCCGACTTCGGCAGCAGGGTGGTTGTCCAGTTCGTCTACGCCCGATTCCTGGAGGAACAGGTGAACCATGTCTGGCGACAGATCCGTACCTTGGGTTTCCCGGTACAGACGGCGCAGCAGGTTTTCGGCAGAAGTGGTGTGTTTAAGTTCGCCAATCAATTCGAATTGATTACCGCGATTGCGGATTTCGATATCCAGGCGTTGTTCGATCAAGCGCAAATGCTCGTCGAGCTGCCCGCACAGATTTGCGAAGCGATGGGCCTCAAAAGGTTCGAGGATGAAACGATGAGGTGCTATGGGTGCGTTCAAGGTCGTTTTTAGCCGCCCTATGGCAATGGAGATGGGATCAAGGATAACCCCACTCACTTAGGTACGAAAGCTCTGACTTACTAATGGTGGTTGGGTCGATTAACGCGCACCGCAAAACTATAGGACCGGGCTTGCCCGCGATCAGCTGCGAAGCAGTCGCAGATTCGTTGAACTCACCACCGCCGGAAGGTCGTACCGACCTTGTCGCAGGCAAGCCAGCGCCTACAAAGTTGTGTGCGTCGGCTTATTGCAACAATGACCCCCGTAGCGAGTGCGGCTGTGCGTCGTCGATATAGACGTCGGCGAACTGACCGATCAGCTTGGGATTGTCGCAGCGGAAGTTGACGATTCGATTATTCTCGGTGCGACCCTGCAACTCGCCAGGGTCTTTTTTCGAGTAATCGGTCACCAGGATTCGCTGAGTACTGCCCACCATCTGTCGGCTGATCTCGAAACCCTGCTGATTCAGGCGATGCTGCAAGGCTGCCAGGCGCTGTTTTTTCAGCGTTTCAGGGGTTTCATCTTTCAAGTCGGCCGCAGGCGTACCCGGTCGTGGGCTGTAGACGAAGGAAAACGAAAAGTCGAAACCCACGTCTTCGATCAGCTTCATGGTCTGCTCGAAATCTTTTTCGGTCTCGCCAGGGAAGCCGACGATGAAGTCCGAACTGATGCTGATGCCCGGTACCGCGGCCCGCAATTTGCGCAGCTTGGATTTGTATTCGAGGGTGGTGTGATTGCGCTTCATCGCCGACAAAATCCTGTCGGAGCCCGATTGCACCGGCAAGTGCAGGTGTTTGACCAGCTCGGGCACTTCAGCGTGGGCCAGGATCAGGCTGTCGGAAAATTCCAGCGGGTGCGAGGTGGTGTAGCGAATACGGTCGATGCCGTCGATTGCCGCGACCACTCGGATCAACTCGGCCAGATCGGCCACGCGCCCGTCGTGCATCGCGCCACGATAGCCGTTGACGTTCTGCCCCAGAAGCGTCACTTCTCGCACGCCGTTTTCGGCCAGGTGCATGACTTCGGCAACAACCCCATCGAACGGACGGCTGACTTCTTCGCCTCGGGTGTAGGGCACCACGCAGAAGGTGCAGTATTTGCTGCAACCTTCCATTACCGACACATAGGCACTCGGTCCATCGACGCGAGGCTCGGGCAGGTGGTCGAATTTTTCGATTTCCGGGAACGACACATCGACCTGAGGCAGGCGTGTGGTGCGCGCGGCGTCGATCATTTCCGGCAAACGGTGCAGGGTCTGTGGGCCGAAGACCACATCCACGTAGGGCGCGCGATCACGAATCGCTGCGCCTTCCTGGCTGGCCACGCAACCGCCGACGGCGATCACCATGTCCGGTTTGGCCAGTTTCAGTTCGCGCCAACGGCCTAGCTGGGAGTAAACCCGGTCCTGGGCACGTTCGCGGATCGAGCAGGTATTGAGCAGGATGACGTCGGCATCTTCTGCGCGAGCAGTGACTTCCAGGGCTTGATGTTCGCCCAGCAGATCGACCATGCGCGAGCTGTCGTACTCGTTCATTTGGCAACCGTGGGTTTCGATATAAAGCTTCTTGGCCATGCGTGATCATCAGGTGATTCGAAGAACCGCACATTATAGTGGCGCCGGCCTTCGGTTCCTAGCGTTGCCTGTCCAGTGGACATGCTATAGTTTGCGCCCTCTTTTATATCCCCCGATTGTTACCTGCCGTTATGACCAAACGTGATGCTCCAATTTACAAGGTGATTTTCCTCAACCAGGGCCAGGTGTTCGAAATGTACGCCAAGCAAATCTATCAAAGCGATTTGTGGGGTTTTCTGGAGGTGGAAGAGTTCGTCTTTGGCGAGCGCACGACCGTGGTCGTGGACCCGAGCGAAGAGAAACTCAAGGCTCAGTTCGAAGGTGTGGTGCGCAGTTTCGTGCCGATGCATTCGATTGTGCGCATTGATGAGGTCGAGCGCATGGGCACGGCGAAGATCAGCGAGGCCCGGGGCACCAGCAATGTAATGCCGTTCCCGATGCCGATGCCGGACAAGTAAGAGGCGGTTCAGGGTTCAAGATTGAATCAGTGACTCAGGGCAATGGCGCGAACGGCGTACGACCTTCCGCTGATTGCAACTCCAGCAGGTAATTGCGGAAAATCTGTCCCAGTACCTGGGTTGCGATTTCGAGCTCATCGCGCTGCATCTGTGCAGATACTTCATCGGCCGTATCCAGCGCGTCCTCGGCACCATTGACCGCCGCCATCTTCAGCACGATATAAGCCTGAATGTTATTGGCTTGTACGCCTTCGCCCCGATAAAACATCAAACCCAGCCGGTATTGCGCCTGGGCATGGCCTTGCAGCGAGGCCTGCTCAAAGTAGTTCAGTGCCTGGGTGAGATCACGCGGTGCGTTTTTGCCGTCGTAGTAAAACTCGCCCAACTCGAATTGTGCTTGTGCATCCCCGGCTTGCGCAGCTTTTTGGCATGCCGCCAACGCCTCAGGCAGATTATCTGGCTGGGTATTGAGGGTGCAACGACCCACCGCTGGGATTAACAACGAGTTGCCGCCTGCATTCGCCAGCAGGGGATGAAGAAGCAACAGGCAGCCCAAAGCAAGGGCCCGGCCGGTGCGGTTCATGGGAATCGACTTGCCTCTGAAAAGGTGCGGGCGTACCCGTCCAGCGGAACGTGCTGGCGGCACATTATGAAATAAGCAGGGCCAACCTTACAAAGTCTTTACAGCTTTTCTGCTGCGCGGGCTTGATGTGCCTGATTTTGCGAGGGAAAAGGCCGATCAAACCCCCATAAATCCCCTTGTAGGAGCGCGCTTGCCCGCGATCGACCGTGAAACGGTCGAAAACCGGTATTAAGATTCTTCCAGAAAACCGCGTTTTGGCAGCTCCTACAGGAGATTGGCTGAGGCTTATTTCAATGCGGCAAACGCTTTTTCAGCAGCATCTAGGGTCAGTTGCAGTTCAGTGTCGCCGTGGGCGATGGAGGTGAAGCCGGCCTCGAATGCGCTCGGTGCCAGGTATACACCGCCTTCGAGCATCAGGTGGAAGAAGCGCTTGAAGCGCTCGGCATCGCTGGTCATCACGTCCTTGAAGGTGACGATGTCGTCAGCACCGCTGAAGTACAGGCCAAACATGCCGCCCGCCTGAGTGGTCACGAACGGAATGCCTGCAGCGTCGGCGCGTTGTTGCAGGCCATCGAGCAGGCGGCTGGTGAAGCTGCTGAGTTCGTCATGGAAGCCTGGACGGCTGATCAGGCGCAAAGTCGCCAGACCTGCAGCCATGGCCAGCGGGTTGCCTGACAGAGTGCCCGCCTGATAGACCGGGCCCAGCGGCGCGATGTGCGACATGATTTCGCGTTTGCCGCCAAAACAGCCGACCGGCATACCGCCACCGATGATCTTGCCGAAGGTGCTCAGGTCCGGCTTCACGCCGTAAAACGCTTGCGCGCCGCCCAGTGCAACACGGAACCCGGTCATCACTTCGTCGAAAATCAGGACCACGCCATGTTTGTCGCAGAGCCTGCGCAAGCCTTCGAGGAAACCCGGCGCTGGCGGTACGCAGTTCATGTTGCCGGCGACCGGCTCGACGATGATGCACGCCACTTCCTGGCCGACTTCGTTGAGCAGTTGCTCGACTGCGTCGATATCGTTGAAGGGGGCGGTCAGCGTGTGTTTGGCGAACGCAGCGGGGACGCCCGCCGAGCTTGGAACGCCTTGGGTCAGCGCGCCGGAGCCGGCCTTGACCAGCAGGCTGTCGGAGTGACCGTGGTAACAGCCTTCAAATTTGATGATGCTGTCGCGGCCAGTGAAACCTCGGGCCAGACGAATCGCGCTCATGGTCGCTTCGGTGCCGGAGCTGACCATGCGCACCATTTCCATCGACGGCACGATGGCGCAGACCAGATCGGCCATCTCGGTTTCCATGGCCGTTGGGGCACCGTAGGACAAGCCGTGTTCCAGTTGCTTGCGCACGGCATCAAGCACGTCCGGGTGGCTGTGGCCGAGAATCATCGGGCCCCAGGAGCCGACGTAATCTACATAACGCTTATCGTCTTCGTCGGTCACGTAGGCGCCGACAGCGTGCTTGAAGAACAACGGCGTGCCGCCCACGCTTTTGAAGGCACGAACCGGCGAGTTGACACCGCCAGGGATGTGTTTTTGGGCGTTGGCGAACAGGATTTCAGAACGGGACATGGTCGGGTCTCTATTTGAATCGGAAAAAGGTCTGAATCGGCGTCAGGCGGTTTTGAACAAAGCGTTGAATGCGCGGGCGCGTCGGGTGACTTCCTGGGTGTTGTCCGCGCCGAACAGGCCGTGGACCACCGCCAGCAGGTCGGCACCGTGGGCCACCAGTGGCGCGGCATTCTCCAGGGTGATTCCGCCAATGACCGCAATCGGCAGATGGAGGCGGGCGCGAGCCTGGTCCAGCAGATCAAGGGTTGCAGTGGGCGCGCCGGGTTTGGTGTTGGAATTGAAGAAACGCCCGAACGCGACGTAGCTGGCGCCGTCGGCTTTGGCTTTTTCAGCCAGCTCCAGTTGGCCATGGCAGGTCGCGCCGATGATCGCTTTGTGCCGTAACAGGGCACGTGCAACCGGCATCGAGCCGTCAGTCTGGCCCAAATGCACGCCGACGCCGAGGCGCGCAGCCAGCTCGGCATCATCGTTGATGATGAGTTTGGTGTTGTAGCGCTCGCACAGCCTGAGCAGGGTGTCGGCTTCGCGCAAACGACGGGTTTCGTCGGTGCTTTTGTCGCGGTACTGCAACAGAGTGACGCCGCCCTCAAGGGCGGCCTCGACGTAAGACAGGAACTTGCCAGCCAGCAGTTGGCTGTCGGTAATGGCGTACAAGCCACGTAGTTTCATCGGTCAAACCTCATGGCGCGGCATTACGGGCAAACAGGGTCTTACGAGCAGAAATCAAGGGGCAGACGTCGCGGCACGTATTGGCCTTTGCCCAACTGCTCGGCATCGCGCAACGTACGCCAAGTATAGGTGAGCGCCGTTTGCACGGCGCTCACCAGATGTTCCCCCAATGCCAGGCGTCCGGCCAGTGCACTGGCCAATGTGCAGCCAGAACCGTGGTAGCTGCCGGGCAGGCGTTGGCAGGTGAACGTACGGGTTTCGCCGTTGCGGATGTACAGGCGGTTGTGGATAAGTTCTTCGTCACCGTGACCGCCAGTGATCAGCAGGTGCTGGCAAAAGGGCAGAAGCTTTTCCGCGCATTCATCGGCGGTGCCTTCGGGCAGTTCGGCAAGGATGCGCGCTTCAGGCAAGTTTGGGGTCGCGATGGTGGCCAGTGGCAGCAGTCGTTCGCGCATGGCGTAACCGACTTCGTCCTTGCCCAGACGACCGCCACCGCCGGCACGCAGCACCGGGTCGCAGACCAGGGGTAAATGCGGATGCGCCAGGAGCAGTTCGACAACGGTGTCGACCATCTCCAGCGAGCCGAGCATGCCCAGCTTGACGGCGGCCACGGTCGAGTCGTTGAGCACGGCGTTGGCTTGTGCCAACACCCACTCGCGGTCCAGGACCCGGAAATCGCTGACATTGACGGTGTCTTGCACGGTCAGGGCGGTGATTGCCGGTGCGGCATGGCAGCCTTGAGCGAGAAGGGCTTCGATATCTGCCTGCAGGCCGGCACCACCACTAGGATCGTGGCCGGAGAGACAGAGGACAACGGGGCGGGAGCTATAGGTATTCATGGTGCGCGAGCTTACCACCAAACTTTTTCCGGAGCCGCTAGCCGGTGTCGGATTTTTCATACAGCTGAACCGGACCGTCGCTTGTTTGAATGGCTCGAATACGTCGACGGTTGCGCGCGTATTCTCCTGAAAGGCCCGGAATAGAGCCTTTCGTTTAATTAAAAGAGTGGTGCCTCATGGTCATTCACCGCTATGCTCACGCCAGCCTCACCGAGGCAACAGTGCCTTCAGTTGCGGACGACTAAGCACATTTGCAAAAAACACCGTCTCACGCACAATGGACCGCGGGTATGAAGCCGTGCCTTGACGTGTTCAATACTAATAACAGGACCTGCAGGTTGACGGTGTCTCACAGGGAGAGGGGGCTTTGCGATCAGCCGGACAGGCCATGCTGGGGTTGTATGCGCTATTTGCTGATAATGCTGGTCGCCTGGGTGCCTCTTTTTGCCAGCGCCATCGAGTTTGACGAGGATACCGGTACCTTGCCTTTAGGGCGGGCGGTGCAGGTGTTCGAAGATGTAACGGGCGAGGCGACCATCGATGAGGTCAGCGCTCCGGCCACGGCTGCGCTCTTTCGTGGGCTGGATGCCGACACCCTCAATGCGGGCTATTCACGTTCGGCGTTCTGGCTGAAGCTGGACCTGCAGTTTCGCCCCAAACGTCCAGACGTTCAGCGGGATTGGCTGCTGGAGCTGGCCTATCCACCCATGGACCACGTCGACCTCTTCACCGCCGACGCTTCCGGTCGCTTTCGGGTGGCTTGGCAGACTGGGGATATGCTGCCTTTCTCCAGTCGCCAGATTGAACAGAATAACTACCTCTTTGCACTCGACCTGCCGGCCAATCAAGTGCAGACGGTGTACCTGCGCCTGACCAGCCAAGGCTCGATCCAGGCGCCACTCGCCCTCTGGTCCAGCCACGCCTATATCGCAGCGCAACCTGCGCGCATCTATGTGTTGGGTCTGATTTACGGCATGTTGCTGGGGATGTTGGTCTACAACCTGTTCATCTACCTCAGCGTGCGCGACACCAGTTACCTGTACTACATCCTTTATATCGCCTCGTTCGGGCTGTATCAGATTTCGGTGAATGGCGCGGGCATCGAGTTCTTGTGGCCGAACAATCCGTGGTGGGCGAATGCGGCAACCCCGTTTCTGGTGGGCGCGTCGGTGTTATTCGCCAGTCAGTTCTCTCGGCACTTTTTACAGACGCCCGTCTGGGGCCGCTGGCTTGATCGCTTGCTCGTGTTGATGATAGCTTTTGCCTCGGTGGTCATGGTCCTGGCGGTGGCTACCGGCTACGGTTTGGCGCTGCGACTGGCAACGGCATTGGTGCTGCTGTTTACCCTGGTGATGGTCGCCACCGGCATCACTGCCTGGCTGCACGGGTTGCGTGTTGCGCGCTACTTCGTCATTGCCTGGTCGGTGTTTCTCACCGGAGGCCTGATCAATGCGTTCATGCTGCTCGGCTATTTGCCCAATAACTTCCTGACCATGTATTCCAGTCAGATCGGCTCGGTACTGGAAGTGGCGCTGCTGTCGCTGGCCTTGGCTGACCGAATCAACATGATGCGGGATCAACAGGCGCAGACCCTCTTTGAAGCGGGGCAAAGCCTTGAACGTTTGAATCAGCAGTTGGCCACCAGTAACCGGTTGAAGGACGAGTTTCTTGCCACGCTCACCCATGAGCTGCGTACGCCAATGAATGGGGTGATCGGTTCGTTGGAATTGATGCAAACGGTACCGATGGACAGCGAACTGACGTTCTATCAACAGACCGCTGCCGACTCTGCCCAAGACATGATGGGTATGATCAATGGGATTTTGACGTTGACTGAATTGCAGGCCGGCAGGCTTTGCGCGGTAAATAGCCCCTTCAGTTTGCGTCAATTGCTCTCCAGCGTGCATGGCCAGTACGCCAGCCTGGCAGAGGATAGGCACCTGGATTTCGCCATTGAACTGGATGAGCAGCTGCCTGATAACGTGCTCGGCGATGTCGGCAAATTGCAGCAATGCGTCGGGTGCCTGCTGGATAACGCGATAAAATTCACCAAGACTGGGGCGATCATGGTTCGGGTGACGGGTCAGTCTGACGATGTGGCAACCCTGAGCTTGTTGATTGAAGTGATCGACACCGGCATTGGTTTTCATCGGCTGGATGAGGCGACCTTGTATCAGACTTTTTTCCAAGTCGATGGCTCCATAACCCGCGAATACGGTGGCTTGGGCATTGGCCTGGCGATCTGCCGGCAATTGGTCGAGCGGATGGGCGGCCGTTTGAGTCATGAGTCCGAGCCGGGGCGGGGCAGCTGCTTCAGGCTCCGGGTTGAACTTCAGCGCGAAGTAGAGGCGCCGCAGTGCGGATCAGCAGTTATTCACGGCCAGTGGTGAGCAAGTTGAGATGAATTACAGGGTGAAAGCGCCGGCATTTAGTCGGATATGTCACTTTTTATAGGGTTGTGTGCGTGATTCACTGAGTTTCATGGGCGTGTCCTTTGGCACGTCCGCGAAGACAGGAGCGCTCAGGAATGAACCTGCATCAGTTCGCCGAGACCCATGAGGTCACCAACCAGCCGCCTTCACTGGACGGCATCAATTTGTACCGCATCGACCTGCCCCTGCAAGAGTGGTCGCAGCGTTACGATGCCGGTTGGGCGCAGTCGAGGATCGACACCTACGGCGCGCTGGCCGGGGGGCCGTTGATGGCGGCCGGGTTCCTTGCCAATCAGAACAAGCCGGTGTTCGTCAGTCATGACCGCTACGGGCATCGCATCGATCTGGTGGAGTTTCATCCGGCTTATCACGAACTGATGCGCACGGCGGTCGAGCATGGATTGCCGTCTCTGCCCTGGACTGATCCGCAACCAGGGGCCCACGTCGCACGTGCGGCCATGAGCTACCTGCACAGTCAGGCTGAAGCTGGCAGTGGTTGTCCGTTGACCATGACGTTTGCCAGTGTGCCAGCGCTGAAAATCCAGCCTGATCTGGCTGAGATCTGGTTGCCAAAAATCCTTGCCACCGAATATGACCCACGCAATGTAGGCATCAGCCACAAGGCGGGTGTGACTATCGGCATGGCGATGACCGAGAAACAGGGTGGCACCGACGTGCGCGCCAACACCACGCGGGCTTATCCGGTCGGTGTGACTGGGCCGGGCCAGGCGTATGAGTTGGTTGGGCATAAGTGGTTCTGTTCGGCGCCGATGTGCGATGCGTTTCTGACATTGGCACAGACCGATAAAGGACTGACCTGCTTCTTGCTGCCGCGCCATCGTCCTGACGACAGTCGTAACCAGTTCTACGTCCAGCGCCTGAAGAACAAACTGGGCAACTGGTCCAACGCCTCCAGCGAGGTCGAGTTCCGAGGCGCGCTCGCCTGGATGGTCGGTGAAGAAGGGCGCGGCGTGCCGACCATTATCGAGATGGTGGCCATGACCCGTTTCGATTGCATGGTCGGCTCTAGCGCCCTGATGCGTCAGGCCCTGACTCAGGCGGCACATCACTGCGCGCATCGCAGCGTCGGCGGGCGTGTGCTCAGCGAGCAGCCGTTGATGCAAAACGTCCTGGCCGATCTGGCGCTGGAAAGCGAAGCGGCGCTGGCGTTGACGATGCGTATGGGGCGCGCGCTGGACCATCTGCAAGACTCGCAAGAAGGACGCTTCGCCCGATTGGTCACGGCCGTGGGCAAATACTGGATCTGCAAGCGCGCCCCGGCAATGATCAACGAAGCAGCCGAATGCATGGGCGGTGCCGGTTATGTCGAAGAGAGCATTTTGCCGCGCCTGTACCGTGAGGCGCCGGTCAACTCGACGTGGGAAGGCTCTGGCAATGTGCAATGCCTGGACGTCCTGCGTGCGCTGTCCAAAGAACCCGGTGTGCTGGATGCGTTGTTTGACGAGCTGGGCGATGGCCACGGCGACAAACGGTTGGCTGCGCACATCGAGCACCTTAAAGCGGCGTTCAAGGACACCGCTGACATCCAGTACCGCGCACGACAACTGACTGAAGACATCGCCATAGGGCTGCAAGCCAAGCTCTTGCTGGAAGCCGGCAATGCCAGCGTCAGCGACGGGTTCATCGCCAGTCGACTGGCAGCCTCGGGCCGGGTGTATGGCACGTTGCCGCGAGGGATTGATGTCGAGGCGCTGGTGGCAAGGTCGTCGCCGCAGGTGGGGTGATCCAGCGTAGCCGCTACAGGGTTTTGCGTGTTGTCCATCAAAGCCCTTAGTGCCTTAGTCCGACGATGCAGGCAAGATACAAGTCTGCAAGATCAGACAGGATGCGTACCGTGACCGAAGCTTTTATTGTCGTTGAAACCGCCGAGCAAGCCGTGGACCGGCTTGCTGTACTGCATGAGCGCGCAACCAGGGCGCTGAGTCAGGCGCTCAAGCGCTATCTCAAAGATCGGGTCGAGCCGGATGCGGCTGAGCGTGAACTGTTCCACTACCCGGAATTGCGCCTGACGTATCTGTGCCAGGGCGAAGTGCCACTGACGACTCGGGCCTACGCCAAGGTCCAGTTGCCGGGCACCTACAGTGTCACCGTGACCCATCCGTCGGCGTTTCGTAACTATTTGCTCGAGCAATTGGTGCCGTTGATGAACGACTTCACCATCACGGTGGAAGTGGGCGTCAGCGAGCAGAACATTCCTTATCCGTACGTGGTCGAGCAGGGCGATGAACTGGCCGGCTCCGGCGTCACTGCTGCAGCGCTGGCGCGGGTATTCCCGAGCACTGACTTGTCCGCTGCGACCGATGGTATTGCCGACGGTCTGTACGATTGGGCCAACACCGACCCGTTGCCCCTGGCGCTGTTCGATGCCGCGCGGGTGGACTTTTCCCTGCGCCGACTGGTGCATTACACCGGCAGCGACTGGCGTCATGTGCAGCCGTGGATTCTGCTGACCAACTACCACCGCTATGTCGACCAGTTCATCGTCCATGGCCTGGAAAAACTGCGCGACGACCCGCGCTTCGTGCGCATGGTCTTGCCAGGCAACGTGGTTGTCGACAAAGGCATGGATCACGGCGAGGCGCAGGCCATCGTCGCGGGCGTGGTCTGGCACCGCTACCAGATGCCGGCCTATCACTTGATAGCGACCGACGGTCATGGCGTAACCCTGGTCAACATCGGCGTCGGCCCGTCCAACGCGAAAAACATCACTGACCACTTGGCCGTACTGCGCCCGCATTGCTGGTTGATGATCGGTCACTGCGGCGGCTTGCGCCAATCGCAAACCATCGGCGACTACGTGCTGGCTCATGCGTATATGCGCCGCGACGGTATTCTCGACCGGGTCGTGCCGCCGAATATCCCGATTCCGGCACTGGCTGAAGTGCAGGTCGCGTTGCAGGAAGCGGCAGCACAAGTCACTGGCGAGCGCGGCGATGAACTGAAGAAGCGTTTGCGGACCGGCACCGTGCTGACCTACGACGACCGCAATTGGGAATTGCGCTGGGCGCAGGAACGTCCGCTGATCAACCTCTCACGGGCGGTTGCGGTCGACATGGAAAGCGGCACGATTGCCGCCCAGGGTTATCGCTTGCGGGTGCCCTACGGCACGCTGCTGTGTGTGTCGGACAAGCCGCTGCACAGTGAAATCAAACTGCCGGGTGCAGCCAACGCTTTCTACGAGCGTGCGGTCAGTCAGCATTTGAAAATCGGTATCGCCGCCCTGGACCTGCTGCGCACCGAACTCAACTCGCTGCACTCACGCAAACTGCGCAGCTTCGATGAGCCGCCGTTCCGTTAATTGATCGGTTAGGTTAGTCATTTACAGAAAGGGCCACTAAAGTGGCCCTTTCTGTTTTCGAATATTGAATCGTCATGTCCCGCACCCAACGCCCAGTGTCCCGCCGTCCTGCCGCCAACAACTCAGGGAGTACCCGGCGCGTGGCCAAAGCCCCGCCCGCCGAACCCAAACTGATCCTGTTCAACAAACCGTTTGATGTGCTGACGCAATTCAGCGACGGAGAAGGGCGGGCGACACTCAAGGACTTCATTGCGATCCCGGGCGTGTACCCGGCTGGGCGACTGGACCGTGACAGCGAAGGCTTGTTGCTGCTGACCAACGACGGTCAGCTACAGGCGCGTATTGCCGATCCCAAACACAAGCTGCCGAAGACCTACTGGGTCCAGGTCGAAGGCGAGCCAACGGCTGAGCAGTTGCAGCGTTTGCGTGAGGGTGTCGAACTGAACGATGGCCCGACCTTGCCTGCACAAGCGCGGCAGTTGGACGAGCCTGAGCTTTGGCCGCGCAATCCGCCGGTGCGCTTTCGCCAGAGCATACCGACCAGTTGGCTGGAGTTGGTGATCAAGGAAGGTCGCAACCGTCAGGTTCGGCGCATGACTGCGGCAGTCGGCTTGCCAACCCTGCGGCTGGTGCGCGTGCGCATCGGCGACTGGACTATAGAAGGGCTGGATCAAGGGCAGTGGCGGGAAGTGCCGGCGTCGCTCTGAGGCGTGGTTTGTTGCTGATCGACTGTCCGGTCAGGCTTCAATAAACGCGATCACAACGCTTTTGACCACAAAGGCGAAGATACCCAGTCCGAGTGCGAAGAACAGAATAAAGGTGCCGAACTTGCCAGCCTTGGACTTCTTCGCCAGATCCCAGACGATGAAACCCATGAAGCCGACGAGGATGGTGACCAGGATCGTCATCATCCACTCTTCAAATAGCGCAGGATCGATATCCATCATTAATCTCCAACCGGATGGCAATGGGGCGACGATTATACGGGAAAGTCCGGGGCGCTGCGTGAGGCTTAACCGCGCAGGTGCGTCAACGGTAGTTCCGTACTGGCCAGCACCTGATTGAGTACAAAGCTCGAGCGCACGCTGGTGACGCCGTCGATACGGGTCAGATGGCCCAGCAGCAGTTTCTGATAATGATCCATGTCTGGCACTACGACTTTCAGCTGATAGTCAGCGTCCATCCCGGTCACCAGACTGCATTCGAGTACCTGAGGCAGGGTGCGAATCTGCTGCTCGAAATGCTCGAAACGCTCAGGCGTGTGTCGATCCATGCCGATCAGCACATAGGCGGTCAGGTTCAGGCCCAGCTTTTTGCGGTCTAGCAGCGCAACCTGGCGGGAAATATAGCCGTCGTCTTCCAGCTGTTTGACCCGTCGTGAGCACGGTGATGGCGACAAGCCGATGCGTTCGGCCAGTTCTTGGTTGGAGATGCGCGCGTCACGTTGCAGCTCAGCCAATATGTTCAGGTCATATCTGTCGAGTTTGCTCACTAAATGCCCCTTTATAATATCTATTGCGCTGAATTATCTATCTGAAGTTAAAAATTGCGCAAGTCATGTTTTATTGAGCAATATTCGCAATCCTCTGCTGCTGCCTCAAGCCTATTCTTAACACCAGAATCACTGCCCGGACATAGCGTCCAGCGCGGCTCTCCGAATCAGGTCAGCCGCGGCCGCCAACCCCACAGGGTTGGGCAGGCCCCCGGGCTACACACTGTCCAGAAGACGGCGTGAGGTGAGCCAGCGCCAAAAGCGTTGAGCACGGACGAAATTCCCGGAGGGGGCCATCACTGGCTCCCTTTTTTTATGTGCGCGACCTTTAGCTAAAAGCGTCCGCCACATGTCGAATGGGCTGTTAAAGTGCTGCTTCTGGCGCATCCAAAAAGCAGTTTTATCAATGGGCATTTGCACCATAGTGAGGAAAGCATGAAATCGCGCATCTGGCGTTTGGCAGGTGTAAGTTTGCTGTGTTTGAGTGTCAACGCTCAGGTGCTGGCGGACGAACGAAATGATTCAGGGCCGAACCAAAACGATAACGGCCGTAACGGCGAGAATCATGAGCGTCCGGGCAATTCGGGCCAGGGCCGCCCAGAATTCGGGCAAGAGCAGCGCCAGCAGCAAGACCAACAACGTCAGCAGCAGGTACAGCAGCAACAGCGCCAGCAGCAAGACCAGCAACGTCAGCAGCAGGTACAGCAGCAACAGCGCCAGCAGCAAGACCAACAACGTCAGCAGCAAGTACAGCAACAACAGCGCCAGCAGCAAGACCAACAGCGTCAGCAGCAGGTACAGCAACAACAGCGCCAGCAGCAAGACCAACAGCGGCAGCAGCAAGTACAGCAACAACAGCGCCAGCAGCAAGACCAACAGCGTCAGCAGGATCAACAACGTGAGCAGCAACAGCGCCTGCCCATCCAGAGTCGCCCCGACGAGGTGCGGCAAACCCAGCAACCGCGTCAGGGTTATTACCAGGACAATCCTCGTCAGGGCAATTCAAACCAGAATCAACACTGGCAGAGCGGCAACTCGCCGCGCCCTGGCGGTGGCGACGGGCGACCTGGTAATGACCATTGGCAAGGCCGGCCCGATGGGCATGGCAACGGTTGGGGCTCAGGCCCGCAGTACCGTCCCGGGTATGAGATAGACCGTATGCCAAGCAGCCATTCGCGTATTGGCTGGCGTGGACAGGATTACTTTTATTCCGGTGGTTACTGGTATCGCCCACAAGGCCCGCGCTACGTGATAGTGACGCCGCCCTACGGGATTCATGTGCGCAGCTTGCCGTCGTTTTCGCAAGAGGTCTGGCTGGGCAGCACGTTGTTCTTCCTGGCTGCGGGTACCTATTACGTGTATCAGGCGGAGACTCAGGACTATGTTGTCGCCACTCCGCCGCAGGGTATCGAGCCCATCTATGCCCCAGGTCCGCCACCGCAGCAGGTGCAAACCAATGGCTATGATCCCGTGGCTTACCCCGCCAACGGTCAGGGTCCCGAGCAGCAACAGCAGGATATGTACGAGTGCCATATGTGGGGCGTGAACCAAAGCGGCTTTGACCCGGCAGCCGCAGCCTATGCGCCTCCGGCCTCGGTTGCGGACATCTACCGCCGTTCGATGGCTGCTTGCCTTGCAGGGCGCGGTTACAGCGTCAACTAACGCTGGGTTCGAGCACTTCTCGCGGGTCGGCGTGCACCAGCACTTCGGCCTTCGGGAACGCTTCCTGGATGGCATCGGCTGCTTGGTCACACAGAGCGTGGGCGACGGACAGGGTCAAATGCCCTGGCAGTTCCAGGTGCAACTGAACGAACCAATGATTGCCCGATATCCGGGTGCGTATGTCATGGGCGCCCAGTACGCCGGGCACGCTGCACGCCATGTCCAGCATGCTCTGGCTGACATCCGGCGGTAGTTCTTGATCCATGAGCACCGACACGGTTTCGCGAGCGATCTGGACCGCGCTCCACAAAATGTACACGGCGATTGTCAGACCAAAATACGCGTCCAGTTGTTGCCAGCCGAACAGGGCAAGGATCAGCGCCAGCAGGATACTGGCGTTCAGCAGCAGGTCGGAACGGTAATGCAGGGAGTCGGCGCGGATGGCGGTCGAGCCGGTTTCGCGGATGACCTTGTACTGCAGCATTAGCAGTGCCACCGTCAGCACTATCGACAACACCATCACCGCAATCCCCAACCCCGGCGCCCCCAACGGCTCCGGGTGGAGAATCCGTTCGACCGCTTGATAGGCGATCAGCATCGCACTCGTGGCGATGAACAGCGCCTGGGCAATGCCTGACAGTGCTTCCGCCTTGCCGTGGCCGTACCGGTGATCGTCATCGGCCGGACGCAACGCATAATGCACCGCCAGCAGATTGAGGAACGACGCCACGCCATCGAGCGCCGAGTCGGTCAACCCGGCCAGCAGGCTGATCGAGCCACTCAGCCACCAGGCAATGCCTTTGGTGACGATCAGGATGCTCGCGACAGCCAATGAAGCACGGGTCGCCAGACGCAACAGGCGCGCGTGTTCGGGGAGGGTGGTCATGGTGCTTTCCTAAATCAGGCGGACGGTTGCAGGCCGTACATCGCCAACTGTTGCGCGCTGCCACGGTGCTGGATCAGGCGTGGGTCATTGAGCGGCAGGCTGCGGCCCAGCTCTTTTTCGAGGATTGCTTGCAGTTTGCTGTTATCGACGCTGCCGTCAGCCTTGATCGCCGGTTGCAGCTTTTCAGGGCTGACCTGGGCGGTGCTGCCGCCGGGCAAATAGATAGCACCGGTGGCAAAGTCGACGCCAAAGGCGATCAAACCGGGAATGATGTAGAACAACAGGCCGATGGCATCAAGACCGATCACCAGGGGGTCGACCTTGCCGTCGATTTGTCCACGGCGGTCGGGGAAGAAAATGCTGCCGCAGGCGGTCATTTGGGTCAGTAAGGCAGCGACCAGAACGCCGCCGATAATGCGGGAAGGAATGCGCATAAAGATCTCCTGAATGATGGGGGTAACTATACAAGGCAAATGCTTCATGGCTAAGACTATTGCAGTCGCCCTTCGTGCGATGACGCCGGCCCCGTATAATCGGCAGCCTGTTCTGGAGCTGCCATGATTTCTCTGCCAATCGATGCTGTCCTGCCTGCCTTGCGCGATGCCCTGGCGGCGCGCCACGAAGCGGTGCTCGAAGCACCGCCCGGTGCCGGTAAAACCACGCGTGTGCCCCTGGCGCTGTTGCAAGAGCCGTGGCTCGCCGGGCAGACCATCCTGATGCTTGAGCCGCGGCGGTTGGCAGCGCGAGCGGCGGCAGAGCGGTTGGCCTGGGAGTTGGGCGAAAAAGTCGGTGAAACCGTCGGCTATCGGATCCGCCTGGAAAGCAAAGTTGGTCCCACGACCCGAATCGAAGTGGTCACGGAAGGTATTCTCACCCGTCGCTTGCAGGACGATCCGGCGCTGGAAGGCGTCGGCCTGCTGATCTTCGATGAGTTCCACGAGCGCAGCCTGGATGCCGACCTCGCACTGGCCTTGAGTCTGAATGGACGGGGGCTGTTCCGGGACGAGCAACCGCTAAAGATTCTGTTGATGTCGGCGACGCTGGAAGGTGAACGGCTGTCCAGTCTGCTGGGCGATGCGCCTGTTGTCCGCAGTGACGGGCGCATGTTTCCGGTGGCGATGCGCTGGGGGCGAACCTTTCAGGTCGGTGAATTTATCGAGCCTAGGGTGGTGCAAACCGTACTCGATGCGCTGGGTGATGAGTCGGGCAGCGTGCTGGTGTTCCTGCCGGGGCAGGCCGAGATTCGTAGGGTCAATCAACAATTGGCCGAGGTTCTTGGCGAGCGCCACGATATTTTGCTGTGTCCGTTGCACGGCGAGCTGGACTTGAATGCCCAGCGCGCGGCTATCGAGCCCGCGCCGAGCGGCACACGCAAAGTGGTGCTGGCGACCAATATCGCCGAGACCAGTCTGACCATTGATGGGGTGCGGGTGGTGATCGATGCGGGATTGGCGCGCGTGCCGCGTTTCGATCCCGGCAGCGGCATGACGCGTCTCGACACTCAGCGCATCTCCCGCGCCAGTGCCACCCAGCGCGCTGGGCGGGCGGGGCGACTGGAGCCGGGCGTGTGTTATCGGCTGTGGTCCGAAGCCCAGCACGATCAATTGGCCGCCTATGGCACGGCAGAAATTCTTCAGGCGGATCTGGCAGGGCTTGCCTTGCAACTGGCGCGCTGGGGCGTTACGCCGGCGCAATTGGTGTGGCTCGACCAGCCACCGGCGGCGGCCTATGCGCAAGCTCAGGACCTGCTCGGCCGGTTGGGCGCGCTGACCCGGAAATCGGGTGAAGACTGGAAACTCACCGGGCACGGCCAGGCCATGGCTGAGCTGCCCGCGCATCCACGCATCGCGCATTTACTGTTGCGCGGTCAGGCGTTGGGTCTGGGCGAACTGGCCTGTGACGTCGCGGCCTTGCTCGGCGAGCGTGACATCTTGCGTGGCGGCGGTGCGGACCTGCACTCCCGCCTGACCTTGCTGGCCGGCACCGAGCGTGCGGCGCGTGGCGCTCAAGGCGGGGTGCAGCGGGCAAAACAACTGGCGCGGCAGTACCGAAGTCTTTTGCAGCGGCAGCAGCGCGGAGCGGCGAACACCCCGGTCAGCGATCCGGATCACCCACGCTGGTTGGGCGCCTTGCTGGCGCTGGCCTATCCGGATCGCGTGGCCCAACAGCGGCGTGCCGGTGGCGCTGAATATCGCCTGGCCAACGGCCGCGCCGCGTTGTTCGCGGAAGCCGATGCCTTGATGAAACAACCCTGGCTGGTGGTCGCCGACCTCGGTAGTCGCCAGGGCCAGCGCGAAGAACGTATTTATCTGGCGGCGGAATTTGATCCGGCACTGTTCGACTCAGTACTCGCAGAACAAGTGATTGCCCTCGATCATCTGGAGTGGGACGAGCGAGAAGGAGTGTTCCGTGCCGAGCGTCAGCGCAAGGTGGGCGAACTGATCCTCAGTCGCGAGCCACTGACCGGCCTCGACGAATCCGCCCGCAGCCAGGCGTTATTGGCACTGATTCGGCGTAAAGGGCTGGAACTGTTGCCGTGGACCCCCGAGCTGCGCCAATGGCAGGCGCGGGTGGCGTTGCTGCGTCAGCTGGATCTGGACAAACAGGCCGATAGCGAATGGCCGGATGTGCGTGATGCGGCGTTGCTCGCGAGCCTGGAGAACTGGTTGCAGCCTTACCTGGGCAAGGTGTCGCGCCTCAGTCATTTCGCCAACCTGGACCTATCGTCGATCCTGCACAACGTGCTGCCGTGGCCGTTACCGCAACGCCTGGATGAGCTGGCGCCGCATCACCTGAGCGTGCCGTCCGGTTCTTCAGTGCGTCTGGATTACAGCGAACATCCACCGATTCTGGCGGTGCGTTTGCAAGAGCTGTTCGGCTTGGCTGAAACCCCGCGCATTGCGGGCGGCCGACAAATTATCAAACTGCACCTGCTGTCACCTGCCCGCCGCCCGGTGCAGGTGACTCAGGACCTGGCCAGCTTCTGGCGCAGCACCTATCTAGAGGTAAAAAAAGACCTCAAGGGGCGTTACCCGAAACACTACTGGCCCGAAGACCCTCTGGTGGCTGAAGCTACAGCGCGGATCAAGCCGCGTAAGCCCTAGGGGCTCTCCGAACACGTCCTCAAATGTGCTGGAAAAGTGACCACATTATGTTGTGCGTTTTTTCGACACGGGGCTTCATTTTTGCACTGCTCCATAAACCGTTTAGCCGTACACTTCTTCGGCGCTGCGGGCCTTGGCGGCGAAGAACACCAGTACGACCAATACACCGGCCAGTACTAACGATGAACCAACGGTGCCAAAATCCAGACCACCTTTTTCATGAGACTTGGTCAGGAAGTCACCGAGTGTCGCGCCGAACGGTCGGGTCAGGACAAACGCCAACCAGAAGAGCAGCACGGTGGAAATCCGCGTGTAGAACTTGGCCAACACCACTGCGGCAATTGCCGTCCCGATCAGCAGTGCGCCGCCGGCAAAGCCCAGGCCGGAGTCATCCGCCAGGTAATCGCCTAACGCTGTCCCCAGCGTGTTGGAAATCAGAATGGCCGCCCAATAGAACAGCTCGCCTTTAGTGGTGTGGATGTTGTTCACCGACAGGCTTTTTTCGCTCAATCGCCAGACGGCAAAAATCGCGATCAACAGGCTGATCAGAATCAGCGAGCCGGACGCATAGCCCAGGCCCAGGGTGCGATCCATAAAGTCCGACATGGTGGTGCCTGCGGTACTGGTGGAGAGAATAACGATCCAGTACAACACCGGCTTATAGCTCTTCGAAAACAGCTGCAAGCCAAGTGTAATCAGGAAGGCGCTTATCAGAATCAGCGAGCTGATCGCATACCCCACATTCAGTGTCATCGACAGTAAATCGCCAGCGGTCTCGCCGAGGGTGGTGGCACAGATTTTCATCACCCAGAACGCCAGGGTTATTTCCGGCAACTTGTTCAGATGGAGAGGGGTGCTCATAGGGGGGATGTGCTCCTGAAATCGGATTAGAACTATGAAGTACAGCGTTTTAAAAAGCCGCCGTTCGCCCCGGATCAACCTATATCCACTGCGGACGCCAGGTCTATGTTAGGGGGCAACGAACAAGCGGTAGCGCGAAGTACAGGCGGGCGCAATGTACGCTGTGGAAGGTCAACGTTCCGTCAAAGCCAAACCAGAGTTAATTCATTAAGTGAGTCTCTCTGATGTAAGAAGTACGCCTGAGTGTCTGTGTTTGTTGATGAAGCCCCCGTGAGTAGTTAGCTCAGGTGAAGAGGGCTTTAATAGAGTTTCTTGGGTAAATGGATTGTAGATTTTGACACGTTGATGATCATTCGCGTAACGCGCGCCATCGCGGAAACTGCTCCGCTTTGAATATGATTCAGGTAACGGAATGATGTTCCGTGGTGACATGAAACTGATCTTATGGTTCAGCGCTGCCATTCTGTCTTGCCGCGCATAACCGGGATGACGCTCGTCCATTTGAACGTGCAATCCGGGCCGGTTGGACTACGCCTGGGGCCCGATACGTCTATCGCCGTTACCACGTCGAGTCCTGCCGCCATATGGCGAGCAAGTCCTCGATTCACCTCAGGTTCTATACGGCGGCCCACTGAATCCCATGACACTTCAAGCGCATGGCGACCCCGTTGAATGAATGGGCGGTTCATTGTTAGTTGGAACGTTCAACATCGTGGTTGACCGCTTTCTGTGCAATCACTACGGCCTGGTCATGTTTGGCCTGCTGGTAGTGCGTCATTGAGACCTCACGAGCGGCGTCCATCCGTGCTACTACGCGGTCTCCACCACCTTCAGCCAACGCCGCTACGGAGGCACTCATCAGGCTGACGATCAAAAGAGCTTTAAGGGTTTTCATTGGGGAATCTCCACGGTTAAGGTAATGCCAGTTCGAAGGTGACTGGCATAAGCTTCAGGCTTGCGCTCATTCTAAAGCGGGCAACCTTTCAGGCTGTTCCCCGGTGCATAAACTTTTCGACAGGATTGTTTTATAGGTTCGATGTCCATGCAGATAGGGGATCACCGTGAGCATCAAGTTCAGGGTTGCCTGAAACTGGCTTATCAATACGAAATTGAAAAAGGTTATTAGGCTATTGCCCACGGGAACAAAAAACGTGTGCTGTCGAGCGAGCAGATCGAGTGATTGGGTGTTTCCGTCAGCGCCATGGCAGAAGCCGATGGCGCAATATGGGTCCGGGCATGCCACTGACCGTGGTCAGCAGCCAGAATACCGACGCTGGCGATACCGCGCTCTCAAACTGACAGCGCTTTACCCACCAAGTCGATCTGGCACCCCGGCTGCGCGTCCTGCACCTGTAATGTCATGTCATGCAGGCGGGCAACCGCAGACACCATGCTTAAGCCGAGTCCATTGCCCGCCATGTGGCGGCTGGACTCGGAACGGTATAGTCGACGGAACACGGCTTCGCGCTCAGCCTGCGGAATGCCAGGCCCATTGTCTTTGACGCGGATTCCGCTATGGGTCGCGTCAGCAACCACGATGACCTGAACGCGGCCGCCATCGGGTGAGAACTTGATGGCGTTGTCGAGCAGGTTACAGGCGGCATCGAACAGCAACTGAGGATCCCCTGACAGATTTGCCGGTTTTTTGCTGGGAACCAGTTCCAGAGTCATGCCTCGCTCTTCGGCCAGCGGCTCGAACAGTTCCGTGGCATCTGCCGCGATCCGGTTCAGGTCGACCATGGCGAAGTTGCTGCGTCGGGCACTGCTTTCAATTTCGGAGATGCGCAGCAGCGCTCGAAATGTCTGCAAAAGACCCATGGCCTCTTCAATGGCCGAGTCAATGGCTGTCGCATATTCATCCTTGCTCAGGCTGCGTCGCTGGGCGCGTTCCAGTCCGGCGATCAGGCGGGTGAGTGGAGTGCGCAGATCGTGGGCGATGTCGTCACAGACACCTTTGACTTCACTCATCAGACGTTCGAGTTCATCGAGCATACCGTTGACGACGCTGGCTATACGGTCAATGTCATCCCGGTTACCGCGAGTCGGCAAACGCTTGCTGAGATCACCCTCTATGATCCGTTCTATCGAACGACTAAGGGCGTCCAGCCGGCGTCTGGCGGAATAGCCAAGAGTGATCGCTCCGAGCAGGCCGACCACCAACAGCAGCGCGCCCCCAGAGATCAACGCATTAATCAATAGCTCGTCGAATTCATGAATATCGTAGATGTCTTGAGCCACCAGCAGTTTTTGCCCGTTTTCCAGTTGGTGAACCATGAAGCGAATGGGACGACTGTGTTCGTTCTGTTTATGCCATACGACCTGATAGGGTCTGTCGTAACGCTTGAAATCGGGTAACGTCTGGATCGCACCCGCTATCAGCTGATCATCGGCGCTGAATAAGGCGTGTGGGGTACGACTCTCTGTGTCCTGTTCGGTATGCTGACGGATTTCCTGTTGTCGCAATGCAGGCGCTTGTCGGCTGCGGATGTCGATCTGGTGGTACAGCGATGCGTCAACTTCTGACTTCAAATAGCCGGTCG
Source organism: Pseudomonas sp. GG8 (assembly GCF_052976945.1). Lineage (NCBI taxonomy): Bacteria > Pseudomonadati > Pseudomonadota > Gammaproteobacteria > Pseudomonadales > Pseudomonadaceae > Pseudomonas > Pseudomonas sp. GG8. Next base: position 177,735 of record NZ_JBRIIP010000001.1, read on the forward strand.
TCTGCCAATATATGTAGCCAAACAGGGCAAGGAACGAACAGCCGAACAGCGCCAGAAACATCAGCGCGGTACGAAAGCTGATGGTGCGCGGTATTTCACGCAGGTGAGCGGAGAACATAGCCGGCTCCGCGAATGGTATGGATCATCTGTTCTTCGCCTTCGGCATCGATCTTGCGGCGCAAGCGCCCGATATGTACTTCAATCACGTTGGTGCGCTCGTCGTAGCTGTAATTCCAGACGGCTTCGAACATCATCGTGCGGGTCACCACTTGGCCTGCATGCTGAACCAGGTATTCAAGCAGGGCATACTCCCGGGGTAGGAGGTCTATCTGCCTATCACCTCGGCGCACGGTGCGACGTAACAGATCAAGATCAAGATTGGCGACCCGTAGACGACTTTCCCGCTCTTGGTCCGGTTGCGCGATACGCCGTCGGCTCAGGGCGTCCAGACGTGCGGTCAACTCGATGAACTCGAATGGCTTGGTCAGGTAATCATCACCGCCAGCACGCAAGCCGCGAACCCGTTCGTCGAGTGCGCTCAGCGCACTGAGAATCAGCACCGGCGTCGCGACACCTGATGCGCGCAAGGCGGTGAGCATGCCTAGTCCATCCAGGGCACCGGGAAGCATACGATCCAAGACGATAATGTCGAACGTGTCGCCAATGGCTTTTAACAGGCCGTCGCGACCGTTGTTGGAGCAGGTCACGTCAAAGCCATGATCCTGCAAGGCTGCTTCGATTTCGCGGGCAGTGGTGGGGTCGTCCTCGACGACTAGAACATGGGTCATGAGCGTTGCACAGGCCTCGGTTGGGCGGACAGATGGGGCGTGGCGCTGGCCCTCGACCCTTTCAGTGGCATAGTGTGCCAAACCGAAGTAAACGCACAGGTCGCGTGAACATGAAAGAAAGTTTAGGTTCGCTATCGGAGGGCTGCGTGTGCGCATCCTGGTAATTGAAGACGATGCTCGCGCGTCGGCTTATCTGTTACGCGGCTTGAGTGAAAGCGGCCATATCGTCGATGTCGCCGAAGAAGGCCGACAAGGCTTGGCGATGGCGCTCGAGGAGTTGTATGACGTGCTTGTCGTCGATCGCAAGTTGCCGGGAATGGATGGCTTGGCGCTTGTGCGTGAATTACGCCGCCGGCAGTTGCACACGCCGATACTGATGCTAAGCGCGCTGGCCTCGACCGCTCAACGGGTCGAAGGTCTGCAGGCCGGATGCGATGACTATCTTGCCAAGCCCTATGCCTTTATTGAAGTGCTGGCCCGAGTGGACGCCTTGCTGCGGACACGGGGTCAGGTTCCTGGCCCTTCGCGAACACTCCGGGCGGGGGAACTCCATCTTGATTGTGCTACACGCCAGGCAACTCGCCAGGGGCGTACCATCGCATTAGCCTATCGGGAAACCTTGATATTGGAAAAGCTGATGCGCCACAGCGGTGAGATCGTGACCCGCAGCATGCTTCTGGAGAGCGCCTGGGATTACGAGTTTGACCCTAACGACAATGTGATCGATAAGCATATTTATCGCTTGCGCTGCAAACTCGACGAAGGTTTTGCCAGTTCGTTGATACAGACCGTGCCAAGTGCAGGGTATCGTCTTGAGGTAGACGTTAAATCTCCTCGTGATGACAGCATCGAAACGGGGGCAGAAAAGATGGGTAATAGTTAGAGTTGCACAATGCCGTCAAAGGGCATTGCGTCAATCTCCTCTCGTGTCTATAAAGTGGCACTTAACTCCCCCAAAAAGATGTCGTAATGAATACAGGACTGACTGAGCAAGAAATGCGAAACGCTTTGGGGCTTGATATCAAAGCCGAAGCTGCACCAGAGGAACCAGAGCAAAGACAGGTCTCACCGCCCGCAGCAGTACCGAAGCCTAAAAAAAGAGCTTCCACCGGGCTTCGCGTTACCCTTCGGGTGACACGGGAGTTCGAAGGCGAAGAGAGCCTGTTCATTCACGATGCCAATACGTTGAGTCGTTTTGATGCCGAGCAGCTAGCCAGAAAAGCGGCGGCCAAAGAAAAGTATAGATTTTTCGAGTTGGTCTCCATTGGCGCTATAGGGCAACTCTGAGGATGGCTCTGCTCTGCTCTGCTCTGCTCAGATCTGGATCGGCAAGGCAGGCGCCTGTCCTTGGCTACGAACATTTCCTGGTGCCCGGTTAACAGGAAGCTATTCGAACTCTTTGCTGGGCACGACCGCGCGGGCTACCCGCGAAGTGGGCGATGCGGTCTTAAGGCAGCATCGGCAGCAGGAACCGCGCTATCACCGGGAAGTGATCAGAGATCAACAGGGTGTCGTCCCCGCGCACCTGAGCGTCTATGCGCTTGAGTCGCGGGCTGTAGAAAAAGTAATCCACGGTCCGGTCCGGGCCACTGATGCGCGGGTCGTTGGGGAAGTGGGTCAACCACTTGCCGCGATCAACACCGCCGACTTCAGTGTTGCTCGGGATCATCGGGTACTTGTCCCACAGGCTGTGCAATGCACTGTCTGGCATGTATTCACTGCGCAGTTCCGGGGCCAGCCGTTGGTATTGTCCGAGGGGCAACAGATTGAAATCGCCCCCGATCAACCAAGGCGTGCCGCGACTCTCGAATGTATCCAGCAGTTTGCCGGTCGCCTCTATCTGGCGCTGCAGCGTGTCGTCGTTCGGAGTGAAGGTGTCCAGGTGCGTATTGATCACTGCCAGTTGTCCGCCATCGCGCAGTGGCAGGTAACTCACGAGCAGGGCGCGTTTGGGCTGGAACTGGCGCTGAATCGGATGGGTCGAGGGTTGCGGTAGCTGGATGCGTTCAGCGTGTTCGATTTCGTAGCGACTCAGGGTGGCCAGTTTCATCCCGACGCTGCCAAAGATATGCGGGCTCGGAATGAAGTCGGCCTTCCAGTAAAACGCCTCCGAACTGCAGGGGAACAGGTCACTGAGCCGCTCTTGCAGCAACGTCAGCTGGTTGTCGTAGTGAGTGCTTTTGGCGCCGTCGTTCACCTCTTGCAGGAGGATAATGTCCGGCTGTTCATCGCGGATCACTCGAACCACTTCATCGAGGTTGTAGGCAGTGTCTTCCTGCGTAGGGCGATCATCCGGGCCGCTGCCATCGGCCATGTTGTACCAGAACACATAACGCTTGCCGGCCAGGTATTGGATATTCCAAGTCATGACTTTCAGTGCTTGGCCGGGCACCAATACCGGTGCCGGGTTTTTACAACTGGCCTGCAGCAGCTCGCGTGCTGCGGGATGCCAGGTCAGGTTGTAGATCAGCAGGCACATCAAGCCAATCGCCAACAGGCCAATCAAGATGTAGCGCAATAAACGGGTCATCGGCTCAACTTAGAACGCAGAACGTTCAATGACTGAATCGCGTTGCAAGATGAGCCTGAGCATAGCTGAGGTGTTGCCAAAGGGGCAGAGGCTTGGCAGGTCAAACCTTTTCCGGGGCGTCGTCGATCAGCATGAACAAGCGGAACATCACGACGCTGGTAAATAACTGCAAAAAGCTGCTGGTGCTGTCGATGATCAAGGAAACCGGCATGCTCAGCGGTTCTGGCAGGATGAACAGGCTGACCCCTTCAAGTACCGACAAGGGCACGTAGACGCACAGCACGCAGGCCAGGATCCGCAGAAAATGACCTTGGGTCATCTTGATGCTCTCGCGCATGGCCGCCAGTGGCGTCATCCCGCGCAAGACCAGCAGGTACTCGGAGAACACCAGTTTGACCATCACCCAGATGCCGGGAATGACGAACATCGACAAGCCAAACATGATCAGCAGCGTGCTCAAGGCCGACAGTACGGCAAAGGTCGGCCACAGCCGCAACGCCATGGCCATCAAATCGCGTTTACGCGGTTGTTCGCTGCGCGTGCGGGCGTCCAGGAACAGAATCAGCGCGCCGGTATACAGCGGGTAGAACAGCAGGCCAACGAGTAATTCGTAAGCAGGCGAGGCGTCAGCGGCCAGTGCATTGCTGAGCATTTGTTTACTCAATGCCTCGACCACCACCAGCGGCAGGCACAGCATCAGGATGCTGGTCAGGTTGCGCCGAAAAAAATACAGCGAGTCTTGTAGAACGGTCAGCGGATTCATTGATCGGGATCGCAAGGCAAAAAGCGGTGCCACACTTTAGCGTATGGCCGATGGCGGGCCAACCGCGCACTTTACCCAGAGACCTATCCACGGGTGAGGCAACTTTTTGAAGCCTCTATTGAAACGGCGTCGATCAACCCCATTATCTTGATTACGTCTGGTCAATCTGACTGGGCGATGTTTTTTAACGGCAATCTAACGAGGTCGCCATGAACAGCGAAGAACAAACCCTGATCGATGGCCTGTTCTCGAAAGTGAGACAAGCCGAAGCGGATTCAGCCCCCCGGGATGCCCAGGCTGAAGCACGGATCAAGGAGCATCTGAACCAGCAGCCAGCCGCCCCGTACTACATGGCGCAGGCGATCCTGGTGCAAGAAGCGGCGATCAAACAACTCGATGAGCACGGCAAACAGCTCGCCGAGCAGGTCAAGCAACTGCAGGCCCAACTGCAACAAGCGCAAGCTCAGGCGGCGGCTCCGGCGCCAAGCGGCGGCGGTTTCCTGTCGAGCATCTTTGGTGGCTCGCGCGATGCCCAGCCTCAAGCCCAGCCACAATCGTTCTCGCAACCTCGTCCGGCAGCCGCGCAGCCTTCTTCCGGTGGCTGGCGCGAACCAGCACCTTCGGCAAGCCCACCACCATACAACGCTCCACAAGGCAATTACGCTGCCCCGCCTCAAGGCCAGTTTCAACCACAAGCACCTGCCGCGCCTATCGGCAGTGGATTTCTCGGTGGCGCATTGAAGACGGCAGCCGGTGTAGCGGGTGGTGTGATGTTGGCACAAGGCATCAGTAGCCTGTTCCATAACAACCAGCAACCGCAGGAAGTGGTCGAGGTGATCAAGGAAGAGCCAAGCCAGGCCAATGACAACAGCAGCAATAATGACTGGGGTAACGACAATCAGCGCGTGACCGACAACAGTGGCTATGGCAACGACCAGGGTGGCTTCGCCGATACCGACTACGGCAATGATGACGGCGGTTCGTTTTCCGACGATGACGACTCGTTCGTCTGATTGAAGTACGTCTACAGGGGTAACACCCCTTCTCTTCAAATATCCCCCAAGCTGGCATACTGAGCACCGACCCAATTCCCGGGTCGTTGCTGCCAGCTTGCGCACGCCTGCGCCATGAGGATTTCCGGTGAAGAAAATTGCGGTGTTCGCCGATGTACAGAACCTCTATTACACCGTGCGCCAGGCTTATGGTTGTCACTTCAACTACGCCGCCCTGTGGGCCGATATCAGCCAGCGCGGGCAGATTGTCGAGGCGTATGCCTACGCCATTGATCGGGGTGACAGCAAACAGCAGCAGTTCCAGCAGATTCTGCGCAATCTGGGTTTTACCGTGAAACTCAAACCTTACATCCAGCGCAGCGACGGCTCGGCCAAGGGCGATTGGGACGTAGGTATCACCATCGATATCATGGACGCCGCGCCGCATGTCGATGAGGTGGTGTTGGCGTCGGGTGATGGCGACTTCGATCTGCTGCTTGAGCGTATCATCAGCAAACACGGGGTTGAGGCCATCGCCTATGGCGTGCCAGGGTTGACCGCCAACTCACTGATTCGCGCCGCCAGCCGTTATGTGCCGATCGAAGGCGCGCTGCTGTTGAAAAACTGATCGGCTGAAACACTGACTTTTTTGTTTTTGAAATTTTTGACGGGTTGGATCACGTTTGGAACGCATTGCAGTCATCGACTTTGAAACCACCGGCATTTCCCCCAACAACAGCTGTCGGGCCACCGAGATTGCCGTGGTGATCATGGAGCAGGGGCGCATTGTCGAGCGTTACCAAAGTCTGATGAATGCCGGGGTGCGTATCCCCGCGTTTATCGAAGGGCTGACCGGCATCAGCAACAGCATGCTGCGCACGGCACCGTCGGCGACTCAGGTCATGAATGAAGTGGCAGATTTTGTCGGCACCACGCCGCTGGTGGCGCATAACGCCTCATTCGACCAGAAGTTCTGGGACTACGAACTGTCGCGCATTCAACGCAGTCGCGAACAAAGCTTTGCCTGTTCGATGCTGTTGGCGCGCCGCTTGATGCCGGGTGCACCGAACCACAAACTGGGCACCCTGACTACGTGGGCCAAGCTGCCGCACACGGGCAAGGCGCACAGGGCCATGGCCGATGCGGAGATGGCGGCCAACCTCACGGCGCACCTGGCCAATGAACTGCGGCAGACTCATGGCATCGCCGGGGTGTCCCATCAGTTCCTGTGCACCTTGCAGAAAGTCCCCGCAGCTAAAATCAGCGAAGCCCTGAAGCGTCAGCGCGGTTTTTAAGCGCGGCCTTTCAGGCTTTCCCGTTACCGTCCAGATGGCCCAGCGGCATGCGCCGATCAATCGCTGTCGACAGCACGATTGAGGTTTTGCTGAAACCGAACTGTGCCACCCGGTTGATCAGGTCCTCCAATTCCGGCATCGAACCGACAGCCGCCTGCATGATCACGCACGGGTCCCCCGTGACGCGGTGGCATTGGGTCAGCTCGGGAATCCGCACCAGATCATCGTAGGCCTGCTGATTACCATGGCTGGCCAGGCGCAACTCGATCACGCATTGAATCGGCAGGCCGACCTTGGCCATGTCCACTTTCGCCTCATAGCCGGTGATGACGCCGCAGGCCTCCAGCTTGGCCACGCGTTCGGCCACTGCGGGGGCCGACAGGTTGACCAGGCGCGCCAATTGCGCAAAAGAAGCGCGACCGTTTTTCAGCAGCGCATCGAGCAAGACTCGATCGTATTTATCCAGGGTCATCACGCACCTTTGGCCAACTTTCGAAAGTACTGTTTATAAGCCAAACATCCGTTCTTTGAAAAGTATTGGCTGTGAATAAACAGGGTTTACTGCTTATTTTTACGCTGCCACTTTCATAAGATAAGTCATCATAAAAACTGACTTAAGAGCCTGGTATGTCGAACTCACGCCGCTTTCCATTGCTCCTGATTGGCGCTTTCTTTGCTTTGTATGTGATTTGGGGATCGACCTACCTGGTGATTCGCATCGGCATCGAGTCCTGGCCGCCATTGATGATGGCCGGGGTGCGCTTTCTGATTGCCGGGTGCCTGCTCTATGCCTTCATGCGCTTTCGCGGGACCCCTGCACCGACCTGGACGCAATGGAAGGCGGCGGGGATGATCGGCTTTTTGCTGCTCGCCTGTGGCAACGGAGGGATCACGGTGGCCGAACATTTGGGCGTGACGTCCAGTGTCGCGGCCCTGTCTGTGGCGGTTGTGCCCTTGTTCACACTGCTGTTTGGTCTGTTATGGGGGCATCGCAACACCCGTCTGGAATGGGCCGGAATCTTCCTGGGCTTGATCGGTATCGGCCTGCTTAATATGGGGTCCAATCTGCAGTCCAGCCCGTATGGCGCTGCGCTGGTGATTTTCGCGGCAGCCTCTTGGGCGTTCGGTTCGGTCTGGAGTAAAAGCCTGCCGTTGCCAGTCGGTCCCATCGCCAGCGGGGCGGAAATGATCGTCGCCGGTGTGGTGCTGTTGATCGGCAGCGCCTTGAGCGGTGAGCATCTGCACACAATGCCGAGCGCAGCAGGCTGGGGCGCCTTGGCGTACCTGGTGGTGTTCGGCTCGATCGTGGCGTTCAGCGCGTACATGTACCTGCTGAAAAACGTGCGCCCGGCGGCCGCGACCAGCTATGCGTACGTCAACCCAGCCGTGGCGGTGCTGCTGGGTACTTTGTTCGCGGGTGAACACATCGGCGTCGAAGAGTGCATGGCGATGGCAGTCATCATCAGCGCGGTGGTGCTGATCGGTTTGCCACAGTGGCGCAAGCAACCTGCCCTGGACCAACAGCCGGAACAAAAACAGGAACAGGCTGGATCGGTGCGGACAGGGTAAACTGCGCGCCTTGCGCTGAATTTTCCCTACGGTATCCCCATGACATTCGCCACTCTCGGCCTGATCGAACCCTTGTTGCGTGCCGTTACGGCCCTCGGCTACCAGACTCCGACGCCTGTGCAGGCACAGGCGATTCCTCCGGTGCTGGCCGGCCGCGACTTGATGGCCGCCGCCCAGACCGGCACCGGCAAGACCGCAGGCTTTGCCCTGCCGTTGCTGCAACGCCTGACGATGGAAGGCCCAAAAGTGGCGGCCAACTCGGTGCGCGCACTGATATTGGTGCCGACCCGCGAACTGGCGGAACAGGTTCATGAAAACATTGAGCAGTACAACGAAAACCTGCCGCTAAAAACTTACGCGGTGTACGGCGGCGTCAGCATCAATCCGCAGATGATGAAGCTGCGCAGCGGGGTCGATGTACTGGTGGCAACCCCAGGTCGCCTGCTGGATCTCTATCGGCAGAAAGCGCTGAAGTTTAATCAATTGCAAATCCTGGTTCTCGATGAAGCTGACCGTATGCTCGACCTCGGTTTTTCCGAAGAGCTGCGTGATATCTATGCGGCCCTGCCCAAGCGTCGTCAGACCTTGCTGTTCTCCGCGACCTTCTCCGACGCAATCCGCCAACTGGCCGGGCAGATGCTTGATGACCCGCTGACCATTGAAGTCAGCCCGCGCAACGTCGCGGCGAGTTCGGTCAAGCAGTGGGTGATCCCGGTAGACAAAAAGCGCAAGACCGAACTGTTCATCCATCTGCTGAAAAAACAGCACTGGAGTCAGGTGCTGGTATTCGCCAAGACCCGCGTGGGTGTTGATCAACTGGTCGAGCGCTTGCAAGGCTTGGGCATCAACGCCGATGGTATTCATGGTGACAAACCGCAGGCAACCCGTCAGCGTGCGCTTGACCGTTTCAAGGCCCGCGAGGTCCAGATTCTGGTCGCTACCGACGTTGCCGCACGCGGTCTGGACATCGACGATTTACCGACCGTGATCAACTTCGACCTGCCGATTGTGGCCGAGGATTACATCCACCGGATCGGTCGTACCGGGCGTGCGGGTTTGACTGGCGAAGCGATTTCGTTTGTCTGCGCCGACGAAGTGGAGCTGCTGTCTGCCATCGAAACCTTGACCCGCCAGACCCTGGAGCGTCATGAAGAACAGGATTTCGAGCCGGAGCATCGCGTGCCGACCACCGACGCCAGCGGCCAGATTCTGAAAAAACCGAAGAAGCCGAAAAAACCTAAAGTGTCAGGCGGTGGCAAACGTAACCTGGGCAAATGGGTCGACAGCGGCGAAACAGCCGCTGACGTGCCGATGGTCAAGGCGGTGCGCAAAGTCCCTGTGTTCAATACTGGGCCACGCAAGAAAAAGCCTTGATGTAGAGCGCGCTGCCCACCATAGCGGGCAAGCGCGCGGCTACAGGGCGTTGCTGTGAAGCCATTCCAGCATGCCCAACCCCGCCGCACGGCCACTGGCGAAACACGCCGTCAGCAGGTAGCCACCGGTGGGTGCTTCCCAGTCGAGCATTTCTCCGGCGCAGAACACGCCCGGTAGCTGTTTGAACATCAGGTTTTCCGTCAGCGCTTCGAACGGCACGCCGCCTGCGGTGCTGATGGCTTCATCCAGCGGTCGTGCTTTGACCAGTGTCAGCGGCAAAGCCTTCAGCGCCTTGGCCAGTAGCGCCGGATCGGCGAACGACTCAGCTGGCGCTAGTTCGCGCAATAACGCCGCCTTGACCCCATCTATCCCCAACTGACTGTGCAGGTGCTTGGACATTGAGCGCGAGCCGCGTGGTTTGGCCAGCGCTGCCTGGACTTTTCCAATCTCCTTGCCTGGCAGAAGGTCAATGTTTACGGTCGCCGAGCCCTGTTGATTGATCTGCTCACGGATGTGCGCCGACAACGCATAAATCAGGCTGCCCTCGACGCCGGACTCGGTCAGTACACATTCGCCCAAGCGAGGCGTTTGTCCTTGCAGGCCGATGGCGATGTTCTTCAGCGGGGCGCCTGCAAATTTACTGCGCATCAGTTCGCTCCAGCCCGCTACCTCAAACCCGCAGTTGCTCGGTTGCAGGGCTGTGATGCCGATACCCCGTTGTTCCAGCCAGGGCAGCCAGGCGCCATCCGAACCGAGCCGCGCCCAACTGGCGCCGCCCAACGCCAACAGGACCGCGTCGGGTTTTATCGTTTGTTCGCTGTCAGCGTGAGCCATGCGCAACTCACCTTGGGCGTTCCAGCCCAGCCAGCGATGGCGGGTATGCAGGGTGACGCCTGATTCGCGCAGGCGCTTGAGCCAGGCCCGCAATAGCGGCGCCGCTTTCATGTCCGTGGGGAACACCCGGCCCGAACTGCCGACAAAAGTCTCGATGCCCAGTTCGTGAATCCAGTTGCGCAACGAATCGGCGCCAAAGCTGCGCAGTAACGGCGCGATGAAGGGCGCGCGTTCGGCATAACGGGAGAGAAACGCCGGGTAGGGTTCGGAGTGGGTGATGTTCATTCCGCCAACACCTGCCAGCAGGAACTTGCGACCTACCGAGGGCATGGCATCGTACAGGTCGACCTTGATTCCGGCCTGGCTCAAGACCTCGGCCGCGATCAATCCCGCAGGGCCGCCGCCAATGATCGCGACTGAATGAGCAACAGCTGGAGGGACGTGGGTCATGGCGCACTGCGGGTCGGCGAAGTAAGCCGTGCATTCTACCGGAGGACAGACGCTCTGTTCAGGGCTGTGCGCAGGGTCAGCCTGTGGAAAACTCTTGATCAAAAAACATACAGCTGTCGCCAGGCCACGCAGAACAAGGCCTTGAGAGGCTTTCGCTCAGGTTACCCACAGGCAGTTCCACAGCCATTGTGGACAGTTAAGGCGGGACGGCAGCGGTAAAGACTCAGTTCAATCCGGCCGACAGCCATACCTTTTGCGCACTGTGGTGCAGAATCCCGTGCCGTCGCGCCAGCGCCTTGCGGTCCTTGCTGTAGCCTCCGCCGATCACGCCCATCACCGGGATGTCCCGGTGCAGGCAATGGCGCAGCACGGCTTCATCGCGAGCTGCCACCCCGGCGTCGGTAAGTTGCAGATAACCCAGGGCATCGTCCTTGTGCACGTCGACCCCGGCGTCATACAGCACCAGGTCCGGCTGATAGAACGGCAGCAAGTAGTTCAATAAATCGTCGACTACTTTCAGGTAATCGTCATCGCCCATGCCCATGGGCAGCGGGATGTCCCAGTCACTTTCGGCCTTGCGCGCCGGGAAGTTTTTTTCGCAATGCAGGGAAACGGTAATCGCATCGGGCGTGTTGGCGAGGATGCGTGCGGTGCCGTCGCCCTGATGCACGTCACAATCGAAGATCAATATGCGTCCGACTCGACCGCTTTCCAGCAGATAGTGGCTGATCACTGCCAGATCGTTAAAAATGCAGAAGCCGGCGGGGTGGTCATAGTGCGCATGGTGCGTGCCGCCCGCCAGGTGGCACGCCATGCCGTGTTGCAGCGCCTGCTCGGCCGCCAGCAGCGAGCCGCCCACCGCACGCACTGTGCGCTGCGCCAGGGCCTCGCTCCACGGCAGGCCGAGGCGGCGCTGGTCTTCGCGGGACAGGTCACCGCTCATGTAGCGCTGGATGTACGCCGGATCATGGGCCAGGGCCAGAACATCGCTCGGGCAGACGTCCGGGCGCAACAGTTGAGCGTCGGTGGTCAGGCCGCTTTCAATCAGGTGGTCGCGCAGCAAACGGAATTTATCCATCGGAAAGCGATGCTCAGCCGGGAAATCCGGGCTGTAATCATCGTGGTAGATGAGCGGCAGGGGCATTTTACTTCCGGTCAGGGGTCAAAACTGAATGTTGCCAGCATTGTCCATGCCCGCCCAGCACCTTGATTGAGGGTTGCTGAGCGGTGTACTACTTCGGCAAGTCATTTACCGGATGGTGATAGGAGCAACCCGATGGAGCGGATACTCGAACTCAACAGTGCCCGGCTGCTGATGCGGCAGTGGCGAGATGACGATTTGCCGGCGTTCGCGGCGATGTGTGCCGACCCGCAGGTGATGCGTTATTTTCCAACACCCATGAGTCGGCTGGAAAGCGCGGCCCAGATCGGACGAATGCGTGGGCATTTCGCCGAGCTGGGTTTTGGCCTGTGGGCATTGGTACGCCAGGACACAGGGGCATTTATCGGCTTTACCGGATTGGAAGTGGTGAGTTTTGACGCTCACTTCACCCCGGCTGTCGAGATCAGCTGGCGTCTGGCGCGGGAACATTGGGGTTTGGGTTTTGCCAGCGAGGCCGCCTGGACCGCTCTGCGTTGCGGTTTCGAGCGGCTGGATCTGGATCAGATTGTGTCTTTCACTGCGCAGAACAATCTCGCGTCACAGAAAGTCATGCAGGCCATTGGCATGCAGCATGATCTGTCGGATGACTTCGAGCATCCAAAACTGGCTGACGGCGATCTGTTGAAACCTCATGTGTTGTATCGAATCACTCGGCAACAATGGCTGCAAACCCTGAAGGGATGAGTAAGGCTGGCGTCGACAAATTCTGTATCATTTGGCCATTGGCCGTGCAGACCGGAATAAACCCTTAGGGATACCCTTGGTCTCTGCCTGAATACGTCGCCCGCCGCAGCCTTGAAGGCGCAGCATTGTTTTTGTGAGAGGAGTCCCTGAATGAGCCAAGTGCTGGATGATCTGGTTGAACTGCTAACCCTGGAACCCATTGAGGAGAACCTCTTTCGTGGGCGTAGTCAGGACCTTGGCTTTCGCCAGTTGTTCGGCGGGCAAGTGCTGGGCCAATCCCTGTCGGCAGCCAGTCAGACGGTCGAAGACGAGCGCCACGTGCATTCGCTGCACGGCTATTTCCTGCGTCCCGGCGACGTCGCCTTGCCTGTGGTGTATCAGGTCGACCGGGTGCGCGATGGCGGCAGCTTCAGCACCCGCCGGGTCACGGCTATCCAGAAGGGGCAACCGATTTTCACGTGCAGCGCATCGTTCCAGTACGACGAAGAAGGTTATGAGCACCAGTCCACGATGCCGGACGTCGTCGGGCCAGAAAACCTGCCCTCGGAACTTGAATTGACCCGCCAGCGTGCGCACCTGCTCTCGGATCACATGCGTGAAAAACTGCTGTGCCCCAAGCCGATCGAGTTCCGCCCGGTAACTGACATTGATCCTTACAACCCTAAGCCGACAGAGCCGATCAAATACGTTTGGTTTCGCGCCGACGGCCCGCTGCCGGATGTTCCAGCGCTGCATAAGTATATGTTGGCGTACGCCTCGGATTTCAATCTGCTGACGACGGCGTTGCAGCCTCACGGCAAGTCGGTCTGGCAGAAAGATATGCAGGTTGCCAGCCTTGATCACTCCCTTTGGTTTCACGCCGATCTGCGCGCCGATGACTGGTTGCTGTACGTGATGGACAGCCCTTGGGCCGGTAATTCCCGTGGTTTCTCGCGTGGCAACGTGTACACCCGCGCAGGCAAGTTAGTGGCCTCTGTTACCCAGGAAGGCTTGATCCGTCATCGCAAGGATTGGGCATGAGCCTGGCGGAGGTTCGGCATTGGGTGTTCGACATGGATGGCACCCTGACCTTGGCCGTGCACGATTTTCCGGCGATCAAGCGCGCCCTGGAGATTCCGCAGCAGGATGACATTCTCAGCCATCTGGCCGCGCTGCCGCCCGAGATTTCAGCGGCCAAGCATGCCTGGCTGCTGGAGCACGAGCGTGAGCTGGCACTGGCGTCGCAGCCTGCAGCTGGCGCTGTCGAGCTGGTGCGTGAGTTGGCGGCGCGCGGATATCGGCTGGGCATCCTCACTCGCAATGCCCGCGAGTTGGCGCATGTAACGCTCGGAGCGATTGGCCTGGCGGATTGTTTTGCCGTCGATGACGTTCTCGGGCGCGACGAAGCACCGCCAAAACCTGATCCCGGAGGGCTGCTGAAACTGGCTCAGGCATGGAATGTCGACCCATCACAGATGGTAATGGTCGGCGACTACCGCTTCGACCTCGATTGTGGTCGTGCGGCAGGCACCCATACCATATTGGTCAACCTGCCCGAAAATCCATGGCCGGAACTGACCGACTGGTACGCCAGCGATTGCTTTGCATTGCGCGAGATGCTGGCGTTTTAAGCCAGCATCTATCTATCAAGCAACCAACAACCATTTGAAATAGAACATTATGTTGGCGCTGACGTGTAACTACGCGTCCCGCTGCGAACCGACGTCTGTTGAGTCGCTCACTGCGGCCTGAACAATGCGGCCTGCCCTTCAGGCGAGGTGAAGATCGCGTCGCCGTCATGGCCTACGCCAGGCACTTCAATTAACCGCTGGTTCAGCCCTTCAGGGTGGCGCTGCTGCAGATAATTGAAGAAGTTGTGACCACGAATCAGGCGGTAGGCGCCCTGGGCTTCGGCGGCGCAGGTTCTATCCAGTGCCGGGTGATCGATGTCGGTATCGAGCTGACCCAGCAGGTAAGTGACGTCACGCTTCACATAATTCTGTTCGATCTGCTCGACGGTTTGCTTGCCAGCGTAAGGCGGCAACTTGTTCATCCCGTATTTCCAGGTATCGAACCCCGGGCAAGACGCCTTGTCCACCGGTCCAGGCCGCTGTGCGTCGAAATACGCGTATGACGACGGGTTGGCGACCACGTAACGCAGGGTGACCCCGGCTTTCTCCAGAGCGGCCCCGCCCTTGCCAATCAATACGTAGCGCTGAACCACCTGCGCGCCACCCGAATGCCCGGCGATAACCACTTCCTGCAAGGCAGGGAACAGTTTGCGATCACTCAGCTTTGTCAGAATCTCGTCAATGACGGTAAAGGAGCTCACCGGCACCGGCCCGATGGCCGCGTCACCCTCCATCCAGTCGTCTTTGTGCCAGCGCAGTATCGAATCCGGCAGTTGGTGTTTGACGATGTCTTTTCGATCCAGGAACTGCGGAGCGATCAGCAGGGTAGTGCTGCGATACCCGGACCGATAGGCCGCTCGTTCGGCGCTACGCAGGTAGGTTTGCGCGTTGCGCAAGCGACCGTGAATGACGATCACGGCGCGTCGGGTATTGGGTTGTGGCGTTTTCCAGTCTTTGCTCAGGCCGACAGTCGCTAGACCGCCATTGATGGCCAGTCGCTGGGGGCTGAGGGCTTTCACCGCGGTATCCGCTGCATTCGCCGTAAGGCTTAGGAGGGTGCTCAACAACAAGACCAATAGCGGTTTTATCATGTGATTAAAGGCTCTTTGCGGCGAAAGTGTCGCACTGATTGAGTTGGCCCTGAGCGAAACCTGTTTTGAACCAGCGCACGCGCTGTGCAGAGGAGCCGTGAGTAAACGAATCGGGTACTACGCGGCCTTGACCCTGTTGTTGCAAGTGATCATCGCCAATGGTGTTGGCTGCGTTAAGCGCTTCTTCAATATCATCCGGCACCCACCAATTCAAACGCTTTTGTGCGTCCTAGGCTCAAATCCCTGTCGGACCATCAGTCTGAAACGCATGCACCTCATTTTAAGCCTGGGGCAAGGGTTACACATAACAGAGACTTGTTGCGGATATAGAGGGGGGGTTAGTGCAAATAGTTCTGAAGACTGGGGCGCGTGCAGACTTTATCGCTACGGCGCCCCCGTCGGCGGTTATCGCCGAACCAACATCACCCCTGATTCCATATGGTGTGTATAGGGAAACTGGTCGAACAGTGCGCAGCGTTCGATGCGGTGGGTGTCATGCAGTTGCGCGATGTTCGCCGCAAGGGTCTCCGGGTTGCAGGAAATATACAGGATGCGCTCGAAACGCCGGCTGAGTTCGCAGGTGTCCGGGTCCATGCCGGCGCGAGGCGGATCGACGAAGATGCTTCCAAATTCGTAGCTCTTCAAGTCGACGCCCCACAAACGGCGGAACGGGCGAACTTCATTCAATGCTTCGGTCAGCTCTTCGGCAGACAGGCGAACCAGGGTCACGTTGTCCACGCCGTTGTCGGCAAGGTTGCTCAGGGCGGCGTTGACCGAGGTCTTGCTGATCTCTGTCGCCAGTACTTTGCGCACGCGAGTCGCCAGGGGCAGGGTGAAGTTGCCGTTGCCGCAATACAGCTCCAGCAAGTCGTCGTCGCGCTGGCCGAGGGCATCGAATGCCCAATTGAGCATCTTCTGATTCACCGCGCCGTTGGGCTGGGTGAAGGAGCCTTCCGGTTGCCGATAGCTGAAGGTGCGCCCGGCTACCTGAAGCTCTTCGATCGCATAGTCCCGACCGATGACGATGCGCTGGCCCTTTGAACGGCCGATCACGCACACATTAAGGTCGGCCGCGAGCTGTTCCGCAACCGCCTGCCAGTCGTCATCCAGTGGCCGGTGATAGCAGAGGGTGATAATCGCATCGTCTGCCAGCGTGGTCAGGAAATCCACCTGGAACAGCTTGAAGTTCAAGGTCGCGCTGGCTTCCCATCGTGCACGCAGCAGCGGCATCAAGTCATTGATGCGCTGGCTGGCGATAGGGAAGTCGTCGACCAGAATCGGCGTGTGGTTGTTGCCGGGGACAAACATCGCATAGAAGCGCTGCTGATTCTCGCGCCACAAACGGAACTCGGCGCGCAGGCGATAGTGCTCGCGCGGCGAGTCAAATACCTGTGGCTCGGGTGCATCGAACGGTGCCAGCAATTCACGCAGGCGCGTGGTTTTTTCTGCGAGCTGATGGCTGTAGCTCGTAGGGTCGAAAGGGACACTCATGCGTTAAACCAACCCAACTTGATCACGAACAGGATGGACAGAATCACCAGCGCCGAATTCAGTTCGTGCCGGCGCCCGGACAACAGCTTGATAGCCGTCCAGGAGATAAAACCAAAGGCGATGCCGTTGGCGATGGAGTAGGTGAACGGCATCGCCAGGGCGGTAATTACCACTGGTGCGGCAACAGTGATGTCGTCCCAGTCGATTTCAGCCAGGCCCGACATCATCAACACCGCAACAAACAACAGGGCGGGTGCCGTGGCGAACGCCGGAACGCTACCGGCCAGCGGTGCGAAGAACAACGCCAGCAGAAACAGGATCCCGACCACCACGGCGGTCAGGCCGGTTCGTCCGCCCGCGCTCACGCCGGCTGCCGATTCGATGTAACTGGTGGTGGTCGAGGTGCCCAGCAGCGAACCGGCCATGGCGGCGGTGCTGTCGGCGATCAGGGCGCGGCCCATTTTCGGCATGTAGCCGTCCTTGCCCATCAGACCCGCGCGTTTTGCGACGCCGATCAGGGTGCCGGAGTTGTCGAACAGATCGACGAACAGAAAGGCGAAAATCACGCTGAACAGACCGATATCCAGTGCGCCCCGGATGTCCAGTTGCAAGAAGGTCGGTGCCAGCGATGGCGGCATCGACATCACGCCGCCGAACGGGGAGAAGCCGAGCGCGATGGACGCGATGGTCACGGCCAGAATGCCGATCAACACCGCACCACGCACGCGCAGGGCTTCCAGCGCGACGATCAGGAAAAAGCCCAGGGTGGCGAGGATCGGTGCCGGCTGTTTCAGATCGCCCATGCCCACCATGGTGACCGGGCTGCCGACCACGATACCGGCGTTGTGCAGGGCGATCAGCGCCAGGAACAAACCGATACCGGCCGCAATCGCCGAGCGCAGCGCCAGCGGAATGCTGTTGATGATCCATTCGCGAATCTTGAAGATCGACAGCAGGAAAAACATCACCGCCGAGATGAACACCGCACCCAGCGCCACTTGCCAGGTGTGGCCCATGTGCAGGACCACGGTGTAGGTAAAGAAGGCGTTGAGGCCCATGCCCGGCGCCAGCGCAATCGGGTAGTTGGCGATCAGGCCCATCACGGCCGAACCAATGGCGGCCGCCAGACAGGTGGCGACGAACACCGCACCCTTGTCCATACCGGTTTCGCCGAGAATGCTCGGGTTGACGAACAGGATGTAGGCCATGGCGAGGAAGGTGGTAACGCCCGCAAGAATCTCGGTGCGCACATTGGTGTTGTGTGCTTTGAGTTGAAACAGCCTTTCCAGCATGCCTGGCTCCCCGTGACGCGTCCTGCGCCTTGAATGAATCGACTAAAGCAGCAAAGCACAGACTGTGCCACTGGCCTGTACATTTTCTGTAGGTCGGAAAAAGCCGCGCATCATAACAGCAGCGTGTGTGGATGGGGGCGAGCAGATGCTTAGTGGAAAGCAGGCCGGATTTCGGCCCTGCACGTTATCGACGCTCGAAGCTGTCGGGCCATATAAAGCTGACTAGACTCAACGCATCACTGCAAAGGATTCGTGTATGACGTTAAGAGCCCTGATCACCGTCGCCGACGGCATCGACGATCTGCAAAGTGTGACCCTGATCGATGTGCTACGCCGCGCCGAGATTGAAGTGCTGGTCGCCAGCGTCGAGTCCCGACGCATGTTGACGGGCGCGCGTGGCACGCGGTTGACCGCTGATGCGATGCTGGTCGATGTGCTGGCGCAAAGCTTCGACCTGATCGTCTTGCCCGGTGGCATGCCAGGCGCACAGCGCTTGGCTGATCATCAGCCGTTGGCCCAGCGGGTGAATGAACAGGCGAAAGCAGGACGGTTTTACGCCGCTATCGGTGAAGCACCTGCCGTGGCACTGCAGGTGTACGGCGTGCTCAAACAACGGCGCATGACCTGTCATCCGGGATTCAGTGATCGGTTGTCGGGGTGTACGTACGTCGATCAACCGGTGGTGGTCGATGGCAATTGCATCACCGCGCAAGGTTCTGGTGCAGCGTTGGCGTTTGCACTCACGCTGGTGGAACAGCTGTGCGGTAAAGGTAAGCGGGCGGCCATGGGTAAGTTGCTGCTTATCTAATGTCGCCCGTCGTGTAAGACAACGCGATCTGTCAGGCTGGCTGTTTCTCTTGCTCCATCACCAGATCGCGCATTCGGTCGCGCCTGGCCAGGCTGGGGAAGAGTTTGATCCAGGTCCCTGTGACGGCAAGTGTACCGATGCCGCCGAGTACCACGGCAGGCACAGTCCCCATCCAGTGGGCAGTGAGGCCGGACTCGAACTCACCGAGCTGGTTGGACGCGCCGATGAACAAGCCATTCACTGCACTGACCCGGCCGCGCATTTCGTCCGGTGTTTCGAGCTGCACGAACGAGGCGCGAATCACCATGCTGATCATGTCCGCCGCGCCGAGTACGACCAGCACCGCCAGGGAAAACCAGAACGAGGTCGACAGGCCGAAGGCAATGGTGGCGACGCCGAAGATGCCCACAGCGGTGAACATCACCCGCCCCACGTTGCGCTCGACCGAGAAGCGCGCCAGCCACAACGACATCAGCAGTGCACCCACTGCGGGAGCCGAGCGCAGCAGACCAAGCCCCCAAGGGCCGGTCAGTAAAATGTCTTTGGCGAATACCGGCAGCAGTGCCGTGGCGCCCCCGAGCAAGACCGCGAACAGGTCCAGCGAAATTGCGCCGAGGATGTCCGGACGGCTGCGAATATAACGAATCCCGGCCAGCAGCGAGTCCAGGGTGGCCTTGGCTTTGTTCAATGGCGTCTGCCGCGCAGGCAGATTGAGCATCAGCGCGCAGGCAATGACATACAGCAGCACCGTCGGGCCGTAGACCCAGGTGCTACCGAACGCAAACAGAAAGCCGCCCAGCGCCGGCGCGACAATGGTCGCCGACTGTTGCGCTGACTGTGCTGCCGCCACCGCCCGCGGAAACAGCGAGGTGGGCACGATGGAGGGCAACAGCGCTTGGGTGGTCGGCATTTCGAAAGAGCGGGCGGCACCGAGCAAAAACGAAAGGATGAAGATCATTTCCGGGGTGACACTGTTGGTGGTGCTGCCGATCACCAGTGCCAGGGCGATCAAGGCCTGGGCCGCCTGGCAGATCGCAGAGACCTTGCGTCGGTCATAACGGTCAGCCACATGCCCGGTGTGCAGCATGAAAATCACCCGGGGGATGAATTGGGCCAGGCCCACCAGGCCCAGATCCAAAACGTTGCCGGTCAGTTGGTAGAGGTTCCAGCCGATGGCCACGGTCAACATCTGAAAGCCGCTGGCGGTGAAAATTCGCGCAAACCAGAAAGCCAGGAAGGGTCGATGATGACGCAGCAACGCAGGTGCTTGATCAGGCATTGGAAAGGCGGCCTCGGCGGTGAATGCGAGAGATTATCACGTGCTTTGTAACATTTGTTTGCCACTGCGGGCACACAGCAATCCGGTGTTGCGAACGTGGGGCAACTCGCCACGCGACAATCGACCACACAGTTCGCCATCCAAAACAGGGCTACTCTTTGATCAATGGTTGATCTGCGTCAAAGCATTTGCTGGCTTTGCATGCTCGTCGGCTGCACGAATCCCCGCGTTGTGAAGTAAAACAGAACAATCTCACCCCGCAGCACTCCATATCCGTGGGGGCAGTCGCTGCTGACCTCGGGTCAGTAGCCGGTACCACTTGATTAGAGGAAGTCCTATGTTCGGTTTAGAGGCACTCGATCTCGCCCGAATTCAGTTCGCATTCACCATCTCATTCCACATCCTGTTTCCTGCCATCACCATTGGTCTGGCAAGTTACCTGGCGGTGCTTGAGGGGTTGTGGCTGAAAACGCAGAACGATGTGTACCGTGATCTGTACCACTTCTGGTCCAAGGTGTTTGCCGTCAACTTCGGCATGGGTGTGGTCTCCGGGTTGGTCATGGCTTACCAGTTCGGCACCAACTGGAGCCGGTTCTCCGACTTCGCCGGGTCGATCACCGGGCCGCTGCTGACGTATGAAGTGCTCACCGCATTCTTCCTTGAAGCAGGCTTCCTCGGGGTGATGTTGTTCGGCTGGAACAAGGTCGGGCGCAACCTGCACTTCTTCGCCACGGTCATGGTTGCCATCGGCACGCTGATCTCGACGTTCTGGATTCTCGCGTCCAACAGCTGGATGCAGACCCCGCAGGGCTTTGAAATCGTCAATGGCCAAGTGATTCCGGTGGACTGGTTCGCGGTGATTTTCAACCCGTCGTTCCCCTACCGTCTGGCACACATGGCCACAGCGGCATTTGTGGCGACGGCGTTTTTTGTGGGTTCCTCGGCGGCCTGGCATTTATTGCGCGGTCGCGACACCCCGCAAATTCGCACCATGCTCTCCATGGCGATGTGGATGGCGTTGCTGGTGGCGCCTGTTCAGGCAGTGATCGGCGACTTCCACGGCCTCAATACGCTCAAGTACCAGCCGGCTAAAATCGCCGCGATTGAAGGTCACTGGGAAAATGTCGGCAATGAGCCGACCCCGCTGATCCTGTTCGGCTGGCCGGACATGAAGGCTGAAAAAACCCGTTTCGCCGTGGAAGTCCCCTACTTGGGCAGCTTGATCCTGACCCACACGCTGACCGAGCAAGTGCCCGCGTTGAAGGACTTCAAACCTGAAGACCGGCCTAACTCGACCATCGTGTTCTGGTCGTTCCGGGTCATGGTCGGGTTGGGCTTCCTGATGATCTTTACCGGTTTGTGGAGCCTGTGGCTGCGCATGCGCGGCAAGCTCTATCACTCGCGGGCATTCCTGTACCTCGCCTTGTGGATGGGCCCGTCGGGTCTGATTGCGATGTTGGCGGGCTGGTTTACCACTGAAATCGGCCGTCAACCGTGGGTCGTCTACGGTCTGATGCGCACCGCCGATGCGTCTTCCGGGCACAGTTTCGGGCAGATGAGCCTGACCCTGGGATTGTTCGTGGTGGTCTACTTCACGCTGTTTGGCGTTGGTCTGGGCTACATGATGCGCCTGGTGCGCAAAGGCCCGGTCAGCAACGAAGGCAAGGAACAGAGCCCCGGTGGACCGGGCCAGCAACGCACGCCTGCACGTCCTCTTTCGGCTGCCGAAGACGGCTCCGACGGTGACGACACTCACAGCCTGAGCAAGGGGAATTGAGTCATGGGTATTGATCTTCCGCTTATCTGGGCTGTGATCATCATCTTCGGGATCATGATGTATGTGGTCATGGACGGCTTCGACCTGGGGATCGGGATTCTTTTCCCCTTCATCAAGGACGATTCCGAGCGCGATGTGATGATGAATACCGTGGCCCCCGTGTGGGACGGTAACGAAACCTGGCTGGTCCTGGGGGGAGCAGCGTTGTTTGGCGCCTTCCCGCTGGCTTATTCGGTGGTGTTGTCGGCGCTGTACCTGCCGCTGATCCTGATGCTGATCGGTTTGATCTTTCGCGGGGTCGCCTTCGAGTTCCGCTTCAAGGCCAAAGATGACAAGCGCCACTTGTGGGACAAAGCGTTCATCGGCGGCTCGTTGACCGCGACCTTCTTCCAGGGCGTAGCGCTGGGGGCGTTCATCGATGGTATTCCGGTGGTCAATCGCCAGTTCGCCGGGGGTTCACTGGACTGGCTGACGCCGTTCACGATGTTCTGTGGCGTGGCACTGATCGTCGCTTATGCGCTATTGGGCTGCACCTGGCTGATCATGAAAACCGAAGGCAAGCTGCAAAAGCAGATGCACGATCTGGCTCGGCCGTTGGCCTTGGTCGTGTTGGCGGTGACCGCTATCGTCAGCATCTGGACGCCGCTGACCCACCCTGAAATTGCCACCCGCTGGTTCAGCCTGCCGAACCTGTTCTGGTTCCTGCCGGTGCCGATTCTGGTACTGGTGACGATGTATGGTCTGCTGCGTGCCGTGGCACGCAATGCTCACTACACGCCGTTTTTGCTGACGCTGGTGTTGATCTTCCTCGGCTACAGCGGGTTGGGCATCAGCCTGTGGCCGCACATCGTGCCGCCGTCGATCACTATCTGGGAGGCCGCCGCGCCGCCACAAAGCCAGGGCTTCATGCTGGTGGGCACGCTGTTCATCATCCCGTTCATCCTGGGCTACACCTTCTGGAGCTACTACGTGTTCCGTGGCAAGGTCACCCACGAAGACGGCTATCACTAGTGAGGAGGGGATGACGATGTCTGCTGAAGAATCTTCCCATGAACCGGACCCGGCGCTGAAAAAGCCGGTCTGGCAGCGCGTAGCCTGGCTGGTTGGGATCTACGCCGGCAGTGTGCTGGCGTTGGGGATAGTTGCTTACGGTATGCGGCTGTTCATGAACGCGGCAGGGCTGACCACGCACTGAGGGCTTGCGCAAGTTCCTGGCAGGAGCGCGCTTGCAACTACGCGTCCCGCCGCGGTTTGCCTGAAGCACCGCCATCGCGGCGGTGCCTTTACTTGCGCGCTTTAAGCACCACGAACTTCGGGGTTGTGGCCACTTGCTCGACGCCGCGAAACAGTCGCGCCAGTTTGCTGTGGTAGCCCAAATGGCGGTTACCGACGATGTACAGTGCGCCGCCGACCACCAACGCATCGCGCGCTTGCTGGAACATACGCCAGGCGAGGAAATCACCGACCACCTGTTGTTGATGGAAGGGCGGATTGCACAGCACCACGTCCAGCGAGTCAGCTTCCTGACCGGCCAGCCCGTCGCCGGCCCGCACAATAACCTCGCGCTCACCCAATGCGGTCCGCCAGTTTTCAGTGGCTGACTGCACGGCCATGAACGACTCATCCACCAGCGTGTAATGCGCTTGCGGATTGGCCAGTGCGCTGGCAATGGCCAGCACTCCGTTGCCGCAGCCCAGGTCCGCTACACGTGCCGAGCCGAGGTTTTTCGGCAGGTGCGGTAGAAACGCCCGGGTGCCGATATCCAGTCCTTCGCGACAGAATACGTTGGCGTGATTCACCAGTTCGATGACCGGGTCTTCAAGTGTGTAACGGCTCGGGTAGGGTGAGGGCTGCACGCCTTTGATGTGCGGGGTGGCAAACAGCAAGCGCGCTTTTTTCACCGCCAATGACGCCTGCACCGGTCCGATGTATTGCTCCAGCAAATCGCCCGCCGCGCGCGGCAGATGCTTGATCATCGCAGCTGCAATCACCTGCGCGCCGGGTGCCAGTTGCCCCTGCAAGCGAATCAGTTGTTCTTCGAGCAAGGCCAGGGTCTTCGGGACACGGATCAGTACCCAATCGAACGGTCCGGTGAACATGTCACTGGCCGGAATCATCGGCACTGCATCAAAGGCCTGGCCGTTGCGCACGAGGTTTTTTTCCAGTGCTAGCGCGGCGAGAAAGGAGTCGCTGCTACTCATCACCTGCGCGTGGCTGGCGAGGCTGGCTGCCAGCGCGCCAAAGCTGTCGTTGAGCACCAGCACGCGGCTGTCTGGAGTCAGGCCCTGCTCCGCCACATGACTGAGCAGGTATTCATCGGCTGCGTCGAACGCCTGCAACGGCTCGTTCTGTTGGTCAGGCTGGCGGATGAGATCGAGCTGAGCGAAAGGGCTGTTAAGCAGGGGCATGGGCAGGGGAACTCTGTTTTCGGAGACTATTGCGCACGTCTCTGATGTCAAGACGCGCGCAGAAGCCGTCGATTTTACGTGTTTTTGCACCCGGACATCTGCTGGATTTCCGAGGGGCTAAAAAAACGCTCAGAGAATGCCGTTCAAGGCAGCCTGCACCACGGCCGAGGTTTTGTTGGTCGCACCCATTTTTTTAATCGCGTTGGCGATATGAAAATTGATCGTGCGTGTTTTCAACTTGAGGATGGTACTGATGTCATCTGCCGTTTTGCCTTTGGCAGACCATTTGAGTATTTCAGTTTCCCGGATCGACAGCGATGGACTGATGGAGGGTGGGGTTTGGGTCAACAACCGTTCTGTCATGAAGGTCCGTAGCAGGTGGCACAGCCATAAAGTTTGTTCGACTTTCTTGTAGCACTCTGTGGATGAAGTCGTTTCGTGATTACGTGTCTGTGTCAGTCTTTTTTTGACGCCACGAAGGTCCTGAATAGAGTGGACTTCGCCCCGCCTTAACCGAGAGGAAAAGGCATTTTCCCAAACGGATTCTTCCACAGTGGCCATCAATGTCTCTAGTTGATCCGGGTTCAAGCTGTTCATGATTGAGCTTCCATACTCGATACATACGATTCCCAGTGTAGGAGGGATTTCCTGCACTGGGAGGTCAGTAGGGGGCATCAAGTCATCGGGTGAATGGCTTGGCCGTTACACGCTATTCAAATGAACGATATTTTTTGGTTCACTTTGCCATAGACCCCCTGCTTGTGCGGGAGGAGGCCACGACTCTCGAAAAAAACGGGCCCTGTTAAGTCCAGATTGGAATGATTCGGCGTGGTGTTATACGTTTTTGTATTTAGAGCATTTGCTTATGGTCAACACGCTCTTTTCTTCTAAATGCCACTACAAACCGCCGGTGTTTATCGACGTCGCTTTGCGGGACACTGGGCGCTCCTCTTTTTAATTGCAGGAGCCAGGAGCGCCCATGACTGCCAGCGCAGAGAAATACACCCACCAGACGCTGCTCAACGTCACGCCATTGACCTCGAATCTGTTCACCTTGCGTACCACCCGCGATCCCGGTTTTCGCTTTCGGGCCGGTCAGTTTGCACGGCTGGGCGTGACCAAGGCCGATGGCAGCATTGTCTGGCGGGCGTATTCGATGGTGTCGTCGCCCCACGATGAATTTCTCGAGTTCTTTTCCATCGTGGTACCGGACGGCGAATTCACCAGCGAACTGAGCCGCCT
This sequence comes from Pseudomonas sp. GG8, assembly GCF_052976945.1. Classification (NCBI taxonomy): domain Bacteria; kingdom Pseudomonadati; phylum Pseudomonadota; class Gammaproteobacteria; order Pseudomonadales; family Pseudomonadaceae; genus Pseudomonas; species Pseudomonas sp. GG8. Next base: position 203,174 of record NZ_JBRIIP010000001.1, read on the forward strand.
GCGTGAAGGCGACACGTTGCTGATCGATCGTCAGGCATTCGGCTTCTTGACCCTGGACCGCTTCGTCGACGGGCGTGACCTGTGGATGTTATCCACGGGCACTGGCATTGCGCCGTTCCTGTCGATCCTGCAGGACTTTGAGGTGTGGGAAAAATTCGAGCGCATCATTCTGGTCTATAGCGTGCGTGAAGCCCGCGAGCTGGCCTATCAGCAACTGATCGCCGGACTCACCGAGCGGGACTATCTGGCCGACTACGCCGGCAAGTTACTGTTTTTGCCGACCGTCACCCGCGAGCATTACCCCGGCGCATTGGGCGGACGCATTACTCAGCTTATTGAAAGCGGCGAGCTGGAGCGGGCGGCGGGGCTGAAAATGACCCCCGAGCACTCGCGAGTCATGCTGTGTGGTAACCCGCAAATGATCGACGACACCCGCCAGATGCTCAAACTGCGCGACATGCAACTCAGTCTGAGCCGCCGCCCGGGGCAGGTGGCGGTGGAAAATTATTGGTAAGTGGCCGCTCCCACGCGGGGAACGATCAGTGGTGCATCAACCCAGCCGGGTTGGATCGGCAATCACACTTTCCAGCGGTCTGCCGTTCTGCACTTTCAACAAGTCACGGATCTCGCTCAATAGCACTTCTTCCGGGCTAGGGGTGGCCGGCAGCGTTGGCGCGACAGCCTCTTCGCGTTTGAGGCGATTGATGGCCTTGACGCCCATGAAGATGGCGAACGCCACGATCACAAAGTCGATAATCGACTGGATAAACTTGCCGTAAGACACGACCACGGCCGGCAGAGTGCCTTCTGCAGGTCGGAGGGTAGCGGTCAGATCGCTGAAATCCACTCCGCCGATCAACAGCCCAATAGGTGGCATGACAACATCGCCGACGAACGACGAAACGATTTTTCCGAAGGCCGCGCCAATGATAATCCCGACCGCCATGTCGACCACGTTGCCTTTGACGGCGAATGCCTTGAACTCGCTTAGTACGCTCATAGGTTGTTCCTTGTTACAGATGAGTGGGTTAACGCAGTGTAATTCAGCTATACGCATCGCGCCCTGCGACTTGGCAATCGACCGAAAATTGCCTGATTAGTTTTACCAGGGTTTTCAGATGGATTCTGTATCAAGCTATCTTTTTGAAAATAAACAAGTTTTCAGATGTGTTTCATAGGGTGAGTTTTGCGAAAAAAAGCGGCGATTGCTTTTAGGATTGAAGGGCGCAGTTGAATGCGCCTAAAAATCTTAATAAAAGGACTTTAAGCATGAACGCCACCCTCGCGCTCGGAATTGTTTCCCGCCGAAGACTTCTGAGCCTTTTGACGGTCAGCCTGCTTTCCGTTTCAGTGCAAGCCGCAAACCTGACCCGCGATAACGGGGCGCTCGTCGGTGACAATCAAAACTCGCAAACCGCGGGCGAGCACGGCCCGGTCTTGCTGCAAGACGTGCAGTTGATCCAGAAGCTTCAGCGGTTCGATCGCGAGCGTATCCCCGAGCGTGTCGTGCATGCTCGCGGCACAGGGGCCCATGGTCAGTTCACGGTAACGGACGACCTGAGCGACTTGAGCAAAGCCCACGTTTTCGCAGCGGGTGAGACGACCCCGGTGTTTGTGCGATTTTCCGCCGTGGTGCATGGCAATCATTCCCCTGAGACCTTGCGCGATCCGCGAGGTTTCGCGACCAAGTTCTATACCCGTGAAGGCAATTGGGATTTGGTAGGCAATAACTTTCCGACTTTCTTTATTCGCGATGCCATCAAGTTCCCGGACATGGTGCATGCGTTCAAGCCGGACCCGAGGACCAACCTTGACGACGACTCTCGTCGGTTTGATTTCTTCTCCCATGTCCCGGAGGCCACCCGCACGTTGACCGAGCTGTACTCCAATAACGGTACGCCAGCCAGCTACCGTGAAATGGACGGTAACGGTGTGCATGCCTACAAACTGGTGAATGCCAGGGGCCAGGTTCACTACGTGAAATTCCAGTGGAAGAGTTTGCAAGGCATAAAAAACCTCAACTCGAAGCAGGTGGCTGAAGTGCAAGGCCGTGATTACAGCCACATGACCAACGACTTGGTGACCCATATCAACCAAGGCAACTTTCCGAAATGGGACCTGTATGTGCAGGTGCTTAAGCCTGAAGCGTTGGCGGCGTTCGATTTTGACCCGCTGGATGCCACCAAAATCTGGCCAGACGTTCCTCAGCGCAAGGTCGGGCAGATGGTCTTGAACAAGAACCCGGGCAACGTTTTCCAGGAAACCGAGCAGGTCACCATGGCGCCTTCCAATCTGGTGCCGGGCATTGAGCCGTCCGAAGACCGCCTGCTGCAAGGACGGGTCTTCTCGTATTCCGACACGCAGTTGTACCGCCTGGGTGCAAACGCGCAGCAACTGCCGGTCAATGCGCCAAAAGTGCCGGTTAATAACGGTAATCAGGACGGTGCGATGAACGCTGGTCACAGCACGTCGGGTGTCAACTATCAGCCGAGTCGCCTTAACCCGCGTGAAGAGCAGGCCGATGCCCGTTACAGTCAACTGCCGTTGGCAGGTACAACCCAGCAAGCGAAAATCCAGCGTGAGCAGAACTTCAAGCAAGCGGGAGAGCTGTACCGTTCCTACAGCAAAAAAGAGCGGGCCGATCTGATTGAGAATTTCGGCGGCTCATTATCTTCCTCCGACGATGAAAGCAAGCACATCATCCTTTCGTTCCTTTACAAGGCAGATCCGGAATACGGCACCGGCGTCACCAAGGTTGCGATGGGCGATCTCGTTCGGGTAAGAGCGCTGGCGAAAAAACTGACGGACTGATTCAGGCGGGTCGCGTCGCGTCACTTCTGCTCCGGTGCAGCTTGGGCGGGAGCGATGCGCGCAAAGGAATCCCATGAGCGTACTCATGTTTCGCACCCGCTCAGGCGCGCAAACCTGCGTTATGATTGCCCCCTTTTAAGACTGGGGTGGTTATGGCCAAGGCTAAGCGCATGTTCGGCTGTACCGAGTGCGGTGCGACTTTTCCAAAGTGGGCGGGCCAGTGCGGCGAATGTGGTGCCTGGAACACCCTGGTCGAGACCCTCCTGGGAAGCGGTGCCGCAACCCCTCCGAGCGGTCGCTCTGGCTGGACCGGGCAGCAAGCGCAAATCAGGACCCTGGCTGAAGTCAGCGTCCAGGAAGTCCCCCGGTTCTCCACCAACTCTGCCGAGCTAGATCGTGTGCTGGGCGGTGGCCTGGTCGATGGGTCGGTGGTGCTGATTGGCGGCGACCCTGGCATTGGCAAATCCACCATTCTCCTGCAAACCCTGTGCGCCATCGCCGAGCGGATGCCCGCGCTTTATGTCACCGGCGAAGAGTCGCAGCAACAGGTCGCCATGCGCGCCCGACGCTTGGGTTTGCCCCAGGACAAGCTGCGGGTCATGACCGAAACCTGCATCGAAACCATCATCGCCACGGCCCGCATCGAGCAGCCCAAAGTCATGGTGATCGACTCGATCCAGACCATCTTCACCGAACAACTGCAATCGGCGCCGGGCGGCGTGTCGCAAGTGCGCGAGAGCGCGGCGCTGTTGGTGCGGTACGCGAAACAGAGCGGTACCGCGATTTTCCTGGTTGGGCATGTCACTAAAGAAGGCTCATTGGCCGGTCCTCGCGTGCTTGAACATATGGTCGACACCGTGCTGTATTTCGAAGGCGAATCCGACGGGCGTCTGCGTTTGTTGCGCGCCGTGAAAAACCGTTTCGGCGCGGTCAACGAACTGGGCGTGTTCGGCATGACCGATAAGGGCTTGAAAGAGGTCTCCAATCCTTCAGCGATTTTTCTGACCCGCGCTCAAGAAGAAGTTCCCGGCAGTGTCGTCATGGCGACGTGGGAAGGCACCCGACCAATGCTGGTGGAAGTTCAGGCGCTGGTCGACGACAGTCACTTGGCCAATCCACGCAGGGTCACCCTTGGTCTGGATCAGAACCGTCTGGCCATGCTGCTGGCCGTCCTGCATCGCCACGGCGGGATTCCTACCCATGATCAGGACGTATTCCTCAACGTGGTCGGCGGGGTGAAAGTACTGGAAACCGCCTCCGACCTCGCCTTGATGGCCGCTGTCATGTCCAGCCTGCGCAACCGCCCGCTGCCCCACGACTTGCTGGTGTTCGGTGAAGTTGGCCTCTCCGGCGAAGTCCGCCCGGTGCCCAGCGGTCAGGAACGGTTGAAAGAAGCGGCTAAACACGGCTTCAAACGCGCCATCGTCCCCAAAGGCAACGCCCCCAAGGAAGCGCCTCCGGGGTTGCAGATCATTGCCGTGAGCCGTCTGGAACAGGCGCTGGATGCGCTGTTCGAATAACGTAATCGCCGTTTGAAATCGAAAGCCAGCCCTACGGGTTGGCTTTTTTTTCGGCAGGTTGCTTGAAAGGTAATCGCTTACTGAAATGTGTGAATCGACTCGAAACAACAAATTGACGCCATAAAGCTGGCGAATTACCATTAGTGTCATATTGACATTAAATGCTGTCTCGAGGGAACGAACATGTGGAGACTCACCGTCGGGATGAGGTTGTGGATGGCTGTATTGTTGTTTTTTTTGAGTACGTTGAGCCCTGCATTGGCAGCTCTCGGACCCACACCAGGAGAGCCGGACCTGATTCGTGAGCGTCAGACCGTTTATTGGAAAAACAATGCAGGCGTCTTGAGGGCCTTCGAGAGCTCCCCGGCAAGCCAAGTACTCCCAGCGCGCCGACAGCCCCTGCCGAGACTCGCTGCTTCACCATCAAAGACATCGAAATCAAAGGTGCCGATCAGCTCTCCGAAGCTGATCGCGAACAGCTGACCCGGCCCCGCCTCGGTAATCCAGTGACCGGATTTTTAAAGTGTGGTGCCCACCAGTGTTCCCACACCCCAAGTCGGCGGCACCGGTGTGGTGATCGACCTGCGAGACAATCACTTACTGTGGTACAAGCCGTTCGCCGCCATTCAGCCAGCTCAGGGCGGATGGGATCAAGGCACCATCGTCGATGCCACATTGGTATCGACCCCCCGCCCTCGGTCAAGAACCGAGACACCGGTGGGTTGAAAAAAACCGGATTGAAAATGGGGCGCGGTGTGAGGGGGGGAATTGCTCTGCGTCTCTTTAGCTGCCCCTATGACCCGCGTCTAACTTACTTTGCAGACCTTACCTTACCTTCGACATATTGCTCGACGCCCTGTGCTGTGTTCGACCTCACCCACAGAACGGGCGATTTTCGTTAGCTGCCCGCTCTAAACACTGCTCCCCGTTTTGAAGGTCTCAGAACTTGATGTTGAAGCCTGAAAACATCGAGCGAGTCGCCGCTGGGGTGGTTGATTGGGGGTTTGATAGCCCAAGGGGTGGCATATTGCCGATTAAGGGCGTTATCAAGTTTGGCGAACAGTCTGATGTTGTCGGTAAGCTGGTAGGCGCTGTGGACATTGAAAACAGTATACCCGCCCAACCTGGCATTTTTGTTTGAATCGTCACCCACATAATACTGGCCGCTGTTGGCTATCACGTCTCCACCCAGGGTCCATGCAGACGTCATCTTATAGTCGCCGCCCAACTTGAACTGTAGGGGCGAAATGCCAGGGATCTTGTTGCCTGGGGTGACAAGAATATTACCGTTTGCATCGGCATCGGGGTTATTGGCCAACGTCAGGGTTAACTTGGATTGATAAGTGGCATCGACATAGGCCAGGCAAGTTGATGTCCTGCGAAAACGGGTTGCCCTGTACATCGGAGATCACCATGCCAGGCGTCTGCTGAGACAGCGTATCCAGCACTGAAGCTGATTTATTGCGATCGAAATCATCAGAAATCAGCGATCGAGTGTCTGTCGACACTTTGTCGCAATCGCTTGCTCGGCATAGGCTATGCCGCACTCATTCTGTTGCCCCATAGTGTCTTATGGCACACGTGCACAAGCAGACTAAAGTCTCGCCCTCATACCCTACAGTTCCACTTGGACATTGCCGATAGTGGTCATATCAGCAGCCTATGGCCGTCAGTTCGCAGCACTTTGAGGAAATGCAATGTTCAAACGTTTTAGTCAGGCCTTGGGTCATGTCGGTGTAAAGGCCAAGCTTGCCTTGGGCTTCGGCCTCTTGGTGTTACTGACCTTATTGATCGCGCTGACCGGCTGGCACAGCGCCAATAACATGGTCGACCGCGGTAACAAGATCAGCGCCATTGCGAACCTAAGCGCCCTGACTAAAGATTTACGCGTTAACCGCCTGCGCTATCTGGCTGAGCGCAACGAACAAAACAGCGCCGCAGTGTCAGGCGTGCTGGAACGTATCCAGGACAATCAACGGTCTCTGAGCGGCGTGGTGAGTAATCCTGTGGACCTGCAACTTATCGAGGAGCAAGGCCGCATCGTTGAGGACTACCGGACCCGCTTCAGCACGCTTGAGCGAACCTTTAAAGACCGTGAATCAGCGCTCGCGAAGTTGGTGCAGAGCGCTGCAGAAATTACCGAGGCGCTAAATGAAGCCACCCAGGACCTTGTCAGCGCCCCTGCGGTTGAAGATCAAAATGACACTCTGCGCTTGAGCCAGTTTCAGGCCATCGGCCAACTCGCCGTGCATATCCAGCAGGCCCGCATAGTGGTGTACAGCTTCATCTACACCAATGATCCGAGCAAAGAGCAAGGAACTCTGGCGACTATTGATCAGGTCACAGCCGAACTGATCAAGGTCCGCGACGCGACTGCACCTCGCGAACAAACCCGCCTGATGCAAGCGGAACTCGTGCTGCAACAGTACCGCAAGGATGTGCAGAACTATGCTGCACAGGTACACACCAGCCTGGAAACGCTTGATCAGATGGCTGTTTCTGGCGTCAGTCTCGAGGCGCTTAGCCAGAAACTCATCGACAGCCAGAGTCAGGCGCGCGACAGCGAGGCGCAAAGTGCTCGCCAATTGCTGGTGATCAGTACGCTGCTGGCGTTGGCCCTGGGCATCCTCGCGGCATGGGTCATCACTGCACAGATAGTCCATCCGCTGCTGGAAACCCTGAAAGCCGCAGAACGCATCGCTGCGGGTGATCTTAGTCACGACATCAAGACCGAGCGGCGTGACGAACTTGGCCAGTTACAGCGCAGCATGCAGGGTATGACGGTGAGTTTGCGCGAGCTGATCGGTGGCATCAGCAAGGGTGTCACCCAGATTGCCAGTGCGGCGGAAGAGTTGTCCGCCGTTACCGAGCAGACCAGTGCGGGTGTGAACAGCCAGCGAGTCGAAACCGATCAAGTCGCGACCGCCATGAACGAAATGACCGCCACCGTACAAGAAGTGTCACGTAACGCCGAAGAAGCCTCAAATGCCGCCGCCGCCGCTGATAAAGAGGCGCGAGCAGGTGAAAAAGTTATTGGTGAGGCTATAGATCAAATCGAACTGTTGGCCGTCGAGGTCGATAACTCTAACAAAGCGATGAATCATCTGAAGGAGGAAAGCGAAAAAATCGGCGGCGTACTCGATGTGATCAAGGCCGTGGCTCAACAAACCAATCTGTTGGCGCTCAACGCCGCCATTGAAGCCGCGCGAGCGGGAGAGGCTGGACGGGGTTTCGCTGTCGTTGCAGACGAAGTCCGAAGCCTGGCTCAGCGCACTCAGAAATCCACCGAAGAAATCGAAGGGCTAATCACTAGCCTGCAAAGCGGTACACAGGAAGTGTCGACCGTAATGGAAAGCAGCCGTGTCCTCACGGACAGCAGCGTCGAATTGACCCGTCGCGCCGTCACATCTCTGGAAAGTATCACGCGCACGGTGTCGACGATCCAGTCGATGAACCAGCAAATTGCCGCCGCCGCCGAGCAGCAGAGCGCCGTGGCCGAGGAGATCAATCGCAGCGTACTCAACGTGCGCGACATCTCCGAGCAAACTGCTGGCGCCAGCGAGGAAACGGCGGCCTCAAGCGTCGAACTGGCGCGCTTGGGCAACGAGCTGCAGGTCATGGTCAGCCATTTTCGCACCTGAGACCAGGCCGTTACGCGGATTCAAGGCCTGCCAGGTGCAGGCTGTCACCCTTCTTAGCCAAGGTGTGCAGGCAATCAAGTTTGTCCAGTGACTGATAAATTGACGTCACAAATCCGTCGAGCTACCATGTGTGGCACTTTGATATCTATGGTGGCTAGACGGATTGTGGCTCTTTCCATGGGGCGGAAGAGGATATCGGTTATATAGATTACCTCCCAAGGCATTTGAATAAGTCAGGTCTCTGTATTACGTGATTGTGTGCGTGCAGGGGAGATTGTCTACGTTGTGATGGCAAGGAACAGCCTGAGCCTGTTAGGCGATACGGAAGTTTGTTACTTCGTCAAAGAGGCCTCCCTCGGCACGCTTACCAAACAAACTAAATGACGTTGTAATCGTCAATAAGATTAAAAGGCTCTCGTTTGTTTTTTGGCCTGTTTGTCCAGAAAGTAAACCTGTCCCTGTTGGGCGATAAAACCATCGGCGTCCGGTTCGCCCGCCTTGGCTGGCTGAGCAGCGCTCAGCGTGGGCCTTTTCAAGGAGATTTAAGTGAGCAAAACAACACGGCTGTTGTTGCTGGGAGCACTCCCTGTAGCGCTCGGTATGTTGGCGGGTTGTTCCGTCACGGAAAGCGCTAGGGCTTTGCCGGTTCTGAAGGTTGAAAGCGCCAGCCGCGCCTACAGCGGTATGCGCACGCCGATTGCGGTCGGTAAGTTCGATAACCGTTCGAGCTATATGCGCGGGATTTTTTCCGACGGTGTTGATCGCCTCGGAGGGCAGGCCAAGACCATCCTGATTACTCATATGCAGCAGACCAATCACTTCAATGTGCTTGATCGCGACAACATGGGCGAAATCCAGCAAGAAGCCCTGATCAAGGGCCAAGCGCAGCGGCTCAAGGGCGCTGATTATGTCGTGACCGGGGATGTCACTGAGTTTGGCCGTAAGGAAACGGGCGACCGCCAACTCTTCGGTCTCCTCGGGCGTGGCAAGTCGCAGGTGGCTTACGCCAAGGTCGCGCTGAATATCGTCAATATTTCTACGTCTGAGGTGGTGTTCTCCAGCCAGGGCGCGGGTGAGTATGAGCTGTCGAACCGCGAGATTATTGGCTTCGGCAGCACCGCCAGCTATGACTCGACTCTCAACGGAAAGGTTCTCGATCTTGCTATGCGTGAGGCAGTGAACAACCTGGTCAATGCACTCGACAATGGCGCCTGGAAACCAGGAAACCAGTAACGGGCAACAACAAGGATGAAAGTTATGGGCAAGGTGTTTGTGTCGTGGGGCGTGATGGTTGCCGGGGTAATGGGCAGTGGTTTGTTGGCGGGATGCGTGCCGGCACCGAAAACGTTATACCAGTGGGAAAGCTACCAGCCGCAGGTGTATCAATACTTTGAAGGGGACCCTAAAGAAGCCCAGATTGAAGCATTGGAACGGGACATACAAAAGATCCGTTCGACCAACAGTTTGGCGCCGCCTGGTTATCACGCGCAGTTGGGGCTGCTGTACCTGAGCGTCGGTAAAGATGATCAGATGGTGCAAGAGTTTCGGACCGAGAAAGTACTGTTCCCGGAATCGGCAACGTACATGGATTTTTTGCTGAAGAATGCTAAGAAAGGAAGCTAGACGTGATGTCGCGATTTCTCAAGTTGTGTATCGGTTTATGGGTCGTGGCCGTGGTCGCTGGCTGTGCGCCCCAGAAAACAATTGATTACTCGGCATTCAAGCAGAGCCGGCCGAGTAGCATTGTGGTATTGCCACCGCTGAATGAGTCGCCGGATGTAAAGGCCACCTACAGCATGCTGTCGCAGATCACGTATCCGTTGGCCGAGGCTGGGTATTATGTGATGCCGGTGGCGCTGGTGGATGAAACGTTCCGGCATAATGGCCTGACCACACCAAATGATATTCATCAAGTGGCGCCTGCCAAGCTGAGGGAGATTTTTGGTGCTGACGCAGCCCTGTATATCTCCGTCATCAAGTATGGCACTAGCTATATAGTGATCAGCAGTCAGACGGTCGTAACGGCGACCGCGAAGCTTGTGGACCTAAAAACCGGAACGACGCTTTGGACCGGGACTGCAACTGCGTCGAGCGATGAAGGCAATAATAATAGCGGCGGCGGACTAGTCGGTATGTTGATCACGGCTGCGGTGAAACAGATTATCAACAGCTCGACGGACGCCAGCCATCCCATTGCTGGCATTACAAGCCAGCGCCTATTGTCCGCTGGGCACAACGCAGGTCTCCTATACGGGCCGCGTTCGCCGAAGTTTGGCACCGACTGAAAAAGGGATGGGGCCCGCCTCGGTGGGTGCTAATCATCAGCGAGGAGTTGAGGTGCTTTGAAGTGGTACCTCAACCCTCAACCAACGCCTTTATCTCTCTCTCCAGCTCCTGCATATCCCCCAGGTTCAGTTCGATCAAACGGCGCAGGTGGCTGATCGACTCCAGCCCGATATGCAAACAAACAAACCCCAGTTGTTGATTGTCTTCGTGGGTCAGTTGGACGTCCATGCGCACATCGACGTCTTCGCTCAGGTGGATGTCGACGGCGAAGGGTTGATCCGGGTTGCCGAGCCATGGGGTTGGGCGTTGGATGAGCAGGCCTTTGAGGGACAGGTCAAGCAGCCGAACCGGCCAGCGGTTCGGGCCTTGGCTGAGTTCGGTTTTGGCGTCGAAGGCGATGCGTTTGAAGCGTCGACGCTCTGCGTTGGATTCGGTCATGGTTTCACCCTCTGAAGCGCTGACTATAGCTTCATAAACCGACCTGTACCTGCCGACATTTTCCCCGCAGGTTGATTGCGACCCGTTCTTGGTCTTTCGTCGCCGAAAACCCGCGCAGGACCCTGTTCGGGGGGTGGCCTTTCGCGCTGTTGAGTCTAAACTCGGAGGTCTGTTCCTAGATCACTCGCTGGAAAATAAAAAAAATGAAAACCAATACTAGCCTGCTGCGTCATGTGCCCTGGCTGATCCTTGCAGTTGTTGGGGCGTTTGCCTTGGGGGTCGTGGCTTTACGTCGCGGTGAAGCCATCAATGCACTCTGGATCGTGGTCGCGTCTATCGCGATTTATCTGGTTGCTTACCGTTATTACAGCCTGTTCATCGCCACCAAAGTGATGCAGCTGGACCCTAATCGCGCCACCCCTGCGGTCCTCAATAACGATGGTCTGGACTATGTGCCGACCAACAAACATATTCTTTTTGGTCACCACTTTGCCGCCATCGCTGGCGCCGGTCCTCTGGTCGGCCCGGTGCTTGCGGCGCAGATGGGGTATCTGCCCGGTACGCTCTGGCTGATTGCCGGTGTGGTGTTCGCCGGTGCGGTGCAGGATTTCATGATTCTGTTCCTGTCCACCCGGCGCAACGGTCGCTCCCTGGGCGAGATGGTGCGTGAAGAAATGGGCCGTGTGCCCGGCACTATCGCCTTGTTCGGTTGCTTCCTGATCATGATCATCATCCTCGCGGTGTTGGCACTGATCGTGGTTAAAGCGCTGGCGGGTAGCCCGTGGGGTATGTTCACGGTGCTGGCGACGATCCCGATTGCGATGTTCATGGGTGTCTACATGCGCTACATCCGTCCGGGTCGCATTGGCGAGATCTCATTGGTGGGTGTGATTCTGCTGCTGGCGTCGATCTGGACCGGCGGGCAGATTGCTGCGGACCCGGTCTGGGCCAAGGCCTTCACCTTCACCGGCATACAAATCACCTGGATGCTGGTCGGTTATGGCTTCGTCGCGGCGGTACTGCCGGTCTGGCTGTTGCTGGCACCCCGGGATTACCTGTCGACGTTCCTGAAAATCGGCACCATCCTCGCCTTGGCGATTGGCATCCTGATCGTTGCGCCTGAGTTGAAAATGCCTGCGCTGACTCAGTTTACCGACGGCACCGGTCCGGTCTGGAAAGGCGCGCTGTTTCCCTTCCTGTTCATTACCATTGCCTGCGGTGCGGTGTCCGGGTTCCACGCGTTGATTGCGTCGGGTACCACGCCGAAGCTGCTAGAGAGCGAAGCCCACTCCCGTTACATCGGCTACGGCGCGATGCTCATGGAGTCCTTCGTGGCGATCATGGCCATGGTGGCGGCTTCGGTGATTGATCCGGGCGTGTATTTCGCGATGAACAGCCCTGCAGCGATTGTCGGCAGCGACGCGGTCACGGTTGCGCAAACCGTCAGCAGTTGGGGCTTTGCCATTACCCCGGACGCGCTGATTGCGGTGGCTAAAGACATCGGTGAAACCACTGTGCTGGCCCGTGCTGGCGGTGCGCCGACCCTGGCGGTCGGTATCGCGCAGATCCTGCACCAGGTACTGCCGGGCAAAGACACCATGGCGTTCTGGTACCACTTCGCGATTTTGTTCGAGGCGCTGTTCATTCTCACCGCCGTGGATGCGGGGACCCGAGCCGGTCGTTTCATGCTCCAGGATTTGCTGGGTACTTTTGTGCCGTCGCTCAAGCGCACGGATTCATGGCCTGCCAACCTGATCGCCACCGCAGGCTGCGTCGCGATGTGGGGCTACTTGCTCTATCAAGGCGTGATCGACCCATTGGGCGGGATCAACACCTTGTGGCCATTGTTCGGTATCTCCAACCAGATGCTGGCCGGTATCGCGCTGATGCTCGCTACTGTTGTGCTGATCAAAATGAAGCGCCAACGCTACATTTGGGTCACCATGCTGCCAGCGGTGTGGCTGCTGATCTGCACCACCACCGCCGGCTACATCAAGCTGTTCGACCCGAGCCCTGCGGTTGGTTTTCTGGCACTGGCGACCAAGTACCGTACAGCCCTGGACGCGGGTCAGGTGTTGGCTCCGGCTAACAGCATTGATCAGATGCAGCACGTGATTTTCAACGCCTACACCAACGCTACCCTGACCGCGCTGTTCATGGTGGTGGTGTTCGCGATCCTGTTCTATGCGATCAAGGTCGGTGTGGCAGCATGGGGCACCAAAGGGCGTACGGACAAAGAGGCGCCTTTCCAGGCGCTGCCGAACGCACGATGAACCCGGGCTTCAACGGAGGAATTGCACATGTTCAATGACCTGAGTCGCCTCGGGAAATACCTCGGCCAGGCCGCGCGCCTGATGGTGGGGATGCCTGACTACGATAATTACGTCGAGCATATGCAGATCAGGCACCCGGACAAGCCGGTGATGACCTACGAAGCGTTCTTTCGTGAACGCCAGGAGGCTCGTTACGGCGGCAAAGGTGGCCCGAAATGCTGCTGAGCCTCTGATGGATAGTCATCTCTGATCCCGCGCGCCACGCCAGTCGTGGCGCGTTTTCGTTTATGGGGTCTGGTTATGAAGCGCATTTAAACGCAGGAGTACGCATGACTGTTTCGCAACCCATTCCGGTCACTGTACTCAGTGGCTTTCTCGGCGCCGGCAAAACCACCTTGCTGCGTCATTTGCTCAAGGCTGAACACGGCCTGAAAATCGCCGTCATCGAGAACGAATTCAGCGATGCCGGGATCGACACCCAATTGCTTGGCACCGAGCCCGTACAGGTCATGACCCTGTCCAATGGCTGCGTGTGCTGCACCATTCACACCGATTTGACCAAGGCTTTGTACTTGCTGCTTGAGCGGCTCGACAGCGGTGAGATTGCCTTTGACCGTCTGGTGATTGAATGCACCGGGCTGGCTGATCCGGCACCGGTGGCGCAAACCTTCTTCATTGACGAGGAGTTGCGCGAGCGCTACCTCCTCGACGGCATCATCACCTTGGTCGACGCGGCCCATGCCGAGCAACACCTGACCCAAACCATCGCCCAGGCGCAAATCGGTTTCGCTGATCGCCTGTTGGTGAGCAAGCGCGATTTGGTGGATGACGCCGCTTTTAATGCCCTGAGCGAACGGCTGACCCGGATCAACCGTCGCGCTCCGATTCGAGTGGTTGAACACGGCAATATTGATCTGGCTGAATTGCTGGACGTGCGCGGTTTCAACCTCAACGCTGACGTTGGCGGCGGCATGATGCTGCGTCCGCTGAAACCAGTGAGCAGCGCAGGCAACATTGACCGCATCACCAGCCTCGTTCTGCGCACCGACAAACCGCTGGATATCGACAAGCTCAGCGAGTTCATGAATGAACTGCTGGAAGACCACGGCAAACAACTGCTGCGCTACAAAGGCGTCCTCAACATCGCCAACGAACCCCGACGCATGGTGTTTCAAGGCGTGCTGAAGTTGTATGGCTTTGACTGGGACACGGAGTGGGCTGAAGACGAAAAGCGCGAAAGCGTGATTGTGTTCATTGCCGATGACTTGCCGGAAGAGAAAATCCGTACGGGGTTTGCGCGAGTTGAGATGGCTTAACGGCTGCGGAGTGTCAGCTATTTCCGGTTAAGTCGTCACGAGGTCGGGATGGATCGCAGAATTTGTGGGCGCGAATGCGACAGGCCAAACACTGGGGATTCTGCAAAAAAAACCGGCTCTAAGAGCCGGTTTTTTTATGTCGCCAGTAATACGGGGCGATTAAGCGCCGTATACCGGCAATTTAGCGCAGATGGTTTTGACTTTTTCACGTACGGCGTCGATCACGGCCTCATTGTTCAGGTCAACCAGGATGTCGCAGATCCAGCCAGCGAGTTCCTTGCATTCTGCTTCTTTGAAGCCGCGAGTGGTCACGGCTGGGGTGCCGAAGCGCAGGCCGGAGGTCACGAACGGGGAGCGTGGGTCATTCGGCACCGAGTTCTTGTTCACGGTGATGAACGCGCGACCCAAGGCAGCGTCAGCGTCTTTGCCGGAGATGTCCTGTTTGATCAGCGACAGCAGGAACAGGTGGTTTTCGGTACCGCCAGACACTACGTCGAAGCCGCGCTCGATGAACACGCTGGCCATGGTCTTGGCGTTCTTGACCACTTGTTGCTGGTAAGTCTTGAACTCAGGCTGCAAGGCTTCTTTGAAGCAGACGGCCTTGGCTGCGATTACGTGTTCCAGCGGACCGCCCTGGGAGCCTGGGAAGACGGCCGAGTTCAGCTTCTTCTCGATGTCGGCGTTGGCTTTGGCCAGAATCAGACCGCCACGTGGACCGCGCAGGGTTTTGTGAGTCGTGGTGGTGACCACGTCAGCGAATGGAACCGGGTTCGGGTACACGCCTGCAGCAACCAGACCGGCCACGTGCGCCATGTCGACGAACAGGTAAGCGCCGACTTTGTCAGCGATTGCGCGGAAGCGCGGGAAGTCCAGGATTTGCGAGTACGCGGAGAAACCCGCCACGATCATTTTTGGCTTGTGTTCAACCGCCAGACGCTCGACTTCGTCGTAGTCGATCAGGCCGTTGCCGTCGATGCCGTACTGTACGGCGTTGTACAGCTTGCCGGACGAGCTGACGCTGGCGCCGTGAGTCAGGTGACCACCGTGGGCCAGGCTCATGCCCAGAATGGTGTCGCCCGCTTGCAGCAACGCCAGGTAGACCGCGCTGTTGGCTTGGGAGCCCGCGTGTGGTTGAACGTTCGCGTAATCGGCACCGAACAGCTGTTTAGCGCGATCAATAGCCAGTTGCTCAACCACGTCGACGTATTCGCAGCCGCCGTAGTAACGCTTGCCTGGGTAGCCTTCAGCGTACTTGTTGGTCAGGACCGAGCCTTGAGCTTCCATCACGGCAGGGCTGGTGTAGTTTTCCGAAGCGATCAGCTCGATGTGCTCTTCTTGGCGCTGAGCTTCTTGCTCCATGGCGGCAAAGAGATCGGAGTCGTACTTGGCGAGAGTCAAATCACGGCTGAACATGGCGGTCCTCAAGGATCGGGGCAGTAGAAAAGGAGGGCATTCTAACCCATCGGCTTTTATCTGGCATATGAAAGGCAGTCATGTCGGAGACAAGCGGTTTTCACGTGGGTCACCACCACCATCAATCAAACATGAACAACGCGTCATTGCTGAATTGCGCTTCGAAGCGATTAGGTGGCATCGGGCGGCCAAACAGGTAGCCCTGAACTTCGTCGCAACCGTGTTCGCGCAGGAACTCCAGCTGTTCATGGGTCTCCACGCCCTCGGCGATGACCGACAGGTTGAGGCTGTGGGCCATGGCGATGATGGCGCGAGCGATCTGCGCGTCCTGCTCACCCGAGGGCAGGCCGTCGACGAACGTCCGGTCGATTTTCAGCACATCAATCGGGAATTGCTTGAGGTAGTTCAGCGACGAGTAGCCGGTGCCGAAGTCGTCCACCGCGATGCTCAGGCCCAGACGTTTTAAACCGTCTAGGATCAGCATGGCCACGTTGACTTCACGCATCAGGATGCTTTCGGTCAGCTCCAGCTCGAGACAGGCCGGCGGCAGGCCGGTGTCTTTGAGAATGTCGGCAATGCGCGTGCCCAACTGACCGTCGGAGAACTGCCGTGCGGAAATGTTGACTGATACTTTGGGCACGCGGACCTTGGCCTGGTGCCAGCTCTTGAGCTGACGGCACGCCTGGGTCAGTACCCAATCTCCGACTTCCACGACCAGTCCGAGTTCTTCAAGCACCGGAATGAAGTCGCCCGGCGGTACCAGACCGCGTCGGGGGTGGTTCCAGCGCAGCAGGGCTTCGGCACCTGTCAGGCGCTTACCGTCACCACTGAACTGCGGTTGGTAATACAGCGTGAACTCTTTTTGCTCGAGGGCGTGACGCAAATCGCTTTCGAGCTCCAGTCGCTCAAGGGCCGTGGCGTTCATGTCGGCTTGATAAAACTGGAAGTTGTTTTTGCCGCGTTCTTTTGCGTGGTACATGGCCGTGTCGGCGTTTTTCATCAGCTGGCTCAGCTCGTTGCCATCTTGCGGGCTGAGCGCGATGCCGATACTGGCGGTCACAAAAAACTCACGACCTTCGAGGACGAACGGTTTCACCAGGCTGCCGAGGATCTGTTCAGCAACATTGATCGCACGGTTCAGGGCGATCTGCCGGGTGGCCCGCGGTTGCAGCAGCAGGGTGAACTCGTCCCCCCCCATGCGCGCCACGGTGTCGTCGTCGTCAACACAACCCAGCAGTCGCGATGCCATTTCCTGGAGCATGCGATCGCCAGCGGCGTGGCCGAGGGAGTCGTTGATAGGCTTGAAACGGTCCAGGTCGAGGAACATCAGCACCACCCACGCCTGCTGGCGCTCGGCTTGCTGAAGTGCAGTGTGCAGACGGTCCTGGAACAGGGTGCGGTTGGGCAGGTGCGTCAGGGCGTCGTAATAGGCCAACCGATGGATGCGTTGTTCACTGGCCTTGCGCTCGCTGATGTCGTTGAAGAAGCACACATAGCTGGCAAGATCGCCCTCGTCGTCAAGCACCGCAGTGATGCCGACCCACGCCGGGTAATGCTCGCCACTGCGACGCTTGAGCCAGACTTCGCCTTCCCAACTGCTGCGTTGGTGCAGTTGCTTGATGATGTAACGCAAGTGCGCTTCCTGCTGATCATCGACGGTCAGCAGGGTGGGCAGTTGATCGAGTACTTGTGACGCGTCATAACCGCTGACGCGACTGAACGCTTCGTTGGCCTGCACGATGTAGCCAGCCGGGTCGGTGATCAGGATCGCCGACGTGGAATGTTCGAATACCGTGGCGGCCATACGCAGGTCTTTCTCGGCACGACGTTGCTGGCTGATGTCGCGCCCGACACCCAGGATGCCTTCGAAGGCTCCGTACTCATCCCACACCAGAATCAGGCGCAGCTCGATCGGGATCTTGCGTCCATCGGCTCGCAGGCAGTCGAAGAGGAACAGCTGGGTCGGCAGGCCCGCGCGCAGTTTCGCCAACTCGTCGGGTTTGCCCAGGGCCTTGGCGACGTGCTCAAGCAGCGCATTCATCTTGGTCAATTGCTGCGGGTTGGCGATGGTCGGTTGCCACCCGTTCTCAAGAATCCATTCAGCGCTGTAGCCCAGGACTGTCTGCGCCGACGGGCTGACGTAATTGGGTTTCAGCGCACTGTCGGTGGAAAAAATTACATCGCTGATGCTTTCCGCGAGCATCCGGTAGCGCTGTTCGCTGTCACGCAGGGACTCGCTGGCTTCGAGCTGTTCGGTAATGTCCTTTGCAACGCCGATGATGCGCGTCACAACCCCGTTCTTGTCGCGCACCAATGCTTGCTCGCGTATATCGAAGCGACACCAGTGGTTATTGTGATCACGAAACCGTAGCTGGCATTGCAGCAGCTCGGCATGCCCGGTTTGCCGCTGCAGTTGGCGCATGGACTGATAGTGTTCGGCGTCGTCCGGGTGTAGCAGGATCTCCCAGAAGTACTCGCCCATCTTCTGTAGCTCGGCCTTGTTGTAGCCCAGCGTTTCACCAAGATGGTGGTTGCTGTAAATCATTCGCTGGCTGATGACGTCCTGCACGTACAGATGATCCGGTACGGTACGCACCACATTGGACCAGAAACCTTCGCGCTCGACCAACGACAGTTCGACGCGCTTGCGGCTGCTGATGTCGCTGATGCTGAGGATCACCGCCTTATAGTCGGCCGGTTCAGGCAATCGCATCACCAGCCACAGGTACTGATCGTCGCCTTGTGGGCTGGCCAGACGGATTTCCAGTTCGAGTTGACTCTGCCGGGTGAGCACCGCGTGAATCAGCTGCAGGCCAATCCCTTGTTGGGTGCTCGGGCACCCCTCTATCAGGTGCTGCCACGCCTCGGCGCCAGATTCGATTTTCAGCAGATCGAGTGCGACCTGATTGACCTCGGTAATGTGCAGTTGCTGTAGCAGTTCCGGGCACAGCTGCGGTTGTGTCTTTAGCACACGGTCCAGATCATCGCTGCTGTGTACTTGCAGCTTACTCAAATAGCCATGAAGCCCTGACAGGTCGAGCACGCAGAGCGCGACGCCGGTGCCGTCGAAAATGTCCTGATAACGACGTTTGCTCTCAAGCATTTGCCGTTGACGACGGCGCAGACCGGCAAGGGCCAGCAGCGGCAACAGGGAACACAACAGCCCGATCAGGCATTTGCCGATCAGCGCTGGCAGCAATACTTGACGTGCCTTGCTGGCATCGAACAAGCCACGTAATTGCCAGTCGCTATGGGTCAACGGTGACAGCAACACATTCTGGATACCATCACGGCTGGCGTCTTCCGGGCTGTCCATGCCAGCGGCATCACGATCGATCACTGTTTGGGTGATGCTGTTTTCCAGCAGCCACATGGGCTGGAAATCCTGAGTTGTCTGGTGAGTAAGTTTCGTCAGCACGTTGGGCGCGAGGCGCAGTACCCAATAGCCTTTTGTCGTTTCGCCAGGCTGGCGCACCAACAAATAGACGCGTGAGCCATCCGGCGCGTTGCCGAAATAATAAGGATACGCCTGACCGCGCTGCATCAATTGCGCGAGGATGGGTGCGTCGCTGGATGAGCCTGCATCGCTGCGGGCGCTGTCTTTAAGCACTTCGCCTTCGGCATTCAACCAGACAGCGCTGTGCAATGACGGCAGGGTCTGGCGCAGGGTGTCCAGCATCAGCGCTTGTTGTGCGGCGGTTTGGGTTTGCGCTTTCGTATTATCTAGGACGTTGAGTGCGCTTTGTGCACTGAGCGCCATGTTCAGGCCCAAACGATCGGCCAGTTGTGCGCTGTAGTCGAGGCTGCGCTGACGCTGGCGGTCCTGGGTCTGCTGGAACTGATCCATCAGTTGCCAGAACAGCAGCACAACCATCAGCAACACCAAGGCTGCGAGCGCAGCTTTTAATGAGCCGCGAAAATGCGCGGTGGGTGCGCCTCTAGAGGTGCGCAGGGGAACAGGGGGGAGTGATGTGGACAAACTCTAATCCTGACGACGGGACTGAAGCGGCGAATGCGAGATGCACTATAAACCGGGCGCCCAAAGGGCGGCTAGCATGCCTTGATGCGTGGCTAAGTGCCAGTCCCATTAGGCCGGATGGTTTGCCCTGACGGATGCATTCGGGTAGCTTTGCTTGATGTGCGGTTTAGGCCGTTTCTAACGATAGTGATTTCACTGCCTGCAAGCATTGATCCATATCCAGATAACGTGATGTCGGCAATCGATGTCCGGTCGGCGCATTTTCAATCAAAGGGTCAATCTCTCTGGCGGCAAGCGCCGGAGATAAATAAAATTGCACCGCTATTTTCGAGGCGCGCTCTAAGCCCGCGCTTTATCACAGTTACAGATACCGGGTTTTCTTTCCATGGCTCAATACGTCTTCACCATGCATCGGCTGAGCAAAGTTGTGCCGCCGAAGCGGGAAATTTTGAAAAATATCTCCCTGTCGTTTTTCCCTGGCGCCAAGATCGGTGTGCTGGGCTTGAACGGTTCGGGTAAATCCACACTGTTGAAAATCATGGCCGGTGTCGACTCTGAGTTCGACGGTGAAGCTCGGCCAATGCCTGAGCTCAACATTGGCTATCTGCCGCAAGAACCACAGCTGGACCCGACCAAGACCGTGCGTGAAGTGGTCGAAGAAGCGGTCAGCGTGATCAAAAATGCACAGGCGCGCCTTGATCAGGTGTATGCCGAATACGCCGAGCCGGATGCCGACTTCGACAAGCTGGCTGCCGAACAGGCCAAGCTTGAGTCCATCCTGCAAGCCAGCGACGGTCATAACCTGGACCGTCAATTGGAAGTCGCCGCCGATGCGCTGCGTCTACCGGCCTGGGACGCGAAGATCGAATTCCTGTCCGGTGGTGAAAAGCGTCGTGTGGCCCTTTGCCGTCTGCTGCTGTCCGCGCCGGATATGCTGTTGCTCGACGAACCGACCAACCACCTGGACGCCGATTCCGTCGCCTGGCTGGAGCATTTCCTCCACGACTTCCCGGGCACAGTGGTTGCGATCACGCACGACCGGTACTTCCTGGATAACGTCGCTGGCTGGATTCTTGAGCTCGACCGCGGTGCCGGTATTCCTTACGAGGGCAACTATTCGGGTTGGCTTGAAGCCAAGTCCGATCGTCTGGCCCAGGAATCCAAGCAGCAGTCGGCTCATGAAAAGGCCATGAAAGACGAGTTGGAGTGGGTTCGCAAAGGTGCCAAGGCGCGCCAATCGAAATCCAAGGCCCGTCTGCAACGCTTCGAAGAAATGCAATCGCAGGAATTCCAGAAGCGCAGCGAAACCAACGAGATCTACATCCCCGCCGGTCCACGTCTGGGCGACAAGGTCATCGAGTTCAAGAACGTTTCCAAAGGCTATGGCGATCGCGTGCTGATCGACAACATGTCGTTCTCCATGCCTAAAGGCGCTATCGTCGGGGTTATTGGTGGTAACGGTGCAGGTAAGTCGACCTTGTTCCGCATGCTGATGGGCAAGGAACAACCGGACTCCGGCACGATTGAAGTCGGTGAAACCGTGCAGCTGGCGTGCGTGGATCAGAGCCGCGACGATCTGGACGGCAGCAAATCGGTGTTCCAGGCGGTTTCCGATGGTTCCGATGTGATCCGCATCGGCAACTATGAAATCCCGTCGCGCACCTACGTTGGCCGCTTCAACTTCAAAGGTGGCGATCAGCAGAAGTTCGTCAAGGACCTCTCTGGCGGTGAGCGCGGTCGCTTGCACCTGGCATTGACACTCAAAGAGGGCGGCAACGTGCTGCTGCTCGACGAACCGTCAAACGACCTCGACGTGGAAACCCTGCGTTCGCTGGAAGAAGCGTTGCTCGACTTCCCGGGCGCTGCCATTGTGATCTCCCACGATCGGTGGTTCCTGGACCGGGTAGCGACGCACATCCTCGCGTACGAAGATGACTCGCAAGCCGTGTTCTTCGAAGGTAACTACACCGAGTACGAGGCTGACCGTAAAAAACGCCTCGGCGAAGCCGCGGCCCAGCCGCACCGGGTACGTCACAAGAAACTGGCGTGATTTGATCTGCCATGAAAACGGAGCCTTCGGGCTCCGTTTTCATGTGGGGTTTAGTTCAGGCATATCGCTTGTGTCTGAGATGCCGTCTTCGCAGACAAGTCAGTTCCTAAAAGCACTGCCCACACGGCCTCCGTGTCTGACCGCTAGGCCGTGGGAGCTGACTTGTCTGCGAACGATCACGAAGTGATCGCAATAAATCAAGCCTCCGCCTCTATCCTGATCACCTCAATCAACTGATCCCCCGCAGGGCGCTTCCATAGCACCTCATCGCCCGGTTGCGCGCCCAGCAACGCTCGGCCCAGCGGTGAGCCCCAGTTGATCAAGGCGCTGGCCGCATCGGCCTGGTCCTCACCCACCAACTGCACCCGTTGCTCTGCGCCGCTCTCATCGGCGAACGTCACCCAGCTACCTATGTGAACCTTGTCAGTCGAGAGGGCCGGTACGACCACTTGGGCGCTTTGCAGGCGTTGGTTGAAGTAGCGCAGATCGCGCTCGATGTCGGCCTGACGTTGTTTGTCAGCTTGATCTCCCTGGGCCGATTGTTCGCTGTACTGCGCTTGCAACTCGGCCACATGCGTCTGTAACTGCACGAGGCCGCGGGCGGTCACGTAGTTGGGCTGCTCGCTGACTCGTCGTTCCACCGGTTGGTCGGCTTGCTCGGCGGCTTGATCTTCATTGACGAAGGCGCGACTCATGGCTTTTCTCCCTTTAGTGGGTTTTAGAACGGTGATGGTCGCGTCGCATTACCCGCGAATTTATCCGCGAAAGCGTTCGTGAAGACGCTGAAGATCAATAGTGATACCACTTCATTTCCAGCATCACTTCGTTGACCGGCGAAGCCAGTTGACTGTACTCGCGTTGGGCGCTCAGGCGCAGACCGAGGTTACGTGACAGTTCCCATTGCTGGTTCAGGCTGATGCTGCGGCGTACTTCGCCATTGGTGAAGTAATCTCCCTTGGCTTCCAGGCTCAGGTTGCCCAGCGGGTTGCGCCACAGCAGGCCAGTGTTGAAGCCTGCAGCAGGCGAAACAAGGGCCGCGAAGTCGGCGTTGTGTTCGATGCGCACGGTGCCCAATGCGAAACCGAGCATGTCGTCGGTCAGTTGCCAAGTGCCGCCGCCGCCACCGTTGACGTGGCTGACCAGGGTTTCATCGGCATGTTTACCCAGCACCCGTTCCAGTCCGCCGGAGACTTGCCAGGACCAGGGTTGGAGCAGGGCGTTGCGTGGAGTCAGCGAGCGAATGGTTGCCAGATCGAACTGTTGGACCTGCCAGTGATTCCCTTCGTATTGACGTAATTTTAGCTGGAGAATCTCGATCTGCGCGCCCAGCGGGAAACCATAGGCATTGTCGTTCAGGTCGTGATACGCCATGCGCAGGCCATATTCGGCGAACGCCTTGTCATCACGGCTGCCCGCGCCCAATTGCCAGGTACGAGACTCATGGCCGTCTTCCGTTAAGCCGGGGCGTGCGATGTCCAGTGGTGGCGGGGGATTCTGGTTGATCGCACGCAGCAGCTCGAAACTGCGCTGTGAGCGTTCTGTATCGCGTTCCAGACCATTTGCGCGATAGCGTTCGAGGCGGTAGGCGGCGTCCTGAATCAACGCGCGGCGTTCTTTGGGCAGGGTCAGGTAATCGCTGTTTTGCAATTGCTTCTGATCGGCGCTGACCTTTAGCACCCATTGCTGTTCTTCACTCTCAAGGGGCGCGGCGCGGCTGAGCAACTCTCGCTCGCGGGACGGGCGATAGTCGGTTCTCTCCACCAGAC
The DNA here is from genome assembly GCF_052976945.1 of Pseudomonas sp. GG8. NCBI lineage: Bacteria > Pseudomonadati > Pseudomonadota > Gammaproteobacteria > Pseudomonadales > Pseudomonadaceae > Pseudomonas > Pseudomonas sp. GG8. Next base: position 226,667 of record NZ_JBRIIP010000001.1, read on the forward strand.
CTGCGTCTTTCACGGCGCGTACGGTGTCGGTCGGGATCGCTGTCAGCGGGAAGTGCTGGGTCAGGTTCAGGCCGGGTCGTGCGACTTGTAGCAGCTCCAACAAGCGATACGAGCAGTTTTCGTCGAAGAAAAAATAGCTGAAGCGAATCTGCTTGAGCTCCCAGACATGCTCGACCATCCGCCCGGTTTCTTCGTGGGTCAGGTTCAGCCGGTATTCCCAAAGGTCACGGTTTTCCAGACTGCGGTATTCGGACAGTTTTTCCTGGTAAGGCACCAGTGCGAAGAGGCCTGGATAACCGCCCATCAAGCCTTTCCACGCGTACAGAATACTGTTGTCCATGCCTTCGATGTACGCGCCAAAGTTAATTGCATAGCTGAGCAGGGCGGTGTGATTGGTCTGCACGTCAGCCTGGTCGATGCGCAACAGGGTGTGACCGAACATGGAGGAAGGGCTGTTCAAGTAAGCGGCCGGAAAGATCAACACGGCGCTGTCGGGTGCCACGTCCTTGAACCATTGCTTGAATTCTTTGCAGTCTACGGCGGGCAGGTCGCTCAGCTGCAATTGGTCACGCAGCCAGCGGGTCCGTGCCGGGTAAACGCATTGGGCGTGGTTATTTTGAGCCAGGGTGTCGAAGCTGCTGACGGGGGCATAAATCGCATCGAGCGTGGCGCTCAGTTCCGCTGCAGGATCGTGGGCACCGTTGGCAGCAAGAAAAAATTTGGGGTCATCTACATAGCTGCGCCAGCCACCCAGCTTGGCCGTTTCATAGTGCCCCAGGGATATCCAGAACTGCGTATTTGCCAGTTGCTGCAAGCGATCATTGTCGATATGCGGCGAGGCATACAGCGGGGCGCAGATGCAGATACAGAGCGCCACATAACCAAGGCGTTTGAGCATAGAGGGCAACTAGTCAGGAGGCAGGGCAATCAATGTTCGGGGTCGTAAACAGGGGCCTGCCCCCTGAGGCGGGGGCAGGCGGTGCGAGCTTAAGCCTGAGTTGCGTATTTCGCCAGAAGAGGGTCGTTTTTCAACACCGCGAGGGTGTTGTTGTGGACATCTTCGGCCGTTGTATCTGCTTTGCTGAAAATCTGCTGGAAGTGCTCGTGGGTGACTGCGGCGAAATGCGCACGGTCTTGTGGTGCAACGCCCAACACGACCGCGTACGTGGTCAGCGCTTCGCCCTGACCCATGGCCATGTCTTTGGAAAGCTCGTCCATCATGCCGTTCATGGAAAGCCAGGATTTACCGCCGTAGGTCAAGGCAGCGTTGGTGGAGCAGCCGTTTGTACCGGAGGTCATGCCGAAGGTGGCGTTACCCGATGTGCCGTTGGTGGTGGAAGCCAGAAAGTGGGCTGGAGTTCCACGCTGGCCTTCAAACAGCATATTGCCCCAGCCGCAATCCGGGCCACCTGGCGCTTGGGCCATGGCGTTGAGGGATGCGACGGTGAAGAGAGTACCAAGAAGAATCCGTTTCATAGCTTTAGTCTCTTTTGTGATCAACCAAGGGTCAAGGTTCCTGGCCGGTCATTGCGCCAGGGCAAGCCAGAGTTGTTATGACTGGCTGCGCAAGTTTGAGTTTAGGTCCGATCCAGGGGTTCCGTGATTTATTGCAAATTGTTATAGGGTTGGAGACTTTTCTCCCATTAAGGAGAGTGAAGCTTTTACGTGCAAAAAAATCGGCCGCACCGTGCCTTGCCAGCGGGGTGCAGCGAGCGCCAGAATGCCGCTATCTGCCCCGCTCGATGTAAGGATGTCCGATGCCCGATCCTGTTGCTGCCAGCTTGCGTCTTGCGCCTGAAGCGCTGACACGTCCTTTCTCCGCTGAACAGTTCAGCTTCACGACAACCAATGATCTGGAACCCTTTCGCGGTGTGCTCGGCCAAGAGCGAGCAGTCGAAGCCTTACAGTTTGGCGTGGCCATGCCGCGCCCCGGTTACAACGTATTTGTGATGGGCGAGCCCGGTACCGGCCGCTTCTCCTTCGTCAAGCGCTACCTCAAAGCCGAAGGCAAGCGCATGGAGACGCCGTCGGACTGGGTTTACGTCAATAATTTCGATGAACCGCGCGAGCCGCGCGCACTGGAGTTGCCTCCTGGCAGCGCGGGTGCGTTCATTGCGGATATCAATGGCCTGATCGATAACCTGCTGGCGACCTTCCCGGCGGTGTTCGAACACCCGTCGTACCAACAGAAAAAAAGCGCCATCGACCGCGCATTCAATCAACGTTATGACCGAGCGCTGGACGTTATCGAGCGCTTGGCCCTGGAAAAAGAAGTCGCCCTTTACCGCGACAGCACCAACATTGCCTTTACACCGATGAGCGAAGGCAAGGCGCTGGACGAGGCCGAATTTTCGCAGTTGCCTGAAGTGGACCGTGAGCGTTTTCATACCGACATTTCCGGTCTGGAAGAGCGCCTCAACGAGGAGCTGGCCAGCCTGCCGCAATGGAAGCGTGAATCCAGCAACCAGATGCGTCAGTTGAATGAAGAAACCATCACCCTGGCCTTGCAGCCGTTGCTGGCGCCGTTGTCCGAGAAGTACGACGAGAACGCCGGGGTCTGCGCTTACCTGCAAGGGGTGCAGGTCTACCTGCTGAAAACCGTGGTCGAGCAGTTGGTCGACGATAGCAAGACCGACGCCGAGGCGCGCAAGCTGCTCGAAGAACAATACTGCCCGAGTTTGGTGGTCGACCACCCGGTCAATTCGGGCGCGCCGGTGATTTTCGAACCGCATCCCACCTACGACAACCTGTTCGGGCGCATCGAATACAGCACCGATCAAGGCGCTCTATACACCACCTACCGTCAACTGCGCCCCGGTGCACTGCATCGGGCCAACGGTGGTTTTCTGGTGCTCGAAGCCGAAAAAATGCTCAGCGAGCCGTTTGTCTGGGATGCGCTCAAGCGCGCCTTGCAATCGCGCAAGTTGAAAATGGAATCGCCTCTGGGCGAGTTGGGTCGTCTGGCGACGGTGACTTTGACCCCGCAAGTGATCCCGCTCCAGGTCAAAGTCATCATCATTGGTGCGCGTTCACTGTATTACGCGTTGCAAGACGCCGATCCGGATTTTCAGGAGATGTTCCGGGTACTGGTGGATTTCGATGAAGACATCCCGATGGGCGACGAGACGCTGGAGCAGTTCGCCCAGTTGCTCAAAACCCGCACCTCCGAAGAAGGCATGGCACCGTTGACCGCTGACGCTGTCGCCCGCCTGGCCACGTACAGCGCCCGCCTGGCTGAGCATCAGGGCCGGTTATCGGCGCGCATCGGAGACCTGTTCCAATTGGTCAGCGAGGCGGATTTCATTCGCCAACTGGCCAGTGACGACAAGACCGATGCCGGGCACATCGAGCGCGCGCTCAAGGCCAAGGCCACGCGCACGGGCCGGGTGTCGGCGCGGATTCTCGACGACATGCTCGCGGGCATCATCCTGATCGACACCGCCGGTGCGGCCGTGGGCAAGTGCAACGGGCTGACGGTGCTGGAAGTCGGCGACTCGGCGTTTGGCGTACCTGCGCGGATTTCGGCGACGGTTTATCCCGGAGGCAGCGGTATTGTCGATATCGAACGCGAGGTCAACCTGGGTCAGCCGATCCACTCCAAGGGGGTGATGATTCTCACGGGCTATCTGGGCAGCCGCTACGCGCAGGAATTCCCGCTGGCGATTTCCGCGAGCATCGCTCTGGAGCAATCCTACGGGTATGTGGATGGCGACAGTGCGTCACTGGGCGAAGCGTGCACCTTGATTTCGGCACTGTCGAAAACACCGCTTAAGCAGTGTTTCGCCATTACCGGATCAATCAATCAGTTTGGTGAAGTGCAGGCGGTGGGCGGGGTCAACGAAAAAATCGAAGGCTTCTTCCGTCTCTGCGAAGCGCGTGGCTTGACTGGCGAGCAGGGCGCAATCATTCCGCAGGCGAACGTGGCCACCCTGATGCTCGACGAGCGTGTGCTGCAAGCCGTGCGTGCCGGGCAGTTCCATGTGTACGCGGTGCGTCAGGCCGATGAGGCGCTGAGCCTGTTGGTTGGCGAGCCTGCCGGTGCGCCAGATGAAGACGGTCAGTTCCCGGAAGGCAGCGTTAACGCCCGTGTGGTTGAGCGTTTGCGGGACATTGCCGAGATGCTCAGTGATGAAGAGCTCAAGGAACTGGGGAAAGAACCGGCGCAGTTGCAGCCGGAACTCAAGGCCTTGGCAAAAAAAGCGGATTGAAAGGGCAGGGCGCCGCAGTGGTGGCATGACCATTCGGCGCCCAGTCACTGCGGGTGCTTTTCGAATTCTGCTTTTGTTCTACTCTGGCACATATCACAGTTGTCAAAAGGACTGACGCGCTCCTTCCTGCGGTTCGAGGGGCGAACACTGTATCTACCGAGGAGCTCGCCATGTCGCGCAGCCTCTGTCTTACCCGCCAATGTCTGGGTCTGGTCACCCGTATCGAATGTGTGATTCGCCCGCTCTCAGGAGATAACGGTATGTGGACGTTACTGTTCGCCGCCGGCATGTCTGACGAGCAACCCTCCGCACTCAAGGCTCAAGGGCCTTTCCATGGGCCACTGGCCGCTGAATCGGTATTGATGGCCATTGCCGAAAGCCTGACGTTGCACGGCTATCAGGTGGCCGAAGACGTCCCCATTTGGCAGGTACACCTGCAAGGCGAGTTGCGTCGCATAAACGGAGAAGGTTCGCGTTGTCAGCGAATGTCCCCGGTTTGAGTTCGCGGCGCTGACGAGGTTCGTTACACGTTCTCGTCGGGTGCTGTTGTTTTTAACGTGTGTCAGGGAGCCCCCCGGGGCGCTCCCTGCTTCTATATCCTTGGTTATAGTTTTGCTCGAGTGAATCTTTCTTACAGTACCTATCAACCATTTTGCACAAACGGCCACGATTTTTTAAGCATGTGTGAGTAGCTTGGCTGGGACGATGAAAGTGCTAAGAGTTTTGACCATCCACCATCAGACGTCTGGCCCTTGCGTTCTTCGGAGAGGTAATGGACGGGCGGTGTCATTTCCAGGTTGTGATTTCGCCGTCCTGTACAAGACTTATACTTCTGACTCATCGGTACAGTTTGACAGGGCCTTCTCATGAATCTTCAGGAACTGACCGCTTTTGCCCATGCAGGGCTTGTGGATGAATTGAATCTGATCTCTATGGAAGGGGGCATCTATTTACTGGAGGCCCGCGTACGTGGCGTGGCGTACCCGCTCAATGACTTGAACGGCAAAACCTTGCACTTACGCTCCGTGGAGCATGCTCGGGATCTGCTGCACACCTTGCCAAAGGTGCCGTTCAATCTGGTGCACGCCGTGGTTCACGACGAAATGTGCGGTCTGCACAATGTCGACGAACAACCCCTGAGTGTGCCGATAGCCTTCCACTCTGCGTGGTGATACCTGCGGGTAGGGAGCGCTTGCTCATCTGTGCTAGGCTGCTTGCCCTTTTGGTTCGGGGCGTCTTCAGGCGAGCCGTGGATTAGCCGCTCAGCGTGCCCACGTCCGGTCTTTTCCAAGCGCCCCCTCAGCGGAGCAGTGTTATGTCCGAAGTTAACTTGTCCACCGACGAAACCCGCGTCAGCTACGGCATTGGTCGTCAGTTGGGTGACCAGCTGCGTGATAACCCGCCACCGGGCATCAGCCTGGACGCGATCCTGGCGGGCCTGAATGACGCCTTCCACGGTAAAGAAAGCCGTGTAGGTCAGGACGAAATGTCTGCCAGCTTCAAAGTCATCCGCGAAATCATGCAGGCAGAAGCAGCGGCCAAGGCTGAACAAGCTGCGGGTGCTGGCCTGGCTTACCTGGCTGAGAATGCCAAGCGTGAGGGCGTTACAACCTTGGCTTCAGGTCTGCAATTCGAAATCCTGAACGCCGGTGAAGGCGCCAAGCCATCGCGCGAAGATCAGGTTCGCACCCACTACCACGGCACGCTGATCGACGGTACGGTGTTCGACAGCTCTTACGATCGCGGCGAGCCTGCTGAATTCCCGGTTGGTGGCGTGATTGCCGGCTGGACTGAAGCCTTGCAACTGATGAACGCCGGTAGCAAATGGCGTCTGCACGTTCCGAGCGAACTGGCTTACGGCGCACAAGGCGTCGGCGGCATTCCTCCGCACAGCGTTCTGGTATTTGACGTCGAGCTGCTGGACGTTCTGTAACCGTCGCGTTGTAAGCAGATGATGGTTGAACGGATCGTCCTGATCCGTTCAATCATGACAGGCAGGCATGTTGCGTTCAGCGCGCATGTTCAGTGCAGTTCACCGGCAGGGCGTAGCGCCCGCGCGTAGCAAAATAAAAACAGATTTCGCACCATTTCCTTCAGTACGCAGGGTTCGCTCGAACACAGTCCTGTAACGTCCAGATCCCCCTGATCACGCAGTTCGTCCAGCGCGTCCTCTTCCAACACCGCGCAAACCTCTCCGGTTTCACGATGGATGATTCGCAGGTAAGGGTGTGGGCGGTCCAGCCAGGCATCAATCAAATAAGTCATGTCTCATCTCCTTCCGGGTTTAGATGAGAATAATTCTTATTAATATAATAGCAAGGGACTATTGGATATTTGATTGGCGGGGGAGCGAGGTCGCATTCGCAGACACGTCAGTCCTCGCACATAATCTGTGCCGGGTGCACCTGTCGCGGTGTACGCGATTCTGGAGCTGACGTGTCTGTAAATGGGGTGCCGCTGTGTCTCAGTGCGTGCGCGCTACCGCGAACTCACTCAGCTCGATCAACGCATCGCGGTATTCGCTCGCTGGCAGCACTTCAAGGCAAGCAATGGCCTTGGCGACGTAATCACGGGCCAGTTGTGCGGTGTAATCCAGGGCGCCCGCGTTTTCGACGGCTTCGCGAATGCTTTCCAGGTCCTCCAGGCCACCTTTCTGGATAGCCTGGCGCACCAGTGCAGCCTGTTCTGGCGTGCCTTCGCGCATGGTGTAGATCAACGGAAGGGTAGGTTTGCCTTCTGCCAGATCATCACCCACATTTTTGCCCAGGGTTTCGGCATCGCCGCGATAATCCAGCAGATCGTCGACCAGCTGGAAGGCCACGCCCAAGTGATCGCCGAACGTGCGCAGGGCTTCACTTTGCTCGTGGGTGGCGCCGCACAAGGCTGCAGCGCTATGAGTCGAGGCTTCGAACAGCATGGCTGTCTTGCCGCGAATCACTTCCATATAGGTTTCTTCAGTGGTGCTGGCGTCGCGAATTTTCGACAACTGCAGCACTTCGCCTTCTGCGATGACGCGCGTGGCTTTGGAGAGGATTTTCATCACGGGCATCGAGCCCAGTTCAACCATCATCTCGAAAGAACGCGAGTACAGGAAGTCGCCGACCAATACGCTGGGGGCGTTGCCCCACAAGGCGTTGGCGGTGGAGCGGCCACGGCGCATACCGGACATGTCGACCACGTCGTCGTGCAGCAGGGTGGCGGTGTGCAGGAACTCGATGGTAGCCGCCAGCAGACGCAGGTCATCGCCTTCGCGCCCCAGCGCTTTGCCGCACAACAGTACCAATAAAGGACGCAGGCGTTTACCGCCGGCCGAGGTAATGTAGTCGCCGATTTTCGACACCAACGGCACGCGTGACGCCAGCTGCTTTTTGATAATGACGTCAACGGCACTAAAGTCGTCCGCCACCGTGCGGTAGAAAGCTTGGGGTTGCATCAGCGACAGGCGCTCCAAAAGGGTTGCGCGGCATGCTAGGTCTAGGGCCTGACCCTGTCAAGGTATCCTGATTAGGCACTTGCATCGCTTTTGCGCCTTGCGTACAATCGCGCACCCTAACTTTCCTGGGCAGCACCTGCCTTACGCAATTGCAACGGGCCGTTCCAGCCCAATGCAGCCATGCCAGCCAATACTCTACTTATAAAGAGCTGGGTGAGCAGGATTAACGGAGAAATACCATGTACGCAGTAATTGTTACCGGTGGCAAGCAGTACAAAGTCGCCCCGGGCGAATACCTGAAGATCGAAAAGCTGGAAATCGCTACCGGCGAATCAGTGACTTTTGATCGTGTTCTGTTGATCGGCAACGGCGACGACGTCAGCATCGGCGCTCCAGTCGTTCCTGGCGCCACTGTAGTCGCTGAAGTGATCTCCCAAGGTCGCCACGACAAGATTCGCATCATCAAGTTCCGTCGTCGTAAGCACCACATGAAGCGTATGGGCCACCGCCAGTGGTACACCGAGATCAAAATCACCGGTATTCAGGCTTAATTCAGCCTAATCCACTATTTGGAGTATTGAACTCATGGCACACAAAAAAGCTGGTGGTAGTACCCGTAACGGTCGCGACTCAGAGGCCAAGCGTCTTGGCGTCAAGATGTATGGCGGCCAGGCAATCATTCCGGGCAACATCATCGTGCGTCAGCGCGGCACCCAATTCCACGCTGGCTACGGCGTTGGTATGGGCAAAGATCACACCCTGTTCGCGAAAGTGGAAGGCGTGATCAAGTTCCAGGTTAAAGGCGCCTTCGGTCGCCGTTATGTGAGCATTGTCCCGAAGACTGTAGTCGTCGCGGCATAATCACGTAGTTGCTGGAAAAGCCCTGTCTAGCGACGGGGCTTTTTTGTTTGTAGATGTAGGTGAGTCTCTCGCAAAACTGTTTGTGCGGGCTGTTGTGATGTGGGCCCCTGGGGCTGCTGGTTTCTGATCGGTATCGCAACGCTCATTTTTGCAAGAGTCTTATGTCTTTGTGTTTTTCAGCTCGTCCCTGTGGCGGGAGGCGTGCGTTATGAAGTTTGTAGATGAAGTTTCGATTCGAGTAAAAGCAGGTGATGGCGGCAACGGTTGCATGAGCTTCCGTCGGGAAAAGTTCATCGAGAACGGCGGCCCTAACGGCGGCGACGGCGGTGATGGCGGCTCGATCTACATGATCGCCGACGAAAACCTGAACACCTTGGTCGACTACCGTTACACCCGGCACTTCGATGCTGAGCGCGGTTCCAACGGCGGCAGTGCTGACTGCACCGGTAAGAAAGGCGAAGAGATGGTGCTGCGTGTGCCGGTCGGCACCACGGTGATCGATGCGGCTACTCAGGAAATCATTGGTGACCTGACCAAGGCTGGTCAGCGCTTGCTGGTGGCCAGCGGTGGCTGGCACGGCCTGGGCAACACCCGTTTCAAATCCAGCACCAACCGTGCGCCACGTCAGACCACGCCAGGCAAGTTCGGCGATCAGCGTGATCTCAAGCTGGAATTGAAAGTGTTGGCGGACGTCGGTCTGCTGGGCCTGCCAAACGCGGGCAAAAGTACCTTTATTCGTTCTGTGTCTGCGGCCAAACCGAAAGTGGCGGATTATCCGTTTACCACGTTGATTCCGAACCTGGGTGTGGTCAGCGTCGATCGCTGGAAGAGCTTCGTGGTAGCCGATATTCCAGGCTTGATCGAAGGTGCTTCCGACGGTGCCGGTCTGGGGATTCGTTTTCTCAAGCATTTGGCGCGTACGCGTTTGCTGCTGCACCTCGTCGACATGGCGCCGCTGGATGACACCAGTGCACCGGACGCGGCTGAAGTCATCGTCAACGAGCTGATCAAGTTCAGCCCGTCACTGGCTGAGCGTGATCGCTGGCTGGTACTCAACAAGTGCGACCAGATCCTCGAAGAGGAGCACGAAGAGCGGGTCAAGGAAATCGTGGATCGTTTGGAGTGGACCGGTCCGGTCTACGTCATTTCAGCGATCTCCAAGCAAGGCACCGAGCAGCTTAGCCGCGACATCATGCGTTACCTCGAAGAGCGTAACCTGCGTATCGCTGAAGATCCGGCGTTCGCCCGTGAGCTGGCCGAGCTGGATCAGAACATCGAAGACGAGGCGCGTGCGCAGCTGCAAGCGCTGGACGATCAGCGTGCTCTGCGCCGTAGCGGCGTGAAGAGCGTGCATGATGCCGAAGAAGATGTTTGGGGCGATGATGAAGAGGACGATGAAGATGGTCCGGAAATCATTTACGTCCGTGACTGATCGGGTGCAGTAAACTAAACGCCGCTTAATAGCGGCGTTTTAGTATCTCGGATTTGTATTAACCAAAATTCTCTGGCTAAGGTTGGAAGATGATGCGCAGCAAAGTGACGGGTGCCCAGCGCTGGGTCGTGAAAATCGGCAGTGCCTTGCTGACCGCTGATGGCAAGGGCCTGGATCGGGCGGCAATGGGTGTCTGGGTCGAGCAAATGGTGGCGTTGCACGAGGCGGGCGTCGAACTGGTACTGGTTTCTTCCGGTGCTGTCGCGGCAGGCATGAGTCGTTTGGGCTGGACGGCGCGACCCACGGCCATGCACGAGTTGCAAGCCGCTGCGGCCATCGGTCAGATGGGCCTGGTGCAGGCGTGGGAGTCGAGTTTCGCCGAGCATGGTCGCCATACCGCGCAGATCCTGTTGACTCACGACGACCTGTCTGACCGTAAACGCTATCTGAATGCACGCAGCACGTTGCGCACCTTGGTCGAGCTGGGCGTGGTCCCGGTGATCAACGAAAACGACACGGTGGTCACTGACGAGATCCGTTTCGGTGACAACGACACGCTGGCGGCGCTCGTGGCGAACCTGGTTGAAGCTGATCTGTTGGTGATCCTCACTGATCGCGACGGCATGTTCGATGCTGATCCGCGCAACAATCCTGATGCGAAACTGATTCACGAAGCGCGTGCCGATGATCCGGCACTGGACGCTGTTGCGGGCAGTACCGGCGGCGCGTTGGGTCGTGGTGGCATGCAGACCAAACTGCGCGCGGCGCGTCTGGCTGCGCGTTCCGGGGCGCACACCGTTATCGTTGGTGGGCGTATCGAGCGCGTGCTGGCGAGGCTTAAAGCGGGCGAGCGGCTGGGCACACTGCTGTCACCTGAGCGGGAAATGCTGGCAGCGCGTAAACAGTGGCTGGCCGGGCATCTGCAAACGCGCGGCACCCTGGTGCTCGATGCAGGTGCGGTGGTCGCTTTGGCACAAGGCAATAAAAGCTTGCTGCCGGTGGGCGTCAAGTTGGTGCAGGGCAGCTTCCGTCGCGGTGAAATGGTGGTGTGCGTGGCGCCGGACGGTCGTGAGATTGCCCGAGGCTTGAGCAACTACAGTGCGCTGGAGGCTCAAAAAATCATCGGCCAATCATCCGAGGCCATCGTCCGTGTATTGGGCTATATGGCTGAGCCGGAGTTGGTGCATCGGGATAACCTGATTCTGGTGTGAACGGTTGCGATCCGGCCCCTATTAAGAAGCAGGAAGGTGTGATGCGAGTTTTAAAAGGTGTGTTGGGCGTGCTGTTGGCGTTGCCCTTGATGGCTTCGGCCGAAGAGATCGGTCAGGTGTCGACGGTGTTCAAGTTTGTCGGGCCCAATGATCGAATCGTGGTCGAGGCATTCGACGATCCGAAAGTCGAAGGTGTGACGTGCTACCTGTCCCGCGCCAAGACCGGTGGGTTGAAAGGTGGTCTGGGTCTGGCAGAAGATCGCGCCGAAGCCTCCATTGCGTGCCGGCAGGTGGGGGCGATTCGCTTCCAGGAACCGTTGAGGGATGGCGAAGAGGTTTTCAAAGAGCGCACCTCGCTGGTTTTCAAAACCATGCAGGTCGTTCGCTTCTTCGACAAAAAGCGCAATACGCTGGTGTATTTGGTCTATAGCGACCGAATCATCGAAGGCAGCCCGCAGAACGCGGTGACAGCCATTCCGATTTTGCCGTGGACACACAGCGCGCCTTGAGGGTGCGCCTGGCGTTCGTCCTGTAAGAGGGATCGAGGCGTGTAGTTTTGTCTGCGAAGGCTAGTCTGCGCGTTCCGGTCACGCCTGCAAATGTTCGGTGTGCTGATCAAATCGCAGACAATAAAAAACCGACCCTGGGGTCGGTTTTTTAACAAGCTTATCGCTTACGCAGCTACAGCAAGGTTCAGAGCCTTGACGTGGCCGTTCAGGCGACTCTTATGACGAGCAGCTTTGTTCTTGTGGATGATGCCTTTATCGGCCATACGGTCGATGATTGGCACAGCCAGAACATAAGCAGCTTGCGCTTTTTCAGCGTCTTTTGCGTCAATGGCTTTAACTACATTCTTGATGTAGGTACGAACCATGGAACGCATGCTGGCGTTGTGGCTGCGACGCTTCTCAGCCTGTTTTGCACGTTTTTTGGCGGAAGGTGTGTTGGCCACCGTCGAGCTCCTCGAAAGACTTGTGAAATAGCAAACAAATAAGGCCGCGAATCATGCCGACGAGTTGATGTCTTGTCAAGGGCAGATGATGCGCTCCGCTGAGTGGTCCTGGTATATCGCCGGGTTATTTATTTCCAGCGTACGACCTGTAAACTCGCGGACTTTGGCTCTGTGCTGCTGCGGCGCGGAGTATCGCATAAACGGGCAGCTTAAGGGCCCGTCCTTTAGCCAAGGCGCACAACTCTTTCAATGAACCTACTTCGATCATTAGCCGCCGTCAGCTCTATTACGATGCTTTCCCGCGTATTGGGCTTTGTGCGGGACACGATTATTGCGCGTGCTTTCGGTGCTGGAATGGCGACGGATGCCTTTTTTATCGCCTTCAAGCTGCCCAACCTGTTGCGCCGGATCTTCGCCGAAGGCGCTTTCTCTCAAGCCTTCGTGCCGATTCTGGCCGAATATAAAAGCCAGCGAGGCGAGGAGGCGGCGCGCACGCTGGTTGCCTACGTCAGTGGCTTGCTGACCCTGGTGCTGGCGCTGGTTACGCTGCTGGGGATCGTCGCGGCACCTTGGGTGATCTGGGTAACCGCCCCCGGCTTCGCCGATACGCCGGAAAAATTCGCGCTCACCACTGACCTGTTGCGAGTGACCTTTCCTTATATATTGCTCATTTCCCTGTCATCGCTCGCGGGAGCGATCCTCAATACATGGAACCGCTTTGCAGTACCGGCCTTCGTTCCAACCCTGCTTAACGTCGCTATGATCGGGTTTGCGCTGTTCCTGACGCCGTATTTCGATCCGCCGGTCATGGTGTTGGGGTGGGCAGTGCTGGCCGGCGGGCTTCTGCAATTGCTGTATCAGCTGCCACACCTGAAAAAAATCGGCATGTTGGTCCTGCCGCGTCTGAACCTGCGCGACAGCGGTGTCTGGCGCGTTATGAAGCAGATGTTGCCAGCGATTCTGGGTGTTTCCGTCAGTCAGATATCCCTGATCATCAACACGATTTTTGCCTCGTTTCTGGTTGCCGGCTCTGTGTCCTGGATGTATTACGCCGACCGCCTGATGGAGTTGCCTTCCGGCGTCCTCGGCGTGGCGCTGGGTACCATCCTGCTGCCGGTCCTGTCGAAAACCTACGCCAGCAAAGACCGTCAAGAGTATTCGCGGATACTCGATTGGGGCCTGCGCCTGTGCTTCGTGCTGGTCTTGCCGTGCACCCTGGCGCTGGGGATTCTGGCCGAGCCGCTCACGGTTTCGCTGTTTCAGTACGGCAAATTCGATGCGCTGGACGCCGTCATGACTCAGCGTGCCTTGATCGCCTATTCGGTGGGGCTGCTGGGCATCATTGTGATCAAGGTCCTGGCGCCGGGGTTTTATGCGCAACAAAATATTCGCACCCCGGTGAAAATCGCGATCTTCACGCTTATCGTCACTCAACTGCTCAACCTCGCGTTCATTGGCCCGCTGCAGCACGCCGGGCTGGCACTGGCGATCAGCGTGGGCGCCTGCATCAATGCCGGGCTGCTGTTTTGGCAGTTGCGCAAGCAGGCGCTGTTTCAGCCGCAGCCAGGCTGGACGAAATTTCTATTCAAGCTGGTCGTCGCGGTGTTGTTGATGTCCGGCGTGTTGCTCGGCCTGATGCACGTCATGCCAGCGTGGGACGAAGGGCACATGCTTGAGCGCCTTATTCGTCTGGGGGCGTTGGTGACGGCGGGTGTCGCGGTCTATTTCGGTGCGTTGCTGTTGCTAGGTTTTCGCCTGAAGGACTTCGCTCGCAAGGCGATTATGTAGGGGGTGAGAGGAGGGGCAATCGTCGGTTTTTCGGGCTGAAGGCCGACTGCTTGCGTTTTGCCTCGGACTGTTGCCTGTCGTCCAGGGCTGTGTGTGGTTATAATCGGCCACTTTATGAGCAAGAAGCGTGTTATGCAGCTGGTTCGAGGCCTCCACAATCTGCGCCCCCAGCATCGGGGCTGTGTCGCCACTATTGGCAACTTTGACGGTGTTCACCGTGGCCACCAGGCTATTCTGGCGCGCTTGCGTGAGCGAGCGGTCGAGTTGGGCGTGCCCAGCTGCGTGGTGATTTTTGAACCGCAACCGCGTGAATTTTTTGCCCCCGACACTGCGCCAGCGCGCCTGACACGTTTGCGTGACAAACTCGAGTTGTTGGCAGGTGAGGGTGTCGACCTGGTGTTATGCCTGGCGTTCAATCAGCGCCTGAGGAAACTCAGTGCCGCCGAGTTCGTCGATACGATTCTGGTCGGCGGCCTGGGCGTACAGCATCTGGAAGTCGGCGACGACTTCCGTTTCGGGTGTGATCGGCTCGGCGATTTCGATTTTCTGCAGCAAGCGGGCGCGGCCCAAGGGTTCACCGTAGAAGCGGCGCAGACTGTTGAAATAGACGGGGTTCGGGTCAGCAGCACCAAGGTTCGTGATGCCTTGGCTGCGGCGGATTTCGTCCAGGCCGAACGTTTGCTGGGGCGCCCGTTTCAGATTGCCGGGCGGGTCTTGCACGGCCAGAAACTGGCTCGGCAGTTGGGCACGCCCACGGCCAACGTACAGCTCAAGCGTCGTCGTGTGCCGTTGACCGGGGTTTATCTGGTCAGTACGGAAATTGATGGCAGAACATGGCCGGGTGTCGCCAATATTGGCGTACGTCCGACCGTGTCAGGTGATGGCAGTGCCCACCTGGAAATACATATTCTGGATTTTACCGGTGATCTCTATGGCCGGCGTTTGACGGTGGCTTTCCACCAAAAGCTGCGTGATGAGCAGCGTTTCGCCTCTCTGGAGGCGCTGAAGACGGCGATCAATGCGGATGTCGCCGCCGCCCGTGCCCATTGGCGCCAGTAACATAAGTAGCGCTAATCGCTAATTAAGAGCCTTAAATGACCGACTATAAAGCCACGCTAAACCTTCCGGACACCGCCTTCCCAATGAAGGCCGGCCTGCCCCAGCGCGAGCCGCAAACTCTGCAGCGCTGGGACAGCATTGGCCTGTACCAGAAGCTGCGCGAAATTGGCAAGGATCGTCCAAAGTTCGTTCTGCACGACGGTCCTCCCTATGCCAACGGCAATATTCACATCGGTCACGCCGTCAACAAGATTCTCAAGGACATGATCATCCGCTCGAAAACCCTTTCGGGTTTCGACGCGCCTTATGTTCCGGGTTGGGACTGTCACGGTCTGCCAATCGAGCACAAAGTCGAAGTCACCCATGGCAAGAACTTGCCTGCGGACAAGACGCGTGAGCTGTGCCGTGCCTATGCTGCCGAGCAGATTGAAGGGCAAAAAGCCGAATTCATCCGGCTTGGCGTGTTGGGCGACTGGAGCAACCCTTACCGCACCATGGATTTTGCCAACGAAGCTGGAGAAATCCGTGCGTTGGCTGAAATGGTCAAGGGCGGTTTCGTGTTCAAGGGCTTGAAACCGGTCAACTGGTGTTTTGACTGTGGCTCGGCACTGGCTGAAGCTGAAGTCGAATACGCCGACAAGAAATCCGCGACCATCGACGTCGCATTCCCGATTGCTGATGAAGCGAAGCTGGCGGCGGCTTTTGGCCTGACTGCGCTGAGCAAACCGACCTCCGTCGTGATCTGGACCACTACGCCGTGGACCATCCCGGCCAACCAGGCGCTGAACGTCCACCCGGAGTTCACCTACGCGCTGGTCGATGTCGGCGACAAACTGCTGGTGCTGGCCGAAGAGCTGGTTGAGTCCTGCCTTGCACGCTACAACCTGCAAGGTTCAGTGATCGCCACTGCTCAAGGCCAGGCGCTGGAGCTGATCAACTTCCGTCACCCGTTCTATGATCGCCTGTCGCCGGTGTACCTGGCTGACTACGTCGAGCTGAGCGCCGGTACCGGTGTGGTTCACTGCTCGCCCGCTTATGGCGTCGACGACTTTGTGATCAGCAAAAGTTACGGCATGACCAACGACGACATCATCAGCCCGGTGCAGAGCAACGGTGTGTATGTCGACTCGCTGGAGTTTTTTGGTGGCCAGTTTATCTTCAAGGCCAACCAGAACATCGTCGACAAGCTGGCGGAAGTCGGCAGCTTGCTGCATACCGAAACCATCTCTCACAGCTACATGCACTGCTGGCGCCACAAGACGCCGCTGATCTACCGCGCGACGGCGCAGTGGTTCGTGGGCATGGACAAGCCGCCGGTCACGGGCGCTACCTTGCGTGAGCGTGCCGTCAAAGCCATTGAAGAGACCGCGTTCATCCCGGCCTGGGGTCAGGCGCGTCTGCATTCGATGATCGCCAACCGCCCGGACTGGTGTATCTCGCGTCAACGTAACTGGGGCGTGCCGATCCCGTTCTTCCTGAACAAGGAAAGCGGCGAGCTGCACCCGCGTACCGTCGAGCTGATGGAAGAAGTTGCCCAGCGCGTCGAACAGGAAGGCATTGAAGCCTGGTTCAAAATGGACGCGTCCGAGCTGCTCGGTGACGAAGCGTCGAAGTACGACAAGATCTCCGACACCCTGGACGTCTGGTTCGACTCCGGCACCACGCACTGGCACGTCCTGCGTGGCTCGCATCCGATGGGCCACGAAACCGGTCCGCGCGCTGACCTGTACCTGGAAGGTTCGGATCAACACCGTGGCTGGTTCCACTCGTCGCTGTTGACCGGTTGCGCCATCGACAACCACGCGCCGTACCGCGAATTGTTGACCCACGGTTTCGTCGTCGACGAGAACGGTCGCAAGATGTCCAAGTCGCTGAATAACGTCGTCGCGCCGCAGAAGGTCAACGACTCCCTGGGCGCCGATATCATGCGTCTATGGGTGTCAGCCACCGACTACTCGGGCGAAATGGCGGTTTCCGACCAGATCCTGCAACGCAGCGCGGACGCCTACCGGCGTATCCGTAACACTGCGCGCTTCCTGCTTTCCAACCTGACCGGCTTCAACCCGGCCACCGACATCCTGCCGGCCGAAGAAATGCTGGCGCTGGATCGTTGGGCGGTTGACCGTGCCGCGCTGCTGCAACGCGAGCTGCAAGAGCATTACGGCGAATACCGGTTCTGGAACGTCTACTCCAAGGTGCACAATTTCTGCGTGCAGGAGCTGGGCGGTTTCTACCTGGACATCATCAAGGATCGTCAATACACCACGGCGGCCGACAGCACTGCGCGTCGCTCTTGCCAGACCGCGCTGTTCCACATCTCTGAAGCGCTGGTGCGCTGGATCGCTCCGATCCTGGCCTTCACCGCCGACGAGCTGTGGCAGTACCTGCCGGGCGAGCGCAACGAGTCTGTGATGCTCAACACTTGGTACGAAGGCCTCAGCGAGTTGCCAGAAGGTTTCGAGCTGGACCGCGCCTACTGGGAGCGGATCATGGCGGTCAAAGTCGCGGTCAACAAAGAGATGGAAAACCTGCGTGCAGCCAAAGCGATTGGTGGCAACCTGCAGGCTGAAGTCATCTTGTACGCTGAAGACTCGCTGGTCGCCGACCTGTCTAAGCTGAGCAATGAATTGCGCTTCGTGCTGATCACCTCCACGGCCACTGTCGCCCCTCTGCTCGATGCTCCGGCCGATGCCGTAGTCACCGAAGTCAGCGGTCTGAAGCTCAAAGTGGTCAAGTCCGGGCACGCGAAGTGCGCCCGTTGCTGGCACCACCGCGAAGACGTGGGTGTCGATCCAGAGCATCCGGAAATCTGCGGTCGTTGTGTAGACAATATCAGCGGCAAGGGCGAGGTGCGTCACTATGCCTAATGCGGGCACGGCGAGCCGTATCGGCCGTCTGAGCTGGCTCTGGTTGAGCGTGCTGGTACTGGTCATTGACCAGGCCAGCAAGTTCTATTTCGAGCATGGGCTGACCTTGTATCAGCAAATAGTCGTGATCCCTGATTACTTCAGCTGGACCCTGGCCTACAACACTGGCGCTGCGTTCAGCTTCCTCGCTGACAGCTCCGGCTGGCAGCGTTGGTTGTTCGCGTTGATCGCGGTAGTGGTCAGTTCGGTGCTGGTGGTCTGGCTCAAACGCCTGGGTTCAAGTGAAACCTGGTTGGCCGTGGCGCTGGCGCTGGTATTGGGGGGCGCACTTGGCAACCTCTATGACCGCATTGTGTTGGGGCATGTGATCGATTTCATTCTGGTGCATTGGCAGAATCGCTGGTATTTCCCGGCGTTCAACATTGCCGATAGCGCGATTACCGTCGGCGCGGTCATGTTGGCGCTGGATATGTTCAAAAGTAAAAAGTCCGGAGAACCCGTTCATGACTGAGCAGTTATTGGTTGAGCAACGCATCGGCCAGAACACGGAAGTCACCTTGCATTTCGCCCTGCGCCTGGAGAACGGCGACACCGTCGACAGTACCTTCGACAAGGCTCCTGCGACCTTCAAGGTCGGCGACGGTAACCTGTTGCCGGGTTTTGAAATAGCATTGTTCGGCTTCAAGGCGGGTGACAAACGCACCGTCGAAGTGTTGCCGGAAAACGCTTTCGGTCAGCCTAATCCGCAAAACGTGCAGATCATCCCGCGTTCGCAGTTCCAGAACATGGAGCTGTCCGAAGGCCTGCTGGTGATCTTCAACGACGCGGCCAATACTGAGCTGCCGGGCGTGGTCAAAGCGTTCGACGATGCTCAAGTGACCATCGACTTCAATCACCCGTTGGCTGGCAAGACGCTGAGTTTCGAAGTGGAAATCTTCGAGGTCAAAGCGCTCTGATCTTCTAGAGCCCAACCCCGTGCATGGCTTCGGTCGGGCGGGGTTGGACGTCCTGTTTTCCTGCGCGTAGACACGAGGCACCGCATGCAAATCAAACTCGCCAACCCACGCGGCTTCTGCGCGGGTGTTGACCGTGCGATCGAAATCGTCAATCGCGCCCTTGAAGTGTTTGGCCCGCCGATTTACGTGCGCCATGAAGTGGTTCACAACAAATTCGTCGTCGAAGACCTGCGCGCACGTGGCGCGATCTTCGTCGAAGAGCTGGATCAGGTGCCGGACGACGTCATCGTGATTTTCAGCGCCCACGGCGTGTCCCAGGCCGTGCGCACCGAGGCCTCTGGTCGTGGCTTGAAAGTGTTCGACGCCACGTGCCCGCTGGTGACCAAAGTGCACATCGAAGTTGCACGCTACAGCCGTGACGGTCGCGAGTGCATTCTGATCGGCCATGCCGGACACCCTGAAGTCGAAGGCACCATGGGCCAATACGACGTCAGCAATGGCGGGATGATCTACCTGGTCGAAGACGAAGAAGACGTCGTCAACCTGCAGGTGCGCAACCCGGAAAGCCTGGCGTTCGTGACCCAGACGACGCTGTCCATGGACGACACCAGTCGCGTCATTGATGCCCTGCGCACGCGCTTCCCGAGCATTGGCGGTCCACGCAAGGACGACATCTGCTACGCCACGCAAAACCGCCAGGACGCGGTCAAGCAACTGGCCGATGAATGCGACGTGGTGTTAGTGGTCGGTAGCCCGAACAGCTCCAACTCCAACCGCCTGCGCGAGCTGGCGGAACGCATGTCCACTCCGGCCTACCTGATCGACGGCGCGGAAGACCTGCAACGCAGCTGGTTTGACGGGGTAGCGCGGATCGGCATCACCGCTGGCGCCTCGGCCCCGGAAGTGCTGGTGCGCGGCGTGATTCAGCAGCTACACGCCTGGGGTGCAACCGGCGCTGATGAGCTGGTTGGCCGCGAAGAGAACGTCACGTTCTCAATGCCCAAGGAACTGCGGGTGAAGTCGTTGCTTTGAGGCTTATACCGGGCGGCAAAGCTTGTTTTCGGTTTTGTTGTTTCTGAGACTGACCCGCCCGGTTTTCGATAGCACCACCTGGTAGTCACTGGTGGATTGTTTCGCGTCGCAAACATGAAGCGTCCCGGCCAAAAAGCCGCCACTGGCATGCAGCGGTGCCCCCAAGCCGTTGAACCGCACGAAACGCTTCACCGGGGCATTGCCGACAATCGGGATTTTTCCACTGCTCGCCCGCTCCACCAGCACCGGGTTACTGTCGTCTCCCGCGCCGGCACCGTTGTGGTCGACAATAATCCTCCAGCCCAGACTCCAGTCATCGTCTATCGCGTGGATCAACACCACTTGATTGCGCATGATCGCTTCGGTGCGCGCTGAACGCATTCCGCTGGCCAACTGCCGGGCTGCGTCATCACGACGCTGGGCTTCAATCAACTGAACAAACCCCGGAACGGCAAACTGGGCGACAATCGCGATCAGCGTGATGCCTGTCAGTAGTTGGACGAGGCTAAAACCTGCTTGCTTCATGTGGTGGCTTCCTTCCTGGAAATGGGGTGTCGAGCGTCATCCGGGCATTCATCCCTGTTAAATAACCTTACATCTAGCTGTAGATTTTCGCGTCGCAGTGCTGCCTTATAGTCAGGTCCTCAAGGAGACACCTAATGCGCCACCGCTCCAAGGGCTTTAGCCTGATTGAATTGTTAGTCACTGTGTCGCTCATCGGGATACTGGCGGCGATTGCTGTGCCGAGCTTTCAGAGTTCGATCCAGAGTTCAAAGGCCGATACCGAGGTCAGCGACTTGCAGCGCGCACTCAACTATGCGCGGCTGGAGGCGATCAATCGTGGGGTAAGTACTCGCATCACGCCGAGTGTCTCAGGCTCTGCATGGAATACCGAGTTGAGTGTCTTCCTCGTTTCGGACACCACCAAAGCCTTGCGTATCGTGCCGGCCATGACTAGCGGCGCGACGCTGACTGTCCCTAACAGCCCTGCCGTTATCGACTTCAATAACTTGGGTGGTCAGGCTGCGCCAGGGGCTAATCTGGCAATTGCCTACTTGTTAGGTACGATCAGCAAAACAGTGAATGTTTGCTTGAATGGACGAATCGTTTTGGGCGGAAGTTGTTAATGGTTTATGGGAATAGGCGCACCCAGACCGGGATCGGCCTGATTGAAGTGCTGGTCTCGGTGCTAATTCTGGCTATCGGACTGCTCGGAGCCGCGGCACTGCAACTCAATTCTTTGAAATATACCGACAGTTCGACGATGAGCAGTCAGGCGAGTTTCATTGCATACGACATGATGGATCGGATTCGTGCCAATCCATGTTCGAACGCTCTGCAAAACCCCTGTTCGAATCCCGCAGCGGACTATGCGCTAGCGTCTCTGGCCTCGGCCCCGACGTCGTTCACCAGTGGCGCAATACGAAACCAGGACTGGTTCGACTTTGCTACCAATGTGAAAAACTTCGCTGGCACTGGGGCGGACGGGTCTATTTCCGTAGCGGCCGGTGTAGTCACCATCACCATCACTTGGAATGACTCACGGGCGGCCAATGTTGTCGGTACCCTGCAAACATTCACCTTGGTCAGTGCTGCCTCGACCGTGTGGAGCGGGTTATGAAGAAACTGTCCAAGGGCTTTGGCCTGATTGAAATTATGGTGGCCCTGACTCTCGGGTTGATCGTTGTGCTGGGTATCACGCAAATATTCCTGTCGACCAAAACCACTTTTGTAAATCAGACTGTCTCAGCCGGCATGCAGGAGGATGCGCGTTTCGTCTTCAGCAAAATGCTCCAGGAAATTCGTATGGTAGGCATGTTCGGCTGTTTGTCGTCGTCGACGATAAAGGACTCAAGTACCGCCAATGATTTTGCAGCTGCATCCTTGACCCCGATCAGCTGGGACAATGCCAATCAGATTTTGACTTTGGTCACGGCTGACGTTGGCTCAAATGGCGGCGCTCCAACCTGGAGCATTGTCTCGGATTGCCTGACCTCTTCCACCGCCTACACTGGCGTTAAAGCTCCGGTTAGTGGCCAGATAGCAATACCAATCAGGAAGCTGGTTTACACCTACAAGAACAACCAGATATTTCTCGGTCCGACCAGTAATCAATCGGCACTGGTGAACAATGTCAGTGCCTTCAGCGTTTCTTTCGGTATCGCCAATTCGGCATCGGACACAGTGGCGACCAGTTACTCCACCAACCCGAGCAATCCCGCATTGATCCGCAGTGTGCGACTGACCATGACACTGACCGACCCGACCAACAAGGTCAGGAATCAGACGTTCAACGTAGTGGCTGCCTTGCGTAACAGGCTCAGGTAAGGGGTTCAATATGAAAAATTTTGATCGCATCCCTGTCCGACTCAATGGGGGGGAGCAGGGCATGGCGCTGGTGGTCAGTTTGGTGTTTTTGCTGCTATTGACCCTGATTGGTATCTCGTCAATGCAGAATGCCACCCTGCAAGAAAAAATGTCCGGGAGCGTGAAGCTGCGCAACGAATCATTCCAGTTCGCCGAGTCTGCCTTGCGCATGGCCGAAACGCTGGTGCAAGTCAGTACTTACGCCAAAGCCGTATGCGTCCCCCCCTTGTGTGTACCACCCTCGGACTCGAATACTGTTGTGGCAGCGGGAGCAAGCAGCGTTTCAGGGGTGACCTGGGTGGCGACGGGCCATGGCTTTTACTCAATACAATCAGTGGGGACGACGGTAGGAGCGCCAGCCAACATCTACACGGGGGGCTTGGACGTTAATACTCATTGGACCTTTTTCCGGCTAACCGGCGTGGGCATTCAAGGCAATTCGCGGACCGTACTTGAGAGTATTTATGTCAAGAAAAGAAGTGGGGCTTAACGTGTCTCGGTCGCGATTCGGTTATTTTCTTACTGGCGTGTTTTTAGGTCTGTTCCTGGCCACTCCCGCCTATGCGTTCAGCCCCTCGGACTCGCCGCTGCTGAGCGCGGGGGCAGTGGCGCCAAACGTGATTCTGTTAGTGGATAACTCAGGAAGTATGAATAACCTGATTCGGGCGACAGGCTTTGATCAGACTGCGACTCAAACACAAGTCTATAACTGCAGTTCGAACAGCAACTGCAGCAGCCTCGTCGCGCTGGACATGACCAGTGAAAACCAATTCCTCAGTACCTTGAATCAGGGTACCTGCACGACGGGTTATGACGGATTTAAACTATCGATTAGCGGTAGCGCCAGCGTGTACTGCCTCAAGCTGCCGGACCCAGTGGGCAGTGGTAACACTCGTATTTCAACACGGTACATTGCCTATCTGATTGGGTTGATGACCACCTTGACGAAAGACTACACAGACGGTTCGATCCCCAATGACTACCGGATCAACGTTGCACGTAACGTGTCCTCTGCGCTCGTCACCAGCAACCGCAACTTGCGTATTGGTCTGGCTACCTTCAATCCACCCAACTATAGTGATTCGGGCCCAGGCGGTAATATCTCCCGGTCAATCAGTGACTTGTCGGTGGTCACCGGCTCTGTCACTCAAACCCAGGCAGATACCAACTACAATGCACTGATCTCCGCGATCAAAGGCTTGGGTGCTATCGCCAACACGCCATTGGCCGAAACCTACTACGAGATCACTCGTTACTTCCGTGGCATGACGCCCTATTACAATTCGACACCGAGTACCTATACCAGCCCCATTCAATATCGCTGCCAGAAAAACTACGGAGTGGTAATCACCGATGGCCTACCGACCTATGACCGCACGTTTCCAACCAACGATCCGTTGGGCGGAAGCAGGCTGCCCAACTGGGACGGTAATAGTGCGAATGACGGCGCTAATCTGAGTGGCGATAATGAAGGTGACACGCTGTACCTGGATGACATTGCCAAGTTCGCGTATGACATTGACCTGCGCTCCACCGGCAATGATGCTGCCGGGAAGAGCTGGGATTCGGTGGATTACCCCACGCAGAACCTGTCTACCTACACGGTAGGTTTTACGGCAGCAAACCAAATGCTGTCTGATGCGGCGCGTTATGGACATGGCACTTACTATCAAGCCACTGACAGCGCAGGTTTGAACGCGGCGCTTTCTTCAGCGTTGAACGACATCACCTCCAAGGCGGGCTCGGGTGGCGGCGGGGCAGTCAGTTCGTCGAACTTGTCCAGCACCTCCCAGACCTACACGTCGGTTTATGACTCCGCTGATTGGCGTGGCACGATCAAGGCATTCAACTTCAACACCGATGGTTCGGTCAGTACAACGCCTAGCTGGACGACCGACACGACGATTGTCCCAGGCATCAGTCCGACCTATCAGTCGTGGAATACCACCTCCAATGCCGCAATTACCTTGGCCTACAGCAACTTCTCTATTGCCCAGCAAGCCACCCTCAATTTACCGACGGGGACTAACGGCAGCGACTTGATCGAGTGGAGCAAGGGCACTAACAAGAGTGGCTTCAAAGTGCGTACGGTGCTGTTGGGCGATATTATCAACTCACGGCTTATGTATGCGTCTCCGAGCGACGCCACCGCCTCGGACAGCACCGGTGATACCAGTTATTCGGCTTTCCTGGATAAGAAAGTTGTAGGCATGAGCCCGAGTCTGGTGGTCAATGCCAACGACGGTTTGGTCAATGTGATCGACCCCAGCAACGGCACTCGACGTTACGCCTATATGCCGTCGAGCGTGCTGAACAATTTGCATTATGTCGCAGACCCCGCCTACATCAATGGTGTGACCCACAAGTTCCTCGCCGACGGCCAGATATCTATTGTCGATGCTCAGCTCGGTACCGCCTGGAAAACCCTCGCTATAGGCGGCGTAGGGGCTGGCGGCAAGGCGTTCTATGCGATTCAACTATACGATGGCACTGCTGGCAACTCGATCAGCGCATTGTGGGAGATTCGTGCTCCCGATATCGCCAATACAGCCAATGATTTTAATGACTTGGGTTATGCCTATGCCAAGCCTGAAGTTGCGCAGCTAGCAGACGGACGCTGGGCGGCGTTCATTGGTAACGGTTATGGCAGTAGTACCGGCGTAGCGGCGTTATATGTGGTGGATATCCGCGACGGTTCGCTGATCAGGAAAATCATTGTCGATAGCACTGGCGGTAATGGCCTGAGCTCGGTGAAGTTGCGGGTCAACGCCCAGAGCGTAGTGCAGTACGCTTATGGTGGTGACTTGAAAGGCCAGATGTGGAAGTTCGACTTTACCAGTAGTGCGCCAGCCAGCGGGATCTCGTTCTCCAACACGCCGTTGTTCATCGCGCCGGGAGGTACGAGTCAACCGATTACGGCCCAGCCGGTGATTGGTAACCTGCCTTCTCTTGGGTACCTTGTGTATTTCGGGACTGGGAAACTCAGTGAGGTCGCCGATAAAACCAGCACGGCTCGCCAGGCTTTCTACGCGGTCTTGGACAACGATGGTGCCAGTGCCCGCTATGGCGAAAGCCAACTTCAAGCTCAGTCGTTTACAGGGGCCACAGTGACGGGCAGTCAGTACTTCACCACCAGCCAGACCCCGGTGGACTACACAACCCAGAAAGGGTTCTACCTACCGTTGGTGGTGAGTGGTGTTTTGGCCGGTGAGCGGGTGCTCTATCAGGCTCAATTAAGCTTTGGCAGGTTGTTCTTCACCACTGCGATCATCGATACAGCGGACCCCTGTTCAAGCTCAGGTTCAGGGCGATTCGTGGATATCGACGCAGTCAGTGGCGCCATGCTCAATTATGCTGTGCTGGATACCACGGGTGATCGAGTGGTTGATAGCAGTGACTCGATTACCAGTGGCATCATGTTCAGTGGGGGGGTGCCTAACCTGTCGGGAGCTGTCAGCAACTCATCGGGCACTCAAAACCTGATGCTTCCAACGCCACAGACGGAGCTTGGCGGTGTTTTCAATCGGCGCGTCATGTGGCGACAAATTCAGTAATCAAGAGGCTTTATGCGAAGGCAGAGTAAGGGCTTCACCCTGATAGAACTCATGATCGTCGTGGCGATAGTCGGCATTCTGGCGGCTATCGCCTACCCCAGCTACACGGAGTACGTGAAGAAAACCCATCGCTCAGAAATCGCCGGATTGCTCTCCGAACAGGCACAGAATCTTGAGCGATTTTATTCGCGTAATGGGCAATATTCCGATGTCACCGGTCCGCCTGCAGCAGCCCTCGTGATCTCCGCAGGAAACACTTATTACACTGTTGCCGCTGTCCGCAACGCACAAGATTTCACGCTGACCGCTGCCCCGGTCGCAGCTGCGATGATGAACGGCGACAAATGTGGCAGTTTTGTTATCAACAATACCGGTGCGCGCAGCAATCTTAACCTGACGAGTGGGGCTACGACCCTGCTGTGCTGGAGCCGTTAACCTTTTCCTTTTTACATCGAGTCCAAGATGTCCAAGCAGCAAGTAGTAATCGTCGGCGGTGGGGTGATCGGTCTGTTGACCGCGTTTACTCTGGCAGCCGAGGTGGAAAGCGTTGTTTTGCTTGATCGTGCCGATGTCGGTCAGGAATCGTCTTGGGCCGGTGGCGGTATTGTTTCGCCGCTTTACCCTTGGCGCTATAGCCCGGCGGTGACCGCATTGGCGCATTGGTCGCAGGATTTTTATCCGCAATTGGCCGAGCGTTTGTTTGCGGCCACGGACATCGATCCCGAGGTGCACACGACCGGTCTGTATTGGCTCGATCTGGATGATGAAAAAGAAGCGCTGGAGTGGGCGGTTCGGGAGAACCGGCCGTTGAGTGCGGTGGATATTTCGGCGGCTTACGCTGCGGTGCCGGTGCTGGGCAAGGGATATTCTCGCGCTATCTACATGGCTAACGTCGCCAATGTGCGTAACCCCCGCTTGGTGAAATCGCTGAAAGCGGCGTTGCTGGCGCTGCCCAACGTCACGCTTCATGAGCAGTGTGAAGTCAGTGGCTTTATCCGCGAGGGCGACAAGGTGCTTGGCGTCCGCACGGCGGCCGGTGATGTGCTCGGGGATCGCGTGGTGCTGGCGGCGGGTGCCTGGAGTGGTGAACTGCTGAAGACCCTTGGCCTGGAGCTGCCGGTCGAGCCGGTCAAGGGCCAGATGATCCTGTACAAGTGCGCCTCGGACTTCCTGCCGCGGATGATCCTTGCCAAGGGTCGCTACGCGATTCCGCGACGTGACGGGCACATACTGGTCGGCAGCACGCTGGAATATGAGGGCTTCGACAAAACCACCACGGACAGCGCATTGGAGAGCCTGAAGGCCTCGGCCGTTGAGCTGATCCCTGCGCTGGCGGACGCCGAGGTTGTGGGGCATTGGGCCGGGCTGCGGCCTGGCTCGCCTGAAGGCATCCCCTATATCGGGCCTGTGCCTGGCTTTGACGGGTTGTGGCTGAACTGCGGGCATTTCCGCAACGGCCTGGTGCTGGCGCCAGCGTCTTGCCAACTGCTGGCGGACCTGTTGTCCGAGCGCAAGCCGATTATCGATGCCGCGCCGTATGCGCCGGATGGAAGATTGGTGGGCTGAGATGCTTGGCTGCCTCATGTAGGCGCTGCCGAAGGCTGCGATAAGGTCGGAACGACCTTTATGTTAATTAGGGGCGCTGCCGTTTGGCGGCCAATCGCAGCCTTCGGCAGCCCCTACAGGGACCCAGTTTGCGCCGTGATCGCGTGGTATCCGTCAATCCAGCCCCAACTTTTTCAGCCGATAGCGCATGGACCGAAACGTCAGGTTCAGGCGTTGGGCGGCGGCGGTGCGGTTCCAGCGGGTTTCTTCCAGGGCCTGGAGGATGAGTTTGCGTTCGACGCTTTCCAGGTAGTCTTCCAGGTTGTCGATCTCGGCCAGGTTGGGGCCGTCGGGGTCGTGGGCGCTGGGTGAGTCGGCCAGGCGCAGGTCGCTGGCGTCGATCTGGTCGTTGTCGCACAGGGTGTAGGCGCGTTCGAGTATGTTTTCAAGCTCGCGCACATTGCCTGGGAATCGATAGTTTTTCAGGGTATCCAGCGCGTGTGCGTTGAGCTTCGCCTCAGGCTGTCCCGAGCCGTCGGACAGGCGTCGGAGGACGTTATCGGCGAGTTGGCCGATGTCTTCCCGGCGCTCGCGCAAGGACGGTACGCGCAGTTCGATGACGTTCAGGCGGTAATACAAATCCTGGCGGAAACGCCCGGCAGCGACTTCGGCGCTCAGGTCTTTGTGGGTCGCGCAGAGAATGCGCACGTCCACCACCAACTCTTGCTGTCCACCCACGCAGCGCACGGCTTTTTCCTGGATCACGCGCAGTAACTTGACCTGCATGGCCAACGGCAGGTCTGCGACTTCATCAAGGAACAGCGTCCCGCCGTTGGCAGCCTGAAACAATCCGGGCTTGTCCTCGACCGCACCGCTGAAGCTACCTTTACGATGGCCGAAGAACTCGCTTTCCATGAGTTCAGAAGGAATGGCGCCGCAGTTGACCGGAATAAAGGGTTGGCTGATGCGCGGACCTTGCTCGTGAATCAAGCGTGCCACTAGCTCTTTGCCGCTGCCCGATTCGCCACTGATGTAGATCGGAGCCTGACTGCGGGCCAGTTTGCTGATCTGGTTGCGCAGTGCACGCATGGGCGGCGAGTTGCCCAGCAAGCGGCTGTCGATGCTGCTGCTGTCAGTTGTGGTCGGTGGGTGCAGGCGCAGGGCGCTGGTCACCAGTTCGCGGAGGAGGGTGAGGTCCACCGGTTTAGTCAAAAAGTCGAAGGCCCCGGCTTTTAGTGCATTGATAGCGGTGTCGAGGCTGCCATACGCTGTAATCATCGCCACTGGCACCTGCGGGTGACGTTGCTGGATGTGCTGCACCAGCTCCAGGCCATTGCCATCGGGCATGCGCATGTCCGTCAGGCACAGGTCGAAAGGCTCGCGCAGCAGCCAGTCACGCGCTTCTTTGACGTTGCGCGCGCTGCGGGTGTCGAGCTTCATCCGCCCCAGCGTGATCTCCAGAAGTTCGCGGATATCCGGTTCATCGTCGACGATCAGGATTTTTTGCCGTGTGCTCATGTTCAACTCAGTTTGAGCGGATGGGCGAAGGTGATGCGGAAACAGCTCCCGCCACCTTCCCGGGGACTGTAATCCAGATGTGCTTGATTGCTTTCGCACAGCTCGCGGGAAATATAAAGGCCCAGCCCGGTGCCTTTGTTTTCCGTGGTGAAGAAGGGTTCGAAAATCTTTGTCAGATGCTCGCTGGCCACGCCGGGGCCGTCATCGAGCACTTCCAGGATCGGCAAGTCGCTGATCGGATCGTGACACAGTTTTAGCCAGACCTGCGCCTGTTCATTGACCTTGGCGCTATACCGTAATGCGTTCTGCAGCAAGTTGGTCAGCACCTGCGTCAGTTGCTCGGGGTCCATGCGCGTCGTCAGGGTCCCAATGCCAATGTCGACATGCAACTGCTGGTTGGTCGTGGCGGCACTGCGAAAATCGCTGAGAAACGGCTCCAGCCAGTGCCTGACATCGAGCCGCTGCGGTTCGGCCTGGCGTCGGCGAGACAGTTGCAGGACGTTTTCAATCACCAGATTCATCCGCCGGGATTGATCGTGGATGATCTGACCCAGGCGCAGGTCAGGCGCCGTCAGGTCCTCTGATTCTTTGAGCAGTTGGGCGGCATGGCTGATGGCACCCAGTGGATTACGAATTTCGTGGGCGATACCGGCGGTCAGGCGGCCTAATGCGGCGAGCTTGAGTTGCTGGGCCTGTTGGGATATCTGCGACAGGTCCTCGAGAAAGATCAGGGTGTGACGCCGTTCGTCGCGATTGAGGGCGATGAAGCTTGGTTGCAGCACCGGGCCGAGGGACGTCGCCACACTCTGCGGACGCAACATCGGGTTGATCTGCCATTGCTGCAGCCGGTCGACCAGCGGTGGGCAATAGTCGTCGATGGTTTTGCCGATCAGGTGTTCCTGGCCCAGCAGGGTCAGGGCGCCGTGATTGGCCAGCAGCACCTTGCGTTGGGCGTCGAGCACCAGAATGCCGGTGCGCATGCGTTGCAGGATCAACGCGTTGAGTTCTTCGAGGTTGTCGACATCTGCCGCGCGTTCTTTTGCCAGCGACTCGCTAAGGTGCAGGCGATGGGTCAATGCCTGTACCAATAACGCGGCGGCAAAGCACATGGCGCCCAGCGAGCCAGCCTGGAGATAGTGGTTGTACGCCGACGGTCGATTGAAGCTGAGATAGAAGGTCAGGTAAATGATGCCGATGGCTGCAACCGCGGCAATCAACAACCCAGTGCGCCCTCGCAGCAATATGTTGCTGATGGCGACCGATGCAATCAGCAGGTTGCCGATGCCGCTGGGTGCGCCACCGCCTGCGTAAAACAACGCCGAAAGCATCACGACATCGGCCAGCGCCAAGCTGAATGTCTGTACAGCATTGTTCGGTCTGTCCAGCAGCACGACGACCAGGATATTGAAAACCAGATACAGCCAGCAACCTGTCCTGAACAGGATCGGGTTGGCCAGCTCCAGCAGGTCATCATCCAGATTGCTGGAGATCATCAGGACCAGCGTGATGCCGATGACCAAACGATAAAGGTGATAAAGCCGCAGGATACGCTGGGCCTGATTGCCGCTCAGTGAGAGTGTCTCAGCGGTCACGAGAGCCTGGGCCTTGTTCCAGGTGTGTCTGGCTGCAGTACCACTGTTTCCCCGCGTTCGATTCCAGGCTCAACGCACGGTCACGGGGCAAATGGACGCCGCAGTGGGCGCAGCGGACCATGGGCTCGGCTGCGATTTCAGGCGATTCTGCCTGTTTGGAGGGCGCAGGGTGTTTACCTATTCGTTTGAAGAAGTGCATCGCCGCCGCGATTAAGGCGATCAATAAAATTAAGCGTACGAAGATACCCATGTCTACCAGCTTTCTGATTGAAGATTCGGCAGTGTAGCCAAGGAGCTGTCGGGCGCACAGTGGAGAAATGCCCAATAAAAAAAGAGACCCGAAGGTCTCTTTTTTCAATACGACTGAATCAGTCGAAAATACCCAACGTCATGTAGCTGAACCACGAGCGGTCTTTGCTGTTGCCTTCCGCTTGATGATTCTGCTCGTCGACCTCGTCCTGATTGGCAGGCAGCAGTTCCGAAGGAATAGCGTCCTTGGCATCTTGGTACTGTTTGAGCACGTCCTGGTTGGCGCGAGTTTCACCTGGCGGCAACGGCGTATTGGTGTTGATCAGGCCTAGGGTTACCTTCGACAGCCATGAGCGGTTGTCTTCGTCGGCGATCTGCGGCACGAACTGACCATCGACCAGGCTTGGATGGTTCGGGTAGTTCAGCTTGAGGACTTCCAGGCTGCTGGCAGCCAGTTCGTCCAGGTGCATATGCTGATAGGACTCGATCATCACTGCCAAGCCATCGCCGACGGACGGCGTTTCCTGGAAGTTCTCGACCACGTAGCGACCACGGTTGGCGGCTGCAACGTAAGCGTGACGGGTCAGGTAGTAGTCCGCGACGTGGATCTCATAGGCAGCCAGCAGGTTGCGCAGGTAGATCATGCGCTGCTTGGCATCCGGCGCATAACGGCTGTTGGGGTAGCGGCTGGTGAGCTGGGCGAACTCGTTGTAGGAGTCGCGGGCAGCGCCCGGGTCACGCTTGGTCATGTCCAGCGGCAGGAAGCGAGCCAGCAGGCCAACGTCCTGGTCGAAGGAGGTCAGACCCTTCAGGTAGTAGGCGTAGTCGACGTTGGGGTGCTGTGGGTGCAAACGAATAAAACGTTCAGCGGCAGACTTCGCAGCCTCCGGCTCACCGTTTTTATAGTTGGCGTAGATCAGCTCCAGCTGTGCCTGATCGGCATAGCGTCCAAAGGGATAACGCGACTCCAGTGCCTTAAGCTTGTTGCTTGCACTGTTGTAGTTGTTGTTGTCCAGGTCGGCCTGCGCCTGCTGGTACAGCTCGACTTCGCTCAGATTTTCGTCGATGACTTCTTTCGATGAACAAGCAGCGGTGAGTGCGAGGATGGCGATCAGCAGCAGGTGTTTCACTTGCATGGCGGCTAGCGTCCCTATGACGGCCCGCTGTCTTGGGCGGGGCCGTCCTGTTATGATGGGCACCCCGTGAAACCCCGGGGCAAAAGACGCCGTATTTAACCACAAGCGCGCAGCCGAAACCAAAGGCTACGCCGCAGCCTAGTCTGAGCATGTCCGAGAATATAGAACTCCGCGCAGAGGTGCCGTCCGAATTGGGCGGTCAACGCCTCGATCAAGTCGCCGCACAATTATTCGCTGAGCACTCGCGCTCGCGCCTTTCCGCCTGGATAAAAGACGGCTGCCTGACTGTGGACGGAGGCGTTTTGCGCCCACGTGACATCGTTCATGGCGGCGCTGTTCTGCAACTGTCCGCAGAGCAGGAAGCCCAAGGTGAATGGGTGGCGCAGGATATTGAGCTCGATATCGTCTACGAGGACGATCAAATCATGGTGATCAACAAACCTTCCGGTTTGGTGGTTCACCCCGCAGTGGGTCATGCCGATGGCACGCTGCTTAACGCTCTACTGCACCACTTTCCGGACATCGTCAATGTTCCGCGCGCTGGCATCGTGCACCGTCTGGACAAGGACACCACTGGTCTGATGGTGGTGGCCAAGACAATCCAGGCGCAGACCCAGTTGGTGACGCAGTTGCAGAATCGCAGCGTCAGCCGGATCTATGAATGCATCGTCATTGGTGTTGTCACCGCAGGTGGCAAGATCGACGCACCGATCGGCCGTCACGGCCAGCAGCGTCAGCGCATGGCGGTCATGGAGGGTGGTAAGCAGGCGGTGAGTCATTACCGGGTGCTTGAGCGTTTCCGTTCCCACACCCATGTAAGGGTCAAGCTGGAAACCGGTCGTACTCACCAGATTCGCGTGCACATGGCGCACATCAACTTCCCGTTGGTCGGTGATCCCGCCTACGGTGGTCGCTTCCGTATTCCGCCTGCTGCCAGCGTGACCATGGTCGAATCGTTGAAACATTTCCCGCGTCAGGCGCTGCATGCGCGTTTCCTGGAGCTGGATCATCCGACGACCGGTAAGCGAATGAAGTGGGAATCGCCGCTGCCAGACGATTTTGTCTGGCTGTTGTCGCTGCTGAAGCAGGATCGCGAGGCGTTCATCGGGTGAACACGTTCGTGACGGATTGGCTGATCCCTGACTGGCCTGCGCCGGCAGGGGTCAAGTCGTGCGTCACCACCCGTGTGGGCGGCGTCAGTCAGGCGTCGTTCGACAGCTTCAATCTGGGTGATCACGTTGATGATCGCCCTGAGTCGGTGGCTGCCAATCGTCAGCATCTGACATCCAGCCTGAATATCCAGCCTGCCTGGCTACGCCAGGTGCACGGTGTCGTCGTTGCTCAAGCCGATCCTCTTTGTGTTGTCGAAGCTGATGCCAGTTGGACGATGACTCCAGGTGTCGCGTGCACCATCATGACCGCGGACTGCTTGCCAGCGCTGTTTTGTGATCGTGCGGGCAGTCGTGTCGCGGCGGCCCATGCCGGTTGGCGTGGGTTGGCTGCTGGTGTACTGGAAGCGACGGTCGATCATTTGGCGGTGCCAGCGAGCGATATTCTTGTCTGGCTCGGCCCGGCCATTGGTCCGCAAGCATTCGAAGTCGGACCGGAAGTTCGTGAAGCTTTTATAAGCACTCATCCCGAAACTGCCCAGGCATTTGTGCCAAGCCTCAATGCCGGTCGCTTTATGGCCGACATCTATGCCCTGGCGCGTCTGCGTCTGGCGGCATGTGGTGTGACGGCGGTGTATGGCGGCGGCTTCTGCACGGTCAATGATCCACGCTTTTATTCCTATCGCCGGAGCGCTCGCACCGGTCGTTTCGCCTCTCTGGTCTGGATTGACTGAGTCGACTACGCTCACTCATCATAATTGCTGACTTACGTCAATTAAACAGCGCTTGAATCCTGCAAAATCGACCGCATCTAATGGGCAATCCAGCAGGTTTTCTTCATAGGTGTGTCCATCGCTCCGGCCTGCTTAATAAGGAAGGTAACTAATGCGTATAGACCAGTTAACCAGCAAATTGCAGTTGGCTTTATCTGATGCTCAGTCCTTGGCTGTGGGGTTAGATCATTCGGGCATCGAGCCGGCGCACTTGATGCAGGCGCTGCTTGAACAGCAGGGCGGTACGATCAGGCCGCTGCTGATGCAGGTCGGCTTTGACATCAACAGCCTGCGTAAGGCGTTGAGCAAAGAGCTCGACCAACTGCCGAAAATCCAGAATCCTACCGGCGACGTGAATATGTCGCAGGATTTGGCGCGTCTGCTCAATCAGGCTGATCGCCTGGCGCAGCAGAAGGGCGACCAGTTCATCTCCAGCGAGTTGGTGCTGCTGGCGGCAATGGACGAGAACAACAAGCTTGGCAAGCTCTTGCTGGGCCAGGGCGTTAGTAAAAAGGCCCTTGAAAATGCCATTACCAATCTGCGTGGCGGTGCGGCGGTCAATGATGCCAACGTCGAGGAGTCGCGTCAGGCGCTGGATAAATACACCATCGATCTCACCAAGCGCGCCGAAGAAGGCAAGCTCGACCCTGTGATCGGTCGTGATGACGAAATTCGTCGAACCATTCAGGTACTGCAGCGCCGGACCAAGAACAACCCGGTACTGATCGGTGAGCCTGGCGTGGGTAAAACCGCGATTGTCGAGGGCCTGGCCCAGCGGATCGTCAACGGTGAAGTGCCGGATGGCCTTAAAGGCAAGCGCGTGCTGTCGCTGGACATGGGCGCGCTGATTGCCGGCGCCAAGTTCCGTGGTGAATTCGAAGAGCGGTTGAAAGCGCTGCTGAACGAGCTGTCGAAGCAGGAAGGTCAGATCATCCTGTTCATTGATGAACTGCACACTATGGTCGGCGCCGGTAAAGGTGAAGGCGCGATGGATGCGGGCAACATGCTCAAGCCTGCGCTGGCTCGCGGCGAGCTGCACTGCGTCGGCGCGACCACGCTCAACGAATACCGCCAATATATAGAGAAGGACGCAGCCCTTGAACGGCGCTTCCAGAAAGTGCTGGTGGATGAGCCAAGCGAAGAAGACACCATCGCGATCCTGCGTGGCTTGAAAGAGCGCTACGAGGTTCACCACAAGGTTGCTATTACTGACGGCGCGATCATTGCGGCGGCCAAGCTGAGTCATCGCTATATCACTGATCGTCAATTGCCGGACAAGGCCATCGACTTGATCGACGAAGCGGCCAGCCGCATTCGGATGGAAATCGACTCCAAGCCGGAAGTGCTCGACCGTCTTGAGCGGCGCCTGATTCAACTCAAGGTCGAATCCCAGGCCCTGAAAAAAGAAGACGACGAAGCCGCAATCAAGCGTCTGGAGAAACTTCAGGAGGAAATCGCCCGGCTTGAGCGTGAGTACGCCGATCTCGAAGAGATCTGGACCTCGGAAAAAGCCGAGGTTCAAGGTTCGGCGCAAATTCAGCAGAAAATCGAACAGTCGCGTCAGGAGTTGGAAGCGGCCCGTCGTCGTGGTGATCTGAATCGGATGGCAGAGTTGCAGTACGGGATCATTCCTGATCTGGAACGCAGCCTGCAGATGGTCGATCAGCACGGCAAAAGCGAAAACCAGTTGCTGCGCAGCAAAGTGACCGAAGAAGAGATTGCAGAAGTCGTGTCCAAGTGGACCGGGATCCCGGTCTCGAAAATGCTCGAAGGCGAACGCGACAAGCTGCTGAAGATGGAAAGCCTGTTGCACCAACGTGTGATTGGCCAGGACGAAGCCGTGGTCGCGGTATCCAACGCAGTGCGGCGCTCGCGTGCAGGGTTGTCCGACCCGGATCGTCCGAGCGGTTCGTTCCTGTTTCTCGGCCCTACCGGTGTCGGCAAGACGGAGCTGTGCAAGGCGCTGGCCGAGTTCCTGTTCGATACCGAAGAGGCGATGGTGCGTATCGACATGTCCGAGTTCATGGAGAAGCACTCCGTGGCCCGCCTGATCGGTGCGCCGCCGGGCTACGTGGGTTATGAAGAGGGCGGTTACCTTACCGAAGCTGTGCGACGGAAGCCTTATTCAGTGATCTTGCTGGATGAAGTGGAAAAGGCTCACCCGGACGTGTTCAACGTGCTGCTGCAGGTGCTTGAGGATGGTCGTCTGACCGACAGTCACGGGCGCACGGTGGATTTCCGCAATACCGTGATCGTGATGACTTCCAACCTGGGCTCGGTGCAGATCCAGGAGTTGGTCGGTGATCGCGAGGCACAGCGTGCGGCGGTGATGGACGCGGTCAGTTCGCACTTCCGTCCAGAGTTCATCAACCGTATCGATGAAGTCGTGGTGTTCGAGCCATTGGCGCGCGATCAGATTGCTGGCATCGCCAACATTCAGCTCGGCCGTTTGCGTGGTCGTCTGGCTGAGCGCGAGCTGAAGCTGGAGTTGAGCGCCGAGGCACTGGATAAACTGATCGCGGTGGGTTACGACCCGGTGTACGGCGCACGGCCTCTGAAGCGTGCAATACAGCGCTGGATCGAAAACCCGTTGGCGCAGTTGATTCTGTCCGGGCGCTTCCTGCCTGGCGCCACCGTGACCGGTACTGTGGTTGGCGACGAGATTACTTTCGGCTGATTCGTTCATTACCTCTATATAGAAGGACCCTCCTCGTGAGGGTCTTTTTATCAGCGCGGCATAAGGGGCAAGAAACCGAGATATCAGGTGTAAGCGCGGCGATCCTAAAAAAATCGCAAATCATTGTCTTAAATGCAGTTTTAAGGGTTGACAGTCTTTTTTAAAATTGTAGAATAGCGCGCCTCAGAGACGCGAACGTAGCGATGCAAACGGGTCATTGAGGCTGAAATAAGCAGTTAATTCAGCGCTGTAGTTGTAGACGTTACGTCTGAAATGCATAGTTCCGCGATAGCTCAGTTGGTAGAGCAAATGACTGTTAATCATTGGGTCCCTGGTTCGAGTCCAGGTCGTGGAGCCATTTTCATCAAGATGTAGCTGTATTATCGGGGTATAGCGCAGTCCGGTAGCGCGCCTGCTTTGGGAGCAGGATGTCAGGAGTTCGAATCCCCTTACCCCGACCATTTTTGGGTCGTTAGCTCAGTTGGTAGAGCAGTTGGCTTTTAACCAATTGGTCGTAGGTTCGAATCCCACACGACCCACCATTTTTGGCTTCAAGGTAACCCTTGAAGCCGAATCTTATAGATCTGATGCCATGAGTATCAGGTCGCAAGACAGCTTGTTGAGGTGTCTTTAAAGTTTCAACCGGGGTATAGCGCAGTCCGGTAGCGCGCCTGCTTTGGGAGCAGGATGTCAGGAGTTCGAATCCCCTTACCCCGACCATATTCTACTCAGGCTGTACATGAGTTGAAGATCAAGGCCAGATGCCATGCGCATCGAAGCCAAATAAAAAAGGCGTCCTTCGGGACGCCTTTTTTTATGCCTTTGATTTGAGGGGTAAGCAGGGTATCTACGGCCTCGCGGGCAGAGGCTGGGGCTTTTGATCTGCATGTAGGAGCTGACTTGTCTGCGAATAAGCCCGGCACGAGCTTCCGGCGGGGCTGGGTTTGACCCACAACTTGCGCTTGCGCGGTGAGGGTCAAGACGGTATTCACAAGGGATCAGCGCTTTTCTGATTTTGATAGGGCTGACTTCTCTGCGAAAGGGCAGCTCATAGCGTCAGATAACTCAACAAACGGCTCAACAGGCCCAGACCAATCACCACGATCAATACCACTGCAAGGAGCAGCCAAGGCTTGAAAGGCCTGCGCTCGACGGTGTGCACGGGTGTTTGCAGATACTCTTCGACACGTTGTTGATCTTCAGGGTTTAGGCGGCTGGTCATTTGAGCCTCATTCGGTCGGCGAAAACACATGAGTGGGAGTCTAGTCGTGAAAACCGGACTCTCTGAGCGTCAGGCATGAATGATCTAAAGGGGTTCGACGCACAGGGTGTCGTCCAGGCGAATAATTCCGCTTTGCAGCACCCGTGCGGTGATTCCGCCATGGCCGCGTAAGGCTTGAAAGGTGCCGTGTCCCAAGCGTTGCTCGAGCCGGGCGCAGGGTTGGCACCAGCCGGTGGTTTCCAGAATCGCCTGGCCGACTTTGAAGCGCCGTCCCTTGAGGCTGAACAGATTGATGCCGCTGATCACCAGATTGCGTCGCAGGTCTTGGGGCACGATGGGGTGTTTCTCCGTGCGGCTCATTAACGAGCTGACCACCGCCAGATGTTCCCACTGGATCAGCGTCACTTGCCGTGCGTTACGCGGGCCTGGCCGCGAATGATCGCCCGTCAGGCCAGCCTCGCGGCGTGCTTCCACCGCTTCAAGCTCAATCATGTCGATACGGGATTCGGGGCGCACGCCAATCCAGCGGACCAGGCCCTGTTGAGGGACATCCGCCAACAGTGCTTGCAGTGGGCTGGTCTGTAACGGGTTCATAAGCTGATTCCAACATCGAAAACGACACTGCGACCTAGATTGGTTCGCAGGAAATCCGGTGCATCCGGGTGTGCGAACAGTACGCGGGCGAAGGTTGGTCCGACCAAGGATAACGAGCGCCAGCCTTGGCGCAGGTATTCAGTGGGCGGCGGGAAATGACTGTTCAGATCGAGCACTTCACGCTTGAGGCTGGCGAAAGCAATGATGTCCAGTTCGCCCAGGTCCAGCCCGCGTTCGCGGTAGTTGTGTGCTTTTTTACGCAAGGTGGGTGCGAGGCGCTGCAACAGCTCATGGGCCGCAATGCGCTTGGGTTTCGCCTCGCGCCGCACCAATTGGCTTAACGAAAACGCACTGCGCCGCCGCTGTAATTCTTCGCGCCACTCGTCGTTCAACCGACGGCCTTCATCGAGAACAAAGAACACTTCGAAACTCGCATCGCGAAACAGCACGTCTGGCGGTTCTTGCCCGGCCGGGGTGAAGTCTTCATTGCGGTGCGTGATGTTCAGGCCTTGCAGCAAACGCTGGCAAACCCAACGCTCACGCTCCCACTTACGCGCATTGGAGAGGAACGCGTTGGCTTGTTCGGCCTGGACCGTAAGCAGGCGTAAATAATCTGAGTCATCCATGAGCCAAGCTTAGCGTTCATTTGAGTCCTGAAAAATAGAGTCTCTCAGACTTTTTACCGAGTAGCCCCTGCCTGCGGCGTTAGGCTTACGGTAAAGATTGAGGCTCATCCGTCTTCAGGACTTGGATTCGAAGAGGTTGTTTGAGTGGTTGGAATGGAAAGTTGCGTCCGTGAAATTTAAATGATAGTTTTTCATGAAATTATTAAATAATAATTTCACAGGCGCCTGTATGTTTCAGCAATCGACCCAGCACATTGCCAGCTATTACGCTCATCCTTTGGAGCGCCCGGCATGAACAAGCAAGAAGAAATCGCTGCCTTGGCGATCCTTATTCACGATTTACGCAAGCACAAGAAATACACCCTGAAGGAACTCGCAGACAAAATCGGTCGTTCTGTCGGCTTTCTCTCGCAAGTCGAGCGTGGCTTGTCACGGCCCACCGTGGCTGACTTGACGGCGATCAGTGAAACCTTTGGGGTACCGACCACCTATTTTTACAGTTTGCCAAAACTCAAGGAGTTGCCTTGGGTTACCCGGCCGGATGAGCGACGCACGCTGTATTACGCCAACGGGATTACCGACATTTTGGTTTCGCCGAAGATGAAGGCCGCCTTCTCCATGCTCGAAAGCCAACTGGAGGCTGGTGCCAGCAGTGGCGAGCGGCACTTGAGCGATAGCTCCGAGCAGGGCGGCTATGTTCTGGAAGGCGAGTTGACGCTGTGGCTGAAGGATGACGAGGCGCCGGTCACCTTGTACCCCGGCGACAGTTTTCAACTGGCCAGCCATGCCCATTGTCGCTACGGCAACCTCACCGATCAGCTCACCCGGGTTCTCTGGGTTTACACCTGATAACACCGACAAAAATCAAAGGAAGAACAACGATGGATGCTGAGTGCTCTGATCTGCTGGCTGAGGTTCGTGCTTTTCGCCAACGCTACCCCGAGGTGCGTTACGTCGACCTGATTTCCCTGGACATTCCCGGGCATTTTTACGGCAAGCGCTATCCGCTGGATATGCTTGAGAAAGTCGCCGCGGGCAGTGCCCTTAAACTGCCGCAGAACTGCGTGCTGCTGGGTGTCCAGGGCGGGCTGTTCAAGATTGGCGACTACTGCTTCAACGACGGCGACCCGGATGCCCGTCGCCGTCTGGTGCCCGGCACACTCAAGCCAGTGAGCTGGGAAGCACAACCCTTGGGGCAGATGTTGATTACCTCCGATGGTACCGAGGCGCCTATCGAGTTCGAACCGCGTGAAGTCCTGGCACAGGTGCTGGATCGCCTGCGCAGCAAGGGTATTCACCCTGTGGTGGCCTTCGAGCTGGAGTTCTATTTGTTCGATAAACAGCTGCGCGACGGACAGCCACAGTTCCCACGCGATCTGTTGACGGACGATGCCGATGATCAGCCGAATATGCACATCGAACGCTTGTCGCGTTTTGCTCCGGTGCTCGATGACATGGTCGAGACGGCGCGGGCCCAGGGCATCGATACCACGGTGATCACGGCCGAGCTAGGCCCGGGTCAATTCGAGATCAACTTTGGTCACCTTGATGACGGCCTGCGTGCCGCCGACTGGGCCGCTTTGTTTTGCCGCAGCACTCGCGGTGTCGCCCTCAAGCACGGTTACCGCGCCAGCTTTATGGCCAAGCCGTATTTGCAGCACCCGGGCAGTGGCATGCACGTACATGTCAGCCTCTACGATGAAAAGGGCAATAACCTGCTGGCAGCCAACCAACAACAAGCGCTGCGTCATGCGGTGGCCGGTTGTCTGGAGCTGCTACCCCATTGCATGCCAATCTTCGCACCTAACCAGAATGCCTTTCGCCGTCTGGGCGGCACAGTGAACGCAGCGACGCGGGCCAGTTGGGGTTTTGAGGATCGCGATGCCTGTGTGCGGATTCCCGAGTCGGACCCGCAGAACCTGCGAATCGAATATCGTCTGGCCAGCGCCGACGCCAATCCTTATCTGGTTCTGGCGGCGATCCTGATCGGGCTGGAGAACGGCTTGGCCAACGGCCATGAACCCATCGCGCCACTCAACGAAGACCGGAGCAGCGGCATCGACTTTCCGCTGGAAATACTCGACGCAGTGCGTGCCATGCAAGACGAACCACGGATCCGCGAGAGCCTGGGCGCGGAGTTTGTCGACGTCTACTGCGAGAATAAGCGCCAGGACCACTTGGCCTTCATGCAAGAAATCAACGCGCGGGAATACCGCTGGTACCTGTAAACGACGGCTGATGGTTGTTGTGCGCTGACGGGTAACTCTGCCGCCTGAAAGACGGCAGGTTTTTAGCGGATGACTTGTCAGCGAACACCACCATCAACTCTTCAACCAAAGCAATATGACGGGGCACGTGCAGAGACTCGGTGTGAGTACTTACTTGTGCCGTCCGATCAGTTGCAGGAACTCTTGACGGGTCGTGCTGGACTCACGGAATGCGCCCAGCATGACCGATGTGTTCATCACCGAGTTCTGCTTCTCCACCCCTCGCATCATCATGCACATATGCTTGGCCTCGATCACCACCGCCACACCGGCGGCACGGGTGACCTCTTGAATGGCCTCGGCAATCTGTCGGGTAAGGTTTTCCTGAATCTGCAAACGCCGGGCATACATATCGACGATGCGTGCGATTTTCGAGAGTCCCAGGACCTTGCCGGTGGGAATGTAGGCCACGTGTGCCTTGCCGATGAAAGGCAGCAAATGGTGCTCGCACAGCGAGTAGAGCTCGATGTCCTGGACAATCACCATTTCATCGCTTGAAGAGCTGAAGAGTGCGCCGTTGACCACGCTCTCAAGGCTTTTTCCATAGCCGTTACACAGGTATTGCATGGCCTTGGCTGCACGCTTTGGGGTATCGCGCAAGCCTTCTCTCTCAGGATTTTCGCCAATGCCCGAGAGAATCTCACGGTACTGATTAGGCAGTTGGTCATTCATTGAATGTCGTCCTCGCAGGCTCGGCCTTTGGTAAGGGTCTTTAAATGCCGAAAATTCATGAAGGGGGCTGGACTCGGAGGTATCGGGGCAACAGAGGGATGAAGCTGGGCTTGGCACCGCAGTCATCGGGATGTTCGCTTAAGGTCGATGACAGGAAGAGGGCAGTGGCGCAGTGCTGGGTACCTGACCAGTACGACACGTTGCCAACTGCCCTCCGGATAAAAACTTATACGAAAAATAACTACTTGTACAATTATTTGACGTTAATCTCTCGAAAATAGCGGATAAACTTGTACATGTTGATAATTTTTAGACGGCCGTGTACAACATTTTGCGGTGTGACTGTCACGGTGTACGCCTGTGAATTATTGCCTGACGGCCTGTTGGTACGGATGAGGAGAGCTGTAATGAGGACTAAAGCATTTTGCGGGTCACCCACTCTGCCACTGGCGCTCTATGTCGATGGAGATTGCCCGTTGTGCGCTCGAGAGATTGCCTGGCTACGGCGTCATGCCGATCCGACCCGGTTGATACTGATTGATATCAGCGTGCCTGAGTTCGACGCGGGAGGCCTTGATCGAGATGTAAAAGCGTTGCGCGATCGGCTTCATGCGCGCACTGCCAGCGGCACCTGGCTGACAGGTATTGACGCCACCTTATGGAGCTGGCGCGCAGCAGGCCTTGGACGATGGGCTGCGCCCTTGGCTTGGCCTCTGTTGCGACCGGTACTTTTGATCGGCTACACGTTATTCAGCGTATTGCGGCCACATCTTGCATGGTTACCTCACCCTGAAGGCGCCAGACGCTGCAACTCCACAGGTAAATGCAAAATACCTGATTGAGCCGTATGTCTGCGTTCAGGTCTACGATTACGTTGAGTTTAGCGCCCCGGCGTCGGTGTAGACTGCGAGCAAGAATTAAACCGGTACCAGAGGAGAGCGTCGGGTGAAATTTTGGTCAGTATTAATGCTCTGCCTTTTGCCACTGGGTGCGCAGGCGCTTGAAGTCGGCGAGCAGGTGGCCCCATGGACGCTGCTGGATCAGTTCGATCAGGCCTACACCTTGAATGACCAGGCGCAAACCTTGCTGGTCGCTCGGAGCATGGGCGCCGCCAAGCTGGTGAA
Source organism: Pseudomonas sp. GG8 (assembly GCF_052976945.1). NCBI lineage: Bacteria > Pseudomonadati > Pseudomonadota > Gammaproteobacteria > Pseudomonadales > Pseudomonadaceae > Pseudomonas > Pseudomonas sp. GG8. The sequence continues at coordinate 269,491 of NZ_JBRIIP010000001.1, forward strand.
CGCCGCTTTGCAGGGCAAACCCAAGGGCTACCTGGAAGCGCGCAATACCGTATTCGTTGCCGATATCGAGAAGATGCCCGCGTTGGTCGCCAAGCTGTTCGCGGTGCCGGCCATGCGCGCTTACTCCTACCGGGTCATGCTTGATCGCGATGCCCGGGTCGTGCCGCGTTATGCCGGTGACCCCGACAAAGTGCTGTGGCTGCAACTGCATAACGGGCAGCTGGTCAAAGAACAGCAATTCAGCACGGCCGATGAATTGCGTAAGGCGCTTGATCAACCATGATCAGCGCACAGGTCCTGTCCACGGAAACCATGACTGTTGGCTGGCTGCTTTATCTGCCCGTGCTGTTGTGGGCGGTGTGGCGTTCGCCGTGGGTTGAACTGTTTACCGACAGCCGGCGTCAACACCTGCTGTTCGGGACCGTCTTCGCGTTGTTTCTGCTATGGCTGGTGCGGCGTGATTTTGATACCGGTGTGTCGTACCACTTCATTGGCATGACTGCGGTGACCTTGCTGCTCGATTGGCCGCTGGCAATTGTCGGTGGGCTGGCGGCGCAGCTGGGCTTGTTGGCGCTGGGGCGGCAGGATCTTGCGGCTCTGGGGGTGAACGGCATGCTCCTGGTTGTGCTGCCGGTGCTTGTGACTGAAGCCTGCGCGGTAGTGGTGGAGCGGGCCCAACCGAAAAACCCTTTCGTGTACATCTTTTGCTCGGGCTTTTTTGCCGCGGCATTGTCGGCCTTGCTCTGCCTGCTGCTGGGACTAGGTGTGTTGTGGTGGGACGGCCTGTTCGCCATGCCGGAGTGGCTGGAGGATTTTATCGGCTACCTGTGGTTGATCATTTTCCCCGAGGCGTTTATCAACGGCATAGTGATCAGTGCACTGGTGGTTTTTTGCCCCGAATGGCTCGAAACGTTCAATCGAACCCGTTACCTGCAAGCGCCGTGGAACGATGACGGGCCGCGCAAAGGCGACAGCTGATTGAGGTTATCAGCTGTCGCGTTTGATCAATGGTCGTGTGACGGCAAGTCGCCGGAAAACAGTTCGTCTTCGGCATCCGGGCTGACAGGGATCGTATTTTCTCCGGCAGCCCAGGCGCCCAGGTCGATCAGCTTGCAGCGATCAGAGCAGAAGGGACGAAACGGGCTGACAGCGCCCCATTCCACGGGCGCGCCGCAGGTTGGGCAGTCGATGGTCAAAGGTTTGCTCATGGTTGGCCTCCACGCAAGGTTAAATAAAAGTGATGCAGGCGCTCGACTTCGCTCTTCAGCCACGCGGGATCGCGGTCGTTGATCAGCACATCATCGGCGTGACGCAGGCGCTGCTCGCGGCTGGCTTGAGCCTTGAGAATGGCCTGCACCTGTTCCTCGCTGGTACTGTCGCGCTGCATCGTGCGCTGGATCTGCAACTGCTCCGGGGCATCAATGACCAGCACGCGCTGAGTCATCTTGTACTGACCGGACTCCACCAGCAGCGGGGACACCAGAATCGCATAGGGCGATTCGGCGCGTGCCAGGTAACTGATGATCTCCTGACCTATCAGCGGATGGAGCAACGTTTCCAGCCAGCGGCGCTGCTCGGGGTCCTGAAAGATCAGGCCGCGCAACGCGCTGCGATCCAGTTCACCACTGGCCTGCAGCACCTGAGGGCCGAAATGCTCGACGATCTTCGCCAAGGCTGGACGCCCAGGTTCAACCACCCAGCGTGCGGCATTGTCGGCATCCACTAAATGAACGCCGAGGTCGATAAAGTGCTGCGCCGCAGCGCTTTTGCCGCTACCGATGCCGCCGGTAAGGCCGAGAATCCAGGGTTTGAAAGCAGGGTTGGTCATTTGAAACCGGCAAACTGCATGTAGGAGGCCGTTATTTGACCACCCCAGAGCAAAGCAATCCACCCTGCAATCGCCAGATAGGGCCCAAAGGGGATCGGTGTGCTGGTCTTGGCATTGCGCAGCCGCAGCATAATCAGGCCCAGCACCGCACCCACCAGCGACGACAGGAGAATCGTCAACGGCAGAATCTGCCAGCCCCCCCAGGCGCCGAGCATCGCCAGCAACTTGAAGTCACCGTAACCCATGCCTTCCTTGCCCGTGACCAGCTTGAACAGCCAAAACACCAGCCACAGGCTCATGTACCCGGCCACTGCGCCCCACAAAGCGTCATGCAGGCTGGTGAACAGGCCGAAGGTATTCACGATCAAACCCAGCCACAACAGCGGCAGCACCAGTGCATCAGGCAGTAGTTGGTGATCCGCATCGATCAGACTCATCGCCAACAAACCCCAGCTCAACACCAGCATCGCCGCCGCTGGCCAGCCAAAGCCGAAATGCCAGGCGATAAACCCCGAGAGCACACCGCAGGCCAGCTCAACCAAAGGGTAACGCTTGCTGATCGGCGCCTTGCAGCCAGAGCATTTACCGCGCAGACGCAGATAGCTGATCACTGGCAGGTTTTCCCAGGCACGAATCGTGTGCGCGCACTGCGGGCACTGGGAGTGGGGCAGCATCAGGTTGAACGTTTTGCCGATGGGTTCAGCAGGTAACGCCAATACCTCCCGCGCCTGAATTTTCCACTCGCGTTCGAGCATTTTGGGCAGGCGGTAGATGACGACGTTGAGGAAACTACCGATCAGAAGGCCAAGGATCAGGGTGGATAAAACAAAGGCCAGCGGTGAGCTGGCCAGAAAGTCGAGGAGGGGCATGTTTAGACCACAGAGCCGAGCTTGAAGATGGGAAGGTACATGGCGACGACCAGGCCGCCAACGACGACGCCGAGGACAACCATGATGAAGGGCTCCATCAGGCTGGTCAGGTTATCGACCATGTTGTCGACTTCGTCTTCGTAATAAGTAGCGACCTTGTCGAGCATGTTGTCCAGGGAACCGGACTCTTCGCCGATAGCCGCCATCTGAATCGCCAAGGAGGGGAAAACACCCGTGCTGCGCATGGAAAAATTCAGTTGCATGCCAGTGGATACATCTTGCTTGACCTTGTTGACCGCATTTTTGAATACAACATTGCCTGTCGCGCCTGCGACTGACTCCAGCGCTTCGACCAAAGGCACGCCAGCGGCAAACGTAGTGGACAGTGTGCGAGCGTATCGGGCGACCGATGACTTATAAATAAGAGGCCCAATGATCGGTAATTTCAATAGGCCTCTGTCCAGTCCGTCGCGAAACCGCTGCGAATGTTTAAGTGCATATTTGAAGCCGAATATGATTGCGACAACAGCGGCAATGACGATCCACCACCAGTCCTGCAGTATCTGGGACAGGCCTATCACCATCAGAGTGAACGCCGGTAATTCTGCACCGAAGCCGGTAAAAATCATTTGAAACTGCGGCACTACTTTGATCAGCAGAATTGCCGACACCATCAAGGCTACGACCAATACCGCGATGGGGTAGGTCATGGCTTTTTTAATTTTGGCTTTCAGCGCTTCGGTTTTTTCTTTATAGGTCGCAACCCTTTCCAATAAAGTTTCCAGCGCGCCCGCTTGCTCGCCTGCGTCCACCAGACTGCAGTAAAGATCGTCGAAATATTGTGGCTTTTTACGCAACGCCGAGGCAAAACTGTTACCCGCAGCGACCTCCTGTTTCACCTCATTCACCAGCTTTCGCATATTGGGGTTGTCAAACCCTTCACCGATGATGTCGAAAGACTGCAGCAGCGGAACGCCGGCTTTCATCATGGTCGCCATTTGCCGGGTAAACAGGGCAATATCCAGCGGTGTTATTTTTTTGCCACCACTAAAAATAGAGGTGGATTTCTTGCGTATTTTGCCTGGGGTAATGCCTTGTTTACGTAGCTGAGCCTTGATCAGGGCAGGGTTATGCCCACTTAATTCGCCCGTCAGTTTTGCACCTTTCTTGTCCGTGCCTTCCCAGGAGTAAACACTGACTTTGACTGCTGCTGTTGCCATGTTTAGTCCTTGGTGACGCGGTTGATTTCTTCAAGGCTGGTGACACCCTGCATCGCTTTCATCAAGCCCGAAGTGCGCAGGTCATTAAAACCATCTTTACGCATCTGGATGCCGATATCGATGGCGTTGCCTTCCTCCATGATGATCCGTGCCAGAGCTGGAGTATTTTTCACCACTTCGTAAATCCCGATACGGCCTTTGTAACCGCCATTGCAGTGCTCGCAACCGACCGGCGCATAAATCTTGAAGCTGCCGATGCGGTCTGCGGGAAAGCCTTCCTTGATCAGGGTTTCACGCGGAATATCGATTTCTTTTTTGCAATAGTTGCAGAGCTTACGGGCCAGACGCTGAGCGATGATCAAGTTGATCGCGGTCGCGACGTTGAATGCTGCTACACCCATGTGATGCAGGCGGGTCAGGGTTTCCGCCGCGCTGTTGGTGTGCAGGGTGGACATGACCATGTGCCCGGTCTGCGAAGCCTTGATCGCAATTTCAGCCGTCTCCAGGTCGCGGATCTCGCCGACCATGATCACGTCCGGGTCCTGACGCAGAAACGCGCGCAGCGCTTGGGCGAAATCCATTCCTTGTTTTGGGTTGACGTTGACCTGGTTTATGCCTTCCAGGTTGATTTCTACCGGGTCTTCCGCGGTTGAAATGTTGATGTCGACGGTATTGAGAATGTTCAGGCCAGTGTACAGCGAAACGGTTTTACCCGAGCCTGTGGGGCCGGTGACCAGAATCATCCCTTGCGGCTGTTTCAGTGCCTCCAGGTACAGTGCTTTTTGCTCGGGCTCATAGCCTAGGGCATCAATGCCCATTTGTGCGCTGGACGAGTCGAGAATCCGCATCACAACCTTTTCACCCCACAAGGTCGGCAGGGTGTTGACTCGAAAATCGATCGATTTGGTTTTTGAGATGCGCAGCTTGATCCGGCCATCCTGTGGCCTGCGCCGCTCGGAAATATCCAGCCCGGCCATCACCTTCAAGCGCGCCGCGATTCGACTGGCCAAGTGGATTGGTGGTTTGGCGACTTCATGCAGAATACCGTCGGTGCGCAACCTGACCCGGTAAGATTTTTCGTAGGGCTCGAAGTGCAAGTCTGATGAGCCCAGTTTGATGGCGTCCAGCAGCATTTTATTGACGAAGCGCACCACTGGCGCGTCGTCGGAATCTTGACCTGCAATGGCATCCTGTTTTTTATCGTCAGCGAGCCCGACGTCCAATCCTTCGAGATCGACATCTGCCAGATCGCCCATTCCTGAGGACTGGCTGTCAAAAAACTTGTCGATAGCGTCGGTGAGCTTGTTGTCTTCCACCAGAATGGCTTCGGTGGTCAGCCCGGTATTGAACTGAATATCGGTGATGGCCTGGTGGTTAGTGGGGTCTGATATCCCGATGAACAATTTATTGCCGCGACGCCACAACGGCAACACATTGTGCTGACGAATCAGCTTTTCGCTGACCAGGCCTTTGGGCAGGCTGTCTTTGTCCAGGCTGCTCAGGTCCAGGAACGGCACCCCAAATTGCTCGGAAGCGATCTCGGCCAGCACCAGGCTTTTCACCAGCTTGTTTTGCACCAGGTAGCTGACCAGCGAAACCTTGTCGCGTTGGGCTTGTTGATAAGCCTGTTGCGCAGCTTTTTCGTTGAGCAGGTTGGTCAGCACTAATTGCTTGGCCAGCCCGGTAAGAACAACATCAGTCATAAAACCACCAGACACAGACAGTGGGAGGTTTATAGCGCAGTCGGGCGGCCATGCCAAATAACGGGAAGGAAAGTGACGAAAATTGTCAAACTGAGCTCTTTTAGGGTGGGCGCTGGCTAGGGGGATTAGGCCATAGGTTGTGCAGGCCATTAGGAAGGTCTTGGCACGCGCTGTGCTTTTAGCTAGAAAGGGCAACACTTAATTGACGCTTGGAGACGTACTCATGCAATCACAAAAAGGCTTTACGCTTATCGAGTTGATGATCGTTGTCGCGATCATCGGGATTTTAGCTGCTGTGGCGCTACCGGCTTACAGTACCTATACGCTCAAGGCGAAAGCGGCAGAAGCGACTAGCATATCCTCTCCGGCCCAGACTGCCCTGGCATTGGCGTTCAACGAAAGCTCTTTGATTAACGGATCTACAAACGCAACTCTGGGATTGCCTGCCGCCGCGACTATCACAAGCAAATATGTAACATCGGTAACTGCTGCAGGCACTTCGGCGCTTGGTGGCACTGTCACAGTAGTCATGCAGGGCACGGGTTCTGCTGATATAGATACAAAAACTATTATCTATACCATGACATGTGTAGCTAGTGCGCAGTGCACTTGGGGTATCGGTGGGACGGTCGACGCCAAATATCTTCCGAAGCTCTAATGTCAGTTTTTGACTAGGTACTAGGTATACGTTCTGCTGTTATGCGAAAGTAAACGCATCAACAAAGACAGCTTTAGCGGTTTCTGTTGGTGCGCGCTCAGTATTATGGTGTACGACAGTCAACGACTTCTCCGGAACAAAAAGCAATACTAGCCTCATCCATCCGCCGAAATAGCTCAGTCCGGTAGAGCAGCGCACTCGTAACGCGAAGGTCGTAGGTTCGATTCCTATTTTCGGCACCAGCGTCAGAAAAAGCCCGATCACTGATCGGGCTTTTTCATGCCTGGCGAAACGTCAGAGGCTCAAGCGCATCGACAGGTCCACGGCTTTTACGTCTTTGGTCAGCGCCCCAATGGAGATGTAGTCGACGCCGGTTTCGGCAATCGGCAGCAGGGTGGTGTCGTTGATGCCGCCGCTGGCTTCGAGTTTGGCGCGGCCGGCGGTGAGGCGGACGGCTTCGCGCATGTCGTCCAGGCTCAGTTCGTCGAGCATGATGATGTCAGCGCCGGCAGCGAGGGCCTGGTTGAGTTCGTCGAGGCTTTCGACTTCGACTTCCACCGGCTTGCCGGGGGCGATTTTACGGGCTGCGCTGACGGCTTGGGCAATTCCGCCGCAGGCCGCGATATGGTTTTCCTTGATCAGGAAAGCATCGAACAGGCCAATGCGGTGGTTATGGCAGCCGCCGCAGGTGACGGCGTACTTTTGCGCCAGGCGCAGGCCCGGCAGGGTTTTACGGGTGTCCAGCAGCTTCACCTGGGTGTCGGCGACTTTGTCCGCGTAGAACTGTGCGCACGTCGCAACGCCCGACAGCATTTGTAGAAAGTTCAGCGCGCTGCGTTCGCCGGTGAGCAATGAACGCGCGGGGCCTTCGAGGTGGAACAACGCTTGGTTGGGCTTGACCCGATCACCATCGGTGACCTGCCAGTGCACGGCAACGCGAGGGTCCAGCTGACGAAAAACCGCATCCACCCACGCAGAGCCACTGATCACCGCCGCGTCGCGAGTGATGATAGTGGCTTTGGCGAGGCGTTCTGCAGGGATCAATTGGGCGGTGATATCGCCACTGCCAACGTCCTCAAGCAACGCACGGCGCACGTTGGCTTCGATTTCGGCAGTCAGGTGGGCGAGGCGTAGATTTGGCATAGCGGGCTCCACTTTCTAAGTGGCTGGAGTATAAGGCACCCCACCGCCGCAACCCACCCCGTGACACGCCCCTTGTCTAAAGCCTTGGCGTGCAGTTGGTCGGTTTTATCGACGGCGGTGCGATAGATGGCGTTTTTGAAGGTCTACCCAGCGCAGGTCATTTTATGCGGGGCGAAGAGTTCACTGGCGCAACAGACATCTTTTGCAAGATACTCCGCCTTGCAATTGACGTCATGACTTTGACGAAAATCGAATTTAAAGGAAATCGCTTTACGGACGGGGCTTACACGTCTTGTCTGTAGAGGGGTTTTGACTGTATTCAAGAGGAAGCTTGCATGCAAAACGACGGAAAAGTGGTGCCGTTGAATAAGGTGACCCCTGAGCAAACGGCGAGTTCGTCGCTGGCCAGGTTGCCCGTCGTACTCTTGCAAGTCCGTGATAAAGCCGCACAGCAACTCAAAGACGCGCTGCAAACCTTGTTCGATAACGCTGACGACACGTTGTTCGAAATGGCGGATCGAGCGCACAACAACGCAGAACAGAATATTTTCTTCGAGGCCATGCGCGACCTGCGCCTCAAGCGCAAAAGCATTGAACGCGGTTTTCTCGACAAGTTTTTTGAGGCCTTCCTGCGTCTGGGGCAATACGAGGTGAACGAACCGGTCGTTGCGCCGCCCGTGTCCTTCGACAAGCTGGCATTGGTGCACAACGACGATCTGGAAAGGACGGTGGCCGTGGAGGCGATGGTCTCCAAAGTGCTGAGCCGCGATGGCTTTGCCTTGGGCCAGTTGACCACGCGTTTGAACACCCTCATCCCCAAGCGTTTGAGCGACGAAACCAACCCCATGGGGCCGACCTTGTTGTGCGATTTCTTTTTGCAGGCAGGGCGCAGCCTTGGCGTGGAAATCAAGGTCAAACTGATCATCTTCAAGCTGTTTGAAAAGTACGTGCTGGCCGATGCTGATCAGCTGTACGCCGAAGCCAACCAGTTGTTGATCGACAACGGCATTCTTCCTGAACTCAAAGCCGCGCCTGTGCGTCGTGCCGCTGATCGTTCGGCACCCAGCGGACGTTTGTCTCAGGGCGCTGAAGAGGACGTTTCGGCACGCGTCAGTCAGAAATTCGAGCAGGACGTGCAAGAGGTGTTTGCGGCATTGCAGGAGTTACTCTTGCTCGTGCGTGGCCGCGTCACACCCCCGAATGAAGCCAGCACCGAAACCAAGCCGATTTCCAGTCAAGACCTGTTGCGCCTGTTGTCGCATCTGCAGCAGTACGTGCCGACCCCGGAAGCGCAGGATGATTTCGATCTGCGCAATCAGCTGGATCAGTTGTTGGCCCGGGTCAGTATGAGAAGTGGCAAGTTTCGCGTGGTGGCCTTGGTCGATGAGGACGTGATCAACCTGATCGCGATGCTCTTCGAGTTCATCCTTGATGACCGCAATTTGCCGGATTCGCTCAAGGTTTTGATTGGGCGGCTACAAATCCCGATGCTCAAGGTCGCGGTACTCGACAAAAGTTTTTTCAGCCGCGGCACCCATCCGGCGCGGCGGCTGCTCAACGAAATCGCTTCAGCCGCGCTGGGCTGGGGCGGGCGTGACGATAATCTGCGCGACAGCCTGTACCTGCGTGTCGAACACATCGTGCAACGGCTGCTGAATGACTTCGTTGATGACCCGGCGATTTTTTCGGAATTGCTCGCGGACTTTCTGACGTTCACCAACGATGAACGTCGGCGCAGTGAATTATTGGAACAGCGTACTCGCGATGCTGAAGAGGGTCGCGCCAGGGCCGAGTTGGCTCGCCAGCGCGTGCAGCAGGAACTGAACCAGCGTCTGCTGGGCAAGACATTGCCTGAGGCGGTGGTGCGCCTGCTGGAGGAAGCCTGGAGCAAGGTGCTGTTGTTGACCTGCCTGAAGCACGGTGAACAGTCAACGGAGTGGAGTGCGGGCCTGGCTGCCATGGACGATCTGATCTGGAGCGTCGAGCTGCATTCGGAAGCCGATGCTCGCCAGCGATTACTGGATCTGGTCCCCGGTTTACTCAAGTCGTTACGTGATGGTCTGACCAGTGCCGCGTTTGATCCGTTTGCCACCGGCGAGTTTTTCAGTCAACTGGAAGCCTTGCATGTGCAGGCCTTTCACCACTTCGCACGTCAGCAGGACCATCAAGAAGACAACCTGGCAGCCTCTGAGCCAGCGTCTGAAATGGTTCAGGTGGTTGAGGAAATCGTCCTGATTGCCGCCGGTGAACAACCGGTAGGCGAGCCCTTGGTTCGCTTGGCGGATGACGATGTCGCCCTGCTTCAGGTCGACACACTGCGGGTGGGCTGCTGGGTGGAAATGCAAGAAGATGACGATCAGGCAATGCGTTGCAAGCTGGCGACCATCATTGAGCCCACGGGCCGTTATATTTTCGTTAACCGCAGAGGCATGAAAGTCCTGGAAAAGACCCGCATGGGCTTGGCTGTGGAGTTTCGTCGTGGCGCCATCCGCCTGCTGGACGATGCGTTGCTGTTTGATCGAGCGCTGGAATCGGTAATCAGCAATCTGCGTCGGCTCAAGCGCGATTAACCTGCCTGCCTGACACAGGCCCACTGTGCAGGCAGTGGCAGCAAATTCATGGGTGAAAGTATTTTCAGACACTGAATATTGCTGCCCCACTTCCCCTTATCGAGGGCATACTTGTGCTCATCGATTCGTCTGTTCAGGGAACCTTTCATGCAGCTGGACTCCGCAAGCGGTTGGTGCCACGGCGCGCATCACTGCCCGTCGCCCAATTTCAATGCGCGACCCGACGCTGACATTTCTCTGCTGGTGATCCACAACATCAGTTTGCCGCCCGCTCAGTTCAAGACCGGTAAAGTCCAGGCCTTCTTTCAGAATCAACTGGATGTCACAGAACACCCCTATTTTGCAGGTATTGCTGATTTACGCGTGTCGGCGCATTTTTTGATCGAGCGAGACGGGGTGGTCACTCAGTTTGTCTCCTGTCTGGACCGCGCCTGGCATGCCGGTGTGTCCAGCTTTGAAGGGCGTGAGACGTGCAATGATTTTTCTATCGGGATCGAGCTGGAGGGCACCGATGATGTGCCGTTTACCGACGCCCAGTATGCTGCGCTGATCGAGTTGACCCGGCAGTTGCAGGCGACGTTTTTGGGTATCACCACGCAGCGAATCTGCGGCCATAGCGATATTGCCCCGGGGCGCAAGACCGATCCGGGCCCCTGTTTCGACTGGGCGCGTTATCGAGCTGCTTTGCAGGATTGAAGTGAGGGACGGGTAATGAGTTTTCTGGTGTTGCTGCTGGCAGTCTGGATAGAGAAGTTTTCGGCCCTGCGCCAGCGCGTTCAGCGTGACGGTGTGTGGCTGCGGGAGTTGGCCAAAATGGAAGCCGGCCCAGGCATGAGCACTCGGCCTTGGCTGATCCTGGCGTTGATGGTGCTATTGCCGGTGTTGCTGCTGGGGCTGGTGTTGATTGTGCTGCAGTCGGTGGCGTATGGCTGGCTGGCGTTTCCGGTGCACCTGCTGGTGTTGATTTACAGCTTGGGGCGTGGCGATCTGTTGGCCGCATTGGGGCCCTTTCGCGATGCCTGGCGCAGAGGCGACGAGCAGGCTGGCAGCCATGTAGCGGAGCGTGACATGAGGGTGGTCGCCGATAACAGCGAGCAACTGCTCGAAGGCGTTCAGAGTTATTTGCTGTGGCAGGCCTATCAAAGCTTCTTTGCGGTGATCTTCTGGTATTTCCTGCTTGGCCCGGCTGCGGCCCTGAGTTATCGGCTGTTGGCTCTGGCCGCTGAACATGGGAAAACCCCGGCACTGGTCGAGCGCGCCGGGCAGTTGCGGCATGCTTTCGATTGGGTGCCGGTGCGTTTGTTGGCCGCCAGTTTTGCGTTGGTCGGCAACTTTGTCGCCGTCACCCGAGTGATGCTGCATGAGCTGCTCAACTGGAACATCAGTGCTGCCCAGTTGGTCACGAAAATCGGTCGGGTTGCGGGCGAAATACCCGCGCCGGTGGTGGGCGCCGACGGCGTCGCCAGCCTTGATGCGCTCTGGGAACTGCTGCTGCGTTCAGCGGTAGTCTGGTATGCAGGCTTTGCCTTGTGGACGTTGCTGGTCTGATCAACGACCGCCGACATTCCCTGTAAACGATTACCCCCGTCTTCGACGCCGCCTGCCCGCGGCGTCTGTCGCGTTTACCTTTAGTTACAAAACCACCAGTCGATATCAGGTATACAGGTTCTATCGCTAAATAGTGGCTTTGCGCTATTTGGATGATTCGCGGCACCCAATAAAAATAAAAGAAAAGGGAGACTTCTTGTGAAGAGCCTTTTGTACCCGGCTATCGCGTTGATGAACCGTCTGAGCTTTGCGATGAAGTTCACCCTCATCAGCATCCTGTTTTTCCTGCCCATGCTCGTCACCAACTTTTATCTGGTGCGTGATGCGTATCACGAGCTGGTCGGTACCCGCACCGAGCTGGAAAGCCTTGAGCTGCTGGGCACTAGTCTGTCCCTGCGCCGGGACCTGGAAACCCTGACCGATCTGGTCGAGATCAACGCCATTCTTGGCCAGTCCGTGCAAGCCGCGGAACTCGAGGCGCAGATCAGCGCCCTTGAAACCACACTGCTCAACACCCTGCAGAGCCTGACGCCGCTGACGACAGACGTCGCTCAGGTCGCGGCTTTCAACACCAAACGGGACGAATTGATCGCCGACTTCAAGGCGCAACGGGGAGAATCTTCGTTGCAAAACAAAAGTGCCTTGATGGAGAAACTGCGGAACAAGGCTCAGACCTTCAGTAAAGTCATTGCCAGCCAGGCCGGACTCGGCCAGGACGACAGCAGCGATGTGCGGCAACTGATCGAACTGGTCACCAGTGTGACCCCGATGGTTACGCAGATGATTGGCGATGGTCGCGCCATGGGCTCGTATTCGTTGGGCCAGGGCGTGCTTAACTCATCGGCCAGCACCCGCTTCGATGAGCTGTTGCAGAATCTGGAAAAACTTCAGGCCGATTACGGTTTGAAACTGCAAGATGCCATGGACGCCAGCCCGGCCGTGCGCAGGGCACTTGAGGCGTTAGCCAAAGCCAGCCTGGGAACACTCAAGCAAAGCAGTGAGCTGTTCGAAGAACAGGTGGTTTCGGCCGACACGCTGGATATGCCGTGGCAGAAATTTTATCAGCGCACCACCGGGCTGATGGCGCAAACCTATCAACTGAATGATGCAACCCTGGTGTTTCTCAACCAGGAACTGCAAGGGCGACTGGTGCAGAACCGCTCGCACATGATGTTGCTGGTGACGGCACTGGCGGTGGTCTTTTTCCTGATCTTTTACCTGTACGGCGGCTTCTATGCGTCGACCCGGACGACGTTGAAACGATTGGGCGCTGTGATGGACAAAGTTGCGGCGGGCGACATGACCGCCAGTTTCAAGGCTGACAGCCGCGACGAGTTGGGTGAGCTGGGCATGGTGTTTAATGGCACCGTGATGAAAATTCATGACTTGATCGAGCGGGTGGGCCAAACCGTTGTCGAGGTCGAACGTCAGGCCAGTCAGGTCGAGTCTGTATCGGCAGTCAGTAATCAGGCGGTGGCGGGGCAGCGCAGCCAGATCGAGCAGGTTGCCACCGCGATGAATCAGATGTCGGCGACCGCGCTGGAAGTGGCGCGCAGTGCGGCAGCGGCAGTGAGCAGTGCACACAGTGTCAATCAGGAAACCGTGAGTGGTCGTGGCTTGGTCGAATCACAGCAGGGCAGCATCGCCCGGCTCGCCAGTGAGATTGATCAGTCGGTACTGGTGATCAATCAGTTGGCCAGCGACAGCGCATCGATCAGTCGTGTGCTGGACGTGATCAAAAGCATCGCAGAACAAACCAACCTGCTGGCGCTCAACGCGGCCATCGAGGCTGCGCGTGCGGGTGAGCAAGGCCGAGGGTTTGCGGTGGTCGCCGATGAGGTGCGCACCCTCGCCAAGCGCACGCAACAGTCCACCGAAGAAATTGAACAAATGATCGCCAGGTTGCAAGGTGGCGTTGGCGCGGCCGTCAAGGCCATGGGCGTCAGTCATGAGGTGGCCAACGGCACGGTGGGCCAATCGGAAAAGGTCCAGCGGGCGCTGGAAAATATCCTTGGCGCAGTGGGCATGATCGTCGATCAGAACCAGCAGATTGCGACTGCCGTTGAGCAGCAGACAGCGGTCGCCCACGATATTGATCGAAACATCGTCGAGATCAACCGTGCTGGCGAGCGTACGGCGGAGGGGGCGAATCAGACTGAACACGCCAGCCGTCAACTGTCTGCGCAGGTGGTGGAGTTGAAGCAGCTGATTAGCGCGTTTCGGGTCTGAGGGTATTCAGCCAGCAATGGGAGTCGCCACTGACTCCCAGTTGAACAATTCGCATGCATTACGGGTGCTGGCATCGGCCAGATCGTCGGCGCGCACGCCCATCAAGTCTGCGACCACCCGGCAAATATCGGGCAGGTGCTCCGGGCTGTTACGTTGGTTCGGGTACATCGACGGGGGCATGTCCGGCGCGTCGGTTTCCAGCACCACACTGTCCAGCGGCAGGTCGGCGATGACCCTGTGCATGCGCAGTGCTTGCGGCCAGGTCGCGGCACCGCCCAGGCCAAGCTTGAACCCCAGCTTGATGTATTCCCGGGCTTCTTCCCGACTGCCGGCAAAGGCGTGGATGATCCCGCTGCGTTGCAGTGTGTAGCGTTTGAGCGTGGCAATCACCTGTGCATGGCTGCGCCGCACATGCAGCAGGACGGGCAGTTTGAAGTCGTCTGCGAGTTGCAGTTGCGCCTCGAAAAGCACTTGCTGACGTTCGCGGTCCAGGGCTTCCAGGTAATAATCCAGGCCGATTTCACCGACTGCACAGACTTGCCTATGGCCCTTCAGCCGTGTCAGCCAGTCGCCTAGCTCCGTCAAATGCTCCGGACGATGCTCATCGAGGAACACAGGATGCAGGCCGAACGCGGCGTACAGTCCCGCATCGCTTTGCACCAGATCCCACACGCGCTGCCAGTTGCGCTGATACACGCCCAGCACCACCAACCGTTGCACACCCATGGCCCGACAATTGGTCAGGACTGTCTGACGATCTGCGTCGAAATCCGGGAAGTCCAGGTGGGTGTGGGTGTCGATCAGCGCCATGCTCAGGCCTCGCGAATCCGCTGCTTGAAGGTCCGCGCGATGGCGTGGACGCCAGGTTGGTAGTCATCCTTCTCGATGGCCGCCAGCGCCAGGGCCAGTGCTTTCTCTGCGATCAGGTGATGCTGCTGGGCCATGGCGTTGACCGGCAGGGGTAAAAAATCCAGCAACTGCGTGTCGCCGAACGTGCCCAGGTGCAAGTGTGCAGGGTTGAGCGCGTGGCTTTGCAGCAGGTCGAAAACACCCTGCAACAGCACGTATGAAGTGGTGACCAACGCATCGGGTAAATGCCCGAGCCGTTCGAGCAAATCGCCGGCCAGACGCCGACCGCAGGCACGGCTGAAGGCCTCGCCCTGTTCGAGTATCACTGCGCCCTCGAAACCTTCGAGCGCGTGTTGAAAGCCGGAGGCGCGAGCGCGGCTGATACTGAGCTCAGGGCGCGCACCGATCAGCGCAATGTGTCGTGGCAGCGGCTTGAGCAGGCTGCGGGTAAGTTGCAGGCTGGCTTCATGGTCGTCACTGACCACTGAGCAAAAGCGCGTGGCGTCCATTTCCCGGTCGATGGCGATGATCGGCAATCCGGCTTTCTGTAGCTCGCCGTAGCTGTCATCGCTGTCTGGCAGGCAGCTGGCGACGAACAGGGCATCGCAGCGTCGGGCGCGAAACAGCTGTAACAATTGCAATTCACTGACAGGCGCATCATCGGAGCTGGCGATCAGCAGTTGATAGCCGTGGGCGCGGGCGCCTTGCTCTAACGCTTTGGCGATGCAGGCGTAGCTGGGGTTTTCCAGGTCAGGCAGGATAAAACCGAGGGTGCGGGTGTGGCGGCTGCGCAAACCGGCGGCCTGCGGATTGGGGCGGAAGTCATGCTCCTCGACCACCTTGCGCACGCGCTCGACCGTAGCGCTGCTGATGCGCTGCTGTTCGGCCTTGCCGTTGATCACATAGCTGGCGGTCGTAACGGACACACCGGCCAGACGGGCAATATCAGTGAGTTTCAAGCCGAGAATTCCTTTCGTTGTTTGTGTGCGCGCCGATCTGTGTGGAAATTCTATGTTGCCTGGTGAATGTTCTGCGTCAATCACTCCTCATGAAGCTCCCTGCTTTTTCGTGGGGCTTTGAAAAAACTTCCGCCTGCCATCTGACGGTTGGACTTCAACGGCAGCAGATTATCGAGTAACGTGCCGGACTTGATAGATTAAACGATTCAGCAAGGCAAATTTTCTGCCGTAATCTACAACACGGGACTGTCAGACAGTTATCCCTTCATCGCCTAAGCTGTCGTTCAATTCAACCCGTTCTTGTTCATCGGTTCCTAAAACAAGAAGCAAGCGCCCAACGGCGCTACAAAGGAGAAAGGCATGCTCGAACTCACCGTAGAGCAAATATCCATGGCCCAGACGGCTGTGGATAAGTCCGCCGCATTGCACCTGCTTGCCGATAAGCTGGCTGCCGATGGACTGGTCGCCGAGGGCTACCTTGAGGGTTTACAGGGCCGTGAAGCACAAGGCTCGACTTTTCTGGGCCAGGGCATCGCCATTCCCCACGGTACTCCCGAAACCCGTGACCTGGTCTTCGCCACAGGCGTGCGCTTGCTGCAGTTCCCCGAGGGCGTGGACTGGGGCGATGGGCAGATGGTTTATCTGGCCATAGGTATAGCTGCGAAATCCGACGAGCATCTGCGTTTACTGCAATTGCTCACGCGTGCATTGGGCGAAACCGATCTGGGCGAAGCGTTGCGTCGGGCGAAGAGCCCCGAGGCGTTGCTGAAATTACTTCAGGGTGCGCCGCAGGAGTTGGCGCTCGATGCGCAGATGATCAGCCTTGGCGTGTCGGCGGATGACTTTGAAGAGCTGGTATGGCGTGGCGCGCGGCTGTTGCGCAAGGCCGATTGCGTCAGTAATGGCTTCGCGGCCGTACTGCAACAGGTTGAAGCGCTGCCTCTAGGCGATGGTTTGTGGTGGCTGCACAGCGAGCAGACGGTCAAGCGTCCAGGGTTGGCGTTTGTCACGCCACATAAACCGATTCGCTTTCTGGGTCAGCCACTCAATGGCTTGTTCTGTCTCGCCAGCCTGGGCGAGGCCCATCAGGCATTGCTTGAGCGTCTATGTGCGCTGCTGATCGAAGGCCGTGGCCACGAGTTGGGCCACGCCACCAGCAGCCGTGCGGTGCTCGCGGTATTGGGGGGGGAACTGCCACAGGATTGGCCGAGTGAGCGTATTGCACTGGCTAACGCCCATGGCTTGCATGCACGCCCGGCGAAAAACCTCGCGCAATTGGCTAAAGGTTTTGAAGGCGAGATTCGGGTGCGCATCGTCGACAGTAGTGAAGCCGCCGTCTCGGTCAAGAGCCTGAGCAAGCTGCTCAGCCTGGGTGCGCGCCGCGGCCAGGTGCTGGAGTTTATTGCTGAACCGAGCATCGCCGCCGATGCCTTGCCCGCGATACTCGCCGCTGTGCGAGAAGGTCTGGGCGAAGACGTCGAGGCGTTGCCACAGGAAGCCCTGGCCGTTGAAGTTGATGTTGTAATCACCACCGTATCTGAGGCTGAGGCATGGGGCCCGAGTCTGGTTGCACCGGCCGAGGGCAGCCTGATTCAGGCCATCGCAGCGGCCCCCGGTATCGCCATGGGGCCGGCGCACATTCAGGTGCCACAGACCTTCGATTATCCGCTACGCGGAGAGTCCTTCTCTGTCGAACGTGAGCGTTTGCAGCAGGCGCTGGGCGAGATTCGCCAGGATCTTGAAAGGCTGATCCAGCACAGTCAGGCGCAAGCCATTCGTGAGATTTTCACTACCCACCAGGAAATGCTCGATGACCCGGGCCTGACCGATGAAGTCGGCAGTCGCCTGAAACAGGGCGAAAGTGCGGAAGCGGCCTGGATTGGTGTGATTGACACCGCCGCACGGCAACAGGAGCTGTTGCAGGACGCCCTGCTGGCCGAGCGCGCCGCGGACCTGCGTGACATCGGGCGTCGGGTGCTGGCTCAGTTGTGTGGTGTCGAGACCCTGGTCGAGCCTGAACAGCCCTACATTCTGGTGATGGAGGAAGTGGGCCCGTCGGACGTGGCGCGCCTGGATCCGGCACGAGTGGCGGGTATTCTGACAGCCCGGGGCGGCGCGACGGCGCACAGTGCGATTGTCGCCCGTGCCTTGGGCATTCCGGCGCTGGTGGGGGCGGGTGATGCGGTGCTGCTGATCGCTCCGGGCACGTTGCTGCTGCTGGATGGTCAGCGGGGACGTCTGAGTGTCGCACCGGATTCGGCGGCCTTGCAGCGTGCCACGCAAGAACGTGATACCCGCGACCAACGTTTGCAGGCTGCGGCGGCGTTGCGTCTGGAGCCTGCGTTGACCCGGGACGGGCATGCCGTCGACGTGTTCGCCAATATCGGCGACAGCGCGAGCACGGCCATTGCGGTCGAGCAGGGTGCCGAGGGCATTGGCTTGTTGCGCACCGAACTGATTTTCATGGCCCACACCCAGGCGCCGGACGAAGCGACCCAAGAAGCCGAATACCGCCGTGTGCTTGATGCGCTCGCCGGGCGGCCTTTGGTTGTCCGGACTCTGGATGTGGGTGGCGACAAGCCCCTGCCGTACTGGCCGATCGATAAAGAGGAGAACCCTTTCCTCGGTGTGCGCGGGATTCGTCTGACCTTGCAACGCCCCCACATCATGGAAAGC
Source organism: Pseudomonas sp. GG8 (assembly GCF_052976945.1). NCBI lineage: Bacteria > Pseudomonadati > Pseudomonadota > Gammaproteobacteria > Pseudomonadales > Pseudomonadaceae > Pseudomonas > Pseudomonas sp. GG8. The sequence continues at coordinate 287,743 of NZ_JBRIIP010000001.1, forward strand.
CAGCTGCGCGCCTTGTTGCGCGCAGCAGACAATCGCCCGCTGCGAATCATGTTTCCCATGGTTGGCACCGTCGAAGAATGGCGCCAGGCGCGTGAAATGACGTTGCGTTTGCGCGAAGAGATCCCGGTCGCGGATTTGCAGTTGGGCATCATGATCGAGGTACCGTCGGCGGCACTCTTGGCCCCGGTGCTGGCCCGTGAGGTGGACTTCTTCAGCGTGGGCACCAATGACCTGACCCAATACACCCTGGCCATCGACCGGGGTCATCCGACGTTGTCCGGGCAGGCCGATGGTTTGCACCCGGCCGTCTTGCAATTGATCGACATCACCGTGCGTGCCGCCCACGCCCATGGCAAATGGGTGGGGGTGTGTGGCGAGTTGGCGGCGGACCCGTTGGCGGTGCCGATCCTGGTCGGCCTGGGCGTGGATGAGCTGAGTGTTGGCGCGCGCAGCATTGGCGAGGTCAAGGCCTGCGTGCGCGAGTTGAACCTGCGTACGACGCAGCAGTTGGCGCAGCAGGCGCTGACCCTGGGGACTGCTGGCGAAGTGCGCACAATGGTGGAAGCCATGTTCATGGAGGTCATGTAATGGCGAAAATTCTGACCCTGACCCTGAACCCGGCGCTGGACCTGACTGTGCAGTTGGATCAGTTGCAGGTCGGCCAGGTCAATCGCAGCAACGCCATGCTCAGCCATGCGGCAGGCAAGGGCCTGAATGTTGCGCAAGTGCTGGCTGACCTCGGGCATGACCTGACGGTGGCGGGCTTTCTTGGTGTCGATAACCAGCAGGCGTTCGAATCGCTGTTTGCGCATCGACAGTTCACCGACGAGTTCATTCGCGTGGCCGGGGAAACCCGCAGCAACATCAAACTGGCGGAAAGCAGTGGACGCATTACCGATCTGAATGGTCCAGGTCCGTTCGTCAGCGAAGACGCGCAGCAGGCGCTGATGGCCCGTCTTGAACAGATCGCTCCCGACTTCGATGTGGTGGTGGTCGCGGGCAGTTTGCCGCGTGGCGTCAGTCCTGAATGGTTGCACGCGCTGCTACTGCGCCTGAAAGCACTGGGCTTGAAAGTGGCGCTGGATACCAGTGGCGAGGCATTGCGGGTTGGATTGTCGGCGGGCCCGTGGCTGATCAAACCCAATACCGAAGAGCTGGCCGACGCTCTGGATGCGCCGATCATTTCCATCGCGGCACAGGCTGAGGTGGCGAGCCGCTTGCGGGCACAGGGCGTCGAACATGTGGTGATTTCCCAAGGGTCGGAGGGTGTGCACTGGTTCAGTACCGGTGTGGCCCTGCAAGCCTTGCCGCCCAAGGTGGTGGTTGCCAGCACCGTGGGTGCCGGTGATTCGCTGTTGGCCGGGATGGTTCACGGGTTGCTCGGCGGCCATCCGCCGCAACAGATTTTGCGCACGGCCACCGCCATTGCGGCGATGGCGGTGACACAGATTGGCTTTGGCATCAGCGATGTCGCACACCTGAAGCTGCTTGAAAAAGGCGTCAGCGTGCGCGCCCTGACAGAACAATAAGAGGGATTGTGATGAAGTTAGCCATTGTTACGGCCTGCCCGAACGGCCAGGTCAGCAGCGTGCTAAGCGCCCGGTTGCTGGACGCGGCAGCGCAGCGTCAGGGTTGGAGCACCAACGTTGAAATCCATGATCCGCACACGCCCGGCAATCGTTTATCGCCCGAGGCCGTAGCGGCGGCGGATTGGGTATTGGTCGTCAATACCGGTCCGCTGGACCTGAGCCGGTTTGTCGGCAAGCGTCTGTTTCAGACGTCACCGGCCCAAGCGTTGCAGGATGTCGAAAGCTTTTTGCGCATGGCAGCCGAGCAGGCGACGGTCTATGTCGCCCCGCAAACGGCGCCACTGCAAACGGTCGCAAGTACTGGCGCAAAGCCAAAGCTGGTCGCGGTCACTGCTTGCCCGACCGGGGTTGCCCATACCTTTATGGCCGCCGAAGCCATCCAGCAAGCGGCCAAGCGCCTCGGCTACGACCTGCAGGTCGAAACCCAGGGCTCGGTCGGCGCGCGTAACCCGCTCAGTGCCCAAGCCATTGCCGACGCCGATGTGGTGTTGCTTGCCGCAGACATCGAGGTCAACACCGAGCGTTTCGCCGGTAAGCGCATTTATCGTTGCGGCACCGGCATTGCCCTCAAACAGGCTGAGGCCACGCTGAAAAAAGCTTTGGCTGACGGGCAGGTCGAGTCTTCGGCTGCCGCCGGTCAAGTCGCCCCGAGACAAGAGAAAAGTGGGGTCTATAAGCACCTGCTGACGGGCGTGTCGTTCATGCTGCCGATGGTGGTGGCGGGGGGCTTGTTGATTGCGCTGTCGTTCGTTTTCGGCATCACCGCGTTCAAGGAACAGGGCACCCTGGCTGCCGCGCTGATGCAGATCGGTGGAGACGCTGCGTTCAAACTGATGGTGCCGTTGCTCGCCGGTTACATCGCCTATTCCATCGCCGACCGTCCGGGCCTGGCGCCGGGGATGATCGGCGGGTTGCTCGCCAGCACCCTGGGCGCCGGTTTTATTGGCGGGATCATCGCCGGCTTCCTGGCCGGTTACAGCGCATGGGCGATCAATCGTTATGCGCGATTGCCCGCCAGTGTCGAGGCGCTCAAGCCGATTTTGATCATCCCGCTGCTGTCGAGTCTGTTCACCGGGCTGGTGATGATCTACGTGGTCGGCAAGCCGGTGGCGGGCATGCTCGAGGCGTTGACGCATTTCCTCGACAGCATGGGCACGACCAACGCGATCCTGCTCGGTGTGTTGCTTGGCGCGATGATGTGCGTCGACCTGGGCGGGCCGATCAACAAGGCGTCTTACGCATTCTCGGTCGGGCTGTTGGCGTCGCAGAGTTATGCCCCGATGGCCGCCGCGATGGCAGCGGGCATGGTGCCGCCGATTGGCATGGGGATCGCCAGCTTTATCGCGCGGCACAAGTTTGCACAGAGTGAACGCGAGGCCGGTAAAGCTGCGCTGGTGTTGGGGTTGTGCTTCATCTCCGAAGGCGCGATTCCTTTTGCGGCCAAGGACCCGTTGCGGGTGATTCCCGCGAGTGTCGCTGGCGGCGCGTTGACCGGTGCTTTGTCGATGTTTTTCGGCTGCAAACTGATGGCGCCTCACGGCGGCCTGTTCGTCATGCTGATCCCCAACGCGATCAACCATGCGCTGTTGTATTTAGTCGCCATCGTCGCAGGGAGTTTACTGACGGGGGTAGCGTATGCGGTTTTGAAGCGGCCGGAAGGGGTGGAAATGGAAGGGGTGCCGGTGGTCTGACGGACCGAGCCTCCTATCAAAAAACCTATAACAAATTGATTGATAAGTAATTTTTAAAAAATAAAATGATCCCATGTAGGCGCTGACTTGTTTGCGAATCGGCTACGCAGCAGTCGTAAAATGGCTGGATTCACCCCCGCATGAAGGTCGTCCCGCCCTTTTCGCAGACAAGTCAGCTCCTACGTCCATGGGCCTATTGCACGATTCCACTTCCACTACCCTCGCGTGGTGGATTGCCAGTACGCCTCAGAAAAGGGACGGGGGCGCTCTACAAAACGCAAATTCCCTGCGGCTTTAGAATCCTGGCTGGCCTATCATTAGCCACCTAACGACAGGTCAGGGTTTGAACCGCATGCTGGGTATATTTTTTGAAACCCTGAACATCACCGCGCCCGTGTTTGCCATGCTGTTTCTGGGCGTGTTGCTCAAGCGGGTGGGCTGGATCAACGACAGCTTTATCCATACAGCTTCCGCGCTGGTGTTCAACGTCACCATGCCTGCGCTGTTGTTTCTCGGCATTATTCATGCGGATCTGCATGCGGCCTTGCAGCCCAGGCTGCTCGCTTATTTTGTCGTGGCGACGTTGCTGAGTTTTGCCTTGTCCTGGGGGTGGGCGATCTGGCGTTGCCCACATGAGGATCGCGGGATTTATACCCAGGGCGCCTTTCGCGGGAACAACGGCGTCATCGGCCTGGCCCTGGCTGCCAGCATGTACGGCGACTATGGCATTTCTCTGGGGGCGATTCTCGCTGCGCTGGTGATCCTGTTTTACAACACGCTGTCGACCATCGTGTTGGCAGTCTACAGCCCGGTGATCAAGTCCGATCCGTGGAGCGTATTCAAAAGCATCCTGTGCAACCCCTTGATCATCAGCGTGCTGGCAGCCGCGCCTTTTGCCTATTTCAACATCGGCTTACCGGGTTGGCTGGAAACGTCCGGCAAGTACCTGGCGCAGATGACCTTGCCGCTGGCATTGATCTGCATCGGCGGCACCTTGTCACTGGCGGCATTGCGCAAGAGTGGTGACATGGCAGTCAGCGCCAGTCTGGTGAAGATGGTCTGGCTGCCGGTGTTCTGTACCTTGGGCGCCTGGCTGTGTGGTTTTCGCGGGGCGGAGCTGGGGATTCTGTTCCTGTACTTCGGCAGCCCGACCGCTGCGGCCAGCTTTGTCATGGCGCGTGCGGCCAATGGCAATCATGAGCTGGCTGCGGCGATCATCGTCATCACCACCCTGGCGGCAGCGGTGACGACTAACCTCGGCATTTTCATTCTGCAATGGGGCGGTTGGATCTAGTCCGCTTTCTGGTAGGTGTCGATCACTTCCTGCGCTGCACGAAACGCATCGATCGCCGCCGGTACGCCGGCGTACACCGCGCAATGCAGCAGCGCTTCGCGAATCTCTTCGACCGTACAGCCATTGTTCAACGCGCCGCGCACATGGCCTTTGAGTTCTTGCGGGCATTTGAGCGCGGTAAGGGCAGCAAGGGTGATCAGGCTGCGGGTTTTCAGCGGCAGACCTTCGCGGTTCCAGACGCTGCCCCACGCATGTTCGTTGACGAAATCCTGCAGCGGTTGGGTGAAGTCGGTGGCGTTGTTCAGCGCCCGGTCGACAAATGCATCACCCATTACCTGGCGGCGCATGTTTACGCCGCTGTTATTGCTGTCAGTCATGGCAATCTCCTCAATGTTGGCGCCGCCAGGCTCGAACTGTACTGAGCGCAAGCAAGGCGGCAAGCAGGGGTAGCACGAAATGAATCATCAGTTTTTCAAGGGTGTCAGCCAGCGGCATGCCGGTGGTGAACGAAATAATATGCAGCCCATAGGCGCCATACAGGGCCAGGAGCAGCAAGCCTTCAGCGCGGGTTACCCGCAGACCTGAATAGAACACTGGCAGGCAGAGTGTCGCGACAGCCAGCATGACCGGTATATCGAAACTCAGCGCGTTGGGCGAGACCGATAGAGGGGCCGGCGCGATCAAGGCGGTCAGGCCGAGCACCCCCAGCAGGTTGAACAGATTGCTGCCAATCACGTTGCCGGCGGCAATGTCCCGCTCGCCACGCCACGCGGCGATCAACGAGGTGGTCAATGCCGGCAGCGAGGTGCTGACGGCGATCACGGTCAGTCCGATTATCCGTTCGGAAAGGCCCAGGTCCTGGGCGATCACCACGGCGGCTTCCACCAATAAGCGTCCGCCGACCACCAGCAAGGCCAGACCGCAGGCCATTACCACCAGACTGCTGAACCATGGAGCTTTCTTGTGCAGTGCCTCTGTCAGGGTATTTTTCTGAAGATGACTGTGGCTACTGCCATGCGCGGATCGACGCAGCAGGATCAACAGATAAATCAAAAGGGTAATCAGCAGGATCGAGCCATCCAGCGCGCTGAGCTCACCATTGTACGAGAGGCCGAAGACCAACAGGCTGGCGCCGATCATCAGTGGAATATCCACGCGCACCAACTGTCTGGCCACCCGTAGCGGAATGATTAGCGCCGAGAAACCAAGGGTTACCAGGATATTGAAGATATTGCTGCCGATCACGCTGCCCACGGCGATGTCCGGGCTGTCGGAAAAGGCTGCTTGCAGGCTGACCGCCATTTGCGGGGCGCTGCTGCCCAGTGCGACCACGGTCAGGCCAATGATGAGCGGGCGGACCTTAAGGCTGGCGGCCAGACGCACAGCAGCGCGTACCGACAGCTCGGCACCGATCACCAGCAGGAGCAAGCCACCAAACAGCTGAAGCAGGCTTGGCAGCGGAAGCGTCGATAGCTCGAGAATTCAGATCACCCTTCAGTCGCTCAAGGTTTGCACGCGCACTCGCGTTACGCCGCTGTGCAGCATACCCAGTTGTGCAGCGGCTTTGCGTGACAAATCAATCAAGCGCCCACGGACATGCGGGCCTCGGTCGTTGATACGTACTACGACGGTTTTGTCGTTGTCCAGATCGGTGACCAACACCCGCGTGCCGAAAGGCAGCTCGCGATGGGCGGCGGTCAGGGCGTTTTGATCGAAGCGTTCACCACTGGCGGTACGTTTGCCTTGATGTTTGGCGCCGTAATAGCTGGCGCCGCCGACTTCGTTGTAACCGCGTGGGTCGATGTTATGGCTGGCGCAACCGGCCAGTAGAGTAAGCAGTGCACAAGCGCTGAAGAGCCGCCACATGGATTTTGGTCCTTCATGTTGAGCAGGTTTGGGTCGGCACAAATCCCCTGATACAGGAGTTGACGCGCAACTACGCGTCCCGCTGTGAAGACCAGGCAGCGCGGTCGGTCAGATACTCCGCGCCGTATGGCCTTCGCAGACAAGTCAGTTACTACCCTGGGCCGATGTATCAGCCTTCGAGCTTGCTTTTGAGCAATTCGTTCACTTGTTGTGGGTTGGCTTTGCCCTTGGATACCTTCATTGCCTGACCAACGAAGAAACCGAACATTTTGCCGCGTTTGGCTTCATCGGCGGCACGGTACTGTTCGACCTGTTCGGCGTTGGCGGCCAGCATCTCGTCCAGCATCGACTCAATGGCGCCACTGTCGGTGACTTGTTTCAGACCGCGTTGGGCAATGACCTCGTCAGCGCTGCCTTCACCGTTGGCCATGGCCTCGAACACCATTTTGGCAATTTTGCCGGAGATGGTGTTGTCGGTAATGCGCAGCAACATGCCGCCCAGCTGCTCGGCACTGACCGGTGCTTGCTCGATTTCCAGGCCAAGTTTGTTCAACAGGCTACCCAGTTCGACCATGACCCAGTTGGCCGCCAGCTTGGCGTCGCCGCCGATGCTGACTACTTTTTCGAAGTAATCGGCTTGCTCGCGGCTCGACGCCAGCACGCTCGCGTCGTAGGCCGACAGACCGAATTGCGCCTGGAAGCGCTCGCGCTTTTGCGGCGGCAGCTCAGGCAGGGTGGCGCGCACTTCAACCAGGAACGCGTCTTCGATCACTACGGGCAGCAGGTCTGGATCGGGGAAGTAACGGTAGTCGTTGGCTTCCTCCTTGCTGCGCATGGAGCGGGTTTCGTCTTTGGCTGGGTCGTACAGGCGGGTTTGCTGGATGACCCGGCCGCCGTCTTCGATCAGCTCGATCTGGCGTTGTACTTCGGTGTTGATCGCCTTCTCGATGAAGCGGAACGAGTTGACGTTCTTGATCTCGCAACGCGTGCCGTATTCAACCTGGCCCATTGGCCGGATCGACACGTTACAGTCGCAGCGCAGCGAACCTTCGGCCATGTTGCCATCGCAGATGCCCAGGTAACGAACCAGCGCGTGGATCGCCTTGACGTAAGCCACGGCCTCCTTGGCGGTGCGCATGTCCGGCTCGGACACGATTTCCAGCAATGGCGTGCCAGCGCGGTTGAGGTCAATCCCAGTCATGCCGCTGAAGTCTTCATGCAGGCTTTTGCCCGCATCTTCTTCCAGGTGCGCGCGGGTAATGCCGACCCGTTTGACCGTGCCGTCTTCCAGCGTGATATCCAGGTGGCCTTTGCCGACGATTGGCAGCTCCATCTGGCTGATCTGGTAGCCCTTGGGCAAGTCCGGGTAGAAGTAGTTCTTGCGCGAGAACACATTGTGCTGACCGATCTCGGCATCAATCGCCAGACCGAACTTGACCGCCATGCGCACCGCTTCTTCGTTCAGCACCGGCAACACGCCTGGCATGCCCAGGTCGATCAGGCTGGCCTGGGTGTTGGGCTCAGAACCGAATGTGGTGCTGCTGCCGGAGAAAATCTTCGATTGGGTGGCGAGCTGGGTGTGAATTTCCAGCCCGATCACAACTTCCCATTGCATGTTCATTCCTCAAAAAATGCCAGGGAGATTTGAAAGTGTAGCGAGCGACGGCAAGACAAGGCGGAAACTGGCGAGCAAGCGGAGTTGACTTTAGTCAATGAGCATTGCAAGCCAGTTTTCAACGCAGTATTACCGAGCGCAGCAGCTTTCAAAATCCCTGGGGGGCGCGGGTATGCCAGTCAGTGACTTGCTGGTACTGATGCGCGACGTTGAGCAGGCGGCCTTCCTGGAAATACGGGGCGAGCAGTTGCACGCCGACCGGCAGGCCCTCGACGAAACCGGCAGGCATGGACAAGCCCGGCAGGCCCGCGAGGTTGGCGGTAATGGTGTAGAAATCTTCCAGATAGGCAGAAATCGGGTCGTTGTTCTTGGCGCCGATTTTCCAGGCCGGGTTAGGCGTGGTCGGGCCGAGGATCACGTCGACTTCAGCGAACGCGTTCATGAAGTCGTTCTTGATCAGGCGCCGGACTTTCTGCGCTTGCAGGTAATAAGCGTCGTAGTAACCGGCCGACAGTACGTAAGCACCGACCAGGATCCGCCGCTGAACTTCCGGGCCGAAGCCTTCGGCGCGTGAGCGCTTGTACAGATCGGTCAGGTCTTTCGGGTCTTCGCAGCGATAGCCAAACCGCACACCGTCGAAGCGCGAGAGGTTGGAGGATGCTTCCGCCGGGGCGATCACGTAATAGGCCGGGATCCCGTGTTGCAGGTTCGGCAGGCTGACGTCCTTGACCACGGCACCGAGCTTTTCCAGCTCCTTGACGCTTTCAAGTACCAGCTCGGCGATGCGCGGGTCGAGACCCGCGCCGAAGTATTCTTTCGGGATGCCGATGCGCAGGCCTTGCAGCGAGCCATTGAGGCAGGCGGAATAATCCGGCACAGGCTCGTCGATGCTGGTCGAGTCCTTTGGATCGAAACCGGCCATGCCTTGCAGGAGCAGGGCACAGTCTTCCGCGTTACGCGCAAGCGGGCCGGCCTGATCGAGGCTGGAGGCATAAGCGATCATGCCCCAGCGCGAAACGCGACCGTACGTCGGTTTCAGGCCGGTAAGGTTGGTCAGCGCTGCCGGTTGGCGAATCGATCCGCCGGTGTCAGTGCCCGTTGCAGCAGGTATCAGACGAGCGGCAACGGCGGCTGCCGAACCACCGGACGAACCGCCGGGAACGTATTCGAGGTTCCACGGGTTTTTCACCGGGCCGTAGTAGCTCGATTCATTGGCAGAACCCATGGCGAATTCGTCCATGTTGGTCTTGCCCAGCGTGACCGTGCCGGCAGCCGCGAGCTTGGCAACTACGGTTGCGTCATACGGTGATGTAAAGTTGTCGAGCATCTTCGAGCCGCAGCTGGTGCGTACGCCCTCAGTGCAGAACAAGTCTTTATGCGCCAGTGGCGCGCCCAGCAGCGGGCCGCTCTCACCCGCTGCGCGGCGAGCATCGGCAGCTTGCGCCTGGCTGATCGCCAGCGCTTCGGTCTGTGTGATGAAGCTATTGAGCTGCGGGTCGAGCTGGGCGATACGCGCCAGCAGAACCCGGGTCAATTCTTCGGAAGAAAACTTTTTGTCGGCGAGTCCGCGGGCGATCTCGGCCAGAGTCAATTGATGCATTGCAGGCTCTTTCCCTTACTCGATGACTTTCGGAACCAGATACAGGCCTTTTTCGACCGCTGGTGCGATGGCTTGGTAAGTCTCGCGATTATTTCGCTCGGTCACGACGTCCGCACGCAGACGTTGAGAGGCCTCCAGCGGGTGCGCAAGGGGCTCTATACCGCTGGTATCGACGGCCTGCATCTGGCTGACCAGTTCGAGGATACTATTAAGTGCTTCGGTAGTACGCGGAATATCGGCGTCATTGAGGCCAAGTCGAGCCAAATGAGCGATTTTTTCCACGTCGGAGCGTTCAAGCGCCATGGGATTCTCCAGTGGAAAGCAAACGGATGTCATCCGTGTGGTAGATTGTCGGAACACTATCGCATTTCTACGGTCATAAGGCCGCGAACGTCTAGGGTCGTGCTCGGAAAAACAGCCAATTTAACATATTGGCTCCTTGCCCAAAATCCCTGTCGTTGTTAGAGTTTGCCGCACTTTTTTACCCACGCGTTGCCTAGGGTCCCTTTCCCATGTTCAAGAAACTGCGTGGCATGTTTTCCAGCGATCTGTCTATCGACCTGGGCACTGCCAACACCCTTATTTACGTGCGAGAGCGCGGTATTGTTCTGAATGAACCGTCGGTTGTGGCCATTCGCACCCACGGTAATCAGAAGAGCGTCGTTGCTGTCGGGATGGAGGCCAAGCGTATGCTGGGCCGGACTCCAGGCAATATTGCAGCTATTCGCCCAATGAAAGACGGTGTTATCGCCGATTTCAGTGTGTGCGAAAAAATGCTGCAGTACTTCATCAACAAGGTTCACGAAAACAGCTTTCTGCAGCCTAGCCCTCGTGTGCTGATCTGCGTACCGTGCAAATCCACCCAGGTGGAGCGCCGGGCGATCCGTGAATCAGCTCTGGGTGCGGGCGCTCGCGAAGTGTTTCTGATCGAAGAGCCAATGGCTGCGGCAATTGGTGCAGGTCTGCCGGTTGAAGAAGCTCGCGGTTCGATGGTGGTCGATATCGGTGGTGGTACCACTGAAATCGCGCTGATCTCCCTCAACGGTGTGGTGTATGCCGAATCCGTGCGCGTGGGCGGCGACCGTTTCGACGAAGCGATCATCACCTATGTGCGCCGTAACTACGGCAGCCTGATCGGTGAGTCGACTGCAGAACGCATCAAGCAGGAGATCGGTACAGCCTACCCGGGCGGTGAAGTACGTGAAGTCGATGTACGTGGCCGTAACCTGGCCGAAGGCGTTCCACGTGCCTTCACCCTGAACTCCAACGAAGTGCTTGAAGCACTGCAGGAGTCCTTGGCGACTATCGTTCAGGCGGTGAAAAGCGCCCTGGAACAATCGCCGCCTGAACTGGCTTCGGACATCGCCGAACGCGGTCTGGTGCTTACGGGTGGTGGCGCGTTGCTGCGTGACTTGGACAAACTGCTGGCTCAGGAAACCGGTTTGCCGGTGATCGTTGCCGAAGACCCACTGACCTGTGTTGCTCGTGGCGGTGGTCGTGCCCTGGAAATGATGGATAAGCACACCATGGATCTGCTCTCCAGCGAATAAGTTCGCCGGACGACTCTCCACGTGGCCCCCGTTTACAGGTAGCACTCAGTAGTGCTACCTGTATGCGTTGGGCTGACGCCAACATTTGGTGTTCAACTTCTCAATCTGCGTCCAGGCCGGTTCCATGCCGAATAAGCACAACCCGTTGAAGCTCAACCCAGCAAAAACATGCCTGGGAGGAGCGGCCTATTAAACCGCTTTTCGCAAAAGGTCCCTCTCTGGGCGTGCGCCTGTTGGTGCTGGTGGTGTTGTCGGTTGCGCTGATGGTGGTGGATGCCCGCTTTACGGTGCTCAAGCCCGTTCGCAGTCAGATGTCACTGGTGTTGATGCAGTCGTACTGGGTCGCTGATCTACCACAGCGCTTGTACCAGGGTGTCGCCAGCCAGTTCGGCAGTCGTACCGAACTGATCGCCGAAAACGAAAAGCTCAAGACCGAAGCCTTGCTCCTGCAAGGGCGCCTGCAAAAACTGGCGGCCTTGACCGAGCAGAACGTACGTCTGCGCGAGTTGCTCAACTCTTCCGCACTGGTCAATGAAAAGGTCGAAGTGGCCGAGTTGATCGGCATGGACCCCAACCCCTTCACGCATCGCATCATCATCAACAAAGGCGAGCGCGATGGGGTGGTCCTCGGTCAGCCGGTACTCGATGCCCGTGGCTTGATGGGGCAGGTGGTCGAACTGATGCCCTACACCTCACGGGTCCTGCTGCTGACAGACACGACCCACAGCATTCCTGTGCAGGTCAATCGTAACGGTCTGCGTGCCATTGCCAGCGGCACCGGTAACCCGGAGCGCCTGGAATTACGCCACGTCGCCGACACCGCTGATATCAAGGAAGGCGATTTGCTGGTGAGTTCCGGCCTCGGTCAGCGCTTCCCGGCAGGTTATCCGGTGGCGACGGTCAAAGAAGTGATCCATGACTCCGGTCAGCCGTTCGCCATCGTGCGTGCGGTGCCGACCGCTGCGCTGAATCGCAGTCGTTACCTGTTGCTGGTGTTCAGTGATAGCCGCTCGCCTGAGCAGCGCGCCGCCGATGCGGCGCAAGCCCAGGAAGCGATTGATCGGCAAGCAGCCGACCCTGCCGCAACCCCAGCCAATCCCGCTGCGGCCCATGCACCCGCTACTGCGCCGACGATCCCGGCGGCTACGCATGCAAATCCTGCGTCCGCTGCGCCTGCCCACGCGCCTGCAGCGTCTGCCACTCATTCACCGGCAACCGCTGTGTCGAAACCGGTCGCCAAGCCCGCTACGTCCAAGCCAGCGGTCGCCGCGCCTGCTACCCCTCGGGAGAGGCAATAATGGTTAATCTCGCCCGTGCAAAAAACGGCTGGGTGGTCTGGTTCACGTTCGCGGTAGGTTTACTGCTGAGCGTTTCACCATTGCCGCAGTTCATGGAAATCTTTCGCCCGCTATGGCTGGCACTGCTATTGGCTTTCTGGGCATTGGCGTTACCGCACAAAATCGGTATGACCACCGCCTGGCTGCTCGGTCTGGCCGAGGACGTGCTGTATGGCACGTTGCTGGGGCAGAACGCGCTGATCCTGACCCTGATTACCTTCCTTGTGTTGTCGTTGCAGCAGCGCTTGCGTATGTTCCCGATGTGGCAACAAAGTCTGGTGATTCTGGTGATTTTCGGTCTGGCGCAGTTGGCTCAGCTCTGGCTCAGCGCCTTGACCGGCAATCGTCAGCCGACGCTTGCACTGGTGTTGCCAGCGCTGGTCAGCGCGTTATTGTGGCCGTGGGTGAGTTATGGCCTGCGAGGGTTGCGTAACCGCTTGAGTATCAATTAGGCGGATTCACATTCGCCTGACGTTTCGCCCCGTGACATGTTTTGCGTAGCGCGTATTGCAGAGTGGCAACGCCCACGATCACTGACAGGGAGATGTCCTTATGCCCCCGCTCTATCTGGCTTCGGGCTCACCCCGTCGCCGTGAACTGCTGACGCAGATAGGCGTGCCTTTTACTTCGCTCAGTGCACAGATCGATGAAACCCCTTTGCCCGACGAGGCCCCGATGGCCTACGTCGAACGGCTTGCGCGAGGCAAAGCCGAGGCCGGTCTGGCGTTGCTGGCAGTCAGCGAAGGGGGCTCCAGCCCTTGTGTGATCGGTGCTGACACCGCCGTGGCGCTCAATGGAAAAATCCTCGGCAAGCCGGTCGACGAAGCCGATGCCCTGGCGATGTTGAGCGCCTTGTCCAGCCATGAACACGAAGTGCTGACTGCCATCGCTGTGATCAACAACCAGCGTTGTGAAACCCGTGTGGTCCGCAGTCTGGTGCGCTTTCGCTCGATTCAGGTTGAGGAAGCCAAGGCTTACTGGGCCAGCGGCGAGCCACACGACAAAGCAGGCGGTTACGCGATTCAGGGGCTGGCGGCTGTTTTTGTCGCCGATCTGCACGGCAGTTATTCGGCGGTGGTCGGATTGCCGTTGTGCGAAACCGCAGAACTTCTTGGCCGTTTCGGCATACCCTGTTGGCAACGCCTGGAAGGTAATAAACCATGAGTGAAGAGATTCTGATCAACATCACGCCGATGGAGTCGCGTGTGGCCGTGGTTGAGAACGGTGTGCTGCAGGAAGTCCACGTTGAGCGGACCCAGCGTCGCGGCATCGTCGGCAACATTTATAAAGGCAAAGTCGTACGGGTTCTACCCGGCATGCAAGCGGCCTTCATCAACATCGGCCTGGACCGCGCAGCGTTCATTCATGCGTCGGAAATTTCAATGCGCGAAGGTCCGGCCGTTGAAAGCATCAGTGCGCTGGTGCATGAAGGCCAGAGCTTGGTAGTGCAGGTCACCAAAGACCCGATTGGCAGCAAAGGTGCGCGTCTGACCACGCAATTGTCGATCCCGTCGCGCTATCTGGTGTACATGCCCAAAACCTCCCACGTCGGGATCTCCTTGAAAATCGAAGACGAAGCCGAGCGCGAGCGTCTTAAAAAGGTGGTCACCGATTGCGTTGCGCTGGAAGGTATCAAGGAGGCCGGCGGTTTCATCCTGCGCACGGCAGCTGAAGGCGCTGGTGCGGATGAAATCCTGATGGATATCCGCTACCTGCGCCGTCTCTGGGATCAGATCGGCGAGCAGATCAAGACCGTGGGAGCCCCCAGCGTTATTTATGAAGACCTGGGCCTGGCCCTGCGCACCCTGCGGGATTTGGTCAGCCCGCGCATCGAGAAGATCCGTATCGATTCGCGCGAGACCTTCCAGCGGACCACCCAATTTGTCGCCGAGCTGATGCCGGAAATCGCGGATCGCCTGGAGCATTACCCGGGGGAGCGACCCATTTTCGACCTGTACGGTGTCGAAGATGAAATCCAGAAAGCCCTAGACCGCAAAGTGCCACTCAAATCCGGCGGGTATCTGGTCATCGATCCAGCCGAAGCGATGAGCACCATTGACGTGAACACCGGGGCGTTCGTCGGTCATCGAAACCTCGAAGAGACCATCTTCAAGACCAACCTGGAAGCGGCCACCGCGATTGCCCGTCAATTGCGCCTGCGCAATCTGGGCGGGATCATCATCATCGACTTCATCGACATGGAGGATGGCGAGCACCAACGCCAGGTCCTGCGTACGTTGGAGAAACAACTGGAGCGTGATCACGCCAAAACCAACATCATCGGTATTACCGAGTTGGGCCTGGTGCAGATGACCCGCAAGCGCACCCGCGAAAGCCTTGAACAAGTGCTGTGCGAGCCTTGCAGCAGTTGCCAGGGGCGCGGCAAGTTGAAGACGCCCGAGACGGTCTGTTATGAAATTTTTCGCGAAATATTGCGTGAAGCCCGCGCTTATCAAGCGGAAGGCTATCGTGTATTAGCCAATCAGAAAGTCGTGGACCGTTTGCTCGATGAAGAGTCGGGTAACGTTGCCGAGCTGGAAGGTTTTATCGGTCGTACCATTCGTTTTCAGGTCGAGACCATGTACTCCCAAGAACAATATGACGTGGTGTTGCTCTAACTCACCAACAATCCGTCAGCTTCAGTACTAATGGCAGGAAGCCTTCTAATGAGAACTCTGCGTGGCAAATGAGCAATTCCTGACCCTATCGATGACTGCACGGCCGCGTCGCCTGCACGCGCAGCCTTCAGCCCTGAGGGCCAGCTGACATGGAGCGTCTGACGCGTTTTCTTGCCGCCTTGACTCGCTGGAGTCTGGGCGTGTGCGCTTTGGGGTTAGTCTTGACGGCGCTGTATGTCAGCCTCGGCCGACAGCTAGTGCCCTTGGTGGCCGAGTACCGTGGTGAAGTTGAAACCGAGGCCCGCGCGGCGCTGAATATGCCGTTGAGTATTGGCAGCCTCGAAGGTCGCTGGCACGGTTTTACCCCAACACTGCTGGCTCACGATGTGATGGTGGGCGAGGGCGCCAGTGCCCTGCGGCTGGACAATGTGCGGGCGGTGCCTGACATCTGGGCCAGCCTGTTGGCCCGTGAAGTGCGCATCGCTCACCTGGAATTCAATGGCCTGCAACTGAGTCTCAAAGAAGACAAGGATGGCCATTGGGCGCTTCAGGGTTTGCCGGTCAAGGACGATAAGCCCTTCGACCCGGAACAGTTGTTGACCCAGATGCAGGCGGTTGCAGAGCTGTCGTTGCTCGACAGCCAGATCACCTTTCAGCCATACGAACAGGCGCCTTCGACCCTCACGTACGTCAGCTTCAGTTTGCGCACCGGGAGCAGCAGTCAGCGCCTGGACGCGCGTATGACTTTGCCTGATGGTCAGCCGATGGCGCTCAACCTGCGCTCGCGGGTGCAGGCGGAAAACTGGCGTGATGGCGAGGCCGATGTCTACTTGAGCCTGCCGCAGAGTGACTGGGCGCGCTGGTTGCCGGCCAGCCTGACCCGGCAATGGACGGTCTCCACACTCAAGGCTGGCGGTGAGTTCTGGCTGACCTGGGGCAAAGGCACGCTGCAAAGTGCTGTGGCGCGAGTCAATGCCCCGCTGTTGAAAGGGGTCTATGCCGCTCGCAAGGCGACGAAAATCGATAATCTGGCACTCAACGCCTGGTTCCAGCGCAGTAACAGTGGTTTCAGCCTGTCGCTTGAGTCATTGGCCATGAACCTTGGCGACAAACGTTGGGAAAGCCGCATTCAGCTCAAGCAGCAGGACGCGACCCCGGACGTTGAAGAGCTTTGGCATGTGCAGGCCGATCGCCTGGACCTGACGCCGATCACCCCGATACTCGATTCCCTGGCGCCATTACCGGACGCGCTGATGACGGTGCTCGACAACCTGAAAGTCACGGGTGGATTGCGCAACGTGCTGCTCGATTACCGGCCACAAGCCGAGGGCGACAAACGTCTAAGCTTTGCGGCCAATCTGGACAAGGTCGGCTTCAATGCCTATCACGGCGCACCGGCGGCCGGGAATGTCAGCGGCAGTATCAGCGGTGATCTGGGGCAAGGCGAACTGCGCCTGGCTACGGATGACTTCATGCTGCATTTGTACCCGATATTCACTCATCCCTGGCAATACCGAAAGGCCAATGCCCGGCTGACCTGGAAGCTGGATGAGCAAGGCTTTACCCTGATTGCCCCATACATCCAAGTGGTGGGCGACGAAGGAAAAATCGCCAGCGACTTTCTGATTCGCCTGCATTTCGATAGCACCCAGGAAGACTACATGGATCTTCGGGTCGGCATGGTCGAGGGTGACGGTCGTTACACTGCCAAGTACCTGCCAGCCGTGCTCAGCCCGGCGCTGGACGGATGGCTGCGCACCGCGATCCTGGGAGGCGCGGTGGATCAGGGGTTCTTCCAGTATCAAGGCTCGCTCAGAAGCGATGCAACAGCCGCTGCGCGCAGCATCAGTCTGTTTTTCAAGGTGCACGACGCCTCGCTGGCGTTCCAGCCGGGCTGGCCACAGCTCAATGGCGTGGACGGGGATGTATTCGTCGAGGACAGCGGAGTCCGCATCAAAGCCAGCAAGGGCAGGCTTCTGGATACCCAGGTCAGCAATGTCCAGGTCAATATTCCGCATGTGACTAACGGGCAAGTCAGTCACTTGCTGGTCGACGGTGATTTCGTCGGTGGTTTGGGTGATGGCCTGAAGATTCTTCAGGAGGCCCCCATCGGCACGGCGGATATGTTTGCGGGCTGGCAAGGCGACGGTTCGTTGCAGGGCAAGCTGAAGTTGGACATTCCCCTGGCTAAAGGCGAAGGGCAGAAGATTGCAGTGGACTTCAATACCGCCGCTGCACGCTTGAAGCTGAGCGAGCCGCCGCTGGAGTTGACTCAGCTCAAGGGGGCATTCCGTTTCGACAACGCCAAGGGCTTGAGCGGCAGCGGCATACGCGCTCAAGCGTTTGAGCGGCCGATCACCGCGCAGATTTATGCGGAAGGAAAACCGGGGGCGATCACCACCCGAGTCGTCGCCAATGGTCAGGTTGCACTGAAGAAACTCACCGATTGGCTCGGCGATACTCAGCCGTTGCCGGTGTCCGGTGACTTGCCGTACCAGGTGCAGATCACCCTTGACGGGGCCGACAGTCAACTGCGGGTCAACTCAAACCTAAAAGGTTTGGCTGTCGATCTTCCTGCACCCTTTGGCAAAACGGCTGATGACGTGCGAGAGAGCGAGTTTCGCATGACCTTGCGCGGCGCTGACCGGCGTTATTGGGCCACTTACGATGCTTTGGCCAATCTGGCATTCGTGGCGCCAGGCGGCAATATCGCAGAAGGCCGGGGCGAGCTTTTTCTCGGCACGGACGCTGCGGTTCTGCCTGACCCTAAAGGTTTAAGAGTGCGCGGGGCACTGTCCGAGTTGGACATTGCGCCATGGAAAACCATCGTCGAACGCTACGCTGGTAATGATCCCGGGGGCAGCGCCAAGCAGTTACTGCGTAGCGCAAACCTGCAGATTGGAAAATTGAATGCGCTGGGCACCACGCTTGATCAGGTCGATGTCCAGCTCAATCGAAAAGACGCCTCCTGGTCTTTGGCGGTCGACAGCGCCTTGCTCAAGGGCACGGCCAGCCTGCCCGATGCAAAAGCCGCCCCTATTGGCATTGACCTTCTCTACGTGCGTTTGCCTGCGCCTGATCCCAATGCAGCGGCGGTAGAGAATGGCAAGGACCCACTGGTCGATGTCGATCCACGGCAGATTCCGGCGATGGATATCAAGGTCTCTCAGTTGTTCCAGGGTGATCAGTTGATCGGAGCGTGGTCGCTCAAAACCAGGCCAACCGCTGCGGGCGTGCGGCTTTCCGATTTGAGTATGGGGCTCAAGGGGATGTTGTTACAGGGCGACGGTGGCTGGGAAGGCGCGCCGGGATCGACCAGCAGCTGGTACAAGGGCCGTGTCGGCGGCAAGAATATTGCGGATGTACTGAAGGCTTGGGGTTTTGCACCCACCGTGACCAGCGATACGTTCGAGCTGAACGCCGACGGCCGTTGGCCCGGTTCGCCTGCCTGGATTGGGATCAAGCGCTACTCGGGCAGCCTGGATGCCACGTTGCGCTCCGGCCAGTTCGTTGAAGTGGAGGGGGGCGCCCAAGCCCTGAGGGTGTTCGGTCTGCTCAACTTCAACTCCATAGGTCGTCGTTTGCGCCTGGACTTCTCGGACTTGCTTGGCAAGGGCTTGAGTTACGACCGGGTCAAAGGGCTGCTGGTCTCCAGTGATGGGGTGTACGTGACCCGTAACCCGATCACCCTGACCGGACCGTCGAGCAATATTGAACTTGAGGGCACGCTGGACATGGTCAACGACCGGGTCGATGCCAAGCTACTGGTGACATTGCCGGTGACCAATAACTTGCCGATTGCGGCGTTACTCGTCGGCGCGCCGGCCATTGGTGGGGCCTTGTTCCTGGTCGACAAACTGCTGGGTGACCGCGTGGCGCGATTCGCCAGTGTGCAGTACCGCGTTGAAGGCCCTTGGAAAGAGCCGAAGATCACGTTCGACAAACCCTTTGAAAAACCTCAATAGCGCGCCATGGAGTACAGTGGTGGCACGTCTTGTCCGGAGCGCGCCATGTCTTTTGCTGTAGTTCAAATGGTCAGCCAGAGCGATGTCCTGGTCAATCTGACTCACGCTCGCCGCCTGCTTGAACAGGCTGCCGAGTCTGGAGCGCGCCTGGCGGTGCTCCCGGAAAATTTTGCCGCCATGGGCCGTCGCGACGTTGCCGATATCGGTCGCGCCGAGGCTCAAGGCCAGGGTCCGATCCTGCCATGGTTGAAACTGGCCGCTCGCGACCTCAAATTATGGATAGTGGCTGGCACGTTACCGCTACCACCGGCTGATCGGCCGCGGGGTAAAGTCACCGCGTGTTCATTGCTGATCGATGAACACGGCGAGCAAGTGGCACGCTATGACAAACTGCATTTGTTCGATGTGGACGTTGCCGACAACCGTGGGCGTTATCGGGAGTCGGATGATTACGCCCATGGTGACAATGTGGTGGTCGCCGATACGCCGGTGGGGCGCCTGGGTTTGAGCGTGTGTTACGACCTGCGCTTCCCTGAGTTGTATAGCGCGCTGCGTGAAGCGGGTGCGCAATTGATCACTGCACCGTCGGCCTTCACTGCTGTCACCGGTGCCGCGCATTGGGACATCCTGATCCGGGCGCGTGCGATAGAGACCCAGTGCTATGTGCTGGCGGCGGCGCAAGGGGGACTGCACCCCGGTCCAAGGGAAACCTACGGGCATGCTGCGATCATCGACCCTTGGGGGCGCGTACTGGCTGAGCAGGCCCAGGGCGAAGCGGTGCTGCTGGCCGAACGTGATAGCGATGAACAGGCGTCCATACGGGCGCGGATGCCGGTGTCTGATCACCGGCGATTTTTTTCGCGGGACGCATTGCGGCCTGCGCACACCTCGGAGTGAATATGAGCGACTTGTCCTCTGTCAGCGAACACCTTTTAGCGCCTGGCGGCCTGAGCCTCGACAGCTTGCAGTCGGTACTGGGCGAGCTGGCTGGCCCAGGGATCGATGCGGCTGACCTGTATTTCCAGGGGCAGATTTCCGAGTCCTGGTCGTTGGAAGACGGCATCGTCAAGGAAGGCAGTTTCAACCTCGATCAGGGCGTCGGTGTACGGGCGCAATCGGGTGAGAAAACCGGATTTGCCTACAGCAATGCGATTACCCCTGAGGCACTGAGCCTTGCCGCACGTGCTGCGCGTTCGATTTCCCGCGCCGGGCAGGAAGGTCAGGTGCAAGCATTCACCACGCAGGACGTGGCCCAGTTGTATGCGCCGGACAACCCTCTGGACGTGATGACGCGCGCGGAAAAGGTCGAACTGCTCAAGCGCATCGACGTTGCCACGCGAGCATTGGATGCACGTATTCAGCAGGTCACGGTCAGCATGGCCGGGGTTTGGGAGCGGATTCTGATCGCGTCCACCGATGGCAGCCTGGCGGCGGATGTGCGTCCGTTGGTGCGTTTTAATGTCAGCGTCATCGTCGAGCAGAATGGCAGACGCGAACGAGGTGGCCATGGCGGTGGCGGGCGTACCGATTACCGGTACTTCCTCACGGATGACCGTGCCATGGGTTATGCCCGTGAAGCGTTGCGTCAGGCACTGGTGAATCTTGAAGCGATCCCCGCACCTGCTGGCACGTTGCCGGTGGTGCTCGGTTCCGGTTGGTCCGGCGTACTGCTGCACGAAGCGGTTGGCCATGGTCTGGAAGGCGATTTCAACCGCAAAGGCAGCTCGGCATATAGCGGGCGAATGGGTGAAATGGTGGCGTCCAAGCTGTGCACTATCGTCGATGATGGCACGCTGGCCGGTCGTCGAGGCTCGTTGACGGTGGACGATGAAGGCACGCCGACCCACTGCACCACGCTGATCGAAAACGGCGTGCTCAAGGGTTACATGCAGGACAAGCTCAACGCTCGGTTGATGGGCGTGGCACGTACCGGTAACGGTCGTCGCGAGTCCTATGCGCACCTGCCAATGCCCCGCATGACCAACACTTACATGCTGGCCGGGCAAAGCGACCCGGAGGAAATCATCGCGTCGGTGAAGAGGGGTATCTACTGCGCCAACCTCGGCGGCGGTCAGGTTGATATCACCAGCGGCAAATTCGTGTTTTCGACCAGTGAGGCCTATTTGATCGAAGACGGTAAAATCACTGCGCCAGTCAAAGGTGCGACCTTGATCGGTAATGGGCCTGAAGCCATGAGTCGAGTGTCGATGGTCGGTAACGACCTGGCGTTGGACAGCGGCGTGGGCACCTGCGGCAAAGACGGTCAGTCAGTGCCAGTAGGTGTCGGTCAGCCGACCTTGAAGATCGATGCGATCACGGTAGGCGGTACGGGGTCCTGAAAGACTGCGCCGAATGAATCGCAGGGTGCGACTCATTCGGTGCTTGAACACTAGCGCAGGCCGCGCTTTATGTCGTCCAGGTCGCGGATGTACTTGAACAGTTTGCGGCTGGCGGCAGGTGGCTTGCTTTGGGCAAGTTCATGCTGGGCCTGGCGTATAAGCGAACGCAGTTGCTGACGATCTGCTTCCGGATAGTCGCCGACAAACTTCTCGAGTACGTCGTCGGTGCCTGTGATCAAGCGATCACGCCAGCGTTCCAGACCGTGAAAACGTTCGTTGTATTGGCGAGTGGAGGCATCAAGTTGATCAAGCAACACCAAAATGGCGTCCAGGTCTTGATCGCGCATCAGCTTGCCGATGAACAGGATATGCCGTTTACGCGCAATGTTTGCGGTGTGCTTGGGCGCTTCGGCCAAGGCCCGGCGCAGCGCGTCGGTCAAGGGCAGTTTCGCCAGCAAGTCAGGCTTGAGTGTTGTCAGGCGCTCGCCAAGGTCAACCAGAGCATGAAGCTCGCGTTTGACCTGAGTTTTGCTTTTACCCTCATCGAGGGAGTCGTCGTAAGAATCAACCATGGGGGCAGTCCGCTAATAAACGCCGCCATGATAACCAGTCAGGGGCCACTTGTCCGGCCCGGTCGGTATTCGGCTTGTGCCGAAAGCAGAATTTGATGGAGAAAGTCATGAGTACAGCTCAAAGCGTAGGCCCGCAAGCCTTGCCTGCACTGCAAGAACAGGTCGAGCAAATCATTGCCGAAGCCAAGCGTCAGGGCGCAAGCGCCTGTGAAGTGGCGGTGTCCCTGGAGCAGGGCTTGTCGACCACGGTTCGCCAGCGTGAAGTGGAAACTGTCGAGTTCAATCGCGATCAGGGCTTTGGTATCACCTTGTATGTCGGTCAGCGCAAAGGCTCGGCCAGTACCTCCGCCAGTGGCGCTGACGCTATTCGCGAAACCGTAGCGGCGGCGTTGGCGATTGCCAAACACACCTCCGAAGATGAATGCTCCGGCCTCGCCGACGCTGCGCTGATGGCTAAAGAACAGCCAGACTTTGATCTATTCCACGCGTGGGATATCACCCCGGAACAAGCCATTGAGCGTGCCTTGATCTGTGAGGCGGCGGCGTTCGATGCCGACAGCCGGATCAAAAATGCCGACGGCACCACGCTCAACACCCATCAAGGGTGTCGCGTGTATGGCAATAGCCACGGTTTTGTTGGCGGCTCTGCCTCGACACGCCACAGCTTGAGCTGCGTGATGATCGCCGAGGGCGAAGGGCAGATGCAGCGCGACTACTGGTACGACGTGAGTCGCCAGGGCGAGTTGTTGGCGGACGCACAAAGCATTGGCCGTCGCGCGGCACAGCGTGCGGCCAGCCGCTTGGGTGCGCGCCCGGTACCGACGTGTGAAGTTCCGGTGTTGTTCGCTGCGGAATTGGCGGGCAGCTTGTTTGGCCATCTTTTGTCCGCCATTTCCGGCGGCAATCTGTATCGCAAATCATCCTTTCTGGAAGGAGCGATGGGGCAGCGCCTGTTTCCTGAATGGCTGACTCTCGACGAACGGCCGCACCTGATGCGCGCCATGGGGAGCTCGGCGTTCGACGGTGATGGCTTGGCAACCTATGCCAAACCATTTGTGGAGAATGGCGATTTAGTGTCCTACGTTCTGGGTACTTACTCAGGCCGCAAGCTAGGTTTGCCGAGTACAGCCAACTCAGGCGGCGTGCATAACCTGTTCGTCACCCACGGTGTGGAAGATCAGGCAGCGCTGCTGCGCCGCATGGGTCGCGGCTTGCTGGTCACTGAGTTGATGGGCAGTGGTTTGAATATGGTCACCGGCGACTACTCTCGTGGAGCGGCAGGCTTTTGGGTCGAGAACGGCGAAATCCAGTTCCCGGTTCAGGAAGTCACCATCGCCGGCAACCTGCGCGACATGTTCAAACAAATCGTCGCCGTCGGCAGCGATCTCGAACTGCGCAGCAATATCCGCACAGGCTCTGTGTTGATCGAGCGCATGACGGTTGCGGGTAGCTGATCTGCATTAAAAAAGGCGCTTCATGCTCGCTGCACGAAGCGCCTTAATCTTAATGTACGAGCGGCCTCAATACGCGGCACTGTCACACAGTAAACTCGGTCGAGGTAGGCGCTGACTTGTCTGCGAATAAGCCCGGCACGGGCTTCCGGCAGGTTTGGGTTTGACCCGGGGTCTACAGATTTACGAAAGCTCACCTCTCGTATTCCAATCACATAGATTTTTTTAATAGCTCCAGGCCTGCCCGCGAATGAGTCAATGCGGTCCGTCGCCTGCTGTCACTCGCCTTCATCAAACCGATTGTTGATCAGCTCAATCAAGTCTTCGAGTGCTGCCTGTTCGTCTTCGCCTTCAGTATGCAGGTGGATATCGGTGCCTTTTCCTGCTGCCAGCATCATCACGGCCATGATGCTTTTGCCGTCGACCATGCTGTCGGGCGCGCGACCTACTCTGATCTGGCAGGGGAATCTTCCGGCGACGCCGACGAATTTAGCGGCGGCGCGCGCGTGCAAGCCAAGCTTGTTGATGATAGTGATTTGACGAACGGGCATCGCGATGAGGGTCCTTTCAGCTGAGGTCGCGGTGGCGGACCTGAACGTTCTTGAGGGATTGTTGCAAGACCTGACCCAGGCGCTCGGTCAGGTAGACAGAGCGGTGGTGCCCGCCGGTGCAGCCAATGGCAATAGTCACGTAGGCGCGGTTGCTGGCTGCAAAGCGTGGCAACCATTTGTTCAGGTACGCGTAGATGTCCTGGAACATCTCTTCTACATCCGGCTGTGCCGCCAAATAATCGGCTACGGGCTGGTCGAGCCCGGACAGTTCGCGCAACTCCGGCTTCCAGTAGGGATTGGGCAGGCAGCGCACATCGAATACCAGATCAGCATCTACTGGCATGCCACGTTTGAAACCAAACGACTCAACCAGAAACGCGGTGCCTGGCTCCGGCTTGTTCAGCAGGCGCAGTTTGAGCATGTCACGTAGTTGATAGAGGTTCAGGTGCGTGGTGTTGATTTTCAGATCGGCCAGATCGATGATCGGCCCAAGCAGGTTGCTCTCGTCACGTATCGCTTCGGCAAGCGAGCGGTTGGTGCTGCTCAGGGGGTGGCGACGACGGGTTTCAGAGAATCGTTTTAGCAGGGTCTCTTCATCGGCGTCGAGGTACAGCACATCGCATTGGATGTGGCGGCTGCGGACCTCTTCCAGTAATTCGGGAAAACGCGACAGATGGCTCGGCAGATTGCGCGCGTCGATGGACACGGCGACCAGCGGCTGAGCCAGTTCGGTATGAATCAGGGCACGTTCAGCCAGCTCCGGGAGCAGGCCTGCAGGCAGGTTGTCGATGCAATAGAAGCCGTTGTCTTCCAGTACATCCAGTGCTGTGCTCTTGCCGGAGCCGGATCGGCCGCTGACGATGATCATGCGCATCATTAATGGCCGTTCTGCACGTCCAGCACCACTTGATAAAGCGCTTCATCGCTTTGGGCGCTGCGTAGGCGGTCGCGCACATCGGCGCGGTCGAGCATGCTGGCTATCTGGCGCAGCAGCTCCAGGTGTTCGTCGGTGGCGGCTTCCGGGACTAGAAGGACAAAAAGCAGGTCTACAGGCCTGCCGTCGATGGCGTCAAAATCTACGGGGGTGTCGAGGTGCAGGAGGGCGCTGATGGGCATTGGGCAGCCCGCCAGCCGGCAATGCGGGATGGCGATGCCATTGCCGAAACCGGTCGAGCCGAGTTTTTCGCGGGCAATAAGGCTCGTGAGTACCAAGTCCGAATCAAGCTCCGTTTCACGGCCGATCAGTTTGGCAACTTGCTCAAGAACATTTTTTTTACTGCTGCTCGGCACGTTCACGAGTGAACGGCCGGCAGTCAGGATATTTTCAAGTCGGATCATGGGTTGTGGGTGTTAGCGAGCAGTCGCACCTTTCAGGATGTTCTGCTGCTTTTCCTTATGCTTGAGCAATTGTCGGTCCAGCTTGTCAGTGAGTAGGTCGATTGCCGCATACATGTCGTCATGTTCTGCGTTAGCGACCACCTCTCCACCGTGGATGTGCAGTGTGGCTTCGATTTTCTGTTTCAGTTTCTCGACTGCCATCGTTACCTGCACATTGGTAATCTTGTCAAAGTGCCCTTCGAGCTTCTTGAATTTGAGCTCGATGTATTCGCGCAGGGGCTTGGTCACTTCCAATTGGTGTCCACTGATGTTGACTTGCATACAGCGTCTCCTTCGTTGCCAGTACATAAAGAGGCAGGCTTGAATGCCTACCACTGGAACGCTACGGCGTACGGCCACCCTTACATCAATCGCTTGCGTTCGCTTGAAGGTGCTATCCCAAGTGATTCGCGGTATTTAGCGACCGTGCGCCGAGCTACCTGAATGCCTTGTGCCTCCAGTAAACCAGCGATCTTGCTGTCACTCAACGGCTTTTTCTGATTTTCCGCAGCTACCAGTTTTTTGATGATCGCGCGAATGGCCGTGGACGAACACTCTCCGCCCTCTGAGGTGCTTACGTGACTGGAAAAGAAATATTTCAGTTCGTAAATACCGCGCGGGGTATGCATGAATTTTTGCGTGGTCACACGTGAAATCGTCGATTCGTGCATGCCTACCGCTTCGGCGATGTCATGCAGAACCAAGGGTTTCATGGCTTCGTCGCCATACTCAAGAAAGCCGCGCTGGTGCTCGACGATCTGCGTGGCCACTTTCATCAGCGTTTCGTTGCGGCTCTGCAGGCTCTTGATGAACCAGCGTGCCTCTTGCAACTGATTGCGCATGAAGGTGTTGTCAGCGCTGGTGTCGGCCCTGCGGACGAACCCTGCGTATTGGGGGTTGACCCGCAGACGGGGCACGGACTCTTGATTGAGCTCTACCAGCCAGCGCTCGTTGTCTTTGCGCACGATCACGTCGGGCACAACGTATTCGGCCTCGCTCGACTCGATCTGCGAGCCTGGGCGCGGGTTGAGGCTCTGCACCAGTTCAATGACCTGGCGCAGTTCGTCTTCCTTGAGCTTCATGCGCCGCATCAGCTGAGCGTAGTCGCGGCTGCCAAGCAGGTCGATGAAGTCTCCGACCAAGCGTTGTGCCTCGGCCAGCCAGCGAGTCTTCGCGGGGAGCTGACGCAATTGCAGTGACAGGCATTCGCTCAGGTTGCGAGCGCCGATACCCGCGGGTTCGAATTGCTGGATACGGTGCAGTACTGCTTCGATTTCATCCAGTTCGACATCCATTTCCGGGTCGAAGGCATCGAGGATTTCCTCAAGCGACTCGTCCAGGTAGCCCTGATTGTTGATGCAGTCGATCAGCGTGACGGCGATCAACCGATCAGTATCGGACATGGGGGCCAGATTCAATTGCCACAACAGATGGCTTTGCAGGCTCTCGCCGGCCGATGTGCGAGTGGTGAAGTCCCATTCGTCATCGTCGTTGTTGCTGCTGGGCAGGCTGCTGGCACTGGTCTGATACACGTCATCCCAAGCGGTATCAACGGGCAGCTCGTTGGGGATGCGGTCGTTCCAGTCGCCTTCTTCCAGGTTGTCCACCGTCGGGGCGGGCTCCTGGTAGGTAGGTTCCTGTACGTCAGGATTGGGTTTCTCTATGTTGTCGGCCAACGGATCGGCATTGTCGAAGTCGTCGCCTTCTTCCTGGCGTTCCAGCATAGGGTTCGACTCCAACGCTTCCTGGATTTCCTGTTGAAGGTCCAGGGTCGACAATTGGAGGAGGCGGATGGCCTGTTGCAGCTGCGGTGTCATCGTCAGCTGCTGGCCCATTCTCAGGACTAGCGATGGTTTCATGGCAGGGGCTTAACACCTTATTTCGCCGGCGCACATGCGCCATCCACTACAGGGCGCCGAAGCGCCAACTTAAGCAAATTATATGCCTGAAACCTAAGTGTTTGCCTAGAGCGTGATGACAATTAATGTTCTTGTCAGCACTGCACCCTAGCGTCCGTCGCCGATGAAGAGCGAAACACCGCAGAGCTTACAGGCGGAACTCATGGCCGAGGTAAACCTCTTTAACCAGTTGGTTAGCCAGAATGGTTTCTGAATCACCCTCAGCGATCAGTTGCCCGTCGTTGACGATGTAAGCGGTTTCACAAATATCCAGGGTGTCACGTACGTTGTGATCGGTGATCAGTACGCCGATGCCCTTGGCTTTCAAGTGATAAATGATTTGCTTGATATCGCCGACGGAAATGGGGTCGACACCGGCAAACGGTTCATCGAGCAAGATGAATTTTGGCGAAGTCGCCAGGGCGCGAGCGATTTCCACACGACGGCGTTCACCGCCGGACAGGCTCATGCCCAGGTTGTCGCGTATGTGGCTGATGTGGAACTCCTGCAGCAGGCTTTCCAGCTCCTTGCGACGCGCTGTACGGTCGAGTTCCTTGCGGGTCTCGAGGATCGCCATGATGTTATCGGCAACCGACAGTTTGCGAAAAATCGAGGCTTCCTGCGGCAGATAGCCGATCCCGGCGCGTGCGCGACCGTGCATGGGTTGATGGCTGACGTCTTGATCGTCGATCAAGACGCGACCCTGATCGGCCTGGACCAAACCTACGATCATGTAGAAACAGGTGGTTTTGCCAGCACCGTTAGGGCCAAGCAGCCCCACGATTTGCCCGCTCTCGATCGAGAGACTGACATCGCGCACAACCTGGCGACCCTTATAGCTTTTAGCCAGATGCTGGGCTTTAAGCGTCGCCATTACGGAGCCTTCTGCGGTGCGGGTTTGTTTTTCGGCTGGATGACCATGTCGATCCGCGGACGTGGTGCCGTCACCTTGGCTCCGTTGGCGCGGCCGGCATTGACGATTTGTTTCGTCGTGTCATAGACGATTTTCTCGCCTTCGGACGTATTGCCGTCGTTGATGACCTTGGCCTTGTCGATCAGGATGATCCGGTCAAGGGCGGCGAAGTACTGGATGGTCACGCCGTACGCTTGAACGATAGGCTTGTCGACGGCAGGTTTCTGTTCGTAGTAAGCAAGATTGCCAACGGCGGTAAATACGTCGACTTCACCTGTTGGCGTCCGGGTGATGGTCACGGTGTTGCCCGTGATCTTCATGGAGCCTTGGGTGATGATGACATTGCCTTTGTAGGTGGCAATGCCCTGCTTGTCATCGAGTTGCGCATCGTCAGACTGAATATGAATAGGCTGATCGCGGTCCGTCGGCAGAGCCCAGGCGCTCACGCTTCCCAGTGCTGCGCCCAAACCGAGCAAAAAAGGGAGGGTTTTAACGAGCCTCATACTGTCCTCTTACGTTGGACAGCAGGTGCATCCTGCCGTCGTTCAAATACGCTTTCATACCCGTGCCAGTGGATACGCCGCCGAAACCGTCGATTCTAACGGCTTGCTCGGTCTGCGCATATTGCTTCTGTGGGAATACAGTCATTCGACTGCTGGTAATAATCGTTGTCCGGTTTTTTTCGTCAGTGCGTGCGATACGTACTGAATCGATGAGCTCGACCTCGGTGCCGCCGGGAGAGACTTCTCCCTTCTTGCTCTGGACATGCCAGGGAAAGAGGGCGCCGCGATACAGTTGCAGATCTGGATTGGTCAGCAGGGTGATGTCGGAAATCTGCACATGTTCGACCTTGTCGGCGGTCATGTCGTATTGAAGCTTGCCGTCCGGCAGGAACTGCAGGCTGTGAGCATTCATCGCATAAAAGTCGATGGCGGCCGGGTCAACGGGTGCAACCCGCTGCTCCAGAAAGGTTTCAGGGCTGATGTTCCAGTAGCCTGCGGCCGCCAGCATCAGCGCAAGCACGCCCAGAATCAAAAACCGGCGAATCTTTTTACTCAGCATAAATGACTTCTATAAGTAGGCGGCGTGGGCCGCTTCAAGGCTGCCTTGAGCGCTAAGGATCAACTCGCAAAATTCGCGCGCTGCGCCTTCGCCGCCGCGAGCCTGAGTAATGCCGTGTGCATGTTGGCGAACAAAACCGGCCGCATTGGCGACCGCCATGCCAAGGCCAACGCGCCGAATGACAGGCAAGTCTGGCAGGTCGTCACCTAAGTACGCGACCTGTTCATAGCTTAGATTGAGTTGGGCAAGTAGTTCGTCAAGAACGACCAGTTTATCTTCGCGGCCTTGATACAAGTGTTGGATGCCCAGATTCTGCGCGCGGCGCTCGACCACCGGCGTGCGACGCCCGCTGATGATAGCGGTGTGCACGCCCGAGGCAATCAGCATTTTTATGCCTTGGCCGTCGAGTGTATTAAACGTTTTGAACTCACTGCCGTCTTCGAGAAAGTACAGGCGTCCGTCCGTCAGCACGCCATCGACGTCGAAAATGGCCAGTTTGATGTTCTTGCCGCGTTGCAGCAGGTCCTGCATCGTCGCTTCGCTCATTACATAACCCCCGCGCGCAGCAGGTCTTGCAGGTTGAAGGCGCCAATAGGGTGGTCGTTCTTGTCGACCACGATCAAGGCTCCAATTTTGTGGTCTTCCATGATTTTCAGCGCCTCGGCTGCAAGCATCTCGGGGCGAGCTGTCTTGCCGTGGAGTGTCATCACTTCGTCGATGCTCGCCTGACGAATATCGATGCTGCGGTCCAGGGTTCTGCGCAAGTCGCCGTCGGTAAATATCCCGGCGAGGCGGCCATTGGCCTCCACCACGGCGGTCATGCCCAAGCCCTTGTGGGTCATTTCCATCAGCGCATCACGCAGTAGCGTGCCGCACTGAACCTTTGGCAAATCTTCACCGGTATGCATGACGTGTTCGACTTTGAGCAGCAAACGTCTGCCAAGCGCGCCGCCCGGGTGGGAGAAGGCAAAGTCTTCTGCCGTGAACCCGCGGGCTTCGAGCAAGGCGACCGCCAGTGCGTCGCCCATCACCAGTGCGGCGGTAGTCGAGGACGTAGGGGCCAGGTTCAGCGGGCAGGCTTCTTGCGTGACGTAAACATTGAGATTGATTTCTGCGGCCTTGGCCAGCGGCGAATCAGGGTTGCCGGTCAGGCTGATCATCTTGATGCCCAAGCGTTTGATCAGGGGCAGCAAGGTGACGATTTCGGCGGTCGAACCCGAGTTGGAGATCGCCAGAATGATGTCGTCGCGGGTGATCATGCCCATGTCGCCATGGCTCGCTTCAGCCGGGTGGACGAAGAATGCGGTGGTGCCCGTGCTTGCCAGGGTGGCGGCAATCTTGTTGCCGATGTGCCCGGACTTGCCCATGCCGACCACTACGACACGGCCTGTGCCGGCCAGAATCATCTCGCAAGCGCGTACGAAATCCGCGTCGATACGGGCCAGTAAGCCTTCTACGGCTTCTATTTCGAGGCGGATGGTGCGTTGTGCTGTTTGAATCAGGTCGCTGGATTGGCTCATGTCAAAAATCGGTCAGCCTGATGAAAAGGCGGCGATTATAGCGGTAATGGCTCAATCCCTCACGCTTGATCGTCCGACTTTGTCGTGCGCCCAAAATCAGGTCAGGTGCACGCGGAGTGATTGCATCCTTTATAGGTGTTTCGCAATTGTTCGAATTATCTATCTCGCACCGTAACGAAAGAGGCTTCTACCGTGGGCCACGTGCGCGGGCGGTGGTATAGTTCGCCGCCGGTTCTGCCTCCGGACAGCCACAGCGCGTGTCTTGCGGCACGGACCTGGCGTCAGAGTGTGAGGCTGTATCGCAAGGAGTTTAGATGAGTGCCGATAACGCCTACGCGGTCGAGCTGAAGGGTGTCACCTTCATGCGCGGGACGCGCAGCATTTTCAATAATGTTGATATTCGTATTCCGCGGGGCAAGGTCACCGGCATCATGGGGCCTTCCGGTTGTGGCAAGACAACCTTGCTGCGTTTGATGGGTGCGCAGCTGCGTCCCAGCAAAGGCGAGGTATGGGTCAACGGCCAGAATCTGCCGGAATTGTCGCGCAGTGACCTGTTCGACGCACGCAAGCAAATGGGCGTGCTATTTCAGAGTGGCGCCTTGTTCACGGACCTCGATGTGTTCGAGAACGTGGCCTTTCCGCTTCGCGTGCACACCGATTTGCCGGAAGAAATGATCCGCGACATCGTCTTGCTCAAATTGCAGGCGGTCGGACTGCGCGGCGCCATCGAGCTGACGCCCGACGAGTTGTCCGGCGGCATGAAGCGCCGCGTGGCATTGGCTCGGGCGATTGCTCTTGACCCGCAAATCCTGATGTACGACGAACCCTTCGTGGGCCAGGACCCGATTGCCATGGGGGTGCTGGTGCGCTTGATTCGGTTGCTCAACGATGCGTTGGGGATCACCAGTATTGTGGTGTCCCACGACCTTGCCGAAACAGCGAGTATCGCTGACTACCTTTATGTGGTGGGCGACGGCGAGGTATTGGGGCAGGGGACCCCCGAGGAACTGATGAACTCGGACAACCCTCGTATTCACCAATTCATGACCGGCGAACCTGATGGCCCTGTGCCATTTCACTATCCGGCACCGGATTATCGCGACGAACTTTTGGGGAAGCGCTGATGCGCAGAAAGTCACTACTGGAGCGGATTCGTCTATTCGGGCACGCTGCGATCGATAGCATTACGGTGCTGGGGCGCTCGGGCATATTTCTGGTTCATGTGTTGTTCGGCCGAGGCGGCATTGGCGGCAGTTTTCAACTGCTGGTCAGGCAGCTGCATTCAATCGGCGTCATGTCCCTGCTGATCATTGTGGTCTCGGGGGGCTTCATTGGCATGGTGTTGGCGCTTCAAGGCTTCAACATCCTGACTAAATATGGCTCGGAGCAGGCCGTCGGGCAGATGGTTGCGTTGACCCTGTTGCGTGAGTTGGGGCCTGTGGTTGCGGCTCTGCTGTTCGCCGGGCGCGCGGGTTCCGCGTTGACCGCTGAAATCGGCAACATGAAATCCACTGAGCAATTGTCCAGTCTGGAAATGATTGGCGTCGATCCACTCAAGTACATCGTTGCGCCGCGTCTGTGGGCGGGATTCATCTCTCTGCCGTTGTTGGCGATGATCTTCAGTGTGGTCGGAATCTGGTGCGGCTCCTGGGTTGCGATCGACTGGCTGGGCGTTTACGAAGGCTCATTCTGGTCAAATATGCAAAACAGCGTGTCCTTCAGGGATGACGTGCTCAATGGTGTTATTAAAAGCGTAATCTTTGCTTTTGTGGTTACCTGGATTGCCGTGTTTCAGGGTTACGACTGTGAGCCCACTTCGGAAGGGATCAGTCGTGCCACCACTAAAACAGTGGTGTATGCCTCGTTGGCCATATTAGGCCTGGACTTTATTCTGACTGCCCTGATGTTTGGAGACTTTTGATGCAAAACCGCACCCTGGAAACCGGTGTCGGCCTATTCCTGCTGGCCGGGATCTTGGCTTTGCTGTTGCTGGCCTTGCGGGTCAGTGGTTTGAGCGTAAGCGCGACCAACGACAGCTATAAACTTTATGCCTACTTCGACAATATTGCCGGTTTGACTGTCAGAGCCAAGGTGACCTTGGCGGGCGTTACAATCGGCAAGGTCACTGCTATCGATCTGGATCGCGACAGTTTTACCGGTCGGGTGACAATGGAGGTTGAAAAACGGGTGAATAACCTGCCATCGGACTCCACGGCTTCCATTCTTACCGCCGGTTTGCTGGGCGAGAAGTACATCGGTCTCAGCGTGGGCGGGGAAGAGGCGCTGCTCAAAGACGGCGGCACGATCCACGATACCCAGTCGTCGCTGGTGCTGGAGGATCTGATCGGTAAATTCCTGCTCAATACTGTGAGTAAAGACGCCAAATGAGGAGCTTTTCCATGATATCGATCTTGCGCCGTGGCCTGCTTGTATTGCTGGCTGCGCTTCCATTGGTTGCGAATGCTGTGGCCGCGCCGTCCGCCCATGATCTGGTGGATCGCACGACCAAGGAGTTGCTGAGCGATCTGGCCGCTCATAAAGAGCAATACAAAACCAATCCGAGCGCCTTTTACGATGCATTGAATCGCATCGTCGGCCCAGTAGTGGATGCCGAGGGCATCTCGAAAAGCATCATGACGGTCAAGTACTCTCGCAAAGCGACACCTGAACAAATGCTGCGTTTTCAGGATAATTTCAAGCGGAGTCTGATGCAGTTCTATGGCAACGCACTGCTCGAATACAACAATCAGGGCATTACAGTCGCCGCAGCCAAAGAAGAAAATGACACCCGCACCAGCGTCGATATGCAGGTCAAGGGCAACAACGGCGCCCTGTATCCCGTGTCCTACACACTCGAGAAAATCAACGGCGAGTGGAAAGTGCGTAACGTCATTATCAACGGCATCAACATTGGCAAGCTGTTCCGTGATCAGTTTGCTGACGCCATGCAGCACAATGGCAATGACCTTGATAAAACCATCAACGGTTGGGCGGGCGAAGTTGCCAAGGCCAAGAGCACCATCGATCAAGCGGCCGAGAAACCTGTCAATGAGTGAATCAGGTGTTCGTCTTGGCGCTGCAGGTGAGTTGTACCTGAGTGGCGTGCTCGACTTCCGCACCGGGCCGGCCTTGCGCAAGCAAGGTCAGGCCCTGATCAAGGCATGCACCGCGCCGGCGTTGATTCTGGACTGTTCCGCAGTGGAGAAATCCAGCAGTGTCGGCCTGGCTTTGCTGCTCGCGTTCATGCGCGATGCCGACGCTGCCGGAAAAGCTGTCAGCGTTCAGTCGCTGCCGGAAGATATGCGCCAAATTGCCCAAGTGTCCGGCTTGATTGAGTTGCTGGAACCGAATCAGCCGTCATAAAAGAAAGCTTTCCGTCCGAGTCTGTCATTCCGGGGTTCGCAGCGAGGGGGCTTTTTTGTATGATGGCCGACCCGCGCGCGTAGGGCGCCGATCGAGGTTAAGCATGCAGGCCGTAGAAGT
Organism: Pseudomonas sp. GG8; assembly: GCF_052976945.1. Taxonomy (NCBI): domain Bacteria; kingdom Pseudomonadati; phylum Pseudomonadota; class Gammaproteobacteria; order Pseudomonadales; family Pseudomonadaceae; genus Pseudomonas; species Pseudomonas sp. GG8. The sequence goes on from NZ_JBRIIP010000001.1 coordinate 322,034, forward strand.
TAAAAGCTTCCTTGAAGGAAAGCTGCCGGAAATCCAGGTAGAAGTTGAAGGTGAAGGCTGCAATTTTCAGCTGAATGTGATCAGTGACGAGATGGCGACCCTTAGCCCAGTCAAGCGTCAGCAGCAGATCTATGCCCATTTGAACCCTTGGATCGCCGATGGCAGCATCCATGCGATCACTATGAAATTTTTCAGCCGCGCTGCATGGGCCGAGCGCACCTGAGCCAATTGGCGTCGAGATTCTAATGGATAAACTGATTATTACTGGCGGCGTTCGTCTTGATGGCGAAATCCGCATTTCCGGGGCAAAGAACTCTGCCCTGCCGATTCTTGCTGCAACGTTGCTGGCCGATGGGCCGGTGACAGTGTGCAACCTGCCGCACCTGCACGACATCACCACCATGATCGAGCTGTTCGGGCGCATGGGCATTGAGCCTGTGATCGACGAAAAGCTTAGCGTTGAAATCGACGCGCGCACCATCAAGACCCTGATCGCCCCGTACGAATTGGTGAAAACCATGCGTGCTTCGATTCTGGTGCTGGGTCCGATGGTTGCTCGTTTCGGCGAAGCAGAAGTGGCGTTGCCTGGTGGTTGCGCCATCGGCTCGCGTCCGGTCGATTTGCACATCCGTGGCCTTGAAGCCATGGGCGCGACCATCGACGTCGAAGGCGGCTACATCAAAGCGAAGGCGCCAGAAGGCGGCCTGCGTGGAGCGAACTTCTTCTTTGATACCGTCAGCGTGACCGGTACCGAAAACATCATGATGGCAGCCAGTCTGGCCAACGGCCGTAGCGTGTTGCAGAACGCTGCCCGTGAACCGGAAGTGGTCGACCTGGCCAACTGCCTGATCGCCATGGGTGCGAACATCACCGGCGCGGGCACTGACACCATCACCATCGATGGCGTTAAGCGCTTGCACGGTGCCACCTATAAAGTGATGCCTGACCGCATCGAGACCGGCACTTACCTGGTAGCGGCGGCGGCCACTGGCGGTCGCGTCAAGCTCAAGGACACCGATCCAACCATTCTGGAAGCTGTGTTGCTCAAGCTCCAGGAAGCGGGCGCTGAAGTCACTACTGGCGCTGACTGGATCGAACTGAACATGCACGGCAAGCGGCCTAAAGCCGTGAACCTGCGCACCGCACCCTACCCGGCGTTCCCGACCGATATGCAGGCGCAGTTCGTTGCGCTGAACGCTATCGCCGAAGGCACCGGTGCCGTGATTGAAACGGTCTTCGAAAACCGTTTCATGCACGTCTATGAGATGCAACGCATGGGCGCACAGATCCTGGTTGAAGGTAATACCGCGGTCGTGACCGGTGTTGATCTACTCAAAGGCGCGCCCGTCATGGCGACCGACCTGCGTGCTTCGGCCAGCTTGGTGATCGCAGCATTGGTTGCTCAGGGCGACACGTTGATCGATCGCATTTACCACATTGACCGTGGTTATGAATGCATCGAAGAAAAACTGCAGATGCTCGGCGCCAAGATCCGTCGCGTTCCGGGCTAGGGCCTGCGTACTGATCGTTCTGCACTAATGTCCTGGACCTGAATTCGTTCAGCGCAGGACACGTGAGGCACACGGATGTGCCCGATTGCTAAGGACCTACGTTTCCCATGTTAACCATCGCACTGTCCAAGGGCCGCATTCTTGACGACACCCTGCCGCTTCTCGCTGAAGCAGGCATTGTGCCGACCGAGAATCCGGACAAAAGCCGCAAGCTGATTATCCCCACGACTCAGGCAGATGTACGCCTGCTGATCGTGCGCGCCACCGATGTGCCAACGTATGTCGAACATGGCGCCGCCGACCTGGGCGTTGCCGGTAAAGATGTGCTGATGGAATACGGCGGCCAGGGCCTCTACGAGCCACTGGACCTGCAAATTGCCCAGTGCCGTCTGATGACTGCCGGTGCCATTGGCGCGATTGAGCCAAAAGGCCGTCTGCGTGTGGCGACCAAGTTCGTCAACGTTGCCAAGCGTTACTACGCCGAGCAAGGCCGTCAGGTCGATATCATCAAGCTCTATGGCTCGATGGAACTCGCTCCCCTGATCGGTTTGGCCGACAAAATCATCGACGTTGTCGACACCGGCAACACGCTGCGTGCCAACGGCCTCGAACCCCAGGAGCTGATTGCAACTATCAGTTCGCGTCTGGTGGTGAACAAGGCTTCGATGAAGATGCAACATGCGCGCATTCAGGCGCTGATCGATACGCTGCGTAAAGCAGTTGAGTCGCGACACCGCGGCTGATCCACCTGCGCGACGTTAAGTCGCGCCCATCTATCCGTGTCATAGCCAAATTTCTCAGGTGCCCGCGCGGATGGCTTGGTAGCTTAGGGCGATCACGCCCACCCGGCACCTGAGCAAATCGCCAATTATTGAGGCTTCGCTATGACCGCTTCCACTGCAATACGCCGACTTGATGCTGCTGACTCAGACTTTGCACGCCATCTGGATCATCTGCTGAGCTGGGAAAGTGTGTCTGACGACTCAGTTAATGAGCGTGTACTCGACATCATCAAGGCTGTGCGTGAGCGTGGTGACGCGGCGCTGGTGGAATTCACTCAGCGTTTCGACGGGCTTGAAGTGGCCACCATGGCAGAGCTGATTCTGCCCCGCGAGCGCCTGGAGCTGGCCCTGACCCGCATCACTGCTGCGCAACGCGAAGCGCTGGAAAAAGCCGCCGACCGCGTGCGCATCTACCACGAAAAGCAAAAACAGGACTCCTGGACCTACACCGAAGCCGACGGCACGGTGCTGGGCCAGAAGGTCACGCCTTTGGACCGTGCAGGTCTGTATGTGCCCGGTGGCAAGGCGTCTTATCCGTCATCGGTATTGATGAATGCGATTCCGGCCAAAGTGGCTGGCGTGGCCGAAGTGGTCATGGTCGTACCGACGCCTCGTGGCGAAATCAATGAGCTGGTCCTCGCGGCGGCCTGCATTGCGGGTGTTGATCGCGTGTTCACCATCGGCGGCGCTCAGGCAGTGGCCGCGCTGGCCTATGGCACCGAAAGCGTACCCAAGGTCGATAAAGTCGTCGGCCCTGGCAACATCTATGTTGCCACCGCCAAGCGTCACGTCTTCGGCCAGGTCGGCATCGACATGATCGCCGGTCCTTCAGAAATTCTGGTGGTGTGCGATGGCCTGACAGATCCGGACTGGATCGCCATGGACCTGTTCTCCCAAGCCGAGCACGACGAAGACGCTCAGGCGATTCTGGTCAGCCCGGATGCCGAGTTCCTCGACAAAGTGGCGGCGAGTATCGCCAGGTTAATGCCGACCATGGAGCGCGCCGAGATCATCAAGACCTCGATCACCAGCCGTGGCGCCCTGATCAAAGTGGCCGACATGCAGCAGGCCATTGAAGTGGCCAACCGTATTGCCCCGGAACACCTTGAGTTGTCGGTGGCCGATCCTGAAGCCTGGTTGCCGCAGATTCGCCATGCGGGTGCGATCTTCATGGGGCGTCACACCAGCGAAGCGCTGGGCGATTACTGCGCCGGTCCGAACCACGTATTGCCGACCTCCGGCACCGCGCGTTTCTCGTCACCGCTGGGGGTGTATGACTTCCAGAAACGTTCGTCGATCATTTATTGCTCGGAACAAGGTGCTTCCGAGTTGGGCAAAACGGCCTCGGTGTTGGCGCGCGGTGAGTCCCTGACCGCCCATGCCCGTAGCGCCGAATACCGGATCGTCGACAGCAAAGAACAGGAAAAAAAAGCATGAGCAAATTCTGGAGTCCTTTCGTCAGCGGTCTGGTGCCTTATGTGCCGGGCGAGCAGCCTAAGTTGACCAAGCTGACCAAGCTCAACACCAACGAAAACCCGTACGGGCCATCGCCAAAAGCACTGGCGGCGATGCGCGCTGAGCTGTCCGACGACCTGCGCCTGTACCCGGACCCGAACAGCGACCTGCTTAAGCAGGCGGTTGCCAGGTATTACGGCGTACAGGGCAATCAAGTATTCCTCGGCAATGGCTCCGATGAAGTGCTGGCCCACGCATTCAACGCGTTTTTCAAGCACGATCTACCCCTGCTTTTTCCGGATATCAGCTACAGCTTCTATCCGGTATATTGCGGTTTATACGGGATTGATTTCACTGCGGTGCCGCTGGACGAGCACTTCCAGATTCGTCTTGAGGATTACGCGCAGCCTAACAGCGGCGTCATTTTCCCTAATCCGAATGCGCCAACCGGTTGCCTGCTGGCGCTGGACGCCATTGAGCAGTTGCTCAAGGCCAATACCGAATCGGTAGTGGTGGTGGACGAGGCATACATCGACTTTGGTGGCCAAACCGCGATCAGTCTGGTGGACCGTTACCCGAACCTGCTGGTCACGCAAACCCTGTCCAAGTCGCGTTCGCTGGCTGGGCTGCGGGTGGGCTTGGCGGTGGGGCATCCGGATCTGATCGAGGCGTTGGAGCGGGTCAAGAACAGCTTCAACTCTTATCCACTGGATCGCTTGGCGATTGTCGGTGCGGCCGCTGCGTTTGAAGACTGTGAGTATTTCGACGCCACCTGCAAGGCAGTTATCGACAGTCGTGACGCGTTGGTCGAGCAGTTGAAGGGCAAGGGTTTCGACGTATTGCCTTCAGCGGCCAACTTCATCTTCGCGCGTCACCCGAAGCATGACGCAGCGGGGCTGGCGGCCAGGTTGAGGGAGCAGGGCGTTATCGTTCGGCACTTTAAACAAGAACGCATCGCGCAGTTCCTGCGGATCAGCATTGGTACGCCAGAGCAGAATCAGGCGTTGCTCGAGGGGTTGGGCGAGCTCTGATTTATAAGGTTTGCTAGAAAAGCCGTGGAAGCGAACTCATTCGCTCCCACGGTCTAGCTGATTTACCGCGTTATTCTTCTGTTGCTGGCTTCGTCAGCGGCGGCGGACGCAAGCCGACTTCAGCGGTCAGCTTGATATCCTTACCGTTGCGCATTACCTCAATGTCGATTTTGTCGCTTGGCTTGGTGCGCGCTACCTGATTCATCGAACGCCGACCATCGCCGGCAGGTTCGCCGTTGATGCTCAGGATCACGTCGCCGAGTTGCAGACCCGCTTTTTGCGCCGGGCCGTCCTGGAAAATGCCGGCCACCACAATGCCTGGGCGGTCTTTCAAGCCGAAAGACTCGGCCAGGTCCTGGGTCAGTGGTTGAACTTCGATCCCTAGCCAGCCGCGAATCACCTGGCCGTGCTCAATGATTGCTTTCATCACCTCCAGCGCCAGTTTGGTCGGGATCGCAAAGCCTATGCCTTGCGAACCGCCGGACTTGGAGAAAATCGCCGTGTTGATCCCGGTCAGATTACCGGCGGCATCCACCAACGCCCCGCCGGAGTTGCCGGGGTTAATCGCCGCATCGGTCTGGATGAAGTCTTCGTACGTATTGAGGCCCAGTTGATTGCGCCCAGTGGCACTGATGATGCCCATGGTCACGGTCTGGCCGACCCCAAACGGGTTGCCGATTGCCAGCGCGACGTCGCCGATACGGATGTTGTCCGAGAGGGCGATGGTGATCGCGGGCAGATTCTTCAGGTCTATTTTCAGGACTGCCAGATCGGTCTCGGGGTCGCTGCCGATCACCCGGGCCAATGTTTCACGACCATCCTTGAGTGCCACCACGATCTGATCAGCGCCAGCGGTCACGTGGTTGTTGGTCAGCAGGTAGCCTTCCGGGCTCATGATTACGGCTGAGCCGAGGCTCGACTCCATACGCCGCTGTTTGGGCAGGTTGTCTCCGAAGAAGCGTCTAAATTGCGGGTCTTCGAACAGTGGGTGATTCGACTTGTTGACCACTTTGGTCGTGTACAGGTTGGCCACGGCAGGTGCTGCGATGATAACCGCATCGGCATAGGACACCGGACCCTTCTGCACCGTAGACGACTGCGGCGCCTGTTGCAGATTGACGTCTTGGCTAGGCAACCCCACCCATTGCGGGTAGCGCTGAATAACCAGCAGAGCGATGAGCACGCCAGCCAGCAATGGCCAGCCGAAGAAACGCAGTGCCTTGAGCATTGAGCAAAGTCCTGATGATTGCCAAGCGCAGCAGCTTTTTGCCTGAGCTGCGCCATAATGGCGGGCATTATACGAGTACCGAGCAGCGCTGAACTGCATATTTAGGAGTCTTTTATGGCTGTTGCCCTGAGCACCCTGGTCGAGGAAGCGGACCGCTATCTGAGCAGCTCGCGGATCCAGGATTATTGCCCCAACGGATTGCAAGTCGAGGGCCGTCCGCAAGTGATGAGGATCGTCAGCGGTGTCACTGCCAGTCAGGCCTTGCTCGATGCCGCGGTCGAGGCTCAGGCAGATTTGATTCTGGTGCATCACGGCTACTTCTGGAAGGGCGAGAATCCTTGCGTCACGGGCATCAAGCAGCGTCGCCTGAAAACGTTGCTCAAGCATGACATTAGCTTGTTGGCTTACCACCTGCCGCTGGACCTGCACCCCGAAGTCGGGAATAACGTGCAACTGGCTCGCCAGCTGGACATCACCGTCGAAGGCCCTCTGGATCCGGACAATCCGCGCATCGTCGGGCTGGTGGGTTCGTTGGCCGAGCCTGTGACGCCCCGTGACTTCGCCCGGCGAGTGCAGGACGCGCTGGGTCGAGAGCCGTTGCTGATCGAAGGCAGCAAAATGATTCGTCGGGTCGGGTGGTGCTCCGGGGGTGGTCAGGGTTATATCGATCAGGGTGTGCTGGCCGGTGTCGATCTGTACCTCAGTGGCGAGGCATCGGAGCAGACGTTTCATAGCGCGCGGGAAAACGACATCAGTTTTATCGCCGCCGGTCACCACGCCACCGAGCGCTATGGTGTTCAAGCGCTGGGGGATTATTTGGCGCGACGCTTTGCACTGGAGCATCTGTTCATCGATTGTCCTAATCCGATTTGAAGACCCAAACGAGGCGATCTATTCATAGAACGTTTCGATCTAGCTGGCCCCCTGAATAGAAGCAGGCGCTGTGCTAGAGTGCCCTGCTCGAACACGGCCCGCTGGCCGTCCATCCGTACGTTTTCGTGAGTAGCTATGGTCGACAAACTGACGCATCTGAAACAGCTGGAGGCGGAAAGCATCCACATCATCCGCGAGGTCGCCGCCGAGTTTGATAACCCGGTGATGCTGTACTCCGTCGGTAAAGATTCCGCCGTAATGCTGCACTTGGCGCGTAAAGCGTTCTTCCCGGGAAAATTGCCGTTTCCGGTGATGCATGTCGATACCCGGTGGAAGTTCAAGGAAATGTACAGCTTCCGCGACCGTATGGTCGAAGAACTGGGCCTGGATCTGATCGTGCACGTCAATCCGGACGGCGTGGCGCAGGGTATCAGCCCTCTGACTCACGGCAGCTCCAAACACACCGATATCATGAAGACCGAAGGCCTCAAACAGGCCCTCGACAAATACGGCTTCGATGCCGCGTTTGGTGGTGCTCGCCGCGATGAAGAGAAGTCTCGCGCCAAAGAGCGTGTGTATTCCTTCCGTGACAGCAAGCATCGTTGGGACCCGAAGAACCAGCGTCCCGAGCTGTGGAACGTGTACAACGGCAAGGTCAACAAGGGCGAGTCGATCCGGGTATTCCCGCTGTCGAACTGGACCGAGCTGGATATCTGGCAGTACATCTACCTCGAAGGCATCCCGATCGTACCGCTGTATTTTGCGGCCGAGCGTGATGTGATCGAGATGAATGGCACCCTGGTCATGATCGACGACGAGCGTCTCCTGAACCACCTCAGCGATGAGGACAAGGCGCGTATCGTCAAGAAGAAAGTGCGTTTCCGTACACTCGGCGACTACCCGTTAACGGGCGCGGTTGAGTCCGAGGCGACCAGCCTCACGGATATCATTCAGGAAATGCTCCTGACGCGAACGTCCGAACGCCAGGGCCGAGTCATCGATCACGATGGCGCCGGTTCCATGGAAGACAAGAAACGTCAGGGCTATTTCTAAACAGGGTGTCTCACATGTCGCATCAATCAGAATTGATCAGCGAGGACATCCTCGCCTATCTGGGCCAGCACGAACGCAAGGAACTGCTGCGCTTCCTCACCTGCGGTAACGTCGACGACGGCAAGAGCACGCTGATCGGCCGCCTGTTGCATGACTCCAAGATGATCTACGAAGATCACCTGGAAGCCATTACCCGCGACTCGAAAAAAGTCGGCACCACCGGCGACGATATCGACCTGGCATTGCTGGTAGACGGCCTGCAGGCCGAGCGTGAGCAGGGCATCACCATCGATGTCGCGTATCGCTACTTCTCCACCGCCAAACGCAAATTCATCATTGCCGATACCCCAGGCCATGAGCAGTACACCCGCAACATGGCCACTGGTGCGTCGACTTGTGACCTGGCGATCATTCTGGTGGACGCCCGTTACGGCGTGCAGACCCAGACCCGCCGCCACAGCTTCATCGCGTCGCTGTTGGGCATCAAGCACATCGTCGTCGCCATCAACAAGATGGACCTGAAGAACTTCGATGAAGGGGTTTTCGAGTCGATCAAGGCCGATTACCTGAAGTTTGCCGATGGCATCGCGCTCAAGCCGACCACCATGCATTTCGTCCCGATGTCCGCGCTGAAGGGCGACAACGTGGTCAATCACAGCGAGCGTTCGCCGTGGTACACCGGCCAGACGCTGATGGAAATTCTCGAGACCGTAGAGTTTGCGGCGGATCGTAACTTCACCGACCTGCGTTTCCCGGTGCAGTACGTTAACCGTCCGAACCTGAACTTCCGTGGTTTCGCCGGCACCCTGGCCAGCGGCATCGTGCACAAAGGCGATGAAATCATCGTGTTGCCGTCCGGCAAGACCAGTCGGGTTAAATCCATCGTCACCTTTGATGGCGAACTGGAACACGCCGGTCCAGGCCAGGCCGTGACCCTGACCATGGAAGACGAAGTCGACATCTCCCGTGGCGACTTGCTGGTGCATGCCGACAGCATTCCGCAGATCACTGACAGCTTCGACGCGATGATGGTCTGGATGGCTGAAGAGCCAATGCTGCCGGGCAAGAAGTACGACATCAAGCGCGCCACCAGCTACGTGCAGGGTTCTGTTGCCAGCATCGCCTACAGGGTCGACGTTAACACCTTGGCCGAAGGCCCGGCCAGCGCGTTGCAACTGAATGAAATCGGTCGGGTCAAAATCAGTCTCGACAGCGCGATTGCGCTGGATGGCTATGACAGCAACCGCACCACGGGTTCTTTCATCGTTATTGATCGGTTGACCAACGGCACCGTTGCTGCGGGCATGATCATCGCTCGCCCAATCGTTGTCGGTGGTAGCCATCATGACTACAAGGCTCACGTCGCTACCGAAGAGCGAGCGCGCCGTTTCGGTCAGCAGCCTGCCACGGTATTGTTCAGCGGCTTGTCCGGCGCTGGCAAAAGCACTCTGGCCTATGCCGTGGAGCGCAAGCTGTTCGACATGGGGCGTGCGGTTTACGTGCTTGACGGCCAGAACCTGCGCCATGACCTGAACAAGGGTCTGCCGCAGGACCGTGCCGGGCGTACCGAAAACTGGAGACGTGCCGCGCATGTTGCACGTCAGTTCAACGAAGCGGGCCTGCTGACACTGGCGGCATTCGTTGCCCCGGACGCCGAAGGTCGCGAACAGGCTAAGTCACTGATCGGTGATGATCGTCTGATCACCGTTTACGTCCAGGCTTCGCCAGCGGTCTGCCGCGAGCGTGATCCGCAGGGTCTGTATGCCGCCAATGGCGACAACATCCCGGGTGAGTCCTTCGCGTATGACGTGCCATTGAATGCCGATCTGGTGATCGACACTCAATCGCTGTCACTCGACGACAGCGTCAAGCAAGTCCTGGAACTCCTGCGCAGCCGCGGCGCGATCTGATCGCTGTCCGCTGACAAAAAGACCCTGCGAAGGCGTGATTCTTCGCAGGGTTTTTTATGGCCTGTAAGTTGTGCATCAGATGATGTTTTGTGGGTGTTAAAGCGCAAAATAATAGTCTGAGTTATCTATACATATGTATGGCCTGGGCGAGGTATTAATCTGATCAAGTGGGTGCTCAATTATTGTTTGTAGAGATAAGTATGAGTATTCAATATGTTCCGTTTCAAGGAAGTGGTTCTTCAGTATTGCCACCCAATCAGATCATGTCGCCAGGACAATTTCTGGTATCTCCGAATGGGCGTTTCCGATTGGAGTTGCAAGGCGACGGGAACTTGGTGATCAAGGATCACGGCGTGGTTGCCTAGATTGCTGACACTGGCCAACCTTATAGCAAGACTCTGTCCTCTCAAAAGAAAATGGTTGGGGCTCCGCGCTTCATTGTGAGCAACAGTGGCTTCTTGTACGACAGCCTCCGGAGCCGTACCTGGATTGCCGAGAGCAGCCACACGCGTGACAAGTCAGTCTGGTACAACAGCTATTTGGCCTTGCAGGATGACGGGAATATGGTCATCTACGACAATCGAACAGGGGCCTTATGCTGGGCTCGCTTTGGGTTTGTGCCTGGACGATCTGTGCCAAAAATATATAAAATTTTGTTTCAGTCAAAAGAGCATCCCATCTGGAGGTTTGACTTCTGGTGATTTTTCAAGGGGTACGATATTAGATGCGATTGTAGGCGTTAGCGGCGTTCGGCACACTCAGGCCTGTCAGGGTTTATGTCGCATTTAAAATCTAGGTCGGGGTCGTGTTTTTTAAACATGAAGCAGTTTCTATAGCAGTCTTCCGATACGCAGCCTGAAAGCAGTACACAGATGATGATCGTTACGATTGTTTTCATATGTCCTCCTAATTTCGGAAGAGCATAGTTTCAGGTCGAAATGTTATATAGACTCCGCAGTCCGAAAGTGTTGTAGGAAAAATCTATATCGAATCGCTGCCACTCGACAACAGCGTCAAGCAAGTTCTGGAACTGCTACGCAGCCGCGGCGCGATCTGATGGGTATGAGGCGGTGTGTCTGACACACCGCCATCGCGGACAAGGGGCTCCTACAGGTTTGCGGCACACAAAACCCTGTGAGCGTGTTTGCAACTACGCGTCCCGCCCAAATAAAAAAACCGTCGCTCGGTCAGAGCGGCGGTTTTTTGTGTTTCGAGCTCAGTTTATTTTTTCAAACCGTAATGCTCATCGAGCATGCCGGGGGCGTTCGGTGTTTTGGGCGCGTAATCCTTCGGCGCTTCTGTGGTGCGGGGTGGCGTCAGTCGGTCGCGAGGCGCTTGTGGCGCATCGGCGTGCAGGCTGGCCAGCAAGCGTTGACGTGTCACTTCGTCCAGCGCCAGGCGGTTGGCACCATCGGAGAGATGGTCCTGTACTTCCTGGAAATTCTGCGAAAGCTTGTTCACCAGGGTTGCCGTGCTGTTGAAGTGGGTAACCACTTCGTTCTGATAACTGTTGAAGCGCTCCTGAACATCATCCAGCTGACGCTGCGTGCTGTTAGGGGCGGCGTTGGGCAGCAAACGAGCGACCAGGAAACCAATGACGACGCCGACAACCAGGGCAAGCGTCGGCAACAACCAAACTGAGAGCGAGAGTTCCACGAGTCCTTCCTCTATAAACGGCTTTGCTTTACGTTAACGGCTCGAACCTGTGCTGTATACCGTGACACGCTCACGGGTATGCAAGTCACAGACTATCAGCTAGACGAGTCGACCCATTTCGAGGTCACGGAGTTCATTCTTGCTCATCCGCGAAACCCCTGTATTGATTGATGGCCCGGTAGGCCAGCTTGAAGCCCTTTACCTCGATCTTGAGGACGCCCGCGGCATGGCGCTGATCTGCCATCCTAACCCGGTGCAGGGTGGAACCATGCTCAATAAAGTCGTGTCGACGTTGCAGCGCACTGCTCGCGACGCCGGTTTGATCACCCTGCGCTTCAATTATCGCGGGGTTGGCGCCAGCGCTGGCGCACACGATATGGGCTCTGGCGAAATCGATGACGCCGAAGCCGCAGCGCAATGGTTGCGTGAGCAGCATCCTGAACTGCCGATCACGCTGTTTGGGTTCTCCTTTGGCGGCTTTGTCGCCGCCAGCCTGGGCGGACGCCTGGAAGCCAAGGGTGAGCAACTGAGTCATCTGTTCATGGTGGCTGCGGCGGTGGCGCGTCTGGGTAATGAGCATGTACTGCCGCAGAACTGCCCGCTGACCCTGATTCAGCCCGAGGCTGATGAGGTTGTCGACCCGCAAGCGGTTTACGCATGGTCCGACGCCCTTGAGCGCCCCCATGAGCTACTGAAAGTGGCAGAATGTGGGCACTTTTTTCATGGCAAGCTGACCGAGCTCAAAGAGCTGGTCCTGCCGCGCCTTTCGAATTGATTGCAGCCACAAGCGTCTGACTCCATAGGCGCCTAACCCTATAAGCGACTAGCCATGACCACTCGTATCCTGACCGGTATCACCACTTCCGGCACGCCACACCTTGGCAACTATGCCGGCGCCATCCGTCCGGCCATCGTCGCCAGCCGCCAGAGCGATGCCGATTCATTCTATTTCCTGGCCGACTACCACGCGCTGATCAAATGCGATGACCCGCTGCGCATTCAGCGCTCGCGTCTGGAAATCGCTGCAACCTGGCTGGCTTCTGGCCTGGACGTGAATCGGGTCACTTTCTATCGCCAGTCGGATATCCCGGAAATTCCTGAACTGACCTGGCTGCTGACCTGTGTCGCGGCCAAGGGGTTGCTCAACCGCGCACATGCCTACAAGGCTTCGGTGGACAAAAACGTCGAAGCCGGCGAAGACCCGGACGCAGGCATCACCATGGGCTTGTACAGCTATCCGGTGCTGATGGCCGCCGACATCCTGATGTTCAACGCGCATAAAGTGCCGGTCGGTCGTGACCAGATTCAGCACGTCGAAATGGCTCGCGACATCGGTCAGCGTTTCAACCATCTGTTCGGCAAGGGCAAGGAATTCTTTGTCATGCCCGAAGCTTTGATTGAGGAGGGCGTTGCCACGCTGCCGGGGCTGGACGGGCGCAAAATGTCCAAAAGCTACGACAACACGATCCCGTTGTTCAGTAGCCCCAAGGACATGAAAGAGGCGATCTCGCGCATCGTCACTGACTCGCGTGCGCCGGGCGAAGCCAAGGATCCTGATAATTCGCACCTGTTTACCCTCTATCAGGCCTTCGCAACGCCTGAGCAAGGCGCTGAGTTCCGTTCTGAGCTGTTGCAGGGCCTGGGTTGGGGCGACGCCAAGCAGCGCTTGTTCCAACTGCTGGAGAGCGAGCTGAGCGAGGCGCGTGAGCGCTACCACGGGTTTATGGAGCGTCCAGCCGATCTGGAAGACATTCTTCTGGCGGGTGCGGAAAAAGCGCGAAGCGTCGCAACACCGTTTCTCGGTGAGTTGCGTGAGGCGGTCGGCCTGCGTTCTTTCCGCAGCGTCGTACAAAGCGCGGACACCGGTAAGAAAAAAGCAGTGAAGGGCGCGCGCTTCGTCAGCTTCCGTGAAGATGACGGCAGTTTCCGTTTCCGGCTGCTGTCTGCCGATGGTGAGCAATTGCTGCTGTCGCGCAATTTTGCCGACGGCAAGACGGCCGGTGCTGTCAGCAAGCAGCTACAGCAAAGCGGCGAACTGGACCTGCGCAGTGAGGAAGACCGTTTTAGCGTATGGCTGGAGGGTGCTTGTGTGGCAGACAGTCCGCTGTTTTCCGACAGCGTTGCGCGTGACGCAGCCATCGAAAACCTGAAAGCGGCACTGGCCCCGCAATAGGTCTGATTGCCATTTTCAAGGGTCGTCGCTACAGTGGCGGCCCGTTTTTCTTGCCTTGCTAACGAATATGACCCCCCTAGAACGATATCAAGCTGATCTGAAAAACCCCGACTTCTTCCACGATGCTGCGCAGGAAAACGCTGTGCGCCATTTGCAGCGCCTGTACGACGATCTGGTCGCCGCGCAGCAGAACAAGCCAGGGATGTTCGGCAAACTGTTCGGCAAGAAAGAGCAGGTGCCCGTCAAGGGCGTGTACTTCTGGGGTGGCGTTGGCCGGGGCAAGACGTACCTGGTCGATACCTTCTTCGAAGCCTTGCCGTTCAAGGCAAAGGTTCGCACTCACTTCCACCGCTTCATGAAGCGTGTGCACGAAGAGATGAGGACTCTCAGCGGCGAGAAGAATCCGCTGGTCCTGATTGCCAAGCGTTTTTCCGATGAGGCGCGAGTGATCTGCTTCGATGAATTTTTCGTTTCGGACATCACCGATGCGATGATTCTCGGGACCTTGATGGAAGAGTTGTTCAAAAACGGCGTAACCCTGGTCGCTACGTCGAACATTGTGCCGGACGGTCTGTACAAAGACGGTCTGCAGCGCGCGCGCTTCTTGCCTGCCATCGCCCTGATCAAGCAGCACACTGAAATCGTTAACGTCGACAGCGGTGTGGATTACCGTCTGCGCCATCTGGAGCAAGCCGAGCTGTTCCATTTTCCGCTCGATGCTGCCGCCGAGGAGAGCCTGCGCAAGAGTTTCCGTGCATTGACTCCGGACTGCGCCCAAGCGACCAAGGACGACGTGCTGATGATCGAGAATCGTGAGATTCGCGCGCTGCTGACGTGCGATGACGTGGCCTGGTTCGATTTTCGTGAACTGTGCGACGGCCCGCGCAGCCAGAATGACTACATTGAACTCGGCAAAATCTTTCACGCCGTGTTGATCAGCGGCGTCGAGCAGATGAGTGTGACCACTGACGATATCGCTCGGCGCTTTATCAACATGGTCGACGAGTTCTACGACCGCAACGTCAAGCTGATCATTTCCGCCGAGGTTGAGCTAAAAGACCTGTACACCGGTGGCCGCTTGAACTTCGAGTTCCAGCGCACGCTCAGCCGTCTGCTGGAAATGCAGTCCCATGAGTTCCTGTCGCGGGCACACAAGCCCTAGGCTGGATGCACAGCCTTCGTAGGGTGTGCCCATTCACCTCAAGCCGCTTGCAGAAACTGTTGTCGATACTGGTTCGGTGACAGTTCGGTGTGCTGGCGGAAGAGTCGGGCAAAGAAGCTGGCATCGTCGTAGCCGACTTCGTAGCTGATGGTCTTGATGCTTTTGCGGGTGCCGGAAAGCAGGCCCTTGGCGGTTTCTATGCGCAGCCTTTGCAGGTAATGCAGGGGCTTGTCTCCCGTGGCGGTCTGGAAGCGGCGCATGAAGTTGCGGATGCTCATGCTGTGTTCCCGGGCGACATCTTCGAAGCGAAACTTGTCAGCAAAATGCTCTTCGAGCCATTGCTGTATCTGCAGAATGATCACGTCCTGATGCAGTTTTTGCCCGCCGAAACCCATTCGTCCCGGCGAATAGTTGCGTTGCACCTCGTAAAGAATGTCGCGGGCTACGGCTTGCGCGACATTGGCCCCGCAGAAGCGCTCGATCAGGTAGATGTACAGGTCGCAGGCTGACGTCGTGCCGCCCGCGCAATACACATTGTCCGCATCGGTCAGGTGCTTTTCCTGATTGAGTAGCACCGCAGGGAAGCGCTCGCCAAACTCGCTGAAGAATCGCCAATAAGTGGTCGCCTCCTTGCCATCGAGCAGGCCTGCCTGTGCCAGCCAGAAAACGCCGCTGGCTTCGCCGCACAGTACGGCGCCCTTGGCGTGTTGCTCGCGCAGCCATGGCAGCACTTGAGGGTAGCGCAGGCACAGTGCATCGAAGTCATCCCAGAACGCGGGCAGGATGATCACATCGCTGTGTTCCAGGCCGCCATCCACGGGCAGGATCACATCGCTGAAACTGCGCACAGGAAGCCCGTCTGGGCTGACGATACGGGTTTCGAAAGTCGTTTTGAGGCCCTGGCCCAGCTGTTTGCCGTAGCGCAGGCTGGCGAGATGGAAAAAATCTTTGGCTTGCATCAGGGTTGAAGCGAATACCCCCTCAATGGCCAGGATGCTGACGCGCCGCAGGGGCGCGGAGTGTTGGGTAGACATAATTCTTTTGTTCTTATATGGGAAAGTGGTCAAACAACGGCTGGATCGTCTTATTTTTTGGCGGATGTGTCCAGTGTCCTCGCGCAGGTCATGGGCTTAGGCTCTGCATGCCAATCCGGGCTTACCCACTTTCGCAGGTGCCGCATGATCCCTAGAACCCTGTTCAGCTCCGAGCACGAACTTTTCCGTAGTAGCGTACGTAAATTCCTCGAACAGGAGGCCGTGCCTTTTCATGCTCAATGGGAAAAACAGGGCTACATCGACCGTGCACTTTGGAACAAGGCGGGGGAGCAGGGGATGCTGTGCTCGCACCTGCCCGAGGAATATGGCGGCATGGCGGCTGACTTCCTTTACAGTACCGTGGTGATCGAGGAGGTCGGTCGGTTGGGTTTGACTGGTATTGGTTTCTCTCTGCACTCGGACATCGTTGCGCCGTACATCCTGCATTACGGCAGCGAAGCGTTGAAGCTCAAGTACCTGCCCAAGCTGGTGTCGGGCGAGATGGTGACCGCGATCGCGATGACCGAGCCGGGCGCAGGCTCGGACCTGCAAGGGGTGAAGACCACCGCCGTGCTGGACGGTGACGAGTATGTGATCAACGGTTCGAAAACGTTCATCACCAACGGCTTTCTGGCCGATTTGGTCATTGTGGTGGCGAAGACCGACCCCAAAGCGGGCGCCAAAGGCACCAGTTTGTTCCTGGTTGAAGCCGATGCACCGGGCTTCGCCAAGGGTAAGCGTCTGGAAAAGGTCGGGATGAAGGCGCAAGACACGTCTGAACTGTTTTTCCAAGATGTGCGTGTGCCCAAGGAGAACCTCTTGGGGCAGGCTGGCATGGGGTTCGCGTACTTGATGCAGGAATTGCCGCAGGAGCGCCTCACCGTCGCCATAGGGGCCTTGGCATCGGCTGAGGCGGCCTTGGCGTGGACGTTGGCGTACACCCGGGAGCGTAAGGCGTTCGGCAAGGCGATTGCCGAGTTCCAGAACACTCGCTTCAAGCTCGCCGAAATCGCGACCGAAGTGCAGATCGGTCGCGTGTTCGTTGATCGTTGCCTGGAGCTTCATCTGCAAGGCAAGCTGGACGTGCCGACAGCCGCGATGGCGAAGTATTGGTGCACGGACCTGCAATGCAAGGTGCTCGACGAGTGCGTGCAACTGCATGGTGGCTACGGCTTCATGTGGGAATACCCGATTGCCCGGGCTTGGGCGGATGCTCGGGTGCAGCGGATTTACGCCGGGACCAACGAAATCATGAAAGAGATCATCGCCCGGGCGTTGTAACGCAGGTTGGCGCCGTATTACGGCGCCGGGTTTGGGTGATCCTTGTGAATCGCTTCGATGCCTGCCAGCACTTCATCGGAAAGATTTAGCTCGAAACTGGCGATATTGCTGTCCAGTTGTTCGAGGGAGGTCGCGCCGATGATGTTGCTGGTGACGAACGGTTGGCAAGTGACAAAAGCCAGGGCCATTTGCGCAGGGTCGAGGCCGTGCTCACGCGCCAGAGCGACGTAACGGCTGCAGGCGGCTTCCGATTGCGGATTGAAATAGCGGCTGAAGCGGCTGTAAAGGCTCAGGCGGCCTTTGGGCGGTCGTGCGCCGTTTTCGTACTTTCCTGACAGTATGCCGAAGGCCAGTGGCGAGTAAGCCAGCAGGCCGCATTGCTCGCGAATGGCGATTTCTGCAAGGCCGACCTCGAACGTCCGATTGAGCAGGTTGTAAGGGTTCTGGATCGACACTGCACGCGGCCAGCCGCGGCTTTGCGCCAACTCCAGAAATTTCATTGTGCCCCACGGCGTTTCGTTGGACAGGCCGATGTGCCGGATTTTGCCAGCCTTGACCTGCGCGTCGAGTGCTTCGAGGGTGTCTTCGAGGGGCGTGAACTCGCCTTCTTTGTGCGTGTAGCCCAGTTGGCCGAAGAAGTTGGTGCTGCGTTCGGGCCAATGCAGCTGGTACAAGTCGATGTAGTCAGTCTGCAGGCGCTTGAGGCTGGCATCCACGGCGGCAACGATGTGCTCGCGATTGTGTTTGAGGTTGCCGTCACGGATGTAATCAATGGTGTTGCCAGGCCCGGCGATCTTGCTGGCCAGAATCCAGTCGGCGCGATCACCTCGGGTTTTGAAGTAATTACCGATGAACCGCTCAGTGGTGGCGTAGGTGTCGGCTTTGGGGGGTACAGGGTACATTTCCGCCGTATCAATGAAGTTGATCCCGGCAGCCTTGGCTCTTTCGATCTGTGCAAAGGCCTCTGTTTCGCTGTTCTGCTCGCCCCAGGTCATGGTGCCCAGACACAGGGCGCTGACATTCAGGTCGGTCCGGCCGAGTCGGCGGTAATCCATATTTTTCTCCTTAAATTGAGGGGAATCATAAAAGCAGGTTGAAATTTTTTTCGCAATCGGCATAATTCCGCAGCTCTTTGCAGTGGAAGTGATGCGCCGTCTGCCGAAGAATCTTGCCGTATTACGGACGCGCCGACCCGAGCCCCCGACAGCGTCTGTTTCCGGCTGCCTTTGACCTTGTCAAAGTACGCACTATTCAGTAAGATCCGCCGTCTAATTTATCAGGGCGGCCCCTGAGGCTATTAAAGAATGAAGACTTTTACTGCTAAACCGGAAACAGTTAAGCGCGACTGGTTCGTCGTCGACGCTGCTGGTCAGACCCTGGGTCGTCTGGCGACCGAGATCGCGAGCCGTCTGCGTGGCAAGCACAAACCGGAATACACTCCGCACGTCGATACTGGCGATTACATCGTCGTTATCAACGCTGAGCAAATCCGCGTTACCGGTGCTAAAGCCACCGACAAGATCTACTACTCACACTCCGGTTTTCCGGGCGGGATCAAGTCGATCAACTTTGAAAAGCTGATTGCCAAAGCTCCTGAGCGCGTGATCGAGACCGCGGTTAAAGGCATGCTGCCTAAAAACCCGCTGGGTCGCGACATGTATCGTAAGCTGAAAGTCTATGCGGGCACTGCACACCCTCATACTGCTCAGCAGCCCCAAGAACTGAAGTTTTAACGGAATAGTTCATTATGTCGGCGACTCAAAATTACGGCACTGGCCGTCGCAAGACCGCAACCGCTCGCGTTTTCCTGCGTCCTGGTACCGGTAACATCTCCATCAACAACCGTACCCTCGATGGGTTCTTCGGTCGCGAAACTGCCCGTATGGTAGTTCGTCAGCCGTTGGAACTGACCGAGATGACCGAGAAGTTCGACATCTACGTCACTGTTATCGGTGGCGGTGTAAGTGGTCAAGCTGGCGCAATCCGCCACGGTATCACTCGCGCTCTGATGCAGTACGACGAAACCCTGCGCGGCGCTCTGCGCAAAGCAGGCTTCGTGACTCGCGATGCTCGTGAAGTTGAACGTAAGAAAGTTGGCCTGCGTAAAGCGCGTAAGCGTCCGCAGTACTCGAAGCGTTAATTCGCTGCTTCGTTCAAAAGCGCCCAGTTTCCTTTCGGAGCTGGGCGTTTTTTATGGGCGTTCATTTTAGGTGTGACAACTTGCCACATCAGCGGGCGCCGCGTGTTATAAGGCTTCAAGCCGTTTCAGGATGGTAATTACCTTGTCAACTAAGGGGCTTTTCATTACCATTCGGCAAAATTTTTACACAGTTCAGATTTTTACTTAGTAGATGCCTGGTTTAACAGGTCACAGAGCTGATGGGAGAGGAACGGAATGAGCAATGACGGCGTGAATGCAGGCCGGCGTCGCTTCCTTGTAGCAGCCACGTCCGTCGTGGGTGCTGCAGGAGCGGTGGGGGCTGCGGTCCCGTTCGTGGGGTCATGGTTTCCCAGTGCCAAGGCGAAAGCCGCAGGTGCACCGGTAAAGGTGAATGTCAGCAAGATCGAAGCCGGTCAGCAGATGATTGCTGAGTGGCGAGGTCAGCCGGTGTTCATCGTTCGTCGTACCGAAGAAATATTGGGAAATCTGAAGAAGATCGAAGGGCAACTTTCCGATCCGAACTCCAAGAACTCAATACAACCGACCTACGTCGACCCGGAGACACGTTCGATCAAGCCAGAGATTCTTCTGTTGGTCGGAATTTGTACCCACTTAGGCTGTTCTCCGACGTTTCGTCCTGAAGTCGCACCCGTTGATCTGGGTAAAGACTGGGTGGGCGGATACTTCTGTCCATGCCACGGCTCTCACTACGATCTGGCCGGACGCGTCTACAAATCGCAACCAGCCCCTTTGAATTTGCCAGTGCCGCCGCATTCCTATGAGTCGGACAATGTTATTGTCATTGGCGTCGATCCGGAGAAAGCGTGATGAGCAAGTTCATGGACTGGGTTGATGCGCGCTTTCCCGCCACAAAAATGTGGGAAGACCATCTCAGCAAATATTACGCACCAAAAAACTTTAACTTCTTCTACTTCTTCGGCTCGCTGGCTTTGCTGGTGCTGGTCAATCAGATCGTTACAGGTGTCTGGCTGACCATGAGTTACACGCCGTCGGCTGAAGAGGCGTTTGCTTCCGTCGAATACATCATGCGTGACGTGGAATATGGCTCGATCCTGCGCCTCCTCCACTCCACCGGGGCCTCTGCCTTCTTTATCGTGGTTTATCTGCATATGTTCCGTGGCTTGCTCTACGGTTCCTACCAGAAGCCGCGCGAGTTGGTGTGGGTCTTCGGGATGCTGATCTACCTGGCGCTGATGGCTGAAGCCTTCATGGGTTATCTGCTGCCTTGGGGCCAGATGTCCTACTGGGGCGCCCAGGTGATCATCTCGCTGTTCGGTGCGATTCCGGTGATTGGCGGCGACCTGACGCAGTGGATTCGTGGTGACTACCTGATTTCCGGGATTACCCTGAACCGCTTCTTCGCCCTTCATGTGGTCGCTTTGCCGATCGTCATTCTGGGTCTGGTGGTGTTGCACGTTCTGGCGCTGCATGAAGTCGGTTCGAACAACCCTGATGGCGTCGACATCAAGAAACACAAAGACGAAAACGGTATACCGCTGGACGGCATTGCCTTCCACCCGTACTACACCGTGAAAGATATCGTCGGCGTGGTGGTGTTCCTGTTCATCTTCTGCTCGATCGTGTTCTTCTTCCCGGAAATGGGTGGTTACTTCCTCGAGAAGCCTAACTTCGAAGTGGCGAACGCCTTCAAGACCCCATTGCACATTGCTCCTGTTTGGTACTTCACGCCGTTCTACGCGATCCTGCGTGCGATTCCGGACAAACTCATGGGCGTTATCGCCATGGGTGCTGCGATTGCCGTACTGTTCGTGTTGCCATGGCTCGACCGTAGTCCGGTCAAGTCCATGCGCTACAAAGGCTGGCTGAGCAAGGGCTGGTTGGTAGTGTTCTGCATAGCCTTCGTGATTCTGGGTGTGTTGGGTGTTCTGCCACCAACCCCTGAGCGCACGATCCTGTCGCAGGTCTGTACATTCCTGTACTTCGCCTACTTCATTCTGATGCCGTTCTATACCCGGCTCGAGAAGACCAAACCGGTTCCAGAAAGGGTGACTGGCTGATGAAAAAGCTATTTGCTGTATTGATGTTTGCGCTTCTGCCTACCCTGTCCTTTGCAAACGCAGAGGGCCCTGAGTTGGAGAAGGTCGATATCGACGTGTCTGACAAGGCCGCGATGCAGGATGGGGCGCGTACCTTCGCCAACTACTGCATGGGTTGTCACAGTGCCAAGTTTCAGCGCTATGAACGCGTTGCGGACGATTTGGGCATCCCTCACGATCTGATGCAGGAAAAACTGATATTCACCGGCGCCAAAATTGGCGACCACATGAGTATCGGCATGCAGCCTTCTGATGCGAAAGCCTGGTTCGGCGCGGCACCGCCCGATCTGACCCTGGTGGCTCGTGTGCGTGGTACTGACTGGCTCTACAGCTACCTGCGCTCGTTCTACGAAGATCCGACACGTCCTTGGGGCGTGAACAACGTGATTTTCCCGAACGTCGGCATGCCAAACGTTCTGGCAGGCCTGCAAGGTCGTCAGGTGATTGGTTGCAAGCAAGTGCAGGTGGTTGAGGACGGCAAGAAGCAATATGATCCATTGACCGGTACTCCGCTGACTCATGAAGCGTGCGATCAACTGACCGTGTTGCCGAAAACCGGTGCGCTGACCGAAGAGCAGTTCGATGAGAAGGTCAAGAATATCGTGACCTTCCTGGCCTACTCGGCGAACCCGGTGAAGCTGGAGCATCAGCGCATCGGTACGTATGTGTTGCTCTACCTGGCGTTCTTCTTCGTATTCGCTTACCTGCTGAAGCGCGAATACTGGAAAGATGTCCATTGATCAAGTTGTAATCCCTGCTGTTAACGATGCGCGCCCTAGGGCGTCTCTTTAAAGATAACGAGCGTGGGGCAGGTAGGGCGAGGGCGGTCGGGTTGGGTCATTCATGTTCGATGGATGAGCCGCCGGGCTGCTTTCAACGGCCACCTGTTTCTGCGCAGTCGATATCGGAGGCGCCCTTTGGGCGCGCTCGTTTTTCTGCTTCTGAAAACTTTAACAAGCGAGGAGGACCGCCATGGGCGTGACCAATCGGTTGGCCTGTTACTCCGACCCCGCCGACCACTATTCCCACCGCGTGCGCATTGTGCTCGCAGAGAAAGGTGTCAGCGCTGAGATCATTGATGTAGTGGCGGGTCGTCATCCGCCGAAGCTGATCGAGGTGAACCCGTACGGCAGCGTGCCAACACTGGTCGATCGTGACCTGGCGCTGTACGAGTCGACAGTGATAATGGAATATCTGGATGAGCGTTACCCGCATCCACCTCTGCTGCCGGTCTATCCGGTCGCGCGTGCCAATAGCCGTCTGCTGATTCATCGTATTCAGCGTGATTGGTGTGGTCTGGTGGATTTGATTCTGGATTCGCGCAGCAAAGAGCCCGCGCGTGTTCAGGCGCGTAAAGAGCTGCGTGAAAGCCTTACTGGCGTTTCTCCGCTGTTCGCGGATAAACCTTTTTTCCTCAGTGAAGATCAAAGTTTGGTCGACTGTTGTCTATTGCCCATACTCTGGCGTCTCCCGATCCTGGGTATAGAATTGCCGCGGCCAGCCAAGCCGCTGCTTGATTACATGGAGCGCCAATTTGCGCGTGAAGCTTTCCAGACAAGTCTGTCCGGTGCTGAACGCGATATGCGCTAAGGCTTAAGGAGCCGTTAATGAACTCCAGTCGCCCTTATTTGATTCGCGCTTTGTATGAGTGGATCGTCGATAACGATAGCACCCCGCATATGCTGGTCAATGCGGAGTACCCGTCGGTGCAGGTCCCTCAGGGCTTCGCCAATGACGGCCAGATTGTTTTGAATGTATCGCCCAGTGCCGTGCGTCATCTGCACATGGATAACGATGCCGTCAGCTTTGAAGGCCGCTTCGGTGGCGTGCCGCACACGTTGTACGTCCCTGTAGCTGCGATTCTGGGCATTTATGCCCGGGAGAATGGCCAGGGTATGGTTTTTGATCTGGAGCCTCCGCTGGAGGATGACGACGTGATCGAGCCGGATGATGACAGTCCGCCACCAGGTAGCGAACCACCGCGACCTACCGGCAGGCCCAGTCTGAAAGTGGTCAAGTGATCTGAAGCAAACGAGTCAAAAAAAAGGCGATCCCCAGGGATCGCCTTTTTTGATTCGCGGTTTTGCTGTTAAGGCAAAACGGGTGTGTTGCCGTTAATCAATATACTCAAACAGTTTGACGATTTTTTGTACGCCGGACACGTTCTGCACCAGGTTGGTTGCGCGGGTGGCTTCCTGTTGAGTCACCAGACCCAGCAGGTAGACGATGCCATTTTCGGTCACGACTTTGATGCGCGAGCCCGGAATGGTGTTGTCAGTCAGCATCTGCGTCTTGATCTTGGTAGTCAGCCAGGCATCGTTGTTGCGAGCGAGGATCGAGGAGGGCGGCATGACTTGAAGTTCGTTATTGACCTTCTTGACGCGCTGTACAGAGCTTGCGGCTTGCTCTGCAAGGGCTTTCAGATCGGCACGTGGTGTCTGGCCAGCGAGCAATACGATGCCGTTAAAGCTGGTGACGATGATGTGTGAGCCTTCATCGAGATCGGGGTTGGCCTTGGCAACGTTGACCGCGACCTTGGTTTCGATCAGGGAGTCATCAATCTTGCTGCCGAAAGTCCGGGTGCCGCGATCATCCTCTATGGGTTTGTCGCGGGTTGCGGTCAGGACCGAGCTGCATCCGCTGATGCTGAGGCACAGTGTCAAAGCCAGTAGGCTAAGGCGATTAGGGGTCATTCTTCACTCCCGAACAGTTGGCTGTCGATCAAATCGCATAGGCAATGGATCGTCAGCAGGTGGACTTCTTGAATCCGTGCGGTGACTTTGGCCGGGACACGTATCTCCACGTCCTCTGGCAGCAGCAACGAGGCCATGTCGCCACCGTCGCGACCCGTCAATGCTACGACAATCATTTCGCGATCATGTGCGGCCTGGATGGCTTGAATAATGTTCGCCGAGTTGCCGCTGGTGGAAATCGCCAGCAGGACATCGCCCGGTTGACCCAGCGCACGGATCTGTTTGGAGAAAATTTCGTTATAGCTGTAGTCGTTGGCGATGGACGTGATCGTCGAGCTGTCGGTGGTCAGCGCAATCGCGGGCAGGCTTGGGCGTTCACGCTCGAAGCGATTGAGCAGCTCCGAGGAGAAGTGCTGTGCGTCGCCGGCCGAGCCACCATTGCCACAGGAAAGCATTTTGCCCTCGTTGAGCAGGGCATTCACCATGACCTGGCTGGCTTGCTCAATGTAGGGGGCAAGAACTTCCATCGCCTGCTGCTTGGTGTCGATGCTGGCCTGGAAAAGCTGGCGAACTCGGGATTGCATGTCCATCGGGTGACCTTAAGTAGGGCGGCTGCTCCAGGCACAAGAAAGTGCAGCCTGCAAAGCAAAGAGCGAAATCGGTGTGTGGACTTTCTATACATCAGGGCTTTAAAGCGCGCCGTCCAGGGTTGGCCAGTCGGGCGCTATGAATCAGCTATCAAATGCGTTCTTCACCCAGTCCAGCGGAGGCGCGCTGCCGGGGTCGCCATTAATGGCCACCACATCGAAACGGCATGGGGAATCTGCCCAGCGCGACTCTTTCTGGAGAAAAAACTGTGCGGCAAGTATGAGCTTTGCACGCTTGCGGGTATCCACGCTTTCCAGCGCTCCGCCCCAGCCTGCGTGACGTCGATAGCGAACCTCGACGAATACTACTGTATCGCCGTCGAGCATGACCAGATCGAGCTCGCCTCGTTTGCATAACCAGTTCTGCGTGATCAGGCGCAGGCCCTGTTGTTGCAAATGTTTCAGGGCGTAGGCTTCAGCCTCGCGCCCTGCTTGTTGCTGAGGGGTGCTCGGCATTAACGCGGAGTGTCCGGCAGATGCTGAACCTTGCCGCCGACAAACTGGGCCCATGGCAGTTGACGCTCGACACGTTGACCCGAACCCATGCTCAGGCTGCCGGTCAGGCCGTCGATGCGGCTGTCTGGCAGGGTTTTGAGCTGTGCCAGGCGCGGTGCCAGACGATAAGCGTCGATCCCCATGGCGTACAGGCGGCCAAGGCTGCCTGCCGCTTGTGGCCATTGCACGGTCACTTGCTGGCGCAGTGGGTCGTTGGCGTTGAGCAGCCACGGCGTTTCACAGAAGCGAATGCCTTCCAGATCCAGATACTGTGCTTGGTCGCCGCTGTTGGTGAACAGGTGTGAAGTTGCGTATACCGGAACATCGCCTGCGTACTGGAATACCAACGTTGGCTTGATCTGCTGCGCTTGCTGGGGTGTTGCCGCAAGGAAGATGAAATCAATGTCCTGGCGACGTGTCGGTTGTGCCGCTACTTGCGTGCCGACGGTGCTTTGCAGGCTCTTGGCGCGGGCTTCGCTGTTCCGGAGCTGGAACATATCAGCGATTTGCTGGGCCAGGGCGACAGGCTGGTCGACGTGTTCAGCAACGATAAACGTGCCGCCGGCCGCTTGCCAGCTTTGGCGGAAGGCATCCAGGACGCGATCGCCCCATTCGCCTTTAGGGACCATGGCTGCGGCGCTGCGCTTGCCGTCGGCCCAGGCGCGACGTGCGACTTCGCGGGCTTCGTCTTCAGCGGCAAGGCCGAACTGGAACAGTTGTGGAGGTCCATCCCGGCCTGCGTCGCTGTAGTTCAGCGCCAGTGTGGTGATAGGCAATTGCGGGCGGCTGTTCAGTTGTTTGACTAGCGGCTTTTCCAGCGGACCGATGACCAGCTGCACACCCGATGCTTTGGCTTGGCGGTAGAAGTCATCGAGAGAGGTCAGGTGCGAACTGTCAAACACTTCAATGGCTGGCGGCTTTTGGCCCGCCTGCTGCGCCTGGTAGTGGGCAGCCATAAAGCCTTCGCGCAATGCACGGGCAACAGATGCGAGCGGGCCATCTTGCGGCAGCAGCAGGGCGATTTTGGTCAGCGGTTCACTGGTCAGCGCTTTGAGCTGGGCCAGTGGGGCCGGCAGTTGCAGGGCAGCTGGGTGCTGTGGGTTTTGCGCTTTCCAGGTATCGATGGCCGCCTGTTGTTGCTCCAGGGTGCCACCGCCTTTGACTGCGCGGGCCAGGCTCAGCCATCCACTCAGGTCATTGTTGCTGGTGCTTTGCAGTTGCTCGGTGGGCAAGGCAGCAACCAGTGTCCAGATCGCTTCATGGTTAGCGCTGGCTTCAGGGCCCTTGAGCAATGGCGCGATAAATACCCGCTCGCTGGCGGCAGGCATTATCTGCCCGTCGGCTTCCAGTGCGCGTGCCTGGACCAGTCCTGTACGGATCTGCTGCTCGACTGGCAGTTCGCCCAGTCGTTGCAAACTTGGGTGGCTCAGGGCTGTCAACGCGGCCTTGGGCTGGTTTCGGCCCAGCGCTAGTTCAGCCGATAGTGTGCTGGCATACACTTGTTGCGCGGGCTTGAGCTGATCAAGAGGCACCTGCTCGAGAATGCGCGCGGCACGCCCCGGGTCACGTTGTCGATTGGCCTGATCGGCTGCACTGAGTCTCAGTAGTGCAGCTTTATCGGGCGACTTGGCGGCAGCGGCTTGTTCGAGCAATTGCTCGATGCTGGCGTCAGGAGTGCGTGGGAGCTCGCCAAGACTTGACGAGGGCGAGCTGGCGCAAGCTGCCAACAGGGCAGCAAGAAAGAGGGCAGAGAACAGCCGCAGGCAAGCGATCATGTAAGTGTTCCTGATACTCGAGCAAATTAGCGGGGAATTGTACCCAAGCACTGGCCGGGGCGCGATGTTAGTGGCGTTAAAGCGGTCATATTGGTCGTTGGGCCGGGAAATAAGGATGAATTCAGCCTTTTTTCATGCTGTTCATCCTCTATTGCAGCGAAAGCAAACGCTTTTTTCATTCTTTTTTAAGTGCTGACCTTGACCGGCTACCCATTGGTTCATGCCGTAATCTGTACAATGCGTTTTTTTGTTAACTCAAGAGGTGTGCGCTTTGACTGCTCCAGGTGCTTTGAATTCCGCTGCTGGCTCGCTTTATGTCGTGGCCACGCCTATCGGTAACCTGGATGACATGAGCGTGCGCGCATTAAAAGTGTTGCGCGAGGTTGCGCTAATTGCCGCTGAAGATACTCGCCACTCGTTACGGTTGATGCAGCATTTCGGTATTTCTACGCCCTTGGCTGCCTGTCACGAGCACAACGAGCGTGAGGAGGGGAGTCGATTCATTACACGGCTGCTCGCGGGCGATGACATCGCACTGATCTCCGATGCAGGGACGCCGCTTATCTCTGATCCGGGTTATCACCTGGTCCGACAGGCGCGTGCCGCCGGCATCGCGGTGGTCCCGGTGCCGGGTGCCTGTGCGCTGATCGCCGCCTTGTCAGCGGCTGGCTTGCCCTCGGACCGGTTTATTTTCGAAGGTTTCTTGCCCGCTAAGGCGGTAGGGCGACGGGCGCGACTTGAGTTGTTGAAAGAAGAGCCGCGCACGTTGATCTTTTATGAAGCGCCACACCGCATCCTCGAGTGCCTGCAAGACCTGGAATTGGTGTTCGGCCCTGAGCGTCCAGCATTGTTGGCGCGCGAGCTGACTAAAACCTTCGAAACCCTCAAAGGTCTGCCCTTGGCAGAGCTTCGTGCGTTCGTCGAAGGTGACAGTAATCAGCAGCGCGGCGAATGCGTGGTGCTGGTCGCGGGCTGGACGTTGCCTGAAGACGAGGATGTCATCGGCACCGAAGCTCGGCGTATTCTGGATTTACTGCTGGAAGAAATGCCTCTCAAGCGCGCGGCGGCATTGGCGGCGGAGATCACGGGTGTGCGCAAGAATTTGCTTTATCAGGTAGCGCTGGAGAAACAGAAAGATGGATAAAAGATCCTTCTCGGCCTAACAGTCAAAACGCGCGGGGCTTATTAAAGCTTGTTCTTGAGCGTCCGTGCCGCTAACCTTGGCGGCGGAGAGTCGATTGGACAGTCGCTGCCTTCTATTGTTCCGCAATAGGGGGGGGAGGAAAGTCCGGGCTCCATAGGGCAGAGTGCCAGGTAACGCCTGGGAGGCGCGAGCCTACGGAAAGTGCCACAGAAAATAACCGCCTAAGCACTTCGGTGCCGGTAAGGGTGAAAAGGTGCGGTAAGAGCGCACCGCACGTCTGGCAACAGTTCGTGGCAAGGTAAACCCCACTCGGAGCAAGACCAAATAGGGTTCCAAGGCGTGGCCCGCGCTGGAACCGGGTAGGTTGCTAAAGGCGTCCAGTGATGGCCGTCGTAGAGGAATGACTGTCCTCGACAGAACCCGGCTTACAGATCGACTCTCCACCTTTTCCCTCTCTCTGCTTTTTCGTAGCAGAAGCGCTTTTGTAATATCAAAAAAATCTTACTCTTGATAAATCACTTTAACTTCGAGCTGCAGTGCTCTGAGTCAATTCAGGTTTATTCGTCAAAACAATTGAGAAATTGTTCCTTCACCTGTTTTTACCCTCCTAAATCTCCGATCTGTAAGGGTTTTCCTTAGGGCCGCGCCTTGACGGTGTGGTGGGCGCATTCCTATAGTGTGCGCAAGTGGCGAAAAGTGGCATGAAGTGGGTTTTTTCGGCGTAAAAAGTTAATATTTGGAGATCGCGGCTGTGTTTCGTGGTGCTAATGCAATCAATCTCGATGCAAAGGGCCGTCTCGCTATGCCGAGCCGGTACCGCGACGAGCTGGATTCGCGTAGTGCCGGGCAGTTGATCGTGACAATTGATGCTGCCAGTCCCTGCTTATGTTTGTACCCATTATCCGAATGGGAATTGATTGAAGCCAAATTGCGTGATTTGCCCACATTTCGTGAAGAGAACCGTCGCTTGCAACGATTATTGATCGGGAATGCGGTTGATTTGGAGCTCGATGGTAGCGGCCGTTTTCTGGTCCCGCCGCGCCTTCGCGATTATGCCAAGTTAGATAAGCGCGTGATGTTAGTTGGCCAGCTTAATAAGTTTCAACTGTGGGACGAGGACGCCTGGAACGCTCTTGCTGAAGCGGATCTGGCGGCCATTCAACAACCGGGCGCTATGCCTGATGAACTGCGTGATTTGATCCTGTGACTATGAATAGCGGCTTTACCCACATCACCGTACTGCTTGATGAAGCCGTAGAGGCTCTCGCGGTGCGTGCCGATGGCTGCTACCTGGATGGCACGTTTGGGCGTGGCGGACACAGCCGTTTGATATTGCAGCACCTGGGGCCGGGCGGTCGTTTGCTGGGATTCGATAAAGACCCCCAAGCAATTGCCACCGGGCAAGCGCTGGCGGCCGAAGACGGCCGCTTTGTCATTGTGCAGCGCAGCTTTGCCGAGCTGGGTTCTGAACTCGAAAGTCGCGGTCTGGCAGGCAAGGTCAGCGGTATATTGCTCGACCTTGGCGTGTCCTCCCCACAACTGGACGACCCAGAACGCGGTTTCAGCTTCATGAACGACGGTCCGTTGGACATGCGTATGGACCCAACGCGTGGCATCAGCGCCGCCGACTTTATCGCCACTGCATCAGCAGAAGAAATCGCTCGCGTGTTCAAGGAGTACGGCGAAGAGCGCTTCGCCAAGCGCATGGCAAATGCCGTGGTTCAGCGTCGTGAGACTCAGCGTTTCGAACGCACGGGTGATCTCGCGGAAGTGCTCAAGGTTGCCAACCCCGCGTGGGAAAAAGGCAAGAATCCAGCGACCCGTGCGTTCCAGGGCTTGCGTATCCACGTCAATAACGAGCTGGGCGATCTTGAAACCGGGCTTGAAGCTGCACTTGAAGCGCTGGAAATCGGTGGCCGGCTGGTTGTTATAAGCTTCCACTCGCTGGAAGATCGCATCGTCAAACTGTTCATGCGCAAGCTCGCCAAAGGCGAAGCCGACAAAATGCCCCGCGACCTGCCAATTCGGTTTCAGGCGTTTGATCCAAAAATCAAAATTCTGGGCAAGGCGCAGTTTGCCTCCGAGACTGAAACCAAAGCCAATCCACGTTCGCGTAGCGCTGTCATGCGTGTGGCGGAGAAGCTCCGGTGAGCCGCCTTTTCCTCAAGCCTCTACCTGGCGGTAGTTTCATTATGTTGCTGCTGTTCCTTGCCGTGTTGGTTTCGGCGATCGGTGTGGCTTACAGCGCCCACTGGAACCGGCAGTTACTTAACTCCTTGTACTCCGAGTTGAGCGTGCGTGACAAGGCGCAGGCAGAGTGGGGTCGGCTGATTCTTGAACAAAGCACCTGGACCGCCCACAGCCGGATTGAAACGCTGGCCAGCGAACAACTCAAAATGCGTATTCCCAGCGCTGCTGAAGTGCGGATGGTGGCGCCATGATGAAGCTCGAGGGCGCCCTCTATCCCTGGCGCTTTCGCGTGGTGGTGGGGCTGCTGGGCATTATGGTGGGCGCGATCTGCTGGCGCATCATCGATCTGCAGGTGATAGACCATGACTTCTTGAAAGGTCAGGGCGATGCTCGCAGCGTACGACACATCCCTATCCCGGCTCACCGTGGCTTGATCACCGACCGTAACGGCGAGCCATTGGCGGTCAGTACTCCTGTGACGACGCTGTGGGCCAACCCGAAAGAAATGCAGCAGGCTAAAGAGAAATGGCCTGCGCTTGCCGCCGCTCTGGGGCAGGACGCAAAACTGCTCGGCGACCGTCTGGATGCTCAGGCCGGTAAAGAATTCATCTACCTGGTTCGCGGCCTGACGCCGGAACAAGGTCAAGTCGTGCTCGACCTGAAAGTCCCTGGTGTCTATGGCATCGAAGAGTTCCGGCGTTTCTATCCGGCGGGCGATGTCACTGCACACATGGTGGGCTTCACCGACCTGGACGACCATGGTCGTGAAGGGGTCGAACTGGCGTATGACGACTGGCTTGCCGGTGTACCGGGTAAGCGACAGGTCATCAAGGACCGGCGCGGACGACTTATCAAGGATGTTCAGGTTACAAAAAACGCCAAGGCCGGGAAGACCTTGGCTTTGTCTATTGATCTGCGCCTGCAATACCTGGCCACCCGCGAGTTGCGCAACGCCATTCAGGAAAACGACGCCAAGGCTGGCAGCCTGGTGATCATGGACGTGAAGACTGGCGAAGTGCTGGCCATGGTCAACTCACCGACCTACAACCCCAACAACCGTCGCACCATGGTGCCGGCGGCGATGCGTAACCGCGCCATCATCGACGTGTTCGAGCCGGGCTCGACCATGAAGCCGATCTCCATGACCGCCGCTCTGGACAGTGGTCGCTGGAAACCTACCGACAAAGTCGAGGTTTACCCTGGCACGCTGCAGATCGGCAAATACACCATTCGTGACGTTACCAAGACCGAGGGCCCGATCCTCGATTTGACCGGGATCCTGATCAACTCCAGTAACGTCGGTATGAGTAAGGTGGCCTTCGACGTCGGCGGCGAAGCGATTTTCCGTGCGATGCAGCGAGTCGGGCTGGGCCAATACACTGGCTTGGGTTTCCCTGGCGAGCGCGTTGGCAATTTGCCTAACTACCGTGAGTGGCGCAAAGCAGAAACCGCAACCTTGTCATATGGCTACGGTCTGTCGGTCACCGCGTTGCAGTTGGTGCACGCCTACTCCGCGCTGGCCAACAATGGCCGTATCGTGCCGCTGACCATCCTGAAAACCGACACGCCACCGGAGGCTACTCAAGCGATTCCGGAGGCTACCGCAAAAACAGTACAAGGCATGTTGCAGCAAGTGATCGAAGACCCGCGCGGTGTGTTCCGCGCTCGTGTGCCGTCCTACCATGTGGCCGGCAAAAGCGGTACCGCACGTAAAACAGCGGTGGGCACCAAGGGTTACGCCGAAAACTCCTATCGCTCTTTGTTTGCGGGCTTTGGTCCGATGAGCAACCCGCGGTACGCGGTAGTCGTGGTCATCGACGAACCCGGCAAAGCGGGCTACTACGGTGGACTGGTGTCGGCTCCAGTATTTAGCAAGGTCATGTCCGGCACGCTGCGACTGATGAACGTTACGCCGGATAATCTGGCACCAATTCCCACGCAGGAACAAGTCAATGCTGCGCCTGTTGTTAAAGGAGGGCGTGGTTAATGCCTGTTAGCCTGAACAAGATCTTTGCCCATGCCGACCGCGATCTGTTGATCCGCGAGTTGACCCTCGACAGCCGTAATGTACGTGCCGGCGATCTCTTTCTGGCGGTGCCGGGCGGCAAGCTCGATGGTCGTGCGCATATCGCCGATGCACTCAAACGGGGCGCTGCCGCAGTTGCTTATGAAGTTGAAGGCGCAAGCGTTTTACCCATCACTGATGTGCCGTTGATTCCGGTCAAGGGCTTGGCTGCACAACTGTCCGACATCGCCGGGCGCTTTTATGGTGACCCGAGCCGCAGTTTGAATCTGGTGGGCGTCACCGGCACTAACGGCAAAACCAGTGTCACCCAGTTGGTCGCGCAAGCGCTGGATCAGCTTGGGCAGCACTGTGGGATTGTTGGCACCCTGGGCACCGGATTTTATGGTGCGCTGCAAAGCGGCCGCCATACCACGCCTGATCCAATAGCCGTGCAAGCGACGCTGGCCGATTTGAAGAAAGCGGGCGCTCGTGCGGTGGCGATGGAAGTGTCTTCCCATGGACTGGATCAAGGGCGTGCGACTGCGTTGGCGTTCGACGTTGCAGTGCTGACCAACCTGTCCCGTGACCACCTGGACTACCACGGCACGATGGAAGCCTACGCAACCGCCAAGGCGAAATTGTTTGCCTGGCCCAATCTGCATTGTCGAGTGATCAATCTGGATGACGATTTCGGTCGGCAACTGGTCAAAGAACGACAAGAGTCGCGCCTGATCAGCTACAGCCTTGACGATCCCCGTGCAGACCTTTACTGCCGTGATGCACACTTCGATGACGATGGCGTGCGCGCTATCCTGGTCACCGCGCAAGGCGAGCACAACCTGCAAAGCAGCCTGCTGGGGCGTTTCAACCTGAGCAACGTGCTGGCGGCGGTCGGCGCGTTGATGGGCCTGGACTACGCGCTAGATGAAATTTTAAGCGTGCTGCCGAAACTGGAAGGCCCGATCGGTCGCATGCAGCGCTTGGGCGGCGGCACCCAGCCGTTGGTCGTGGTTGATTACGCACACACACCCGACGCACTGGAAAAAGTCCTCGAAGCACTGCGCCCGCACGCCAAGGGCCGGCTGATGTGCCTGTTCGGTTGTGGCGGGGATCGAGATCGCGGCAAGCGTCCGTTGATGGCTGAAGTGGTTGAGCGGCTGGCGGATTTGGTTGTGGTCACCGATGACAATCCACGGACAGAGGTGCCTGCGCAGATTTTCGATGACATCCGCCAAGGGTTTGTTGCCGTCGATAAAGTCAGCTTCGTTGCCGGTCGCGGCCAGGCGATTGCCCAATTGATTGCCAGCGCCAGCGCGGCGGACGTGATCGTGTTGGCAGGCAAAGGTCATGAGGACTACCAGGAAATCGAGGGGCAGCGTCATGCGTTCTCCGATCTGGAAGAAGCCAGCAAAGCCTTGACTGCATGGGAGGTGGCACATGCTTAAGCCACTGACGTTCAGTCAACTGATCGCGCCACTCGCTGCCCGTCAGGTCAATGCGGATTGCAGCTTTACCGGTGTCAGCATCGACAGCCGCGCCATTGTTCCGGGCCAGTTGTTTATAGCGCTGACCGGTCCACGTTTCGACGGCCATGATTATCTCGATGACGTCGCGGGCAAAGGCGCGGTCGGTGCGTTGGTCGAGCGTGAGGTCGCAGGTTCCGTTCTGCCGCAACTGGTGGTCGAAGATACCCGTCAGGCGCTGGCGCAGCTCGGTGCACTGAATCGCAATGCGTTCGACAAGCCGCTTGCCGCGATCACCGGTTCCAGCGGTAAGACCACGGTCAAGGAACTTCTTGCGAGCATTTTGCGCACGCGCGGGCCGGTACTGGCCACTCGCGGTAATTTGAACAACGACCTGGGGGTCCCACTGACCCTGCTTGAGCTGGCGGCTGAACACACGGCCGCCGTGATCGAGCTGGGCGCCTCGCGTGTTGGCGAAATTGCCTACACCGTCAGCCTGGCCAAACCCCATGTCGCACTGATCACCAATGCCGGAACCGCCCATGTGGGTGAGTTCGGCGGCCCGGAAAAAATTGTCCAGGCCAAGGGTGAAATTATCGATGGCCTCGATCCAGCCGGTATCGCGGTACTCAATCGTGATGACAAGGCCTTCGCCATCTGGCACGCACGGGCGGATGGACGCCAGGTCGTGAGCTTTGCCTTGAGCGACGACGTTGCTGATTTCTACTCGCGTGATCTGACCCGCGATGCTCGCGGGTGCCCAAGTTTCACATTGCACGGTCCGTCCGGCGCGGCGACTGTCCAGCTCAACCTGCTGGGCACGCACAACGTCACCAATGCACTGGCTGCTGCTGCGGCGGCGCATGCGTTGGGTGTTTCGCTGGAAGGTATCGTTGCAGGATTGAATGCGGTACAGCCGGTCAAAGGTCGCGCGGTCTCGCAACTGACCCCTAATGGTATCCGCGTAATCGACGACACATACAACGCTAACCCCACCTCAATGTGCGCTGCCGTTGATATACTCGCCGGCTTTTCCGGGCGCACCGTCCTGGTGCTCGGGGATATTGGCGAGCTGGGCGAGTGGGCTGAAGAAGGCCATCGCCAGGTCGGCGCATACGCTGCGGGCAAGGTGTCGGCGTTATACGCGGTAGGGCCTCTTATGACTCATGCCGTGAGCGCTTTTGGCCAGCATGCTCGCCACTTCGCTAACCAGACTGACCTGATCGCGGCGCTGGGCGCCGAGCAGGACACTAATACCACTATTTTGATCAAGGGTTCGCGCAGCGCTGCGATGGAAAACGTCGTCGCGGCTTTGTGTGGTTCTAGCCGGGAGAAACACTAATGCTGCTGCTGCTGGCGGAATATCTGCAACAGTTCTACAAAGGCTTCGCGGTCTTTCAATACCTGACCCTGCGCGGGATTCTCGGCGTGCTCACTGCATTGTCGCTCTCGCTGTGCCTGGGTCCATGGATGATTCGCACCCTGCAGAATCGCCAGATCGGCCAATCGGTACGTAATGACGGTCCTCAGTCGCACCTGTCCAAATCGGGCACGCCGACCATGGGCGGGGCGTTGATCCTTTCAGCGATTACCGTCAGCACCCTGTTGTGGGCTGACCTGAGTAACCGTTATGTCTGGGTCGTGTTGATCGTCACGTTGCTGTTCGGTGGCATTGGTTGGGTCGACGATTACCGCAAAGTGATCGAGAAGAACTCCAAGGGTTTGCCTAGCCGCTGGAAATACTTCTGGCAGTCAGTGTTTGGCCTCGGCGCGGCGATTTTCCTTTATACAACTGCGCCCAGCGTGGTTGAAACCACCTTGATCGTGCCGATGTTCAAGGACGCCAGTATCCCGCTTGGCATTGGCTTCATGGTCTTGACCTACTTCGTGATCGTCGGTTCGAGCAACGCGGTCAACCTGACCGACGGCCTCGACGGTCTGGCGATTCTGCCGACGGTGATGGTTGGCGGTGCGCTGGGTATCTTCTGCTACTTGTCGGGTAACGTGAAATTCGCTGAATACCTGCTGATCCCTTATGTACCGGGCGCGGGTGAACTTATTGTGTTTTGCGGCGCGTTGATTGGCGCAGGCCTTGGCTTTCTTTGGTTCAACACGTACCCGGCGCAAGTGTTCATGGGCGACGTCGGTGCCCTGGCGCTGGGCGCCGCACTGGGCACCATCGCGGTGATCGTTCGTCAGGAAATCGTCCTGTTCATCATGGGCGGTGTATTCGTGATGGAAACCCTTTCAGTCGTGATCCAGGTCGCGTCCTTCAAGTTGACCGGTCGTCGTGTGTTCCGCATGGCACCGATTCACCACCACTTTGAACTCAAAGGCTGGCCCGAGCCGCGCGTGATTGTCCGTTTCTGGATCATCACCGTGATTCTGGTGCTGATCGGCCTTGCCACCCTGAAGCTGAGGTAGAACGAGTGTCTCTGATCGTTTCTGACCACTTCCGCATCGTTGTCGGCCTCGGCAAGAGCGGCATGTCCCTGGTTCGCTTCCTGGCGAAGCAGGGTGTGTCGTTTGCTGTGGCTGATACGCGGGACAATCCGCCTGAGTTGGCGACGTTGCGTCAGGACTACCCGCATGTGGAAGTACGTTGCGGCGAGCTGGATGTGGAGTTTCTCTGCCGTGCCGACGAGCTGTACGTAAGCCCCGGTCTGGCATTGGCGACCCCTGCATTGCAGCAAGCGGCGGCCCGTGGCGTGAAATTGTCGGGTGATATCGAGTTGTTCGCGCGTAACGCGAAGGCGCCCATCGTTGCAATCAGCGGTTCGAATGCGAAAAGCACGGTCACCACGCTGGTGGGTGAAATGGCGGTCGCAGCGGGTAAACGCGTTGCGGTCGGTGGCAACCTCGGCACTCCGGCGCTGGACTTGCTCGACGACTCGGTCGAGCTTTACGTGCTCGAGCTCTCCAGCTTCCAGCTTGAAACCACTGACCAGCTCGGCGCCGAAGTGGCGACCGTGTTGAATGTCAGCGAAGATCACATGGACCGTTACAGCGGTCTACCGGCTTATCACTTGGCCAAGCACCGGATTTTTCGTGGCGCCCGGCAAGTGGTGGTCAATCGTCAGGACGCACTGTCGCGGCCTCTGATCGGTGAAGGCCTGCCGTGCTGGACCTTCGGTCTGAATACACCAGATTTCCACGGCTTCGGTCTGCGCGAAGAGAACGGCGAAAAATACCTCGCCTTCCAGTTCGACAACCTGATGCCGGTCCGCGAGCTGAAAATTCGCGGCGCGCACAATCAGTCCAACGCCTTGGCTGCGTTGGCGCTTGGGCATGCGGTGGGCTTGCCGTTCGACGCCATGCTCAGCGCCTTGCGCACCTTCACCGGCCTAGCGCATCGCTGCCAATGGCTGCGGGAGCGTGCAGGTGTCAACTATTACGACGACTCCAAGGCCACCAACGTTGGCGCCGCGCTGGCTGCCATCGAAGGCTTGGGCGTGGATATCGCGGGCAAGTTGGTGTTGATCGCAGGTGGAGATGGCAAGGGTGCTGACTTCAGTGCCTTGCGTGCCCCTGTCGCCGCCTATTGCCGCGTGGTTGTGTTGTTGGGCCGCGATGCTGAATTGCTTGCCAAAACCTTCGGCGATGCGGTGCCTTTAGTCCGCGTCAAAACCCTGGACGAAGCTGTGCAACGTGCTGCCGAATGGGCGCAGAGCGGGGATGCGGTATTGCTGTCTCCCGCCTGTGCCAGCCTGGACATGTTCAAGAATTTCGAAGAGCGCGGGCGTGTGTTCGCTCATGCCGTGGAGGGCTTGTCATGATTCTGGGTGTGATCAAGCCTTATCCATCGCCGCTGATCAGCGGTCGCGGCATTGATGTCGACTTTCCGATGTTGGCCGGTTGCCTTGCGCTGCTGGGCCTGGGCCTGGTGATGATCACTTCTGCCTCGTCAGAAGTGGCCGCCGTGCAGTCCGGCAACCCGCTATACATGATGATGCGTCACCTGGTGTATCTGGTCATCGGTTTGGGCGCCTGTGGCGTGACCATGATGATTCCGGTTTCAACCTGGCAGCGCCTGGGCTGGCTGATGTTGATTGGCGCCTTCGGCTTGCTGGTGATGGTATTGGTGCCGGGGCTGGGCCGTGAGGTTAACGGTTCGATGCGCTGGATCGGCTTCGGGATGTTCAACGTCCAGCCTTCGGAAATCGCCAAGGTTTTCGTGGTGATTTTTCTTGCCGGTTACCTAGTACGGCGCCAGCAGGAAGTCCGCGAAAGCTGGATGGGCTTCTTCAAGCCATTCATCGTTTTGCTGCCCATGGCAGGTTTGCTGCTGATGGAGCCGGATTTCGGTGCCACCGTGGTAATGATGGGGGCTGCTGCTGCGATGCTGTTCCTCGGTGGCGTAGGGCTGTTCCGCTTCACCCTGATGGTGGTGTTGGCGGTGGGCGCGGTGTTCGTGCTGGTTCAAGCGCAGCCCTATCGTATGGCGCGCCTGATCACCTTCACCGACCCCTGGTCCGATCAGTTTGGCTCCGGTTATCAGCTGACCCAGGCCCTGATTGCCTTTGGCCGTGGCGAATGGTTCGGCGTCGGTCTGGGTAACAGCGTGCAGAAACAGTTCTATTTACCTGAAGCGCACACCGACTTCGTGTTTGCCGTGCTCGCGGAAGAGTTGGGCGTGGTTGGCTCGCTGATCACTGTGGGCCTGTTTGTATTCGTCAGTATCCGGGCCATGTACATCGGCATGTGGGCCGAAAGGGCCAAGCAATATTTCGCTGCCTATGTGGCTTACGGTCTGGCGTTCCTGTGGATTGGTCAGTTCCTGATCAACATTGGCGTAAACGTCGGGCTACTGCCGACTAAAGGCCTGACCTTGCCCTTCCTCAGTTATGGCGGCAGTTCGTTGGTGATCTGCTGCGCAAGCCTGGGCTTGTTGCTGCGCATCGAGTGGGAGGCGCGGACCAATACCGGCAGTGAAGAAACGGAATTCAATGAAAGCGACTTCACCGAGGAGCCGACCCATGGGCGCTAACGTGCTGATCATGGCGGGCGGTACGGGTGGGCACGTCTTCCCGGCGCTGGCCTGTGCGCGCGAGTTCCAGGCCCGCGGCTACCGCGTGCACTGGCTCGGCACGCCGCGCGGTATCGAAAACGAACTGGTCCCTCAAGCGGGCTTGCCGCTGCATTTGATCAACGTGACCGGCCTCCGGGGCAAGGGCGTGATTTCGCTGTTGAAAGCGCCGTTTGTGCTGCTCAGGGCGTTGCTGCAGGCGCGCAAGATCGTCCGTCAGTTGCAACCGGTCTGCGTACTGGGAATGGGCGGTTTTGTCACCGGCCCTGGCGGCTTGGCAGCGAAATTGGCGGGGGTACCGCTGATCATTCATGAACAGAACGCCGTCGCCGGTACAGCCAATCGCAGCCTGGCGCCGTTTGCCACTCGTGTGTGCGAAGCCTTCCCGAATACGTTTTCGGCTTCGGCAAAACGCCGTACCACCGGCAACCCGGTACGCACCGAGTTGTTTCTCGAAACGCCGCGTCAGGCGCTGGGCGGACGTAAAGCCCGTCTGCTGATCCTTGGCGGAAGTCTGGGCGCTGAACCGCTGAACAAACTGCTGCCTGCTGCATTGGCACAGGTGCCGCTGGAGTTGCGACCTGAAGTGTTTCATCAGGCCGGCAAGAATCATGACCAGATCACCGCAGAGCGCTATCGCACTGCCGATGTCGAGGCGCAAGTGGCGCCCTTCATCAAAGACATGGCTCAAGCCTATGGCTGGGCCGACCTGGTGGTTTGTCGCGCAGGCGCGCTGACCGTCAGTGAACTGGCTGCGGCTGGCCTGCCGTCGCTGTTGGTGCCGTTGCCCCACGCGATCGACGACCACCAGTCCCGTAATGCCGACTATCTGGCCCGCGAAGGTGCAGCCTTCGTCATGCCACAAGCGACAACTGGCGCAGCCGAAATGGCCGCACGCCTGAAAGAGGTTTTGATGCAACCCGAACAATTGAACAACATGGCCCGCACGGCTCGCCACCTGGCCAAACCTGACGCAACGCGCACTGTGGTCGATATCTGTCTGGAGGTGGCTCATGGTTGAGAGCAAGAGGGCGATGCCCCAGCCGGAAATGCGCCGCATCCGTCGCATCCATTTCGTCGGTATCGGCGGGGTGGGCATGTGCGGTATTGCCGAGGTTCTGCTTAACCTGGGCTACAAAGTGTCCGGCTCCGACTTGAAGTCTTCACCAGTGACTGAACGTCTTGAATCGTTCGGCGCCAAGGTGTTTATCGGCCATCGCGCCGAGAACATCGCGACGGCTGACGTGCTTGTGGTCTCCAGTGCAGTCAATACCGCGAACCCGGAAGTCGCTACGGCTCTGGAACGTCGCATTCCTGTGGTCCCGCGTGCCGAAATGCTGGCCGAACTGATGCGCTATCGCCACGGCATCGCAGTCGCTGGCACGCATGGCAAAACCACCACCACCAGTTTGATCGCTTCGGTGTTCGCGGCCGGTGGCCTGGACCCGACGTTCGTTATCGGTGGTCGCCTGAATGCTGCTGGAACCAACGCTCAGTTAGGCACCAGCCGTTACCTGATCGCTGAAGCGGATGAAAGCGACGCCAGCTTCCTGCACTTGCAGCCGTTGGTGGCCGTGGTCACTAACATTGACGCCGACCATATGGCGACCTACGAAGGCGACTTCAACAAACTGAAGAAAACCTTCGTCGAGTTCCTGCACAACCTGCCGTTCTATGGGCTGGCCGTGGTGTGCATCGATGATCCAGTGGTGCGTGAAATTCTGCCGCTGATCAAGCGTCCGACGCTGACTTACGGCTTCAGCGAAGAAGCCGACGTACGCGCCATCAACGTGCGTCAGGAAGGCATGCTGACTTACTTTACGGTGCTGCGTCGTGACCGCGCGCCGCTGGATGTCTCGGTAAACATGCCGGGCAACCACAACGTTCTGAACTCGTTGGCGACCATCGCTATCTCTACCGACGAGGGCGTCAGCGACGAGGCTATCGTCCAGGGGCTGTCAGGCTTCCAGGGTGTTGGTCGACGCTTCCAGATCTATGGCGAGCTGCCGGTCGAAGGCGGCAATGTGATGCTGGTCGACGACTACGGCCATCACCCGCGTGAAGTGTCTGCGGTAATCAATGCTGTCCGTGGCGGCTGGCCGGATCGTCGTCTGGTCATGGTTTACCAGCCTCATCGCTTCAGCCGTACTCGCGACCTTTACGATGACTTCGTGCAAGTACTGGCCGAAGCCAACGTGTTGTTGCTGATGGAAGTCTATCCAGCCGGTGAAGAACCGATTCCAGGTGCCGACAGTCGCAACTTGTGCCACAGCATTCGTCAACGTGGTCAGCTGGACCCGATCTACATCGAGCGTGGCGTCGAGTTGGCACCGCTGGTCAAACCACTGTTGCGTGCTGGCGATATTTTGCTGTGCCAGGGCGCCGGTGACATTGGTGGCCTCGCGCCGCAACTGCTTCGAAGCCCGCTGTTTGCAGGTGCTGTCGTGGCCCCGACCGAGGGGAAACTGAAATGACTTCAACCCTGCAATCCACCTTGTTGTCCACGCTCGAACCCAAGGCTTTCGGCCGTGTCGCCGTCCTGTTTGGTGGTAAAAGCGCTGAGCGCGAAGTGTCGCTGAAATCCGGTCAGGCAGTGCTTGAGGCCCTGCAAAGTGCAGGTGTCGACGCGTTCGGCATCGACGTCGGTGACGACTTCCTGCAGCGTCTGGTCAGCGAAAAAATTGATCGTGCTTTTATCGTCTTGCACGGTCGTGGCGGCGAAGACGGCAGCATGCAAGGCCTGCTGGAGTGTCTGGATATCCCCTACACCGGCAGCGGCGTACTGGCTTCTGCGCTGGCCATGGACAAGTTGCGGACCAAGCAGATCTGGCAAAGTCTGGGCTTGTCGACACCTCGGCATGCCGCATTGAGCACTGAGGCTGATTGTATTTCTGCGGCAACGGAACTGGGCTTCCCTTTAATCGTCAAACCTGCCCATGAAGGTTCGAGTATCGGTATGGCCAAGGTGACCAGCGTCGATGAGTTGATCGCCGCATGGAAAGCTGCCAGCACCTACGATTCACAAGTATTGGTCGAGCAATGGATCCAGGGTCCGGAGTTTACTATCGCGACTCTGCGTGACCAGATATTACCGCCCATCGGTCTGGGCACTCCCCACAGTTTCTACGACTACGACGCCAAGTACCTGGCTTCCGATACTCAGTATCGGATCCCTTGCGGGCTCGACAGTGCAAAAGAACAAGAGCTTAAAGATCTTACTGCGCGTGCTTGCGAGGCCGTTGGCATTGCAGGTTGGGCGCGTGCGGACGTTATGCAGGATGCTGATGGCAAGTTCTGGTTGTTGGAAGTGAACACCGTCCCCGGCATGACCGATCACAGTCTGGTCCCGATGGCGGCACGAGCGGCGGGCCTGGATTTTCAGCAGTTAGTGTTAGCGATTCTGGCTGACAGTGTCGAGGCGCGAGGTTAATCCCATGCAAGGCGCGATGCTACGTCATCAGCAACCCGTTCCCGGCCGCAAGCCGGTGCCGCGTGGTGCCAGTCGGATGGTGGCCAAAGAGCCGCTGTCGATGCGTCTGCCTAAAGCAAACCTCGGATTCTTCAAGCGCCTGTTCTGGCCTGTGATGTTGGTCGTTCTGGGCTTCGGTACCTACGAAGCCGCGCAGCGGCTGTTGCCGTATGCCGACCGGCCAATTACCCGGATCAATGTGCAGGGTGATCTGAGCTATATCAGCCAGCAAGCGGTGCAGCAGCGCATCGCCCCTTATGTGGCGGCGAGCTTCTTCACCATCGACCTCGCAGGGATGCGCACCGAACTGGAACAAATGCCTTGGATCGCCCACGCCGAAGTCAGGCGTGTCTGGCCCGATCAGGTGGTCATTCGTCTGGAAGAACAATTGCCGGTGGCGCGCTGGGGTGAAGAGGCGCTGCTGAACAACCAGGGTCAGGCGTTTACCCCGCGCGAGCTGGCCAATTACGAGCATCTGCCTCAACTGTTTGGCCCTCAACGTGCCCAGCAGCAGGTGATGCAGCAGTATCAGGTGTTGAGTCAGATGTTACGGCCGTTGGGTTTTTCCATCGTACGTCTGGAATTACGTGAACGTGGCAGTTGG
The DNA here is from genome assembly GCF_052976945.1 of Pseudomonas sp. GG8. Lineage (NCBI taxonomy): Bacteria > Pseudomonadati > Pseudomonadota > Gammaproteobacteria > Pseudomonadales > Pseudomonadaceae > Pseudomonas > Pseudomonas sp. GG8. The sequence continues at coordinate 364,933 of NZ_JBRIIP010000001.1, forward strand.
TTTTTGACCACTGGTGCAGGCAGTGCGGGCCCGGGTATCGAGTTGTTACTGGGACGCGACCACCTGGTGGAAAAAATGCGCCGATTTATTGCCATTTATGAAAAAACGCTTAAAGAACAAATGACGAATATTGCGCGCATCGACCTGCGTTACTCCAACGGCCTTGCCGTGGGATGGCGTGAGCAGGTTGCGCCTACGACGGACAAACCCGCCGTCGCGAAGAATTGATAAGAGGCAGGACCATGGCAAACGTGCAAAGCGGGAAAATGATCGTCGGCTTGGATATCGGCACCTCCAAAGTGGTGGCGTTGGTGGGCGAAGTCGGGGCGGATGGCACCCTGGAAATCGTCGGTATCGGCACGCATCCTTCCCGTGGCCTGAAGAAGGGCGTGGTGGTGAACATCGAGTCCACCGTGCAATCGATCCAGCGCGCCGTTGAAGAAGCTCAGCTGATGGCCGGTTGCCGTATTCACTCGGCTTTCGTCGGTGTAGCGGGCAACCACATTCGCAGCCTGAACTCCCACGGCATCGTGGCGATCCGTGACCGTGAAGTCAGCATGGCGGATCTGGAGCGTGTACTCGATGCCGCCCAGGCCGTGGCGATTCCAGCGGATCAGCGGGTGCTCCACACCCTGCCGCAGGACTACGTGATCGACAACCAGGAAGGCGTTCGTGAGCCTTTGGGGATGTCGGGCGTACGTCTGGAAGCCAAGGTTCATGTGGTGACTTGCGCCGTCAATGCCGCACAAAACATTGAAAAATGCGTGCGTCGTTGCGGGCTGGAAATTGACGACATCATTCTCGAACAGCTGGCTTCCGCGTATTCGGTGCTGACGGATGATGAGAAAGAACTGGGCGTTTGCCTGGTCGATATCGGCGGCGGCACCACCGACATCGCCATCTTCACCGAAGGCGCTATTCGTCATACCGCAGTCATCCCGATTGCGGGCGATCAGGTTACCAACGACATCGCGATGGCGTTGCGTACACCTACCCAATACGCCGAAGAGATCAAGATTCGCTACGCCTGTGCCCTGGCCAAACTGGCTGGCGCCGGCGAAACGATCAAAGTACCAAGCGTCGGCGACCGTCCACCACGTGAGTTGTCCCGTCAGGCGCTGGCTGAAGTGGTCGAGCCGCGTTACGACGAGTTGTTCACATTGATTCAGGCCGAGCTGCGTCGCAGTGGTTATGAAGACTTGATCCCGGCCGGCATCGTGCTGACCGGTGGTACCTCAAAAATGGAAGGCGCGGTCGAACTGGCCGAGGAAATCTTCCATATGCCGGTACGCCTCGGCGTGCCGCACAGTGTCAAAGGGCTCTCGGACGTCGTCCGCAACCCAATCTATTCCACTGGTGTGGGGCTGTTGCTGTACGGGCTGCAAAAGCAATCCGACGGTATTTCGTTGTCCGGCATCAGTAGCAGCAGCTATAGCGATGAACCTAAAACACCGGTATTCGAGCGCCTCAAGCGCTGGGTGCAAGGCAATTTCTAAGTTTCAAAGCAGTAGTAGTGGTAGGCAGTAGGCGAAAAAACTAGAGAAAATGAAAGGAGAGGGAAAATGTTCGAACTCGTAGACAACGTCCCGCAAAGCCCGGTAATCAAGGTTATCGGTGTTGGTGGTGGTGGTGGTAATGCTGTTAACCACATGGTTAAGAGCAACATCGAAGGTGTGGAATTCATCTGCGCCAACACTGACGCACAAGCGCTGAAAAGCATCGGCGCACGGACCATCCTGCAATTGGGCACTGGTGTGACCAAAGGTTTGGGTGCTGGTGCCAACCCTGAAGTAGGTCGTCAGGCTGCACTGGAAGACCGTGAGCGCATTGCTGAAGTGCTACAGGGCACCAACATGGTGTTCATTACCACTGGCATGGGCGGCGGTACCGGTACCGGTGCTGCACCGATCATCGCCGAAGTGGCCAAGGAAATGGGGATTCTCACCGTTGCAGTGGTGACTCGTCCGTTCCCGTTCGAAGGCCGCAAACGCATGCAGATCGCCGATGAAGGCATCCGCCTGTTGTCGGAAAGCGTTGACTCGTTGATCACCATCCCTAACGAGAAGCTGCTGACCATCCTCGGTAAGGACGCCAGCTTGCTGTCGGCTTTCGCCAAGGCTGACGATGTACTGGCCGGTGCTGTTCGCGGTATCTCCGACATCATCAAACGTCCGGGCATGATCAACGTCGACTTCGCTGACGTACGTACCGTGATGAGCGAAATGGGTATGGCGATGATGGGCACTGGCTGCGCCAGCGGTCCGAACCGTGCACGTGAAGCGACTGAGGCAGCCATCCGCAACCCGCTGCTCGAAGACGTCAACCTGCAAGGTGCTCGCGGCATCCTGGTCAACATCACTGCCGGTCCTGACCTGTCCCTGGGTGAGTACTCGGACGTGGGTAGCATCATTGAAGCGTTCGCCTCCGAGCACGCGATGGTCAAGGTCGGTACGGTTATCGATCCGGACATGCGCGACGAGTTGCACGTGACCGTGGTTGCCACTGGCCTGGGCGCGAAAATCGAGAAACCTGTGAAGGTGATCGACAACACCCTGCAGACCTCGCAACAACATGCTGCAGTGCAACCTTCTGCACGTCAGGAGCTGCCGTCGGTGAATTACCGCGATCTGGACCGTCCGACTGTGATGCGCAACCAGGCTCACGCCGGTGCTGCCGCTGCTGCGAAGATGAACCCGCACGATGACCTGGATTATCTGGATATCCCGGCTTTCCTGCGTCGCCAGGCCGATTGATGAAATGTATCAGGGGTATTAGGGTGATTGGTGTTCAGCAAAGGCCGGGTCTGCTATTATCGCCAGCCTTTGTTGATACCAGTTCGCAACTTGCGCTGAAGCGGCCAATGCCATGATTAAACAACGCACCCTGAAAAATATTATCCGTGCCACAGGTGTAGGCCTGCACTCGGGGGAAAAGGTTTACCTGACCCTCAAGCCCGCACCTGTGAATACCGGCATCGTGTTTTGTCGTGCCGACCTCGACCCTGTGGTGCAGATCCCTGCCCGTGCGGAAAACGTCGGTGACACCACCCTGTCGACCACTTTGGTCAGCGGGGACACCAAGGTGGACACGGTAGAGCACTTGCTTTCGGCCATGGCTGGCCTTGGCATCGATAACGCCTACGTCGAACTCTCTGCCTCCGAAGTTCCAATCATGGACGGCAGCGCGGGACCCTTCGTATTCCTGATTCAATCTGCCGGCCTGGAAGAACAGGACGCAGCCAAGAAATTCATTCGTATCCTGAAAGAAGTTACTGTGGAAGAGGACGGCAAAACCGCCACTTTCCTGCCTTTCGAAGGGTTCAAGGTGAGTTTCGAGATCGACTTCGACCACCCTGTTTTCCGTAACCGTACCCAAAGTGCAACCGTGGATTTTTCCAGTACTTCTTTTGTTAAAGAAGTCAGCCGCGCCCGTACCTTTGGGTTCATGAGTGATATCGAGTACCTGCGCAAGCACAATCTCGCACTTGGCGGTAGCGTAGAAAATGCCATCGTGGTCGACAAGGATGGCGTGCTTAACGAGGACGGCCTGCGGTACGAGGACGAATTCGTCAAACACAAAATCCTGGATGCAATCGGCGACCTTTACCTGCTGGGCAATAGCCTGATAGGCGAGTTCCGAGGCTTCAAGTCTGGGCACGCACTGAACAACGTCCTTCTTCGCGCATTGATTGCGCAGAAAGATGCTTGGGAAATCGTGACCTTCGAAGACGCCAGCACCGCCCCGATCTCTTACATGCGTCCTGTTGCGGCCGTGTAATTAGTACTCTCTCTTTCCTTTTATTTTTTAAGGCTGCCTTCGGGTGGCCTTTTTTTATGGTTGTTGAAGAGTGCAGGGAGAATGTAAGAATAACCCTGCGAAATTGAGAGACGTCTCCTACTGGGTTTGTCGGCAGGGTGGGATACCTTTAGTCGGTTTATCTACCCAAAATTACCGTTCATTCCGATATGAAGAACGGCGATGCCCACTGCCCCAACGTTCACGCTCAGCATCAAAGGAGCTAAAGACAACGAGTTACTTGTTCTAGCCTTTTCCGGCGAAGAGGCCATCAGCGAGTGCTTCGACATCACCGTCGATGTGGTCACCGACCGACCGCCGCGCGAGCTGGAAAGCCTGCTGCACAAAGAAGCCTATCTGGCCTTTGGCGATCAGGGCCTGCACGGCCATATCTACTCCATCCGGAAAGGCAAAGTGGGCACCCGGTTGAGCCACTACCAACTGGTAATGGTGCCGTTTCTGCGCTATTTGCAGCACGCCAGTAATCGGCGGATTTTCCAGAACCTGACCACTGAAGCCATCCTCCGCGACGTGCTCAAGGGGCATGGTTTGCTGAACGGTTTGCACGTGCTGTTCAACATCGGCCCGGAGAAACCGGTCCCGCACGAATATTGCGTTCAGTACGATGAATCTGACCTGCATTTCGTCAGCCGTTTGTGCGAGGCCGAAGGCTACTTCTATTACTTCAAGCACACCCCCGATGGGCACCAACTGATCTTCGCCGATCAGGAAACCGAGTTCTATCACGCGGCCAATCCTACCGTGGTGATGCCGTTTCGACCGATCAACGGCATGGCGTCCGAGCATCCGGTGATCGAGGCGTTCGGCGTCTGTCTGAGCACCCGCCCCAGCCGCGTCACCCACCGCGATTACGACTTCAAAAACGCACACCTCTCGCTGGAAACGGACAGGGATTCCAAGGTATTTCCCAATCTGGAGGCGTACATCTACCCCGGAGAATTCGATACCGCGCACGCAGGGCGGGTGCGCACGCGCCGGGCGCTGGAGCGACTTCGCGGCGACGCCGAACTCGCTCAAGGTCAGAGCGACCAGCCTTTGCTGCGCAGTGGCACGCCGTTAAAGGTAGAAGAACACCCGGAGCCGGGTTGGAACATGGCCTGGCTACCGACTTGGGTGTTTCATGACGGTCGCCAGCCTGCTGTATTAGAGGAGTACGCGGTCAGTGACGAGCCGGTGGAGTCCGGTCGAATCACTCAGGGTTATCGCAATGAGTTCATCGCTATCCGCGAGACCGTGCAGTTTCGGCCTGCCCTCAAGCATCCAGTTCCGAAGATTCAAGGCATGCAAACCGCCGTGGTGACCGGCCCTGCCGAAGAAGAAATCCACTGCGATCAATACGGGCGGGTAAAAGTCCGTTTTCACTGGGACCGCAGTGAAGAAAACGAAAGCACCAGCTGCTGGGTGCGGGTGGCCTCCAGCTGGGCCGGCGCCGGATACGGCGCGGTCACCATCCCCCGCGTGGGCATGGAAGTGTTGGTCGCCTTCGAAGAAGGGCACGCCTGCAAGCCGATTGTGGTCGGATGCCTGAGCAACAACACCCATCAAGTGCCTTACAACCTGCCGGACAACAAAACCAAAACCGTTTTGCGCAGCAAAAGCACCGGAAAAACGTCTGGTTTCAATGAGCTGAGCCTGGAAGACAGGAGCGGGGCAGAGCTGATCTACCTCCGCGCCCAGCGCGACATGGAGCAGTTGATCCAGAACGACAGCCGCATCGAAATCGGCAACGAACGTCTGGAAACCATCAAAGGCAACAGCACCACCGTGCTCAAGGCCGAGGAAAACGTCACCGTCACCGGCGCCCGCAAAGTGCAGTTGTTGGCCGACGATCACCTCGACGTCGCTGGCAGCAGTCACACCCGCGTCGGTGGCGACTTGTTGATGGCCGCCGGGCAAGAAGTGCACATCAGCGGTGACAACATCGTCATCAGCGGTGGCCTCAGCTTGACGCTGTCGATCAACGGTCAGCACATCGTCATCAATCCGGCGGGGATTTTCAGCAGCACACCGATCCAGGTCGGCGGCGCACCGGTACCGGGGACCCCTGCAATGCCGTTGGCCCCCGGCGACACTCAAACACTGATTGCAGGAGGGGTTCCGCCGTCGATCGTCTTCGCGTCAAAAGGGCAAACCGATACCGCTTCGCGCATGCCACTGCTGTGCCCGCTGTGCGTGCTAGCCAACACGGAGCAGACCCATGATTAATGCAAAAAAACCAACCCTGTGTTTGCCCGACGACTTTTCCTGGGAGCATACCGGTGCGCTGTTGCTGGATGCAGTACAGGTCAAGACGCTGCTGCCGCGTCTGTTTCAATGGGACCCCAAGGTGACAGTCGAGGTTATTTATCTGCGGACCCGGTTTGCGCAATTCAGGGCGCTCTCTCCCTGTCTTGTACGCCTGAAAGAGCCGAGTGACCCCATTCTTGAGCAGTTTTTGGCCCATGTCGGAGAGCATTGAGGTTATCTATTGGCCTGCGATGCCCCATGGGAGCAGGTGGCCGCGCATTGGCGCTGGCTGGCAAGCGTCGAACACCCCTCGGGCGAGGAAATGCTGCTGCGCATCGCCGATCCGGCAGTGGCCCATGCGGTGTTCAGCGACACAGTATCCTCGACGTCCACCCTGTTTGGACCTTGCCTGCGGGTCATGGTCGTCAACGCGGTGAGCGACGGTTGGCGCCACTACACCCGTGCCGGTGAGCGACCCGCTCCGAACCACGCCGCGTTGTACCGACTGAACGAGCGGCAGGTGGAGCTTCTGAATGAAGCCAGTTTCGACAAAAATGTGACCGAACTCTACGGGCACATGGGCGAATTTTTTCCCGACTACCGCATGGATTTGCAGCCCCAACAGCGCTGGCAGCACTTGCGTGGCCTGGCAAAGCGGGCAGTCGAACTCGGCTTTGAAAGCGAGGCCGACATCTGGTTGTACGCCAACGCCCATGGTTTTCTAGGCGAACAGCGGCTTGTGGCCGATCCAGAAATCGCCAGCCTGCTGAACCCCGCGTCCCCACTCCCACCCAGCACGCGTATCGCAATGATCACCACGTTGGTCGAGCGCAGGAGCCACCCATGACCGACCTCATGACCCCCCGTGGCCATTTGGCTAATTTGATCGCCCAGTCCCGCAGTCGCGATAACGTCAGCGCTGGAGGGGTGTGCCCACTGACCAAAACCACGATCCAGTTGCTGCCGGTCCGCTACGGCCTGGTGGAGCACCTTACGCCTCCCTCGGACATCCCCATGCCCCACACCTTGCAGAGCAAGGCCATGGGCATTCGCTTGTTGCGCAACGGTTACTTGTACGTCATCGATAACACGACCGGTTATCTGCACGAGTACTTCGTGGAACAAGGTTCTCTGAGCAAATTATTGTGGCAGGGCACCGAGGTCGCCAGCGATGTCCGTGAGCATGCCATCGAAGGTGGGTCCACCCTGACCCTCGCTCGCCGCAGCACGGTGTACGTGGCCTACTCGGAAATTCAGTGGACCGCCTACAAGTGCTCGCAAGTGATCCAGCACGCCACCGAGCGCGAACACTTCATGCAACGCGTCGACCTGACCGCCACCAGCAGTGAGCACACAGGCCAGCATTTACTGACCGAAAAGCAGGCCACAGACTGGCTGGCGGAAGTGGCGGAAAATCGTTGCGAAACCGGCGGTCGCGGCCCGGTCGATCAAGCCCCGGGCAAGACCCTGCCCGACGGCGCAAGCACGGAAGAAAACACCGCTTACATCTGGGAACACACGCCGCTGTTTCGCCACACCTGGATCGAAGAATTGACCAGCCAGGTCGATGGCGCACACCAGCGCGATTTCCTGTTTCTGGTGGTACGTGACGACATCGGCATCATGCGCGACCTGGCCGCCGCCCAGCTCAAGGTCGCTGACTGGATCGGTCAGTGGAGCGACGATGACGCCCTGCAACGCCAGTACCTCACGGGCGCTTACATTCAGTCCCTGTACGACGTCAGCCAGAAACGCTTGAGCGAGCTGGCCACCGATGACCCGCGTTATGCCGCGTTGATCAAGGACACCACCGAATCAGAACGCGAGACGCTGCTGAACTACTTACGCATCAAACGCGATTATCACGGCCCGGGGGTGTACGGCGACGAGAGTCACTGGCGTGAGCTGGCGCAGACCAATCCCTTCGCCAAAGCCTCCATGGAATTACGTGATGCGCTGGGTGACCCGCGTTGGCAACACCATCGAGAGGCCATCGTCGAGCTGAACTTCCAGACCTACGAAGCCCTGCACGGTGCCGAACCGGGTGAGCGCGGTATCGATGACCTGGTGAATCGGCACGCCATGCAAGCCTTTGTGCTCAAACAACAAACCCTGTTGCAACACTGGCAAGGCCAGCTCAAACGCATCCGCGCCGACCGCCTGAAGATAATCGTCGAAGGCCATTTCCATCGCGCTGCGTGGTACTACGATTTCCAGCAAAACGAGCAGATCAGACATCGACTGGAAACCGAGCTCGAGTGCGTCGCCGCTATCTGCGATGACCGTGAGGCCATGGTGCAACTGGAAGCCTATCTGGAGAAAAATCCGCTGGTCCAGGTGCCAGGGCTGGATACCCTCGGCAGCGCCGATCAGTTGGATCTGAAGAAAAAACTCGCCGACCTCGGCAACTTCAGCATCAAGCTGACCGACGCCCCCGGCGCTGTGGCGGAGCTGGATGCACTGGCTAACCAGTTCAACAGTTTGATGCGGCAGCGCTTGCCGAACTATCAGCGGTTGACTGGGGAGTTTCAGGGGTTGAGCAGTTTGTTGGGTGGGGCGTATGACCCGGCTTTACAGATGACCACAGCTCATCAACTAGACATCTTTCAACGGGACTTTCAGCGTGGCGCCAGCATTGATCCCAATAGTTTCATACGCAATATCGGCCCACCGGCACGGCTGCGATTGCTTCGCTCTTACGCCACCAGCGGACTGACGCTTCGTGCGGCTACGCCATGGGAAATAGAGCATTTCAACCTCGACCGCAGTACTGCCCTGAACATGCGCCACGAACTCAAGGAACTTTACACGCAGCGTCGTCACGACGTGATGTGGCAGCGCGACGTGAAGGGGCTGAACAATCAGATTGTCGCCCTCAAAGCCCGAATGGTGCCTGTAGAGGATCGCCTGAGCCACGCATTGACGCCCGGCGGCAAGGGCCCCGGCCAGTTTGGCTTGGTGCTGGGCAACATGGATGCCGAGTTGAGCGAAGAGATGCAACGCACCGTGCGTGATTATCGGAGCAGTGGCACGTTCAAAGGACCGGTGGCGAGTGTGCTCAAGTCCAAGGGCGATCAGATTGCGGTGGTGTTGTTTTATTTGCATGCGATGAAGTTTGTGAGTGTTATAGGGGATATCGCAGAAAGAGATCGCAGGGGGCTACGAGAGTTAGCGCAGTTCAGCGAAGCATTAGTACTCGTACTATCCGCAGGCTTTGCTGCCACGCAAGGATTAGCAGTAAGCATATTGCAATATCATATCGGCCAAATGGAAAGTTCCGCCGGCAAGCTCAGTTCGATGGCTCGATTGGGTCAATGGTCTGCTATTGCCGGACTGGGAGCCTTTGCTTTTGGATTCGCGGCAGCCACCATTGACTTTGGAAAACATGCTAGGCAATGGGGTATAGCGTTATCGCAAGGTGACGGTAAAAAACTGGCCGCTACTTCATTACAAATGAGTGGCGATGCAATTTTAATGGGCACTAACGGATGGGGGTTCAAGCACACCTATTCAATCACCACCGAGATTTTGAGGCTGCCGCGAGAACTGCGCGCTCTGGCGTGGGCGGAGAAAAGTCCGCGACTGATCAACGTTGCCGTACGAGCGAATGTGATTGGCGTTATTGGCATGGCATTGCAACTGGTCGGTGAAGGTCTCTATAACTACTTCAATCTGGATGCCATGAAAAAATGGATGCATCACAGTGCATGGGGCCACGACGACGTCAAGCAGGGTCTGGAGGATGACTGGAGTGATCTGGCTGCCGTGGTCCAGCAGCCCCTGTGTCAGCTGATTCGTAATGGTAAAGACACTGAGCTGCGCCTGACCTTCCCAGGGGTAAGAACCGCCGAACTGGACCGTCGCGAAGTGTCAATTGAAGTGTATCAGCGTCAACCCAGCGAGCAACCTTACAAGCGCGTTGGGCGAGCAGTGTACGTTCCACCTTACTGGGAGGAACGTAGCGAATATGTTGCTAACAGACTTACGGTACTCAGTCAGGGAAATGAGGGGCTGGTCTTGAGACTGCCTATTTTTTCCCTGGAGTTATCCGACTCTTTCGGCCTGGCACTGGCCGTCAGCTACAAGGTGGAAGACCATCGTTCACTGCGCCATCGGACGATTTTTCATGTTCTGGATATTCATCGCTCTACTGTGTACGGGGTGAGGATTGAGCAACAGGGGACGTTCAACTACAAACCGCACAAAGAACTTCCTGCTCGGCTCAGACCCATCGAACCCTGGTTCTTGAAGCAGGACGAGTTGAAGTACCTCAATGCTGAGTAGAGTATTCAATCGTAAAGAAAACCCTGCGCCGTCCATGACAGCGCAGGACATCACAAACAATCGTCCTACTGTTGGCGAGGTGCGGAAGCATGGGCTGGAAGAAACACTGTATTTAGCACCGTTGCCGGTGTGTACCGGTCAAGCGCCCGTGAGCATGCAGAATTTCTCAGCGATGAATGATGTGTATCTGCAGATGGGCGGCAGCAACAACGGTATGGTTTTTCAGGGGAAATTGTTGGCTTGGGTTATGTGGCTAATGATTTTCTTGATATTTATCTGCCCGCTCATGCTTGCATTGATTTTGTTAGCTGCAACGCCGCCCAATACTAATAACTCATTTTCAAATGACTGGAACATATTATTTTCTTGGTTCTTGAATTTAGGGCTTTGGGTGGCTCCGATATGCATTGGAATTATGATTGAAACCGTTATTTCTGGCGTCCGCACCCAAGCCAAACAATACCCCCTGCGCTTCAACCGCCAACGTCGCGAAGTTTGTTTCGTCGACAGCGACACCCACGAAGTACTGGTCGTGCCATGGGAGCGCGTGGTCGCCTGGGTGTCCCAATCAGAAATGGTCAGCCAATACGGTGCCACCCAGTTCTACACCTTCGGCATGGGGCTGGAGGACGAGAAAAACGACACCGTGCAGTTCGTATTGGTCGGTAAACCCAGCCAGGCCCATGCCATTGGCACCTGGGAGGCCATTCGTATGTACATGGAGCAAGGCATTCCCAAGGATCAAACGGGCGACTGGCTGAAGATGCTGTTGGGGCGGGAGTTGACCGAGGATGAACTTCGACCCTACGAAGGGCTACACAGTTGGGATGTAGAGCGGCGGATAAAAGAGGACATGGGCAGTTTGCACATGCCGATAAGCGACGAGCGCATGGCCGAAATAGGTCTTGAGCCTCGCACCCGCTGGCCCGTGCGCTGGTGGTACGTGCGCCGCGTTTTAACCTTCTGGAAAATGCCGTACATGATCGCCGAGTGGGGTCACAAAGCCGGCTCGCCCGTGTTGCCCGAACACGTGCAGCGCTGGTCGCAACCGATCCCCGCCGATCAATGGGCCAAACCCAGTCCCGCGCTGCAAAAAGCCACGCGCACGGTGGAAGACGCAATGCGCAAACAGAAAATGACCTTCATGAACGCCTGCGCGCTGCTGAATAAACATGCTCAGTAAAGTATTCAAACGCAAAGAAAACCCTGCGCCGTCCATGGCGGCGCAGGACATTACAGACAATCGTCCTACTGTTGGCGAGGTGCGAAAGCATGGGCTGGAAGAAACACTGTATTTAGCCCCGTTGCCGGTGTGTACCGGGCAAGCGCCCGTGAGCATGCAGAATTTCTCAGCGATGAATGATGTGTATCTGCAGATGGGCGGCAGCAACAACGGCATGGTTTTTCAGGGGAAATTATTCGCTTGGGCCATTTGGTTGACGCTAATTGTTTTGGTCTTCTTTCCCATATTGATGGCGACGTTGATCATCATATTTTCACCCGCAGATATCGAACGTTCTTTTTGGGGGCTTCTTTGGATGGGGTTCCAGGCATGTCTTTATGTCGGGATGTGTATGGGGGTTATATCTGTTGGCACCGTCGGTTATACGATTGTCGAGGGCGTCCGCACCCAAGCCAAACAATATCCCCTGCGCTTCAACCGCCAACGTCGCGAAGTTTGTTTCGTCGACAGCGACACCCACGAAGTACTGGTCGTGCCATGGGAGCGCGTGGTCGCCTGGGTGTCCCAATCAGAAATGGTCACCCAATATGGTGCCACCCAGTTCTACACCTTCGGCATGGGGCTGGAGGACGAGAAAAACGACACCGTGCAGTTCGTATTGGTCGGTAAACCCAGCCAGGCCCATGCCATTGGCACCTGGGAGGCCATTCGTATGTACATGGAGCAAGGCATTCCCAAGGATCAAACGGGCGACTGGCTGAAGATGCTGTTGGGGCGGGAGTTGACCGAGGATGAACTTCGACCCTACGAAGGGCTACACACGTGGGACGTGGAGCGGCGGATCAAGGAAGACATGGGCGATTTGCACTGCCCGTTGAGTGATGAGTATCTCGCCAGAGTCGGCCTTGAGCCTCGCACCCGCTGGCCCGTGCGCTGGTGGTACGTGCGCCGGGTTTTAACCTTCTGGAAAATGCCGTACATGATCGCCGAGTGGGGTCACAAAGCCGGCTCGCCCGTGTTGCCCGAACACGTGCAGCGCTGGTCGCAACCGATCCCCGCCGATCAATGGGCCAAACCCAGTCCCGCCCTGCAAAAAGCCACTCGCACGGTGGAAGACGCAATGCGTAAACAGAAAATGACCTTCATGAACGCCTGCGCACTGCTGGGTAAGAAGACTCAGTGACCAATAGGCGCATCCCTGCAGATCAGGACGCATGGGCGCGGTGCCAGCGTTGCGCACGCCGTATCAATAGCGGCAGCGTCCGGCAGTGTTTCTTCAGCCCTTGGGCTTGCCATGACTCGCTAGCCGCTCCAGCGCGGCACGCAGATTAGGGTCGGTAATACCCTCTGCCGTGGCCTGGATGCTTTCTGCGGCGTTGGCCGACAGATGGATGGTGTGTCCTGTTGCGCCCTGTTGGACGGTAGGCGGTTGTACTTTGAACAGGATGCGCGTCAGGCTGGCGAATTCTTCAAAAGCGACCAGCTGTCGTTGCAGGCGTTTCTGTTGATAGCGCAGGCGCGTGGCCCAATGACCGTCGGTCACGATCAGCAACAGGCTGCCTTCACGCCAGGACGCGACGTGGCAGTGTTCACGAGCAGCCGGTTGCAGCTGGGTTTCGAGCAGGCGCTGTAAGTGGGCCAGGCGTTGAGCGTGGTGGAATATGGCTTTAAGCGGCTTCGCCTCGCGGAGCAAGACGGCCGGCGCCCTTGCCGAGAGGGGACGAAATGCCATGTGGGACACCTTGAGTTACGGAGCGGCCATGGTAGCAGAAAGCGCCCGCACGGCTTCGTTAGATGGGTTTTCCGTGCTTTTATGGACACATTCAATGCGTCACTTTTCCCCTCAATGGGTTGAAGTCCGAAAAAACGGCCCTATTGTAAAGCTGCCCCATTAGAGCGTTGTGCCGGTATCGTGGAATAACGCCACTTTCCTCACCACCGTTTCCGGGTAGAATGCTCGTTCGCATGCGGCCATAAGGGCTGCACGGGCGACTCACGGGGCCGCCCTCCATCCCTATGTGTGGAAGATCCTGTCGATATGTTTGCGCCTTTGTTAAAGAAACTTTTTGGAAGCAAGAACGAGCGTGAAGTCAAACGCATGCTCAAGACGGTCGTCACCGTCAATGCCTTCGAAGAGCAAATGGTGGCCCTTTCGGACGAGCAATTGCGTGCCAAGACCGAAGAGTTCAAGGCCCGTTTAGCCAAAGGTGAGACCCTCGATCAACTTCTGCCTGAAGCTTTTGCGGTTGCCCGAGAAGCCGGCAAGCGTGTCATGGGTATGCGCCACTTCGACGTCCAGTTGATTGGCGGCACAGCCCTGCACGAAGGCATGATCGCTGAAATGCGTACCGGTGAAGGCAAGACCCTGGTGGCGACACTGGCGGTTTACCTGAACGCGCTGGCCGGTAAGGGCGTGCACGTTATTACTGTGAACGACTACCTGGCTCGTCGTGACGCCAACTGGATGCGTCCGCTTTACGAATTCCTCGGTCTGACCGTCGGCGTCGTCACGCCTTTCCAGCCGCCGGAAGAGAAGCGCGCTGCTTATGCGTCGGATATCACCTACGGCACCAACAACGAATTTGGTTTCGATTACCTGCGCGACAACATGGCTTTCAGCATGGAAGACAAGTTCCAGCGCGAGCTTAACTTCGCTGTAATCGACGAAGTCGACTCGATCCTGATCGATGAAGCGCGTACGCCGCTGATCATTTCCGGTCAGGCTGAAGACAGCTCCAAGCTATACACCGAAATCAATAAACTGATCCCGAGACTCGAGCAGCACATCGAGGAAGTGGAAGGTGTTGTTACCAAGGCCGGGCATTTCACCGTTGACGAGAAAACCCGTCAGGTTGAACTGAACGAAGCCGGTCACCAGTTCATCGAAGAGATGCTGACTGAAGTCGGCCTGCTGGCGGTGGGTGAAAGCCTGTACTCGGCGCACAACCTGGGCCTCTTGACCCACGTTTACGCCGGTCTGCGCGCACACAAACTGTTCCATCGCAACGTCGAGTACATCGTCCAGGACGGTCAGATCCTGCTGGTCGACGAACACACCGGTCGTACCATGCCGGGTCGCCGTCTGTCCGAAGGTCTGCATCAGGCCATCGAAGCGAAGGAAGTGCTGAATATTCAGGCCGAGAGCCAGACCCTGGCATCGACCACCTTCCAGAACTACTTCCGCCTGTACAACAAGCTGTCCGGTATGACCGGTACAGCGGACACCGAGGCGTTCGAGTTCCATCAGATCTACAGCTTGTCGGTAACGGTTATTCCGCCGAACAAGCCGCTGGCGCGTAAAGACTTCAACGACCTGGTCTACCTGACCGCCGAAGAAAAATACGCCGCCATCGTCACCGATATCAAAGAGTGCCTGGCCCAGGGGCGTCCGGTACTGGTGGGTACGGCAACCATCGAAACCTCCGAGCACATGTCCAGCCTGTTGATCAAGGAAGGCATCGATCACAAGGTTCTGAACGCCAAGTATCACGAAAAAGAAGCCGAAATCATCGCCCAGGCCGGTCGTCCGGGTGCGCTGACCATTGCCACCAACATGGCCGGTCGTGGTACCGACATTCTGTTGGGCGGCAATTGGGAAGTGGAAGTCGCGGCCCTGGAAGAGCCGACCCCTGAGCAGATCGCTCAGATCAAAGCCGACTGGCAGAAACGCCATCAGCAAGTGATCGAAGCGGGTGGTCTGCATGTGATTGCTTCCGAGCGTCATGAGTCGCGCCGTATCGATAACCAGCTGCGTGGTCGTGCCGGTCGTCAGGGCGATACAGGTTCCAGCCGTTTCTACCTGTCGCTGGAAGACAGCCTGATGCGCATTTTCGCCTCTGATCGGGTGAAAAACTTCATGAAAGCGCTGGGCATGCAGTCCGGCGAAGCGATCGAGCACCGCATGGTGACCAATGCGATCGAAAAAGCGCAGCGTAAAGTCGAAGGCCGTAACTTCGACATTCGCAAGCAACTGCTTGAGTTCGATGATGTCTCCAACGAACAGCGTAAAGTGATTTACCACATGCGTAACAGCCTGCTGGCTGCGACCAACATTGGTGACACCATCGCTGACTTCCGTCTGGACGTGCTCAACAGCCTTGTCAGCCAGCACATTCCGCCACAGTCGCTGCCAGAACAGTGGGATGTCGTGGGCTTGGAAGCGGCGCTGAACAGCGATTTCGGCGTTCAGCTCCCGATCCAGCAGTGGCTCGACGAAGACGATCATCTGTACGAAGAAACCCTGCGCGAGAAGCTCTTGCAAGAGCTGCTGGCCGCCTACAACGATAAAGAAGAACAAGCCAGTGCCGAAGCGCTGCGCACGTTCGAGAAGCAGATTCTGCTACGTGTCCTCGACGACCTGTGGAAAGACCATCTGTCGACCATGGACCACCTGCGTCACGGTATCCACCTGCGGGGTTATGCACAGAAGAACCCGAAACAGGAATACAAACGCGAGTCCTTCGCGCTGTTCCAGGAACTGCTCGACTCGATCAAGCGCGACACTATCCGTGTGCTGTCTCACGTTCAGGTTCGCCGCGAAGACCCGGCCGAAGAAGAAGCCCGTCTGCGTCGCGACGCCGAGGAGCTGGCTCACCGCATGCAGTTCGAACACGCCGAGGCTCCAGGTCTGGATCAGCCCGAAGCGCTGCTGGAGGAGGGCGATGTTGCCGTCGCAGCGGCACCGGTTCGCAACGATCAGAAACTGGGTCGCAACGAAGTGTGCTGGTGTGGTTCGGGCAAAAAGTTCAAGCACTGCCACGGCCAGATCAACTAAGTTCAGCCTGGCGTTGTTAACCTGAAATACCCCGCGCCGCGACCGGCCCAGCCGTCGCGGCGTTTTTCCATCGATTGAGCCGTACCGATGCGGGCGGCGCAGATAGCTTTCAAGGAGCGCACTTCATGGCTGTTGGTCTTGGTCCTTTGCCGACGTTGCACCCGGTTCCTGGTTTTGAACTTGGCATTGCCTCTGCCGGAATCAAGCGCCCAGGGCGCAAAGACGTGGTGGTCATGCGCTGCGCTGAAGGTTCCAGTGTGGCGGGCGTGTTCACGCTGAACGCGTTCTGCGCCGCGCCGGTGATTCTGGCCAAGCAGCGTGTACAAGGCCCTGTGCGTTATTTGCTGACCAACACCGGTAATGCCAACGCGGGCACCGGTACGCCGGGGCTAGCAGCCGCCGCGCGTACCTGCGCCAAGCTCGCGGAGCTGGCGGGTGTCGACGCCAATGCGGTGCTGCCTTACTCCACCGGGGTGATTGGCGAGCCATTGCCCGTGGAGAAAATCGAAGGCGCGCTGCAAGCCGCCCTGGACGATCTGTCTGTGGATAACTGGGCCGCCGCGGCAACCGGGATCATGACCACTGACACTTTGCCCAAGGGGGCGAGCCGTCAGTTTCAGCATGAAGGCGTGACCATCACCGTGACGGGGATCAGCAAGGGCGCAGGGATGATTCGTCCGAACATGGCGACCATGCTCGGCTACATAGCTACTGACGCCAAGGTCGCGCAGAGTGTGTTGCAGGACCTGCTGCGTGACGGGGCCAACAAGTCGTTCAACCGCATCACCATCGACGGCGATACCTCGACCAACGACTGCTGCATGCTGATCGCGACGGGCAAGGCCGCATTGCCGGAGATCACTGAGGCTAAAGGTCCATTGTTCGCCGCGCTTAAACAAGCGGTGTTCGAAGTATGCATGGACGTGGCTCAGGCCATCGTCCGTGATGGCGAGGGCGCAACCAAGTTCGTCACAGTTGAAGTGAATGGCGGCGGCAATCATCAGGAATGTCTGGACGTGGCTTACGCCGTGGCGCACTCACCGTTGATCAAAACCGCGTTGTTCGCCTCCGATCCCAACTGGGGCCGGATCCTTGCTGCGGTGGGCCGCGCGGGTGTGCCGGATCTGGACGTCAGCAAGATCGACGTATTCCTCGGTGCTGTGTGCATCGCCAGCCAGGGCTGCCGTGCAACCACCTACACCGAAGCTCAGGGCTCGGCGGTCATGGCCGAAGCTGAAATCACCATCCGCATCGAGCTGGGCCGTGGTGAATGCCGCGAAACTATCTGGACCACCGACCTGTCGCACGAGTACGTGAAGATCAACGCGGAATATCGTACGTAATCTGGACGCGCATTTTAGCTGAACAGGTGGGCGCGAATGTATTTGCTCCCACCTGAGGTGATCGATCCGCCCTCCTGGAGAGTCCCGAACATGAGCTTGCACCTGATTATCGGCGACAAACGCTTTTCTTCCTGGTCGCTGCGTCCTGCGCTGGCGCTGGATATGATCGGCGTGCCCTATACCGAGCAAGTGATTTGGCTGAATCAGCCAGACAGTCGGCAACGGGCGCTTGAGCATTCGCCAACCGGCAAAGTTCCTCTCCTGAAAACCGAACACGGGACCATTGCTGACTCTTTGGCGATTATTGAGTACCTGGCCGAGCGTTTTCCCGAGGCGGGACTCTGGCCGCAGGATATCGCTGCCCGGGCCCAGGCGCGCTCAGCCTGCGCGCAGATGCACAGCGGGTTCATGGGTTTGCGCACGCACATGGGGTTCGACCTTCGGCGTGATGCGGCGCTGGACGTGATCCCTGCCGACGCTCAGGCCGACATCGATCGTATCGTTGCGTTGTGGGCTGAGTGTCGTGCCGCGGCCGTTGAGAGTGGTCCTTATCTGTTTGGTAAGCTGAGCGCGGCGGATGCGTTTTTCGCTCCGGTTGCAGTGCGCCTGCGGACCTATCGTGTGGCATTGCCCGCAGAGGCGCAGGCGTATGTTGAAACAATTTACCAGTGGCCTGCTTTTCAGCGCTGGCAGAAAGCAGGTTTAGAGGAAGTGGTGCGGTGAAACGAGTTCATGTAGCAGCGGCAGTGATCCGTGGTAACGACGGCAAGATCCTTATCGCACGACGTGCCGATACTCAGCATCAGGGCGGTTTGTGGGAGTTTCCCGGCGGTAAGGTCGAGACCGGTGAAACGGTCGAGGTCGCGCTGGCACGCGAGCTGCTGGAAGAGCTGGGTATCGTGGTTGTCACCGCTCGTCCGTTGATCAAGGTTCAGCACGACTACCCGGACAAGCAGGTGTTGCTGGATGTCTGGGAAGTATCGGCATTCATCGGTGAGCCGCATGGCGCCGAAGGCCAGCCATTGGCGTGGGCGTCTGCGCGCGAGCTGGTGGACTATGACTTTCCGGCGGCGAATCAGCCTATCGTCGCGGCAGCACGCTTGCCTGGCGAGTACCTGATTACCCCCGAGGGGCTGGAAACGCCAGAATTGCTGCGCGGTTTGCAGAAGGCGATAGCCGGAGGAATCAAGCTGGTACAGCTGCGCTCGCCGAACGGGTACGACCCGAAATATCGCGACTTGGCGGTGGATGCCGTTGGACTCTGCGCAGGCAAGGCGCAGTTGATGCTCAAAGGGCCGCTGGAGTGGCTGGGTGACTTCCCGGCTGCTGGGTGGCACCTGACGGCGGCGCAGTTGCGCAAACTCGCCAGCGCAGGCCGACCGTTCCCTGCTGCACGCTGGCTGGCGGCGTCCTGTCACAACGCTGAGGAATTGGCGCTGGCCGAGCAGATGGGGGTGGATTTCGTCACGTTGTCTCCGGTGCAAGCTACGCAAACCCATCCAGACGCGCTGCCGATGGGGTGGGAGCAGGCGACGCAGTTGATCGCCGGCTTCAGCAAGCCCGTGTTTTTGCTAGGCGGTGTCGGTGTCGATGATCGTCAGCGCGCCTGGGAAAGCGGCGCGCAGGGCGTGGCAGGGATTCGGGCGTTTTGGCCAGAGGTCTGACCGCCTCGCCCCTACGGTTTTGGCGCCGCCTGCCAAAGAATCTCGGCAATGCCCTGACGCTTGGCAATCAAACGCGCCGCCACGAACAGCAGGTCCGACAGTCGGTTGATGTAGGCCAGGCCAACCCCTGCCAGTGGTTCGAGGGCATTCAGGTGTTGGCAACGGCGTTCGGCGCTGCGGGCCAGGCTGCGACATACGTGGGCCTGCGCGATCAATGCTGAACCGCCCGGCAGAATGAAGTTTTCCAGCGGACCCAGCGTCTCGTTCCATAGATCGATGGCTGCCTCCAGGCGCTCGATTTCAGCGTTGTCGAGCGCTTGATACGCAGGCATCGCCAACTCGCCACCCAGATCGAACAACCGATGCTGGCAAGGCGTCAGTACCTCGATCAGCTCGCTCAAGCCCGGATAATGCTCGACCTGCTCCGCCAACCCTGCGAGCAATACGCCCACTTGGCTGTTCAATGTGTCGACCTCGCCAATGGCCTCGATACGCGGGTGGTCCTTGGGTACGCGGCGGCCATCACCAAGGCCGGTTTCGCCTTTGTCGCCCGTACGTGTGTAAATTTTCGACAGGCGAAAGCCCATGGTTATAACTCCGAAAGGGACTGTTCCTGAACGTTGATTGCGCTGCCGGCCAGCGGCAGGCGCAGGGTGAAGCAAGTGCCTTGGCCTGGGGTCGATTGCACTTCCATCTGGCCTTTGTGGTTGTTGGTGATAATGAAGTACGACACGGACAGACCGAGCCCTGTGCCTTGACCGATTTCCTTGGTGGTGAAAAACGGCTCGAAGGTGCGTTTTCGTACGTTCTCAGACATCCCGATGCCATTGTCTTCGACCTGGATCTCGGCCCAAGGCGGGTTTAGGCGGGTACGCAGGATGATGCGTCCCGGTTCACTATCATTTGCACGTTGATGGATGGCCTGCGCGGCGTTCTTCAGCAAATTGAGCAGCACCTGCTCCAGCTCGTTAGCCGTACCGGGTACGGGGCCCAGGTTGGGGTCGAACTGGCGAATGATGGCCTGGCCCTTGAAGTCGAAGCCGATGGTCAGGTCGAAGTCGTTACTGGCGATCTCTACGGCCTGATCGATCAAGGCGGGCAAGTCGCAGGGCGCCATCTGTCGGTTGCTGAGTCGGCTGAAACTGAGCATGTGGCTGACGATTTTGGCGGCGCGGGCGCCGGCCTGCTGGATGCCTTCGAGTAATTTAGGCACTTCACGGCTTTCCAGGTATCGATTGACCTGCGCCAGATCAATGCCGTTTTGTTCGGCCTGCTCGATGTTTTTCGGCAGATCCGGCGACAGGCGTCTGCGAATGTTCTGCACGTTGTGCAGGATTGCGCCTAGGGGGTTGTTGATTTCATGCGCCATGCCGGCCGCAAGCCCGCCGACCGACAGCATCTTCTCCGACTGCACCATCATGTCCTCCAGCGACAGCCGCTGGGTGATGTCATCGATGCGGATCACCACGCCACGGCCTGCGCCGCCTGTCAGCGGATAAAAGGTCAGTGCATAGTGGTGAGGGACTTCATCTTTGATCCAGGTGACCCGCTCGATCTTGGTGACCGTGTGTCGCTCGACCGTGTGTTTGATCTTCGGCAGGAAAGCTTTCATTGGCTCAAAGGCGAGGAAAATCGGCTGATTGAGGGCTTCATCCAGAGGTGTGCCGGAGAGGGCGCTGGCCTCTTGGTTCCATTGCGTGACATACAGCTGTTCGTCCAGCGCGATCAGCGCTGACGGCATCGAGTCGATGATGCTGTTGAGGTAGTTCTGGAAGCCGGTGAGTTTCTTCTCGATCTTGCTGCGCACCTGCACTTCGAGTTCGAGTTTGCGGTTGGTGTGGCGGGTTTCTTCTGCCAGGCCCTGTGCTTGGTCGTAGGCGTCTTGAGAGTCGTCCCGCGCACGTTTGAGTTGCTGCTCCCGGGCTTCAATACGCGAAAGCATGGTGTTGAAGGCTTCCGCCAGGCTGCCGATTTCATCGTCGTTGCCTCGTTTGGCACGCAGTGCGTAGTTTTCCTCGCGGGTCACCTGGCGCGACAGCTGTTCGAGCTGGTAGATCGGCTCGGTGATCAGGCGCCGAATCTGCCGGGCGATGATCAGCCACAGCAATACGCTGAATACCAGAATCCCCAGGCTGGCGGTGAGCGTGCCGGTGTAAAACGCCATCGGCAGCTCACTGCTGGCCACCAGCAATAGGTAGCCTGGAGCTTCTCCTGCTTTGGGGATGGGAATCAGTTGAGTGCTGCGAAACTCGGTCAGGCGCCAACCTTCTATGTTCTTGTAGCGTTCGGGCAAGTTGAGTTTTTCGCCCTGCTGTACCTGCGCCAGACGCTCACCGTTGTTGTCGTACAGTGCTGCCGCACGCAATGAGCTATAGCTCTTGAGCTCCTTGAGCAAAGCTTTGGCGTTGCTTTCCGACGTTAACGCGTCCTGGCTGAGACCGGGGTTGCTGAGCAGTCGGCCAATGGTCTGCAAGGCTTGTGGGGCCATGCTTTCTTGGGAGATGTAATAGGCGGCGCTGATGAAGGTCAGGTTGGCCACCAACAATACCGTGGTCAACAAGACCAGCAAGGCGGCCAGAAGCTTCTGTCCTACCGGTAGGTTTTCTAGGCGCTGGCGCAATGGCATCGGGCAAATCACAGGCGATTGATGAACCCGCAGGGTAACGCGGGGTTCAGGCACTGAGCAATATTGGCCGCGCCGTAATCTAGTCGGTGCGCAACCCGCGTGACTGCAAATGGGCGATCAGTCGCGCTTGCAGCTGAGTCAGGTGCGGCAGCGAGCACTGATGACGCGCCGCTACCGCGCAGGCGTGGCCCAACAGATAGCTGATTTCGGTGCGGCGGCCGTGGGCGACGTCCTGATACATCGACGAATAGTTGGCTGCCGTCGCCTGAATCACCCGCTCGACCTCGCTGTGCAAGTCCTCGGCTGCCGCGGGCTGGCCGCAGCAACCGAGCAGTTCGGTCAATTCAGCGCACAGTGTCGCGACTTCGCAGTGGTGGGTTGCCAGCCCGCCGTTGCGGCAGTCATGGAGTACGGTCAGTGGGTTGATCGCGCAGTTCAGCGCCAGCTTGCGCCAGAGCCGGGTGAGGATGTCCGGGGTCCACTCATGAGGGATGCCGCTGGCCTGTAGCTCGTTCAGCCATGTGGGCGGCGTCGGGTCCTTGGCATCGCCGAGCCAGGTGTAGCCGTGGCCGGCAAATACCACACGCCAGTCGCCGTCACGAAAAGCACCCTCGGTACTCGATGCAAATATACAGCGGGCATGGGGCACCTTTGCCGCGACCGCATCCTGACTGCCGAGGCCATTTTGCAACAGGATCAGTTCAGCATTGGCGCTCAATCGCGGAGCCAGACGAGCGACGGCGGCTTCGGCGTCATAGGCTTTGCACGCTACCAGCAGGCGTTCAATGGGTTCGGCGGCGTCGAATGTTTGCGCGGGGATGGCCAAGGTGTGGCCGTGGCCTTGCTCGACCAGGGTCAGACCGCCGGCGGCCTTGTAGGCCGTCAGACGCGTTGGGTCGCGCAAAATCAGGCGTACCGGTAATCCGGCGCGCGCCAGGCGGGTCGCCCACAGGCTGCCGAGGCTGCCGACGCCCAAAACGTGCCAGATAACAGCCATCAGCCATTCACTGGCGAAGGCATGACGGGGTGTTGAATGAAGGAATTGGAATTCAACATGGCAGGCTCGCAGCGACGGTGGGGAAAGTCTCGTTATAATGACGGCGCATTCATACCGTCAAGTCAGGCGTGCTCCATCTTCATATCGAGCCGCGCCGTTTATCTGGAGAAATTACATGCCCTCGTTCGACGTAGTGTCCGAACTGGATAAACACGAAGTCACTAACGCCGTCGACAATGCCATCAAAGAGCTGGATCGTCGGTACGACCTTAAAGGCAAAGGCACATTCGAGTTCAAGGAGTTGACCGTGAACCTCACCGCCGAGGCAGATTTTCAGCTAGAGGCGATGGTCGAAATCCTCAAGCTGTGCCTGGTCAAGCGCAAGATTGATGTGCAATGCCTTGAGCTCAAGGATGCTTATGCGTCCGGCAAATTGATGAAGCAGGAAGCCACCCTCAAGGAAGGCATTGATAAAGAGATGGCGAAGAAAATCGTCGCTCATATCAAAGACGCCAAGCTTAAGGTGCAGGCCGCTATTCAGGGCGAGCAAGTCCGTGTGACCGGCAAGAAACGTGATGATTTGCAAGAAGCGATGGCGGTACTGCGGGGTCATGAGTTCGGCATGCCCCTGCAGTTCAACAACTTTCGCGACTAAAGGTGACCTCAATGGATTTGAATGCTGAAGTTGATCATTTGGTAAAGGTATCCCAGTCTTGGGTTCCCATGTTTCTGCAGTATGGCAGCCGAGTGTTGCTGGCCGTGGTTACTCTGGGTATCGGCTGGTGGCTGATCAACAAAGTGACGCGCAAACTGGGTGGGCTACTGGCGTTGCGCAATGCCGACCTGGCGTTACAGGGATTTATCAGCAACCTGGCCAACATCGTCCTCAAAGTGCTGCTGATCGTCAGCGTCGCGTCGATGATCGGTGTCGAAACGACCTCGTTCGTGGCCGCCATCGGTGCTGCGGGTCTGGCCATCGGTCTGGCGTTGCAGGGCAGTCTGGCGAACTTCGCTGGCGGTGTGCTGATTTTGCTGTTTCGCCCGTTCCGCATTGGTGATTGGATCGAAGCCCAAAACATCAGCGGCACGGTCGACAACATCCTGATCTTCCATACGGTTCTGCGCACGGGTGATAACAAGACCGTGATCGTGCCTAACGGCATCCTGTCCAATGGCATCATCACCAACACCAACCGTCAGCCAACTCGCAAGGTGGTCTTTGACATTGGTGTGGAGCATGACGCTGATCTGCGGCAAGCCCTGCAGGTGTTGCTGGAGATGGCTCAGGATCCTCGCGTGCTACAGGATCCGGCGCCTCAGGCGGTGGTCACGACGTTGGGCGAGAATGCTATTACCCTGTCGTTGCGTGCATGGACCAAGACCGGCGACTATGCCGATGTCGTCGCTCATTTCAATATTGAAGCGCGGGATCGTTTGAAGGCCGCCAACATCAATATCCCTGCACCACAGCGGATGGTTCGCGTGGTGCAGGAGTCGGCCGCACAATAAGCCGGCTCTGCTGAAAAAAAAAGCCCCGCGAGTCGGGGCTTTTTGCTTGCCGCGCAACCTAAGGCTGTTCGCTGACCGATGTTTCAATCGCTTCCGGCACCTGCACCGCTTTGGCCCGTCGTGCCTCCTGAGCCCATTGCAGGGCGATCATCACCAGGGTTGGTAACCCGAGCACGGCGGTGATCAGGAAGAAGGTGTGGTAGCCAAACCTTTCTACCATTACCCCGGAATAGCCACCTATCAGGCGCGGCAACAAGAGCATGATCGAGCTGAGTAGCGCGTATTGTGTCGCCGAGAACTTGAGGTTGGTCAGGCTCGACAGATAGGCGACGAAAGCAGACGTAGCCATCCCTGCGCTGAAGTTGTCCAGGGAGATGGTCACTATGAGCATCCGCAGGTTCGGGCCCATGTCTGCGAGCATTAAAAACAGCAGATTAGTGGCCGCTGAGGCAAAGCCGCCGATGAACAGGATCGGCAGAATGCCGAAACGAACGATCAACAACCCACCAAAGCCCGCGCCCAACAGGGTCATGACCAGGCCGAAGAGCTTGCTGACGCTGGCAATCTGGTCCTTGGTGAAGCCCAGGTCGATATAAAATACGTTAGCCATGACACCCATGACCGTGTCTGACATTCGATAGGTTGCGATCAGACCTAACAGCAGAAAAGCCTGCCAGCGATAGCGCCTGATGAAGTCGTTAACGGGAGTCAGGACGGGTGCAAGCCCGCGTCGACCAAAGGATGACAGGCACAGGGTGGTCAGTGTGATGTACAGGATGGCGCGTAGAAACGCTCGGTCTTCGAGCAGCAGAGTGACCCAGCTGGTGCCGTTGAACAGCACGCTGGCAAAGTCCGTGTAGTACAGCTGGGTGAACATCGCGGGTACTGAAACCAGCAAGATGATCAGCACAAAGACTGACGCCAACTGGTGGTTGAATCCATAGCGCGCTGCGGACAGCTGGGTGCGCAACGGTACCGGTGGCTCTCGCATGACCATCGTGGTGACCAGTGCGGGCAGCATCAAAAGGCCGAACAGAATGTAAGTGCCCGCCCACGCCGAATGTTTGTAGCTGAAGCCAGTCGAGCCGAAGCCTTCGGCAAAATACAGCGCCCCCGCAGTGGAAAGCAGAGCCGCAACGCGGTACCCGGACATGTAGCTCGCTGCCAGGGCGGCCTGGCGGCTGTCTTCAGCGATTTCCAGACGATAGGCGTCGATGGCGATGTCTTGCGTCGCAGACGAGAACGCAACCAGCACGGCAATAGCAATCAGCCAGGACAGGTGTTTTTGTGGGTCGCAAAAACCCATGCCGATCAAGCCAAGCACTATCAGGGATTGAGACAACACCAGCCATGATCGTCGGCGGCCAAGTTTGCCAAGAAAAGGCAGGCGCCATTGGTCCAATAGGGGTGACCAGACCCACTTGAAGGCATAAGCCAGGCCGATGAGGCTGGCATAACCGATGGTTTCACGTGCGACGCCCGCTTCGCGCAGCCAGACCGACAGCGTGGAAAACACGAGCATATAAGGCATGCCCGCAGCGAATCCGAGCAGCAATAGCACTAACGTCGAGGGGCTGGCATAAGCGGCGAGCGCGGCGCGCCAGGATTTACGGGGCATGGGCTGAAGTCTGCCTCAGGTTACGAAAACAAAGGGCGCACTCTAACCGCTGTGCTCTATCGGGCGCCAGCCATGGCACTGAATATCTACTCGATTATTTTTGATGATGACGCCTTCAGCCCTTAGACGCGCACGTTGTTCGTCGCCTGAGGCGGTTCCGACCGGCAAACTGAGTTTACCGCCCGCCCCCAGCACCCGGTGCCAGGGGAGGGAGGTGCCCTGCGGTAATTGGCTCAACGTGCGCCCAACCCAGCGTGCGGCACGCCCCAGTCCGGCAAATTCAGCCAGCTGTCCATAGCTCACGACCTTGCCTTCCGGGATTTGATGGAGGGTCACGTAGAGCGCTCTACGCCGGACTTCGGCCGGCGTTAATTGAGCAGAGTCGTCCTGTTTTGGCGGGTGATCGGTCACGCGTTTATTCCTGTTGAAAGGCGCTTGAAGGCAGGGTTTGTGGAACTACAGCCCGCGTAATGGGTCTTTTGTTGCTCGTTGTCGTCCTGGAGATGATGCCCGATTCCCCTGTAAACCTGAGCCTTGTCGTTGCTTATGCTGTCTAGAACCTTGCTGTGCATTGCTATTATCAGCACCTCCATACCTGTACTCGCCGATACCGTCTGGTTGAAAAATGGTGATCGGCTGACGGGGACCATTAGAGTCTTCGATGGCGGTAAGTTGTTGCTCCAGACCGATTATGCCGGAGCGATCCCGCTGGACTGGAAACAGATCAAAACCCTGGAGAGTGATCAGAAGCTTCTGGTCAAACAGGACAAGTACCCCGGCGAAATCGCCAAGTCGTTGCAGCCGGCCGAGGATGGCAAGGTGACGCTGGCCAATGGTGAGGCGCCCAAGACTGTCGAGCTGGCCAGCATCCAGCAGATCATGAAACCCAAACCGGTGATTACGGATCTGGTCTGGAAAGGCAGCATCGATGCCGCGCTGGATTTTCAGCGTGCGGAAAAGAACACCGACGATTACAACATCGCCTTCAAGACTTCGGCGCGTCACGGCGATTGGCGGCATAACGCCAAAGGCGAGTACAACCGCGAAACTCAGGATGGCCTCATCAGTACCGATAACTGGAGCGCCGAGTACTCCATTGACCGTTTCTTCACCGAAAAATGGTTCTGGGATGGTCGTGTTACCTACAAACGCGACGATATAGAAAATTTGACCCGCCAACGTACAATCGGTACCGGTCCGGGCTATCAATTCTGGGATGACGAGCTGGGTGCATTCTCGCTGGGTTCGTTGCTTAACCGCACCGACTACGAATACGCGGACGGTCAGAAAGCCAATTTCTATTCCGCGGGCATGAAGTGGGATTACAACCGTTTCTTGATTGGCAAGAGGGTCGAGTTTTTCACCAATGGCGAATTGAACAAATCACTCATGGGCGTTGCCAATTACAGTCTGGACAGTGAGATTGGGCTGCGTTACAAAGTTACCGAATGGGCCTCGCTCAACCTGAAGGCTGAGAAAAACCTCATTAGCGGTTCTTCCGACGGGGATCTCGACAAGACCCGCTATACGGCTGGCTTTGGGGTGACGTGGTAAGCCTCCGATGAGGCTATCGCAGGGGCGCTTGCAACCAGGCATTCCCCTGCCCTGCGAACGGATCAGGGTCGCGTCCGACTGACTCGACCCTGATCAGCAATAGAACCTAGATCCGCAACCCGCCGTCCAATTCCAGAATACGACCGCTGAAGTAGTCGTTCTCCAGAATATAAGCTGCCGAATGGGCGATTTCTTCAGGTTTGCCCATGCGCTTGAGCGGGATGCCTGAGGTCATTTTTTCCAGCGCTTCAGGCTTCATGCCCAAGGTCATTTCAGTTTCGATGAAGCCAGGGGCAATGCCTGCGACGCGGATGCCATAGCGTGCCAGTTCCTTGGCCCAGGTCACGGTGGCGGCTGCGACACCGGCTTTGGCCGCCGAGTAGTTGGTCTGACCGACATTGCCTGCGCGGGAGATCGAAGAGATATTGATGATCGCGCCCTGATTCTTCAGTTCGATCATCTTTGCTGCCACTTCACGGGTGCACAAGAATACGCCGGTCAAATTGACGTCGATGACCGCTTGCCACTGCGCCAGGGACATCTTGGTCATCTCGCCGTCCTTGACCCTTAGCAGCAGGCCGTCACGAAGAATCCCTGCGTTATTGATCAGGCCGTGAATCGCGCCGAAGTCCTCGGCAACTTGAGCAACCATCTGCGTCACTTGTTCTTCGTTAGCGACGTTGCACAGGTAAGACCGTGCTTCCACGCCCAATGCCTTGCAAGCGGCAACCGCTTGATCAAGCTTTTCCTGATTCAAGTCCACCAGGGCCAGCTTCGCGCCTTTGGCCGCGAGATATTCGGCCATCGAACGGCCCAAACCCTGGCAACCGCCAGTGATAATAATTATCTTGTCTTTCAAATGCATGCGCGTGCCCAATAAAACAGTCGGTGGTTATCCTTACCAGATGACCCACACTCGCGGAGTCCGCGCTTGGAGTTGCTCTGGTGGCGCTGCAAAAATACCGAGCGCCCGTCCGTTTTCGACGGATTCTATATAAGGAGTCATAAGATGAGCGTTAATGCCGCTAAGCATGCCCGAGAATTGCTGCTCAAGGAATACCGGGGTGTGCTGTCCACTCACTCCAAATCCATGCCCGGCTTCCCGTTTGGCTCTGTGGTGCCTTATTGCCTGGATGATCAGGGCAGGCCACTGATCCTGATCAGCCGCATCGCCCAGCACACGCATAACCTGCAAAAGGACCCCAAGTGCTCGCTGCTGGTTGGAGAGCGCGGAGCTGAGGATGTACAGGCGGTGGGCCGTATCACCCTGCTGGCCGAGGCCGAGAAACTGACCGGCAGCGCTGCCATTGAAGCGGCTGCCGAGCGTTATTACCGGTATTTCCCCGAATCGCAGAGCTATCACAGTGCCCACGACTTTGACTTCTGGGTGCTGGTCCCGGTGCGATACCGTTATATCGGCGGTTTTGGCGCGATTCACTGGCTCGATGAGGTCGCCCTGGCCAATCCGTTTGCTGGCGCAGCGGAAACCGCAATGGTCGAACACATGAATAACGACCACGCTACCGCCATCGCCCATTACGTCACGCTGTCCGGTCTGCCGCAGACGCAGCCCGCACAGATGGTCGGTATCGACAGCGAAGGTATGCATTTACGCATAGGGCAGGGTCTATACTGGCTGGCTTTTGCTCACTCCTGTAACACTCCGAAACAAGTTCGCGAAGCCTTGGTCCAGCTGGCCCATGCTGAAAAATGGCCGGCGAATGAAGCCCAAGAGGCTTGAATTCACGATTTGGCGACGTCACATAGGGTTTATTGGAAGTCATTCTTCCGTTGAGGAACTCATTTGATGCGCGTTTTTCTGTTGCTCTTTCTACTGTTTCCAGTGCTGGAACTGTTTGTTCTGGTCAAGGTGGGTATGGCCATTGGCTTTTTGCCGACCTTCTTGCTGGTGGTCGCCAGCTCCATGCTCGGCGTATTCGTGATCCGGATCGCAGGCTTTGCCACGGCGCTGCGTGCCCGCGAGAGCCTGGCCCGCGGCGAGCTGCCAGCCCAGCAGATGCTGGAAGGTCTGATGGTCGCCGTCGGCGGTGGGTTACTGCTGCTGCCTGGTTTTATCAGTGACGTACTGGGGCTGATCTGCCTGTTGCCGTTCACCCGTAAGGTGCTGGTCAACACGTTGCGCAAGCGCGCTGAAGAGCAAGCGATCCGCCAGCGTGCGTTTGCCGATGACGTACGAGCCGCGGGTGGCCCGGAGCGTCCCGGTGCCGCACACCCCGGCAACCGTCAGCCTAACGTGATCGAAGGTGAGTTCGAACATCGCGATCGGTAAGCGTTCTAGCCTGTACGCAACGGCCTGTGCGGGACCGTCCGGTGCCGCATATGTTTCAAAAGGCTGTATCTGTCTGCAAAAAAATTACACGCCAAGCCTTGTAATCACCTTGCTCGCCCTTATGTAAGGGTCACCGCAAGGTTTCTGGTGGATTCGCCAGACCGTATTCTGCGGTTCGCTCGTCGAACCGTAACCGGCAACGCCGGATGTTCTAAACCGCCGGTGCAGTCACCGGACGTTCAAAACCATAATTAGGAGATCGACAATGAAGCTTCGTCCTCTGCATGACCGCGTCGTAATCCGTCGCAGCGAAGAAGAATCGAAAACTGCTGGCGGTATCGTTCTGCCGGGTTCGGCTGCTGAAAAGCCAAACCGTGGCGAGATCCTTGCTGTTGGTACCGGCCGCGTGCTGGACAACGGTGAAGTGCGTGCGCTGGCCGTAAAAGTAGGCGACAAAGTGGTGTTTGGCCCTTACTCCGGCAGCAACACTGTGAAAATAGACGGCGAAGACCTGCTGGTGATGAGCGAGAACGAAATTCTCGCAGTCGTCGAAGCCTGAGTATTTCCCGCGAATTTCCGTTACTACCCAGTATTTAAGGAATAACGATCATGGCTGCAAAAGAAGTTAAATTCGGCGACTCCGCCCGTAAAAAAATGCTCACTGGTGTCAACGTCCTGGCTGACGCAGTTAAAGCGACCCTCGGGCCTAAAGGCCGTAACGTCATTATCGAAAAAAGCTTTGGCGCTCCGCTGATCACCAAAGACGGCGTCTCCGTTGCAAAAGAAATCGAACTGAAAGACCGTTTCGAAAACATGGGCGCGCAGCTGGTTAAAGACGTTGCTTCCCGTGCAAACGATGACGCAGGCGACGGCACCACCACCGCTACCGTTCTCGCTCAATCGATCGTCAACGAAGGCCTGAAAGCCGTCGCTGCTGGCATGAACCCAATGGACCTGAAGCGCGGCATCGACAAAGCGACCATCGCTATCGTTGCTCAGCTCAAGCTGCTGTCCAAGCCTTGCACCGACACCAAGGCCATTGCTCAGGTGGGTACCATCTCCGCCAACTCCGATAGCTCCATCGGCGACATCATTGCCGAAGCTATGGAAAAAGTGACCAAAGACGGCGTTATCACCGTTGAAGAAGGCACTGGCCTGGAAAACGAATTGTCTGTTGTTGAAGGCATGCAGTTCGACCGTGGCTACCTGTCCCCGTACTTCATCAACAAGCCAGATACCATGGTTGCCGAGCTGGACGGTCCGCTGATCCTGCTGGTCGACAAAAAAATCTCCAACATCCGCGAAATGCTGCCAGTTCTGGAAGCAGTGGCCAAAGCTGGCCGTCCGCTGTTGATCGTTGCTGAAGACGTTGAAGGCGAAGCCTTGGCGACTCTGGTTGTGAACAACATGCGCGGTATCGTGAAAGTTGCAGCCGTCAAAGCTCCTGGCTTTGGTGATCGTCGCAAGGCCATGCTGCAGGACATCGCTGTTCTGACTGGCGGTACCGTTATCTCCGAAGAGATCGGCCTGAGCCTGGAAACCACTACCCTGGAACACCTGGGTAATGCCAAGCGCGTTGTGCTGAACAAAGAAAATACCACCATCATCGACGGTGCTGGCGTTCGTGCCGATATCGACTCGCGTATCGCTCAGATCCGTACGCAAGTAGCAGACACCACGTCTGACTACGACAAAGAAAAACTGCAAGAGCGTCTGGCCAAGTTGTCCGGCGGCGTTGCAGTAATCAAAGTCGGCGCCGGTTCCGAAGTTGAAATGAAAGAGAAGAAAGCCCGCGTTGAAGACGCCCTGCACGCAACACGTGCAGCCGTTGAAGAAGGCGTGGTACCTGGCGGTGGCGTGGCACTGGTTCGCTCCCTGCAAGCAATCGCTGGCCTGAAAGGCGACAACGCTGATCAGGACGTCGGTATCGCTCTGCTGCGTCGCGCTGTAGAAGCTCCACTGCGTCAGATCGTTTCCAACTCCGGCGACGAGCCAAGCGTAGTTGTCGACAAGGTCAAGCAGGGTTCGGGTAACTTCGGTTACAACGCTGCTACTGGCGAATACGGCGACATGATCGAAATGGGCATCCTTGACCCAGCTAAAGTGACTCGCTCTGCTCTGCAAGCGGCGTCCTCCATCGCCAGCCTGATGATCACTACCGAAGCGATGATCGCTGAAGTGGTTGACGACAAGGCTGCTGGCGGCGGCATGCCGGACATGGGCGGCATGGGTGGTATGGGCGGCATGATGTAAGCCAGCTTTACCTCTCCCATAAAAAACCCCGCTTCGGCGGGGTTTTTTTATGGCGGGTAGTCGGTGAGGCTGAGCTGTGCGGCGAGCGTTAAAGTTCCGCTCCGCACACAGACTCAGAATCAACCAGCCTTGGCGACCAGAGGTTTACTCGCCGGGACTATCTTCGGTTCAGCGCGGTATAACACGGCGTAATACGACCCCAGGCAAATCAGCCAGCAGAACACCGCTGTCCAGACGTTGTGAGAGAAGAAGTGCGCACCTTGCAGCATTCGACCAATCGAGAAAATCGTGCCCAGGCTGAAGGCAAATACCAATGCGGCTCGTGCCAGGCGAGGACGGCGATCACGCAAGGCGAAGAACAGTGCGAACAGGGTAAAGCCGGTCGCAGCATGACCGCCGGGCCAGCAGCGCCCAGGTTTGTCGGTCGCAGGACGAGGGCTTAGCAACTCGCTGTAGGTTTCTTGGCCGCCGAACTCAGTCAGGCTCCATGGGCATTGCACCGAGGTGACGACTTTGACGGGTGTCACGAAGGCGGTGGACAGCGCCATGGACAGTACCAGGCAACCCAGTTCGCGGCGCCACGGTTTCAGGCGCTGCACAAAAAAAGCGCCGGCAAAGGCAGCCAGGGAAATAAGACTGAACGCAATCACTGCCTGTTTTGCGCGGTTGTGGAGGACGTCTTCAAGGAAATTGCTGTGTCGACCGATAAAGTCTCCCGCTACCGGGTCATAGAGGTGCCTGGCGATATCCATGTCCAGGGAGGTCAGTTCCAGCAAGATCAGAATGACCGCTGTAACGGCGGGGACACCCAGGCACACCCAAAGATTGAGTGGGCGAGAGTAGGGGCGGGCAAAAGGTGAAGGCATGAAATATCCTGAGCGCATAGAGAGAGGGTCCAGGCCGATCAGCCTGGAGCATGATGAATATACTGACGCTCGGCAGCCCCCCGGACAAACCAGTGGTGGACCGTAAAGGCCAATAGCGCGCCGGCGCCGATAGCGCTAACCGTATTGATGATTCCTGATCGCAAAGGCCAAAGTCTGGCAGCGCCACTGTAATGCGGTTGTGAACCCGCTGTGAAAAAAACGTTGAGCGAGATCGACCCAGCGACCCGGTCCTGACCGTTAGAACTGGTCGAGCGCGTCACTTGGCCTTAAGCTGCGCCAGCTTCAAGGCCTTAACAGCATACAGAGAGAGTACCCCATGCGAATTCTGCTGGTTGAAGACAACCGCGACATCCTGGCAAACCTGGCGGATTACCTGGGTTTGAAGGGCTATACGGTCGACTGCGCGCAGGATGGGCTTTCCGGTTTGCATCTGGCGGCCACCGAGCACTATGACCTGATCGTGCTCGATATCATGCTGCCCGGTATAGACGGCTATACCCTGTGCAAGCGGCTGCGCGAGGATGCCCGGCGCGATACCCCTGTAATTATGCTCACCGCACGCGATCAACTGGACGACCGGCTGCAAGGCTTCCGTTCCGGCGCTGACGATTACCTGCTCAAACCCTTCGCCTTGTCCGAACTCGCTGCACGAATCGAAGCGGTATTGCGCCGTGCTCAGGGGGGAGGCAGGCGCACCCTGCAGGTCGCTGACCTGATTTACGACCTCGATACCTTAGAGGTGACTCGGGAAGGGCGCCTGCTCAAACTCAACCCTGTCGGCCTCAAGCTCTTGGCGGTATTGATGCAGAAAAGCCCGCATGTGCTGCGTCGGGAGATTCTTGAAGAGGCCCTGTGGGGCGACGATTGTCCAGACAGCGACAGCCTGCGTAGCCATGTGCACCAGTTGCGTCAGGTGATCGACAAACCGTTTGCCAAGCCGTTGCTGCAGACGGTACATGGCGTTGGGTACCGCTTGGCCGAGGGCCGTGATGGAGTTTAAACAAAGCCTTGCCCAGCGGATCATCATCGCGTTCGCGTTGATGAGTGCGTTGGTTGCAGGATCGTTCGCCCTAGGCATCGTGGCAACCGTCCATGTGGTCGAAGAAAAGCTGATCTCCGCAGGTCTTGGGAGCGACCTCAACCGCTTGTTGTTGATGGACAGCATTAGCGACTGGAGCCATCGCCCGGAGCCAGGTGAGCTGTTCTATTTCAGCGACGGCCGTGGTGAGTTCGATTTGCCTAAAGATTTACGGCATCTGGAGCCAGGGTTTCATGAAGTCTTTCGTGATGACCTTTCCTATCACGTCATGGTGGTCGTCGTCGACGGACGTCGATACGCGTTGTTGAAGGATCAAAGCGATTTTGAAGAGCGTGAACGGGTGCTGTTCGCGGTGGTGCTGGTCGGGTTCGTCCTTGCGCTGGGGCTGGCAGTGTTCCTCGGCTGGATATTGGCGCGAAAAGTAATGGCGCCGGTGGTAAGGCTGGCCAGACAGGTCAGGCATCGCGATCAACTGTTGGGGCTTGCGCCGCTCTTGGCGCCAGACTATGCCGCCGATGAAGTGGGTGAGCTGGCCGTGGCCTTTGATACCACGCTCGGGCGTTTGCGTCAGGCCCTGACGCGAGAGCGCTTGTTCACCAGTGATGTCAGTCATGAGCTGCGCACGCCGCTGATGGTACTTGCCAGCTCCTGTGAGTTGCTGCTTGAAAATCCGGCCCTCGATCAGCGCGCACGCGCTCAGGTGCAGCGTATTGCTCGTGCCTGTGAAGAGATGCGTGATCTGGTGCAAACCTTTCTCATGCTGGCGCGGACCCAGCGTGAGGATTCGGACATGGCGCCGAAGCTATCCCTCGCTGCGGCAGCTGATCAGTTGATAACGTTGTGGCGAGAACCCATTGAGGCCAAAGGTTTGACACTGTTGTTTGAGCCTGGTCAGTCTTCGGACACAGGCTACAACGCCACGTTCCTTCATGCGGTGATGGGCAACTTGCTGCGCAACGCATTGCATTACACCGACAGCGGGTTTATCCGGCTTACGCTAGAAGCAGAAGGCTTTGTGGTCGAGGACAGCGGTGTCGGGATTCCCGAGGAAAAACGTGAAGCCATGTTCCAGCCGTTCGTGCGCGGCAACGAGCAGCGAGGTGAAGGGTTGGGCTTGGGGCTTTCACTGGTCCAGCGGATCTGTGAAAACCAGGGCTGGAGCGTGAGTCTGAGCAACGTAGAGCCAAATGGCTGTCGTTTTAGAGTTGACTTGAAGGTGGCGCCACGCTGAGTTTTGGCGGAGGCGCGGCCCAATGCCTTGTAATACCATTTGCAAAATAAAGGAACCGTTTCGCTCGCAGAGGTGTCCCACGTTGGCTTTGCTGCGTGAGTTTCTGCGGGTAAGGCCGAGTTTATTTATTGCGCAAGAGGTAACAGGATGACGGTGGACTTTGTCGCAGAACCGAATGTTGCAGTTCAGGATCGTTTCGCGTACTTCTGGACCCGGCGAGGAGAGTGGGTCGACGAGCCCGATCTTCGTCGCCATTCGTCGTTCAGTGCAACAGCATGGCAGAAACTCGTCTACTTTTACGAGACGGCGTTTGGCAGCGCTATCAAAGGCTTGCATTAATGAAACTCGAAATAGCCCGAGGTTTTTTTTTGGTGGGGGCTTTAGGGATCGCATCCTTGGCGCTGGCCCTCTGGGAGCAACCTGGGCCCAAGATATTGAGTGCGCAACATGGCGAGGGTCGATGCCTCTTGCCACGTGTGGCCAAGGTTCAGGAGTCTATGAGGCCCGATCATGACCTATTACTGTTTATGTATGGCTTGACTCAAGGGATGAGACAAGAAAATTGAAAACTTTCGTCAATCAAAAGGCTCCGTTTTTACGGGGCCTTTTGGTTTCTACAGATCGAGGGCCAGATCAGCCCTCTTGTCAGGTGCCGCCAGCAGCGTGTACACGCACGGCAGCACGAACAGGGTGAACAGCGTGCCGATCGACATTCCCGTGGCAATCACGGTGCCGATGTCGAAGCGGCTGACGGCCCCGGCACCGGTAGCAAGAATCAGCGGCACCATGCCAAATACCATCGCAGCCGTGGTCATCAATACCGGACGCAGACGAATCGCAGCGGCTTCTTCGACCGCTTCGCGGGCGCTCAGGCCCTTGTCGCGGCGTAATTGGTTGGCGAACTCAACGATCAGGATGCCGTGCTTGCTGATCAGCCCTATCAGCGTCACCAGTCCCACCTGTGTATAGATGTTCATGCTCGATAGCCCCAGAAACAACGGAATCAGTGCCCCGCAGATCGATAGCGGGACCGTCACCAGAATGACCAATGGGTCTCGAAAGCTTTCGAACTGCGCCGCCAGCACCAAAAAAATAATCGCCAGTGCCAGAGCAAAGGTCATCCACAAGGCATTGCCTTCCTGCACGAACTGCCGCGCAGCGCCCGCATAGTCGTAGGCATAACCGTGTGGTGCTTCTTCTGTGGCGATCTGGCGAACGGTCTCGATAGCCTCGCCCATGCCGACAATCGGGAAACCCTGAATAATCGCCGAATTCAGTTGCTGAAACTGGTTCAACTGACGCGGTTTGGCCCGGTCATGGACCTTGATCAGCGTCGACAGTGCCAGGAGTTCGCCTTTGTTGTTCTTCACGTAGTAATTGTTCAGCCAGTCAGGATTGTCCCGATACGGCCGTTCGACTTGCGCGATGACCTTGTAGCTGCGGCCATCAAGGGTGAAACGGTTAATCTCCGCTTCGCCGAGCAATGTTGCCAGCGTGCCGCCCAGATCGAGCATGGACACACCCATCTGCGCCGCCTTGGCCCGATCGATATCGACCACTACCTCGGGCTTGTCGAAGGCCAGATCAATATCGAGAAACGCAAACTTGCCTGACTCGGCCGCGCGCGTCTTTATCCGGGTGGCCACTTGCAGCAGCGACTCATAGTCGTTCGGCGTATTGATCACGAACTGGAACGGCAGGCCTTCGCCCGTACCCGGCAGCGACGGCAAGTTGAAACCGAACACTTGCAGGCCCGCGATCTTCGCGACTTTGGCCTGCAGCTCAGGCAGAAGCTGCATCTGCGTGCGGTTGCGCTCGTTCCACGGCTTGAGCAGGAAACCGCCGATACCGGTCTGCACCCCGTCAAAGCCATTGATCTGGAACGAGGAGTAATACTCGGGAAACGTCCTGAAGATCCCGATGAACTCATCGGTGTAGGCGTTCAGGTAGTCGAGATTAGTCGGTTGTGGCGACGTGGCCATCATGAAAATGATGCCCTGGTCTTCATCGGGCGCCAATTCCGATTTGGTGAACTTGAGCAGCGCCGGAATCAGGCATAACACGATCAAGGCAAACACCAGCACCACGGGCCGCGTATTCAGCGTGCCGTGCAGCATGCGTTGGTA
Source organism: Pseudomonas sp. GG8 (assembly GCF_052976945.1). NCBI lineage: Bacteria > Pseudomonadati > Pseudomonadota > Gammaproteobacteria > Pseudomonadales > Pseudomonadaceae > Pseudomonas > Pseudomonas sp. GG8. Next base: position 402,353 of record NZ_JBRIIP010000001.1, read on the forward strand.
GCGGGCCTTGAGGCGTCCGAAGGTCTGATCAAGTTTGTGCGACAGGCCACGAGGATTCTCGTTGTGACGTAAAAGCAGGGCGCACATCATCGGCGACAACGTTAGCGCTACCACTCCCGAAATAACCACCGCGCCTGCCAGCGTCAGGGCGAACTCCTTAAACAGTGCCCCGCTCAGGCCTTGAAGAAAACCGATGGGTGCATAGACGGCTGCCAGGGTCAGGGTCATCGACACCACCGGCCTCGCGATTTCCCTGGCGCCTTCAATGGCCGCGTTGAACGGCGTCTTTCCCTCCTCGATATGCCGATGGATGTTCTCCACCACCACAATCGCATCGTCCACCACCAGCCCGATCGCCAGCACCATCGCGAGCAAGGTCAGCAAGTTGATCGAGTAACCCATCAGTTGCATGAAGAACAACACGCCGATCATCGACAACGGAATGGTAATCACCGGGATCAGCACCGAACGCAGGGCGCCGAGGAACAGGAACACCACGACAATCACGATCAACACCGCTTCGATCAGGGTTTTCATCACCTCATGAATCGATGCCTGAATAAACAGGGTAGCGTCATAGGCAATGGAAATTTTCAGGGTGGGCGGCAACTGGTTTTCCAGCTCCGGCAAGATCTTGCGCACTTCCTTGATCACGTCCAGCGGGTTGGAACTGGGCGTACCCCTGATAGCGATATAGACCGACGGCGTGCCATCGAAAGAACTGATCGCGTTATAGTTTTCCGCCCCCATTTCCACTCGGGCGACATCGCTGAGCAGCACGCGGCGGTCGCCCGAGATTTTCAGCGGGATGGCGGCAAAGGCTTCGGCAGACTTCAATTCGGTGGCAGCATTGATGCTGGTGACCACGTATTCGCCTTTTACTTCGCCGGCAGCGGACAGGTAGTTGTAGCGGCGCACGGCCGCAGTGACATCACTGGCGGTCAGGCCGTAACCGGCGAGGCGCACTGGGTCGAGCCACAGGCGCATGGCAAAGACTTGATTGCCGATAATCTCTGCTTCGGCCATGCCCGGCAGGGTCGCAAGCTTGGGCTGAATCACCCGTGACAGATAGTCGGTGATCTGCGGGTTACTCAATTCGCTGCTATAGAAGCTGATGTACATCAGGGCGGTTGAATCGGCGGCCTGCTTGTTCAATACAGGGTCTTCAGCGTCTTGCGGCAGCTTGTTCTTGACCTCGTTGGCCTTGGCCAGCAGCTCGGTGAAGAGCCGGTCGCTGTCCGCACCGATGCGTGCATAAATCGACACCACCGAAAAGTTCTGACGACTGACCGAGGTCATGTAATCAATGCCTTCGGCGCTGGCCAGACTCTGTTGCAACGGCTGGGTGATATAGCCCTGGATAGTCTCGGCGTTGGCCCCGGGGTAAGCCGTTGTCACAGTGATCAGGGCGTTTTCCATCTGCGGGTATTGGCGAATGGTCAGCTTGCCGAATGCCTGGAAGCCCAAGAGTACAATCAGCAGGCTGATGACGGTGGCCAGCACCGGACGACGGATGAACGGATCTGTAAACGCCATGAAGAATTCCTTGATCAGTCAGCGCGTGGCGGGCTGTTCTGTTCGGCTTGCAGTGTCTTGTCGGCACTGATGGCGACATGGGCTCCAGTGTCCAGTTTGAGCTGGCCAGCGCTGACCACCCGTTCACCGGCGCTCAGCCCTTTGCTGACAACCACTCGACCATTGCGGTGCTCGCCCGTCTCGACGAAGCGCCGCTCCACGGTCCATTGCGGCTCGCCTTTGGCGTCTTTTTCGGGCTCGCCCCCGGCGGTTTTTTTCGCCACCACGAGATACACCGAATTGCCGTAGAGGGTATAGCTGATCGCGCTTTCCGGGACCACCACGCGGGTGCTGGCGCCGGGTAGCAATACCTGCAGACTGGCGAACATCCCCGGCAGCAGCTCGCCGCCAGGGTTAGGCAGCGTGGCGCGGACCAGTATGTTGCGCGTGGCGTCATCGACTTTCGGGTTGATTGCGCTGATTTTCGCCTCAAAGGTTTGTGCCGGATAGGCCGCTACGGTGACCAGCGCTACCTGGCCAACCCCCAGTTTCGGCACCGCTTGCTCAGGTACATAGAAGTCGACGTACAAACTGCTCAAATTCTGCAACGTGGCGATCATCGTGCCGCTCGCGAGGTAATCACCGACATCCACCTGACGAATGCCGATGGTGCCGCTGAAGGGGGCGAGGATGCTTTTTTTCGCCAACGCGGCATTTAATTGGGCGACCGAGGCGTAGGCTTTTTTCAACTGTGCGGCGAGCCGGTCGAAATCGCCTTTGGAGATGGCCTGGCTACCGACCAATTGGCTGCCACGTCCGTGCTCAATCTTCGCCAGGCCCAATTCAGCTTCAGCGGTGCCCAACAGCGCCCTTTCAACATCGCTGTCCAACTGCAGGAGCAGCTGACCAGCAGTGACCTTCTGCCCGGACTCGAACTGCAAGGCCTTGACCGTCCCTGCAATCTCCAGGCTCAGATCGACCCCTTGCAAGGCCTTGAGGGTGCCAATCGCCGGGAGCTGACTCTGCCACGGTTGTTCGTTGGCGGTAACGACGGCAACATTGATGGGCGGTTTGGGGGTGGCGAATACCTGGATCTGCCGATAGACGGAAAAGGCTTTATAGCCCGCTAGGCTCAGCGCCACGAGCAGCACAACCCCCAACATGATCAGCATCCGGCGACGCAGCATATTCCACTTCCTTGGAAAAACCGTTGAATCGGGCGAGCACATGAATCCCGCCGCCCCAGCGTTGTCTCGGGGCGATACTGCAGGAACTACGGGCGTGCTGGTTCAGGATAAGCCAGCTTTGCTGGCCCTGCATCAAACCAGATGCAGATGGTTATCCCAGAGCCCCGCCGGCAATTCAAGAGGCTTTGCCAGCAGCTCTGTTTGCCGACAATCGTAGAATCGACAGCGTCCCTGGCCTGAGGTGACGACGAAACCATCCGTCACTGCGCCGACGCCTGCGCAGTCGGCCAGTGACGCATCGAGACGCACTTCGCCGCTGTCCAGATCCCAGATAAAAAAGCGGTTGCCGCGCGGTGCGGTGAGGGCCACCAGACGCAGTTCGCTGTGCACTGCAACGCTGGCGGTGTAGTGATTCATCGCCTGCGATTGGCTGTCGGCCACCGGGAACGCCACGAAGGGCTGGCCGGGGCGTTTGATCGCCAGCAGTTCAGACGACTCGTGTGCTTCGCCCATGAACTGCTGCCCCGCGACAATCGTGCCGTCGCTGGCGATGGCCAGATGGCGGATGCTGTTCATCGACTGGCTGAGGGCTTCTTTGCTCAACAAGGTGCCATCGCGCTGCATCAGCACCAAGCTGGGCTGCATGGCATTGAGGTTCATTTCGACCCGGCTTTCGGCTTCGGTGCGAATCCCGCCGTTGGCGACCACCAGGGTTTCGCCATCGGGCATCCACGACACCTGATGAGGGCCGACGCCGTGGGTAGGGATTTCGCCACTGTGTACCAGGCGTTCGTTGACGAACTGATAGACGCTCAGCACCCCGCGTCCTGGGTCGGTGGTGTCGTTTTCAGTGGCGTACAGCCATTCGCCACTTTTGTGAATGACGGCGTGGCCGTAGAAGTGCCGGTTGGGCCGGGACGTGAGGGTCTGGAGCAAACGACCGTCCCGCAAGTCGAGCAGGTAGCTTTGCGTCCCGGGCCTGCGCGCGACGAACAGCGCCAAGGGCAGGTCAGGGTGATTGATGATGTCATGGCAACGTTGGCCGACCTGAGTGGCGAAGACTTGGCTGCCGTCCAGACGATACCCCACGGCATAGTGCTTGCCGTTGCCATCGTCCCGAGCGGAAAGCAGCAGAGGGTTCGCTCCTTTTTGCCGAAACCCCTTTTGCTGAAAGAGTGTCCAGCCGCCCAGCGTACAAGCGCCGAGCAGCAGACTTCCAAGGGCCAGGGCCTGACGTCGCAACATATCAGTCACCATCATTAGCGTTGAAGCCAAGCTGGATACCCAGCGCCTTGGCGAGTTCGCCTTCATGCAAACGATGGAGGGCGTTGAGGCTGTCGTAGAAGGCATTGAGCTGCTGACGACCAGCGTCGGTGGCGAGCAGGTCGGTCAACGGAGGTTTCAACGCTGAAAGCAGCTGGCGGCTGGCGGCATAAGCGGCATCGATTTTGTCGGCCAGTGGTTTTTGTTCGGCGGGCAGCAGGCCACGCAGGCCGTGGTTGTCGACGCCAGACCACACCGTCTCGGCGCTGATCAAGCTGGCTTCCAGGCTACTGAACGATGCCTTGCTGCGCCAGGCGTCGGCCTGGAACGGCTGTGGTATGCCCTTGGTCTGACGACCCAATGGCGTGCCAAGTTTTTTCTTCAGGCTGTCCAGTGCGGTGACCTGCACCCGAAGCAATTCAGCGATGGCTTCATGGGCGTCGGCATAACGCGGATTAGGGAACTTGCTCAATTGTGCGAGCATGCCATCAGTGCTGTTCCAGCCGGTCAGGATCTCCTCGGCCAGCGCTTTCTGGCGCTCACCGATAGCGATCAGCAGGGGGCAATAACGGGTTTTTTGCTCGGTGTTGGCCATGTCGACATTGGCGTCGAACAGGATGTATTCATACGCCGAAAGGCCCTGCACCACGACGCTGGACTTGCTCAGTGCGTCGGCATTGATCTGCGGTTGTGCGCTGACCAATTGCTCTACCTGGCGCCCCACTAGGTTCTTTTTGTCTGGCCAGAACTGGACTTGCCAGGCGCGATTGCCTTCGGCCAATGGACCAATCAGCAATGGCTGTAATTCAGCCCAGGCTTTTTGCGCGTGCAGGAAGTCGGCGCGGGCGGTGTCCAGGTCTGACGTGCCCTGACAGAACGCCAACGCGCTGATCGACAGTTGGCGGTCGGCATCGACCCAGCGACTGTAGGTCGGCAGTATCACCTGTTTGGCGATGGCGGCAGACGTCACGGCCTGTGGGTCTTGTGGCGAGCAGGCGGCGATGGCAAAGGCGGCCAGGCTGGTGAATAACAGTTTGGGGCGGAACATGTCCGGCTCCTCTTCTCATCAATAGGGATTACATCGTTAAAGCGAGTTCAAAAACGCTAATAATGCAGTGCGCTGTTCGGCGCTAAACGCCAATACTTGTTGCTGCGCGGCGTGCGCTTCGCCACCGTGCCAGAGCACGGCTTCAAGCAGGTTCCGAGCGCGACCGTCGTGTAAAAACTGTGTGTGCCCGCTGACTGTTTCGGTCAGGCCAATGCCCCACAACGGCGGAGTACGCCAGTCGCGGCCAGTGGCTTGAAACTCGCTGCGATGGTCGGCCAGTCCTTCGCCCATGTCGTGCAGCAACAAATCGCTGTAAGGGCGGATCACTTGATTGGCCTGCTCGGGTTCGGCGGCGTTGGCACCCGTGGTGAACTGTGGCGTATGACACTGCTGACAGCCTGTTTGATAAAACAGAGTCTTGCCGGCCAGCACCTGTCGGTTGTCGACATCCCGTCGCGCGGGCACTCCCAGGTTGCGGCTGTAAAACAGCACCAGACGCAGGATGTTATCACTGACCTCCGGTTCGCCTTCAGGGCCTTTACCGGTTGGCGCGTTGAGGCAGTCGATTTGGGTCGAGGTGCAGTCATCGGCGGTTTTGAGGCCGGTGGTCAGGCCCATATCGCCCGAGAAGGCGTGCGCATTTTGCTGGTTGAGATTCGGCTGCCCGGCTTTCCAGCCAAATCGCCCCAGCACGATTTTCTGTTGTGCGTCGTCCCAGACCCGGTTGGGGCGCCCGGTAATGCCATTGTTCCGTTGGTGTTGAGTGTCGGCGTTGGCCAGAATTGCCGCATCCGGGATCGCCTCCAACAGACCTAACCCAATCATCGGTGGTGCGACCCGCGCGGAGAAAAGGGTGCCGGGGTGCATCGGTCCATAGCCGAGTTGGGTAATCTGCAGTTTGGGCTGACGTAATTCGATCCGTGTGCCGTCCTTGAAGGTCACCGGCAACAGCTCATAGTCGACGCGAACCTTACCTTCCGGTGCGACGCCGGGGATCGCCATGTCCTGCAGTTGCCCGCCATACACCGGTTCGGGCAGCACGCCCGATTGCTCAATGAGTGTGGCGTAGGCGGGATCATTGGGGATCGACAGGCGCACCAGCATCGACACCGCATTGCTGTCGCCTGGTGCAGGTGGATGGCCGCGGCCGTCCTTGATGTGGCAGTTCTGGCAGGCGTTGGTATTGAACAGCGGGCCCAGGCCGTCACGGGCGGTGGTGGTCGACGGCGCGATCACCCACGGGCTGCGAAAAAAGCTATTGCCGACGCTGAAATCCAGACGCCGTACAGGCGAAAGATTGGCTGAGGGCAGCGAAAAAGCATTCCGGTCTGTCTTGCTCACCGTCGCGCTTCCCCCCGACAACGCTTCACCCGGCTCGGCTTTAGTGAAACGCGGCGCGTGATCGCACGCACTCATGGTCATGACCAGGAGCAGGGGAAGGGATAGGCGGGATAGCAAGGGAATCACTGGAGCATCCTGATAGTGCGGTTTTGGCCTGACATACCGCTTTCGTGAATGAGTTCACTCCCACAGGGAATCGCATGTTTTCTGTGGGAGTGAATTTATTCACGAAGAGGCCATCACACTTACCTATGTAATGGGTATGAACCTTGAATCAGAGCTCGTGATCAGCGTTGTCCGGGTTCAGGTCGGTGATGCCGAGCTTGGTCGCAGCTTGTTCGATGGCGCCGGTCTGGGTGACCAGTGATGCGATGGCATCGCGCACGATCTGGTTGCCCTGGGTGTTGCCGGTAGCGATCAGTTGATCGAAGTGCTCGCCCTTGTTGGCATGGTCGACGATCACTTGCAGCTTGGCCTGCGTGGCGTTCAAGTCGGCCTTGAGCGTGGCGTCGGCGGTGGCGTCCGCTTTGGCGACCAGCGAGGACAGGCTTGGGCCGCTGATTTTGTTGCCGTCCACACGGGTGTATTCACCCAGATAGACGTTGCGGATGCCCAGACCATTGTAGAAGTGAGAGTTGTGCGTGTTGTCGCTGAAGCAGTCGTGTTCGTCTTCGCTGGAGTTGGCTTCCAGCGCGACTTTCATGCGTTCGCCGGCCAGTTCGCCGAGGGACAGGCTGCCCATGCCGAAGAGCATTTTGCGCAGACCGCTTTCGCCGGACTCGGCTTCCAGCGAGGCGCGGTAGTTGCCTGCAACACCTGGTTTCCAGTTGTCGACCATTTTTTCCAGATCGCTGACCAGCAGGTCGGTCACTGCTTTGAGGTAGGCGCGACGACGATCATTGTGGCCGCCAGTGCCCGCTGCGCCTTCGACGTAATCAGTGGCCGGGCGCTCGCCGGCACCTGGACCGTTGCCGTGCAGGTCCTGGCCCCAGAGCAGGAACTCGATGGCGTGGTAGCCGGTGGCGACGTTGGCTTCGGAACCTCCCAACTCGTTGAGGCTGGCCAGTTTTTCGCCGGTGATTTGCTTGACGTCGACTTTGTCTTCGCCAACCTGGATTTCGGTGTTGGCGATGATGTTGGCGGTCGCGCCCGGGTTGCCCAGCGCGTGCTGGTAATCGCCAGCTACGTAGTCGATCAGGCCTTCGTCCAGGGGCCAGGCGTTAACCTGACCTTCCCAGTCATCGATAAGGGTATTGCCGAAGCGGAAGACTTCACTCTGCATGTAAGGCACGCGAGCGGCGACCCAGGCAGCACGGGCTTTCTTGAGGGATGCGTCGTTGGGGGTGGCGAGGAAGTCGTTCACCGCCGTGCGCAACGTTTTCGCAGTGGATTCGGCATCGCTGAACACGGCGAAGACCATGTTGGTGTAGTTGACGACCACTGCCTTGGCCGCGACGTCGTCGAGCTGGCCTGCGGCAACAGGTGTTGTGGTAGCAGCAACCGGGGCTTGCGGCGCGGCGGCTTTGTCCTTGCCTTCGCCGCAGCCAGCGAGCGAGATAGCGAAGGCCAACAGACTAGCGGTTGCGAGAGGCATACGAATCATGACGAAATCCTGCGTCGAGAAGTGAATAACACGCGTTAGCAATTGGAAAAGCGGCGCCATAATGCGAAAGATATGCATTCTATGTAAAGGGGCAGCGCAGAAAAACTTGGTTACTCAGCATTTCGGCGTGTAACTGCGGGGGGAAGGAGTGGTAGAGCGGGGCCGTTCCGGGTTACAGGATTTCCGCGTTGGAGCGCTGGGCTTGCTTCAAGTAAGCCAGCAGTTCACGGGCGGGCAGGGGCTTGCTGTAGAGGTAGCCCTGGCCTTCGTGACAGCCTTCAGAAATGATGTAAGCCTCTTGTTCGGCTGTTTCTACGCCTTCGGCAATCACCTGCATGCCGAGACTTTTACCCAGCTGGATGATAGCGCGCACGATAGTGGCGTCATCGTCGTCATCAATCAGGTCCTGGACGAAGCTCTTGTCGATCTTGATTTTGTCCAGCGGCAAGCTCTTGAGGTAACTCAAGGAAGAATAGCCGGTGCCGAAGTCATCAATAGCGATCAACGCGCCGGAGCGGCGCAGGCTAAGCAGATGCTGGGCTGCGGTGCTGATGTCTTCCATCAGGCCGGTTTCGGTGACCTCCAGTTCCAGGCTGCGCGGCGGCAGGCGGTAAATCTGCAGCAGGTTGTTTACCACGCGCGGCAATTCGGCGTGGTGCAGTTGCACGGTGGACAGGTTGACTGCCATGCGCAGGTCACTGAACCCCTGGTCGTGCCATTCGCGTAACTGCCGACATGCCTGATCGAGTACCCACTCGCCAATCGCGATGATCGTGCCGTTCTGCTCGGCCAGCGGAATGAACAGGTCAGGCGGTACCAGGCCGTGCTCGGGGTGCTGCCAGCGTATCAAGGCTTCAACCCCGACGACGCGGTGATCGCGGTAGCTGATCTGCGGCTGGTAGACCAGATACAGCTGATCGCGTGGCAAGGCTTCGCGCAGGTCTTTTTCAAGCTCACGGCGTCGACGCATTTCGCTGTCGACGCTAGCGATATAGAACTGATACCGATTGCGCGACCGGGACTTGGCCAGGGTCATGGTCTGTTCGGCTTTTTGCAGCAGCTTCTCGGTGCTGTCGCCATCTTCTGGGAACAAGGTGATGCCGATGGTCGCGCGCAGACGGATTTCCTGCTGGTCCAGCGCAAAGGGGGCTTCCAGATCGTCGAGGATGTTCTGCGCCAGTTCGGCGGCCTCGTAGGGCTGTTCGATATCGGCTTGTACCAACGCAAACTGATCGCCGCCCAAACGGGCGAGGGCACCCAGTCGGCCGCTATGGCCACGCAGGCGGTCAGCCAGCGCCAGCAACAGTTGGTCGCCAGCCTGGTAACTGAACTGTTCGTTGATGCCTTTAAAGTCATCAAGCCCGACACACAGCACCGCAACCCGACGTTGCAGGCGGCCGGCATCGACCAGAATTTTGTCCAGTTGTTGTTGAAATTGTTGGCGGTTGGGCAGTCCAGTGAGGAAGTCGTACTGGGACATGCGCAGCAGGCTGTTCTCGGCTTCGTGGCGCAGATGCGTGTTGCGTTCAATCGAGGCCAGCAATTGGTTGGCGGTGGTGACCCAAATGCCTAATTCATTTTTTTCATGACCCTTGAGCAGCGGCAGTTGATACTGGCTGGGGCGGTCGGGGTTGATATGGGCCAGGTGTTCAATGATTTTCGACAGCGGTTTGGTCAGCAGCCAGTGATAGACCAGGTACAGCACCAGGCCCATGGCCAAGGCTCGCAGCACGCCGGAAATGAAGATGATCACTGAACTGACGATAAAACTTTCGCCATAGGTGGCGGTATCGAGGGTGATGCGCAGGTCGCCGTAATACTCACTGTACGGGCCATGACCGACCAGCTGAGTAGTGAAGCTGCGCTCCTGTCCGAGGATCAGGTCGGTCAGCCAGCGGGTGGACGTCTGTTTCAGTTCCCGGGATTTCTCCGCGAGCATGGTTTCGTTCGGATGCCCAATGGACGCCATGCGCACCGCATTGTCCTGAAACAGTCCCTCGATGACCTGCATGCCCATCTCCCGGTCCAGGCTGTACACCGCCTGGGTCGAGGGGTCTCGGAACATATCGAGGATGCGTCCGGCATCACTGGCGACGGCTTGTCGGGTCTTGTAGGCGTCGAAGACGATCTGCGCACAACTCAAGACCACCCCTACGATCAACGCCGAGAGCAGCACCACGCGCAGCAGCTTTACCGACAAGCTGTTTCTGAGTTCCAGCTTCAAATGGTTATTCCTTAATCCGTGCTGGGAGCGTGTGACCGTGTGCGAGTATTGGTAAACACAAGCGGCTCGTCAAAGGGGCAATCACATCTGTAGGTCAGTTGCGTGTACCCGGCGTTAACGCTGTTCTAGAGACCGAGGTAAGGCTGTCCCTATTTATGTCGGTCGAATACAGGTGGAACTTGAGCGCTGATCTGTAAAGTTGTCAAGAAACTGATATTAGTCTGCTATCGCATGGTGACAATACAGAAAAGAGCCAAGCACAAACGAAAAAAAACCCGGCAATGCCGGGTTTTTTTGTCTGGATCAGCGCTTAGGCTTTGAAGGTTTTGCCTTCAAATTGCTCAGCGACGAACTTCCAGTTGACCAGATTCCAGAACGCTTCTACGTACTTCGGCCGCACGTTGCGGTAGTCGATGTAGTAAGCGTGTTCCCACACATCGCAGGTCAGCAGCGGTGTTTCGCCGCTGGTCAGCGGGTTGCCGGCACCGATGGTGCTGGCCAGAGCCAGGGAACCGTCAGCCTTTTTCACCAGCCAGCCCCAACCGGAACCGAAGGTGCCGATGGACGTTTTGCTGAACTCTTCTTTGAACTTGGCGAAAGAGCCGAACGCAGCGTTGATCGCGTCAGCCAGAGCGCCGGTAGGTTCGCCGCCAGCGTTTGGCGCCATGCAGTTCCAGTAGAACGTGTGGTTCCATACTTGAGCGGCGTTGTTGAAGATACCGCCCGAAGAAGTCTTGATGATCTCTTCCAGGGTCTTGCCTTCGAACTCGGTGCCTGGCACCAGGTTGTTCAGGTTCACGACGTAGGTGTTGTGGTGCTTGTCGTGGTGGTATTCCAGGGTTTCACGGGAAATGTGCGGCTGCAGGGCATCGTGTGCGTAGGGCAGCGCTGGCAATTCAAAAGCCATGGTTAATCTCCTAATCAGGTCAGTTGCGGTGAGCGCAAGGCCGATCACGGGCGGCCAGACATAAACATGCGTCGGGGAGTTTGTACTCTTTGCGACGCAGGGGCTGGATCATAGCACCCGGCCTGCGCCATAACCACGCAACAACTGTGTGGAATAGAGGTTCCAGAGCCTTGTCGTAAACCTGATGATAAATATTGATCAGCCAACGAGACCTGATAACAATCGCAGATGGGGGGTCGATCCACGGGGTTTATGCGTTGCCCCGAACACTCCGCACTCAGCTCGCTCGAATCAATTGCGCCGCCACACTGAACATCATCACCGCCACCAGTAGATCCAGCATGCGCCAGGTCGCTGGCCGCGCGAGCCAAGGGGAGAGCCACGCCGCACCCACGGCCAGCGTGGTGAACCACAACAATGAGGCACTGGCGGCACCGACCACATAAGCGCCGGGCACACTTTGCTGCGCGCCAAGCGAACCGATCAACAGCACGGTGTCCAGATACACGTGGGGGTTGAGCAGCGTTACCGCCAAAGCACTGAGCAGCACTGCACGCCGTGAGCGCAGCCCGGGTTTTTCATTGAGTTGCAGGCTTTGCCGGGAGCACGCGCGACGCAGCGCCAGGCTGCCGTACCACAGCAGAAATCCGGCCCCGCCCCAGCGGGCAATCGACAATAACAGTGGATTTTGTGCCAGCACATTCGCCAGCCCGAAAACTCCGGCGGCCACCAGCAGGGCATCACATACGACGCACAGTGCCGCCACGGGCAGGTGATGTTCGCGGCGCAGGCTTTGTGCGAGGACGAACGCGTTTTGCGTGCCGATCGCCATGATCAGCCCAGCGGCCACCAACAGGCCATTGAGATAACTTTGCCACATATCCGTCATTCCTCTGTAAAGCTACTCATGTTTGCGCGGCCATCGGCGTCAAAAATGGAGACGTAATTCCTTGGTTGATGCAGTTTGTGTGGCGAGTGTGGGGTGCTTGGCTGTATAAGAAAAACAAATAATGCTCATCACTCATTAGAGAAAATGATGTTCGACTATAAATTGCTCTCCGCTTTGGCGGCTGTCGTCGAGCAGGCGGGTTTCGAGCGTGGCGCTCAGGTCCTGGGCCTGTCCCAATCAGCGGTATCGCAACGGATCAAATTGCTTGAGGCGCGGGTCGGTCAGCCCGTGTTGATCCGTGCCACCCCGCCGAGCCCGACAGAGATTGGCCGACGCTTGCTCAACCATGTGCAGCAGGTGCGTCTGCTTGAACGAGACCTGCAAAGCCAGGTGCCAGCACTGGACGAAGAAGGCATGCCCGAACGCCTGCGCATCGCGCTTAACGCCGACAGTCTGGCGACATGGTGGGCAGCCGCAGTCGGGGATTTTTGCGCCGAGCAGCATCTATTGCTGGACCTGGTGGTCGAGGACCAGGACGTGGGCCTCAAACGGATGCGTGCCGGTGAAGTGGCCGCTTGTGTGTGCGGCACCGAGCGCCCGGTGGCAGGCGCGCGCAGCGTGTTACTGGGTGCCATGCGCTATCGTGCAGTGGCCAGTCCCGGTTTTATCACCCGGCACTTTCCGCAGGGCGTGACCGCCGTGCAGCTGGCGCGCTCACCGGCGCTGGTGTTTGGTCCCGATGACTTTCTTCAGCACCGTTACCTGGCATCGCTGGGCGTGGAGGGTGGCTTCGAGCATCATTTGTGTCCGTCGTCCGAAGGGTTTCTGCGCATGGCCGAAGCGGGGCTCGGTTGGGGGCTGGTGCCGCAGGAGCAGGTGCGTGATCAGATGCAGCGCGGCCTGTTGGTGGAACTGTTGGCTGATCACCCCATCGATGTCCCGTTGTATTGGCATTATTGGCGCAATGGCGGTCAGTTGCTGACGCAGTTGACGGAGCATCTGACCCACCGGGCAGGTCAATGGCTAGTGCCGCTTAACATTTCGTGAGCGTCACTTGCTTCGAGCCACGCAATAAACAACACACGTAATGAACACACACAGTTAACGGAGCGGTAAATGAAGATTCTGGTCACCGGCGCAAGCGGCTTCATCGGCGGACGCTTTGCGCGTTTCGCGTTAGAGCAGGGCTTTACCGTGCGGGTCAACGGCCGTCGTGCCGAGGGCGTCGAGCATCTGGTGCGCCGTGGTGCGGAATTCATTCAGGGTGATTTGTCCGATCCCGAACTGGTACAGCGGCTATGCCATGACGTCGAAGCTGTGGTGCATTGCGCCGGAGCCGTGGGGGTTTGGGGTCGACGTCAGGACTTTCAGCAAGGCAACGTGCAAGTGACGGAAAACATCGTCGAAGGCTGCCTCAAGCAGCAGGTGCGGCGGTTGGTGCATCTGTCGTCGCCGTCGATTTACTTCGACGGTCATTCGCATCTGGGGATCAAGGAAGAACAGGTGCCCAGGCGCTTCATCAATCATTATGCGGCGACCAAATACCTGGCAGAGCAAAAGGTTTTCGGTGCCGAAGAGTTCGGGCTGGAAGTCATCGCCTTGCGCCCGCGCTTCGTCACGGGCGCAGGCGATAACAGCATCTTCCCGCGGCTGTTGAACATGCAGCGCAAAAAACGCCTGTCGATTGTCGGCAATGGCCTGAACAAGGTCGACTTCACCAGCATCCAGAACCTCAATGACGCACTGCTCAGCAGTCTGCTGGCGGCCGGTTCCGCCTTGGGCAAGGCCTACAACATCAGCAACGGCATGCCGGTTCCACTGTGGGATGTGGTGAACTATGTGATGCGTCAGATGGAACTGCCACAAGTCACCCGCTACCGCTCCTATGCGCTGGCTTACAGTGCTGCCGCCTTGAACGAGGGGGCTTGCCTGTTGTGGCCGGGGCGCCCGGAACCGACGTTGTCGCGGCTGGGCGTGCAGATGATGAGCAAGGATTTCACGTTAGACATCAGCCGGGCCCAGCATTATCTGGACTATCAGCCACGGGTCAGCCTGTGGACGGCACTGGACGAGTTTTGTGGCTGGTGGAAAGCGCAACAGTCGATTTGAAGCAGGACCTCTTGGTCGGCGGGTCAGTGGTTATACTGCAATCCTTTTCAGTTTCCAGCAGCTTCCAAAAGGTTTAACCATGCGTAACGACCCGCACGATGACTTCCATGATGTGCCGAACCTCAGTGCCAAAGACGACGATGACGATTTTGCACCGACCGCCGCTGCTCGTGAGCGCACGACGGTGTATTCGCGCAGCACGCCAGTGGTAAAGGTCAACCGCGCCAACACCGGGCCTATCTGGGCGTTGGTCGGCGCATTGTTCATTGCCTTCGCTGGGCTGGCCTGGTGGAGTTTTCAGCAGGTTTCGTTGATGGAGCAGCAACTGGTTGCGACTCAGGAAAGCTTTGCTCGCATCAGCGAGGAAGCAGCAGGGCGGTTACAGGATATCTCCGGGAAAGTGGTGGCAACCCAGTCGGTCGCCAGCAATGGCAGTGAGGCGTTGAAACTGCAAATTCAGAAGCTGGAAAGCAAACTGAACGATCAGGACAAACAGCAAGAGGGCGTCGTCGGCCAACAAAGTGGCTTGGGCAAGCGTCTGGAGCAGATGTCTGCGCAGACTGCCCAGTTGCAGACCGCCAATGCTCAGCTAGACGAGCAAGTGAAAAGCCTGGGTAGCGAACTGGCGGCATTGAAAGGTGCCCAGCCCGACGTGAAGTCCACGCAGTCCATTCAAGCCCAGCTTGATGCCCAGATGAAAAGCCTGAGCGCTGATGTGGCCGCGCTGAAAAAGCAGGGCAATCCAAGTGTGGCCATCGACCGTCTTGAGCAAGAGGTATTGGTGCTCAAGAGCGAGCAGGACAATCGTCCGGCTGCTGCGGCTCAAGGTGGCAGTACCGCTGAGTTTGATGCGTTCCGTGGGCAAGTCACGCGCAACATTAGTACCTTGCAAAGCCAGATTCAGAATCTGCAACAGCAGATTAACGCCCGTTAGTCAGCAGTGAGCACATAAAGGCGCGCACGCATTGGTGTATCGATAAAACCGGTGCGCAGCGTGGCCCTAAGTATTTACAGTGATTGGAATTAGCTCGGTTGCGTGTGGGGCTTTTCTGTTTATTGATGTTTCTTGATAATGAGCCGTGGAGAGGCTTGTCTTTTGTTAGTTATTTTGTAAGGTGTCTTTAGCGACTGAGTTGTTCTGGGTCGAAGCGGGTTATTGAAGTGCTGCATGCCCGTTAAATAAATAACCTTGCGATAAATAATTAACACCCGGTCAGGCTATTTGTTGCGGGCCGGGTAAAAGGAAAATGTGATGAATGCACCACTCGATAGTATTGGCTCTGGCCTTGGGACTGATGTTCCTCATGCGGAAGCTTTGATTGCGTCCCCTGCCAGACCGCCTGGTGATAAGTTTAAAAAGCCGATAAAAAAAGATACGTCCGGGGACAAAACGTCGACGTCCAAAGATAAGCCCAAGGGCCCTTCAACCAAGCCACCGCTGACTCTGGACAAGCCAAAAGGCCCTCCAGCCAAACCATCGATTTCCCTGGACAAGCCAAAAGCTCCACCCGCCAGGCCACCGATGGTCTTGGACAAGCCAAAAGCTCCGCCCGCCAAGCCTCAAGTCGATCAGACGGGCTTGCCAGCCCGAGAGCTTCCGGAAAAACCGGCGCCCCGCAGTATCCTGGAAAGCGTTAGCACTGCCTTTGATATAGCCGCTAACGCCTTTTCGATCGCTTCCACCATCAAGGATTTGTCCACTGGCCAGCCCGCTCCCATCGTTAAGCTGGCCGATGGAACCGTGGTCAATAACGAAACGTCGACCGTTACACTTCCCGATGGGAAAGTAATCGATGACGCTAACAAGACAGTGACTCATCCAGATGGAAGTAAACAATACGCAGACGGGACGACCGAGTATCCGGATGGGTCAATCAAAGACCCTGCCGGTGATATCAAGTACCCGGATGGAAGGTGGTATTACTCGGCAGACAAAGTGATGCGTCATGTTGACGGCACTTTTGAATATGAAGATGGCACGGTAACCGACGCAGACGGTAAACCCGTCGGCAAGCGTGCGTAGGGCGCGCGGGAATACATATTGACTGCTCTGGCGCTGTTTGTAATGGGCGCTAGTTGTTTGTGTGGTCATTAGATAAAAAGCCCCGGCTCTAAGAATCGGGGCTTTTTTTGTGTGGCGTGAACGTCTTACATTCGTGGGTAATCGATATAACCGACCGGGCCCTTACTGTAGAAAGTTTCCAGATGTGCGGGGTTTAGCGGTGCATCTTGTTGCAGACGCTCCGGCAGATCAGGGTTGGCGATGAACGGCACGCCGAACGCAATTGCATCGGCCTTGCCACTGGCCAGCCAGGCGTTGGCGCTGTCTTTGGTGAAGCGTTCGTTGGCGATGTACTGGCCGCCGAAGGCTTTTTTCAGCTGTGGGCCAAGGCTGTCGCCAGCTTCTTTTTCACGGGAGCAGATAAACGCGATCCCACGCTTGCCCAGTTCACGGGCTACGTAGGTGAAGGTTTCGGACAGGTTCTCGTCGCCCATGTCATGGGAGTCGGCACGTGGCGCCAGGTGCATGCCGACACGGCCCGCGCCCCAGACTTCGATCACCGCATCGGTCACTTCCAGCATCAGGCGTGCACGATTTTCCAGCGAGCCGCCGTATTCGTCGGTGCGGTGGTTGGTGCTGCTTTGCAGGAACTGATCGAGCAGGTAACCGTTGGCACCGTGGACTTCGACACCGTCGAAACCGGCGGCCTTGGCGTGTTCCGCTCCTACGCGGTAAGCATCGACGATCTCGGCGATTTCAGCGGTTTCCAGGGCGCGCGGTACCGGGTAGTCAGACAGTGGACGAACCAGGCTGACGTGGCCCGCAGGGGCAATCGCGCTCGGAGCGACCGGGGTTTCACCGTTGAGGTACGACGGATGGGAAATCCGGCCAACGTGCCACAGTTGCAAAACGATACGGCCGCCTGCAGCGTGCACGGCTTTGGTAATGTTGCTCCAGCCCCGTACCTGGTCGTTGGACCAAATACCGGGCGTGTCAGGGTAGCCGACGCCCATTGGCGTGACCGAGGTCGCTTCGCTGATGATCAGGCCCGCCGAGGCGCGCTGAACGTAATACTCAGCCATCAGTGCATTGGGGACGCGACCTTCATCGGCGCGGCAGCGGGTCAGCGGCGCCATGATGATGCGGTTCGGCAATTTCAGATCGCCCAGTGTAATCGGGTCAAAAATAGTGGTCATGGTGTAGAACCCTCTAAGGATCAGTCGGTAGCAGGTGCCAGATCGGGGTTAACGCTCTGGCGAAAAGTAAGCAGGGTCACCAGCAGTGCGAGCACCGCCAGCGCTGCAGCGGCCACAGGCACGCGGGTCAAGCCGAAGCCGTGTGCGATTACGCTCCCACCCACCCAGGCGCCCAGGGCGTTGCCGATGTTGAAGGCGCCGATGTTCAGGGTCGAAATCAGGTTGGGCGCGGCCTTGCCGAAGGTCATCACGTTCACTTGCAGGGCGGGCACGGCTGCGAAGCTGGCGGTGGCCCAGAGGAACAGGGTTATTTCAGTTGGAATGAGCGCGGTGCTGGTCCAGGTCAGCACGGTGGAGACCACCGCCATGACGATGAACACGCCGATCAGGGTCAGCGACATGTTGCGGTCGGCCAGCTTGCCGCCAATCACATTGCCCAGGGTCAAACCCAGGCCGATCAGCAGCAGGGTCCAGGTCACGCCGCTGGGTGATACCCCGGTGACGTCGCCGAGCAATGGGGCGATGTAGGTGAACAGGGTGAACACGGACGCGGCGAACAACACGGTCATGCTCAGTGATAGCCAGATTCCGGCGCCAGTCAGGGCGGCCAGTTCGGCACGCATGTCGAGTTTTTCCTCGTCATGTTTGGCCGGCAGGAAGCGGATCAAACCGATCAACGAGATCACGCCGAGCAGCGTCACCGCCCAGAAGGTCGAACGCCAGCCCGCCAACTGCCCCAGCGCGGTGCCCAGTGGCACGCCCAGGACGTTGGCCAGGGTCAAACCGGTGAACATCATGGCGACGGCCGAAGCGCGACGATTGGGCGCGACCAGGTTGGCCGCAACGACCGAGCCGATACCGAAAAATGCACCGTGACACAGGGCGGTGACAATCCGGGCGAACATCAGCAGGTTGTAGTCGCTGGCGAGGGCGCAGAGCAGGTTGCCGATGATGAAAATCACCATCAGCGAAACCAGTGCGGCCTTACGGGGCAGTCTGGCGGTGACCAGGGCCATGAACGGCGCGCCGATAGCCACGCCCAGGGCGTAACCGGTCACTAGCCAGCCAGCGCCAGGGATCGAGACACCGAGGTCAGCCGCGACATCGGGCAGCAGCCCCATGATCACGAATTCCGTGGTGCCAATAGCGAAGGCGCTCAAGGCCAGCATCAGTAGCGAAAGAGGCACGAAGCGTCTCCTGAAAAGTGGGAAGAAATCAGAGCTGCTTGTTCATTTCTTGCAGGAACGCCTGGATGGCGTCTTCGTTGCGTTTGAAAAAGTGCCATTGGCCGACCTTTTTGTTGGTGATCAGACCGGCACGTTGCAGGACCGCCAAGTGCGCAGAAACGGTGGACTGGGAGAGGCCGGCACGTTGGTCGATCTGTCCGGCGCAAACGCCGTTGTCCAGCGAGTGATCCTGATTGGGAAAGCAGGCGTGAGGGTCTTTGAGCCACGCGAGTATTTCGCGGCGAACAGGGTGGGCCAGCGCTTTTATTATTTCGTCGAGGTCGATAGACATGTCGTTCTCAAATCCGTGTATAGCGGTATATCGCGATTCAGCGAACTTTATATCTATATTTCGCGATATACAAATATGAATGGGTGCTAAGCATCGCATAAAACGCTATATCGGGTTATATCGATATAGGCCTCGGTGCGGAATAGGCGTACGCTGGGCTCATGAATTATCTCGCACACCTCCACTTGGGCGGTCAGCGCTCGGCGCAATTGCTCGGCAGTCTGTACGGCGATTTCGTCAAAGGACCGCTGCCGGGACGTTTTACCCCCGAACTCGAAGCGGCGATCCAGCTGCATCGCAGCATTGATTCGTTCACCGATACGCACCCGCTGATCAAGCAGTCCATCGCCCGCTTCCCGCTGGAGCGACGGCGTTTTGCCGGCATCGTCCTGGATGTGTTTTTCGATCATTGCCTGGCGCGGGACTGGGCGGTGTATGCCGAACAACCGCTGGATGCATTCACCGCCAGGGTTTATCGGGTGCTGGCCGCCGAACCGGCGTTACCGGAGCGTCTGGCCCTGATCGCGCCGCGCATGGCGGCCCAGGACTGGCTGGGCTCTTATCGGGAGTTCGAGGTGCTGGAGCAGGTGCTGAGCGGGATTTCCCGACGCCTGTCGCGACCGCAAGGATTGGCCGGCGCCATGCATGAATTGCAGGCGCTGTATCAGCCATTGAGTGCGGATTTCGCAGAGTTTTACCCGCTGTTGCAGGATTTTGCTCAGGCTGCTTTGGCCGAGCGCTCAGCCCTTGGCTGAGCGACCTCGCCAAACAGGGCCAGGTGCACGGCTTGCTGAGCCTGAAACGCCAAAGCAGCGCGTTCTTGATGTTGGCTGGCGATCGGAGGGAGTAACTGGATATGCACATCACCCTGCTCGTTGGCGAACAAACGGCGCAGGTGTGAGAGCAGGTCGTCGTCGCCGATGAACGGCGCTATAGGGTCAGGCTTGCCGTCACGCAGATAACGAATGGCAACCGGCTGCAACGGCACGCCTGCATCGATTGCGCTGGACAGCAGGCGACCATGGAAGGTGCGCAGGCTGCGGCCGTCGGTGGTGGTGCCCTCGGGGAAAATCATCAGCGCATCATTTTCTTGCAAGTGCCGGGTCATTTGTCGCTGGATCAATCGGCTATCGCCCGAACCGCGACGGATAAACAAGGTGCCCGCTTTCAACGCCAGCCAGCCGGCCACCGGCCAGGTCCGCACTTCAGCTTTGGACAGAAACGACAGAGGGGCGAGCATCCCCAGCAAAGGGATATCGGTCCACGACACATGATTGCTGACCCACAGCATCGGCTCACGCGGCAGCTCGCCGCTGACGGTTACGCGAAAGGGCAGGGCGCCACTCAAGTGGGTCATGAACCAACTGGCCCAGCGTTGCCGACGCGCCATGGAGTTGCCGATGCGCAAGCGTTCAAGCACACCGAACGCGCCGGCAATGGTCAGCCCCAGAGCAATCACCCACAGCACCCGCGCAACACGGGCATAGCCGCGTACCCGGCTCATCACACGGCCGCCTTGAAGTGGCGGGCGTAACGGGGGCACAGCTCGTCGCGTTTGAGCAGAATGAAAACGTCGGCCACCTGGAAGTCTTCATCCCAGCATGGCTCGCCGCAGATTTTTGCCCCTAACCGCATATAGGCTTTGAGCAGTGGCGGCATTTCACAGATGACGTTCTTGGGCAGGTCGAAGACTGGCAGCGGATTTTTCGGCTCGGCACGCAGATGTTCAGTGCTCAGGTAGCGTTCGCGCAAGCGCTGCATGATCGCGTGGGCCTGGATGCCACCATCTTGCATCGGAATGCTGGCACAGCCCATCAGGTAGCTGTAGCTGCCTTCATTGAGGATTTCCGCCAGCTCACTCCACAACACCGCGATGGTGCCGCCGTTGCGGTACGCCGGATCAACGCAGGTACGCCCCAGCTCCAGAATCGGGCCTTGCAGATGGCCGAGGCCGTGCAGGCTGAATTCCTCTTCGCTGTAAAAACGTCCCAAGGTGTTGGCGGCTTTATGGTCGAGCAAACGGGTAGTCGCCACCAGACGGCCCGTGGTGAGGTCGCGTACGCCGATGTGCGCACAGTGCACATCGTAGTCATCCCTGTCCAGGCCAAGTTCGGCGCCTTTGAGTTTGGCGTTGAACTCGCCGCTGAACACGCTGAAGCGTAAGGACTGGGCTTCATGCAGTGCCTGTGGTCCAATTAGGCGTTCAGCCTGAAGGCGACGTTCGGCACCTGTGTCACGACTGCGGGCGATCTGGGTCATGGGTCGTCTCCGTAAGCCAGCCATGGGTTTGCGGCCGGTCGACTGTGTGGTACGGAGTTAGGCTAGGGAGAGCCGATGTCACCACCATTAAGCTTTGGTGATGCTTGTATGACAGGACCGCCGGAGGGTCATCGCGGCCTGACAGAATCGGAGCGGTCCTCTCAGGCTTGTCACGAATCGCTGCTAGGGTTATAGAGACTTCGCAAGAGATTACTCCATGAATCTTCGGCTTTTTTTGCGTTTGTGCCAGTCCGTGGCATTGGGCTTGTGCGCCTGTTCGGCGTTGGCGCAAAACTGGCCCGGCGAACAATGGTCAAGCGCCCCTGCGGCACGGAGCCCGGCGGTGCTAGCGTTGGAGGATTACGCCTTCCCAGCACGTGATGACGCGACCCGCAAAGGCATCCGCACCGATGCGCTGTTGGTGATCCGCGACGGACAACTGGTTTACGAGCGCTATGCGGCAGCGACCACGGCCAACACGGCGCATTTGACTTGGTCAGTCAGCAAAAGCGTGATGGCCAGCGTGCTTGGTGTCGCGTTTGGTGAAGGGCGTTTCCAGCTGGGCGATTCAGTGAGCACATTCTACCCACCGTTCAAGGCCCACCCGGACATCCGTGTGCAGGATTTGCTGCATTGGGCCTCGGGTCTGGATTGGCAGGAAGACTATGAGTACGCGCCGCTCAACTCCTCAGTGGTAGCGATGCTTTATACCCGAGGGCACCGCGATATGGCCCGATTCACCGCTGGGCATGGCGTGGCCTGCGCGCCGGGAGCCGTCTACCGTTATTCCAGCGGTGACAGCAACGTATTGTCTGCAGCCTTGAAAGGCATGGTCGGTGACAAGGCCTACCCGGACTATCCCTGGACTGCGCTGTTCGAGCCGCTGGGCATTCGCAGCGCGGTGTGGGAAACCGATGGGAGCGGCATCTTCGTCAGCTCGTCTTATGCCTACATGAGCGCGCGGGATCTGGCGCGTATCGGCCTGCTGATGCAGCGTGGCGGTCGCTGGCAGGACAAGCAGTTACTGCCTAAGGCCTGGGTCGACTTCAGCCTGACGCCATTCGCTCACAATCAATCTGCGTCAGATAATGAAGTGCCGGGCGGACAGTGGTGGTTGAATCGCCTGCCCGATGCCGACACCTCAATAAGGCCTTGGCCCGATGCACCGCCGGATGCCTTCGCCGCGCTCGGGCATTGGGGGCAGGCCTTGTATGTGGTGCCCAGCGCCAATCTGGTGATCGTGCGTTACGCCGATGACCGTGATGCGCGTTACGACGACGATCAATTGCTCAAGCGGGCACTGGCTGCGTTTGCCGGGGAGGGTGAGCAGTGAACAGTCACCGCTGGTTTGTCCTGCGCCGCCCATTCAGCAGCCTGCTGTTGCTGGTGGCCCTGATGGTAGCCGTGTTGGCTTGGCAGAACCGTGTTGCATTGCGGGTTTTCCCGAGCATCATCAGTGCCTATACGGCCAAGGAGTATTGTTCGTGCCGATACGTGACGGGCAACCCTGCTGACTATTGCGCGGCGTACGTGAAGCAATACGTGCCCAGTAGTCTGGTCGATGACGTCGAGAATAAACGCGTGACCGCCACTGGCTTTGGCCGTAGCAGCAGCGCGGCATGGCAGAACCCGCGTCAGGGCTGTCAGCTGGATCTATGACCCGCTGAGGCGTTGCCCGCTGGCGTTTGCACAGCATTTGCCAGCTCTCTGACAGCCGGTTAAGGTTGGCGCCAAATGCGCACCTGGAGCTTGCATGCACACGATGACCCGCCTGGCCCTCCTTGGCGTGCAGGCCCTGCTTGGAGTCCTGGCTTTGCCGGCCCACGCCAGTTGGTATCTGGATAACGAGTCATCGCGACTGTCGTTTATTTCCACCAAAAATGCTGACACGTCTGAAGTGCATCGCTTTCTCGTCTTGCACGGTAAGGTCGACCTGAAAGGCATGGCCGAACTTCAGGTCGAGCTCGACTCCGTCAGCAGTGGTATTCCCCTGCGCGATGAACGCATGCGTGATCAGTTGTTTGAGGTTAAACAGTTTCCTTCGGCGCAGATTGCCGCGCAACTCGACTTGCGGCCGATCAACGACCTGGCGCCCGGTGCTCAACTGGAACTGCGCCTGCCACTGACCGTCACCCTGCACGGCGCCTCCCACCGCTACAGTGCCGAACTGCTCGCCACCCGGCTTGATGATCGACGATTCCAAGTGGTCACCCTGGAGCCTTTAGTGGTGCATGCCGAGGATTTCGATTTGGTGCCTGGCCTGAGCGCTTTGCGCAAGGTCGCCGGGTTGTCGGCAATCAGTTTGTCGGTACCGGTGGGTGCCGTGCTGATTTTCACGGCGCGCTGACATGAGTCGAGCGATCTTTGCCTGGCGCAGCAGCAATAAATTCAGTTTGCTGGTCGACGGTCCTGCGTTTTTCCCGCGCATGATCGAGGCTATAGAACAGGCGCAACATCAGATTGAACTGGAACTTTATCTGGTCGAAGCCGGAGCCTGTGCCGATGCGGTGGTTCAAGCGCTGGTCCACGCGGCGTCACGCGGGGTCATTGTGCGCTGCTTGTTCGACGACTATGGCGCTCAGGCATTCACCTTGAACCTGCGCAATCGCTTGATCGAAGCAGGCGTCGTTCTGCGCTTTTACAACCCTGTGCGTTGGCACCGTGGTTTTCGTAACCTCTACCGCGATCACCGCAAGTTGCTGTTGGTGGACAAACGTCTTGCGGTGGTGGGGGGGACGGGCGTGACCGATGAGTTCTGGTTGCCGGAGCAGAACACCAGCCAATGGCATGAAGTGATGGTGGAAATCACGGGGCCGATGGTTGCTGACTGGCAAGTGCTGTTCGACCGGCAATTTCACGCTAATCATCGCCCTTTCGCATGGCGGCCGACGCTTCGTTTCGGGTTGCCGCACTTGCCCACGGTGCCGGTCGCCAGTCAGGGGTTGGGCCGCGTGGCCTACGCCGACGCCCGCCAGCACCGCGACATTTTGCAATCGTTGGTGCGTGCGATAAATAGTGGAAAGCGCCGAATCTGGCTGGCAACTCCGTACTTTCTCCCAACCTGGAAAGTCCGTCGTTCCCTGCGTAGAGCCGCTATGCGGGGTATCGATGTACGCCTGCTGCTGACCGGTCCACGTACCGATCATCCGTCGGTGCGTTATGCAGGCCATCGCTATTACCCGCGACTGCTCAAGGCGGGCGTGCAGATATTTGAATACCAGCCGTGCTTTTTGCATTTGAAGATGGTCTTGATCGACGACTGGGTCAGTATCGGCTCGTGCAACTTCGATCACTGGAACCTGCGCTTCAACCTGGAAGCGAATCTCGAAGCCCTTGATCCCGGCCTGACGCTTGCGGTCGCTGCCAGCTTCGAAAACGACTTTGCGCTCAGCTCACCGGTCAGTTTCGAAGCCTGGGAGGCTCGGCCATTCTGGCGTCGGGTCAAGCAGCGTGCCTGGGGCTGGATTGACCGCCTGGTCGTCAACGTCCTCGACCGACGAGACTGATCCTTCCCGCAGCTTTTCACCGTCGTAGTAGTTGTCTATTACCTGTCTTGCCCCTATCGGCCGTAGCTTGACTACGCTTATTGCCCAAGCCCTACATTCAAGGAGAGCTTCAAATGGCCGCTAAAAAAATTCTCATGCTGGTTGGCGATTACGTCGAAGACTATGAAGTGATGGTGCCGTTCCAGGCGCTGCAGATGGTCGGGCACACCGTCCACGCGGTCTGTCCGGGCAAAACCAATGGCCAATCCGTGCGTACGGCGATTCACGATTTTGAAGGCGATCAAACCTACAGCGAAAAACCCGGGCACAACTTTGCCCTCAACTTCGATTTTGATCAGGTCAAGGTTGAGGACTATGACGCGCTGCTGGTGCCTGGTGGTCGCGCGCCGGAGTACCTGCGTTTGAATGAAACCGTGCTGGAGTGGGTGCGCGCGTTCGACAAGGCCGATAAACCCATCGCGGCGGTCTGCCATGGCGCGCAACTGCTCGCCGCAGCGGGTATCCTCAAAGACCGTCAATGCAGTGCTTATCCTGCGTGCGCGCCGGAAGTGCGTCTGGCCGGTGGCGAGTTCATCGACATCGCGGTAACCGCTGCGCACACCCAAGGCAATCTGGTCACCGCGCCAGCCTGGCCTGCGCATCCGAGCTGGTTGAACGGCTTCCTGAAACTACTCGGAACCGAAATTATTTTGTAAGGAGGGCGTATGTGCGAGCTGTATGTCAAAGCTGATCCGATTCTCTACGAGTCGCGCTCACGGTCGCTGCGCATTTGCGGTGTGGTGACGACGCTACGCCTGGAAAATCAGTTCTGGGACATCCTCGCCGAGATCGCTCAGCTCGATGGCATGACCACCAATCAGCTGATTGGCAAACTGTATGAAGAGGTCATGGATTATCGCGGTGAGGTGGTTAATTTTGCCTCGTTCCTGCGGGTCAGTTGCACGCGGTATTTGAGTCAGCGTCGCGTGGTGACGCCTGAGTTGAGCGTGGTGCGCTCCGCCGTCAAGTAATGTGCAAGGCATAAAAAACCCGATCAAGTGATCGGGTTTTTTATGCGAGGGGGCGTATCTGATACGTCGCTTTTACTGAACTTCTACCGCCAGACTTTCACTGATTTTCTTCTGCCAGATAGCTGGCCCAGTGATGTGTACCGATTCGCCTTTGCTATCGACTGCAACGGTGACCGGCATGTCTTTGACGTCGAACTCGTAGATCGCTTCCATGCCCATTTCGGGGAAGGCCACCACACGGGATTTCTTGATCGCCTGAGCAACCAGGTAAGCCGCGCCGCCGACAGCCATCAAATACACGGCTTTGTAGTCCTTGATCGCTTCGATGGCAGTCGGGCCGCGTTCGGATTTACCGATCATGCCCAGCAGGCCTGTCTGGTCGAGGATTTGGCGGGTGAATTTATCCATCCGCGTTGCGGTCGTCGGGCCAGCAGGGCCAACCACTTCGTCGCGCACCGGGTCGACTGGGCCAACGTAGTAGATGAAGCGACCCTTGAGGTCGAAAGGCAGTGTTTCCCCCTTGTCCAGCATCTCGACCATGCGTTTGTGCGCGGCGTCGCGACCGGTGAGCATCTTGCCGCTGAGCAGGATGGTTTCGCCGGTTTTCCAGCTCAGCACGTCTTCCGGTTTCAGGGTGTCGAGGTTGACGCGGCGCGCGGATGGACCGGCTTCCCAGACGATTTCCGGGTAGGCATCCAGCGGTGGCGCTTCCAGCGAAGCCGGGCCACTGCCATCGAGCACGAAGTGCGCGTGACGGGTCGCCGCACAGTTAGGAATCATGCACACCGGCAACGAAGCCGCGTGGGTCGGGTAGTCCATGATTTTCACGTCGAGCACGGTGGTCAGACCGCCAAGGCCCTGAGCGCCGATGCCCAGTTGGTTGACCTTCTCGAACAGCTCCAGACGGATCTCTTCGATACGGTTGGACGGGCCACGCAGTTTCAGCTCGTGAATGTCGATGGAGTCCATCAGTACTTGCTTGGCCATCACCGCAGCTTTCTCGGCGGTGCCGCCGATACCAATGCCGAGCATGCCGGGTGGGCACCAGCCAGCGCCCATGGTCGGTACGGTTTTCAGCACCCAGTCGACGATCGAATCGGACGGGTTGAGCATCGCCATCTTCGACTTGTTTTCCGAGCCGCCGCCTTTGGCCGCCACGTCCACTTCCACGGTGTTACCCGGGACGATGGAGTAGTGGATAACTGCCGGGGTGTTGTCCTTGGTGTTTTTACGAGCGCCAGCCGGGTCAGCCAGGATTGAAGCCCGCAGGACGTTTTCCGGCAGGTTGTAAGCGCGACGCACGCCTTCGTTGATCATGTCGTCCAGGCTCATGGTGGCACCATCCCAGCGCACATCCATGCCCACACGAACGAACACGGTCACGATGCCGGTGTCCTGGCAGATCGGCCGATGGCCGGTCGCGCACATGCGCGAGTTGATCAGGATCTGGGCGATGGCGTCGCGGGCCGCAGGCGACTCTTCGCGAAGATAGGCCTCATGCATGGCCTGAATAAAGTCTACGGGGTGGTAGTAAGAAATGAACTGTAAGGCGTCGGCGACGCTCTGTATCAGGTCGTCTTGCTTGATCACGGTCATGTGGCACGCTCCTCTGCTAGGACGGGAACATTCGATTAGCTGTTTCCAACAGTACCGCCGTGCTCTGCTGAAAAACATCTTTAAGTAAGCGCGCCGACTCACAACGCCGACGCAAAAAAGGCGCCGCAGTATAGCGTGGGGTTGGCCTGGACACATCCGCTTGCGTGCAAACGAAGGTCGGGCAAAGGGTGGGCACTGTTTTTGCGTGGCTAGAAGAAGCGTTGCCGTAATGGGGGGCGAGAATTGAATAGTTATTTTTGAATAGTCGCACTAAAGTAGCAATTGGCCTCTATGGTGGACCTTGTTAGCTCGACGGTTTTAATCGTACGGATTCTTGATTCATGCGCTGCAAGGCGTCGCAGGCCGGCAGGGGACGCGGCAGCGAACACCGGGTGTCCAGGCAGAACGCTGACTAATGGAATTAGCCACAGAGGCCGTTTGTGCCAGCACGGGAAGGAGTCCCTTTGAGCACGGTGAGTCAACGAGTGACCCCTAAAGCCATACAGAGTTTGTTGCTGAAACGATTTGCTTTGGCTGCCAGCACGTATGTGTTGGTGCTGGCACTGGTCTGGGTGGCAATTTTTACCGACTATTACCAGGCTCCCCTGCGCACGGCTGTCATTGGCAGCTGTCTGGTGGTGCTCTGCCAGTTGCTGCTGTTGGGGGTGTTTCTTGGCGGCTTCAACCTGCGTTTCAAAGACCCGAGTCTGACCGAGCTTCAGGTGCTGTTGGCGCTGGGGTGGCAAACATACCTGCTGGCCAATCTCGATAGCGCCCGGGGCACATTCTTGGTCATGTATGTGCTGATCATGCTGTTTGGCCTGTTCCATCTGACGCCCAAGGTATTTGTGCGCTGCGTGGCGTTTGTGTTCTTGAGCTTCTCCGGATTGAATCTATGGGAAGCCTTCCAGCGGACACTGGCGGATCCAGGCTTGGCCGCGTTACAAGTCTTCGCGCTGTTTATCGTATTGCTTTGGCTATGTCTGTACGCCCGCTATGTCCAGGCCTCGCGGCAGCGCATGCGTCAGCGCCGCTTTGCGCTCCAGGCGCATCAGGAGACCTTGCGCGGGATGATGCGTCAGCTTGAAGATCTGGTGGCGACTGACGAACTGACCGGCTTATATAATCGTCGACACTTTCTGCGCATGGCTTCCCGCGAACTGGAAACCATGGACAACAGTTATTCTCACGGTTTGGCGCTGATCGACCTGGATCACTTCAAACGCATCAACGATGCCCACGGCCATGCTGCCGGTGATCAGGTGTTGCAGGCTTTCGCCGCTGTTGCCACTGCCTGTCTGCGCGGGGGCGACGTATTGGCTCGCTATGGCGGGGAGGAATTCGTGCTGTTGATACCGCATTGCACTGCTGCACACCTGACCGGTTGTTGCGAGCGGCTGCGCGAGGCATTTACTCATGTCGAACTGGTTGGTCTGGAAGTGACTGAATTGAGCCTGTCAGTGGGGATGACCTTGCTGGAAGTGGGCGACGATCTTGACGAAGCCTTGCAGCGTGCGGATCAGGCGCTTTACCGCGCCAAGCGCGGCGGGCGAAATTGTTGTGCCGCGGCGTGGGAAAACGCCGATGCCTGACATCCGTGTCGGTGACCGGCAATGGCCGGTCGCTGCGGCGAGCAATCTGCTCGATGCCCTGAATAACGCCGGGATCGCCGTGCCCTACAGCTGTCGGGCGGGCAGTTGCCATGCCTGTCTGGTTCGCTGCCTGCAAGGCGAACCTGCGGATGCTCAGCCAGAAGCGCTGGACGCCGACAAACGTCAGCAGGGTTGGCGACTGGCCTGTCAGTGTCGGGTCGTCGAAGACCTGACCGTGGAAATTTTCGACCCCGGCCGCGATGGCCTGCCGGCCAAGGTTGCCAGTTGCGACTGGCTAAGCCCGACGGTATTGCGCTTGCGCCTGACACCCGAGCGGCCACTTCGCTATCGCGCCGGGCAGCATCTGGTGTTATGGACCGCCAATGGCATCGCTCGTCCCTACTCGCTGGCGAGCTTGCCGGAAGAGGATCGCTTCCTCGAGTTTCATCTTGATTGCCGTCACCCTGGCGCTTTCAGCGATGCCGCGCGGCAGTTGAAAGCGGGTGACCCGATGCGGCTGGGTGAGCTGCGCGGTGGTGCTTTGCACTATGATCCGGACTGGCACAACCATCCGTTATTGCTCCTGGCGGCAGGCACTGGGCTTGGTCCGCTGTGGGGCGTGTTGCGCGAGGCGCTGCGTCAGGAACATCAGGCGACCATTCGCGTGATCCATGTGGCCCAAGACTCCAGCGAGCATTACTTATCTACAGCACTGGCTGAACGGGCGGTGGCTTATCCACAACTGCAGATCCAATTACTCACCACAGCCGAACTCCCGGCCGCGTTGGCGGAACTGCGACTTGCTTCACGACAAACCATCGCCTTGCTTTGCGGGCACCCTGCCAGCGTCGAGATTTTCGCCAAGCGCCTTTATCTTGCGGGCTTGCCGCGCAGTCAGCTGTTGGCCGATGTGTTTCTCAGTCGCAGTTGAGCGCTGATCTCCCGAAACAAGGCGAAGATGCCCATTCAGGGACGGGATATTCAGGCGTAAAAAAGGCCCCGCAGTTCAAAAATGAACTGCGGGGCCTTTTGATACTGCCGTGGCAGCCTTAGACCATTGGATCGCCGACGTGCAGGATCTTCATGCCGTTGGTGCCGCCAATGGTGTGATAGCTATCACCTTTGGTCAGGATCACCCAATCGCCTTGCTTGACGAGACCACGTTTGACCAGCTCGTCCACCGCCGCCTGGCTGACCTGGCCCGGTGGCAGGGCCGCAGGGTCGAACGGTACGGTATAGACGCCACGGAACATCGCGGCGCGTGCCTGGGTTTCGCGGTGTGGGGAAAACGCGTAGATCGGCACGGAAGAACGAATCCGCGACATGATCAACGGCGTGTAGCCACTTTCGGTCAAGGCGATGATCGCCTTCACACCGGGGAAGTGGTTGGCGGTGTACATGGCCGCCAGCGCAATGCTTTCGTCGCAACGCTCGAATTTCTTGCCGATGCGGTGGCTGGAGGTTTTGCTGGTCGGGTGCTTTTCAGCGCCGACGCAAATCCGTGCCATGGCCTGGACTGCTTCGATCGGGTACGCGCCCGCAGCACTTTCTGCCGATAGCATCACTGCGTCGGTGTAGTCGAGCACTGCGTTGGCGATGTCCGACACTTCAGCCCGAGTCGGCATCGGGTTCTGGATCATCGACTCCATCATCTGCGTCGCCACGATGACTGCCTTGTTGTGGCGGCGTGCGTGCAGGATGATTTTTTTCTGGATACCGACCAGTTCCGCGTCACCGATTTCCACACCCAGGTCACCACGGGCAACCATGACGGCGTCACTGGCGCGAATCAGCGCATCGAGGGTTTCATCGTCTGCGACCGCTTCTGCGCGTTCGATCTTCGCCACCAGCCAGGCAGTACCGCCGGCTTCGTCGCGCAGTTTGCGAGCGTATTCCATGTCGGCGGCATCGCGTGGGAACGAAACGGCCAGATAATCCAGCTCCATTTCTGCTGCCAGCTTGATGTCGACCTTGTCTTTCTCAGTCAGGGCTGGTGCTGTCAGGCCACCGCCGCGACGATTGATGCCTTTGTGGTCGGACAGCGGACCACCGATCAACACCGTGCAATGCAAGGCATCGGCGGTGGCGGTATCAACGCGCATGACGACACGTCCGTCGTCGAGCAGCAGTTCGTCGCCTACGCCGCAGTCTTTGACCAGATCCGGGTAGTCGATGCCGACGATGTCCTGGGTGCCTTCAGTCAGTGGATGAACGGTAGAGAAGGTGAAGTGATCACCAATCTTGAGGTCGATCCGCTTGTTGGCGAATTTGGCGATACGAATTTTCGGGCCTTGCAGGTCGCCGAGCAGTGCGACGAAGCGCCCGTGCTTGGCGGCAATCTCGCGGACCAGGCGGGCGCGAGCTTTGTGCTCGTCCGGCGTGCCATGGGAGAAGTTCAGACGAGCGACGTCCATACCTGCCAGGATCAGTTGTTCGAGAACTTCCGGCGAGTTACTGGCAGGGCCAAGGGTAGCGACGATTTTGGTACGACGAACGGTCATTTACAG
The DNA here is from genome assembly GCF_052976945.1 of Pseudomonas sp. GG8. Taxonomy (NCBI): domain Bacteria; kingdom Pseudomonadati; phylum Pseudomonadota; class Gammaproteobacteria; order Pseudomonadales; family Pseudomonadaceae; genus Pseudomonas; species Pseudomonas sp. GG8. The sequence goes on from NZ_JBRIIP010000001.1 coordinate 433,625, forward strand.
ACTCCTTTGCTGAGGCGCTGCGAGAGGCTACTACTGTCCAGTCCTGTAGTCATTGTTCCTTTGCACTACCTTGGCCCGTCTTTTCTGGGCAAAAAACATCTTGAAGAAATCCTTGGTCGGGTCGATACATTGCAGAGCACAGGAGAGACCCATGCGAATTTTGATCGTTTTAGCCGTGATGGCCAGTGTCGGGGGCTGCACGCGTTGGTCGATGGACCAGCATCTGAACAGCGCTTACCGCTCGTATGCCGAGGGTAATTGCGACAGCGTGATGCTCGAATTGTCCCAGGTCGAGCGTGAAAGCCGTTCGCGTCGATACATCCAACCAGAGGTGTCGATGCTACGAGGGCAATGCCTGGAGCGTCAAAGCTTGTTCGTCGATGCGGCTCAGACCTACCAGTTCATCATTACCCAGTACCCCTCCAGCGAGTATGCGTTTCGAGCGCACGCACGTCTTGATACCCTGCAGCAACTCGGCCACTACCGCCGCGGTGAACCGGCACAGCCGAGCCCAGCCTCACTTTAATTACACCCGATTGGATGGGCGGTCATGTTTGGGAGTGCTCATACGGCTGTGTTGAGCTAGTCTCTGGGCGCAGGGAGTAAAAATACGTAAAAATAGTCGCACACGTGGCCATGGACCGGCGTACATCACGCAAAAAAATGCTCTGTTCCGAGACTCTGTTTTTAAAGGGTTCAGGTTATGGATGTGTTTGATGGCGTGCAGGTATCAAGGGAGAATTTGCCTCGGCAGCGATTATCGCCACGCCCCCGCGAACTCGAAAAGCACTAGCGCAACCATGCTTAATGGTTCATTCATAGCGACCGTCAAACATGCTTATCGAACGACGAATCGAACGTCATCAACTGCCTTATTTTTTGCAGGTTTTTAATCGATATACCGATAAACCGATAGGATGTCTCGGCAATGTGTCACAAGACGGTTTGATGTTGATCAGCGAGCTGCCGATTCTGGTAGGCGCGGATTTCGAGCTGCGTTTGAAGATACCGGATAACAATGGTGAAGAGAGAACCATCGATATCGATGGTCGTTGCCTCTGGTGTCACGAAGACGAAACGCCAAGGAACTACGATTCAGGGTTCCTGTTGCAGGCTTCACCCATCGAGTACGCACAGTTGATCCGTGCGTTGCAGCGTTACTTCAGCTTCCACTCTCTGGAAGCCCCGGTCTGAGCACAGGGTCTGTTTGACGCGGGCACTGCATTCACCTGCTTTGATTCAAAGCGTACCGGCCTTTTTCCAGCTCAGATAACAGCTGACCAATTGCGCCCCGAGTTCTCCGGGGCGCGCATCCAGTACCGGCACACCGTGGGCGATCAAACGTTCGTGCAGACCTGCGCGTGCGTTGAGGAAATCAATGGTGCCGCAGTAGGCCAGGGCGTCTTGCCAGGTTTGCACGGGGGTCTGACGCAGGCTGTCCAGCACTTCCTCTCGTAAACTGGCGACCAATACCCGATGCTGACGGCTCAGCTGTTTGACCGCGCCGAGCAATTGCTCATCGTCTTCATCACGCAGGTTGGTGACCAGCACCACCAGTGCGCGGCGTTTCTGCCGGGCGAGCAATTGGCGCACGGCGACGCTGTAGTCGGCGGGACGTTGTGTGCTCTTCAAGTCATAGACACTATTGAGCAGCACATTCAACTGTCCCGAGCCTTTGACCGGTGCCAGGTAGTGGTCCTTCTCGCCAGCAAAGGTGGTAATCCCCACCGCATCGCCCTGGCGCAGCGCGACGTAACTGAGCAGGAGGCAGGCATTGAGCGCATGGTCGAAGTGCGCCAGGTCTCCATCCTGACTGCGCATGCGTCGGCCGCAATCGAGCATGAATACGATCTGCTGATCACGTTCATCCTGATATTCGCGGGCGATGGGTGTGCGTTGGCGTGCTGTAGCTTTCCAATCGATCTGGCGCAGGCTGTCGCCTTCGCGAAATTCGCGCAGCTGATGAAACTCCAGTCCCAGGCCACGACGCTGACGCTGGCGCACGCCCAGTTGGCTGATCCAGTTATCCACCGCGAGCAGCTGGCCGCCATACACACGTGCAAAGTCGGGGTAAACGCGGGTGGCATCGACCAGCGGCAGATAGCGGCGCGTGGTCCATAAACGCAAGGTGCTGGGCAGGTTGATTTCGCACCGTTCGAAGCCGAAATGGCCGCGACTCAGCGGGCGCAGACGGTAGCCAAGCTGGGCGTGTTCGCCGGGGAGCAACGTGATGTTTTGTGGCAGGTTTTCAACGGTCAGGCCCTCAGGCACGTGATCGAACACGCTCAGTGTCAGCTGCTGGCTGAAATCATGCTCGACCGTGATGCGTACTTCGCTCCAGCGTCCCAGCGCCAGACTGCCCGGCAGTTGACGTTGCAGGCGCGGCGAGGGCTGGCGAGTGAGCCGCCAGGCATCAAGCAGGCTGAGCAGTATCAGCGCCATCAACAGCCCCCAACCTACCGCCGAAAGTTTCGCCGGAAGATCGATGCCCAACGCGTCCAAAGTGCCAAGGACAACAGCCAGGCACATCAATGCGCCAAGCCAGCCGAGCAATAAGCGAGAGGGCTTGAGCGCCTGCTTCATAGACGTGGCGCCGGAACCTGATCGAGCAGTTGTTTGAGCACTTGATCCACCGACAGCCCTTCGATGTCCAGCTCGGGCGAGAGCCTGACCCGATGGCGCAACACCGCAAGCGCGCAGCCTTTGATGTCATCCGGGATCACGAATTCGCCACCGCGCAACAGGGCTCGCGCCCGCGCCCCGCGAACCAGTGCTATCGACGCACGTGGCCCGGCACCCAAGGTCAGGCCTGGCCAGCTACGGGTTGCGCGCGCCAGGCGCACGGCGTAATCGAGTACCTGTTCGTCCAGCGGTAATTCACTGGCAATGCGTTGCAGGGCCAGCACGTCCTTGGCTTGCAGGACGGTGCGCAGCGGCTGTACATCGAGCATATCGGCCTTGGTCGAGCGTGTGACCTGACGAACCATGCTCAGTTCTTCGGCGGAGTCTGGATAGTCCATGCGCAACTTGAGCATGAAGCGGTCGAGTTCAGCTTCGGGCAGAGGATAGGTGCCTTCCTGCTCGATAGGGTTTTGCGTGGCCAGCACCATGAACGGCTGTGCGATCGGCAGGGCGCGTCCCTCCAGGGTGACCTGTCGTTCCTGCATGGCTTCGAGCAGCGCGGCCTGGGTCTTCGCCGGAGCACGGTTGATTTCATCGGCCAGCAGCAGGTTGGTGAACAGCGGACCTTTGCGCAGTTTGAACTGTTCGGTCTGGAGGTCGTACACCGCGTGGCCAGTGACATCACTGGGCATGAGATCGGGAGTGAACTGAATCCGGGCGAAATCCCCGCCGAAGCAGCGGGCGAGGGCGCGGACCAGTAACGTTTTGCCCAGCCCCGGAACACCCTCGATCAGCACATGGCCGCCAGCGATCAGCGCAGTCAACACATCGTCAATCACTGTGTTCTGGCCGATCAGGACTTTTTGCAGCTCCTGGCGCAGGGTCTGAGCCAAATGGCTGGCACGTTGGCGTTGCTGGGCCTGATTGCTGGGCGCTGTCGTGGTCTCGGCGCTGCTTTGCGGGTCCATCGGGTAGTCGCTCATAGGGCATTCCTGAGAGTTTGCAGGTGGGCAACCTGACGGGTGAATTCTGCGCTGGACAGTCGCTGAGCGGGCCGTGGGCGCAGGGCCTGACTGACAGCGCTGGTGGGTTGGCGCGTCAGGCGCCCAAGCACATGCCATTGGTCGGCGATGCCGAGGTGTTCGAAACCGGGATGACGCTGTCGGGCGCGACGCAAGATGTCTTGCTGCAATCCACGCAACAGGACCTGTTGACCGCTGCGTCTGAGCAGGAAATCGGCACTGGCGCGCAGGTGTTCGGTCAATTGCCGACGCGCACGGGAGGCCGGGGCCTGCAGCGGGCCGTGACGCTGGCCTGCATGCCACAGCAGCAAGGTGATCAGCAACATCAGCGCGGTCAACGCCTCCGGAAAATACCGCAGCAACAGGCTGAACAAATCAGCATGCCCGGATTGCAGCAACATCGTCACCGAGCTGTCCTGCGTCAGATACCACAGCAGCCAGGCATTGTCGTAGCGGGCGATGGTCTTGTTTTTCCACAGGTCGCTGTCGCTCAGGACGGTGATCAAACCGTCGCCGTAGGCCAGTTGCATCATGTGCGTGGCCGAGCCGCTGTTGGCCCAGGACTGAGCACGGTCCTTGGGGTCGTCCAGGTGAAAGTCAGTATCGAAACTGAAATAGGCCGGGTCGTCTTCGTTTTCCAGGTACAGCTTGGTCAGGCTTGGGTAGTCCGTCGGCGCCAGGGGGGCAGGCTGCCTGGGCACGATGGCTTTTGCCCGGTCCTGTGTTTGCAGGTCCGCGCTGAGGAATTGGTGAATCTGCACCCGGTCCAGCAGCAGGTCGCCGCTGCGGCCTTTCTGTTCATCCCAGAGTTGCTCGGCGACGAACAGCAGATGACCGCCGGATTTGGCCCAGTCCAGCAGTCGCTCGACTTGCCGGGGCGTCATGTTCTCGCGGCTGGCGAGGAGCATCAGGGTCTGCGGCTCCTGACGCGCGTCGGGCAAGTTCTGGAGTGCATCGGTGACCTGGACCGGCACCGAGCGTTGGCGCAGGAAATTTTCGGCGGCCAGGTAGGGATTGCCGCGTACGTCGGGCGACGGACCTTGGTCGATGACCTCGGTGTAACGCTCTAGGTGCGTGTACAGATAACGGCCGGCCAGCCCGAGCGCGACGATTAATAGCAGGCCAATCAGCAGTGTGTTGCGTCTGGTCATCGGGGGAGCCCCGAACCGAACAGTTGCCGCCAGCCGTCACACAGTTCCTGCTGCAGATGCGCTGGGGGCAGGTGATGGCCATAGGCGAGGTTCTGCCAGTGTTCAGTCAAGTGTTGGCTGTACTCGTGCAATGCCTGCTGTTTGAGCTGCGCAACCTGCTGCAAGACCTCGCCCTCGGTGTCGGCATTCTTCAGCGGCAGCTGGTAGTCGGTCAACAGGCGGCTGAGCAGCGCTCGATACAACAGGCCCAGGGCCTTGCGGGGTTGAGTGGCCCACAGGCGTTCGGCGGTGCCAGCCACGTCATCGGGCAGGCTTTGGGCGTTGACCTGCAAACCGAATAATTGCCGGGGGACGTTGCGGTGAGTCTTTTCCGGGCCTTGGCGACGGCTGACGAAGGTGCTGATCCAGGCCCGGTATCGCCAGATCAATACGCTGACCAGGATGATCGCCCCTGCCCACAGCAGCACTTCAAACACATGGGCAAGTACGCTGGCGATACGCGCCAGCCAGTTGATCAAGCGCAGTAGCCACTGGGCTGATTCCGCAGGTTTTTCCGCTTTGCTAGCCGCTTTGTCTTCGATCAAGCGCCAACCGGTCACGGTCTTGGGGTTCTTGAACGGCGGTTGTGCCAGTTGCGCGTTGATGCTCTCGCGTGCGGCGTTGCTGGTCAGTGCCTGATGAGTCAGGCGTGGGCTGTCCGGCCCGGTGGGGGCGTGTTCGGGTGATGCAGGATCAAGCGGTGGCAATGGGCAGCTATAGCTTTGCTCCGTAGCCCAGGCGGACGGGGTGGGTGTTGAAAAAACCAGGCCCAGGCCGATCAACATGACATAGGCGCTGCCGATCAGGCGTTGGCGCAAACGGCGCAACACCAGTTCGATATCCCAGGCTTCCAGCGCGGTGCGCCTGTTCAGGTACAAAGTGAAGCCGCTGGCCACATAAATCGGTTCCCAGAAAATCAGGATCAAAGCATAAAAAGCATTGCTCAGGTGTTCGAGCCAGTGCCAGTTGCCTTCGATGTCGAGCAGGCTGTTCCAGCTCCAGTTCAGTTCGACCTGTTGTGGGATCAACAAATAGAAGACGCTCATCAACCCGAGCCATAAGGTCATTTCCAGTGCGCTGCCGACCGATGTCAGCCAGCGTGCGGCGCGCAGGTTGTGTTGGCTGAGAATGCCGATGCGCTGCTGGCGTGCCGGGCCGGATAAGTGTTCAAGTTGTTGCACCGGCAGTTTGAAGCTGCGGCTGAGGCTCAATCGGCGCCAGGTCAGGCTGGCCAGCAACTGCGGCTTGAGTGCTTTTGGCCAGGCTTTCAGGGCTTGCTTGAGGCTGGGCGTCGAGCCAAAAATCGCTTGCGAAAGAATCAGCAGCGGCAGGCGCTCAAAGGCTGGTTTGAGCCACCAGAACACCAGGATCGCAATCGTTGGCGCGTTCCAGAACACCACGCTGAGCACGGCGAAGATCGGCAGCGTAACGACGGCCCAACTGGCCATGAGTAAGCCGCGATGCTCGCGAGCCAGCAGCACGCCAAGATCGATGGCTTCCCATGGATTGCGCGGGCGAATCACGACACTGGCGTCAGTCAGGCGCATGGCCACTCCGTCCAGCGAAGATCAGGTACGCCCCGACGAGCCCCCACAGGCAGGCACCGACCAGGTATTTGGTCAGCGGTTGAAAAGTTGTCATTGATGACCAGTACGCTTCGATAAAGGCCGCGATCAGCAGAAACAGCATGACCCCACACATCAACTGCACGCTCACTTTTGCCGCCAGCCGCAGCGCCTCACTGCGCGGTAGAGGCCCGGGCGCGAGCAAAGCCCAGCCCAGCTTGAGGCCTGCGGCGCCGGCGAGGGCAATGGCGCTGAGCTCAAAAGCACCATGGCCGATGACGAATGACCAGAAGGTCTGCCCGTAGCCGACTCCGCTGAGATGGCCGGCCACCGCGCCGATCATCAGACCATTGAAAAACAGAAAAAACAGACTGCCCAAGCCGAACAGCAGTCCGGTGGCGAAGGTCTGAAAAGCGATCCCGATGTTATGCATGATGTAATAACCGAACATCATCCAGTCTTCGCTGGAGCCTCGCGTCGCCGCCTCACCGATGCGCCGCGCCGCCGGGTCGTACATGCTTTCCATCTCGGTCACCTGCGCGGGGCTGACGACGCTGTAGACCAGGTCCGGAAAGACATACACCAACAGGCCGATGCCGATCAGGCTGCCGAAAAACAGCAGGCTGGCGACCAGCACGAAACGCCATTGCGTCCTGACCAGTCTCGGAAAGTCGGCGAGGACGAAACTCAACAGATGCGCACCCAGTTGGCTGCGGTGCCGGTACAGTTGTTGATGGCCGCGCATCGCCAAGTGTTGCAGCGGGTCGACCAGATGACTGCTGTAGCCGCGCTCTTGCGCCAAGGCAAATTGCTGGCAGATTCGGCGGTAGTCGCTGGCGAAGGCCTCGCAGGCCTTGCTCTCGGCTTTGCCGTGCTCCAGCGCGTCCAGCAGTTCGGCGAAGCGCTGCCAGTCAGGTTGATGGCGACTTTCGAACAGGGATTGCTTCATGTCGGCCCCAGCAGGCCGCGAGCGATCCCATTGAGGTGCGCGACGGCTTGATCTGCGGGGACTTGCAAGGGCTGCGCAAGAATCGCGGCCAACTCCTGCGTGCGCTCGGCGGACAGGCTGGCCTGCCGCTCAGCGAAGCCCAACAGCGCGCGCTGCTCGTCCAGGGTCAGGGCGAATGGGGCAATCAGCGGCAGCGCATGGGGCAGCGTCGGGCGCACGCCGGGCGGGTCGCAATAGACTACCAATGTGCCTGCGGCCAGATCGCCCAGACGTTTGAAAGTGGGGTGCTGCAAGCAGCTCACGGCACCCAGAAAGTAACCGAAGGGCAGCATGTCGACGAAACGCAGCAGGTTGCGGGTCAATGACGCTGGCCAGCCAATCGGCGTGCCGTCGTCGTGAACCACGCGAAGGCCCATGATCTGCTTGCCGACAGTGCGCCCTTGATTCAGCACCTCGAACAGAACCATGTACCCCCACGTCCCCAGAAACAGCACAAGCGCGCTCAGGCCCATGCCGAACTTATCGAACAGGCTGAGGAAGATGAATAGCCCGCCCATGACCAGTGCACGAACCAACAGGTCGAGAGTAAACGCCAGCGTGCGCGGCACCAGGCCTGCCGGGCGCAGGATCAGATCGATGCCTTCCGGGGTTTCGATACGGGCGCGAGTATCCAATGGTATGTGCGGCGCAGCACTCCTTGGTAAAGCTGGGGGGAAGGACATTATCGAGTGATGCACGCCTGAAGACAAAGCCCGATGCTAGCCAGCACGGGCCATCGAAGCAACCAGACTCTCCAAACGGATAGGTACAAGACGTGTGAGTAAATGTATCCGCTGCGTGCCTGAATCAGCCGATTGGCCATTTATGCTGCGCACCCCCTACACTTTGCCGGTCTTCTGTTCAGGAATAGCCCGTGACCTCCAGCATCTTTTGGTACGACTATGAAACCACTGGCATCAACCCGCGCAATGATCGTGCGCTTCAGGTTGCCGGTATCCGCACGGACGCTGAGCTCAATGAGATCGCTGCGCCGATTAACCTCTACTGTCAGCCGAGCGAGGACATCCTGCCGCACCCGGCAGCGTGCCTGATCACCGGCATCACCCCTGACCGCCTGGCCGAACAGGGTTTGAGTGAAGCCGACTTCATGACCCGGGTGCATGCTGAGTTGTCGGCACCAGGCACCTGTGGCGCAGGCTACAACACCCTGCGCTTCGACGACGAAGTGACCCGTTACAGCCTGTATCGCAATTTTTTCGATCCCTATGCGCGGGAGTGGCAGGGCGGTAATAGCCGTTGGGATTTGATCGATGTCGTGCGAACGGCATATGCGTTGCGCCCGGAAGGGATCGTCTGGCCCGAGGAGGAGGGGCGAGTGACCTTGAAACTTGAGCGTCTGACCGCCGCCAATAGCATCGATCACGGTCAGGCTCATGATGCCTTGTCCGATGTGCGCGCTACGATCGCCTTGGCGCGTTTGATTCGTGAGAAGCAGCCGAAACTGTATGACTATTTGTTTCAGCTACGCAGCAAGCAGCGAGTGCAGGATCAGATCCGTTTGATGCAGCCGCTGGTTCACATCTCCGGGCGCTTCTCCGCTGCGCGCAGTTACTTGGGTGTGGTATTGCCGCTGGCGTGGCATCCGCACAATCGCAATGCGCTGATTGTCTGTGATTTACACCAGGACCCTGCGCCGTTGCTTGAGCAGGACGCCGATACATTGCGTCAGCGCTTATATACCCGGCGAGATGATCTTGCCGACGGTGAATTGCCGGTGCCGCTCAAGCTGTTGCATATAAACCGCTGCCCGGTGGTCGCGCCGCTCAACGTGCTGCGTGCCGAAGATCAGCAGCGTTTGCAATTGGACATGGCCCAGTATCAGGCGCGCGCGCAGCAGTTAACAGACGCGCAGGAACTTTGGCAGGATAAAGTGAAAGCCGTTTATGGCCGTGAAAATTTTACGCCCAGTGAAGACCCGGAGCAGCAGTTATATGACGGGTTCCTCGGTGACCGTGATCGACGGTTGTGTGAGCAAGTACGCACTGCCGAGCCGGAACAATTGGCCCGCGACGAATGGCCTTTTGATGATGAGCGTCTGCCTGAATTATTATTCAGATACCGCGCGAGGAACTTTGCCAACACCTTGACTGTCGAGGAGCAACAGCGCTGGTATACCTTTTGTCAGCAGCGCTTATCGCGGGCTGAGAGCGGAGCGCCTAATACATTACAAAGTTTTACGAAATCCCTGGTTGAGTTGTCCCTTAGTGCTACACCGGCCCAGCTTAAGGTATTGAGCCAATGGCAGGATTACGCCCAGCAACTGCGCGAGCGCTTCAGCCTCTGAAGGGCCATCTGGTTGGGGGAGGGACATTTTCTGTAATGCGTGGCAGGCCATAAACGGCAGATAATAAAAAACGCCAGCAAGCTGGCGTTTTTTTATGAGCCGTCATTGCTGACGACCGGTGTTCACTTAGCCCAGCAGAGTTGCCCAGCCTTCAACTACATCACCGCCCCACTTGGCTTTCCACTCTTTCAGAGTCTTGTGGTTGCCGCCTTTGGTTTCAATGACTTCGCCGTTGTGCGGGTTCTTGTACTGCTTGACCTTGCGCGCACGCTTGGTGCCGGTAGTCTTCACGGCGCCGCGAGGAGTCTTGCTAACTTTGGACTCTGGATCAAGCAAGGCGATGATGTCGCGCAGCGATTTTTGATATTCGCCCATCAGGGTGCGCAGCTTGCCTTCAAATTCAAGCTCAGTTTGCAGTTTGTCGTCTTGCGACAGACTTTTCAAACGGGCTTGCAGTTCTTTGATGGCTTCTTCTGTGGCACGGTATTCGTTGATCAGGGACATGAAGGGGTACCTTATGTTCAGAGGGTGGCAGGGACGCAGTGATGCAATAATAGTCAGACAGTTTGATCAAGTAAACACTAAAGAAAAGTTTTAGGGCAATTATTTATAAAATAGGCCCTGCGCAACAGTGCGACGACATTAGATGTTGTACCGTGGGGCGCTGAAGGATATCGCCATAATGGCCCTTTCTAATGCAGGGCATTAGTCGGTGCTGAGTAGGCAGCTATCATGGAAAGCGGCGCTGCCTGAGGACGCGGGCCCCAATGACCTCGGCGGTTTCAGACTCGGCGAGAGGAGTACTGCAGTTTCTCTGCGTAATCGCTAGAATGGCGGCCTTTGCGAAGTTCTGGAGTTTTTCCCTCATGCGCACTTTTCGGCTGGTGATTGCTTGCCCGGACCGCGTCGGCATCGTTGCTAAAGTCAGTAACTTTTTGGCCGCCTATAATGGCTGGATTACCGAGGCGAGCCATCACTCGGACAATCTCAGTGGTTGGTTCTTTATGCGTCACGAGATTCGTGCCGACACAGTCCCCCTGGAACTTGAAGAATTTCGCAAGGCGTTCACGCCGATTGCCGAAGAGTTCTCCATGGACTGGCGCGTCACGGACTCGGCGCAGAAAAAGCGCGTGGTGTTGATGGCCAGTCGTGAATCGCACTGTCTGGCAGATCTTCTACACCGCTGGCACACCGATGAACTGGACTGCGAAATCGCCTGCGTGATTTCCAACCATGAAGACCTGCGCAGCATGGTCGAGTGGCATAACATCCCTTATTACCATGTTCCGGTGGACTCAAAGGACAAGGAGCCGGCGTTTGCCGAAGTCTCGCGTCTGGTCAAGCACCATGAGGCGGACGTAGTCGTGCTGGCGCGTTACATGCAAATTCTGCCGCCGCAATTGTGCCGTGAATATGCGCATCGGGTGATCAACATCCACCACAGCTTCCTACCGTCGTTCGTGGGGGCCAAGCCCTACCACCAGGCTTCGCTACGTGGCGTGAAGCTGATTGGTGCGACCTGTCACTACGTGACTGAAGAACTCGACGCGGGGCCGATCATCGAGCAGGACGTGGTACGCGTCAGCCACCGTGACAGCATCGAAAATATGGTGCGCTTCGGTCGCGACGTGGAAAAGATGGTGTTGGCTCGCGGGCTTCGTTACCACCTGGAAGATCGGGTACTGGTGCATCACAACAAGACGGTCGTGTTCGACTAGTCTCAAGTACCTGGCTTACTGCCATTCGCGAATAAATCCGCTCTCACACAGGTTTGCTGTGGGGTGAGTTTATTCGCGAAGGCATAGCGATGGAGGCGAAGATGACCGATCCACTCGACAAAGCCACATCGAGAGCACCGCCCACGCTTGGCGAGGGCTGCCTGAGTCGTTATGACCCGGAGGCGCTGGGTCTGGAGGACGGTGCGGACTTCAACGGTGCCGCCGAGCTTTGGCGGCAATTGCAGCAAGCGCCTGAGGCGCCAACGGGCACACCGAAAAAATAATCAGGCGTGTTTGAGGCGTATCAGCTTGTTCAGCAACGGTCGTCCGACCAATAGTAAAAACACCGGCCCACCGGCGATCAAGTAGAAGTAGTACGTCACCGCCCGCCAGATCAGGATCGCCGCAGCTGCCGTGGACTTACCCACCATGGGGGCCAGCAGTGCCGCCGATGTCAGTTCTGCAGCGCCTGCGCCACCCGGCAACAGGCTCAGTTGCCCCGCACTCAGTGACAGCATTTGAATCAGAAAACTCCAGGCCCACGCTATGTCCACGCCCAAACCATGCAAGGCGAGATACAACACGCTGTAACGCAAGCCCCAATGCAGGCAGGTCAGCACGAACACCTGCGCCAGTTTTTGCCGAGGCATCTTCAGCGTGTCGACAAACGCATCACGAAAATGCAGCAGTTTGCGTGCCCAGTGCCGACGAGTCGTGGCACTGGTGTTGACGCGTTTGAGCAGGCCCCCGTTGAGTTTGATGATCTGCCGATGGTAGCGGGCGAAGCCGATGCCCAGGCACAATCCGCCAAGCATCAGAATCACACTCAGGCTGAGCATCCACTCCAGCTTCTGACTGAGTTCGTGAAACAGTGCATACAGCAGAATGCCAAGCAGGGCACACAGGAAGAACAGCAGATCACTGAGTTGGTCAGTGGCGAAGACCGCGCTGCTTTTAGCCGGGCGTATGCCATTGCGCGACAGCAATGTCATTAATGTCAGTGGCCCGCCACTGCCGCCCGGCGTTGCGCAAATCGCGAACTCGGTGGCTATGACCACCCCGAGGCTTTTCAGCGGACTTAGCCCGCCCACGCTGTCACCCAGCAATAGACGCAAGCGTAGCGAGTTCAGGCCCCAGCACGCGGCGATCATGCCAAGCATTCCCAATAGCAGGTCCAGAGGGAAGCTGCGCAGGCGCAGGAACATCTCACTGCCACCCAACACAAGCGGAATCAGGAGGGCGGCGAGCAGCCCTGCCAATAACCAGGCAAGTCGTTTCACGCGGCTGACCTCATGGCTGGATGCTGTGTGGCAAGCCAGTGTGCCTTGGTCATGGGCGTACGGCCGCTCTGGATCAGTCGTTGCAGGATTTGTAGCCAGTAGCGGCGGGCATACTCATGGCGCATGTCGACCGGGTGTAAGCCCAATCGAATGGTCGATGCCGCCTGAAACCTGTGTTCGAGGTGCCCGCTGAGGATTTTCGACACGCCGCGACGACAAGGGCTGCGGGCACTCCAGACAATGCCCGGCGCTTCAATCCGGGCGAAGTCCGGCAGCCGATACAAATGCTGAGCATCGCTGGTGTAGTGCAGAGGCAAGCTGCGCAAGGCGTCTCGCGTGCCCTCACTCATCAGCCAGGCGGGGGCAATGAACCCATGGAGCGGCCAGCCTAAGCGCTGAAATAATTCGATTCCGGCATGCAGTCGTACCAACGCCTCATCCCGGTCCAGAGCATAAAACTCGCCTTCCCACGTGAAAATGCGCCGCATGAAATAGTCGCGCGGTGTGCGCGGCGGCGGGCTATCGTCGCAATGGTAGTAGCCATGCAGCGCCAGTTCATCGCCGTGGGCAATACGAGTTTCCAGCACGCGCTGAAAGTGATTGTCAGTGCTTACCGCATTGCGTTTATGAAAGTCGGGAACCACTAACAGAGTCATTGGGATATTGCCCAAAGCGTCTATGGCTTGAACAAATGGCTGGTAATCGGTCCAGGTTTCGGGCGCCACATCATGAAGCACCAACAATACGCTACGTTCGATGTCAGCCATGAGCGAGCACCGGTAAGCGGCTGCCCAGGACAGCTTGATAGTGTTCAAGCAGGCCCTCGACCACAGTGTCCCACGCGTATCGCTGTTCTACGTGCTGTCGCGCCTGGTAGCCTTTTTGCACGCTGTTGTGGCTGAATAATTCTCGTACGGCGCTGGCCATTGACAATGGATTGTTCGGCTCGCAGAGCAGGCCGCACGCTTCAGGGACGATTTCGGAAAAGGCGCCAGCAGCCACAGCAATGACGGGAATGCCGCTGGCCATGGCTTCGAGAATCACCAGGCCAAAGGTTTCCTGATCGCCTGCATGCAGTAAGGCGTCGGCGCTGGCCAACAAACGGGCGATTTCGCTGGCGGGGCAGAAATGACCGATGACCGACACATTGTCCGGAACTGCATCTGGCATGTGCGAGCCGACCAACAACAGGTGATAGCCAGCGCCCAGTCGTTTCATGCAGTCGAGCAGCACGGGCAGGTTTTTTTCACGCGATCCGCGTCCGGCGAAAATCAGCAAACGGGTGTCTTCGTTGAGGCCTAGCTCGGCTTTAAGGCATGGATCGCGAAGGGTTGGTGTAAATGTCACAAGGTCCACGCCCAGCGGTTGCATGTGCACATTCTCGACGCCCAATCGGATCAACTTGTCGGCCATGATGGTGCTGGGCGCCAAGACCCGGTCGAAATTGTTATACAACTTGCTGACGTAGGTCTCGACATTAGTGCCGAGCCAATTACCGATGCGATTACTGACCAGCAGTGGTAAATCCGAGTGATAGAAACCAATGACCGGTACATCCAGTTGGCGACGCGCGTCCAGTGCGGCCCATGCGGTTAAATAGGGATCGCCGACTTCGATCACGTCGGGCTGCAGATCTTTCAGGACATTGCGCCACGGTGCGAGGCGGAGAGGGAAGCGATAGCCGTTACCGAAGGGCAGGGCCGGCGCCGGTACCTTATAAATGCCGTCTTTGTGGCTCAGGCTGGCGCCGGGGATCAAGAGGCTGTGACGAACGCCTGAATAACGTCCCAAACGACGATGTTTTGCATCTAGATAAGTGCGCACGCCACCGCTGGCTGGTGCGTAGAACATGGTCATGTCAGCGATATGCACGGCAATCCCTCCGCAGCGTGGTTGTTCCTAAGGTTGACCACTGAGAAGAATAGATGTTCGGTGCAAAAAGGTGAGGCGCTGGTGTGGCAGCACCAAAATTAAACGTTCGGTGCTACTTTGTTTGATCGCTGAGAATCCAGGCTGACAGGCCAAAAAAAAGCGCCGAACAGGGCGCTTTTCTTGAGTCTTACTGTTTAAGCCAACACTTTTGACGCCACCCAGAACAAGCCAGCCGACAGTGCGATGGTCGCTGGCAGGGTCAAGACCCAGGCCAGGATAATGGCGCGCACCGTGCCGCCTTGCAAACCGCTTTTGTTTGCGACCATGGTCCCGGCAACGCCAGAGGACAGGATATGGGTGGTCGAAACCGGCAGACTGAAAACGTTAGCCAGGCCGATCGCGCAGGTGGTGGTGATCTGTGCCGACATGCCTTGGGCATAGGTCATGCCTTGCTTGCCGATTTTTTCACCTATGGTCAGTACCACGCGTTTCCAGCCAATCATGGTGCCCAGGCCCAACGCTAGGGCGACGGCAAGAATGACCCAGAACGGCGCATATTCAGTGGTCGCCGTCAGGTCCTTGCGCAGCTTCTCAAGGTCGGATTTTTCACGAGGTGCCAAGTTGGAAAGTTTGCCGACTTTTCGGGCAGTGTCATCCATGCAGAGCAGGTAGCGACGCACTTCGATGCGGCTTTCAGTCGACAGAGCGTGATAATCGACGACACCTTTAAGCGTGCTGAGCAGGGCGTTGATGGTCGGCTCGGTTTGCGTCGGGTTACAGCTGAAGCGCTCCGGCAAGTCGCCATCCTTCGATTTGCCCAAGGCCAGGAACTCACTCAGGGTGTCGGTGTTGCGCTGATAGAACTGGCTCAGGTGCAGGGTTGCATCCCGGGTCCGTTCGATCTGATAGGTGGTGCTGCTCAGGTCGAGAACGAACTGGCTTGGTACGATACCAATCAAGACCAACATGATCAGGCCGATACCCTTCTGACCGTCGTTGGAGCCGTGTACGAAACTGACGGTCATGGCGGAAACCACCAATACCAGACGGTTCCAGAAAGGCGGGTGTTTTTTGTCATCGATCTTGCGGCGCTGCTCCGGCGTTTTGTGCATCTTGGACAGCGGGCGCCACCATCTCAGAATGAGCAACACCAAACCGGCAACGATGAAGCCTGCCAGCGGCGAAAAGATCAGCGACGCACCGATGTCGATCGCTTTTTGCCAGTTCACGCCGTCGGCCAGCGGAATGCCGGTAATCAATGCGTTGGCGAGCCCGACTCCCAGAATAGAGCCGATCAGAGTGTGCGAGCTGGATGCCGGAATCCCGAAATACCAGGTGCCGAGGTTCCAGGTAATCGCCGCCGCGAGCAGCGAGAACACCATGGCCAGGCCATGGCCGGTGTTTACGTTGATCAGCAGTTCGACGGGCAGCAAGTGGACGATGGCGTAGGCCACTCCTACACCGCCCAGCAATACACCCAGAAAGTTGAACAAACCGGAAAAGAATACGGCCAGGTTGGGCGGCATGGCTTTGGTGTAGATGACAGTAGCTACCGCGTTAGCGGTGTCATGAAAGCCGTTGATGAACTCGAACGTGAGAACGAAGGCCAGGGCAAGCAGCAAGCTCACAAGCACCCAAGCATCTAGCCCGCTGAATAAATCGATCATGAAAATCTTCTGACCCGGTCGTAAGGGGGCGCGATTATGCCAGAAAACCCTATAAATCGATGCACTTGCTGCTCATTGGTTACATCATTAAACGAAATGGATGGCCACAGCTACCGCCCCAAAGGGCTGTCGGGAAGACAGCCTTTGGTTCAAAGTTGCCTCAAACCTCAGTAAAAACGAGCTCTGCGCCCATCAAGAAGGTGGCGCACCGTAAACCGCTACTGATTTTATCCGCAAAGGCTAAGGTTCTTCCTTGAGGTCTTTTTCCATTTTTTGCAGTTCTTGCTTGAACGCCTGATCGAGAAGGCTGGCTCTTTTGCGCCAAGGCTTACGTTCGGGCTCTGGTTGTGCGGCGTAGGTGGTGACTTCCCCGCCGTATACATCCTTGTAACGTTGTTCCTGGCGCTCAAGTTCCACGCGCAGTTCATCTTTCGTCACAGTGTTACCTAATAATGTCGAGATTAATTCCGGTGACAGCGCAGAGCGCGGGAAGTGCTTACACCGGCGATGTCCAGTCTGTCGGGCCGTTTAAACAGTCGGACATTCCTTTACACACTACGTGTAAATACCTTCTTGCTGCTCGCGGCTACGGGCACCAGAAAAAACAGCTGTCGTAGCAACAGATATGGATTACAAGCGCGGTGGCTATCAATGGCTCGGTATCTCATCCGCGGACTGTCTGGATCGTGCACCGGGTCAGTGCAGGGTCCATGTGACTGGATCCACGCTTAGCGCGCTGGAGTTTCAATCACTGCGGGGCATTATAGCCAGGCAACCGAAGAACACTATCTCCAAGATGTTCGGTGCCGTCAACTTTATGTGCGCGATTGTTACGATATGTCTTCCATCAGTACTCTTTTTCTGTACGACAGTTCTGAAGTTTAGACAGCGATTGAATACCACTACAACTTCATGCCCGGGCCACAGACTGTTTCCAATTGAGGATGATCAGTAGGGGCACGGGTATAAGCCACGGTTTTTGTGGCACAGCGCGCAGGGGCAGACAGGGCGCATCAGAAACAATAGCGCAGCGGTTCTTCCGTGGTGCCGGAAGAGGCTGCGTATCGGGTAGCGTTGCGCTCGTGTACGGCGCTGAAAGAAAACGGCCTCGCTTCGTGGGCAAGGCCGTACCAATGGACTTCTCGTGGGTACCTGACCAGTATTTCCAAGAAGCCACTTAAGCGGCGAGTGAAAGGTATAAGGATAAAGGCGATGGGTCAATTGCGATTATCGGTCATTGGTTCGATAATCGCCCGAGACGGGCCCGATGAATTCCTTAGTGAAACGTTGTGAAGGGCTTTGTATCCGGCCTGAAAAGGCGTCGATAGGCGGTGTTTGGGATGAACGATCAACTGCGCAACTCATTTGCCTCGCTGGCGCCGCCGATTGTGGCGTCACCGGCCAAGCGGATTCAGGCGCTGACCGGCGACCCGGATTTCATGACGTCCCTGGCCAGAGGTTTGGCGGTGATCCATGCCTTTCAGGAGCGTAAGCGTCAATTGACGATTGCCCAGATCAGCCATCGCACGGAAATCCCCCGCGCGGCGGTACGCCGTTGCCTGCATACGTTGATCAAGCTGGGCTACGCCACCAGTGATGGCCGGACCTACTCGCTGTTGCCTAAAGTGCTGACGTTGGGGCATGCCTATCTATCATCGACGCCGCTTGCGATCTCGGCCCAGCCTTATCTGGACCGCATGAGCGATCAATTGCATGAGGCCTGCAACATGGCGACCCTCGAAGGCGACGATATTCTGTATATAGCCCGCTCGGCCACGACCCAGCGATTGATCTCGGTGGACCTCTCGGTGGGCGGACGGTTACCCGCCTATTGCACGTCCATGGGGCGCATTCTGTTGGCTGCGCTGGACGATGTTTCGCTCGGTGAATACCTCGATCACGTCGACCTGCAACCTAAAACCAGTCGCACGTTATCGACACCCGAGGACTTGTTGGAATGCCTGCAGCAGGTTCGCCAGCAGGGCTGGTGCATCGTTGACCAGGAACTCGAGCAAGGCCTGCGCTCGATTGCCGTCCCTGTATATGACGCCTCCGGCCAAGTGTTGGCCGCACTCAACGTCAGCACCAGCGCTGGACGCGTGGCCCGCAGTGAATTGGAGCAACGCTTTCTGCCGATCATGCTCGATGCCAGCCGCGATTTGAGTACACAGCTATTTACCTGACATTTTGAATACAGGGTGCCTGTTCGATCTCTTCGCGAAGAGCGGGCACTTTCAGCCTTCAGTCGCCTTCTTTAATTTGTGCGATTAACGAACGGTTAGTCGATTATCGGATTGTTTGCCCCTTCGCTCAGGCATAACCTGATTCGCATTCCAGCGCAGCTCACTTGCGCTATTTATTGATTGTGATGCGAGATCGGGAGCAACTCCATGGCTGAAATTCTTTCTCTGCACGATGCCGTGAAGCAATTCGTCAACGATGGCGACATCGTTGCACTGGAAGGCTTCACCCATCTGATACCCACTGCTGCGGGCCACGAAATCATTCGTCAGGGTAAAAAAGACCTGACGTTGGTGCGCATGACCCCCGACTTGATCTATGACCAATTGATCGGTGCCGGCTGTGCGAAAAAACTGATTTTCTCGTGGGGCGGCAACCCTGGTGTTGGCTCCTTGCATCGCTTGCGTGACGCGGTCGAGAAACAGTGGCCGCATGCGATGGAAATCGAAGAACACAGCCACGCGGACCTTGCCAACGCCTATGTTGCAGGTGCGTCCGGGCTGCCTTTCGCGGTGCTACGGGCTTACGCCGGTTCCGACCTGCCCAAGGTCAACCCGATGATCAAAACGGTCACCTGCCCCTTCACCGGTGAAGTGCTGGCGGCGGTCCCTGCTATACGCCCGGACATCACCGTGATCCATGCGCAGAAAGCCGACCGTAAAGGCAACGTGCTGCTGTGGGGCATTCTGGGTGTGCAAAAAGAAGCGGCACTGGCGGCCAAGCGTTGCATCGTCACGGTTGAGGAGATCGTTGATGACCTCAAGGCCCCGATGAACGCTTGCGTACTGCCGACCTGGGCCCTGAGCGCCGTCTGCCTGGTCCCCGGTGGTGCGCATCCATCCTATGCCCATGGTTACTACGAGCGTGATAACCGCTTCTATCAAGCCTGGGACGCTATTGCCCGCGACCGTGACAGCTTCACTGCGTGGATTGCCGACTATATCCACGGCACCGCTGATTTCAATGAATTCAAAGCCCGGTTGGCTAGCGTTTCGGAGGCTCAATAAATGACGTACACCACCAATGAAATGATGACTGTCGCTGCAGCCCGTCGTTTGAAGAACGGCTCGGTCTGCTTCGTCGGCATCGGTCTGCCTTCCAAGGCCGCTAACCTGGCCCGCCTGACGTCCTCGCCGGATGTGGTGCTGATTTACGAATCCGGCCCGATCGGCGCCAAGCCGAACGTGCTGCCACTGTCGATTGGCGACGGCGAACTGGCGGAAACCGCCGACACTGTTGTCTCCACCGGTGAAATTTTTCGCTACTGGTTGCAAGGTGGCCGGGTCGACGTCGGTTTTCTGGGTGCCGCTCAGGTTGACCGCTTCGGCAACATCAACACCACCGTGGTGGGCGACTATCACAATCCGAAGGTCCGCTTGCCGGGAGCTGGCGGTGCGCCGGAGATTGCCGGTTCCGCGAAGCAGGTGTTGATCATCCTCAAGCAATCGGCGCGGGCGTTCGTCAACAAGCTCGACTTCATCACGTCTGTCGGTCACGGCGAAGGCGGGGATTCACGCAAGAGACTCGGTTTGCCCGGTGCCGGTCCGGTGGGGATCATCACCGATCTGTGCATCATGGAACCTGAAGCCGGTACCCATGAGTTCGTGGTCACGACCCTGCATCCAGGCGTGACTCGCGAGCAAGTCATCGCCGCCACCGGTTGGGAATTGCGCTTTGCCGAGAATGTCGTGTACTCGGCTGAACCTACCGAAACAGAATTGACCGCTTTGCGTGATCTGGAAGCGCGTACCGCCATCGCTCATGGTCAGGCACCGGGAGAAGCATGATGCGTGACGTTTATATCTGTGATGCGATTCGTACACCGATTGGCCGTTTTGGCGGTGGCCTGTCGACGGTGCGTGCCGATGACTTGGCTGCACTGCCGATCAAAGCGCTGATGGAGCGTAACCCGTCGGTGAACTGGGACGAGGTCGATGAAGTGTTTTTCGGCTGCGCGAATCAGGCCGGTGAAGACAACCGCAATGTGGCGCGTATGGCCGCTTTGTTGGCGGGCCTGCCGCAGAGCATTCCCGGGGTGACCCTCAACCGTCTTTGCGCCTCGGGCATGGACGCGGTCGGTACAGCCTTCCGCGCCATCGCCAGCGGTGAGATGGAGCTGGCGATTGCTGGCGGTGTTGAGTCGATGTCCCGCGCGCCTTTCGTCATGGGCAAGGCTGATGCCGCGTTTTCGCGCAACATGAAACTGGAAGACACCACCATTGGCTGGCGCTTCATCAACCCATTGATGAAGGCTCAGTACGGCGTCGATGCCATGCCGCAGACCGGCGACAACGTCGCTGATGACTATAAGATTTCTCGTGCTGATCAGGATGCTTTCGCCCTTCGCAGCCAACAGCGCACGGCCGTGGCTCAGGCCGCAGGCTATTTCGCTGAAGAAATCGTGCCGGTGCGTGTTACGCATAAAAAAGGCGAAACCATTGTCGCGCACGATGAACACCCTCGTGCCGATACCAGCCTGGAAACCCTGAGCAAGCTTAAACCGGTCAACGGGGCAGACAAGACCGTCACCGCTGGCAATGCTTCAGGCGTCAATGATGGCGCGGCAGCCATGATTCTGGCCTCTGCCGATGCCGTGAAAAAGCATGGTTTGACCGCCCGGGCTCGGGTGTTGGGGATGGCCAGCGCGGCAGTCGCTCCGCGCGTGATGGGCATTGGTCCGGTGCCTGCAGTTCGCAAACTGGTCGAGCGTCTTGGCTTGGCCGTGACTGATTTCGATGTGATCGAACTCAACGAAGCCTTCGCCAGCCAAGGCCTGGCTGTGTTGCGTGAACTGGGTCTCGCCGACGATGCTCCGCAGGTCAATCCCAACGGTGGGGCGATTGCGTTGGGTCATCCTTTGGGCATGAGTGGCGCACGTCTGATCCTGACGGCCCTGCATCAGCTGGAAAAAACCGGTGGCCGGAAAGGGCTCGCGACCATGTGCGTGGGGGTCGGGCAAGGCTTGGCGTTAGCCATCGAAAGAGTCTGATCACAACGTTTTAAAGCATCCAGGAAAGGACCGCCTCCACAAGAGTCGGACCCTCTTCTGGATGATTGCGTTTTGAGAGGTCAGTTGGTTACAGAATGTGTCTAGAATGGGGTAGTTACCCCTCAGAGTGAACTCCCAATGACAATAACAAGTACCACCGTCTCCGAGCCCGTGCATTACACCGGGGAGGAGCGTCGCAAGCGGATTTTTGCCATTGTCGGTGCCTCTTCGGGCAACTTGGTGGAGTGGTTCGACTTCTACGTCTACGCCTTCTGTGCCATTTATTTCGCGCCGGCCTTTTTCCCTTCCGATGACCCGACCGTGCAGTTGCTTAACACGGCGGGCGTGTTCGCCGCCGGTTTTCTGATGCGTCCGATCGGTGGCTGGCTGTTTGGCCGGGTGGCCGACAAGCATGGCCGCAAGAACTCCATGATGATCTCGGTACTGATGATGTGCGGTGGTTCACTGGTCATCGCCTGCCTGCCGACCTACGGCACGATTGGCGCGTGGGCACCGGCCTTGCTATTGGTCGCCAGGCTGTTCCAGGGGTTGTCCGTGGGTGGCGAATACGGCACCACGGCAACCTACATGAGCGAGGTTGCGCTCAAAGGGCAGCGCGGCTTTTTCGCTTCGTTCCAGTACGTGACCCTGATCGGCGGCCAGTTGCTGGCTGTGTTGACAGTGGTCATCCTGCAGCAGTTTCTCAGTACTGAAGAGCTGCGTGCGTATGGCTGGCGCATCCCGTTCGTGGTTGGCGCCATCGCAGCAGTGATTTCCCTGTTCCTGCGTCGCTCGCTCAAAGAAACCACGACGGCAGAAACGCGTAAGGACAAAGACGCCGGGAGCATGCGGGCGTTGTTCAGGGATCACAAAACGGCCTTTATCACCGTGCTCGGTTACACCGCCGGTGGCTCGCTGATTTTCTACACCTTTACCACCTACATGCAGAAATACCTGGTGAACACCGGGGGCATGGAAGCCAAAACCGCTAGTTACATCATGACCGGCGCGCTGTTCTTTTATATGTGCATGCAACCACTGTTCGGTATGTTGGCGGACAAGATCGGGCGCCGTAACTCGATGCTGTGGTTCGGCGCGCTGGGCACACTGTGTACGGTGCCGATTCTGATGACGCTGAAAACCACGACCAATCCGTTTATGGCGTTTCTCCTGATCACTCTGGCGCTGGCGATTGTCAGCTTCTACACCTCGATCAGCGGTCTGGTAAAAGCCGAGATGTTCCCGCCTCAAGTTCGTGCATTGGGTGTCGGCGTGGCCTATGCCGTGGCCAACGCGATCTTTGGTGGCTCGGCCGAATACGTCGCGCTGAACCTGAAGAATATGGGTATGGAGAGCAACTTCTACTGGTACGTGACCGTCATGATGGCGATCGCTTTCCTGTTCAGCCTGCGCCTGCCGAAACAACCGGCGTTTTTGCATCACGATCATTGATCCATCCGCGCGCGCCCGGAAGGGCGCGCGTCATTTAGATTATGCGTTCATGTAACGTGCCCGAAGGAGGCTGCTGTGGGATTTGTACAACTTGCCGATGGTCAACTGCACTATCAACTTGATGGCCCGAAAGATGTGCCGGTACTGGTCTTGTCCAATTCGTTGGGCACCGACCTGCATATGTGGGACACCCAGTTGCCGACCTTCGGCAAATACTTCCGTGTCCTGCGCTACGACACCCGCGGGCACGGTCGCTCGCTGGTGACGCCGGGCCCCTACAGCATCGAGCAATTGGGTCAAGATGTGCTGGCGTTGCTCGACGGGCTGAAGATTGAACAGGCGCATTTTTGCGGTTTGTCCATGGGCGGCCTGATTGGCCAATGGCTGGGTATCCATGCCAACGAGCGGCTGCACAAGCTGGTGCTATGCAACACCGCGGCTAAGATCGGCGGTCCCGAGACCTGGGATCCGCGAATTGAAACGGTGCTGCGCGATGGCCCGGCGGCTATGGTCGCGTTGCGTGATGCGTCAATCGCACGCTGGTTCACGCCTGAGTACGCCGCCGCCAACCCGGATCAGGCCAAGCGCATTACCGATATGCTCGCGGCGACTTCGCCCGAAGGTTATGCCGCAAACTGCGCCGCCGTGCGCGATGCGGATTTCCGAGAGGATCTGGGGTCGATCAGCGCGCCGACACTGATCATCTCCGGTATCCACGACCCGGTGACGCCGCCTGCGGGTGGGCGTTTTATCCACGACCATATCGATGGCGCCGAGTACGAAGAAGTCCACGCGGCGCACCTGTCCAACGTAGAGGCGGGCGAGGTGTTTACCAGTCGGGTGTTGGCGTTTTTGTTGAGCTGAGCAGGATTGAGGCAACTAGGTTTCAGCCGCTCATAAAAAACCCACCAGACGGTGGGTTTTTTATGGGGTGCTGAAACTAGAACAGTCTGGTTTCAGGCACGTCGCCGGTCGCAGGTTTGGCCTGTCCGGTCTGTTCGTACCAACCGCCACCCAAGGCTTTGTACAGATTGACCTCGCTGACCAGTTGCGAGAGGCGATCAGTGATCAATGACTGTTGCGCACTGAACAGCGAGCGCTGGGCGTCGAGGAACGTCAGGTTGCTGTCGATCCCGATCCGGTAACGACGCTCGGCCAAACGGTAGTAGTCCTGGTTGGCAGCAACCAGATCACGCTGGGCCTTGAGCTGGTCGTTGTAGGTCTGGCGCGAGGCCAGCCCGTCGGAGACTTCCTGGAACGCGGTCTGAATGGTCTTTTCGTAATTGGCGACGCCAATGTCTTTCTGGATTTTGGAGTAATCCAGGCTGGCACGCAGGCTGCCCGCGTTGAAAATCGGCAGATTGATTTTCGGCGAGAACAACCAAGTGCCCGAGCCGCCATTGAACAGCCCGGACAGATCAGGGCTGGCAGTGCCGGCACTGGCTGTCAGGGTGATGCTTGGGAAGAACGCGGCTCGCGCTGCGCCGATGTTGGCGTTGGAGGCCTTGAGCTTATGCTCTGCTTCAAGGATGTCCGGGCGCCGTTGCAGCAAGTCCGACGGCAAGCCCGCCGGCATTTTGCTGAGCAGATCGGCACTGAGCGGCTGGCTTGCAGGCAAGTTGGCCGGGAGGCCGGTGCCCAGCAGCAGCGTCAGGTTGTTCTGGTCTTGAGCGACCAGCCGTTGGTATTGCGCCAGTTTGACACGGGCACCTTCAACCGACGTCCGTGACTGGCTCACGTCCAGCGCAGAAGCGACGCCGACTTCATTGCTGCGGGCGGTGAGCCGGTAGCTCTCTTCGAACGCTTTAAGCGTGTCCTGAGTCAGCTTGAGCTGTTCCTTGTCTGCCTCCCATACCAGGTAGGCATTGGCGACGCTGGACACCAAACTGATCTGCGTGCTGCGGCGAGCTTCCTCGCTGGAGAAGTAAGTCTCCAGCGCTTGCTCGCTGAGGCTGCGTACGCGGCCGAACAGATCCAGCTCATAGGCGCTGATGCCCAGGGTCGCCGAGTATTGACTGTTGATGCCCGCTTTGCCGCTGGTGGACAGGTCGGCCGGAACGCGTTGACGGCTGCCGCTGCCATCGGCCGAAACGGCCGGGAACAGGTCGGCGCGCTGGATGCGATATTGCGCACGGTAGGCGTCGATGTTCAGAGCCGCGACACGCAGGTCGCGGTTGTTGACCAGCGCGGTCTCAATCAGCTGTTGCAGGGCCGGGTCTTGAAAAAACTGACGCCAGCCTTGTTCGGCAGCGGCGACTGCGGCCGATTCAGTTGGCGAATAAGCCGGACCTTGTGGCCATTGCGCCGGCACCGGTGCTGTTGGCTGATTGTAATCGGGGATCAACGAACAGCCGCCAAGAATGAACGCGGTGACTGCCAGAGCGATCAGGGACTTGCTCATTGGCCAGCCTCATCGTGTGGAGTTTCTGTCGGTTTTACCTTGCTTTTGAACAGCGAGGATATTGAAACAAAGAACAATGGCACCCAGAAAATCGCCAGGACCGTGGCTGTAATCATACCGCCGATTACCCCTGTACCGATCGAGTGCTGGCTGCCCGAGCCTGCACCCGTGGAAATCGCCAGCGGGACCACACCGAGGATGAACGCCATGGACGTCATCACGATTGGCCTCAACCGCATGCGGCAGGCTTCAATCGCCGCTTCGGTATAGCTTTTCCCATGCTCATGCAGTTCCTTGGCAAACTCGACGATCAGAATGGCGTTCTTCGCCGACAGACCGACGGTCACCAACAAGCCCACCTGGAAGAATACGTCGTTGGACAAGCCGCGCATGCTGGTGGCTATCAATGCACCGATAACCCCCAGTGGCACCACCAGCATGACCGAGATAGGGATCGACCAGCTTTCATACAAGGCTGCCAGACAGAGGAACACCACCAGCAGCGACAGGGCGTACAGTGCTGGCGCCTGAGAACCGGACAGACGTTCTTCATAGGACAGGCCGGTCCATGAGTAACCGATGCCGGCCGGGAGTTTTTTGATGATGGATTCGACTTCGTCCATGGCCTGCCCGGTGCTATAGCCCGGTGCTGGCACACCCAATATCTCTTCAGCGGTTACGCCGTTGTAACGCGACAGTTTCGGCGAGCCATACACCCACTTGCCACTGGCAAAGGAGGCGAAGGGCACCATCTCACCGATAGCGTTGCGCACATACCACTTCTTCAAGTCTTCAGGTGACATCCGGCTGCCGGCTTCACCCTGAACGTAGACCTTCTTGACCCGGCCGCGGTCGATGAAGTCGTTGACGTAATTGCCACCCAGCGCGATCGACAGCGTGGTGTTGATGTCCAGCATCGTCACACCCAAGGCATTAGCGCGTTCGTCATCGATGACCAGTTGATACTGCGGCTCATCGTTCAGACCGTTGGGGCGCACACCTGCAAGAATCTTGCTTTGGGCGGCCAGACCGAGGAACTGGTTACGGGCCTCCATCAGTTTGGCATGGCCCAGCCCTGCCTGATCCTGCAGGTAAAGGTCGAAACCCGTGGCGTTACCCAGTTCCAGTACCGAGGGTGGAACGACCGCGAACGTCATCGAGTCGCGGAAGCTGAAGAAGTGTGCCTGGGCACGCTTGGCCAGCGCGAACACGCTGTTCTCGGCCGTGCGCTCGTCCCATGGTTTAAGCATGATAAACGCCAGGCCCGAACTTTGGCCGCGACCGGCGAAGTTGAAGCCGTTCACGGTGAACACCGACTTGACCCCTGCGCCTTCCTTATCGAGCAGGTAGCTGCGCATATTGTCGAGTACGGTTTGCGTACGCTCTGAGGATGAGCCCGCGGGTGTCTGCACCTGGGCGAAGATCACGCCCTGGTCTTCTTCTGGCAGGAACGCGCTCGGGATGCTGTTGAACATCCAGACCATCCCGGCAAAGATCAGCGCATAGGCCAGATAAGCCGGAGTTTTGTGCTTGATCATGTTGCCGACGCCGCGCTCGTAACTCAGTACGCTGCGGTCGAAGGTGCGGTTGAACCAGCCGAAAAAACCACGCTTGGGTTGACCGTGTTTTTCGTGGTCAATCGGTTTGAGCAGGGTTGCACACAACGCTGGCGTGAAGATCAGGGCAACCAGCACCGAGAGCGCCATGGCTGAAACGATGGTGATCGAGAACTGTTTGTAAATCACCCCTGTGGAGCCGCCGAAGAACGCCATTGGCAGCAGAACCGCCGACAGTACCAAGGCAATACCGACCAGAGCCCCTTGAATCTGACCCATGGATTTTCGCGTGGCGTCTCTGGGTGACAGTTTTTCTTCGGCCATTACCCGTTCGACGTTCTCCACCACCACAATCGCATCGTCCACCAGCAAGCCGATGGCCAGCACCATGCCGAACATGGTCAGGGTGTTGATGGTAAAGCCCGCCGCCGCGAGGACACCGAACGTACCGAGCAAGACCACGGGCACGGTCATCGTGGTGATGATCGTGGCCCGCAAGTTCTGCAGGAACAGGTACATCACCAGGAACACCAGAACGATGGCTTCGACCAGGGTGTGGATTACACCCGAGATCGATTCAGTGACGACTGGCGTGGTGTCATACGGATACACCGCTTTCATGCCAGGCGGAAAAAAAGGTTCCAGTTGGGCAATCGTGGTGCGGATCGCTTTCGCGGTGTCCAGTGCGTTGGCGCCAGTGGCCAGTTTAATGGCAAGGCCGGAAGCCGCTTTGCCGTTGAACTGGGCACTGACGCTGTAGTTCTCGCCCCCCAGACCGACGCTGGCGACATCTTTCAGGCGTACCTGGGAGCCATCAAGGTTGACCTTGAGTAGGATTTTTTCGAATTGTTCGGCTGTTTGCAGACGGGTTTTGCCAATGATGGTGGCGTTCAGTTGTTGGCCGGGAAGCGCAGGCAGACCACCGATCTGACCCGATGAAACCTGAACGTTCTGTGCCGTGATAGCGGCTTTAACGTCCACCGGGGTCAGCTGGAAGTTGTTCAGCTTGGCCGGGTCCAGCCAGATACGCATGGCGTACTGGGCACCGAAGACCTGAAAGTCACCGACACCGGCGGTCCGTGAGATAGGGTCCTGCATGTTCGACACGATGTAGTTGGCCAAGTCATCCTTGGTCATGCTGCCGTCTTCGGACACCAAACCGACGACCATCAGGAAGTTTTTCACCGCCTTGGTCACACGAATACCTTGCTGCTGCACTTCTTGTGGCAGCAGGGGTGTTGCCAGGTTCAGTTTGTTCTGGACCTGAACCTGCGCGATATCAGGGTTGGTGCCCTGGTTGAACGTCGCAGTGATGGTCATGCTGCCATCGGAGTTACTTTCAGAACCGACATACCGCAGGTTGTCGATACCGTTGAGTTGTTGTTCGATGACCTGAACCACGGTGTCCTGCACGGTCTGTGCGGACGCACCTGGGTAGGTCACCTGGATCGCGATGGCGGGCGGTGCAATGGCCGGGTATTGGTTGATCGGCAGTTTGAGGATCGAGAGTGCCCCGACCAACATGATGATCAGGGCAATTACCCAGGCAAAGATTGGACGGTCGATAAAAAATTTCGACATGAATTACTCCCCTTTACTGCTCGCGGCTTTTTCAGTGGCCGGTGCAGGTGCCGGGTTTGTTGCCTTGACGTTGGTCGCTTCGGCGACCTTCACTTCAGCGCCAGGTTTGACGTACTGCAGACCTTCGGTAATGACACGGTCACCCGGGTTCAGACCGCTTTCGACCAGCCAGTCGTTGCCAACGGTGCGCGAGGCCACAAGGGTGCGCAGTTCTACCTTGTTGTCCTTGTTCACGATCAGCGAGGTCGGCGTGCCTTTCAGGTCACGCGTTACGCCCTGTTGCGGAACCAGAATCGCGGCTTTGTTCACGCCAGACTGCAGTTGAGCATGCACGAACATGCCTGGCAGTAAGGTGTGAGCCGGGTTCGGGAACTTGGCGCGCAAGGTGACGGAGCCTGTGGTCTGATCGACCGAGACTTCCGAGAACTCCAGTTTGCCTTCAAGTGGATAGGGGCTGTTGTCTTCCAGGGTCAACTTGACCTTGGCCGCGTTTTCTCCGGCTTTTTGCAGTTGGCCGCCTTCAAGTTCATGCCGCAGCTTGAGCATGTCGGTCGAAGACTGGACAACGTCGACGTAGATCGGGTCCAGTTGCTGAATCACTGCCATGGCGTTGGTCTGGGCGTTATTGACCAGCGCGCCTTCTGTGACGGCAGAGCGGCCGATACGCCCGGAGATCGGGGCGAGCACTTTGGTGTAGCGCAAGTTGATCTGAGCGGTCTGCAGGGCTGCCTGTGCTTCCAGGGCGGAAGCTTGTGCCGTGTCGTATTCCTGGCGGCTCACCGCCTGCTCGTTCACCAACTGCTTATAACGATCAGCCAGCGATTTTGCCGACTGCAGGGTCGCCTTGGCACTGTTGGCCGTCGCTTCGTAAAGCGCCGGGTCGATCTGGTAAAGCTGCTCGCCAGCCTTGACGTCACCGCCTTGAGTGAACAACCGCTTGAGAATGATGCCGTTGACCTGAGGACGCACTTCAGCAATGCGGTACGCCGTGGTACGGCCCGGCAGCTCAGTGGTCAGGGTATAAGCTTGCGTTTGCAGGGTAACGACACCGACCTGAGGAGGGGGCGGCGCTGGCGCAGCCTCTTGCTTTTTATTGCATCCGCTGAGCAGTGTTGCCAGGGCGACGGCAGTGACCAGAACGGTAACAGCTGGCTTGAATTGCATGAAGATCCTCGGCTCAGGAGCTTGAGTTGCTCAAGAAAGTAAAAAGGTGAAAAAAGGGGTGACTAGATAAGTAGCATGCTAAGGAATATACTTACGTTCATGGTTGTTTGTAAATACCCTGCACTGCGACACTCCAGCACGGCAAGGCATGAAAGTAGGTCCGGGACAAGGCAATACAAAGGCTGCCCGGTGCAGTCGCAGGCCGATTGACGTCATCAGCTTGCGACATTTTGATTGAGGTTTTACTGCCATGGTCCGTCGCACCAAAGAGGAAGCTCAGGAAACCCGAAGCCAGATTCTGGAAGCTGCCGAGAAGGCGTTCTATGAGCGCGGGGTGGCCCGCACCACGCTCGCGGACATTGCCAAGCTTGCGGGTGTGACTCGTGGCGCCATTTATTGGCACTTCAGCAATAAAGCTGATCTGGTGCAGGCGATGCTCGACAGCCTGCATGAGCCGCTCGATGAAATGGCCAAAGCCAGCGAAAGTGAGGACGAAGTTGACCCGCTGGGCTGCATGCGAAAATTGCTGATTCATTTGTTTCATCAAGTTGCACTAGACCCTAAAACCCGTCGCATCAATGAAATTCTGTTTCATAAGTGCGAATTCACCGATGAAATGTGTGACATGCGGCGACAGCGTCAAGCTGCAGCCGTCGACTGCAATGACCGCATCGGGCTGGCCCTGAGCAATGCCGTGCGTAAAAACCAATTGCCTGCCGATCTGAACACCACACGCGCCTCGATCTGTCTGCATGGCTATATTGACGGCATTCTTGGCCAGTGGTTGCTGATCCCGGACAGCTTTGCGCTCTGTAAAGAGGCCGAGCAACTGGTCGATACCGTTCTGGACATGCTTCGCTTGAGCCCCGCTTTGCGTTCTTGAACGGTGCTCAGGCAGCGCTATCCGAACGAATATAACCGGATGGCGCTTGGCCTGTATTTATATCTTCCTGCACGTTGTCGGGATAGTTAGTTTACTAAGTATTTACCTAGGGCCTGTTGCCGTTTCACATGGATAGTCAAAGGAAGGCGTAGGGGATCAAGTCGTCCTGGCTGTCCGGCAGCGCAAGCAGAGCGTCGCGCTCAGTGACCGAGAGTATCGAGCGACGGGCATGTATCAGTTATCCTTGCATAAGTACTGGCAAAGGTTTCCCTACTTATTACCGAGCTCATGGGCCAACTGGGCTTTCTGCTCGCCGGCAGAGGCTCGTTGCCGACGTACGACGGTCTGCTCGTCGGGCAGGTTTTTTTGCGGCCTCGGTAAGCGCCGCGCTGCTTGGTCGGGGCAATGCCCTCGCGCCGTCGCTCGCGAAAGGCGACTCTATTCTTACGGAACAGCAT
Source organism: Pseudomonas sp. GG8 (assembly GCF_052976945.1). Taxonomy (NCBI): domain Bacteria; kingdom Pseudomonadati; phylum Pseudomonadota; class Gammaproteobacteria; order Pseudomonadales; family Pseudomonadaceae; genus Pseudomonas; species Pseudomonas sp. GG8. The sequence continues at coordinate 464,579 of NZ_JBRIIP010000001.1, forward strand.
CGCCTTCCCTGACATCCGGTTAGGGTGTACTTCAAACTTGCGTTTTCATGCTCCTGTTCTAAGCTATTAGTGGCCTAAAAATACGCAGTACAGTGATCTGTCTGACCTCTTGCGGATAGGCACTCGCTCACGATAGAAATGGAGCAATACGCATGACTAAGGACCTTGAAAATAATTTCGTGAGCATTAACCAAATAAAAGAAGTCATTGCTCCGGAAGAGTTTGTTAAAACACTTCAAACTCAAGCAGGATATGAGGGCGCGCCTCGGCAAAAAAAAGCTCGAACACGAACTCAAAAGGCAACAGGGCCTGGCCCAGTTCCGTCAGGTACTTTCCAAGTAATTCGTTATGATTATGATTATGGCGATGACGTCTTGGAGCTGCCTGCTAACCCTCCTTTTAAGTCAGAATTTCGCGCGGCGGTGTATCTGCCGAAAGACACCGAAGAAGCTCACCCCGTTGTTATTTTCTTACATGGTCGTCATCACGTGTGCTATTCGGCTACACTTGGTCGCGAACCTAAAATTCAAGCATGGCCCTGTCCGCCCAATAAAGCACCCATCCCCAGTCATGAAGGTTACAGCACGGCAGCAACAGAACTGGCTAGTCATGGTTACGTCGTTGTGTCCCTGTCGGCTAACGCCATTTACGGCATAGGATCAAAGCAACTCCCTAACCTGGAAAGTACATCGCGGGCTCATTTGATTTTAGCTCACCTTGACTTACTCACCGAAGCGAACAAAGGTAATTGCCCAGATCTTCCGCTCCTGAAAGGCAGGCTTGACCTAAACAACATAGGGTTGATGGGGCATTCGCGCGGCGGCGAAGGCGTCGCGCGGACTATCACCCTGAATCGTCTGCTGAAAAGAGGTTATGGTATACCGGCGGCTTTATTATTAGGGGGTACTTCGTATGAAGGTATCAGCGTCCCCGATACCCACACAGCGTTCATTCATCCGTTTTTAGACAGTGACTCCAAAAATTTAAACGGTCAACAATCTTTAGATCTCTCCAGGCTCGCATTCAATGACAATGTATTGCGAAGTTCCGTATTGCTGATGGGCGCCAATCATAACTATTTTAATGAAATATGGTCGCCCGGTTATCCATTGGGAGAGGATGACGCTCTCGCTTGGGGTGATCTGACTGTCCCTCGACTGACACAAGAGGAACAGCGTCTTCTAGGGGCATTTTATATCGCTGGTTTTTTTCGCCTGACGCTCGGAGGTGAGCAGCAATTTTTGCCGTTCTTTGATGGTTCATCTGTAAGTGTACCTCTACTGCCCAAGGCCGAAGTTCGAAGTTCTGCACACGTTCAACGATCAAATACTTATAATGTCCAAAGTTTTGAAACTCTTTACTCTGATGACGCTTCATCTACACCAGGAAAATGGGCCTGGACCATCAGGCTGGGGGAGGGCGAAATAAAAAAACAGGCATCATTCAGCAAGTCAGAGCGCTATACACACCACCTCCATCACAGTTTTTTGAACTTGAAAAATACGATAGCATCATCGCCGGCCAAACTCGAACTCTACCCCCGCGACAATGAAGATCCCGTTGATATCTCACGCTACACGCATTTAAGTTTTTACGTCACTCATCTACTCGAAGAGAATCCTCAAGCGCTCGTAAAGCTTGATATTGCGTTAGGTAATCTCATATTAAACCCGGCTGCAAATCAAATCATGTTGTTGCCTGTCGTTGAAATAGTTCCTGGCGTTGAAACTTTCCTCTTGCAGCAAATTTTAGTGCCTCTCAGTAATTTAAATATTGATTTTTCTCAGCCCGTCAATATGCTCTCCTTTACGCTACCTGAAGGCGGAAATATCTATTTGTCCGACATCGCTTTTATCAGTCCAGCTGCAGTCGATACGCCCTCTTTCACCTCGCTACCTTTCATTGCCGTTGAAGACTCCTACATCGAGTCCAAGGAGACAGTTCAGGACCTGAACATTACGGTCACCCTATCAGAGGCTAGTGCGCTGAGCGTCTCCATGCGCCTGGAAACTGTAATATTTCATATGGTTAAAAAAATGATGAAGCTTGAGGCGCTTATTGTATTTGAGCCAGGGCAGGATAAAGTAATCGTCACGTTCTCGATACCTCCAGGTGCCTTGAGGGGCGAGAATGGACACTCTTCTCTCATTCTCGTGCGAGGACTATCGAATGCTTTATTTCAACGTGACCAAGCAACCTTGTTTGTCACAAATCCCATAAAATAACAATCATGACGGTACAAGGGCCGCCGCTGAAACTAAGGGTGCGGCCTGACCTTTTAGGAACGGTCTGAAGTAAGACCTTCTTTTCACAGCGGCCCCGCGCTAAACGCTTAAAAAAGACGTATTGTTAACATCACGAAAAAATCGGCCTGCATTCATAAATTAGCCGCTTTTCAGAACCCATAACCCCACGGCTCTTTGCGTCCGTTGTCTGGGGCAGCGAAAACGCTGAAAAGTCGCTATTTTTGTAGGACATGAGTAGGACGCTTCTTGAAATGCGTGGCTGATTTCCCAAAGTAATTTTCGCGTATTGCCCCTCTCCGAAAGACCCTTCAGTCTCTGCAGTCAGAAAACTTCAGATTGAGAGGACAGGGCATGTCAGAAATTGTCTCTGATGACGTAAGCCCTTTGGGTCGGCTCAGGTATCAGGCTGCGAGTCTGGCGATCAACTCTGCTGAAGGCGATCCAGTCGTTCGCCTAGGGCTGATTACCACGCTCTACTTCAGGCACGGCCACACACTGGAAACCAAACAGCGGATAGAAGAATGTTTCGTCTGGTTTCGCCAGCAGTTCAAAGCCAGGCTCAAATGGCAGTTCTACAAGCACCTGCGAAAAATGACGCCCAGCAGCTTTGCCGGTTGTCGACGCAAGATTCTCGACAGTTCGCCGGACGAGCAATTTATCTGGTCGATTGGCAGTGGCACGTTGCAAGAAACTGCCGAGTATCGGCTGTTTGTCATGAACACGCCCCGAAGCCAGGCCGACATTGATCGCTCCTGTCTGAAAATGGTCTTGCCGTTGTCCATGCTGCTTGAGCCCGAAGGCGCTCAACGCTATGAGTGCTGGCTTAAATACCTGTGTGATCAGGTCCAGGCAGAGCATGGCTATGGTGGTCTGGCGTGCGTGTTTCCTAATGACGGTCATCACTACTTCCCGTTGGAATACCAACTGGCGCAGAAATATACCGGCCTGATGGTCGATCCCTTGCCGCATATAGACAGCTTGCGCTTGCTCGATCACATCAAAGGGGTGAATTGGTACACGATTATTGGTAACCGCTTTGTCGCGCGGTTGGGCGGCAGCGATGCATTGCGCCGACAGCTCAGCCGTTGCAGTGCCGTCGTTTTTCATGCCTATAACGATGGCTTGATCATCCGCGCCGGCGTCTTGCCGGACCTGGGCAGGCAGGGTGAGGCGTCGCCAGCGGCTTACGTTGATGTGAACGCTGCGCTCAAATCGATACGCGTACAGGACACCGGTTGTCTGCACCCCTATCCCGTGCATGGAGGCTTTAGCGAAGCGTCCACCGCGCGGTGGTATGCGCGCTTCGACGAACAGCCCAAGCCTGCGCTTAACGTGGGTGACCCCTGCACGCACACCGGTTACTGGTTCAGCAACGCCACGGCGCGCTCGCGGCGACTGTTTACCGAAGGTGACGTCATGCCGGCTTTCCCGCACTTGAAGGCTGGGCGGGTTCAATGGTTTTGGGTGGAAGGGGCCAAGTGATAGTGGGCTCAATGACTTTCTGAGGACCAGGGACCGACGCCAGGGGTACCCAAACTCGTCTCGATGAATACTGCGTTATCCCCATCAGCGGTCTACGCTCAGACGACACCGTAAAGCCACGACCCGAAACCTGCGCCGCTGCCCGCGATAACCTTGGGCATGGCGATCTTCGAGGAATAACAATTGAACAAAATCTACTCGACCGCCGAATCAGCTCTGCAAGGTCTCGTCGAAGATGGCATGACCCTGGCGGTTGGCGGCTTTGGCCTGTGTGGTATTCCGGAAGCCTTGATCGCCGCGCTACGAGACAGCGGCAAGCGTGAGTTGACCGTCATCAGCAACAACGCTGGCGTTGACGGCTTTGGCCTGGGCCAACTGCTCACCACCCGGCAGATCCGCAAAATGATCTCGTCCTACGTGGGCGAGAACAAAGAGTTCGAGCGTCAGTATCTGGCTGGAGAGCTGGAGCTTGAATTCACCCCTCAAGGAACACTGGCCGAAAAGTTGCGTGCGGGCGGCGCGGGTATCCCGGCGTTTTTTACCAAAACCGGTTACGGCACCTTGGTCGCCGAGGGCAAGGAAACCCGTGAGTTCGATGGCGAGTGGTTCGTGATGGAGCGCTCCCTGCGCGCCGACGTTGCCTTGGTCAAAGCCTGGAAGGCGGACAAATCCGGCAACCTGGTGTTCAACAAGACCGCGCGCAACTTTAACCCGCTGGCAGCCATGGCCGCGAAAGTCTGCGTGGTCGAAGTCGAAGAGATCGTCGAGCTCGGCGAGCTGGACCCGGATCAGATTCACTTGCCGGGCATTTACGTACAGCGTCTGGTGCTCAACGCCACGCCTGAAAAACGTATCGAACAACGCACTGTGCGGAGCGCCTGATCATGGCCTGGACTCGTGAAGAAATGGCGCAACGCGCTGCCCAAGAATTGCAGGACGGCTTTTACGTCAACCTCGGTATCGGTTTGCCGACGTTGGTCGCCAACTACATTCCCGAAGGCATGGACGTTTGGCTGCAAAGTGAAAATGGCCTGCTGGGTATCGGCCCGTTTCCGCGTGACAACGAAGTCGACCCTGACCTGATCAATGCGGGTAAACAGACCATCACCACGTTGCCCGGCAGCAGCTTTTTCAACAGTGCCGACTCGTTTGCGATGATCCGGGGCGGCCATATCAACCTGTCGATTCTTGGGGCCATGCAGGTTTCTGAAAAAGGTGATCTGGCCAACTGGATGATCCCTGGGAAGATGGTCAAGGGCATGGGGGGCGCCATGGACCTGGTAGCCGGGGTCAAGCGTGTTGTCGTATTGATGGAGCACACGGCCAAGGGCGGCGCCCACAAGCTGTTGAAAAACTGCGACCTGCCGTTGACCGGCGTTGGCGTGGTCGACCGGGTCATCACCGACCTGGCCGTGCTGGATGTCACCGAGGCCGGTTTGAAACTGGTGGAAATTGCCCCTGGGGTGAGCCTGCAAGCGCTGCAAGACGCTACGGGGTGCAAGGTGATTTCCGATTGAAACATTCTGCGAGGCCGGTCAGGCAGGCCCGGCTTAAGGGGGCGGTCCAGCGAACCTTGTCTTTGTGAATAATTCCCTATCTCCACCAGCCGTCTAAGCTATGACGACACTAATAAGATTGGGGAATGCGCAATGAGGGGTCTGCTGAAACAAGCTGTAGTGGGCGGATTGTTATGCCTGTGCTTCAGCCATGCTTGGGCGGCAGCTGAAACGACGGCGAAAACAGTCGATGATGGGCAGGCCGCCAAGGCCTTGCTGGTCAAAGCGCTGGCTCGATATCACGATCAGGGCGATAAGGCATTTGCCGAATTCAGCCGTCAGGGGGACTTCGTCAAGGGGGAACTCTATGTCTATGTGGTCGATACCAACGGCGTGATGCTGGCCAGCGGCGGGCCTTCCGTTGCGTTGATCGGACGTGACGTGTCCGATTTACTGGGACCTGATTTGCAAAAAGCGTTCAAGCAAGGCCTGGCGGCACCGCAAGCCGAGGGTATCCAGCAGGCAGAATACCGCTGGCAGAACTGGAGCGATGGCAAGGTCGAGCTCAAGCACGTGTACTACCAGCGTGTGGGTGACCGGATCCTGGCGGTCGGTTATTACCTGCCACGCGCATCGTCCGAACAGGCCAAGGCCTTGCTGGACAAAGCCTCCGCTGAACTGGCCAAGGACGAGCAGGGCACCCTCAGCGCCATCAACAGTTTGAAAGGCGGGTTCCTTCACGATGACCTCTATGTGTTCGTGGTCGATCTGAACAACCAGCGTTATGCCGCCCACGGTACCAATCTGCGGCTGATCAATACGGATTTCAGCAAGGTCAAAGACCCTGAAGGTAAGCCCGTGGGCGAGCCGATTCTGGCGTTGATCAAAAAACAGGACGAGGGCGAATACGAATACCGCTGGCGCAACCCGGTGACCAACAAGGTAGAGAACAAGCACGCGTACGTGCGCAAGGTCGGTCACTATCTGGTCGCGGTGGGTTACTACAGCCTATAACGTCATCAACCCTGTCGCTTCGTCAGACCGCCGCGAATCAGCGACCTGGCGAAGCTGTTTCAGACGTCCCTGTCTTTGTCCCCGCGCCCGCGCAACAGGTTGTCAGGCATCGCCAGTGCGGCGGCCAGACCTAACAGCGAAATCCCCGCGCTGACCATCAGTAAATGCCGGAATGTCAGGAGCAATTCCCCTCGCAAGTATTGTTGCGCCGGTCCACTGGCGGCATTCAGGCTGTCCATCAATACGTTGCCCGAACTGCCTTCGGCGCCCATGGGGGTGCCGCTCAGTTGTGCGAGGCCGGACCGTTGCAGCATTGCCAGCAGCAGCGCCGACATCAGTGCCACACCGACTGCGCCACCCAGTGAGCGGAACAGGTTGGTGGTGCTGGTGGCGACGCCCATGTCTCGCTGCGCCACCGAATTTTGAGTGCCGACCAGCGACGTTGGGAACTGCAGGCCGCTGGCAAAACCGGTCAACACCATGAACGCACCGCTGAGCAGCGCTGCTTGCGGTGGGGTGTAGGCCATGCCCAGGATGGCAAGGGGCATCAACACTGCTCCGATGAGAATCATCGGTTTGTAGCGCCCGGTCATTGAGGTGCGCCGGCCGGCGAAATACGCGCCCATGGGCATGCCGATGGCCAATGGCATCAGGTGCAGGGCTGCGCTGTCGGCACCGCCGCCGGTCACGGTCTGGAAGCGCAGTGGCAGCAACACGATCAAGGAGATGGCCTGGAAACTGGTGAAGAACATCGTGCACCAGCACAACACCGCGTTGCGATTTGCAAACAGGTGCATCGGCAGCAAGGGCTCCTGGGTGCGATGCTCGTACCCGACAAACGTGATCAGGGCCAAGAGCGCGATCCCCAGCAGCGCGAGCACCTGGCTGTCGCGCCAGTCATGGCCTTGGCCGATTTCGGTAATGCCCAGCAACAGCGCACTCAGGCCGATGATCATCAGCAGCGTGCCGAGGTAGTCGATGATCGGCTTGCGTTGTGGAATAGGCAGCCCGACCAGCCTGCGGTGGGCGATCCACAAGGCGCTGATGCCCAGCGGCAGATTGATCAGGAATACCCAGCGCCACGACAGGTATTGGGTCATGAAGCCGCCGAGCACCGGCCCGGCCACGCTCGCCAGCGCGTACATGCCGCTGAAGTAACCTTGATAACGCCCGCGTTCGCGAGGCGGGATGATGTCGCCAATGATCGCCTGACTGACCGAAACCATGCCGCCCGCGCCGATGCCCTGAAGTATCCGCGCCAGCACCAGTTGCTCCATGCTTTGGGCCACGCCGCAGAACAATGAGGCCAGGGTGAACATTCCCAGACCAAACAGCATCAGGCGCCGGCGTCCATACAGATCGCCGAGCTTGCCATAAATAGGCACCGCAACAGTCATCGCCACCATGTAGGCAGAGATCACCCACGCGAGCAGGTCGAAATCGTTGAATTGCGCAGAGATCGCCGGCATCGAGACTGCAACAATGGTCTGATCCAGTGCGCTGAGAAAGACCGCCATCATCAGCGCGAATAACACGCCTCGGATCGCAGGTTTAGGTTGGTTGAGACTGGTCAAGTAGGGGCTCAACTAGCAGTGACCTCGCCGTAAAAGTCGGCAGGACAGGGCAGGCTATTCTAGACCGATAGCAGGCTACTCGATAGGGCGGTATGCATGCCGGCCGAATAACAAATTGCGAATCTCTGTCAAAGGTTCTCATCCCATTCGGGTCCTGCCTTGAACCGGTCGACGAGGAAGTCCAACAAACTGCGCAAGGTGGTGGGCATATGCTTGCGTGAGGCGTACACCGCATACAGGGTCAGGTCCAGAGGCCGCGCTTCGGGTAATAGCCGGATCAGCTCACCGTTGCGCAGAAACGGGCTGACCAGGTACGACGGTAGCATTGCCACGCCGGCTCCAGCCATGGTTGCACGCATCAGGGCGGTGGTTTCGTTGCCACTGATATTGCCGTGGATAGGCACAGCGACCTGTTCGCCATCCTGCTCGAAATGCCACAGGCTTTTACCGAAATAGGAATGTGTCAGGCAATTATGCTCGCTGAGGTCTTCCACTCGCAGTGGCGAGGGATGTTCGTGCAAGTAGCCCGGTGACGCGCAGATCACCGAGCGACAGACCGTTAGGCGCCGCGCAATCAGATTCGGGTCCAAGTCATTGCTGGCTCGAATGGCCAGATCAATGCGCTCGTCGATCAGATTCACCGTGCGGTCCAGGGCCTGCATATCGATGCTCACGCCGGGGTGCCGTTTAACGAAGTCGCTGACCGCATCGGCCATTTGCGCGTGACCGAAAGAGGTACTGACGCTGATGCGTAAAGCGCCGCGCAGCGTATCGGCCGGAACGCTGACAGCCGCCTGCATATCGGCCGACAGCTCTAATAACTGCCGGCAGCGTGGCAGGGTTTCGTTGCCTGCGGCGGTGAGGCTCAGTTTGCGCGTGGTGCGGTGCATCAGGCGTGCGCCGATCCAGTCTTCCAGCTCGGCCAGGTAGCGCGAAATCACTGGTCTCGACATGTCCAGATGGTCCGCCGCTGCTGACTGGCTGCCCCTGTCCACCACTGTCACGAACACCCGCATTGCGATTAGCCGATCCATGATTTGCCCGATTTTAGAAACAAACTATGCTCAAGCATCGCATTTTTTGTACTGAGTCGCGCAACTAAGCTCTGTTCATTACCTTACCTTCGGAGAACCACCATGAGCAAAATCGCAATTATCGGTGCCACCGGCCGTGCCGGAAGTCAGCTGTTAGAAGAAGCCCTGCGCCGTGGTCATAGCGTGACGGCCATTGCTCGGGACCCTTCCTCTCTCGCCGGACGTGCGGGCGTGGTCTGCAAAAACCTGGATGTCAGCGATGCCAAGGCCTATACCGATGCAGTCGCCGGGCATGACGTGGTGATCAGTGCGACGCATTTTTCCAGTGTGTCGGCCCGCGCGACCATCGAACCGGTGAAGCAGGCTGGGGTTCCCCGTCTGTTGGTGGTAGGCGGGGCTGGCAGTCTGTTCGTCGCGCCGGGTCTGCGGGTGATCGATACGCCAGACTTCCCTGAAGAGTACAAAGCCGAAGCCGGCGCGGGTGTGGCGTTTCTGGAGACGCTGAGTCAGGAAAAGTCGCTGGACTGGACCTTTCTTTCGCCGTCGGCGGAGTTCTTCGAAGGCGAACGCACCGGTGCATTTCGTCTGGGTAAAGACGATTTGCTGGTCAGTGCCGCCGGTAAAAGTTCGATCAGCTTTGCCGACTATGCCATCGCCATGCTCGATGAAGTTGAGCAGCACGCGCACCCGCGTCAGCGCTTTACAGTTGGCTATTGAGCGTCAGTTATTGACTGGCGCGCTCGGCCGCCTGGACGAGCAGCCAGTCGATCAGTTCGCGTAACTCGGGCGATGGGTCGGAGCGTTCGGGATACACCAGGTAATACGCGGCACCGGTGCGCACCTTGAGGTCGAAGGGCGCCACCAGCCGTCCGGCGCTGAGGTCCTCGCCGATCAGAGCCCAATCACCGATGGCCACGCCTGTCCCTTGTGATGCGACTGACATGGCGAGGTCCAGCGTGTCGAAATGCTGGCCCTTGGCGATATTACTGACGGTCGCTCCGGCGACCTTGAGCCAGCTTTCCCAATCACGCTGGTCGCGAGTCGGGTGCAGCAGCATGTGCTGCTCCAGATCGGCCAGGGTCTTGAGCGGTATCGGCCCGGCCAACAGTTGCTGAGAACAGACCGGGGTCAATTGCTCATCGAATAGATGATGTGCCGCCACCGAATTGGCCGGCGGTGCCCCATACACTACGGCGGCATCAAACTCTTCGCGGCGGAAATCCACGGCATGTTGCACGGTGGTGGTCAGCTCGACGGGGACATCCGGGCGCTCTTTCTGCCACTGCAACAAACGCGGCAGCAGCCAACGCATCATGCACGTCGGGGCCTTGAGTCGCAGGGTTTCGCGTTTCGCACCGACGTGTTCGACCGCTTCGTCGATCAACGAAAACACTTTCTGAATCCGTGGGAACAGCTCGCGCCCTTGGGCGGTCAGGCTCAGTCCGCGTGCCTGGCGCTGGAACAACGTATAGCCCAGATGACTTTCCAGCCCCGAGATCTGCCGGCTCACTGCGCCTTGGGTGATGTGCAGCAGTTCTGCGGCCCGCGTGAAATTGCAGCACTGGGCTGTAATCAGAAAAGTATGCAGGGCAGGTAAGGGCGGCAGGCGTTTCATCGGGGCTCAGGCATGAATGGAGGACATGCCTAGCATGACATTTTTTGCGTTGTCACCGCTACGGCATGCCGGGTCCAATTGGGCCTCATCTGCAGTGTGTCTGGCAGGCCTGAGCGCCGCGACAACGTGCAGTTCCCGAATAAAAGAAAGGCAGACGAACATGGCAACGTGCGGCGAAGTATTGGTCAAATTGCTCGAGGGCTATGGCGTCGAGCAGGTCTTCGGTATCCCGGGTGTGCACACCGTCGAGCTCTATCGCGGGCTCGCCGGCTCGTCGATCAACCATGTCACGCCGCGCCATGAGCAAGGCGCCGGCTTCATGGCCGACGGTTATGCGCGCACCCGTGGCAAGCCGGGTGTGTGCTTCATCATCACCGGCCCCGGCATGACCAACATCACCACGGCCATGGGCCAGGCCTACGCTGACTCGATTCCGATGCTGGTGATTTCCAGTGTGCAATCGCGCAGCCAGTTGGGCGGCGGGCGCGGCAAGTTGCATGAGCTGCCATCGCAGAGCAATCTGGTCGCGGGCGTTGCCGCGTTTTCCCACACCTTGATGTCGGCGTCGGAATTACCGGCAGTGCTGGCTCGCGCGTTTGCGTTGTTTCAGGCCGGTCGTCCACGCCCGGTGCACATCGAAATCCCCCTTGATGTATTGGTAGAAAATGCCGACGCGTTGCTCACCAGCGAACCTGTGAATGTCAGCCGTGCCGGTGCGGCGCCCGAGGCCATCGCGCGAATGGTCAGCCTGCTGGCGGCGGCCAGGCGGCCATTGATTCTGGCCGGTGGTGGCGCCATAGATGCCGCGCCTGCGTTGGCACGGCTTGCTGAACAGTTGGAAGCCCCGGTAGCGCTGACCATCAATGCCAAGGGCATGCTGCCATCGCGTCACCCACTGTTGATCGGCTCAACCCAATCGCTGGTGGCGACGCGTGCGCTGGTAGCTGAGGCCGATGTGGTATTGGCCATCGGCACCGAACTGGCCGAAACCGATTACGACATCACCTTCGCCGGTGGTTTCGAGATCCCGGGTGCATTGCTGCGCATTGATATCGACCCTGATCAGACCGTGCGCAACTATGCGCCGCAGGTGGCGCTGGTCGCCGATGCCGACACGGCCGTGCAAGCTTTGTTGGCCGGGCTTGGCAAAAAAGAACTGGCTCCACGCTGCGCGGACTGGGGCCACACGCGCGCCGCTGCGTTGCGCGAAACCCTGGCGACCACCTGGGACGACGCCACTCGCGGGCAGACTGTTTTTTTGCAGACGGTGCTCGACGTGTTACCCGATGCGGTGCTGGTCGGCGACTCGACTCAACCCGTCTACACCGGCAATTTGACCCTCAATCTGGAGCAGCCGCGTCGCTGGTTCAACTCATCGACCGGTTACGGCACCCTCGGTTACGCCTTGCCTGCCGCGATTGGCGCCTGGCTGGGGCGTGCTTCTGAAGCCAAGGCTCGTGGCGCCGTGGTGTGCCTGATAGGCGATGGGGGTTTGCAATTTACCCTCTCGGAACTGGCCAGCGCTGTGGAAGCGCGCACGCCGATCATCGTCCTGCTCTGGAATAACCAGGGCTACGAGGAAATCAAAAAATACATGGTCAACCGCTCGATTGAACCGGTGGGCGTCGACATTTATACCCCCGACTTTATCGGCGTCGCCAAAGCCTTGGGCTGTGAAGCAGAGAGGATTGCTGGCGTCGAGGAACTGAAGCTGGCGTTGCGAAAAGCGGGCGACCGCCAATGCCCGACCTTGATCGAAATAGACCAGACCCTCTGGATGACCGGAATGAAAGCATGCTGAACGCTCAAGCGAACCCGAATAGCACACCCCTTGCTGGGCTCTACATTGATGGCCAATGGTTGTCGGGCAGTGAGCAACTTAGGGTGATCAACCCGGCCACCGAAGCGCCGCTGGCGACGTTGGCTGGCGGCGATGCCACGGACGTCGAACACGCTGTGCGAGCCGCGCGTCTGGCACTCCCTATCTGGTCACAGACCACGGGAGCGGCCAGGGGCGTGCTGTTGCGCAAGATCGTCAGCGGGGTGCGGGAACGACGCGAGCGACTGATTGAGCTGCAATCGCGCAACAACGGTAAGCCGCTGTTTGAGGCCGCAATCGATGTCGATGATGTCATCGCCACATTCGACTATTACGCCAGCCTGGCCGAAGCGCTGGACGGGCAGCAAGACAGCACCGTGACGCTACCCAGTGAAGACTTCGCGGCGCGTCTACGGCGTGAACCGTGTGGCGTCGTCGGGTTGATCGTGCCGTGGAACTTCCCGATGGTCACCACTGCCTGGAAGCTGGCCCCCGCCTTGGCAGCCGGCTGTTGCGTGGTATTGAAACCGTCGGAAGTCACGCCGCTGCCGGAGCTCGAACTGGCCGACATCATTGCGCAAAGCGGTCTGCCCGCCGGGGTGTTCAACCTGGTCTGCGGGACCGGGCTGGCAGTCGGTGCGCCACTGTCGGCGCACCCGAACGTCGCGAAAATCTCATTTACCGGCAGCACTGCGGTGGGGGTTCAGGTTATGCAGCGGGCCGCTGAAACGGTCAAGGGCGTGAGCCTGGAACTCGGCGGTAAGTCCTCGCTGCTGGTGCTGGCCGATGCCGATCTGGATCTGGCGGTGGAGCTGGCCAGCGGTGGCGGATTTTTCAATGCCGGGCAGATGTGTTCAGCCACCAGTCGTGTATTGGTTGCCGATGAGTTGGTCGACGCATTCCTCGAAAAGCTCAAGGCGCGCGCCGAAGCCATCCGCGTGGCCGACCCCTTCGAGCCCGAAGTCGAGATGGGCGCACTGGTCAATCAGGCTCAATACCAACGGGTGCTCGGGCATATCGCGCGGGGTGTGAACGACGGCGCACGCCTGGTGTGCGGTGGTAAGCGGCCTGCGGATCTATCCCGCGGATATTTTATACAGCCCACGGTGTTCACCGATGTGCCCCTGGACAGTGCGTTATGGCGCGAAGAGATTTTCGGCCCTGTGCTGTGCGTGCGCCGTTTCGCCACGGAAGACGAGGCCATCGCCTTGGCCAACGACAGCGAATTCGGCCTTGTGGCCAGCGTGGTCAGTCGCAATCCGGGCACGGCTGATCGTGTCGCCAATGCACTGCAAGCAGGCCTGGTATGGATCAACGCGCCGCAGGTGATTTTTCCGCAGGCCGCGTGGGGTGGCTACAAGCAGAGCAGCATCGGTCGCGAGCTGGGGCCTTGGGGACTGCAGGCTTTTCAGGAACTCAAACACGTCATCCGCGCCGCCTTTTAGCACCAAAGCAGCTCACGCATGCCTCCTGTCGAGGCATGCGTTTGACACATGGCTTCAATGACAAATTTTCGATTGTTGCGTCTCAAGCCCCGCCTCAGGATGACCGTGTCGAATCAGCCACGGCCCCCGGAGCACGGGAGCTGTAGCGGGATCAACTGGCGCACTCAGCCTGGGGCGAAGCTGCGATCAATCCTCACTTTTAGAAAAACAAAAGGAGTCCGTCATGGGCGAGCATGATCTGAACAGAAGGCAATTCATCAAGACGGTGGGCGTTGCATCGGTCGCCGCGGCTGCGATGTCGATGCCCTTCATCAGGGCCAGTGCCAGTGATACCCGGTTTCAGGGGAAAACCCTGCGCTTGCTCACCTGGTCCGACGACACTGGCCTGGCGGCACTGCGCAATATCGCGGCCACCTTCGAAGCCAAAACCGGTGCCAAGGTTATTGCCGACCGTACTGGCAGCACCTCGGAAATGGTCGCCAAGCTCAAGGCCGGTGGTGATCGTCCGCAATACGACATCATCACCCTCGCCGGTGTCGGTGCTGAAGGCCTGGCCGCTGCCGGTCTGCTGGAAAAACCAGACCTCAATCGCATCCCCAATATTGTCGACGTGCCTGAAAAATACCGCACAGGCGCCAACGGTCACGGCATCGGTTATCTACTGTGGTGCAACAGCCTGATCTACAGTACCCGCACGGTAAAAGAAGCGCCGGACAGCTATGCCGCACTGTGGGATCGGGATCTGGCACCGAACATTTTCCTGCCGCCGCCGAACTGGACCGAGGCCATGGACCTGATCATCATCGCCGCCAAACTGGCCGGTGGCGATGAGCACAACATCGAACCCGGTTTCAAGAAACTGGCAGAGCTCAAGGACCGCGTAGTGACCTTGGGCGAGAACCCGAACCAGATTGCAGAGCTGTTCCGCACGGGCTCGCTGGACATGGGTGGCCTGTATGCCCCGGCGTTCTTTCCGAAACAGATTCGCGATCCGGCCTACGGTCTGGGTGCTACCTTTGGTATGAAAGAAGGCTTCTATACCGACCTGATGCAGTCGGTCATGCCGAAAAATCGTCCGGGCGACACCGATCTGGCTTACGCCTTCATCAACCATTCTCTCGACCCTTTGGTGCAGGGCAAGATGGCCGAAGACATCTTCAACGGCCCGGTCAACGCCAAGGCAATCATCTCGGCAGAAGCGCGCAAGAGCCCGTACATCCTTACGCCGGAACAGATTGCCGACAAAGCGATCATGCACGACAACGCTTTCCTGGCCACCGTTCACGATCAGTGGATTCGTCGTTACACGGAAATCTTCTCTTCCTGAGTTGCGAATCGCGGGCAAGCAAGCGCCTACATGCTCCTGTAGGAACGCGCTTGCCCGCGATGCTGAATCCATCTCCCACGAGATCACCGCCATGGAACACCCTCCTTTGATCAGCTCGGCCGCCGCGCCCTCGGTACGCCGGGCTAAAACGATTTCCCCCACGGCGCGCGCCTGGCTTTTTCTCTCGCCATCGATGCTGTTTCTCGCGGTGTTGATTGCCGCCAGCCTCCTGGTGTTGCGCATGAGTGTCGGCACCAAGGGCGCCGAATGGTCCGGCTTCAGCCTTGCCAGCTACGCACAACTGGCTGAGCCGTATTACCTGAAGTCATTACTGCTGACCTTGCGCCTGGCATTGTTCAGTGCGGTGATCGCGGTGGTACTGGCGATTCCGGTGGCGTACACCATGTCGCGCTTGCAGTCGCCTTTGTTGCGTCGGGTGTTTCTGGCTGCCGTGCTCCTGCCGCTGCTGGTCAACCTGCTGCTGCAAAGCTACGGCTGGCTGGTGATTCTCGGCCCGGGCGGCATGCTCAATCAGGCGTTGATGGGGCTGGGCATCATCACCCGTCCGGTGATGATGCTCTACAACCAAAATGGTGTGCTGATGGGCCTGGTGCAAACCGCTTTCCCATTGGCGGTATTACCGATTGCCAGCGCCATGCGCGGGGTTTCGCGCAGCTATGAAGAAGCCGCCGCCACCTTGGGCGCCAGTCGTTTTCAAGTGTTTCGCCAAGTAGTGTTGCCGATGAGCCTGCCTGGCATCATCACCGGCGCCACGCTGGTGTTCGCCTACAACGCCAGCAGTTTCGTCGTGCCGTTACTGCTCGGCGGTCGGCGGGTGCCCATGCTGGCGGTGATGGTCCACGACCAGATCGCGCCCCTGATGAACTGGCCTGCTGCCTCGGCTGCCGGTGTGGTGTTGATCGTCACCACCCTGGCAATCATGACCCTCTCTGAATACATCACCGGCCGTCGTCGCCGTCTGCTGGAGGCTTCGCAATGAGCAGCCCCTCGAAAAGCCGCTTGCGCTTTCAACCGATCCTACCTGGAGACACCGGTCGCTTGGCGGGTGTCCTCTCAGGCTTCATTCTGTTGCTGGCCGTGCTGCCGATTCTGACCATGATCGTCATGTCGTTCAGTGGTGCCTCGAACCTGGACTTTCCGCCCAGCAGCTACAGCCTGCAGTGGTACAAGGCCGCCTGGAATACCTTTGTTTCCCCCGACGCCAGTGATGTGTTGAGTCTAGGTAAAGCCATGACCACCAGTCTGTGGGTCGCGTGCCTGACCATGGTCCTGGCGACCCTGGTCGCGGTGCCTGCGTCCTATGCCCTGACACGCTGCGAATTTCGCGGCAAGGGTGTGGCACTGCAACTAATGTCGCTGCCGCTGGTGTTTCCCATGGTGGTGCTCGGTCTGGCGTTGCTGCTGATATTCGACAGCCTGCCGTTTCAGATGAACACCTCGCGGCTCGTTATCGCACACGTAATTCTGGCGCTGCCGTTCGTGGTGAAAAACTGCACTGCGGCGATGATGTCCATCGGCAGCGAAGTCGAGGAGGCCGCGCAAATGCTCGGCGCTTCACCGTTGCGGGCCATTGTCGACGTGGTTGTGCCGTTGATGAAATCGGGGATTCTTGCCGGGATGTTGTTGGCGTTTATCGTCTCGTTCAACGAGTTCACCGTCACCTACTTCCTCTACAACATCGACGTGATGACCGTGCCGATCTGGATGTACAGCCGCACCGTGTCATCGCTGGATCCGACCGTCTTTTCGTTTGCCGTGTTGATCGTGCTGATCGACTTCGTCCTGATTTGGGCGTTGGAGAAGCTGGTCGGTGAAGGTGGCGTTTCGTTCTAATTTTTTGAGGTTTAGGTAAATGACCGGATTAATCCTGGAAAACGTCGAGAAATTCTACGGCTCGGCCTGCGCGGTAACGGACGTCAACCTGCACCTGCCCGAAGGCAAACTGGTATGTTTTCTCGGCCCCTCCGGCTGCGGCAAGACCACCTTGTTGCGCATGATCGCGGGCCTGGAAACCTTGAGCGGCGGCGAGATTCGTCTCGATGGCGAGGACGTGAGCCATACCCCGGCGCACCAGCGCAACTTCGGCATGGTGTTCCAGTCACTGGCGCTGTTCCCGCACATGACGGTGGGGGAAAACATCGCGTACCCGTTGAAACTGCGTGGCGTAAGCAAGGCCGACCAGCAAGCGCGGGTCAAGGAATTGCTTGAGTTGATCCAGTTGCAGCAAATGGTTGATCGGCCAGTGGCCAAGCTTTCGGGTGGTCAGCGTCAGCGCGTGGCCATTGCGCGGGCGATTGCATCGCACCCCAAGCTGCTGCTGTTGGATGAGCCCTTGTCGGCACTCGATGCCAAGCTCCGCGAGTCGATGCAGGTGGAGATTCGCCAACTGCAACAACGGCTGAATATCACCACTATCCTGGTGACTCACGATCAGCGCGAAGCCATGACCATGGCCGACATTGTGGTGGTACTGGGACAGAATCGCGTGCAACAAGTTGGCACGCCGATTGAGATCTATCGCAACCCGGCCAACGAGTTCGTCGCCGACTTTATTGGCTCGGGCAATATCTTTCCTGCTATCGCACTGGGCAACGGGCGCGTCGGCTTGCCCGGCGGTGAAGCGTTGGACGTACCGATCTGCGCGAGCATTGAGGCGGGTGCCAAGATCAAAATGTTGGTGCGCCCGGAGGATCTGCAACTATCGTTGCCGCTGCCGACTGCTGGCAATCGTCTGTTGGGCACCGTGACCTTCGTTCGTGATATCGGCGCGACCATCGAAACCACTATCGATTGCGCCGGTGTTTCGCTGACCGCGCTGAGTACCCCGTGCCAGGGCTTCGGTCTGAGCATCGGCAATCCGGTGTCGATCACCATTCCTGCCGAGGCTTGCCGGGTACTGACGGCCTGAACGTGTATGACTGACCGCTGGTGGCGGGTTAAACGCGCTTGCGCAGCCGAGCCAGGTCGCGCAAGGGCGGTGCGCCGAACAGACGGCTGTACTCGCGACTGAACTGCGAAGGGCTTTCATAGCCGACCCGATAACCGGCTGCCGAGGCGTCCAGCCCGTCAGCCAGCATCAACCGTCGGGCTTCCTGCAACCGTAGCTGCTTTTGGTACTGCAAGGGACTCATGGCCGTCACCGACTTGAAGCGATGGTGCAGCGTTGACACGCTGAGGTTCACTTCGCGCGCCAGATCTTCGATCCGCAAGGGTTGCTCGTAGTTGCTGTTGAGCCATTTTATTGCCTGCGTGACGCGATGCGTCTGGCTGTTGGACATCGCGATTTCATACAGCTGATAGCCCTGCTGACTGCGTAACAGACGGTAAAGGATCTCGCGCTGAATCAGCGGCGCGAGCATGGCAATGTCTTTTGGAGTGGACAGCAAGCGTGTCAGACGCAGCACTGCATCGAGCAGTTGCGAATCAATGCGCTCGATATACAGCCCGCGTCCGGTCGGACGGGTCGGCACGCTCATGAGGCCGGCTTCGGCGATCAGGGTATTGATTTGCGCGGGGTCGATGTCCAGACGCAGCGCCAGGTTCGGGTGCTCCGGCGTGGCATGCTGAATACAGCCACTGAGCGGCATCGCCACCGAAAGCACCAGATAATTCAGCGGGTCATAGGTGTAGCTTTCGTCACCCAGGCGCACGTCCTTGCTGCCTTGGGCGAGGATGCACAGCGCTGGTTGCGCCAGCGTCGGAAACGATTGGACCGGATGATCGTAGCGAACCATGTACAGCGGCGCGACGGCAGTGGTGAAAATGCCATCTTCAGGCGCAAAGCGTCGAATGATATCGGCCAGCTCGGCACGCTGCTTTTCCATATCATCGTCCACCTGAACGCTAGGGGGCTCACGCTGTAACATGCCTCGAATCCTCTGATGGTTCACCGATGAGCACAGCCTATTTTTGTGCAAAAAAAAGCGCTACCTGGATTCTGCTCAATGCTTGCCTGATTCTGTCGGCGCGCGTGCAGAGAGGCAGCAACTCCCGCTTATCAAGGCCTGAACTTGCTTGATGCTCCGTTGTTCGACAGGCGCGGAATTGTTGCGCTCAGGTTCAGGTGCAACAGGCAGCAAACACCCTGATGCAGTAATAGGCAATAACCGGGCAGAAACCGGCTAACGGCAAATTCCCCTACCGGCCTAATCTCTGGTGCTGTAGCGAGTTGCGCCGCGCCCCATAAAAGCTGTCCACCTCAGGAGTGCAGATCATGCCCAATCCAGGCCCCGTGAGCCACCTTGCCTTTGCCCGTGCCCGAACCGGATGCAGTGCACACTTGGGCGTGCGATTGAGTCGCCTGATCGAACCGACGCTGAAGGCTCCTGGCTGTCTGCACTTTGCGTTGCAGCAATCAATGTGCGATCCGGATTTGTGGTTGGTGTCCGGCTTATGGTCTAGCGAGCAGGCGATGAACGCTTACTTCTCGACCCCGGAACTAAGCGTTTTCGCTGACGTGGTGCAGGAACTGGTGGTCAGCAGTCTGGATTTTCATACCTTTGCCACTGTTAGCGCGGCGCAGGCTAACCAGATGCACGGTGTGGACATGACCACCGCCCTGCGGTCTGGCGTGCAAACGGTTTAGAATTGCCGCGATCCCATTAACAGGCAGGATAAGCGGCATGGCACGTAAAGAGTTCAAAGACGTCGAAGCGGTTTCCGCAGTCATGCCCGGTGAGGGCGGTTACGATGCGGCGATTGCCGTCAAAGCCCATGGCGCGGGTGGCGCGCCACGTTTTCATCGTGTGCTGGACGGGCAAAAATTCAAAACAGCGCATGAAGCCGACCAGGCCGCGACCGAGGTATTGGCCCGTCTGGTCGATGTCGATGCGCACGGCGAGTTGGTGTTTTAACCTGGTTTAAACGGTGGGCCGGTACATCTTGAACAGTGATTCCGGCCCCAGCTGAAAGTAATCGGCAGGGCCGCCTCCGCGCAAAATAGGCTCTGCGGCCGCAGTGTCGTAGATGCCGTCTTTCAACAGTGACTTGGCAATATGCACCGCCACCACTTCGCCAAGAATCAGCCAGCTCGACACCAACTCTCTGTTCGCGCGTTGCAGCTGCACGATCTGCGTGACCTTGCATTCGAACGACACCGGCGTCTCCAGCACGCGCGGCACCTTGATGATGCGCGATGCCACGGGGGTCAGGTTCGCCAACTCAAATTCATCAGTTCCCGGCGGGACGGCTGCGCAGCTCTTGTTCATTGCTTCGGCCAGTGGCCGGGTCGCCAGATTCCAGGCGAACTCGCCAGTCTGTTCGATGTTATTCAGGCTGTCCTTACGACCGACACTGCAAAAGCCAATGATTGGCGGAATGTAGTTAAAGGCGTTGAAGAAACTGTAAGGCGCCAGATTCAGATTGCCCTGAGCATCCTGGGATGAAATCCAGCCGATAGGACGCGGGCCGACGATGGCATTGAACGGGTCGTGGGGCAGGCGATGCCCTTGGGAAGGTTCGTAGAAATGGATATCGTCTGGCATGGCGGGATTCCTGATGACAACAGCTGCTTTGGGAAAGACTGCCATAGTGCAAGGCATCGACCAGCGTTTCCAGACTTTCATGCCGCGCAAAATTAAGCCCGGCATAAGCCGGGCTGGAAGGAGCAGTGTGAGCTGTTAGCTCACACGGTTTGCACCGACGTGGTCAGCACCATCAGCGGCGACACGGTTTGCACCGACGTGGTCAGCACCATCAGCGGCGACACGGTTTGCACCGACGTGATCAGCGCCATCAGCGGCGACACGGTTTGCACCGACGTGATCAGCGCCATCAGCGGCGACACGGTTTGCACCGACGTGATCAGCGCCATCAGCGGCGACACGGTTTGCACCGACGTGATCAGCACCATCAGCGGCGACACGGTTTGCACCGACGTGATCAGCACCATCAGCAGCAACATGAGTAGCGCTAGTGTGAGCCGAACCATTTTCTGCAAAAGCGGGAAGGGCGAACGCGCTGCTGGCCAATACCGAGAACGCCAGGCCGAAGATAAGTTTTGAAGTTTTCATGATGTTTGCTCTGCATGTTCGTGGGTTTTAAGTTGCTATGGGGTGAATGTTACGCCGCTCGGTTTAATTAAGAAGTCATTAAGGATGCTAGCGACTATTGCTGAAATTAATAGTACGTAAATTCTCATATAAATCATGTGGTTGCTGTGGTAGTGGGCGTCGGGAACGGAGGGTAATGTGCACTGGGTACTCGCTTTTTCGGTGACGTCAGACACGAGGTTGGCAGCAGTAGAGTGAGCAGTAGAATTATTATTCTGGAGAGGTAGTGCACGCACTTTTCATACCGAAGTTACGTGTTGTTTGCCGGTGCAACAATACAACGGGCTTTCATAAACTCCGTAAAAGAATCAGCCCGGCATAGGCCGGGCTGAAGGTAAATCCAAGAGGTGTTACCTCAAACGGTTTGCACTGTCCGCGTCATCACTCAGCCGCTACGCCGCTCAGCTTTGTTAATAATTAAACAAAGGGTGCTATTAACTGTCATTAAAAATAATAATTAATAAAAGCCAATAAAATCATGTAGATGTGTGCAGTTGTCGGTGGGTATGCAAACGTCTAATGGATATTTCCGACTTTCTTGCGACCCACTCATGCCCGATTGGGGAGGCCGTTGAGGTGTTAAGAAAAGGGGCGACCACTTGAAGTGGTCACCCCTTTTTTGACTGCGTGTCCCGATTAGAAATCGACATTCACGCTCAGTCGGTTTCAATCCGTGAGTGCTTTCGGGTGTCCTTCATGAACACGTAAACCAGCAGCGAAACGGCAATACAGGCGGTGACGTACCAGTAGTAGCCCGTCTCCATGCCGATGCTTTTGAACCACAGCGCGATGTATTCCGCGGTGCCGCCGAAGATCGATACGGTCAAGGCATAAGGCAAGCCCACGCCCAAGGCGCGAATTTCGGTGGGGAAGAGTTCGGCCTTCACCACGGCATTGATCGAGGTGTAACCGCTGACAATAATCAGCGCCGCCATGATCAGGAAGAACGCACCCCACCAGCTCTGGACGGTGTGCAAGGTGGTCAGGATCGGCACCGTGAACAGCGTACCCAACACGCCGAACGCAATCAGGATAGGACGCCGTCCGATTTTGTCCGACAGTGCGCCGACCAAGGGCTGGATGCACATGAACAGAAACAGCGTGGCCGCTGAAATGGTGGTGGAGTCGGAGATGCTCATGCCGACGGTGTTCACCAGGTATTTCTGCATGTAGGTGGTGTAGGTGTAGAAGGCCAGGGTGCCGCCCATGGTCAGGCCGACCACGGTCATCAGCTCCTTCGGATGACGCATCAAGGTGCGCATCAGGCTTTCTTTTGGCTTCTCTTTTTTCTGGGTGAACGACTCGGTCTCTTCCATCCCGCGCCGCAGGTACAGCGCGACCACGGCACACAGCGCGCCGATCACGAACGGAATACGCCAGCCCCATGCGTACAGCTGCTCAGTGTTCAGGGTTTGCTGAAGGATGATCAGCACCGCCAGCGCGATGAGCTGGCCGGAGATCAGGGTGACGTACTGAAAGCTGGAGAAGAAGCCGCGACGCTCTTTGGTGGCCATCTCGCTCAGGTAAGTTGCCGAAGTGCCGTACTCGCCACCCACGGACAAGCCCTGCAGCAGGCGGGCGAATATCAGCAGAATCGGTGCGCCGACGCCGATGATTTCGTAACTCGGGGTCAAGGCGATGATCAGCGAGCCGAAGCACATCAAGAACACCGATATCATCAGTGCAGCTTTGCGTCCCTTGCGGTCGGCGTAAATGCCCATCAGCCAGCCGCCGATCGGGCGCATCAAAAAGCCCACAGCGAAGATCGCAGCGGTGTTGAGCAGTTGTGCGGTGGTGTCGCCCTGAGGGAAGAACGATTTTGCGAAGTACAACGAGAAAGCGGCGTAGACGTACCAGTCGTACCACTCGACCAGGTTGCCGACCGAGCCGCTGAAAATCGATTTCAGGCGACTGCCTGTGGTTTTTTCTTTGGTCGACGCGGCAGCCGACCCTTTAGACAGAGAGTTGGGGATGTCCATCACTGATCCTTTAAGTCATTGTTTTTAGTGGAGCACGCGCAAGCGCAGCCTGGCAGTCCTATAGCAGGAGCTGTGCCAGGCCGGTGATGGCCGGTCTAGAGGGGGTTGGTTGGTTTTTTAGGCGGGAATCCGCTCATTGGCGTGATTCCCATGAGCGGAAAGTTGCCGATAGAGGGGCTTATTCAGCGCTCAGCAGAAACATTTCCCGTTGCAGGCCGTGACGCTGCATTTTCTCGTTGAGGGTCCTGCGTGGCAGTTGCAGTTCGTGGAGGACGGCCTTGATGTCACCTTTGTGCCGGGTCAGTGCGCTGCGCAGGCAATGGGCTTCGAACGCCTCTTGCCGAGTGGCCAGTGACTGCCCCGACTCGGTGGCTGTGGGCTCTGCCTGGCCCAATCCCAAGACTTGACGTTCTGCCGCGTTGGCCAGTTCGCGGACATTACCCGGCCAGTCATGGCTGAGCAGATGGCTCAGTTGCGCGCCGCTCAATACCGGCGCCTTGCGCCCCAGGCGTTTGGCGGCGGTGCGGGCGAAATGGCCGAACAGCAGCGGAATGTCTTCGCGGCGCTCGCGCAACGGCGGCAAACGCAGTTCGGCCACGTTCAGGCGATACGCCAGGTCTTCGCGAAAACGCCCGGCCCGTGCCTCTTCCAGCAGATCCGGTTTGGTCGCGGCGATAATCCGGATGTCGACAGAGATGCTCCGGTTAGAGCCCAGCCGTTCAAGGCGCTGCTCCTGAATAACGCGCAGCAATTTGACCTGCTGGGCCAGCGGCATGCTTTCAATTTCGTCGAGAAACAACGTACCGCCGTCGGCGTACTCCAGCTTGCCAATACGTTTGCCCTGCGCCCCCGTGAAGGCACCGCTTTCGTGGCCGAACAGTTCGGCTTCGAACAACTGCTCGGGGATCGCCGCGCAGTTGAGTGCGACAAAGGGTTTGCCCGCCCGAGGGCCGAAGTCATGCAGGCAGCGCGCGACCAGTTCTTTGCCGCTGCCGGTTTCGCCGCGAATGACCACGTTGACGGGCAGTTGCGACAGCTCCAGCACTTGCCGACGCAGGGTGTGCAGACTGGGTGCAACGCCCAGCAGGGTTTCGTCCAGTTTGGACTTGGCATCGGCTTGTTCATGCAGGCGTCGGTTTTCCAGGACCAACTGCCGCTTCTCCAGCGCCCGGCGCAGGCTACTCATCAGCGTTTCCGGGCTGAAGGGTTTCTCCAGAAAGTCATAGGCACCGTCGCGCATGGCATCCACCGCCATGGGCACATCGCCATGCCCGGTCAGTAGGATCACCGGCAAGTCCGGGTCTAAGCGTTGCAGGCGGGCCAGAAACTCCAGGCCGCTTATCCCTGGCATGCGCACATCGCTGAGGATTACGCCGGGGAAATGATCGGGCAGGGCGGCCAGGCAATCTTCCGCGCGGCTGTGCACCTGCACACGGAACCCGGACAGCGACAGCCATTGTTGCACCGCATCGCGGATGCTGGCTTCGTCATCGACCACAATTACAGAATTCAGCATGCAGGATCAGGCCTCTGGATCAGTGGGAATCGTCAGTGTGAATCGCGCGCCGCCGCCATGATTGTCGACGCACAGCGTGCCGCCGGATTCGTGGACGATGGCATAAGACACCGCAAGGCCCAGGCCCAAACCGTCGCCCACTGGTTTGGTGGTGAAGAACGGGTCGAAAACGTTGGCCAGATGCTCCTGCGCGATGCCGCCGCCACTGTCGCCAACTGTCAGCCGCCATTGCCTGGGCTTAGTGGAATTGTGTGCAGGCTGCTCAGCCTCAATGCGTACTTCCAGACGCTTGAGCGGTTTATCGCGCATGGCATCCAGCGCATTGCGCAGCAGGTTGATCAGCACCTGTTCCAGGCGGATCGCATCACCGCGCACGTACGCGGGTCGGGTCAGGTGCAAGACGCAACTGACGCGTTCATCACGCAGCCGGGGCTCGAGCAACAGCAACGCCTGATCAACCACCGCCGCCAGATCCAGCCGTTCCCGCAGGCCGCTGGGGCTTTTGCGGGCAAAGGTTTTCAAATGCCCGGTCAGCGCTGCCATGCGCGTCAGTTGTTGATCCAGCGGGGTCAGGGCCTGATAGGCGTCGTCGATGCGGCCATGATCAAGCAGCAGACGCAGGCTGGCCAGTTGCATGCGTTGGGCGGTCAGCGGCTGATTGATCTCGTGGGCCAGCGCCGCAGACATCTGCCCCAACGCCGCGAGTTTGGCCGACTGCACCAACCCGTCCTGAGCGGTACGCAGGTCGCGGGTGCGTTCTTCGACCAGTTGCTCCAGTTCTTCACGGTTGCGCTGATGCACGCGTGCCAAACGCCAACGCTGATAAAGAAACAGGCTCAGAAACACCAACGTCAGCCAGGTGCCGGCCGCTGCCAGAGCAGCATTGCGCATGTCTTCGGCCGCCACCTGTGGCTTGCGCAAAAGATGCAGGGTCCAGCCTTCGGCGGTGAGTGGCAAAGACTCCCACAGATAATCCACCGCACCGTCGGGGCCTTCGATCCTGACGAGATGGCCGTTGTCGTCGAACGCTTGGATCACTTGACGATGCAGGGCCGACAACGGTTGTTTGTCGTACTGGCGGGTGGCGGCCAGTTCCGCGCGGTCGCTGGCGGAAATCGGCTGCAACTCGCGATAGCGCCAGCCGGGCTGATTGGCGATGAACACAATGCCTTTGGCGTCGCTGACCAGCAGCAGGTCGCTGCCTTGGCCCCATTCGTGTTCCAGTTCGGGAAACTCCAGTTTCACCACCATGGCACCGAGAAAATCGCCCGCGTCGCTGGTGACGGCGTTCGATAAGAAATAACCGGGAATGCCGCTGGTCACGCCAACCGCATAAAAGCGCCCCACGCCTTGGGCTTTGGTCTGCAGAAAGTAGGGGCGGAACGCATAGTTATGGCCAACATAGCTACTCGGCAAACGCCAGTTACTGGCGCCGACCGCTAAACCGTTGCGGTCGAGCAGCTCCAGGGTGGATGACTGCGCCGCGCTGTTGATCCGTTCCAGTTTGCGGTTCACCGTGTCCTGAGTCGTTGAGCTGACCGGTCCGCTCAAGGCCGAACGCAGTTCAGGGTCCAGCGCCAGCACTGCGGGCAGCGCGCGATAGCGTTCGATCAGGGTGTGCAGCGTATTGCCATACAACGCCAGTTGCCCACGGGCTCGCCCGGCATCGTCGGCCAGGGCGTGACGTTCGGTCTGCTGCATCGCCAGTCCGGCAGCCAACACCGCGCCCGCCAGGATCAGCAGCACATAGAGAGGCAGGCGAAAGGTGCGGGAAGTGAAGGACATGGTGGCGGAGACGGAAGTGAGTCGGCAGGCACCTTAGCACGGGGCAGGGCCGAGAACGCTGGGTGAACGTCGAGATTTCATGTCGTGTGACGTTCAGTCTTCGCGAAGGATGCAACGCGGTCCAGAGGCTGGACCGCGCCTGATACAGGGCCGCTTATAACAACTCAAAGCTCTCTGTTTTCACGTCTTCAGAGTCGAGACCAATCATCACGTTGAATTCGCCCGGCTCAGCAGCGTATTTCAGGGCCGGGTTGTAGAACTTCAGGTCGTCTTCAGTGATGACGAAGTTGATGACTTTCTCTTCTTTCGGCTGGAGCATGACTTTCTGAAAGTTCTTCAGCTCTTTGACCGGGCGACTGATGGAGGCAGCAACATCGTGCAGATAAAGTTGCACCACCGTTTCGCCAGCAACCTTGCCGGTATTTTTTACCGCGATGCTGGCGGTCAACTGGCCGCCGCGTTTCATATGTTTATTGGATAACGTGACGTCCGACAGACTGAACTGGGTGTAGCTCAAGCCATAACCGAAGGGAAAGAGCGGGCCAGTGACTTCTTCTTCGAAGTAGTTTGACGTGTAGTTCGGGGGCGAACCGAGCGTGAAAGGACGGCCGGTGCGGAGGTGGTTGTAGTAAACCGGAATCTGCCCCACCGAACGAGGGAAGGACATCGGCAATTTGCCTGACGGGTTGTAGTCACCGAAGAGCACGTCAGCTATTGCGTTACCGCCTTCGGTGCCGGTGAACCAGGTTTCGAGCATCGCGTCAGCCTGTTTCTGTTCCTCGACCAGAGTCAGCGGGCGGCCGTTCATCAGCACCAGCACCAGGGGTTTTCCGGTGGCTTTGAGTGCCTTGATCAGGTCGCGCTGTCTACCGGGGATATTAAGGTCAGTGCGGCTCGCCGATTCGTGGGACATGCCCCGCGACTCGCCAACCACTGCTACCACCACATCAGCCTGCTGGGCAACCTTGACCGCCTCGGCAATCATTTCTTCGGCCGGGCGCGGGTCGATCTCGACTTCGGTGACCATGAAGTTCAGGTAGTTAATGACTTTCGGGTTGTCAGAGACATTGGCGCCGCGAGCATAAACCAGCTTGGCCTTGTCGCCGACCGCATTGGCCAGACCGTCAAAAATAGTGACCGATTGTTTCGGTACGCCTGCAGCGGACCAGCTGCCCAGCATGTCCATCTGGCTTGTCGCCAGAGAGCCAATCACCGCGATGGTGCCTTGCTTCTTCAGCGGCAACGTCTGGTTATCGTTTTTCAGCAATACCATGGTCTTGCGTGCCACCTCACGCGCTTCTTTGCGGTGCAGGCGGCTTTCGGCGTTGGTGTCGACCGGGTCATGAGCGGCATTGCCGATACGACGGTACGGGTCGGCGAACAGGCCCATGTCGTACTTGGCGCCCAACACTTCGCGCACGGCGTTATCAATATCTTTTTGGGAAATCTCCCCGTCCTTGAGCAGACCAGGCAAGTGTTTGCCATAGGCCGAGTCATTCATGCTCAGGTCAATGCCGTTCCTGATCGCCAGCTTGGCGGCTTCACGTTCGTCGCTGGCCACACCGTGGCGGATCAGTTCCTTGATGGCGCCGTGGTCGCTGACGGTCACGCCCTTGAAGCCCCACTCCTTGCGCAACAGGTCCTGCATCAACCAGGTATTGGACGTGGCCGGTACGCCGTTGACCGAGTTGAGGGCGACCATTACCCCGCCTGCACCGGCATCGATCGCGGCGCGGTAAGGCGGCAGGTAGTCCTGGTACATGCGCACCGGACTCATGTCGACGGTGTTGTAGTCACGACCGCCTTCTACCGCGCCATACAGCGCAAAGTGTTTGACGCTGGCCATCAGGCTGTCAGCGCCACCGGGATGCTCGCCGCGATAAGCGTTGACCATCACCTTGGCAATGCGCGACACCAGGTAGGTGTCCTCGCCAAACCCTTCCGAACTGCGGCCCCAGCGGGGATCGCGGGAGATATCGACCATCGGTGCGAAGGTCATGTCCAGGCCATCGGCGCTGGCTTCAATGGCTGACGTACGACCGCTCAAGGCTATCGCGTCCATGTCCCAGCTCGCCGCAAGACCCAGGCTGATCGGAAAGGTCGTACGATGGCCGTGGACCACGTCGTAGGCGAAAAACATGGGAATCTTCAGGCGACTCTTCGCAACTGCCGCTTCCTGCAAAGGACGGTTTTCGGAACGGGTGATCGAGTTGAACGTGCCGCCGATTCTGCCGGCAGCAATTTCCTTGAGGATATTCGGCTGCGGCATTTCGGGGCCGATACTGATGAGTCGCAACTGCCCGATTTTTTCATCGAGGGTCATTTGTTTCATCAGGTCGGAAATGAAGACGTTTTTAGTCTGCAGGGTGGTGTCATTGGTCTCGGCCATTACCGAGTGACTGGCCAGGCCGACGACAAGGCCCAGCAAACACAGCTTATTCATGACTATTTTCTCAAGGCGTTCTTCAGCAACTTACGTTAAGTACTGGTCAGCCAAATGTTGGGTATTGAGCCTGTTGCGCTTATTGTCGATCAGGGCGAAGGGGTCGCCACTGAACTCTTTGTCGCGCAGAGCATCTTTAGCGCAGGGAGTTTTAGCGTATTGCGCGTTAGCAATCCAGTCTTGACCGGGGATTATGCAGCGGATCGTCTGGTTTGGCTAAAGTCAGTCTGTCGGGTCAGAATGAATAAGCATTTCAAACGGGGAGAAAAGGACATGCAAACACAACGGGGCTTTCGTTTCAGTTGGTCCATGACGGCGCTGATGCTGCTGAGCACGTTATTGGCCGGTTGTGGCATCAACAACATTCCGACCTATGACGAGCAGGTGAAGGCTGCCTGGGCGCAGGTGCAGAACCAGTATCAGCGTCGGGCCGACCTGATCCCCAATCTAGTCGAGACTGTGCGCGGTTATGCCAAACAGGAACAGACCACCCTGACCGCTGTCATTGAGGCGCGGGCCAAGGCCACGTCGATTCAGGTCGACGCCAGCACCTTGAACGATCCGGAAAAACTCAAGCAGTTCCAACAAGCTCAGGGTGAGCTCACTAGTGCGCTGAGTCGTCTGATGGTGGTCTCCGAGCGTTACCCGGACCTGAAATCCAACCAAAACTTCCTTGCCCTGCAATCGCAGCTTGAAGGCACGGAAAATCGCATCGCCGTGGCGCGCAAAGACTTCATCGCGTCGGTCGAGCGCTACAACACCGAAATTCGTACCTTCCCCGGTCGCCTCTGGCACACCGTGATGTACAGCGATCTGCCGATCCGGCCGAACTTTGAAGCCACGACGCCAGGCTCCGAGAAAGCCCCTGAAGTGAAATTCTGATGCGCGCCCTGCGGCTGTCCCTGGTGGGTTTACTGTTGGCTTGCGCCACGGTGACTCTGGCCGCGCTGGTGTTTCCGCCCATGACCGGACGCGTGGTCGACACCGTGCACCTGATAGATGCGCAAACAACAGCGCAACTGTCACACATGCTTGAGGCTCATGAGCAGGCGACCGGCGAGCAGGTTGTGGTGGTCACGCTGCCCAACCTGCAAGGCACCAGCATTGAGGATTATGGTTACCAACTCGGCCGTTTCTGGGGTGTCGGGCAAAAGGGCAAAGACAATGGCGCGTTGCTGATTGTTGCCCGCGATGATCATAAAGTGCGGATTGAGGTGGGCTACGGCCTTGAAGAACGCCTGACCGATGCCCAGTCTTCGGTGATCATCAACCAGATACTCACCCCGGCGTTCAAGGCCGGTAACTTCTCCGGCGGCATCAGCCAGGCCGTGCAGGCCATGATCCAGGTGCTCGGAGGCAACCCGCTGGCCGAGCCCGCCGCCGACAATGGCTCCGGCGATGCTATGCAGAACATGGTGTACCTGGCGCTGTTCTTGATCTTTATCGTGATGAACATGCTCTGGGGCAGAGGACGAGGCGGTGGCGGTGGCTTCATGGGCGGCATGGGCGGTTTTGGCTCTGGAGGCTCACGCTCTGGTGGTGGCGGCTTCAGTGGCGGTGGTGGCAGCTTCGGCGGCGGCGGCGCGTCCGGTAATTGGTAAATGATGGGTCCTATAGGTGATCGCACATGGCTTTACTGAATAAAGAAGAACAGCGCGAGGTCGCCGAGGCCGTTCGCCGGGTCGAACAACGAACCGATGCCGAACTGGTCACGGTGCTGGCCGCACAGGCCGACGATTACACGTACGCGCCGTTGATCGGGGCTGGGCTAGTGGCGCTGTTGCTGCCTGGACTGATCAACTATTACCCAGGCTGGCTGAACGCCAATCAGCTGCTGTTGGTGCAGATGGCCACTTTTATCGTTGCCGCACTGATCATGCGCGTTCCGGCGGTGACAACCCGTTTGATCCCCAAATCCGTACGCCATTGGCGTGCTGGTAACCTGGCTCGCCGCCAATTCCTCGAGCAGAATTTGCACCATACGCTCGGCGGTACCGGCATCCTGATCTTCGTCTGTGAAGCTGAGCGCTATGTTGAAATCATCGTAGACCGGGGCATCAGCAGCCGTGTGGACGACACTGTCTGGAAAGCGCTGATCGAGGTGTTCACTCAACAGGTCAGTGACGGGAAGACCTTGCAAGGGTTCCTGGGTTGCATTGAAGCCTGCGGCGAATTGTTGGCGACCCATGTGCCTGTGACGCAGACGCGCAATGAGTTGCCGAATCGGTTGGTGGTGCTGGGGTGACCGGCAAGTGAAAGCAGATGACGGTTTCCCAGGCATCTGCTTTTGCGGCGAGAGATTGATTAGAGTGTGCGGGTTACAGTGTAAAAAGAATGCACATAGGCCTTCAGTTGAACAAGGTGCTGAGAAAAATTCTCGTCGAGCAGAACGTCATTGCTGTTTGAACCTAGAAAGATCTGAAATGATTTAGCGACTTTTTGGGCCTCTTGCACCCAAACGGTTTTGGTCTGCTCGACATTGGCCAACCCCATAAGTTGATTGGACTGATCGATAAGGGTGTTGATCTCAGCGTCAATATCACGGGATTGGGTAGTAAGGGCGTTATAACGATTGCGCAGCTTATCCCTCTCGTTGATGAGGTCTACGTAGTTAAGCGTGCGACTGACATGCTCCAGTAACTTCTCCAGTCGGCCTGCCGCCAGCTGAATCGCCGCAATTTCTGGCATCTCTATATTCAAGGCACCCAACTCTGCGGCGGTAGGTAACGTGTCCTTGAACAGGTCCGCTATATTATATTTTTCAAAAACCTTGATGGCTTCACTCAGCGTGCGTCGATCATCGACAATGTTGCTGAGCTGAACATTAAGCCCGGCGTTTTTCTGGGTCAGTGTGTTGATTCGGTTTTGCAATGTAGTGTGTAACGTGCCGTCTTTCAATTTCAGGTTGATTGCACTGATGTCATCGGCACCCCGGGAGATGGATCTGGCGCCTTTTTGAATGGAGGTGATTACGGTGGCGATAATCCGCATTTTCTCTTGGTTCAGCAGATCAATGCCGCGTTGTTGTTGGGCTGCCGTTAATCGATCGCTGTCTTTGATTTGCTGGATTTTGGTGTCGATAGGCGCCAGGTGGGTAGTGTCCAATATGACGAAGACATTTCTTAATTCGTCCCGGAATACCTGATCCGCACGGTTGATGGTGATATCCAGGTGCTGAAGTTTTTCGTCCATTGCCGAAAGGAACGCCAGTCGCAGAGACATGGCTTGCACATTGATCAGTTGTTTGGACGCCGCCATGACCGACAAGTCAGGGCTGGAAAATGGCAAAGAGGTGTTCAGTTGATAAACGTTCATTTCATATCCTTATGAATCAATAATGCCGGCTAAGTTTGTATTCGGTGAGTGCGCTTTCGAACGCAATCAGTAATTCGTGGGTGTAATTTTTGATGGTATGCCACGGAGAAACGACGCGCTCAAATCGTACGGCAAACGTCAAAAGATCATGGGTGTTATTGATGCTCTCGAGTTCTTCCGCAGAATGATCGATGTACTTGGCCAGAACGGCCCACATGTCTTCAAGGTTCTTCGAGCTTTGTTCGGCATCCAACATGCGAATTTCCATATTTTGGAAATGTAAACTCAACCCGTGCAGAGCGGCAACGAGTGGACGTTTTATTTTAAGGGAGCTAATTTTTTTGTTTTTTTCAGCGATAAGACTATTTTTTTCCTTGCGGATTTTTTCCGCTTTAGCACCAAGAATTCCACCGACAACGATGAGACCTATAGGGCCCCCAAACCCTCCCCATGCGACGTTAGTAGTTAGCGATTTGTATTCTTTGTTTTTTTGATCGATCACGCTCGTCAGTTCGTCAATATCCTTTTCCAAATCTGTCACTTTCTGATTGAGATTGGACGTGCTCGTGAGGGTGATTTTATCGTTCACGCTCGGGATCAACTGTTCCGCAAGCGTCTTTGCAAAATGTGTGATTTTTTGTTTTACGTCATGGGTTTCTTTTTTTGATTTCGCGATGTCGGCTGCGATTATATTTAAATAAGAAACCAGCGCCGTTTTGATTTTCTGGTCTTTTGGATTCAAGGGTGCCAATGGCAGGTCCTGAATGCTTTCAAGTGACAGGTCGGCGACGGTCAACTCCAGTTGGTCCAGAATGTCCATTCTGTCGATGATGTTCAGAATTCTTTGGCCGGAGACGGTAAAGCTGGTTGCAAATATATCCAGTGATGTGCCAACCAGTTTTATTTCACTTTCAAGGGGTGCCCAACGCTTGGCGTGGGCGTTGATGCTCGTATAGGTCTGCAGGATGTCTATGGGCTCAAGGCCCTTAATGTTACTGGTTTTGAAACCGAGGTGGTTCTCCACCTCAGCAAGTGTCAACGGGAAGTTCAAACTTTGTTTTTCATAACGCTTGATAGTCAGAATGTCTTCTTTTGTCAGAATTAGCGCTGAGCCGCGGCCACCATTTTGTTCTGCTGTCGTGGAGATTTTCAAGTAATCGAGCGGTTTTGTTACAGCGTGTTCCAAGGTGTCGTCGTTTTTTAGTTCAATAAGCTTGTTCATAGAGTGGGCACTTCCTGTGCGTGATAATAAAAATTAATAGCGGACACTGCAGTCTGTTTGCTCATTAGACGCTCTTAAATATAGCCGGATTTCAGTCTGCGCACTTTACGTTTTGGGATTTGGCTCGGAAGTTATTTCATCAGTTGTTGTAGGAAATGTTCGCGTCATATTTTGTCTGGCTCGCTATAGGGCGCTTTACCTATAAGAAAATAATCGTACGTTTCTACCATCAACTCTTCTAAAATGGCCGCCTCGTTATTTTTAGCCCGTCCGAGGCGCTTTCCAATGTCAGCCACTGCAACGTCCACCCAGTCTGTGCCGGATCATCGTGCGCAGTTTTTGAGCCTGCTGGACACCAGTCTGTCGCAGAACTCCTTTATCAAGCTGGTACTGGCCAAGTACGTCGGCGCTGAGGTGGAGTTGCAGCGCATCATCATCAAGCT
The DNA here is from genome assembly GCF_052976945.1 of Pseudomonas sp. GG8. Lineage (NCBI taxonomy): Bacteria > Pseudomonadati > Pseudomonadota > Gammaproteobacteria > Pseudomonadales > Pseudomonadaceae > Pseudomonas > Pseudomonas sp. GG8. The sequence continues at coordinate 498,405 of NZ_JBRIIP010000001.1, forward strand.
GACGACGATCAAGGAGCTGCCGCACCTGTCGTTCGTGTATCGCTATAAAACCCGCGACATCACCAAGAATTTCCCGCTGGCGGAAGGGGTCGAGGTGATCGCGGGTTTATTGCCCGAATCGTTCAAGAACGCGCACTTGTTATCGTTGACTGACGAAGTGCAGTTGGAATACAGCAAAAAAGGTAAAAGTACGCTGTTCACCAGCAAGGCCCAGCAGCAGCGCGAAGCGCCCTCGGTCGAGCATGATCGTGAGAAGAAGCGCTTTCTGGAGCTGAATCGACCATTTTTGACCGACTTGGGCGTGACCAATAAACAGCACGAACTGATCCCGTCCATGTCGCGTAAGTGGAAGCAGATCAACAAGTTCATTGAGGTGTTTTCCCATGCCTTGAGCACCTCGCCGCTGGCGCTGGATCAGCCGATCAAGGTCTCGGACTTTGGTTCGGGCAAGGGCTACCTGACCTTTGCGATTCACGATTACTTACGCAACACCTTGCACGCAGAAGGCCATGTCACCGGGGTCGAGTTGCGCGAGGACATGGTCACGCTGTGCAACAACGCCGCTGCGCGCTTGGAGCATCCGGGGCTGGTGTTCCAGCATGGCGATGTGCGCACTGTGGCGCCCAGTGCCATCGACGTGATGATTGCCTTGCACGCCTGCGATATCGCCACCGATTACGCGATCCACATGGGTATTCGTTCCGGGGCGTCGATCATCATGTGCTCGCCGTGCTGCCATAAACAGATCCGCTTGCAGATTCAAAGCCCGACGCTGTTGCGGCCAATGCTGCAATACGGTTTGCACATGGGCCAGCAGGCAGAAATGGTTACCGACAGTTTGCGTGCCCTGTTCCTTGAAGCCTGCGGTTACGAGACCAAGGTGTTCGAGTTCATCTCGCTGGAGCACACCAACAAGAACAAAATGATTCTTGCGGTCAAACGCGCCGAGCCGCTCAAACAGCCGGAGTTGTTGAGCAAAATCCAGGAATTGAAAGCGTTCTACGGTATTCAGGAACACTGCCTGGAAACCCTGCTCCAGGCAGACGGCTACATCAGCTGATTAGACTCGGGTGGTGATCGGCTTGGGCGCAATGACCGTGGTCTTGCGTCCCAACATCACCGTAGCGATGACGCCGGCCGCGAACACCCAGGTAATTGGCTCGATGTGCTCACCGAAAAACAGCGCTGAAAAGACGATGGTGAAGAAAATCTGCAGCAGTTGCACCTGACTGACTCGCGAGATGCCGCCCATGGCCAGGCCGGCATACCAGGCGAAGAAGCCGATGAATTGCGAGAAAATCGACACATAACCAAATGCCCACCACGTGCCGGTGGAGATCGGTCCTTGATGCTGCAATGCCAGATAAATCACCGGCCCGAGCAGCAGCGGGCTGGACAGGACCAAGGCCCAACAGATCACCTGCCAACCCCCCATCTGCTTGGCCAGACGGCCGCCTTCGGCATAACCCAGCCCGCCGATGGCCACCGCCGCCAGCATCCACACGTCGCCCGCCTGAATATTCCCCGCACCGCTGATCAACGCATAGCCGAGCACCAGCGCACTGCCCAATGCCGCACAGGCCCAGAAGGCTTTCGATGGGCGCTCATGTGAGAGCCACGCCGCATAGATCGCCACGCACAAGGGTTGCAGGCCATTGACCAGCGCGCCGTGGGACGCAGGCAGGGTTTTCATCGCCCAGGCGGACAGCACCGGAAAACCGACAATCACTCCAAGCGCTACCAGACTCAGACCTTTGATCTGCGCCCAGGTCGGCCACTTTTCGCGCTGCCAAAGCAACAGCGCCGCGGCTGGAATCGCCGCCAGTAATGCGCGGCCCAGGCCATTGAGGAGTGGGTGGATTTCCTGGACCACGATGCGGGTCATGGGCAGCGTCAGACTGAAAATAATCACCCCGATCAGGCCCAAGGCCATACCGGTGTTTTCGCGAGAGGACATGATCGAAACGTGGCCTTGTTGTTATGGGATACAAGAGCATCTCATCTAGCCACAAACCGACCCGCACGCGCCCTCACAGCTACAGAGAGATTTATCCGTACAGTTCGGGTGCTTCTTCAGGCGTGAATTGCTCTCAGCGCTTTGAGCCCACTGGTTTCGGTGCGCTTACAGTCGTATTCAGACGTTCGACGGGCACCGACAATTCAGGGCTGCCCAGCGGGTGGGTCTTGGCATCGAAGAACTTCAAGGTCACATCCAGCCCCGCGAAGACGCTGCTGTAGTGCCGCTTTTGGTGTTGGATAAAGGCGGCGCTGCGCGGGTAAATGGAGAGGGCGATGGTCTTGACCCCGGCATGCCTGATCGCGTCGACGATGTGTTTGTCCTGGGTGCCAAGGGCGTGGCCGAAGATGCACAGGGCGTCTTCATGAGTCGCAAGTTGCGAGTAGCAGAAAGACAGGTAATCCGAGTGGCGGATCATCTTCAGCTTGTTCTCGCTGTTGTCTTCGCTGATGAATAGCGGCACGTCGTCCAGGGCATTGATGGCGAAGCTGCCCAGCAGGGTGCTTTCCGATGACAGCAGTTTGCGAACGCTGCCATCAAGGTTTTTCACAAGGTGCAAGCCGCCGTGCAGATAAAGCATGCGCGTGGCATTGGTCGGCGTATTGCTGAGGTCGAAAGTGGCGTCATCGTCGAACAGGTCGTTGAAGGCCTGCGGCGACTGCATCACGGCCCAATAGCAGAGCAAGTCATAGTTGGTCGAATAAACAGTACGGTACTGGCTGAGTTCTTGATTGAGACGGGTCAGGGTACTTTCTTCCACCAGACGCCATGGAATGTGGACTGAGCGCACGGCGTGGATCAGGGCTTCTTTAATCGCGAAATACCGATTACGTGGCGATGAAGAACTGATGGTCAGTGCTGCGTTGACCCTCATGGTGGTTTTCAGCGCACTCAGGATCGGCTCGAAATTGCTGGTGTTTATGGCCTTGAATACGGCGAGTTCGGTATGGCTCAACGGTTTGTTACGGGTGGTCTCGGCTTTTTCGAAGAGCGAGTCGTAAGAAAAGTTCTTCCACACCGCCATGCTCGCGCCGTTTCCGATCAGCAAACCGGAAAATGGGGTGGTCGCCCGCAGCTCATTCCAGTCTGCAAGCTCAGCGTCAAAATCCGTGAAGTCCATAGTCTCTGTTCGTCGTCAGGTCGGGGAAAGGCAGCGCCGGGACTTTATCACGCCTATCGGCTGATCCCGACGTTGATGCCGGTATTGAGCCAGATCAATGCGAAATGTTTGCAATCAGAAGATGCTGCACGCATTCGCCAAACCGGATCGACTGGCTTGGCTTGGTTACAGGGGACTTGCCATGAGCAGCACTTTCTTTATTCCTGCGGTGAACATCATGGGCATTGGCTGCATGGCCGAAGCGATGACCGCCATCCGCAACTTCGGATTTCACAAAGCGTTGATCGTAACCGACGTCGGGCTGGCCAAGGCCGGTGTTGCGGCGAAAATCGTCGGGTTGTTGGCCGAACAGGACATCGATGCCTTGGTGTTCGACGGCGCACAACCCAACCCTACCGTGGGTAACGTTGAGAAGGGCCTGGCGCTGCTCAAGAACAGCGGCTGCGATTTCGTAATCTCCCTCGGCGGCGGCTCGCCCCACGATTGCGCAAAAGGTATCGCATTGTGCGCGACCAACGGCGGGCACATCAGCGACTACGAAGGTGTCGATCAGTCGGCCAAGCCGCAGTTGCCTGTAGTTGCAATCAACACCACGGCGGGCACAGCCAGCGAGATGACGCGGTTTTGCATCATCACTGACGAAGTCCGCCACATCAAAATGGCCATCGTCGACCGTAATGTCACCCCCGTGCTCTCCGTCAACGATCCCGGATTGATGGTCGCGATGCCTAAAGCGCTCACGGCAGCCACGGGCATGGACGCACTGACCCACGCCATTGAAGCCTACGTCTCAACGGCCGCTACCCCGATCACCGATGCCTGCGCCCTGAAAGCCATGGCGCTGATCGCCGATAACCTGCGCCAGGCCGTGGCCAATGGCAGCGACATGGTTGCGCGGGAAAACATGGCGTATGCGCAGTTTCTCGCGGGCATGGCGTTCAACAACGCCTCCTTGGGTTACGTGCACGCGATGGCTCACCAATTGGGTGGCTTCTATAACTTGCCCCACGGCGTGTGCAACGCAATCTTGCTGCCCCATGTCGAAAGCTTCAACGCCAGCGTCTGCCCGTCACGGCTGACCGACATTGCCCACGCCATGGGTGAAGACACGCGCGGCCTCTCCCCCGACGACGGCAGCCGGGCGGCCATCGCCGCGATTCGCAATCTGTCCCGTGCCGTCGACATCCCTGCGGGCCTCAGAGAACTGGGCGTCAAGGAGGAAGACATTCCAACCCTGGCTGCCAACGCCTTGAAAGACGCCTGCGGCCTGACCAATCCGCGCCCGGCTGAACAGCTTCAGATCGAAGCGATTTTCCGCAGCGCACTTTGATACGTCCCAGAGGCTAACCATGAGCATTACCTCCAGCGTCATTTGTGACGCTTCCGACCTGCTTAAAGGCTTTGTCGGCTACCACCACAAAGCGGACCGGTACATCGTTCGTTTCAGCGAAGACGCCTTTGGCATGGACGTGCCCGACCATACCATCACGCCGACTCACGAATTCGTCTGGCAAGCTGGTGATAACCAGGTCATGACACTCAAGCGCGACCTGTTGGCGTTGTTGCTGGAGCAGAACATTGATGACCGGCTGAACATCACCGAGCCACTGCGGGTTTATGTAAGACGCGTGGATTTGCCGGAGATAACGGCAGTGCGGAAATTGAAGGGCGGGGTGTGAAGAGGCTCGAACGTCAGGACAGACCTGTGATTCCAGAACAGGAAACCGGTGTCTGTCCTTGATGGCACTGCGATAACGTCGGCTCAAATAGCAAAGTTGAACGCCACGGAAATCCTCGGCCGATCACCTTCGTAGCGACGCACAGCGTGCATTAGCCAGGAGGGAAACATCAGCAGCGTACCGCTTGAGGGCGTGACTGTGCTCGCGTAGCCTGCCGCCAGACAACCCGCGATGCGCATGCGCAGGGCGGGATTGAGCAGCGCCGGTGTGATCCCACGCGGGTCGATGAATTCCAGTTCGCCTCCGAGTTCAGGATTGTGCCCGCGACCGCCATCGTCTACCCAATACACTCCAGACCAAAATGCCCCCGGGTGCGCATGTAATGAGTTGGAGTGGCCCTTGCGGTTGATATTTGCCCATGCGCTGTAGCGCCACTGCAAATGAGCTTCTATGAGACCGTGCTCCGGCGAGCTGATGGCTGACAGCTGGTTGGCCAGCTCCTGTGCGAAGGCGACCAGTTTTGCGCCAGGCTCACCAGCCCACGTGGCGAAGTCGTCCTGAGATTGCCAGCCGCCATCGTTACTGTGCAATGTGCCAAGGTCGTGTGCCGAACGCTCCAGGATGACCGACCGCAGTTGTTCGTTCAGAAGCTCATGCTCTGGGTGGATCAAGCTGGCGATAGGCGTGGCGAATAGACGAGTGATCTTGATCAGGTCAGCATCGACCTGATCTGAACACGCGTGACTGTTGGCAGGCATGATGCGGATATCCGGGTTGAAGTGGATATTTTATACACTCCCCGGCGCGACTATCTCCAGTCTCATCGGGTAACGGTTCTGGTACGTATTCGGTACATGGGGCTAACCGATCACGATCATCGGCGATCCGTGTGGCCTCGACCCAAAAAGGCCTCGATCTCAAGTTACGAGGCCCAAGGCCGTTACAAATATATAACTACAAGAATATGGCGGGTAACACCGTATGCGACTCTCGCCATCCTCCCGGCCGGTCCACTATGAGAACACTTATGTTCGATAACTTTTCTATCCGCCTGAAGATTGTATTGCTCTCAGGACTTTGCCTGCTGGGTGTGGTTGGATTGATCGTCGGGATGAATTTTTACCAGACTAACCAGAATGACCAACTGGTCGGCGCCTCAAGCAAGAAAATGCTCACCGACAGTGTGCAGAACCTGTTACAGGCAAAGGCGACGGAAAAAGCGCTACGGGTACAAAAGACATTTGGTGACAGTCTGCTGGTCGTCAATGCAATGGCCGACCAAGTCGTCGACATACGCACCATGGCCGGTCACCGCTCACTGGACGCCGCCGCGCTGCGCGAAGAGCTCAACCACAGCCTGGGCACCGTCTTTGAACGCAACACCGGCGTGCTGGGCATCTGGCTATCCTTCGAGCCTAACGCACTGGATGGTCGAGACACCGAGTTTGCCAATGACGCTAAGCACAGTGCCAACGAAGTGGGACGGTTTTCCTCTTACTGGAGCCGTGCCGATGACACTAGCCTGAACACCGTCATTCTCGAAAGCGACATGACCAAGACTGAACTGAACCTCAGCGGCATGCCCTACAACACCTGGTACACGTGTGCGCTCCATAGTGGCAAGACCTGCCTGCTTGAGCCCTACGCCGACACGGTCGGCGGCAAACTGGTGTTGATGACAACCATCGCCGTGCCCGTTCGTGTCGACGGCAAGGTCATCGGTGTGGTGGGTGTGGACCTGGCCCTGAGTTCGCTACAGGCAGAGGCGGTCAGCTCCCAGAAAGAACTGTTCGACGGCGCCGGGCACATGCTGATTGTCTCGGGCAGTGGCTTGTTGACAGCCAACAGCGTCGACGCCGGCACCCTGGGCAAAGGCATTGAGCAGGTCTTGGGCGGCGACGGTAAGGACATCCTCCGGGCGATCGGCACCAACAAGGTCAGCGTGGTCAAACAGGGCGACGTGATCCGGGCGATTTTTCCGGTGACACCGATCCCCGGTGCTACCCCTTGGGGTGTGGTCATCGACTTGCCAGAACAGGTGCTCCTGGCCGACGCGGTCAAATTGCAGGCCGTGCTCGACGCCGCGAAAACCAGTGGCACCGTCAAGGCTCTGTTGGTCGCAGCCCTCGCGGGTCTACTGGGTCTGCTGCTGATCTGGCTGACGGCCTCGGGCGTGACTCGGCCGATCAACAGTGTGGCGGCCATGCTCAAGGACATTGCCAGCGGTGACGGCGACCTGACACAGCGCCTGAAATACGCCAAGCGCGATGAACTCGGTGAACTGGTCAGCTGGTTCAACCGCTTCCTCGACAAACTGCAACCGACCATCGCCCAGATCAAGCAAAGCATCACCGAAGCCCGTGCAACCGCCGACCAGTCTTCAGGCATCGCCCGTCGTACCAGTGATGGCATGCAGGTGCAGTTCCGCGAAATCGATCAGGTGGCAACAGCCTCCAACGAGATGAGCGCCACCGCCCAGGACGTTGCGAGCAATGCCTCAAGTGCGGCCAGTGCTGCTCGGGGTGCCGACCAGTCGGTCAAGGACGGTTTGACGATCATCGAGCGCAGCACACGCGATATCACCCTGCTGGCCGAAGAAGTCAGTAATGCCGTGACCGAAGTCGAAGCGTTGGCGGTCAATAGTGAGCAGGTGGGTTCGGTGCTGGAAGTGATCCGCAGCATTGCCGGGCAAACTAACCTGTTGGCCCTCAATGCCGCCATCGAGGCTGCGCGTGCCGGCGAAAGCGGGCGCGGTTTTGCGGTAGTCGCCGACGAGGTACGCAACCTCGCCAAGCGCACCCAGGATTCCGTGGAAGAGATTCGCCACGTGATCGAGCGCATCCAAAGCGGCACTCGCGGCGTCGTGCAGACCATGCATTCAAGCCACAGCAAGGCCCAGGAGAACGCTGAGCACATTCATCAAGCGGTTCAGGCTCTGAGCAAAATCAGTGACGCAGTCACGGTGATCAGCGACATGAACCTGCAGATCGCCAGCGCGGCCGAACAGCAGAGCGCCGTTGCCGAAGAGGTCAACCGCAACGTCTCGGCCATTCGCACCGTCACCGAGACCCTTGCCGGTCAGGCCACCGAGTCGGCGCAGGTCAGCCACCAACTCAACGCCTTGGCGACTCACCAGATGAAACTGATGGATCAGTTTCGCGTTTGAAGGTCTTTCGCGGTGAGTCAAATGCTCAGAGGAGATTTGACTCACGGCAGCGGCTTGCGCGTTAAGCCGTCATTTCCCCATGGCCGACCGCTATACGAAAACTTACAGGCATAAAAAAACCGGCTAAGAGGCCGGCTTTTTGGTTTTCACTGCTCTCCGCTATACGCGGGAACATGTGAAATCAGGAAATTGGAGCGGGTGGCGGGAATCGAACCCGCGTGATCAGCTTGGGAAGCTGGAGTAATACCATTATACGACACCCGCTTTGAGCGGCTGACTTTGTACCAGATGTCGGCGCTGAACTGAAGCGCTATTTTTTCCAAGTGGGTTTTTCTGGCGTTTTTTTCGGGTAAACCTGCTGCGTGACAGATTACGTCGTCACGTGAAACACGCATTCCCTGTAAGCGCTGCCGAAGACTGCGCTCGATAGCGACCTACAGGGGCGAGTGATTTCAGTTCACAGTGCAAATGCATGGTGGCTCTGTACCTGGGTGTAGCGTGGCCGTTTTGCAACGGGTGCGGGCTTGAGGAAACTCAACAAGGCCTCTTGCGAGTCGCGGCAGGCGGCTTTGTGTTCCATGTCCAGAAAGTGGCCGGTGGCCCGGAGGGTGCAGAACTCGCTATGGCGCACGTGGTCGCCGAAGAGCTGCGCGTCGTCTGCTGCGGTGTATTCGTCCCACTCGCCGTTGAGGAACAACACGGGCACGTCGATTTTTTTCGCAGCGTCGAGGTAGCACAGTTGATCAATGGTCAGTACTTGGCTGATATGAAAGTGCATTTGCACGTATTCATGGATATCCAGGCTGCTGACATGCCGGTAGTTGAAGCGCTTGAACAACGACGGCAAGTGTTTACCGATGGTGTTGTTCACCAGATAGCCGACCTCGTGGCGATCAAACGCACCGAGGTGCTTGACGCCGCGTTCGAGGTAGTCGCGCATGTGTTCGTTGACCACGGGTGAGAACGAGCTGATGACAGCTTTTTCAATACGTCGTGGTTTCTGCGCCAAGGCAATCAAGGTTGCTGCGCCGCCCCAGGAAAAGGACAGCACATGTTCGGCGGCGAAGTGGTCGATCAGCTCAAGCAGGATCTGACCTTCGAGCTCTTTGGTCAGCGGCTGCCGGTGCAGGTTGTGCGCTTTGGATTTGCCCGCGTAGGGTTGGTCGTACAGCACCACGTTGAATTGCGGGTGCAGGTTGCGAACAGTCTGAGCAAAGGACGCAGTAGTGGCCATCGAGCCGTTGACCAGAATAATGGTCTTTTCTGCGGCATCTGCGCGGTAGAACTCCGTGTAAACCCGGAACTGACCTTGTATATCAAGCACAGCGATTTCTGGCCTCATAACATAGACTCCTGGCGAAAACAGGTATGCGCGCAAAAGAGGTTGCACGAGTTTCGTGACAGGTAGGCATGCGCCTGGAAAGGGGGGCCCATGTCGATCCGAAACGATCTGTTCGACAGGTATTGTTATTGGCGGGCGGTTTGTCGGCACGGAACCTGAGGTTCTCGAGACGGCAAAAAGTTTCTTAGAATGAGTGGGTGACCAATCAGTCACATGGAGACTGACGATTGGATTCAAGCAGGCTCGGGGACAACCCGCAAGTGCCGTTGGTAAATTGTTGGACAACTTCTGCTGAGTGGTCGGTTTGATCAGATCGCGAGGATTTCTTCGGTGCTCAAGGCGCGGTGTTGCCCAGGCGCCAAATCGGCGTCCAGTTGCAGGGGGCCCATGCGCTCGCGATGCAGGCGCAGGACTTTATTGTTGAAGTGGCCGAACATGCGTTTGACCTGATGGTAGCGGCCCTCGACGATGCTCAGCCGCGCGCAGTGAGGCCCCAACAGGGTCAGTTCGGCGGGCTGAGTGGTGAGGTCTTCAAACGCGAAATAAAACCCTTCAGCGAATTTTTGTACGTAGTCGTCGCTGATCGTTTGCTCGGTTTCTACGTAGTAAATTTTTGCCAGCTTGGTCTGCGGCTGGGTCAATCGTCGCGACCACACACCGTCATTGGTGATCAACATCAGGCCCGTGGTGTTGAAATCAAGTCGACCGGCGATGTGCAGGTCTTCTTTGTCCGGCTCATCCAGCAAGTCGAGCACCGTTGGATGCTGTGGGTCGAGCGTCGCGCTGACGCAGCCCGGTGGTTTGTGCAGCATGAAATAGCGTGCCGGTTTGCCGGCTTGCAATACGTCGTCGTCGCATTCCACACGGGTGAACTCACGCACCTCGTGAAGGGGGTCGCTGACGGTCTGACCGTCGACCTTGATGCGCTTGGCCACCAACGCAAATCGCACATCTTTGCGGCTGAAGCGCGGCAGGTTGCTGAGGAATCGATCAAGACGCATGGCAGTGACAGACGACCGGGAAAGGGGCGGGCATGGTACGCGATCTAGTCGTTGGGCTTCGACTGAACGTCGGTTTCGATCTGTGCGCAACGCGGGCACAGGCAGGCAGCATTGCGCACTTCCAGCGGCAGCGCTTGGAGTACAGTCGGGTCGATACTGACTGAAAAGCACCAGCAGGGTTGCGTCGCCGTACGTGGGTCGGCGAGGGTGCAGCGGTTGCTGGCGCCGCAGACCGGGCAGCGGTCAGGATCGATTGAGCTTTTTTCCATCGTCTGGCTGTGCATGGCGCGCCTATTCAAACTGAGACCGGGCCCTCTCCATGCACACCCGATTGCGCCCAGTGTGTTTGGCGCGATACAACGCGTGGTCGGCGCGGGCAATCAGGCTGTGCAGGGTGTCGTCAGGCTGCAGTTCAGTCAGGCCAACGCTGACGGTGATCTGCAACGACGTGGCGGAAAAGGTGTAGGAGTGCTGCTCTGCCAGCAGACGGATTTTTTCCGCGACTTGCTGAGCGCTGGCGCTGTTGGTGTCCTTGAGCAGGATGATGAACTCTTCGCCGCCCCAGCGACAAATGATATCCGACTGACGCAGGCAGCTTTGCAGGTCCTGAGCGAAGCCTACGAGCACTTCATCGCCCGCCAGATGGCCATGGTCGTCATTGAGACGCTTGAAATGGTCGATGTCGATCAGTAGCGCCGCCAAGGGCTTGGGCTCGCGTTGCGCTTCCTGCATGGCCTTGAGCGCCATCAAATCGAAGCCGCGGCGATTGGGCAGGCCCGTGAGGCTGTCGAGGGTGGCCTGGGCTTCGATCTTACGCTGATAGCGGCCGATGGCCCGGTGCAGCAAGAACATGACCACCAGTGTCACCACCAGGCAGATGAACAGGTTCAGGTACAGCGACTGGCGGATATCGGTGAGGGCGCCGTCTTCCTGTTTGTCGACGAACAGGTACCAGTTCAGTTCTGGGATGAAGCGCACGTTGAGAAAATGGTTCTGGCCTTGCGTCTGGTATTCGAAACTGCCGGTCTGTGGCCTCGGCAGTTTGTCGTGCAAGTCGTTCAGGCCCGGCATGTCCTTGAGGGACTGGCCGATGACGGCTCCCAGTGGTCCACCTTGAGCGCCCGTGAGCACAATCCGGCCGAAGGCGTCGACGAAATACACGCTCCGTTGATACCGCTGCTGATAACGATCGATTAGCTTGATCACCGCATCCACGGTCAGGCCCACACCCGTGGCGCCGATGAAGTTGTCTTTGTAATCGAACACCTTGTAGTTGATGAAGAAGGTCAGGTTGTCCTTGTTGGCCATGTCTGGATCGACGTTGATTTCGTAGGGCGCAGCCATGTCGCGTACCCGGTAGTACCAGATGTCGCGTGGCTCATTGGCGTCGATTTTCTTTAAGACGCCTTTGGCCTGGTAATACTTGAGGCTGGTATTGGAGACAAAAAAGGCCGTATAGGCACTGTAGTGACTCATGACTTCGTTGAGGTAACGGGTCATTTGTTCCGGGTCGTGCTCGCCAGCCACCACCCAGTCACGCATGAAGGTGTCACGAGCCATCATTGATGAGATCAGGATCGGCCGGACCAGGTCTTTCTGGATCTCCGAATACACCGTGTCCGAGGTCAACGGCAGTTCGGTGTTGACGATGCTGTCGCGAATCGACGCCCGCGAGGCGTAATAACTGAGCAGAGATGTCGCCAGAAAACCGCTCCCCAGCAGGACCACCAACGTCAGGATCAACGAACGCTGGGAATTGAGTGGAGAGCGAAGTGGCATGACGAGTCCGGTGAGGAGAAGATCAATAGAGGTCGCATGCTAGCGTGTTGCTACTGTTCTGCGCTATGGCCGATTCAGGTTCACGGTGTAATCGGCATGTTCGCGGTCGGTGCTATATACGCGGGTGAGCGGCCTATCAAAGAGTTGATGGCAGAACAACGGCAGTGCACCAATAAAATTTTGTCGTAGTGGATACCCTGTTCAGACAATGATTTGAAAAGATCCTGCAGGTTCGGATAAGTCATGCCGAGGCGATTTCTGACAGTCAGTACGTCCATGGGCGTAGCGGGAAGACCGTTTAAAGGCGACAGGTTCGAATGACGCACCACGTGACTGATTTCTTGATACGTCTCGCCGCGAGTACTCTGGAATTTCATCAGCGAATAATTCTTGATATTGCCCGGAAGGGATGTTCCGGCCAGCACCTTATCGGTGATGGCATACGGCGGCAGCGGGCCTGGAGGACGCGCGAGGCTGTTGTTTGCGTTATTTAAAATAGAAAACGGTTTGACCCTCTGGCTCACGACTCGGTGAAGCGTTGGGTCGACCAGCTCATAACCATGGGGTGCGTAGGTTCTAAGTTCGGTGCCATTGGGGATCCGTGCAGTGTTAGTCCACGGCAAGTAATGCCCGTGTGTACTTACAACCAGGGTTCTGGCTTGAGCCTTGTCCGAGGTCCAGAGCAGGAATTTTCGACCAAGCTTCCATACTTTGACGGGTAAGGTGCCGAAGGTGCTATGACCGGGAATGTTCCAGGTCTTGAGCAGGCTGTTGGTATTGAAAAATGTTTCCAGGCGGGTTTTACGGGCATTCATTGATCGGCCAAGCCAGGAGCCGAAGCTTTTTGTGGCGGCGGACGTAGCGCTAGCCCCCGCTATGGCTGTTTTCCCCAGAACGTTGAATGTGTTGAACAAACGCAGCAATCGGGGGGTGTAGGGCGCCAGCTGCAACAGCCCTAAAGACAGCACGTTGAGCGCTGTCTGGGTTTTTTCGGTGTTCCGGTTTCCCGGTAATGCTGCTGTCGCGATGCCCAGGTAGATGGACCCGGCGTGAGTCGCAAGAGAGGCCAGCGCCACGGGCGTCAGCAGCAGCGACATGGGCGCCAGCACCAGCTGTAGGTGGTTGAGCTGACGCGTCCAATAGCGCAGCGAAACTTCTTTCGAGGTCACGATGTGTTCATTCGCATCATCTTGATAGTTGCGCTCAAGCGTCTCGCGCATGAAGACGAACGGCGACGAAGTAATGGGCTGCTCGCAGAGGGCTCGGGCTTTGGCTTTATGCAGGTCGTTGGCGTAAACCACGTCTGTCCAGGGCCGAAGCAGGGAGGAAGCCGGGTCGGGGATGCTGTTACCGCTCCAAACATCAAGAAGATACATAAACTTCTCGTGGAGTCTGACCGGTATATAGCTCAACAGCATGCGTTGCCACTGCTTATCCTTGGCGGCGGTTTGTATATAACGGGTAAGTTCGATGTCGCGACTGAATTCGATAAATGCCACCGACTGACCGGCCTGGTACAGCACCGTCAAGGGTGTGTCGGCGTGGGTGAATACCAGCAGACCGGCACAGGGTTGGCATTGCGTGCCTTCTATCAGCGAGGGTTTCAGGTAAAAACCCAACGCTTTGCAGCGGATGCTGGTAGACGTCGTGTCCAGCATTTCGACGATGAGATCGAATCCAGCGCGTGTTAACTGTTTCTGTTTGAGGCTGATCACTGCCTGCGCCATAAAGGTTGTCTTGAACGACTGCTCGATAGCAGTTCCCTGCTTCTCCCAAAACCGGTTGAGTTGTTTCGACATCAGGTCAAGAAAGTTAATGCTCCTGATGTGGCTTTCGATGACCTCCGGGGATATCTCAAGCGCAGCGCCTTCGGACCATTGCCCCTTGCCTGTGGGGTCGGTGTAAACCGTCGTACGGGCGCCGTTATCGATATAACCCACCGGCCGCTCGACCCGGTAGTTACTCAACAGGGCGTTGCTCAGGCTGATCGGGGTTTCGTCGGGGGGTTGAACATACGTGATGGGCGAGTGGGCGCTACCCAATGGGGTGGTCGATGTGCCTCGAACATAGCGAATGAAAACATGATCCGGATTCACATCCAGTTGATGGTCGTTTTTCAGGTAGCCGCGCATCAGTCGGTTGGCGGCCATCAGTGGGTTGGGTATCCGCTTCACGATATCCGGCTGAAGTTCCCAGCGATCAAGAACGCTCACCAGGGTCAGGCCGCGTTCGACCAGCATGAACAAGGCGTCCGTGTGGGTGTGTTGTGAGTGCTGCTCGAATGAAAACGCTTTCTGGGCGCGGGTGAGCGCGGAAAAAATATCCTCATCGAGAGTTTTTATATCGAGAGTGAAGGGCGAGTTCCCTTGTTTGTCGGCAGCGTCCAGATACGACGCGAGCCAAGGCGACGTGTTCAACGCGTCGAGGAGTTTTTGCCTCATTAACTCAGGGTTGTCGCTGATGTATTCGAAAACGGCAGGTTTTTGACCGGTGATGTGAATAAAACTGTGCGATGTATTTTTTGAGGTCAGCTGAAAGATGCCCGGCAGGATTTGGTCATTCAGCAGCACTACACGGACGACCGTGCGCTCGCCTTTGGCTGATGTTTCCAGGGTTTCAACGGTGGTGGGGAACCGGTCGAGTCCCATGGCTTCAAGCGTCAGGTTATAACCGTCCAGGCTGATCATTTTACGCGTGTGGTACCGGCTCAGCGTGTCGAGAAATGAAAGTTTGGCGAGGGTGCGATACGTCAGTTCATGCCTGGCCCAGAAGACGGCAAGTAGGGTCTCGTAGTGTCGAGGCCAGTCCGCCTTGTCGATCAGCGTGAGGACCAGGGTTGTGCTCAGCGAAGGTGTTGCCTCATCAAACAGGCGCTCAGGTTCAGCGCTCTGCATCAGGGCATAAAAACTGGCTGCATCGAAAGAGGTAACCGCCACGTCGGTGAGGGACAGACGCCGCGTGTAAAGTTCTTGCCCATCGACAAAGACGGCCGGACGCGTATCGGTCGTGAAGTTCATGTAAATATGGTCCGGCAGGGAGGGCTTACCGGTCTGCTCAAATAAAAGCCGAGTCAGTTGTTCGTTGACATAGGCGTGCACTCCCGGCGGGCAGTCCATGTCCATCTGCCAGGCTTTCAAACTCAAGGGCGACATGGCGAGCAGTCTGGCGGCGCGGCTCTTTCTGAGCGTGGCGAGTTGTTTGTGGTTTAGCGCTGTGGCGGGTGGCGGTACCTGCGACAGTCCCTCCAGATGATCGTCGGGCGTTGCGTAATAAAACGGCGACAGCGCAAAGGCTCCAGAGGAAGGTAGGGTATCGCTCTGTTCACTGTGGTTGCCGGTCAGGTGCGTAAGTGCGGGGTGTTCGAGGCTGTATGTTGGGGCGGGTGCAGTGCGTGCTGGAACAGGGGGGACTGGATTTTCTGGGTCATTCATGTGGATGGCTGAACGTGATGAGGGGCGCGTCACTGTGTCATCAGGGATCTCTTCATGTCGTACATCTATGTAACGACGGGGTGCGTGTAAACAGGGGTATGCAGGACGCTGTGGCTGCGCACTGAAACGTGCGCAGCCACGTTCGTCGTCGGGCTACTTAATGGTTGGGTCAGGCACTCAAATAGGCGCGCCATCCGCCTAGGTGGCTGATATCTGTCGCGCCCTCCAGGCCATAAGGTTCGCAGATGAAACCGCTTTCCCAGCGTCCGTCGGCCAACTGAACCTTGCCCAGGCCCAAGGGTGCCGGAATGCCGGAGAGGAATGACCCCAGTTCGCGGCTTGGCAGTTCCCAGACTTCCACGGCAATCGCTACGCCGCCTTGCGCGACCCGCAGCATGCCGGGCCGAAACGGTGGTCCACCGGCCAATGCGTAGAGCTGGTAATCCGCCGAGCTTTGGGTGACCTCCAGCAAGCGGCCACCGCGCTGCTTGAGTTGCCAGTTCAGCGCCAGGCCATCCAGGTGCGCGCCGCACACCACTAAGCGTGCCATGTCGTTGCGGGCGACAGTGGTCGGTGCTGACAGGTTGGGTGCGTGGCCGCCGATCACCGGCAGGCCGGTATGGCGTTGCAGGGCGTCGGCCAGGCTGAGCAGATAGTGATCAGTGAAGACCCGACCGAACAGGGTCACGCCCCACGGCAGGCCGTTGTCCATGAAGGCACTCGGTACGGCGACGGCGGCGTAGTCCAGCAGGTTCATGAAATTGGTGTAGTAACCCAATTCCGAGTTGCGCAGCACCGGTTCAGCCTCCAGTTCGGCGAGGGTCACCGGGCGACCGATGGAGGGCGTCACTACGCAGTCGAGACCTTCAAGGGCTTTGTCGCACAGGGCTTTGAGTGCTTGCAGGCGGTAGTGCGCACGGAACGTTTGCACGCCGGTCACGGCCGGTGCTTTCGACAGTACTGCGCGGATCACCGGCAATACCGCTTCTGGGTTGTGCTCCATCAGTTCGCCCGCAACGCTGTAGCGTTCGGCAACCCATGGGCCGTCATACAGCAGGCGCGCAGCTTCGAGGAAGGGTGACAGGTCCAGCGTCACTGCTTCGCCGCCCATCGCGGTCAGACGGTCGATGGCATCGCCGAACAGCAGGGGCCCTTGCTCGCAGCCGAAGAACGCCAGGTCCTGCGCACGGGGTACGCCGAAACGAAACGGGCGGGGCGCACCGAACGCAGAGGCGTCGTTCCACAGCGGGTTGCTGCGGCTGTATTCGTCACGCGAATCGAGTCGGGCTACCAGACCGAGCAACTGGCTGGCTTCGCGCGCGGTGGCGGTGAAAGTGGTCACGCAATCAAGGGTGCGGCAGGCGGGCACCACCCCGGCAGTGGAGATCAGGCCCTTACTGGCCTTGAGTCCCACCAGATTGTTCAGTGCTGCGGGCACTCGGCCGGACCCGGCGGTGTCGGTGCCGAGGGCGAAGCTGGCGACGCCGAGCGCCACGGCCAACGATGATCCTGCGCTGGAGCCGCCTGACGGGTACTCGGCCAGCACACTGTTCGGGCAGGCCCCATAGGGGGAGCGGCTGCCATTCAGCCCGGTGGCAAACTGGTCGAGGTTGGTTTTGCCCAACGGAATTGCGCCGAGGCCGATCAACTGCTCGACGATGGTCGCCGAGCGCTCCGGGGTATAGGCGAATGCCGGGCAGGCTGCGGTCGTGGGGATGCCGGCCAGGTCGATGTTGTCTTTGATCGCGAACGGCACGCCATACAGCGGCAGGTCGTTGAGGTCGCTGTTTTCCAGCGCGGCCAGATAGGGTTCCAGCTCGGTAGCACTCAGCAGATGGATGAACAGGTGATAGTCCGGGTTCAACGCAGCGGCTTTTTCGCGCAGGGCGAGGATCAGTTGCCGAGGTGTCTGGCGACCGTCTTGATACGCGGCGCGAACGCTGTCGAGGCGCAGGTCGCTTGAATGCAGGTCATGGCTCATGGCGTAATTCCGTCAAAAAAATAAGTAAGTTCAGTCAGCTTCAAGCACCACGACCCGCTGCCCGGCGCGCACCGCCGAGCCGGGCTGCACCCTTACTTCAAGCACGGTGCCAGCCAGGGTTGCCAGTAGCGGAATTTCCATCTTCATCGACTCCAGAATCACCAGCACATCGCCCACTTCAACCCGATGGCCGACCTCGACCTGCACCTGCCACAGGTTGCCGGCGATATGGCTGTCGATGCCGTGCTGGCCTGCGTCAAGAGGGGCGTCGTCGGTGGCTGGGATAGCGGCTTCGTCGCTTTCAAAATGTGCCTGACCGCTGGCGATCCAACGTTCGCGTTCGGCGTTGAAGGCCCCTTGCTGCTGAG
This sequence comes from Pseudomonas sp. GG8, assembly GCF_052976945.1. Taxonomy (NCBI): domain Bacteria; kingdom Pseudomonadati; phylum Pseudomonadota; class Gammaproteobacteria; order Pseudomonadales; family Pseudomonadaceae; genus Pseudomonas; species Pseudomonas sp. GG8. The sequence continues at coordinate 516,289 of NZ_JBRIIP010000001.1, forward strand.
CACGAAATGCGGCGATACCCTCGGCTTCACGGGCGAGAAAAGCCTGATAGTCAGCCAGGTTCAAGGTGCTGTGCTCGATGCTTAGCGGGTACCGGCCCAAGGGAAAATCGCGGCGGATGCGCAGCAGCTCTTCGGCGCTGACCGGGTAAAAACGAATCTGATCGAAGAAGCGCAGCAGCCACGGTTTGCCATCGAACGCCGCGACTTCGCGGTAGCGGTTCCACATCTGCAACGTGCGCCCGACAAACTGATAACCACCGGGGCCTTCCATGCCGTACACGCACATATAGGCGCCACCGATGCCGACCGAGTTCTCTGCCGTCCAGGTCCGTGCCGGGTTGTACTTGGTCGTCACCAGCCGGTGCCGTGGGTCGAGCGGGGTGGCGACAGGCGCGCCGAGGTACACGTCGCCCAGGCCCATCACCAAGTAGCTGGCGTCGAACACCGTGCGCTGCACTTGGTCGAGGTTGGGCAGGTCGTTGATGCGGCGGATGAACTCCAGGTTGCTTGGGCACCACGGGGCGTCCTTGCGCACGGTAGTCATGTATTTCTCGATGGCCAACTGGCACGCCGGGTCATCCCAGGACAGCGGCAAGTGCACGATTCGCGACGGCACTTGCAGGTCTTTGGCGGCGCACACGGCGTCCCATTCGCCGACGACGATATCCAGTAAATCCGCAAGCGGCAGTTGTTCGGGCTGGTAATGCACTTGCAGGGAACGAATGCCCGGCGTCAGGTCGATCACGCCCTGTAGCGCTTTGGCTTCGAGGGCCTGCATCAGCGCATGACCGCGAAAGCGCAGTACCAGGTCCAGCTCGGGTGCGCCGATTTCCAGGAGCAAATGAGTGTCGCCAGACAGACGCGCCATCAGCCGTGTGTCGTCCTGGCCGATGTCCAATACAACAGGTGAAATTAACCCTTGTGCTAGCGAGCTCATTCGCGATGAGGCCAGATCTGGCACCGCGTCGCTTTCCTCGTGAGCACGTTCGCTCATGCAGAAGATCGTGCGTGCAGCATCGATACTGACCGGATGGAACTGCACGTTGTCGCCGGCCTTGAGTTGCCCCAGTTGCCAGAGGTCGGCTTCGATGATGGTCACCGGGCAGACGAAACCGCCCAGGCTCGGGCCATCCGGGCCAAGGATGACCGGCATGTCGCCAGTGAAATCCACGGCGCCGATGGCGTACGGGTTGTCGTGGATGTTCGAGGGGTGCAAGCCCGCTTCGCCACCGTCGGCGCGGACCCATTCCGGCTTGGGACCAATCAGGCGGACGCCGGTACGGCTGGAATTGAAATGCACTTCCCATTGAGTGGCGAAGAAGGTCTCGATGTAGCGCTCGGTGAAATATTCCGGCGCGCCATGCGGGCCGTAAATGACCCGGATCTGACGCACGGCAGGCAAGGCGTGAAGCTGGTCGTCCGGTACGCGCTGACCGATGCTGCGGTCACTCAGGGCTGGAATGTGCAGCACATCGCCAGCCCGTAAAGCGCGGCCGCCATGCCCGCCAAATTGACCCAGGGTGAACGTGCTTTTGCTGCCCAGATAGTCCGGCAGCTCCAACCCGCCGCGCACACAGAGGTAGCTTCGTGCACCGGCGCCCGCGATGGTGCCCAGCGCCAGGGTTGAACCGGCGGGTACCAGCAACGCGGTATTCAGCGCCTGGGGCTGACCGTCCAGGGTCAGCGGAATCGGCGCGCCGGTGATGGCGACCACGGCGTCGGTGTTGAAGCGCAGCAGCGGGCCGCTCATGGTGATTTCCAGCGCGGCACAGCCTTCGGCGTTGCCCAGCAGACGGTTGCCCAGACGCAGTGCGCGACTGTCCATTGGCCCGGACGGCGGCACACCGACCGCCCAGTAACCGAGACGCCCGGGATAGTCCTGCACGCTGGTCTGGGTACCGCCACTCAGCACTTCAAAGGTGTTGGCGCGATACACCAGACCTTCCAGGCACCGAGTCCATGGCTGGCCACTGGCGAAGGGCGCGTCGAGCAGAATCTGCCGCAGGTAATCGCGGTTGGTTTCCACGCCATACAGGTGGCTGTCACTCAGCGCTTGAGCAAGTCCGGCGCTGGCCTGCTCGCGGGTTGGCGCCCAACTGATCAGCTTGGCAATCATGGGGTCGAAGAACGGCGGGATCTCGCAACCGGCTTCGACCCAGGTGTCGATGCGCAAGGTCTTGCCATCGGCGGTCGGGAAATTCACCGCAGTCAGCAAGCCGGGGCAGGGCTGGAAATCCCGGCCCGGGTCTTCGGCATACAGCCGCGCCTGAATCGCATGACCGTTTGCCTGCAAGCCCGTGCGCAACTGACTGAGTGGCGGTAGATCACCCGCTGCCAGCTGGACCATCCAGCTGACCAGATCGACGCCCCACACTTGTTCAGTGACCCCGTGCTCGACCTGCAAGCGGGTGTTCACTTCGAGGAAATAGAAACGCTGGCCCTCGCTGTCGAACACGAACTCCACGGTCCCGGCGCTGCGGTAATTGACCGCTTTGGCCAGCTTGATCGCTGCCGCACACAGTTCGTCGGCCATGCCGTCTGGCAGGTTCGGCGCCGGGGTTTCTTCGAGGACTTTCTGGTTGCGCCGTTGTACCGAGCAATCACGCACACCGAGGGCGATAACGTCGCCCTGGCCGTCGCCGAACACCTGCACTTCCAAGTGCCGGGCGCGCTGGATGTACTTCTCGATAAAGACGCCAGCGTCGCTGAAGTTGTTCTGTCCCAGACGTTTCACCGCGTCGAACGATTCGCTCAGTTCGAGCGCACTGCGGCACACGCGCATGCCGATCCCGCCACCACCGGCCGTGCTTTTCAGCATCACCGGGTAGCCGATCAGCTCGCCAGCGTTGAGGGCATCGTCGAGGCTGTCGAGCAGTTCGGTGCCCTCGAGCATTGGCACGCCGTGCTGCTTGGCCAGGGCACGCGCCGTGTGTTTGAGGCCGAACACCCGAAGCTGGTCGGGTGTCGGGCCGACGAAGGCGATGCCAGCGTCTTCGCAGGCTTGGGCGAACGCGGCGTTTTCGGAGAGGAACCCGTAACCGGGATGGATCGCCGTGGCGCCGCTGGCTTTGGCGATGGCGAGTATTTTATCCACCGCCAAATAGGTGCCGGCTGCGCCACCTTCACCCAGGCTGTGGGCTTCATCGGCTTGAAGAATATGCAGGCTGGCGGCATCGGCTTCGGAATAGACCGCCACGCCCTTGACCTGCAAGGCGCGCAAGGTACGCAGGATGCGGCAGGCAATGGCGCCACGGTTGGCGATCAGCAGTGTCTTGAACATGGCATAAACCCCAGAAACCGATGGCTGATCGGTTTCTTGCCGGGAAGCGGGCCGTCCCGCTGTTTTCGTAGTGCCTCGAGGCCGTCCCCGATGGCGAAACCTGGTGCTCTTACAGGGGAGGCTGGCGCTTTGACGCCACGCACTGCCCGGAGCGGCTTTGGCACAGGCTGAATAACCAGCTGCGCAGCTTCAAAAGGTTCAGTTCCATATCAGCAGCTGCGCAGGCGTTGGGTTGTAGGCGTTGCACGGGTTGTTCAATTGCGGGCAGTTGGAAATCAGCACGATCACGTCCATTTCCGCACGCAGTTCGACATATTTACCGGGCGCCGAGATGCCATCTTCGAAGGTCAGGCCTCCGTCTGCTGTGACCGGCACGTTCATGAAGAAATTGATGTTCGGGCCGATGTCACCTTTGCTCAGTCGACCGTCATGGGCACACGCGCGCAGGTAGTTGTCGCGACAACTGTGCATGTGACGTTTTTCCAGAGAGTAGCGCACGGTGTTGCTCTCCTGCGCGCAAGCCCCGCCGAGGGTGTCATGGCGTCCGCAGGTGTCTTCGACGATGGTCAGCATCGGTTTGCCGAGGTTGGAATACAGCACGCTGCCGGTGGTCAGGTACACGCTGTTCTGCCGCCGCAAGGTACGCTGCACGTCATACCGTTCGCGGGGGTTGGCCAGGCTGTAGAACAGCGTATCGACTGCTTGATTGCCTTCCAGGTCGAGGATGCGCAGGGTTTGTCCGGCCTTGACTTCGGTCAGCCAAGGCTCGCCTGCGGGGATGGTCGCATTGTAGATCGCCGCTTCCGGCTGTTTGGAGAGTGTGGTCATGGCAGCGATCCTCAGGCGAACAGGCGATCAGTGTTGATAAAACCGCGCTCGTTTTCCGGGCGGGAGGTGCGGCAGTACTCGGCGATGCTGGGATCGGCGTTCATCCAGCCGAGCTTGAGCGGTTTGGGCGCGTACTGTGGATCAGGGTCCATCGGGTGCTGCAGGGCGGTCAGCACCACCAGGGTGTCCATCGGCGCATACAGCTCGATGTAGTCACCGGCTTTGGAGTTGTTCGCAACGAAGTGAAAGTGTCCGTCTTCATCGACCCGGACTTTGCTGAACAGGTTCAGGGTCATCAGCAGGTCGGACAGGCCCAGGCCCCATTTACCCAGTTCCACCAGCAGGTTATCGGTGCCGTTGCGAAAGAAGCCGTTGCGCAGTTCCTGATAGCGGCCTTGGCCATATTTTTCCGCGACCTCTTCAGCGCACAGCACCCCACCGAAGCTGTCGCTCCAGCCGCAGGTATCCGCCGTGATCGCTGCCAGCACCCGGCCCATGTCCGAGTACAGGCAGTGGCCGGTGGTCAGTTTTGCGGTGTGTTGGCATTTGAGGCTGTCCGGCAGGTTCAGTCGCTCGGTTTTCTCGTTGGCGTTAAGCAGGGTCAGGCTGACGTTGGCGCCGCCACGGACGTCGGTCAGGCGCAGCAGTTGGCCGCGCTTGAGCACGAACGAACGGTGGCCGCCGCCGGGCAGGATTTCTTCAGCAAAGACGGGGAACAGGGATGTTGAGTCGGTCATGTGCGCGTTCATAAAAAGGATCCTCTAAACCGTTTGCAGCGAATCAATAGCGGCGCGTGCGGCGCGGCGATCGCTGTTCAAGGGAATGTCGTAGGTGATGCGGGCGCCATAAGCGCCGGGCGCGTGTGGGTCATGGCGAACCTTGTCGAACACCAGCAGACGTGTGCCGAGGTTGAAGCCCTCGGACAGGTCGTGGGTGACCATGAACACCGTCAGGCGGGTCTCGCGCCACAGCTCCAGCAACAGGACATGCATGTCCTTGCGGATACCTGGATCGAGCGCGCCGAAGGGTTCGTCCAGCAGCAATACACGCGGTTTCATGATCAGCGCTTGAGCGATGGCCAACCGTTGCTGCATGCCGCCCGACAGTTGCGTCGGGTACTTGTCCTGCGCATGGGCCAGGCCCACTTTGCTCAGCAGGGCCGCGGCCTGTTCCCGAGCCTCGCGTTTGGCCGTGCCGAACAGGCGCCCAAGCAGTGGCGAGCGTGGCAACTCCAGACCCAGAGCCACGTTGTCCAGCACTGACAGATGCGGAAACACCGAGTAGCGCTGAAACACCACGCCACGGCTGGCGTCCGGTTCGCCAGCCAGCGGCTTGCCGTCGAGATGGATCTGGCCGCGACTGGGCACTTCCTGGCCGAGCAGCAAGCGCAAGAAAGTGGATTTGCCGCAGCCCGAGGCGCCGACCAAGGTGCAGAACTCACCTTCGTTGACGCTCAGGTTCAGGCCTTCGAGCACCACTTGATCGTCGTACTGTTGCCAGACGTTTTTCACCGAAATAAAGCTCATCCGCGTGCCCCTTCATACCAGGGGAATGCACGCCGGGTCAGAGCCTTGAGCCCCCAATCCATCAGCCAGGCGAGCAGGGTGATCCAGACCACGTAGGGCAGGATCACGTCCATGGCCAGGTAGCGTCGTACCAGAAAAATCCGATACCCCAAGCCGTCGGTGGAGGCAATGGCTTCGGCCGCGATCAGGAACAACCAAGCCGAACCCAGCACCAGACGCAAGGCAATCAGCAGGCGTGGCAGCAGTTGCGGCAGGATCACCCGCAGGACCAAGGTCCAGGTCGAGGCGCCGAGGGTTTGCGCCTTGATCAGCAGCTCGACCGGAATCTCTCGGGCGCGCTGCTCCAGATCCCGCGCCAGAATCGGTGTAATGCCAATCACGATCAGCATGACTTTCGACAGCTCACCCAAGCCAAACACGATGAACAGGATCGGCAGAATCGCCAGTGGCGGGACCATCGACAACACCGTCAGCAGCGGTGACAACGGTGCGCCGAACAGCGGCAGAATCCCCGACGCGATACCCAGGCACAAGCCGAGCAGGGCGCTGATGCCAAGACCAATCGCCAGGCGTTGCAGGCTGGAGGCAGTGTCTTGCCACAGTAGATAACCGCCGCTGCGTTGGTCTTCGGTAAAGGCCATGCGCTTGACCGCATCGGTCATCTGCACCGCGCTGGGCAGCAGTTTGTCGTTGGGGTTTTCCGTCAGCCGAGTCGCCGATCCCATGAAATAGGCGAACAGCAACAAGGCGAACGGCAGGATCACCAAAATCAGACGGCTGGCGCGATCCGGGCGGCGGTTTATCAAGCGCATGGCAATAACCTTTGGGCTGGAACGCGATTACAATTTGCCTTCGGCAGCCATCTGTACGTAGCTCGGGTCGAAGCGCAGCTTGAGGTTGGTCTTGTCGCCGCTGGTCACGCCGTTGGCGAAAGACATGCCGATTGCACTGGTGTCCTTGGCACCCTCACCGAGCAGCCCATGTTGAAAGGAGAACTCGGCGACCTTGCGCATGGTTTGTGGCAGTTGAGCGCTGGCGGCGAAGTCGAGTGCTTCCTTGGGGGTCGCGAACAGCTTGGTGGTGTTCAGTTGCGACTGGAAGCCAGCCAGGTCGGTGCCCGAGGCTTTGGCCATGTGTTCCAGTGCAGCGGTGCTGGCGGCGGATTTGCTGTTCATCAGTGCGACCACTTCGAACCAGGCTCCGGTCAGGGCCTTGCCCAGTGCCGGGTTGTCTTTCAGGGTCTGGGTGTTGACCACCATCATGTCCATGATTTCGCCAGGAATCTTGCTCGAATCGAACACTTCGGTCACGCCGGGTTTGGCCTTGATGTCCGAAAGCATTGGGTTCCAGGTGGTCACCGCTTTGACGTCATCGGTGTTGAAGGCAGCAGAAATGTCGGCATCCGAGGTGTTGACGACCTTAAGGTCTTTCTCGGTAAGGTCAGCGCTGTCCAAGGCACGGGCCAGCAAGTAGTGAGAAACCGACAGCTCGACCAGATTAACCTTCATGCCTTTGAGGTCGGCAACTTTCTTGCCTTCACCCTTGATCACGATGCCGTCGTTGCCGTTGGAGAAATCGCTGACGATCAGCGCGGTGCTGTCGACGCCACCTGCGGCCGGAATAGTCAGCGCGTCCATGTTGGTCATGGAGCAGCCATCGAATTGGCCGGCGGTGTATTGGTTGATCGATTCGACGTAGTCGTTGATCTGGGTGACATCAATGGTGATGCCGTATTTCTTCGCCCATTTGTCGACGATGCCTTGGGTGCCCGCGTATTCCCAGGGCATCCAGCCGGCATAGATGGTCCAGCAAACGTTGAAGTGTTCTTTCGGGGCGGCGTGTGCCGAGAGGCTCAATGCCGCGACGAGGCCAGCGGCGAGCATGGCGAACAGACGGGGCTTTTTAATGTTGCTCTGCATATAAGAACCTCCAGTAGGAAAAAAAACGAGCGGTCAGGAGTCACGCGACACCACTGGTGTCCTGTCTCCCGGGCTTTTATCCCGCCGTGTAACCTCTACTGGAGGTCGCCAACTCTCGGACCAGCCACTCGCGTCAAGCGAATCGGAACCCTAGTCAGCTATTGTAAATTGTGGTGCCGCGAACCTGTTTTGACTCCTGCACATCAAGTCATAAGCGAGAGGCGTGCCAAGTCTCACCACGCCTTGCGGCAGTTGGGTTGCGCAGTTGAAGGGGGAGCGAGAACGGGAGTGGGTGCTTTAGCGTGGTGCGTGCACGCACCTGTTTGGGGCGCATCTTGAGTGGGATATAGTTTTTGGGGCAGGGCACTCGGTGAATTATTTGCGGTCTGATTTTTCGTCAGTCAGCGGTTTTGACCGATGCCGACCAGCGTCGCTGGTTTGAGCTCTCTAGCGGTCCAGGAGGCCGCCATGTATCGACGACCCTTGCTTATAGTTGTGCTTGGTTTAATCCTCGCTGGTTGTTATGCAGGTCCCGGTTATTACGAATCCGATGTCTATACACAGCCGGTTTACGGTGGCGCTTACTATGGCAGTTATGACCGGTCCTACCGTCCGAGCTATTACGTAGCGCCTCCCCGTTATTACGGGCCGCGTCCGGCGCCTTATTACGCCCCTCGGCCTGATTATGGTCCGAGACCTATGCCTTACGCCGGACGGGGTTACTACCGCAGTGATCAGGGTGGCCATGAGGGTCGTGGCGGACACTACAACCCTTCATGGAATGAAGGCCGGAATGACGGTGACCGTGGACACGGTGGTGGCAGTCGCGGTCATGACAATGGTTCAGGCGGCCGGGGTGATCACGGCAATCGCGGAGGCGACGGCCGTGGCGGCGATGGTCGGGGTGGAAACAGGTGAAGCGTCGCTACGTCGGCGCTTCACCTGCTTTAAGGGTCTAGTAGTCTAAAAGGTCCGCCAGGGGGTGCCGTCCTTCCCATACCTTGGCGAAGTGCGCATCGATCACGGCGTCCGGGATGTTGGCGACGTCTTGCCAGTGCCAATGAGGCTTTTGATCCTTATCGATCAGGCGCGCCCGCACGCCTTCGCTGAACTCGGGATGACGACAGCAATTCAGGCTCAGGGTGTATTCCATCTGGAATACCTGAGCCAGCGACATGTGTCGGGCGCGGACAATCTGCTCCCACACCAGATGGGCAGTCAGGGGGCAACCTTCAGTCAGATTCTTTGCCGCACGGCTGAGCAGGGCATCGCCGTGCGTGTTCCATTGACTGATGGCACGCCAGGCGCACGGCAGAGTCGCGACGTCCAGCAGTTCATCAATCTGCGCTCGACGCGGCAACCATTGCGCATCAGGCAATTGCCCGATGGCTTCCTGTTGCAGCGCCTTGAGCAGGCTGTTGAGTTGCACCGGGCTTTGTTCCTGCCAGTTCAGTTGTAGCAGCCCCTCGACCAACTCTTCTTGCTGTTCATCCAGCAGGAAACGGTCGGCCAGGTCCAGATCCAGCGCGTCGCGCCCGTTGATGTGTGAACCGGTCAGTCCGAGGAACAGGCCCAGTTTGCCGGGCAGTCGGGAAAGGAACCAACTGGCGCCGACATCAGGGTATAAGCCGATACTGACTTCCGGCATTGCCAGGCGACTGGTCGGGGTGACGATGCGAATGCCCGCGCCTTGCAACAAGCCCATGCCGCCACCCAGCACGTAACCATGGCCCCAGCAGATCAAGGGTTTGGGGTACGTGTGCAGACGGTAATCGAGCCGGTATTCCGCCGCGAAAAAATGCGCGGCCAGCGGTGGGACTTCGCCGGGATGGGCACGGCAGGCGTCGACCAATGCTCGTACATCGCCGCCGGCACAAAAAGATTTAGAGCCATTGCCGCGCAGCAGTACACAAACGATTTGCGGGTCATCGGCCCATTTTTCAAGACGATCCATCAGCGCCTGGATCATCGGCAGCGACAACGCATTCAGAGACTTTTCCGCATCCAGGCTGGCAACACCAATGCGCGCGCCGTCTTGGGCGTGGAGTTCTTCAAATTGCAGATTCATCATGACCTCTCGGGGGGCGGGGCAACTGTCCATTGGGTCTGTGATACCCCTATGCGGGGGTAAGTTGCAAACGGTGATTACAGGGAGTGTAGGAAAGAGGCAGGGGCCGCGTGGTGCAATGACATTGGTCGATTGACATCGGCGGCCAGCTTTCCTAGTGTCCGCGCATTGATTTTTGCAGGTGTGCCATGACAAACGATGACCGTATCAAACTCGAATCCGGCTGGAAGCACGCGTTGCGTGAGGAATTCGAAAAACCGTATATGAACGAACTGCGTGAGTTCTTGCGCCAGGAGCACACCGCAGGCAAGGAAATCTATCCACCGGGCCCGATGATCTTCAATGCGTTGAACTCGACGCCGCTGGACAAGGTCAAGGTGGTGATCCTTGGCCAGGATCCGTACCACGGCCCAGGTCAGGCCCATGGCTTGTGCTTCTCGGTGCAGCCAGGCGTGCCAACGCCGCCATCGCTGGTCAATATCTATAAAGAGCTCAAGCGTGACCTGAACATCGACATCGCCAATCACGGCTGCTTGCAGTCCTGGGCCGATCAGGGCGTGCTGCTGCTCAACACCACCATGACCGTCGAACGCGCGAACGCTGCTTCACACGCAAAAAAAGGCTGGCAGATCTTCACCGATAAGGTGATTGAGGTCGTCAGCGAACATCAGCCGCATCTGGTGTTTATGCTGTGGGGTGCTCATGCCCAAAGCAAACAGAAACTGATCGACGCCAGCAAACACCTGGTACTGACCTCGGTACACCCCTCGCCGCTGTCCGCCTACAAAGGCTTTCTCGGCAACGGACACTTTGGCCGGGCCAACAAGTTCTTGCAACAGAATGGATTGACACCGATTGACTGGAGATTGCCGCCGGTTTGACCTGAATGCAGTGGCGGGCATCCTGCCATCTTCGCGAATGAATTCGTTCCCACAGAAAATAGCGAGCTCATTCGCGAACGGGTCAACCCGGTCTCTACTCAGCCCGCTTATCCCAGTGCCGAAACAGCGGCTCGGCGAGGAACAGTACAAACAGCAGGCGCATGACCTGCATTGCCGTGACCAGCGGCACCGACAGTTGTAAGACTTCCGCTGTCAGGCTCATTTCGGCGATGCCGCCGGGCATCATGCCCAGGGTCAGTGAGCGCAGGTCCAGATGGGTCATCACACTCAGGCACCCAGCGGCGAGGGCGGCGATCAGCATGGTCAGTGCAGTGCCCAGCAATGTTCGGCCAATAAACGACGGCGCCCGCCGAAAGAACGAACGATTGAAATGGCAGCCCAGGCCGCTTCCGATCAGCCATTGGCCGATCTGGCTGCCGCCTTGCGGTAAGCCGATGTGCAAGTCCCAGGTGATGCTCACCGCAGCACTGAGCAGTAGCGGCCCGAACAGCCATGGATTGGGTTGCTTCAGCCGTTGCCAGAGCCACGCCAGCAATCCGCCTGCCGGAAACAGCACCAGCAGCCAGGACCAGTCAACGGCTGCCGGATTCGATGCAGGCGCACCGTCGCCCAGCAGATACTTGAACAGTGCGGGCACGCACAGCACCACCATCAACACTCGCAAACTCTGTCCCGCCGCGACGCTGCTGAGGATTGCGCCGTTGCGCGCTCCGAGGTTGACCATTTCGCCAGAGCCGCCCGGCATGCTGGAAAAGAACGCCGTTGCGCGATCTTCGCCGCTACGTCGCATCAGCCAGACTCCGACCACGCTGGAAACACTGGTGACCAGTGCTCCGAAGAAGATCAGGCCGAAATGCGACATGACCTGTTCGATGACAACCGGCGTGAAGTGCAGGCCGATGCCAATCCCGACAATCCACTGCCCGCCTTTACGGCCGCCGGGGATTTCCGCAAGTTGCCAGGGCGTCAGGCAGCGCACCAGGATGATCGCCAGCAGCGAGCCCACCATCCACGGCAGCGGCCAGCCGACCTGGCTGGCGAGGTAACCGCCCAGCAGGCCGACCAGCGGGGTTCCCCACCACGTATTTAAGGAGCGATCAGACATTGGCCACGGCACGACGCTGCAGGGAGCGCTTGCGCCAGATCCGCACGACAGGCATCAGCAGCATGATGGCCGTCAGCACCCATATCCCGAAGGTAATCGGGCTGGACCAAAGAATTTCCAGCGCACCGTTGGAGATCGACAGGGCACGGCGCAGGTTCTGTTCCATCAAGCCGCCGAGGATAAAGCCCAGCAGGACCGGCGACAGAGGAAAGTCCATCTTGCGCAGGATGTAGCCGAAGATACCGATACCAACCATCAAGAACAGGTCGAAGGTGGTGGCATGCACGGCGTAGACGCCAATCGCAGTGATGATCGCGATCACCGGCACCAGTGCCCAGTTCGGCACGGCGAGGATGCGGGTGAAGATGCGGATCATCGGGATGTTGAGGATCACCAGCATGACGTTGGCGACGAACAATGAGGCGATCAGGCCCCAGACGATGTCGGGCTGCTGTTGAAACAGCAATGGGCCGGGCGTGATGTTGTACAGCGACAAAGCGCCGATCATCACTGCTGTCGTTCCCGAGCCCGGGACACCGAGGGTCAGCATCGGCACCAGCGCTCCACATGCCGCACCGCCGATGGCGGTTTCCGGGGCCGCGAGGCCGCGTATGTCACCTTGTCCGAATTTTCCGGTCTTGCCCGCCAGACGCTTCTCGGTCATGTAGGCCACGGCGCTGGCCAGTGTCGCGCCAGCACCCGGCAGCACGCCCATGATGAAACCGAGCACACCGCAACGCAGGTTCACCACGAACACCGAGCTGGCTTCTTTGAAGTTGAACATCATGCGGCCGGTGGCTTTGACCGCCTCTTGCCCGCGATGGGTTTTTTCCAGCAGCAATAGAATTTCGCTGATCGAGAACAGCCCCAGAACCAACACCACGAACTGAATCCCGTCAGTCAGGTGGATATTGTCGCCGGTGAAACGGTACACACCGCTGTTGGCGTCGATGCCGACCATGGACAGAAACAGCCCGATCAGCGCCGCGATAAACGTCTTCAGTGGACGATCACCGGCCATGCCGCCGAGGCAGACGATTGCGAACACCATCAGTACGAAATATTCCGCCGGTCCGAAGGCAATCGCCCACTTCGCCAGCAAGGGCGCGAACAGCACCATGCCGCAGGTGGCAATGAACGCACCGATAAACGAGCTCCACGCCGACAGCGACAAGGCGACACCGGCCAGACCCTGGCGAGCCATCGGGTAACCGTCGAGAGTGGTCATCACCGTGGACGCTTCGCCCGGAATGTTCAGCAGGATCGAGCTGATCCGGCCGCCGTATTCGCAGCCCAGGTACACCGCCGCCAGCAGGATCAACGCTGACTCCGGGGGTAACCCGAGGGCGAACGCGATAGGGATCAACAGCGCCACGCCATTGATCGGGCCAAGGCCGGGCAGCAAACCGACAACGGTGCCAATCAGGGTGCCACACAGGGCGGTGATCAAGTTGTAAGGGGTCAGCGCAACGCCGAAGCCTTGGCTCAGGTAGCTAAAAGTGTCCACATTAATTCTCCAGAACGTCGAGCAGGCCCAGCGGCAACGGAACGTCCATGGCTTTATCGAACAACAGGTAAAGGCCGACGCTGATCAAGGTCACGACCACCACGCTCAGCTTCCAGCGACCGCCGTACAGACGGGCCATGGGGATGCCGATCAGGATGCTGCTGAGGATGAAACCCAAGGGTTCGAACAGGCCGGCGAAAATAAGGAGCAAAACCGTGCAAGTGGCGATTTTGATCAGGGTAGGGCGGTCCAGTTGAGGGTCTTCTTCGCTGTGGACGAGGGGTGTCGGGCGAAACAGCATGTACAGCAAGCCCAGGCCCATCAGCCCCAGCATCAGCAGGGGAAACGCCCGAGGTCCTACAGGTTCATAGGAAAATGCGGCCTGATAAGGCCAGGCCATGAGCGCAAGACCGACGCACGCCAGCAGCAACGCCGAGGCGAAAATTCGTTGTAAGAGCATGGGTAACTCCTGTGTCGCGTCGCCTCGAATGGGCGACGCAACCACTGATATCAATTGAGTTCAATCACTGAATCAGGCCGAATTCCTTGGCCAGGATCTTGTAGTCGGCGACCTGCTTCTTCACGTACGCGTCCAGTTCCGGGCCCGTCATGGCAAAGGGAAACAGTTCGCGCTGGTCACGTAGCTTGGCGAAGTCATCGGAGGCCAGCAGTTTGTCGAAGGCCGCTTTCCACCAGGCGTAGTCTTCGTCGCTGACTTTTGGCCCGAGGTAGAAGCCGCGTACCACCGGCCAGACGATGTCGTAGCCTTGTTCCTTGGCGGTCGGAATGTCTTTCATTTCCGGCTCGTCCAGGCGTTTTTCGGAGAACACGGCGAGCAAGCGCATGTCTCCGCTAAGGATGTGCGGCATGGAGTCGGAGATGTCGGTGCTGCCTACTTGAATGTGCCCGCCGAGCAACGCGGTGGCGATTTCACCGCCGCCTTCAAGGGCAACATAACGCAGGTCACGCGGGTTGATGCCCGCGGCTTTGGCGATCAGGGCGGTCTGCATCCAGTCTTGGCTGCCGACGGTGCCCCCGGAGCCGATCACCACTTTGCTAGGGTCTTTTTTCAGCGCTTCGACCAGGTCGTTGAGGTTCTTGTAGGGCGAGTCGCTTTTCACGGCGATGGCGCCATAGCTGGTGCCGACCGCCGCGAGCCAGCGCACGGCGTTCTCATCGAAGCGGCCGAACTTGCCCTGTGCCAGGTTCAGCAGCGAGCCGCTGGACCAGGCCACCAGCGTGCCGGCGTCGGCCGGTCGCTGGGCAACCACTGCGTTGTACGCCACTGCGCCGACACCGCCGGGCATGTAGGTCACGCGCATCGGTTTGCTCAGCAGCTTTTCGTTGACCAGCGCGCTCTGTGCCAGCTTGCAGGTCAGGTCAAATCCGCCCCCCGGTGAGGCCGGAGCGATGCATTCCGGGCGCTTGGGTTCAGCTGCGAGCAGTTGGGTAGCCACTAGCATGCAGCTGGCGGCGAGGGCGAAACGACGCAAAGATAAAGTCATGGTTGTCTCCAGGGGAGTTGTTATTTTGGGCCCAGCTGTTCTAACGATTACCAGATCGCGACCGTGTAACTGACGAGCAGGCGCACTTCATCGGCGTCCCGGGCGAAGTTCGATCGGTACGTGGCGTTGCGCAGGCGCACGGCGACGTTTTTCAGTGCGCCGCTCTGTACCACGTATTTGATTTCGCTGTCGCGTTCCCACTCTTTGCCTTCGCCGTCATGGCTCGCCACTTTAGCGTTGTCACCACTGACGTAGCGGCTCATGAATGTCAGGCCGGGGACGCCCAGCTTGGCGAAGTCATAGTCGTAACGCGCTTGCCAGGAATGCTCGTTGGCTTCGGCGAAATCACCGATCTGTACGAAGTTGATGAGGAACGGATCGCTGCCATCCACATACGGGAAGGCGCTGTCACCGGACATGTGCTGATAGCCCGCGCTGAACTTATGACCAGTGAGGCTGTAGCTGACGATGCCATTGAATGATTTGTTGTCGATGTTACCGCCGCGAGCCGAACCCTGATCGCCGCTGACCGCGAAACGCACATCAGTGGCCAGGGTGCCTGGGCCCACGGGTTGCGAGGCGACAAGGCCGACAAAATGCTGGTCGTAGACCTGATCAAGTTGAGCAAAGTGATAGCTGGCAGTGATTTTGTCGGTGAGTTTGTAATCAAACCCGGCCATGTCGAAGTGATCACCCGTCACCGTGCCAGCGAAGCGTTTGTTCTTGTTGTTCAGCGCGATGTCTTCGCTGCTGGTGTCATCGCGGTCCTTGACCTTCTCCAGACGACCGCCGGTAAAAGTCAGGTTCTTGAACTCTCTGGAGGTGAGCATACCGCCTTCAAAGGTCTGCGGCAGGATGCGCCCGTCATTGGGCTTCAACGTTTGCAGCTCAGGGATCAGCGTGCCGACTTTCAGTTCGGTGGCCGAGATTTTCATCTTGCCCGTCAGGCCCCACTTGGAATATTCGTCGGCGGCGCGGCCATTGTCGTGGGTCGGTAGTAGGCCGGTGCCAGTGCGATCCGGGCTTGAGTCGAGCTTGATCCCCAACATGCCAATGGCATCCACGCCGAACCCGACGGTGCCTGCTGTGTAGCCTGACTGGACGTTGAGGATAAAGCCCTGGGCCCACTCGTCGCGCTTGGATTGCTGGGCGCTGGTGCCGTCGCGGAAGTCGCGGTTGAAGTACATGTTGCGGGTTTCCAGGCTGGCGCTGCTGTCGTCGATAAAATCGGCGTAGCTGAGCGGGCTGAAACCGGCAAGGGCAACGGCGCTGGCAAGCGCGGAGGGGTTTAGGCGAAGGGGACGAGCAGGCGAGGCGGCCTGAGTCTGCAAGGACAGCGTCATGAAATACTCCGTTGTTGTTATTATTTTTTTAATAAAACCTTTGAAAACGCTTCAAGGCGCTTTTCAGTTTTGCGGCAGGTATAAGCCACCGTAGCGCGATGCTAGAAGGTGAAACTTTCACTAACCTTTCAGCTGTCGTTGATTTTTTCTGTGCTTCACAGCCAACGATGCGGCTGTAAACTCCGCGCCTTATAAGCCCAAGAATCTGGAGAAGTCGATGCGTGTTCTTCTCGTCGAAGACCATCTGCAATTAGCCGAAAGCGTGGCTCAAGCCCTCAAAAGTATGGGTTTGACCGTGGACGTTTTGCACGATGGGGTGGCCGCCGATTTGGCGTTGAGCAGTGAGGAATATGCCGTCGCGATTCTGGACGTGGGCTTGCCGCGCATGGACGGTTTTGAAGTGTTGGGCCGCTTGCGGGCCCGAGGGAAAAATCTGCCAGTGCTGATGCTGACCGCGCGGAGCGATGTCAAAGATCGTGTGCACGGCCTCAATCTGGGTGCTGATGATTATTTGGCCAAACCCTTTGAACTGACCGAGTTGGAAGCACGGGTCAAGGCGTTGCTCCGCCGTAGCGTGCTCGGCGGCGAACGCCAGCAGCGTTGCGGGGTGCTGGTCTATGACCTCGACACTCGGCGCTTCACCCTGGGCGATGAGCTGCTGGCCCTCACGTCTCGTGAACAGGCGGTGCTTGAAGCGCTAATCGCCCGACCCGGCCGGGTGATGAGTAAAGAACAGTTGGCGGCGCAAGTGTTTGGCCTCGATGAAGATGCCAGTCCCGACGCCATCGAAATCTACGTACACCGCCTGCGCAAAAAGCTTGATGGCCAACCTGTTGTCATTGTTACGTTCCGCGGTCTTGGCTATTTGCTGGAAAGCCGTGATGCTTAAGCTGCCTACCCACAGCAGCCTGCGTTGGCGGTTGTTGTGGAACCTGGGTCTGCTGCTCACCGTATTGATGCTGGCCAGCGGCTTGAGCGCTTACTGGAATGGTCGCGAAGCGGCCGACACGGCCTATGACCGAACCTTGCTGGCGTCGGCGCGAACCATTGCCGCCGGGCTTTCGCAGCGCGACGGCGGTTTGAGCGCGGATGTGCCGTATGTCGCACTGGACACCTTTGCGTATGACAGTGCGGGGCGGATCTATTACCAAGTCAACGACATCGACAAAAAGCTGATCTCTGGCTACGAAAATCTACCCGCGCCGCCGCCGGGCACCTTGCGCACAGATGACTACCCGGCGCTGGCGAGCTTTTACAATGGGCGGTATCAGGGGCAGGACGTACGGGTGGTCAGCCTGCTCAAGCCCGTCAGTGAACCGAACATGAACGGTATGGCGGAGATTCGCGTGGCCGAGACGGAGGAAGCCCGGGTGCGTATGGCGCGCAGCCTGATGGCTGACACGTTATTGCGTCTGGGCATGCTCGGCATGGGCGCGTTGGTGTTGGTGTGGTTCACCGTCAGCGCGGCGTTGCGTCCGCTGGAGCGTTTGCGTACTGCGGTCGAAGAGCGCCAGCCCGACGATCTAAGGGCGTTGCCGCTTGTGGAAGTCCAGCGTGAGTTGCGCCCGCTGGTGGGTGCGCTCAATCACTTCACCGAACGTCTGCGCGTGCAGTTTGAGCGTCAGGCGCAATTCATCGCAGATGCCGCCCATGAGTTACGCACACCATTAGCCGCGCTCAAGGCGCGTATCGAATTGGGGTTGCGTGATACCGATCCGGCAAACTGGCGCACCACTCTGGAATCAGCTGCGCAGGGCACTGATCGTCTGACGCATCTGGCCAATCAATTACTGTCTCTGGCACGTATCGAAAACGGTGCGCGGGCGATTGCTGAAGGGGGCGCCCAGTTGCTCGACTTGAGCCAACTGGCTCGCGAGCTGGGCATGGCCATGGCGCCGCTGGCCCATGCGCGTGGTGTTGCGTTGGCGCTGGAGGCCGAAGACCCTGTGTGGCTGCGCGGCGAGCCGACATTGCTCAACGAATTGCTGAGCAATCTGGTGGATAACGCCCTGGCGCATACTCCGACGGGTGGCAATGTGATTCTGCGGGTGAGGGCACCCTGCATTCTTGAAGTCGAGGACGACGGCCTGGGGATCCCTGAAACAGAGCGTGAACGGGTGTTTGAACGCTTCTATCGGCGTCAGCAGCAGGGTGCGGGGTCAGGCTTGGGTTTGGCGATTGTCGGTGAGATCTGTCGCGCACATCTGGCGCAGATCAGCCTGCATGACGGTGCCGAAGGCGGTTTGAAGGTGCGGGTGAGTTTTGTCCCTGTTCAAAACGGCGCTCAATAGAGCATGTTCATGGCTTCATTCATTTCGGAAACAAGACGGCCATCGCCAAGGTCCAGACCCAGCCGGGCGAAGGCAGGCAAGCTGCTCAGTTCAATTCCAGCATAAGGATGGCTGGTGCCGTGGTAGCTGTGCACCGTTGCAATCTGCACCAGATCGACGTAATCGGCACACTCCGACTGGCGGGTGAAATCCTGGAACTGCCCCGGCACCTTGGCGAGCGGCTCCGGGAACTCCCAGCTGATGAGCAGTTTTTCACCGATAATCGGGTGAATATGCTCGATCACATGGTTGAGGCTGACGGAGTCCGAGAGCAGTTCGTAATGGTCTTCGGCGTACGTCAGGATTGGCAGTACACCAATCAGGTGCACCATGCCCGCCAAGGTCGCTTGATCCGGTTTAAGCTTCGAGTAGGTGCGGCACAGCTTGTAGCTGATACCCGCAACTTGCAGGCTTTGCTTCCAGATATCGCGCATCTTGCGCTCTACCACCTTGGATTTGGCCTGAAACATCTGCTCCACCACCAGTCCGATTGCCAGATTGCAGCTGTAATTGATCCCCAGCCGGGTGATGGCGGTGTGCAGGTCGCTGACCTCGACACTGGCGCGCATCTGCGGGCTATTCACTACTTTGATCAGGCGTGCTGAAAGCGCGGTATCGCCGCCGATTACCTTGCTCAGTTCGCTGACGCTGATGTCAGGATTTTCGGCGGCGAGACGAATTTTCAGCGCAACTTCCGGCAGTGTTGGCAGAAACAGAGCATCGTTATTGATCGCCTTGATCAAGTCCGCTTGCACGTTGTCAGCCATGTCGCTCATGTCGAATCTCTTGGTATTGCGTGATCCGAGCCCTAAGCGCTCGACGAGCGCTTGGGGTGATTTTTCGGTTTTTTGGTTTGAGCGGGGAAGAGGGTACTTGCCGCGATCAACGCTGGGTTTCGAGCTTGGCGTCCAATGTATAAGGCAGGTCGGTCAACAGCAGCGCCGGGCCTTCCAGAGTGCCGAGTCGGATATTCCCGTCCTCCACCGCTTCGGCCTGCAACACCGCCAACAGCTCGATACCGTTGGTTGCCTGCGCGGCAATCACGACTTCGCCCACGGCGCTGGCATGAACCGGCGAGAACAGTGGCGTGCCGGGCTCAGGGATTTCAGCGCCAGTCAGGGTCAAGCGATACAGTCGTCGCTTGAGTTTGCCCAGGTACTGCATGCGCGCGACGATTTCCTGGCCGGTGTAGCAGCCTTTCTTGAAGCTCACGCCGCCCACGGCTTGCAGGTTGATCATCTGCGGAATGAAGGTTTCCCGAGTACCGCCCGTCACTTGACCGATGCCGGCGCGAATCTGACCCAGCAGCCAGTCATTCAATGTGCCCTGAGCCAGTTGCGCCGCAAGACGAGCCCGTACGTTTTCGGCCTGATCGGCCGGCACCCACAGTTCAGTACGGGCAGGAGATACGCGAATGGCGATCAGGCCATTGGCCCGCGTCACGCTGTCTGACGCTTGCGGCACATCCAGCCCCAGCGCTATCAGTGTGTCGTCGCCGTTGCTGAGGCCGAAACGGACCCAGGCCGGGCTTTCGTCGGTCAGCTTTGATTTGGAGAACACCGCATATTTCTTTAAATCAGCCAATTGCGGCTCAATCAGTTCAGACGCCATTGCCAGCAGGCAGCCATCGCCTTCAAGCAGGATGCGGAAGCTCGATTGCATGCGGCCTTTCTGCGTGCAGCGTGCACCCAGGGTCGCGGTGGTGTCGTTCAGGTAATTGAGATTGCAGCTCAATTGGCCCTGTAGGAACTTGCTGGCGTCAGGACCGCGGACGGCGAGAATGCCCTCGTGGGACAGCGTGCAGAAAAAAGCTGAGTCGGCCATTAGTCATCGCAGAGTAAAAAGTCTGGGCACCATGATAGTGCGGTGTCTGCAGAATGGGTACAGGCGCGATCACACGTCGTTGAAAACTGCTGCGACCAAAGCGCAGTGCGCCTTCTGGAACTGCGCCTGTATACTTGCCGCCTATTTGAGGAGCGCTCCATGGTCGATGACGTTGAACTCAACCGGCTTTATTGGCACAGCCGTCGTGGCATGCTTGAGCTGGACGTGTTGCTGGTACCTTTTGTAAGGGAGGTTTATTCCACCCTTAATGCCGAAGATCGCGATCTTTATCGCAAATTGCTGACGTGTGAAGATCAGGATATGTTCGGCTGGTTCATGCAGCGCGCCGAATCTGAAGATCCGGAGCTGCAGCGCATGGTTCGCATGATTCTGGATCGTGTCCAGCCGAAGTGATCGTTTCGAATGCCGTTGGCAGGCCTCACGGCTCCTGCTGACGGCCTATCTGATCGCTCAGGCGTTGGCCCTGGTTTCGTTATATTTTCTTGATGTCCCCGACTGGGCAGGCGCGCTCGGTGTTTTGCTGTGCCTGATGCATGGAGGCTGGGCACTGCCGCGCTTCATTTTACTGAGCAGTCCCTCGGCGTTCACCGGTTTACGCCGTGATGCTGACGGTTGGCAGCTTTGGAGTGCTCGTTCAGGCTGGAAGGCGGTGCAACTGCGTCGAGACAGTCTGGCGCTGCCTTTGGCGGTGGTGCTGCGTTTTCGTCTGGCAGGAGCGTCTGGCGTCGTTGGGCGGCGGGTGCGCAGTGTGTGCATTCCACGCGACGCGTTGGCGCCGGAAGTACACCGGCGTTTGCGCGTGCGGTTGAAGTTCAGCCGACGTAGGTGGGCGGCACCAGAATAGTGTCCAGGGCCTCAGGCAGCATGTCTGGGTAGTCCAGCGTGTAGTGCAATCCCCGGCTTTCCTTGCGTTCCATGGCCGAGCGGATCATCAACTCTGCCACTTGCGCTAGGTTGCGCAGTTCGATCAGGTCGCGGCTGACTTTATAGTTGCTGTAGAACTCGTCGATCTCGTCCAGCAGCAAGCGCACCCGATGCTGGGCACGTTGCAAGCGCTTGTTGGTGCGCACGATACCCACGTAGTCCCACATGAACCGCCGCAACTCATCCCAGTTGTGGGCAATGATCACGTCTTCGTCGGAGTCGGTGACCTGGCTTGCATCCCAGGTCGGTAGCGCCTCAGGCTGGGGTACATTGGGCAGTTGCTCAACGATATCGGCGGCGGCAGAGCGGGCGTAGACGAAGCATTCCAGCAGCGAATTACTGGCCATGCGGTTGGCGCCGTGCAGGCCGGTGAAACTGGTTTCGCCGATGGCGTAAAGGCCTGGCACGTCGGTGCGGCTCTGTTCGTTGACCATCACGCCGCCACATGTGTAATGCGCGGCCGGCACCACCGGGATCGGCTGCTTGGTGATGTCGATGGAAAACTCAAGGCAGCGCTCGTAGACCGTCGGGAAATGGGTCTTGATGAATTCTGCCGGTTTATGGCTGATGTCCAGGTACACGCAATCAACGCCCAGACGCTTCATTTCATGGTCGATAGCTCGGGCCACGATGTCTCGTGGCGCCAGTTCGGCCCGAGGATCGAAGCGCTGCATGAAGCGCTCGCCGTTCGGCAGTTTTAGCCAGGCGCCTTCTCCGCGCAGGGCTTCGGTTACCAGAAAACTTTTGGCTTGTGGGTGATACAGGCAAGTAGGGTGAAACTGGTTGAATTCCAGATTCGCCACCCGGCAACCGGAGCGCCAGGCCATCGCTATGCCGTCACCGCAGGCTCCGTCAGGGTTGCTGGTGTACAGGTAAACCTTCGCCGCGCCACCGGACGCCAAGGCGGTAAAGCGCGCGCCGTAGGTGTCGACTTCGCCGGTGGCGCGATTGAGCACGTAGGCGCCCAGGCACCGTTGACCGTCCAGACCCAAGCGACGTTCGGTGATCAGATCGACCGCGACGCGCTGTTCCAGTAGTTCAATGTTGGGCCTGAGCCGGGCTTGCGCGAGCAGGGTTTTGAAAATCGCAGCGCCTGTTGCATCGGCGGCATGGATGATACGCCGATGGCTATGGCCACCTTCCCGGGTCAGGTGAAACTCGAAACCGCCGTCTTCCGTGGTTGACTGGTCATCGCGAGTAAACGGCACGCCTTGGTCGATCAGCCACTGAATGGCCTCGCGGCTGTGCTCGACGGTGAAGCGCACAGCGTCTTCATGGCACAGGCCACCGCCAGCATTCAGGGTGTCTTCGACATGGGATTGCACGGTGTCGGTGTCGTCCAGCACGGCGGCAACGCCGCCCTGGGCCCAGAATGTCGAGCCGCTGGCCAGGTCGCCCTTGCTCAAAACGGCAACGCGTAAATGGCTCGGTAAGGTTAGCGCAAGGCTCAGCCCTGCGGCACCGCTGCCAATTACCAGGACGTCGTGTTGGAAATGTTGGCTCATGTCTGAATTCCGAGCTTGGCGGGCACTAGTATATAGAGGGGTGGATCGGCACAATAGCCGCGCTTTTATGGCATTGTGAAACCACGGCGGGCTCGGATTGTGCTCCAGTCGGAACGATGATGCACACCGTTTTCCCTGCAAAAGGGTCCGTGTTGCGATTGTTTCAAGGCTGAATCAGCATTTACTCGAGAGCCGCAGTGAGCTTCTTACACCTGAGCGCGGACCCCGGGAACTTTTCATGCACGCCTGGGCTCAATAGCAGGTTGCCTATAAAGGAACATGTTGGGTATTTGCGGGGGGTCAAAAGCAGCTTCCACCACGCGCGTATTCGACGACAAGATTATTCACGTAGCCGGCCATGTCCGGGCTGCGTTTTTCGTGCGGGTCTGATGACTGCCCGCAGGAAACTTGCTGAGAGGGGAGAACTTTTGCGCAAAGCCCGAGTCTATGTTTGCAAGCCTGTTCAAGGGTTGATGCAACACTCCTTCAGCTTCAATGAGGAGCGTTCATGTTGACCCAGGAAGAAGATCAGCAGCTGGTCGAGCGCGTACAACGCGGCGACAAGCGAGCTTTTGATCTGCTCGTGCTGAAATACCAGCACAAGATTCTTGGTTTGATCGTGCGATTTGTGCACGACACCCATGAAGCGCAGGATGTTGCACAGGAGGCCTTTATCAAGGCTTATCGTGCACTGGGTAACTTTCGCGGCGACAGCGCTTTTTATACATGGCTGTACCGCATCGCTATTAATACGGCAAAAAACTATTTGGTGTCGCGCGGTCGGCGACCACCGGACAGCGATGTAAGGTCTGAAGACGCGGAGTTCTACGATGGCGATCATGGCCTCAAGGATATCGAGTCGCCAGAGCGCGCATTGTTAAGGGATGAGATCGAGGGCACTGTCCATCGAACTATCCAGTTACTTCCAGAAGATTTACGGACAGCCCTAACTTTACGTGAATTCGATGGTCTGAGTTACGAGGACATTGCGAGCGTCATGCAGTGTCCGGTGGGTACCGTGCGCTCTCGCATTTTCCGCGCTCGGGAAGCCATAGACAAAGCCCTGCAACCCTTGTTGCAGGACTCCTGAGACAGCGGCGATAGCCAAGAGAGGAACCGCCATGAGTCGTGAAGCCCTGCAGGAATCGCTGTCCGCGGTGATGGATAACGAAGCGGATGAATTGGAATTGCGCCGGGTATTGAATGCCTTCGGCGATGCGGATACACGTGCCACATGGTCGCGTTATCAAGTTGCCCGTGCAGCCATGCACAAAGACTTGTTGCTGCCTCATCTGGATATATCGGCGGCTGTTTCTGCTGCGATCGCCGATGAAGTTACTCCGCTCAAGACAAGCCGTAGCCCTTGGCGCAGCTTGGGCCGACTGGCCGTTGCCGCGTCGGTAACCGTTGCTGTGTTGGCCGGTGTACGTTTGTACAATCAGGACGAAATCGCGGGTGTTGAATTGGCGCAGCAAGCCGCTCAGCCAGCGAATCTGTCGGTACCACAAGTAAAAGGCCCTGCAGTATTGGCCGGTTACAACGAAAGCGCCGAGCAAGCCCCGGGTCCGATGGCCAGTGGTGTCTTGCAAGGTCAGACTGGCTGGCATGATCAGCGTCTGCCAGGCTATCTGCGTCAACATGCTCAGCAAGCCGCTTTGAAGGGCACCGAAAGTGCCTTGCCGTATGCTCGTGCTGCCAGCCTGGAAAACCGTTAAGGAGGATCATGCGCGCCATCCCTCTATTACCGCTTCTACTCGTTGGATGGCTGGTTCTTCCGGCGCATGCCGATGACGCGCAAAACATGCTCAAGCGTTTTGCGCAGGCTGACCAGACACAAAGTTTCCAAGGCACTTTCGTTTACGAGCGTAACGGTAGTTTCTCTACCCACCGTATTTGGCATCGTGTGACTGATGGCAAGGTTCGTGAGCATCTGCTTCAGCTGGATGGTTCTGCACAGGAAGTGCTGCGCGTTGATGGGCTTACCCAATGCGTCAGCGGCACGCTTGTAGCCGGGGTAGTCAATGTGCGCGACTCGTCGGCACGGGGTCTTGACTCGAAAAAGCTATCTGCTTGGTATGACATGAAAGTCGTCGGGAAATCGCGGGTTGCGGGTCGTGATGCAATCATCATTTCGATGACGCCTCGAGATCAACACCGCTACGGCGTCGAATTGCACCTGGACAGCGAAACAGCATTGCCGTTGAAGTCGTTGCTGTTGAACGATAAAGGTCAGCTGCTCGAACGCTTCCAGTTTACCGAGCTTGATACCCGGGACATCCCAACCGATCAAATGCTTGAAGTCAGTCCTGATTGCAAGCCGGTACAGATGGTCAAAACCAGGGACGAAGCACCGAATGTTCGTTCCACGTGGCGCTCTGACTGGTTGCCGGACGGCTTCGAGTTGAGCAGCAGTGCGGTGCGCAAGGATCCGGTTACCAAGACTTTGGTGACTAGTTTGATGTACGACGACGGGCTTGCACGATTCTCTGTTTTTATCGAGCCGTTGAACGGAGATGCTGTTACTGATATCCGGACCCAGTTCGGTCCGACAGTGGCGGTGTCGCGTCGGGTGACGACAGCTGTCGGAGACGCCATGGTCACTGTGGTGGGAGAAATACCGATAGGCACCGCAGAGCGGATTGCGCTCTCGATGCGTAGCGCTGATGATCAAGCCCAGCCAGCCACCAAGTGAGCGGCTGGGTAAGCAAGGATTGGAGGCAGTGCCCGGGATGAGAGACGTTTATTTCAGGCTGTTTTCTCTGCAAGGCAAGCCTGTGCTTGTCTTGCGGCCGAGATGCTGACATGTTTGGTGATACTTCCAGGTTGCAAAAAACTTCGATTTTTTTTATAGGTCATGGCTTGGCAGCTCTGGCCTTCGTCGTTTCTGGGGTAAAAAAATGCCCCACAGAGGCGCGCAGCGATTGCTTGTGATGCGCACATGCTCCGCGGGCCCCTTGGCCCGTACTGTTTAACCATGCTCGTTGTGAACGGGAGCCGTATGTTGATTCCACGCTTGAAGTCTTACCTGTCAATTGTCACTGCAGTCCTGATACTGGGTCAGATGGCCACCGCGCAGGCGGAGGCTTTGCCTGACTTCACCGATCTGGTTGTGCAGGCCTCGCCCGCTGTAGTGAACATCAGTACCCGCCAGAAAATGCCTGAGCGCTCTGTCGCGAACGCTCAAATGCCTGATCTGGAAGGGTTGCCACCTCAGCTTCGAGAGTTCTTTGAACGCAACATGCCTAAGGGGCAACGCACGCCCAAAGGTGATCGTCAGCGCGAAATCCAGTCTTTGGGTTCCGGCTTTATTATTTCTGCCGACGGTTATGTGTTGACCAACAACCATGTCATCGACGGCGCGGATGAAATTCTCGTGCGTCTTTCCGACCGTAGCGAGTTGAAGGCCAAATTGATTGGCACTGATCCGCGTACGGATGTCGCGGTCTTGAAGATCGAGGGCAAAGACCTGCCAGTCGTCAAGATTGGCAACTCCGACAAACTGAAAGTCGGTGAGTGGGTGCTGGCCATTGGTTCACCATTCGGCTTCGATCACTCGGTGACCAAGGGTATCGTCAGCGCCAAGGGCCGCAGCCTGCCGAACGATACTTATGTACCGTTCATCCAGACCGATGTCGCGATCAATCCGGGTAACTCCGGCGGTCCGCTGTTCAACATGTCTGGCGAAGTGGTCGGGATCAACTCCCAGATATTCACCCGCTCCGGTGGTTTCATGGGTTTGTCGTTTGCCATCCCGATCGACGTCGCGATGGATGTCGCGAACCAGTTGAAAGCGGGCGGCAAGGTCAATCGTGGCTGGTTGGGGGTGGTGATTCAGGAGGTCAACAAAGACCTGGCTGAATCCTTCGGTCTGGATAAGCCGGCCGGTGCGTTGGTGGCTCAGGTGTTGGAGAACGGTCCTGCGGCGAAAGGCGGCGTGCTGGTGGGTGACGTTATCCTCAGTGCCAATGGTCAGCCGATTGTGATGTCTGCCGACTTGCCACATCTGGTCGGCAATCTGAAAGACGGCAGCAAGGCCGATCTGGAAGTGATCCGTGACGGCAAGCGTAAACACTTGACCGTGACCATCGGCGCGCTGCCCGAAGAAGGTCAGGAAATGGATGTTCCGGATTCTGGCGTCGAGCGCAGCAGCAATCGCCTGGGTGTGTCGGTAGCCGATCTGACCGCTGAACAGAAAAAAAGCTACGACCTCAAGGGTGGCGTGGTCATCAAGGAAGTGCAGGACGGTCCTGCAGCCTTGATCGGCTTGCAACCGGGCGATGTGATCACTCATCTGAACAATCAGGCGATCACGTCGGCCACGAACTTCACCGAGGTTGCCAAGGAGTTGCCGAAGAATCGTTCCGTGTCCATGCGCGTTCTGCGTCAGGGTCGGGCTAGCTTCATCACCTTCAAATTGGCCGAGTAACAGATTGGCGTGACGAAAAGGGCGGTGATCACCGCCCTTTTT
Organism: Pseudomonas sp. GG8; assembly: GCF_052976945.1. NCBI lineage: Bacteria > Pseudomonadati > Pseudomonadota > Gammaproteobacteria > Pseudomonadales > Pseudomonadaceae > Pseudomonas > Pseudomonas sp. GG8. Next base: position 543,344 of record NZ_JBRIIP010000001.1, read on the forward strand.
TGCACCTGTCGTCCAGAGAATGCGGTTACTGACCGCTGGTGTGGCCTGCGAACGTGACGCCCCAGTCTTCCATCAGGTACAATTCCCGGCTATTTTTCGGCGGGCAATCTGCCTGCAACCTTTTTGAGTGTTGATCCGTGAGTGATTTGAGTCATATCCGCAATTTCTCCATCATCGCCCACATTGACCATGGCAAGTCGACGCTGGCCGACCGCTTCATTCAGATGTGCGGTGGCTTGTCCGAGCGCGAAATGGAAGCTCAAGTCCTCGATTCCATGGACCTGGAACGCGAACGCGGCATCACCATCAAGGCCCATAGCGTTACCCTGTATTACAAAGCGCTGGACGGCAAAACCTACCAGCTGAACTTCATCGACACCCCAGGTCACGTAGACTTCACCTATGAAGTCAGCCGGTCTCTTGCGGCCTGCGAAGGCGCGTTGTTGGTTGTCGATGCGGGTCAAGGGGTCGAAGCCCAGTCCGTCGCTAACTGCTACACCGCTATCGAGCAGGGCCTTGAGGTCATGCCGGTACTCAACAAGATCGACTTGCCGCAGGCCGACCCGGACCGCGTCAAGGAAGAAATCGAGAAAATCATCGGTATCGATGCAACCGACGCGGTCGCCTGCTCGGCCAAGACCGGTCTGGGCGTCGATGAAGTGCTTGAACGTCTGGTTCACACCATTCCCGCGCCGACCGGCAACATCGAAGATCCGCTGCAAGCGTTGATCATCGATTCCTGGTTTGACAACTACCTGGGCGTTGTCTCGCTGGTGCGTGTACGCCACGGTTGCGTACGCAAGGGCGACAAAATCCTGGTCAAGTCCACCGGCAAGGTGCATCTGGTCGACAGCGTGGGTGTTTTCTCCCCCAAACATACGCAGACCGTTGACCTGAAAGCCGGTGAAGTAGGCTTCATCATCGCGGGTATCAAGGATATTCACGGCGCCCCTGTCGGCGACACCCTGACCTTGAACACTACGCCCGACGTGGATGTACTGCCAGGCTTCAAACGTGTTCAGCCGCAGGTGTATGCCGGTCTGTTCCCGGTCAGCTCGGATGACTTCGAGGACTTCCGCGAAGCGTTGCAAAAACTGACGCTCAACGACTCGTCCCTGCAGTATTCGCCAGAAAGCTCCGACGCACTGGGTTTCGGCTTCCGTTGCGGATTCCTGGGCATGCTCCACATGGAGATCATCCAGGAGCGTCTGGAGCGCGAGTACGATCTGGACCTGATCACCACCGCGCCAACGGTAATTTTTGAATTACTGTTGAAGACCGGTGAAACGATTTACGTCGACAACCCGTCCAAGCTTCCTGATCAGTCCGTAATCGAAGACATGCGCGAGCCGATCGTGCGGGCGAATATTCTTGTGCCGCAAGAGCACCTGGGCAACGTCATTACATTGTGCATTGAAAAGCGTGGTGTACAGCACGACATGTTGTTCCTGGGGACTCAGGTGCAAGTGACTTACGACCTGCCGATGAACGAAGTGGTCCTGGACTTCTTCGACCGTCTCAAGTCAGTGAGCCGTGGTTATGCGTCTCTGGACTATCATTTCAACCGTTATCAGTCAGCAAATCTGGTCAAGCTCGATGTATTGATCAACGGTGAAAAAGTCGACGCCCTGGCGTTGATCGTGCATCGCGATACGGCGAATTATAAAGGTCGCGCGTTGACCGAAAAGATGAAGGAACTGATCCCGCGGCAGATGTTCGACGTAGCAATCCAGGCCGCCATTGGCGGGCAGGTTATAGCGCGTACATCCGTCAAGGCACTCAGAAAGAACGTACTGGCCAAATGTTACGGCGGTGACGTAAGCCGTAAGCGTAAACTGCTCGAGAAGCAAAAGGCCGGTAAAAAACGCATGAAGCAAGTAGGTAACGTGGAAATTCCACAGGAAGCCTTCCTTGCAGTGCTCAGGTTGGATAGTTAGGTCCTATGTCACTAAATTTCCCGCTGTTGTTGGTCATCGCTGTCGTCGTATGCGGTTCACTTGCATTGCTCGATTTGCTCATTCTGGCACCACGCCGGCGGACTGCCATCGCGACTTATCAGGGCAGCGTCAGCCAGCCGGATGTCGCGGTATTGGAACGCCTGGACAAAGAGCCTTTGCTGGTTGAATACGGCAAATCATTCTTTCCGGTGCTGTTTATCGTGCTGGTGCTGCGCTCATTTCTGGTCGAGCCCTTCCAGATCCCTTCAGGGTCGATGAAGCCAACACTGGACGTGGGTGATTTCATCCTCGTGAACAAGTTCTCCTACGGTATTCGCCTGCCGGTGCTGGATCAGAAAGTGATTCGGATCGGTGATCCTCAACGCGGCGATGTGATGGTGTTCCGTTACCCAAGCGACCCGACCGTCAACTACATCAAGCGTGTGGTCGGTTTGCCAGGTGATCAGATCCGTTACACCAGCGACAAGCGTCTGTTCGTCAACGGTGATTTGGTGGCCAAACAACTGATTGGCTCCGAGCCGGGGACCTTGGGCAGCGCGGATCTTTATCTTGAGCAGCTTGGTGCCGTTGAACACCAGATTCGCCAGGAAATGAGCCGCTACCGTGCACCACCAGATCATGAGTGGACTGTGCCGGCCGGGCACTACTTCATGATGGGTGACAACCGGGACAACTCGAACGACAGCCGTTTCTGGGATGATCCAAACATTCCCAAGGATGAGCTGGGCATGGTTCCCGACAAGAATATCGTCGGCAAGGCCTTTGCTGTCTGGATGAGCTGGCCTGAGCCGAAACTGAGCCACCTGCCGAACTTCTCGCGGGTTGGGCTGATCAAGTAGCCAATACGGCGCTGTACTCAACAGCGCCGTACGTCGTTTGGGCTGCGTTGAAACGATGGCAATGGAACACCTTGCCGGCACTATGGAACAGCTACGCTTGAGGTCGAACATGACACCTGCCGGTTCGCAGAAAGGCTTGTCGTTCGTGGGGTGGTTGCTGGCTTTGGCTTTGATCGCGTTTGCGGCAAGCACGGCCTTCAAACTGATTCCGCATTACCTCGACTATATGTCGATGAAGAAAATCATTAGCTCGGTCGAAACCGACAAAACGCTGGAAATTACAACGGTCAGCGATTTTTACAGCCATGTCAGTAAAGGCATGCAGGTCAACAGCATTCGGGATTTGGATTTGAACAAGGCGTTAAGTGTGACGGTGGAGAACAACAAGTTTCTCGCCCATTTGAAATACGAAAATCGTGAGCCACTGATCCAGAACATTGATCTGGTGGTCAAGTTCGACCACGAATTCAGCGTGGGCAAACCGTGAGCGTTTCCTTGAGTCGCCTGGAGCGTCAGCTCGGCTACACCTTTAAAGACCAGGAACTGATGATCCTGGCCCTGACTCACCGCAGTTTTGCCGGGCGTAATAACGAGCGCCTGGAATTCCTCGGCGATGCCATTCTCAATTTCGTCGCCGGTGAAGCCTTGTTCGACCGCTTCCCTCTGGCGCGCGAAGGCCAGTTGTCGCGCTTGCGGGCGCGGCTGGTGAAGGGCGAGACACTGGCCCTGCTGGCCCGTGGTTTCGACTTGGGCGAGTACTTGCGCCTGGGCTCCGGCGAATTGAAAAGCGGTGGTTTTCGCCGCGAATCGATTCTGGCCGACGCCCTGGAAGCGCTGATCGGTGCTATCTACCTGGATGCTGGCATGGACATGGCGCGTGAGCGCGTGTTGGCCTGGCTGACCACCGAGTTCGACAGCCTGACCCTGGTCGATACCAACAAAGATCCTAAAACCCGGCTGCAGGAGTTTCTCCAGTCGCGTGCCTGTGACCTGCCGCGTTACGAAGTGGTGGATATCCAGGGCGAGCCGCACTGCCGAATGTTTTTCGTCGAGTGCGAGATTAACTTATTGAATGAAAAAAGCCGGGGTCAGGGTGTTAGCCGTCGTATTGCCGAACAGGTAGCAGCGGCCGCAGCACTCATTGCCCTTGGCGTGGAGAACGGCCATGACTGATTCAACTGCAACACGCTGTGGCTATGTTGCCATTGTTGGCCGGCCCAACGTGGGCAAGTCCACGCTGCTGAACCACATCCTTGGGCAAAAACTGGCGATCACGTCGCGCAAGCCGCAGACCACTCGCCACAACATGCTCGGTATCAAGACCGAAGGCTTGGTACAGGCGGTCTACGTCGATACCCCGGGCATGCACAAGAACGGCGAGAAAGCGCTCAACCGTTACATGAACAAGACTGCCTCGGCCGCGTTGAAAGACGTCGACGTGGTGATTTTCGTGGTTGACCGTACCCGTTGGACCGATGAAGACCAGATGGTGCTCGAGCGTGTGCAATACGTGCAAGGCCCGGTGATTCTCGCGATCAACAAGACTGACCGCCTTGAAGACAAAGCCGCGCTGATGCCGCACCTGGAGTGGCTGCAAGGCCAACTGCCGAATGCGCAGATCGTGCCGATTTCTGCTCAACAGGGTCATAACCTCGAAGCACTTGAAGGCCTGATCGCCGCCCATTTGCCGGAAAACGATCACTTTTTCCCGGAAGATCAAATCACCGACCGCAGCAGCCGTTTCCTGGCCGCCGAGTTGGTCCGCGAGAAGATCATGCGTCAGCTCGGTGCCGAGTTGCCATACCAGATCACCGTGGAAATCGAAGAATTCAAGCAGCAGGGCAAGACCCTGCACATCCACGCGCTGATTCTGGTCGAGCGTGATGGTCAGAAAAAAATCATCATTGGCGACAAAGGTGAGCGGATCAAACGTATCGGCACAGATGCACGCCGGGACATGGAGTTGTTGTTTGACTCCAAGGTCATGCTCAACCTGTGGGTCAAGGTCAAAGGTGGCTGGTCCGATGACGAGCGCGCCCTGCGTTCGTTGGGCTACGGCGACCTGTAAGTCTCATGGCCTGGTGATTGGTCGCTTAGCCGTCGATCACCGGGCAACGCCGCATCTTTTCCTGGCTATGCCCTTCCTACTGCTGCGATCTGCGAGCCTGCCTGAACGATGAGCACGCCCACCGGCCAACTTGCTTATGTGCTGCACAGCCGGGCGTACCGCGAAAGCAGCGCATTGGTCGATTTCCTTACCCCGCAAGGCCGATTGCGAGCTGTGCTGCGCAGCGCTCGCGGCAAGGCCGGCACCTTGGCACGTCCCTTTGTCCCGCTTGAAATCGAGTTTCGCGGGCGGGGCGAACTGAAAAATGTCGGGCGCATGGAAAGCGCAGGCCTTTCCACCTGGCTGGTTGGCGAAGCCTTGTTCAGCGGTCTTTACTTGAATGAACTGCTGATCCGTCTGCTGCCCGCCGAAGATCCTCACCCCGCTGTTTTCGATCATTACGCCGCCACCTTGCTGGCACTGGCTGAAGGTCGGCCGCTCGAACCCTTGTTGCGCTCCTTTGAATGGCGACTGCTCGATGATCTGGGCTACGGCTTCGATCTGGACGCTGACATCAACGGTGATCCGGTGGAAGCCGACGGCTTGTATCGCTTGCAAGTGGATGCCGGGCTGGAGCGAGTATGGTTGTTGCAGCCGGGGCTGTTTCAGGGGGCTGAGTTGTTGGCCATGGCTGAAGCCGATTGGAGCGCCACGGGTGCCCTGGCAGCAGCCAAGCGATTGATGCGTCAAGCGTTGGCCGTGCACCTTGGCGGTCGCCCGTTAGTCAGCCGTGAACTGTTTCGCAAGCCGTGAGCAAGCTTTATGCTTGCGCGGTCTGTTTTGATCAAATTTCTAGGAGCGATCCGTGACCCATAACACTCGCATTCTTCTTGGCGTGAACATCGACCATGTCGCCACCCTGCGTCAGGCCCGTGGTACCCGCTATCCGGACCCGGTGAAAGCAGCGCTGGATGCTGAAGAGGCGGGTGCCGATGGCATCACCGTGCATTTGCGTGAAGACCGTCGGCATATTCAGGAGCGCGACGTACTGTTGCTCAAGGATGTACTGCAAACACGCATGAACTTCGAAATGGGCGTCACCGAAGAAATGCTCGTGTTCGCCGAGCGTCTGCGTCCGGCACACATTTGCCTGGTCCCGGAAACCCGTCAGGAACTGACCACCGAAGGCGGTCTGGACGTTGCCGGTCAAGAGGCGCGGATCAAGGCTGCAGTGGACCGTCTGGCGAAAGTCGGCTGTGAAGTATCGTTGTTCATCGACCCTGATGAGCGGCAGATAGCCGCGTCGAAACGCATAGGTGCGCCCGCCATCGAGTTGCACACCGGCCGTTATGCCGACGCGCAAACACCGAGCGAAGTCGCGGAAGAATTGAAACGCATCGCTGACGGGGTGGCGTTTGGCCTGGCCCAGGGCCTGATCGTCAACGCGGGTCACGGTTTGCACTACCACAACGTCGAAGCGGTGGCGGCGATTAAGGGCATCAACGAGTTGAACATTGGCCACGCGCTGGTGGCTCATGCGCTTTTCGTCGGCTTCAAGTCCGCCGTGGCTGAAATGAAGGCATTGATACTGGCAGCGGCTGCCAAGGGCTGAATTAGATAGACCTCCATTCAACCCATTCGCGAAGACCGATTTTCAGACGATGAGGTCTAAGGCTTGCGCGCCACGATCACCGCGCGCATCGGTGCGGGCAGGCCTTCCACCGTGCGACTGTGGTCGGCCGGGTCGAGGTAGTCGCTCAATGACTGAAAGCGCATCCAGTCGGTGCCACGCTGTTCCTCGACGGTGGTAATGCTGACATCCACGCAGCGCACATCGACAAATCCGGCACGGCGCAACCATAGTTCAAGGGCCGGTACCGACGGCAGGAACCAGACGTTGCGCATCTGCGCGTAGCGATCTTCCGGCACCAGCACTTGCTGCACATCACCTTTCACCACTAACGTCTCCAGCACCAGTTCGCCACCTTTGACCAGGCAGTCTTTCAACGCCAGTAAATGGTCAATGGGAGAGCGCCGGTGATAAAGCACGCCCATGGAAAATACTGTGTCGAAGCCTTCGAGATTGGCTGGCAGGTCTTCCAGGGCGAACGGCAGGTGCCAGGCAGGCAGGTCGGGCAAATAGCGCTGCATCGCCTGGAACTGGCAAAAGAACAGCCAGTTTGGATCGACGCCGATCACGCTGTCGGCCCCGGCACCGAGCATGCGCCATTGGTAATAGCCGTTGCCGCAACCCACATCCAGTACGCGCTTGCCCTTTAAATCGAGGTGCGGTGACACCCGCGACCATTTCCAGTCCGAGCGCCATTCGGTGTCGATATGCACACCAAACACATCGAACGGTCCTTTGCGCCACGGTGACAGGCCCATCAGCGCTTTGTGCAACTGCGCCCGCGTATCGGCATCGCAGTCGTTATCAAGGGTGAAGCTTTCAACCAGATCAATGCGTGTCGGCACTAATTCAGGCAGGGCGTCCAGCGCGCTTTGCCAGCGCTGCAGGTCGCCGTGGCTTTTGCTCATTTTGGCATCAAGTTGTGCTTGCAGGCCGTTGGCCCATTCAGCCAGGGGAGTGCCCGCCAAACGGCGGACCAGTGGAGCGAGATCAATCATGGCAGGGCAATCAACGAGGCAAAGTTAAGGCATTGAAACCATGGGACCACCTTGGAAAACCCGGCCGCCAATAGGCGATCACGGTGTTCTTCGAGGCTGTCTGGTTTCATGACGTTTTCAATGGCGCTGCGCTTCTGGGAAATCTCCAAGTCGCTGTAGCCGTTGGCGCGTTTGAACGCGATGTGTAAATCAGTGAGCAGGGCATGTTCCTGATCATCGTTAAAACGCAGTTTTTCCGAAAGAATCAGCGCGCCACCGGGCACCAGTGCCTGGCGGATGCGACCGAGTAAAGCCAACCGTTGTTCCGGGGCAACGAACTGCAAGGTGAAGTTCAGCGCCACCACCGAAGCGGGCTGGAATTGCAGCGCAAGAATATCGCCCTCAATCACTTCAACCGGCAACAACTCCTGGAACATCGAGTCTTGAGCTTTCAGGTATTCACGGCAGCGCTCAACCATCGCGCTCGAGTTATCCACAGCGATCACGCGACAGCCTTCACTGCGCACGTGACGGCGCAACGATTGGGTGACGGCACCGAGGGAGCTGCCCAGGTCATAAAGAATGCTATTAGGTTGAGCGAATTGCGCCGCAAGCACACCCAGGTTTTCGACAATAGTCGGGTAGCCCGGTACCGAACGTTTGATCATGTCCGGAAACACCCGCACCACGTCCTCGTTAAAGGCGAAGTCCGGCACCTGGGCCAGGGGCTGGGCGAAAATGCGGTCGGGTTCTTTGCTCACGGCGGTTCCAGCGGAGAGGGCGAAAAGGCGGGCATTTTAGCCAGTTTGCGCTCAGGATGCGACGTGTCCTGTCAGACGGGTCGCATCAGGGCTTTCGCGAATGTGGGCGCTGAGCCTCAGTTAACCGTGATCGCACAATCGAAGGTCTGAACAGGTGCCACTTCAGGCGCCCACGGCTGTTGATACATCATCAACAGCTGCCCATCTCCCGCGCTGGCAGCCTGGTAGCGCCATACCGATTGCCCGGAGCTCCCCACAAGCCCTGCCTCTTCCGGGTTGCTATAGACCTCCGGCCCTAAACTGCGCAGCACGCCCGACGCAGGCGTCTGCACCTTCCATCGATAACCGGTAGTGGGTGTACTGGGCAGGGTCAGGATCAAGGTTTGCCCGGTTTTCAGCTTCAACGGGCACTGGCTTTGCTTTTCAACGGAGACGATTTGCCTTGGTTGTTGCGCACACGCAGCAAGCAGGACAAGGCTCAGAGGGACGAGCAGGCGGACAGCAGTCATGGAAGCTCCAGTCGTTTTCAACGAACAGGGAGCATAACCTTTCTCACCATCAAGTTGGCGCCTACAGATAAGCGAGGTCTTCTGTAGGGGTCAACGTGCTGGCGAGACCATTGGCGCTTAGAACAAAATCTTCGCGACGTCAGCAAAGCGTTTAGCGAAGTGCACGGTGATGCCTTCCTTGAGGTAGTCGGGCAGTTCTTCGAAGTTGCCACGGTTTGGCTCAGGCAAGATCAACTCGTGGATCTTCTGCCGACGCGCCGCGATAACCTTTTCGCGCACACCGCCAATCGGCAATACATGCCCTGTCAGTGTCAGTTCGCCGGTCATGGCCACGCCTTTTTTTGGCGCTTGATTGCGGGCCAGGGACAGCAACGCGCTGGCCATGGTCACCCCTGCACTCGGGCCGTCTTTAGGCGTCGCGCCTTCGGGCACGTGCACGTGCACAAAAGCCTCGTCAAAGAAACGCGGATCACCACCGAATTGCGCCAGGTTCGCGCTGATGTAGCTGTAGGCAATTTCCGCCGACTCTTTCATCACATCGCCCAGCTGCCCGGTGAGTTTGAAGCCGCGGTTGAGCGTGTGGATTCGGGTCGCCTCGATCGGTAATGTGGCACCACCCATGCTGGTCCACGCCAGACCGGTGATGACGCCGGTACCTGACAGCACTTGTTCGTTACGAAATACTGGCATGCCCAGCGAAGCTTCCAGGTCTTTGGGCGCGATCTTGATCACCGAATTCGGCTCATCCAGCAGCTTGACCACGGATTTACGCACCAGCTTGCCCAGTTGTTTCTCCAACTGCCGGACCCCGGCTTCACGGGCATATCCATCGATGACGGCCCGCAACGCAGTGTCACTGATGGACAGGCTGCTTTTGGCCACACCAGCCTTCTCCAATTGCTTAGGCCACAGGTGGCGTTTGGCGATGGCGACTTTCTCTTCGGTGATATAGCCAGACAGGCGAATCACTTCCATTCGGTCGATCAATGGGCCGGGGATTGAATCCAGGGTGTTGGCGGTGCAGATGAACAGGACTTTCGACAAGTCCAGACGCAGGTCCAGGTAGTGATCGAGGAATTCCACGTTCTGTTCCGGGTCGAGGGTTTCCAGCAACGCCGAGGCTGGGTCGCCCTGGTAGCTCTGGCCCATCTTGTCGATCTCGTCGAGCATGATCACCGGGTTCATCACTTCGACGTCTTTGAGCGCCTGGACCAGTTTGCCCGGTTGCGCGCCGATGTACGTGCGACGGTGGCCCTTGATCTCTGCCTCGTCGCGCATGCCGCCGACGCTGAACCGATAGAACGGCCGACCCAATGATTCGGCAATCGAGCGGCCCACACTGGTTTTGCCCACGCCCGGCGGGCCGACCAGCAAGACGATGGAGCCGCTGATCTCCCCCTTGTAAGCGCCCACCGCGAGAAACTCGAGAATTCGGCTCTTGATGTCATCCAGGCCCGCATGGTGCTGATCGAGCACCTTGCGCGCGTGCTTCAAATCGAGCTTGTCCTTGCCATAAACGCCCCACGGCACCGAACTGGCCCAATCCAGATAGTTGCGCGTCACCGCGTATTCCGGTGAGCCGGTTTCCAGTATCGAGAGTTTGTTTATTTCTTCGTCGATCCGCTTGCGTGCCTGAGGCGGCAGGGTTTTGCCCTCCAGGCGCTGCTCGAACTGCTCGATGTCGGCGCTGCGATCATCTTTGCTCAAGCCCAGCTCTTGCTGGATCACTTTGAGCTGCTCCTTGAGGAAAAATTCGCGCTGGTGTTCACCGATCTTGCGGTTCACTTCAGCAGAGATTTCTTTCTGCAGGCGCGCGACTTCGACTTCCTTGCGCAGCATAGGCAGGACTTTGCCCATGCGCTTGAGCATGGGTACGCAATCGAGCACTTCTTGCAGTTCGACGCCGTTGGCCGAGGTCAGTGCTGCCGCGAAATCGGTGAGCGGCGACGGATCGTTTGGGCTGAAGCGGTTCAGATAGTTCTTCAGCTCTTCGCTGTACAGCGGGTTGAGCGGCAGCAGTTCCTTGATCGCATTGATCAGGGCCATGCCATAGGCCTTGACCTCATCAGTCGTCTCATTGGGTTGATGCGGGTACTCGACTTCCACCAGATACGGCGGGCGATGGTGCTTGAGCCAGGTGCGAATACGTACCCGACTTAGACCCTGGGCCACGAATTGCAGTTTGCCGTTCTCGCGACTGGCGTGGTGGACCTTTACCAGCGTGCCGTATTCAGGCAGGGCATTGGTGTCGAAATGGCGGGGATCGTCGGGGGGCGTGTCCATGAAAAACAGCGCCAGTGAATGATGGTCCGACTTGCTGACCAGCTCGAGGGTCTCGGCCCAAGGCTCTTCGTTGACAATCACCGGCAGCACTTGAGCCGGGAAGAACGGGCGGTTGTGGATCGGGATGATGTAGACCTTGTCCGGGAGGTTTTGCCCCGGAAGGGCCAGGCTGGTGTTGGTTGAACCCTGGTCTATGTCGTGCTCGGCATTAACGTCATCTGACAAATTTTGTGAGTCTGTTTGCTGGTCGCTCATGGGGCACCTGCACAATTGAACATGGAGTTTAGATGGGGCGCAGCAGCAAGGGTTTCAATGGTGAGTACAAATAGATTCGGTCGAGCCTGGGTTCTCGTTCAATGCGCCGATAATTTTTTGTAAGCCCTGGCAGGATGATAGTTAAAGGCCGTGCTCAGTATAGGGGCGCTTGTGGCAACCCCATGGCAGATGTCCACAAAGCTCCGAACGGGACAAGCCCTGCAAAAAAGGCGGCTACTTTTCGGTAGCCGCCTTTTTCATTGGGTCACTTCATCATCAGTCCGGCAGTTTGAACGCCAGGATGTAATCGCCTTGTTTGGTGCCCAGTGAACCGTGACCGCCCGCCATGACCAGCACGTACTGCTTGCCGTCCTTGCCGGTGTAGGTCATCGGCGTGGTCTGGGCGCCTGCTGGCAGGCGACCTTCCCACAGTTGCTTGCCGTTACGAACATCGTAGGCGCGCAGGTACTGGTCGAGGGTGCCGCTCAGGAACGCCACGCCACCCTTGGTGACAAACGTTCCGCCCAGGCTAGGTACGCCCATGGTCAACGGGATCGGTACTGGCGCACTGTCACGCACAGTGCCGTTCTGGTGTTTCCAGATCGTGGTGTGATTGGTCAGGTCCACGGCTGCGACGTAACCCCAGGCTGGCGCTTGGCAAGGCAGGCCCATCGGCGACAGCATCGCTTCGAGGATCACACCATAAGGTGCTCCTTTGTTGGGTTGTACGCCTTGAGTTTCGCTTTTACGGCCTGGGCCACCTTCAACCTCGGCTGCTGGAACCAGTTTGGATTTGAAGGCCATGTAGCTTGGGTTTACGAACGCGATCTGACGCACCGGATCAACCGAGATACCGCCCCAGTCGAACACGCCGAAATTGCCTGGATAGACGATCGAACCTTGCAGCGATGGGGGAGTGAAGGGGCCGTCATAGCGCAGGGATTTGAAGTCGATCCGGCACAGCATTTGATCGAATGGCGTCACGCCCCACATGTCGCGCTCTTTCAGGGGCGGCGGCATGAAGTTCAGGTCGGACTTGGGCTGGGTCGGCGACGTGTGATCGCCGGCAACCGCGCCTTGTGGTACCGGGATTTCGTTGATCGGCACGATCGGTTGACCGTTGCTGCGGTCCAGCACGTAGATGCTGCCCTGCTTGGTCGATGCCAGGACGGCTTGTTTCATGCCATCCGCGGTTTTCATGTCCATCAGCGTCGGTTGGCCGCCAACGTCCATGTCCCACAAATCGTGATGGGTGAACTGGAAGTTCCAGCGTACGTGGCCGGTAGCGATGTCCAGCGCAACGAGGCCGGCGCTGTACTTCTCTGATTCAGGGGTGCGATTGCCGCCCCACTGGTCAGGCATCTGGTTACCCATCGGCAGGTAAAGCATGCCGAGTTTTTCGTCGACGCTGAACATCGACCACATGTTGGGAGAGTTACGGGTGTAGGTTTTGCCCGCAGCAATCGGCGTGGTGTCGTTCGGATTGCCGCTGTCCCAGTTCCAGACCAGACGACCGGTGTGCACGTCGAACGCGCGAATCACCCCGGACGGCTCATCGGTGGAGAGGTTGTCAGTGACATGACCACCGATGACGACCAGATTTTGGGTCACGGCAGGCGGCGAGGTGGAGTAGTAGCCACCTGGCGTGAAGGCACCGATGTTGGCGCCCAGATCAATCGAGCCGTTAACACCGAAGTCTTCGCACGGCTTGCCGGTGTCGGCGTTCAGCGCGATCAGACGGGTGTCCGCGGTTGGCAGTAACAGGCGACGTGGGCACGAGTTTGCGCTGGTCGCCGATGTTGCTGCTGGCACGGGGCTTCGCGCAGGTACTGCCGACGGCGCGGGAGCGGGAGCGGGAGTCGCAGCGTAAGCGGCGTCATCGTGATACGACACGCCGCGGCAGGTCATGTGCGCCCAACCCTTGAAGTTAGCCGCTTTCTGCGTGCTGATCTTCGGGTCGAAACGCCAGATTTCCTTGCCTGTGTCCGGGTCCAGTGCGATCACCTGGCTGTGCGGTGTGCACACATAGAGCATCCCGTTGACCTTGAGCGGGGTGTTCTCGGCTGTGGTTTCACCCGGATCGTTCGGTCCAGGGATATCCCCTGTGCGGTAGGTCCAGGCAGGCACCAGCTTACCCGCGTTTTCAGGAGTTATCTGCGCCAGCGGCGAATAGCGATCACCGAACGCGGTGCGCCCATAGGATTGCCAATCACCGTCGGGCATGGCCGGGGCGGTGTTGGTGGTGCCTGCGGTTTCGCGGTCCAGTTGGCCTTTGATCTCACCAGGGTGGGTGAACTGGCTGGCCAACGCTGTAAGGCCGGCCAGCACCACGGCGATGCTTAATGCGCCGGTGGCCATGGGGGCGGGTTGCCCACGCAGCAGGGGACGACGGAACCACGGCAGCAAAAGCACGATGCCCAACGCGAACCACAGCGCCAGACGCGGCACCAGTTGCCACCAATCCAGGCCCACTTCCCACAGCGCCCAGAGCGTGCTGGCGAGCAGAAGCAGCGCGTACAGGCCTAGCGCGGCACGGCGTGCTGCGATGAGCAACACGCCAGTCAGGGCAAAGCCGATACCGGCCAGCAGGTAGTACAGCGAGCCGCCCAGCAGCGTCAGCTTGATGCCTCCTGCCAACATGGCCAGGCCCATCAGCAGCAACACCAGACCGAGCAATGTCGGTAACAGGCGTGTTCTGCTTAAAGCACCATCAGTGCTCATAATGTGTTTCTCCAGGACGATTAAGGGGATGTCGCTTGGTGCGTAACGTCTGTTTGTGAGCCTAGTCCAGTCACATGCATGCGCATTGAAGCCACTGATTTTGGCGATTGGATGCGTTCCATCGGCGGGGGCGCAGTCAGGATTTGACGGGGTTATTTCATAGGCAGCTATCGATGCACAGAGTTCAGGCCTCTGTGCCAAACATGAGGCGTATTCGTTGATTAATCGATTCAGCAGTGATTTGTAATGATAGAGACCTGAGCCAATAAGCGAAAGGGAAGGATGCGCCAAGGTTTGTTGCGGATTTAGTAACAGTGAAAGGCAGGCAGTGCAGGTGACGGGGTTATGTCCTACAACTTCTATCGGTGTTCGTCTGATGCCAATCTGATGCCTTGGGGCGTTAAGCTCTTCCCGCTACGGGGAGGCTCGGCTAAGGTGCGCACCTTACGGGGCAAACCCCGCTTAAATCAGTTCGAAGGCCTGGTATGACGACATCCAACAACAACCCTCTGCATGGCGTAACACTGGAGCAGATCCTCACCGCGCTGGTGGCGCACTACGAATGGTCGGGATTGGCGGAGCGCATTGATATTCGCTGTTTCAAAAGCGATCCGAGCATCAAGTCCAGCCTGACGTTTTTGCGCAAGACCCCGTGGGCGCGGGAGAAGGTCGAAGGTTTGTACGTGAAGCTGGCACGCAGCAAAGGCTGGTGAGGGCCCTGCTTTCTCTGCCGATACCCAAGGATGATTAAAACGATGCACAGCGAACATTCGCAACAGTCGCAAGGACAGCGCAGCTTCATCATCATCGCAGCACTGCTGGGATGGTCGGCATTGGCTATCCAGCTGTATCTGATTTTTTTCGCGCGGTGGGCGGATCAAGCGAGTCTGCTCGGTGGGCTGGTAAGGTTCTTCAGTTTTTTTACCATACTCACTAACACCTTGGTGGCGATTGCCCTGACCTGCGCGGTCGTTAGCAGAAGCGATGGTGTTCATCGCTTTTTCCGAACGCCTTGGGTGTGCAGCGGCATTGCTGCCAGCATTGTCCTGGTGGGGCTCGCTTACAACGTGCTCCTGCGCCATTTGTGGCAGCCCCAGGGCTGGCAATGGATCGCGGACGAATTGCTGCACGACATCATGCCGCTGCTGTTTCTTGTGTACTGGTGGCTATACGTCCAGAAAGGGGGATTGCGCTTGAGCCACGTGCTGCTGTGGGGGATTTACCCGCTGGTGTATTTCGCTTACGTGCTGTTGCGGGGGGATTTGATTGGCGACTATATGTACCCCTTTATTGATGTCGGCACCCTCGGTTATGCCAAGGCCTTTATCAATGCAGGTGGCGTGCTGGCCGGGTTTTTCATGATCTCGCTGGTACTGGTCGGGCTGGATAGGGTCAAGGGCCACAGCGTCAGACGGTGAAGGAATGCGGTCTGTTCAAGACCGCATCGCCGACATCGTTCAACCGTTGTCGGCCTCATTCAGGCGCCAGTAACCGACGGTTTTTACCAGACTTTCCTCCAGGCCAAATTCATTCAGCAATACACGACGAATCTTGCGTGACAACGCCGCTTCAGTTGCCACCCAGGCGTATAGCTTGCCTTCCGGCATTTCCAGCCTGCGGGTAACCTTCACCAGATCCTGCTCGCCCCGCACAATCCAGATCACGTCGACCTGAGCCAGACTGTGCAAGGTCTGCTGCTCGGACGAGTCGGCGATCTCGACCACCACCAGCGCACTGCGGTTGGCCGGCAGGCTTTCTACACGGCGGGCAATGGCGGGGAGGGCGGTTTCATCGCCGATCAGCAAGTAGCTGTCGAAGATATCCGGGACGATCATCGAGCCCCGTGGCCCGGCGATGTACAGCGTTTGCCCCGGTTTGGCCTGCGCTGCCCACGTGGCGGCAGGCCCCTCGCCGTGGAGGACGAAATCGATATCCAGTTCGCCAGCCTCTGCGTCATGGCGCCGAGGCGTGTAGTCGCGCATCGCCGGGCTTGGGCCATCGCTTGGGGAGCCGGGGACGAAGGTCTCGAGTGCCGCCTGCTCTTCGGCCGTTTGCGCGAAGATCAACTTCACGTGGTCATCGGTGCCCAGGCTGACAAAGCCCTGCAGTTGCGGCCCGCCCAAGGTGATGCGGCGCATCCGGGGTGTCAGGTCGATGACGCGCAGCACCTCCAGCTTGCGGCGTTTGATGTCATGGCTGACGCGGTGAATGGTCTGTTGCAAATTCATCAAGACTTCTCCGTGGCGCTGACAGGGCCGTCAACGATAGCTTTGGCGGTGTCGTTCAGCAGGGTGCTCACGCGCAGGATTTCTGCCGCATCCCAGCGCCCGTGATGCAGTTGCAGCGCATGCCGCAGGTTGTGCACGGCTTCATGGATTTGCGGCGGCCGATCATGTCCGCGCAAGGCGCGCTTACTGACGTCGATGCGCATGTGCACCCCCTCCAGCGCGATGGCCTGTTCAGTCAGCGAATGCTCACCACTCGGGGTCACGACGTAGCGTTTTTTCCCGCCGAAGGCGTCGCCGAGGATCATTTCGCTTTCTTCAAGAAAGGTCAGTGTCGGGTAGATCACCCCCGGGCTTGGGCTGTAGGCGCCGTCGAACATACCTTCGATCTGGCGGATCAAGTCATAGCCGTGGCTGGGTTGTTCGGCGATCAACGCGAGCAGCAGTAATTTCAGGTCGCCGGGAGCAAAGACCCGCGGGCCGCGTCCTCCGCGCTCACGGCCGGGACGTTTTTCGAAACCATCGCGGCCGTCACCGTGATCGCGGTGGTCTTGATGGGCATGGTGAGTGGGGTCACCTGGTTCGCTCATTTCTCTGTCTCCTGCGAAAGTTAGATATACCTTAAGATATATCTAACTTTTAACGCAAGAGATAAAGAGAATCATTATTATTGAGTGCTGACCTGCAATGACACGGGCGGGGCGTTACAGGCGGTGTGGCTGCCCGGCACGAGATAGGGGTTAAGGATCGGCGCCATGCCTTTGAGCACCTGCACGGGCAACGCTGACGTGAACTTGAAGGCTTCGGACGCGCGACCGGGTACGAACGCCGTCAACGTCCCGAAGTGATTGGCGCCGATGTAGAACACAAACGTCGCCGTGCGGTTGATTGACCGCGACCCGAGGATTCTGCCTCTGGCGCCAATGCTCTCGATCCGGTTGTCACCGGTCCCGGTTTTGCCGCCCATGGCCAGCACGGTGCCGTCCTCGAGTTTGAAGCTGCCCTGCACACGCCGCGCCGTGCCGGCATCCACCACTTGCGACAGCGCCTCACGCATGGCCGTTGCGACCTCGACCGGCAGCACACGCTTACCCAGATTGGGATTATTCGCCAACTGCGTTTCGTAGGGCGTGCCAGCAGCAAAGTGCAGGCTGTCGACGCGCAGTACAGGCAGGCGGATACCATCGTTCTGAATGATCCCGATCAACTCGGCCAATGCTGCCGGACGGTCCCCCGAGCTGCCGATGGCGGTCGCCAGTGACGGCACCAGATGATCGAACGGATAACCCAGTCGTTGCCAGCGGCTATGAATATCGAGGAACGCTTCGATCTCCATCATCGTGCGAATCCGCGTGTCGCGGGCGCTTTTGTGCCGACTTTTGAACAGCCAGCTATACACCTCTTGACGCTCGTTTTGACTGGCGACAAGTGCTTCGCTGAACTTCGCTTGCGGGTGTTGCAGCAGGTAGCCCACCAGCCACAGATCCAAGGGGTGAACCTTGGCGATATACCCTTGATCCGGCAGGTTGTACGCGCCCGGCCCGTAGTTTTGATACAGCTCGCCAAGGCGCTTGTCGGTCAATTTGTCGACCGCCGCTTTGTCATCGGCCAAGTGCGCGCGAACGAAAGCGTTAAACGCGCTCTGATCGGCATTGGGCAATAAGTAACGGTGCACGGCGGCCAGGCGAATCGCCGTGGGGTGCATGCCGTCGAGGAAGGTATCCAGCCGGTCCTGGGTGGACTTGTTCTTGTAGCGCTTCCAGAAGCGCAGAAGAAACACCGTGCCCTCGCGATCGGCAAACTGGCTCAGGTATTCCTGGCGTCTGGGGTCGTTATCATCCTTGAGCAACAGGGCGTTGCTGTTGGCCGACTGATAGATGCTGTAACGCACAAGGTCACGCATCAAGCGTATGAACGGCAGGTTGATGGACTCGCGTATCGCGTCGCGCAAGCTTGGGCTCCGACCATTGTCTTCTTTGCGAAAGTTATTGAAGTGATGCATCCCGCCGCCAGTGAAAAAACTTTCGCCGGGGCTGGCGGAGTACTGCCGATCCAGCGCTGCGGCGAGCATCTTCGACAGGTCTTGATCCTTGTTCTGCATCAGGTAATCGAGGGCCCAGCGGGTTAGCCGGTCCTGGTCTTCGACCGGGACTTTTTTCAGTTCGGAGGGCATTTTTCCGGCGTAGCGTTGATGCAGCTCAGACATGATTTCCAGGTAGGTGGTCAGCACCCGCATTTTTGCAGTAGAGCCCAGTTCCAGCTTGCTGCCCTCGTTGATGTCGAACGGTTGGTCGGTGCTGTCGGTCTGCACCCGCACCCGAGAACCATCCGGGTCGCGTTCGAACAAGGTGAAGCTGTAACGCACCTCCTGGGTGCTGGTCGGCGTCAGCAAATGTTCACCGATCAAGCCCATTTTTGTGGCGAAGGCCGGGTCCGCAAGATCCCGCAGGTATTGACTGACGCTGGTTTGCAACTCCCCTTGCAAGGTACTGGTCGCCGCCAGATCCAGACGGTCGAGGTCATACAGAGGGCGATTGAGCAGAGTGGACAGACGACTGCGGGCGACACTGATGCCCTTGTTGGTTTCGATGGGCTGAAGGGTCGGTTGCTGGGCCCAGTCACGATAGGTCACAGCGCTGGCCAGCGCTGCATTCGACAGCGCTTGATCAATGACATTGTTCTGCGCCAGCAGGCGGATATGGCTGTCAGTCAGTTGCGCCAACTCTTCGCGACCTCGGGCCAGATAATGCGAAGGCCGACGTTGGGCGATCACCAGTGACAACACCTGACGCAACGCCAGACCGCGTTCAGCGAGGCTTTTCGGGTCGTTGGCAGTGTCAGTCAGTTGCTGATTGACCTTATCGAAGTCTGCGCCATACCAGACGCGTAAACCCTCAGCCAGGCCATGCACTTCACCATGCCCCGGCACGGCTGACAGCGGGACACTGTTGAGGTAATCACGGACCACGCGCTGCCGTGCCTCCAGTGTCTGCGGGCCATCTTGATAGGCACGGACGCTGGCGGAAATCATCTGCCGCAGCTTCTCTGCACCGGACTGGGTCAATCCATCGGGTGAATGGCGATACTTTTCCAGTTGCGTGGCGAGTGTACTGCCGCCAGCGGATTGGCCGGGCAGGGCGAAAAGCTTGGCGACCTGGGAGAGCGCGGCCTTGGCAAAGCGCGGCCAGTCGACGGCAGGGTTGGCCAAGGGTTGTTGCGGGTCAAGCAGGTCGCGGTTCTCGATAAACAGCAAACTGTGGACCACCAAGGGCGGGATCGCCGCAAAGCTGGAATAGAGCTGCTGCGGATAACGGAACTGATAGAGCGGAGCTCCCCGACAATCAGTAATCGACAACCCTGCCTGAATTTTCTCTTGATAGGGCACGAAGAAACCGCGCTGGCTATAGGCGAGCAGGTCGGGAGAGAACCGGGTTTGCCGGGTCACTAGATAATCGCGTTTGAGCAAGCGTGGCAGAAACTCACCCAGCGCCGAATACCCCAGACGTCGATCGAACGGGCCCTCGCCGGGGTACATGATTGAGTTGCTCGGACCGGGCTGCATCGAATAACTGAGCGTGGCGGCGAAGCGGCTGAACTCACGGGCTTGCAGTTTTGAACTGCGGGTTTCGGCAGATATGGCAAGCCCTAGAGCGGCCAGCCCTATCAGCGACAGCAACCAGAACAGACGCCAGCCATACCGTTTACGGCGTGGACGTTTAGGCAGGGGAGCGTCATCAGGACCGTCAGCAGGAACCACGGTCTTCTTTGAATCGGAATGCCATAAAGCGCCCATAGTCGATTGGCCCGGTTAAGCGTGTTAATCGCACCTGTCACAAGCTTAGACGCTGGTCGCGATTGGTGAAAACTTTGTCATACGCATGTAGGCAAATTCCCTTGAAACCTCTCGCTCGATATCGAGGCATCAACCGTGCGTCAGGGTAGGGCGTGTGGGCGATACAAACCCTGTTTGCGCACGAGATAGATTAAAACCCTGCGGCAGAATATATCCCTCTTCTAAAGCGGTTTTTGCCGTGAATTATCGCCAAATTTAAGTGTTTATATAGTGAAAGCCACTGGCTGTGGATTTTTATACTGCGCGACCATCGCGAGAGTACGTATCTGGCCTTTTCCGATGGATGTTCTTTTTTGAGGCGTGATGCGCACGTTTGTTGTGCTGGGCTCGCCTCCGATTTCAGTAGGACCATTCGCGCATGACGGGCTCGCTCATAAGGACGAACCTGATAATGCGACGCGCAGGCTTACCCGCCGGTGCTTTGAATCGTCGACTGACTACATATCCAATAACAATATGAGGTTGTAAATTTATGCCAGTCGGCAAGCACACTTTGCACACCGAGACCGCTCAAGGCGGGCCTCTGAAACGAGAGTTGGGCGAGCGCCACATTCGTCTGATGGCCTTGGGTGCCTGTATTGGTGTCGGCCTGTTTCTCGGTTCCGCCAAAGCCATCGAGATGGCCGGGCCCGCGATCATGCTGTCGTACATCATCGGTGGCCTGGCCATCCTGGTGATCATGCGCGCGCTCGGCGAAATGGCCGTGCACAACCCGGTCGCTGGCTCTTTCAGCCGCTACGCACAAGACTATCTCGGCCCCTTGGCGGGCTTCCTTACCGGCTGGAACTACTGGTTCTTGTGGCTGGTGACCTGCGTTGCGGAAATCACCGCCGTGGCCGTTTACATGGGTGTCTGGTTTCCCGAGGTTCCGCGCTGGATATGGGCGTTAGCGGCACTGATCAGCATGGGCTCCATCAACCTGATCGCAGTCAAAGCCTTCGGTGAATTCGAGTTCTGGTTCGCCCTGATCAAAATCGTCACCATCATCGCCATGGTCGTCGGCGGTATTGGCGTCATCGCCTTCGGTTTCGGTAATGACGGTGTCGCGTTGGGCGTTGCCAACCTGTGGAGCCACGGCGGCTTCATGCCCCACGGCGTGCAAGGCATCCTGATGTCACTGCAAATGGTGATGTTCGCCTACCTCGGCGTTGAAATGATCGGCCTGACCGCCGGTGAAGCGAAGAACCCACAGAAAACCATTCCCAGTGCCATCGGTTCGGTGTTCTGGCGGATTCTGTTGTTCTACGTTGGTGCGCTGTTTGTGATCCTGTCGATCTACCCGTGGAACGAAATAGGCACCCAGGGCAGCCCTTTTGTGATGACCTTCGAGCGTCTGGGTATCAAGACCGCCGCCGGCATCATCAACTTCGTGGTCATCACTGCGGCACTGTCGTCCTGCAACGGCGGCATCTTCAGTACCGGACGCATGCTCTACAGCCTGGCGCAGAACGGCCAGGCACCGCGTGGCTTCGCCCAAACCTCGAGCAACGGCGTACCACGTCGTGCACTGCTGCTGTCGATTTTTGCCTTGTTGATCGGCGTATTTCTCAATTACCTGGTGCCGGAAAAAGTCTTCGTCTGGGTAACGGCCATCGCGACCTTCGGTGCGATCTGGACCTGGACCATGATCCTGCTGGCGCAACTCAACTTCCGCCGAGGCCTGAGCAAAACCGAGCGCGACCAACTGAAATTCCGTATGTGGCTATGGCCGCTCAGCTCTTATCTGGCGCTGGCGTTCCTGATCCTAGTGGTAGGCCTGATGGCTTACTTCGAAGAAACCCGCATCGCGTTGTATGTCGGGCCAGCGTTCCTGGTACTGCTGACGGTACTGTTCTACGTGTTCAACCTGGCGCCGAAAAACGAAGCAGTGGGCGCTATACGTCCGGCGTTGTAACACCGCCTGAAACGCAAAAAGCCCTGGTCGGTTCATAATGATCGGGGCTTTTTTTACCCCTCACTGTCTCCGGTATTTGGTGGGCTGATTTCGCAGGCGAGCCTGCTCCCACAGTTTTGTAGTTTTTTGACAATTCAGCGTTCGACAAACCAAGATCGGCTTTGAAAAGGATCAGTTCGGATTTTATGTGTTCAAGCTCTATCTCGGCATCCCATCTCAATGCCCATGTTTGGAACATACGGCATGTCCAGCAGCACTCTTTTTCTGTCAGCGGGATCATATCGGTTCCCCACGGATCTACCTCTCTCGTGTTGATCTCTGAAAGTTGGTCCTCCGACAGGGTTACAGGAAAACAACTTTTGGGTAAAAGCTTTTCCAGGGTATACATTTTAGGGCGCGTCATTGCCGCCAGATCTTCCGGACAATTCCAGTTTTCAGGCAGCGGTAGTAGCGGCTCCTCAATTGCCTGATATCCCCCTACCCAAACGGCAGTACCTTTGATTTCCATAATCCTTCCCTCACTGATTCGTTCACTCTCCTTGCATAACGACCCACCTTCAAAAAACTTGGCCTGATAAACCCGTAGGAAATTTCCGAGAGTGCGTTTCAGTGAGACGGCGTTCTCAAACTGCCACCACCTGCCCCGGCGTCCCCAGCCTTTTATTCAATTCCAGCCCGCTCGCCATGAGCATCATCAAGCCCAAACCCAGCAGAGCGGTAAAGACTTGCATCGGCCAGGTGTCGCCAGCGAGAGCGTTGGCCATGTCGGCCAGCGGCGCGAGCAGGACGCTGAGGCAGAAGACTTCCAGGGAATAGCGACCCATGCGGCAGGTTTGCTGGGCCGGCCAGTTGTTCAGCCATGCCTGACCTGTCGGCAGCAGTTTTGCGGCGCAGTAAGCCAGCGCCAGAAAGTGCAGCAGGCGCGCGGGCGAGAGGTCGGTTTTGCTGATCGGGTACAGCAGGTCGGAGATGGCTTTTGGTATCAACATCTCGTGCAGCCCCGGCCATTTCCACGACAGGGTAATCAGCCCGGAGATCACCACGTATGTCGCGCAGACGATGAACAACGGTTGCTGCTTCAGCGGGCGTGGTTGCGGGGCGCTCGGTCGTTGCCCACGAATTGCGCAGGCACCGCCGAGGACGAACAGCAGTTGCCAGGCCACGGGGTTGAAGTACCAGACGCCGCCTTCATAAGCCGAGAGATTCCAGCCAAATAGCGGCACCATCAGGTACAACGCAACGGACAGTCCGACCACGTATTCGGTCCGGCGCAGCATCCAGGGCAGGATCAGTGGCAAGGCCAGCAACAGCAGAATGTAGAGCGGCAACGGGTCAGTCAGGTTGGGTTTGAAGCGCAGGAGTAACTCATCGGCCAAGGCTTGTTGCGGGTTTCTGACGAAGTAGCTCAAGCCCATCTCCTGGATCATGTCGCGGGTTTCGACATGATTGTTGGCGACGAACACGATACCCATCAGCAGCGTCAACAGGAAGATATGCACCACATACAGCACCCACGCTCGCCGCAGGATGCGGACGCAGGCGACGACAAAACCGTCGCGCAAGGCGATGCGTCCATAGGCCAGCACTGCTGCATAACCGGCGAGAAATACAAAGATCTCCGCCGCATCGCTGAAGCCGTAGTTGCGTACAGTAAGTTGGGCGAAGGGGTTGCCAGGCACGTGATCCCAGAAAATGAAGATCAGCGCCAGACCTCGAAAGAAATCGATTCGAGGATCGCGTCCGTTAATCATGTCAGCGGGCTCTTCAGCGGGTGTTCGATCGGGAGGTGGGTGCGGCCTTGGAGGTTCCAAGTAGCACATCGGCGGCGCGCAGGGTGGCGTCATTGGTGAATAAATGCAAAAACAGGCTATTACTTAATGTCTCAGGAACATGGGGGCTGCTGCGGTAGAACCTTAGGCAATGGTCACAGTCTGCAGGGTATGCAGTGCTCATGATCGGTCTGGAAGCTTAAGCGCAAGTCGGGGGGATTCGCATGATGGAGCTACTTCAGCCCCAAAAAAGCACGAGTGCTGAACGTGTTGCATGGTTATTTCGGGAGCGCTGGGTGCTGCTGACCATCCTGGCCCTTGCAGCTTTGGTGCGCTTTTATGAAGTGACCGGGCCGGCCATCTGGTACGACGAAGCTGCCAGCGTGCTGATGAGTGAGTTTTCGTTCCCTCTCATCTGGTCTCACACCACATACGATGTTCATCCGCCTCTTTACTACCTGCTGCTGCATGGGTGGACGGCTGCATTTGGCAGCGGGGTTTTTGCGCTTCGGGCCATGAGTGTGTTGGCGGGCGGGGTGACTGTTGGGTTAGGTGTCTGGCTGGTGAGGTTGATTGCAACGCGTCGTGCCGCGATGCTGGCCGGGCTGCTTCTGGCACTTCTGCCTATTGCCGTGCGTTACAGCCAAGAGGTGCGGATGTACGCACTTCAGGGGGCCTGGCTGATGGGGGCGACGATAGCCCTGATTTACTGGATTAAACATCCGCAGCAGCGTCGATACCTGATCGTCTACACGCTGCTAATGGCAGCGGGGCTTTATACCCACTATTTTGCGGGGCTGTGTGTGGTCTCGCATTGGCTCTATCTGCTGTTGCTACGTTTCCAGCCCTCGCGTACATGCCACCTCATTTCACGACCTGCGTGGTGGACCGCCAACGCTGCCGTGGTGGTTCTTTACTTGCCCTGGGTCCCTCATTTAATCAATCAATTGTCGTTGACCGGGGAAGTGGGCTGGATACCGCCTGTCACAGTCTTCAGCGTGCCTTCCATTATTTGGGAATCGTTAACGCTCGATGATGGGAGAAGTCTGCCCTGGCCGATATTTATTGCCCTGCCTGTGTGGGTGTTGCTGGCTTCCGGATGGAGTGTCCTGCGCGACAATCAGCCTTACAGGCTTCATGCGTTACTGGCCATCTATACCTTTGTGCCAATAGGGGTAGTGTTTTTAGTTTCGTTTAAACATTCGTTTTTTGTGCCCCGTTATTTCATGTTCGCGGTGATCGGGTTGCCGCTGATCCTGTCCATCGCACTGGATCGACTGGCGCATCGGTATCGAACGCTTGCCATTGTATGCCTGACAGTTTTAGTCAGTGGGGAGGGGGTAGGGCTCTACAACGTTTATAACCAGACGAATAAATTGAATGACACAGTCAATCAACCAGACAATCAGATCGACAAGACGACCGATTACATTAATCAGCACTTCGCTACGGGTGACCGCATCGTGGTAAACGATATTTATTGGTACTTGAGCGTTGCCTACTACAACAAAACCGGGACGATTCCGTTGCTCTACACCCCGCCGTTGCCGACTGGGGAGTCTGGACGTCCTGGCGAACAGGCTGAGGGTGCTCTGTTGTATCAAGATGCGGACGCGCTGTATGTCGATAACCTTGGCTCACTGCCTTCCGAGACAAGGCGGGTATGGGTGGTCCAGGGCAGTGAACCGGACGAAGCCATGACAGTCCCGAAAAACTGGCTGCCAGTCAGCGCGTTGACCACGGGTGACACGCAAGTCTGGCTTTACGCCGTCTGCACAACGGCCGTGTGTGGGCCGTTGAGAGCAGCCAGTAACTAAGTGCAGTGTCAGTAACGTTGAGCCTCGACCATCGTTCCTCGTCGGGGCTCAACGCATCAATCGGCCTCAGGCTGCGGCAGTGTTGGGCTCAAAACTGTCGGCTCGCGCCATCTGCCACATGTTCGAGTAGAACTCGCCATCCACTTCGCCGGTCAGCAATTCGCCAGGCTTGAGGAATACGTGGGACTGGGAGAACAGTTTGATCTCTGTGGCGGACATCCGTCGGACCAGATGCTTGGCCTCAAGCTGCGAAGGGTGATCGAGGCCGGCTGCAGCCAGCATTTCGGCCAATGCCTTGAGCGTGCTGCGGTGGAAGTTGAACACCCGCTGCGCTTTGTCTGGCACTACCAGTGCCCGTTGACGCAATGCATCCTGGGTGGCAACGCCGGTCGGACATTTGTTGGTGTGGCAGCTTTGCGATTGAATGCAGCCAATTGCGAACATGAAGCCGCGTGCCGAGTTGGCCCAATCGGCACCAATCGCCAGCACGCTAGCGATATCGAACGCGCTGACAATCTTGCCGCTGGCACCCAGCTTGATTTTGTCCCGCAGGTTCAGGCCGACCAGGGTGTTGTGCACGAACAGCAGACCTTCACGCATAGGCACGCCCATGTGGTCGGTGAATTCCACGGGTGCCGCGCCGGTGCCGCCTTCTTTGCCGTCGACCACGATGAAGTCTGGAAGGATGCCGGTCTCGAGCATGGCTTTGGCGATGCCCATGAACTCCCACGGATGCCCCAGGCAAAACTTGAAGCCCACGGGTTTGCCACCAGACAGTTCGCGCAGTTGAGCAATGAAGTGCATCAGTTCGCAAGGGGTCGAAAACGCACTGTGTCGCGAGGGTGAGATGCAATCTTCGCCCATCATGATGCCGCGGGTTTCGGCGATTTCCTTGGTCACTTTGCCTTTGGGCAAGATGCCGCCGTGGCCCGGTTTGGCGCCTTGGCTCATCTTGATTTCGATCATTCGCACTTGCGGATCTTTTGCCTGTGCGGCGAAGCGCACCGGATCGAAACGGCCATCCGATGTCCGGCAGCCGAAGTAGCCGCTGCCCAGTTCCCAGGTCAAATCGCCGCCGTTTTCCCGGTGATACGGGCTGATGCTGCCTTCGCCGGTGTCGTGGGCGAAATTGCCGAGTTTGGCGCCCTGATTCAGCGCGCGAATCGCATTGGCGCTAAGCGAGCCGAAGCTCATCGCCGAGATATTGAAGACCGAGGCCGAGTACGGTTGTTTGCACTGCGGACCACCGACCAGCACGCGAAAGGCGTGGGGATCGCTCAACGGTGCGGGGCGCATCGAGTGGCCGATGAATTCGAAACCTGTCTGATAGACATCGATCAGCGTGCCGAAAGGCTTGTCCGCCGTTTCATTTTTGGCGCGCGAATATACCAACGAACGCTGGGCCCGAGAGAAGGGCAGAGCGTCGCTGTCGGACTCCAGCAGGTATTGGCGGATCTCCGGGCGGATGCCTTCGACCAGGTAACGGATGTTGCCCAGAATCGGGTAATTGCGGCGTATCGCGTGCGGGGTCTGCAGCAGATCGCCGATGCCGATCAGGCTGAGTACACCGGTGACCAGGGTGAATGGCCAGAGCCATTCGTGGTGCCAGAACGGAATGCTGGCGAAGGTGAAACATACGCAAAACACAAAAAAAGCGTAACGACTGAGGAGGGACAGGCTCATGCGGAATCCTGGGGCTTTATGACGGTTAATGACGAAAATGCTGGCGCTGTTCCGCGCCTATCAATCAGTGGTTTCACCCCGGGTCTCTATGTACCGGCAATGAAACCTTCCCTCGGTGCAGACGAATGTAGCGCCGATAATACTCTGTCAGCTCAAAGTGTTTCGGCGAAGATCACGCTAAGCCCATCGGATAACGGCCTGTCTCTGCTTCCGGGGAGGCGCGAGCGGGCCGTACATCCTCACCTGACTGCACTCACCCCATCCAGCGTCGAGAACGAGGTGTCTTTGGCGGTCAGCAGGAAATCACGCATGTACGGCGCATCGAGCATGTCGGCGCGGATGCCGGCATACAGCGTGGCGAACAGGCCTTTTTCGCCTAATCGCTTGGCTTTCACATAGCCCCGCGAGCTGTATTCATGCAGCGCCCAATGGGGCATGCCACACACGCCGCGTCCGCTGGCGACCAGTTGCATCATCATCACCGTCAGTTCTGAGGTTCGCACCTGCGCCGGTTCAACATCGGCCGGCTCCAGAAAGCGGGTGAAGATGTCCAGACGGTCGCGCTCAACCGGGTAGGTGATCAAGGTTTCCTTGAGCAGGTCTTCCGGGACAACATACGCCTTGTTCGCCAGCGGATGCTGATTGGCCACCGCCAACATGGCTTCGTAGGTAAACAATGGGACGTAGGTGATGCCCACCAGCTCCAGTGGGTCGGAGGTCACCACCAAGTCCAGATCGCCGCGGGCCAGTGCCGGCAGCGGCGCGAAGGAAAACCCGGACGACAGGTCCAGCTCGACTTCCGGCCAGGCATCACGGAACTGGTCGATGGTCGGCATCAGCCACTGGAAGCAACTGTGACACTCGATAGCCATGTGCAGGCGCCCCGCAGTTCCGCCCGCCAGACGGGCGATGTCACGCTCGGCACCCCGCAATTGCGGGAGGACTGAATCAGCCAGCTGCAACAGGCGCAGCCCTGCACTGGTGAACCGTACGGGTTTGGTTTTGCGCGTGAACAGCGACATACCCATGCGCTCCTCCAGCTCCTTGAACTGATGGGACAAGGCAGATTGCGTCAAGTGCAGGCGCTCGGCCGCTTCCACAAGGCTGTCGGCCTCGCGCAAGGCGTGGAGGGTTTTCAGGTGGCGGATTTCCAGCATGGAGGTCTCCATGAATAAACTTTGTGATCAACACGAATACAATGAGTTTGTCTCATGTTGGTCGAGCTGTCGACAATAGCGCCATCTTTTATTGGGAGGACGTTGTCATGGCCTTGGCCCACACGCTTGGATTTCCGCGCATCGGCGCAGACCGTGAATTGAAAAAAGCGCTGGAAGCGTACTGGAAAGGCGACCTTGATCAAGCGGGCCTGCGTGCAGTCGGTCGTGAGTTGCGTGCTACCCACTGGCGTTTGCAGAAAGACGCCGGGATTGACCTGCTGCCAGTCGGCGACTTTGCCTGGTACGACCAGGTGCTGGCGCATTCGCTGACTTTCGGCGTGATCCCTGAACGCTTCGCTGGCGCCAAAGGCGATGCTGGCTTGCCAACCCTCGATACGTTGTTCGCCATGGCTCGTGGCGCCAGCGATCATTGCTGCGGCGATAGCCACGGCAAGGCGCAATACGCTCAAGAGTTGACCAAGTGGTTCGATACCAACTACCACTATCTCGTCCCTGAATTCACTGAGGACCAGCGTTTCCAGCTGAGCTGGGAGCAGTTGTTCGAGGAGGTCGACGAAGCCCGGGCGCTGGGTTATGCAGTCAAACCGGTATTGATCGGCCCTTTGACGTACTTGTGGCTGGGTAAAGCCAAGGGCGACAGCTTCGACAAACTTGATTTGCTGGAACGCCTGCTGCCGTTGTACGGCGAAATTCTCGGACGTCTGGCGGCGCAGGGCGTTGAATGGGTGCAGATCGATGAACCGATCCTGACCCTCGACCTGCCACAAGACTGGAAAAACGCGTTCGAGCGGGCATATCACAGCCTGCAATACTCGCCGCTGAAAAAACTGGTCGCCACTTATTTCGGTGGCCTTGAAGACAACCTTGGGTTGGCAGTGGCGCTTCCAGTAGCGGGTTTGCACATCGATCTGGTGCGTGCGCCGGAACAACTGGCGGCAGTGCTTGACCGTCTGCCGACCTATAAAGTGCTGTCGTTGGGCGTGGTCAACGGGCGTAACGTCTGGCGCTGCGACCTGGACAACGCACTGGAGCAACTGCAACACGCGCACGTCCGCTTTGGCGACAATCTGTGGGTCTCTGCTTCGTCCTCGCTGTTGCACAGCCCGGTGAGTCTCGACCGCGAAGACACGCTGGATGCCGAACTGAAAAGCTGGCTGGCCTTTGCCGTGCAGAAGTGCGAAGAAATCGCGGTGCTCAGCGCGGCCTTGAACGATCCGCAGGCTACGACAGTGCAGGCCGCTTTGGTTGAGAGTCGCGCTATACAGCTCAGCCGCCAGCAATCACCTCGTATTCACAAACCCCACGTCGAGGCACGTCTGGCGGCGATCACTACGGCTGACAGTCGGCGCCAGTCAGTTTTTGACGAGCGCATTGAGCAGCAACGTGCGCGGCTGAATCTGCCGCTGTTTCCGACGACTACCATTGGCTCGTTCCCACAGACCGCGTCCATTCGTCTGGCGCGTCAGGCGTTCAAACAGGGCACCTTGTCGGCCACTGATTACACCGAAGCCATGCACTGTGAAATTCGCCATGCGGTGGAGACTCAGGAGCGCTTGGGGCTGGATGTACTGGTGCATGGCGAGGCTGAGCGTAACGACATGGTCGAGTACTTCGCCGAGCAATTGGACGGGTATGCGTTTAGCCGGTTTGGCTGGGTCCAGAGCTACGGTTCGCGCTGCGTGAAGCCAGCGGTGATATTCGGTGACGTGAGCCGTCCGCAGGCGATGACCGTTGAATGGACGCGCTACGCGCAGAGCGTGACCGGCAAGGTCATGAAGGGCATGCTCACAGGCCCGGTGACCATGCTGATGTGGTCGTTCCCGCGTGAAGATGTTTCACGCAAGATTCAGGCGCAACAGCTGGCGCTGGCGATCCGTGACGAAGTGCTGGATCTGGAGCAGGCGGGAATCAAAATCGTGCAAATCGACGAAGCAGCCTTCCGCGAAGGATTGCCGCTACGCCGTGCACAGTGGCAGGAATATCTGGAGTGGGCGGTGGAGGCTTTTCGCCTGTGCGCGTCTGGCGTGCGTGATGAAACCCAGATCCACACCCACATGTGTTACAGCGAATTTAACGACGTGATCGAATCAATTGCTGCCATGGACGCCGACGTAATTACCATTGAAACGTCACGCTCGGACATGGAGTTGCTGGAGGCCTTCAACGCATTCGACTACCCGAATGACATCGGGCCGGGGGTCTATGACATTCATTCGCCGCGCGTGCCGGAGACCGCCGAGATGGTCAAACTGATGACCAAGGCGGTCAGGCACATCCCTGCTGAACGGTTGTGGGTCAATCCGGATTGCGGCCTGAAAACCCGCGGCTGGGTCGAGACAGAAGCCGCGTTGGCGAACATGGTGGCGGCGGCACGGCAACTGCGGTGCGAATGGGTTTGATCGCAGGCTGAACCCCGACCACCGGGCAGCATTCATCAAATTGTCATGAAACTGTGGCAGCGCGCTTTGAAAAACATCATCAAACTTCGCACCTACTGGGGATTTGCGGCTTGGTGTTTTTCATGCGGGTGTTAATTTTCTGGATCGCACTGTTGTGCGGCCTGCCGTCTTTTGCGGCTTCTCGATGCGATGTCAACGTCCCCACGCAAGTGGCCGACCTCAAAGAGGTGCACCTGGCGTATCAGAGCATCGGGCGTAACTCCGATCCGGCCCTGGTTTTGGTGATGGGGCTGGGAGGCCAGTTGATTCACTGGCCGGACGAGGTGGTGGTCGCGCTCTGTCAGCAAGGCTTTCGGGTCATCCGTTACGACAACCGCGACGTGGGTTTGTCCACCTGGACACAGGCGCCAGCCAGTCCCAACCTCACCTATGAAGTCCTGCGCTACAAGCTTGGCTTACCGGTTTCTGCACCGTATAGCCTGACAGATATGGCCGACGACGCCCTGGGCTTGATGGATTCGCTGCATGTTCGGCAATTCCATGTGCTGGGCGCGAGTATGGGCGGGATGATCGCTCAGCACCTGGCGGACATTGCGCCTGATCGCGTAGAAAGCCTGACCCTGATCATGACCAGTTCCGGCGCGCAGGGGTTGCCTGCACCGAGCCCGGCGTTGCTGCAACTGCTGGCCAGACGCAGTGCGCCGAGTCGCGAGGTGGCCATAGAACAACAGGCCGACTTGCTTGCCGCACTGGGCAGCCCTCAGGTGTTGGATGATCGCAAGAAGCTGTTGCAGCAGGCGGCAACTTCTTATGACCGCGCCTTCAATCCTGATGGCGTAAAGCGCCAGATTCTGGCGATTCTGGCCGAGTCCAGCCGTGTCGAACTGCTCGACCGTTTGCGCCTACCAACGCTGGTGGTGCACGGCACCGCCGATCCGTTGTTGCCGGTGATGCACGGCATCCATGTCGCTGCGCATATCCAGGGCAGTCAGTTGCGCTTGATTCCGGGGCTGGCTCATCGCTTTCAGGAAGCGTTCAAGGCGCCGCTCCTGGCGGCGGTTCTGCCGTATCTGAAAGCACATCAACACGACGGCAGTCACGTCGCGCAGTTGTAGCTCAGGTGAAAAGGACGCCGACGAAGGTGTAAGGTGCGAGCTTTCCCACTGCAATACGTGAGCGAGGGTTCCATGAGCACACCCCTGAAAATCGATTTCGTTTCTGATGTGTCCTGCCCTTGGTGTGTGATCGGCCTGCGCGCTTTGACCCAGGCGCTGGAAGGGCTGGGTGATGAGGTCAAGGCCGAGATCCATTTCCAGCCGTTCGAGCTCAACCCGAACATGCCCGCTGAAGGTCAGGACATCAACGAGCATATCTTCGAGAAATACGGTTCGACGCCCGAACAGTCCCGGCAGAATCGCGAAGTGATTCGCCAGCGCGGTGCCGAGCTGGGGTTTACCTTCTCACAGGGTGACCGACGCATCTACAACACCTTCGACGCCCACCGCCTGTTGCATTGGGCTGAACTGGAAGGCAAGCAGCAAGCGTTGAAAGAGGCCTTGTTTGCAGCGTACTTCACGGATCATGCCAACCCTTCGGATCATAACGTGCTGGCAGCCGTGGCTGAACGGGTGGGCCTGGACCGCCAGCGTGCCGAAGCAATTCTGGCTTCAGGCGAATATGCCGCCGAGGTCCGTGAGTTGGAACAGCTGTGGGTGTCGCGTGGGGTCAGTTCAGTGCCGACCATCGTCTTCAACGACCGCTATGCTGTGTCTGGCGGGCAACCGGTGGAAGCGTTCACCGACGCCATTCGTCAGATCATTGCGGAGGCTGCCGAGCCGCAATAACGCGTCTACCGGACAATCTTATCCACGTGGATGGCCAGTTTTTTCAGGCGATACCATAGGCTGCGCTCGGAGACCCCGATCAAGTGTGCGGCAGCGGCCTGGACGCCGTGGGTTTCATGCAGGGCGGCGAGGATGTAGGCTTTTTCCACTTCGGCGAGGGCCGCATCCAGATCTTTCGGGATATTTGCCCCTTCGCTGACTAGATTGATGACGCTGCTGTCTAGCGGGCGCGAGCCGAACAGGTAGGCCGGTAGGTCGCTTTCTTCAATGATGTGGCTGGAGGCGACGATGGTGGCGCGCTCTACACAGTTTTGTAGCTCGCGAATATTGCCCGGCCAAGGGTAATTGGTCATCGCCAGCATGGCTTCCGGGCTGAAACCGGTGATGCGTTTGCCTGCTGCGGCGCCCAGGGTGTGGGCAAAATGCATGGCCAGTGGTGCGATGTCGTCGGCCCGCTCGCGCAGGGGGGGCAGGGGGATCGGGAACACATTCAGGCGGTAGTAAAGGTCCTCACGGAACTCCTTTTTCGCCACGGCGTCGAGCAGGTCTTTGTTGGTCGCGGCAATCACCCGCACATCAACTTTGCGCTCACGTGAATCACCCACGGGCTCGATCACCCGTTCCTGTAAGGCACGCAGGATTTTCGCCTGCAGTGCCAGCGGCATGTCGCCGACTTCATCAAGAAATAGTGTGCCTTTGTCGGCCTGCATGAACCGTCCGACGCGATCAGCCACTGCGCCAGTGAAGGCGCCCTTGCGATGGCCGAACATTTCGCTCTCAAGCAAGCCTTCAGGGATTGCCGCGCAGTTGACCGCAATAAAGGGCTGGTCCGCGCGGTTGCCGTGTTTGTGGATCGCCCGTGCGACCATTTCTTTGCCGGTCCCGCTTTCGCCGGTCAGCAAGATGGTGGCGTTGCTTTCTCGCACCGAATCCACTGCCTGCAGCACCCGCTGAAAGGCCGGACTCTCGCCCACCAGGCTGTCGATCTGCTGATGCTGATCGAGTTCGGCGCGCAGACGTGCGTTGTCACGCAGGATGTCGCGAAATTGCAGGGCCTTGTTGACCGTGATGTCGAGTTCATCGATATCAAAGGGCTTGCTGATGTAGTCATACGCGCCGTTGCGCATCGACTGCACGGCATTTTTCACCGTGCTGTAAGCGGTCATGACGATCACCGGCAGCAGCGGGAAACGGAGTTTTATTTCAGCCAGCAATTGCGGGCCATCCATGCCTGGCATGCGCCAGTCAGTGATCACCAGATCGATCTCTTCGCGTTCGAGCACCGCCAAGGCATGCAGGCCGTTGCCGGCAGTGAACACCTGGATATCATTCTGGCTCAGGGCCGAAGCCAGCAGTTCGCAGAGCTTGGGCTCATCATCAACCACCAGCACGTTATGGCTCATGACCACTCTCCATCATAGGCTGGGATATACAGATTGAAGGTCGCCCCGACCCCCACCTGGCTGACGCATTCTACCCGGCCATCGTGGTTTTCCATGATCGAGAAGACCTTCGCCAGGCCCAATCCTGTGCCGGATGCCTTGGTCGTGACAAATGGGCTGAAGATACGTTCGATCATGTCCGGTTCAATACCGTGGCCTGTGTCGGAAATACTGATGACCGTAGTGTCTTCAACGATAGCAATACCGATCGTCAAGCGACCGCCCGAGGGCATCGCGTCGATCGCATTGAGGACCAGGTTCAGACAGGCCTGGGTCAGTTGCCGGGCGTCGGCATAAATCATGGCATTGGCATCGTGCTCGACGATCACCGCTTCGATATTATGGGTCGATAGTTCCGGCGCACAAAACCCCAGCAAGTCATCCAGCAGAGGCCTGGCCCGTTGCGTGGAGCGGATCGGCGCACTGGGTTTGGCGAAGTCGAGGAACTCGGTGATCAGGTCGTTGATCCGGGTGACCTCTGAAATCACATACTCCAGGTGGCGCTTGTCGGTTTCCGGCAGCTGCGCACGGCGGTGCAGCAATTGGGTGGCCGTTTTGATGATGCCCAGCGGGTTGCGGATCTCGTGGGCCAACCCCATCGCCACTTCGCCCAAGGTATGCAGACGGTCACGGCGGCGCAGTTGTGCTTCCAGATGCTGAAGCTCTTTGAGGCGTTCGGTCATGTCGTTGAAGGTCACGCTGAGTTCAGCCAATTCGTCAGTGCCGATGACCTCGACGCGCTGACGGTAATCGCCAGCGGTCACAGCCCTTACGCCTTCGGACAAACCGCGCAGTGGCTTGGTCAGTCGTTGTGAAATCAACCAACCGACGCTCAGCGACAGGGCCGAGCCCAACAGCAGGATCAGCATGAATAAATTGGTCTGATTGACCAGTCCGACCAGAGAGGTATGCCGTAGCAGGCCGCTGAAAATGATGCCTTGAAGCTCCCCGGTGTCATTGAAAATCGGCGTGTAAAGACCGGCATAGCTGGTGGTGAACTGCTCGCTGGGCTCTTTAGTCTCGCGCAATGTCTGTTCGATTTCGGGTGGCACGATCGCCGGGTGGTTCATAAAGCGCTGTGTTGAAAAAATCTCGCTGAAGCCGCCCGTGTCTTTCATGTACAGCCGCAGGTCGAGGGAGTGCACATCAGCCACGCTGGTAAGGAAGCTGTTGTCCAGATAGGTCCCGACCAGTAACTCATAATCGACGTCATCCTGAGTCGACTGATAGGTCGAAACAACGACGCCCGTGAACACGCTGCCGTTATGGATGGTTTGCATTACAGCGTTGGGCGCGATACTGATCTGCTCGATGATATTGTCGGCAACGGTGGAGAAAACCACTTTGTGGTCACTGCTGCGGATCAGCGCGACAACTTCGATGCCCATCGCATTAGCGAGGTCGGTGGTCAATTTGTTGTGCCGGGCGGCAGAGGGGGCCGACGGGCGGGTATTTTGCAGGAACAACTGAGAGACCCTGTTGTTAACCCGCAGGATTTCGCTGATCTCGTCCTGGACGATCCGGGTCGATTCCTGCAACCAAACACTGACGTTACTTTCAAAAATCTGCGACACGGTGGTCGCCGCCAATTCGGCGGCGATCATTGTCGGAATGACGCTGACCAGCCAGAACGCGAGGACCAGTTTGCGCTGTACGGTCCAGTGCGAAAGGGTAAACGTTTTTCGGGTGCGGCTTTTTTCTTCGCTCATCAACGCTCGCTTATTGCAGCAGCCGTGCCAGGGTCGAATCGCTCCTGTGTACAGCGAGTTTGCCCCGTTTCAATACAGTGCTCCAGCGCCCCGGGAAAACAATTATTGCAGGCGGCGCTGCTTGCCCAAAGACGGAAGAAGGCAGGTGGGGTGAGCATGTTGAGCTCAGGCCAGTTGCCGATGATCATTCAGAGGAACAGCCTGGAGGGACGGTTGCTCGGTCAGGCTGTCGATAAAGTCTGCGCTCAGCGTGATCACCTTACGGTACTGCAGGTCGACGGTAATCATGTGATAGCAGTTGTCGAGCAGTACTTTAGTGACCTTGCCGCCAAGGTGCTTCTCGACATAATCAGCATTCCAGCGGCTGGTGATGTCGTCTTCGATGGAGTGCAACACTAACGCAGGCGTGGTGACCGAAGGCATTTCTCGTTTCACGACGGCAACCAATCGATGCAGTTCGCGAACATTGACACCTGACATGGTCAGTAATCCGGCATTGCTGCTTTCGCCGGCTTTCATCTGGCGTTCGACGATAGCCCGCAAGCGCTTGTCTTTGATGCCGTAAGGCGATGTTTCGTTGAAACGGCACAGGTGCACGCCGAATGGAATGGCCATCAGTAGCGGTGTCAGTACC
This sequence comes from Pseudomonas sp. GG8, assembly GCF_052976945.1. Classification (NCBI taxonomy): domain Bacteria; kingdom Pseudomonadati; phylum Pseudomonadota; class Gammaproteobacteria; order Pseudomonadales; family Pseudomonadaceae; genus Pseudomonas; species Pseudomonas sp. GG8. The sequence goes on from NZ_JBRIIP010000001.1 coordinate 579,771, forward strand.
GCAGCTTTTGGCATGTTCCAGCCGTCGTAGCGCAAGGTCGTCGAATACAGCAGCAGGCCGGCGATTTGCCCCGGATGCTCGGCAGCCATGTGCATGGACATCACGGCGCCCATCGACAGCCCGCCGACGAACACCTGCGCGTGGCGTTGGCGGATGCCGACAAAGGCCTTGCGCGCGCTCTCGTACCAGTCTTTCCAACCTGTGGCTTGCAGGTCGGCGTTGTCGCCGCAGTGCCCGGCAAGCGTGGGTACGTACACGGTGTACCCACGCTTGGCCAAGCCTTGGGCAACCCGACGTAACTCCGTCGGGGTGCCGGTCAGGCCGTGGATCAACAACACCGCGACCGGACCACTGCCGAGAACGAAACTGGCGTTACCTTCGCCCATATCGATCTCTGGCAGGTTCACCGCTTCATGGCTCTATGCAGCAGGCGGTCGAGCAGGGCAATGCCCAGATCGATTTCTGCGTAGCTGATTTCCAGCGACGGAGCCAAGGTGATGACGTTCTTGTAGTAGCCGCCCACATCGAGGATCAGGCCTAAGCGCTTGCCGTCGATTTCGATGTCGCCCTTCATGCCTTCGTCAACCATGAAGTCGAGTGTGGCCTTGTCCGGGGTGAAGCCATCCGGGCCGCAGATTTCTGCGCGCAGTGCCAAGCCCAAGCCGTCGACGTCGCCGATGATCGGGTAGCGTTTTTGCAGGTCTTGCAGGCCAGCCAGGAAGTACTTGCCCTTTTCCATGACCATCGCGCCGTAGTCGACTTCGGAGGTCATTTTGAACATTTCCAGACCTACCGCAGTACCCAGTGGGTTGGAGGCGAAGGTGGAGTGAGTCGAACCTGGCGGGAAGATTTTTGGGTTGATCAGTTCTTCGCGAGCCCAGATACCGCCCAATGGGTTGAGGCCGTTGGTCAGCGCTTTGCCGAACACGATTACATCAGGTTTGACGTCGAAGTGCTCAATGGACCACAGCTTGCCGGTGCGGAAGAAACCCATCTGGATTTCGTCGACCACCATCAGGATGCCGTGCTGATCCAGCACTTGCTTCAGTTCTTTGTAGAAGTTCATCGGCGGGATAACGTAGCCGCCAGTGCCCTGAATCGGCTCGACGTAGAATGCCGCGTATTCACACTGGTTGGTTTTCGGGTCCCAGACACCGTTGTATTCAGTCTCGAACAGGCGGGCGAACTGCTGTACGCAGTAGCTGCCATATTCTTCTTTGGTCATGCCTTTCGGACCACGGAAGTGGTAAGGGAAAGGAATGAACTGCGCTCGCTCGCCAAAATGGCCGTAGCGGCGACGATAGCGATAGCTGGAAGTGATTGACGAAGCGCCCAGGGTACGGCCGTGATAACCGCCTTCGAAAGCGAACATCAAGCTTTTGCCGTTGCTGGCGTTACGGACCACTTTCAAGGAGTCTTCGATGGACTGCGAACCGCCGACGTTGAAGTGAACGCGACCGTCAAGACCGAACTTGTTCTTGGCGTCTACGGCGATCATTTCTGACAGCTCGATTTTGCCACGGTGCAGGTATTGGCTGGCAATCTGCGGCATGGAGTCGATCTGTTGCTTGAGTGCGTTATTCAAGCGTGGGTTGGCGTAACCGAAGTTGACCGCCGAGTACCACATTTGCAGGTCGAGGTAAGCCTGGTCACTGGTGTCGTAGACGTACGAACCTTCACAGCGATTGAAAATGCGCGGCGGGTCGATGTAGTGAACGGTGTCGCCAAAGGAGCAATACTTAGCTTCTTTCTCCAGAAGAATCTGGTCTTCAGGGGTTGCGATACGAATTTCAGACATGGTGGAAGAGTTCCTGCTGTTCAAGAGGGAGGCTGATTGCGCGGGCCGGTTCGCTGTGAGGCAAGCGGGCGAGCAAAGCGGGTAAGTCGGCGAACGAGTCGAAGCGGGCATACGGAATGCCAGTGCGTTCGCAATGTTCGGCCAGGCGATCTTTGGCGAAAACGAAGTCGGCGGTCCCGGCCACGCACATGTCGGATTGACCGTCACCGATCACCAGGATGCGTTTGCCTTTGGGGGCGGACTTGCATTTGCAGTTGCCGGAGGCTGCGCGGCAGGCATCGCTGGAATGCGGGAACTCGATGCGCCAGCTGTCCTGATCGACCTGGCGCAGGCGATTGGCAATGATTGGCAGCAGCGGGCACTCATGCCGCGAAAGAACGCGGGCGATGCCTTGTTCGATGCCGTCGCTGACGATGTCCAGCGTCGCGCCGCGACTCAGGATAAGTTCGACGAAGTCAGGAAATGCCGGGTCTATATCGACGGTGTCGAAATAGCCGAGGAGCTGGGATGGTGAGGCTTTCACCAGCGCGAGCTGCCGACCCAGGCATTCTCGCGAGCCGATCTTGCCAGAGAGCCATTCGTCTTCGATGGCCTCCCAGCTAGGGTCGGCGAAACGCTCGAGGATGTTATCCACAGCGTCGGTCCGGGTGACGGTCCCATCGAAATCACACACGATATGCCAGTGCATCATCTGCAGGTGCCTATTTGATAAGGTCGATCAGGTAAGTAGAGAGCGCGCTTTGCGCTTGCAGTGGGGTACAGCATGGACTGTGCCAATATGCGCAAATCCCTCTATCAGTGGTTTTTGGCAGCCGCCGCCGAGCACAGCAGACCAGCAAGCTACAATTTTTGTAGGTTGCTACAAACAACATAAGTGCTTGCATTGGGGGGGTGTTTAGGCATTGATGCGCGCATGTTTTTCTGTTTGAGTTAGTTTTTATGCCTACTTTCGGGCTAAATCGCTGTTTTTTACTCACAAGTTTTGCGTGTATTTTCGGTTTCAGCTCGCCTGGACAGGCTGAGCCAATCGTTGGCGATCTTGGTATGGCTCTTAGCTATGGACCTCATGATCCCAGCGGGAGCAGTTACGAAGTCCGGCCTTTGCCCTATATGGACCTGACCTGGGGTGACCTCGGTCTCAGTTCGGACGATGGCTTGTCCTGGAAGGCGCTGAAGGGGGGTGGCTGGAGCGCCGGGCCGTTCCTTAACTATGTTCCGGGCCGGAATGCCAATGGCTTATTGCGCGGCTTGCGTGATGTATCGGACATGGGCGAGGCCGGTGGTTTCGTGCAATACAGCCCTGATGATTTCTGGCGTGTATATGCCCAAATGGGGCATGCGCTGGGTGGTAGCGATGGTCAGGGCGGGGTGCTGGGCCGGATAGGTGGTGAGCTGGGTTATCCACTGGGGTTGGGCATTATTGGCGATACGTCGGTGACGGCGAATTATGCGGATGGCCGGCAAGCCCAAACTTTTTACGGCGTGAGTGCACAGGAGGCCCAGGCCTCGGGCATTCGTCAATACGACGCCAGCGGCGGCCTGCAGAACGTTACCCTGACCCAGAGCGCGCAGTTCCCCCTTGGCCGAGGCTGGCTACTGCTGACCAGCGCCAGCTGGACTCATCTGGTCGGTTCAGCTGCGGACAGTTCAATCGTCAAACAACGAGGCAACGATAACCAGGGCGAGGTCAGTATCGCCGTGGCTTATCATTTCAACGGCCTCTAGAGTCGTCGGTTAGAAGCGGGCACGACCCTTACGTGGCCGCTGGTTGTTGCCCTTCCGCCAGCAGCACAATCCCGCCAATGATCACGCACACACCCAGCCAGTGCATCGGGCTGATGGTTTCGCCCAAGCCGAGCCATGAGCCGAGCAGTACTACCACGAACACCAGTGAGCTCAAGGGAAAGGCCAGCGACAGGTTGCTGCGGCGCAGGATCAGCATCCAGCTGAGGAACGAGCCGATATAGCAGACAATTGCGACCATGACCGCCAGATTGCTCACCGCAGCCAGTAGCCAGCTCACACCGAACGGAATGGAGGCCAGTCCGTCTCCGCCCACTTTCAGTGATATTTGCGCGCCGCTTTCAAAGGCGATCAATAGTGCCCAGAGGCCAATGCTTGCGCCACGCCCTTCAATCCAACTCTTTGTCATAGAGGCCTCAAATGCCCGTTGCGCAAACCAGCATGACGCCGGTAGTGATGACGAAAGTGCCGAGCCAGCGCCGTCGACTGACGGTTTCGCCCAACACCAGGCGTCCACCCAGCACCACGCCGCAATAGCTCAGGCTGATCGCCGGAAACACCAGGCTCAGCGGTGCCAGTGACAGTACCTCCAGCCAGGCAACGAAAAGAACGGAATAACAGGCGACCCCACACCATAGCAGGGGCGCACCGGCGATTTGTCGCCAGAAATTGCGCAAACGAAAGCCGCCCACGTGCTCGGGCAGCCGATCCAGGCCGAGCTTGAAAGCGAGTTGGCCAATTACATCGAGCACGATGCATAGCGCGATCAGCAGGATCACGGTTGGGGTCAAGGGAGCAGCTCCTGCCAGTTGGCCGAGGGGAAGTGGGTCGGATGAATGCAAGGGATGGGCCAGTGCAGGAATGCGCCGGCCTGGGTACAGGCTGTGTGCGAATGTGTCGACGCGCTTACCCGTGAAACCGAATCCAGAATGTCACCAGCAAGGTTGCCGCGACCAGCCAGGCCAGTGCCGCAAGGGCAAGGGATACTTCCAGACGCCAGCGGTCGACCATCAGGTACAGCGCTGCCAGGTAGATGAAGTAGGGAATGATCGACCACATGCCGAACAGGATGGTGGTCTTCAAATCGTCCAGTGAGCGACCCTTACCGACGATGTAGTGGGCGATCAGGGCGAAGGTCGGGAACAGCGGCACCAGGCCGGCGATGTAGTAATTTTTGGTTTTTGCCAGCGCGGCCAGAATCACCACCACAGCAGCGCCCAGCAGGGCTTTGAAAATCAGGTCCACGATGGCCTCTTAATTCAGATGGCAAAGGGGGCGGGACGATCAACCCAACCCGTATTTTTTGACCTTGTCGAACAACGTGGTCTTGGCCATGCCCAGTTCCTGACTGGCCTGACTGAGGTTGCCGCCGCTGCGTTGCAAGGCATCGCTGAGCAGGTTCTTTTCAAATGCCTCCACCGCTTCGGCAAAGTCCAGGCTGTTGCCAGCTATGCTTGCGCCGGACTTCTTGAACGCCGGCAAGCCGAGGGCGTAACGCTCGGCGACGTTACGCAGTTCGCGCACATTGCCCGGCCAGTCGTGGCTCATCAGGCTCGACAGGGTTTGACGATCCAGCTCCGGGGTTTCGCGATCGAAGCGTAACGATGCGAGCTGTAAGAAGTGCTCGAACAACTGCAGGATGTCCTCGCGGCGTTCGCGCAACGGAGGCAATTCCAGAGTGACCACGTTCAGCCGGTAATACAGGTCGCTGCGAAACTGACCGACCTTGCTCAACTCATCCAGATCGGACTTGGTCGCGGCAATCACCCGGCAGTCCACTGCGACGCTCTGGTTCGAGCCCAGGCGTTCCAGCGTGCGCTCCTGCAACACCCGCAGCAGTTTGATCTGCAGGGTTATCGGCATGCTTTCGACTTCATCGAGAAACAGTGTGCCGTTGTGGGCATGTTCGATTTTGCCAATGCGACGCTTGCCTGCGCCGGTAAATGCGTTGGCTTCGTGGCCGAAGATCTCGCTTTCGAACAGGCTCTCCGGCAGACCGCCACAGTTGAGCGCGACGAACTGCTGAGAATGGCGGCGACTGAAGTCGTGCAGGCAGCGGGCAACCAACTCCTTGCCCGTGCCGGTTTCGCCTTCGATCAGGACGTTGGCTGAGGTGTCTGCAACATTGGTGATCAACGCCCGCAGGTTTTGCATGGCCGGCGATCGCCCGATGATTCGGCCTTCCAGTGAGTTTCGCTCGGCCAGTTGTCGGCGCAGCGACCACACCTCACGCGCCAGGCTGCGTTGCTCCAGAGCGCGTCGGGCAACGTCCACCAGACGCTCGGGGGAGAAGGGTTTTTCCATGAAGTCGTAAGCGCCGTCGCGCATTGCGTTGACGGCCATGGAAATATCGCCGTGACCGGTAATCAGCACCACCGGCAGGCTGCGGTCTCGCGCCTTGAGGCGGGTCAGCAATTCCAGTCCGTCGATTCCCGGCAAACGGATATCGCTGATGACGATGCCGGCGAAGTCCTCGCCAATCCTCGCCAGCGCCTCTTCGGCACTGCCCACGCCTTCGCTGGGAATGTCTTCCAGGGCCAAGGCTTGCTGGCAACCCAGGAGGACGTGTGGGTCGTCTTCGACGATCAGAACGGTCAGGTCGCTGTTCATGCTGTTCGGCTCATTAATAGCGGCTCATATCGGCTCGGCTTCAGGAGGTGCGGGCGTATCGAGCAGTGGCAGGCTCAGGATAAAAGCGGTGCCGCCGCTGGAAGGATGCTCGGCGCTGAGACTGCCCCCGGCTGCGGCAGCGAGGCTGGCAGAAAGGGTCAGGCCAAGGCCAAGGCCATGTTCACCGGGTTTGGTGGTGAAGAACGGTTCGAACAGATGCTTGCGCGCTTCGGGTCCGATACCGTGACCATTGTCGCGCACATAGAGGCGGTAGCGGCCGTCGGCGATTTCACCTTCGAGCCACAACTCGGGCAAGGGCTGGGCCTGCATTGCATCCAGGGCATTGCCGACGAGGTTGACCAGGATTTGTTCCAGGCGCGTTTGATCGATTCGCAAGGACACGTCTTCAAAATGCTCATGCAGCGTGAGGTCGAAGTTCTCCAGTCGGCCATTGAGAACCTGCAGTGCGGCGTCGACGGCCTTGCGCAACGACGCCTGGCCTTTGTCATCTCCACGTCGGGCAAAGGCGCGCAGGCTGGCGGTGATCCGGCCCATGCGATCGACCAGCTCATTGATGGTTCGCAGGTTAGTGCTGGCGGTGTCCAGTGCGCCGCGCTCAATGAAGCGTACGGTATTGCCGGACAAGGTGCGCAAGGCGGCCAAGGGTTGATTGAGTTCGTGGGCGATGCTGGTGGACATCTGGCCGATGGCGGCAAGTTTGCCGGCCTGGACCAGTTCATCCTGAGCGCGACGCAATGTGTCTTCGGCGAGGCGCCGTTCGCGGATCTGCGCTTTTAGGCGTTCGTTGCTGGCACGCAGATCGGCGGTTCGCTCGGCAATTTTGCGCTCGAGTTCATCGTTGGCTTCTTGCAGGGCTTCGCGGGCAGCCAGTCGAGTGGCGATCACTTTGCGTCGCTCATTCCAGGCGATCAGCAGAAACGCCACCAGTGCGCAGGCCACCGCGACCAACATTCCCTGGCGTGCGGCTTCGCTGCGCAACTCCTGCAATGGTGTCAGCAGGGTCAAGTGCCACGGCGTATCGTTCAGCCGTCGGGTCTGGGCCAGGTAGCTGACGTCGGTAGGGTCGTGATCGACGCTGGTATTGGCGGGGAAGGTCAGTTTCTCGACGCCCTCGGCCAGTTGCTCCCGGGCCAGCGGAACCAATTCATTCAGCGGCCACCAGTAATACTGCAGACTGCGCGCGAGCCGCTCCTTGGTTTCCGGCGTCAGCGGGCGAACCGATTTCAGCCGGCGCGACGGGTCGCTGGACAGAATGATGATGCCATTCTCATCGGTAACGAAGGCTTCCAGCCGAGCCCGTTGCCAGCGCTCCTCCAAGGCTTCGAGGCGCACTTTGATCACGGCGACGCCAATGATCTTGCCTTGCTGTTCCAGGCCATGGGCCAGGTAATAGCCGGGCTCTCCGGTGGTGCTGCCAATCCCGTAGAACCGACCGGGGAGGCCGCGCACCGCGTCCTGAAAGTAAGCGCGGAACGACAGGTCCTCGCCCAGATAACTGTCGGCATCACGCCAGTTGCTGGTGGCCAGCACGCGACCGGTGGTGTCGAGGACGTAAATCGCTCGGCTACGACTGCGGCGATTCAGGCCTTCCAGGTATTCGTTGACGTCCTGACGCAGCTCCGGCGCAGGGTCATTCAATAGACGCGAGACGTTGGCTTCGAGCTCGAGAACGCTCGGCAGGTAGGTGTATTTGCTGATCTCGCTTTCTACGGTGCGGGCGTGCAGCTCCAGTTGCCGTTCACCGTTCTCGCTCAGGGCTTGAACGCCGTTGTGCTCGCTGATCAGATAGCTGACATAGCCCAGCGCGACCATCAGCAAGACGACCAGCGGGGGCAAAAACAGATGGCGTATCAGGCGGGGTTTCACGGCAAGTGATGGCGGCGCGGCGCGATAGAGGTTGGGATCGCATTTCATCACAGTCGTCCGGGACCGACCAGCAGCCTGTGCCCAATAAAGGTGGGCACAGACAGCCGGACTTACTTAGTGTTGCAGGATCTTGGCAAGGAAGTGCTGGGCGCGCTCGGAGCGTGCGGTCACATCACCAAAGAACTCTTCTTTCTCGCAATCTTCGACGATTTGCCCCTGATCCATGAAGATCACTCGGTTCGCCACTTTGCGGGCGAAGCCCATTTCATGGGTCACGCACATCATGGTCATGCCTTCGTGGGCCAGTTGCACCATGACGTCGAGCACTTCGTTGACCATTTCCGGGTCCAAAGCCGAGGTCGGTTCATCGAACAGCATGACCACCGGGTCCATCGCCAACGCCCGGGCAATCGCCACACGTTGCTGCTGACCACCGGAAAGTTGCCCCGGGTGCTTGTTGGCATGCGCGGACAAGCCGACACGCTCAAGCAGCTTGAGGCCTTTTTCGGTGGCTTCGGCCTTGCTGCGGCCAAGGACCTTGATCTGGGCGATGGTCAGGTTTTCGACGATGCTCAGGTGCGGGAACAGTTCGAAATGCTGAAACACCATGCCGACCCGCGAACGCAGTTTGGGCAGGTTGGTCTTGGGGTCGCTGATCGAGGTGCCATCGACAATGATGTCGCCCTTCTGGAAGGGTTCCAGCGCGTTCACGCACTTGATCAGTGTCGATTTGCCAGAGCCGGATGGGCCGCAAACCACCACCACTTCACCTTTTTTGACCTCGGTGCTGCAGTCAGTCAGCACCTGGAAGTCTCCGTACCACTTGTTGATATTCTTGATGGAAATCATACGGCAAACCTTTTTTGCAGACGCTTCACCAGCAGCGAGGCGGCAAAGCTGATCGTGAAATACACCAGACCGGCGAAGATCAGGAACTCATTGGAACGGCCAATGATGTCGCCACTGGAGCGCGTGGCATTGAGGAAGTCCACCAGGCCGACTGCATACACCAGCGACGTGTCCTGGAACAAAATGATGCTCTGCTGCAGCAGCAGCGGGGTCATTTTGCGAAACGCCTGAGGCAGGATGATCAAACGCATCATTTGCCCGTAGTTCATCCCTAACGCCTGGGCTGCGCCCATCTGGCCTTTTGGGATGGACTGGACACCGGCCCGTACGATTTCGCAGAAGTACGCGGCCTCGAACATCATGAACGCCACCAGGCAGGAGGTGAACGCTCCGATCGGGGTGTCCTCGCCAGTGATCCAGCGCAGCACAAACGGCACCGCCAGATAGAACCAGGTGATTACCAGCAGCAGCGGGATCGAGCGAAAGTAGTTCACGTAAGCGCCAGCGAGCCTTGCCAGCAACTTGCTCGATGACAAGCGCATCAATGCCAGGACAGTGCCAAGCGCAATGCCGCCGATGACGCCCAGCGCCATCAGTTGCAGGGTCAAGATCATGCCGTTCCACATCCCCGGCAGGGCGGGAACAATTCCACTGAAGTCCATTATTTACCTCCCAGGGAAATCAGCCCGGGCACTGCAATTTTCTTCTCGATCATGCGCATCAACAGCATCAGGCTCATGTTCAAGGTGAAGTAGATCAGCGTCGCCAAGGTGAAGGCTTCGAACAGGTTGGCGGAGAACTCGGCGGTCTGTTTGGTCTGCGCAAGCAGCTCCATAAGGCCGATCAACGAGGCTACGGACGAGTTCTTGAAGACGTTCAGGAATTCCGAGGTCAGGGGTGGAATGATGATGCGATAGGCCTGGGGCAGCAGCACGTTCCAGTAGATCTGTGGCAGTTTGAAGCCCATGGCTCTGGCCGCCGATTCCTGGCCGCCAGGCAGCGCCTGGATACCGGTGCGCACTTGTTCGCAAACCCGTGCAGCAGTGAACAGGCCAAGACAGACCACGACGCTTAGAAAAGCCGATGTCGTGGGGTTGAGGTCTTGCTTGTACCACTGCTGAAGGTTGTCAGGCAGCAAATCCGGCACCAGGAAGTACCAGATAAACAATTGCACCAGCAGCGGAACATTGCGGAAAAGTTCCACGTAAACCGTGGCAATGCCCGACACCCAGCGGTTAGGCACAGTACGCATGACCCCGAGCACAGAGCCCAGCAGTAAAGCGATGATCCAGGCGGCGACGGCAATAGCGATGGTCCAGCCCAGACCGGTGAGGTACCAGTCCAGATAGATTTCTTTGCCGATACCGGTGGACTTGAGGAATACGCCCCAGTCCCAGTTGTAATTCATCAGGGTCTCCCCTCAGTTTGATCGATTCACAGGCACCGTCGTTCACTTGAGCGCGCGTTTGCGTGCCCAAGTGAAGATTAACCAGTGCTTAGATGGCTTTGTCGGGAGCTGGCTTATCGGTAGGGTTGGCGATCAGGTTTTTCAGCTCGTCGCTCATCGGGAAGTTCAGGTTCAGACCCTTCGGCGGGATCGGCTGCATGAACCACTTGGCGTAGATCGTGTTGATCTCGCCCGAGGTGAAGGTTGCCTTGATCGCGTCATCGACAGCTTTCTTGAACGGGGCGTCGTCTTTACGAACCATGCAGCCGTAGATTTCATAGGACTGCGCGGTGCCGGTCACTGCCCAGTCATCAGGCTTCTTGGCTTTGGCCATTTCGCCTGCGAGCAGTGCATCATCCATCATGAACGCGACCGCACGGCCGGACTCGAGCATGTTGAAGGATTCGCCATGGTCCTTGGCAGAGATGACATTCATGCCCATCTGCTTGTCGGCGTTCATCGATTTGATGATGCGCTCGGACGTGGTGCCCGCAGTGGTCACGACGTTCTTGCCTTTCAGATCGGCGAAGTCTTTGTACGGAGAGTCTTTTTTGGCCAGCAGGCGCGTCCCGATTTCGAAGATGCCTACTGAGAAGTCAACTTGTTGACCGCGTTCGGCGTTGTTGGTGGTGGAACCGCACTCAAGGTCTACAGTGCCGTTTTGCACCAGCGGGATACGGGTTTGCGACGTGACCAGGTTGTATTTGACCTTCAGGTCAGGCATGGCCAGGTCTTTCTTGATGGCTTCGACGACTTTCAGCTGGATATCGTGGGAGTAGCCGACCGGAATCCCGGAAGCGTCAGCGATATAGGAGAACGGGATGGAGGCGTCGCGGTGTCCGAGGGTGATGGTGCCAGACTCTTTGATTTTCTTCAGTGTGCCGGTGAGTTCGGCAGCGAAAACTGGAGTGCTAATCAGAGCGGCAGCGATTGCTGCGCCCAAAATATGGGGAACGATGCGCATCAGTTGATCCTCGGCTTTGTTTTTTTTATGGGGACCTGTGTGGAGGTCCTCTGAATAAACGAGTGTGTTCAACGGCGGCCCAATCAGGCGCACGCTACAGTCGGCACATTCGACATTGAGTGTAGAGCATGACTCATGCCAAAGCGGAGATAAGGATTAAACTATTGATTTGTATCGTTTTTATTTGATGCTATGACGCAGGAGAATCTGGCCGCGTCCGGCAGTCCGAACTAATCGGGGCAGCGCGTTCGGAAAACCGAATGACTTGAGGCTGCTGCACAACAACCTCCCCTTTGCGAGGAGGCTGTTGGCGGGGAGGGTCAGGCGGCTTCGATGCTGCTTTTATTGCGCGTGACCGTGTTGAGGTAGTCCTGCACGCGCACCTGCTCGCTCGGTGTGGTGAATAGACCCAACTTGCTGCGACGCCAAAGAATGTCTTCGGCATCCAGAGCCCATTCCTCGCTGCACAGATAATCGACTTCGCGGGTGTAGAGGCCGCCCCCGAGGTGCTCGCCCATATCGGCGAGGCTCTGCACACCTTCGAGCAGGCGCCAGCTGCGGCTGCCGTAGGTGCGGGCCCAGCGCTGGGCAACGTCGCTTGGCAGCCAGTCGAAGCGTTTCGTCAATTCATCACTCAGGGCCTGTGGCGTGCTCATGTCTTCGCCCCCGGGCAGGCTGGCAGTGGCGGTCCAGCTTGGTTTCATGTGCGGGAAGAAGGGCGCAAGGTGGGTCATCGCCGATTCAGCCAGCTTGCGATAAGTCGTCAACTTGCCGCCGAACACCGATAGGATCGGTGCTTCTTCAGCGCTGCCCGAGAGTGACAGCGTGTAATCGCGGGTCACCGCCGAAGGGTTGTCCGATTCGTCATTGCACAGCGGACGAACGCCCGAGTAGGTTCGCACGATGTCGCTGCGGCTCAGTTGTTTCTTGAAGTGCTCATTGACCACTTTGAGCAGGTAGTCGATTTCGTCTTCGGTAATCGTCACCTTGCTCGGATCGCCCTGATATTCACGGTCCGTGGTGCCAATGATGGTGAAGCGTTCCAGGTAAGGAATCGTGAAGACGATGCGCTGATCTTCGTTTTGCAGAATGAACGCGTTTTCGCCCTCGTACAGTTTGGGCACGATCAGGTGGCTGCCCTGAATCAGGCGGATCCCGTAAGGGGAGTCGAGTTTAAGGTCATCACGAATGAATTTGGCAACCCAAGGCCCGGCGGCGTTGACCAGCGCTTTGGCGCGAATGGAAAACAGGCTGCCGTCGGAACGTTCCATGTTCATGTGCCACAGGCCCTTACTGCGACGGGCGTTGATGCAGCGCGTTTGGGTATGAACGTGCGCGCCGTTTTCACGCGCGGCCATGGCGTTGAGTACCACCAGGCGGGCGTCGTCGACCCAGCAATCGGAGTATTCGAAACCACGGGTTATCGTCGCGTTTAGCGGGCTGTCGCTGCCAAAGCGCAGGCTGCGCGAGGCGGGCAGTTTTTCCCGCTTGCCCAGATGATCATACAAGAACAGGCCGGCACGGATCATCCACGCAGGGCGCAGATGCGGACGATGAGGGAGCACGAAGCGCATCGGCTTGACGATATGCGGCGCTTTGGCCAGCAGCACTTCACGTTCGGCGAGCGCTTCTCGTACCAGGCGAAACTCATAATGTTCGAGATAGCGCAGTCCACCATGGATCAGCTTGCTGCTGGCTGATGATGTATGGCTGGCCAAGTCATCCTTTTCGCAAAGGAACACCGATAAACCGCGACCGGCAGCGTCCGCGGCTATCCCTACGCCATTGATACCACCGCCAATGACGGCGATGTCGTAGATTTCGGAAAGCGGTGGCACGGGCAAGGTGGTGTGGGGCATTTGATGGCCTCCTGTCTGGATCTTCAAAACATAGCTTCGAACGGCGAATCCGAACATTTATGTTCAATTTCGAAAATCATAGCGCAATAAAGAGCGCGCATCCAGTCTGCATTCATTGAAAATACTGATGGGAGGGGAGGTAAGTGAATAAATTCGAACATTTTAATTCAGTGTGCCAGGCACGCGCGCGTCGCGTCCCTGGCGAATGAACTCGCTCCCATAGAGCGTTTGTGGTCTCTGGGGGGACGAATTTATTCGCGATGAAAGCTGAATGTCAGACGATAGATAGATGTCGGGAGGTCAGACCACTTCCAGACGAATCTTGTACTGGGTCAATAACTGCATCAGCGCAGGGACGGGGGCCTCGTCGGTGACCAGGCAGTCGATCAGGCTGATCGGTCCCAGGCGGACCATGGCGTTGCGTCCGAACTTGCTGGAGTCGGCGGCCAACAGTACTTTTCGGGCGTTGGCGATGATCGCCTGGGACACCCGTACTTCCTGATAATCAAAGTCCAGCAAACTGCCGTCTTCATCAATGCCGCTAATACCGACCAAGGCGAAGTCGACTTTGAACTGATTGATGAAGTCGACACAGGCTTGACCCACCACGCCGCCATCGCGGCGAACAGTGCCGCCAGCCAGCAGGACTTCAAAGTCATCCTTGGCGCTGAGGATCGAGGCCACATGCAGGTTGTTGGTGATGATTTTCAGGTTGTTGTGATTCAGCAGCGCGCGGGCAATGGATTCGGTGGTGGTGCCGATATTGATGAACAGCGAGGCGTGGTCCGGGATCTGCGCGGCAATGGCCTCGGCGATCCGTTGTTTCTCGTCGCGCATCTGGTCTGCACGCATGGCGTAGGCTGTGTTCTCGATGCTCGAGTCATAGGCTGCGCCGCCATGGTAGCGGCGCAACAGGCTCATTTCCGCCAATTGATTGATATCACGGCGGATGGTTTGCGGGGTCACGACAAACAGCTGAGCCATTTCTTCAATGCTGACATAGCCGCGTTCGCGTACCAGCTCGAGGATCTGCTGCTGGCGGGGAGGCAGGTTCATTGTTTTGATTTTCCTATCGGGCTGCCAAACGAATGGCGACCATCATGCCGCAGCCTAATAGCGCTGTCAGCCGGAAACTCATACCGCTCCCCGCCCTTGCGGGCAGTCGTCGATCAGTTGCTTTCTTCGTGCGGTTCCCAATCGCGGGTGCGGCTCACGGCTTTTTTCCAGCCGGCATAGAGTTTTTCTCTTTCCTCTTCGGCAAGTTGCGGTTCGAATTCGCGCTCGATCACCGCTTTGCTGCGCAACTCGTCCAGGCTGCCCCAGAAACCGATGGCCAGGCCGGCGAGATAAGCAGCGCCCAGTGCGGTGGTTTCACGCATTTGCGGACGTTCGACCATCGTCCCGAGAATGTCGGCCTGGAACTGCATTAAAAAGTTGTTGGCCACAGCGCCGCCGTCCACACGCAAGGCTTTGAGGCGCTCGCCGGAATCCTGCTGCATGGCGTCCAGCACGTCACGCGTCTGGTAGGCGATCGATTCAAGCGCGGCACGAATGATGTGGTCGACCTTGACCCCGCGCGTCAGGCCGAACAATGCACCACGGGCATACGGGTCCCAGTACGGCGCGCCCAGTCCGGTAAAGGCGGGGACGAGGTAGACGCCATTGCTGTCCTTGACCTTGCCGGCGAAGTACTCGGTGTCCAGCGCGTCATTGATGAGTTTCAGTTCGTCTCGCAGCCACTGGATGGTGGAGCCACCGTTGAACACAGCGCCTTCAAGGGCATAAGCGACTTCGCCGCGCGGTCCGCAGGCGATGGTGGTCAGCATGCCGTGTTGCGACTTCACGGCTTTCTTTCCGGTATTCATCAACAGGAAGCAGCCGGTGCCGTAGGTGTTCTTGGCCTGACCGGGTTCAACGCACATCTGGCCGAACAAGGCCGCTTGCTGGTCTCCCGCAATACCGGCGATAGGGATGCCGCTTTTGCTGTGGCCGTAAACCTCAGAGGAGGACCGTACCTCAGGCAGCATCTCGCGTGGAATATCCAGCACCTTCAGCATTTTTTCATCCCATTCCAGGGTATGAATATTGAAGAGCAGGGTGCGCGAGGCGTTGGTGTAGTCGGTGACGTGAACCTTGCCGCCGGTGAATTTCCAGATCAGCCAGCTATCAATGGTGCCGAACAGCAGCTCGCCTTTGCGTGCGCGCTCTCGGCTGCCTTCGACGTGATCGAGAATCCACTTGAGCTTGGTGCCGGAGAAGTAGGGGTCGGTGACCAGCCCTGTCGTTTCCTTGATGTAGTCTTCCAGTCCGTCACGCTTGAGTTGCTGACAGATTTCGGTGCTGCGGCGGCATTGCCAGACAATCGCGTTGTAGATAGGGCGGCCGGTTTCTTTTTCCCATACGACGGTGGTTTCCCGCTGATTGGTGATGCCGATGGCCGCAATCTGATCATGATGCAGATCAGCTTGCGCGAGTGCCTTGGTCATGCACGCGGTCTGGGTGGCGAAGATTTCCATGGGGTCATGTTCGACCCATCCCGCTTGCGGGTAATGCTGGACGAACTCGCTTTGCGCGGAACTGACCACGTTGGCATCGCGGTCGAAAATAATGGCGCGTGAACTGGTCGTACCCTGGTCAAGGGCAATGATGTAGTTCTTATTCTGTGTGTCAGTCATGTCGATTGCCTTGCACTGGATGGGTGAGGTTCAAGATGAAGCCTGAGCTTTGCTGCGAACGACGTTAGCGTCCTTATTCTCTACAACAAGGGCGCTGGGCAGGTGGCGAGCGATCAGCCCGCGATAGCTTGCAGCGCCCAGACAGGCACCAAGGATTGGCGCGAAAATCGGGATCAGAAAGTAGGGGATTTCACGGCCGCCAGTAAACGCCATCGGACCCCAGCCTGCGAAGAATGTCATGAGCTTGGGACCGAAATCCCGCGCCGGGTTCATCGCAAACCCGGTCAGTGGTCCCATGGCGCTGCCAATCACGGCGATCAACAAGCCAATCAGTAGCGGCGCCATCGGGCCTCGAGGCAAGCCGTTGTTGTCGTCGGTCAGGGACATGATCACGCACATGAGAATGGCGGTGATCACCACTTCAACCAAAAAGGCTTGTCCGGTGGATATCGCCGGATTGGGGTACGTGGAAAAGATTGAAGCCAGCTCAAGACTGGCTTGAGTCCCGCGAATCATGTGGTGTACGTGTTCGAATTCGAAGAACAGGCTGATGTAGAGCAGGTACACCAACGCGGCCGCGCAAAAGGCGCCGGTCACTTGGGCGAGAATGTAAAGTGGCAGCTTTCTCTTTTCAAAGTCACCGAAAATACATAACGCAATGCTTACTGCAGGATTGAGATGCGCGCCGGATACGCCGGCGGTCAGGTAAATCGCCATGCTGACGCCAATGCCCCAGATGATACTGATTTCCCACAATCCAAAGCTGGCGCCAGCGACCTTGAGCGCTGCAACACAACCGGTACCAAAAAAAATCAACAACGCGGTGCCCAGAAATTCAGCCAGGCATTGACCCGTCAGCGTGGGTTGTTGCAGGGGTTGCGGTATAGCCGTTGTCATGGAAACCTCTTTTTTTGTTGTTCTAAAACGCTGAAGGAAAGTCATCAGCGCTTATTTTTTTCCACATCAGAGAAGTCCTCGCCTCCGAGCAGCCAACGATCCTTAGTCACCACCAAATCGAAAATATTCGTTATCGAAAAAATATAGACAAGAAAGAATGCTGTCAAAGGTCGAAAGTGAACCATAGGCCATAATCTGACCGCCAGTCTTTAGTTCGTTGCCCATTTCTATGTAGGAAACATCTTATTGCTGACCTGAAATTTTTTTTGGTACCGTCCATGACGGCGACATAGCTTGAATATCGCTGCCGATAAGGTGTTTTGGCTGGAGATGTCCTAAAGTAGGCGTCTTGATCTCAACGTCCCGCGACATCCCGGAGAGCTGCATGACCCCCGCATTGGATTTGTTGAAAAAAGTTCGCGCAGATCACCGTGTGCACAGTTATGAACACGACCCGAAGGCGGCCTCTTATGGTCTGGAGGCGGCTGAGAAGCTTGGTCTGGAGCCTGCGCAGGTGTTCAAAACCCTGTTGGCAGTGACTGAAAAAGGCGAATTGCTGGTGGCGGTGGTCCCGGTCGTCGGAAGTCTTGATCTCAAAGCGCTGGCGCATGCAGCGGGGGCAAAAAAAGTCGAAATGGCTGATCCCGCAGCTGCTCAGCGCGCCACAGGCTATTTATTGGGCGGCATTAGCCCGTTAGGGCAGAAGAAGAGATTGCGTACTTTCATCGATCAATCGGCACAGTCCTTCGCCACTCTCTTCGTCAGCGCCGGGCGTCGAGGCCTGGAGGTGGAGCTTTCGGCTGCCGTACTGGCCGGGCTCACCCAGGCAACATTTTCCGGGATTGGTCGCGCCTAGCGCTCTGTATTGTCGATAACGACACGTTCTGTGACTGGCGGTGCATCCGGCGGACGCGCATGCTGGGGCAACTAATGTCAGGGATGGGCCCACTCATGCAGCTTGAATTTCACCAGGTTGACGCTTTCAGTAACCGCCCGTTCAGTGGCAACCCGGCGATGGTTTATCGACTGGATGCCTGGCTGGCGGATGAGTTGATGCAGCAGATTGCTGCCGAGCACAACCTGGCGGAAACCGCGTTTCTGGTCCGTGAAGCTCAGGGCTGGCACATCCGCTGGTTCACTCCAGCCACCGAAGTCCCATTGTGTGGTCACGCCACCCTGGCCAGCGCTTACGTGTTGTTCGAGGTCTACAAAGAGCCGGTCGAGCGGATAGATTTTATTGGCAAGTCCGGCGCCATGAGCGTCACCCGCGAAAACGATCGGTTGTTGCTGGACTTTCCGGCCCTGATGCCCCACGAAGTGGGGGTAACTGTCGAGCTTCAGCGCGCGCTGGGCGTCGATATCGTCGATGTGTTGGGCTCGACCGAGTTGCTGGTGGTCCTGGAGTCCGAACAGGCGGTGCGCGACTGCACGCCCGATATGGCCGCGCTGGCGCGTTTACCGTGGCCAGGCGTTATCGTCACGGCCATGGGCACCCAGCATGATTTTGTCTCCCGCTACTTCGCACCGGCCATCGGTATCCCCGAAGACCCGGTGACCGGCTCGACCCACTGCAGCTTGATCCCCTATTGGTCGAAGCGTCTTGGCAAGCAGGGGTTGACCGCCTACCAATGCTCGGCCCGTGGCGGCGAACTGTTCTGTCGACTGGAGGGAGGGCGGGTCAAAATCGGTGGGCATGCAACCTTGGTGGCGAGCGGGAAGTTATTGCTCGGTTGATGCCCCGATAGAGGCGTTAGATATACCTGAGACTGCCGGCGGCCTGGAACAGCACCAGATGATCAGCCGCCACACGAATCCCGACCTCGTCACCTGCGCGATAGTCGACGTGGCTGGGGAAGATCGCTTCCAGTTGGCTGCCTGTTGGCATTTGCAGTCGATACAGTGTCGAGGCGCCTTGAAAGGTCTTGCTCACAACGTGCGTCTTGAGTGTGCTGTCTGGCGCGTAGACGATGTCATCTGGTCTTAGCAGCACATCCACGGCGCTACCGATCGCCCACATGTAGGCGCGATTGCCACGCAACAGGCCCAGCTCGGTCTGCACTGCTTCCGGGCTGACGAGTTGCCCACGAATGAAATAGCCCTTACCGATAAAGCTGGCAACGAAGGGGGTCAGCGGTTCGTGATAGAGGTTGTAGGGCGTATCCCACTGCTCAAGGCGTCCCTCTTTGAAGACACCGACGTGATCGCTGACAGCAAAGGCTTCCTCCTGATCGTGAGTCACCAGAATTGCGCTGGTGCCACGTGCCTTGAGGATCTCGCGGACTTCATGACTGAGGCGCCGCCGCAGCTCACCGTCAAGGTTGGAAAACGGCTCATCCAGTAACAGCAGCTGAGGCTCCGGTGCCAAGGCTCGAGCCAGTGCGACACGCTGTTGTTGGCCGCCTGACAACTCATGCGGGTAACGTTTGCCCAGCGTGCCGAGGTTGACCAGTTCGAGCAGTTCGTCGGTGACCTGCTTGAGGCGGGGGTGTTTGCGAATGCCGAAGCCGATGTTTTCCGCGACACTCAAGTGCGGGAACAGCGCGTAGTCCTGAAAGACCATGCCGATCCGGCGCTTCTCGGGCGCCAGGGTGAAGCCTGGGCGCGAGATCACTTCGCCAGCCAGCGTGATTTCACCTTCATACACCGGCTCAAAACCGGCGATGGCTCGCAGTGTGGTGGTCTTGCCGCACCCTGAGGAGCCCAACAAACAGCCGATATCGCCGGTATTGAGGTGCAGGTTAAGGTCCTGCACCACCCGTTGATCCTGATAGCCACACGCCAGATTGCGCAGATTCAGCAGTAAAGGCTGGCTCATGCGTGGTGGTAGGCCGGCTCGACCAGAAACTCAAGCAGTGCTTTTTGCGCGTGCAGGCGATTTTCGGCTTGATCCCAGGCCACAGCCCGAGGGTCGTCGAGCAGATCGAGGCTGATTTCTTCGCCACGGTGAGCGGGCAGACAATGCATGAACAGGACGTCTTCGGCGGCCAGATCAAGCAACTCGCGCGTCACTTGGAAGGGGGCGAACAAGGCCAGTCGCTTGGCGGTTTCCTCTTCCTGACCCATAGAGGTCCAGACATCGGTGCTGACCAGGTGTGCTCCCGCCACGGCTAGCCGAGGATCTCGAACGACGCTGACCCTGTCACCGGCCAGTGCGAGGAATTCGGCGTTGGGCTCATAACCTTCGGGGCAGGCGACACGTAGCTGAAAATCGAACTGGATCGCGGCTTCTATATAGCTGTTACACATGTTGTTGCCATCGCCGATCCATGCCACGGTTTTGCCCTGAATCGAACCGCGATGTTCGAGAAAGGTTTGCATGTCTGCCAGCAGCTGGCAGGGGTGCAGGTCATCGGAAAGGCCGTTGATCACGGGCACGCGGGAGTTGGCGGCAAACTCCGTCAGGTTGCTATGGGCGAACGTCCGGATCATCACCGCATCGACCATGCGCGACATGACTTTAGCGCAGTCGCTGATCGGTTCGCCTCGACCCAGCTGGGTGTCGCGAGGCGACAAAAAGATCGCCTGACCGCCCAGCTGGATCATCCCTGCTTCGAACGAAATACGCGTCCGCGTCGAGGATTTCTCGAAAATCATGCCGAGAACCCGGTTTTTCAGTGGCTCGAAGAGTACGCCGCGGTTACGCAGGTCCTTCAGCTCTATGCCGCGACGAATCACGCTGACTAGCTCTTCTGGCGTGTAATCCATCATCGAGAGAAAGTGCCTTGCGCTCATCATTAACTACCTTTTTGCAACAGACCGCAGATACTCAAAGCCGGGTTTTATCAGGAAAACGGGCGAGACCTGCGGCGAAAGCCGCACGGGGCGACGAATAGGGAAAGGCGCGATGTTATAAGCAAATGTCGCGTATTGCCAATAGCGCCTTTGATCTGTAAGGGTTTCTAGCTGCTTCTAAATTGCCACGGGCCAATAGTGGGCCAAAGTGGACATTTATAGCTTACTCAGCTCAGCCCAATCCGACGTAGAGTTGATCCACTTCGCATAGGTCGAGAGCAGCATTTGTACACTGTGACCAAGCTGGTTGGCAATAAAGGCTGTGTTCATGTTCGCCATCAGGCACATCGTCGCGTAGGTATGGCGGCAGTCATATTGACGGCGACGGCGAATGCCAAGTCTGGATAGGGCTGCCATGAAATATTTCTTGGTCGTGCTGTCGGATGCAATCCAGCTTCCAGGTCCCTTTGCCGTGGCAAACACGAACTCCGCACCGTCGCGAGCCATCGAGCGCGCCACCTCGATAGCATGAAGTGCTCGATCATTCAGCAACACATCCCGAACAGTCTTGGTCTTGATTCGCTCGACCAGCTTGCCTTTCACGATCTGCCTGCAGACGTGCACCCTCTTTTTCTCCTCGCTTACCTCTGACCACTTCAGCGCCCGGACTTCACCGGGACGCATGCCTGTAAAAAAACAAAACTCAAAATAAGCTGCATAGATCCGCGTACGGCCAACAAGCGCTTCGTACATGCTGGCGATAATCCGCTCCGCCTCGTCACGTTCAAATGGGTCAACTTGGCGTTTCGGCAGCTTTGCGCGCGGCATGGACTTGCATGGGTTACGCGGCATATGGCCGTCCATCACGGCGGTGGCCAGCACGCTCGACAGCTTGTCCATCGCATTGCGGCGAATCCCCGGTGAATCCCACTCGATGGAAGCCACGATTTTGCGGATGTCGGCCGAGGTGATGTCATCGATTCGCCTGCTCGACAAAGTAGGCATCCACACGCCATTCAGGATCGTCAGGTAGTTGTCGCGCGTCTCCTTCACGATATCCCGGCTATTAAGCCATGTCTGCGAGAACTCCCCGAACGTCGGGGTCTTGCGGTCCAGGTTGTAATTCGAATTCGGGAACATCTGGGCGTACATATCGTCAGTCATGACGCCCAGCTTGATCATTTCCTTTACACGAGCACAGAGACTGCCTGCCGAGGCGAGCCCTTTCGCGGTCGGCTTATGGGGAGTCGGTTCACTTCGGCGCTGGCCGTTCCACGTAAAACGGATGCGGACCGCTTCGCCACGGGCCTCGACGCCATCAGGGAGACCCATTGATTTTCTGCCCATGCGTTGTATCGCTCCAAGCTGAACATGATGCGTCCGTTAACTTTCTCCCAGACGCCTTGCGGGATGATTCCGGTGAGCCGCTTGTACTCAAGCGCTCTGGAGGTTGTACCGATCAGCTCGGCCAACTTTGATTCAGGGATCTTATCGACCTGAAATGATTCAAGGCCATCCAAGAGCAATGGTTTTTTCGAAGACATACGCGTACTGCTCCATGCCGCGCGTGGCGACAGAAGGTGGTTATTGGGTAGCTTTGGCGATTACTGCTTCAGCGTGAGCAAGGGCCGCGTGGTACTTGCCGAGTTGCGCGGCGCCGAGCCTGGCCAGACCGACGAGGTTGGTGAGGCTTTCGAGCAGTTCTTTGCGCGCATCTGTCACCTTGATCAGCTCAGTGCGGAGCTGGTCAGCGTCGTCCATCCATTCCTCTGCCATGATTTCGAAGTGTTCGGCTGGCTCCCATGGGGAGGGGATAACGTTCGTTACCCAGTCGTTCCAGAGCTCAACACTTTCGCCGCGCGTGATGCGCTCAGCCTTCATCATGTCGCCCATAGCTCGAAGCTCTTGCGCTCGGCGCTCGGCGTCTTCCTTGTTGAGGCAGGGGTACTCCTCGCCCGGACCTACGCTGTGGATTGCCCAGAGCTCAACCTTCGGTTCGCTGAGTCTGGCGCGCAGGTAAACCACTACTGGTCGCAGTGGATCCTTTTCTTCAAGCTCGATCAGGATGCTCTCGACGGTTGATCGCTCAAGCGCCACGACCTCGACGGCAGGCTCAGGCGCCGCCGTCAGGGCTTCAATGATTCGTTCTATTCCGGACATGCAGAAATCCTCGGCCGCCATTCGCTGGCAGGCTGGTAGTTGAATTTGGGTTTAGGCTGAAGCGGTGGATTGCTGCTTCATGAACGTGAACCAGTGTGTCTTTTCACGCTTTCCAGATTTGTGGCCAAACAGCGGCTTCTGATCGGTGAGCGCGAGTAATTCGCTGACCAGCACCTGGGTCTCGTTCCATTTGAAGATCAGGATTCCTTCCGGCTCAAGGACGCGAAAGCATTCAGCGAAGCCTTGGCGGAGATCCTCGCGCCAATCACTGGTTAGCATTCCGTATTTGGCGCGCATCCAGCTGTCGACACCCGCCCGGGTCAGGTGTGGCGGGTCGAACACGACCAGCTTGAACGTGCCGTCTTCGAAGGGCAGCGAGCGAAAGTCCATGATCACGTTCGGCTCAACCTTCAGCACCCGGCCATCACACAGGATGTGCTGCTCGTCGCGGATATCGCCGAATAGGGCTCGCTGGTCATCCTTATCGAACCAGAACATGCGGCTTCCGCAGCAGGGGTCGAGGACTTGCGCATTCATGGCCTGGGCACCTTGTAGATGAAGACGCAGGCGAACCAGAGGGTGGTAATCATGGCGTCACCTCGCGCCACTCTTCATACCCCTCGCCATACTCCCAGCAGTACGTCGCAGGCCATGCGCCGCGCGTGTTCTGGTCGACGATGTTGTAGTTCCAGCCACCTTTCGCAGGTGTGGTTTTGATCCATACATGCTGGGCGCCTCCGAGATTCCAGCCGTCGTAATCCTTGACGACTTCGGCCATGAATTCGCGCAGGTCGTGGTGCCCGCGGCTCATCACGATGTAGGTGTCACCGCCGACGCTCTCGACGGCGAGCGGATATTTTTCTTTGGGCATGACTTCGTCCTTACCGCTATAGCGGCTGACTTTTAATTGGGGGAGGGGTTACTTGGTGTTGAGGCTGTTATTCAGCTTGCTGAGTGCGCCATATGCAGCCCATGCGTCGTCGCGGTTGGCGAACTGCATATTGATCCGGTACTTTCCTCCGGCCTGCTCCAGAGTATTGAACCCTTTGGCAAAGGCTTTAGCGGCATCAACCGCAACCGGCGCGGACTGCTCGGCGTAGAGGGCGACTTGTTGCCCTGGGTAAGCTTTCGCCAATTTCTCGCAAGCCTCGTGGTCGTACTGGATATCGAAGTCGCCTACTTCCGGTCCGTTGGTTCCGTAGAAAGTGTCTTCGAACGCGAGGTGCGCCACCGGCTCGCCCAGGTACTGGGCGGCTCGTTTATTCCAGTCTTCTGCCAGTGCCTGTAAATGCCATGCAGGACAGTCATTGCTCGAACAAGCAAACCAGCCCTGCTCGGTTCGCTCTTCGCATTTGTTGCCGCAGAAAGGGCACGGTAGCAACTCCCGCGACGCCTCAATCTTGTCGTTATTCATGGTCACTGGCCCCAATTGCTTAGCTCTTCATTAATCTCTTCGGCCGGATCACCAATTTCGTCAACTCGCCCTTCGTACTCGTAGTTGTCATAGATAACGGCGGCAGTTTCCCAGCAAAACGCCAGATTTCTCGGTGACCAGTAACCTGTGATGCTGCGCATATGCAGCGCTGCGCGAAGTATCCAAATGAGCTTGCTCATTCGCTTGCTCCCGATTCGGTGGAGTTGGTCAGCAGCGCATCAATGCGAGCCATGGTGGTAATAGGAAGGTCAAAATCCTCACCGAACCTGACCACGTTCACGCATTCCTGAAGCAACTCGACCAACTCCGCATTCCGCTGCTCGGCGATGGTCAGGCGCTTGCGCAGTTCGTCCTTCTCCAGCCTAGCGGCAAAACGACGGTCTTTAAATGACTCCAGCTCTTCACGCAACGCAGCCTCGCGAGCTAGTGCGGCGTCGTAGTCAGAGGCAAGGACGTACTGGCCATCTGTATCAGGGTAAAATTCTTGCATGTTCCAGTTGATTCTGAGCTTCACTTCACTCATACCTTCGCCTCCCCAGCCAGCGCATTATTCAACTGTAACTGAAGGTCAGCCACTTGCTCGGCGGTCATGCTGCCGCAAAGCTTCAGGTAGTCCTGATGATCTCGGGCGTAGCGTTGTTGTAGGGTTTCGTCTTGATTGGTGGGCATGGGGTGTCCTTAGGCTGGGGAGTGGCGGGGGTCTACGGGGATTCACGTAGACCTTGGGCGATATCGCCGTGCCGATAACGGTACGTAGGGCTATGCGGCCTCTTCGCCGGTATCGATTTTGCGCAAATCCATGATCGGGATTCGGTTGTCGCCGTCGACGATCACCCAGCAAGGCAAATCCAGGTGTCGGAACGTGCCGTGATAGTTGCGGTACGCGCCGAGCGCAGCTTTGCGGAACGATTCGGCGGCGACTTTGCCAATACCGACCGGGCTACCCCCCCCATCAAGCGTCAGGTCGAACGTGGTCAAGCTGCTGATCCGTCGACGGGCTGCGTATATGGCTGACTGGGAGAGCTTGAATTGAGCGGCAACATTCTCAGCAGGCTCACTATCAAGCATCGCGGCAATAGCCTGATCACGAGCAGCGTTCCGGAGCCCGGCATATAGGATGGTTTGCATGATTGATTTCCAGTCATATGCCGCCCTCCATAACTGGATGCGACAAAAATAGGGGGGGTGTTATTCGTTACAGATGCGAAGAGTCTTACGCCGGAAGTCGGCATCAAGCCGTCTAGCCATGTGCTCAGGCATCACGTACGGGGTACGTGGCGGCATTGCCAGAAAGGGTAGGGCGCGGGCCTTACCAGCGTCATGCAGCGCATGAATGACCAGCCGCATAGCTGAGCTTTGGTCCTGCGCACCAGTCCACTCAACCAGAGCTGACAGCGCCTCGCACGTCCCTGATCTAGCCCAGAAGCGGATCATCTCGCTACCCATGATTGGCGACACGTTTTCGCCATATTCCAAGCTGTGCCGCGAACCAATAAGCCGAATAACTCCAGCCCGGCCAAGACCCTGAACGTGATGAATCATCCAGGTGAGCGCCTCGCCTTGCTCCTTAATCCCAGCCCACTTCATCAGGTCGGCAAGCATCTTCTTGGTCGTAGCGCTGACCGTGTGGCGCAATTCCAATTCACCACACTCTTGGCGCTTGAGTGCAGTCTTGGCTGAGCGAGCCTTTCCTTCTACTGCCATTTCAAGCCACCATCCGGGCTGATTCCGTCTTGCCCACATAGCTGTCGACTGCGCCCCAGATGATGCTGTGCGGTGCGCTCGACTTGGCCGATAAGATGACGATTTGCTTGATTCCGGGATTCCATGTTCTAGCTGCAATTCGCTGCATGGCTGCCCGAAGTGTTCCTGCTGACTTATGGGTATGCGCAGCCAGGGCCAGAGCCAAGAATGCATCAAGATCAACCAGCGGCTTACACCCGGCTCGCCACCACAAATGCGCCTTGCCGATAGGCGCCCGCTCACGAGCTGCCTTTCCTTCCAGCTCAAGCCCGGCAAGATCGGCGCGAACAGCTTTTTCGCTCATCCCTGTCGCATCGGCCAGCAGCTTTGCTGTCATTCCTTCTGGATGGGTAAGGTGTCGCCATATTGGAGTCATGGGGTATCTCCTTGCTCAGATCTGCATGCGCGACTCTGCGCCGCGCTGCTGTGAGTTTGTATTTCGGCCTCACTTCTTGAATCCGTTCACGGCCTTCGGATAATCAATTTCGTAGTCGGCCAGCAGGCGCAGGAACTGGGTATTGCTGATAACCATCTGCTTTGCTGCCTGAGCCCGAGTTAGGCCGATTTCCTTGAATGCCAGAATGCGTTCGATCCGCACCGCATCCTGCGAACGATCCGTGCGTTCTTTCTGCGCCGAGATCATCTGCTCTCGGCCGGACTTGAAGGTGAATCCGTGCTTTTCTCCGAGAGAGAACAACCGCTTGCGAGTAATGCCGAGGGCCTGAGTGATATCCCTCTGCGTCATGGTCTTCGCCATCTCACGAACCTTGTCGACAAACGCCTCTTTCTCCTTGGCTGCCTTTCGCAATGCCAAGAATCTGTCACTCTCTGCTGGACGCTCAGTGTTGATCACCGGAATCACCGCTGCCAACTCCTTTGGCTTGATGGCTACCTGCGGAGCGATAAAGATTTCGCCTCCGCTCTCCAGAAATCGCAAGGTCTGCGCATTGATTTCTTCTGATATTGGTCGCAGGGCTGCAACCATTCCCAGGTGATTACTAATCATGCGTTACTCCGTTAGCGCATCAGCGCCGTGCGAACATATGGGTCGACATCGGCCTGCTTTAGCAGCCACGACCGGTAATCATTAGGAAGGTTGGCGAACGCCGCACCCTTATGCTTGCCAAAGCTAATAATTGTGGGGATGCGAGCCTCTTCTGACAGCAGCCACAAATCCTCCCAGTCTTCGACGACGTAGCCACGCTTAGCGGCCAAGGCATCAATGATCACGCCCAGCAATTTGCGGCAGTTGCGCACATCATCCAGCGCGGCATGGGCATTACGCAGAAGCTCTGTCGCTTGATCACGGAAGTGCAGGTAGATCATTGCTGACTGACTGTGAGAGTCGGCCAGCGGCCAGAGCAACGTGCTGAGCGCCTTGGTGCAGATGCGCTTAACGTCAGGCTGGCGAATGACGCGCCAGTCGTAGTCGACGTTGTGGCCGATGATGTATTGGGTATCGGCAGGCATGGAGAACGAGTCATGCGGCGGGCAGTCGGATAGCTCTTCGTCAAGGATATGGCTGGTCACCAGCGCGCCAAGCTCAATGCGTTTTTCTGGTTTGTAGCGACCGAGGAATTGCTCAGTTACTGGGAGTCCAGCTACCGCTCCAATCTTTAGCCAGGCCGCCTCGACCAATTGTGGGTCGGTAAGGCCGGTTGTTTCTGAATCGAAGATGTATGCGGTCATGCGGATTGCTCCAGCGGAGTGAGTTCAAGTTTTCGTTTGTCTTTGGCTATCACAACCTTTGACACAAGGTCTTCAAACCCGACGGCGACAACCTTGGCGGCATTGAAGGCCGCGTGCAGTGCGGGCATATCCTTGGCCGTGGCGATATCTGCCAGAGCATCAATCAGCAGTTCCTTGGCGCGATCCTCGGGGCTTATGCCTGAGTTCAGCCAAGCAAGCAGCTTGAGCCCGGTCTCATCGGTAATTAGCTCAGGGGCATCGAATAGCTTTGTCCGGTCTTTACTCGCTATAGCGGTATGGCCGTCATGGGTAAGATCCAGTACGACAGTGAATTCGTAATCGGTCCCATCACGCTGCTCTGACTTCATGCCGAGCTTTAGGATCTTCTTACCCTCACCTTGGACCGTTTCGGTCTTGCTCCGCATGGTGCAGATGATGTGCAGTGAACTGGTCAGGATTTTGTCCGTTAGGCGGCGGTGGCGGGGGGTCGTCTCATTCCACGCTGCCCAGGTATTGCCCCGGAACTTCTGGTGGGCAACAGCCTCATTGGCCTCCAGGCACCCACCAGATCCAGTCCACTCATGCGAGTAGCTATCGATGATCAGCGTGTCGTAACCGGCCTGCTCGGCTGATGTAATGGCATCGACGTAGCGCTCTGGCGTGTAAGGGGCGTGCAACTCCATAACGTCGAAGTCTGCGATGTCGGCATACAGCGATGCGCTGCCGTGCTCCGTATCGATTACTGCAATCCTGCCTCCCAGGCCCATGGCGAGGAGCAAGGCGGAGTAGGTCTTTCCCGACCCGGATGGCCCGGCAAGTGCCAACCGTAGTTTGGCCTGCTTGCGTTCGGCTTTCTTGAACATGATGCGCTACCTCAGTTCGGTTGGTTATCCCATTGCCGCTCAATCCGGGCAGCCTCGTCTTCGTACTCTTTGCGCTGATCGCCGGTGAATTGCAGCGGGTGAAACTCACCTTCTACCCGCCAATGCAGCTGGGCGGCCTCAGCAGGGGTAGCGTGCAAGCTATCGGCGATACTGATCCAGCCGCTCACGCCCGCACCTGATAGGCCAGCGTGCACATCCCACACAGAAACCAGCGATTGCTCCACGCCATGGCGTTCTCAATCCCAGCGATGCGAGCCTGATGCTGAGCGTCTTCCGTTGTCAGCCCCTTGAACACCATCAGCACCCGATCAGCCGGCAAGGCCATGTGCTCGGGCAGTTCTTCAATCTGCTCATCAATGAGCGACTTCACAATTGACTGACTCATCCGTACCTCCGCATCTTTTCCAATAGGGCCATCGTGTTGCGGGACTGGATAAACATCAGGCACTGGCCGTAACGCTTATGCTCCAGGCAGTCGATGGCGCCGAGGGCGTAGGCCATCTCTACCGCCATGGACGTTTCTGAGTGCAGGCTGATGTCATCGCCGCTCGCAATCAACTTGTCGATCCGTGAGTCGATCATGCCCACTGCTGTGTCGTGCCGGCTCATGGTTGAGCTCCTATTGGCGGGCAGATCGTTTCCATCTGCGCTATCACTGATTTGATTCGGGCAGATCGGCCTGCCAGCGCCTGTTCTGCATTTCGTTTGCACACGGCAGCCCACTCGGCATCGCCGCTCTCATCTAGATCGTCGCTGCCAGATCGAGGCGAGTACCGCCACCAGTCACCCCAGCCTGTATGCATTGCATGGTTCATGACTGCCTCCATCGGCGGTTATTCGGTTAGGAGTTCCGAGCGGCGAGCATGGCGTCGGCGAGCGAATATGCATGCTTGGCAAAATCCTCTGCATCCCACGTGGCCACATCTTCGCTGCTATAAGCGGAAGCGGTTGCAAGTGCTTTTGCCGCGAAGTAATCGCGAAGGGTTAGTCCCTGCAAGCCCTCATGCGCAAAGCTAGGCTCTTTAGCGTCCTTACTGGCATGACAAGCAGGAGGCTGCGAGAGAGACGCTTTCACTTCAGCGCTTGAAAGAAAGGCCTTGATGCTGCCGATGTCATATCTAGTTCGTCGCGGCCCAATCTTTAGTGGTCCGGGAAAGCCTTCTATCTTTTCCCATCGGTGGAGGGTGGCTCTGCTAATTCCAAGCGCCTCAGTAACCTCCCTTCCTGTGTCCTTATGCGTGTCAAATTTCATCATCAATTCCTCAGTTACCAAATCCATTCGTCCAGCCCTGGGCCGCTCGCTGTCTGCCGTTGGGCGCAAGGGGAGGGTTGGACGGATAGATTCGAAAGGGGTGCAAGCGCCGAGAGCTGCCCGGTATGCATCTGGACTGACCACTGTTCAGTTGAGTAGTGGTCCCGGATTCGCTTGCGGTGGTGTGGGAGTGATGCGGATGACAGGGCTCATCCTCGGGTCTGCCCTGCTGCCTCATGCTGTGCCGGCATTACCCGTTGCATGGAGGACTGCTACGTTGCATGCGCTATGCGCTCACCTGCATCGGCAGAACTTCTGTCGCCTTCTCTTGCTGCCCGTTTGCGGCTTCCGGCTGCCACACCGGTTATATTTGCTCGGGCATGCAGAGGACATTACGCAGAAGCTCTCCGATACAGCCTCCGAAGAGGTGTTCGGGCTTGCTTTTGGCTCACTGCAAGCTGGTGGTAGTAATCCCTAGTGAGACAGGGACGCCTTTCCTTGCTACCGATACCCGGCAAGGCTGGTCGAGAAATCGTCTAGTAGCTGCTGAAACAACTACCTCACAGATCGGCTCTATGGATTGACGCAGGGGGCCGACTTAACGGCTTGTACTCATCCGCATCCCAAAGCCCACTCGCTGAATGGACAGAGGTGATGCTGGCGATCTATTCAGCGGCCTCGTCAATGTTGATGACGTACCCGCCAAAGGCCTTATAGAGCGGAACATCGTGCAGGTACTCTTCAGCCAACTCCTTGCTGTTGAATATCTCGATACAGCCATCGTCTTCCTGGGTCATGCACGGAACGACAATCTTGTCTTCGCGCTCGATCAGGGCTATCCATCTGCTCATCTATTACTCCCTCTTGCCCATAGGGCGGTTATGCGGTGGCTTTGGCAATCTCGGCAGCGGCCCGAACGATGAGGCGGCGAGCCTCGGCGGCATTGCCTGCTTGGTAATTGCCAACTACTCGGTTCGCTCTTCCATCCCTGCGCCAATGCGCAATACCGGTAAATTCGTCACCATCCAAACGAAGACTGATATCCAGCTTCACGGCCAGCCGAAGCGCATCACCGTCGTCATTCAGCGCATTCCAACGAGGCCAAACCTTCGAGCCGTCGTTGATCCAGACACCGCCACCCTTGGCTATGCTTACATCGTATCCAGCAGCCCTTGCTGCCATCTCAAGCAGCTTGCGATCCTCTTCACTCATTGGCTTGCTCCGTTGTGTTGATGGGGTGGGTTAGGCGGAAGGCTGATAAACGTCTTCGCCATACTCTCTGGCGTAGGTTGCTGGGAAAGCGCCGCGAGTCCCTTTATCAACGAAGTGAAAGAAGCAGCTGTGGTCGCTGTTCCTTCCGGCTGGCACTCGCTTCACCATTTCATGGGTTGGCGTACAGACCTGAGTGCTCGTGCCGTACTCACGCAGGGCCTTCATGAACTCATGTGGATTGTGATGCCCCTTGCTCATATAGATGCGCTCGTCATCGGTGTGCACGGCTTCAATCTCAAGCGGATACACTTTGATCTTCATATCCCTTACCCCTCTATTCGTGAATGGCTGCCGGGTGAGCGGCGGCGGTGATTAATGCAGTCGCTCAAGCTGCTCTTCGACATGCCTTTCAACCATGTCGCCGATCTTGAATATGTCGTCGATTGAGTAGTGTGGGTTGCATTCGGAGCAGTGTCCGGCCACCTCAATCTCGATTGCATGCCGAACCAGCTGCTGATCACGGAAGCAAGCTGGGCACCGAACAGCTTCATTTCCAAGCGACTTGACGCTGTTAATGCAGCATTGCTCCGCATCGTCTTTCTCGTCGTGCGCGGCATCGCAGATATCGCATAGCCACACGTCGCCGACCTCTGGCCTGCAGCAATCCTCTGCGGCGTAATGTGTGCTGTGCACTTCGCTGCAGGATCCGCATTCGTAAGCTTTCTTTGGCATCTCGGTATCCTCCGTTACTTCCCGCTGCACCCGTCACCAGGTGCAGAGGTGAAATGTTCGGTGTTGGGTTTGCCTGTTTTTACAGGGCCAGGCTCCCTGTTTCCTCGCTTTCCACAGTCGATGGAAACCCATATGCTTCGGCCTCCACAGTCGAAACAAGGAATGTAGTAATGGCGAATTACATGGTTCGAGTTGAGCTTTTTAAGGCTGGAGGCGAGGACTACAGCGAGCTTCATCAAAAGATGGAAGCGCTTGGATTAAAGAGAACAGTCTTGTTCGATGACGGTAAGCCCCATGCAATGCCAACAGGTACTTACTTTGGGAGTAGTAATCTGGATCTGGAGCCACTGAGAAACAGAATCACAGCAATTTCAAATCCGCTTAGCCCATTAAAGGATGCAGCTATTTTTGTGTGTCTCGCTCAAAGCAATCATGAGCAATGGTCTGCGTTTCTATACCCTGTCTAGCTTATAGCTCCGCCTGACCCGCCTGATGCCTTCCTACCTTTTGGCATCTCGCTGACCCAATAGGCCAAATAATTCGACGCGATTGCAAAAGCCTCGTCAAAAGTGACTTTCTCGTCAGTCGATATCTCCTGAACGATTTGGCGAAACCGCTCTATCTGATCTTCGTTCATCTTCCTCTCCTGCTTTCCGCGTGGTCCTGAGTAGGGCCACCTGGAGAGCATCCGACCCACTATTGATGGGCCGGAAATCTCTGAATCTCCCTTCATCCGCTGGGATTCGCGGGGCGTATTGCTTGCCGGGTCGTTCTCGCGGTTCTGGCTTGTCGCCATCGATCAGCCGTAAAGGGTGTTCCCTTTCGTGGGCGGGCTATCTGACCCGTCTGATCGCCGGTCGCCGGTAGAGGCAATGCGGTCTGTTGGTATTTCTGTGTTACGCAGCAGGGTTAAAGAGCGAAGACCTTAATGAGGCCCTATCGCTGCTTCGGTGGTTTGTCGCTGCGATGGGGTGAATATAAGCCTGCTTATTCGTCGAGTCAATAAGGAAGCTTATATATTTTCATGGAGGCGCAAAAAAGCCCGCTCAGTCGGCGGGCTCATCTATCAGGTCAGGCGGGGAGGGCGAATCGCAGGCAATAAAAAGCCCGGTGGTTGGCCGGGCTACACGCGACTACAAATTTATTTATCCAGTCGCTTGAATTCTTTACTGGAAGCCTTCAAATCGCCCTTAACCTGCTTTAGATCGCGAGACAGCGGAAGGCTCTCCGGAGTATCACCGCTGATCTCCATCATGGTTTGCCTGACCTTTCTGCCGACAGCCTCTGCCGCTCGCTCAGCATTCTTCTGTCCGCGTATCCCTTCGTTCTCCATCTTCGCTTCCGTCTGGGTAACCCGGAAGAGATTGGCGGCTAGCTCTTGCTTGCCCATAAAATCAAGGAGGGATCTGCTTGAGTCTTTTCCTACCAACCCTTTACGATTTTTAAGGTCGGACATATTCATATTGTACAGGCCTCGGTAGCCCGCGTTTTGGAAGTACTGGTACTGCGTAACGCCAGCCCGCATCGCTACGCCGCTTAGAGTTTTCTCATGAACCGAAAGCTCGTCACGAATTAGGACTCGCTCAACATCTTCAGCTTGGTCAATATAACGCTTGAACGTCTCGGCGATAGCGGCGAAGTAGGCCTGCGCCCTAGCAACTTCTGGCTTTTTGCCGTCGCCGTTCATCGCGGTCAAATAGCACGCAAACCGAGATAGCTTGTAATCCCGCTCAATCTTTCCGTCTATCTCTCGGTCGACTTGCTGGAAATTTTCCAGGATGTCGATACCTAGGGTGGTGCAAGACGAAATAGCTTTCTGCATAGCCTTTTGAAAGTTGGCGAAGGTTTGGTAACCGATCATCTGCATGAAGTCACGGGCAAACCAGTACGTAATGCCGTTTTTACGACATAGCCCGTCGAAATGAGGGCGTGAGTCATCAAAATGGAATACGTCTTCTGCGTTCATTGGAAAGGCCAGGTCGAGTTGGTAACTCTCAATTTTACTCATACTTTGCGATCCTTGCTTTGCGTTTGTCGATTAAATTCAAAATAGCCGGCAGGCGCCGCCAACCCTACAAATCCCCTCCACCCATCCCACCTACCCGACACCGCCGCCGCGCCAGATCGGCTAGAGCCCGGTCACTTTTACATCTACCACCCGACCAATCACCTGCCACTCATCAGCATCAAGCTCAATCGTCTTATAGGCAGGATTGAGCGGGGCCAGGTACTCAGCTCCGGCGTCATAGATGTACTGCTTGAAAGTCGTCTCGCCATCCATGTGTTTTGCGATGTAGTACTTCCCGCTAATCAGATCAAAGCCTTCTGGCTGAACAAGGACGAATGTGCCCGGCAGGAAGCTAGGGCTCGAATCTGAAGTCATCGACTTCCCCTTCACTTCAAGCCAGTAGCCGCAATCCCCTGCGTTTTGATCTGAAACAAGCCACACGTCCGCATCCCCTGGATTGAAATTGTCGGGCGACTCCGCCCTGCTTCCTGCTGCAACCCAGCTTATTACCGGGTACGGAATTGACTTCCTTTGACGCAAAAACGTTGGCTTTACGTTCGATCCCTCGCGAGAAATTGCAGGATCTTCATCTGCCGTATTTCCATCGACCATTTCCCCGACATTGTCCGAAAGCCATATAGAGCTGACTCCACAGACATGGGCAATTTTTGATAAATGAACGCTTTGCAGGTTCTTTCCTGTCTCCAGTTGAGAAATTACAGGCTGCTCAACGCCAACCCTAGAAGCCAATGCCTTCTGGGTTAGGCGCGCATGAGCGCGGGCTAATTTGACGCGTTCGGCGAGTGTGCTCATGGCGTTAAATTTATAAGTTCCCTTATCTGCTTGCAAATAAGCCTCCTTCTTCATACGATATAAGCAGGCTTATCAGGAGGGCTCTCACATGACCCCCATCGAAAAGCTCGTCGAACACTTTGGCGGGCAAACCAAAACAGCTTTAGCTCTCGGCGTTTCCCAGGCCGCTGTTTCGTACTGGATGGCCGGGATTCACTTTATGAGCGCCCAAAAGGCGTTCAGGGCGGAAGAGCTTACCGGCGGGAAAGTTACCGCTCGGGAGCTTTGTGCTCGACCTCAATCATCTCTTTCAGCCGCTTAAACCAATTTCACCAAAGCAAGGAGCAACACAGATGGCCTACGACAACCCCGACCACCTACACGACAAGGCTACGAAAGTGCGTCTGGCCGAGGACGCAGACAACCTTCTGACGGCAATTGCGCTGTTCCGAAGAACACAAAAAGCAGTGTTAGCCCGCGATATTTTGGAGCGCGGCCTTAACCAAATGATGGAAGAGCTTAACGCGAAGACTGATGTGGCCTGAAGTGGCTAAGGAGGGACTGTGCCCGAAACAAAAGAGCTGGTTGTCCAGCTCGACCGAAGAGGCGAGGACAACCTGGGGCTTCTATCCAGGCTGAGAGGCATTACTCCGGAAGAGCTGGCAGCAGAGATTATCGACAAAGCATTGGATCGGATGACAAGCACCTATCCGTCACGCAGCAACGTAAAGGCGTTTCGCAAGGGCTGAATAGCCCCTGAGGGACTCAAAAGGAACTGACAGTGAAAGGCAAGACCACGAAACACCAAATAGCAGGCACAAAAAAACCGACGTTCGAGGTCGGCTTTTTGTGCAGCACTTATTGCAACATTCTGGGGCTGATTATATGCAAGTCATGACCAATAGCAATACCCCCGCCAAATCCGCGACACGTTTTCTTCAAACGCAAAACGTGTCGCGGACTATTTCCATGACCAGTCTTGAGCTTGTGGATTTTCTCAACGGTACCCGGCAGGAAATTGGGGATGGCTCGGTTTTGCGCCACGACCACTTTATGGTCAAGGTGCCAAAGGTCCTGAAAAAAGATGCCCCGAAGTTTCGGGATATCTATAAGGATGCCCAAAACCGCACTCAGGACTGCTATCGCTTCCCGAAACGCGAAGCTTGCTTGATGGCGATGTCTTACAGCTATGAGCTGCAGGCGGCCGTGTTCGACTATATGACCGAGCTTGAGTCGAAGATTGCGCAGCCCGTCGCACTTCCTTCCTACGCCGAAACCCTTCGCCTGTACGCTGACCAGATCGAGCAGACCGCAGTCCTTCAGATCGCGAACATCCAGCAGGCCAAGAAGATAGAGAGCCTTGAGCATCTATTTATGGCCGGTGAGACGCCGAGCCAGTTTGTGAAGCGCCTGAATGGTGTGAACGCACAGAAGATCAACGCGACCCTTCTTGAGCTTGGCTGGATCTACAACGCCGAGAGCGAGCCTGATCGCAGCCCTAAATACCGCACCACCTCCAAGGCCCGCAGCCAACTTCTGCTGACCGAGCGACCGCGCAAGATCGATGGCGAAGGTTTTGACAAGCCATTCATTCGTTATGACCTGCAAATGCTGGAGAGCGGCGCTACCAAGCTCCACAACCTCTATCTCGACCTGCGCCTGACTATGAAGAAGACGTGGGATCAGCAGTTCTTCTACGCCAAGTTCGCAGAGGAGGCGCCCCAGTGAGCAAAGTCATTAAGTCTCCAGCCGCAACTGAAGCTCATCCAGAGGTAATCAACGAAGCTTTTTTCGAGAAATACGCGGATGCGCCATTGCTGCTCAGGGCGTGGGAGGTCGTGAGTGATGCGCTTGAGGCTATAGATGAGGGCGTAAAGATTCGAGAGGAGGACGACACGCATGTCGGGCTTATTTCTGCCTATTGGGTTCTCAAGGTCTTGTTCCGCCGCGCCACTGGAGCCGATGTAAAGATCGCCTCAGATACGCACTGGGAATCCGTAAGGCGCGAACTGCTGAGCGGAACCGATACCCCTACAACCCCTTGCGGGAAGCCATCTAGCCATCAAGAAGAGATAACCGCTCGCAATCGGGCAATCGTTGAATTCGTGATGATGGACGATGCAGATAACCCTGATCGGGAGACGCTGCAATGAGCTTTCAAGCAATGGCATGGGCAGTCGGTCAGAAGCTGCCTACCATGCAGAAATTCGTTCTGCTGATGCTGGCAAACCGAACGAATCACGATACCGGCCGATGCGATCCGTCGCACCGGCGCATCGCTGATGACTGCGGGATGAGTCCAGCGAGCGTAAAGCGCGCAATCAAGTCACTGGTAGACGACGGATATATGTCCGTAGAAGGCCGAGTTAAGAACGGTGAAAAGCAGCCAAACCAGTATCTCCTGCATCTTGACCGGGTAGGGTCACACAGACCTAACCCCCCTGAAAATGATGGGGGGGTAGGGTCACAGGGAGCTGAGGTAGGGTCACACGGACCCGACCTTGGGTCAGAGAGACCTGAGGGGGTAGGGTCACAGGGAGCTATAAAACAGGAATCTTCTAAACAGGAAGTAAACACAGGAAGTAAACCTGAAAAGACTTCCGGATGCCTTCCGGCACCGGCATTGGTAAAACCTGCCAAGCCTCTAGTGAAAGCCAAGGCTGATCCGGTAGAGCTAGAGCGCCAAGAGGCATGCCGCAACATCTGGTCTGCATACGCTGCCGCTTACTTCCAGCGCTACAACACCGAGCCTGTTCGTAATGCCACCGTCAACGGCCAGGTCAACAACCTGCTGAAGCGCCTTGGTCGAGACGAGGCCCCAGCTGTAGCTGCCTTCTATGTCTCGATAAATGACGCCTACCTGATCCGCGCTTGTCACGATCTGGGCTCGCTGCTTGTCAAGGCAGAGGCATATCGCACCCAGTGGGCAACCGGCCGGCAGATGAACGGAACCACCGCCCGCCAACTGGAAAGCACTCAGGCCAACATGAACGCGGCCCAACAAGCCAAGGACATGATTCGTGAAGGGGGTAAGCGCAATGCTTTCCTTTGACGAAACAGCGGAACTGGCCGGGGCGATCTGCGCTACGGCTGAAACCCTGGGCCAGACCATCAGTGCCAATGCCGCAAAGCTGATGGCTGAGGATCTGTCTACTTTCGACCCGAACGATATCCAGTCCGCGCTGCGCTCATGCCGAAAGGAGTTGAGCGGCAAGCTCACTCTCGCTGCGATCCTGTCTCGCATCCAGGCAGTCGATGGCCGTCCGGGCAAGGATGAGGCGTGGGCTATCGCGCTGACCTCCAGCGACGAAACCGACACCGTTGTGATGACTGATGAAATCCAAGTCGCCCTGGGTGCCGCTCGGTCAGTCCTGAATATTGGCGACAAAGTTGGGGCTCGGATGGCCTTCATCGGAGCTTACGAAAGACTCGTCTCCAAGGCTCGTGACGAGTCGATTCCTGTCAACTGGCACGTCTCCATCGGTTTTGACGCCAATCGCCGTATCGAAGCGATCAGCGCGGCTGTGCAGATGAAACGGATCACCCAAGAGGCTGGAATTTTGTATCTGTCCGATCTCAACGTGGTTCCGGTCACTCAGGACGGCCTAGCTATCGCCGGATTGATCACTGGGAAGGTTGCCACTCCATCGCCAGAAGTTCGCGAACGGCTCAAGGCAATCAGCCAAGGATTGAAGGTCAAGGCTCGCCAGAAGGAAGCGGTGAAAGCCCATCAATCCCGACTGGTTCGCAAGGATCTTAACGACCGCATCAATCGGCAGCTCAAGGCTGCGGACGAGTATCAAGCGAGGGTTTCGCCATGAGTATCCGGATAGATCTTGAATCGATGAAAGCGCTGCTTGACGCCTGCCGCATTGAAAACTGCGCGACGGCGAAGGTATTCCGGTCCGCCGTAGACAGTCTGTTCGAAGAGTTCTCGATAGAAACCATTTCGAGCCTGATTACTGAAATCGAACGCCTGAAGAAATTTGAAGACTGGTTTACCCGTCTGGAATCCGCAACCACCGCAATCGATGAATCCTTCCGCGATGAGCGCGATCTGGCTCTCTTCAGCGTTTATTGGGCTGCGCGCCTGTACATGGTTCCGGGCGAAGTTACTGAATCCGACGACGATGAGTTTTGCGAGAAGACCATCAGAAGCGGCGCCGAGACCCTGATGGTTGGCGGAAGAAGACTTCGAGATGCAGCCGAAAAGGACGAGAAGGGCAAGCCAATCATTCCATTCGACTGGCAGTACCGGTCAAGCAAGGAGCAGTCGAAATGACCCCCGCTCAAAAATCCACAGTCTCCGAACTCCAGCTCCAAGGCTTCTCAATCACTGCCAAGCACAAGGACTTCATCGCCATGCAAAAGGGTGCAGATAACCGACTTGTGCGGGTGGACGGTAGTCAGAAGCGGGCGAGTGGGGTGAAGGCATGAGCGAATCAAAAATGCGCGAAGAGTTTGAGAAGGCCGTGGCGCTTGAGGCTGGCGAGCCGATTTTAGCTGTGTACCTGAGCCGCAGGAACGACACCTACAGCACAAGCACCCTCCATTTCGCATGGTGGGCATGGAAGCAGTCACGGGAGGCGCTGGTGATTGAGTGCCCCGAAAAATGCGAGTTCGCCGAGCCTGATGGTTCGTATCACAAAGGATATCGCCAAGGGATGCGCAGCATGGTCGACGCCATCGAAGCCGCGGGCCTGAAGGTTTCGCAATGAGCGATTACGCGAAGCTGAAGGAATTGGCTGAGGCATTCCCGGACTACGACTACGACAGTAACGAGACGCCATTCTTCAATGGCCCTTCTGGCGAGTCATTGGGTGGCGAATCTACCGGGTTCTACTGCGTGTACGGGCCGGACTTCGAAATCGAGGGCGAGCAGTACGACGGCGTAACTCTTGTCGAAGCGACAACTCTGGCTCAGGCGAAATTCATCTGTGAGGCCAAGGCTGCCGTTCTGGGGCTGACCGCCGAGAACGAGCGCCTGAAGTCTGAAATCGAAGCGTTTCAGACCGCCAATCGCGAACTCTCAGAAATCAATGTCGCCCGCCGTAACCACTTGGCTAACGCGAAGAAGGCTGCTGGCATTGAGTGGGATGACGATCTTGTTGGTGCTATCGAAGGGCTTCTCGCTACCGCAAGCATCAAGGCCGTACTTGCTGAGCTAGACGATGCGCTAGAAAACCTTGAGATCCATGGGCGTCACAGCGATCAGGGATATCGGAAGCTCAAGGATTGGTATCGCAAGATGATCCTAGCCTTCCGCGTAGTTGAGGCTCCCGTTTTCAATGTTGAGCACGGCGAGCTCGTATCGCAGAACACATGGCTTCGAAAAATCGTAGAGAGCTATGCCCAGCAGCATGCCCCACTTGAGGAAATCCCTGATTCAGATGGCTGGTCTACCAGGTTGCCGGGGTATGACCTTCCTTCACTGCTGAGGGATGCGGAGCGGTATCGCTACTCGCGGGACATCGCATATAGCGCGATTACCGAGGAGGGCCATCGGATTATCGTTGAGCTGCCTATGCCTTCTTGCCAAGCGTCCGGGGCGGGTGAGTACCTGGACATATCCATCGACGCCGCCATGGGCAAGGGAGAGCGGTCATGAGTCTCCCAACCTTCAATCCAAGCGGAATCCGGCCTTGGATGATCAAGTATCGCCTGGCCGCTCGCGTCTTCTGCATCGTGATGCTTCCGGTTTCGCCAATCGTGTTCGCTGCCGCAATCCTCTGGGAAAACCGTGGCGACTTCTCCGAAATGAAAGTGCTCGCCAAGGCAGCTTTCCTGCCGTGGAAGGTGAAGTAATGGCTGACCTCATGCTCCGCAACGAATCCGACCGCACCCGGGTAATCGGCTACCTGCATAGCGTTGACCTGACCAAACCCAAGAAGCTGAGCATCAAGGACGAAGACCGCAGCGGCGAGCAGAACAAGTATCTGCATGCACTGCTCGGCGATATCGCGGGTCAAGTCGAGCACGCCGGGAAGAAATGGGACGTCCTGATCTGGAAGCGCCTGCTGACGGCCGCATGGCTGCGCGAGGAGGGCGATCAGCCGCAGATGATCCCAGCTATCGACGGTCACGGCTTCGACGTCATCTACGAGCGCACAAGCAAGCTCAGCG
Organism: Pseudomonas sp. GG8; assembly: GCF_052976945.1. NCBI lineage: Bacteria > Pseudomonadati > Pseudomonadota > Gammaproteobacteria > Pseudomonadales > Pseudomonadaceae > Pseudomonas > Pseudomonas sp. GG8. Next base: position 620,262 of record NZ_JBRIIP010000001.1, read on the forward strand.
TGAAGCAGTGCGCCAGCTTGATCGAGTGGGTTCAGGCATTCAGCGCTGAGCACCAGGTACGGCTGACGGCGAAAGATCATTGGGGTGGCCGATATGACTAACTTCGCAGAGGCCCTCATTCGGGTCGCAATCCGCCTCATCGTCTTTGCCGAGTGCGCTTATCAGATGCCGGTTACTCCGGCTGAGTTTCAGATGGGGGTGGGGTTGTGAGCTCAAAAATCTTTCCGCCGATCATTCTCACTCTGGTGATAGCTCTCTTCGCGGTGCTTGCGCAAGCAGGGATCAACCCTCAAGACGCAACCGCCTCGTTTTGGTCCGTAGTCGCCGTATCGGTCGCAATGGCGCTCGTTTGCTGGCTTTGGGGGAGTGACGCATGAACGACTTCACCTTTATCGACTTCATGCAGGCCCTGACCCTGCTGATCATGTTTTCGTGGTTCTGTTTGGAGAGGCAGTCATGAGCGGCTACCTCATCAAAAACACGGCCGGGGCAGTTGATCGCTTCCACGTTTACCGCCCAGGCGAGACTGCTCCAGCGTTCATGCTGCCGACAATTACCGAGGCGCTGGACATCGTAGCTCTGGATCGTGCCCAACCAGTGCCACTGAATCGCTGCGTGGGATGCGTAGAAGGGGAATGCCCATGCTTGCCTCAGTGAAGGTGCGAAAGGCCAAGAAGTGCCGCGTGGATTCGTGCGGGGCCTCATTCGTCCCCACGCGCCTAGGTCAGGCAGTTTGCAGCCCGGCCTGCGCGATTAAGGATGCGCCTGCCAATCGGGACAAGGCGCACAAGGCCTTGGCTGATGTCGGGCGCAAAGAGCTCAAGGTTCGCAAGGAGGGGCTGAAGAGTAGGGCGGATCACATGAAGGATACCCAGACGGCATTCAACGCCTGGGTGCGTGAGCGGGATGCATTGCTCCCGTGTGTCAGCTGTGGTCGCCACCACCAGGGAAAATATGACGCTGGGCACTATCGGACAGTGGGGAGCAATCCCGCGCTTCGCTTCGAGCCGCTGAACTGCCACCGCCAGTGCTCGCCGTGCAATACCAGGCTATCCGGGAATCTCGTCAACTACCGGGTCGAGTTGGTACGCAGGATTGGCATCGAGCAGGTTGATTGGCTGGAAGGGCCGCATGAACCGAAGAGGTACACCGTTGAAGAGTTGAAAGCGATGACGGCCGATTACCGGGCAAGAGCTCGAGACATTAAGCGCGCAGCAAATCAATAAATCTGGGAGCGCCTGCTATGCCCGAGCAAATGACGTTTGAGTTGCCGAGCCAGCCAGTCCGGCCACGTCTTCGTATCGTACCTCGGGAGCGGGCCGATTTAGGGCCTCAGCCAGAACAGCTATGGATTGATTTCACGGAGCCCGCTCTGGCTATGGCCGTCCGGATACCGCGTCAGCCGATCCGAAGCACAATCTGCGCAGGTGCCACGCTGATAACCAGGGACGGGATAATGCTCCCGGCTGCGGAGTGGGCTGCACGGCTCGGGCTGAAATGGCAGACAGTGAAAATGCGCAGGCTGCGCGGGGATAACTGGTCAGATGCGCTGGCCCCAGAGTTGAGGCGCAGCACCTTTATGTCAGGCTGGAAGATGCACGGTTAACGCCAGACGTGTAGCACCTTATCGCCATGGCCTTCGTCCACGGCCCGACGCTTCAACTCCTGCAATAGCACCAGCATGCGATCGATGCCCTCGGCGCTCAGCGCGCCGCCGATGACGGCATTCTCGGTCTTGCCGCTCAGCGAGATCACCAGCAACGCATCAGGCGGATTGGTGCTCATCGCTTCGTCCGCCAGCGCCATCACTTCAGTAATTGCCATGTACTCGGAATCGCGCGTCGATCCGATATCTGATTTCGTTTTGCTAGTCATTGGAATTGCCCCATTGGTTGAGAGGCCAGTCCATGTGACTGAGTTCGCGCGCGCAAGGCTTGTGGTGGCTATTGAGTCACATAGGCTCGGTTCAACGATGAAACCTGCCTCAAGGGCCGACGATGATCACCAAACCCAGCACCGCATCAGCAGAGGTCGAACATGGAGTTCAATAGGGCTTCCGTCTGGCTCGCCGGGCTGATTGGTGCCCTGATTTCGAGCTGGTGGCATAAAGATGATCTGGCCGATAAAAAGGCCTGGCTGATCTTTGTCACGTCAGGCGCATGCAGTGCGCTCTATCTGACGGGCATGGTCAGTTCCTACTTAGGTATCACTGATCCCAACAACGTTGCCGGTGTCGGCTTCCTGCTGGGCACCTTTGGTGGGTCTCTGATGGCCGCCATCAACCGCATGATAAAAGCCGCCGATCTCTGGTCTTTGATCAAGGCGAGATTCGGGGGAGGCTCCCCATGACTCTCGAAATCCTGAGTACGACCTGCATTGGCCTGATCGCGGCCTGGGCTACATGGTGCGTACTAAGCCGCAAGGTGAACGATGGCGTGGTGGGCAAGATCATCTTCGCTGCCATCGCGCTCGCTGGTTACGCCATGGTCATCCGCACCGAAAGTACCTTTTTCACGCCAACCGTTGCGGGGGTGACCTTTCATGCCGCCCTGGCCCTGGCCGGCGTCCGCCACTACGTCATGGTTAACCACTGGCCGAGCATCAAGGCGGTGATCTGCCGCTATCTGCATTGCGAAAGTTGCCTGAATGAACCGCTCAAAACTGAGCAACGGGAGTCACGTAAATGAGCGCATCACCAGCTGATATAGAGATCCTTGCCCGAACACTTTGGGGTGAGGCACGTGGCGAAGGGCTCTCCGGGATGATCGCCGTGGGCTGGTCTATCCGAAACAGGGTGAACGACGGAAAGGACAAATCTTGGTGGGGTGAAGGCTACGCCGGCGTGTGCCAAGCGCCGTGGCAATACAGCTGCTGGAACAAGAACGACCCCAATTACCCATTTCTCAGCGGCGCGCGCCCGATCCCGGCTGGTGAGATGTCCGCCGCCCGTCAAGCCGCCACCACGGCTATCGAGAGCCCCGGTCCAGATCCCACCGGTGGTGCAACTCACTATTACGCTACCAGCATGCCCAAACCGCCCGCATGGGCCGCCGCCGCGACGCAGACACTCGCGCTCGGCCATCACATCTTTTTCAGGAACGTGCCATGAACGAAGTCGCGTTGAAGTGGATCGGCTTCGCCGTCCTTGCCCTGGTTCTGATCGGTATCGGCGCGGCAGGTGCATGGCAATGGCAGGCCAACAGCTACATGGCGATCATCAAGACCAACGAGGCAAATCATCAGGCGGACTTGACCGCAATCGCCAATGCCGGCGCCGCACAGGCCCGGCAAGCGCTGGGCAAACAGAAAGACGCTGAGCAGGCGCTTGCCACCCTCGACACGAAAGCTACCCAGGAGAAGGCTGATGCCCTCGCTGAAAACGAAACGCTGCGCTCTCAACTCACCGGCACACAGGCTGACAACGACCGTCTGCGCGGCGACGTTGCTGCTGGTGATCGCCGGTTGCGCATCGCCGGTCGCTGCCCCGCAAGTAATACCGGTGGCGGCAACCTGTCCTCTCCCTCCAGCACCACCGGCCTGGGCGATGCAGCCACCGTCGAAATCTCTGCAGCAGCTGGACAAACTGTTTTCGATATCCGCGCCGGGATCATTGCTGATCAAGCAGCCCTGAGGATATTGCAGGATTACGCGACCAACGTCTGCCAAGGCGCCCCCGCCGCAGGTAACGCCCAATGAACTGGTTCAAAACCCTGCTCGCTAAATTTGCGGGCTCACGCCATATCGAGGAAATCGCCATGCCTGAAGTTGATGCAGCTACCGCAGTAATTCCAGTCTCCCCGACAGAGTTGAACACCGACACGCTCAAGGCTCTGCTCTTGGCTCTCGGCCATGACGTCGAAGCTGATTGGGAGCACTTGGTCGCGCTGGCCAAGAAAGCAATCTGAAATCCGCGCCACGTTCGGAGTTATCGCGAAACGTGGCGCGCCGTACAACTCGCATTGGAATACCTGAGTGGCTGAGCGCAAGAAAGTCGACTGGGAAGCGTTGGAGCGTGAGTTCCGTATTGGCTCGATGTCGCTGCGTGCTCTATGTGAAAAACACGGCGCCAACCCCGGCAACGCCAGTCGCAGGGCAAAGAAAGAGGGCTGGGTACAGGACGCAAGCCAAGAGGTCCGAGAGCGCACCCGCGCCGCACTAATCAGCCAGCCGAGGGAAGAAGACAACACTGTTGTATTCCGAGACAACGCTCCCACGCGGGCCGACGTCGATGTTGCTGTTCAGACTAACCTGGCCGTCATCACCCGGCACCGCAAGGACATCGGCCAGGGCCAAGAGATCGTCGGCCTACTCATGCGTCAGCTCGTCGAAACCGCGGTTAACCGCGAATCTATTGAGAATGACATTGAGGAAGAAACCAAAGGCGACGAAACCAACCAGCGCCGGTACCGGATGATCAAAGCCATCTCGTTGCCGACCAACGCAGCAGTGATGCGCGACCTTTCCACCGCCATGAAGAACCTGGTTGGGATGGAGCGTCAGGCTTTCAACCTTGACGAGCTGTCGTCAGAAGAAACGTACGAAGAGCGCTTGGCGCGCCTGATGGGCAGCAAGGAGTGAAGAAGAACTGGTCTGTCACAACGCCGGGGTATAAACCATTCCCGATGATCATGCTGGATGAGGCGATGGACCATGAGCACGCTTTGGCGTTTGCGCGTTGCATCTGGCCGCTGGCAGAAATCGAGTAGGGGGAGTGAGTGTTGTTTTTGTGTGGAGGCATTAAGCTACTTTTGAAAGCGTCAAAATGTTGCTATTTTTGGTGTTCAATTAATTGGCGTAGGTTGTTTTATGCAAGCAGTCAGCGAATTTGCCGGTATGGTCACAGGCTTCTGTGGGTCGTTAATTCTCTACGCATTCCTTGTGAGCCTGTTATTCGCTATCAGGTATTTGGACCTTTGGGATATCCAAGACGGCTGGTTCTACGCAGCCGGCATCGTCCTTTTTGTGTTGGTCGCAGTAATTCCTCATGGTTGGCATCTCGCGTTCGCTTCAGAAGGATTGGATTTCAGCGAACTCAGATCTGGTGGGTTTGTTAACCATGTTGCGCTGTTTAAAGCGAACCTGTGTGGTGCGCTGGTTGGGTTGCTAGGCGCAAGTGGCCTGGCGCTTTATGTCTCATTGAAGCGCAGCTACTAAGCTGTTCATTCAAGTTCAGCTTTGAAACCCAAAGCGCTCTTGGGGTTTACGCATCTGAGCAATCTGCTTGGTTATGCGGCCTCGACCGATACTGCCAGTCGCTTGCCCAGTGCACCCAACGCCGCCTCGACCTGCTCCATTTTCGACGTGTGCAGGAAGTCCACCAACCGATCGCCCTGCGCCTGGTGAACACCCAGTAACCGGCATAGGTCGGCTTTGCGCATACCGCGCTCGATCATCGCGTTCCACAGCACGATCTTCGCGACGGTGACTACAGGCAATCGAATCACGTGCTCGCCAGCGTGCGGTGCTGACGCATAGGGAATGGCCCGGCGCTGATCGACATAGATCGACAGGGTGGACTCGATGGCGTCAACAGCCTCAGCCAAGGCGTGCGTCTGGTCGTCGCCATAGCTGTTCAGCTCTGGTAGATCCCGGCAGAAGACGGCCAAGCCCGGACTGGTGTCGTCCTGCTCAAAGCGGATTGCATAGTCGTACATGGTCACTCCTTGGAGGTGATGGTCCAGCGTTCCGATGTGGTGAAGGGGCTCTCAGAGCCCCAGTTGTTTAATGATCGCCTTGCGGGTCGGTTCTGGCATTTCCTTGCTACCGTGATCCGCGAAGGTGCTCGTGTTGCCATTTGGGGCGGTGACTTTGAAGTGGCTTCCTTTGCCTGCTTCGAAGGTCACCCCGCGGGCCTTCATCCATCGTCTGAACTCGCTGAACTTCATCACCTCGCCTCGTTGTTTGGATAAGCCATTCTACTACACATCTGTAGTATTACAACATAAATGTTATATTTGGTGAGGTTTAGCGCTGGGCTTGCATTCCGGTCTCAGTCACAAACTCTGATAGCTCCTGAAGACGGTTACACCATTACCCATCGGAGCCTCACCATGCTTATCAAACGAACCACCTTGTTCGCCCTGGCTGTTGGAATGCTGCTGTCGTGCGGCTATGCGAGTGCCGAGCCGGCGTTGCATCAGTTCAGCTATCTGACCAGCCATCATATGGAGGCTATTTGCTCCAATGCGGTTGATGCGCAGATGGTGCGTGAGCGAGCGGTGTTGCAGTGGCAGTACGACGTAGCGCAGGGTTCCAGGGTTGCGCGATCTGACATGCATGCGTCCAGCGCTGGCTTTGTGTTCACGGCCATGACTACCGACTCGCTGACCGGTATCAATCCGGCGACGTAAGCCAGACCGAAACGAAAAGGCCCGAGCACTAACTCGGGCTTTTTTACGCCTGTTGCCTCGCCGATTCAGTCACATAGGCTCGGCCCCGTCATTTCGATAATCGGGATAGGGGCTGACCAATGTTCTTTCGCAAGAAGCCGGTAGTGATCGAAGCAATCACGTTTGAAGAGCTGGTAGCGCACGGAGTCGCCAGTGGCGGAAATATCGTCAATGGTATGCCGTGGTCTTTCCAGTACGCAGGGCAAGGCATCTCTCACGAAAACGACAGCTGCTACTTGATCCCTACTCTGGAAGGCACAATGCGCTTCGAGCGTGGCGATATGCTCATCACTGGCATCAAGGGCGAGATCTATCCGTGTAAGGGCGATATCTTCGCCGCTACCTATGATTCGGCTCATGACTCGGACTGCTCAATCAATAATCGCGGTGTTCCTGAACTGCTCGGGCCATGCGACTGCTCCGCCCTAAAGACCGTGCATACCGTCGAAGAGGACTTCGGTCACTTCCTATCCTATACAGGCTTCTGGCGCGCGCCTCAACAAGAGCAAGATCGGCTGCGTAAAGCGTATGAAGACGGTTCCGACCGTGGCTTAAATCTGCCGATCAGCAGCATGACGTTTGGCTTGGCTATCGAAAACCTCAAGGCCGGGAAGCGTGTTGCTCGTGCAGGCTGGAACGGCAAAGGCATGTGGCTAGTCCTCATCCCACGATGCCATTGGGAAACCACGAGGGGGCTGGACAATCTCGACGGGCTGCCATGGATCGGCATGAAGACCGCAGACGACAAGTTCGTGCCGTGGTTGGCATCGCAGACCGACATGCTCGCCGATGACTGGGCGTTGATTTAGCCCATGTCAGCCGACGCCATGCTGTCGAAGCTCATCACTGACGATGAGCTTTACTGCGCACGCAACTTGAAGATCCGGACGAAGGAGGGCGCAATCCTGCCCTTCATCTGGAACGACGCGCAACGCATCCTGCATGCCCGGCTAGAAGAGCAGTTGTCGTTGCGTGGCTGGATACGGGCGATCGTACTCAAGGGCCGCCAGCAGGGTTGCAGTACCTACGTGGCGGCCAGGTTCTACAAGCGCACCTGCACGAACTTCGGCAAGCGCACCATGATCCTGACTCACCTGGACGGCGCGACACAGAACTTGTTCGGCATGGTTAAAACCTTCTTTGATCTCAGCGACAGCACGCTCAGGCCGAAGGTAAAGGCCAACAGCGGCACCGAGTTGTCGTTTGAGAAGCTGCGCAGCGGCTACAAGGTCGCCACCGCCGGCAGCAAGAACGCTGGCCGTTCGGACACCGTCCAGTACCTGCATGGCAGTGAAATGGCGTTCTGGCCGAACGCGAGCCAAATCATGATGGGCCTGGGTCAGACCGTACCGATGGCCGATGGCTCAGAAATGATCCTCGAGTCAACGGCCAACGGGCTGGCCAACCTGTTCCGCAAGTTCTGGCTGATGGCTGTGTCGGGGAAATCCGACTACATGCCGGTGTTCATTCCGTGGTTCGTCCAGAAGGAATACCGTCGCAAGCCTGATGCTGACTTTGAACTGTCCGAAGAAGACATCGAGTACCAGGATGCGTACGCCCTCGACATCGAGCAGATGGCCTGGCGCCGCGCCAAGACCGACACCGACTTCGCCGGAGACAGTGACCAGTTTAACCAGGAGTATCCAGCATCGCCTGACCTGGCATTCCTCAAGGTTGGGCACAAGCCGCTGATCAACACGCTGAAGGTGCAACTGGCTCGCAAGAAGCTGATCGCGCACATGCAGCGGGTCGGCGCCCACGTTGTCGGGCTCGACCCTGCACGCTTCGGTGACGATGACTCCGTATTCATCCACCGCCAAGGCCGCGTCGCTTGGGGCACGGAACACATGGACGGCGCCGACACGATGGAAGTGGCTGGCCGTGCCGCACGAATGCTCACTGATGACCCGACCATCCGCATGATGTTCATCGATATCGGTGGCCTGGGCGCAGGTATCTACGACCGACTCGTCGAGCTTGGCTTCGGTGATCGTGTCACCGCCGTCAACTTCGGTTCATCCGCCTCTGATTCACGCAAGTACTTCAACAAGCGCACCGAGATGTGGGGCGAGCTCGCTGAATGGCTGCACGACAAGATCACCCCCTGCATTCCGGATGAAGACCTGCTCCACGCTGATCTGACGTCGCCATCGTTCACGTACAGCTCCAACGGGCAGAAGAAGCTCGATCCCAAAGAGAAGATCAAGGCCGAGCTCGGCCGCTCTCCTGATGACGGCGACGCCCTGGCACTCACGTTCGCTGAGCCTGTGGCTGCGGACGACACATTCACCGAAGACTGGAAGGCCAAGCTAATGCGCCGCAACTCCCGTAAATCTGCGATGGGGGCCTGACATGGCTGATGAGGTTGCTGAGGCGAACTGGTCCCGCTACCAATACGGTATCAGACGAGGCCACAACGATTACATTCATGACGCTCGCTTGTGTGAGGGTTTTTACCTGGGTGGTGGTCGCCAGTGGACCAATGAGGACCGCCAGCGCCTGAATGAGGCCGGCAAGCCCGCGCTCGAGTTCAACCAGATCAAGAACAAGATCAATGCTGCTGTGGGTTACCAGATTGGCAACCGTATGGACATCGGATTCCGTCCCCGCTCAGGCGCCTCTGATCAGGAAACCGCCACAACGCTGTCCAAGCTGGCAATGCAGATTGCGGATAATAATCAGCTGCACTGGAAGGAAACTCAGGTCTTCGGTGACGGAGTGATCCAGCAGCGCGGATTTTTCGATATCCGTATGAGCTATGACGACACGCTACTGGGCGAGGTCAAGATTGATGTGCTTGACCCGCTCGACGTGATCCCTGATCCAGACGCGAAGGATTACGACCCGGACAGTTGGGCGGACGTCGTCGTTATCAAATGGCTGACCCTGATTGAGATTGAAATGCTGTACGGCTCCAAGACAGCCAATGACCTTGATGAGTCAGGCGATGTGGTGGATGGCGGCGATAGATCTAACACCAGACGAAACAGCTTCGGTGGTGATTATCATGACTTCGATCAGTACGTGTCCGAGGACAAGGACGACGCGGCAAAACGCTTCTGTGTAGTTGATCGTCAATTCTGGCAGATGGACAAAGCCGACTGCATCATCACCTCGACAGGTGATATCCGCGTCATCTCGGACATGAAGCCCGAAGCCATCCAGTCAATGGTTAAAGAGGGTGGTATTCAACAGAAACGCCGCGTAAGGCGCGTGCGCTGGGCCGTGTCGACTCAAGACAAAACACTGCACGACGACTGGTCTCCATTCGATCACTTCACCATTGTTCCGTTCTTCCCGACGTTCCGGCGCGGTCACACGCGTGGCCTGGTTGATGACGCGATCGGGCCGCAACAGCTGCTCAACAAATCGATGAGCCAGTTTCTGCACACCATTAACACCACGGCGAACAGTGGCTGGATCACGGTCGCGGGTACTATCGCGAACATGCGTGACGATGAAGTTGCAGATCGGGGTAGCGAAACCGGGCTGCACATGATTGTCAAGAAAGGTACCGCAGAACTCGACAAGCCTAGGAAAATAGAGCCCAACCAAGTTCCAACAGGATTTGACCGGCTGATCGATCGCGCCTCATCGCTGCTCGAACAGGCGACCGGCATCAACGAGGCCATGTCAGGCAAGCAGGGTAACGAAGTCTCCGGCATTGCCATCCAGACCCGCCAGTTCGCCGCACAGCAGCAACTGGCCGTGCCACTAGACAATCTGGCCCGCACCCGGGCAATGCTCGCTGGCCGGATGCTTGAGATGATCCAGAAGTTCTATGACCAGCCGCGAATCATGCGGATCACTGAAACGGATCAAAGCGGCAAGGAAACGACACAGGAAATCCCGCTCAACTGGACACAGGATGACGCGCGGATCCTCAACGACCTGACCATTGGCGAATACGATGTAATCGTCACTGATGCTCCGGCGCAGATCACCTTCGAGAACAGCCAGTTCCTGCAGGCGATCGAGCTGAACGAGAAGGGGGCGAACATCCCGTGGTCGTTCATCATTGGTTATTCGAACCTGGCCAACAAGAAAGAGGTTGTCGCGGCCATGGAAGCCCAGCCTGCGCCACCGGTTGATCCAACTGTCCAGGCCAAGGCCGACTTGCTCGCGGCCCAGGGTCAGAAAGCTCAGGCCGAAACGGCGAAAGCTCAAATCTCGACCGATTTGCTCAAGGCTCAGACCGACGACATCCGCGCCGACACGGTATCCAAATCGGTCACCGCGCAGTTCAGCGCTATTCAAACCGCCGCAACAATCGCTGCAACGCCTGCCACCTCAAGCCTCGCTGACGCGCTGTTGTTGTCTGCTGGCTACGTTGATCACGACGCCTCGCCGATCGTCCCGCAGTACACCGGGACCGTCCTTGCTGCGCCGAATATTCCTCACAGCACCAACCCACTGACCCCGGCCCACCCTGCGGTAGGTCTTGATGCGGGCATCGAAACCCCGCGCATTGAAGGAGTACCAGCATGAGCAAAGTATTAGATAGCGCAGCAGAAGACGACAGCGAAGACGAAGCATGGGAAGTCGAATGTGACCTTCGAGCTCTGGCCACAGCCATCGAAATTAACAAAGACCCAAAAAGACTGGCGGCCGCCAAGGCCCTGGCCAAGCAAAAAAGCGTAGAGATGGCCTCGATCGCTAAGCAATAACACTGAAAATTAAAGGGGCAGAATATGAAACCAGCACTCGCACAAGAAACCCAGGAAGAGATCGACGCCCGCCTTGCGCAGGAAGCTATCGACAGCGGCGACCACTTTGAGCCAACCGCTGATGATCTGGCTGAAGAGGCCTCCGCCGCTGCGCCGCGCGATAAAAAACCAGCTTTACAAGCCGATATCGATCTCGAAACCTTGGCTGTGATCGCGGGTGACGATAAACCGAAGATGGTTCCTCATTCGCGCTTCAATGAGGTGAACGAGGAATCCAAAGCCAATCGGGCTCGGGTGCTGGAGCTGGAAGAGCAGTTGGCGCGCGCGAATGGTAATGCTGTCGCGCGGCCGGCTGCGCAAGCTAAACCTGAGATCGAACAGTACGACTATGACGCCGCCGAAGATCTATACAGCGCCGCTATTCTCGACGGTGACCCAGCCAAAGCAAAAGCAATCCGATCCGAGATACGTGCCAGCGAGAAAGCTGAGGCGATCCGCGATGCCGAAGCTGCTGCTGATCGGCGTTACTCGACCAATCGCCAACAGGATGATTTGGCGCGCGCGACCGTCGAGCGTGATTTGGCAGTGGCCAAGGCCTACGTCGAATTTCCATTTCTGGACTCGGCCAGTGCCGACAGCAATCAAGACGCGATCGATGAAGTGCTTGCCCTGACGAATCATTTCACCAGCAAGGGCAAAACTATCAGCGAGGCATTGGCCGCTGCTGTTTCCCGTGTTGGTCCTCGCTATGTGCCAGCAGGTGACGTAGTAAAGCCGCCGTTGGAGCAGAAGCCGGACCTGAAGAAGGGGATCGAACGCGCCGCACAGATTCCAGCGAGGGCGGCAGGGCTTGGCGCTCGGGCCAATTCCATTGATGTGCGCAAACTCACCGGCGCTGACATCAAGAAGATGTCAAAAGAAGATGATGCGAGGCTCTCGGGTGATGAGGTTTAGTTGACGGCCTGATTCAGTCACATAACTTTGTGGTTGCGGTAGACATCGACGCACAAGGAAGTGCACCTCTCCTCAATCCCGTACTGGGCAGAGAGTAATAAGCCTCGCATCGGCCAGATGCTCGCTCACCGAGTTACGGTGTCCCTCGCCGCCGGGCGTTAAGCGGACCAGCTGCAAGCGCCCCATGAGCGCCTAAACCATGTCCTCGCAAGGGTGGCGATATACCCAGAACCAGACCGCCACTCTCAAAGGAATGCCAATCATGGGCGTTACCAACTTTGCGGCCCTTCAGCCGCAGAACAAAGTTTATTGGTCCAAGAAGACCTGGGAAGCAGCTCGCGATCAGATGTTCGTGAACAAGTTTCTGGGCGACGGCGACACCGCGATCATCCAGCACATCACCGAACTGACCCAAACCGAAAAAGGCACCCAGGTGATTATCACTCTGGTCGCTGACTTGATCGGCGATGGCGTGTCGGGCGACAACTGGCGCGAAGGCAACGAAGAAGAAATGGAAGCCTACTTCCAAGAAATCCAAGTTGACCTGATCTCTCACCAGGTACGCAACAAAGGCAAGCTAGCTGAACAGCGTTCGGTTGTTAGCTTCCGCAACCAAGCAAAAAATCGTCTCTCGAACTGGCTGGCCCAGCGCGTCGACGAACTCGCAATCCTGACCCTCTCCGGTATTGGTTACACCTACAACACCGATGGCAGCCTGCGTTCTGGTTCTGCCTTCCCAAGTCTGTCTTTTGCCGCTGACGTGAGTGCCCCCTCGCCGAAACGGTATTTGACTTGGGACGGTTCTAATTTGATTGCTGGCAGCAATGCCGGGATCACCTCGGCCATGGTGCCGAAGTACAAAATGATTGTGGATCTGATGGCTTACGCCAAGACCCACCACATCCGCCCGGTGGTTTCGGGTGGCAAAGAATACTTCTTGGTCCTGCTGCAGCCCGGCACCCTGGCAGCTATGAAGATGGACCCGCTGTGGCAGAACGCTCTGTCGAACGCTGCCGTGAAAGGTGATCAAAACCCTTGGTTCACCGGCGCGACCATCACTGTGGATGGCGCGGTGATTCAGGAGTCGAACAAGGTGTTCACCACCTTGAACGCGCCTGCTGGTTCCAAGTGGGGCGCTGGCGGACTCATCAACGGTACTCGCACCTTGCTGCTTGGTGCACAAGCCCTCGGCTTCGCCGATATCGAGCAAGCGGGCGATTCCTGGAACGAAAAAACCTTCAACTACGGCGCCCAAACAGGCATCTCGGTTGACCGTTTCATCGGATTCCTAAAACCGAAGTTCTACAGCGTCTACGACAAGTCGACTGAAGACTTTGGCGTGATTGCTATCGATCACTTCCTGCCAAACGCTGGCCAGTAAGGAGTTCTGATGAACAAGTCCAATTATGAACACCAATGGCCCCTGGTTGGCCACAACAGCTTTCTGGTCGTCGACTTCGCAACGCTGGCCACCCAAAAGGTTATTGGTCTGCCAGCCGGCGCCCAGGTAATCAATGGGTGGGTGCTGGTCACTACGCCTTATGACTCTGCCACCACAGCGGTCTTGGACGTCGGCGACGTGGCCTTGCCGAATCGCTACGCCAATGACATCGACCTGAAAACGGCGGGCCGTAAGAACCTCACTCCGACTGGCTTCCTGACGACTGCTGCGGGTGCTGTCACTGCAACCTTCACACAGACCGGCACACCGGCAACTGTCGGCGAGGCCCGGGTGTACATCGAGTACATCGCGACTCGCAAGTCCGACGAAATCCAAGACTGATCTACCAATAGCCCCGGTTCGCCGGGGTCTTCACATGCGAAGGGGCAATAACCATGGCTGAAGCAACCCGTCTGTTACCGCCGAAAGGCAAAGAATCATTTCCAGTCTTCCTTGCGTCTGGGCAGAGCATTCGTATTTTTTGCGATGACCCTGACGGCAAGGAGGGCAGCATTGTTCCGCCGAAATATCGTCGCCTGGCACTGGCTGCTGGGTGTATTGAAGTCGGCACCGAGTATGAAGAAGATGAACTTGCTCAGGCTGACGGCCCGGTGGCGATGATCCTTCGTGCCATCGAGACGATCGTGAATCGCGATGTACTGGAAGAGCTGGAAGGCGATGGCCGCCCTAAGCTTGGCGTTATCAAGTCAGAAGTCGGCTTCAACGCGACCCGGGCGCAGGTCATTGAAGCCTGGAAGCTATTCGAAGAGTCGTTGGCTTAACCCATGGCCTACGAAACTGTCAGCGACCTCATCAAGGCCTTTCGTGAAGACGAGCAGGACACCATCGCGCCACACTTCTGGTCTGACAGCCAGTTGGTGCGCTGGACTAATGAGGCGCTGACAGAGTTCGCCGAGAGCTCGATGAGCATTTACGACGATGAAAGCCAGGTAACGCTCATCCCGTATGGCGTCGGTGAGAATCGGTTTTCGCTGGACCCCTGCATCATAGATATCATTGACGCCTGGATAGATGGGCAGCCGCATTGCCACCTCTGCCGTAGCATTGTCAGTTTTGGAAATGGTTACCGTGGTGGGAATGGTTACGGAAATATCCAGGGCTACAGTGGCAGCTGCACACATTTCCACTTCGATGGCGCCGGGCAACTGCGACTTCACCCCAAACCGACGACATCTGGAGCAATTCGCCTGCGTGTTGTACGGCGCCTAGTGAGGGAGCTCAGCAAGAGCGATCGAATCCCTGACTTGCTACCGCAAGAGCGGCGCCACCTACTGTCATATATCGCTTACAAGGCCTATCGCGTAAATGAGGGTGAGACCTATAACCAAGGAAGCTCTGACGAGCACCTGAAAAGGTTTGAAGAGGCTTGTCAGACAGTCCGTGAGACTTCAATTCTCCGCCGTGGATCATGCGCCAGGCCGATTCGGAGTAATTGGTAGTGGGCGGTTCTGCGCCGGCTATTCGCGGCCCATGGCCTGCTGGGATAAACAACCGCGCTAACGAAAAGGCGATCCCGACAGGCGCAGTGCGCGACTCTGTTAACTTCGACCCGAGCGCGGACGGCGTAATGCATCTGCGTTCCGGATTCGATCTGGTAGTGCCTGGGGAAAACATTCGCGGCGCTGTCGGTATTGGCGATCACGTATTGATCGCTGACGGTACCAAGTTGATCGATTTCAATGAGTCGACAGGGTCGACCGCCCAGCTGGCCAGTATCGCGGGTAGTGGTCGGTTCGTTGGTGATGTGCTGAATGATGAACTGTTCTTCTGTACCGAAAACCAATCCTTCCGTTACAAGAACGGCGCACTCCGACCTTGGGGCGTTCCGACTGTTACGTTGCAGCCGGTTCCCACTCTTGGCGCCGGATCGCTTGCGGCTGGTAGCTACCAGTGCGCAGCTACCTTTATCGATGCGCACGGCGACGAAGGTGGGACCACGGAAGCGCTCATCATTGACGTGCCGGCCAATAGTTCTTTGGGTTTCATCCTGCCATCACCTCCTGACGGCGGTAAGGTTCGACTCTATGTCAGCTCTGTAAACGGCGGCACGCCCTACCTCCAGTACGAAGGAGTCGGCGCTTATATTTGCTCGGTCGTAATGGATAGCAGCGCCCGCCTGGACACCCAATTCCTGCGCGAACCGGTAACCGGCGACTCAATTACTGCGCATAACGGCGTGCTGGTTATCGCCGCTGGTTCGACCCTGCATATGACCCTTCCAATGCGCCCGCATCTGCGCAGCGCAATGACAGGATTTTTTCAGTTTTCCAAGCCGATCGACATGGTCATGTCCTGTGACGGCGGAATCTATCTCGCCGCAGATAAGACGTTTTTCCTCACCGCTATCGAAACGCCAGAACCTGTTAGCACCAAGGTTCTGGATTTTGGCGCTGTGCGCGGATCCGGTGCGCGCGGTATCAAGAAGGAGGCGGTCTGGATGACCCGATACGGTGTGGCAATGAGCGACGGGCAGGGCGGAGCGACACTAATTAGTGAGGCTAACTTCGTGCCGGAACTTGCTTCCTCTGGTAGTTCAGGAGTGCTTGAGCACAACGGAAATCAACTGGTCGTCACGACAATGCATGACCCAAAAGGCCCAAACCCGCTCGCTGCGAGCGATTATTACGAAGCGGAGATTTTCACCCCATGACCAATCGTGACCATCACGAACAAGCGCTCCGCCTCGGTTTTATTTACGAGGGTGAGCTGGTAGACGCCGAAGGCAAGGTGCTCGACCGGTTCGTGGATCGAAATATTATTCCCCAGGCCGGTATCAACCATATCGTCGGCCTTATTCGTGGCGAAGCCAGCTTGCTGGCCCCTTGGTATGTGGGCGTCTATGAAGGCAATTACGTCCCGAACAGTGCGACCTCATCAGCAGATCTTCAGGCTGGCGCTCAAGAGTCTGTTTCCTACAGCGAGACTGCGCGGCCCGAATGGGTAGATGTTTATGATGGTGTTCAGCTGATCGGCAACCTGGCTTCCCGTGCTGAATTCACCTTTACCGCAGCCAAACGGCTTTATGGCGGCTTTCTCTGCTCGAACGCTGGAAAGGGCGGAAACAGCGGCGTGCTGCTCTCGATAGCGCGTTTTGCATCGCCTTACGATGTCCCTGCCGGGTCCACATTCCGTCTTGGCGTTTCCATCAGCATCGTTCCGGCGTCCTGAATATGGCTATGTCTCCAGATCTCATTGCTAGCTCCTTGGCGTACTACTTCACCGCAGACGCGTCGGTACCTAGGCCATCGGCATGGCAGCTCAGTCTGCACACAGCAACTCCAGGTGGTAACGGTACCGCGAATGAAGTTACGGACTCTGCCTATGCGCGCCAATCCGTGACGTTCAGCGATCCTGACTTGGCGAATCCGCTATTTCCACTTGTTTCCAACAGCGCACTGGTTTCATTCCCTGCGGCCTCGTCCTCATACACCGCAACTCATGTTGTCGTATGGGACGTAACACGTAGCGCTCCGCTGGTTATCCAGCGACTTATCGCAGACAAGGCCGTACCAATTGGCTCGCAAGCTCAGTTGGCAATCGGCGAACTTAAGATTGGAGGGGTAATTTAATGAAACGCAGCACTGGACTTCGAAACCTGATGCTGGCTTCCGGCTCCCTCAAGAGCGCGCTGGACGGGACAGTGATTGAAATCTATCAAGGCCCGGCCCCAGTTACCGCGGATGACGCACTATTAGCTGGAACAACACTGCTGTGCACCATCAGCGTCGGTGGTACGGGTACAGGGCTGACTATGGCCGCTACAGCAGCATCAGGGCAGCTGGCAAAAAATAGTTCTGAGGTGTGGAGCGGAACTGTAGTGGCTAACGGCACCGCGAGCTTCTTCCGTATGAAGACCGCAGCCGATGACAACTCAAGCTCAATCACGGCATCACGTATTCAGGGGAGTATCGGGCTGGATGGTGCGGATCTCAATTTCGCCACGCTCGGGTTGGTCGTTGGCAATCTGCGACAGATCAACTTTTTCGTGATTTCCGTTAGCGCGGGCTGAAAAAGGCATAACCAATGGCCCACCGACTGATCAAGCAGGCGACCTCGACCTATTTGCCTGCCGTCAAAGAGGTAATTGCCCAGCCGGCGCACTTCGATGTTGTTTTCACGCTGTCGGCGGTTACCAAGTACTCGCCCGGCACCAAGCCTGGCGTGCCGATACCTGTTTACGGGCCGGTTTCCGACGCGTCTGGGCGAACATCGCAACAAATCATTGGCTACACCTCAACACAAGTTCCTTCCGGCACGCCCTATGTTGTCTATGAACAGGTGCCCACCTATATCTATCGCCCAGCAATTTCGGATGTTCAGGGTCGCGATGCGACTGTTGTTACTGACAATCAGCCAGGGTGGAATGCCGGCGCCCATAGCTCAAAAGTCGTTGATGGTGACTTTGAAATAAGTTTCAGCCTTCCCCGTAGCGATATTGGCGCACTTGTTGGTCTGGCGGTACCAGGGAGCACTAACAGCTTTAATGGTGTTGAGCATGGGGTGTTACTGACTTCAGCAGGCAGCCTGACCATCGTAGAGTCGGGGGCCCCGCGTGACTCATCCGTAGCCTCGGAAGCTGTAGTGCCGATCAGAATTGTCCGGCGTAATAATGTAGTCACGTCCTACGTAGGGAGCGACTTTTCGTATATCAGCAGCATCCCGTCTTACGGTCCGAAGGTTTTATCAGCCGTTCTTTATGCTGCTACTGACTTTGTTGATGACCCCACAATCAGCGGCATAGTATTTTTCCAGTCTCGGGATGCTTGGGATTGGGGTGATGGCTTAGGCTTAATAGGTTTGCAGGCTCGTTCTGGTTGGGACCTGGCTGGTAGCGCGACAATTGGCGATGGCTCGGGGGAAATGTCCTTCGATTTGACGATGAATGCTCTTGATGCTGATCGCACCAGCGGGCATATGGTCATGGATGTGCCAACCCTGACAGCCACCGCTGGCTTTATTGACGTTGAGGCCAATGGGGTGACGGTCAATATCCCCATAAGCATGCTGTCCATGGCGATTGAGGTGGATATCGGATCGACGTCGTCGGTATTCGATCTGACTATGCATAGCGCCGATTATAACTACGGCGATGCATCCATAGTGTTGAATGCCCCTGATGTATTTGGCTTGTCTACCGAAGAACCGGTCGATACTTCGTCGTGGGCAGAGGCATCTTTTTTTGGTGATTTCTACAGCGTCGATCGCGTCCTGTTCGCGCTTATTCATGATGGTCTGTCGATCGGCGATTCGTTCGATTTGCTACTGAGCATGGACGCCGATCTGGCCGAGCACTTGATGCTCTACAGCGATTCTAGCGCCACGATGCTTATTCAGGCTCTCCTGACAAATGGCATTCAGGTTTCGAACATCGCATCGAGTGCCGCCCGAACCTTGCTGCAATACGTAACAAACCTCGCGAGTGGTGCTGTTGGTCGCTATCAGGGCTATGACTTTGATGGCTTCTGCCGCATAGGGATGCAGACCTTCGGATTTAAGCCTAACGGTCTCTACAGGCTTGGAGCGCCGGATGATAACGGTACGCTCATTAGCGCCCTCATTGATTTTGCCGCAGACAGCTTCGGTACCACTCAGGGCAAGAGGGTAGGAAACGTATTCCTTGGTCTTGGCACCGATGGCCAAGTGTTCGTGCGCACAACTGAAGATAACGACATCGAAATGACGTACCGCGCCTATCAACGCAAATCCGAGTTTCGTGCGGATATGCAGCGGGGCAGGGCGTCGCGCTTTTGGCGGATGCGTATTGAGATAGTAGATGCTTCCTTTGCGGAGCTAGACAACGTTGAGTGGGCGCTTGCGGCTACTGGGCGACGTACCTGAAGGAGAGCGACATGGCTTCTGAATACAGCAGTACAACGAATCAGCTCTTTTCGCTGGCGAGCTCAGCGCTCGGCCAAGTCGGGAATACTGCGGCGAATATCGGGGGTGGCGCCCGGCCAACACTTGGAAATACCACGCTAAGTTACAAGCCTGGATCGATGTCGCTTGGCGAAGTACCAAAATTCTCCGATCTTTTTAATGGGGTTGATAAGAGTGGCGAGCTCATCACTCAGCTAGACAGCCAGGTAGATGCATGGATTGCCAAATACTTTCCATCTATCAATGGACAATTTAAAAGTCTGCCTGAAGATTGGTGTGCCAACGTAATCAGTGGGGTAAAGCCCTATGGGACCGATTCAACAATCTTCGATTTGATATGGCAGCAGTCTCGTGATCGCGCATACCGTGCAACCCGCAGCGAGCAACGCAATCTCGAAGCTAATCTGTCTTCACGAGGATTCACCCTGCCTATTGGTGCGTTGGTCGACACCATCAGCCAGTCCGAGCAGAGGGCCACAAGCGCGATCCTGGACGTTAATCGTGAACAGGCGATAAAGGACGCAGATATCAAAGTAGAACTGCTCAAGCAGGCCGTGAGCATGGCTGCAACGCTGAAGATGGGAATACTCAATACCAGCGCCGAGTATTTCCGCTCGTATTACAGCGTCCACAATCTAAATAATGAGACGGCAAAAATTCGTGGCGATGCGTACCGATCTTTCTACGGCGCGCTGTCCAGCTACTACAACGTTGAGGTTTCGTTTGAGGAGCTTCGCTTACGGGCAGCTACGTCGACAGCAGACGTAAGCCTGTCGTCTGACCGCAACAAGATCAGCCTTTACGGAAGTGATGGTAGCTCGAAAGCCTGGGCCCAGGCATCGAGAGGGTTTGCCGATATTGCAAGCCACTCAGCAAGCGCTGCTGGAACACTATCTACCCAGATACAGAGCGTCTCTTGATGGATGAGAATGAGGGGCGCCCTAATCAGCCGATTATCTCCCAGGTGGCTACTCGCACCGGAGCTGTAAACATCAGGATGGC
Source organism: Pseudomonas sp. GG8 (assembly GCF_052976945.1). Taxonomy (NCBI): domain Bacteria; kingdom Pseudomonadati; phylum Pseudomonadota; class Gammaproteobacteria; order Pseudomonadales; family Pseudomonadaceae; genus Pseudomonas; species Pseudomonas sp. GG8. The sequence continues at coordinate 640,613 of NZ_JBRIIP010000001.1, forward strand.
GCAAGACCTTGCTCGTAGTGCCGGAAGATCAAAGGTGCAGATTAATACCAGAATACTAAATGGATACATAATTCGAGGAATTAAGCGGGGGAAGATTTCGCTCGCGCAAGTAGTAGATCCACCGTCGTTCGCTCTGCTGGCTGGGCGCTCCAATGTCGGGCCAGTGCAAGGCATAAGCCTGGGCATGGCTGTTGGCAACCGGGATGAAGTTTATCCGCCTGGGACCATAGCGACGTATGAGGGGAAAGAGTCAGTAGGCGATACCTCAATCAGCCGAACTGTATGGGTTGGCCTAAAGCCGGCTGGCGGCGCTCTTGCTCGGCAAGTTATAAATCGTAGTCAAATACAGATCAGTTCGGGCCTGATGTCAGACGGTCAGCTATCTGCCGGGATCGCTGTAGACTGGAACAATCACCAAAACCTTGATGATCTGACAAAATTCACCGATGCGAGTCCGGTAACGCTATCGGGTGCGATCCGCACCCAGTACTTATCGGCGCTCCCTATTAGCGTTGTTGATGGGACAATTATTTCTGGGCAGGCCCCAGCAAGTTACTTTGCCTACAACTCGTTCACGATCTCTGAGTCGCAGCTTCCCGCGGGCTGGCAGTTCTTCCCGCGCCGGCTGCGGCCTTGGCAGGACTACACGGATACTGTTGATGAGCTGCAGGTGGTGCGGTACGACGAACCGAGTAATTTCGGGTTCGTGGCGGCTCCCTCTGGACCGCCGGGCACTAGCGGGGTAGATAAATTCTGCCTGACTGCCGGATGCGATAATCAACCAAAGACCCTGTTCAGGGAGAGTTCGGATGGGGTTCCTGTATATGCGCGCTATGGACAGAAGGGACTTATGGTAGCGTTGGGATCGCTAGATAGGGCCGCATTTTCCGGTAAAGATGTCGCTGCTACACTTGACTCTCTGAGGGTGTTTACGCCCGATGACCTGCCAGCTGCAGTACGTCCATTTCCCGAGATACGCTTGCCAGCAAATGACTTTGGTCGACCAGACATAAAGAACCTGGGTTACTTCTACTTCCCTCTGCCACTACGCACTACCAATGGGTTCATTACCTTCTCTCTTTACTACGCGGTACAGCAGGTAAATTCAGTGCAGAGCTACGGTATCTACGGGATTGTAGCCGTACTCGACAGCGGTAATCTTATAAGTGTCAACTCGGACTGGTACAACACGGGAATTTCCGGGACTCCTACTCCCGCTATACCCGAGTCTTCCCCAGACTTCTTTGTATATCCTCATATCGTTGGCGGCGTCTCAGTAGGCGGGATGGATAGCTCTGGAAACCCTACTCATACCGCTCAGTGTTTAGTGTGGGAGTATCTGGCGGGGCGGTTTGGCGACGATCCCCCACATGGTGTTCGCTGGGTAATTTATAGTACACAATCCGGCGCTCCAACCAGAATAGTACTTACGGGGGATGACTGCGGTCCGCTCTTTGGGCAGATGATGGCTAGTCCGCCATGGCTGAGTCATGGTATCCCAAGCGGGTATACAGCAAGTCCATGGAACTGGTTTTATCCTGGCGATGTTGGTCGCGCAGATACGGAGCATCAGTTGTCGGCGGTGTATGACTGCGGTGGGGGTCGGCTCGTTACTGCAGCTATCGCTTACCCTTGGCCCGATGCAGAAATATTCGGGAGCGTAGATACTAATCTAGTGGTAGCGGAACACGATATTCGCTGTATGGTCATCGACCTATCTGTCACTGCTTCTGGCACCACGGGTACAGTGAAGTTGCGGGGATCTATTGCTGCGCGAACAAGCGTTACAAGCAAGTGCATTATCACAGTTGTCCAGCCCTATGTTCCGGCAGTCAATGGAAAACCAGCAGTAGAGGCTGTGCTACTAGCCTCTGTTGTGGAGCATAAGTATGGTAACTGGGGTGACGGAAAGACCTACCTATCCATGGATGGTGGTGACAACTGGCGTGAGTACATCACTGATATCGGCGGGCAATCTGGCACGTTTTGGGCAGGAAATAGCCTTTATTTATTCGACCCGCTCAAGCCCTTTATCGAGGCGTCTCTATGAAGATCGTGCAGATACTCAATGAGTCCGGACAGATTAATGGCCACTCGAAGGCGTGGGACTCAGCCACTGGTAGCGTAGAAGAAAAGGTATGGGCCTGGCCTTACGGGACGAACCCGGGTCGAGTCGCCGAAATGCTCCGTACCTCTGGTGGGGTTATGGGGCTTACATACCACCAGATGGAATCCGATGGACGCTACTACATTGACAGCGCCTACACTGCAGTGGCTGGTGACAGCCCCGGCCCTATCACTGACCCTGCCGTAGGGTATCTGACACCGTTCGCGCAGAATAACTTCATGATTGGTGGCACCGTTATCATAGCGCTGCTGGACTGGAGGTCGCAGTACGTGGTGTACGACTTCGCTGCGGACATACCAGTGATAAAAATTGGTGCGATTGGCAGTTTCCCCGCCAGCATCAGCGGCCTTACGACAGTCAGCTACACCGACGGAGCAACCCGACTGGTTGCGATGTCCGGGGACACGGGGCTGATGTACCTATCTACACCTCTGGATGGGTCGACCCTGGACCTTGCGGCCTCATTGGCTATTGCGGTTCCACCATCTTCGCCCACTGACTACGCCGACATTTCCATACAGACGGCGTACGGGGCAACCCAGCTTGCCAATATTATTGCGGCCGGCTCTGGCACTCCAGTCTGGGGCGATGGCTGGATGGTTGGTAACGACCCGGGATATCCAGGGCTGTACGCTAGATCGCTCACTTCGCAATCAGTAGTAGCGCCTCTGCCTGGAAACTCGATACGTGTTGAGTTTGTAACTGGGGTCGATGGCGACCAGGCCGTAACTTTGATAGTAGATGCTGCGGGATCTATAACTGAAAAGTCAGTAGTTGCAGTCAGCGGGGTATCTGTTTCCGGTATCGACAAGTGGTTTGTTATGGGGCCAACAAGCGTGACGCCTCCAGCTGTTACTCCTCCTTTCTGGCGTAGCTTTGTGAAAACCTTCGAGCAGATATGAGGGGCTAGCCGAAGCTTGATCGTCACGTTTAGTCACATAGCCTTGGGTACACAGCTGATCAGCGGAGTACTCAAGCATGGCCATTGGCGATATTGCCGGCGACATCCAAAATACGTACGGGCAAGGTTTGACGCCGGAACAAAGGGCCGCACGGCAGGCAGCGCTGGCGCAGGGCTCGGCACCATCATCCTTGGCGACCTCTCCAATATCAGCACCGCCCGCCGGGCCAATTGGCCGAGCTCAGCAACAACTTGCCCCGACCTCTAGCCTCAACGATCCAAGTTTTGGCTTATCTTCCCAGGGCGATGCTCGGCAAACCTCTTTTGATGTTACCAACACGCCATCGAAGTACTTGCCGCCTGCGTCTCAGCCGAATCAGGTCGCGCAGCCGACAAGCCTCGGACAGATCAATCCGACTCCGCTTGATCCGGTGCCTACCGCACAGCAGCCATCTAGTCTGACCGACGCTTTCAAGACTGCTCCAGCAGCACAGCCTGCCGTAGTCGCGCCGTCAGTTGCGGCGCAGCTTGCGCCCTCGACCCCTGGGCAGCTTAGCCAAGAATTACCGCTTGACGGTACTGAAAGATCAATATCATCGGGCACTGTTGTACGAAACGACCCACAGGTGACGCCGCCTGCGCCTTCGGGTGGCCTTGGGCAGATAAATGTGACCCCGTTCGATCCTGTAGCCGCTGCCCAACAGCCGGCAAGTTTGACCAATGCTCATCTTCGCTTTCCTGTAGTACAGCCACAAACTGACACGCCGGCTATGCCGCAAATACCTCCACCAGCGGCAAATCCGGCTCAAGCCAATCCAAGCCCTATCGCCCGACTATCCATACCAGTAGACGCTAGCCCTCCCACCGGCTCACTCTCGTTAGATCAATATCGATCTACCGGGGCCGGAACAGACGCTAGTGGTGCAAATCGCCAAGGCGGACAGATCGTCGCGAAGGTAGGCCCTAACGGAGAGACGAGCTTTTCCAATGCTACAGGCGATCAAACTACCGCCCAAAGTCTTGGAAATCTTAGCGTTGAGCCTCGAGCTCAAACGTCCTCAGAACGCCCCGGCTCGCTCGCAGATCTCGGGTCAGCCTCAAATCTTGGCGATGGCATAGGTACATTCAGTCAAGCGCAGTCCGGTGATGCCGCCTTATCTATGGGGCGATTCCAGAAGGCACAGGACCTGCGCGATAGCTATAAGAACAAGGACCGGCTTGATCAGGCGCTAGGCGCTAAATGGAGTGCCGACCATACTAATGTCGTTCACGACAGCAGTAAGCCGCTAAGCCTGGCTGATATCAAATTTGATCAGGGTCAGCAGCAGAGCCAGGCGAGAGCTGATGCCAATGTAAATGGTGCTCAAGGGCTAGTCGATGCTGGCATTAAGGATCGGGCAAGCGAGCAGCAGTTACGACAGTCGACCAGGCTTGAGGACGCGCTTACTGCGGCAGTTGCTCCGAATGCCACGCCAGAGCAGAAGCAGCGCTATCAATCGTTGATCGATCCGACCGGTGCAGCCGGGCTTGATCGCCAGCTAAAAGTGGCCAAGGTCAATAACGCCGTGCTTGAGGGGCAATCAAAGCAGCAGCAGATTCAGCAAAGCACCCAATCCCAGGCTCAGGGAATTCAAGACAAGTCGACAGCGAGGAAGGGTCAGCTCGCAACATTCGATCAGGCCCTGGGGTCGGTAGATGGGCTCTTAGGCACCAAGCAAGATTCAAACAACCCTAAAGGGCCAAATACTGACGAGGATCCCGGCCTAGTTAAGGCTCTTGGGAAAATCGACGGCCTAGTACCAACCGCGCCAGGTACTGATGCTGCTGATTTTGAGGCAAAACTCGACACATTGAAGGCCCAGACATTCATTCCACAGGTCGCTGCGCTTAAGGGGATGGGCGCTCTTTCCGATGCCGAGGGCGCGATGTAGTGGTCAACTAATCCCGGACACGACGTTAAGTTTTTCTTCGGCCCGAGCTGGCGCCATCCCACCGTTGAATTGATGGGGTCGAATCCAGTTGTACCGATGCATCAAGAAAAGGCTGATATCACGCTGGGCTTCTTGGGCGGTTCTGTAACCCAGAGTCGGTATCCATTCAGTTTTCAAGCTGCGGAACACGCGCTCCATTGGCGCGTTGTCCCAGCAATTTCCCCGGCGACTCATGCTCTGGCGTATTCGATAACGCCACAGACGCTGGCGAAATAAACGACTCGCATACTGCGACCCTTGATCCGAGTGAAACAGCAGGCCCTGAGGCCTTCCTCGTTGCTCGTAAGCCATATCCAGCGCCTTGATAACCAGATCGGCGTCCGGCTTTTCTGACAACGCCCAGCCCACCACTCGGCGTGCGCAAAGATCCAGCACGACAGCCAGATAGTGCCATTTCCCCTGGGCCCAAATGTAGGTGATGTCGCCGCACCACACCTGGTTGGGTGCCGGGACATCGAACTCCCGATTCAAGATGTTCGGAATATCTAACCGTTCAACCGTCGCTCGTTTGTAGGCATGTGAACCTGGCTGTTTGCTCACGAGGTCAAGCTCACGCATCAAGCTGCGCACTTTGAACCGGCCGAGTTGCTCACCATCGTCACGCATCAAGGTGAGGATGCTACGGCTGCCCGCAGCACTGCGACTTTGTGAAAACAACTCGCTCACTCGGCTGCGCAATCGAAGCCGTTCGACATCAGGCGTTCGGCGCTTGAGACGGTGGGCGTAGTAGCTTGAGCGGTTGATTTCAAACACTTTACACAGCCAATCAACCGGCTCATGGACGCTCAGCTGAGTGATCAGCGCGTACGCTCGTGATCTTCCGACATCAAGAGCGCGGTAGCCTTTTTTAATATCGATTTTTCCCGTTCAAGGCGGGCGATCCGGGCTTCAAGCTCCTGGATTTTTTGCTGTTCCGGTGTCAGCGCTTTGCTCTGCGGGGTAACGCCTTGGCGCTCCTGCTGAACCTGCGTGACCCAGCGGCGTAGTGCCGACTCGCCGACGCCGAGTGAACGGCTGGCTTCGATGTAGCTGTAGTCTTGTTTGAGCACGAGGTCGGCAGCCTCGCGTTTGAATTCAGCAGAAAAGGTACGGCGTTGTTTGGTCATTTGACACCTCGATCTGGCGAGCATTCTCGCCTAAATGGGTGTCCGGTTTCATTAGACCACTACAAACAACGGCGAATACAAAAAGAACGGCACTATCGGTGAACTGACTGCGCCGTTCTATGAGTTCGACGCCTATATCGCCACGACCCCTGATCGTCAGGGTCTGCCGATGAATGTGCTGTACATAGCCCACCGCTATCGCGATATCGTCATCAACTTCGGCGCGCTGGTTCCACCGGGCGCTGGCGAGTTGTGCTGTGCCCTGTGGGATTTTCTGCAGAACTACATGGACACTAGCCGTCCGCTGCCCGACTTGCCTCGTTACGAAGAATTCCGCGACCTCGACCCTGTGACGGCCCAATACGACCGCGAAGTCGGCCGTAATCCACGGTTGTGGATCGACATGGATGACGAAACGTTTGAAGGGGCTCTTTACCACATACGTGGCCAGATCGATCAGATCGATACCTTCCGTCGCCCGAACCTGATGGCTCGGTATGTGGAGTATGTCGATTGAATTCCAGGGACATGACCGATGCCAAACCGAACTTCGAGAAAGTCGAACAGCTGTTCTGGGCCGATGAAACCGCCCATAAAGCGCAGAGCGGCGAATGACGGCCATGAACTCATCTTATTACGCGCCTACAGCCTACCGCTCTGATCAGATTCCCAGCCAACCGCCTTCGGCAGAGCGTTCGTGGATCCGACGTTTTGCCAAGGTGCGTCTGCCGTGGGGGATGACGCAGGAGGTTGCACCGGATGATTTTTTGAGAGAAGCGGCACCAAAAAATCTGCGTCGTGTAGAGAAAGGTCAACAGGAAAAGAAAGAGCAGTTGGCCTTAGGTACTTATGTGCCAGCACCCTATGAACATGTGGATTTTCATGATAGGGAGGATCAAGAGCGCTTTAGATTTTCGTTGTGGTCGAAACGATCAAGGTTTTGGATTTATTTACATTTGTTTGGGAAGTGGTTCTTCCTGATTGGTCTGATTCCAAGTGTTTTTACGCTTTTCGTAGCTATAGCTAAGCTTGATGGAACATGGATCGAAATAACAGTAGACAGCTTTAACAGTTTCTTTATTTGGTTTTCAGGCATTCCAATAGCGTGCTGGGCACTCGCCTCATTAGTCATCCGCTACTTCCCCCACCTCTGGGTCAAACCCTCCCGAGGCCCCATCTGGGAGATCAACCGTCGCACCGGCCTTGTCACCCTGTTCGATTACGACAACAAAGGCGAATACAAAAAGAACGGCACCATCGGTGAGCTGACCGCGCCGTTTTACGAGTTCGACGCCTATATCGCCACGACCCCGGACCGTCAGGGCTTGCCGATGAATGTGCTGTACATCGCCCATCGCTATCGGGACATCGTCATCAACTTCGGCGCGCTGGTTCCACCGGGTGCTGGCGAGTTGTGCTGTGCCATGTGGGACTTCCTGCAGAACTACATGGACACCAGCCGCCCGTTGCCCGACTTGCCACGCTACGAAGAATTCCGCCACCTCGACCCCGTCACCGCGCAATACGACCGCGAAGTCGGCCGTAATCCACGGTTGTGGATCGACATGGACGACGAAACGTTTGAAGGGGCGCTCTACCACATACGTGGCCAGATCGATCAGATCGACACCTTCCGCCGCCCGAACTTGATGGCGCGTTATGTGGAGTATGGGCAGGGGCATTAAAAAACCCGCCGCCTCTTGCGAGGGGGCGGGTTTTGAGGTGTTGCGAAGGGTGGATCAGCCGCGGTGACGACCACGGAAGTAATTGATCAAGCCTTGGGTCGACGCGTCGTCTGCCGGCTCTTCAATGCTACCGGTCAGGCGGTTGTAGACGCCTTTGCCCAGTTCCTTACCCAGTTCCACGCCCCATTGGTCGAAGGCGTTGACGCCCCAGATGACGCTCTGGACGAAGACCTTGTGCTCGTACATTGCCACCAGCGCGCCAAGACGGCGTGGGCTGATACGCTCTACGACCAGGGTGTTGCTCGGGCGGTTGCCCGGAATCACTTTGTGCGGTGCGAGTTTCTGGATTTCTTCTTCGGCCATGCCTTTGTCACGCAGTTCGGCTTCGGCTTCGGCGCGGGTCTTGCCGAGCATCAGCGCCTGGCTTTGCGACAGGCAGTTGGCGTATAGCCATTGGTGGTGGTCGGCCACCGGGTTGAAGCTGACGATCGGCACGATGAAGTCAGCTGGAATCAGCTGTGTGCCTTGGTGCAGCAACTGGTGATAGGCGTGCTGGCCGTTGCAACCGACGCCGCCCCAGATGACCGGGCCGGTGTCGGTGGACACCGGTGAGCCGTCCTGGCGTACGCTCTTGCCGTTGGACTCCATGTCCAGTTGCTGCAAGTGCTTGGTGATGTTGCGCAGGTAGTGGTCGTACGGCAGGATCGCGTGGCTTTGCGCACCCCAGAAGTTGCCATACCAGACCCCGAGCAGGGCCAGCAGCACGGGCATGTTCTGTTCGAACGGTGCGCTCTGGAAGTGCTGATCCATGGTGTAGGCGCCGGACAGCAGCTCTTTGAAGTTGGACATGCCGATGGCCAGCGCAATCGGCAGGCCGATAGCCGACCATAGCGAATAACGACCGCCAACCCAATCCCACATCGGGAAGATGTTTTCTTCGCGGATCCCGAAGGCCACCGCCGCAGCGTTGTTGCTGGAAACGGCGATGAAGTGACGGTACAGCTCCGCTTCGGAACCGCCTTGCGCCAAGTACCAGGCACGTGCGGCCTGGGCGTTCTTCAGGGTTTCCAGAGTGTTGAATGACTTCGACGAGACGATGAACAGGGTGGTCTCTGCGCGAATCTTGAGCGACAGTTCATGGAACTCACTGCCGTCGATATTTGCCAGATAGTGGCAACGCACACCTTTCTGTGCGTAAGACAGCAGTGCTTCGGACACCAGTTCCGGGCCGAGGAAGGAGCCGCCGATGCCGATGTTGACTACGTCGGTGATGGGCTTTTCGGTGTAACCGCGCCATAAACCGTCATGAATGCGTCCGACCAGCTCGGTGATCTGGTTGAGCACTTTATGCACTTCAGGCATCACGTTGACGCCGTTTACCGACAGCTTGTCGCCTACCGGGCGGCGTAGCGCAGTGTGCAGGGCCGGGCGGCCTTCGGATGCGTTGACCAGTTCGCCGGAGAATAACGCCTTGATCGCGTCCTGCAAGCCTGCTTCGTTAGCAAGGCCCACCAACAGGTCGCGGGTTTCGTGGGTGATCAGGTTTTTTGAATAGTCGAGAAACAGCCCGCAACTGCTGAGGGTGAATTGAGTAAAACGTTGCGGGTCGGCATTGAACGCCTCGCGCATGCTGAAATCCTGCATGGCTTCGCGGTGTTGATTCAGCGCCTGCCAGGCGGGCAGGGTAGTCGCGTCAATAGGAGTGCGGTAGTACGCCATCGCTGAGGGTTTCCTTGTACTTGAACTGCCTTTTCGGGCGCTAAAAAAGCCCGGACGGTGGATGTGAAGACGTCGATGCTCCGTCAGTGAGCGTAGACGGGTCACTGAACTCTAACGCGAGTTGCCTGGCCTGTCTGCGCGCTGCGTTGCCTTCGCTCGGTACTATTTTTCACACGTCAACGGCCGGGCTTTCCAGTGGATCGTCATTTTTACGTGTTCAGGGATAACTCAGGCAACCTGCACGGGTATGGCATTGCTGGTGTGGCTAAGTTCATTACCTGCGGCCATGTACAGCATGCGCGGTTTGAAATTGAGCAGTTCTGCTTCGCTGTAATGAGCATAGGCGCAGATGATCACACGGTCACCGACCTTCGCCTTATGGGCTGCGGCACCGTTCACGGAAATCATCCGTGACCCTTCTTCGCCACGAATGGCGTAGGTGGTGAAGCGCTCGCCATTGTCGACGTTGTAAATCTGGATTTGCTCGTATTCGCGAATCCCTGACAGGTCCAGCCATTCGCCGTCGATGGCGCAAGAGCCTTCGTAGTCGAGTACGGCGTGAGTGACCTCGGCACGGTGTAGCTTGGCCTTGAGCATGATTGCGTGCATTTTTATTCCTTGGTCAGGTGCAGATTGTCGATCAAGCGTGTTGGACCCATATATGCAGCTGCCAGAATCACCAGGTCGTGATCTTCCGCTGTGGTAGGGCGCAGGGTGGTTGCGTTGCGGATTTCCAGATAATCGAGGCGAAACCCGGCGGCCTTGAGTTGATCCACGCCGTTGGCGAGCAGGAAGTTCAAATCGCGCTCGCCGATGTGGATAGCCTCGGCGATATGTTTTATCACGCGATACAGCGCTGGCGCTGCAGCACGCTGCTCTTCGCTGAGATAGCCATTGCGCGACGACAGCGCCAGGCCATCGGCCGCACGTACGGTCGGTTCGCCGATGATCTGGATCGGCATGTTCAGGTCACGAACCAGCGCGCGAATCACTGCCAGTTGCTGGAAGTCCTTCTGGCCGAAGACCGCCAGATCGGGCTGAACCATGTTGAACAGCTTGCTGACCACCGTGGCCACGCCGTCGAAATGGCCAGGACGACTGGCGCCGCACAGCCCTTCAGACAAGTGCGGAACACTGACCAGGGTTTGGTCTTCCATGCCATGCGGGTACATTTCTTCGACCGACGGTGCGAACAGCAGATGGCAGCCGGCCTGCAGCAGCGTCTCCTGATCGGCGGGCAGTGTTCTCGGATAGGTCGCAAGGTCTTCGGTCGGGCCGAACTGCAGCGGGTTGACGAAGATGCTCGCCACCACGAAATCGGCACGTTGGGCCGCCTTGACGATTAATGCAGCGTGACCGCTGTGCAGGTTACCCATGGTTGGGACCAAGCCGATCCGCTTGCCTTCGCTACGTGCTCGAGCGATGGCGGCACGCAATTCACGTACGGTTTTTACTGTGTTCATGCTGAGAATCCGTGTTCAGTTGCCGGGAAGCTCACATCTTTGACTGCTGCGACATACGCCTGTAACGCCGACTGGATATCGGGCTGGCCGGTCATGAAGTTTCTCACGAACTTGGGCACACGGCCGGTGATGGACAGGCCAAGCATGTCATGCAATACCAGTACCTGGCCGTCAGTCCCGCTGCCTGCGCCGATCCCGATCACCGGGACTTTTACGGCGTGGGTGATTTCCTGGGCCAGTTCGCTGGGTACGCATTCGAGCAGGATCATGGAGACCCCTGCTTGCTCCAGTGCGATGGCGTCAGCGCGCATCTGGCGAGCTTGAGCCTCCAGGCGACCTTGCACCTTATAGCCCCCAAGGATGTTCACCGATTGCGGGGTCAGGCCCATGTGCGCGCAGACCGGGATACCGCGTTCGGCCAGCAACCGAATCGATTCGGCCAGCCACGCGGCGCCTTCGACCTTGATCATGTGCGCACCGGCTTGCATCAACTGCGCGCTGTTGGCGAATGTCTGCTCAAGGGTGGCATAGGCCATGAAAGGAAGGTCGGCGAGAATCAGTGCCCCCTGATTGCCGCGTTTGACGCTGGCAACGTGGTAGGCCATCTCTGCGTTGGTGACGGGCAGGGTGCTGTCATGGCCCTGCAACACCATGCCCAGAGAGTCGCCGACCAGGAGAACTTCGACGCCTGCCTGGCTGGCTGCGTGAGCAAAGGTCGCGTCATAGCAGGTCAGCATGGTGATTTTTTCACCTTTCTGCTTGAGGCCTTGCAGGGTCGTCAGGGATATTTCTGGCATGAAAAAGTCCTCGTTCAGGCGCTGTGAAAACTACTGCGAGCAACGCGTGAGATCATCTGAAAAAACAGGCGCACCGTCTTTGGCGGTGTTTATCCATGGCCTGATTTGCGCCCTTGTGCCCGGTAGGGGACAGCGGGACGCCTATCTTCGTGAGGAGGGGGCGTGAAGTCAATTACGGGTGTTACCGTTTTGTGTGCCTGTTACCGCTCACTGGGCGTTAGGTGTTACGGCGCGCGCCTCCGATCATGCATTCCTGGGCAGATAAACCGGGTTGCTGACTTCGCGAAAAAATTCCCACAGAGCCGGGATCTCCGCAGCTCTGCTGTCGGGCCCAGGCGCTAGAGGCGCTCAAGCCCAACGAATGGGCAGTCTGCCAGTAACTGATCAAGGTAACGGCCGTCAGCCAAGAGTAACTGAGGCGCAAGTTCGGCCAGGGGATATAGGACGAAAGGCCGGGCGTGCAGGTGATAGTGCGGCACTTTTAAGCGCGGCTCATCAATCAGGCGTTCGCCGAATAGCAGGATATCCAGGTCCAGCGTGCGCGGGCCCCAGCGTTCGTGGCGTTCGCGGCCCTGATCAAGCTCGATGGCCTGCAATGCGTCGAGCAAGGCCAAGGGCTCAAGCTCGCTGTCCAGCACGGCGACTGCATTGGTAAAACGCGGCTGGCCGGGCAACAACGAATCGCTGGCATAAAAGGAAGACACGCCCACCAGCCTGGATTGGGCCACGTGCGCCAAGGCTTTGAGAGCGTTGCGCAGTTGCTCGGCCGGGTCAGCCAGATTGCTGCCCAAGCCTATATAGACACGCTCCATGATCAATCGCCCCTCTATCAGTCGCCTGAAGTGGTCGGTGCGTCGGCGCCATTGCGCTTGCGTTTGCTGCCGCTGCTGCGACGGCGTTTGCGCGGGGCTGCACCGGTGGCATCGGGCTTGCTGCCCAAGTCACGAATCATGTTGCGTCGATCGCTGTCGTTGCCTTCCTGATAATCAGTCCACCAATCGCCAAGACCATCGGTTTCTTCGCCAGCGGTTTCGCGCAGCAACAAGAAGTCGTAGCCCGCACGGAAACGCGGGTTATCAAGCAACAGATCGGCACGTTTGCCGGTACGACGAGGCAGACGCTCCTGCATGTCCCAGATCTCGCGGATCGGCAGGGTGAAGCGCTTTGGAATGGCGATGCGCTGGCACTGTTCGGTGATCAGCTCGTGGGCGGCCTCCTGCATGGCCGGAATCGGCGGCATGCCGCGTTCCTGCAGGCGAATGACTTTGGCCGGCAGGGCAGGCCAGAGCAGCGCGGCGAACAGGAAGGCGGGGGTAACCGGTTTGTTCTGCGAAATACGCAGGTCGGTATTGCCCAGTGCTTCGCTGATCAGCGTGTGGGTGTACGTCGGGTTCAATTCCAGAGACTTGGCGCTGGCCGGGAACAATGGCTCGAACAGCTCGAGGTCAACCAGCATTTCGAAGGTGGACTCGGCGTAGCCGGACAGGAACAGCTTCAACACTTCTTCGAACAGGCGCGCTGAAGGGATGTCCCGCAGCATGGGCGCTAATTGCCGAATCGGCGTGGCGCTGTGTTTTTCAATGCCGAAATCCAGCTTGGCGGCGAAACGCACGGCCCGCAGCATCCGCACCGGATCTTCTTTGTACCGCTGCTGTGGATCGCCAATCAGGCGGATCAAGCGATTGCGGATGTCGTGCACGCCGTTGGCGTAGTCGAGGACACGCTCGCTGACCGGATCGTAATACAGCGCGTTGATCGTGAAGTCGCGACGCTGGGCGTCTTCTTCAAGGGTGCCGTAAACGTTGTCGCGCAGGATGCGTCCGCTTTCATTGCGGGAAGACTGGTTGCTGTCCTCTTCTTCATCATCTTGCGGATGGTTGGCGCGAAACGTCGCGACCTCAATGATTTCACGACCGAAATGGACGTGAACCAGTTTGAAGCGACGGCCAATGACGCGTGCGTTACGGAATTCTGCGCGTACTTGCTCCGGCGTGGCGCTAGTGGCGACGTCGAAATCCTTGGGCGTTATATGCAGCATTAGGTCGCGCACACAGCCGCCGACCAGATAGGCCTGATAGCCGGCGTTCTGCAAGCGCTCGACAATACTGACGGCGTAACGACTGAACTGGCCGCGTTGCAGCGAGTGTTGGCTGCTGGTGAGCACTTCAGGCGTGCTGCGAATATGTTGCGGTCGACGCACGGGGGAACGGAATGACTGGAATAGCTTCTTCAGCATGGGATGCACTGTTTGAAGGGATATTCGGCCAAAAAACAAGAATGACCGCATGATGGGCGGGGATTCTAGCATTTAGTCGGGGGATGGTGTAGGAAGCTGCGCGCAGGGGGCTGTATCAGGCGCTCGAGCGTTAGACCATGAGGGTTTTTCTGCAGAAGCTACTGGGGGAGCCGAAGCTCCCCCAAAGTGTTTGCGCTTTATTTTTATTATCGAGTCGGGCTTTTTGTTTTTATTGAGTGCCCAATCCACAAGCTTTTCGCCTGTGAAACCTCCCAGTCGGGAGTCAAGAGCAAACGGATTGCTTTGGTCGCTGCGTTGCAATGATCGTTCGATCCAACCAGTTCAGGCTCTACCTTAGGGTAGCTTTTTATTATTCTCGGCCTGGTTGCGGGGCAAGCCCCAAATACAACTCCTCTCCAAAAGAATCAGTTAGCTGCGCCTCCGCCGTGTTGTTTTTATTGTGCGTGAGTCGATTCGTCTTATTTTTATTGTCTTTTGCATTGCTTGTTATTGTTCTTGTACAAGACATATAGCAGGACCTGTGCCAACTTTTTAAATCCCTTTAAAATCGGGGGCTGGAGGGGTTTTGCGGTTTTTGGCAGGCATAAAAAAGCCGGGTCTTCGTTACCATAAGACCCGGCTTTTGTTACGTGTACTAAGGAGGGTAACAGTTTGCTCTAGGGCGGGAACACCGCGTGCCAGAGCCTCGCAGCCCCTAATGACCTCAGCTTTCGCTGGCGATACCGGTTTTGCGACGCGGGATACCCAGGCGCTGACGTCGCTCCCACAGACACTTACGGCTGACCCCGAGTTTGCGGGCCAATTCGGTTTCAGTCATGTGGTCCTGATGCTCGAGAACGAAGTGCTGGAAGTAGTCTTCCAGGGACAGGTCTTCGGTTGGCTCGTGGCTCGTGGAACCGGACGAGCTTTGCTGTGGGGCCAGGCCCATGAAATCGTCATCATCCAGGTCGCTCAGCTCGATATCGATGCCCAGCAGTTCGGCAGAGATTTCAGGGCTCTCGCACAGAATCACGGCGCGCTCGACTGCGTTTTCCAACTCGCGAACGTTACCGGGCCACGTGTAATGACGGATGGCCTGCTCGGCATCCGGGGCGAACTTAAGGTCGGTACGACCGACTTTCGCGCTTTGCCGGGCCAGGAAAGCGTGGGCGATGTCATTGACGTCGGCACCCCGTTCGCGCAGGGCTGGTAGTTTCAGGGCGATAACGTGCAGACGGTAATACAGGTCTTCACGGAACTGGCCGACTTTGGCCAGGCTCTTGAGGTCACGGTGGGTGGCAGCAATCAAGCGCACATCGACTTTTTGCGATTGCACCGAGCCAACGCGACGGATTTCGCCTTCCTGGAGTACGCGCAACAGCCGCGCCTGAGCCTCCAGCGGCAACTCGCCGATCTCATCGAGAAACAGGGTGCCGCCGTCAGCCGCTTCGACCAGACCTGCCCGGCTGGCGCTGGCACCGGTGAACGCCCCTTTTTCGTGGCCGAACAACTCGGACTCGATCAATGATTCCGGGATTGCGGCACAGTTCACCGAAATCATCGGTGCCTTGGCGCGTTTGGACAGGTTGTGCAGGGCTCTGGCCACCAACTCTTTACCGGTGCCGGACTCGCCCTGGATCAGCACGTTGGAGTCGGTTGGCGCGACTTTGCGGATTTTGATGTAAAGGTCCTGCATCAGTTGGCACGAGCCAATAATGCCGATTTCGCCGTTACTGTTGTCGACCGCACCTTTATCGGTGCCGCCAGCGCCAGCAGGCTTGGACGCGGCTGCGCTACGTTCAGCCTGGAGGCTTTGGATGCTTTGCCTGTCACGCAAAATACGCGCGACGGCCTGGAGCATTTCGTCGTGATCGAAGGGTTTGGCGATGTAGTCCACCGCGCCCATTTTCATCGAATCCACGGCAGAGCGCAGGCTGGCATAGCTGGTCATGATCAGGACAGGTTTACCCTGGCCCAGCTTGATCAATTCGGTGCCGGGTGCGCCAGGCAGACGCAGATCGCTGACGATGAGGTCAAACGAGGGGATGCTGAAACGTTCCTGGGCTTCCTGCACCGAACCCGCTTCGCTGACCTGGTACTGGTTGCGTTCCAGCAGGCGACGCAGGGCCGAGCGGATAATTGTTTCGTCTTCGACGATCAGAATGTGCGGCATTGATTCGATACTCTCGACGGTCTCAGTTCACAGCGGACGTCGCTTCGACATGACGCGGTAATGTCACCCGAATACGGGTACCGCGTTGGTGCTCGGGGTCGGCCGGGCTGTCGATGGTGATTTGTCCATAATGCTCTTCCACGATGGAATAGACCAGTGCGAGGCCCAGTCCGGTACCTTCTCCTGGATCCTTGGTCGTGAAGAATGGTTCGAATAATCGGTCCATGATCGCTTTTGGAATGCCACTGCCTTCATCTTCTACGATCAGATCGACCGTGTGTTCCGATGCCTCGCTTTTAACCCGCACCGCGCAGCCCGAAGGCGACGCGTCACGGGCGTTGGTGAGCAGGTTGATCAACACTTGCGCCAGTCGCTGTGGGTCGCCATCGACCCAGTGTTCGGGGTTGCACAGGTTGAAGAATTGAACTTCGTAGTTACGCCGGTTCAGCGCCAGCAGACCGATGGCATCTTGCGCCACTTCGGCCAGGCAAACCGGTTCGTCGGAATGTTGATGACCGCCGGCATGGGCGAAGCTCATCAGCGACTGGACGATGCGCGAAACACGTTTGGTCTGCTCAAGGATCTGGCTGCTGATTTCGCTCAGTTCGCTGTCGTCCTCGCGCTCTTCGCGCAGGTTCTGGGCCAGGCAGGCGATGCCGGTGATCGGGTTGCCTATTTCGTGGGCGACACCCGCCGCCAGACGACCGATGCTGGCCAGGCGTTCGGAGTGCACCAGTTTGTCTTCGAGCATCTGGGTGTCGGTCAAGTCTTCGACCAGCAATACCAGGCCGCTGTTGCCGGGGGCAAGCGGTTCATCAATGGCCGCTTTGTGCAGGTTCAGCCAGCGGGTTTGACCGTCGAGCCCCAAGCGTTGTTTGTGCAAGTGTTCGTCGGGCAGGTCAATAAAGCCTTGCAGCAATGCTTTCCATGGATCGGCGATGGTTTCCAGTCGCGAACCCACTACGCGCTGCGCAGCGATGCCGGTCAATTCCTCCATGGCCTTGTTCCACATCAGGATCTCTTGATCCTTGGCCAGGGAGCACACGCCCATTGGCAGTTCTTGCAGGGTCTGGCGGTGATAGCGGCGCAAGGCATCGAGTTCGGCGGCAAGGCCAGTCAGCCGGGAGTGGTAGTCCTCGAGGCGGCTCTCGATAAAGTGGATGTCTTCGGTGACGTAGTTTTCGCTGCCGGACTTATACGGCAGGAAGGTTTCGACCATGTCCTGAGCGACGCTGGGGCCCATCAGCCCGGACAGGTTGGCTTCGATCCGGTCGCGCAAGCGGCGCAGGGCATAAGGTCGACGTTCATCGAAGGGCAGATAGAGGTCGCGCAGTGCCTGTTCGACTTCTTTTTGGGCGGCCTTGGCGCCGAGGGGTTTGGCCAACTGGGTGGCGAATTCCTGGGGTGAGGCAGCGTGCAGCTCGCGGCGTTGTGGGCGTCGGACGTTGTCGACGGCGCACGCCTCGGCGGCGCTGGCTTCTTCCGGGCTGGCATCACTGAACAGCGAAATCAGGGTGAATATCAGAACGTTGGCCGCCAGCGAAGCGATGGCTGCCATGTGCCAACTGGTGTCGTCGAGCACGTAAATCATGTTCAGCAGAGGAATGTAGAAACCCTGAAAGTTGCCGATCAACGGCAACAGCATGGTCACCATCCACACGATGATCCCGGCCAGCAACCCGGCGATAAAGCCCCGACGGTTGGCAGTCGGCCAATACAGGACCGACAGCACACCCGGTAAAAACTGCAGAGTGGCGACGAAGGCCACAATGCCCAGATTTGCCAAGTCCTGCTGCGCGCCAATCAACAGGTAAAACCCGTAGCCGGCCATGATGATCGCGACGATCAGTGCGCGGCGGGTCCACTTCAGCCAGCGGTAGATATTGCCTTCGGCAGGTGGCTGATACAGCGGCAACACCAGGTGGTTGAGCGCCATCCCGGACAGGGCCAGGGTGGTGACGATGATCAGTCCGCTTGCTGCCGATAACCCGCCGACATACGCCAGTAGCGCCAGGGCTTTGTTGTTGGCGGCAATGCCGATGCCCAGAGTGAAGTATTCAGGGCTGGTGGTGGCGCCGAGTTTAAGGCCGGCCCAGAGAATCAGCGGCACGGCCAGGCTCATCAGCAACAGAAACAGCGGCAAACCCCAGCTGGCGCTGACCAGCGAACGCGGATTGAGGTTTTCGGTGAAGGTCATGTGGTACATGTGCGGCATGACAATCGCTGAGGCAAAGAACACCAGCAACAGGGTGCGCCAAGGGCCTTCCTGCAACGGGGTATGCAGGGCGGCGAGTGCAGCCTGGTTTTGCAGCAGCCACTGCTCCAGTTGCTGCGGGCCGTCGAACACTCCGTACAAGGCGTATAGGCCAATACCGCCGACCGCGATCAACTTGATCACCGATTCGAAGGCGATGGCGAACACCAGGCCCTCATGCTTTTCCCGAGTCGCGATGTGCCGCGAACCAAAGAAAATAGTGAACAGGGTGATCAGTGCGCAGAACGCCAGTGCAACGCGGTTCTGCACTGGCTCACGGGTCAGGATGCTGATGGAGTCGGCCACGGCCTGGATCTGTAAGGCCAGTAACGGCAGCACGCCAATCAACATGAAAATGGTGGTCAGCGCGCCGGCCCAGGTGCTGCGAAAGCGGAAGGCGAACAAGTCGGCCAGTGATGATAGCTGGTATGTGCGGGTGATCTTGAGGATCGGGTAGAGCAACACCGGCGCCAACAGAAAGGCCCCGGACACACCCAGGTAGCTGGAAAGGAAGCCGTAACCGTACTGATACGCCAGACCAACGGTGCCATAAAAAGCCCAGGCGCTGGCATACACCCCGAGAGACAAGGTGTAGGTCAGCGGGTGACGAATGATCCAGCGCGGAATCAGGCCGCGCTCACTGACCCAGGCGACGCCGAACAGCACCAGCAAATAGGTGGCACTGATCAGGATCATCTGGGTCAGGCTAAAGCTCATCGGCATCACGTTGACTCTGCAGGATAAAGGTCACGACGATCAGAATCAGCCAGAGTAAATACGGGCGATACCACGCGCCTGTCGGCTCAATCCACCAGTCCATGATGGCTGGGGAAAATAGGTATATTCCCACCACCAGGAGCAGGACCAATCGATAGATATACATGCTGGTCCCTCACTAAAAAGGTGCGGCGATGGTACTGGATGGTGGCCAAGCTGCAAGTGGCGTTTTAATAACGGTCAGAACTTGAGTGCGCTTGGCATGCCAACTCAGCTTAATAGAGCCTCTTCAAGACTGTGGGTGCGGGGGATGAGCGCAGCGTCCCAATGGCGAATTCCCCAGTCGAGTAACTCTCTGAGGCTGGCATATTCAAGCTCATCGCTGACGGGCTGGCCCAATGCCCGCAGGGCTCGCAGCAGGAGTGGGATGGCCTGGTCGCTGGACAGGGGCGGCGAGCGATACGACTTGCCCAGTTTGTTGCCGTCGGGCTGAGTGATCAGCGGGACGTGCAGATAACGGGGTTGCGGCAGACCGAGCAATTCTTGCAAGTAAAGCTGGCGGGGCGTGGAATCGAGCAGGTCGGCGCCGCGCACTATATCGGTGACCCCTTGCCAGGCATCGTCGATCACTACCGCCAATTGATAGGCGTAGAGACCATCACGCCGACGAATGACGAAGTCGCCAACGTCTCGCCCCAGATGCTGAGCAAACTCGCCTTGCACACGGTCCTTGAAGCGGTACTCCAGCTCCGGCACGCGGATACGTACCGCCGCGTGCTCAGGGTCATGTCCGGCATTGCGGCACAGACCCGGATAAATACCGTGGAAGTCTTCCAGCTGTTTGCGCGAGCAGGTGCAGGCGTAAGCCAGGCCCTGGCTCAACCAGCGATTTACCACCTGAGCATAAGCCTCGTGGCGCAGTCTTTGGTAGACGACCTCGCCGTCCCACTCGAAACCGTAGCGCTCCAGGGTTTGCAGAATCGCCAGTTGTGCACCGGCGACTTCGCGCGGCGGATCGAGATCCTCCATGCGCATAAGCCATTTGCCGCCCACTGCGCGGGCGTCAAGGTACGAGGCCAGGGCCGCAACCAATGAGCCGAAATGCAGGTAACCGCTGGGGGTTGGCGCAAAGCGCCCGATGTAGGGAGGGGATTTCATGGGGGCGATGTTACTGGAACTCGTTGATCACGATCCACTGACAAATCAAATCGCCAGGAACCACAAGGGGCGCCGGAGCGCCCCTTGTTCAGGTTGAAAACAGATTATTTACCGACCTGTTTTTCCTTGATTTCCGCCAGTGTTTTGCAATCGATGCACAGGTCGGCTGTAGGACGGGCTTCCAGTCGGCGCAAACCGATCTCTACACCGCATGACTCGCACCAACCGTATTCTTCGTCTTCGATCAGTTGCAGCGTCTTGTCGATCTTTTTGATCAACTTACGCTCACGGTCGCGGGCACGCAGCTCCAGGCTGAATTCTTCTTCCTGGCTGGCGCGGTCTGAAGGATCAGGAAAGTTAGCAGCTTCATCCTGCATGTGATGCACGGTCCTGTCGACCTCCTGCATCAGTTCCTTTTTCCATTGGCCAAGAATATGGGTGAAGTGAGCGCGCATACGAACGCCCATGTACTCCTCGCCCTTACTCTCAACGTAGGGTACAAAGCCGCGAATCAGTTGGCTGTTCTGTTGCTGTGCTTTATTGGGCATGAATGGACCGCCTCTTACTCTTCTAATCCATTGCGCAGGAATGATCCATCACCGACACCTGCCGGCCCTGCGGCTGCAAGCGGGCGAACTTACCAGATCGAATCGGAGCGCGCCACTCCCCGTTGTCGAGCGTGCAGTCATTGCTTGGCTTTAAAGCCCTGATAGTTGGACATTGGGCGTAAAAACGCGTTCGGAAATCTAATTTTAGTCCCCGCAACGGCGCCTGCCGGGTTTTATTTTCGATCAGGTTTCGGCGCCGCTCGACAGTAAACGCGTCATTAAACGGGCTCTTGCGCGGGCGCTTGGGTAGAATCGCGGGATTAATACTTCGACGCTCCCCGCTAAAAGGAAGACTTATGGCTCAGCCCTACAGTGCACGCAGTCGCGCTATCGAACCTTTTCATGTCATGGCTTTGCTGGCGCGGGCGAATGAACTGCAGGCAGAGGGTCACGATGTCATCCATCTGGAGATCGGCGAGCCGGACTTCACTACGGCCGAGCCGATCATTGCAGCCGGTCAGGCGGCATTGGCTGCGGGCAAAACCCGCTACACCGCTGCCCGTGGGTTGCCCGAGTTGCGTGAAGCCATCGCTGGCTTCTATGCCCAGCGTTATCAGGTGACTGTCGATCCGCACCGAATTCTTGTGACCCCCGGTGGTTCGGGCGCCTTGCTGCTTGCCAGCAGCCTGCTGGTAGACCCCGGTAAACACTGGCTGTTGGCCGACCCAGGTTACCCGTGCAACCGGCATTTTCTCCGACTGGTTGAGGGGGCCGCGCAACTGGTGCCGGTGGGGCCGGAGGTTCGTTATCAACTGACGCCGGATCTGGTGGCGCAGAACTGGAACCAGGACAGCGTCGGCGCGCTGGTCGCATCGCCAGCCAACCCGACCGGTACTTTGCTACAACGCGATGAGCTGGCTGCGTTGTCCGCGGCGTTGAAAGCGCGTAATGGCCATTTGGTGGTGGACGAGATCTACCACGGGCTGACTTACGGCTGCGATGCGGCCAGCGTGCTTGAAGTCGATGATGATGCTTTCGTGCTGAATAGCTTCTCCAAGTATTTCGGTATGACCGGCTGGCGTTTGGGTTGGTTGGTCGCCCCCGAAGATGCTGTGGCAGACCTGGAAAAACTCGCGCAAAACCTCTACATCAGTGCACCGAGCATGGCCCAGTATGCGGCGCTGGCCTGTTTCGAACCGCAGACCCTGGCGATTCTCGAAGAGCGACGTGCCGAGTTTGGGCGTCGGCGTGATTTCCTGTTGCCGGCCTTGCGCGAATTGGGTTTTGGCATTGCTGTCGAGCCAGAGGGAGCGTTCTACCTTTACGCGGACATCAGCGCCTTTGGCGGCGATGCGTTTGCGTTCTGTCGGCACTTTCTGGAAACGGAGCACGTCGCGATCACCCCAGGGTTGGACTTCGGCCGTTTTCAGGCGGGTCACCACGTACGGTTTGCCTACACCCAGAGCCTGCCGCGTTTGCAGGAGGCGGTTGAGCGGATTGCCCGTGGCCTGCGGAGTTGGCAGGGCTGATGCGCTTTTCTCCTGAACTGGAACAAGGCCGTCTACTGATTCGCTACAAGCGCTTTCTCGCCGACATTGAAACGGCCAGTGGCGAAAAGCTGACTATTCACTGCCCCAATACCGGTTCGATGTTCAACTGCATGGCGCCGGGTGGGCGCATTTGGTTCAGTCGATCCAACGATCCCAAACGCAAGCTGCCGGGTACGTGGGAGATCAGTGAAACCCCGCAAGGGCGCTTCGCCTGTGTCAACACCGGACGGGCGAATCACCTGGTGGAGGAGGCCTTGCTTGCTGGGGTGATCACCGAGCTGAACGGCTTTACCGCCCTCAAGCGAGAGGTGGCTTACGGCCAGGAAAACAGTCGGGTGGATTTTCGCCTGGATTATTCGAGCGGGCCTGCCTTTGTCGAAGTCAAAAGCGTGACTCTGGGGTTTGACGATTCGCGGATTGCTGCTTTTCCAGACGCAGTGACCCAGCGCGGGGCTCGCCATCTTCGTGAGTTGGCGAGCCTGGCTCGGGAAGGTGTGCGTGCGGTGCTGTTGTATTGCGTCAATCTGACCGGGATCGACGCAGTGCGCCCGGCCGAAGAGATTGACCCTGCGTATGCTGCGGCCCTGAGTGACGCGGTTGCGGCAGGTGTTCAGGTCTTGGCCTACGGAGTGCAGTTGACCCCTGATGAGGTTCGCATCGACCGTCGGCTTGAGGTGCATTTAGCACCGTCAACGTGACTAGGTCGGGCTGATCCAGACCCCGCTCGGGTCTTCGCGACAAGCAATTGCGCTTAACGATTGTCCTGCGCAAGGCCCGGACACACATTCTCCGCTTTCAATCAGAAACAGGGCGCCGTGGGTTGCGCACTGAATCAGGCTTGCGCTCGTGTCGAGAAATTGATCCGGCTGCCACTCCAGCGGTACACCTCGATGCGGACAGCGGTTGCGGTAGACAAAGACTTGCCCTTCCCGGCGTATCGCCAGCAGTTTGAGACCGTCTAAATCAAAACCCCGACTTTGGGATTCAGTCAGGTAATCTGCGGCGCAGAGAAATTTCATGCTTGGCTCCGATCACCAGTAAGTTCCCACCCGGACGCGAAATGGCCTGAGCGGGTGATTAAGCTTGATGCAAGAATGCCAACAATTATCGAACAGCTGGCGTGTTCAACGCTCGACAGTGTCGCAGCTCTGGCCGTTGGATGCTGCTTCCTGAAAGTGGCTAGCGGTCAATATTCAAGGGAACCTCGATATGGGCCTTCGTGCCAGCGGTCTCGGTCTTTGTGCCGAATCCTTTTGTAAACCGGCGTCTCGGGTGGCCGAAGGCTCTATGGCGGAGTTGTCGCCGCAATGAACGGTTTAGTGCCGCCGCGCGCCCTGTTCATTGGTTTGAGTGGGGTGTGCTTTATCGCGTTTTGGCTTTCCCTGGCGCTGGGCCCCATCAGTTTGCCGCTGATGGACACCTTGCGAGCGGGGTTGCGTCTGCTGGGCGTACCCGTGTCGGGCGCAGGCCTGGAGCAGGCCGAACTGATTCTCAGCCAGATCCGCTTGCCGCGTACCCTTCTTGGGCTGGTCGTCGGTGCGGTGCTGGCATTGACTGGCGCTGCCATGCAAGGCTTGTTTCGCAATCCGCTGGCCGATCCCGGACTGGTCGGTGTTTCCAGCGGTGCAGCCTTGGGCGCTGCGGTGGCGATTGTCAGCGGCTCGGTTTTTGGCGGCTTGCCGGAAGTGCTAGCGCCCTATTTGTTGTCGCTGTGTGCGTTCATCGGTGGGCTGGGCGTGACCGCGATGGTCTATCGATTGGGTCGGCGCGATGGGCAGACCAGCATCGCGATCATGCTGTTGGCCGGCGTCGCACTGACCGCATTGGCGGGGTCGACCATCGGCCTGTTCACCTACCTGGCCGATGACGCCACCTTGCGCACCCTGACATTCTGGAATCTGGGCAGCCTCAACGGCGCCAGCTACGCCCGATTGTGGCCGTTGCTATTGGTCTGTGTGCTGATCATCGTGTGGCTGCCGCGTCGGGCCAAAGCGTTGAACGCCTTGCTGCTGGGGGAATCCGAAGCCCGGCATTTGGGCGTCGATGTCGAAAAGCTCAAGCGTGAACTGATTTTTTGTACCGCGCTGGGTGTCGGTGCAGCAGTGGCTGCGGCGGGCATGATTGGCTTTATCGGACTGATCGTGCCGCATCTGGTGCGCTTGTTGACGGGGCCTGATCATCGCGTGCTGTTACCTGCCTCGGCGTTGGCGGGGGCCTGCCTGTTGTTGTTTGCGGATATCTTTGCGCGTTTGGTATTGGTGCCAACTGAGCTGCCGATCGGTATCGTGACCGCATTTTTGGGTGCGCCGTTCTTTTTATACCTGTTGGTGCGTGGGCGTACCTGATGACGGGTGCGTGGAGGTACCTGATGCCGTTACGAGGGCGCACCTGATGCTACGCAGTGAAAACCTGCACATTCAACGCGGTACAAAAACGGTGTTGACGGATATCACACTGGACCTTCGCCCAGGTGAGATTCTCGGCGTACTGGGCCCCAACGGTGCCGGCAAAAGTACCTTGCTGGGGGCGTTGTGTGGTGAGCTGAAAGCCGCTCGGGGGCAGGTTTGGCTGGATCAAAAAAGATTGGCCGACTGGGGCGGTTCAGAGCGGGCGCAGCGTTTGGCGGTACTGCCGCAAAGCTCGACCTTGAGTTTTTCTTTTAGGGTGGAGGAGGTGGTGGCGATGGGGCGCTTGCCCCATGACAGTGGTCGGGTGCGTGATGCGGACGTCATTCGTGCCGCGTTGATCGCTGCGGATGCGGCGCATCTACAGGGGCGCAGTTATATGGCGTTGTCCGGTGGCGAACGCCAGCGCGTGCACTTGGCGCGTGTGCTGGCACAGCTATGGCCGGGTGAACGTGGTCAAACGTTATTACTCGACGAGCCAACATCAATGCTCGACCCGCTGCATCAGCACACCATTCTGCAAGCAGTCCGCGAGTTTTCCGATCGCGGGGCCGCGGTGATGGTCATCCTGCACGATTTGAATCTGGCTGCGCGCTACTGTGATCGTTTACTGTTGTTGGCGAGTGGTCACGCCCATTCGCTGGGCAGTCCTGCCGTCGTTCTCCAGCCTGAGCCCCTCAAGTCGGTCTTTGGCCTGGAGGTATTGGTGCAAGCTCACCCCGAACGCGGCCATCCTCTGATCATCGCGCGATAAAAGGCAGGCCTGATGCTTCGTTTGCTCTGGATTATGTTGCTTGCCGGGTTACTGGCTACGCTGAGTGCTTGCCAAACCACGTCCCCCGTACGAAAGGTACCTGCCTGGCAAAGCCCGCGTGGGCATGAGCAGGCGGATGTCGGGGTCATCCGTGATATGAGCAGCGGTCGGGAACTGACGCCGCAGCAGCTGGCCGAGCGTTTAGCGCAGGCGCCGAGGGTCCTTGTCGGTGAGCAGCACGACAACCCCGATCATCATGCGTTGCAGCTATGGCTTTTGCAGGTGCTGGCCGATCAGCGTGCGCAAGGCAGCCTGCTGTTGGAAATGCTCACTCCTGACCAACAAGCGAAGGTTGATGCGGTCCAGGCGGAGGTCAGAAAGTCGGGTATTCCTGATGACCTGCCCGCTGCTTTGGCGTGGCAAAAGGGCTGGGACTGGGCTCTTTACGGGCCTGTCGTGCGCTATGCGCTGGGACAGCCCTATCCGTTGTTGTCGGCGAACCTGGATGCTCGCGACGTCACGGCGATCTACACGCAAGCACCGACGCTGACCGGCGTGCATTCGACCACCCCGGCGGTGCGCGAGCAATTGCTGAATCAGATTCGTGAATCCCATTGCGGATTGCTGCCGGAAGAGCACATGCCTGCGATGCTCGCGGTCCAGCAGCAGCGAGACCGGCGCATGGCGCAGAGACTGCTCGAAGCACCTTCACCCGCGCTGCTGTTTGCCGGTACTTACCATGCGCGCAAGGACTTGGGTGTGCCCACGCACCTTCTGGATCTGGGTGTCAGCCACGGCACCGTTGTGCTGCTTCTGGCGCAAGCCGGCGCTCCGGTGTCGCAAGGGGCTGCCGATTACGTCTGGTACACCCCGGCATTGCCTGAGCAGGATTACTGCGCACAATGGCGGGCCCAGCCTAAAAAGCCTTGATCATCGCTGTCATCGCACACCTAGGCACGTCTTCATTCGGACTCTTCCCTTAGTTTTGTAGTCCATGTCCCTGTTCGACGCTTGATCGAGTCTGGAGCATCGGCCTCGTTTATTGTTCTGCCTGTTGTGTAAGGGATTGGACAGAATGAACGAAATGACTCCGCAGGATGAGCAGTTGGCGCGTCAAGTGATCGGATTGCTTGATCTGACCCTGCTCAACGCCGATGACACAGAGGCGCGGATTATCGCCCTTTGCCAGCGAGCGCTAACGCCCGTGGGGACTGTCGCCGCCGTGTGTGTCTATCCGCGTTTTGTGCAACTGGCGCGGCGTACCCTGGATGAATTGCACGCGGAGACGGTGCGCGTCGCCGCCGTCGCCAACTTTCCGTACGGCGGGCTCAACATCCAGTCCGCTGTTTCTGAAACCAGGGGTGCCCTGGCCTCCGGTGCCGATGAGATTGATCTGATGTACCCGTATCGCACCCTGCTGACTGGTGACCAGCAAGCGGCGATGGACTTGGTTGCGGCGTGCAAAACGACGTGTGGCGAACGGGCGGTACTCAAGGTCATTCTGGAAACCGGTGAATTGAAAGACCCACAGATCATCCGTAAGGCCTGCGTGGACGTCCTGGCGGCGGGTGCTGATTTCATTGAGACCAGTTCTGGAAAAGTCGCAGTCAATGCCACGCCCCAGGCCGGACGTATCATATTGGAGGTGATTGCCGAGGCAGGCGGGCAGGCCGGAATCAAAGCGGCAGGCGGGATTCGCACGTTCGAGGATGCGCAGGTCTATCTCGACCTGGCTCGTGCCCGCTTCGGCCCGCATTGGGTCAATGTCAATCGTGTGCGACTAGGGGCTTCGAGCCTGCTCGACGATGTGCTGACCCGGCTAGGCGTGCTGGCGCCGGGGCACTAGCCGAGTGCGATGGCGGCGCTTTCATACAGGCAAAAAAAGACCCGGCAAAAAGCCGGGTCAATAACCGTGATTAGCCTGATGAGGAGATAATCTGAGAGTCCGAACCACTGGCCTTTCAAATCATCGACCAGCTGCAGAAATAATAACGATTCTCATTTGCGTGTCAATGCCTGGTCCATAACTAATTTCAACGGATTGACGCCTAGTACCTTTGGGTCGGCGCAAGTGCTTCAAGTTGCTGGTTCAGAGCTTGTTTACGCTCGACGGGGATGTCATTCCAATGCATGTCCAACAGCGCGCCTTCAATGGCATAAAGCAGCACTTTCGATGCTCGAAAACCTCGAGCACGTACCGCTTTGTAAGCGTTCACCGGGCCTAGCCGACGCAAGTCGGAAGCATTATGAATGCCGACGGCATGCAGCCATTGGGCAGACGTCTTGCCGAGGTTTTTCAAGTGTTGCAGTTCATCGTTCATCGAGCCTCCTTGCGATGGCTGAGCACTGCACTGTGTTTGCGGTGTGAGCAAATCTGAAAGGAGTGTAGCGGGCAGTGGCGAAAGCGCGGGCTATTGATACAGCAGGCTAAAGCTCGCTCGGGAAGGCGACATTCGACAGGGGCAAGTTCGGAGGGGGCAGGTATGCGCAGGGGACATGGGCAGCACGATCAGGCCCGCACGATAGAGCGTGCGGGGCCCGATTATCGGGCGATCATTTAGTTCTGTAGCGCAACCGGGTGCCAAAGTTGACAGACATCAGAATTTCATCCGCCGTCAGTTCCGCCGGGAAAAAAGTCCCGGAGATCTGTGCATGGCCAATGCTGGCGCCTTCCAGTGCGGTGTGACGCAGGTCCACTCCGCGTAGATCGGCTGCACGAAAATAGGCATCCGTGAAATCGACACCGGTGGCGTCCAGCCTGCGTAGATCAAGACCGCGGAAATCTCCGCCGACAAGATCGACGGTACCCGTTTTTGGCTTCTGTTCATTGAAGGCCGTGATGTCGTCTTGGTGCAGAAGAGCGTAGAGCGGGGAGTCGAGCTGTTTAGGCTGGCTCATGGGGGCATCTCCTGTTGGAATTGTGGCGCCAGTATAATGCCACTATTTTTGTGCCGTGAAGCATTAACTGCGTCACGGCACAAAGTATCGCTTACAGCCCCGGCAGGCGCTGGCGGATATGGGCAACCAGACCATCAAGATCGCTGCTGTTGTTGGTCTCGACGCGTTTGCTGCGCAGAATCTCATCAGCGCCCAAGGCTTCACGATGGGCCTGTTGAGCTTCAATCACTTCCATGGTCGCGTCGGACGGATCAACATTTTGCGCCTGACGTTGCGCCAGCCAACCCGCGATCACCGCTTGTGGCGCGTTGCAATCTAGGATCAGGAACGGCGCCCCCGAAGCCTCGGCAGCTTTTGCTGCGGCGTCGCGTTGCTCGCGCTTGAGGTAGGTCGCGTCAATCACGACCGGGAAGCCTGCGCGCAATACGTTGTCAGCCAGTTGATGCAGGTGGGTATAGGTGGCAACGCTGGCGTCGGCACTATAAATACCGCCGTTCTCGCTGTGCTTGCCGAAAAGACGTTTACGTTCGACGTCAGAGCGTAAGCGAATCGCGCCCAATGCTTCCACCAGACGCATGGCTACGTGGCTCTTGCCGACGGCGGAAACACCGTGGGTAATGACCAGAAACCGCGATGGGATGGCGCTGTAGCTTTCTGCCAGGTTGGCGTAATTGCGGTATTGGCGCAGGGTGCTGGCGCGTTGCACGGGATCGGCGTGCTCTGGCAGGCTGAACAATGCAACCTTGGCACGGACCAGTGCACGATAGGCTTTGTAGAAATTCAGCAGTTCCAGGCCCTGATAATCGCCGGTCAGTTCCAGGTACTGGCTGATGAAGCGCCGTGACAGTGATTTCAGGCCGCGGTCTTCCAGGTCCATGGCCAGGAACGCGATGTCGGCATAGACATCAGTCAGGCGGAAGGGCTCGTTGAATTCAATGCAGTCGAAAATCACCACCTTGCCGTCGATCAGCGTGGCGTTTCCCAAGTGAATATCGCCATGGCACTCGCGAATGAAACCTGCCGCCTTGCGCTGTGCGAAAAGGTCTTTGAGTCGCTCGAAGCTGGACTCAGCCCACGCCTGGAGCGCGTCCAGTTGCTGCAGGTCAGCCTTGTCACTGATCAACGGGCGGATTTGTTCGAAATTTTGCAGGACCGGCGCCATCACGCTTTCAGGTGCGCCAAGCGCATGTTCCTGTGGGACGTGCGGTGCGTTGATGTGGAACTCTGCAATCTGCCTGGCCATCTCGTCGATGTGCGACGGCGTCAATTCGCCATTGGCCTGCAGCGTGCTGAGCAACTGGCTTTGTGGGAACTGGCGCATTTTAAGTGCGTACTCGATGACCTCGCCATCGCCGCCCAGTTGCGGTGCTTCAACGCTGCCGGTAATCGGCAAGACATCCAGGTACAAATCGCTAGTCAGACGCTGGTTCAGGCGCAGCTCTTCGCGACAAAAATGCTCGCGTGCCGGCAGGCTGGTGAAATCGAGGAAGCCGAAGTTGACCGGCTTCTTGATTTTGTACGCGTAGGGGCCGGTGAGCAGCACCCACGAGATATGCGTCTCAATGACCTGGAAACCTTCTACCGGATGCGGATAGAGGGCCGGGTTTTGCAGCGCGGCAATCAGGGACTGGCTCACAGGCGATCCTTCAAGGGGTTGAAAATCAAGGCTGCTATTATGGCGATTCATGGCTGCGCTGCAAACCGCCCGAGGGTGCCTGTCGATCGTGAACAAAGTGCGTATAATCCGCCGCCATGACTCGTACCCGCACTCCCCGTACCCCCAAAAAACGCGCCTCTGGCGGTCTTCGCACCTGGTTTGGCTGGGCTTTGAAGCTCGGACTGGTAGGCCTTGTCGTGCTCGCAGGCTTTGCGGTTTATCTCGACGCTATCGTCCAGGAAAAGTTTTCTGGCAAGCGCTGGACGATTCCGGCCAAGGTTTACGCCCGCCCGCTGGAGCTATTCGTCGGACAAAAGCTTTCTCAGGTCGATTTCCTGACTGAACTCGATGCCTTGGGCTATCGCCGTGAAAGCGTCGCCAATGGGCCGGGCGCGGCAGCGGTGAACGGCACCAGGGTCGATCTCAATACCCGTGGTTTCCAGTTTTATGAAGGCACGGACCCTGCACAGCAAGTCAGCGTGCGTTTCTCGGGCGACTATGTGGCCGGGTTATCGGCGACCGATGGCTCGAAATTGTCGGTTGCGCGGCTCGAACCGTTATTG
The DNA here is from genome assembly GCF_052976945.1 of Pseudomonas sp. GG8. Classification (NCBI taxonomy): domain Bacteria; kingdom Pseudomonadati; phylum Pseudomonadota; class Gammaproteobacteria; order Pseudomonadales; family Pseudomonadaceae; genus Pseudomonas; species Pseudomonas sp. GG8. Next base: position 671,316 of record NZ_JBRIIP010000001.1, read on the forward strand.
ATCGGCGGGCTTTACCCGAAGAATCTCGAAGACCGCATCCTGATCAAGATCGATCAGGCGCCGCCGTATTTGCTCGATACGCTGATCACGGTTGAAGACAGGGATTTTTATCACCATTTCGGTGTGTCGCCAAAGTCGATTGCCCGGGCGTTCTGGGTCAACGCGTCTGCCGGGCAGATGCGTCAGGGCGGCAGTACGCTGACCCAGCAGTTGGTCAAGAACTTCTACCTGAGCAACGAGCGCAGCCTTAACCGGAAACTGACCGAAGCCATGATGGCCTTGCTGCTGGAGGTGCACTACAGCAAGCAGGAAATCCTCGAGGCTTACCTCAACGAGGTCTTCCTTGGGCAGGACGGGCAACGAGCAGTCCACGGTTTCGGTCTCTCCAGCCAGTACTTCTTCAGCCAGCCGCTGTCCGAACTGAAGTTGCATCAGGTAGCGCTGCTGGTCGGCATGGTTAAAGGCCCTTCCTATTACAACCCGCGCCGCTATCCCGAGCGCGCGCTGGAACGCCGCAACCTGGTGCTCGACCTTCTGGAGCAACAGGGCGTGGCGACGCCGGAAGTCGTCGCTGCGGCCAAGAAAATGCCGCTGGGTGTGACCAAGACTGGCAGCCTGGCGGACAGCTCGTTCCCCGGCTTCCTGGACTTGGTCAAACGTCAGTTGCGTGAAGACTATCGCGACGAAGACTTGACCGAAGAAGGTCTGCGCATCTTCACCAGTTTTGATCCGATCCTGCAGATGAAGTCCGAGGCCGCGGTCAACGAAACATTCAAGAAGTTGGCGGGTCGCAAGGGTTCCGAGGATGTGGAGGCGGCAATGGTCGTGACCAATCCGGAAACCGGCGAAGTCCAGGCGTTGGTCGGTAGCCGTCAGGCAGGGTATGCCGGGTTCAACCGGGCAATCGATGCCGTACGGCCGATTGGGTCGCTGGTCAAGCCGGCCATCTATCTCACGGCCCTCGAGCGTCCAAGTCAGTACACGCTGACCAGTTGGGTGTCCGACGAGCCATTTTCGGTCAAGGGTGCAGATGGTCAGATCTGGAAACCTCAGAATTACGACCGCAAGGCGCATGGCAACATTTTCCTGTACCAAGGGTTGGCACATTCCTACAACTTGTCCACGGCCAAACTGGGGCTTGAGCTGGGTGTGCCGAATGTGTTCAAAACCTTGGCCAAGTTGGGTGTGACCCGTGAATGGCCTGCGTATCCGTCGATGTTGCTGGGCGCGGGCGGGCTCAGTCCGATGGAGGTGGCAACCATGTACCAAACCATTGCAAACGGTGGCTTCAATACGCCGATGCGCGGTATTCGCAGCGTACTGACTGCCGAGGGCGAGCCACTCAAGCGTTATCCGTTCCAGATTCAGCAGCGTTTCGATCCGGGCTCGATTTACCTGGTACAGAATGCGATGCAGCGCGTCATGCGCGAAGGCACGGGTAAGTCGGTCTACAGTCAACTGCCGAGCTCTCTGAATCTGGCGGGCAAAACCGGCACTAGTAACGACTCGCGTGACAGTTGGTTCGCGGGTTTCAGTCAGGACTTGCTGGCCGTTGTCTGGCTGGGCCGCGATGATAACGGCAAGACTCCGTTTACCGGTGCCACCGGCGCGTTGCAGATTTGGACAAGCTTCATGCGCAAGGCAGACCCACTTCCATTGGATATGCCGCAGCCGGACAATGTGGTTCAGGTCTGGATCAATGCCAGTACCGGTCAAGGCTCCGATTCAACCTGCCCGAATGCGGTCCAGATGCCGTATATTCGCGGCAGTGAACCGGCACCCGGCGCAGCCTGTGGCGGTGTCAATCCAGCACCGGCCGATGCAGTGATGGATTGGGTCAAGGGCTGGTTGAATTAAGCAAAGAGGATGTGATGTGAATAAGTGGTGGATTCCTGCGGTAACGGCTTTGGCTTTGCTTAATGGCTGTGCCAGCGTGCAGCGTGGCTCAATTCCGGTGGTGGACTCCGGTAGCAAGGTCTCCAACAGTGAGCGTATCCCCGCCAACAACAAGGGCACGTATCGGCCCAATGTTGCCCAGCCTCAGCAGCGGCAAGCGATCCCGCAAGATTCAGGTGTAGTGGTGATGGTGCCTGGCGGTGGTGGTAGTTCTGCGCCGATCCAGAGTTACGCGGCGCCAATCAATACTGCGCCGATCAGCACCAGCCCGATCGATACGTCGCCGATCAGCCCATCGCCGATCAACTCTGCCCCCGTGAATACGGCGCCCGCTAATACCGGCAACTACGGCGCGCCTGCGCCTGTAATGCCGAGCGGTATCCCAAGTGGTGGCGGTTTGTCTGCGGACGAACAGCTGGATGGCCCGGTCTTGTCGTTGCTCACGACGGCTCAGCAGCAACAAGCCAGCGGCGATCTGAATGGCGCGTCGTCGAGCCTTGAGCGTGCCCAGCGTGTGGCGCCCCGTGAGCCGCAAGTGCTTTACCGTCTGGCGCAAGTGCGTCTGGCTCAAGGGGATGCAGCGCAGGCCGAACAGCTCGCTCGCCGTGGCCTGACTTACGCCAATGGACGGCCAAGTCTGCAGGCAAGCCTGTGGGGTTTGATTGCCCAATCGCGTGAGAAGCAGGGGGATCCGGCTGGCGCAGCAGTGGCCCGCCAAAAAGCCAAGGTCAGCTTCTGATGGATAGGCGCTTCCCTCGGATCGCAGAGCAATTGCTGCTGATCGAGCGTGAACTGCGTGTGCTGGGTTGGTGGAGTGATCTGCCACCCAGTGAGCAGGCGTTGGCCAGTCGCGAGCCTTTTTCCGTGGATACGCTGGAGTTCGACCAGTGGTTGCAGTGGATTTTTCTACCGCGGATGAAAGTCATCCTCGAACAGGATCTACCCTTACCCAATGCGTCGGGTATTCTGGAAATGGCCGAGATGGTCTATGCAAGCCGTCAGGGTGAAGCTCGACAGCTTCAGCAACTGCTGGCGCAGTTCGATCGACTGATCACCGAGGTCAGTTGACGCTCGGCTCTTTGCCTGGCGCGTTTACTGGCAGTTTTCGCTAATGGTTTTTTGGGTTTCGGCTATTCGGGTCTGACGCTCTTCCTCGGTCAAACGCCTCACGTCTCCATTCACTTCCTCACGCAGGCGCGGATTGTTTTGAAGCTGGACCAGATTGGTCCTTACGTCTTCGCAATACTTCGCCCGTTTGGTCTCCTGCACCGCAATCTGTTTTTTGACTTTGCTTTCTATTGCTTTCTGGTCGCCCTGCACGCTGCCTGCCGCCGGGGAAGGGCGGGGAGGGGCTGGCGGAGCCTTCTGCACATCAATCTGTTGCGTCGACTGCCCGGCTGGCGGTTGCGCATCAAAATGAGTCTGGCCTTGGGCATCGACCCATTTATAGATCTGCCCGGCTTGGCTGGTGGCGCTCACTGTAAACAAAAGAGCGGCCGCTAGGGTCCTGTAGCGCATGGTGCCTCCTTCGATGGCTGTGCACCGGCAACCTACCATAAGTGCATGCCAGCAGCCGTCACTCAGTGACTTTTCATGCGGTTAGTCGGAAGAAAGCGCACGGATGACTTGACTTGAAGAGGTCTAATCACAACAATCCAACGTTCGCTGTAGATGGACTGCCAGAAGCAGACCCTCTCGGTAGATCATGAGGCGCACATCCGCGTCGACCTGTAACACCCGCAACGCGTTACCTCGCGCTGGGTGGGAAAGCCCCGCAAACACTTTGGGGACCTCCCAATACTTGCTCAGTCAGTGCTGACGTAGTCGGCGACCACCGTCGCTCATGCTCTGCTAGCAGTAAACCTATTAAGACCCGTCCCTTTTTTGTGGGCGGTATTCTGGCGTTTTAGAGGTGAACAACGTGGAGCTTTTATCTGGCGCTGAAATGGTCGTCCGCTTTTTGCGTGACGAAGGCGTTAAGAATATCTATGGGTACCCTGGTGGTGCCCTCCTGCATATTTACGACGCGCTGTTCAAAGAACCGGCTGTGACTCACATCCTGGTTCGTCATGAGCAAGCAGCAACTCATATGGCTGACGGTTACGCCCGTGCCACCGGTAAAGCCGGTGTGGTACTGGTGACTTCGGGCCCTGGCGCGACCAATGCCATCACTGGCATCGCAACCGCCTACATGGACTCGATCCCGATGGTGATCCTGTCTGGCCAGGTTCCGAGCACCATGGTCGGCACCGACGCGTTCCAAGAGACCGACATGATCGGTATCTCCCGGCCAATCGTGAAGCACAGCTTCATGATCAAAAGCGCTGCGGAAATTCCTGAGGTCCTGAAAAAAGCGTTCTACCTGGCGCAATCCGGCCGTCCTGGTCCGGTGGTGGTTGATATCCCGAAAGATATGACCAACCCGGCCGAGAAGTTCGAATACGTCTTCCCGAAAAAAGCCAAGCTGCGCTCTTATAGCCCGGCTGTGCGTGGTCACTCGGGGCAGATTCGCAAGGCAGTGGAAATGCTGTTGGCGGCCAAGCGGCCGATCATCTACGCAGGCGGCGGCGTCATTCTGGGTCATGGCTCTGCGCCATTGACCGAGCTGGCACAGCTGCTGAACGTACCCGTCACCAATACCTTGATGGGGCTTGGTGCTTACCCGGGCAACGACCGACAGTTTCTCGGCATGCTCGGTATGCACGGCAGTTACACCGCCAACCTGGCCATGCACCATGCTGACGTGATCCTGGCGGTCGGTGCGCGGTTTGATGACCGAGTGATCAACGGCCCGGCAAAATTTTGCCCGAACGCCAAGATCATCCACATCGATATCGATCCGGCTTCGATCTCCAAAACCATCAAGGCCGACGTCCCGATCGTAGGCCCGGTAGAGAGCGTGTTGACCGAAATGGTCGCCACCCTCAAGGACATCGGCGAAACCCCTAACAAGGAGTCGGTTGCCAGTTGGTGGAAGCAGGTCGATGAGTGGCGCGCTGATCGCGATATGTTCCCTTACAACAAGGGTGACGGCAGCATCATCAAGCCTCAGACCGTTATCGAGACGCTCAGCGAAGTCACGCGTGGCGATGCCTACGTGACCTCCGACGTGGGTCAGCACCAGATGTTCGCAGCTCAGTACTATCGCTTCAACAAGCCTAACCGCTGGATCAACTCCGGCGGACTGGGCACCATGGGCTTCGGTTTCCCGGCGGCCATGGGTGTCAAGCTGAACTTTCCAGAAGCGGATGTCGCTTGTGTGACGGGTGAAGGCAGTATCCAGATGAACATCCAGGAGCTGTCCACCTGCCTGCAGTACGACTTGCCGGTGAAGATCATCAACCTGAACAACGGCGCGCTGGGTATGGTGCGTCAGTGGCAGGACATGAACTACGGCGCTCGTCATTCACATTCCTACATGGAGTCCTTGCCGGACTTCGTAAAACTGGCCGAAGCCTATGGTCATGTCGGGATGCGAATCACTGAGTTGAAAGATTTGAAGCCGATGATGGAAGAAGCCTTCGCCATGAAGGACCGCCTGGTGTTCCTTGATATCAAGGTTGATACCAGCGAGCACGTCTACCCGATGCAGATCAAAGACGGCTCCATGCGCGATATGTGGCTGAGCAAGACGGAGCGGACTTAATCATGCGGCACATCATTTCTCTTTTGCTGGAAAACGAACCTGGTGCATTGTCACGGGTTGTTGGTCTGTTTTCGCAGCGCAACTACAACATCGAAAGCCTGACCGTGGCGCCGACTGAAGACCCGACCCTGTCGCGCCTGACGTTGACCACCGTGGGGCACGATGAGGTGATCGAGCAGATCACCAAGAACCTCAATAAATTGATTGAAGTGGTCAAGTTGGTCGATCTGTCTGAAAGCGCGCACATCGAACGCGAGCTGATGCTGGTCAAGGTCAAGGCCACTGGCGCCCAGCGCGCCGAGATCAAGCGCACCACGGATATTTTCCGTGGGCAAATCGTTGACGTATCCAGTAGCGTGTACACCGTGCAACTGACCGGAACGAGCGATAAACTGGACAGCTTCATTCAGGCTATCGGCACTTCGGCGATCCTGGAAACAGTACGCAGTGGCGTGACGGGCATTGCCCGTGGCGACAAAGTGCTGAGCATTTAACTCATTACGCAAATGGCCTGAACGGCCAGGATAACAGGGGAATTTCATGAAAGTTTATTACGACAAAGACTGCGACCTTTCGATCATCCAGGGCAAAAAAGTGGCCATCATCGGTTACGGTTCCCAGGGCCACGCTCAAGCGTGCAACCTGAAAGACTCCGGCGTAGATGTCACTGTTGGTCTGCGCAAGGGTTCGGCTACTGTCGCCAAGGCTGAAGCTCATGGCTTGAAAGTGACTGACGTTGCTTCTGCTGTTGCTGCTGCTGACCTTGTCATGATCCTGACCCCGGATGAATTCCAGTCCCAGTTGTACCGTGACGAAGTCGAGCCGAACCTGAAGAAAGGCGCAACCCTGGCTTTCTCCCACGGCTTCGCGATCCACTACAACCAGGTCGTGCCTCGCGCTGACCTCGACGTGATCATGATCGCGCCGAAAGCACCGGGTCACACCGTGCGCTCCGAGTTCGTCAAAGGCGCAGGTATTCCTGACCTGATCGCTATTTACCAGGATGCATCCGGCAACGCCAAAAACGTCGCACTGTCCTACGCTTCGGGCGTTGGCGGCGGCCGTACCGGTATCATCGAAACCACGTTCAAAGACGAAACCGAAACCGACCTGTTCGGCGAACAAGCCGTTCTGTGCGGCGGTACCGTTGAGCTGGTCAAAGCAGGCTTTGAAACCCTGGTTGAAGCTGGCTACGCGCCGGAAATGGCTTACTTCGAATGCTTGCACGAATTGAAGCTGATCGTTGACCTCATGTACGAAGGCGGTATCGCCAACATGAACTACTCGATCTCGAACAACGCTGAATACGGCGAATACGTGACCGGTCCGGAAGTGATCAACGCCGAATCGCGTCAGGCCATGCGCAACGCCCTGAAACGCATTCAGGATGGTGAGTACGCCAAGATGTTCATCAGCGAAGGTGCCACTGGCTACCCTTCGATGACTGCCAAGCGTCGTAACAACGCTAATCACGGCATCGAAATCATCGGTGAAAAACTGCGCTCCATGATGCCGTGGATTGCAGCGAACAAGATCGTCGACAAAGCCAAGAACTGATCCCTGGTTCCAGGATTTTGTTTTGGAAAAACGCGGCTTCGGCCGCGTTTTTTCGTTTTGGTTGCACGCTTCTGGTATAAAGCTGCATCGTTTGATGACGAACCCTCGTCGCAAACATCTGTCGAAACTCTCCACACCGTTGCAAGGTATTGTCCATGAGCGAACGTCCCGAAGAGCCAAACCAGGCCTCTGACGCCGAAAGCCTGCTACCGATCGATGAGCACATTGAAGAAGGGCATGATGCCGAAGGGCGTAAGGTCCGGCATCGTGGTATCTATCTGCTGCCTAATCTGTTCACTACAGCGAACCTTTTTGCTGGCTTCTATTCCATCATCAGCTCGATGAGTGCGCAGAGCGCGTTGAGTGCTGGCGATCAGGTCGGGGCGAGCAAGTATTTTGCCTTTGCCGCTATCGCCATTTTCGTCGCGATGGTACTCGACGGTCTTGATGGTCGTGTCGCACGCATGACCAATACTCAGAGTGCCTTCGGTGCCGAGTACGACTCGCTCGCCGACATGGTTGCCTTTGGTGTCGCGCCCGCCTTATTGGCGTTTGGCTGGGCATTGGGGGATATGGGCAAGGTCGGCTGGATGGTCGCCTTCATCTATGTCGCCGGTGCTGCGCTGCGTCTGGCACGGTTCAACACTCAGGTCGGCAAGGCCGACAAGCGCTACTTCATTGGCCTGGCCAGTCCGGCTGCGGCGGGTGTTGTGGCGGGAACGGTCTGGGCCTTCAGTGACTACGGCATCCAGGGATCGAAAATGTCGTTTCTGGTTGCTTTGCTGGTGGCTGCCGCTGGCATGCTGATGGTCAGCAATATCAAATACAACAGTTTCAAGGAGTTGGATCTCAAGGGGCGCGTGCCTTTTGTCGCCATTCTTGCCGTCGTATTGGTCTTTGCGGTCGTGTTCAGTGATCCGCCTCGTATCCTCCTGCTCGTGTTCCTTGCCTACGCAGCCTCAGGGCCAGTGCAATATTTGTTACGACTTCGTCGTCACAAATCGGCTGAGTGATCTGCAATTTCTACCATACTCCACAGCCTACTGGTGCATAAGTTCCTCTAGCTGTGGAGTCATCAATGCTAATCAAGCTACCTGCGGCATCCGCCTGTAAAGAGTCGGATGTTACGCTTGAATCATTCTATATCTCCCGTCGCGCATTGCTCGGTAGCTCCATCGCCGGACTGGCCATCAGTGCGCTGCCGCGCTGGGCCAGTGCCGCTGATCCTTCTCCCTATGCGGGGGTAGAACCGGGTTCTGCGCCTGCATGGTTCAACGCAAAACTGCCTGATACCAAATGGCAGGCCGTCACCGTCAAGGGTGAGGCGATTACGCCATTCAAGGACGCAACTCACTACAACAACTTCTATGAGTTCGGGACCGACAAGGGTGACCCTGCGAAAAATGCGGGCACCTTGAAAACCGAGCCGTGGAGTGTGGTGGTCGATGGCGAGGTTGGAAAACCAGGGCGTTATGCGCTCGAAGACTTCATGAAGCCCTATCAACTGGAAGAGCGAATCTACCGACTGCGTTGTGTAGAGGCCTGGTCGATGGTCATCCCCTGGATCGGCTTTCCCATATCGGAATTGCTTAAGCAGGTGGAGCCCACTTCGAAGGCCAAGTACATCCGCTTCGAAACACTTCAAGATCCTAAAAGCATGCCTGGCCAGCGCTCCGGCTTTGCCCTGATCGATTGGCCCTATGTCGAGGCCTTGCGTCTGGATGAGGCGATGAACCCCTTGGCTATTCTTGCGGTGGGTATGTATGGGCGGGATCTGGCCAATCAGAACGGCGCGCCTTTGCGTCTGGTCGTGCCATGGAAGTACGGCTTCAAAAGCGTGAAGTCGATTGTGCGTATCAGTCTGGTCAGCGAGCAGCCAAAAACGACGTGGCAGAGCATCGCGTCGAGTGAATATGGCTTTTACGCCAATGTGAATCCGACTGTGGATCATCCTCGGTGGACGCAAGCGCAAGAGCGACGCCTGCCGAGCGGGTTGTTCAGCCCGAATATCAGGCGGACGGAAATGTTCAATGGTTATGGGGAGGAGGTTGCCTCCTTATATAGCAACCTAGATCTGCGGAAGAACTACTGATGCGTTATCCCTTTTGGCGCGTGGGCGTCTTCGTTGCAGCGTGCGTAGCCCCTATTCTTTGGTTGTATCAGGCCTGGAGCTTTGCTTTGGGGCCTGATCCCGGCAAGATCCTGGTCGATCGCCTGGGGTTGGGTACCTTGATTTTGCTTCTGATCACGTTGGCGATGACTCCGTTGCAGCGGTTGAGCGGTTGGGCGGGATGGATCGCGGTCCGTCGGCAGCTTGGATTGTGGTGTTTCGCTTATGTGGTCATGCACCTGAGTGCCTATGCGGTCTTTATCCTCGGGTTGGATTGGGCTCAGTTGGGGGTAGAGCTGATTAAGCGGCCCTACATTATTGTCGGCAGTCTGGCGTTTGTTTGTCTGCTGGCGTTGGCGGTCACTTCCAATCGCTATAGTCAGCGCCGATTAGGCGCTCGCTGGAAGAAGCTTCACCGATTGGTTTACGTGATTCTTGGGCTGGGATTGCTGCATATGCTCTGGATAGTTCGCGCAGACCTTAAAGAGTGGGCTGTCTACGCAGTCATTGGAGCATTGCTGTTAGTCCTGCGAATCCCGGCAATTGCTAGGCGTATCCCTCGGTTAAAGGCTCAAAAGGCACCCGCTGTAACAAAGGTCACAATAAGCCCTTGACGCCCCGTAAAATCTGTCTATAATTCGCACCTCTTCCGGAGCAGATGAAACGGAAAACTCTTTGTAAATCAAAGAGTTATCCAGAGTAAGCGGCGAGGAAGGGGTTTTGATCTTCTGGATCGAAAGCGGTAAAAAAGAGGTGTTGACAGCAGCGTGTAACGCTGTAGAATTCGCCTCCCGCTAACGAGAGACGTGAAGTTGATCGAAGCGCAAGTGGTTGAAGTTGCACAGGAAACTTTGAAACTTGTTAAAATAACCGCTTGACAGCAACAAGGGCTGCTGTAGAATGCGCGCCTCGGCTGAGACGAAAGATCTCAACCACCCGCTCTTTAACAACTGAATCAAGCAATTCGTGTGGGTGCTTGTGTTGTAAGACTGAAGTCAACTGATTATCAGCATCACAAGTTACTCCGCGAGAAATCAAAGATGTAACCAACGATTGCTGAGCTAAGTTTAGGGTTTTGTCAAAACCCAAAGATGTTTGAACTGAAGAGTTTGATCATGGCTCAGATTGAACGCTGGCGGCAGGCCTAACACATGCAAGTCGAGCGGCAGCACGGGTACTTGTACCTGGTGGCGAGCGGCGGACGGGTGAGTAATACCTAGGAATCTGCCTGGTAGTGGGGGATAACGTTCGGAAACGGACGCTAATACCGCATACGTCCTACGGGAGAAAGCAGGGGACCTTCGGGCCTTGCGCTATCAGATGAGCCTAGGTCGGATTAGCTAGTTGGTGAGGTAATGGCTCACCAAGGCTACGATCCGTAACTGGTCTGAGAGGATGATCAGTCACACTGGAACTGAGACACGGTCCAGACTCCTACGGGAGGCAGCAGTGGGGAATATTGGACAATGGGCGAAAGCCTGATCCAGCCATGCCGCGTGTGTGAAGAAGGTCTTCGGATTGTAAAGCACTTTAAGTTGGGAGGAAGGGCATTAACCTAATACGTTAGTGTTTTGACGTTACCGACAGAATAAGCACCGGCTAACTCTGTGCCAGCAGCCGCGGTAATACAGAGGGTGCAAGCGTTAATCGGAATTACTGGGCGTAAAGCGCGCGTAGGTGGTTCGTTAAGTTGGATGTGAAATCCCCGGGCTCAACCTGGGAACTGCATTCAAAACTGTCGAGCTAGAGTATGGTAGAGGGTGGTGGAATTTCCTGTGTAGCGGTGAAATGCGTAGATATAGGAAGGAACACCAGTGGCGAAGGCGACCACCTGGACTGATACTGACACTGAGGTGCGAAAGCGTGGGGAGCAAACAGGATTAGATACCCTGGTAGTCCACGCCGTAAACGATGTCAACTAGCCGTTGGGAGCCTTGAGCTCTTAGTGGCGCAGCTAACGCATTAAGTTGACCGCCTGGGGAGTACGGCCGCAAGGTTAAAACTCAAATGAATTGACGGGGGCCCGCACAAGCGGTGGAGCATGTGGTTTAATTCGAAGCAACGCGAAGAACCTTACCAGGCCTTGACATCCAATGAATCTGCTAGAGATAGCGGAGTGCCTTCGGGAGCATTGAGACAGGTGCTGCATGGCTGTCGTCAGCTCGTGTCGTGAGATGTTGGGTTAAGTCCCGTAACGAGCGCAACCCTTGTCCTTAGTTACCAGCGCGTAATGGCGGGCACTCTAAGGAGACTGCCGGTGACAAACCGGAGGAAGGTGGGGATGACGTCAAGTCATCATGGCCCTTACGGCCTGGGCTACACACGTGCTACAATGGTCGGTACAGAGGGTCGCCAAGCCGCGAGGTGGAGCTAATCCCAGAAAACCGATCGTAGTCCGGATCGCAGTCTGCAACTCGACTGCGTGAAGTCGGAATCGCTAGTAATCGCGAATCAGAATGTCGCGGTGAATACGTTCCCGGGCCTTGTACACACCGCCCGTCACACCATGGGAGTGGGTTGCACCAGAAGTAGCTAGTCTAACCTTCGGGAGGACGGTTACCACGGTGTGATTCATGACTGGGGTGAAGTCGTAACAAGGTAGCCGTAGGGGAACCTGCGGCTGGATCACCTCCTTAATCGAAGACATCAGCTTCTTCATAAGTTCCCACACGAATTGCTTGATTCATTGAAAAAGACGATTTAGAAGCAGCCCGAAATTGGGTCTGTAGCTCAGTTGGTTAGAGCGCACCCCTGATAAGGGTGAGGTCGGCAGTTCGAATCTGCCCAGACCCACCAATTTTGTGTGGGAAACGCCTGTAGAGATACGGGGCCATAGCTCAGCTGGGAGAGCGCCTGCCTTGCACGCAGGAGGTCAACGGTTCGATCCCGTTTGGCTCCACCACTTACTGCTTCTGTATTGTAGAGTTTAGAAATGAGCATTCCATCGGTTCGATGGTGAATGTTGATTTCTAGTCTTTGATTAGATCGTTCTTTAAAAATTTGGGTATGTGATAGAAAGTTAGACCGGACAGCACTTTCACTGGTGGTGTTACGGGCTAAGGTAAAATTTGTGAGTTAAATTGCGAATTTTCGGCGAATGTCGTCTTCATAGTATAACCAGATTGCTTGGGGTTATATGGTCAAGTGAAGAAGCGCATACGGTGGATGCCTTGGCAGTCAGAGGCGATGAAAGACGTGGTAGCCTGCGAAAAGCTTCGGGGAGTCGGCAAACAGACTTTGATCCGGAGATGTCTGAATGGGGGAACCCAGCGGTCATAAGACCGTTACCTTACACTGAATACATAGGTGTATGGAGCGAACCAGGGGAACTGAAACATCTAAGTACCCTGAGGAAAAGAAATCAACCGAGATTCCCTTAGTAGTGGCGAGCGAACGGGGACCAGCCCTTAAGCTGTATTGAGATTAGCGGAACGTTCTGGAAAGGACGGCCATAGTGGGTGATAGCCCTGTACGCGAAAATCTCTTTGCAGTGAAATCGAGTAGGACGGAGCACGAGAAACTTTGTCTGAATATGGGGGGACCATCCTCCAAGGCTAAATACTACTGACTGACCGATAGTGAACTAGTACCGTGAGGGAAAGGCGAAAAGAACCCCGGAGAGGGGAGTGAAATAGATCCTGAAACCGTATGCGTACAAGCAGTGGGAGCCCACTTTGTTGGGTGACTGCGTACCTTTTGTATAATGGGTCAGCGACTTATTTTCAGTGGCGAGCTTAACCGAATAGGGGAGGCGTAGCGAAAGCGAGTCTTAATAGGGCGTCTAGTCGCTGGGAATAGACCCGAAACCGGGCGATCTATCCATGGGCAGGTTGAAGGTTGGGTAACACTAACTGGAGGACCGAACCGACTACCGTTGAAAAGTTAGCGGATGACCTGTGGATCGGAGTGAAAGGCTAATCAAGCTCGGAGATAGCTGGTTCTCCTCGAAAGCTATTTAGGTAGCGCCTCATGTATCACTGTAGGGGGTAGAGCACTGTTTCGGCTAGGGGATCATCCCGATTTACCAACCCGATGCAAACTCCGAATACCTACAAGTGCCGAGCATGGGAGACACACGGCGGGTGCTAACGTCCGTCGTGAAAAGGGAAACAACCCAGACCGTCAGCTAAGGTCCCAAAGTTATGGTTAAGTGGGAAACGATGTGGGAAGGCTTAGACAGCTAGGAGGTTGGCTTAGAAGCAGCCACCCTTTAAAGAAAGCGTAATAGCTCACTAGTCGAGTCGGCCTGCGCGGAAGATGTAACGGGGCTCAAACCATACACCGAAGCTACGGGTATCACTTAGGTGATGCGGTAGAGGAGCGTTCTGTAAGCCTGTGAAGGTGAGTTGAGAAGCTTGCTGGAGGTATCAGAAGTGCGAATGCTGACATGAGTAACGATAATGGGTGTGAAAAACACCCACGCCGAAAGACCAAGGTTTCCTGCGCAACGTTAATCGACGCAGGGTTAGTCGGTCCCTAAGGCGAGGCTGAAAAGCGTAGTCGATGGAAAACAGGTTAATATTCCTGTACTTCTGGTTATTGCGATGGAGGGACGGAGAAGGCTAGGCCAGCTTGGCGTTGGTTGTCCAAGTTTAAGGTGGTAGGCTGAGATCTTAGGTAAATCCGGGATCTTAAGGCCGAGAGCTGATGACGAGTGTGCTTAGGCACACGAAGTGGTTGATGCCATGCTTCCAAGAAAAGCTTCTAAGCTTCAGGTAACCAGGAACCGTACCCCAAACCGACACAGGTGGTTGGGTAGAGAATACCAAGGCGCTTGAGAGAACTCGGGTGAAGGAACTAGGCAAAATGGCACCGTAACTTCGGGAGAAGGTGCGCCGGTGAGGGTGAAGCATTTACTGCGTAAGCCCATGCCGGTCGAAGATACCAGGCCGCTGCGACTGTTTATTAAAAACACAGCACTCTGCAAACACGAAAGTGGACGTATAGGGTGTGACGCCTGCCCGGTGCCGGAAGGTTAATTGATGGGGTTAGCTAACGCGAAGCTCTTGATCGAAGCCCCGGTAAACGGCGGCCGTAACTATAACGGTCCTAAGGTAGCGAAATTCCTTGTCGGGTAAGTTCCGACCTGCACGAATGGCGTAACGATGGCGGCGCTGTCTCCACCCGAGACTCAGTGAAATTGAAATCGCTGTGAAGATGCAGTGTATCCGCGGCTAGACGGAAAGACCCCGTGAACCTTTACTATAGCTTTGCACTGGACTTTGAATTTGCTTGTGTAGGATAGGTGGGAGGCTTTGAAGCGTGGACGCCAGTCTGCGTGGAGCCAACCTTGAAATACCACCCTGGCAACTTTGAGGTTCTAACTCAGGTCCGTTATCCGGATCGAGGACAGTGTATGGTGGGTAGTTTGACTGGGGCGGTCTCCTCCTAAAGAGTAACGGAGGAGTACGAAGGTGCGCTCAGACCGGTCGGAAATCGGTCGTAGAGTATAAAGGCAAAAGCGCGCTTGACTGCGAGACAGACACGTCGAGCAGGTACGAAAGTAGGTCTTAGTGATCCGGTGGTTCTGTATGGAAGGGCCATCGCTCAACGGATAAAAGGTACTCCGGGGATAACAGGCTGATACCGCCCAAGAGTTCATATCGACGGCGGTGTTTGGCACCTCGATGTCGGCTCATCACATCCTGGGGCTGAAGCCGGTCCCAAGGGTATGGCTGTTCGCCATTTAAAGTGGTACGCGAGCTGGGTTTAGAACGTCGTGAGACAGTTCGGTCCCTATCTGCCGTGGACGTTTGAGATTTGAGAGGGGCTGCTCCTAGTACGAGAGGACCGGAGTGGACGAACCTCTGGTGTTCCGGTTGTCACGCCAGTGGCATTGCCGGGTAGCTACGTTCGGAATAGATAACCGCTGAAAGCATCTAAGCGGGAAACTAGCCTCAAGATGAGATCTCACTGGGACCTTGAGTCCCCTGAAGGGCCGTCGAAGACTACGACGTTGATAGGTTGGGTGTGTAAGCGCTGTGAGGCGTTGAGCTAACCAATACTAATTGCCCGTGAGGCTTGACCATATAACACCCAAGCAATTTGCGTCGAAAGAGCAGATTGCGGTGTGTGAAGACGACACAAACCGAAAATTGGCAACAACCCACAGATCTATCACATCCCCATTAGTTGGCCCGTTGCGCGCAAGCACGACGATCCGGCAGCCGAATTTCTTGACGACCATAGAGCATTGGAACCACCTGATCCCATCCCGAACTCAGCAGTGAAACGATGCATCGCCGATGGTAGTGTGGGGTTTCCCCATGTGAGAGTAGGTCATCGTCAAGATTAAATTCCGAAACCCCTGTCTGCTTACGCAAACAGGGGTTTTGTTTATGCGCGGAGAAAACATCCTCCCCATCAAAAAGGCCTTAGTCCGCTCGCATCGGAACCTGTACTCGCATGCGGTAAAAAATTTGCGCGGCTATTTTTTGGGTAGACCACTAGAATGGGCCGCTATCCTTTCGTCTTTGAGTCTCCAGTTCTATGCCCGATCAAGCCAACTCCAGCGGCCTGGCCCAAGTGCCGCTAGATGAGTTGCCGCTCGATGATTTGGTGGCTTGTCATGAATGCGATCTGCTCATGCGCAAGCCCGTGTTGTCCCGCGGCGAAAAAGCTCAGTGCGTGCGCTGCGGCTACGAGCTTTATGCCCAAAGGCACAATGTCGTTCAGCACAGCTTGGCATTAGTGATCGCGGCATTATTGCTGTACATCCCCGCGAACTTTTTGCCCATCATGCATCTCAATCTCCTGGGCCAAACCTCGAAAGACACCGTTTGGACGGGCGTGCTGGGATTATTCGATACCGGCATGCAAGGCGTCGCAGCGGTGGTGTTTCTGTGCAGCATGGGTATCCCGTTACTCAAATTGCTCTGTCAGTTGTCTGTGTTGCTGAGCATTCGTTTGAATGTTGGCCGGAGCTTTGGCCTGCTGCTCTACCGTATTTATCATCACCTTCGTGATTGGGGCATGCTTGAGGTGTATCTCATGGGCGTGCTGGTCGCGCTGGTCAAGCTTTCCGACCTCGCTGAGCTGACTCTGGGCGTGGGGCTGCTATGTTTTATCGGCTTGTTGTTGGTTCAGGTCTGGCTTGAAGTGACCATGTCGCCCCACCAGATTTGGCAGGCGTTATCAGGTGGAGATGCACATGCGGGCGATTGATGCCGGGATTCTGATTTGTGCGGAATGCCATGAACTCAACAAAGCTGACCCGGACAATGACAACCTGACGTGTACTCGCTGCGGAGCGCAGGTACACCCTCGTCGCCCTGACAGCATGAAGCGCACGTGGGCATTGCTGGTGACTGCGGCCATTTTGTACATCCCTGCCAATATGTTGCCGATCATGACAGTCAGCTCATTGGGGCAGGGTGATCCCTCGACCATCATGTCAGGCGTCATTCAACTGATGCAACATGGGATGTACCCCATTGCCATCGTGGTGTTCGTAGCCAGTATTCTAGTGCCCACGTTCAAATTGATCGGTCTGGGCCTACTGCTTTTCTCGGTACAGCGTCGTCAGCCCTTATCGGCGCAACAGCGCATCATCATGTACCGCTTCATTGAGTTCATCGGTCGCTGGTCTATGTTGGACATATTCGTGATCGCCATTCTTGTGGCTGTGGTGAATTTTGGCCGCATCGCCAGTGTCGAAGCTAATCTTGGCGCAGTCGCTTTTGCCAGTGTGGTGATTTTGACGATGCTCGCCGCAGTAACTTTTGATCCCCGACTTATTTGGGACAACACGGAGTCGGATGACGACCATGAGTGATTTGCCTACCGCTAAAACCCGCCCTGCGTCCAATTGGTCTGCGATCTGGATACTGCCCTTGATTGCGTTGATCATTGGCGGGTGGCTTGGCTGGCGGGCATATAGCCAGTCAGGCATCGAGATTGAGGTGCGTTTTGAAAGTGGCGAAGGCATCCAGGCCAACAAGACCGAAGTGGTCTACAAAGGCATGTCGATCGGCAAGGTCAAGGCCTTGACGTTAGATGATGAAGGCAATACAAAAGGCGTTATTGCAACCATTGAAGTGAACAAAGAGGTCGAACCGTCCCTGCGGGCCAACAGCCGTTTCTGGCTGGTAAAACCGAGCATCACGTTGGCAGGGATCACCGGTCTGGAAACTTTGGTGTCGGGTAACTACATTGCCGCAAGCCCTGGCGATGGTGAGCCAACACGCAAGTTCAAAGCGTTGGCAGAGGCACCACCGCTCTCGGACAGATTGCCGGGGCTGCACCTGACCCTCAAGGCCGACCGTTTGGGTTCGTTGAATCGAGGCAGTCCGGTGTTCTACAAGCAGATCCAGGTTGGGCAGGTCAAAAGCTATGTCCTGTCGGAAGACCAAGGCACGGTCGAGATTAAAGTCTACATCCAGCCGACCTACGCCAATCTAGTGCGTAAACACACACGTTTCTGGAACGCCAGCGGCATTAGCATCGACGCCAATCTGTCTGGAGTAAAGGTGCGCAGCGAGTCGCTGGCCAGCATCGTTGCTGGCGGTATTGCCTTCGCTACGCCAGAGCACCGAAAAGACAGCCCACCCACCGACCCCAGTCTGCCTTTTCGTCTGTATGAGGATTTTGACGCCGCTCAAGCCGGGATACGGGTCAAGCTCAAGCTGAGCGACTTCGAAGGTTTGCAGGCCGGCCGTACGCCCGTGATGTACAAGGGTATTCAGGTCGGCAACATGAAAACGCTCAAGGTCGATCCCGATCTTTCCAGCGCTACGGTCGAATTGGCCCTGGACCCTTTGGCTGAAGACTATCTGGTGGAAGGCACCCAGTTTTGGGTAGTCAAACCCTCAATTTCGCTGGCGGGCATTACGGGTTTGGAGGCATTGGTCAAAGGTAACTACATCGCGGTTCGTCCCGGCGATCTAGGTTCGCCGCCCAGACGCGATTTCGTCGCCAGAGCCAAGGCACCACCACTGGACCTGCGCTCGCCAGGTCTGCATATGGTGCTGTTCAGCGACACACTGGGTTCGCTGGATGTCGGCAGTCCTATCCTTTACAAGCAGGTTAAGGTCGGCTCAATCCAGAGCTATCAATTCTCCCGCGACCAGAAACAAGTCGTGCTCGGCGTACATATCGAGAAGGAATACGAAAATCTGGTCAATGGCTCGACTCGCTTCTGGAATGTCAGCGGCATCACACTGAAGGGGGGGTTATCGGGTATTGAGGTCAAAAGCGAGTCCCTACAAAGTTTGATGGCGGGGGGCATATCCTTTGAAACGCCGCTGGCCAAATCGCCGCTGCAAAAACGTATCCCTCGCTTCCGCTTGTTTGCCAGCCGTGATCTGGCCACACAGCGCGGGACCGAAATCACGATCAAAGTCGACCGTGCAGACGGTCTGCATCCCGGTACGACAATCCGCTATAAAGGTCTGGATGTCGGCAAGGTCGAAGACGTCGATCTGACCAGTGATCTACAGGCGGTGATGCTGACGGCGCGGATCACCGAAGTACCCGACAAAATCGCCCGTGTGGGCACCGAGTTTTGGGTGGTCAAGCCAGAAGTGGGATTGATCAAAACCTCGAATCTCGAGACTTTGGTCACCGGCCAATACCTGGAAGTGTTGCCGGCCAGCAAAAGCGCGGGACCGCAGAAAAGCTTTGTTGCGTTGAAGGCCCCTCCGAATGCTTCCGCACGTGACGAGGGATTGAGTGTGGTCCTGAGCGCGCCACGTCGTGGCTCAATCAAGCCGGGTGTGCCGGTGACTTACCGTGAAGTGACAGTAGGCAAGGTCATGAGCTACGAATTGGGCCCGACGGCTGATCGTGTATTGATCCACATCCTGATCGAGCCGCGTTATGCGTCGTTGGTTCGGGGCGGCAGTCGTTTCTGGAACAGCAGTGGCTTTGGCGTTGACTTCGGCTTGTTCAGAGGTGCGACCGTCCGTACGGAGTCGCTGGAGACGCTGATCGATGGCGGCATCGCGTTTGCCACGCCGGAGGGGGAGCGCATGGGGAGTCAGGCGCGACCTGAGCAAACCTTCCCGTTGTTCGACAAAGCCGAGGATGAATGGCTGCAGTGGGCGCCCAAGATTTCTCTCGGGAAGTAGAGCAGTCAACGCGGTGTGCCAGGCACACCGCGTTGGCTTCTTCAGCTGCACATCAGGCCAGCACGGTCTCTGCTTCAGGATCTGCCGCCACTGCTTTCACCTCGTCATGGCGACGGATGTATTTCCAGTCGGCCTCGTCGATGTAAATGCCGTTAGGTCCGCTACCGCCTTCCAGATCGATCGCAACGTGTGCCGAGACCTGGGGTTTGACGCTGGCCAGAATCGGTACAAAGCCTAGCTGCAAACTGGTCTCCAGCAAGGCGGCCTGGTTTTTCTCGTCAATGTCGGCCGCTTCGTCGAGGTAGTAAGGCAGACGAATGCGCCCGGCTTGATCGCGATCCATCAAGTGCAGCAACAAATACATGTTGGTCAGCGCTTTGATGGTCATGGTCGTACCGTTAGACGCCGCACCATCGATATCGGTATGAATCACGGGTTGGCCGTTGACCTTGGTGATTTCAAAGGCCAGTTCGAACAAATCCTTCAGGCCGAGTTGGTTGTGGTTAGCCGCCACCAACCGTGCCAGATATTCCTTGGCCTCTTCGTTCTTGTTGTCCTGATCGGCACTTTGGCTGAGGTCGAATACCGACAGCGTTTCGCCTTCTTCGTACTGACCAGCGCTATGGATGATCTGGTCGATGTGTTTGAGTGCTTCCTTGTTCGGCGCCAGAACGATGCGGAAACTCGCCAGGTTGGACACCTGCCGTTTGTTGATCTCGCGGTTGAACAGCGCCAGTTGATGCTCAAGGCTGTCGTAGTCGCTGCGAATATTACGCAAGGTCCGGGCGATGTCGGTCACTGCTGCACGCCGTGCTTTACCCAGAGTAAGTGCCTCGTCTTGGCGATGCGCGTAGGCGTTGATCAGCAAGTGCAGGCGACGCTCCATGTCATCTTCACTGTCGAATTTGGCTACACCCTTGAGGCGCACTTGAGCGTAAAGCGCTTCAATCTGGCCATCGCTGCGCTGCAAACCCTGCCAGCTGTCCTGATAGTCATTGAGCAGCGGCAGCAGGTTCTCCAGCGAGTCATCCACCGGTTCCATGAACGGCGTACCGAACGGCATATCTGCAGGCAATAGCTGACGACGACGCAGGGCGTCATCCAGCGTGCGTTGCTTGGCTTCCATGTCGCCGATCTGCCGACCGACCAGTTGCAGCTTGGCGGAGAGCTGCTGCACACGTTCGGTGAAAGCATCGCTGGAGCGTTTGAGCTCGTCCTGCGCGGCTTCCATTTGCGCCAGCTGTTCGAGTTTCTCCGGCTCTTCCGCATTCAACGTCTGGCTGCGACGGAAGTCTTCCAGCGCTTTTTGCGCGTCCAATACCTGCTGGTACAGGGCTTCGGTCTGCGTTTTGCTCGCCGCCCGGTCCGAGGCAACGGCCTGTTGGACTTTCAGCTGCTTGAGTTCTTTTTCCAGACGTTCTTTCTGATCACGCAGTGCCGCACGGTCAGCCAGGGCTTGCAGCGCGGGCGGTTCAATGTGGGAAAGATTGATCGTCAGGCCCGGGACTTCGAAGCGCTCGCCTTTAAAGCTGTCGAGGATCAGCTCCAGTGATTTGACCCACGCGTCGCCATCATCGAGTGCAATACCCTGCTCGCCGAGTGGCAGGCTGAATAGCGCGCTGTTGAACAAACGCATCAACCGCTCGACATCTGGCTGCGAGAACTCTTCGCGCAAGCGGGCATAGCTGTTGTTGTCAGCGTGATCGAGTTGTTGCTTGACCGACTTCAGGCGTTTTTCCAGATCGCGCAGGCGTTCATCCAGGTCCTCGGCGCTGAACTGCCGGGACTGGGCCAGCGCACCGGCCAGTTCATCGTGAGCATCCTTGGCTGCCAGCAATTGCTGCTCCAAGACCTTGACGTCATCGACCAGCGCAAAACGATGCTTGAGTACCGACAACTCGCCGATCCAGCGCTGAATACCGCTGATTTCTCGCTCCAGGCGCATCAACTCCTGAGTCCCGCCACGCTGATCGTTTTGCAGCGAGTCCTGCTCGTTTCGGTAATGTTCGGCCTGGATCACCAGCTCTTCTTTGCGCGCGTTGGAATAGTCCTGCCACGTGCCCAGTAGCGAATCGAGCAGCGGTGACAGTCGGTGCAGTTTGCCGCGTAGTACTTCCCGCTGCTTGACCCCAGAGGACAGGGCTTCGACCAGTGGACCGGCGAGAACCAGTGCGTTGTAGTCCTGTTCCATGCGGCGTACGTCGCGGAAGGCTTCTTCGCACGCGGCGATGTAATCAACGCTGCCGGACCGCAAGCTGTGTTCAAAGGCATCGAGGAACAACTGCTTGAGTTTCGCCGCCGTGATTTCGCGCATATGCAGCAAGTTGATGAACAAGGCTCGGAAGGTCTTCAGGCTCTGTTCGCTGGTGGAGCGCAGCGGGATCAGGGTCAGGTCCAGCGGGATCGACGTATGACCACCCACCAGCAGGCGACGCAGTTCATCGGGCTTCAGCTCATAGGCTTTCAGGCCGTGGCTTTCCAGGTTGCTGAACAGCTCTTTTTGCCGCAAGCAGGTGTCATTTTTCTGATAGTGCGCCAGGTCCAGTTTGCCAGCGTAAGCAAAAAACTGGTGACCGAACCCACCGCCCGGTCCGCGTCCGACCACGCCAATCACATGCGGGCCGTGGGGCAGCGAGACTTCCACCAGGATGTAACTGGTGTCGGAGGCGAAATAGAAGCGCCGCGACTGTTCCAGGCTGTACTTACCGAAACTCATGTCCGACATGCGCGCCAGAATCGGGAATTGCAGGGCGTTGATCGAGGCGCTTTTGCCCAGGTTGTTCGCGCCGTACACCGACAAGGGGTGTTCCAGCGGGAACAGACCAAGGCTGTAGCCAGCCGTGTTCAGCAGGGCAAAGCGGCGGATGCCATAACGTTCCTGGCTCATGCGTCCATCTCCTGTTGCTCGGCGGCAATGGCCCGGGCCAACGCCTGCGCTTCGGTTTCTTCAGGTTCGTCGAACTCGGCGAGATCCAGCGGGTCATCGGTTTTCAGGAGTTTTTCGTCGCTGTCGCTGTCATCGTCAATCAGGATCGGCGTGGGCAGTGGCAACACGCTGTGCAGGCTGGCCGCCAGATCACGGTCCTGTTGCACCGATAGGCAGACGTCGAGGAAACGGTGCATCGGCGGCAGGAATCGGTAGATGCCGTTTTCTTCGTTGGCGAAACCGAGCTGGGTCATGCGGCGCATGATTTTCTCTTCCAGCTCTTCCTGGGTTTGTACTTCGGCTTGCACAAACAGGTCGCGGTATTTTTCCAGCAACGAAGGCAGCTCATCACGGCCCAGGCTACCGCCGTCGAGCACTGCGACCGGGTCGCGGCCCTGATCGGCCAAGTGCTCGACGATGATGAAGGTGAACAGCGCCAGGCGTTGCGCGGTCTTGTTCACCTGTGCGGCGGCCATTTCCGGGACGAAGTAATAGAAACCGCGGGTGTCGCAGACCAGTTCAAAGCCCAGGGCCTTGAACAGCGTTCGGTACTGGTCCTGGCAATTGGACAGCTGCGCATACAGCTCCGGGTCGCGGCGGCTGATGTGGTAACCCTTGAACAGCTCGCGAAAAATCGGCGCCAGCTGGGACAGTTCGGATAGATCAAGATGCATGAGGGGTGCTCGCGGAATTCTCTAGGTGCTCGTCTCGGCTAGAGAGCAGGGCGAAGGAGCGCAGGCTGACCTGATGCTCCTGCGTGTTGTAATCGCGACGTTCAAGGCGCTCACGGGTAAAACGCTTGTCCCGCGACAGGCGCGAGAACCAGTACAGCAATTCGTCGGTGGCGCCGTCCGGTTCTTGCTCCAACAGCCAAACCATCAAATCCGGCATCGGCAGGGCGTCTTCGCAGCGCTCCAGCATTTCTTTGACCGTGCGGGGCGCGCGGGGCGGTTCGCCTTTGCGTGTGACGTTGGCCTTGGGGAATTTCGCCGGTTTCGGTTCGAAGCGGGCCAAGGCATACACATAGGCTTCAACCTGACTGGCGCTGCCCAGGAACGTGCTTTGTGGTCGAGTGAACATCGACATAGCCGCTTGCGGCACGGCATCCAGCCCTTTACGGCGGATAGCAGAAAGCGCCAGCGCCGCACCACGGGTGACTGCGTTATGCCGGCGGGCTTCCTCACGCAGCGGCAACAGCAGCTCGCGGGCGTGACGCAGGGTCAGTTGAGCGCTGGTTTGCATCTCCAGGATGCGTGCGTGGGTACGCAGCAACATGTCGTCATCGACCAGATGGCCAAGGCGCTGCTGTTCGGTGAGCAGGCGCAGCAGAACATTTTCCACCTTGCGCACGCCCTGTTCGAACGCCCCGTCGGCGTTGACCAACTGGATCATCGGTTCGATGTACTCGTCCCAGGTCGCCAGCACCTCGGCATAGCGCTGACGCAGCGGAATCTGCCGGTCACTGGTCTTGGCCCGGTCAGCCACGGCGACCAGCGCCTGCTCATCATTGGCCAGCTTTTTCAGAACATCGCGCACACGCATGTCCAGCAGACGCAATTGCCGCGCCAGGTCGTTGGCATCGCGGATGTCGAAAGCGTCCTGGATATAGCCTGCCAGACGCTCCAGATGGCGTAGATAGGCTTCGATCTCCAGACACAGGCCAAGGCGATGTTCACGCCGGAGATAGGACAGAAAGTCATGGATCTGTGCGTTCAGTTCAAAACGGTTAGGGCTTTTAGCTACCGGAACCAGAATATCCAGACGAATCCACACGTCCAGCAGGCTGGTGATGTCTTGTGGCGTGCTATCCAGTTGCTGGGCGGCCAGTTGCAGGCGCAGTTCGCTCAGGCTCAAGGTGCCTTGGTCGAAGTGTTCGCACAGTGGCTCAAGGAGCGCCCAGTGTTCGGCAAGGGCGCGCAATACGCGCTTAGGTTCGATCATGGGAAGGCCGGTTGGTTGGCAAATAAAAGCAGCGATTGTACTGCATCGGCTACCTGAGATTTCACCTCCGGGCGATCAACTGCGGCGGGAATCGGCGAAGGGCGGTAGAATCGCCGACTTAACTTATCCACAGGTGGCTGACCTTTGCTTAATGAGTCCCGCCGCCGCGCTTATATGACTGCCATGCAGGTGGTCAATTGGCTGCCGCGCACCGAACTGCCCTTTGCCGCACCTTCACGCCCGGAATTGCTCGGGCCCTTGCCGTTGCCGGTCGAACAGGCTGTTGCTTCGCCTGCGCCCGCCGTCGCTGTTACGCCAGTCGCCACGCCTGTTGCGCGTCCGGTAGTCGAGCGGCCGAAAATCGAAGTGCCCCGTCCGTCGCTTTCCAGCACCCGAAATGGTGCCGTGGCCGACGCAGAGGTCGCTGCACCAGCACCAATCAAGGCCGTTGCCGTTCCTCCTCCACGCTTTGCCT
Source organism: Pseudomonas sp. GG8 (assembly GCF_052976945.1). NCBI lineage: Bacteria > Pseudomonadati > Pseudomonadota > Gammaproteobacteria > Pseudomonadales > Pseudomonadaceae > Pseudomonas > Pseudomonas sp. GG8. The sequence goes on from NZ_JBRIIP010000001.1 coordinate 695,934, forward strand.
TGCAACTGCTGCGGGCCGGGCGTTGCCTGGTGCTGGTCGAGTTACCCACAGGCGAGGCATTTCAGAGTCGCGACCCGTCCTATATGTTGCTCAAGGACATGTTGCGTGCCGCCGGTCTGCCTGACAGCCCGCAAATCATTGGCGAGCCGGTGCGTTGGCCATTGTTGGTCCGTGGTCAATTGGACCAGGGCCCCGCAGCCGCGCGTGATTTCGTGCAGGGATTTGTCCTCGCCCGACTGGAAGATGAGCCGTGTGCATGCCTGTGGCTGATCGGCTTGCCTGCGGTGCGATTTGCTGGCGAAGCCACTGCCGAGTCCTACAATCAAGAATTGCAGATCGACGGTCTGGGCAGTGCCTGGGCGCTGCCCGGTCTGGAATTATTAATGGATGAGCCGCAACGCAAGGCCGATGTCTGGCAAGCCATGCGTCGGCTGATGACACGCTGGAAAACGATTGATGACTGACGTTTCAATAAAGAGCCCCTCAATGAGCGACGCTGTAACTTTCCGCCCGATGACCGAAGCGGACCTGGACGCTGTACTGAAAATCGAATACGCGGCGTTCAGCCATCCCTGGACCCGAGGCATCTTTCTCGACGGGCTCAAATCCTACGAAATATGGCTGATGTTCGAAGGCGCCCAGCAAGTCGGCCACGGCGTGATCAATGTCATTATCGACGAAGCGCACCTGCTCAATATCACCGTCAAGCCAGAAAGCCAGGGCCGTGGTCTGGGCCTGCGCTTGCTGGAACACCTGATGTCGCGGGCCTACCAGATGAACGGCCGCGAATGTTTCCTCGAGCTGCGCGCGAGTAACCAAGCAGCCTATCGCCTGTATGAGCGCTACGGCTTCAACGAGGTGGGCCGCCGTCGGGATTATTACCCTGCGGTCGGCGGGAGCGAAGACGCGCTGGTCATGGCCTGCACCCTGTTTGAATAGTCGTTACTCTGGCTTGCCGTCGAGCGGATCGTGGCGAGCCAGTTCGGCTTCATCCAGGCCATCACCACCCCCGATGTCATCTTCATCGACGACACTCAAATCCCAGTCGGTAGGGCGGTTTTCGCCAGCTTCATTAGCTGAACGTGCGCCATCTTCGTCGATCATGTTTTCCGGGTCCAGGTCATCGTCGGTAGAGTGGTGATCCGGGGTCGACGCGCCGGTCATCCCCGCTTCACGAACCCGCTTGTCCGGGAACTCATGTTCGAGTTCGTTTTCTGGCACAAGATCGCCGATGCGACCGGTGTCCTCCTCTTCATCGAAGTGCAATTCTTCCATCGAGCCCATACGGTCTTCATTGTCATCGATCGGTTCAGGCTGTGGGGCACCGTAAGGGCGGCGTGATTCAGTCATGGCAATTCCTCATGTTTTGGGGCCTTATAAAGATTGACCGGCCGCAACGATGAAGATTCCTTTTGTATCCTCAGCAAAAGTAGTGGCACATAAGCGTGACCCAGACAGCCGGGCGCCAGTCAAAGCTGGGCATCATTTTCGAGGCTTCAACGCATGAACGAACTACAAGATCTGATTGATAACAACGAGCGCTGGGCCGACGCGATCAAGCAGAAAGACCCGGAATTTTTCGCCAAACTGGCCCGCCAGCAAGCGCCTGAATACCTGTGGATCGGTTGTTCTGATGCACGCGTGCCAGCCAACGAAATCGTCGGCATGCTGCCGGGCGATCTGTTCGTACACCGTAATGTCGCCAATGTTGTGCTGCACACTGACCTTAATTGCCTGTCGGTGATTCAGTACGCGGTGGACGTGCTCAAGGTCAAACATATCCTCGTCACTGGCCACTATGGCTGTGGCGGCGTACGTGCAGCGATGCAGAATCGCCAGCTTGGCTTGATCGATGGCTGGCTGCGTTCGATCCGCGATTTGTATTACGAAAACCGCGTCCCCTTGGCCCTGCTGCCAACTGAAGAAGAGCGTGTTGATCGGCTGTGCGAACTAAACGTGATCCAGCAAGTGACCAATGTCGGCCACACCAGCATTGTGCAAAATGCCTGGCATCGGGGGCAGAGCCTGTCGATTCACGGCTGCATCTACGGGATTAAGGATGGCCGCTGGAAAAGCCTGAACGCGACCATCACCGGTTTCGAGCAGCTGCCGCCGCAATACCGGCTTCGTCCGCTGGGTGAATGAAAGGCAAGGCGACTCATTCCTTGAGTCGCCTTGTATCCGCTTTTTTTAAAGTGGTGGCTGAGCCAGCACCGAGCCAGTCGGCGGCTGCACGTCGTGGGTCACTCGGCATCGCACGGGCTAGGCTCGGCCTTCGTACGGAAGTGATTACCGCCATTCCTTTTCGCGAAATACATGGCTTCATCGGCGTGCTTGAGCAGCTGTTTCTCTTCTATGCCATGTTCGGGGTAGAGCGCGATCCCGATGCTCAGCAGAGTACACAAGCCTTGACCTTCCATGTTCAGCGGGTGACTAAGCTCGCGATGGATTTTTTCAGCCACCCGCAAGGCGTCCTCCGGTAACTGGATGTTGTGCAGCAGCACCAGAAACTCGTCACCGCCGATGCGCGCAACCGTATCGGTTTCGCGCACGCATTGTTTTAGGCGCTGTGCCACTTCTTGCAGTAACTGATCGCCTGCCGCATGGCCGAGGGTGTCGTTGACCTGTTTGAACTTGTCCAGATCGAGGTAGAGCAGGGCGAACTGGCCTTGTTCGCGCCGGGCCATCGCGAGTGCAGTCTGCAGCCGATCTTGGAACAGTCCGCGATTAGGTAACTGGGTCAGTTGGTCATATTGGGCCATGTATTGCAGTCGAGCGTGCAGTTGTTTGCGCTCGATAGCGGCGGCGACTTGAGTGGAGACGAACTGCAACAGCTCTTGATCCTTCACGGTATAGCGTGTGCCACCTGAGTAGCTCTTGACCACCAAAGCACCGATAGTGCCCCGGTTCGAGTGCAACGGTACGCCCAGCCAGCACAGCGAATCGGTGTCGAACTCGGCGCGTAAATATTCCGGAAAGGTGGTCAGTGTCTCGGGGGTCAATAGCAGCGGGAGCCCGGTGCGGATCACCTCGGCACTCAAAGAGTCGGTGACTGTTTGTGGATCGGGTGCCTGGTCCTGTTCATCCACGTGGTAGGCAAAGCTCAACTGGTCACTCTTTTCGTCGTACAGCGTCACGGAAAAATTCAGTGCGGGCAGCAGTTCGCCAATGATCTGATGAATGCGATGAAACAGGGCGGGCAGATCCTCGGCGGCGTGGGCGGCTTCAGAAATGGAGTACAGCGCGGCTTGTACCGACTCAGACTGTTTGCGCTCAGTGATATCACGTGCAACCCCGATCCTTAGTTGATCGACTTCCGACCAGCGGGCCGACCACATGATGTGCACGATTTGCCCGTCTTTGCGCACATAACGGTTTTCGAAATGGGGTTTAGGCTGCCCGCCGATGATTTCGCTGGCGGCCAGCAGCGTCCGCGCTCGATCTTCGGGCAGCACCATGTCTATCATGACCCGGCCGATCATTTCCTCGGGCGTATAGCCGAAAATGCGTTCACACGCAGCGCTCACAAATACAAAGCGGCCCTGAGAGTCCACCACGCAGACAGCGTCGAGCATCAGGTCAACAAAGTTGCTCAACTGTGGGTAGGGGTTTTCCATAGGGAAGCGCTTGCCTGGAAAAATTAATGGTCGAGGACCGACATTCAGACCGATAGGCTGCTACAGATAGTGGCCGAAGCATAGCGTGATTTCAATTCAATGGGATGAACCCGATTACCAGCACGTCACGCTACTGATGATGGAGTGACGGCAGGAGGTTGATTCGAAGGTTTCGAGACGCTGGCCCTCTTGGTGGTTGGAGGGCCTGAGGGGGGTAAATGATAGGTGAGGCCGGGACAGATAGCACGTTACCTCGAAACGACCGTGCTATCTGCGAGGGCGGTGTTACTTCAATGCAAGTTTGTAAATGACTTGGGTCGCGTCCATGGGATCTCGGTGGCATTCAAAGCCTAACTGTTTAGTCAGCTGATGCATGTGAGTATTGCTTGTTGAGTCAATCGATATCATCTGTGCAAAACCGTTACGCCGTGCGGCGTCGATTAAATGCCGCATGAGTAACGTCCCCATGCCCAGATTTTGCCAGTCATCGGCAATCACGACCGCGCATTCGCATTGCCCTTCCTCTTCCAGCGCGGCATAACGACTCACACCGATTTCGATCAAGTCGCCATCTTTATGCGCCAACGCGACGTAAGCCATCCGCTTTTTGTTATCAACGTCCATCAACTGATCGAGCAGGGCAATACTGGGTTCATTCATTGAACCGAGAAAGCGAAAGTGCCGCGACTCTGGGGAGAGCTTTTTGATGAAGTTAAACTCGCGATCCCTGTCATGCGGTGCCAACGGCCTGATCAGGATGTGGGTCCCGTTGCTCAGCAAATCGATCCAGTGTTCACCGTTGACGCTTGGAAACGCGGCGCTGCCGCTGACATTGCTTGTTGGACTTATGGTCATGTTGATGCTTCCGTCGCAAGAAATGGGAGGGACTCTAAGCGTGGAACTTTGAACCTCTTGTACGCCTCGGAAGGTATTGCCAACTGATCTAGATCAAAAGTCCATGCCGGGGAGGATCCCGGCTGACAAGCGGTGAGCGGCTATTTGATGGGCCCGTGCCTGCTTGCGTGCAGGCACATGCCAGCCTTTCGCTGATTATTGCCCGCTGAGTCCGAGCCAGCCATGTATGCCCACATACAGACCGACACCGATGATCAATAGGCTGGAGAGGTAAGGTGCGCGGCGCGCCACAGCGCCCAGCCACGGCCAGCGATTGGACGCCTGCTTTGCACCCACGGCCGCAGCGACACCGACGCTGACCAGGGTGATCGCTAAGCCGATGCTGAAGCACAGAACGAGCACGCCGCCTAAAGCGACCTCTTTAACCTGCAGGCACAGCAACAAAACGGTAATGGCCGCCGGGCAAGGAATCAGGCCTCCGGTCAAACCGAACATGATGATCTGACGTGTGGTGACCTCGCGGTGGGTGAAGCGTTTGCGAATGTCATTGGCGTGCGCCCGTTCATGCGCATCCTGATAGCCGTCTATCGATAGCTCCAGCCCTTCCAGCCCTTCCAGCTCGGCGTGAACGTGGTCGTGCTCATGCTCATGGAAGTCCAGATCATAATCATGAGTGTGACTGGCATGCCCCAGACTCAAGCGCGCGTTGAACTGATGAGGCTCGGGGATTTCGGCCACTGACTCCAGGTAGTCGCCGCGATCGACGAATGCGAACTGTTGGGTCAGTCCGTCTGTACGCGTCGTCGACACACTGACCTCGGCAGCAGGCCATGCATGCCCGCTCAACGATTTCACCCGCCAGCGTGGTGGGGTACCTTCTTCAAAAATCGACAGTTCGATGTGCCCATGGCCAGTATCGATGCGATGAGTTTCATCATGGTGATCATGCGCTCCATGATGGTGATCGCCATCTTGCTCGAACTTGAACATCTGTTCGCCGCGCCACGTGCGCCAGAGCATCCAGAGGGCAATCGCGATGATCATCGCTGATGAGACCAGCTGAAAGTACGGCTCAGTGGTTTGCGCATCCAGTCCTTTGCCCAGGTACATACCGCCGATAGCAACTAGCCACACCACTGCGGTGTGCGAAACCGTCGCCGCCAGACCCAGCAAAATCGCCTGTTTGACGGAGCCTCGAACGGCCACGATAAAAGCGGCCATCATGGTTTTCGAATGCCCTGGCTCCAGGCCATGCAATGCCCCCAGCAAGATGGCACTCGGGAAATACAGCCAGGCGTGAGTTCCACCCTGTTGCAGCAGTTCAGCGAAATTTGGCATGACAGGCCTACAGGTACTTGGTGATTTGCTTGAACTCTTCCAGTGGCGCACGCGCCCCATTGGCAAGTGCGTCCACGGTGTGTTCCAGGCAGTGATCGATGTGATCCTGAATAAGCGTTCGCTTGGCCTGACAAACCGCTTTCTCAACGGCGTGCAACTGCTGGGCAATATCCACGCAGGCCCGCTGATCTTCGATCATGGTGATGATGCTGCGCAGATGACCCTCGGCCTTTTTGAGCCTTTTAACAATCGCATCATGAGTCTGGTGCGTGTGAGGGTGAGGGTGAGGGTGTAAATCTTCGCTCATGGCGATGGGCGTCCTGGTTCAGAGTGCTGGCATAGTATCCCCCCGGGGGGGATAAAGTAAGCCTGCCGATAAACTCTGAAAATGCGAGGACGCTGCGTAAACGGTGAATCGGTATTCTGACGGGGAACCGAATCAGGTAAGGCTTGAGCCTGTATTTTTAAGCGGGAGAGACTTCTTGCCGGGGCGACCTGATCGTCGAACCAGCGCCGTGATAATGATCAGCGTCGCTAGATACGTCAGTACCTGAATCCCCGAGGGTTGGGCGCTATAACCAATAAGGGTGTGCAGCATTTTGCCAACGATGCTGCTTTCTTTTAGCAGCCAAGAGCTGTCCCACAGTGTTTCTCCCAGCGCCGGCAACCAGTTGGCGCTGACCAGAAACGCTACTCCCTGACTCGCCATGCCTGCCGCCAACAGGATAATCATCCCGTTTGTCACCTTGAACAGATGACGCATCGCGACGCGTAGCAAACCGAAGTAGAGCGCAATACCCATCGCCACGCCGCTGGCAATGCCCAGCAATCCGCCCATTAACATTTGCCAGGTCTGGTTTGGGTCGCTGGCCGCGATCCCGTACAAAAACAGCACGGCTTCGGACCCTTCGCGCAGCACAGCGACGGCCACGACGATGGCCATCCCGCTTAACGCGCGGTCTCCACTGCTCACGGCTTCACCGACCTCGGTGAGCTGTACCGCCATCTCACGCCCGTGCTTGCTCATCCAGATGCTGTGCCATGCCAACATCAGCGCCGCGATAAACATGACGCCCGCGTTAAACAGTTCTTGCCCGGCACCGGAGGCCCAAGCGCTGATGGCGTCAGCAAAGACCGCCACAAGGCTTGCGCCCAGAATGCCGCCCACAACGCCCCACGCCACCCAAAAACCTCTGCGGTATACGCCTTTGGTGGCGGCGAGGATGATGGACACCACAAGCGCAGCTTCGAGGATTTCCCTGAAAACAATGAGCGCTGTCGATAGCATGGGGTTTACTCCGGAAGTGGGTTATTTAACGATCAACCGAGCTTTCGAAATGCTTTCTTTGTACTCGTCATGAAACTCATAAGTGCCGGGTTTCAATGGGCCAATGAAAAAGCTCACGGTTTTGCCTCCCGTCACCAACTTGCCACCTTTAAAGTCATCGCTCATAAATTCGGCGGTGGTTTGATCACGGTTTTCAAGGGTGACCTTGACCTTCGTGTTGGCAGGAATTTCCAATGGATTCGGTGAAAACAGATGGTCCTTGATGACCAGTGAAACCTCCGCGTCAGCGGCGAGTGCGGGCTGAGCCATGGAAATAAAGGCGAGGGCGGCGGCAGCACTGACAGTTTTGACCAGACTGGAAATACGAAGTTGCATGCGTTTGATTCCGTTTAATCATTGGATCTTGGCAATATGACGTCGCATTTGTCAAAAATACGTTCAAATCGCGTGAAAAAAACCTTAAAAACAAGCGGTTCGTCTTTCGTTGCAGCGCTCCCCCGGTCAAGGGTGGCTGCGACGTTGACGCGTTAAGGGCTTCGTTTCAGAGCGGTCAGTGAGTCGTTTTACTGTCGATTTTGGCGAGTAGCGTTGTCAGGGCCGAGGCGCAGGCTTTAGGGTCCGGGCTACCGGACCGCAGTTGCGACAAGGCCCGGTCGATGGACTTATCCACAGCGGTCCAGTCACTGGGGCTCATCGGTTGAAGCTTTTCTTCGCCTTGGTCCCAGGCCGTTTCCAGATCGGTAATGCGTGAACGTGCAGCGCTCATGTCACCGGCATCGACCAGCGCAGAGGTGTCCAAGACGATTTTTCGGTAGGCAGAGAGATCGCCCAGAGGACCGCCAGCAGTGCTCACGCGTGCTGCGACCTGACCTTGTTGGCTTGCGAACTTGGCGATCAGGGTTTGCAACGATTCATCAATGGCGGCCTTGTCCGGGGTACCAGAGCGCAATTGCACGAGGGCTCGATCAATGGATTTATCCACCGATGTCCATCCTTCCTGGCTGCGTGCCTGAAGTTGCTTGGCCGAGGCGTCCCATGCGCTTTCCAGATCCTTGATGCGGGCTTTCCCCCCTGCGATGTCACCGGCTTTTACTTTGGCAAGGATGTCGCTGGCGATGGCTGAAAAGGACGAGAGATCGCCTAGAGAGCCTGTGGTTACTAGCGTTTGAGCGCTTGGCGATGCTTGAGGGGTGAGTGTCGGTATCCAAAACCAGCCGCCCAACCCGATGACGGCCACGGCCAGCAGGAGGCTGATAAAGGGGCGCGACGTCAGGCGGGGAATGGTTGAGCGCCTATCGGGTCTGCTTAGGGACCGACTGTGCAGCGTGGCCCAGAGGGCGCCGGAGATGAAAATCGACGACACCGCGCCGCACATCAACCCGATCACCAATGCCAGCGAGAACATTTGCAGCGGTTCGCAGGCGAATAAATAAAGACTGGTCGAGGCCATCACCACGGTCAGTACTGTGTACAGGGAGCGCCCCAGAGTTTGCTCGATGCTCTGATTGACCATGCTCAACAAGGAGGCTTCGTCTGGGGTATTGGTCCGTTTGAGGTTCTCGACGATGCGCCCGAAGATCACGATTTTATCGTTCAGCGAGTAACCGATGATGGTCAGCAGCGCGGCAACGTAGGTCACATCGATTTCGAACTTGAAGAGCGCGAAAACTGCCGAGACAAATAGCAGGTCGAGGATGATCGGAAGGACCGTGGCCACGGCAATGGCCCAGGAAAACCGAAGCCCGATGTACAGGGTAATGCTGATGAATGCGGCCAGGACGGCATAGATTGCACGGGTCGCGAAGTCGCGTGCGATGCCTGGGTCCGCCGTATTCTCTTCATACTCGACCTTCTGGTATTTCGCCTGGAAGGCTGAAATGACCTGTTTCAACTCAGCGGGCTTGAGGACTTCATCGAAGCGGGCCGCTATGTGTTCGTTCTGCGCGCCACCTACCGCCAGCGTCGCCGGAACGATCCCGGCAGCGGTCATGATCTGTGTGGCGTCGCTCTGGGTTGTCGGGCGATCAATGTCGATATCCAGCGCAGTGCCGGACGTGAAATCGATATCCAGATTGAGTCCGTGCGCACGGTAATACAGCGCACCACTGGCGATGGTCAGCACCGAAAGAAGGATTGCTGTTTTGCCGAACTTTACGAAGCCGAAAAAGTGTTTGCGCGCGTTGCGCGGCTTGCCGCTACCGATCAACCAGGTCCGTGGCAACCAACCCGAATCCACCAGCCACAAGGTCAGCGTGCGCACCAGGAAATAGTTGGTGCAAATACTGATCACGATGCTTGCCAGCAAGGTCAGCGAGAATCCCTGGACCGGCCCGATGCCTGCGGCAAACAATGCGATCATTGCCAGCGCAGTGACCAGATTGGCGTCGCGAATGGTCGGGAATGATCCGTTGAAGCCAATCACCACCGCTGTTCTCAGGTCATGGCCCCGCGCGAGCTGTTCGCGGGTGCGTTCGAAACAAATGATGCTTGCATCCGCCGCCATGCCGATCCCCAAGACAAAGGCGACTACCGCAGAAAGCGACAGGGTCGCGTGTGATGCGTTGAACAGAATGATCAGCAGCCACAGGTAGACGACGGTGCAGAATGCGGCGATCAGCCCGGCCCCTCGGTACAGCACCAGCAGCAAGAGGAAGATGCAGGCGATACCGATAACCCCAGCGGTCATGGTTTCAGTCAGAGCCGTCTTGCCAAGGACGCTCCCGACCGTTTGGGTGTATTTTTCCGTGAGTACCGTCGGTAGCCCGTGGGTGTCGCCCAGCAGTGAGCGCGACTCATCCGCCGACGTCAGTCCCGCCAGCTTCACGCGGATGTGGTCTTCACCCTCGAGACGGATATCAGGCTCAGACATGCCAATGCTGTCGGCCCGTTGGCGCAGGATGTCGACGGTATTGAGTACATCCTGTTTGGACAGCGTCTGCTTGCCTGGCTGCGGCGTAACAACGTAATAAATCTCATAACCTCCGCGAAACTCCAGGCCGAATCGCACCTTTGAAGCAAGGGGCGCGAACGACAAACTGATCAAGGTGGCCAGCAGGCCCACCAGCAGCACAAACAAAATACGTTGTTTCGATTGAGTCATGATCGTTGTACCCGGACATGCGTAATTGCCGGGCAGTCTATTGAGGTGCGAATGAATGGATCATTAACGATAGAAAGCGACGCAAAGGGGACGACTTTATGGCTAAGTACGAATGCGGTAGCGTGTCGCGAACGATAAGGCGAGGTGATCGATGAAGGCGCTTGTGGTCGAGGACAATGTACTGCTCGGCAAGAGCGTCAGGCGTGGTCTCGAAGAGGGGGGCTGGGTGGTCGATCTCGCCCTGGATGGCAAGGAGGCACTCTATTTCGTCGAGTCCAGCGAGTACGACGTGATCGTGCTCGATTGGATGTTGCCCAAGTTGTCGGGCCTGGATTTCGTCAAGACGGTGCGTGCGCAGGCAAGAGAAGTGCCCATCATCATGGTCACCGCCAAGGGCGATTTGCGTGACAGAGTCGAAGGTCTCGATCAGGGGGCCGATGATTATCTGGTCAAGCCTTTCGACATGGTCGAGCTGATTGCCCGGGTCAACGCGCTTTACCGGCGATCCACTGCTCGTGGGGCAACGTTACTGGAACTGGCAGGCCTGAACATCGACCTTGCGACCATGAGCGTGACGATCAACCAAACCCCCTTGGTGCTGACGGGCAAGGAGTATGACCTGCTCGTGGCCCTTGCCAGTAAAGCCGGGCAGTTGGTCAAACGCACCGCGATCACCGGTTTGCTGTACTCCCTGGACATGGAGCCGGACAGCAATAGCCTTGATGTGCTGCTCGCGCGCCTGCGCAGAAAACTGATGGGGTCGGGCATAGAGATTGAAACCTTGCGCGGCAAGGGGTTCACACTTCGTGTGGCTTAAGCTTTCGCTGAATATCAAAATAACGATTACGTTATTCGTGGTGCAGGCGAGCGTGTTGGCGCTGAGTGTCCTTTGGTTGAGCCATTGGGTGGAGGCGGCTCGGCTGAATGAGTTGCGCCATCATCTGGATATTCAGTCAGATGTCATCGAGGCGCTTATCCTCCCCAAGGCAGGCCAACTGGTTTATCAGCGCAGCGGCGAGTTTGCGCAAGAGCTGGATCGTGACCGTGACGTCTATTTTATCGCGGGGGGCGAAGCAGGACCTCCGATTTTTGAGTCCCAAGGCCCCTCTGAGAAAATCCGCAACACCTTGCGCCAGCGCATGACGACCTTGAAGGTGACAGGCGAAGCATCCCGGTTGCTGAGCACTGAGTTTGGCAAATGGCTGGTTCAAAGCGGGCAGATAGAGCGTCAGTCCGGGGCAACCACCCTTCAGACGACGGTCACCGTGGCACTCAATGCTCAGCCCATGCTCGATGCTGTGAGTGAGTTCAAACGGCTGGCCACCCTGGCGGCGATTGGTATTTTGCTGCTGACGGCACTGGGTAGTTTTCTGGTGGTGTCTTATTCCACACGAAATCTGCGCAGTTTTTCGCGGCAGTTACGCTTGCTCAAACCCCCTGAGTTTACTCAGCGCGTGGTGTTTACACCTCATTCGGCAGAGGAAAAGCTGCTGTTCGACAGCTATGCTGAGATGGTGCATGCGGTGCGGACTGTTCTGGAAAACCAGCGTCTGTTCATTGCCAACGCGTCTCATGAGTTGAAAACGCCCATTGCCGCAGTGACATCTGCATTGGAGGTTATTCTCATGCGCCCCCGGGAGGCGCAAGACTACGCGGACACCTGCCGAGATGTTCTGGCGGAGATGCAGGTCTTGAAACGGTTGTCGTCGGCGCTAATGGACCTGGCACGACTGGACGGCGCCCAAATCGCCGGGATCAATAGTGAATGTCGGCTGGATGATGTCGTTCGCGTTGTAGCCGCCCGTTGGCAGCGGCAGGCTCAGGCCAAAAACGTGGCGCTTTCTGTGCAGATTGACGCAGGCGCACGTTACGAGACGCCCGGCTCGCTTGAACAGTGGGAAGTGGTGGTTGGAAACCTGGTCGACAACGCGATCAAGTACACGGCGGATCAAGGTCATGTATGGGTGAAGTTGAGCGCGTCGCCGGACGGCGATTGGCAATTGTCGGTCGAGGACGACGGCATGGGTATGACCTCGACGGATCTGGAGCAGTTAGGGCAGGTCTTCTTCCGAGCGGATACTGCACGCTCGGATGGAAGCTCATTCGGCCTTGGTTTTGCCCACGCCAAACGCATCGTTGAACAACTGGGTGGGCGGATGAGTGTGCAAAGTGTCAAATGTTCGGGCACCTGTGTGACGTTATTGCTGAAGACGTCGCAGTTCCTGGCCGGCTAATCCCGGAGTGTAATAGGAAAACTGCTCCTGACCACTTACATAGGCACGGGTTGATTCGGCTTGATATAGGCAACTGATCGACGTATCCGGTCAGCGAGGGTGCTGTCTGCATGCTGGTTGTGGTAGTGAAAGATAGCGGTTGCGCGCAAGGCATCCGGGTCAGCCGGTAGATTGGTGTGCAGCGAACGGTAGCCCCAGAACAGGTAGAGGTCGCCCGGTCGCATGTGGACTCGGGTGAACCGCTCGGGGTGCTTCGTGTACTCCTTTAGCCGCCGACGTTGTGCCCAGCGGTTATCGACGCGCAGCTTGTCGAGCAGGTTAAAGGCATAGGTTTTCCGGAGGGGGCGGTGGTTTGGCAGCATGATTAAATCGCCAGGATTATCCGGCATACAGACCGGCATGATGGTGGTCAGTACGAAGGAGTCGTAGTGGAAAATCGAGGACTCACGTTGACCTTGCTCACCGGTCAGGCAACGCAACACCTGATACAGACGCTGCTCGGTTGAATGTTCCCCCGTCGCGGCTGTAACGATACGCTTGCATAGATCGACGAAGTACGGGGAGCGGCCCCATTCGTCCAGGAGCGAACCGGCAACAGCTTGGTGCCCGGTCAGGGCAACGTAGTTGTTACCCGCCGCTACGACGGCGTCTGTGACCAAGGCCTGTAATTGGGTCAGCTCTGCGCTCGTCGCCCAGCCGGGTAACACGGCATAACCGTTGAGATCGATCGCCTCAATGAGAGACTTTATCTGTTCATCTGAAAACGTTGTGTATTGCATGGCTACATTCCCGACTTTCTTGAAATAGAAGGGGCGTTCGTAGGCACTCATCACAACATGGATAACGGCGTTGGGTGATGCCCACTCTCGCGTGGGTAGCGCACGGTTGATAATGCCGAGGGCACGTTTAATAGTGCGTCGATTCGTTCAGCGCTTTTAAACTATTCAATTACCGGTGTAGCAAAGCTTGTCGTCCGTGAGAACAGAGGCCACACCGACCTTCCAGACAACGCACAATCCGTCGTCTGGCAGTTACACTTTGAGGCTTCCCACGTGCATCGCCGTTTCATGAGCGTGCTCAGGGGGCCGAAATTTAGCGTAGCAGCTACTAAACATTATGCTGGCCGTGCCGAAAAATATTGTTGCGCTGAGCTGTGCACACAGCAGCTCGCGTGCGTGACGGCCGCTGAATAGTGTCTAATGGCCTCCAACCACGCCCCGGCAGATGATGCCGCTTTTGTGCGCACAGGCGGACGGGGCCTCAATCACGTTTTACCTCTATCGGTAACCTCAAATGAAACAGATCACCCCGGCTGACCTGGACGCGCTAGGTGCCCAAGCCCAGCAATCCCCGCGCCTGCGCGCTAACCGCAACCTGCACGAGGAATTGGCTGACCCGATCCAGCGCCTGGCTATCGCCATGGAGCCAGGCACCTACGTACGTGCCCAGCGTCATCCCCATACCTGGGAGTTGCTCTATCCCTTGCGCGGTCGGTTTGTGGTGTTGACTTTCGACGACGCGGGTATCGTCATCGAGCGCACGGTATTGGGCGAAGACTGTGCGGTACTGGAAATTCCCGCTGGCTGCTGGCATGCGGTGCTCTCTCTGGATGAGGGCGGTGTGATCTTTGAAGTGAAGCACGGGCCGTATATGCCCGTAGCTGAAGCCGACTTTGCCGCATGGTCCGGTGCCGAAGGCAGCCCTTTGGCGACCGCGATTCTGGACGGCTATGCCACGGCACAAATCGGTCAGCGTCTGCCCGGCCTTTAAGATAAGAGTACGTTTCGGACGGATGCCCGGCCCACGGGCTGCCAGTGAATGCCCGGTTGGTCGGAAACGACGGCGCGGGCCGGGTGATTTGTCCGCAGGGGAGAGCGGGCGCAGCAGCGCTTGTTTTTCCGTGTAACGCATCGCCGCTCAGGGCTATTTTTAGCATGATCCAGGTCAGTGACGACGGTCGCCTGTTCAGGTATTCTGCGCGGCTTCGGCGACCCCTACCCCCCAAAAAGTAAGGTCCGCACGTCATTTGACGGACTGGAGCACTTGCATGACCGATAGTCCTGTTCCTGTTTCGACCGAACCCGCCAGGCTCTTCTCCACGCTGCGTGAACGGATCAACTACAGGGTTGCCATTCTGGACCTCCAGGGACGTGGTTTGGTATTGATCGGTGGGCTCATCGCTTTGGCATGGGTCACGTCGGGCATTTATAAAGTGCAGCCGGACGAGCAGGGCGTAGTGTTGCGCTTTGGTCGTTGGGTGGACACCACCGAATCAGGGTTGCACTACCACCTGCCCTATCCCTTTGAGGCGGTGTTGCTGCCCAAGGTTACCCAAGTCAATCAGCTGCAGCTAGGCAGCGCCAGCAGTGCCCTCACCACGGGTAACAGCGGTTCACGTGACAAGCAGATGCTGACGGGCGATGAGAACATCGTCGAGGCAGATTGCACGGTTTTTTGGCGAATCAAGGATGCTGGACAGTATCTGTTCAAAATCAGCGATCCAGAGCGCTCGATAAAAATCATTGCCGAAAGTGCGCTACGTGAAGTCATTGGACGCACGCCGATCCAGTCCGCCATGTCCGACAAACGAGCGCAGATCGCGGATGAAACACGCGAACTGCTGCAACAGCTGTTGGACAGCGAGAAGGCTGGCATCCTCATCACCCAGGTTCAGCTGCAACGGGTCGATCCGCCGCCGCAGGTTATCGATGCCTTCAACGATGTGCAGCGCGCACGCGCGGATCAGGAGCGCGCCCGTAACGAAGCAGAGGCCTACGCCAACGATGTGATCCCTCGTGCGCGAGGCGATGCGGCGCGCATCACACAGGATGCCGAGGCCTACAAGTCGCAGGTTGGCAACCTGGCAGAGGGTGAGGCCAAGCGTTTTCTGTCTGTTTACAACAGCTATGTGCAATCCAAGGACGTTACTGCCTGGCGTTTGTACATGGAGAGCATGGATGAGGTGCTGAAGAAGGCCTCCAAGGTCATCATCGATTCGTCTGGAAAGGGTATGTCCGGCGTGGTGCCTTATATGCCGCTATCCGACCCAGGCAAGTCTGTTCAGAAGGATGCCAAACCATGAACCCCGCGCTCAAATGGCTGATCGCCGGAGTCGGCATCGTTACGTTATGGGTGTTGGCATCGTCGGTCTATGTTGTCGACGAAACGCAGCAGGCGTTAATTATCCGCTTCGGCGCGCCGATGGGCGTGGCCGGTGAGCCCGGCCTGAAGTTCAAGGTTCCGTTCAGCGACTCTCTGGTGTTCTACGACAGCCGGTTGCAGACACTGACCTCGCCGGCCGAGCAGGTGATTTTGGGCGACCAGAAACGCATTGAGGTCGAGACCTACACGCGCTTTCGCATCAGCGACCCGCTGCGCTTCTACCAGGCGGTGGGTACGCTGGACCAGGCCAGCGCACAACTGACGCAAATGGTCAGTTCTTCGTTGCGGCGTGAGTTGGGTCAGGTGACGTTGCGATCATTGTTGTCGCCGGAACGCCAGCAAGAAGTCGCCACCATCGAGAAGGACGTAGCCAGCAAGGCTGTGGGACTCGGGATCGAAGTGAGCGAGGTGCGTCTACACCGTGCCGACCTGCCATTCGAGGCCAGTCAGGCGATCTATGACCGGATGAAATCCGAGCGTCAGCGCGAGGCAAAGGAGCTGCGTGCACAGGGCTTTGAATGGGCGCAACAGATCCAGGGCAAAGCTGACCGGGACCGTACGGTCCTGTTGTCGGAGGTCCAGCGCCGGGCTGCGATTACTCACGGTGAAGCGGATGCTGATGCCAACCAGATTCTGTCGGCCGCGTTTAGCAAAGACCCTGCGTTCTACAAGCTATACCGCTCGCTGCAGACCTACCGGCAGGCACTGGCGGAGAGTCAGCCGACGCTGGTGCTGACGCCGGACGCTGAGTTCCTGAAGCAATTTCGCACGGGTCCTGCCGCGACCACCGTGAAGTAAAGAATGCGAGTCATTGAGCTTCCTTCTGACCACAAAGCATTTTGGCAACGGCTGACACGCTTGTTCGCCGTCATGGGGCCGGGACTGGTCGTGATGCTGGCCGATACCGAGGCCGGCAGCGTGGTGACGGCTGCCCAGAGCGGTGCACAGTGGGGATACCGCTTGCTGTTGCTGCAATTATTGTTGGTCCCGTTGATGTTCATGGCCCAGGAACTGACGGTGCGACTGGGGTTGTGCACTGGTAAAGGTTATGTCGAACTGGTCCGACAGCGCTTCGGTCAAGCGGTCGCGATAGTGTCCGCAGCGGTGTTGCTGCTGAGCTGCTTCGGTACATTGGTTACGGAGATGAGCGGGCTGGTTGGTGCAGGCAGCCTCTTTGGAATCCTGGGCTGGCAAATTCTTGTGGCGCTGGTGGTGATGATTCTCGGCATGGTCCTGACCGGCTCCTATCACTCGGTAGAGCGGGTAACCATTGCTATCGGGTTGTTCGGACTTGCCTTTCTGGTAATGGCGTTCAAGGCCCACCCGAACGTTCATCAGATGCTGCACGACATGACTCAAATACCTCTCGCCGACCATGACTATCTGTATCTGGTCGCGGCAAATGTCGGCACCAGCGTGATGCCATGGACGCTGTTCTACCAACAGTCGGCGCTGATCGATAAAGGGCTGGACACGGGCCGACTTCGGCTGGCGCGAGTCGATACGTTGGTCGGTACGGTGCTGTGCCAGGTGCTGACTTCCTCGGTATTGATCGCCGCCGCCGCCACGCTGGGTGCGCACGAGCAGGGTGGAAATCTGGACAACATCGCTCAGATCGGCGATGCGTTTGGTGCGCTGATCGGCCCCAGTTGGGGCAAAGTCGTTTTCGCGATTGGGCTGTCCGGCGGTGCGTTAGTAGCAACTATTGTGGTCTGCCTGACAGCTGTGTTGGCGTTGGGGGAGGCGATGGGGGTACGCCACTCGCTGGAGCAACACCCACTGGATGCACCTTGGTTCTATGGACCTTTCGCGGTGCTGCTAATCGTTGGCGCGCTGCTGGTGGCCTCGGGCGTCAATCTCATCCGGCTGTCGATTGCCGTGGGCGTGGTTAATGCAATTCTGATCCCGGTGATGCTGTTGTTGCTGTTCTTGCTGGCGCGCAGTGTCTTGCCGGCAGCACATCAATTGCGGGGAGGGTACGCACTGGCTGTCGGCGTCATCTTTGTACTGACTTCAACACTCGGCCTGTATGCCAGCATCGCCGGTTCACTCGGGTGATTTTTATATGAAACATCTCCTTGCCTGGAAACAGTCCCATGATGTTTGAAGGTTTACTGCACGCGATAGGCATGATCTTTCAGATATCCCTGCTGGACCTGATTTTGTCCGGCGACAATGCGCTGGTGATCGCTCTGGCCTGCCGCGGGTTGCCAGCGAATCAGGTGAAACAGGCGGTGATGATCGGTACTGGCGGGGCCATCGTGCTGCGCGTGCTCCTGACCACACTGGCCGGGTGGTTGCTGCTGGCGCCCTTTCTCAAGCTCATCGGTGCGGGGTTGCTGATCGTCATTGCAATCCGGCTGCTGATCGAAGAACAGCCGGATGACGAGAGTGACTCCGTCGAAAATACGCCGACCACCCTGTTCGGGGCTGTGACGACCGTACTGGTGGCTGATTTGGTCATGAGCATGGACAACGTGGTCGGACTGGCGGCAGTGGCGCAGGGCAGTATTTTCTATCTGGTGCTGGGATTGCTCCTAAGCGTGCCGCTGTTGATGTTCGGGAGCGTGCAGATCACCCGGCTGCTTCATCGTCAGCCTTTTCTGGTCTCGGTTGGCGGCGCGCTGCTTGGCTATGTTGCGGGTGATATCGCCGTTTCCGATCCTGCGGTGGTGGGCTGGGTAAATACTCAGTCGCCTGCGCTGAACACAATGGTGCCGCTCCTGTGCGCGGCTTTTGTGGTCCTGCAAGCGCGCATTATTCATCGACAGCGCGCGACGGTTGCCAAGCCGGCACCAAAGCTTCGAAGAGCACCTCCGGCATCGGAGTCTATAGCGGCAAGCGTAGTTGCCGAAGTCGCTCGGGACAGTGTGTTGATCGTTGCCGTCGATGCCCTCACCGAGCGCGCTAGCGTGGGCGCGACCAGTTCTGCAGAATCGTCAGCTACAGCGCCCTCTACGGGAGGCGCCGAGTGGGTACTCGCCAGTGTCAACCCTGTTCAGGACAAGCCTGAAGCGGCAGCTGTCGCGCGCAGTGTTCCGGCCGAAGTGCCAGACCGTGGGCGTCGCGTCTTCGGGGGGCGTGTACAGATATTGGTAGGGCTTGGGGCTATAAGTCTTGTGAGCTGGGTTTTGTACAGCTTCATTGGCAGCATCGCGGGTGGCTTGCTGCCCAGACCCGTGGCCGACAGCGCCTATGTTTGCCCCGGTGCCATTGCCACTGTCTACTATCGGCCCGGCGGCAGTGCGATACGTATTGTCACCGGGAACGGAGAAGCGGCAGGCTACGTGAGCCTTAAAAAAATTCTCTGGGAGAACCCCGCAGCAGCAGTCAGCGCGCTTCACCTTACGCCCCCCAGTGAAATAGAGAAGACCAACAGCAATGTGGTGACGCTCAGCGGCGGTAGCTTCTCGCAAATTCAGTGTGCACGCGTCCACTAGTGTTCATGGAACCTTGGGCCGCTGCCTTTTTAGCGCAGCAACTAGAGAGTCGGTTCATTGTAAATAGCATCCAATGAACCGGTTTTTGGCCCGGAATAAAGCTCCTGCGCGACCCTGACTACATCATCCACGCTGAGCGCACACAGCACATCTATGGGAAGTCCCGGAATCTCCGCTCGAATCAATACCTGTTGCACCCGGGTTTTTAAACGGGCGAGCATCAAGTGCTTGTTCTGGTCGAGGACTACTTTGCAAAAATCCTGTAGCGCTTCCACGCTTGAGCTGTCCAGGTCCGGAGACTCTTCCAGGCTGAGGATAATGGTATGCACGCTATCGCCAGCGGCCGTAATGTATTTTTGTACCTGCGCAAACACCCGTTCGGCATTCGCAAAAAAAAGACCTGTGTGTGGGCGCAAGATCAAAATGCCAGGGACTGCTTGCGCCTCTGGATGAAGGGTTGTGCTGACGAAATCATGGCCATGATTGAGCTGCCCAAGAATGGTCACCGATGACTCGGACAGCCGCCGCAACAGCATCACCAGGCTGACAGCGATAGCTGCCAGCAAGCCATCCAGTACACCTAATAACAGCACTGCCAATACCGCAGCAATCACGACCAGTCGGTCGCGGTGCAACGTGAAATAAGGAGCAAAAGTCGATGGGCGAAGCGTATGGCTGACGGCATGCACGACAATCGCCGCCACCACAGGTTCCGGTGTCAGGGCGATGGTTGGCAGAAGCGTCATCACGATGATCAAGAGCGCAAGGGCAGCAGACCAACCCGCCAGTCGCGACAAAGTCCCCGATGCCTCGTTTGCCGACGTCGCTGAGTAACCGGCGCCCACCGGCATGCCGTGGAAAAGTCCAGACACCAGGTTAGCGACACCGAGGGCAAGTAAATCCCGGTTAGGCGAGACACTGTCACCATGCTTCATCGCAAAACTGCGGATCGAACTGTAGGACTCTGCGTAGAGAATCAGCACCATGGCGATACTGAGTTCTCCTACTCGTAGCCACTCTGTGTACAGCAGCGTCGGGAGCGTCGGTGCGGTGAGTTGCAGGTTTATGGAGCCGACCAGACTAATGCCATACTGCGAAAAGTTCAGCCATTCACCGGCCGTGATGCCGATGACAATCACCAGCAGCCCTCCGGGCAGGTGTGGCATACGGGCAAACAAGAACAGCAATAACCACGCGGCGACGGCCACCGCCACGGCGGCCCAATTCCATGATCCTGTCTGACTGAATAACTCGACCAAGAATCGGATCAGGTCAGTGTGCTGGGGGTGGACGCCAACCACGTAAGCGATCTGCTTGAAAATAATCACGATGGCAAGGCCGAAGGCAAACCCGCGCAAAACCGGTTTGGCAATAAAGGCTGACATGCTGCCTAATCGTGCAAGTCCCGCGACCGTGAAAAACAGACCGGTCAGCATGACCAGGGCGATGGCAATAACCAGTCTGAGCGTGTTGTCTGGGCCCGCCATCGACGCGGAGGCAGCTGCCAGCACGGCAGCAGACGATGACGTTGCAGAGACGATCGCGAAGCGGCTGGTGCCGATCAATCCGTAGCAGACCAGTCCGGCAAACAGGGCAATGACCCCGGCCTGAGGCGCCAGATTTGCAATGCTTGCGTAAGCGACTGCCTCCGGTAACAGCAATCCAGCCAACGACAAGCCGGCAATGATATCCAGCCAGGACACACGGTCGATCAGCTTTGTTTTGACAGGCCCGGACTGCGGGCTTGGTGTTGACATCGGTGGCGCCTCGATCACGTTGCATGGGCTCTGGTCCCGGATAAAATAACCTGAGCTTACTTTTTATACTCAGGCTAAGCGTCCTGCCCCATTGATCTATTGATCATAACCACGATTCGACAACACGACGGTCCAACTCTTCCCAGTCAGCCATGCCCAGCACCCTGGTCGTATTAAGGCCTCGCAGGTAGCCCCTGAGCTGATTGGCCGATGCGCGCAAGTCATCGGACTGGATGTTGTCGTCGTGTAGAGCCTCTTCGTAGAGGCTCAGGTACTCGGCAACCCGGTCGCGATATTCCGGCAACACTGCTTCGCGGATACGGTCAAAGGTTCGCAGCTTCTGATGGGTATTCACGGTGTCATCCTTGCTGAGCTTGAGGGCTGCCGCCTGGGTGGGAGGATCGGATTTTAATGTACCTCATGCGAGGTCGCCTGTTGGACATGTAGTTGAGTAAAAAGGGAAAAAGAGATCGGTCTTACTGCGCTCGCAATAATATAAACGGCGCTGGGCATCATCAACGGCGTCTTGCACAGCCCACTTGTCGCTGATGACTAAAAAGGCCTACCTTTAGGTAAGCCCTTTTTAGTGTGCGGTGACCTATAACAATTAGATGGGGTATGACAGGCGACAGAACAGAACGAATTATTTTATTCGGTCACTCATTAAGGACGTGCCCGGGGGCTCGAGGTGTTCGCTTCGCTCATGGTCTTTATCCGGCTTTCGAGCATGCGCCCGATCTTCGAGGCGAAAAAGTCTGCCCTGCGGCTGATCGGCAAAATAACCCCGTAAACCTTGTCGCTTGCTCTCAATGAGCTGAGTGTTCTTTCGCTAGCACTCAGGCTCGAAAGGGCCTCACGCAATTCAAGTAGATTTGCGATCATTTTTGGCAGCGGGTCGTCATGGGGTCGGAGTTTGCGCATGGTTGATTCTCGCGGTTGAGCCCCTAGCATACCCAATGTCAGGGGCCTACCCGAGATCAGGCGATGACCGGAGGGCAGAGTGATCACTCGTCAAGCATTGCCACTTAGCGATAGCTGAACAAGGCACCCCGCTTGGTCAGCCGTATGTGATCCGCAGCGACGAGCAGCAGGCCAAGCGGATCACTTAGGCGGCCATACGTAAAGTCGCCAGAAATCATATCGAGCTGAATCAGATCCCTCAAGCCCATAAGGTTTCGCTCAGCGTTACCCATCAGGGCAAGCGAAGACCTGAGTTCGGCTATCGAGAGCTGAGCGATCAGGGATTGGAGCAGCGCGGAGTTGTTTTCGATGTACATGGAATGACCCTCTGTGCACAGCGAACAGAGTGGAACGCCATGAACGTAAGAAGTCAGTGAAGTCGGTTCGTTCAGTCTGTTTGGATTTAAGCCTCCGGCTGTTACCTCTCGGGTCCTTACTCGGCTTTATTCCTGACGATCCGTCCAGCCTTGATCTCATCGACATAGGCTTTTAATCGGTCGGAATCCTTATATAAGCGATTCATCAGGTGCAACACCGCAACAACATCCACATCGTTAATTCGCTCGGCGAGCCGACTGATTTCGCCTGCCGTTTGCTCTAGATTGCAGGCCACATTATTAAGGTCGCGCTTCAATTCTTGCGCTGACTTCTTGATTCCCACGATAACCCCCTAAAAAAACGTCGCTCCACGAGCCCGCTACGGTCCCATGATCGCCTTGTATTGTTTCTGACGTTCATCATAAGGCAAGTCCTGCTGCATAAGCTTCTGGATCGGTCTGCAGCCAGACCTTACCGCGATTAAATCCCGATCTTTGCCCCATCTTTAACCACCAGACCTTCTACGGTGGTCTATTCAGCCGACATCTCCATCTCCGGGCTGAGGGTGCCGAGCCAGGCAACCAGGCTCAGAATGATCACGGCGGCCGACAACTCCAGAATCATGCTGCGCCGCAAGGCGTTGATAGCGACCGTGTAAACCCCTGTTTGAATGGACCGTTCGAGCAGCGGGCTCAGGTGGAAGCGGTTCAACGCCGCAAACACTAGCATCCCGGCAAACAAGAAGACCTTTAAAGACAGCAGGGCCCCGTAAGTGCTGGTGGTCAATGTCTCGAATGTCGGCCCGATAATCAGCAGATAGTTAACTACCCCGGTGATAGTCAGGGTGACGACGATGAGCGCCCCTGCTGATTCGAAACCGGTCAGCGTTCGCGCCAGCAACCGGACTTGCAGTTCGCCTGTGAGCTTGTTTGAACGCAACAAAAGCGCAAATGCGGCCAGAGCACCCAGCCAGCCGCCAGCACCCAGAATATGAACAATATCGCTCGTGAAATGCAGGTAGCGACGAGGGCCTTCATCCATGGCGCCATGCCCTGTCCACGCTAGAGTAGCCAGTGCGGTGGCTCCGCACACAGTGACCATCCACAGGCTGAAAGCAGGGGCGCGCCTGTTGAATAGGGCGGCTACGACTGCCAGCGTCAGCGAGGCTATTCGGACCATCCATGTCAGCCCGACATCAGTCCCCATCAGCATCATTTGGAAAATATGGTGATGGAGTTCCATGAAACTGGACACTCCGCTCATCGACTTGGCCATTTGCAGCATCGCTGCCATCGACAGCAAAATGCCGATAACAGCGGTGCCCGCCAAGAGCGACTCAAAATTCAAAACAGCACCGCCGGCCCGTTCTTTTCCTCTGAGGCTATACAGACCGAACACCGCCAGCCCAAAGAGCAACATCAGGTCGATATACAGCATGAAGCGAAGCGTTATGTTGATTGAGTCGCCCATGGATCAGTTGACTTTAAAGGTCACGGCGCCTGTGATCGGGTGGGTATCGGAAGAGACCGCTCTCCACTCGACCTTGTAGGTGCCTGACGTGAGCGGAGCCGCGGGAGTGATCACCATCGTTTTTGGGTCGGCGCCGCCTGCGACACGGGCCTTAACGCCCATGGGTGAATTAGGCATGCCCGGCATGTCAGTCATGATCAGTTTCGCTCCCGAGAACTGAGTCATGAGCTTTTCCGAGAAGTGCAGTTCGATTTTTTCAGGCGCGGCTACCGTGGCACCCTCCGCAGGCGTAGATGACAGTAGTTTTGGATGCGCCTGGGCTATAGCACTCAGGAACAATCCGGTACTGAGTACTGTTGCGACGGTGATGCTTTTGAAATATGACATGCAAGGTTCCTGGCGGCGTGGGCCGCTGGTTGAGTTTTATTGTTTGAGCCGGTTTGGATTTCACGTGTCGATTGCGTTTAAAACCACATACGCACGCCTAGTACTAAACGTGTCTCGCTACGGTCTTCGCCTTCTTCTCGGGCGTAATCAGCTGTCTTCCCGTAGGAACGGTTCCAGGTCACGCCGATGTACGGCGCAAACTCGCGGCGAACTTCATAACGAAGCCTCAGGCCGATATCGGTATCCGACAGGCCCGATCCTGTACCTCTTTGTGGGTCATTTTTTCCGTAGAGATTTATTTCGGCGGTGGGCTGAAGAATTAAACGATTGGTCAGCAAAATATCGTAGTCACCCTTGAGCCTGAGTGCACTTTGGCCCCCCTCGCCGAGGTAGGCAGTCGCTTGCGTTTCCAAGTCATAGAACGCCATGCCCTGCAGTCCCAGCGCGGCCCAAGTCTGGGGCGCACCGGGCTTGAAGTCTTGCCGCACGCCGCTTACCACGTCCCACCAAGGACTTATGGCGTGTCCCCACAGGGCCTGGACTTCGGCGCTTTTAGTGACGCCATTGGTCCGCTCGCCCTCCGAGCGAAGTAAGAGGCGGTCGGTGTCGGTGCCAATCCAGCCGTTCGCCTCCCATCTCAGTGCACTTCCCTTATCGGCGTCTTGCCATTCGAGTTGATCGATCAAGAAAAACGAGTTGATCGAGCGGTCGGGCATTTGGTGTCCCGCGTGACTTTCAAAAACAGCGGCGCGATCAGCGTCTGTGAGCACCGGGATCGGCGTTCGGCTTTTCTGGGGGGGACTCGGTTCCATGCCCTGCATCTGGCCGCCATCCATACCTTGCATAGGCTCAGCTTGCGCATAGGCAAAAGGCAGCTGCATCACGCCCAACCCTAAAACCACAAGGCTGGCGAATACAGGTTTAGCGGTTTTGTCGACGTTCATGCCGTTCTCCTACTCTTGCACGCGGACTTCGCGGAACATGCCCATTTCCATGTGGTACATCAGATGGCAGTGATAGGCCCATCGTCCCAAGGCATCTGCGGTCACGCGATAGCTGCGTTTTGTTCCCGGCGGCATGTCGATCGTGTGTTTGCGAACCATGAACTCACCGTTTTCATCCTCCAGGTCACTCCACATCCCATGCAGGTGAATGGGGTGCATCATCATGGTGTCGTTTACCAGGACAACTCTGACGCGCTCTCCGTACTTGAGACGAAGCGGCTCGGCATCCTCGAACTTGATGCCGTCGAAGGACCATGAGAATTTTTCCATGTGCCCGGTCAGGTGCAAGGTGATCGTCCGGCTTGGCTCCCTGCCATCCGGGTCCTGAAACGTGCTCTTCAGATCTGCGTAGGTCAGTACCCGGCGGCCGTTGTTTCTCAGGCCCATGCCGGGATCGTTGAGTTTCGGCGTGGGGCTCATCGTCTGCATGTCGACCAGTGGATTATTAGCTTCGGAGGCTGGGTGGGGTTCCATGGTGCCCATGCCGCTCATGCCCTGGATCGAACTGCCATCCATGCCCGTCATTCCCTGCATGGAGTCGTCACTACCTGCCGCCATCTGGCTGTGGTCCATGCCCTCCATGCCTTGCATCGAATCCTGGCCAGCGCCCTTCATGTCGCCATGGTCCATGCCGCCCATATCACCCATGCCGATGTCGCTCATCGTGACCAGCGGGCGTGGGTCCAGCGGCGGTACAGGGGCTGAAAACCCTTCATGTACCGCCAATGTTCCTCTTGCGAAACCTGTGCGGTCCATCGACTGGGCAAACAGGGTGTGCGCGTTTTCGGTGGGTTCTACGATCACATCGAAAGTTTCGGCCACGGCGATGCGGAACTCATCAACGCTGACCGGCTTCACGTGCTGCCCGTCTGCCGCGACGACGGTCATCTTCAGGCCGGGAATGCGCACGTCGAAGTAGCTCATTGCCGAGCCATTGATGAACCTTAACCTTAGCCGTTCGCCAGGCCGGAAAAGGCCAGTCCAGTTGCTGTCCGGAGCCTGTCCGTTGAGCAGGTAGGTGTAGGTGGCGCCGCTGACGTCGGCAAGGTCCGTGGGGCTCATATTCATTTGCGCCCACATTTTTCGATCTGCGACGGTGGCGGACCAGCCGTTCTTGCTGACATCGTCAATGAAGTCGCCGACGGTGCGCTTGTGTTGGTTGTAGTAGCCGGATTGTTTCTTGAGCTTTTTCATGACCCGCTCGGGGTCTTCATCCGTCCAGTCGGACAGCATCACCACATAGTCGCGGTCGTAGCTGAAGGGTTCGGGGTCTTTTGCATCAATGACGATTGGCCCATAGACACCGACCTGCTCCTGAAAACCGGAGTGACTGTGGTACCAGTACGTGCCGTTCTGTTTGACCTTGAACGAGTACACGTACAGGCCACCTGGCTCGATTCCGTGGAAGCTCAGGCCCGGAACACCGTCCATATTCACCGGCAGAATAATCCCGTGCCAATGGATCGAGGTGTTTTCCTTGAGCCGGTTTCTGACCCGCAGGGTCACCGTGTCGCCTTCGCGCCAGCGCAGCAGCGGCCCAGGGAGGCTGCCGTTGATGGTCATGGCGGTGCGTGGAGTACCTGTGAAATTCACGCCCATCTCACCGACAGAAAGATCGAAATCAGTGCCGGCAAGCACATTCGGTTGGCCCGGGCTGGTAATCGCCCACACCGGACTGCGCCACAGCCCAAAGCCTGCGAGTATCCCGCCCGCAGCCAAGGCTTTCACGAAGGTACGTCTTGATGTTCTGGAATGCATGAACGGTATCCAATAAGTCAGAATCCAGGCAGGTACGGATTCGCCTCAGGGACCCGCTGCCAACCGCTATTTAGCGAGCAAGATGCCACATGACAGGCACGCGGATGATTACATTTCAGTCAGGTTGGCAAGGGCGGTCAGGCTCGCGCGGAGATTGAACAGCTTTTGTTATCTGGCCGCTCCGACGGGCGCCATGTGTTCCCCCCAAAGGTCATCGTCAATTGCCTGGGTAATCCGCGATTACCCGATCATTACCGGTATCGGTCAGACCTATCACCTGATACGGCTGTTTGGTCGAGCCATACTCCATACCGGGCGAACCCGATACCATACCGGGCACCGCGATTCCAACGAGGTCGGGGTGATTCTTCAGATCAAGGATCTGTGCCACTGGCACATGCCCTTCGACGAATTTTCCGTCAATCATCGCGGTGTGACAGGAGGCCAGGCGCGGAGCCACGCCGAGGCGCTGTTTGACTTCGCTCATGTTGGGTTCGACATGGTCGCGCACGCTAAAGCCATTGGCTTCAAGGTACTTGATCCACTCCTCGCAGCAGCCACAGTTAGGGTCGCGGTAAACGTCGATGACTTCAGCGGCTTGTGCTGCGCCTGCCATGAAGAGTGCAGTAAGAACAGCGATACGAAGTTTGGTATTCATGGGAACTCTCCAATTTAAAAAGACCGTTTACCGGCAGCAGCAACCACCGCCGTTCCCGCCACAACCTGAGATTTCTTTACTGGCTACACTTTCCACTGCCGCCAGTTGTGCCGGGTAGCCCGCGTCTTGCAGGGCTGCAAGCAGCGCATGGCTATCCGAACCGCCGCTGACCTTCACCCGTCCGGATGGTAGATCCACTGCCACGTCACTGACGCCTTCAAGTGAGCGTAGTGATTCGGAGACATGTTTGACGCATGAGCCACAGCTCATGCCCTGGACTTGCAGTTCAACGGTTTTCATGGATGACGCCTCACAAAAAATTGATCGTGGAAGGACAGCTGTATGCGGCTTTTTCTGTGGCCTTGGATTTATCCTCAACCTTGTCGCTATGACAAGGTCAAGGGCCTTCGTCACTCAATCCATCGAAACCTTGCGCAGGCGCAATACATTGAATGCCACCGACGCCGATCAGCGCGTCGCCAGGCCTCCTTAGGATCGGTAGGCCCAACATAGGGTCGTGTGTTCCCTGGCCAGATAGAACAAGGTGATCACCAGCCGCATGGGCAACGCTACGCCGGGTTTACTCCTCAAAAATGTTGGGGGGATCAGTTGAGTGCGGTGAACTGATCATGTTTTTGTACTCCTGAGGACGTGGTATCCCGTGAGGCGTCGCACAGGTTCAATGCACGACGCTATCGCCAGGATCACTGGTTCATGGGCATCGCCATCATGCTCGATTGCTGATCCATCATTTTCATCATCATGCTCATCATGCCCATGCCGTCTTTGTTGCCGGACATGCCCATGCCATTACAGTTTTTCTGCACCATGCCCAGGCTGTCTTTCATCGTCTTCATGTTCTCCTGCATGGCGGCCTGTCGCTCGGCAGGGGTTTTGGCCGCCGCCGCTTTGTCGTGCGCCGCCTGCATTTTTTGCATTTGCTCAGTCATGGCTTTGTTCTGCATGGGCATTTCGCTTGTTTGAGCTGGCGTGGTCGACGACGGCTCTGGCTGTGGTTCGTCGGCGGCCGAGGCCATGAGTGGGCTACTGATGAGCAGGGCAGCGAGGATCAGTTTCAATGACATATGCATGGCAAATCTCCAAAGGGTAAGGGCAACACAGGCGATACAAAGCCGCGCCAGAGTGGCGCAGCCAAGAAGTGCGGCCGGAATTCGGCGCGCAGAAGGTCGGTCTAAATAGTGAAACGGACGAAAATCAGGCGAGCGGGCGGTCTGGCAGGGGCAGGGCGCCGCAATGCAAGAAAGGCAAAAGCAGAGGAATTGACGGGGTAAAAAATCAGCAGTGCAGGGATCAGTAACAGAAACGTCCAACTGGACAGGTCAAACAGTTGAAGGTGCTGTGAAGGGCTCACGGCAATCGCCGCATCGGCGCAGTGTTCGATGCAGCCAAGGGGATGGGCGTCGTGGCTATCGTCATCTTGCACGGTGTTGAGCGAGACGTGGGTTGTCGCGGGATTGTGGCTGGGCTGTGTCAGGCATCCCTGGGTCGCGGCCAGACCAAACGCTAACACCCACAACACGATGGCGAAGCGCATGAACGCTGATTGGTGATAGCGAAACCAGAACATGATACATCCCCGACAATAGGTCAACGGGTGGTGGCGCACTCAACATACGCTACCTCGAAGTGCCACCCTTGATTCATATCAAGTAAAGCACAGCCTATGGTGTGCAGCCGAGAAGGGGACGCTCGAATTTTTCGCTCCAATTTTCCGGTATCACTTGCGCCACTGATTGCGCTGTTCGCGGTGGATGAGTTTGATGTTGTTGTTACTGAGAGGTGTCTATGCTGATGTTACCGATTTCATACCTTTGCAACGGTCTGCAAGGAGGCAATCAATGGGGCCCACGCTCAACTCCGAGAAGGCGTTTTCCCGTAGTCTGCTCGATGTACTGATTCGTGCCGGGCTGATTGCCGTACTGGTGATGTTCTGTTTCCGGATATTCAGTCCGTTCATCGATCTGATGCTTTGGTCGGTGATCATGGCGATCACTCTCTACCCACTGCAGGGCAGGCTCATCGGTATTATGGGGCACAGCGAGGGGCGTGCCGCGACGCTGATCGTGCTGGTCTCCATCAGTATCCTCATGGTGCCGATTTACCTGTTGGGCACCTCGATTGCTGACTCGGTGGCGAGTGTCGTCACCTTGGTCAAAAGCGGCAGTTTTCATATTTCTCCACCGGCCGACTCGATAGCCGATTGGCCGCTGGTGGGCAAGCCGCTGCATGGTCTCTGGCTGCAAGCGGCCACCGACCTGCCCGGTTTGACGCAGAAATTCATACCGCAAATCAAAAACGTCAGCCTCACCCTGTTGAGTAAGCTCGCAGGCGTCGGCATGGGCTTCCTCATATTCTTCTGCGCCCTGATCATCGCCGGTATCGTCATGGCGTATGGCGAGGGGGGGAGCCGCAGTGCGGTGCAGATCGCTTCGCGCATCTCCGGTCCCATCAAGGGGCCGCAAATCACCGAGCTGTGCACCGCCACCATTCGTGCGGTGGCGCTGGGGGTGGTGGGTATCGCCTTCATCCAGATGCTGCTGATCGGCGTCGGCTTTGTGCTCATGGGCATTCCCGGTGCGGGTCTGCTCGCCTTGGCGGTGCTGCTGATAGGCATCATGCAGTTACCGGCCACCTTGGTGACCCTCCCGGTGATCGTCTACGTTTTCGTCACTCAGGGTGCCACCACGGCGACCATTGTGTTCGCCATCTATATCTTCGTTGCCGGCCTGGTCGATAACGTACTCAAACCACTGCTGCTGGGGCGTGGCGTCAACGTACCGATGCCGGTGGTGCTGATCGGCGCCTTGGGCGGTATGGTCGCCAGCGGCATCATAGGCCTGTTCATCGGCCCGGTAATGCTGGCGGTCGGCTATCAGTTGTTCTGGCAATGGGTGAGGGACCAGCCGCAAGGCGGCGGGCCGGACGATCAGAACCAGCCGTGATGCCACGGGCTCATCCCCATCCAGGTCCCCATCATCTCACCGAGGCCAGTGACTCCTGACGGGATCTGCAGAAACAAAAAGCCCGCACGATGGCGGGCTAAAAAATCTATCACGAGAGAGTAGCCTGCAATGTGCGTTCTACACCGTGAAAGTCTTGTGAAAGGGATGTCGCAGATGTGGTAAAGCTTGAATAAATGCGGGCTCTACGCAATACAGATTGTTGCGCCATCAGCCCGGCCCGCGGGCGCCGCCGCTCAGAGCACAACGCATGGCATGAATCACGATGACTCATTCACCTCAATCGAAGATGGACCTTTTCCTGACGTTCTCTGCGCTGACCCTCCAAGGGTTTGGTGGAGTGATGCCTGTGGCTCAACGGGTATTGGTTGATAAAAAAGAATGGATGACACGCGAGCAATTTGTCGAAGAATTTGCGGTCGCGCAAATCCTGCCGGGTCCCAACGTGATGAATCTTGCCTTGGCGTTCGGACGGCGGCACTTCGGCTTGGGCGGAGCCGTCGCGGCACTGGCTGGGCTGTTGGCGGCCCCTTTGATTCTGATTCTTATCGTGGCATCCCAGTATGCCCACGTGATTGATCTGCCCTTCGTTCAAGGCGCTTTCAGAGGCGTAAGTGCTGTAGCGGCCGGTCTGATAGTGGGAACCAGCTTGAATTTGTTCTCGGCTCTGCGGCTTAACCCAATGGGTTGGACGGCGTCGATCCTGTTGGTGATCGTCGGGTTTGTGGCGCTTGCACTTATGCGATGGCCGCTGTATTGGGTCCTGCTGGGGGTTGGGGGCGCTGGCATTCTTTATTCGTATTTTCGGCACTTCAGAGTCCGCAGCGAGCGTCATGCCTCTGAGGACCCATCGGAATGAGCGTCACAATGCATGCCTTCGATTGGGTCTCGTTATTACTGCATTTTGTTTCGCTTTCATTGCTTACAGTGGGTAACCCGATGAGCCCGGCGCCCGAGATGCACCGCTATTTAGTCGATCAACAGCATTGGCTTAGCGACTTGCAATTTTCCTCTTCCATGGCCATCGCTCAAGCCCTGCCAGGCCCCAACGTTCTATTTGTGGCGTTGCTCGGTTGGAACGTTGGCCTTAACTCCGTGGGTGGGATCGGCGCTGGATGGCCGGCACTGATTCCGGCCTGTTTCGGTCTGGTGCTTAGCCTGCTGGGCTTTTTGCTCCCCGCTTTGATCGTTAGCTATCTCTGCTCTGGTTGGATCGCTCGCAACAGCAAGTTGTTGGCAGTTCGATCCTTCAAGACTGGAATGGCTCCCTTTGTGATTGCAACGCTCTTGGCGACTGGCTGGTTACTCATCGTCGGGCTCGGCGATCCGGCTAGGGAATGGGGCTATAGCTTGCTGGCTGCGGTCGCTGCTTTGCTTGTCTGGCGAACCAAGGTCCACTTGCTCTGGCTGATTGCGGCGGGAGCCGTGCTGGGGGGCTTTGGATGGATCTAATCCTGGCACGGAATAAGCGACACAAAAAAAAGCCCGCGGATGAGGGCGGGCCAAGGGAGTTCTTCAAAGGAGTAGATTAAATTTAGCGAGGCTGGAGTGAACGCGACGTGAAAAGCATGTCGCAGAAATGGAAAAAAACCGGCGCAGGGCCGGGCTAGACACACCACGTTCTGTTGTTCCTTGGCTATGAACCTAATCGTGTGAAAACTGTCACATTCGCGTTGAATTTAACTTCGTGGAGTTGTCATGTTTATAACAAAAAAGCGCATGGCTGTTGCGGCATGTCTGATGGTGTTTTCAGCGATATCCATGCTGCCCGGTGAGTTTTCGTTCATCTCCTCAGCCCATGCAAAAGATGGCGGCGGCAATGGTGGCGGTGGCGGTGGCGCTGGCGGTCACGGCGGTAGCAGCGGCAGCGGAGGTAGCGGGCACTCTGGCGGAACCGGGAGCAATGGGCAGGGCAACGGGTTGAGCAGCGATCACGATGGAAAGGCCGTGAGGGACAGAGGGGTAAGCGGTCAGCATATCGGCAATGCCCTTACCGATAAGGATGACCGCGGCTCGATCACTTCTGGCGTCGCGCACTCTAAAAATACTCGTGGGCTGTCCAAGGCAACGTCGATTTCTGGCACCACGCCGGGCGATCACAACGCCAAAGGGTTGTCCAACGCAGCCATATCAACGACCAAACAAGACCGTTAATTTCAACGTGGCCGGGCAAGCAGTTCAATGCCGCAAGCCCGGCGTCAGAAAGATCTCTCTTGCCCATTTCTCTAACCAGGGTGCTCGCCCACGTTGAAAGTGCGGAGCCTGTGCCATTCGTCGGGCGCTGTATTTGCTACCGAGCAAACGTGGCACAGCAACTAGACTCAGCGTTGAGAACAGTAGATCGCTGGTAGATGATGACCGGTAGTACAGCCATGTTTAGGGTGATGGTGATCATGGCGTTCTTGAGCCAGCCTCTCAACGTAAGGGGTCGTAGTGCGGGCCCCATGGCGCCGGACTACGACCCTGAGGCTGCAGAGCCTGTAGGGTCTATGCCGGATACTGTTGTCACATCCCTTCTATTGCCACCATAGGAGTACAGCAATGACAATGTCAGTCCGGTTCTTTCTCTCGATTATCCTGCTTACCGTATCGCTGGCATCGGCGACCTTCCTGAATAGCGCAAGTGCTGCTACTGCCGAGGACCTGGATAAAAGCTCCCGGCAGGCCTTACAAGCACTCTACAAAACTAATCCATCTGCCGAGACCATTTCGCGCAGTGCCAAGGCTGTGCTCGTATTCCCTAATATTGTCAAAGCGGGCCTTGTGTTTGGAGGCAGTTATGGTGAAGGCGAGTTGTTGAGAGGCTCGAAAGTGGAGGGCTATTACAACTCCGTGACCGGGTCATGGGGGCTACAAGCAGGCGCGCAGTCATACGGCTATGTGCTGTTCTTGATGACCGAAAAAGCGGTGAAGTATGTGCGCGAAACCAAGGGCTGGGAAATTGGCGTAGGGCCAACCGTTGTCCTGGTTGATGAAGGGATCGCAAAAAATCTGTCGAGCTCGACGCTGAAGGACGATGCGTATGCGTTTGTGTTCGATCAGCAAGGGTTGATGGCGGGCGTCAGCATTGAAGGAACCAAAATCTCTCTGATCAAACGCTAATCTGGCCATAACACTGAGGAGTATTCATTGTGACTTCCGTCCGTGGGTTAACGCCTTCAAGAGTTGCCCTTGCCGTGCTGTTGAGTTTCTCTCCTGTGGTACTGCAGGCCGCCAACGAAGTACCGATTGATATGTCGGCTGTGCAGTTGGAGCCGAAGGAGCAAAACGGCATCACCTATCTGTCTGGTGGCGTTGGCCAGGACGAGTCGCAGGCCATCCAGCAGGTCAAGGGTTACAACCTGCACATCACCTTCTCCATCGGGCCGGACAATAAGTACCTCAGTGGCGTTGATGTTGTGATTCAGACTGCCAAAGGCCGCTCTATAGTGTCGTTGAGTCAGGTGGGTCCCATCGTTTACGTTAAGTTGCCAGCAGATAACTATCTCATCATCGCCAGCCAGAATGGCCATGAGAAACGAAGTACCGTCGTGCTGGAAGGTTCGTCGACCGGTACGGTGAATCTTCACTGGAGTGATTAGCCCTGAGTTTGCTGAGGGGTAAAAGCCGTAAAGATTAAGCCGCGTGATGATGACGGGCAAAAAAAGCCTGCATGAGGGTGCGCTAAAGAATCAACTTTCGGGTTTTCTGGATAACAGAAATTTGTGAACGCCACAGAACGCTGGCGTCCAGTCGCGATACCCCAGACACAAGAAAGCCCGCACGAGGCGGGCTTCTTGAGGTGGTTTATAGACTGCTGTAGACGTCTGTAAACCGGTACTTGGTGGCTACACAGGGACTTGAACCCCGGACCCCAGCATTATGAATGCTATGCTCTAACCAACTGAGCTATGTAGCCAAGTGGCGCGCATTATTCGCGGATAACGAATATGTGTCAAGCGTTGTTAGTGAAAATTTATGCGTGTGATCAAGCGGTTAGGCTGCAGGGCCTGTGAAACGGGTGTTTATGGGGGCTGGCCTAGCGTTCAATGAGCAACGCGATGCCTTGGCCTCCGCCGATGCAGAGGGTGGCGAGGCCTTTTTTGGCGTCACGTTTGACCATTTCATGCAGCAGGGTGACGAGTATCCGACAGCCTGATCCGCCAATAGGGTGGCCCAAGGCGATGGCGCCGCCGTTGACGTTGACCTTGTCACTGTTCCAGTGAAGTTCGCGTCCTACGGCCAGGGCTTGGGCCGCAAAGGCTTCGTTGGCTTCGATGAGGTCGACATCCGCCAGCGTCCAGCCAGCTTTCTTTAACGCTTTGCCGGTAGCGAACACGGGGCCGATGCCCATGATCGCCGGATCGACGCCTGCGCTGGCGGCGGTGACGATTCGCGCGAGTATCGGCAAGCCCAGCTCGGAGGCTTTGTCTGCGCTCATCAGCATGACGGCTGCGGCGCCATCGTTGAGTGACGACGAGTTACCCGCCGTGACGGTGCCGCCGGGCTTGAAGGCCGGTCGCAGTTTGGTCAGGGTTTGCGCGGAGGTGCTAGGACGGGGTTGCTCATCCTGTTCGAATCGCACGCTTTCACCGTTGCGTTGGGGGATGTCGATGGCGGTGATTTCTTCCTGGAAGCGCCCTGCGTTGATGGCAGCACAGGCCCGCTGTTGCGAGGTCGCAGCGAAGGCGTCTTGCTCTTCGCGGCTGATGCCGTATTGCTCGGCCAGGTTCTCGGCGGTGATCCCCATGTGATAATCGTTGAAGGCATCCCACAACCCGTCCTGGATGATGCTGTCGACCAGTGACGCGTGGTTCATGCGCAGCCCGGTGCGGGCGTCTGGCAGCACGTAGCCGGCCATGCTCATGTTTTCCTGGCCACCGGCGATGATGATCTCTGCATCGCCACAGGCAATGGCCTGGTAGGCCAGTTGAACCGCCTTGAGGCCGGAGCCGCAGACTTTGTTCAGGGTCATTGCCGGGACGGTATGTGGCAGTCCGGCTTTTAGCGTGGCCTGGCGTGCCGGATTTTGCCCGGCGCCTGCGGTCAGTACTTGCCCGAGAATCACTTCATCCACGTCTTGCCCTGGTAGGCCGGTGTCAGCCAGCAGACGGCGGATCACCGCAGCCCCGAGTTCCGGTGCGGGGATGCGGCTCAACGAGCCCTGGAATGTGCCAACCGCAGTACGGGTGGCGGCGACAATGACAACTTCACGCATTCAATACTCCATAGGGCGAATGTCACCCCGACCCTCGCCAAGTGGGCGAGGGCAGATCGATAAAAATACGCGGACACCTAACCAGGCTGGCGCCGCGTTACGCTAAATAGTTAGAACTGTTCGGCATCCAGGCCGTATAGCGAGGCGCTGCCTGCCCGAATGGACTGTTCAAGGCTCAAGGTGCGGGGCAGCAGGCGGCTGAAGTAGAACTGGGCAGTGGCGATTTTCGCGCCATAGAACGCTTCGTCTTCGCCGCGCGTGCTCTCGGCGACCTGAGCCATGCGCGCCCAGAGGTAGGCATACGCGACGTAACCGAACAGGTGCAGATACTCGACCGACGCTGCGCCGACTTCGTTGGGGTTGGTCTTTGCCTGTTCTTGCAGCCAGTCGCTGAGGTTTTCCAGACGCTCGACGGCGTCGAGCAATGGCACGGAATACTTGGCGTCGGGCTGGTCGGCGAACACACGAATTTCATGAGTGAACTGACGCAGGGCGACGCCGCCGTTGGCGACTACTTTGCGCCCGAGCAGGTCCAGTGCCTGAATGCCATTGGTGCCTTCGTAGATCTGCGCGATACGCACATCACGCACCAGTTGTTCCTGACCCCACTCGCGAATATAGCCGTGGCCGCCGAACACTTGCTGGCCCAGTACGCAACTGTCCAGACCGCTGTCGGTGAAGAACGCTTTGGCGACGGGAGTGAGCAGGGCGACCAGGTTTTGCGCGTCGCTCCGCTCCTGGGCGTCTTCGGAAAATTTAGCCAGGTCCAGTTGTTGTCCGACATAGCTGGCGAAGGCGCGGCCACCTTCGGTCATGGCTTTCATGCTGAGCAGCATGCGGCGTACGTCGGGGTGGACGATGATCGGGTCGGCTATTTTATCTTTTGCCACCGCCCCGCTCGGCGCACGGCTCTGAATGCGTTCTCGGGCATAAGCGACGGCGCTCTGGTAAGACGCCTCAGCACAACCGATGCCCTGGATGCCGATGGACAGGCGTTCGTAGTTCATCATGGTGAACATTGCCGCGAGCCCTTTGTTGGCCTCGCCGACCAGCCAGCCGCTGGCGCCGTCGAAGTTCATCACGCAGGTGGCCGAGGCCTTGATGCCCATCTTGTGCTCGATCGAACCACAACCGACCGCGTTGGGCTGGCCGAGCGAACCGTCGGCGTTGACCAGCACCTTGGGTACTACAAACAGCGAGATGCCTCTTGGCCCTGCTGGCGCGTCCGGTAACTTGGCCAGCACCAGGTGGATGATGTTTTCGGTCAGGTCCTGATCGCCGCCGGTGATGAAGATTTTGCTGCCGGTGATGTTAAAGCTGCCGTCGGTCTGAGGTTCGGCGCGGGTGCGGATGATGCCCAGGTCGGTGCCCGCATGGGCCTCGGTCAGGCACATCGAACCGGCCCAGCGGCCTTCATACATCGGAGGCAGGTACAGGTTTTTCAGATCTTCGCTGGCGTGGGCATCAATGGCCAGGCAAGCGCCCGAGCTCAGGGCCGAATACAAAGCGAAGCTGGAGTTGGCGCCATAGAGCATTTCTTCGAACTGTACGGCGAGCATCTTCGGCATGCCCATGCCGCCGAAGTCAGAATTACCGGAAAGGCCTACCCAGCCACCCTCGATGTAGGTGGCGTAGGCCTCTTTGAAACCGTTCGGCGTGCTGACCTGACCCTCGAGCCACTGCGCGCCTTCCTCGTCGCCGCTACGGTTGAGCGGGGCGATCAGTTGCCCGGTGACCTTTGCAGCTTCTTCGAGAATGGCATCCGCAGTGGCGGCGTCGACGATTTCGGCCAAGGCTGGCAGGCGTGCCCACAGGGCTGGAGCGTCGAACACTTCTTGCAGAACAAAGCGCATGTCGCGCAATGGGGCGTTGAATTCAGGCATAACGTGAACCTCGTTGGAACAGCGTATGGATTGCACGGCACGTTTGGATGGCCGTGCCACTTTGGCGTGCAAAGCCCCGAAGCGACAGGTCGGACCTGTCGCTTGGTAGGGGCCTTATCGAGGTTTAAAGGGCCGAGGGTTAAAGATTCTTGGCCATGTCCCGCAGAACGAACTTCTGGATCTTCCCGGTGGAGGTCTTCGGCAGTTGGGTGAACACCACGGTGCGCGGCACCTTGAACCCTGCCAGATGCTCGCGGCAAAAGCTGATAATGTCGGCTTCGCGAACGTTCTGGTGGTCGGCCTTGAGGGTGATGAACGCGCAAGGCGTTTCTCCCCACTTCTCATCGGGGCGTGCAACCACGGCCGCTTCCAGCACACCCGAGTGGCGGTAGAGCACGCTCTCAAGCTCGATGGTGGAGATGTTCTCGCCACCCGAGATGATGATGTCTTTGAGCCGGTCCTTGATCTCTACATAACCATCGGGATGACAGACCGCCAGGTCGCCGGTATGGAACCAGCCGCCTTCGAAAGCTTCTGCGGTGGCGGTCGGGTTCTTCAGATAGCCCTTCATCACCGTGTTGCCGCGCATGAAAATCTCGCCGATGGTCTGGCCGTCGCGTGGTGTAGGTTCCAGGGTTTTCGGGTCGGCCACCATCACGCCTTCCAACGTCGGGTAGCGCACACCCTGGCGGGATTTGACCTGGGCACGCTCATCGAGCGGCAGTTCATCCCACTCGGCATGCCAGGCACAAATCGTGACCGGGCCGTAGGTCTCGGTCAGGCCGTAGACGTGGGTAACCTTGATGCCCATCTCTTCCACTGCGCCGATCACTTTGGCCGGTGGCGCGGCGCCTGCGACCATGGCATTGATCGGGTGATCAATGGCAGCCTTCGCCGACTCAGGCATGTTGACCAGAGCGTTGAGCACGATCGGTGCACCACAGAAGTGGGTGACCTGATGCTCGCGGATCAGGGTCAGAATCTTCTGCGGGTCGACGCGGCGCAAAAACACATGCACGCCGGCCATCGCGGTGATGGTCCACGGGTAGCACCAGCCGTTGCAGTGAAACATCGGCAAGGTCCACAGATAAACCGGATGGTTACCCATGTTCCAGGTCATCTGATTGCCCAGTGCGTTCAGATAAGCGCCGCGATGGTGGTAGACCACGCCTTTCGGGTTACCGGTGGTGCCGGAGGTGTAGTTCAGCGAAATCGCCTGCCACTCGTCGTCCGGCCATTGCCAGGCGAACGCGGGATCGCCTTCGGCCAGCAGCGCTTCGTAATCGAGGTCGCTGACGGCCTGGCCTTCGCCATACTCCGGGTCATCGACGTCAATCACCAACGGCGGGTGGTCCAGCATGCTGATTGCTGCGTGGATCACGTCATGGAACTCACGGTCGGTGATCAGCACTTTGGCCTCGCCGTGCTGGAGCATGAAGGCAATCGCTTCGGCATCCAGGCGCACATTGAGCGGGTTGAGCACTGCGCCGATCATCGGTACGGCAAAGTGGGCCTCAAGCATGGCGGGGATGTTAGGCAACATCAGTGCGACGGTATCGTTCTTGCCAATGCCGCGACCCGCCAACGCTGAAGCCAGACGGCGGCAGCGCGCATAGGTTTGCGCCCAGGTACGGCGGATAGAGCCGTGGATCACGGCAGGGTAGTCAGGATAGACGCTGGCAGTGCGCTCAATGAAGCTGAGCGGCGACAAGGCAATATGATTGACAGCCTTAGGGGCTAGCCCTTGTTCAAAAATCGACATGTAAAGGTACTCGGTGGCTGATTGTTAGCTCTTTAGGTGTGACCTTTCAGCATAGACTGCTGGGATCAACTTATGTCCGGCGTGTTTTATATAACAACTCTAGATAAATATGGAAGTAATACCTTAACAGTATAGTAAATATACTATATGTGATTTGCGGGTTTAAAAATTGATCCCAAGAGCGTGCCAAGGCGGGCATCTGCGGTCCAGATATTGCTTCGATATCGACTCTGAAAATGGCGATCTGCCGGTTTTGTATAAGCACCCTTCATGACCACAAGTGATGACAGGGGGCCCAGATGAGAGGTTGGACATGCAGGCACTTTTGTCACCGGGTATTCGCCTGCTTGGGCGTTTTGGATTTGCCCGCAAGTTTCAGCTGCTTTTTTTGCTGTTCATGCTGCCGTTAGTCGGCAGTCTATGGATGATTGGTCTGGATTATCGCGACAAACTTGCCCTGATTGCGGGGGAAAGGGCGGGTGTTAGCCAGTTATTGGCGCTGGAAACGCTGGACGACCTGCTGACCGCTCAGCGTGACCGCACAGCCCGCTGGAAAGCCGCCGACATTCTTCATGACCCGACCCCTGCGGCACGCGACGCCATGGACGCGCTCGACGCAGCCAACCCCGGAATCGGACAGGCGCTAACGTTGATAGGTGCGGAATTGCACCGTGACGGCGCGACGTCAGAAACGCTGGACCGTTACCAGAAGCTACAAAGTGCGGCCACTGGACTGGATTCTGCGGCCCTGCGCACGGTTGGCTGGTGGCCGGACGGTTATGAGCGCTTCACGACCGCCTTGAGTGCGCTGCAAACCTTGCGCGAACAAATCGCTCAGGACAGTGGGTTGATCCTCGACCCTTGGTTGGAAACCTATCTGTTGATGCAGATGTCCACGAAGCAAGCGCCTGATCTGATCGAGCGTGTCGGACGTCTGGCCAGCGTGGGACAAACGTCGGTGGCGTCCGGTCAGTTCAGCCTGCAAAGCCGTTTGCAGATGCGTGATCTGCGCAGCCGACTCGGCGATGCCCGCGAGCAATTGAACAAAACCGGGGGCTCCCTAGAGGCCAGGCTCTCGCCCGATCTGCAGCCGTGGGCTGATCAATACCGTAAAAGCCAACAGCGTCTGGACGGCGAGTTCAAGGTGCTTGATAACGGTCTGTTCGGTGGCAGCATCAACCTTGATACCGGCAGTTTCGAACGTAGCGTCGATGCCTTGCTGGGTGATTTGATGGCGCTGCGTCACCAATCTCTGGTCTCGTTGGACGTGCGTCTGGCCTATTACCATGACCAGTCGGTTCGCCAATTTATCCCCGTGGCGACGATTTTTGGTTGCTTGCTGTTGGCGGCGCTTTACCTGTTTGTCTGTCTGCAGACGTCGATCCGACGCAGTGCCAGCGGCATTACAATGCTGGCGCAGTCGTTACGCGACGGTAATCTATGTGTACAGGTGCCGGTTGAAGGGCGTGATGAGCTGGCAGCGATCAGCACAGCACTCAATGCAGCCGTGGTGCAGTTACGCACAAGTCTGTTGAGCGTCGATCACGAAACGCTGCAGTTGAGTAGTGCGGTTCTGACCCTCAACACCCAGTCCAACCGCACCCTCGATGAGGTCGAGGAGCAGCAGCAACAGATCAGTCAGATCGCCACGGCGGCAACGCAACTGGCCGCCACCTCTCAAGGCGTTGCGAAAAGTTGCGAGCAGGCGTCGACAAGCGCCCAGCACACCCGCCATGTGGCCGAAGAAAGTAGCCGTGACAGTCAACGAACCACTGCCAGTATTCAGCAACTCAACCTGCGCTTGAGCGACACCGCCGCAGCGTTGGGGAGGGTCAGCGAGCAGGGTCAGCAGATCCAGTCGGTGGTGGACGCGATACGCGGCATTGCCGAGCAGACTAACTTGCTCGCGCTCAACGCCGCCATCGAGGCGGCGCGGGCGGGTGAGCAGGGTCGAGGGTTTGCCGTGGTTGCCGATGAAGTGCGTAGCCTGTCACAACGCACGCAGGCCTCTACTGCGCAGATCGCGGGAACAGTGGACAGCCTGCGCAGCACGGTAAGTCAGGCAGTCGACCTGATGGCCGCCGCGTGTGGGCAGGCTGAGACCGATGCGGCTTCGGTGACCGGGTTGGGCCTGCGACTGGGCGAAATCGCCGATGCCGTGCAGGGTGTGACCGATACCTTGGCGCAGATCGCCACCGCCGTAGAAGAGCAGGCTGCCACGGCTGACGAAGTGAGCGGCAATATCCAGCAGGTCGATCAGGCGGCAGGGCGCTTGCTGGACGGTGCGCGCGCAGTGAATCAGGCGGCCGACACGCTCAGCAAGGGCAGTCGAGCGCTGAGTGATAACACCGCACGCTTTCAATTAAGCTAGGGGTTTGAAGTAAGCCCAGGTCTGTTCATCAGCGGTCCTGGGTCAACGTCATCAACGAAAGACGTCATCCGGCATTCCGGCAGATAAATAGGCTTCCATATCGAGTACATGACGTTGCTCTTTCAGCCAGCTCTTCAGGGCTCTCGGGTCTTCCAGCGCTTCACGCTGCTCCTTTAATGTCTGAATTTCAGTGCGCAGTTCCCGAAGTTTTTTCGGGAATTTGCGTGCTACGTTGGCGGGTGTGATGTGATCGCTCGGTGGCAGATTGAACTGCCTCTTGAACGCCAGCGTCAGCTCGGACACTTCGTGCTGCAAGTCATCGAGTTGATTGATCAGGACTCGGTTGTAGTGCTTGAGTTGGCCTTCAGCAATCGTGTTGATATGGCTCTGGTCGATCTGTTCGATCTCAAGTTGCAACTGCAGCAGAGCAAGCAGGTTGTTGTCGGTATAGGCCTGGTTGACCCGCTGCATCATCACGGTCTTGCGCTCTCGTTCGACAGCGTCGGTTTCGCGATCAGGGTGCAGCGCACTCACCAGTTTGCGGTAAATCTCGCGCACTGATCGGCTGGCGTTGGCGTGCTCTTCTTCCTCACGGATCTGTTGTGCGGATTTCTTGCGTGGCTTGGCGTTGCGTGTTCGCTGTTCCGCTTCCTCTGCCTGTTTTTCAAAAATGTATTGAGTGATGTCCTCCAGCGAATCCAAGTCGACGTCATCGTCCATCTTGAACCCGAACGTCTCTTCGAACGACGTCTTGAAGTGCTCGGCCTCCTCAAGCCTGTCGACGTCG
This sequence comes from Pseudomonas sp. GG8, assembly GCF_052976945.1. Classification (NCBI taxonomy): domain Bacteria; kingdom Pseudomonadati; phylum Pseudomonadota; class Gammaproteobacteria; order Pseudomonadales; family Pseudomonadaceae; genus Pseudomonas; species Pseudomonas sp. GG8. Next base: position 738,261 of record NZ_JBRIIP010000001.1, read on the forward strand.
AAGTGACTGCCCGCGTGCTTGTTGTAAATCGCCTTCAATGTTTCGTCATGTTCTCCGCCCATCAGGGAGGTCACCAGACCGCAGATGATCTCTTGCAGGGTCTGCCGATCATTCTTGCTGAGTTTTACTCGATCGCTGGCGTCGTCAAGGAAGTGCAGCATCTCGCTATCAAGCTGGTCAAACTCATCGAGCAATGGCTTGAAATCGGCGTTCCAGCGTTGCTGACAGCGAGACGTCGTGTTTTGCCAGGCTTCCAGTAATTGGCGTTGCGTTTCGATCTTCTTGAGCAAGGCGTTGAATTTCTTTTGCCCGGCCGACAGGTGCGGCTTGCCTGCCTGTGCGGCGATGCTGAGTTTCGGCGCCTGGTGTGTCATGGGAATCCCGCTGAGTCTGAAAATAGGGGCATTTTAAGGGACGACGACAGTTTTGTAATTGACTGCGGAATGCGCGGGAGATCACGCGCATGTACAGCCTGAAGCTGAGGCTCCACGTCGTGGAAAATGTGCGCTCAGGTGCACTAGCGATCATTCATGTTGGCAGCGATGCAGCTACGCTCAAACGGTACGTTATGGGCCTTGGGCTATGAGCATGAAAATTCATCAGCTGTCGGTCGCTGACGCCTTGGCCAGCGTGCAAGCCACTGAGCAGGGGCTTTCCCCGGCGCAGGTGCAGCGCCGTCAGCGCGAGTTCGGTCTCAACCGGATGGCCCACGCTCGGCGCCGCAGCTGGTTGCGGGCGCTGCTGAAGGAGTTTGTGCATTTCTTCTCGATAGTGTTGTGGCTGGCGGCGCTGTTGGCGTTCATTGCCGAGTGGAAGTCTCCGGGGCAAGGCATGGCTCGCCTCGGTTATGCCCTCATCGCGGTCATTCTGGTCAGCGGTGTATTCTCATTCTGGCAGGAGTATCGGATCGGGAAAGCGCTGTCTGCCTTACGCCGATTGCTGCCGCAGCAGGCTCAGGTACTGCGCGATGGCTCGGTGCTGCGGGTCGCGACCGAGGCGCTGGTGCCCGGTGATATCGTACTGTTCGCCGAGGGTGACCGGGTACCGGCAGATTGCCGGGTGATCGAGGCGTTCTCGCTGCAGGTCAATAACGCTCCCCTGACCGGCGAGTCGACGGCCGAAGCCCGCGATGCCCAACCCAGTGCTGCCGAGGACTGGCTATACGCGGGCAATATCGTGCTGACGGGCACTGCGATCATGTCGGGCAAGGGGCGCGGCGTGGTCTTTGCCACGGGCATGCACACCGAGTTCGGGCGCATCGCCCATCTGACCCAGGCCAGCGGTGCAGAAATCTCGCCACTGCGACGCGAGGTTGCCCTCCTGAGCCGCAGTATTCTGATACTGGCGCTTGGGATCGGTGTGGTCTTTTTCTGCCTCGGAATGGTGCTGGGTATGCCCTTCTGGAGTGATTTCATTTTCACCATCGGCCTCATCGTCGCAATGGTGCCGGAAGGTTTGTTGCCGACGCTGACGTTGTCGCTGGTTCTGGCCACCCAGCGTATGGCGCGCCGGCAGGTACTGATCCGTCATCTTCCGTCCGTTGAAGCATTGGGCTCGACGACGGTGATCTGCACCGATAAGACCGGCACCCTTACGCAAAATCGGATGACAGTGACCGCGCTTTGGCTGGATGGCAGTCTGTACGGCGACTTGGAGCACGGTTTGCCCGTCGGCATTGCGCAGGCCAATGCGCCGTTTTTTCAGGTGGCCGGGTTGTGCCACGATCTGCAGCAAACCGGTCCTTGTGAATCATTGACCTACCTGGGCGACCCTATGGAGCAGGCCATGCTCCAGTTGGTAAATCGTATCGCGCCTCAGACGTGTCCGATAGCGCGCTTGCAAGAGCTGCCGTTCAATGCGGAGCGCATGCGTATGTCGGTGGTGTACGCGATGGCAGACGGGCCTCGGCTGTTGTGCAAGGGCGCACTGGAAAAGGTGTTGCCGCTGTGCACCGGACAATGGCGCGATGGTGCGATCACGCCGCTCACTGACGAATGTCGCGCCCGTATCCTGGCGGCGCAGACGTCCATGGCCGACCGTGGCTTGCGGGTCCTGGCGCTGGCGTGGCGCGACGTGGAAGCGGGGCAGATGCCTGTCGAGCAGACGTTGGTCCTCGCGGGGTTGGTCGGACTGCAGGATCCGCCCCGACCAGAGGTGCCGGGGGCGATTGGCGCCTGCCAGGCTGCGGGCATCAAAGTGATCATGGTCACGGGAGATAACCCGCACACGGCGCTGGCGATTGCGCGCGAGATAGGCTTGGTACGCTCGGATGCGCCGCAGGTGCTCACCGGCGCACAGCTTTTGCAGTTGTCCGATGCGCAGTTGCAACTGGCGCTGGACGCGGCCGAAATCATTTGTGCCCGCATCGCGCCAGAGCAGAAGCTGCGGATCGTCGAGACGCTCAAGCGCAAAGGCGAGATCGTTGCAGTGACCGGTGACGGGGTGAACGACGCACCCGCCCTAAAGAGCGCCCATGTCGGTATTGCGATGGGGCTGTCGGGCACCGATGTAGCCCGCGAGGTGGCCGACATGGTGCTGCTGGACGACAATTTCGCCAGCATCGTCAATGCCGTCGAAGAGGGGCGTGCGGTGTTCGACAACATCCGCAAATTTCTCACCTACATCCTGGCGCACAACATGGCGGAGCTGATTCCCTATCTCGGCTTTGTGCTGGTCAAGCTGCCCCTGGCAATCACGCCCTTGCAGATGCTGGCCATCGACATGGGCACCGACACCCTGACCGCGCTCGGCCTCGGGGTGGAGCGGCCAGACCCGCAGATCATGCAGCGCCCCCCGCGTCCCCCGGGGGAGCGCTTGTTCAACCTGGGCGTTGCCCTGCGTGGTTATGTGGCGTTGGGCTTGTTTGAAGCGCTGGCAACCGTGTCGACGTTCATCTTTGTCCTGCAACGTGGTGGCTGGACGTTCGGCGACACAGTGGCTTTTTCCGATCCGCTTTATCACCAGGCAACCACCGGCAGCCTGGCGGCCATTGTGGTACTTCAGGTGGTCAACGTCTTTCTCTGTCGAAGTACGACCCGCTCGGTCTTCGACACGGGGGTGCGCGGCAATCCCCTGATTCTTTGGGGTGTGGCGCTGGAAATCGTCTTGATCCTGCTTTTTACTTACACCCGTTGGGGCAACGCGCTCTTGGGTACCGCGCCACTGCCGTTCGAAGTGTGGCTGTTCCTGTTGCCGTTTGCCCTGCTGTTGATTGGGCTGGAGGAGGCGCGTAAAGCGTTTGTCAGGCGCCGATGCCCCAGTCCATGAACCGGCGTCACTTCAATCGGAGGCATTTTCTGGGTATCTGCGGTTGGCATGATCCTGATCATGGAACCCAAACGGATGGCTTTGGATAATTGCCCGAACACCACTTCAATTAGGAGCTTCTATGTTTCCCGAATACCGTGATCTGATTACTCGCCTGAAAGCTGAAGATAAGCACTTTTCCCGTCTTTTCGATGAGCATAATGAGCTCGATCAGCGCATCAAGAACATCGAAGCCCGCATTGAGTCGGGTACCGAGCTTGAAATTGAAAATCTGAAAAAAGAAAAGTTGACCTTGAAAGACCAGCTTTACGTGATTCTCAAGAACGCTGAGACCGTATAGTTTTCGAGTCAGGGATGTTTATAAGATTCAAGGTTACCTGGTGTGTCTGGATTGCTCAGGTCCGCGTGGGCAGTCCCTTTTCGAGGAGTCTGGCGAATTGATCTGCCGGAACCGGACGGCTAAACAAATACCCTTGAACCTCATCGCATCCTGATTCGTTGAGGAACGCCAATTGGGCATCGACCTCCACACCCTCAGCGATCACCGTGAGCTGCAGGGTGTGCCCAAGCTGGATGATGGCTTTGACGATTGAGGCGCCATCGGGATCGGTCAACATGTCCTGCACAAACGATTGATCAATCTTGAGCTTGTCGACCGCCAGCTGTTTAAGATACGAAAGGCTGGAATAGCCGGTTCCGAAATCGTCGATGGACAGGTTCACACCCATGGCCTTCAAGCCGTGCAGGGTTTCTATCGTGGCATCCACGTCCTGCAGCAGAATGGATTCGGTCAGTTCCAGTTCCAGCCGGTCCGGTCGCAACCCAGACGTGGCAAGCGCAGCAGACACCACTTCCAGAACGTTCCCGCGCTTGAACTGCAAGCCCGAGAGATTGACGGCTATTACCGGTGCCGGTGAATATTGACTCTGCCAGACCTTGGCTTGACGACAGGCTTCGTTGAGCACCCATTCGCCTATCGGAACGATATGGCCACTGCGCTCAGCCAGAGGAATGAACTTGCCCGGAGGCACAAGCCCGTCGATCGGATGCTGCCAGCGGATCAGGGCTTCCGCGCCGATGATCCGACCACTGCGAATGTCTATCTGAGGCTGATAATGGAGCACGAATTCGCGATTTCGCAGAGCATTGCTTAATCCCCCGGTGAGTCGAACTTGCTCAATCAGACCGATATTCATTTCACGCGTGAAGAAACGATAGGTATTGCGCCCCGCCTCCTGGGCACTATTGACTGCCGTGTGGGCGTTATTGAATAGGGTGTCGAGGTCCTCTCCATCATTCGGGAACAAGCCAATGCCGATGGAGAAAGAAATACTTAGTTTATGGCTGCCGATTTCCAGGGGGTCAACAAAGACCTCCTGGATGGCATTCGCGAAGCCAATAATTTCCGCAACGTGGTAATTTCCCGTGAGCAAGACAACAAACTCGTCACCGTTAATTCGACTGATCGTTGCGGTCATTGGGATGCACTGCCACAGCCGTTCAACGACCATGACCAGTACCTGGTCGCCGACAGCGTATCCCAAGCTGTTATTGATCCGCTGAAAATGATCCAGATTGAGGTAAAGCACAGTAAGCGTGGTGTTTTCGCTCTTGCTGGTGAGTACTGCGTGCTCAAAGCGGTCGCGCAGCAGCAGACGATTGGGCAGGTGGGTCAGTGGGTCGTAATGCGCCAGGAACGCCAGCGTTTCTTTGGCGGCGGCATGCTCCGCACGGGTACGCAACGCCATGATGCCGTAAGCCAGTTCGTTGGCCAGCTCCTGCAGAAGCTTCAGCTCGTCTGGGTCGAAGGCGTGCGCTTCGCTTGCGTAAATGGTTAACGCGCCCAGCACTTTGGCGTCGCAAATGAGTGGCAGGGCCACACTGGATTGGTACCCATGCTGGATCGCCGCCTCGCGCCACGGCGCCATTCGCGGGCTGTTCTGGATATCCTGGCTGATATTCGGCTGACCGGTGCGGATGGCCATACCGGTCGGACCCTGACCGTTCTCGGTATCCGCCCAAGAGATATTGATCCCGTCGAGATACCCGTTGTCATAACCGGATTGCGTTATGGGTCGCACCATTTTGGCTTCATCCTGCTCCGCATAGCCAACCCAGGCCATCAGGTAATTGTCCCTGTCGACACACAAACGGCATATTTCAGCCAGCAGGGTGTACTCATCTTCAGCGTGCACCAGCGCTGTATTGCAGCGACTGAGCAGCCGCAAGTCGCGATTGAGCTTCCTGAGTACCGTTTCGCTTTGCTGCAAGGCTGATGTCATGTCTTTGGCAATGACCAACGCTCGTACTCGGCCTGTCACCAGCAGCCAGCCGACCAGGGCCAATAGCACGCTGGCAACGGTACCGGAAACTGCAATGATGTCGGCTTTGTCACTTTTCAGTCGGGCGTCAAAGGGTGCCAGTGAACTGACCGCTACCGTCCACTGATGGCCAAAAAGAGGAACAAGCCGGGTGGTGTGAAACTCGGGAGCCGAGCTGTCGCTACGGCTGTTCGAGCTGAAGATCAATGCGCTCTGTCCGACCGAATCACCGTCGTAGAGGTCTAGACTCAGTGTGGTGCCGGCTTCCCCAAAGCGTTTTCCCGGAATGCCGTCCATCAAGTCATTCATGCGGAAGGGGGCATAGACCCAACCGATCAGGTTTGCGCGGCGTTCATCGACTGTCTGATGGGGTGCTTGCAGACGATAGACCGGGTGGTACATCAGGAATCCTGCCTGAACGTCCTGATCGGTTTCCTGCAGCAGCCGAACCTTGCCCGAGATAGAGGTAATTTCCTCATCCCTCGATTGATCCAGTGCCGCGCGACGAACAGGTTCGGAATACATGTCGTAGCCAATCGCGCGCTGATTACGCCAGTTGAAAGGCTCGAGGTAGATGACCGGCGTGTAGAGGTCTCGGTTACCGCTGGGATTGATGGTGTAATCAACCCGGCCCTCGGTACGTACATCGGCGATGTGCCTGGATTTGTCCTCCGGCAACACCCGTGGAGCAAAACCTAATCCCTGGATGCCTGGGTATTTGCCTTCGAGTTTAAGAGCATCAACGTATCTAGCGAACTCGCTGCGCGTGACAACGAGCGACGTTGCGAACAGGCCCGACAGGCCTTCCATTAGTTGCTCGTAACGTTGTAAGCGCCTATTGGTGTTCTCGATGATTTCGTTGGTACGGTAGTCGAACTCATCGTGGAGCGCCTGTCGGGCAGACTCGCGAGGAATGTCCTGAAGTGCATAGGTCAGCGCTAGACCCAGGCAGAGGAAGACCCAGGGTATGAACCGAAGACGATTGGAAAGGACTTCATAGTTAGGCATTGGCTAGATTCCCTAGATGTCCTATGACGACTCTAGATGCAAAAAACCCCCTGTTTCAGGGGGTTTCAGGTTTTCATTGGGTTTCAGACAGTTTCTGCAGCCCAATGAAATAGCGGTAGCGACTTATACGTTGAAGCGGAAGTGCATCACGTCACCGTCTTTGACGATGTAATCCTTGCCTTCCAGGCGCCATTTGCCCGCTTCTTTAGCACCGGCTTCGCCTTTGTACTGGATGAAGTCTGCGTAGGCGATGACTTCGGCGCGGATGAAGCCTTTTTCGAAGTCGGTGTGGATCACTGCTGCGGCTTGCGGTGCGGTGGCACCCACGCGGACAGTCCAGGCGCGAACTTCTTTTACGCCTGCGGTGAAGTAGGTTTGCAGGTTAAGCATTTCGTAGCCCGCGCGGATCACGCGGTTCAGGCCAGGTTCTTCAAGGCCCAGAGCCTCAAGGAACATGTCCTTCTCTTCGCCATCGTCGAGCTCGGCGATTTCTGCTTCGATCTTGTTGCACACTGGAACTACGATTGCGCCTTCTTCTTCGGCGATGGCACGGACCACGTCCAGAAGCGGGTTGTTCTCGAAGCCGTCTTCCGCAACGTTGGCGATGTACATGACTGGCTTGATGGTCAACAGGTGGAAGCCACGAGCCAGTTGTTTGTCATCGGCATTCATGTTCTTCACCAGGCTGCGCGCGGGCTTGCCTTCGGAGAAGTGGGCGATGAGTTGTTCCAGAATGGCTTTTTGCGCAACAGCTTCCTTGTCGCCGCCTTTGGCATTGCGCGTCACTTTTTGCAGCTGTTTTTCACAGCTGTCGAGGTCGGCGAAGATCAATTCCAGGTCAATGATTTCGATGTCGCGTTTCGGGTCGACACTGTTGGAGACGTGAATCACGTTCTCGTCTTCGAAGCAGCGGACCACGTGGGCGATGGCATCGGTCTCGCGGATGTTGGCGAGGAATTTATTGCCCAGGCCTTCACCTTTCGAGGCGCCAGCAACCAGGCCGGCGATGTCGACGAATTCCATGGTGGTCGGCAGTACACGTTCCGGGAGAACGATGGCCGCCAAAGCGTCCAGGCGTGCGTCCGGCATCGGCACGATACCGGTGTTCGGCTCGATGGTGCAGAAGGGGAAGTTCTCAGCCGCGATGCCGGATTTGGTCAGGGCGTTGAACAGGGTGGACTTGCCGACGTTGGGTAGGCCGACGATGCCGCAATTGAATCCCATGATATTTCCCCTTGGAGTTAGTCAGGCCTTCTGGCTGTGCAGGTTTTTCATCGCGCGGTTCCATTCACCGGCGAAGATATCCGGCAGCACGCCGAGGGCAAAATCGATACTGGCGTCCAGTTTTTCCTGTTCAGCGCGTGGCGCTCGACCCAGAACAAAATTGGAGACCTTGCTGGCATCACCTGGGTGGCCAATGCCAAGCCGCAGGCGGTGAAACGTATTCTGATTGCCGAGCTGCGCGATGATGTCGCGCAGTCCGTTATGACCGCCATGGCCGCCGCCTTGCTTTAGCTTGGCAACGCCGGGAGGCAGGTCAAGTTCATCATGTGCCACCAGTATGGCGTCTACCGGAATGCGATAGAAGCCAGCGAGCGCCGCCACGGCTTGGCCGCTGCGGTTCATGTACGTGGTGGGGATCAGTAGACGAACATCCTGACCCTGGTGAGTGAATCGCCCGGTCAGGCCAAAAAATTTTCGCTCGACGGCAAGATTGACGCCTTGCGCCGCAGCAATACGCTCAACAAAAAGAGCCCCTGCGTTATGCCGGGTCTGTTCGTATTCGGCGCCTGGATTTCCCAGGCCAACGATCAGTTGTATGGCAGTCACGACAGGGGCTCTTCCTTGGAGTTGTGGATAACATCGCTAGGCGTAGCGACAGAAGTGGGCGAAATATGCTCATTTACCATGATGTAAACTCCGCGATCTCGCCCGCTTTGCCTGACTATCGCTCGCGACGCTTTCTGAGCAACTCCGACGTTACCAAGCAATGAATTACTCGGCAGCGGTTTCTGCTTCAGGTGCTACACGTGGTGCGTGAACGTTGGCAACAGCCAGGTCGTTACCGTGTACCAGTGTTACGAACTCAACGCCTTTAGGTGCTTTGAGGTCGGACAGGTGAATGATGTCACCCACTTCAGCAGCGTTCAGATCGACTTCGATGAACTCAGGCAGATCTTTCGGCAGGCAAGTTACTTCGACCTGGGAAATAACGTGCGAAATTTCGCCGCCTTTCTTGATCGGTGCTTCTTCGTTGATGAAGTGCACAGGTACGTGAGCGATCAGTTTCTGACCAGCGATAACGCGTACGAAGTCAGCATGCATCACGTGGCCCTTGGCCGGGTGACGTTGCAGTGCTTTGATCACGACGTTCTGCTTGGTGCCACCAATGTTCAGTTCGATAACGTGGCTGAAAGCAGCGTCGTTTTCCAACAGTTTGGCAACTTCTTTAGCCAGCATGCTGATCGATTCAGGGGCTTTTTCGCCACCGTAAACGACAGCTGGAACCAGGCTTGCGAGACGACGCAGGCGGCGGCTCGCACCTTTCCCCAGGTCGGAACGCACTTCAGCATTCAAAGTAAAGTTATTCATGTTGTTTCTCCAAAATAACCACATTCGCCCAGCGGTTGCGACCGGCGCTCAGACGATATGGGCAAAAAAGCCCCGCCCCAACAGTAGGTTGGGGCGGGGCGCTTTTCGACAGCGTAATGCAACCGTGGGCAGAGCCCTTAGCGGAACATCGCGCTGATCGATTCTTCGTTGCTGATGCGGCGGACCGCCTCAGCAACTACCGGTGCAATATCCAGTTGGCGGATACGTGAACAGGATTGTGCGGCAGCGGACAACGGGATGGTGTTGGTCACCACCAGTTCGTCCAGCATGGAATTTTCAATGTTTTCGATAGCCCGACCCGACAGCACAGGGTGTGTGCAGTAGGCAAAGACCTTGGCAGCGCCATGCTCTTTCAGGGCCTTCGCCGCGTGACACAGAGTGCCGGCGGTATCGACCATGTCGTCGACCAGAATACAGGTACGCCCTTCGACATCACCGATGATATGCATCACTTCAGAGTGATTGGCTTTCTCACGGCGTTTATCGATGATCCCGAGATCGACGCCCAAGGATTTGGCAACAGCCCGTGCACGCACGACGCCACCGATATCCGGGGAAACAATCATCAGGTTTTCGAAGCGTTGATCTTCGATGTCATCCACCAAAACGGGGGAGCCGTAGATGTTATCTACCGGAATATCGAAGAATCCCTGAATTTGGTCCGCATGCAAATCAACCGTAAGAACACGATCGATCCCCACCACGGTCAGCATGTCAGCGACAACTTTCGCGCTGATAGCTACACGTGCGGAACGCGGACGGCGATCCTGGCGGGCATAACCAAAGTATGGAATCACCGCAGTGATTCGAGACGCTGAGGAGCGGCGGAAGGCATCTGCCATCACAACCAGTTCCATCAGGTTATCGTTGGTTGGTGCACAGGTTGGCTGGATAATGAAGACGTCTTTACCGCGGACGTTTTCATTGATCTCGGCACTGATTTCACCATCGGAAAATTTGCCGACGGAGATATCACCTAGAGGGATATGCAGCTGGCGTACTACACGCCTAGCTAGATCGGGGTTAGCGTTCCCCGTAAAGACCATCATCTTGGACACGCGCACTACCTGCCGGCTGAGGGTATACCTGGATGAGTATAGAAAATGGCAGGGGCGGCTGGATTCGAACCAACGCATGGCAGGATCAAAACCTGCTGCCTTACCGCTTGGCGACGCCCCTGTAATGTTTCACCTTGAGTGCCCAGCACTCAATTCTTAGAACAGATCTTGTAACTTGCGATGCAACATCGAAACGTTGCTTCCCTTTGCTACAAACCCTGTAAGGGTCTCTGTAAGAAGGGCCGAGACTTTATCAGCTTCGGCTTGGTTTGGGAAGGCCCCAAACACACAACTTCCAGTTCCGGTTAATTTTGCTTCGGCAAAATTGCCTAACAAATTCAAAGCGTTACGAACAGCTGGGTAACGCCTCTCTACAACCGGCTGACAGTCATTTCGACTGTTTCCCTCGAGAACGGGGCGCACTTTAATGGGAGGAGTGTCTCGTGTCAACAGTGGATCTGAAAAAATTTCTGCTGTACTTACAGATACTTGCGGTACAAGCACCAGATACCAAGGCTCTTCGGGGTTTACAGGGGTCAGTATTTCTCCGACACCTTCAGCAAACGCAGCATGTCCACGCACGAAAACCGGGACGTCCGCGCCTAATGTCAGGCCCAATGCGGCCAGGCGATCTTCATCCCAACCAAGTTTCCACAGGTGATTCAGACCGAGCAATGTGGTGGCCGCATCGGAGCTTCCGCCGCCGATTCCTCCGCCCATGGGCAGACGTTTTTCCAGCCAGATGTCGATACCAAGGGTGCAGCCGGATTGTTTTTGCAATGCACGAGCGGCTTTTACGATCAGGTTACTGTCGTGGGGCACGCCGGGAATTTCAGTTTGAAGGCGGATTTCTCCGTCATCGCGTACGGCGAAACTGAGTTCGTCACCGTAGTCGAGAAATTGAAACAGCGTCTGCAACTCGTGATAGCCGTCTTCGCGACGGCCAAGAATATGCAGCATCAGGTTGAGTTTGGCGGGTGCCGGCAGCGTCAGGCGAGGGGTGTGCATGATTATTGCCCCAGTTTGCGTGGTTGCCAGTCCTTGATCACCAGCGTGACGTCGAGGTCCTGGCCGTGCAGCTTGATGCGCTCAGGCAGCCAATAGCCGTTCTGTTGCGTGTAGCTCAGGTATTCGACTTGCCAATCGTCCTGCTCGAGGCTGGCAAGGCGACTGTCGCCATCCAGGTTCAAGCGACTCCTGCTGCCGGGAGCGGGTAGACCGCGTACCCACCAGACAAGATGCGACACCGGTAATTTCCAGCCTAGTTGTTGTTGGAGCAAGTCTTCCGGGTTGGCAGCTTCGTAGCGGCCCTGATTGGCTACTTCCAGGGCGACGCTACCCGGTCGTCCGGTCAAGCGGGCTGCGCCGCGTCCCAGGGGGCCTGAGAGGCGGATATCGTAGTAGTCCTGACGCTGCAGCCAGAACAAGGTGCCGCTGCCCGAATCCTTCGGGGCGCGAATGCCGACCTTGCCGCTGATTTGCCACCCGTCAAGGCTGCTCAGTTGTGCTTTGTGTTCGCGCCATTGCGCGGGGTTGCCTTGGCCCTGCAGGGCTTCGCGAGAGGTAAAACCGGCGCAACCGGCGAGCAGGGCGATCAGGCTGAAAACGATAACGTGGCGCAAAAACATAAAATTAGAGAGTCTCGGATCCGGTCAGGCGCCGCAGAGTGCTGCGCAGAATAGGGCTATCAGGTTGTTGCTCGAGGGCTTTGCTCCAGACTTTCCGGGCTTCGCGCTGCTTGCCGTTGGCCCACAATACTTCGCCCAGATGGGCGGCGACTTCGTGGTCCGGGAAGCGTTCCAGCGCCTGACGCAGCAAGCGTTCGGCTTCATCGAGGTTGCCCAGGCGGTAATTTACCCACCCCAGACTGTCGAGTACGGCTGGGTCTTCCGGGTTCAGTGCGTGCGCTCGTTCGATCAGGGCCTTGGCTTCGGCATAGCGCGTCGTGCGGTCTGACAGGGTGTAGCCCAAGGCGTTCAAGGCCATGGCGTTGTCAGGCTCGCGCTTGATAATCGCGCGCAGGTCTTTTTCCATTTGCGACAGGTCGTCGCGTTTTTCCGCGAGCATGGCTCGTGTATACAGCAGGTTCAAGTCGTCGGGATACTGCTTCAACGCCTGCCCCAGCACTTGCCAGGCTCGATCGCTCTGGTTGTTGTTTGCCAGGGTTTCGGCTTCGATCAGGTACAGCTGAATCGCATAGTCGGGCTGCGCTTCGCGTGCGGCGGCCAGGCGTTTCGAGGCTTCGGCCACGCTACCGTTGCTCATCAGAATGTCGCTTTGGCGCAGTTGCGCCGGCAGGTAGTCATTGCCGGGGCCGACCTGAGCGTATTCGGTCAGGGCGTTTTGCGGATCGTTGCGTTCTTCGTAGACACGGCCGAGGTTCAGGTGCGCCGAATCAACGTGGCTGCCGCGAGCGATCAAGTCTTCCAGGTAGCCAACGGCTTCATCCCAGGCTTTGGCTTCAAGGCAAACCAGCGCCAGCGAATAACGCAACTCGTCGTCATCCGGGAACTGTTGCACCAGGCTGGAGAACTCGACTTTGGCGTCGTCCATGCGGTTCTGTTCGACCAGCATGCGGGCATAAGTCAGGCGCAGGCGTTTGTCGTCCGGGTATTGGCGAATGCTTTTTTCCAGGATCGGCAAGGCTTCTTTGCCTCGGTCCATGCCCTGCAGGAGGCGGGCCCGCAGCAGAATAGGGGTCACGTCGCCGTCATTGGCTGGATTGTCTTCCAGCAGTTTCAGGGCGCCTTGGGCGTCACCGTTCTGTTGGAGGAGCAAGGCTTTGCCGAAGATCAGCTGGCCGTTTTTCGGGTATTTCTTGAGCAGGCGATCAAAGCTGGTCAGCAAACCGTTGCGGGTATCTGCATCGGTTTCGGCGGCAGACAGCGCCAAAAAGTCAAAATGCGTATCGCCCTGTCCTTGCAGGACCTTCTCCATGTACGCCATGGAATCGTCATAGCGTCCGGCGCGGGCCAATTGAATCGCCGCCGCGCGTTGTGCTTCAAGATTGGTCGGGTCGTTTTTCGCCCAGATCAGCGAGGTATCCAGTGCTGCCTGATCGGCGCCCAGGTACTCGGCAATGTGGAAGGCGCGTTCGGAAATCCCTGGATCCTGAGTATTGATCGCTTGGGTGACGTAGTTATCCAGCGCGATGTCGAATCGGTTGCGCTGACCCGCCAGCTCCGCACTCAACAGGCTGAACACTGTGTCTTCGGTGAACGAGCTATAAACCTGCGGCTTGGGTGCGGGTGCGGGCGTCGTGTCTGCGGCCGGTGGCGTAGCATCCGGTGAAACGGGGGCTATAGCCTGGCAACCGTTCAGAAACACAAAGGCGAGAAGTAACGCGGAGGATCTATTCATATATAGGGAGAGGGCGACTTACCTGCGGTCGGATCATCATGACACAAGCCTAGGAGCAAACCCACAGCCTATGCGAAAACTACTCAACTGGCCTTTGGCGAGGCCAAAACACGGCCGATAAACGGCTTAAAAGGGGCCGCTCTATTCGGACAATAGTCTGCGGTGGTTGTTCTCACTCTGGCGAAGTAGGACAATTGCCGGCTTCACGTCACCATCAGCGACCTTGAATGGCCTTCCTTGCACTTGGTATTAACCATAAGACTGCTTCAGTAGACGTCCGCGAGCGCGTGGCATTTACGCCTGAGCAGTTGGTTGAGGCCTTGCAGCAGCTCTGCCGTCTAACCGACAGCCGCGAAGCTGCGATCCTCTCGACTTGTAACCGTAGCGAACTGTACATCGAACAGGATCACCTTGCGTCCGATGCCATACTGCGCTGGCTGGCCGATTATCATCATCTGAGCCTGGACGAGCTGCGCGCCAGTGCTTATGTGCATGAAGATGAGGCGGCCGTTCGTCACATGATGCGGGTTGCCTCAGGGCTTGACTCGCTGGTGCTCGGCGAGCCACAGATTCTCGGCCAGATGAAGTCTGCGTACGCCGTTGCGCGGGAAGCGGGGACCATTGGCCCGCTGCTGGGCCGGTTGTTCCAGGCCACCTTCAACGCTGCCAAACAGGTACGCACCGATACCGCCATTGGTGAAAACCCGGTGTCGGTGGCGTTTGCCGCTGTCAGCCTGGCCAAGCAGATTTTCAGTGATTTGCAGCGCAGCCAGGCATTGTTGATTGGCGCGGGCGAAACCATCACGCTGGTTGCCCGGCATCTGCATGATCTGGGCGTGAGGCGTATCGTGGTGGCCAACCGTACCCTGGAGCGGGCCAGTATCCTGGCCGCGGAGTTCGGTGCCCACGCGGTTTTACTGTCCGATATTCCGGCTGAGCTGGTCAAAAGCGACATTGTGATCAGTTCCACCGCCAGTCAGTTGCCGATCCTGGGCAAGGGCGCGGTGGAAAGCGCCTTGAAGCTGCGCAAGCACAAACCGATTTTCATGGTCGATATCGCGGTGCCTCGCGATATCGAACCGGAAGTCGGCGAGCTGGACGACGTTTACCTCTACAGCGTCGACGACCTGCACGAAGTGGTCGCCGAGAACCTCAAGAGTCGCCAGGGCGCTGCGCAAGCGGCTGAAGAGCTGGTGAGTCTGGGCGCCGATGAGTTCATGTTGCGCCTGCGAGAGCTGGCGGCAGTGGATGTACTTAAGGCCTATCGTCAACAAAGCGAGCGTCTGCGTGACGATGAATTGCTCAAAGCCCAACGCATGTTGGCCAACGGCAGCAGCGCCGAAGACGTGCTGGTGCAATTGGCGCGAGGGCTGACCAACAAATTGATGCATGCTCCAAGCGTGCAATTGAAAAAGCTGTCTGCCGAAGGTCGCCTCGATGCGTTGGCCATGGCCCAAGAACTTTTTGCCCTCGGTGAGGGCTCGACGGATAAACCCCCGCAATGAAAGCTTCACTGCTCAATAAGCTGGACATCCTTAACGATCGTTTTGAGGAACTGACCGCGCTGCTTGGTGATGCCGAAGTCATTTCCGAACAAAACAGGTTTCGCGCCTATTCCCGGGAGTACGCCGAAGTAGAGCCTATTGTCGTGACCTACAACCAGTTGCTCAAAGTACTGGGCGATCTGGAAGGTGCACAGGCGCTGCTCAAGGACAGTGACCCGGACATGCGTGAATTGGCCGTCGAGGAAGTCCGTGAAGCCAAAGAGCAATTGGCCGATCTGGAAGGTCAGCTACAGCGCATGCTCCTGCCCAAAGACCCGAACGACGGGCGTAATGTGTTCCTCGAAATTCGTGCTGGCACCGGTGGCGACGAGGCGGCGATTTTTTCCGGTGACCTGTTTCGCATGTACTCACGCTACGCCGAACGTCGCGGCTGGCGCGTGGAAATTCTGTCGGAAAACGTAGGCGAGCACGGCGGCTACAAAGAAATCATCGCGCGCGTCGAAGGCGATCACGTTTACGGAAAATTAAAATTCGAGTCCGGCGCCCATCGTGTGCAGCGCGTCCCTGAAACCGAATCCCAGGGGCGTATTCATACGTCTGCCTGCACTGTTGCGGTATTGCCTGAGCCCGATGAGCAACAAGTCATCGAGATCAACTCGTCTGATTTGCGCGTGGACACGTACAAGTCCTCCGGCGCGGGTGGTCAGCACGTGAACAAGACCGACTCGGCCGTGCGCATCACTCACCTTCCGACCGGCATCGTTGTCGAGTGCCAGGAGGAACGTTCTCAACACAAGAACCGGGCTCGGGCAATGTCCTGGCTGTCGGCGAAACTTAACGATCAGCAAACCAGCGCGGCGGCCAATGCCATCGCCAGCGAGCGTAAATTGCTGGTGGGGTCGGGTGACCGATCCGAACGAATTCGTACCTACAACTTTCCTCAGGGTCGTGTGACGGACCATCGGGTCAACTTGACGTTGTATTCCCTCGATGACGTTATGGCCGGTGGAGTCGATGCAGTGATAGAACCGTTGCTGGCCGAGTACCAGGCTGATCAACTTGCGGCATTGGGTGAGTAAATGACTATTATCGCCAGCGTGTTGAGAGCCGCCGAGCTTCCGGATTCGCCGACCGCGCGCCTGGACGTGGAGTTGTTGTTGGCTGCCGCTCTAGGCAAGCCCCGCAGCTACCTGCACACCTGGCCCGAGCGGATTGTCAGCAGCGAAGCGGCGCAGGTGTTTGCGTCCTATCTGCAACGCCGTCGTGCGGGCGAGCCGGTGGCCTATATTCTGGGCCAGCAAGGGTTCTGGAAGCTGGACCTGGAAGTTGCACCACACACACTGATCCCGCGTCCCGACACCGAGTTGTTAGTCGAAGTGGCGCTCGAACTGCACGCGATAACGCCTGCTCTGGCGCCTGTCACCGTGCTTGATCTGGGCACTGGCACCGGCGCCATTGCCCTGGCGCTGGCCAGTGAACGTCCAGCCTGGAGGGTAACGGCGGTAGATCGCATCCTTGAAGCCGTTGCATTGGCCGAGCGCAATCGTCAGCGCCTGCACCTGAACAATGTCACGGTGCTGAACAGCCATTGGTTCAGCGCACTTGAAGGTCAGCGTTTCGACATGATCATCAGCAATCCTCCTTATATTGCCAGCGCTGATCCGCATCTGGTGGCAGGAGACGTACGTTTTGAACCGAGCAGTGCCCTGGTGGCGGGCGTCGACGGGCTGGACGACCTGCGCGTCATCATTACCCAAGCGCCTGACTACCTTGATGTTGGCGGTTGGCTGTTGCTTGAACACGGTTACGATCAAGCCGCTGCTGTGCGCGACCTGATGGCAGGCCACGGCTTTGAACGCGTGCACAGCCGCAAGGATTTGGGCGGCCACGAGCGTATTACTCTTGGGCGCCTCCCGTGCTGACCGATCAGGAACTGTTGCGCTACAGTCGACAGATTTTGTTGCAGCACGTGGATATCGACGGCCAGTTGCGCCTCAAACACAGCCGGGCGTTGATCGTCGGCCTCGGCGGCCTGGGTTCTCCAGTGGCTCTGTATCTGGCCGCTGCCGGTGTCGGCGAGTTGCATCTGGCCGACTTCGATACCGTGGACCTGACCAATCTGCAACGGCAGATCATTCATGACAGCCACAGCGTCGGGCAGAGCAAGGTGGATTCGGCCATTGAGCGCCTGACCGCGATCAACCCCGAGGTGAAACTGATCGCCCATCGCCGCGCGCTGGATGCCGACAGCCTGGCTGCTGCGGTAGCCGATGTTGACGTGGTACTCGATTGCTCTGACAACTTTGCCACCCGCGAAGCGGTAAATGCGGCGTGTGTCGCGGCGCGTAAACCGCTGGTCAGCGGTGCAGCGATTCGCCTGGAAGGGCAATTGTCGGTGTTCGACCCACGGCGCGATGACAGCCCGTGTTATCACTGCCTGTACGGGCATGGCAGCGAAGCTGAACTGACGTGCAGTGAAGCTGGCGTCCTCGGGCCTTTGGTGGGGCTGGTTGGCAGCCTGCAAGCACTCGAAGCGCTGAAGCTGTTGGCCGGGTTTGGCGAGCCGTTAGTGGGGCGTTTGCTATTGATCGATGCGTTGACCAGTCGCTTTCGCGAGTTGAGGGTCAAGCGCGATCCAGCCTGCAGTGTGTGCGGTCTTGCCCATGACTAACACCCATGAAGCGCCGATTGGGGTCTTTGATTCCGGAGTTGGCGGTTTATCGGTGCTGGGTGAAATTCGCAGCCTGCTACCCAACGAGTCCCTGCTGTACGTGGCCGATTGCGGCAACGTTCCTTATGGCGAGAAAACCCCCGAGTTCATACGCCAACGCTGTGCGGTGATTGCCGATTTTTTCCAAAAGCAGGGCGCCAAAGCACTGGTGCTGGCTTGCAACACGGCCACGGTGGCAGGCGTTGCGGATTTACGCGAACGGTATCCTGACTGGCCTATCGTCGGCATGGAGCCCGCCGTCAAACCGGCAGCGGCGGCCACCCGCAGTGGCGTTGTGGGCGTGCTGGCAACCACGGGTACCTTGCAGAGCGCCAAGTTCGCGGCCTTGCTCGACCGGTTTGCACTCGATGTGCGGGTCATTACCCAGCCGTGTCCCGGCCTGGTCGAGCTGATCGAAACCGGCGATCTGGTCAGCCCGACTATCAGCAACTTGTTGCGCAGCTATGTTGAGCCGTTACTGGCTGCTGGCTGCGACACTATTATTCTCGGCTGCACGCACTATCCTTTCCTGAAGCCACTGCTGCGCCAAATGGTCCCGGAGTCGATCAGCCTGATCGACACAGGCGGTGCAGTCGCTCGGCAACTTCAACGGTTATTGACCCAGCGTGAGTTGCTGGCGACGGGGCCGGCTCAAGAAACGCAGTTCTGGACCAGTGCGGATCCGGAAGATTTCAGAAAAATCCTACCGCTGTTATGGAAAACATCTGGCTATGTGCGATTCTTCCCCCGGTAAAAAAAACGCGAAGAGCCCAGCTTTGAGCTGAGCTAACGTGTAACGGCGAATGTTCATAAAACGTCGCTGGATAAGTAAAGAGTTCCTACAACTGCATTCGAAAATAGGATGTTTCTGATGAAGCGACTGTTTTGTTTGGCTGCGATTGCGGCCGCACTAATGGGGCAAAGTGTTAGCGCTGAAGCTGCGGGCGTCGAGTTATCGGTCGGTCAGACTGGCGAATCGACAATGACCTATCGCTTGGGCTTACAGTTTGACTGGGATAAAAGCTGGTTACAGAGTGACGTGGGTCGCCTGACGGGTTATTGGGGTGGGGGTTACACCTACTGGGCCGGCCGCCATGGCGCCAGTAACAACAGCCTGTCGTTCTCGCCGGTATTGGTTTATGAGTTCTCGGGTCAAAACGTCAAGCCGTACGTGGAAGCAGGTATTGGCGTCGCGGTTTTTTCCGGCACTCGGGTAGAAAATCAACAATTGGGCACGTCGTTTTTGTTCGAAGACCGGCTTGGGTTTGGTCTGCGCTTTGCCGGAGGGCATGAGGTCGGGGTTCGTGCGACGCACTATTCCAACGCCGGGCTCAATGACGTCAACTCGGGTGTAGAAAGTTACGCCCTGCACTACACGATGCCTTTCTAATAGCGTGATGCCGTTTCACAGATACGCCGTGGCGATCCCTCGGCGTTCGTGCAGGCAATCCGCTTCGCCTGTTTCGAACTCGCGGCAAATCAGTGGGCGTTTTTCGTAGATGCTGCACATCATGGTGTTGCGATCCAGCGCCGCGCACCAGCCGTCATCCAGACGCAACATGACCTCGCCACCCCAATCGTCGGTATCGATGTAACGTTCAGGCACGCCGGTATCAGTGATCAGCATCACTTCCAGCTGGCAGCAACAGGCTGCACAGGTCGAACACGTGACGGCCGGTTCTGCGTCGATTTGGGTCAATGGAATGTTGATGGTTGTCATAGGCGCGCAGTGTATGCCAGTGCGCAGCCCCCGTGTGAGTCCCCTGACAGAACACCGCCTTCGGCACGTCTGGGTGGGACACGAATTTATTCGTGAAGGCGGTATGTCGGGTGCAGAAAATATGCCAGACCTTGCAGCAACGGAAACAAAACGGCCCAGATCAGCCCAAGCAACAATAGGCTTGGCCAGACCCCCAGCGGCAAATGGACCCCCGCCATCTGCGAACCTGCGCAGTACGACAGCGGTCCGCCGATGGCGCCGAGCAGGCTGGCGCGCCACCAGGGCTTGGCGGTCCAGGCCAGGCAGTGATTGAGCGTGGTCGCCAATACGGCCCATAACAGGATCAACCACAGCGGGATCAACGGCCCGCCACTGTCAAAATCGAATACACCTAGCGTCTGCAAGGCACTGTCGAGCAAGGTGCCGACCAGCGTCACGCTGATCAGCAGTTTGCCCTCCGCCTGCCATGAACTTATCCACAGCAGATGCACGCACAGCACGCCCGCCGCGATCAGTAACCACGGGCTGTTACCGCCCAGTACGCAGACGAACCAACCGATCTGAAACAGCAGCGCGTTGGCCAGCTGTCTACGCATCGAAACGCCCGAGTAACGGTTGCGGCAGCGCGTCGGGTTTGGCCAGCAGTAATTGCGCGGTGCCGATGGTCCGTTCAAGGAAGCCACCTTCGCAGTAGCACAAGTAAAACTCCCACAACCGCAGGAAGTGATCGTCATAGCCCAGTTCAGTCAAGTAGCCGTGGGCGTGACGAAAATTGTCGTGCCACAGGCGCAGGGTTCTCGCGTAGTGCAGGCCGAAATCCTCCATGTGCAGGATGTTCATGTCGGTGTCACGGCCGACGATCTCCAGCATCCGCTGCACCGACGGTAAAGCGCCGCCGGGGAAAATGTAGCGCTGGATAAAATCGACGCTATTTTTGGCTTGCTCGTAACGCTGCTCGCGGATGGTGATCGCTTGCAGCAGCATCAGCCCGTTTTTGTTCAGCAGCTGTGCGCACTGTTTGAAATAGGTTGGCAAAAACCGGTGGCCTACCGCTTCGATCATTTCGATGGACACCAGTTTGTCGTATTGGCCGGTCAGGTCGCGATAGTCCTTCAGTAACAGTGTCACCTGGTCTTTTAAACCCATCTTGGCGATGCGCTTCTCGGTGTAAGCGAATTGCTCTTTTGACAGGGTAGTGGTGGTGACTTTACAGCCGTAATATTGCGCCGCATAAATAGCCATGCTGCCCCAGCCCGTGCCGATTTCCAGTAAATGATCGGTGGGTTTGAGGTCAAGTTTCTGGCAGATACGCTCCAGTTTGTTCAGCTGTGCCTGTTCCAGGGTGTCATCTGGACTGAGGAACTGTGCCGCGGAATACATCATGGTCGGATCGAGAAACTGTTCGAACAGTTCGTTGCCGAGGTCATAGTGGGCCTCGATGTTTTTCTGCGAGCCCTTGCGCGTATTGCGATTGAGCCAATGCAAGGCCTGAATGAAAGGTCTTCCCAGTTTGGCCAGCCCCCCCTCCATGGCGTCGAGCACTTCCAGGTTGCTGACGAAAACCCTGATCACCATTGTCAGGTCGGGAGTGCTCCAGTAACCATGGATAAACGCTTCGCCCGCGCCGATCGAGCCGTTGCTGGCGATCATGCCCCAGACGGTGGGGTCGAGAATATGGACCTGCGCTTGCTGTACGGCACTGGCCGCGCCGAATACCTGACGCTCGTCGCCCTCGATGACCACCAGTTGCCCGCGCTGCAAGCGGGCAAGCTGGCGCAATACGCCGCGCCGCAGAATATTCGCTGTGAGGTTGTTGGTGCTCAAGCTGGCCGATACGCTACTGCTTTTCATGGCGAGGTTCCTTGGGTTGCACGGCGGCAATGCGGTAGGCGCCGTCGGCGGCCCGATGAGAGAAAATCGGCATCCGTTTGATCAACAGGCGCAACGCTTGCCAGTAGATAGCCAGGCAGGTTTTGGCGGTCATCCACGGAAACTCGAGCAAATGACGATGCAGGCTGGCGCGGCTCAGGGCCTGGCGTTGCAGGTTGAGCGTGGCGTCGAACACCTTGAGTTCGCCCTGCCAGTCGGCCATGTGAATGCCGAGCTTTTCGGCCGGAGGGCTGAAGCTCATGCGGTACTCCAGGTCGGGTGGTAGAAACGGCGAAACGTGGAAGGCCTTGGCCACCGCGAAATGCTGATGGCCTGCTCCGTTGGCCGGCAGGATGTAGTGATAACGCTCGCGCCACGGCGTATTACTGACTTCGCAGAGGATCGCGGCCAGTCGGCCGTCGCTCTCATGGCAATAGAAGAAGCTCACCGGGTTGAAGGCCAGGCCCCAACTACGGGCTTGGGTCAGCAGGCAAACCGAACCTTGGGGGGTGTGGCCCAGAGCGGCGCCGACCAGCTCACGCACCGCATCGATCAGGGGCACGCCGCGCCCGGTGTACGTGTGCAGGTAGTCGCTTTGGCGAAACGAAAACGGCGCAAAACGGCTGCTGCCGGCCAGAGGTGACAGGCCAAGCACTGCGTCCTGTTCGTCCAGGTCCAGATACAGCAGGCCGATCCGATAGCGGAAGTCATGAGGCTTGGGCGAAAACCGCCGATGGGCGACCCAGCCGCTGTACAGGGCGCTGTTCACAGCGATTCACCGAAAGCCTGGGCTACTCGCAGGCCACTGACCACGCCATCCTCATGAAAGCCGTTGGCCCAGTAAGCGCCGCAATAGTAGGTATGTTTGTCACCATGCAGTTCTTCCCAGCGCGCTTGCGCCGCAACGGCAGTCAGGCTGTATTGCGGATGCGCGTAGCGGTAGCGAGCGAGGATCTTGCTCGGGTCGATGGCGGCCGTCTGGTTCAGGCTCACGCAAAACCGGGTGTCGCTGTCGATCCCTTGCAGGATGTTCATGTCGTATGTCACTGCCGCGAGGTGCTGGCCAGCACCGCCCAGGCGGTAGTTCCAACTGGCCCAGGCCAAGGGACGCTTGGGCAACAGCTGGATATCGGTGTGCAGCACCACATCATTATCGGCGTAGGGCAGGGCGCCAAGGATGTCTTGTTCGGCCTGTGTCGGTTGCGCCAACAGGTGCAAGGCTTGATCGCTGTGACAGGCAAATACCACCTTGTCAAAACGCTCGCTGCCCGCAGCGCTGTGAACCCGCACGCCGATGTCGTCGCGCTCGACTCGGATCACAGGGCAGTTGAGGCGAATCTTTTCGCGAAACGAGGCTGTCATGGGTTCGATGTAACGGCTTGATCCCCCTTCGACCACACACCACTGCGGCCGATGATTGACCGAGAGCAGGCCGTGATTCTTGAAGAACCGCACAAAAAATTGCAGAGGAAACGAAAGCATGTCGGCCAATGACATCGACCAGATCGCGGCCCCCATAGGCACGATGTAATGCTCAGTGAACCGTTGTCCGTAACCCCCGGTTTTCAAGTAGGCGCCGAGGGTTGTGTCGGCTGCAATACGTTGGCTGTGCAGATCGCTCAGCGCTTCGCGGTTGAAGCGCAGGATGTCGCGCAACATCCCCCAGAACGACGGCGAACAGAGGTTGCTGCGCTGAGCAAACAAGCTGTTGAGGGTATTACCGTTGTACTCAATGCCCGAAATAGGGTCGCACACCGAAAAGCTCATCTCCGTGGCCTTGAAGGTCACGCCCAGCGTGGACAGCAAGCGAATGAAGTTCGGGTAGGTCCAGTCGTTGAACACGATGAAGCCGGTATCAATGGCGTGCTGTTGGCCGTTGACGGTCACGTCCACGGTATGGGTATGACCGCCAATCCAGTCAGCGGCTTCAAACACGCTGATCTCGTGGTTGCGATTGAGCAAATACGCGGTAGTCAGCCCCGCGATGCCACTGCCAATGATCGCGACTTTCATGGGGTGTTCCTCTCCGCGTTCGATGAGCGAACCATGCATTTGCCCAGCGCGAGTTGCAGGCGTGTGGGCAGTAGCGCCAATAGGCGCAGGGTGAAAATGAATGCGGCGGGGAAGGCTATCTCCAAGGGGCGGCGCGGGCGTTGAAGGCGTTCGGCAATGTGCCGGGCGGCCTTGTCCACGGGCCAGCGCATGGGCATGGGGAAATCGTTTTGGGCGGTCAGTGGTGTATCGACAAAACCCGGGCTGATGAGGGTGACGTCGATCCCTTCGTGAGCCAGGTCAATGCGCAAGGCTTCGAACAGATAACGCAGGCCTGCCTTGGAAGCGCCGTAGGCTTCCGCGCGGGACAGCGGTAGGTAGGTCACTGAACTGGAGACGGCGACGAGGTGCGGTTTTCTACCTTGGCGCAGCAGTGGCAGCGCTTCCTGGACGCAGTAACTGCTCGCCAGCAAATTGGTCCGCACTACGCGCTCGACCAGCGCCGCGTCGAACTGTTTGCAGTCGACATATTCACAGGTGCCGGCATTCAGGATCACGGTGTCCACAGAACCCCATATCTGGCCAATGCGTTCGCCAATGACCTTGACCTGTTCGCTGTCGGTGATGTCGCCGGGCGCCAGCAGAACCTGGCGCGGGTAACGTTCATCCAGAGCTTCGAGCGGCCCCAGCGTGCGCGCAGTCAGGGCCAGTCGGTGGCCGGACTTGAGCAGTTCTTCGGCCAGCGCCAGGCCGATGCCACTGCTGGCGCCGGTCAGCCAGATGCGTCGTGCGTCGGGATGCGTCATACCAATCTCCTTTTTAGCCAGGCGATGGCTCGTCCCATGACAGGCACGTGCTCATAGAGCAGGGCGCCAGCGTCGAAGAAGTCGCGGTGCTGGTAAACCTTGTCGTGCCATAGCAAGTGTGAGCAGCCCTCAACCCGAATCAGTTGACCGGCATTTAATCGAGGGTGACAAAAACTCAGGGTCCAGCGCAGGTAGCCTTTGCCTTCGCGTAGTTGATCGAACGCATAAAAATCGAAGCGCAACTGACTGACGTTGGCGTACAGCTCGCCGAAATAACGGTGCACATCCTTGAGGCCATGAATTTCATGCAAGGGGTCGGTAAACACCACGTCGTCGCTGTACAGCTCGCCGAGCCGATCCAGGTTGTGCTTATCCAGTTCGGCAAAGCGTTGGGCGAACTGGCGCAGAAAGTCACTCATAGCAGCCACCTGCAGGCTGTCGATGCGGCAGGCCTTTAAAGGCAGCCAGTGCACGCTCGCGGCTTGCTCTCAAATCAACCATGGGTTTCGGGTAGTCGCCCACGCCGAACAGACCGCCCATGGCCGCCGGGTTGTGGATATCTTTTTTGTTCAGATTCCCCAGCACGGGCAGCCAGCGTTTGATGAAATGACCTTCACCGTCGAATCTCTCCGACTGGCTGAGTGGGTTGAAAATCCGGAAATAGGGCGCCGAGTCGGTCCCTGTGGACGAACTCCATTGCCAGCCTCCGTTGTTTGCCGCCAGGTCGCCGTCAATCAAGTGCTGCATGAAAAACCGCTCACCCAGGCGCCAATCGATCAGCAGGTTTTTGGTCAGGAACATGGCGACGACCATCCGTAGCCGGTTGTGCATCCAGCCTGTTTCCAGCAGTTGGCGCATGGCGGCATCAATAATGGGCAGGCCGGTGCGGGCTTCTTGCCACGCCGCCAATTCTTCAGGCGCGTCGCGCCACGGCACCGCTTCGGTTTCCGGGCGGAAGGTGCGGTGTCGGGAAACCCGTGGGGAGCCGACCAAGGTATGTTTGTAGAATTCACGCCAGAGCAGTTCGTTGATCCAGGTGACGCAGCCGACGTTGCCGGTCTCGAATTCGCCGTGGTTGCTCATCAGCGCGGCGTGCAGGCATTGACGCGGCGATATCACCCCAGCCACCAGATACGCAGACAGCTGGCTGGTGCCGGGTTTTGCCGGAAAGTCCCGTTCGCTCTGGTAGTAACCGATATTTTCGTCGGTGAAGGCTTCGAGACGTCGACGCGCCTCGTCTTCTCCTGCGGGCCAAAGCGCGCGCAACGCCTCCGTCGGTGGGGCGAAACCCTCGACATGATGCGGCACGGGATCACTGTGGATATTCAGCCTGTGTTGCGCTTCAGGCGCGTGGACTAGGCGCGGCATGGCTTCGTGCAGACGCGAATAGCAGACTCTGCGGAACTGACTGAAGACCTGGAAAAAATTACCGGCTTTGGTCAGGACGCTGCCGGGTTTGAAGAGCAACTGATCGAGGTAGCGATAGACATTTATTCCGGCCTGCTCCAGGGCTTCGGCGACGGAGCGATCCCGATTCGTCTCATTGATACCGTATTCGTCGTTGAGATGCAGGCCCGCGATGGTGTGCTCCTTGCACAGATCGAGCAGCACCTTGGGCGCCTGGTCCCACGTGTCGGCGTAACGGATCAACAGCGGCACATTCAACGCACTCAGCGCCTGTCCCAGTTCAACCAGGTTACGCAACCAGAAGTCGACCTTGCAGGCGGCATCGTCATGGGCCTGCCACTGCCCTGGGCTGATCAGGTACACCGCTACCGTCGGGCCGCGCTCCATGGCGGCGGTCAAGGCAGTGTTGTCGTGCAGGCGCAGGTCGCTGCGCAGCCAAATCAGTTGCATGGTCGTTCCTTAGATAAGCCCGAGTTGGTGCAGTGCGGTTTGAGCTGACAGTGGATCTTCGGCAAGCGTCAATCCGTCGATCTCAGTGGTCGATACGGACAGCTCGGCAAAATGGATGCACACCGTTGGCCCGGCCAGTAATTTGGGGCAGGCGATGTTGCCCAGCAGCTTGGGCAATTGACTGAGGTTCAGCGCCTTGCTGGAATACAGCAGCAGGGCGCGGGCCTGCAGGTATTCCACCGCGAGCGCCAATTCGCCGTTCGGCAGCGGCCAATCGAAGACCTGTACCGGGCAATCTGCGCTGCTGATCAGCCAGGCAGTCAGCCACAGGTGCGGTTCCAGTGGCAGGTCGGACTGATTGACCAGTAACAGAGGGGCGCCCTTGAGTTGGCGGTTGTTGTAGTAGATCCGTGCTCCCAACTTGCTGCGCAGCCACGAGTAGAAAAATACTCGCTCCAGTTGCGCGCCGAACTGTCCCTGCCAGCACTGTTCCAGCTCTGCCAGCAACGGCAGCAAAAGCTGCTCGCAAAGGGTGCGAGGCGGGTACAGCGCCATGGCCTGGTTGACGGTTTCGTCGACCTTGCGCTCGTCCAGTTGGCTGATCGCGTGCATCAACGCCTGGCGCAAAGTGTCCCAGTCGTTTTCAGGGTTGTTCGCGACCGGCTGATGAGTGTCGAGCAGGTGTTTGACCTGGCTGACCGATACGCCACGGTTGAGCCATGTCAAAATCTTCAGGATGCGTTGCACATGTTCGGCCGAATACAGGCGATGACCTTTAGGCGTGCGCTGTGGCACTACCAGTCCGTAGCGCCGTTCCCATGCGCGCAGGGTGACGGCGTTGACCCCGGTTTGTCGGGCGACTTCACGGATCGGCAACCAGCCTTGTTTCAGCGCCAATGCGTAGGCATCGGGCCCGGATTCCGGGGCATTGTCGAGTGCCTCGCAGCTAGAATCGTTCATGGGTTAGATCGCATTTCGCAGGCTGAGATTTTCCGGGTGCGGTTGCAGGTAAATCTGCTGGGCCACGTACGGGTCGGGGTTTTGGCGCAAGTGGTGCTTGAGCAAGGTCAAGGGCACCACCAACGGCACGACGCCTCGGCGATATTGAGCAATCAGGCGCTGCATTTCCTGGCTGTCCCCAGCGCTCATGGTTTTTTTGAAATAACCGTTGAGGTGCTGCAGGACATTGGTGTGGGTGCCACGGGTGGCGCATTTTTTCAGCGCGCTCATCAACTCGCTGAAGTAGCGCGGGCCGACTTCATTCGGATCGGCTTTGGCCATGGAACCGAGCATCTTCCCAAGCACTCTGTACTGCGCCGGGTGGTTGGCCATCAGTTGGTATTTGTAGCGTGAGTGGAATTCGGTCAGCCCGCGACGGGTCAGCCCGTTACGCAGCAAGGCTTGCCAGTCGGCGTAGGCAAATACGCGGGTGATGAAGTTTTCTCGCAGCACTGGGTCATTGAGGCGACCGTCTTCTTCCACCGGCAGATTCGGGTGCCGAGCGCAAAAAGCCTGGGCATAAATCCCGCGACCACCGTCTGTTGCCGGTACGCCGTTGTCCTGGTAGACCTTGACCCGCTCCAGGCCGCATGAGGGGGACTTTTGCATAAAAATGTAGCCGCAGATGTCGTCCATTTCGGTCGCCATGTGCGTGCCGTAATCTGCCAGCGCCTGGGTCACGTTCAATTCGCTGTGCACGCTGCCGACCGCCTGCGGATTAGCGGGGTCACCGATCAGGCGAATGGCTTCGCGGGGAATGCCCATGCCGATGGCCACTTCCGGGCAGGCCGGTACGAAGTCGAAATACTCAGTCAGGCTTCGGGTGCATAGGTGCGATTCTTTGTGGCCGCCGTTAAAACGCACTTCGACGCCCATCAGGCAGGCGCTGACACCGAGCTTCGGTTTGTGGATGGCGGGGGTGCTGGTCATAACGAACCTCTGAGCTGGACTTGTACAGATACTGTTTTCTGTACAACTTAAGTCCATCATAGGTTCGTGGTTGTACAAGTCAAATTATTTGTACAGGAGTTGTCACGAATTGGCAGGAAGAGGGCTTCCGTGACGAGGTCAGGCGAGGGTGAGGAGAGGTGTTTGGCGCGGAGCTACTTCCAGCCGAGGCACCAGGCTTCAGTGTTTTGCAGGGTTTGCCAGGGAAAGCGCTCACTGCGCTGGGTGAGCACGGCTTGCAATTCGATATCCAGCACGTTGCCTTCTTCGTCGCAGAACAGTTCGGTGACCAGAAAATGCTTTTCACGGTGTTGAGGATGGGCTGCTGTCCACTTGGACAGCAGCAATTTACGCGGATTGAGACGGTTCATTCCAGATGCTCGATCAGCCGGCGCGCGGCTTCTTGACCGCTGAGCCATGCACCTTCGACGCGGCCCGACAGGCACCAGTCGCCACACACATACAAACCCAGATCCGAGTCGGACAATGCGCCCCATTCGTGGGCCGTTGCCGGGCGTGCGTACAACCAGCGGTGTGCCAGGGTGAACGCGGGGGCGGGCATGGCGCAGTCGACCAGCTCAGCGAAGGCTCCGTGTAATTGTTCGATCACGGCTTCCTTCGGCATGTCTAGGTGCTGCTTGCTCCAGGCGCTGGTGGCATGTAACACCCAGGTGTCGAGTGCGCTGTCACGTCCCGGTTTACTGCGGTTGCGGGCCAGCCAGTCAAGCGCGCTGTCCTGCACGAAACAGCCCTCCATCGGGGTTTGCAGGGGGGGGGCGAACGCCAGTGCCACGGCCCAGGTCGGCTCCATTTGCACACCGGCCGCGACGCCAGCAAGTTTCGGCGCGGCCGCCAGCAAGGTTGTCGCTTGCGGTGCGGGCGTGGCGATGACCACATGGCTGAAGGGGCCGTAGGTAATGCCGTCGGCGTCCTGCAGATTCCAGTGTTCTTCGCCGCGAAAGACTTCAGTGATCCGGCAAGAGAAGGTGACCGGCATATCGCCGCGCATGGCTCGGGTAATCGCACTCATGCGCGGGGTGCCGACCCAGCGCACTTGTTCATCCGGCGACGGGCTGAGCTTGCCTGCGTGGTAGTTGTAGAGCAATGGCTTCCATTCAGCGACATGGCCTTTGGTTTGCCATTGCTGAACCGCGTCGAGGAAGCGGCGGTCGCGAGCAGTGAAATACTGCGCGCCCAAGTCCAGAGACCCCGCATCGCTGCGCTTGCTCGACATTCGGCCGCCACTGCCGTGGCTTTTATCGAAAAGATGAACCGGATGCCCGGCGGCGTGCAGGGCTTGGGCGGCAGAGAGTCCGGCGATGCCGGTGCCGATGATTGCGATGGGTACAGTCATAGGGGCCTCGTTTACCTTGTCTGTACAGACTACGCCGTAGTTAAAACCTGTACAATATTGTTTTTTGGTATAACTTGCTGCCTTGGGCTGATCGTACGGCTCGACAGCTTGAGTCTGGCGCCCTGATGGGTTTTTTCAACTACCCGAACGGGTCATGCAGCCTCACCGCTTTCAGGGGTAGCCTATTGTTAGGTCAACGGCGCCGAGTAAAAGCGCCGGGGTGTCATTAATAGACTAACGATTTGCGACGAACGCCACGCGAGGGAGATGTCATGCACATATTGCTGACCGGCGGTACTGGTTTGATAGGACGTCAACTCTGCAAGCACTGGCGGGCTCAAGGTCATCAGCTCACTGTCTGGAGTCGAAGGCCTGAAGAGGTCGGTAAACTCTGCGGCGATTCGGTCCGCGGCATTGCGCGTCTTGACGAGGTGGGTGCCGAACCGGTTGATGCGGTGATCAATCTGGCAGGCGAGCCGATTGCCGACAGGCCCTGGACCCGCAAGCGCAAGTTACTGCTGTTGAGCAGTCGCATCGGCCTCACAGAACAACTGCTCGCCTGGCTGGAGAGGCGCGAACAAAAACCGCAGGTGTTGATTTCTGGCTCGGCGGTGGGCTGGTATGGCGATGGTGGCGAGCGTGAGCTGGACGAAGACGCGCAGCCAGTCATCCGGGATTTTGCCAGCCAGTTGTGCGAAAGCTGGGAAGAGACCGCGCAACGTGCGGAAGAGCTGGGCATCCGTGTGGTGATTGTGCGCACGGGGTTGGTGTTGGCCAATCCCGGTGGTTTTTTGCAGCGCCTGTTGCTGCCGTTCAAACTCGGTCTGGGCGGGCCCATCGGTAATGGTCGGCAATGGATGTCGTGGATTCATTTGCGCGATCAAGTTGCGCTAATTGACTTTCTGTTGAATCAGCCTGACGCACGAGGTCCTTATAATGCCTGCGCGCCGCACCCGGTACGTAATCGCGAATTCGCCAAGACGCTGGCTGGCGTGCTGCACCGCCCAGCGTTCATGCCATTGCCGGCCCCTGTGTTACGCGTGCTGATGGGCGAAATGTCCGAGATGTTGCTGGGTGGTCAGCGCGTGCACCCCTTGCGATTGCAAGCGGCAGGTTTCACTTTCCAATTCACTGATCTGCACGCGGCCCTGGATAATTTGCTGGGTCGCCACTGAAATAGGATGTTGCATGACCGATCACGCGCTGTTGCTGGTCAATCTGGGTTCACCGGCGTCGACCAAGGTGGCGGATGTCCGCAGCTACCTGAATCAATTTTTGATGGACCCCTATGTTATTGACCTGGCTTGGCCTATTCGGCGCTTGCTGGTGTCACTGATCCTGGTCAAGCGCCCCGAGCAGTCGGCGCATGCCTACGCCTCGATCTGGTGGGATGAAGGTTCGCCGCTGGTGGTGCTGAGCCAGCGTTTGCAAAAAGCCATGGTCAAGGAGTGGACCCAAGGCACGGTCGAGCTGGCGATGCGGTATGGCGAGCCGTCAATCGAGACGACGCTCACGCGCCTGGCGGCCCAGGGTATTCATAAGGTGACGCTGGCGCCGCTGTATCCGCAGTTTGCCGACAGCACCGTGACCACGGTGATCGAAGAGGCAAAGCGGGTCGTGCGGGCGAAACACCTGAAGCTACAGTTTTCGGTGCTGCAACCTTTTTACGACCAACCCGAATATATTGAGGCGCTGGCGGAACATGTCCGGCCGCATTTGCAGCAGGAACATGACCATCTTTTGTTGAGCTTCCACGGCCTGCCAGAGCGGCATCTGCACAAGCTTGATCCGACGGGCAATCATTGTTTCAAGGGCTCTGATTGCTGCCAGACGGCGTCTGCAGAAGTGCTTGCCACATGCTATCGCGCTCAGTGCCTGCGCACGGCTGCACTGTTCGCTGAGCGTTTGGGCTTGCCCGAAGGCAAATGGTCGGTGTCGTTTCAGTCACGGCTGGGCCGGGCCAAGTGGATCGAACCGTATACCGAGGCACGACTTGAAGCCTTGGCTCAGCAGGGGGTCAAGAAGATTCTGGTGATGTGCCCGGCGTTTGTCGCTGACTGCATTGAGACGCTGGAAGAAATCGGTGACCGTGGTCGCGAGCAATTTCGCGAAGCCGGTGGTGACGACTTGGTCCTGATCCCTTGCCTCAATGATGATCCTGACTGGGCCTCGGCGCTGAATACGCTGTGTGAGCGGGCGCCATTGATGCTTTGATGGGGGTGTGAGGGGCAAGATTTTTGCGGAGGATGTGAAAACTTCAGGCTCGATCCCGTGTGCAGGAACAAGGGCTGTGCCTGGCACAGCCCTTGTGGGAACGAAGCGAAAAACTAAAGCATCTCCTCCAGCTTCTTCTTGTGCTTCCAGCTGTCATTGCCTGGCAGCAACAGGTTCAGCGCAATCGCGACCACGGCACACAGGGCAATGCCCTTGAGGCCGAAGTCGTCGGGGCCAGAGCCTGTACCAATCAATACCCCGCCGATACCAAACACCAGCGTCACCGAGACAATCACCAGATTTCGCGCTTCGGCCAGGTCGACTTTGTGCCGGATCAGGGTGTTCATCCCCACCGCCGCGATTGAGCCGAACAGCAGGCAGAGAATCCCGCCCATCACCGGAATCGGGATGCTTTGTAGCAACGCACCGAACTTGCCGATGAAGGCCAGGCTGATGGCGAATATCGCCGCCCAAGTCATGATCTTCGGGTTGTAGTTCTTGGTCAGCATCACCGCGCCCGTGACTTCGGCGTAGGTGGTGTTCGGAGGTCCGCCAAACAGGCCGGCCGCCGTGGTCGCAATACCATCACCGAGCAGGGTGCGATGCAGGCCTGGCGTTTTCAGGTAGTCGCGCCCGGTCACGCTGCCGACCGCAATCACTCCGCCGATATGCTCGATGGCCGGTGCCAGTGCGACCGGAACGATGAACAGAATCGCCTGCCAGTTGAATTCCGGTGCGGTGAAATGGGGAAGTGCCAACCAAGGGGCTGCGGCAATTTTCGCGGTATCGACCACACCGAAGTAGAACGCCAGAGCAAAGCCGACCAGGACCCCGGAAATAATCGGCACCAGACGGAAAATCCCTTTGCCGAACACCGCGACGATCACGGTGGTCAGCAGGGCTGGCATCGAGATCAACATCGCGGTGCGATAAGGGATCAGTTCCGCGCCGTCACCGCCTTTGCCCATGGCCATGTTCGCGGCAATCGGCGCCATGGCCAGACCAATCGAGATGATCACCGGACCGATCACCACCGGCGGCAACAGGCGGTCGATAAAACCGGTGCCTTTGACCTTCACTGCCAGGCCCAGGAAGGTGTAAACGAAGCCCGCCGCCATCACGCCGCCCATGGTCGCCGCCAGGCCGAACTGACCCTTGGCGAGAATGATCGGGGTGATAAAGGCGAAGCTCGATGCCAGGAATACGGGCACCTGACGTCGGGTGACGATCTGGAACAGCAGTGTGCCAAGCCCGGCGGTGAACAATGCCACGTTAGGATCGAGCCCGGTGATCAGTGGCATCAAGACCAATGCACCGAAGGCCACAAACAGCATTTGTGCCCCCGACAGAACCGTACGCCAGAGCGGATCGTTGAACTCATCCGGCTTCATCAGGCGTCCTTCTGCTTGGTACCGAATATCTTGTCGCCGGCATCGCCCAGGCCCGGAATGATGTAGCCG
Source organism: Pseudomonas sp. GG8 (assembly GCF_052976945.1). Taxonomy (NCBI): domain Bacteria; kingdom Pseudomonadati; phylum Pseudomonadota; class Gammaproteobacteria; order Pseudomonadales; family Pseudomonadaceae; genus Pseudomonas; species Pseudomonas sp. GG8. The sequence goes on from NZ_JBRIIP010000001.1 coordinate 771,322, forward strand.
TGTTCGTTCAGGCATTGATCGATGGACGCGGTGTAGATCATCACGTCAGGGTGCGCTTTATCCACGGCAGCGATGCCCTCTGGTGCGGCAACCAGGACCATGGCGCGGATTTCCTTGCAGCCCGCTTTTTTCAGCAGGTCGATGGCGGCGATCATGGAGCTGCCGGTGGCCAGCATCGGGTCGATGATCATCGCCAGACGCTCGTTGATTTCCGGGACCAGCTTTTCCAGATAGGTATGCGCTTGCAGAGTCTCTTCGTTGCGGGCCAGGCCCACGGCGCTGACCTTGGCGCCCGGAATCAGGCTGAGTACCCCGTCGAGCATGCCGATGCCGGCGCGCAGGATCGGTACCACCGTGATTTTTTTGCCAGCGATTTTCTCGACCTGCACAGTGCCGGCCCACCCCTGGATTTCGTAGTTTTCCAGCGGCAGGTCTTTGGTCGCCTCGTAGGTGAGTAGCGCACCGACTTCCTGAGCAAGCTCGCGGAAGTTCTTCGTGCTAATGTCAGCCCGGCGCATAAGGCCGAGTTTGTGGCGGATCAGCGGATGGCGGATCTCACGGATAGGCATAAGGAAAGGCTCCGGCGTGGGGCAAAAAAAACGGCCTAGATTAATCTATTCAACGGTGACTGTCCTAAGACATCCGGAACGTTAGTCCAGAAGTGCTTGCTCTGACCGAAACGGATGCGTACCTTTGCCCGCTTTTATTCCACCGCACCCCTTGGAGAGCGCTATGTCTGCTGATCTCGAGCATATCCGTCAAATCATGCGCGAGGCTGACTGCCTTTACACAGAAGCTGAAGTCGAAGTCGCCATCGCTCGTGTCGGTGCGCAGATCAATGCCCAGCTGGCCGACAGCAATCCCGTGGTGTTCTGCGTGATGAACGGCGGCCTGATTTTTTCTGGCAAGCTGTTGACCCATCTGAACTTCCCGCTGGAAGCGTCTTACCTGCATGCCACCCGCTATCGCAACGAAACCACCGGCGGCGACCTTTTCTGGAAAGCCAAGCCGGAAGTCTCGTTCATGGACCGCGATGTGTTGATCATTGATGACATCCTCGACGAAGGTCATACCCTCGGCGCGATCGTGGATTTCTGCAAGCACGCCGGTGCGCGCGCTGTGCATACCGCCGTGTTGATCGACAAGGATCACGACCGCAAGGCGCGCGCTGACCTGAAAGCCGATTTCGTCGGTCTGCCGTGCATCGACCGCTACATCTTCGGTTACGGCATGGATTACAAAGGTTACTGGCGTAACGCGGCTGGCATCTATGCGGTTAAAGGAATGTAATGATGAGCGCTCCGCGTTTTCTCGACCAGTCGCTGTTTGCCGATCTCGCCGAGAAAGCGGCGGCGAGTCCGCGTGGCCGGCAGCACCACAATTTCCATCAGATGGAAGAGCCGTGTCACCGCATGGCGGTGGGGATGCAGCCAGGTACTTACATTCCGCCACATCGCCATCTGAGTGCCGACAAGGCTGAATGTTTGTTGGTGCTCAAGGGTGCGCTGGGCCTGTTGGTGTTCGATGAGGACGGCCAATTGCTGAGCAAACGGCTGATGCAGGCGGGCGGCGATTGCGTGGGTGTGGATTTGCCTCCGGGCGTTTTTCACGGTTTGGTCGTGCTGGCGCCGGACACCCTGATGTTTGAATGCAAAGCCGGTCCCTATCGTCCGGTCAGCGAAGCCGAGCTTGCACAGTGGGCTCCGCGCGAAGGCGAGGCGGGGGTGGCCGAGTATCACGCCTGGATGCGTGCGCAGTTCGAGTAGCGGCAGCGTGTCTGATACACACACACACACACATGATCTATCGCACGTCATCCTGACCCAGCCAGCGCAACGCTTTTACTCGCGCTTGTTGCAGGTCGCGCACGTAAGCCAGTTGCCCTTCAAGCCGATGCACGCCGGCCCGGCGTAATTTCAAGCGCACCCTCGGCGTGGTCCCGACCAGGATCAGGCCGACCCCTGCACTGCGGTATTCAACCAACACGCTGTCCAGCGCTGCCAGTGCAGTCATATCGAGCATGGGCACCGCGCTCATTTCCACTACCACGACCTTGACCCCCGAGCTGAACTTACGCAGCACGCTGAGGGCTTTTTCCGCCGCGCCGAAGAACAACGGCCCGCGAATCGCGTAGCTCTGCACCTGGTCGGGCATGTCGTGCAACGCTTGGTGGTAGCTGCGCGGCAGTTCCGCAGTGTCGGTCAGATCGCTCATGCGCTTGATAAACAGCCCAGCCGCCATGAGCAGCCCGACCCCGACCGCCAGCACCATGTCGAACAGCACCGTCAGGCTCAAGCAGGTCAGCAGTACCCATACATCGCTACGTGGCGCTATGCGCAGGGTATGGATGACGTGACGGGCTTCGGCCATGTTCCAGGCCACCATCACCAGCAACGCGGCCATTGCCGCCATGGGCAGGTAGCTGAACAGCGGCGCCAACAGGACAATCGCGACCAGCACCACGGCGCTGTGAATGATCGCCGCTATGGGTGAAAACGCACCGGCGCGGATGCTGGCCGCACTGCGGGCGATGGCCGCCGTGGCGGTGATCCCGCCGAACAACGGGCCAACCAGATTGCCCAGGCCTTGGCCGATCAGCTCGGCATTGGGGTCGTGTTTACTGCCTGTCATACCATCGGCGACCACCGCGCATAGCAGTGACTCCATCGCGCCAAGCATCGCGATGGCAAACGCCGGGGCCATCAGTTGGCGGATCAAATCATAGGACAGGGTCAGCGATTGCCCATCGGCGGCGGGCAGGTTCCACGGCCAGGTGAAGGTCGGCAGGAACGGCGGAATGCCGGCATGACTGATGCCATCGACGCTATAGCTGAAGCGTTCACCAAGGGTTGCGACTGACCAGCCCGCTGCCTCCATGAGCAATCCCAGCAGCGCGCCTACCGCCAGTGCAACCAGGTGCCCCGGGACTTTCGGCACCCAGCGTGGCCAGACGATCAGGACTGCCAGGCACACCGCGCCTACCACCGCATCGCCTAAGTGAGCGCTGGGCAGCGACTGGAGTAGCACGCCTACTTGCTCGACATAGTGCTGCGGCTGGCTGCTGAGGGTCAGACCGAGTAAGTCTTTGAGCTGCAAGGTTGCGATCACAATCCCGATCCCGGCGGTAAAACCTAGGGTGACTGGGTAGGGGATGTATTGAATCAGCCGACCTGCGCGGATCAGGCCAAGCGTGATCAGGATCAGTCCGGCAAGCATTGTGCACAGCAACAGGCCGCCGAGTCCGTACTGCTGGGTGATGGGCAGCAAAATCACCACGAAGGCTGCGGTCGGTCCGCTGACGTTGAACCGCGAGCCGCCCGTCAAGGCGATCAACGGGGCGGCCACCAGCACGGTATACAGCCCATATTGGGGGGCGACGCCCACGGCAATGGCCAAGGCCATCGCCAGAGGAATGGCGATAACCCCTACCGTCAGGCCGGCGCTGAGGTCGCCGCGCAAGGCTATCCATGAGTATCCGGCACGCCAGGTTTGGCGCCAGGCAGAAAAAACGGGCGGCAATGAGAAAGACATGGCAACTCCAGCAGTGAGCGCATCGGTCCGCTCGGTTGATTCATTATATTTATTCGTACAGCCACTAATGGTTTCAGTCAGACCCCATTCAAGTATGGGCTCGGTACGGGCAGTGCGCCTTGATCCGTATCACCGAGCCTCATGCTAGAGTGCTCTCCAGCTTTTTGGGGAGTCAACATGACCTTAGTAATCCGTAGTGCAGCAGCCTTGATGCTTTCGCTCAGCCTGCCGCTGGCTGCCGCGCCGAGCCAGAGCCCTGGCATCTCCACACCCATGCACGCGTACTATTTGCCGCCTGATGATCTGGCGGTGCGCGAGGGTAATCCGGAACAGCAACAATTGCTGCAAATCACTGAATACTCGGTGGTAATTGGCAGTCAGCGCCAGTCCAATCAGCAGCCGATACCGGTGACCTTTCCAGTGTTACTGCGTTTGAAGGGCAAGCCAATGAACAAAGGCGCCACCGTGTCCGAGGTGCTGATTCACTTCGACGGTGAAAGTAAAAGCCTGAAGAAGCCTGCCTTCGATGACCATACCCGTACCTTGACTCTGTATTACCCAATGGCTGAGTACCGGGCAGTGCTCGATCTGTTGCGCAACGAGAAGGTGTATTGCCAGTTTTTGAGCTACGCCAATGGGCATGTATGGGCCGATCTGCACACCATGGCCGTACGCGCGCGTTGAGCGTTACGGTGGGCGAGAGGTAAACTGCCTGCCCGTGAAATATCCGCAAGTCAGTTGGAGTCAGCAATGCGTAAAGATAAGAAGCAGTTGATTGGTGATGAGATCGGCGATGCGCAGATCAAATTGTTCCTCGACTTCGAACCGGTCGATGCAACTTCACCGTCGCTGCACAAGCTGATCAAGGCGTACCGAGGCCTGCGGATCAATGATTTCGAACGTTTCCTGGTGTTCTTCCTCGAAGCCGGTTACGACCTCGATGGCAAAGATGAGCACGGCAAGGATTTCATCGCGCTTATTGCAGACCAGCGTCATGCCGATGAATACATCGAGTTGATCGAAAAAGCTCGCGGCTGAGACGGACACGTCAGGCCATAAAAAAACGCCCCGAAGGGCGTTTTTTTATGGGCGGTGGAGACAGCGCGTTACCTTAAGCGAAGCTTTTGGTCTCGCTGCTCTTCTCTACCAACTCCAGGCTTTCATTGGTCTGGGCGTTGATGCGCTGATACAGCTGCGCGTCGGTTTCCAGAGCCTTTTCCCGAGCCGGGAAAATTTCGTTGAGCTTGGCGGCCCATTCGTTGCGAGCCTTGTCCGCGAAGCAGCGTTCGATCAAATCGAGCATGATCGACACAGTTACCGAGGCACCTGGGGAGGCGCCGAGCAGGGCAGCCAGAGAACCGTCTTTGGCCGAAACCAGTTCGGTACCAAATTGCAGGACGCCGCCTTTTTTCGGGTCTTTCTTGATGATCTGCACGCGCTGACCAGCTACTTCCAGGCGCCAGTCTTCAGCCTTGGCTTCAGGGTAGAAGCGACGCAGCGCTGCAAGACGTTGCTCCATCGACTGCATCACTTCGCTGACCAGGTATTTGGTCAGGTCCATGTTGTCGCGCGCCACGGCCAGCATCGGACCGATGTTGGCGGCGCGAACCGACAGTGGCAGGTCAAGGAACGAGCCGTGCTTGAGGAACTTGGTGGTGAAGCCGGCGTATGGCCCGAACAGCAGAGAGGTCTTGCCATCGACGACACGGGTGTCGAGGTGCGGCACCGACATCGGCGGTGAACCCACGGCGGCCTGGCTGTAGACCTTGGCCTGGTGGCGCTTGACCACTTCCGGGTTGTCGCAACGCAGCCATTGACCACTGACCGGGAAACCACCGAAACCTTTGCTTTCTTCGATGCCTGACATCTGCAGCAACGGCAGCGCCGCGCCACCTGCGCCAAGGAACACGAATTTGGCATCGACTTCGCGGGTATTGCCGGTGTTGACGTCCTTGATGCTTACGCTCCAGCCCTGACCCTTGCGGCTCAGACCGGTAACGCGCTTGCAGTATTTAACCTGGGCGTCCGGGGTGCTGGACAGGTGCTTGAGCAACTGATTGGTCAAGGCGCCGAAGTTGACGTCGGTGCCTTGCATCACGCGGGTGGCGGCGATCCGCTCGTCAGCAGGGCGCCCCGGCATCATCAAAGGCATCCACTCGGCCAGTTTGGCCTTGTCTTCGGTGTATTCCATGGCAGTGAAAGCATGATGCTTGTGCATGGCTTCAAAGCGGTGCTTCAGGAACGCGACGCCTGCTTCACCCTGGACGTAGCTCAGATGCGGAACCGGGGTGATAAAGGACTTCGAGGAGCCGAATGTGCCTTTCTTGGCCAAGTAGGACCAGAATTCCTTCGATACCTCGAACTGGGTGTTGATGTGCACCGCTTTCTTGATGTCGACGGAGCCATCGGCCGCTTGCGGCGTGTAGTTCAGCTCACATAGCCCTGCGTGGCCGGTACCGGCGTTGTTCCACGGGTTTGAACTCTCCGCGGCACCAGAATCCATCAGCTCAACGACTTCCAGCGTAAGGCTGGGGTCGAGCTCTTTAAGCAGTACTGCAAGGGTGGCACTCATGATGCCTGCCCCAACCAATACCACATCGACTGCTTCGTTATGCGCCATTAACGCGTCTCCAAAATCTGCAGAACCAAATTGACGGCATACGATCCTGAGGTCAGCTGCCAAGTGTTTGCGGGGCGTGTATCCGAAAATGCCCCTGGTAACTCATGGCCAGGATCGCCATGTCCGATTCTTCGCAATTTTTTGCATCTTCAGCGGACACCGCCAATCGGGCTTTGAATTCGTATGAACTCATTTTCAGGCTCGGTTAGCAATTCGACTATCGTCAAGGCGTCCGGTTGTGCAACCAAATCCGTAGCGGACAGGCTTCAGACTCCAGTCATGGAGGCTGCGCAGCAGTCAGTCCTGTTCAAGGGGGCTGGGTCAGACATTAATGGTGCATCTACAAACGCAAAACTATTCATTTGCTCGCCACACTCTTGTGAAGTAGTGAAAACCCGTTTTTTTCACGCTCTTTTGGAGACGTGAACCTCAAAAAAGAACTGACGCAATGGCAGTTCCGGCAGATCGGATGCAGGCAAGGGTGAGAGGCTGGACGGCGAGAAAGGTTCGAAGCGATTCGAGCTATTCGACACCGGACCAGCAAGCACTGCGCTTGCAAACGACCTGTGTGGGCGGCTCTCTGTGGGCGGTGCGGGGGAGCTAATACAGGGTATTAGCGATGCTGCGAGGCCCGATCAGGAGACGTCCTTATAATCGGGGGAAGATTATAGCGATGAAACGTGCGGAATTGATCTTATTAACTGACTTTTATTAGCGCGTCAGTCGGTTCGCAAGGAGATGGCGGTTACCGGAGTGTGCAGCGTGCGGGCTGATACGCAGGCTGGCGAGGCTCCTGTCGAGTGAGCAGGGAAAGATTGCCCAAAGGACGTGACATCTCGGTAACACTTTCGTGGCGAAGGTATGTCACAAGGAACTGTACCCTGTCATCCCGGGTCCTATTTTCGACTAGTGAGCGGGCCGTTGGCGCCGCTATACTGCGGCTATCTATTGTGTCTGGCCCCTGGAGAGATGAGCATGTTGCATCGCCTGTTGTTCGGTTTGCTTGCTGTTGGCAGTTTGACCCTGGTCGGCTGTGCCCACAGCCCGCAACAACTTAGCCCGCAACCCAAACTCACCAGCCAACTCGCTGCGGTGGGTCATGGTCAGCCGGTCGTGGTTCGCGTCGTCGATGGTCGCCCATCGCCAACCTTGGGAACCCGTGGTGGTCTTTACCCGGAAACCAGCGCCATCAGCGTCCAGGGTTCTGACTTGCTGCCTAAACTGCAAGCTCAGACCGAAGCCGCTGTACGTTTGCTGGGCTTTACCCCGACGTCCAACGGCGGCAACGCACCGCAGTTGACGGTGACTTTGGTGGATCTGAAGTACCAATCGCCCAAAGAAGGTCTGTACGTGACCGAAGCGACCATCAGCTCGACGTTCCGTGCTGACGTGCAAAACAACGGCCGTAGCTACAGTGGTCGGTATGCCGCTTCGCTGGACCAGCGTTTCGGCATGGCGCCGAACCAGGAAACCAATACCAAGCTTGTCGGTGATGTGCTCAGCGATGCGCTGACACGGCTGTTTCAGGATCAAACCATCGGCAGGGTGCTGGGCGAGTAATACGGTCTGTTCGCCGCATTCACGCCGTGCACAAAAAAACCGATTTCTTTAATGAGAAATCGGTTTTTTTTGGTCTGTCTGGCGGACACCCATCTTCTGTAACCGGTCATGCGGCTTCGTGATAGAAATCCAGAAAGCTCAAGCCCGTCCGCTGATCCAGATCAGGCAGGTCATGGTGCTGATGGCCCCCCAGCGCGCAGTAAACCAGCCAGTGGCGGTCTTGCACATTGAATGACAGCGCATCGATCAGCGCTTCCTGTTCGTCGCTCTGGGTAATCAGATATAGCCGATCCTGATTCTGTGCATGCAGCATGACAAGGTCTCTTTAGGTGTCGAGGTGCAACACAGTGGCGGGTTAAGGTTACGGTTAGGTGACCGGGGCAAAATGAGCGGGCAGATGGATCGTCATCCGTCCCTGTATCCTGGAAAAATGGCAAAAAAAATGGCGCCCGAAGAGGCGCCATTTTTATGATTCGGGAGTTTAAAGCGCCCGTCCGGCCTTGACCCGATACTGATTGCGCACAGGCATTGCGTATTGCAACACCAGATACGGACGGTGTTCGACAGGGCAGCTCTCCAGACGGCGTTGCCACTCTTCCTTGGCGCGGGCCAGTTCGTCAGCGGAAAACACCTTGGCGGCACTGGGTACATCCAGCGTCGGATCGGCATCCGCCCATTGCGCGTACGCTAGGTAATGTGCCGGAAACAGGCGATAACCGCCGAGGATCTGCTTGTCCATTTCAATCGCCAACTGCTTGGTGTCTTCGAACACCCCGCTGATCGGTGTGGCGAAGTTCACATGCACCCGGCCTTTATAGCCCGTGATGCCCAACGCGATGCTGACATCATCCTCGCCCGGCGCCTTGGTGTAGCTGCCGGTAGTGGCGCGGATATACAGTTCGCGGGCCTTGGCGTGATCGCATGGGTCATATTCGTAGCTGATCGACACCGGCGTCAGGTTCAACGACTTGATCACCTCGGTGAACGGCTCGTCCTTGCGGCTCATGTGGAACATCTTGAGGATGGCCGATTCGGTGCGATCGTCGCCATCCTTGGCGCGACCTTCAGCCTGGGCGATCCAGATCGATTGGCAGTCATCGCGGATCGAATGATTGATATAGGCCGACAGTTGCAGGTACGCCGCCATCTTTTCCCTGCGCCCGGTGATGGAACGGTGCACGATGAAGCACTTGTTCAGGCGCATCAGGTCGCTGACGAAGGGCTTCTGCAGCAGGTTGTCACCGATGGCGATGCGCGGCGTTGGCAGGCCCGCGTGATACACCGCATAGTTGACGAAGGCCGGGTCCATTGCGATGTCGCGGTGGTTGGCCAGGAACAGATAGGCGCTGCCGGACTTGAACTGCTCGACACCTGTGTAGGTCACACCGTCGGTAGCCCGCTCGATGGTGTGATCGACGTAAACCTCGACTTTGTCCTGCAGCGAGGCCACCGAATGGACCTCGGCGAACTCGCGACGTAGCCGATGCGCAATGAGAGGCTTCAGCATCCAGCCAAATGCGCCCGCCATGCGAGGGAAGCGAAAGTGGGTGAGTGTTTTAAGAAGTGCCTTATCACTGAGCAGGCGTGCAATGACGGCTGGGACTTCGGCGTCGTTGTAAGGTCGGATGGCATCGAATTCGCCCATCATGCTCTCTTGTTGGAAACGGCTAGGGTAAAGGCAGGCCGGTCTGAAAAATGCGATCAGACCACAAGCCATGCTTCAAATAGACGGCGATTATACGCATAACTCACCCCGGAGACTTCGATGCAGGAAATAGAGCGTTATGACTGCCCTTACTGTGGAGAGTCGGTTGAGGCCGTGCTGGATTTATCTGGCGGTGATCAGTCCTATATCGAGGATTGCCCGGTGTGTTGCCGACCGATTGTGTTCGATTTGCAGACGGACGGCGAAGAATGGACCCTGGACGTGCGCAGCGAGAATGAATGATGCAAAGAGTCTACGAGCCGGAAAACTTGATGGAAGGCGAATTGCTGCAAGGCATGCTTGCCAGTGAAGGCGTCGAAGCGCATTTGACGGGGCGTGACTTGCTTGGCGGCGTGGGCGAGCTCCCGGTTTTTGGTCTGTTAGGGCTGTCGGTGGACAATGATCAGGCCGAACAGGCACGGCTGTTGATCGCCGAGTACAATGCGGCACTGCCGCTGTCGGGTGATGAACCTGACAATTTTCCTGACGTACTGGAGTGTTGACGTGCGTTTGGCCCTGCTTTCAACCGCCGGCTTTTAAAGCCTGCGTCTGAAAAAGGGTTTTTCAAAAAAGAGAGTGTGTTGCCCTTATGTGTGGACGTTATGCCCTGTTTCGCTGGACGCCCGCATTTGCGGCCTTGCCTGGTTTTCCTGCTGACCAAAAGGCGCAATGGAACATCTCGCCGGGCGACTCGGTGCTGATGCTGCGCGGCGGGGACACTCAGCGCGAACTGGCACGTGCACGTTGGGGGCTGACACCGCCATGGTTGACCGACCTTTCCCGAACGCCTGCTCACGCCCGCGCCGAAACCCTGGGCGAACAACCGATGTTTCGCGAAGCTTTCCGGCTGCGCCGCTGTCTGTTGCCGGCCAATGGTTTCTACGAATGGCGTGGCACCACGCGCAAGCGGCCGTTCTGGCTGACGCCGGGGGAGGGCTCTGCGCTGTTTTTTGCTGCGATTTGGGAGGCTTACCCGGTAGAAGGCCACACGTACCTGAGTGTCGCCGTCGTCACACAGGCGGCAGCCAGTCAGCGGCGCCCGCTGATCCTTGATGCGGCCGGGCAGGAAGCCTGGCTGGCTGCGGATACACCAACGTCTACCCTGCAAGCATTGCTCGCCAGCCCCCAGACGGCGCTGCGTGAACGAGCACTGGCTAACCTGGTGAACGATCCAAAACTGAACGCGCCGGAATGCCTGACACCGCTTTGAACTGAAGACGCTTCGCAGGCAAGCCTGCGATCATCTGCGGACGCTATCTACAAGTGTGGCAACTGGCTTGTATCTAGCTTCGCGGCGGGACATTGCCTAGGATACCGGCCATGTTTCCAGGGAGATCCACCATGCGTCAGTCATTTGCTCTGTGTGCCTTGAGCGCGAGCTTGTTGCTCAGCGGTTGCCAGTCCGTCAATACCACCAGCGGCGGTGCGGTGGGAGTCGAGCGCAAGCAGTACATGTTCAGCATGCTGTCGACCCAAGAGGTCAATCAGATGTATGCGCAGTCTTATCAACAGACGGTAGGCGAGGCCAGCACCAAAGGTGTGCTGGATAAAACCAGTGCCGACGCAAAACGGGTGAAAGCGATTGCTGATCGGCTGATTGCCCAGGCGCCGATTTTTCGCCCTGATTCGGCGCAGTGGCAGTGGGAAATCAATCTGATCAAAAGCGATGAGCTCAATGCCAACTGCGGGCCCGGTGGCAAAATCATTTTCTACACCGGGTTGATCGACAAGCTGCAGCTGACTGACGATGAAATCGCTGCGGTCATGGGGCATGAAATTGCTCACGCCTTGCGCGAGCATGGGCGTGAAGCGATGTCCAAGGCCTATGGTATTGAGATGGCCAAGCAGGGCGCGGGCGCGTTATTGGGATTGAGTCAGGACAGTCTTGCATTGGCCGATACGGTGGTGAATTACAGCCTGACCTTGCCTAATAGCCGCAGCAATGAAAATGAAGCGGATTTGATTGGGCTGGAGCTGGCGGCGCGCGCTGGTTATAACCCCAATGCCGCCATCAGCCTGTGGCAGAAAATGACCCAGAACACCGGAGGTTCACCGCCGGAATTCATGAGCACTCACCCCGCCTCGGAAAGCCGCATCGCATCACTGCAAAGCGCCATCCCGAAGGTAATGCCACTTTATCAACAGGCTAAAAAACCCTGAGTGGATAGGATCGTCAGTGACGATCCTGCCCCTCTGATCTTGAAGATGTCGTTTAAACCCAGCCACTCACCTGCATTGCCTTGTACACCGCAACGATGGCCAGGACAAAAAACGCGCAGGCTGCCAAGCGACGGATCAACGTGAGGGGGAGCTTTTCAGCCGCGAAGTTGCCTGCCAGTACCACTGGGACGTTGGCGATCAGCATGCCCAGTGTGGTGCCGAGAATCACCAGCCACAGGTAGGAATACTGGGCGGCGAGCATCACGGTGGCGATTTGGGTCTTGTCGCCGATTTCAGCGATGAAAAACGTGATCAGCGTGGTCACGAACGGCCCGAACTTGCGCGCTGTGCTGCCTTCGTCTTCATCCATTTTGTCGGGTACCAGGGTCCACAGCGCGGTGGCGGTGAAGCTGGCGGCCAGAATCCAGTGCAGGGTGGCGTTCGAGAAGAAACTCCCGAACCAGGCCCCGACGGCGCCTGCTGCGGCGTGGTTGGCCAGGGTGGCGACGATGATGCCGGCGATGATCGGCCAAGGCTTGCGAAAGCGCGCAGCGAGAATCAGGGCGAGGAGTTGGGTCTTGTCACCGATTTCGGCCAAGGCGACAACAGCGGTGGGGACGAGCAGGGATTCCAGCATCAGGTTTTTCCTAAGGGGCGGGTCGACACGGCTATGACACGTACAGCCTTCCCGCCCCGGGTAAGGTGTTCGTGTCATAGGTCTTGTCAAACCACCGATCCGACTGAGCGGATCTGGGTCGCACGCACCATGGTCTGTTGACCAAGTATGTTGATACGTGCCGGACGAGCATGGCGCTCGTGGGAGACTACTCCCCTAGGACGGAGCGGATTCTGCCTACACCGACAGCGTTCGGCAAGTGCTTATTTTTTTTCGCGTTTGGCGCGATAGACACGAAAGCCTTGCCCTTGTGCCTTCACCGCACACACGCCCAGATGCTCTTCGATCAGAGGCTGATAGCGAAGGAAGGCATTGGCGACCAAGCGGAGTTCGCCTCCATTTTTTAGATGCTGGCGTGCTTTTCGCAGCAAGTTCTCGGTTGCCAGGTAGTCGGTATGCACCCCGACGTGGAACGGAGGATTACTCAAAATAGTGCTCAAACCCATGGGCGCAGCGTCGATGCCGTCACCGGTCAACACTTCACCCTCCAGGCCATTGGCGGCCAGAGTCAGGCGGCTGCTGGCGGTGGCAAAGGCATCGACATCCAGTAGCGTGACATTGTTATGCGGGTAGCGACGCTTGACCGCAGCCCCCAACACCCCGGCGCCACACCCGAAGTCGAGCACCTCGCCACTGGGCAGTTTATCCAGATGCTGCAGGAGCAGTGCCGAACCGCGATCCAGTCGACCATGGCTGAAGACGCCGGGCAGACTGACCACTGTGAGCGGGCCGTCTTCCAGATCGACTTCATAGCGTTGGGCCATGCTTTCCAGGGTCACCGCTTGCGGTGCGTTCTCGACAGTCACCAGCCAAAGCTGGCAGTGCCGGGCGCTGTCGACTTTGCGGGGTTTGCCGAAGGGGCTCAATTGTTTGGCCGCTGCTTCGATGCCGCTGCGTTTTTCGCCGACCAGGTACAGCTCGCGTCCAGCCAGGCGCGATGCGAGGGCGTTCAATACATAATCAGTCAGGTCGCGGGCTTTGGGCACAAACAGCACAGCGGTTTCAAACGCCTGCTCTGGCACATTGACCCCAAAGTGGCAGCGGCCTTCGAAACGCGCGTCCAGCACCGCTTGATCGCCAGCATGCCAGCACCAGCCATGGGCATTCGGCAATTTCCCGAGCAGATCGTCTGCAGGCAGCCCGGCCAGGAGCACGGAGCCCTGAAACAATTCGGCCTGACGGAGTAACACTTCACTGCGCGGGTCCATCTTTGGCTCCTGAAAAGTGGCGAAGTCTAACAGAGCTTGTCAGCTCACGACCCGTCGAGGTGTGCCGGCGAAAAATGCCTGAGCGTTTTCGCTGAGTTGGCCGACGATCCGTTGCCGGGCTTCACGACTTCCCCAGGCGTTGTGCGGGGTGACGATCAAGCGCGGAATGTCGCCAGCCAACAGCGGATTGCCGTTCACCGGCGGTTCGACGGTCAGTACATCCGTCGCTGCACCACCCAGATGGCCATTGCGCAAGGCGTCGGCGAGCGCTTGTTCGTCAATCAGGCCACCGCGTGCGGTGTTGATCACGAATGCGTGGGGTTTGAGCAGGCCGAGTTCATAGGCGCCGATCATGTTACGGGTGTGTTCGTTGAGCGGGCAGTGCAGGGTCAATGCGTCGACTTGCGGCAGCAGCTCCTGCAACGGCACACGGTCATCGCGTTCGGGGCGGCCGGGTATCTGCCCCAACAGTACACGCATGCCAAAGGCTTCGGCCAGCTTCGCGACTGCGCCGCCTAGTTCGCCATAACCCAGCATGCCGAGGGTTTTGCCTTCCAGCTCGACGATAGGGAAATCCAGCAGGCAGAACTGTTTTGCGTGCTGCCAGCCCCCATGCTGCACCGCGTTTTGATAGTCCGGCAGGCGGGTCGCCAGCGCGAGCAGCAGCATCAGTGTGTGCTGCGCCACGGAGGCAGTTCCATATCCCTGGCAGTTGCTGACTACAACTCCATGTTTACGGGCTGCAATCAGGTCGACATTGTTGGTGCCCGTGGCGGAAATCAGCACCAGCTTCAAATCGGGACACGCGGCGAACGTGCCGGCATCGATCATGATTTTGTTGGTAATCGCTACCTGCGCGCCTTGCAGGCGTTCGATCACCTGTTGCGGTGTGCTGGTGGTGTGCAACTGCAAATCGCCGAAGTGTTCACGCAGCTCGCTGAGGTCAAGATCACCCAGGTCCAGAGACGTATGGTCGAGGAAAACTGCTTTGTGATGATTGCTCATGGGATGAGGCGCCTTATCGAAAATATAAGGTCCAGCCCGAAATGGCTGGAGGCACTGGAAAGGTATCAATTTCTGGTATCTGACGCGACCGTCTGGGTGAGGTGTCCGTATTCGGCGGGACACGCAACTGTTCGGCTGCAAACAGTCTCGCAACAGCTTGTGCAGTGAGAAGCACAGCTGGATATTTCTAAATACTTATAACTCATTGTTTTTCATTGATATTTGTCTTTGGCACGGTTGCTGCTCTATCGCTGTGGAGGGTGCTGAGTCGGCACGTGGGCGGGGAAAGGCAATGTCTGAGTTCATGGAAAATAGGGAGACGGTTCCCACCACGCTTCCAGAGTGGCTGTTGTTGCAAGCAGGGCAACAACCGGCAGGTATCGCTTTGCGCCATAAACATTTGGGTGTGTGGCAAGTGCGCAGTTGGTCTCAGGTCGCCACACAGGTGCTCAGTCTTGCCACGGCTTTGCACCTGCGCGGTTTTACCTCGGGTGCAACGCTGACACTGCTAAGCCGGCCACGGCCCGAAGCCTTGCTGGCGACGTTGGCTGCTCAGTGGCTCGGCGGCGTGGCCGCGCTGCTCGACCCACTGGATGCTGCATCAGAGCAAATAGCCTTGCTGGAGCAACTGCAACCCGACTTTATCTTTGCCGAAGGGCTGGAAGAACTTCAGCGGGTGGACGCCGCGCACCTGGCCCCGCAATTGGTGTTCTATGCCGACGGCCGCACGGTCACAGGCAACGCCGATGGACAGGGCAGGTGGGTCGCCTACGCAAGTCTGGTGGGGCAAGTGCCCAATCTGGAGTTACCGACTCGAGGGCATTCTCAGCACACGGCTTTTGCATTTTATCGACGCGCTGAGGGCGGCACGCTTGAGCAGCAGCGGATCAGCCATGCCGAACTGTTGAATGAGGGGCGGCATCTGGTTGATGTTCAGCAGTTGGGTATTCATGAGGAAGCATTGGCCGCCAGGGCGTTCGCCGTGGGTGGGCAAGCACGCTATCTACTGGCCCCCTGGCTGATTGCAGGTTTCCGTTTGAATTTTCCGGAGAGCTTGGCCACTCGGGATAACGACCGTCGCGAACTGGGGCCGACCCTGGTGGCGGGCACCCGCGAAACTTATGGTCGCCTGCATGCGCTGGTCTTGACCCGGTTGCCGCCCGTGGGCAGTTGGCAGCGGCATCTGGTCGAGTGGGCGCTGGCCAGCAGGCCGGGTGTTGTCCGCCGAGTGCTGGGCGATTGGTTGATCCGCAGACCGTTGCGCGATGTCCTCGGCTTTAGCCGTACGCACGCCGCGCTGCTGGTGGGTGACGCGTTACCGGAAAACACCAAAGCATTCTTTGCATTGCTGGGTATCAACATCCAGGGCTGGCCAGACCCGGGTCAATGGCAACCCCGGCCCCGAGCGTCAGCAGAGCGGGTCGATGGATGGATTAATCACGGCCCGCAATTGGCCTGATCAGGAGCACGACGATGTCTCAGGCTACTCGCGCAGTACCGCGGCCTTTGCTGGAACTGGAACATATTTCCCTGTCGTTCAAGGGTGTTAAAGCCATCACCGATATCAGCTTCGCCGTCGCCCCCGGTGAAATCTGTGCCTTGATCGGCCCCAATGGTGCCGGCAAGAGCTCGCTGCTCAATGTCATCAATGGTGTTTATCAGGCACAGGAGGGGCGAATCAGTTTCAACGGTGAAGTTCACCGCCGCATGCACCCGCACGCCGCCGCGCAACGAGGCATTGCCCGGACATTTCAGAACATTGCGCTGTTCAAGGGGATGAGTGTTCTCGACAACGTGCTGAGCGGTCGCAATCTCAAACGCCGCAGCACTTGGGTGGAACAAGCACTGCGCTTAGGGCGTGCTGCGGCTGAAGACGACCGCCAGCGTGAAGCCGCCGAGCAAGTGATCGAGTTTCTGCGGATACACGCCTGGCGTGACGCGATCGTTGGCAAGTTGCCTTACGGCTTGCAAAAGCGTGTCGAGCTGGGTCGTGCATTGGCCGCTGAACCCACGCTCCTGCTGTTGGACGAGCCCATGGCCGGGATGAACGCCGAAGAGAAGCAGGAAATGAGTCGCTTCATCGTCGACATCAACCGGGAGTTTGGCACCACCGTGGTTCTGATTGAGCACGATATCGGCGTCGTGATGGGCATCTCGGACCATGTGGTGGTGCTCGACTACGGCAGCAAGATCGGCGATGGCACCCCTGAGGTGGTACGCCGTGACCCCAAGGTAATCGCCGCGTATCTCGGCACTCGACACTGACATCCAGGCAAGAGTCGGCCCCTCGAATGACCCGGGGAGCAGGGCAACGTATGCACCGAACAACAGGTGATTGAGCATGGAATTTTTCTTCGAAGTACTGATCGGGGGGCTGCTGGCAGGGGTGATGTACTCGCTGGTGGCCATTGGTTTCGTCCTGATCTACAAAGCCTCGGGCGTATTCAATTTCGCCCAGGGAGCCATGGTGCTGTTTGCTGCGCTGACGTTTGTCAGCCTGGTCGAGCGCGGCATTCCGTTTTGGCTGGCGTTTGTTATCTGCCTGGCGGTGATGGTGGTGCTGGCGCTGTTGGTCGAGCGGATCGTGTTACGGCCTTTGGTCAATCGACCGCCGATCATTCTGTTCATGGCCACGCTAGGCCTGTCTTACGTCATTGAGGGTTTCGCCCAGTCGCTCTGGGGCTCTCAAGTGCATGGCCTGGAGCTGGGCATCAGCGACGAGCCTCTGGAAATCAAAGGCATGCTCCTCTCGCAGTTCGATCTTTTCGCCTCCGCTACCGCCGCCCTTTTGGTGGTGGTGCTCTCGGTCATGTTCAACAAAACGCGAGTCGGTTTATCGCTGCGTGCAGTCGCTGACGATCCGCTGGCAGCCCTGGCGGTAGGGGTGAAGCTGCCACGTATCTGGGCATTGGTCTGGTCGGTGGCCGGTTTTGTCGGGCTGGTTGCCGGACTGCTGTGGGGAGCGCGCCTGGGGGTCCAGTTCTCGCTCTCCCTGATCGTTCTCAAAGCGTTGCCGGTGTTGATCATCGGCGGCTTTTCCTCCATCAGCGGCGCGATCATCGGCGGCCTGATCATTGGTGCGTCGGAGAAGTTGGCAGAAGTGTATCTGGGCCCCGTTATCGGGGGTGGTCTCGAGAACTGGTTTCCCTATGTGCTGGCCTTGCTGTTCTTGCTGGTGCGCCCAGCCGGACTGTTTGGCGAACGTGCCATCGAGCGGGTTTAAGGAGAACACATATGTTCTATAAAGAAGCCGGCCAGTTCAGCACGACCTATGCGGCGGACCGTCGTGTGTTTCGTCTCAGGCAGGACCGTTATGGGCTGGTCCTGCTATTGGCCTTTGCGTTTATCGGTGTGCCCTTCATCGGCAACGACTATTGGTTCAGTGCCATTCTCATTCCATTTCTGGTGCTGTCCCTGGCCGGACTGGGTCTCAACCTGTTGACGGGCTATGCCGGCCAATTGTCGCTGGGGTCAGCGGCCTTCATGGCCGTCGGTGCGTTCGCCACTTACAATTTTGAACTGCGCGTATCGGGTCTGCCGCTGCTGGTCAGCATCGCGCTGGGCGGTGTAGCCGCCGCACTGGTCGCGGTCGTGTTTGGATTGCCCAGTTTGCGGATCAAAGGTTTTTACCTGCTGGTGTCGACCCTGGCCGCACAGTTTTTTGTGGAATGGGTGCTGACCAAGTTCGATTGGCTCTCCAATAACAACGCGTCCGGGGTCATCACTGCGCCGCCGCTGAACCTCCTGGGTATCGATTTCAGTACGCCGGTCGGCCGTTATCTGCTGACTCTGGGCATCGTGGTCGCGATGTTCTGGCTGGGTAAAAACCTGGCGCGCAGTGAGCTGGGGCGCAACTGGATGGCGGTACGGGACATGGACACTGCCGCAGCAGTGATCGGTATTCCCATCCTCAAGAGCAAATTGCTGGCCTTTGCCATCAGCGGGTTTTTCCTCGGCATCGCCGGTTCGCTGTGGGCGTTTACGTACCTGGGAACGGTCGAGCCCCACGGCTTTGATCTGAACCGGTCGTTCCAGATTTTGTTCATCATCATTATCGGCGGACTGGGCAGCATTCTCGGAAACCTGCTGGGTGCTGCTTTTATCGTCTTGTTCCCGGTGCTGCTCTCCAACCTTGTCAGCTTGCTCCCGGTAGGCCTGATCGATTCCGGGCAGCTGGAAAATGCTCAGAAAATGATTTTTGGCGCATTGATTATCGTCTTTCTGATCAAAGAACCCGAGGGCCTGGCGCGCCTCTGGCAACGATTTCGCGAGCGCGCACGGCTCTGGCCGCTGCGCTACTGAGTGAACCCCGCGTGACCGGACGCTCGTCCATTCCAACCCTTTAAACACTGATCGCCCTGATTCGATAAGGATAATTCCGATGCTAAAACGCACCTTTGTCAGAAGCCTCGCTTTGGCGCTGAGCCTGACCGCTACAGCCTTGACTGCGCATGCCGACAACGAGCAGTACTTCCCCCTGCAGAGCTATCGGGTTGGTCCCTACGCAGCCGGCGGTACCGGCTTTTTTGGTGGGTTTATCGACTACATGCAGTACGTCAATGCCAACGGTGGCGTGAACGGGGTCAAGCTGACCTGGAGCGAGTGCGAGACCGAGTACGTGGTAGAGAAGGGCGTTGAGTGCTACGAGCGTCTGAAAAAAGGACTTAACGGCGCGCCTGCTGCTGCCACCAACCCACTGTCGGTGGGGATCGCCTATGCGACGCTGGAGCGCTCGACCGCAGACAAGTTGCCGTTGATTACCATCAACCACGGCCGGACCGACTCCACTGACGGCAGTGTCTTCCCCTACGTATTTCCGCTGCAACTGAACCCCTATTCAGAAGTGTCAGCCATCATCAACTACATCGGCCAGCAAGCCGGCGGGCTGGACAAACTCAAGGGCAAGAAGATTGTCACCCTCTACCATGGCTCGCCGTACGGTAAGGAAACCAATGAGGTGTTGCAGACCCTGGCCGATAAATATGGCTTCGAGCTGACCCTGGCTGAAGTCCCGCACCCAGGCAACGAGCAGCAGTCACAGTGGCTGAACATTCGTCGGGCCAAGCCTGACTGGGTGATCCTGCGTGGCTGGGGGGTGATGAACCCGGTCGCATTGAAAACCGCACAGAAGGTCGGTTACCCGGCAGACCACATCATCGGCAACATCTGGAGTAACTCTGAAGAGGATGCCGCCCCGGCAGGCGCTGCAGCCAAAGGCTTTATTTCCATCACCACTCACCCTTCAGGCACCGACTTTCCTGTGCTGCAAGGCATCAAGAAGTCAGTACTGGATGCGGGTAAGGGCAACCTGGAAGATCCAAAACGGTTTGGCACGGTGTACTACAACCTCGGTGTGGTAAACGGCATTCTCAACGTTGAAGCGGTGCGGATCGCTCAGGAGAAATTTGGCAAAAAACCACTGACGGGTGAACAGGTTCGCTGGGGTTTCGAGCACCTGAACATCGACGAAGCACGACTCAAGGCGCTGGGTGCCGAGGGCCTGGTACAGCCGTTGAAACTGTCCTGCTCGGATCATGAGGGCGGCGGTGCCGTGCGCTTTCAGCAATGGGACGGTCAGAAATGGAACCTGATCAGTGATTGGGTGCAGGCCGACCGTGCGTTGTTGCGGCCGATCATCGAAGCCTCTTCGCATAAGTACGCGCAAGAAAAAGGCATTGCGCCACGCGATTGCAGCAAGGAGTCTTAAGCCGTCTATGGCCGAAGAGGGCTGCATGCGCTTCGGCCTCGTCACCTCTGGAGAGCGTCATGGCTGATACACCTATCCTGCAAATCGACAACATTGAAGTCCTGTACGAAAAAGCGATTCTTGCCGTTCGGGGCGTATCGCTGAAGGTGCCCGAAGGTGCCGTCGTGGTCTTGCTCGGTGCCAATGGCGCGGGCAAGAGCACAACCCTCAAAGCTGCTTCCAACTTGATCAGTGCCGAGCGTGGGGAGGTGGTTAAAGGGCAGATTCTCTATCGCGGACAGAACATCACCCGCAGCTCGACCAGCCATTTGGTGGCCAATGGTCTGGCGCAAGTGCTTGAAGGCAGGCACTGCTTCGCGCACCTGACCGTGGAAGAGAATCTACTGATTGGGGCGTTTGTGCGCAAACCGTCGCGGCAGGCATTGAAGGCCAGTCTTGAGCGCATTTACGCCTACTTCCCACGGCTCAAGGAACGGCGCAAAAGTCTGACGGGCTACACCTCAGGTGGTGAGCAGCAAATGGTCGCCATCGGTCGTGCGCTGATGGCTGAGCCACGCCTGGTGTTACTGGATGAGCCTTCGATGGGGCTGGCGCCACAGATTGTCGAAGAGATTTTCGAGATCGTCGATCAGCTCAATCGTCACGACGGCGTGAGCTTTCTGATCGCCGAACAGAATATCAACGTCGCTTTACGTTATGCCCAATACGCCTACGTACTGGAAAGTGGCCACGTGGTGAGTGAGGGACCGGCGCACCTCCTGGCCCAGCGTGAAGATATTCATGATTTTTATCTGGGCGGAAGGGGCGCTGCCGTTAATGGCTAGAGATGCCTGACCGTGGGCGGCGAACACCTGAACGCCACGGCGCAAAGGATTGTGCGGGTACTCGATCACCCAACTGTACCTTTTGCACGGTTGGACGAAGGCGTAATGTGGCCAGCACTCAATAGTGCTCATTGCTCACATGCTCGATACGGAGGCCCCATGTACTGGACGGAATTTCTGACTGTTGCCCTGATACACCTGCTCGCTGTCGCCAGTCCCGGCCCGGACTTCGCCGTGGTCGTGCGCGAAAGCGTGACCCACGGCCGCAAGGCAGGCACCTGGACCGCCATGGGCGTCGGCACCGCGATCTTCGTGCATGTGGGTTATTCGTTACTGGGCATCGGTCTGATCGTGTCGCAGTCGATCGTATTGTTCAACGCCCTCAAATGGGCGGCGGCCGCGTATTTGCTGTACATCGGCATCAAGGCCCTGCGCGCCAAACCGGCCAGCGCCACCGATGCACCCGTCAATCTGCCCGTGGGCGAACGTACCGCACGCGGTGCCTTTACCAGCGGTTTCGTTACCAATGGACTCAACCCCAAGGCGACGTTGTTTTTCCTGTCGTTGTTCACCGTGGTCATCAACCCGCACACCCCGTTGATGGTCCAGGCCGGTTATGGCGTGTACCTGGCCGTCGCGACGGGCGTCTGGTTCTGTCTGGTGGCGCGGTTGTTCAGCCAGGAGCGCGTACGTGCAGGGTTTGCACGGATGGGGCACTGGTTCGATCGGGCAATGGGCGCGGTGTTGGTTGCGCTGGGTGTGAAACTGGCCTTTACCTCGATTAATTGAATTTAGCGTTGTTTGCGCCTGGGTACCCCCTGAAAATCCCTCGATACGGATCGCTGCTTGATGGCGCAACGCCTGCATTCCCGCCCGCCCGCAAATCATCCCTTTGGCTGATTTGGCTGGCTGGCAAGGTCTCTAAAGTGCATATTTTTAAGCCAAGAATGTGCATTCAGAAAAGGGACTCCTATGTTGCAGACTCGCATCATTCCGCCAGCTGATGGCGCCTACCAGTACCCTCTTTTGATCAAGCGGCTATTGATGTCGGGTAGCCGTTACGAAAAAACTCGCGAGATCGTCTACCGGGACAAACTGCGTTACAGCTATCCGACCCTCAATGAGCGCATTGCCCGTCTGGCTAACGTCTTGACCGCTGCGGGGGTCAAGGCCGGGGATACCGTGGCGGTGATGGACTGGGACAGCCATCGTTATCTGGAGTGCATGTTCGCGGTGCCGATGATTGGCGCAGTGATCCACACCATCAATGTGCGCCTGTCACCGGACCAGATTCTCTACACCATGAACCACGCCGAAGATAAGTTCGTGCTGGTCAACAGCGAGTTCGTGGGGCTCTATCAGGCCATTGCCGGGCAACTGACCACGGTCGAGAACACTATTCTGCTGACCGATGCCCCGGAAAAGACCGCCGATCTGCCCAATCTGATCGGCGAGTACGAGGACCTGCTGGCGGCTGCGAGTACTCAGTATGAGTTCGAGGACTTCGACGAAAACTCGGTCGCCACGACTTTCTACACCACCGGTACCACGGGTAACCCCAAGGGTGTGTATTTCACTCACCGGCAATTGGTGCTGCACACCATGGGGGTGGCGACGATCATGGGCTGTATCGACAGCGTGCGGCTGCTCGGCACCAATGACGTGTACATGCCGATCACCCCGATGTTCCATGTGCATGCCTGGGGCGTACCTTATGCCGCGACCATGCTCGGGCTCAAGCAGGTCTATCCCGGTCGTTACGACCCGGAATTGCTGGTTGAGCTATGGCGCAAGGAGAAGGTTACGTTCTCCCATTGTGTACCGACCATCCTGCAGATGGTGCTCAACGCCAAAGCAGCTCAGGGCACGGACTTCTCCGGTTGGAAGATCATCATCGGCGGCAGTTCACTCAACCGTACGACCTATGACGCGGCCAAGGCCAAGGGTATTCAGTTGACGGCTGCTTACGGTATGTCTGAAACCTGCCCGCTGATCTCCGTCGCACATTTGAATGACGAAATGCTGGCCGGCAGTGACGACGAACGCATCACCTATCGGATCAAAGCCGGCGTGCCCGGGGTGCTGGTGGATGCGGCGATCATCGACCTGGACGGAAACTTCCTGCCGGCGGATGGCGAGTCTCAGGGCGAACTGGTGCTGCGTGCGCCCTGGCTGACGGAGGGCTATTACCGCGAGCCGGAAAAAGGCGCCGAGCTGTGGGCGGGCGGCTGGCTGCACACTGGGGATGTCGCGACGCTGGACAGCATGGGCGTGATCGATATTCGGGACCGGATCAAGGACGTGATCAAGACGGGCGGCGAATGGGTGTCCTCGCTGGCACTCGAAGATTTGATCAGCCGTCATCCAGCGGTACGTGAAGTAGCAGTCGTCGGTATCGTAGATCCGCAATGGGGTGAACGGCCTTTCGCGTTATTGGTGATACGCGAAGAGCACAACATCGGCGCCAAAGAGCTGAAGGAACATTTGAAGCCGTTTGTCGAACTTGGGCACATTAATAAGTGGGCGATTCCAAGCCAGATTGCCCTTGTTACTGAAATTCCCAAGACCAGTGTCGGCAAGCTCGACAAGAAACGTATTCGCCTGGATATCATCGAGTGGCAGAAGACCAACAGCACCTTCCTCTCGACACTCTGAGTGCCTTTTGCCGTGCTCGCTGAGCGCGGCAAGCCCCCAAGCAAGCGCTTGTCTTGCCAAATCCTGAAATTACGCCATTCTCCCGGTGCCAGCTGTGACTGGTCGGTCGAAATAGCCGTGCCAGAGGGTTTGCCGCTGTAAAT
The DNA here is from genome assembly GCF_052976945.1 of Pseudomonas sp. GG8. Taxonomy (NCBI): domain Bacteria; kingdom Pseudomonadati; phylum Pseudomonadota; class Gammaproteobacteria; order Pseudomonadales; family Pseudomonadaceae; genus Pseudomonas; species Pseudomonas sp. GG8. The sequence continues at coordinate 795,116 of NZ_JBRIIP010000001.1, forward strand.
CACACTTTAGAGGGATCAAGTGCCCGTACCTGCTGGCTATAGTCGGTACAGGGTCTTAGTAAGAGCGGCTATAACGCCCCCTCGTATCGCAGCCTTCCAGGCTGCCCGATGGCGTTAACACTCAAGAGCACTTGAGCCGGTCCCGGAAAAGCCCACTGCCATAACAATAAAAGCACATGGAGTAGCGTCGATGACATCAGTTAACCAGTTCTGGCGCCGGGCGAAATTGCCTCTGGCCGTCAGCCTCGCCTCTACGCTCGCCGGTCCGGCATTTGGCGTAAGTTTCAACATCGGTGAAATCGAAGGTCAGTTCGACTCGTCGCTTTCGATAGGCGCCAGTTGGTCTACGCAGAATCCCAACAAGAATCTCATCGGTTCCAATAACGGCGGCCACGGCCTGTCGCAGACCTCCGATGATGGCCATTTGAATTTCAAGAGCGGGGAAACGTTCTCGAAGATCTTCAAGGGCATTCACGATCTTGAGTTGAAATACGGCGACACCGGTGTGTTTCTCCGGGGCAAGTACTGGTATGACTTTAAGCTTAAGGACGATGATCTCAATTTCAAGAACATCAGCGACAGCGGCCGCAAGGAAGCCGCGAAATCGTCGGGCGCCGAGCTGCTTGATGCGTTCGTCTACCACAACTACTCCATTGGGGATGAACCAGGTTCCGTGCGGTTGGGTAAGCAAGTCGTCAGTTGGGGTGAAAGTACCTTCATCCAGGGCGGTATCAACAGCATCAACCCGGTCGACGTGTCAGCCTTCCGCCGTCCCGGCGCGGAAATCAAGGAAGGCTTGATTCCGGTCAACATGTTCTACCTCTCGCAAAACATCACCGAGAACCTCTCGGCCGAGGGCTTTTATCAAATTGGATGGGACCAGACGGTTGTCGATAACTGCGGCACCTTCTTCTCGCAACCGGACGTGATCGCCGACGGCTGCAACAACAACCTGGCCGTGTTGAAAACCAAAAATGGTCTAAATAGCGCGTTGCCAGCCAGTTTGCGTTCACCTGTGTCAAATAGCTTGGCGGCCCAGGGCGTTACCTTCGGCAACCCGGATGAAGGCGTAATCGTGCGTCGTGGTCCTGACCGTGACGCCCGCGACAGCGGCCAGTTCGGCCTGGCCACGCACTACATGTTCGATCCACTGGACACCGAGTTCGGTGCCTATTTCATGAATTACCACAGCCGCAACCCGATCTTCAGTGGCCAAGGCGCCCCGGCCAGCGCTTATAGCCCAGCCAACCTGGTTGGTTCGCTGGCTCGCAATGGCGTACCGCTACGGACTGCTGCGGCTTTGGCGCCGACCCTGCTGCCGTTGGTCGTGGCCGGCAACTCCAGCTATTACGTTGAATACCCGGAAGACATTCGTCTGTACGGCCTGAGCTTCTCTACCACCCTGCCTACCGGTACGGCGTGGAGTGGTGAGGTCAGCTACCGTCCGAACGCGCCGGTGCAACTCAACACCACCGATATCCTGTACTCCGGTCTTACGCCGTTGAACCCGAACGTATCGATGCTGCAAGGCAAGCCGGGTACTGACCAGTCGGGTTATCGCCGCAAGGAAGTTACCCAGTTCCAGACCACCTTCACCCAGTTCTTCGATCAGGTGATGGGCGCCGAGCGACTGACTGTCGTGGGCGAAGTCGGCTGGACTCACGTCGGTGGGCTGGAAAGTACCTCGAAAATCCGTTACGGCCGCGACCCGAGCTACGGCCCAGGTCCCCTGCCTAATGGTCAGTGCGCCACGCTCAACGCCAGCACCCTGGCCGGCGCAGCCCAGAACAACGTCTCGCGTTATTGCGAAAACGATGGCTTCACCACGGCTGACTCCTGGGGCTATCGTGCTCGTGCGATCTGGGATTACAACAGTGTGTTTGCAGGTATCAACCTCAAGCCAAGCATTGCCTGGTCGCATGACGTCTCTGGCTACTCGCCGGGTCCTGGTGGCAACTTCGAAGAAGGGCGCAAGGCTATCAGCCTGGGCCTGGATGCCGAATACCAGAACACCTACACCGCGAACCTTTCGTACACCAACTTCTTCGACGGCAAGTACACCACTGTGGATGACCGCGATTTTGTTGCGCTCAGCGTTGGCATGAACTTCTAAGAATACGGTTTTTTTTCAGGACGACTATGAACATGAAAATGACAAAGGGTCTGTTACAAGTCGGTGTACTGGGTCTGTCATTGCTGGCGACCGGGGTGATGGCTGCTGTGTCGGAATCCGAGGCCGCCAAACTGGGTACAACCTTGACGCCGATGGGCGCCGAAAAGGCCGGTAACGCCGCAGGGACGATCCCTGCATGGAGCCCGCTGCCAAAAAATGCTGGCGCTGTGGACAGCAAGGGTTTCCTTGCTGACCCCTATGCTCAGGAACAACCGCTGTTTGTGATCACCGCGCAAAACGTCGATCAGTACAAAGACAAGCTGGCGCCAGGGCAAATAGCGATGTTCAAGCGCTATCCGGAGACTTTCAAAATGAAGGTCTTCCCGTCCCATCGTGGCGCGACGGTGCCTGATGACGTGTTCGCAGCGATCAAAGGCAACGCGACCAAGACCAAACTGGTCGCGGGTGGTAACGGCCTTGAGAACTTCAAGACGGCGATTCCATTCCCGATCCCGCAAAACGGTTCTGAGGTGATCTGGAACCATATCACCCGTTATCGCGGTGGCAGCGTTCAGCGTCTGGTGACCCAGGCCACGCCGCAGGCCAATGGCTCCTACAACCTGGTTTACTTCAAGGATCAGTTCGTTTTTCGCGATAACGTGAAAAAATCCGGTGCAGACGATGCGAAAGCCAAGTCTGGCGATGAAGATGAGAAAACCGGTGACACCAGCAACATCCTTTTCTACTTCAAGCAGGAAGTAACCGCGCCCGCACGTCTGGCCGGTGGGGTACTGCTGGTGCACGAAACCCTCGATCAGGTAAAAGAACCGCGTATGGCCTGGGTGTACAACGCCGGTCAACGTCGCGTACGTCGCGCGCCACAAGTGTCTTATGACGGGCCGGGTACCGCAGCAGATGGTCTGCGCACCTCGGACAACCTGGACATGTACAACGGCGCACCTGATCGTTACGACTGGAAACTGATCGGCAAGCAGGAAATGTACATCGCCTCTGACAGCTATAAGCTCGATGATCCGACCCTTAAATATGCCGACATCATCAAGGCCGGTCATATCAACCAGGATCTGGCGCGCTATGAACTGCGTCGTGTCTGGCACGTGACCGCTACCTTGAAGGAAGGCCAGCGCCACATCTATGCCAAACGTGACTTCTTCATCGATGAAGACACCTGGCAGGCAGCGGTGATCGATCACTACGACGGTCGTGGTCAACTGTGGCGTGTGGCTGAAGCTCACTCCCAGAACTACTACAACGTACAAGTGCCGTGGTACACCCTGGAAACCCTCTACGATCTGCAATCGGGCCGTTACCTGGCGCTCGGTATGAAGAACGAAGAGAAAGCAGCTTATAACTTCAAGTTCGAGGCGAGCGTCAGCGATTTCTCTCCTTCGGCCTTGCGCCAGTCTGGCGTACGGTAACGATTCATCGCTAAACGCACACTGAAAACGCCCCGACTGTTCGGGGCGTTTTCTATTGAGAGCCCCTATGTTCACGGGGAGCGATGCAGGTTGTTGTAATCTTTTTCTAAAAATGCGCCAAATTCCTTCAAAAGGACCGACGTACCCGCTAGTCTGCGGACATCTGCAATGCCGATAACAGCACTTTAATAAGAGCCGGCTATGACTGATTTGTCCCGTCTGCAAGGGTTTGACAGCCACGCGGTTACCGCGCTGGAAGGCCGTTTCTTTCGACCACCGTTGCCCGAAGGTTATGTACTGCGTCCACGTTTATGTGAGCGCTTGAGTGCAGGCCTGGCGGGGCGGCTGTTGTTGGTCTGCGCCCCGGCAGGTTTTGGCAAGAGTTCGCTGGCGGTAGAGTTTTGTCAGAGCCTGCCGGCTCAGTGGCAAAGCCTGTGGCTGGGGCTGAGTCATCGCGACAGTGATCCGGGGCGCTTTCTTGAGCGTCTGCTTGCCGGTCTGCAACAATTTTTCCCACAGCTGGGTACCCAGGCGCTGGGTTTGTTGAAGATGCGCCAACGCCATCAACCCTTTGCATTCGAAGAGTGGCTTGATGGCCTGCTTGACGAGCTGACCACGCACCTGATGCTGAGCAAGCCACTGCTGCTGGTGCTGGACGATTACCATCTCGCTCAGGGGCCGGTGCTCGACCGCTGCCTGCAGTTTTTCCTCAATCACTTACCCGCCGGGCTGATCGTGATGGTCACCAGCCGTCAGCGTCCGAACTGGCACCTGGCACGGCTGCGACTGTCGCGCCAACTGCTTGAGCTCAATGAGCAGGATTTGCGCCTGACCAACGCCGAGTCGGTGGCGGTGCTTGAACAGCACTCGAATTCGCTGGACAGTGAAGCGCTGCAAAGTCTGATTCTGCGCAGCGAGGGTTGGGTAGCCGGGTTGCGCTTCTGGCTGCTGGCCGCGTCTGAAGCGGGCAGTGACAATGCGCTGCCACAAGCGCTGCATGGCGGGGAAGGGCTGATTCGCGATTACCTGCTCGAAGAGGTGATCGACTTTCTACCGACCGATGTTCAGGCGTTTTTGTACGATACCGCCTGCCTGGAGCGTTTTTGCATCGAGCTGTGCGATGCCGCTCGCGAAACGTATGACAGCGCCGAAATGCTGCGTTATCTGCAAGCGCATCAGGTCTTCCTGGTGCCGCTGGATGAGCATGGCCGCTGGTTTCGTTATCACCATTTGTTTTCCGACTTGTTGCGCACCCGGCCCGGCGCCGAGACCGGCCCGCAGCAACCCCGCCTGCACCTGAATGCCTGTCGATGGTTCAGCGACCAGGGTCTGCTCGACGAGGCCGTCGAACAAGCCTTGCGTGCGGGGCATCTGGATGTCGCTGCCAATCTGGTGCAGAACCTGTCCGAAGAGCAACTGCTGGCCGAGCAGAATGTCGGGATGCTGCTGCGTTGGAAAATGGACTTGCCTGACAGTCTGCTGATCAGCACGCCACGCTTGATCGTGCTCTATAGCTGGGCGCTGGGCCTGGCGTGCCAGCTGGATGCCGCTGAAGAGTTGGCCAGCCACTTGAGTCGCTTTCTGCCCGCGCCCTCGGCGACAGCGCAAAAATCCATGCTCGCCCAGTGGCTGGCGCTCAGCGGGATTATTGCCCGAGGGCGTGGCGACAGTGCCAAGGCCCGGCTCTATTGCAACGAAGCGCTGCTCAGCCTGCCGCATAAACGTTACGGTCAACGGCTGACGTGCCTGTCGACGCTGGCTAATCTGGCCATTGCCGAGGGTGACCCCTTGCGCGCCCGGGTACTCAATCGCGAGGCGCTTGAGCTGGCGCAACGGGTCGCCAATCCGTTATTTGAAGCCCTTGCCCATTATGATCGGGCGCGGGTGTTGCAGGCGCGTGGCGAGGTATTGCGTGCGCTGGACGAAGTCCACCAGGGCCAGGAGCGGCTCAAGGGTTTGCCAGCCCAACGGCTCTATGCTGTTCGTGCGCGGCTGACACTGTATGAAGGCTATCTGCTGACGATGCGCATGCAGCCTGAAGCGGGGCGTGCGCGGCTGTTGGCCGGGTTGTCTGAAGCGCGAGCCTGTCGTGATATCAGCGTATTGATCGGCCACTGTGTGATCGCAGGGCTAGACGGGCGCGACGGCCGTTTTGCCGAGGCCTTTGCCGAGTTGGGCGAGGCCGAGCGCTTGATGCACATCTGGGACGTGCCGCCAATCTACTACCTGGCCATGATCACTCTGGTCAAATGTGAGCTGTGGTTGTTGCAAGGCCGCATCGACCTCGCCGACGCCTGGTTGGTGCGGTTGGCGCAAACCTATGGCGGTGATCAGGCCGCTGCCGCACCGGAGTGTCACCCGCAACTGCCGCAACACATCGAATTACAGCGCGCAGTGCTCGAACGCATCCAAGGGCTGCGGCCCGAATCCGAGCAACGCCTGCTCGCCCTCGAACAACAGGCACACAATGCCGGTGCCCACTCTATTTATGTCGCCGCACTGACCCAGCAAATCCTACCGCTGTTGGGCACTGCGCGCGAAGCACAGGCGCGAACACTGTTCACCCGTAGCTTGCAAGCAGCCACCGGTGGCGCACTTCTGCCTTTCCACTGGCTGGTGAGCGGGCATCCCGATTGGTTGCGAGAACAACTGCTGCAAAGCGCACCGGGTGCGGTTCGCGATTCGCTACTGGAACTGTTGCCGCCCGCGGTTGCTTTGCGCGAACCTAGCGAACCTCTGCACTGCGCAGAACAACTCAGCGCCCGCGAACTCGCCGTGCTCCAACTCATCGCTCAGGGCTGCTCCAATCAGCAAATCAGCGAACAGCTGTTCATCTCCCTGCACACCGTAAAAACCCACGCCAGCCACATCAACAGCAAACTGGGGGTCGAACGGCGAACGCAAGCGGTGGCACGGGCGCAGGAGATGGGGTTGTTGGGGTGAGGGCAACTTGGCGAGGTTGGCTTCACCGTAAAGTTCTTAGGCCTCCACCCAACGACGGAGCAAGGTAGGGTCCATCTGAAACTGAGCGGCTATATGGCGAAAAACCTTTAACCAGCTCAAGGAAAGCGGTGATGGCGGATAGCTTGAACTGCTTTGAATATTTGCCCATGAAAAAACCCCCATAGATTGGATGGGTGTCCAACTTCTGGGGCGCAGTTCATTCTGCCCGGAGTTCCTTAGCATTCAGGACGTCAACCGAACAGGTTGCCTTCGGCTAGTGAGAGGCCAGACCAGAGCTCTTCAGCGTTGGTGATGCCCCAGTCCTCAGCCAACTCGATTTGCACAATTTTGTCTGGTTCCTCGAGGCAGGCAAGATCAATGATCTTATGGGGAATCGCCATTTTGCTTCGCGTTGACAGGAATACTTTAACTTTGGGGGTCAGAAGGGACTGTTCATTCTGCTCAATGACTACGCCCATGCGACCGCTTTGCAGGCTGACTAAAGCGCCAATGGGGTAAATGCCGATGGTTTTAACAAAGCTCTGGAAAACTATTTCATCGAAATGCCCTTTCCAGGAGGCCATTTCGCGAATGGAGTGTGCAGGACCCCAGCCCTTTTTATACGAGCGCTCGGACGTCACTGCGTCATACACGTCGCACACCGCGCCCATTCGGGCAAACAGACTGATCTGGTCCCCAGCCAGGCCATGTGGGTAACCCAAACCGTTGATTTTTTCGTGGTGATGCAAGCATACGTCAAGCACGTGAGTGCTGACGTCCTCGCTCCTCTCCAGAATTTTCAGCCCCTCTTCCGGGTGGCTCTGGACGAGTTTGAACTCCTCGGGTGTCAGCTTTCCGGCCTTATCGAGGATGGCGCTTGAGATCATCATCTTGCCGACATCGTGCATGAGGCCGGCCATCCCTGCTTCACGGACTTGCTCCTCGTTCATCTGCAGTTGTCGGGCCAGCGCAATCATCAATATACACACGGCCACGGAGTGCATGTAGGTGTAGTCGTCAGACGTTTTCAAGCGCGCCAGACTGATAAGCGCATGGGGATGGCGAAGTATGGAGTTGGTTATTTCATCCACCAAAAAAGCGCCATCCTCCACTTTTATAGCCTGGCCCAGTCTTGCGTCACTGAACATTTTTACGACGGCTTCTTTGGCTCGCACACAGATCTTTAAGGCCTGGGACAGCTCTTCATCCAGACTGACCCTGGAGGGGATGGTCGCGGGCTGTACGAAGGGAATGGGTGGAGAGGGCGGAAGGAAAGGCGCCTCGAACTGTTGAGGATTATCGTCAGTGACAGGAGGATGACCCTTGCCGGTATCCACCCACACTTCTGTAATAGCCGACTGCTGGATCCGTACAATATCCAGAGCATCTTTGAGTTCAAAGCTGCCTTTCCAAAAGGGATGCGCAACCCATGCACCACAGAATTTATGGATGTACATGCCAAGGGCAAGTTCAGAGGTGGGGATTTTTTTCAGCATCGCCAGTTTCTCAGTACAGCCAAGCCTTCCTGCAAGTAAGCTGGCTTTATTCTTGTGACCGCGAAAACAAAACCCGTCACGACGCCTGATACTTTCAGGTGAACAGTCGACATTACTTCACCCTTTAGAGCGCGCTTGATGGCGTGATTGACTCGCAGTGATCGCATAGTGCCATTATAGCCTGGCCCTTCCTGAAAAAGCGTACAAAGCTAAACAGTGGTCGTGCTTTATTTTTTTGTCTTTAAATTTATACGATATAAATCAACAGGTTGCTGTGATTATTTTTTGATTTTCAATTGTAACCACTGCGCGGGTCAGGTGTGCCGTGGAAAAAAATCAGCAAGCTTTCCTGCTGTTTTTTCCTTGGTCCCGCCCGTGCTGGCGTCTTGGACAATCGGATGCAAACCTCGGGCCTGTAGGCGAGGAACTCGGTATGGAGAGGGCGAAAACCGACGCTCGACGGCATGGCCTCTACAATTCAAACTTACGTCTATCCATCTCCCGGGAGGCCCCATGCAAGTCGCCAAACCGTCACTCATCCGCGAAACTTTTCCCGTCGGTCCTTTGCAGTGCAACTGCACGATCATCGGCGACCCCATCACCAAGCAAGCAATCGTGGTCGACCCGGGTGGCGATCATGAGTTGATTCTGGCTCGGCTGGAGGCATTGGGGCTGAGGGTGGTCAGTATTATTCATACCCATGCGCATCTGGATCATTTTCTGGCGTCCGGATTGATGAAGGAGAAGACTGGGGCGACGTTGCATTTGCATCGGGAGGACAAGTTCCTCTGGGACAATCTGGAGATGCAGTGCCAGATGTTCGGTGTGCCTTATACGCCGGTACCGCCGCCGGATCGTTGGCTGGCCGATGATGAGGCGTTGCCGTGTGGTTGCGGCGTGGCGTTGCACACCCCCGGGCATACACCCGGTTCGATGAGCTTCTGGTTTGCCGACGACAAGCTGTTGATTGCCGGTGACACGCTGTTCAAGCGCGGGATTGGGCGTACGGATTTGTGGGGTGGCGATCAGGCGACCATCGTTCGTTCGATCAAACAGCGCTTGTACTGCCTGGACGAAGAGGCAACGGTGATCACCGGTCATGGCCCCGAGACACGCTTGGGCGACGAGATGCGCCAGAATCCTTACGTTCGGGCGTGAAATTTGTTACATCGGGATTATGGAATTTTTTCCTGAAGTGAGGCTCTAATCGCCGCACGGTCTGCGTCTGACGTTCGTTGCGTTATCGAAAGCGGCCATAAAAAGTAGCCCTAGGAAGTTAAACAGGAGTTCCTCAATGTTCACCTCGCGTCGTTTGATTCTTGTCGCTACTGCTGTTGCCTTGTTGTCCGGGTGCGCGTCACCTAATCCTTATGACAATCAAGGACAGGCTGATAATTCGGGTGGTGTCAGCAAGACCGCCAAATACGGTGGCCTGGGTGCGCTGGCCGGGGCCCTGGCCGGTGCGGCGATCAGTCACGATAACCGTGGCAAGGGGGCGCTGATTGGCGCAGCAGTTGTTGGTGCCAGTGCTGCCGGTTACGGTTATTACGCTGACAAGCAAGAAGCCGAGTTGCGCAAAAGCATGGCCAATACCGGGGTCGAGGTGCAGCGTCAGGGTGATCAGATCAAGCTGATCATGCCGGGCAACATCACCTTCGCCACGGACTCTTCAGCCATTGCCAGCAGCTTCTATTCGCCGCTGAATAATCTGGCGGGCTCCTTGAAGCAGTTCAACCAGAACATGATTGAAATCGTGGGCTACACCGACAGTACCGGTAGTCGTCAGCACAACATGGACCTGTCCCAGCAGCGTGCGCAAAGCGTAAGTACTTACCTGACTTCGCAAGGCGTCGACCCTTCTCACCTGTCCGTACGTGGCGCAGGTCCGGATCAGCCGATTGCCAGCAACGCCGACGTGAATGGCCGGGCGCAGAACCGTCGGGTTGAAGTTAACCTGAAGCCTATTCCGGGTCAGCAATACCAGCAGCCGCCGCAGCAGTAAGACAGCATTTTTGATATCTGCCGCTAACCCGGCAGGAGCGAATTCACTCGCTCCTGCCGTCAGGTTGCGATCAACGCTTTTGTGGGTATTCCTGGTGCAGGCGATCCAGGAGTAAATCCTTGTCTTCCCACAATCGGTTGATCCACTGCTGGAATTCCAGGCGGTATTCACCGTCCTGGTCATAATTGCTGCCGATGAACTGCGGTGGGATTTTGATTTCTTCGAAATGCGCGACCACTTCCCTGACGTTACCGCACAGCAGATCCCAGTAACCTGGGCGCCCACCTGGGTAGTGAATGGTCACGTTGACGATGGCCTCCAACTGATCGCCCATGGCGTCGAGTACAAACGCGATGCCGCCCGCTTTGGGTTTGAGCAGGTGGCGAAAGGGCGAGTTCTGCTCGGCGTGTTTGCTCTCGGTGAACCGCGTGCCTTCCACGAAGTTGAAGATACCCACCGGGTTATTGCGGAACTTGTCGCAAGTACGCTGCGTGGTTTCCAGGTCTTTGCCCTTCTTCTCCGGGTGTTTGGCCAGGTACGCCTTGGAGTAACGCTTCATGAACGGAAAACCCAGCGCCCACCAGGCCAGGCCAATAACCGGTACCCAGATCAACTCCTGCTTGAGAAAGAACTTCAGCGGACGGATGCGCCGATTGAGTACGTATTGCAGGACCATGATGTCGACCCAGCTTTGATGGTTGCTGGTAATCAGGTACGAGTGTTGATAGTCCAGGCCTTCGAGCCCGCTCAGGTGCCAGCGGGTGTTGCGCACCAGCTTCATCCAGGCTTTGTTGTTGCTGATCCAGGCTTCGTGGATGTGGCTCATCAGCCAGTCGGTCAAGCGTTGGGCGGCAGGGAAGGGCAGGCACAGCTTGAAGATGGCGACCACGAACAACGGTGTGCAGCAAACGATTGTGTTAAGCGCCAAAAGCAACGAGGCAATCACGCCTCGCAATGGGGCAGGCAAAAAGTCCATGCGGGGCAGGGCTCCAAAAATAGTTCAAGTGCCGCCGGACTTCCCGGCGGTTGTTATTGGGGTCAGGAAAGGTTGTCAGCCTGAATCGCCGTAAGGGCGATGGTGTAGACGATGTCATCGACCTGAGCGCCGCGCGGCAGGTCGTTAACCGGTTTGCGCAGGCCTTGCAGCATCGGGCCGAGGCTGACGCAATCTGCGCTGCGCTGCACGGCTTTGTAAGTGGTGTTGCCGGTATTCAGGTCCGGGAACACAAACACCGTGGCACGTCCGGCGACCGGGCTGTTGGGCGCCAGTTGGCGAGCGACGGTTTCGTTGGCGGCGGCATCGTACTGCAGCGGACCGTCGATCAAAAGGTCGCTTTGGGCCCGATGCGCCAGTTGCGTGGCTTCACGGACTTTTTCCACTTCTTCGCCGCTGGCCGAATCACCGCTGGAGTAACTGATCATCGCCACCCTCGGCGCAATGCCGAAAGCCACTGCCGAATCGGCGCTTTGCAGGGCGATTTCAGCCAACTCGTTGGCGCTGGGGTGCGGGTTCATGATGCAGTCGCCGTAGACCAGTACCTGCTCCGGGAACAGCATGAAAAATACGGACGACACCAAGGTGCAGCCCGGCGCGGTCTTGATCAGTTGCAACGCCGGACGGATGGTATTGGCGGTGGAGTGGATGACCCCGGAAACCAGGCCGTCGACCTCATCGAGCGCCAGCATCATGGTGCCGATCACTACGGTGTCTTCCAATTGCTGTTCGGCCATCGGCGCGTTGAGGCTCTTGCTTTTGCGCAGCTCGACCATGGGTACGATATAGCGTCCCCGGATCAGGTCCGGGTCGAGAATTTCCAGCCCTGCTGGCAACTCGATGCCCTGGGCCTGGGCCACGGCATAGACTTCTTCTGGCTTGGCCAGCAGCACGCAACGGGCGATGCCGCGTGCCTGGCAGATGGCCGCCGCCTGGATGGTCAACGGCTCGCTGCCTTCCGGGAGGACGATACGCTTGTTGGCGGCTTGTGCGCGCTGGATCAATTGATAGCGAAAGACCGCCGGGGACAGGCGCATTTCCCGAGGTGTGCCGCAACGCTGGTGCAACCACTTCGCGTCCAGATGCCCGGCGACAAAATCGGTAATTATTTCCGCGCGCTCGCGGTCATCGATAGGGATCTCTTTGTTCAGTTGGTTCAGCTGGTTCGCCGTGTCATACGAGCCGGTGCTCACGGACAATACGGGCAAGCCCGCTTGTAGCGCGCCGCGGCACAGCTCCATGATCCGTGGATCAGGCACGGTGTCGCTGGTCAGCAGCAGGCCAGCCAACGGGACGCCGTTCATCGCTGCAAGGCTGACGGCGAGGATGATGTCATCGCGATCGCCAGGCGTTACCACGAGTACGCCCGGTTTAAGCAGCGATACGGTGTTGAGCACGGTGCGCGCGCAGAGGATGACTTTAGACATGCGCCGCTGCTCGTAATCGCCGGCATTGAGTACCTGTGCGCCAAGCAGATCGGCCACGTCGCGGGTACGCGGTGCGTTCAGGTCAGCCTGAAACGGAATACAGCCCAGTAGGCGGAAATCACCGTTGCGCAACAAAGGCGAGTGTTCTTTGAGGCGAGCGGCGAAGGCTTCCATGCTTTCGTCGGTGCGCACTTTGTTCAAAATTACGCCGAGGACTTTAGGGTCTTTTGGCCCGCCGAACAGTTGCGCCTGCAATTCGACCCGCCCGGACAGCTCGGTCAGCACTTCATTTTCCGGCGCGGAGACCAGAATCACTTCTGCATCCAGGCTTTTCGCCAAATGCAGATTGACCCGCGCGGCGTAGCTGGCATGGCGGGTAGGTACCATGCCTTCGACGATCAGCACGTCCTTGCCTACCGCCGCCTCTTGATACAACTGGATGATTTCTTCCAGCAATTCGTCTAGCTGGCCATCGCCGAGCATCCGTTCGACATGGGCCAGCCCCAGCGGTTTAGGAGGCTTGAGCCCGTGGGTGCGAGCGACCAGTTCGGTGGATCGCTCTGGCCCCAGATCGCCCGGATGAGGTTGGGCGATGGGTTTGAAAAAGCCGACCTTGAGCCCTGCACGTTCAAGCGTGCGCACCAGGCCCAGGCTGATGGAAGTCAGACCCACACCGAAGTCAGTGGGGGCGATAAAAAAAGTTTGCATGCGGGCTTCTCAATTGAGCAGTGCAAGGGCGGCGCGGATCAGCCAGCCAAAATACCGGTTTACGTCACTGATTCTTTTCGTACATTACAGGCACGCTATCGATTCTCGGTGCCTTGGTTGGGCATAAGACTATCGCTATCCAGGCTCTGCGCACACCAGCCACAGCTAAAGCTTTTACCTATTCGTTGTTGCCGTTGCGCTGGATCAAGCACCCAAGGCCGCGATTGCCATGGCGGTTGATGGCGTAGATGCTGGGTGTGGCCGCAGGAAAGCACGGCAATCCAGTGCCCTTCCTCGTCCTGGCGAAACTCAAGAAGTGTCGGGTTTTCCAATCTGGGCCGTCCGTCAGAGTTGCGTTCGCTTTCGGGCGATTGCTTGGTTAAACTTGATCGTTCTCCAATCTTAAGCAAAAGGTCTTGCCCCATGCCGATCGCCGCCAACAAGGCTGTCTCCATTGACTATACCCTGACCAACGACGCTGGTGAGGTCATCGATAGTTCCGCCGGCGGCGCGCCGCTGGTCTACCTGCAAGGTGCAGGCAACATCATTCCGGGCCTGGAGAAGGCTCTGGATGGCAAGAGCGTCGGTGACGAACTGAAAGTGTCCATCGAGCCGGAAGACGCTTATGGCGAATACCTGGCCGAACTGGTCAGCACCCTGAGCCGCAGCATGTTCGAAGGTGTCGACGAACTGGAAGTGGGTATGCAGTTCCACGCGTCGGGCCCGGACGGCAGCATGCAGATCGTGACCATCCGCGATCTGGATGGCGATGATGTGACCGTTGACGGCAACCATCCTTTGGCGGGTCAGCGTTTGAATTTCGAGGTCAAGATCATTGAAATTCGTGACGCCAGCCAGGAAGAAGTCGCTCATGGTCACGTGCATGGCGAAGGCGGCCATCACCATTGATTTGTGCTGCTAAGCTCTGTTAGCTGGCAAGGCGCCCAGGCAGGTATGTGAAGACGACGGGTTCGTTTCCACGGCCTGATACGGGCGCCTTTTTAGTTCGCTAGTTATTTGGGAGTTCGTCATGAGTGTTTTTCACGACACGACATTAAAAGCTCTGGATGGCCAGGAATTGCCTCTCGCGCCCTTCAAGGGCAAAGTCGTGCTGGTGGTCAACGTCGCCTCCAAGTGTGGTCTGACACCGCAATACGCGGAGTTGGAAAAACTTTATCAAAAGTACAAGGATCAAGGCTTCAGCGTGCTGGGTCTGCCGTGCAATCAATTTGCTGGCCAGGAACCTGGGTCCGAAGCGGAGATTCAAGAGTTCTGCACCCTGAATTACGGAGTGACATTTCCGTTGGGCAGCAAGCTTGAAGTGAACGGCGCTCATCGTCATTCGCTGTACCGTCTGTTGGTCGGTGAAGGTGCCGAATTTCCCGGAGACATTACCTGGAACTTCGAGAAGTTTCTGGTGGGTAAAGACGGCCGCGTCCTCGCGCGGTTCTCGCCAAGTACGTCTCCAGAAGATCACTCGGTGGTTCAGGCTATTGAAAAAGCCCTGAGCTGATCCACCTGCTTCGCCCGCCGGGTTGCCATTCGAGCACGCCCGGCAAGCTTTTCTCCTCCCGGTTTTGTCCATTGAATCCTCGCTATTTGCCTTTATTCTCCCCCCGACTTTTACGGCTAAATCACCCAAATCAATAGTGCTGGCAGAAGCGAGACGACCGGTCATATGCTTCGCACCATGAGCACATCCATTCGACTCGACAAGCGTGATCTGATCCTCGCCAAAGGCGCCCACCTGATGACCCGTCGCGGTTATCACGGCACGGGCGTGCTGGAGATTGTCCAGGCCGCAGGTATTCCCAAGGGTTCGTTTTATCACTACTTCGCCAGCAAAGAAGACTTTGCCGTGCAAGCGCTGGAGTATTTGTACGCGCCGCGATTGCAGCGTTACGCCGCTGTGCTGGCAGACCCGACGCAGAGCCCGCGTGAGCGGGTCCTGAGTTACTACCGCGACCTGCTCGAGCATTTTTCCCGACAAGAGAAACCTGAGTATCACTGCTTTATCGGCAGCTTGAGTTTCGAAATGGCGGATGGCTGCCAACCCATCGCCAGCCAGGTGGAACAGATCCTTGAGCGTTCGGTGGCGATTCTTGCCGAGTGCCTGACGGCCGCCCGTCAGGCCGGTGAGTTGCCTCGCAATACGGACTGTGCCGCGCTCGCCGAATTTATCGCCAATGCCTGGGAAGGGGCGTTGATGCGCATGAAAGTGGGAGGCAGTGTCGCCTCCCTCGACGTTTTTCTGAACCAGCTTGAGCGTCTGTTGGCGCCCGGCCCCACTGATACCGATTGATTCCCGAGGAGCGTCACATGCCAGTCAACGCCTTGTTCAAACCCTTTCATCTGGGCCATTTGCAATTGCCGTCACGCGTGGTCATGGCACCCATGACCCGCTCGTTTTCCCCTGGTGGCGTACCTAACTCCAAAGTCATCGAATATTACCGCCGGCGTGCTGCCGCAGGCGTAGGTCTGATCATCACCGAAGGTACGACGGTTAATCACAAAGCCTCTAACGGTTACCCGAACGTCCCGCAGTTCTTTGGTGAAGCGCCGTTGGCCGGCTGGAAAAAAGTCGTGGATGCGGTGCATGCCGAAGGCGGCAAAATCGTCCCGCAACTGTGGCATGTGGGCAGCGTTCGCCGCGTCGGCACGGAGCCTGACGCCAGCGTGCCGGGTTACGGGCCAACGGAAAAACTCAAAGACGGTCAGGTCGTGGTGCACGGCATGTCCAAACAAGACATTCAGGACGTGATTAGCGCCTTCGCTCAGGCAGCCAGGGACGCCAAGGCGATTGGCATGGACGGCGTTGAAATCCACGGTGCTCACGGTTATCTCGTCGATCAGTTTTTCTGGGAAGGCACCAATCAGCGCACGGATGAATATGGCGGCGATCTGGCCGGCCGTTCGCGTTTTGCCATCGAGTTGATCCAGGCAGTGCGTGCTGCGGTCGGCCCTGATTTTCCGATCATCTTCCGTTTCTCGCAGTGGAAGCAGCAGGACTACAGCGCACGTCTGGTGCAGACGCCGGAAGCGCTGGGCGAATTCCTCAAGCCGCTGTCAGACGCTGGCGTAGATATCTTTCATTGTTCGACACGTCGCTTCTGGGAACCTGAGTTTGAAGGCTCTGATCTGAACCTGGCCGGCTGGACCCGCAAGCTGACCGGCAAACCGACCATCACCGTGGGCAGTGTCGGGCTTGATGGCGAGTTCCTGCAATTCATGGTTAATACCGACAAGATCGCGCAACCGGCGAGCCTGGACAACCTGCTGCAGCGTTTGAACAACGACGAGTTCGACTTGGTCGCGGTAGGCCGTGCATTACTGGTGGACCCTGACTGGGCGGTGAAGGTGCGTGATGGCCGCGAGCAGGACATCCTGCCGTTCAGCCGTGACGCCTTAATGACGTTGGTCTAAAACCTGTAGGCGCTTGCCCGCGATGGCATCATGCCTGACACACCGTCAAGCTGATCGCGGGCAAGGACTGGGCGGTCCCCACGCGCTTACAATAATTGCCCCATGGGCAACGCCTTGTTGCTCATCGCGCACGCGCTGCGTAATTGTCTTTCGAACAGGTCGATAATCGCCGCCCATCCCTGACGACTGGCGTGTTGCCGCGCGTTCAAGCGGACTCTGCGCAGCGTTTCGCTTTCTTCGAGCAACCAACGTGCGGCATCGATAAACGCTTCCTCATCCCCCGGCATCGCTAGTGCACCATTGTGGCCGTGACGAATATGCTGAGCCGCAGCGGCTTGGTCATAGGCAATCACGCCCAGCCCGGACGCCAAGGCCTCAAGCACCACATTGCCAAAGGTTTCGGTCAGGCTCGGGAATACAAACAAATCCCCTGATGCATAGTGCGTCGCCAGTATGTCCCCCCGTTGCGTGCCGCAGAAAATCGCGTTCGGCAGTTGCTGTTCCAGCGTCGTTCGTTGCGGGCCGTCGCCGACGATAATCAACTTCAGCGTTTGTCGAGGGTGTGCCGCTTGCAGGGCGTCAAAGCTGGTTTTAAGCAGGCCCAGATTTTTCTCGGGAGCGAGCCTGCCCACATGCAGCACGGCAATATCGTCCACGCTCAGCCCCCAGCTTTCACGCAGCGCCGCCGAGCGCTTCGATGGATGAAACAACTGACTGTCGACGCCCCGCGACAGCAGTTCAACCCGCTCAAAACCACGACGCTCCAGCTCCATTTTCTGGCTCAGGCTGGGCACGACGGTGATCTGTGAGCGATTGTGAAACCAGCGCAAGTAATGCGTCAGCAGGCGGGTGACAAACCCGAACCCGTATTCGTGAGTGTACTGCTGGAAGTTGGTGTGAAAACCACTGACCACGGCAATTCCCAAGCGCCTTGCCGCGCGCAATGCGGACAATCCCAGCGGCCCTTCGGTGGCGATGTACAGCACATCCGGGCGTTGCCGCGTCCAGCGCCGCAACAGCTTGTGCATTGATGATTGCCCCCATTGCAACCCGGGATATCCCGGAATCGGCCAGCCACGGCACAGCATCAGATCGTCTGCGGCGACAAGCCCTGCATCTTCACTCTGGCGCGGACGTATCAACTCGACACGGTGACCGCGCAGACGCAGGCCGTCGCACAACCGACCAAGGGTATTGGCCACGCCATTGATCTCTGGCGGGAAGGTTTCGGTAATCAGGGTGACATGCAAGATCGTGCTCATGACGTCAGTCTCGGCTGAGGGCATGTCGCTTATGTGGTGATTTGATGATGGATTTGTGACGGTGATGGGCGGGCAGTTGCTGCTCGCGCGTTTTATCAGTTTAATTTGATTAAATATTATTGAACGGGGCGTGCCGGGTTCAGGTGGTTAATATCAGATTGGAGGCGGGGCATGGTAGTTATTTGCTAACGGGTTTTTTATTTAAGTGTCGGTCTTATAGTTATGTAGGACGTTTCTTTAAGTCACTATTTCAGTGGGTTTCATGTTGCCGCTGAATGCTTTCTAAGTAACGTGAGGTTTGTCGAGTTTCAATGCTCTTGTTGCAGTGTTGGGTCTCGGTACACAGGGCTATTAACTTCAGGCTTTTGAGGTTTTGCCGCCCATCAATACTTTTCAGAAAGTATCACATGAAATTTAACTCTAAAAAGTTGAACGGGACTCTTGCGGCCCTAGGAATGGTTACGGCACTTTTAACGTGCTCACAGATGGCAGTGGCTAGCAGTTATCAGCCATCAACTGTGTTGCCAACTGTTCACTCTGAAGGTTATCTGTACACGGCTAATGTGCCTGTTTCTGGCTCGCCGGCGGCGAACGGAAAAATATCAAATGTCACTTGGAATTGTGGCGTTGTAGGTTGGCCGAGAGGACTCTCTGTGTATCTGTGTCATGGTGCTGATCACTGCAAAGATATTTCTCGGCAGAGGGCGGGTTCCACTGACGACTTTAATAACAGGAGCGCCGGTCAGCTATTGTGTTATGCTGTTCGCGTGATAAACCCTGGGCGCAGAGTTTGCCAGTTTGCCAGTTTGCCAGTTTGCCAGTTTGCCAGTTTGCCAGTTTGCCATTTCACGAAGCTTTTGTGGCAATCCATTATTGAAATTCAGTATTTTCTCCAGGATTGTTACTGGAGGTGTGCCCTTTGCTTATTCTGTTTCATACAGTTCAATCCGCTCTTTTCTCATTGAGTGCATTGTTCTCTCAAAATATGAGGTTGTGGTATCAGTCACAATTTCGCCGGTCGAGCTATATCGAATAATAGGGTAGTCAGTAAGATCATGCATTTCTCCGTTGAGAGAATTGTAGGCATAGCTATGAGCCAGCCGTGCAGCCTCTTGTGGGTCGTTGTTGGCTCTGTCCAACAGAAAACCTCTGAACGATACGCTTTTAGCACTTTTAGTGTGTTCTTTGTGCGTTTCGGACGCTGTGACTGCCTCGTTAAAATTCTGCATGAATGACTTGCCTGCGCTATCGAGGGTCCGTAACGACGTTGCGTCCTTAGCTTCTGGTCGAGTTGTTTCAATCGGGCGGGTGTATAGCTTTTATCTTGATTCGGGGATTTGTCGCGTACATCATTCTGCATGAGCACCGTCGAGCGGGGCAGTACGAGCATTGTAAGTGCCGCTGGGGCCGGTTGATATGTTCTATCTTGAGTCGCGTTATATTCGCTCATGGCACTGTCTAACGTGTGTACGAATCTTGAGCGAGGCTCGACTAATCTCTCGATAGCTGCGGGTACGGAACCAAAGATGGTTTTCTGAATATTTGAAACAGTTTGAATTGAGTTCATGCTGGGTTCAATGGCCATAATGCCTCCTGGTTTTTTAGTGTTAGGAGAGCAATAAAGATGCCAGTTTTTATTTGAGGACGAGCGGCGCGGAGGATGAGTCAACTGTTGCAGCTATTCTGAGCGCTGGAATAGTTGTCCTACAGAAAGTTCCTACAAATAGTTATTTATAGGACGTGGGCAAAGGGTTGACCCCCTATCGGCAAGGGGTTGCCTTCCGGTTAATCGCCCCTGTTCTGATGCCAAATAGTGCCTTGGTTGTTTTCATTTTTTTACGGGGTAAACATGTTCATCCTTTTTACAGGATGAACATGCTCTGGTTAATGCCGCAATGACTTCCCATCAAGGAAATGCGTGGTGCTATTAAGCCAGGGTATGAACGATTTCAGTAATGATGCGGCTCAGGGTTTCAGCGTCAGGCCCCTCCACGCGGTGTTCATCGGCGAACGAGTAAGCTACCGAAAACAGACCTCCGTTTACATAGGAGTACGTAGGCAGATCTTTTTCGAGGGTTTTATCTACGGCTTCTTCGGTCAGTGAAATGGAAGCAATGACCAGGCGTTCGGTCATGTTGTTGACGCCGTTGAAATAGACGGCGTCCGGGTTCAGGTTCCAGTTTTCCAACGCAGCATTCAGCAGGTTGCGCGCTTTTTCACGAATGATTTCAGTGCTCATGGTGATCTTCCTTTATCTAGCGTCCCCGCCGTTGAACATCATGCTCATCGTGGTATGCAGAGGGACAGGTTGTTTGGAAGAGCCATTAGAAAGGATCAAGCGGGGTGACAGCACATACATAGTTATGGCAGTGAAATTCATCGGGCGTTAGTGCGTGCTTTAGATAACTGCCGGTGCGTCACTGGAACAAAACAACCGGCTGCTATCGGCGAGCTTTAAAGCGTGTTACCGGGCGCTGCCTCTGCTCCGCGTTCGCGTACCCAGAATAAGGTCGCACCTGCTACGGCGGCGGGCATCATCAAGATGTTGACCACCGGAATCAGCAACGCCAGATAGACGATGCCGCCGAAGCTTAGGCTCTGCCAGCGTTTAGCACGCAGCCAGGCGAGCATTTCGTTCCAGCCCATTTTATGGTTGTCCGCCGGGTAGTCGATGTACTGGATAGCCATCATCCAGACGCCGAACAACAGCCACAGTGGCGCAGCGACCAGATTGACCACCGGGATGAAGGACAGGATCAGCAGGCCGATCGCGCGGGGCAGGAAGTAGCCAAGTTTGCGCATCTCCCGGCTGAAGGTGCGCGGGACCATGGCGACCAGTTCGCCCCAACTGAAGGTCGGGAAGTCATCGGTGCCACGTAGCACCACTTCGACC
This sequence comes from Pseudomonas sp. GG8, assembly GCF_052976945.1. NCBI lineage: Bacteria > Pseudomonadati > Pseudomonadota > Gammaproteobacteria > Pseudomonadales > Pseudomonadaceae > Pseudomonas > Pseudomonas sp. GG8. The sequence goes on from NZ_JBRIIP010000001.1 coordinate 815,816, forward strand.
TTTTCCGCGAGAAAACCGTTGAACGGCGCGGCAATGATATTGGCGATCATGGTGAAGGTGAAGAACACCATCAGCAGCACCAGCACCACGAACAATGGCCAGAGGATGTAATTGAGAAAGCTCAACCAGACCGGCAGGGTTGGCATGAAGGTGTCGACCCACATGCCGAACTGATGCATGGCCAGGTAAATCAGGCCGCCGAATAGCACCAGGTTGATGGCCAGCGGCAGCAGAACGAACAGGCGCAAGCCGGGGCTTAGGACCAGTTTCAGGCCTTCACGCAGGTATTGCGGGCCAGAAAGAACAGGGGCAGGCATGGCAGGCTCCGGGTGGTGGTAAACGCGCCGACCTTACCGGCTTTGCAGCCCGTACGAAAGTGCAGACATTCGCGGTAACAAACCCGACGGCGTAAAGTCTATGGTCAAGCGTTGATACAAAGGTTATCTGGATAGACCCTGCCTATGAGGTGGATTGTGAAACGATATTTCCTTAATCTTCGCGACCCCGATAAGCTTCTCGACAACTTATCAATCTCTTCCTGAAATTTTAATCTCCAAGGAGTCATCATGAGCGTACTGGTAAACAAGCAGGCCCCGGATTTCGACGCAGCAGCGGTATTGGGTGACGGCTCTATCGTCGACAGCTTCAAGCTGTCCTCCCTGCGTGGCAAATACGTGGTTCTGTTTTTCTGGCCTCTGGATTTCACCTTCGTTTGCCCGTCTGAAATCATCGCCCACAACAACCGCATCGCGAAATTCCGCGAGCTGGGTGTTGAAGTGGTCGGCGTTTCCATCGACTCGCAATTCACTCACCACGCATGGCGCAGCACCCCTGTTGAAAAAGGCGGCATCGGTGAAGTTCAATTCACCATGGTGGCCGACGTCAAACACGAAATCACTCGCGCTTACGGCATCGAACACGAAGCTGGCGTCGCTCTGCGCGCTTCGTTCCTGATCGACAAGGAAGGTGTGGTTCAGCATCAGGTCGTTAACAACCTGCCACTGGGTCGCAATGTCGACGAAATGGTCCGTTTGGTTGAAGCTCTGCAATTCACCGAAGAGCACGGCGAAGTCTGTCCAGCCGGCTGGCGCCCAGGTCAAAAAGGCATGAAGGCTGACGCCAAGGGCGTTGCCGATTACTTGGCCGAAAACGCCAAGAACCTGTAATACCCCGGCTGCGGCTCCGGCCGCAGCCTCATATTTTCAGGACTGCCGTGTTGTAAGCCTTCCCCAAGTGCTTGTGCGGTCCTTTTTTATTCCAGCCGGTACACCGGCGTTCCGACCACGCGTAACGATGGCCGGTCAATAGGAGTGTGTCATGTCTGATGTACGTCATTCCCGAGTGATTATTCTCGGCTCCGGCCCTGCCGGTTACAGCGCAGCGGTCTACGCGGCACGTGCCAACCTCAAACCGCTGCTGATTACCGGCATGCAGGCAGGTGGTCAATTGACCACCACCACTGAGGTTGATAACTGGCCTGGTGATCCCCACGGCCTGACCGGCCCTGTGTTGATGGAGCGGATGAAAGAACACGCCGAGCGTTTCGAAACCGAAGTGGTGTTTGACCACATCAACGCCGTGGACCTGGCTGGCAAGCCGTTCAGTCTCAAAGGCGACAACGCGACGTACACCTGTGACGCCTTGATCATTGCGACCGGTGCCAGCGCTCGCTATCTGGGCCTGCCGTCGGAAGAAACTTTCATGGGCAAGGGCGTCTCTGCCTGCGCGACCTGCGATGGTTTCTTCTATCGCAACCGTGAAGTCGCAGTCGTCGGTGGTGGTAACACTGCCGTGGAAGAGGCGCTGTACCTGGCTAACATCGCCAGCAAAGTGACTTTGGTCCACCGTCGCGAAACGTTCCGCGCCGAGAAGATCCTGATCGACAAGCTGCATGCCCGCGTTGCCGAAGGCAAGATCGTGCTCAAGCTCAACGCGACCCTGGAAGAAGTGCTGGGCGATAACATGGGCGTGACCGGTGCTCGCCTGAGAAATAATGACGGCAGCGCCGACGAGCTGAAAGTCGATGGCGTGTTCATCGCTATCGGGCACACGCCGAACACGTCACTGTTCGAAGGTCAACTGGCCTTGAAAGACGGCTACATGGTGGTTCAGGGCGGTCGTGACGGTAATGCGACTGCTACCAATGTCGACGGTGTTTTCGCGGCGGGTGATGTGGCTGACCACATCTACCGTCAGGCGATTACCTCGGCGGGTGCGGGTTGCATGGCGGCACTGGACGTCGAGCGTTATCTCGATGGCCTGCAGGACACTTCGCTGTAAAAGTCTGCTTGTGGCTGCAAAAAAAAACCGGCCTAGGCCGGTTTTTTTATGTTCAGTCTTGCTGGCACGGAATATTCAGGCTTTGCGTTTCAGCGGCTCGGCTGCGAAGGTCACCCCGACCAGGCCGTGAGCGATCAGCGCGCGGATGTTGCCGTGATCGTTGCCTTCAGGGGTCGCTTGCACCGAGCGATAGTGTTCGCCAAATGCGAGCAGGGCTTCTTCATCGCTCAGACCTTCAAGCACGGCCAGGCCCAGTGTCTTGCAGGAACCTTCGTTCTGCCCGGCGGCGTTTTCCACGCTGCCGTTGTTGAACGCCTGTGGCTGGTAGTCGTAGCCAGTAGAGATGAATGCCAGGGTGTCGGCGAAGGCGTGCTGGCCGCTACGAAGGCTGGCGCGCAGGGTGTTCAGATCAGTCATGCTTTTTTTCCTTGGCGAACGCGGCTTTCTGCTCGGCGTTGGCTTCTTGCTGGTAGTGGGTTTTCCACTCGCTGTAAGGCATGCCGTAAACCACTTCGCGGGCCTGGTCGAGGCTGACGTCGATCTGTTTCTCATCGGCTGCGGCCTTGTACCACTTGGACAGGCAGTTGCGACAGAAACCGGCAAGGTTCATCAGGTCGATGTTTTGGACGTCTTTGCGGCTGTCCAGGTGCGCGACCATGCGGCGGAAGGCGGCAGCTTCGAGTTCAAGGCGTTCTTGCTCGGTCATGATGGGCTCTTTGCAGGCAGTTAATGGTTTGAATGATAAGAGGGGAAGGCACCGGGGCCAAGCCATTCGCGAACACATTCGTGAGGGTTCTTGGTCAGCCCCTTATTCACACTGAATCAACGCTGCCCAGCCAGGGTAATCGACACAGACTCGGCAAATCGCAGGGCGTGAGGTTTATCGACTTCGACTTCGGCGTACAGCACCGCGTCGTGGCGCATCACCAGATCGAGCACTTCCTGGGTCAGCCGTTCCAGCAGCGCAAAACGATTGCCTTCCACGTGCTGAATGATGGCTTTGGTGATCGTGCGGTAGTTGAGGGCGTGATCGATGTCGTTGTCCCGCACGGCATCCTGGGCGGCATACAGAATCGTCAGGTTGATCAGCACGTCCTGCTTGTTGAGGATCTCGTCCTCATTGATGCCGATAAAGGTGCGCAGGCGCAGGTCTTTGACCCGAATGCGGGCCGTTCCTGGTTCGAGTCTTGGCATGACTATTTGCTCCGTCCAATCAATTGCAGAAACTCCTGACGGGTCGTACTCGAGTCACGGAATGCACCGAGCATGACCGAGGTGATCATGGTCGAATTCTGTTTTTCAACGCCGCGCATCATCATGCACATGTGTTGAGCTTCAATCACTACGGCGACGCCCGCGGCGCTGGTCACTTCGCGGATCGTATCGGCAATCTGCCGGGTGAGGTTTTCCTGAATCTGCAGGCGTCGGGCGAACATGTCGACGATGCGCGCAATCTTCGACAGCCCAAGGACTTTGCCGGTCGGGATGTAGGCGACGTGTGCTTTGCCAATGAAGGGCAGGAGGTGATGCTCGCACAGCGAGTACAACTCGATGTCCTTGACGATGACCATCTCATCGTTGTCTGAGGCAAACAGCGCGCCATTGACGATATCTTCAACGCTTTGCTCGTAGCCATGACACAGGTATTGCATTGCTTTGGCGGCACGTTTGGGCGTATCGAGCAGGCCTTCGCGGTCTGGGTTTTCACCCAGGCCCACGAGGATCTCACGGTAATGCTGTGGCAGCGATAAGGTCATCAAGGAATCCTCGCGGGGCGACTTATTTAAGGTGCCGACCGCCGTTTACAGTCAAAGTTGTGCCGGTAACGTAGGGGTTGTCCAGCAGATAGCGCAGGCTCTGGTAGATCACCTCGGCACCGGGTTCTATGCCCATAGCGGACTTGGCCAGGGTCTTGGCGCGGTACGCCGCGTCGTCGTCGGGTTGAAACATCAACAGCGCTGGCGCGATGCTATTGACCTTGATTCGGGGCGCGAACTTGGCCGCAAATGACAAGGTCAGGCTTTCAAGCCCTGCTTTGCTGGCGCAGTAGGCAATGTGCTTGCTGCTGCCTTTACGGGTCACGTCATCGCTGATGTGAACGATGTCGGCCACTGGCGAGCGGTGCAGCAATGGGGCGCAGTGCAGGTTGATCAAATAGGGCGCCAACATGTGCACGTTGAACATTTGAGTAAAGGCTGCGGCTTCATTGCCTGGCGTTTCGGCCAGCCACTGGGAGGCATTATGGACAATTGCCCGCAGGCTGTCGGTGTGGCTTCCGAGCTCATCGATGAACGCCAGGATGCTCGCTTCAGATGAGAAATCGGCATGGATCGCCAGCGCTCCCAGGTCACGTAATTGCTGCACGCCCGGGCGGTCGCTGCGGTAGCTGACGATAACCGAATGACCGTCTGCCAACAGGCGTTTTGCGCAATCCAGCCCGATACGCTGGCTGGCGCCAGTGATCAGAATAGGGGCAGAGGGAAAAACCATGGGGCAACTCGCGCATCACAGTGAGGGTTGAAGCCGGGGCCCTGAGTGATCGGCATGCGGCTCGAACCAGCGAAACCATTAGCTGGCTATTATTTGCAGCAAAGTTATACCAATGGCCCTCACTGAACAACCCGCACCGCGCAGCGCGAGTTGTTGAACTTCGCGCCTGGCTAGTGGCTGGGTGACGATTCTGATGCGCGGATTGACGCTTGAGGTGCGCTGTGCAACCAGGGTGACAGCAGGTGGGTGGACAGTGGAATGAACAGGAAAACCATCAGCGGTGTGAGGGCCAAGGTACTGACCAGCACCCGAGGCAGCAAACTCAACTCATTGAGCAGGGGCCCCAGCAAGAAGTTGAACATTAGCGATACCGGGAAGAACGCGAGCCAGATGGCCACGGCTTGTTTCCAGCGCGGTGGACGCTGACCGGCGGCACCAAACCAGCCGTCGATGCCTCTGACCCGGTGTTCCGACGGTTGGGCAAACAAGCCACTGCCGCGCACCAGCCAAGTGCTTCGTGACGCGGAATGCTCCCATGCGTGCATTGTGAATTCGTCGGCGAAGCGAAAGATGATCTGGAATTCATCGTCACCAGGGGGCGGCGCTAAAACGCCGGAGCCCAGATATCCGGGGAAGTCGGTGGCAAGTTGCTCACCTTCATGCAGCCAGGCGATGAGTTCGTGGTAGCGGCCATGGGCGACGCGGCGGGCGACCATCAGGGTGACGGGTGAGGTAGACATCGTGCATCTCCGTAAGGCGAGTGAGTTTCCCGGGTAGGGAATTCACATAACGCAGCGCCGGGGTGGTGGGCTGCGTTTAAAAGGCAGGCAAGGATTATTCCCGATTCCCACGAATAAGCCAGAGGCTGTCGTCGCTCGCGTTGTTTGTAGGGGCGGCCTTGAGGGTACAATGCTGCCACAGTTCTCAAGCGATGCCTGTCATGACCGAACCTGTTATTGGCCCTGCTCTGGGCAGCGGCCTCAAACAAGAAGAGTTGTTCCCCATTCGCGAAGTGTCGCGTATTACCGGGATCAATCCGGTCACGCTGCGCGCCTGGGAGCGGCGTTACGGGCTGATCCAGCCGACCCGCACCGACAGCGGCCACCGTCTGTATTCCCAAGCCGACATCGACGAGGTACGGAGTATTCTTGGCTGGATCGAACGCGGTGTGGCGGTCAGCAAAGTCGGAAAGATTCTCGCCAAGGCCAGCATCGTCAGGACTCAGTCCAATCCGCTTCCAGATGATGGCTTGCTGGGTGAGTGGGGTGAATGGCAGGCACAACTGCGTCGCACCATCAGCGCCTTCGATGAGCGCGGTCTGGAGCAGTTATATGGCCAGATATTTGCCAGTTACCCGTTGACCGTGGTGTTCCAGGACATTTTGATGCCGTTGTGGCAGGAGTTTCTGCTGCATCAGGATCAATTTGGCCAAGCCAGTGAATGGTTGTTTCTCGACAGCTTTTTGCGTGCGCGAACGCTGCAACGCTTGCAGATGCTGCGCGGTACGACGGAGTTGAAGGTCGTACTTGCGGCTATCCCTGGTCAATGTCGCGAGTTGGAGCTATGGGTGGCGGGGTTGATGCTGGGCACGACAGATACGTCGATCAGTGTCTTGGCGCTCGGTCAGCCACTGGAAGAGCTGAGCCTGGTCTGTGAAAAAATTCAGCCTCAGGCCTTGGTGCTGTTTTCAAATCATCCACCTGCGGCGGATCTGCCTCGGCGCCTGAAGCGCCTCGCGCTGACCCTGGATTGCCCTGTTTTGTTGGCAGGGGAGGCATCGGATTTGGCGCAAGAAAGCCTCGACGGTTCGCCCATCGCTTGCCTGGGAAGTGACGGACGTTCCATGCAGCGGCGTTTGCAGCAGTTTTTAGCGGGGCATCTGGACACATAGACGGTGTCGATGCACCGTGAAGTTTCTTGATCAGGGGGGCGCGGTTCACGGTTGCTCAGTCGAGCGGAGCAGGGTGAACCAGTAGATGTTGTTGCAGGATGTACTGGCGCAGGCGCTCAGTGTCTTCTTTGTTGCGCTGGCTCAGACGGTACGCCGCAAGACCTTGTTCTGTCAGCCGTTCGAAGGTGCCGCGCAACGCAATGGGCGCGTAGCCCGTCGGAGCAAACCATTGGGCGAAGTATTTTGGCGGTTTGGTCGCTTTGCGGTTCTCCAGCAAAATCCCCTTGAACGAGATTTCATGCACCCAGAGCGCACTCTGCGAACCTTTTTCGGTTTGCAGCGGTAGCGGTTCAGGCAGGCTCAGTCGCCACGGACGCACCTGAGGACCTTGTTCTTCATAAATACTCGGCGCGCCCAACTCCAGATGCATGGCATGGAATTCATCTTCCACCAGATGCAACGGAAAGGTCATTTGCTGGTTTTCGAACTGTGCCTGAATCGTCACCTGCTCATGGGCAGCCAGACGGGTCAGCAACTCCTGAATCTGCACGCCACCATTGACGAGCAGGCCGCGCGACGCATCACGCACGTTCAGCTTCGGGTTGTGCTGCATGTTCTGAATGAAATCCAGCTCATCCTGAGTGAGTAGGGTATCGCGTTGCATGCTAAAGCCCGAAATATGCGGTTATTAGAGAACAGACAGCTCATTCAGTGGTTTGTTAGCCCCACTTGTCATTTTTTTAGTGATTCTATCTCTGCCCGTGCGAGCGCCAGCTGGGCTTCCAGCTCGACGACGCGCTGTTGCGCTTCGATCTGTGCGCTGACATTTTTTTGAATGCCGATGAAATAGGTTAGCTGATCGGCCTCATTGAATACCGGCGTGATCGATAACTCGTTCCAGAAGGCGCTGCCGTCCTTGCGATAGTTGCGCAGCACCTGCCGGCAAGGCTGGCCGCTGGCAATTGCCTGGCGAATCACCTCCAGCCCTGGTTGCTGCCGGTCATCGGCCTGCAGGAAACGGCAATCGCGATACAAAATATCTTCCACCGCGTAGCCTGTCAGCGATTCGAATGCCTTGTTCGCATAGATCAGGATGTTGTCATCACCTTCCTGCTCAGCGACCACAATGCCATCATTCGAGGCGTTGATTACCAGCTGCAACAGTTTTGCATTGATCATGGGAAGCTTCCGTTGCGAATTGCCAAGCCAGCATTCTAAGACATCGCGCTGCGTTGGGGCATAATGCCCGACGTTTTTACTGTGTTACAGGGTCTATTTATGAAAGTGGTCATCCTTTCCGGGTCGGTCTATGGCTCTGCCGAAGAAGTCGCCCGGCATGCCGAAACAATCATTCGTGCCGCTGGCCACGAGGTTAGACACAACCCGCGTGTCACCTTGGCAGAGTTGCAAGCGTTCGCGCCCGAGGCGTTTCTGGTCGTGACCTCGACCACCGGGCTGGGTGAATTGCCTGATAACTTCCAGGCGCTCTATTCGCAGATTCGCGATCTGTTGCCTGCGGCCTGGCGTGGCTTGCCCGGCGGAGTGATTGGCCTGGGCGACGCCAGCTATGGCGATACGTTCTGCGGCGGTGGCGAGCAGGTGCGCGAGCTATTTGCCGAGCTGGGGATTCGTGAAGTGCAACCCATGTTGCGCCTGGATGCCAGCGAGACCGTTACCCCTGAATCCGATGCAGAACCGTGGCTGGCGGAGTTTATTCGTCATCTAAACGCCTGAGTCGGTCGATCGCGCGCGCACCGCGTGAGCAGGCTGGGCAGCAGCAATACCTGCCAAGCCTGTTCCGCTCTTACCCGTGCGCCCTGATATGACTCGCTCGGTCAGTAAGCTGGCTGCCAATGCAACTACCGGGATACTCAGGCCTGACTAGACTGATCGAGATGGGAATCTAATCGCGATTAGTATAAAAAGCCGAGGTGAGCACCGTGAATGTTGCCCAAGTTTTGCCCTCCCGAAGCGTGAAAGATCAAGTCAGCGCCGCCGAATGGCAGGCGCGGGTTGATCTCGCGGCCTGCTATCGGTTGGTTGCGATGCACGGTTGGGACGATCTGATTTTTACCCACATATCGGCCAAGGTTCCTGGTACCGAAGATTTCCTGATCAACCCGTTCGGCCTGATGTTTCACGAAATCACGGCATCGAGTCTGGTCAAAATCGATCAGGCCGGTAACAAATTGATGGACAGCCCCTACGAGATCAACCCGGCCGGCTACACCATTCACAGTGCGGTGCATGAAGTTCGGCATGATGTGGCTTGCGTGCTGCATACCCATACGGCGGCGGGGGTTGCGGTGTCTGCGCAAAAACAGGGGATCTTGCCGATCAGTCAGCAATCGATTTTCGTTCTGTCGAGCCTGGCTTATCACCCCTATGAAGGCGTCGCCCTTAATCATGAAGAAAAAGCGCGGCTGCAAGCTGATCTGGGTGATAACAGCTTCTTGATGCTCAACAATCATGGGCTGTTGACATGCGCCAGCAGCATTGCCGATGCCTTCCTGATGATGTTCACCTTCCAGCGTGCCTGTGAAATCCAGGTGCTGGCGCAAACCGGTGGCGCGGAGCTGATTCCTGTCGACGGGCAGATCCTGGCTGGCGCGAAAGCGATGATTGCCGGGGTGACTAAAAGCACCCAGGGCATGGGCGGGGCGTTGGCCTGGCCGGCGTTGCTGCGCACACTCGATAAACAAGACCCGAGCTACAAAGAATAATGCCGCTGGCAGAGATCCCTTTGTCCGTCTGGCGTACCCGTGGACAAAATTTTTTGTTCCGGGGCCAGACCATTCGCTACTGGGTAGCGGGGCAGGGCGAGCCATTGTTGTTGATTCATGGCTTCCCCACCGCCAGTTGGGATTGGCATTACCTGTGGCAACCCTTGACTCAGCGTTATCGGGTGATTGCCTGCGACATGCTGGGTTTCGGCGATTCGTCCAAGCCGCAGGACCATGATTACCGCCTGCTGGAACAGGCCGACCTGCAGCAGGCGCTGCTCGAGCACCTGCGGGTTGAACAGGCGGTGCATGTGTTGGCACATGATTACGGCGACAGCGTCGCCCAGGAATTGCTGGCCCGGCATTATGAAGGGACGTTCGCCATGGCCAGTTGCGTGTTCCTCAATGGCGGGCTGTTCCCGGAGACCCATCGCAAACTGCTGGTCCAGAAACTGCTGCTCAGCCCACTGGGCTGGCTGGTGGGCCGGATGTTCAGCCGGGAACGTCTGGTTAAAAGTTTTACCCAGATATTTGGCCCTGACACGCGACCCAGTGAAAGTGAGCTGGATGACTTCTGGAGCCTGATCGAAACCAACCAGGGACCGCGGATCATCCACCGTTTGATCAACTACATTCCCGAGCGAATTGTGCAGCGTGATCGCTGGTTGGCCGCCATGCGACGCGGGGATGTTCCTATGCGTGTGATCGACGGTGCGGTCGATCCGATCTCCGGTGCGCACATGGTCGAGCGCTACCGCGAATTGATCCCCAATGCCGACACTGTGCTGTTACAGGGTATCGGTCATTACCCGCAAACCGAGGCGCCAGTACTGGTTCTGCAGCATTACCTCAGTTTCCGGGCCGCATTAGATGCCCCGAGCCGGGTATTGGCGTGTTCCTGAACGTCGCTAATCAGGCCCCCCATCCTGCTACCTTATTGCGCACTATTCAGCACTGAGCGTATTGATTGTGACTGAGGGGCGAGTGTTCGACACTCAAGCCATTGTCCACCTTTGCTGGAGCTGTCCATGAGTGAGCCTGTGCGTTTTGAAGATAAGGTCGTCATCGTTACGGGGGCCGGCGGTGGTTTGGGTCGCGCCCATGCGTTGCTGTTTGCCAAACATGGCGCACGCGTAGTGGTCAACGATCTGGGGGGCTCGGCGCATGGTGAGGGTGCCAACGCGTCGGCGGCAGATCGTGTAGTTGCAGAGATTCGCGAGGCGGGCGGCACCGCGGTTGCCAACCATGACTCGGTCACTGACGGCGCCAAAATCGTACAAAACGCACTGGATGCATTCGGTCGTATCGATGTCGTGGTCAATAACGCCGGTATCCTGCGGGACAAGACCTTTGCCAAAATGGAAGACCCCGATTGGGACCTGGTGTATCGCGTGCACGTCGAAGGCGCCTACAAGGTGACCCATGCTGCTTGGCCGCACATGCGTGAGCAGAACTACGGGCGCGTGATTTTCACCTCATCGACCTCCGGCATCTACGGCAACTTCGGTCAGTCCAACTACGGCATGGCCAAGCTTGGCCTTTACGGCCTGACCCGCACCTTGGCCCTTGAAGGGCGCAAGAACAACATCCTGGTCAATGCCATCGCCCCAACCGGCGGTACACGCATGACAGAAGGGTTGATTCCGGCCGGTGTGTTCGAATTGCTTAAGCCTGAACTGATCAGTCCGCTAGTGGTGTTTCTCGGCAGCGAACAGTGCCAGGAGAGTTCAGGCCTGTTCGAAGTCGGCGGCGGCTGGATAGGCAAGACCCGCTGGGAGCGCAGCGTCGGTGCCGGCTTCGACCCTCGTACCGGTTTTAGCCCGGAAGATGTCGCCGCTAGCTGGCAGAACATCTGCGACTTCGAAGGTGCAGCACACCCAAAAGACACCATCGAAGCCCTGCAAGAGATGATGAAAAACCTGCAAAAGTATAGCGCTTGATAATAGTGGCTTCATATTGAACTCGGTCGATCAGGGCATACCTGATCGGCCGAATTTTTTTGTAGGCTTATTCTTACTTTGTATGTAGGAATGATCTCTAAATCTATTTTTGATGCTGTTTTAGGTCGGACGCATATCAAGATTTTCTAACGACTCCCGATACGACGTTAATAGCTATGTCGATTTTGGAGGCCTGCATGATTGAAAATTTTGGTCTGATCAAAGACCGAATAAGCGCCTATACCTATGTGCCTGACAGGCAGTTCAGAACGTCCTCCGGTCGTTCCGTCGAGGAAGAAAGTATTGCCCAGAAGTTACGGCAATTCTGGGCGGATGATAGTATTTCGAATTCGTCGAAACTGGAGGGGTTTGAGTTTGATCTATCAGGCTTCGATCCTGAGAGTACTAGCAGTCGAGAGCTTATAAGCATAAGCGTTATGCTCCAAAAGATGGGCATAATTGATCATATTACGGGGTCTTGGCTTGGCGCGGTCGGGAGTGAGTTCAATGATCAAGGTAATCAAATAAATATGGACAAAAAAACGAATGCTTTCGAGTATTTTGACAGGAGTCTTGAGTTCCTTAAAGGTCGTATTACTGAAGGGCACGATTTTGCCAAGGAAACAGTGACTACGCTGAAAACTGCCATGACTGTTATCTTGGCCTTGCAGGAACGTGCACAGTTTTCTCGCACGCCATCGTTGATTGATACCCGGGTCTGAATAGCGCGGGCACGGAAGGCTAAACCAGGCCTGAGCCGTGACCCATGGTCATGCGGCTCAGGCAACCTTATGAGTAAACCGTTAAAGTGGGACCGAGAATATTCCTTTGTAGCGGACAGGCGTTTGGCCTTGCTGATTATCCAATATTACTCGGAACGTGCCATTACCAAGTTTTTGATAGGGGTCGAATGCACCGTTCACAACCCTTGTCCAGTCTCCCCCAGATAGCTGCTCTACCACCACGGGTAATCGCTCGCCTGCAACGCTCCTCAGTTGAATACTGTGCGCCGTGGTACCGCATTTTGTGGTAAATGGGCCGTGCACAACTTTGTATTCACCCGCGTTCGCAATGCTCTCGTAAATAGTACCGTTATTTCTGAAACACATTGGCGCTGCCCCAATACTGGCGACAGGCTCCGCGAAGCTTGACCCCGAAAATTGGCATAGCAGCAATGAAATCAGCAGTGCGTTAATCTTGTTGTTCATGATGAAGATCCTTGAGTCTGTCAGGTTGTTTTATGAGTGATGTCTGGTTTTTGGATGTCGATGGTTAACGCTAATACCGTTCAAGTAACACTCGAATTCCGACTTGGCGACTTAAGGTTAATCATGCTTTCTTGTCAGTCTGCATCTGAAATAAGTGTAGGGCTTTTCCGGGTCGATGAAGTTTCTCTATTTTTTGTACGACATTTCTTGTTGTTACGTAGGCGTTGGATGGAATTCAAACACGCCTTGTTTGAACTATAAAGTTGTCGAGCCGTTTCCCGATATGCCCAATGAGTTGTCTATTTATTGAGTCGGGAGAACACCATGTCAACATTTAGCATCTGGGGCGACCTGCCTGCCGTTTTTATTCGGCAGCCGCCAGAAAGTACATTGCCCAAAGCATCCGCCACCGCGCTGACCCATAGCATCCTGCTGGAAATCGGCGAAAATCCAATTGCGCTTGATGCAGAATATATGGACACACTGAAGTTGAAGCCGCAGCTCAAGGGCTTCAATCCTGAAGAGATCACACCCAATGAGCTCAGTCAGTTAGGCAAGCAGCTTTACAAGTTTGGCCTTATCGATAATCACACAGCCGAGCTCATGGACAGAGCCGGTGCCGAGTTTGATAGAGACGGAGTGCCAATCAACCCGGATGTGAATATCAACGCGCTGGATTTTTTCGCGGGCAGGATATCGTCCATGAAGGACAACTCATTGCGCGGTGATCCCTATGCCACGATGTTGCTCCCCGACTATATCCGGGCGGTTCATGTCATGCAGAACCTGCACACGTACGCGACGACGGGCGATAGCTACGCCAGCCAGCGTGCGAAAGAGCGGGAGTAAAGTGCGGGTGGGAATTTGGTGCGGTGATGGCTTATAGCTATTATCGCTGAATGACAGGCAAAAAAAAGCCGCTGTTTAAACAGCGGCTAAACAAGACGTTAGATCCAGGAGCTTTCAAACCAACGTCGATAAACCTGGGGGCGAATCAGTCCGTAGAAGCTCATGTTTGAGCCACTGCCGGTACACAGTAAGTAATCAAGTCACTTGAATGAATCACCGGCGTTTTAAGGGTTCTGGCCGGTTGCTGTGAAAGCCCGGCAAGAATAAAGAATTCAGGCTCAATGAAACAGAGCAGTTTGCGACATTGACTGTTACATACCCGGCAATAGTGGGGTGGTTCCGGTTGTTGTCCGCAAAATCTCGCCAGGATTTGCAGCGCCCGGAAGCTCAATCCATGTCCCTCATCATGGATCATCCATGCCATCGATGATGGCGAGCAAAGCCGTGCCAGACGGGGGATTCATTCTTTAGAGGTACATCGAGAATACCTCCTTGGTGCGCTTATCCCTCCTGGTGGCTGTGAGTAGGGTGATTTCTTCTGCAACCACCAGGGGGAAGACGCATGACAACAACAATAATGCGCGCCATCTTCAAGCCACAGACGCTGGCCATCGCCGTGGCGCTGGGCTGCACGGCTCAGGCGCACGCCGTTTCATTCAATATTGGAGAAATCGAAGGGCAATTCGACTCCTCGCTGTCGCTCGGCGCAAGCTGGGGTTTGCGTAACGCAGACCCCAGTCTGGTCAGCACTGTGAACGGCGGCAAAGGGCAGGCGGCCACGGGCGATGACAACCGTTTGAACTTCAAGAAAGGTGACGCCTTCTCGGAGATTTTCAAAGGGGTCCACGACCTGCAACTGAAGTACGGCGACAGTGGCGTGTTCCTGCGGGGCAAATATTGGTATGACTTCGTCCTTGAAAACCAAACTCAAGACTTCAAGAACGTCAGCGATAACGGGCGCAAAGAAGCGGCCAAATCGTCGGGCTATCAACTGCTCGACGCCTTCGTCTATCACAGCTACAGCATCGCGGATCTGCCGGGCACTGTGCGCGCAGGCAAGCAGGTGGTCAGTTGGGGCGAAAGTACCTTCATCGGTAACTCGATCAACTCGATCAATCCCATCGACGTGTCGGCGTTCCGCCGCCCAGGCGCCGAGATCAAGGAAGGGTTGATTCCGGTCAACATGCTCTTCGGTTCCCAAGGGTTGACCGACAAGCTCAGCGTCGAGGGTTTTTACCAGTTGCAATGGCAAGAGACGGTTGTCGACAACTGCGGCACCTTCTTCGGTAACGACGTGGTCGCCGAAGGGTGTAACAACAACTACGACGTGGGCAACCCGGCCATCAAACCGTTGCAACCGATTGCTGCTGCCTTTGGCCAGGGATTCCAGGTCACGCCTGAAGGCGTGGTCGTCCCCCGTGGCAGCAGCCGTGATCCAAAAAACACCGGCCAGTTCGGTGCAGCGCTACGCTGGTTGGGTGACGACACCGAGTACGGCCTGTACTTCGAGAACTTACACAGCCGTCTGCCAGTCCTGAGCACCAAGACGGCGGGTCTGGCGACATTGAGTGCCATTCCACGTATCGCCGCTGCGGCCAACGCCGTTGCCCCAGGCAGCGGTTCGGGTCTTGCGCAGAGCACCATGCTCGGTAATGGCCAGTACTATCTTGAATACCCGGAGAATGTTCGGTTGTTCGGCGCCAGCTTCGCCACCACCCTGCCAGAGGGTACCGCCTGGAATGGCGAAATCAGCTACCGGCCCAATGCCCCGGTCCAGCTCAATACGACTGATCTGACCCTGGCGCTGCTTAACCCGATTGCTCGCGGGACTGCGTCACCGATTGCATCGAGCCCTGGCGCGGATAACAAAGGTTACCGGCGCAAAGAAATCACCCAGATCCAGTCCACATTGACCCACTTCTTCGACCAAGTGCTGGGGGCTGAACGGCTGACTGTGGTTGGCGAAGCGGCAATCGTCCATGTGGGAGGGCTGGAACCCACCAGCGAGCTGCGTTATGGCCGTGACTCGGTCTACGGTGCCTATGGCTTTGGTGGCGATACCAGCGGTTTTGTCACGTCGACATCATGGGGTTATCGCGCCCGGGCGATTCTCGATTACGCCAACGTTTTCGCCGGGATCAACCTCAAGCCCAACCTGTCGTGGTCCCATGACGTGCATGGTTACGGCCCTAACGGCTTGTTTAACCAGGGTGCAAAAGCGGTCAGCTTCGGGGTCGATGCCGACTACCGCAACACCTACACCGCGAACCTTAGTTATACCGATTTCTTCGGTGGTAATTACAACACGTTGACCGATCGTGACTTCGTTTCATTGAGCGTCGGCGTGAACTTCTGATCGGCTTGAAAAGGACATGACTATGCGCAAGATGATCCTGCAATGTGGCGTCCTGGCGCTGAGCCTGTTGGCAGCCAACGTAATGGCTGCGGTGTCGGCAGACGAAGTCGCGAAACTGGGCAAAAGCCTGACACCATTGGGGGCAGAAATGGCAGGGAATGCCGACGGTTCGATCCCTGCTTACACCGGCGGTCTCCCGGTCAATGCGGGGGCGGTGGACAGTAAGGGTTTCCTCGCGGATCCGTTCGCCAACGAGAAACCACTGTTTATCATCACCGCCAGCAACATGACACAGTACAAAGACAAACTGTCCGATGGGCAGCAGGCGATGTTCCAGCGTTATCCCACGACCTATCGGATTCCGGTTTATCCGAGTCATCGCACCGTAGCCTTGCCGCAAAAGGTCTATGACGCGGCGAAGAAAAGCGCGGCCACGGTGACGACCATCAATGATGGCAACGGCTTGGCCCATTTTGCCGAAAGCCGCTACTACGCGTTCCCGATCCCTAAAACCGCGAATGAAGTGCTGTGGAACCACATCACCCGTTACCACGGGGGCAACCTGCACCGCACCATCACCCAGGTAACTCCCCAAGTGAACGGTGCGTTCGACTCGGTCACGTTCGAAGAGGACGTCGGTGCCCCGGAGGACATACCGGACCTGAAACCAGAAGAAGGCGCGAATATCCTGACCTTCTTCAAGCAGGAAGTGACGAAGCCTGCGCGCCTGGCCGGTAATGTGTTGCTGGTGCACGAAACCCTCGATCAAGTGAAAGAACCGCGTCTAGCCTGGATCTACAATGCGGGTCAGCGGCGTGTCCGGCGTGCGCCGCAAGTGGCGTATGACGGTCCGGGTACTGCGGCGGATGGCCTGCGCACGTCGGACAACTTCGACATGTTCTCGGGTGCCCCGGATCGCTACGACTGGAAGTTGATCGGCAAGAAAGAAATGTACATCCCGTACAACAGCTACAAACTTGACTCGCCGAGCCTCAAGTACAGCGACGTAATCAAGGCTGGGCATATCAATCAGGACCTGGCCCGTTATGAGCTGCACCGGGTGTGGGAATTGGTCGGCACACTCAAAGCCGGTGAGCGGCATATCTATGCCAAGCGCCATATGTACATCGACGAGGATACCTGGCAGATCGCGCTGGTCGACCATTACGACGGTCGCGGCCAGCTCTGGCGGGTGGCCGAGGGTCATGCGCAGTTTTATTACGACCACCAAGTGCCGGCTTACACCCTTGAAGCCCTGTACGATTTGAACGCCGGCCGCTACATCGCACTGGGCATGAAGAACGAGGAGAAACGCAGCTTCCAGTTCGGCCTGAAGCTCCACGTGTCTGACTTCACCCCCAACGCCCTGCGCAACGCGGGCATCCGCTAATCGGTTGCAACTTACGTCTCAATCCGCTTGAAAAGCCATTCACGGTTACTGTGAGTGGCTTTTTTTATGGGGGATGATAAGCGCGCCAAATACTCCTACAGCAAGGTGTGACGAACGGCTTAGTGTGAGTGCGCAGGCAAGAATAACAAGGGACCATCCCATGACTGCCTTTACCGTTCATGCGGGGCGTGCGGACCACTGGCCGCGATTGTCTCCTCAGCACCTGACACGCAGCCGGTTGACCGCGCCTTTGCTGGCCTCGAGTGCACGGGTCAAGCTACTGTGCGCGCCAGCGGGCAGTGGTAAAAGTGCATTGCTCGGCGAGTGTCTCCGCCAGGCGCCTCAGGACTGTCTTGTCGGCTGGCTGCCGCTGGCTGGAGAAGCGCAAACGCCGGCCGGCTTCTGTGCGTTGCTGGCCACTGTTTTGGGCCTTGATGAGGCTGACGAGACCGGTGTTCTGAGTCAGTTGGCCCACCGGCAAACACCGTGCTGGATCGTGCTCGACGACTATTGTCGTGTCCCTGCGCCCGCGCTGGATCATTGTCTTGATCGCTTGCTGGCTGTCAGCAGCCCAGCGGTGACCTGGTGGATTAGCGGGCGCAGACGTCCTCTGTGTAACTGGCCACGTCTGCTGCTCAGCGGCGAATTGCTCGAACGCTATGGCCCGGCGCTGGCGTTCAATCAGGCAGAAATCGAACAGCTGTTGGCCCATGAGCCTGTCGTCTGGCCGCCCGAAGCCGCCGCTGCGATCTTTATCCAAAGTGCCGGTTGGTGCGTTGGCGTACGCGTTGCGTTGCTCAGCCCGAGCGACTGGTGCGTTTCCGAAGACTTCAGTGCTCTGCACCTCAACCGGCAACACCGTTCGACAACCTTGATCGATTACCTTGAGCACGAACTGTTCGCCGGGCTCGCCCCCGAATTGGCTGAGGCCTGGCGTGTGCTGGCGCATTTGCCGCGCTTCAATCCAGGTCTGTGCGAGCACCTGTTTGGGGCTGGCGAGGGTGGGCAATGGCTCAAGGCATTGCAGGACATGGGCAGCTTTATCGAACCTTGCGAGCACGACACCGATTGGTTGCAGGTATTTCCGCCGTTGGCCCAATGCCTGCACGATGAAGCATGGCCCGCGAGGCGCTCCTGGCATCGTCGTGCCTGCCAATGGTTCAGCGTAGAAAGGGATTGGCAATCGGCGATCGAACACGCCTTGCAGGCTGAACAGTACGAAATCGCTGTCAGTCTGCTGCAAAACGTTGACTTCTCCTACCTGTTGCAAGGGCAGAATGTGGCGTTGCTGCTGGACCTGCACGAACGCTTCGCCGACTTGATGCTGGGCACGCCGCACCTGATCAGCCTGACCAGTTCGGCGTTGGTGTACGCCGGCCGTTTTGACCAGGCCTGTGCGTGCCTGGAGCATCTGGCTCGTTTTTCGCCGCAACCCTCGGCCACTCAACAGCGTGAATTGATCGCCCTGTGGCAGGCACAGCAAGGCTGGCTTCAGCATCTTTGGGGTAAGGCGGACCTCGCTGTCGGGCATCTGCAGGACGCCTGTCGGGAGCTGTCGCAAAGCATGTGGCAAGTTCGGGTGATGTGCCTGTCCGGGCTGACGCAACAGGCGCTGCTCAATGGCCAGTTCGATCAAGCGCTGGCGCATAATCGTACCGCGCTGTGTCTGGCCCGGGGCGAGGGTTCTCTGCTGTTGGAAGCCTTGCTCGAACTCGATCATGCGCAATTGCTGGAACAGCGCGGGGCATTACAGCGCAGTGAGAGCACGCTGGAGAAAATGCACGATTTGCTGTTGATTCAGCACGCTCCCGCAGGCCCGTTGCTGGGCCGGATTGCGTTGCGCCGGGGGCGTCTGGCCCTGCGCCAAGGCCAGGATCAGCAAGCGAAGCTGCATTACCGGAGCGGCCTAGAGCAATGTTTGCGCAGCAAAGACAAACTGGCGTTGTTCGGTTTTTTGGGATTGGCGACGTTGGACGCCAATCAGGGCGACTACGCACGGGCATTCGTCTGGCTGCGCGATGCCGAGCGCGTGATGCAACAAAACCATATCCCGGAATATTTTTGGCGAGGCGTGCTGCTGCAAGTCAGCAGTCACTTCTGGCTGCAACAAGGTCGTGCGGGCCTGGTACAAGAGGCTCTGGCCAGGGTTCTGCGTCACCTCCGGCGTCATCCGGCAAAACATGCGCCGCCAGCCACGCTGGAATTGATTCCGAGTATCGAATACCTGCTGGTGCTGGCCGAAGTCTATCTGCATCAGGCCGAACAGCCATTGCAACGCTTGCACATCCTGCAGCGGAAGGCCCATCAAGAAGGCATGCACAGCCTTGAGACCGAACTTTATCTGGCCATGGCAGAGGTGGCGTTTTTGCAAGCCGATGTGCAAACCGCGCATGCCTGTCTGGCTGAGGGCCTGGCACTGATAGGTCGCTTCAATTTGCAGCAACCGTTACGCGAACTGAGGCTGCGTCAGCCGACACTGTTGCGCGAGTTGGGGGTGGAAGACGACCTGATTGCCGCCGCCGACAATCCCCTCAGCCAGCGTGAACTCGAAGTACTTAAGCTGATCGCCCACGGCAGCTCTAATCTGCAAATCGCCGAGCAGTTGTTCATTTCTCTGCACACGGTGAAAACCCATGCCCGGCGCATCCATAGCAAACTGGGGGTCGAACGCCGCACACAGGCGGTGGCGAAGGCCAAAGCGTTGGGGTTGATGGCCTGAGTTGGGCGGCTAGTGAAACGCGCTGTTGGGTGGCAAATGGCTCAACCGTTCAGTCAGACGCAAGCGCTGAATCGGATCGTCGCTGAGTAACAACGCATGTTCGAGGTCGAAGCGCTCAGCCTGCGGGCATTCGAGTGACTGGTACAGGCTGGCACGGGCGAGGTGATCGCTGGTGGTCGCCTGGCCCAGTTCCACGACCCGGTCAGCGTCCTTGAGCGACGCCAGGAAATCATCATTTAGTTGATGCAGGTGCCGCAGGTTGCGAGACAAGCGTTGCACCATGGCCATGTCGGTCGCGCGAACCATGTGCCCGGACTGGAGCTGCATGTCCGGGCCGAATTGGCGGGCCAGCAGTTCGCGGCAATCCTTAGGGTAAAGCCTGCGTCCTCCGCAGGGATCGAGGAGGTGATCTGCACCCGGCATACGCAGCAGAAAATGCCCCGGAAAGTTGACACCCTCCAGCGGGATTTCCAGACGCCTGGCCAGCTCCAGCGCAATGATCGCCAGCCCCAAGGGTTGTCCACGGCGGCGCTGCAAAATGTTGTGCAGCAACGCCGACTGGGGTTTTGGATGACTCCAGTCGTCCTGCTGAAACCCCAACGTGTTCAGCTGACGCAGCAAGGGTTGCGCCAATTCCCCCGCCGGTAACAATGGCAGGGCCGCACTGATCTGGCGCTTCAGGTCCTCGATATTCTGAAGCGCTTGTTCTGGCAAAAACTCCGGATCGTGTTCGGCCGACACCCACAAAGCCGCTTCAAAAACTGAAGGCGGCGTGCGTTGCAGGCAGGCAATGCAAGCTTGACGTGGGGTCATCGACCTCTCCGGTGGATCAGGCGTGTGGAGTCATACGTCGGACTGTTCATCTGACTTCACATGCCTTGTTTTAGCCCCAGCAGTCGATTTCGTCCAGTACCGTCGCTGCCGCCGAGTCAGGGGCTCGAGTGTTATGCCCTGGAGCCGATCCGTGCGGGTTTGCTTATGCTTGAGCGATCAGTCGCTTTTTTTTTCAGCGCCTATACTCGCAGTAGAAAAAAGAACCGGGAGCAATACCGATGTTCGCTCTCATGCAAAGCTCAAACGTTGAAACGTTACACTTCATCGTGGATCCAGAAACCGGGCTCAAGGCGGTGATCGCGATTCACAGCAGCAAAAAAGGCCCAGCCCTCGGCGGGTGTCGTTACCTTGCCTATGTGGATGAGGAAAGCGCCATTGAGGATGCTATTCGTCTGGCGCAAAACATGAGTTATAAAGCGGTGCTGGCCGGGTTACCTTTTGGCGGCGGTAAAGCAGTGATCATGCGTCCGGCGCATGTTCCCAATCGTGCCGCGCTGTTCGAATCCTTCGGCCGCTTTATCGAAACCCTGGACGGTCGGTACATCACCGCTGTCGACAGCGGCACCTCCAGCGCCGACATGGATTGCATCGCCCAGTGCACCCAACATGTCACCAGCACCACCGAAGCGGGTGATCCTTCGCCACACACGGCCATGGGCGTGTTCGCCGGTATTCGTACCACGGCGCTGGCGCGACTGGGCAGCGACAATCTTGAAGGCCTGCGGGTGGCGATTCAGGGGCTCGGGCATGTCGGTTATGCCTTGGCCGAACAGCTGCATGCGGCAGGCGCTGAACTGCTGGTCAGCGATTTGGACAGCGGCAAGGTGCAATTGGCCATGGAACAACTGGGCGCACATCCCATTGCGTGCGAAGCGTTGCTCAGCACACCGTGCGACATCCTTGCGCCTTGTGGGCTGGGCGCCATTCTCAATAGTCATAGCGTCGCTCAACTGCGTTGCGCAGCGGTGGCTGGCGCGGCCAATAATCAGCTGAGTAGCTTGCAGGTTGCGGATAATCTGGAAAACCGGGGCATTCTTTATGCGCCGGATTATGTGATCAACTCCGGCGGCCTGATCTATGTCGCCCTGCAGCATCAGGGGGAATCACTGGGTACCATCACCGCACATCTGTCGCGAATCGGACTACGATTAACTGAGGTTTTTGCCCACGCCCAAGCGGAGAAGCGCTCCCCTGCGCGCGTCGCCGATATGTTGGCAGAACGCCTGCTGAACGTCGGCTAGCACCTACCCGGTGTCACCCGACAAGACCTTGCCGTCACACGCGGCGAGACGGGTCGCCACGCGTACTGTCGCGTGTTGGGAGGGTGCCGTGTCCTATAACAAAATCAATGTTGCTTACACTCGCTATCTCACCCCTGAAGGTGGCCTGGTCGGCGAACTTCCGCGCTGGGCGGATGACTTCAACCTGCTGACCCAGCTCTATAAGCAAATGGTATTGACCCGCCTGTTCGACCAGAAAGTCGTCGCGCTGCAACGCACCGGGCGCATTGGCACCTACGCGCCGACTCTTGGTCAGGAAGCCATCGGGGTCGCCATTGGTAGCCTGATGCAACCTGACGATGTATTGGTCCCCTACTACCGCGACACAGCCGTGCAACTATTGCGCGGCGTGCGTATGGAAGAAATTCTCCTGTATTGGGGCGGAGATGAACGTGGCAGTCACTATGCCGAACCGGCCGTAGCCCAGGACTTTCCGGTGAACATCCCGATTGCAACCCAGGCCTTGCATGCCTGCGGTGTCGCCACGGCGTTCAAAATTCGTGGCGAGCATAGGGTGGTGGTGACCACCTGCGGCGACGGTGCAACCAGCAAGGGTGATTTCCTCGAAGCGCTCAACGTCGCGGGCACCTGGCAACTGCCTGTGGTGTTCGTGATCAATAACAATCAGTGGGCGATTTCTGTGCCCCGACGCATCCAGTGCGGCGCGCCGACGCTGGCGCAAAAAGCCATCGGCGCCGGTTTTCAGGGTGAGCAGGTCGATGGCAACGACATGCTGGCGGTCTACGACAGGGTGCAGAACGCTCTGGCGCGCGCCCGCAAAGGCAAAGGTCCGGTGCTGCTGGAGTGCCTGAGTTATCGCCTCGGCGACCACACCACTGCGGATGACGCCACTCGTTACCGCTCGGCTGAAGAGGTCAAGCACGCCTGGCTGGAAGAGCCGGTCAAACGCCTGCAATCGTTCATGGTGAGCCAGAATGTCTGGGATGAAGGCCGTGAGCGGGCACTGATCAGTGAATGCCAGGCGTTGGTGCAGAAGGCGGTGGATGCCTTCGACCACGCTGGCACTCAAGCGCCTGAGTCGGTAATTGATCACGTCTACGCCAAATGGCCGGAGGCCCTGGCTGAGCAGCGCGAATGGTTCCTTGAACGGGCGATGCGTCGTGCCGGGAGTGACGCTCATGGCGAATGAAAAAGTCACGCTGCTGGAAGCGGTCAATCTGGCGCTGCATCGGGCCATGGTCGAGGACGAAAATGTGGTGATCCTGGGTGAAGACGTTGGTGTTAACGGTGGGGTGTTCCGCGCCACTCAAGGTTTACGCGACAGCTTCGGTTTCAAGCGGGTCATCGATTCGCCGCTGGCTGAAACCATGCTGGGTGGCCTGGTGATCGGCATGGCGGCGCAGGGGTTGAAACCGGTGGTGGAAATCCAGTTCATGGGTTTCATCTATGCCGCCATGGAGCAACTGGTGTCCCACGCCAGCCGCCTGCGCAATCGCACGCGGGGTCGCTTGAGTTGCCCGATGGTAATGCGCACTCCAATGGGTGCCGGGATTCGCGCACCCGAGCATCACAGCGAAAGCACCGAAGCGTTGTTCGCGCATATTCCCGGCTTGCGCGTGATCATCCCTTCTTCGCCAGCACGGGCCTATGGTTTGCTGCTGGCGGCCATTGATGACCCTGATCCGGTGATCTTCCTCGAGCCGACGCGACTCTACCGGATGAACCCGCAACCGTTGGTGGACGACGGCAAACGACTGCCGCTGGACACCTGTTTCACCCTGCGTGAAGGCGGCGACATCACCCTGGTCAGCTGGGGTGCCAGTGTGCTCGAGACCCTGCAAGCAGCCAGCGTGCTGGCGGAGCGAGGTGTGTCGGCCGAAGTGATCGATGTCGCCTGCGTCAAGCCACTGGACCTCGACACGCTGGAAGCTTCGGTGCGTAAAACAGGACGTTGTGTGATCGTCCACGAAGCGCCGCGTTCGTGTGGCGTTGGGGCGGAAATCGCGGCCAGCCTCTATGAACGGGTATTCCTCGATTTGCAGGCGCCGATCCAGCGGGTCACCGCGCCAGACATCCCGCCGCCGCTGTATCGGCTGGAGCATCTGTACATCCCCGGCGTTGCGGACATCCTTCACGCGTGTGACAACGCCTTGAATTTCGCCTGAGGAGACCCGCTATGAAGTATTTCAAAATACCGGACCTGGGCGAAGGTTTACAGGAAGCCGAGATTGTCCGATGGCACGTCGCGGCCGGTGAAACGGTCAAGACCGATCAGTTGCTCGTGTCGGTGGAAACCGCCAAAGCTATTGTTGATATTCCTGCGCCGTACGATGGCATCGTGGCGAAAACCTATGGCGGTGAGGGTGACATCCTGCACGTGGGTGAGCCGCTGATGGCGTATGAAGGGGAGGGTGATGCCGGCACGGTGGTTGGGCGTCTTGAAGGCGGTGGCAACAGTCAGGACGATCAGTTTTTTATTGGTGCGGCGCCGTCGACTCGCGAACACATGGCCTCCCGCGCCACGCCTGTGGTGCGCCAGTTGGCCCGACAGCTTGGCGTTGATCTCAGTGCCTTGAGTGGCTCTGGCCGCGATGGCTTGATCACCCGCGCCGATGTCGAAGGTGCGGCACAGGTGGAACGCGATAAATTTGGCGGGGAAAAACTGCACGGTGTGCGTCGCAGCATGGCGCTGAACATGGCCCGCTCCCACGCTGAAGTGGTGCCGGTGACGATTTTTGCTGACGCTGATTTGCACCGCTGGGGGCACGCCCGCGACCCCTTGATTCGTTTGGGCCAAGCTTTGGTGGCTGCGTGCAAGGTAGAGCCTGTACTCAACAGTGGGTTCGAGGG
Organism: Pseudomonas sp. GG8; assembly: GCF_052976945.1. Taxonomy (NCBI): domain Bacteria; kingdom Pseudomonadati; phylum Pseudomonadota; class Gammaproteobacteria; order Pseudomonadales; family Pseudomonadaceae; genus Pseudomonas; species Pseudomonas sp. GG8. The sequence continues at coordinate 840,587 of NZ_JBRIIP010000001.1, forward strand.
TAAATCCTTATCGATCAAGCAGCATGAAACGCTCGACCTGGGAATCGCTATTGATACGCCTGACGGCTTGTTCGTGCCGGTGTTGCGCAATGTTGGCAACCGTACAGCCGAGGATTTGAAAAAGGGCATGGACCGACTGCGGGCTGACGTCAAAGCGCGCTCGATTCCGCCCAAAGAAATGATGGGCGCCACCCTGACCCTGTCCAATTTCGGCACCTTGTTCGGGCGTTACGCCAATCCGGTGGTCATCCCGCCACAAGTGGCTATCCTCGGTGCTGGCGGCATTCGTGACGAGCCGGTTGCGGTAAACGGCAATGTGGTGGTGCATCCAATATTGCCGCTGTCATTGACCTTCGACCATCGCGCCGTGACCGGCGGCGAAGCGGCGCGGTTCTTCAAAGCGTTGGTGATAGCGCTGGAAAAACCGGAGGGGTGATTGACCGCGGCGTGCCGAACACACCGCATCAACGTCATTCTTCCAACGGCGCACTGAGCAGTTCGGACAGTGCGTCCGGCTGGTTCTTGAAGGCCTTGGCGAAAATATCACGATTTTTCGCCATGTAAATCCCGGCTTCTTCCACTTGTGACTCCGTCAACGACGGCACTGCTCTTTGCAATACTTCGGCGAGCAACTCGGCCAGCTCAAGCATTTTGTCATGACGATCAGCTTCGGCTTTATCCATGAACAAACGCTCCAGATCTCGGCTGCTGCGGTATACCACTTCGACGGCCATTCACCACCTCACATGCCTTTACGATAATGTGTCTTTAGCGACTACTGTATTTTTATACAGCTAAAAGCATAAGCGAACCGATTCGATTTGGATAGTGGCTTTTTTACCTCCCTGCGCATCGGGGGAGCGTTGAGATGTGTCTTGTGACAAAGAATCACGCTCTCAACCATAGACTTTGGCCCCGATTCTGCTTGGAAAGCTGCTACAAAATGCAGCACAACGGAAAATAGTCACGTAGGTACTGCATCATCCGATCGAGTTGCCCACAGCGGGTGTCGGGATCTGTTTCAAGAGCAGGCCCACCGATGATTCATACGGACAGGGTTAGTCGTTTTTTAACATTGAAAGGTCAGGGGTAAGAATCATGGAAACCAAATGGGCGGAAAAGCTCCGCGAAAACCTGCATTCCCGAGCGGAGTCATTCGGCAATCTCTGCGTCGAAGGCTTCCATTTCATGGCGCTGTTCGCGATTGGTGGGATCACTGCCTGGGCTTCTGTGGTTGCTTTTTTGGGGATGGTCGAGAAGGGAAACGTCACGGTCGATGACATCTTGTTGCTGTTCATTTACCTGGAATTAGGGGCGATGACAGGGATTTATTTCAAGACCAATCACATGCCCGTGCGGTTTCTGATTTACGTCGCCATCACGGCACTCACCCGATTGTTGATTTCGGATGTGTCGCACCATGCGCCACCGGATCTGGGTGTGGTTTATCTCTCGGGCGCCATTCTCTTGCTCGCCTTTTCGATTCTGGTCGTGCGATATGCTTCGTCGCAGTTCCCGTCAGCAAAAATCCCTGATCCGCACAGCACTGTAAAAGGTGCCGTGATTGAAGAGAAAGGGGAGATTTGACCGGTAAGTTGGCCTGTACGGGGCTGGGTTCAGTCCGGGCACATGACCCAGGCCCGCTCGCGTCTACACGCTGATCCTCAAATGGGGTTGATTGCTCAGCCAGTCTTTGCGCGGCACGTGCAGTTGATTGAGGTTATCGCCGTCGGTCATTGCGGTGAGAATCTTCATGGCGCTGTGGCCTTGCTCGATGGCAATGCCGAATTGCACGCTTTCAATCAGGCGGCGCATACGTTTGGGTTCATTGCGCTGTGCGGCACTGATGAGGCGTTTGGCGACGACACCCGTTTCATTGGACAAGGTCAGCATGATGCTGCCCTCAAGGCTCTGAATGCTCAGGTTGACCCGGTATTGGGGCTGAAAGGCGTCAGTGATGAGTTGAAAAGGGTTGTCCATGGCCTGTTACCTAGTCAAGAAGTCTCCCTAAGTTGACCTGCGGTGGATGGATTAAGTTCGCGAAGCCAGATCAATCCGACGCCTTGACGAAGAAGGGCGGGCCTGTTTGCACAGGCCCGCCCTTCTTTAAGTGATTGCTCCAATAGCTAGGGTATTGAAATCAATCATGCTGCCGGATTAGCCGTGCAACACCTCATCCTTTTCGAGTTCTTTTTCCAAAAACTCTTCCTGAAGCAGGGCGTCCGGGTTTTCTGCTCCCTCTTCCAGATCACCTTCTGCTACTGGCGCACCGGCACGTTTGTCGCGCAATTTACCGAACAAATGCTCAAGGGCATGCTCGAGTTTTTCCGCCGCGCCTTCCACAGCCCGATCCAGCGTATCGGCTTTGTGGGTAACTGAAATCGGTTGGTGTCCTTTTGGACGAGCTTCCATCTGGCAGCGTTTGTCATGCGGGCCTGGCTTCTCGCCATTTTCGTCGCGGAGATGGACTTCGACGCGAGTCAGGTCTTCTTCGTAGCGTTCGAGCGTGCTCTCAACGGTGGTACGTACCCACTCCTCCAGTCGGATGCTGTTTTCGATGTGGTTATCGCAATTGACCTGGATTTGCATAGATTTTCCCTTACTTAGGCTTGCTCGTATGAGAACTGACGGTTTCGCTCGGGGAGTTCAAACCATTTGCCTCTCACCTCCAGTGTTGGCGCCGATGAGGAAACAATTCAAGCCCTTTGTGCACAGAAATATTTTGATGTGGGAAAAACCAGGGGTGGCAGGCCGGGACTCGAGCGTCAGCGACGGGCTTTGGCGCAAGGTCCGTACTGATTTTATGTAGGCGCTGCCGAAAGCGTTGATCCGTTACCGGGCAAACGCCAACCGATATTCCCCCGGCGTCGCGCCCATTGCCTGGCGAAATCGATTATTGAAGTGACTCGCGCTGGCAAAGCCGCACGCCATGGCAATATCGCCGAACGCTTGGTTGCCGGTACGCAGCAGGTGCCGGGCATGGGTCAGGCGGCGGGCGAGCAGGTATTGATGGGGCGGCAGACCGAAGCTTTCGCGGAACATGCGGGCGAAGTGGTATTCGGACAGCGCGCATTGCCCCGCCAGTAGCCCAAGGCTGATGGGGGCTGACAGGTGGTTCTCGATGTAGTCCACCAACTGCCGCCGCAGGTGCGGAGCCAGGCCGCCTTTGAGGCGCAGACCTTCGCGCTGGCCAACCTGGCTGAGCAGGGCATGGCTGAGCATGTCGTGGGCCAGGCTGCTGGTCAGCAGGCGCTCGCCGGGTTCGCTCCAGTTGAGCTGGATCAACCGGCGAAAACGCTGCACTTGTTCGGGGTCGTCGATGAAGGTGCTTTCGCGCAGTTGCAGCTCGCGGGGCTCACGGTCCAGCAGGGTGATGCAGCCCAGCGCGAATTGCTCGGGGCTGATGTACAGGTGTGCAAGACGGATCTCGCCATTGATCACCCACGCGGACTCATGTCCGGCGGGCAACACACATAACTTGCCCGGTCCGCCCTTGTCGTTGGGTCGCTCGCGGCGAAAGGTCCCGGTGCCACCCGCGATATAGCAGGACAGCGTGTGGTGGCTCGGCGCCTGGTACTCCTGCGCATCATGCCGGTTGTTCCAGAGGGCCGCGACCATGCCGTCACCCAGCCCCGCGCTTTGTTCCAGACGAGCGTTGGGCGAGCTGTTCAGGGCTTGAAAGACTTGGATGGTTTCCAGTGGTGGCATAACTGATTCTCTCCGATTCGCATCCTACTCCGTAGCGCCCGCGCTGCCAGCCTCCACTCGATTAAATGCGCAAGATTGTGCAAGTCGGCGCTAATGCAAAGCGCCAGACTGAGGCTTCAATCAGGAGCCCGACGATGAACCTCTCGCTTTATCTACTCACCGTTTTGATCTGGGGCACGACCTGGATCGCTCTGAAACTACAGCTCGGCGTCGTGGCAATTCCGGTGTCGATTGTCTATCGCTTCGGCTTCGCTGCCCTGGTGTTGTTCGTGATGCTGCTGTTGAGCGGGCGTCTGCAAAAGGTCAATCGGCGCGGGCAACTCATTTGTCTTGCGCAGGGCCTGTGCCTGTTCTGCGTCAACTTCATGTGCTTCTACACGGCCAGTCAGTGGATCCCAAGCGGCTTGATCGCCGTGGTGTTCTCCACCTCGACGCTGTGGAACGCACTGAATGCCCGGATTTTTTTCCGCCAGAAAGTCGCGCGCAATGTGCTCGCCGGGGGGGCGTTGGGACTGATCGGTCTGGCGTGTCTGTTCTGGCCTGAACTGTCCGGGCGTACGGCCAGTCACGAAACCTTGCTCGGTCTGGGCCTGGCCCTGCTCGGTACGCTGTGCTTCTCCGCCGGTAATCTGTTGTCCAGCCTGCAACAAAAAGCCGGCTTGCGCCCCCTGACCACCAATGCCTGGGGGATGTTCTACGGTGCGGCGATGCTCAGTGTGTATTGTCTACTCAGCGGTACGCCCTTCAGCTTCGAATGGAACACGCGCTACATCGGCTCGCTGGTGTATCTGGTGATTGCCGGCTCGGTCATCGGCTTTACCGCTTACTTGACCCTGGTCGGACGCATGGGACCGGAACGCGCGGCGTATTGCACCGTGCTATTCCCGGTGGTCGCGCTGAATATCTCGGCGTTCGTCGAAGGCTACCAATGGACACTGCCCGCGTTGATGGGGCTGGTGTTGGTGATGCTGGGGAATGTGCTGGTGTTTCGTAAGCCAAAGCAGCCTGCCGTTAACCCTGCCAATAGCGGCAACGGCAAGCTGGTTTAAAGATTTAGCCCTTCCACACCTGCGGATTGACCAGATCCTGCGGTCGCTCACCCAGCAACGCACTGCGCAAATTGGCGTAGGCGCGATCGGCCATGGCCTGGCGCGTCTCGTGGGTGGCGGAACCGATGTGCGGCAGGGTGACTGCGTTGCTCAACTGGAACAGCGGTGATTCGGCCAGCGGTTCTTTTTCGTACACATCCAGACCCGCGCCACGAATAGTGCCCTGCTGCAGGGCTTCGATCAGCGCGGGTTCGTCGACCACCGGGCCGCGAGAGATGTTGATCAGGAGCGCACTGGGCTTCATCAGCGCCAGTTCGCGGGTGCTGATCAGGTGTTTGGTCTTTTCGCTCAATGGCACCACGAGGCAAACGAAGTCGGACTCGGCCAGCAGTTGATCGAGGCTGCGGTACTGCGCGCCCATTTCCTGTTCCAGCGAGGTCTTGCGACTATTGCCGCTGTACAGGATTGGCATGTTGAAACCGAAATGGCCACGACGTGCGATGGCCGCGCCGATGTTGCCCATGCCGACGATACCCAGGGTCTTGCCATGCACGTCGGTGCCGAAATGCGAGGCTTCGACCGTGCGTTTCCATTGGCCAGCCTTGGTCCAGGCGTCCAGTTCGGCAACGCGTCGGGCGCTGCTCATGAGCAGGGCGAAGGCCAGGTCAGCGGTGCTTTCGGTCAACACATCCGGGGTGTTGGTGAGCATGATGCCGCGCTCGTTGAAATAGCCCAGCTCGTAATTGTCGTAGCCCACCGAAATGCTCGACACCACTTCCAGCCTGGTGGCACTTTGCAGTTGTTCGCGGCCCAGCGTGCGGCCCGCGCCGATCAGGCCGTGGGCGTGCGGCAGCGCGTCGTTGAACTGCGCGTTCATATCGCCAAGCTTGGGGTTGGGTACGATCACGTTGAAATCTTGCTGCAGGCGCTCGGCCATTTCAGGGGACACGCGGCTGAAGGCAAGTACGGTCTTTTTCATCAGGCAGATACTCTCGGACGTTCGAATGGTCAGTGCGTAGCACGCTAACATTCTTGCCCGTCCCTGGGCATCTGGTTCTTTCGAGGGGATTCTTCTGCCGAGCGGAACAGGTCAGACGATGTTCATCAAGTCGTGGGTTTTCAAGTCGGCTTCATGTGCGGCCAGAATCTCTGGCAGTGAGCCGCGCAGGTATTCGACCCACGTCCTGATCTTCGCATCCAGGTACTGACGCGACGGGTAGATGGCGTACAGGTTCAGTTCCTGCGAGCGGTAGTTGGGCAGGACCCGTACCAGCGTGCCGTTGCGCAAACCTTCGATGGCGGAGTAAATCGGCAGAATCCCCACCCCCATGCCACTGCAGATCGCGGTTTTCATGGCGTCGGCCGAATTGACCAGGAAGGGCGAGGTGACGATGGTGACCATCTCCTGACCTTCAGGACCATCAAACAACCACTTCTCCAGCGGAATCACCGGGCTGACCAGGCGCAAGCAGGCGTGGTTGAGCAGGTCTTGGGGCCTTTGCGCAGCACCGAAGGCTTTGACGTAGGCCGGCGAGGCACAAACGATGCTGTAGGTGATCCCCAGGCGTTGGGAAACGAAACCCGAATCCGGCAGCTCGCTGGCCAGGACGATGGAGACGTCGTAACCCTCGTTGAGCAGGTCAGGCGCGCGGTTGGCCATGGTCAGGTCGAAGGTCACGTCCGGGTGATGCTTGCGATAACGGGCGATGGCATCGATAACGTAATGCTGGCCGACGCCGGTCATCGAATGGACTTTCAGCTGTCCGGCCGGGCGAGCGTGAGCGTCACTGGCTTCAGCTTCGGCTTCTTCGACATACCCGAGGATTTGTTCACAGCGCAGCAGGTAGCGTTTGCCTGCTTCGGTGAGGGCAATCCGTCGAGTGGTGCGATTGAGCAGTCGGGTTTGCAGGTGCGCTTCAAGATTTGAGACTGCACGCGATACGTTGGCGGTGGTGGTATCGAGCTGTACTGCTGCTGCAGTAAAGCTTCCCGCTTGCGCCACGCAACTGAAAGCGCGCATGTTTTGCAGGGTATCCATTGGCAGTTCTCTGGTGAGATTGGCAAAGTGTGACATGAAGTAACAGTTGCGTGTGAGTCAGACCAATGGATTATCGCGCGTTTGGTAACAAAGAATCACACTTCCCTCGGCTTATCGCCGCCCGGACTGCCGCCTAGAATCGTTGTCTTCACGCTATTTCACCTAAGTCGGGAATTCGCAGCTGTGCCGCGTCGCATGATCAGAGGGCTTAAGCTCCTCAGTGTTTTGTCTTTATCCCTGGCAATAGGCGGCTGCATCGGGACTTGGGGGATTGCCCCTCAAGACCACTCCTTGCCGGCCAACACCCTGGCCACGGACGAAGCTATCCAAAATGCTGCCAAAGATGCTCATTGGCCCGCTGCCCAGTGGTGGCGAGCCTACAGTGATGAGCAACTTGACCGCTGGATCGAGCTTGCCGCCCAAGGCAGCCCGAGCCTTGCGATGGCCGCCGCCCGCGTACGTCAGGCCAAGGCCATGGCCGGTATCGCCGAGTCCGCCGAGTCGGTGCATGTCAATGGCGACTCTACCCTCAAACGTCATAACTGGCCTACCGACCAGTTCTACGGTCCAGGCGCGTTGGCCAATACCAGCACGTGGGACAACAATGCCTCGCTGGGCCTGAGTTACTCCCTCGACCTGTGGGGCCGGGAAAGTAATACCACCGAACAGGCGCTTGATCTGGCGCACATGACTGCCGCCGAATCACGCCTGGCGCAACTCGAACTGCAGAACAACATCGTCCGTGCCTATATTCAGCTGTCGTTGAATTACGCGCAGCGCGACATTGTTGAAGCGACGCTGGCCCAACAGCAGCAGATCCTCGATCTGGCGCAACGACGCCTGAGCGGTGGGATCGGCACTCATTTCGAAGTCAGCCAGGCCGAAACACCGCTGCCGGAAACCCATCGGCAAATCGATGCGCTGGACGAGGCTATCGACCTGAGTCGCAATCAGCTCGCGGCGTTGGCAGGTAAGGGCCCAGGGGAGGGCGCGAAGTTACAGCGGCCAACCCTGTCATTGCAGGCCGCATTGAAACTGCCATCGGCATTGCCCGCTGAACTGCTCGGGCAGCGCCCGGACGTGGTCGCCAGCCGCTGGAGAGTCGCGGCCCAGGCGCGCGGCATCGATGTCGCGCATGCCGGCTTTTACCCTAACGTCGATCTGGTCGGCAGCCTCGGCTTCATGGCTACTGGCGGCGGCATGCTGTCGTTCCTCTCCGGCAATAAATTCAACTACAGCGTCGGCCCGGCGATTACGTTGCCGATCTTCGACGGCGGGCGTTTGCGTGCAGAGTTGGGTGAAGCGTCGGCCGGGTATGATGTGGCCGTTGCGCAGTACAACCAGACACTGATCAATGCGCTCAAAGATATCTCCGACCAATTGATCCGCCGCGCCTCGATGGACAAGCAACAAGTGTTCACCGCTGAGTCGGTGGCGTCGGCGCAGAAGACGTATGACATCGCGTTGGTTGCCTATAAGCGCGGTCTGACCGATTATCTGAATGTGCTTAACGCCCAGACCTTATTGTTTCACCAGCAGGAAATTCAGCAGCAGGTTCAGGCTGCCCGCCTGACCGCTCACGCCGCGTTGGTGGTTGCGCTGGGTGGTGGCTTGTCGGCAGGTGCCGATTCGCCCGACGAGAAGAAAACCGCGCCCAGCAAACCTCCGGCGGCCCTTGAAGCGCTGGATCACATGATGAGTCGACCATGACCCCTCTGTATGCTCCCGTGCGTTGGCTGGGCTCGTTGGAATGGCGTCGCGGTTTTTTTGAGTGGGCGCGCAGCGATGGCGTGACCTGGGTCTATATCTTCAAGGTGCTGTTCGCCGCGTTCTTGACCTTGTGGCTGGCCATGCGTCTGGAGTTGCCGCAGCCCCGCACCGCGATGATCACTGTGTTCATTGTGATGCAGCGGCAGAACGGGCAAGTCCTGGCCAAAAGTTTTTACCGCTTCCTGGGGACGTTGACCGGTTCGGCGGTGATGGTCGCCCTGATCGCCTTGTTCGCTCAGGACACTGAGTTGTTTCTAGTCAGCCTGGCGATCTGGGTGGGCATTTGTTCGGCCGGCGCCGCGCGTAACCGAAACTTCCGGGCCTATGGGTTTGTTCTGGCCGGTTATACCGCTGCCATGGTCGGCCTGCCTGCCCTGGCACACCCGGATGGCGCGTTCATGGCGGCCATGTGGCGGGTGTTGGAAATTTCCCTGGGCATCCTGTGCTCGACCCTGGTCAGTGTCGCGATCTTGCCGCAAACCGCCAGTGCTGCGATGCGTAACGCGCTGTACCTGCGTTTTGGCGTGTTTGCCGGGTTCGTGGCTCATGGTTTGCGGGTGGGTAATGAATCGGGCGCATTCGAGGCCGGTAACGTGCGTTTTATCGCCGAAGCGATTGGTCTGGAAGGGTTGCGCAGTGTCACCGTGTTCGAAGACCCGCATATGCGCCGACGCAACGGCCGGCTCAATCGCCTGAACAGTGAGTTCATGGCCATCACCACGCGCTTCAATGCCTTGCACCAACTGCTTGAGCGCTTGCGCAGTCGAGAAGCGGTTCAGGTGATCAGCGCCATTGAACCGGGGTTGATGGCACTCGCCGATTTGCTTGAAGCTTTCTCCGGGCGGCCTTTGACCGATGCCGACGCGGCGCGATTGGCCGAGCGATTGGCGGCGTTTAAAGAGGGGCTGCCGGAGCGGGTGCGAAGTCTGCGTGCGGCGCTGGTCGAGACTCAACCTGCCGACGCGGACCTGCTGGATTTCCACACCGCCTATGAGCTGCTGTATCGGTTTGTCGATGACATGCACGGATACGCCCAGACTCATGCCTCGCTGGCCGATCACAACCATGTCCGTGAACAGTGGGATGAACCGTTTACCTCACAGACGAACTGGATGGCCGCTCTCGCCGCCGGTGTTCGAGCCTCGTTCGTCCTTTTGGTGCTGGGCAGCTATTGGGTTGCCACCGCATGGCCGAGTGGTTCCATCATGACCTTGGTCGCCGCCGCCACCATCGGCCTTTCAGCCTCGTCGGCGAACCCCAAGCGCATGGCCTTTCAGATGGCTTGCGGCACGTTTCTGGGAGCCATATTAGGCTTTATCGAAATGTTTTTCGTGTACCCGTTCATCGATGGCTTCCCCTTGTTGTGCCTGGTGCTTGCCCCGGTGTTGGTGCTCGGCTCGTTCCTCTCCTCGCGGCCGCAATTGGCGGGCTATGGCTTGGGATTGTTGATTTTTTTCAGCACCGGCTCGGTGCCTGACAACCTGACGATCTACAACCCTTACGGGTTCATCAATGACTACATCGGGATGGTGCTCGGCATGCTGGTCTGCGCAGCGGCGGGTGCAATTATTTTGCCGCCCAACAGCCGTTGGATGTGGAGCCGGCTTGAACAGGACTTGCGTCAGCAGGTGTTGTACGCCATCAGCGCGCCGTTGCGCGGTTTAGGGTCGAGCTTCGAAAGTCGTACCCGTGACCTGCTGCATCAAGCTTACGGCCTGGCGGCGGGGCAACCGGAGGTTCAACGCAATCTGTTGCGCTGGATGTTCGTGGTGCTTGAGGTCGGTCACGCCATCATCGAATTACGTCGTGAACAGTCAATCATGCCGGTGCACCCGTGCTATGCCGAGTCACAGTCCTGGCGTCTGGCGATCCGGGTGATGGGACGCTCGCTCATCCGCTTGTTTCTGCAGCCCAACCACAGCAACCTGGAACGTGCCCTGATCGCCGTCGATCATGCGATCAGTCGAGTGCAGGCCACTGATGAGCCCTTTGCCCGGCACTTCGACACGTCGGTATTGCGGCGCGTCCAGAGTTACTTGCACTTTATCCGCACTTCGCTGCTTGATCCGCAATCTCCCCTGGCCGCGTATGCCCCGTTACGCAAGCCGCAAGGACTGATCCATGCCTCGTGAAATCGCCTTCCACGGCGTCTATATGCCGACCATGACCTTGATGTTCCTGATCGCGGCAGTCATTGCCTGGACCTTGGGTCGGCTCTTGTCCGAACTCGATCTGTATCGGTTTTTCTGGCATCCGGCGCTGCTGCGTCTGTGCGTGTTTACCTGCATCTTTGGCGCTCTGGCGCTCACCGTTTACCGTTGATGCACTTTTTTTGAGAAACCCTGGATGAAAAAGCTCTTCAGTCTGATTGCTACCTTGCTGGTTCTGGCTCTGGCCCTGTGGATCGGTCGTACCCTGTGGATTAATTACATGGACACACCCTGGACCCGCGATGGTCGGGTGCGCGCCGATGTGATCAACGTCGCTGCCGATGTCTCCGGTGTGGTGGTGGATGTGCCGGTGCGCGACAACCAACTGGTGAAGAAGGGCGATGTGCTGATGCTGATCGATCCAGAGCATTACGAGATTGCCGTCAAACAGGCGCAGGCGTTGGTGGCTTCACGCAAGGCCACGTGGGAAATGCGCAAGCTGAATGCCAAGCGTCGCGCGGACATGGACAGCCTGGTGATTTCCAGCGAAAGCCGTGACGATGCGAGCAATATCGCCAGCTCGACGCTGGCCGACTATGAGCTTGCTCAGGCGCAACTGGACGCCGCCGAGCTCAACCTCAAACGCACCAAGGTGCTGTCTGCGGTAGATGGCTACGTCACCAACCTCAACGTGCACCGTGGCGACTATGCGCGGATCGGCGAAGCAAAAATGGCCGTGGTCGACAAGAACTCGTTCTGGGTGTACGGCTACTTTGAAGAGAACAAACTGCCGCATGTTCGCGTCGGTGATCCGGCCGACATGCAGTTGATGAGCGGCGAAGTGCTGAAGGGCCACGTCGAAAGCATCGCCCGTGGCATCTATGACCGGGACAACCCGCAAAGCCGCGAACTGACCGCCGACGTCAACCCGACCTTCAACTGGGTGCGCCTGGCCCAGCGTGTACCCGTGCGCATCCACCTGGACCAGGTGCCAGAGGGTGTGGTGTTGGCGGCAGGGATTACCTGCACCGTGATCGTGAATCCAGAGGACCATTGATCATCAGCGGTGATGGATGCAGTGCCTACAATGTGCCACGCAATCCAAAGCGCTTTTTCAACGCGTAGTCCAACACGCCTTTAGGCAGCAGCCACGCCATCAGCGGCATGGCCCTGCTGCCATTACCCAACCGCAGCAAGCGCGGAGGGTTGTCTTGCGACACGGCCTTGAGCAGGTCGCGGGCGAAGTCGGCTGCGGGGGTCGGGTTACCTTGTGACGCGTTGGCCCGGGCGCGAATAGCGTCACGCAGCGGCCACCAGGGTGAGGACTCACCGATCAACTGTTCGGCTTCGCGGCTGGCGTTGCTGGCAAAGCTGGAGGCGATGGCGCCAGGCTGCACTTCCATCAGTTTGATGCCGAACGGTGCCAGCTCCAGACGCAGGGCATCGCTGAGCGCATGCACGGCGGCTTTAGATGCGCAATAAGCGCCTGCAAACGGCGTGACCAGCACCCCCGAAACACTGCCGATATTCACTACCAGCCCTTTGCTGCGGCGCAATAACGGAAACAGCGCACGCGTGACGCCGACCACCGCGAACACATTGGTGTCGAACTGTCGGCGCATAGCCTCCACGCCACCATCGAGCAACGGCCCCATGGCGCCGTAACCGGCATTATTGATCAGCACATCAAGGCCGCCTTGTTGCTCAAGCTGTCCCGCCAATCGCTCAAGCGCCGCGCTGTCGTTGACGTCCAGTTCCACCGCGATGAACCCGGCAGCCTGCAATGCAGCGACATCTTCGGTTTTGCGGGCGGTGGCCCAGACTTGATAGCCAGCGGCTTTGAAGGCTTCCGCCAGTGCGCGGCCAATGCCGCTGGAACAACCGGTGATAAGGGCGATGGGCATGTATTTTCCTTAAAGGACCTAGTCCGAGAAACTGCCTTGTAAGTGCTCGGCACGAAACTCCACGGTTTGCGCGCGGTAACCCGGACGCAGCGGCGGCAGGGGTAAGCAGTCTTGCCAATCGCCACCGGCCTGCAATTCGCCAGGGCCGCGATAGCGAGGTGCCGCGTAGACGTTATCGGCCAGGTTGACCGTGTCCCCCGGCATATAAGCCGCAACACGCCACTGCAGGGAGAGCAGCGGCACGTCATTGCCATTGTGTAACTGGATCTGTAACGGACGGTCAGGCGGGCATTGTTGCGGCAAATAAGTCAATCGCAACTCCAGATGCTCCAACCGTCGCGTTTCGCGGCTGTCCTGCCATACCACCCATGCCGCCACGCTCCCCAAACCCAACACCGCCGCCAATGACACCGGCAACGCCTTGGCGGGGTAACGCAAGAGCAGAATCAGCCACGTTAGAATGAGCGCAATGCCGATCAGCATGGGGGGATACCTTGGTCACACAGATGTGGGCATCGTAGCGTTAGCTTCAGGCTTTGTATTGCGGCACTGACGCCTTTGCGAATGAATTCGCTCCTGCGCAGCCACAAATGTCACTGACTGAAGGCGATGTGACTGACATGAAAAAGCCCCCGTAACCCCTCTGCGGATGGGAAATACGCAGAGGGGTTACGAAGGCCAGAGTGTTACGGTTTAAACCGTATCAGCGTGCGATGGTTTTGGTCTTTATGCCCATTTCCACCACGTTATTGGAACGCCCGTAGACGTCTTCGAAACGTTCAATGTCGTCTTCGCCCAAGTAGCTGCCGGACTGGACTTCAATGATTTCCAACGGGATCTTGCCTGGGTTTCTCAAGCGATGGACCGAGGCAATCGGGATGTAGGTGGATTGGTTTTCGGTCAGCAGGAACACGTTTTCATCGCAGGTCACTTCGGCAGTGCCGGAGACGACGATCCAGTGTTCGGCGCGGTGGTGGTGCATTTGCAGGGACAGGCAAGCGCCCGGTTTAACCGAGATGTGCTTGACTTGGAACCGGCCACCCATGTCCACCGAGTCGTAGGAACCCCAAGGTCGGTAAACCTCACAGTGGTTCTGGGTTTCGCTACGGCCCTGTTCGTTGAGGGTGTTGACCATCTGCTTGACGCCCTGAACTTTGTCTTTGTGGGCAATCATCATCGCGTCTTTGGTTTCGACCACGACGATATTGTCCAGGCCAATGACCGAGACCAGTTTGCCGTTGCCATGGATCATGCAGTTGCGGCTGTCTTGGATCACCACATCGCCTTTGGCCACGTTGCCGTGGGCGTCTTTTTCCTGCACGTCCCACAGCGATGACCAGCAGCCGACATCATTCCAGCCAGCGGTGAGCGGAACCACGCAGGCGCGCTGGGTTTTTTCCATCACGGCGTAGTCGATGGAGTTGTCCGGGCAGCAGGCGAAGGTGGCGGCATCAATGTCGATGTTGTCGCCGTCGTGAATGCTGCGTTCGAGGGCCAGCATGCAGGTGTCGTAGATGTCCGTGTCGTGCTTTTTCAGCTCTTCGAGGTAACGGCTGGCACGAAACAGGAACATGCCGCTGTTCCAGAAATAACCGCCAGCGTTGACGAACTCGGTGGCGCGCTTTTCGTCAGGTTTTTCGACGAAGTGCGAGACGCGGCTCACACCCTCGGGCAGTAGCACATCGTGGGTCGACTTGATGTAGCCATAACCGGTTTCAGGTTTGGTCGCCGGTACGCCGAACAGCACCATTTCGCCGCGTTCGGCCGCGACGGTGGCCAGGGCGAGGGCGCGTTGCAGGGCTTTTTGATCGTCGATGACGTGGTCGGCCGGGAGCACCAACATCAGTTCATCACGGCCATCGCTGAGCAGCATCATCGCGGTGATTGCGACGGCCGGTGCGGTGTTGCGGCCGAAGGGCTCCAGCAAGATGGCCTGGGTCTCTAGCTTCAAGGTGTCCAGTTGCTCTGTAACGATGAAGCGGTGGTCCTTGTTGCAGACCACGATAGGGTCCTGCATGCCGTCGAACTTCAGGCGTTCGAGGGTTTGCTGGAACAGGGTGTGCTCACCGGTCAAGGCCAGGAACTGTTTAGGGAACTGTTTGCGCGAAAGCGGCCAGAGTCGTGAGCCGCTACCACCTGACAAGATTACTGGAATCATTTTACTTCTCCAAAAGTCTTCAAAAAGGCTGTACGTCGTTTTCTGTCGTTTCAGTCTTGTTTTTGTTCCGTGACAACCGGTCCTCTCCTGACTACGGAGCCCAGGACCGGCTGTCTCAATGGGTTAGCGCGTGGCGACCGGGGGTTTGACCCAGACCGGCGACACGTTGCTGCCGCTGCCGGTGACATACAGAACGGCGGCTTCACCACGTTCCAGGGCAATCGGTTTCAGATCGCTGATTTTCTTATCGCCGTCGAACAGCGCCAGGCTGACTTTCACCGGGTTGATTTCACGGTCGCCACGGCCTTTGGCGGCGACGGCCGGGATGACATCGGTCTTGCCATCGGCGGTTTTCAGGGTCAGCGCTTTGTCGGTGAGGTTCTGCACGCGCACCAGGGATTTCTGTTTGTTCTTGAACGGCGGCTCTTCCACCAGTTGTGGGGTGCCGCTGGTGTTGCTGACCAGGGTGTAATAGTGATCACTGGCCAGTTTCACCGGTACGGTCTGGCTGCCAACCTTGGCGCTGTAGTCGCCCTGGGGCATGAAGCTGAAGGCGCTGCTGGCCAACGGTGCGATTTCGTTGAGGTTGGTGTTGCCGACGCTGGCGCTGATTTCCGCGTTGCTGGCGTTGTAGACCCGGACGAAGGTCGAGCCTTTAGGGGCCGTCGGGCCATAGAGCGCAGAGTCGCCACCGGCAAAGGCTTGCAGGGAGAACAAGCCGAGGCCTGCAACCAGTGCGCAGGTTTTCAACAGGCTTTTTTTGGCAAAACGATTTGGAGTGGTCTGTAAGGTCATGAGATGTTCCTCTCAGTTTTGCGCCCGGTTGGGCGACTCGGATTTGTTGGCGTTAAGCGCCAGATTTTGTTGCGGGTCGCGAGCCTGTTTAAGTTCGGCGATCCACTGCGGATCGAACTCGCCAAGGTCGTTGTGGGCAGGCAGATAACGTTCTGGGAACTCCCAAATCAGCACTTGCGGCGGGCTGTTCTTGAAAGCATCGGTTTGCAGGTATTTGAGCATCGGCAGAATCGGGCCATGGCCGTCTTCGGCGTAATTGACCACGTCGCTGTGCAGTGCCTGTTTCAAGGCGCCCAGGAAGTTCCAGTTCGGGTTGGCGCTGTAGCTGGTGCCGACCAGTCCTACCGCGACTTCGTTGTCCGCGAACAGGGCATCGCCGCCGTTAGCCTCGGCCTGAGCCGGATTAGTGCTGCGTTGTTGCAGCTGATCGGGTTTAGGCAACAGGTTGCTGAACAGCGGGTCCAGTGGCAGGAAGCTGGTCAGGTCACCCTTGTACGGCGCGGTCTCTTTGGCTTCGGTGACGAACTTTTCAGGCTGGCCGCTCAACGGTGTTTCATTGCTGATGACCGTGCCCAGCTGTTGAGCGACGACTTCGGCACCCATCGGCGTCCAGTGCGTGTCGGTCCTCAGGAACACGGCACCGTTCTGTTTTGCGCTCTGCAGCGGCGTCAGCAGGTCAGGGGCAATAATGCCGGCCTTCGCCATCTGGGCATGGAACTGCTGATACAAATCGGCATGCAGCGCAGCCGGGGTGTTGTCGCCGATGTGCTCCGGGTACAGCCGGGTTTTTGCCGGCACGATGGCCAGCACCAACTGTGTGCCCTGTTTTTTCAGGGTGTCGCGTACACCTTGAATCAGCGCGAGGTTGTCGGCTTCGTTCTGCTCGCCGTTGGCCACAGGGTTGAACTCTTCATCGCTGTACAGCCACTGATCGCGGCCCAGCACGACACCGGGACGGCCTTCGTTGAACAGCTTGAAGTCCAGTGCGGCCCAAAGGTTGGTGCCCAGGCGTTTGATCGGGAACTCATCGTCGTAATGAGTCTCCGCCGCTTTGGTCCAGCGCCCGTTGAGCACGGTGGTCTCGGCGGAAGTCGAGAAGCTGCCGAAACTGCGCAGCGACCAGACACCCAACGCGAGCAGGATGGCGAGGAACAGGACGATGTAGAGGAAGCGTAATGATCGGGTCATGTCAGGCCCCTCAAAACTGGAAGTAAAGGAACGGCGAGAAACTTTGCGCCGAGAGCTTGAGGATCGATGCTACGAACAACAGCAACACCAAGGTGCGCATCGCATAACGCGGCCAGTCGGCGACCCAGAACGCAGGCTGTACCTGAGCATCGGTGCCGACGGTGTAACCCGGCAGGTGAATGCTGTTCGGCTGGTCGCCAGGGACTGCTTTGATCATGCCCGGTTGAGCGGTTGCGGGACCGTTGGCCTCGGTGCTCTCTTCGCCGGCAGCAGGTTTCACACCCTTGATTGCGTCGGCTTTAGGTCGGTTGGCGTAGAAGTCACGCAGACCGAAGAACGCCAGTGTCATGTACGCCACGATCAGTGTTGCTACTTGCAGGCCGGTGAGGCTGGCGCTGTTGAGTTCCGACAGTTGCCATTCGCTGAAGCTGAACATCGCGCCATACATCCGTGCAGCAACGTGCAGGTTTTCCGAGCGGAAAATAACCCAGCCCATGATCACCAGCAGGAAGGTCAGCGCCCAACGAATCGGATTGAAGCTGCGCTGATTGGTGTTCAGGCCCAAGGCTTTTTCGATCGCCAACCACATGCCGTGCCAGGCGCCCCAGACGATGTAGGTGATGTTCGCACCGTGCCACAGACCACCAAGCAACATGGTCAGGAACAGGTTGCGGTAGGTGGTCAAGGTACCGCCACGGTTACCGCCCAAGGTGATGTACAGATAGTCACGCAGCCAGGTGGACAGGCTGATGTGCCAGCGCCGCCAGAACTCGGTGATCGACTGGCTGATGTACGGCTGCTTGAAGTTCTCCATGAAGCGGAAGCCCATCATCAGGCCCAGGCCAATGGCCATGTCGCTGTAGCCGGAGAAGTCGAAATACAGCTGCGCGGTGTACGCCAGCGCACCGAGCCAGGCATCCCCGGTGGTCGGGTGCTGCAAGGCGAAGCAATGGTCGGCGACTACAGCCAGGGTGTCGGCGATGAACACCTTCTTGATGAAGCCCTGCATGAAGCGCGTGGCGCCTTCGGAGAACTTGTCCAGGGTGTGCGTGCGGTTATTGAACTGGTCGGCCAGGTCGCGGAAGCGCAACACGGGGCCGGCAATCAGGTGCGGAAAGATCGCGACGAACGCAGCAAAGTCGATCAGGTTACGGGTGGCCGGTGTGTCGCCACGGTAAACGTCGATGATGTAGCTGATCGATTCGAAGACGTAGAAGGAGATCCCGATCGGCAACAAGACGTGGGTCAGAATGAACGGTTCGAGACCTACCGAGGTCATCATCGCGTTGATGCTGTCCACGCCAAAGTTGGCGTATTTGAAGTAACCAAGGATGCCCAGATCCACCGCCACGCCGAGCAACAGCCAGCGCTGTGCCGGTTTGGTGCGCACGCCTGCCGCGCCGACTTTCAGGCCGATCCAGTAGTTCCACAGGGTCACGCCGATGAACAACGCCAGGAAGTCCACTCGCCACCAGGCATAGAACGCGTAGCTGGCAATCAGCAACAGCAAGTTGCGGTAGCGTTGTCCGCTCAAGTAGTACAAGCCGAGGAAGATCGGCAAGAACAAGAACAGGAACACATTGGATGAGAAAACCATCCTTATCCCTCCGTTGGTTCAACAGTCAAAGGCCGAAGCCCCCCCAAACCCCCCACAAAAAACAGGGGGTGTATTGCATGAAATTTACTGCCACTGCCGTCTGAAGGTCGTACCGACCTTATCGCAGACACGTCAGCTCCTACGGGGTTCGTGGTGCCTCAGGAACCAGAACCTTTATTGCCTTTTTCATGCGCCGGATCGAAAACCTTGGTCAGGTCGCCGCCAAGACGGAAGGTCTTGAACGGTTCCATCTTGTGTTTTTGATCCAGTACTTCGGCCTTGCAGGTGTAGAGCGAGCAGAAGGGTTCGAGCCAGGCGAACTTGCTGTCGATCTCGAGATCGGTCATGTCCTGTTTTTCGCCGTTGCGCTGGGTGAAACTGTCGGCATCCTTGATCCCGCTCAGCACCCGTTCACCCAGACGCTGCAATGCACCGTTGTTTTCCGGACGTACATCGACGCCATTGGCCTGGGCAAAACTGGCAATCATCGCCATCGGTGGCAGGGCGTAGTTGTGATACGCCAGGGCGCGTTGTTTGCGCTTGAGCTCGTTGGGCAGGAAGCCGTCCTTGTCGATCTGATTGGCGCCGACGCGGAACTCCTTCACCGACCAGTCGAACAAGTCACGTCGATTGGTCACCACCGACGTTGCCATCACCGACCAGGCAGCCCAGTAGGTGTGGTTGTTGTTCTTGTCCATCGGCAGGTTGTCCCAATCGCTGACCACCTGATCGGCCAGTTTGCTGAACCAGGCTTCGATGATTTGCGCTTGTTCCTGATGCGCGGCCAACGGGTGCGAGTTGGAGAACTTCAGGCGCAGGTAAGCCGAGGACATACTGCCCAGTGCCCATTTGCGCATTGACTTGCCGGTGTGGTTAAAGTCCTTGGACTCGAGCGCATCGGCCTTGGCCCAGGTGGTGAGCAGGTTCAAGGCGCAGTCGAGCTGTTCCGGACGACCGTCACGCATGTACTGCATGACGATTTTGCTGGTGTCGCGCTCCAGCTTGGTGATGTCGGCCGTGGCGTCCCTGAAGGCTTTTTCCGAGACCTCGTTGAGGGTCGAGCGGGCCTTGTCCGAGCCTTCGTATTTGCTGCGAAACACCAGTTTGTCGGTGTACGGTTTGGGAATCGCATCGCAGCTGAATTTATTGTCACCGGTTTTGACCTTCTCAATACCGGCGAAGTAGCCCTGTGGTGGAACCAGCGCCTGGGCAGCAGACGCGGCATCGGTCGCGGCCATCAGCGCCACGGCGAGCAGGGTGGGGAGCATCATTTTTCGAGTGTGCATAAAGGCCTCATAACCCGGCTTGCGCGGTGTTTTGCGCAGCTCGTGGGAACACGTTGCGTTTGCATATTTTCGCTTCAACTTGCTGAGGTGCAGCGCCCGCTTCCGGGCCCTGTACTTCCACGGCGAGCAATTGCTGGTCAGCCCAGTCCTTGTCGTCGCGCAGTTCAAAGGCGAAACGCCCGTCTGTATCGGATGTTGTCGGTTTTTCGATTTTCAGGTCTTCATGCCGGCCATTCATGTACCAGAGCGTGGCGTGCAAGGTTTTCACCGACGTGTCGGCGAAGCGGATGTCGACCTGATTACTGCCGTTGCGCACATCTTTGATGCCGTTTTTGCCATTGACCAGAAGCTCATTGGCCCCGGTTTTCAGTGTGGCGCTCTGGCTCATGATTGCAGTCTTGCCTTCGCAGCCGTTGTCGAGCAGAGACATCATCTGCCGGTAGATGGTCTCTTGGTCCAGGCGATACAGCGGCGAGAATTCCCAGATCAGGATTTTCGGCGGTTTCTTCTGGAAGTCGTCGCTGCCCAGGTATTGCAGCATTGAGCCTTCCAGGCCACCACCGGGGAAGGCGACGTTGAGAACGTCTGCGCCGATGTACTCTTCAAGGAAGCCGGAAAAGTTATAGTTCTTGCCGCTGTGACTGGTACCGACCAGGGTGATTTCCGGGTTGCCGGAATCGCCGAACAGGTCGCCGTCAGCGGCTTCGCCCTTGGGCTCGGTCACGAACTGATCCATGTACTGGATCGCGTAGGTATTGCCGCACAACTGCGCGGCCATGTTATGCAGGGTACCGGTCTTGCCCATGCGACCAGACTTGTGGCTTTCGAATTCACGTTTGGGAATGTCAGCGAACCCCGGTACTTGCTTGACCTTTTCGGCGACGATTTTCGCCGTGCGTTGAGCACCGTAAGGCGTCCAGTGTTGGTCGCCACGGAAGTAGAAATCGTGCCCTTGCTCGTCCTTGGTCGAGGGCTCATTGGTCAGTGGCGACAGGTCGGGCACCCAGTAACCCATCTGGCTGAAACGGCCGAGCATGGCCTGGTAGTTTTTCAGCGCCGTTTCGTAGTCGTACTTGGCGCGCTCAGTCGGGAGCAGCTTGTTTCGATCGACCAGGCCACGGGTGGGTTGGTACACCACGACCAGCTCGACACCTTTGCTTTTGAAGGCATCGTGCAGTTCTTTCATGCGCCGATAACCTTCGGGCGAGGTGTCGAATTGGGTCCGCAGGTCTTCCTGGGTACGGAACAGCCAGTCACCCTGGGCCTGTACCAGCGTGGTGAAGTTCTGCTGATAGCGCGTGGTGTAGTTCTTGGCGTCGAGCGCCTGCGGGCAAATGTTGCAGCAAGGCTCGGCGGTGAACGTCGGCGCGTGAGCGTCATCGGCGCGCACGCCGCTCGAGGCTGCGAAGATTGCTGCCGTGAGGCCCGAGAGGCTGAGTAGCTTGATCAATTGAGCGTGCATAAATAGGTTCCCTCAGTCCCGGAGATCGGTCTGGCGTTCGACCGGGTCGATCAACACGGCTTTCTTCTGGCGCACCAGCAGGTCGAGAATTTCGTCCTGACGTTCACCGAGAATCCCGTTGAAGCTGATCCCGTTGGATTTGGTCGGTGCGAGCATCGACACCCGATACAGCTCGACACTCAATGGCGAGTCGATGGACAGTGGGCCGGAACCGTTGGCGGCGAGTTCGCCACCGACAACGATCAGCGAGACCTTGGTGTCGAAGGGGTCAAGGGCGATGTCACGGTCGGTGTCGCTCAAGTCCTTGATGTGCCCGTAGACGCCCATCAGGCCATTGGCCATGGAGATGTTTTCGTACAACCGGATACTCACGCTGTTACGGACACGAATTCCGTGGCGACGGTTGTTGATCACACGGTTGCCCCAGATCAGGTTGTCGCCGCTTTCGTACATCGTGATGCCGTCGGAATGGTTCTGAAAAATCTCGTTGTAAGCGATCAGGTTGTTCACGCTGTTACGGTCGATCACTACGCCCGACAGGTTGTTGTCGTAGCTGCGGTTGCCGAAAATGAAGCTGTCGTTGACCTCACGGGAAATAATGATCCCGTGTTTTTTCTTGGTCCCGTGGACCGTGTTATCGGCAATGATCAGACCGTGTGAGCGGTCATGCGGGTCAATCCCGTAGACGATGTTGTCACGGTAGGTATTGCCCTTGATCACCACGTCACGCGCTTCATAGCAGTAGAAGCCGTACCACATGTCCGAGAACTCGGAACCGATGACCCAGCCGGTCGGTTCCGGGCGTTTCAGTACCTTGGCCATGTTTGGCGTGTACTGAGAAATACTCACGCCATAGGATTTGCTGTTGGCATAACCGAAGCTGGCGATTTTGCTGTTGACGATATAGGTCTCGGTACCGCCCCAGGACAGCAGGAACGGACGAAACTCATTCGGCTTGCGAAAGGTCGCCGGGCCGTTGTCGGCTTCGCGCCATCCGGTGATTTTGGTGTCCCGGACAAACAGCTGGCCATCGTTGATCAAGAACGAACCGGCTTCCTGCGACAAGCGCAGCTCTTGAGTCTTGTTATCGATTTCAAGAATGCCCTTGCGTCCAACGACAATCGGCAACCTGGCCAGGAATACACCGGGCGAGGTTTCGCTGAAGTACTGCTTGGGCAGGCTTTTGCTCAGGTCACGCAAGTTTATGTAACCGTCTTCGATAAAGATCGCCTGGGGGATGCCATGCTGGCGTGCCACCCATTCGGTCATCTTGTTATCGCCACCGATAAAATCTTTCAGGGCGTCTTCCTGCATCATGCGCCGGACTTTGATCTTGCCCGGTTTACTGCGCACGATTTTCTTGGCGACGGCTTCGGCGGTATAGCCGGAGATGTCGGGCAGTTCAGGCTTGGCCAGTTCCAGCGGCGCGGTGGGCGGGCTGGTCACGGTGTAGGTCTTGGCCTGCTGCAGGCCTTTGGCCGGAGCAGCAGGGTCGACCGCAGCAAACGCAGCGGCGCTGGCCAGCATCAAGGCGCTGGCCAACAGGCTGACGGAGCCTCTCATGGGTAGACTGTTCATCGTATCGCTCCCTTGGCAGCTTGCATCAGAAGCGCCAGATGACGTCGATAAAGGCGCGGTGCATATACGAATCCACTTCTTTACCGTAAGCATCGCCAGGTTTGAACACACCGCCACGGAACCGCACCAGTGCCGACGGCTCGTCGATGGACTGGCTCAGTGCCGCAGGCAGCAGGCCCTGTTTGAAGTACTTGGTGACGACCAGATCCATCTCTTGACCGAGGTCTTTTTTACCGTCCATCAAGGGCAGAGAGGTACTGGACTCAACCGCGCCGTCAGCGTTGTAGGAGTTTTCCACGGCATTGATGCCGGTGGTGCCCACGGCCTTGTTGCCGTCGACGCGCCAGAACTTGTGGTAGACCAGGCTGGCGTCATAGTCGTCGCGCAGCATCCAGGAACCGAACAGGGTGCCGGTTTGTACGTTGTTCATGCTGCCGCGAAAGGCCTCGCCGAAACGATGGATCCGCGAGCGGGTGCCGGTGTAGTTCGAGCGGTTGCTTTCCAGGCCGTTCTGTTCGTAGTCGCCGCTGGCGCGGGCATAGGCCGCACCGACTTGCCAGTTAGGGTCCAGCCGCAGACGAATCCCCATGTCAGTGGCCCAGCCGTCGACGTTGCCGCTGGTTTTCTCGCCCGCAGTGCTTACACCGTTCACGGTCGAAGGGTGGATCGAGTCGCGGTCGCCGCTCATCCCGGTCAGGCTGGCCCAGTAATTGATGGTATTGGTGTTGCGGTAGTTATAGGCATCGCTGTTGGCTTCGACACCCAGCCAGGTCAGGTCACCGTTTTGGGTTTTATCCAGGGAGTCGACCTGATCGAGGCCACTCTTGAGTTTGCCGTCATCATGGGTGTGATGGGCGCGCACGCCGGCCCACTGGCCAGGTCTCCACTGCGCCGAAATATCGCCAAACAGGTGCAGGCGATCTTTGTCTTTAGGCGACAGTTCGGAGAGGTCGGTGCGGTATTCGCTGAAGCGTTCCGCTGCGCCAAGGTTGGCCCGGAGCAAGGTGGTGTCGAAGGTCCAGTTCAGGGCTTCGATATTGGCGTCACGCCACATGCCATCGTCGTTGCGCAGGCGCTGACGACCCAAGCGCAGTTCCTCGCCAGGGTAAGGGGTCAGACCTTTGTAGCCGATCCAGAACTCACGCAAGGCCAGGTAGTTTTTGTCGGGCTTTCGATCATTGCTGGCGCTGGAACCGTTGTCGGTATTTGGCTGTTGCAGGGTGTCGGTTTCGATAATATCCGTCGAAGTGACCGCCTGGCCCATGGCGTAGGCGCTCCAGTTGCCGCGCTCGCCGTAGGCCCATGGGCGCAGGTCCAGACCGACACCGTTGACACTGCCGCCTGAGCGGGTGCCCAGGTCGCGGTCGTCTTCGGACTGGCCGGTGACTTTAACTTCCAGACCGAAGTTCTTGGTCTCGGTCAATGCTGCTGCCAACGCCGGAGTGGCCGAGAGCAGAGAAAAGCTCAGGCCCAGGCCAGCTGTCATCCAGTGATTCAACTTCATAAAGCTTCCTCGGCGTCTTCTTGTTGCAGAGCATGCAGGGCCAGATTGTTCTGGGCGGACGTGCCACGTATCTGTTGCTCTTGTTGCAACAGACGTTGTGCTTCGGCGCGCTGTGCAGGCAGCAGTTGGTCATTGATTTGTTGCGCAAGTTCGGTCGCTTCCGGGGTCGGAGCGTCCTGCTTTAGCGCCAGTTGGCTGAACACGTAGGCGTTGACCGGGTTGGGCAAGGTGCCCTTACCTTGGGAGAACAATTGCGCGAGGGCGTAGTCGGCGCTGTTCTGACCGCCGCGAGCGGCTATCAGTAATTGTTCGACGGCCTTTTGCGGGTAGACCTGGCCGAGGTAGCCCCGGCGGTAGATCTGACCCAGGTAGTAGTGCGCGGCAATTTCGCTGCCGGCGGCTTTCTGCAGATGAGCTTCGGCTTGTTTGGCATCGGGCAGGACCCATTTGCCTTCGTAATAGAGTTTGCCCAACAGCAGTTCGGCACGCGGTTGATCCGCTGCGCGACCGTTGTTCAGGTACTCCATCATCGTGTTCACGTCGCCCAGTTCCGGGAAGTCATAGAGCAACTTCGCCAGGCTGACCCAGGAAACCGGATAGCCAGGTGCGACTTTTTCCAGCAGTTGCTGAGCTGTTTTTTCATCAGGCTTGCCAAGCTCGGTATCGCTCAATACACGCGCTACACCGTCAACCCGTTGCGCTGAAACCTTGCCGAGTTCATAAGCGCTTTGCAGTTGGGCAATCAGAGCGGCCTGTTGATCCACTTGCGCGCGTTTCTGGTAAACGGTGGCCAGTTCGACGTAGCAGATGTCGGTGGCGAGCAGGGCTTTCTTGCAGATGCTTTCGATTTCATCCAGATGCTGATCGTAGGTGTTCTGCGTGCGATAGAGCAGCACCTGAGCCAGGCCCGCTTCCGGGTAGCCGGCGGCGCGCCATTGCTCGATCTGCCGTTGCGCATTGACCTTCGGGAAGGTCTGCGGGTATTGCAGGTACAGCATCGCCAGCGGGATCAATGTGCCGCCTTCGCCATTGGCAAAGGCCTTTTTCAGCAGGACCTCGGCTTCATGGTGTTCGGCTTCGGTGGCGTCTGGCCGTGCAACCAGCAAGCGACCCAGCCGGGCCTGAGCCCGGGGCGATGTGTCGGCGGCTGCGCGGTAAGTGGCTTCAGCTTGTTTGAGCTGTGCGGGGTCATGGGTTTCGACCTGAATATCCGCCAGGCCGACCTGTGCATCGCTATAACCCAGGTCCGCCAGTTGCCGATAGTTCTGCTGTGCCATCGCGGTATCGCCGCGTTTGAGGGCTTCGTTGGCCAAGCGCTGATCGGGCAGGCCAGCGCAACCGCTAAGGCCGATCGCCACGGCGAGGCCCAGCAGGGTAGGGGTCGACAGCTTTCGTAGTGGGCTAGCCATGTTTAGAGACCCACGGCCATGGCTTTGTCGATCAGCCAGTTCAATGAAGGGCCACGATCGCTGGTGACTTCCACCGGACGGCCGGACAGGCTGCTGCTCAGAGCTTGGTCAGGCTTGATCTGCACGCGAATGTCGGTCGACAGGTCGGTGCTGCTGTTGTTAGTGCTGCTGACGATCTTGCCGTGACGGATTTCATCTTCGCCTGCGACCTGGAAGTTCACACGGGTACCGGGGCGCACGTCAGCGAACTGGCGATAGCTGAAGCGAGCGTCGACTGTGGCTTCGGTGTTGCGTGGGACCAGTTGGAAGATCACTGCGCCTTTGCCGGCGAACTGGCCGTCAGCGACCAGTTGTTTGGCGATGATGCAATCACAAGGGCTGGTCAGGGTGCCGCTCAATTGCCGGGCGAACAGGTCTTCGACCTTGGCCGGTTGCAGTTGCGCGTCATCCAAGTGGTCTTTGAGCATTTCCAGCATGCTGGTGCTGAACGAGGCCAGTGGTGCACCTTTGGCGACCACGCCATCAGTACCCGCCAGGCTTTGCACGGTCCCTTCGCGAGGCATGGTCACGTCCATGCTTGGCACGCTGACCACGCCGGCGGTTGCATGGCTGACGAAGTACAGACCATAAACCGACTTGAAGATAAAGCCGAACGCGACCAGGCCGACGATGAAGATCCCCAAGCTGAAGATCACGGCGCGCATACGGCCGAAGAACGTCATGCCGCTGCCGCCGTCCTTGACCTTGCGTGCCTTGGTGAAATTGTCGCGCTGCAAGGTGGCGAGTACTTCGCCCATGGTCACAATGTCACCGCTCAAGTGCGAGGTGATCAGGTGGCGCAGGGTGGCGATGTCTTGTTGTTCCAGGTTCTGGAACTGGCAGCCGGCACGACCGGTACGAGCATCAAAGGAGCGAACCTGCAGTTCAACGTCCATGGCCAGGCCAAGGTTATCGATGACGAATTGCAGGCGGCCTTTCTGTACTTCCCCGACTTTCAGGGGCTGCCGGCCGGCGTTGAAGCACAGACCGCCGGCAGACAGGTCTTCGACCTGGGCAATATGGGCGGTACCGTCGCTGCCGAAGAAGCGCAGTTTGGCCGGTATTTTGACCCGAGCGTGCTGGCGCTGAGCTTCAGATTCATGCACTACATTCACATTCACGGCGGTATTCATGGCGGTAATTCCTACTTAATCAATTGATCCATTGGCCCGGTGGTCAGACCATCGTCAGCAGCACAGCGACGAACACGCTGCCTGCGGAGAAGGTCATGGTCCGAGACGACCAGGTGTTGAACCAACGTTGGAAGCTGGCCAGGTCGCGAGTGAGTTTGGTGTCCTGGCGAGTCCAGGACTGTTGATCGAGGCGGAAGAAAACGTAGATTTTCACCAGCGCACCGACGATCTGGTTGTAATAGAGAATCACGGGGTAAGCGGGGCCGATGGTGTGTCCGGTGCAGGACAGCAACAGCGTCAGGATCAGGCGGGTGATACCGATCCACAGCAGGTACATCAGGATGAACGTCACGCCATATTTGAAGCTGGCGATCAGGGCGACGGTCAGCCCCAGAATCGAGGTCCACATCGACACGCGTTGATCGAACAACACCACGCTGGTGAACAATCCCAGGCGCCTTACACCCAGGCCCAACGCGCGGGAGTTCTGCCGCAGGTTGTTGCCGTACCAGCGGAACATCAGTTTGCGGCTGGCCTTGATGAAGCTCTTTTCCGGCGGATGTTCAACGGTGTTGATCGAGGCGTCCGGCACGTAGAACGTGTCGTAACCCAAACGCATCAAACTGAACCAGCTGGACTTGTCATCGCCGGTCAGGAACTTGAAAGTGCCCAGACGCCAATGGTGCAGGGAGTCGCTTTCGACGTCGGCGATGAATTCCGGGTCGGTAACCACTTCGGCACGGAACACAGACATCCGGCCGGTCATGGTCAGCACGCGCTTGGACAGGGCCATGGAACACATATTGAGGTGACGTTGGGCGAAGCGCAGCTTGTGCCATTCGCTCATGATGTAGCCGCCACGGACTTCGCAGAACTCATTGGTGGTCAAGCCGCCAACGTTGCCGAACAACTGGAACCAAGGCACGGTCTTGCGCACGACACCCGGACTGAGCACGGTGTCGCCATCAATTACCGCAACCACGGCGCGGGCATCGGGCATGTGCCGGGAAATGGCGCGGAAGCCAAAGGCCAGGCCGTCGCGTTTACCGGTGCCTGCGATACGCACGAAGTCGAGCTTGACCCGCTCAGGCGGATTGAGTCTGGCCCACATGCTCTTGACCAGCAGCTCGTCGGACATCTCTACCAGGGAGCAGACAATCGTTGTCGGGTAGCCGCATTCAATGGCTTCGCGAATCACCGAGCTGTACACCTGAGCGGTGGTCAGGGCATCGATTCGAAAACTGGTGACCATCAGAAACACATGGGATGGATCTGCCGCGCTGCCGAGCTTGCGCACTTTGCGGCGCAGGTGCGGATAGACCACGTACAGAAACAGCATGCCGCGCAGAAAGTGCGTGGCGCCCATGGAGTAGCGCCAGATGCCGACAGCGCCAATCAGGAACAGAAAGTTCTTCGACTGAGAGTCGAAGATACTGGAAGGCAGCGCCAAAGCGAGGCCCATTAATATACTGAGATAAAACAGCCAACCTGCGGCCTGAAGTAGGCCGTGCTTTAGCCTGTGCATAATCTGCATCCGTCTCGATATCGGGAGAGCCTTTTGGGTTGGCCCGAATGGGTTAAGGCAGGCATGTGTAGCTGATGCCCGTCAGTTAAGGTGAGGGGGACGTGTGGGAGCGGATTCGCTCCCACAGACCTTGACTGACGCTGTCAGGGCAGCTGGATTACCAGCAGATACCTTCGGTCCGGCCACTTGTGCTTGTGGCGTTGGACATGAAACCGACCAGGTCGATAACCTGTTTGCCGGCCGGGGCTTTGTCTGCCAGGGCGCGGAACTTCTCGTCACGGTTGCCGAGGATGATCACGTCGGAGTTGTTGATCACTTCGTCAAAGTCCGAGTTGAGCAAGGACGAGACGTGAGGGATCTTCGACTCGATGTATTCCTTGTTCGCGCCGTGCATGCGGGCATATTCGACGTTGGTGTCGTAGATGCTCAGGTCGTAGCCCTTGCCGATCAGCATTTCTGCCAGGTCCACCAGCGGGCTTTCGCGCAGGTCATCGGTGCCGGCCTTGAAGCTGAGGCCGAGCAAGGCGACTTTGCGTTTGTCATGGCTGGTGATGATGTCGAACGCGTTCTGCACTTGCGAAACGTTGCTGCGCATCAGCGAGTTGAGCAGCGGCGCATCAACGTCCAGCGAGCCGGCACGGTAGGTCAGGGCGCGAACATCTTTGGGCAGGCAAGAGCCGCCGAAAGCGAAGCCTGGACGCATGTAGTACTGGGAAAGGTTGAGTGTTTTGTCCTGGCAGACCACTTCCATCACTTCACGCCCATCGACGCCCACCGCTTTAGCGATGTTGCCGATCTCGTTGGCGAAGGTGACCTTGGTTGCATGCCAGACGTTGCAGGTGTACTTGATCATCTCGGCGACAGCGATGTCCTTGCGGATGATCGGTGCGTCGAGCTCTTCGTACAGCGCTTGCAGCACGTCACCGGAGGCTTTGTCGAACTCGCCGATCACGGTCATCGGTGGCAGATCGTAATCCTTGATCGCAGTGCTTTCACGCAGGAACTCAGGGTTGACCGCGACACCGAAGTCGACACCGGCTTTTTTGCCGGAGCAGTCTTCGAGGATCGGAATCACTACGTTGGCGACAGTGCCCGGCAAGACGGTGCTGCGCACGACGATGGTGTGACGGGTGGTCTTGTCACGCAGGACAAAGCCAATTTCCCGGCAGACGGATTCGATGTAATCGAGTTCCAGATCGCCGTTCTTTTTGCTGGGCGTGCCCACGCAAATCATCGACAAATCAGTGTCGCGAATAGCGGCAGAGAAGTCCGTGGTGCCACGCAGTTTCCCGGTTTTGATGCCTTGTGCCAGAAGCTCTTCCAGGCCCGGTTCAACGATAGGCGATTTGCCATTGTTGATCAGGTCAATCTTGGCACTCGAGATGTCTACACCCACTACATCATGACCACGTGCAGACAGGCAACCGGCACATACTGCACCGACATAGCCCAAACCAAAGATGCTGATACGCATCGTATTCTCCTTGTTTATTCACGCCATAAGTTGGCTGGATATTGAGGTTGAGCCGCAATAATCATCCGCCCAACAGTGTGACGCTTAGAGCGTCACAGCGCGGACGTAGGCATAGTTAAGTTGTGAGGGCCTAATAAGGGGCGCACTCAATGACGCTGATAAGGGCTGTACGTGGCCTATTGTCAGGCTCTGGCCCGTGGGGCTTGGCAAAGCATTTCAGGACGCGTTGCCGGCAAGCGCGGAGCGCACAGGTCTTGGTTCAAGGCCTTGATGTGCGTGACCTGACAATTGCCACAAGCACTGGAAAGGTGCTTTTCCTGATCGTATTAAGATACCCGGTATTGCGTGATCTCCTGGGCTAACTCATCGACCCTGCGGTCGAACTTGCTAGTGGGTGATTTCCCGGATCGTCTTGTCACTATGTACGTCATCGCTTACATAATTGGCGAGAATTGTTACGATGACTAAGAGCCTCTGATTTTGATATTAGTTCCGGGCTAGCGGTATTCATTTCGAAACTAAGCTACCTAAAATCTGCAGAAAGCGTACTTGCATATTAGTGGCACTTTTTGGCAGAGCCATAATGAATGGGGAGTTGCGGGCAGGAGACACGTATAGGCCACTACTTTAAATAGGGGGTCTAACGGAGTGAAAAAAAGCTGTAATTTTTTTGAGAAATTTGGATTTAAATTTTACACGCCATTTTACTGGCGTCATTTAATTGTCCAAATGTACCAGTCAATCGGCTGGGAAGGGTGACAATGTGCACGCTTTCGAATAAGCCGTGCACCTCATCATGCAATTACTGATCGGCTGTCTCCCGTAGGAAAACCAGGGTGTCTGCTTTCGAATGCGCCGGGCTGTAACAATAGCCGTGCTCATTGAACTGTTTTAGTGCATCGGGATTGTCGATGCGCTCTTTGATCACAAAACGGCTCATCATTCCCCGGGCTTTTTTCGCGTAGAAACTGATAATTTTGTACTGCCCGTTCTTCCAGTCGCGGAATTCGGTGTTGATGATCCGCGCATTGAGGGTAGAGCGCTTCACCGCCGAGAAGTACTCATTGGAGGCCAGATTCAGCAACACGTCATCGCCTTGGTCGGCCAGCGCCTGGTTCAGCCACTCACTGATGTGCGTGCCCCAGAACGCATAGAGGTCTTTGCCGCGGTCGTTGCTCAGTTTGGTGCCCATCTCCAGCCGGTAAGGCTGCATTAGGTCCAGCGGGCGCAACAGACCATAAAGGCCGGAGAGCATGCGCAGATGGTCCTGGGCATAGGTGAAGTCGGCGTCGGTGAAATTTTCGGCTTGCAACCCGGTGTAGACATCCCCCTTGAACGCCAGCAGCGCCTGCTTGGCGTTCGCTGGGGTGAAAGCCGGCGTCCAGCTACCGAAACGTGCGGCATTAAGCCCCGAGAGCTTGTCCGATAGATGCATCAGTTCGCCGATCTGCACGGGGGTCAACTCACGCAGTTGAACCATCAGTTCCTGAGAGTGATCCAGGTACTGCGGCAACGTGAAGCGTGCGGTTGCCGGCGGGGTTTCGAAATCGAGGGTTTTGGCTGGGGAAATCACCATCAGCATAAAATCGTCTCCTTTAATCGTGGCGCGATTCTAGGGGGTGGGAGGTGTGGACTCCAGCTATAGTGCGTCGCGGGGATTTTCTGGGGATTTGATTGTGCGCATTGTTTTATTCATCTCGGTCTGCCTGTTCTGCTTCAACGCTCAGGCGGCCGGGCCTGCTGTGCCCGCCATGCTGGATCGCAGCGTATGGCCTGAGCATTTGACCTCGCCGGTCTTGTTCGATGTCGCCTCGCGCGCCGAGATTCTGGCCTTTGCGCATGCCTTGCTGGTTAGCGAAAGCCAGGATGAAGCGGGCCTTAAAGCGCGTCTGGGGCTGAAGAAAATCAACATGGTTTCGCTGAATTTGATCCGCCAGCGTCTGTGGGCGCGCTTGTTGGAGAATTACCAGTTTGCGCAACAGAGCTGCGAGCAGGACGCCTCTTTCTGCGTACTGGTCGAGGACATGGAGATGTTGCGCGAGCGGGCCGACAATTTTCAGGTCGCCGATGATTCGTTCTATGCGGCCTGGGCGGTACCGAGCCGGGCGTTTCACGAGCGCTACCTGAACGAGCTGCTGCGCATGGCGGCCTTGTTCCCGCTGGTCAGCAGCGAAATCGAGCGTTACAACTCAGACGAACTCACGGGCGATGAACTCAATGACCGGGCATTTCTGCTCACCTTCGACAGTGGCCCGACAGTCGTCGGTGGCACCACGGATTGGTTAACCGAGTACCTGCGCCAGCAAAAGCTCAACGCTGCTTTTTTCGTACTGGGCAAAAACATGCAGATGCGCCTGGAAAAAAGCTCCGTGCCGGAGGTACAGGGGCTCTATAAGCAGCAATGCGTGGGCTTGCAGGGCTGGGAATACCGTTCACACAGCCAGTGGTCCGACTGGCAGAACTCGGTTCAGCGCAGCGCCGTGCTGTTGCAGCAGGTGTTGCCCGACAACTACCTGCCGTTGTTCCGTCCCCCTTACGGTCACCGCCGGGCCGACAGCGCCGAATATTTCCGCGCCCAGGGGCTGAAGGTTTCGCTGTGGAATATCGATTCTCAGGATTGGAACCGAAACATTTCCGCCCAACAGGCCAGCGAGCGGGTCTTGACCCTGATGCTGCTGTGGCGACGCGGGGTCATTGTATTTCATGACATCCACAATAAAGTCGAGACGGCGTTGCCTTGGCTGATCGCCAATACGGCACAAAGTGGACTTCGATGGCAGGATTGTCACGACTACCCCTGAAAGGCCCGTGGAGCAAAGGAATGCAGGCATTTGAAGGGCGGGATGCGATGGATTTTTTCGACAATTCGGGTCAGGCAGACTCCTGACTGTAACGGTGCTTTACGGTCTCGCCAAGCGCTATTCGTCATGCTGAAAAATAAACTTCAAAAAAACGTCAAAGTGCTTTTTTCTGTCATGAGTTTTGCGGTATTACCAATACAGACCGCCGAAACCTGCAACACAGGTGGCGTCATCCCAGACCCATCTTGAGCATTTTCTCCTCTGCCTGAAGAGGAGAGCTACGGCGGCCTTTCCGTGGCGCAGAACTGTTGTTGTATTGCGTTGCTTGGCTTCTAAAAAGGTGAGCGAGTATGGATGATCACGGACGCACCCCTTCTTCTAACCAGCCAATCCTTTACGTGCTCGATACCAACGTATTGATCCATGATCCAAACGCACTGCTGAATTTCGAAGAGCATCACGTCACTATCCCCATGACCGTCCTCGAAGAGCTGGACAAGCTCAAGGCCGGCAAGCATTCGGTTGCTGCCGAGTGCCGTCAGGCGATTCGTCTGATCGACAAGACACTGGGCAACGCGACACCGGAGGAGGTTGAACAGGGCGTACCGATCGATCGTGGCACAGGCATCTGCAAAGGCTTTCTTTCGATCCTGATGAACAAGCGGGCCGAGCCCAACAGCTTGTTGCCCGAGCACCTGAACGACAACATCATCATTAACCAATTGATCGACCTGCACGTGCGCAATAAGGACTTGCCTGTAGTGCTGGTGACCAAAGACATCAACATGCGCCTCAAGGCGCGGGCGTGTGGGATCGCCGCAGAGGATTACAGCACCGACCAACTGGTCGACGACGTGTCCATGCTGTCGCGCGGCTACCACACCATGACCGGCTCCTTCTGGGACCGTGTCAGCAAGGTCGAAACTCGCCAGGATCACGGCCGCACATGGCATCGGGTGCAACTCATCGACAACCTGCCGGCAGTGCACATCAATGAGTTCATCATCGATGCGCAAGGTTTTGTCGGCTGGATCAAAGGTATCCAGGCCGATGAACTGCTGATTCTCGACATGCATCAGGAGCCTTTGTTGCACCAGGAAGCCTGGGGCCTGAAGCCACGGGACATCTACCAAGGCCTGGCGTTGTTTGCCTTGCTTGATCCAGACATCCATCTGGTCAATCTGTCGGGCGCAGCCGGTTCGGGTAAAACCATTCTCGCCTTGGCGGCAGCCATCGAGCAGACCATGGTCAGCAAGCGCTATCGGCGCATTATCGCCACCCGCAGCGTGCAGGGGCTGGATCAGGAGATTGGCTTCCTACCCGGCACCGAAGCAGAAAAAATGGAGCCGTGGCTCGGCGCCATCACTGATAACCTGGAAGCGCTGCACATGGATGACGAAAACACCCATGGCAGTGTCGACTACATCCTCAGCAAAGTGCCGTTGCAGTTCAAATCCCTCAACTACATCCGTGGACGCAGTTTCCAGCAAAGCCTGATCCTGATCGACGAATGCCAGAACCTCACACCGCACCAGATGAAAACCATCATCACCCGTGCCGGTTCCGGTTCCAAAGTGGTCTGCCTGGGTAACCTGGCGCAAATCGATACCCCGTACCTGTCGGCCACCAGTTCTGGCCTCACTTACCTGACGGAGCGTTTCAAAGACTTCCCCAATGGTGTGCACATCACCCTGCAAGGGGTGCCACGTTCGATCCTCGCTGAGTATGCGGAGAGCCATTTGTAACGCTTGATTGAGAGCTGTGGATGAACCTGCAGGAGCGAACATGTTCGCTCCTGCAGTTAATGAGGTAGTTCCAGTTTTAGGTTTACAATCCCCACTCCTATTCAGGAGTAACGCTGTGCTAACTCATCTCGATTCCCAAGGTCGCGCCAATATGGTCGACGTCACCGACAAAAACGTGACGTTCCGTGAGGCTGTGGCCCAAGCGTTTGTGCGTATGCGCCCTGAAACCCTGCAAATGATTGTCAGTGGTGGTCATCCCAAAGGGGACGTGTTCGCCGTGGCACGTATTGCCGGCATTCAAGCGGCAAAGAAAACCTCGGATTTGATCCCGCTGTGTCATCCGTTGCTGCTGACCGGCGTCAAGGTCGAGTTGAGCGCGGACGGTGAAGATGCGGTGCGCATCGTCGCCCGCTGCAAACTGTCCGGGCAGACCGGCGTGGAAATGGAAGCGCTGACGGCGGCGAGTGTCGCTGCGCTGACTATCTATGACATGTGCAAGGCGGTGGATCGCGGCATGATCATCGAAAACGTCCGCCTGCTGGAAAAGCTCGGCGGTAAGAGTGGTCACTTCATTGCTGAAGAGCCGGTGGACGCGCAATGACCTTTAAAGTCCTGTATTTCGCTCGTTATCGCGAGGCCTTGGGGCTGGATACCGAAACGGTAGACGGCGAGTTCGCCACCCTCGACGCACTGCGTACGCATTTGGTACTGCGTGGTGGTGTGTGGCAGGTGTTGGCCGAACAAAACCTGATGTGCGCCCGCAACGAGGAGCTGTGTCAGCTCGACGAGCCGCTGGTATCAGGCGATGAAGTGGCGTTCTTCCCTACCGTGACCGGAGGCTGAATATGGCAATTCGGGTGCAGACAGCTGCGTTCGATCCGGGCGTCGAAGTGAATGCCTTGCACGCTGCCAATGTGGGGGTTGGTGCGGTGGTCAGCTTCATTGGCTATGTGCGCGACTTCAACGAGGGGCGGGAGGTCGCGGGGATGTTCCTGGAGCATTACCCCGGCATGACCGAAAAGGCGCTTGGCAAAATCGCCGCTGAAGCCGAACAGCGCTGGCCTTTGCTCAGGCTAGAGGTACTGCACCGGTTGGGCGCTCTAGAGACTGGCGAGCCAATAGTCTTTGTCGGCGTTGCCAGTGCTCACCGGCAAGCGGCATTCGATGCCTGCGCGTTCGTGATGGACTATCTAAAAACCCGCGCACCGTTCTGGAAGAAAGAGACCTCCCTCGACGGCCCACACTGGGTCGAAGGCCGCGACAGTGATCACGCGGCGGCGGGGCGTTGGGTCGATAAGACCTGATCCCGAACTGGCTTCTTTGCGAATACATGGGCTCCTGATTTCACGGAGCAAAAAAAAGCGCATCACCGAAACCGGGATGCGCTTTTTTTTATGATGCAGTGGTCTTTTACAAAGGCTGAGCGCTCTTGCGCACCACCGGTTTCAACAACTCGGTTGGTGGCGTTTCGCAGCTGATCTTGCGGCCTAACAGCGCTTCGATCGAAGGCAACTGATAGGAGTCATCTTCCCCGGCAAAGCTGATCGAGACACCGCTGGCGCCAGCACGACCGGTACGGCCGATGCGGTGCACATAATCGTCCGGCACTTCGGGCAGGGTGAAGTTGATCACGTGGCTGATGCCGTCGATATGAATCCCGCGACCTGCGACATCGGTGGCCACCAAGACACGAATTTTACCTTCGCGGAAGCCTTCCAGGGTCTTGATGCGTTTGTGCTGCGGGACATCGCCGGACAACTGCGCGGCGTTTACGCCATCACGCACCAGACGCTCTTCGATGCGCCGCACTTCATCCTTGCGGTTGGCGAAGACCATCACGCGTTCCCAGTTGTTCTCGGTTACGAGGTTGTAGAGCAACTTGTACTTGTCGGCGGCGGCCACGGCATAGATATGCTGCTCGACCATTTCGCTGGCCACGTTTTCCGCTTCGATTTCGACGATGGCCGGATCGGTGGTCCACTGTTTGGCGAGGTTCATCACGTCTTCGGTGAAGGTCGCGGAGAACAGCAGGGTCTGGCGTTCGCCCTTGTGTGGGGTCTGGCGAATAATCTGGCGCACTTGCGGGATGAAGCCCATGTCGAGCATGCGGTCGGCTTCGTCCAGAACCATAACTTCGACCATGTCCAGGTGCACTTCGCCGCGCTGGTTGAAGTCCAGCAGACGGCCCGGTGTGGCCACCAGAATGTCGCAGTGGCGGGCTTCGAGCTGCTTGAGCTGCTTGTCGAAGTCCATGCCTCCGACGAATGTCATGACGTTGAGGCCGGTGTATTTGGTCAGGCTGGCCGCATCCTTGGCGATCTGCACCACCAGCTCGCGGGTTGGGGCGATGATCAGGGCACGCGGTTCGCCCATGTAGCGCTCTTTGGGTGGCGGGGTCTGTTCCAGCTGCGTAATGATCGAAATCAAGAATGCGGCGGTTTTGCCGGTGCCGGTTTGCGCGCGACCGATGGCGTCTTTGCCCGCGAGAGTAAAGCCCAATACTTCGGCCTGGATTGGCGTGCAATACGGGAAACCCAGGTCGTGGATGGCGTGCATCAGTTCGGGCGACAGGTTGAAGTCGTGAAAGCGGGTTTTGCCTTCCTGTGGCTCTACGACGAAGTCTTCAGGCTTCCAGGCGATGACCGGTGGTTTTGGTGCGCGTTCACGGCGCGGGCGCTCGGCCTTGGGTTGTTCGACTTTTGCGGATTCGATGTGCGTGTGCTGATCCTGGACAGGCGTGCTGGCAGGTACCGATTTTTTTGCGTTGTGTGGCCGTTGATCGCCCTCGGTTGGGCCGATAGCAGCAGGCGAAGGAGCGATGGGGCTGGGCGCGAGCTGCTCAGCCTCGCTTTTACCGAACATCTTTTTGAGTGCTCTGAGCACGGTCATCTCGTCAATTGATTAAGGAATATACGACAGGCAGTGTAAAGCAAGAACCGGGCGCGGCGTAGTGCCATGCCAAATGCCCTACACGACATGTCAAATCAGGGCTTCTCAGCGCGCTTCAGGTGGCATTTGTCCGCTCTGATTGAACGATTAACGCAGCTTTTGCGCCAACCAAACGCCAATGTCGGTAATTTCCTGCGGTAACACTTCGTGGCCCATTGGGTATTCCTGCCATGTTGCGGTGACGCCCAAGGCTTTCAGGTACTCATACGCGGTGCGCCCCATGGAATTTTGCACCACATCATCATAGTGCCCGTGCAAGCAATACGCGGGGGTCCGTTGTTGGCTCGCAGAAAGGGTCAGTTGATCACTGAAGGTAGGCGCGTAAGTGGACAGCGCAAGCACACCGCCCAATGGCCCCTGCCAGCGCAGGAATGCGGTGTGCAATACCACCGCGCCACCTTGGGAGAAACCGGCCAGGAAGATTCGTGCCGGGTCGATGCCGCTGTCGCTCTGCTCTTCGATCAGGTTCAGGAGCATCTGAGCCGATGTCTCAAGCTGCTCGTGACTGATGGCCCGGGCCGGGCTCATGGCCAGAATGTCGTACCAGCTGGGCATCTCGTAGCCACCATTTATGGTGACTGCGCGGGTCGGGGCCTGGGGCAAAACGAAGCGTGTTGTCAGCAACGTGGCTTGCAGCGTTTCAGCGACAGGCATGAAATCGTAACGGTCGGCGCCCAAGCCATGTAACCAGATGACGCAGGCATCGGCGGTCTTTACGGGTTGGAGGGTCAAAGGGGTGGTCATGGCTGCTCCATTAGTGTGCGTGCGCTCTTTCGCAGTGCGTTAGTACAGGGCGCATTCAAAAAATAGGTTTGGACGATGTCGCAAGGTTACAAGTTTTGCCGTTGATGTGTCGCTAATTCGACATTGCCAGCATGCTGGTACGGGCTTTGCTATACAACCTTCGGAGTGAATGCGCTCACCCCGGACGGTAACACTATCAGGCGACTGATGGCCGCGGGGGAGCTTGTAACCCATGTATCAATATTCTGCGTACGGTTCGTTCTGTACCGGACTGGTCCAGCGGACATCATGGGGGCTTCAGTCCATTCGGCCGATTGACGGGCTGCGGGTAGGGGGTGTCGGGTAGATCTCGCGCCAGACTCGTGGTCCAGGTCTTACGTTGCGTGACCCAAAAATAAGCCAGCACGGGTCATTAACGCCTCACAAGGGTGCGACGGGACTCAAGCTCCTACACAACAAAGAGCAAACTGGAGGTTTGAATGAAGATGTTGAAATCCACCCTGGCTGTACTGACGGCGGCAGCGGTTCTCGGTGTTAGCAGTTTTGCTCACGCAGGCGCGACCCTCGACGCCATTCACAAAAAGGGTTTTGTTCAGTGCGGTGTCAGTGATGGCCTGCCAGGTTTTTCGGTTCCAGACTCGACAGGCAAGATCCTGGGTATCGACGCTGACGTTTGTCGCGCTGTCGCTGCTGCTGTCTTTGGTGACGCTACCAAGGTCAAGTTCAGTCAGTTGAACGCCAAAGAGCGCTTCACTGCGCTGCAATCGGGCGAAATCGACGTGCTGTCGCGTAACACCACCTGGACCAGTTCCCGTGACGCGGGCATGGGCCTGGTGTTTGCCGGCGTGACGTACTACGACGGCGTTGGCTTTCTGGTAAACAAAAAGCTGGGTGTTAAAAGCGCCAAGGAACTGGATGGCGCGACCATCTGTATCCAGGCCGGTACTACGACTGAGCTGAACGTTTCCGACTTCTTCCGCGCCAACAAGCTTAAGTACACCCCGATCACGTTCGACACCTCTGACGAAAGCGCCAAGTCGCTGGAAAGCGGTCGTTGTGATGTGCTGACCTCCGACAAATCGCAGCTGTTCGCACAGCGTAGCAAACTGGCGAGCCCAGACGATTACGTGGTAATGCCTGAGACCATCTCCAAGGAGCCACTGGGCCCTGTCGTGCGTAAGGGCGACGAAGACTGGTTCTCCATCGTCAAGTGGACCCTGTTCGCCATGGTTAACGCTGAGGAAATGGGCGTTACGTCGAAAAACGTTGTAGAAGAAGCTAAAGCCAGCAAAAACCCGGACGTTGCTCGCTTGCTCGGTACTGACGGTGAATACGGTAAAGACCTGAAACTGCCGAAAGACTGGGTCGTACAGATCGTTAAACAGGTCGGTAACTACGGCGAAGTCTTTGAGAGGAACCTCGGACAAAGCACTCCGCTGAAGATCGATCGCGGTCTGAACGCGCTGTGGAACAACGGCGGCATTCAATACGCACCTCCAGTGCGCTGATAGGCCCTGCGCTCGGTAACCTTTAACCGTTACCGAGCGTTGTTCTGTTCCAATCTTCATGGGGCACTTCATGCAAAATCAAATCGGCGCACCAAAGCAGAGGTTTTCCCTCAGCGATCCTAAAGTGCGTGCGTGGCTATTCCAGATCATCACGATTGGCGTGGTGATCTTCATGGGTTGGTATCTGTTCGATAACACCCAGACAAACCTTCAGCATCGCGGTATCACGTCCGGGTTCGGCTTCCTTGATCGGAGCGCCGGTTTTGGCATCGCTCAACATTTGATCGATTACACCGAATCCGACACGTATGCACGGGTGTTCGTTATCGGTCTGCTGAACACTTTGCTGGTGACGGTCATTGGTGTCGTGCTGGCGACGCTGCTGGGCTTCATCGTTGGCGTTGCCCGGTTGTCACCTAACTGGATGATCAGCAAGCTAGCCACGGTTTACGTCGAGGTTTTCCGTAATATCCCGCCATTGCTGCAAATTCTGTTTTGGTACTTCGCCGTCTTCCTGACCATGCCGGGTCCGCGCGGCAGCCATAGCATTGGCGGTATGTTCTTTTTCAGTAATCGCGGCTTGAACATGCCGGGCGCGACCCTGACCGACGCTTTCTGGCCGTTTCTGGGCAGCGTGGTGGTGGCCGTCGTCGCCGTCATTCTGATGGTCCGCTGGGCCAACAAACGCTTCGAAGCCACCGGCGTGCCTTTCCACAAGTTCTGGGCTGGCCTGGTCTTGATGGTGGTGATTCCGGCGCTGTGCGTTCTGATATCGGGCAATCCGCTGCACTGGGAAATGCCGGAGCTCAAAGGCTTCAACTTTGTCGGCGGCTGGGTAATGATCCCGGAACTGCTGGCCCTGACCATCGCCTTGACCGTGTACACAGCGGCGTTTATCGCCGAAATCGTGCGTTCCGGGATCAAGTCGGTGAGCCACGGTCAGACCGAGGCGGCGCGCTCGTTGGGCCTGCGCCCTGGCCCGACCCTGCGCAAGGTCATCATCCCGCAAGCCCTGCGGGTGATCATTCCACCGCTGACCAGCCAATACCTGAACCTGGCGAAGAACTCTTCGCTGGCAGCCGGTATCGGTTACCCGGAAATGGTTTCGTTGTTTGCTGGCACGGTGCTCAATCAGACCGGTCAGGCTATCGAGGTGATTGCGATCACCATGAGCGTTTACCTGGCGATCAGTATCAGCATTTCGCTGCTGATGAACTGGTACAACAAGCGCATTGCGCTGATCGAACGGTGAGGAAAAGCGCATGACAACCCATACTTTCAAACCCGACATGCCACCCCCCACGCTAAGCGTGGGTGTCGTGGCGTGGATGCGGGCCAACCTGTTCTCCAGTTGGCTCAATACCCTGCTGACGCTGTTTGCTTTCTACCTGGTCTGGTTGATCGTTCCGCCTTTATTGGGATGGACGATTTTCGATGCCAACTGGGTCGGTACTACCCGCGCCGACTGCACCAAGGCCGGTGCATGCTGGGTGTTCATCGAGCAACGTTTCGGCCAGTTCATGTACGGCTACTACCCCGTCGAACTGCGCTGGCGCATCGACCTGACCGTGTTGTTGGCGGTTATCGGTGCCGCGCCCTTGTTTGTCTCGAAGTTCCCACGCAAGGCCGTTTACGGGCTGTGCTTTCTGGTGATCTACCCGACTGTGGCGTACTTCCTGATGCACGGCGGCACTTTCGGCCTGGCCAACGTGGCGACCAGCCAATGGGGCGGCTTGATGCTGACCCTGGTCATCGCCACCGTAGGCATCGCCGGCGCTCTGCCACTGGGTATTGTGCTGGCCTTGGGTCGACGTTCGAAAATGCCGGCGATTCGTGTGGTCTGCGTGACGTTCATCGAGTTCTGGCGCGGCGTTCCGTTGATTACCGTGCTGTTCATGTCCTCGGTGATGTTGCCGTTGTTCCTGCCCGAAGGCATGAGCTTCGACAAGTTGCTACGGGCCTTGATCGGGGTGATCCTGTTCCAGTCGGCCTATGTGGCTGAAGTGGTGCGCGGTGGTTTGCAGGCCATCCCCAAAGGTCAGTACGAAGCGGCCGCTGCCATGGGCCTGGGTTACTGGCGCAGCATGGGTCTGGTGATTCTGCCGCAAGCGTTGAAACTGGTGATTCCGGGCATCGTGAACACCTTTATTGCCCTGTTCAAGGACACCAGTCTGGTGATCATCATTGGCTTGTTCGACCTGCTCAACAGCGTCAAGCAAGCCGCCGCCGACCCGAAATGGCTCGGTATGGCCACCGAAGGCTATGTCTTCGCGGCCCTGGTGTTCTGGATCTTCTGTTTCGGCATGTCCCGCTACTCCATGCATTTGGAGCGTAAGTTGGACACAGGCCACAAGCGTTAGGAGTTTTGTGATGAGTGAAGCAATCAAACAGCCTCTGGGCGCTGAAGGCATGATCCAGATGCAGGGCGTGCACAAGTGGTACGGCCAGTTCCACGTGTTGAAAGACATCAACCTGAACGTCCGGCAGGGCGAGCGTATCGTGTTATGCGGACCTTCGGGTTCGGGCAAGTCGACCACGATCCGCTGTATCAACCGTCTGGAAGAGCACCAGCAGGGTCGCATCATTGTCGACGGCACTGAACTGACCAACGATCTCAAGCAGATTGAAGCGATCCGGCGTGAAGTGGGCATGGTGTTCCAGCATTTCAATCTGTTCCCGCACCTGACCATCTTGCAAAACTGCACGTTGGCGCCGATGTGGGTGCGCAAGATGCCTAAGCGCAAGGCTGAAGAAATCGCCATGCATTACCTGGAGCGGGTGCGGATTCCAGAGCAGGCGCACAAATACCCTGGCCAGCTTTCCGGTGGTCAGCAGCAGCGTGTGGCGATTGCTCGTGCCCTGTGCATGAAGCCGAAAATCATGCTGTTCGATGAGCCGACCTCGGCCCTCGATCCAGAAATGGTCAAGGAAGTGCTCGACACCATGGTCAGCCTCGCAGAAGACGGCATGACCATGCTCTGCGTAACCCACGAAATGGGCTTTGCCCGCACCGTGGCAAACCGGGTGATCTTCATGGACAAGGGTGAAATCGTCGAAGAGGCCGCGCCAAACGACTTCTTCGACAACCCGCAAAGCGACCGCACCAAGTTGTTCCTGAGCCAGATTCTGCATTGATTTGGTGACAGGCAGCATAAAGAAACCCGGGCTTTGGTCCGGGTTTTTTATGGCTGTTGCATTTCCCCAAGGAGCGTGTCGATTACAGAATCCCAAGGTCCCTCATGCCCATGAGAGTAATGACACTGAAACCCCACAAGCAAAGCCCCAGCAGCATCCACGCGTAGTTAAGCAGCGTAAATCTGGCATTGCTCTCACCCCGTGAATCATCCTCCAGATAATTGATGGCCCGTTGCGCGCCGATCAGCAGGTAGGTCTCGGCACATAGCAAGACCAGGGACACCGCCGCGCTCAGCCCGAAGCCGGCAAGCAGACCCTGGCCCATCCCAATCAAGGTCAACCCTATCAGAGCAATAGCACGAAATTTGGGAAACCAGGCCAAATGACGACCGGAATGTTCAATGCCTTGATTGATACGCTGAAAAAGCACATACACAAAAAATATATTAAATAATCCTCTGGCACCTGGCCAAATACTGGCACCCGTCGAGTCCTTATAAATCTTCCAGTTTTTATATGACCAGTAAACATAATAAAGCCCGGACGTCATGATGAACATTATGGCTAGCTTTGTTATCGATACGACGAAAAAAGCCGACTCGTCCTCTTGAGTGACTTCCAGTGCGGACTGCGGCGTAGCATAGGGATTGGCAGACATCGAACCTCCTTGGCGTGTTTAGCGCGATAATTAGCGCCACGTTTAATAACACCCTGCCAGACCCATGGAAGCCGGCCATTTCCGTTATCTATGTAAGAAACTTCCGCGTAGACCGGACCCAGACCATCGTAGGAGACAGACTTGTCTGCGAAGGCCACGGGGAGGTATGTAGGACGTTTCTGAGTTTCATATATTTATGCGCGATGGCGGTATATCTGACACGCCGCGTTAAGGGATTCGAAGGCAAGCCCACAGATTGACCAACCTTGTGTTCTCTGTCGTTCTCCAACAGGATGCCCGGTCTGATCCAGAACCTGACCAGAGAATCAAATGACGACTAAGGCGCCTCAGGCGAGCACAGGCCCCCGTGACATCAATGAACTGCTGATCGATGCCGAAGCTGACGATGAGCAGGTGCAGCAACATAATCCGGTACTAATACGTCCCTGGCTGTTGTTACTGGGGCTGGTATTGGTCGCCTTGAACCTGCGTCCGGCGTTGTCGAGCATGGCGCCGATGCTCAGCGACGTCTCGAAAAGCCTGGGCCTGTCGGCGGCTAAAGCCGGATTACTGACTACGTTGCCCGTGCTGTGTCTGGGATTGTTCGCGCCGCTGGCGCCGATTCTGGCGCGGCGTTTTGGCAGCGAGCGGGTGGTATTGGGCATTTTGCTGACGCTGGCGGGCGGGATCATTCTGCGCAGTTCATTCGGTGAAACGGGGCTGTTTGCAGGCAGTATTCTGGCCG
This sequence comes from Pseudomonas sp. GG8, assembly GCF_052976945.1. Classification (NCBI taxonomy): domain Bacteria; kingdom Pseudomonadati; phylum Pseudomonadota; class Gammaproteobacteria; order Pseudomonadales; family Pseudomonadaceae; genus Pseudomonas; species Pseudomonas sp. GG8. The sequence goes on from NZ_JBRIIP010000001.1 coordinate 884,639, forward strand.
GGGCGAGCATCGGCATCATCGGTGTGTTGCTGCCGGGGATCGTTAAACGGGATTTCGCCAAACAGGCCGGGACCATGACGGGCGTCTACACCATGGCCTTGTGTCTGGGCGCAGCGATGGCTGCCGGCTCGACCGTTCCGTTAAGCCAGTATTTCGACAACAGTTGGGCGACGGGCCTTGGTTTCTGGATCATTCCAGCAATGCTCGCGGCTGTGTTCTGGTTACCCCAGACACGTCAGGAGCATGGTCTGCACCGAGTCGCCTACCGTGTGCGTGGATTGCTGCGTGATCGACTGGCATGGCAAGTCACCCTTTATATGGGCCTGCAATCATCGCTGGCATACATCGTGTTTGGTTGGTTGCCATCGATTCTGATCAGCCGTGGTCTGTCCCCGACCCAAGCGGGTCTGGTGTTGTCCGGTTCGATCATGGTGCAACTGATCAGTGCCCTGACTGCGCCTTGGCTGGCGACACGCGGCAAGGACCAGCGGCTGGCGATTTTGGTGGTGATGCTGCTGACGCTCGGCGGTTTGTTCGGTTGCCTCTATGGGCCGCTCGACGGTCTGTGGGGTTGGGCAATTGTTTTGGGCCTGGGGCAGGGCGGGACCTTCAGCCTTGCGCTGACCCTGATCGTGTTGCGCTCACGGGATTCACATGTCGCGGCCAACCTGTCGAGCATGGCTCAAGGCTTCGGTTATACCCTCGCTTCTCTGGGGCCGTTCGCGGTGGGTATCGTTCATGACTTGACCGGTGGCTGGAATACCGTTGGCTGGATTTTCGCTGTTGTCGGTCTGGCCGCGATCGTTTTCGGGCTGGGCGCCGGGCGTGCGTTGTACGTACAGGTCCACAGCGAGAAAGTCTGAGCGACGGTATTCTCGTCGCGAATGCAGATAGTCAGGGCATGGGTTGCAGGCTTATCGTGCAGGCATCTTTCGTGAGCCATGGAACCGGACTGTATGAGCGAAGCAACACGCCTGAGTGATGCCAACAACGCAGTGATCACGGAGTTTTACCAAGCGTTCAACCGGCTGGACGCGGAGGCTATGAGCGCCTGCTACACCGAGGACGTTCTGTTCAGTGATCCTGTGTTTGGCGAGCTGCGCGGACGGCAAGCCGGTGACATGTGGCGCATGCTGACCTCGCGGGCCAAAGACTTTTCCGTGGTCTTCGATAACGTCCGTGCGGACGAGCGTACCGGCGGCGCACATTGGGTCGCGACTTACCTGTTCAGTCAGACGGGCAATACGGTGGTCAATGATATCCAGGCGCGCTTTGTGTTTCGCGACGGCAAGATCTGCGAACACCACGACCATTTCGACCTGTGGCGCTGGTCGCGTCAGGCCTTGGGCACCAAAGGCTTGTTATTGGGCTGGACGCCGTTTGTGCAGAACGCGATTCGGGCCCAGGCGCAGAAAGGCCTGAAAGCTTTCCAGGCCGGGCGCTGACGCTCTGCTAAGATCGTTCACTCGCTCTAACTGCCTGCGTTCATGACCACCATGCAAGAAGCTTCCCTGACACCGGCCGACGATGCGCTGGTGACGATCAATGCCAGCAAGCCCTGGTTCGTCTATCTGGTGCGTGCAGCCAACGGTTCGTTGTACTGCGGCATCAGTGATGATCCCCAGCGCCGTTTTGCCGCCCATCAAAGTGGCAAGGGTGCGCGGTTCTTCTATTCCAGCCCGGCGGTCGCGCTGGTCTACACCGAAGCCTGCTGTGATAAGCGTGAAGCCTTGCGTCAGGAACGCTTGATCAAACAACTGAAAAAAAGCGCCAAGGAAGCCTTGGTGTTGAGTGCAGTTGTTAATCCATCGGCGTGATGAGCGGTTATCAAGCTGACCGGGTAGGCTCGCAGGACTCAGGCAGGTAAGCTGCTGACTTTCCATCTGAAGGGCGGACCGAACATGACAGAGCTGATCCTGCACCATTACCCAGCCTCGCCGTTTTCCGAAAAGGCCCGTTTGATCCTGGGCTTCAAAGGGCTGTCGTGGCGCTCGGTGATGATTTCACCCGTCATGCCCAAGCCTGACCTGACCGCATTGACCGGGGGGTATCGCAAGACGCCGGTGCTGCAAGTGGGGGCCGATATCTATTGCGACACGGCCTTGATGGCTCGCCGTCTGGAACAGCAGAAAGCCTCACCCACGTTTTTCCCCGAAGGCCAGGAATTCACCGTGGCAAGTTTCGCTGCCTGGTCCGATTCGATCATGTTCCAGCATGCCGTGAGCCTGGTGTTCCAGCCAGAATCTATCGCCCTGCGTTTTGCCAAAGCACCGCCGGAGGCGGTCAAAGCCTTCATCGCCGACCGTACCGAGTTGTTCAGTGGCGGCACCGCATCACGCCTGACGCTGGAGCAGGCAAAGCATCAATGGCCGACCCTGATATCCCGGCTGGAGCTGCAACTGGAGCGCAATGGTGACTTCCTGTTCGGTGAGGCCTCCATTGCCGACTTCTCCCTGGCCCACACCCTGTGGTTTCTCAAGCAGACCCCCGTCACCGCACCGTTTGTCGATGCCTACCCGGCGGTGTCGATGTGGTTGAATCGAGTGTTGGGTTTCGGTCACGGTGCGTTCAGCGACATGAGTGCCACAGACGCTTTGGAGATCGCTCGCAACGCTACGCCTGCAGCGCTGCCGGACGAGGTCTTTGAGGACCCGAACGGCTTCACCCCTGGCCAGAAAGTGGCCATCTCCGCCGTCGACTACGGCGTCGATCCGGTGGAAGGCGAGTTAGTCTTTGCGGGTCGTGAAGAGCTGATTCTGCGTCGCGAGGACGAGCGCGCGGGTGTGGTGCATGTGCACTTTCCGCGCTTTGGATTTCGGATCGAGGCGCGCTGAGCTGAGGGGCCTGCGCCTGCTTTCGGGCGCGGCTGACATCATTTCAGCGCTGCCAGGATCGCTTCCGGGCTGAATCCCCTGATCAACGTACCGTTCACGTCGATCAGCGGGATGCCGCGTCCACCCAGGGCTTCATAGGCCTTGCGCCCTTCGGCTGACTTCTCGATATCAAACTCTTTGTACGGGATGCCTTTGCTGTCGAGAAAACGTCGGGTCTTTTTGCAGTAGCCGCACCAGTCGGTGGCGTACAGCACGACGTTGGCCTGCGCTTGACGTTGGGTCGCGACTGTCGAGGACGGCGAGAACAGGTGCTCGATCTTGCCCCAGTTCTGGTAAGCCACAACCACCAGCATGATCAGCAGAAACTTTTTCAGCGTGCGCGTCAGCATCTGCCAGATCCCTGTTTAACCATCACCGGCGCTTCAACTGGTCAGTGAGTTGGGTGGGCAGACCTTTGATGATCAAGGTGCCAGCCTCTTCGTCGTACTCGATCTTGTCGCCCAGCAAATGGGCTTCGAAACTGATCGACAGGCCCTCTGCGCGGCCGGTGAAGCGACGGAACTGATTCAGGGTGCGCTTATCCGCCGGGATCTCCGGAGACAGGCCGTAGTCCTTGTTGCGGATGTGCTCATAGAATGCGCGTGGACGCTCTTCGTCGATCAGCCCTGAAAGCACTTCCAGGCCCATCGGCTCGCCGATCTTGCTTTGGCTGCTGGCGTAGTCGACCAGCGTCTTGGTTTTCTCGCGGGCGGACTCTTCCGGCAGATCTTCGCTCTCCACGAAGTCGCTGAAGGCCTTGAGCAGGGTGCGGGTTTCGCCGGGGCCATCGACACCTTCCTGGCAGCCGATGAAGTCACGGAAGTATTCCGAAACCTTTTTCCCGTTCTTGCCCTTGATGAAGGAAATGTACTGCTTGGACTGCTTGTTGTTCTGCCACTCGGAAATATTCACCCGTGCGGCCAGGTGCAATTGGCCCAGGTCCAGATGGCGCGACGGCGTCACGTCCAGTTCGGCATTCACCGCCACGCCTTCACTGTGGTGCAACAGGGCGATGGCCAGGTAGTCGGTCATGCCTTGTTGGTAGTGGGCGAACAAAACGTGACCACCGACCGAGAGGTTGGATTCTTCCATCAGCTTCTGCAGGTGCTCGACGGCAACCCGACTGAATGCGGTGAAATCCTTGCCGCCTTCCAGATATTCCTTCAACCAGCCGCTGAAAGGGTGCGCGCCGGATTCGGCATGGAAAAAGCCCCAGGCTTTGCCTTGTTTCGCGTTATAGCTCTCGTTGAGGTCGGCGAGCATGTGCTCGATGGCCTGGGACTCAGCGAGTTCGGAGTCGCGCGCATGCAGGACTGCTGGCGTACCGTCGGGTTTTTTGTCGATCAGGTGGACGATGCAATGACGGATCGGCATGGGCTTCTCGGCTGGGGTAAACGGATGATGAAGAGCTGCGTTGGAGCCCGCGCTCAATTCAAGGTCGGGCAGTGTAACGCACCTTGGGCACTGCCAGAACGCCTCGCAAGACACGGGTTTTGGCCTGAATCAGACGTTTGCCCTGTATTTTTCATGCTCTAACGCTCTAAAGCTGACCAAATGGGTAGGTAGGTGCGGATATTTGAGCGTCTCTGTGCTAGTTTTGCCCGGTCTTGCGCACTTGAAGGGCGCTAAGCATGCAGTTTGTAAGCGTCAGGTCGAACCAAAGCCCGGTTTCAGTATCTACATTTCGCGATTAATCGTGGCTGCTACTGGAGGGCCGGATTCATTGTCTGGCCCCGGGCCGATGCCGCATTCTGCAATCCACATGAATTTGATAGGGAAGGAACACCACCATGGCTCTGACTAAAGACCAATTGATCGCCGATATCGCTGAAGCTATCGACGCGCCAAAAACCACCGCGCGTAATGCTCTTGAGCAATTGGGCCAAATTGTTGCTGACCAACTGGAAAATGGCGCTGAAATCACTTTGCCTGGCATTGGTAAATTGAAAGTGACCGAGCGTCCAGCTCGCACTGGCCGTAACCCGTCGACGGGCGCTGCCATTGAAATCGCTGCCAAAAAAGTGATCAAGTTCGTACCTGCTAAAGGGTTGACCGATTCGGTTAACAAGTAAGCTGAAGCGGCCTTAAGGGCCGTTTTACTTGCTGTAAAAAAGCCGTGCTCCGGATCACTCCGGGCACGGCTTTTTCAGGCCTGCGGTAAACCCATCCAGCATGAACTCAGCTTTTGGCCGATGCCCAGCGCTCCAGGCGCCATGCTTGCTGCTGTGCTTTATCGAGGAAAGTCCAGGCAACGAAGCGGCTCTGCTTCTGGCCTTGGGACATTTCCACCACGTGGCTTTCCACAACTCCGGCTTTTTTCAGCGTGCTTTGAATCGAGGCCAGATTGGAGGCTTTCGACACCAGCGTACTGAACCAGAATACTTGCCGCGGTACTTGCTTGCTCTCATTGATCAGTTGCGTCACGAAGCCAATTTCGCCGCCTTCGCACCACAATTCCTGCGACTGCCCACCAAAGTTCAAGACCGGCAATTTGCGCTTGGGGTCAGCTTTGCCGAGGGCGCGCCATTTGCGTTGACTGCCGCGCTGCGCTTCGTCGATTGAGGCGTGGAACGGCGGGTTGCACACGCTCAGGTCGAAACGTTCGTCGCTGCGCAGCAGATCCAGAAGGATATGCGAGCGATTGCTTTGCAGGCGCAGGCTGATGGCTTTGCTCAGGCCATTGGACTTGACGATGGCAGTAGCGGCCGCAACAGCAGTCGGATCGATTTCCGAGCCGAGGAACTGCCAGCCATAGTCGCTGTGACCGATCAACGGATAGACGCAGTTGGCGCCCATGCCGATATCCAGTGCACGAATCGACGCCCCGCGCGGGATAACGCCATCGTTGCTGCTGGCCAACAGGTCAGCGATGAAGTGCAAGTAATCGGCACGCCCTGGAATCGGCGGGCAAAGATAGTCCGCCGGGATATCCCAGTGGGCAACGCCATAATAGGACTTGAGCAAGGCCCGGTTGAACACCCGCACGGCAGTCGGGTTGGCGAAGTCGATGCTTTCCTTGCCATAGGGATTGATGACCACGAATTCGGCCAGTTCCGGGCTGCTTTTGATCAACTGCGCAAAGTCGTAACGGCCTTGATGGCGGTTACGGGGATGCAGGGTCGCTTTTTCACGGGGCTCGGCGGGTTTGCTGGGTGCTTTAGGTGTGCGTGGAGCTGTCATGAGGAGTCAATTCTGTGGAGTGTAGGCGTAGCCCTGTAGGAGCTGCCGAAGGCTGCGATAAGGTTGAAACAACCTTCGCTTATTTAAGGTCACGACCGCTTCGCAGTCGATCGCAGCCTTCGGCAGCTCCTACAGGGTGCCACTGGCTCGCTTGCGAGCCAGTCTTACTTGTCGCCCTTACAAACTGGCGATCCGTGCGTGTTGCTCAGCCAGCTTGCCCAAAGCCTGTTCGGCTTCGGCCATTTTGGCGCGTTCTTTGGCGATGACTTCAGGTGGAGCCTTGTCGACGAAGGCGGCGTTGGACAGCTTGCCTCCGACGCGTTGCACTTCACCTTGCAGGCGCAGGATTTCCTTGTCCAGGCGCGCCAGCTCGGCGGCTTTGTCGATCAAGCCGGCCATCGGCACCAGCACTTCCATCTCGCCCACCAGCGCTGTGGCAGACAGCGGCGCTTCAACGCCCTCAGCCAACACGGTGATGGATTCGAGCTTGGCCAGTTTTTTCAACAGGTAGTCGTTTTCGGTCAGGCGACGCTGATCTTCGGCGCTGACGTTCTTGAGGAACAATTGCAGCGGCTTGCCTGGGCCGATGTTCATTTCCCCGCGAATGTTGCGGGTGCCGAGCATCAGGCCCTTGAGCCACTCGATATCGTCTTCGGCGGCCTGATCGATGCGTGCTTCGTTGGCCACTGGCCACGGTTGCAGCATGATCGTCTTGCCGCTCACGCCAGCCAGTGGCGCCAGGCGCTGCCAGATCTCTTCGGTGATGAAGGGCATGAACGGGTGAGCCAGACGCAAAGCGACTTCCAGTACCCGTACCAGCGTACGGCGGGTGCCGCGCTGACGCTCGACCGGTGCGGTTTCGTCCCACAATACCGGCTTGGACAGTTCCAGGTACCAGTCGCAATACTGGTTCCAGATGAACTCATACAATGCCTGTGCCGCGAGGTCGAAGCGGAACTGGTCGAGGTGTCGGGTCACTTCGCTTTCAGTGCGTTGCAGCTGGGAGATGATCCAGCGATCCGCCAGCGACAGCTCTACCGCTTCGCCGTTCTGGCCGCAGTCTTCACCCTTGTCCAGAACGTAGCGTGCGGCGTTCCAGATCTTGTTGCAGAAGTTGCGATAGCCTTCGACGCGGCCCATGTCGAACTTGATGTCGCGGCCGGTGGAGGCCAGCGAGCAGAACGTAAAGCGCAGGGCGTCGGTGCCATAGCTGGCGATACCGTCGGCGAACTCCTCACGGGTCTGCTTTTCGATTTTCTTCAGCAGTTTCGGCTGCATCAGCCCGGTGGTGCGCTTGGCGACCAGGTCTTCGAGTTCGATGCCGTCGATGATGTCCAGTGGGTCAAGGACGTTGCCCTTGGACTTGGACATCTTTTGACCCTGGCCGTCGCGTACCAGACCATGCACGTACACGGTCTTGAACGGAACCTGCGGCGTGCCGTCTTCGTTTTTCACCAAATGCATGGTCAGCATGATCATCCGGGCGACCCAGAAGAAAATGATGTCGAAGCCGGTAACCAGCACGTCGGTGGAGTGGAAGGTCTTGAGTGCTTCGGTTTTTTCCGGCCAACCCAAGGTCGAAAAGGTCCAAAGCCCGGAGCTGAACCATGTGTCGAGAACGTCGTTGTCCTGTTGCAGGGCGATGTCCGGGCCCAGGTTGTGCTTGGCGCGCACTTCGGCTTCGTCGCGGCCGACATAGACTTTGCCGGACTCGTCGTACCAGGCCGGGATGCGGTGGCCCCACCAGAGTTGACGGCTGATGCACCAGTCCTGGATGTCACGCATCCACGAGAAGTACATGTTTTCGTACTGCTTGGGCACGAAGGCGATGCGGCCATCTTCCACGGCGGCGATGGCCGGTTCGGCCAACGGCTTGGTGGAGACGTACCACTGATCGGTCAGCCACGGTTCGATAATGGTCCCGGAGCGGTCGCCCTTGGGCACTTTCAGCGCGTGGTCATCGACACTGACCAGCAAACCCATTTCATCGAGGGCGGCGACGATCTGCTTGCGCGCTTCGAAACGGTCGAGACCGGCGTAGGCTGCGGGCAGAGTGCCATCCACTTGATCGTTGAGTGTGCCGTCGATGTTGAACACCTGCGCGACAGGTAGCACGGCGGCGTTCTTGTCGAAGATGTTCAGCAGCGGCAGATTATGGCGCTTGCCGACTTCATAGTCGTTGAAGTCGTGGGCTGGTGTGATCTTCACGCAGCCGGTGCCGAATTCAGGATCGCAGTAATCATCAGCGATGATCGGGATACGACGGCCCACTAGTGGCAGTTCGACGAATTTGCCGATCAGGGCTTTATAGCGCTCGTCTTCCGGGTTAACCGCTACAGCGGCGTCGCCCAGCATGGTTTCCGGGCGCGTGGTGGCTACGACCAGATAATCCAGGCCGTCAGCGGTTTGAGCGCCGTCAGCCAGTGGATAACGCAGGTTCCACAAGTGACCTTTCTCGTCGTGGTTTTCCACTTCCAGATCGGAGATCGCCGTGTGCAGCTTGGTGTCCCAGTTGACCAGACGCTTGCCGCGATAGATCAAGCCGTCTTCATGCAGGCGCACGAAGGCTTCTTTGACGGCATCGGACAGGCCGTCGTCCATGGTGAAACGCTCGCGGTTCCAGTCCACGGATGAACCCAGACGGCGGATCTGCCGGCTGATGTTGCCACCTGACTGATCCTTCCATTCCCAGATTTTTTCGAGGAATTTTTCACGGCCGAGGTCGTGACGGCTCAGACCTTGAGCTTCGATCTGGCGCTCTACCAGCATCTGCGTGGCGATACCGGCGTGGTCGGTACCCGGCTGCCACAGGGTGTTGCGACCCTGCATGCGGCGGAAACGGATCAGGGCGTCCATGATCGCGTTATTGAAGCCGTGACCCATGTGCAGGCTGCCGGTGACGTTCGGCGGCGGGATCATGATGGTGTATGCGTCACCCGTGCCTTGCGGAGCGAAATAGTTCTCGGACTCCCAGGTTTGGTACCAGGAAGTTTCAATAGCGTGCGGCTGGTAGGTCTTATCCATGCGCGGCGGGACCCTAATAGGCATTAATTCAGGAAAGCCGACAAGTATAACGGGGATGAACAGCGGGGCGTAGAGCGAGGCGATCACCAGCGGGATAAAAATGCCGGTTCATGGAATGTGCAGGCGCGGGCAAGCCCGCTCCTGCAGGGGTAAGCAGTTGCTCAACCTTGATATTGACTCAGCAACCGTTCCATCCGCGCATCAAGGCGGCGTTTGATTTCGGTTTCTATGTGCGGGGCGAAGTCGTCGATAACATCTTGCATGATCAATTGCGCAGCGGCGCGCAATTCGCTTTCCAGGTGCAACAGGCGATCTGGATTGGCGCTGACGGGTTCGGGTTGTGTCGCCGGAGGTTCTGGCGTCAGGGTTGGAATGTCCGCCTCGTCGGCATCGGAGTCGGTGTCATCCGTGTCGGTGTGTGCAGTCGCCTGAGCGCCCACCACGTTGAACAGTAACGGAATCTGTACGTCGCTGGCGACCGAGTCGGTCAGCAACGGCGGTTGCAAGGAGTCATCGCCGAGTAATTGGCGGATCGACTCAAGGTCATCCAGTAGATGTGCGGAGTCTTTCAGGGGTTTTTGAGTATCCATCGTGTGCTCAGAGACGCTGTAATCGGTGATCTTGCAGAGGATAGCCCTGTTCACGATAGAAGCGGAAGCTCTCTCGTGCGGCCTGACGAATCGCAGGGTCTTCTACCACGACTTCCGCCACGCGGGCAAAACGCTTGAAAAAATCGGGGATGCGCAGGTCCAGATTGACCAGCAGATCCTGATGGTGCCCAGAGTCATCGCCCAAGCCTAAAACGACGGGTGCGTCCTGATCGTCTTCCGCAGCGCCATGGGGCACGAAGCTTTCGCCCTTGAAGCGCCACAGCCGGGCGTCGAGATCGTCGCGCTGGGCGGCATCGCTGCAATGGATGTACACCCGGTGGCCCAGGCGCCAGGCTTTTTCGCTGAGTTTGCAGGCGAAGTCCAGGCGTGCCAGCGGGTCAGCGCTGGGCAGGATATAAAAGTCGACTTGAGTCATGTCAGCTCCAGAGCGCAGGGCGTATCAGCCAAACGGCCGATACGCCCTTAAGCGTTTTATACGCCAGCGCGGTCGAGCAGGTATTGAGTCAGCAGCGGAACCGGGCGGCCAGTGGCGCCTTTTTCTTTACCGCCGCTCAGCCATGCAGTGCCCGCGATGTCCAAGTGGGCCCAGTTATAGGCTTTGGCAAAGCGTGACAGGAAACAGCCTGCGGTGATCGAGCCGCCTTTAGGGCCGCCAATGTTAGCAATGTCGGCGAACGGGCTGTCAAGTTGCTCTTGGTACTCCTCGAACAATGGCAATTGCCATGCGCGGTCGTCGGCCTTCTTGCCAGCGTCGAGCAGTTGTCCGATCAGCGCATCGTTGTTGCCCATCAGCCCGGAGGTGTGGCCGCCCAATGCGACGATGCAGGCGCCGGTCAGGGTGGCGATATCGATCACAGCTTGTGGGTTGAAGCGTTCGGCGTAGGTCAGGGTGTCGCACAGCACCAGACGGCCTTCGGCGTCGGTGTTGAGGATCTCGACGGTCTGACCGCTCATGGTGCTGACAATATCGCCCGGACGAGTGGCGTTGCCGCCTGGCATGTTCTCGGCGCAAGCCAGCAGGCACACCAGATTGATTGGCAGTTTCAGCTCAAGCACGGCGCGCAGGGTGCCGAATACACTGGCGGCACCGCACATGTCGTACTTCATTTCGTCCATGCCTGCGGCAGGCTTGATGCTGATGCCGCCGGTGTCGAAGGTGACGCCCTTGCCGACCAGAACATGCGGCTGGTCGCTCTTCTTGCCGCCCTGATAATTCATCACGATCAGGCGGGGCGGTTGTTCGCTGCCCTGAGCCACGGCCAGGAAAGCGCCCATGCCCAGTTCCTTGAGCTTCTTCTCGTCGAGGATGTCGACTTTGAGATGCTTGTGTTCCTTGCCCAACGCTTTCGCTTCTTCGGCCAGGTAGCTTGGGTGGCAGACGTTGGGCGGCAGATTGCCCAGGTCGCGGGTAAAGGCCATGCCTGTGGCGATGGCGGCGGCGTGAGTTGCGGCACGCTCGGTGTCAGCCAGTGCTGCCTTGCTGGTCAGCAAGGTGATTTTTTTCAGGGCGCGGGGCTCGGCTTTCTGGCTTTTGAAACGGTCGAACACATATTCGCCATCAGCCAGGGTCTCTACCAGCAGGCGCACTTTGCCGTAGGTGTCGCGACTCTTGACCGCAAGATCGCCGAGGGCAATGACCGCATCGCTGCCGCCCAGGCCTTTAAGCACGTTTAGCGCGCCGGTGACGACTTTGCGGAACTGACGATCAGACAATTCAGTTTCTTTGCCCACGCCGACCAACAGCACGCGTTCGGCTTTGAGGTTGGGCAGAGTGTGCAGCAACAGGCTTTGGCCGACTTTACCAGGCAGGTCGCCACGTTTGAGCGCCGCAGTAATCGCGCCGCCGCTGAGGGTATCGAGCTTTGTTGCTGCGTCGCTGAGGGTGCGGTCTTCAGTGACGGCGACCACCAGCGTAGCGGTTTTCAAAGTTTCTGGACTAACGCTCTTTACAACAAATTCCATGTCGGGGTCCCCGAATAAACTGTGAGTTTTCGTAGAATAAGTGACATGCGCGGCCACAGAGAGGTATCTCGAATCTGTGGCGCCTGCTACAAGGCCCGCAGTTTGACCCTGACGCACGGACCCTGACAACCCTTCGCGCGATACGTTTACATGCAGTCCTGACGTTGTCGTATCGAGCGTATCAACCTTCTATAGAGAAGGCGCAGTGACAGGGACCCTCAATCACAGGATAATGCCGCATATTTTTTAGGCGGGTCGCTTCTGCGAGCCGGTTACCACTGTGGCTGATTCGCTTTCTTTGTTTGGCCGCCTGCGCCTGACAACCCTGGAGTGTCTGGTTTGATTGTCTTTCGTTATCTGTCCCGAGAAGTGCTGGTTACCTTGAGCGCGGTCAGCGCCGTGTTGTTGGTAATCATCATGAGCGGACGCTTCATCAAATACCTGGCTCAAGCCGCATCGGGAGCCCTTGACCCCGGTGTGCTGTTCTTGATCATCGGCTTTCGTCTGCCTGGCTTCTTGCAACTGATCCTGCCGCTGGCCTTGTTTCTGGGCATTCTGCTGGCATACGGTCGGCTTTATCTGGAAAGCGAGATGACTGTCCTGGCCGCCACCGGCATGAGCCAGCAGCGTTTGCTGTGGATCACCATGGCGCCAGCGACCGTGGTTGCGCTGCTGGTCACCTGGCTGAGCCTGGGGTTGGCGCCGCAAGGCGCAGCGCAGGTTTCTATGATCGTCAATCAACAAGACGCATTGACTGAGTTCGATACGCTGGTACCTGGCCGCTTCCAGGAGCTGCGCGACGGTTCGCGGATTACTTACACAGAAACGCTTTCAGACGACCGCGCTCGTCTGGGTGGGGTATTCATCTCCGAGAAACGCCCGACCCAGAATGGGGCCAAGGATCAAGGGATCTCCGTTCTGGTCGCCGAGAAGGGGCATCAGGAGGTCAGGGCTGATGGTAGTCGCTACCTGATTCTGGAGAATGGTTACCGTTATGACGGCAACCCCGGTGAGGCCAACTACCGCGCCATCAAATACGATACCTATGGCGCCCTGTTGCCAAAACCCGCGATCAGCGAGGAAATTACCGACCGCGAGTCGATTCCGACCCGTGATTTGTTCGGCAGCGACAACCCTCGCTACAAGGCTGAGTTGCAGTGGCGGCTCGCCCTGCCGGTCCTTGTGTTTATCGTGACATTGATGGCGGTGCCGCTGGCCAAGGCCAACCCGCGTCAAGGGCGTTTCCTCAAGCTGCTTCCGGCGATCCTTCTGTACATGGCGTACCTGACCATTTTGATTGCCGCTCGCGGTGCGCTGGAGCGGGGCAAAATCCCAATGGTTCTGGGCCTGTGGTGGGTGCATGCGTTGTTTCTGGGCATTGGCCTGTTATTGCTGTACTGGGAACCTCTGCGGTTGAAAATGGCGAGCCGCCGCACGGCGCAGGAGGTGGCCCGTGGTTAAAATCGACCGCTATATTGGCAAGAGTGTTCTAGTCGCGATCCTTGGCGTGCTCGGGGTCATTTTGGGGCTGGCTTCGCTGTTTGCTTTCATTGATGAAATAAAAGACATCAGCAACACCTACACCTTGGCCGATATTACTTCCTTCGTATTGCTGACTGCGCCGCGACGTGTCTACGACATGTTGCCGATGGCTGCACTGATCGGTTGTCTGGTTGGCCTTGGCAGTCTGGCCAGCAGCAGTGAACTGACCATCATGCGCGCAGCGGGTGTGTCCATCGGGCGTATCGTCTGGGCGGTAATGAAGCCGATGCTGGTACTGATGGTCGCTGGCTTGCTGGTGGGCGAATATGTCGCACCGCCCGCTGAGGACCTGGCTCAGTCCAACCGAGCCCTGGCCCAAGGCAGCGACGAATCGCAAAGCGGCAGGTACGGGGTGTGGCACCGTCAGGGCGAAGAGTTCATTCATATCAATACCGTACAACCCGATGGGGTGCTGTACGGCGTGACTCGCTATCGTTTCGACGATCAGCGGCACATGCAGTCCGCAAGCTTCTCGAAGAAGGCGAAGTTCGAGAATGATTCATGGATGCTGGAAGACGTGACCACGACGCTTTTCCATGCTGACAGCACCGAAGTCGTCAAAAGCCCGAATGATCGTTGGGACGCGTCCCTCAGCCCACTATTGCTCAGCACGCTGGTCTTGCCGCCGGACTCGCTGTCGATCACTGGCTTGTGGAGTTACGCACATTATCTTGCGGATCAGGGCTTGAACAATGGCCGTTACTGGTTGGCGTTCTGGACCAAAGTCCTGCAGCCGCTGGTCACAATGGCGCTGGTGTTGATGGCGATCTCGTTCATCTTCGGCCCGTTGCGCTCGGTGACCCTGGGTCAACGGGTGTTCACCGGGGTGCTGGTCGGCTTCACCTTCCGCATTGCCCAGGACCTGCTTGGGCCGTCTAGTCTGGTGTTCGGATTTTCGCCGCTGTTCGCGGTGCTGGTGCCTTCCGGGATCTGTGCCGTGGCTGGGGTCTGGCTGCTACGCCGGGCGGGCTAGAAAAAAGACAGACAAAAAAGCCGACGTCGAGTCGGCTTTTTTACAGGGTGCGCCAGGCATGCGCGTTGCGCGTAAGCAGTTCATCCAGAGCCACTATTTTTTCTGCTTGGGTACCTGCACCAGCTGGCTGTCGGAATATATGTCATGCCAGCTGCGTTTCTGCTTATCGAACAATACCCAGAAAAAGCCCAGTCCCACACATAGCCACGAACCGATAGCGACCACGAAACGCAACAGTGCCTGCCACAGGCTGATGGCAGTGCCGTCGGCGTTCTGCACACGAATGCCCCACACCTGCATCCCGAGGGTCTGGCCTGAATGGGTCCAGAACTTGGCGAAGAAACCGAACAGCACAAACACCAGAATCGTTGAAAGCAGCGGGTCGCTGTCCAGCGCCCCGGACTCGGACATCGCGCGTAATTGAGCCTCACCGATAAAGGCCATCAGGATCAGCTTATAAACGAAGGTGGTGACCATCAGCAGCGCGATGCACAGCAGGGCGTCATAGAACATCGCCGCAAGGCGGCGGCCCAAGCCTGCAACGGGAAAGTCGCCTTGTGGGCGGAGCAGGTGTTTCGACATGGCGGGCTCTCGTTTGCAAAAAGAACCCATTTTACGGAATCCCAGCCATAAAAAAGCCCCTGATGTCAGCATCAGGGGCTTTTTTACTGATCGCTATTTAAGCTTCGGCTTGAACTTCATCCGCCTGCAAGCCTTTTTGGCCCTGCACCGCAATGAAGGTCACCTTCTGACCTTCTTTCAGGCTCTTGAAGCCGCTGCCCTGAATAGCGCGGAAATGGACGAACAGATCCGGACCGCTCTCTGGCGTGATAAAACCAAAACCCTTTTCGTCGTTAAACCACTTGACGGTACCGCTCTGACGATTCGACATTTTCTTATTTCCCTGGAACTTGAATTGATGACAGTCTCTTTCGCCTGAAAGAGTACTGGACTGGCTGCAGGTAGTAAGAAACGTCGAGCGGGATGTAGCAATACTTAGAGCTACTGCCCAGGTCACGGTTCAAGCGACCCATGCAAACACAGTTAAGAAACTCTACGCCAACCATGGCAGAAAAAACAAGCCCTGCTCAGGCGCAGGTTTCCGGCACTCTCCAGCTTTTTTGAACGGTGTGCCCGTCAGGCAAGATCGATGGTTTTTTACCCGTGTGCCTGGCTATATGCAAAGTGCGCCGTGGACTAACAGCGCACTTTACAGCGGTATACATTGCGATTGCATGACGGCCAGTTGCCCTGTTTTTGGGTGTCCAGTTTACGGGCGGCCGCCTTTAACCTCGCCTGTTAACCACGGTAGTAACGCTGCGCCACGAATGGCATTTTGCTGACCCGCATCAGCACTTTCTTACCCCGCACGATGGCCCAGACTTCACTGTCCAGCGCGGTGTAAGCGCTGTCGAGGTAAGCCATGACCAGCGGTCCACCCAGCGTTGGACCGAACCCACCGCTGCTGACTGTACCAATGGGTTTGTCGTTGGCATCGACGATTTCTGCGCCTTCACGGACCGGCGTACGTTCCTGCGGCAGCAAGCCGACACGTTTGCGGCTCACACCGGCTTGCTGCTGAGCAAAGATCTGCTCCGCGCCGGGGAAGCCACCGGCACGTGCGCCGTCGGCGCGTCGAACCTTGGAGATCGCCCATAACAGGTTGGCCTCAACCGGTGTGGTCTCGGTGTTCATGTCGTGGCCATACAGGCACAGGCCTGCTTCGAGACGCAGAGAGTCGCGGGCACCGAGCCCGATGGGGGCGACCTCTGGTTCGGCCAACAAACGGCGGGCCAATGCGTCGGCTTGATCGGCGGGGACCGAGATTTCAAAACCGTCTTCACCGGTGTAGCCGGAGCGGCTGACGTAGCAGTCGGCGCCGAGCAACGTCACCTTGGCAAACTGCATGAACGTCATGTTCGCCACTTTCGGAGCCAGACGTGCAAGGACGGTCACTGCTTCCGGACCTTGCAGGGCCAGCAGGGCGCGTTCTTCGAACAGGGGCTGGATGTCGCACTGACCGGTCAGGTGCTGTTGCAAGTGCGCAAGGTCCTGGTTTTTACAGGCGGCGTTGACCACCAGAATCAGCTCGTCGTTGCCGATGTTGGCGACCATCAGGTCATCGAGAATGCCACCGCTTTCATTGGTGAACATCGCGTAGCGCTGCATGCCCACGGGCAGGTCGATGATGTCGACCGGCACCAGGGTTTCCAGCGCTTTGGCGGCGTTGGCGCCGGTCAGGCGAATCTGGCCCATGTGCGATACATCGAACAAGCCGGCATGCGCGCGGGTGTGCTGGTGTTCCTTAAGCACGCCAGCGGGGTATTGAACGGGCATGTCGTAGCCGGCAAACGGCACCATTCTGGCCCCCAGTTCGCGGTGTAAAGCGTGCAGCGGGGTAGTTAACAGCTGTTCGGTGGACATTCATGGCTCCTTGGAGTTTTCCGGCTTTCGCTTTGTAGGGAGGGCGAAAGCAGTCGATTTCATGAGGCTGTTTCAGCACTCGATAATGTTCACGGCCAACCCGCCTCGGGCGGTTTCCTTGTATTTACTTTTCATGTCGGCACCGGTCTGGCGCATGGTGCGAATCACTTTGTCGAGGGAGACGAAGTGCTGACCATCGCCGCGCAACGCCATGCGCACGGCATTGATCGCTTTCACCGAACCCATCGCGTTGCGCTCGATGCAGGGCACCTGCACCAAGCCGCCAATCGGGTCGCACGTCAGGCCCAGGTTGTGTTCCATGCCGATTTCGGCGGCATTTTCTACCTGCTGAACATTGCCGCCCAACACTTCGCACAACGCTCCGGCCGCCATTGAGCAGGCCACGCCGACTTCGCCCTGACAGCCCACTTCGGCGCCAGAGATCGAGGCGTTTTCTTTGTAAAGAATGCCAATCGCCGCCGCCGTGAGCAGAAAGCGCACAACCCCGTCTTCATTGGCGCCGGAGATAAAGCGCATGTAGTAATGCAGCACCGCCGGGACAATCCCCGCTGCACCGTTAGTGGGGGCGGTGACGACCCGGCCACCGTTGGCGTTCTCTTCGTTGACCGCCAGGGCGTACAGGTTGACCCAATCGAGCATTGACAGTGCATCACGCAGCGCCGCCTCCGGGTTGTTGCACAGCTGACGGTGTAGCGCTGCAGCCCGGCGTTTGACCTTCAACCCGCCCGGCAAAATCCCTTCATTGCGGCACCCCGCTTTCACGCAATCCTGCATGACCTGCCAGATGTTCAGCAGGCCTTTGCGGGTTTCCGCTTCCGGGCGCCAGGCGGCTTCGTTGGCCAACATCACCTGGCTGATAGACAGGCCATGCGCCGTGCAATGGCCCAGCAAATCCTTGGCGCTTTTGAACGGATAGGTCAGAGGAGTGCTGTCTTCTACGATCCTGTCAGCGCCGGCGGCGTCTTCATCGACAACAAAGCCGCCACCGACGGAATAATATTCGCGGCTACGAGTCTGCAAACCGGCGGCATCAAAGGCACGGAAAATCATGCCGTTTGGATGGAACGCCAAGGGTTTTCGGATCATCGCCAAGTGTTGTTTTTCGACGAACTCGATGCTGTGTTCACCGAGCAGGTTCAGGCGCTGACTGCTGCGAATCTGTTGCAGACGCGCAGAGATGGTTTCGGTATCGACGGTGTCAGGGTGTTCGCCTTCCAGGCCCAGCAGCACGGCCTTGTCGCTGCCATGGCCCTTGCCGGTAGCGCCCAGTGAGCCATACAGCTCGACCTTGACGCAGGCCGTTGTCGTCAGCAAATCGTCGCGGCGCAGACCTTCGGCGAACCGGGCAGCCGCCCGCATCGGGCCCACGGTATGCGAACTGGAGGGGCCGATACCAATCTTGAACAGGTCGAACACGCTCAGCGACATGGTTGCACTCCGGTTTTTTATTATAGACAGGGAGGTCGCGTTTAATTGTAGGAGCGAGCTTGCTCGCGATCGGACTGGCGTGGTGTCTCCGATACGCCGTAATCGCGGGCAAGCCCGCGCCTACCGGGTCATGCGTCGTATCAAGGATGGGGCTACTTTGCACAGTAGCCCCATCTCGATCAGGCGTCTTGATAGCTCTCGATGGACGGGCATGCGCAGACCAGATTACGGTCGCCAAACACGTTGTCGACGCGACCCACCGGCGGCCAGTATTTGTTCTCGATCAACGAGGCTACCGGGTACACCGCTTGTTCTCGGCTGTACGGATGGCACCATTCACCGACGATTTCAGCGGCGGTGTGCGGCGCGTTCTTCAACGGGTTGTCGTCCTTGTCCAGCGTCCCGCTTTCTACTGCGCGGATCTCTTCGCGGATGCGGATCATGGCTTCGCAGAAACGGTCCAGTTCTTCCCTGGATTCGCTTTCAGTCGGCTCAATCATCAGGGTGCCAGCAACCGGGAACGACATGGTCGGCGCGTGGAAGCCGAAATCGATCAACCGCTTGGCAACGTCATCGACGCTGATACCGCTGCTGTCTTTAAGCGGACGCAGATCGAGGATGCATTCGTGGGCGACAAGCCCGTTGCTGCCGGTGTACAGCACGGGGTAGTGCTCTTCCAATCGACGGGAAATGTAGTTGGCGTTGAGGATCGCCAGTTGCGACGCGCGCTTGAGGCCTTCGCCACCCATCATGCGGATGTACATCCAAGTGATCGGCAGAATGCTCGCGCTGCCAAACGGCGCTGCGCTGACAGCGCCTGTTTTGCGCTCCATCGTCCCGTGGCCCGGCAAGAACGGGGTCAGGTGCGATTTGACGCCGATCGGGCCAACGCCTGGGCCGCCACCGCCGTGGGGAATGCAGAAGGTTTTGTGCAGGTTCAGGTGCGAGACATCGCCGCCGAACTTGCCCGGTGCACAGAGGCCGACCATGGCGTTCATGTTGGCGCCGTCGATGTACACCTGGCCGCCGTTATCATGGACGATCCCGCAGATCTCGCGGATGCCTTCTTCGAACACACCATGCGTCGATGGGTAGGTAATCATCAGTGCGGCGAGGTGTTCGCGGTGCTCAATGGCCTTGGCGCGCAGGTCTTCGATGTCGACGTTGCCGCGTGCATCACAGGCAGTCACGATCACGCGCATACCGGCCATGTTGGCGGTCGCGGGGTTGGTGCCGTGGGCCGACGACGGGATCAGGCAGATGTCGCGACGATCATCGCCGCGGCTCTGGTGGTAAGCACGGATCGCCAGCAGGCCAGCGTATTCGCCCTGGGAACCGGCGTTAGGTTGCAGCGAGATGGCATCGTAACCGGTCGCGGCGCAGAGCATCGCTTCCAGTTCGTCGGTCAGTTGCTGGTAGCCCAGGCTTTGCTCGGCGGGTGCGAAGGGGTGCAGATTGCCAAACTCGGCCCAGGTGATCGGGATCATTTCGCTGGCGGCATTGAGCTTCATGGTGCATGAGCCCAGCGGAATCATGGTGCGGTCCAGTGCCAGGTCCTTGTCGGCCAAACGACGCAGGTAACGCATCAGCTCGGTTTCGGAGTGGTAACGGTTAAACACTGGATGGCTGAGGATCGCTGACTGGCGTAGCAACGCGGCAGGCAGGCGTGATTCTACGCTGCTGGCCAACGCATTGAAGTCCGGCAGGCTTTGCCCGTTAGTGGCGAACAGCTGCCACAGGGTTTCGACGTCGGCCTGTTGGATAGTTTCGTCGAACGACAGACCAAGGCGCTGAGCATCGATTTCACGCAGGTTAATCTGTTGGGCGCGGGCTTTGACGTGCAGCGCAGCGGTGTCGGCCCCGGTGTTCAGGGTCAGGCTGTCAAAAAAGAACGCCTGATCAACGTTCAAGCCCAACTGCTTCAAGCCCTCGGCGAAGATCGCGGTCAGCTGGTGCGTACGCTTGGCGATTTGTGTCAGGCCGCGTGGCCCGTGATAGACCGCATACATGCTGGCAATGTTGGCCAACAGAACCTGCGCGGTGCAGATGTTGCTGGTGGCCTTTTCGCGACGGATATGTTGTTCGCGGGTCTGCATCGCCAAGCGGTAGGCTGGCTTGCCATGACGGTCGATGGAAACACCGACCAGACGGCCTGGCATATCGCGTTTGAACGCATCGCGTGTCGAGAAGTAGGCCGCGTGTGGCCCACCAAAGCCCAATGGCACGCCAAAGCGTTGCGCACTGCCGATGGCCACGTCTGCGCCGAACTCACCCGGAGGGGTCAGCAAGGTCAGGGCCAGCAAGTCGGCAGCCACGGCGACCAGGGCATGAACGGCGTGGAAACGTTCGACCAGTTCGCGGTAATCGAACAGGTCACCGTTGCTCGCCGGGTACTGCAGCAGGGCACCGAAATACTCGCTGACATCGCTCAGCTCGTTTTCGTCTGCAACGACGACAGTGATGCCCAGCGGTTCGGCACGGGTGCGCAGTACATCAAGGGTCTGCGGGTGGCAATGGCTGGAGGCGAAGAACAGGTGGCTGCTTTTGTTCTTGCTCAAGCGTTTGCAGAACGTCATGGCCTCGGCGGCGGCGGTGGCTTCATCGAGCAACGAGGCGTTGGCGATGGGCAGGCCGGTAAGGTCGCTGATCAAAGTCTGGAAATTCAGCAGCGATTCCAGTCGACCTTGGGAAATCTCCGGCTGATAGGGGGTGTAAGCGGTGTACCAAGCCGGGTTTTCCAACAGGTTGCGCAAAATCGGTGCCGGGGTGTGGCAGTTGTAATAGCCCTGGCCGATGTAGGTTTTGAACAGTTGGTTTTTGCTGGCGATGGCTTTGATCGACGCCAGGGCATCAGCTTCGCTTTGCCCGGCGGACAGGTCCAGAACACTGGTGTTCTTGATGCTGTCCGGGATGACGCTGGCGCTCAGCGCTTCCAGGGAGTCGAAACCCAGGGTCGCGAGCATGGCTTTTTCATCCGCCTGACGTGGGCCGATGTGGCGCGCAATAAACTCGTTGGCGGTGCTCAATTCGATACGGTCAGTCATGTTGGCTCCTCAGGCTTCAGCGCTGGCTTTGATCAGGCGGTCGTAAGCGTCCTGATCGAGCAAACTGTCGATGGCGCTGGCGTCTTCAGGGATGAAGCGGAAGAACCAGCCGGCGCCCAGTGCGTCTTCGTTGACCAGTTCAGGCGTCGCTTCGAGCGCTGCGTTGACTTCGACCACTTCGCCGGTGAGCGGCATGTTGATACTGCTGGCAGCCTTCACAGACTCAACCACCGAGGCTTCAGCGTGTTGTGTGTAAGTCTGCAATTCAGGAAGTTGCACGTACACCACATCACCCAGCGACTCTTGCGCGTAGGGCGTAATGCCGACGGTGACGCTGCCATCCGCTTCGGTACGCAGCCATTCGTGGTCGACGGTGAATCGCAACTCGCTCATAAAAACTCCTCAAGGGGCAAAAGCTCACGGCGCGCATGAGCGTAATGAGGAAAGACCATAGCAAGTTTGCGGCCAATATTATTTAGTCGATATATATCAATGACTTATATATATATTTTGATGGCGAGGGGATAGGTGCTGTAGCGAAATCGTTACGGTTGGAGCGCGATAAAAAAGGCTTACAGGATCAAAGCCTTGCACACGGGGGGTGTCCGGAAGCTGTAGCGAAACCGTTCCGTTGTAGCGTTTTCGGTACAGGTTGATGGCCGTTCGCAGCTCAAGGAACTGACTTGTCTGCGAAGGTGGCCTGTCTGGTACGCCGTGTACCCGATAGGTTACACAAGACCAAATTCGACTACTGCAACCATTCCAAACAATACCAATAGAGGCACGCAGCCGCCCCAGTGCAATACAATCAATTTACGTTTAAGGTCGGCAGGGAAGCTCTTTAAATCCTCAGCGCTAGCCCCTCCATCGCGGAGATAGAGACGAGGGACGGTCATTAGTCCCATTATTGCACCCAGTACAAACAACCTTCCCGCAGGGCCGCCATTCTTAAATGGGGCTCTGATCATAACGGCGGGACAGTTCTTCAAGTGGTCCAGCATCATATCCATTTTGGTGTAGGCGAGATGTAGCGCAAGACCAAGGAAAACGAACACACCTGCAAAGCCACTTAAGCTGACACAGAGGAAAACTTTGTCAGCGGTACTCACGCTCATTGAGTGACCTCGTAAATAATTTCACCTGTCTTTTCACCAATCTTGCCGAGGGCAAGCCCAGCTGCCAAAGAACCACCTCCGACTACCACAATGCCGCATACAAGCGTTCCTACCCAAGCAGTGGGCACCCCGAGAGCAACACAGATAGCGCCAGTCCCAGCAGCGCCTAAATACGCACCAACGGCAGCACCCCCTGTAACCCCGCCGATAAAACCTCCGCCTTCGGTGTATTTCACTTTTTCGCAAGCCTCGGCATTGCCAGCTGTGCACACGTCTTGAACTTTCATGTACGAGGCGCCACCGCCGACGGCGGTGCCGATCCAGCCACCGTTTTGACGTACTGGGAAGCCTTGGCCACGGCGCCTATGCGGGTGGCGTAGCCGGGATTCTGGCCGAATCCGCCCGCTCGCCCCGCACGATGCACCAGGCTGCGACTGGAAATACCCAGAGCGGTTTTCAGCTTCGGGTGGTCGGGTAAGCCGATGCTTTTTTTGGTCAGCGAGGTAAGTTGGGTATCGAGTTGGGTAAACAGGCGCTTGCGGTCGGCAAAGAACTCCGCTGAGCGCAGGTGTCCATGTTGCTCAAAGGTGCGCGTATGCAAGGCCTCTATCTCCTGCAGCAGAAATTTCACATCGGCCAGGTGCTTGGCGAAAATCGACTCGCCAATGCCGATCGCGGTGGCGCCGTGCGTGAGGAAGGATTCGATTTCGTCACGGTGGCGGGCCATGAAATCGGCCTCTTCCGGGCTAAGGTCCGCCAACGCCTGATTCACCCTGCGTGCCGTTTCCATCAGCAGCGCTTCTTCGCGGGTGCATCGTGGATTTTCGGGATCGCTTAGCACGATCATCTGCCCCGCTTTTACCTGATCCAACCCAGGGTTAAGGGCCCTGAATTTGGCAATCACGGCCGGGTTGCGTGAGGTGAACAGCTGCGCTTCCAGCTGTTCCGCCGTTGTGCTCTTGGGGACGATGTAGAACCCTGGGTCGTGTAGCTCGATGGGCTCTGGCCATTGTTCTCGGGGGAAAAACTTATACGTTTCGACGGGAGGTGGCGGGGCTGCCGCTTGTGTTGTGCGCTGAGCCTTCTCATCAGGCGTGTTGAGGTGTTGAGCATGGACAAAGCGCAATAAGCGCTCGGGGTCAGGTTGTAATACGGGTTGGGTGAGTCGATATACCGGGATGCGCTTGACCGCATCGCTTATTGCAACCTGGCCGTTGCGCGCCACGGCCTGCGCCTGGTTTGACAGGTCGTTCCGTTCTTGCAGCAGTGCCTGTATGCCTTGTTCGGGGGTTTTATGGCCGAGCTCGACATCATCGACAATGCGCTTTGCGTAATAGGCCACTTCTCTATTGAAGTGCACACGCGGCATGCCGTGGCTAAGGTGGCGAGCGCTGAGGCTATGGGCTTGCGCCAGCACTTGGCCCGCAGCTTGATGGACATCCCAGAGGTCATAACGGTTGGGGTTCATCCCTCTTCACCCCAAAAGCTATAACCGCTGGTCCCGGCCAAGTGGTGCCTCCAGGTGATTTCACGGTAGCGAATAGCGACGTGTTCTTGAGGTTCTGCGTCCGATTGTAAAATGACATGCGGCATATCAAGCGTCAGGTCAGCGATAATCCCGCCACTGATCGACACTGAATAGAATTTTTCCTGGGTGCCAACGGGAGATACGCGGTAGAAACTGATCGTACCGTTTATTTCTTCTCTGTTTGAGAGCGCTTGAGCGAGTAACGGTGACGATTTATCAACGTTTTTGGTGATGATGATTGGGTGGTGGGTTGGCCTGTCGATATTTCCAATATTGGCCATGGTGTGGTTGTAAGACAGCACCATTATTTCGTCGGTATGGTCTGGCTGATATTTGTTGCCCATGGAATCCTGAGTTGAGCAGCTCGCTGAAATCAGTCCTTGAGTCTTACCTGTCAGGGGCATGTAACCGTGATTAGCCATACGTGCCAGTCCTTTTTTTCGTCGACTGGACAGTCTATTGCCAAGGGGGATAGGCCGGCTGTAGGACGCTTCCGAATATAGCGAAGGGGGCTGCGGAAACGCCCCTTGACCACACGCGTCGGGGCTTAGCCCTTTCCCGGAATCCCGTACTTGCGCAACCGATGGGCGATGGCGGTGTGGGAGGTTTGCAGGCGGGCGGCGAGTTGGCGGGTGGAGGGGTAGCTGATGTAGAGCTTTTCCAGCAAGGTTTTCTCGAAGTCCTCGACCGCCTGTTCGAGGCTGTCGATTTCGCCGTCGCTTTGTCGGGCGACGGACGTGCCGGCAATGTCCAGATCGCCGATATCCACCAGCGTGCTTTCGCAAATAGCTGCTGCGCGGAAGATCACGTTCTGCAACTGGCGCACGTTAC
Source organism: Pseudomonas sp. GG8 (assembly GCF_052976945.1). NCBI lineage: Bacteria > Pseudomonadati > Pseudomonadota > Gammaproteobacteria > Pseudomonadales > Pseudomonadaceae > Pseudomonas > Pseudomonas sp. GG8. The sequence goes on from NZ_JBRIIP010000001.1 coordinate 909,195, forward strand.
CCGGCCAGCGGTTACCCAGCAGTGCGGGGTAAGTGCCCGGCGTCAGGCGGCAAATCGGTCGTTGGATCTGAGCGCAGGCCTGCTCCATGAAATAGCGCGCCAGCAGCAGGATATCCTGCCCGCGATCGCGCAGCGGCGGCACTTCCAGGTTGAGTACGTTCAGGCGATAGAACAGGTCTTCGCGGAAGGTGCCTTCGTTGACCATTTTTTCCAGGTCGCGATGGGTCGCGCTGAGAATCCGCACGTTGACCTTCACTTCACGATCCCCTCCGACGCGGCGGAAACTGCCGTCATTCAGGAAGCGCAGCAGCTTGGCCTGCAGGTACGGTGACATTTCGCCGATTTCGTCGAGAAACACCGTGCCGTGGTTGGCCAGTTCCATCAGCCCTGGTTTGCCGCCACGTTGTGCCCCGGTGAAGGCACCTGGGGCGTAACCGAAGAGTTCGCTTTCGGCGAGGTTTTCCGGCAGCGCCGCGCAGTTGAGCGCAAGGAAAGGGGCGCTATTGCGGGTACTGATGGCATGGCAGGCACGCGCGACCAACTCCTTGCCGGTTCCTGTTTCGCCTTGAATCAGCAGCGGCGCATCGAGGGCTGCCACGCGCAGGGCGCGGGCCTTGAGGGTACGAATCGGTGGTGACTCGCCCAGTAATGCATCGAAACCTTCGGCATGGTCATGGTGCAGCGCCGCCAAGCGTTCGCCAATCCGGCTCGGTTGGTACAGCGTCAACAGCGCGCCTGCGTCGGTGATCGGGGTGGCGTCGAGCAGTAAAACTTCGCCGTTGAGCGTGACTTCGCGCAACGGTAAACGAAAGCCGTTTTCCAGTAATGCGGTTTGCAGGCCGGGGTCGGCGAACAGCTCGGCGACGGATTCACCTTCAGGTTCGCGTCCGCACAGCGCAATCAGCGCCGGATTGGCCAGCAGCACATGACCAGCGCTGTCCAGGGCCAGGACCGGGTCGGTCATGGCGGCGAGCAAGGCATCAAGTTGCAGGTGGCGACGCTGGCCGGGAAGGATGTCCACCACGGTGATCGCTTCGACACCGCGCACCCGGAACAACGCATCCTTCAGCTCTTCGAGCACTTGCGGGCTGAGTGTCGGGGCATCGATGTAAACGTTCGGCGGCACCATCTCCACGGCGTCCAGGTTCAGATTTCGCCCGCCCAGAATAGCCAGCACTTCCTGGGTGATACCAACGCGGTCGATAAAACAGACGTGAATACGCATGGGCTACTAAAGGTTCTGGACCGCGGGGGCCGCAATTATGCCAGCAAATGGGTCAGCGGCGTGTCAGGTCGTCCGTGTCACTGGCATTGCCAGGCATATTCGCGAGAGGCGTTCCTGGCCATGGAGGTCATTCCAGATGTTCTGGCATCACCGGATCACCCGGCTTGGCGTCGAGCAGTTGCCGAATGTGTTCGAACATGGCGTCGTATTGTCCATGCATCGAGCGCAGGTCCGCAGCCTTGGGCATGCCGTGTTTGACCGCGATATGAAAGGCTTCGCTGGCAAAGTTGTAGGCCATGTCCTTTGGCAGTTCGAATTCGTCCTTGAACGCAGCGCCATTGATCTCGCCCTCCATGAAGAAATGCATGGCCGTGCCTTGCGTGGGGGCCTGTCGCACTTCGTAGCGGATGTGGATGTCATAGCTGAAATCGGTGGGTTGCAGTGCAACGCGAGTGATGTGCAGATGACCGGGTTCGAACATGTGCATTGCTCCTTCGCTGGACGAAACGATAAGTGTCGGGATAGACCTCGCGGCCTATCCCAAGGTTCATTTATAGATAATGCCAGGTGTGGCACTGCTGATTCGCGTGCCGGCGTTACCGTTGACGATGTCTTCGATATCTTCCAGTGATCCAATCACCGCGACCTTGCCGGTATTGCGGGCGAAGGTGCAGGCTGCCTGCACTTTAGGGCCCATCGAGCCTGCGGCAAAGCCCAGTTTTTCCATCTCGTCAGGGTGGGCCTGGGCGATAGCCTTCTGGGTGGGCTTGCCCCAGTCGATAAACGCGGCGTTCACGTCGGTGGCAATCACCAACAGATCACTCTCCAGTTGTTCCGCGAGCAAGGCCGAGCACAGGTCTTTGTCGATCACGGCTTCGACACCTTGTAGCTGACCGTCCTTGTCATACATCGTCGGGATGCCGCCGCCACCGGCACAGATCACGATGCTGCCTTTTTCCAGCAGCCACTTGATCGGGCGGATCTCGAAGATACGTTTGGGTTTCGGGCTTGCGACCACTCGGCGAAACTTATCGCCATCCGGGGCGATGCTCCAGCCCTTTTCCTTGGCCAGGCGTTCTGCTTCTTCTTTCGAATAGACCGGGCCGATGGGCTTGGTCGGATGCTGGAAGGCGGGGTCGTTGCCGTCTACCTCGACTTGGGTCAGCAGGGTGGCGAAAGGGACCTCGATGGGCAGAAGATTGCCCAACTCCTGTTCGATGATATAGCCGATCATGCCTTCGGTTTCAGCGCCGAGGACGTCCAGCGGATAAGGCGCCACGGCGGTGTAGGCCGATGCCTGCAAGGACAGCAGGCCCACTTGCGGGCCATTGCCGTGGGCCACCACCAGCTCATTGCCGGGGACGATTTTGGCGATCTGTTGGGTGGCGACGCGGATATTCATCCGCTGATTCTCCGCGGTCAACGGTTCGCCACGGCGGAGCAGGGCGTTACCACCCAATGCAACGACGATACGCATGGTGTTTTTCCCCAAAGTCAGATGTCAGCCAGCGCCGATACCAGGATTGCCTTGATGGTGTGCATGCGGTTTTCTGCCTGCTCAAAAGCGATGTTGGCCGGCGACTCGAAGACCTCTTCGGTGACTTCCACGCCATTGGCCAGATTCGGGTAACGGCTGGCGATGTCTTTGCCGACCTTGGTCTCACTGTTGTGAAACGCTGGCAGGCAATGCATGAACTTCACCCGTGGGTTGCCCGACGCTTTCATCATTGTGGCGTTGACCTGATACGGCAGCAGTTGTTCGATGCGCTCGTCCCACGCTTCAACCGGTTCGCCCATGGAGACCCAGATATCGGTATGGATGAAGTCCACGCCCTTGACTGCTTCCAGCGGGTCTTCAGTGATGGTGATGCGGCCACCACTTTCCTCGGCGAACGTTTTGCACTGGGCAATGAAGTCAGCGTGCGGCCACAGGGCCTTGGGTGCGCCGATGCGTACGTCCATGCCCAGTTTGGCGCCGATCATCAGCAGTGAATTACCCATGTTGTAGCGCGCGTCACCCAAGTAGGCGTAGCTGATGTCATGCAGCGGCTTGTCGCTGTGTTCGCGCATGGTCAGGGTGTCGGCAATCATTTGCGTTGGGTGGAACTCGGCGGTCAGGCCGTTGAAGACCGGCACACCGGCGAATTTGGCCAGCTCCTCGACGATTTCCTGTTCAAAGCCACGGTATTCGATGGCGTCGAACATCCGGCCGAGTACGCGGGCGGTGTCCTTCATGCTTTCTTTGTGGCCGATTTGCGACGATACCGGGTCAATGTAGGTGACGTGGGCACCTTGATCGTGGGCTGCAACTTCGAAGGCGCAGCGGGTGCGGGTCGAGGTTTTTTCGAAGATCAACGCGATGTTTTTGCCTTTGAGATGCTGCTGTTCGGTGCCTGTGTACTTGGCGCGCTTGAGGTCGCGGGACAGGTCGAGCAGGAAATGCAACTCGCGATTTGTGTGGTGCATCAAGCTCAGCAGGCTGCGGTTACGCATGTTAAAGGCCATGTTTCAGATCTCCTTGGGTTTCGGTTATCTCCCTGGCTGGCACGGGATAGGGCCAAGCCAGGGCACATGTGGGTGATCGATGTATCAGTAATCGATCGGGTCGCGCAGGATCGGGCAGGTCATGCAGTGACCACCGCCGCGACCCCGGCCGAGTTCGCTGGCGCTGATGGTAATGACTTCGACCCCGGCCTTGCGCAGCAGAGTATTGGTGTACGTATTACGGTCGTAGCCGATGACCACGCCCGGTTCCAGCGCGACCACGTTGTTGCCGTCATCCCATTGCTCGCGTTCGGCGGCGAAGCTGTTACCACCGGTTTCGACCACGCGCAGGGTTTTGAGATTGAGCGCAGCGGCCACGGTATCAAGGAAGTTGGTTTTTTCGCGACGCACGTCAATGCCGCCCGGCTTGCTGTCATCGGGGCGCAGGCTGAACGCGACGATCTGGCTGACCACTTCCGGGAAAATCGTCACCAGATCGCGGTCGCAGAAACTGAACACGGTATCCAGGTGCATCGCAGAGCGGGACTTTGGCAGACCCGCGACAATGACCCGTTCGACCGCATTGTTTTTGAACAAGTTCTGCGCCAGTTGACCAATGGCCTGATGCGAGGTGCGCTCGCCCATGCCGATCAGTACCACACCGTTGCCGATAGGCATGACATCGCCGCCTTCAAGGGTGGCGTTGCCATGATCCAGATCGGGGTCGCCGTACCAGACTTGGAAGTCGGCGTTGGTGAACTCCGGGTGGAATTTATAGATGGCGCTGGCCAGCAGGGTTTCCTGACGACGGGCAGGCCAATACATCGGATTCAGGGTCACACCGCCATAAATCCAGCAGGTGGTGTCGCGGGTGAATATAGCGTTGGGCAGTGGAGGCAGGATGAAGCTGGAGTGACCGAGGAAATCGCGGAACATTTCGATGGTCTTGCCGCCGAAGCTGGTCGGCAGATCATCGGCCGATACCCCGCCAATCAGGAATTCGGCGATCTGGCGTGGCTCCAGGCTGCGCACCCAGGCGTCGACTTCATCGACCAGGGCAACACCCACCAGGTTGGGGGAAATCTTGCGTTCGAGAATCCAGTCCAGTGCGTCTGGAAACGCGACGATGTCGGTCAGCAGGTTGTGCATTTCCAGCACTTCAGTGCCGCGCTCACGCATTTTAGTGACGAAGTCGAAGTGATCGCGCTTGGCCTGACCGACCCACAGCACGTCATCGAACAGCAACTCGTCGCAGTTAGTCGGAGTCAGGCGTTGATGCGCCAAGCCTGGTGAGCACACCATGACTTTTCGAAGTTTGCCAACTTCAGAGTGAACGCCAAGTTTGACTTTATCGGTGGACATATCTGTATTCCTCCAATGATGTACGCATGGGTGTTACAGGGTCAGGAAGCCGTCGTAGAGACCATAGGCGGCAACCAGCGCGCCGATGACCACTGCGACAAAGATCAGCTTCTCAACGTTGGTGAAAACGGGTTGGCCTGCTTCATGTTTCGCCTTGGCAAACAGGATCACCCCCGGGGCATAAAGCAGCGCCGACAGCAGCAGGTACTTCATGCCGCCGGCGTAGATCAACCAGATCGCGTAGGTCAGCGCGACGGCGCTGATAGCGAGGTCCTTCTTGCGTTCGGTCAAGGCTTGCTCATAGGTCTCGCCGCGCACCGCCAGCAACAGGGCATACGCCGCCGACCACAGGTATGGAATCAAAATCATCGAGGTGGCGAGGTAGATCAGTGACAGGTAGGTGCTGGCCGAGAACAGGGTGATGATCAGGAAAACCTGAACCAGACCGTTGGTCAGCCACAAGGCATTGGCCGGCACGTGGTTGGCATTTTCCTTTTTGAGGAACGCTGGCATGGTGCTGTCTTTGGCTGCGGCGAACATGATCTCTGCGCACAGCAGCACCCACGACAACAGCGCACCGAGCAGGGAAATAACCAGACCAACGCTGATCAGCACTGCACCCCAATGCCCTACGACGTGTTCAAGCACGGCGGCCATGGAAGGGTTTTGCAGTTTGGCCAACTCGGGCTGGGTCATGATGCCCAGCGACAATACGTTCACCAGTACCAGAAACAGCAGCACGGTGATGAAACCGATGATGGTGGCCTTGCCCACGTCCGAACGTTTCTCGGCGCGGGCGGAGAAGATGCTTGCGCCTTCGATGCCGATGAACACCCAAACGGTGACCAACATCATGTTGCGGACCTGATTCAGCACACTGCCCAGATCCGGGTTTTTAAAGCCCCAAATGTCAGCAGTGAAGATGTCCAGCTTGAACGCGAAGAGGGCGATCAACACGAACAGCAGCAACGGTACGACTTTGGCGACGGTGGTCACCAGATTGATGAACGCCGCCTCCTTGATCCCGCGCAACACCAGAAAGTGCACCGCCCACAGCAGCACTGAAGCGCCGATGATCGACGCTAGCGTGTTGCCCTGGCCAAAAATCGGGAAGAAGTAACCGAGGGTGCTGAACAGCAGAACGAAGTAGCCAATGTTGCCCAACCACGCACTGATCCAGTAACCCCACGCGGACGAGAACCCCATGTAGTCGCCGAAACCTGCCTTGGCGTAGGCGTAGACCCCACCATCAAGATCGGGCTTGCGGTTGGCCAGGGTCTGGAACACGAAACCCAAGGTCAACATACCCACCGCTGAAATGGCCCAACCGATTAAAATCGCGCCTACGTCGGCACTGACTGCCATGTTCTGCGGGAGCGAAAAGATGCCTCCCCCGATCATTGATCCTACGACAAGCGCGACAAGTGCGCCGAGCCTAAGTTTGCCGGTAGCTTGAGACATTGCGCAGCTCCATCCAGGAGAAGTAGTGCCTCAGGGTAGGTGCCATGACTGCCGCTAAATATGACGTAGGTCAACAGAGCCTCTTATGCAACGTGATTGCTAATGATGCCGTAGGCATTCCGATTGAAAATGTCGCATTGCAGCAACAGCCCATGGCAGGCGTTTAGGAGGGTTATGCATTCACGGGCTCGGGTCGCGACCAGATCCACAGGTTTCCCAGGCTCATGCCCGCGATGGCGAGGTACACCGGCCAGTGGTGTTCAAGCAGGATTAGCATGATGCTGGCACACAGCACCATGCTCAGGGTGGCGCTGATTTTCGCGCGACGGGTGATCAAACGCCCGTTGCGCCAGTTATTCAGGATGGGTCCAAACAGGCGATGGTTTTCCAGCCACGCGCTCAGGCGTGGCGAACTTTTGGTCGCAGCCCACGCGGCCAGCAGGACAAATTCGGTGGTGGGCAAGCCGGGCACGACGATGCCGATCAGCCCGATCCCTACACTGACGTAAGCAAGGATGGCAAACAAACGGCGTGAAAGGATTGACCGGTGCGGTGTTCCGGTCTTGGTCTCGAGGGGCATGAGGCGTCTGTCCATTTGACAACCCGGCCAGCTTAACAGGGCTGGCCGTGCTTGAAGCCCTCATGCAAGATGGTTTTACTGGGCGTTATGCAGCGCCAGGCAGTTGTCCAGCATGCGGTTGGAGAATGCCCATTCGTTGTCATACCAGGCCAGCACTTTCATCAGCTTGCCGTTAGCCTTGGTGTGGTTGGCATCGAAGATCGACGACAGCGGGTTGTGGTTGAAGTCGTGGGACACCAGCGGCAGGGTATTGTAGCCGAGGATTTTCGAGTGCTGACTGGCTTCTTTGAAGATCGCGTTGACTTCTTCAGCCGTGGCTTCGCGCTTGAGCTGCACGGTCAGGTCCACTAGCGATACGTTGATCACCGGGACGCGAACCGCCATGCCGTTGAGTTTGCCTGCCAGTTCCGGTAGCACCAGGCCGACGGCTTCTGCTGCACCCGTCTTGGTCGGGATCATCGACTGGGTGGCCGAGCGCGCACGGTACAGGTCGGTGTGGTACACGTCGGTCAGATTCTGGTCATTGGTGTAGGCGTGGATGGTGGTCATCAAACCGCTTTCAATCCCCCATTCACGGTGCAGAATCTGTGCGATGGGCGCCAGGCAGTTGGTGGTGCAGGATGCGTTGGAAATAATCTGATGCGATTGACGCAGGATGTCGTGGTTGACGCCGTAAACCACGGTGGCGTCCGCGCCTTTGGACGGGGCCGAGACGATTACTTTGCGCGCGCCGGCAGTAATATGCGCAGCGGCTTTGTTGCGGTCGGTGAACAGGCCGGTGCATTCGAACACCACATCAATGTTTTCTGCCTTCCACGGCAGCTCTGCCGGATTGCGGATGGCGCTGACCGCGATTCGGTCACCGTTGACGGTCAGGCTTTCATGGTCGAATTTTACTGTGCCGCCAAAATGGCCGTGGGTGGTATCGAATTGCAGCAGGTGCGCGTTGATCGCGCTGTCACCCAGGTCGTTAATGGCGACGACCTGCAGGTCCTCTCGATAGCCTTGGGTATAGAGTGCGCGTAGGACATTGCGGCCAATGCGGCCAAAGCCATTGATAGCGATACGAAGCGTCATGCAGCCGTCCTCTTTTAAATTTGTTGTTGGAATTACAAGATTATTCGCATAAAAATAGAAAACAAGCCTTTTTAATGGCAATATTTTGTTTTATCTACAACGAGTAGCCCGTAAGTCCGGTTCAGATGTTCGACTTCAAGCCTTTGCTCAGCCTAGGCCGCACAGTCGATAATTGGAATCACCTGAACGGGTCACCTATCCGTAAGCCTGGAGTTCATCACATGCATCCCCGCGTTCTTGAGGTAACTGAGCGGCTAATCGCCCGTAGTCGTGCGACGCGCGAGCGCTATCTGCAAATGATCCACGGCGCCGCCAGTGACGGCCCTATGCGCGGCAAGCTGCAATGCGCCAACTTTGCTCATGGTGTCGCGGGCTGCGGCACCGAAGACAAGCAAAGCCTGAAAATGATGAACGCCGCCAACGTGGCCATTGTTTCGTCTTATAACGACATGCTGTCGGCGCATCAGCCATACGAGCATTTCCCGGACCAGCTCAAACAGGCCTTGCGCGATATCGGCTCGGTCGGCCAGTTCGCCGGTGGTGTGCCGGCAATGTGTGACGGCGTGACCCAAGGCGAGCCGGGCATGGAGCTGGGCATCGCCAGCCGTGAAGTGATCGCCATGGCCACCGCCATCGCGCTGTCGCACAACATGTTCGACGCTACGTTGTGCTTGGGTATCTGCGACAAGATCGTGCCGGGCCTGCTGATGGGTGCATTGCGTTTTGGTCACTTGCCAACGCTGTTCGTGCCGGGCGGGCCGATGCCATCGGGTATCTCGAACAAGGAAAAAGCCGACGTCCGTCAACGCTACGCCGAAGGCAAGGCCAGCCGGGAAGAGCTGCTGGAATCGGAGATGAAGTCCTACCACAGCCCCGGCACCTGTACGTTCTATGGCACTGCCAACACCAATCAGTTACTGATGGAAGTCATGGGTCTGCACTTGCCGGGTGCCTCGTTCGTCAACCCGTACACGCCGTTGCGCGATGCCCTGACCCGCGAAGCGGCGCACCAGGTCACGCGTCTGACCAAGCAAAGTGGCGACTTCATGCCACTGGGCGAGATCGTCGACGAGCGTTCGCTGGTCAACTCCATCGTTGCCCTGCACGCCACTGGCGGCTCGACCAACCACACGTTGCACATGCCAGCGATTGCCATGGCTGCCGGTATCAAGCTGACCTGGCAGGACATGGCGGATCTGTCGGAAGTGGTGCCGACCCTGACCCACGTTTATCCAAACGGCAAGGCCGACATCAACCACTTCCAGGCGGCGGGCGGCATGTCGTTCCTGATCCGTGAACTGCTGGAAGCCGGGCTGCTGCACGAAAACGTCAACACCGTCGCCGGTTTCGGCCTGAGCCGTTACACCCGCGAACCGTTCCTCGAAGACGGCAAGCTGGTCTGGCGCGAAGGGCCTATCGAAAGCCTGGATGAAGACATCCTGCGCCCTGTTGCGCGGCCATTTTCGCCTGAAGGCGGTTTGCGCGTGATGGAAGGCAACCTCGGTCGCGGGGTGATGAAAGTCTCCGCTGTGGCGCCTGAACATCAAGTGATACAAGCCCCGGCGCTGGTGTTCCAGGATCAGCAGGACCTGGCCGACGCATTCAAGGCTGGCAAACTGGAGCGCGACTTCGTTGCGGTGATGCGCTTCCAGGGGCCGCGTTCCAATGGCATGCCCGAGCTGCACAAGATGACGCCGTTCCTTGGCGTGCTGCAGGACCGTGGTTTTAAAGTCGCGCTAGTCACCGATGGGCGCATGTCCGGTGCGTCCGGGAAGATTCCGGCAGCGATCCATGTCTGCCCTGAAGCCTTCGACGGCGGACCTTTAGCGCTGGTTCGTGACGGAGATATCATTCGCGTCGACGGCGTTAAAGGTACATTGCAGGTTCTGGTCGAGCCCGCAGAATTGGCCGCCAGAGAGCCAGCGATTGGTCTGCTCGACAACGGTGTCGGTTGTGGACGCGAGCTGTTTGGCTTCATGCGTATGGCCTTCAGCTCGGCAGAGCAGGGCGCGAGTGCCTTTACTTCGGGTCTGGAGACGCTTAAGTGAAATTGGCTTTGGTCGGTGATATTGGCGGCACCAATGCGCGTTTTGCCATCTGGGAAGACGGTCAGTTGCATTCGATCCGGGTCTTCCCGACCATCGATTACGCCAGCCCGGAAAAAGCCCTTGAGGTCTATCTCGAAGACCTGGACCTGCATCCGGGCGAAGTCGGCTCCATCTGTCTGGCGGTTGCCGGGCCGGTGGGCGGCGACGAATTTCACTTCACCAACAGCCACTGGCGCATTAGCCGCGCGGCGTTCTGTGCGCGCCTGAAGCTGGATAACCTGCTGCTGATCAATGACTTCTCTGCGATGGCGCTGGGCATGACGCGTCTGCGTGATGATGAGTACCTGACGGTCTGCCACGGCATCCCCGAGGAAGCTCGTCCACGGGTGGTGATCGGTCCGGGGACCGGGCTTGGCGTGGGCACCTTGTTGCCTCTCGCCGACAACCACTGGATGGCGTTGCCGGGGGAGGGCGGGCATGTGGATCTGCCGCTCGGCACTCCACGTGAAGCGCAGATATGGGCGCGCCTGATGACCGAGCACGAGCATGTCAGTGCCGAAACCGTGCTCAGCGGCAGTGGGTTGTTGCTCTTGTACAAGGTTAGCTGTTCGCTGGATAACATTGAGCCCACGCTTAAATCACCGGCCGCCATCACCTCGGCGGCGCTGGCAGGCGATCCGGTGGCTGCGGCGGTGCTGGAGCAGTTCTGTTGCTGGCTGGGACGGGTGGCGGGTAATAACGTGCTGACCGTCGGCGGTCGTGGCGGTGTCTATATCGTGGGCGGGGTCGTGCCGCGCTTCACCGACTTTTTCATCGCCAGCGGTTTTGCCCGGTCCTTTGCCGAAAAAGGCTTGATGAAAGATTATTTCAAGGGCATTCCAGTATGGCTGGTGACCGCCGAATACCCCGGTTTGATGGGGGCGGGTGTGGCGTTGCAGCAGGCATTTGGCTGAGGGCTGTATTGAACCTGTTGCGCTCGGCGCAGTCTGGGACCGTGTAACCTGTGCCAGGCCTCGTTCATGAGGCGCATGTTTTATTCAGAACAAGGACGATGGATGTGAGTTCAGTCAGTAAGTCGATTTTGCTGGTCGATGATGATCAGGAAATTCGTGAATTGCTGCAAACCTACCTGAGTCGTTGTGGCTTCGTCGTGCGCACGGTGGGCGATGGTGCCGGTTTTCGCCAGGCGCTCAACGAAGAACCCAGCGATCTGGTGATCCTCGATGTCATGCTGCCCGACGAAGATGGTTTCAGTCTGTGCCGCTGGGTGCGTCAGCATCCGCGTCAGTCCCAGGTCCCGATCATCATGCTCACGGCCAGTTCCGACGAAGCCGATCGGGTGATTGGCCTGGAATTGGGCGCTGATGATTATCTGGGCAAGCCTTTCAGTCCCCGCGAACTGCAGGCTCGAATCAAGGCCCTGTTGCGACGTGCGCAATTCGGCCATGAGCGTGGCGCCGGTGAGGTACTGATGTTCGATGAATGGCGGCTGGATATGGTCAGTCACCGACTCTTTCACAATGATGGCGAGGAAGTGATCCTCTCCGGTGCCGATTTTGCCTTGCTCAAATTGTTTCTGGATCGCCCGCAGCAAATCCTCGATCGCGACACTATTGGCAATGCCACTCGGGGTCGTGAACTGATGCCTCTGGAGCGCATTGTCGACATGGCTGTCAGCCGTCTGCGTCAACGATTGCGAGATACCGGCAAGGCGCCGCGGCTGATTCGTACCGTGCGTGGCAGTGGCTACCTGTTGGCTGCGAATGTCACGTCGTTGGTCAACCATGGCTACTGAAAAAGGTTGGCGTCTGCTGGTGCCGCACTCGTTGCTGGGTCGCATGCTGTTGCTGACGTTGTTGGTCGTGCTGCTGGCGCAGGGATTGTCCAGCGCGATCTGGTTGTCGCAATTGCGCGCCACGAAAATGGAAGGCTTGGTCACCAGCGCCCGCAGCCTCGCGCACTCCATGGCCGCCAGCGTCAGTTACTTCCAATCACTGCCGGTGGCTTATCGTCCGCTGGTGCTCGATCAATTGCGCAGCATGGGCGGTACACGCTTCGTCGTGACCCTGAATGACAAACCGTTGGAAATGGAAGTGCTGGGGCCGACTCCGCGCAAGACCGCAGTGCTGAACGCGGTCGATGAAGTGCTGCGTCAGCGTCTCGGCAGTGAGCCGAATATTTCGGTGAGTTTCGTGCGACCCGAAGACCTGCGGATTTTTAACGGTGGCATCAAGCTGGATGAGCTGCCGCGCTCCTGGGCGCATTACGCCTTGAGTCTGGAACCGATCAATCCGCCCGTTCTGGTCACCCAGATCGAACTGGCGGCCGGCGAATGGTTGTACATCGCTTCGTTGCTGCCCGAACCCTACACCACGCTCGAAGAGCAGGATCTGCCGGCGCAGCAGGTCTGGTTCATCGTGCTGACCAGCAGCTTTCTGTTGTTGTTTATCGGCCTGTTGGTGCATTGGCAAAGTCGCCCGCTCAAGCGTCTGGCCCGCGCGGCGCGGGAAATGTCGCTGGGTACGGTGGTCGAACCGGTCGTCGAAGGTGGGGGCAGCGAGGTGGTGGAAGTCAGCCGGGCGTTCAACGCCATGCGCGAGCGTATCAGTCGCTACCTCTCGGAACGCAGCCAGCTGTTCAGCGCGATTTCCCACGATTTGCGTACGCCCATCACGCGTCTGCGGCTGAGGGTCGAGCTGTTGGACGATGAGGCGGTGCAAGCAAAATTCAGTCGCGACCTCGACGAGTTGGAGTTATTGGTCAAAGGCGCGCTGCAATGCGTGAAAGATACGGATATCCACGAAAACATTGAACCGGTGGACCTCAATCAGGTGCTGCATTGTCTGGTCGAACCCTACCTTTCGCCAACCGGCAATGGCCGTGTCACTCAGCAGGGGAAGGCCGCCGCGTTTTATCCGGGCAAGCCACTGGCGCTCAAACGCTGCATCGGCAACCTGATCGACAACGCGCTCAAATACGGGCAGAAGGCCCACCTGCATGTCGATGACGACGCCGAAGCGTTCGTCCTGCACGTCGATGACGAGGGTCCCGGTGTGCCCGAGCAGCGCCAGGAACAAGTATTCGAGCCGCATTTTCGCCTGGCAGGCAAGCAACAACAGGGTTACGGCCTGGGCTTGGGTATTGCGCGCAATATTGCCCACAGCCATGGCGGAGAAGTGAGCCTGCAAAACCTCCGCGAAGGCGGATTGCGTGTGACCTTGCGCCTGCCGCGAACCCACGACTGACAGGCCTTTCTACGACTGTTTCCTTTATGTAACCAGGCTGTGACCTTTGCGCGTCCCTTCGTTACCATGGCGCCGAAACCCTTGGTTAAAATCTATGCAGCGCAAGCACCAGACTTGCTCATGCATAACAACAAGAAAAGGTAATCAGATGAATTCGATCTCCCGCCTCGCTGCTGTCATTTCCCTCGCCTCGTTGTTCCCTCTGAGCGTTCTTGCTGCGGATGCGCCTGCCGGTTCAAAAGGCACCGTGGAAGTGGTCCACTGGTGGACGTCGGGCGGCGAAGCAAAGGCTGTCGATGTCCTGAAAAAGCTGGTCGAAAAAGACGGCTATAGCTGGCAGGACAGCGCCGTCGCCGGTGGCGGTGGTGCAGCGGCCATGACCGTACTGAAGACCCGTGCGGTGTCTGGCAATCCACCTTCTGCTGCACAGATCAAAGGTCCGGACCTGCAAGAGTGGGGCGCCTTGGGCCTGCTGACCAACCTCGACGACGTTTCGAAAGCCAATAACTGGGACAAGCTGCTGTCCAAAACCGTCTCCGACACCATGAAGTACGAAGGTCACTACGTGGCGGTGCCGGTGAACATTCACCGGGTGAACTGGTTGTGGATCAACCCGGAAGTGTTCAAGAAAGCCGGTATCGACAAAGCGCCTGTCACCCTTGATGAGTTCTTCGCGGCAGGTGACAAGCTCAAGGCAGCCGGCTTCATCCCCTTGGCCCATGGTGGCCAACCTTGGCAGGACAGCACGGTATTCGAAGACCTGGTGCTGAGCATCATGGGGCCGGATGGCTACAAAAAAGCCTTCCTTGATCTCGACGAGAAAACCCTGACGGGCGACAAGATGGTCGAGGTGTTCGCCACGCTGAAAAAACTCATTGGCTACATGGACAACAACCGTGCCGGGCGTGACTGGAACCTTGCAGCGGCTGACGTCATTCAGGGCAAGGCCGGTATGCAGATGATGGGCGACTGGGCCAAGAGCGAGTGGAGTGCCGCCGGTAAGGTTGCCGGTAAAGACTACCAATGCGTTCCTTTCCCTGGCACCCAAGGCAGCTACACCTACAACATCGATTCGCTGGCGATGTTCAAGTTGTCTGCCAAAAACAATACTCCTGGCAACCTCGCGGCTCAGAACGATGTGGCAAAAATCGCCCTCGAGCCTGAGTTCCAATACGTGTTCAACCAGAACAAAGGCTCGATCCCGGTTCGTAACGATCTGGACATGAGCAAGTTCGACAGTTGTGGTCAGGCCTCGGCAAAGGACTTCAAGGACGCCGACAAGAACGGCAAACTTGAGCCAAGCATGGCGCACAACATGGCCACCTCGCTCGCTGTGCAGGGCGCGATCTTCGACACGGTCACTAATTTCATGAGCGACCCGAAAGCGGACCCGCAAGCCGTCGTCAAAAAGCTGTACTCGGGCATCCAGTCAGCCAAGTAATCGACTATTGAATCACCGCTGGTTCGCCAGCGGTACACCCCAGCCGTAGCGCATGCTGCTGAAACCTTAACGGGTTTCACGCTGGCGTTCGGCCTGGATTCCTTGTTCTCGAACTGGATTTTTCAGATGAGCTCTGTCGCTGTGTTCAGCAAGGCCTCACCGTTCGATGTGCTGCAACGCTGGCTGCCCAAGTTGGTGTTGGCGCCAAGCATGCTGATCGTGCTGGTCGGTTTCTATGGTTATATCCTGTGGACGTTTGTACTTTCGTTCACCAATTCAACGTTTATGCCCAGCTACAAGTGGGCGGGTTTGCAGCAATACACACGTCTGCTCGACAACGATCGTTGGTGGGTGGCGAGCAAGAACCTGGCGGTATTCGGCGGCATGTTCATAGGCATCAGTCTGGTGCTGGGTGTCGTGCTCGCGGTCCTGCTGGACCAGCGCATCCGTCGTGAAGGTTTTATCCGCACGGTCTATTTGTACCCGATGGCGCTGTCGATGATCGTCACCGGTACGGCCTGGAAATGGCTGCTCAACCCCGGTCTTGGTCTGGACAAAATGCTCCGTGACTGGGGCTGGGAAGGCTTCCGCCTGGATTGGCTGGTCGACCCGAGCCGCGTCGTGTACTGCCTGGTGATCGCAGCGGTCTGGCAGTCTTCCGGGTTCGTTATGGCACTGTTTCTCGCCGGGTTGCGCGGGGTCGATCAGTCGATCATTCGTGCCGCGCAGATCGACGGCGCGAGCCTGCCAACCATCTATCTGCGCGTCGTGCTGCCAAGCCTGCGCCCGGTGTTTTTCAGCGCGGTGATGATTCTGGCGCACATCGCCATCAAGAGCTTCGACTTGGTGGCGTCGATGACTGCAGGTGGCCCCGGCTACTCCTCGGACTTGCCCGCGATGTTCATGTACTCGTTCACCTTCAGCCGTGGCCAGATGGGCATGGGCTCGGCGAGTGCAATCCTGATGCTCGGCGCGATTCTCGCCATCCTCGTGCCATATCTGTACTCCGAGCTGAGGACCAAACGCCATGAATAGTCAGGTGGGTAAACCTTCCATCAGCATCAGCATCAGCCGGGTCGCGATCTATGCGGTCTTGCTGTTGGCGGTCGTGGTGTATCTGGTGCCGCTGATCGTGATGCTGCTGACCAGTTTCAAATCTCCGGAAGACATCAGCACTGGTAACTTGTTGAGCTGGCCGACAGTGGTCACCGGCATGGGGTGGGTCAAGGCCTGGGCCACGGTCGATGGCTACTTCTGGAACTCGGTGAAAATCACCGTGCCAGCGGTTCTGATCTCCACCGCCATCGGCGCCATCAACGGTTACGTGCTGGCGATGTGGCGCTTTCGGGGTTCGCAATTGTTTTTCGGTCTGTTGTTGTTCGGCTGTTTCCTGCCGTTCCAGACCGTGCTGCTGCCGGCGTCGTTCACGGTCGGCAAGATGGGGCTGGCAGCCTCTACCACCGGCCTGGTGTTCGTGCATGTGGTCTACGGCCTGGCATTCACCACGCTGTTCTTCCGCAACTACTACGTGAGCATTCCGGATGCGTTGGTCAAGGCTGCGCGGCTGGACGGTGCCGGATTTTTCACCATCTTCGGCCGGATCATTCTGCCGATGTCGACGCCGATCATCATGGTCTGCCTGATCTGGCAGTTTACCCAGATCTGGAACGACTTCCTGTTCGGTGTGGTCTTCTCCAGTGGCGACTCGCAGCCCATCACCGTGGCACTGAACAACCTGGTCAACACCAGCACCGGTGCCAAGGAATACAACGTTGATATGGCAGCGGCGATGATCGCCGGGCTGCCGACACTGCTGGTCTATGTGCTGGCTGGTAAGTATTTCCTGCGTGGGCTGACGGCCGGCGCGGTCAAGGGGTAATCATGGCAACTCTCGAATTGCGCAACGTCAACAAGACCTACGGCAGCGGTTTGCCGGACACCTTGAAAAACATCGAACTGAAGATCGATGACGGCGAGTTTCTGATTCTGGTCGGTCCTTCGGGCTGCGGTAAATCGACGTTGATGAACTGCATTGCCGGGCTGGAAAACATCAGCGGCGGCTCGATCCTGATCGATGACGCGGACATCAGTGGCATGAGCCCCAAGGATCGTGACATCGCCATGGTGTTCCAGTCTTACGCGTTGTACCCAACCATGAGCGTGCGCGAAAACATCTCGTTTGGTTTGAAAATCCGCAAGATGGCGCCCGCGGCCATCGAAGAGGAGGTCGCGCGGGTCGCCAAGCTGTTGCAGATCGAACACCTGCTCAATCGGAAGCCCGGCCAGCTTTCCGGTGGGCAGCAACAGCGTGTGGCCATGGGTCGTGCGTTGGCGCGGCGGCCGAAAATCTACCTGTTCGATGAGCCGCTTTCCAACCTCGACGCCAAGCTGCGGGTCGAGATGCGGACTGAAATGAAACTGATGCACCAGCGCCTGAAAACCACCACGGTTTACGTGACCCACGACCAGATCGAAGCCATGACTCTGGGCGACAAAGTGGCGGTGATGAAGGACGGGATCATTCAGCAGTTCGGCACGCCGAAGCAGATTTACAACGATCCGGCCAACCTGTTCGTCGCCAGCTTCATCGGTTCGCCGCCGATGAACTTCATCCCCTTGCGCCTGCAACGTAAGGACGGGCGGCTGCTGGCCCTGCTCGACAGTGGTCAGGCGCGTTGCGAGCTGCCGCTGGGCATGCTTGATGCGGGCCTGGAAGACCGTGAAGTGATTCTCGGCATGCGTCCTGAACAGATCGTTCTGGCACCCGTCGAACCCAACGGCTTGCCGACTATTCGCGCCGAAGTTCAAGTCACCGAGCCGACCGGGCCGGACACCTTGGTGTTCGTCACGCTTAACCAGAGCAAGGTCTGCTGCCGCCTGGCGCCGGACGTTGCGCCGCAGGTAGGGGAATCACTGAACCTGCAGTTCGATCCTTCAAAAGTGTTGCTGTTCGACGCCAAGAGCGGTGAGCGGCTCGGGGTTTTGGGAAAGTCCCAGCCCGCTGAACGTGTGGGCAATGTCACGCAAATTAGTCGCAACCAATGACGGGGTGCGCCGAGCATCGCGGGTTTGATCGATCAGGCCTTAACAGTCGGTCAGCCAGCGACACGATGTTAGTCAATGCAAGTCACCTACTAGCGCTAATAACAATAAGAGGATTTAAGGGATGAATCATAAAGAAGCCAAATCGCTTACCCAATTCAAGCTGATTAGCACGCTGTCTGTTTTGGGTGCATTAAGCTTGGCTGGAAGCGTGCACGCGGCTGATGCTTTTGATCCGAACTCGCAGTGGATGTCGGGTGACTGGGGCGGCACGCGTACCGAGCTGCTGAACAAGGGATATGACTTTTCACTTGAGTACGTAGGGGAAGTCGGCAGCAACTTGCACGGCGGCTACAACAACGACAAGACTGCGCGCTATGCGGATCAGTTCGCTCTGGGCGTGGACCTGGATCTGCAAAAAATCCTCGGCTGGCATGACGCTGAATTCAAACTGGCGATCACTGAGCGCAGTGGCCGCAACATCTCCAATGACCGCATAGGCGATCCGCGTGCTGGCACCTTTAGTTCGTCACAGGAAGTCTGGGGCCGTGGTCAGACCTGGCGCCTGACGCAAATGTGGGCCAAGCAGAAATATTTTGACGGCGCACTGGATGTTAAAGCTGGTCGTTTTGGGCCAGGCGAAGACTTCAACAGCTTCCCGTGCGACTTCCAGAACCTTGCGTTCTGCGGCTCGCAAGTGGGTAACTGGGTCGGCAGCATCTGGTACAACTGGCCGGTCAGCCAGTGGGCGTTACGTGTTAAATACAACATCACCCCCGAGTTCTATGC
Source organism: Pseudomonas sp. GG8 (assembly GCF_052976945.1). Taxonomy (NCBI): domain Bacteria; kingdom Pseudomonadati; phylum Pseudomonadota; class Gammaproteobacteria; order Pseudomonadales; family Pseudomonadaceae; genus Pseudomonas; species Pseudomonas sp. GG8. The sequence continues at coordinate 927,949 of NZ_JBRIIP010000001.1, forward strand.
ACAGGTCGGCGCGTTCGAGCAGAACCCATCCAACCTGGAAACCGGTAACGGCTTCAAGCTCAGTGGCAGCGGTACCAAAGGCATGATCATCCCCACCGAGTTGGTCTGGTCGCCGAAGGTCAACGACCTGCCGGGCGAATACCGTCTCGGTTACTACTACAGCACCGCCAAAGCCGACGACGTTTACAAAGGCGCCGACGGTCAGGCGCAGCCACTCACCCCGGGCGGGGAATACCAGTCGCACAGCAGCAAGCATGGCTGGTGGGTCGTGGCACAGCAGCAACTCACCACCCACAACGGCGATGCTGCCCGTGGCTTGAGTGCGTTCGCCAACGCAACCGTGCATGACAAGGCTACCAACTACATCGATAACTACCAGCAGATCGGCCTGACCTACAAAGGTCCGTTCAATGCGCGTCCAAAAGATGACATGGGCGTGGGTATCGCTCGGATTCACGTCAATGATGATGCGCAAGACCGTGCACGTCTGGTCAACCAAATCAGCGGGATCGACGATTACGACAACCCTAACTATCTGCCGGTGCAGAGTACTGAATACAACGCCGAGATTTACTACGGTTTCCACGTCACCAATTGGCTGACCGTGCGTCCCAACCTGCAATTCATCAAACACCCAGGTGGCGTCGATCAGGTTGACGATGCGCTGGTTGCAGGTTTGAAGATTCAGTCGAAGTTCTAAGCGGGTTTTAGCGCTAATCAAGGTTTGAAGACGCGCTGTCAGTGATCAAGGTATGTGTGTGCTTTGCGGGCAGCCTGGCTGCCCGTTTTTTTTGAGTCGTTTGGCGCAGAAGCGCTGGCTCGATGCGGTGTGCCCGATGGTGACCGGGCCTTAAATCAACTCATCGTCAATCGGATACCGGCTGGCGTTGAGGCTTTCCTTGATTTTGCGCAAATGCGGCTGGAAATCCACGCCCCGGCGCAGGGTCATGCCGGTGGCCAATACGTCGAGCACGGTGAGCTGGATGATCCGTGAGGTCATCGGCATATAGATGTCGGTGTCTTCTGGGAGCGGGATATTCAAGCTCAGGGTGCTGGCCTTGGCCAGTGGCGACCCCTCGGCGGTCAGGCCCAGAACCGAGGCGCCGTTTTCGCGGGCAATGCGGGCCACTTCCACCAGTTCGCGGGTGCGGCCGGTGTAGGAAATGATCACAAATAACTCGCCGGTATGTGCGACGGAAGCGATCATGCGCTGCATCAGCACATCAACGTGCGCGGTCACCGCGAGGTTGAAACGAAAGAATTTATGCTGCGCATCCATCGCCACCGGGGCCGAAGCGCCGAGGCCAAAAAAATGGATCTGCCGCGCCTGAATCAATAGATCCACGGCTTTGCTGATCAGGTTCGAATCGAGTTGCTGAAGGGCGCTGTCCAGCGAGGCAATGGCGCTGCCGAAAATTTTCCGGGTGTAGTCCTCGGGGTTGTCGTCGGCCTCCACTGCGCGGCTTACATACGCCGCGCCACTGGCCAGACTTTGCGCCAGCTGCAACTTGAGCTCGGGATAACCGCTGACACCGAACGAGCGGCAAAAGCGGTTGACCGTGGGCTCGCTGACCTTGGCGGCCTGAGCGAGCGCGGCGATACTCAAGCGCGTCGCTTGCTGTGGGTTGAGCAGGATCACCTCGGCGACCTTGCGCTCAGCCTTGTTCAATTCATCGAGACGGCCCTGGATATGCTCCAGGAGGTTGCGCATGCGGTCCATTTTATATCCTTGTCGAGCAGGCAACAGACTGATTTGTACACACCCTGGCAATGCCTGTCATCGAGAGTCTTACAGACGCTGGTAAAGGTGGCCTATCGTACTGATGGCCCTCGTCGATCACCATCGGAATCTGGTTTTAGACGAAATGTTGTGGTTATTACTACATTTGATCTTGAATACTGCCTTTAAAAAAGGTATTTGTAGCCTAACTTGATAAAAGAACAAACATTATGCCCCTGATAACGGTTGAATCGTGCACCTTTGCCTTGTTTGGCGCGTTAGGCGACCTGGCAGTGCGCAAGCTGTTTCCGGCCTTGTACCAGCTTGACCGCGCTGGGTTGTTGCATGCCGATACCCGTATTTTTGCCTTGGCGCGTGAGTCCGGCAGTGAACAGCAGCATTTGGCTTACATAGACAGCAGTTTGCGCCGATTCGTACCCGAGGCCGAGCTTGAAGATGAACATGTGCAGCGTTTTCAGGCGCGCCTGAGTTACCTGCATGTGGACTTTCTCAAGGCCGAGGATTATGTCGCACTGGCTGATCGGGTGGGCGACGCCGAGCGTTTGATCGCCTATTTTGCTACCCCGGCTTCGGTGTATGGCGCGATCTGCGAGAACCTCGCGTCGGTCAATCTGACCGAGCGCACCCGTGCCGTACTGGAAAAACCCATCGGCCACGACCTGGCCTCCTCGCGTCGGGTCAACGATGCGGTCGCGCAGTCCTTTCCGGAAAACCGCGTCTATCGAATCGACCACTATCTGGGCAAGGAAACCGTACAGAACTTGATCGCCCTGCGGTTTGCCAACAGCCTGTTCGAGACCCAGTGGAATCAGAACCACATTTCCCACGTTGAAATCACGGTCGCCGAACAGGTCGGCATCGAAGGCCGTTGGGGTTACTTCGATCAGGCCGGGCAACTGCGCGACATGATCCAGAATCACTTGCTGCAACTGCTTTGCCTGATCGCCATGGACCCGCCGAGCGACCTGTCCGCCGACAGCATTCGCGACGAGAAGGTCAAGGTGCTTAAAGCCCTGGCGCCGTTCACCCCTGAACGCCTTGCCACTCAGGTGGTGCGGGGCCAGTACATTGCCGGTTACAGCGAAGGCAAACCGGTGCCGGGCTATCTGGAGGAAGAAAACTCCAATACTCAGAGCGATACCGAAACCTTTGTTGCGTTGCGTGCTGACATTCGCAACTGGCGCTGGTCGGGCGTGCCGTTCTACCTGCGTACCGGCAAGCGCATGCCGCAAAAACTGTCGCAGATCGTGATCCATTTCAAAGAGCCGCCGCACTACATTTTCGCCCCCGAGCAGCGCTTGCAGATCAGCAACCGGTTGATCATTCGCCTGCAGCCTGATGAAGGCATTTCCTTGCAGGTGATGACCAAGGATCAAGGCCTGGATAAAGGCATGCAGCTGCGCAGCGGCCCTTTGCAGTTGAATTTTTCAGACACCTATCAAAGCGCGCGGATCCCCGATGCCTACGAGCGGTTGTTGCTGGAAGTCATGCGTGGCAATCAGAACCTGTTTGTCCGTAAAGATGAAATTGAGTACGCATGGCAATGGTGCGACCAACTGATCGCGGGCTGGAAGAAGGCCGGCGATGCACCCAAGCCTTACGCGGCTGGGTCGTGGGGGCCGATGAGCTCCATTGCACTGATTACTCGTGACGGGAGGTCCTGGTATGGGGATATCTAAAGTTGAACTGCCTGCGGGCATAGTCGCTCACACGTTTGCCAATCCGGCGCTGTTGGCCAGTGAGCTGGCGACGGCGGTGGCTGAGCAACTGCGCAGCGCAATCAGTGCGCATGGCGTGGCGACTCTGGTGGTGTCCGGCGGGCGCAGTCCGGTGGCATTTTTCCAAAGCCTGGCGCAGCAGTCGCTGGACTGGTCCAAGGTGGTGGTCAGCCTGGCGGACGAACGCTGGGTGCCGGTGGAACATGCCGACAGCAATGCCGGCCTGTTGAAGCGCTACTTGCTTCAGGGGCCAGCGGCTAAAGCCCGTTTCATTGGGCTGTACCGCGCAACGCCAACCCTGGATGAGGCGGCACATGAGGCCGATCAAGCCCTGGCTGAGTTGCCACCGATCGATGTATTGGTGCTGGGTATGGGGGATGACGGCCACACTGCGTCGCTGTTTCCCAAGAGTCCGAACCTCAGCGAAGCATTGCGCCTTGATGGACAGCGTCGTTGCTTGCCTATGCTGGCGCCGACGGTGCCACGCCAGCGCTTGACCCTGACGCGTCAGTTGCTCGCGTCTGCACGTCTGCAGATACTGTCCATTTCCGGGCAGGCCAAACTCGATACATTACGCACGGCAGTGGCAGGTGATGATCTCGCCCAAATGCCCATCCGTGCCTTTCTGAATTCCTCCTTAGAGATTTACTGGTGCCCATGAGCAAAGGATCAGCCGCCATGAAAACAATCGAAAAAAACCTGCCGCTGAACAGCATGGCGAACAAGATTGTCCAAATCGACGAACTCTGCGCCAAGGCGAAGATTTTGCCGGTGATAACCATTGCCCGCGAACAAGACATTCTGCCCCTGGCCGATGCGCTGGCCGCTGGCGGATTGACCACGCTGGAAGTGACCCTGCGCTCGGCATTCGGCCTGACCGCGATTCGGGTCTTGCGTGAGCAACGTCCCGAACTGTGCGTCGGTGCCGGCACCATCCTTGACCGACAGATGCTGGCGGACGCTGAAGCGGCTGGGGCGCAATTCATCGTTACCCCCGGTTGCACGCCCGAGCTGCTTCAAGCTGGCGTCGACAGCCCGCTGCCGATGCTGCCGGGGATCAGTAGCGCCTCGGAGATCATGATGGGCTACGCCTTGGGTTACCGTCGTTTCAAATTGTTCCCGGCTGAGATCAGCGGCGGCGTTGCGGCAATCAAAGCCCTTGGCGGCCCGTTCGGCGAAGTTCGTTTCTGTCCTACCGGTGGCGTTAATCCAGACAACCTGAAGAGCTACATGGCGCAGCCGAACGTGATGTGTGTGGGCGGCTCGTGGATGCTCGACAACGCCTGGATCAAGAATGGCGAGTGGGCACGGATTGAAGCTGCCAGCGTTGAAGCGCTGGCGTTGTTTGACTAACGGATAGGTTGTTGGTTGTTGTTGCTTGGCTTTTCACGGTGCGCCTTGGTCGGGTGCACCGTGTTTTTTAGGGCGGTTACCGGCTCAGTTCACGCAGTGCTCGTACCAGTGTTTCGATCTCCGCCACCGACGTGGTAAAGCCCGGAGTGATACGGATGCACGGCCCGCACGCAGCGCCGTCGCGCGCCACCGTGAACAGGTTGTACTCCTCCAGTAAACGCTCGACCATCCGCTGCTGATCCACTTGGCGGGTAAAGCGCAATGCCGTGATCCCGCAATACAGGCGCGCGTCGTCCGGGGTCAAAACCTCAATTCCCGACAATTCCCTTGCAGGCTTGACCCACAGGTCGCGCAGGTAGTTCAGGCGTGCGCCCTTCACGGCGGCACCGCCCATCGCCAGATGCTCTTCGAACACTCGCGGCAGGGTCATCAGGGCCGGGATATTGGGCGTGCCATAGGGCGCGCGCGACCGGATATCGTCGATTGCAAATCGACTGTCGCCCATGTCCGGGTCGATGTCTGTCAGGCGCTCCTGGGCAATGTAGATAAAGCCCAGGCTCAGCGGCGCTCCGATCCATTTCTGCAGATTGAATCCGGCAAACGCCACGCCCAACTCGTCCAGTTTGAAGTCGAGCTGGCCAAGGGCGTGCGCGCCGTCGAGGATCACGTCAATGCGATGGGTCTTGGCCCACGCGGCAATCGCTTGCACCGGCATCACCAGACCGGTGCGGTGGGTGACGTGGGTCAACGCCATCAACTTCAAACGGGGGTGGCTCTCGAAGGCTGAGCGGTAACTGTCCAGCAGGCTCTCATAGGTGGCAGGGTGCGGGTGCTGGATTTCAATCACCTCCACATCACGGCTCTTTGCCAGCCAGCGCATGGCGCTTTGCACGCTGATGTAATCCAGATCGCTGATCAACACCTGATCGCCAGGTTGCAGGGCGTTGTAGTTGCGAATCAATGATTGCAGGGATTCGGAGGCACAGCGCGTGATGGCGATCTCGTGGGCTGGCACTTGGACCATTGCCGCCAGTTGATCGCGAATCAGCACGCTGTCGACCTGATCGAACTGATGGCGCACATACACTGAGTTGCTGCGGTTGATGGCGGCGATCTGGTGTTGATAGTCCTCGACCACCGTCCGGGTCATGCGGCCAAAATAACCGTTTTCCAGGTTGATCGGGCCTGGCTCGACCTCATAGCGTGAAGCGATGCGCTGCCAGAAGGCTTCGTCTCGGGCGCAGTCCAGGGCGGTGGCGGCATGTTGATCAATCGGCATCACGAACTCGCTTGGCGTATGAATCGTTAGGGGCGGAACGGGCGTTGGCGCTTGCGTAGCGGGTCAAGCAGTTCGGACAAACCGTTATGGTCGATCTCGTGCATTAACGCCAACAGGCTGCCCAACTCACCCGAGGGGAAACCTTCCCGAGCGAACCAGTTCAGGTACTGCCCCGGTAAATCGGCGATGAGCCGGCCCTTGTATTTGCCATACGGCATTTCGCGGGTGACCAGCAGTTCAAGTTTTTCGGGATTCATGTCCAGGCCATTCAATGGGGTGCGCACGTCGGATGTGCACGAAACTACAGCCCTCAAGATACGTGCATTCTGCATGCAGGCCAAACGACAGTTCTTGCAGAAAGAACGATTGATCTGTCTCTTGTGTAAATCAACTTATTGAAATGTAAGGTATTTAAAGAAAATAGAACGTGGCATGAAGGCTGCTTTTTCAACTGTCATCCACTAACCGATAAGGAGTTTGAAAATGACAGATATCAATAAAGAAGCCATTTCATTGCTCAATGATTTGATTGAAACCAGTAAGGATGGCGAAAAAGGCTTTCATACCAGCGCTGAAGACATCAAAAATCCGACGGTAAAGAGCTTTTTTATCAGCCGGTCGCAAGAGTGCGCCACAGCCGTACGGGAGCTCCAGGCTGAAGTTCGTGTTCTGGGCGGGGATCCTGAAACGTCTTCAAGCATCGTTGGTTCGCTGCACCGTGCCTGGATCGATCTGAAGTCGGTGGTTACTGGTAAAAGCGATGAGGCGATTCTGAGTGAGGTAGAGCGAGGTGAAGACACTGCACTCAAGGCCTACAGAAAAGCACTTGAAAAAGCCCGTGAAGAGAATCTGCCAACGAACGTTATCGCATTGATTCAGAAGCAGCTTGACGGAGCACAACGTAACCGTGATCAGGTCAAAGCCATGCGTGATACCGCTCACGTACAAAAAAACTGATTGAACGCTTTAGAGAAAACGCCAGCTCGTCTGGCGTTTTCTCTGCATGCGCAACCTGCAACTCAAGTGACAAGAGGGTCGCGGTGGGAGGTCCATGATCCGCACTCCACACGATTGCGACCTTTGCGTTTGGCTTGATACAGCGCCTGATCGGCAATGCGGGTCAAGGTGCTCAGCGTGTCGCCGGGGCGCATCACATGAGAGACGACCCCGATGCTGACGGTGATGGCGTGTTCGTCATTGGCAAAGCGCGGCAGGGCCTCGATTGCAGCCCTGATGGCTTCGGCGATGACCTGAGCGCCTTCGAGCGGTGTGTCGGCCAGTACCACGGAAAACTCTTCGCCGCCATAACGCGCCGCAAGGTCTCCAGGGCGGCGAATACGGCTAAGAATAGTCGCCGCCACAGTACGCAGGGCCTCGTCTCCACCATGATGGCCATGGCGGTCGTTGAACGTCTTGAAGTTGTCGACATCAATCATCAGCAGCGACAGTGGCTGCCCTGAACGTAACCCTCGCGCCCATTCGGTTTTCAGTACCTGATCGAGCCTGCGACGATTGGCCAGGCCGGTCAAGCCGTCGGTCGCAGCCAGGTGGGCCAAGCCATTTTCGGCACGCTGGCGCAGACGCAGTTCGCGGCGCAACAGAAACGTCAGCCACAAAATGCCGAAACATAAGATGCTGGTAGCGCTGCCCACCAATAAGGTAGTGCGCCTCCAGACGGCATACACCTCTTCCACTGATTGGCCAACGACCACGATCAGCGGCAAATCGCCGACTCGCGAAAAGGTGTAAAGACGCTCTTTGTTGTCCAGCGAGGACACACTGGTGAAGTGACCACTGCCTTCTTTCAGGAAGCGTTGGAAGTTAGCTTGCTGGCTGAAGTCCGCGCCCGTCATATCGTTGCCATCCAGCACTGGCTGTCGAGCGAGCAGAATGCCGTGGGTATTGATCAGGTTCACGTTGCTGTCCTTGCCGATACTCAGGTCTTTGAACAGCTCATTGAAATACAGCAGCCGCATCGCCCCCGAGGCGATGCCAAGAAATTCGCCTTCAGGTGAAGACACGCGGCGACTGAAGCTGATGCACCAGTCCGGGTCACCCAGGCGCATCTTGAACGGATCGCTGACCAGCAGGCCCAGCGATGGGTTATCCCGGTGCGCCGTGAAATGAGTGCGGTCAGCAAAGTTGCCGGCTCTGGGGACGAGCGAAGTAGAGTCAGCAAGAATGCTTCCATTCTTGTCCAATAGCAGCAAATCACCTTTATAGGGCGCAGCGGTGGAACGGTCGAACAGCATCAAATGACGCATCTGTGACGGGATGGCCATGATCCCCGGAAGCTGCCATGCGGCAATCATGCCCTGGATAGATGTGTCGTACAGCTCGGCATTGCGCTGCACGTCGGCATCGATCAACTGCACGATGTTGGACGCCGTGCGGGCGGCAAATTCTGTCGCGCTGTCGCGCTCGCGAAACAGCAGTGACGTGACGATCACAAGAATAGCGACCACCGCAAAGCTGCTGCCGAAAATCAGGATGACTTCGGGTCTGGACCACTTTCCTGGCGTTGCGTGCAATGTAAAGGTTGGGTTCATGACCGGAATTCTATGGAAATAAAATACGGAGAATAATTTAACGTACTGATTTAAAAGACAATAACTAGTTAGGTAAGGATTTTTTAACACCTGAGTAGAACGTATTTAACACCTTATATCTTAGCGGCGGTATCAGCGTGCTCTCTAATAATTGTTACACGTCTGACATGTCTTGATAGCGGGTACGATCAGTCTTCAAGCTGAACGCACATCTTGTGCAGGGGGCGGGTCGGGATTCAGGTGGGTTAGCGAACGGGGGAAAAGCAATCGGTGGGCCCTAAGGTGCCCGACGTACAGCCGCTACGGCGCAAAATTGTACGCAAAAAAAAAGCCACTGAGTAGCAGTGGCTTTTAAAGAACGGTCGATCAAATGGGGCATTTGATCGACTGTCGAGGGAAACGTTATTACAGTCGATTAGCCCTTTTGAGCGTTATCGGAAGTACCGCTATCTACCGACTTTTCCAGAGATTGCTCGTTGTTCGGTGTCTTTGCGGTCATTTCTGCTCGGGTTTGGGCTTGTTCGACAGACGCCTGACGTGCGGCTTTCTGTGCAACAAAGGACTGCGATTCTTCTGCAGACGCCTGACCGGATAACAGGAACGAAGACAATACGAAAACGCTGGCAATACCCATACTGGTGGACATTTTTGAGACCTTCTTGCTAGGCAAGTGCTAATTAAGTGCGACAAAAATATAGGTCGGACCAAGTTCGAAAAAGAGGCATGTACTCAAAGGACTTTTGTCATTCTGGTAACAAAGTGCGGCACGAATTTTAACGTCTCAGCGGAGATAGCACGTTTGCGGGGGCAGGCACGCCTGCAATGAAGAGGGGAATGGTTCAGCGCGGAAGGTTGATGCCGAAAGTGTTGACGCCTTGCTGGCTGTGGACGAAAACGGTCCCGCCATGCATCAGGGCGATGGCTTTGACGATGGCCAGACCCAGCCCGTGGTTGGCGCCGCTGTTGCTGCGTGAGGCGTCGACGCGATAGAAGCGCTCAAAGAGCATGGGCAAGTGTTCGCTGGCTATTTCGGCGCCGGGATTGGCCACTCCGATGCTGACATGCTCGTCTTGGGCCCGGATCTCGACCCGGATCACTTGCCCTGGCTCGGTATGCTGCACAGCGTTGTGCAACAGGTTAATCAGCGCCCGTCGCAGGTGGGCTTTTTCGATACGAACGCTGGCGTCACCCTGAACCTCGACCCGCACGTGAGCGTCTTCGAGGATGAAGTCCAGGTAATCCAGGGCTGTGGCGACTTCTTTGGCCAGCGAGGTGGACGTCAATTCGGTGGCCTTGCTGCCTTGGTCGGCGCTGGCCAGAAACAGCATGTCGTTGATGATCGACCTCAATCGCTCAAGCTCTTCCAGGTTGGATTGCAACACTTCGAAGTAATGCTCGGCTGAGCGTCCACGGGTCAGCGCCACTTGAGTTTGACCGATCAGGTTGGTCAGCGGCGAGCGCAGTTCATGGGCGACATCGGCGTTGAATGATTCGAGCCTTGAGTAGGCTTGCTCGACTCGCTCCAGCGTCGAGTTGAATGAGCTGACGAATTGGTCCAGTTCAGGCGGTAGGGAGGACAGTTGCAGGCGGCCAGACAAACGTGGGGGCGCCAGTTTTCGGGCTTCCAGCGATAGGCTGACCAAGGGTTTCAAACCGATGCGTGCGACCCAGTAACCCAGCACTGACGCGAGCACGATGCCGGCGGCCGCGAGACCGATCAAGGCGATCAGCAGCGAGTGCTGGGTCTGCCAGAAGGTTTCGGTATCGATTGCAATCAAAAACCGTAGCGGTGGGCGTTGATCCTGTGCCGGGAACTGGCTGACCAGTACTTTGAACGGGAACTCATGGCCGGCCAGTGCCATGTCGCGCATGCCCGGCGGGCCCTTGGCGAACTGGCGTATCGCCGCATCCGGGCTACCAAACTCGTAGGCCGGGTTGTCGCTGACGACCCAGAATCGGATGCGCTTGTCTTCTTCGCTGAGTAGTTTGAGTTTGGCGCTGATCTTCGCCCAATGCTCGGGTGTGCCGAATCGGGTAACGGCGGATTCGAGCACGCTGTAGCGCGCTTCCACCTCGGCGGCGGGCAACTGGCCGAGGCCTTTTTCGACTTGCAGGTAAAGGGCCCAGCCGATCAGTAGAAACACCAGCATCGCGACCAGCGCAAACAGGCTGCTCAGGCGCAGGGCGATGGAATTAGTTGCCACTGCGGTTCTCCAGCACATAACCCATGCCGCGAATGGTATGCAGCAGCTTCTGCTCGAACGGCCCATCCAGTTTGGCGCGCAGGCGTTTGATCGCGACTTCGACGACGTTCGTATCGCTGTCGAAATTGATATCCCAGACCATCTCGGCAATCGAGGTTTTCGAGAGGATCTGACCCTGGCGGCGAGCCAGTACGCTGAGCAGGGAAAACTCCTTGGCGGTCAGGTCCAGGCGCATCCCGGCGCGTGTGGCCTTGCGGCTGATGAGGTCGATCCAGAGGTCGGCGATGCTGATCTGCACCGGCTCATGGCCGCTACTGCGTCGGGTCAAGGCTTGCAGGCGCGCGACCAGTTCGAGAAAAGAGAAGGGTTTGCCCAGGTAATCGTCCGCGCCTTCGCGTAAGCCGCGAATGCGGTCGTCGACGTTTTCGCGAGCGGTGAGCATGATCACCGGTGTCTGCTTTCTGGCACGCAGGGCGCGTAATACCCCGAAGCCGTCCAGGCCCGGCAGCATGACGTCGAGAATGATTACCGCGTAGTCACTTTCCAGCCCCAGGTGCAGGCCTTCGATACCATCGCGGGCCAGGTCCACGGTGTAGCCCTGTTCGGTCAAGCCCCGGTGCAGGTAGTCGGCGGTTTTCTCTTCATCTTCGATAATCAGCACGCGCATGGGGCGACACTCACTTGTCTATGACCAGAACTGCTGCGGGGTCAGGCGCAGAGTGTGGCGGGCGCCGATGGAACAGCCGTTCTAGCTGCAGGTAGATCACCGGCGTGGTGAACAGGGTCAACGCTTGGCTGACGACTAACCCACCGACCACCGCAATCCCCAAAGGCTGGCGCAACTCCGCGCCGACCCCGTAACCGAGCATCAGCGGCAAAGCGCCGAGCAGGGCCGCGATCGTGGTCATGATAATCGGTCGGAAGCGCGTCAGGCAGGCTTCATAAATAGCATCTTGTGGGCTGAGCCCTCGATTGCGCTGGGCATCCAGGGCGAAATCGACCAACAGGATACCGTTTTTCTTGACGATACCGATCAGCAGCACGATGCCGATCAGCGCCATGATCGAGAAGTCCTGGCCCAGCAGCCAGAGCAGCAGCAGTGCGCCGATCCCCGCAGATGGCAGGGTCGAGATGATGGTCAGGGGATGGACGAAGCTTTCATACAGCACACCAAGGATGATGTACACCGCCACCAGCGCTGCCAGGACTAGCCACGGCTGGTTGGCCAACGAACTCTGGAACGCCTGCGCCGCCCCCTGGAACGAGCCGACGATTGCTGCCGGCATGGCGATGTCGCTCTTGGCCTTGTCGAGCATCAGCACTGCATCGCCCAACGCCACGCCGGGCGCGAGGTTGAAGGACAGGTTGGCGGCCGGGAACATGCCGTCATGGCTGATAGACAGGGGGCCAACGCTCGGTGGATCGACTTTGGCCAGGGCCGACAGCGGGACCATTTCGCCACTGAGCGGTGAGCGCAGATAGAAATAATTCAGGCTCTCGGCCTTGCCGCGTTGCTCGGTGTCGAGTTCCAGGATGACCTTGTACTGGTTGATGTCGGTCTGGTATTCGCTGATCTGCCGTTGGCCGAATGCATCGTAAAGTGCCTGATCGACGTCACTGGTGGTCAGGCCAAAGCGCGCCGCAGCGCTGCGGTCGATGCTGATGTGGGTGATGCTGCCACCCAGTTGCAGGTCGTTGGACAGGTCGCGGAAGGCTGGGTTTTCCCGGAGCTTTTCGGTCAGGCGCTGGGTCCAGGTATTGAGGAGTTGGCCGTCATTGCTCTTGAGCACGTACTGGTATTGGCTTCGACTCGGGCCGGAGCTGAGGTTGATGTCTTGCCCGGCGCGCAGGTACAAGACGATGCCCGGCACTGTTGCCAGTTTTGGTCGTATGCGGTCGATGAATTCGCTGACCGATACATCGCGATCACTGCGGTCTTTGAGGGCAATCCAGAAACGTCCGTTGGCGATGGTCTGGTTGCTGCCGGTCACCCCCACTGAATGGGAAAACGCCTGGACCGCCGGGTCTTCACTGACGATTTTGGCCATCGCCAAGTGTTTCTCGACCATGTCAGGGTAGGAAATGTCGGCGGCGGCTTCGCTGGTACCCAGCACGAAAGCGGTGTCCTGCACCGGGAAAAAGCCTTTGGGGATGACGATATAACCGGCGACTGCCAGAACCAGGGTCATGCCGAAAATCCCCATCATCACGCGCTGGTGAGCCAGTGCCTTGCGCAGGCCTCGTTCGTACAACGCCAATAAGCGCTCGCCGAAGCCCGGCTTGGCGTCGGGATCATGCTTGGGTGCGCGCATGAACAGGGCGGCGAGGGTGGGTGCCAGGGTCAGGGAGACCACTACCGAAATCAGAATGGTCGCGGTGGCGGTGAGGGCGAACTCCTTGAACAGCCGCCCGACCACGCCGCCCATGAACAGCAGCGGGATGAACGCGGCCACCAGCGAGAAACTGATCGAAACCACGGTGAAGCCGATTTCCCCGGCGCCCTTGATCGCGGCTTCGCGCATGCCGTCGCCTGCTTCGAGGTGGCGGTGAATATTCTCGACCACCACAATCGCATCGTCGACCACGAACCCCACGGCCACGACAATCGCCACCAGTGTCAGGTTGTTCAGGCTGAAACCGAACAGGTACATCATCGCGAAACTGGCGACCAACGACACGCCCAGCACACTGCTGACGATCAGGGTTGCCGATAACTGGCGCAGGAACAGGGCCATGACCGCGACGACCAACAGCACGGCGATCAGTAGAGTCATTTCCACTTCATGTAATGACGCACGAATGGTTTTGGTCCGGTCGTTGAGCACTGACACTTCCACCGACGCCGGCAGCATTTCCTGCAGGCGAGGTAACTCGCGCTGGATGCGATCCACGGTCTCGACGATGTTCGCCCCCGGCTGACGGAAGACCACCAGGTTGACCCCTTGTTGATCGCCGGACCAGGCTTTGACGTAAGCGTTCTCCGCACCGTTGATCACCGTTGCGACATCTTTGAGATGAACCGGCGCGCCGTCTTTGTAGGACACAATGAGCTGCGCGTAATCCTCGGGTTGGAACAGTTGATCGTTAGCGGAGAGTGTCGAGACATTGTCCTTGCCATACAGCGCGCCTTTGGCCAGGTTCAAGCTGGTTTGTTGCAGCGCCACGCGCACGTCGGCCAGGGTCAGCCTCAAGGCCGCGAGTTTCTCCGGTGCGGCCTGAACCCGGATTGCAGGGCGTTGTTGCCCGGTGATGTTGACCAGACCGACACCGTCGATCTGGCTGAGCTGGCGCGCGAGCAGGGATTCGGTGATGTCACTGAGTTCGGTGCCGGGCATCAGGTTTGAGCTGACGCTGAGGATCAGCACCGGGCTGTCAGCCGGGTTGACCTTGCGCCAGGTCGGCAAGTTGGGCATGTCAGCGGGCAGCCTGCCCGCAGCGGTGTTGATGGCCGCCTGGACTTCCTGGGCGGCGGTGTCGATGCTTTTGCTGAGAGTGAATTGCAGCGTCAGATTGGTCGAACCCAATGCGCTGCTGGAGGTCATTTGTGTCATGCCGGGGATTGCGCTGAACTGCACCTCCAGCGGGGTCGCGACCGAGGAGGCCATGGTTTCCGGGCTGGCGCCTGGCAGGGAGGCGGTGACTTGGATAGTCGGGAACTCAGCCTCTGGCAACGGCGCGACAGGCAGGCGTGGGAAGGCGATCAGGCCCAGCAACACCGCTGGAAACGTCAGCAGCAAGGTGGCGACCGGATGATCAATGCACCACGCCGATACCGACCCCCGGCCTTTCATCGTGCGGTCTCCATCGCAGTGTCCTGTCCGACGATGGACGGTGCGGTGATTACGTCGACGTGCGCCCCGGGTTTAAGCCGGGACTGGCCGTCGCTGACCAGTACATCACCGACGTCAGGGCCTTTGATCAGGGTCAGATCGCTGTCTTGATACACCACTTGCACCGGCACCACTTCCACCTTATTGCCCTTGACGCGGTAGGCGAAGTGCTGATCGACGCCGCGTTGGACCACTTGTGGCGGCACTTTCAAGGCATCCCGGTCAATGGCCGTCTGGATTTTTATGGTCACCAGCTGGCCGGGCCAGAGTTTCTCCGTGGGGTTGCTGAATTCGGCTTTGGCGCGAATGGTGCCGGTGTTGGCGGCCACCTGATTATCGATCAGGGTCAATTTACCCTCGCCCAACAACGTGCCGTTATCGGTATTGCCGATGTAGGCTTGAACGGCTGCTGGCGTGCTCCCGTGGACCAGCGCCTGCAAGGTTGAGAGCATCTGTTGCGGCAAAGAAAACTCGACGGCAATCGGGTCGATCTGGGTCACGGAGAACAGACCTTGAGCGTCGCTGACGCGCAGGAAGTTGCCTTCATCGACGTTGCGGATACCGACGCGGCCGGTCACCGGTGAGCGTATCTGCGTGTAGGACAACTGCACTTGGGCGGCCTCGATAGACGCCTGATTGCCCAACGCAGTGGCCTGAAGCTGATGGACCAGTGCTTGTTGCTGGTCGAACGTCTGCTTGGAAATACCGTTGTCCGTCGTCAGCAAGCGATAGCGTTTCAGATCGATTTGGGCGACGTCCAGTTGCGCCTGGCTTTGTCCCAGCTGAGCCTGGGCCTGAGCCAGCATCGCACGAATCGAACGGTCATCGATGGTCGCCAGCAGGTCGCCGGCTTTGACTTGCTGGCCTTCCTTGACCAGCAGCCTGGTCAGGATGCCATCGACTTGGGGACGAACGATGACACTGTGCAGCGAAAGCACGGAACCGATGCCGGTGACATAGCGCGGTACATCCTCCTTGATCACGCTGATGACCCGGACTGGAATCGCAGTCGGCGCCGACACTTTTGCGGGGGCAGGACGGGTCAGGCTCCAACTGGTGAGCGCGATGAGCACAACGATGGCGCTGGCGGCGATTGCGGTTCGGGTCTGTTTACGCATGCAGGGAAGGCGCCGGGCAAGTCAAAGGGAAGGACAGGGATGAGAGGAGGTACCTCGTGAGGGCTTTCGTCATCTTCAGTGTCAGCCCCTTCTTTATAGCCTGCCAACCCGGTCAGCAAAATGACGGCTAACTGACAGAATGGACAGCTAGCGCCGTAGGCCGGCTTAGCCTCTCAGTTCGGCGCGTGCGGGCGGTCTATTAAAGAAAAAACGAAGGTTGACGATAATAAAGAAAAGGCATCAGGTGCATGTTTGATATGATCGGCTGAAAGGTTGGTGAAAGATAGCCAGGGAAAGTTCTTACTTGTCGTTTTGAATTTTCGGGTGAACCCCTTTTTTCAGCGTTGTTTGTTGAGGTGAGACGCCGCACGGAGTACTGCAATGAACGGCAACTCGGTCAGTGGTGTATTGTTTTCGATCGTGGTGTTCACCTTCAGCGTCGTGGCATCAGCCAACGGTGGCGTTATTCATTTCAACGGGCAGGTGGTCAATACGGGATGTGCCGTTCAGACACGGTCTGATAGCTCCTATTTTAAAGCCTCGCAGCAGATTCAGGTCTCATCGGAAATCACCCTTGCCGTGGACACGTATCGGAATGCCTGCAGCGCTGATGTCATTCCTTTCAGTGCCGTGTTTACGGTACTTTCTTCCTCGGAAGCGGCGAGTGGTACAGGGGGGGCTCCGGACAAGAAGTCCAGGGCGGGGGTGGTTACGTTGACCTATCAGTAGTGTCAATACAGTCACTGTATCGATACTGTGTAAACCCTAACTGTGCTGACACTTTGCTTTTGCTGTTTTCGATGAAAGCCCCTGTTTCCGGGTGCCGATCACTAATAAGGAATATTCCCGCAGAAAGTACCTACTTGTCCTGTTGCCAAATCCATATGCGTAATATGTTTATCCTGACATTCAACAATGCTTCGTATCGTTATAGTTCTTTTCGTCCAATGATGGGCATATACGAACGAACGCAAGGAATGTCGTTAGCATGAAAAAAATCTCTCTCACATTGGCTGTACTGGGTGCAATGGGTTTAGGTGCGGTCGGTACCGCTAATGCTGCAAATAACGGGAAGTTGGTGTTCAACGGCACGCTGACCAACATTTCTTGTAACGTCGGGCCGGGCGCCGGGGTCGGTGCCGGCCCTAATGGAGATATCAACGTCGATTTGGGCAACGTTTCATTCTCTGATATAGGCTCATCGAGCGCGAGCAAGCTGGAAACCGCTACACCTGTCCAGCTGCTGGTCAATTGCAGCGCTGGCGTCGATCAATACAACACCGTGAAAATGCGCTTCGTCGCACGCTCCGGCAGCGGCCTGGATAACAATGACCCCAAGCTGTTGCGTACTACGGGTGCCGCAGACGGTGTCGGTATCGGCCTGCTCAACGCCCAATCCCAGATCATGGACTTGAGTGGCACCGAGACGATCGACAAACCGCTGATCAAGGATGGCGCGGGTGGCGCGACAGCCGAGTTGAATTTTGGCGCGGTCTACGTGCTTAACGGCACGCCGACCAACCCGGGCAACGCCGATGGATTCATGCCTTTCGTGCTGGACTACGAGTAAAACCGCTGACGGGGTGAGCTGCAGTCGCCCCGTCGCACCTCAGCTCAAGGTGAATGCCATCATGTTTTCTCCCTCCATTCGTTATGCCTGCCTTTCGCTGGTAATGATCCTGAGCGCAGGTGCCCAGGCAGGCATCGTGCTCAATACCACTCGTGTTATTTATCCGGCAAAAGACAAAGAGGTCAGTTTCGGCGTACACAACAGCGGCGGCGGAGAAATTCTCCTGCAGTCCTGGCTTGAGTCTGACGCCGGGGGCACTGTCGATTTGCCGTTTGTGATTATCCCGGCCCTGGCTCGCATGCCGGGCGACGGCAAGCAACTGCTGCGCATCATGTATGCCGGCGTGGACATGCCGATGGACCGCGAGTCGGTGTTTTGGCTCAACGTGCAGGAAATTCCTCAGGCCGCGGCAAAGAACGCTTTGCAGATCGCGATCCGCCAGCGCATCAAGGTGTTTTTTCGGCCTCAGGGGTTGGAGGTGGAGCCAGCCCAGGCGCCGGAAAAACTTCAATGGCGTCTGCTGGAGGATGACGTGTTGCAGGTGAGCAATCCTGGACCCTATTACGTGTCCATGGTCAGGATTGAGGTTCGGGACGGTACAACTCACGTGATGAAAAAGGACAGCCAGATGCTGGCGCCGAATCAATCCTTGAACGTGCCGCTTGTCAGGCGGGCAAGCGGTCGTCCCTTGAGTCTGAGTTTTATCAGCATCAATGACTTCGGTGGGCAGGTGCCCTATAGGGCCACGCTGACCGCGCGCGAGTCGATCAACGCGGTCAAGGTCGCCAAGACCGATACCGGCGTCAGGTAACGACTCCTCCAGAATTTTTTATTCATCGAGCAATCCGAGTGACGGCCTCTGCGTTGACTCGGCAGTTTTGCGCCTGCGCGAAAGGATTCTCCGGTGCGACTGTACTCCAAGGATTGAGTGATAACAGCAAATGGAACGGCTCAACCGAAGTACCCAGGGATTTTTTTCAGGTGATCTCCTGCGCACCAATAAAAGCCTCCCGAGGTTTTATGTGCGCGCATCGTTCAGGCTCAGTACGCTCGCCATGGGTGTTGGTATGGCGTTGTCGATGCAGGCCATGGCGGCGCCAGATCAATCCGGCGACGCCGCAAAGGGTTCCCCAGTGGAATTCAATACGGCCTTTATCCAGGGCACCGATGAACCCGCCGACCTCAAGGAATTTTTGCGGGGCAACAGTGTTTTGCCAGGCGTCTACCGGGTGGATGTGTACGTCAACCGGGTCCTGAGTGGACGCAATGATGTCAGGTTTACCCAAAATACGGCCTCAGGCTTGATCGAACCCTGCCTGACGTTGGAGATGCTCCGGGCATTTGGACTGGACATGGAGCGCTTGCACAACGACGCAAGCCTGGCGGTTGATTTGCAACCGAGTGCTTGTTTTGACCTGGCGGCACAGGTCGAATTTGCTCGGGTCGACTACCAGCCCAATAGCCTGCGCCTGAATGTCAGCGTGCCGCAGACCGCCATGGCCCGTAGTGCTCGAGGTTACGTGTCACCCGAACTCTGGACTGAAGGCGAGACCGCCGCCTTCATCAATTACAGCTTCAACGGCGCCCGTCGGCACAATCAGCAAGAACGCACGGATCAGTATTACCTGGGCCTGCGAAATGGCCTGAACCTGGGCGCCTGGCGCCTGCGCAACGAGTCGTCGCTGACCTACGGCGGCAATCAGCCTTATCGCTTCAGCAGCAACCGCACGTTCGCCCAACGTGACCTGACGCGGCTCAAGGGGCAACTGACACTCGGTGAGATCTACTCAAACTCGCTGATTTTTGACAGTGTGCGGTTCAGCGGCGCCGAAATCGCCTCCGATGACGGCATGCTGCCTGACAGCGAGCGGGTCTACGCTCCGACGATTCGCGGTATTGCCGAGACCAATGCCACGGTTGAAGTTCGCCAGAACGGCTTTCTGCTGTACAGCAGCAACGTTTCTCCGGGGCCGTTCGAGATTACCGATATCTACCCCAGTGGCTCCAATGGCGATCTGTTGGTCACGGTGGTGGAGGCGGATGGGCGCACGCGCACCTTTACGCAGGCATTTACCTCGTTGCCGATCATGGTGCCCAACGGTGCGTTCCGCTACAGCCTCGCCGCCGGTCGATACGACAGCAATGCCGATCAACAGTCCTCGCCGACATTCACCAGTGGCACCCTGGTTTATGGTCTATCCGAACGGTTGACCGGGTTCGGTGGACTGCAATGGGCCGAGGATTATCAGGCGGCGAATGTCGGGGCGGGGGTCAACACCGGCTTGGGGGCTTTTTCGGCCGACGTGACGCAGTCGATCAGCCAGGCGCGTGTGAGCAAGACTAGCCAGGGCCAAAGCGTGCGGTTGCGCTATGCCAACACCCTCGATGTGACGAACACCACCTTAGCCGTCGCGGGTTATCGCTATTCCACCGAGCAATACCGCACGCTGCAGGAGCACGTAGAGGAACTCGATGGGCGCATCGCTCGAACGGTCACCGGCCGGGCAAAGGATCGGGTAGAGCTCAATGTCACGCAGTCGCTGCCGGAGCAATCCGGTTCGTTGAGCCTGACCGCCAGCGATCAGCGTTACTGGAACCTGCCGGGTAAAACTCGTCAGTTGTACCTGTCCTACAACAGCGCATGGAAAACTGTCAGTTACAGTCTGTCGATCGAGCGTAACCAGCAATTGGACGGTGACGGGCAGGCCAACACCGATCATCGGCTTTCCCTGAGCCTGACAGTACCGTTGGGCTCAAGCTCAAGCGCGTCCCGGACATCGTTCAATCTGGTGCGCGACAGCCAAGGAGACTACAACGCCCAGGCCGGTCTCAGCGGCCAGGTGCTGGACAATCGAAATGCTTTTTATTCGCTACAGAGCGGGCGCGACAGCAGCTCCGGCACTTTCGGATCCGGCAAACTTAACACCACCACGCCCTACGGTCGCTTTGAGGCCGGGTACAGCCAGGGTCGCGATTACGATGCTTTTAGCGTGGGTGCATCAGGGTCGCTGGTTGCTCACGGCGGCGGGGTGAACTTCGGACAGCCTTTGGGTGAAACCTTCGCCCTGGTCGAGGTGCCAAACGTCAGCGGTGCAAAACTGACCAACTACAGCAACGTCGAGACTTCGGACAACGGTTACGCGGTGTTGCCTTACGCCCAGCCTTACCGAACCAATTGGGTCAGTCTGGACACTCGCCAGTTGGGGGCGGACGTCGAGGTGGATAACGCAATCGTCCAGGTGGTGCCACGTCGCGGCGCCGTGAGTGTCGTGCACTTTGCCGCGTCGATCGGTCGCCGTGTGCAATTCGAACTGGTGCGCGCTGATGGCAGTAAGGTGCCGTTGGGCGCTAGCGTAGAGGACGAGCACGGCAAGTCTTTGGCGGTGGTCGACCCCACCAGTCGCGCGTTGGTGTTGACCGGTCAAGATCAAGGCGTACTGCGAGTGAAGTGGTCCGATCAAGGCTGCCGGGTGCCCTATAGCCTGCCGCCAAAGGACCCGTTACGTGCCTATGAACGACTGAAGGTGACCTGCCAATGAGTCTGTCGAAACGACTCGGTCAGAGGCTGATCAGCCTTATGTTGCTACTGATGGGGGTCGCCAGTGCCAGCGTGCAGGCTGCGGTGTCCCTTACCGGAACGCGGTTGATCTTTGACGGGGCTTTTCGCGAAGTCAGTATCGAAGTGATCAACCGGAGCCCTCGCGAGGTGCTGCTCCAGGCGTGGTTGAGCAGCGCCGCGAATGAGGGCGATGGCGTGCCTGATGATCTGCCGTTTGCCCTGACGCCTCACCTGTCACAACTGCCTGTTAACGGCAAACAGGCGCTACGCATCTTGTATGAAGGCGTCGGTATGCCGCAGGGGCGGGAGTCGCTGTTGCACCTGTACGTGATGGAAATCCCTCGGCGCGCAGAAGGTGAGAACCCACTGAGCATTGCCATTCGCCAGCGCATCAACGTGTTTTATCGCCCGCCAGGTTTGCCCGGTGATCCGGCTGATAGCGCCCAGGAATTGGTCTGGCAGCTGACCCGCGATGCGAACGGCAGGATGTCGTTGCAGGTCAGCAATCGGTCTGCTTTCCACGCCTCACTGCAGGACCTGCAGCTCGAGGGCCGCGCTGGAAAACATGACGTCAGCGACTACCTGTTGCTGCTGCCGGGGACCACCCGAATCTTACCCCTGAGCGCCGCCGAGCCCGCTGACAGCCAATGGCAATACATGTCCTTCAAGGCCCTTACTGATTATGGCGGCCAGCGTAGTTACCGCGCCGAAATTGACGGACGTTTACCGTTCAAGGCCAGGTTGCTGCCAGGCATTGCCCACTTAAAAGGCTTACAACCATGATCGATATTCGCTGGATTCGATGTCTACTGCTGGTGCTGCTACTGGCCCCGGCGACGTGTTTTGCCTTGGTCTGCAAGGAGCAGGGTGCAGGCGCTGCGGTGATCAATGGCGATCTGGGCAGCACTGTTGCCATTCCTGCCGCGTCGCCCGAGGGAACAATCGTCTGGCGCTCGGATCGGTTCAATGCTCAGGTCGAATGCTTCAAGGACGGTCTGCAAGAGCAGCAGGAGGAAGTGTTCATTTATCTGAACCCGGATAACGTGCCGATTGGCCAAGGTATTCGCGCGGGTTTGACCGTCGACGGTATCGATTATCTGCAGAACAGCGGCCGGATAGGCACAGGCCAGAGTGTGCCTGTTTGTCATGAAAGTGACGCGAATATGGCTGCATGTCCGCGCATCACCTTCAATCTGGTGTTCTCGGTGTTCGTGCAAAAGTTCGGTCCGACGCCACCGTCGGGGGTGGCCAGTCATCTGCTGGACTATCGGATGTTCCAACTCGACAGTGCGGCAGGCTTGAACCCGTTGCCCGGCTACAGCCTGAGCTACGTCATCAATAACCTGACCGGCCTGCGTTTCATTGCCTGCGATGCCGAGCTGCAGGTCACCCCGGAGACCGTCGAGTTTGGCTCGATAGGGATTCAGGAGGTAGCGGTGGGGCGGGTCATTGATCGACGTCCGTTTTCACTGGTGACCAGCCGCACCTGTGACACTCCGTTCAGCCTCGATGCGCGATTCAAGCCGGTGTCAGGTGTGCTGTCTGGCGATTTACTGATTCCCACGGCCAACGACGGCGTCGGTATCCGCATCATCAATGGCCGCGATGGCGCGACGTTGCCTTACAACCAGTCCTTCCATCTGGCGGATCTGCTCGGGACGAGTCAGTCGGCGAAGGCCGATTTCGAGGCCGAACTGGTCTGGCAAAGCCAAACACCCAAAGCAGGCGCCTTCGAGGCCGAAGTCATCATTGATCTGTTTTACAAATAGCAGGCGATAGGAGGTGAGTGGTGATGGCGGCAGGCCGCCTGTGATTCAGGTATGCTGCCGGGCCTTGGGCGACTGCCCATTTTCGCCAGATGACTGACTCGATACTTTTGGAGCTTCCATGACTACCCCCGAACACACGCCAGCTCCTGAAGCCGTCGTCACCGAAGAGGTGACAGTCGTCGAGCCGGGTGCTGAAACCACCGATAAAAAAGCCGCCATTCCTGCGTTCAGCTTTCCATTCAAACCGGGCGAGTTGTTGCAGGCCAAGACCCAAGACTCGCTGTATTACAAGAAGTCGGGCAAAGCCAGTCATAACAAAGTCCCCGGTGTCGCGCCTCACGGCACACGCAAGACCATGGGCAAACGCTGATTTTCAGGCCTGCCCAGCCTCGCCGGGCGTTATGCAAAAGAAATGAAGGCATAGTCCAGCGGATCGGCGCTCACCACCTGAGCGCCGGCCTGTTGCAGCGTATTGGCAATCTCCGCGCCCGATACGTGAAAACCCCAACCCGGTTCGACGGACAGCGCAGGTAACGTGCCGCTGTCGGCGATCTGTTGCGTGGCGGCCGCAAAGGCCTGCATGTCCGGCAGGTACGCGGTAAAACCGTCACCTTTGAGGGCGGTGGTGCGGATCCCCAGCAGTTTACAGATAGCATCTTTGGCGGCGACCTCATCGCGATCCGCCTGGCGCGATTGTTCGATCAGTGCCGTCAGTTGGGTATCGACCAGGTTGCCACCGACGATCAAGTCCGGCCCGTGCTCCCATGCATTCGGCGGACAACCTTTTGCTTCAGGTCGCAGGGGGATGTGCGGGTTGATCTCCATCGGGTAAATCCGACAGACCAAGGGACGTCGTTCATAGATACGGCACAGGTTTTCTGCGTCAAGATTCCGACAAGGCCCGACGTTATAAGCCGCGAAGGTAATGGCGACATACACCTGCGCTGTGCCGCTGGGCACCCGGCATGAACGACGTTGGGCATGCGTGCGTTGCAACTCAGGCACGCCATAACCGTCTTCGAGGAAACCCTCTACGAGGATGATCACCGCGCCGCCGTCAGCCGCCCATTGGCTCGCCTCGGACAGCGTCAGGGGAACGTGATGATCGGTGCAACACTTGCCACAACCTACGCATGAAAACGGTGTGTTCATTGACGTAAAAGACCAGAAAAGACGCGCGTTGACGGTGACAATTTGCAGGCGCGGTCACCGCCGGGGACAAGTGTCGAAGCAAATTGTGCGCCACTGCCAAGCGTCTATTTTTTCGGCAACGTGGTCATTTCATCCCACTCGGTCACGGTGGCTTTTTGGGTTTGACGTTGGTACAGGCACAGCTCGGTGCCGGTTTTGTTCTTCATGTGCGCCTGCGGGTAGCGGCCTTTGAGCAGGAGTGCGCTGTACCCGACGCTGTCATCGAACAAGGCTGCGGTGCCGGCCGGTTTTACCTCTTTAAGCTGACTGGCGTTTATGCAACTGGCGATGACGGCTTTGTCCAGGTCGCTCCAGGCCTGGCTGCTGGACGCATTGGCATGGGTTGCAGCAACCGCAAGGGCAATGCACAGCGCAGTGGATGCTTTCATATCAGGCTTCTTCCGAGTGGTGCTTCCAAAGGTCGGATTATGGCAGACGCCGTTGCGAGGCGGCCTTAGTCGACAGTAAAGCGCTGGACGTAACGCATACCTGATGTTTCATACAGGCGCCGAGCGTCATGGTTATTGTCCATCACCTTGAGGTCGACGCACGCTTCACCCCGCACGCGGAAAGCCTCGAATGCATGGTTCAGCAGGGCACGTGCGAAGCCTTGGCGGCGGGCGCGTGGATCCACCACCAGATCCTTGATAAAGGCACTGGTCCAGCACAGTACAACGCCTACCACACCGTATTCATCAGCAGCGATAAAACACAGTGACGGGTCGAACTCGGGGTCGGTGGCGAACGCTTTGTGCCAGTCCTCATAGTCCGGCACGCTGCCTTCGCCTTGCTGGTAACCGAGTACCAATAATGCGTGCACTTGTGGCGCGAGTTCAGGGCTGAACTCGAGAAGGCTAAGTGCGGCAGGCCATGCTGTGGGGGCGATGGTCTGAAGCAGATCGCGGCGCATCAGCCAGCACCAAGCCGTCGAATCCTCTGGCTGGGGGGGCTGTATTAAATGCCCTGGGCCTCGACCGTACGGGCTGCCTGAATCAAACATTTGGTCAACTCGGGTGAAGAGAATTTAGTCAGCACGGCATTTGCTCCTGCAGCCTTGGCTTTTTCGCTGTTCATCTTGCTGTCCAGAGAGGTGTGCAGCAGGACGTACAGGTCCTTGAAGTCAGGCGTTTCACGCAGGGTACGGGTAAAGGCATAGCCGTCCATTTCCGACATTTCAATGTCGGATACCACTACGTTGATCTGCTCCTCCGTGCCTTGCAGTTCGAGCAGGCGGTCGATGGCTTCTTTGGCGCTACGGGCGGTGTGGCAATGAATGCCAAGATTGCGCAGGGTGATCAGCGATTGCTGCAAGGCGACCTGGCTGTCATCGACCACGAGGATCTTGGCTTTGGCCAGTACCTGGGCGTCTTCTTCGCTCAGGTGCGCAGGCTCGTCGGCGATGATCCTCGCCGGGGCGATGCCGTGGATGACTTTTTCGATATCCAGCACCTGTACCAGCACGCCGTCGACCTGAGTCACACCCGTGATAAATGACCTGTTACCAGAGGCGAAGGGTGGAGGTCGGATGTCCGTGGTCAGGCAATGCACGATCTTACTCACTGCCTGCACGTGCAGGCCCTGTTTGGAACGGCTGACATCCGTGACGATCAAGCAGCCACCCGAAGGGTCGAGCAGCGGTTGTTCACCAATGGCCCGACTCAGGTCGATCACCGACAACGATGCGCCGCGCAGGACGGCGATACCTTTGACGTGAGGATGGGATTCGGGCAAGCGGGTCAGGGCAGGGCAGGGGATGATCTCGCTGACCTTGAGCAAGTTGATGGCCATCAGCTTGCCGCTGCGCAACGTAAACAGCAGGAGTGACAGGGAGTCAGCGCGGGCATTATTTGAGGACATATCAACCTTCTGAAAATTAAAGGCGTCGCTACAAGAGTGGCAAACAGCTTTCGATGCCGGGTTATCGACTTGCAAAGGTTTCGCTTTAGGGTATTTGTGCCTCAGGGCAGTAAACAGTCAAGCCGATCAATGATGCTGTCGGCAAAATCAGCGCAAGGCAGCGTTGTGTTTTGGTAGTCATAAGGACGCAAAGGAGTCTTATTGACTATTATTTATCATGTGTCATTTTGACTTAATATTTTCAAGCTATTGATTTTTATTATAAAAATAGCTGGCACGAATCCTGATGTGTAAGCGGCAATTAGCTAGAAGCCTTGCGGCTCAGGAGTCCAATCGTGTTGAACGCTCAAGATCGTGCCATCGTCAAATCCACCGTGCCCCTGCTTGAAAGCGGTGGAGAAGCGCTGACCACTCATTTCTACAAAATGATGCTCGAGGAATACCCAGAGGTGCGCCCGCTGTTTAACCAGGCGCATCAGGCCAGCGGTGATCAGCCCCGCGCGCTGGCCAACGGTGTACTGATGTACGCACGGCACATCGACGAACTGGAGCAGTTGGGCGATCTGGTGGCGAAAATCATCAACAAGCACGTCGCTCTGCAAATCCTGCCTGAGCATTACCCTATCGTCGGCTCCTGCCTGATCCGCGCCATCGCCGAAGTGCTGGGACGCGACATTGCCACTGACGAAGTATTGCAAGCCTGGACCCATGCGTATCAGCAACTGGCCGATATTCTGATCGGTGCCGAGGGCGCGATCTACGACGAAAAAGCCGAAGCCGTTGGCGGCTGGCGCGGTGCGCGTGAGTTCAAGCTGGTAAACCGGGTGGATGAAAGTGCCGAGATCACTTCTTTCTATCTGCAACCTGCGGATGATGGGCCGATTCTCGGATTTACCGCGGGTCAATACATTGGTTTGCAGTTGTTCATCGGTGGCGAAGAAATGCGCCGCAACTATTCGCTCTCGGCAGTGGCCGGCGGCAACCAATACCGCATCAGCGTCAAGCGCGAACCCAATGGCGTGGTGTCCAACTACCTGCATGACCAACTGCAGATTGGCGATAGCCTCCAGTTGTTCACGCCGTCGGGCGAATTCACCCTGACTGAGAGCCAAAAGCCGTTAGTGTTGATCAGCGGCGGTGTTGGCATCACGCCGACACTGGCCATGCTTGAGACCGCGCTGGAAACCTCACGCCCCGTGCACTTTATCCACTGCGCGCGCAATGGCGCGGTGCATGCGTTTCGCGATTGGGTCGATGGTCTGGCGGGGCGTCACCCGCAACTCAAGCACTTCTATTGCTACGCCGAAGACGATGGCGTGAGCCCAGCGGCGGATGCGGTTGGCCTGCTTGATCAGCAGCAGCTGGAACAGTGGTTGCCCGAAGATCGGGATCTGGATGCCTACTTCCTGGGTCCGAAAGGGTTCATGGCCGTGGTCAAACGCCAGTTGAAAGCAGCCGGCGTACCAGAGAAACAAAGTCGCTACGAGTTCTTTGGCCCGGCTTCCGTGCTCGAATAAACTCGGCGGAATAAAAAATGCCGTCAGCCTCTGTCAGGGGCTGGCGGCATTTTTTTGTCCGCGCTTCGCAGGGTCTATTCGGTCCGCATGACATGCAGCATTCGAGAATAAATTCCCTGCCCAAGGTCCCATATTCATATTTGCGGAGGTATTCACACGACCTTCACAGGCCTTTTGCAGATCCCTGTCGGAATTTATTCGCGAATGTTTCGATAGGGCATGCCTGACACCCCGGAAATTTAAGGCTTATGTGGCCGCGATATGCTTTCGCGGGGCTGCATTTTCAGCAGACGGCCGAGCGTGCGTTGGAACTCAAAGTTCAGGCGAACACTATAAACTCCACACAATGGATGATGGGATTACAGATCCAAGGTGAGCCGAGGGCCCATACACCTTGAAACACAGGGGAGCATTTTATTGTTCATCGCCCTGTCTTCGGTGCTTAGTACTTCGTCGCGGTGGTGTGGCACTCCATCCAGTACCGTTATGACGCATGCTCCGCTGACTCCAGCCTCACAGGATGTTTCAATCTCGATAGCGTTCTCAAATAGAATATCCGTAATCGACTTGTTGGAGGGGACTATCAACGTAATACCTGTACGAGCGAGAACGACTTCGAATGACTCGTTGTTAAGCGAGGGGCTCGTCGAAGCAGGCGAAAAATATTCATAATGGATGTGGGATGGAGGTAGGCACTGACTAGCTAATAACTTCACGGACTCCATAAAGGGCGCAGGGCCGCAAAAGTACACGTGTGGAGTATCAGAGGTGGCGAGAAGTATATCCTGCAGCGCTAAAAGCGTCGCGGAAGGATTAAGTCCAAAATAGAAGTGGACTTGTGACGAAAAATTGCAATTTTTCAGCCTGGCCGCATACGCGGCGGCCCCCGGTGATCGAGCAAAATAGTGGAGTTCGAATATCTTGCTCGATTGATGCAGGCTATGACACATTGCGAGCAGTGGCGTTACTCCGATCCCGGCCGCGATTAATACAACGCGCTCTGCAGTTTCATCAATAGAGAAATGGTTGAGCGGCTGGCTTATCTTGATTGAATTTCCGACATGCAGGTTCGCATGCAATCGAGCCGAGCCGCCGCGGGATACCGGATCTCGCTTAACGGCGATTTCATAAACGCCTTCTTCACCAGGGTCATTGCACAATGAGTATTTGCGGATGAGTCCATCGCAAATATACACGTCGACATGTGCGCCTGCTTCGAAACGAGGCAGGGATAATGAAGTTTCCTCTGCCACAAGGCGCCAGGACACCACGTCGCTCGCTTCATCTTGGCGGGATATTACACGCACCGACATAGTAGACTGAGTCATATTTATTACCTTGAGATTAAAGAAACCCTATTAATTTCCACCAAAGTGCGTTGGCAGGGATAACAAACACGAGTCCAAAGAATCCCGTCAAGAGACAGTATCTAAGAGCGTCCGCGCGGTGTATCCGTGATATATCGATACCAAAAGCCACGGGGGGCGACTGGTAGGGAAGAAGTGTTGTGGAATAGCCCATCACCTGAGAGAGCATTCCCATTTTCAAAATGGCACTGTCATGTAGAATGGAACTTGCCATTGGAACAAATAAGGCAGGTGCGGCATTTGATGTTACCAGTGAGCTAAGTAGTACCGACAATCCCGTCATAAATGTATAGGCCAGCATTGGGTCTTTCAGAGACACGTTCGTAATGATTTCTGGAGGCGAGCTATCGAGATGTCCAACCAATGCTGCCAAGCCAATAACAGCCGCAATGAACCATAGCAAATCTATTTTTAATGTCGTTATGAATTTATCTAGTTTTTCAGAAGTAGATGTCAAAAAGTAAACAATGACAAACCCAAGTCCAATCCAGCCCGGAGCGATATGATGCATCGCGTCGGTAAACCACAAAAAAAGCATCAAAGAAATCAAGCCCAGAGTGCATTTCTCTTCTCCGGACCAGGGACTCAGCGGGGCGAACCGGTCGATTACCTCTATTCTGTCATGGAAGAAAAAATATGAGACTGCAATTAGTACGCCTCCACGGATCAATACGCCAGCCGGAAAGAAATAGAATAGATACTCGGAATAACCAAGCGTTATATCTTCTGTCTCTTCCAGCGTACCTGCCATAATCAAGTTTGGTAAGTTTGCGGGCAAAACAGCTGCAGCGAGCGCATATGAACCTACGACGACTAGCAATAAAATGCCACTTCGCCCTTTACGGCTCTTATCAAGACCGGCTGCGTCACAATAACCTAGGGCGAGAGGAACTAAGATTGCGATTCGACCGAACGTCGACGGCATCACCAAGGACAAAATGAATGCCACAGTAGCAAAAACAAACAGAGCCCGCAGGTAAGAACCGCCAATTGTTTGCGCCAACAGTATCCCTATTCGTTGACTCAATCCGCTTTCTTTTAATGCGAATCCTATTACCATACCGCTGAATACTAGCCAGAAGGCACTTGAAGCAAAGCCGGAGAAGATTTCTGACGTCGGCACCTCAGTCATCGTGACGGCCATGAGGAAAAACAAAAGTGACACCAAGAAACCGGGAATAATAGATGTCGCCCATAATAGAATGCTCACAAATACGATGCCTATAATGCGCGCATTCATTGCATTCATTTGCCCAGACAAGACCAACGATAATAAGACCGCGACGCCTCCACTTAATCCCAGCATTGTCGTAAAGCCTTTCTTCGTCATACCCACCCCTTTTACTCATTCAAATGCGCCTAACGATTCGTCGGCACCGTGGCATTACGATCGTGCAACGGGAGAGCTTGCTGGGATTTCGTACTCCTCATGAGCGTGATCGAAAATATCCTCGAACGCCTTTTTCTGCACAAAACTTGGATCGGGTTGGCAACTCATCGGCAGATAGCCTCCCATCCATTGGCGAAGATCGGTGACTTTCGGACAGTCCCCGTAAATATTGGCTATTGGACGGCCACCCGCCTGAACAATCTCAATTTGTTCTTTAAGCAACTTTCGGAACATGACAACGCCACGATCCGAGGCGCCAAGGAGCTCGTTCGTGCGATCCAGGATAGCCCCCTGAGTTTCAACGACCATGGCATCCTGACTCATGAATGTATCCATGGTGTAGCGGCCTTGATCATCCATCCTGGAAGGCTGGGTAATAATTTTTGGAGGAAGCACAGCCTGATTATCTGCCAAACTCTTTGAGGGTAAAAAAGAAACCCAGAAGATACGCGTTGTCGTATCGTCAACGGGCACGCGCCAGTGCATTTCGGTCATGATCCGCAGCATGTTGGGAAATACCATCAGGTTGCCCCATCCCCGACCAAACCCTTCATACTCCCAGCTTTTCACGATGCCCCAGTCAAACCGTTGAAAGCCAAAACGCTTAAAAGGCTTGTTGAATCCTGAGTTATCCGCTATCCCCAAATGCTCAAAATATTTGGAATGGGTATAAAAAGTATGAGTGACATCTACTGCGTTCTCTTGAACCTGTAGCCAGTTACAGGCGAGATCATCTTGAGTCTCAAAATGGCGAACCCCATCGTTTCGGGTAAGGATGTCCCAGTTTGGAAAGGCAGGCTTATCCACCTCAGGCCCTAAATAGGCGAAGATTAATCCACCGCACTCCTCGGTCGCATAGCTTTGAATCAGCTTTTTACAGGCGCGGTTGGCCTTTTCTGATTCAAAGGGCCGCTCTACGCATTCTCCTGCTCGATTGTATCGCCAGCCGTGATAAGCACAGCGGATTGACTCCCCTTCTACGAAACCATATAGCAACGAAGCTCCACGATGAGGGCAGCGCTCCTGAACCAGCAGCAGCTTGCCTTCTTCAGTTCGTGCCAGGATCAGGTCCTCCCCCAACAACCTAACCTTCTTTGTCTGCCTCGCTTCATTCAATTCAGAAGAGAAACCTAGAGGATGCCAATACCTACGCATAAGGTCACCGCATGGGGTGTTGGGACCTATACGTGTCAGCATTTCATTGGTTGCTTGATCGAGCATCAGATTTTCCTTTTCTCGTGATTTGAACCTGGACGGCCTGGTGCGTAGACGGCCTAAAGGTGATTGATTTTGGGATGTCAATTTGTCTATTTTTTTAGACTATAAGGAGAGAAATATCCATTCAAGCGTTAAAATTCACCAGAATATCGGCGCTTATCAAAAAAACGGCAGATTTCGTATCAAAATTGATATAACCTGCAGCTGTGCAATGCGTTATTTTCTATTTTTAAAGGAGGCATAAAATGCCGGTAGTGGGCGTGATGGGGTCGGGCACAACAGAATGGATCGAGCTTGCCAATCCGCTTGGTCAGTGGCTTGCAGAGAATGGATATGACTTAGTGACCGGCGGGGGGAGTGGCTCGATGCTTGCTACCTGCCGCGCATTCAGGCAAACATCGCCTCGCCTAGGGCGCTCTATTGGCATAGTTCCGACTCAACCAGACCAATCCTGCGGATTCGTGCCATTGGCTGAATATCCAAATCCCTTTGTTGACATCACTATCGTCACACCATTACCGAGGTATGACTCCAACACGCCAGTCGCGGCGCTTAGCCGCAACTATGTGAACATCTTGACGAGTGATGTGGTGATCGCGCTGCCAGGGGGGCTAGGTACGCTCAATGAACTGGAGCTTGCTGTCCGGTTCTCAAAGCCCGTGATGTGCTTCGGTCCAGTCGATGCTTTTCGTCAAGCACCGGACAATATTGAAAGAACGGAAGATTTCAAGCGAGTTTGCCGTTTTATTGTTGGCGTCACTAAGACTTCGGTTGCATCTATAGTATAGCTCCCTATGGGGACTGGGCTTTTTGGAGCGCTCGGTCAGGACGGCGCCATCATCCATATAGTGGTATGGCAAGTGATTAGAGCTTGGCAAGCAGATCTATTAGCAATTGCCTTGCGCTGTTCCCTGAACTAGCTCGATCAAGGAGGCCTAATGTCATTTTTTTATACATGTCAACAACTTCCGGGGCGGAAGCGACACTTGCAATGCCAGTGTCGATATTCGGTAACTCTCCTAGACGGTAAGGGCTAACGGCTACGTAAGACGCGTGGGGCTGTTCGAAAATCTGGAAAGTGGTACTGGGCAAGCTGTCATCTATAACAAATATTTCAATATTGGATTCAGCACCGATGAGATCAATTAGATGCTCGACCTCCCGTCGAGCAAGCAGGGCACGCTCCATTCTTACGCTTGGCGGCAGATCTAAACGCCCCACCAAGCCGATATGAAGAAAGCGTTCTATTTGCCTGAGGCTGATAATTTGCCTGACCTTGAATTTGTGCTTCAAGAATGTCTCTTTCCGCTCATTCAAAATGCTCAATATCAGTATTTGCTTGAGACCGTCCTCATCGGTGAAATCCTTTGGCCTGGACTCGCCAAGCATGGTGACAAACTGGTCGTTGTATGCTGGTGAGGTCAGTAGGTAGGAAAATGGGTCAAAGTACGAAAGGATGCGAGTTGACTTGGCTTCCAACTGACGCATACGTTCGAAATAGCCCAGCGCATTGTCGAAATACTCAGTATCCGAACCTATAAGGCTAGAAAATGACACATCCAAAAGCACCGCTAGTCTCTCTAGGGTTTCCAGTTTGAAAATTTTTCCAAGCTCTAATCTGTAGACGGCGGCACGCGAAATTTGCAGCTTTTCCGCGATCTGGTCCGCATTCAGTTGCCGACCTATTCGATAAGCCCTGAGACGTTCGCCTATTGCTATGTAATCAATTTGACTCACTTGCGCGGCTTCCTGAAGACACCAATCAGTGTGGTTAATAGACATGATGCTTTGCCCCGCGGCCACATCCAGCGAAATGGTATGCCGGTTTCGACTTACCCACTGTATCAATATTTAGACATCCGGCCTATCAGGTAATTTTAAAGCAAGGTCCGTCTTGAGGCGATCCGCCTTGAGCGTGTACCACGAAGATTCTATAGGCAATGGGTTCGCTAGCTAAGCGAGCATGACTTTCACCCTCTATTGTTCTTCGCTTACGCAACACAGGAGCGACGTCAGCGATGCTCACCAGTGCATGAGGGGGGGGCGGTCCCGTCTGTATCAAAAATTAGACAGAAATAAACGCGCTGCCTCATACGCGCCGACGTCCACGTCATAACTATTCAGATGCCGACAGCTTGTTTGGAGAACAAACCGTGAAAGATCCACAGCTACCCAAAAAAATTCAATCCGCCGAATCCCCCGTTAAAGCTTTGATAGCCAGCGTTAGCGGCTATGCGATGGACGGGTTTGACCTATTGATCCTTGGATTCATGCTGCCCGCAATCAGTCTCTCCCTTCAGTTGAACATCTCTCAGGCAGGCTCGCTTGTGACTTGGACTTTACTGGGGGCTGTGGCTGGGGGGCTATTCTTCGGTCAGTTGAGCGACCGTTTTGGTCGAATCAGGGTTCTGAGTTTGTGCATCCTGACGTTTTCTATATTCACTGGGTTGTGTGCCGTTGCTCAGGGATATTGGGACCTTCTGATCTACCGCACCCTTGCGGGCTTCGGCCTGGGGGGCGAGTTTGGCATCGGAATGGCGCTTATTGCTGAAACCTGGCCTGCCAGTAAACGCAATCGCGCCTCTTCATATGTAGCGTTGGGCTGGCAGGCCGGTGTTTTGGCGGCTGCTCTGATAACGCCCGTTCTTCTTCCTCATATAGGCTGGCGAGGAATGTTCCTGGTGGGTTTGGCGCCGGCGCTGGTATCGCTTGTAATTCGTCATGCCATGGGGGAACCGGAAGAGTTCATACGTTCTGCAAAGGAGCCATTATCTTTCGCTCGTCGATTTGGAGAGTTAATCAAAGACCGCCACACCCTGAAGGCAAGCATTGGAGTAACAGTACTGACTTCAGTGCAGAATTTCGGTTACTACGGGCTCATGATCTGGATGCCAAGTTACCTCTCCGAACGGTTCGGCTTCTCTTTGATGCAGTCCGGGACCTGGACGGCAGTGACCGTTGCAGGCATGGCAATTGGCAATTGGCATTTGGATCTTTGGTCAACTAGCCGACAAATATGGCCGGTGGCGAATCTTTCTTGTGTACCAAGCCGGCGCGGCAGTCATGGTTCTCTTTTATGCCCGCCTAGAGGATCCCTTGAGCATGCTGCTCACCGGAGCAGTCATGGGTGTGTTTGTGAATGGAATGATCGGTGGTTACGGAGCTTTGATTTCTGAACTATATCCTCCCCAAGCAAGAGCGACCGCTCAGAATGTACTCTTCAATATAGGACGCGGTGTGGGAGGCTTCGGTCCTTTGATAGTCGGCGCGATTGCCTACAGCTATTCCTTTTCCGCCGCGATTGCACTGTTGGCATCTATTTACGTTCTGGCCATGCTGGCAACGATTCTATTGTTACCACAGGACAAAGGGCGGAACAATGAACTGGAAACCGTTTTGAAACCTACCGACTAACAATACAAACATCCCCGCGTTCATTCCGCAAAAAAAACGGCTGTATCTATTGA
Organism: Pseudomonas sp. GG8; assembly: GCF_052976945.1. Classification (NCBI taxonomy): domain Bacteria; kingdom Pseudomonadati; phylum Pseudomonadota; class Gammaproteobacteria; order Pseudomonadales; family Pseudomonadaceae; genus Pseudomonas; species Pseudomonas sp. GG8. The sequence goes on from NZ_JBRIIP010000001.1 coordinate 962,646, forward strand.
TAACGAGGTTTTTCGGTCATGAAGGTGCTCACAAATTAAAATCTGTAACATTATATTAAAGCCGCGGGTCTCATAAAACTTCTTGACCTGAAAACCTGAATGCTTAATTATTACGACATCGCCCGTGAAGCGTCCTACATTACCACACTTAACAACGCATATTTCAGTCGTCACATTCATCGATAGTTTCCATTCAGGCTTCAATTGAAGGCGGTCAGCGTTGAGGCGTTAACAATCAAGTGTTCAAAGCATTTTTTGGAGGAAGCATGTACCCATTGAAACTATTTGGTGAACGCGTTAGCCTAGGAAAAAAACTCTGAATATGACTTCAAGTTCTGGTGAGATATCCAAGTTCCACGGACTAAGTAGTTGAGTTCCAGAAAGAGATACCCGATGCGGAGTACGCAAGTAAGCGTAAATAAACCCGCAGCGATGCATCCTGATGGAAATGGATCAGAACATGCGGTGAAAGGTACGGGGGGCACGATGGCATGTGATGGTGCCTATAGAAAAGGCTCGCCTACAATGTGGAGAACAACCTCTAAAAAGCCGAGAAACTGACCAGTTATTCAATGAGGGCTAACTCTAAAATGTTGATAACAGAGTGCTTAATGTTTAGCGATACACAAACAGCTGAAAGAAGTGGCTATTTTCGATGCTCCTCAAATAATGATTAGAATCAGAGTGTTCAATGTGAACATGGTCTGCCCCTGCTAAGATACTCTTCAGAACAATCGTCAAGGATGCGAGATATTAATATGAATTTCAATGAAGTTTTTCAGCTATTCTCTAATTCCCACTCAGGAACTGATTCATTCAAGCTTGCGATGAACCAATGTGAGGAAATTATTTATCTGCGGCCTGATCAAGCTTCAGTTTGCTTTTTCATAAAAGAGTACTGCAGTACCTATGTTTTGCGGTTTGAGGATCAAGAAGTCCAGCCTGGGTTCGCCAAGAATAAGCACATGGAATTGGTCGGGTACATGAAGGTCCTGGATGCCGCACTCGAGACCCAAAATAGTCGGACTATTCTCGATGCCTTGGATTCAGTTATTATCCTTTATACAGAACGAAAGATCACCGAATAGACAACTGACTTATCGGGATGATTTTGTTTGAAAACCCAAAAAACACATGCATTGAGCTTGTCGCTTGATTACTCAATGCTTGGGTAAGAATGAAGCATCTGAGTGATCATGAGGTCGGCAGCTGTTTTTGTAAGCAATGTGACAAGACAGGATAGGTAGTCAGCGTTCGCGAAGGGTTTGACGCGGTGTGTCAGATCCATCGCCATCGGGCGCCTGAATTGTTCCGTACAGCGGTTTTTCACTTGAGTTGGTAACCTCTGCCCACGATTATCGCGGGCGATCAGACCGTTGTGCATTTACACTCCGGGTCACACCATTTCAAAAGGTAAGGGAATGAGCGACAGCACGATGTACCTAAGACGCGAAAAGCGCTTTCTGGTCTTGCTCGGGGTGATCTGCCTCACGTTGATCGGAGGCGCGCTTTACATGCAAGTGGTATTGGACGAGGCGCCATGCCCGCTGTGCATTCTTCAGCGTTATGCCTTGCTGTTTATCGCCATCTTCGCCTTCATTGGTGCCGCGATGCCGGGCAGACGCAGTACTACGGTGTTCGAGGGGCTGACCGTGCTCAGTGCGATTGGCGGCATCGTCGCTGCCGGCCGTCATGTCTACATCCTGGCGAATCCGAACGAGAGCTGCGGTCTGGATGTATTGCAGCCTATCGTCGACGGTCTGCCGCTGGCGTCCTGGTTCCCGTTGGGCTTCCAGGTCGATGGCTTCTGCACCACGCCGTACCCACCTATCCTCGGTTTGTCGCTGGCGCAGTGGGCTTTGGCTGCCTTCGTTCTGACAGTGATATTGGTACCGCTGGGGATCATGCGTAATCGTCGCACCGCCCGCTGAATTCAGTTGGACACCGCAAAAGCCCTGTTTTCCTACGGAAAGTAGGGCTTTTTTTCAGCCCCGATAATGTCCTTGCTGGCTGATCATTGCTGAATATGAGAATAACTGTTGCAGAATAAGTCATAGTCAACAAATGGTTACATATCTACAATCGCTAACACTTATCAGTCAGCACCGCTTTGCAATTGACAAGAAACGAGGTCGAAAGCGTCTCTACGCACTCTATGTAGATCACGCCGATACGATTTCAGGGACTGACACCCTTTCAAAAAATCCGCACCAAATGGAATTGGTCTGCTAACCAGGCCGTTGCCACACCAGTTCAATAAGAAACCACAGACAATTCTGGATTTGCCGCCCAGCTCTCGAGCTTTTCTGGCAGGCCCTTATTCAATCAAAAAAACATGCCAACACCTGGCAGGGTGAAGTGTTGGCGGTCGAAACCTATGTGCATTGCGTGCGCAGCTTTAGAGGTCGTGAGATGAGTAGAAAAAGGTACCCCAGATTGTTTGGCTCGTTGGCCCTTTTGAGCATGCTTGCGCTGGGTGGTTGCAACATGGCCCTGCTCGATCCAAAAGGGCAGATAGGCATCGACGAGAAAAATCTGATCATCACCGCGACGCTGCTGATGCTGCTGGTGGTTGTTCCGGTGATCATCATGACGTTCGCCTTCGCCTGGAAATACCGCGCTTCGAACACCAAGGCGACCTACGCGCCGAACTGGGCTCACTCCGGCAAGATTGAAGCCGTGGTGTGGGGCGTTCCAACCTTGATCGTGATCGCGCTGGGTATCCTGATCTGGAAATCGAGTCACGAACTTGACCCCTACAAACCGTTGGACTCCAGCGTCAAACCGGTGGTCATTGAAGTCGTCGCAATGGACTGGAAGTGGTTGTTCATCTACCCGGAACTGGGTATCGCCACGGTCAATGAGATCAAGTTCCCGGCCAATGTCCCGGTTAACTTCAGGATCACATCCGACTCCACCATGAACTCGTTCTTCATCCCGGGCCTTGGCGGTCAGATCTATGCCATGGCCGGTATGGAAACCAAGCTGCACTTGATCTCCAACGAAGAGCATGTGTACGACGGCATGGCGGCCAACTTGAGCGGCGAAGGCTTCTCGGACCAGAAATTCAAGGCCTATGCCACGTCGCAAGCGGACTTCGATGCTTGGGTCGCAGCAGCCAAAAAAGCACCACACCCGCTTGAAATCGCTGAATTCAATCAGTTGGCCAAGCCTAGCGTGAAAAACCCTGTTGAGTACTTCGCCAGCGTTCAGCCCAACCTGTTCCAGACCATCATTGATAAATATGAAGGGATGAACAAGGCCAAGGGGATGCACCACAAGGCGGACGATGCACCAGAAATGACGGGCATGGACATGAAAATGCATTCGGCTGCCGGCGCAGAGGAGTAAGAGATGTTCGGTAAATTAACGCTGGAAGCCATTCCCTTCCATGTACCGATCGTAATGGTGACGCTGGTTATCATCATGCTGGTGGGTGCGGGATTGGTTGCTGCAATCTCCTATCACCGCAAGTGGTCCTACCTGTGGACTGAATGGCTGACCTCGGTCGACCACAAGAAAATCGGTGTGATGTACATCATCGTTGCGCTGGTCATGCTCCTGCGCGGCTTCGCCGATGCGATCATGATGCGCTCGCAGCTGGCCCTCGCCAGCGCGGGTTCCGAAGGCTACTTGCCTCCGGAACATTACGACCAGATATTCACCGCTCACGGCGTGATCATGATCTTCTTCATGGCGATGCCTTTTGTGGTCGGCCTGATGAACATCGTCGTACCGCTGCAGATCGGCGCTCGCGACGTTGCCTTCCCGTTCCTCAACTCGTTGAGCTTCTGGTTGTTCGTGGTCGGCGCGGTACTGGTCAACCTGTCCTTGGGGCTCGGCGAGTTTGCCCGTACCGGTTGGGTTGCTTATCCGCCGCTCTCCGGCCTGGCGTATAGCCCAGGTGTCGGGGTCGATTACTACATTTGGGCATTGCAGTTGTCAGGATTGGGTACGTTGCTGACGGGGGTGAACTTCGTTGTCACCATCCTGAAAATGCGCACCCCTGGCATGACGTTGATGAAAATGCCGGTGTTTACCTGGAACTGCCTGTGCACCGCGATCTTGATCGTGGCGTCGTTCCCGATCCTCACCGCGACCTTGATTCTGCTGACGCTGGACCGTTACCTGGGCATGCACTTCTTCACCAACGAGCTTGGTGGCAACCCGATGATGTACGTCAACCTCATCTGGGCCTGGGGCCATCCCGAGGTGTACATCCTGATCCTGCCGGCCTTCGGCATATTCTCGGAAGTGACCTCGACGTTCTCCAAAAAGCGCCTGTTCGGTTACACCTCGCTGGTCTACGCGACCATCGCCATTACCGTGTTGTCCTTCGTTGTCTGGCTGCACCACTTCTTCACCATGGGCTCGGGGGCCAACGTCAACGCCTTCTTTGGCATCATGACGATCATTATCTCCGTGCCCACGGGAGTGAAGATTTTTACCTGGCTGTTCACCATGTTCCGCGGGCGAATTCAATTCACCACGCCGATCCTCTGGACCCTGGGCTTTATCGTGACCTTCAGCATCGGCGGCATGACCGGCGTACTGCTGGCGGTTCCGGGTGCTGACTTCGTGCTGCACAACAGCCTGTTCCTGATCGCGCACTTCCATAACGTGATCATCGGCGGTGCGGTGTTCGGTTACCTGGCGGGCTTCGCCTACTGGTTCCCGAAAGCGTTCGGCTTCACGTTGAACGAGCGTCTGGGCAAGTATGCGTTCTGGTGCTGGATCGTCGGTTTCTACCTGGCATTCATGCCGCTGTACGTGCTCGGCTTCATGGGCATGACCCGTCGTCTGAACCACTACGACAACCCGGCATGGACACCGTGGCTGATCGCTGCGTTCTGTGGTGCGCTGGTCATCATGGTCGGCATCATCTTCCAGATCGCGCAACTGGTGGTCAGCATCCGTGATCGCGAGAAAAACCGTGACCTCACAGGTGACCCGTGGGATGCCCGCACGCTGGAATGGTCGACCTCTTCGCCGCCGCCGTTCTACAACTTCGCCGAGCAACCGCACGTCAATGACCTGGACGCCCACTGGGAGACCAAGGAACGCGGTGTACAGAGCAAAAAAGCAGCCGATTACAAGAAGATCCACATGCCGCGCAACACCGGTGTTGGCGTGTATATCAGCTTTGGCAGTCTGGTCTTTGGCTTCGCGTTGATCTGGCACATCTGGTGGCTGGCCGCCGTCGGTCTGGTCGGCATGGTAGCCACCTTCATCATGCGCAGTAACGACGATGACATCGACTACTACGTTCCCGCCGAAGAAGTGGCGCGAATCGAAAATGCACGCCTTCAAACTTTGGCTAAGCAGGCTTAAACCATGTCGAACTTAGTATTAGAAACTCAGATTGCCCATGCTGAGGAGCATGGGCACGAGGATGCCGGGTCCATGACCGTGTTCGGTTTCTGGATCTACCTGATGACTGACTGCATCCTGTTCGCGACGATCTTCGCCGCATACTCGGTGCTCAGTAACAACGTCGCAGGTGGCCCGTCGGGCAAAGACATCTTCGAACTGCCTTACGTGCTGGTAGAAACCTTCTGCCTGCTGTTCAGCAGTATCACCTACGGCTTCGCCATGCTGGCGATGCACAAGGGCAACAAGAACGGGGTTATCGCCTGGTTGGCGGTAACGTTCTTGCTGGGCCTCGCGTTCATCGGCATGGAAATCAATGAATTCCATCACCTGATCGCCGAGGGCTTTGGCCCTGATCGCAGCGCCTTCCTGTCAGGCTTCTTCACGCTGGTCGGTACTCACGGCCTGCACGTGACATCCGGTCTGATCTGGATGGCGGTGCTGATGTTCCAGATCAAGAAGAAAGGTCTGACCGCAACCAACAACACGCGTCTGAGCTGCCTGAGTCTGTTCTGGCACTTCCTGGACGTGGTCTGGATCTGCGTGTTCACCGTTGTCTATCTGATGGGAGCGCTGTAAATGGCTAACGCACATATCAGCCATGGCGGTGCCGACCATGGCAGCCTGAAGTCCTACGCCGTCGGGTTTTTCCTCTCCGTGATTCTGACGGTGATCCCTTTCGGTCTTTTGATGCACCCGGTGTTCCCCAAGACGATGACCCTGGCCATTGTCGTGGCCTTCGCTGTGGTGCAGATATTCGTGCACCTGGTGTTCTTCCTGCACATGAACAGGTCGTCCGAACAGCGCTGGAACATCATCGCCTTCGCCTTTACCGCCCTGATCATTGCGATCGTGGTCGGCCTGTCGTTGTGGATTATGTACAACGTCCACACGAACATGATGGCGCACTGAGGATCTCCCCATGTCGCTGAAGCACTTTATCCAAATCACCAAGCCGGGGATCATTTTCGGTAATGTGCTTTCGGTGGCAGGTGGCTTTTTCCTGGCGTCCAAAGGGCATGTCGACTTTGGCCTGTTCCTGGCTGCTGTCATCGGCACTTCGTTAGTGGTGGCATCCGGGTGCGTGTTCAACAACTGCATCGACCGCGACATCGACGTGAAGATGGAGCGCACCAGGAATCGGGTACTGGTGCAGGGTCTGGTTTCATTGAGACTGGCCCTGATCTTCGCCAGCGTGCTTGGCATCGCCGGGGTGGGCTTGCTGTATACCAAGGCCAACCCGCTGGCGGCGTTGTTCGCGGTGATCGGTTTTGTGATTTACGTCGGCTTCTATAGCCTGTACCTGAAACGCAAATCGGTGCACGGCACACTGGTCGGCAGCTTGTCCGGGGCAATGCCGCCCGTGATCGGTTACGTCGCGGTGAGTAACAGCTTCGACTTGGCGGCACTGACCCTGTTGGTGATGTTCAGTTTGTGGCAGATGCCGCACTCGTACGCCATCGCGATCTTTCGCTTCAACGATTACCTCGCTGCGTCGATTCCGGTCTTGCCGGTGAAGCGTGGCATCGTCGTCGCCAAGCGTCATATCCTGATCTACACCCTGGCATTCCTGCTGGCCACCTTGATGTTGACCGTGGGGGGTTACGCCGGTCTTAGTTACCTGGCCGTCGCGGCCATCATGGGCATGTACTGGTTGTACATGGCCTGGAGCGGTTACAAGGCAGTGGATGACCGGGTCTGGGCGCGCAAGCTGTTCGTCTTCTCGATCTTCACCATTACCGCGCTGAGCGTGATGATGTCGCTGGATTTTCAGGCGCCCAGTGAGCTGCTGCTGACTTACGCACCTTGAGTTGAGCCAGCCGTTGCACCAGAAACGCCCCGTTCTTTGGATGAAGAACGGGGCGTTTTTTTGTGAGCCCATTGCCCCGGACAAACACGCACGTGCTGCTATCGTTTACACAGATATTTCTAGTGGCCGCAGAGCAAATTCTGGTTTTATGCATGTCTATGTGAAACACGTCTATAAAGGTTGCACGCGATATGAGGTTGGCAGACATCACTCAGTACGGCGGAATCACGGTCATGCTTCCGGCGGCAGTGGTCATCGGTGCCTGGCTTTGGTTTTCCAGGTCCAGACAGTCGGCGCTGTTATGGGGCGCATTGCTGCTGTTTGTGTACGCGATTGTCGGGGCGAGCAAAATCCTCTTCAAAGGATGGGGCATAGGCCTTGAAAGCCTGAACATTGCGGTCATCAGCGGTCATGCCACGAATACTAGCCTAGTGCTACCCGTGGCGATGAGCCTGCTTGCGCGACAGATCAATCCTCGTCTTCGCTGGCCAGGAGCTGGTTTAGGGTTATTGATCGCGTGGTGGTTCAGTATCAACTGCGTGGCACCCTATATCCATCCGCTGCAGGAGGCGATTGCCGGGGCTCTCCTGGGGTCTGTCGCTGCCTGTGGGTTTTTGTATTACCTGGAAAACACAGAGATCAAAAAAATCCCTCATGCGGTGCTGGTGATTGGCCTTGTCCTCATCGCCCTCAACACGACCACCAAGAAATACACCGCCGAGCACGTGCTGAATCGTATCGCTGTCTCCATCTCCGGAGCGGAGACAGCGTTCAAGCGGCCTGAGTGGCGAGCACCAGTCGATACAACAAAGCTTTAAGCGCTTTGTCGATGTGAGTCGCCAGCGCCCGTGAGTAGCAGGTCGCTAGCGATACACTTCGCGGCGAAAAATCATTGGCGATGAGCCTCGATAGATGCCGAATCTGGCCAGCCCCGTTGCAGCTTCACGGCCCTTGCCATTCCAGTCGTAGAAAAGCCAGGACGGTGTTGCCGGTAATCCACCGAGTACCGATCCGTTGATCCCGGGAGGCTGCAAGCGCAACAGCCCCAATCCTGCGCTGGGTGCGATCAACGTAACCTTGTCATTGCCATAGACCTGTTGGCTGAGTTGCCCGGTGTAGCTACTCAGCGCGGGCGTTTGCAAAACGGCTGCCGTGGTGCAGGTATCCAGGCCTTCGACCCGAAAGCTGCCGCCCGCAAGGTTCTGCCACGTCTCGATGCGCAAGGGCAGATCCAATGCCTGCAACTCAGAGCCATGGGCATTGTCCAGACGCAAGCGTCCCAGACGAACTTCGCTGCCGGGGCTGTCGCTAAAGTCATAGCTGTACGCTGAACAACTGTTGCCATCGCCAAAACAGGCACCATCGGTATCGGTCAGTGTTGCAGCGCTGAAACCTTGACGAATGGCCGCGATAAACGGGTAATCATCGGCCAGCGGCAAGAGTGCCGTGTTGCGCGACGGACAGGCGTGCCATGGCGATCACCACCAGGGCGACCACGATGAGTAGGAACATCGCTGCAACCAGGCCAAAACCCTGGGCGCGATGGGGCCAGCGGGGATCAGGGCGCATTGTCGATGTGGACCTGTTGCAAGAGTTGAAAGCTTTCGCCGTCGAGGGTGGTATGCAGCATCAGGGACAGCAAACCGGCGCGCGCGGTGCTGCCGGCCTGGTAGGTAAAGCGTGTTTGCCCACAATCGACATTCATAGCCAACGGCTCAGGGTTGGAACCGGGCGGCGGGGCGGCGGGCAGTGTAGAAAGCAGTTGGTTATAGGTGTATCGAAGCAGTTGGCCATTTTGGCAGCGAAAGCCCACGACCGTCTGGGCCAGATACACACGCTGCTGCGGCGACGCATAGGCAAAGCGAAAACCGGTGGCGGGCAGGTTGCCCACCGCGATAATGCTTTCTCCAGCCGGTGCGCCTGGAAGCAGTACTGAAAGTACTGCCTGTTGGGGTTATCACACCTGGATTGGCCGGTGCCCAGAGATTACTCCCGACAACCGGGTTGCCACCGGACTCGGCACCGATGTTGTACATCACCATCCAGCGGGCCCCGGTCGGATCGAATGCCCCGTCCAGCACCTGCACCGCGAGGCAGCCCAGTAGCTGGAGTTTCTGCGGTCCGTGGTGCGCGTTTTTTTCTACCTGATAAAGGTTGAGGTTCTGCATCAGGAAGCCGTCTGGCGCAGAGCTGCGCCGACGGCTGCCATGCAGAGAGCCTGCATCTGTTCGTCCAGTTCAGCGGCGGGTTGCCCGCTGAACAATTCGCGCAGGTCGAGGGCCTGCAGTTTGACGGTCAGTCCATTACCCAGCGCTTGCAGTGCGGCTTCGCCATCGCGCTTCATGGGCAGTAACAGCAGGCGATTGATGTGCCCCTTGCCTAACTGGCTCTCGAAATAGTCAAGGGAACGCTGGATCTCCAGGGTGGCTGAAGAAAAATCCTGGCCAGCCTGTTCCAGTCGATGCTCAATGACGCGCGCCATGTACAGATCCGCGCCATGCTGCACGCAGATCAAGCCCTCGCTGGAACGCAAGCGCAGCAGTGCGATGTTCAGATTGTCGGCACCGGCCCAGACCAAGATTGCGAAATGCCATTTCGGTAACGTCGATGCTGACCAGATGGAGACCGGCGTGCTTGATCAGCTTGGCCCAGTCCTGCATGCGCGCTTTATTGAGCACTGCGCAGTAGGCCCTGCGCGAGCGGCCACGGTAGGCATCTTCGGGAAGAGCAAATGCGTCAACGACGACATCTTCAAGGGGCTCACTGATAAGGTCCTTGATGCGCCAGCGCATGGCGGCGCCCAAGTCTTCAGCGGGGACATAGGGGCTGTCGAGAAGCAGCATCTGGTAGGCAGCGGGGTGCAACACAAGGTTGACCGGCAAGCCGCCAAGGCCTGATTCGTCGACCATATTTTTCAATACGGTGGGGTGTTGTTCGGGCGTGGCTGCGCGGAAGTTGCAGTGGAGCAGGCGTGGAGCTTCGCCTTGGCTTCTTTGTACCTGGGCTAGAGCTATTCCATTTGGACCTGTTTCAACACCCACCAAACCGCGCGCTGTGGTTTTACTTCTTGGAAACCACATTAACTTCTTATCTCTTTACCTGGCGAGGTGCGCCAGGATCACCGATCCCGCATACAGCGTGATGTCAAAACAATAGCACGTATTGTAGGTCGATCATAATACTTAGATGGGCGGTCCAAAAACTGTAGTTTTGGGCAGCATTTCCGGCGATCCGCTTCATGCTGGCTGGCATAAAGAAAAGGGCATTTAAGTGGCGGAAAGGAATCATTTGAGGGCAGGGTCTTCAGGGTTGATGTGCGTCCATGCGCCTATCAACTTTCGCGCCTTTGGCTCATGACCGTTCTTCAGATCGTACTGGATCAGCAACAGCCTGGCATCGCGGTTGGCTGGCTGGTGTTCGAGCATCTGTTCCAGTTGTGAGCAGGCTTCATCGACCTGGCCGTTTTCGTACAAGGCCACTGCCAGCACGTAGCCATACTGAGCGTTTTGCGGTTCGAGTCGGGCAGCCCTGCGTAACGCGGGGATGGCCTGCACCCGCTGTCCCGCGCGAATCATTGCCAGGCCTTGGGCCTGGTGTAGCAAGGCGACGTCAGGGTGTTCGCGCAGGCCGTCGTCCAGCAACTGCCGAGCTTCTTTGCCGCGAGCATTTGATTCCAGCCACTCGACCAGCGTGACCAGCGCCGGAAAGAAATCCGGGTCACGTTGCAAGGCTGCACGCAGGCGGGGTTCGACATCTGCATTGCGGCCACTGGCCTGGTAGAGCATCGCCAGGTTGAGGTTGGCTTCGGCGCGTTCCATCAGGCTCAACTGCACAGCCTCGTACTCGCCGATGGCTGTATTCCAGCTTGGCTGCGATGCCCCCAATCCGCCATTCGCAGCGCCTGGCAGAGCACGGGCGGCGGCGATTCGTACGGCGCGGACCGGGTCATCGAGCCGCGGTGATAGCAACGCCAGACGTTGCGCCTCGGGCATAAGGGCGCTGACCGCGCGAATGGCACTTTCGCGCACATGCGGTGCCGGATTGTTCAGATCCTTGGTGACCAGCCTCAGCGCTTGTGCGCTGGGGTAGGCGGGCAGCTCGGCGAGTAGTGTTGCACGTTGGATGGCGGGCAGATTGCTACGTTGCAGCTGCTCGTACAACGCCTGTGCTGCACCGACCTGACCACCGCGAATCAGCGAGAGGCTTTCGTCGTAGCGCGATGCCTGGTCAGGCCGGTCGCCGGTCCAGAGCTTGAATTGCTCAATAATTTTGTTGCCCGCCACGCTTTGGTGGCAGCTCAAACAGGCATCCGGCGTACCGAGCGTCTGTGCGCGCAGGGGGTTGGGGATACTGAAACTGTGGTCGTGGCGAAAGTCATTGCCCATGTACAGCTTGCCAGGCATGTGGCAATCGACACATTGCGAGCCTGGCTTTCCAACCTGATGCCGATGGTGCTCGGGAGAGTCGTAGTTCTTCGCTTGCAGGCCCTTGCCATTGACACGCTCGACGGAGGTTTTGCCTGCTGTGTTGTGGCATTGCACGCACACACCGTTGCCTGGGGCCTTGAGTGCGGTGCTATGAGGGTTGTGGCAACTACTGCAGCGCACGCCCTTGTCGAACATTTTGCTTTGCAGGAAAGAACCGTATTCGAACACTTCATCCTTGATCTTGCCGTCCACCGTATAGAGTTCGGGCGTCAGCAGGCTGGGCAGGTAATCATCCATCAACCGTTTGCCGACCTGATAACCGTCGTCCAGCGGTGCGCGACGAGCATGGCACCGGGCGCAGGTCTCGATCTCGGTGGTGGCGTCTTTGTCTTTGAGGTCGACGACAAAGCCGGCATGCGTCAGGTCATTGGGCTTTGTCGCCCACGCTAAATGATTGGAGGCCGGACCATGGCAGGCCTGACAGCCGACTCCCAGACTGTTCCACTGGCTGGCAAAACTATCGCTCACGGCGTCGAAATTGCGTTTGAAGCCAGTGGTATGGCATTCGACACACATGAAGTTGGCGTTCTGGCTCGGCTTGCTCCAGTGCAAGGGATTCTTGAAGTTCACACCTTGGCCTGGATAGAGATGAAACCAGCGATGTTTCTCGGTATCCCAGGCCACCCCCAACGCTTGCAACCGCCCGCCGGGTGTCTCTATCAAATACTGCTGCAAGGGGGCGACGCCGAAGGTGTAAGCGACTTTGAAATCAGCGGGTTTACCGTCTGCGCCAGGAGTATTGACCCAGAAGCCGTCATTTTTATGAGAGAAGCGGGTGGTCTCTCTCTTGTTTTTGAACGTGACGTCACTGAAATTGGCGAGGACCGTTTCGGCGTTAGCCGGTTGCATGGCCAACTGGTGATGGGAGCCTTGCCAATCTTTTACCTGCGCACTGTGGCAACTCTGGCATTGCTGCTCGTCGACCATTTTTGCTGCTGGCGCGGGGGGTGTTTTCAGAGACGGCGGTGCTGATGTGATGGCGGGTGAATAGATCAAAGGTGCGGGCTTACTGTGTTGGAAGAACAGCCAACTACTAAAAATTGCCAGGGGTAACAGGATCGCTAAAACGATACGCAGAGAGGGCGTCATGAAAGTGCGTCGTAAACCCGATGTGGAGTGCGCTGATTTATTTTTATGTTTCGGCATTCCGTTGTCCTGATAGAACATTGTCCAATGCTGTTGCAGCTTTGACGCAGGATAGAGGTCTGTCAAATATTCATTCTGTGTTTTCTCACATTATTTACACTAACGTGTTCGGCGGTTTTCGATATTCATTCCTGTTTATCTGCGGGCGCGGGGGTTCGTGTTCATAGTGAAACTGAATAATTATTATGTCTAAACGTTATGAATCTCTGTGAGGGCCGACGAAAGAGTGTCGGTAACGAACCTGCGCGATAGAGGGTTTTGCGGGCATATTGCAGGCCTGGAAGTTGGCAGCCGTTCCAGGGCGAGCGATAAAAAAGAAAGTGGCTATCTGAGTATTCTCGCCTAGGATTAAATTCAGCTACTGTGTGTATCCCGAATTTTCACGTTGTAGGCTAGTCCTGAGACTTTCATAAGAGTACTGAGGAACTGACCGTGACAAAAATAATCGATTTTTTGGCGCTGACAGTAACAACACTTCTGCTTACTGCCATGCCCCTGCACGTGCAGGCCGCGTCCGATAAACCCAACATTGTTGTCATCATGGCCGATGATGTCGGCTGGTTTAATATTGGCGCCTATCATCAAGGCATGATGGCGGGTAAAACACCGAACCTCGACAGTCTGGCGGCCCAGGGCATGCGGTTTACCGATTATTACGCCGAGGCGAGTTGCACCGCTGGCCGGGCCAACTTCATCACCGGTGAGTTACCCATCCGCACGGGCATGACCACCGTAGGCCAGGCCGGTTCACCGATTGGTATTCCCGATCAGGCATTGACCCTTGCGACAACGCTTAAGTCGATGGGCTATTCCACGGGGCAGTTTGGCAAAAACCATTTGGGTGACTTGAACGAGTTCCTGCCAACGGTTCACGGCTTTGACGAGTTCTTTGGCTACCTCTATCACCTTGACGCGATGGAAGATCCGGCCCACCCAAACTATCCACAGGCGCTTAAAGATACGGTCGGCCCGCGTAACATGGTGCACAGCTGGGCAACCGACACTGATGACCCTACGGTGATGCCGCGTTGGGGCAAAGTGGGCAAGCAGAAAGTCGAAGATGCCGGCACACTCTATCCGGAGAGAATGAGAACGGTCGACGAGGAGATTCGCGACGTTGCCTTGAGCTTCATTGATAAGGCCAAGAAGGATGACAAGCCGTTCTTCCTCTGGCTCAACCCTACACGTATGCACGTCACCACTCACCTGTCGCCCAAATATGAAGGGATGCGTAACGCGGACAACGACTGGACTATCCAAGAGGCCGGGATGGCCCAGCTGGATGACATCGTTGGCGATGTCCTGAAGAAGCTCAAGGACATGGGCCTCGACGATAACACCATTGTTGTATTCACCACCGATAACGGTGCCGAGAACTTTACGTGGCCGGACGGTGGTCAGACGCCATTTGCTGGCGGGAAGGGGACGGCGCTGGAAGGTGGCTTCCGTGTCCCGGCCATTCTGCGCTGGCCAGGGAAAGTTCCGGCCGGTAAGGTCGAGAACGGGATCATGTCAGGGATGGACTGGTTCCCGACGTTTGTCGCTGCGGCGGGTAATCCGAACATCGTCGAAGAGTTACTGAAGGGTAAACAAGTCGGCAGTCAAAGCTACAAGGTGCACCTTGATGGCTACAATCAGACCGACATGATCATGGGCAAGGGACCGTCGACGCGCCACGAAGTCTTCTATTTCACCGAAGGCACGCTCTCCGCCGTGCGTATCGACGATTTCAAATACCGCTTCACTGATCAACCCGATGGCTGGATCGGCAGTACCGTGAAGTTGGACATGCCGGTTCTCACCAACCTGCGCCTTGATCCCTTCGAGCGCACGGGCTTTACCAAAGGCGCTCAAGGCTCATACCAGTACATGAACTGGTTCCTCTACGAATTTTGGCGCTTTCAGTTCGTGCAAAAAGAAGTCGCCAAGGTGGCGGCGACTGCGATTGAGTTTCCTCCAATGCAAAAGGGTGCCAGCTTTAACCTGGATGCAGTGAAGGAGCAAATCCAGCACGCGATGTTGAGCCAGTCAGGTAAGTAACTCACTCAGAAATCGATCGGGTAGGCGGTGTGCGCCTACTTGATCCTGGAGTTCTTATGCCGTCAAAAACAGGTACGCTGCCGGTCTCCGCGTTTACTCTGCTGACGCTCTGTTACAGCCAACAGGCGCTGGCAGGAGGCATCATGCTTTATGAGATCGGTAGCGATAATACCGGTCTGGTCAATGCGGGTGCCGCGGCGCGTGCGCAAGGGCCGTCTACCATTGCGAGTAACCCGGCAGGCCTCAGTTATCTGGAGGGCACCCAGATCGCGGCCGGTGCTCAACTTATTTACGGCAATGTGAAGTTTGATGCTGACGGGGACACTAACGTGGCTGGCAGTGGCAGCGGCGATGTTATTGAACCGACACCGGGTGCCAGCTTCTTTATAAGCCATAAACTGGATGAACACTGGAGTGTCGGCTTTGGCACGTATGGCGACTTCGGTCTGGCGCTCAGTTATAAGAATGACTGGTACGGTCGCTACTTCAGTCAATATGGAAGTATTGGTGGTTTGTCATTTGTACCCAGTGTGGCCTATCGGTTCAATGACGAGTGGTCAGTGGGCGTTGGCATAAAGGCCATGTACGGCATGTTGCAAGCTCAGGCGGCGATCAATCGGTCTCCTTTTGGATTAACGGATCGTGCTGACGGGCAGTACAAATATGAGGACAGTACATGGGGGTACGGCGCTAACCTGGGGGTTATTTATGCACCCAAGCCGGGCACCCGGATTGGTTTGGCTTATACCAGTAAGATCAATCTTGATTTCAAGGACCGTATAGACGTTCAAGGGAATGGCCTGTTACTGGACCGCGTGAATGGTACGGACACCACGCTCGGTGTGCAGGTCCCACAAACGGTCACGCTCAGCCTCTATCAGCAACTCGACGCGCAATGGGCCGTGCTGGCGACCGTCAACTGGCAGGACTGGTCACAGTTCGGCGAGATCTATATCGATGTCGATACGTCCAGGGCGGGTGGGCAGTCAACCACCGTTAATGCGCCTTATAAGGACACCTATCAATTAGCGCTGGGCACACAGTACCGAGCCACACCGAAACTGCTTTGGAGTGGCGGTGTCGCCTACGATACCTCGGCGGTATCGAACAGTGATCGAACCTTGAATGTCCCTATGAGTGCTCAATGGCATGTGGGGGCCGGGGTCACTTATGCAGTGGATCATGATACCGACCTTAACCTCGGCTGGGATTTTGTGTGGATGGGCGATATGCCTGTCGACCAGAGCAAACGTCTGTCAGGTGATCGCGTTTCCGGCCAGTTCAGTAGCGCCTGGATTCAGTCTGTTACCGGCAATATGACGTGGCGTTTCTAACGCCTGACAACAATAAATACCCTATTAATCCCATGAGTACAAAGCACATGAAAGCATCACGTAAATTGCTTGTCGGCATTGCGCTGAGCAGCTTGTTGCTGGGTGGTTGTGTCTCGAAAGTGACTGAAAAGGAGCAGTTCTCAGGCTTTTTGCCGAATTACGATGGACTCCAGGAAACGACGTCGTCGAGCGGGAAGGAAGTGCTGCGCTGGGTGGCTCCCGACTTTAAACCCGGGGCGTACTCTACGGTGGTGTTCAACGAACTTGAGTTGTACCCCGCACCCAAGCCGACGGATCGGGTTGACATGAAAACGCTGAAGCAAATACAGGCGTATGCCAGCAGCAGTGCCAAGGGTGTTCTTTCACAAAGGTACCGGGTGGTGAACAGCCTGCAGGCTGTACCACCCGGTTCGCGCACCTTGATCATGCACGCGGCAATTACGGGTGTAACGGCCTCTAACGAAGGTATGCACTGGTACGAAGTGGTTCCGGTCGCGGCGGTTGTGGGGGCGGCCAGCGCTGCTTCCGGCCATCGCGATCAGAACAGTGAACTTTACATTGAGGCGAGTTTTGTCGACGCCGCCACGGGTTCGCCAGTGGTGAAAGTCGTGCGTAAAGTTTTCGGTAAAACCCTGAAAAATGAAAGCCAGGCGATTACCGTGGATGACTTCAAGGCCGCGATCGACGGGCTGGCAGGTGATATGAGAGCGTTCATCAAGTAGCGATAGAGTCACTCCGGAGCAACAAGGCCGCTTAAAGCGGCCTTGTATAACGGTGTCTATATGCTACTGAACAACACTTTTATTACCCTGCGCTCCTCAACGTCGACCACCGTGCCGGAATCGACCCGGAGCTGCCAGCCGTTAGTAGTCGAGAGCGAGCTATGTATGGCGTTTTTCAGGGCCATTCGGCGTCTTATCGTCACTTTTATGATTTTACCTGTTCGGTGGACGCGATCAGGCCTTGACCCAGCGCTGGCGGCTCCAGCCGCTCAGGGCATCGACGGCGAATACCAGCAACAGCATGGCCAGGATCACCGTGCTGGCTTGGGCTTCCTGGAACAGACTGAGGCTGACATAGAGCATCTGCCCCAAACCGCCAGCGCCGACGAAGCCGAGCACGCTGGCCATGCGGATATTGTTTTCCCAGCGGTACAAACAGTAGGCCAGCAGTTGTGGCAACAGGTTGGGCAGTGTGCCGTAACAGAAGGCCCACACCGGATTACCGCCCTGCAGGCGGATAGCCTCGGCGGGTTCTGGCGGAGTGTTTTCCAGGGCTTCAGCGAACAGCCTGCCGAGTACACCGGTGGTGTGCAGGGCCAGGGCCAGGGTGCCGGCATTCGGGCCGAGGCCAGCGGCCAGTACCATCAGCGTCGCCCAAACCATTTCCGGGATCGCGCGCAGGGCGTTGAGCACAAGGCGCGACGCGCTCTGCAGCGGCCAGCCAAAGCGGCCGGCGGCGGGCAGTGCCAACAGCAGACCGAACACGGCGGCGAGCAGGGTGCCGAGGGCGGACATGGCCAGGGTTTCCAGGGCGCCATAACCGATGGCCTGGAGATGGCCAGTGCTCAGGTCCGGGCTGAGAAAACGCTGCACATAGGCGCCCATCTGGTTCAGGCTGCGGGTGCTGCCCAGCTCACCGAAGTCGATGCCCAGATAGGCGAACGAGGCGATGACTGCTGCGCCGATGCCGAGGACCAGCAGCAGGTTGAACAGGCGATTCATGCCAGCCTCCAGCGCAGCAGGCGGCTGAGTTGGTCGGCGAGCATGACCAGGACGAAGAAGGTCAGCAGCATGCTGGCCACTTCGCCCCCGGCGAACATGCGCATCGACAGGTCGATCTGCTGGCCCAGGCCGCCGGCGCCGACGAAGCCCATTACCACCGAGGCGCGGATCGCGCATTCCCAGCGGTACACCGTGTACGACAGCAGCTCTGCAGCGACATTGGGCAGGATGCCGTAGCAGAAGGCCGCCAGCCGACCACTGCCAGCCTGCATCAGGGCGTGGGCCGGGCGCTGGTCGACCGACTCGAATATTTCCGCGTAGACCTTGCCGAGCATGCCGCTGTAGGTGATGGCAATGGCCAGTACCCCAGCAGCCGGGCCGAGGCCGACGGCACGGACGAACAGCAGGGCCCAAACGATTTCCGGCACGCTACGCAGGAAGATCAGCAGCCCGCGTACTGGCCAGCGCAGCAGTTGTGCCCAGCGGCTCGGGTGCCCGCCACGAGAGGCGGCGGACAGTGACAGCGCGCGACTGGCCAGCAGGCTGGCGGGTACTGCCAGTAGCAGGGCCAGGGCCATGCCGGCCGTGGCGATGGCCAGGGTCTGCAGGGTGGCTTGCAGCAGCAACTGGATGAACTCCTCGCCATGGGCGGGAGGCCAGAACGCGGAGACGAAGCGGCCTATCTCGCTCTGACTGTCGGTCGCCAGCAGAACGCTCAGGTCCAACTCGCTGAGCCGGATACCCGGCCACAGCAGGGCGATGGCCAGCAGGCTGAGCAGCAGACGAGGCCCGGTGGCCGGGTCGCGGTTGTCGCGCGTCAGCATCGGGGAATCTGCACGCTCAAGGGTGTATCTGGAACCGGTGCAGGCTGCAGAGATTCGTTGGCATAGAGCGTGTCGAGTAGGTCGCGGCTGACGTCGCTGGCTGGACGGTCAAACAGGATTTGCCCGTCGCGCACGCCAATGATGCGTGGGAAGTGCGACAGGGCCAGGTCCACTGCATGCAGACTGGCGACCAGGGTGACGTCGTGCTCCTGCGCATGCTGGCAGAGGACTGCCAGGGTGTGCGCCGCCAACACCGGGTCCATGGCCGACACGGGCTCATCGGCCAGTAACACCTCGGGAGCTTGGTACAGCACACGGGCAATGCCTACGCGCTGTAGTTGGCCGCCGGACAGTTGCTGGCACTGGGCGAATAGCTTGTCGCTAAGGTCCAGCCTGGCCAATGCCGCGCGCGCACCGGGAATATCCAGCGGATGCAGCAGGTTCAGCAAGCTCTTGCCCAGACCCCACTGGCCAAGCTTTCCGGCCAGTACCGCAGTGATTACGCGCTGGCGTGGTGGCAGTGGTGGCGACTGATGCACCAGACCGATGCGCGCGCGCAGGCGCTGACGCTGGTGCGCAGAAAGCTGCCAAGGCCGCTCGCCGAGCACCTGGACCTCGCCGCTGCTGGGCCGCAGGGCGGTGGCCAGCAGGTTGAGCAGGCTCGACTTGCCCGCGCCGGACGGGCCAATAATGGCGACCTGTTCGCGGGCACCGATGTGCAGGTCCACGCTGCGTAACGCGTGGACTCCATTGGCGTGGCTGAGGCTGGCCTGGATAAGGCGCAGGGTCATTTCAGCAGGTCGGCGGCGCGTGCGGCTTCCTCGATACCCTTGTAGTTCTCAGGCTTGGTTTCGATGAAACGGCTGGCGGCCTGCAGGTCGAGGATTGCCTTTTGCTCCGGGTTCGCAGGATCGAGGGCGAGGAAGGCGGCCTTGATTTTGGCAGTCAGTACCGGGTCGAGGGTGCCGCGCACGGTCCAGTTGTAGTCGTAGTAGGTCGGGGTGGTGGCGAATACTCTGACCTTGCTGGTGTCGACCTTGCCGGCGGCGACCAGTTTGTCCCAGACGCTGGCGTTGAGTACCCCGGCGTCGACCTTGCCGGCCTGGACCCAGGCGACGGTGGCGTCATGGGCGCCGGAGTAGCCTACGCGGCTAAAGAAGGTTTCCGGCTTGATACCGTCCTTGAGCATGAAGTAGCGCGGCATAAGGCTGCCGGAGGTGGACGACACCGAACCGAAGGCGAAGGTCTTGCCCTTGAGATCCGCGAGGGATTTGACCGCAGGGTCGGCGGTGATGAACTTGCTGGTGAACTGGGCATCCTGCTCGCGCTGTACCAGCGGAATGGCGTTACCGGTTTTCAGGCGTGCCTGAACGAAGGTAAAGCCGCCCAGCCAGGCCAGGTCGATACGGTCGGTGGCCAGCGCCTCAACCACGGCCGGGTAGTCGGCAACCGGAATGAACTCGACCTTCATGCCCAACTGTTGTTCCAGATAGGCGCCCAGCGGCTTGAACTTGCGCAGCAGTTCGGTCGGGGCTTCATCAGGGATGGCGCTGACTTTCAGAGTGTCGGCGGCCTGTGCGAACAGGGTTGAAAGGGACAGGGCAAAGCCTGCGGCCAGCACCAGCGTACGCTTGAGCATGGAAGTTCTCCGGTTAAATAGCGGAAAAATGTCGAGGCGCCTGGCGCGAGCTGTTTGCTGCACGGCGCTTCGTGAGGGTAGACGAAACGGCGCGATTATATGACCCCCTGCGCGAAAGACCAGCTTTGCACACCAGGGGGAGATTCAAATCATGTTCTATTCACAAAACCGAATCGTGTTTCGTCCATGCTCTTTGGCCTGATACATCGCTGAGTCAGCCGAATCTATGACGTGTTCTTCACTTGCTTCGCGTCCCTTAAAGAGGGTTACACCGATGCTGGCCGTGCAGCGATGCTCAATGGTGAGACTCAGCAAATAGGGCGTCGACAAACTGATGCGTATCTTTTCGGCAATGCGTCTTGCCTGAGCAGTGGCTTCGCGCTTGTCGCAGCTCAGGTCACACAGCAGTACGACGAATTCGTCACCGCCAAAGCGGGCGACGGTGTCCGCTTCGCGTACGCAGGCTTTCAGGCGGTTGGCGACCTCGATCAGCAGCAGGTCGCCGACGCTGTGGCCATGCGTGTCATTGAGTGGCTTGAAGTTATCCATGTCGAGGAATAACAGGGCGCCGTAGCAGTTACTGCGGTTGCTGGACGACATTGCCTGGGTGAGGCGATCTTCCAGCAGGCGGCGATTGGGCAAGTGGGTCAGCGTGTCACGGAACGCCAACTGGTTGACCTGCTCTTCCAACAGCTTGCGCCGGGTGACCTCTCGCGTAATACCGTGGTAGCCGATAATCTCACCCTGTTCGTCAAGGTCCGGCTTCGACAGCACCTCCCCCCAGAGCAGGCTGCCGTCTTTGCAGCGATGCTGTACCTCAAAGGTCACAAAGTCATCCGACGAAGGTGGCCGTTCAGATCGCCGTCTTTCCTCCATCAGGTGCTTGACCATGGCCACACCCTCGTCGGTAAACAGTTCAAAGACGTGATGCCCGACTACCTCGTCGGCCTTGAAGCCACGCAGGCGTTCGTCGGCGGGGTTGATGTAGGTGATGAACAGGTCACGGTCTGTTTTCCAGTGGACATCGCGAGTGTCCTCGGTGAGCTGGCGATAGAGAGCTTCGCTTGCATGCAGTGCCTGGGTGCGTTCCTCGACCAGTGCCTCCAGAGTGCGGTTGCGCTCCTGCAGGCTCTTGAGGGGATACACCTCGCCATCCTCCGCCCGGTGATAGGGAATGGAGATACCGCTGTGAACGATTTTCCACTCTTCACCTTCGAGGCGGAAAATCAGCACCAGGCGTGCCGCTTCCTTTGCAAGCATATCGCCGTCAACGGGCAAGTGAATGCGGAATAAAGCGGTGGCAACCACCACCTCTTCACCCAGGTCCTGCAGAGAGAGATCGAGCATCTCAATGCGGATACGTTCAGGCACTTGAGAGAAGTCCTGGCGAGTGATCGTCTGCCAGTCGGCGAGATCCTTGACCAGAAAATCGCCGCTCCCCGTATACCCACTGAAGTTTTTACTGAAGCGGGTCGTCAGGCTCTGATCCCGAGAGGCGTACATCTCGATGTACTCTTCAAACAGGGCGCGAATCAGGCGCTGTCGATCCGGAGACTGGGTGCTGATGGTCATGGCTGGTGTGTACTCTGTTCTGCACCCATGGCGAAAAAACTGTTCGAGGCGCTTTTTGGGGGGGTACTTTACACGTTGCCCTCACGCAATAAACCGCTTCTGTTTTTACCATTCGTTTAGTTGATAGTTACCATCGACGAATGCGAGTTTTGTTTTTCCAGCGAAGGAGGAAGATAGCGCCATACCGAACATGCTTCTAAGGGAAATAACGCGATGAGAATTTCCACCCTGCTGGCTCTTGTCGCCGTATTGACCGGTGGCGCTGCCACCACTGTGCCTTCTTACGCTGCAGACGCGCCGTCCTGCCATTTGTTATCGGTAGCTGACAGTGCCGCTGGCCTGCTGCATGCACAATCAGTCGGTGTGCTCTACAGCGAAAACACCGTCAATACCCTTGAGTACCTTGAGCATTACCATTCTGTCGCGCTGAACGGCGTGAAGAATGGTGCGATTGACTCTCGCATTAGCGACGCGTTCGTCAACAGTTCCGATCCGAAACTCGCGATCAATTGGCTCATGGGTTCGCTGCAGAAAGAATTCTCCTTAGTGACCGTCTACGACAACCTTGATGCGCTGGTGCAAGCCCACCCAGACGTAGTGGTCATGCTGGACACCTACAACCGTCTGGTGACACAGCGCAATACCCAGGTCGAAGCGCGCTTCGTCGCCAAATTTTACGATTCGAACCTGCAATACATTGGCAAGGCCGAAGGTTTGGGTGAAAAGCAAATGTCCGCTGTCTGGGTGCATGGCAAAGCCGCTCCAGAGATTGCCGCGCAAATCGACCAACAACGTGAGCTGCAATTAAACGCCCTGAAACAGTTCGATGCATCGTTGAAGGCGCTCGTGACATCCGGCGGGATGGCTCAAGTCGCAAGCAACTGACGGTGTGGTTCCATTGACGGCCTGTCCGTAAAAGTCCACAGCCCGTCCACGATCATCAGGGCGCGCCGAACAGCATCGTCCAATAGATACCCAAGTCGCTACGCGAGGCCGTGGCATAAGCCGCACCCACTTGGGTAAACATCGGGTTCATCAGGTTGGCGCAATGCCCAGGGCTGGCCAGCCACCCCTGCATCGCCTGGCTCGGGGAACCCTGCCCAGCAGCGATGTTCTCGCCGATCTGCCGACCACGGTAGCCAACGGCCCGAGCCCGGGCCGCTGGCGAGTCACCGTTTGGATCTTGGTGAGCGAAGTAATTGCCATAGGCCATCGCCCGGCTATGCCCCTGCGCTGCCGCCCCCAAGGCATTGTTCCACGTCAGTGGTCGTGCGGCTGCGAAGCGCTGATACCCACACAGACGCGGCTTCGCCCGTGCCGCATTGACCTCTGTCAGCAACGCTTTATCCGCTGTCCGCCGATCAGTCAGGTGATCATCGACCAAGGGGCGCGCCAGTACCATCTGCCACCGATTACCGACGTGAGTGACACCAATATCGGTCGCTTGGGTATTGAGTAGTTTGTCGCAGTAGTTGTTCTTGATCACGGCAAAGGCCGTCTCGGCATCGCGCGCACCTGCCACTTGGATGGCTTGCACTTTCCCTGCTTGATAACCGGCGGCCTTCAACCCGTCCCGTAAATCGCCGCCATAACCGACGGGCAAGGCCACGCTGGACTTCAGCGCCAACGGTGTCATTGCAGGGGTCATGCGTCCCTCGCAGCGCTGGGGGTGGGCGCGGTAGCCGTTGATGGCTTGCACCAGTTGCTGCTCCCCTTCGGCATAAGCGGGATTGGCGAGCAGGGGGAGCAAAGGTACGAGGCAGAGCGAAATAGAGCGGGAGGAACGAACGGTTAGGCGCATGAGTCGAACAGCTCAGATGGAATGACAGGGGGCTTGGCAGCAAAGGGGCTGCGGTAGTGACCGGCAAAGCCCGAATAGGACTGCGGGCTTCCACACAAGTTTCACTGGCAATAGATACAAATTCGCAGTTGAGGCCATGCGTTTGCTGAGCACTGTTGGTTTTATTCCTTTGCGTCTCAAGGTGCTGCACATCGATACTGGCAAAAGAGGCTCGCAGCAGCGAGCCGCGCGATATTAGACCGAGCGCCCCTCGGCAAGCCTTCGACACTGATTCAAGGATCAAACAATGCTGTTAAGCAAACGCGATCAGGCGCAGATCGAGCGTCGTCTGGTGGTGGCCCTGACCGACGCCTGTGAGACGGCCAAAGCCGAAATAGCAGGGTTCTGCTGGCTGACCCACGAGGTTGATTACACCGTATTCCCGTCCAGCCTGATGGTCGTCTGGGTCTTTGACACGCAGGCCAAAAAGAACCAGGCCCTTGCGAGTGGGCAGGGTGAACGCATGGTCGAACTGACGGCCGTGGCGTTAAGCGAAGCGGATATCCACGTCAGTCCGGTGTCGGCCCATGTGCACGTCGATACTGAAGAGCAATGTCAGCATGCCAATGCCGGAAACTGGCAGCAACGCTTGGCGCGCAAGCGCTCGACTCGGGGTTGAGTCGTGGCCAAGGATATCGAAAATCCCTGTATTTCCGTTTGCCAGTTGAGCGGTGATTTATGTGTAAGTTGTGGTCGCACCAAGGAGGACATCAGAAAATGGAAACGCATGAAGCGACCCGAAAAAATGGCCGCTGTGCAACGGGCGGGCCTGCGCCTGAAGAGCCTGCAGAAAAAGGACGCTTGAAATGCGGGTCTCAGTGCGGCTTCAGGTTCTGATCGACGCACCCTTGGATAAAGCCTGATTCGCCTTAAAAAACGCATTCCCACAACTACACTGCGTGAACACTTCGGGAGCAAACATGAGCAACGCGAAAGAAGCGACTGAAATAAAATGGCTTCCAGATGTGGAAGAGCAGGACTACCCAGCCGCACAGTCCTACCTTCTTCTGCTATTCAGCGAAAACCGAGTGCAGAAAATAATTTCCGCCCTGCGTGCTGCCGACCTTACCCAGTTCAAGGCAAAGGACATTTTCCGCGCGTCAGAACTTTCCCTGCTTGGCATCAGCAACTCCCATGTAGAGAAAGACCGCAGCAAAATCAAGAACGGAACGCCGCTGTCACCGTTGCTGCTGGTCAGGGGAGAGAAGAGCGACAAACTGGTTATCGCGGACGGCTATCACCGCCTCTGCGCCATCTATGGCGTTGCCGAAGATGCCTGGATCAAGTGCAAGATTGTTTAGGCCGGGCCGCGTGAGATATCTGATTAGCGCCTTGTTTTATAGACTTGTCTCATGAGCGCTGCTGGCGGTGTTCGGCATAACCTCCGCGGAATCTCTCGCGGGTGCGCATAATGTGGCGTTGATGTGTGTAGACCAGTGCCTAGAGTCCAATAGCTTCGCCGGTGGTGGAGTCAGTAGATCAATGGAGAGCCATGCATCAGCAAAAGACTAAGCACCGAATGTGGCCACTCAAACCGATCCTGCTGATGTGCTCACTCTACCTGCTGGCAGCAAGTGCCGTCGCCGCGCAGATGCCGCACGAGACGCTGACGATCATGGTCGAGGATGCTGCCGATCCCTGGTCGAAGAGCGACGGTACAGGTTACGCCAATGACGTAGTTGTCGCCGCGTTCAAGGAGATGGAGGTTGAGGTGCGCCTGAAAGTCGTGCCTTATTCACGTTGCAAATACATGGTGCTCAATGGTGAGGTCGCGGCCTGCTTCAACATGAGTTGGCTGCCCGAGTTCGATGGCAAGATCAAGCTGGCGGCGCTACCGATCTACGCGGCGAATGACGACATCTTCGAACATATCGAAGCCCCCTTGCCGAGGCCTCCAGACGGCATATGCACGTTGCCGCCCGGGACTGTACTGGGCATCACCAACGACTACGAATATTCGCCCCAGGTCATGGCGCTACAGAAGTCCGGAGTGCTGTTCGAGAACGTTCACTCGGACTTACTGAATCTGAAGAAGCTGGCCGCCCGGCGCTTCCAGGCGGCATTGATCATTACCACCGACCTTGAGGCGGAGGCTTATAAGGCCAGGCAGTCGGGCACAGAAAATTCGGTGCGCTTCGCCTTCAATTGCGGTGTGGTAAGCGCAACGATAGGCTTTAGCCTGGCCCACCCGGATGGATTGCGTGCACTGAAGACGTATGAAGAGGGATACCAACGTATCGGGGCCAAAGGCGTACTCAAGCAGATTCATGCACGCTGGTTTCCTTAGTTGCACCGCTGCCCGACAGGCAGCAGGTGCTCCGTAAGGGATCGTGTGAGCCTTAAGCCTCCCAGCCCGCCCCACTGACCGCAGCCTGCGCCAGTGGGTGCAAGTCGGCCCCAGGATGCGTCGTCTGCCAGGCCAGCAACTCCTTGCGCATGCCGGGCGTCCAGAACATCTGCAGATGATTGCGCACGCCAAGCACTGCCTGTTGCTGGTCCGGTTCGCTGGCGAAGTACTGGGCGATCTGGTTTGCCATTTTGATCAGGTTGGCAGTGCTCATCGGCGTACCTCGGCCTTTGTTCCTGCGGTGCGTGCCCGGCGACGTTCGTCGAGTAGGCGTTGTTGTTCGTCGCTGAATGCCTGGTAACGTTTTTGCCACTCGGAAGGGTGGTAGACGCGGCTGACTTCCACGGCGGTGACCTTGTACTCCGGACAGTTGGTGGCCCAGTCGGAGTTGTCGGTGGTGATGACGTTGGCCCCCGATTCGGGGAAGTGGAAGGTGGTGTACACCACACCTGGAGCGACCCGTTCGGTGACCCGCGCACGCAGTACGGTCTGTCCGGCGCGGCTGCCGATGCCGACCCAGTCACCTTCATTGATGCCACGGCTCTCGGCGTCGGTCGGGTGGATTTCCAGGCGGTCTTCGTCGTGCCAGGCGATGTTTTCGGTACGCCGGGTCTGGGCGCCGACGTTGTACTGGCTGAGGATGCGTCCGGTGGTCAGCAGCAGGGGATAGCGGTTGTTGACCTTTTCCTCGGTGGGCACGTAGCCGGTGAGCATGAAGCGCCCCTTGCCGCGCACGAATTCCTCGATGTGCATGGTCGGCGTGCCGTCCGGCGCTGCGGCGTTGCACGGCCATTGCAGGCTGCCGTGGCTATCCAGTGCGGCGTAGCTGACGTTGCTGAAGGTCGGCGTCAGGCTGGCGATTTCATCCATGATTTCCGACGGGTGCTGGTAGTTCATCGGGTAACCCAGGGCGTTGGCCAGGGCCACGGTGCCCTCCCAGTCGGCCTTGCCGCCCAGCGGTTCCATGACCTTGCGCACGCGCGAAATGCGTCGCTCGGCGTTAGTGAAGGTGCCGTCTTTTTCCAGGAACGAACTGCCCGGCAGGAATACGTGGGCGAACTTGGCGGTTTCGTTGAGGAAAATGTCCTGCACCACGATGCATTCCATCGCCGACAGAGCCGAGGTGACGTGCTGGGTATTGGGGTCGCTTTGGGCGATGTCTTCGCCCTGGCAATACAAGCCCTTAAAGCTGCCGTCCAGGGCTGCCTCGAACATATTGGGAATACGCAGGCCCGGGTCGGGTTGCAAGGTGACGTTCCAGGCCTGCTCGAACTGCGCCCGAACCACCTCGTTGGAGATGTGTCGGTAGCCAGGCAACTCGTGGGGGAAGGAGCCCATGTCGCAGGAGCCCTGAACGTTGTTCTGCCCACGCAGCGGGTTCACGCCCACGCCTTCGCGGCCGATGTTGCCAGTGACCATGGCCAGGTTGGCGATGCCCATGACGGCGGTGCTGCCCTGGCTGTGTTCGGTGACGCCCAGGCCATAATAGATCGCCGCGTTGCCGCCGGTTGCGTACAGACGCGCGGCGGCACGGATGTCGGCAGCGGCGACACCGCAGATGGCGCCAAGGACTTCCGGCGAGTTTTCCGCGCGGCTGACGAACTCGCGCCAGTGGGCGAAATCGCTGCCTTCGCAACGGGCGTCGATAAAGGCCTGGTTGAGCAGGCCTTCGGTGACGATGACGTGGGCCAGAGCGTTGAGCATGGCGACGTTGGTGCCCGGGCGCAGGGCCAGGTGCAGTTCAGCGCGGGCATGCACCGAGTCCACCAGATCAATGCGGCGTGGGTCGATGACAATCAGCCGCGCGCCTTCACGCAGGCGGCGTTTGAGCTGGGAGGCGAACACCGGGTGGGCGTCGCTGGGGTTGGCGCCCATCACCAGAATCACGTCGGCTTGCATTACCGAGTCGAAACTCTGAGTGCCGGCGGACTCGCCAAGGGTTTGTTTCAGGCCATAGCCGGTCGGCGAGTGGCAGACCCGCGCACAGGTGTCGACGTTATTGTTGCCGAACGCGGCACGCACCAGTTTTTGCACCAGATAGGTTTCTTCGTTGGTGCAGCGGCTGGAGGTGATGCCACCAATGGAGTCTCGGCCGTATTTTTGCTGCAGACGGCGGAATTCGCTGGCGGCGTAGGTCACCGCCTCATCCCAGCTGACTTCCTGCCAAGGGTCGTTGATGTGCTTGCGGATCATCGGCGTGGTGATGCGATCCGGGTGGGTGGCGTAGCCCCAGGCAAAGCGCCCTTTGACACAGGAGTGGCCGTGGTTGGCCTGGCCGTTCTTGTCTGGAACCATGCGCACCAGCTGGTCGCCTTTCATCTCGGCGCGGAACGAGCAGCCCACGCCGCAATAGGCACAGGTGGTGATCACGGCGCGTTCGGGCTGGCCCAGTTCGACCACGCTTTTTTCCATCAGGGTCGCGGTGGGGCAGGCTTGCACACAGGCGCCGCAGGACACGCATTCCGAGTCGAGGAAGTTCTCGCCACCGGCGGCCGCGACCCGGGATTCAAAACCGCGCCCGGTAATCGTCAGGGCAAACGTGCCCTGGGTTTCTTCGCAGGCGCGCACGCAGCGGTTGCAGACGATGCACTTGCTCGGGTCGTAGTCGAAGTAGGGGTTGGAGGTGTCTTTCTTGTCGGCCAGATGGTTGTCGCCTTCATAGCCGTAACGCACCTCCCGCAGGCCGACCTGGCCGGCGACGGTTTGCAGCTCGCAGTTGCCGTTGGCCGAGCAGGTCAGGCAGTCCAGCGGGTGATCTGAGATGTACAGCTCCATGACATTGCGGCGCAGGGTGGCAAGCTTCGGCGTCTGGGTGTGCACGCTCATGCCTTCGCTGACCGGCGTGGTGCAGGACGCCGGGTAGCCGCGCATGCCGTCGATCTCGACCAGGCACATGCGGCAGGAGCCGAAGGCTTCCAGGCTGTCGGTGGCACATAGTTTGGGAATGGTGGTGCCCAGCAGCGCGGCGGCGCGCATCACCGAGGTCCCTTCGGGCACGCTGATGCTGCGGCCGTCGATGTTCAGGGTGACTTGCACCTGGCTGTCGCGGGCCGGGGTGCCCAGATCGATATCGGTTTTCGGGTCAAAGAGAGTAATCATTGCTCGGCCTCCGAGGCCAGCAGACCGAAGTCGGCGGGGAAGTGCTTGAGGGCGCTGGCGACCGGATAGGAGGTCATGCCGCCCAACGCGCACAGCGAACCGTAAAGCATGGTGTCGCACAGGTCCTTGAGGATGATCGCCTGCTCATCACGACCGCTCTGGTCAGGTGCGGCCAGCAGGCGGTCGATCACCTCCACGCCCCGGGTCGAGCCGATGCGGCATGGGGTGCATTTGCCACAGGATTCCTCGGCACAGAACTGCAGGGCGAAGCGCGCCATACGGGCCATGTCCAGGCTGTCGTCAGCCACCACCACACCACCGTGACCGAGCATGGCGCCGATGGAGGCGAAGGCTTCGTAATCCAGCGGCGTGTCGAATTGCCCTGGCGGCACCCAGGCGCCGAGGGGGCCGCCAACTTGCGCGGCCTTCAGCGGCCGGCCACTGGCAGTACCACCGCCGTAGTCTTCCACCAGTTCCCGCAGGGTCAGGCCAAACGCCCGTTCCACCAGACCGCCGTGACGAATATTGCCCGCCAATTGGAAGGGCATGGTGCCCAACGAGCGGCCCATGCCGTAATCGCGATAGAACTGCGCACCCTTGGCCAGAATCAACGGCACCGAGGCCAGGGTCAGCACGTTGTGCACCAGGGTCGGCAGGCCGAACAGACCTTTCAGGGCGGGGATCGGTGGCTTGGCGCGGACAATCCCGCGCTTGCCTTCGAGAGAGTCCAGCAGCGCGGTTTCCTCACCGCAGATGTAAGCGCCGGCACCGACGCGTACTTCCATATCAAAGGCCTGGCCGCTGCCGACGACATTGGCGCCGAGATAACCGGCGGACCGGGCGATGTCCAGCGCCTCGCGCAATGTGGCCACGGCCTGTGGATATTCCGAGCGCACATAGATGTAACCGTAGCTGGCCCCGACGGTGAGACCGGCAATGGCCATGCCTTCGATCAGCAGGAAGGGGTCGCCTTCCATCAACATGCGATCGGCGAAGGTGCCGGAATCGCCTTCGTCGGCGTTGCACACAATGTATTTCTGCGCAGCCTGGGTGGCGCGCACCGTGCGCCATTTGATCCCGGCCGGGAAGGCTGCGCCGCCACGGCCACGCAGGCCCGAATCGAACACGGCGGTCGCGGTCTGCTCGCCGCCCAGAGCGATGGCCCGGGTCAAGCCCTCGAAACCGCCGTGGGCCCGGTAATCCTCCAGGGACAGCGGCCGGGTAATGCCTGCGCGGGCAAACAGCAGGCGTTGTTGAGTCTTTAGATAAGGCAGTTCCTCCACCAGACCCAAGGCCAGTGGATGGGCGGACGACTCGTCTTGCAATGCATCGAGCAGGGATGGCACATCGGCAGCGGTCAGCGGGCCGAAGCCGATACGGCCTTGCGGAGTGTCCATTTCCAGCAACGGCTCCAGCCAGTACAGGCCGCGCGAGCTGGTGCGTTGCAGGTCCAGGGACAGGGACAGTTGGCGTTCCTGGGCCTGAGTGGCAAGGGCCACAGCTACATCATCGGCACCTACGGCACGGGCAAGAGAATCAATCGGCAAATAGAGGCGCGGCATCATGCGTCCTCCTGGCAAGCGTCGAGCAATGCATCAAGACGCTCGGCACTGAGCCGCGCATGCACCTGGCCATCCAGCTCCAGGGCGGGCGAGCAGGCGCAGGCACCGAGGCAATACACCGGGCGCAGACTGATGCTGCCGTCGGCGCTGCTGCCGTGGTCGTCCAGTTGCAGGCGTTCGCGCAACTGCGCTGCGAGCTGCTCGGCGCCGCGGCTCTGGCAGGACTCGGCGCGGCACAGACGCAGAATATGCCGGGCCGGGGGCGCGGAGCGGAAGTCATGGTAGAAGCTGATCACCCCGCGAACCTCGGCCTGACTCTGGTTGAGGGCGTGGGCAATCTCGGGGATGGCGGCATCCGGGATGTAACCGATGCCCTCCTGAATCTCATGAAGAATCGGCAACAGTGCACCGGGGCAGCCCTTGTGGCGCTCCAGCACGCTGTTGACCACAGGCAATTGCAACATCTCATCAGGCATACAGCATTCCTCACGATCACGGGCAAACCAGGCAGTCGCCGGTTGTCCGAAAGTGTCGGCTGCGGCACTCACACCACGTCACGGTATCGTGGCATGTTCAGGCCGTTGACCAGGGCACCCTTGGCGGGCATCTTGTTGGACCCGGTGCGGTCTTTGCCGCACCTCTTCAGGGCATAAAAGGCAGCTTGCCACGCCGCCTTTGATTCAACGGCACCAAAGCGACGTGTTCGGTTCTTTCTACGACCATGCGTTGAGTCTAGAAGAGGGTGGGCCGAGGTGTTGTCCTGAATGCTGTCGAACGAGCTGCGACAGGTACAGGAGATGAGCCGAGACACTTTGACAAACGCGCGGCATGTCAACCACGTGGCGCGGTGCTGGCCGGGCTCGTCGCGGCGACTCTGCTGGTGGCGCTCTGGATTTGGTTTCACGGGTAACGCTGGAACTCAGGGTGCTGAGTTGCTAAATCCATGCGAAAGGCAGAAGTATCGAGCAAAGGCACGGGCAACGTTCAGCTTTCAATTCATAGGGCATGTACCGTAGCCTTTGGACGCAAAAACATGCTCAGGGAAGATCAAATGGCAGATAAAGTTCACCGCTACGATGTCCAGGTTGTCTGGACGGGGAATGAGGGTACAGGTACCTCCTCTTACCGTGGTTACAGTCGCTCGCATGTTATTCAGGCCAAGGGCAAACCCCCGATTAATGGCTCATCCGACCCCAGTTTTCGAGGTGATCCGACTCGCTGGAACCCGGAGGAACTTCTTCTCGCCTCCTTATCTGCGTGCCATAAACTGTGGTATCTGGGCCTTTGTGCCGAGGCCGGGATGGTGATCGTGACCTATGTGGATAATCCGCAGGGCACAATGGTCGAGCAAAGCGATGGCGCTGGCCAGTTCACCTCAGTGGTGTTGAGGCCCAAGGTGACCCTGGCTCCCGGAGCCGATATCGAGAAAGCCCTAGCTCTGCATCATGCCGCCCATGAAAAATGCTTCATTGCGCGCTCTGTTAACTTTCCGATCAGCCTCGCTCCCGAAATATCGATAGGCTTGAGTACCTAGTCGTTACCAGCCTGTAACGATACGTCTTCTTGTGATTAGGTTGATTTTCACCCATGCCGCAGTTCTATCGTTCGAGTTGCCTGCTGCACAGGTCTTCCTCTCAACCTTGATCGGCCCCGCATGGGTAGACGCTTTCGAGTGTTTGCTAGGGGCGCTTTCCGCCGGTCGCAACAGACAGAAGTCGACCAAAAGCCGCCCATGACCAGGGTTTGCTTTGGGCCGATACGCGAGCGGTAGGACGGGGCGAGCCATGGCCCTGGTCACAGGCGTTTGAAATGCACGGCGTTACTCGACAGAATCTCGTCCCGATCCGGCCAAAGGTGCTGGACGTTCGTGGTGAAAAGGGGCTGCAGTTGAACGAACAAACATTGTCTATGCGCCTGGAGCGCGTGGCGGCGCATG
This sequence comes from Pseudomonas sp. GG8, assembly GCF_052976945.1. NCBI lineage: Bacteria > Pseudomonadati > Pseudomonadota > Gammaproteobacteria > Pseudomonadales > Pseudomonadaceae > Pseudomonas > Pseudomonas sp. GG8. The sequence goes on from NZ_JBRIIP010000001.1 coordinate 995,376, forward strand.
TGCCAGCCGATGCGCGCCTGGCCGATATCGGCTCGGATCACGGCTACCTGCCGGTGGTGTTGATGCGCCGTGGAGCCATCGCAGCGGCGGTGGCCGGCGAGGTGGCGTCGACGCCGTTCCGCTCGGCCGAACGCACCGTGCGCGAGAACGGCCTGGACCAGCGGATCACCGTGCGCCTGGCCAATGGCCTGGCGGCGATCGAGCCGGGAGACGGGATCACGGCGATCAGCATTTGTGGCATGGGCGGCGAGACGATCCGTGACATCCTCGACAGTGGCAAGGCGCGCCTGAGCGGCCAGGAGCGCTTGATCCTGCAGCCCAACGGCGGCGAGCAGCCACTGCGCCAATGGCTGATGGAAAATGGCTACCGCATCCTCTGCGAGGAAGTGCTGCGGGAAAACCGTTTCGACTACGAAATCATCGTCGCCGAGCGCGCCGGGCCGGTGATATACACCGCCGAGGAGTTGTACTTCGGCCCGCTGCAGATGCAGGCACGCAGCCCGGCGTTCCTGGTCAAGTGGCAGCGCATGCTGCGCCATAAGCAGCAAACCCTGACCAACTTCGCCCAGGCGCGGCAGGCCGTGCCCGTGGAGAAGTCGCAGGACATCTCCCGGCAGGCCCGGTGGATCACCGAACTGCTGGCTTGAGCCCGGTCTAGGGTTTGTACGAAAAGTCGTCGAGCGGCAATCAGGCAAGGCGATTTTTCGTACAAAACATAAGGCAAAGCGAGGGCCAATATGAATCGCCCTCTAATTCGTAGACACCGCTGAATAACAGCTTTTGGCCGACTCTGTTGAAAAGCCGGCCTTAGTTTCCATGCCAAAAAAGTAATCGCCTGAGATTTAAATCCAGAGTTTTCGCAGAGGCATTCGGACTGCGATTTCACCTGGCGGCGTGTCAAAAGGCGCTTTCACCGATCAATTTTGCGGCAGTTTGAGAAAATCGACTTTCTCAACACAATCGGCCGTTTTCTGCCTGTCGCGAAGGACGGCAATCGACCCGTTTCTGCCTGTCGTAACCGGCAGCTATCGGCCAAGGCTGTGTGAAAACGCATGCACCGTTTTCAAGTCTGCATTGCTACGTAAAATCTGCCAGCGTCTAGTTGGTCAGCAGATCTGAAATTTGCGTAGGAACGCGATTTTCGTTACGGTTCTGACTGTCAAACTCGCTCTAAAACGTTTTCACACAGCCTCGGCCGATAGCTGCCTGTCGCGAAACGCTGCAGTCTCAAGCCACCGATCAAGAGTGCCAACGGTCGCCCAATAAGCCGGTGCGTCGCCATAAGATGAAAAAGCGTTCCGTCGCGCTAACGCGTTATCCAGATTGTGCGCAAGCTTCGGTTCATTCCTGCGTTGTGGCCGGAGGAGGGATCGGCGTGGTAGACGATTCCTCCTCCTGGAGTCCTTGGCGATGATCAGGCTTGCGCCGCGCTCATCCCGCCAGTGGCCATGGATTTTTTGCGCACCGCTTGATAGAGCAGGCTGGACACCATGAAGCCCGCAACGGCCAGTATGCTCATCAGGCTGAAGACATAGTTGTAACCCTGTTGACCGGGGAAGTGATCGAGGATCGCGCCATAGATGACGTAGGCAAACATGCCGGGTGCATAGCCGATCAGGCAACCGATGCCGAAGGCCGAGCCGGTGATGTGTTGGGGAATGCCGACTTCACCCATGGGGGCCCAGAACACGCCGCGCATGGAGAACACGATCAGGGCGAAGGACAGGGTGGCGGCCATGCCCGCATAGATGAAGCCCGGGCTTTTCGGAATCAGCATGATCACGCCCATCAGCGGCAACAGCGCCAGGAATGCCCATTTCAGGTAGCGGCTGGTGCTCTTGAACTGCTTGTCGGCAATGAAACCGCCGGCAGGCCCGCCGAGGATCTTCAGGAAGTACTGGTTGATGATGCCGTAGGCGCCCACCAATGCCACGGGCAACCCGTACATTTCCTTGAGGTAGGGAATGAAATAGGTCAGGCCGCAGTAGACGATGTAGACCATGAACACGTTGAGGCTGACCAGCCAGATTCCCGGTACCTTGATCGCTTCCATCAGGTTCGCCAGACCATTCTTTGGCTTGGCCACCGACTGCGCGTTGCCGCCCTTGAGCAGGAACCAGGTCAGGGTGCCGGCCAGAATGTCGATGACCGAGTAGAACAGGATCGCCGACTTCAGGCCGGTTTCGCCCGAACCCATGGCGACGAACACGCCCAGGGCGGAAAAGGCCACCAGTGTATCAACCACGCCACGCCCGCCTTCGAGCAGGCCGAACAACCGGCCTTGCTCCTGATCGTCACCCAGGTTGCGGATGGCTTTGAGCAGCGATGGCCAGAACAGGCAGTCGGCACAGACGGCCAACAGACAGAACACGATCAGCAAATTGCTGAAGGGCGGAAAGGTCGCCAGGTACAACCCCAGGCTACCGGTCCCGATCAGGCCGAGGGGGATTAGTTTGCGCGTCTCGTAGCGATCGGCGAGCAGGCCGCCAATCACAAACAGTGCAGTAGCGATGATCGCGTTGGCGCTCAGCAGCATACCGATTTCAGTGTGGCTCAAGCCCATCAATTCCTGCATGGGTACATAGAAGGCGTCCTTGAGGTTCGCCAGCTTGTAGATGGTGCCGCCACCGAGGATGAGGATCAGGAATCTGAGCCATTTGGCCTTGTTTTGAGTTGTCATTATTGTTCTCCGGGCGTAATCGGGTCGTCAGGTTCAGGCGTTGGAAGGGGTGGCAAGGGTCAGTTCGGCCAAGGTGCGCAATTCGGCCAGCAGGCTACGGACATAGGCGACCTGGTTGTTTGCCCAGCGGTGTTCATCGGCCAGCATTCGCTCAAGCGAGTAGCCGTTCGGGAGCGGCGTTTCGCTCATCTCCCGGTAAGCAATGAAGGGATCGGCCGCCTCAAGGCTCTGGCGGAAAGCCGGGGCCACATAGTGGTTTTCCTGCTCGAGAATGAATGCGATCACCTGCGGGGTTGCTTCGCCCAGCATCAACAGCTCGAACAGCATGCGGGCGCTGGGCAGATCGTCCTCGTCGCTGCCCTGCAATACGCCGTAATGGCCGAAGCCGTTTTGTTCGGGGACGATGCGCACACCCTTGAGGTGAGTCTGGCGGATGTGTGGCGCCAGGTTACGCAGGGCCTGCAGGGGCGGTTCGCAGGCATTGATCATGTTGCCGAAGTCGAACAGAGCATGCAGGCGAGGGTGGTTGAGGCGGTTGAGCAGTTGCGCGATTTCGCCGCTCTTGAGTTCTTCATGCTGCTCGAAGTCAAAGTACAGATCGTGTGCGTCGGCCTGTTGTGCGAGGTAGTGCAGGTCAGTCTCGATCACGTCCATGACCCGCGACAGCGTGCCCTCGTAACGTGAGTAAACACGGATGTTGCGCACCCCCAGGGCCCTGGCGATGGCGATCACCTGGTCGACATCCTTTTTCAGCGTGCTGCTGATTTCCAGGTGCACATCCAGCCCCAGCGCTTTGGCCTTGGCGGCAAACGCCTGGAGCTGCGCGGGTGACATTTGGCTCAGGCTGTTTTTCTCGCCGTCGAGCAAGTGCAGGCTCAGGCCTTGCAGCTCGTGGCGATAGGCGAAGTCCAGCAGGTCGGCAGGGGTGACACGACCGTGGGTGAGGTTGGTCAGTAGCGGGTAGGCGTGGGCAAACAGGCGCAATTGCCCGAGACGCTCAAGCAACCGCTGGGCCAGTGCGTCCGTCAGCACGGGAGCCGCCCCGTGTTCGACCACCTTATGGCTCAGCAAGGCGTTGAATCGTTCCTGGATCTTATTGTTCATTAGAGTCGTTCCTGGTTCAGACACCGGGTCTACCGGCGCAGCCTTTATCGCGCCAGTCAGGAACTCTCGATAGATCCATTATCAGTTAATTGATAAGACCACTTGCCTCGCATCAAGTGGTCGGCGGCAGATAACCTAATGTGCGCAAGGCCCGGGCCAGCGCCTCGACACGCTCCCGGGCCTGGTTTTCAGGCGTGCCGGCAAAGCCGATCAACAGGGCCGGCGACAGGGCATGCTTGATGCGGTAGTCGCTCAAGGCGTAGGTGTGGATGTTGTGCTGGGCCAGTTGCCGGGCGATGTCAGTGTCACTGAGTTCGGGGGACAGCCAGGCGATCAGGTGCATGCCAGCATCCGTCGGAGTGATCCTGAAGAAGCTGCCAATCTGCTTTTCAAGCTGTTCGATCAATGCCTGCTGGCGCGCCTTGTACAGCGCACGCATGCGGCGGATGTGCCCCAGAAAGTGGCCTTCGCACATGAAGTCCGTCGTTGTCGCCTGAAGCAGTGTGGGCGGACTGCGATCCATGACCGCGCGCAAGGTGCAAAAGGGTTCGACCAGGGCCTGCGGCAGAATCACGTAACCCAGTCTCAGTGACGGAAAGAGAACTTTGCTGAACGTTCCGACGTAGATCACCCGGGCCATCTGGTCCATGGCATACAACGCCGGGAGGAGGCGGCCACTGTAGCGAAACTCACTGTCGCAATCGTCCTCGATGATCCAGCTCTGATGTTGCGCAGCCCAGTCGATGAGTGCCTGGCGCCGCGCATAACTCAGCGTGACACCCAAAGGATGCTGGCGCGAAGGCGTACAAAACACCAAACGGGCATCAGGGCACTCGGTCAGGCCTTGCTGGACATCGATCCCCTGTTCATCGATACGCAACGGAATCACCTGAGCCCCCTGGGCTTGCAGCGCAATGCGCGCGGCGATGTGCCCCGGGTCCTCCATCCAGACACTGTCCTGCGGATTGAGCAGCAGCATGCCCAGCAGGTTGAACGCTTGCTGCGCGCCGGAAACGATCACCACTTGCCCGGCACTGCAGTCGATGCCACGCGCATCGAAGACGTATTCGGCAATCGCTGTGCGAAACGCGTGCAAGCCTTGTAACTCGCCATAACCCAGAATGGCCTTGGTTGGCTTGAGCAGATGACGGTTCATCAGGCGCCGCCAGATCGCCTGCGGGAATGCATCATAGGTGCTGTGGCTGGGCAGGAAGGAGGTCGGGGTCGCGGGGTCCCAGTCGGCATAGGACACCCCACGAAAATGATCGCTGCGCAGCGACAGCATCGACTGGCTCAGGTCGGACAGGCGTGGTGGCTGGCGCTGTTGCTCGTCCTCGATACCCCGGCTTTCCCACTCAGTGCCGACATACGTACCGGCGCCAGTGCGCGAGGCCAGGAAACCTTCGGCAATCAGTTGATCGAAAGCATTGAGAATGGTGATCCGCGACAACCCCAACTCGTTGCTTAAGGTCCGGGTCGACGGCAGGCGCACGCCCCCCTGGATTCTGCCGTTGAGTATCTGTTTGCGAATCTGCAGATACAGTTGGCGGTACAGGGGAATGGCACTGGCACGGTCCAGCTTGATAGCCGACAGCAGCAAACCTGCGGGGAATTTCATGACATGCTCGTCTGGGTGAAATGGGATTTGATCTGGAAACCGTCAGGCGACGGGGAGGTAAGGGTATCGAGCGATATCCGATAAGTCATCCGTCTGGCGTTGATGTCCGGCGCAATCCGGTCCCTAGATACCACTGAACAGGCCGATGATCACGGCATTGACCAGGTCTATGAAAAAGTCAGTGTTGTAATGCGTCTTGAAAACGGCGCAGTTCTCACCTCAAAGAAACGATAAAGCCCTGTAAAATCATGGGTCTGTCGTATAAGGATGGCGGAGGCGATGTCTGACTGACAGGTTCTTTCAAAGTCCCAAAAAGGGCAGATTCACGTCACCTCATAAGCGTCCGCTTCTGGCCCTGAGTGTGTAAAAACGCAGCCACTGTTTTGAAGTCTGCGTCGCTACGTAAAATCTGCCAGTGATTGGTTGATCAGTGGATCTGAAATTTGCGTAGGAACGCGATTTCGGCTCCGATTCGGACATTCAAACCGGCTCTAAAACGTTTTTACACAGCCTCGGCCGATTGCTGCCGGTCATGAATGACCGGAATCAACCCATTTCTGCCTTGATCGTAGTGATTGTGAGCTTCTGCATCGCTGTGCTTTTTCCGATGTTGGTATCCACGATCTTGAGTAGGGCGGTCAGGTGGGCTTTTCTCGCTCTAAGCGTTTCGGATATGGATGAGCTGTTTTGTGTCGCAGCGTTCATGGCTTCGATCCTTGGAGTGATTTAAACAGCCCGCGAAAGCAGGCTGTTTCAGGGTAAACGGCTGTTACATCGCGAGCAGATCGCGCGTGCGATGCTGGCTGCCACGGTCTACCAGGTCGCGCCACCTCCAACTGCCCGAGTTTTCACCCTGCTCAGGGATGTCGAGCTTGAACAAGGACACTAGGTCGCGGCCAATCAGGTTGGCTGCAGCGTAAAGCTTACCTCCCACATCAAGCAGCGCTTGGGCGGCTTCATTCCACGTTTCCTCCAGGGCGTCGTGGGCCAGTCGCAAGGCGGTGATGATCAGTAGCTGGCGGCGATGTTGTTCGGTCGCGGTAGTGAGGTTTTTCGCCGCTTTCTGAGCGTCTGTGCTGGCTGCTTTTTCGCCTTCGACATCGCCCCAGGCCACGGCCCGTGCGTAAGCGGAAGCCGCCTGGGTCTCAGCCTGCCGTGCGCTGGCCATCTCTTCCTGCGTTTGCTGGCGAATTTCTTCCAGGCGAGTGCTCAGGCTGTACCGTTTAGCGTTGAGTTCCAATTCATCCGCCATCCAGTTCGCCATATCGGCAATGTAGACCAGCCATGCAGCTTGCCGGGCTCACAGAAGGGAGATAGGAACGTGGTGATGCCGGTCGTCACTACGAAATTTGCTGGTCGATGGCGACGCGGCAGGCCACGTGCGATGCGATTACGAATCACGAAAAGAGATTTCGCTCCGTCTTCGGTTCGGCTATGTCGTCCGGCGAACTCGGTGTGGTGGAGCCGGATTGCCCAGGACGGGTCGGCACGACCTTACAGCGGTGTTGAATTCATTCTTTTGTCAGCGCTTCGGTCGGACGCGACCCCGGCTAGATCGCAGACAAGTCAGCTCCTACGCCCTCCGGGCAGAATCGGCTCCCAGTTTGCTGCGCGACAGCGCGGCGACGAAGGTGGGGCGGGATCTCCTACCGCCTGGCGGCCAGAAGCGGATTTGTAGTGCGACACATACTGCTCTGTGGGAAACGGTTGCGGCGCGTTGTGTCTGGCAGACCTCATTGCCTGATTCGCAGGCACGTCTGCGCCCGCAGATTTGCGAAAATTCGCTTTCTATATTTCAGATAAAAGAAGAGTTTCAGGCACAAAAAAACCGGCTCAAATGGCCGGTTTCTTTGGATCTGTGAGTCGGTAGAAACTCACAATGTGTAGCTATTTGGTGCCCCGAGGGAGACTCGAACTCCCACTCCTTTCGAAAACGGATTTTGAATCCGCCGCGTCTACCGATTCCGCCATCAGGGCTTGATGGGCGCGGAGTATAGAGATGAGATTACCGTTGGTCAATCATGTTTCGTGGTGAATGTTCATTATTTCCGCTAAACTTTCCGGCCCTGCTAGACGAACCCCATCATGCGTGTTGCTGACTTTACCTTCGAGCTCCCTGATTCTTTGATTGCTCGCCATCCTTTGGCCGAGCGTTGTGGCAGCCGCTTGTTGACCCTAGATGGGGTTAGCGGCGCACTGGCGCACCGTCAATTCACCGATTTGCTGGAGCATTTGCGCCCCGGCGACTTGATGGTGTTCAACAATACCCGGGTGATCCCGGCGCGCCTGTTCGGGCAGAAGGCTTCCGGCGGCAAGCTGGAGATTCTGGTTGAGCGTGTGCTCGACAGCCATCGGGTATTGGCCCATGTGCGTTCGAGCAAGTCCCCCAAGCCGGGCACGATGATCCTGATCGATGGCGGCGGTGAGGCGGAGATGGTGGTCCGTCATGACACCCTGTTCGAGCTGCGTTTTGCCGAAGAGGTGTTGCCGTTGCTGGAGCGGGTCGGCCATATGCCGTTGCCTCCTTATATAGACCGTCCCGATGACAGCGCCGACCGTGAGCGTTATCAGACGGTATATGCCGAGCGCGCCGGGGCGGTTGCCGCGCCGACTGCGGGGCTGCATTTCGATCAGGCGCTGCTCGATGCGATTGCGCAGAAGGGCGTTTCAACGGCTTTCGTGACCCTGCATGTCGGTGCGGGTACGTTCCAGCCGGTACGCGTTGAGCTGCTCGAAGATCACCATATGCACAATGAGTGGCTGGAAGTCAGTCAGGACGTTGTCGATGCCGTGGCGGCGTGCCGTGCGCGGGGCGGTCGAGTGATTGCCGTGGGCACCACCAGCGTGCGCTCGCTGGAGAGTGCGGCGCGCGACGGTCAGCTCAAGGCGTTCAGTGGTGACACCGATATCTTTATTTTTCCCGGGCGTCCGTTCCATGTGGTCGATGCCCTGGTGACCAACTTTCATTTGCCTGAATCCACGCTGTTGATGCTGGTTTCGGCGTTCGCCGGTTACCCCGAAACCATGGCTGCCTATGCGGCGGCAGTGGAGCATGGGTACCGCTTCTTCAGTTACGGTGATGCAATGTTCATCACCCGCAATCCCGCGCCGACAGCTCCCAAGGAATCGGCCCCAGAGGATCACGCATGAGCAACACCAGTCGTATGTCTTTCGAGTTGCTGGCCACTGACGGCAAAGCACGTCGCGGTCGTTTGACCTTTCCTCGGGGTGTGGTCGAAACCCCTGCTTTCATGCCGGTCGGTACTTACGGCACGGTCAAAGGCATGCTACCTCGGGATATCGAAGCGACTGGCGCGCAGATCATCCTCGGTAATACGTTCCACTTGTGGCTGCGTCCCGGGACTGAAGTGATCAAGCGTCACGGCGACCTGCACGATTTCATGCAGTGGAGCGGGCCGATTCTCACTGACTCCGGTGGTTTTCAGGTGTTCAGCCTGGGCGCCATGCGCAAAATCAAGGAGGAGGGAGTGACCTTCGCCTCTCCGGTCGATGGCGCCAAGGTGTTCATGGGGCCGGAAGAGTCGATGCAGGTTCAGCGTGATCTGGGCTCTGACATCGTGATGATTTTCGACGAGTGCACACCATACCCGGCTGATGAAGACGTTGCGCGGGTCTCCATGGAGCTGTCGTTACGTTGGGCCAAACGCTCGAAGATCGCCCACGGCGAAAACACGGCGGCGCTGTTTGGTATCGTTCAGGGCGGCATGCACCAGGATTTGCGCATGCGCTCGCTGGAAGGCCTGGATCAGATCGGTTTCGACGGTCTGGCTATCGGCGGTCTGTCGGTCGGTGAGCCCAAGCACGAGATGATCAAGGTGCTGGACTACTTGCCGGGCATGATGCCGGCTGACAAACCTCGTTACTTGATGGGCGTGGGCAAGCCAGAAGATCTGGTTGAAGGTGTGCGCCGCGGTATCGATATGTTCGATTGCGTGATGCCAACCCGCAACGCGCGCAACGGCCATTTGTTCATTGATACGGGTGTGTTGAAAATCCGTAACGCGTTCCATCGTCATGACGATTCGTCACTGGATCCGACCTGCGATTGCTATACCTGCAAGAACTTCTCGCGTGCGTATCTGCATCATCTGGATAAGTGCGGGGAAATGCTGGGGAGCATGCTCAATACCATTCACAATTTGCGGCATTACCAAGTGCTTATGGCTGGTTTGCGCGAGTCTATTCAACAAGGTACATTGGCCGCCTTTGTCGATGCCTTCTATGCCAAACGCGGGCTTCCAACGCCGCCTTTGGATTGATTGAGTACTGAGTTTTCTACCCTCTTAACAAAATTTTGCAATTGGAGTGCTAAATGAGCTTTTTTATCCCTACCGCTTTCGCGGACGCTGCTGCACCTGCCGCCGGTCCTGCTGGTTCGGGCTTTGAATGGATTTTCCTGGTCGGCTTCCTGGTCATCTTCTATCTGATGATCTGGCGTCCACAGGCCAAGCGCGCGAAAGAACAGAAAAACCTGCTGGGCAACCTGCAAAAAGGTGACGAAGTTGTCACTTCCGGTGGTATTGCGGGCAAGATCAACAAAGTGACCGACGACTTCGTGGTCATCGAAGTGTCTGACACCGTTGAACTGAAAATCCAAAAGGCCGCTATCGCTGCCACGCTGCCTAAGGGCACCTTGAAAGCGATCTAAGTTTCAGTCTTTTACCAATCGACGGGGCGCGCAAGGCGCCCCGCGTTATAAGCGGGCGGCGTGATGCTGAACAAATACCCTCTGTGGAAATACGTACTGATCCTGGCGGTGCTGGTGGTCGGTTTTATTTATTCCGCACCCAATCTCTACCCTGACGATCCGGCCATTCAAATCAGTGGCGCAAGCACTGCGTTGCAGGTGAACCAGGCTGACCTGGATCGTGTGAGCCGAGCGCTTACCGATGCGGGCATTACGGTCAAAGGCTCCACCCTGGCCGAGAAGGGCAAGGGCGGTTTGTTGCGTCTGACCAAGCAAGAAGACCAGTTGCCAGCGAAGGACGTCGTGCGCAAGGCTTTGGGTGACGACTATGTCGTTGCGTTGAACCTGGCTCCGACCACGCCGAAGTGGTTGCGCAGCATTGGTGCAAGCCCGATGAAGATGGGTCTGGACTTGTCCGGTGGTGTGCACTTCCTGCTGGAAGTGGACATGGATAAGGCTCTGGATGCGCGCCTTAAGGTGTATGAAGGCGAAGTCAAATCCCTGTTGCGTAAAGAGCGTGTGCGTTATCGCAGCCTGCCGCAACTCGACGGTGGTATCCAGCTTGGTTTCAGCGATGCAGACTCTCGCGAACAAGCGCGTACCCTGATCCGCAAGAGCTTCAACGATTTTGACGTGACCACCAGCGAGCGCGGCGGTTTGTCCGTGCTGCGTCTGGCGATGACTCCGGCCAAGCTGGCCGAGATTCGTGAATACTCAATCAAGCAGAACTTGACCACGGTACGTAACCGAGTCAACGAACTGGGTGTCGCCGAGCCTTTGGTTCAGCGTCAGGGCGCCAACCGTATCGTGGTTGAGCTGCCGGGCGTGCAGGACACCGCTGAAGCCAAGCGTATTCTGGGCAAGACTGCCAACCTGGAGTTCCGTCTGGGCGCAGGTCCTGAAGATTCGAAAGCCACTACCGAGATGTTCGAGTTTCGTGAGGGCGGTCGTCCTGCGGCACCGGTCGAGCGTGGGCTGATCATCACGGGTGACCAGGTGACCGATGCCAAGGCCGGTTTCGACGAACACGGTCGTCCGCAAGTGAACATCCGTCTGGATGGTCATGGTGGCGAGCTGATGAGTCGTTCGACTCGCAGTAACGTGGGTCGCAGCATGGCGGTGATCTTCATCGAGCAGAAGCCGACGACGACCTACGTCAAGCAGATGGTCAACGGTGTCGAGAAAGACGTGCCGGTCCAGACCTTCAAGGAAGAGAAGAAGATCATCAGCCTGGCGACCATCCAGTCGCCGCTGGGTAGCCAGTTCCGTATCACTGGCCTGAACGGTCAGGGTGAGGCGTCCGAGCTTGCGCTGCTGTTGCGTGCCGGTGGTCTGGCTGCGCCGATGTACTTCGCTGAAGAACGTACCATCGGTCCGAGCCTGGGTGCTGACAACATCACCAAGGGTATCGATGCATCGCTGTGGGGCATGTTGTTTGTGTCGCTGTTCATCATGGCGATCTACCGTTTCTTCGGCGTCATCGCCACCGTCGCACTGGCCGTGAACATGGTCATGCTGCTGGCACTGATGTCCTTGCTGGGTGCAACGCTGACCCTGCCGGGTATCGCCGGTATCGTTCTGACGATGGGTATGGCGGTCGACGCCAACGTACTGATCTTCTCGCGGATACGTGAAGAGATCGCTGCGGGCATGACGGTGCAGCGGGCAATCAATGAAGGCTTCGGCCGGGCATTCACCGCGATCCTCGACGCCAACCTGACAACACTGTTGGTCGGCGGCATTCTCTTTGCGATGGGCACAGGCCCTGTCAAAGGCTTTGCGGTGACCATGTCGCTCGGGATCTTTACCTCGATGTTCACGGCCATCATGGTGACCCGCGCAATGGTCAACCTGATCTTCGGCGGACGTGACTTCAAGAAGTTGTGGATTTAAGGGGCTGCCATGTTACGTACGATTAACTTTATGGGCGTTCGCAATGTTGCGTTCGCCTTTACCATGTTCCTTACCGCGCTGGCGTTGTTTAGCTGCTTCCACAAAGGGCTTAACTACGGTCTGGACTTCACCGGCGGTACGCTCATCGAGCTGACTTACGAGCATCCGGCTGATCTTGGCAAGGTGCGTGAGGAACTGGTTACTGCCGGTTACCACGATGCCGTTGTGCAGAGCTTCGGTGCTACCACCGATTTGCTGGTGCGTATGCCGGGCGAAGATCCGCAGTTGGGTACTCAGGTTGCGGAAGCCTTGCGCAAAGGCGGCGCGGATAACCCGGTCACCGTCAAGCGCGTCGAGTTCGTTGGCCCGCAAGTCGGTGAAGAACTGCGCGATCAGGGCGGCCTCGGCATGCTGATGGCGCTGGGCGGGGTATTGATTTACCTGGCCTTTCGCTTCCAGTGGAAATTCGCGGTCGGTGCAATCGTCTCCCTGATTCACGACGTGATCGTCACCATCGGGATCCTGTCGTTCTTCCAGGTGACCTTTGACCTCACGGTGCTTGCGGCTGTGTTGGCGATCATCGGTTACTCGTTGAACGATACGATTGTGGTCTTCGACCGGGTCCGGGAAAACTTCCGGATACTGCGCAAGGCGTCGTTGATTGAAAACATCAACATCTCCACTACGCAAACCCTGTTGCGGACCATGGCGACCTCGATTTCCACCTTGCTGGCAATCGTGGCGTTGTGGGTTTTCGGTGGCGACAGCCTGCACGGGTTCTCCGTCGCATTGTTCATTGGTGTACTGGCGGGTACTTACTCCTCCATCTACATCGCTAACGTGGTGTTGATCTGGCTGAACCTGAGCACTGAGGATCTGATTCCTCCTGTTGTGGCTGACAAGGTTGATGAGCGTCCGTAAAGCCTGAATGCTTTACCGGTTTGGACCCAGAAGGGCGTGAGTGTTGAACTCACGCCCTTTTTCGTACTCCAAGGCTGGGAGTAGCGTGGGAAATTTCGCGCGAGGTTACCAGGAGGTTCAAGTGAACAAGTCGTTGCTAATTGGTGCGGTGTTGGGGGCTGTCGGCGTGACCGCTGGCGGTGCTGTCGCCACGTATAACTTGGTGAAAAGCGGCCCTGAGTATGCAGAGGTGTTGGGTGTGCAACCCATCAAGGAGCAGGTCAAGACCCCGCGTGAAGTGTGCAAAGACGTAGCGGTCACCCGTCAGGCGCCCGTCAAGGATCAGCATCAGATCATGGGTAGCGTGCTGGGTGCCGTGGCCGGTGGCTTGCTTGGCAATCAGGTGGGTGGCGGTAACGGCAAAAAAATCGCGACGGTCGCCGGTGCGGTGGGCGGTGGTTACGCGGGCAACAAAGTTCAGGAAGGTATGCAGAACAGAGATACATACACCACGACTCAGACCCGCTGCAATACGGTCAATGACATCAGCGACAAGGTCGTGGGTTATGACGTGAAATACAAACTGAACGACAAGGTCGGTCAGGTGCGTATGGACCGTGATCCGGGTAACCAGATTCCGGTCAACAAAGAAGGTCAGCTGGTATTGGGTCAAGGCGCTCAGTAAGACGCGTCAGAATCGGCATCAAAGAAAAGCACCTTCGGGTGCTTTTTTTGTTTGTGCGGGGCATAAAAAAACCGGCGAACGCCGGTTTTTATTGTCGACCCTGAGGCTTAGCGCTTCAGCGAGGCCGGCAGGTGCGGTGCGATCGAGGTCAGTACCGCTTTGAAGCACTTGGTGTTGCCTGCAACGATATGACCTTTTTCAAGGAACTCGTGACCGCCGGTGAAATCGCTCACCAGGCCGCCAGCTTCTTGAATCAGTAGTGCGCCCGCTGCCATGTCCCACTCGGACAGGCCCGACTCCCAGTACGCATCGAAACGACCGGCAGCTACATAGGCGAGGTCGAGGCTGGCGGCGCCTGCACGGCGAATGCCGGCGGTCTGACCGACCAGGCTGCGGAACATGCCCAGGTAGTTTTCCAGGTTGTCCATTTGCCCTTCGCGGAACGGAAAGCCGGTACCCAGCAGGGCGCCTTCGAGGCTTTTACGCTGGCTTACGCGCAGACGGCGACCGTTAAGCGCGGCACCACGGCCACGGCTGGCGGTGAATTCTTCCTGACGGACCGGGTCGAGAACCACGGCATGTTCAAGACGGCCGCGGTATTTGCAGGCGATGCTGACAGCGAAGTGTGGAACACCGCGTACGAAGTTGGTGGTGCCATCAAGCGGGTCGATGATCCACAGGTATTCTGTGCCTTCGCCGCTGCCTTCGTGCATGCCGCTTTCTTCGCCAAGGATGCCGTGGGTCGGATAAGCTTTGCGCAGGGCGGCAATGATGTTGTGCTCGGCAGCCCGATCGATTTCAGTGACGTAATCCTTCGCGTCTTTTTCGTCGACCTTGATGGTATCCAAGCGCTCGATGGAGCGGAAAATCAATTCACTGGCGCTGCGGGCGGCGCGCAGCGCGATATTCAGCATGGGCTGCATGGACGTTTCACCTAGGTCGTTAAAGAAAGCCGAACATTGTAGGGCGTAGCATCAATTATTTCCAGCCTGCATAGCGTCCATAGCGTTAATGGGGGTGGTTCTGTAAGATTTGCTCCCCTTTCTCCCGTCTGTGAGAACTTGCATTGCTGCAAAATATTCGTGTTGTCCTGGTCGGTACCAGTCACCCCGGTAATATCGGTGGAGCTGCTCGTGCCATGAAAAACATGGGGCTTTCACGCCTGGTGCTGGTCGATCCACTGGTTTTCCCTAACCATGAGGCTGATGCGCGGGCCTCTGGCGCAAGCGATATCCTGGAAAACGCGCAGGTCGTCGCGACCCTGGAAGACGCGCTGGTCGGCTGCAATCTGGTGCTGGGCACCAGTGCGCGTGATCGGCGAATCCCCTGGCCGCTGCTTGATCCGCGTGAGTGTGGGGTGATGGCGTCCGAGCAGGCGGCGCAGGGCGCGGAAGTGGCGCTGGTGTTCGGTCGTGAATATGCCGGCCTGACCAACGAAGAGCTGCAGCGATGTCACTATCACATCCACATCCCCTCGGACCCTGAGTTCAGTTCGCTCAATCTGGCGGCAGCGGTGCAGGTGCTGGCCTATGAGGTGCGGATGTCCTGGCTCGCAGCGCAAGGGCAGCCGACCAAGGTCGAAAAGGTCGAAGTGGCCTCTGCGCGCAGTGTGGAAGAAGTCACCATGGATGAGATGGAGCTGTTTTACGGCCATCTCCAGTCCACGCTGGTCGATATCGGTTTTCTCGACACGGAAAACCCGCGTCACCTGATGGCACGCTTGCGTCGCCTGTTCGGTCGTCGCGCGGTGTACCGGTCAGAGATGAATATTTTGCGGGGCATTCTTACCGAGACGCAGAAAGTGGCGCGCGGCGAGCCTCATAAACTGAAGGATCAATGATGTTCGAGCGTTTGCGAGAAGATATTCAAAGTGTGTTCCATCGCGATCCGGCTGCGCGCAACGCCTTTGAGGTGCTGACCTGCTATCCCGGCATGCACGCAATCTGGCTGCATCGTTTGTCGCATTACCTGTGGACCCTTGACTGGAAGTGGCTGGCGCGCGTGGTGTCCAATTTCGGTCGCTGGTTGACCGGCATTGAGATTCATCCGGGGGCAACGATTGGGCGGCGCTTCTTCATCGATCACGGAATGGGCATCGTGATCGGCGAAACCGCGGAAATCGGCGACGACGTGACGCTCTATCAGGGTGTCACCCTGGGTGGAACCAGCTGGAATAAAGGCAAGCGCCATCCGACGCTCGAGTCGGGCGTGGTTGTTGGGGCGGGTGCCAAGGTGTTGGGGCCGTTCACGGTCGGTGCGGGTGCCAAGGTTGGCTCCAATGCGGTGGTCACCAAGGCGGTGCCGGCCGGTGCCACTGTCGTGGGTATTCCAGGGCGGATCATCATAAAGTCCGACGACGACGTGGAAGCCAAACGTAAAGCCATCGCCGAAAAGCTCGGTTTCGATGCCTATGGGGTCAGCGAAGATATGCCTGATCCGGTGGCGCGGGCGATCGGTCAGCTGCTCGACCATCTGCAAGCGGTCGATGCCAGGCTGGAAGGTATGTGTGGCGCGCTTAACGCGTTGGGCAGTGATTACTGCGCCAAAGAGCTGCCAGCGTTGCGCGACGAGGTGTTTGATTGCGTGAAAGGCGGCGGCGAAACCAAGGCCGGCTGACGGGTGGGCCGGACTCGCCGGTACTAGACCTAAGGGGTGTGCCAATGCACCCCGGCGTTTGTTATGATGTCGCCGTTGTTTGCGGGTAATCCCGACTGATTTACTCGGTCTTATAGTTGACTTAAATACTCGGGAATAGCATACTCGCACTCATTCCGAACCTCCGTGGTACATGCCATGCGACTGACTACAAAAGGCCGATACGCTGTAACCGCCATGCTTGACCTGGCATTACATGCGCAGCACGGGCCAGTGTCTCTGGCCGATATCTCCGAGCGGCAAGGCATCTCCCTGTCTTATCTCGAGCAACTGTTCGCCAAGCTGCGTCGCAGTAATCTGGTGTCGAGCGTGCGGGGGCCTGGTGGTGGTTACCAACTGGCCCGTGACATGCAGGGCATTCAGGTCGCGCAGGTGATCGACGCGGTCAACGAGTCGGTCGATGCAACACGTTGCCAGGGTCTGGGTGATTGCCATGCGGGCGATACCTGCCTGACTCACCACTTGTGGTGTGACCTGAGTTCGCAGATTCACGATTTTCTTAGCGGTATAAGCCTGGCTGACCTTGTAACTCGCCGTGAGGTACAAGAGGTCGCTCAGCGCCAGGATTTGCGTCGAAATACATGCAGAACGCCCCAGCTGGATAAGATTGAAACGTCCGCCGTCGAATGAACGCAGATGAATGCGCGGCGCGCCTGCCTGATAGGAGATATTCAATGAAATTGCCGATTTACCTCGATTACTCCGCGACTACCCCGGTCGATCCGCGCGTCGCGCAGAAAATGAGTGAATGCCTGCTGGTTGACGGAAACTTCGGTAACCCGGCATCGCGTTCCCACGTCTTTGGCTGGAAAGCTGAAGAGGCAGTGGAGAACGCTCGCCGTCAGGTCGCTGATCTGGTGAACGCTGATCCGCGTGAAATCGTCTGGACCTCTGGTGCTACCGAGTCCGACAACCTTGCGATCAAAGGCGCTGCGCATTTTTACGCCAGCAAGGGTAAGCACCTGATCACCAACAAGATCGAACACAAAGCGGTCCTGGACACCATGCGCCAATTGGAGCGTGAAGGTTTCGAAGTGACGTATATCGAGCCTGGTGAAGACGGTCTGATCACGCCTGCAATGGTTGAAGCGGCTTTGCGCGAAGACACCATTCTGGTCTCGATCATGCACGTCAACAACGAAATCGGCACTATCAACGACATCGCAGCCATCGGTGAGCTGACCCGTTCGCGTGGTGTGTTGTTCCACGTCGATGCGGCCCAGTCCACAGGTAAAGTCGAGATCGACCTGGCCAACCTCAAGGTTGACCTGATGTCTTTCTCGGCCCACAAAACCTATGGTCCTAAAGGTATTGGTGCGCTCTACGTGAGCCGCAAACCGCGCGTTCGCATTGAAGCGACCATGCACGGTGGCGGACATGAGCGTGGCATGCGTTCGGGGACATTGGCGACTCACCAGATCGTTGGTATGGGCGAAGCGTTCCGTGTTGCCAAAGAAGACATGGCGTCTGAAAACGTACGCATCAAGGCCCTGAGCGCTCGCTTCCTCAAGCAGGTTGAAGGTCTGGAAGAGCTGTACATCAACGGCAGCATGATTTCCCGTGTACCGCACAACCTGAACCTGAGCTTCAACTACGTCGAAGGCGAGTCGTTGATCATGGCGCTCAAGGATCTGGCGGTTTCGTCCGGTTCCGCTTGTACCTCGGCTTCGCTGGAGCCGTCCTACGTCCTGCGCGCCCTGGGCCGCAACGATGAATTGGCGCACAGCTCGATTCGCTTCACCTTCGGCCGTTTCACCACCGAAGAAGAAATCGATTACGCCGCGCAGAAAGTCTGCGAGGCCGTTACCAAGCTGCGCGCTTTGTCGCCGCTGTGGGATATGTACAAAGACGGTATCGATATCTCCAAGATCGAGTGGGCTGCGCACTAATTAAGTCGCCTGCAAGAGCGGCTACCTGATGAGAGAGGATTAGCACCATGGCATACAGCGAAAAGGTCATTGACCACTACGAAAACCCGCGTAACGTCGGCAAGATGGACGCGGAAGATCCTGATGTTGGCACCGGTATGGTCGGCGCGCCGGCATGCGGCGACGTAATGCGCCTGCAAATCAAGGTCAACGAACACGGCATCATCGAAGACGCCAAGTTCAAGACCTACGGTTGCGGTTCGGCTATCGCCTCCAGCTCCCTGGCGAC
This sequence comes from Pseudomonas sp. GG8, assembly GCF_052976945.1. Classification (NCBI taxonomy): domain Bacteria; kingdom Pseudomonadati; phylum Pseudomonadota; class Gammaproteobacteria; order Pseudomonadales; family Pseudomonadaceae; genus Pseudomonas; species Pseudomonas sp. GG8. The sequence goes on from NZ_JBRIIP010000001.1 coordinate 1,013,776, forward strand.
CGAGTGGATGAAAGGCAAGACTCTGGATGAAGCAGAGACCATCAAGAACACTCAACTGGCTGAAGAGCTGGCGTTGCCTCCAGTGAAGATCCACTGCTCGGTACTCGCAGAAGACGCTATCAAGGCGGCTGTTCGCGATTACAAGCAAAAGAAAGGCTTGCTCTGAACAGAGCCTTTTTTAACGAAGCTTGATTCAAGTAAGGAGTTTCGATGGCTATCAGCATGACAGAAGCTGCTGCTCAACACGTACGTCGCTCCCTCGAAGGTCGCGGCAAAGGTGACGGTGTTCGCCTAGGTGTTCGCACCACGGGCTGTTCCGGTCTGGCCTACGTGCTGGAGTTCGTCGATGAGGCGGGCAGCGAAGACACGGTGTTCGAGTTGCACGGCGTCAAAGTGATCATCGATCCGAAAAGCATGGTCTACCTCGACGGTACAGAGCTCGATTTCGTCAAGGAAGGGTTGAACGAAGGCTTCAAGTTCAACAACCCGAACGCGCGCGGTGAATGTGGCTGCGGCGAAAGCTTCAATATCTGAGGCTGATCGTGGGTATTCCTTGTCATTTCGCCTTATTCGAGCTCAAGCCAAGTTTCCGTTTGGATCTCGATCAGTTGGCGACGCGCTACCGTGAGTTGGCGCGCGGCGTACATCCAGACCGTTTTGCTGATGCTTCCGAGCGTGAGCAGCGGCTGGCGCTAGAACACACTGCCAGTCTCAACGAGGCCTACCAGACGCTCAAGAACGCTCCCAAACGGGCGCGTTATTTGTTGACGCTGGGGGGTAACGAGTTGCCGTTGGAAGTTACCGTGCAAGACCCCGAGTTCCTCATGCAGCAGATGCAATGGCGTGAAGAGCTTGAGGATTTGCAGGAGGATGCCGACCTGGCGGGTGTTGCGGTATTCAAGCGCCGGCTCAAAGTCGCTCAGGATGAACTGAACGAAAGCTTCGCTGCCTGTTGGGATGATGCTGCGCAACGTGAATTGGCCGAACGGCTGATGCGACGTATGCAGTTCCTCGACAAGCTCACCTACGAAGTGCGCCAGCTTGAAGAGCGCCTCGACGATTAACCCCGTGCTGCCCTGGCCGCACGCCTGTGAATTTCGATAAGTATGGCCCTACTGCAGATCGCCGAACCCGGCCAAAGTCCCCAACCACATCAGCGCCGTCTGGCGGTTGGGATCGACTTGGGCACTACCAATTCGCTGGTCGCTGCATTGCGCAGTGGACTTTCCGAGCCGCTGGCCGATGGCGAAGGGCAGGTCATCTTGCCGTCCGTCGTTCGCTACCACGCTGATCGGGTCGAAGTAGGGCAGAGCGCCAAAAGCGCCGCCGCTATTGATCCGTTCAACACCGTATTGTCAGTCAAACGACTGATGGGGCGTGGCCTGTCCGACGTCAAACAGCTCGGTGAGCAACTGCCTTACCGATTTGTTGACGGCGAGTCTCACATGCCGTTCATCGACACCATTCAAGGGCCGAAAAGTCCGGTGCAGGTGTCGGCTGAAATTCTCAAGGTTCTGCGTCAGCGTGCTGAAGAGTCCTTGGGCGGCGAGTTGGTGGGGGCGGTGATTACCGTTCCGGCCTATTTCGACGACGCCCAGCGTCAGGCCACCAAAGATGCGGCTCGGTTGGCGGGTCTTAACGTTCTGCGTTTGCTCAATGAGCCTACCGCTGCGGCGGTGGCTTATGGTCTGGATCAACACGCTGAAGGCGTGGTTGCTATTTACGACCTGGGCGGCGGTACGTTCGATATTTCCATATTGCGTCTGACAGGCGGCGTTTTTGAAGTTTTGGCAACCGGTGGCGATACGGCACTGGGTGGTGATGACTTCGATCATGCGATCGCCAGTTGGATCGTGAGCGAAGCCGGTCTTTCTGCCGACCTCGATCCGTCTGCGCAGCGCAGCCTGCTGCAAACCGCTTGCGCGGCCAAAGAAGCGTTGACTGAAGTCGATTCGGTCGAAGTCGTGCATGGCGATTGGCATTCTGTGCTGACCCGGCAAGCTTTCGATGCGCTGCTTGAGCCCATGCTAGCGCGCAGCCTTAAAGCCTGTCGGCGCGCGGTCCGCGATGCCGGCATCGAGATTGAAGAAGTTGAGGCCGTGGTCATGGTCGGCGGTTCGACCCGTGTGCCGCGAGTGCGAGAAGCTGTCGCCGAACTGTTCGGTCGTCAACCACTGACCAAGATCGATCCGGATCAAGTGGTGGCCATTGGCGCTGCGATCCAGGCTGATACGCTGGCAGGCAACAAGCGTGACGGTGAAGAGCTGTTGCTGCTTGATGTGATTCCGCTGTCTCTGGGTTTGGAAACCATGGGTGGGTTGATGGAGAAGGTGATTCCACGAAACACCACCATTCCCGTCGCTCGCGCTCAGGATTTCACCACCTATAAAGACGGCCAGTCAGCCATGATGATTCATGTGCTGCAGGGCGAGCGGGAACTGATCAGCGATTGCCGCTCCCTGGCTAGGTTCGAGCTGCGAGGCATACCACCGATGGTTGCTGGCGCCGCGAAAATTCGCGTCACGTTCCAAGTCGATGCGGATGGCTTGCTCAACGTTGCGGCCCGTGAGCTGGGTTCGGGTATCGAGTCGAGTATCCAAGTCAAGCCATCCTATGGCCTGACCGACGGCGAAATTTCCCGCATGCTCAAGGACTCGTTCCAGCACGCCAGTGATGACAAAGTCGCTCGTGTACTGCGCGAACAGCAAGTCGATGCCCAGCGTCTGCTCGAAGCGGTGCAGGGTGCGCTGGATGTGGACGGTGAGCGCTTGCTCGACGCTGAAGAGCGGATGGTGATCGAGTTGCAGATGAAAGAATTGAGTGAATTGATGCAGGGCACTGATGGTCCTGCCATCGAGCTGCAGACCAAGCGTCTGTCGCAGGTGACCGATGCATTTGCTGCCCGACGCCTGGATTCGACGGTGAAAGCCGCGCTGGCGGGACGCAACCTGAATGAAATTGAGGGATAACTGATGCCGCAGATCATTTTTCTGCCACATGCCGTGCTGTGCCCGGAAGGTCTGGTTGTCGAGGTCGCGCCCGGTACCTCCATTCTCGACGTGGCCCATGATAACCATATCGAGATCGAGAGCGCCTGTGGCGGCGTCTGCGCCTGCACCACGTGTCATTGCATCATTCGTGAGGGCTTTGACTCGCTGAATGAGGCTGACGAACTGGAGGAGGATTTGCTCGACAAGGCCTGGGGGCTGGAGGCGCAATCGCGCTTGTCCTGCCAGGCGATTGTCGGCAATGAAGACCTGACCATCGAAATACCTAAATACACGATCAACCATGCGGCTGAAGCGCCGCACTGATTCAAGGGGTTCTTATGAGTCTGAAATGGGTTGATGTGCAGGAAATCGCAATCCAGCTGGCTGAAAGCAAGCCGGATGTTGATCCAAGATCGCTTAACTTCGTCGATCTGCGTAAATGGGTGATGGAATTGCCCGAGTTCGACGATGCGCCGGATCGCAGTGGCGAAAAGGTTCTGGAGGCCATTCAGGCTCTCTGGATCGAAGAGCTCGACTGAGCCGCGCTGCAGGTTAGGCAATACCAAAGAACCCGCGTATAATTCGCGGGTTTAATTTTTCGAAAATTACCGTTTCTGGAGTTACACCATGGCTGTTCAACGTACTTTCTCCATCATCAAGCCTGACGCCGTTGCAAAAAACGTAATCGGCGAGATCGTCACTCGTTTTGAAAAAGCCGGCCTGCAAGTCGTTGCTTCGAAAATGAAGCAGCTGTCCAAGGCTGAAGCTGAAGGTTTCTACGCTGAGCACAGCGCTCGTGGTTTCTTCGGCGACCTGGTTGCGTTCATGATCTCTGGCCCGGTTGTGGTTCAGGTTCTGGAAGGCGAAAACGCCATCGCTAAAAACCGCGAACTGATGGGCGCTACCAACCCTAAAGAAGCAGCTGCCGGCACCATCCGTGCTGATTTCGCTGATTCCATCGACGCCAACGCTGTACACGGTTCCGATTCCGAAGCTGCTGCTGCACGTGAAATCGCTTACTTCTTCGCCGCTACCGAAGTAACCGCTCGTAAGGCCTAAGGCCATTGAGTGAGGGTGAAAACATGACAACATCGACTGGCAAAACAAACCTGTTGGGTCTGACTCAACCGGAAATGGAGAAGTTCTTCGACTCGATCGGGGAGAAGCGTTTCCGTGCCGGTCAGGTGATGAAGTGGATTCACCACCTTGGCGTCGATGATTTCGACGCCATGACGAATGTCAGCAAGGCCTTGCGCGAAAAGCTCAAGGTCTGCGCTGAAATTCGCGGTCCTGAAGTCGTCAGCGAGGACATCTCCACCGATGGCACCCGTAAATGGGTGGTGCGTGTGGCGTCCGGCAGCTGTGTCGAGACCGTTTACATCCCTCAAGGCAAACGCGGCACGTTGTGCGTTTCGTCCCAGGCGGGCTGTGCCCTGGATTGCAGTTTCTGCTCCACCGGCAAACAAGGTTTCAATAGCAACCTCACCGCCGCCGAAGTGATCGGTCAGGTGTGGATTGCCAACAAATCCTTTGGCAGCGTCCCGGCAACCGTCGACCGTGCCATCACCAACGTGGTGATGATGGGCATGGGTGAGCCGCTGCTGAACTTCGATAACGTAGTAGCCGCCATGCATCTGATGATGGATGACCTGGGCTATGGCATTTCCAAGCGCCGGGTGACGCTGTCCACCTCGGGCGTGGTACCGATGATCGACGAGCTGTCCAAGCACATCGACGTCTCACTGGCATTGTCGCTGCATGCACCCAACGATGCACTGCGCAACCAATTGGTACCGATCAACAAGAAGTACCCGCTCAAGGTCCTGCTCGAATCCTGCCAGCGTTATATGTCGACCCTGGGCGAAAAACGCGTACTGACCGTTGAGTACACGTTGCTCAAAGACATCAACGACAAGGTCGAGCACGCGGTCGAAATGGCTGAGCTGCTCAAGGACACGCCTTGCAAGATCAACCTGATCCCGTTCAACCCGTTTCCTCACTCGGGTTACGAGCGCCCAAGCAATAACGCGATCCGTCGTTTTCAGGATCAGTTGCATCAGGCCGGTTACAACGTCACTGTGCGCACCACGCGCGGCGAAGATATCGATGCAGCATGCGGTCAGTTGGTTGGCCAGGTTCTGGATCGCACTCGACGCAGTGAGCGTTATATTGCTGTGCGCGAGTTGAGTGCCGAGGCCGACCAGGCCCAAAGCGCTACGACTCGAACCTGACTGAGAGGACCTCTATGACCCTGCGCGCCGCGCTATTGCTGTGTTTCGTCAACGTGCTGGCTGGCTGCGTTTCGTCGGGCAGTGTCGATCCGATGAGCACCAGCAAGGGTCGTGACCAGGCGCGCGCCGCGTACGTGCAGCTGGGGCTTGGTTATCTGCAGCAGGGTTCCACCGAGCGCGCCAAGGTTCCTTTGAAAAAAGCCCTCGACCTGGACAGCTCCGATCCTGACGCGAATGCTGCGCTGGCATTGATCTTTCAGGCTGAAATGGAGCCGGAGCTGGCGGACAAGCAATACCTCAAGGCACTTTCGGCGCGTTCCAACGATGCGCGAATCCTGAATAATTACGGCAGTTTCCTGTACGAGCAAAAGCGTTACAAAGAAGCTTACGAGCGTTTTCAACAGGCCGCCGCTGATACCCTCTACCCGGAACGTTCACGGGTTTTCGAGAGTTTGGGGATGACCGCACTGAGGCTCAATCAGCGTGACGAAGCCACCGGCTACTTCACCAAAGCCCTGCGTCTGGATCGCCAACAGCCACGCGCATTGCTGGAAATGGCTGAGTTGTCGTTCGAAGACAGGCATTATGTGCCCTCGCGTGAGTATTACGACCGTTTTAGCCAACTGAGCGATCAAAATGCACGTAGTCTATTACTCGGTACGCGGTTGGCAAAAATCTACGATGATCGCGATAAAGCAGCCAGTTTTGGGCTGCAACTAAAAAGACTCTATCCCGGTAGCCCGGAATATCAGCAATACCTGTCGGAGCAATGATGAAAGCGGCGCATCCCGAAGTTGTAGCAGCCACTCGCGTGAACCCTGGCGAGACCTTGCGTCAGGGCCGAGAGAGCAAAAACTGGTCGCTGCCTGATGTGGCCTCGAGGCTGAACCTCACCGTCGCGTCCTTGGGCAACCTTGAAACTGGCGATTTTGAAAAGTTGCCGGGGCATACCTTCGCCCGGGGCTATATCCGTGCCTACGCGAAACTTCTTGGGCTCGATCAAAGTGCGTTGGTTCAGCAGTTCGATCAATACACCGGCACCGATGCCCATGGCAGTAATGTGCACAGCCTGGGTCGCATTGAAGAGCCGGTGCGGCTGTCGCACAATATTTTGCGCATTGTCAGCTTGCTGTTGCTCGTGGTTCTGGTCGGTGCCGGTTTCTTCTGGTGGCAGGATCAGACGTCGATGCGCGGCAAAGAGTCGACAGGGATCAGCCTTGAGCACGTCGAAGTCGAAAGTGCTGATGGCACGACCCAGATTCATCCTCTGGATGAACCTGAAGATCAAGCCGTGACCGAGTCTCAAGGGACGTCGTTACCTCTCGCCGCAGGTGAGCCCGCGGCTGAAACCGCAGCGACGACGCCTGCTGCTCCGTCCGCTCCGGCCGTTGGCACGCCTTCGGCCAACGTCCCGGTTACACCGCCTGCGGTGCCGGTGCGCACAACTCCGATGACACCAGTGGCGCCATCGACCGTTGCAGTAACGCCTGTTACGACACAAGCGGACCCTGCAGCTGTGGTAGCGGGTTCTGGTCACATCAAGCTGCAATACGTCTCCGATTGCTGGACGCAAGTGACCGATGCCAACGGCAAAGTGTTACTCAGCGGTGTGAAGCGCAAGGGCGAGAATCTGGATGTCACCGGCAAGCCGCCGCTCACGTTACGCCTGGGCTTTGCTCGCGGTGTTCAAGTGAGCTATAACGGCCAGCCTGTGGACATGGCACCTTTTACCAGTGGCGAAACCGCTCGCCTGAAGCTAGGGCAATAAGTCATGCACGGCGAATCACCGATCAAACGTCGCGAATCTCGTAAAATTTGGGTCGGCTCCGTCCCGGTGGGCGGTGATGCGCCCATCGCGGTGCAGAGCATGACCAACAGCGACACCAACGATGTCGCGGCCACGGTTGCGCAGATCAATCGTCTGGAAGCGGCTGGCGTCGATATCGTGCGGATTTCGGTTCCGGACATGGATGCTGCCGAGGCGTTTGGCCGGATCAAGCAATTGGTCAAGGTCCCCTTGGTTGCCGACATCCACTTCGACTACAAAATTGCATTGCGCGTCGCCGAGCTGGGCGTTGACTGCCTGCGGATCAACCCGGGCAACATCGGCCGCGAAGACCGTGTGCGCGCGGTGGTGAGTGCCGCCCGTGACCGTGGGATTTCGATCCGTATCGGGGTCAACGCGGGGTCGCTGGAAAAAGACCTGCAGAAAAAATATGGCGAGCCGACACCGGCTGCGCTGGTCGAGTCCGCGTTGCGGCATGTCGAGCATCTGGATCGTCTGGATTTCCAGGATTTCAAGGTAAGTGTCAAAGCCAGCGACGTGTTCATGGCGGTGGAAGCCTATCGCTTGCTCGCCAAGCAAATCATTCAGCCGTTGCACCTGGGCATTACCGAAGCCGGTGGCCTGCGTTCAGGCACGGTAAAATCAGCTGTTGGCCTCGGTATGCTGCTTGCCGAGGGGATTGGCGATACTATCCGCATCTCGTTGGCTGCTGACCCGGTCGAAGAGGTGAAAGTCGGTTACGACATTCTCAAATCGCTGCACCTTCGTTCCCGTGGCATTAACTTCATTGCCTGCCCGAGCTGTTCCCGGCAGAACTTCGATGTGGTCAAGACCATGAACGAACTGGAAGTGCGCCTTGAAGATTTGTTGGTACCGCTGGATGTCGCGGTGATCGGTTGTGTGGTCAACGGTCCTGGCGAAGCCAAGGAGGCGCATATCGGCCTCACTGGGGGAACGCCTAACCTGATTTACATCGACGGCAAGCCAGCGCAGAAGCTGACCAATGACAATCTGGTCGATGAGCTTGAACGCTTGATCCGTCAGAGAGCGGCCGAAAAGGTCGAAGCCGACGCAGCGCTCATCGCGCGCGGTTGATAGGCCAATACAGATTTCGCTAAGGATTTTTCGTGAGTAAGTCTCTGCAAGCCATTCGTGGCATGAACGACATCCTGCCCGACCAGACGCCCCTGTGGCGCTATTTCGAGGGCACGGTGTCGCGTCTGCTGGATAACTACGGTTATCGCCAGATTCGTATGCCAATCGTTGAGTTCACCGAGCTGTTCAAGCGCTCTATCGGTGAAGTGACCGACATCGTCGAAAAAGAGATGTACACCTTTGCCGATCGCAACGGTGATTCTCTGACCCTGCGCCCTGAAGGCACCGCAGCATGTGTGCGTGCAGTGCTTGAACACGGTATTACCGGTGGCGGCCAGGTTCAGAAGCTTTGGTACATCGGCCCTATGTTCCGCCACGAGCGGCCACAGAAAGGCCGTTATCGCCAGTTTCATCAAATCGGGGTGGAAGTCTTCAATCTTGATGGCCCGGACATTGACGCCGAGCTGATTGTTCTGACCTGGCGTCTATGGGGCCTGCTGGGCATTCGCGGCGCGGTCAAACTTGAGCTCAACAGCCTGGGCACCAGCGAAGCGCGCGGGCGTTATCGCGAGGCGCTGGTCGAGTTTCTGTCGGCACGCCTGAGCGAACTTGACGAAGACAGCCAGCGTCGTCTGAAAACCAACCCACTTCGCGTTCTCGACACCAAGAGCCCTGAAACCCAGGCCGTTCTGGTGGACGCGCCGAAGCTGGCGGATTACCTCGACGACGAATCGCGCATCCACTTCGACGGGCTCAAGGCACGTCTGGACGCAGCCGGTATTCCGTATGTGATCAATCCCAAGCTGGTGCGCGGGCTCGATTACTACAGCAAAACCGTTTTCGAATGGGTCACCGATCAGTTGGGCGCCCAAGGCACTGTGTGTGCCGGTGGTCGTTATGATGGCCTGGTCGAGCAAATGGGCGGCAAGCCTACGAGCGGCGTCGGTTTTGCCATGGGCATCGAGCGTTTGGTCCTGCTGCTGGAAACCCTGGAGCAAATCCCGGAAGAGATCTCGCGTCAGGTCGACGTCTATCTGTGTGCCTTCGGTGAAGCTGCCGAACTGGCTGCATTGACCCTGACCGAACGTTTGCGTGACCAGTTGCCGAACCTGCGTCTGCAGGTCAATGCCGGCGCTGGCAGTTTTAAAAGCCAGTTCAAAAAAGCCGACAAGAGCGGTGCACTGTACGCGCTGATCCTGGGCGACGATGAACTGGCCCAGCAAGTGGTAGGTTTCAAACCCCTGCGTGGCCAGGGCGAACAACAAAATATTGCCTGGGATGCTCTGTCTGAGCACCTGGCCGCCTGCGTTGTGCAGGGTTGAAGCTGATAAACAGCCGTTTTAGCGAATAGGAGTATTGGGGTGTCGCGTACCGAAGATGAAGAACTGGCCGTGATGAAGGACTGGTGGCAACGCAACGGCAAACCCCTGGTTACTGGCGGTTTGCTGGCGTTGATCGTGGTATTTGGCTGGCAAGCCTGGCACAGATATCAGGGTAACCAGTCGCAAGGCGCCTCGATGCTCTATCAGCAATTGCTGGAAACGGCCTTGACCCCGAGCGGTCAGCCTGACACGGCACGGGTCGCGGATATCGCGGGCAAATTGAAAAGCGAATTCGGTGGCTCGGCTTACGCTCAATACGGCAGCCTGTTCGTGGCTAAAGTGGCGGTTGATACCGGCAAGCTCGATGATGCTGCCGCTGAACTCAACGCCATTACCGCCAAGCCGTTCAACGACACGCTGGGTGAAATTGCGCGTCAGCGTCTGGCTCGGGTGTTGGCTGCTCAGAACAAGACTGACGAAGCACTGAAACTGCTCGACGGTGATGCCGACAAAGCATTCCTGGCCAGCCGTGAAGAACTCAAGGGCGACCTGCTGGTACAGCTGGGCCGTGCCGACGAGGCGCATGCGGCCTATCAAAAAGCCAAATCCGCGCTGTCTGAAGAAGCGGCAGTGGGTGGCTTACAAATGAAACTCGACGACTTGGCGAAAGGGGATGCGTGACGTGATGCGTTGGAAACATGCAGCATTGCTGGCCCTGGCCATATTGGCCGCGGGTTGCAGTAGCAACAGCAAAAAGGAATTACCACCGGCCGAGCTGACCGACTTCAAAGAAGAAGTGGTTCTGCAAAAGCAATGGAGTCGCTCCATCGGTGATGGCCAGGGCAAGAACTACAGCATGTTGGTTCCAGCTGTCGAAGGTGAGAATATCTTCGCTGCGGACGTCACCGGTATTGTGATGTCTCTGGATCGCACGACGGGCGACGTGATCTGGAAGAAGGACCTTGAACTGCCTGTTTCCGGTGCCGTTGGCGTAGGCTCCGGTCTGGTGATGGTCGGTACGCTCAAAGGCGCAGTCATCGTTCTTGACGCTGCCACCGGCGAAGAAAAGTGGCGCGCTCGCGTGACCAGTGAAGTGCTGGCACCGCCTGCGACCAACGGTGACGTGGTCGTGGTTCAGACGCAGGATGACCGTGTGTTCGGCTTCGATGCTGCCACCGGCAACCAGCGCTGGATCTACGAAAGCACCCCTGCGGTCCTGACATTGCGCGGTACTGGCGCGCCGATCGTGACCAGCCACCTTGCCTTGGCCGGTCTGTCGACGGGTAAAGTCATTGCATTGAATACCTCGAACGGCGTGCCGATCTGGGAGCAACGCGTTGCTATTCCACAAGGTCGCTCGGAACTGGATCGTGTTGTCGATATCGACGGTGGTCTGCTGTTGTCTGGCAGTACGTTGTATGTCGCCACCTATCAGGGTCGTGTCGCCGGTCTGGATGTAGAGAGCGGTCGTGTGCTTTGGCAGCGTGATGCGTCAAGCTATGCCGGTGTCGCCCAAGGTTTTGGCAGCGTCTACGTGAGTCTGGCCAGTGGCACTGTCGAAGGCGTCGATGAGCGCTCCTCGACAGCGCTTTGGAGCAACGATGCATTGGCTCGTCGCCAGCTGGGTGCGCCGGAAGTGTTTTCCAGCTACGTAGCGGTCGGCGATATGGAAGGCTATCTGCACCTGCTGAGCCAGGTCGATGGCCGTTTCGTTGGTCGTGAGAAAATTGACGGCGATGGCCTGCGTGCCCGTCCGTTGGTTGTTGGCGACACGATTTATGTGTTTGGCAACAGCGGCAAGCTGGAAGCCCTGAAGATCAAGTAATGGTTGTCTACGCGTGAGGCCGCTCTCTATGTTTGAAACATAGGGCCTCTTGCAGCCTTGCCCCGGCAAGGCCTGCGGCACTTCTGGTGCCGCTCCGAACTCCGGCCGCTGCCATGCAGCGGCTTTTGTATTTTCTGAAATAACGAAGTGGAGAGCCGCATGGTTCCCGTAATCGCCCTGGTGGGTCGACCGAACGTCGGCAAGTCCACCTTATTCAACCGCCTGACCAGGACTCGCGACGCTATTGTCGGCGATTTGTCCGGTCTGACCCGTGATCGCCAGTACGGTGAGGCAAAGTGGCAAGGGCGTTCCTACATTCTGATCGACACCGGCGGTATCTCTGGTGATGAACACGGCATGGACGAAAAGATGGCCGAGCAGTCGCTGCTGGCCATCGAAGAAGCCGATGTTGTGTTGTTCCTGGTAGATGCCCGTGCCGGTTTCACGGCTGCTGACCAAATGATCGGCGAGCACTTGCGCAAGCGTGGCAAGCGTTCCTACGTGGTAGCCAACAAGGTCGACAACATCGATCCTGAAATGGCCCGCGCTGAATTCAGCCCGTTGGGTATGGGTGATGCGATCCCGGTTGCTGGTGCTCACGGTCGTGGCATCACTCAGATGCTGGAAATCGCCCTCAGCGAATTCCCGAAAGACCCTGAAGAAGAGATTGAGGCCGAAGATGTCGCCGAAGGCCAGGAAGCCAAGCGCATTCCAGGTCCTAGTGAAAAAGACGGGATCAAGATCGCGATCATCGGCCGTCCGAACGTTGGCAAATCGACGTTGGTCAACCGCATGCTCGGTGAAGACCGGGTTATCGTCTATGACGAGCCTGGCACCACCCGTGACAGCATCTACATTCCCTTCGAGCGTAACGACGAGAAGTACACGCTGATCGACACCGCGGGTGTGCGCAAGCGCGGCAAGGTCCACGAGGAAGTCGAAAAGTTCTCGGTGGTGAAAACCCTGCAGGCGATCAAAGACGCCAACGTGGTGATCTTCGTGATGGACGCCCGCGAAGGCGTGGTCGATCACGACCTCAACCTGCTGGGCTTTGTCCTGGAATCCGGTCGTGCGCTGGTTATCGCATTGAACAAGTGGGATGGCATGGATCCGAGCGAGCGCGAGTTCGTTAAGATTGAGCTGCAACGTCGCTTGTTCTTCGTCGACTTCGCCGATATCCACTTCATCTCGGCCTTGCATGGCACGGGTGTGGGTAACCTCTACCAATCGGTTCAGAACTCGTTCAAGTCCGCAGTCACCCGCTGGCCGACTAACCGCCTGACTCAGATTCTTGAAGACGCGGTCAGTGAACATGCACCGCCGATGGTTGGCAGCCGCCGCATCAAGCTTCGCTATGCTCACTTGGGCGGTGCTAACCCGCCGTTGATCGTGATTCACGGCAACCAAGTCGAGAAAGTACCCAAGTCCTATGTCCGTTATCTGGAAAACACCTACCGCCGCGTGTTGAAGCTGGTCGGTACGCCAATCCGGATCGAGTTCAAAGGCGGGGAGAACCCATACGAAGGCAACAAGAACACGCTGACAGACCGTCAGGTCAACAAGAAGCGTCGAATGATGTCTCACCACAAGAAAGCTGACAAAAAACGCAAAGATAAGCGTTGATCCGGTAACGGATATTCTTGAAAAGGGCGCCAATGGCGCCTTTTTTTATGCGCGTGGTATGGGCTATCCTGTTTGTTTCCCGTGCCGCCGTAGAGCCGGGTGTAAGCAAGGGAATGGCCCATGATCATCAGTAAGCTGCCGAATGTCGGCACGACCATTTTTACCGTGATGTCCCAGCTTGCCGCGCAGACCGGTGCAATTAACCTGTCCCAAGGTTTTCCGGATTTCGACGGCCCGCAAGCGCTTCGAGATGCTGTGAGCCGGCACATCGCTGATGGCCACAACCAATACGCGCCGATGACCGGCTTGCCTGCCCTGCGCCAGCAAGTGGCGGCCAAAATTGCCCGTAGCTATGGCCGTCAGGTGGATGCCGACACTGAAGTCACCATCACCCCCGGCGCGACCCAGGCCATTTTTTGCGCGATCCAGACGGTGATTCAGCCCGGCGACGAAGTGATCGTGTTCGACCCGTGCTACGACAGCTATGAACCTTCGGTCGAGCTGGCTGGCGGTCGCTGCGTGCATGTGCAGCTCGGTTTGGACGATTTCGCCATTGATTGGCAGAAGCTCGGTGAAGCCCTGACCCCGCGCACGCGGATGATCATCCTCAACAGCCCGCACAACCCGAGCGGCGCGTTGATCACCCGCGATGAGCTCGATCGGTTGGCGGCGTTGATCGCCAATCGCGATATTTATCTGGTCAGCGATGAAGTGTACGAGCACCTGGTGTTTGACGGCGTGCCGCACGCCAGCGTGCTGGCCCATGAAGAACTGTACCAGCGGGCGTTCGTGGTCAGTTCGTTCGGCAAGACCTATCACGTTACCGGTTGGAAAACCGGTTATGTGGTCGCGCCTCCGGCCTTGACTGCCGAGTTGCGCAAGATCCACCAGTACGTGAGCTTCTGTGGCGTAACGCCGCTGCAATACGCCTTGGCTGACTTCATGGCCGAGCACCCTGAGCATGTCGAGGAGCTGCCCGCGTTCTATCAGGCCAAGCGCGATCTGTTCTGCGACCAGCTTGAACCCTCACGCTTTAACTTCAGCCGCGTAGCGGGTACCTATTTTCAGCTGGTGGATTACTCGAACATTCGTCCGGATTTGAATGACGTCGATATGTCGCTGTGGATGACCCGCGAGCATGGTGTGGCTTCTATTCCTATCTCGGTCTTCTACCAAAGCCCACCATCAGGGCAACGCCTGATTCGTTTGTGCTTTGCCAAACGCGAGGAGACGTTGCGTCAGGCAGCGGAAAAACTATGCGCGATTTAAGCGAACTGCCCAATCTCAATATAGCGTTGGTCCAGACCACTCTGGTGTGGCACGACCGCGAGGCCAACCATGAGCATTTCGAGCTGTTGCTGGATCAGGCTCGGGGCGCGGACCTGATTATCCTGCCAGAGATGTTCACCACCGGCTTCTCGATGCAGTCCGAAACCCTGTCCGAGCCGGAAAATGGCCCCACCGCCAAGTGGATGCTGGCCCAGGCCAAGCGACTGGATGCGGTCGTGACGGGCAGCCTGATCGTTCAGGCTGCTGACGGCAGCCATCGCAATCGCCTGCTATGGGCGCGCCCAGACGGTGAGCTGTTGCATTACGACAAGCGCCATCTGTTTCGCATGGCGGGCGAGCACAACCACTTCACTCCGGGTGAGCGTCAGGTTCAGTTTGAATTGAAAGGCTGGCGGATTCGGCCACTGATTTGCTACGACCTGCGTTTCCCGGTCTGGAGCCGTGATGCGCAAGACACTGATCTGCTGCTGTATGTCGCCAACTGGCCCGGCGCACGACGTCTGCACTGGAATCGCCTGCTACCGGCCCGCGCCATCGAAAACCTCTGCTACGTCGCCGCAGTCAATCGAGTCGGCACCGACGGTAAGGGCTTTACTTACACGGGTGATAGCCACGTTTTCGACTTTCAGGGTGAAAGCCTGTTTAGCGCCGGTGAGGCCGATGGGGTGTTTCAGGTCTGCCTGAGCGCTGCCGACCTGGCCGCCTACCGCAAACGCTTTCCGGCGAATCTGGATGCGGACACTTTCGAGCTGCATTGAATAATAATGTTTTTATTTGATGCGGTTTCCAGCCAAACGCTGATCCCCGCAGGAGCTGACTTATCTGTGAAAGTCGCAACGCGGTGTGTCTGACAGGCCTCGTTGAATGGTCTTCGCAGACAGTTGCTCTTACAGTTTGAACTGCGCGATAGCGCGGCGTTGCAGGCGGGGCGACATCTCTCACAGGAAATGCGGGAAGCAGACACAAAAACGGCCCCGAAGCGTTCGCTTCGGGGCCGTTTTTTGTTTCAGGTGTTCAGATCAAGCCGCTTTGGCTTGGGCCTGGCTCAATGAGCGATTCAGTGCACTGAACAGTGCGCGGAAGCTGGCAGTGGTGATGTTCTCATCAATGCCAACACCGTGGACCGCACGATCACCGTTCACTCGCAGTTCGATGTAAGCCGCTGCCTTGGCCGTGGTCCCGGCGCCAATGGCGTGTTCGCTGTAGTCCATGATTTCCACGGAGTCCGGCAGGCTGGCGACCAGTGCTTCCAGAGCGCCTTTGCCCTTGCCACGCCAGTGCTGGGTCTCGCCATCGCAATGGACTTCGGCATCCACTGAGCTGTTGCCGTTTTCTTCCTGCAGCTTATGGCTGAGCAGGGCGTACGGCACGTTGGCTTGCAGGTATTCGCGGTGCAGCAAGCTGTAAATCTGCTGCGCGCTCATTTCCAGGCCCAGACGATCGGTTTCACCCTGAACTACCTGGCTGAACTCGATCTGCATCCGGCGTGGCAGGCAGATGCCATATTCCTGTTCCAGCAGGTAAGCGATGCCGCCTTTGCCGGATTGGCTGTTGACCCGAATCACCGCCTCGTAACTGCGACCGATATCGGCCGGGTCGATTGGCAGGTAAGGCACTTCCCACAACGCATCAGGCTTTTGCTGGCTGAAACCTTTGCGGATGGCGTCCTGGTGCGAGCCGGAGAACGCGGTGTGCACCAGATCGCCCACATACGGATGGCGTGGGTGAACCGGAATCTGGTTGCACTCCTCAACGACTTTGCGCACGCCGTCGATGTCAGAGAAGTCCAACTGAGGGTTGATGCCCTGGGTATAGAGGTTGAGTGCCACGGTGACCAGATCGACGTTACCGGTGCGCTCGCCGTTACCGAACAGGCAACCTTCAACGCGATCGGCGCCAGCCATCAAGCCCAGCTCAGTGGCCGCAACCCCGGTACCACGGTCGTTGTGGGTATGCAGGCTGATCAGCACGCTGTCACGGCGATTGATATTGCGGCCAAACCACTCGATTTGGTCGGCGTATATGTTTGGCGTAGCCACTTCAACGGTTGCTGGCAGGTTGAGGATGACTTTGTGCTCAGGTGTCGGGTTCCAGACCTCGATGACCGCGTCGCACACTTCCTTGGCGAACTCGAGTTCGGTCGCGCTGAAAGTCTCCGGCGAATATTCGAACGTCCACTGGGTTTCAGGCTGCTGGGCTGCGAACTTGACGAACAGCTTGGCTGCGCTGACCGCGATCTCTTTCACGCCGGCTTTGTCTTGGTTGAAGACGATGCGGCGGAACGAAGGCGAGGTCGCGTTATACAGGTGAACAATGGCTTTCTTTGCCCCGCGCAGGGATTCGAACGTGCGCGCGATCAAGTCTTCACGACCCTGGGTCAGCACCTGAATGGTGGTGTCATCCGGGATGTGGTTGCCTTCAATCAGAGTACGAACGAAGTCAAAGTCGGTTTGCGAGGCGGCCGGGAACGACGCTTCGATTTCTTTGACGCCGACGCTGACCAGGGTCTTCCAGAAACGCAGTTTCTTGACCGCATCCATCGGCTCGATCAGCGATTGGTTGCCGTCGCGAAGGTCAGAGCTGCACCAGATCGGCGCTGTTGTAATGGTCTTTGAAGGCCAGGTACGGTCAGGCAGGTCAATGGTTGGAAACGCGCGGTACTTGGTCGAGGGATCGTTGAGCATTGCCATGGGAGAAATCCTTATTGTGCTGGCCGGATAGAGGCGGCCTACCGTTGAAACGAAAGAAAGGGGCGAGGCACCGCGATCTAGCTTGGCAGTCGTGCACTGACCAGGCAAAGGCAGCGATGTTGGCGCAATAGAATGAGGGTGTGTGAGGTTTTCATGCCGTCAACCGTAACCATTGGGGTGAAAGTTGGCAAGCACTCGATAAAAATTGATATAAATCATCTGATTTAGCGTTTTGACGGGTTTTTATGGCTGAATCTTAAGTAAAAGACCGCGCAAATTGCGCGGTCTTCCACAGGGGCGCAACTCAGGGTTGAAATGCACCAATAAAAATCGCTGGATCAACCCGTGCATCGTTCAGGCTGACGTTCCAATGCATATGCGGCCCGGTGGCGCGGCCGGTTGAGCCGACTCTGCCTACCACGCCACCACGGCTTACTGCCTGACCAACCTTCACGTCGATTTTCGACATGTGGCAGAACATGCTGATGAAACCCTGGCCGTGGTCGACGAACACGGTATTGCCGTTAAAGAAGTAATTGCCGATCAGGATCACCTTGCCAGCGGCTGGCGATTTGATCGGGGTGCCCGCCGGTACAGCGAAATCCAGACCCGCGTGGGGATTGCGTTCCTCGCCATTAAAGAAACGGCGAACGCCGAACTTGCTCGAAAGGGGTCCACTCACCGGCTTTTCCAGCAGCAAGTTGCTCGGCGTCCCCGGCGTGAAGCTGCGGTAAGCGCGAATCTGCTCGGCCAGTTCGCCATCGATACGTTTCAGGTCGGCGGGGTTGGGATTGACCTGGCGCTGGTTTTTCAGGGTGATGCGTTGTTCTGGGTATTGCTTGTTGCCGACGGTGAAGTTCAGGGTGCGTGTGCTATTCGCGGTTTTGGCGGTGATCTGTTGGCTGCCGGGCTTGATCGTCAACGGCACACCCACAATCGCCAGCCAGCGCGCATCCTGTTCTTTGACCACCAACACCGACCTGCCTTGATAACTGGCTTGCGGCGCCTGAGCGCTGGTACCCAGATCGACGACCGCAACACCGCCCGGTACCGGCTTGTTCAGCAGGCGGGCGATGTAACTGTCGTTGCTGGCATGGGCGGGCAGGGCAAGACACAGTGCAAATAGTGGCGCAATAAAACGCAGCATCAATAGATCAATCCAGAAGAGAGAGGGTGACAGGCGCCAGATGGTTGTCTTCGACGCGCACCTGCAATTCACCTTCGCCAAGCCGGGCTTTCAAACGCTGGCCGTTATGGGTTTGTTCCGCGCTACGAATCGCATGACCACGTTCATCGAGCAGGATGCTGTAGCCACGGCTCAGCGTTGCCAGCGGGCTGACCACGTGCAGCGTCTGCATGTGGCTTTGCAGCTGCAAACGTCGGGTCTTGAGGATCTCGCGAATCGCTCGAGGCAAGCGTTGGGACAAGCTGTCCAGCCGTTGTTTCAACAGCGCAAGGGTACGACCTGGATGCTGGGCGGCGAGGCGGGCCTGCAGATGGGCCAGACGCGCAGCGCGTTTTTGCGTGTGCTGTTCGAAGGCGCGACGCAGGCGCATGTCCAGATCGTCCAGGCGTTGTGCTTGCTGGCGCAGGCGCTCGCCAGGATGACGCAAGCGTCGGGAAATGCCTTCCAGGCGCAGGCGCTCGCGCATCAAGCGATCCTGGATGCGGGTGACTAGTCGCCGCTTCAGGTTATCGACCCGTCGATGCAGGTCACTGGCGTCCGGTGCGAGCAGCTCTGCCGCAGCCGATGGCGTCGGTGCCCGCACGTCGGCCACGAAATCGCTGATCGAGACGTCGGTCTCATGCCCGACCGCGCTGACAATCGGCGTCACACAGGCATCGATTGCCCGGGCCACCGCTTCTTCGTTGAAGCACCACAAGTCTTCCAGCGAGCCGCCGCCACGGGCCAGGATCAAGGCATCAAAACCTCGAGAGTCGGCCAGTTTCAAGGCGCGGACAATTTGCGCGATAGCATCACGACCTTGTACTGCGGTAGGGATCAACGTTAGTTGCACCTGCGGTGCACGACGGCGGAACACGCTGATGATGTCGCGAATCACTGCGCCGGTAGGCGAGCTGATGATGCCGATGCGACGCGGATGCAAAGGCAACGGCACTTTGCGTTCGGCGCTGAACAGGCCTTCGACGCTGAGTTTGTCTTTCAGTGCATCGAAGGCCAGACGCAGGGCACCTTCACCTGCGGGTTCGACGGTGTCGAGGATCAGCTGATAGTCGCCACGGCCTTCGAACAGCGAAACTTTGCCGCGCACTTTCACCGCCAGACCGTCTTTCAACACCTGACGAACCCGTGCGGCGCTTTGCCGGAACAGTGCGCAACGCACTTGGGCGCCACTGTCCTTGAGGGTGAAATACACATGGCCGGACGCCGGGCGGGACAGATTGGAGATTTCGCCTTCAACCCAGATATTACTGAACACATCCTCCAGCAGCACGCGTGCGCGGCCGTTGAGCTGGCTGACGGTGAGGACTTCCCGGTCGAGGCCGAGTCTTGCGAAGGGGTCTTTGATCATGGCGAGCATGATAAAGGCATGCCTTTATATAGGATAGGTAGTGGTGGTTTTATCTAGTCGAGCATACCGCTCGCTGGTTACAGTCGGCACGGATAACTTCATGGATGAATCTCGATGACCTTTGCCGATTTAACCGGGTTGTTCAATCAATTGGCGTTCACGCCCCTCGACTGGGTGCTGATCGAGCTGGGCGTGATAGGCGCGTACATCGTATTTGGTATCGCCGGGTTTGGTACGGCGTTGGTTGCTGGACCGGTGCTGATCAATTTCATGGCGTTGTCGCGGATCATTCCGTTGTTGGTATTGCTGGATTTCATCGCTGCGTTCGGCAATCTGCTGCCTTCGCGCCGATCGGTGGTCAAGGCTGAGCTCCTGCGCCTGCTGCCCTGCATGGCGGTGGGCTGCACCTTGGGCGTGGTGTTTCTGCTCAACCTTAAATCCGATGTCTTGCTGTTGCTGATGGGATTGTTCATTACCGCTTACGCGCTTTATAGCCTAGGGGTAAAAGTTCGTCCGACACAGCTCGCGGCGGGCTGGGCGATACCGATGGGCACCATTGGCGGCCTGTTCGGTGCGCTATTTGGCAGTGGTGGCTTTCTTTACGCGATTTACCTTAACAGCCGTTTGCCTTCCAAGGTGCAGGCGCGGGCGACCCAGGCCGTGTTGATCAGTTGCAGCACCATCGTCCGGTTGAGCCTGTTTATGCTGGCGGGGGTGTACGCCGAAATGCCGTTGCTGATGCTGGCCGCGTGTTTGTTTCCGGCGATGGTCGTGGGTTCGTGGATTGGCCGCTCACTGATCATGAAATTGTCGCGTGAGGCCTTTGTGCGTCTGGTCACGTGGCTGGTGCTGGCCAGTGGTATTGCATTGATCGGTCGCTACCTCTCCACATGAGCCAGCACTTGACCTGAAAGAGGGGGGGATTAAGCTGCCTTATTAAGTAGCAGCAATAGGCGTCATCCATGAATACCCAGAGCATCATCGTCCCGCAGATTTCCGACTTTCCGGCTCACGAGGCTCGAGCCCGGCTGATCCTGCGCTGGCTGATGAACAAGAACATCATCGAGCAAGAACTGACCACCTGCGGCCGCAGTTTCAGCAAGATGGCCTATGCCGTTGCGCCCGGTGCCCGTGATGTCGTCGAGAATCCAGATGCCCTGCCATTCGGGCAAGCGATCAACGGTCTGGAGATCGTCACCAAGCGTTGCATCTTTACTCCGCTGACCGATTTCGCTGAAGAGGCTGGCTGCCCTGAATGCAGAAAAGAAGTGGGTGAAGCACTGTTCGACAGTCTGGAAGAGTGGATGCCGGGGCACACCGATAACTTCATCTGCCCGGAATGCGGGCATGAAGACGACATCAATGGCTTTCTGTTCCTGCAAGCCTGCGGTTTTTCCAACCTGGGTTTTATCTTCAATAACTGGCTGGACGCCTCGTTCAAGCAGAGCTTTCTCGATGAATTCGCCGAGCGTCTGGATCGTCCGGTTTCGTTCGTCAACGTGCATTTGGACGCTGATTGATAATAGGCTGAGGTTTACATTGAGCAGGCAGGTCCGTATGGGTATAATGGCGCGCTTCCAATTTCCCGCTCGGGAGCCCCCGCGATGCTGCGTATCAGCCAAGAAGCTCTAACCTTCGACGACATTCTCCTAGTGCCCGGTTATTCCGAGGTGCTTCCTAACGAAGTTAGTTTGAAGACACGTTTGACACGTGGCATCGAGCTTAATATTCCGCTGGTCTCTGCCGCGATGGATACCGTGACTGAAGCCCGTCTGGCAATTGCCATGGCTCAGGAAGGTGGTATCGGTATTATCCACAAGAACATGACCATCGAGCAGCAAGCTGCCGAAGTGCGTAAGGTCAAGAAGTTCGAAGCCGGTGTAGTCAAGGACCCCATTACCATCGAGGCAGATGCCACGGTACGTGATCTGTTCGAACTGACGCATCTGCACAATATTTCCGGCGTACCGGTGATGCACAATGGCGACCTGGTCGGCATCGTGACGTCTCGGGATGTGCGCTTCGAAAACCGTCTGGATGTTCCTGTTCGGGAAGTGATGACGCCTAAAGAGCGTCTCGTCACTGTTCGTGAAGGCGCCGACAAGAACGAAGTGCGTGAGCTGCTGCACAGGCATCGTCTGGAAAAAGTCCTGATCGTCGACGACAAGTTCGCGCTCAAGGGCATGATGACCGTCAAGGACATCGAAAAAGCCAAGGCCTACCCATTGGCGAGCAAGGACGATCAAGGTCGTCTGCGTGTCGGCGCTGCGGTTGGTACCGGCAAGGACACTGCCGAACGCGTTGCAGCCCTGGTTTCCGCCGGCGTTGACGTGGTGGTGGTCGACACCGCTCACGGCCACTCCAAGGGCGTGATCGATCGCGTCCGTTGGGTCAAACAGAATTTCCCTGAAGTGCAGGTCATCGGCGGCAACATCGCTACCGGCGCTGCTGCCAAGGCGTTGGCTGAAGCGGGTGCCGATGCGGTCAAGGTCGGTATCGGTCCTGGCTCCATCTGCACCACGCGCATCGTTGCCGGTGTCGGCGTGCCGCAAATCAGCGCCATCGCCAACGTCGCCGCGGCCCTTGAAGGCACGGGCGTTCCGTTGATCGCCGATGGCGGCATCCGTTATTCGGGTGACCTGTCCAAAGCCATCGTGGCCGGTGCTTCCTGCGTGATGATGGGCTCGATGTTTGCCGGTACCGAAGAGGCGCCAGGTGAAATCGAACTGTTCCAGGGTCGCTCCTACAAGGCTTACCGCGGTATGGGTTCGTTGGGTGCGATGTCTCAGGCGCAGGGCTCATCTGACCGTTACTTCCAGGACTCTTCCGAGGGTGCCGAGAAGCTGGTGCCGGAAGGCATCGAAGGCCGGGTCGCTTACAAAGGCTCGCTGAGCGCTATCGTTCACCAATTGATGGGCGGCCTGCGTTCATCCATGGGTTACACCGGCAGCGCCACGATCGAAGAGATGCGCACCAAGCCAGAATTCGTGCGTATCACCGGTGCCGGCATGGCTGAGTCCCACGTCCACGACGTGCAGATCACCAAAGAAGCGCCGAACTACCGCGTAGGTTAAAAGCGCTATCCAGTGTCATCTAAATAATCGGGGCTGCTAGCAGCCCCGTGTTGTTTCCGAATTCCACCGAGAGAATGAGTCATGGCCCTCGACATTCACGCCCACCGCATCCTGATCCTCGACTTCGGTTCCCAGTACACCCAACTGATTGCCCGCCGCGTGCGTGAGATCGGCGTGTATTGCGAGCTGCATCCGTTCGACATGGACGACGAAGCGATTCGCGCATTCAACCCACGCGGGATCATTCTCGCCGGTGGCCCTGAGTCCGTACACGAAGCTGATAGCCCGCGTGCGCCAAAGGCCGTGTTTGACCTGAACGTGCCAGTCTTCGGAATTTGCTACGGCATGCAGACCATGGCTGAACAGCTGGGCGGTCGGGTGGAAGGTTCCGAGCTGCGCGAATTCGGTTACGCCCGAGTCGATGTGGTTGGCAAGAGCCGCCTCCTCGATGGTATTGAAGATCACGTTGATCCAGACGGTCTTTACGGCCTTGACGTGTGGATGAGCCACGGCGACAAAGTGACTGAAATCCCTGAAGGCTTTCACGTGCTGGCAAGCACCCCGAGTTGCTCGATTGCCGGCATGGCCGACGACTCGCGCGGCTACTACGGTGTGCAGTTCCACCCGGAAGTAACCCATACCAAGCAGGGCGGTCGCATCCTGTCGCGCTTCATTCTCGACATCTGCGGCTGCGAAGCGTTGTGGACGCCGTCGCACATCGCTGAAGACGCCATCGCGCATGTCCGTGCCCTGGTTGGCACCGATAACGTGCTGCTCGGTCTGTCCGGCGGTGTCGATTCTTCGGTGGTTGCGGCATTGCTGCACAAAGCCATCGGCGATCAACTGACCTGCGTATTCGTCGACAACGGCCTGCTGCGTCTGCACGAAGGCGAGCAAGTGATGGCCATGTTCGCCGAGAACATGGGTGTCAAAGTGATCCGCGCCAACGCTGCCGATCAGTTCCTCGACAATCTGGCGGGCGAGAGCGATCCAGAGAAGAAGCGCAAAATCATTGGTCGTACCTTCATCGATGTGTTCGATGCCGAATCCTGCAAGCTGGACAACATCAAGTACCTGGCTCAGGGCACCATCTACCCGGACGTGATCGAGTCGGCTGGCGCGAAAAGCGGCAAGGCTCATGTGATCAAGTCGCACCACAACGTGGGTGGCTTGCCGGACGAGATGAACCTGAAACTGGTCGAGCCGTTGCGCGAACTGTTCAAGGATGAAGTTCGCCGCCTGGGTCTCGAACTCGGCCTGCCGTACGACATGGTTTACCGTCACCCATTCCCGGGCCCGGGTCTCGGTGTACGGATTCTCGGTGAAGTGAAAAGGGAATACGCCGACCTGTTGCGTCGCGCTGACCACATTTTCATCGAAGAGCTGCGCAAGGCTGACTGGTATCACAAGGTCAGCCAGGCATTCGTGGTGTTCCAGCCGGTTAAATCGGTCGGTGTGGTGGGCGATGCCCGTCGTTACGCTTGGGTTGTCGCCCTGCGTGCAGTGGAAACCGTCGACTTCATGACCGCACGTTGGGCGCACCTGCCTTACGAGCTGCTGGAAACCGTCAGCGGCCGCATCATCAATGAAATCGAAGGCATCTCCCGCGTCACGTACGACGTGTCGAGCAAGCCGCCAGCGACTATTGAGTGGGAATGATCTGATCGCGGCGGCAGCTTTGCAGCGCTGAAATGATTCAATCTATAAGGGCAGCCTAGGCTGCCCTTATTTTTTTTCAAATGCAGGTGTATCGTATTCGCCCTTGGCATCTGTTCTCAGGTGTGTGCGGGCCATCCGGCTCCGCTCTGTTTTATTCTTGAGGTGCTTGCGCTTATGTCCTTTACCCGTCGACAAATACTCGGAGGTCTGGCCGGTCTTGCCGTGGTTGGTTTGGGCGCAGGTGGCGCTTCGCGCTATTGGCTGGGGCGCAGGAATTCCGAGGCGGGCCACGACTACGAGCTGATTGCCGCGCCATTGGATCTGGAGCTGGTGTGTGGCCATCAGACGCCGGCCTGGGCATTCGGTGGCTCTGCGCCGGGCACTGAGTTGCGGGTGCGTCAGGGCGAGTGGCTGCGAGTACGGTTCATCAACAAGCTGCCGGTGCCGACCACGATTCACTGGCACGGGATCCGTTTGCCGCTGGAAATGGACGGCGTGCCGTACGTTTCGCAGCTGCCTGTGTTGCCGGGGGAGTATTTCGATTACAGGTTTCGCGTGCCGGACGCTGGCAGCTACTGGTATCACCCACATGTGAATAGCAGTGAAGAGTTGGGTCGCGGGCTGGTCGGGCCGTTGATCGTCGAAGAGCGTGAGCCGACCGGTTTCCTGCATGAGCGGACCCTGAGCCTGAAAAGCTGGCATGTTGACGAAGAGGGGGCGTTCACCGCTTTCAGTGTGCCTCGTGAAGCCGCGCGCGGCGGTACGGCGGGGCGATTATCGACTATTAATGGCGTGCCGCAGGCCGTCATTGACTTGCCTGCCGGGCAGATTGTCCGGGTCAGGCTACTCAATCTCGACAATACCCTGACTTATCGCCTGAACATGCCCGGTGTCGAGGCGCAGATCTACGCGCTGGACGGTAATCCGGTCAAGCCACGGCCGTTGGGTAAGGAATATTGGCTGGGGCCGGGCATGCGCATTTGTCTGGCGATCAAGGCGCCAGCGGCGGGTGAAGAGATTTCGCTGCGCAATGGTCCGGTACGTCTGGGAACCTTTCGTTCGGTTGCCAACAGCGACGCAGCTGGCGAATGGCCTCCGGCGTTGCCGGTCAATCCGGTTTCCGAACCTGACATGGCTAACGCCGAGAAGCTCAACTTCAATTTCGAATGGGTGGGCTCCGTGTCGGTGAACGTCGACAATGGTGCACCACCGAGCTTGTGGCAGATCAATGGCAAGGCATGGGATATCACCGACAAGACCTGCGCCGACCGGCCCATCGCCAAGCTGCAAAAGGGTAGAAGCTACATCTTCGAGTTGAAGAACATGACCCAGTATCAGCACCCGATCCACTTGCACGGCATGAGTTTCAAGGTCATCGGGTCGAACCGCAGGACGATCATTCCGTACTTCACCGACACCTACCTGCTCGGTAAAAACGAGCGGGCACGTGTCGCGCTGGTAGCCGATAATCCGGGCGTGTGGATGTTCCACTGCCATGTGATCGACCACATGGAAACCGGGCTAATGGCCGCAATAGAGGTGTCCTGATGAGGCAGTCGCAGATTATTGATCGCAGTCAGGATCAACATTTCATGCGTGAGGCAATGGCGCTGGCCTCGCAGGGCGCAGCTTTGGGTGAAGTGCCCGTGGGCGCAATAGTGGTGCAGAACGGCGAAATTATCGGACGCGGGTTCAATTGCCCTATCAGCGGCAGCGACCCCAGCGCCCACGCCGAGATGGTCGCCATTCGCTCCGCAGCTCAGGCGCTCAGTAATTATCGGCTACCGGGCAGCACCCTCTACGTCACCCTCGAACCGTGCAGCATGTGCGCGGGCCTGATTGTGCATTCACGCATCGCTCGTGTGGTGTACGGTGCGCTTGAACCCAAGGCCGGTATTGTTCAGAGTCAGGGGCAGTTTTTCAGTCAGGCCTTTCTCAACCATCGGGTGTTGTTCGAAGGGGGGGTGCTGGCGGAGGAATGCGGGAGGATGCTGAGTGAGTTCTTCAAGATGCGCCGGGCGAAGGGTTGAGTTCGCTGGCGCGATAGGCCTGAGCCGACGCTTAAAGCGTCGGGTTTTCTTCAGTCGGTTTGGTCTTGTCCACGCCCGGCACATGCAGGTTGCCGTCGGCGACCTGACTGCCTTCAAGCTGCGGCTGGGTGACCCATGTGAGGATGTCGTAATAGCGACGGATGTTGGCGACAAAGTGCACGGGTTCGCCGCCTCGGGCATAACCGTAACGGGTTTTGCTGAACCATTTTTTTTGCGCCAGACGCGGTAACATTTTTTTTACGTCCAGCCATTTATTTGGATTCAGGCCTTCGTTCTCGGCCAATTTGCGCGCATCGTCCAGATGACCGCTACCGACGTTATAGGCCGCAAGTGCTAACCATGTACGGTCAGGTTCCTGAATCTTGTCGTCCAACTGATCCTTCATGTAGGCAAAGTACTTTGAGCCGCCGTCGATGCTTTGCTTGGCATCCAACCGGTTGGACACACCCATGGCCTGCGCCGTGTTTTGGGTCAGCATCATCAAACCCCGTACGCCGGTTTTTGACGTGACGCTGGGCTGCCATAACGATTCCTGATAACCGATGGCAGCCAGCAATCGCCAATCCACCTGCTCTTCCTTGCCTGCCGACCGGAAATGTTTTTCATAGTGCGGCAAACGCTGCTGAAGGTGTTGGGCGAAGGTGTAGGCCCCCATGTATCCAAGGACGTCGACATGCCCGTAATAGCGATCTTTCAAGCGCTGTAGCGTGCCGTTCTTCTCGACTTTGTCGAGGAAGTTGTTGATCTCGTTCAGCAGGCTGTTGTCTTCGCCCAGCGCGACGGCCCAGCGCTGATCACGGCTATCGCCCAGGTCGAAGGCAACGCGCACGTTCGGGAAGTACACCTGATTCATTGCCAATTCATTGGAGTCGACCAGGGTCAGGTCAATTTGGCCCTCATCCACCATGCGCAGCAGATCGACCACTTCCACTGCGTCGGACTCTTCGTACTCCAGTGTCGGCATTTTCAGTTTCAGTGCGGCCAGCTGTTCGGCATGGCTGCTGCCCTTGAGCACCATGATCTTCTTTCCGATCAAATCGCCAGCGTCGGTCGGGCGCGACTGGCCGTTGCGGTAGATGATCTGGGGGGTGACTTGCAGGTACGGATGGGAAAAGCGGGCTTGCAGCTTGCGTGTGTCGGTAGCGACCAGGCCCGCAGCAGCCAGCACTGGGCCTCCGGGCTTCTGCAACTGATCGAATAAATCATCAAGATTGTCGGCGGTTTCGATCTTCAGTTCGACCCCAAGATCCTTGGCGAAGCGCTTGACCAGCTCGTATTCGAAACCGGTTTCACCGTTGCGATCCTGGAAATAAGTGGCCGGGCTGTTACGAGTGACCACGCGCAGAATGCCGTCCTCCTTGACTCGCTCCAGTGTGTTGGGTTTATCAACACAGGCGCCGAGCATTAGGAAGAGTCCGGTTGCGATGAGCCATTTGGCACAGCGCGGGCGGAAAGCGGATTGGGAAAACATAGGTGCAGTATACGCAAAGGACCCCGACCGCCATATCTCGACAGTGAGGGCCTTGTCTGATAGAGCGGAGTCGTTCTCGGGTCACCGACATCAGGCGATGCTGGAAACCACCGTTCTGGGTGCTGAAAGGGGCGGTTTAGGCTAGAATGTATGGCCTCAAAGCACACCCCTTCCCGAGGCTGTCCCGAAGATGTTGATCCTGCGCGGTGCTCCTGCCCTTTCTGCCTTCCGCCACAGCAAATTACTTGAGCAGCTGAAACAAAAAGTTTCAGCTGTCAGTGGCTTGTACGCTGAATTCGCCCACTTCGCTGAGGTCACTGGCGTTCTGACCGATGAAGAACAGCAGGTCCTTGCCCGCCTTCTGAAATACGGCCCGAGTGTGCCGGTTCAAGAGCCGAGCGGCCGGCTGTTTCTGGTGTTGCCGCGTTTTGGCACTATCTCACCCTGGTCGAGCAAGGCCAGCGATATTGCCCGCAACTGCGGTCTGGCAAAAATTCAGCGCCTTGAGCGCGGTATCGCTTTCTATGTAGAAGGCCAGTTCAGCGACGTCGAGGCCGAGCTGATTGCTGGCGCTCTGCATGACCGCATGACGCAGCTGGTGTTGGGCACGCTGGAACAGGCCGCTGGTCTGTTCCGCCATGCCGAACCCAAGCCGCTGACGGCCATCGATGTTCTGGGTGGCGGTCGCGTGGCGCTGGAAAAAGCCAACATCGAGCTGGGCCTGGCCCTGGCCGATGATGAAATCGATTATTTGGTGACCAGCTTCGAGACATTGGGGCGCAATCCCCATGACATCGAATTGATGATGTTCGCCCAGGCCAACTCTGAGCATTGCCGCCACAAAATCTTCAATGCCAGCTGGGATATCGACGGCCAGAACCAGGAAAAAAGCCTGTTCGGCATGATCAAGAACACTTTCCAGATGCATGGCGAAGGTGTCCTCTCTGCCTATAAGGACAACGCTGCGGTCATCGAAGGCCCTGTGGCGGGTCGTTTCTTCCCGAACCCTGAAACCCGTCAGTACGGCGCGGTGCAGGAGCCGGTGCACATCTTGATGAAGGTCGAGACCCACAACCACCCAACCGCGATTGCTCCGTTCCCGGGTGCCTCTACCGGCTCCGGCGGCGAGATTCGTGACGAGGGTGCGACCGGTCGCGGCGCCAAGCCAAAAGCCGGCCTGACCGGTTTTACCGTGTCGAACCTGCTGATTCCCGGTTTTGAACAGCCGTGGGAAGTGCCTTACGGCAAACCCGAGCGCATCGTGACGGCGCTGGACATCATGCTTGAAGGCCCGCTGGGCGGCGCGGCGTTCAACAACGAATTTGGGCGTCCGGCCCTGACCGGTTACTTCCGCACCTTCGAACAATCGATCAGCACCCCGCACGGCGATGAAGTCCGTGGTTACCACAAGCCGATCATGCTGGCTGGCGGTATGGGCAACATCCGTGATGAACACGTACAGAAAGCCGAGATCACTGTCGGCTCCAAGCTGATCGTGCTCGGTGGTCCGGCCATGTTGATTGGTCTGGGTGGCGGTGCAGCGTCATCGATGGCGACCGGCACCAGCTCGGCGGATCTGGATTTTGCTTCGGTTCAGCGTGAAAACCCTGAAATGGAGCGTCGCTGTCAGGAAGTGATCGACCGTTGCTGGCAGTTGGGCGATCAAAACCCGATCAGCTTTATCCATGACGTCGGCGCGGGCGGTCTGTCCAATGCCTTCCCTGAACTGGTCAACGATGGCGGACGAGGCGGTCGTTTCGAGCTGCGCAACATTCCAAATGACGAGCCGGGCATGGCCCCGCTGGAAATCTGGAGCAACGAATCACAAGAACGTTATGTGATGGCGGTTGGCGCTGCGGATTTCGAGCGCTTCAAAGCCATTTGCGAACGTGAGCGTTGCCCGTTTGCCGTCGTCGGTGAAGCCACTGCCGAGCCGCAACTGACGGTGACCGACAGCCACTTCGGCAACAGCCCGGTGGACATGCCGCTGGAAGTGCTGCTGGGCAAGGCGCCGCGCATGCACCGTTCGGCGACTCGCGAAAGCGAACTGGGCGATGATTTCGACCCGAGCACCCTGGATATCGACGAGTGTGTGCAGCGCGTTTTGCATCACCCGGCCGTCGCCAGCAAAAGCTTCCTGATCACCATCGGCGACCGGACCATCACCGGTCTGGTTGCTCGCGATCAAATGGTAGGTCCGTGGCAAGTGCCCGTGGCCGACTGTGCCGTGACTGCTACCAGTTTCGATGTGAACACCGGTGAAGCCATGGCCATGGGCGAGCGTACGCCGCTGGCGCTGCTGGACGCTCCGGCGTCCGGGCGTATGGCGATTGGCGAGACCCTGACCAACATCGTCGCTTCACGCATTGCGAAAATTTCCGACATCAAACTGTCGGCCAACTGGATGTCCGCTGCCGGTCACCCCGGTGAAGACGCCCGTTTGTATGACACAGTGAAAGCGGTTGGCATGGAGTTGTGCCCTGAACTGGGCATCACCATCCCGGTGGGCAAGGACTCAATGTCCATGAAAACCCAGTGGCGCGATGACGGCACCGAGAAGAGCGTGACGTCGCCGCTGTCGTTGATCGTGACCGGCTTTGCCCCGGTGGTCGACATCCGCCAGACCCTGACGCCGGAGCTGCGCATGGACAAGGGCGAAACCGATCTGATCCTGATTGATCTGGGTCGTGGTCAGAACCGCATGGGCGCCTCGATTCTCGCCCAGGTTCACGGCAAGTTGGGTCGTGTCGCACCCGACGTGGATGATGCTGAAGACCTCAAGGCGTTCTTCGCTGTGATCCAGGGTCTGAATGCTGACGGCCACTTGCTGGCTTATCACGACCGTTCCGACGGTGGTCTGTTGGTTACCACTCTGGAAATGGCCTTCGCCGGCCACTGCGGTTTGAACCTGTACCTGGACAGCCTGGCAGAAACCTCCGCCGAACTGGCAGCCATCCTGTTCAACGAAGAGCTGGGCGCAGTGATTCAGGTTCACCAGGATGATACGCCGGTGGTGCTTGCACAGTTCAGCGCGGCCGGGCTTCAGGATTGCGTCGCGGTCATCGGTCAGCCGGTGAACAACGATGAAGTGGCGGTCAGCTTCAACGGTGATCAGGTGTTTGCCGGTCAACGTCGTTCGCTGCAACGTCAGTGGGCCGAGACCAGTTATCAAATCCAGCGTCTGCGTGACAACGTCGAATGCGCCGAGCAAGAGTTCGACGTACTGCTTGAAGAAGACAACCCTGGCCTGAGTATCAAGCTGGGCTTCGATGTGAACGAAAACATCAGCGCGCCGTACATCAAGAAAGGCATTCGTCCGCAAGTGGCGGTTCTGCGTGAACAGGGCGTCAACGGTCAGGTCGAGATGGCGGCGGCGTTCGATCGCGCCGGCTTCAACGCCATCGACGTACACATGAGCGATATTCTTGCCGGTAGCGTTGATCTGAATGAGTTCAAAGGTCTGGTGGCCTGCGGTGGTTTCTCCTACGGCGACGTGCTCGGCGCGGGCGAAGGCTGGGCCAAGTCGGCCCTGTTCAACAGCCGCGCGCGGGATGCTTTCCAGAACTTCTTCGAGCGTCATGACAGCTTCACCCTTGGCGTGTGTAACGGTTGCCAGATGTTGTCCAACCTTCGCGAACTGGTTCCAGGCAGCGAGTTCTGGCCTCACTTCGTGCGCAACCGCTCTGAGCAGTTCGAAGCACGGGTAGCGATGGTTCAGGTTCAGGAATCAGCGTCGATCTTCCTACAGGGTATGGCCGGTTCGCGCATGCCGATCGCCATTGCTCACGGTGAGGGTCTGGCTGAGTTCCGCAACGAAAACGCGTTGCTCGAAGCTGATGTGTCCGGATGTGTAGCCATGCGGTTTGTCGACAACCATGGCAAGGTCACCGAAACCTACCCTGCCAACCCGAACGGTTCGCCGCGCGGGATTACGGGTCTCACCAGCCGTGACGGTCGCGTCACCATCATGATGCCGCACCCTGAGCGTGTGTTCCGTGCCGTACAGAACTCCTGGTGTCCGGAAGAGTGGGATGAAGACGGCGCCTGGATGCGCATGTTCCGTAATGCGCGGGTATGGGTGAACTGACAGACAACGGTCGAGCCATGTACAAGCTCAGCTTCTTCGTTCCACCGAGCCATGTAGAGGTGGTCAAGAGTGCCGTATTCGCCGCAGGTGCCGGGCGAATCGGGGCTTACGACAACTGCTCATGGCAGGTGCTGGGTCAAGGCCAGTTTCGCCCGCTGGACGGCAGTCAGCCGTTTATTGGGCAGGCAGGCGAGATCGAGCAGGTGGAGGAATGGAAGGTCGAGTTGGTAGTGGCTGACGAGTTGATCGCTCAGGCAGTGATGGCTCTAAAGCAGAGCCATCCCTATGAAACGCCAGCTTACGAAGTGTGGAAGCTGGCGGATTTCTGAATCAGCCGGACCAGATTCATGTTGCCTCTGGCCGGCAGACAGTAGGCGCTGACCGGGCTGCGATGGAGTACAAAGCGGTCCTGCAGTGCCTACAGAATGGCGGAGTACTGAGCCGGGAGGTATCAGGGAGGACGTTGCGTCAATCAGAATAGTCAGGGACGGATCTCGACCATGGTGCCGTCTTTGACCAGATCCCAGAGCTCGCGCATGTCGGTATTTTTCATGGCGATGCAGCCGTCGGTCCAGTCCAGGGTCTGGAAATACCACTCCGGGTAATCATCGTTGACCGGCGTGCCGTGGATCATGATCATGCTGCCCGGGCTGACGCCATCGCGTCGGGCGCGCGCCGAGTCGCTGATGTTCGGGTAGGAGATATGCATCGACAGGTTGTAACTGTCGCTGACCTTGCGCCAGTCCAGCCAGTAAAGACCTTCCGGGGTGCGCTTGTCGCCTTCTCGAAGCTTTTGCCCCTTGGGCACTTTACCCAGCGAAATGCGGTAGGTCTTGAGCGCCGCGCCGTCGCTGATCAACTGCAGTTGATGTGCCGATTTCAGAATCAGTATTTTATCGATGTTTTGAGCAGCGATGCTGTGCGTGTTGATGACTGCTCCACCAATGAACCTCTGTTCACTGCCCTTGGGCAGTCTGGTTTCGGTGAATGCAGCTTGAGACAGCGGAACGACGCAACTACATAAAAGGGCAAGCAACCAACGCATCGAAACGGTATCCCTGAGCAATGTATGGGCAGCGCTACACGCGCTGCCCGCGGAGTAATTAGGTCTTTTTTATCTGCTGCAACGGTGCCAGAGACTCAGTTCGCACTGGGTAGACCTGCTGGATCCGGTCGGCAAAGAAGCATTCTAAGGTACGTTTTACCGTCATGAAAGCCAGCTCGGACCATGGAATGTCAGCCTCGTCGAAAAGCCGCACCTCCAGGCTCTCTACCCCGGCGGCAAACTCCAGATCTACCAGCTCGGCGCGATAAAACACGTGTACCTGACTGATGTGCGGCACATCGACCAGCATGTACAGGCTCAGGTTGCGCAGCGTGGCGCAGGCTTCTTCCGCCGTTTCGCGGCGGGCGGCCTGTTCGACCGTTTCCCCGTTTTCCATGAAACCGGCTGGTAAGGTCCAGTACCCCATGCGCGGCTCGATGGCGCGACGGCATAGAAGCACCTGCGAGCCCCAGATTGGCAGGCTCCCGGCGACGATATTAGGGTTCTGATAATGGACGGTCTGGCAATGCTCGCAGACGTAACGTAAGCGGCTATCGCCTTCGGGGATGCGCTGAATGACCGGGTTGCCGCACTGGCTGCAGAATTTCATGCTGAACGTCGATTCCTGAAATCAGTCGCTATCTTGGCGTGCCGCACCGGGGTCGGCAAGCTGAGCTTACACAAGCAGGTCCAATCAGTTGCCGGGTTGTCCTACAAGGGGTTGGGCGTATCGCCGCTTTGGTGCATTATGCCAGTTAGGCAACAGATCGAGATTTCCCATGCTGGACGAGCTACTTCGCCGTGTAAGCAGTCATACGCCGCGTACTCTGGAAACGGATCGACGTTTCCCCGAGGCCGCTGTCCTAGTGCCCATCACTCGGAGTGATGAGCCGGAGTTGATCCTGACCCTGCGCGCCAGCGGGCTTTCGACCCATGGCGGCGAAGTCGCCTTCCCTGGTGGGCGGCGTGATCCCGAAGACCCGGACCTGATTTTTACGGCCTTGCGTGAGGCCGAGGAAGAAATCGGTCTGCCGCCTGGTCTGGTCGAGGTGATCGGCCCGCTCAGTCCGTTGATCTCTTTGCACGGAATCAGGGTCACGCCTTACGTAGGCATCATCCCTGACTTCGTCGAATACCAGGCCAACGATGCCGAGATTGCGGCTGTCTTCAGCGTGCCTCTGGCGTTCTTTCGCGAGGACCCGCGTGAGCATACTCACCGTATCGATTACCAGGGTCGTAGTTGGTATGTGCCCAGCTATCGTTTCGGTGAATTCAAAATATGGGGTCTGACAGCGATCATGATCGTCGAACTGGTCAATGTGCTGTACGACGCCGACATCAGCCTGCACACGCCGCCTGAGCGTTTTATCAATATTTGATACTTACCCACGGCCTGCGGGCCATGAGGAAACCACTATGAAATATCGCTTGGGAGATTCCCATGTCGACACTCATCCGCAAAGCTGGGTTGCGCCTACTGCCACCCTGATTGGCAAGGTCAAGCTCGAAGCCGGTGCCAGCGTTTGGTTTGGCGCCGTATTGCGTGGCGACAACGAGCTGATCCATATCGGTGAGAACAGCAACGTACAAGATGGCACGGTGATGCACACCGACATGGGGTCGCCGCTGATCATCGGCAAAAATGTCACCATCGGCCATAACGTCATGCTGCATGGCTGCACCGTGGGCGATTGCAGCTTGATCGGCATCAATTCGGTCATCCTTAACGGTGCCAAGATCGGCAACTATTGCATCATCGGCGCCAACTCGCTGATTGGCGAGGGCAAGGAAATCCCCGACGGCTCACTGGTCATGGGCTCGCCCGGCAAAGTGGTGCGTGAACTGACGGACGCGCAGAAAAAAATGCTTGAAGCCAGTGCTGCGCATTACGTGCACAACGCCCAGCGCTATGCGCGTGATCTGGCCCCGCAGGAAGACTGATGAGTGTCGAGCGACCGGTTGCTTCGCCGTGTGTGAATATTTGCGCGCTGGACGAGGCGGACATCTGTCTGGGCTGCCAGCGCACCGTTGAGGAAATTACCCGCTGGAGTCGCATGGACAATACTGAGCGCCGCGTGGTGCTTGGACGCTGTCATGAGCGAGCGCGGGACAGTGGCATGCTGTGGACGGTGGGTGTGAAAACCACTCCTTGATTCTGGCGCCTCACTTTTTCGGGACGAGGCCCAAGTGATCGGCTTCGTGGTAAATTGCGCGCCTTTCTTCTCCCCATGAGTCGCCCACCAATGGCGGGCTGGCTCGATGATCTGCTCCACGAGGACCTGAGATGACTCAAATCGGAACGCCACTGTCGCCTACCGCGACGCGCGTATTGCTCTGCGGTTGCGGCGAGCTTGGCAAGGAGGTGGTGATCGAACTGCAACGCCTGGGCGTCGAAGTGATCGCTGTTGACCGTTATGCCAACGCGCCAGCCATGCAGGTCGCGCATCGTAGTCATGTAATCAACATGCTCGACGGTGCCGCCTTGCGCGCAGTGATCGAGGCCGAGAAGCCGCATTATATCGTCCCGGAAATCGAAGCCATTGCGACCGCGACCCTGGTCGAGCTGGAGTCCGAAGGTTTTACCGTGATCCCCACTGCCCGGGCAGCTCTGTTGACGATGAACCGCGAAGGCATTCGTCGTCTGGCCGCTGAAGAACTGGATCTGCCGACTTCGCCGTATCATTTCGCCGACACCTTTGAAGACTACCGTCAGGCGGTTGAGAACCTCGGTTTCCCGTGTGTGGTCAAGCCGGTGATGAGTTCGTCGGGTAAAGGCCAAAGCCTGCTCAAAAGCACTGACGACGTGCAAGGTGCCTGGGATTATGCGCAGGAAGGCGGCCGTGCCGGTAAGGGGCGTGTGATCATCGAGGGGTTCATCGATTTCGATTACGAAATCACCCTGCTGACTGTGCGCCATATTGGCGGCACTACCTTCTGTGCGCCGGTCGGGCATCGTCAGGAGAAGGGCGACTATCAGGAATCCTGGCAGCCGCAGGTCATGAGCCCGGTTGCTTTGGCTGAGTCCGAGCGGGTTGCACGCGCCGTGACCGAGGCCTTGGGTGGCCGTGGTCTGTTTGGCGTCGAGTTGTTCATCAAGGGTGATCAGG
The DNA here is from genome assembly GCF_052976945.1 of Pseudomonas sp. GG8. Taxonomy (NCBI): domain Bacteria; kingdom Pseudomonadati; phylum Pseudomonadota; class Gammaproteobacteria; order Pseudomonadales; family Pseudomonadaceae; genus Pseudomonas; species Pseudomonas sp. GG8. The sequence continues at coordinate 1,049,656 of NZ_JBRIIP010000001.1, forward strand.
TCTGGTTCAGCGAAGTCTCGCCGCGTCCACATGACACCGGCCTGGTGACCCTGATCTCTCAGGACCTGTCGCAGTTCGCGCTGCATGCGCGGGCGATCCTCGGCCTGCCGATCCCCTTGATCCGTCAGTTCGGACCCTCGGCTTCGGCAGTGATTCTGGTGGAAGGCAAATCCACGCAAACCAGTTTCGCCAACCTGGGTGCTGCCTTGAGCGAGCCCGACACCGCGTTACGCCTGTTCGGCAAACCGGAAGTCAATGGTCAGCGGCGCATGGGTGTGGCCCTGGCTCGCGACGAGACCATCGAAGCCGCCCGCGCCAAAGCGACGCGTGCGTCCAAAGCGGTGAAGGTTCAGCTATAACTGCAACTGCAACTGCAACTGCGAATTGCCTGACGCTGTGCGTCAGGCAATTCGGTCCAGATCGTTTTCCCGCGTCTCTTTCAGGCATAGCACAGCGATCAAGCTGAGCAAAGCTGCTGCCGACACATACCCGCCAACCCAGCTCAAGCCGCCCATCGCCACCAGTTTCTGGGCGAAGAAGGGCGCCACTGACGCCCCCACGATACCGCCCAGGTTGTACGCCGCAGATGCGCCGGTATAACGCACACGCGTCGGAAACAGTTCAGGCAGCATCGCGCCCATTGGGGCGAAGGTCACGCCCATCAGGAACAGTTCGATGCAAAGGAACAGCGCAACGGCCCATGTAGTGCCGTAAGTCAGCAAGGGTTCCATGGTGAAGCCAGACAGGATCGCCAGCACACCGCCAATGATCAGCACCGGTTTGCGCCCGAAACGGTCGCTGGCCCAGGCCGCCAGGGGTGTGGCTGCGGCCATGAACAGTACGGCAAAGCACAGCAGGCCAAGGAACGTCTCGCGACTGTAACCGAGGGTCGATACGCCGTAGCTCAGGGAGAACACAGTCGAGATATAGAACAGCGCGTAGCACACCACCATTGATGCCGCGCCCAGCAGCATAGGGCGCCAGTATTGGCTAAGGAGTTCCGCCAAGGGCATCTTGACCCGCTCGTGTCGGGCGATGGCGTTGGCGAAGATCGGTGTTTCCTCAAGCTTGAGCCTTACGTACAGGCCGACCATCACCAGTAACGCGCTGAGCAAAAACGGAACGCGCCAGCCCCAGGAGCGGAACTGTTCGTCATTCAGCGTCATGGCCAGGGTCAGGAACAACCCGTTAGCCGCCAGGAACCCAATCGATGGACCCAGTTGCGGGAACATGCCAAACCAGGCGCGCTTGCCCTTGGGGGCGTTTTCGGTAGCGAGCAATGCCGCGCCGCCCCATTCGCCGCCCAGCCCCAGCCCTTGGCCGAAACGCAATACGCACAACAGAATCGGGGCCCAGGCGCCAATCGTGGCATAGCCCGGCAGCACGCCAATCAGGGTGGTGCAGATGCCCATCAGCAAGAGCGAGGCCACCAATGTCGATTTGCGGCCGACACGGTCGCCAAAATGGCCGAACAAGGCCGAGCCCAGCGGCCGCGCAAGAAAGGCGATGCCGAAGGTCAGAAACGCCGACATCATTTGTGCGGTGCCCGACGTCTGCGGGAAGAATACCGGGCCGATGACCAGCGCGGCAGCTGTGGCGTACACGTAAAAATCGTAGAACTCGATGGCGGTGCCAATGAAGCTGGCAACGGCCACGCGCCGGGCCGAGTTGGCCGGTTTGGTCGCTGCGGCATCGTGCTCGAAAGTGGTGCTATTGGTCATCCGAATGTCCCTGTTGGATTTTTGTTTTTATGATGTCGCCAAGGTTCAGCGAGTGGCGCTTTTTCGGGTGCGGCGGTGAACAGTCGGCGTGATCGGGAAGCGCTTAAACGGCGGCGCGAGTGCTGCTGTTCTGCCACATCAGGACTCGGGTGACCCGATTGTCTTCGGTTTCGAGAATTTCCAGACGGTATGGCCCGATTTTCACGCATACCGAGCTGTCTGGAATGGTTTCCAGTGCTTCGGTGACCAGGCCATTGAGGGTTTTTGGGCCATCGGAAGGCAAGTGCCAGCCGAGACTTTTGTTCAATTCGCGAATCGACGCAGCGCCATCAATCACCAGGCGACCGTCGGTTTGCGGGTGGATATGCGGATTGTCGAAGCTCTGTTCGTTTTCAAACTCACCGACGATTTCTTCAAGGATGTCTTCCAGGCTGACAATGCCAAGCACTTCGCCGTACTCGTCGACGACCACGCCCAGGCGGCGCTGTTGCTTGTGAAAATTCAGCAGTTGCAGTTGCAGCGGGGTGCTTTCCGGGACGAAATAAGGATCGTAGCAAGCCTCGATCAGGTCTTCTTTGGTCAGGTCGGCATGCGGCAGCAAATGGCTGATCTGGCGTGTATTGAGTACACCTTCCACTTGGTTGATATCGTTGTGGTACACCGGCAGCCGCGTATGGCGGGAGATGATCAGTTGTTCGATGATGCGCTGGATCGGGTCATCCAGATTGATGCCGTCGACTTCGCTACGCGGTACCAGAATGTCGTTCACGGTAATGCTGTCCAGCGCGTGAATGCCCGATAGTACATGTGAGCGGCTGGGCTGGTTATCCTGCTGGCCGTCATGGAGCAAGACCGTCAGCGGTACTTCATTGTCCTTTTTGCGGGCGTTCGGTTTGTCGCGGATACCGAAGGGTCGCAGTAGCGTGCAGGCGATGGCGGAGAACAGCCAGGCCAAGGGAGAGAGTAGCTTCATGGGCAAGCGCAGAGTGCTGTTACCCAGCATCAATATCGCTTCCGGGTAACGTGCCGCCAGGGTGCGCGGTATGAATTCGGCAAAGATCAATAGCACACTGCTGACGCCGATCCACGCCAGCGTAGGCCCGTTGTTGTACCAGAAGTGCAGCGCCAACAGCATGCTGATGATGGTGATCAGTACTTTGATCAGGGTATTGCTCAGGATCAGGCTGCCCAGCTCAAACGCCAGCTTTGGCATGGAGGTGTCAGTAGCGCGACCGTTCGGACGCACAGCCTTGAGGTACTGGTGTGCGGCGTCTACCGCAGTGAGCAGGCCGGACCAAAGAATCAGCAGGGTCAATACACCAAACATCGGGCCGATGGGCAGGTTATTCATGATCAACGCCCGTCAGATGTGCAGAATGAATTCGCGTACCAGCTTGCTGCCGAAATACGCCAGCATCAGCAGGCAGAAACCGCCTAGGGTCCAGCGAATTGCCTTGTGTCCGCGCCAGCCGAGACGGTTGCGTCCCCACAGCAGCACGCTGAAAACCACCCAGGCCAGGCAGGCGAGGAGTGTTTTGTGCACCAAGTGCTGGGCGAACAGATTTTCGACAAACAGCCAGCCCGAGATCAGTGACAGCGAGAGCAGGCCCCATCCTGCCCAGAGGAAACCAAACAGCAGACTTTCCATGGTTTGCAGTGGCGGGAAGTTCTTGATCAGTCCGGACGGACGTTTGTGTTTGAGTTGGTGATCTTGCACCAGTACCAGCAAGGCCTGAAACACCGCGATGGTGAACATGCCGTATGCCAGGATCGACAGCAGAATGTGGGCCAGAATGCCCGGTGCTTCATCGATGGGCTGGACCGTGCCGGTGGGCGCGAACTGTGCTAGCAGCACCGTCGCCAGCCCGAGCGGGAACAGCAGCACCAGCAGGTTCTCCACGGGTATTCGCGCACAGGCAAGCATGGTCAGGGCAATAACAGCGACCGCGATCAGGCTCGCGGCACTGAAAAAGTCCAGGCCCAGGCCGACGGGTGTAATCAGCTGGGTGTAAAGACTGAGCCCGTGAGCGATTACAGCGAAGCCGCCGAGCAGGCAAAGTAGACGTTTATCCACCTTTGCACCTTGGCGCAGGCGGATGCTTTGATAAAGGGTCGCAGCGGCATATAAGCAGGCGGCGGCGAGACTGGGAAGCAAGCTGGGTGACAAGGGAAGCATAAATCCTGTTAGGCAAGCCCGAAAGACGCTGAGTTTGGCATAGAACCGACATTTCACGAAAGACTACAGAAGCAGACTCGATGGTGTCCGTCCAGCAGAGTCTTCGCTATAATCCGTCACCTGCTCAAGTCGCAGGCTCGTCGAACACTGTTTTTAGCCGTTGTTTTCAACAACGGGCCACCACGAGCCGGACCGCACCAACCGGGGTTCAACTAGAGCCTGAAAGGATCGCGCATGTTTGAAAACCTTACAGACCGCCTCTCGCAGACGCTTCGCCATGTTACCGGCAAGGCGAAGCTGACCGAGGACAATATCAAAGACACCCTGCGTGAAGTGCGCATGGCTTTGCTTGAAGCCGACGTTGCCTTGCCGGTGGTTAAAGACTTCGTCAATAAGGTCAAGGACCGCGCTGTCGGTACCGAGGTGTCGCGCAGCCTGACGCCGGGCCAGGCGTTCGTGAAGATCGTCCAGGCCGAACTCGAAGAGTTGATGGGGGCGGCCAACGAAGATCTGGTCCTCAACGTCACACCACCGGCCGTGGTCTTGATGGCGGGCTTGCAGGGCGCGGGTAAAACCACCACCGCCGGCAAGCTGGCGCGCTTTCTCAAAGAGCGCAGAAAGAAAAGCGTGATGGTGGTCTCGGTGGACGTTTATCGTCCTGCGGCCATCAAGCAGTTGGAAACCCTGGCCAACGACATCGGCGTGACGTTCTTTCCGTCCGATATCAGCCAGAAGCCGGTAGAGATCGCGCTGGCGGCCATCAAAGAGGCCACGCTCAAATTCATCGACGTGGTGATCGTCGATACCGCCGGTCGCTTGCACATCGATGTCGAGATGATGGGCGAGATCCAGGCGTTGCACGCGGCAACCAAGCCAGCTGAAACGCTGTTCGTGGTTGACGCCATGACCGGTCAGGATGCGGCCAACACCGCCAAGGCCTTTGGCGATGCGTTGCCGTTGACCGGTGTGATCCTCACCAAAGTCGATGGTGATGCTCGTGGCGGCGCGGCGCTGTCGGTGCGTGCGATCACCGGCAAACCGATCAAGTTCATCGGTATGGGCGAGAAAAGCGACGCCCTCGAACCGTTCCACCCGGACCGGATCGCCTCGCGCATCCTCGGTATGGGCGATGTGCTGAGCCTGATCGAACAGGCCGAACAGACTCTCGACAAAGACAAAGCCGATAAACTGGCGAAAAAACTGAAGAAGGGCAAAGGCTTCGACCTCGAAGACTTCCGCGATCAGTTGCAACAAATGAAAAACATGGGCGGCCTTGGCGGGCTCATGGACAAGCTGCCGAACATGGGCGGGGTGAATCTGGCGCAGATGGGCAATGCTCAGAACGCCGCTGAAAAGCAATTCAAGCAGATGGAAGCCATCATCAACTCGATGACCCCGGCCGAACGCCGTGACCCGGACCTGATCAGCGGTTCGCGCAAGCGCCGGATCTCCATGGGTTCAGGCACTCAGGTGCAGGATATCGGGCGTCTGATCAAGCAGCACAAGCAGATGCAGAAGATGATGAAAAAATTCTCCGCCAAAGGCGGTATGGCAAAAATGATGCGCGGCATGGGCGGAATGTTGCCCGGCGGCGGCATGCCGAAGATGTGATTGCATAGCGCGGGAGACTCTTTTCGCGCATCCCTACACGGAGGGTGACCTCCAGTAACCTTGCTTTTTGCAGGGTTGATAAGCCGCTGTTCGCAGCGGCTCCATAGCAGATCTGGATGGCATGCCGATAGGCGCCGGAAAAAGACATTTGCAAATGTCCGGATATTCCTTAGAATATGCGGCCTTTCGGGCACCTATGCCCGCTGTGCATCTTAAGATTTGCAGCACCGACTACAGGAACGATGTCCACATGCTAACCATCCGTCTCGCCCTTGGCGGCTCCAAAAAGCGCCCGTTTTACCACCTCACCGTGACCGACAGCCGCAACCCGCGCGATGGTTCACACAAAGAACAAGTTGGTTTCTTCAACCCGGTTGCCCGTGGTCAAGAAGTCCGTTTGTCCGTGAACGAAGAACGCGTGACTTACTGGTTGAGCGTTGGTGCACAACCTTCTGAGCGTGTTGCTCAGTTGTTGAAGGAAAATGCTAAGGCTGCGGCCTGAGCAATATGAACGCGACGCCTGCAGTAGCCGAAGATTTGATCGTTATCGGCAAGATTTATTCTATTCATGGCGTTCGCGGCGAAGTGAAGGTTTATTCCTTTACTGATCCGATTGGAAACCTGTTGGATTACAAGACCTGGACGCTTCGGCGCGAAGGCGATGTGCGACAGGTAGAGCTGGTCAGCGGACGCTTGCAAAACAAGTTCCTGGTCGTAAAGCTCAAAGGTCTCGATGACCGTGAGGAAGCTCGTCTTCTGTCCGGTTTTGAGGTCTGCGTGCCGCGCAACCTGTTCCCTGATCTGACCGACGGCGAGTACTACTGGTACCAGCTGGAGGGTCTTAAGGTCATCGACCACCTAGGGCAATTGCTCGGGAAAATCGATCACCTTCTGGAAACTGGCTCGAACGATGTAATGGTGGTCAAGCCTTGTGCGGGCAGTCTGGATGATCGCGAACGCTTGTTGCCCTATACAGAGCAATGCGTGTTGGCAGTCGACCTGGGTGCTGGCGAGATGAAGGTGGATTGGGATGCGGACTTCTAAGCGACATGGCTAGCCTACGCGTAGAAGTGATCAGTCTGTTCCCCGAGATGTTTTCCGCCATCAGCGACTACGGCATTACCAGCCGTGCGGTGAAACAAGGGCTTTTGCAGCTGACTTGTTGGAATCCGCGGGACTACACCACAGATCGACATCACACTGTGGATGATCGCCCATTTGGCGGTGGTCCGGGCATGGTGATGAAGATCAAGCCTCTTGAAGACGCTCTGGTTCAGGCCAGGCAGGCAGCAGGGGATGCGGCGAAGGTTATTTACCTGTCGCCACAAGGCCGCCAACTGACTCAGTCGGCGGTACGCGAACTGGCGCTAGGGGAAGCATTTATCCTCATCGCGGGTCGTTATGAAGGCATTGACGAGCGTTTCATTGAAGCTCATGTCGATGAAGAGTGGTCGATTGGTGACTATGTACTTTCCGGTGGCGAGCTGCCGGCGATGGTCCTGATAGACGCGGTTACGCGGCTGCTGCCTGGAGCTTTAGGGCATGCGGACTCCGCGGAGGAGGATTCCTTCACGGATGGTCTGCTGGATTGCCCGCATTACACCCGACCGGAGGTGTATGCGGATCAGCGTGTTCCCGACGTGTTGCTAAGTGGCAATCACGCGCACATCCGGCGTTGGCGTTTACAGCAGTCCCTTGGGCGGACCTATGAACGACGCGCCGATCTTCTGGAAAGCCGCTCGCTTTCTGGAGAAGAGAAGAAGCTGCTGGCGGAGTATCTCCGCGAGCGGGACGATAGTTAACGTATCGATGGTAGATCCTGATGATCTACCTTAGGAGCACAGCATGACTAACAAAATCATTCTGCAACTCGAAGCTGAGCAGATGACTAAAGAGATCCCTCCCTTTGCCCCGGGCGACACTGTTGTCGTTCAGGTGAAAGTGAAGGAAGGCGACCGTTCGCGTCTGCAAGCGTTCGAAGGCGTTGTGATTGCCAAGCGTAACCGTGGTGTGAACAGTGCTTTCACTGTTCGTAAAATCTCCAACGGTGTTGGCGTAGAGCGTACTTTCCAGACTTACAGCCCGCAAATCGACAGCATGGCTGTGAAACGTCGCGGTGACGTTCGCAAAGCCAAACTGTACTACCTGCGTGACCTGTCCGGTAAAGCAGCTCGCATCAAAGAAAAACTGTCTTAAGTTCAGTCTTTCCGATGCAAAAAAAAGCAGCCTAAGGGCTGCTTTTTTGTTGCCCGGTTTTTAATCTCCATCGGGCAACGCTCGCCGCGCCATGACCCGGTGTGGAACACTGCCACCGACTTTATTACAGAAGCCCCGAATATCATGCCTGCTATTGATCACCCGCTGATTGACCGTTTTCTCGACGCGTTATGGCTGGAGAAAGGCCTGTCGGATAACACCCGCGAGGCTTATCGCAGCGATCTGGCTTTGTTCAATGGCTGGTTGCAGGAGCAAGATGTTGAATTGAGTAGCGCGGGTCGGGAGCTGATTCTCGATCACTTGGCCTGGCGCCTGGACAAAGCGTACAAGCCTCGTTCGACAGCGCGCTTTCTGTCCGGCCTGCGCGGGTTTTATCGGTTTTTGCTGCGGGAAAAGTTGATCCTGGTCGATCCGACCCTTCAAGTGGACATGCCGCAACTGGGCAGACCCTTACCTAAGTCATTGTCCGAGGCCGACGTTGAGGCGCTGTTGGCCGCGCCGGATCTTGGCGAGGCCATCGGTCAGCGTGATCGGGCGATGCTTGAGGTGCTGTACGCCTGCGGCTTGCGCGTCACTGAACTGATCAGCTTGACCCTTGAGCAAGTCAACTTGCGCCAAGGCGTCGTGCGGGTCATGGGCAAGGGCAGCAAGGAACGACTGGTGCCGATGGGGGAGGAGGCGATTGTCTGGATCGAACGCTACATGCGTGATGCGCGGTGGGAGCTGTTGAACGGACGGCCCAGTGACGTGCTGTTCCCAAGTCAGCGCGGTGAGCAGATGACCCGCCAGACGTTCTGGCATCGTATCAAGCACCAGGCCAAGGTCGCCGGAATCGGCAAGTCCCTTTCGCCGCATACCTTGCGCCATGCCTTCGCTACCCACCTGCTCAATCACGGCGCTGACCTGCGAGTGGTGCAGATGTTGTTGGGGCACAGTGATTTGTCCACGACGCAGATATACACTCATGTAGCCCGCGCAAGATTGCAGGAAATACATGCAAAGCATCACCCTCGTGGCTGATTTCCAGGCCTGCCGGGAGGTGTCCTGCGTCACTCTCAGTCGGCCTGACAGCCCTTATGTGATAGGCTTTGCCGGTTTCGAAAATTGGGCAGCACTAAAACGCCTGCGGTCCCCCATGACCGCCGTTTTCAGCAGCGCCCATCTGTCCACCGTTCAAGGAGTCCCCATGCGCGTGACCCGGATTTTCGCCGCCGCAGTTATTGCGTTGGCCAGTACGCTCAGTATGTTCGCTCAGGCGGATGATGCCGCCGATAAAGCCATCCGCAAGGCCCTTGAAACGCTGCAGCTCGAGCTGCCAGTCGACAGCATCGCCAGTAGCCCGCTGAGCGGTCTGTATGAAGTCAAACTCAAAGGCGGTCGCGTGCTGTATGCCAGCGCTGACGGCCAGTTCGTGATGCAGGGGTATCTGTTTCAGATCAAGGACGGTAAACCGGTCAACCTGACCGAGAAGACCGAACGCTTGGCCATTTCGAAAACCATCAACGGCATTCCTACCGGTGACATGGTGGTCTATCCGGCCATCGGCGAAACCAAATCGCACATCACCGTGTTTACGGATACCACCTGCCCGTATTGCCACAAGCTGCACGCTGAAGTCCCCGAGCTGAACCGTATGGGGATTGAAGTGCGCTACGTTGCCTTCCCGCGTCAGGGCCTGGGTTCGCCGGGCGATGAGCAACTGCAGGCGGTCTGGTGCTCCAAGGACCGCAAAGGCGCCATGGACCGTATGGTCACCGGCAAGAATATCGAAGCACCGAAATGCGCCAACCCAGTGTCCGGGCAATTTGCCATAGGGCAATCGATTGGTGTCAATGGCACGCCAGCCATCGTGCTGGCGGACGGTCAGGTGATTCCGGGCTATCAGCCGGCCAAACAAGTGGCCAAGCTGGCATTGAGCGCCCAATAATCCTGTTTCGCCAGGGTTAGCTTTTGACGATCATGGAGCCGCGGGTTTACCGTCGCTTTATTAAACAGCGAGCCACCTCACAGCAGGTGGCTGTTTTCCACGGCCGGCCTCGCGTCGGCCGTTTTATGGGGACTTCATAGTGAAACCGGTCAAAGTAGGCATCTGTGGGCTGGGTACTGTCGGTGGCGGTACCTTCAACGTACTTCAGCGTAACGCCGAGGAGATTTCCCGCCGCGCCGGCCGTGAAATCGAAGTAGCGCAAATTGCCATGCGTACGCCAAATCCCCTCTGCCAGATTACCGGTACCCCCATTACCCACGACGTTTTTGCCGTCGCGACCAACCCTGAAATCGATATCGTCATCGAGCTGATCGGTGGCTACACCGTTGCCCGCGATCTGGTCCTGCTGGCCATCGAGAACGGCAAGCATGTTGTCACTGCCAACAAGGCACTGATCGCCGTGCACGGTAACGAAATCTTCGCCAAAGCCCGTGAGAAGGGGGTGATCGTTGCGTTCGAAGCCGCTGTCGCCGGTGGCATTCCAGTGATCAAGGCGATCCGTGAAGGCCTGTCGGCCAACCGCATCAACTGGGTCGCCGGGATTATCAACGGCACCGGCAACTTCATCCTCACCGAGATGCGCGAAAAGGGCCGTACCTTTGCTGACGTGCTGGCCGAAGCCCAGGCTCTGGGTTACGCCGAAGCCGATCCGACTTTCGACGTCGAAGGTATCGATGCTGCGCACAAACTGACCATTCTTGCGTCGATTGCCTTTGGCATCCCGCTGCAGTTCGACAAGGCCTACACCGAAGGCATCACCAAGCTGACCACTGCTGACGTGAACTACGCCGAAGCGTTGGGCTACCGTATCAAACACCTGGGCGTGGCACGTCGCACGGCTGCGGGCATCGAGCTGCGGGTTCACCCGACCTTGATCCCGTCCGATCGCCTGATCGCCAACGTCAATGGCGTGATGAACGCAGTGATGGTCAATGGTGATGCCGCGGGTTCGACCCTGTTCTACGGTGCGGGTGCCGGCATGGAGCCTACAGCGTCCTCAGTGGTCGCCGATCTGATCGACGTGGTTCGTGCCATGACCTCGGATCCAGAGAACCGTGTTCCGCACCTGGCCTTCCAGCCAGACTCGTTGTCCGACCACCCGATTCTGCCGATCGAAGCCTGCGAAAGCGCTTACTACTTGCGGATTCAGGCCAAGGATCACCCGGGTGTTCTGGCGCAAGTGGCGAGCATTCTGTCCGAGCGCGGGATCAATATCGAATCGATCATGCAGAAAGAAGTCGAAGAACAGGACGGTCTGGTACCGATGATTCTGCTGACTCACAGCGTCCTCGAACAACGTATGAACGACGCGATCACAGCCCTTGAAGCCTTGCAGGATGTGGTCGGCAGCGTGGTGCGTATTCGTGTTGAACAGCTGAACTAACCGCGGCTATCGAATCAAGCAGCTCTTGTTTTAGAGAGGAACAATCATGCGTTACATCAGTACCCGCGGCCAAGCGCCAGCCCTGAACTTCGAAGACGTGCTGCTCGCGGGTCTTGCCGGTGATGGCGGCCTGTATGTGCCGGAAAACCTGCCGCGCTTTACCCTGGAAGAAATCGCCTCCTGGGCGGGTCTGCCGTATCACGAGTTGGCGTTCCGGGTCATGCGCCCCTTCGTCACCGGCAGCATCCCGGATGCCGACTTCAAAAAGATTCTGGAAGAAACCTATTCGTCGGGAGAGGGGGGCGTATTCGCCCACAGTGGCATTGCGCCGCTGCGCCCGTTGAATGGCAATGAGTGGGTGCTTGAGTTGTTCCATGGTCCCACCCTGGCCTTCAAGGACTTCGCCCTGCAACTGCTTGGGCGTCTGCTCGATTATGTGTTGGCCAAGCGTGGCGAACGCGTAGTGATTCTGGGCGCGACCTCCGGTGATACGGGCTCGGCCGCCATCGAAGGCTGCCGTCGTTGCGACAACGTCGACATCTTCATCCTGCATCCGAACAATCGTGTCTCGGAAGTTCAGCGTCGGCAGATGACTACCATCTTCGGTGAGAACATCCACAACATTGCCGTCGAAGGCAACTTCGATGACTGCCAGGAGATGGTCAAAGACAGCTTCGCCGATCAGGACTTTCTCAAGGGCACGCGTCTGGTTGCGGTCAACTCGATCAACTGGGCGCGGATCATGGCTCAGATCGTGTACTACTTTCATGCGGCCCTGCAGCTCGGCGGGCCGGCGCGTTCGGTTGCGTTCTCGGTTCCAACCGGTAACTTCGGCGATATTTTCGCCGGTTACCTGGCGCGCAACATGGGCTTGCCGATCAGCCAGCTGATTGTCGCCACCAACCGCAATGACATTCTGCACCGCTTCATGAGCGGCAATCAGTACTCCAAGGAAACCCTGCACGCGACCCTGTCGCCGTCCATGGACATCATGGTGTCGTCGAACTTCGAGCGTTTGCTGTTCGATATGCATGGGCGCAATGGCGCCGCCATCGCTGGCTTGATGGACACCTTCAAGCAGACCGGTACGTTTAGCGTCGATGAAGATCGCTGGACCGAAACCCGCAAGCTGTTCGATTCTCTGGCAGTCAGCGATGAGCAGACCTGCGAGACCATCGCCGAAGTCTTCGCGCAGACGGGCGAAGTGCTCGATCCGCACACCGCCATTGGGGTCAAGGCCGCCCGCGATTGCCGTCGCAGCCTGGATACGCCGATGGTGATTCTGGGGACCGCGCATCCGGTCAAGTTCCCGGATGCAGTGGAGAAAGCCGGTGTAGGAAAAGCCCTTGAGCTGCCTGCACATTTGGCTGATTTGTTTGAGCGAAACGAGAAGTGCACCGTTCTGCCAAATGACCTTAAAGCCATACAGGCCTTCGTCAGCCTGCACGGTAATCGCGGCAAACCGCTCTGACGGTATCGTTGTGTAACAAGATCAGGCCCGCCATTTGGCGGGCTTTTTTGTTTTTGCGTGCCACACTCCGGGGGTTTTGGATCCCTACGGACGGGAAGACTGCGGTGAAGAAAGTCAGCAGGCACGGTATGAGTGCCACAAACAAAAGCGTTTTGCACACAGCCTTGCTGTGGATGCTGTTATTCCTGAGTCAGGCCGCGCCCGCTGCGCAAAGTTTGCCTTTCAGTCTGGTGGCACCCTTTGTAAGCCTGCCGCCCATGCTCCTGGAACCTCAGGATCAACAATGGCTCGATCAGCATCGCCCCCTTCGCGTGGGCATCTCGATTGCCGATTACGAGCCGATCGACATCACCAGTGATCGCAATCGCTATCAGGGCATTAGCGCCGACTACCTGAGCCTAATTGGCAGCACGCTGTCGGTGCCCATGCAAGTAGTAGGTTTCGCCCGACGCGAAGAGGCCATTCTCGCCCTGCGTAACGACACCATCGATATTCTTACCAGTGCCAATGGCTTCGAGCGAGGCGTGAAGGAATTGGCGTTTTCCGCCGACTACATGCCCGACCGCTCGGTGATCGTCGGACGCGGGAGTGACGTGACCCTGCCGTCCGGGCTGAAGGGTAAAAAAGTGGTATTGCTCGATGGCTACGCCGATGCGCGGGTGGTCCATGCGGTTTATCCCGACAGCGAAATTATCCTCGCGCCTAATCTCTACAGTGCTCTTGAGGCCTTGAGCCAAGGTGAAGTCGATGCATTTATCGGCAACGAGGTCATCGTGCGCTCCTACAGTGCCTTGCGCCCCTATCTGGGGTTACAGATCAAATCCGAAAGCGCACTGCCGCCGGTTGGGTTCTCGTTCGCCACTCGCAAAGAAGACGGGACCCTGCTTTCGATGATTGACCGTGCGCTCAAGCGTATCGACCCGTCGGTCAGGCGCGAGGTAGTCGTGCGCTGGACCACGGGCCTTGGCTCGGACATCGCCCGGCAACGCATCAAGTTGACGACCGCCGAGCAAGGCTGGGTCCGCAAACATCCGCGTGTCACGGTGGCTTCTGGCCAACATCCGCCGTACTTGTACCAAGACAAGAACGGCCAGTGGGTTGGCCTGAATGTGGACGTGCTGGCGCGTATTTCGCGCATGACCGGCCTGCAGTTCGTGCACAAGGAATCGTCTTCGACGGAAGAAACCATGCACTTGCTGCGCACCGGTCAGGCCGACATGAATACGACCTTGGGGGAGAACGCTGAACGCAAGAAGTTCCTCGGCTTCACCTACTCGTATGGTGGTAATGCCTGGGTTTTCGTCGTGCGCAGCAAGGACCCGTCGCCGCTGACCCTGAATGATCTGTCGGGACGGGTTCTGGCGCTGCCCGCCAAACATGCGCTGGAAGACTTTATCCGGCGCAGTCATCCAGACATCAAGCTTCGATCGGTCAAGACCTACGAGCAAGCCCGTCAGTTGGTCGAAGACGGTCAGGCCGATGCAACCATCCAGAATGAGGCAGGGGCCTATCTGTTCCCGCCGGGGGTGCTGAAAGTCGGTCGTAGTGTTGAGGGGCAATGGTCACCTGATCGTTTTTCAGTGGTCGAGACTCAACCGGAGCTGTTGAGCATCCTGAACAAGGCCCTGGAAGAATTTCCCGTGGGCGAGTTACGGGCTATCCGCCTGAAGTGGCTGGGTGCGGTCATCCCTCAACCCACGCTCTGGCAACGCATCCCGCCGTGGGTTTATTGGACACTTGCAGTCGCACTGATGCTGGGCCTGGTCTCGCTGGTCTGGAGCAGTCGCCTGAAGGTGCAGATTCGCCAGCGGCTCAGGGCAGAGGAACAGCTCAGTGATCAGTTGGCGTTCAAGCATGCCTTGCTCGACGGTATCCCCAACCCGATTTATGTGCGGGACCTCAATGGCCGGTTGATTTCGTGCAACCGCAGTTATGAGGAAAGCTTCGGGATCAGTTTTGAACAGATGAGTGGCCGGCGCTTGATCGATGTGGATTTGATCCCTCGTCCGAGCGCCGAACAGATGCATGCCGATTACCTGAAACTCCTGGAAACCCGGCAGCCGGTGTTCGCTGACCGGCAGATGGAGCTCTTTGGCCGGTTGATTGAGGCCTATCAGTGGACCGTGCCCTTTTACCGGGCCGATGGCCAGTTGCAGGGCTTGCTGGGTGGCTGGATAGACATCACCGAACGCAAGCAACTGGAAGCCCAGCTCGACCAGGCGCGGCAGGAGGCCGAGCTGGCCAATGTCGCCAAAAGCGCTTTCCTGGCAACCATGAGCCATGAAATCCGCACGCCGATGGGCGCCATCATCGGTCTGCTTGAACTTGAGCGCGAACAGGCTTTACGTCAGGGCACGCTGCCGTCCGAGGGGCTAAACGTTGCGTACCAGTCCGCACAGGAATTGATCGCCCTGATCGGCGACAGCCTGGACCTGGCCAAGATCGAATCCGGGAGTATGCAATTGACGCTGGTCACAACCCCGTTGCGACCGTTCTTTGAAGGTATTTGCAAACTGTTCGAGGCCAAGGCGTCGGAGAAGGGCCTAGACCTGCGGCTGGAGTTCGCCGAACAGGCCGAGGGTGACTACTGGCTTGATCCGTTGCGCCTGCGTCAGGTATTGCACAACCTGCTCGGCAACGCCTTGAAATTCACCCGCGAAGGCGCGGTGCTTATGCGCGTCAGCGTGACCGGGGCGGATCAGCACCGGCCCTGCTTGCAGATCAGCGTCAAGGACAGCGGTGTCGGCATCAGTGCGCAGCAGCAGAGCCTGTTGTTCCAGCCGTTTTCTCAGGCCAGCGGCGATACTGCAGCCGAATATGGCGGCACCGGCCTGGGGTTGAGTATTTGCAGGCAACTGGTGGAATTGATGGGCGGGCAGATCGGCCTTGAGAGCGAGCCGGGGGCCGGAACACTGGTCACCGTTGAGCTGGAGCTGGCCCGCGCCCAAGCGTCGAGCAAAGGCCCAGAGCCCCTTCAGCAGCGAGCTGTCAGCCGTTCGTTGCAGTTGCTGATCGTCGATGATCTGTCGGCCAACCGTCTAGTACTGACTCAACAGCTTGAGTTTCTCGGGCATGAAGTGGTGTCCACCCACAGCGCGGAGTCGGCCTTGGCGCTCTGGCGTGAGGGTGACTTCGACGGGGTTATCACTGACTGCAATATGCCAGGCATGAGCGGTTATACCCTGACCGAAAACATTCGACGGATCGAAGCTCTGGAGCAACTGCGGCCTTGTCCGGTCATCGGTTGCACCGCCAATGCCATGAGTGATGAACGCCAGCGCTGTGAGCAGGCAGGCATGGACCGGCTTCTGATCAAGCCAGTGCCTCTGGAGCAACTGGCACAATTGCTCGCCGATATTGCGCCCGCACAATCGTTTGATATCCAGTCCTTGCGGCAAATGACCCGGGCCAACGATGAGCAGATGCAGCTGTTGCTTTTGGAACTGTGGAAAAACCTGGAACAGGAATGGGGTGTTTTGCAGCCAGCGGTGAGCGCACAGGACTGGAAGGCCCTGAGCGCTTCACTGCACCGTTTGAAGGGCGCCGCGTGTCTGATCGACGCGGTGCCGCTGGCGAAGGCCTGTGCCAGCCTCGACGCTAGCGTGCGCGTGCAATCCAGCGTAACGCTGGTCGAGGAGTGGCAGAAGCTGGACGACGCTATCGGGCAGCTTCGCGTCGACATTCAGCAGCACTTGCCGGTACCGCCTGTTTAGGACTTGTCCTATGGGGTACAGATGCGGGGGCCTTTAAAGTACAGATCACTTTTGGCTAAAACCGCTCCGGCCCGCGAGGCATGACTGTGAACTCTCTTAACGTTCTGATCCTTGAAGACAATCCGTTTCAACTGATGGCGCTGCACCAGATGCTCAATGCCAATCAAGTCTTCAACGTCCTGGCGGCTGACGGCGTCGCAGCGGCGCAACAATCGTTGGCCAATCGGGGCAGCGTCGATATCGCCATCTGCGACTTGCAGATGGACGGCCCGGACGGGCTCGAAATGATCCGGTATCTGGCCGAAACCCGGCAGGCCCGAGCGGTGATCATTCTCAGCAGCACCGACACCAGCGTGCGTGACGGCGCAGCATATCTGGCACGACAGCAGGGGCTCTGGGTGCTGGGTAGCCTGCCAAAGCCCGCGTCGGCAACGGCGCTATGCAAATTGCTGGAGGTTTACAGCGAGGGCATCGAGCACGATACCGCGCCCTTACCGTTGTTGCAGGTGTCGGAGTCATTGTCACTGGAAGCGCTGTATCCGATAGCCCCGGGTCAACACATCGGCGATACCCGAGTATCCGAACAGTGGATCGCCCACTACCAGCCCAAGGTCAGCCTGGAGGGGAAGTTGCTGGGCGTTGAGGCGCTGGTCCGTTGGCAGCACCCGCAGTACGGCCTGTTGGTGCCCGGCCAGTTCATGGCCGCACTGGAACATGCGGGCCTGATTGCGCCGCTGACCTGGCGCATGCTGGAGCTGGCGTTGAAATTGTCCTCCGAGGTATTACAGGCGCGTGGGGAAGCCTTGCCCGTGGCCGTGAATATCGCGCCGGTGATGCTCGAACACGTCGATTTTGCCCAGGAAATCCTGGCGCTGCTGGCGCGTTTCGGCCTGCCACCAGAGGTGCTGACTCTGGAAGTCGTCGAGAGCTCGGTACTGAATACGCCGTCCTGGCAACTGGAAAGCTTGATGCGTTTGCGCCTGCAAGGGTGCAAATTATCCATCGACGACTTTGGTACGGGCGCTTCAAATATTGAGCGTTTGCTGCAATTGCCCTTCTCTGAACTGAAGATCCCTTCCGAATTCGTACGGGGCATGGCCGAAGACGCACGCAAGTCGGCGGTGGTCGCCGGTGCTTTGACTATGGCGAGACAGATGGCGATGAACGTGGTGGTCGAAGGTGTTGAAACCGCCGATGACTATCGAGCCCTGCAGGCGTTGGGCAAGCCCGCAGTGCAGGGTTATTTCATTGCACGTCCCATGAGCGAGGCCGCTCTACTGAGCTGGATGGCGGAGCGTACGGGTCCGACTTCAGGTCAGCCCATGCTCTTGCAGATAAATGAATAACGACGCGTCGTTGGCCAGGCCCAGCTTGCGCATGGCGCTGACTTTTTGAGTGCTGACCGTTTTTTTGCTTCGGTTAATTTGCGCAGCGATTTCCCCAACCGAGCGCCCGGCCGCCAGTAAACGCAGGACTTCCTGTTCCTTGGGTGAGAGCTGCCCGTGGGATACCAGGGCGTCAGAACCGTAATCACCGGCTTCGAGCAGAGCCTGTTTTACCGAGTCCGCAATGTAGTGTTTGTTCTGCCGGATACTCAGGATTGCGGCAGGCAACTCGCCCGCCAGGCTGGCTTTGCTCAACAGCGCATTGACCCCCAATGCAAGGATCGAGCTAAACAGTCCTGCATTATTGAGCATGGTGACCACCACAATGGGCAACTGTGGATGATCACGTCGAATCCGTTCCAGTAACCGCAGCCCATCGTTCTGTTGATCGACAGGCATCATGAAATCGGTCACCAGCACATCACACGCGTGGCTTTTCAGCGCTTCATTGAGTTCTACCGGGCTGCCAGCCTCGGCCACTACCTGAGCGTCGCCGCCCTGTTCGAGCACAACCCGCAGCCCTATCAGGAAAATAGGGTGATCGTCCGCCAGGATGATGCGCAGTGTTCGATCAGAGGGCTTACTCACGGTCAGGCTCCGTTTGCATGGGCAAGATGGGATTGACCTGCCTTGAAGGTTATCGGCAGCTCTTTGTGCGTATTGATAGGGTATTGCAGGTTGACCTCTCCGTCGCGAGGGGGGTAGCCGTTTGTTTTTTATCTGTCATGTTCAGCAGGCATGCTCAAGGTTCCTGATTGCAGGCAATCCCCAGCTCACGGCGCACGAACTTTTTCCTCAAGCCGGGGGTCATTGATAAGCACCTTTGCATTCAAACTGTTGAGTGGTGATCTAGATGGAAAATATCAGCTTACTGCTAAGTGAAGCCCTGACGCCGTACCAGGCAACGCTGGGCCCTGCAGGTGCTCGGGGTGAGCGTCTGGTGACCCTGAAAAATCCGGCGGGTGCGATTGTGATCGAGCGCACGCTGTGTGTAGCGCAGTTTTGCGACAAGCGCCAACTGACAGATGTGGTCGACGGTTTTCACCGGGACCTGTTGGTGGCCGAGGGGCGCATCGAGCCCTGCGTGATTGCGGCCATGCGCCACGTTCAAACGCAGGCATTTAGACCGGTTCTGGATTTTATTTGACTGATCGGGGAACCTTAGTCGTATTCAGGCCTCATATTAAGTACGGCAGGTTCAGGCATTGTGCTCCGGTGATTGTTGCCTGTCGTACTGGTCCCGAGGGACCACGGTTTGACCCCGAGTTAGTTACCCCGCTGCTCGGGGTTTCTTTTGTCTATAGTTTGGCACGCGTCAGTATTTCCGTGGGCTCAGGGCTTATCGAAAAACGCCTTGGCATCCTTCAGATATTCCACGCGGGACGACGGGTCGAGCCACTCGGCGTAGAGATCGACAAGTGTGCTCTCGCGCAACACGCGCATTTCGCGGTTGATGATCTCCATGGCCTCCCGGCCTCGCTCGGTATTCGAACAACCGACATGGGCGAACTGATATTTGGCGGTGCCTTTGACCGGGTAAAACGCCAGTTCTTCAGGGTCGATGCTTTGGTGCTGTGCCTGGTAACGGGCTTCTGGCCAGTAACTGATAAAGGCTTGCAAGCGGCCCAGGCGCTCCATCTGTAACAGGCTGCCGACCGCATCGTTGCCGTAATGCTCGCTGACGTCAGCGCCTGACGCGCTATGAACAATTTGATCGATCACCGGGCCGTAACTGCGTTCGGCCACTACCCCGAGCTTTATCGTCTGGCTCGCCAGTAACGCCACCAGGTCGATCTGGCCGTTTTCGATGAAGGGGCTGAAGCGACTCGCGTCTTCACGACGAATGACGATGCCGTTGCTGGCCACTGCATACGTAGGGATCGAGAAAATGATGGTTTTCGCTCGCTCTGGAGTCCAGAGCAGCGTCGGGTCGCAAGTGAGGGAAGGCTCATGAAGCATTTGCATGCCTCGGGCGCGATTGACCCGCAACAGCTGGTGTTCGAACTCGGGCATGCGGGCGATCAATAGGGGCATCAGCCGATCAATCGAACCTTGGCCCTGCTGCGGGCCTGAGGCAATCGTCAAGGGCGGTAGATCGCGCAGTAACCAGATCAATGTGTCTTTTGCCATGCTGGTGCGCGGCACGCCAATGAGCGATACCAAGACTAGCATGAGCTTTAAACAGGGCTTGGCGGCCCGCAAGGAGCGATAGAACATTCGCTGATGAATCCTCGGGAAGTGCCTGAATTATAGCGTCATTTAGATGACGCCTTGTTCGCGCAAACGAACAATCTGTTCAGCGTCATAACCCAGAGCTTTCAGTAGCTCGGCATTATGGGCCCCCAGCTCGGGTCCGACCCAGTCTGCAGACCCCGGTGTTTCCGAGAGTTTGGGGACGATGCCGGGCATTTTGAACAATTTTCCATCGGGTAATTTGGCCTGGAGAAACATTTCCCGGGCGAGAAATTGCGGGTCACTGAACATGTCTTCAGCTGAGTAAATACGACTGGCAGGCACCTGAGCTTCGGTCAGTGCACTCAACAGTGTTTCCAGCGGCAGCGAACCGACCCAGCGATCAATCACGCCGTACAGTTCATCACGGCGGCTGTCCCGCCCGTCATTGCTGGCCAGCGCGGGATCATTGGCCAGGTCCTCACGCCCGATGACCTGCATGAACCGTTTGAAGATCGCATCGCCATTGGCGCCAATCTGTATGTGCTTGCCGTCGGCGCTGGTGTGAATCGAAGAGGGCGTAATGCCGGGCATGATGTTGCCGGTGCGCTCACGGATGAACCCGAACACATCGAACTCCGGGACCATGCTTTCCATCATCGCGAAAATTGCTTCGTACAGCGCCACATCTACCACTTGGCCCTGGCCGCCGTTGACTTCGCGGTGACGCAACGCCATCAGCGCTCCGATCACACCCCACAGCGCGGCAATCGAGTCACCGATTGAAATCCCGGTGCGTACCGGTGGCCGATCCTCGAAACCGGTGATATAGCGCAACCCGCCCATGGATTCCCCGACTGCGCCGAACCCTGGCTGATCTTTCATCGGTCCGGTCTGGCCGAAACCGGACAGGCGCACCATCACCAGTTTCGGGTTCAGTGCGTGCAAGGTTTCCCACCCCAGGCCCAGCTTTTCCAGGACGCCGGGTCGAAAGTTTTCGATGAGGATGTCGGCCTCGCCCAGCAACTGCTTGAGGATGGCCAAACCCTCGGGATGCTTGAGGTTGAGCGTCAGCGACTTTTTATTGCGCGACTGAACAAACCACCACAGCGAAGTCCCCTCGTACAGCTTGCGCCACTTGCGCAGGGGATCGCCGCCGTCCGGCGATTCGATTTTGATCACCTCGGCACCGAACTCGGCGCAGATGCGCGAGGCGAAAGGGCCAGCAATCAACGTTCCCAGTTCAATGACTTTTAGACCGGCAAGGGGTTTGGCAGTGAGTGGCATGGGGCATCCTGTGGGCAGCGAATGGCCTTAGCCTATTCGATTCTGGCGACAGATTCTGCCCCGGCGGCACCTTGGTCTGGCATCAGGCGCTTATTTGTCCCGACCGCCGGGCAGATCAGGCCGGTTCGGTCGTTCAATGGGTCAGCATCGGTTAGACTTGGCGCCTTTCTCCGCATCTAGAAGCCCGTTCATGGCCCAGCCGTCCACGACCTACAAATTCGAACTCAATCTCACCGACCTCGACCGTAGCGTCTATGAAAGTGTCAAACAGACGATCGCCCGCCACCCCTCTGAAACTGAAGAGCGCATGACCGTGCGTTTGCTGGCTTATGCCTTCTGGTATAGCGAGCACCTGGCGTTTGGCCGTGGCTTGTCGGACGTGGACGAGCCCGCGCTCTGGGAAAAGAGCCTGGATGGTCGCGTGTTGCACTGGATCGAAGTGGGCCAGCCCGACGCTGATCGCATCACATGGTGCTCGCGTCGTACCGAGCGCACCAGTCTGTTGGCCTACGGCAGCTTGCGTGTCTGGGAAACCAAGGTCATCCCGGTCGCGAAAAACCTGAAAAACGTTAACATCGCCGCCGTGCCGCAAGACATTCTGGAAGTCCTGGCCAAGGACATGCCACGCGTTATCAAGTGGGACGTGATGATCAGCGAAGGAACGATTTTCGTAACCGACGACCGTGGTCAGCACGAAGTTCAGCTGCAATGGCTCACCGGCGAGCGCGGCTGATACGCCTCGCCACTGATTGCTCTGCCAGCTCGCCAATCAAAGAAATCCAGCGGAAACCGAATGCGCATCGAACCTCGCCTGTTGCCTGACACTTTGCCGTTTCTCGGCGACCTGCCGCCTTTGCTGACGCGTCTGTATGCCGCGCGCGGCGTGCTGTCCGAGGTCGAGCTGGACAAAAGTCTGACCCGCCTGATTCCTTATCAGCAGCTCAAAGGGATCGATGCGGCGGTGGACCTGTTGGTCACGGCGTTGAACGAGCGTCAGCGCATCCTGATCGTCGGCGACTTCGATGCGGACGGTGCGACCGCCAGCACTGTGGGCGTGCTGGGGTTGCGACTGCTCGGTGCCGCGCATGTCGATTATCTGGTGCCGAACCGTTTCGAATATGGTTATGGCCTGACCCCGGAAATTGTCGCCGTCGCCTTGCAGCGAGAGCCGCAATTGCTGATCACTGTGGATAACGGTATTTCCAGCGTCGACGGTGTGGCGGCGGCCAAGGCTGCGGGCTTGCAGGTACTGGTCACTGACCACCACTTGCCCGGCCATGAACTGCCGGCAGCCGATGCCATCGTCAACCCGAATCAGCCCGGTTGCGAATTCCCCAGCAAGGCCCTGGCCGGCGTCGGGGTGATTTTCTACGTGTTGATGGCATTGCGCGCACGGTTGCGTGATACCGGTTGGTTCGAGGCCAACCAGCGGGTGCAACCGAACCTCGGTGAGCTGCTCGATCTGGTTGCACTGGGCAGCGTCGCCGATGTGGTGCCGCTGGACGCCAACAATCGCATCCTGGTCCATCAAGGCCTGCTGCGCATCCGTGCAGGTCGGGCGCGACCGGGGCTCAAGGCGATTCTCGATGTCGCGCGCCGTGAACCTGCGCGCATTACCTCGACCGACCTCGGGTTTATCATTGGGCCGCGTTTGAATGCTGCCGGTCGTCTGGATGACATGAGCCTTGGCATCGAATGCCTGCTGTGTGAAGACGAAACCCTGGCCCGTGAAATGGCGGTGCAACTCGACGAGTTGAACCAGGACCGCAAATCCATCGAGCAGGGCATGCAGCGTGAAGCACTGGCCCAGCTCAAGGACTTGCCACTGGAATCGATGCCGTTCGGCTTGTGCCTGTTCGAGGCGGATTGGCACCAAGGGGTGATCGGGATTCTCGCTTCACGCCTGAAAGAGCGTTATCACCGTCCGACCATCGCCTTCGCCAGCGCCGGGGAGGGCGTACTCAAAGGTTCGGCGCGTTCAGTGCCGGGGTTTCATATCCGCGATGCGCTGGATGCCGTGGCGGCCAAACATCCGGAACTGATCAGCAAGTTTGGAGGGCATGCGATGGCCGCTGGCCTGTCGTTGCCTGAAGCGAACTTCCCGGCGTTTGCCGAAGCCTTTGACGCGGAAGTGCGTCGCCAACTGTGTGAAGACGACCTGACCGGGCGCCTGCTGTCGGATGGCACGCTGGCCGTGGAAGAGTTTCATCTGGAACTGGCCCGGGCGCTGCGCAACGCGGGTCCCTGGGGGCAACATTTCCCTGAACCGTTGTTCCATGGCGTGTTTCAGTTGGTAGAACAACGCATCGTTGGCGAGCGTCATCTGAAGATGGTACTGAAAAGCGAATGCGGCTCGCTGAAACTCGATGGCATCGCCTTCAGCGTCGACCGCGAGATCTGGCCGAACCCGACCATTCGCTGGGTCGAACTGGCGTACAAACTGGACCTCAACGAATTTCGTGGCAACGAAACCGTACAGTTGATGGTGGCGCATATCGCTGCGCGTTGATTTGCTGCAGGAACCCTGATCTCTCTTGAGTTGTCGACTAGGCTCTAGGCATTGTTGTACAGAAACATGCCACACAGAATCTGGAACCCGATTGTCAATTTGAGAGGTCCCCATGAGCCTGCTGCTTGAACCCTTTACCCTGCGTCAACTGACCCTGCTCAATCGCATCGCGGTGTCGCCGATGTGTCAGTACTCCTGTGTCGATGGCCTGGCCAACGACTGGCATCTGGTTCATCTCGGTAGCCGCGCCGTCGGCGGTGCCGGGCTGGTATTCACCGAGGCCACCGCCGTCACCAAAGACGGGCGCATCACTCCCGAAGATTTGGGGTTGTGGAACGACGAACAGATCGAGCCTTTGCAACGCATCACCCGTTTCATCACGGCTCAAGGTGCGGTTGCCGGTATCCAGCTGGCGCATGCCGGTCGGAAGGCCAGCACTTGGCGACCCTGGTTGGGCAAGCAGGGCAGCGTGCCATTAAGTGAGGGTGGCTGGACACCAGTCGGGCCTTCGCCTATCGCATTCGACCCCAAACACACGGCGCCAGTACAACTGGATGAGCACCAGATCCAGGAGGTGATTCAGGCGTTCGTCGACGCGGCGCAGCGCGCGCTGACGGCGGGTTTCAAAGTGGTCGAGATTCACGCCGCTCACGGCTATCTGTTGCATCAGTTCCTGTCGCCGTTGAGCAATCAGCGTCGCGATCAATATGGCGGCACGTTTGAAAATCGCATTCGCCTGACCCTGCAAGTCACCGAGGCGGTACGCGCCATTTGGCCCGAAGAACTGCCATTGTTCGTACGTGTCTCTGCCACTGACTGGGTCGAAGACGGCTGGAATCCGGACGAAACCGTTGAGCTGGCGCGACGCTTGAAAAACATAGGCGTGGACTTGATCGACGTGTCGTCGGGCGGCACGTCTGCCAATGCAGAAATTCCAGTCGGCCCCGGTTACCAGACTCGGTTCGCCGAGCGGGTGCGCAAGGAGTCGGGGATTGCTACCGGCACCGTCGGCATGATCACAGAACCGGCCCAGGCCGAGCACATCCTGCGTACCGGGCAAGCTGACTTGATCCTGCTCGCCCGCGAACTGCTGCGTGATCCGTACTGGCCCCTGCACGCTGACGATGACTTGGGCGGACGCAAAGCCACCTGGCCCGCGCAATATCAACGCGCGACTCATCGTGATCAACCGATCCATGAGTCCGATTTGCGCGAGTGAGGTCGAGCACTCCGCCCACCGGGGGCGAACCTATTCGCGAAGACGCCCAGACGAAATGCCCACGCAGAGCGTGGGCATTCTCAGATCAAAGGCTTTTACTTCCTGACTTTCCAGGCATCCCCAGCGGGCGCCGTACCGTGGTCGTACGGTTTACCCAGCCACATGTAGATCAAGCCCAGGCCAATGACAATGGCGGTGGTCAGGACCATGGCGTAGTTGATGTACCAGGCGGCATCCGGGGTACGAGGCCAGGCCATGTTGATGATGGCCAACACCCCGTAGATCAACGCGCCAAGGTTAATGGGCAGGCCCCATTTACCGAGGCTGAATTGACCGCTTGGCTTCCAGCCGCGTGCGCGGGCGAAGAGGGCGGCCATGACAATCATCTGGAACGCCAGGTAGATACCGATGGCGGCGAAGCTGACGATGGTGGCGACCGCATCCTGCAACACAAAGCCCAGGCAGATGATCAAAGCGGGCAGTACGCCAGCAACGAACAACGCTGCAACTGGCACCTGAGTGTTGGGTGACAGGCGTTTCAGCACAGTGCTGCCGATGATCATTTCATCCCGTGCGTAGGCATAAAGCAGGCGGCTGGCGGCGGCTTGCAAGCTGATGACGCAGGAGACGAAGGACACCATCACCACGGCCATCACCACTTTCGAGCCATTGACGCCAAAGGCGTTGCTGAGGATGGTGGTCACCGGATCCTTGTCGGTGCCGTTGATCACTGCGGCCATGTCCGGTACGGAGAGGATCAGCGCCAGGCAGGCGAACATCGCTGCTGCGCCACCGATATAGATGGTCATGCGCATGGCGCGCGGGATCATCTTGCTCGGGTTAGGCGTTTCTTCGGCAACATCACCGCAGGCCTCGAAGCCGTAGTACAGGAACATCCCCGCCAGCGACGCGGTCAGGAACGCCGGCATGTAAGAGCCATCAATGCGGATGTCGAAGGTATTGAACAGCACACTCAACGGTTGGTGACGCTCGAAGATCAGCAGATACAGACCGACGATTACCGCACCGATCAGTTCGCAGAGAAAACCAAACATGGCGATGCGCGCGAGCACTTTGGTGCCGCTGAGATTGACCAGCGTGGCAAACAGGGTCAGCACCAGCGCGATGACAATGTTGGTGTTGGCGCTAGGCTCGAATCCGAGCATGGCGGCCAGATACGGTCCGGCACCCACAGCAACGGCGGCGATGGTCACGCACAGGGCGATTGCATAGATCCAGCCAACCATCCATGCCCAGCGCTTGCCCACCAAGCGACGAGCCCATGGGTACACACCGCCGGAAATCGGGAACTGCGAAACCACTTCACCGAAAATCAGGCACACCAACAACTGACCCATGCCCACTAACAGGTAAGCCCAGAACATCGGTGGACCGCCTGCTGCCAGGCACAGGCCAAACAAGGTGTAGACGCCCACCACGGGCGACAGGTAAGTGAAGCCGAGGGCGAAGTTCTCCCACAGGCTCATGGTGCGGTTGAAGTTGGAGGTGTACCCCAACTTGAGGAGTTGTTCTGCATCGCTGTCCAGCGCGGCGGCTAGCGGGGTTGCGCTCATATGTTTCTCCAGAAAATCGGCAGATTTGGTGTGTCCGAAACCGTGGTTGTGCACTCACTGCACAACCCGATTCGGTCGTTATTGTTTTGATCTGGATTGCGGGTGAAACGGAAATCGTCGAAGGCTGCGATAGCGCGTGAAACGCCCTCAGTGTTTGAACATCACATGGCGCACGGTGGTGTAATCCTCCAGCCCGTACATGGACATGTCTTTGCCATACCCGGAGAGCTTCTGCCCGCCATGGGGCATTTCGCTGACCAGCATGAAGTGGGTGTTGACCCAGGTGCAGCCATACTGCAAGCGCGCAGCCATCCTGTGGGCGCGTCCGACGTCTTGGGTCCAGACCGATGAGGCTAAACCGTAGTCCGAGTCGTTGGCCCAACCCAATACTTGCGCCTCATCGTCGAACTGGGTGACCGAGACCACCGGGCCGAACACTTCGCGGCGGACGATTTCATCATCCTGTTTCGCACCGGCAATCACGGTGGGTTCGAAGAAGAAGCCGTTGCCCTCAACCACCTTGCCGCCAGTGATCAGGCGCATGTGCGATTTAGCGAGCGCGCGTTCGACGAAGCCCACCACGCGGTCGCGATGCTGTGCAGTGATCAGTGGACCGAGCTCGGTTTCCGGGTCGTCTTGCAAACCGTACTTGATGGTGCTGACAGCTTCGCCCAGCCGGGTAACGAATTTTTCGTAGATGCCTTTTTGTGCGTAGATCCGGCACGCGGCGGTGCAATCCTGGCCGGCGTTGTAGAAACCGAACGTGCGAATGCCCTCGACCGCAGCGTCGATATCAGCATCATCGAAAATGATTACCGGTGCCTTGCCGCCCAGCTCCATGTGCATGCGTTTGACGCTGTCGGCGGTGCTGGAAATGATGTGCGAGCCCGTGGCGATAGAGCCGGTCAACGAGACCATGCGCACTTTTGGATGGGTCACCAGCGGATTGCCGACGGTTTGCCCTCGACCGAACACCAGATTGAGTACACCGGCCGGGAAGATATCGGCCGCCAGCTCCACCAGACGCAACGCGGTCAGTGGTGTTTGCTCGGACGGTTTGAGTACCACGGTATTGCCAGCGGCCAGCGCCGGGGCGATTTTCCAGGCGACCATCATCAGCGGGTAGTTCCAGGGCGCAATCGACGCCACGACACCGATAGGATCACGACGGATCATAGAGGTGTGGCCCGGCAGGTATTCACCGGCCGCTGAACCACTCATGCAGCGACTGGCGCCCGCGAAGAAGCGAAATACGTCGGCAATCGCCGGGATTTCATCGTTCAGTGCGGCGCTGTAAGGCTTGCCGCAGTTGTCCGACTCCAGTTTGGCCAGCTCTTCGCCATGGGCTTCAATGGCGTCGGCCAGTTTGAGCAACAGCAGCGAGCGATCTTTGGGCGAGGTCTGTGACCAGCTTTCAAAGGCCGCATCGGCAGCCCGCACGGCGGCGTCGACCTGGGCTTCACTGGCTTCGTTGATTTCGACCAACACCCGACCCAAGGCTGGGTTGAAGACAGACTGGCTGGGACCTTCGCCAGCGACGAGATGGCCATTGATCAACAGTTTTGTTTGCATGGTTGATTCCTCTTCAGGCAATTATTGTCGTCGAGCAAAAAAACGGTAGAAGCCGCCGAAGGCCGTTCCGGCCTTATCGCAGCCTTCGGCAGCTCCTACAGGGGATTGTTGGTGTTCTTTATTTACCGCCACTGCCCGCCACGCTCTCGCCGCCGCGTGTCAGGTAATAGGCGCCGAGGATCGGCAGCATGGTCACCAGCATCACCAGCATGGCGACCACGTTGGTCACCGGTACGTCGCGTGGGCGACTGAGTTGGTTGAGCAGCCAGATCGGCAACGTGCGTTCATGGCCGGCGGTAAAGGTGGTCACGATGATTTCGTCGAACGACAGGGCGAACGCCAGCATCCCTCCGGCCAGCAATGCCGAACCGAGGTTGGGCATGATGATGTAGCGGAAGGTCTGCCAGCCGTCTGCACCCAGGTCCATCGACGCTTCGATCAGGCTGTGGGACGTGCGGCGCAAGCGGGCGATGACGTTGTTGTAGACAATCACCACGCAGAAGGTCGCGTGGCCGACGATGATGGTGAACATCCCCGGTTCGATTCCCAGGGTCTTGAAGGCCGAGAGCAGGGCGATACCGGTGATGATCCCCGGCAGGGCGATGGGCAGAATCAGCATCAGCGAAATGCCGTCCTTGCCGAAAAAATCCCGTCGGTACAGCGCAGCGGATGCCAGCGTGCCGAGGACCATGGCGATCAACGTGGCGATGCAGGCGATCTCCAGCGAGAGCTTGATGGACTCCAGCACATCGGGGCGCGAGAACGCCACGCTGAACCACTTCAGGGTGAAACCCTGGGGTGGGAAGCTGAAGGCGGCATCTTCGGTGTTGAAGGCGTACATGAAGATGATGAAAATCGGGAAGTGCAGGAACACCAGCCCACCCCATGCGGCCAGCTTCAGGCCAAGGGAGGCTTTTTCCCCCTGCAACGAAGGTTTAGAGCGCATCGAAGGCCCCCAGTCGTTTGACAATGGACAGATAAACAGCGATCAGCACGATGGGCACCAGAGTGAAGGCTGCGGCCATGGGCATGTTGCCGATAGCGCCTTGTTGGGCGTAGACCATGCTGCCGATGAAGTAGCCGGGTGGACCGATCAGCTGCGGCACGATGAAGTCGCCCAAGGTCAGGGAAAAGGTGAAAATTGAACCGGCAGCGATTCCTGGCACCGACAGCGGCAACGTCACGTTCATGAAGGTCTGGCGTGGCGTGGCGCCAAGGTCTGCGGAGGCTTGCAACAACGACGGGGGCAAGCGCTCCAGTGACGCCTGGATTGGCAGGATCATGAACGGCAGCCAGATGTAGACGAAGACCATGAAGCGCCCCAGGTGCGAGGTCGACAAGGTGCTACCGCCCACGCCGGGAATACCCAGGATGAACTGCAACACCGGTTCCAGCCCCATGTGCTGAACGAACCACTGCGCCACGCCGCCTTTGGCCAACAGCAGGGTCCAGGCATAGGCCTTGACGATGTAGCTGGCCCACATTGGCATCATCACGGCGATGTAGAAAAATGCCTTGGTCTTGCCCGTGGTGTAGCGCGCCATGTAATAGGCGATAGGGAACGCGACGATGCCGCTGGCAATAGACACCGCCACCGCCATGCCCAAGGTGCGCTTGATGATGTCGAAATTCGCCGGACTGAACAGGGCCGCGAAGTTGGCCAGGGTCAGTTCAGGAGTAACTGCCATGGTGAAGTCGTCGAAGGTATAGAAGCCCTGCCACAACAGGGTCAGCAGCGAACCGAGATAGACCGCGCCGAACCAGAGCAGTGGAGGGATCAGTAGCAGCGCAAGGTAGAGATTGGGGCGGCGATAGAGCAGGTTGGAGAAGCGCCGCAAGGGCGATTGTCCGGGCTGCGTCGCCGGGTGGGAGATGGCCTGGCTCATGGTCACAGACCCTCGCCCGCGGCCGGTTCGTGCAGCGTGATCATCGCCTCACGGGCCCAGCGTGCGGTGATTCGCTGACCGGTCTGGTAGTGCGTGCTGGTGTCCAGCCACTGGTTGTTGGCCTGGCTGATATTCAGGGTCTGGCCGTTGTCGAGGGTGAGTTCGTAGCGGGTGGCGCTGCCTTGATATTGAATATCGTGCAGCAGGCCGCTGACCTGGATCTCGTGACTGCCAACCTGGCCTTCGGCAAAGCGGATGTGTTCCGGGCGAATCGAAAACGGTTGAGCGATGCCGCTCAATTGCAGGGCCAGCTCGCCGTGCAATACGTTGGAGGTGCCAACGAACTCGGCGACAAAGGTGGTGGCCGGCTTCATGTACAGATTGCGTGGGGTATCGACCTGCTCGATGCGCCCTTTGTTGAACACCGCCACGCGGTCGGACATGGACAGGGCTTCGGTCTGATCGTGAGTGACGAAAATAAAGGTGATGCCGAGTTGGCGCTGGAGCTTCTTCAGCTCGCCTTGCATCTGTTCGCGCAGCTTCAAATCGAGGGCGCCCAGCGGCTCATCGAGCAGCAGCACGCGGGGCCGATTGACCAAGGCGCGTGCCAGTGCAACACGTTGACGCTGGCCGCCGGAGAGTTGCACCGGTTTGCGGTCGCCGTAGCCATTGAGCGCGACCATGGCCAAGGCTTCCTCGGCACGCTTGAGACGTTCGGCTTTACCGACGCCCTTGACCTTCAAGCCATAGGCAACGTTGTCCCGCACGTTCATGTGCGGGAACAACGCATAGTCCTGGAACACGGTGTTCACATCACGCTGATAGGGCGGCAGGCCTGCCGCCTCTTCGCCATGAATGCGGATTGAGCCTGCGCTCGGCTGCTCGAAACCGGCAATCAAGCGCAGACAGGTAGTTTTGCCCGAGCCCGACGGGCCCAGCATGGAAAAGAACTCACCGTCCTGAATATCAATGGAAACCCGGTCAACGGCTTTCACTTCGCCGAACTGACGGGAAACGTGGGTGAACTGGACTGCAAGCGTCATGGTGTGTAGCTCCGAAAATGCGGGTGAATCATTTGCGACTGCTTTGCAGTCGCTCGCGGGCAAGCCCGCTCCTACAGGGACAGCGCAGATTTTGTAGGAGCATGGTTTGCCTGCGGTAAGGTCCGCAGGACCTTCAGACGGACTCAGCGACCGCCCATGATCGCGATGTAATCCTGGGTCCAGCGGCTGTACGGCACGAACTTGCCGCCTTCAGCTTGCGGGGTTTTCCAGAAAGCGATCTTGTCGAACTGGTCGAAACCATTGGTCGCGCACCCTTCGGCACCCAGCAGTTCGCTGGCCTTGCACGCTGCGGGTACTGCTGGCAATGAACCGAACCAGGCGGCAACGTCGCCCTGGACTTTAGGTTGCAGCGACCAGTCCATCCACTTGTAGGCACAGTTCGGGTGCTTAGCGTCGGCGTGGAGCATGGTGGTGTCAGCCCAGCCGGTAGCGCCTTCTTTTGGAATGGTCGAGGCCACAGGCTGTTTGTCAGCCTTGAGGCCGTTGACCATGTAGCCCCATGAGCTGGAGGCCGCGACGCCTTCGTTCTTGACGTCACTCATCTGGACGGTGGCGTCGTGCCAATAACGGTGGATCAACGGCTGTTGTTTGCGCAGTAGGTCGAGGACCGCCTTGTACTGGGTTTCGTTGAGTTCATACGGGTTTTTAATCCCCAGTTCAGGCTGGGTCGACTTCAGGTACAGCGCGGCATCTGCGATATAGATCGGGCCGTCATAAGCCTGCACACGGCCTTTGTTGGGTTTGCCGTCTGGCAGGTTTTGCGCTTCGAATACCACGCTCCAGCTGACGGGCGCGACCTTGAACACAGTGGTGTTGTACATCAGCACGTTCGGGCCCCACTGATAAGGCGTGCCGTAGGTTTGTTTGTTGACCACGTACCAAGGACCGTTCGCCAGGCGCGGGTCGATGTTCTTCCAGTTCGGAATCAGCGCGGTGTTGATGGGCTGGACCCGCTTGCCGACGATCAGTCGCAGCGACGCATCGCCTGATGCCGTCACCAGGTCATAACCGCCCTTGGCCATCAAGCTGACCATCTCATCGGAGGTGGCGGCAGTTTTGACGCTGACCTTGCAGCCGGTCTCTTGCTCGAAGCCGGTTACCCAATCGTATGCCTTGTCGCTTTCACCCCGTTCGATGTAGCCCGGCCACGCGACAATATCGAGCTGGCCCTCGCCGTCGCCTACGGTTTTGAGCATCTCTGCCGCGGAGACACCGCAGCTGGTGAACATACCGGTGACTACAGCGCTGAGTACTGCGGTCTTGAGCACTGACATGGGATTCCCTCTTCTTTAATTATGGTCGGGGCAGTTTTGAACGGGTACGACATGCCCTTTTCGGGCTGATTATTAGAGTGCTGTAAAGCGTAGTGCAGTCATTCGTCTTGAGCGTTGTTCAGCTCAAGTCTTGCCCGTGACGCGCCATGATGTGGCGCACCACGCTGTAATCCTGCAACGAGTCGCTGGATAAATCCTTGCCATAACCCGAGCGCTTGAGGCCGCCGTGGGGCATTTCGCTGACCAGCATGAAATGGCTATTGATCCAGGTGCATCCGTACTGCAAGCGCGCGGCCACTTGCATGGCCTTGTCCAGATTCTGGGTCCAGATCGACGACGCCAGGCCGTATTCCGAGTCGTTGGCCCAGTCCACCGCTTGCTCAAGCTGATCGAAGCGGGTCACGGTGACGACCGGACCGAACACCTCGCGCTGGACGATCTCGTCGGTTTGTTTGCAGCCGGCGAGCAGGGTCGGCTGATAGTAGAAGCCTGCCCCGGAATGCACCGCTGCGCCCGTAATGCGCTCGATGTGTGGCTGGCCCAATGCACGCTCGACGAAGCTGGCGACCCGATCACGCTGGCGGGTGCTGATCAGCGGACCGATTTCATTGTCGGCGTCACGTTTGCCGGCAAAGCGCAGGCTGCTGACCGCCGCGCCGAGTTCGGCCACCAAGCGATCATGAATGCCTGTCTGTGCGTAGATTCGGCACGCGGCCGTGCAATCCTGCCCCGCGTTGTAGTAGCCGTAGGTGCGCACGCCCTCAACCACCGCCTGAATGTCAGCGTCGTTGCAGACGATGACCGGGGCTTTGCCGCCCAGTTCCAGGTGCGTGCGTTTGAGGGTTTTGGCGGCTGCCTGAAGGATTTTTTGTCCGGTAACGATGTCACCGGTCAGCGATACCATGCGTACTTTCGGGTGGCTGACTAAATGGCTACCGACACCTTCACCGCCGCCGCAGATGATATTGATGACCCCGCGCGGCAACAGCTCAGCCAGCGCCGGGGCCAGCGCCAGGATCGACAGTGGTGTGTGTTCGGACGGTTTGAACACCAACGTGTTGCCCGCCGCCAGTGCCGGGGCGATTTTCCAGGCGGCCATCATGATCGGGTAATTCCACGGCGCGATGGACGCCACCACGCCAATCGGGTCACGCCGAACCATGCTGGTGTAGCCTGGCAGGTATTCGCCGGAGAGTTGTCCTGTCTGGCAGCGCACGGCGCCAGCGAAAAAACGGAACACGTCGACCGTCGCGCTTAAGTCATCCTGGCGCGCCAGGTGCAGGGGCTTGCCGCAGTTCAGCGATTCCAGGCGGGCGAGCTGATCGGCTTGTTTTTCAATGACGTTGGCAATGGACAGCAGGATGTTCGAGCGTTGTTGCGGTGTGGTTCGAGACCAGCTGGCAAAGGCGCGGTGGGCGGCGAGGATTGCGGATTCGACTTGTTCAATGCTGGCTTCGGCAATATGAGTCAGTACTTCGCCGGTGGCTGGATTGAGGATCGGTTCGACGAAACCTTGGCCTGCGACCAGTTCACCGTCGATTAACAGTGCCGTGAACAATGGGGTCGGTTGCGCGCCGGGCATGTTGGGTGCTCTCTTTTTTTTTGTGGCCGTGGGGTCCATGGGCTTGCTCCTTGGCGCGCCCGGCCATCTATAGCCACAGAGACTAGTGCGCGGGCGAGAGGTCGACAAATGCTAAATACTGAAAGCTGCGTTCGATTAAATAGATAGCCTGCGCCCGGTATGAGGTTGCTCGCGGGCGACGCTCAAAAAGGGGTCGACCAACGCGGGTCGTGCCGTGCCTCGGCGCCATGCCAGGCCTACGTCCAGGGTCTGGCTGAGGTCCGCCAAGGGGCGCGCTTCGATGATGTCGCCCTCCAGCGACCAGGGCCGATAGGTCATGTCTGGCTGGATGGAAACCCCGAGTCCGGCTGCCACCAGGCTCCGGACGGCTTCGGTCGAAGCTGTGCGCAGTGTGATGTGCGGTTGCAGGCCGGCTCGCGACCACATGCGCTGGGCATTCATGTCCATTTCATCGACATTGAGCTGAATTAACGGCTCGCGAGCGACGTCTGCCAGGTTAATGCTGTCGTGTTCCAGCAGGGGGTGCTGCGCAGGCAGCCAGACCCGGTGCGGTGAGTGGGTGAGTACTTCGGTTTGCAGGGCGTAGCGGTCTTCGAGGTTGGACAGGATCAACACCCCGACATCAATCTCGCCGCTGACCAGCAAATGCTCGATATACGGGCGCTCGTCTTCCATTACGCGGATGTCGACGTTGGGGTAAGCACGCTGAAAACGAGTCAACAAGTCCGCCAGGTAATAGCCCGCCACCAGGCTGGTCACGCCGACAATCAACTGGCCTGCTACCTGGTCGGTGCTTTGTTGCAGGCTGCGCTTGGCGTTGTCCACCGTGGCCAGGATCAAGTGCGCCTGGCGCAGGAACTGGTGGCCCTGATGGGTCAGGCTCATGCCCTTGGCATGGCGGTTGAACAGCGTGACGCCGATTTCCTGTTCCAGTTGCTGGATCGCCAACGTCAGCGTGGACTGGGAAATGTACACCGCCTGTGCGGCGGCCGAGATCGAACCGGTTTCCGCGACCGCGATGAAGTGACGGATCTGGCGCAACGTCATCATGAGAGGGCAGCTCTGGCGAGGTTGTTGATTGGTTTTTTAGATGTTTCAGAGTGTATATCTTTTTAAACGATAGTTGAGCGAGTGACGCTGCCTGGAGGGCCATGCAACATTTCGAAGCACTCCTCAAACCTGCCAGGACACACTTCGTTCTACTCTGCTGGCCACGAAACGACTGACAAGTTCTGGAGGCTTTCCCATGAATACGCGTGGCTTACTCGATCAACT
The DNA here is from genome assembly GCF_052976945.1 of Pseudomonas sp. GG8. NCBI lineage: Bacteria > Pseudomonadati > Pseudomonadota > Gammaproteobacteria > Pseudomonadales > Pseudomonadaceae > Pseudomonas > Pseudomonas sp. GG8. The sequence continues at coordinate 1,084,735 of NZ_JBRIIP010000001.1, forward strand.
GCTTAAGTCCGGGCAGGACCTGCTACAGAACAAAACTGGCGTACGAACGGGCAATCATTCCGATAACAGCGCCCCCGCTGCGGGCGGTTCAGGGGGGTTAGGCGGTTTGCTCGGTGGGGCGGGCGGAGGGTTGGGTGGGTTCCTGTCCGGTGCGGGCGGCGGAGCATTGGCGGCTGGTGCGATGGGTTTGCTGATGGGTAATAAAACCGCACGCAAGGTGGGCGGCAAGGCGCTGACCTACGGTGGTCTCGCGGCGCTGGGGGTTTTGGCCTACAAAGCCTATGGCAATTGGCAAGCCAATCAAGGCACAGCCCCACACTCCGAGCCACAAACTATTGACCGGCTGCCAGCGCCGCAGGTAGAAGAGCACAGTCAGGCGATTCTCAAGGCACTGGTGGCTGCGGCCAAGGCGGACGGCCATGTTGATGACCGTGAGCGTCAGTTGATAGAGGGTGAATTCACCAAACTGACCAACGATCAGGAGCTGCGGCATTGGTTGCAGGCCGAACTCAACAAACCTCTCGATCCGGCAGAAGTCGCTCGAGCGGCGAACACGCCGGAAATGGCCGCCGAAATGTACATTGCCAGCGTGATGTTGGTGGATGAGGAGCACTTTATGGAGCGCGCCTATCTTGACGAACTTGCTCGCCAACTCAGGTTGGACCCTGCACTCAAGGTAGAGCTTGAGGCGCAGGTGCGGCAGGCTTCTGATAAAGGGTGAGCAACCAGCTGAAAGTATGTCGGAAACACCCGTATTAGCCTTAAGGGGGCTGGGCTATACTCAGCCTGCTTTGGGCCGTCTGTTGGTCCACTTCTTGAACTCGGCGGATGCTGCCGGTGTTGAACTCTTGAGGGCTGACTGTGAAGAACTGGACGTTGCGCCAACGGATTCTGGCGAGTTTCGCTGTGATCATCGCCATCATGTTGTTGATGGTTGTCGTGTCGTACTCCCGACTGCTTTCTATTCAGTCCAGCGAGGAGCAGGTCCGCACTGATGCTCTGCCGGGCCTTTATTACAGCACCACCATCCGCAATGCATGGGGCACTAGTTACGTTGTCACCTTGAAGCTGCTCGGCGAAGACGAAGGTCGGCCGCTTACGACGGCTGAACTTGAGCAGTTCAAGGCTAACGAAGCCATCCTCGAAAACGAAGTGAGCAACTATAAGAAAACCATTTTCAGCTCAGATGACCAGGTCCGCTTCGATTCATTTGAGAGGCAACATGAGGTTTATCGGAAAGCCCTCGATGACGTTCTCGCGCTTTATCAAGCCAATGATTTTATCAAGGCCCGCAGTGCGCTCAACACGCAGCTGTCCCCTGTCTGGAATCTGGGTCGCGATCTTATCAATACGTTGATCACCGAAAACAAGAAACTGGCTGACCATGCGGCCGAATCAATTAGCGTCTCGGTGACTGACGCGAAAATCAGCATGGGTATTTCCCTGCTGATCGCCCTGGCTGCTGCCGCGAGCTGTGGCTTGCTGTTAATGCGCGCAATCATGGCGCCGATGCAGCGCATCGTGCAGATTCTCGAGGTCATGCGCACCGGTGACTTGAGCAAGCGCCTGGACCTGGACCGCAAAGATGAGTTCGGTGCAGTCGAAACTGGCTTCAACGACATGATGACCGAGTTGACGGGCCTGGTTTCACAGGCCCAGCGTTCGTCGGTACAGGTCACCACCTCGGTGACCGAGATCGCCGCGACCTCCAGACAGCAACAGGCCACGGCCACCGAAACGGCTGCCACCACCACGGAAATCGGTGCGACCTCCAGAGAAATCGCCGCCACGTCCCGTGATCTGGTGCGCACCATGACCGAGGTCACCTCCGCCGCGGATCAGGCTTCGATCCTTGCAGGCACCGGCCAGCAAGGCCTGGCGCGTATGGAAGAGACCATGCATCAGGTCATGGGGGCTGCCGATCTGGTCAACGCCAAGTTGGCGATCCTCAATGAGAAGGCCGGCAACATCAATCAGGTGGTAGTGACCATCGTCAAAGTGGCCGACCAGACCAACCTCTTGTCGCTCAACGCAGCCATCGAAGCGGAAAAAGCGGGTGAGTATGGGCGCGGTTTTGCCGTGGTTGCGACTGAAGTACGTCGCTTGGCCGATCAGACCGCCGTGGCGACGTACGACATCGAGCAGATGGTTCGTGAGATTCAGTCGGCCGTGTCCGCAGGCGTGATGGGCATGGACAAGTTCTCCGAAGAAGTCCGTCGTGGCATGTTCGAAGTGACGCAGGTCGGCGAGCAGCTTTCGCAGATCATCTATCAGGTGCAGGCCTTGGCGCCGCGAGTCCTGATGGTTAACGAAGGCATGCAGGCGCAAGCCACCGGTGCCGAACAGATCAATCAGGCGCTGGTGCAACTGGGTGATGCCAGCAGCCAGACAGTTGAGTCGTTGCGTCAGGCCAGTTTCGCCATTGATGAGCTGAGCCAGGTGGCGGTGGGGCTGCGCAGCGGCGTCTCGCGTTTCAAAGTCTGAGACCGGACGATGATCGAGCACTCAGCCAAGCGTGGCGCCCCGGCGTTACCGCAGAACAAGCTGTTTTTGTTGTTTCACATAGGTGACGAGCGTTACGCCCTGGAGGCGGTCGAAATCGCCGAAGTACTCCCACGTTTGCATCTCAGACCCATCCCCCAGGCGCCACATTGGGTGGCCGGGGTGTTTGCGTACCGGGGCGTGGTGGTGCCGGTGATTGATCTCAGTGCGCTCACCTTTGGCCGCCCGGCACAGACTCGAACTAGTACCCGTCTGGTCCTGGTTCACTATCGCCCGGACGCTGACCGATCCGGTCAGTTGCTCGGCCTGATTCTGGAGCAGGCCACTGATACCCTGCGTTGCCCGCCTCGCGAGTTCAAGGAATACGGTCTGGATAATCGACTGTCACCCTATCTCGGCCCGGTACGCGAAGACAAACAAGGGTTGCTGCAATGGATTCGGGTCCAGGACCTGCTCAGTGATTCGGTGCGCGAGCTGCTTTATCCTGCCCAACCCTTGAATATCGAGCTGTTCGAGGAGGCGCCATGAGCAATGACGCGCGTTTCTTTTCCTTCCTCAAGGACCGCATCGGTCTGGACGTTGCCTCGGTCGGTGAAGCGATCATCGAGCGCGCCGTGCGCCAGCGTTGCGCCGCATCGAGCGCGCAGGACAGTGACGGCTATTGGCAGTTGTTGCAGACGTCGGCCAGCGAGCAGCAAGCGCTGATCGAAGCGGTGATTGTCCCCGAGACCTGGTTCTTTCGTTACCCGGAATCGTTTTCGACCCTGGGCAAGCTGGCGCAGACGCGACTGGCGGAACTGATGGGCTCGCGACCGCTGCGTATCCTCAGCCTGCCCTGTTCCACGGGCGAAGAACCCTATTCGATTGCCATGGCCCTATTCGATGCCGGGATTTGCCCGCAACAGTTTCAGGTCGATGGCATCGATATCAGTCCCTTGTCCATCGAGCGGGCAACGCGGGCGATTTATGGCAGAAACTCGTTTCGCGGTGAGCAAATAACCTTTCGTGACCAGTATTTCAGTGCTGAGGTCGATGGTTTTTTACTCAATGAACGGGTGTGTAACCAGGTCAACTTTCAGACGGGTAACGTGCTTGATCCGACGTTGTTGGCGGCGAGACCCGCTTATGACTTCGTGTTCTGCCGCAATCTGTTGATCTATTTCGATCTGGCGACCCAACAACGCGTTTTCGAGGTGCTCAAGCGCATGACCCGCGAAGAAGGCGTGTTGTTTATCGGTCCGGCCGAGGGCAGTCTGCTGGCGCGTTTGGGCATGCGTTCAATCGGTATTGCGCAGTCGTTTGCTTTTAGCCGCTGCGCGGAAAAAGCCGAAGTGCCGCCTGCTGCTGTTGTGCCCCTGTCGCTTCCAACCCCGGTGCCAGCGACCTTTACTCGTTCGCGGGCCAGTCTGCCGTTGCGGGCGAGCCCCCGATCGTTTGCGTCAAGCCCGCCGGTCCTTGCAAGCGCCAGAGCTGTACCCACTCCGGCAGGGGGCCTCGACAATGAAGCCGCCAGCTTGCTGGCAAACATCGCAAGCCTGGCCAACGAGGGTAAAAGTGCCGAGGCGCGCGCGGCCTGCGAGCGCTACCTGAAACTATATGAGCCGGTAGCCCAAGTGTTTTATTGGCTGGGACTGCTCAGCGATCTCGGCGGCCAGACGGCGGAGGCGCAGGGTTTGTATCGCAAAGCGTTGTACCTGCAGCCACAACATTCCGAGGCATTGGCGCAGTTGGCGACTCTGCTGGCCTCTCAAGGCGATACCGAAGGTGCCCGCCGTTTGCAGGACCGGGCTGCCCGTGGCCTGAGCAAGGAAGGACGTAATCGATGAGCGGCCAGCTGAGCGAACCAAGCCTGACCCAGCAAGACCTTCAGGTAATCGACGATTGCTGGAACCGTATTGGTATACATGGCGAGCGTTCTTGCCCATTGCTGGCCGAGCATATTCATTGCCGTAACTGTTCGGTGTATTCAGCTGCCGCCACGCGCCTGCTGGATCGCTACTCCCTGGCCCAGGAACATCGGGTGCAGGGCCATACCCTTGAGGCTCACAGCGAGATCAAGACCCGCTCGATCCTGGTGTTTCGTCTGGGCGAAGAATGGCTCGGGTTGCCCACCCGCTGTCTGGTCGAAGTGGCGCCGTTGCAGGCCATTCATTCTCTGCCGCATCAACGCTCGCGGGCGTTGCTTGGCGTCGCCAATGTACGGGGCGCGCTGGTGGCCTGCCTGTCGCTGGTTGAGTTGCTGGGCCTGGACAACTCGCCAGTGGTGACGCCCTCGGCGCGGATCATGCCGCGTATGCTGATCGTCGCCGCTCAGGGTGGCCCGGTCGTGGTGCCGGTGGACGAGGTCGATGGCATCCATGCCATGGATGAGCGTGAACTGGACTCGGCATCCGACGCGGGTCATCAGACCCATGCCAGATTTACCCAGGGCGTTCTGCAGTGGAAAGCGCGCAGTTTGCGCCTGCTCGATGAAGATCAACTGCTGTCGGCGGTGAACCGGAGCCTCACATGACCCCAGAACAAATGCGCGATGCCTCGCTGTTTGAGTTGTTCACGCTGGAAGCCGAAGCACAAACCCAGGTCCTCAGTGCCGGCTTGCTGGCGCTGGAACGCAATCCCGCGCAGGCAGAGCACCTGGAAGCCTGCATGCGCGCCGCCCATTCGCTCAAGGGCGCGGCGCGGATTGTCGGGGTCGATGCCGGGGTCAGCGTGGCCCATGTAATGGAAGATTGCCTGGTCAGCGCCCAAGAATTCAGGTTGCGCCTGCGGCCCGAGCATATCGATGCTTTGCTGCTGGGTACCGACTTGCTGATGCGCATCGCCACGCCAGGCAGTACGGGCGTTAGCCCTGCGGATATCGACGCGTATGTGCTGCAAATGAACGCGTTGCTGGCGCCAGGTGCCGCCACCGGCGATTCAGCGTCGGCAACGTCTGCACAGCCGTCGCTTGAATCGCTTCTGTCCATGCCCGAGATGACCACTATCGATTTATTGGCCGCTGCACTGCGCCTTGATACTCCTGCGCCGTACACCGAGCCGGACCCGGTTTCTGTCCTTGCTTCTGTCGTGGCTGAGGCGCCCCGTCAAAACCAACGGATCGCTGAAGGCGGTGAGCGCGTCTTGCGGGTGACGGCCGATCGCCTGAACAGCTTGCTCGACTTGTCGAGTAAGTCGCTGGTCGAAACTCAGCGGATCAAGCCGTATCTGGCGACAATGCAGCGGGTCAAGCGTCTGCAAAATAAAAGCGCGAGGACCCTCGACAGTCTGGATGTGAGCCTCAAAGAGTCCGGCGCAAGCGTCGAGGCCCTGGAAATACTCGAAGAAGCCCGGCGTTTGCTGTCCGAAGCCCAGGCGATGCTGACCCAGCAGACCTCTCAGTTGGATGAGTTCGGTTGGCAGGCCAGCCAGCGTGCGCAGTTGATGTACGACACTGCACTGGCCTGTCGGATGCGCCCCTTTGCCGATGTGCTGGTCGGTCAGGCGCGCATGGTCCGCGACCTGGGCCGCGAGTTGGGTAAGCCTGTGCGCCTGGAAATCGAAGGCGAAAAGACCCAGGTTGACCGTGACGTGCTGGAAAAGCTTGAAGCGCCCTTGACCCATTTGCTGCGCAACGCGGTGGATCATGGCATCGAATTGCCCGAGCAGCGGCTGCTGGCAGGTAAGCCTGCAGAAGGCGTCATCCGGCTCAGGGCGTCCCATCAGGCCGGCCTGTTGGTGGTGGAAGTCAGTGACGACGGCGCGGGTGTCGATCTCGATCAACTGCGTCGCAGCATCATCAAGCGCCAGTTGTCGCCCGCTGAAACCGCTGAGCAACTGAGTGAAGATGAGCTGCTGAGTTTTTTGTTCCTGCCCGGCTTCAGTCTGCGCGACAAAGTCACCGAAGTGTCCGGGCGTGGCGTTGGCCTGGACGCGGTGCAGCATATGGTCCGCCAACTTCGTGGGGCGATCGAAGTCGAACAGGGCGCAGGGCAGGGCAGCCGCTTCCAACTGACAGTGCCACTGACCCTGTCGGTGGTCCGCAGTCTGGTGGTCGACGTCGGTGGGGAGGCGTATGCATTCCCCTTGGCGCACATCGAACGCATGCGTGATGTGCAGGTCAGCGAAGTCGTGCAGTTGGAGGGGCGTCAGCATTTCTGGTACGACGACCGTCCCGTAGGACTGGTGGCCGCCAGCCAGTTGCTTCAGCGCCCGCAAAGCCAGCCTGTCGGTGACGTGCTCAAGGTCGTGATCATTCGTGAGCGGGATGCCGTATATGGCGTGGCGGTCGAGCGTTTTATCGGTGAGCGCACGCTGGTGGTGCTGCCCCTCGATCCGCGACTGGGCAAGGTCCAGGATATTTCAGCCGGGGCCTTGCTCGACGATGGCTCGGCGGTATTGATCATTGATGTGGACGATATGCTGCGTTCGGTGGAGAAACTGCTCAACACCGGACGTCTGGAGCGCATCGGCCGGGGCGGCCAGCAAGCCGATGCCGTAGCGCGCAAGCGGGTGTTGGTGGTCGATGACTCGCTGACGGTGCGTGAGCTGGAGCGCAAGTTGCTGCTCAATCGTGGGTATGAAGTGGTGGTGGCGGTGGATGGCATGGACGGCTGGAATGCCTTGCGTGCCGAAGACTTTGACTTGCTGATCACCGATATAGACATGCCGCGCATGGACGGTATCGAGCTGGTTACCCTGTTGCGTCGGGACAGTCGTTTGCAGTCCCTGCCGGTGATGGTGGTGTCATACAAGGACCGAGAAGAAGATCGCCGTCGAGGTCTGGATGCCGGTGCGGATTATTACTTGGCTAAAGCCAGCTTTCATGACGACGCTTTGCTCGATGCCGTGATGGAGTTGATCGGAGGTGCGCAGGGATGAAGATCGCTATCGTCAACGATATGCCCATGGCCGTGGAGGCCCTGCGCCGGGCCATCGCTTTCGAGCCCGCGCATCAGGTGGTCTGGGTCGCGGCCAATGGCGCCGAAGCCGTCGAGCGCTGTGCGCAGCTGACGCCGGACCTTATCCTGATGGACCTGATCATGCCGGTCATGGATGGCGTCGAAGCGACCCGACAGATCATGGCCGCTACACCGTGCGCCATCGTCATTGTTACCGTGGACCGACAGCAGAATGTCCATCGGGTGTTCGAAGCCATGGGGTACGGCGCGCTGGATGTGGTCGATACGCCCGCCCTGGGCGCAGGGAATCCCAAGGACGCAGCGGCCCCGCTATTGCGCAAGATCCTCAATATTGACTGGTTGATCGGTCAGCGCGACAGTTGCGTGCGCACGGTCGCCACGCCTTTGCGTGCGAGCGTACAGCGCCAGGGTCTGGTGGCTATCGGCTCTTCCGCGGGCGGCCCGGCAGCGCTGGAAGTTCTCCTGAAGGGCCTGCCCGCGTCATTTCCTGCGGCTGTTGTGCTGGTTCAGCATGTGGATCAGGTTTTTGCCGCCGGGATGGCTGAGTGGCTGGCCAGTGCGTCTGGTTTGCCCGTGCGTCTGGCCCGTGACGGCGAGCCGCCAGAGCGGGGAACAGTCTTGCTGGCGGGCACCAATCACCATATTCGCTTATTGAAAAACGGTAGTCTGGCGTACACCGCCGAGCCCGTAAACGAAATTTATCGGCCCTCGATCGACGTTTTTTTCGAGAGTGTGGCCAGCTATTGGAGTGGAGATGCGGTGGGTGTGTTGCTAACGGGGATGGGGCGCGATGGTGCTCAAGGGCTTAAGTTGATGCGACAGCAGGGGTTTTTGACCATCGCTCAGGATCAACACAGCTGTGCTGTGTATGGCATGCCCAAGGCGGCTGCCGCGATCGATGCAGCTGTCGAAATTCGGCCACTGGAAAAAATTGCGCCCAGATTGATCGAGGTGTTCGGCTAATGACTTTTCAGGCGTGTTCACGACCAGTCAGAGAGCAGGAGCCCCGGCATGCATGATTTGCAAATAGATGGTTTCAAGAAGACCGACGAGAACTCGGCGATGGTGCTGTTGGTCGACGATCAGGCAATGATTGGTGAAGCGGTGCGCCGTGGGCTGGCCAACGAAGATAACATCGATTTCCACTTCTGTGCCGACCCGCATCAGGCGATTGCCCAGGCTATTTTGATCAGGCCGACGGTGATTTTGCAGGATCTGGTCATGCCGGGCCTCGATGGTCTGACCCTGGTGCGTGAGTACCGCAACAACCCGCTGACCCGCGATATTCCGATCATCGTACTCTCGACCAAGGAAGACCCGCTGATCAAAAGCGCGGCCTTCGCGGCCGGTGCCAACGATTATCTGGTCAAGCTGCCGGACACCATCGAGTTGGTGGCGCGCATTCGTTACCACTCTCGCTCGTACATGACTCTGTTGCAGCGTGATGAAGCCTATAGAGCCTTGCGCGTCAGTCAGCAGCAGTTGCTCGATACCAATCTGGTGTTACAGCGCTTGATGAACTCGGACGGCTTGACTGGCCTGTCCAATCGTCGGCACTTCGACGAGTACCTGGAGCTGGAGTGGCGCCGGGCACTGCGTGAGCAAAGCCAGATCTCGTTGTTGATGATTGATGTGGACTACTTCAAGGCCTTCAATGACAACTTTGGCCATCTTGAAGGTGACGAAGCACTGCGTCAGGTCTCCAGTGCGATTCGCGAGAGTTGCGGTCGATCTTCCGATCTGCCAGCGCGTTACGGTGGGGAAGAGTTTGCCCTGGTGCTGCCAACCACCTCACCAGGCGGTGCGCGGCTGCTGGCCGAAAAGCTGCGCCAGACCGTGGAGGGCCTCAATATCCCGCACATTTTCCCTTTGCCGGGCTCGATCCTGACTATCAGCATCGGCTTAGCCACCATGATCCCGCAACCGGGCTCCAACAGTCGCCAACTGATCATGGACGCCGACAAGGGTTTATATTCCGCGAAGAACAATGGACGCAATCAGGTGGTGGTGGGGGTTAGCTGATCCGTTGCGGCATCGGCGGTGGAATCGTGCAGCGCAGAAACTCCCGTAAGGCCTGCCCAATGGACTGCCTTAGCGGTCGGTGGTGAGTTATACTCGTCGGCTTTCAAAAGTTCGCCTACGAGTGCTGCCCACCATGGAAATCAACCCGATCCTAAACAGCATCAAGGACCTGTCCGAGCGTTCTGAAACCATTCGGGGGTATCTTTGACTACGATCAAAAGCATGAGCGTCTGACTGAAGTCAATCGCGAGCTTGAAGATCCTGCTGTCTGGAACAACCCCGAGTACGCACAGAACCTGGGCCGCGAGCGTTCCTTGCTGGCGCAGATCGTCGACACCCTGGACGAAATGTCCTCTGGCCTGGTCGACGCCAAAGACCTGCTGTTGATGTCCGCCGAAGAAGAAGATCAGGCTGCCGTGGACGACGTGGCTGCTGAAGTCGAGCGCTTGCGCGAGTCGCTGGAGAAGCTGGAATTCCGTCGGATGTTCAGCGGCGAGATGGACGCCAACAACGCTTATCTGGATATTCAGGCCGGCTCTGGCGGTACAGAGGCTCAGGACTGGGCCAACATCCTGCTGCGCATGTACCTGCGCTGGGCGGATAAACGCGGTTTCGACGCCACCATCATGGAATTGTCCGCGGGTGAAGTCGCCGGGATCAAAGGCGCGACTCTGCACATCAAGGGTGAATACGCCTTTGGTTGGTTGCGCACCGAGATCGGTGTGCACCGCCTGGTGCGCAAGAGCCCGTTCGACTCGGGCAACCGTCGCCACACCTCGTTCTCGGCCGTGTTCGTGTCGCCGGAAATCGATGACAACATCGAAATCGACATCAACCCGTCGGACTTGCGAATCGACACCTACCGTTCCTCCGGTGCCGGTGGTCAGCACGTTAACACCACCGACTCGGCGGTACGGATTACGCACATACCGTCCAACACGGTGGTCTGCTGCCAGAACGAACGTTCCCAGCACGCGAACAAAGACACCGCGATGAAAATGTTGCGGGCACGCTTGTATGAGCAGGAAGTGCAGAAGCGCAATGCCGCTTCGCAGGCCCTGGAAGACACCAAGTCGGATATCGGCTGGGGTCATCAGATTCGCTCGTATGTGCTCGACCAGTCGCGGATCAAGGATCTGCGTACCGGTATCGAAAGAAGCGACTGCGTCAACGTGCTCGACGGCGATATCGATGAGTACCTTGTGGCCAGCCTCAAGCAAGGGCTGTAATCCCAAGCCCTGATACAGCAGCCCCGATTCAAGTCCCTCGTCCTGATGGCGAGGGCAACGAACCTGCGATGGAAAATTTAAGACATGAGCGACCAACAACTCGACCCGCAAGACCTGCAACAGGAAGAAAACAGCCTGATCGCCCTGCGCAAGGAAAAGCTTGCTGCCGAGCGCGCCAAGGGCCAGGCCTTCCCCAACGACTTCCGCCGCGACAGCTACTGCAATGATTTGCAGAAGCAGTATGTCGACAAGACCAAGGAAGAGCTGTTGGCTGCAGCGATTCCGGTCAAGGTCGCGGGTCGCCTCATGCTCAACCGTGGCTCGTTCATGGTGATTCAGGACATGACGGGTCGCATCCAGGTCTATGTCAACCGCAAGACGTTGCCAGAAGAAACCCTGGCGGCGGTCAAAACCTGGGACCTTGGTGACATCATCGCCGCCGAAGGCACCCTGGCGCGTTCCGGCAAGGGCGACCTGTATGTCGAAATGACCAACGTGCGGCTGCTGACCAAGTCCCTGCGCCCGCTGCCGGACAAGCACCATGGCCTGACCGATACCGAAACCCGCTATCGTCAGCGCTACGTTGACTTGATCGTCAACGAAGAAGTACGCCACACCTTCCGCGTTCGTTCGCAAGTCATTGCGCACATTCGCAGCTTCTTTATGCAGCGCGATTTCCTTGAAGTGGAAACGCCGATGTTGCAGACCATCCCGGGTGGTGCTGCGGCCAAGCCTTTCGAAACGCATCACAATGCACTCGACCTGGACATGTTCCTGCGTATCGCGCCAGAGCTGTTCCTCAAACGTCTGGTGGTGGGCGGGTTCGAGCGTGTATTCGAGATCAACCGCAACTTCCGTAACGAAGGCGTTTCGACTCGGCACAACCCCGAATTCACCATGCTTGAGTTCTATCAGGCATACGCTGATTACGAAGACAACATGGACCTCACCGAGGAGTTGTTCCGCGAGCTGGCACAGCTGGTTCTGAACAGTACCGACGTGCCTTATCAGGGCAAAGTGTTCCATTTCGGCGAACCGTTCCAGCGTATTTCGGTGTTCGCGTCGATCCTCAAGTACAACCCGGACATCACTGCGGCCGACCTTGAAGACATCGACAAGGCGCGTGCTATCGCCAAGAAAGCCGGTGCTGCCGTTAAAGGCTTCGAAGGTCTGGGCAAGTTGCAGACCATGATTTTCGAAGAGCTGGTCGAGCACCAACTGGAACAACCGACCTTCATCACCGAATACCCGTTCGAAGTGTCGCCGCTGGCACGTCGCAACAATAACAACCCGAACGTCACCGACCGCTTTGAGCTGTTCATCGGTGGCCGCGAAATCGCCAACGCCTACTCCGAGTTGAATGACGCGGAAGACCAGGCCGAGCGCTTCCAGGCTCAGGTTCGCGACAAGGATTCAGGGGACGATGAGGCCATGCATTACGATGCTGACTTCGTGCGTGCGCTGGAGTACGGCATGCCGCCAACGGCCGGTGAAGGTATCGGCATCGACCGGCTGGTGATGCTACTCACCGATGCACCGTCGATTCGTGACGTGATTCTGTTCCCGCACATGCGCCCACAAGCGTAAAAATGTGAAGAAGCCGCCTCGCAAGGGCGGCTTTTTTGTATTCGTCAGACAACCCGCGTGAAGCCATTCGCAGCGGGACGCGTAATGGCAAGCTTGCTCCCACAGTAGACCGCAGTATCTCTGTAGGAGCGGACGTGTCCGCGAAGGCGTCCGTCCAGGCTACAACCAAAAAGGAAAACCTGTTGTGAACCGTGCGATCGCTCAAAAGGGGGCTGCTGGCGTTGCCACAGCCGTAGCGCAGAGTGTTCAGTATCAAGGTCGCAAGGCCATTCGACAGGGCAGTGAGCAGCGCCGACAGGAGATCCTCGACGCGGTCATGCGCATTGTCGTTCGCGATGGCGTGCGAGCCGTGCGTCATCGTGCGGTGGCCGCCGAAGCCAGCGTGCCCCTGTCAGCCACGACCTATTACTTCAAAGACATCGATGACCTGCTCACCGATGCTTTTGCCCAATACGTCGAGCGCAGCGCGGCCTACATGGCCAAGCTGTGGGAAAACACCGAAGTGATCCTGCGTGAAATGGTTGCCCGAAGCGATGGCAGCCCTGGCGCTCGAGCCCGCCTGGCCGATGAAATCGCCCTGATGACCATGGAGTACGTGCGTCGCCAATTGATGACGCGCCGCGAGCATCTGATCGCCGAGCACGCCTTCCACCATGAGGCCTTGCTCAACCCGAGACTGGCCCTGCTGGTCAGTGCACATCAGGAGATTTTGCTGCAAGGTACAGGTCAATTCTTCCAGGTGATGGGGTCTTCGCAACCGCATCAGGATGCACAAGTGTTGACGGGGATAATCAGCCGGATGGAATATCAGGGCCTGCTCCACGGCCCGCAGCCTCACGCAGACGAAGAAATGCTCGGCATCCTCACCCGCCACCTGCATCTGGTGTTGGGGACCACGACACCTGTTTGCGAGTGAATATGCGTATGTTCAGGAAAACCCGATGAAAGCTTGGCGCGTGGCCATTGCCTTGTCGTTCGTGTTATTGAGCGGCTGCCTGGTGACCTTCAAGGACCCGATACCCGCCAACGATGCGGCACCCAAAGCCATGCTTGGCAAATGGGCCAGCAAAAACGCCTGGGGTGAAGCGCTCGAACTTGAAGTCACGCGCACGGGCGTCCATCAGTACCAGGCCGTCAGCTACCGCACGGGTGATCGCAAACACCGCGATGAATACGCATTCACCGTGTCTCGGCATGGCAGTCGCTGGTACCTGTCGGCGGGTTTGCCGCAGAAATACGGTGCTAATTTCGTCATTGCAGGTTTCGAGTTGACCGAAAACCATGAACTGGTGGTCTACAACCTCGATGTCGATCGGGTCAATCAGCTGATCGAACAGAAAACCCTGGCTGGCGAAACGCTGGAAACCGAGAAGGGCGATGGCGTGCTGATCACCAGCCCTCTCGATCAGGTATTTGCCTATCTCGACGATCCGGCCAACTCCGATGTTTTTCTCGAAGTGGCGCGGTATCAGCGCTTGCCCAAGTAGGGCGACACGCCTAACCAAACAAGGAGTTCAGGGTGGACGATTACCAGCAGATTATTCGTGCCTTGTCAGACCGCATTGTCGTGGCTCAGACACCGATTCGTGTCCTTGACGCGGTGAAGTGGGACGACAGTATTCGCAAAGGTTTTCTCGAGGCCAAGGGCAAGAAAATGCCCGCCGTGGATCGCGCTTATTATGACAACCGGCCACTGGCGTTCGACTCCAACGCGGTGAAGCTGGAATTCCAGAACATCGAGCGTGACATCACCCGCCAGTTGGGTCAGTTCAACCCGGTCGGGCAGATCATGCGGCGCATGTGCAAGGAGTACCGGATGGTCATCCGTATGCTTGAAGCGCGTGGCACAGCGGATTTCGGCCTGATTTCCCAAGAGCTTTATGGCGCTGCGTCGGATGCCTTCCATGCGGGCGACCCGACGCTCGCGGATCTGGGCCTGATGCTCTCCGATTACCTGAATAATATCGCCGGGCGCGGGGACCTTAAGGACGAGCCGAAAACGCTCACCGCCAAAGATGCGGTGAGTATGCTGCAAACCCGTTTGAACAAGGTGTTTGGTGAAGCGGAGGAGACCATTCGTGTGTTCGAATCCGATGGCATCGTCGCCGACGCGGCGGCCGGTGCCGATTACATCAAGATCCGCTCCGATGCGATGTTTAACGAGCGAGACGTGCGGGCGCTGGAAGTGCACGAAGGGCTGGTGCATGTCGGCACGACCCTCAATGGCCAGAATCAGCCGATCTGCACGTTCCTGTCCAAGGGGCCGCCGTCGTCCACGGTGACCCAGGAAGGCCTGGCGATTCTGATGGAAGTGATTGCTTTCGCCTCATACCCAAGCCGCTTGCGTAAGCTGACTAACCGCACTCGCGCCATCCACATGGCCGAGGAGGGCGCTGATTTCTTGCAGGTTTTCGAGTTCTATCGTGAGCAAGGCTTTGGCATGTCCGAAAGCTACGGCAACGCTAGTCGCGTATTCCGTGGTTCGGTGCCCGATGGTCTGCCATTTACGAAAGACTTGTCCTACCTCAAGGGCTTCATCATGGTTTACAACTACATTCAGTTGGCCGTGCGCAAAGGCAAGCTTGAGCAGATACCGTTGTTATTCTGTGGCAAAACCACCCTGGAAGACATGCGCGCCTTGCGCCAGTTGGTCGATGAAGGGTTGGTGACGCCGCCGAAATACCTGCCTGAACAGTTCCGGGACATGAACGCCTTGTCCGCATGGATGTGCTTCTCCAACTTCCTCAACCATTTGAGCCTGGACCGGATTGAGGCTGACTACTCGAACATCCTGTAGGCCTCATGGCGAGCAAGTCAACCACATCAAAAGGGAATTGAAGCGTGAAGTTATTGGGCATCCTCACATTGCTCCTGACCCTCACCGGCTGCAGTTCCTTACTGTTCTACCCTGAGCCGGGCCAGCCGTTTACTCCTGATAGAGCCCACCTGGCCTATCGCGACGTGACCCTGACGGCGGCTGACGGTACCCGGTTGCATGGCTGGTGGCTGCCGGCCAAGGCCGGGGTTCCGGTCAAGGGCACGGTGCTGCACTTGCATGGCAATGGCGGCAATCTGGCCTGGCACCTGGGTGGCAGTTGGTGGCTGCCGGAGGAGGGCTATCAGGTGCTGCTGCTGGACTACCGCGGTTACGGCATGTCGCAAGGCGAGCCGAGCCTGCAGGGGATCTATCAGGATGTCGACGCCGCGTTTTCCTGGTTGAACCGCGCGCCCGAGGTGCAAGGCAAGCCTCTGGTGGTGCTCGGGCAAAGTCTCGGTGGTGCGATAGCGGTGCACTATCTGGCTGAACATCCGCAACAGCGCGCTCGGGTCAAGGCGCTGATACTTGACGGAACACCGGCCAGCTACCGCGATGTTGCCCGGTATACCCTCAGCACCTCATGGTTGACCTGGCCGTTGCAAACACCGCTGTCGTGGCTGATTCCTGACGCAGACAGCGCGATCAGGGGCCTGCCACTGCTGAGCGGAACGCCGCTGCTGATTTTCCAGAGCCTGGATGATTCGATGGTGCCCCTTTCCAACGGCATCAGTCTGTATCAAGCTGCGCCCCCTCCACGAGTCCTGCAGTTGACGCGTGGCGGGCATGTGCAGACATTCTCTGACCCTACGTGGCGTCAGGTGATGGTGCGCTACCTAGAGGATCCGCAGCACTTCAATGGCCTGCGGCGTCTAGCCGAAGTTCCGAATTACCCCAGCCACTCGGGTGCGCTGCGTGCACAACAGAATTCAGAAATTGAACATTCAGAGAGTCCGCAATGAGCGAAGAACGTAACGCAATTCCCATGGTCATCACCGGTATCTGCACCATTCTGGGCACTGTCGGTGTCCTCTGGTACTACGGCTACCTGCATTTCGCCAAGCCTGAGGACGCGCTGTTGCTCAGCGAGTTCACCATGCTCAAGACCATCCCCGGGGAGGATTACAAAATTGCTCTGGAGCCTGCTGCCGAAGTGGCGCAGTGCATTGACGGCGTTCTGGTGCTGTTCAACACCGAGCAGAAAGGCCTCAGCGGCGTGCTGATCAACAGTAAGAAACAAGCTGTGCGCTGCGCTGGCGAAGAAACACCGCAGCAGTTGCAGCCATAACGCCGTCGCCCGACCGACACGTACAGATCGAGCTTTACCGCTGAATCGGGTAAGGCACTAAAAAGCCCCGCCTGCGGAATGAACGCAGGCAGGGCTTTTTAGGTTACGTCAGTCGATTAATGCATCGAAGAACGCGGAGCTACAGGCTGGTTATCGTTGGAAATGGTGACTTCCACACGCCGGTTCTGTGCGCGACCCGAGTTGCTGGTGTTATCGGCAACCGGGTATTCCTTGCCATAACCCTGGGCCACGATGCGCTCAGGGCTGACACCCATTTTCACCAGAGCCATTCTTACCGAATTGGCACGGCGCTCGGACAAAGACTGGTTATACGCCGCCGAACCGCTGCTGTCGGTGTAGCCTTCGACAATCACTTTGCGGTCCGGATTTTCCTGAAGGAATTGGACAAGCTTGTTGATGTCGACCAGACCGCTGGATTTCAAATCAGCCTTGTTGAAGTCGAACAGCACATCGCCGAATGTCACCACGGTCCCGCGCTCGGTTTGCTTCGCGTTCAGGCTGGCTTGCAGTTGCTTGATCTGGGCATCGCGCGCATCCAGACGCGCTTGGGCACGTTGTCCGGCAGCGTTTTTCAGATCGCCTTCGGCGGTGCGCAGGTTAATGGTTTGCTTGGCGACTTCGACCCGCTGATTGGTCAGGTAAGCCAGTTGATCGACCCTCTTCTGGTCTTCTTTGCTCTGGTAGGCCTTGTCAGCCTTATCCAGCCAATCGCTGGCGTCCTTGGTTTCCAGCGCAGCCACTTTGCTGGCTTGCGGGTTGGCTTGCAGGGCCGAGAAGTTGGTCCGTGCTTGCTCAAGATTCACGTTTGGCTGTGAAGAGCAGGCTGCCAGGCCAACGCTGAGCGCCAGAAGGGCAGGGATCATCAGTTGTTTATGCGTCATTTTTTTCGTCCTTTAAATCAATTGCGAAGCACGTGATTACGAATGCACGAGGGAGTGGGCGAGGCCGCGCTTATTGCGAGGTACGCATGCCTTCCTCTCGTAATTCATCAACGCCTTGATGGGCATCCTTGACCGCTCTCTCGGCTTTAGCCGCTTGAGCCTTGCGTTCAGCTACGCGGGCGTCCCATTCAGCCTGTTCGGCCAAACGTTTGGCTTCGTCGTATTTTTTGTCGTGCATGGCCATTTCTGCTTGCTTGAGCTTGTCCTGCGCCGATTTCATTTCCACGGCGGCAAACTCGGGTCCGCCAGCACTTACGGCGCTGTTCACGGCCGATTGAGTCACGGCGTACTGCTCGGTCGGTGGATTGCCAGCACAACCGGCCAGTACCAAGCTGCTGCCGAGGGCCAGCGCAGCAAGTTTCAACCCGCGCAGGTTGCTAAACGAGGTGTAGGCAGTGCTGATCTTCATGGTGTTCAACTCCATTGGGTAACTCCTGAGAACGCTTGATTTTCCATGACAGTCATGTGCCTGACGCGTGTGCAATAACAGTGTCCATGCCAACTGCTACCAGGGCTTTTCCTGTGATGGCTATTGGCTGTGACCTATTCGTTTTTTGAATAGTTCAGTCAGGTTTTTAAATGGATGATGTTTTTGGATCCATTCTGCGGAGGCTCTAGC
Source organism: Pseudomonas sp. GG8 (assembly GCF_052976945.1). Taxonomy (NCBI): domain Bacteria; kingdom Pseudomonadati; phylum Pseudomonadota; class Gammaproteobacteria; order Pseudomonadales; family Pseudomonadaceae; genus Pseudomonas; species Pseudomonas sp. GG8. The sequence goes on from NZ_JBRIIP010000001.1 coordinate 1,102,657, forward strand.
GTGAGACTCATGGGGGCGCGCGCAGGCACGCCGGCCGCAAAAGGCAGCCGGTATGTGAGGGTCAGGAAGGGATGGGAGCTATGTTTCGATCAGTGGTTTTGCGTGTCGGCCTGTTCGGTCAGATCATGCAGATAACGTCGCGACAGCGCGAGAAAGCGCGGGGTAGGACCAATGTCTTCGTAGAGTGGATCACCCTCTTCATCGGTGGCCACGACATGGTTGCCTTTCACGTAGGGGAAGCTGGTTTCGAGCTCTTCGAGTGCAGCACCAATCAGTTCGCCGAGCAACTCTTCGGGAAGGCGTTTGGGGTACATCTCGGAAATAGCAGCCAAGCGAGCGGCTGATTCGACGTCCAAATGAATCGCATAGCCGGTATTGGTCAGGCGTCCCTTTGCATTCTGTTCCCAGTGTTGTGCGAGTTCACGGATTTTCATATGGACCTCAGGGTTATTAACCCACTTGTGGCGGGTGCAATCGGGGCAGTAAGCCGTTGTGTGGCTCATTCTTGAGATTAGCTCTATCTGCGTAGAATGTTAGCCACAGAACAACAGCATACGGTTGCGCGCTTGTCAGAGCTTGCTGCTCTGTGCACTCTTGCTAGATCAGATTTTTGCGCGCTTGTTCAGTCTGATTTCTGTCACGACTGAGCAGTACCGGTCCAGAAACGCTGGAGAGAAGGGCTTATGGCTGATATCGATGTACGTTTGCGTGAGGACGTTCACCTGTTGGGTGAGCTGTTGGGCAACACCATTCGTGAGCAACACGGGGCTGAATTTCTCGACAAGATCGAGCGTATCCGCAAGGCGGCCAAAGCCGGGCGCCGTGATTCGGCGGCGGGCACCGAGCAGCTGAGTTCAAGCCTGGACGAGCTGAGTGAGGATGAACTTTTGCCGGTGGCAAGAGCGTTCAACCAGTTTTTGAACCTGGCCAATATTGCCGAGCAATATCAACTTATCCACAGGCGCGATGATTCCCAGCCTCAGCCCTTTGAATCCCGCGTACTGCCTGAATTGCTTGAGCGTCTGAAAAAAGCCGGGCATAGCCCCGAGGCCTTGGCTCGACAGTTGGGCAAGCTGGAAATCGAGCTGGTGTTGACCGCTCACCCGACCGAAGTCGCACGACGGACGCTGATTCAAAAGTACGACGCCATCGCCGAGCAGCTGGCGGCGCTTGATCATCGCGACCTGAATGCCGCCGAGCGCGAACAAATCACAGTGCGCTTGCAGCGATTGATCGCCGAAGGCTGGTACACCGAAGAAATTCGCCGCACACGCCCGACCCCCATCGATGAGGCGAAGTGGGGCTTTGCGGTGATTGAGCGCTCGCTGTGGCATGCCATCCCCCATTACTTGCGCAAGGCAGATCGTGCTTTGCATGCCGCGACCGGGCTGCACTTGCCGCTGGAGGCCGCACCGATCCGTTTTGCCTCGTGGATGGGCGGTGATCGCGACGGCAACCCGAATGTCACCGCAGCGGTCACCCGCGAAGTCTTGCTGCTGGCGCGCTGGATGGCTGCGGACCTTTACCTGCGTGACATCGAACAACTGGCCTCTGAACTCTCTATGCAGCAGGCCAGCGCCGAGTTACGCGCGGCGGCGGGTGATAGCGCCGAACCCTACCGAACCGTGCTCAAGCAACTGCGTGATCGCCTGCGAGCGACCCGTAACTGGGCGCAATCTTCCCTGGCCGTCACGCAGCCGGCGCCCGATAACATTCTGCAGAACAACCGTGATCTGCTAGAGCCGCTGCAACTGTGTTTTCAGTCGCTGCACGCGTGCGGCATGGGCGTGATTGCCGACGGTCCATTACTGGACTGCCTGCGGCGCGCCGTCACGTTCGGTCTGTTTCTGGTGCGTCTGGATGTGCGCCAGGACGCCAGTCGCCACAGCGCGGCAATGACTGAAATCACCGACTATCTGGGCCTCGGTCGTTACGAGGAATGGGATGAAGAAACCCGCATCGCCTTCCTCCTGCGCGAACTGAACAACCGGCGGCCGCTGTTGCCGAGTCACTTCAAACCGGCTGCCGATACCGCCGAGGTCCTAGCCACGTGCCGGGAAGTGGCGGCGGCACCGGCAGCCTCATTGGGCTCCTACGTGATCTCGATGGCGGGCTCGGCCTCCGATGTGTTGGCGGTCCAACTGCTGCTCAAAGAGGCCGGGCTGCAACGGCCGATGCGTGTGGCGCCGTTGTTCGAAACCCTGGCCGACCTGGATAACGCGGGTCCGGCGATCCAGCACCTGCTCAGCCTGCCGGGCTATCGCTCGCGCCTGCATGGCCCGCAGGAAGTGATGATCGGGTATTCCGACTCGGCCAAGGATGCCGGCACTACGGCGGCTGCCTGGGCGCAATACCGGGCGCAGGAAAACCTGGTGGAGATCTGCCGCGAGCAACAGGTCGAATTGCTCTTGTTCCATGGTCGCGGCGGTACCGTCGGGCGTGGGGGTGGTCCTGCGCATGCGGCGATTCTGTCGCAACCGCCGGGGTCGGTGGCCGGGCGTTTCCGCACCACTGAGCAGGGCGAGATGATTCGCTTCAAGTTCGGCTTGCCGGACATTGCCGAGCAAAACCTCAACCTGTACCTGGCGGCGGTGCTCGAAGCGACCTTGCAGCCACCGCCCATGCCAGAGCCTGCGTGGCGGCAGATGATGGATCACTTGTCGGCTGACGGCGTCAGCGCATACCGCGCGGTGGTGCGCGAGAACCCTGAGTTCGTTGAGTATTTCCGCCAGGCAACCCCTGAGCAGGAATTAGGCCGCTTGCCGTTGGGCAGTCGCCCGGCCAAGCGCCGCGAAGGTGGGGTGGAGAGTCTGCGTGCGATCCCATGGATCTTCGCCTGGACCCAGACCCGCCTGATGCTGCCCGCCTGGCTCGGCTGGGAAGCGGCGCTGAGTAAGGCGCTGGAGCGTGGCGAGAGCGACCTGTTGGCTCAGATGCGTGAGCAGTGGCCTTTTTTTCGTACCCGAATCGATATGTTGGAGATGGTCCTGGCCAAAGCCGACAGCGATATTGCCCGAATGTATGACGAACGGTTGGTGGAGGCCCGTCTGCAACATTTAGGCGCGCACTTGCGCGACCTATTGTCGCAGGCGTGCACCACGGTCCTGGGACTCACGGGCCAATCTCGCCTACTTGCACATAGCCCTGAAACGCTGGAGTTCATTAGTCTGCGCAACACGTATCTGGACCCGCTGCATTTGCTTCAGGCCGAGCTTCTGGCCCGCTCGCGCAAGCGAGAGGCGACTTTGGACAGTCCTTTGGAACAGGCGTTACTGGTGTCTGTGGCGGGCATCGCTGCCGGATTGCGCAACACAGGTTGAGGGTGTCGGGCGCTACCCGGGGTGGGCGGCGCCTGTCATAAAGTGGCAAGATAGTGACCTTTGGCGACGCATCCTTATAAGGTTGCACCCCGTCGCAACTTTTGGCGGGGGTACTTTTGGGTGCCGGTACGCCACGAGTTGCTGCGACTTTTGGTAGCTTGTGTGGGGATAGTCTGCTGTGTATCTTGATCAGCCTTTAGCCAATCTTCGGCTGAATCCCTTTTTTGAGATTGGCCCCATGAGGCGAGTCTGACAATATCCATATAAAAATTGAGGAGCACATCGATGCGCGTGATTCTGCTGGGAGCTCCCGGGGCCGGTAAAGGTACTCAGGCACAATTCATCACCGAAAAATTTGGTATCCCGCAAATTTCCACTGGCGACATGCTGCGCGCGGCAGTCAAGGCCGGTACCGAATTAGGCTTGAAAGCCAAGAGCGTCATGGACAGCGGCGGTCTGGTCTCCGATGACCTGATCATCGGCCTGATCAAGGACCGTATTGCTCAGCCTGACTGCGTCAATGGCGTCCTGTTTGATGGCTTTCCACGCACCATTCCCCAGGCAGAAGCCTTGGTAGAAGCTGGCGTGGAGATCGACAACGTGGTCGAAATCGCAGTCGATGACGAAGAAATCGTCAAGCGTATTTCCGGTCGTCGTGTTCACGAAGGCTCCGGGCGCGTTTATCACCTGATCTACAACCCGCCAAAGGTTGAAGGCATGGACGACGTTACCGGCGAACCTCTGATTCAGCGCAAGGACGACGTCGAAGCGACCGTGCGTCATCGTCTGGAGGTCTACCACGCTCAAACCAAACCGCTGGTGGCCTTCTACCAGAAGCTCAGCGCTGCGAATGGCAAGCCCAAGTGCAGCCATATCGAGGGCGTTGGTTCAGTTGAAGGCATTACCGCCAAGGTGCTGGCTGCTTTGAGCTGATAGCGCTTTTGGGAATGAACTACGGCCCGCTTGCGGGCCGTAGTTGTTTATACTGTTGCACTTTTTTGATCATGACGGAAACACCGATGACCACCTTGCTGGCCCTGGATACCGCCACTGAAGCCTGCTCTGTCGCCTTGCTGCACGATGGCAAGGTGTGGAGTCACTACGAGGTGATTCCGCGCCTGCACGCCCAGCGCCTGTTGCCGATGATCAAGGATCTGCTGGCCGAGGCGGGAATTGCCCTGTCCGCCATCGACGCCATTGCCTTCGGCCGTGGTCCCGGCGCGTTTACCGGTGTGCGGATCGCGATTGGTGTCGTTCAGGGGTTGGCTTTCGCCCTGGAGCGCCCAGTGTTACCGGTGTCGAACCTGGCGGTACTGGCGCAACGCGCTTTCCGTGAACACGGTGCCCGACAGGTCGCTGCCGCCATCGATGCGCGCATGGATGAAGTGTATTGGGGCTGCTACCGTGAAACAGCGGGTGAAATGCGTCTGGTCGGTGCCGAAGCAGTGTTGCCGCCGGAACACGCCGGTTTACCTGTCGATTCGACGGGCGACTGGTTTGGCGCAGGGACTGGCTGGGGCTACGCTGATCGGATCGCGGTCAAGCTGGCAGGGCAGGATGCTGGAATGCTGCCCCATGCGCAGGATTTGCTGACGCTGGCCACCTTCGCCTGGCAGCGCGGTGAAGCTATTGTGGCCGATGACGCGCAACCGATTTACCTGCGTGACAAAGTGGCGACACCCAAAGCTCGACCACTCTGAGTTCCTATGTCACCTGTAACTGATGCAAATGCGACACTTTATCGGCGTTTTAGAACCTTTTGAGCAATATGTGGTCTAGTAATCGTTCGGATATTTGCCAAGTATCGTCCGTGCAGCTAGATTGCCATTATCAAAAGCCGAGTACGCATCAATGCGCATAGACGGACCCTCATCACGCTCCTACCCCATAAAGCGCAAGCCTCGCAAAGGCACTGCGACGGTTGAGGGTTCCTTCGAAGAAGTGGACAGCGAGATCGAAGTTCCGTCCAAAGTGCCTGCCAAGTCGTCCCGCGCACAAGCTTCAGCCACGAGCAACGTCCCGGCTCGCCAGCAAGACATGATATTCCCCCGTTCCGTCAGCAATCGCGTCGCCTATGCGCTGGCCAGTTATCTCACCACGGCCAGCTTTGTCGATTGGGATCTGGAAGTGTTGGGCCTCGATCTTCACGTTTGAATTCTCACCCACTTCCGTATTACCTCGGTTGCCCGTCCTGGAGTGAAAACGCCTGGCGTGAGTCGCTGTACCCCGAAAGTGCCCGGCCCAACGATTTTCTGGCTCTGTACGCGCAGGTGTTCAACGCCGTTGAAGGCAATACCACGTTTTATGCGCGGCCCTCGCCGGTCATTGTTCAACGCTGGGCGCAAAGCCTGCCTGAAACCTTTCGCTTCACCGCCAAATTTCATCGCGACATCAGCCACGGCGGCGACCTGCGTCAACAGCTGCATGCCGCTGAGGACTTCATCCAGCTGCTCGCACCGCTGGGCCAAAGGGTCGCGCCCCTGTGGCTGCAGTTGCCCGCCAGCTTCGGGCCAGCGCGTCTGGCTGAGTTGGTCAGCTTTATCGATGCTATTGAGCGACCGCTCGCGGTCGAGGTCCGTCACTTGGCATTTTTTGCCAAGGGCGATGAAGAGCGGATGCTCAATCGATTACTGCTGGACCGGGGTGTGGAGCGTATTTGCCTCGATCCCCGTGCGCTATTCAGCTGTGTATCGACCGATCCCGCCGTGCTGCATGCGCAATCGAAAAAGCCCAAAGTCCCTCCACGCCCTGCTGCCCTGACACAATTCCCTCAGGTGCGCTTTATCGGCCATCCATTGCTCCAGGCCAACGACCCGTTTCTTGTGCCGTGGGTGGAGAAAGTAGCGGGCTGGATTGAAGAAGGGCGCACGCCATATGTGTTCCTGCACACCCCCGACAACCTCCAGGCGCCAGACCTTGCTCGGCGTTTTCACCAGCAATTGATGGCTCGTCTGCCGGGATTACCGCCACTGGCGACGTTGCAAAGAGAGCCCGTCGCGCAGCAACTTGGCTTGCTGTAAGGTCGACAGTTTCGACTATAAACCGTCAGTCTCCAAGGAGTGTGCAAATGGATTCGCAGTTACTTCGCGCCCAACGTTTCAAGTCCTTGCATGAACGAGAGGGGGCTTTTGTCATCCCCAATCCCTGGGATGCTGGCTCGGCCAAGTTGCTCGCTTCGCTGGGTTTCGAGGCGTTAGCCACGACCAGTGCGGGTCTTGCATTCACACTGGGGCGTGCCGACGCAGAAGGTGCGGTCAGCCGGCAGGAGACCATGGATAATGTCGCCGCAATCGTCAACGCCACGGCATTGCCAGTGGCCGCGGACTTGGAAAACTGCTTCTCTGACAGCCCCGAAGGCTGCGCTGATACGATTCTGAAAGCCGCTGCATTAGGTATCGTTGGCGGCTCGATTGAAGATGCCAGTGGTCATGCCGACAACCCGATCTACGCCTTCGAATTGTCAGTGGAACGGGTCAAAGCTGCCGTTGCCGCAGCGCGCAGCTTACCTTTCCCCTTCATGCTAACCGCCCGTGCCGAGAACCTGCTGCACGGCCGTCTGAACTTCGCGGATACCTTACGCCGTATTGAAGCCTACGCCGAGGCGGGTGCGGACGTACTATTCGCGCCGGGGCTGCGTACGCGCGACGAAGTCATCGCTGTAGTACGCGCCGTAGCGCCAAGGCCGGTTAACGTAATAATGGGGCTGAGCGGTGTGACGCTCTCGGTTGCTGATTTGAGCGCTTGCGGGGTCAAGCGGATCAGCGTGGGCTCATCTTTGGCAAGGGCTGCCTTGGGCGGCTTTTATCGCGCGGCTCAAGAAATCAGTCAGCAAGGCACCTTCACTTATGGCCAACAGGCGTTGCCGTTCGCTCAATTGAATACACTGTTCAGCGCGTAGTGTTCGACGCGGTGGTTACGCAGCCATGCGCAGGTTTTGCAGAATAATAGGCCGAGCCCAGCCGTTCTCGTAATCCAGATGACGTTGCTGAGCAGTGATGGTCTCTGGCTCGAGGGGCAGGGCGGGCTTGTCTGCCAGGTCCCATTCGAGTTCGGCGATGGGCAAGTGCAACGGACGCGGTTGGGGGCCGAGGCCAGGGTGTGTATCCGCCTGAGGAGGGTTGAGCACCAGTGGGCGGACCCAGCCACTTTCGAAATTCAGCTGCCGCTGCTGCGCGATCATGTCTGCGACAGTGAACGGTTCGGCCGGCTTGTCCAGCAGGTCGAGTTCAAACTCGGCAATGGGCAGGTGCAGATGTTCTGGGGGGGTACGCTGTACGTCGGCAACCGCGCAGTCGCGCTGATCGACGATCTGCCCAAGGGTGTCAGTGCCACTCAGCGGTTCGCCGCTGGCGTTTGCTGCAAGGGTGCTGAACTCAGTCGAAACCTCGGTGTTATCGCCGATTTGCTCGGCCATCGCACGGGCAAACGCATCCTGCCAGAGCTGGGTAACGCCGCCCAAGGCTCGGGAATTGCGGAGGCTGTAGTCGCCTGCGTGCGACAAATAGCCTATCGGTGAGGGTTGAATATCAGACATAGCGCTCAGTTGACCGTCCGGCTCTGGCAAAATGCCGGATACTCCTGTTATCGGCCAATGTTGCCGATCATTAACAAATTAGTTGAGCGTATGGGCACATGAGTGAGCAACACACGGGCAGCCGCATCCGGGTTGAAACCCTGACAAGCAACGGACACGCGCAGGCGCTGGACTGGGCACAACGTCTCGGCCTGCCGTTAGAGGACGTCGAAGCAGAATTCGCCCTGCAAGTGACGGACGATGGTTTGCAGCTACAGCAACTAGGCGCCGACTCTTCGGGCCCGGTGCGAGTGGATTTTGTCGAAGGGGCTGTGGCTCATCGACGCTTGTTCGGTGGTGGCAGTGGGCAAATGATCGCCAAAGCGGTCGGCATCCAGCCCGGCGTTCGCCCTCGAGTGCTGGATGCGACAGCGGGGTTAGGCAAGGACGCGTTCGTGCTGGCAAGCCTAGGGTGCAACGTGAGCCTGATCGAGCGTCAGCCGATCATCGCCGCCTTGCTTGAAGATGGCCTGGCCCGTGGCCTGCGGGATCGTGAAGTGGGGCAGATCATCGCCCAGATGCGTCTGTTGACCGGCAACTCCATCGACTTGATCCGCGCCTGGGAGGGCGAACCACCGCAAGTGATCTACCTTGACCCGATGTTTCCTCATCGAGAAAAAACCGCGTTGGTGAAAAAGGAAATGCGCCTGTTCCGGCCGTTGGTGGGCGATGACATGGATGCGCCAGCGCTGCTGGAAGCTGCACTGGCGCTCGCCACTCACCGGGTCGTGGTCAAACGCCCACGCAAGGCGCCGTGCATCGACGGGCCAAAGCCGAGTTATGCGCTGGATGGAAAGTCCAGCCGCTACGACATCTACCCGAAGAAGGCGCTGAAGGGCTGATATCGCCTTAGCTGCCTTCGGTAGTCCGCAGGAGCTGCTGAAGGCTACAAATGATCGTCAGGGCCGATAAGCCCGCATAAACAAGCTCACGACTTCCTGAACATGCGCTTCAGCGTCGTGCTCGTCCGGCAGGTCGCCGCAGCCGATCAGCAGGCGAAAATTGCATGCGCCCTTGAGCAGGCACAGAAAGTGCTCGGCAGCGAGGTTTGGTTTGTCGATGCTCAGGCTCCCGGCTTTGTCGATCTGGGTCAGAAAGCGCTCCATCTCCAGCAGAATTCGCTGGGGGCCGGCCTCGAAAAAAATCTGCGATAGCTTAGGGTCCTGGCTGCCCGGTGCGACCATCAATCGATGCAGCGCCAACGAGTCAGGACTGTTGATCAACGCGTAAAAGCCCCGACCAATCTTCAACAGCAGTGCCTCTACAGGCATGCCATGGGGTATTTCGAAAAACAGCTCGGGCAGTTGCTCCTCACAGCGCGCCACCACCGCAGCGGAAAATAACGTCTCTTTATCGGTGAAATGGTTGTAAACCGTCAGCTTGGAAACCCCGGCTTCTGCGGCCACGGCATCCATACTGGTACTGGCGTAACCGTTGCGCACGAACAGGTTTTTCGCGGCGTTAAGAATGGCTTGGCGCTTTGCCAAGTCCTTTGGGCGGCCGGGGCCCGAAGCGCTTAATGGGGGACGGAGTAATGAATTGTCAGGCATCGTCGTTTTAATAGTGGACTGGTGAGTTTGGTATTTCTTACTATACGCTTGAGTACAATAATTAAAGCATCCTTTGCCAAAGGTCCATCACCATGTTTCGCGATGCCTTGTCCTTTACCCTGCCGATCAGCCTGGTGTTTTTACTGGCTGCCTGTGGTCATGAAGAACCTGTTCTGCCCACCGTGCGCCCGGCCATGGTCGTTCAGCCGCAGCCTTCAGCGCAGTCGATGGACAGCTATCCCGGTGAAGTCCGCGCCCGGTTCGAGCCGGAATTGGCGTTTCGTATCGCCGGCAAGGTGACCAGGCGTCTGGTAGAAGAGGGCGCGAGGGTCAAGGCCAATCAGCCGCTGGCCGAGCTGGACCCGCAGGATGTGCGCCTGCAGCTGGAAGCGACCCGCGCTCAGGTGACTGCCGCTGAAGCCAATTTGCAATTGGTCCGCTCTGAGCGTGATCGCTACAAAACGTTGATGGATCGGCAACTGGTCAGTCGGTCTCAGTTCGACAATGCCGAGAACCTGTTTCGCGCCGGTGAGGCTCGGCTCAAGCAGATCAAGGCCGAATTCAATGTCGCTGATAATCAGGCCGGCTACGCGGTGCTGCGCGCGCCACAAGACGGTGTGATCGCTCGGCGTCTGGTCGAAGTCGGGCAAGTCGTGGCGGCGGGGCAGACCATGTTTACCCTGGCGGCCGACGGCGAACGCGAAGTCCTGATCAGTCTGCCAGAGCAAAATTTCGGGCGTTTCAAAACCGGTCAGGCAGTCACTGTCGAGTTGTGGACGCAACCCGGTCAACGTTTTCCTGGCCGCATCCGTGAGTTGTCGCCTTCTGCCGATCCACGTTCCCGTACCTTCGCCACCCGCATCGCTTTTGCCGAGGGCAAAGTGCCCGCCGAGTTGGGACAGAGCGCCCGCGTATTTATCCAGACCGAACACACTGTCGCCCTGTCGGTACCGTTGTCAGCGCTGACTGCCGAGAACGGCGTCAACTACGTGTGGCGGGTCGATGCCGATAACACACTCAAGCGCGTTCCGGTGCGAATCGCTGCCTACGGTCAGGACAGCGTGCCCGTTCTCGAAGGCCTCAAAGCTACGGATTGGGTGGTGGCAGCCGGTGTCCATGTGCTGCACGAGGGCGAGCAGGTACGGCCGGTGGATCGCGGTAATCGAGAAGTGAAACTGGCGGCGAAGGAGTAGGCACGGATGCGTTTCAATCTTTCCGAGTGGGCACTGCGCAACCGCCAGATTGTCCTGTTTCTGATGTTACTGCTGGCGATTGTTGGCGCGGTTTCCTACACCAAGCTTGGTCAGAGTGAAGATCCGCCATTTACCTTCAAAGCGATGGTCATCCGCACCAACTGGCCCGGCGCGAGTGCCGAGGAAGTTGCGCTGCAGGTGACCGACCGCATTGAGAAGAAGCTGATGGAGACCGGCGAGTACGAGCGCATTGTCTCGTTCTCACGGTCCGGTGAGTCCCAAGTGACGTTCATGGCGCGTGACTCCATGCACTCGGCGCAGATTCCCGATCTCTGGTATCAGGTCCGCAAAAAAATCAGCGACATCCGTCACACCTTGCCACAGGGTATACAGGGGCCATTTTTCAACGATGAGTTCGGCACTACGTTCGGCAATATCTATGCGCTGACGGGCAAAGGTTTTGACTACGCGGTGCTCAAGGACTACGCCGACCGCGTGCAGATACAGCTGCAGCGGGTCAAAGACGTGGGCAAGATCGAACTGTTGGGGTTGCAGGACGAAAAAATCTGGATCGAGCTGTCGAACGTGAAGCTGGCGACCCTTGGGCTGCGCTTGCAGACGGTGCAGCAAGTTCTTGAAGAGCAGAACGCGGTGTCGGCAGCGGGTTTTTTCGAGACCCCCAGTGAGCGCATTCAGTTACGGGTAACCGGTCGCTTCCAGTCGGTGGACGAGATCAAGAATTTCCCGATTCGAGTGGGCGATCGTACGTTCCGCATCAGCGACGTGGCCGAGGTTTTTCGCGGCTTCAACGACCCGCCTGCGCCGCGCATGCGTTATATGGGTGAAGACGCCATCGGCCTGGCCGTGGCGATGAAAGACGGTGGCGACATTCTGGTACTGGGGCGTGCCCTTGAGACCGAATTTGCCCGGGTGCAGAAAAACCTCCCTGCGGGCATGCAGCTGAGCAAAGTGTCGGACCAGCCAGCAGCGGTGAAAACCGGGGTCGGCGAGTTTGTGCAGGTGCTGGCTGAGGCGTTGGGCATCGTGCTGCTGGTGAGTTTTTTCTCCCTGGGCATGCGCACCGGGATGGTTGTCGCCCTGGCGATTCCGTTGGTGCTGGCGATGACCTTCGCCTGCATGTACTACCTGGGGATTGGCTTGCACAAGATTTCCCTCGGCGCGCTGGTGCTGGCGTTGGGCTTATTGGTGGACGACGCGATCATCGCGGTGGAGATGATGGCGATCAAGATGGAGCAGGGTTACGACCGGCTCAAGGCTGCTAGTTTCGCTTGGACCAGCACCGCTTTTCCGATGCTCACCGGCACGCTGATTACGGCGGCGGGCTTCTTGCCGATTGCCACGGCGCAATCAGGCACCGGGGAATACACCCGTTCGATCTTCCAGGTGGTGACCATCGCCTTGTTGGCGTCCTGGGTTGCAGCAGTGGTATTTGTGCCCTATCTGGGCGAGCGGCTGTTGCCGGACCTGGCGAAGATCCACGCTGCCAAACATGGCGCGGGGGCACCCGACCCTTACGGTACGCCCTTCTATCAACGCGTGCGGCGCATGGTGGGTTGGTGTGTACGGCGGCGTAAAACGGTGCTGGTACTCACCATTGGCCTGTTCGTGCTCTCGGTGGTGATGTTCCGTTTCGTGCCGCAGCAGTTTTTTCCGGCGTCGGGGCGACTGGAGCTGATGGTCGATTTGAAGCTGGCCGAAGGCGCGTCGTTGAGCAACACGGCTGAGCAGGTCAACCGGCTGGAGCAGATGCTCAAGGATCATCCGGGCATTGATAACTACGTGGCCTACGTCGGCACTGGTTCGCCACGGTTCTACCTGCCGCTGGATCAACAGTTGCCCGCCGCCAGTTTCGCGCAGTTTGTGGTGCTGGCAAAAACCATCGAAGACCGGGAAGTTCTGCGCACCTGGCTGATCAAAAACCTCAACGAGCAATTTCCGACCCTGCGCTCTCGGGTGACTCGCCTGGAGAACGGGCCGCCGGTGGGATACCCGGTGCAGTTCCGCGTGACCGGTGAACACATCGAGGAAGTCCGCGCTCTGGCGCGTAAAGTCGCGGTCAAGGTTGGCGAGAATCCACACGTGGCGAACGTCCATCTGGACTGGGAGGAGCCGAGCAAGGTTGTGAACCTCAACGTGGATCAGGATCGGGCGCGGGCGCTAGGGGTGAGCACTGCCGATCTGTCGAGATTTCTGCAAAGTTCGTTGACCGGTTCCAGCGTCAGCCAATACCGCGAAGAGGACGAGCTCATCGAGATTCTGTTGCGGGGCACCCCTCATGAGCGCAAGGATCTCGCCTCGCTGCCGAGCCTGGCGATCCCCACCAGCAACGGCACCAGCGTCGCCTTGTCGCAGATCGCGACCCTGGAGTACGGCTTCGAAGAGGGCATCATTTGGCACCGCAACCGCCTGCCGAACGTGACCATCCGCGCCGATATCTATGGCAAGGAACAACCTGCGACCCTAGTCCAGCAGATCCTGCCGACACTGGACGGCGTGCGTGCCGAGTTACCGGACGGCTATTTGCTGGAAGTCGGGGGCACAGTCGAAGACTCGGCGCGGGGACAGAACTCGGTCAAGGCCGGTGTGCCGTTGTTTATCGTGGTGGTCCTGACCTTGTTGATGCTGCAATTGCGCAGTTTCTCACGCACCGCCATGGTCTTTCTCACCGCACCGCTGGGTTTGATTGGCGTGACTTTGTTTCTGATTGTCTTTCACCAGCCGTTCGGTTTCGTCGCAATGCTCGGCACCATCGCCTTGTCGGGGATGATCATGCGTAACTCGGTGATTCTGGTGGACCAGATCGAACAGGACATCGCCGCCGGGCTGGATCAATGGCAAGCGATCATCGAAGCCACCGTACGGCGTTTCCGGCCCATCGTCCTCACGGCACTGGCGGCCGTGCTGGCGATGATCCCGCTGTCACGTAGCGTGTTTTTCGGCCCGATGGCCGTGGCGATCATGGGCGGTCTGATCGTTGCGACCGCACTGACCCTGTTATTCCTGCCTGCGCTGTATGCAGCGTGGTTCAGGGTGAAGAAAGGGGAGCTGCAGGCGCGTTGATTACAGCGCGCCAAACACCTTTTTCGCCAGACTGGTCGCGGCGCCTGCCGGGTTTTGGCGGAGGGCGGCTTCTTGTTTGCCGATCATTTCGAACAGGCCATTGAGGGCCTTTTCGGTCACGTAACCTTCGATGTTGGCGTCTTTGGTGTCGACGACGCCCAGGCTGGCGGCCTGGGCGGCGAACGCGTTGTATTTTTGTGCGACACCCACTTTATCGGTGGCGTGTTTGACGATGGGCAGGAATTTGACGCGGATCTGTTCGCGGCTGGTCTTGCTCAGGTATTGGGTGGCTGAATCGTTGCCGCCACTGAGGATGCTCTTGGCATCCTCCACGCTCATCTTCTTCACGGCATCGATCAGCAGCGCCTGGGCTTGCGGTACAGCGGCTTCGGCGGCCTGGTTCATGGCGGTCTCCAATTCATCGACCTGCGCGCCCATGCCGAACTGCTTCATCTTCTTCGCAACCTTGCCGAGACTGCCCGGCAACTCAATGCGCACATCCTTGTTATTGCTGAAACCGCCTGGCGTGCCCAGCTGCTTGACGGCAATCTGCGCGCCTTGGGTCAACGCATCCTTGAGACCGCCAGTGGCGTCCGACTGGGACAGGTCGCTCAGGGACAGGGCAAACACGCTGGTCGACAGCAGCAGGCCTGCGCACAGGCCAGCGAAGGTGATGGAAGGGCGGAGCATGGCAGCATCCTTTTCAAAGGGATCGGATTGATAAAAGGGTGGCGCGGGTTTACAGGCCCGCGCCAAGGGATCACTGAACAGAATCCAGGCGAATGCGCAGCGGCTTCTGATCCTGGCCATCCAACTGTACGACATACTGCGCGGTAGTGATAAACAAGAGTTTACCCTCCAGTTCAATGCGCGCGCTGACCGAATAACGGTGGCCCTGCTGTACGTGTTTCGGATCGTATTCCAGGCTGAAAGGCAAAGGCACCTGGCCTTTGATCGGGCCACTTTGTCTGGCCAGCACGACCACCGGAGCATCGGCCTTGGACACGTCGTGTAGGCTGACATTCAAGATCGCCGTGGGCGGCAGGGCGATGCGTTGCAGGTAAAAAACTTCCCCGTCGAGGCTGGCTTGAGAGGATGGCTGCGAGATACTGCACGCGCCGAGCAGGCTGGTCAGAAGGATAAGTGCCAGGTTTTTCATTGGAATCTCCTTATCGATGGCGTCAGAAGAAGCCCCACGCCATCGACAGGAATTTAAAGGATTTAGCTGGCAGGGTCAGCCTCTGTTACATCTTCGCTGCGATGCAGGGCCACTTGGCGGATCGACAAACGGATCTCGGCGGGCAAAACCCGCTTGGCCGCGCCTTCCGCCAACTCGCCCAGAAGCTCGTGGTAGCTTAGCTTGCCCGCAGGGTCTTTGTGCAGGACGCCGAGGTCGAGCAAGGTCTGGATGAAGTGGCGGAACAGGCTTTTGTCGAAGAACTCCGGTGCGTTGAGGCCATGCAAAATCGACAGCCGCTGAGCCATGACCGTGCACAAGTCTTCCAGTTCTTCGGCGCTGATACTGTTCTGGCCACTGTTGAGCAGCAATGAAATCGCCATATAGAAGCGTTGCAGCGTCTGGGCAATGACCCGTGACAGCAGGGTCAGCAGGACGAAGTGACGCGAACTCGGGGCCGGGCGCAGGTAGACGTTATTTTCAAAGCGCAACAGGCCTTGCTCGACGAAGGCTTCGAGCCACTGGTCGATCACCGCATCCAGCTCCTCCAGCGGCCAGCGAATGAACAGCTCTGATTGCAGGTACGGGTACAGTGCCCGGGCATAGCGCAGGATCTGTTCACGGCTCATCCGCGACGAACTCTGGAAGAAACTCGCCAGCAGCGAGGGCAGGGCCACGATGTGCAAGACGTTGTTGCGGTAGTAGGTCATCAAGACCGCGTTCTGCTCATCCAAGTAGAGGATTTTGCCTAACGCATCCTTTTGCTCGGACAACAGGTTCATGCCCTTTACGTACTCGATCAAGGCCTTGCCGTCACCTTCGGGCAGCGTGGTGTGTGGCGAGTAAGGCACCCGACGCAGCAGGGTCAGGTACAGGTCGAGAATCCGCGCCATGGCTTGATCGTCCAGCGCCAGCTTATTGGTGGACAGCAAGGCCAGCGCCACCAGATTGACCGGGTTGATCGCGGCCGCTTCGTTCAGCCCTTGAGCCACGCGCTCGCCGAGGCGCTGAGTAGTCTCGTTCAGCCAGCCGGGGCGGTACTGCGACCCCAGCGCTTGCTCGCGCCAATTCGGTTGTTCGTGATCGAGGAACTCAGCCAGTTTGATTGGCTCGCCGAAGTTGACCGACACCTGGCCGAAGCGCTGCTTGAGTGCGCCAATCACTTTGAAAATATCGAAGATCGACTCTTTCTTTTTAGCCGCACCGCGCAGCTCGCCCAGGTAGGTGCGGCCTTCGAGCACGCGCTCGTAACCGATGTACACCGGAACGAAAACGATCGGCATCCGTGAGTTGCGCAAAAAGCTGCGCAAGGTGATCGCCAGCATGCCGGTTTTGGGTTGCAGCATGCGCCCGGTACGCGAGCGGCCACCTTCGACGAAGTACTCGACCGGGAAGCCCTTGGTGAACAGCGTATGCAGGTATTCATTGAAGACGGCGCTGTACAGCGGGTTGCCCTTGAACGTACGGCGCATGAAAAAGGCGCCGCCGCGACGCAGCAGGCCGCCGATCACTGGCATGTTCAGGTTAATGCCCGCGGCGACGTGGGGCGGTGTCAGGCCATTTCGAAACAGCAGGTAGGACAGCAGCAGATAATCAATATGGCTGCGGTGGCACGGGACATAGATCACTTCGTGACCCTGGGCGACATCCTGCACGCCTTCGATGTGACTGACCTTGATGCCGTCGTAAATCTTGTTCCAGAACCAGCTCAGCACCACTTCGAGAAAGCGGATCGCCGAGTAGGTGTAGTCCGAAGCGATTTCGTTGCCATAGCGCAGGGCATTTGCCTGGGCTTTGCTCTCGGGGATGTTCTCGCGCTTGGCCTCTTCGAGGATGGCCTGCTTGACCAGCGGCTCGTCCAGCAGCCCCTTGACCAGATTGCGGCGGTGCGACAGGTCGGGGCCGATGACGGCGGTTTTCAGATTGCGAAAGTGCACCCGCAGAATGCGCTGGGTCATTCGCAGGGTGCGTTCGTGGCCCTTGTTCTCTTGGACCAGTTCGCGCAGATGGATCGGTGCGGAAAATTGCACACGGGTCTTGCGGCCCAGAATCAGAATGCTGACCAACCGGCGCAAGCGCCCAGTCACCGCCCAGCTGTCTGCGAACAATAGCTTCCAGGGGCTCGACTCACTGTCAGGCGACTGACCCCAGAACACACTGACCGGGATGATCTGTGCATCTTCGGAGGCGTTCTGGCTGATGGCACTGACCAGCCGCTCCAGGGTGGGCGGTGCGCCGCGTTTGTCCTGGCGGCCCAGCCAGTCGGGCTCGGGTGTCAGGTAGAAGAATGCCGCGGGCTCCAGCAGGTTTCCCACGGCTACCGGCAGAATCGGTCGCGGCAGCCCGGCTTTGCGGCACTCGGTATCGACCACCGCGAGGTCGCTTAATGAGGGTGATTGCAGGGCGTAGAACACCGGGCGGCTGCGGTCGAGGTTGAGGGTAAAGGACGACTGGTTGATGGTTTCCGAGCGAACCCAGAGGTACAACAGTCGGCGCAGGGTGCCAAACACAAGACGGCGGAACGGGGAGCGGGTCATACGGCTTCTGCTGAATAAGGGGGAAACGAGCAGCTGCTCGGGGGCGACAGTGTGCCGCATCTGCTGAAGATCGGCAAAAAACGACGCCGTTTATGTGGATTTCGCCGTTTTTAATGCTGGCTTATACTCGGCCGTCAAATAATAAAAAACAGGAGTAACGATCCAATGTCAGCACGTGAAACAGGCAGTGTGAAGTGGTTCAACGATGCCAAGGGTTATGGCTTCATCCAGCGCGGAGATGGCGTGGACGTATTCGTGCATTACCGCGCCATCCGCGGGGAAGGGCATCGTTCACTGGCTGAGGGCCAGCAGGTCGAATACGGATTGGTCGAAGGCCAGAAAGGCTGGCAGGCAGAGGATGTCGTGGGGCTATAAAGTGAGCAGTCTGCACACAGACTTGTAGGAGCTGACTTGTCTGCGAACCAGGCAACTCGGTCTGTCAGGCACACCGAGTTGCGACCTTCGCGGGCAAGAACCAGGCGTGCCCCCAGTTCCTGCACTGTGCGATGTCAGGCTCAGTTCGTGTGCCAGACGATTTCTTCTTCGCCGTCGCTACTGATGCGAATCCAGCGGTCGGCGGCTTCGTCGCTCTCTTCCTCGATCCATGTGCCCGGTGCGCAGCGAACTTCAACGTTCAGTGCGGTGAAGGCAGCGCGGGCACAGGCGATGTCGTCGTCCCATGGGGTCTTGTCGCTTTCCAGGAACAAGCTGTTCCATTTGCCGACAGCCTTGGGCAACCAGGTCACGGTCACGTCACCGGCTGTGCATTTGTACGTCTGACCTTTCTTGACCCAGGGGGTGCAGGGGCCCAGCGCGGCGCTGAGCCAGGCAGCGATGGCCATGTAGTCGACGTCAGCGTCTTTCAGGTAAATCTCGATATCGGGTTGGCGCATGGATGCCTCGTAATTGATTGAAAATCCATTCGCGGATTCATTCGGCTGCCCCGCACAGGCAAGGCAGCATCGATTCGGTGTGTGTGGATTCGCAGATTATTGAAGCACGAAATAATCGTAACGCATCGAAACCGTCACTTCGAACGGCTCCGGCTGCTCAATGACATTGGCCCGGCGTTCGGCGCTGGCGCGCCAACCGTGGGGCGTCATGGCCAGCAAGTTGGCACGGGCTTGAGCATCGACCAGGCTCAGGGTAAAGCGCAAGGTCTCGCTGTGCTGCAACTGCATATCAGCGGGCACTTGCATCAGGTGTTTGTCATCGACGTACTCACGCACTTCGTCGTAGAGCCGCTCACGCAGCTCCATCAGGTGTTCGCTGGTCGGGCCGACGCGCATCAAGCCGCCGCCGGTGCTCAGCAGGCGTTTGGCTTCGTGCCAGTCCAGCGGGCTGAACACGCTGGCAAGGAACTGGCAGCTGTCGTCGGGCAGTGGCACGCGGGCCATGCTGGCGATCAACCAAGTGATTTTTGGATCGCGCCGGCATGCACGCTTGACCGCTTCGCGGGAAATATCCAGCGCATAGCCATCCGCATCCGGCAGGGCCGCAGCGATTTGCGCGGTGTAATAACCCTCGCCACAACCGATGTCCAGCCAACGAGCGGGTGCGCGTTCGGCGGCCAGTTCCGCCAGGCGCTTGGCGACCGGCGCATAATGGCCTGCATTGAGAAAGTCGCGCCGTGCCTCGACCATGGCCTGATTGTCGCCAGGGTCGCGGCTGTTTTTGTGTTGAACCGGCAGCAGGTTCAAATAGCCTTGGCGCGCACGGTCGAAGCGGTGACCAAGGGGGCACACCACGCCGTTATCAACTGCGCTGAGCGCTGCTGCGCAAATCGGGCAAGTCAGCATCATGCGAGCAATTCGACCAGAGTCTGGTAGTAAATTTCGGTCAGGACATCGAGATCGCTGGCCAGAACGCGCTCATTGACCTGATGGATCGTGGCGTTGACCGGGCCCAGTTCGACGACTTGCGTGCCCATCGTGGCGATAAACCGCCCGTCCGAGGTGCCGCCGCTGGTCGATGCCTGGGTGTCGCGCCCGGTGACGGCCTTGATGCTTGCGGACACTGCGTCGAGTAGCGCGCCGGGTTCGGTGAGGAACGGCAGGCCGGACAAGGCCCATTCCACATGCCAGTCCAGCCCATGCTTGTCGAGGATGGTGGCGACCCGCTGCTGCAGGGCCTCGACGGTGGATTCGGTGGAGAAGCGGAAGTTGAACATCGCCGACAACTCGCCGGGGATGACGTTGGTCGTGCCGGTGCCTGAGTTGAGGTTGGAGATCTGAAAACTGGTCGGCGGGAAGAAGGCGTTGCCGTTATCCCAGTGCTCTGCGGCCAGTTCGGCCAACGCCGGTGCTGCCAGATGGATCGGGTTCTTCGCCAGATGCGGGTAGGCCACATGGCCCTGGATCCCGCGCACGGTGAGTTTTGCACCCAATGAACCGCGACGGCCGTTTTTGACCATATCGCCCACCAGTGTGGTGCTCGACGGTTCGCCGACGATGCACCAGTCCAGGCGCTCTTTACGTGCCGCCAGTCGCTCGATCACCGCCTTGGTGCCGTGGTGTGCAGGGCCTTCTTCGTCGCTGGTGATCAGGAACGCCACCGAGCCTTTATGGTTCGGGTGATCGCCGACAAAGCGTTCAGCCGCCACCAGCATTGCCGCCAGGCTGCCTTTCATGTCAGCCGCGCCACGTCCGCACAGCATGCCATGCTCATCGATCAATGCGTCGAACGGATCGTTCTGCCAGGCCTGAAGCGGGCCGGTCGGCACCACGTCAGTGTGCCCGGCGAAGCACAGCACCGGGCCTTCGTGGTTGCCATGGGTGGCCCAGAAGTTATCCACATCCTCGATACGCATGGGTTCCAGTTTGAAACCGGCATCGCCCAGGCGTTGCATCATCATCGCTTGGCAGTCGGCGTCGATCGGCGTGACCGATGGACGACGGATCAGGTCGCAGGCGAGTTGGAGAGTGGGCGAAAGGTCGGCTGGGGCCGTCATGAAAGGACTCCGGTAACAAGGTTCTAGGCGCGGAAAAGGCGCTTATCTTAAAGCAAAACGGCGACCCAAAGGCCGCCGTTTAACGTTACGCAGTAACAGGTCAAACAGTTGCGGGTTCCGCCACGGCTACCGGCTTGGGCAGCGAAGACAGGAAGGCCATGATCAGCGCCGCCAGGTACGGCAGCGATTGCACCAGAAGCATGGTCACCCAGAAGCGCATGTCGGCGCTCGGCAGGCCCTGTACCAGGCAGATACCGGCGGCCGCGCCCCACAGCAGCAGCATGATGAAAACTTCTTCTCGAGCTTCCGAGAGGGCGACCAGAAAACCATGACTGGCTGCGTTCTTCGGTGTACGGAAGAATGGGATGCTGGTGGTGAAGAAGCCGTAGAGCACCGCTTTGGCGATGGTGTGCGACAAGGCGAGCCCCGCCAGCGCCGCAAAGAATGCGTCCGTGAGGTTGACCCCCACTGCACGGCGGTACAAGAAGATGATCTTACCGACCTTGAACACGAACAGGGCCAATGGCGGGATCGCGAAAATCAACAACGGCGGATCGACACGGTTAGGCACGATGATCATCGCCGCCGACCACAGCAACGCGCCGACGGTGAAGAAGATATTCATGCCATCGGCGACCCACGGCAACCAGCCCGCGAGGAAGTGATAGCGCTGCCCACGGGTCAGCTCGGTATCTTTACCGCGCAGCAGGCTCGACGTGTGGCGCTTGATGATTTGAATCGCGCCATACGCCCAACGGAAACGCTGCTTTTTGAAGTCGATGAAGGTGTCCGGCATCAAACCCTTGCCGTAGCTGTTGTGCGAATAGGCGGCCGAATACCCTTTCTCGAATATGCGCAGCCCCAGCTCGGCGTCTTCACAGATGCACCAGTCCGCCCAGCCCAGTTCTTCAAGCACCGAACGTCGGGTCATGGTCATGGTGCCGTGCTGAATGATCGCGTCACGGTCGTTACGGGTGACCATGCCGATATAGAAGAAGCCTTTGTATTCCGAGTAGCAGAGCTTCTTGAAGGTGCTTTCGTTCTGGTCGCGGTAATCCTGCGGCGACTGCACCACGGCGATTTTCGGGTCGGCGAAGTGCGGGACCATGTGTTTGAGCCAGTTGCGGTCGACGCAGTAATCCGAGTCGATCACTGCAATCACTTCAGCGTCCGGCGCCGTGTGCGGGATCAGGTAGTTCAGTGCACCACCTTTGAAACCGGCCAGTGGCGCGACATGGAAGAACTTGAAGCGCGGGCCGAGCATTTCACAATGGGCCTTGACCGGTTCCCAGACCGCCGGGTCTTTGGTGTTGTTGTCGATGATCAGAACTTCGAAGTCCGGATAGTCGAGAGCGGCCAGAGCATCCAGGGTCTGTTTGACCATCTCCGGTGGCTCGTTGTAGCAGGGCACGTGTATCGAGACTTTCGGTCGATACGCATTGTCAGTGTCCACGGGCAGGAATTCGCGGCGTCGCTTGTGGGTCCAGACCGCTTCAGCCAGTTCGTGGGCCTCGGTCAACAGGACGATGAACACGCCCATGGCGCCAAGTGCCAGCAAGAAGCCTACGGTCAGACTGAACCAGGTGCTGTATTGCTGACTGTAGTCGTAACCGATCCAGACCAGCACCGAACCACACAGGAACGCGGTAAAGGTCAGGAACGTGCGACCCCGCTGGCGTAGCGCCGAACCGTCGATCAGGAGCAATGCCAGGGACAGCAGCGCCAGCACCACGGAGCCAATCGCCAGAACCCGCCACTGCGGAATCGCGACAACCGGCCCTTCAAAGTTAAATTTCTGCTGGCGCGCAGCGTTATACACGCCCCAGTAGGCGCCCACCGAGCCTTCATCACTGGCTTTCCACGGCTGATCGAAGGCCTCGATCACGAAGTAGTTGTAGCCCTGGCGGTTGAGTTTATTGACCAGCGTACGCAGGTAAATGGCTTGATCCGCCTGAGTTGCCTCGGCACCGCCACGCATACGGCCATTGCTCGGCCAGCCAACCTCCGACAGCAGCAGCGGCTTTTTCGGGAATATTTTTTTCAGTTCACGGGCGCGATCAAGTACGAATTGACCGGCTTTGTCGACTGGAATGAATTCCCAATAAGGGAGGATGTGCGCAGCGACCAAATCAACGTGCTTGCCCAACTCCGGGTATTTTTCCCAGATGTGCCATTGCTCGGAGGTGGTCACCGGTACTTTGACGGCGGCACGCACCCGGTCCAGCAGGACGCTCAGTTGTTTGACCGTGATTTCGCGACGGAACAGGGCTTCGTTGCCCACCACCACGCGAACCACACTGCGCGATGAGTTGGCCAGCTCGATTGCTCGGACAATCTCGCGCTCGTTGCGCGCTTCGTCGGGGCTGATCCAGATCCCCAGAGTCACTCGCAGACCGAACTCTTCAGCGAGCTTTGGGATGTCCCCCAGCGAGCCGTCGACAGAGTAAGTCCGAATACTGTCGGTCTGCTTACTGATCAACTCCAGGTCCTGACGCATTTCATCGTCGGACGGGTAGATGCCTTCCTGTGGGTTTTGTCCCGAACGGAAAGGTGAGTAAGAAAAGCCGGAGATCTGCTCGGGCCAGTCGGGAGCGGTAACCGGACGATTGATCAGCGCCCAGAAACCGGTGAATAGCGCGGCAATTGCCACGACCACCACCAAATTGAGTCCAAATCTACGCGATGACATAAATGCTTTTGGTTCCAAAGGGTGGAACGAGGGATTAGCCGACGAGCGCCGGTCGGCGCGCATCCTACTCTGGGCTTTATAGGGCTGTACAGCCAGCCGATTGGCTATTGGTCAACGGCCACGCGACTAAGTTCGCTGGCAGGTCGTCTTGTCGTCCAAAATACTGGGTCTTGCAGGCAATATACAACAGAGTGTCAGGCATACAGGGTTACGTTGATCGCGACGGCGGCTCATCAGGATAAAGATGCTCTGAGCCCCATAGCGACCTATAATGCGCGCCGGTTTTTGGGGTAATGGTCATGAACACAGAAGATCCGCGGTTTGCTGGCGTCGCCCGTTTGTACGGCATCGAGGGCCTGGAGCGGTTGCGCGCAGCCCATGTGGCGGTCGTCGGGATCGGCGGTGTCGGCTCGTGGGCGGCGGAAGCGATTGCCCGTTGCGGTGTCGGCGAAATCTCCCTGTTCGATCTGGATGACGTCTGCGTCAGCAACAGCAACCGTCAGTTGCACGCATTGGAGGGCACCATCGGTCGGGCCAAGGTCGAGGTCATGGCCGAGCGCCTGCGCGCCATCAATCCCGATTGCACGGTGCATGCCGTGGCTGACTTCGTGACCCGCGAGACCATGGCCCAATACATCACGCCTGATATCGACTGCGTGCTCGACTGCATCGACAGTGTCAACGCCAAGGCCGCCCTGATCTCCTGGTGCAAGCGGCGCAAAATCCAGATTATCACCACCGGTGGCGCAGGCGGACAGATTGACCCGACGCTGATTCAGGTCTGCGACCTCAACCGTACCTTCAACGATCCGCTGGCCTCCAAAGTTCGCTCGACCTTGCGCCGTGACTATGGGTTCTCGCGCACCGTGACTCGCCACTACAGCGTGCCGTGTGTGTTTTCCACCGAACAGTTGCGGTATCCCAAGCCAGACGGGAGCATTTGCCTGCAAAAAAGCTTCGTTGGCGATGGGGTCAAGCTGGACTGCGCGGGTGGGTTTGGTGCAGTAATGATGGTGACCGCGACCTTCGGTATGGTCGCGGCGACCAAGGCGGTGGACAAGATTGTCGCGGGCGTGAGACGTCCGGCGGATCGCGCCAAGCCTGTTCAGGCGCTGCCAGAGGCCAGTTGACGCATCCGCTGCAGCACCGCGTTCAAGCCGTTGCTGCGTGAGGGCGAGAGGTGTCGGCTCAGGCCCAACTGATTGAACCAGTTCGGCAGATCCACCTGTTGCAAGTCTTCAGCCGAGAGGCCGTTGACTCGCGCCAACAGCAAGGCCACCAGCCCCCGAATCAAGCGTGCGTCACTGGCTGCGCGAAACTGCCAGTGGCCGTCCGTCACGCTGCCGAGCAACCAGACCTGGCTTTCACAGCCATGCACACGATGTTCTTCGGTTTTTTCGTTGTCACTCAGGGCTGGCAGGCGTTCGCCCCATTGCATCAGCAGACGTGCGCGTTGTTCCCAGCTGTGGGATTGGTTGAAGGTTTCAAGGGCTGTTTGTGCGTCGACAGGCAGGCTCATCGCAGCAGTTCCAAGGCTTGATCCAGCGCGCTGAAAAAGCGCTCGAGATCGTCGGAGTCGTTGTACAGCGCCAAGGACACCCGGATTGCGCCTGGCAGGCCGAGGCTTTTGAGTAACGGCATGGCGCAATGATGCCCTGCGCGGACAGCGATCCCCTGTTCGGTCAGCAAGTGCGCCAGGTCGGCGTTGTGCACGCCTTCGACGACGAAACTCACCAGCGCCAATTGCGGAGCACCCAGAACGCGAATGCCTTCACGTCTGTTCAAACCGTCCAGCAGCAATTGATGCAGAGCCGCTTCATGCGCAACCACGGCCATGTGGTCGAGGCTTGCCAGATAGTCGAGGGTCGCGCCGAGGCCTATCACGCTGGCAATCGGCGGTGTACCAGCTTCGAATCCCAAGGGCGCAGGGCGAAATCTGGCGGTGTGATAATCGGCGGTCAGCACCATCTCGCCACCAAACTGCCAATGATGCAGGCGCGCGAGCGCTTCATTGCGGCCATACAGCACGCCAAGACCCTCGGGGCCATACAGTTTATGACTGGAAAATACATAGAAGTCGCAGCCCAATGCTTGCACGTCATGCCGGCCATGGACCACGCCTTGGGCACCGTCCACCACCGTCAATGCGCCATGGGACTTGGCCATGCTCAGCAACGCGGGCAGTGGCTGCCAGGCGCCCAGCACGTTGGATAACTGGCTGACTGCCAGCAAACGGGTGCGGGGGCCGATCAGTACGGCGGCGGCCACAAGATCAATCAGGCCGTTGGTGTCGAGCGGCAAGATGATCAACTTCAGATCGCAGCGGTGCGCCAATTGCTGCCAAGGCAACAGATTGGCGTGATGCTCCAGCGCGCTGATGACAATCTCATCACCGGCAACACACTCGTGCTCCAGACCATATGCCAACAGATTCAGGGCTGATGTTGCCCCGTGGGTGAAGACGATCTGTGCAGACTCACCCGCATTCAGCCAGTGGGCAATCTTGCTGCGGCTGCTCTCGAACGCCTGGGTGGCGTTGGCGCCCGGCAGATGCTGTGCCCGGTGCACATTAGCCGCGCCATTGACGTAGTAATGATTAAGCGCGTCGATCAATGCCTGGGGTTTTTGGGTCGTTGCGGCATTGTCCAGATAGGTCTGGCCTTGCCGTTGCAGTGCGGCGATGGCTGGAAAATCAGCGCGCCAGGGGGAGGGCAGGGGCATGTTATTCAGCTCAATAGCCGGCTTTTAACGCTACGTATGCAGCGCTAAAAGCCGACGCGGGATCAATCAGTTGTGAGCGTGCAGCGTTGCGTTCAGTTCAACGGCCGACTTGTGGGTTTTGCATTCCACGGCGCCGGTCTGCGAGTTACGACGGAACAGCAAGTCTGGAAGGCCTGCCAGGTCGCGGGCCTTGACCACTTTCACCAATGCGTTTTTCTCGTCGAGCAGCGCGACTTTGGTCCCGGCAGTAACGTACAGTCCGGATTCCACCGTATTGCGATCACCCAATGGAATGCCAATACCTGCGTTGGCACCGATCAGGCAGCCTTCGCCGACCTTGATGACGATGTTGCCGCCACCCGACAGCGTGCCCATGGTCGAGCAACCGCCGCCCAGGTCGGAACCCTTGCCGACGAATACGCCCGCCGAGACACGACCTTCGATCATGCCCGGGCCTTCGGTGCCGCCGTTGAAGTTGACGAAACCTTCGTGCATGACCGTGGTGCCTTCGCCGATGTAAGCGCCCAGACGCACGCGTGCACTGTCAGCGATGCGCACACCGCTCGGCACTACGTAGTCGGTCATTTTAGGGAATTTGTCGACGGAGAACACTTCCAGAAACTCGCCTTTCAGACGCGATTCCAGCTGATGCTCAGCCAGTTCGCTCAGGTCCACAGCGCCTTGGCTGGTCCAGGCGACATTAGGCAGCAGAGGGAAAATCCCGGCCAGGCTCAGGCCGTGAGGTTTGACCAGTCGATGCGACAGCAAGTGCAACTTCAGGTAGGCCTCAGGTGTTGAGGTCAGTGCCGCGTCTTCGGCCAGCAAGGTTGCTACCAGCGGCTTGTGGCTTTCGGCCAGACGGGTCAGCAAGGCGGCTTGGCCAGCATCGACGGATTTCAGCGCGTCAGCCAGTTTTGAAGCCTGATCGGTATTGAACGCGATGGCCTGATTACCGCCGGTGTAACCCAGTAAGGGTGCGATGGCTGTAATGATTTCTGCCGACGGATTGATCAACGGCTGTGCGTAGAAGACTTCCAGCCACGCGCCTTGACGGTTCTGAGTGCCGATACCAAACGCCAGGCTGAACAGGGTAGTGGACATGCAAATACCTCTTACTGAATTCTCTAACTGATTAAAAGGGGGCTTCAGTAGCGCTCTGGCTTACTTGAAGGCCGCCGCATACAGATCGGGCTTGAAGCCAATCAGGGTTCTGTCACCGAGATCAAGCACTGGACGCTTGATCATCGAAGGTTGCACGAGCATCAGTTCTATTGCCTTGGCTTGGTCGAGATCGGCTTTTTGTCCGTCGTCGAGTTTGCGAAAGGTAGTCCCTGCCCGGTTTAAAACGACCTGCCAACCATGTTCGTCGCACCACTGAGTCAGGTGCTCACGGTCGATACCTACCGCTTTGTAATCATGAAAATCGTAGCTCAGGTTTTTTTCATCGAGCCAGGTGCGAGCTTTTTTCATGGTGTCGCAGGCCTTGATCCCGAAAAGGCGTAAGCCCTTGTTTTCATTGGAGGAATTTTCCATCCCCGAAACTCCCCGCGCCGTCCAAAAAAATCAACGGGTGATTATGCCACGTCCGTCTATTTGGCGCTTCGGCTGTCTCTTTCGGGATCAGTTGGCGATCTTAACGAAATTTCGATATTCGATCGGGTAAGCTCTCCGTCCTTCGCCTCGGACCTGCGAGATACCCACTCGCAGGTATTTCGACTCTGGCACACGACTCCGCTTTTTTTTGGGATTTACTTTCCCCTTTGGTGACTGAATGCGTACTCCTTTACCCACCTTTATTTTATTTGTGCTGGGTTGCCTGTTGTTTTTCTTTGCATTGGGTAATCACCAATTGCAAGGCTCGGCTGAACCTCGCGTCGCGGGCATCGCTATGGAAATGTACCTCGATAACGACTGGATAGTGCCCAAGCTCAACGGACAACCCTTTCTGGAAAAACCGCCTCTGAGTCTGTGGCTAGACTCCAGCGCCATAAAACTATTCGGTGGGACACCGTTGGCTGTGCGACTTGCATCGGCATTCGCTGGCCTGTTCAGTCTGATGTTGCTTTACGCCATGCTGCGCAAGCTCGGACGGCCAGCGACAATCGCCTGGGCCGCCGCGATCTTGATGGCCACCACGGCCAGCTACTTGAGTAACTCCAGGCAGGTCGGTGAGGATGCACTGCTTAGCCTTGGTGTCACATTGGCACTGCTGGCGTTTTTTTATGCCAGCCGCCAACAGGCCGAGCAAAGGCATTTTGCGCTTGGCTCCTGGCTGCTATTTGCATCCGGGATCATGATCGCTACGTTGAGTAAGGGGGTGCTGGGTCTTGCGTTGCCGGGTGTGGTGATCTTTACCTATCTGGTCGCCGAGAGCGTGCTTGAAAAACGGCTCACTGTTTCGCGCTGGTTGCGTCCAGCGCTGTTTACTGTGGTGGGTCTGATACCGCTGCTGGTATGGCTGGGTCTGCTGTATCAGCGTGGCGGCATGCAGATGCTGGGTGATGTGCTCTGGGCCAACAGCGTAGGCCGTTTCAGTGGCTCATTCGAAGGCGCCGGGCACTTTGAGCCGTTTTATTACTATCTGGTCAAGCTGCCGCAAGCGTTTCTGCCATGGAACCTGCTGGTCTATTTCGGCCTTTGGCACTTTCGCAAAGCCTTGGTGAGTAATCGCTACCTATTGTTCTTCAGCCTGTGGCTGGTGGCACAGTTCATCTTGCTGACCCTGGCCTCCAGCAAACGCATGGTCTATTTGATGTCGCTCACTCCCGCAGCGGCCGTGCTTGCCGCTGAATATGCTGCGGTGTTGCTTAAGGGGTTGCAGGAGCGTGCTCCGTCTTCGGCCTTTGCGGACAGGTTGTTACGCCATCGGCGCGTGTTGGTGCTCGGGGTCCTCGGCGCGGTGATTTTGGGCTACTTGGCAGCGGCTTTGTGGCTGGCACCACGTGCGGACCGCAACGAGTCCTTTGTGCCGTTGACTGCACAGGTCAAGGCTCTGCAAGCCAATGGGCAGCATGTCGTATTGTTCAAACCTAGCGAACGGCTGGCTGGCGCCACTGTGTTCTATAGCCAGAGCCGGCTTGAGGCCTTGCAGTCCGAGGCTGAGTTGACTCAGTTTCTCAGCGCAACGCCCGGCAATGTCGCAATCATGGAAAGCCGTAGCGAGCCTGTTGCACCCTTGAAGGTGGTGGAGAAAATCACTATCGGCCAGCGCGACTATTATTTCGTCGGGCAATAAGCAGGTTTATCGAATGCGCTACGGCGCATTCGATAAAGCTTACGGCAGGTGCAGCAGCACGTAGTCATTCTTGTCGAATCGACCACTCAGCAGGGGCTGGAGCGCCGCGAATCGAGTGCTTTGCAGTGCCTGGTAATCGGTCTTGTCCATGACCAGCCAGGCAGGTCCCTGCACCACTTCGATGCCTTCAGGTGTATCAGTGAATATCGGCTTCAGGTCCTCGGGAATGTTGACCATGAACTTGATGGCCTTCGCGTCTTTACCCATGCTATGTAGAACCACAGGCGCCGGGTCACGCTGGATCAAATCACGTGCGGCCAAGGTAAAACTGCGGGTGTCGTAAAGCTCACGTTCTACGGGTTCGAAGACCAGTATGTAGCACGACCACATCGCCAGTACTGCACAGATTGCCAGGCCGACAGTTCGCCATTGCTGCTTGAACAGCAGGGCCAATGCAGCGATCTGCAGCACTGCCAGTACAGTCAATACCACGTTTATTGACCCCAGCTGTTCGGGAAAGCGCTGACGTGCCACCAGTAATCCAGCGATCAACAAGCCCGGCAGCAGCAACAAAATCCCCAGCGTCAAGCCACGCAACCAGGCAAATAAACGCCCTTCGACTGCCTGAAAAGGATAAGCCGCGATAATCGCTGCCATCGGTATCATCGGCAGCATGTAGCGTGCTTTTTTAGCCTGAGGTATGGACAGCCCTATCATTACGATCAGCCCGGCGGCGGTGCAAAACTGCAACAGTCGAAGCGCTGAAGTCTTGTGCTGGCGCCCTGCAAGCAATGTGACAGCCAACACCAGAATGGCCAGCGGGTATGCCAGCGCGTAGTTGCCAACCGAGCTGGTGAAATAGTACAGCGGGCTGCTCGATCCTTCCGAGCCATCCATGCGTGAACTGAATTGCATGCGCACGACTTCATGCATAAATGCCGAGCCACCACTGATGTCGGCAAGCAGCAACAGCACTCCGATACACGTTACCAATATCGCGAGGGCCATTAACCCAAACGTGAAAAAACGCCGCCACTGACCATTCAACAGGTAATAGCTACACAGCATGCCCGTCGGTACTACTAACCCTATCGGGCCGCGAATGGCGAACCCCAGCACCAGTAACGCCAGGATCAAAGCCATGCGCCTGGGCGCCTCGAAATGGTCTGCTGCGTAGCCCAGATAGAAGATGGCGAAGGCGACTGTCGCGAGCATCTGATCCAGTGACACAGCACGCGTTTCAGTAATGAAGTTATTGCTCAGCAAGAGCAGGGCAATACTAAGCAAAGCCCACTGACGCGAATACGGAGCGATCAGGCGGTAGATCAGCGACACCATCACCGCTGACGCGATGGCGGTAGGCAACCAGGCCGTCAGGCTGACCACTCGCCCTAAAGGCAGGGAAAACAGATAGATGAAAAATGTAGAGGTTGCAGAGTAGTCTGCATAAGGCTGGCCATAGGTTGTAGGGAAAAAACCTGGGCCATGGCGCAACATTTCTTCAGCAAACAATATGAAGCGTGAATCGAAACCGATCGCGGCCTGCTGGTAGTCTCCTGCAATGAACAGCAGCAGTGCCAGAACTCCCAGGCCGATAGATTGCTGGCGCAGGATCATCAAAGACGCCGTTGAGGGCCTTATCAAGGGTAGGGATGCCAATGTGAATCTCCAAACAAAGATAAGACCATCAGAGCATCCCCCCGAAAGGAGCGCTCACAGACACTCGTCATTCATGAGATCATAGCCCGCTAAAGGCAGGCTCCGATCGCTAGGTTACTCGGGCGTGTTGCTGTCGGCGTTCCATTGTTGCTGGGGGATCGGCAGGTTGCGAGAATCGCCACGTCCCATTGGGAAGTAGTGGAAACCCTTGCGTGCCATTCTCTCGGTGTCGTAGAGGTTGCGTCCGTCAAAAATGACCGGTGTTTTGAGACGCTCCTGGATGAGTTTGAAGTCTGGAGCCTTGAACTGTTGCCATTCAGTGCAGATGATCAAGGCATCGGCGCCGCTCAGTGCTGACTCTGGTGTACCCATCAGGGCCAGACGAGGGTGATCGCCATAGATGCGTTGTGTTTCCTGCATGGCTTCTGGGTCATAGGCACGTACATCCGCGCCAGCTTCCCACAATGCTTCCATCAATACGCGACTAGGGGCATCGCGCATGTCGTCGGTATTGGGTTTGAATGCCAGGCCCCAGATCGCGAAGGTTTTGCCCTTCAGGTCACCTTTAAAGAAGGCGTTTACACGCTCGAACAGCTTGGTTTTCTGCCGTTGGTTGATGGCTTCCACGGCCTCTAACAGATCGCTTGAGCAATGCGCCTCTTGAGCGCTGTGGATCAAGGCGCGCATGTCTTTGGGGAAGCACGACCCGCCGTAGCCGGCGCCAGGGTAGATGAAGTGATAACCAATGCGTGAGTCTGCACCGATCCCCAGACGCACGGCTTCGATATCGGCGCCGAGGTGCTCGGCCAGTTCGGCGATCTGGTTGATAAAGCTGATCTTGGTCGCCAGCATGCAGTTGGCGGCGTATTTGGTCAGCTCGGCGCTACGCAGATCCATGAAAATGATGCGGTCGTGGTTGCGGTTGAACGGTGCATAGAGATCGCGCATGACCTCGCGTACTTCTTCACGTTCGCAACCGATCACAATGCGGTCTGGTTTACGGCAGTCGGTGACCGCCGAACCCTCTTTAAGGAATTCGGGGTTGGAGACGATATCGAAC
This sequence comes from Pseudomonas sp. GG8, assembly GCF_052976945.1. Classification (NCBI taxonomy): domain Bacteria; kingdom Pseudomonadati; phylum Pseudomonadota; class Gammaproteobacteria; order Pseudomonadales; family Pseudomonadaceae; genus Pseudomonas; species Pseudomonas sp. GG8. The sequence continues at coordinate 1,134,402 of NZ_JBRIIP010000001.1, forward strand.
TCCAATGGGCGTCCGGCCAATGCTTTTTCCGTATGAATGCGCAGGGCGTCGCCGGTGCCCACGGGTACTGTGGACTTTTCGACGAGGATCAGCGGTTCGACGCGATGGCGTGCAACCGCCTCACCTACGGCGAAAACAGCGCTGAGATCTGCTGAGCCGTCATCGCTGGAAGGCGTGCCGACAGCGATGAACAGCACCTGACCGTGCTCGATGGCCAGCTTTTCATCACTGGTGAAATGCAGGCGCTTGCTTTCCAGGTTTTCCCTTACAAGGGCTGCAAGGCCAGGCTCGAAAATGCTGACGTGGCCCTGTTGAAGTTGCTTGACCTTGTTCTCGTCGATGTCCATGCAGATGACATCATGTCCGACTTCAGCCAGAACTGTCGCTTGTACAAGGCCCACATAACCACTACCGAATACGCTGATTTTCATACGGAGTTCCTAGAATTTACTACTGAATTTCGTTGCGAATTGATCGTAATGACGCCCAGGATGACCAAGGTCACCCCCAGTGTTTTTGATACGCTGAAATGCTCGTTGAAGAACGGTAGGCTGGCCGCGAGCAGATAGACTAACGCGTAACTGATACTTAGCAGTGAATAGGCTCGGGCTAGTGGCACGTCTCGCAAAGCCAGAAGCCAGCAAAGCATGGAAAGGGCATAGGCAAGGATCGCGGCGATAACAATACCCGCGGCAAGTGGGTCAATAGTGCCGCTGCCCAGCGCCTCGAGCCACTGAGTGGGGGATGGGAGGCGTGTCATGCTCCAGCGCATCCCGAGTTGTGCAGTGCTAACCAATAGAACACTGCCCATGGCCAAGGCGATACCGCGTTTCAGACTCATGTTTGCCGTCCTAGCAGGACCACGCCCGCAATCACCAATGCGACACCTAGCCAGTGCCGGCTATCGACGGGCTCGTGGAACAAGAATCGAGCCACTAAGGTGATAAGCACGAAGTTCAAGCTTAGCATCGGGTAGGCAATACCTACTTCCAGCCGTTGCAGAACCAGTAACCACAACAACAATCCAGAACCGAGACAGGCGAGCGCCAGCCATAGCCATAGAGAGCGTGCAGCGAGAAGAATGCCGGGGCTTTGCCCGCGCCAGCTCTCCACGGCAAACTTTTGCGCAATCTGGCCGAAACAGCTCAGTAGGCTAGCCGCGAACAAGAGAAGTAGGGTCATGGTTGTGACTGCGAAAAGATCAGTATCACGATATTTCCTTCCTCATAACGCTTGGCGTCTTTGGGGAGTAAGTCGACCTCATGCACTTCGTCTTCGCTTTTCACCCGCATCACGACCCCTACCGATCCTTCGCGTCGAGCCAGAGTTATCCATTGCTGGACATCTTCAAGGCCGACCGTGCGACCGGAGGCGTCTGGGTAGGTCAGGCCATATTTGAGCTCGCCGATTGTGTTGTACAGCGCCACATCGGGGCGTTGTACACGCCACGCCAGGGCAGAGGCAGCGCCGAGATCGTTGCTGAGTAAATGCCGTGCCTGACCCAGTTCCTGCGCGTGGCGGGCGATGAACAGGTCGGGGGTTTTGTTGAAAACCAGGCTGTTGGGCAGGGCCGCTGGCAGCAGAGCGACCACCAGCCAAATGCCGAGCGCAGGTGCGGCCCAGTAGAGCAGGGGTTTGATCGCTTGCAGGGCGTTGGCAATTATCCAGCCGATCAGAGCGGTGGCCACCAATAACACGTGCAGCGGTTCGTTTTCATAGACCGGTTGTTTGAGTTGCACATACACCAACGCGAGCAAGGCGATCACGCCGAGCGTCAGATTGAGCAGCCCATTGATACGCATCGTCCTGCTTTTGGCTTTCTCTATCTGAGCTATCAGCGTGTAACCCATGAGCAATGCCAGCGGCATCAGGCACGGCATGAGGTAGGTAGGCAGTTTGCCTCTGCTCATGCTTAAAAAGGCCAGTGGCAGCAGCATCCAGAGCAGCAGAAAGCCGGTATTTGCCTGATGCTTGGTTCGCCACGCCTGTAGGAACGTTGTCGGCAGCAGTGCAACCCAAGGCAGGCTGGAAGCGACCAGCATCGGCAGGTAGAACCACCAAGGCTGAGAGTGCTGAGCGTCATCACTGGCGAAGCGGCGGATGTGCTCGTGCCAGAAGAAAAAGCTCCAGAAGTCGGGTTCGTGGGTTTGTACTGCCAGTGCCCAGGGCAAGCACACCACAATCGCTACGACGATGGCCAGCGGCCCGTATTTCAGCAACTCACGCACGCGCTTTTGCCAGAGCATGTAGGGCAGTGCGATCAGTGCGGGCAGCAGCCAGGCGAGGAAGCCTTTGGTCATGAACCCCATGCCGCACGCCAAGCCGAGTAAAACCCAGCTGGTCAGTCGTTCCCGGCCAGTGCTGTGGATGGCGAACCAGAGCGCAACCATGCTCAGGTTCACCCATAGGGTGAATTGCGGGTCGAGATTGGCATAGCCAGCCTGACCAGCAATCAAACCGAAACTCATGTAGAGCAGGGCGCAGGCAAAGCTTTTGCGTGGATCGTTCCACAAGCGCTTTGCAATCAGATAGGTCAGCACAACGCTGAGCCCAGTGCTCAGCACCGAGGCAATGCGTACACCGAATAAATTCTCACCGAATACTGCCTGACCGATTGCAATCAGCCAGTAGCCGGCGATGGGCTTTTCAAAGTAACGCAACCCCATGAAATGAGGTGAAATCCAATTGCCGCTGAGGAGTATTTCCTGGCTGATTTGTGCGTAGCGGCTTTCGTCCGGAATCCACAGGCCGTGCGAGGCCAGTGGGAGCAGAAAAGCCAGACAAAAAGCAAGCAGCAGCAAGGGCAGTGCCCAGCGCCGGATCATGCGTGCTGTACTCCCAGCCAACCCTCGCGGCCGCTCAGTGTGCCACGCACCAATTGTCCAGCAGGCAAGCTGCTGGCCTCGGCTGGCAGCAAGTCGCCAAGGGGTTGGAACAAAATATTTCGCAAACGCGCCTGCGCCAGCAATTGACGGAAGTCGTTAGCCATCAGAATCCCTTCTACTTCTGCGTGAATGGTGTAGACATTTAGTCCGGTCGGGTTGAATCGATCAAGAATGAATGCGTTGAAATCGCTGGCACTTAAATCCGGGCCGACGACCTCGTCGAAAGTGGGTAAATCCACCGGGATTTGTGGTGTGCCCAGACTGCCGTCCCCCAACCTTGGCCGAAACAGACTGTGCCCTCGGCAGTCACTGTTGTAGCGAAAACCGAATGATTCCTTGGCTTGAACGATGCGCTCATCGGCCCGCCAACCGGCGGAAGCAGAACACTCAACGGCCTGGCCGGTGATATCGCTGAGACAGTCCACGCCCCGGCGAATCTGCTCGATCAACTCCGCTTCGCTCCATCGTCCGGCATTGGCTTGCCAGCCATGGTGATCCCAGGCGTGCAGGCCGACTTCATGACCCGCATCCAGGGTTTGCCGCATCAAATGGCCAAGATCACGCCCGATGGGTTTACCCGGCCATGCGGTCCCGGCCACCAGAATGTCCCAGCCATAAAGACTGGCTGCACGTGAGCGCAGCATTTTCCAGAGGAACTGGGGGCGGAAGAGACGCCATAAATGGCGCCCCATGTTGTCCGGACCCACACTGAAAAAAAAGGTCGCTTTTACCTGCGCCTCATCGAGCATTTCCAGTAGCCGAGGCACCCCCTCCCGGGTGCCACGATAGGTGTCTACATCGATGCGTAGTCCTGCCTGCATTAGCGTTTATCCGCGATTTCGAGCATTGCTTCACGCAGGAAGAAGTCGAGGGTCTTGCCGATGGTTTCGCTCAGTTCGATGGTTGGGGTCCAGTCGATCAGGCGGCGAGCGTTATCGATGCTTGGCTTGCGGTGGGTCACGTCCTGATAGCCGGTGCCATAGAACGACTGGCTTTCGACGTCACGGAAACCGGCGAAAGGAGGGAAGTTCGAGCGCAGTGGGTGAGCTTCGAACTGACGCAGCAGTTCTTCGCCCAGCTGGCGGATGCTGGCTTCGTTGTCCGGGTTGCCGATGTTGATGATCTGGCCGTTGCACTTGTCATCGCGGTTTTCGATGATGCGTGCCAGGGCTTCGATGCCGTCAGCCACGTCGGTGAAGCAGCGTTTTTGTGCGCCGCCGTCGACCAGACGAATCGGGGTGCCTTCCACCAGGTGCAGGATCAGTTGGGTGATGGCACGCGAGCTGCCGATTCGCGCCGAGTCCAGACGGTCCAGGCGTGGGCCCATCCAGTTGAACGGACGGAACAGGGTGAAGCGCAGGCCTTTCTGACCATAAGCCCAGATTACCCGGTCGAGCAATTGCTTGGAGACCGAGTAGATCCAGCGCTGCTTGTTGATCGGGCCGACGATGAGGTTCGAGGTGTCTTCGTCGAAATTCGGGTCGGTACACATCCCGTACACTTCGGAGGTCGACGGGAAGATCACGCGCTTGTTGTATTTCACGCAGTAACGCACGGTCTTCAGGTTTTCTTCGAAGTCGAGTTCGAACACGCGCAGCGGGTTGCGGGTGTATTCGATCGGGGTGGCGATGGCCACCAGCGGCAGCACGACATCACATTTTTTGATGTGATATTCGATCCACTCGGAGTGGATGCTGATGTCGCCTTCGACGAAGTGGAAGTTCGGGTGGCTGCGCAGGCGGTCGATGGCGTCGGAACCGATGTCCATGCCATAGATTTCGTAGCGGTCGTCTTGCAGCAGGCGCTCGGACAGGTGGTTACCGATAAAGCCGTTGACGCCGAGGATCAGAACACGGGTGCGACGCACGGCACGTGCCGACTCGCTGCCGACCATGCGCGAGCCTTCGACCAGACCCAGTTCGCGGGCCAGTTGCGGGCCGCTGAGGTAGAGCCCGGCGTCGCCACGCTGACCGGCGGTGATCACCAGGGAGTCTTCGCCACAGGCGATGCGCAGGGGATCGGAACTGATCACTCGGCCTGGGGCGATGCCTTCATTGCCGGCAACGACGTCGGCGCTCCAGACGATCAGTTTGTGTTCGCCAACCGGGCAGAAAGCACCAGGGTAAGGCTGGGTCACGGCGCGCACCAGGTTGAACAGCTGTTCGGCCGGGCGCTTCCAGTCCAGCAGGCCATCGGCCGGGGTGCGGCGTCCGAAGTAGGACGCTTGGGTGTCGTCCTGGGCGGTTTCAGTCAACTTGCCCTGGGCCAGCAGCGGCAATGCGTCGCGCAACAAGTTGGCAGCGGCGTTGCGCAACTTGGTGTGCAGGGTCAGGGCGGTGTCGGCACGTTCGATGGCCACACGCTGTTGAGCCAGGATAGCGCCGGCATCGGCGCGCTTGACCATGCGGTGCAGGGTCACGCCGGTTTCGGTTTCGCCATTCACCAGGACCCAGTTGGCTGGGGCGCGGCCGCGATAATGCGGGAGCAGGGAGCCGTGCAGGTTGAAGGCGCCTTTGCTCGCGCAGGCCAGCAATTGCTCGCCCAGCAGGTGGCGGTAATAAAAGGAGAACAGGTAGTCGACGTTGAGTTTGCTGATCCGCTCAATCCACAGAGGATGGTTGGCATCTTCCGGGGCGTGCACCGGAATGCCTTTGCGTGCACACAGTTGCGCGACGGAACCGTAGAAGGTGTTTTCCTTCGGGTCGTCGGCATGGGTAAACACGGCAGCGATTTCATAGCCTGCGTTGAGCAAGGCTTCGATGCCAGCACAACCAATATCGTGATAGGCAAAGACGACAGCTTTAGGATTCATAACGTGACCTGAGTGGAAGATGAAGACGGGTGTGAGCTGTTAGCATTTACAGCGGACGTCGCGGGCGGGCTGCGCAGCACTTTTTCGATGAAAAAACGCGGGCGGGCCCGGACATCGCTGTACATGCGGCCCAGGTATTCGCCCAACAGTCCCATGCCGATGAACTGGCCGCCGGTGAACACGAACAGCACAGCAAACAAAACAAAGGTGCCGTGGCCAGCCCAGGTGGCGCCGAAAATCAGGCGCAAACCGATGAGCAACACGGCGAACAGCACGCCGAGAAAGGCCATGCTGAAGCCGAGGATGCTCAGCAGGCGCAAGGGCGTGGTGGTCATGCAGGTGATCAAGTCGAACATCAGGTTGATCAGGCGCATCGGGCTGTATTTCGAATCACCATGTTCGCGCTCGGCGTGCGGGACGAGCACCTCGGTGGTGTGGCGGGCGAAGCTGTTGGCCAGAATCGGGATGAACGTACTGCGCTCGCGGCAGGCCAGCATGGCGTCGACGATCGTGCGTCGATACGCCCGCAGCATGCAGCCATAGTCGCTCATGGCCACGCCGGTGGAGCGTTGCACGGCCAGATTGATCAAGCGCGACGGCCAACGACGCCAGGCTGAATCCTGACGGTTGTTGCGCACGGTGCCCACCACGTCGTAGCCGAGCTCGGCCTGGGCAACCAGGCGCGGAATTTCTTCCGGCGGGTTTTGCAGGTCGGCGTCCAGAGTGATGACGACATCGCCTTTGCATTGCTCGAAGCCGGCCATGATGGCCGCGTGCTGGCCATAGTTGCGATTGAGGATCACCGCGACAATGGAGCTGCCTTCACGCTCCGAGGCGTCCTGAAGGATTTGCGCAGAGTTGTCGCGGCTGCCGTCGTCGACCAAAACGATTTCGAATTCATGGTGCAACTGTGCACAGGCCGCTTCGGTGCGGCGCAACAACTCAGGCAGGCTCTGCTCTTCGTTGTAGACCGGGATGACGATCGAAACGCACTGAATCGGATAAGGTTTCACAGGCTTCGTTCCAGAGTGGTTTCAATAGCACACGCAACGCGCTCGACGTCGTCGAGGGTCATGTCGGGAAACAGCGGGATCGAGCACAGGCGTGCCGAGTTCCATTCGGTGTTGGGCAACTGGACCGACGGGAACTGCTTGCGGTAATAGGTGTGCAGGTGGGTGGCGATAAAATGAATGCCGGTGCCAATGTTCTGCTCCTGCAAGCCTTTCATGAACGCCTCGCGGTCCAGGCCACAGCGCTCGGCATCGATGCGCAGAATGAACAGGTGCCAGGCATGCTGCTGCGGATAGCTTGGCAGCAGAAGCGGCTGGACCGGCAAGTCTGCCAGGCGCTTGAGGTAGGCCTGGGCCAGGACCTCGCGTTTGGCATTGATCTCGTCGAGGCGCTTGAGCTGCACCAGGGCAATGGCGGCGTTCATGTCGGCCAGGTTGTACTTGAACCCTGGCTCAATGACCATCGCCTGCGGTTTGCGGCCATGGGTCATGCGGTCGTAGGCGTCCACGCCGAGCCCGTGAAACTTGAGCATGCGGACCCGGTTGGCGAGGTTCTCGTCATCGCTGACGAACATCGCGCCTTCGGCGCAGGTCATGTTTTTGATCGCGTGGAACGAGAAAATGGCAGTGCCTTGCGCGCCGACCGCACGTCCCCGGTAAAGAGTGCCCGCTGCGTGAGCGGCATCTTCGATCACCATGATGCCGTGACGCTCGGCCAGTGCGTAGAGGGGGTCCAGATCAAAGGCGGCCCCGGCGTAATGCACCGGGATGATGGCTTTGGTGCGCGGGGTGATGGCGGCTTCGATGGCGGCGAGGTCAGTCATCAGGGTGTCGCGGTCGACGTCGACGAAAACCGGGGTCGCGCCGAGCAGGCAGATCATGTTGGCGGTGGACACCCAGGTTTGCGACGGGGTAATCACCTCATCGCCAGGGCCAATGCCCAGGGCGAGCAACGTGACATGCATCGCGCCGGTGGCGGACGAGAGCGCGACGGCGTGACGACAGCCCACGCGTTCGGCAAATTGCTGTTCAAGCTCCTGGTTTTTCGGGCCTGTGGTAATCCAGCCGGAGCGTAAAACCTGCTCGACGGCGGCAATTTCTTCGTCACCGATACTCGGGCGGGAAAAGGGCAGGAAACTTTGATTCATAGGATCCTCTAGCGCAGGAAAGCATTGCGGCTTAAGAAGCGAGCCGTCTGCAATATCCACAGATACTGTTTACTTTGAAAATACGGGGCCGCTCTGACAGGGTCGGTAACGGCGCCGCGACACAATTGTTCGCGCAAAGCATAGTTCAGGAATCGTGAAAATTACGTTTACCTTCAGCGGGATGGCGCGAACTCTATTACATGACCGTTTTGCGGAGCTGCGAGCGCAGGGCGATTCGCACGAGACAGTTTAACTTAACGCGAAAAGGTGCAACAGCAGTATGCGCGTCAAGCTAGTTCAGTAGAGTACTGAGTCCGCGCGCAGACTGTACCGTCAGACCTTTCCTACAATAGCGGAGCTAACCTGAACAAATACTGTCCATCCAGCGGCAAATATTTTTGCATCGTGCCCTAGGATGTGTTGAATACAGCCGGTCTGCTTAAGGTCGTTCATTAACGTGGGCAAAAAAGTATTTTCGGGGGTGGCCTGTTACGATCCTGTGCGAATCAGTTAATAAGCCTGCTCTAGGTCGAATGAATAATCGTTCTCGTTACGTTACCTTGGTCGGCGAATGCGAAACAGAGCGATTACCCTGTTCTTGCAATCAAGAGCATTGAATTGACCGTTCTCTAAGTGCGGCAGTGTGGAGGGGTCGAGCGTCAATGTGTCAGTTTGAAGGTATGCAGTTGCCTGGGTGCATGCATTTGACTGTTAGTGGACGACGAGGAAAACCGCTTTATGCAAACAGCCTATACCGTCCTTATTTTGCTGATGTTGGTCGGTGTGTCGCGGTTGGTGGCCCGGTTGATTCCGTTGCCGTTGCCACTGTTGCAGATCGCTGCCGGGGCGTTGCTGGCTTGGCCGACGCTGGGTTTGCATGTCGCGCTCGACCCTGAACTGTTTTTGTTCTTGTTTCTGCCACCGCTGCTGTTCTCGGATGGTTGGCGTATGCCCAAGCGCGAGTTGTGGCGTTTTCGCGGGCCGATTCTTACCTTGGCAGTGGGGCTGGTATTGTTCACGGTGGTGGGCGCCGGTTTCTTTATCCATTGGCTGATACCAACCATCCCCTTGCCGGTGGCCTTCGCCTTGGCGGCCGTGCTGTCGCCGACCGATGCCGTGGCGGTGTCGGCGATTGCTCAGGATCGGCTGCCCGCGCCAATTATGCATATGCTCCAAGGCGAGGCTTTGATGAATGATGCCTCCGGCCTGGTGACCTTCAAGTTTGCTTTGGCGGCGGCGGTGACGGGCGTGTTCTCGCTGGCCAGCGCCAGCCTGACATTTGTCCTGGTCGCCTGTGGCGGCTTGGCCATCGGCGTAGCGCTGAGCTGGCTGGTGGGGCGTTTGCGTGGCTGGATGATTGCCCGGGGCTGGGATGACCCTGCGACCCATGTAGTGTTCATGTTGCTCCTGCCCTTCGCTGCCTATGTATTGGCTGAACGCTTGGGCGCTTCGGGGATTCTGTCAGCCGTGGCCGCCGGTATGATGCAAAGCTGGCTGGATCTGCTGCCGCGACAGACCAGTACGCGGCTGCTTAATCGTAGCGTCTGGGCACTGCTGGAGTTTGCTTTCAATGGCTTGATTTTCCTGCTGCTGGGCCTGCAGTTTCCGGACATCATCAAGGCCGTCGCCAGTCATGAAGTGTCGCTCTGGCCAACCCTGTTGTGGCGTTGCCTAGATGTATTGGCGATTTTTATGGTGTTGTTGGCGTTACGTTATGTGTGGGTGCAGAGCGTCTGGCGGCTGATGGTCGGCTTGCGGCGCTGGGGTGATCGCGGCGAATCATCGCTTGAGCTGACGGCGCGCTCTGGCTGGCTGCTGACCGTGGGTGGCGTGCGAGGGGCCGTGACGCTGGCGGGTGTGATGTCCGTGCCGCTGTTGATCAGTGCCGGGGCAGACTTTCCTGAGCGTGATCTGCTGATCTTTATCGCCGCAGGCGTCATCCTGCTGTCATTGATTGCAGCCTGCATCGCTTTGCCATTGTTGCTGCGCGGTGTCGCTAAAAGCCCGGACCACGCGATGAAACGCGAGGTTCGAGAGGCATGGAAGCATACCGCTGAAGCGGCGATTCACGCCCTGGAAGCTGAGGACCTGGCCGACACCGGCGTCATCCCCGACGCTGCGCAAGCCGCTTTGGCGATGGAAGTCAAAGCGCGGATCATGTCCGAATACCGCCATCACCTCGAGGTGTTCAACGACACCTCCGAAGCGCAGGCGCTGGCTTGGCAAATGGACCAGCTGGAACGACGCCTGCGTTTGCACGCGTTGCGCGCGCAGCGCCTGGAACTCTATAGCCTGCGCCGTCATCACCGGATCGGCGACGACGCGCTGCGTCAGATATTGGGTGAGTTGGACCTGAGTGAGGCGAATCTGGGGCCGGTTAAATAGCCATCAACTTATCTTTTTGGATAAGCCTTGCGCATGAAGGCTTTGTCTTTATCGCTGATCATCGCATTGAGGCCCACTTCCCAATCGCCGATCGTAATGGTGTTAGGCACCGGATAATGCATGATCGACTGCTTGTCGTAAGCGGTGTAGGTCGTTTTGTCTGATTCGAATTTGCGAAGCACCGATTCATCGACTTCTTCGGCGGAATGACCGGCTTTCGCGTAGTGTTCGTACACCTTCGACACGTCCCAAGGAATATCGGCTTCCGGGTGCTGATGTTCATGCTCGGCCCCCAGCGCATGGCCAAACTCGTGCATGACGGTGTATCGGAACTTCGGGTCCGATGGTTTTACACCCAGCACCATCGTAGGAGTCCACGGGTCGTTGGCCTTGGCATCGGTCCCGATCAGGGTGTAGTTCGCGCTGGAGGCAGTCGTGATTCGGATGTCACCTTTACCATAGCCCGGCGTGTTTTCCCGGCCATCAATAAACTCGAACGTCAGGTTTACAGAGGCTTGCCACTGGTTGATAGCGGCAATAATGGCTTGTTTGTGGGGTTCGGGCAGGTCCTCATCGGTAAAACCGATTTTCAGGGTGCGGCCATTGGCCCAGAACCTGGAAAAATGCCCGACGGCCCGCTTGCGGCGACTGCCGGGAACAGATACCCCGGCATTGTCAGGGTTCTCTTCGATGGCGGTCTCATAGGAAACCTGTTGGTCCCTCAAGCGGCGGGCGTTGCAGAGTCGTAGTTCGTTCATGGTGAAACTCCAGGGTAGGCGGAGTCTCATTGTTCTCTGTGGCGAGCTGACCGAGGCTGTACATAGTTATCGCGGTTCGCTGTAGCGGCCAGTGTGTTGGCCGCTACAGATTTCGTGATCAGCCTTTGATGAAATCCCGAATACGCGTGGCCGCTTCGACGCATTCGGCCAGAGGTGCAACCAGCGCCATGCGTACACGTCCGGCGCCGGGGTTGAAACCGTCGACTTCGCGGGACAGGTAGGAGCCCGGCACCACGGTGACATGCTCGGCTATATACAGGTCGCGGCAGAACTCAGTGTCGTCGGTCCCGACATTCGGCCACAGATAAAAACCACCGTCGGGACGCTGTACGTCGAGCACCGGGGCGAGGATCTCCAGCACGGCGTCGAACTTCTCCCGATACAGCGTTCGGTTGGCGCGTACGTGCTCTTCGTCATTCCATGCGGCAATACTCGCCAGCTGGGTTTGAACCGGCATGGCGCAACCGTGATAGGTGCGATAGAGCAAAAAAGCTTTAAGGATGTCGGCATCGCCGGCCACAAAACCTGAGCGCAAGCCGGGCAGGTTCGAGCGTTTGGACAGGCTGTGGAATACCACGCAACGTTTGAAGTCTTTGCGCCCCAGCGCCACGCATGCACTCAGCAGGCCTGGTGGCGGAGTCTGTTCGTCAAAGTACAGCTCGCTGTAGCACTCGTCGGCGGCGATCACAAAATCATGTTCATCAGCCAGGGCGATCAGCTTTTTCAGGGTTTCCAGTGGCACCAGTGCGCCAGTTGGGTTGCCGGGCGAGCACAGGAACAGGATCTGGCAGCGCTTCCAGACGTCTGCGGACACTGCATCGAAATCCGGGTTAAAACCATTTTCCGCCAGGCAGGGCAGGTAATGGGGCTGTGCGCCGGCCAGCAAGGCTGCGCCTTCATAGATTTGATAGAACGGATTTGGGCTGACTACCAGTGCGTCGTCGCTGCGGTTGACCACGGTCTGGGTGAAGGCGAACAAGGCTTCGCGAGTCCCGTTGACCGGTAACACATGACGCGCCGGGTCGAGCCAGCCGGTGGGCACGTCAAAACGGCGCTCACACCAGGCGGTGATGGCTTCGCGTAGCGCCGGGATGCCGAGCGTAGTCGGGTAAACCGCCATCTGATCGAGGTTGGCGGCCAGCGTTTCAGCGACGAACGCAGGCGAGCGGTGCTTGGGTTCGCCGATGGACAGCGCGACAGGGCGTTTATCGGCATTGGGCGTCACGCTGCCAAGTAAGGCGCGGAGTTTTTCGAAAGGGTAGGGCTGGAGCTGCTGCAAGGCGTTATTCATGGGGTGTAGGTCTCAGTGAGCGTGGCGCCCGGGAGTGGGCCGGGCGCCGTTGAGTCGAAACGTAAAGGTGGGCCTGCAATGGCGTCATTCAGATACTGAGGCGCATCTCTGCGTGAGGCTCATGATTGACGCTCAATTGCTCGACGATAGCGTCCTGAAGTCGGCTGCACAGTTGTGGATCGGACAGCGGCTGATTGTTCGCGTCAGTGATGAAAAAAACGTCCTCCACCCGCTCGCCGAGCGTGGCGATTTTCGCGTTTTGCAATGACAGGTCGAACTCCAGGAAGATTTTGCCGATTCGCGCCAGCAGGCCAGGGCGATCAGGTGCGCTCAGTTCCAGGATCGTGACCGGGCGTTGTGCGTCGGTGTGGATCGTGACCTGTGGCGCGAAGGCAAAATGCTTGAGCTGGCGGGGTACCCGGCGCTGGATGATGGTCGGGTAGTCATCGGGGTTGCGCAGGGCCTCGGTCAGCCCTTCGCGGATTTGCTTGATCCGTACAGGGTTGTCGCCAATTGAGCCGCCATCGTTATCGAGCACGATGTAGGTGTCGAGGGTGAACTGGCTGCTGGAGGTGATGACGCGGGCGTCATGAATGTTCAGGTTGAGCTGATCCATGGCGGCCACGGTCACGGCAAAGAAGTCATGCTGGTCGGGAGCGTAGATGAAGATTTGAGTGCCGCCCTCGAACTCGCGCTGAGTGGTTTCCTTGATCAGCACCAGCGGGCCGCCATCGGCAGGCTGCTGCAGGATTGCATCGCTGTGCCAGGCCACATCGCCAGCGGTGTGCCGCAGGAAATAATCATCCCCAAGCTGCGCCCATAGTTGCTCGACGTCATCCGGGTCGATACCGCTGCGAACGAGAATGTCCAGCGCGGCACTTTGCGTACGACGAATCTGCTCTTCACGGTCGACAGGGTTCTCCAGGCCGCGACGCAGTGCGCGTTTGGTCTCGGTGTACAGCTGGCGCAACAAGCTGGCGCGCCACGAGTTCCACAGCGTTGGATTGGTTGCGTTGATATCGGCCACGGTCAGGACGTAGAGGTAATCCAAGTGGGTTTCATCGCCAACGAACTGGGCGAAATCATGGATGACCTGCGGGTCGGACAAGTCCTTGCGCTGGGCGGTGGTCGACATCACCAAATGGTTTTGCACCAGCCATACGATCAGGCGGGTGTCCCAGATCGGCAGTTGATGGCGTTGGCAAAAGACTTCGGCATCGATAGCGCCCAGTTCCGAGTGGTCGCCACCGCGGCCTTTGCCAATATCGTGATACAGCCCTGCCAGGTAGATCAGTTCGGGCTTGGGCAGCTTGACCATAATCTTGCTAGCCAGCGGAAACTTGTCTGAGGTCTGAGTGTATTGCAGCTTACGCAGGTGCTTGATCAGGTTCAGGGTGTGCGCGTCGACGGTATAGATATGGAACAGGTCGTGCTGCATCTGGCCGATGATATGGCCGAATTCCGGCAGGTACAGACCCAGAATCCCGTAACGGTTCATCCGGCGCAGATTGCGATGGATGCCGAACTCGCACTTGAACAGCTCGATAAAGAGACTGGTGTTGCGAATGTCGTTACGGAACTCGTCGTTGATCAGGTGCCGATGTTCGCGCAGCAAGCGAATCGTGTCGGCGCGAACGCCCTTGATTTCCGGGTGCTGAGCCATCAGCACGAAAACTTCCAGTATCGCGAAGGGGGTGCGCTTGAAAACATTGGGGTGGGAGGCTTCGATGTAGCCATCATGCAGCTGGAAGCGCGAATTGATCGGCTGAGTCGTGCCGCTCCCTTCCTCTGAAAGAATGACTTCTTCAAAGTGCTGAATGATCAGATCACTCAGTTCGGCAATGCTCATGACCACGCGGTAATACTTTTGCATGAAGCGTTCGATTGCTAGCTTCGCATCGCCGTCTTCGTAGCCGAGCAGGCGGGCGATGCTGCTTTGATGGTCGAACAGCAGGCGGTCTTCCGATCGGCCGGCAAGCATGTGCAAGGCGTAGCGCACCTTCCACAAAAACTCTTGGGATGAGGCGAGCAGAGTGTTTTCGCTTTCCAGCAGAAAACCTTCGCCCGCCAGCGCGTGCAGATTCAAGGTGCCGTACTGGCGACGGGCGACCCAGAGAATGGTCTGGATATCGCGCAAGCCACCAGGAGAGCCTTTGACGTTGGGTTCCAGGTTGTATTCGGTGTCGTTGTACTTGTGATGGCGGGCTTTCTGCTCTGCACGCTTGGCCAGGAAAAACTCTTTGCTCGGCCACATCCTGGCGGGGCTAGTGACATCAAGCATGCGCTGGCGCAGGCGTTCGGGGCCGGCAATCGTACGACTTTCCATCAAGTTGGTGATGATTGTCAGGTCGGCGATGGCTTCCTGTGCGCATTCATCGACCGAGCGCACACTCTGGCCGACTTCCAGGCCGATATCCCATAGCAACGTCAAAAAGCGCTCAATGGGCTCGCGAAAAACCTCGTGGTCGGCGCTGTCCAGCAGGATCAGCAGGTCGATGTCTGAATAAGGATGCAGCTCGCCGCGACCATAGCCGCCAACCGCCAGCAGGGCGATATCCGCCTCGTCGCTCCAGTCGAACTGTTCCCACACCTGCTGCAGGATGTGATCGACAAACCAGGCACGATCTTCGATCAGGCGCCGGATGTCGCGACCCGAGCGGAAACGTCCGTCGAGCACTTCGCGGGCCTGGCGAATGGCTTTCTTGAAAGCGGCAATGGGGCTCGCTTTCAAGGCCAGTTCGGCCTGGAACTGGCCGCGGTCGAATAATTCTGGATCCACCTGCGGCATTGAACGGCTTTCCTTCTATCTATCAGGCCTGACTTTAACGACGTGGTTTATACCGACGCGCTTACTGTCGATGTGCGGGCAATAGTGTCGTCGCTCCGCAGGGTGAAAATTTCATACCCGTCTGCCGTGACCAGGATCGTGTGTTCCCACTGGGCAGACAGCTTGCGATCCTTGGTGATCGCGGTCCAGCCATCGCCCAGCAAGCGGGTTTCGGCACGGCCTTGGTTGATCATGGGTTCAATGGTGAAGGTCATGCCTTCCTTGAGCTCCATGCCTGTGCCAGCACGGCCATAGTGCAGTACTTGCGGCTCTTCATGGAAGACCTTGCCAATGCCGTGACCGCAGTATTCGCGCACCACGGAAAAAC
Source organism: Pseudomonas sp. GG8 (assembly GCF_052976945.1). NCBI lineage: Bacteria > Pseudomonadati > Pseudomonadota > Gammaproteobacteria > Pseudomonadales > Pseudomonadaceae > Pseudomonas > Pseudomonas sp. GG8. The sequence continues at coordinate 1,149,867 of NZ_JBRIIP010000001.1, forward strand.
CATTCTTTTCGGCGTGTTTCTGGATCACTTCGCCGATATCGCCAAGGCGAGCGCCTGGGCGAACCAGCTCAATGCCTTTATACATGCACTCTTGCGTGATTTTCGACAGACGCTCAGCCCACTCTGGCACTTTGCCAACATGGAACATTTTGCTGGTATCGCCGTGGTAGCCATCCTTGATTACCGTGACGTCGATGTTCAGGACGTCGCCATCCTTGAGCGGCTTCTCGTTTGGAATGCCGTGGCACACCACGTGGTTGATCGAGGTGCAGATCGACTTGGGGAAGCCCTTGTAGTTCAGCGGGGCCGGAATCGCCTTCTGCTCATTGACGATGAAGTCATGGCATATACGGTCCAGCTCGTCCGTGGTCACGCCAGGCTTGACGTAAGCGCCGATCATTTCGAGCACGTCGGCAGCCAGACGGCCGGCGATGCGCATTTTCTCGATATCCTCGGGGGTTTTGATGGTGACAGTCATAAAATTCTCTCGGCGCGGTGTGGCGCGGCTAAACACGTAAAACGCGATTCTAACAGACCGTCAGGCTGCGGGTGATCATCGCTTTATATATGCGCGAGGTGGCCCCGCGTGTACGGCGCAAAAGGACGTTTGCGGCGGTGCTTATTTCGTGTTCCGTTATCCGGCCTTTTATGGTATAAAATGCGCCGCTTTCCTGGGTATGTCCCAGAAGCTTAAACCCACACACGTGTCGACACGATGACCTGGGTGCCCTCAGCTTGAAGCTGTTGGTTGGTCATTGGGATACGTGGAGGCCTAACCCGACTTATCAAGGAACTATCATGTCCCAAGTCAACATGCGCGATATGCTGAAAGCCGGTGTCCACTTCGGTCACCAAACCCGTTACTGGAACCCGAAAATGGGTAAATACATTTTCGGCGCACGTAACAAGATTCACATCATCAACCTTGAAAAAACCTTGCCTATGTTCAACGAAGCTCTGGCTTTCGTTGAAAAACTGGCTTCGGGCAAAAACAAGATTCTGTTTGTTGGCACCAAGCGTTCCGCTGGCAAAATCGTCGCTGAAGAAGCTGCACGTTGCGGCTCGCCTTACGTCGATCACCGCTGGTTGGGCGGCATGCTGACCAACTTCAAAACCATCCGTGCCTCCATCAAGCGTCTGCGCGAGCTTGAAATTCAGGCAGAAGACGGCACATTCACCAAGCTGACCAAGAAAGAGGCGCTGATGCGCACTCGCGATCTGGAAAAGCTGGATCGTAGCCTGGGTGGTATCAAGGACATGGGCGGTCTTCCTGACGCACTGTTCGTTATCGACGTTGATCACGAGCGCATCGCGATCACCGAAGCTAACAAGCTGGGTATCCCGGTTATCGGCGTAGTCGATACCAACAGCAGCCCGGAAGGCGTTGATTACATCATCCCAGGCAACGATGACGCCATTCGCGCCATCCAGTTGTACATGGGTTCGATGGCTGACGCTGTTATCCGTGGCCGCAACAACGCTAACGGCGGCACCGACGTGTTCGTCGAAGAAGCTCCAGCTGCCGCAGTCGTTGAAGGCTGAGTAGCAAACGCCTAGCGTTTACTCGGTACGCAAAAAGGGGGCCTGGCCCCCTTTTTGCCCCCTCGGAAACCATATGTTGGCGCCGCCTTGCAGTCATGCGCCGCAGCCAGCAGCGGTTTTCAAGAATTTGAACGCCCGTTCGGTCGGGTGGAATGGTTTTAAGACCTATCCAAGAGGAATTTGAAATGGCAGAAATTACTGCAGCGTTGGTCAAAGAACTGCGTGAGCGCACTGGCGAAGGCATGATGGATTGCAAAAAGGCCTTGACCAAGGCTGACGGCGACATCGAAAAAGCAATCGACGATATGCGCGCCTCTGGTGCCATCAAAGCCGCCAAGAAAGCAGGCAACGTTGCTGCTGAAGGCGCCATTGCTGTCAAAGTTGCCGAAGATGGCAAAAGTGCAGTGATCCTCGAAGTCAACTCGCAGACCGACTTCCTGGCCCTGCAGGACGACTTCAAAGAATTCGTGAACAACAGCCTTGAAAAAGCATTTGCTGAAAAACTGACTGACGCAGCTCCGCTGATCGTCGCTCAGGAATTGGCCCGTGAAGCTCTGATCGCGAAAGTTGGCGAAAACGTCAACATCCGCCGTCTGGCTCGGGTTGAAGGCGACGTGGTCAATGCTTACCTGCACGGTAACAAGATCGGTGTTGTTGTTGTCCTGAAAGGCGGTGACGCTGACCTGGCCAAAGACATCGCTATGCACGTTGCTGCCAGCAACCCTGAGTTCCTGCTGCCTTCGGAAGTTTCCGCAGAAGCTGTAGAACGCGAAAAAGCCGTGTTCATGAGCCTCAACGAAGACAAGATCAAAGGCAAGCCAGCCGAAATCGTTGAGAAAATGGTTGGCGGTCGCATTCAGAAGTTCCTGGCTGAAGCAAGTCTGGTCGAACAAGCGTTCGTCAAAAACCCGGAAATCAAGGTCGGTGAACTGGCCAAGAAAGCCGGCGCTGAAATCGTTTCCTTCACTCGCTTCCAAGTAGGCGAAGGCATCGAGAAACCAGTCGACAACTTCGCTGAAGAAGTTGCCGCACAAGTGGCTGCAAGCAAGCAATAAGACGGTTTCACACTGTCGCCCCGAAGAGGCTGCCCGCTCACGCGAGCGGCCTCTTCGTCAAATAGGTAAAAGGAATTTGTTTTCCTTGGGGAAGTGGCTTACAAGGCTGCATCCCCTGACGGTGTCGTACCGTCAGCTAGAGTAATCGCAGGCTGAAAACAGCTCGCACAGAATTTTTTTAAACGCCGCAGGAGAGATTCGCAATGGCTCAGCAGGGCAGTGGTTATCAGGCTCGCTATAAACGCATTCTACTCAAGCTTAGCGGCGAGGCCCTGATGGGCTCCGAAGAGTTCGGCATTGACCCGAAAGTCCTGGATCGCATGGCCCTTGAAGTTGGTCAGTTGGTCGGTATCGGGGTTCAGGTCGGGCTGGTTATTGGTGGTGGCAATCTATTCCGTGGGGCGGCCTTGAGTGCTGCCGGTATGGATCGGGTGACAGGCGATCATATGGGCATGCTGGCCACTGTGATGAACGCTCTGGCCATGCGTGATGCGCTGGAACGAGCTAACATTTCGGCTATCGTGATGTCGGCCATTTCCATGGTGGGCGTGACCGATCATTACGATCGTCGCAAAGCCATGCGTCATCTCAACGCCAAGGATGTGGTGATTTTCGCCGCAGGCACTGGCAACCCGTTCTTCACCACCGATTCGGCCGCTTGTCTGCGAGGGATCGAAATCGATGCCGACGTAGTGCTCAAAGCGACCAAGGTCGATGGTGTGTACACCGCAGATCCATTCAAAGACCCAAATGCCGAGAAGTTCGATCATCTGACGTACGATGAAGTTCTGGATCGCAAGTTGGGTGTGATGGATCTGACCGCTATCTGTCTGTGCCGCGATCATAAAATGCCGCTGCGCGTATTTAACATGAACAAGCCCGGCGCCCTGCTGAATATCGTACATGGTGGCGCTGAAGGAACCCTGATCGAGGAAGGCGAGCAATGATCAACGAAATCAAGAAAGACGCTCAAACGCGTATGCAGAAAACCCTGGAGTCCCTGGCTCACGCATTCAGCCGAATTCGTACTGGTCAGGCTCATCCCAGCATTCTGGGCGGTGTGATGGTGCCTTATTATGGCTCCGATACCCCTCTGAATCAGGTTGCGAACGTGACCGTCAAGGACTCGCGCACCCTGCAGGTCGTGGCATTCGAGCGCAATATGCTCGGAGCCGTCGACAAGGCTATTCAGAGTGCCGGGCTGGGCTTCAACCCGACGAACCTGGGCGAGCTGCTTCTGATCTCGATGCCGGCTTTGACTGAAGAGACCCGTAAGGGCTTCACAAAACAAGCTCGTGATGCTGCGGAAGATGCTCGGGTGGCTGTTCGTAACATCCGTCGCGATGCGTTGAGCCAGTTCAAGGATCTGATCAAAGAGAAAGAAATCAGCGAAGACGAAGAGCGTCGCGCTGCCGATGATATTCAGAAGCTGACGGATAAGTTCGTGGCGGATATCGAAACGGCAGTGAAGCAAAAAGAAGCGGATCTGATGGCTGTATAAAGGGCCTGGGCGTTTATGGATAAGACCAAGCAGGCGGCACCGTCATCGGTGCCGCGCCATGTCGCAATCATCATGGATGGTAATAATCGCTGGGCGAAAAAGCGTCTTTTGCCCGGTGTCGCCGGGCATAAAGCAGGCGTGGATGCTGTTCGTGCGGTCATTGAGGTGTGCGCTGAAGCGAAGGTCGAGGTGTTGACCCTGTTCGCTTTCTCCAGTGAGAACTGGCAGCGCCCGGCTGAGGAAGTCGGCGCTTTGATGGAGTTGTTTTTCACGGCTCTGCGCCGTGAGACCCGGCGTTTGAACGATAACGCGATCAGCTTGCGGATCATTGGTGACCGTTCACGGTTTCATCCTGAGCTGCAGGCTGCCATGCGTGAAGCTGAAGAGCGGACTGCCGGCCCCGGTCGTTTTGTGCTGCAGATTGCGGCTAACTACGGCGGACAATGGGATATTGCCCAGGCTGCCCAGCATCTGGCTCGCGAGGTTCAGGCCGGGCGTCTGCGTCCGGAGGAAATCACTCCTGAGTTGTTGCAGACGTGTCTGGCAACGGGTGATCAGCCATTACCGGACTTGTGTATTCGTACCGGCGGCGAACATCGTGTCAGTAACTTCTTGCTCTGGCAGCTCGCCTACGCCGAGCTGTACTTTTCCGACCTTTTCTGGCCGGACTTCAAACACGACGCCATGCGCACTGCGCTGGCAGATTTCGCTTCCCGCCAACGCCGCTTCGGTAAAACGAGCGAACAGGTAGAAGCTGGAGCCCGGGCTTAATGCTGAAACAACGAATCATCACCGCACTGATCCTGCTGCCGATTGCCTTATGCGGTTTTTTTCTGCTCGAAGGTGCAAGTTTTGCCCTGTTTATTGGCGTAGTGGTGACTTTGGGGGGTTGGGAGTGGGCACGTCTGGCGGGTTTTGCTGCCCGGCCTGCACGGGTTGCCTATGCTGCGCTAATCGCCGTCTTGCTGCTGTTGCTGCACTTGCTGCCAGGTCTGGCGCTTTGGGTTTTAGGTGCTGCAGTGCTGTGGTGGCTGGTGGCAACCATCCTGGTGCTGACCTATCCGGATACCAGTGCTTACTGGTCTGGCGCTGCCTGCAAGTTGATCATCGGTCTGTTGGTTCTATTACCCGCATGGCAGGGATTGGTTCTGATCAAGCAATGGCCTCTGGGTAATGGGTTGATCCTTGCGGTCATGGTGTTGGTTTGGGGTGCCGATATCGGCGCTTATTTCTCCGGGAAGGCTTTTGGCAAGCGCAAGCTTGCGCCCAGGGTCAGTCCAGGCAAGAGCTGGGAGGGTGTGTTCGGTGGTTTGATCGCCAGTCTGCTGATCACCGCGATTGTCGGAATGGTTCGCGGCTGGTCTGGCTCGCAACTCCTTATGGGCTTGCTGGGCGCCGCAAGCGTAGTATTGATCTCGGTCGTCGGTGATTTGACTGAAAGCATGTTCAAGCGTCAGGCCGGCATCAAGGACAGCAGTAGTCTACTGCCGGGTCATGGTGGCGTGCTGGATCGCATAGACAGTTTGACTGCTGCCATCCCCGTTTTTGCGGTACTGCTCTGGGCTGCCAGTTGGGGGACGCTGTGAGTAAGCCTCAACAAATAACGGTCCTGGGCGCTACTGGCTCCGTTGGACTGAGCACGCTTGACGTCATCGCTCGTCACCCTGAGCGGTATCAGGTTTTTGCGCTCACAGGATTCAGTCGCTTGAAAGAGTTGTTGGCGCTGTGTGTGCGCCACTCACCCCGGTTTGCCGTGGTGCCCGACATTGATCTCGCTCGCGGTCTGCAAGATGATCTGGCGGCTGCCGGCCTTGATACACGGGTTCTGGTAGGTGAGCGCGGTTTGTGCGAGGTCTCGGCTCATCCTCAGGTCGATACCGTATTGGCGGCGATCGTCGGTGGAGCAGGGCTTCGTCCTACCCTGGCAGCTGTCGAGGCGGGCAAGAAGGTGCTGCTGGCCAACAAAGAAGCGCTGGTGATGTCCGGTGCGTTGTTCATGCAGGCTGTGCAGCGTAGCGGTGCCGTACTGCTGCCGATCGACAGCGAGCACAACGCGATCTTCCAGTGCTTGCCCAATGACTATGCCGGTGGCTTGGGTTCGGTCGGCGTGCGCCGTATTCTGTTGACCGCTTCAGGCGGTCCGTTTCGTGAAACGCCCTTGTCTGAATTGATGTATGTCTCTCCAGAACAGGCGTGCGCCCATCCTAATTGGTCAATGGGGCGCAAGATTTCTGTAGACTCCGCCAGCATGATGAACAAAGGGCTCGAATTGATCGAAGCCTGCTGGCTGTTCGATGCGCGGCCCGATCAGGTTGAAGTGGTTATTCATCCGCAGAGTGTGATCCATTCCATGGTTGACTATGTGGATGGTTCGGTGTTGGCTCAGCTTGGTAACCCGGATATGCGTACGCCGATTGCTCATGCGCTGGCCTGGCCGAATCGGATTGATTCGGGTGTTGCGCCGCTGGACCTGTTCAGTATTGCGCGCCTGGATTTCCAGGCCCCGGATGAACAGCGGTTTCCATGCCTGCGTCTGGCACGGCAGGCAGCGGAGGCGGGTAACAGCGCGCCAGCGATGCTCAACGCTGCCAATGAGGTTGCCGTTGCAGCGTTTCTTGAGCGGCGCATCCGCTATCCGGAGATCGCGAGTATCATTGATGAGGTTTTGAATCTTGAGCCCGTCGTTGCGGTAGAGGAGCTCGATGCGGTATTCGAGATAGATTCAAAAGCGCGCGGTTTGGCTGAGCAATGGCTCGGTCGCAACGGGCGGTAACGGCGGTAGATTAGACGGCGCAGGCGATTGTGGTGGTGTGAAACCCATACACGGCTTTCACACTGTACAAGGCAGGTACCCGGAGAAAGTTGATGAGCGCGCTCTATATGATTGTCGGCACCTTGGTGGCATTGGGTGTGCTGGTGACCTTTCACGAATTTGGCCACTTTTGGGTGGCTCGGCGTTGTGGCGTCAAGGTTTTGCGTTTCTCGGTGGGTTTCGGTATGCCGCTGCTTCGCTGGCATGATCGAAAAGGCACTGAGTACGTTATCGCAGCCATTCCATTGGGTGGTTACGTTAAGATGCTCGACGAGCGGGAAGGCGAGGTGCCAGCCGATCAGCTGGATCAGGCCTTTAACCGTAAGACCGTGTATCAACGTATTGCAATCGTGATTGCCGGTCCGGTTGCCAATTTCTTGCTGGCTATCGTTTTTTTCTGGTTCCTGGCAATGCTCGGCAGTCAGCAGGTGCGTCCTGTAATTGGCACGGTTGAGTCAGGCAGCATCGCCGACAAGGGTGGATTGAGCGCAGGGCAAGAGATTGTCGCTGTCGACGGCGAGCCTACATCGGGCTGGGCGGCAGTGAACTTGCAACTGGTGCGGCGTCTGGGCGAGAGCGGTACCGTGGCTCTCAGCGTGCGTGATCAGGGCTCGGCCGTCGATTCTCCTCGTGAGCTGGCGCTGGATAAGTGGCTCAAAGGTGCTGACGAGCCCGATCCGATACGCTCGCTGGGTATTCGCCCATGGCGTCCGGCCTTGCCGCCGGTGCTGGCGGAGCTTGATCCGAAAGGCCCGGCGCAAGCTGCAGGCCTGAAGGCCGGCGATCGGCTTGTGGCGCTCGACGGTCAAGCGTTGAGTGATTGGCAGCAGGTTGTTGACGCTGTCCGCCTGCGACCCGATGCAAAAATTTCTTTGCGTATCGAACGTGAGGGTGCTCAGCTTGATGTGCCGTTGACGCTGGCGGTGCGAGGTGAGGGAAAAACGGCGACCGGTTATCTGGGGGCCGGAGTCAAAGGTGTCGATTGGCCACCAGAGATGTTACGAGAGGTTAGCTTCGGGCCTCTGGCCGCTGTGGGAGAGGGCGCGAGGCGCACTTGGACCATGAGTATGCTGACCTTTGATTCACTCAAGAAAATGTTGTTCGGCGAGCTCTCTGTAAAAAACTTGAGCGGACCGATAACCATTGCTAAAGTGGCGGGCGCTTCTGCACAGTCAGGGGTAGGTGACTTCCTGAATTTCCTCGCTTATCTGAGTATTAGCCTGGGTGTTCTCAATTTGTTGCCCATTCCAGTATTGGATGGGGGGCATCTGTTGTTCTACCTGATTGAGTGGGCGCGGGGTCGTCCGCTATCGGATCGGGTGCAAGGTTGGGGGATTCAGATCGGTATTAGCTTAGTGGTTGGGGTGATGTTGCTTGCCTTGATCAACGATCTGGGTCGACTGTAAAGCTTCGCTGAATTGCGAATTTGCCGCATTTTGCGGCAATTTGTTTATTGCCAGTTGGAATAAGAAAGGACTTCATGAAACGTCTGCTGCTAACTGCGGTTCTTGCCGTACTGATGATCGCCGAAGTTCACGCTGAGTCCTTCACTATCTCCGATATCCGTGTCAATGGCCTCCAGCGGGTATCCGCAGGCAGCGTCTTTGGTGCCTTGCCGTTGAATGTCGGCGAGTCTGCGGATGATCGTCGCCTGGTGGATGCCACTCGTGCGCTGTTCAAAACCGGGTTCTTTCAAGATATCCAGCTCGGCCGCGATGGCAATGTCCTGGTCATTACTGTAGTCGAACGGCCTTCTGTTGCCAGTATCGACATTGAAGGCAACAAGGCGATCAGTACCGAAGACCTGATGAAGGGGCTCAAGCAGTCAGGTCTGGCTGAAGGTGAGATCTTTCAGCGTGCGACCCTTGAAGGCGTGCGTAACGAGCTGCAACGTCAATACGTTGCCCAAGGTCGTTATTCGGCTGAGGTCGCCACCGAGGTTGTGCCGCAGCCGCGGAACCGCGTCGGTCTGAAGATCAACATCAATGAAGGCACGGTTGCCGCTATCCAGCACATCAACGTGGTGGGTAACAGCGTCTTTCCTGATGAAGACCTGATCGGTCTGTTCGAGCTCAAGACCACCAACTGGCTGTCATTCTTCAAGAACGACGACAAGTACGCCCGGGAAAAACTCTCCGGCGACCTTGAACGTCTGCGTTCTTACTACCTCGATCGCGGCTATATCAACATGGATATAGCCTCGACTCAGGTATCGATCACGCCTGACAAGAAAAACGTCTACATCACGGTCAACGTGAATGAAGGCGAGAAGTACAGCGTCAAGTCGGTCAAGCTGAGCGGCGATTTGAAAGTACCCGAAGACCAGGTCAAGGCCCTGTTGCTGGTCAAGCCGGGTCAAGTGTTCTCGCGCAAAGTCATGACCACTACGTCAGAGCTGATCACTCGTCGCCTGGGTAACGAAGGCTATACCTTCGCCAACGTCAACGGCGTTCCGACCCCGAACAATGAAGATCACACAGTCGACATCACCTTTGTGGTCGATCCGGGCAAGCGTGCTTACGTCAACCGCATCAACTTCCGTGGCAACACCAAGTCTGCCGATGAAGTGCTGCGTCGTGAAATGCGTCAGATGGAAGGCGGATGGGCTTCGACTTATCTGATCGATCAATCGAAAACCCGTCTTGAACGTCTCGGCTTCTTCAAAGAAGTGAACGTCGAAACGCCTGCGGTTCCGGGCACCGACGATCAGGTTGACGTCAATTACGCCGTTGAAGAACAAGCGTCCGGTTCGATCACTGCCAGCGTTGGTTTCGCCCAGAGCGCGGGCCTTATTCTCGGCGGCTCGATCAGCCAGAACAACTTCCTGGGTACCGGTAACAAGGTCAGCATTGGTCTGACTCGCAGCCAATACCAGAGCCGATACAACTTTGGCTTTGTCGACCCCTACTGGACTGCGGATGGCGTGAGCCTAGGTTACAACGCGTTCTACCGTACCACTGACTACAAAAACCTTAACGTTTCTGTAGCCAGTTATGCCGTAGACAGCTTGGGTGCGGGCGTGAGCGTCGGTTACCCGATCAATGAAACCTCACGTTTGACCTTCGGCCTTACCGTGCAGGAGGACCAAATCAAGACCGGCGTTTACACAGTCGACGAGATTTTCAACTTCGTTAATGCGCAGGGCGATAAGTACCTCAACTTCAAGGCTTCGGCGGGTTGGTCCGAGTCAACGTTGAACAAAGGTGTGCTCGCCACGCGTGGGCATTCCCAGAGCCTGGTATTGGAAACCACTACGCCGGGCAGCGACCTGTCGTTCTTCAAGCTTGATTACCGTGGTCAGTATTTCCACCCGCTAACCGATAATTACACCCTGCGTCTGCACACAGAGTTGGGTTATGGCGATGGTTATGGGTCAACCTCGGGCCTGCCGTTCTACGAGAACTACTATGCTGGCGGTTTCAACTCGGTTCGTGGTTTCAAGGACAGCACCTTGGGCCCGCGTAGCACCCCGAGTACGGGTGTTAACCCAGGCACATTGGCAGATCCGGATCAGAATCCGCTGCCGTTCGGTGGTAACGTACTGATCCAGGGTGGTGTAGAACTGATGTTCCCACTGCCATTCATCAAAGATCAACGCTCACTGCGGACCTCTGTGTTCTGGGACGTCGGCAACGTATTCGACAGCAATTGTGACTCCAGCAAACTCACGTTAAGTGGCAACAAGGTCACGTGCAGTAATATCGACCTTTCTGGATTGGCGAGTTCTGTGGGTGTCGGCGTGACGTGGGTTACGGCACTGGGCCCGTTGAGTTTTGCCGTGGCTATGCCGGTCAAAAAACCGGACAATGCGGAAACCCAAATATTCCAATTCTCTCTCGGTCAGACCTTCTAATCGTCTGATCACCGATAACGACAACGGATTTTGTAGGAGTGCATCGTGCGTAAGTTGACTCAGCTGGTTATCTTGGCCACGGCCTTGATAGCGACTCCAGCATTTGCTGAAATGAAAATTGCAGTGCTGAACTATCAAATGGCACTGCTCGAATCAGACGCGGCAAAGAAATATGCCGTGGATGCCGAGAAAAAATTCGGCCCACAATTGACCAAGCTCAAAACTCTTGAAAGCAGTGCCAAGGGTATTCAGGATCGTCTGGTCAGCGGTGGCGACAAGATGGCGCAACCTGAGCGTGAGCGTCTTGAGCTTGAATTCAAGCAAAAGGCTCGTGACTTCCAGTTCCAGTCCAAGGAGCTGAATGAAGCCAAAGCGGTTGCCGACCGTGAAATGCTCAAGCAGTTGAAGCCAAAACTTGATCAGGCTGTAGAAGAAGTGATCAAGAAAGGCGCGTATGACCTGGTATTCGAGCGCGGCGCTGTCATTGATGTCAAACCTCAGTACGACGTCACTCGCCAAGTGATTGAGCGCATGAATCAGCTGAAGTAATCATGACTGCGACCATTAAACTCGGCCAACTGGCTGAGTTCCTCGGCGCCACGTTACGTGGCGCCGCGGATAAAGAGATTACCGGGCTGGCCACTTTGCAAGAGGCCGGCCCTGCTCAGTTGAGTTTTCTGGCCAATCCGCAGTACCGCAGGTTCCTCGCCGATAGTCATGCTGCAGCCGTGCTGCTGAAGCCAGCGGATGCGGAGAGTTTTGCCGGTGATGCGTTATTAGTGGCTGATCCTTATCTGGCGTACGCGAAGATTTCCCATTTTTTCGACCCCAAGCCCAAGGCTCTGCCTGGGGTGCATCCGTCTGCAGTGGTTGCGGCGGACGCCCAGGTTGATGCCACTGCCAGCGTGGGCGCTTTTGCCGTTATCGAAAGCGGTGCCTGCATCGCGGCCGGGGTCACAGTGGGGGCCCATTGCTTTATCGGCGCTCGTTGTGAAATTGGCGAAGGTGGCTGGCTGGCCCCGCGGGTCACGCTTTATCACGATGTACGCATTGGTAAACGCGTTGTGATTCAGTCGGGAGCCGTGCTCGGCGGTGAAGGTTTCGGTTTCGCCAATGAAAAAGGGATTTGGCAGAAAATCGCGCAGATTGGGGGTGTTCTGATCGGTGACGACGTGGAAATCGGCGTCAATACGGCCGTCGACCGCGGTGCGTTAGCCGACACGTTGATCGGCAACGGCGTCAAACTGGATAACCAGATTCAGATCGCGCACAACGTGCAGGTCGGCGATCACACCGCGATGGCGGCGTGTGTCGGTATCTCGGGCAGTACCAAGATTGGCAAGCATTGCACCATCGCTGGCGGTGTCGGCATGGTTGGTCATATAGAAGTGTGTGATGGAGTTTTTGTCACAGGTATGACCATGGTGACCCGCTCGATTACCGAGCGCGGTGCCTATTCTTCGGGGACTGCGATGCAGCCCGCTGCGGAATGGCGCAAAAGCGCGGCGCGTATTCGTCAGTTGGATGACATGGCGCGGCGCCTGCAACAGTTGGAAAAGGTTGTTGAAGCCGTGACCTCAGGCGGTAATGAGTCATCTGATGGCTGATGCTCTTTTGATATCAAGCGTGCACAGCCAATAGACTGCCTCCTTGATTTGCAACAGGAGTGCTGCGCCTCAGTCGCGTACTCCCACTCTTTACTACAGGCTTCCCCCCCGAAATGATGGACATCAACGAGATTCGCGAATACCTGCCTCACCGCTACCCATTCTTGTTGGTGGATCGTGTGGTGGAGCTGAATGTCGAGAGCAAAAGCATTCGTGCGTACAAGAATGTCAGCATTAATGAGCCTTTCTTCAACGGTCACTTTCCTCAGCACCCAATCATGCCGGGCGTTCTGATCATTGAAGCGATGGCCCAGGCCGCTGGTATCCTCGGTTTTAAAATACTGGACGTGAAGCCATCCGAAGGCACGCTTTACTACTTTGTAGGTTCAGACAAACTGCGCTTTCGTCAGCCGGTGCTGCCGGGTGATCAGTTGATACTTGAAGCTAAATTCATCAGCTGCAAGCGTCAGATCTGGAAATTCGAGTGCCAGGCTTCGGTCGACGGCAAGCCAGTGTGTTCCGCAGAAATTATCTGCGCGGAACGTAAACTATGAGTTTGATTGACCCTCGCGCAATCATCGATCCGACGGCCATCCTGGCCGACAATGTAGAGGTCGGCCCTTGGTCGATCGTCGGACCTGGTGTGGAAATTGGCGAGGGTACAGTCGTTGGGCCGCATGTAATTCTCAGGGGCCCAACGAAGATCGGTAAGCACAACCGCATTTACCAGTTTTCATCGGTAGGCGAGGACACGCCCGATCTCAAGTACAAAGGCGAAGAGACGCGTCTGGTGATCGGTGATCACAACGTTATTCGTGAGGGTGTGACCATCCATCGCGGGACGATTCAGGATCGTGCGGAAACGACCCTGGGTGACCATAACCTGATCATGGCCTACGCCCACATCGGTCACGACAGCGTGATCGGCAATCATTGCATTCTGGTCAACAACACCGCGTTGGCCGGACATGTGCACGTCAATGATTGGGCGATCCTCTCCGGCTTCACACTGGTACATCAGTTTTGCCATATTGGCGCTCACAGCTTTTCAGGCATGGGCACTGCAATTGGCAAGGATGTGCCAGCGTTCGTCACCGTTTTTGGTAACCCGGCTGAAGCTCGTAGCATGAACTTCGAGGGCATGCGCCGTCGTGGGTTCAGCGAAGAGACCATTCACGCGCTACGTCGTGCGTACAAAGTCGTCTATCGGCAGGGACTGACCGTCGATCAAGCCATTGCCGAGCTCGCCGAACCAGCTGCGTTGTTCCCTGAAGTCGCCGTGTTCCTCGAGTCGATTCAGGCTTCGACCCGCGGCATCACGCGTTAATGATCAGGCCACTGCGAATCGCGCTTGTAGCAGGCGAAGCGTCAGGCGATATCCTGGGTGCGGGTTTGATGCGAGCGCTCAAGATTCGTCATCCCTCTGTCGAGTTTATCGGTGTCGGCGGTCCGCTGATGCAGGCCGAAGGCATGGTTTCCTACTTCCCGATGGAGCGTCTGGCGGTCATGGGGCTGGTCGAGGTGCTGGGTCGGCTCAAAGAGTTGTTAGCCAAGCGCAAGCAGCTTGTTCAAACGTTTCTCGGCGAAAAGCCTGACGTCTTCATCGGTATCGATGCCCCGGACTTCACGCTCAATATCGAACTCAAGCTACGGCGCGCTGGAATCAAGACGGTGCATTACGTCAGTCCGTCGGTATGGGCCTGGCGGCAAAAGCGCGTGCTGAAAATTCGCGAAGGCTGCGACCTGATGCTGACGCTGCTGCCCTTTGAAGCTCGGTTCTACGAAGAGAAGGGCGTACCGGTGCGGTTTGTCGGTCATCCCTTGGCTGACACCATCCCTCTTGAAGCTGATCGCGCTGCGGCGCGAGCTCAACTGGGTTTGGCTGCCGGCCCGCTGGTTGCGCTAATGCCCGGAAGTCGAGGTGGCGAAGTAGGGCGCCTCGGAGGCCTGTTCTTCGATGCCGCGGAACGTCTGATGGCCTTGCGTCCTGGTATTCGCTTCGTGCTGCCCTGCGCCAGCCCGGAGCGGCGTGCGCAGATCGAGCAACTGTTGCAAGGGCGCGACGTGCCGGTGCTGCTGCTCGACGGCGGCTCGCACCTGGCACTGGCGGCGTGCGATGCGGTGTTGATCGCATCCGGCACGGCGACACTTGAAGCGCTGCTGTACAAACGTCCCATGGTCGTTGCCTACCGCTTGGCACCGATTACCTTCTGGATACTCAAGCGTCTGGTGAAAAGCCCTTACGTTTCTTTGCCTAATCTGCTCGCCCAGCGTTTGCTGGTCCCGGAATTGTTGCAGGACGCAGCAACCGCCGAGACCCTTGCGCAAACGCTGTTGCCGCTGCTCGATGGCGGCGAAGCGCAGACTGCAGGTTTCGATGCCATTCACCGGATCTTGCGCCGCGACGCCTCCAATCAGGCCGCCGATGCGGTGCTTGGCCTGTTGGGTCAGTCGCCTTCACAGTGAGTTCGCAATAAATGCAAATGGGTTTGGACTTCAATCTGGTGGAAGACCTGGTTGCCGGCGTCGACGAAGTCGGTCGCGGCCCTCTTTGTGGCGCTGTGGTGACGGCTGCCGTCATCCTCGATCCACGCCGCCCGATCCTCGGCCTCAACGATTCAAAAAAGCTCACCCCGGCTCGCCGCGAGAAACTCTACGACGAGATCTGCGAAAAGGCTCTGTGCTGGTACATCGCCCGGGCTGAAGTGGAAGAAATCGACGAGCTGAATATTCTTCACGCAACCATGTTGGCCATGAAACGCGCGGTCGAGGGGCTGACCATTACCCCAAAACTGGCGCTGATCGATGGTAATCGCTGCCCGCAATTGTCCGTGCCCAGCGCGCCGGTGATTCAAGGTGATGCCAAAGTTCCGGCAATCGCCGCGGCGTCGATTCTGGCGAAAGTCAGTCGGGACCGCGAAATGGCGGCGTTCGAGCTGATTTATCCGGGTTATGGCATCGGCGGCCACAAGGGTTATCCAACCCCCGTTCATCTGGAAGCGCTGGCGCGTCTCGGCCCGACACCTATTCACAGGCGTTCGTTTGCCCCGGTGCGGGCCGCGTACGAAGCCCGCGAGCTGCTGTAGCAAATTCCGCTCACGACAGTCTCACTGGGCTGATGTTTTGACCAAGGCCCGGTACACTCCGGGCCTTGGTTTTTTTGTATTTCGCGCTATAGGATCAACATGCCGGCTTCTTTCGTTCATCTACGCCTGCACACTGAATATTCTCTGGTCGATGGTCTGGTCCGGGTCAAACCGTTGATCAAGACCTTGGCCAGCATGGGTATGCCGGCTGTTGCCGTGACCGATCAGAACAACATGTGTTCGCTGGTCAAGTTCTACAAGGCCGCCATGGGCGGGGGTATCAAGCCTATTTGTGGTGCCGACCTGTGGCTGTCGAACAAGGACGAAGATGCTGCGCTGAGCCGGATCAGCCTGTTGGTGATGAATGCCAAGGGCTACCGCAATCTGACTGAGCTGATTTCTCGTGGCTTCATCGAAGGCCAGCGCAATGGCCAGGTGATTGTCGAGCGGGAATGGGTTGCTGAGGCCAACGAAGGCTTGATCGCACTGTCGGCGGCTAAAGAGGGCGAAATCGGCATGGCCCTGCTCGGCGGTAATCCGGATGAGGCGGATCAGTTACTGCGTGAATGGATGGCGGTTTTTCCTGACCGTTTCTATCTGGAAGTGCAGCGCACCAACCGCCCTAATGACGAAGAGCACCTGCACGCTGCCGTTGCCCTGGCTGATCGTCTTGGCGCACCGCTGGTGGCGACCAACGATGTCCGCTTTATCAAGCAGGAAGATTTCGAGGCCCACGAAACGCGGGTTTGCATCGGTGAAGGCCGGGCGCTGGATGATCCGCGTCGCTCGCATAACTACAGCGATCAGCAGTACCTGAAAAGCGCGGCGCAAATGGCCGAACTGTTCAGCGACCTGCCCGAGGCGCTGGAAAACACGGTCGAAATCGCCAAACGCTGCAACATTGATGTGAAGCTGGGTACTCACTTCTTGCCCAACTTTCCGATTCCTGACGGCATGACCATCGATGAATACTTTCGCAAAGTATCTTTCGATGGTCTGGAGGAGCGCCTGTCGGTCCTGATGCCCAAGGACACGACCGAGGATTACGAGGCCAAGCGTCAGGTCTATGTCGATCGGTTGAATTTCGAGCTGGATATCATCATCCAGATGGGCTTCCCCGGTTACTTCCTGATCGTGATGGACTTCATCCAGTGGGCCAAAGCCAATGGCGTGCCGGTGGGTCCTGGCCGTGGGTCGGGTGCTGGTTCGCTAGTGGCTTACGTGCAGAAGATCACCGATCTCGACCCGCTGGAATACGACCTGCTGTTCGAACGGTTCCTTAATCCGGAACGGGTCTCCATGCCCGACTTCGACGTTGACTTCTGCATGGACGGCCGCGACCGCGTTATCGAGTACGTGGCCGAGAAATATGGTCGTAACGCGGTCAGCCAGATCATTACCTTCGGTTCAATGGCGGCCAAGGCCGTGGTGCGGGACGTTGCCAGGGTTCAAGGCAAGTCCTACGGCCTGGCTGATCGACTGTCGAAAATGATTCCGTTCGAAGTCGGCATGACGTTGGAGAAAGCCTACGAGCAGGAAGAAATCCTGCGCGACTTCCTCAAGGTTGATGAAGAGGCGGCGGAAATCTGGGAGATGGCCCGCAAGCTCGAGGGTATCGTGCGTAACGTCGGCAAGCATGCCGGCGGCGTGGTGATCGCTCCGACCAAACTGACCGACTTCTCGCCCATCTACTGCGATGAAGCGGGCGATGGCCTGGTGACCCAGTTCGATAAAGATGACGTCGAGGCGGCGGGGCTGGTGAAGTTCGACTTCCTCGGCCTGCGGACCCTGACCATCATTGATTGGGCGCTCAAGACCATCAACCGTGAGCGCGCCAAGGTTGACGAAGCGCCGCTGGATATCGCCTTTATCCCGCTGGACGACAAGGCGACCTACAGCCTGCTGCAAAAAGCCGAAACCACCGCCGTGTTCCAGCTTGAGTCGCGCGGCATGAAAGAGCTGATCAAAAAGCTCAAGCCCGACTGTCTGGAGGACTTGATCGCGTTGGTGGCATTGTTCCGTCCGGGCCCGCTGCAATCGGGCATGGTGGACGACTTTATCAACCGGAAGCACGGTCGCGCCGAACTGTCCTATCCGCACATCGATTATCAGTACGAAGGCCTTAAGCCGGTATTGGCACCGACCTACGGCATCATCCTGTATCAAGAACAGGTGATGCAGATCGCTCAGGTCATGGCCGGTTACACCCTCGGTGGTGCGGACATGCTGCGTCGGGCCATGGGTAAGAAAAAACCCGAAGAAATGGCCAAGCAGCGTGGCGGTTTCATTGAAGGCTGTACCAACAACAATATTGACCCGGACCTGTCCGGTAACATTTTCGACCTGGTGGAAAAATTCGCTGGTTATGGTTTCAATAAATCCCACTCCGCAGCTTATGGTCTGGTGTCGTATCAGACCGCCTGGCTGAAAACTCACTACCCGGCACCTTTCATGGCTGCGGTACTGTCGGCGGACATGCACAACACCGACAAGGTCGTGACCTTGATCGAAGAAGTGCGCAACATGAAGTTGCGCCTTGATGCGCCGGACGTGAACACCTCCGAATACAAGTTCACCGTGAGTGAGGACGGTCGGATTCTTTATGGCCTCGGCGCCATCAAGGGTGTCGGCGAAGGACCGGTAGAAGCCATTACCGAGTCGCGCTTGGCCGGGCCGTTCAAGGATTTGTTCGACTTTTGCGCGCGTGTCGACCTCAAACGCATCAACAAACGGACCCTCGATGGCTTGATCCGCAGCGGTGCGCTGGATCGCCTGGGCCCCTATTTTGAAATCGAGCCGAAAGCCTATCAAGCCAACATCGACCGCAATCGCTCGGTACTGCTTGCTGCGCTGGAAGAGGCGATTCAGGCCGCAGAGCAGACCGCTCGCAGTCATGACAGCGGTCACTCCGATCTTTTTGGCGGCTTGTTCGTCGAAGAAGACGCCGACGTCTACGCGAACCATCGCAAGGCCAAAGAGCTGAGCCTTAAAGAGCGTTTACGTGGTGAGAAAGAAACCCTGGGTTTGTACCTCACCGGGCACCCTATCGACGAATATGAAGGCGAAATTCGCCGTTTCGCTCGTCAGCGCATCATCGATCTGAAGCCGGCGCGAGACACACAGACGGTAGCCGGTATGATCATTGCGTTGCGCGTCATGAAGAACAAAAAGGGCGACAAGATGGGCTTTATCACCCTCGATGACCGCTCTGGACGAATTGAGGCCTCACTGTTTGCCGAGGCTTTTCATTCGGCACAGTCGCTGTTGCAGACCGATGCGATGGTGGTGGTCGAAGGCGAGGTCAGCAATGATGACTTCTCCGGCGGCCTGCGTTTGCGTGCTAAACGGGTAATGAGCCTGGAAGATGCGCGAACCAATCTCGCTGAAAGCCTGCGCTTGAAGGTGCATGCCGATGCGCTCAAGGGCGATCGGCTGCGGTGGTTGGGCGATTTGTGCAAGCGGCATCGCGGTGCGTGTCCTATTACCGTGGACTACACCGGGGTGGATGCCAAGGCTTTGCTGCAGTTTGGCGAGGGGTGGCGAATCGATCCGGCGGACAGCTTGATTCAAGCACTGCGTGACCAGTTCGGGCGTGAGAACGTCTTCCTGCAATACCGTTGATAGCACGGGGCCTGTTAATCCAGCCTGCGTTCAACCATAATTTTTAATCTCGACCTGAATACGCCTGTTCCCGTAAGGTAAGGCGTTAACGGATCAACCGGCCGGCCTCTTGGCCGTCGACCCAAGACGGATGCCTATGAACCCGAATTTTCTTGATTTCGAACAGCCGATCGCTGACCTGCAAGCCAAGATCGAAGAGCTGCGCTTGGTCGGTAATGACAACTCGCTGAATATCGGCGACGAAATCTCTCGTCTGCAAGAAAAGAGCAACACGCTCACCGAAAACATTTTTGGCAACCTGACCAGCTGGCAGATTGCGCGGATGGCGCGTCACCCGCGTCGTCCTTATACCCTGGACTACATCTCGCACATCTTCACCGAATTCGACGAACTGCACGGTGATCGGCACTTTTCCGACGATGCGGCCATCGTCGGCGGCATTGCGCGTCTGGAAGACCAGCCAGTGATGGTGATCGGTCACCAGAAAGGCCGTGAAGTGCGCGAGAAAGTTCGCCGCAACTTCGGCATGCCACGTCCTGAAGGCTATCGTAAAGCCTGTCGTCTGATGGAAATGGCCGAGCGCTTCAAAATGCCGATTCTGACCTTCATCGACACACCGGGCGCCTACCCGGGTATCGATGCCGAAGAGCGTAACCAGAGCGAAGCGATTGCCTGGAACCTGCGCGTCATGTCTCGCTTGAAAACTCCGATCATTGCCACGGTTATCGGCGAGGGTGGTTCTGGCGGTGCGCTGGCCATCGGCGTTTGCGATCAATTGAACATGCTCCAGTATTCGACCTACGCGGTTATTTCGCCGGAAGGTTGCGCATCGATTCTGTGGAAAACTGCCGAAAAAGCCCCTGATGCTGCTGACGCAATGGGCATTACCGCTGACCGTCTCAAAGGTTTGGGTATCGTTGATAAAGTCATCGGCGAACCGTTGGGCGGCGCCCATCGCGACCCGGCGATGGCTGCGGCTTCGATCCGTCAGGAATTAAGCAGCCAATTGGCGATGCTCAAGAAGTTCGATACCGAAGCGTTGCTGGCGCGCCGTTATGAGCGCCTGATGAGCTACGGTCTCTGAGTCAAGATTGCATTCGCGGATAAGCCCGCTCCTTTGCAGGAAAGGGCTTATCCGCAATCAGGCGCACAGCGGCTGTCGTCCATGACTACGTTCAAGCACTGCAATAACGATCTGCGCTCCAGGTTGCTTCGCACTCTCGAGCCTTGGCGCAATGCTTCGGCTTGGCGCATCGCGTTTTCCGGCGGTCTGGACTCCTCCGTTCTGCTGCACCTTCTGGCTGATCTCGCTACCCGCGAAGCATTGCCGCCCTTATCTGCGATTTATATCCATCACGGCCTTCAGGCTGCGGCAGATGTGTGGCCCGAGCATTGTGCTCAGGTGTGTCGGGCCTTGGGTGTGCCGCTGCAGGTGATGGCTGTGCAGGTTGAGCCTGGCGCCAGTATCGAGCGTGCGGCTCGTGAGGCGCGTTATACGGCGTTCAGTCAGGCGCTGGCGCCAGGCGAGGTGCTGTTGACCGCCCAGCATCGCGATGATCAGGCCGAAACCCTGCTGTTTCGTCTGCTGCGCGGGGCGGGTGTGCGGGGTCTTGCTGCGATGTCTGAACAGCGCGCGCTGGGAAGAGGGCAGTTGTTGCGGCCTTTGCTCGACGTCTCGCGCGCAATGCTGGAGATGTATGCCCGCGAACGGGGATTGAGCTGGGTCGAAGACCCCAGCAATAAAGACAGTAGGTTTTCCCGAAATTACCTGCGTCAGCTCATTCTGCCCTCACTGACCGAGCGCTGGCCTCAAGCTGCCGCGAACATGGCGCGAACCGCTGCGCATCTGGCGGAGGCGCAAGGGCTGCTCGACGAATTGGCCGATCAGGACCTGGTGCGGGCGGGTACCGATGCACCCTTCCCTTGGCTGGGTTTGTCGTCGTTGGCGCTCGACCCTCTAAAAGCCCTTTCTCCGGCACGCCAACGCAACGCATTGCGCCATTGGCTAGCGCCTTTGACGCGCCTGCCGGACAGCGAACATTGGGTCGGTTGGGACAGTTTGCGTGACGCCGGCCGCGAGGCTCGACCGATCTGGCGTCTTGCCGACGGTGAGCTACACCGCGCCGAGGGGCGTATCTGGTGGCTGTCGGGTGCATGGTTGCAGCAGCCAGACGCCTCGATCGTCTGGGCAGATCCTCGGGAGGCATTGAGTTTGCCGGGCAATGGCTGGCTTGAGTTTGACAATGGGGTTTTGGGCGGCGAGTTGCAGGTGCGTTATCGCCAAGGCGGTGAGCTCATGCATCTGCCGGGGCGAGGGCATCGAGACCTCAAGCGCTTGCTCAACGAAAGTGGTTTGCCGGTGTTTGCCCGTGGCCGATTGCCGCTGGTGTATCGCGGTGAGCAGTTATTGGCGGTTGCCAACCTGCCAGAATTGGACGGAACAGCCCATGGCGACTGGCGATTGCGCTGGCATGCGCCGACGAACGACCAAAGTTTGAGCTGAAAGGCCGTTTCCGGTAGACTACGCTCCCTTCTTGATACAGCTTCTGTGGATTCTTCTGAATCGACGGAAGTTGCCGATTACCAGGCAGTTTTTGCTGGGCGATTCTCAAAAATGTAGCGAGCAACAGGCGAGCTTTTTCAGTCTGCCGGTCCCAACGCAGCAATTTTCAGGAGTGCACTGTGAAATTAATTGGTAATTGGGGGCTTCGGCCTTCCTTCGCTCTCCCCGGCGGCTCTGACCGCTTTAACGCAGACTTCTAGGGTTTTTCATGACGCGCTACATCTTCGTCACGGGCGGTGTTGTTTCTTCATTGGGGAAAGGCATTGCCTCTGCTTCACTGGCGGCCATCCTGGAGGCGCGGGGACTTAAGGTCACCATGCTCAAGCTTGACCCCTATATAAACGTGGACCCGGGCACCATGAGCCCATTCCAGCACGGTGAAGTGTTCGTCACTCATGACGGCGCCGAAACCGACCTGGACCTGGGCCACTACGAGCGGTTCATCCGCACCACCATGACCCAGAACAACAACTTCACCACGGGGCGTGTGTACGAACACGTCCTACGCAAAGAGCGCCGTGGTGATTATCTGGGCGCGACCATCCAGGTGATTCCGCACATCACCGACGAAATCAAACGCCGGATCATCAAGGGCGCTGGCGATGCTGACGTCGCCATGGTCGAGATCGGTGGCACCGTCGGTGACATCGAATCGCAACCGTTCCTTGAGGCTATCCGCCAGTTACGCATCGAGGTCGGCGCCAAGCGTGCGATGTTGATGCACCTGACGCTGGTGCCTTATATCGCCACTGCTGGCGAAACCAAGACCAAGCCGACTCAGCATTCGGTCAAAGAACTGCGCTCCATCGGTTTGCAGCCAGACGTATTGATCTGCCGCTCGGATCATCACGTGGATATTGCCTCGCGGCGCAAGATTGCGTTGTTCACCAACGTTGAAGAGCGCGCAGTCATCTCGCTGGAAGACGCCGACACCATCTACAAGATTCCGGGCATGCTCCACGCTCAAGGGCTTGATGATTTCGTCGTTGAGCGTTTCGGTCTGCAATGCGGCAGTGCTGATTTGTCCGAGTGGGAACAAGTGGTCGACGCCAAGCTCAACCCTGAGCATGAAGTCACCATCGCCATGGTCGGCAAGTACATGGAGCTGCTCGACGCCTACAAATCGTTGATTGAAGCGATGAGCCATGCCGGTATTTCCAATCGCACCAAGGTCAACCTGCGCTACATCGACTCCGAAGACATCGAGAATCAGGGCACTGCCTTGCTCGAAGGTGTCGACGCGATTCTGGTTCCGGGCGGGTTTGGTTTGCGTGGCGTTGAAGGCAAGATCACTGCTGTAAAATTCGCTCGCGAGAACAAGATCCCTTATTTGGGTATCTGTTTGGGCATGCAAGTAGCGGTTATCGAGTTCGCGCGCAACGTGTTGGGCTGGAAAGACGCCAACTCTACCGAGTTCGATCGCGCCAGTGGCCATCCGGTCGTGGGTCTGATCACCGAGTGGGAAGATGCCACCGGTGCCGTTGAAACCCGCACTGAAACATCCGACCTCGGCGGCACCATGCGTCTTGGCGCGCAGGATTGCCAGTTGGAGCCTGGTTCGCTGGTGCGCGATTGCTATGCTAAAGACGTGATCGTCGAGCGTCATCGCCATCGTTATGAAGTGAACAACAAGCTGCTGCCAAGCCTGGTCGAAGCGGGCCTGAAAGTGACCGGTCGGTCCGGTGACGGTGCTTTGGTCGAAGTGATCGAAGCGCCGGATCATCCTTGGTTCGTCGCCTGTCAGTTCCACCCTGAGTTCACCTCGACACCGCGCGACGGTCACCCGTTGTTCAGCGGTTTCGTCAAGGCGGCTTTGACGCAACATCAGAAGAAGGCCTGACTTTTATGGCGCAAAAGATCATCCGTGTAGGCGCGATCGAGATTGCCAACGACAAGCCGTTTGTCTTGTTTGGTGGCATGAACGTGCTGGAATCGCGGGACATGGCCATGCAGGTCTGCGAAGAGTACGTAAGGGTCACCGAAAAGCTCGGTATCCCTTACGTGTTCAAGGCCAGTTTCGACAAGGCCAATCGTTCGTCCGTGACCTCTTACCGTGGCCCAGGCCTGGAAGAGGGCATGCGGATTTTTGAAGAGATCAAAAAGACCTTTGGTGTACCGCTGATCACGGATGTGCACGAACCTGAGCAAGCTGCGGTAGTGGCTGAGGTTTGCGACATCATCCAATTGCCGGCGTTTTTATCGCGGCAGACCGATCTGGTCGTGGCAATGGCCAAGACCGGTGCGGTGATCAACATCAAGAAAGCCCAGTTTCTCGCCCCTCAGGAAATGAAACATATCCTGGCCAAGTGCGAAGAAGCAGGGAATGATCAATTGATTCTGTGCGAGCGTGGTTCCAGCTTCGGTTACAACAACCTGGTCGTGGACATGCTCGGCTTCGGCATCATGAAGCAGTTCGAGTATCCGGTATTCTTCGACGTGACTCATGCCTTGCAAATGCCAGGTGGTCGCTCCGATTCTGCTGGTGGTCGTCGGGCTCAGGTCCTCGATCTGGCCAAGGCCGGTCTCAGCCAGAGTCTGGCCGGGTTGTTCCTCGAAGCGCATCCGGATCCGGATAACGCAAAATGCGATGGTCCTTGCGCCTTGCGTCTGGACAAGCTCGAGCCATTCCTGGCTCAGCTCAAGGCACTGGATGAACTTGTGAAAAGTTTTCCGACGGTAGAGACCGCGTAAAACCGGTTTCTCCGGTAAAGTGCCGCTCGGTATTTCTCTGGCCCACGGGCCAGAGGCTTATCCTCGTCAGACCTGCCCGCTGCACAACGCCTGACGGCGATAATTGATTCCCTCAGCTGTGTCGCTTTCGTCAATCTTGGAGTGTTTACAACAATGGCAAAAATCGTCGACATCAAAGGTCGTGAAGTTCTCGACTCCCGTGGCAATCCCACCGTGGAAGCAGATGTGCTCCTCGATAACGGTATCATCGGCAGTGCCTGCGCGCCGTCCGGTGCTTCCACTGGCTCGCGTGAGGCGCTCGAGCTGCGTGATGGCGACAAGGGTCGTTACCTTGGCAAAGGTGTTCTCAAGGCTGTAGCTAACATCAATGGCCCGATCCGCAGCCTGTTGCTGGGCAAGGATCCGCTGGACCAGCAAGCGCTGGACCGTGCCATGATCGCCCTGGACGGGACCGAAAACAAAGCCAGCCTGGGCGCTAATGCGATCCTGGCTGTGTCGCTGGCCGCAGCCAAAGCTGCCGCTCAGGATCAGGATCTGCCGCTGTACGCGCACATCGCCAACCTCAACGGCACGCCGGGTGTGTACTCAATGCCGGTGCCGATGATGAACATCATCAACGGTGGCGAGCATGCCGATAACAACATCGATATCCAGGAGTTCATGGTGCAGCCGGTTGGCGCCAAGACCTTCTCCGAAGCGCTGCGCATGGGCACCGAAATTTTCCATCATCTGAAAGCTGTGCTCAAAGCCCGTGGCTTGAACACTGCTGTCGGCGATGAAGGCGGTTTCGCACCGAACCTGGCTTCGAACGAAGACGCCTTGGGTGCTATCGCTGAAGCGGTGGCCAACGCCGGTTACGCGCTAGGCACCGACGTGACCCTGGCGCTGGACTGCGCGGCCAGCGAATTCTACGAAGACGGCAAATACGATCTGGCTGGCGAAGGTCAGAAGTTCGACTCGGCGGGTTTCGCTGATTACCTGGCCGGTCTTGTCAGCCGTTATCCGATCATCTCCATCGAAGATGGCATGGACGAGTCCGATTGGGCTGGCTGGAAAGTTCTGACCGACAAACTGGGTGAGAAAGTGCAATTGGTTGGCGACGACCTGTTTGTGACCAACACCAAGATTCTCAAAGAAGGCATCGATAAAAAGATCGGCAACTCGATCTTGATCAAGTTCAACCAGATCGGCACCCTGACCGAAACCCTGGAAGCCATTCAGATGGCCAAGGCAGCGGGTTATACGGCTGTCATCTCGCACCGCTCCGGCGAAACCGAGGACTCGACCATTGCCGATCTGGCTGTCGGTACGGCCGCAGGTCAGATCAAAACCGGTTCTCTGAGCCGTTCTGATCGCATCGCCAAGTACAACCAACTGCTGCGTATCGAAGAGCAATTGGGCGCCAAGGCTGTATACAACGGTCGTGGTGAGTTTCGCGGCTGAGCTGGAGATGGTAAAAAGACAACGGGCGCTGTAAGAAAAGTCGGCATAGCTGACGATTCTGCCAGCGCATGAGTGATTGAGCCTGGTTTTGCCGGGCTCAATGCCCTCGCTCGATTTCCAACGTGTCGGCATCGCTGTCTTTTCCACTGAGTACCTGAATATTCAATGCGCAGTCCTAACTGGTTGTTCCTCATCTTGCTTCTGCTGCTGGCCGGCCTGCAGTATCGCCTTTGGGTGGGCAACGGAAGCCTGGCGCAAGTGGCCAGTCTGACCCAGCAAATCGCTGATCAGCATGCTGAAAACGATACGCTACTGGAACGCAACCGGGTTCTTGATGCGGAAGTGCTTGAGCTGAAAAAAGGCCTGGAGACCGTTGAAGAGCGGGCGCGTCACGAATTGGGCATGGTCAAGGACGGCGAAACCCTTTATCAGTTGGCCCAATGACATCTGTTCTACCTGCCTTCTGGGCAGTGATTCCTGCCGCGGGCGTTGGCGCTCGCATGGCGGCTGACCGGCCCAAGCAGTACCTGCAACTGGGCGGGCTCACTATTCTCGAACACAGCCTTAATTGTTTTCTCGATCACCCCCAACTCAAGGGACTGGTGATCAGCCTGGCTGTGGATGATCCCTATTGGCCGACCCTGGCATGCTCTGCTGACTCGCGGATCCAGCGCGTGGCGGGCGGGCGGGAGCGGGCAGACTCAGTGCTCAATGCGCTGTTGCATCTCCACGCGCAAGGCGCTCATGACGATGACTGGGTGCTGGTTCACGATGCGGCTCGTCCGAATCTATCGCGCGGAGACTTGGACACGCTGCTGTACGAATTGGCTGACGATCCTGTCGGTGGTCTGTTGGCCGTTCCGGCTCGCGACACACTCAAGCGCGCGGACAGTAATGGGCGCGTCACTGAAACTGTTGATCGCAGCTTGATCTGGCAGGCCTATACGCCGCAGATGTTCCGCCTCGGCGCACTGCACCGAGCCTTGGCTGACAGTCTGGTATCGGATGTCAGTATCACCGATGAAGCCTCCGCCATCGAATGGGCCGGTCAGTCTCCCAGGCTGATCGAAGGGCGTTCAGACAACATCAAGGTGACGCGCCCCGAAGACCTAGAATGGCTGCGTCAGCGTCGAGACTTCAAAGGTTGAGCCCGGCGAAGTCGCTTTAATCGCGATACTCTTTACACAGCGCCAACCCGGCTTTCAAATGCTCGACCAACTTGCGCACCTTGGGCGACAAATGCCGTTGCTGTGGATAAAGTGCCCAGACCGCCGTGTTGGGGGGTTGATGAGCGTCCAGCAGCGAAATCAACGCGCCACTGTTCAGGTGTTCAAGCACGTAGTAGTCCGGCAACTGACACAATCCGATCCCCTGCAGCGCCGCGTCGAGCACGGCCTGCCCGCTGTTGCAGCGCCAGTTGCCTTGAACCCGTTGCGAGAATTCCCGACCATTTTGTTGCAGTTGCCACGTGTCGCTACTACCGATCAAGCAGTTGTGACGGTTCAATTCCGACAGGCTGTGCGGCCGCCCATAACGCTCAAGGTAAGAGGGCGATGCGCACAGGTACATGCGCCGAGGCGCCAGGCGGGTGGCAATCAGTCTTGAGTCTTGCAGACGACCCAGGCGAACCGCCAGATCGAGGCCTTCATGCACCAAATCCAGCGTACGGTTGCTCAGCTCGATATCCACGCGCAATTGTGGATAGAGCGTCATAAAGCCGGTCACCAACGGTGCAATGAAGCGTTCTCCATACGCCACGGCGCAGGTCATGCGCAGCAGGCCTTTAGGTTCGCTGGTGAGGTCGCCTATCGCGCGCAGTGCTTCTTCGCGCCCATCTTGCAGGCGCTGACAGTGCAGAAGAAATGTCTGCCCGGCTTCGGTCAAGGCTACGCGCCGGGTGCTGCGATACAGCAGCCGGGTTTGCAGGCGCTCTTCGAGCCTGGCGATCTGTCGGCTGATGTGTGATGACGAAACGCCCAAGCGTTCTGCTGCAGCGGTGAACTGCCCGCATTCAGCCACCGCCACAAACTCATCCATCCCTTCCCAGCGATTGGCGTACATCGATTGTCCCTATACAGCAATAATGTTTTGCTTTTAGCCTGATTATTCCTTAATCAGCACTGCTTTACACTCTCAGGCTTGTTTTTACTTCGTCGGAGAAGATTGATGATCAAGTCACGTGCTGCCGTTGCCTTTGAAGCCAAGAAACCGCTCGAAATCGTTGAAGTCGATGTCGCGATGCCCAAGGCCGGTGAAGTGCTGCTGCGGGTCGTCGCTTCCGGTGTGTGTCACACCGACGCCTACACCTTGTCTGGCGCTGACCCGGAAGGCATCTTCCCTTCGATCCTCGGTCATGAAGGTGGTGCAATCGTCGAAGCAATCGGCGAAGGCGTGACCTCAGTTGCAGTCGGTGATCATGTGATCCCGCTGTACACCCCGGAATGCCGTAAATGCAAATTCTGCCTGTCTGGCAAGACCAACCTGTGCCAAGCCATTCGCGCCACCCAGGGCAAAGGTTTGATGCCGGATGGTACGTCGCGCTTCTCTTATAAAGGCCAGACGATTTTCCATTACATGGGCACCTCGACCTTCTCCGAATACACCGTATTACCGGAAATATCGGTCGCGAAAATCTCCAAAGACGCGCCGCTGGAAAAAGTCTGCCTGCTCGGTTGCGGCGTCACTACCGGGATTGGTGCGGTGCTGAACACCGCGAAAGTCAAACCAGGCGACACCGTGGCGATCTTTGGTCTGGGTGGGATCGGCTTGTCAGCGGTGATTGGCGCGGTTAAAGCCAAGGCCGGGCGCATCATCGCCATCGACATCAATCCTTCCAAGTTTGAAATCGCCAAACAGCTGGGCGCTACCGACTGCATCAACCCTAAGGATTACGATCGCCCGATTCAGGACGTGATCGTTGATCTCACCGACGGCGGTGTGGATTTCTCCTTCGAGTGCATCGGCAACGTGCAACTCATGCGTGCGGCGCTTGAGTGCTGCCACAAAGGCTGGGGTGAGTCGGTGATCATTGGCGTGGCTGGCGCCGGTCAGGAAATTTCAACCCGACCTTTCCAACTGGTTACCGGACGCGTCTGGCGCGGTTCGGCGTTTGGTGGTGTGCGGGGTCGCACTGAATTGCCGAGCTATGTCGACATGGCGCAGAAGGGCGAAATCCCGTTGGACACCTTCATCACCCACACCATGGGCCTGGAAGACATCAACAAGGCTTTCGAGCTGATGCATGAAGGCAAGAGCATCCGCACCGTCATCCATTTCTGAGGTCAGTCATGAGCCTGGAAAACCTGTCCTGCCAGAAAAGCTTCGGTGGCTGGCACAAGCGCTACAAGCATCATTCCGATGTGCTCGGCTGCGACATGGTGTTTGCCGTTTACCTGCCACCGCAAGCGGAGCAGGGCGGTAAATTGCCGGTGGTGTACTGGCTGTCTGGATTGACCTGTACCGATGAAAACTTCATGCATAAGGCAGGGGCGCAACGGATCGCGGCCGAACTAGGGTTGATTATCGTCGCCCCCGATACCAGCCCGCGCGGGCCGGATGTACCGGGTGATCCGGATGGCGCATGGGATTTTGGTCTCGGTGCCGGCTTTTATCTGAACGCCACCCAGCAACCATGGGCGAAGAACTACCGCATGCATGACTATGTGGTGAGCGAGCTGCCGGCACTGGTCGAGGCGCATTTTCCGGCCTCGGACCGGCGTGGAATCAGTGGTCACTCCATGGGCGGACACGGGGCGTTGGTATGCGCTTTGCGTAATCCGGGGCGCTATCAGTCAGTGTCAGCTTTTTCGCCGATAAGCAATCCGATGGACTGCCCGTGGGGCCAGAAGGCTTTTTCCCGTTACCTTGGGGATGAGCGTTCGCGCTGGCGCGAATGGGATGCGAGTGTGTTGATCGCCGAGGCTTCGGAAAAATTGCCGATCCTCGTCGATCAGGGTGATCGTGATGATTTCCTCGCCAATCAGCTCAAGCCTGAGGCGCTGGTGCAGGCGGCAAAATCTGCTCGGCATCCACTCACCTTGCGTATGCAGCCCGGTTACGATCACAGCTATTTCTTCATCGCTAGCTTTATCGAAGATCACTTACGTCATCATGGGGTCGCTCTAAGCGGCTAATGTTCAACAAAGTAGGTAGAATCACGCCCTGACTTTTTCGGGGCGTTTTTTTATGCGTATTGGCCACGGCTACGATGTGCACCGTTTCGCTGAAGGCGATTTCATCACCTTGGGTGGTGTGCGGATCGCGCACGGCTTCGGGCTGCTCGCCCATTCCGATGGCGACGTGCTGCTGCATGCACTCTGCGATGCCTTGCTCGGCGCGGCAGCGTTGGGGGATATCGGCAGGCACTTCCCGGACACGGACCCGCAATTCAAGGGCGCAGACAGTCGCGCCTTGTTGCGTCACGTGGTCACATTGGTCAATAACAAAGGCTGGAATGTCGGCAACATCGACGCCACCATTGTTGCCCAGGCACCGAAAATGGCCCCGCATATCGAATCGATGCGTGCGCTGATTGCCGCGGATCTTCACGTCGAGTTGGATCAAGTGAACGTAAAAGCTACCACCACTGAAAAACTTGGCTTCGTTGGCCGTGAAGAAGGCATCGCGGTTCATGCTGTCGCCTTGTTGCTCTCAGCATGACAGAACTCGAATTGCTTGGCCCGCGCGCCTACGGTGACGCCTTGGGTACTGCGGTGCTCAAAGCCACGGCTGAAGATTTCCAGGTCGATGAAGTCCTGGATATTCCGTTGTCCGGTGACGGTGAGCATCTGTGGCTGTGGGTCGAGAAGCGAGGCCTGAACACCGAAGAAGCGGCCCGCCGCCTGGCGCGTGCTGCCGGTGTGCCGTTGCGAACCGTCAGTTATGCGGGCTTGAAGGATCGTCAGGCGTTGACGCGTCAGTGGTTCAGCTTGCACTTGCCGGGCAAGGCCGACCCTGATCTGTCAGCGGCTCAGGACGATACCCTGAAAATCCTGAAGATCGGCCGTCATAAACGCAAACTGAACCGCGGCGCTCACGCGGCCAATGGCTTCACCTTGCGCCTGACCCAGTTGCAGGCGGATCACGCGGCCTTGCAGGCGCGCCTCGAATTGATCGCCAGCCACGGCATCCCCAATTATTTTGGTGCCCAGCGCTTCGGTTGGCAGGGCGGTAATCTGGGCGAAGCCCGTGAGTACGCATCGCGCCAGGCATTGCCGGAACAACGCAATGTGCGTTCGCGGCTGTTGTCGACGGCTCGCAGCTATCTGTTCAATCAGGTGTTGGCGGCGCGAGTGGCGGATGGCAGTTGGCAGCAGGCGCAAGTGGGCGATCTGCTGGCGTTCACCGATAGCCGCAGCTTTTTCCCTGCTGGCGAGGCTGAATGCAGCGATCCTCGTCTGGCTATTCTTGACCTGCACCCGACCGGGCCGCAGTGGGGCGAGGGTGATTCGCCTGCGACCGGCGTCACGGGCATGCTTGAACAAGCCATCGCTGATCGCGAACCCGCGTTGCGCGATTGGCTGATCAAAGCAGGCATGGAGCATGAACGTCGTATCCTGCGGCTGCCCATTGGTGGATTGACGTGGCATTATCCCGAGCCTGACATTCTGCAATTAGAATTCGTCCTTCCGGCCGGATGCTTCGCCACCGTATTGGTGCGTGAACTCGTCGATCTGGTGGCGGTGGGGCAGACGGACGGCTCATGCGCATTCTGATTTCTAACGATGATGGGGTTACGACGCCGGGTTTGGCTGCGCTTCATGCAGCGTTGGCGGGCTATGGGGAGTGCGTGGTCGTTGCCCCTGATCAAGACAAAAGCGGTGCAAGCAGTTCTCTGACGCTTGATCGCCCGCTTCACGCTCACACGTTGGCCAACGGCTTCATCAGCCTGAACGGTACGCCAACCGATTGCGTGCATCTTGGGCTCAATGGGCTTCTTGATCTGCAGCCGGACATGGTTGTCTCGGGCATCAATCTGGGGGCCAACCTCGGCGACGATGTGCTGTATTCCGGCACAGTGGCCGCCGCATTGGAGGGGCGATTTCTCAAGCACCCGTCGTTTGCGTTCTCATTGTCATCGCGTCTGGTAGACAACCTGCCGACGGCCGCGCACTTTGCCCGCATGCTGGTCGAAGCCCATGAACAGCTCGACCTGCCGCCGCGCACGGTGCTAAACGTCAACATCCCGAACCTTCCGCTTGAGCATATCCGCGGTATTCAACTGACCCGCCTGGGGCATCGCGCCCGCGCGGCTGCTCCGGTCAAGGTTGTCGATCCGCGTGGCAAGGTCGGCTATTGGATTGCAGCGGCAGGCGATGTTGAAGACGGCGGACCAGGGACCGATTTTCACGCGGTCATGCAAGGATTTGTGTCGATCACCCCGCTGCAGTTGGACCGAACCTATCAGGACGGTTTCAGCAGCCTCAACGGCTGGCTAGAGGGGCTCGGTTGATGTCGCGCGAGCAAGATGATCTGTTACGACGCGGGATCGGGATGACCTCCCAGCGCACCCGCGAGCGTTTGATTCAACGGTTGTACGAAGAAGGCCTGTCCAACGCTCAGGTGCTGGAAGTGATCCGGCGAACGCCACGGCATTTGTTCGTTGATGAGGCGCTGGCACACCGTGCCTACGAAGACACCGCATTACCGATTGGCCATAACCAGACCATTTCCCAGCCATACATGGTTGCGCGAATGAGCGAGCTGCTACTGGAAGCCGGCCCTCTGGACAAGGTGCTGGAGATCGGCACCGGCTCGGGTTATCAGACCGCAGTCCTGGCGCAACTAGTGGAGCGGGTTTTTTCGGTGGAGCGCATCAAGGTTTTGCAGGACCGCGCCAAGGAGCGACTGGTCGAGCTGAATCTGCGCAATGTGGTCTTTCGCTGGGGCGATGGCTGGGAAGGCTGGCCAGCTCTGGCGCCTTACAACGGCATCATAGTGACTGCAGTGGCGACCGATGTTCCGCAAGCCTTGCTTGATCAATTGGCGCCGGGTGGACGCCTGGTCATTCCGGTCGGCTCAGGCGAGGTCCAGCAATTGATGTTGATCATCCGCGAGGAGAATGGCTTTTCCCGTCATGTGCTGGGTGCAGTGCGATTCGTGCCCTTGCTCAATGGGCCACTGGCGTGAGGCTTGTTACGGCTCGTAATGAATTCTGTCCGGTCATCAAGGTCCTATAGCCGACGAGCAGGTTAACGCAGTATCTTGAATAAGTGCTGTAACGCACGGTTTTGTAACCAGTTAAGTATTAGCTGCCAGCCGTTATTACGGCACAATAGGCAACTTAAATTCAGTCACCAGTAAAGGGAGTGGCGGGTGAGTCTCACAGTCATTCGACAGTGTATGTCCATAGCAAGCTTTCAGCGCCTGGTGATTGGCATTGCCCTCGGTATATTTCTGGCCGGCTGCTCCAGCACGCCTTCTGGAGGGGTGAGGGTTGTCGATCGTAACAAGACGGCGCCCCAACGGCAGGCGGTTACGACCGGGCAGTACGTGGTGCGGCGTAGCGATACCCTGTTCTCTATTGCATTTCGTTACGGCTGGGACTGGAAAGCGCTGGCCGAACGCAATCAGATTCCTGCTCCCTATACCATCCACCCGGGGCAGACGATTCGCTTTGATGGCCGGTCAAGTTCCGCGCCGACGTCAGTCGCTTCCACATCTGATGTAGCCCCTTCCGGTTCGATCAAAACGACAGTGATCTCTCGCCCTATCGGGGTTGTGCCGGTAATCGTTTCTGCTCCTGCCGGGACTCCTGCGACAACGCCGATACAGGCTGTAGGACGTTCACCCGCGGGTTGGGCGTGGCCATCTAATGGCATTTTGATAGGTAAATTTTCTTCAAACGGTAGTTTGAATAAAGGAATTGATATCGCTGGGGATTTGGGACAGCCTGTTTTGGCTGCGTCTGATGGTTCGGTGGTGTACGCCGGGAGTGGCTTGCGGGGCTACGGCGAGTTGGTAATCATCAAACACAGCGACACCTACGTCAGTGCTTACGGACATAACCGTAGGCTGCTGGTTCGGGAGGGGCAGCAGGTCAAGGTCGGACAGACAATTGCTGAAATGGGGTCAACGGGGACTGACCGGGTGAAACTGCATTTTGAGATTCGCCGTCAAGGTAAACCTGTAGATCCTCTGGAATTCCTGCCACGTCGTTGATCGGTTACCAGCCTGTTTCCTGGCGTAGAGGGGACAGGCTCAAGCGTTGCCATGGAAGTTAGGCGCCGCTAGGGCTTGAGGTCGAACTCACCAAAGGACTATAACAATGGCTCTCAGCAAAGAAGCGCCGGAGTTTGACATCGACGATGAGGTGCTCCTTATGGAACCCGGCATCGTTCTGGACAAGGTTTCGAGCAAGGAGACTGCTGTAACTCCTGCCCGCGCCAAAGCCAAACACTCCACAACGCTCAAGCAACACAAGTACATCGACTACACCCGGGCGCTCGACGCCACTCAGTTGTATCTGAATGAAATTGGTTTCTCTCCTCTGCTTTCGCCGGAAGAAGAAGTCCACTTTGCGCGTTTGTCGCAGAGCGGTGATCCGGCAGGGCGCAAACGCATGATCGAAAGCAATCTGCGGCTGGTGGTAAAAATCGCCCGACGCTACGTCAATCGTGGACTCTCATTGCTTGACCTGATCGAAGAAGGCAACTTGGGCCTGATCCGGGCGGTCGAAAAATTCGATCCTGAACGCGGTTTCCGCTTCTCAACCTACGCGACGTGGTGGATTCGCCAGACCATCGAGCGTGCCATCATGAATCAGACCCGTACGATCAGGTTGCCCATTCATGTGGTCAAAGAGCTTAACGTTTACTTGCGTGCTGCTCGTGAACTGACCCAGAAACTTGATCACGAACCCTCTCCTGAAGAAATCGCCAACCTGCTCGAAAAGCCGGTTGGCGAGGTCAAACGCATGCTTGGGCTCAATGAACGGGTGTCCTCCGTAGACGTTTCCCTCGGTCCAGATTCTGACAAGACTTTGCTCGATACGCTGACCGATGATCGCCCTACAGACCCGTGTGAATTGCTGCAGGACGATGATCTTTCCCAGAGTATCGATCAGTGGCTTTCCGAGCTTACCGATAAGCAGCGAGAGGTGGTAATAAGGCGTTTCGGCTTGCGAGGGCACGAAAGCAGTACCTTGGAAGACGTAGGTCTGGAAATTGGTTTGACCCGCGAAAGGGTCAGGCAAATTCAGGTCGAGGGCCTCAAGCGCTTACGTGAAATTCTTGAAAAGAACGGTCTGTCGAGCGAGTCTCTGTTTCAATAGCAGTGCATGGACTCAAGTGTGTGCGACGTTGTGCGACCGATTTATAAAAACACCTCGACTGGGTCGGGGTGTTTTTATATTCGCGAGGTGGATAAGTGGCTGCGGGTGTTCCATGATTTATTAGATGATGCCTTTCATACGTTTAGCGCGACGAGCAATAGGGCGTTTTTTATGTAAGCCTTTGCTTACGCGTGGTGTAAGTGATCGTAAGTTTAAGGGGGCGATATTGTCTTTGTTTTATTATTATTTGTGTAGTTTGTTGATTTTAAATGATATTTAATTTTAATGACTGGTCGGCCAGGACTCTTTTTGAAAACTTTTAACGGTTGCTCCTGGCGGTGAAATCACTAAGATAAGAACTGTGTCCAGGGATAGACACAGGCCGTTAAGGATGACAGTCAAGGACATCGCAGGATGCGATTCATCAGGATGATGAAAGGGATTACAGGGATTAAGGACAATATGGGCGGGTCATACCGCCCTTTTTTTTGCCTGCGGAAAACTGCCGGCGCAGCAGGGCCCGTTGGGCGGACCCTGTTTAAAGACTTAAAATACAAAAGGCCCCGAAGGGGCCTTTTGTAAGAGCAATACGACTTAGCGCTCTAGATCTTTGAGCTTGTCTTTGACGCCATCCCACTCTTCAGCATCGGGCAGGCCTTCTTTCTTCTCGGTGATATTCGGCCAGATTTCCGCTAACTCTACGTTCAACTGGATAAATACCTGCATATCCTCAGGCACTTCATCTTCCGAGAAGATTGCCTGTGCCGGGCACTCAGGCTCGCAAAGCGCACAATCGATGCACTCATCCGGGTGAATCACCAGGAAATTCGGGCCTTCGTAGAAGCAGTCCACCGGACACACTTCTACGCAGTCGGTGTACTTGCACTTGATGCAGTTGTCGGTGACGACGAAGGTCATTTCTAATTATCTCCTCAGGCGGCGGTAGCTGAGCCCTTCCAGCAGGGCTGCTAAGTTCGGGAACTTCCCAGGCCGTGTGAAACCAATACATTCAGTGGCAAGGCGCTTATACGGCATCGCGCCTTGCCTTACCGTTGTTCGTTCGCTTTCACGCGGCTCGGATAATCTGCGGAGTCAGGCTAAAAACCCACAGCATCCCAAGCCGCGCGGGATTCTAACAGCTTGCAGCGATTGCCGTTAGATGCGCGTCTGCAAGACATACAATAACTCTAGCGCCTGGCGCGGTGTCAGGTCGTCTACTTTGGTTTTTGACAACTCTTCGAGTACCGGGTGCGGAAGGCTGGCGAACATATCGCTTTGCTGTGGGGTCGATGGTTTGCCAGGGACTGATCGGGGCGCCTCATGGGGCAGGCTCGTTGTTTCCAGACGCTGCAAGTGTTCCTTTGCGCGCAGTATGACCTTGGCTGGAACCCCCGCCAGCTGGGCGACTGCCAGGCCATAGCTTTGGCTGGCAGGTCCGGGCAAGACACGATGCAGGAAGACGATTCGTTCATTGTGCTCCGTGGCGTTCAGATGCACGTTTGCAACCAGCGGCTCGCTTTCCGGGAGTACAGTCAGCTCGAAATAGTGGGTGGCGAACAGCGTATAGGCGCGTAACTGGGCGAGACATTCTGCCGCAGCCCACGCCAGTGATAATCCGTCGAATGTGCTGGTGCCTCGGCCGACTTCATCCATCAATACCAGGCTGCGGTCGGTCGCGTTATGCAGAATGTTCGCGGTTTCGCTCATTTCCACCATAAAGGTAGAACGGCCGCCTGCCAGGTCGTCGCTGGAACCGATCCGGGTAAAGATCCGATCCACCAACGACAGCTCGCAACTGGCTGCAGGTACGAAGCTGCCGATGTGAGCCAGCAAAACGATCAGGGCGGTCTGGCGCATGTATGTCGACTTACCGCCCATGTTCGGTCCGGTGATCACCAGCATTCGAGTGTTGTCATCAAGCGCCAGATCGTTGGCGACGAATGGACTGGTCAACACTTGCTCGACAACCGGGTGCCGGCCTTGTTCGATGCGCATGCACGGCTCATCGACGAAGCGTGGGCAGTTCAGGTCAAGGTTCAGCGCGCGCTCAGCCAGGTTGCTCAGTACGTCCAGTTCAGCCAATGCCGCAGCCGTGTCTTGCAAGGGCGCCAAATGACCGATCAGGTCTTCGAGCAACGCTTCGTAGAGCATCTTTTCGCGAGCCAGTGCGCGGCTCTTGGCTGACAGCGCCTTGTCTTCGAACGCCTTCAACTCAGGGGTGATGAAGCGCTCGGCGCCTTTGAGCGTCTGGCGTCGGATATAGTCGGCGGGCGCCTGCTCGGCTTGCTTGCTTGGCAGCTCGATAAAGTAGCCGTGAATCCGGTTGTAGCCGACCTTGAGGTTGGCCAGCCCCGTGCGGGCTTTTTCTCGGGCTTCCAGATCAATCAGAAACTGTCCGGCGTTTTCGCTGAGCGATTGCAGGTCGTCGAGCTCGGCGTTGTAGCCGGTTTTCAACACGCCGCCATCACGAATGACTGCAGGCGGGTTGTCGATGACAGCTCTTTGCAGCAGGTCCGCTAATTCCGGGTAGGTGCTGGTCGTCAGCGCCAGTTGCTGGAGGTGCGGTGCTTCCAAATCAGTCATTGCTCGTTGTAGCTCGGGCAATGCCGCCAGGGCGTCGCGCAGGCGGGCCAGATCACGCGGGCGTGCGTTGCGCAGGCCAATCCGGGCGAGAATCCGCTCGATATCGCCAATTTCCTTCAACTGCGGCTGCAGGTGTTCAAAGCGGTAACGTTCGAGCAGGCATGTGATCGAGCTTTGTCGGGCTTGCAGCACGCTCAAGTCACGTAACGGGCGATTCAGCCAGCGTGTCAGCAGGCGACTGCCCATGGCGGTCTGGCAGCGGTCCATGACCGATTGCAGAGTGTTTTCGCGTCCGCCTGCCAGATTGGTGTCCAGCTCCAGGTTGCGTCGACTGGCGCCATCGAGTACGACCGTATCATCCAGACGTTCATGGCGCAGGCTGCGCAAATGCGGGAGAGCGGTGCGCTGGGTTTCTTTGGCATAACCGAGCAAACAACCTGCGGCTCCGATAGCCAGTGTCAGGTTCTCGCAACCAAAGCCTTTGAGGTCCTGGGTAGAAAATTGCTGGCACAGGCTTTTAAACGCCGAATCGCGCTCGAAGTCCCACGGCGCACGACGCCGGGTCCCTCGTCGCTTCTCGGCGGGCAAGCCCTGTGGCCAATCATCGGGGATCATCAGCTCGACTGGATTGATGCGCTCCAGCTCCGCCAGCAG
This sequence comes from Pseudomonas sp. GG8, assembly GCF_052976945.1. Lineage (NCBI taxonomy): Bacteria > Pseudomonadati > Pseudomonadota > Gammaproteobacteria > Pseudomonadales > Pseudomonadaceae > Pseudomonas > Pseudomonas sp. GG8. The sequence goes on from NZ_JBRIIP010000001.1 coordinate 1,188,149, forward strand.
GTTTTCCCAGCCCTTGATTTCAAGAACACTGAAATTGCCACTGGTGATGTCCAGAACAGCGAGGCCAAACAGGCGTTCATCGCCCAATACCGCAGCAATCAGGTTGTCCCTGCGTTCGTCGAGTAGCGCTTCGTCGCTGACCGTGCCGGGTGTAATGATTCGCACGACCTGACGGTCCACCGGGCCTTTACTGGTCGCGGGATCGCCGACCTGTTCGCAGATCACTACCGACTCGCCGAGCTTCACCAGCTTCGCGAGATAGCCTTCGGCCGCATGGTAAGGAATCCCACACATAGGGATCGCCTGTCCCGCCGACTGGCCGCGCGCAGTCAACGTGATATCCAGCAGCTTGGAGGCTTTTTTGGCGTCTTCGTAGAAAATTTCGTAAAAGTCGCCCATGCGATAGAACATCAACTGATCAGGGTGTTGATTTTTCAACCGCCAATATTGCTGCATCATCGGGGTGTGGGAAGACAGGTCAGTCAATGCTTTATTCATCGGTTTTTTAGGCGAATTCGTCAAAAGTGTGGGCCAGATGTCGGGCGCCTTGCGGAGCTCATCGACGTGGATGAAGTCCTGTGCCCGTCTGTTTTTACAATGGGCGCAAGGTTAACACGCACGATCTTGCCTCGCAGAGTGGAGCCTGGCGAAAAGCCTGGTTACGACTTTGCGATGGGCTATTGCGCAGAGATGGCTACGCTTGCATTCAAGCTGTTTCATTCCAGAGAACAGCAGGAACAAGGATGTTCTTATGTCGAATAAACGTGGTCGAGATGCAGTCAATGGTCGCTTCATCTCTGTCGACGAGGCAAAAAAGCGCCCCAGAGAAACAATGATTGAAACCGTTAAAAAACCGGTCAAGAGAGGTCGGTAGCCATTCAATCGCGCGTGATCCAAGGGGCGGAGTGGTCGAATGCTTCTGTCCTTGCACGTATAAAAAGCTCGTGTACGGTGTCTCGTCTGACGTGCTGAAAATCGGAGAAGGTCGTGGATGATATTACCCAGCTTGCGGCTGTACTCGGCAAGCATCTGCAATCGTTGAAGGCGCAAGTAACCACCGCTGAATCCTGCACGGGGGGAGGGATTGCCGAGGCGATTACCCGTATACCCGGCAGCTCTACCTGGTTCGAGGCCGGTTATGTCACCTATTCGAACGCGCAAAAGACCCGTCAGTTGAACGTGCCAGCCGAACTGTTCGGTTCGGTGGGAGCGGTCAGCCGCGAAGTGGTCGAGGCCATGGTGTCGGGCGCACAGGAAAAAAGCGGGGCACAGTTTGCTGTCGCGGTCAGTGGCGTTGCCGGGCCTGATGGTGGCTCGGCGGACAAGCCGGTAGGGACGGTATGGCTTGCATGGGGCGCGGGACAGCAGCTCGTTTCCGAGCGCAGACAGTTTGACGGTGACCGTGATCAGGTCCGCCGACAAACGGTAAAGGCCGCGCTAGAGGGGCTGATACAGCTCGCGGCTGGAGAAATACTAAAACGGGGGTAGGCGAGCGCTCCACCCTGTGGAATAATACTGTCTACTTATACAGGTGTTGTGGCCGTCAGGCCTTATTGATTACGTGAGGACTTCAATGGACGAGAACAAGAAGAAAGCCTTGGCTGCGGCCTTGGGTCAGATCGAGCGTCAATTCGGCAAAGGTGCCGTTATGCGCATGGGGGATCATGACCGCCAGGCGATTCCTTCTATTTCTACCGGCTCACTCGGGTTGGATATCGCCCTCGGTATCGGTGGCTTGCCACGAGGCCGAATCGTTGAAATCTACGGTCCGGAGTCCTCGGGTAAAACCACGCTGACGCTTTCGGTTATCGCTCAAGCCCAAAAGCTGGGTGCTACCTGTGCATTCGTCGATGCTGAGCACGCGCTCGATCCAGAATACGCAGGCAAGCTTGGCGTCAATGTTGACGACCTGCTGGTGTCGCAACCCGATACCGGTGAGCAAGCGCTGGAAATCACCGACATGCTGGTGCGCTCCAACGCCGTCGACGTTATTGTGATCGACTCCGTAGCAGCCCTGGTTCCGAAAGCTGAAATCGAAGGCGAAATGGGTGACATGCACGTAGGCCTTCAGGCCCGTCTGATGTCACAGGCGTTGCGTAAAATCACCGGTAACATCAAGAACGCCAACTGCCTGGTCATCTTCATCAACCAGATCCGTATGAAGATTGGTGTGATGTTCGGTAGCCCTGAAACCACCACAGGCGGTAATGCGCTCAAGTTCTATGCTTCGGTCCGTCTGGACATCCGCCGTACTGGCGCGGTGAAAGAAGGTGATGAAGTTGTAGGCAGCGAAACCCGCGTCAAAGTCGTCAAGAACAAAGTGGCTCCGCCGTTTCGTCAGGCTGAGTTCCAGATTCTCTACGGCAAGGGTATTTACCTGAACGGCGAGATCATTGATCTGGCTGTACTTCACGGTTTTGTAGAGAAATCCGGTGCCTGGTACAGCTATCAGGGCAGCAAGATTGGTCAGGGCAAAGCCAACTCGGCCAAGTTCCTGGCGGATAATCCGGAAATTGGTGCGAACCTCGAGAAGCTGATTCGTGAAAAGCTGCTGACTCCGACTGCCGATACCAAGGCATCGCCTGCCGCCGACACCAAGGCATTACCTGTTAAAGGTGCCAAAATGGCTGCTGCTGATCTGGCCGAAACCGACGTCGATATCTGATACAGCCTATGACAGCGGTGCTTGATACGCCTGTCGCCGTAAGGCGTACTGCAATGGACCTGCTCGCACGTCGCGAGCACGGTCGAGTCGAGCTGGCGCGCAAGTTGCGTCAGCGCGGCGCCCCTCCTGAATTGATCGAACCTGCCCTTGACCGGCTTACGGAAGAAGGGTTGTTGTCCGAGTCGAGATACCTCGAAAGCTTCGTTTCTTACCGTGCTCGCTCGGGTCAAGGGCCTTTGCGCATCCGTGAAGAGCTTGGGCAGCGTGGCTTGCCACGAGCAGATATAGAGCAGGCATTACGCGAGAGTGGCTTCGACTGGCAGGCTCAGCTGGAAGAAACCTGGCGACGCAAGTTTGCCGGGAAGCTACCGGTGGACGCTCGCGAGCGTGCGAAGCAGGGACGTTTCCTTAGCTATCGGGGTTATCCGCTGGACATGATCGGCCGCTTGTTGAGCGGCCGGGGTGCGGATGACTGAGCGAAGTGGACAAGCCGCTGAGCTTGCCCGGGGCAGGACCCCTTACGTGACCTTTAGCGGTTCACGTACACGGGTTTGTTGCTGAGGAGGGGTTTTGGCCCAGCTTTCCGGTTTGTTGATGTAATCGACCAGTTCGCGCAGGCGACCCTGGTTTCTTCCATTAAAGTTAAACACCAGTCGCACAAGGTGGCTGAACTGCGGTTCGTCGTGCTCTTCACCCATGTACATATGCTGATGGAAGGTGTCACTCAGCCGCAAGTCGGCAAACGCCTCTTGTATGTAGTCGAGTGACTGCTGGTTGAGCGGGTGATTCATCCGAATCACAAACAGACTTTTCAGCCACCGGGTGGAATGGAAGTTGTTGTAGAACTGGTTGATTTCATCGACCGCTTCTTCCGCGCTGTAAACCAGTCGCAGCAACTTCATGTCGCTTGGCAAAATGTAATGATTGGCCTCCAGTTGATGGCTGATGAAATTAAGCGCCTCTTGCCAGAAGCTGCCACCGGGTGTGTCGAGTAAAACGACAGGCACAAGTGGGCTTTTGCCAGTCTGAATCAGCGTCAAGACTTCCAGCGCTTCATCCAGCGTGCCGAAACCGCCAGGGCATAGCACCAGTCCATTCGCTTCTTTAACGAAGAACAATTTGCGGATAAAGAAGAAGTGGAAAGGCAGCAGGTTGTCAGTGCCTTCAACGGTGGGATTTGCATGCTGCTCGAAAGGCAGGGTGATATTGAAGCCCAGGCTATGGTCGAGCCCCGCTCCTTCGTGTGCTGCGGCCATAATGCCGCCACCGGCACCAGTAATCACCATCAGGTCGGAGCGCGCCAAGGCGGCGCCTACTTCCCGTGCCAAGGCATACAGCGGATGTTCTACAGGTGTACGAGCCGAGCCGAACACGGTGACTTTACGACGGCTCTTGAATTGTTCCAGTATCCGGAAGGCGTGCTCAAGTTCACGCAATGCTTGCAGGGTTATCTTGGCGTTCCAGCGATTGCGGTCGTCCTGCGCCATGCGCAGAACAGTCAACATCATGTCGCGGTAGAGCGGTAGATTGGGGCTGTTGGGAGCAACCAGGCCGATATGTTCTTCAACCTTGCTGGTGAGGTCGAAACCATTGCTCTGGAAGTGTCGAGACAAAAAATCATTCGGTTCATAAGGCATTCAGACTTTCTCCTTCTGCAGAACCACTGATCGTGCCGACATGATCGACACGACCGCGACACATCGTGTGTCGCTGGCTGCCCAGACATTTGCCCGAGCATTACAGCTGGCTTTGGAGCGCCAGTTTCGCACGGATATCGTTACCGAGTGATCCATACTGATTCTGCTTATGTCCTTGGGTTAAAAGAAAAACATGGGTACTACGTAACAGTACGGGCAACCCCCTTTTTGCCCTGAAAATTTAAAAGCCTTTTAAATGTATAGACCCTGCTTGTCGCCGTATGAAATTTTTTACCGATACTATTTCTTCACCGCGCAATCAGCGGCTTTGAAAGCCTGGGTCGCAACCGGGCGGTTGGTTTTGTATTCGGTGAACTCATACTTGAGCAGTGCGCCCTTGGCCATGAGTTGACGGTAACCGGTGTTGTGGCAAACGCTGTCGCCCAATTGGCTGCGAACTGCGTCCGGGTTGCTGCGCATCTTCATGGCGTGGCTTTCGCGCACGCTAAGGTGATTGATCAAGACCTTTCCTTCAACCGTGTAACCCTGATCCAGAATGTCTTCATTGATCGCCCGCGGTGTGCCGACGCTGCTTTCCATAGCAACTTTTTCCAGCATTTTGCTCAGTTCGAAATCCTGCTTGGAGGCCGCTTCGGCGCAGAACGGTACTGCCAGCAAAAGCGAGAGGGAGGGGACGATAAGGCGCAGCATGAAACTCTCCTGATTCAGTGACTGGCCGTTGGACCAGCGACTTGAAAGTGCGTTCACTGCCGGGGTCGGTAACGACAAAACCGATCACACGCAGAGCGTGTTTGCCTGGGCAGGCTCGAATGGTCGTGCAGTATAAAGTAAACAAAGGGCAAGGAAACAAAGGGCGCGACATCGGCCTCTGATAAACTGCTTCGACTTTCTATCTGCCGAGATCCTGCTGTGTCGATACTTTGTATTTGTCGGCGTCATCCGCAATGAGTCATGCCGTTTCCCGGCTGCGAGCCCAACGCCTGGCGCGTAGTATCAAGCCTTTTACTGCTCGAGGCTCAAGGGCTGAGCGTTGCCCGGGGTGCCGGGTGATTTTCAGCTATTGCCTGTGCGCCTGGCGTCCGAAGGTGGCGGCCAAATCAGCCATGTGTCTGTTGATGTATGACGTCGAGCCGCTGAAACCGACCAATACGGGCTGGTTGATTGCCGATGTCATCGAAGAAACTCATGCGTACGGTTGGTCGCGGACTGAAGTCGATGCCGAATTACCGGCATTGCTCAATGATCCACAGTGGCAACCCTATATCGTGTTCCCCGGCGAGTTTGTCGCCAGCGAACGTGTGGTCACCGAGGTGAAGCTAGAAGAAGGCAAGCGCCCGCTTTTTATTCTGCTGGACGCAACCTGGAGCGAGGCACGCAAGATGTTTCGCAAGAGCCCGTATCTGGATCATTTTCCTGTGCTCAGCCTGGAGCCGGAACAGATTTCCCGCTATCGACTGCGTCGCTCAAAGCGTGATGATCATTTTTGCACCGCTGAAGTGGCGGCGCTGTGCCTTGAACTGGCCGAGGACAACACCGCCGGTGGCGTGCTGGACGCGTATCTGGATGTCTTCACCGCACACTATCTGGCAGCCAAACATCAGCTTCCGGTCGACCTCGACGATGCGTCGCATACTCATCTCAAGGCTTTTTTATAGGGCCATTACCGGCTCAGGTTTTTTTGGCCACAACTGTGCTAGCAGCATACCCGCAAGCATCAGCGCGCAACCGAGGTAGCCCTTCGGGTGCAGCGACTCTCCCAGCAGTAGCGCACCAGCAATGGCGGCAAAGACGGCTTCGAGGGAAAGAATAATCGCCGCATGGGAGGCGATAGCATCTTTTTGTGCAACGACTTGCAGGGTATAACCGATCCCCACGGCAACCACACCGCCGTACAGCAGGGCAGGGCCGGCGGCGATGATCGACTGCAACTGTATGTCTTCGAAAATCAGCGCCAGGATCAGGCTGATGACCGAGCAGGTCAGAAATTGCAGGAACGCGAGGCGGATCGCGTCGTGGCGGCTGGCAAAAACGCCGACCAGGATTACATGTCCGCCCCAGACAAAGGCCCCGATCAATTGCAACCAATCACCTGAGGCGACGTGGAAATTGTCCCCGACACTGAGCAGGAACATGCCCGCCACTGCCAGCCCTGCGCCAAGCCAGGTGCCTGTTCCGGTCTTGTGGCCCAGCAGCAGGCCCAGGAGCGGAACTACAATGACATAAAGACCGGTGATGAATCCGGCGTTGGTCACGCTGGTAAACAGTAGGCCGACTTGTTGCAGGTTGATGCCTGTGCACAATGCCAGCCCCATCACAATGCCACCGAGCAGTAGGCCGCGCGTCATTAGAGGCTCGGGCTTTGCAGCGCCGGAGCGACGGAGGAGCAGCAGGGGCAACAAGCATAACGAGCCAAGGGCGAAGCGCAGGCCTGTATAGAGATATGGCCCAATATGGTCCATGCCTGAAGTTTGCGCGACAAAGCCGGAGCCCCAGATCATTGCGGTGATCAGCATTAACAGGTCGGCCCGCAGGGCTTGTTTTCGCATGATGACGCTCTAGTTGGGAGGGTGCAGACTTTGCCGTAAAGCGTTGAACTTGACCACCCCGACTTCGCTCGTCATCCTTGTCACCGAAATAACGCTTGAACGCTGGTTTTTGTAAGTCTTGGCGTTGAACGTACCGTGTTGGTACCGTGAGTTTGCTGGCATCGATGGATGCCTTCGTGAGCGCTGAATCCATTAGTGCTCACCTAAACAGGATCATTGATAAATGACATACGAAATCCTGATTGCTGATGACCACCCTTTGTTTCGCAGTGCACTGCGTCAGGCCTTGAGTCTGGGGTTGGGTCCTGAGGCTAAGTTAGTTGAAGCCGAAAGCATTGCCGAGCTTGAAAGCTGTCTGACCGATAAGGCAGATTGGGACTTGGTGTTGCTGGACTTGAACATGCCTGGCGCTTACGGATTTTCTGGCCTGGTCCTGTTGCGCGGACAGTACCCGCAAATCCCGGTGGTGATGGTGTCGGCGCAAGAAGAGGCATCCATCGTGGTTCGCTCGCGCGAGTTTGGCGCCAGTGGCTTTATTCCCAAGTCCAGTTCTCTTGAGACCATTCAGCAGGCCGTACGTACGGTGCTTGATGGCGATGTCTGGTGGCCGCCGCAAGTCAATGAAGCCATCAGCGTTTCGGCTGAAGCCAAGGCTGCCAGTGCAGGTCTGGCGAGTCTCACTCCCCAGCAGTTCCGGGTATTGACCATGGTCTGCGAGGGGTTGCTGAACAAGCAGATCGCCTACGAACTCAGTGTTTCGGAAGCCACGATCAAGGCTCATGTCACGGCGATTTTTCGCAAACTCAATGTTCGCACTCGCACACAGGCTGCTTTGCTCTTGCAGCAAATGGAATCAATTCCGGCCAACTAAATGCTGTATTCGGCCCGGATGCTCACGCTTTTTTGACTTTTGTTAAATTAGCCTTCCTTGTCTTTTTTACGCAGTTACCCATCTATGTCGCCCTTTAAAGGCCAAACAGGCCTGAAACGTATCTTCAACGCTACCGGCTATTCGTTTGATGGTTTGCGTGCCGCCTACACAGGTGAAGCTGCATTTCGTCAGTTGGTGCTCCTCAACGTGATCCTGATACCTCTGGCCTTCATGTTCAATGTCAGTCGGGGTGAGCGTGCGGTTCTGATTGCCGTATGCCTGCTGGCGCTGATTGTTGAGTTGCTCAACTCCGCTGTTGAGGCGGCCATTGACCGGATTTCGCTGGATTTGCACCCATTGTCGAAAAACGCCAAGGACATGGGCAGCGCGGCGCAATTCATTGCGTTGGGTATGATCGGCCTGGTGTGGGGTGTGATTCTGCTGGGTTGATGGTTCGCGGATAGCTGGATGGCTCAGGCAATACTCGGCAGCACTATTTCGTCGCTACGCTGAACCCCTGCGGTGAATGCGCGACACAGGTCGAGAAATTCGCGCATGGCAGAGGTCTGGTACTTCTGCTTGTGCCAGATGAAATAGAACTGCCGCGACAGGTCCAGCTCCGGGGTTTCCACCGCCACTAGGCTACCGCGGCGGATGGCATCGCGCAGTGCCAGACGAGAAATACAGCCAATACCCAAACCAGACTCGACTGCTCGCTTGATAGCTTCGGTGTGTTCCAGCTCTAAACGCACATTCAGGGCGTTGCGGTGGTGGCGCATGGCTTGATCGAAAGTCAGGCGGGTGCCTGAACCTTGCTCCCTGAGGATCCAGGCTTCCTGGGTCAGTTCCTCCAGGGTGGCGTGTCCGCGTTTAGCCAGAGGGTGCTGCGGGGCGCAGAAAACCACCAGTTCGTCTTCGACCCACGTCTGAACTTCGATGTCGGGATGGGTACAATCACCCTCGATCAGACCTAGATCAATTTCGTAATGGGCAACCTGCTGCACAATATTCGCTGTGTTTTGCACGCTCAGCTTCACTTGGCTCTCGGGATGGCGCTGCATGAAACTGCCGATCAAGAGCGTGGCCAAATAATTGCCAATGGTGAGCGTGGCGCCGACTGCCAATGAACCGAAGCCGGATTTGCCATTGAACAGGTCCTCGATCTCCTTGGCCTGATCCAGCAGCGCTACCGCTTGTGGCAGTAGCTGGCGGCCCGTTGCGTTCAGGCTCAAGCGTTTGCCGGCGCGATCAAATAATTGGCAGCTGGATTGACGCTCCAGCTCAGTGATAGAGGTGCTGGCCGCTGATTGCGAGAGTGACAAAAGCCCGGCAGCGCGCGAGACGCTTTCCTGCTGAGCGACGGCGACGAAGACTTGAAGTTGACGCAGAGTAAATCGCATATCTATATAACCGATAACCCATATCTTAATAATTCATTTAACAGATATTGTGCTTGCCACTAGAATGACGCGCAATAGCGCTCAGAGTCAGCGCGAGCGAAATTTTCCGGAGCCCCCGTACATGAGCAACATGAATCACGAGCGTGTCCTGAGCGTCCATCACTGGAACGACACCCTCTTTAGTTTCAAGTGCACCCGTGATCCAGGTTTGCGCTTCGAGAACGGTCAGTTCGTCATGATCGGTCTTCAGCAGCCGAACGGGCGCCCGCTCATGCGCGCTTACTCGATCGCCAGCCCGAACTGGGAAGAGCATCTCGAATTCTTCAGCATCAAGGTGCCTGATGGTCCCCTGACGTCGCAGTTGCAGCATTTGAAGGAAGGCGACGAGATCATCATCAGCAAGAAACCGACCGGCACTCTGGTGCTGGACGATCTCAAGCCGGGCAAGCACCTGTATCTGCTCAGCACAGGAACGGGGCTGGCGCCGTTCATGAGCGTCATTCAGGACCCGGAAACGTATGAGCGCTTCGAGAAGGTCATTCTCTGCCACGGCGTACGTTACGTGAACGAGGTTGCCTACCACGAGTTCATCACTGAGCACTTGCCGCAGAATGAGTTTTTTGGTGAAGCATTGCGTGAAAAGCTGATTTATTACCCAACCGTGACGCGTGAGCCGTTCGAGAATCAGGGCCGCCTGACCGACCTGATGCGCAGCGGCAAGCTGTTCAGGGACATCGGTCTGCCGCCGATCAACCCTGAGGATGATCGTGCAATGCTGTGTGGCAGCCCGAGCATGCTCGATGAGACCAGTGAAGTTCTCAACAGCTTTGGCTTGAAGGTGTCCCCGCGCATGCGTGAGCCTGGCGATTACCTGATCGAGCGCGCCTTCGTCGAGAAGTAAGGTCAGCCGATTCAGAAAAAACCCGCTTCGGCAGTCAATGGCCGAGCGGGTTTTTTCTTTTGCGGCATGTTGCTTCACTGTGTCGCAGGCACGACCTCAAGCACGCGTATCAGCCCGTTTTGCGGGTAATGCCAGCGCACATCAAGATCCCAGAGCTGTGTGCCGTAGCGGCGCTCTGGTGTCGGTACCTGGTAAGCCGGGCGTGGATCCTGCGCCAGACATTGCTCAATCAGCTCGACCAATGGCTCATTCAGACGTTGCGCGTGTTCACGGGCCTGAAGCAACGCGCTGCCTTCCCATTGCACTGGAATCAACTTCGGCGCGGCACTGGCAATGGTGTTTGTGGCGCCCTCGACGCTATCGGCGTAGGGCACATACGGTTTGATGTCCAGCACCGGAGTGCCGTCCAGCAAGTCGATGCCCGAGACCCAAAGGCGCCCAGGCTCTACCTTCTCCAGCTTCACCACCGACTGACCAATGCCGTTAGGGCGATGAGTCGCACGCGTCGCGAACACGCCCATGGTCTGGTTGCCTCCGAGGCGCGGCGGGCGAACCTTCAGGCGCGGCTTTTCTTCCAGAGTCTGATGGAAAAGAAAAAGTAGCCAGATATGGCTGACCTGCTCAAGCCCTTGCACGGCGTCGGCATGGTCGAAGGGTGCCACCAACTCCAGGACGCCACGCGCAGCGGGAGCCAGTTGAGGCTGCCGGGGGATGGCGAATTTTTCCTTGAAGCAGGAGCGCATGAAGCCGACGGGGGAGACGTTGTAAGTCATGGTCATGATCTTGGGTCGAGGTCCGTCGGGTCATCCGTTTTGAAGCAGGGGACTCAGGCGCGAATGCGTAGCGTCAGGCCCTTGAGGAAGTTGCGCAGCAGCTGGTCGCCGCAGGTCCGGTAGTTGCTGTGGCCGAACTTGCGGAACAGCGCGCTCAGCTCAGGCTTGGACACCGGAAACTCGGCCGCCTTGAGAATGGCGTGCATGTCGTCTTCCTTGAGTTCGAAAGCAACCCGCAGTTTTTTCAGCACGGTGTTGTTGGTCACCGGCACTTCGATTTTTTGCGGGGCGCGGCTGTCGTCCTTGCCGCGCTTGAAGATCACCAGGCCATCGAGAAAATGCGCCATGACTTCATCGCTGCAATTCAGATAGCCTTCTTCTTCCTCGTCCTTTTTCATGAAGGCGATCACGTCGTCCTTGGACACGTCCAGGCCACCCAGCTTGATGATATCCACGACTTTGCCATCGCTGATATCGAGCATGTAGCGAACGCTACGCAGTACGTCGTTGTTCATCATTGTTTACGGTCCTGATAAGTCTGATGTGAACGTCGCACGGGAAGCCTGTGCGACGCTGAAATGTGGGGCGCGCCGGCTTAGAATTTTTCCTTGCCGGACAGGTAACGCCATTGGCCTTCTGGCAGCTTGCCCATGGACACACCGCCGATGCGGATGCGTCGAAGGGACACGACCTTGAGGCCGACGCTTTCACACAGTTGGGCAATGACGCCGGGCTGGGGGTTCTTCATGGCGAAGCGCAGGCGGTTTTCGTTCTGCCAGCTGGCTTTTACTGCCGGCAGTTCCTTGCCCTTGTAAGTCAGGCCGTGGTTGAGGCGATTGAGACCATGGGCTGCCATGGTCCCTTCGATCTCGACTACGTATTCCTGTTCGATCTTGCTGCGATCGTCGGTCAACTTGCGCAGTATTTTCCAGTTCTGGCTGAAGACCATCAACCCGCTGGCGTTGGCTTGCAGGGTCGAAATGGGCGACAGGCGCATGAAGTGCCCTTTGAGGGGGCGCTTACCGTACCGATGCTCTTCGGACAAGGTGCCGGGGGTGATCAGTTGCAGCGCGCTTTCGGCGTCTAAGTTCGCCGGCTGATGCAAGAGAATGGTCACTGATTCCGGCGCAGTTGCTTTTGCCTCGGGGTCGAGCTCGATTTTCTGGTTATCGACTTTGAACTGCGGCTCTTCAATGACTTCACCGTCAACCGTGACCCAACCGCCTTCGATAAACAGTTCAGCCTCCCGGCGGGAGCAGCCGACCAGCTCGACAAGGCGTTTGGAAAGGCGAATGGGGTCTGTCATGACAAAGAGCCGTTACTTAAGGGGAAAGACGGCTATTGTACCCGCGCACGCAGTGTTAATCGCGGCCACATTGAAAATGCCTTCAAGATAGGTGGTCGTTCTGTGCTTTTTCGTTAGCGAAAGGCCATCCAGGAACCCATCGCGGGTGACGCCTGGTCCTGATTGGCTAAAGCGTGTTCCCTGGAGTCTGGTTTATGTCCAAATGGCTTGCCGCATTGATAATGAGCGTCAGCTTGCCGTTGTTCGCTGCTGAAACGCCGTCCTACGGCCCGCAATTGCAAGGTTTCGAGTATCCCTATCCAGCACAGAATTTTGCTTTTGAGTCTCAGGGTGAACAGATACAGATGGGCTACATGGACATCAAACCGTCCCATACGTCCAATGGGCGCACCGTTGTGCTGCTGCACGGCAAGAATTTTTGTGGCGCGACCTGGGGAGGGACAATCAAACCGTTGAGCGACGCGGGGTACCGGGTAGTTGCGCCTGATCAGATCGGTTTCTGTCGGTCGAGTAAACCTGAACATTACCGCTATACGTTCGAGCAATTGGCGCAGAACACCAACGCGCTGCTCACCCATCTGGGCATAGACCACGTCATTGTGCTCGGGCATTCCATGGGCGGTATGTTGGCTACCCGTTTTGCATTGATGTACCCGCAACAGGTCGACCAACTGGTCTTGGTCAACCCCATCGGTCTTGAGGACTGGAAAGCCAAAGGCGTGCCTGCTCTCACGTTCGAGCAATGGTATGCGCGCGACTTGAAAACCAATGCCGACAGCATCCGCAAATACCAGCAGGCGACTTATTACGCCAACCAATGGCGCCCGGAGTTCGATCATTGGGTCGATATGCAAGCGGGCATGTACAACGGCAAGGGGCGTGACGAGGTGGTCCGCGCCTCGGCACAGACCTACGAGATGATTTTCAATCAGCCGGTGTTCTACGCGTTCGAACGCCTGAAAATGCCCACCCTGTTAATGATCGGGCAAAAGGACAACACCGCCATCGCCAAAGACCTGGCCCCCGAAGCATTGCGCAAGACATTGGGTAACTATCCCGAACTAGGCAAGGCCGTGGCCAAGCGCATTCCTCATGCAACGCTGTTTGAGTTCGACACGCTGGGGCATGCGCCACAAATCCAGGACCCAGAGCACTTCAACAAGGCCCTGATTGACAGTTTGCTTGACTGATCGTCAGGGCATGCAGCGCAGGCTTCATTCAATGGGGCCTGCTCAGTCGCATGTGCAGTAACGGGTAAGGCTGACCCATGCCATCCACCTCCGAACGACCGATTACCTCAAACCCCTGCTTGAGGTAGAACCCCAGCGCTTGAAGGTTTTGCTCGTTGACGTCCAGTTGATCGGCGTGGAAGTGCTCAATAGCATGAGCGAGCAGCAACTTGCCCAGTCCTTGGCCGCGGTGCTCAGGATCGATGAACAGCATTTCGACCTTGCCCGCGGCAATTCCGGCGAAACCGGTGATTCGTTGCCGAGTGTCTTTGCTGCAAATCAGCATCACCGCATCCAGATACTGATTGAGCACCATGCTCTTGAGCATCGAGATATAAGAGCTGGGCAGGAAATCATGGGTGGCCCGTACCGAGTCTTCCCAGATACGGGCGAGTTCCGGGTAATCACTTTGTCGTGGCGTATGAATGACCGAATGACTGCGCATACAACCTGTCTCCTTAGACAAAAGTGTCGGTCCGTGACTCGGCAGCTTTTTAATGTCGATTTTTTTGAAGTGTGATCTTGTGTTGATTAAATCTAATAGAAAAAAAACAGCTCGTTGGTGATTTTTTGTAGGGGCTCTGATTGTCGAGTCTGCCACGTTTTCCTGACAGGTTTCGACGGTGTCGGATCAAGCCCACTCGATATCGGGAAGAGTCTTACGTGTTCCTTGCAGTGTGACTGGCATTCGCTGAGTCTGTTTTCAATGACACTGCGTGCCCCTTCCAACACGAAGATGCGCGCATGTCTCATCCCGGCCTTACCCCGAAGCTCTCTCTGGACATCAACGGGCAGCAGCAAACTGACTTGCAGGTGTTGAGTTTTCACGGGGCCGAGGCGCTGAGCCGACCCTATGAAATCAACATCGAACTGGTGAGCAGGCGCTCATCCCACGCGTTGGACGGCTTGCTGCATAAAGCGGCCTACCTGAGATTCGGGGCGCAAGGGCAGGGGTTGCACGGTCATATTTATGCGATCCGCAAAGGCAAAACAGGCGGGGCGTTCACCCATTACCATCTGGTGCTGGCGCCTTATCTGGCTTTTCTGGAACATTCGAGCCATCGCCGTTCGTTCCAGAAAATGACCGTGCCGGAGATCATTCTTGAGGTGCTGAAAGGGCATCGCATGCTGAAGGGCACCGATGCATCGTTCGACCGCATCACGGGGAGCGTGGCGCCGCGCGACTACTGCGTGCAGTACGACGAGTCGGACCTGCACTTTCTCAGCCGGTTATGCGAAGAAGAGGGGATTTTCTATCGGTTTGAGCACACGCCAGACAGTCATTGCCTGATCTTTGCCGACGATGAAACCCGATTCCCGCAGCAATCTCCGCAGGTGTTGCCGTTCAAACCGGCCAGCGGCCTGGTGGCAGAAGGTCCGGCGGTCAAGGCCTTCGGCGTGCGATTGACGGCCCAAACCAACCATGTCGCCCTGCGCGACCATGACTTCAAACAGACCCATATCCCGCTGCAGAGCCTGCAAAACCCCACGCGAACCCAGGCGCAATGGGAGAGCGGCGAAGTCCCCAAATACGGTCCCTACCTGGAGGATTACGTCTACCCCGGGATTTTCGAAGAAAAAAGGCGCGGTGACGTTTTATCCAAGCGTGCGCTTGAGCGCCATCAAACCGGGTTTCGCCTGGCGGATGGCGAGAGTGATGCGTCGCTTTTGCGCAGTGGATCGCGCGTGCACCTGGTTCAGGATTACGCCCCTGAAACCCACTGGGTGCTGGTTTTTGTACAGCATGAAGCAAGACAGCCGCAGGTCCTCGAAGAGCTGGCCGACAGCAGCCCGGTTGAAGACGGGCGCATCGTTCAGGGGTACCGCAACACCTTCACCGCCATTGCGGAAGCGGTCCAGTTCCGTCCGGCGCTGGAGCACCCGAAACCGCGAATCCACAGCATCCAGACCGCCAGGGTCACCGGCCCTGTGAATGAAGAAATCTACTGCGACACATTCGGTCGGGTCAAAGTCAAATTCCACTGGGATCGCAGCGAACAGGACGATGAAACAACCAGTTGCTGGGTGCGGGTTGCGTCCAGTTGGGCAGGCGATGGGTATGGCGCCGTCACCATTCCCCGAGTGGGCATGGAGGTGCTGGTTTCCTACTTGGAAGGGGACGCCGACAGGCCGGTTATCGTCGGCTGTTTGCCCAATAACCTGAACCCCGTTGCGTACGGACTGCCTGAAAACAAGACCAAAAGCATCTTTCGCAGCCGGAGTTCCAGTGCAAGTACCGGTTTCAACGAAGTTCATTTTGACGACAAGAGCGGGGCGGAACGGGTCTACCTGCGTGCCCAGCGCGACATGGAACAGCTGATCCAGAACGACAGCCGGACTGAAATTTGCGGTCAGCGCCTGGAAACCATCAAGGGCAACAGCACCTCGGTACTCAACGGTGAGGAACACCGGACCCTCACCGGCGAGCGCAAGGTTCAGTTGCTGGCGGGCGATCACCTGCAGGTGGCAGGCAGCAGCCACACCCGTGTGGGTCAGGTGTTGGTGAAAGAAGCCGGATTCGAGGTGCACCTCAAATCCGGCGTTAACCTCGTCATTGATGCTGGCGTCAGCCTTACGTTGAAAGCGGGTGGTCAACACATCCTCATCAGCCCTGCCGGGATTTTCAGCAGCGTGCCGATCGTGTTGGGCGGGGTGCCAGTGCCGGGAATAGCGGCGATACCATTGATGCCGGGGCAGGTTCAGCCCCTGGTTGCCGGCAGCGTTGCTGCATCGCAGGGGCAAGTCGAAAAAATCCTCAGTGGACAGCTGACGTGCCCGTTGTGCGAGATGAACACGCCGGTCCCGAAGAGCGTTTAAGGTGACAAGCGGCGTTTCACCGCTGATTTTTAGCCCTTACTTCTGTTTTGCTTCAGCGATCTGCACTTCAACGAAGTGCTGAATCAACGAGACCTGCGGCTCTTGCTGGCGCAGGTCTTTGACCATTTTGCTCATGCGCTGCAACTTCTCGCTGGGTTTGGCCCATTCAGCCTCTGGCAACGGAGCGGACCATGCCTGCATCGCCTCGGGCACGGCGGCGCGGCCCATGTTTTTGATGCGGCGGATCTCCCATTCGGTGAGATGGTTGGGCAGGGTCCAGAGGGTCATGACGTGGTACAGGTACCACCAGAACGGATAACCCCAGCCGACTTCGCCAGT
This sequence comes from Pseudomonas sp. GG8, assembly GCF_052976945.1. Classification (NCBI taxonomy): domain Bacteria; kingdom Pseudomonadati; phylum Pseudomonadota; class Gammaproteobacteria; order Pseudomonadales; family Pseudomonadaceae; genus Pseudomonas; species Pseudomonas sp. GG8. The sequence continues at coordinate 1,204,654 of NZ_JBRIIP010000001.1, forward strand.
CTTGCGCCGACGGCGCATGCGTTCGCGAGCGTTGTAGAACGTGTGCAGCCCTTCATGCGGAGGATCGTCGGGGCCTTGCAGGTCGAGCGGGTCCTGAATGTCCTTGAGCGTGTGGACCTCGTACTCCATGTACGCACGAATCGCCTCCCAGTTGCAGATGGCCAACTCAACACCGGCGCAGTGAAACTCCAGGGTGTACTGCTGATCGTGAGGCGGATGGTAAAAACCGAGGCCCATGGCGTACTGGATGTTCAGGCCATATTGGGTAACCCCTCGGGCCTGGACGACCCACGCCGAGAGTGATTCCCAAGGGACGAAGATCGGTTCGGTCTGGCCTGTGGGGACGAAACAGACTTCACGGCGTTGGCGGTTGAAGCGGGTGGGGACGAGGGTTTCGTATTTGGCGAGGTGGTTGAGGGAGATGATTATGCCGAGGGCTAGAGCGAGGCCGCCGCCCCACGCGCCGATTTGCAAGCCAGATGTGATCATACCCAATGCAAAATCAACAGAACTTTTTAGATTCTCTCCTAGGAATAATCCCATTAGACCAAAGATGATTGGAGCCAAGAAGGCGACCATAACAAAGCATGAAAATGGTCCCCCCACAATTAGTTGCCAACTAAATGTAGTCGGTAATCCCAGCCCAAAATCCATATAGGTGTCACTTATCGAACTCACTGCATTTCCATAGTCCTGAGCCGGCATATCGGTAGGCAATGGAACGGGGGCCAGATAAATAACCTGTCCACCGGGGAAGTTTTCGATCATCCCGGCATACGGTTCACGGCTGATCGGTGGCGGCGCGTTAAGGGGCGGCTTAGCCATATCAGTCGTCCTCCTGTGGCAGATGGAGGAGGTCGATCAGGGCGTCATCGCCGTCCTCTTCTTGACTCTCTCGTTTTGCTTCAGCGATCTGCACTTCAACGAAATGCTGAATCAACGAGACCTGCGGCTCTTGTTGGCGCAGGTCCATGACCATTTTGCTCATGCGCTGCAGCTTCTCGCTGGGTTTGGCCCATTCAGCCTCTGGCAACGGAGCGGACCATGCCTGCATCGCCTCGGGCACGGCGGCGCGGCCCATGTTTTTGATGCGGCGGATCTCCCATTCGGTGAGATGGTTGGGCAGGGTCCAGAGGGTCATGACGTGGTACAGGTACCACCAGAACGGATAACCCCAGCCGACTTCGCCAGCCTTGCGCCGACGGCGCATGCGTTCGCGAGCGTTGTAGAACGTGTGCAGCCCTTCATGCGGAGGATCGTCGGGGCCTTGCAGGTCGAGCGGGTCCTGAATGTCCTTGAGCGTGTGGACCTCGTACTCCATGTACGCACGAATCGCCTCCCAGTTGCAGATGGCCAACTCAACACCGGCGCAGTGAAACTCCAGGGTGTACTGCTGATCGTGAGGCGGATGGTAAAAACCGAGGCCCATGGCGTACTGGATGTTCAGGCCATATTGGGTAACACCTCGGGCCTGGACGACCCACGCCGAGAGTGATTCCCAGGGGACGAAGATCGGTTCGGTCTGGCCTGCGGGGACGAAACAGACTTCACGGCGTTGGCGGTTGAAGCGGGTAGGGACGAGGGTTTCGTATTTTGCGAGGTGGTTGATAGTAGTGATTAGAAATATGGCAAGTGTTATGCCAGCGCCCAAAGCTCCGTATCTCAAGCCAGACGGAATCATATCCAACGTAAAGTTGACGGAGCTTTTTAGATCCTCCCCTACGAGTAGTCCCATTAGGCCGAATATCGCTGGAGCCAGGAAAGCAGTCATACAAAAAAAGCTAAAGGGACCACCTAGTGTTGCCTGCCAACTGAACACCGATGGCGTTCCAAACCCAAACTCCATGTAGGTTTCATTTACTTCACCTACCGCACTTCCGTAGTCCTGAGCCGGCCTGTCGGTGGGCAAAGGAACGGGGGCCAGATAAATAACCTGGCCGCTGGGGAAGTTTTCGATCATCCCGGCATACGGCTCACGACTGATTGGCGGAGGCGCGTCAACGGAGGCTTTAGCCATATCAGTCGTCCTCCTGTGGCAGATGGAGGGGATCAATCAGGGCGTCACCGCCTTCCTCTCCTTCAAACTCTCGTTTCACCTCAGCGATCTGCACTTCAACAAAGTGCTGGATCAACGAGACCTGCGGCTCTTTCTGGCGCAGGTCTTTGACCATTTTGCTCATGCGCTGCAACTTCTCGCTGGGTTTGGCCCATTCAGCGTCTGGCAACGGAGCGGACCATGCCTGCATCGCCTCGGGCACGGCGGCGCGGCCCATGCTTTTGATGCGGCGGATCTCCCATTCGGTGAGATGGTTGGGCAGGGTCCAGAGGGTCATGACGTGGTACAGGTACCACCAGAACGGATAACTCCAGCCGACTTCGCCCGCCTTGCGCCGCCGGCGCATGCGTTCGCGAGCGTTGTAGAACGTGTGCAGCCCCTCATGTGGCAGATCGTTGGGGCCTTGCAGATCGAGCGGGTCCTGAATTTCCTTGAGCGTGTGGACTTCGTACTCCATGTACGCGCGAATCGCCTCCCAGTTGCAGATGGCCAACTCAACACCGGCACAGTGAAACTCCAGGGTGTACTGCTGATCGTGAGGCGGATGGTAAAAACCGAGGCCCATGGCGTACTGGATGTTCAGGCCATATTGGGTGACCCCTCGGGCCTGGACGACCCAGGCGGAGAGTGATTCCCAAGGGACGAAGATCGGCTCGGTTTGGCCTGTGGGGACGAAACAGACTTCACGGCGTTGGCGGTTGAAGCGGGTGGGGACGAGGGTTTCGTATTTGGCGAGGTGGTTGAGGGAGATGACTATGAACAACCCAAACATTAGCCCAGCGCCAATAGAACCGTATTCCAGGCCAGAAGGAAACATGCCTGTTATGAAGCTGATTGCCTCCTCTAGATCGCCGCCAAGTCCCAGAACGATCAAGCCAACAAATAATGGCATTAAAAAAGCGGTCATAAAAAAAAAGCTCGTGGGACCGCCTAGCCCTGCTTGCCAACTAAATACTGATGGCAACCCTAAGCCGAAGTCCATATAGGTGTTATTGACTTCACCTACAGCATTGCCATAGTCCTGAGCCGGGCTGTCAGTGGGCAATGGAACCGGGGCTAAATAAATGACTTGGCCACTGGGGAAAGACTCAATCATCCCTGCATACGGTTCACGGCTGATCGGCGGAGGCCCTTTAATGGAGGGTTTAGCCATACCAGTCATCTTCCTGCGGCAGTTGGAGGGGATCAATCAGGTAAAAAGTGCATTTCTCCCCTTGAGGTTCAAGGTTCTTATCAGCGATCTCACCGCCTTGGCCGTCGAGAGGTACGCGGAATTGATAAACGTTGAGTAAGTAAACGCCATCCTCGGGGCTAAAGTCTCCGAGCTCAACGGTGACCACCAACTCGTCGCGTTCGGTGGCGGTTGGGCGATACTCGCGAGTGGGTGCCTCAAGCTCCAGAACCAAGGGTGTCGCTTGTTTGATCCGAAGTTTTTGGATCAATGCGTCAGTCGCGACAGTCCAGCGCTCTACCGGGTTGACTCGCGTAGTGTGAGTGCGGACTTCATAGCCGCCTATCCGGAGCACGGTTTTGGCTTTGCTGTTGCCAAAAGGCTTCATCAAATCGGCGCTGGAGGTGGTGGGCAGGTGCAGCACCATCCGGGTCGTCGATGGGGTGCTCTGATTATCGGATTGCTCGGGCCATACCTCGATTTTTGGGGCCTTGACCTGAACGTGCAGATTTTTTTGGTACTCGCTTAGCGGCAGCGACAAACGTCGATCCGTATCTCTGCTCCAGGGAGTAGTCTGCAGCCATTGGTCATGGCGGCTGAGGTTATAGCGGTTGTAAAACCAAGTGCCTGACAGCTCCAGAGCTGTGAACAGGATCCCGGCCATATTGACGCGGAAAAATATCGTGGACAGACGTGTGCCTGCTGCGGCCCAAGCTGCCAGGCGGGCTTCGGTTTGAAATGCGACGGACAGGACATTCCTGGCAGCTATAGTTGTTTCAACAAGACCGTAGGCGTTGCTCAATATAAAGCCGCTATTGCCCACCATGCTCAGCGTGGCGCCCGCTTGTGCTGCGCTATTACCCTCGCGTGCGGCGTTAAGCCAGTTGTTATGGGCGCTATTCAGACTTATCGCGGCTGCGGCAATTCCGGCCGTATATCCAACAAGTCCGAGCCCAACGTGTAATTTGCCCATCTGCACATGAATACTCTTCAACTCAGCCGCTTTTAGGTTTTTACCCAATTGAGCGGCTTGAGCACCGAGCGCTGTATCGGCAATCCCTTGCGCGGCCCCAAAGCCTGCTGCGACTGTAGTGAAAAGAGGACTCCACAATGGACCAAGGTCTTTTTCCTGACCCGGTTGGGCTCTGACCTCCCTGATCACCTGCACAAAATTCACCAACTGCGCCGCAAACACCAACAGCCCAGCCCCATCCCCTAATAGTCCCGCTGTAGGCGCAGCCCTCACTCCTTGTCGATAGTTATCCAGCAACGAGCGCACCTGCGCCTGCTGCTCGGGAGGAAACACCAAGGCCAACCCCGGCGTGCCGGCCGTCGCTGTTTGCAGATGAACCGCGCCCTCTGGCAGTTCACGAATCGGGCTCAGCATCCGGGCCAGTCGCTCTTCCAGAACGTTAAGTTTCTGTTGAGTCTCAGGCCGCTGGTTTTCCAACTCTTGAGCCAGCCAGTGATCTTTTTCCGCACGATAGCGACGGGCATTGTTGTTCAGGGAACGCAGGTATCTACGTTTCGCCTGCACCTCCTTGACCGTCTCACCCAAGGCTTTCAGGTCATCGGCATCTGCTATTTGAAAACTGACCTTCTCGCGCCGGGCCGCGTCGAGCAGCGAAACCCCGAAGGTCTTGGGCAGGTAGCGAAACAGTGCCTCGATGTCCGGCATCTGGCCTTTGTCCAAGGCCTGCATGAAGTCGTGCAGCCCTTGTTGCACGCCCCACTGCACGGCGGGGGCGAGGGTGCCCCAGGCGGCGGTGGCATTGACTTGCGTGGGGTGGGGCAGGGTCTCGATGTCCGGCAGGTGGCCGGCAAACAGCGTTTTCAGCTTCTCGATCCACTCCGGCGCGCTTTTAAGCAGTCCCCAGCCCGCATTGGTGAACAAGGCGAATTGCGCGGCCAGTTCGGTCTGTACGCTCAGCGGCAAGGTAAAAAACAGTGCGCGGCTCTGCTGCGCATTTTTATCCAGCCAGGCGAGGACCTTGTCGTTGGCGGTGTCGCTGCGGCACACGTCTTTCAGGCAGTCGTATTGGGTGAGCAAGGCGTGATCGATCTGCTCCAGATCGTTGGCGTCGTAATACCAGGCGGCGCGGTGGAAACGGTTGTGGGTCAGCATCTCCAGTCGGTCGTGGGTGATGCGGTCGAGCAGGGCGTTCCAATGCGCGAGCTTGGGGCGTTGCTCCTTGAGGAAAGCGTCCATGCGTGGACGGTCGATCAGGTCGTTGATCCCACGTTGGCCCCAGCGTGCGCCGTACAACAGGTCTCTTAGCCGCTTATCCTGTTCCCGGTGCAGCTTGACCAGGGTTTGCCAGTGGGTAGCGATGAAGTCGGGGTCGGCGGCGGCAAGTTTTTGTTTGAGGTAGTAAAGCTCGACGGCTTTTTCCAGTTCGCTGACCATGTTGTAGCCAATGGCTCGCACGGGGCCGAGCTGGATGCTTTTTAGTTGGGCCTTGAGGTCGGGGGGATGATCGGGGTCCGAAACACCGGGCAGCGGATTGGCAACCGGATCAAGGTTCAGCACCTCCAGCAACGCCTGCCGCGTTTCATCGCGCTGTGGTTCGGGCAGCGCTTGCAGATCAAGCAATAACGCCTTGAGCGCAGGGTCATCGGTGCTCTCGGCCATCTTGCTGAGGTGGGCGGCACTGATCTGGCTCAGCGATTCGATGTAGCAGCCCAGCAAGTAATCACGCTCCGTGTGGCCCGCTTCCTGACCGCTGCGGGCCCAGTCATCGATCCAGCCCACCACCTTGTCCTGATAGTTCGCCAGGTCGTGCATCACGCCGATATCGTCGCGCACGGCGAGGAACAGGAAGTCGCTTTTGTGATCATCGCTGACCTGGCTGGTCAGCTCCTCGATCAAGGTCTGACGAAACAGCGGTGGGTGTTCCCACAGATACGGAATGTTTTCTTCCGGGGTAAGGCCTTGATGAGGGGCATCGTGATCCTGCACCACCTCGGCCAGCCATTTCTTCGCGTGCCGCTCATGCAGCAGCGGCGCGACGATGTGTTCGCTGTTGACCGGCGCAAGGTCGATGCACTGCATGAAGTGCTCGCGCTCGGTGGCGCTATCGAGCACCTGCCGGCACTTGGCGACGGTCCACTGCACCTCCGAGTAGGCGACATGCAGGACGCTGCTCTTGGAGACGATCATTTCGGGAGGATCGCCCAGGGCGAGGGTCCGGTGATCCTCTTTGACCTCCTTGCCGTCGAACAGCCAGTGTTCCAATGACCCCTGCTTGATGCTGTACTCGTTCAGGCCGGTGGCGCTGTCGATCACGTACAGATAACCGTCACGCAACATGCGTAGACCCAAGGGGCGGCTTTGCAGCGTGTAAGGCATCGCCAGATCAGCGCTCGGATCGAGACCGTCTTCAACCAGGCCGTAACGTACCGGCAGCAGGTGAATGGTTGTTTGCATGAGTGGGCAAACCCCGACTTCGCCGAAGGGCGTGGCGCTTTTGGATTGGGCGACCAGATTGGCCAGATGACCGCGAGGGGTCATGAAATCGGTCATGGCAGGCACCTTTTCTGGGCCAGATCAGCAATGCGTTCGATGCGCTGGGCCTTGGGTGAACTGGATTTAGGGTCTAAAAGGCTGACGATGTCGGGGTCTTTCCGTAGCCCTTGTTCGTCCACAAAGCCATGGGCATTGGCGTACAGGTACAGTTCTTTTTCACAGTCAAAACCGTGCTCGACAGCACGGCGCGCCAACGCCTGCAGATGCTCCCGATACTGCTGATCCGTTAACTCAGCCTGGTAGTCAGGGAAGTAGTGCTTCATGTGCCGGGAGAGTTCGGTCACCCGTTTGCGAAAGCTGGCGTCGTCGAGACTGTCCCACTGCTTTTCGTTAAACCGGTAGGGTGCATCGTGTTTCGGGGGCGGCATTTCGCCGGGGCGGGTGTAGCGATGCCAGCCGCTACGCGCAAGGTCTACGGTGAATATATGCTGGCAGGGACCGAACAGCATGGAGTCTGGATATTCCGTTCCAAACAGGGCATCTGCCACCGGCGGGTAGGCCATGCGCAGCAGCATTTCTTGCCCGGACGGATGCTCAATGACGGTCAACCAGCGCAGATGCGCAACCACTTGCTCCCAAGGCTCATCGCTGACGAGCAGGAAGCCCCACAGCTGATCGACATTTTCCAGGAACTGCGCCAGTGCAGGGTCGCCCGCACCTTTCAGGCGGACAAGACAAGGGGATAGGTCTCTAAACTCGGCAAGCCGAGTGGTGAGATAAAGTACGTCTACCCTTGGAGTCTCGGCCCACTCGAATAGACGCGGCAAAAGCTTCTCGACCTGTACCGCATCAAGCAGCAGGCCGACGCTTTGTTGCCAGGGGAAATCTTCTGGCAGTGCGATCCGTTTAGCAGTGGCCGATCCCATTCGCACAATCCTTCGCGTTTCTCGAAAGCGACGACTATGACGGGAATAGAGCGCGGGTTATGTCGGCGGAGGGCGTGGGAGGAGGTAAGACTTTTCCCTAAGTTGCAAAAAAGCCCTGCCAGTTGAAGGGCAGGGCTTTTTTCGAGCGACAGGCTGATTTAAACCGTTTCAGCCCACAGGTCGTATTCGTCAGCGTCTGTTACTCGGCACAAGACCTTGTCACCCGGCTTGAGGTCCTGGTCACTGTCGATAAAGACGTTGCCGTCGATTTCAGGGGCGTCGAAGAAGCAGCGACCTACGGCGCCACCGTTTTCGTCGATTTCATCAATCAGCACTTCAATCTCTTTGCCGACTTTCAATTGCAAGCGGGCTGCGCTGATGGCTTGCTGGTGAGCCATGAAGCGGTCCCAACGGTCCTGTTTGATCTCGTCCGGGACGTGATCGCCCAGGGCGTTGGCCGGTGCGCCTTCGACCGGGGAGTACTGGAAGCAACCCACTCGGTCGAGTTGGGCTTCGGTCAGCCATTCGAGCAGGTATTGGAAGTCTTCTTCGGTTTCACCAGGGAAGCCGACGATGAAGGTCGAACGAATGATCAGGTCCGGGCAGATTTCGCGCCAGTTCTTGATTCGCGCCAGGGTCTTGTCTTCGAAGGCTGGGCGTTTCATCGCCTTGAGGATTTTCGGGCTGGCGTGCTGGAAGGGGATATCCAGGTACGGCAGGATTTTCCCGGCGGCCATCAGCGGAATCAATTCATCAACGTGCGGGTACGGGTAGACGTAGTGCAGGCGGACCCACACCCCGAGGGTGCTGAGGGCTTCGCACAACTCGGTCATGCGTGTCTTGACCGGCTGTCCGTTCCAGAAACCGGTGCGGTATTTGATGTCGACGCCATAAGCGCTGGTGTCCTGGGAGATCACCAACAGTTCTTTGACCCCGGCCTTGACCAGACGCTGAGCTTCGTCGAGCACATCGCCGACCGGACGGCTGACCAACTTGCCGCGCATCGACGGGATGATGCAGAAGCTGCAGCTGTGGTTGCAGCCTTCGGAAATCTTCAGGTAGGCATAGTGGCGAGGCGTCAGCTTGATGCCTTGAGGTGGCACCAAATCGATCAGCGGGTTGTGATCGAGGTTTGGCGGCACGGCGTCATGAACGGCGTTGACCACTTGTTCATACTGTTGCGGGCCGGTAACGGCCAGCACGCTAGGGTGAACCAGGCGGATCGCGCTTTCTTCTACGCCCATGCAGCCGGTAACGATAACCTTGCCGTTTTCAGCGAGGGCTTCACCGATCACTTCCAGGGATTCGGCCTTGGCAGTGTCGATAAAGCCGCAGGTGTTGACCACCACGACGTCGGCGTCCTGGTAAGTAGCCACGATTTCATAGCCTTCCATGCGCAGTTGGGTGAGGATGCGCTCAGAATCGACCAGAGCTTTGGGGCAACCCAGGGAAACGAAGCCAACCTTTGGGGCAGACGGCGTGGTGACGGTGGACATAGCGAACCTCGGTATTGGGTGGCGCCCGGGCAAATGGCTGGGGTGCCGACTGGGCGTTTGGCACGCCGCTGATCAAAAAGTGCGCAATTCTAGCGGCGGGACCGTAGATTGACCAGCTTTATGCAGAGAATTACGACGAGTGCTGCGCTATGCTTCGCGGCGTTACGCTCAATCGCATCAATGGTGTTAATCGGTATCTGTTAAAACGGGGCTCACTCTGGCGCAGTGTCGTGCTTTTGGAGTCCAGGTCATGGTTGTGGGAGTGGTTAATGGGTCAGGCAATTAGTCAGGCAGATGCAGAGCGCCATCCGGCAAAGCCTTTGGGCCTGCTGATCGCAGCTGTCGGTGTGGTTTACGGCGATATTGGCACCAGTCCGCTGTATACCCTCCAAACTGTGTTCTCTGGGGGGTATGGGGTAAAGGTCGACCACGACGGGGTGCTCGGCATTCTGGCGCTGATCTTCTGGTCGCTGATTTGGGTTGTTTCGCTTAAATACGTGCTGTTCATCTTGCGGGCCGACAATCAGGGCGAGGGTGGGATCATGGCATTGACCGCGCTGGCGCGGCGGGCCTCCTCGCCGTACCCCAGATTGCGCGGTGCGTTGGTGGTCTTCGGTCTGTTTGGTGCGGCGCTATTTTATGGCGACAGCATGATCACCCCGGCCATCTCCGTGCTCTCGGCGGTGGAAGGCCTGGAGCTGGCGTTCAAGGGTGTCGAACATTGGGTCGTGCCCCTGTCGCTGATCGTGCTGGTAGGGCTGTTTCTGATTCAGCGGCACGGCACCGCGCGGATTGGCATTCTGTTCGGTCCGGTGATGGTCATCTGGTTTCTGGTACTGGCTGCGTTGGGGATCAACGGGATCATGCAGCATCCCGAGGTGCTCAACGCACTGAACCCTGCGTGGGGCGTGCGCTTCTTTGTCGTCCATCCGGGCATCGGCGTGACAATTCTCGGTGCTGTGGTGTTGTCACTGACTGGTGCCGAAGCGCTTTATGCCGATATGGGCCATTTCGGTCGCAAGCCAATCGCCCGCGCCTGGTTCATTCTGGTGCTGCCGGCGCTGGTGCTGAACTATTTTGGTCAAGGCGCGCTACTGCTCGACAATCCTGAAGCCGCGCGTAACCCGTTCTATCTGCTGGCACCCAGTTGGGCGCTGATTCCGCTGGTCGTTCTGTCAACCCTGGCCACGGTGATCGCTTCGCAAGCGGTAATTTCCGGGGCTTTCTCCATGACGTTGCAGGCGATCCAGTTGGGTTACATCCCGCGCATGCACATTCAGCACACCTCCAGCTCTGCCCAGGGGCAGATTTATATCGGCGCGGTGAACTGGTCGCTGATGGTGGGTGTGATCTTGCTAGTGCTGGGTTTCGAATCTTCCAGTGCGCTGGCCTCCGCTTACGGGGTTGCCGTGACCGGGACGATGCTGATTACCACGATACTGGTGGCTGCGGTGGTGTTGCTACTGTGGAAATGGCCGCCGTTGTTGGCCGTACCGGTACTGCTTTGCTTCTTGCTGGTCGACGGGCTGTTCTTTGCGGCTAACGTGCCGAAGATAGTGCAGGGCGGTGCATTCCCGGTTTTGGCGGGGATTGCTTTGTTCATCATGATGACCACCTGGAAGCGCGGTAAACAGTTGCTGGTGGATCGGATCGATGAGGGGGGGCTGCCGCTGCCGATCTTTATCAGCAGTATTCGTGTACAACCGCCGCATCGCGTGCAGGGTACGGCGGTATTTCTGACCGCGCGCGCCGATGCGGTGCCGCATGCTCTGTTGCATAACCTGCTGCACAACCAGGTGTTGCACGAGCAAGTGGTGTTGCTGACGGTAGTTTACGAGGACTCACCACGCGTTCCCGCGAGCCGGCGCTTTGAGGTCGAAGCTTACGGAGAGGGGTTCTTCCGGGTGATCCTGCATTTTGGTTTCATCGACGAACCGGATGTGCCCGCTGCGCTGAAGCTGTGCCATCTGGATGAGCTGGACTTCAGCCCGATGCGCACCACGTATTTCCTCAGCCGTGAAACAGTCATCGCTTCCAAGCTGGAAGGTATGGCGCGTTGGCGCGAAGGGCTGTTCTCTTTCATGCTCAAGAATGCCAACAGTAATCTGCGCTTCTTCAATCTACCGTTCAACAGGGTGATTGAGTTGGGCACCCAGGTAGAGATGTAAGGGTAGACATGTAAGGTGCAGAAACAAAAAAAGTCCCCGAGCTGCAAAGCTGCGGGGACTTTTTGTTGGTGTGGCGCGAAGGCAGTGTGGATCAGCCTTGTTTGGCTGAGGTTTTCCCTTGGCGCTTCTCAATGGCATCGATCATGCGCCTGGCCAAGGCCGGGTAGTTTTCATCGAAGTGGTGCCCGCCCGGCAACTTGAGCTTTTCGCCAACGGCGGTAGTTTCGGTGCAACCGCTCTCGGCATCCTCTTCAGCACCATAAACGCACAGCACTTTATCAGCGGGTAGCTTAGCCATCTCGGGCCCCGTGGGTGCCTCTTTGCCTGCGGTCCCCAGCCAACCCTCGACCATGATCTCGAAGCTGCCGCTGCGCGCGAATGCCAGCAAGATGATAGCGTCGACGCGCTTTTGCTCATCAGGGGCCAAGCGGTTATAGATCGCCGGCAGCACATCGGCACCGAACGAATAGCCGGTCAGCACGAAGCGCTTGGTGCCCCATTTCTGCCGGTAGTGCGCCATCAATTCGGCGAGGTCCAGAGCACTTTGCTCGGGAGACTTGTGCTGCCAGTAGTAACGCAAGGTGTCGATACCGACTACCGGGTAGCCGATTTTGGCCATTTCACCTGCCACGTCACGGTCCAGGTCGCGCCAGCCACCGTCCCCAGAAAGGAACAATGTCACGGTGTCAGTCGTCTGTCCGGCGGGCACCTCCACCACGGGAATGTTCAGGCCGCCGTCATTGTCATCGGCGACCAATTGGTGGCGAAGTTGACTGTTGAGTACCTGTGGCAGGTGGATGTCGTAGTCGCTGATGCTGTTCTCGGCATTAGGTTGATCACGTACGAAGGTTGCAGCGGCATCATCCGGGCCGTCGTTCCAGGCAACCAGCCAGTGTCCATGTGCGGCGGTTTTTGGCAGCGCGTCATTGCAGCCAGGTGGCTCAAGAGAGAAGCCTACCGAGATCGCTTGAGCCTTGTCGTTGGTTTGTCCCGCCAGCCAGCGCCAGGCCAGGGTTGCGCCTGGGCCGATACCTGCGACCAGTGTGGGTGCGTCGTTGAGCTTTTCTATGCCTGCGTTGAGGGTTTGCTGCTGTAGGGCGCAGTTGTCCTTGGGCAGGGTTACCTGCACGATTTCGGCGTCGGCGTCCTGACTCAGTGCCAGCAGTTGCTTGTCCGTCAGGCCTTCATCCGACAGGACGGCCAAGGCAACGTAAGCGTTAGCGCTAGTGCCGGGCAAGACCCGGGTCAGGGCTGCCCCATTCTCGAGTGTCAGGTGTTCGAGACTTGCTTCAGGCTCAGGGCGATTCCACAACCAAAAGCCAAGTACCAGTGCTAGAACAATCAGGGCTGCGAGCAAAAATCGCCAGTAGCGTTGAATCATCAGCGTTTCACCAATCCGGTCAGGCCGCCTGCAATCAGGGCGGCAGTGTCAGCCAGCGCCACGAGCGGATCAAGTCCGGCGGGCACGGCCATATAACGGGGTTCCCAGTCAGGCTGGAACTTGTCTTTGAAGCGGCGCAAGCCTTGGAAGTTATACAGTTGCTCGCCACGGCGGAATACCATAGAACCGAGACGCTGAGTCAAGGGTGCGCCGCGTCGCGGCTGCAGGCCGGAAAGTGGCACCATGCCCAGGCTGAAGCGTCCATAACCGTGCTCTTTATAGTGCAGAATCAAGCCGATCATCATGAATTCCATGGTCAGTTTGGGTGCGTCGGGGTGAGAGCGCATCAAATCCAGGCTGGCCAGTTCATGTCGAGATGTTTCCAGCAGGTTGGCGAACGCTACAGGCTTGCCTTCGAAATGGATGATCGCTATGCGGAAATGTTGCAAGTATTGCGGGCTGAAGCGGCCCAGGGAGAAGCCTTTCTCTCGGACATTTTTACCGGTAAGCCAAGCATCTGAAATCACCTTCAGTTCGTCCAGCGGCGCCTGACCAACCTCATAGATCTCCAGCGACAGGCCATCCCGCCCACCGCGGTTCCAGGTATAGCGCAGGTCTTTCATTTCCTTGCCTTTGGCGTCGATGTCAAAGCGCTTCAGGTCGACCCGTGCTTCTTCGCCCAGTTTGATCGCAGTCAAGCCGATGTCCATGTAGAACGGCAGATTCTCCGCGCGCACCTGGTAGAACACCGGGCGAGCATGATGGATGTCACACAGGTCGCGGAATTGCCAGATCAGCTCTGCGCGTTGCTGTGTTGGGCCAATCGGGTCATACAAGGCCACCAGGCTTCGGCCACGACGTGCGTACATCAAGAAGGCCTTGCCACTAGGGTGTAGCAGTATTGCTTTGTCACCGGTCAGTACAAGGCCGCCATCGGGCTGATCGGAAGCATTCACGATCTCGGCGGCTTTGCCCAGTTCTTCGGCATTGGGCAAGGTAATGACCGGACGTGCGGTACGCAATAGCCAGGTCAGTGAAACGATCACCAGCAATACCGCGCTGCCCAAGGCTGAACGCAAGGCCCGCGGGGCATCGGAGTTGAGGGTGAATTGCCACCAGAGCTGATGGCTGTACGGTACGTCCTGATAGGCGAACAAGAGCAACCAGATCGACGCTCCCAGCACGCACGTGCTGGCCACCAGATACAGCGGCGAGAATGGCAACTCAAGCAAGCGGCTGGGCCGATAGAACGAATGCCGGAAGATCCCCAGCAGCCCGGCGGTCAGGGTCAGCAGACTGGCCTCTTCCCAGTCGAAGCCCTTGAGCAGAGACAGCACTGCGCCGACCACGAGTAACACCGTCGTCAGCATCCACGCCGCCGATAGACGCCGGCGCAGACCTTGGGCCAGCAACAAGCACAATACGCCAATCAAACTGGCGCCGAAGTGCGAGGCATCAATCAGGCGATGTGGGATTAAAAAGCCAACGTGTTTCAAGCGCGTATCGATTTCAGGCGTGGCACCGGAAAACAACAGGACCACACCCGACAGAAACACCAGCAACGCCAGGATCGGCGCAGCCAGACCCGAAGCAACGCGTATAGCTTTGCGGGTCGGCAAAACGCGTTGGGCTTCGGTGACCAGCAATGCCACGCACGCCAGCAATAACGGCAGGACCACATAAATCAGGCGATAAAGCAGCAAGGCGGCTGCCAAGGGTGCAGCGCCCAGTTGGTCGGCAAAGGCGGCGAGTAAAATCGCCTCGAACACGCCTACACCACCTGGCACATGGCTGAGCACGCCTGCAGCCAGAGCAAGCAGGTAAACCAGCAAGAAGGCACCAAAGGGGGGGGCGTCGGGCAATAGCAAATAGAGCACGATGGCTGCAGCGCCTACGTCCAGCGCAGTGATAACCAATTGCATCAACGTCAGGTTCAGGCCGGGCAGACGAAGAGTGCGACGCCCCGCACGGACCAGCAGGTTATGCGGGATCGGTTGTTCGGGCAGACGGCGGCGGTAGATGCCCACCGCTAACAATGCACTGAGTGCGAGAATTGTCACGGCCACCGACGCAAGCACTGACGTGTGCAAATGCAGGGCAACGGAAGCAGCCGGCAGATTGCTCAAGGTCGCCAAGGCGGCAAGCGGGGGCAGGGCGCAGCCCAATGAAAGGCTGGCAAATAAGGTCATGCGCGCGACTTCTACAGCGCCCAGACCATGGCGAGCGTAAAGCCGGTAACGAACCGACCCGCCAGACAGCAGCGACAGCCCTACTGCGTTACCAATCGCAAACGCGGTAAAGCCGCCGAGGACCAGCGTACGAGCAGGGAGTTGAACATTGGCGTAACGACTGGCCGACCACTCATAGCCCAGTAGTACCACAAAGCCAACGACAGTCGCGACCAAGGCGCCGGCTAATGCGGGCAGCGGAACGCTCAGCAGCGAATCGTGCAGGGCGTAGAGGTCCAGCTCACTCAACAGATGACGACAGGCGATCAGTGCAATAGAGAACAGGAGCAACGTTACCGCAAGGCCCAAGGGTTGGCGATATTTGCTCAGCAGTTCCAACCAGTGCAAACGAGTCGGCGCAATCGGTTGAGTGGCGGTGACAGGTTCATTGGAATCGGACGAATTGGCGCGCATCAATCACTCCTTGGATCGTGCGCGACAGGATGGAGGTATACAGACAAGTTACCAATCCCTACGCAGAAAATATTTCGAGATATTAGCGTGTCACAGTCTACAGGGCGAATGTAGCGGATTCGTTTCAGCCGGCTGTTTAGCCGATAGACACCTATCCTCTGGATCGACAATTCTGACAAGCATTTCTGACCACTGTTCCGATGCTTTTCGGTCAGACACAAAAAAGGCCACTCTTTCGAGCAGCCTTTTTTGATATTTGGTTGCGGGAGCCGGATTTGAACCGACGACCTTCGGGTTATGAGCCCGACGAGCTACCAGACTGCTCCATCCCGCGTCTGTGTGGCGGCATTCTACAGTGGAACGGTGGGGTGTCAACCGTTAATGCGGTATGAGCGACAAATAAGCGTAAATAGCTTGTCGGATCGGTTAAGTGTTCGGTGCGCAAAGGGTTTTCCTGATGGGGCGTCCTTCATGTCTCATCCGTCTATTCCTGACTGCTCCACAGCGAAGGGGGAGGGCAAGGTTGGATGTGATGAAATCGCAGGCACAAAAAAGGCCACTCTTTCGAGTAGCCTTTTTTGATGTTTGGTTGCGGGAGCCGGATTTGAACCGACGACCTTCGGGTTATGAGCCCGACGAGCTACCAGACTGCTCCATCCCGCGTCTGTGTGTCGGCATTCTACAGTGGAACGCCGGGCTGTCAATTGTTAATTTCAGAAAAATTCTTTTCCTTCAATCGCTTAGCGATGCTAATTGAGTGCGCGAATCGGCTTGAGGGCGCGTAGCGCGGACCTGGCAGGGCTATTTTGGTCATTTTCTCAGGCCTTTCGTACATTGCTTTCGGTATCGTGAGTGCCACATTTCAGCGTGGGTGAGATACTGCGCAGCCCACAGCATTCATAACCGCACCTCATGACGCAGCGCAAAATCATCCACGTCGACTGTGACTGCTTCTACGCCGCCATCGAAATGCGCGACGATCCGCGTCTTGCTGCCAAGCCGCTGGCGGTAGGCGGCTCGGCGGACCGGCGCGGAGTGATAGCCACCTGCAACTATGAGGCGCGGGCCTATGGCGTGCGTTCGGCCATGTCGTCCAGGCATGCTTTGACGCTGTGCCCCGACCTGACCATCGTCAAGCCGCGCATGGAAGCTTATAAAGAGGCTTCCCGTGAAATCCAGACCATTTTTCGCGATTACACCGATCTGATCGAGCCTCTGTCGTTGGATGAGGCTTTTCTGGATGTTTCGGATAGCAACTATTTCTCGGGAAGTGCGACCCGAATTGCTCAGGACATCCGTCGTCGTGTCTCCAATCAACTGCATATCACCGTGTCAGCCGGGGTGGCCCCAAACAAATTCCTCGCAAAAATTGCCAGTGACTGGAAAAAACCCAACGGTTTGTTTGTGATTACCCCGGATCAAGTAGAAGCGTTCGTCGCCACATTGCCGGTGAGCAAGTTGCATGGCGTCGGCAAGGTAACTGCGGGCAAGCTGGGCCGACTTGGTATCACCACCTGCACGGATCTGCGCGATTGGAACAAATTGGCCTTGGTGCGCGAATTCGGTACGTTTGGTGAGCGGCTGTGGAGTCTGGCGCGCGGGATTGATGATCGGCCGGTGCAGAACGACAGTCGGCGTCAGTCGGTAAGTGTCGAAAACACCTACGATACGGATTTGCCCGATCTGGCCAGCTGTCTGGAAAAACTGCCGGAGTTACTCGCGACGCTCGCTGGGCGAATGGCGCGCGTGGACGACAGCTACAGGGCGGGTAAGCCTTTCGTCAAAGTGAAGTTTCATGACTTCACTCAAACTACCCTCGAGCAATCAGGCGCGGGGCGTGATCTGGATGGTTTTGAACAGCTGCTGACCCAGGCATTCGCTCGAGGTGATAAGCCGGTGCGCTTATTGGGTATCGGCGTGCGTCTGCAGGATCTACGTGGTGGTCATGAGCAGTTGGAGCTGTTTACGCGTTAGCTGTTCGGCCCTGGATCGGCCACCAGGCGCCCGGCGTCTTTGGTCAGCGATTTAAGAAATTGCTGTTGCAGTTCGGGGTCATTGCGCGTCAGTTCGATCAGGCTTTGTTCCAGCTCGCTGGCTTCTTCTTCGAGTCCCAGTTCTGAGAGACGTTTGACCCGGTGTACCCATTGGCTGACTTCGTCATCTTCCAGGTCGTCGTAGATCAATGCGTGAGCTTCGCGCAATTTGCCGCGCAATGAATTGCTGATCGGCAGGGTAGCACTGACGCGTACATTGTCTTGATCATCCGCGACACTGATCTGCAAGCGGGTGATGTGATTGATTTCCTGTTCGGCAAAAGGGCTGTCGAGCAGGTTCAGGCGCAGTACCCCGTTGTGATCAGTTGTCAGATCGTAAGTTTGCGCGCCTGCCTTGACCTCGACCGGGCGTTCGCTCCAGGGCAAGCTGGAATACTCAATCCGCTTGTCGTGCTGAGCCTCATCAATACTGGAAAGGTTCTGCTGCGCCCTGCCAAGGGACGGCATGTTCATGAATGGATTGAGCCCGGCAAAGCCGTAACTGATCCAGTCTTTGGTCATGCTGTCGGGTAAGCGCCCAAGCATGACCACGTTGAGAATATTGGCGCCTATACCGCCCACCACTGCAACTGCACCCAGCGGGATTTCATAGGTCTCGCGCCAAGGTTGGTAAGGGGTGTAGCGATCATAGTTGCGGGTGACTTCGAATTCGGTGACTTCGAACGTCTTCTGATCATGAATCCGCACGCGACGTTGCGGAAGCTCAAGCATCTTGGGCTCACCGATATCGACTTGCAGGCTGTGATTGAGCAATTTGCGCTCGACGCGCTCTTCGTGCTCGCTGTGTGGTGACAGGTGGTTGGCACAACCGCTGACAAGCAGGGTGCCGCACAGTGCGGCACTACCGAGGCTTAAGGTATTTCGCTTGAGCATGTGATCTCTTGATACGGAAAGTTCGGGTCTTGCCTTGTCATGCGTCGATGGCGAGGGCGCGCACGCTTTCATGTGCGCGCCCCGGACTCAGCGGCGGATGCGGGCTTGAAGAAAGGACAGGACATCGGCCACAGGCAAGGCTTGCGCCTGGGCTTCAGTACGGCTCTTGTACTCAAGGTTACCTTCTGCCAGGCCGCGGTCGCTGACCACGATGCGGTGCGGAATACCGATCAGCTCCATGTCTGCGAACTTGTTGCCGGGACTGGTTTTTTTGTCGCGATCATCCAGCAGCACTTCAAAGCCAGCTGCGGTCAGTTCGGCGTACAGCGCGTCGGTTGCTT
This sequence comes from Pseudomonas sp. GG8, assembly GCF_052976945.1. NCBI lineage: Bacteria > Pseudomonadati > Pseudomonadota > Gammaproteobacteria > Pseudomonadales > Pseudomonadaceae > Pseudomonas > Pseudomonas sp. GG8. The sequence goes on from NZ_JBRIIP010000001.1 coordinate 1,223,228, forward strand.
CGCGCACTGCCTCGGTTTCATAGCGCAATGGCACCAGGGCAATCTGGAAAGGTGCCAGAGCATCGTTCCAGATGATCCCGTTTTCATCGTTGTTCTGCTCAATGGCAGCTGCCACCACGCGAGAAACACCAATGCCATAACAGCCCATGGTCAGGGTTACAGGTTTGCCGTTTTCGCCAAGCACCTGGCACTTCAAGGCTTCGCTGTACTTGGTGCCCAGCTGGAAAATGTGCCCGACTTCAATACCGCGTTTGATTTCCAGCGTGCCCTTGCCGTCCGGGCTTGGGTCGCCAGCCACCACGTTGCGCAGGTCGGCCACGGCGGGAACCGGTAGATCGCGCTCCCAGTTGACGCCAAAGTAGTGCTTGTCGTCGATGTTGGCGCCGATGCCAAAGTCGCTCATCAGTTCGACGGAGCGGTCGATGATGCAAGGCAGCGGTAGATTCAACGGGCCAAGCGAGCCTGCGCCAGCGCCAATGGCGTCACGCAGTTCGGATTCGGATGCCATGACTAGCGGGCTGGCGACCTGAGGCAGGTTGGCGGCCTTGATTTCGTTGAGTTCGTGATCGCCACGAATGATCAGCGCGATCAATTTGCCTTCTTCAGCTGCGTGGACCACCAGAGTTTTGATGGTCTTTTCAATCGGCAGGTTGAAGCCTTCTACCAGTTGCGCGATGGTCTTGGCGTGTGGTGTGTCGATCAGGCGCAGTTCTTCAGTGGGTGCCTGGCGTGACTGTTCGCGTGGAACGGCCTCGGCTTTTTCAATGTTTGCAGCGTAATCGGAGCTGTCGCTGAATGCGATGTCGTCTTCGCCAGACTCGGCCAGCACGTGAAACTCATGAGAGCCCGCGCCGCCGATGGAGCCGTTATCGGCTTCGACCGGGCGGAAGTTCAGGCCCAGGCGGGTGAATACGTTGCAGTACGCCTGATGCATCCGGTCGTAGGTAGCCTGAAGCGAAACCTGGTCGACATGGAAGGAGTACGCGTCTTTCATGATGAATTCACGGCCACGCATCACGCCAAAGCGTGGGCGGGTCTCATCGCGGAATTTGGTCTGGATCTGGTACAGGTTGATCGGCAGCTGCTTATAGCTGTTGAGCTCGTTGCGTGCCAGATCGGTGATGACTTCTTCGTGGGTCGGGCCCGCACAGAATTCACGGTTATGTCGATCTTTCATGCGCAGCAATTCTGGGCCGTACTGTTCCCAGCGCCCTGATTCCTGCCACAACTCTGCAGGCTGGATGCCCGGCATCAATACTTCGAGCGCACCAGCAGCGTTCATCTCTTCACGAACGACAGCTTCGACCTTGCGCAAAACCCGCAAGCCCATGGGGAGCCAGGTATAAAGGCCGGAAGCGAGTTTGCGGATCATGCCGGCACGCAGCATCAGCTGGTGGCTGACGACCACTGCATCGGAAGGGGTTTCTTTCTGTGTGGCGAGCAAATATTGACTGGTACGCATGGTAGGCCGTTGTCGGTTGCTGAGGCTAGAAATGACCTCGCATTGTACGGGGGGGATTTCGTTGCGTACAGGGTAAGGCCGGCACAACGGAAGGTGTTCTGCCTGGTTAAAAAAGGTTGCCTGAAAAAACGACGTAAAAAAACCCGGCCTGGGCCGGGTTTTTTCGATTACGAAACGCTGACTGCGGTTACAGAACCGAAATCGGGTAGTCGACGATCAGGCGGAACTCTTGGACATCGCCTTCGCCTTCTGCAGCGTTGGCAGTGTGCCAAGCTTGACGAAGACGGAAGGACAGGTCTTTGGCTGGGCCAGTTTGTACTACGTACTTGGCTTCCAGGTTGGTCTCGTGGTGGCTACCGTCTTTACCGTACAGGTCGGTATAGGTGCTGTTCGATGGAGTGTTCGTCCCGTCAATGTGGCTGCCGGCAACGTAACGGGTCATGAAGCTCAGGCCCGGTACGCCGTAGGACGCCATGTTCAGGTCGTAGCGAGCTTGCCACGATCTTTCGCCAGGTGCGTTAAAGTCGGAGTATTGAACAGAGTTGGCGAGGAATATCGAGTCGCCACCGCGGTTGTTGTCACCCACACCGATGTAGTCGAATGGGGTGTCGCCGTTGACCTTCTGGAAGCTGAGGGTCAGGGTATGTGCGGTCAGGAACGAATACGCTGCTGCCAGGGAGAAAGCGGTGTTGCTAATGTCGCCTGCTTTCTTGGCGCCTGCATCAGTGGTGCGGTAGATGTTGAAATCCCACGCCAAGGATTGCGTGTCAGCGATAGGCATAACGTAGTTCACGTTAGCGTAGTACTGGTTCCAGATGTCTTGCAGTTTAGCTGCATAAAGCGAAGCGCTCAGGCTGTCGGTGATGGCGTATTTGCCGCCGACGAAATCTGCCGATTTTGCTGTGACACCAGCATAAGTGGCATAAAGATCGCCATCATGCTTGGTCGTGTCCTGGCTGGTCGCGGAGGTGAAATGGCCCGCTTCAACGTCAAGACCTTTGATTTCGCTGCTCTGCAATAGGAAGCCGGTAGCAGTTTGTGGCAGGAGGCGAGAGCCACCCACCGCGAAGACCGGGCTAGTGGTCGGCTGCATGTCACCGACTTTCAGCTCTGTCTTGGAAATACGGACTTTAAGCGCCGCACCGGATTTGCCGTAGCTGCTTTCGTTGCCTTTAATAGAACCATCGGCATTATGCTCGAGTTGCAGGTTGCCCGAACCGGCATACTTGTCTGAGCCGTCAAGCTTCAGGCCGAGGTAGCCAAAGGCATCAACACCGAAGCCGACAGTACCCTGAGTGAAGCCCGAGTTGAAAACACCGTGTAAACCTTGGGTCCAGTCTTTGTCGTCTACCCCACCATCGGTCTTGTTACGATTGTAGTAGTAGTTACGAAGCAGCAGATTCAGCGTGCTGTCTTGTACAAAGCCCTTGGTATCGGCCTGATCACTGACGAAGGCTGCAGCCGTTGCCAATTGGGTGCTGCCCGCAGTTACGGCCAGTGCGATTGCGCTCCACTTCATCACTCTCATCGTGATTTGCTCCTTTGGTTTTTTAAGAAAAGTTGCCGCCATCCCACCTGTTTTTTTATCTGGGAGGCTCTTTCTTTTTGTGTCGGCGCAAATTTATATCACGCTGACCATGTTGGCGATAGTTACAAACCTATCCTTTCGGCATCTTTACGGTGGTGTCGCAAATGTAGGTTGTCCATGTCGCAATTGTGTAGCTCCTGTTATCAAACCCCACAACTACGGCGTTATTTTTGAGGGCTTAAGCATAGGTGAAAACAGTCTATGTACAGCCGCTCAAACACTCCCTGGATAATGCGCTGCCGTTTTATTCATCTCCGGATGTGTCTGCTGGGTAGTAAGCACATCGGCGGACTCTGGTGTGTAACAAAGCAACAACCGTGCACAAAGATCAAAAACGATGACATTTTTTTCACAAAACATCATTCTTTAGCGCTATATTTTTCTAAGTAATTGATTTATATGGTTTTTAATCTATTTTTTTTCAGGAAAAAAACCTGAGAATTGCTTGAGAATCCGCTGAGGACCTAAGAAGCGTTACCGGTCAGTCTGGCGGGCTGGGTAGATTCAGGATGGCTGGTACTGGTTGAAAGGAAAAGTGAGTCTTTTTGGTGCACTGTGTTACGAGTGTGCTTGATGTCAGGTCCTTGAGGTCGACTATAAGGTATTAGGCACGGCAGTTTCGCTGTCCTTTTGTTGCCGAAAAATGACCAGGCAGCATTTTTTGGGCTGCCTGGTTGGAAACTGATCTACATTCAAGGAGCGGTATCAGGCGTTGCCGCGAGGGACGCGGTGTGCCAAATCAGTGCAGATGGCAGCTGCGCATGCCCTGCGGATGTCTGTCAGGGTTTTTGGTCGGTGGCTCAGCGTGTCCAGGTTGAGGGTGGACAGTGAATGACTACACATTCCCGCGTATCCTGCGAGGTATTGCTGGATGACTCCGCGGTTCGGGGCGTCGAGTTAAAAACCAACCAGTTGATCAGGAGTTTTGCGGTGTTCGTTTTAGATCCGCGTCTTGCGCAAGATACTGTGCCCCTTGGCGATTTCCCCTTGTGTCGTTTGCTGCTATCCAATGATTCGAATTACCCATGGTTCATTCTTGTGCCGCGTCGTGCGGGCATCAGTGAATTGTTCCAGCTGAACGCGGCGGATCAGTTGCAACTGTGGCAGGAGACTACTGCGCTCTCGCAAGCACTCAGTGATGCATTCAATGCAGACAAGCTGAATGTCGCGGCATTGGGGAATATCGTTAGCCAGCTACATATGCACGTTATCGTTCGTTATCAGAAAGATGCAGCGTGGCCCGCGCCTGTTTGGGGTAAGCATCCGGCACAGCCTTATACTAGCCAACAACTGTCCGACCTCCGCGATCGTCTACAGTCGGTATTGACAGACAATTTCCATTTCGAGGAGGAACACGCATGAGCCTTGAGCAGCGTATTAACGAGTTGGAAAGTCGATTGGCCTTCCAGGACGACACGATTCAGTCGCTCAATGATGTCCTGGTCACTCAGCAGCGTGTGGTCGAGCGCTTGCAGTTGCAGATGGCTGCACTGCTTAAGCGTCAGGAAGAAGCCGGCAATCAGTTCGATACGTTCGAGGAGGAGGCGCCCCCTCCGCATTACTGATTTTTTCTGGTCGATAAAAAACCCGCGATCTCGTAAAGAGAGGCGGGTTTTCTTTTTTTGGGGCGGGAGAGATTTTAGCGGCGTGGTAGTGCCGCAATTACGTCTTCGGCTTGCAGGCCTTTATCGCGATTCATCACTGAGAACTCGACGCGCTGGCCTTCGACCAGTACGCGATGGCCTTCGCCCCGAATAGCGCGGAAGTGGACGAAAATATCATCGCCGGAGTCGCGGGAAATGAAGCCAAACCCTTTGGAGGTGTTGAACCACTTGACGGTCCCGGTATCGCGGTTGGTCATGTCGTGGCTTTGTGCCGCAGGCGAAGGTGACGATTGATAGAAGCTGACGGCCAAATGCAGCAGCACTGCAATAAGGACACTGATCAGGCTGACAATGATCGCCGGTTGGCCAGCAATGGTTTGCAGTGGAACAAGCAGGGTCAAGGTTTGAAGGATGACGGCAAGCACGAGAAGACCGCTGACCAGATTTTGCAGTTGATGACGAGGGCCTCTGTTCCAGTAAGGGATTACGGGGGCAAGTAACAGGTTGAGCAAGCCGAAAAGCGCCAGGTAAAGCGCATCGGGTTGCAGGAGGTAAGAAGACAGGGCTTCACTACGCAGGCTAGGGATGAAGGAAAGGAGCAGGGCTGCTGCGCCTGTTAGCAAGTGGACGATTTTCAACATTTTAATAAACTCACATTAAGACGGATCACGAGGAGATAGCTGATTGCGCCCGGTACGCTTCTGAATAATAGGAGGCGTAATGCACGAACGGCGAGTCAGCCTATGTGCTACAGCCAAGCGGCACGTCAGTAGCGACACGCGTCTATTTAACAGCAAAGCCGAGGGCTACTCAAATCAACCGCTTAGCGCTGCTTGGGTCCTGATGCTCAGGTGGTTTGATGTGGGGCGGTGGTTTGCGTGCCGATACCTGGTTTAGAGCGGTCGCCATCAGGATCGTGCTGGATGGCAGCCGGTTCGCTCCAGAAAGCGAGACTGCTGTTCGTCGGTTTGCCTGTGACGCCACCCTTTCTGCAACAATTTGTCGGGGTTTGCGGATTCTCTTTGTAGCGCGGTCCTGCATCGGGTTGGTAGAACCCTTCTGTAAAAAAAAGGGGGCATGGTCGTCGATATCGATAGCGGCGAAGAAGATCGTCAGTCGATTATGGACAGTCTTTCTTGTTCACTGTCAGAAGCGTATGTGATTCATTTTAAAGCCCGTAACGTTTATTGGTGTATCGGAGTTTCGGTGTTAAGTCTCCTGTGCATGGTATTTGAAAGGGCGGTGCAGTCAATAGTGTTGAGCACCTTTCAGCGGGTCGATAAAGTGAATAGTGAGTTGGCCGTTTACGTAGTGGCTTAGTGCTCGTTAGCCCATGAGCGCGTCGCAGGAATGCTTGGCTCGCTACTTGACATTAAATAATGGTGGTTTGCAAATTGCGCTGCTTGCGTTACTGGCGTGGTTTGCTCGTCATTTCTTTGTTGCTCGTCTGCGTTCTCTTCCAGTAAATCATCTGGATACGACAGCTTTTTTCGAAATTATTCCTTTGTTTTCAATGAGTTATATTCTATATGATCGAGTGCATAAAAATAGCTGCTTATCCTGTTTTCCGGGGGGCAGTCAACGAATGGAATAGTTAAGGGGGCCGTCGTACAGGGGGGCGATTGGCGAGTTAGCTGCGCTCGATAATCCTCACTGAAATGCAGCAATGTCCTACAGGCTTGGTGTGTTTGTTCTGCTGGTCAGAAATATTTAATTGGCTTTACATAAAGGTGGTTCTTATATTTATTGATGTCCAGCTTATGTGCATTAGATGGACGGCACGTGAAGGAGGCTGTAATGATTCGACGCAGTGGGCGTATGCTACAAGATCCTGGCCGCTATGGAAAAATACAAGACGATCCCTTTGTTGAGGATTTTAATATGAACCTTGCGCGTCCTCATTCGAGGTCGGTTCGCTTAAATGGGTTGGCGACATGTTTGCGCCTGGAGGAAGTGTACTGGGGTATTTTGGCTGATATTGCCCGCTCCAACAGTTGCTCGGTCAATGCAGTCCTGTCTTATGTTGATCGAGAAGTGCATCTACGCCATGGCGGTGTGAAAAATTTCAGCGGGCTGATTCGCGTGGTGTGCGTCGCTCATTTGCAAAAAAACGATGCGACAGCGCTTTCCTCGGTCCTGGCGTGACCTTGTCCGGGCGATCATGGGCTGCAGGCAGGGCTCTCGTCAGGTGGAAGGCACATATGTTGACGTGATCAGGTCGGGCGGCTGCACAGTGTCCATTAACCCTATATAATCCCCCGCCTTACTACGTGGCGCAGGCCGGACGGGTTGAACTGCACGCCAAGGTTCTTGCACTATTGAGCGCAAGCGAAGGGCGAGAGCTCCACCGAATTTCGAATTACGAGAAGTGAAAACACCATCATGATGCGCAGCCATTATTGCGGCCAACTGAACGAGAGCCTGGAAGGTCAGGAAATTACCCTTTGCGGATGGGTCCACCGTCGTCGTGATCATGGCGGGGTCATTTTCCTCGATATCCGTGATCGTGAAGGCTTGGCTCAGGTGGTGTTCGACCCTGATCGCGCTGACACCTTTGCTGCCGCCGACCGCGTGCGCAGCGAATACGTGGTCAAGATCACCGGTAAGGTGCGCGCACGTCCTGCTGGCGCAGTTAATGCGAACATGGCGTCCGGCGGTATCGAAGTGCTGGGCTATGAGCTCGAAGTGCTGAACGAGTCGGAAACACCGCCGTTCCCGCTGAACGAGTTCTCCGACGTTGGTGAAGAAACGCGCCTGCGTTATCGCTTCATCGATCTGCGTCGTCCGGAAATGGCGGAAAAGCTGCGCTTGCGTTCGCGCATCACCACCAGCATCCGTCGCTATCTGGATGAAAACGGCTTTCTCGATGTCGAGACGCCGATCCTTACCCGTGCTACACCGGAAGGCGCTCGCGACTATCTGGTACCGAGTCGTACCCACCCAGGCAGTTTCTTTGCCTTGCCGCAATCCCCGCAGCTATTCAAGCAGTTGCTGATGGTCGCTGGCTTCGATCGTTACTACCAGATCGCCAAGTGCTTCCGCGATGAAGACCTGCGTGCTGACCGCCAGCCGGAATTCACCCAGATCGACATCGAGACCAGCTTCCTGAATGAAGCAGACATCATCGGTATCACCGAGAAGATGATTCGTCAGCTGTTCAAGGAAGTGCTGGACCTGGAGTTCGGCGACTTTCCGCACATGACGTTCGCAGAAGCCATGCGTCGTTATGGCTCCGACAAGCCGGACCTGCGTAACCCGCTGGAACTGGTCGATGTTGCCGATCAGCTCAACGCCGTAGAGTTCAAGGTGTTCAGCGGTCCAGCCAACGATCCTAAAGGTCGTGTCGCAGCCCTGCGTGTACCGGGTGCCGCGAGCATGCCGCGCAGTCAGATCGACGAATACACCAAGTTCGTCAGCATCTACGGCGCTAAAGGCCTGGCTTACATCAAGGTCAACGAGCGCGCCAAGGGCGCCGAAGGCCTGCAGTCTCCAATCGTCAAGTTCATCCCTGAGGAAAACCTCAAGGTGATTCTGGACCGTGTGGGTGCCGTCGATGGCGACATCGTGTTCTTCGGCGCAGACAAATCCAAGATCGTCAGTGAAGCCTTGGGCGCATTGCGGATCAAGGTCGGTAACGACCTGAAGCTGCACACGTGCGAGTGGGCACCGATGTGGGTTGTCGACTTCCCGATGTTCGAAGAGAACGATGACGGCAGCTTCAGCGCGCTGCATCACCCGTTCACTGCACCCAAATGCAGCCCTGAAGAGCTTGAGGCCAACCCGGCTACGGCATTGTCCCGTGCTTACGACATGGTCCTTAACGGTACCGAGTTGGGCGGGGGGTCAATCCGTATCCACCGCAAGGAGATGCAACAAGCGGTCTTCCGTCTGCTGGGTATCGAAGCAGACGAACAGCAAGAGAAGTTCGGCTTCCTGCTCGACGCTCTGAAGTTCGGCGCGCCACCGCACGGTGGTTTGGCTTTCGGTCTGGACCGTCTGGTGATGTTGATGACCGGCGCTCAATCGATCCGTGAAGTGATCGCGTTCCCGAAAACCCAGAGCGCTGCCGATGTCATGACCCAGGCCCCAGGCGTGGTTGATGCCAAGGCATTGCGCGAGCTGCACATCCGTTTGCGCGAGCAGCCCAAGGCTGAATGACGCTGAGCAGGGCGCATCATCTTGATGATGCGCCCTGGGTCGGGTCCTGATTTTGTTGAAGCTTTTTGCTCGTGTTCATTGGGCGAAAGGTGAGTGTGTTTCAAAAAGAATTCGGAGCGAGTTATGGCAGGTCATTCTAAGTGGGCGAACATCAAGCACCGCAAAGAGCGTCAGGATGCCAAGAAAGGCAAGATTTTCACCAAGTGGATTCGCGAACTGACTGTCGCTGCCCGTCAAGGTGGGGGTGATCCGGGGTCGAACCCGCGTCTGCGTCTGGCATTGGACAAGGCGCTTGGTGCGAACATGACGCGCGACACGATCGATCGTGCCGTGGCGCGAGGTGCTGGCGCTGCCGAAGGTGATGATGTCGAAGAGCTCGGTTACGAAGGCTATGGTCCGGGTGGTGTGGCCGTCATGGTCGAAACCATGACTGACAATCGCAACCGCACTGCCGCAGCTGTTCGCCACGCGTTCACAAAATGCGGCGGCAACCTGGGCACTGATGGTTCGGTGGCTTATCTGTTTGATCGTAAAGGGCAGATTTCATTCGCGCCTGGCGTTGATGAAGACGCGCTTATGGAAGCCGCGATGGAAGCGGATGCCGATGATGTGGTCACCCATGAGGATGGCTCCATTGATGTGTTCACTTCCTTCTCGGGGTTCTATGCCGTGCGGAATGCGCTGGAGGCTGCCGGTTTCAAGGCACTCGACGCGGAAATCGTCATGTTGCCGACGACCAGCGCTGTACTCGATCTGGAAACGGCTGAAAAGGTACTCAAGCTGATCGACATGCTCGAGGACCTGGATGACGTGCAAAACGTCTATTCCAATGCGGAAATTCCGGACGAGGTCATGGAACAGCTCGGCTGATAGGTGCCTGTCAGTTCTGGATTTGAGGCCGGAGGTACGAAGCCGTGATACTCACGCGCTATCGGCCTCCGGCTTCTGCCTTTATGCTGCGTTCAATTGTGTGCGTCACTTATTAAGCTGCAGGCGTTATGACTCTTATTCTTGGTATCGACCCCGGTTCGCGAATCACCGGCTATGGCGTGGTGCGGGACACCGGTCGCGGCTGTGTGTACGTGGCCTCGGGCTGTATTCGCACCGGCAGCGGTCTGCTGCACGAGCGTTTGCAGATTGTGTATCGCGGTGTACGTGAGGTCATTCAGACGTACGGTCCCGTGACCATGGGTATCGAGAAAGTGTTTATGGCGCGTAACGCCGATTCCGCGCTCAAGCTGGGTCAGGCGCGTGGCGCGGCCATTGTTGCCGGTGCTGAAGAGAGTCTGGAGATCGCCGAGTACACCGCGACTCAGGTCAAGCAGGCGGTGGCCGGGACCGGTGGCGCCAATAAAGAGCAGGTAATGATGATGGTCATGCATTTGCTCAAACTGACGACGAAACCTCAGATCGACGCCTCCGACGCCCTGGCTATCGCACTGTGTCATGCACATACGCGTTCGAGCCTGATACCGCACGGCTTGAATACCGCACGCAGTCGCGGCGGGCGGCTGCGTCTCTGATAGCATCATCGGCTCAAACTTTTTAGCTTGCAGGTCTTCTCACTCCTGTAATGATTGCGACCATTATTTGTGCCAACGTCATGCTTATGACGGGCCACGAGAAAGGATCTGATACGTGATTGGACGGTTACGCGGCTTCTTGGCTGAAAAACATCCGCCGCACCTGGTACTGGATGTCAACGGCGTCGGCTATGAGCTGGAAGTGCCCATGACGACTCTGTATCGGCTGCCCCATGTTGGCGAACCGGTGACCTTGCACACCCATCTGGTGGTTCGTGAGGACGCGCACCTGCTTTACGGTTTCTTCGAAAAGCGCGAGCGTGAACTGTTTCGTGAGCTGATTCGCCTCAATGGTGTCGGTCCGAAACTGGCATTGGCGCTGATGTCCGGCTTGGAAGTGGATGAGCTGGTTCGCTGCGTTCAGGCTCAGGACACCTCGGCCTTGACCCGGATTCCGGGCGTCGGCAAGAAAACCGCCGAGCGTTTGCTGGTCGAGCTCAAGGATCGTTTCAAAGCGTGGGAATCCTTGCCGGGCACCTTTACCCTGGTTTCAAACGGGCCTAACGCCGAGCCACTGGTGGCGACGGCCGAAGCCGATGCGGTCAGTGCGCTGATTTCCCTGGGTTACAAACCTCAGGAAGCCAGCAAGGCGGTATCTGCGATCAAGGAAAAAGATTTGAGCAGTGAAGATCTGATTCGACGTGCTTTGAAAGGAATGGCTTAAGTGCTCGACGCTGACCGTTTGATAACCTCCACAGGCCGTGATCGTGATGAGCAGCTGGATCGTGCAATCCGTCCATTAAGCCTGGCCGATTACATTGGCCAGCCCACCGTGCGCGAGCAAATGGAGTTGTTCATCCAGGCTGCGCGTGGACGTAGCGAAGCGTTGGATCACACCTTGATTTTCGGCCCGCCGGGTCTGGGCAAGACCACTCTGGCGCATATTATTGCCCAGGAGATGTCGGTCTCCATCAAGAGTACCTCGGGGCCGGTGCTTGAGCGTCCCGGTGATTTGGCGGCGATATTGACCAATCTCGAGCCCAACGATGTGCTGTTCATCGACGAGATTCATCGGCTCTCGCCCATTGTCGAAGAAGTGTTGTACCCGGCGATGGAAGATTTTCAGCTCGACATCATGATCGGCGAAGGTCCTGCTGCGCGTTCGATCAAGCTCGATTTGCCACCGTTTACGCTGGTGGGGGCCACCACGCGTGCGGGCATGTTGACCAACCCGCTGCGTGATCGCTTCGGCATTGTTCAGCGTCTGGAGTTCTATAACACTGCTGATCTGGCGACCATCGTCATGCGCTCTGCCGGTATTTTGGGGCTGCCTATCGAGCCCGAGGGTGCCTTTGAGATTGCCCGTCGTGCTCGGGGTACGCCGCGTATCGCCAACCGCTTGCTGCGTCGTGTGCGTGACTTCGCAGAAGTGCGTGCCACCGGTCATATCACCAAGCCGATTGCCGATCTGGCGCTGAACCTGCTGGATATCGATGAGCGTGGTTTCGACCACCAGGATCGACGTCTATTGCTGACGATGATCGAGAAGTTCGATGGCGGCCCGGTGGGTGTCGACAGCCTCGCTGCAGCGATCAGTGAAGAACGGCACACAATTGAAGACGTACTCGAGCCCTATTTGATCCAGCAAGGCTATATCATGCGTACCCCTCGTGGACGTGTCGTTACCCGGCACGCCTACCTGCACTTTGGTTTGAACATCCCGTCACGGATGGGGGACATGCCAGTCGCCAGCGATTTTGTCGACGAAGGGGGCGAATAATTAAAACTATCAAGGCACCGATTTATTCGGGGTTTTGGTGGTCTGACAGGCTGATGTGCGGTTCTGGTCGGCAATTAGCTGAAAAACAATGAAAAACAGTCGCCTGGCGGATTGGCAACCTGAGGAGTAAGCACTAGAGTATGCGCGCGCAAAACGGGGTTCAGTCGTTCGCACATCGCTGTCGCGTTTATTACGAGGACACCGATGCTGGCGGCATCGTTTACTACGTCAACTATTTGAAGTTCATGGAGCGGGCTCGAACCGAGCGACTGCGGGAGTTGGGCTTTGCTCAGTCGGAGCTTGCAGGGGAGAACTTGTTGTTCGTCGTGCATTCCAGCGAGGCGCGCTATCACAAGCCGGCGCGATTGGACGACGAGCTATTGATAAGCGCTGACGTCATTGAATTGAACCGCGCCAGCCTGCGATTTCGGCAGCAGGTCAGGCGGGCTGCGGATGAAACACTGCTCTGCGAGGGGCAGTTTCTGGTGGCGTGTGTACGCGCCGATAGTTTGAAACCCCGGGCCATTCCCGAAGCTTTGCGTGCGGCCTTTGCCGGCCAGAGCGGCGCGGGTACACATTTAGAGCAGGAGATAAAGCGTGGAAGCTAACGTCGTCGACCATTCCTCCATGTGGAGTATGGTCAGCAATGCCAGCATCGTTGTTCAGTTGGTCATGCTGATCCTGGTGGGTGCCTCAATCACCTCGTGGGTCGTGATTTTTCAGCGCGGCAATATGCTGCGCGCAGCTCGTCGTGCACTGGAGAGCTTTGAAGAGCGTTTCTGGTCGGGTATTGATCTGTCCAAACTCTACCGTCAGGCCGGGAGCAATCCAGACCCTGACTCAGGCGTTGAGCAAATCTTTCGCGCCGGTTTCAAGGAGTTCTCCCGTCTGCGTCAGCAGCCAGGTGTCGATCCTGATGCGGTCATGGAAGGCGTGGCTCGAGCCATGCGCGTGGCCATTTCCCGTGAGGAAGAGAAGCTGGAGCAGGGCCTGCCCTTTCTTGCGACTGTCGGCTCCACCAGCCCCTACATCGGTTTGTTCGGTACAGTATGGGGGATCATGAACTCCTTCCGTGGTCTGGCGACCGTCCAGCAAGCCACCCTGGCGACTGTTGCACCGGGTATTTCCGAAGCCTTGGTCGCAACCGCTATTGGTCTATTCGCCGCTATCCCGGCAGTAATCGCCTACAACCGTTTTGCCGCTCGCGGTGAACTGTTGATCAGCCGTTACTACACGTTCGCCGATGAGTTCCAGGCGATCCTGCACCGTAAAGTGCACACCAGCGAAGAGTGAGCAGGTAATTCCCAATGGCTTTAATCGCTCGAGTTCGCCGCAAACGCCGCAAGCCGGTTGCCGAAATGAACGTGGTGCCTTACATCGACGTGATGTTGGTGTTGCTGGTCATTTTCATGGTCACCGCGCCGATGCTCAATCAGGGCGTGAAAGTCGACCTGCCCAAAGTCTCCAGTGAGGCCTTGCCGCAGGACAACAACACTCAGGTTCTGACTATTTCGATCAAGGCTGACAAGACCTATTACTGGAACCTTGGCAGTGAAGTCGATACCGATAAACAGATGGACAAAGCCATGACGTTGCCCCAGATGACCAGCGCGGTGACCAAAATCATCAGCGCCGGTCGTGAAAGCGGCAAGCAGACCCAGGTCTTTATCCGTGGTGACAAAACCGTTGATTATGGCTCTGTAATGGGCGCAATGGGCGGGCTGCAGAAAGCAGGGGTCGGTAATGTTGGCTTGATTACCGAGGCGCCCTGATGCACCAACAGCGAGAGCCGTCCGCCTCGGAAAGCTACTTCTGGCCCAGCGTCTGGGCTGTGGCCCTGCACATCCTGATATTTGGCATGCTCTTTGTCAGCTTTGCCATGACCCCGGATCTGCCGGAAGCCAGGCCTATCGTTCAGGCGACCCTGTATCAGTTGAAGTCTAAAAGCCAGGCAACGACCCAGACCAATCAGAAAATTGCCGGTGAGGCGAAGAAAACGGCTGCCCGGCAAACTGAAGTCGAGCAACTGGAAACGAAAAAAATCGAGCAGCTAAAACAGGAAGCTGTAAAAGCTGCGGAACAAAAGAAAGAAGAGGCGGCTCAAAAAGCCGAAGAGAAAAAGGCTGAGGACGCGCAGAAAGCAGAGCAGAAGGCTGATGAGGCCAAGAAAGCCGATGATGCCAAGAAAGCTGACGAAGCCAAAAAGACCGCTGATGCTAAAAAGGTCGAAGAAAAAAAATTGGCTGATATAGCCAAGAAGAAAGCCGAAGAAGACGCGAAGAAAAAGGCCGAAGAAGACGCGAAGAAAGCCGCGGCTGAAGAAGCCAAGAAGCAGGCTGCCGATGACGCGAAGAAGAAAGTCGCGGAAGACGCTAAGAAAAAAGCCGCTGACGACGCGAAGAAAAAAGCCACCGACGACGCCAAGAAAAAAGCGACTGCCGATGCTGCCAAAAAGGCAACAGAAGCCGCGCGTAAATCTGCTGAAGACAAGAAGGCGCAAGCCTTGGCTGAATTGCTCTCCGATAAAACGGAACGGCAGCAGGCGTTGGCAGATGAACAGGGCGATGAAACTGCGGGCAGCTTTGATGATCTGATTCGTGCGCGTGCTGCTGAAGGCTGGGCTCGCCCACCGTCGGCGCGCAAGGGCATGAAAGTGGTGCTGCAGATCAATATGTTGCCGGATGGTACGGTGACATCGGTCAGTGTTTCCAAGTCCAGTGGCGATGCGTCTTACGACAGTTCGGCCGTGGCTGCTGTTAAAAACATTGGTCGTTTGACCGAAATGCAGGGTATGAAGCCAGCCGATTTCCAACCCTATCGCTCATTCAAGATGACATTCACACCAGAGGATCTAGCTCCGTGATTAACATCCTTCGAGGACTGCTTGTCGTTCTTTGCTGTGCAGCGGGAATGGTCGCTGCAGAAGAAAAGAACATCATGGTCACCAGTGGTAGTGACCGTGCCACTCCGATTGCCGTTGTGCCTTTTGGCTGGCAGGGCGGTAACGTCTTGCCCGAGGACATGTCGGAAATCATCAGCAATGACCTGCGTAACTCGGGCTATTACTCACCGATTCCAAAGCAGAACATGATCAGCTTGCCGACCTCGGCCAGCGAGGTCATCTATCGCGATTGGAAGGCGCTCGGTGCGCAGTACTTGATGGTAGGCAGCATCGTTCCTGCGGGCGGTCGTCTGCAGATCCAGTACGCACTGTTCAATGTCGCGACCGAGCAGCAAGTGTTGACGGGTAACGTCTCTGGCACGACCGATCAGTTGCGCGACATGGCGCACTTCATCGCCGACCAGTCGTTCGAGAAACTCACCGGTATCAAGGGTGCTTTCTCGACGCGCATGCTGTACGTCACCGCCGAGCGTTTCTCCGAAAACAATACGCGCTTCACTCTGCAGCGTTCGGATTATGACGGTGCGCGGGCAGTGACTCTGTTGCAGTCGCGTGAACCGATTCTGTCGCCGCGTTTCGCTCCAGATGGCAAGCGTATCGCCTATGTGTCGTTCGAACAGAAGCGTCCGCGTATTTTCGTCCAGCATATCGATACGGGTCGCCGTGAACAAATCACCAACTTCGAAGGCCTCAATGGCGCGCCTGCGTGGTCTCCGGACGGTAGCAAGTTGGCGTTCGTGCTTTCCAAAGACGGCAACCCGGAAATTTACGTGATGAACCTGGCCTCGCGTCAATTGAGTCGCGTGACCAATGACGGGGCGATCGACACCGAACCGTTCTTCGGCAAGGATGGTTCGACGATCTACTTCACGTCCGACCGTGGTGGCAAGCCACAGGTATACAAAACCAGCATCAACGGCGGCGGTGCCGAGCGTGTGACCTTTATAGGTAACTACAACGCCAACCCTAAACTGTCGGCCGATGAAAAGACGTTGGTAATGATTCATCGTCAGGATGGCTTCACAAACTTCAAGGTAGCAGTGCAGGATTTGCAGCGCGGTACAGTAAAAATCCTCACAGATAGCAACCTTGATGAGTCGCCTACTGTCGCACCCAACGGCACCATGGTAATCTACGCCACCCGCCAGCAGGGCCGGGGAGTCTTGATGCTCGTGTCCATTAATGGACGCGTAAGGCTCCCGCTTCCTACCGCTCAAGGCGAAGTCAGAGAACCTTCCTGGTCCCCTTACCTGAACTGACGCGGCGCTACACGTTTTACTTAACACACTGGGGTTCATTAGGAGTTTCAAGATGGAAATGCTGAAGTTTGGTAAATTTGCTGCGCTGGCTCTGGCCATGGCTGTAGCTGTAGGTTGCTCGTCCAAAGGCGGCGATAATGCCGGTACAGGCGCTGCTGTAGATCCAAACGCTGGTTACGGCGCTAACACTGGCGCTGTTGATGGCAGCCTGAGCGAAGAAGCTGCTCTGCGCGCAATCACCACCTTCTACTTCGAATACGATAGCTCGGACCTGAAGCCAGAAGCCATGCGCGCTCTGGATGTTCACGCTAAAGACCTGAAAGCCAATGGCGCTCGCGTCGTTCTGGAAGGCAACACCGACGAACGTGGTACT
Source organism: Pseudomonas sp. GG8 (assembly GCF_052976945.1). Taxonomy (NCBI): domain Bacteria; kingdom Pseudomonadati; phylum Pseudomonadota; class Gammaproteobacteria; order Pseudomonadales; family Pseudomonadaceae; genus Pseudomonas; species Pseudomonas sp. GG8. Next base: position 1,239,877 of record NZ_JBRIIP010000001.1, read on the forward strand.
CGTGAGTACAACATGGCACTGGGCGAGCGTCGTGCGAAAGCCGTTCAGCGTTACCTGGTACTGCAAGGTGTTTCCCCAGCTCAGCTGGAATTGGTTTCCTATGGCGAAGAGCGTCCAGTTGCTACCGGCAACGACGAGCAGTCCTGGGCTCAAAACCGTCGCGTCGAACTGCGTAAGTAATTTGACATGCGAACGTGCCGTCGTGCTTTAGCCGTTTTGACTCTCACCCTTCCGCTTTTTGCGTGGGGTGCGGTTCCTGTGGTAGATGACAATTCTGGCTCTGGTAGCAGCAGTTATCCGCCAGCGGGTTATGGCACGTCCGGCGCCTATGCCGGGGGAGGGGTTACGGCCCCTGCCTCGGCACAGGGTCAGCTGTTCATGCAGTTGCAACAAATGCAGGACGAAATCGCGCGGTTGCGCGGTACTGTCGAGGTTCAGCAAAACGATATCCAGCGCATGAAGCAGGAAGCACTGGAGCGTTATCAGGAACTCGATCAGCGCATTAGCGCTGGAGCTGGAGCTGGCGGTGCGCCCGCAGCAGCTACCAATAATTCTCAAGCCAGCGGCGATATAAATGCCGGTGGTACGCCTGCGGCGCCTGCAAGTCAGGCTCCTGCGGCAAATGCGGAACCGGTTGATCCGGCGAAGGAAAAGGTCTATTACGACGCTGCCTTCGATCTGATCAAGGCCAAGGATTTCGACAAAGCCAGTCAGGCGTTCGCGGCTTTCCTGCGCAAATACCCGAACAGCCAATATGCGGGCAACGCCCAGTACTGGTTGGGCGAAGTGAACTTGGCCAAAGGTGATCTGCAAGGTGCCGGTCAAGCCTTCGCCAAGGTCAGTCAGCTGTACCCCAAGCATGCCAAAGTCCCGGACTCGCTCTATAAGCTTGCAGATGTTGAGCGTCGTCTCGGTCATACCGATAAGGTAAAAGGCATTTTGCAGCAGGTTGTCTCCCAATATCCGGGTACGTCGGCTGCACAGTTGGCTCAGCGGGATCTGCAACGCATGTGATATGCGTATCGTCAGAGGTCACTGACACCTGTTCTGTTAAAGAAAGCCGCGCTTGTCGCGGCTTTCTTGTTAGAATTCCGCACCCGAAATTCCGGCAATACATTCGCTTCCCTGAATCATGCGCATGCAGGTTCCTTGAAGTGCCTAACGGAGGCGGACGGCCTGTTTAGCTGTTACGCCCGTGGCTCATATGCAAGACACATTACGAATCACCGAAGTTTTTTACTCGCTGCAGGGTGAAACGCGCACTGCGGGCTTGCCCACTGTTTTTGTGCGTCTTACTGGCTGCCCGTTGCGTTGTCAGTATTGCGACAGCGCCTACGCGTTCAGTGGCGGCAGCATTCAGACCCTCGATGCGATCCTCGAACAAGTAGCCGCTTACCGTCCGCGCTATGTATGCGTGACGGGTGGTGAACCCTTGGCCCAGCCCAATGCAATCCCTCTGCTCAAGCGTCTGTGTGACGCCGGCTATGAAGTGTCACTGGAAACCAGTGGCGCTCTGGATATCTCGGCGGTCGATCCGCGTGTCAGTCGTGTTGTCGATCTGAAAACACCGGGCTCCAAAGAGGTCGGGCGCAATCGTTATGAGAACATCGAGCTGTTGACGCCCAACGATCAGGTCAAGTTTGTGCTCTGTTCCCGAGAAGACTACGACTGGGCGGTGTCCAAGCTGATTCAGTACGGCCTGGACCGGCGAGCCGGCGAGGTATTGTTCTCTCCGAGCCATCATGAGTTGAAAGCGCGGGACCTGGCTGACTGGATCGTGGCGGACAACCTGCCGGTACGCTTGCAAATGCAGCTGCATAAACTCCTCTGGGACGATGAGCCGGGACGCTGATATGAGTGAATTACAGATGACTGAGAAAAGAGCAGTAATTCTATTGTCCGGTGGCCTGGACTCGGCCACCGTGGTAGCGATGGCGCTTGCTGATGGCTACACCTGCTACACCATGAGTTTCGACTACGGTCAGCGTCACCGTGCCGAGCTGGATGCAGCAGCGCGCGTCGCTCGCGATCTGGGTGTGGTTGAGCACAAGGTTGTCGGTCTTGATCTGAACGGTATCGGGGGGTCCGCGTTGACGGACAGCTCCATCGCCGTGCCTGAATCCCCTGGCGAAGGTATCCCGGTGACTTACGTGCCAGCACGTAATACGGTTTTTCTTTCGCTGGCACTCGGTTGGGCTGAAGTGTTGGGCGCGCGGGATATCTTTATCGGCGTCAACGCAGTGGATTATTCCGGTTATCCAGACTGCCGTCCCGAGTTTATCGAAGCATTTGAGCGCCTGGCCAATTTAGCAACCAAGGCGGGCGTGGAAGGGCAGGGCTTCACTATTCGAGCGCCACTGCAAAACTTGAGCAAGGCCGACATCGTCAAGGCTGGCATGCGTCTGGGCGTCGATTACGGGCTCACTGTTTCCTGCTATCAGGCCGATGATCAGGGCCGTGCATGCGGCAAATGTGACAGCTGCCGCCTGCGCGCAGAGGGCTTTGTAGCGGCTGGTGTAACCGACCCAACGCGTTATTTTTGATTTAAATTCAGATAGGTGTTGAATTAATCATAGAAATCAGTAATATACGCACCACGTCGGGTCGTTAGCTCAGTTGGTAGAGCAGTTGGCTTTTAACCAATTGGTCGTAGGTTCGAATCCCACACGACCCACCATTTTTTATGTCGACGTATTTATAAAGCTGGAAGGCCCATGAAAATGAGGATTTCCGGCTTTTTTTTTGCGTCTTTTTCAGGTGTACACTCGATATCCGCGCACAAGCGCATTGAGGTCCAGCGAACATGACGCAGATTTCAGAACGGCTTCTGGTCCAGGCCCATCTAGATGCCAAGCAGCCGAAAGTACTGAGCGTTGAAGAAGAGGCTTTTTACCGTGCCGCGATTGCTGCCGAGTTGAAAGCGCAAGACGCGGTGCTGGTTGCCCACTACTACTGTGACCCCGTTATCCAGGCTCTGGCTGAAGAGACCGGCGGCTGCGTGTCCGACTCGCTGGAGATGGCGCGTTTCAGTAACCAGCATTCGGCGAAAACCGTGCTGGTCGCAGGTGTGCGCTTCATGGGCGAGACGGCAAAAATCCTCAATCCGGAAAAGCGTGTGCTGATGCCGACGCTGGAAGCTACGTGCTCCCTGGACCTGGGTTGCCCGGTCGATGAGTTCTCGGCGTTCTGCGATCAGCACCCCGAGCGCACTGTGGTGGTGTATGCCAATACGTCGGCTGCGGTCAAAGCCCGTGCAGACTGGGTAGTGACCTCGAGTTGTGCGTTGGAAATTGTCGAAAGCCTGATGGATAACGGCGAAAAGATCATTTGGGCGCCAGACAAGCATCTGGGGCGTTATATTCAACGGGAAACCGGTGCCGACATGCTGCTATGGGACGGTGCTTGCATCGTTCACGAAGAGTTCAAATCCAAGCAGCTGGCCGACATGAAAGCGCTGTATCCGGAGGCCGCGATTTTGGTCCACCCCGAATCGCCGGAGGCCGTGATCGATTTGGCTGATGCCGTCGGTTCGACAAGCCAGTTGATCAAAGCCGCGCAAACGTTGCCGAACAAAATGTTTATCGTTGCGACTGATCGCGGCATTTTCTACAAGATGCAGCAGTTGTGCCCCGACAAAGTTTTTGTCGAAGCGCCAACGGCCGGTGAGGGTGCTGCGTGCCGCAGTTGCGCGCATTGCCCCTGGATGGCGATGAACACCCTTGAGCGCACCTTGCAGTGTCTCCGCGAAGGCTCTAACGAGGTTTTCGTCGACCCCGCATTGATTCCGCGTGCCTTGAAGCCTCTGCAGCGCATGCTGGACTTCACGCATGCAGCACGCTTGAAGCTGTCTGGTAATGCCTGATCCTGAGTCAGGACAAGTCAGAGTGCAAAAAAAAGCCCGACCATTGAGTCGGGCTTTTTGAATCGGGCAGAAAATCGTACCTAGTTCATCATTTCCTTGAGCGTCCGCTCCTGTTCGATCAACTCCTTCTGCCGGGCGTCGATGCGCGACGCTAGCTGGAAGTTGTTGTTCGAGCGACGCTTGGCGAACTCCAGTTGCTGCAGGGCCTGCTTGTAATCGCCAGTCAGTGCGAAAAATTCTGCGCGTGCCTGGCTCGAGCCAACCATGTCGCCGGACAGGCCGCGTGTGTCTGCAACGAGGTTCCAGATGTCAGGGTCAGCAGGGCGTGCCTTCAATAACACTTCAAGCGCTTTTCCGGCATCGGCAGGGTGGTTTTGCTTGAGCAGCAAATCAACGTGAACCTGATTCAGCGGATAATTGTCCTGGTACAGCGCCAGCATCCGGTCAGCCCGCTGTTTGGCGTCGGCCATTCGATTATTTGTGACGTCCAGATCAATCTGCGCCAGGTTGTAGGTAATGTCGTTCGGGTCTTTAGCCAATAGCGGCTTGAGATTTTCCCGCGCATCGTTGAGTTGGCCTGCTTTGATCTGGGCAATCGCCAGGCCGTAGCGTGCGGCCTCGGATTTTGGATTTTCGTCGAGCTGGGCGCGGAAACGTTTTGCAGCGATCCCTGGCGTCTCTTCATAGAAAAGCGCAACGCGCGCTCGCATCAGTTGATAGCGAAGGCTGTCTTCTTTGCCGCCGGTTTTTTCCTGTTCGGCACGGTTGCGGGTGTCGGCAATACGCGATTCTGTGACCGGGTGAGTCAGCAGAAATTCGGGCGGTTTGGCATCGAAGCGGTACTGTCGCATCAGTCGTTCGAACATGCTCGGCATCGCGCGAGGGTCATAACCGGCCTTTTGCAGATTGATGATGCCGATGCGGTCGGCCTCTTGCTCGTTTTGCCGCGAGAAGCGCTGCTGCTCCTGGATTGCTGCCGCCTGCGAGCCCATGATCGTTGCGATGCCTGCGTCACCCGCGCCTGCGGCTGCGATAACAATCCCTGCGAGCATGGCTGCAAGGACAGGAACCTGCATGTGTTGTTGTGCTTCGATGCCGCGAGCGAAGTGCCGTTGAGACAAGTGAGCCAGTTCGTGGGCCAGTACCGCAGCATACTCGGCTTCGGACTGGGCATTGAGGAATAATCCGCCGTTGACCCCGACAATTCCGCCTGGCGCGGCAAATGCGTTCAGCTCCCGACTATTGATCAGGATGAATTCCAGGCGTCGATCCTGCAGTTGACTGGTTTCGGCGAGTCGATAGACCGTTGTCTCGACGAAATCCTTAAGCTGTGGGTCGGACAGTTGCGGGACCTGGCCGCGCAGCAGGCTCAGCCATGCGCGGCCCAGTTGATGTTCTTGTTGTGGAGAGACGATGGCAGAGCTGGCGTCGCCGAGTGACGGCAGGTCGTCGGCGAAACTCGGCGAGGCGAGCAGGCACGCGAGCGTCAACAAGGTAGGGCGCAAAAATTTCATGCACAGAGCTCTAGGCAATCAAAGAACCCTTACTGTAGCTGGCTCAATGGCTTGCTGACCAGAGTGGGGTATTCTTGCAATTGTGTACGAAACATCCGTCGTCGTTATTTGACGGCCATAACGCGATCCGATGTGCCTGTCTGGAGAGAAACAATGTCTGACGCTGTAGAGCGGCCCGAGGCCTGTGACGCTGAACTCGACGCCAGTGGGCTGAATTGTCCGCTGCCGCTGCTCAAGGCCAAGCTGGAGCTTAATCGCCTGGCCAGTGGCGCGATCCTTAAAGTCACCGCGACTGATGCCGGTTCTCAGCGCGATTTCCGAACTTTTGCCCGGCTTGCAGGCCATACCTTGCTCCGCGAGGAGGTTGAAGTCGGGGTTTATCGCTACTGGTTACGTAAAGCCTGATGATTCCCGCAGTCAAATCGTTGTGCGATTGATTGTTACCCATGATGACTGCCTGAAGGATTCTTGATGTTCAAAGTGCTACGCGACTGGATGCAGCGCTACTTCTCCGATGAGGAGGCTGTGGTGTTGGCGGTATTGTTATTTGTGGCGTTCACGGCCGTTCTGACGCTCGGCGGCATGCTTGCGCCGGTGTTGGCGGGGATGGTGCTGGCATTTCTGATGCAGGGCGTGGTCAACTTTCTGGTGCGTCTGCGCGTGCCGGAACTGTTCGCTGTCGGGCTGGTATTCGCGTTGTTCATGGGCGTGCTGCTGGTGTTTTTGTTGGTGTTGGTGCCGTTGCTCTGGCATCAATTGATCACCCTGTTCAATGAGTTGCCGGGCATGCTCGCCAAGTGGCAATCGCTGCTGCTGTTGCTGCCAGAGCGTTATCCTCATCTGGTCTCGGATGAACAGGTGCTCCAGGCTATCGAGGTTGCGCGCGGTGAAATCGGCAAGTTCGGTCAGTGGGCGCTGACATTCTCGCTTTCTAGCCTCCCTTTGTTGGTCAACATCATGATCTACCTGGTGTTGGTGCCGATCCTGGTGTTCTTCTTTCTCAAAGATCGCAACATGATCGGAAGCTGGTTTCGTGGTTATCTGCCGCGTGAACGGGCCCTCATTACCCGAGTGGCTCAGGAAATGAACAGGCAGATCGCCAATTACATTCGCGGCAAGGTGATCGAGATATTCGTCTGCGGAGGTGTCACGTACATAGCGTTCGTCGCGCTGGGGCTCAATTATGCGGCCTTGTTGGCGATGTTGGTGGGTGTGTCGGTGGTGGTGCCCTATGTCGGTGCGGTGGTGGTTACAGTACCGGTCGCGTTAATCGCCTTGTTCCAATGGGGTTGGAGTGATCAGTTCATTTACCTGATGACGGCCTACGGCGTGATCCAGACGCTTGATGGCAATGTGCTGGTGCCGCTGCTGTTTTCCGAGGCGGTCAACCTGCACCCGGTCGCGATCATCTGCGCCGTGTTGCTGTTTGGCGGGCTGTGGGGCTTCTGGGGCGTGTTCTTTGCGATTCCGCTGGCTACCCTGTTCAAGGCTGTGATCGATGCCTGGCCGCGCAAAGAGCCTACTGTGTCGCCGCTGTTGTAAGGGGGCGGTGACGCTTTCGCTGCAAGCTACTTCAATGTGTGCTGGCAGCGAATGTCTTCTGCGGCAATCAGCTGTTATTCAACCGTTGGGCTTGTTCAAGCACCGCAGCTACATGGCCAGGTACTTTCACGCCGCGCCACTCTTGGCGTAGTACGCCGTCTTTGTCGATCAAAAACGTACTGCGATCTACACCAAGGTATTCTTTGCCGTAGAGTTTTTTCAGTTTGATCACATCGAACAGTCTGCACAGGGTTTCGTCCTTGTCCGAAATCAATTCGAACGAGAACGCCTGCTTGAGCTTGAAGTTCTCATGAGATTTCAAGCTGTCGCGTGAGACGCCGAACACCACGGTGTTGGCCGCTTCGAACGCGGCGTGCTGATCACGAAACCCCTGACCCTCTGTGGTGCAGCCCGGCGTACTGTCTTTGGGGTAAAAATAAATCACCACCTGCTGGCCCTTGAGCCCGGCCAGACTGATGGTCTGTCCGCTGGTGGCCTGCGCCTGAAAGTCGGCGACAGGTTGGTCTAGGGCGACGGCCATTAGTGTTTCCTTACATGGGAGCTTGTGGGCGCCAAGGTTCGATCAGCGCATCGAGATTCAATGCATCGGCGAAATCGAGGAACTGATCACGCAACCAGCTGATCTGGATACCGGCAGGCAATGTGACGGTGAAGGTCGCATTGAGCATGGTGCCGCCTGTCTGAGGCGCCTGATACGTATCGCAGATGAGATTTTCCAGTTCGACGTTATGGTCGATGAAAAACTGGCAAAGCTCATTAATGATATCCGGGCGATAGACCGAGCTGACGTAAGCCACATAAGGCAGGGCCTCAGGACGGGTTTCGAGGCTGGCGCTACGCACGACGCTGACGGTGAAGGCGTGTTTCTTCGACAGGCTGGACAGGGTCGTTTCCAGGCGAGCCAATGCATCCCAGTTGCCTGAAACCTGAAGAATCAGCGCGCTGCATTCGCCGTGACGAGTCAGACGTGAACTCACCACTGAGCAGCGGTTTTCATGACTGGCGCGGCACAGCACGTTGGTCAGCTCCATTGGGTTTGCGCCAAGGGCACTGATGACAAGGAATTGTTCGCGAACTGTGGGGATGGACGACATGCAACATTCCTAAGCGATGAGCGGTCAGTACATACGTTGGCTTGCACGGCCGATTCGACAGCCTCTTCGCCCCTAACCTCGACCCGAGCCCCGACGCTGCTTGCCCTCATGGCTAAGCCATGGGAGGTTGCGACGACGCTGGAGCATGGGTTCTGGCGGCAAAATCGACTGATTGAATACGCTTCGCAGGTGACCAGTACCGACCAAAGACAGAAGGGTAGCGAAAAGCATCGCTCAGGGGAATGCTCGTAGCATGGTACTTCGCTTGTACAAGGCTGATAGCGCCAGTACCATTACCGCTCTCTTTTTCCGGCAGGAGCGGTTGCATGATTGCGGGCAGTATGGTGGCACTGGTCACACCCATGGATGCAAATGGTCGTCTCGACTGGGACAGCCTGAGCAAACTGGTGGACTTCCACCTGCAAGAGGGCACCAACGCCATTGTGGCGGTCGGCACCACTGGTGAGTCGGCCACACTCGACGTCAGCGAGCACATCGAAGTGATTCGTCGCGTGGTAGCCCAGGTTGCAGGGCGTATCCCGGTCATAGCGGGTACAGGCGCGAACTCCACTCGCGAAGCGGTCGAGCTGACCAATAATGCGAAAAACGCTGGCGCCGACGCGTGCCTGCTGGTAACGCCTTATTACAATAAACCGACGCAAGAAGGGCTGTATCAGCACTTCAAGTTCATCGCCGAAGCGGTCGACATCCCGCAGATCCTTTACAACGTCCCAGGCCGTACGGCGTGCGACATGCTGGCGGACACCGCCGTGCGCTTGTCCACAGTGCCGAACATCATCGGCATCAAGGAAGCCACAGGCGATCTGCAGCGCGCCAAAGACATCCTTGCACGCGTCAGCAGCGACTTTCTGGTGTACTCCGGTGATGACGCCACGGCGGTCGAACTGATGTTGTTGGGCGGTAAAGGCAATATCTCGGTGACCGCTAACGTGGCTCCGCGTGCCATGAGTGATCTGTGTGCGGCGGCCATGCGTGGCGATGCAGTCACGGCGCGGGCGATTCACGAAAAACTGATGCCGCTCAATAAAACCCTGTTTATTGAGTCCAACCCTATTCCCGTGAAATGGGCGCTGCATGAGATGGGCTTGATACCAGACGGTATTCGTCTGCCGCTCACCTGGCTCAGCGAGCCTTGCCACGAACCGCTGCGTCAGGCCCTGCGCCAGTCCGGCGTATTGGTTTAATGAGGAAGTATTACGCAATGAAGCGAATGGCCGGACTTTCTGCACTTGCCTTGATTATCTCCAGCACCAGCGGTTGCGGTTGGCTGTGGGGTCAAGATGGTTACTTCCGTGATCGCGGCAGTGATTATCTGGAGGCGTCCCAAACGGCGCCCATGCAATTGCCACCTGATCTCGCCGCCGCCAAGCGTCTGGACCCACTGCTGCCGATTCCGCGTAACGTGGCTGACGACACTGCCAAGGGCGAATATGTAGTCCCTCGTCCGCAGGCTTTGTCTGTTGCTGCCGATTCCAGCGATTTCAGCCTGCAAAAAAGCGGTGACTCTCGCTGGATTCTGGCTCAGCGTGCGCCTGCCGAAGTCTGGCCGGTAGCGCATCAGTATTTCGAAGACAACGGTTTCCGCATTGCCGAAGATCGTCCGCAGACGGGTGAATTCAACACCACCTGGCAGCGTATCGACGAACTTTCCGCCACGATGGCCAAGCGCCTGACTGCCAGCGGTGCGTCCACCGATTCGGAAACGCGTGTACGTGTTCGTATCGAGCCAGGCGTGCAGCGCAATACCAGTGAAATCTACGTCGTAAGCGTTGATCGTCCTGCCGGCAGCACTGCCAATACAGATTTTCCGGCGCGTACCACCAATCTGGGCCTCGATTCTGCTCTGACCGATGACATGCTTGCCAGCATGAGCCGTAGCGCCGCGAAGGGTGGCTCTATTTCCCTGCTGGCCGCACGTGACTTTGATACGCCGAACCGCGTGGCGTTGAGCGTAGACGGCAGCGGTAACCCGGTACTCAACCTCGGTGCCGATCTGGACCGTGCATGGTCGAGTGTCGGCCGTGCGCTGGATCATGGCGAGTGGCGTGTGGAAGACATCAACCGTAGTCTGGGTCTTTACTACATCAACCTGGCAGAGAAGGCACAGAAGCCTGAAAACGAGCCTGGTTTCTTTGGTCGCCTGTTAGGTAGCAAACCGGCGAAGGAAGAAATCGAAGCCCGTGCCGAGCGTTATCAGGTCCGCTTGAGCAAAGTGGGTGACAACGTGCAGGTTACTGTCGAGAAGAACATCAGTACCGTAGCGCCTGCCGATGTAGCGCGCCGCATATTGGGTGTCATTCAAGATAACCTCGGTTAAGTGCGCTTTGCTGTTCTAGGCAGCGGCAGCCGAGGGAACGGCACGCTGGTAGCGAGTAACGACACATATGTGCTGGTGGATTGCGGTTTCTCCTTGCGAGAAACCGAGCGACGTCTGGCTCGTCTGGGTGTTAGTCCCCATCAGTTGAGTGCCATTCTGGTGACCCACGAACATGCCGATCATGTGCATGGCGTGGGTTTGCTGTCGCGGCGCTACAATTTACCGGTGTACCTCAGCACTGGCACCCTTCGCGGGATGCGTAAACCTGTAGAAGCCGCAGGGTTTCTGTCAGGCGGTCAGGGCTTGCAGCTGGGGGCGTTGCACATCAATGTGGTGTCGGTTGCCCACGACGCACTTGAGCCGACGCAGTTTGTGTTCAGTAACGGTCAGCGTCGATTTGGTCTGCTGACCGACCTTGGCTCTTACTGCGCCTCGGTGCTACAGAGTTATCACGGCCTGGACGCTTTGATGATCGAAGCCAACCACTGCCGCGATATGCTGGCCAGAGGTCGTTACCCGTATTTTTTGAAAGAACGGGTCGGCGGCGAACTGGGACATTTGAACAATCATCAGGCCGCCAACCTGGTGAGCGAATTGGGATGGCAGGATTTACAGCACCTGGTGCTGGCCCATCTCAGCAGCAAGAACAACCTGCCGCAGCTGGCCCGGCAATGTTTTGTCGACACCCTTGGGTGCGATCCGGACTGGCTGCAAGTGGCCGATCAAGATTCAGGGCTCGACTGGCGATATATCGCCTAGTGTCCCAAACGGGCGCCTGGCCCAACTACTTTAGCAAGCGGAGCCCATCATGGAAAAACGTGAAGAACTCTACCGCGGCAAAGCCAAATCGGTGTACACCACCGACGACGCAGACCGCTTGATCCTGCTGTTTCGCAACGACACCTCGGCGTTCGACGGCAAGCGTATTGAACAGCTCGATCGCAAAGGCATGGTGAACAACAAGTTCAACGCCTTCATCATGCAAAAGCTCGAAGAGGCGGGTATCCCAACCCAATTCGACAAGCTGCTGGGCGATAACGAATGCCTGGTCAAAAAACTCGAGATGATCCCGGTCGAATGCGTCGTACGTAACTACGCCGCCGGTAGCCTGGTCAAACGCCTGGGCATCGAAGAGGGTACCAAGCTCAACCCTTACACCTTCGAACTGTTCCTCAAGGACGACGCGAAGGGCGACCCGTTCATCAACGAATCCCACGTAGTGGCTTTCGGTTGGGGCACCGCCGAACAACTGGTTCGAATGAAAGAGCTGTCCCTGAAGGTCAATGAAGTCCTGAGCAAGCTGTTCGACGACGCTGGCCTGCTGCTGGTCGACTTCAAACTCGAATTCGGCGTATTCCACGGCCAGATCGTCCTCGGCGATGAATTCAGCCCGGACGGTTGCCGTCTGTGGGACAAAGAAACCCGCAAGAAAATGGACAAAGACCGCTTCCGCCAGGGCCTCGGTGACGTTATCGAAGCTTACGAAGAAGTCGCAAAACGCCTCGGCGTACCGCTTTAACGTAAAAAGTTACGCAAGCGCCTGATAGCACGCGAAAATTTCCCTCGCAGGGGGTTCGCCTTCTGCACCTGAGCTGTTATCATGCGCGCCGTTGGAGAGATGCCAGAGTGGCCGAATGGGACGGATTCGAAATCCGTTGTACTGGCGACAGTACCTAGGGTTCGAATCCCTATCTCTCCGCCATTATTGAATAAGACTAAGCCCTTGTAATCTTAAGCGATTACAGGGGCTTTTTCGTTTCTGGCCTTCTGTTTAGGGCATATTTAGGGCAAAAAGTCGCACGGCAATACCGCTCTAGGCCGCTCTGAGCGTTAGGTCTATGTGTCTTGCTGATGGTTTTGGCTATTATTGCTCAGATGATCGATGAGGATTCAGGGCTTCCCCCCCACGCAGCGAAATTACCCCAATGCCCCCATCTGCATTCGGTGTCACCAGCGCATGCAGCAGTTCGTATCGACATGCCGTGCCCAAGAGCAGACGTTCCATCTCAGACCAACCCGCAAAATTATCGTTCAAATGCCGTATTCATTTCCTTTCGTATAACTACATACCCAGCGAGCACTCATTGCGGTCGTCCCTGTATTTTTTAATTTAGGTGCGGTTCGGCTTTGCCTTCGAGTGGGCTATCATCAAGAATTCTTGAAAGGGCAGTATCAAAAGGATTAGGCGTGGAAAGAATAGAGAGTACTCAGCTAGTTGAAATGCAAATTCCAACTCAGATAGGCCAAGTTAATTTAGCCGTGAAGGCGGGATCCCCAGTGTTCATTTTGGGGCGTAATGGAACAGGGAAGTCTGCTTTGGTTAATCTGCTTGCGTTACAGTGGGCTGGGCACTGTGTCTACCTGCCAGGATCGCGACCAACCTATTTTGATAACGAAAGTTTGTCTATGACGCCCGCATCACGCCGTCAATATGATAGCAATCTTAGCTATTACGACTCGCCGGACTCGAGATGGAAATCTCTCGCAGGCACAATTCGTAACGAGAAAGCTATTCACGACTTTCAAGGAGCCGAAGTTCAATACAAGCTAGATGCAGCGAACCAGATAAAGGCCGAGGGACCAAGTTCTTCGGCAATTGCACGGCTTCAATCTGATAATTCGCCACTAGACATCGTCAATGCAGTGCTTTCCCAAGCGAATCTGGCAGTGCAACTTGTAATTGGCGGCGGCGGCGAACTGAGTGCAAAGCAGGCTGGTTCACTATACAGCTATGCACGTATGTCCGACGGCGAGCGGTCTGCACTTATTTTTTCAGCTGAGGTAGTCGCAGCACGGCCAGGTACAGTTTTCCTTATTGACGAGCCTGAACTTCACCTCCATCCATCGATTGTTGTTGCACTTATCAAAGCATTGATATTGACGCGACCTGACTGTGGCTTCGTGATTTGTACCCACCAGCTTGAGTTGCCACAGGCCATCCACGGAGGGGAAATCGTTTTAGTGCGCGGCAGCGCTTGGCATGGTGGCAATATCGCATCATGGGATATTGATGTCATCAACGATCAAGAGCAAATTCCAGAGTGGTTATGGGTCGACGTGATCGGCGCTCGCCGCAAGATTCTGTTCATTGAGGGCAACGATAAAACAAGCTTAGATCAACCGTTGTATTCGCTTCTCTTTCCGACAGTTTCGGTTCGACCACGGGAATCCTGCAAAGACGTAATACGAGCTGTTGAAGGTCTTCGAGCAGTGGAAGGGATCCATCGAGCAAGAGCATTTGGTCTTATCGATCATGACGGAATGTCTACGGAGCAAAAGAGCAAGTTTGAAGAAGGAGGCATTTACCCGCTACCGATATTTTCTGTTGAAAGCATCATCTACTCTTCAGAAGCCCAAGCCGCGGTCGCTGCATTACAGGCAGAGACACTTGGTGTCGATTTTCAGCAGTTACTTGATAGCGCGAGGAGAGGTGCGGTCGACTCGTTAAAGGGGGTGGGGAAGAAAGAGCATCTTGCAGGTCGCCTTGCGGAGCGGCACCTACGAGACCACTTGCTTTCGAATATGCCAACACGTCAACAATTAATGGAACCGAATGCCGGTGATGTAAGTCTCACGTTCAGATCGCCATATCCCGATGAGCTTGCACGTCTGACAATGCTGGTTGAAACGGAAAATTTGGAAGAGATTGTGAGTCGATACCCCGTTCGTGAGTCTGGTGTTCTAGATGGCATAGTAAGGGGGCTGCATTTCAATGGCCGCGACGATTACGAAAGAGCCGTATTAAGACGCGTTGGTGCAGATGCCAGCCTGCGTGACGCTCTGAAGCTGAAGTTGAGAGACCTTGCATTGGAGTTGGAGTGATTTTGATGCAGGCAACGGTATGCATCCCACGATCCATATGATGGTTGACTATCGTACTAGGGCCCTCTTTGGAAGGGGCGCACAAGCCCTTACCATTAGCGATGCCGGCGCGTGCACTTGAGTGCGTTCTGCAATTTTGAACCAATGCGGTAGCTCGCAAAGCGGGTTGCTCATTGGACCCAATTGCTAGATTTGGTTGTAACAATGTAGGTCCTTTCGGGCCCACCTTCATGTATCCCTAAATCCAAGCATTTTCGAAACCATACCCGCCATACTCTTGGTGTCCTTCGGTATCCACCTTCCATAATGCTTTCTCACCATCGTTGTATCCGCATGCCCCAACTGGCGAGCCACCCATTCAACTGGGACGTAGCTCGACAGCATTTGGCTGGCAAAGGTATGGCGACACTGGTTGGCTCCTCGATGGCGGACTTCTGCCTTTTTCAAATGGGCGGTGAACCAGTTACTCAGAGTTTTTCCGCTCCAGAGCAAACCGCTGGTGGAGCTGCGAAAAAGAAACCTGACTTTCATCGTCTTCGACGTGATGTTGTCTCGCTGGATTACCGTGATCTCAACGGCGGGTGCTTCCTTGGCGGCAGTGACAATCTCCCGCATCAGTTCGAGAGCGGGGTCTATCAGTTCCACGACTCGCACCCTGGAGCGTTCTTTGGGGACTTTGAATTCACCAACGACCAGTGCGCGCCGTACGTACACCAGGCCAGCTTCAATATCGATATCTTCAACGGCAAGTGCGATGACTTCGGAAAGCGATAACCCAGCCCAGCAGTTGAACTCTATCATTCTGGCATCGGCGCGCCTTTCAGGATCCGCTTTGCCGATGAGTTCGATCTCGGAGCGGCTAAACGGGTCTGCGTGTTCCAGGTCTGCGTCCGATCCAACATTGCTGACTCTGTCGAGCGGGTTGGTTTTCAGGATGCCATCACCGAAAGCGTCGGCCCAGACTCCACGAACAACGGTGAAGATATCGTTCACCGTCTTGGGGGCCAATCCTTGCTTGAGCAATTGTGCCTGAAACAATTCAATGTCGCTTTTACTGATGTCGACGATTCGACGTTTACCGAACTTATTGTCGACATGTACAGCCTTGCTCACGTAGTTGACGACCGTACTCGATGCTTTGAGTGCGCGCTGAACCTCCAGCCATCGATCAATGCCTTCCTTCACCGTGCGCTTGAGCGACGGGCCACCGGTGCCGGTGAACATGGCGGCCCTGGGTGAGTTTGGGAAGTGGGCCGCATAGTCGAAGCGGCCCTCTTTGATTTCAGTCTGGATAGTTCGGCGCTTGTTGTCGGCATAGGCTATCGAGGCTTTGTTGACCTTCGCGATCCCTTCCAGTGGCTCTCGGCAACGTTGGCCGTTGAAAATGAACCAGATCCGCAACTGCTTACCGTTCATTTCAACGCCTGTCGGCATCTTGTCGATCATGGTTTCCCTTCCATCCAGCGTTCAATCGCTACTTGGTTGTAGACGATGACGTTGGCCGGATCCCAGCGCCAATGCTTGCCCTCTAGCCATAAACCTTTGGAGCGGTATTTGCGCACGGCCTCGGTACTGAGCCCGAAAATGGGGAAAAGCAGGTCCTGCCGGAACCAGGCTCCCGGGGTGATGCGAATTTCAAGTTTTTCTGAAGATCCCATTAGTTTGTCGGTGGTTGAGGTCGAGTGGGTACCGCCGCCTTCTTTTAGGATGGAAATGCGTTTGAATGATTGCTGTGTCTGCATGTGCTGTGTCCTTCGGTGAACCCGCCGCCGGATCGGTGGTGAGAGGACGGCGGCGGGTGTTGGTTTACTAGATAGTTGCTTCGTACAGAGGTACTTCGCCGATCGCTTCTTGAATCTTGGTGCGGACGGTGGTGTAAGCCTCTTCGAGAACCTTGTCAGGACGTACCAGTTCGAACCACATCAGCAGGCGGCCTTCTTGGATGCGATAGCGGAAGCGAGCGGGAACGCAAAAGGCGTCGCCGCCGAGGAAGGGCTTAACGGCGATATAGAACTGTTCAGGGATATTCAGTTGTCCTGATTCACCGGCGCGGCCGTCAATCTGCTCGTTGTAGGTGAGCTGCACCTGGCCGTTGTCGAGGCGGGTACCTTGTCGGAAGCTGATGTTCTTCTTCGCTTCCAGGGTGCGGCTGATTTCGAGCATGTCGGCAGCGTTCGGTGCGGTAGGTACACTGTCCGGAACGGTGATGTCTTTTACGTTTTCCTCGAAAAACTCAGCAAAGGCCGCCTGGTCCATCCGCTTACGGTCGGCACTTTTCCAGCGACCCCATTCGATGGTGATCGGGCAGCAGTACGTCGCAACATGGTTTCCCCACGATGGGCTTTCCGGCTGGTGATAATCGAGCACTGCAGTGAAGGTGCGGCCTTCTGGCCCGTCGCAGAACACCGATGCGGCTGGACTGGTGAAGCGGTTTACGTAGGCGATGAACGTGGCTGCATCCAAGATGCGAATGGCTTGGCGGATGCGGGTTGGGGCGGGCAGTAGATGCTCCAAGTCCTTAATGGTGACGCCAGTCGGGATCAGTGCGACCGGTGCAGACAGGCCGGGGTGATCGATGGGTTTTCCTACCTGTTGCGCCAGGTGGACCAATTGGTTAAGGGCTTCTTGCATTGGATGTGCTCCAGTTTTTGGGGTGAGATTTCGTTACTGCGAGACGTGTCGCAGCCTTTCCATTGCTTCATCTTCGGCGACCGGGCGTAGCGCCAGATCCTGTTGGCGAGGGTCGCGGCGTGTGAGGTTGCCTTCAGGCGTAAGGAAGAACAGTGATGTGCCGCGAGAAAGAGCCGGCTCTTTCACTTTGACGTCAGCCTTCACGTTCATCTGGCCGCGCCCGTCCGGCTTGTACGAGAGCTTGATTACGATGTCGCCGCCCTTGCCAGCCAACCGAATAGCGTCAATCAGGCGGTGTTGCGATTCGGAGAGTTCATCGAGCAGGCCACCGGCTTCAATGTCGCGCAGGGTGTCGATAAATGGTCGTGCTTTGCTCATGTGCTGTGCCTTTTTGGTTGCTTGCCCCTGCAGGCCGGGGCCGCCTGTATCACGCAGCTTTTGAACGTGTTTGTGCGTCCAGGTATTCGGCGAGGTCGTGCAGGTACACGACCGGCTGCCCCTGCCTTGTTCCACCGAGGCGGGTGACCTTCAGGGCAATGCGCTTGGCATTGATCTGGCGAAGTAGGTAGCGATCATTGGAAATGTGCGAGAAGTAGCGAGTCCGGACTGCCGACAGTGTTGGGCACGGTGTCGCGAACTCTTCGCGTAATTGATCCAGGGTGCCACTCACGCTGAAACCTCCCCGAACTCCTCCTTTCGGGGCACCAACTGAAGGCGGATCAATTCGGCCAGACCTTCTTTCGTCTTGCCGGTAGCGGTTGCGCAGAGGCGTCCGAGCTGATCAGCCACGACGGCTCCGTAGGGGCGTTCGGGGCTTCGGGTTGGGGTGACGTAAGCGACTTGGCCGTCGAGCAGCACGGCATCAACCATGCGGAAGACTTCGGCCAGTTCTGCGGTAACGGGTGGTAAGCCTTCGAGCAGGGTTACGGCTTCATGCGCTGCACCGATGATGGTTGCGCGGCTGATGATCCCTGGACTATTGATGAAAACTGGCACTAGTTTCAGGGCGCCAACAGCTTGGGTAATGGCGTTCTGGCTCATACTGCGGCGTCCTTCTAAGCGTTGATGGTGATGTCGAGTTGCTTTGCCAGCCAGCTCACGCCCGCTTCCTTAACCATCACTACGGCGTAGTGACTGTAGGTTCTGATGTTCTCGTTCCAGCGGCTGCGCGTTTCGACGTACAGATAGCCCTGGTCGCGATGCTTGGAAGCAAGCTCGCTGGCCTGAGTCAAAACACCTATCTCGCGCAATTTGTTGCGAAATGCGCGGGGTTTAAGGCCCAGCAAAGCTGCTGTTGCGGCCAGGTCTCTGTTCATGGCGCTGACCTCAGGCGGCTGCGCGCTGGGCGCGAGCACGTAGGGCGATAAGGAGCTCGTCCAGCTGACCTAACAGCTCGTCCAGTCCGCCTTCGTTGTGCAATATCAGGTCGTCGTCATGGATGCTTACACCGGCTTCGCTGATATGCGCACTGACTTGGGGAGCATCTGGACGGCGCAGGTGAATGACAGTCCCGCCGCGTTTGCGGATGAAGTCGGCTTCGTTCTCAAAGCGGACATCGCTGATGACGAACCCAGGTGCGCCGTCGAAAACGGCGCTCAGGCAATCGAGATTCTGTTCGGCCAGGTCGATCCAAAGGTTGGCGCTGATCATGTGGCGTCCCCACTCAGTGCCAAGCAGCTGCATCAGTTGACGTGGTGAGCGCCCCAGCCATGCAATCGGTTGCTCTTTGGCGTCGCCTTCGAGATCTTCCGGGCTGAGGTTGAAGATCGCCATTACTCCCTCGCGCAGCGGATCGGCGAATGCATAGGACTCGAAACCATGCTCGGTGGCTAGGTGTTGGGAGACGGTTGTTTTGCCAGAACGGGCTAGGCCGGTGAGGCCAATGAGTAGTTGGCTCATGCTGCGTCACCACCCCATGGACTGAAGTGATCGGCAGCCATTGGATCTGGTACGGGCGGTACTGCCAGAGCGGCGCGGCCCTTGGGCGTGATGATGACTAGCAAGCCGGTGCGGCGCTGGACGGCCTCAATGGAGCTGATGTTGGAAGCTGCTGCCGGGTGTAGGTACACCGGGCAGCGTGGGTTGTGCTGTGTCGTTTGCATGGCTCGTACTCTGTGGTGAGAGGGGGTACGAGGTGAAAATTAGCAATAGCTAAATAGTTTTGCAATAGCAGTTGCTAAATTACTTTCATTGAATTGAAGAAAGCCCGCTTTTGGCGGGCTCATTACTGATCAATCTTTATCAGGCACATCCCAAAAAACACGCAAAGTCCCATCGTCCTCATAAGTCACATAAACGCCATCTGTCTCTGTGATGGCCTCAATGATTTTGTCCCAGTCTTCCTGGGCCTCATCTGGAGCCTTGGAGATGATTGCTGCTTGTGCTTTTTGGGCTGTGGGCGAGTTAATAATTTTTTGAAGGCGCGCCCCAAGCATCTCGATTGAAGTAGCGGGGGCGGGTGTCTTCGGTTTCGGCTGTGCCATATGTTCCTCCTTGGCTGCATGTATATACATACAGTAGTTTGGCTCGGATATTACGGCAAGCGAAAAGAGTACATCTGTGCTCTTTTTTTCGTTACGTGCAAAAAAGCCCGCTTGCGCAGGCTTGGTCCAGTTCTCTTAGCGGCTACAACTTCCTGGCATTCCATACGAGTAAAACTCGAGCCTGGATGTGAACCTTCTCTAGGTCTGCCCCCTCAATCAGGATCGCCGGATATACAGGGTTGTCGGAAATCATGCGCAAGGAACCGCCCGTCATGCGCTGAAGACGCTTAATGAACAGGTGCCCATCCAGAGTAAAGACGTAAACCGCGTCAGTCCGTATTTCAGTTATGCCCCGATCCACAAGAAGCGAATCGCCGTCACGGAACGTACCGTCCATGCTGTCGCCATCTCCCGTGATAATGGCTAGGTTCTCGATACCTGAAAACGCCAAGCCCTGGGTTTTCAGCCAGTCAAGATGGACAGTTATGTCGCGGATGACTTCAACTTGGTGGTCGGGTGGTACTCGACCTGAGCCCATTGATCCGGTGACGTTGAGGTGTGGAATCGTGATAAACCCCAGCGATTCCATAACTTTCCTGGTGCCAATAGGAACGACGTTATCTATTGGTCTTTTCCCCGTTTGATCCGAACTGGCTGAGTCTTCTGGAGTCACCAGCGTACCCGGAGCCAGATCAATTTTGGCCTCAAGGGTGGCTGCGGCCTTCTCGCCGAGCTTTCTGTGTCCGTTCAATAGCTGCGACAAATAGGACGCGTCCAAACCAAATTGGTTGGCGAAATCCTTCTGGCTGAGACCGGCCATTGCTTGGCGCAGGGCCTTAATTCGGTGTTCGTAGATATCCATAGCTCAATGATCGCTTTACGTTAGCAAACAGTAAATTACGGTTTGCTATTGCTGTGATGATTAGCAATTGCTAATCTGCACATCCAGAACGGAGGTGCATATGACCTTGCACGAATATTTAAAGGCTCTGAATAAGACTGATTTGGAGATATTTGCCAATCGTTGCGGTACCTCTGCCGGGCAACTTCGGCAGGTTGCCTACTGCAATCGGCGGGCAAGTGCGGCTCTTGCTGTCAGCATCGAAAGAGAATCCAAGGGCACTGTTGTATGCGAGGTCCTGCGGCCAGACATTGACTGGGCTTATCTACGCAGATCCAAGGCTGCCTAGTAAAAGGTGCCGGAACTGGGGCCTCTCACCACAAGATTCCCCCAGCCCGGCTTATGACGACACAGCACATGCATCGGTCATGGTCATAGAGTAGGGAATGCCTTGCTTTATTGCCACACCGTAACAGGGGTATTTACGGTTATGAGTCGTACGGATCTATTGCCTGACGCTGGTCAGGTCCTTTCACTGCGTCAGGCGCTGTATCGCGCAGGGCGTGACTACAAGGGCGGTATCACTGCCCTTGCCTATGACATGGTGCTTGATAACGACACCGTCCAGAAGAAACTCAAGCTTGATGAGGAGCGTCGTTGGTTGACTCCCGATGAGCTTGAAGAAGTGATTCGGTTGACAGAAAGCCCACTGCTGCTTGACGCCTTGATGCGTCCGGCGGGCGCCGTTTGGTACAAGCCTGAGCCAGTAGCAGCAACTAAAGATGCACTGAAGGCCGTCGGCGAGTTACTCGCGGAAACGGGCGAGTTTGTGTCCAGCATGCACAGCGGCGCAGCGGACGAGATCTGGGAGTTGCACGAGGTTGCGCTGCTTGATAAGCACGGCGTAGACGTTATTCGTGCGGTGCTTGGCATCATGGCAGGTGCACGCCAAGCGATGGGGGGTCATGACAATGGCTGATGTCATCGATCTGGCAAACGATCATGCCGAGCATATGCTGCAGCTTGCTCTCAATCGCGCAACGCCGGCGCGCACAGTTCGAGCCAGTGCACAGTTCGGTGAAGACTGCGGCGACGCGATCCCTTTGCTACGTCAGCAAACGATTGATGGTTGCGAGACTTGTGTTAGTTGCCAGGGGTTGCGGGAGGCTCGGCGATGAGTGACGACAAAATCCCTCTACAGCTATTCGATCTACCGAACCTTCTTCAATACATATCGCCGGACTCGCGAGATACGTGGGTCGAGGTTGGTATGGGGCTGAAGGCTGAGTTCGGACAGGACGGCTACGGTCCATGGAATATCTGGAGTCAGAGCAGCAAGAGCTATGACGGTAAGGCGGCCTTGTCCGTGTGGAAGTCATTCAAAAAGGGCGGTACCGGCATGGGTACCGTGATCAAGTTGGCGCACGATGCTGGCTGGCGTCCTGAAAAAACTGAAATGACCGCTGAGGAAAAGAAGCGGTTCGCGGCCGAAGCGGATGCGCGGCGCAAGCAGCGTCAGGCAGAGGTCGAGGCTGATGAGGCGTTACTCGAGGAGATGCGCACGCTGGTCGCGGATAGCTGCTACCGAATCTGGACCGAGCACTGCCAGCCAGATGGTCAGAGTGCGTACCTCGAACGAAAACAAGTCGGTGCCTTCGGTATCGGCTTTTTCAATACCACAGTGATTCTGTCCATCGACGACCACAACAAGCGATGTCAGGTGTGGTCCGGCAGCAACGCGATGCAGTTTTTCAACAACCTACCTAAGCCACGCCCTGCATCCCTGAGTTTCCTGATGTTCAAGCCCGGTAGCATTGCTATCCCGCTGCGAGATCTGGCTGGCAAGCTTTGGAGCCTGCAATCGATCAACGGGCAGGGCACCAAGCTGTTTCCAAAGTACGGCCGCAAATCGGGTTGCTTCCACGTATTGGGCGTTGTCGATTCGCCGGTCATCGTTGCTGCCGCTGAGGGCTACGCGACCGCTGCCACCGTGCACATGGCGAGTGGTTGGCCGGTTGCCATGGCCGTTGACTCCGGCAACCTGGTCAACGTCGTTAGATCCATACGTTCGCTTCATCCTGAGGCTGCAATTGTCGTCGCGGGTGACGATGATCCGGATGCGGCAGGCAATCCCGGTCGAACTAAAGCCGAAGCTGCCGCCCTTGAAGTTCGCGGCTTTGCTGCGTTTCCGTTTTTTGGGGAGGCTGCCTGATGGCCAAGGATTGGAATGATTTGCACATCGAGCAAGGCCTTGATGTTGTTCGCGACCAGCTCGACGCGGCTGCACTGTCCGCTGTACCTGTCCAGATGAATGACGTTTCCCATGCCCCACCTTTGGATGAGCCCGCCGAAAACGGCGCTGCTACTCCAGAGGGGGGCGGGGGGAATCCTTGGACGGCCGAACGGATCTTCACCCGATTTGCCCTGGTCGAGGGTAAGACCGCGATTTTCGACACTTTCAAGCGAGTGATCATCAAGAAGTCAGCCTTCGAAATGCTAGTGACCAAACCACTTGCGAAAGAGTGGTTGGAGTTGCCGGTGAAGAAGGTCATTGCTGATGACGTGGCTGAGCGGCTGGCAAACAAGGCGAAGGCTGAAGCCAAATTCAAGCAGGTCGGCGGTAACGGCATGGCGCCGGTCGAGCGTTACGTCTACATCGATGGCACTAAGGACTCTTGGGATATCCAGAAGCGCCGACGGATCCCGGAAGGAGCGTTGAAGATGTCCTTGGGTGACGCGTACGGGATGTGGTTGAACAGCCCGGATCGGCGCACGGTGGATATGGAACACATCGTGTTCGACCCGCGCATGACGAAAGACCCCGAGGTGTACATCAATACCTTTGAGGGGTTGCCTCTGGTTCCGGTCAACGATCCGTCTAAGTGCCGCACCTTTAAATCAATCATCCGTTTTCTGTGTAACGGGGATGCCGCATCCACGGATTGGCTGACTAAATGGCTGGCTTACCCGTTGCAAAATGTCGGCGCAAAAATGGATACAGCCGTGCTGTTCCATTCGACTATGGAGGGTAGCGGTAAAAGCCTGCTGTTCAGCGACATCATGGGGCAGATCTACGGTGATTGTGGTGCGACCGTTGGGCAGGCACAGCTCGAGTCAAATTGGACGGTCTGGCAGTCGAATAAGCTCTATGGGGTGTTTGAAGAAGTCGTCAGTCGGGATCAGCGTTACAACCAGGTCGGCAAGATCAAGCACATGGTTACCGGCAAGACGGTTCGTATGGAGTCGAAGTTCGTGAACGGCTGGGAGGAAGCCAACCACATGAACGCGGTGTTCCTGTCGAACGAGATCATGCCTTGGCCGATCGGGGAGAACGACCGGCGGATGCTGGTGATGTGGCCCAAAGAAACATTACCCGAGCCTGCCCAGGCGAAGGTTAAGCACGAATTGGTAAATGGCGGCGTTGAGGCACTGTATGACTATTTACTCAGTTATCCGCTGGGTGACTTTGATGAGCGGACAAGGCCGCCTGACACGGAAGCTCGCCAGCGCTTGGTGGAATTGAGCATGGCCAGTTGGCAGACGTTTTTGCGGGAATGGCGGCACGAACTGCTCGGTGCGCCATTCGGTATCTGCGTGAGCAGTGATCTGTACGCGCTCTTCCTGGAGTGGTGCCACCGGAACAAAGAGCACTCACTGAGCCATACGAAATTCAGTGGGTTCATTTCGACCGAGGTGGACAAGGTTCAGCGGGTGCCGTGGATGGAAGGGGCGCGTCGATCATTCGGCACGTTTTTCTTTCCTTGGGCCGGCATAGATAAGGCACCTTCCCCGCCCCCATCCATGAGCGCCGCCGCGCTCGGAGCGTCGGTGGCCAAATGGCGAGCGCAGGCGAAGGCAGGCGGCTGGAGCGTGGATAGCTGGGATCACGTGAAGTTTGCAGACAAGGGGAGAGCGGCCGCATGACGACCAATAGTGTGTCAGGTGTGTTTCCTCTGAGTCAGACTGAAAGCTTCAACCTGACACAGCCACAGCCCACGGAATTACCGACTTTGCGTAAGTCCGTGTCAGGTGTGTCAGGTTTAACGCGTGCGCAGGCGCACACACCTAAACAACTGACAATCTCAAAACACGACTTAGTTTGTTTTTTTATGCGTGAAGAAACTCCTAACACACCTAACACACCTGACACGGTTCTGTTAAAGCATTGTTTTATAAGGTTTTTAGGTGTGTCAGGTTTGTGTCGGGTTGTTGGTAATTTGTGTCAGGTTCGATTGGTTCGGGGGGAAGGGCAATGATCGAGGAAATTGAAGCGTTGATGGTGCACTGGGGCGAACAGCACCACCGGCTCGGCCTGGGTGGCGGCATGGGCAGCCAGATGGGGACGATTATTGAGTGGGGTGGATGTGCGCCACGCGGTACACCGGGTTCGCGTGAGTTGATGGGTGCCACCACCGGCATGGATTACATCGGCAATGAGATCGGCGCAGCTGTTGCTGAGTTGATGCGGGATAAGGATCGCGCCCAGGGTCTGGCTAAGCTGGCCGAACTTCGATACTTGCATGTCCCTGCGAGCCCTGTCAGAGAGCAAATGCGAATTCTGGGTATCGCCGAAGGTGCTGACCGGACCTATCGCAACTGGGTAGAACGTCTTCATCTGCGTGTACTTTCGATTCTGACGGTGCGGGCCAGCGCTACACGTGGTTATGTCCGGGAGGGTGGATCAGTTGAGAAGAACCTCACGCGAGCATCCCCGCTGCGCAACTCCCTGTAGTCCGGCGCTACCGTTCGTCCGGTCATCTTGTCGAAGTGTGGTCGAAGTGCGGTTGAAGTGTGGTCGAACTCGGTACAACCGATAATCACTGCTTTTCGGTCTTTCCGAAGACAGGTACAAAGTCAGCACGATCTACGAATTGCGACTGAACTGATCACCGAGCACGTGCTGTGCAGCTTCACCCGGCTTCCCCTGGCCGGTCACCAACCCCGCTTCGGCGGGGTTTTTTATTCTCCCGGTTTATCTTTGTTCTTGAGGCACACCATGACTACTGAGCAACAAGCGCTGGTCGATATGCCGATCTGGTTAGTGATCGTCCTGGCCCTGGTCGGTGGTGTATCTGGTGAGATGTGGCGAGCAGACAAGGATGGTGCGCGAGGGTGGTCTTTGGTGCGGCGCCTGGCGCTGCGGTCGGGCGCCTGCGTGGTCTGCGGTCTTTCCACCATGATGCTGCTATATGCAGCGGGCGTTTCGATCTGGACGGCTGGCGGTTTTGGGTGCCTCACGGCCATGGCCGGGGCGGATGTTGCAATCGGCTTGTACGAACGCTGGGCTGCCAAGCGGTTGGGCGTAAGTGAGATGCCCGCCGAATCCAATCGTTCTGAATAACTCTCACCCAGCCACTCACTTCGCAGGTCTCCAGCTATGAATGAATCCAGGCAGCAGCAGATGCTTGCGGGACAATCTTCCATCGCTCAAAAAATCTTTAGCTATGTACCCATTCAATCATGCTGGGCCGCTCGTGATATTCACGGCGCCGTCCTGGCTGCCAATGTCAGTGGTGCATCTGCCTACGCTATACGCCGTGCTCTTGGTGAGCTCAAAGATGCTGGGCTGATCAGGGAGCCAATCGGCGGAAAGTTTCAGCGAGCTGTAGCCACATCCAAACCCAAGAAGGAGACAACCATGCCTCAGGCATCCAAGCAGTCCGTTGCATCGACCAAAAAAAACGATGGCGCGTTGGACGTATTGGCAACCCTGTCGGGTGAAGTGGTTAGCCTGTCTGAAGAGTTCAGCAAGCGCATGAAGGCATTGGCTGGCCGCATCGAAGAGGTAGCCCTGTCGGTAGAGGCTGAGCGCGAAAGTAATGCTGCTGCCATCGTTAAAGCCAAGCGGCTGCAAGAGGCGCTGCGAGAGTTTGCGTAAACACCAGCCATTGCGGTCGGGGGATGGCCTACCGATCGCGCACTTCTTCTCTGTGCCACCCGCACCGGTTTGGGGCGCCGAAAACTGCCGGGGACCCTGGGGGTATTCGGCGGGTACGGGGTCGGAAACCCGCGGGAAAGTGTTAGCGGCAGGGTTGCCAGCTTACTGAAATTCAACCCATTGAAATTGAAGGGTTTCCATTGAAAAGCCGTTGAAAAGGAGGGCTTATGACAGAACCAATGTACCTGTCAAAGAGCGCCTTCGCGGCCCGGATCGGCAGGTCACCCAGTTACATCACCTGGCTGAAAGACAACAATAGACTGGTGCTGTCTGCTGACGGAAAGAAGGTCGATGTGCTTTTGACCGAATCACTTATCCGCGACACCGCCGATCCCAGCAAGACTGCCGTCGCCGACCGCCACCACCAAGACCGGCTTCAGCGTGACATTTACAGCCAGTTATCCACTCAGGTTGAACCGACTTCAACGGCTGCGCCGCCGCCCATGATTACACCTGCGGGGCAGCAGCCTGACTTCCAGAAGGCTCGCGCACTACGCGAACACAACCTGGCGCTGCTGACCGAGATCGAGCTGCACAAGGCCAAGGGGTCGCTGGTCGCTATGACAGCGGTCAAGACCGGCGCATACAACGCTGGGCGCATGCTGCGAGACCAGCTACTGGGTATGCCCCCGCAACTGGCTCCCGAATTGGCCTCCATGACCGATCCTTGGGAAATCGAAAAACACCTGACGGCGGCCATCCGCCGGTCGCTGGAAGATGCCGAACGCATGTCTTCAGCGGATCTTGAACATGCCCTGACCACGAGTTAAGCCCATGCCCACGGAAATCCCTGACGGTGCAGAGGTGTACCGCGAGGCGTATTTCCGTGGGCTCCGGCCCGACCCGGACGTCTGGATTGATCAATGGGCCGACGAATACATGCGCATCCCGCGCGACACCGGCGCCGCTGAGCCAGGCCAGTACCGCACCTCGCGTACTCCGTATGCCCGCGAACCCATGCGGTGCCTGTCGCCGGCTCACCCCTGCAAGCGCGTTATCACCATGGTCGCCTCGCAGTTGATGAAAACGCAGATCGCCTTGAACTGGATCGGCGGCCTGATCCATATGGCACCGTCCAACATCCTGACCCTGCTGCCGAGCCTTGGCCTGGCCAAGCGGGTGTCGTCGCGGATCGGCAAGACTATCAAGGCCACGCCCGTACTGCGTGAGCGTGTGGCCTCCAACCGCTCGCGGGATTCGCGCAATACCATGGATACCAAGGAGTTCGAGGGTGGTTCGTTGTACGTGACGACGGCGGGCTCTGCGGCCAACCTGTCGGAGCTGTCGGCGCGCTACGTCTACGGCGACGAGATTGACCGATGGGAAGTGGACATCGGCGAAGAGGGTGACCCCATCGAGCTGGCGGAAACCCGTGGCAGTACCTTCGGCCGCAATGCAAAATTTTACTTCTCCAGCTCGCCAACCATTAAAGGCGCCTCGCGGATCTCCGACCTGTTTGAGGGCAGCGACCAACGTTACTACTACGTCCCATGCCCGACCTGCGGGCACATGCAAATCCTTGAGTGGGAACGACTGCATTATTCGAAGGACTACAGAGTGGTGCATTACCAGTGCGCCGGTCCTGATTGCGACGTGCTGATCGATGAGTACCACAAGGGTGAAATGCTCGCCAAAGGTGAATGGCGCGCTCATGCCGAGGGTGATGGCGAGACGGTTGGCTTCCACCTCAATGCGTTGTATTCGCCGCTGGGCTGGATGGACTGGAAGTCACTGGCCAAGCAATTCGAAAAGGCCAAGAAGGCCCAGGCCAAAGGCGACCTGGAGCCCATGCAGGTGTTCTACAACACCCGCCTGGCGAAAGTCTGGGACAGCGCCCAAGAGCAAACCAAGGCCGACACGCTGATGAAGCGGGCGCGGCTAGAGGACTTTACCCTCGGCTCGCTATCGGCCGCAGTGATGATGATCACCGGCTCCGTCGACGTTCAAGCCAATCGCCTGGAGTTCATGGCCATGGGGTGGGGCGCGGGCATGGAGCGCTGGGTTGTTGACTACCAGGTGGTCTCGGGTGATCCCGCAGACGACCGCACCTGGGCGGCGCTGGACGAATTGCTCAAGGCTAAATACCGCCATCCGTGCGGGGTCAGCCTGGGCATTCTTGCCGTAGCGGTCGACTCCGGTGGTCACCACACCGATGAGGTCTACCAGTTCTGCCGCGTTCGCCGCTGGCGAAATGTGTTCGCCATCAAGGGGGCGAGCAAGCCTGGTAAGCCGGTGATTGCCCAACGGCCGTCGATGGTCGACGTAACCTGGAAGGGCCAGACCGAACGCAACGGTGCCGAACTGTGGTTTGTCGGTACTGATACAGCGAAGGACTGGATCTACAACCGCTACCCGTTCGAATCTGGGCCGGGCGCTCTGCACTTTGCCAACGACTTGCCGGACGATTTTTTCGCCCAGTGTGTGGCCGAGCGCAAGGTTGCCCGCTACGTGCGAGGACACAAGCGCATTGAATGGGTCAAGGGCAAGGCCGAGCGCAACGAAGCGCTCGACCTGATGGTGTACTGCCTGGCCATGGCGCATTACCTGGGCATCAACCGCTACAAGGAACATGACTGGGAGCGAGTGCGTCAGTCCCTGGCGCAGTCTGGTTTGTTCGACGAAGCGTCAGGGGTCAAGCCTGTTCAAGGCGAGCGGGTCAGTAACACCGGACAAGCAACATCAGTTTCCGCACCACAACCGGCTCCGCAACCCACTGCTCCGGCCGCGCAATCGCGACCAGCAGCACCGCCACCTCAACGCCGCAGCTCCAGCAGCGGTTACCTGAAGAGACGCTGATATGTCATTTACTCAGAAGCACCTCGACGCGGTTGAGGCGGCCATCGCGCGCGGAGAGAAAGTCGTGCGCTACACCGACCGTACCGTGGAGTACCGCACCGTCGACGAGCTGCTCAAGGCTCGCGAGGAGATCCGCTCGTCGCTGATCAATGCTGCCGGACCGCGCTCGCGTGTGGTCAGGCTGTACCACGGAGGCAAAGGACTCTAATGGCCCGCCACTATCCGACGCTAACCCGTAACGGATTCGTGCTGCCGTCGAACATCAAGGCCAGTTACGAGGGCGCCGGAGAGGGCCGCAGATCCACTGGCTGGGATGCTCCCGACAACGGGATCAACAGCATCAATACCCCGGCACTGCGTAACCTGCGTTCGCGTTCGCGGGCAGCGGTTCGCAATGACCCGTATGCCTTCAACGTGATAGACAAACGCGTCAGCAACTTGATCGGTACTGGCATCAACCCTCGGCCGAAAACCGAAGACGCCCAGCTGCGAAAACTGCTCCAGGAGTTGTGGGACGACTGGGTCGACGAGTCAGACGCCGATGAGCGCACCGACTTCTACGGTCAGCAAGCGCTGGTGGCTCGCACCGTTGAAACCTCGGGCGAATGTTTTGTGCGGTTGAGACCGCGCAGCCTGGATGAAGGTCTCGCGGTTCCGCTCCAGCTCCAGATACTGGCCCCTGAGTTCGTGCCGCATGACAAGTTCGAGACCACCAAAACCGGCAACATCATCCGCGCCGGGATCGAGTTCACCCCAGGTGGAAAGCGGGCGGCGTACTGGATGTACCTGTCGCATCCGCGTGATGCGTCTTCGCTGAACGCCGGTTACAACCAGCTTGTGCGGGTGCCTGCTGCGCAGGTGTTGCACATCTTCGAACCGGTTGAGCCAGGCCAGCTGCGCGGGGTGCCGCGATTGTCGCCGGTGCTCAAGCGCCTGCGCAGTCTCGACAACTACGACGACGCGGTGTTGTTCCGCCAAGAGGTGGCCAACCTGTTTGCGGGCTTTATCAGTCGCCCAGCACCGGATTCTGGACTTACACCCAGAGATCCGGTCACCGGTCTTCCGCTGAGTCTTGATCGTGATGGCTTCACGCCGATGGTCGCGCTAGAGCCCGGCACCATGCAGGAACTGGGGCCGGGCGAAGAGGTAGAGTTCTCCAAGCCGCCTGACGCGGGTAACAACTATCCAGACTTCATGCGACAGCAACTGATGGCTGCTGCGGCGGGGGCCGGCACGCCCTATGAAATCCTCACGGGCGACATGCGTGGGGTCAACGACCGAGCGCTGCGAGTCGTGCTCAACGAGTTTCGACGCCGCCTAGAGCAACTGCAATTCAGCGTTTACGTCCACCAGCTCTGCCGCCCAGTCCGGGCCGCCTGGATGGACATGGCTGTCTTGTCAGGCGTCCTGGTCCTGGACGGCTATGCCCAGCGCCGACGGGAATACCTGCGTACCCGCTGGGTGCCGCAAGGCTGGGCTTACATCCAGCCCGTGCAAGACGTACAGGCGCGGCGAATGGAAGTACAAGCGGGCTTTGCTTCGCGCAGCGAGATGGTTCTGCGCACGGGCTACGACGCTGAAACGGTTGATACGGAAAATGCTGCCGACCTCGCCAGAGCCACGGCTCTCGGTCTCAATTACAACACTCTTGACCCTGTCGTACTCATCGACAACAAGGAGCAACCATGAGCAAAAAAGCGCGACCGCGTATTTACAACCGGGCTGGTCAGCGGGTGCAGGTGCAGGACAAAACCTGGTACGCGCTGCAAACCGACGCCGCTGCCGCTGAGCCTGTTATAGAGGTGTTTGTTTACGGCGAGATCGGCGCCTGGGGCGTCACCGCCAATCAGTTCGTCCAAGACCTGCGCGCCATGGATGATGGGGTCTCACCGGTGATCGTGGCGTTCAATAGCATTGGTGGCGACCTATTCGACGGCTTGGCGATTCACAACGCGTTGTCCCGTCTGGGTGAGCGCTGTACGGGGCGGGTCGATGCCTTGGCAGCCAGCGCAGCCAGCGTGGCAGTATGCGGCGCGCACCGGGTGGTGATCGCAGCCAACGCCATGCTGATGATTCACAACCCATGGACCTATGCCGCAGGGGATGCCGAAGACTTCCGCAAGGTGGCCGACGTACTGGACCAAACCATGGAAGCGATCATCGCGGCCTACAAAGCGAAGGCGCCGGACATCGATGAGACGGAGTTACGGCGGCTAGTCGCCGCCGAGACCTGGTTGACCGCCAACGAGGCAGTGGCCCTAGGCTTGGCTGATGAAGTCGGCGACGGGCTCACGGTCAAGGCCTGTCTCGGACAGGGTGGTGTGCTGCAGCGTTACCAGCACGCACCGGCCGATTTGCTGGCTCAGCTCGACGAGCCGCCAGAGCCCGATCCTGACCTGACTCTTCCAGCTCTTCCAGCTCTTCCACCGACGCCACCCGTGGTTGATTCAACCAAGCTGGCACTGATGATCACCCAGCGTTGCGCCGAGGGCGGCATCAGCAATCTGGTCGCGCCGCTGCTCAGCTCCACCAAGCTTGAAAGCGAAGAGATTGTCCTGGCCGGCCTGGCACGGGCAAAAGCGGTGAATGATCTTTGCGTTGCAGCACGCTTGCCGGAGTTCAGTGCCGAGTACGTCACCGCTGGCCTAGATGCACCGGCGGTTCGAGCACGCCTGTTTGACAAAATCGTCAGCGGCGGCAAGGGCTTTGAAATCGATAACACCCTGCCGCTGGACAATGACCCGGCGCCGAAGGTGCTGGCTAAACAACCTGATCCCACCTCGATCTGGGCCGCTCGACAGGCAGCTCAATCTGGAACTGCGCACGGCGCGAAAGGAGCAAGACCATGACCATCAAAAAAGAACCCGTCCACGCCGGTGAGTTTCTGCTGTCTGAAGGTGCCGGGCGC
Organism: Pseudomonas sp. GG8; assembly: GCF_052976945.1. Taxonomy (NCBI): domain Bacteria; kingdom Pseudomonadati; phylum Pseudomonadota; class Gammaproteobacteria; order Pseudomonadales; family Pseudomonadaceae; genus Pseudomonas; species Pseudomonas sp. GG8. The sequence continues at coordinate 1,271,667 of NZ_JBRIIP010000001.1, forward strand.
ATCTCGCGAGAAGCCATCAATGTGGCCGCAGGACCGGCACTGTATCCGGGGCAAGTCCTCGGCCTGGTAACGGCTACCGGTGAATTCGCACCGTATAGCGCGGCCGCAGAAGACGGTACCCAGGCCGCTGTTGCGATTCTGTTCGGCCCACTGGGTGCGTCGGACGTGGTGCGACGTGGTCGTGCCGTAGTGCGTTTGGCGGAAATCAGCGAAGCGCACTTGACGGGACTCGACGCCGAGGCCGAGAAAGATCTTGCTGCACATTTTCTGATCGTTCGCTAAGACGCTCAGCCACGCTTATCTACCCCGCCTTGAGCGGGGTTTTGCATTTCTGGAGAGTACCCATGGCCGATATCGCCATTTTTGACGACGAAGCGTTTACCGTTACCGCGCTCACCGCTGCACTCAACGAACAACCCTATCTGCCGGGGCGCATTAGCGCCCTGGGTCTGTTTCGGGAGGAGGGTGTCACCACCCTGACCGTGCAGATTGAAAAGGACGGCGATACCCTGGCATTGGTTCCGGCTGGCGAGCGCGGCAGTTCTGGCCTGGTGGTCGGGGCCAGCAAGCGCACCCTGATCCCCTTCAACACCGTCCACCTGCCGGAACGCTTTACGATCAAGGCTGACGAGATCCAAGGCATTCGCGCCTTCGGTACCCGCACCGAATTGCAAGCCGTTCAGGACGTCGTCAACGCCCGCCTGGCGAAAGCCCGCCGCCAGTTGGATGCCACTCACGAGTTCCAGCGGATGGGCGCACTCAATGGCCTGATCCTCGATGCCGATGGACAGAGACCTTTGCTGGACCTCTACGCGGCCTTCGGTGTGCAACGCCAGGCGCTTTCCATGGCCCTTGCCGACCAGGCTACCGAGCTGCGGGTTAAATGCGGCGAAGCCCTGGATATGCAAGAAGATGCGCTGGGTAGCGTGACCAGTACCGGCTCTCGCGCTTTCTGCGGCAAGAACTTCTGGAACAAGCTGATCGTTCACAAGTCGGTCAAGGAAACTTACCTCAACAGCCAGCAAGCTGCGGCGCTGCGCGGTGATGCCCGAGAAAGCTTCGAGTTCGGCGGCATTATCTGGGAGCGCTACCGTGGCAAAGTTGCTGGGGTTTCTTTCGTCCACGACGATAAGGCGTTGCTGGTACCTGAAGGCGTTCCGGATCTGTACATCTCGGCATTTGCCCCGGCTGACTACATGGAAACGGTCAACACCCAGGGCATTCCGTACTACAGCATGATCGAGCCGCTGCCGTTCAACAAAGGCATGGCCGGTGAAGCCCAGTCCAACCCGCTGCACTTGTGCACTCGACCTCGCGCACAGATCCTTCTGGAACTCTAACGGTGGCCTTCCGCGATCTGATCGCCGAGGTCGATGCGGTGGTGTTTGAAACCCTAGGCGACACTGCTCGTATCGAGGGCCGCGAGGAGCCGGTCCTCGGCATGTTCGCAGCGCCCTGGCTCCAGCCAAAGATCGGCAAGCTTAATACGGGGCTGCGTGAGCCCCGGTTTGAGATTCGTGTCAGTGACTCACACGGTCTGGAGCAGGGCATGTTAGTCACCGTCGAACTGCCGGAGCTGGATGGTGGTGGCGACTACGACCTGCTGCAACTGGAACCCAGCGGGGACGGTCTGGTCGTCCTAATCTTGAGGATGCGCGCATGAGTGTCGGTAGCTACTTCAAGCCTTCAGCCGGCGGCGGGATGCTCTCCATCCAGTCCTCGGCGGCGGATCTGAAAGCCTTCGAAGATTTCTCCAAGGTAGTACCTAAAGCGGCAGCTGCGGCTCAGCGTCGAGCGATCAACAAAACGTTGGGTTGGCTGCGCACTCACATTGCCCGGGCAGTCAGCCGACAAGAGCGCATTGCCGTTGCGGCGGTTCGTCAGCGCTTGCGCAGCTACCCGGTCTCCGGAGGGGCGACCAGCGGCAAGTTGTGGTTCGGTCTTAACGCCATAGAGTCCAGCCGTATCGGCCGGGCACGACAGTCGGGCAGCGGTGTGTCGGTCGCCGGGCGACGATACCAGGGCGCTTTCCTGAAGAAGGTCTACGGCAACAAACCCGATATCTGGATCCGTACGGCGAGCAAGCATTTCAACGCGGACGATTATCCCGGTAGCACTGTGTTGGGCGGTGGTGGGGCAAGTTCGGGGTGGGTCGCAGAAAACGGCGATCGTTTCCCGCTGGCCAAAGCCAAGGTGTCACTGGAGCAGGCCCGTCCGCATTTCGATGCCTGGGTCAAACGCGCCGATGCGCGTTTGCTGGAGATCCTGCAGCAGGAATTCAACTTTGAGCTGCAGAAGTATTTAAAGAGGACGGCCAATGCCTGACGAGCCTTTTAGTCTTGACCAGCTCTACCAGGCGATTGAACAACACCTGCTGAGCAACCTCTCGGGGATCAAAGCGGTGACGGCCTGGCCAAACATCAAAGACCGGATTGCACTGCCGGTAGTGTTCATTGAAATGGCCGAAATGGAACCTGGTAAAGATATCGGCACCGGGGAGACAACTCTGATTTGTAAGTTCGAGGCACGGATCATAGTTGATCCGATTCGTCCGAAACATTGCCAGCAGGCCGCACACCTGGCGGCACAGTTGGCCGTGTTGCTGCGAATGCAAACCTGGGGTGTTGCGGTCGAGCCTGCCGAGTTCGTCCAGGCGATGCAGGATTGGACTAAGCCGGAGCTGGATGGCTACGTGGTCTGGCTGGTGGAATGGACACAACAACTTTACCTGGGTGTTGAGGAATGGCCATGGCCGGACGAACCGCCGGGTTCGTTGGTGATTGATATTGAACCTGGGGATGGTCCTGTTTCGCCCGAGGATCTGCTGTGAGTTACGCCGTCGCCGAGCATGACCGCATGATTGCGGCAATGTTGATGCCGTGTGCGGTGGTCGGGGTGGATCTGGCAGCGCCGGCGGTGCGTGTATCGAATGGCGAGTGGACCAGCGCCTGGGTGCGCTGGCATAGCCTCGCGGCCGGTAAGGCGCGGCACTGGCGAGCGCCGAGTCTGGGCGAGCAGGGGGTGTTGTTTAACCCCAGTGGTCAGGCCGGCATGGGCACTTTCATCCCGGGTCTATATGGCAATGCTGGCGCGCAGCCGGACAATCGCGATCATGTCGAGGTCTGGCGCTTCGACGATGGCGGCTCGCTGATTTACGACTGGCAGGCCAACAGCTACAGCATCACGCTCCCAGCCGGTACCGTCACCATCAAGGTCGGCGGCTCCAGCGTCACCGTCACGGATAACGCGGTAACGGTGACGGCGGGGACCATTGGTCTGGTGGGTACAGTGAATATTGACGGGCCGCTGAACGTCACCGGTAACGTGACCGGCGCCGGAACGATCACGGACGCCGCCGGCAACAGTAACCACCACACGCACTAATCGAACGTTCCTACGGCCCGCCTTGTGCGGGCTTTTTCATTCCTGGAGAAACGCATGGCCAAGACCAATGCAGAACTCGACACGGCTGACTCTTCGGCAGAAAGCATCGCACTTGCGGCCAGCCCCATTCCCGCGCCCATTGCGACGAAGCCCGCAACCCTTTTCACGGACACACTCTACACCTCCCGCACCTTGATTCTGCCGAGTCATCGCGCGGTGCCTGTCGTGGCAAAGCGCGTGGCCGTGCTGGACGGCGACAAGGAGTTGCTGGACTACCTGAACGCTAGCGCCGAGTTCCAACCACTGCAGGAGTAAGGGTGATGATCGGAATGGATCGCCACACCGGCCAGGCCATTTCCGGCATCGCACATCTGCACCAATCCATCGAAGACATCCTGACCACCCCGTTGGGCAGTCGGCGCATGCGGCCCGAATACGGCAGCAAGCTGCGCCGGTTCGTCGATCTGCCGGTCAATGCCGGCTGGAAAAGTGCAGTGCAGGCCGAGGTCGCGCGCGCCTTGGGGCGCTGGGAGCCCCGTCTCAAATTGGCGTCGGTACGGGTTACTGCAGTCCTGGGCGGGATGATTACCTTTGAACTGAAGGGCGAGTATTTGGGCAGTAGCCTGATGATGGAGGTTACCGCATGAGTAGCGTGGATTTATCGGCTCTGCCGGTGCCAGAGGTGTTGGAGTCGCTGGATTTTGAGGACGCCTATGCCGAAGAGTTGTCGAGCTTTCGGCTGTCGATGGGTGACAATTGGAGCGCCTCGGTCGAGAGCGATCCGGTGGTCAAGCTGCTGGAGGTCGGCGCTTGGCGACGGCTGCAAAACCGCGCGCGGGTGAACGATGGGGCCAAAGCGTTGCTGCTGGCCTATGCCCGCCGCAGCGATCTTGACCAGTTGGCCGCAAACGTCGGTTTGAAGCGCCTGGTTATTCAGGCGGCGGACACGACGGCGGTGCCTCCCACGGCTGAAGTGCTGGAGGAAGACGATGCACTGCGCGAACGAATCCAGCTGGTCTATGAAGGCCTGACCACGGCGGGGCCGCGTAACAGCTACATCCTGCATGCGCGTAACGCCTCGGGTCTGGTTGCGGACGCGACGGCAGAAAGTCCTTCGCCGGCGGTCGTAGTGGTGACGGTGCTGAGCCTTGCGGGTACCGGCGTGGCCGATCAGGCGTTACTCGACACGGTGTATGCCTGGCTGAGTGACGACAACGTGCGCCCGGTGGGTGACCGCCTCACGGTGCAAAGTGCCGAAGTGATCCCGTACAGCATTCAGGCCGTGCTGCACATGGCCGGCACCGGATCGGAAAACGAAGCCATCCTGGCCGAATGTCAAAGTCGGTTGGCCGCCTGGATCAACCCGCGTCGTCGGCTGGCAGTTGAGGTGGCTCGTTCGGCAATTGACGCCCGGCTGCACATCAGCGGCGTCCGTCGTGTGGAGTTGATAGGTTGGGTCGACATCGTGCCCACCAAGGCGCAGGCCGCCTATTGCACCAGCTTCAACGTGATGTTGGGGGCCTGACATGAAAAGTCTGCTTCCGCTCAACAGCACCCCGTTGGAGCGTGCCATTGAGGCCGCCAACTACGACGACCTGCCGGTGCCCTTGCGCACCCTCTACAACCCGGCCACTTGCCCCGTGCAGTTGCTGCCGCAGTTGGCCTCGGCCTGGTCTGTGGATCGCTGGGACAACGAATGGCCCGAAGCGGTCAAGCGCCGGGCGATTGCCTCGTCGTTCTACGTCCATGCACACAAGGGAACCATCGGTGCCCTGCGCCGGGTGGTCGAACCGTTGGGCTACTTGATCGAGGTGGTCGAGTGGTGGGAAACCGTACCAGAAGGGGTACCGGGCACCTTCGCGCTCAAGGTCGGCGTGCTGGACACCGGTATCACCGAGGAAATGTACGAGGAGCTGACCTGGCTGATTGACGACGCCAAGCCTGTCAGTCGGCACCTTACCGGCCTTGCGATCAGCCTTGAAACCACGGGGAGCGTTTATATGTCCGCCTGCCTCTACGACGGTGACGAAATCGACGTTTACCCACCTGCGCCGCGTGACATCGAAGTCTCGGGCTTTTTCGGGCTGGGTGGGCGTGAAACCACTATCGATACTTTGGATGTCCTCGCATGATTAACCAGAATTCACAGTTCTTTGCCATCTTGACCAACGTCGGGGTCGCCAAGCAGGTAAACGCCGATGCCCTGGGCGTGCCGTGGAAAATCGCGCAAATGGGGGTGGGGGATGCCAATGATACCGACCCTATCCCCAGCGCTACGCAAACCAAGCTGATCAACGAGCGGCGCCGGGCGCCGCTGAATCAGTTGAAAGTGGATCCGGCCAACAGTGCCATCATCATCGCCGAGCAGGTCATTCCCGCTGAGGTCGGCGGGTTTTGGATTCGCGAGATCGCCCTGTATGACACGGACGGCGACATGGTGGCGGTTGCCAACTGTGCGCCGTCGTTCAAGCCGCTGCTGACGCAGGGATCTGGCCGTACGCAGGTCGTGCGGCTGAACATGCAAGTCAGCAACTCCAGCAACGTTGAGTTGAAAATTGACCCGTCCGTCGTGCTCGCCACGCGCGCGTATGTCGATACCGTGTTCAGCTCGATTATCGACGTGTATGCGCAGGCGTCGGCCTATGACGGAACACCGCGAAAGCTTATGAAGGTCGGTGCTTTCGGTTGGGGCTCAAGTTACGGTTCTGGCCCGCTATTGCTGAACGACATGACTGGCGAACAGACAACATTTAGTGGCCTGTATCGTTATTCACCGGAGACCCTGGGCCATCCCGCCTTTGGAAGCGGATACGGCAGCATCCTGCAGGGTTCGTTAAGCGACGCCGGCGGAAACTGGGCCACGCAACTCATCATTGACTATGCCGCTGATGCCATCGGTTTTCGTCGTCTGTCCGGCGTTGCGGGTTGGAAGCCGTTCCTAGAAATCTGGCACGCTGGAAACCTCAAGGCAGCAACACAAGAACAGGCCAACTCTGGCGCTGATGACGCAACGTTCCTCACGCCCAAAAAGTTTTCGGCAGCACTTGCAGCGTTGATTATCCAGGCAACCGAGACCATCAAAGGGATTGCGCGGGTAGCTACGCAGCCGCAGACCAACTCAGGCGTTGACGATGCAACGTTTGTCACGCCGAAAAAATTCTCGGCTGGCATCGCGGCGCTGGTTGTTCAGGCTACTGAAGCAATAGTCGGTATCGCCCGAGTGGCGACCCAGTTGCAGACAGACGCGGGTGCCGATGACGCAACGTTTGTTACGCCCAAGAAAATGCGCTGGGGGTTCCAGATTCTAAAAGCCGCAAGGGGCTACATAGCGCTGCCGTCATGGTTGGGCGGCTTCATCATCCAGTGGGGGGCGGAGTCCATTGCAGCTACCACCACCAACATATCGTTCCCGCTTACCTATCCGAATGCCTGTCTGTCGGTAACTGCGACAGCGCAGAACGCCACCGGAAGCGCAGATGTAATAGAGATCAACGGGGCGATGACGCGGTTGTTATTCCCTGTGGTGATTGTCAGTTCGGGCTCAACTGGTTCTCCAGGCCAGGTAGCAGGCGGGTTTTATTGGATTTCAGTGGGATATTAAGGGGGCGCAATGAAGTATTTGACGTTCGACTCTCATGGGGTCGTGCAATGCAGGCTGATCAAGGGCATCTGCGATATTCCGGAGGGGGCGATAGAGGTTGATGATGATCTGTGGTTTCGCGTCAGCCAAGAAACTGATGGCGTTTGGATGCTGGACGCAGATGGCGAGATCACCAAGCACGCTCTGCCGGTAGTAGCTCCGAACTATATCGAGCAGATTGCTGCAGTTCGATACATGCATGAAACCGCCAGTATTACTGTTGGCAGCGTTGCGATCGATACCGGCCGTGACAGCCAGGCACTGATTACGGGGGCAGCATTGTCTGCGGTTATTGACCCGGAATACGTGTGTGTATGGAAGACAATTAACGGTCCTGTCGAGCTGACAGCGACACAGTTGATTGGTGTAGCCGCGGCTGTTCGTGCCCATGTCCAAGCCTGTTTTGATCGAGAGGGCCAGCTACTGGCAGCATTGGCGGAAGGCGCCTTCACAGTCGACATGCTCGATGAAGGTTGGCCGGCATGAGCTGCTTTCTAACAACGCTTAAAACCGAACAGGTCGGCAAATGGGGCCATACCCTGCTGGACGATCTGGTTTATCAGGATGACGAACTGGGCCTGATCACGGTGCCAGCCGGGTTTCAAACTGACTTCGCCAGTATCTGGGTGCTGCACAACGCGGTGCTGTTCGTGCTGTACGCCCTGTTCGCGGGTTATGGCAACTACGCGGCTGCCGTTCACGACAGGCTCTATGCCACCGGGCAATTAACCCGTCGCCAAAGCGATGCAGTGTTGTATCGGGCATTGCGAGCAGAAGGGGTGGCGCGCTGGCGGGCCCGGCTGTTCTGGGCCGGCGTACGCCTCGGCGGGTCCAGGCAATACCTGAACTCGACACCCTGACGCCCCGCACTGACGGGGCGTTTTCTTGCCTGCCAAGTTTTCCCTGAAGCCCTGCATTGCGGGGCTTTTTCAATTCTGGAGATTGCTTTATGAGTTTCTTCCACGGCGTTACCGTCACGAACGTCGACACCGGCGCGCGGGTCATTTCCCTGCCGTCGTCGTCGATCATCGGCCTGTGTGACACCTTCACCCCAGGCCTACTGGCAACGGCACTGGCCAATGAACTGAAGCTGATCACCAGCGAGCGCGAGGCGATTGCGGCTTTCGGTGCGGACTCGGCCATGACCAAGGCCTGCCAGGCGATCTATGTGCGTTCCAAGGCGGTGATTGTTGCCTGTGGCGTCGAGAAGCTTGAAGACGTGGCGCTGCAAACCTCGGCCATCATCGGCGGGGTGCTGGCCTCGGGTAAACGTACGGGTATGCAGGCCTTGCTGGACGGCAAGAGCAAGTTCAACGCTCAGCCTCGTTTGCTGATCACGCCCAAGCACAGCGCCACTCAGGCAGTGGGTACGGCGCTGGATGCATTGGCTGCCAAGCTGCGCGCGGTGGCCATTGTCGATGGCCCGAATACCACCGACGAGGCCGCAATGGCCTACGCGGAAAACTTCGGCAGCAAGCGCGTGTTTATGGTCGACCCCGGCGTGCAGTACTGGGACACCGTACTGAGCGCGACGGTCGATGCGCCGGGCTCGGCCTGGGCTGCCGGCATGTTTGCCTACACCGATGCCGAATACGGCTTTTGGGCCTCTCCGTCGAACAAGGAATTGGTCGGCATCACCGGCACCACGCGGCCGGTCGAGTTCCTTGATGGCGACGAAACCTGCCGCGCCAACCTGCTCAACAACGCGAACATCTGCACCATCATCCGCGATGACGGGTTCCGCCTATGGGGCAACCGCACGTTGTCCAGCGATCCAAAATGGTCGTTCGTCACGCGGGTCCGGACCATGGATATCGTCATGGACGCGATCTTGTACGGGCATAAATGGGCGGTCGACCGCTCGATCACCAAGACCTACATCAAGGACGTCACCGAGGGCCTGCAGGCATTCATGCGCGACCTGAAAAATCAGGGCGCAATCATCAATTTTGAAGTCTACGCGGATACCGAACTGAACACCGCCAGCCAGCTGGAGCAGGGCAAGGTGTACTGGAACATTCGTTTCACCGACGTGCCGCCAGCGGAAAACCCAAATTTCCGCGTCGAAGTCACCAATCAATGGCTGACCGAAGTTCTTGAAGCCGCTTAAGGAGCCCGCTCGATGATTCCTCAAATCCTTTCCAACGCCAATCTGTTCGTGGATGGCGTGAGTTTTAACGGTGACGTGCCGTCGATGACGCTGCCCAAACTGGCCATCAAAACCGATGAGTATCGGGGCGGGGGCATGGCCGGCTCGATTGAAATGGACATGGGCCTGGACAAGATGGAGGCCTCTTTTGTCACCAACGGCGTGCGCCGCGAGTCGCTCAAGTGGTTTGGCCTGGCTGACCAGACGGCGTGCAACGCGGTTTTCCGTGCCTCTTTCAAAGGCTTGAAAGGCGCCATTACTCCGGTGATTGCCACCGTGCGCGGCATGCTCAAAGAGGTCGATCTGGGTGACTGGAAGCCTGGTGACAAGGCCGAAATCAAGCACGCGATGGCGCTGACCTATTACAAGCTCGAGGTCGACGGCCGCGTCGTATACGAAATCGACATGATCAACGCCGTGCGGGTGATCGATGGCGTCGACCAACTGGCTGCCGAGCGCAGTGCCCTTGGCCTCTAAGGACGATTGAACATGACACAAGCAATCGAAAAGAAAACCCCGTCCTGGCTCGACGTCAGCGACGAAGGCGTGACGGTGACGTTCAAATACCCGACCGAGTTGAACGCGGTCAAGGTCGGCAAGGTGTTCATGCGCCCACCGAGCGTTCGCGATTTGCGGGCAGCGGAAGCGGGCGCCAAGGGCGACGCCGAAGCCCGGGAAATGTCCTTGTTTTCCAGTCTGACCGAAGTCGGTGAAAAAGACCTGGTCGGACTCAAGCTGCTCGACTATCGCCGTTTACAGGAAGGCTATTTTCGCCTGGTCGACGAAGACGAGCTGTAACTCGGCAGTGATGAAGGCGGCGGCCAAGCGCCTGGCAGCGGAGACAGGGTTTTCCGCTGCCGAGATTCAGAGCATGCCGTTTTCCGAAATGATCTGGTGGCTCACGGATTGAGCTGCCTTTGATGCAACCAGACGCATAGGGCACCTACATGGCCAAGAATCTTTCGCTGGGTCTGGAGATCGGTGGCGCCGTCAGTCCTACGGTCGGCGCTGCCTTCAAGGATGTAGAAAACCGGATCAAGCAACTGAGCGCGCGGGGCGACAAAGCGCGTGTTCTGCAGAACACCATTGGCGACACCATCCGCTTACGGGATGAATGGAAGAAAGCGCACGACACGGGTGCCGCCGGTGCCGACAAGTTGCTGGGCAAGCTGGAATCGAACCTCAATGTTTTGCGCAAACAGGGGGTCGAGGTCGGACGCCTGTCCAAGGCCTATCAAACGCTGGGCCGGACGGCGCGCAGTGCTGATCTCAAAGCAAAGGGCTATCAGCAGATCGAGGCCGGAAAGTCGGGGCTGAAAAATACCGTGGGCCAGGCAGTGGCAGGCGGTGCTGCGATGGCCATTCCGACCAAGGTCAGCGCTGACTACGGCGCGATTGTTCGCGACATTGCGATCAAGGCCGGCATTGCCAATAAGCCGCAAGAAGCACAGATGTCGCGGACCATCATTTCAACCTCGCGCGATACCGGCATGGCCCGTAATGACGTGGCGGAAGTGGTCAACGCCCTAGTCGGTGCCGGCATGGAGTTGTCCAAAGCACTGGAGTACGCCCCGTCCGCTGCCAAATTTGTGGTGGGGCAGGGCGCCGATGGTGCTGATACGGCCAAGATGATCAACGCCCTGGGGCAGAACGCCAAGATCACTGACGCCAAGGACATGCAGAAGGCGCTCGAGGCAATCGCTTACCAGGGTCAGGCAGGCAGCTTTGAAGCCAGCGACATGGCCAAGTGGTTTCCTGAACTGTTGGCCGGCATGGGCAAACTGGGCATCACCGGCAATGACTCTGTGGCCCAGTTGGGCGCCTTGCTGCAAGTGCAGATGAAGACGGCCGGTAGCTCCGACGAAGCGGCAAACAACCTGAAAAACTGGATGGAGAAAATCGGTTCCGGGGATACGGTGGCCGCTTACAAGAAGGTCGGCATCGACTATCAGGGATCCATGCAGACCGGACTGCAAAAGGGCATGTCGACCCTTGAATCCAGTTTCGCCCTTGCACAACGATACATCGAAGCCACCGACCCCAAAAAGGCGGCAGCGATGGCCGAGGCGACGGCGAAGATCAGCCAGGAAGCGGATCCGGCCAAGGCCAAGCAGATGATGGCGTCGCTGGAACAGGCGTTGCGTACCGGCGATCTGTTTTCCGATATGCAGGTCAAGGCAGCATTGACGGCTTTCACGCAAAACAAAGCGCTGTATGAGCAACTGAAAAAAGACGCCGGCAGCGCCACGGGGATCCTCGACAAGAACCTGGCAGAGCGGCGCGAGGCCTCGGCACAGAAGTGGTCCGAAATGGCCCAGAGCATGGACGATGCCATGCGCAGCATTGGTGACTCGCTGCGACCTGTCACGGATGCGGTCGCCGACGGCATCACCTCGGTGGCCCGTAGTTTGACGGTGATGGGGGACGAGTCGCCCAAGGTCGTGTCCGGCATCGCCGCTGTGGGGGCAGGATTCATCGCGTTGCGTACCGGCTTAAGCGCGTTGAAAATCGGACGCGGACTGTTGAACCTGGGCAAGGGTTCGCTGATGGGCAACCCGAATATCCCGCAAAAAGTCATTGTGATGAACCCGTCAGCAGGCGGTGGGGTGGACGGGAGTGGCGGCGCGGACGCCGGTGGCAAGAAAACCGGCGGTAAAGGCGGGCGGTCGGCCGGTTCACGGCAACTGGTTGAGGCGAATACGGCGGTCAAGGGGGCCGCCGTCTTCGCGGTGGTCGATGCCGCCGTCAAGGCGAAGGACACCTATGACAACGCCACCACCCGCGACGAGAAGGCGCAAGGCTATGGCGAAGCCGCTGGTGGTCTGGCAGGGACCTTGGCGGGCGCTGCTGCAGGTGCCGCCATTGGTTCGATGGTTCCGGTCATCGGCACGATTGTCGGTGGCTTGATTGGGGGTTACCTCGGCAGCATGGGCGGCAACGCGGCGGGCGGCTACCTTGGCAAAAAGGCATTCGGTACTGACCCGGCTCTAAAGCACATGCCACTGGGCGGGCCGCTGATGATGGCCGATGCCGGTAAGGCCATGCCGGGTCCGGCAGTGCCGAGCCTGGCCGTTGCGGCGCAGTCGTTCAAGCCACTGGTGCCATCGATGGTCACGACGCGGACCCAGTTGCAGCAGTTTGAGGATCGACGCCGAGTAGCGTCACCTGCAGGTGGTTCGTTTGATGCGTCCAGGATGATATTGCCTGAAGCGGAATCGAACGTGTCGAAACCGGGCGATGTGGTGCGTTCGATGATGATGCCGCAAGGACCGGGTGGTGCATCCGCTACGCTCATGCGTTCGCCAGCGCCGGTCGCACAGATCCAGCCGCCGAAGATCGATCAGCAGATGACCTTTGCACCGGTGCTATCGGTCACCGTCCAGGGCGACGTCAAGGATCCCCGGCAATTGGCGCGCGAGCTGGAGCCCTACATGCGGCAGCAGTTCGACGACCTCAATCGGCAGATGGCAAACAGAAACCTATTTGATGCCCCGCATGTCGGGTAAGGGGGCCTGATGGCCTATATGGAGCAATTGCAGGCTGGGGTGAAATACCTGGCGACAGCGGGTGAAACCGGACGACGCAGTCTGGACGGCATGCTCGGGCCGGTGAATGGGGCAATCAGTGAGATCACTGGTGCGACGTCGGAGCTGGAAGGGCTGCCGATCATTGGCCCGGCCATAGGTGCCAAGTTGCAGCGGGTCATGCGCGGGGTGAATGCCGCCCAGGCAAAGGTCGGTGCAGTCGTCGCGACCTACAACCAGGCAAGCCGCGCGGTCTCGCAAATTGACGAGCGTTTGGGGGTACTGAAGGAACAGGCGGCCAAGGCTTCGACCGCAATCAACAAGATCGCCGGGAAGATCAGCCCGTCACTGGCCAACATCGTCCCGACCGCTGCGTTTGCCACGGACGCGACACCGGCGGTAGAAGCGGTAAAACCCTTTCCGCATCTGCTGATCATCCAGCCGCTTAAGCCCGAGGCGACGCCGTACTACTTCAACCTGGATACGGCCGCCTTTGACGAACTGCGTCGCTCGACTGAGTTTCGATGGGCCTCGCAAGAACGCCTGACTCGGCGGCCAGCACAGCAGGCAGTCGGCATGGGCGAGGAGAAAATCACCCTCAAGGGCGCGATCTTTCCGGGGTTCAAGGGTGGGCTCAAGCAGCTCGACACGTTGCGCGCGGTGGGTGCCCAACTGCTGCCGTTGTCCCTGACCACGGGGTATGGCGACGTGCTCGGCACCTGGTGCCTGAAGAACATCGAGGAAGAACAGAGCGCACTGCTGCAGGGCGGTATTCCTCGCAAACAAGGGTTTACGTTGGAGTTCACGCGCTATGGCGACGACCTGCAGAACGTCTGACGGGGATCAACTCGACACCCTTTGTCAGAACTACTACGGCCACCTGATCGGCACCGTAGAGGCGGTGCTGGATGCCAATCAAGGCTTGGCCGACGAGCAACAGCCGTTTCGTGCCGGCGTCCTGATCGTGCTGCCGGATTTGCCTGACCCGACAGACGAGGTCGTCATGCTCTGGGATTGACCACGCCGTGACGCATAACCATGACTACCCAGCCCCGCTTTGTGCGGGGTTCTTCATTTTAGGGAACCGTGCATGAAACCCGCTTTTCGCATCGTTGCTGATGGCAGCGACATCACCGCGCTGATCAACGACCGTCTGTTGTTGCTGCGCACGTCGGACAAGCCCGGCATGGAGTCCGACGAATTTGAGCTGCGTATCGATGACCGCGACGGCGCGCTGTCCCTGCCGACCAAAGGCGCGCGTATCGAAGTGTTCCTGGGTTATGCCGGCAGCCAGCTTGCTCGGTTGGGTCGCTACACGGTCGACGAGATTGAAGTCTCGGGTCCACCGGATACGGTGGTCATTCGCGGCAAGGCCAGCGACATGCGCGGCAGTGGCAAAACCACGCGTAGCGGCAGTTGGGAGGACGTGCCGCTGTCGCAAATGGTGCGCGATATCGCGGCGCGCAATGGCTGGGAGGCGGTGTGCCCGGTGACCACCAAGGTGCCCCGGGCCGACCAGTTGAGCGAGTCGGACTTTAACTTCATTACGCGCCTGGCCAAGCAGTACGACTGCACCGCCAAGGTCGCAGACGGCAAGCTGTTGGTCATGCCGCGCCAAGCCGGACAAAGCGCCAGTGGCAAGGTGCTGGGTGTTATCACGCTGACCCGGGCCGATGTGAGTCGCTGGCAGTTCCATCTGGGGGATCGCGCCACCCACAAGGCCGTTGCGACCAAACACCCCGACAAGAAGACCGGCAAGCTCGTCGTGGTGTCCCTGGACAACGAAGACGCGCCCGATGGTCTGCCGCCTGTGCACACCGACCGCCATATTTATCCGAACAAGTCCGCCGCCGAACAGGCCGCCAAGGCTCGCCTGAGCGCATTCAACCGCTCGACCGCCGGGGTACGTTTGGAAATGCCCGGGCGTACCGATTTGTTTGCCGAACTGCAGATCAATGCCCAGGGCTTCAAGGTCGGCCTCGATGGCGAGTACCTGGTGGATTCGGTTGAACAGGTTTTTACCCAGTCCGGCTGGTCCACCACGGTTGAATGTAATGGTGGCAAGAAGGGTAAGGCCAAAGCCAAGGGCAAGAAAAAGAAGAAAGAGGTCAAGGTCGTCCAGCTTTGACTGTTCAACGTTGCATCGTCATCAACCTGCCGCCATCGAGCGGTTTTTTTTCGTCTGGAGAAAACATGCCAAGAATCACCGAGGCCGCCGCAGGCGGTCAAAACGTCCTAGCGTTCCTAGACATGCTCGCCTGGTCAGAGCTGGGGGACGACTACCTGAAACGTTCAGACGATGGCTACAACGTCATCGTGACCGGCATCGACAGGAAGCTTGAGTTGTTCAGCGACTACTCGACACACCCGTTCGCCAATGGTCGTAAGTCGAAAGTGGTCAACAGCAAGGGCCTGACCTCGAACGCCTCGGGCCGGGCGCAGTTCATGCTCAAGGATTGGGTTCATTACCGCGACCAACTCAAGCTGCCGGACTTTGGACCGGTCAGTCAGGATCGTTGGGCCATCCAGCTGATCAAGGAACGTGGTGCGCTGGATGATGTAAAGACCGGGCGGATCGTCGAGGCCATCGCCAAGTGCCGGAACATCTGGGCGAGTCTGCCCGGTGCTGGCTACAACCAGCGCGAACACAAGGTCGAGGATCTGCTGGCTCACTTCATCGCAGCCGGCGGATCGCTTGCATGAGCCTCACGGACTGGATTCCGGCGCAGTACCGAGTGCTCACGGCAGGCCTGCTGCTGACGGTACTAGCCAGTGCTTCAGCGGCGGCCGCCTGGCAGGTTCAGAACTGGCGTTACGGCCAGCAGCTGGAACATCAGGCGCGCTTGCACAGCGCCACCCTCAACGAAATCACCCTGGCCTCTGCGGCTCTGCAGAGAAAAGAGCAGGACAAGCGTCTGCAGGTTGAACAGCAACTGCAGCAGCAGGACAAAACCCACCATCAGGAACTTACCGATGCGAAAAAACGCCAAGGTCTTTTGCGTGAGCGCCTTGCTACTGCTGACTTGCGGTTGTCAGTCCTTGTCAGTGCCACCGACACCACCAGCCTCTGCGGAGTGCCAGCCACCACCGGCGCCGGCAGCGTGGTTCATGGAGCCACAAGAGCCCACCTTGACCCAGCGCATGCTCAACGAATTATCGGCATCACCGACGACGGCGACCAAGGATTGATCGCGCTCGCGGCTTGCCAGGCTTACGCCAAAACCGTTTCACCTCCGAAGTAAAAGAAGCGACCGGTCAGCATGCGTCAACATGCCAACCGGCCGCCGAACCCGCAGACGTTCCCTGCAAGTCCAGCCAAGGCCTCCGCTTCGTGCACAAAGCGCGGCGAGCCTAGCACCTGTTTATCCATACAGTAAAGGTCTTGCTTTCTATGTCCACACCTATCATCCCTTGGATGGGCGGCAAACGCCGCCTGGCCGACCGCCTCATTCCGCTATTCCCACCCCACGAATGCTACGTCGAAGTCTTCGCCGGCGGTGCCGCGCTGTACTTCATGCGGCCCCAGGCGGCACCCGTCGAAGTCCTCAACGACATCAACGGCGACCTGGTAACGCTTTACCGCGTCGTACAGAACCACCTCGAAGAGTTCGTGCGCCAGTTCAAATGGGCGCTCAGTTCGCGACAGGTGTTCGAGTGGCAGAAGATGACCCGCCCCGAAACCCTCACCGACATCCAGCGCGCCGCCCGGTTCTTTTACCTGCAGCACCATGCCTTCGCCGGCAAGGTCACCGGGCAAACATTCGGTACCGCCACCACCGGGCCGGCCATCAACCTGCTGCGCATCGAAGAAAACCTCTCGGCTGCTTGGCAACGTCTGTCTGGCACCTACGTCGAAAACCTTCCCTGGCTGGATTGTGCTGAACGCTATGACCGTGCTCATACCTTCCACTACATGGACCCTCCTTACTGGCAGACAGCCGGCTATGGGGTGGACTTTCCTTTTGATAATTACGAGCGCATGGCCGGCTTTATGCGGCGCTGCAAAGGCAAGGTCATGGTCAGCATCAATGATCACCCGGACATTCGGAAGGTCTTTGACGGCTTCCATTTTGAAACCGTCGACATTCGCTACAGCACTACAAACCAGCGGCAGGGAAGGGCCGATGTCAGTGGAGAATTGGTGATCATGAACTGGGAGCCAGCAGCGTTAGGGGGGCTGTTTTGATGGTCGCCATCGTCGATCTGATTGGCTTGCTATGTGTTTATGGTAGAGCGTTACTGTGGTCACGCAAACGAAGGATGAACCCCATGGAAACCGCTGACCACCATTTGAATGTCCTCCCCTCTCAGCTTCTTGCAGCGGCCGCGCGAGGAGAGATTGACCTTAACCAGTTGGCTGCTATCGTGTTGGCTGGCCGTGGGCTTGATCACAACGCGACCTGGGTAGGCTTCCCGGCGGCCGCTCGACTGCTTGATCAGCGCCTGCAGGCTTAATCATTCTCTAAAGGCAAAGGGAGCAGTAGTTCGGCTCCCTGATGTTTCACGTTCCCTACCTCTTTGCCAACGGCATACCACTCAAAATCCTCGGTTGGTTGGCAGCACTCTTTGGCTATTTCTTCGGCACGCTCTGGAGCAAGGCCTGGATCCAGCCACTCCCTGGCATGCTCAGGGCTAAGCACCAAAGGTTTGCGGTCATGGATGTCCACCATCCCTTGGTCGCTAGCGGCGGTGATGATCACAAAACCATCTCCTTCGTGGGGTTCCAGGCCAATGCTCACTTGAGCGAGTGCGCCGAAAAACATTGGATTTTGGCTTTTCAGGCGAATGAAGTAAGGCTTTTTTTTCTTCGGATCGTCGGGGTCTTTGACCCACTCATACCACCCCTCACTCGGCACCACGGCTCGGCCATTCGGCCACAGTTGCTTAAAGAACTTGCCTGTGGTGACCGTCTCTACGCGGGCGTTGATCGGGTCTGGGCGTTTGCCCCTGGCCCAGAACGGCGCCCATCCCCATTTGACGGCATCGATATGCAGACCGTTCTCTGCGGTGTGCAGTAGTTGTACTCGTGTCGTTGGCGCGACGTTGTAGCGATTGATCGGCACGGCGTCGTACCCACTGAATAGCTCTATCTGTGGGTTTAGCTCTTCGATAAAGATCGCCATCCCTTCGTACTGCACGAATCTCCCGCACATACGCACCTCTCCGCCTGTCGAAATATCCCACAGAAAAATTGACCGCAAGCGTCCTACAAAGTTAACTGTACATTCGTACAGTGTGTGTAGAAGGCCGCGCCATGAGCTTTACCATTCTAGGTCCCATCGCAGAAGTCGGCGCGAAGCTGCCTTTGTGCTCGTTCCAGGTTCCGGCCGGCTTTCCTTCGCCGGCAGCGGATCACATTGAGCAGCACATCTCGCTGGATGAGGTTTTGAACATCCGTGCGCCGCATGTGTACCTGGTAGCCATCACTGGTGAAAGCATGCAGGGCGTCGGGATCTTCGATGGAGACCTTGCCGTGGTGGATCGTGCCATTGAGCCGATGCACGGGCATGTGGTGGTGGCACTGCTGAACAATGAACCCGTGTGCAAGCGTCTTTGTAAGCGCGGGAGGGAGGTGATCCTGCTTTCAGAGAATCCAAAATTCCCTGCACGCTACATTCTTGAAGGCGACGAGCTGTCAATCTGGGGCGTGATCACCAGCACAGTGCGCAGCCATGTCTAAGCAAAAGCCAACCTTTGCACTGGTCGACTGCAACAGTTTCTACGCCAGTTGCGAGCGGGTATTCCGGCCCGACTTGGCGAAGGTACCCATAGTGGTGCTGAGCAATAACGATGGCTGTGTCATCGCCCGTAGCTACAACGCCAAGCCTTTCATCAAGATGGGCGAGCCGTATTTCCAGATCAAGCACAAGCTCAAGCAGCACGGCATTGTCGCGTTCTCCTCAAACTATGCGCTTTACGGCGATATGAGCGAGCGTGTGATGAGCCTGATCGAGGCGATGGTGCCGGCTGTGGAGGTTTACAGCATCGATGAAGCGTTCGCCGACTTGACCGGTATAGATGGACTGGATGCCCTAGGCCGGCAGATCCGCGCACAGGTGCTTCGATGTACCGGCATTCCTGTTGGTGTTGGTATTGCTCATACAAAGACCCTGGCGAAGCTGGCAAACCACACCGCAAAGCGCCTGCAGTCGCAGACTGGCGGGGTGGTCAATATCACCGATCCGGTTAAGCGGGACTGGGTGCTGCGCAATACAGACGTGGCGGAAGTGTGGGGCGTTGGCCGCAAGATGAAACTCCATCTTGATGCCATGGGTATCAAGTCCGCTATGGACTTGGCTAAGGCTGACCCGTGGATGCTCCGCAAGAAGTTTAACGTTGTGATCGAGAAGACGGCCAGGGAGTTGAGCGGTACGCCTTGCCTCGAGCTGGACGAACCTGATCCGCCAAGGCAGGAGATTTGCTGCAGTCGCATGTTCGGCAAGCGGTTGACGGAGCTGCCACCCATTAAAGAGGCGGTGGCCACCTACATGATGCGAGCCTCTGAGAAGCTCCGCACCCAGAATTCGCTGTGCAAGAAGGTACGTGTGTGCATCCGTACAGGGATGTTCAATCCGGACGAGGCGAAGTATGCCAATGGCGTTGTGGTCGATATGCCGTATCCAACCGATGACGTTCGCCTCCTCACCAAAGCTGCCGTTGATGCGCTGGATCGGATATTCCGGCCGGGCTTTAAATACAGCAAGGCAGAAGTGATGCTGCTCAACCTGTGCCAGCCTGGTGAATACACCGATGATCTATTCGCGATATCCCAGCCGGCCGAAGCAACCCGGGTGATGACGGTACTGGATGAGATCAACGGGAGGTGGGGGAGGGGGACTCTGCGGTCAGCCAGCGTACCTACCAACCCTGAGTGGGGGATGAGGCGTGAGTTGATGAGTCAGAGCTACACAACGAAGCTCGATCAGCTTTGGAATGTTTCATGTATGTGATTGGGATACGTCGGGCCAAGGCTGGCTTTTTCAGTCAGAGGAACCCAATTTATGGGCATGCTGAAGGTGGATTGTGAGGCTTAAATCTAGAGGGGGGAGGCGGTAGGGGAATGCCACCCGGTGAGGTGGCATTCGATAGCGGGGTGCTTGACTAAGACAGCCCTGCTTCTTGCCATGCTTTAAGAAGAGCATTGTGGTGTTCAAGCTGAACCCGCCCTATCTTCGGTGGTGGAGAGGAAATTTTCCCTGACATTGGTTGGCTAAACCAAATGTTGTCAAAGGGCACGATCACCCGGTTGTTCAGGTCAAATTTTGTGCTTTTGAGAAGCCCGGTGCCCTGAAATCCCGAATCGTTTGCGCTGATAAGAAATTCACCACGGTAGATTTTGTCGACCTTCTGGCTAGTGCCGTAGGCGATCTCGACCGCGTGATCTTCATCGTAGATAAAAAGAACCAAACACGTCCGGGTCTTGGGACCCGGAAGCGATTTGGCGAGGTGCGTCGGGAAACGCGACAGGACGATGTCTGCTGGTTGTGGCAGCGGACTGAATGGTAGAGCTGTTTGCATCAAAAAATACCTCTTGTTCGTCGCTCCTTCGGTAGGTTCGACACTGGACTAGCAGCGCGGATTGCCGAGATGTGGGCTTCGGTTAATGGTTCATCATCTATGTCGTATGTCGGTAGCACGCGATCAGCGTATTCCCGTAACGCGATATGGATGAGTTCGGTTTTGCTCATGCCGGTCGTATGAGCGAGCAGTTCGACGGTGAGACTGCTAACTCCCGTTGGCGTATCTTTTTTGCGTAAGCGAAAAAGGACGTTTTCTGGCTTATCGGCGACGAGTTTCATACTGGACTCCACTTTGGATGGTTTCTCTCGTGGTTGGTCTGTGGGTTGAGTCAAATCCTGCAAAAAGATGATTTCGAAGGACTGATATAGATTCTATATCACATTGGTGAAAAAGTCAATATAAGCCTTGACCAGAAAAACTGAGTGTGTTCTAGAGACTTGCTGAGGCGGGGCGAGATGCGGCTGGTTTACGTAATTGCAGGAATCGGTGTGTAGGAGGGGGTTAGTCGAAGTATAGGAAGGATATCTTATGGGCACCCGCAGGCAAAAAAGCGCGTTCGGGCATAC
The DNA here is from genome assembly GCF_052976945.1 of Pseudomonas sp. GG8. Taxonomy (NCBI): domain Bacteria; kingdom Pseudomonadati; phylum Pseudomonadota; class Gammaproteobacteria; order Pseudomonadales; family Pseudomonadaceae; genus Pseudomonas; species Pseudomonas sp. GG8. The sequence continues at coordinate 1,292,451 of NZ_JBRIIP010000001.1, forward strand.
CTGGTGTGGGGCACAAATGGGGCAAACCGTACGAGAACCTATGCCACCCAATGCCATTTATGCATCTATGCAATCTGTCGAGGCCAACCGCCATAGCCAATAGCCCCGGAGCTATCTCCCTAAATCGCTCACATACTCCTACACAATCGGCGTATGAGGGATATAGGGTAAGCTTCCGTTTTTCTGGCTTGGAGGCCGAGCGAATGTGGTGGCAGTCTGGATTTGATTACGCGAAACACGCTTGGGAGGGAATGGTCGTAGCTGGTGTCATTGGCTACATTATCGCGGCGCTGAAGCCGATCTCGACCATAGTAAAAGCCGTTATGGACCACCGAAAAGGGAAAGGCCGGGTGAAGGCTGAAGGAGTGCTGCTGCCTGACTTTCAGAACCGTCAAGAAGATGCTCGCCGCGATTCCCTGGACGGCTATATGGGGGATCTGCTAATCGACTGTCTCGAGGTCAAAGTCCGGAATATTGGCACAGTGCCCGCCTTTGTTGAGGATGTATGGTTGACTGACTCTGATGGTTCCGTTTATTGGGCCTATAAATTTTCAACGTGGAGCGATTTTCTGGTCCGCCTCGGTGAAGAAGCGCCTACAGAAATTCCACCAGGATCTAGTCATGTGTTTCTCATCCGCGTTCCTTTCGAAAAGGACATCAGCGAGCTGCTCGAGTGGGGCGTTTCCTTTAACAATGGCGTTCTGTGGAAAGTCAGACTCAAAACTTTTCGGCAGCGATTGCCATCATGGGTACCATTCAGCAACCGTATTGATCACGAAAGCTTAGGGCAAAATTAGGGCAAATCGGAGACCGCTATGGACCGCGCAAGGCGCATGCGCGACGCGGATTCTCCCGATTAATGCGGCGTACAGCGGTATGCGGGGCTACTCGCTCGGGTTCGAATCCCTATCTCTCCGCCATTATTGAATAAGACAAAGCCCCTGTAATCGTAAAGATTACAGGGGCTTTTTCGTTTCTGTCGAACTCATGGGGTAACCCCATTTAGTTGGACGCCCGCCCTGGTTTTCGAGATGCAGCTCAGGGCTGGGCTCTATTGGCGTTTAAAGGTTATTTAGCTCAGAAAGCCGGTGCTGACCGCGACAATCAGGAAGATACCCAGTGCTGCCCGGTAAATAACGAAGGGCCAAGTAGAGAATTTTTCCAGAAACTTCATCAGGCCCCAGATGGCGCAAAATGCCGACACGCTGGCGATCACCAGGCCGAAAATCAGGTGAGACCACGCTTCGGCCGGAATATGCGCATGAAACAGCACCCACAGCTCTTTCAGCCCGGCCAGCGCGATAGCGGGCAGCCCAAGCAGGAATGAGAAGCGCGCGGCTTCTTCGCGTTTGAAATTAAGGAAAAGCGCAGCGGTGAGTGTTGAACCTGAGCGGGAAACACCGGGTATCAGCGCGCCAACCTGTGCAATGCCAACGATTAATGCGTCCCGCAGGCGCATCTCTCCCACTGTGCGGCGATGACGGCAGCTGAGTTCGGCCGCAGCCAGCAAAACGGCCATCACAACGCATGAGATACCAATCACCATCAAGCCTCTTAATGGTGAGTCGCACGCATTGAGTGTCGAGGACAAGGCAAGGCCTGCGATGCCAATAGGGATGGTCGCAAGCACAATGGCAACTGCCAGCTTGAATGACTGGTTGCTGAAGTCACGTCGTTGCACGGCACCGATGCTTCCAGTGACGACTTCCCGTACGTCACGCCAGAAATAGCTGACTACCGCAGCCAGTGCGGCCAATTGCATGGCGGCGGAAAACGCCGAACCGGGATCCGGCCAGCCGAGAAGGGCCGGTACGATTCGCATGTGAGCAGTGGATGAAACGGGTAATAACTCGGTGATGCCTTGAATGATGCCCAGGATGCCAATTTGCATGTAATCCAGAGAAGCAAAGCCGATATCAAGGCCGCTGGAGCAGACGTTTGTCAAAGTTTTTTCCTAAAGAGTAAGGTTTCTCCACTCTCCGGAAAACACCAAGCGACGCTCGGAAAATCTCGGTAGTGGACAAAGGATCCTGAGCTGAGCCGCTATGTACGGCGGTCGTTTATGGTGACTGTGAGCTGGAATGATAGGTTTTTTTTAAAGGGTTCTCTACCTGCAGCTGAGATGATTATTGTTAGCCCGGAGCGCCAGCGAAAGCGCGTTTTAGAGGGCGACGACTTCCTCCAGCAGGCGGAGTCTAGCTGAGATTTTACGCGACTCTCCGGTAAAAAATAATGAGTTTTTCTCGCACGGGAGCGGGCGCAGTCACCCACTGACAGCCCTAAGGCTGTATATGACCTACGTTCATAAAGGTAGGACGAAAGGTTACTAGACCCTTAAAACGTGTTTTGTTAAAAATATACCTGCCCGGCCCCATCTTGAACTAGCTGGTAGGAAACAGGGTGGTAGGCGGGCGAGCAACCTCCATTTATCTAAATGGAAACAATCCAACATTGAGTTGGGTGATGATCAATGGGCCCGAATGCCGACCCGAGGGTAAATTGCTGCGCATTTGGCCAACTGCTGTTCCAGCACGCGGGCATTGGGCTCATTGATCTCTTTTACTCCTTCCTTCCCTTCCTCCTGGCAACGCCGCACGATTGCGCCCGGAGAGGATGTCACTTGCCGGTTGGCGTGATTCGAGTTTGTGGGCTAATGATTAAGGTTGAGCACATCACCGACGATCAGGGAGAGCGAAATGGCATTCGTAGACAGGCCGCACTCGATTAATTACGTCCATCCAAACGGCAGGGACGCGATGATTGATTTCGAGTGGGGCGACCCAGGCGATCCAGTCCCGAAAGGGCTTCGTATTACTGTGAAATACGCCGAGGACAATATTCATAATCTTCATGAAAAAGCGCTTTACAAGAGCTTTGAAGACGCAAAAAAACAAGGCATCAAATTGGCGACCAATATGATTGATCAGGCAGACCGGCTTTAGGTCTGTCGACCCGTCACTACGTTTAGTCGGCACTGATGCGGCATCGCGTGACAAGCTTCAGTCTTCCGGGTCGATTTCGTCTTCCGGTTCGCGCCTGGCTTGCAGATCGGCCATGGCGGCGGCGATGAAGCCAGCGTTTCCCTCAATCACGGCGAGCTGCGTCATGATGGCAGCCGACACCTCTGTCGATCCATGCTGATCAATCCATGCGCGGATCTCATTCACGGCAGAACCGAGGGCGGTGATGTTTTGATTGAGTCGGTTGAGCAGGGCGAGGGTGGGGTCGTTGGGCAGATTGCTGGACATGCTGGCTTCTCCATTGAGATTGACGACGGCTGTTTGCGTCGAAAATGTCGTTGCCTGCTCTGGCGACAGTGGAGAACACCTGCAACCCGTGCAGCCTGACCTGAGAGGGGGGGGCGTTGGCGTTGGATAATCAAGCGAGACCGACACATCCCCGTGCCGGCCTGAAAATGTCTTTAGCGGAAAGGTGACGTGCGGCGTGCAGCCCCGTTAAACCTTTCCACTCTGAATGCCTTTAATGCACCGATTGCCTGGCAGATTTCCCAGCGGGCTTATTGATAGAACCGAGAATGCTTTTAATGCGTTGCCACTCTACGCGAGCTTCGACGTATTTTTTTTCGGCCCTTCTTTTTGCAGTTGAAAATTCGTTCCAGACGTCTGGATTCAGCGTTTCTTTCTTTAGAAGCGAATACGCATGATTATCAAGTTGATCCGCTTCAAAGAAAAGTTGGTTGCTCCTTGTTGCTGCTTCTTCCCAGCTGACACCGGTGACTTTCTTGAATTTATCGTGAATCATTCTGAGCTCCTTTTTTCAATCTCGAAGGGCGTTCTAACTTGGGTTAAACCCTTCGTTGGGCGAAAAATTCCACCCGTTGAATCTTCCTGGTAAAAGACGACAACTCGCTCCTAAGCGACGCCCGATGAGTCACTATTTTTACACTGAATTAAACAAAATTGAACGGTTATTAGCCTCTCTGCGATAGGCGGTTTTTGCCGCTCTAGCGCGCACTTTTCGCGCTGCCTGGCTGACAGTGCTGCGTATAAAAGACTACTGTTTGATGGACCACCGTAGTCGATTCGAGCATCGGCGACCTTGCCGTTGCGGGTGCCATCTCCGCTGTCATCAAGTTGTACGATGATCACCCTGCTGCAATGGCTCGACCGCGAGTAAGATAGGCAGCGCAATCTCGTCCCTTGAGATTGCTGAGGCGGGTTGAATAGAGAGCCGTCAGGCTCCGGCTGTCCGTCTTGGTTCCGTATCGAAATTTCAGAGTAAACAGAAAAAGGCGATCACTGAAAATGAGCAAAACCTCGCGTCCTTTATATATTTCCTACGCTGGACCTTCCCTGCTGGAGATGCCGCTGCTGAACAAGGGCAGTGCTTTCACGCCGCAGGAGAGGGTCGAGTTCAACTTGATCGGGCTGCTGCCGCAGAACGTGGAGACGATAGAAGAGCAAGTGGCTCGGGTTTTCAGCCAATACAACCAATGCGCCAGCGACCTCGACAAGCACATTTACCTGCGCTCGATTCAGGACAACAACGAGACGTTGTTCTTCCGTCTGCTCGACTCGCACCTGGATGAAATGCTGCCGATCATCTACACACCGACGGTTGGTCAAGCGTGTCAGGAGTTCTCGAAAATCTATCGCACCCATCGGGGGCTGTTTGTCTCGTACCCGGAGCGCGACCGTATTGACGACATTCTGCGCAGCGCGACCAAGGATCAGATCAAGATCATCGTCGTCACCGACAGTGAGCGAATTCTCGGCCTGGGCGACCAGGGCATTGGCGGTATGGGCATCCCGATTGGTAAGTTGTCGCTCTACACCGCGTGCGGTGGGATCAGCCCGGCCTACACGTTGCCGATTGTGCTCGACGTTGGCACCAACAACCGCGAGTTGCTGGACGACCCGATGTACATGGGCTGGCGCCATGAGCGTGTAACCGGTCAGGAGTACGAAGAGTTCGTCGCGATGTTCATTGAGGCGGTGCAGCGTCGCTGGCCTGACGTGCTACTGCAGTTCGAAGACTTTGCCCAATCGAATGCGATGCCATTGCTGAATAAGTACAGGGACCAATTGTGCTGCTTCAACGATGACATTCAAGGCACCGCTTCGGTCGCGGTGGGTACGTTACTCGCGGCCTGTAAAGCCAAAGGCGAGACCCTTGGAGAGCAGGTGGTGGTGTTTGTCGGTGCCGGTTCGGCAGGCTGTGGCATTGCCGAACACATCATTGCAGCGATGCAGATACAAGGGCTGAGTGAGAGCGAAGCACGCAAGCGCATTTTCATGGTCGACCGTTATGGCTTGCTGACCGAGAACATGACTGGCCTGCTGGAATTTCAACAGCGCCTGGCACAGAAAACCGAGGATGTAGCAGGCTGGGCAGGCGACGAGGCATTCCCGCAATTGCTCGATGTTGTCAGCCACGCCAATGCCACCGTCATGATTGGTGTGTCGGGCCAGCGGGGCTTGTTTACCGAGCAGGTAATCCGCGAAATGCACAAGCATTGCGCCAAGCCGTTGGTGATGCCGATGTCCAACCCAACCTCCAAAGTCGAGGCCACACCGGAGGAAATCCTGCGCTGGACCGATGGTAATGCCTTGGTCGCCACCGGCAGCCCGTTTGCTCCGGTATCGATCAATGGCCGCACGGTCCATATTGCTCAATGCAACAACTCTTACATTTTTCCGGGGATTGGCTTGGGCGTCATCGCAAGCAAGGCCTCGAGAATCACCGATAAGATGTTGATGGCCGCGTCCAACGCTTTGGCGGAGTGCTCGCCAATGGTGACGGGGCTGGGTGATGCAGTACTGCCACCGATCAAGGATATCCAGGCAGTCAGCAGGAAAATTGCCTTGGCAGTTGCCAAGCAAGCTCAAGCTGATGGCGTGGCGCTGGAAACCTCAGAAGACATGTTACTTGCGGCTATCGAGCGCAACTTCTGGATGCCTAACTACCGGGACTATCGCCGCAAGTCGGTTTGATCGTCACCCGGCTTAAAAACCGTTGATAAAGGCCGCTGCAAGGCAACTTGCAGCGGCCTTTCGTTTTCTTGAAGAAAGCATAGGATGGCCTCGGACAACAAAACAATAAGAAGACCAGCGAGGGCTGCATGCAAGCGACGAGTGAGCCGTATGACTATGTGATTGTGGGCGCCGGACCTGCGGGCTGCTTGCTGGCCAATCGGCTTTCGCAAAACCCTGCACACCGCGTGCTGTTGCTCGAAGCCGGCGGGCTGGACAATTACCCCTGGATTCATATCCCGGTCGGCTATCTCTACTGCATCGGCAACCCACGTACGGACTGGTGCTTCAAAACTGAAGCCGAGCCCGGGCTTAATGGTCGTTCGCTCAACTACCCCCGGGGCAAAGTGCTGGGCGGCAGTTCATCCATCAACGGCATGATCTATATGCGCGGCCAGGCCCATGACTATGATGACTGGGCGGCTCAAGGCAATGTGGGCTGGGGTTGGAAAGAGGTATTGCCGTTATTCAAACGCTCAGAAAATCACTACGCCGGCGACTCTGCCATGCATGGCGCGGGGGGTGAATGGCGGGTGGAGCCGCAACGGCTGTCATGGGGCATTCTTGATGCCTTTCGCCAGGCCGCAGCGCAGACTGGCATCGAGTCTATCGACGACTTTAACGGCGGCGACAATGAAGGTTGCAGTTACTTTCAGGTCAATCAGCGGCGCGGCGTACGCTGGAATGCGTCCAAGGCATTTTTGCGGCCTATTGCGCAGCGCAAGAATCTGACAGTCCTCACAGGCGTGGAAGCGTCACGTATCGAATTCGAAAATGGCCGCGCGAGTGCCGTTGTTGCGCATGTTCAGCAGTGCGAGCAACACTTGCGCGCTCGCCGAGAGATCATTCTGTGCTGCGGGGCCATTGGTTCGCCGACGTTGTTGCAGCGATCCGGCATCGGCCCGAGACCCTTGCTTGAGAAGCTCGGTATCGGTGTGCGTCATGAGCTGCCAGGCGTAGGGAGCAATCTGCAGGACCATCTTCAACTGCGGTTGATCTATCAGATCAGTAACGGTAAGACCCTCAATCAGATGGTTGGCAGCCTTTGGGGCAAGATCAACATGGGCCTGCGTTACGCGATCAATCGCAGCGGTCCGTTGGCGATGGCGCCAAGCCAATTGGGCGCCTTCGCCCGCTCGGACCCTGAGCAGCGCTCGGCCAACCTTGAATATCATGTGCAACCGTTATCGCTGGAGCGCTTCGGTGAGCCGTTGCACAGTTTTGCCGCGTTCACTGCTTCAGTCTGCAATCTGCGACCCCTGAGTCGCGGGACGGTCGAAATTCGTTCTGCTCTTGTGGATGAGCCGCCTTCGATTTGCCCGAACTACTTAAGCCATGAAGCCGACCTCCATGTGGCGGCCGATGCGATACGCCTGACCCGGCGGATTGTCGCTGCGCCCGCATTGGCGAGTTTTCAGCCGGTGGAGTATCTGCCTGGCGCGAATCTGCAAAGCGAAGAACAACTGCGTCAGGCCGCCAGTAGCATTGGCACGACGATTTTTCATCCTGTCGGCACCTGCAAGATGGGGCAGGGCAGTGATGCTGTTGTCGATGAGCGTCTGCGGGTACGGGGTATCAGTGGCTTGCGCGTGGTAGATGCGTCGATCATGCCGACGATTGTGTCAGGCAATACCTGTTCGCCGACCCTGATGATCGCCGAGAAGGCTGCCGAGATGATTCTTGCTGACGGGGCCGCGATCAGAGCAGGGTAAAGGTGCAACGCCCGCGCCAGGCCGAACAAAAAGGGAGATTGAAAGGCAGGCTGGCGCGAATGGCGCAACCGACGGATGAGAGGGGATCAACGCGCCAGCGCCAGCCTGTAGGGAAAACGCTGAATGACTTCAGCGTTCCAATCACAACGAGAGATCAGGCTTTAGAACTTAGCTTCCACATCCAACTGCAGGGTGTTGGTTTTGGCGTCGGTCTGGGTGCGGCTGGCGTAATCTGCGTCAGCCATGTAGTAAGTGGCGCCGACTGCGAAGTTCTTGTCGATGTCGTAACCCACCTTGAACTTGTGCCCACGCGAACCGGTGGTGCCGTTGGCGAAGTCGGAGTCGGTGAAGGCGCCGACCACGGCGTTGCGCTGAACATCGCGGTAGTTGTAATCGAGGTTGAAGACATACAGGCGTGTCTTGAAGCCTGTCAGCCAGGCGGTGTCCTGGTCACTGCTGGTCCCGTTGTTGAGAACATATTGTCCATAAAGGGTGAGCGGTACTGGCAGGCCGCTGATGTCGATCTGACCGAAGCCTTCGTACAGTCGGAAGTCGCTGGTGGAGTTGCCGTTGACTGCCAGTGCGCAAGGCGTGGTTACCGCGCCGGTGGTCGGGCAGCGACTGTCGCTGCCGTTGTCATAGGTATAGAGGCTACCGCCCAAGGTGACCTTGAGGTTGTCGGTCGGTGCAAAGCGTGCACCGAGTTGGCCTGCGTACAGGCGCAGGTCGTGACTGAACTGTACGCCCTCGCCATCGACGTTGTCTTTGAGCGTGTAGTAACCAGCACTGCCGAACAGCTCAGTTTTGCCGCCAAGCGGGTATTTATAAGTGGCCGCCAAACCTTCTGGGTTGATGTCGCTATCCCAGATGACATCGCCCATGCTCACCCATGGCTGGACCATTTTGCCGCCGATCAGGTGAAGGTTTTCCACAGCTTTGGGGTGGAAGTCGATATAGGCCTGGTCCAACCAGATTTGTTTCTTGTCGAAGTAGCCATTCAGGTCTTGGTTGGTGGAGCGAGCATCATCTCCGCCACCAGTGGCAATACGGATGCCGGTGTCAACCTGCGGGTTGATTTCACTGTAAGCACCCAAGCGGGCCCGGATGCGTTGGCGGTTTTTGTCGGCGCCGTTGTTGGATTCGCCGTCGATCTTGACGGTCTCTTGGCGCACACGGACATCGCCCTTGAACTGGGTCTTGGAAGCCCAAGCCACTTTTTTCTCGAACGCGCTCAGGTCTTCTTTCTTGACCTGTTGGGAGACAGCCTGTTGCTGGGCTTGTTGATCTTTACTCAGCTCGGCTTGCAGCTCAGCATACTGTGCGGGCGAGATGGAACCATTGGCCTTGAGCATTTCGAGCAGTTTTGCATCGACTGCGGCACTGGCTGGAACGCTCATGGCCAACACCATGCCACCACAAAGTCCCGCTGCAATTCGTGTAGAAACAAAACGCATAATGATCTCCAAATTTATGATGAGGTGACATACGTCTCCTCAGGAAAAGCTGGCGCTTTCCGCTCGCGCCATGTGGGGCGGTAACCCCTTGTTCAAAAAACTGGCGCCAGTATTACCGGAGATCATTACAGAGAAGTGGCAGGGTTATAGCAGATAGGTGACACAGCTTTTGACCGAAAAGGCTTGATCTAGAGCCGTTGGTGATATAGACGAGAGGCGCAATTACGCCCAGGCGGCGTTCCGCATTTTCGGGTTTTGATGCGGCTGAACACATTGGTGTCGCGGTTCACTCGATCAATCGTGATCTGCAGATATTGCCGGAGTCGCCGCTGATCTGCTCAGCAAAGCGGGTCAGGCGCTCACCCACAGCAACGTCCCGCGCAGAGTGGCGATCATTTGCTTTACGGACTGGGTGGTTTCCGTCTGCAAATCCATAAGAGGTGCAACCCTGCGTCGAGCGGCTGGCAATGATCTGAACGTCGCGTCATTAATCATCCCGCGTCAGCACTTCCAGCAACTCAATGTCGAAAATCAGGTTTGAGTTCGGCTTGATGTGGGCGCCGACCTGCCTTTCGCCGTAGGCGAGGTGGGCCGGCACAAAGAGTTTGCGCTTACCGCCGACTTTCATGCCCATTAGTCCTTGATCCCAGCCTTTGATCACGCGTCCGGTTCCGATGACGCACTGGAAAGGCTTGCCGCGATCATAGGAGGAGTCGAACGTGGTTCCGTCCTCCAGAAAACCGTTGTATTGGGTGGTGATCAGGGCACCTTTGACCACTGCCTTGCCGTCACCGGGTTGAATGTCCACGACCTGTAGTTCGCTGCTCATCACGTACTCTCGTTCATTCGACAAACGCTGAAACGCTATCAACGTCTGTTCAGGAAGCGTGATCGTAGCCCACGACGTTGCCCCATCAAAGTGAACTTGTCCTGTAGGGCATTTGATGAGGGTGGAGAGGGCGAATGTTTAGTCCTCAGGTAACCAAGCATTGTTAAAACTGGATTGAATGACCTATAGCGCTGTGTGACGCTGCAACACATCTATTGTTGGCGGCATTTTTTATGGATGGGTTGAACGGAGGGATCAGGCACGGACTTTTGACTGGTACAGCCGTGACCTGCGTTCCGTCTCAACACCCCCGGCCAATATCGGTGCAAGGTACCTGCGCGCTCCCTTCCGAGTTGGACTTTTGGGCGTTGTGGCATTGTCGCCATGCGCGTCCACCGGATGGCTCTTTTTCTGGTTAAACCTTCATTCGCATTTGCCTGACGTTTTTTAGCGTGCGGCAACGTGTGTGTTTACCAACCGGCAAGCGCCCGAGCGCGTGCCTGGAAGAAAAAGTGAATCGCCATGAGTTTTGCTCCCCTGCAAGAAGCCCTGAGTTTTCTTGAGCTGAATCCCGATATCGAGATGTTCGAACTGTTCATCCTCGACAACAACGGCGTACCTCGCGGCAAGTTGCTGCACCGTGATGAATTACTCGCGGTGTATGAAAGCGGCCGGCCGTTGCCAAGCACGATTCTTGGCCTGACCATCAATGGTGAAGACGTTGAAAACTCCGGGCTGGTCTGGGATGTGGGCGATATCGATTGCCGCGCTTATCCGGTGTCCGGCAGTCTGCAGCGCATGCCCTGGAGGCAGATTCCCACGGCGGCGGTGCAGGTCAGCATGCACCCGGAGCAAGGCATGCCGGCATCGGTAGCGGACCCGCGCCGCCTGTTGGTCAAGGTTATCGATGGGCTCAAGGCTGACGGGTATTACCCGGTGATGGCGGCGGAGCTTGAGTTTTATCTGCTTGATCGCCAACGCGACAGCAATGGCCGTCCGCAGCCGCACCGGGATGTGGATGGCGGCCGGCCTGTGGCGACTCAGGTGTACGGCTTGCGTGAACTGGAACAGATTGAGCCGTTTCTCGCCGATCTTTATAGTGCCTGCAAGTTGCAAGGGATTCCGGCGCGCACAGCGATCTCCGAATATGCGCCAGGACAAGTAGAGATCACCCTTGAGCACCGTGCCGATGCGTTGCAGGCAATGGACGAAGCAGTCCGCTACAAGCGATTGGTCAAAGGCATCGCGCACAAGCACGGAATGATTGCCTGCTTCATGGCCAAGCCGTTCGATGACCTGGCCGGCACCGGCATGCACATGCATGTCAGTCTCGCGGACGAACAGGGTAACAATCTGTTCGCCAGCGAGGCCGCTGACGGCACGCCACTGTTGCGCCACGCCGTGGGTGGGATGCTCACGACGCTGCTTGATTCGTTATTGCTGTTCTGTCCGAACGCCAACTCTTATCGTCGATTCCAGACCAACAGCTACGCACCGTTGTCGGCGACCTGGGGGGTAGACAATCGCACGGTCAGCCTGCGCGTACCGGGCGGTCCAGCATACACCCGCCATATCGAGCACCGTATCTGCGGTGCCGATGCCAATCCCTATCTGGCAGCGGCCGCGATTCTGGCGGGTATTCATTTGGGTATCCGCCAGCAACTGGACCCCGGCGCACCGGTCGAAGGCAATGGTTATTCGCAGGCCGCGCAATTATTGCCGACAGACTGGCTGACGACTTTACGTGCGCTGGAAGCCTCTGGCTGGGCACGAGATGTATTTGGCAGCAAGTTTCTGCAGGTCTATCTTGCCGTCAAACACGCCGAGTATCGGCAGTTCATGGGTGAAGTAGGTGAACAGGATTGGCGCTGGTATTTACATCAGGCTTAGGCAGGCAATGTAGCCAACAGGCATGGTGAAGGAAGGTTCTGGCCTGCCATGGTTTGTTTTCCTACAGGAAAAGAAACCATCCTGAACCCTTCGCTCGCATCCTTTTCACAAAAAATTGATGCTTGATTGATTAATATTTTTCACGTCGGAGGTGGCCAGTGATCAGGTTTGTTTCGGCGTATTTTTTATTTTGATCAAGCAGGCCTCATTCTGAACGTCAAAGCTGTACGCCCTGAGCTTGTCACCCTGATTGCCAGCTGTTTTTTGCTGTTCGGGTTCAACGTAACCCTGTGGCTGCACCTTTTTGCAATCACGGCTGCGGACTGGGAAGGCATCGCCATGCGCGTTGCCTTCGGCGTCATGGTGCTCTGCATTTTTAATATTGTATTGACGTTTTTGGCGTTCAAACGTGTATTAAAGCCCGTCTTGATATTCTTGTTTTTGGTCAGTTCCAGCGTGGCTTATTTCATGAGCCAGTACGGCGTCATGATCGACACTGGGATGCTGCGGAATTTTGCTGAAACCAATGCCACTGAAGTGCGTGACTTGCTCTCGGTGAAGATGGCTGTGTATATCGTATTGTTGGGTATCGTGCCTTCTTTGATACTCTGGAAAACCACGATCAACTACCGTCGCTGGCACCATGATCTGATCAGTAAAGCCTTGGTCACCGTGGCCTGCACCGGGCTAATCGGTGTGGTCGCGATGGCGAACTATCAGGGCTTGTCTTCCTTGTTTCGCAATCATCACGAACTGCGCTTGATGGTGGTGCCGAGCAATTATATCGGTGCATCGGTGGGGTACTTGCGTGAGCAGGTCGTTTCGGCACAACGCCCGTTCGTGAAAATTGGCGAAGATGCCAAACGGTCAACCGGCTGGGACCTGCACACCCGAAAATCATTGACAGTACTGGTGGTGGGGGAGAGTGCGCGAGCCGAGAATTTCGGGATCCTTGGCTACAACCGCGATACAACACCGCAGCTTCAGAAAGAGAAGGGTGTGATCGCTTTCAGCGACGTACATTCTTGCGGGACCGAGACAGCTGTGTCGGTGCCCTGCATGTTTTCCAACATGGCGCGCAAGGACTACAGCGCCAGCAAGGCCAAGAATCAAGAGGGCGTTCTTGATGTGCTCAAGCATGCAGGGCTGAACGTTGTCTGGCGCGACAACCAGTCAGGCTGCAAAGGTACCTGTGATCGAGTCACCGTCCAGGACGTGAGCAAGCTCCAGGACCCGGTGCTGTGTGCCAATAACGAATGCCGCGACGAAATCCTTCTGCAGGGGCTGCAGCATTTTATTGATAACCTGGATCAGGACACGGTCCTGGTGCTCCATCAAATGGGCAGTCACGGTCCCGAGTATTTCAAACGCTACCCTAAGGCGTTTGAAAAATTCACGCCGGTATGCGAAAGCAACGCCCTGAATAATTGCAGTCGTGAAAGCATCGTTAACGGTTACGACAACACCTTGTTGTACACCGACCATGTCTTGGCCAGCTTGATCGATACCCTGCGCAGCAATCAGGGCAAGGTGGATACCGCCATGCTGTATATGTCCGATCACGGCGAGTCATTGGGCGAGTACAACTTGTACCTGCACGGCACGCCCTATCTGCTGGCGCCGGACCAACAGAAACATGTGCCGATGGTGGCCTGGTTTTCTGAGGCGTATCAACACGCGTTTTCGCTCAATGCGAACTGTGTGCAGCAACAGCGAAATGCGCCCTTGAGTCAAGACAACCTGTTTCACTCCATGCTCGGCTTGTTGCAGGTCGACAGCACCGTCTACGACCCCAGCCTCGATATGTTCGCGGGCTGTCGTGGGGTGATGACAGACGGTGTGCTGGCCAGTCAGTAGCGTTGTAATGGATACCTTTGGTTTTGGCTTTTGGCCGTTTATCTGCTGATCATTTATAAAGAGTCTGCTGGCCATGTCTGCGCAACCACCCCCACCCATTGATCGTGAATTTTCCAGGCGGCGCGAGCATGAACTCGCTCGGCACTCTCTGAAAAAACATCCTCTTGGGTTTTCAGGACAACTTGGCCATTGGCGTGATGAGCAATTGGCCAGGCACGCCTTGAAGGTGGCTGGCGACCCTGGGTTGGTTCTGGCTCTGCCCACGGGTGCAGGCCGTTTCTGGCCGGTACTGACCGAACATACCAATCGGGTGGTCCTGGCAGCGGACCCCTCCTTGGAAATGCTTGCCGTTGCCGAGGCCAGTTTTCCAGCTGAAAAGCTTAAACGGATCAAGACCTTTCAGACATCGCCGCTCTCTATCGACCTGTCAGCCAATGCGGTGGACTGCATTTTCTGTATGCGTCTGTTTCATCATGTCGCTGATAGTGATCAGCGCTCGGCAATCCTGCGTGAATTCCACAGGGTGACCCGTGACACCGTCATTGTGTCCTTGTGGGTGGATGGCAACATTAAGGCCTGGCGGCGCAAGCGTTTAGAGCGCGGTCGCGCGAGCGCTGAACCGATAGCCTCGAAGATGAATCGCTTTGTCGTAAGCCGGGCCGCTATAGAAGCTGAATTCGAACAGGCTGGTTTCCAGATCCTCGGCCATCATGATGTTCTGCCCGGCTATGCGATGTGGCGGGTTTATGTGTTGCGTAAATCATAAGTTTCAACCCGGTCATCGGTCGGGTTTTCATCGCAGGATTGCAGGAAGTTATTCAAGACTTGCAGTGCAGATGCGCGGTAACCGGTGAGGGCGATATATACTGCGCGCCATTCTTCAAGGGAGAGCCGTGTGGCCATTGATATTCACTGGATTCGCGACGACGCCAGCCTCGCCCAACATTGCCGCGAATGGCAGTCACTGCCCTTTGTCGCCCTCGATACCGAATTCATGCGGGTCGATACTTTTTACCCGATTGCCGCGTTGCTGCAGATCGGTGATGGTGCTCGCGCCTACCTGATCGATCCGTTGCTGATCAACGACTGGCGGCCAATGTGCGCGCTGCTCGAAAACCCCTCCGTGATAAAAGTGGTCCACGCCTGCAGTGAAGACCTGGAAGTACTCCTGCGTCTGACCGGCAGTCTGCCTGCGCCGCTGTTCGACACGCAGTTGGCTGCTGCGTACTTGAATCTCGGGTTTTCCATGGGGTATTCACGCCTGGTTCAGGAAGTGCTGGGGATCGACTTGCCCAAGGGCGAAACCCGTTCCGACTGGTTGCAGCGTCCGTTGTCCGAGACTCAGATCAGCTACGCTGCGGAAGATGCAGTGCATCTGGCTGAGGTCTACAGCATCCTGCAGCCCAAGCTGTCCGAAGAGAAACACGCCTGGTTGCTTGATGACGGTGCGGAGTTGGTCGCCAATCTGCGCCGCGAAACCGATCCCGACGAGCTTTACCGCGAAGCCAAGCTGGCGTGGAAGTTGTCCCGCTCGCAGCTGGCGGTGTTGCGCGAGTTGTGTGCCTGGCGCGAACGTGAGGCGCGGGCCCGCAACTTGCCGCGCAATCGGGTTATCCGCGAGCACTCACTGTGGCCCTTGGCCAAAACGCAGCCGGACAACCTTTCTGCGCTGGCAAAAATTGAAGATATGCATCCCAAAACCGTGCGACAGGACGGTGAGTTTCTGATCGACCTGATCAAGAAATCCGCCAGCCTGCCTCCTGATCAGTGGCCTCAAGCGTTGCCTGAGCCATTGCCTATCGAAGCTGCAGCGGTTCTGAAGACGTTGCGTGTTATCGGCCAGCAACAAGCTGAGAGGCTGAACATGGCCCCTGAACTGATGCTGCGCAAAAAGACCCTGGAAGCGTTGCTGAAAAGTGGCTATCCCAATGGTCCCTATCAATTGCCTGATTCGCTGCGTGGCTGGCGCCGCGAACTGATGGGCCAAGCGCTGCTCGACAGCCTTGCCTCTGCTGGAGAACAGCCTTGAAACGTATTTGCTCCATTTATAGAAGCCCGCGTAAAAACGAGATGTACCTGTACGTGCTCAAAAGCGATGCGCTCAAAAAGGTGCCCGCAGACTTGCTGATCGCTTTCGGGCCGCCGACCCATACGTTCGATCTGGTGCTTAGCCCCGAGCGCAAGCTGTCCCGCGAGGACATCAATCAAGTGCTTGAGAATCTCGACAAGCAGGGCTATCACCTGCAAATGCCGCCAGCAGAAGACGAGTACATCGAGCACCTTCCCGAAGAGCTGCTGCGCCGTAACGATCCTCTGTAAAGAGCCCTCGTCCGACACGTCGGCGCAGTGGACTGCTTCTTGAGTGCGACTGATATCGATGGGGGCTGCCCCCGTCGATAGACGCATGTTTTGTTTTTAAAGGTTTTGAGCCATGCGCGTTCTGATTGCTGAACACGATTACCCCCTTTACACCCAATTGCTGGGCCAGATTGCACCCGACCTGGAAGTCATGAGCACCGGCGATTCGGCCGAGCTGTCTCGAATGGCCGCAGACTGCCCGGTCTGGCTGGGGCAACCGGACCTGCTGGCCACCCTGTTGCGCCAGGGGCATACCCCGCAGTGGCTGCAATCGACGTGGGCCGGGATCACCCCATTACTGGCTGAAGGTCTGCCCCGGGAATACCGGTTGACCCGTGCCGTGGGCGTCTTCGGCCAGGTCATGGCCGAGTTTGTGCTGACTTACATGCTGGGCCATGAGCGTGAAGTGCTGGCGCGGCTGGTTAGCCAGGTCGAGCGCAAATGGGATAACCGATTGAGCCAGAGCCTGGCCGGGCGCAAGGCGTTGATTGTCGGTGCTGGCGATATCGGCCAGAGCGTGGCGCAGTTCCTGCTGCCGTTCGGCGTAGAGCTGTATGGCATTGCCTCTGCACCGCGTACCCAGGCACCGTTCGTTGAAGTGGGCGCTCTGACGGATCTGGATCGCCTGGTCGGCGAAGTGGATTACGTCATCAACCTGCTGCCAAACACCCCGGAAACCCACGACCTGTTCGACGCGAAACTGTTCGCAAAATTCAAGCCGACGGGCGTGTTTATCAACGTCGGGCGGGGTGTGGCGGTGGTTGATGCGGACTTGGTCGAAGCGTTGAAGGAAGGACACTTGGCGGGCGCGGTGATCGATGTCTGTCGTCAGGAGCCATTGCCGCAACGTCATCCATTCTGGACGGCCTGGGGCCTGTTATTGACAGGACATAGCTCGGCGCCTACTTCGCCTGCGGCGATGGTCCAGCTGTTTGTCGATAACGTGCGGGCATTTCAGGCGGGAGAAGCGTTGCGCGGAGAAGTGGACTTTTCCAGAGGTTATTAGGGCGCTGCGCAATTGTGTGGGAGCGAATCTATTCGCTCTCACACAGCCTGCACGCATATGTGCAATCGGTTTACAGGCTGAAATCGCCTTCGGCTGTCAGTTCCGACAGCGGACGACGCGGGCTTGGTGTTTCCCGGGCTTGCAGGTATTCCGCCAGGGTCGATTTGTCGCCGAGTTTGCCAATCGCAACCGCTGCGTGCAGGGCATAACCCTCAGGGATTTTCAATTCTTTGCGGGTCAGTTCCTGATCGAAGCCGGCCATACCATGCGTGTGCCAGCCGCTCAGGCTGGCTTGCAGGGCGAGGTGGCCCCAGGCTGAACCGGTGTCGAAGGTGTGCCACAGGGCTGGGGTTTCTTCCGTGGCGCCGGGCGCAGTAAAGGTGGTTTTCGAGATCACAATCACCAGTGCCGATGCATGCTGTGCCCAACCGCGGTTGAATTCATTGAGCAAGCCGAGGAAGCGCTCCCAGTTAGGTGTGTCACGGCGAGCATACAAGAAGCGCCACGGCTGCGAGTTATAGGCCGACGGCGCCCAGCGTGCGGCTTCAAAAAAGCTCAGCAGGGTTTCCTCGGGAATGGCCTCGCCGGTAAAGGCGCGTGGCGACCAACGATCGGTAAATTGTGGGTCGATCGGGTAATCGGCGATGCGGGGATTAATGCTCATGAATATCCTGGCTAAATGACAAAGGAATAGACAACTCAGCAGAGCGTTCATCAGGCCTTGCCGGGCGTGGCGAGATGGGCCGTGGACGGCAGGCATCGTCGAAATCAGGCTGATAAAAGTACTTTGCCGGTCGACATCTGACAAGTCCGGCCTTACCGACAGTCGCCAACGCTTGGCCCGCGTCTCTTGTGCCACTAGACTGGCGGCCTTTCATTCTTTGATGCTGATTGCCCAAACCCATGGCCGCTAAAGTCGAACCTTTCTGGATACGCAAAACCCTCGAGCAACTCGATCAAGACGAGTGGGAGTCGCTGTGTGATGGCTGCGGTCTGTGCTGTCTGCAAAAACTCGAAGATGAAGAGGACAACAGCGTCTATTACACGCGCATCGCCTGCAAGTTGCTGGACCTGAAAACCTGCCAATGCACCGATTACAGCAACCGTCGTGCGTCAGTGCCGGACTGCATTCAATTGACGCCAGGCCAGGCCGATGAATTCAAATGGCTACCACCGACCTGCGGCTACCGCTTGGTCAGTGAAGGCAAGGATCTGCCGCTCTGGCACCATTTGGTGTGCGGTGATCGCGACGCGGTCCACCATGAGCGTATCTCTCAGTCCGGGCGCATGCTCAGCGAGAACAGCGTGTCCGAAGACGATTGGGAAGAACACCTGATTTTCCGTGCAGGCTGACGTCGTCATGTTCAACAAGGAGTCGTAAGCCTGTGCGTTATCCACTGCCGTTGTCCTTGCTGTTGTTGCTGACTTTGCTGATGAGCACGCCGTTGCTGGCGGCGAAGAATGTTGATCTGGATTACTACGTCAAACTACTGCCCCAGAGCGATCAGGCTGAAGTGCGCCTGACCCTGTCGAAGGGAGAGGCGGTGCGCAGTCTTGATTTCGATTTGGGTAACAAGGGTGACTACAGTGCTTTCAAGGCTGACGGCGAGTGGCGGCCCAATGCCGGGCAAACGGTGGGTAGTCAACGCGGGGTTTGGCGGCCGGCCATTGGCAAGGCAAGCCTGACTTATCGCGTGCGCATCAGCCATGCACACACGCCTGCAAGCCTGGCTTCAAGCAAGGTCGTGAGTTTCGACACACGGATGACCCCAGCCTGGGCGTTGATGCGCGGCGAGGATCTGGTGCCTCCGGCCCGACTTGATCAGCAGGACGGTACCCAGCTGGTCTCACGCCTTGAGTTCGAACTGCCTAGCGGCTGGGTCAGTGTGGAAACCGCTTGGCCACGCATTGGCAAAAATCGCTTTCGGATCGACAATATTTCGCGGCTGTTTGATCGCCCCACAGGATGGATGTTGGCCGGTACCCTTGGCAGCCGTCGCACCCGCTTGGGCGAAACCGATGTCACGGTGACCGCCCCGCAGGGCCAAGGCATGCGCCGAATGGACGTATTGACGATGCTGACATTCGTGTGGCCGCAGCTGCAAGCGGTGTTTCCGCGTAATCCGCTCAAGCTGTTAGTGGTGGGAGCTGCTGACCCGATGTGGCGCGGGGCGACGGCGGGTAATAACTCCATTTACCTCAACAGCGCCCGGCCGGTGGTCAGCGAAAGCGGGACCAGCCCGTTGGTGCGCGAATTGGTTCATGTGTTTAGCCGAATCAATGGCAACCCGCGCAGCGAATGGATCGGCGATGGCTTGGCCGAGTATTACGCCATTGAGTTGATGCGCCGAGCCGGGGGCATGAGCGAAGAGCGGTATCAAACCGTACAAGCGAATATGACCAAGGTCAGCCGCAAGGTGACGACCCTGCGCGGTGAGCGGATCAGCGCGGCGGCTGTTGCTCGGGCCGTGTTGCTATTGCAGGAACTGGACCGCGAAATTCGCCAGCAGACCCGCAACGAGAAGTCGCTGGATAACGTCAGTCAGGGCTTGATGCGCCTCGATACCGTGAGTACCAAAGAATTCATCCAGCTCAGTGAAAGCGTGATCGGTGGGCCATCCACGGTGTTGGCGAGCGGGTTGTTGCAGTAGACGCATTGCGCGCTCTTCGCACATAAACTCGCTCCACCAGAGCAGGCGCTCCGAGGGAGCGAATTCATTCGCGAAAGCGGCAAGTCCGGCGCAGCAAGGGTTGAATCAGACCCCGGCTTTCGAACGCTTCAACGAATCATTGCCGGTCACCGCCGCCGCTTCAGTCGCAACCTCAGCATTGGTTTTCAGCTGGCTCAGCTTTGCGCCGACGCGTTCGATACGTGAACGGGCCTTGTTCATGTCGCTGCGGCTCTGTTCGATCAGGCTTTTTGCCGCGCAGTGCCCGGTGATCCCGCGCGCCAGCACCGCGCCGCCAACGGCCAACTGGACCAGACCCAAAAAGCCGCCACGGCGCAGACCTTTACCCATCATCAGTACGCCACCCGCCAAAGAGGCCGCGCGCTCCCAGCCTTGCACGTTTTGCTGGGGCTGAGTCTCGAAAGGAGCGGAGTCAATGCGTTCGCTGCCTGGGATATCGCTCATGATCGTTCTCCATGATGAGATGAGGTGAGTTCATTAAAGCTGACTGCCCCCGGACACAACTGTTCAATCGGGAGGGGCGTCATCGGTCGCCGGGTGGATTCAGAACTTGGGGCCGGACCGGGTGTTGTTGCCTTTGGCCATGCGGTCATACAGCACGACATTGACGGTGGCAGCCAGGTTCATGCAGCCTGTGGTGGGGATGTACACGACGTCTTCGCACCAGTCACGGATGCTTTTATCCAGCGTCCCGTCTTCAGGGCCGAAGATGTAGATAGCGCGATCCGGGTGCGTGTATTCAGGCAGCGAGCGGGCACCCTCGACCAGTTCCACGGCGACCGGCACGCAGCCTAGAGGCAGGATTTTCTTCAGATCGTCGATGCCGATCAGCGGAATGTCTTGATGGACTTTTTTGGTGTCGGTGATGAAATCACGGGCACGCTCATAGCGTTTGCCGGTGTAGAACACCGAAGCCACGCCGTAGCAACCAGCCGCACGCATCACCGAACCGACGTTTTCCGGGGATTTTGGGTTATACAAACCAATGCAGCTGTACCGTTTATTCGCCACGTGCCGGTGCTCTTGAAGGAAAGCTGGCGATTATACGGCATAGATGATCGTTCCCACGCAGAGGGTAGGGCACGATCATCGTTTACAGGCTACTCGTCTTTCTTCATCAACCCCGCCAAGGCGGCGAAGGGGTTGTGGGTGGCTTTGGCAATCTTCGGACTGCTGGTCGAGCCTTCGGAGAAATACTGCTGATCGGTGTACCGCGAGTGTTCATTGTCGTGGCAGTACAGGCACAGCAGCTCCCAGTTGGAGCCATCCTGGGGGTTGTTGTCGTGGTTGTGATCGCGGTGGTGCACGGTCAATTCGCTCAGGCGCTTGCCTGCGAATTCACGAGCACAACGTCCGCAAACATGGGGGTACATCTTTAACGCTTTGTCGCGATAACCCATCTCACGGTCGCGCTGGTTATCGGCCAGAATGCGGTCCAGCTTGGCGGTGTGGGAGGGTGGGTTGGCCGAACTCATGGGTTTCACCTGTTTTACTGATCGGTAATGGATGCAAGTCTAGCGCTTTGCTGCGTGATCAGCCTTTGAGTTTTTCCGCGATCCAGATAGTGTGCCGGGTGCCCTTGTTACCGTGGGCGAACACCTGCACCTCTTCAGCCTTGAAACCGGCTTTACGCAGCTTGTCGGAAAACTTCTGGTCGGCGCTGGCCGACCAGACCGCCAGGATGCCTTTAGGCCTTAGCGCCTGGGCGCAGGCGCTAAGGCCGCCAGACGAATAGAGCCAGCTGTTGGACTTCTGCGTCAGCCCTTCAGGGCCGTTATCAACGTCGAGCATGATTGCGTCGAAGCCCTGGGGCTCGCTTTTGAGTACCTGAGCGACATCCTGAACGACAATTTTGGCCCGTGGATCGAGCAATGGATTGCCCGACTTTTCGCCCAGCGGCCCACGATTCCACTCGACCACGCCAGGCACCAGCTCGGCGACCACGACTTCAGCGTTTTTGCCCAGGTGCTTGAGCGCAGAGGCCAAGGTGAAACCCATGCCCAATCCGCCAATCAATACCCGTGGAAGCACACGATGGGTGACTTTTTTACAGGGGATTTCGGCGAGCGCGTCTTCGGAGCCGTGCATGCGCGTGTTCATCAACTGGCCGCCATCGCCGCCCTGAATTTTTATCACGAAATCTTCACCGTACTCGAACAGGCACAGGGCACCGCCGTTATCGGGAATCGGAGTGGTGTCGAGCAGAACGAAACGTTTCATTGAGAACTCATTGAAAGACAGCTTTTTGAGAGGGCAACTTTGTCGCGCAAGGAGTAGCCTGAGCCTGACGAAAATTGCTTGGCATCGGAGGCCATTGATGAAGCGCTCTATTCTAACGGCGATTGTCCTGGCGACGCTCTCGGTAACTGCCGTTTGTGCAGACAATCTGCAACCTGTTCCCACGACACCGGCCCCCGGTTCGCCGGGTACAGCAACGCCGACGCCCTATCCGCAGGTGATGCCGCCCAGCATCCCCCGAGCAGGTGGGAACGACGGCAATGCGCCGTTGCTGCCAAAAATAGAAATGCCGCGCCCGCCCAAGGACCAGCCGCTGCCGGGTCTTGAGCAAAACGGCAAGCACCCGGAAGACTCGTCGCAAAAAGACAGCACTCAAAAAAGTTTGTAGCGATCAGACCTGCTGCGCAAGCAGTTGTCCGTCGACCATGCGCAGGCGTTTGGACAATGCGACGGCAATCGCGCGAATGATTTTTGCGGCAATTTTGGGTGCGTCGTTGAGCATTTTATCCAGCGAGTCCTTGCCCATATTCAGCAAGCAGCAAGGGGTGGCCGCGAAGCAACTGGCTGAGCGGCGCTCACCGTCAAGCACCGCCATTTCGCCGAACGCGCGACCTTTACGCAGGTTGGCGATCTCGATCGATTGCCCATCACTGTTGAGTTTGCGCACCGAGACCCTGCCGGAATGGATGATGCACATGAAACTGCCAGCATCGCCTTCCTTAAATATATCCTGACCTTGCTCGATGGTGCTGATACTGAAATAGCCCGCTGCCGCCTGAAAGTCGGCAGGTAGCAAGGTATTGAACAGACCGCAGTCCATCAGCATGTCGCGGATTTCATTGTTCAGGGAGGTGGGTTCTGACATGGCTCGACAGTCTTTTTTTTGGTTGGAGAAGGGGGGCGATGGAAAGGGCCTGCGACGCAGACCCACTTCTAAGACCCATCAAACGCTGGGAGTTCCCTCGGTCAAGTGCAGTACTTTTAAAACAAACGCGTATTCCAGCGCCACGTCGCGAAGCCCTTGATAACGACCGCTCATACCTCCGTGTCCTGCACCCAGTTCGGTCCTGAGCAGCAACAGGTTGTCGTCGGTCTTGTTGGCGCGCAATTTTGCCACCCACTTGGCCGCTTCCCAATATTGCACGCGGGTGTCGTTGTAACCGGCAATCACCAGGGTCGCCGGGTAAGGTTGGGCGCTGACATTTTCATACGGCGCGTAACCCTTGATGCGCTCATACACGTCTGCTTGCTCCGGGTTACCCCATTCGTCGTATTCCGTGACGGTCAGCGGCAAGTCTGGATCGAGCATGGTGTTCAGCACATCGACAAACGGTACTTCGGCAATCGCCACCTTGAACAACTCCGGGCGCTGATTAAGCACTGCGCCGATCAACAAACCACCCGCGCTGCCGCCACTGATGATTAATTGCCCGGCTGTGGTCAGGCCGTTGTCGATCAAATGTTCGGCGCAGGCAATGAAGTCGCCGAAGGTGTTTTGCTTGTGTTCTTGCTTGCCGTCGCGATACCAGGCTTCGCCCAATTCGCCGCCACCGCGCACGTGGGCAATGGCGAACGCGATGCCGCGATCAAGCAGGCTCAAGCGCGCATGGGAGAACCACGGATCCAGGCTTTCGCCATAAGCGCCGTATCCATAGAGGTACAGGGGCGTCGAGCTGCCCTGAAGTTCTCGCTTGACCACCAGGCTGATCGGCACCTGCGTGCCATCGGCCGCAGTTGCCCACAGGCGTTGGCTGACGTAGGCGTCGGGGTCGAACGGGCCTAACACCGGGGTTTCCTTGAGCACCACCTGCTCACCCGTGGCCAGCGTCAATTGGCGCACCTGCGACGGGCGATTGAGCGATTGATAACGCAGGCGAATCGTTTCGCTCTTGAACTCCAGCGTGTCCTGCACATACAGGCTGTACGCGGCATCGGGCAATTGCACGCGATAAGACGGAAGACCTTGGGGATGCACTTCAATGATCGGCAGACCGCCTTCGCGCAAACTCAGGCTCATGCCTTTGGCATTGAGGCTCAACCCTTCAAGCATCACCGTGTCGCGATGAGCGATCAGGGTTTGCCAGTCTTCACGGGAGGGTGCGCCGCTGGCTTTTTCAGCCGCCTGATACAGGGCGAAGTTGATACCGCTTTGGTTGCTGCGGATCAGCCAGCTCCATGCACCATCGATTTGGCCGTGGTCCGGGAAGTACTCATGACCTTCGACGCGCGGCGCCAGGCAGATAAACGCCTGATCGGGCTTTTCCGCGTCCAGCACCCAGGCCTCGCTGGTGGTTTTGCTGCTGAGTAACAGTACCAACTGCCGCTCGGAACTGGTGCGGTAGCAATTGAGGAAAAAGCGCCCGTCCGGTTCGTTGAAAACCAGGTCCGCCGAGTCCTTGCCCAGGTGATGGCGATAGAGTTTGTGCGGGCGATGGGTATCATCCAGTTCGCCAAAGAACAGTGTCTGGCTGTCGTTGGCCCAGGTCATGCTGCCATCGCAATCCTCGAAGGGAAGATGGGTGACCTGGCCGCTGCTCAGTTCTTTGACGTAGAGCTGATAGACCTCTTCGCCGTTGGTGTCGAGGCTGTAGGCCAGGCGCTGATGGTCGGGGCTGATGCTGAACGCGCCCATCGAGAAAAAACCGCCAGCGGCCAGCACGTTGGGGTCAAGTAACAATTGTTGTTGCTGTTCATCAATAAACAGAGAGTCGTCCGTCGGACGCGGGCAGCGGTAGTGCCGTGCGTATTCGTCGCCCTCGGTGGTGCGCGTGTAATACAAAAACGGTCCCCATGGAGAGGGCAGCGACAGATCGGTTTCGAGAATGCGGCCCTTGATCTCCTGGAACAGGGTTTCGCGCAGGGCATCCTGGTCGGCCAATTGCGCGTGCAGGTAATCGTTCTCGGCTTTGAGGTAGTCCAGAACCTCTTCGGCGTCGCGGTTGTGCAACCACGCATAAGGGTCGGAACCCGTGTCTTTACGAGCGATCGGCGCGGTGGGGCGGGTGGCGGATGAAGGCATGCGGGGCTCTCTATAAAAATAATCGGGCCGTGAAAGACCTTGATTCAGCCGAGGATTGCCGCTGGGTGGCAACCGATTACTGACACCAGGGAGGCCGGGTCAGCGAAAAGCCGTTATCATAAGCGCCTCTTTGCCTGGCTTACCACGAACGTCATGACCGAGAACGATTATCTAACTGCTTGGGGCCTTTACGCTTTTGCTGCGCTGGGCTGCCTGTGGGTGTGGTTCAAGCTGACTGGGTGGATGTGGCGCTGGCTGCGCGAGCCGCTGCGGGTCCTGGGTGCGGTTTTGCTGTTCAGTCCGACCATCATCGACCCGGTGAAGGAAAAATTCGCCCCGGCAGTCGCAATCACCGCGCTGGATCTGGCCTTCAAGGTTGGCAACAACGTCTGGCGAGCGGTGTCGGATCTGGCCATGTACGCCATGATTGCCTTTGGCCTTTACCTTCTTTTTGTGCTGGTGCGCTGGCCGCTGGAAAAGCGCCGCACAGCCCGTCAGCCTCAGGCCGGGACCGAGCCGTCAACGCCTGCGCAGAGCGACGATGACGAACCCTTTGCTCCGGTTGACGGTGATCGTTATGGACGTAAACCCGCAGCGGCTCCCGGCAGCAGCGCCAGCAGCCGTATACGGGTTGAACCGCGCCTGTAGAACTTCCGCTTCGTTGGCAAATGCGCCTCGCCTTGAGGCCGGCGCGACCTGTATTGCTGAACGTATTGAAGCGAGAGTTTAAGCATGTGTGAATTACTGGGCATGAGCGCCAACGTACCGACCGATATCGTGTTCAGCTTCACCGGGCTGATACAACGGGGTGGACGTACAGGTCCGCATCGGGATGGCTGGGGCATCGCCTTTTACGAAGGCCGTGGCCTGCGCCTGTTCCAGGACCCGGCCGCGAGCAGTGAGTCGGAAGTCGCGCTGTTGGTGCAGCGCTACCCCATCAAAAGCGAAGTGGTCATTGGTCATATCCGTCAGGCCAATGTCGGCAAGGTCTGCTTGTCCAACACCCATCCCTTTGTCCGTGAATTGTGGGGCCGTAACTGGTGCTTCGCCCATAACGGTCAGTTGGCGCAATTCAATCCACGCGCAACGTTCTACCGGCCGGTAGGTGATACCGACAGCGAGTCGGCCTTCTGTGATCTGCTCAACCGGGTCCGTGAAGCCTTTCCCGAGCCGGTCGAGATCGAGCAGCTGCTGCCTTCGTTGGTCGAAGCGTGTGCCGAGTATCGCAGTAAAGGCGTATTCAATTGCCTGCTGAGTGATGGCGACTGGCTGTTCTGTTTCTGTTCGAGCAAGCTGGCGCACATCACTCGGCGTGCGCCGTTCGGCCCGGCTCGCCTGAAAGATGTCGATGTGATCGTCGATTTTCAGGCAGAAACCACCCCCAATGACGTGGTGACGGTGATTGCCACCGAGCCGTTGACCGAAAACGAGACCTGGACGCGTTACGAGCCAGGGGAATGGAGCCTTTGGCGCCGCGGCGAGTGCGTAATCCAGGGCCGAACCTGAAAGAGAGGGACCTATGCTGCGAAGCTATCTGCGATTGGTATTGTTCACGGTGGGTCTGTTGCTCGGTGTGCAAATTCCGGGATTCATCAGCGATTACAGCAAGCGCGTGGAAGCGCACTTGATCGAGGCGCAGCAAAGCCTCAAAGGCTACTCCGACACTGCCGAACGCTTCTTCAAGGGCGATTTACAGGCGTTGGTCGCGCATTACCGTAGCAGTGAAGACCCGGTGTTTCGCAGTGATGCCGACAGCCTCAACCTATTGCTGACCCGCAATCAGTTGCTCGACCGCGAGTGGCAGGCCTTGCAGGGCCCTTGGTATGCCAAGGCCTGGCATGTGGTCTCTGCCGCCAATCCGGACATTCGTCGGGAAACCTTCAATGCCTACACGTACCAAGTCCTGCTGGTCCCGGAGGTCATCGCCTGGGGTATCGTCTGCGCCTTGCTGCTGGCGCTGGTGGTGGAGAGCTTCTTCCTGCTGATCGGCTGGGTGATCAATGGCGGACGACGCAAGCCGTTACTGAATCGGGATCTGCGCTAAACCCTTCTGCGTCATCGGCTTGTCAGGCAGCGAAGGCCTGCCTGACAAGCTCCATCACTTTTTCTTATCCCTGCACCTTGGTTTTATTCGTTGGACGCCCTGTCCGATTACACTCAAAAATGTGCTCTACAGAGGCCAGTTCCTCAAAACTTCAACGCACACAGGACATTCCCTATGGGCCGCCTGTTATTGAATTGCGATATGGGTGAGAGCTACGGCGCGTGGACCATGGGTCTCGACGCTGAAGTGATGCCGTTTATTGATTGCGCCAATATCGCCTGCGGCTTCCATGCCGGAGACCCTGGGATCATGCGAAAAACGGTGAGCCTGGCCTTGGCCCATGACGTCATGATCGGTGCCCACCCGGCGTACCCGGATCTGGTGGGCTTTGGTCGGCGCTCAATGGTCTGTACCCCGGCTGAAATCCAGGACTTGCTGCACTATCAGATCGGTGCGCTGGACGGCATTTGCCGGGTACAAGGTGGCCGCGTTCGCTACGTCAAACCTCATGGTGCGATGTACAACGACATGATGGCCAGCCCCGAGCAGTTGCGTGCCGTGATCCAGGCCATCGCCCGCTACGACGCGCAATTACCGCTGATGCTGATGGCCACTCGCGACAACAGTGCTGCGCAAGCGCTGGGTGATGAATTCGGCGTGCAGTTGTGGTTCGAAGCCTTTGCCGACCGCGCCTACGACAGCGCCGGGCGCCTGGTGTCACGGCAACTACCGGGCGCCGTGCACCATGACCCTGAAGTCATCATCGGCCAGGCCCTCACGCTGTCCCGTGGTGACCCCTTGCGTGCCAGCGATGGCAGCGAACTGCACTTGAAGGCCGATACCCTGTGTGTGCATGGCGATAACGTCAGTTCGGTGAGTGCCGTACAGCGCATCCGCGGGGCGTTGGGTGAGCAATCAGCGTCATGACGTTGCGCATAGAAGTGGTGGCCATCGATTGTTTGATGGTGCGTCTGTTCGATGCCATCGACGAAGCGAATATGCCGTGGATGCTGGCTGCCAGTGCACGTTTGCGTGAACGCTTCGCCAGCCACTTGATTGATCTGGTGCCGTCCTACACCACCTTGATGGTCCATTACGACCTGACCCGGTTGAGTCCGGATCAGGCTCGGGAATTGATTCATCAGGCGCTGGCCGATCTGGCGCCTGATCCGCAGGCCATCGGCAAACGCCATGTGTTACCGGTCTGGTATGACCTGAGCGTCGGCCCGGAACTGACGTTGTTGGCCAGGCGCAGCGGTTTGAGCATCAGCGAGGTCATTGCGCATCACAGTGAGCGCGACTATCAGGTGTTTGCCCTGGGGTTCGCGCCTGGGTTCGCGTTTATGGGGCTGGTCGAAGAAATCCTTGCCGCGCCACGCCTGAACACACCGCGTAAGCGTGTGGCTGCCGGTAGCGTGGGCATCGCCGAGCGTCAGACCGCCGCTTACCCCGTGGTGTCGCCGGGTGGCTGGAACCTGATCGGCCGTACTCCCAGCAAATTGTTCGACCGCCAACGCGAGGGTTACAGCTTGATGCAACCGGGTGACCGAGTGCGCTTTACCCCCGTCGATCATGCCGAATTCGTGCGCCTGGGCGGCGATGACACGCCGTTGGAGGTGCAGGCATGAGCGCCTTATTGATCGAAGCCAGCACCCCGTTGTGCCTGCTGCAGGATGCCGGACGCTTTGGTGTTCGTCATTTGGGCGTGACCCAAGGCGGGGCGGCGGATTGGGTCTCGATGTCCTGGGCGAACAACCTGCTGGGCAATCAGCTGGACGCGGCGGTGATCGAGGTGACGCTGGGCGGCTTGACCCTGCTCGCCGAACAGGATTGCTGCCTGGCGCTGGCGGGTGCCGATCTCGGCGCGTTGCTGGGCAGTCGGCCGCTGGCACCCTGGCGCAGTTTTTTCATGCGCAAGGGTGAGCGTTTACGCTTTACCCAACCGATCCTGGGTGCGCGGGCTTATCTCGCGGCTCCCGGAGGCTTCGATGCGCCATCGGTGCTCGGCAGTTGCGCTACGGTCGTGCGTGAAGAACTGGGCGGGCTGGATGGAATGGGCAAAGCACTGGCCAAAGGGGATCACCTGTCTTACGCCGGTTCGGCGTTCGTCCTGCATGCTCTGCCGGATCATTTGACCCCCGATCTCAACCTGAACAGTTCATTGGACGTTGTGCTCGGCGCACAAATTGGCCAGTTCAGCGGCTTGAGCCTGTTCGATGCCTTCAACAGCGAGTGGATCCTCGACAGCCGTGCCGACAGGATGGGCATTCGTTTATTGGGACCGGAACTGGTTTATCAGGGCGCGCCGCTGATCTCCGAAGGCATCCCGCTGGGCGCGATTCAGGTGCCGCCGGACGGGCAACCGATTGTGCTGCTCAATGACCGGCAAACCATTGGCGGGTACCCAAGACTTGGGGCGTTGACCCCGTTGGCATTGGCCCGACTGGCCCAATGCCTGCCGGGCGCACCTGTCAGTCTCAAGCCGATTGTGCAGACAGCAGCGCATCAGCAGCATATGGAGTATGTGCAGCGTTTTCAGGGTTGAGGGTGAAACTAATGGCCTCTTCGCGAAGAGGCCATGGATCAGGCAGCTATTTCGCCAAAAACCGCATCCCTTCTTCCAGCCCACGCAAGGTTAGCGGAAACATCTGATCGTCAATCAGATCGCGCACGATGTTGGTCGAGGCGGTGTAGTTCCAGGTGTCTTTGGGGTAGGGGTTGATCCAGATGAGCTTCTTGTATTTTTCCTTGAAGCGCTGCATCCACCGATAACCCGGCTCTTCGTTCCAGTGCTCTACGCTGCCACCCGCCTGGGTGATTTCGTAGGGCGCCATGGCCGCGTCGCCGATAAAGATCACTTTGTAATCGGCACCGTATTTGTTCAGCAAGTCCTGGGTGGCAGTGCGCTCCGCGCCACGGCGCAGGTTGTTCTTCCACACCGATTCATAAATGAAGTTGTGGAAGTAGAAATACTCCAGGTGTTTGAACTCGGTCTTGCACGCCGAGAACAACTCTTCGCAGGTTTTGACGTGAGCATCCATCGAGCCACCGATGTCGAACAGCAGCAACAACTTGATGGTGTTGCGCCGTTCCGGGCGCATCTGAATGTTCAGCAGGCCCGCATCACGGGCGGTGTGGTCGATTGTGCCGTCGATGTCGAGCTCTTCAGCGGCGCCTTGACGGGCGAATTTACGCAAACGGCGCAGCGCAATCTTGATGTTGCGCGTGCCCAACTCGACCTGATCGTCGAGGTTCCGGTACTCGCGCTGGTCCCAGACCTTGACCGCTTTGCCTTGACGCTTGCCGGCATCACCTACGCGGATACCTTCCGGGTTGAAACCGCCTGAGCCAAATGGGCTGGTGCCGCCAGTGCCAATCCACTTGTTGCCGCCCGCGTGGCGTTCTTTTTGCTCTTCGAGGCGTTTCTTGAATTCTTCGATCAGCTTGTCCAAGCCACCCAGGGTCTGGATCTGCGCGCGTTCTTCGTCGGTCAAGGAGCGTTCGAACTCCTTGCGCAGCCAGTCTTCAGGGATCAGTGCCTGGAGATGATCATCGAGCTTTTCCAAGCCGTTGAAGTAGGCGCCGAACGCCCGGTCGAACTTGTCGAAGTGGCGTTCATCCTTGACCAGAATAGTGCGGGCGAGAAAGTAGAACTCGTCCATGTCAGCGAAGGTCACCCGCTGTTTCAGCGCATTGATCAGATCGAGCAGCTCGCGCACAGACACCGGCACCTTGGCTGCACGCATTTCATTGAACAGGTTGAGCAGCATGGCGATCGCCCTTATTCGTGCTTAGCGGTTGCCGCGACGGCTCATGAACGCCAAGCGCTCAAGCAATTGCACGTCCTGCTCGTTCTTGACCAGGGCTCCGGCCAGCGGCGGGATGGCCTTGGTGGGATCGCGTTCGCGCAGCACCGCTTCGCCGATGTTGTCGGCCATCAGCAGTTTCAGCCAGTCGACCAGTTCCGATGTGGACGGTTTTTTCTTCAGTCCGGGGACTTTACGCACGTCGAAGAACACATCGAGGGCTTCGCTGACCAGATCCTTTTTGATGTTCGGGTAATGCACATCGACAATCTTTTGCAGGGTGACGCGGTCCGGGAAGGCGATGTAGTGAAAGAAGCAACGACGCAGGAAGGCGTCAGGCAGTTCTTTTTCGTTGTTCGATGTAATGATGATGATCGGGCGTACTTTCGCTTTGATCGTTTCATCTATCTCGTAAACATAGAACTCCATCTTGTCGAGTTCTTGCAACAGGTCGTTAGGGAACTCGATGTCGGCCTTGTCGATCTCATCGATCAGCAGGATGACCCGCTCTTCGGCCTCGAAGGCTTCCCATAGCTTGCCCTTCTTCAGGTAGTTACGTACGTCGTGGACTTTATCCACACCCAACTGCGAATCACGCAAACGGCTGACGGCGTCGTACTCGTACAGGCCCTGATGCGCTTTGGTGGTGGATTTGATGTGCCAGGTAATCAACCGGGCGCCGAAGGATTCGGCCAGTTGTTCGGCCAACATGGTTTTGCCGGTGCCAGGCTCGCCTTTGACCAGCAGTGGCCGCTCCAGAGTGATAGCAGCGTTGACCGCGAGCTTCAGGTCGTCAGTGGCGACGTATGCGCTGGTGCCTTCGAACTTCATCTAAAAATCCTCGAACGGTATCGCCTGAAACGGCGCAAAAAAAGGTACTTAATGTGCCGACTATACCGCGCAGGCCGGGCGACTGTGAACGCAGAGGCGCCATTCAGTCTCTGAATGGCGCGTCACGATTTGACTGGGTCAAGATTAGATCAGCCATTGTTTAAGTCCTGTCCCCGTTGAAAAAGCACTAATCCACCTTGGCTACTGTGTTTTGCTGTTGTCATAGCGGGTGTTGAACGCCTGAATGAAGGCGTTGCGCAGGATCTGCAGGAATGCCTGAAAGCCGCTGATGTCTTGTTGGTGCACGCTGCCACTGAGTTCTACGCGGGTGGCGAATTGGTTTTTGCTTTGGTTCTTCAAGACGGTTTCGCTGGTGCCGACCACTGCCTCCCAGATCGAGCGGAAGAAGCTTTTGTTCTGGTTCTCGACATCCTGCTGCCAGTTGAACACCTCGACATCGCGCAGCAGCGGTTTGATATAACCGCTGAGCTTGCCCTTGTTGGCCTGGGCTTCGATCACCACGTCACCGCTGCCGGCATTGAAGTCGAATTTGCCGTAGGCCGAAGCGAAGTCGTTGAGGCTTTTAAGTTCTATCCCGATCGAACGGAGGCGGAAGTCGAAGTCTTCAAAGTTACTGAATGGATCGAATGTGGCCGAGGTTTCCAGCGGTGCGTTCCCGGGTAACAGGGCTTTGCCCTCAAATCGGGCTTCGTGCATGCCTTTTTCGTCGGCGATATTGGTCAGGTTGAACAGGCTGGCGTTCACGTGATCGGCTTCGATCTTCACGTTCGGCGTCGAGTTGAAATTATTGAAGGTGATGCGCCCGTCATCTATACGTACTTCGTTGAGAGTGATAGGCAACAGCTTGTTCAATTGGGCGCGCCAGTCGGTGCCTTGACCGGTCTGCGAAGCCTGTTTGTTGGTGCCGCCGTCGACGAAGTTCAGCTCGGGTTTGATGAAGACCACCTGGGCCACCACGGCACGGTCATACCATAACGAATGCCAGCTCACCGCCAGGTCGATGACCGGCGCATTGACGAATGGCACGGGCACCTTGCCTTGCACCTTGACGATACTCAGCCCATTGATTCGATACGCTCCACGCCACAGGGCCAGATCGACGTCGGTGACCTGGCCACGGTAGTCGCCCATATTGGCGAGCTTGTCGTTCAAATAGTGACGCACCAGATAGGGCAGGGCGATGTCTGCGGCAATCAGCACGACCACGATTCCCGCAACGGTCCAAAGTGGCCAGCTATAGCGACGTTTCATGTTGAGGGTGTCCTGTTCAGTAGAGCTGTTGACTGTCTGGCACGGCATCCGTTCGCTACGACTGGACGCACCCCTGCTGGCGGCATACGCTTTGATTTTTTCAAGCACGTGCAAAGGATACCGCCATGAGCCGCATCTACGCTGACAATGCCCATTCCATCGGTAATACGCCATTGGTGCAGATCAACCGTATCGCACCGCGCGGGGTCACTATCCTGGCCAAGATTGAAGGGCGCAACCCCGGATATTCGGTGAAATGCCGAATCGGCGCCAGCATGATCTGGGACGCTGAAAGCAGCGGTAAGCTCAAGCCGGGCATGACCATCGTCGAGCCGACTTCAGGCAATACCGGGATCGGTTTGGCTTTTGTGGCGGCGGCCCGGGGTTACAAGCTGGTGTTGACCATGCCTGCGTCGATGAGCATCGAACGGCGCAAGGTGCTTAAGGCATTGGGCGCCGAGTTGGTGCTGACCGAACCTGCCAAGGGTATGAAAGGCGCCATCGAAAAAGCCGAAGAACTGGTCGCCAGCAATCCGGCCCTCCATTTCATGCCCTCACAGTTCGATAACCCGGCCAACCCGGCGATCCATGAGAAGACCACGGGTCCGGAGATCTGGAACGATACCGACGGTGCCATTGATGTGCTAGTGGCGGGTGTGGGTACCGGTGGCACGATTACCGGGATTTCGCGTTATATCAAACACACGGCGGGCAAGCCGATTCTGTCGGTGGCGGTCGAGCCCATAGGTTCGCCGATCATCACCCAGACGCTGGCTGGTGAAGAAATCAAACCTGCTCCGCACAAGATTCAGGGGATCGGTGCCGGTTTCATACCCAGGAATCTCGACTTGTCGATCATTGATCGGGTCGAACTGGTCAGCGATGAAGAGTCCAAGGCCATGGCGTTGCGCCTGATGCGCGAAGAGGGGATTTTGTGTGGTATTTCATGCGGTGCAGCGATGGCCGCAGCGGTACGCATGGCCGAAACCCCGGAAATGCAGGGTAAAACCATTGTCGTGATCCTGCCCGACTCCGGTGAGCGTTACCTGTCGAGCATGTTGTTCAGTGATCTGTTTACTGATCAGGAAAATCAGCAGTAGCCCATTTTGGTCTTAGGTCGCTTTGTACCCGGCCCGTGAAGGCTTATGATGGCCGGCTTCCAACCCGCTGTGCGCGCATTTTGCAAAGACGGAATGCGTGAGCGGTTGTTCCCCGAACAGCCGCTTTCAGTATCAGATAATTAAAACAGTGCCGCGGCGTGCAATTAGTTGTCCATTTTCAAGGAGAGTTTCATGACCTTTTCTTTCGCCGCCAAAGCCTCGATTTTGATGCTTTTCGTAGGAAGCACGTTGTATGTGCATCTGCGGGGTAAAGCGCGACTGCCATTGCTCCGCCAGTTCGTCAACCATTCCGCGTTGTTTGCCCCCTATAACGCCTTGATGTATCTGTTCTCCGGCGTGCCTTCGAAGCCTTATCTGGACCGCACCAAATTTCCTGAGATGGACGTGCTCAAGGACAACTGGCAAGTCATTCGCGAAGAAGCCATGCACTTGTTCGACGAGGGATATATCCGCGCTGCCGAGAAGGACAACGACGCCGGTTTCGGTTCGTTCTTCAAAAAAGGCTGGAAGCGCTTCTACCTCAAGTGGTACGACACCGCTTTGCCGTCGGCTGTGCTGTTGTGCCCCAAGACCGTCGAACTGGTGAATAGCATTCCCAACGTGAAGGGCGCGATGTTCGCGCTCTTGCCAGGTGATAGCCACCTCAATCCCCATCGCGACCCGTTTGCCGGCTCGCTGCGTTATCACTTGGGGCTGTCGACGCCAAACTCGGATGATTGCCGCATTTACGTCGATGGACAGGCGTATGCCTGGCGCGATGGCGAAGATGTGATGTTCGATGAAACCTACGTGCATTGGGTCAAGAACCAGACCGAAACCACCCGTGTGATTCTGTTCTGTGATGTCGAACGCCCTCTGCGCTCTCGGCTCATGACCCGCATCAATCGTTGGGTCAGCAGAGTCTTGGGGCATGCCACGGCGCCGCAGAACACAGATGATGAACGTGTCGGCGGGATTAACCAGGCGTATGCCTACAGCAAGCGTTTTAGCAATGGCATGAGCTCCAGCGTCAAACAGTTCAAGCGTCGTCACCCCAAGGCCTACCGTGTCATGCGTCCGGTATTGGCGGTGATCGTTCTGACCTTGCTCGGCTATTGGCTGTTCGGCTGATACAACGTCGGACGGGTGTTTGTGTTTCGCACGCCTGACGCAGGTTAATGCTCACCTGCTGAAGCCTTCGCCATTGCGACAGGCTTCAGCACCAGCCACAGCGCTACCGCAATCAATACGCCGCCATACAGATGAGCCCACGACAGCGGTTCATCGAGAAACAGTGCGCCCCACAGTACGCCGAAGGGCGGGATCATGAAGGTCACGGTCATCGAACTGAGCGGGCCAATGTCGCTAAGCAGCCGAAAGAACAGGATGTAGGCGAACGCGGTGCACACCAGTCCCAGTCCGAGTAACGACAGCCACACGCTGCTCCCGCCCCAACTGGCGGGTGGATGGCTGATGACGCTGTAGCCGAATAGCGGCAGCAATAACAGCGTGGCGCCGAGCATGCTGCCGACGGTGGCGAGCCTTGGGTCGAGCCCACCTTGCTGATCGAGCCAGCGGTGAGCGAGGAAGCCGGCGAAGCCGTAGCTTGTCGTTGCCAGCAAACAGGCCAGAGCGCCGGTCAGCAGCTCCCGATTGAAAGCCACGGGCCCCGCACGGGTCAGGATGCCGACACCGAACAAGCCGAGAAACACCCCCGCGATTTTCACCGGGGACAGTTTTTGGCTGAAGAACAACCCACCAATCAATACGCCCATCAGCGGCGTCGTTGCGTTGAAAATCGATGAATAACCGGCGGGTAATACTTGAGCGGCTAATGAATACAAGGTCGCGGGCAGCCCGGAGTTGATCATCCCCAGCAGTAGGCAGATTTTGAATTTGCCGCGAAAATCCCAATCAATCCGCATCAGCCAGAGGATCACCAGCAAGCCGCCAGCGGCAATGGATACGCGAAAAAACGCCGTCGGTACGGTGCCGAGCACGGGTGCGATGATCCGCATGAACAGGAAGCTGGCGCCCCAGATGGCGGCGAGTGCTAATAAACGCAGGGTGTCGGCGGGTCTCAAATCCAGCTCCAGGCCGGTGGTCGGGGCGAGAGTGTCGCTGGGGCGGCGGGCTGAGCGCAACCGAGAGCGGAAAAATACGCTTCTCCTATGCCTGTCCACTGGCTAAGCTCGGGCTTCCGAATTCCTGACGAGATCTGTTTATGCCGCAGCAATGGCCAGCCGCCGATATCGCCCAAATGATTCTTGACGGTTTTGATGATTATCGAGAGCATTTTCGGCAGATTGCCGATGGTGCTCAGGCGCGCTTCGAACAAGCGTTATGGCAGGAAGCTCAGCGAGCATCGGCAGCGCGGATCAACCTATACGAAGAGAAAGTCAGCGAAGTGACCGAGCGTTTGCACGGTACGTTCGACGCCCAGGGCCTGTTGGATGTGAGCTGCTGGCCGCTGGTCAAAAACGCGTATATCAACCTGATCGATGTACGGTTTGACGATGAGCTGGCGGAAACCTGGTTCAACTCGATTTTCTGTGGCCTGTTCAGTCATGACCTGATCAGCGACGGCTGCATGTTCGTCCACACCACGCGTCCGTCTTTGCGCCGCCACGACAAGGCGGCTCAAACCCGCGTTTATCGGCCCCAGGGCGAGCTGTCGAGCATGCTCAAGCAGATTTTTGCCGAGTATAAGTTCGATGTGCCGTTTGCCGATTTGCCGGGTGATCTGCAACGGCTTGAAGGGCAATTGCGGGAAAACCTGCCCGATTGGGTGTGCAAGGACCCGGCGCTCAGCGTGGAGCTGTTCTCGTCGATTCTGTACCGCAACAAAGGGGCGTATCTGGTCGGGCGCATTTTTACCCAAGACGAGCAATGGCCGCTGGTAATACCCCTGCTGCACCGTGAAGGCCGAGGTATCCAGATTGATGCGCTGATTACCGATGAAGCTGATGTGTCGATCATCTTCTCGTTCACACGCTCGTACTTCATGGTCGACGTGCCGGTGCCCGCAGAGTTTATCGGCTTTCTCAAGCGTATTTTGCCTGGCAAGCACATCGCCGAGCTGTACACCTCGATCGGGTTTTACAAACATGGCAAGTCCGAGTTCTACCGCGCCCTGATCAACCATCTGGCCACTACCGACGACCGCTTTATCATGGCGCCCGGTGTGCGCGGCATGGTCATGAGCGTGTTTACCCTGCCGGGTTTCAATACGGTGTTCAAGATCATCAAGGACCGCTTCGCGCCGTCGAAAAACGTCGACCGTGCCACGGTAATCGAAAAATACCGTCTGGTAAAAAGTGTCGACCGGGTAGGGCGCATGGCCGATACCCAGGAGTTCGCCGATTTCCGTTTTCCGTTGAGCAAGTTTGATCCTGAGTGCCTCGCCGAACTGCTGGATGTGGCGGCGTCGACCGTTGAAGTCGAAGGCGACACCGTCCTGATCCGTCACTGCTGGACCGAGCGGCGTATGACGCCGTTGAACCTCTATCTGGAAAACGCCAACGAAGCCCAGGTGCGCGAAGCACTGGACGATTATGGGTTGGCGATCAAGCAGTTGGCTGCGTCGAATATTTTCCCCGGCGATATGCTGCTGAAGAACTTTGGCGTGACCCGTCACGGCCGGGTGGTGTTCTACGATTACGACGAAATTTGTTACCTCACCGAAGCCAATTTCCGCCACATCCCGGCGCCCCGTACGCCCGAAGATGAAATGTCCTCGGAGCCTTGGTATTCCATTGCTCCGCTGGATATTTTCCCTGAGGAGTTTCCACCGTTTCTGTTTGCCGACATGGGCCAGCGTCGGCTGTTCAATGAGCTCCACGGTGAGTTGTATGACGCTGATTACTGGAAAAGCCTGCAAGACGCGATTCGGGCGGGCAAGGTCATTGATGTCTTTCCCTACCGGCGCAAAGGGCGCATGGATGAGACGCTGGCCTGAGTTTTCAGCGCGGCAGTGCGCTGACTGCGTCGACATGAGCCGTCAGCGCCCGTCGCATGAAG
This sequence comes from Pseudomonas sp. GG8, assembly GCF_052976945.1. Taxonomy (NCBI): domain Bacteria; kingdom Pseudomonadati; phylum Pseudomonadota; class Gammaproteobacteria; order Pseudomonadales; family Pseudomonadaceae; genus Pseudomonas; species Pseudomonas sp. GG8. Next base: position 1,330,570 of record NZ_JBRIIP010000001.1, read on the forward strand.
ATTGATGGCTAGTCAGCAGGGCACTGACGCCAGTCATCCCGTGTTTATATCTTTCCCCGAATCAACGCCCTCAACGCGAAACGGTTGGGATGGCAGGCTTCGGCAATGCTACGGGGCAACGGCAGGGGTTCGTTGTCCAGCCAGGCCGCGAGCAATTCGCCTGACAGTGGCGCGGTGATCAGCCCACGAGAGCCGTGACCACTGTTGATGTACAGGCCGTCGAGCCAAGGGCAAACGGTATCCGGCACTTGTCGGGCGTCTTTGCCCAGCGCCGCGTAAGCTTCCAGAAAACGCTGCTTATCCGCCAGCGGGCCGACGATGGGCAGGTAGTCCGGGCTGGTGCAACGGAATGCGGCTCGCCCTTGCAGGTACTCAGGTTCCAACGCGTCTGCGCCCAGCCGCTTGAGCAAGTCTTCGGAGATTTCTTGCAAGAGTTCGAGATTGCTCTGGTGCTCGGCAGCGGTCGGCGTCAGGTCATCGCTTTTGAAGTCGAAGCTCGCCCCTAACGTGTGTTCGCCCAGCCGGGCGGGCGCCACATAACCTTCGGCGCAGACCACGGTGCTCAAGGCTTCGCTTGCCGGGGTCTGGGCAAGCCGGGTGATCTGCCCACGAATACGCTTGAGGGGTAATTCAGCGCTGGCCGGGAAGCGCTTGACCTCTGCAGCGCCGGCCAATATCACCACCGGAGCCTCGTCGAGCAATCGCTCTCCATCCCAGGCCTGCCACTGTTCGCCGCTACGACGCAGTTCCAGTACGTCATGATGTGCCAACAGCTGAATATTGGGGTGCGTGGCCTGAAACTGGCACAGCGCGGGCGGATGTACCCAGCCTCCCTCGGGGAAAAACAAACCACCGCAAGACAGTGCAATACCGGCTCGGGCTTCGGCGGTTGGCTGATCCAGTACGTGTAAGAGTTCGGGGGGGAACGCGTGCGCCAACTGCGTCTGGCGCTCGGCTTCCTTGTCATTGAAGGCCAGTTGCAACACGCCGCAGCCGTCCCAGTCGGTGCCCCGTTGCAGGTATTCCAGGTGGCGGCGGGTGTAACCAAAGCCGCTCAAAATCAGCTGCGACAACGCCGTGCCGTGGGCAGAAAGCTTCAAGTACAGCACCCCTTGCGGGTTGCCCGAAGCTTCCTGCGCCAGATCGCCGTGGCGTTCCATCAGGCTGACCTGCCAACCCCGCGCAGCGAGGCTGGCAGCTGTTGCGCAACCGGCCAGGCCAGCGCCGATTACCAACGCTTTGCGCTGAGTGGTGATCGGTGCCGGGCGGGCAAACCAGGGCTTGACGACTGCAGGCCTGGGCACGTCTTCCGGCCAACCGACAAACGCCCCGCGCAGCACCTCCCATTTATGCCCGATACCCGGCGTGCGGCGCATTTTGAAGCCTGCGGCGTTCAGCGCGCGACGTACCCATCCGGTACTGGTGAAGGTGCTGATGGTCGAACCCGGCGCCGCTAGCCGTGCCAGTTCGGCGAACAGTTCGGGCGTCCACATTTCCGGATTTTTTGCTGGAGCAAAACCGTCGAGGAACCACGCATCAATCTGCCCATCCAGCTGCGGCAACATGTCTAAAGCGTCGCCGATCAACAGGGTCAAGGTCACGCGACCGCCGTCGAACACCAAGCGCTGAAAACCGTCATGCACGGCGATGTACTGATCGAGCAGTTGCCCGGCACAGGTGGCCAGCTCCGGCCACAAGGCGAGGGCACGTTGCAGGTCGCAGCGGCTCAGTGGAAACTTCTCGACGCTAACGAAATGCAGGCGAGCGCCGGCAACAGCATGCTCGGCAAACAGCTGCCAGGCGCAAAGAAAATTCAAACCGGTGCCGAAGCCGGTTTCCCCGATAACCAGGCGCTCGCCTGCCGCCAGCGCTGCAAACCGGTTTGTCAGATCGTTCTGTTTCAGAAAGACATGGCGTGTTTCGTCTAGACCGGATTGGGTGGAGAAATAGACATCCGAAAATTCCCGCGAATGAGGATTTCCCTGTTCGTCCCAGTCGATCTGGGCGTGGGATGTGAAGGTCATGGTCGGCTCGGCGGCAGCAGGAGCGCGGGATATTAACGCAATCAGCGAACCGGTGAGGGCGCAAAGGGGTAGAAGCGGGTCCCTGAAGCCTGTTCAATTGACCCATCGCAACGAATGGCTGTCTTACCCAGCATTGATTGATGCGATCCGTTAGTCTTGACGATCTTGAAGGGGAGCTGTGCATGTTCGAATCCGCCGAAATCGGTCACGCCATTGACAAAGAAACTTACGACGCCGAGGTGCCGGCGCTGCGTGAGGCGTTGCTCGACGCGCAATTCGAACTCAAGCAGCAGGCGCGTTTTCCGGTGATTGTATTGATCAACGGCGTCGAAGGCGCGGGCAAGGGCGAGACGATTAAGCTGCTCAATGAATGGATGGACCCACGGCTGATCGAGGTGCGTACGTTCGATCAGCAGACTGACGAAGAACTGGCCCGACCACCCGCGTGGCGCTATTGGCGGCATTTGCCGGCGAAGGGGCGTATGGGGATTTTCTTTGGCAATTGGTACAGCCAGATGATTCAGGGGCGGGTGCATGGCCACTTCAAGGATGCCGTGCTCGATCAGGCAATCAATGGGGCTGAACGTCTGGAGAGAATGCTCTGTGATGAGGGCGCACTGATTTTCAAGTTCTGGTTTCACCTGTCCAAGAAGCAGATGAAGGCTCGGCTCAAGTTGCTTGTGGATGACCCTTTGCACAGCTGGCGCATTAGTCCGCTGGACTGGCAACAATCGAAAACCTACGACAAATTTGTTCGCTACGGTGAGCGTGTGCTGCGTCGTACCAGCCATGATTATGCCCCTTGGCATGTCATCGAAGGCGTGGATCCGCATTATCGCAGCCTGACCGTCGGGCGCCTGTTGCTCGAAGGGCTACAGGCCGCCTTGGCCAATAAAAGACCCGCTCAAGGTCCGCTGACCATTGGCCCACTGCCGACCAATATTGATGACCTCAGCCTGCTGAACAGTCTCGACATGACTCAGCATCTGGAAAAAGAAGATTACGAAGAACAATTGATTACCGAGCAGGCGCGCCTGGCGGGCAACGTGCGTGATAAACGTATGAAGCGGCACTCGCTGGTAGCGGTATTCGAAGGCAATGATGCCGCAGGCAAAGGCGGCGCCATCCGGCGGGTCGCGGCGGCGCTGGACCCGCGTCAGTACAATATTGTGCCGATTGCCGCGCCCACCGAGGACGAGCGTGCACAGCCTTATCTCTGGCGCTTCTGGCGGCACATGCCGCCACGTGGCAAATTTACCGTGTTCGATAGGTCATGGTATGGCCGGGTGCTGGTAGAGCGCGTTGAGGGTTTTTGCAGCTCGGCAGATTGGCTCCGGGCGTACAGCGAGATCAACGATTTCGAAGAACAGCTGACCGATGCCGGCACTGTGGTAGTCAAGTTCTGGCTGGCCATTGATGAGCTGACTCAACTGGAGCGTTTTGAGGCGCGGGAACAGATTCCGTTCAAACGCTTCAAAATCACCGAGGACGACTGGCGCAACCGTCAGAGATGGCCGGACTATCGCGCGGCTGTGGGCGACATGGTTGATCGTACCAGTACTGAAATCGCGCCGTGGACCCTGGTTGAGGCCAATGACAAACGCTGGGCGCGGGTGAAGGTGTTACGCACGATCAATAACGCGCTGGAAGCCGCTTTTGAAAAGGACACAAAGTCTAAGTAACCACCATGATTTTCCATACAGCCAGTGAATGATCATCGCGGACAAGGATTATCTGGCCCTATGCTCAATGCCTTCTCATCAACAATAAGAGTGGAGGTGTGTCATGCGTGAAGTGGTGATTGTCGATAGCGTGCGGACGGGATTGGCCAAGTCGTTTCGCGGCAAGTTCAACCAGACCCGTCCCGATGACATGGCAGCCCATTGCGTCAACGCACTGTTGACGCGCAATGGCCTGGCCCCGGCGTTGGTCGAGGACTGCATCGTCGGTGCCGGCTCCAACGAAGGCGCGCAGGGCTACAACATCGGGCGCAATGTGGCGGTGCTGTCCAAGCTGGGTATCCAGGTCCCTGGCATGACCCTCAACCGCTACTGCTCATCGGGCTTGCAGGCCATTGCAATCGCAGCCAACCAGATCGCCTCCGGTTGCAGCGAGATCATTGTTGCCGGTGGTGTCGAATCGATCAGCCTGACGATGAAAAGCATCAACACCGACAACCTGATCAATCCATTGCTTAAGGAACAGGTGCCGGGGATTTACTTTCCCATGGGTCAGACTGCCGAAATCGTCGCGCGCCGCTACCATGTCAGCCGCGAGCAGCAAGATCTCTACGCCTTGCAAAGTCAGCACCGCACCGCAGCCGCCCAAGCTGCTGGGCTGTTCGACGATGAAATCGTGCCGATGGCCGTGACCTACCGCGTCGAGGACAAAAATACCGGTGCGATTAGCCTGGTTGAAGGCATCGTTGATCGTGACGACTGCAATCGTCCGGACACCACGCTGGAAAGCCTGGCGGGCCTGAAGCCGGTGTTCGCAGAAGACGGTTCGGTAACCGCTGGCAACTCGTCGCAGTTGTCCGACGGGGCTTCGATGACGTTGGTGATGAGCCTGGAAAAAGCCCTGGAACTGGGCCTCGAACCGCGTGCGTTTTTCCGTGGTTTCACGGTGGCGGGTTGCGAGCCGGACGAGATGGGGATTGGCCCGGTGTTCTCGGTGCCCAAATTGCTCAAGGCTAAAGGCTTGCAAGTGGCCGACATCGACCTTTGGGAACTCAATGAAGCCTTTGCGTCGCAGTGTCTGTATGCGCGTGATCGTCTGGGAATCGACAACGCCAAATACAACCTCAGCGGCGGTTCGATCTCCATCGGCCACCCGTTCGGCATGACCGGCTCGCGCCAGGTCGGCCATTTGGTCCGTGAACTGCAACGGCGCAATCTGCGCTACGGCATCGTGACCATGTGTGTCGGAGGTGGGATGGGGGCGACTGGGTTGTTTGAAACGTTCAAATAGAGCGCTGGCGGATAGATCGTCTTCGCGAGTGAATGTGCACCCACAGGGTATTTGCGACCTTTGTGGGTGCATCATCTCTGATGGAACGCCTAAAGCCTGTGCCGCAGGACATGGGCCGTCATCAGCGCCACACTAGCCAGCCAGCCAGAGTCTTGAAGTGCGCGACGCACAAGCAGTGTTTGCTTGTGCGTCTCGGGCCTTGTGCCGTAGGCGTGGACTCAGTGGTGGCGAGGCTTGAGAATCGCTGGCTTCTCGTCTGGCGCCTGCAGGAGCAGGTACAGCGCGGTCAGTGCTTCCGGGATCTGCACAATCATGTCATCCATCAGATTGGCGTCCTGAGCGATGTCGGCAAATTCTGGTTGTTCGTCGAACAGACCCGAACCGACCATGATCGGCAGGAGCATTTCGCTGACTTCGTCTTCGGCGCTTTCGAACCATGCGTTTTCGCGCAGGAACACGCCTTCCATGAAGCCGATGCACCAGCCGCGGAGGTCGGAGTCATCCGGCTCGTCACCGAGGTCCAGATCACACGGCAATTCGAACTCTTCGTCGGATGCCAGTTGGCGGGCGATGTGCGCCTGCAGCTGGATCAGCGTGGCTTCGATTTCTTCGCGCTGGGCATCACTGGTGTAATGCGGCGGCTCAGAGAACAGCGTATCGATCCACTCACGCTCAGGGACCGTTTCGGCACAGATCGACAGCGCGGTCAGGTAGCCGTGGGCGGCCACATAGTCCAGCGCTTCGTCATGCAGCTCATCGGCATCGAGGAAGGCTTGCAGGCGGTGTAGTTGCTCAGCGAAGGACATTGACGGGCTACCTTGGGAATAAACAATGCTGAATTCTAGGCTGTGTAAGGCCTGCGCGCCAGTACAGAGGCGCTTAGAAGCTGTTATGTCTTTTATATCGACCGCCGGTATCGCCTTTGTGCTTTGCCTGGAACCCCTCGGGTATAATGCCGCGCTTTGCGATGCCAATAGCGATTGCGACAGGCTGTAGCAGGGTCGCTTCTGCAATATTTTGGGGTTTTTATGCTCGAACAGGCTCAACGCGTACTTAAAGACATCTTTGGTTACGACAGCTTTCGTGGTCGCCAAGGTGCCATTATTGAGCGTGTTGCCAATGGCGGCGATGCCTTGGTGTTGATGCCCACCGGTGGCGGCAAGTCCTTGTGCTTCCAGGTCCCGGGCCTGCTGCGCGAAGGCTTGGCAGTGGTAGTTTCACCGCTGATTGCCTTGATGGACGATCAGGTTGCGACCCTGGAAGAACTGGGTGTGTCGGCGGCCGCGTTGAACTCCACACTGAGCGCAGAGCAACAGCGGGATCTGGCAAACCGAATTCGGTTGGGCGAGATCAAGATGCTCTATCTGGCGCCCGAGCGCCTGGTTCAGCCACGGATGCTGGCCTTCCTGCAGAACCTGAAAATCGCCCTGTTTGCCATCGACGAAGCGCACTGCGTGTCACAGTGGGGGCATGATTTCCGTCCTGAATACTTGAAACTGGGGCAACTTGCCGAGTTGTTCCCCGATGTGCCGCGTATCGCCCTGACCGCCACGGCCGATAAACGCACCCGTGAAGAGATCGTCGAGCGCCTGCATCTACAGAACGCCGAGCGCTTCCTCTCCAGTTTCGACCGCCCCAACATCTTTTATCGCATCGTGCCCAAGGAGCAGCCGCGCAAACAGCTGCTGGCATTCCTTTCCGAGCGGCGCAGCGATGCAGGCATTGTTTATTGTCTGTCCCGCAAAAAGGTCGATGAAGTCGCCGCTTTTCTGTGTGACAACGGCTATCCGGCTTTGCCATACCACGCCGGGCTGCCTAACGAGACACGTGCCTTCAACCAGAAGCGCTTCCTCAATGAGGAAGGCCTGATCATGGTCGCGACCATCGCTTTCGGTATGGGCATCGACAAACCCAACGTGCGGTTCGTCGCCCATATGGACTTGCCCAAGTCGTTGGAGGCGTACTACCAGGAGACGGGGCGCTCCGGCCGTGATGGCCTGCCCGCCGATGCCTGGATGGCCTACGGGCTGCAAGACGTATTGATGCTCAAGCAGATGCTGCAAAACTCCGAAGGCGACGAGCGACACAAGCGCCTTGAGCAACACAAACTCGACGCCATGTTGTCGCTTTGTGAAGAGACCCGCTGCCGTCGACAGACGCTGCTGGCCTACTTCGACGAAGACATGCCTAACCCGTGCGGTCATTGCGACAACTGTGTCGACGGCGTGCAGACCTGGGACGCCACCGAGCCTGCGCGTCAGGCACTGTCGGCGATTTATCGCACCGGCCAGCGTTATGGCGTCGGCCATCTGGTGGATGTGCTGCTGGGTCGCGACAACGATAAAGTGAAGAGCTTTGGCCACCAACATCTGGCGGTTTTCGGCGTCGGCAAGGCGCGTACCGAAGGCGAGTGGCGCTCGCTGTTCCGCCAGTTGGTGGCGCGCGGCCTGGCTGATATCGACTTGGAAGGCTACGGCGGCCTGCGGTTGAGTGATACCTGCCGGCCCCTCTTGCGCGGCGAAGTCACGCTTGAGCTACGTCGTGATTTGAAACCGCAAACGACCCCGAAAAGCGGTTCGGGCAGCCCGGCCAGTCAATTGGTCCGTGGCGAAGAGCGCGAACAGTGGGAGGCCTTGCGCGCCCTGCGGCGCAAATTGGCCGAAGAGCATGGGGTGCCGCCTTATGTCATTTTTCCCGACTCGACCCTGCTCGAGATGTTGCGCAGCAAGCCCGGATCGTTGCCGGAAATGGCCCAGGTCAGTGGCGTCGGTGCGCGCAAGCTGGAGCGTTATGGTGAGGCGTTCCTCGAGGTTCTCGGCGGTACAGCCGAGGCGCCAAGGGTTGTGGCTGACGTGCGTCACGAATTGATCAGCCTGGCCCGCGCCGGGATGACGCCGGCGCAGATCGCCGGTCAGTTGCAGTGCACCGAAAAGAATGTCTACACGATGCTCGCGGAGGCCATCGGCAAGCAGCAATTATCACTGGAGCAAGCGCTGGATTTGCCTGAAGACGTGCTCAGTGAAATTCAGGATGCGTTCCTTGATGGCGAAGGAGAGTTGCCCGCGGTTGCAGCCGTTGCCGCACAATTCGCCGGTCGCGTGCCAGACGGCGTGCTGTATTGCGTGCGCGCGGCGCTGCAGTCCGAGTTCGAGGTCTGATTTTCCTGAGGTTTTATACCCCCCTGCGACGATTGGTTACAGTGGGTGACACTTGCCTCGGTGCGGGCATCATGGTTAGCTGACTAATAATTAGTACAAGCCTTTAATCATGAGTTTCCTATGCCTTTAACTGATCAACACCGCTTCGGCATGCAATTGGCGCAGATGTCACGTGGCTGGCGAGCCGAGTTGGACCGGCGCCTCGCTGACCTGGGCCTGTCGCAGGCGCGCTGGCTGGTGCTGTTGCACCTTGCGCGCTTCGAAGAAGCACCGACGCAACGTGAGTTGGCGCAGAGTGTTGGCGTCGAAGGGCCGACCCTTGCGCGTTTGCTCGACAGTCTGGAAGCTCAGGGGCTGGTTCTGCGTCAGGCGGTGGTTGAAGATCGGCGGGCTAAAAAAATCGTTCTATGTGCAACGGCGCGGCCGCTGATCGACAAAATCGAGACAATCGCCACCGCGCTGCGTCATGAACTTTTCGTCGGCATCGACGAGGACGAGCTGAGAATCTGCATGCGGGTACACGCACGGATCCTGGCGAACCTGGAAAAATCCTGAACACCCGGTATTCAGTGGCTCAAGCGCTTTTACCCCTTTAAGCATTGGTGAAAGCGTGCGAGCATCAGGCCCGATTTGCCCCCATACTTGCGCTATCTGCGTGTGACAGCGAATGTGCTGAGAAGCCTGCTTTGGTTTTTATAAGGATTTTCATGCTGAAGAGTTCTCAGGCCGCGTTAACGCGCGCCGATCGCCCGTTGCGGCAGGTCGTTCGTCAATGGTGTGTGGCTGCGGCCGCAACATCACTGTTTTATTCGGCACTGGCCCCAGCGTTGGGGCTTGGAGAGATCACCCTGCATTCGGCGTTGAATCAGCCGTTCAATGCCGATATCGAATTGGTAGAAACCGCAGGCCTGAGCGCGGATGACATTGTGGCGAGTCTTGCTTCGCCGGAAGCCTTCAGCCGGGCTGGCATCGAACGTCTGTTCTTTTTTAACGATCTGCACTTTACTCCCATCGTCCATGGCAATCATGGCGTGGTGCATGTGGAGTCGAGAAGGGCAGTCACTGAGCCTTACCTTAACTTTCTGGTGCGTCTGGTTCGCCCTAATGGCGACGTGCTGCATGCTTATACGGTGTTGCTCGATCCGCCTGACTCGGCGATAGGTGCAGCCGCGTCGCGCTCCAGGCGGGCCGATCCTTCTTTACAGAGCGGTGGTGAATCACGTATGCCTGTCGCGCCGCCGCAAGCGGTGCAGGGTAATCGCTACACAGTTGCCAGCGGCGATAACCTCGGAACGATTGCCAGGCGTCTGCAAGGGCCGGGCAGCAAAACTTCCGCCAGTGAGCTGGCCCGAGGTATCGAGGCGCTCAATCCCCAGGCGTTTCCCAACGGTAACAGCACTCGGTTGAACGTCGGACAGAGCCTGCTGCTGCCAGACAGTGCGGTCCTGCCGCGTTCGACGGTGGCGCCTTCGGTCGCGGCGGCCACTCAAACTACGCCACCCCCTTCGGCGGCAAGTGAAGCAGCAGCTTCTGCGAATGGGTTGCAGCAAAACGCTGAGCAACTGGCCAGCACCGTTATCGAGAACCAGCAACTGACCAAAACCGTGGGCGACCTGAAAGGGCAGATGCAAGCGCTTGAGGGGCAGATTTCGGGTAAAGACAAGCAACTCACCGAACTGAATGCCGCCCTGGCTGAACTAAAGTTATCCACAACCAAAACGGTCACCCCCGTTGTGCCAGCTGTTGCCGTGACGCCAACGGCGGTGCCCGCCCCGCCAGTAACCGAGGCGCCAGCGGAGGAATCATCCGGCAACATGCTGCTGTTGTCGGGTGCAGTGTTGGTGCTGCTGTTATTGCTGGTACTGGCTTATTCCGTACGGCGCAAACGGTTGATAAACGCCCTGCCGGTGCAGAATATCGTCGACACGCCTGCGCCGAGACCCACGATGACGGCCGCTGTGCCCATGGTTGAAAAGTCTTCTGTGGTCGTTCCACCTACAGCGCCGGTGGTTGCGGTTCCGGCGCCTGGTACCCAACGGTTGGCTGGTACTGCCACCGATGCCATGGACGGTGCGAGCATTTATATCGCTTACGGCCGGATCAGTGAGGCGCTGGGTATTTTGCGTGACGCACTGCAGACACAGCCGCAGCGCACGGATCTGCGCCTGAGAATTCTTGAGTTACTGGCCCAGCAGGGCGACGCCGACGGTTTTGCCCGCGAGGAGCAAGCGGCGCTCGAGCAGGGGCTTAGTGCGGACAAATTGCAGGAAATACGCGCGCAGCATCCCCAGTTGTTCGCGACACCGTCACCCGCGTTGGTGACCATCCCGCTGCCTTCGTCAGAGCCGGTGCTGCCTGAAGTTGTCGTCAATGAACCTGTTGCCTCTTCCTTGAGCACGCAGCCTGCCGATGAATTCCAATTGAACCTGGAAGATCTGTCAATGGACGCCGATTGGGATTTGGTCGACCCCTTCGAAACTACGCCAGCCGCACGCAGCAAAGGCCAGCCGGAACAACCGCTGACGGCGGACCTGGATTTCGCGTCCAACCTCACAGAGTTGCCGGAAGTCTTCGAAATGCCTGATGAGCAGTTCCTCAGCGACTTCTCAGAGCCGGAGCCTATTCTTCAGGCCAACAGCGACAGTCTGGATGATGCGTTTCTTGAAGGCTTCATGGATGATTCGGCGGGCTTCGATATGCTCGACCTGACCGAGGAGCCTCTGAGTAAAATCAACCAGGCTCAAGTGTTGATTGATGACGGTGATCTGCAGAGTGCACGTGAGCTGCTGCTGGAAGTGATCAACGAAACCGACGATAACCAGCAGCAGACTGCTCGGGATTTGTTGGCGGGAATAAGCTGATTGAGGGGGTGGTTGCGGGCAGATTGGTCCCATACTCAGATAAAGCGCCTTTTAACGCCAACCCTTGAGGAATGAGAGTCAGGATATGTCTGCCGTCAAACCCGAAATCGTCATCACCTATTGCACCCAATGCCAATGGCTTCTGCGGGCCGCGTGGCTCGCTCAAGAGTTGCTCAGCACGTTTTCCGACGATCTGGGCAAGGTCTCGCTGGAGCCTGCGACCGGTGGGGCGTTTCGAATCACGTGCAATGGTGTGCAGATCTGGGAGCGCAAGGCTGATGGCGGGTTTCCTGAAGCCAAGGTACTCAAGCAGCGAGTGCGTGACCAGATCGACCCGCAGCGCGACCTGGGGCATAACGATCATCCGCAGGCGTAAGCATTCAGTGGGCTGAAGCGGCGTCGGCTTTGTGCTCGATTGTTTTAGATCCCAGCCGGCTCGAGACCACGATCGCGACGATGATCAGTGCGCCACCCAACAACATTCGCACCGTGGGCTGCTCGGCGAACAGCAACCAGGCGAAGGTGATGCCGTATACCGGCTCAAGGGCAAAGACCATCGCGGCGGTGCGCGCTTTTATTACCGCCAGGCTGGCGACGAACAAGCTATGCGCCACACCTGTACAGAACACCCCAAGCAGACTTATCCACAGCCAGTCGAGGGGCGTGACGCTGCTCAGCCCCGGTGCCGCGGCAGGCAACAGGCACGCCGCGACCACCAGATTTTGACACAGCGCCGCCTGTACGGCCGGAATTCGCCCGGAGCTGGCGCGGTTGGTCAGAGACAACAGTGAGAACAGTAAACCGGACAATACGGACCACAGCAGGCCGAGAGTGGCCTGACTGGCGAGGTCGAAATCCGGGGTGACCAACACCAGCCCGATGCTGACCAGTAGTACCAGGATGATTTCATTGCTGCGAATCCGCTCGCGGAAAATCAGCCCTTCGAGGATCACGGTAAAGGCCGGGAAGCTGGCAAAGCCCAGTGTCGCGATGGCCACGCCGGCAACTTTCACGGAGATGAAAAAGCTCACCCAATGCCCGGCCAGCAGTAACCCACCCAGAACCAGTCGACGCCAATCACTGCCGCGCAGTGATTGCCAGGCGGTATTGCTGGCGAAACGGGCGAAAAAGCCCAGGGCGATCACTGCAAAAGCTGCGCGGCCGAACACGATGATCGAGGGCGAGGCGGCGGCCAGTTTGCCGAATACCCCGGTCAGGCCGAACATCAGGGCGCCAATATGCAGGGCGCCAAGCGCAGAACGGTGATTCATTGCAGTCCTTATCAGTCAGCTTTTACGGTGCGGGGATGACCGCTAAGTGTAGAGCGCATGCCTGACCGTTGTCTGTTGCCGTTTTTGGGTCATTTGTCATCCAATCGCCACGCCAATGTCATCTCCGATTAACCAGCGCCGGGCAAGCTCGCTAAAACCCTGCCGGAGGTTGTCCATGAGCAGTGCTCAGCTCGCTAAACCCAGTCGCAAGCAACGGGTGAGAACCTTGTGGATCTCAGATGTACACCTCGGCACACGTGATTGCCAGGCTGAGCATCTGTCGAACTTTCTCAAGCAGTATCACGCTGACAAGGTGTACCTGGTCGGCGACATCATCGATGGCTGGAAGCTGCGCGGTGGCATGTATTGGCCTCAGGCGCACACCAATGTGATTCGCCGTCTATTGACCATGAGCAAGCGCGGCACCGAAGTGATTTATGTCACCGGCAACCACGACGAATTCCTGCGGCGTTACTCGACGCTGATCCTGGGCAATATCCGATTGGTGGACGAGGCCGAGCACGTCACGGCTGATGGTCGTCGTCTGCTGGTGGTGCATGGCGATCAGTTCGACGTGATTACGCGCTACCACCGCTGGTTGGCCTTTCTCGGTGATTCGGCCTATGAATTGACCTTGACCCTTAATCGCTGGCTGAACCACTGGCGTGCGCGTTATGGCTACGGCTATTGGTCGCTGTCGGCGTACCTCAAGCACAAGGTCAAAACGGCGGTCAGTTTCATCAGTGACTTCGAAGAAGCCATCGCTCACGAGTGCGTAAAGCGTGGCTTTGACGGGGTGGTCTGCGGGCATATTCATCACGCTGAAATCCGCAACGTCGGCGAGGTGGAGTACCTCAATTGTGGCGATTGGGTCGAATCCTGCACTGCGCTGATTGAGCATTTAGACGGCTCTATCGAATTGTTCCGGCTGGCCGATGCTCATCTGCGCGAGGCGCGGGTTCCAGTCCGGCAGAAGCGGGTCGAGGAAGACGAGGGACGGGTCAGCGAACCGGTTGTTTAAAGCCAGCCTGGCCATCAGGACGATGAAAGATCTTGTTCTATGGCCGATTGATAGATCGAGCGTTTCGGGTGGGTAAAAACCCGTTCCAACATGGGCTCGAAGAAGCTCAATGGCAACGTGTTGTATGCAGGGTCGAACGCTGCGGCATCGTATTTTGCGCAGAATTCGATGGTTTGCTGATACTGCGGATGCGCCCGGAATTGCTCGCGCAGCATGCGGTCCATGCCCAGGTGATGAAAAAAGTAGTAGCCCTGGAATATCCCGTGTTTTTCCACCATCCACAGGTTTTCCTCGCTGACGAAAGGCTTGAGAATGGCCGCTGCGATGTCCGCGTGGTTATAGGACCCCAGTGTGTCGCCGATATCGTGGAGCAGGGCGCAGACGATGTACTCCTCGTCGCGACCGTCGTGACAGGCACGTGTGGCGGTTTGTAGGGAATGGGTCAGGCGATCAACGGGAAAGCCACCGAAGTCACCGTCGAGCAGCCGAAGATGGGTCAGAATTCGCCCCGGCAACTGCTTGGCATAGGCGCTGAAGTCCTGGGCAATGATCGCCCAATCCTCCTGAGTACCTTCCTTCATATGGGTAAAGCGGGCCTGAGTGTTCATCGACGGTCCTGTCTTTGTTATGGGTAAACAAAGACCCAGTCTATGCTGCGTGGGGATTTCGGCAGTGACCGTGAAAGACGCATTGCTGGCCCTGCGCGCCGAGTGCCATTCAGGGTGAAGTTTTCTAGAAAGGCACTTTGCCCATCACCATATCGCGGTACATGACGAAGTCGCCCAACAGGCTATAAAACGGATGCTTGAACGTGGCGGGGCGATTCTTTTCGAAAAAGAAATGCCCGACCCAGGCAAAGCTGTAACCCGCAATGGGTACTGCCCATAACAACTGCCAGCGGGCGCTGCCCATCGCGAAGGCTGCGATAAAAATCACCAGCGTGGTGCCGATGAAGTGCAGTCGGCGACAGGTGCTGTTGCTGTGCTCCGACAAGTAGTAGGGGTAGAAATCAGCGAAACGTGTGAACGACTGGGTGGTTGTCACGACGTGTACCTTCGGTTCTTGTTTTAGGGGCTGAGTGTAAAGTGGCTGATTCATCCGGCCAGTGACATTAAGCACCAGAATAGTATCCTTGTGCCAGTAGCCGCAGGACGTGGCTTATCTTGAAAGAAACTGCCATGAGCGAAAGAACGACTTCTGCAAGTTGGGCGATGGGTATCGTCAAGTCATTGGAACTGGATGGTCTCGATTGTCGTTTGCTCTTTAAGGAACTGGGGCTTGATTATGCCGATCTGGACAATCCCGATGCGCGCTTCCCTCAGGACTCCATGACACGGCTGTGGCAGCGAGCAGTGGAGCTTTCAGGCAACCCGGCGATTGGTTTGAACATGGCCAAAGTCGTGCGTCCGGCGTCCTTCAACGTTGCCGGCTATGCGTTGATGTCCAGCCAGACCCTCAAGGAGGGCTTTATGCGGTTGGTGCGTTATCAGCGGATTATCGCTGAAAGTGCCGACTTGAGCTTTCGTCTGCTGCCCGAAGGTTACGCACTGATCCTGACCGTGCATGGCGATCATCTGCCACCGACCCGGCAAAGCGCCGAAGCATCACTGGCCTCGGCCTTGACCTTCTGTGGTTGGTTGACCGGCAGGACGTTGCAGCCGCGCGAGGTGTTGATTCAGGGCGATCAGCCCAAGGACCTGGAGCCCTATAAAAAAGCCTTTCATGCGCCGATGACGTTCAACGCGCCCTATGACGCCCTGGTGTTCGAGCGCGCGGATATGGAAGCGCCGCTGCCGACCGCCAATGAAGCCATGGCGCAGTTGCATGATCGTTTTGCCGGGGAATACCTGGCGCGCTTCTCGGAAAGCCGCGTCACCCATCAGGCCCGTCAGGTGCTGTGCCGGTTATTGCCTCAGGGCGAGCCAAAGCGTGAGACGGTCGCGCAAACCCTGCACCTGTCCCAGCGCACGTTGCAGCGTCGCTTGCAGGAAGAGGGCACCAGTTTTCAGGTTTTGCTCGACGTCACCCGCCGTGAGTTGGCCGAGCAATACCTGACGCAGCCGAACATGACCTTGCTGGAAATCGCCTACCTGTTGGGGTTTGCCGACCCCAGCAATTTCTTCCGCGCCTTCCGTCGTTGGTTTGATGAGACTCCGGGGGAATATCGCGCGCGGATGTGATCTCAGTGCCGCCAGAACGCTGGAACGCAGAGGACCAGCACGGTGATGATTTCCAGTCGGCCGAGCAGCATGCCCAGCGATAGAATCCATTTGGCCGCATCCGGCAGCCCGGCGAAGTTACCCGCCGGGCCAATGATTTCGCCCAGCCCCGGACCAACGCCGGAGACCGTACTGGCCGCACCGGTCAGGGCGGTCATCCAGTCCACGCCCAACAGCGACAGGAGCAGCGCAATCACGCAAATGGTGATTGCGAAGAAGAACGAAAAGGTCAGGATCGAGCGGACAATTTCTTCGTCCAGGCGGTGGCCGTTGTACTTCTGCTTGATCACCGCACGGGGGTGGATCAATTGATTGAGGTTGGCTCTGAGCAGGATATAAGCGACCTGAAAACGGAAAATCTTGATCCCGCCCGCCGTCGACCCTGAACAACCCCCCACGAAACCCAGATAGAAAAACAGCATCAATGCGAAGTTGCCCCACAGGCTGTAATCGCCCAGGGCGAACCCAGTGGTGGTCATGACCGATGTCACGTTCAACGCCACATGACGCAGGGCATCCAGCCAATGCATGCTGGTGGTTGCCCAATACCAGGTGCCGAGCACCAGCCAGGTCACCAGCAGAAAACCGAGCAGCCCGCGCACTTGTTCGTCCTTGAACAATGCCCGTCGATTGCCGCGCAAGGTCGCCACGTACAGGGCAAAGGGCAAGCTGCCGAGGATCATCACTACAATCGCGACCCAATGCACGGCGGGTTGTTGCCATTTCGCCAGTGATTGATCGGAGGTGGAGAAGCCGCCGGTGGAGATCGCTGACATGGCATGGTTGATCGCATCGAACAGGCTCATGCCTGCCGCCCAGAAGGCCAGGCTGCCCAGGCTAGTGATGCCGACATAGGTCAGCAGAATGTACTTGGCCACCATATGAGAGCGCGGCATGACCTTCTCCGAGCGGTCGGAGGATTCCGTCTGGAACAGGCGCATGCCCCCGATGCGCAACAGTGGCAGGATCGCCACCGCCATGCCGATAAAACCGATACCGCCGAGCCAGTGCAGTAGCGAGCGCCAGATCAGAATCCCTGGCGACATGCTGTCCAGCCCGCTCATTACGGTGGACCCGGTGGCGGTAATCCCGGACATGCTTTCGAAAAACGAATCGGTATAGCTCATGTGCTGGGACAGCAAAAACGGCAGCGCCGCGAAAATGCAGACGACAACCCAGCTGGACACCGTCAGCAGGTACATGTCCCGTGGGCGCAGATGAATGTGCTCGGGACGCCCAGGGATGACCAATGCCAGGCCTACAACGAACGTAATCAGACTCGCCCAGAGAAAGGAGCGGATATCGCTGGTGTGGTCGAAAATCACCAGTGTCAGCATGGGGACAGCCATGGCGATAGCCAGGGTGATCAGGAAAATGCCGATAATGAAACCGATAATACGAAGGGTCGGCAACGCCATGCAGTGGTTCTGACTTGGGAGTGGAAAGGCGCCATTCTACCTGCGGTCGAGGCTTTATAAGTCGATACGCTTTTGTTACCAGTTGTAAGTGCTGATTGTAATTAAAGGGTCGGCGCGCTCGTTATTGAGGGTGAACACATCCTAGAATGGCCCATCATTTTTAAAAGGAGACAGCTCAATGGAGGCGCTCGACGCTTTGCTCAATCGTGTATCGGTACCCCGGTTGATCGACCCGGCACCGGACGCGGCACAACGGGAGATATTGTTCAGCGCTGCCCTGCGTGCACCTGATCACGGTCAGCTGCGGCCATTCCGCTTCCTGATGGTCGAAGGTAAAGCGCGCGAGCAGATGGGCGAGTTGCTGGTGCAAGCGTTGCAACAGAGCGATGCCGAGGCGACACCGCAAGCATTGGACAAGGTGCGTCAGGGGCCTATGCGTGCGCCGTTGGTGGTGGTGGTGATTGCCAAACTGCAGGATCACCTCAAAGTGCCCAAGCAAGAACAACGGATCACCGCTGGTTGCGCCGCCCACGCGGTATTGCTTGCGGCATTTGCGCTGGGCGTCGGTGCCGTGTGGCGTACAGGGGAGTTGTCGTATTCGGCCCAGGTCGCCAAGGGTTTGGGGTTGGAGGCGGACGAGGAGGTTGTTGCGTTCCTTTACCTGGGCACCCCACAACATCCCCCCCGCACCGCACCGAAGCTGGACACGGCTGACTTTGTCAGTGAGTGGCAGGGCTGAGCCGGCCTAAAACTCGGCAGGGTGAAGACAGTTGCTTTTGCAGTAGATCGAAGCCAGAGGCGGCTCAGCCGCCTGCACTGCCCAACGCCCCTTTCACTTGATCCAGCAACCCCATCTTCGACTCGTCAGGCAACGTGTCGAGCAGGTCCTTAACCTTCGCCAAAGCCTTCGCCGTTTCCGTGGCCTTGAGCAGTTTTTGCAACTCAGGCGTGGTCGCGGTTTCTGCGCTGAGGGGCGGCGGTGTGGGCAAGGCTTTCACCATTTTCAGCATATCGCCAGGGTCTTTGCTGAACGCCCGAATGTTGTCGAGATTGTCCAGCATCGGCAGGGCGATGCCCGTGACAGAATCAAACGCGCTGACTTGCGGAAAGCCCACCTTGCCGCGAAACACGGGGATGCCCAGCGATGGAATCAGCAGACCCACCAGATAACGCGGGTCGTGGCGCTTGATGCTTAAACCGACACTGGCCACCGCAATACCCACCCCAATCACTTGCCCGGCCCTCGCCACCGGCGACAGGGACTTGTTGGATTCGGTGTCGAAAAAGATGCAGCGGTAGCGGAAGTAATCACTGAACACTTCGCGCTCGCCCAAGGCCGTTGAGTTCATGAACCAGGCGCGTGAATCGTGGACCTGTTCGTCGAAAAAGTCGGTGAGCGTGCGAGCGGTGTCGGTCAGGGGCTCGGCGGTTTTTAAGTCATAGAGCGCCAGGTAAGCCTGGTTACCAGAGGTGCGCAGGTCACGGTATTCCTGGGCTTCATCCTGCTCGTTGGTCAGGTATATCAACCCCCCGAACAGCAGATGGGGAATGGTCGCCCAACTGATGGCGTCACCGGCCAACGCCAGCGACCAGTTGCTCGGGTCATAGTCGCGACCGAACTCGGTCATGGCCCTGTCCATCTGGCGCTGATCGAGCGTGGGTTCAAAGGCTTTATGGGTATTAAAGTCGATGGGTTGTGCCGCGCCGACGCGTTGTTCATAACCCTGTTTGAGCGCCCGATATTCCTGATGCGTTGCCAGCGTGCTGCCTGACAACTCCTTGAGCGGTTGGCCCTCATGGTTGGCCTTGTTCTCGGCCAGCTGTCGCTCATGCAGCGCTTTAAGGGCATCCCATTCCTCCTGGGTCATGTCCTTGCCGTTGACATGCTGGTAGGCGGAGGTTGTCCTGAAGTGATAGCTGCCATAACGATTGATCCGCCACCCCGTCAGCAGCGCCTGCTCACCGGCCAAGGCGCCTTCCAGCGGGCCGGTTTTGTGGTGGGCGAGCCAGGTGTTGAAGCGGAGGGTGAGGGTTTCGGAGATGGCGAAGGCTTTGAATGTTTTAGCGTCCATTTCCAGCCAAGGCCATTTCGCTTTTTGCTCGTCGCTGAGTGCAATCGATGGCGCCTGCAACGGAGCGCCGACTGCGTAGGCTTCAGCGTACATATGCTGCAACGGAAGTTGCGACATCACGTCCTGAGGACCGCCCAGCGACTTGCCCTGATCGCCCGGCGGATATCCACCACCGACATCGGAGTGCATGCCGGGGTACAGGTATTCGACCGTATTGGCGCGGTAGGTCGAAGGGCCACTCGGGTCATCGGGGGTGTTCTTGCGCCGGATCGAGTCCACCGGGAAACAGGTGCGTTGCTCATGGGCGGCGACCAGATGCACGCAGCGCTCCAGAAACGTCTCCGAGTCCGACAGGCGCATGGTGTCATCGGCCCACCCCATATGGCCCTCGGCGAACGGCATCGCATAGGCCATGCCGGTGGAGGCCACGGTGTCGAACAGGCCCAGGAAGGCAATGCAGATCGGTAGGCCGGCAAACAGGTAACAGGTTTCACCCTCGACCTCGACCTGGGTCAGGCTCTCCAGCCAGGTGGCAAAGGCCCGGGCTTCGGCGGCGCCCCGGGAAAAGCCGTATACGTACAGGCGCAGGCCGATGATTCTGGGTTGGGTCTTGCGCGCATGCACGTAGTCGACCTTTTTTTGCAATGCCAGCAATGGCACTTGCAGGGCCTCTCGCCGACGGCTGTCACCGCTCTTGAGCAACGTCGCGCCGAGCATCTCTTCAGTGAACGAGGTGCCCATTTTTTGTACCAGCTCGTAGGCTGCATCTACGGTCAGCGGGTCTTCTCCGCAAGCCCGACCCACCGCATCCAGCAGGCGCGTGATGCCCCAATTGATCCGGTTCTCGCCGCCGACCGCGCCGATCAGCCCTAGATCTCGTGGTTCGAACTCACCGATTTCCTTGAACTCGGTGCCGACCCCTTGCATGTAATAACGATAGAAGCCCATGTCGTTCGCCCGGCTCTGCTCTGTGCCCTGGTTGGCACCGACGCTGGCGTGGTAAAGCCGTGCCACGTTGCTGGTGCTCGGGGGCTGACCGAGTTTGTCCGAGGGTTCGTGGTTGTTGGTGCCGTCGAAACACAGGGTAATGTTCAGCACATTGATGCACGGCGGGCCGGTATAGGTTTCACCCGCCGCCTCGGCGGCGCGTTCAGCCGCATAGGCTGCCAGCAGTTTGGGCCGAAATTGTGTGCGGTAGTTAAGCGCCACATCCTCGGACGTGCGCGGCAGCAGCCCCTCTTTAGGGAACGGCTGGGTCGGCGTTAAAGGCGCCGGGGCCGGGCGTTGAGAACCTGAATTCAAGGTAATGGACATACGGCAGGGACTTCCATTTTGAGGGGATAGTTGTAGGGATGATTGGGGCGACCGTGGTAGCTGGGACTGGCGGCGACCTTGACTTGATCGCAAGGCAGAAAATGCACATTGACCAGCCCGAGTTGCTCATACGGCGCCACCTCCACGACGGCGCGATGGCGGGTGTTGTTGAGCTTCTCTTTCTTCATTCGGACGTGCCATGCATCAGAAAACATGGGTTCAGGCCATTTGCCGTAGGCGTGCGGCGTCGGATCCTTCTCCCACTCCACCACCACGGTCAGGCCGGGATGCCACTTGCGCGGCAGGCTCACGCAGCAGTTCTGGCTGCCACCCCCGCCGTAAGGCCCGATGTTCGGCCCGCCGCCGCCGTTGACGATGAAGTAATTGATCGCCGCCGAGGTATGGCTGTACCCCTCGATGGGAATACCGAGGCGCTCGGGCAGAGATTTGCTGCAGGCTTGCAGCGCAAGGCAGGCGAGCGCCGCCGCCACCCAAAGCGCTGGCCTTCGGCGTGAGGCGCCAGGTTTTAGGGTGCGGGACATACGGCAGGCTCTTCCATTCTGGACGGGTAGTTGAAGGGATAACCGGCTTGGCCGGGAGTCACCGCAACAGCTGAAACGGCAACCTGGTTGCAGGGCAGGAAATGAACATCGATGACGCCGAGTTCTTCATACGGTGCCACCTCCACGATGGCGCGATGGCGGGTGTTGTTGAGCTTCTCTTTCTTCATTCGGGCGTGCCATGCATCAGAAAACATGGGTTCAGGCCATTTGCCGTAGGCGTGCGGCGTCGGATCCTTCTCCCACTCGACCACCACGGTCAGGCCGGGGTGCCACTTGCGGGGCAGGCTCACGCAGCAGTTCTGCTTGCCGCCCCCGCCGTAAGGGCCGATGTTCGGCCCGCCATTGCCGTTGACCATGAAGTAGTTGATCGCCGCCGAGGTGTGGCTGTACCCCTCGATAGGCGCACCCAGTCGGTCGGGCAGTGATTGGCTGCAGGCTTGCAGCGCAAGGCAGGCGAGCGCAGCCGCCCAAAGCGCTGGCCTTCGGCGTGGGGCGCCAGCTTTTAAGGTGCGGGACATACGGCAGGCTCTTCCATTTTGGAGGGGTAGTTGAAGGGATAACCGGCTTGACCGGGAGTAACGGCGACAGCCGAAACGGCAACTTTGTTGCAGGGTAAGAAATGAACATCGATGACGCCGAGTTCTTCATACGGCGCCACCTTCACAACAGCTCGATGGCGGGTGTATTTAGTGCGGTGCTCTTTCATCCGCTCTCGCCAAGCATTAGATGAAAAGGATTCCGTCCAAGCCTGGCGGTGGTCAGGCTAAAGCTTGGCTGATGAGCTAACGCTGGCATTCCGACGTCCTGCCTTTTGTAAGGAGAGTTGTCCAAGGTATGTTCGGCGAAAGGTTTTTTAGCGTCTGTAGGCCAAATCCGTGTTGTGTTGCGGGAAAGGTCTGAAATGTTGACTCATAAAAAAACCGCCGTTCGTGAGAACGGCGGTTTTGGGGGGAGCGGGGCCTTAGTGTGAATGAAATGGAAACAATACAATGTGCCCTGGCATCCGATATCGACCCTGGCTTGTCGCAGCCTTCGGCAGCACCTACAGTGAATCGGTATTCAGCCCAAGACCTGCGAACTTACTCGAAGGCATGCGCTCAGGCACCAGGGATAACGGGCTCCAACGGTAGGTCCAAAGTGGCAACGAACCCGCCTTGGGGATGATTGGTCAGGGTCAGGTAGCCACCGTGCCGTTCGGCTGCACGCTTGGCGATAGCCAGCCCCAGGCCGTGGCCCGGCGCAGTTTGGCCGGGTGCGCGGAAGAACGGTTCACCTAGCTGAGACAGGTGTTCCGATGCCACTCCGGGGCCATGGTCACGTACGCTGATCAGCAATCGCCCTCCCTCGCACTGGGCTTTCAAGTCAATGGCTTGGCCTGCCGGGTTGAAGCGCAGGGCATTGCGCAACAGATTATCCAGCGCCCGTTCGAGCATGTCGGGCCAGCCTTGCAACTCAACACCGTCTTGTACCCAAACCCGCACCTCCTGTTCGGGGGCGTTGAGCCGGGTATCGCTTTGTAAGTGGTGCAGCATCGCGTCCAGATCGACGGGCTCGGCGGTGCCAAAATCCGCGTCCAGGCGTGCCAGCACGAGAATCTCGCTGATCAATGCTTCCAGCCGATCACATTCGCGGGCCAGACGCGGCCAGAGCTTCTCGCGCTCAGCCGGTTCGGCACGTTCGGCCAGCGCCAATGCGATGCGCAGCCGTGCGAGCGGTGAGCGCAGTTCGTGGGACACATCGCGCAGTAACTGACGCTGGCTGCTGATCAGGCTCTGCAGGCGCGCGCCCATGCGGTTGAAGTCGGTGGCCAGCACGCCGAACTCGTCACGGCGATTGGCCAACTGCGCCAGGCTGTTCTGTTGATAGGTGGTTTGCCCCAAGTCATCCACGGCACTGCGCAGACGGCTGAGTGGGCGGGTGATGGACAGCGTCACCAGCAGGCTGAACAACGTCAGCACCACCAAAGCAATGCCCAGGGCGCTGAGAGGCCAAAGCAGGCTTTCGCGGTGCCAGGCGTCAAGTTCCGGGTGCGGAATCCGGTAGATCAGCAAATACGTTTCAGCCGTTTTCGGGCTGGTGTATTCGGTGGTCAGGCGACGCCACGGTAATTGGCGGGGATCGTTGTGTTGGCGCGCTTCAAATGCCGCCGCACGGGGTGGAAACGTCCCGCGTACCAGGGGCTCACCGCTTTCGTTGAGGACCTGAACGTCAATGTGATAGCGCCGTTTACTCTGTTGCAGGTAGTCCTGTGCGGCGTCTTCACCCTGGTTTTCGTAGAGTTCGGTCCAGTTCTGCGCCAGGTTGGCGAGGCCCGGATGGCGACTGAGGATCCATGCATCTTGATTGAGCATATGCCCGAGCAAAATAGACAGGCCTGCAACCAAGGCGATGGCTAACCAGAAACTGGCCAGGATTCGCCAGAACAATGAACGCACGTGAATACCTCAAACGATAAAAGCCCGACACGCGTGAGCGTATCGGGCGGGTAAGGAGTCGGTTCGCCGTTATTGGGCTTGCTGAGCTTTCTGGGCTTTCCAGGTCTGGAACTCGGCATGCTCGGCACGACGTTGAGCTTCTTTTTGCTGTATCACGTCGAATTGTTTTTGCTGATCAGGTTTCAGCAGTGCGCGGACGTCGCTTTGGGCCTTTGTATGCTTGGCGTCTATCTCATCCTGCATGCTTTTCTGCTGTGCTGGCGGCAGCATTTGCAGATAACGCTGGGTGATTTCATCACGGCTACGTTTTTGCTCAAACATGATTCGGCCGATCTGTTGGCGCTGGTCCGGGGTCAGGTTCAGCTCGCTGTACGGGCTGTGACCATGCATGCCAGGGCCGCCATGACCCATGCCGCCTTCTGGCGGCGCGGCCATCGCGATAGCAGGCAATGAAGCGGCGAACAGCAGGGCGATTAAAGTCTTGCGCATGGTGTATCTCCTTGTCTCTAATCCGGCTCGTTGCCGGTTGAGGCCAGTGTAGGGAGATCAAGGTCAGCGGCGGTCAACACTCGGTAAAGCTTGAGTAAAGAGCTTCTGGCCTGAAACTGACAGAAGCAGGCCCTAGACGCTGTAGTAATAACCGCGACTGCGCAGCGCAACGATCCGTGGACGGCCGTCGGCATGAGGCCCGATCTTTTTGCGCAGGTTGCTGATGTGCATGTCCAGGCTTCGATCATAAAGCGTCAATTTGCGACCCAGTGCCAGTTGCGCCAGCTCTTGCTTGTCCAGCGGTTCGCCGGGTTGGCGCAGGAGGGCCTCGAGCAGACGGCTTTCGGAGACGGTCAGCGTGAACTCATGCTCATCGATAATCACTACGCCGCGCACGGGGCTGAAGCATAAGTCGCCGAGTTCGAGCTGGCTGGACACTGCCGGTGGATGGCTACGGCGCAAAACAGCGCGCAGGCGTGCCGTCAACTCCCGAGGATCGCAGGGTTTGGCCAGGTAATCGTCGGCGCCCAGTTCCAGGCCGAGGATTCGGTCCAGCGGTTCACCCCGGGCCGACAGCATCAGCACGGGCAAGTCGGGGTGATCGTTACGCAGTTGCTTGAGCAGTTCCAGGCCGCTGCCATCGGGCAACATCACATCCAGCACGACGGCTGCGGGTTGCGATTGAGCCAATGCGCGTCTGGCGGTATGGCCGTCGTGGCAAGCCTGCACCTGAAAGCCTTCCTGACTCAGCCAACTGCTCAGAAGCTCGCAGAGCTCCTGATCATCATCAATTAATAACAGTTCGCTCATGATTCACTCAATTCAGCCACTGGCGACGCTGTCTACGCCAGCCACTGGCAAAGATACCGCAGAGTAGGGCAATCATCGCAACTCCACCCCCGGCGACGAACCATTGTTGCTCATCCGTAAATATGCGTGGAGGCAAGACGGACTGTGCTTCTTTGAGTTGCAACTTGAGGCGTTGGTTCTCCACGCGCAAGCGACTGAGTTGCGGGCTTTCGCGTTCGGTGTCGACACTCTGTATTTGCTTACTCAACTCTTCGCGCTGGTGCTCGCTTTCTTTTAGACGCTGTTGCAACTCGGTAACCTGGCTGCTGGCGCTCGGCAATAGAAGCTTGGCACTGTTGTTGGCACCGGATAACTCGTCAGCCTGGGCCGTAACCCCAAGGGTTAGCACGGTCAACAGCAGACACAACGGACCTGAACGCATCTGAACTCCTATATTTTTGTTGAGTGTTCAGCAGGTTGTCGGCAGGTTATCGAGAATAGTGAACAGGCGAAAAGGGTAACCGGCAAGCGCCGCGATGATTGCGCGCGGCGCCTGCGCAAGCCTGTTACGGCAGGGTTTGTCTGAACGGCTTGACCAGTACGTTGGCGTATACACCGGCTGCAACGAACGGATCGGCGTCGGCCCAGGCCTGTGCGGCGCTCAGGGATTCAAACTCGGCGACGATCAGGCTGCCGGTGAAACCCGCAGCGCCGGGGTCGTTGCTGTCGATGGCCGGGTTCGGACCTGCCAACACCATTCGACCTTCATCCTTGAGCGCGACGAGCCGCGCCAGGTGATCAGGCCGCGCAGCCAGGCGTTTTTCGAGCGAATTGGCGACGTCTGTAGCAATGATGGCGTAAAGCATGGTCAGTCCTTGGTTTTAGGAGTGGAAGGGTCCGCGTCGTGCATGTGGCGGGCCAGGAATATCCCTTGGCCAACCAGAAACAGCAAGGTCATGCCCAGGCTGCCGAAGACTTTGAAATCTACCCAGAACTCCTGATAGGTGAAGGCCACATACAGATTGGCCGCACCGCAGAACAGGAAGAAGAAGACCCAGGCGATGTTCAGTCGGGTCCAGATCGGCTGGGGCAGAGTCAATGCATGGCCCATGATGCGCTGGATCAATGGGCGGTCACCGATGAAGTGACTGCCTGCGAATGCCAGGGCGAACAGCCAGTTGACCACTGGCGCCTTCCATTTAAGAACGGCTTCGCTATGGAAAGCCAAGGTCAGGCTGCCGAACACCAGGCAGGCGATCAGGGTCAGCCATTGGCTTTTTTCCAGTTTGCGCTGGGTGATGAACAAAATACCGTAGACCACGAGCGAGCTGATGATCAGCATCGCGGTAGCGCTGAAAATTCCGCCTACCATGAAGCTGTGGTCCAGAATGTCGACGGCGCGGGGTTCGATCTTGTAGACGATGAAAAACAGGAGCAGCGGGATGAAGTCGATGAATTGTTTCACAATGGCAGCCAGAAGCAGGATGTGGCGGCATAATAACAAACATCAATGACAGCGAAAGCGCCTCCTATGAATGTTGACCTGCACTGCCACAGCACCGCTTCCGATGGCGCCCTCGCGCCCGCGGTCCTGGTTGCGCGTGCTTATGAAAACGGAGTGCGGGTCCTGGCCCTTACTGATCACGATACCCTTGAAGGCCTCGAAGAGGCCCGTGCTGCGGCGCTTGCGTTGGATATGCAGCTGGTCAACGGGGTGGAATTATCTTGTACCTGGGGTGGGGCAACTGTCCACATTCTGGGCTACGGTTTTGATATGAAAGCCCCTGCATTGGTCGATGCCATTGACCGTTTACACCATGGACGCTGGTTGCGTGCCGAAGAAATAAGCCGAAAATTAGCGATCAAAGGTATGCCAGGGGCCCTGGAAGGTGCTCGTGCGATCCAGCAAGCGCTGGGTGACAGCGGTAATGCTCCGGCTCGACCACACTTCGCTGACTTCATGGTGAGTGCCGGTTTTGTCAAAGATCGCGCTGAGGCATTTCGCAAATGGTTGGGCGCTGGCAAGCTGGGCGACGTCAAACAGCATTGGCCAACCCTGGAAGAAACCGTCGCGACCTTACGCGAGTCCGGGGCCTGGGTCAGTCTGGCGCACCCTTGGCATTATGATTTCACCCGCAGTAAACGTCGTAAGCTGATCGCCGCCTACATTGAGGCTGGCGGCCACGCTATCGAGGTGGTTAATGGTCTGCAACCTGCGGAGCAGGTGGGTAGTCTGGCCATTCTGGCTCGTGAGTTCGGTCTGCTGGTAACTGCCGGCAGTGATTTTCATGCTCCTGGCGCTTGGTCCGAAATTGGCGTTTATCGCCCGTTACCGGAGGATCTTCCGCCACTTTGGTGTCGATTCAAACATGACCAGCCTACTGCCGTCTGAACAGGAAGATACCGTGAGTCAATTTTTCCAGGTCCATCCGGAAAACCCGCAGGCACGTCTGATAAAACAGGCTGTGGAGATTATCAAGGCCGGTGGCCTGGTGGTGTATCCGACGGATTCGTCCTACGCCTTGGGTTGCCAGATCGGTGACAAAAACGCCATTGAGCGCATCCGCCGCTTGCGTCAACTGGACGACAAACACAACTTCACCCTGTTGTGTTGCGATCTGTCTCAACTGGGGACCTACGCCAAGGTCGACACTGCGGCGTTCCGCGCGCTCCGGAACCACACGCCCGGGCCTTACACCTTTATTCTCAACGCCACGCGTGAAGTCCCGCGGTTGATCCTGCACCCCAAGCGCCGGACCATCGGCCTGCGCGTGCCAAACCACCCCATTGCTCAGGCGCTGCTTGAGGAACTGGGCGAGCCGCTGATGAGCGTGAGCCTGATCATGCCGGGCGAAACCGTGCCCTTGAGTGATCCGTATGAGATGCGTCAGGTATTAGAGCATCAGGTCGATCTGATCATTGATGGCGGCATCGGCGGTATTTCGGCTTCCACTGTGATCAATCTGGCTGATGGCGAGCCGCAAGTGATACGGGTGGGCTGTGGCGATCCGCGACCGTTTGGGGGTCAGCCTTAGATGACAGTGGCCGAGGCGGTTGATAGCCAGGCGGATGCCCAGCAGGAGCTGCCGTTCGCCATGGTCTATGGTCAAGCGGTCATGCACATGCCGCTGGACCTGTACATCCCGCCGGATGCGCTGGAAGTCTTTCTCGACGCGTTCGAAGGTCCGCTGGACTTGTTGCTGTACCTGATTCGTAAACAGAACATCAATATCCTCGATATTCCCGTGGCGGAAATCACTCGTCAGTACATGGGTTATGTCGAATTGATGAAAACCGTGCGCCTGGAGCTGGCGGCCGAGTATCTGGTGATGGCCGCCATGCTCGCCGAAATCAAATCGCGGATGCTGTTACCGCGCTCGGCTGAGATTGAACAGGAAGAAGACGACCCACGCGCTGAGTTGATCCGTCGTCTGCAAGAGTACGAGCGTTTCAAAGCCGCCGCCGAAGGTATCGATGGCTTGAGCCGGGTAGGGCGTGATGTGGTAGTGCCCAGGCTGGATGCTCCCGAAGCGCGTGCGCGCCGGTTGCTGCCGGATGTCAGTCTGGAAGAACTGTTGATGTCCATGGCTGAAGTCCTGCACCGGGGCGACATGTTTGAAAGCCACCAAGTCAGTCGCGAAACGCTGTCGACCCGGGAGCGCATGAGCGATGTGCTTGAACGCCTCAAGGGCGGCGGGTTTGTACCGTTCTCCGAGCTGTTTACGGCCGAAGAGGGGCGCTTGGGCGTTGTGGTGACTTTTATGGCGGTTCTGGAACTGGTCAAGGAGTCCTTGGTCGAGTTGGTGCAGAACGAACCCTTTGCGGCGATCCATGTCCGGGCGAGAGTCGAATAGCGGTTTAGCTGAATAGCTGAATAAATAAAAGACGCGCACGACTGAAGCGCGGCGAGCCTGATAAAGAGCCAAACGATGAATTTGAACGAACCGCGCGAGCTGGCCCCCCTGCTCGAAGCTTTTCTGCTGGCCTCCGGTAAACCTGTGTCGCTGGAACGCCTGTTCGAGCTGTTCGAGGAGGGCGAGCGTCCCGAGCCTCCGGTATTCAAGAAAGCCCTGCAATTGCTGGGAAAATCTTGCGAAGGCCGGGCTTTCGAGCTCAAGGAAGTGGCTTCTGGGTATCGCTTGCAGATCCGTGAGCGGTTTTCGCCATGGGTCGGACGGCTCTGGGAAGAGCGGCCGCAGCGTTATTCCCGGGCGATGCTGGAAACCATGGCGCTGATTGCCTATCGCCAACCTATCACGCGGGGCGAGATCGAAGATGTGCGTGGGGTGGCGGTCAACAGCCATATCGTCAAAACCCTGCTGGAGCGCGAGTGGATCAGAATCGTCGGCTACCGTGACGTGCCAGGGAAACCGGCGATGTTCGCCACTACCAAAGCGTTTCTTGATCACTTCAACCTGAAAAACCTCGACGACCTGCCGCCACTGGCCGATCTGCGGGAACTGGAGCCTGAGCCGATTCTCGATTTCGATGACGCCCCGGTTCCGGCCAGCCTGCAAGCCCTGGCCGATGCCAGCCTTGACCCCGACGCCGAGCCAGAGCCACCGCGTGATGAAACCAGCTTCCGCAGCTTGCTGGTCGAGCTCGACTCGATGGAGCTGGGTCTCAAGACCGACTTTGATGATTTGTTGCGTGAGGAGGTTGAGCCTGAGGCAGATGAGCGTGATGTGCCTGAAGATAAATAATTATCCTCGTGGCTGTCTTGCATCAGCGTCTGCAAGGTCGATAAACGCTCGGTGTTGGCAGAGTCGGTGTTGCGATTGATCCGGTTAAACGCCACCGGTCGGCGGAAAAAGAAGTAAGGCGCTGCATTTGTACGAGTCTCTGATGCGTAGCGCGCGCCTTGAGCGTATGATTCGCGCCCTTTTGGCGATTTATCCTCGTCATCAGGCACGGCTTCAAGTCATCAGATTTTAGCAACCAGGTCGCGCCATTTCTCAGCACGATCTGTTATCGACACACCGGGAGGTGCCCAGATGAGTGTACAAGACAAGCAAGACAGCCAGGAAATCGGTCCTGCAGGCGAAAAACTGCAAAAGGTTCTGGCGCGCATTGGCGTAGGTTCTCGCCGTGACGTAGAAGCCTGGATCAGCCAAGGCCGAATCAAGGTCAATGGCAAAGACGCGACCCTTGGTCAGCGCGTAGATTTGCACGATGCCATCGCCATCGACGGTCGCGTGATCAAGCGCGAAGAAACCGCCGAATCGGTACGCCGCGTCATTCTCTACAACAAACCAGACGGTGAAATCTGCACCCGTGACGACCCAGAAGGTCGTCCGACCGTGTTTGATCGCCTGCCGCGCCCTAAAGAAGGCCGCTGGGTCAACATTGGTCGTCTGGACATCAATACCACCGGCTTGCTGATGTTCACCACTGATGGTGAGTTGGCCAACCGCTTGATGCACCCGTCGTTTGAAATGGACCGCGAATACGCTGTTCGTGTGCGTGGCGAAGTCGATGACGACATGCTGCTGCGTCTGAAAACCGGCGTGGTGCTGGAAGACGGTCCCGCACGCTTCACCGATATCAAGCAAGCGCCAGGCGGTGAAGGTTTCAACCACTGGTATCACTGCGTGGTGATGGAAGGTCGTAACCGCGAAGTGCGTCGCCTGTGGGAATCCCAAGGGCTGGTGGTCAGCCGCTTGAAGCGCGTGCGTTACGGACCAGTGTTCCTCAACTCCGACCTGCCGATGGGCCGCTGGCGCGAAATGAGCCAGTACGAAGTCGACGTTCTCAGCGCCGAAGTCGGCCTGACGCCTGTGGCTCAGCCGCAGATGAACGCCAAGGTCAAAGACAAAATGGAACGTTTGCAGCGTCAATCGTCCCGCCCACTGGGCAAAGGCGAGCGCGTACGTACGTTGCGTCCGGCCAACCCGGCTCCGGCAGGCGAGCGTCCAGCCCGTCAACCACAGGTGACTGGCAGCGAACGTGATCGTCCGCGTGCGGATTCTACGGGTCGCGATCAGCGTCCTGCAGGGCCGCGTTCGGATTCGTCGAGCCGTGGTCCACGTCCTGCTACCGGGCGTACCGACTCTGCTAACCGTCCGTTGCGTGGCCGTAGCGAAGGTGCTGATCGCCCAGCGCGCAAGCCGCGTGAAGACGGTGACAGTGCTCCGCGTACTCCGCGCAGCGATTCTGTCGAGCGTTCTCCTCGTGCACCGCGTGGCGATTCGCCACGCACTCCGCGCCCTGCTGCCGGTCGTTCCGACAGCCGTGGCACGCCAGTGGCCGAGCGTCCTAGTGATGTGAGCAAGCGTCCGGGCAAGCCTAAACAGCAACGCCCTGGCATTGTTCTGGTGGACAATGGCAAGCCTTCGGGCAAGCGCAATGGTCCGCCGGCAGGCTCTGGTCAGCGTCCTGGCTTTGGTCGTCGCAAGCCGCAGTAATCGCGTGCGGTGAATAAAAAAAGCCAATCGAAAGATTGGCTTTTTTTTGTTTGATGATTGTCGCTTACCCTCGATAGCTGACCGACCGAGTAGCTTTCCAGTAAGCCTGGGTCACTTCGGCGGTGTACACTACCTCGCGTTTTTTCTGTGATTCAACGGCGTAACTGCGCATCCAACACATTCAGGGCTATCCGCCTTGTTGCACTCCGCTGCGTCATGAGCGCGGTGGATTCGGTTCCGTCACAGACAATAACAATCAGGTGACTATCAATGAGTGAACAAAACTCACATTCGGGCGAGCTGAAGCGCGGCCTTAAAAACCGCCATATCCAGTTGATCGCGCTGGG
Source organism: Pseudomonas sp. GG8 (assembly GCF_052976945.1). Lineage (NCBI taxonomy): Bacteria > Pseudomonadati > Pseudomonadota > Gammaproteobacteria > Pseudomonadales > Pseudomonadaceae > Pseudomonas > Pseudomonas sp. GG8. Next base: position 1,361,925 of record NZ_JBRIIP010000001.1, read on the forward strand.
CGGCGCTATCGGCACAGGCTTGTTCCTCGGCTCGGCAGGCGTACTCAAATCGGCCGGTCCGTCGATGATTCTCGGTTACGCAATCTGCGGTTTCATCGCCTTTATGATCATGCGCCAGCTTGGCGAAATGATCGTCGAAGAGCCAGTGGCCGGTTCCTTCAGCCATTTTGCTCACAAGTACTGGGGTGGCTTTGCGGGCTTCCTCTCCGGCTGGAACTGCTGGGTGCTTTATATTTTGGTCGGCATGTCGGAGCTGACGGCGGTCGGCAAGTACGTGCATTACTGGTGGCCAGAGATTCCGACCTGGGCCTCGGCCGCCGTGTTCTTTGTGATGATCAACGCGGTCAACCTGGCCAACGTCAAGGTGTTCGGGGAAGCCGAGTTCTGGTTCGCCATCATCAAGGTCGTGGCCATTGTCGGCATGATCGCCCTCGGCAGCTACCTGTTGGTCAGCGGCAACGGCGGCCCGCAAGCAGCAGTGAGTAACCTGTGGGAACACGGTGGCTTCTTCCCCAATGGGGTCAAAGGTCTGGTGATGGCATTGGCGATCATCATGTTTTCTTTTGGTGGTCTGGAAATGCTCGGTTTCACCGCAGCAGAAGCCGACCAACCGAAAACCGTGATCCCCAAGGCAATCAATCAAGTAATCTACCGGATCCTGATTTTCTACATCGGCGCTTTGGTCGTACTGCTTTCGTTGACCCCGTGGGACAGCCTGCTTGCGAGCCTCAATGCATCCGGCGATGCCTACAGCGGCAGCCCGTTCGTGCAAGTGTTCTCGATGCTGGGCAGCAACACGGCGGCTCACATCCTCAACTTCGTGGTGTTGACCGCCGCCTTGTCGGTCTATAACAGTGGCACCTATTGCAACAGCCGGATGTTGTTAGGCATGGCGGAGCAGGGCGACGCACCTAAAGCGTTGGCGCAGGTCGATAAGCGTGGTGTGCCGGTTCGGGCGATTGCGGTGTCGGCGTTGGTGACCTTCGTTGCAGTGGTGCTCAACTATCTGGTCCCGCAAAATGCGCTGGAACTGCTGATGTCGCTGGTGGTGGCCACGCTTGTGATCAACTGGGCGATGATCAGTTACTCTCACCTGAAGTTCCGCCAACACATGATAAGTACGCACCAGACGCCGCTGTTCAAGGCGTTGTGGTATCCGTACGGCAATTACCTGTGCCTGGCTTTCGTGGTGTTCATCCTCGGCATCATGTTGTTGATTCCAGGCATTCAGGTGTCGGTTTACGCAATACCGGTCTGGTTGCTGGTGATGTGGGTTTGTTACAACGTCAAAAACAAGCGCAGTGATGCGGCTAGCCTGAAGGTGTTGACGTAGTGCTTCTATGCTGGTGATTTCCAACGCGGTGCATCTGCCTGATGCCGAAATCGAGTTGACTGCTATCCGCGCTCAAGGCGCGGGTGGGCAGAACGTCAACAAGGTGTCGAGCGCAGTGCACTTGCGTTTCGATATCAATGCATCGTCGTTGCCGCCGTTTTATAAGGAGCGGTTGCTGGCGTTGCGCGACAGCCGTATCACCGGCGACGGCGTGATCGTCATCAAGGCCCAGCAATACCGCACTCAGGAGCAGAACCGTGCCGACGCACTGGAACGCCTGAGCGAGTTGATCATCAATGCGGCCAAGGTCGAAAAAAAACGGCGTCCAACCAAGCCCACCCTGGGCTCGAAAAAGCGTCGTCTTGAAAGCAAAAGCCAGCGTGGCGGCATCAAGGCCGGGCGCGGCAAGGTGGATTTCTAGGCAGGACCGCATCACGCCCTTCGCGAAGGCGATCTCCTCAGCAGCAAAAATCTAAACCGTGTAATCCCGCATCGGCTTCGCCTGTCGGTACAGGTAGACACTGAGCAGCAGGCCGGTCATGGCCGCCAGCGCGGCAAACAGAAAGATCGAAGCAAAGCCAAAGCCAGCGGCAATCGCTCCAGCAACGGGGCCGGTAATACCCAGTGAGAGGTCGATGAACAGTGAGTACGCGCCCACCGCCGCCCCTCGGCTAGAGGCCGGTACCAGATTCACAGCCTCGACACCCAGCGCCGGGAACACCAGCGAGAAGCCAAAACCGGTGAGTGCGGCCCCGGCCAGCGCCAATGTTGGTGTGGGCGCGAGCCACAGCAACAGCAGGCCAATGCTTTCCACCGACAGGCAGGCAATTGCCACCCGAAAGCCACCGAGGCGGTTGATCAAGTTACCGAACAGTAACCGTGCGCCGATGAAGCAAGCGCCGAACAGGCTCAGGCATAGCACTGCGTTCGGCCAGCTATGGCTTGCGTAATAGAGGGTGATGAAGGTGGCGATGGTGCCAAAACCAATCGAACCGAGCGCCAGCCCCGTGCCGTGAGGCAGCACTCGGCCCAGTACATGCAGAAAGGGCATGCGCTCGCCATGAACAATGGGTGCGGCTTGCTTGGGCCACGCCAGCGCGAAACCGATACCGGCGAGCAGGATGATACTCACGCCCATGCTCCATAAGCCGAGCTGCTGGACCAGCAGCACACCCATGGGGGCGCCTATCGCAAGCGCGCCATAACTGGCGATGCCGTTCCAGGAAATGACTTTGGCGGTGTTTTGCGCACCGACCCGGCCGATGCCCCAGCCAATCGAGCCTGAGCCCACCAGACTTTCCGCGCTGCCTAACACCAGTCGACCGATCAGCAGGCTGATCAGGCTGAGTATCGGCATGCTTTGCAGCCAGGCCGAGAGCAGCATGAACACGCCGCTGAAACCACACCCCGCCAAGCCGTAAAGCACGGCTTTTTTGCTGCCAAGGTTGTCGATGATGCGGCTTGCATAGGGGCGACTAAGCAGCGTGGCCAGGTATTGCACGCTGATCACCAGGCCCGCGGCCACGGCGCCAAACCCTAAATCACTGTGCACGTAGCCGGGGAGGACAGCGAGGGGAATGCCGATATTCAGATAACCGATAAACGTGAACAGGACGATAGAAACGACCTGCAGCGTAACGGCCATAGGTCGTTGTGAGGCAGCAGACGGGGTGTCTTGCATGGGTAAAATCCACGGTTGCGACAGCGTTGAAAATGCTCAAGGTGTAGCGGAAAAATCGTTTCAGCTTGAGGCGCGCTGAAGGCTGCTTATGATAGCGGCGGTTGAGGCGATGCAGGGGAGGGAGAAGGGAAAATGTTGAAATAACGTGCTTATAACGCGGTGTCACTGGCGGGTGCGAGCAATTGCGAAGCGACCAAGGCTGCCAGCGCATTTTCCTGGGTGCCGAAACGCTTGAGCAGCGCCGCCTTTTTTTCGGCGTTGAGGCGACTCCAGATGTCGATCATCTTCTCAGTGATGCCCATTACGACGCTGGCGTGGGTGTCGGTGAGGTCGGTCATGGCAGGTTCCACTGTTGTTTAAGGCTGTTTTGCTTGGGCGTGGTCTTGTTTGGGGACGCTATCTGCAGCGGGTGTGGCAGGTATAACAGGCCGTATGAAACCAGGTAAAGAACACGGGTTTGGTATACGGCCTGGAAAAGTCGCCGTCAGTGTCTGTGTTTGACGTTGCGGCTGTCTTCAGTTTTGGCAGGGCTGGCCTTCAACTCGGTTTTTTTGTTTGGCTCTTGGTGCGCTGAGGGGATCTGCTCAGGTTTTGGCAGGCTTGGGAAAGGAAAGTTCGGGATTTCATGCATCGTCGTCGCTCCGCGCAAGATCTGATTGAAGGTTGCTGGAAAGATCAGTGCTTTTAAAAAGCTTGGGCAGGATACAGCACTGGAAATGACAAACAGGTTTTTTATGACCACCTTTTGTCACTTAAAGACACACGGCACGATGAATGGCGAACCATAACGGCACAACGCAGTCGCGCCCCTATAGGGCGCGATGTTTGACGCGGCAAGTGATCGGTTTTAGCAAACGGCAGCGATGGTTTGGGCCAGTAGATCCAGGCGCGAGGCATCAATCCCCGCGATATTGGCGCGCCCGGCACTGACCAGATAGACGCTGTGTTCATGGCGTAATCGCGCAACCTGATCATCATTCAGGCCGGTGTAGGAGAACATGCCGCGTTGCACGCCGATATGGGCGAAACGCTCTCCCAGGCCCAGTGGGGTCAACGCTTCGACCAAGCCTGCGCGCAGTTGCGCAATACGTCCGCGCATCTCTTCCACTTCATCGGCCCACAGGCTCTTCAGCTCGGGATCGCCGAGGATTTCGGCAACGATGGCTGCGCCATGATCTGGCGGGTTCGACCACAGGTTTCGCGCAATTGAAGAAAGCTGACTGCGTACATCCAGCAGTTTGTCCGCAGTACTGGCACACACCAGCAGGGCGCCAGTACGTTCGCGGTACAGGCCGAAGTTTTTCGAGCAGGAGCTGGTGATCAGTAACTCGGGCAAAGCCTCCGCGAACAGACGCACTGCCCAGGCATCTTGCTCCAGACCGTCGCCAAAACCCTGGTACGCGAAATCTATCAATGGCAGCAGATCGCGACTGCGCACGATGTCCAGCACCTGCCGCCAATCGTCGTGGGACAGATCGAAGCCGGTGGGGTTGTGGCAGCAGGCATGCAGCAGCACGACGTCACCACGTGGCACCTGATTCAAGGTGGCGAGCATCCCCTCGACGTTAAGGCGATTATCGCTGCCCACGTACGGGTAATGACTGACCATAAGCCCGGCTTTGGCGAAGATGGTTTCATGGATTGGCCAGGTCGGGTCGCTCAGCCAGATACCGCGCCCGGGCAAGCAGTCAGCGATAAAGTCAGCACACAGACGCAGGGCGCCGGTACCGCCTGGTGTCTGGGTCGCGCCGACGCGCTTGCTTGCCAGTAACGGCGAATCCTTGCCCAGCACCAACTCGCTGATCAGCGCGCCAAAGCGAGGCTCGCCATGACCGCCGATGTAGGTTTTGGTGGTTTGTGTGTCCAGCAAGCGCTGCTCGGCCAGCTTGACCGAGCGCAGGATCGGGGTCAGGCCCAATGCATCTTTATAGACGCCGACGCCAAGGTCGAATTTGTTCGGGTTCGGATCAGCCGCGTAAGCGTCGATCAATCCGAGAATCGGGTCACCGGGCACTCGCTGGATGTCGTTGAAATGCATTACTTGCGGCCCTCGGCGCTTTTGGCCACTTCGTCAGTACGCGCGGCCATAATGAAATCGTTACGGTGCAGCCCTTTGATCGAGTGGCTCCACCAGGTCACGGTCACTTTGCCCCATTCGGTGAGCAAGCCAGGGTGATGACCCTCGGCTTTGGCAATTTCGCCGACAGCGTTGGTGAACGCAAGCGCGAACTTGAAATTCTTGAACAGGAAGACTTTTTCCAGCTGCATCACGCTGTCGCGTACTTCGATGTTCCAGTCCGGGATCTGCTTGATCAGAATCGACAATTCTTCATCGCTGACGTGTGGGGCATCGGCGCGGCAGGCTACGCAATGGGCTTGGTTAAGAGTGCTCATAAATGGGTTCCTGATCAGGCAGCTTTGGGTTTGGGTGGGAACTTCGGTGCGTGCAGACCTAGCTGCATGCCTTGCTGGACCATGCCCATGATGTCTTCGTGGGCCAGGTCGAACAGTCGTTTCAGGTTTGGCAGGACAAAATACAAGGGCTGAAGGATATCGATCCGATACGGGGTGCGCATTGCATCCAGTGGATCGAACGCCTGATGTTCCGGCGCGGACGACCGGCTGTAAACCGTTTCTTTGGGTGAAGACAGAATGCCGCCACCATAGATTCGACGGCCTTGCGGCGTGTCGACCAGGCCGAACTCGATGGTCATCCAGTACAGGCGCGCAAGGTAGACGCGCTGTTCTTTGGTAGCACTCAGGCCGAGCTTGCCATAGGTGTGGGTGAACTCGGCGAACCACGGGTTGGTCAGCAGCGGACAGTGACCGAAAATCTCGTGAAAAATGTCCGGCTCTTGCAGATAGTCCAGTTCCGCTTCGCTGCGAATGAACGTTGCCACCGGGAACTGTCTATTGGCCAACAATTCGAAGAAGGTCTGGAACGGAATCAGGGCCGGGACGCGAGTGACTTGCCAGCCCGTGGCCGTGCCGAGGACTTTATTGATTTCACCCAATTGCGGGATGCGATCAAGGGGCAGTCCGAGTTGTTCGATCCCTTCAAGGTACTCCTGACAGGCGCGGCCTTCGATCACCTTCAGTTGTCGAGTGATCAGGGTATTCCACACCATATGCTCGGCAGGTGGGTAGTCGATAAAGCCTTTCGCGTCGGGCTCGCGAGCGACGTAATGCGTTTGCGTCATGTTGCTCTCCTGAGGGCAATTCGTTGTTGTTATAAGGAGCTGTTATGGCTCTAGAGATAACGCAAACGATTCGTCCTGACAGCAGGTGGAATAGGGTATGCCTTAAAGAATAGACTGCTTTTCGTAACGATAAGTTTACGAAATCGCAGCTGCGCCGTAATCCTTGCGTCGGAATGATGTGATTTGCACGCTTGCTGTCAGATAATCGTTACGGATAATTTAGGCACACTGAAAAATATCAGCCCGACAGACAGGATTGAACCGTTCATGCGTATCAAAGTGCACTGTCAAAACCGCATCGGCATCCTTCGCGACATCCTTAATCTGTTGGTCGAGTACGGGGTCAACGTGGCGCGTGGTGAAGTGGGCGGCGAGCATGGCAACGCGATTTATCTGCATTGCCCAAACCTGATCAATCTGCAATTTCAGGCGATGCGTCCCAAGTTCGAGGCAATTGGCGGTGTGTTTGGAGTGAAGCGCGTCGGGTTGATGCCCAGCGAACGTCGGCACATGGAGCTTAATGCACTGCTGGGCGCGCTGGAGTTCCCCGTGTTGTCTATCGACATGCGCGGCTCCATCGTCGCGGCTAACCGCGCGGCGGCGCAGCTGCTGGGTGTGCGGGTCGATGAAGTGCCGGGTATTGCATTGTCGCGCTACGCCGAAGATTTCGATTTGCCGGCACTGGTTCGCACCAACAAATCACGAATCAACGGGCTGCGGGTCAAGGTCAAGGGTGATGTGTTTCTTGCCGATATCGCGCCGTTGCAATCGGAGCACGATGACAGCGAAGCCATGGCCGGTGCAGTGTTGACCCTGCACCGCGCAGATCGGGTCGGCGAGCGGATTTACCAGGTGCGCAAACAAGAACTGCGCGGCTTCGACAGTATTTTTCAAAGTTCCAGGGTCATGGCCGCTGTTGTCCGCGAGGCTCGACGCATGGCCCCCCTGGACGCTCCGTTGCTGATTGAAGGCGAAACGGGGACGGGTAAAGAGTTGTTGGCGCGGGCCTGCCACCTCGCCAGTCCGCGTGGGCAATCGCCGTTGATGGCGCTCAATTGCGCTGGACTCCCGGAATCCATGGCCGAAACCGAGCTGTTTGGTTATGGCCCCGGCGCATTTGAAGGTGCGCGGGCCGAAGGCAAGCTGGGGTTGCTGGAGCTGACCGCAGGCGGCACGCTGTTCCTTGATGGTGTCGGCGAGATGAGTTCACGCCTGCAGGTCAAGCTGCTGCGCTTCCTGCAAAATGGCTGCTTCCGCCGGGTCGGCAGCGATGAAGAGGTTTACCTGGATGTGCGGGTGATGTGTGCGACGCAGGTTGATCTGTCTGAATTGTGCGCCAGAGGTGAGTTTCGCCAAGATCTTTACCATCGGCTCAACGTGCTATCGCTGCACATCCCGCCGCTTCGCGAATGTCTGGACGGTTTACCCCTGCTGGTTGACTACTTTCTTGATCAGGCAAGCCGGCAGATTGGCTGTCCTTTGCCCAAACTGGCGCCCGCCGCCATGGAGCGTTTGAGCCATTACCGTTGGCCCGGTAATGTGCGGCAGCTGGAAAACGTCCTGTTTCAGGCAGTTTCTCTGTGCGAAGACGGTATCGTCCGCGCCGAACATATACGACTTCCGGACTACGGTATGCGCCAGCCATTGGGGGATTTTTCGTTGGAAGGGGGGCTGGATGAAATCGTCGGGCGTTTCGAAAAAGCGGTGTTGGAACGCCTCCATTCGGAATACCCAAGTAGCCGGCAGCTGGGTAAGCGTTTAGGTGTATCGCACACGACCATCGCCAACAAGTTGCGTGAATATCACGTGGATAAATAAACATGAACAGGGCAAGCGTGAAACGCTATAAAGCCTGGTGCCTATTTAGTAATAAGAGCATTAGTCACTGTACGAATAAACTTACCGTGCATGTCGGTGGGAAACGTTAATGGTGCGCCTCAAAAAATGTCTATCAGACGTCGATTGAATAAACGGGCATTCTAAATGCAGTCAACGCCACATTGGATTGCTCCAAGAGGCGTTGACGTGGTAGCTGAGGGCAGTGTGCAGATGAATCAACCATCAATACAACCGTTACCCATGACGCGATACTCAAGCACGTGCTCTACACCTTTCGAGTCTTCGTACGTCATACGCGCGGGAACGACCTCGCAGACGTTCGGGATGTCGCTCATCGAAACGACTTTGGCGATGTCCAGATGAGTGGCGTACGTGTATTCCTCCACGGGAGACGTCGAGTTGACTGCCACGGCGGTTGTTTCGGCCGCCATCACAGCAACGCTAAAACTACTCAGGGCCATGACCATCAATGCAACTTTCATTTCTAATGTCCTTATTGCTGTCGTGAGGGAGTGCCTGGCTCTTATGGAGCCAGGCGTGTCACTAAGTTTACACGTTGATTAACATGCCGTTGTGGGGGCTGTTACGTGTTAATCGTTTGCCGGTTGGCGAGATAAATTATAGGCCTGTCGGGTGGGTTCATATATGAAGTGTTTTGATAAAGACTATTGATGAAACCTGTAACAATCGAGGCACGAAAAATGACGGCATCCATCATCAGTGGCGCGACAGATCGTCGCGGAGAGGCGTGGCATATCATCGCAGGAGAGTAGGGGTCTATAGTAGTAGGCTTGCTTGCGACCGGTAAGACCATCGTCGAATGGCCTGAATGGGGCAGGGAAGATACAACGGGATCATAAAACAACAACTATCCACCGAGGTAACAACGATGAGTGCGGCTTCCGTCTATCCTGTGCGTCCAGAGGTTGCGGCTACAACGCTGACCGATGAGGCAACCTACAAGGCCATGTATCAGCAGTCGGTGGTCAATCCTGATGGCTTCTGGCGGGAGCAGGCCCAGCGCCTGGATTGGATTCAGCCTTTCACCACGGTCAAACAGACCTCCTTCGATGACCATCATGTCGATATTAAATGGTTCGCCGATGGTACGTTGAACGTTTCCTATAACTGTCTGGACCGCCATTTGGCCGAGCGCGGCGATCAGATCGCAATCATCTGGGAAGGCGACGATCCTTCCGAACACCGCAACATTACCTATCGCGAGCTGCACGAAGAAGTCTGCAAGTTCGCCAACGCATTGCGCGGCCAGGATGTGCACCGCGGCGATGTAGTCACTATTTATATGCCGATGATCCCCGAAGCTGTGGTCGCCATGTTGGCCTGTACCCGGATCGGCGCAATCCACTCAGTCGTGTTCGGTGGCTTCTCGCCCGAAGCGCTGGCCGGGCGGATCATTGATTGCAAATCGAAAGTCGTCATTACCGCAGACGAAGGTCTGCGTGGCGGCAAACGCACGGCGTTGAAAGCTAACGTCGACCTGGCGCTGACCAATCCGGAAACCGCCAGCGTGCAGAAGATTATTGTCTGCAAGCGCACGGGCGGCGACATCGCTTGGCACCAGCATCGCGACATTTGGTACGAAGACCTGATGAAGGTTGCGTCCAGCCATTGCGCGCCCAAAGAAATGGGTGCCGAAGAGGCGCTGTTCATTCTTTATACCTCGGGCTCCACCGGCAAACCCAAAGGCGTTCAGCACACTACGGGGGGATATCTGTTGTATGCCGCGCTGACCCATGAGCGTGTATTCGACTACAGGCCAGGTGAAGTTTATTGGTGCACCGCCGACGTGGGCTGGGTCACTGGGCACACTTATATTGTCTACGGCCCACTGGCCAATGGCGCGACCACGTTGTTGTTCGAAGGGGTGCCGAACTACCCGGACATTACGCGTGTGTCGAAGATCATCGACAAGCACAAGGTCAATATCCTCTACACCGCACCGACTGCCATTCGCGCCATGATGGCCGAAGGTCAGGCGGCAGTGAAAGACGCGGACGGTTCAAGCCTGCGCCTGCTCGGTTCGGTCGGTGAGCCGATTAACCCGGAAGCCTGGACGTGGTACTACAACACCGTCGGCAAGGGCCGCTGCCCGATTGTCGACACGTGGTGGCAGACCGAAACCGGTGGCACGTTGATGAGCCCGCTGCCAGGCGCGCACGCGCTCAAGCCGGGTTCGGCAGCGCGACCATTCTTCGGCGTTGTGCCGGGGCTTGTGGATAATCTGGGTAACCTGATCGAAGGCGCGGCTGAAGGTAACCTGGTCATCCTAGACTCCTGGCCGGGTCAGGCGCGCACGTTGTACGGTGATCATGATCGTTTCGTCGATACGTACTTCAAGACTTTTCGTGGCATGTACTTTACGGGTGACGGCGCACGTCGTGACGAAGACGGCTACTACTGGATCACTGGGCGCGTGGATGATGTGCTCAATGTTTCCGGGCACCGCATGGGTACCGCTGAAATCGAAAGTGCGATGGTTGCCCACTCGAAAGTCGCCGAAGCCGCTGTGGTCGGCGTACCGCATGACCTTAAGGGGCAGGGTATTTATGTCTACGTCACCCTCAATGGCGGCGAAGAGCCAAGCGAAGCACTGCGCCTGGAGTTGAGAAACTGGGTGCGCAAGGAAATCGGTCCGATCGCTTCGCCGGATTTCATCCAGTTTGCGCCAGGGTTGCCCAAGACTCGTTCTGGCAAAATCATGCGCCGTATCTTGCGCAAGATTGCCACTGGGGAATACGACGGCTTGGGTGATATCTCTACCCTGGCTGATCCGAGTGTCGTGCAGCAGTTGATCAATGAGCACAAGACTATGAATGCCGCCTGATCCCAGGCTGAGAAACGCCCCGCCCGGTGTAAACCTGGCGGGGCGTTTTTGTGTGCGCTATTGGGTGCCCGAGCGCGTTGCGCAAAGCCATTCGAGAATACATTTGTTCCCACAAATCCAAACTCGGAAAGAGATATATATCGGCTTCACCACCGGTACCTCTTCTTTGTTACCGGCGCGCAGCCAGGTAACCAAATGTGTAACCGTCTGCTCTCTTTCGGGGCCGAGAGGAACGCCCCGCAGGATTCGGGTGCAATTTCCAGCACCCTGAAAACAAGTCGATACGCCAGACTTGCCGGAATAGAAGCCTTTGCCAATAATAGGCCCGCAATTTGCAATATAGATCGGTTCTATGTCTTTTGGCTTTGCATAATCTGCAAGGCCTGTCAATATTTCGGGTCTGCTTTCTCGGTGCTTCTATAACTAGTTGTCGCATTGAAGAAATATCGACTTCGGGCCTGTCGTTAAAATGCCAATCAATCGCTAAAGGCTTTTCGTGTGACTTTTCGTGTGAAAGGTCCGACACGACCGGCTCGGCGTCGCTATCCATGCTGACCCTTCGCATATTGGGCCATCGCTCACTCTGCCATTTGTCGCCCTAAACCGACGGAGTCCTAATAATGAAGAAACTCATGCTTCTCGGCGCCTTGGCGCTGTCCGTGTTGGCACAGCCGACGTTCGCTGATGAAAAACCATTCAAAATCGGTATCGAGGCTGCGTACCCTCCCTTTGCCTCCAAAGCCCCGGACGGCAGCATCGTTGGTTTCGATTACGACATCGGCAATGCCCTGTGTGAAGAAATGAAGGTCAAGTGCACGTGGGTCGAGCAGGAGTTCGATGGTCTGATCCCGGCGCTTAAAGTGCGCAAGATCGACGCCATCCTGTCCTCGATGTCCATCACTGAAGATCGCAAGAAGTCGGTTGATTTCACCAATAAGTACTACAACACGCCTGCACGTCTGGTCATGAAAGACGGCACCGTCATCAGCGCAAATCTCGCTGAGTTGAAAGGCAAGAAAATCGGCGTACAACGCGGTTCGATTCATGACCGTTTCGCCAAGGAAGTACTCGAGCCTCTGGGCGCCGAGATCAAGCCGTACGGCTCGCAGAATGAAATCTACCTGGACGTCGCCGCTGGCCGCCTTGATGGCACCCTGGCTGACGCGACCTTGCTGCAAGACGGTTTCCTCAATACCGACGCAGGCAAGGGTTATGCCTTTGCGGGCCCTGCGTTCACCGACACCAAATACTTCGGCGACGGCATCGGTATCGCTGTGCGTAAGGGCGACAAGGCTGATCTGGACAAGATCAACGCGGCCATCGCTGCGATTCGTGCCAACGGCAAGTACAAGCAGATTCAGGACAAATACTTCAATTTTGATATCTACGGCGAGTAAGTACATCGCGTAACACTCGCAATGGCGCTAGCAGCAGTGGCTCTGCACTTGTCTGGTTGGCGCCATTTTTCATTCTCATGCTTGAGGACCTGAATCATGTTGAAAGGCTACGGGGCTGTCATCCTCGATGGCGCATGGCTGACGCTGCAGCTCGCCTTGTCGTCTATGGCCCTGGCGATCGTCCTCGGTTTGATTGGCGTGGCATTGCGTTTGTCGCCGGTGCGCTGGCTGGCCTGGTTGGGTGACCTGTACTCCACGGTAATTCGCGGGATTCCGGACCTGGTCTTGATCCTGCTGATTTTCTATGGCGGCCAGGCTCTGCTCAACCGTATTGCACCGTTACTCGGTCATGACGACTACATTGACCTGAACCCGCTGCTGGCCGGTATCGGTACGCTGGGTTTCATCTTCGGTGCGTACCTGTCGGAGACCTTTCGGGGTGCGTTCATGGCTATATCCAAGGGCCAGGCTGAGGCGGGCATGGCGTACGGCATGAGCAGCTTCAAAGTGTTCTTCCGGATTCTGGTGCCACAGATGATTCGCCTGGCGATCCCCGGGTTTACCAATAACTGGCTGGTACTGACCAAGGCCACTGCGCTGATTTCCGTGGTCGGTCTGCAAGACATGATGTTCAAGGCCAAGCAGGCAGCAGATGCTACCCGCGAACCCTTTACTTTCTTCCTGGCAGTGGCGGCGATGTACCTGGTGATCACCAGCGTTTCGTTACTCGCCCTGCGTTATCTTGAGAAGCGCTACTCGGTAGGCGTAAGGGCGGCTGATCTATGATCTTCGACTACAACGTCATTTGGGAAAGCTTGCCGCTGTACTTCGGTGGTCTGCTGATCACCCTCAAGTTACTGGCCATTTCCCTGGTATTCGGTCTGCTCGTCGCTTTGCCGTTGGGCCTGATGCGCGTGTCGAAACAGCAGTGGGTCAACATGCCTGCCTGGCTGTACACCTACGTGATTCGCGGCACGCCGATGCTGGTACAACTGTTTTTGATCTACTACGGGCTGGCTCAGTTTCAGGCCGTGCGCGACAGTGTCTTCTGGCCATGGCTGTCCAGTGCGACGTTTTGCGCCTGCCTGGCTTTCGCGATCAATACCAGCGCCTACACCGCCGAAATCATTGCCGGCAGCTTAAGGTCGACACCGGCTGGCGAGATCGAAGCGGCCAAGGCCATGGGCATGTCGCGCTCGAAAATGTACCGGCGGATTCTGCTGCCCTCAGCTTTGCGCCGGGCGCTGCCGCAGTACAGCAATGAAGTGATCATGATGCTGCAGACCACCAGTCTGGCGTCCATCGTGACCTTGATTGACATCACTGGCGCGGCGCGTACGGTCAACGCTCAATACTACTTGCCGTTCGAGGCTTACATCACCGCCGGCGCGTTCTACCTGTGTCTGACCTTTATTCTCGTGCGACTGTTCAAGATGGCCGAACGTCGCTGGCTGGGCTACCTAGCCCCACGCAGGGCCTGAACCATGCAACGTATCGATCATTCATTGCCGTGGAGCAGCCTCGGCACCGAGCGTCAGTTGAGCGTGTTCCGATTCGGTAGCGGCGAGCGCAAGGCCTATATTCAGGCCAGCCTGCACGCCGATGAATTGCCGGGCATGCGCACAGCCTGGGAGCTGAAAAAACGCCTGATGCAACTCGAAGAGCAAGGGATGCTCAAGGGTGTCATCGAGTTGGTGCCAGTGGCCAATCCCATTGGCCTGGGGCAGTTGCTACAAGGTGCTCATCAAGGACGTTTCGAGTTTGGCAGCGGCAAGAATTTCAACCGTGATTTTCCCGAACTGGGCGCGTCGGTGGCCGAGCTGCTGAAAGGCCAGTTGGGCGATGATCCGCATGCCAATACCCGCCTGATCCGTCAGGCAATGACCTTCGTTCTGGACGCGTTACCGGCGCCGGGCAGCGAGTTGCAGGGGCTGCAGCGTTTACTCCTGAGCCATGCCTGTACCGCCGATGTGGTGCTGGACCTGCATTGCGACGCCGAAGCGGCGCTGCATATGTATGCCTTGCCGCAGCACTGGCCGCAGTGGCGGTCGCTGTCGGCGCACTTGAACGTGAGCGTCGCCTTGCTGGCGGAGGAGTCTGGCGGCAGCTCCTTTGATGAAGCGTGTTCGCTGCCATGGTTGCGTCTGTCACAGATTTTTCCTGAGGCGCAGATATTGTTGGCGTGTCTGGCCACGACCCTTGAATTGGGCGGGCAAGCCGACACCGGCAGGGATGAGGCTCAGGCACACGCCGAAGGCATTCTGGCGTTCCTTGCCGAGCAGGGTTTTATCGGCGGTGACTGGCCGCAACCTGCATACGAGGCGTGCGAAGGGATGCCGTTCGAAGGCACGTACCTGCACTTTGCGCCCCATCCCGGCGTAGTGACTTATTTGCGCCGCGCAGGCGTATGGGTTGACGTCGGCGAACCGTTGTTCGAAGTCATCGATCCCTTGTCCGATCGGGTCAGTACGGTGTGTGCCGGCACGTCCGGCGTGCTGTATGCAACTGAACGGCTACGTTACGCCCAACCTGGTTTCTGGCTGGCCAAAGTGGCAGGGCGTACACCGCTCCGCCACGGGCGCCTGCTCAGCGACTGACTGACTGTTTTGTGAGAACCGAAAGCATGAACAAACTGGAAGTCCAAGACCTGCATAAACGCTATGGCAGTCATGAAGTGCTCAAGGGTGTTTCCCTGACGGCCAAGGCTGGGGACGTGATCAGCATCATCGGCTCCAGTGGCTCGGGTAAAAGCACCTTTCTGCGCTGCATCAATCTGCTCGAACAGCCCCATGCAGGCAAAATCCTGCTGAACAACGAAGAGCTGAAGCTGGTGGCAAGCAAGGATGGCGCCCTGAAGGCCGCTGACCCCAAGCAGCTGCAGCGCATGCGTTCGCGCCTGTCGATGGTGTTCCAGCACTTCAATCTCTGGTCACACATGACGGCCCTGGAAAACATCATCGAAGCACCGATCCATGTGCTCGGCATGTCGAAAAAGGACGCGCTGGAAAAGGCTGAGCACTACCTGGCCAAGGTGGGTGTCTCGCACCGCAAGAACGCTTACCCAGGGCATATGTCCGGCGGGGAGCAGCAGCGTGTTGCGATTGCCCGTGCATTGGCGATGGAGCCGGAGGTCATGCTGTTCGATGAGCCGACTTCTGCGCTTGACCCGGAACTGGTAGGCGATGTGCTCAAGGTGATGCAGGCGCTGGCACAGGAAGGCCGGACCATGGTGGTGGTTACCCATGAAATGGGCTTTGCTCGTGAAGTGTCGAACCAGTTGATCTTTTTGCACCAGGGTGTGGTGGAAGAGCAGGGCGATCCTCGTGAAGTATTGGTCAACCCGCAGTCTGAACGGCTTCAGCAATTCTTGTCCGGCAGTCTGAAATAATCTAAACGTTTTAACGATGCCTTACGCACCAAAACAGGTCATGATTCGGCCCTCTTGATTCATGACCTGGTTTCACCTTAATAAAGATCGAGCGCACTGATGCTCGACCCACAACCGCGAAACGTTTCGGACTGTACGCCATGATTGCCCATCGAATTGGTTTCCTGATTTGGCCCAGCACTAAAGCCATGACGCTGGCGCTGGCCGAGGAAGCCTTGCGTGTTGCACAGCGCGTCCATCCAGAAGTGCTTTACGAATTATTGTTCTTGCAAGCTGAGCCGCCGGTCGAAGGCGCCTGGCAATTGCCCGGCGAGCCTTGGGCCGGGCGTCTGGAAGGTTGTCAGAAGCTGTTTCTGCTGGCCGATGAGCCGCCGGCGCAAATGACGTCGGTGTTGAGCAGTGCGCTCAAACAATTGGTGCGTGCCGGGTGTGTGATCGGTGGTTTATCCGCCGGTGTTTATCCACTGGCCCAGCTCGGTCTGCTCGACGGTTATCGTGCTGCGGTGCACTGGCGTTGGCAGGATGATTTTGCCGAGCGTTTTCCGAAAGTGATCGCCACCAGTCATCTGTTCGACTGGGACCGTGATCGTCTGACCGCGTGTGGCGGTCTTTCGGTGCTTGATCTGCTGTTGGCGGTGCTGGCGCGTGATCATGGCGCCGAGCTGGCGGGCGCTGTGTCGGAAGAACTGGTGGTAGAGCGCATCCGCGAGGGTGGCGAGCGTCAGCGTATTCCGCTGCAAAACCGTTTGGGCTCCAGCCATCCGAAGCTGACTCAGGCTGTGCTGCTGATGGAAGCCAATATAGAAGAGCCGTTGACCACTGACGAGATAGCCCAACACGTGTGTGTTTCACGTCGGCAATTGGAGCGGATCTTCAAGCAGTACCTCAATCGTGTCCCAAGCCAGTATTACCTGGAGCTGCGCCTGAACAAGGCACGACAGATGCTGATGCAGACCAGTAAGTCGATCATCCAGATCGGCTTGTCCTGCGGTTTTTCATCAGGACCGCATTTTTCCAGCGCCTACCGCAACTTCTTCGGCGCCACCCCGCGCGAAGACCGCAACCAGCGCCGCAGCAGTAGCCCGTTCGAGTTGTCATCGGTGCCTTCCGAGCGCGGGTGATTTGTTGCTGATGGCCCCTTCGCGAATGAATTAGCTCCCACACGTTGCGTAGATATCCTGCGGGGATTCATTCGCGAAGGCGGCATGTCAGACACACCACTAAAACGTTTAAACTGCTTTTTTCCGACGCTATATGTCGCATTGCCGAAAGCCACGGAAAAACACGGTTTGGCGTTGTAACAAGTTGTCGCTTGGCGGCAAGGCCAGACCGAAATCAGTCCTTACAATCCTCCCATCGCTTGCCAGTTTCAGGCAGGCGTTCCTCTTCAGGAGACTCCGATGTCCGTTGAGCATGCTCAGGTGCAACGCACCGATTTCGACCAGGTGATGGTCCCTAACTACGCGCCTGCGGGTTTTATCCCCGTGCGCGGTGCGGGTTCCCGAGTGTGGGATCAATCGGGCCGCGAACTGGTCGATTTTACCGGCGGGATCGCCGTGAATGTGCTTGGCCATGCCCACCCGGCGTTGGTCAGCGCCTTGACCGAGCAAGCCAATAAGCTGTGGCATGTCTCTAACGTATTCACCAACGAACCCGCTTTGCGTATGGCGAAGAAGCTGGTTGATGCCACGTTCGCTGATCGTGCGTTCTTCTGTAACTCGGGTGCCGAAGCCAACGAAGCGGCTTTCAAGCTGGCGCGCCGAGTAGCATTTGACCTGTACGGCACGGAAAAATACGAAATCATTGCCGCGATCAACAGCTTCCACGGTCGCACGTTGTTCACCGTGAACGTGGGCGGCCAGTCCAAGTATTCCGATGGCTTCGGTCCGAAAATTACGGGGATTACCCACGTTCCGTACAACGATCTGGATGCATTGAAAGCAGCCATTTCCGACAAGACCTGTGCCGTGGTACTGGAGCCGGTTCAGGGCGAAAGTGGCGTAATTCCTGCCGAATTGGCGTACCTGCAAGGCGCTCGCCAGCTGTGTGACGAACACAATGCACTGCTGGTGTTCGATGAAGTGCAGACCGGCATGGGCCGCACAGGTGAACTGTTCGCCTACATGCACTACGACGTGACCCCGGACATCCTCACCAGCGCCAAGAGCCTGGGCGGCGGTTTCCCGATTGCCGCGATGCTCACCACCGAAGCGCTGGCTAAGCACTTGACCGTCGGCACCCACGGCACCACCTATGGCGGCAACCCGCTGGCGTGTGCGGTGGCCGAAGCGGTGATCGATATCGTCAACACCCCGGAAACCCTGGCGGGCGTGAAAGCCAAGCGCGAACTGTTCAAGACCCGTCTTGAAGCCATCGGTGAGCAATACGGCGTATTCACTCAGGTGCGTGGCCTGGGTCTGCTGCTCGGTTGCGTCCTCAGCGATGCCTGGAAAGGCAAGGCCAAAGACTTCTTCAACGCCGCTGAAAAAGAAGGCGTGATGGTCCTGCAAGCCGGCCCCGATGTTGTCCGTTTCGCACCGAGTCTGGTGGTGACCGAAGCCGATATCGACGAAGGGCTGGACCGTTTCGAGCGTGCCATCGCCACCTTGACTCAGGCTTGATGAACGGTTGATACACAATGCTGTACCCCGGCGTTGGCCATAAAGGCCGGCGCCGGGCTTCTTTCTCGTACTGGGTGGGCTTTTGTAGGCCACGCGGTAATTTTTTCTGCGCTGACTGATGTCGGCCTGTTTTTCTGGTAAGGAGTGACACCATGCTGGTGATGCGCCCCGCGCAAATGGCTGATCTGGGCGAAGTACAGCGTCTGGCTGCAGACAGCCCGATTGGTGTCACTTCCCTGCCGGATGATGCCGGTCGTTTGACTGACAAAATCGCGGCTTCGGAAGCATCGTTTGCTGCTGAAGTCAGCTTCAACGGCGAAGAGAGCTATTTCTTTGTCCTAGAAGACAGCGAAACCGGGCGGCTGGTCGGCTGTTCGGGGATCGTCGCTTCGGCGGGGTATTCCGAGCCTTTCTACAGTTTCCGAAATGAGACCTTCGTTCATGCGTCGCGTGAACTGAAGATCCATAACAAGATTCATGTGCTGTCGCAGTGTCACGACCTGACCGGCAACAGCCTGCTGACCAGTTTCTATGTGGTGCCTGAGTTGGTCGGTACAAACTGGTCGGAACTCAACTCTCGTGGACGACTGCTGTTTGTCGCCAGCCACCCGGAGCGTTTTGCCGATTCGGTGGTGACGGAAATCGTTGGCTACAGCGATGAACATGGCGACTCGCCATTCTGGGATGCCATCGGGCGCAACTTCTTTGACCTGAACTATGCCGAGGCCGAGCGCCTGTGCGGCCTGAAAAGCCGGACATTCCTCGCCGAACTGATGCCGCATTACCCCATCTACGTACCGCTGCTACCCGATGCCGCGCAAGAGGCCATGGGCCAGGTTCACCCGCGCGCACAGATTACTTTCGACATCCTGATGCGCGAAGGTTTCGAGACCGATCACTACATCGACATCTTCGACGGTGGCCCGACTTTGCATGCGCGAGTATCCGGCATTCGTTCGATTGCCCAGAGCCGAGTGGTGCCCGTGAAAATGGGTGAAATGGGCAAGGGTGGACGACTGTATCTGGTTGCCAATGGCCAGTTGCAGGACTACCGCGCCGTGCTCCTGGAACTCGATTGGGCGCCGGGAAAACCGGTGAACTTGAGTCTGGAAGCTGCCGAGGCCCTGGGCGTCGGCGAAGGTGCCAGCGTACGCATTGTTGCGGTTTAACAGATCCGGCCATTCAGTGTCTGGTTTGCAGGTTTAGCGAGATTCGCGGGCTCCCAAGGGCGTCCGGTTGAGGAGATAGCATGATCGTTCGTCCCGTACGCAGCAGCGACTTACCGAAGCTGATCGAGCTGGCGCGCACCACAGGTCCAGGCCTGACGACGCTGCCAGCCAATGAAGAGCGCCTGGCGCATCGGGTCGGCTGGGCCGAGAAAACCTTTCGCGGCGAGGCCGAGCGTGCCGACGCGGACTATCTGTTCGTCCTCGAAGACGATGACGGTCAGGTGGTGGGGATTTCTGCCATCGCAGGTGCTGTGGGTCTGCGTGAGCCCTGGTACAACTACCGTGTCGGCCTGACGGTCAGCGCGTCTCAGGAATTGAAGATCTATCGTGAAATTCCGACGCTGTTTCTGGCCAACGACCTGACCGGAAACTCCGAGCTGTGCTCACTGTTCTTGCGCAGCGACGCCCGCACCGGCCTTAACGGTCGCTTGTTGGCCAAGGCGCGATTGCTGTTCATTGCCGAATTCCCGAAATTATTCGGCAACAAGATCATCGCTGAAATGCGTGGCATGTCCGACGCAGCGGGACATTCACCGTTCTGGGAAAGCCTGGGTCGGCACTTCTTCAAGATGGAATTTAGCCAGGCTGATTACCTGACGGGCGTGGGTAATAAGGCGTTCATCGCCGAGCTGATGCCCAAGTTCCCGCTGTACACCTGCTTCCTCTCCGAAGAGGCACGCAACATCATTGGTCGTGTACATCCCGACACCGAGCCTGCGCTGGCAATGCTGAAAAGCGAAGGCTTCAGCTATCAGGGCTATGTCGATATTTTCGACGCCGGCCCTGCTGTGGAATGCGAAACCTCGAAGATCCGTGCCGTGCACGATAGCCAGGCGTTGGTGCTGTCTGTCGGTACGCCGGGCGATGACGCCACGCCATTCCTGATTCACAACCGCAAGCGCGAAGACTGTCGCATCACCGCCGCGCCTGCACGGTTAGCTGCTGGCACATTGGTCGTCGACCCTCTGACCGCAAAGCGCCTGCAATTGAGCGCAGGCGATCAAGTTCGTGCGGTGCCTTTATCCGCTGCAAGGGAGGCTATCTGATGAGTACGCTTTATATCGCGGGTGCCTGGCAAGCCGGGCAGGGCGAGCGTTTTGAGTCGTTGAATCCCGTCACTCAGCACGTGGTGTGGACCGGGCAGGGCGCAACGGCCGCTCAAGTCGATGAGGCTGTGCGGGCTGCGCGTCAGGCATTTCCAGCCTGGGCCAAGCGCTCACTGGACGAGCGAATCGCGGTGCTGGAAGCGTTTGCCGCGAGCCTGAAAACCCATGCGGACGAACTGTCCCATTGCATCGGTGAAGAAACCGGTAAGCCGCTCTGGGAGTCGGCCACCGAAGTTACCAGCATGATCAATAAAATCGCTATTTCGGTGCAGAGCTACCGTGAGCGCACCGGCGAGAAGAGCAGCCCGTTGGGCGACGCCACCGCTGTGCTGCGCCATAAGCCTCACGGCGTGGTAGCAGTCTTTGGTCCCTACAACTTTCCGGGGCATTTGCCGAACGGGCATATCGTTCCGGCGCTGCTGGCGGGCAACGCCGTACTGTTCAAACCCAGCGAGCTGACACCCAAAGTCGCTGAGTTGACGGTCAAGTGCTGGATTGAGGCCGGGTTGCCAGCGGGTGTATTGAACCTTTTGCAAGGTGCGCGGGAAACGGGCGTTGCGTTGGCGGCCAATCCTGGGATCGACGGTTTGTTTTTCACCGGGTCCAGCCGTACCGGTAACCTGTTGCACCAACAATTCGCCGGGCGCCCGGACAAGATACTGGCCCTGGAAATGGGCGGTAATAACCCGCTGATTGTCGATCAGGTCGAAGACCTCGATGCGGCGGTCTACACCGTGATTCAGTCGGCGTTCATCTCCGCCGGACAGCGTTGTACCTGTGCCCGCCGTTTGCTGGTGCCTGAAGGCGAGTGGGGCGATGCCTTGCTTGCGCGTCTGGTAGCCGTCACCGCCACGATTGAAGTCGGCGCGTTCGATCAGCAACCAGCACCCTTCATGGGTTCGGTGATTTCTTTGGGGGCTGCGCGTGCTTTGCTCGACGCTCAGGAACATCTGCTGGCCAATGGCGCCGTGGCGTTGTTGGAAATGACCCAGCCACAGGCGCAGTCAGCCTTGCTGACGCCAGGGATTCTGGATGTCAGCGATGTCGCTGATCGCCCCGATGAGGAGCTGTTCGGGCCGCTGCTGCAAGTGATCCGCTATGCTGATTTTGATGCGGCCATTGCGCAAGCCAATGCCACCCAATACGGGTTGGCTGCGGGTTTGTTGTCGGACTCTGAAGCGCGTTATGAGCAGTTCTGGCTGGAGAGCCGTGCCGGTATCGTCAACTGGAACAAGCAATTGACCGGCGCTGCCAGCAGTGCGCCGTTCGGTGGCGTGGGGGCTTCGGGTAACCATCGCGCCAGTGCGTATTACGCGGCCGACTATTGCGCGTACCCGGTGGCTTCGCTGGAAGCGCCTCGTATCAGTTTGCCGGCAGCGTTGACACCGGGGATACGTCTCTCATAACCGTAGGAGCTGACTCGTAACTACGCGTCCCGCTGCGATCTAGTGCGGAACGCTAGCAAAAATAGTGAATGCACTATCGCTGGAAGGTCGTTCCGACCTTATCGCAGACAAGTCAGCTCCTGCAGTTGATCGAGCTTGCTGCGCGACAGCGCGGCGTCGGAGATGGAGCAAATCTCCTATAGAAATCCCGGAACTTACGCCAATAACAACAGATCCATGGAGCCTCGCCGATGAAATCATATGAAGTCAACTTTGACGGTTTAGTGGGTCCGACCCATAACTATGGCGGTTTGTCCTACGGCAACGTCGCGTCCCAGAGCAACAGTCAGCAGTTTTCCAAGCCAAGGGAAGCGGCGTTGCAAGGTCTGGCGAAGATGAAGGCCCTGATGGAAATGGGCTTCACCCAAGGCGTGCTGGCCCCGCAGGAGCGCCCGGATGTGGCTGCACTGCGCTCTTTGGGTTTCAGTGGCAGCGACGCGCAAGTGATCCAGCAAGCCGCCAAAGACGCCATGCCGTTGTTGGTCGCCAGTTGCTCGGCATCAAGTATGTGGGTGGCTAACGCTGCCACGGTCAGCCCGAGCGCCGACACGGCTGATGGTCGGGTGCATTTCACTGCGGCCAACCTCAATTGCAAGTACCACCGCAGCATCGAACACCCGACTACCACCCGCGTATTAACGGCGATGTTCGCTGATCAGCAGCACTTTGCCCACCACGCGGCGTTACCTGCTGTGGCGCAATTTGGCGATGAAGGCGCCGCCAACCACACTCGTTTTTGCCACGACTATGGCCAAGCGGGCGTTGAGTTTTTTGTGTTTGGGCGCAGTGCATTCGACACCCGTTACCCGGCGCCGCAGAAGTACCCGGCGCGGCAAACCCTGGAAGCTTCGCAGGCTGTTGCGCGCTTGCACGGTCTGAGCGAAGACGGTGTGGTCTTCGCCCAGCAAAACCCGGCGGTTATCGATCAAGGGGTATTCCACAACGACGTGATCGCAGTGGGCAACGGTGAGCTGCTGTTCTATCACGAAGATGCATTCCTCAATACCGAACACATGTTGGCTGAAATTCACGACAAGCTGGGGCGACGCGGCGGGCGCTTCCGTGCGATCTGCGTACCACGTGCTGAAGTCGCGGTCGAAGACGCGGTGCGTTCCTATCTGTTCAACAGCCAGTTGTTGTCCCGTGCCGATGGCTCAATGCTGCTCATCGTCCCGGAAGAGTGCCGAGGCAACGAGCGCGTCTGGCAGTATTTGCAGCGATTGATCGCTGACGATGGCCCGATCACTGAAGTGAAAGTCTTCGATCTCAAGCAAAGCATGCAGAATGGCGGTGGTCCGGCGTGCCTGCGGCTGCGGGTCGCACTCAACGAAACCGAGCTGGCGGCAGTCAATCCAGGGGTTATCATGACGGCGCCCTTGTACGACACGCTGACCCAGTGGGTCGAGAAGCACTACCGCGATCGAATGAGCGAAACCGACCTGACCGATCCCGGATTGTTGCTTGAATGCCGTGCGGCACTGGATGAACTGACGAAAATCCTTAAACTGGGCTCGGTTTATCCCTTCCAAATCAATTGAAAGTACGCGCCCTTGAAGAGGGGCGCGCGATTTCCCTCTCTAAAGAGCACTCGATTATGAGCGACACCCTGCAGTTGATCCTTGAAGACACCGACGGCACCCAGCTGGAGACCTCTTGCACCCGTGTTGCGGTCATGTGGCAAGGCAAAGAGCTGTGGATTCAGCACGATGGCCGTGGTCAGTTGCTGATTGGCGTCGATGTTGAAGAGGGTGACGCCGAATACGCTAACCTGCTGTTACGTCCTTTGGCGACCAACCTGGTCAGCCTGCAACTGGAAATGGAACCGGCAGACGTCGGTGATGAAGAGCACGTTCACGGTCCTGACTGCGCCCACGATCACTGAAATACCACGCCCGCTCAATAAGGAGCACGACGTATGCTCGCTCTCGGCAAGCTGCTTGAACTGACCCTGGCTGGTCATGAACCAGCGGAAAAGACTCAACTGACTGTCGAAGGCGTGCGTATGCGCTGGATGAGCGAAGGGGCGCTTGAAGTCCGTCCGCCTGCAGCCCGGGACAATGGCATGGACTTGCTGTTGTCCGCCGGGATTCACGGCAACGAAACCGCGCCTATCGAGCTGTTGGACCAATTGATTCGTGACATCGCACGCGGCGATCTGAAACCGCGGGCACGTATTTTGTTCCTGTTCGGCAACCCCGTGGCCATGCGTCGCGGGGAGCGTTATATCGAGCAGGATGTGAACCGGTTGTTCAACGGACGCCATGAACAGACCAGCGGCTTCGAGGCTTTACGGGCCTGCGAGCTGGAGCGTCTGGCGGCCAGTTTCTTCAGTCTGCCGGATCGTTATCGCTTGCATTACGACCTGCACACAGCCATTCGTGGTTCGAAGATCGAGCAATTCGCGCTGTATCCGTGGAAGGAAGGTCGTCAGCGCTCGCGCCTTGAACTGGCGCGCTTGCAGGCGGCGGGGATGGAGGCAGTGTTGCTGCAAAACAAGGCATCTATCGTCTTCAGTTCTTACACCTACGACAAGTTAGGTGCTGAGTCCTTTACCCTGGAATTGGGTAAGGCGCGGCCGTTCGGGGAAAACCAACAGGTCAATCTACAGTTACTCGAAAAGCGTCTCAAACACATGATCGAAGGCACGGAACCAGCGTTTGACGATCAGCCACTCAACGGTTTGCAGCTATTCAGCGTGGCCCGTGAAATCATCAAGCACAGCGATGCGTTCAAGCTGAACTTGCCTGCGGACATCGAGAACTTTTCGGAACTGGACCAAGGCTTTCTGTTGGCCAATGACTTGGCCGATACCCGCTGGGTCGTTGAAGAACAGGGCGCACGTATCATCTTCCCTAACCCCAAGGTCAAGAACGGCTTGCGCGCTGGCATTCTGATTGTGCCCAGTAACGGCGAAGAATTGGCTTGAAGCCAAAGGATCTGTAACTGACTTGTTTGCGACCCCGCCTTTCGCAGACAAGTCAGCTACCTAGACCCAGTTTGTTGCGCGAAGCGCTGCTGATTAAACCGCGACGCGCTGTTGCGGCTCGGTGCGACGCAAGCTGCGCAACTTGTTCACGGTGTCAGCACAGGTTTTTGCAGCTTCTGCGCCTTTCAGCACGAAATGCTCGAAGAAGAACTTTTGGTGTTCGTCACCGGCATGAAAGTTATGCGGCGTGAGGACCACGGAAAATACCGGGATTTCCGTTTCCAGCTGCACTTGCATCAACGCACTGACAACCGATTGAGCGACGAACTCATGGCGATAAAGACCGCCGTCGACCACCAGGCCGGCCGCGACAATGCCTGAGTAACGTCCGGTTTTGGCCAGCAGCTTGGCGTGCAAAGGGATTTCAAACGCGCCGCCGACTTCGAAGAAATCGATATCGCTCTCGGCGTAGCCATGGTTTGCCATTTCAGCGACAAAACCATTACGACTCTGATCGACAATATCCTTGTGCCAGCAGGCCTGGATAAAAGCGATGCGCTCGTTAGGGTGGCTTTTGCTTTTGCTATCGATTGAGGTGAGTTGCATCTGTTCTGACTCCTGTTTATAAAAAAAACAGGGCGCTTTGGATCGAATGGGATTCAAGGGTACGTCGAGATCATGGCCAGAATGCAAAAGTGTTCATGGCGATGCGCACGATACGGCCCTTTGGTGCCAATCCCGTTCTCTCTTCATCCGGACTATGACCGTCGGCCCCGGAATCACACCGGGTCTGCTGACCTTGTCAGGGCGGGAGCCGAAGCATCCTGCACCACAAGCGCTCGCGGGCTAAACGCATTTTGCGTTATTACCGCCGGTGGGGAATCACACCCCGCCCTGAGAACGTTGCCGACAGCATCTTCTGCCGGCGCGCATTTTTTATCATAGTTTTCTCGAGTATGCATGGACACTTTAGTCAGGGTGTCCTGACTTTTTCTTATATCGAAGTGGTCGGTTCATGAAGTGTGACCTTGAATAAAGTACTCAATGGCCTCAGTAATGAGTGATCGCAGGACTGTTCTTGCGTTCACTGTCCGGGTTTTGAACATCTCATGGAGCTCTATCGTGACGGTAATTGATCTGCGCAGTGACACCGTGACCCAGCCCACGGCTGGAATGCTCGACGCCATGTCGCGTGCGCCGTTGGGCGATGACGTGTATGGCGAGGATCCGACTGTGAACCGTCTCGAGGCGCATCTGGCCGGCCAGCTCGGGTTTGCGGCGGGTCTGTTTGTACCCAGCGGTACCATGAGCAATCTGCTCGGTTTGATGGCTCATTGTGGGCGCGGCGATGAATACATCGTCGGCCAACAAGCGCATACCTATAAATATGAAGGCGGCGGGGCCGCGGTATTGGGCTCGATTCAGCCGCAACCGCTTGACGTCCAGGCGGATGGTTCGCTGGATTTGAATCAGGTGTTGGCTGCGATCAAGCCTGATGATTTCCATTTCGCCCGTACCCGACTTCTGGCACTGGAAGACACCATGCAGGGCAAGGTTTTACCTCTGTCGTACCTGGCTGCCGCTCGAGCCTTGTGTGATGAGCAGGGTCTGGCCTTGCACCTGGACGGCGCGCGCGTGTACAACGCGGCGGTGAAGCTGGGGGTTGATGCCAAAGAAATCACCCAGTACTTTGATTCTGTCTCGGTGTGCCTGTCCAAAGGCTTGGGTGCCCCGGTCGGCTCAGTGTTGTGCGGCACGACCGAGCTGATTGGCAAGGCCCGTCGTTTGCGCAAGATGGTCGGGGGCGGCATGCGTCAGGCCGGGATTCTCGCTGCTGCCGGGCTGTATGCGTTGGAGCACCACGTCGAGCGATTGGCCGATGACCATGCCAATGCCCAATTTCTGGCCGAAGGCTTGCGTAGGCTGGGTTATCAGGTCGAACCGGTACAGACCAACATGGTGTACGTGCAGGTCGATGATCGGGCTGAAGCGCTCAAGGGTTTTTGCGCTGAACGGGGCATCAAGCTCAGTGCCGCAGCGCGCTTGCGGATGGTCACGCACCTGGATGTATCGCGTATTCAGATCGAACAGGTCGTGGCAGCATTTGCCGAGTTCGCTAAAGGGTGATGTTGCCGACGATCCAATTGCTTGTTTCTATCGTACAAACACGCTGTACCGACGGCGCAACGCCTATATAATGCGGCCCTTTGCAAGTCGCACCCTCGTTTAACACTTTGCACTTGCCTCTGGCCGCCGTCTCCGTGGAAGAATCTATGAAAAGCGCAGAAATCCGTGAAGCCTTCCTTCGCTTCTTCGAAGAGCAAGGTCACACCCGTGTAGCCTCCAGCTCTTTGATTCCGGGCAATGACCCAACCCTGCTGTTTACCAACGCGGGGATGAACCAGTTCAAGGATTGCTTCCTGGGTCAGGAAAAGCGCGCCTACACCCGTGCGGTCAGTAGCCAGAAATGCGTGCGTGCCGGTGGTAAGCACAACGACCTGGAAAACGTCGGCTATACCGCTCGTCACCACACGTTCTTCGAAATGCTGGGTAACTTCAGCTTTGGTGATTATTTCAAGCGCGATGCCATCACCTACGCCTGGACCTTCCTGACCGGTGTGTTGAACCTGCCCAAGGAAAAGCTTTGGGTCACGGTCTACGCCAGCGATGACGAAGCTTACGATATCTGGACCAAGGAAATCGGGGTACCGGTCGAGCACATGGTGCGTATCGGCGACAACAAAGGCGCGCCGTACGCCTCCGATAACTTCTGGACCATGGGCGATACCGGCCCTTGCGGTCCGTGCACCGAGATTTTCTACGATCACGGCGCCGACATCTGGGGTGGCCCACCGGGCTCGCCGGAAGAAGACGGTGACCGTTATATCGAGATCTGGAACAACGTGTTCATGCAGTTCAACCGCACTGCCGATGGCGTGCTGCATCCGTTGCCAGCGCCGTCGGTGGACACCGGCATGGGCCTGGAGCGGATCAGTGCCGTGCTGCAGCACGTGCATTCGAACTACGAGATCGACCTGTTCCAGAACCTGCTGGTCGCTTCAGCCAAGGCCATCGGTTGCAGCAACGACATGCAGCCTTCGCTCAAAGTCGTGGCAGACCACATCCGTTCTTGCGGCTTCCTGATCGCCGACGGTGTGCTGCCGTCCAACGAGGGCCGCGGTTATGTGCTGCGCCGGATCATTCGTCGCGCCTGCCGCCATGGCAACAAGTTGGGCGCCACAGGCAGCTTCTTCTATCAGATCGTTGGCGCGCTGGTCGCGGAAATGGGCAGCGCTTTCCCGGAATTGACCGAGCAGCAAGCGCACATCGAGCGCGTGCTCAAGGCTGAAGAAGAGCAATTCGCCAAGACCCTGGAGCAGGGTCTGAAGATCCTCGAGCAGGATCTGGCTG
This sequence comes from Pseudomonas sp. GG8, assembly GCF_052976945.1. NCBI lineage: Bacteria > Pseudomonadati > Pseudomonadota > Gammaproteobacteria > Pseudomonadales > Pseudomonadaceae > Pseudomonas > Pseudomonas sp. GG8. The sequence continues at coordinate 1,390,346 of NZ_JBRIIP010000001.1, forward strand.
AACTCAAAGGCAGCGTGGTGCCGGGTGATGTGGTGTTCAAGCTGTATGACACCTACGGTTTCCCGATGGACCTGACCGGCGACATCGCCCGCGAACGTAACCTGACCCTTGATGAGGAAGGTTTTGAGCGCGAAATGGACGCCCAGCGCGTGCGCGCTCGTTCGGCCAGTTCGTTTGGTATGGACTACAACAGCCTGGTCAAGGTTGATGAGCCCACGCGCTTCATCGGTTATACCGCTACTCGCGCTGTCGCCAAGGTGATTGCGCTGTATAAAGACGGCCAGGCGGTCGAGCAATTGAGCGAAGGCGAAGAGGGCGTTGTGATCCTCGATCAGACGCCGTTCTATGCCGAATCCGGTGGTCAGATTGGCGACTGCGGTTATCTGTCGGCGGGTGCCGTGCGTTTCGACGTACGTGACACCACCAAAACCGGCGGCGCTTTCCTGCACCACGGCGTCCAGGCTGCAGGCAGTCTTAAAGTGGGTGTCGAACTCAATGCAGAGGTCGATGCCGAGGTTCGCCACGCCACATCCCTGAACCACTCGGCGACGCACTTGCTGCACGCCGCGTTGCGTCAGGTACTCGGTGAGCATGTACAGCAGAAAGGGTCGCTGGTCGACAGTCAGCGCCTGCGTTTTGACTTCAGCCACTTTGAAGCGATCAAACCGGAGCAGTTGAAAGCTCTGGAAGACATCGTAAACCGCGAAGTGCGCAAGAACTCCCCGGTCGAAACCGAAGAAACCGATATCGAGACTGCCAAGAAGAAAGGTGCCATGGCGCTGTTTGGCGAGAAGTACGGCGACAACGTGCGCGTACTGAGCATGGGTGGCGATTTCTCGGTCGAGCTGTGTGGTGGTATTCACGCCAATCGCACCGGCGACATCGCGCTGATGAAAATCATCAGTGAAGGTGGCGTTGCAGCAGGCGTTCGACGTATCGAAGCGGTCACTGGCGCTGCGGCGCTGGCCTACCTCAACGCGGCGGAAGACACACTCAAGGAAGCCGCGACGCTGATCAAGGGCAGTCGCGACAACGTGCTGGACAAGCTCTCGGCTGTACTGGAGCGTAACCGCCAGTTGGAAAAACAACTCGAACAATTGCAGGCCAAGGCGGCCAGTGCTGCGGGCGATGATCTGTCGTCCTCTGCGCTGGATGTCAAAGGGGTAAAAGTCCTCGCCGTGCGCCTTGACGGTCAGGATGGTAAAGCCCTGTTGGCGCTGGTTGATCAGTTGAAGAACAAGCTCGGCCGCGCAGTGATCCTGCTCGGCAGTGTCCATGAAGATAAGGTCGTACTGGTTGCAGGCGTAACCAAGGACCTGACTGGCCAACTCAAAGCCGGTGATTTGATGAAGCAAGCGGCCGCTGCCGTAGGCGGTAAAGGCGGTGGTCGTCCTGATATGGCTCAGGGTGGTGGTGTTGATGCCGGTGCACTGGATGCAGCGCTGGCGTTGACCGTACCCTTTGTCGAGCAGGGTGTTTAAATCGTCCACCAGGCCTGCCGCCTGACGGCAGGCTTTGGCGCTTTGATGGGTTTGAATGTTTAATGGGCGCCCTTCACGGGCTGAGGCTGCTTTGAGATGGCTTTGATCGTACAGAAATTTGGAGGCACCTCCGTTGGCTCTGTCGAGCGAATCGAGCAGGTGGCCGACAAGGTTAAAAAGTTCCACGATGCAGGCGTCGAGCTGGTGGTTGTGTTGTCGGCCATGAGTGGCGAGACCAATCGCCTGATCGGATTGGCCAAGCAGATCAGCGATCAACCGGTTCCGCGTGAGCTGGATGTGATTGTGTCCACGGGCGAGCAAGTGACCATTGCCCTGTTGGCCATGGCCTTGATCAAGCGTGGCGTGCCAGCGGTGTCCTACACCGGCAATCAGGTACGTATCCTGACCGACAGCGCACACAACAAGGCGCGTATCCTTCAAATCGACGATCAGAAGATTCGTGCCGATCTGAAGGCGGGCAGGGTAGTCGTTGTCGCCGGTTTCCAGGGTGTCGATGAGCACGGCAATATCACCACCCTCGGTCGCGGTGGTTCGGACACGACCGGCGTGGCCCTGGCGGCTGCGTTGAAAGCTGACGAATGCCAGATTTATACCGACGTCGATGGCGTTTACACCACCGACCCGCGTGTGGTGTCGCAGGCTCAGCGTCTGGACAAGATCACTTTTGAAGAGATGCTGGAAATGGCCAGCCTCGGTTCAAAGGTGCTGCAGATCCGTGCGGTCGAGTTTGCTGGCAAGTACAACGTTCCACTGCGCGTTCTGCACAGTTTTCAGGAGGGTCCGGGCACCCTCATTACCATTGATGAAGAGGAATCCATGGAACAGCCGATCATTTCCGGTATCGCCTTCAACCGTGATGAAGCCAAGCTGACCATCCGTGGCGTGCCGGATAACCCAGGGGTGGCCTTCAAGATTCTGGGCCCTATCAGTGGCGCGAACATTGAAGTGGACATGATCGTGCAGAATGTCGCGCACGATAACACCACCGACTTCACGTTCACCGTGCATCGCAACGACTATCAGGCAGCCTTGCTGGTGCTGGAAAACACGGCGCGTGAAATTGGCGCTCGTGAGGTTGTCGGTGATACCAAGATTGCCAAGGTGTCGATCGTGGGTGTGGGCATGCGTTCGCACGCGGGTGTCGCCAGCCGTATGTTCGAATCGCTGGCCAAGGAAAGCATTAATATCCAGATGATTTCGACGTCTGAAATCAAGGTGTCTGTGGTTATCGAAGAGAAATACCTGGAGCTGGCAGTGCGTGCGTTGCACACCGCTTTTGAATTGGACGCTCCGGCCCGACAGGGCGAGTGATGCGTTGCCCGAAAGGCGCGGTTTATCCGCGCCTTTCGTTTTTTTGATCTGCGTAGGAAGGCTGTTCTTTTCTTTGCGCTAGTCAATACTCAGGTGTAGGTCTATTGCTCATTTTGTTGTAGGCCAATGCTGTTTTAGCTTTGCAGACTGTTGTCCCTGAAAGTAGTGCGTGAGGAGAAAAGTATGTTGATTCTGACTCGTCGGTGCGCAGAAAGCCTGATCATTGGTGATGGTGAAATCACAGTGACCGTGCTCGGCGTTAAAGGTAATCAAGTACGAATCGGTGTCAATGCCCCCAAAGAGGTGGCTGTTCACCGTGAGGAAATTTACCTGCGCATCAAGAAAGAGAAGGACCAGGAACCAAGCCATTAATTTTTATTGAATTTTTGGCTTTGCAAACGGGGAAAAGGCGGTTATTATACGCCCCGTGTTGCGGAGAGGTGGCCGAGTGGCCGAAGGCGCTCCCCTGCTAAGGGAGTACACCTCAAAAGGGTGTCGGGGGTTCGAATCCCCCCCTCTCCGCCATTATTTATGTAGGGCGTTGTAATCTGGCTTGAGCGGTAAGTGTTTGAATTTACTCGTAAAAGTGCTTGACCAAATGATTAAACGATCTATAATGCGCGGCAACAAATGCACTCGTAGCTCAGCTGGATAGAGTACTCGGCTACGAACCGAGCGGTCACAGGTTCGAATCCTGTCGAGTGCACCATTTAAAGGGTTGTTTGCAGTGATGTAAGCAACTTGCTTCAACCAGCGGTGGTCTGGTTTATCAAACGCCAATTGCACTCGTAGCTCAGCTGGATAGAGTACTCGGCTACGAACCGAGCGGTCACAGGTTCGAATCCTGTCGAGTGCACCAAACACCAAAAAGCCCGCATTTAATGCGGGCTTTTTGCTTTCTGACGTTTGCCCTTTACGCATCCGTTCTCGTCGAATACAACCTGATTGCTGCGGCCCTTCTTTTCGTTGTAGTGATAACGGGTCTCTCCGTTTCTTTCGGCTATTTTATCCGGCTTGCCCAGTGAGCTTTCTACGTCCCGAAAACTCATGCCTGCACGGACTCGCTGATTGATGATCGCCCGCCGCCGTTGTTCGCCACTCACTTGATTTTCGCACCCGTCGTCTCTCTGGCCGACAACTACCAGTTCTTTGTGTGCTCGGCGATTGTCCGGCGGCGCCAAGACCTGTCTTGAGGAAGGCGTAGATTCAGGCAGCAGATGGACTACGTTGCCTGGTGGTGCGTTGTAGGTGCTTTGCAGGTGCGTGCTGTGACCGCTAGGGCAGCCCTGGTACGTGAAGGTGATATTCCCTTGGGCGTCTTCGCAGCGTTGAACGGTTGTGGCCAGCGTTGGCAGGGGAAAGTAGAGCAGGGTGAGCAAGAGGGTCGTTCGAGCAGTGGCGGGCATTCAGCGTCCTCCGTGACGGCTGTATTCAAGGCTAGCCCATGCTTATTTGGCAGAGTGCGTACTTTCTTCTCGAGATGTAACGTCGTACATGTATTGATTCAATTTTGTCGCGCGAGCGCTTGTTCTTGCCTAGGTTTTGTAGCGTGTGGTGCTTTCAAGCGGTGTATCATTGCGCCCGTCAGCCCCGTCGGGGCTTGTGGAATACTTCCATGGACTTACCCAGTAGTTACCCTGAATTACGTTTTACCAATCATGAATTGACTGATTGATCTCCCGGGCGTGCTCCGCTGCTGGGGGTGGAGTTCGCCTATGACCGAAATAGAAGTAAAAAAAACACAAGAAAGCCTGCAAGATCGCCTCGCTCAAGTCGTTGAGCTGCTGCATCGTCAGCGGGTGGTCGAAGACCTGACTCACCGTCAGGAAGGTCAGCATCATGACCGCGTAGAAAACCTCGTTCACCGGCAGAACCTCGTCGAGTTGCAACGCAAACTCGATGACCTTCACTCCGCCGACGTCGCTTACATCCTCGAAGCCTTGCCTCTCGCAGAGCGTCTGACTGTCTGGCAGTTGGTAAAAGCCGAGCGCGACGGCGATATCCTTCTTGAAGTTTCCGATTCTGTCCGTGAAACACTGATCGCCGACATGGACGATCATGAGCTCCTGGCGGCTGCCAGAGAGATGGATGCCGACGAACTGGCCGACCTTGCACCTGAATTGCCGCGTGACGTTGTTCATGAGCTCATGGAGTCTCTCGATAGCCAGCAGCGTGAGCGCGTACGGTCTGCTTTGTCTTACGACGAGGAGCAGGTCGGTGCGCTGATGGACTTCGAGATGGTGACGATCCGTGAGGATGTCAGCCTTGAAGTAGTATTGCGTTATCTGCGTCGCCTCAAAGAGTTGCCTGGGCATACCGATAAACTGTTCGTGGTTGATTACGACGGTGTGCTCAAGGGTGTGCTGCCGATCAAGCGTCTGTTGGTCAACGATCCCGATAAGCAGGTGGCTGCGGTGATGGCCAGCGATCCGGTGAGTTTTCATCCGGATGAAGATGCCTACGACGCAGCTCAAGCCTTTGAGCGTTATGACCTTATTTCCGCGCCGGTGGTGGACAAGAATGGCAAGCTGATCGGGCGTCTGACCATTGATGAAATGGTCGACCTGATCCGAGAAGAAAGTGAAAACGAAGTCCTCAACATGGCGGGTTTGCGTGAAGAAGAAGACATCTTCGCCTCCGTCTGGAAGTCCTTGCGCAACCGTTGGGCCTGGCTGGCGATCAATTTGATCACTGCCTTTATCGCTTCGCGTGTCATCGGTTTGTTTGAGGGCTCGATCGAAAAACTGGTAGCGCTGGCGGCGTTGATGCCGATCGTTGCCGGGATCGGCGGTAACTCCGGTAATCAAACCATTACCATGATCGTCCGGGCCATGGCGCTGGACCAGGTCAGTACCGGTAATACATCGCGCCTGATGCGCAAAGAACTGGCGGTCGGGCTGATCAATGGCGTGATATGGGGTGGCGTTATTGGGGTGGTGGCTTACTTGCTGTACGGTAGTTGGTCGCTGGGCGTGGTCATGACCTCCGCCATGACGCTCAATCTGTTGCTTGCGGCGCTGATGGGGGTTCTGATCCCGATGACGCTGACGCGTCTGGGGCGAGATCCGGCCATGGGGGCGAGTGTGATGATTACTGCGGTGACGGACAGCGGAGGGTTCTTTATCTTTCTGGGGTTGGCGACGGTCTTCTTGCTTTGAATACGACTAATAAAAAACCGCCGGAAGGCGGTTTTTTTTAGCTTGAAAAAGAGGTGCTACAACGATCCGATAATAAAAATATCGATAAAAAAGCCAGCTAAATGCTGGCCTGAATATCTTGATCTCGCTGTCAGGACTCGTCGTCGGCAGCGTTGTCCGTATCGTGAGCAATCAGCGAAACAAGTGCGTTTTGCTGGCGATGAGAAAGTTGACGGAAGCGCTGCAGTAATTCGCGCTCATGCAAGGACAGTTCCGGGCTGTCGAGACGCAGGCTTGGCTCGTCGCCCAGCGCGCCTTCTTGAATCAAGCTCTGCTCAAGGCGAGCAATGATCTCGGAGTTCATGCTGCGGTGATGATTTTTGGCAACCTCATACACGCGGTCACGCATGCCATCAGGTAGTCGTACTACGAACTTGTCAGCCGTGCGGCTGGAATAAGTAGCCTGTTTCATAGGGCTCATATATTTAACCGGTTAGTTCAGAGGGAGCGGTTTTAGCAATTGGCCGCAAGATGTCATGTTGTGACAGCCTTTTTGGGCAAATGTTCAACCTGAATGTCAAAGAGGTCAGCATCATGCCCGACTTTTGCCAGTTCCTTGGCGCCAATTATGTGACAAATATTGAGCTTGGTAAAGGCGATTAGCCAGTACCAATTATCAGAATTGCGGGCTGCTTTGCAAAGTATTCGTGCTGCCGACGCTCCGAAAGTCCTGTTTTTGGCCGATTCGGGCGTCGTGTTGTGCGCGACAGGCTTCTCATGAGCGTAGAGCGGTTTGATCGATTTTCCAGGGGCTACGGGTAAATCAAGCAAATGAAGAGGGGGGGAGATGTTTCTGAGCCTGCGCGCGGGTCAAATGATCCTTAGGGTAGCGGCTGCCTCCTTGCCTTTACAGAGGGATGCAGAGAGGCAAGAGGGTTAGCGCAGCAGCGGGTCGAATTTGATTTTTCGGCCGACGACCAGCGCCACAATGAAAAGCACGATAAACAGGCCACTGGCGATTTTAAGCAAAGAGCTCATGGCATTCGCATCCAGCGGAAGTAGCATATCGATGACGATTGCCATCAATGCCAGAACCAGAAATGACAGTGCGGATTTTGACATGGCAGTTCTCGTAGGGATTGATACCGGAAAAAATCGGGCGACTAAAAAACCCAACGTTCGGAACGATCAAACGACAGCGGCATGGCGTCATTGCTGTCATTGGTGAGCATAGCTCTGTTTGAGGACTGGTCGGTCATCACTGCGAAATGCGAAGCCTGTTGCATAAGGTGGTGTGTCTGTACCTGAGCACTGATCTGTTCATCGTCGCTGCTGTTGCCTTGAAACTGAAATGTCACCAGCGCGACGAGGGCAGCGGCATTGAGGAATGAAAGGGCAATGTTCATATTAAGTACCTCCACCTGAAACTTTTTACAGGGGTTTCCTGTATGAGTAGCTAGTTGCATGCTCTGTGCCAAATGGAAATCATACAAAATATGATAAAAATCAATAGGTTATGCTTGTATTGGTGCGCGTGCGTCTTGCACTTTGCAATGATGGCCTTTTGCAGTAGTGCAATTTGCATGATTGCAAAGGGGGGCGTCATCCAGAACCGTCTCGTCAGCGCAGTACTACAGCTTAAAAAGCCAAGGACGACATGACAAAGTCATGCAGTGCCGTTAACATGCACGCCGTCCTTGCTGGTGCCTTTCCTGTGCTCCAGCACTCGTGTCTCAGTAGCTCAATTGGATAGAGCATCCCCCTCCTAAGGGGAAGGTTGGCAGTTCGAACCTGCCCTGGGACACCATATAATTCAAGGCCTCTAGCCATTAAGGCGAAGAGAGATAAAGATTCATGGGTGCAGGATGGGTGCATTGCTAACCATCTACTCATGAAAATGCCCTTCAGGGGACAGCCTTCCGAAGGTAGGGGAGCGTGGGTTCGAATTCCGCGTGGTGCACCAAAATGATGTTTCTAGTTGTCTCTCGATGGCTACGTAACGCACCGCAAAGCCCGCCCTGTGCGGGCTTTGTTGTTTCTGCTTGCCCACCCTCATGCTGTAGCTTTATGTATCCCACGGCGCATCCTTAGGCATTTCAAGAGCCGAGGGGACACACGGGCGTGAAACGGCCAGAAATCAAACGCAGGCCCCTCAGTGACACCGCACTGGCAGGCTTCGACTCCGAGACCGGTGAAAACTTTAGCTCTCCCCCTAGTCACACATCCCGCAATACACTGCCAAATCCTGCACTCAGGCACTGCTGAATAGGAGTATTCAAGATGAGCGAGAGTCGCTACTCTCAATCAGCTCCTCCAGGCCATCCATATGAGGTTTGCTTGGAAGAGAAAAAAATACGATGGAATGAAAAAAGGAGAAAGGGATGCCGGATTTGTCTCGCCCAGTGATTGAAGATATTGAAAGTCGCCTTATTACTTATCTACAGCAACGAGGCGAGTATGAGGCTCCCGAATACGTAGGGGCTGGAGGGTCGGCGGCTGTATTCAAAGTTTACGGACCAGAAGGCTATCGCGCTTTCAAAGTATTTGATCCTACTCTCATCGCAGAAGAAGCTGATACTCCCGACAAAAGGCGTCTAGAGCTTCAGCAACGCTTAATAGGTCACGACTGCTCGAACCTAGTGCAAACCTATACAGTAGACATAGCTTTAGGCACTGCTTTTATAGAAATGGAATTTGTGGAATGGCCACAGTTAAAAACAGAACTTAAAAATATACCTGACGATAAAGTCACTGGATTAATAAGCCAGCTGGTTGACGCTGTGCGCTATTTAGAAAGCAAGGACATAGTTCACCGCGATATAAAACCTGAAAACATCCATATATCATCAGACTTTCTAAAACTTAAGCTTCTAGACCTAGGAGTTGCGAGAGAATTTGAAAGCGATAATGATGCAGCAAGTACAGACAGCAATAACACCCGACCTTTTCTAGCAACAGCTCAGTACAGCTCGCCAGAATACCTGTTTCGTCTGGATCAGCCATCAAAAGCACTTTGGCAAGGCCTTAACTTTTATCAGGTTGGTGCAGTTCTCCATGACATGATTATGAAAAAGCCTCTATTTCAACAAGAAATAGAAATGAAAAATCGGTGGCTTGTAGCACGTGCAGTTCTGACGAAATTACCAACATTTGATGACTCTCAGCCCTACAGATTATTACAACATAAGGCATTGGCTTCTCGATGTTTAACAAAAGATTTAGATAGGCGATTAAAAATCGTAACCTGGGACGATTTTTTATTTGAAAATACAGAGCCCCCTCTTAAGCAACTGCGCAGGCTAGTTGTAAAAACAACTTCACATACCGGGGCTATAGAGCGTGAGGCAGAAGACGCTCGACTAGATTTCGATCGAACTGAGTTTTGGAACAAAGCCGCAGAGCGTTTAAGAACCGAACTAATTGAAGCTTGCGGGCTTGAGCTTCCCGCGAAGTTTAAAATGCCAACAAACTCGATGGATAATATTGTTTTTTCGTGTACTCCGCAGAAAAATTTATCTATTAACTGCATTGTATCAATCTCATGGATGAGCGAAGTTTATGCTAGACATGCAGAAATATGCCTATCTGCAAGTTTTTTAGTGAGTGATCTAGAAAAAACTGCCACCGTTGGAACTAATGCAGTAATTAGCGAGTGCTGTATTGATAGCGCGGATCAAGAAGTTGTAACAAATATTGCTAACGCCGTCGCGTCAGCGATAACAAAAGGTATCACAATCTTGAGTGGCACTGGAAACATAGGCGACCTCCACAATCTTGACCTGATGTCCTAACAAGGAAAATAGAAATGAATACAAGTTGGTGGAGAACCATCGGTCAAATCTCAGAGGCTCAAAGAGAACTAATTCGTCTACCCGCACATGGCAAACACCTTTTTGAAGGCCCCCCTGGTTCGGGTAAAACGAATCTGCTATTACTCCGGGCCGAATACATGGCGGTATCTGCCGCATGCAAAAACAGTTTAATTCTAACTTATACAAGCTCGTTGGCAAATTTCATACGTAGCGGAATCGGCGCGAAACAACTTATCTCACAAAGCCAAATTAAAACCTATCATGCATGGGCCTATGACCACATTACGCATCACTTGGGGGAAAGACCTCTTCCCCCGAATTCAGACTTCGACGACGACGCTCGCGCTGAAATCCTGAGGCTGGTGGTTGAAGCAAATAAGAATCTACCTTCGCCTAAGTTATATGATGCAATTTTTGTGGATGAAGCTCAGGATTTATCTCTCGCAGAGCTGAAGGAATTACTAAGACTAAGTGATAATATTTGCATTTGTGGCGATACGAGACAAGGAATTTACTATCGCGATGGCTTAGACATCGCTGATGAATTAGGCCTTGAAAAGCATGTACTCACAGAGCACTTTAGAATTGGCCATAAAATTGCAAGAGTTGCAGACAGGCTACTCCCTCCAGAAGAGGGGCAAGACTCTCTTGAAAATAGCTCAAAGTACAATTCAAAACTTCAAGGGGACTCAAGTGCCAAACTACACATCTGTGATAGTAGAGATGACCAATTTGAAGTGATGATAAATCTCATCAGAGTACAACTTGAAGCGTTCAACAATGATTCAATTGGAATATTCTGCGGAACCAAATTAACGCGACAAGAACTCCGCGATCGTTTCGATGAAACTGATTTGTCTGACTTAGTATGCGTCCACGGTATTGATAAGAACCCAAGCTTCACAAATACTCCAATTCATGTGTTGACTATACATGGAGCAAAAGGCACAGAATTTCGCGCAGTACACCTATTTGGGACCGAAGAGCTAAAAAGTGGTCCATTACGACGAACGAAATTAAGCTACACTGCCGTTACACGTGCCAAGACGGCTTTGAATGCATATAAGACTGGCGAAACAACAAAAGCGCTCGAGAGCGCATTTGCTGAACCTGTACATTTCGATCTTAAAGATTTATTCGAGGGAGCCCAATGAAACGTGAAATGCTATGGCACTCTTTCGAGAGAGAAGACCTACCAAATCTTTTACTTGGCGAAAGCCAGTTATCCTCCTATGGCAGAAGCCACTTATCTAAGTTTGATTTAGACAAAAATCGAGTGGCTATTGGCTACGCAATTGACCACAGAGGCAGGCACTTTAGTAATCCTTCGCTAATTGTCGTTCACGAGGATAATAGCTCCGAAATACTCTCATGGCTAAGAGTTTATGCACCTGAGACCTCTCCTTTAAGCCAGCTTTCTAGAGTTGTAAACTTCGAAGATTGGAACTCATGTAAAAATAACGAACCCACTGGTACGCACCCGATAATTACCTACCATTGGGCATGCTTAACGATTGGGGAGATGCTTGCTCAAAGCGAAATTGAAAGCGACATAAACACTATACCGCTATCGAGAGCACAAGCGGCTTACACCAATACAGTGGCTAAAGCCACTATTTTACATGAAGATAAAAAGATAACACGTTCAACGATCAACAGACTGAAAACGCTAGAGCAAGAATATAGGTTTGTAAAACGCTCTGTTTCTGTAGACGATCTGCGACCCATGTGGGATTTACTAGAAGATTTCAGACCAGATCCTCGTCCATCGGCAGAGTTGATAATAAGTCTAATAGATCGTATAGAATCTTCCTACTTTACCTCTACGCGCTCGTTGATCGGACCACGGATAAGAAACTACCCTGGCCTTTTAAGCGATTCCATCGAAGAAAGAGTCGTAACATTTCACAAAATCGCTTCTGAAATATTGGATTCGCCTTCTAACTATTCATTAAATGCAATTAGTTGTGCGACACTTTCCGCCGCAGCCTTCCTAGTGGGGAGAGGAACGTCTCATATTTTTTTACTGCGCAAATGGAATAAAGAGTTTCCTGCATCATTGGCTTGGTTCGGACTTTTTGCCGCATACGTGGGGCCGGGCTGTTGGGATCCTCAGTGGGCTAGAGCAGTGAAAAGCATTGAGCGCCCCTTCCAATCAAATTTTGATTGGATGGATTTAACTCAAACTGATCTTTGCTGGCCAGAATATTTCTGGTTGTCTAAAACTTATGAAGGGCATGAGGTTTTTTCCGACCTACCAAAAATGTATCCTCGGGTCTTATCTATTGAAGTTTTTCCAGGCGCCTCCTGTCAGTTCCGACTATTAAGCAGTACAACCTCAGTCGAGGTTAATAGCAAAAAGCAAACTAATAACAGTAAAAGAGAAAAGGAACTTCAATTCACATTGACCGAGTTAGTAAGCTTGGCGGTAAAGGCGAAAAATCTTATGGCTTCCGATCATCGTGAGACTCGCCAGGAGTCTTTCCAGTTGGAAGAGTCGAACAGTAGCAAAGACACTCGCTCAAAACGCGGAGGGCGTCCCCCTTCTAGCAAACCGTAGCCTGTGAAGGCGTATCACAGAATCTGTCTCTACGTGATTCATTCCGATAAAAACTGTAATGGAATGAGTTATAAGCTCACCTAGCCATACAAATTAATAGGTGACGTAACGCCTTCTCGACCATCGCCGAAACGGTGACAGCGCTCCGATCAAAAAGGCCCCGCTCTGAATCTCTCAGGCGGGGCCTTATACGCTGTGTTGATCCACTAAGGTAGTCGAGTGGGGTTATCTATACCGGAGATCGGCCACTAATCACAACGCATCTTGCTCCCTTTCCGGTTCACCCTCCCCGGTGCCGTCCTCTTGAGTGCGCACCCAATGGCCGGAAAACATCGCCGTAATGCCGCAGTACTTACTTTGATCGGACGTAATTACTGCTGTTGTTTGTCCGAGTACAACATCGAAAGTCTCACCATTAGGTTTTTTATTTTTATCCACAACCCGCATCGATGTGGATATTTTGTCATTTGACTGGATTCTAGCTACAGTATTCTCCATTGCCCAAACATCACATTGATGATGAGTATCAGTATCTACGGTCTGAATATGAACAACAATAGGTTGCACAGGGTTGCCAAACGCCAGTTCGTTCGCAACAAGCATTCTTCCAGCATATCCGCCTTCTTTGTATGAGAAGTACGTAAGCTGCTGAGAAAATGCAAAAGTGGAAACGCTAGAGATCGCAGCAATAGCGAGATATCTTAGTATGTGCATAAATATTCCTTTTTGAAAGATTCTACAAAAGTACTGCTCCGGATTCGTCAGGCGAGGCCTTTTACGCTTTCTTCATGAGCAAAGTTGGTGGATGGGAACCATGTTATTGCGGGAATGTCATGCTTGTTTCTATAAATGGTTTACGTAGGTGGTCAAGCAGATCGAGGTGCAGGGTCAAACTCCAAGCACTCCGATAAAGACGTAAACCCAGCCCGCCGACAAAGCCATGCGGTGAAAAAGCTATAGCCCGCAGACGCAGCTACTATCTGAACTCTGGCTAGTCTTGCTTCTCTACGTTGGCGCGCTTCCGCCTGCGTTAATGACTCACCTTTCCTTCGTGCCTTACCAAAAAAAGAAAGCATTAAAAGCCCCACGACAATGTAAAACACAGATACCAAGGTTAGCTTTGCAACAATCGTCAATACAATATTGACTCCACCTTGATTCGTTTTTACTGAAGCATATATCGCATAGAACACCGCCAGTAGCACGCCGGTGACCACAGCAATCTGATAAACTTGATGAGGCATTCCTAGCCAGCCACAGACAAGGCCAATGAGTAAACCAGTGACCGGCAATAGATTAGTAATTGCAGCATCAGTATAATCATTGTAAATAGTGGCCTTCTCTTGACGATGCAGTTTTACTGCCCAGCACGACGATAGAATTGCTACTATCAAAGCACACTTCCATGCCACACTACCTATCTGCTGCCAGAAAGTTTCTTTCTGCGTCACGAGACCTCCTGTTCGTTGCGGCTCTTGGTTCGTCTGATACGCTGATGGCTGATAGGTGGGTGCAGTTGAAGTAGTGGGTTGTGATTTCGACTGAGAATAATCGGCCTGCTGCTGTGCTGCCTGTCGCCGCTGTTGATAAGCCTGTTCGTCCGCTATGTAAGCCTCGTGTTTGCGTTGAGCTCGGTCAGTCTCTTCTGCCTGGGATTTGGCCACGTGCTGTTGCTGCACGTACTCCAATTTCTTCTCTACTTCGGCGCTACTAAAATCATCAAGCGCCTTGATACGAGCGCTTAATGTTTGATCTAGGCATTTCTGTGTTGTGCACTGGTCACGAATAACAATCCAATCTCGCTGAGACCGGCGAAGCTCATCCTGCTGATCGGTAGCATTCAGTGCAGCCTTGTAGCGTCCGGAAAGGATGTTGTCGACGCCTGATAGATATCCATCACGGCATATCTCTTTCTCGGCAAAATTTCTTGCTTTGGTACAGTCGAAGCTGGCAGCTATCGAATTGCTGGCAAGTACTGCGAATAGCAGCGCAGTCGCACGGCGAACTACCATTTAGAAGATCTCCTATCTTAGCAACCCGAGAATGGGCATCCGCATCACGTCTTACACCCATCTCACATCCCTTATGCAGGCCCAGAAGCCAGTGCTTCAGCTAGAAGCCTCGTCAAAAGGCCAAATGTCACGATTAGTGTGTTCACGATTAGATCACATCAGCACACGATGTGGGAATGCCATCTTCCCCCTTACGTCATCGCTTCGGTCATCGGGTACGTGAGCTTCGTCTTGCCACAGGCATGACACAAGAAGCCTTCGCGGACAGGTGTGGTTTCGCTCGCACGTATATGTCAAGAATCGAGACTGGCGGGGCAAACCCGAGTCTTGATGCGATACACACGCTAGCTGTTGCACTCAAGATCGAACTATCAGACCTATTCAACGATATCTAATATCTGCCTATGGCTTATATATAGATGCCGCAAAATCTCATGCCTGCCCAGCAAAGGTTCGGTGGTCGCATAAAATACCTCATCAAACTAATCCGACAGGCCCGCTACTCTTGACTAGTCAGGATATGGGGACGGCTTAAAATAAAACTGTAAATAATAACTACATCCTAAGAGAAGTAGTTATGACTAAGTACTGCCTAAACTGCAATGTAGTAATTCCAAAGCTTTCTAAGCAATGGGCCAGTCAGAAGTACTGCACTACAAAGTGCAAAAAGGTTGGAAACCTTAAGATAAAGTCTTCAGTGACACGCGTCGAGCAGAAAAGAGCAAACTTACGCCAAAACAAAGAAGTGATCTATTTAGTAAGGCAGTGTAAAAAAGCTAAGACCGTTCAAATTTTAGAAGGTCATAGTCTTGAGTCTTTTACTAAGACTATGGAGCTTATTAGAAACAAACCTTCAGGAGAGGTGCACCTTTGTCATATAGCGCCAGTTAAGGGTAAAACCTCAAAAGGGCTACTTCACTATTTGAATCTGTTTTATGGAGGGGCTTATCAAAATAAAAAATTCAAGAATAAATATCTTGGTGGCGGATTATCCATAAGCAATAAGAAGCTTAAGGTCAAATGGAAGATTTCAGATGATATGTCGACAAATGACATTCTTGTAATGATTGAGAAATACCTGGGAAGCATAGTATCGGAATATATTAAAGCTAGCCCAGTAAAAAAATCCAAAAAAGCACAAATTGCCAATAAGATTGCTGCGCTAGATAAAACAAAGGCCTTCGATGACCTAATGCTAACTAGTTATAATCATCTAGTGGAGCAATGGGAAGAGATCAGCAATATAAAAATATTTACTCCATTTTTCACAAATCAAGAGTCAAAATATCTAACTTATATGGATGGCTTAACAAGATTCATATCTTATGGCGGCGACAGGATGTCTATGCTTAAAAGCCTAAGAAAGATAATGGTTGTAGGCTATATGGCGCTCGAGCGTGTAGAGCAGAGTAAGACGCACAACAAGGATTTTTATGTTAAGTATGAGCCGCTGATTAACAAAAAGCATGGTCAAGCTATGCTGAAAAACCCAAGTGAATGGTCTGAGTTCAAAGATCTAATATATAATGCTGCCTTCAAGGTATTGCAGGGCGGGTCGCTTGATATTAAGATATTCCGCAAGAAAATAATGTCTTACCTGACGTTTCCAGAGAAGGCGTGGGTAATTAAAGAAATACTCTGAAAGGGCGGTACTTAAATGATTGAAATGATGAAAGCGTCGATATTCATCACCCCAAGACTAGGTGTGTAACACCAATGGTGTCGATTATTCCTCTTCGAAACCATTGGCTTGGGGTTTAAATGTAGGCGCCGAGTGGCGCGCTTAAATATCTACATAGAGGTTTCGGAAAGTGGTTTTACACATCTTCACTTTGATGACATGTTAAGCTCATGTTCAAGTTGATTCACGCAGTTATCTAGCTGTGGCGCGATAGCGCCTACATTACCAGATTTTTCTCCCGCCACATTATTTACTAGAGCCATTTTGCTATCAGACTCTTTGACTTTAGGTGATGAATTCTTCATCTCGATCAAAACCTTTTTTGCATCTTCTTCTTTTGAAGGGCTTAAAGTAGCGATCGTCATCATACACTTTTTATAGAGTTCAATAGATGACAGCTCGGAAATGACAAGTTCAGACCCGTTTTTAAGATACGAGCGATATACTGCTGCTATTGTTGTTGGTATTCCAAAAACTATCAGCAGGCCGATGATGATCTTCTTCATTTTTACCTTTTGGGGCGAATTTTATGAGACATTGTATTGAATATATAGTGTAATGCAGGTTTAATATTCTAAAGCAGCATAATATTCAACTCTAATTTTCTAAGCTATTTGGTTGGTTAACGAAACTTCTGATTGGACGTAATTATATTTGCCATTCTTGTCCTTGACCCCATGCAATATGGAGCGTTTCTGACCATAGATATCTTTAACTGTATCATGCTGTATAACTTAGTTACGCGGTGTAGCGCGCCATTATAGGTGTATAGCAAGAGCGAGCATCGTAGAAAAACATTAAATGACAAAGAAGCTTGCTGGTACAATTCCATTGCTCGCCCACACCCTCAGTTTAACCGTTGTGCAGGATGACAGTCCTTTGGTGTGGGCGGGCATTCAGGTTATTTTTCCAGCCGGAACTCAGACGTTTGCAAGGGGTATCGATTTTTCCTGCGGCGGAGCCTGGGGCTGGAAATATCTCCAGTTATGGTTTCGCTGTGTCCCACTGACACTCTTTTAGCCGGTCTACATCGGTGCCGCTACCCTTGCTCATATCAATCTTGCCATCCGCATCTACGTAGATATTGGTGTTGGGCCACTTCGGCGTGATGCTGATGCAATGCCAGCGGCCTTTCTCGGTGTGCCATGAAAATTCCATGAAGAACTCACTATTTGGGGATAGAAGCCCTTTGTCACTAACACTGCTACCGGGTGCAAACCGCCCCCTGTAAATCTGATCGTTGACGTTCCAGACATAGCGCAATTCTTCTTGGCCGTTCTTGTGATAATGGACGGTTGCAGTGGGTAGGGCGCTACGCCAGAAGACAAAGGCCAATAGAGGTAGCAGCGGAATCCATAACCATCGTATGTGCTGTATCCGGGTTTTACTTACAGACGTGGTCACTGATTCCATCTCCCCAATCTTCTGGTGCAACCGCCAGCACCTCGTCCATGACCATCTTCGCCGTTATCCCGCCATGGGGGTGTTGATTGGCAAGCTTTACACCAATACTGATCGATACTCTATCAGCAACATCATCAAATGCTCGTAGTCCATCAGATAGACTCGCTGTCAAATGTGGGCCAGGGAGTTTCCAATCCGCTTTCGGCTTATCCCATATTTCATCGGCCTTCCTTACAGAGTCTGAGACGATTTGCTCAGCTCCGGCGCCATCCAGAAGAACGCTCTCTGAAAGCCCGCCGATGATTCCAACGTACCCGTAATGGATGTTCGACCAGATGTCATAGTAATAATCGTACTGCCCCTGTTTGTGCCTTACGCCGGGAAACAGCTTACGAAGCTTTGGCTTGTGATCCCAGTCTAGACCCTGACCCACTTTCTTAGTCCAGATTGCCGCTGCCGCAACCTTCTTTGCTTTTGCGATATCGCCAAAATTTGGCCGTCCACCCATGCGAGCGAGCAGCGGGAGTTCTGCAAACTGTTTTGCCGCCATGTCGGGATCGTATTCAATGAGCCTTTTCATCTCCAATACAGCTGGGTCTTGGATGTTGCGATTCATCTCACCGGCTATATAGCTGGCCAGCCCTTCCATCTGGTCAGGCTCATTGCAAACAACAGGCTCTATCTTCTCTTCTTTAGGTGCATTCGGATCAACCAAAGCATTCGCCGCTGTAGCTTTCTCCGTTAGATTTGGATCAGCAAGCAGAGTCGCCATGCGCTCATCGTCAACCGTTCCATCAGGACGGATTGCACCCAGTACAGCAAAGTTGATGATCGTAGAGCCGGGAGCAATTCCCATAACAAACCCGCCGCCGACATCACTCGATCCTGTGATGATGGTTCCGCCGTGGCTAGTAGGACTACCCAAGTGAGCCATCGGGCGACCATTCACTTGAATAGAGGGAAACCCTGTGGTGATAACAGCACCGCACCCGCACACGTCACCAACACGAGCAGAACCCATGAAATTTATATTTACGTCGGCGCTGGCTGAAGCAATCGGAGTGGTGCCATGGCCGGGCATTGGGCAGACATGCTTGTCACCCAGTCGTGCAGAGGAAATCATGAATCATCCTTGAACCGTTACGGGGAAACTCCAGCCTGTAGCTGGGGCAGAATGACTCTACCGGTAAGTTCAAACGCTGGCTGTAGGACAAATCCCAAAAGCCGTACTGAATGTTCCCTGTGCTCCGTGTCATTTAATGGGGTGGAGAATACCGGGTTGGCGATTGCTGTTGAATGGTGGCGATACGCTTCTAGGTACGGAGTCTACTGCTCGCATACCAGCATTTGACACTATCAAAGGAGTTTACCGCTACGAGAATGATAGAAGCAGAAAGGATGACTCTCACATAGGTGCTAGCGTATCTCTAAATGATAGATTATCATTGCTCTATACGTTTGCATGTCTTAATGAGAGTTTTCTTCTATGGTCTTAGCACACCTCTATCTCCGAGCGTCAACACAAGATCAGGATGCGAACCGGGCCCGTGCAGCTTTGCTGGCTTTTGCTGCCAGCCGAAACTATGAAGTGGCAGGGATCTATGCCGACAATTTCTCCGGCACCAAACTGCAACGGCCTGAACTCCACAGGCTGTTGACCAGCGCGGAGTCTGGACAACTCTTGTGTGTTGAGTCGGTGGATCGCCTTTCTCGGCTCAGCCAAACGGATTGGGAAATCCTCAAAGGAACGATCAACTCAAAAGGTTTGAGGTTAGTGGTGGCTGACTTACCTACTAGTTGGGAACATCTCGACAACCACTCTAGCGGGCGCAGTGACATTGCGGGTTCTGTAATGCACGTGATCAATAACATGCTCATTGATCTGATGGCGACGATGGCCCGCCTTGATCAAGAAAAGCGTGTCGAGCGGATTAGGCAGGGCATCGCCAACAAGAGGGCGGCTGATCCGTCCTGGAAGGCTGTAGGGAAACGGAAGAATACCGAGAAATGGCAGCGGGTAGAAAAGCTTCTCAAAGGTCAAACTGCCTCGAACATGACAATTAAAGAGATTGCCCAAGCTGCAAGTGTCGGCGAAGCCACAGTTTACAGAATCAAAAAAGAGCTTGGCGCGTAACCTTATTATCCTGCTTTGTCTCCCTGTCATTCATGTCAAAGGCGATTCTAATCTCAGAATCGCCTTTCACGTCTCCGCCATGATCCTGCCTCTAATCAGATGAGCCTTCAGTAATATGAATGGTTACCAGCTCAACTCTGTGAACACCGAGGCGGCGAAGGGCTTCCAAATCCGCTAAAAGGACCGTTCCTGGCAACACCAGTATGCCAAGCACGTTTCCAGCGAGATCTACTATGCGAAGACTCACCGGCTATTTTCCTGAGCTTGCCGTTTGACGAATGCTTCTAGGGTTTTCACTCGTACCAGCCTGCGTCTCCCCAATTTGAATGTCTGAATCTCCCCGTTATTAATCATTTCATAGAACATGGATCTGGCAACGCCAATCAAGCGCGCGGCATCTTCTACCCCGACAGAGATAGGTGCTAAGGGGCTGGTGTGGTTCATAAGGTGGCCTCTGCTGCTTCATGACGCAGCGACTGCTGCATCCGTGGAGCCACAATAAGTGTGGTGCCACAATCATGTCAACACATTTACATTGTGTGTCTGCCAGGAATGTGGGAACCTTGCTGGCATCCATAGACGTCTGGGGAATGTAGCGATGGCCATAAGGAAGAAAGTAGAAACGATTCACCTGCGAGTTAGCGCAACCTCCAAAGCCTGTCTTGAAGGGCTGGCAAATGTGATGGGGAAAACGTCTACGCGTGTGCTTGAAGAGCTGATAGCTGAAGCAGCAGAGAAATGCGTTGTCGAAGGGATCGACGCAACAATTGAGGTCAATCTCTATTCGGATGGGGAATGGACGTTGCAGAAGGCGTTGCAATTGGCTCATATACCCGAAGAGCCAATTCTCAAAAAGCTTAGGACGTATTTTTTGGCAGACGAAGCGCTGAGTCGAAAGGACTGCATTCTTTTAGAGGCAATTTTGTGGTCACCCGATGTCTTCTCCGGCGACACGGATATATTTCTCGAGTCGGAGCGTATTTTCAAAAATCCAGTTAAGGAGCACCCTCACGACATTAGGGCCTTTAAAATTGACCTTGATGAAATAAATCGTCAGATGTCATTGCTAGAAGAATTTGCGGAATTCCGATTGAAAAACAAATCGGTGTCCCCCTCGTACGTAGAGTACCTGCGGATGAAAGAGGCAAAGCCAAAGAGCTAGATGAGCTCTACGGCCGCCGCTTTAGTCCCAGGGGCCAGATGCGCATAACGCAGAGTCATTTTAATGTCTCCATGCCCCAATAGATCTCGTACCGTGTTGAGCGGTACTCCGGCCATTACTAGTCGGGATGCGAAGTCGTGACGCATATCGTGCCAGCGGAAGCCGATCACCTTGGCCCTTTCGAGTAGTTTTAGCCATGCGCTTTTCACGTCTTCAAAGCGGCCGCCTTCTTGGTTTGGAAACACATAGAGGGCCGTCGCTGATTGCTTTTTCCATTCTTCAAGTACGGCTACGACTTCCTTATTCATAGGAATGTGTCGGGTTTCGCTGGTCTTTGTTGTGTCACCAGCGACGGTGATGGTCTTTGTAATGAAGTTTACCGATGACCATTTGAGGTCAAACAACTCTCCACGTCTCATGCCAGAATTCAGCGAGACGAGCACCATTGGTTTAATGTGATCAGTGAAGTGTAGACCCAGCAAGCTTTGCTTCTGTACTTGGCTCCGATCTGCGCGCCATTTGTTCGCGCTTTCACGTTCGGCCCGCATTTCGTCTTGTCGTGCATCCAGAGCTGCGCGTAGGCGCTTGTTCTCGTCTTCATCTAAGTAGCGCACCAACCCCATGGAATCGACCTTGAGTTGTTTTACTTTTGCCATAGGGTGGACGGTGATGTATTCCCATTCTACTGCCCGACTAAAAACGCCGCTGATTGAGCCCATCTTGCGGTTGACGGTCGAGGGCTTGTTGCCGGACTGCATCCAGGTGGTGCGGATCTGGTCGAGGTCGCGACCGGTGATTGCGTCGATCCGCTGAGCCATGATCGTGTCGAAATTGTTGTCCAGCGTGTGCAACGTCTTTTCGTGGCCCTTATGGTGAGTTTTGAACCACGGCATATAGGTGTCGTCGATAAACTCGCGTAGTGAGGGGAGGGCAGTTCCTTTTCGGCCGTGAGTGACTGCAAGAGGCTCGCCGTGTTTACGCGCTTCATATAGGTACTGAGTCGCTTCCTGGCGGGCTTGGTCGAGCGTAAGGATACCGACTCGTCCCAACGCCTTTTTGCGCGCGCGTCCCCACCTGACAATGTACGACTTGGCTCCGGCTGCCGTGACACGCACGTATAGGCCTATTACGATGGTGTCGTGGACCTCGTACTCCTTGCCGGTGACTTCCAGGGAAGACAGTAGTTTGCCGGTTAACTTTTCTTTCACCTGATCCCCGTGGGTGCAATATGGGTGCAAAAAACACTATACGGATCTGTCTTCTCGGACGCAATCGGACTGAAGCTCCTGTAATTACTGGGGTTTCCCTTTGCCTGTTGGGGTAAAATTGGCCCTCCTAAGGGGAAGGCTGGCAGTTCGAACCTGCCCTGGGACACCATATAACCTGCCACTCTCTCATTTTCAGCTGTTGCAGTTCACCGCTTTCGGTCACTGCATTCGAAATGTCCTCTGCATTGCTCACCCCCCCTTATCGCTGCCTGTCTTGGATTGGGAGTATTGGGGTGAATGTGCGCAGCTGGCGCCCAGCAGTGTGCCTGGACGCCTGAATGGATGACGGATTACCCCATATCAGGACCTGCTGCGGGGGCCGATGCTGGCTCAGCCAAGTCGGCGCCGGTAATGAGTGACGTTCAGCGCAGGTCGTTCAAGGTTGCATCCAGGCGCTTGAGCAGCAGATCCGCATGCTCGCGGGCAAATACCAAGGGTGGGCGAATCTTGAGGATGTTGGCCATGGGACCGGTCGAGCTGATCAACACCTGACGGCGGCGCATGCCGTTGACGACCGCGGCGGCGGCGGTTGTCGCCGGGGTTTGCGCCTGGCGGTCAACAACCAGTTCAACGCCGATGAACAGGCCCTCGCCGCGTACATCGCCAATGACTTCATGGCGCTCGGCCAGTTTGCGCAACCCCTCCTTGAGATAGCCGCCGACATCGCGGGCATTGGCTTGCAGGTCTTCTTCGCGCAGCACGCGCAGCACCGCATGCGCAGCCTTGCAGGACACCGGATTACCGCCGTACGTATTGAAATAACGCTGCTGGCGACCGAATTGATCGAATAGCGCCGAGCGCCCGACCACGGCGGCAACCGGATGGCCGTTGCCCATGGGTTTGCCGAGCGTGACCAGGTCCGGGGTTACCGAGTCGCGGGCAAACCCCCAGCGTTGCCCTCCGGTGCGACCAAACCCCGGCTGGACTTCATCGGCGATATACAGTCCGCCGGCGTCTCGCACGCATTGCGCGGCAGCGGCCAGTTCGCCGTTCGCGGGGCTGAACACCCCGTCACTGGAGAAAATGCTGTCGACCAGCAACGCCGCAGGCTTGATGCCGTGAGCGTGCATATCTTGCAGCGCAGCTTTCACGTCGCCAAGGAAATCGGCGGATCGGCGGTAGGAATCCGGAGCATCGACCAAGCGTACATGGCTGGCGGTGGGGAGGCCGGTGGCCAGTGATGGCGAGACCTCAGCCAAGGCGCTGGTCACGCCGTGGTAGGCCCAGCGGGTGACAATGATGCCCGTTCCACCGCTGTGGCAGCGCGCGATGCGCAACGCCAGGTCATTGGCTTCGCTGCCGGTGCAGGTCATGGTCATGTTATCGAGTAGTGGAGGAAACTCGCTGAGCAGATCTTCGGCGTAATCCACGATCGATGGGTGCAGATAGCGTGTGTGGGTATTGAGCAGGGCGCTTTGCTCGGCAATGGCTGCGACCACAGCAGGGTGGCAGTGACCGATGGACGCCACGTTGTTATAGGCATCCAGGTAGGCGGTGTTGTCTTTGTCATACAGCCACACGCCTTCACCCCGCACCGGCGCGAAGGGTTCCTCATAAAACAATCGATAGCTGGCGCCCAGTGCGCGTTGGCGACGGGCGAGCAATTCAGCGGTGGTGGGCGAACTCATGGCACCTCCGGGGTGCAGGCATTGATCAGGCTTTGGGTCAGCAGCCCTTCGGGCATAGCGGTGAGGCATTGCAAATTGCGCCAGCTGGTGCGCAGGTTGCGTAGCACATAGGTGCGGTTTTCCGGATACAGGCAGGCGCGCCACCGGGCGATGGTGATTGCCATGGCCATGCGCATGGCCATCAGTTCGCCGAGTACAGCCAGCTCCTCGCGCTGCAACGGGATCCTTGCGTCGTAGGCGGCGACAAAGGCCTTGATCTGCCACAGTGGGTCGGTGGCGTCAGCGTCGAACTGGTATGAGAGAGCCGTCCCCAGTTCGTTGATTAGCGGGGCGTGCAGAGCGTCGCCGAAGTCGATGATGGCCGCAACGCGGCTGGCGGTTTCGCAGTCGAGCATGACGTTGTGCGGGTTCAGGTCGTTGTGGATCACCTGCGCACGGAGCGTGGCCAGACGCGGTTTTACGCAGGTCGCGTAGCGGTCCAGCAACGTGGAAACCAACGGCAGTTGATCGGCTTCCAGGTAATCCAGATAAGGCCTGACGCGTTCGGCGTGGCCGACATCCCAGAGCAGGTTGCGATGGGCGGCCGGGTGCTGGAAGTCCTTGAGGGCCAGGTTGACTTCGGCCAGGGAGGTACCGAGTTCGTGCATCAGTGCAACGCTGGGTTGGCCAAGATTCTGCGAAATACCGTCCAGGTAGCTGACGGTGCGCAGTGTCAGTGGCTGCTCGCTCACCAGCACTTTCGGTTCAACCTCACCATTGCGTGCTGGCAGAACACGCGGAACCGGCAGGTGCGCGCCGTGCCGCTCAATGTGCAGCAACGCCTGGGTCTGGAAGCTGATGACATTGGGATCTTCGGCTGGGTTGATGAATTTCAGGACGAAGGCGCCTTGCCTGGACTGTATGAGAAAGTTGGTGTCGCGTTCGCCATTCAGTAGCTTTAGCGTGCCCTTGAGGCCGTATACCCGATCAGCTATCTCCTGCACCGTGGCAAGATCCACCGTCGGCGCCTGCGTCGTCATCAGGTCGGTGCAGCCCCCCTTGTCCATGACCGCCTCAGACATGCTGACCACCATTGACGTGAATTTCCGCTCCGTTCACGTAAGAAGCGCCGCTGGTGCAGAGGAAATAGATCAGCGAGGCCACTTCCTCCGGTTTGCCCAGGCGATTCATGGGCACCAGTCGCTCGACGATGTCGGTGGTGCCCGGAGACAGGATGGCGGTGTCGATTTCGCCGGGGGCAATGGCGTTGACCCGCACCCCGTGCGGGCCGAAATCATAGGCCATTTCCCGAGTCAGGGCCGAGAGCGCAGCTTTGGAGGTCGCGTAAGCGACACCGGCGAAAGGATGTACTTTGGATCCCGCAATTGACGTGACGTTGATGATGCTGCCCTGAGCGGCTTTTAATTCATCGAACAGGCCGCGAGCCAGTAACGCGGTGGAGAACAGATTGACATTGAACACCTTCAACCACGTGGCGTAATCGGTTTCCAGCACGCCGAGTCGGCCGCCTTCCGGACCTTTTGGCGATATGCCAGCGTTGTCCACCAAGGCATCAAGGCGTCCCCCCAGTTTTTCCTTAATGGTCGCCAGGCTGGCGCTGACGCTGTCGATGTCCTCCAGATCCAGATGGATATGATTGAGCAAGCCTTCCGTCCAAGGGCATTCAGCGACCCAGTTTTGCCGGGAAGCGGTGAATACTTCCCACCCAGCCGCATTGAAATGCTTGACCGTCGCATGACCAATGCCGCGGCTGGCGCCGGTTAACAGTAGCTTTTTTTTCTCGCTCATGAGCACGGTCCTTCGTAATTGAAGTTTGATGCATCATGTTTTTAGGCGTGCAACTAGTCAATAGGGGCATGAGAGAAAGTTTCGTCAGGAAGCCGCTTCCTGGTTGACGGCTATGAACTCCAGCATTTTTTGATTGCCGTCGAGAATGTCTGCCTGGATTGCGTGTTTGGCGGCTGCCGCATCCTGCTGACGCAGGGCATTGAGTACTTCGACATGGTGTTCGATGGCCATGGTCAGGGAGAAATGCACGTACGCCTGAGCGATCAACGGTCCTGCGCGCATCCACAGACTGTCCAGATAGCTACGCAGCAAAGGCATGCGTGCAGCTTCCGCGATCAAAAAGTGAAACTCGCTATTCAGGCGTAGCGCTTCAGGAAGGTCGCTATTGTTGATGGCTTCGAGGTTGAGCTGAATGTTGGCGTCGATGCGCTTAAGGTCGTTTGAGGTTGCAAGCCGCGCGGCGGTTTCGGCACCAAGGCCTTCAAGATTCAGCCGCAGTGTGCGGATTTCCAGATAGGCCGCACTGTCGAGCACCGGTACTCGGATGTCTTTGGGGGTCTTGAGCACCAGAGCTTTCTCTTTCGCCAGTTGCAGAATGGCGTCTCGCACGGGTGTGACGCTTGTTCCCAACTGACTGGCCAGCTCCCGGATGCGTAGTCGATCGTCAGGCTTGAGGCCGCCTGTGATCAGCGCGTTGCGCAGTTTGGAGTAAACGTTGCTGCCCAGATAAGTGTGAGTGATAGCGTCGAAGGGGTAAGACATGAATCACCGAATGCATGGAGCTGTTTGGCCAAAGACTATACAACATGATGCATTAAGCCTTTTGCGGAAATTGGCGTAGCGATAACGGTGCGCAACTGGCTGGGTAACATCGACTCGATTTCGTCCTTGGTCACCCACGCGATCGATTCAGACCCACAGAACGCGAAGCCCCCTGAACCGTCCGAAAAGATACTGTGGGCTATTTCTTTTGGCGCGCGACGTCTCTGTAGGTTTTGGGCAACTCCCCGGTCCATTGCCGAAACGCTCGGGTGAACGCGGACGGCTCAGAAAAACCCAGCATTTGGGAGATGAGGCTGATCGACATCGACGTCTGGCTCAAGTAGTGGATCGCCATGTCGCGACGCACTCCGTCCTTGAGTCGTTGAAATTGGCTGCCTTCGGCTGCGAGTTTTCGCCTCAGCGTTCTCTCCGTGAGGTGCAACTCAAGGGCGGCACTCTGAGTGGTTGCCTCAGCCAGGTCTTCGGAACGCTCCAGATGATCCAACACCCGCCGTGTATAAACCGGGTAGTAGGCCGGGCGAGTGAACCAGTCGACCGGTGCCCGTTTCAAGTGATGGCCGAGGGTCTCGGGCGTTTGCACCAACGGTGCCGTGAGTATCGCGGCATCGAATACCAGGCAGGTCACGGCCTGGTCGAACATTGCCGGACAAGGAAACATCAAGCGGTATTCGGTCAGGTGTTTGGGCGCAGGATGGTCAAACGCGACATATTTCAGGGGAATCCGCTGGCCAACCAACCAGCTGGGAAACCGATGCCACAGCAGCAACAGGAAACCTCTCAACAAGTAATCCGGGTCTTTAGCCGGGTCCTTGAGCGCCATCGAAAAAATCGCCTCATCGCCGACGATGTCGAGCGACAGATGCAGGGAGTCATTGACCACGTTGTAGAAGTGGCTGAGCTTGTAATACACCGAATGCAGGTTGTGCGAATGAACGACCTGCTTGGCCATGATGGCAAAGACACCCTGTGGACAGCGTTGCGAGCCCATGCCAAGAAACTCGTCGTCGGCCAGGCGCCAGACGGCCCGCATCAGGCGGCTGAATTGGTCAGGCGTGATCCGCAGATGGGCATTTTCCAGCATGCGCCGGTTAAGGCCCGCCTCCTTGAGCAGCACCGCTTCGTCGAGGTGAAGACGGTGGCCGGCATTCATCAACATTCGGGCGAAATGGATAGAGATTGAATAGCGTTCGATGCCCATCGGAGGCAGATTCCTGCAGCATGTGCGGTCAGTTTATCGCCTAAGCGCTGTCCGTTAATGTCTATTTTTAGACTGGTTTCGTTATTGTCGCCAAGGGGCCTCCCGATAGAAGCTAGCCGCCACCTGCAGACGCTTGTCTGACCCGGCCAGAACGCTGTTATTGCCTGACTCTCCAAGGAAGCCCGTCCGTGCACGTGCAAGTAGCAGACGCGGTTACCGTCCACCAGAACGTGACGGCACCCGGAACAGGCGCATCCCGCCTGAAAAACCGCACGCTAAACGAATGGGCGCGCCACCGTTGTAGGGCGTACGTACGCCCGCACGACGCACAGCCTTCCCGATACGCGCCAACCGCCGCACCGGTTCCCGGGCAAGTCCGGCACCGATGAGCGCAATTGCACCTGCGACGCAGTGGTCATTGCCAGCGCCACCTAGTGCGTAACGGTTGAAGCAAGAGGTCCGCGAATATGGCCAATTTAGTCGATTACCGGGTGCTGTTAGCCAAGGCCTGACGTGACTCAGGCCGATACCGAACATCGCCCGTTATGCCCCCCTGTGGCTGACACAGGCGGCCTGCCTAACGCATCGTTTTAGAGAGGAAACATAATGAGTGATTACGCCCACCCCTACCGCGACACCACGTTCGTCCTCAAAGAACTGGTCGAATTTGAAGCCTTGTGCGCGTCGGCTCATCTGGACGATATCAACGATGAGCTGGTGTCCGCGATTCTGGCCGAAGCCGGTCGTCTGGGCTCCGGGGTATTGGCACCACTCAATCGGATTGGCGACACCCAAGGCGCGCGCCTGAATGAGCAAGGCGTGCAGGAAGCTCCAGGGTTCGCCGACGCCTACCGCCAATTCCAGGCTGGCGGCTGGCCTTCATTGACTGCAGCCGAAGCCTGGGGCGGCCAAAACCTCCCCAACGTGATAGGCACCGCCGTCAGTGAAATCTGGCACTCGGCCAATATGGCCTTCGCCCTCTGTCCGATGCTGACCCAAGGCTCGATTGAAGCGATCGCGCACCATGGCTCGCCCGCCCTACGCGAGGCTTACCTGTCCAAACTGGTCAGCGGCGAATGGACCGGCACCATGAACCTCACCGAACCCGATGCAGGTTCGGATTTGGCCGCCATCAAGAGCCGAGCCATCCCTCAGGGTGATCACTACCTCATCAGCGGGCAAAAAATCTTTATCACCTGGGGCGACCACCAGATGACGGACAACGTTGTCCATCTGGTACTGGCCCGGCTGCCGGATGCACCGGCCGGTGTCAAAGGGATTTCCCTGTTCGTGGTGCCTAAATTCCTGCTGGATGCTCAAGGCAAGCCCGGCGCACGCAACGATGCCCGCTGCATTTCCCTGGAACATAAACTGG
Organism: Pseudomonas sp. GG8; assembly: GCF_052976945.1. Classification (NCBI taxonomy): domain Bacteria; kingdom Pseudomonadati; phylum Pseudomonadota; class Gammaproteobacteria; order Pseudomonadales; family Pseudomonadaceae; genus Pseudomonas; species Pseudomonas sp. GG8. Next base: position 1,419,101 of record NZ_JBRIIP010000001.1, read on the forward strand.
GCATCCACGGCAGCCCGACCTGCGTCATGAGCTTTGGCGACAACGGCGGGGCCATCGGTTATCTGGTGGGCGAACCGCACCAAGGGCTGGCCTGCATGTTCACCATGATGAACCACGCCCGGCAAAGCGTTGGCCTGCAAGGGCTGGCCATCTCGGAACGGGCTTACCAGCAGGCGCGTCAGTACGCAAAAGATCGCCTGCAAGGGACGCGTAAGGACGGCAGCCGCTTCTCGATCATCCATTTTCCCGATGTCCGTCGCATGTTGCTTCAGATGAAATCGTCCATCGAGGCGATGCGGGCCCTGGCGTTGGTGGCCGCTGCCGAAGTGGACCGCACTGCCCACGCGCATGACGCCGACGCCGCGCAGGTTCATCAAGGTCGCGTCGACCTGCTCACACCCATCGTTAAGGGGTGGCTGACAGAAATGGCGCAAGAGGTGACCTCGCTCGGTGTGCAAATTCACGGCGGCATGGGGTTTATCGAAGAAACCGGCGCAGCCCAGCACTACCGTGACGCCCGTATCCTGACCATTTATGAAGGCACCACTGGCATCCAGGCACTGGACCTGGTTGGGCGCAAAACTCTGCTCAATCAGGGCGAACTGCTCACCCGTTTGCTGGACGAAATCGGTGAAACCGTCGCCCTGCTGCAAGGCTCGGCCACTCTGGCCCACCAGGCCGAGGCACTGGACGATGCCTTGTGCGCTGGCCGCGCCGCTCTGCGCGTGCTCCTCGACAATGCCAAAAACGACGCCCACCTGGCGGGCAGCATCAGCGTCAATTTCATGATGCTGTTCGGCTACCTATGCGGGGGCTGGTTGATGGCCCGCTCGGCACTCAGAGCCCAAGCCCTGCTGGACTCGGGCAACGGCGACCCGCAGTTCCTGGACGCCAAGCGGATCACTGCCGACTTCTATGCCGAGCAACTGCTGCCTCGCGTGCACGCCCTGCTGGCGGCGATTAGCAGTGGCAGCAAAAGCATCATGGCGCTGGACGATGAGCAGTTTTGAGCCTGCGCGGGCCTGATTGACCCACGTGATGGCCCGCACCATGAGCCGTGGCGACAACGTTTAAACGTCGTCGTCCGCCTTGATCGTCTCGGCCTCTGCTTGTGCCCAGACTAACGAACAATCCGACGAGCAGTGCTTCTCAGAGGCCCTGCCCGGTATGGGCGCGAGTACCGGTTGAACGGCAGATGTCCGGTGCCCCGCCTGCTATTCCCTACATTCGAGGTTTTTTCCATGCACGCTGCGCGTATCCGGCTGGCTTCCTTGCACGACAAAATCATGAGTGCAACACAGGCCGCCCTGCTCATTAAAGACGGCATGACCATCGGCATCAGTGGTTTTGGCGGTGCCGGAGACGCCAAGGCAGTCCCCCTGGCCTTGATCGAGCAGGCCAGGCACGACCCGCTGAAAATCAACCTGATCACCGGCGCCAGCCTTGGCCGTGGTCTGGACGGGATGATGGCCGAAGCGGGTCTGTTGGCCCGACGCATGCCGTTTCAGGGCGACGCTGTGCTGCGCAAGGCCATCAACGAAGGCAAGGTGATGTTTATCGACCAGCACCTCTCGGAAGTGGTCGAGCAGTTGCGCGATGGCTACCTGCCGACCCCGGATATCGCAGTTATCGAGGCGGTGTGCATCACCGAACAGGGGCATATCGTGCCCACCTCGTCAGTGGGCAACTCGGCCACCCTGGCACTGGCCGCCAAACAGATCATCATCGAACTCAACCTGGCGAGCAGCCCTCATTTCGAAGGGCTGCATGATATCTACCAACCCCAGAATCGCCCTCACCGTGGCCCGATCCCCGTCCTCCAATCAAACAACCGCATTGGCAGCCATGCCATCGAGATCGACCCGTCACGCATCGCCGCCATCGTCATCTGCAACACACCCGAGGCGGCCGTTCCCATGTTGCCGCCTGACAACGACACACAGGCCATTGCCAATCATTTGGTGCGGTTTTTCGAGATCGAGGTGGAAATGGGGCGTCTGACGAGAAACCTGGCACCGCTGCAAGTGGGGGTGGGTTCCATCGCCAACGCGGTGATGTGCGGCTTGATCGACGCCCCGTTCAACGACCTGGTGCAGTACTCCGAGGTGTTGCAGGATTCCACCTTTGACCTGCTGGATGCCGGCAAGCTGAAATTCGCCTCGGGGTGCTCCATCACCCTCTCTGGCGCCTGTGGCGAGCGGGTCTTCAAGAACCTGGAAAAATACGCCGAGCGCCTGGTCTTGCGCCCACAGGAAATCACCAACCACCCGGAAGTAATCCGGCGCCTGGGGATCATTGCAATCAACACCGCGCTGGAGTTCGACCTGTATGGCAACGTCAACTCCACCCACGTCGGCGGTACACACATGATGAACGGTATTGGCGGCTCGGGGGATTTTGCCCGCAACGCCCACCTATCGATATTCGTGACTAAATCAATTGCCAAGGACGGGAACATCTCGCGCGTAGTGCCCATGGTCAGCCACGTCGACCACACAGAGCATGACATCGACATTCTTGTAACCGAACAAGGGCTAGCTGACTTACGGGGCCTTGCGCCTCGGGAGCGAGCGCGAATCATCATCGATCACTGTGTACACCCGGACTACCGCGAGGCACTCAATGATTACTTCACCGCCGCCTGTCGTCTAGGCGGGCATACCCCTCACGACCTCAATCAAGCATTGAGCTGGCATATCCGCTTGAACGAAACGGGCAGCATGCTGGCGGCCCACTAGCGAGCCGAAGTCTGCGTCTCGAACAACCACCCGCTCAAGGTCCTCGCCGGCCCCTGAGCGAGTGGTTTTTGAGCATGGTTTGGATCTGCTGAGCCGACTCCCAAGTGCGCATCGCCAGGTTGCGCACTTCGTCGGTCACCACGGAAAATTCATGTCCCTGCTCGCCGCGCACGTCTTCGGGTGGATAGGCATTGGCGCCGTCCACGCAACACGAACCTGCCCTGGACACCAAATCTTTCAGGCACTCAAGCCTTCAGGCCGTGCATCTCGCAATACTCCGCCCACTCCATGCCCGCCATCTCGGCAACTTCCTTGTGCACCTCAATCCGTTGCGCCTCAAATTCCTCAGGGGACGCCGCCGTCAATTGCAGGGTCAGTTCCCAGGCAAAGAAGCCCAAGCGCTCAGCCTCGGCCTCAAACGCCTGGTGCAGTCGCTCATCGCGGTATTGTGCCAACGGCACGCCGGAGGCCTGGGCCTCGAGCGGATTCAGGTTGTCCAACTCTTCGCGGAGGGCAGGGTGCTCCGCAAGAAATTTATCCAGTGCTATTTGGTGCGGCTGTTCAGTTTGGATCATGCAAAGTCCTTAAACGGCTGTGGGTATCGTTGTGGTCGATCAACTCATCCTCTATGCCGCCCTGGTCTGGTCGGGCGGCATGTCTTGCGTTGCCGTGTTGAATGCCATGAAGACCTTTAATCGTCCGATCTTCGTCCGAGCCTTCCGGTTTTTAAACTGTCCGTGTACCTGCGAAGCATGCATTCATCTTCTTGAAGCGACAGAATTACTTTCCCGATCAACTGAGAGGCTTGTTCATTGCCGCCTTCGATCAGCTGCGTTGAACAATCTGAAAGCTGACTCATCGTCTGCTTTAGATTGTCAGCTACATCACCAAGATCGCTTTCCATCGAGCTATTTTTTTGTAGTTTTCTCATAAAGCCGCCTTGGCAAAAAAGTGTGTTGTAACCATTGGCCATCATCTGTTTTGAAGTGCTCGGCCCCCTTGATTTTAGTCGCTGCTTTTCCTTGCCGTGGTTTTCCGTTATCAAATCAGTGCGCTAGCCGGCTGCATGAAGAGCGTAAGGGCCGCTGGCTATTTGTTCGAGAGCAGCACCCGGATGGGGAGGAGTACTGGCAGGCCATGGTCGATGGTTGTTTGCGTACGCTGAACTTCAGGGGCCCGTCTTCCTGCGCGGATGCTGGTAGCACTGCAGTCGTGTCAGGCACTCGCGCGCATCGAGTCACCTTCGAAACAAGCGACTTGGTTGCGTCCACGCGCTTTTGCTTCGTACAGTGCCAAATCCGCTTGTTTGAACCATTCATTGAACAACATTGGATTGTCGAATGCGGTTAGACCGATGCTTAAGGTCGCAATGGCCGTCTGTTTTTGACCGAACACAGCGTCAGCGATCTCTACCCTCACCCTGTCAAGCACCTGAAAGGCGGTCGCCCTGTCGGTATCAGGCAGGAACACACAAAACTCATCCCCACCGAATCTCGCGACAATATCAGTTGAACGCAGGTTAGACCTGAGCGCGGAAGCTACGTGTCGCAGGACTTCATCCCCAACAAGGTGGCCATGCGTGTCGTTAATCTGCTTGAAATGATCCAGGTCTACGAGTGCTAGACAGCCATTCGAGACGCCATATCCGCAGCGTTTATATTCGTTTTCGAGCAGCGCGTTCCAGTAACGACGGTTATAGAGACCTGTCAGGCTGTCGGTCTCACTCAGCTCACGCAACACTTTACGGTTCTGCCCTAGCCGAAGCGCCAGCCGGTATAACGTCCAACCGATGACCAGTGGCTGGATGATGATCATCGGCATCGACGAATAGACCACTAAGGGACTGCTATAAAGTGAAAAACTTAAGCCGAACATTGCGACGGAGACAGCGATTCCCGCCATTTTGGCCAGCCAGCCGCGTAATACAAAGGCCATTCCGCCTGTAGCGACGTTGTTCATTGCCAGCATCGAGAGCATCACCACGCTGGGGAGCAAGTTGAACCCTATGGCGGCGACCCAAAACGCGGAAAAAGCTGAGTCAAGCAGGACACTGCGCCGTTCGATATCCGCGGGATGCTCGGCGGATCGTGCCAGTACGAAGGCTATCCACGGCCAAACGAAGCAAAAAGTGATGAGCAGTGCCCATATGAAAGGCGGACGACCTTGCTCCCAAAAGACCCCGGCGACGCAGAAAAAACCAGCGGCCAGCCCTATCGCACGAGGCATCAATGCGCGTTTTGCGAAGGCCTGGCTCCTGTTCCTTGCTCCGAATGAACTCGTCATTACTGTATCCATACATCGAGATTATGCAGCTACGACCTCGCTCAAGCGCTGGCCAAATCGAGCATGAAAATTTATGCACGTTCGATAACTTAACAGACTTGTCGAGTTGTATATCAAAATGCCATTGTTTGCGGCGGGAATGCTTCTGGTGGCCCATAAGCTGTACGGATTACAGCCTACGGGTTGTAAACTCCAAAACAGGCCCGAAACAGCACCTCAAGCACTGACAGGTTGCCCTTGACGCTGCTGATCTTTGTCGGTACTTCGCCTTTTGGATAGCGCCTGACGGTCGGTAGCTCGACACAGCGATAACCCAGTTTCGGTGCGCGGTAGGAGAGGTAAGCGAGTAGTTCGTAGGTCATGAACACATCGCGGAATATCGCCACCTTCGGGTCCAACAGCAGTTTGCGGCTGTAGGCACGGAAACCCTGGGTGGTGTCTGTCCATTTAAAACCGGAAGACAGACTCAGCATTGGCGCATGGATAAAGCGGATCGCGAAGTCTCGCGATTTAGGGGTGTTCTCTGCGACGCCTCCCGAGACAAAACGGGACGCCTGGACGAAGTCCACGCCTTGCTTGAGCGCGTCGATGAAGCGAGGTATGGCTTCAGGATCGTCCTTGTCGTTACCGTCAATCGTGACGATGCCCTCATAGCCCTGATCGAGTGCAAAGGCGTAAGCGCAACGCAGTTGAGCGCTTAACTTTCCCGGAGCGGTTTTGAGCAGCAGCCCTCGCACCCCTACCTGCTGTAGCGCGTGCAGCTCAAGCGAGCCATCTGTGGTTCCGCCATCAACGATTATGATGTCGGCAGTGTCTTGAATGTTGAGGGCCGCCATCCTGGCCAACAGGCTCTTGATCCGTTCACCTTCATTGATGACCGGAATCACCACGCACCAAGGGTGCTGGCGGCCGAGCCATAGCGGGGTTTGAAAGGAGGGCACTTGCCAGGTCTTACGCCCGTCAGGCGTTATATCGGTTGGCATCATTGTGTTTACCATCAAGCAACGCGCGCTGTAATCAGCGCTACGCCAGCAATTACCAGTACGATCCCAGCCCCTGTCGTCCAGTGGAAGGGTTCACGAAAAATCAGCACCGAAGACAACGCCACGGTCGCTACTGCCCCAGCGGTCAGCACCGGGTGCGCCACATTTAAAGGGAGGCGGGCCAACGCTGCGGCATACAGTAAAAAGGCGCCGCCATACAGCCCGAGACCTAGCCAGAATGGCCAATTACTCAGCGCGCCCAGAGGGTCGCCGAGGGACGGAAACTTGCGCGGCGGCATCATGGCCATCTTCACCAGAACACTGGCGGAAGCATTGGAGAGAATCCCGACAAGCAGGATGAGCCACTTCATACGCGGCCCTCCACGCGATGTTTGCGGTAATGCTGGATCGCCACGTTCAGTGCTCGCTCAATCGACACAGCATGCGGTTCATCCTTGGTCGCGAGCATCTCGATGGTCACAACAGGGTTGGGCAGATAGCGCTCCAGGGCCCTCACCATCAGCCCATGATCAGTGCTGCCATCCCCCAGAGGTAGCAGATCGGGCTCGCTGGCATGCACATGCCCGATAAGAGATGCGCAGTTTTGCAGCACCAGACAAGGATCTTCGCCATTGATGGCCAGCGCGCCGGTGTCCAGTTGCATCTTGATGGTGGGATGATCGACCTGCGTCACCACCAAGGCCGTTTCAGCGCTGGTGGTCATGAAGTTGGCGCCATAACAGGTGGGATTGGGTTCAAGGCAGATTGTTACACCATAGGCCTGAGCGATGTCCCCCAGTTGTCTGAAGAACGGCACCGCCACATCCAGTGTTTCCTGGTCATCGAGCCCGGTGCGATCACGATTCTTTGGTGAGCCAAAAACCAGCCGTGTGGCGCCCAGACCCGAGCCGATGCGGCACACGGCGGCCAAGTGTTTCAACAGTGCGGACTGGCTTTGGGCTGACCCAAATACATTGAGCCCCGTAGTACCGAACAACAGCGCCTGCATCCCGGTGATGTCGATGCCACGCTCGGCCCACCAGCCTTTGACCTGAGTAATCTGCTCATCCGTAGCGTTGGCGGGAACAGGAAAATACTTGCCGGGTGCAACATCGATCGCATCAATAGCAAAGCGCTGAAGGAGCGTGGCGATGGCTTCATCTTCCGCGGCATCCCAAGCAATATTGGAAATAGCCAACCTCATATTTTCGCTCCCTCATCGATTTTTATAGTGAGCGGCTCGGACTGAGCGTAGGCCCTGACCGCCTGTACCGTTTCACGGGCGCTGTACTGATAGCGCCCGGCTGCTCCAAATACATGAGCGTGTTTGGTCTGCATGTCGTAGGCCGCTGCCGGGTTAGCCAAGGCATTCGAGAACGACCTGCCGAAACCCAGTTGCGAAACATCCGCTACGCTGATCGGCTCTGCAGTGAGGTGAACCAACCTCAAGCGGGCGTTCAGTGCGGTTTGGATGTCATACCAGAGGTTGACCATTGGGTAAAACTGGAAGACACCGCGACTATCGATGGCCTGAAGATTGTTGTCATTCAAAAAATCGAAGATGACATTCTTGCGTAAGCCGGGTCCAACTAGCCCAGGCAGACGGACGATTAAATGATTGGGGAAGTGGCTTTCGACAAACGTCTCCAGCAGCCGGCGATGCAGGCCATAGGCGTGCAGGCCTGACTCATCGACAGGGGTATCCTCATCGACACCCATGACGGTACTGAAGACATCGACCGTGCTGATCAAAATGAAGGTGTTGCACTGAATGGTTTTCAGGTGGGCGATCAGCCCCTCGATTTTCTGCCGATCCGCTTCAGGTTCACGGTTGGCAATCCACTTTTGAGCGGGGGCGCCTGCGCAGACAACGGTATTAAACGAGTGGCCTTCAATGTGACCTATAGTGGTTGATCGATAAACTGACTCAAAGGCAGTCTGCTTTGCAATCGTAGACCCTACAAACCCACTAAACCCAATCAAACAATTATTCATGTTATTCATGATCCACCCGGCAATGCATACGGAGCAACTCGGCATTGTGAACATGCAGAACTGAGGTGTACTGACAGTCAAATTTTTTGATTTCAGTTTCAATCACTGCGGTAATTCCCTTGTCGTCGTCCTGGCGATCAAGGTGCGACAGTAATAAGTAAAACTCACCGGCGGGCCTGAGTTCAAATAACGTCCGGATCATTGAGAAGAACGTTGGCATTTCCATGGCCGGGTCTCGGGTCTGAGTCGTTTCATCCAGTACACGGGTATAGTGGTGTTTTTTTAGCCGGTCATTCAACTGTAAATAATATTCAAGAGACGGTTGAGCATCCGGGTAAACTAGAATATTGCTGGGCTCCATTTTCGCAAGGTACTCGTACAGGCTATTGTTGGCCGTGTATTCATAATTCTCCCCTGTGAGATTCTTGTAACACGCTTTGCCTGCCTGGAGTGCCAGGACAACGAACAGAATCCAACCCAATACTTTGAAAGTTTTGGCTTGGCTTGATGTGAACTCAAGAATCGCGCAGCTGGAAATAACCAGACTAAAGGGGACCAGCCAAATCACATGTCGGGGGTAGGTGGCGGGATAAAAACCAAAAACTCTGCCTGCCACGACAACACACACCAGCGCAAAAAAAAATAAATTCAACCTGAAAATAAACCCTCTGTTATTGAAGGCGAACAGTGCGATGCTCGACAGGCAGGACGTGATTAACAGGGCTTTTCCGTAGGCCCCCAGTATCGCGCCACCCAACGATTTCATTGACACTAAAAGAGATTTACCTCCCCCGTACTCAGCGTAGTTACTCAACTGATAGATGGTAAGGTGTTTCATGTAGAGGTATGAGAAAGCCACGCACGCGGCCGCGCACAAAAAGGCAACTATTGTTGCGCTGCGTCGGGGGAATTCTCTGTTCGCCAGGCACCAGAGAAACGCATAGCCTAGCAGTCCCCCTGAAACGATAAGCGTGGAAAACCCGATGAGGCTGATGATTGCCGCAATTAAGAGAGTCCAAAAAATATTTTTATTTTCTTCAGCCTCCCATATCGCAAAGATGGCCAGAAAACTCCCGCTGACTTCAAGGAAGTAATATTTTAGCTCTGTCACGTGAAAGCCGGAAGAAAACGTATTTCCGATGATCGCCACCAGGAAAACAAAAAGACCCCACTTATATTTCTTGAACAGGAGACAGACGGGCAAGATCATTAATACCGACGCGGCCAGTACCGACAGCCTGAGGGGTTTGATGTCATAGTGGAAAATTGCCATCGCCGCCTTAAAGAAAAATGAAGCCGGTACCGGTTCTGCTTGATCGTAATAGGGCAGTGGTGTAATAAAGCCACTCAGTGTATTGACCTCTATGATGTTCTTCAGAAGCATGGCTTCATCAATCCATACCGAGCGGGACGCTAACGATAAAAATATGCTCACCAAAAAAAGTAAGGCAATGCCCGTGCACAGTGTGGGTAGATCAAAATACTTCTTCATTCATCTTCTCCAGCACATCATAAATATTGTCAATCTTTCCCCCCAGCACGGAATAACAGCCGGGCAACGCGGCGTGCTTCTCAAAAAGAATGGGTCTCCCGTCATCGCCTTCATTTTTCACAAGCACCGTTTTGACTTCGAACAATGAGTCGACATGCTTAGCCTTGAGTACAGCTGGGACATACCGGCCCACGTCCCTGACCATACGATCCACACGAGTTGCACGTTCGTGGTGCTCGAGTTTTTTGTAGGGATCGATCCCTTGCTGATCGGTCCAGTGCAGGTGCGGGGTGAAGCGGACGTGGGAGAGCGTATGCAGCCCGCGGGCGGGAAATGGCATCATCGAAAAGAAAGGGCCGTCCATCACGGTAATCCCCAAACCATCGAGAGGTGCAGGCATCTGCATCAGGGCCATTTCGGTGATCTCTTGTTTCAGACCCGTTTGCACTCCTGGGAAATCACCCCTGAATTGATTGGTGCCGCTGTAGGTGCAATTGAATACATAACGGCAGGAGATTGAAGCTTGGGCGCTGTCCTCGGTTTCTGTGATGACTTGCAGTGTTGCATCTGGTCCTTTCGAAATCTCCGTTGCTCGGGTCTTGTAGCAGATCTGCACACCGCACTCTGCTAGCTCGCGTTCAGCCCAACGTGCCAGTTTGGTGGAGTTGAAAGCGTACTCTTCGACCAGGAACACATTTTCAATGAGGCGTGGTTCAAACAAGGCTCGCAACGCAGGGGCTGCCGGCTGAACCTTGGCTCCAATGTCACGGCAAAATCGCTCAAACTGTTTTGCCGTGACCTTCGAGTTGTGGCGGGCAATGGCGTAGAGTTTGGTGAAATCCTGTGTTACCGCTTCGGGCCAGTCGCGTACGAACTTGGGCAGGTTTATCCGGCTGCGATACGCTGTCGTGAAACAGCGAGGGTAGTGATAGCCATTGTGCACGCGGGCCTGATTGTTATACGAGGCGCGCATCATTAGCGCGGGCTCACGCTCTATCAGCATGATGCGCTTGAGGCCTCGCTGCTTCGCTAGGTAGACCGCGATGGCCGAGCCATAAAACCCACCGCCAATAATAACCGCATCGTAGTTAGGGTCGACACTTGGCATCAGGACATTTCCCCCCGGGCCAAGTTTGTCGTATTGGCGGGGGGTGACGACACCTCTTCGATATTCAGTTTGTCGAGTCGCGTCATGCGAGCGCTGGTGAACTCTTGGGCCACATGGTAGAGCGGACCTTCATTCGAGAAGCTGGCCATGTTCAGGATGTATTCGCCGAGCACCAGAAGCACGAGTGATATCAGAAAGAACATGCCCGACTGTTGCAGCGAAAGGCTGATCCAGCCAGGCGCGACGTCGGTTTTAAAAAAACCGATGCCGACCACATAGCCGCAGTAAATAAGGTTGACGATAGCGCCAAACAAGGAGAGTGCTGTCACAAGGCGCATCGGCGCGCGCGTGGTCGACACCAGCAGGCGTATGCCACGGTCGATACTGTCTCCCAGACGTTTGCGGCGCTGGAATGTGGGTGACGCGCTATAGCTGTAGCTGAGGTGTGCGCGCGCAAACCCACCCGTAGCGGGCAGATGGCGATAGGTCATCGCTGGCTTGGGATGCTGAAGAATGAAGTTGATCACTCTTTTGCTAAGGATGCGGTACTGCGGCGCTTCTTTGGCGAGATGGATGCCATTGAACCAGTGGTAGAGCATGTGGAATACGGCAAAAGCAACCCGATAGGCAAGGCTTTGCACAGGCTTTTGCTCGTTACTGACAAAAACCACATCAGCGCCGCCAATGGCTTTTTTGAGCATTTGCGGTAAAAAATTGATGTCGTCTATCATCGGATCAATGACGGCTACAAAGTCACCCAGTGCATTCTCCAGCCCGACCCATGAAGCGGTGTCGACATCCACCTCCTTGGTCAGTGCATAGACCTGCAGATTGGCAAATCCATCTTCGCCCGTCAGGCGCTTCATGACGGAAATGCTGTCATCGTTCGACGCATTGTCAACAATGATCAACTCATAATCACTGACGATGGAGGCAATCACCGAGGTTGCCTCAAACAGAATGCTTTCAATGCGCTCAGACTCGTTGCGGACAACGAAAACCACCGACAAAAAACAGGGGAAAAATGCCATTTTAAATCCCCTTTAAAACGTCAAGAACCCTTGAGCGCTGCTTGAAACGACGTACGCAGCACTTAAACGGGATCGAATCAATGTCGTTGGGCGGGGCACTCTCTATGCCGGCACATTGGCCAGTCTTGAAAGTTAGAGTTACCGCAAGGGCTGACGGCAGACGAAGGTTATGCCAGATGTCTGGAATGAGTCGAAGCACAGCAGGAGATTGTCGAGATGAAGTGCTTAATATGAAGGGGGGCCGGAAGGTCAAAATAGTCATAAAAAAGTACCCCTGACTGCTTGCTAGATGTTGTCCAATCCAGAAAACAAAAAGGTACCAACGCGTGAGCGCTGCACTTTTTCATGGCGTTATGCTACTGAGGCAGGCTAGACCAGAGACCGGCACTTCGCTAGGCGAACGCTGAAAAAAGGCTTGAAATGTTGAAACCAGGCTCGCGTGGCGGTGGGTAGGCGGCAATGGCACAATTACCCTCTCGCTGAGCCGCGACTGACGGTTTTTTGTGTATACATTTTGCCAGTTTTACCTCCGGGCTCTCTGTCCGGGGCCGCAGCCAAACCCGCATAATGTCCCTTCAGTTTGGGCCCGACCTGCCGATAATCAGGTCAGTCCAGGATTCAGGAGCGGAAACCGTGAATTTGTATATCAACCAGCTTCAGAAGAAGAATGATTTCAGGAACGCGATCTATGCAGGCGATATTTTCCTGAATACTGATCTGAATGCTCCTAAGGACCTCTGCGCGTTTGCCCGGGAAAGTATCACTGCGGCGTTCGACGGCGAGACCCGTCACCAAGCGTTGCACACGATGATGCCGGTGCAAGAGTTCATCGGGTTGGTGACGAAGCTCAAGGGCCAGTTCACTAACTGTATTGAAGTTAAAGAAATGATCCGCAATTTCGTCCTGGAAATTGGTGCAAACCCTGGTGAGTTTCTTTTTGACGTTCCGCGAATTCGGGTCGTCCCTCACTATGACTATCTGCATGCTGGCGTCAGTTATGCCTACAAACCGCATCGTGATAAGTGGTATGGCAGTGTCGACTGTCAGATCAATACCTGGATGCCGGTTTACACGATTCAACCGGACCAGACGATGATGATCAATCCAGCCTATTTTTCAGTGCCGGTGAAAAACTCCTCTGCGGACTGGAGTCTGTCTGACTGGATCAACGTGCAGCGTCCTTTGGCTCAGGAAAACGTGATTGAAGAGTTACGCGTTCACCCCGTTCCGCTTGAAGATATTTCAACGGCTTCGGAAATCCGGATTGCCGCCAATGCTGGCGAGATTCTGACTTTTTCGGGATCGCACCTGCACGGCACGGTGCCTAACTATACTGAACAGACCCGTTTCAGCATTGATTTTCGCCTGGTGCACATCGCTGATCTTCTTAGTCAGCGTGGTGCTGTCAACGTCGACAGCGGTGTCGCAGACACAGAAGCCGGGTATAAAGATTTTTTCCATGTCAGCGACTTTTCGCATTTCCAAGGAACCAACCAATGACCAAGCGTCGCCTTACCGCAGCTGAAACCGAGTACAACGAAAAACGCGCGGGCGTACTCAACCGTGTTGACGCCAAATACGTCGCTGATGCGCCATTCGTGTTTGCTGATCGGATTACGGTCACGGCAGCGTTGTCACGCATCGAGTTGTTCAAAATGGTTCAGGATGTGCCCGGCGCCATTATCGAATGCGGTGTCTACAAGGGTAATTCCTTGATGCTGTACATGCAGTTGTCGATGATTCTCGAACCTTATGCGATCAACCGCTCGATCATCGGCTTCGATACGTTCTCTGGCTTCACCGGTATCGACGCTAAAGAAGATCCCACTGATATCAACGATGCTATGTTCTCGGATACTGACGAGACCCTGATTCAGGACATGATCGATGCCAACGATCTGGTGCGTCCGGTCAATCGGATTCCGCGTTGCGAGATTGTCAAAGGTGACATCCTTGACACCGTGCCCGCTTTCGTCAAAACACGCCCGGATCTGGTGGTGGCGATGCTGATTCTTGATACCGATCTCTATTCGTCGACCAAAGTCGCGCTGCAAACCTTTTTGCCTTACATGCCTAAAGGCGCGATCGTCGTTCTGGATGAAGTTGCATACCGCAACTTCCCTGGTGAAACCAGCGCGTTGCGTGAGTGCGTGGACCTGAACAAAATTGAACTCAAGCGCTTGCCGTTCGATTCGACGGTAGGTTATTTCCGCGTCTGACCGGCGTCAACACTGCGAGTGAACTCGCGTCATCGGTGATTCTGTACGTTATAGGGGCATGATGAAACTACGAACCATGGCGTTAGCCACCCAATACTGTGTAGGCACTGGCGTCGAGTTGGGGGCAGCATCACATAACCCTTTCGATCTGCCAGACTGCCTGAAGGTGGCTCCCTGCGATGGCAGGTTGTTTTTGTATCCTCAGGATATGGACGATTTCAATGCCTATCATCACGAGCAGATGCGTACATCCGGCGAAGTGGAGAGCGTTGATCTATTGGGCGATTTTCAGTCGATAGCCGCTGGTGATGGGACCTTTGACTACCTCATCAGTTCTCATGTCATTGAGCATGTTCCTAACGTCTTTGCGGCTTATATAGAGTCCTCGCGGGTTTTAAAGAACGGCGGTGTTTTTTTCTGCATTTTTCCTAAGCGTACGGCAACCCTTTACGACTCAACGAGGCCATTGATAACGGTCGAGCAGATGGTCGATGACTACGAGAAGGGGCTCGACATGGCGATCATGCCAAAGGAGAACTGGCGAGGGCATTACCAGGTTTTTTCCTTGCAGAGCATGATTCGGGCGATCAATTTCCTGAACAGGAATGAATTAGGAAGCTGGCTCATCGAATGTGTCGAGGAGACAGACTCGAAGGTCGGTAACGGGCACACGGTTGTGCTGAGAAAGTTCGACGGACTTATCGGTGCGGTGTGGCAAGACGGCGCAGCCTTCAGTGAGTCATTTAATCAGTTGGTGAATGAAGGCAAACTGGCCGATGCACTCCGCGCGATCAAGGTTTCGTTGTCCTTCAATTTTTTTGATTCGGAAAAGCTCTATCTGGCTTCGCTTCTAAGCTGCGAGTTGGGTTACACCCATGAGGGCATCGAGTTTTTGCGTCAGGCCCTGACGTTGGATCCGGAAAACGAGGGTTACAGGAAAGACTTCCTGTCGCTGACCAAAGCGCCGTACGTCAATACGGTGCTCTGATTGCGTCTGCACGCGCTGCGGTTTCTAACGATTTTGATGGGAAAAGGATTTTTGTCGTCGCGCTTGAAATTTTGAACGGGTGATGCGTATTTTGTACAGGTTGCCGGTGGACGGCTTGTACAACAATAAAGGATTTAGAATCATGACAATTAATGACCACCGTTCCCTTGCGGAGCGATTGACGGGCATTGATGAGATTGAGTGCGTAACGCCGGATTTGAAAGGTGTGTCACGTGGCAGGGTGATGACCGCTGAGGGTTTCCTCGAAGGGCGGCGTTTGCAGCTTGCGCGTGGCGTGTTGTTGCAATGCATCATAGGCGGCTATCCGCCGGCGCGATTCTACGGTAGCGATGACGGCGATCTGGCGCTGATTGCCGATCCGACCCAGATTCACCGTTTGCCCTGAAGTGAGCACCCGCGTGCGCTGACAATTTGCGATGCGGATGAGCTGGCGGGGGAGGGTTTTCGTCTCTCGATGCGTGGTTAGCTCAAGGCGATCATCGCCCAATAATGCCTGCTGGTCTTACGACAACCGCGCTGCTGGCTTGCGTATTCCGGCGAGTGCGCCGGTCGCCAGAAGGGTGGAGAATCGGCTGCCTGGTGCGGACGCCAACCCTTATCTTGCCATCGCCGCGAGCCTTGCCACCGGTCTTTATGGTATTGAACATGAGTTGGAGCCACCGGCGCCGATTCAGGGTGAGATTCAAGTGCCGGATGAATTGTCATTGCCGTGTACCTTGCATGCCGCTCTGGAGCGTCTGAGGCGTAGCCAATTGGCGAAGGAGCTGTTTGGTAAAGAGTTCATCGAAGGCTACATCGCTTCGAAGAGTATGGAACTGACCAGCTTTTTTTGATGAAATTACTCCCTGGGAAAGGCGCGTGCTGGCTGCTCAGGCTTAGAAACGTTGGTTTTGGACTCTTCCGTCTGGATGACTCCATTCTTTTGCTCTTCTTCTTTTATGTGGAAAGCCTGGAACGTCGATGCGTCAAATCTGGAAGTCCTTTCGAGCGCTTTATTTTGCCTCGCTGATGATGCTCATCGGCTCGGGTCTGTTAAGTACCTATCTTGCTTTGCGCCTGGCGGCCGACCAAGTCGATAGTCTGTGGGTCGGCGCTTTAATGGCGGCCAACTACTTCGGTCTGGTACTGGGCGGCAAGATCGGTCACCGGCTGATTAGCAGGGTCGGGCACATTCGCGCCTACGCCACGTGCGCAGGTATTGTTGGTGCTGCGGTGTTGGGGCACGGTCTGGTCGACTGGTTGCCTGCGTGGCTGTTCCTGCGGGTCATCGTGGGCCTGGGGATGATGTGTCAGTACATGGTCATCGAAAGCTGGCTGAACGAGCAGGCACACGCCAAGCAACGCGGCATTGTGTTTAGCGGTTACATGATCGCGTCTTACCTTGGCTTGGTGCTGGGTCAGCTGATTCTGGTTATTCACCCGTCTTTGGGCCCCGAGTTGCTGATGCTGGTCGCGCTGTGCTTTGCCCTTTGCCTTGTGCCGGTGGCGATGACCCGCAGTATTCACCCGGCGCCCATGCACCCGGCGCCGCTGGAACCCCGTTTTTTCCTTAAGCGGGTGCCGCAATCGTTGAGCACCGTATTGGGGGCAGGGCTGATCATCGGCTCGTTCTATGGTCTGGCGCCGCTGTATGCCTCCCAGCAGGGTTTGTCTACCGAGGCGGTGGGTTTGTTCATGGGTAGCTGCATTCTTGCGGGGCTGTTAGTGCAATGGCCGCTCGGCGCCTTATCGGATCGCTATGACCGTGCCTTGTTGATTCGGATTTTTGCCGGCGCGCTGGCCTTGTTGGCTTTTCCCTTGGCGGTCATGCCGCAGGTGCCTGTGGAAGTGTTGTTCGGGGTCGGCTTCTTCGCATCTTTGATGCAGTTTTGTCTTTATCCGTTGGCCGTGGCCTTTTCCAATGACCACGTTGAAGGTGAGCGCCGTGTGTCGCTGACCGCCATGTTGCTGATGACCTACGGTATTGGTGCCAGCATCGGCCCGTTGGCTGCGGGCATACTGATGAAGATGTTCGGCAGCAACATGCTCTACGCTTTCGTCTGTTTTGCTGCCGTGATTCTGGTCTGGCGCATCCGGCCTAAGGCGGTGACCAATCTGCACCAGGTCGAGGACGCGCCGTTGCAACACGTTGCGATGCCGGACAGCATGTCCAGCTCACCGTTGGTGGTCGCGTTGGACCCACGTGTCGATGAACAGGTGGTTCAGGAGCAGATGCAGACAGCAGTCGAACCGCAAGAAGGGGCTGAAACCGAAGGCGAGCGGCAAGCGGAATCGCAGTCGACGGCTTCTACAGAAGAGAGCGCTGACAAGCCTGTTTGATAGCGGAGATTGCGCAATTGAGTGATTGAGCTGCGGGGGGAGAAGCGGTATTCGGATAGCGCGATTGCGGCGGTTATTCACCGCAATCGCTGATACTGCAAATACTGATCAGAAGTCGTCGTCTTTATCGAAGCGCCGCGCTTCTCGCTGCAGCTGGTAAACGAATCGCTCAACCTGGCGCTGTACCAGGCCGCTCATGTTGTGGAAGCGCACACCGGCGAACGTGATGTTGATTCTTTCTTCGAAATGCAGGTAACGCAACTCGACAGGCGTGCTCATGTTGCCAAAAGGCAGGCCTGCAACAAAGCGTTCGTACACTTGGCCCAGTTGCAGTTGCTCGGAAATATCACCTTCAAACCGCAATTTGCAGCCCGTGGCAGAGATATCCAGGAGCTTGCCGTTCAGCGCCGACTTGATTTTGTCGCCATTGATTTCAACGTTGACCAGTTGAGCCAATTTCAGTGCTGCGCGAAAGGCGTTGCGGCGCTGGTGATAAACCACTTCCGTCGGCATGGAGCCACGATAGCAGCGATGACCGTCATGATCGTCAATGGTCAGCGTCTCTTCGCATTCCCACGCAATCCGAACACCGTCATGAAAGCCTTCGATGCGAAACGGTTCGCCGCTGGTCAAGAAACGCTCGCCGTCGCGAGGGATCATTTCGTCGAGGGCAATCCCATTGCCGTCGCGATTGACCTCGATCAGGTAGCTTTGAAAGCGCTGACTGCGCTCATGAAAGGTAATGATCAGGGGGTCATGGCTGTCTAGCAGTAACCGCAGATTTGCGGCAATTTCCAAAGGTGTGGTGAGTACCTTTGGTGGCTGCGGATCATCTTCCGCGCTTAAGGCATTGAACACGGTTCATCCATCTCCAGGCAAAATACGACAGCACGTAATCGAGGGGCATTTTGCCAGCATGTTGGGTGCCTTGATACAGTAAAATTACGCTTGGCTCAGCGGGCGTGGCTTATGGACGCTGGATGTCGACCCACGGCTGTCATATAACATTGGCGTTTCACCGCCGGTAATAATTCTCATCTGATGGGCCGTGGAGGCCTGCTGAAGCTTGATCGAGTGACCATTGAGCTCGTTGCTGGCCCGACAGTCGCTCATCAGGGCGCTGAGTACGTCACCTTGGCTGAGCAACTCTTCACCGATCGATGAATGACTCGCCAGTTCCTCAAGGCCTTGACGATCGGGCCTCAGATTCAGGCTGGCAAGAATCTGGCTGCGTTTGCGGCCATGCTGCTCAAGCATGATTACCAGCGACTGTTTCTGCGCAAGAATATTTTCGAGTAAGAACATATCCCGACCATGCAGCGCCAAGGATTCGGCTTGCAATAGTTCCAACAGCTGTTGGGCCGGTGCAATATCGTCGGTAATCAGTTGCAATAGAGTCGTATCGTGCATTGCATGCTCTGGGTTTTAGGCGTCCAAAAGCCCTGGCGCAGGCCTTCGGCTAGCGCTGGGCTTCGAAATTAAGCAGCTTGCTGGCTACGCGACCGCTGTCGACCGTATAGCTGCCATCGGCAACGGCCTGTTTCAACTCGGCCACACGGGCACTGTTGACAACGGGCTGACCGCGCAGCTTGTCGCTAATAGTCTGCAACTGTTGAGCCTCGTTACTAAGATGCACGGCTTCCCCACTCGACGTGGTGACCGCTTCGGTGGTGGCTTTCGCGCTGGCGGAGGTTGCGGCATTGCCGGTCTCCTTGACATTGCCGGTACGCGAACTCGTCGACACGGAGGGGGAGCTGTTTAAACGACTAAAGTCGATGACCATGGTTGAGAACCTCTAGGTGTTTGGACGCTTGCCATGTTTTCGGCCAAACACAAGAAAACTTTAGGTGCGTTATTGAAGTCGATAAAAACGCTCACTGACACAGACTGTCAGTTTAGGAAACTCCGCGCCATCCCGCCAGCGATCACAAGGTCACTTCAACTTGCCCAGGTGCTGTTACACGCGCTTTGATCACCCGTTTCGAGTTCAGGTTCCGTACCCTGATCTGTTCACCCAAGCCTCCATCGGACAATGCCTCGCCAGGCATGCGGACCAGCAGTGTACCGCTCTTGGCAATGATCACAACTTGATCGCCCTTGCGTATCACTTCTGCCTGTTCCATCTGCAGCGGGGTAATGATCTGCCCATTGACCATTTGTCGGGTCATTTTCTGCCCGATCGCCTCGTCAAGCGACGTGATATATCCCTGAGGCATCTGGCTGATATCGCGCTCGCTCAGGGATACGTCGTCTTCGCCTATGATGCCGCCACGCTTGAGCGGGCGTTTGACGATCACGACTTGACGAAATAAATGTACCTGGGCCGGTACGTATACCGTCCAGGGTAATGATCCTTCGCAACGAACCTTGACGGTCACACGTCCTAGAGGCTGAGCAGGACTTTCGAGGCTCGCTGTCAATTCCTTGTCGCACTGTGTCAGTGTCATGCGCGGATCGAGCTGGTTGACCTGAATTTGGTAGCGGCCTTCGGTTTGGGTCGTTGCCAGATAATCCTCTATGGAGAATTCAAGAAACCCTTGGGTCACGCCGATAAGTTGATCAGAAAGGCTCAAAGGCTCGCTCTGTGCGAATTGGCCGCCACTAAAAAGCCACAAAACGGCCACAGTGCAGCGTAAGCTGCCGTAGCCAGATGCCATGCGTCGGGAAAATGTCGTTTTTGCATTCATAACAGTTAAAAAGCAAGGCCCGTGCCGCTTAGTCATTTTGGCAATTATGGGTTCGAAGCTTTGATTCAGGAGTAAGGGCATGGCTGGAGTAATGGATTCGGTGAACCAGCGCACGCAGCTGGTGGGGCAGAACCGTCTTGAGTTGTTGTTGTTCCGTCTCAACGGCCAGCAGCTCTACGGGATTAATGTGTTCAAGGTCAGGGAGGTGCTGCAATGCCCTAAACTGACCGTGATGCCCAAGTCCAACCCAGTGGTGCGTGGCGTTGCAAATATTCGTGGGGCGACCATTCCGATCATCGATCTGGGGATGGCAACAGGCGCGAAGGCATTGGAGCGGGGTGTGAATGACACCTTCGTTATCATTACCGAGTACAACACCAAAATTCAGGGTTTTCTGGTGCATTCGGTGGAGCGCATCGTCAACATGAACTGGGAGGAGATCCATCCGCCGCCCAAGGGAACGGGACGCGATCATTATCTGACCGCAGTGACCCGAGTCGATAACCAGTTGGTCGAAATCATTGATGTGGAGAAAATCCTCGCGGAAGTAGCGCCGACTTCGGAAAGTATTTCGGTCGGTGTTGTCGATGAAGAAACACAGGCCAAAGCGCTGACCCTTCGAGTGCTGACCGTCGACGATTCGTCGGTTGCGCGTAAGCAGGTGACACGCTGTCTGCAGACAGTCGGGGTCGAGGTGGTAGCCTTGAATGACGGTCGTCAGGCGCTGGATTACCTGCTACGCATGGTCGAAGAGGGCAAGAAGCCTGAAGAGGAATTTTTGATGATGATTTCAGACATCGAAATGCCCGAGATGGATGGGTATACCTTGACTTCGGCAATCCGCAACGATCCGCGCATGCAAAAAATACACATCATCCTGCATACTTCCTTGTCGGGAGTGTTCAACCAGGCGATGGTCAAGAAAGTCGGTGCCGATGATTTTCTTGCCAAGTTCCGGCCTGATGAGCTTGCCGCTCGGGTAGTTGATCGGATCAACGCGGTGAAATAATCGCCAAAGGGCGCCGCCCTTTGGCTGGACGCAAGATTGTAAGAGGCGGTTTCTTTGTCTACAGGTAATTTGGATTTCGAACAGTTCCGGGTCTTCCTGGAAAAAGCCTGTGGCATTTTGCTCGGAGAGAATAAACAGTATCTGGTCTCAAGCCGTCTCAACAAACTCATGGACCAGCAAGGCATCAAGTCGCTGGGGGAGTTGATTCAGCGAATCCAGGCTCAGCCTCGCAGTGGTCTGCGCGAGCAGGTCGTGGATGCAATGACCACCAACGAAACGCTCTGGTTTCGCGACACCTATCCGTTCGAAGTCATGAAGAACAAAGTGCTTCCAGAGGCGATCAAGGCCAGCCCGAACCAGCGCCTGCGTATCTGGTCGGCGGCGTGTTCTTCAGGCCAGGAACCGTACTCGTTATCGATGACGATCGACGAGTTCGAGCGTAGCAACCTCGGTCAGCTAAAACAGGGCGTGCAGATCATCGCTACCGATCTTTCGGGGTTGATGTTGAACAACTGCAAGACGGGCGAATACGACAGTCTGGCGTTGGGTCGAGGGCTATCCCAAGAGCGTCTGCAGCGTTTTTTCGATCCCAAAGAAGCGGGGCGTTGGGCAATCAAGGCGCCCATCAAGAGCCGGGTCGAGTTTCGCTCTTTCAACCTGCTCGACAGTTATGCAAGCCTGGGGAAATTCGACATCGTTTTTTGCCGCAACGTGCTGATCTATTTCTCGGCGGAGGTGAAGAAGGACATTCTGTTGCGTATCCACAGTACGCTTAAGCCCGGTGGCTACCTGTTTCTCGGGGCATCGGAAGCGCTGAATGGTTTGCCTGAGCATTATCAGATGGTTCAGTGCAGTCCTGGGATCATTTACCAGGCGAAGTGATCGCTGCGCTAAAAAAGAGACCTTAGGGTCTCTTTTTTTACATCAGCTAAACCGTTGCGGCTCTTCTGGGAGGAAGCGGCAATGGCAAGAAAACGGCGCTGTGCTTGCCGCTTTATCCCTTTATAGCGGAAATGCCTTGCCGCTTTTCTGTCGTTGCCGCCCCAGGATAGCTCGCAAACCCTTGATTTATGGCGCTGGCGAAGCTGGCACGCTGATTGCTTTGTGACTGATACGAAATTCAGGTCAGCCGCTAAAGGTTTCCCGACATGAGCATCAGCTTCGATAAAGCGCTAGGCATCCATGAGCAAGCCCTTGGCTTTCGCGCTCAGCGTGCAGAGGTCTTGGCCAACAACATCGCCAACGCCGACACGCCGAACTATAAGGCGCGAGATCTTGAGTTCTCGGCCGTGCTCGCAGCGCAAAGCGATAAAACCAAGAATGGCGCGTTTGGCCTTAAAACGACCAACAGTCGGCACATCGACGCCGAGGGTCTGAGCGGTGGCGACGGCGCGCTGCTGTATCGCACACCTAGCCAACCTTCGCTTGACCAGAATACCGTCGATACGCAGGTTGAACAGGCCAGCTACGCACAGAACGCCGTAGGCTTCCAGGCCAGTTTCACCCTGCTCAACAGCAAATTCAAAGGGCTGGTGTCAGCCCTTCGTGGAGAGTAATTCATGTCCCTTGCAAGTGTTTTTAACATTGCCGGCAGTGGCATGAGTGCTCAGACCACGCGCCTGAACACCGTGGCCAGTAACATTGCCAACGCCGAAACAGTCTCGTCGAGCATGGATCAAACCTACCGCACCCGTCACCCCGTGTTTGCGACCGTGCTTCAGGGGCAGGGCAGCGGCGACAGTGGTTCGCTGTTCGGCAGTCAGGACGAAGCGGGTCAGGGTGTTCAGGTCAGCGGGATCATCGAAGATCCGAGCAACCTCGAGGCACGTTATGAGCCAACGCATCCGTCGGCTGACAAGAACGGTTATGTCTACTACCCCAACGTCAATGTTGTTTCGGAGATGGCCGACATGATCTCGGCCAGCCGCTCGTTTCAGACCAATGCGGACATTATGAATACCGCCAAAACCATGATGCAGAAGGTCCTGACCCTGGGTCAGTGATAAGAGGCGCAGTCGATGACAACTACTAGCAGCGTCGGTCAGTCGGTTCTGGATCAGCTTCAGAAAACGGCAAGCTCAAGCAACACAGGCACCACCAACAAAACGGGGACTGCCTCACTGGGCAAAGATGCATTCCTGCAACTGCTGGTTACGCAGATGAAGAACCAAGACCCTCTCAGTCCGCAGGACAACACGCAGTTCGTTTCTCAGTTGGCTCAGTTCAGCAGCCTTGAGAGCATGCAGAACCTGAGCAGTACGGTTGATACGATTGCCAGTACTTATCAGTCGTCCCAAGCCTTGCAGGCGTCCTCTCTGGTTGGGCGTTCGGTGATCGTCAGCAGCGGTTCGGCAGTGGTCGATACCACGAAGGGCCTGACCGGTTCAGTGGTCGTCCCGGCGTCGAACTCGTCGACCACGGTCAAAATCTCCGACGCGAGTGGGAACCTGGTCGACACCATCGATCTTGGTGCGCAGGCGGCGGGTACTACCAGCTTTACCTGGAACGGTCAGAACAGCGATGGCACGACTGCGGCGTCAGGTACTTACAGCGTCGTCGCCACAGGTACTGCCAATGGTACGGCCACTGCCTTGAGCACCTATCTGCCAGCCACCGTCAACAGTGTGACGATGGGTGTCAGTGGTGCGGAAATGACGCTCAACCTGGCAGGCGGCAGCAGTGTTGGTTTGTCCAAAGTGCAAACAATCGGAATATAGAGCCGACTAGACGGCAAAGGAGTTGAGCATGTCATTCAATATCGGCCTCAGTGGGCTCTATGCGGCAAACAAAAGTCTCGACGTTACCGGCAACAACATTGCCAACGTTGCGACCACGGGTTTTAAATCGTCCCGTACCGAGTTCCAGGACCAGTACGCTGCTTCGATTCGCGGTACTTCCGGTGGTACCACTGCGGGTAGCGGTGTCACCACGGCCGCCGTGTCCCAGCAATTCACGCAAGGTACTTTGACCACCGGCACCGGCCGCAGCCTTGATTTGGCTATTAACGGCAACGGCTTCTTCATGGTCAGCAATCACGGCGAAAAACTCTATACCCGTGCCGGTGCGTTCTACCCGGACAAGAGTGGTAATGTCGTCGACGCTTCCGGCAACAAGCTGCAGGGCTACGGTGTTAATGCGGCAGGCAATGTCGTGAACGGTGTATTGACCGATCTTAAAATCGACTCGTCGAATCTGGCACCTAGCCCGACAGGTACCGTCACCATTGCGTCCAATCTGAATTCTTC
The DNA here is from genome assembly GCF_052976945.1 of Pseudomonas sp. GG8. Classification (NCBI taxonomy): domain Bacteria; kingdom Pseudomonadati; phylum Pseudomonadota; class Gammaproteobacteria; order Pseudomonadales; family Pseudomonadaceae; genus Pseudomonas; species Pseudomonas sp. GG8. The sequence continues at coordinate 1,443,219 of NZ_JBRIIP010000001.1, forward strand.
ATCGAAACTTCCGACTGTCACGCCGTTCGACCCAAATGACGTGAACAGCTACACCAACACGTTCAGTACGCCGCTCTACGACAGTCAGGGCAACGAGCACTCCATGAGTCAGTACTTCGCCAAGACGGGTACCAATGCCTGGACGATGTACACGCTGGTCGACGGTCGCAATGCATCGAGCCCGGCGACCACGCCGGTAGTGGCTGACTCGATGAACCTGACCTTCAAATCTGACGGCTCGCTGGATACTACTGCGCTGGCTACAACGGGTAACCTGGCTGTCAATGCTGACGGCACTTTTACCCTGAACAACTGGGTGCCGGCTGCGCAAGTGGGTACCACAGGCGTCTGGGCAGGCAACGGCGCTTCGGCCAAGACTGGCGGTGTCAAGCTGGACATGCTCGCGACCACTCAGACCAACTCGGTCTCGGGCGCGATCACCAAGACTCAGGACGGCTATGCAACCGGTCAGTTGTCGGCCATGTCGGTAGACCCTACCGGCAACCTGTTCGCCACCTACACCAACGGTCAGTCCAAGGTCATTGGACAAGTGTCGTTGACCAACTTCGCCAACGTTCAGGGTTTGTCTCCGGCAGGCGGTACTAGCTGGCGTGAAACCTATGCGTCTGGGGTTCCGGTCACGGGAGTGCCGGAGTCAGGCACACTTGGCAGTCTCACGGGTGAAGCGCTGGAAGACTCTAACGTCAATCTGACCAGTGAATTGGTCGACTTGATCAAGGCGCAAAGCAACTATCAGGCAAACGCGAAAACCATTTCGACTCAAAGCACCATCATGCAGACCATCATCCAGATGGCGTGATAAATATGCAGTGATGCAGTGTCGAACGAAGCCCCTTCTTGAAGGGGCTTTTTGTTGGGCGCGATTTGGTATTTCTGTCATTGGTTATCCAGAAGATATAGAAGTTTGCCGTCACGCCTTGAGCGCGATTCAAGTAGATAGTTGCGCCAAGGTTAAGAAGTAAAAGTTATAGCTGATTCCTACTGCATATGTAGAAAATTCCTACTTTCGATAATGCGAGAATAAAAACGCAGAAAGAAACGGGTGGTACTGAAGTTTAAGTGTTGCAAAGTTTTACTGCGAAAAAATGCATTAACGAGAGCGTCGTTCAATACGGCACAGGAGTGTTTATGTCATTCAATGTTTCCCTGAGTGGGCTGCACGCTGCCCATAAAAGACTTGAGGTCGCCGGCAACAACATCGCTAACGTTGGGACTCATGGTTTCAAATCATTCCGTGCGGAATTTGCGGCACTGTATTTGAGCGCGCAACTGGGTAATGGTCACAACGCAGTCGGTGACGGTGTTCGTCTGGCTAATGTCTCGCAAAATTTCAGTCAGGGTGGTGTTGATGCCAGTTCGGGCGGGGTTCTGGACATGCGTATACAGGGTAAAGGCTTTTTCGTGGTAAGCGATAACGGAGCGCTGAGCTATACCCGCGCTGGCGCGTTCAAAATGGACAAGAACGATTATATCGTTGATAACGAAGGCAGCCGCTTGCAAGGCTATGGTGTAAACGCTAAAGGTGATGCCGTTAATGGGGGGCGGACCGACCTGAAGATCGATACCTCTAATATGGTGCCCAAGGCCACCACTGAAGTTCTCGAAACAATGAACCTGGACTCATCTCAATCCGCACTCTCGGCACTTCCGGTTTTTAATCCGGATGATCCAGGTACCTATTCGAAAGTGATCAGCAGAATGGTTAAGGATAAAGGGGTAGACGCGGTTGCGGAGGTCAGGGTCAAGGATGCGCAGGGGAATGAGACAGTGCTTATTCAGGCCCGGCCAGCCATTCCTCCAGTGGAGCATGAACTTAAGCAATACTTCGTTAAAACCGATGCGGATCAATGGGCTATGTACACGCTAATAGATGGGCGTAATCCGGTGGATCACACAGCGACCACACCGCTGAAGGTAATGATTACAAAAAAACCGGATGGCAGCCTGTCATCGGCGGGCGAGGGTGAGCATATCAAAAAAACATCCGACACAGAGTTCACCCTGAACGGCTGGAAGCCCGCTCAGCAACTCAATGGTATTTGGGCTGCCAGTCCAGCCTCTAACGACGGATCGATTGTGCTTTCGTTAGACGACGGTGCAATCAATGGAATTGACGAGGGCGACGTCGTGATGGCGCGGCGTGTTCCAATGTTCGACCCTAACGATGTCACGACGTTTAACAAGTCGTTTGCGACCTCGGTTTACGACAGCCTGGGTAACAAGCATGAGATGACTCAATACTTCGTCAAGGATGATACGAACAGCTGGAAAATGCATGTTCTCGTCAACGGTCGAAACCCGGCGAACCCGGAGAAAGCCGATCCAGTCTCGGCACAGATAATCTTCGATTCCTACGGGTCGGTTCAGTCAATGACCGGCAGTCAAGGTCTTGCGGTGGCAAACCGGACATTGACCCTTGAGGGGTGGGTGCCTGCCAAGGTGATTGATGGGGGAACCCGTAACGAAAAATGGGTATCCAACGGTGCCCGGAGCAGTTCGGGTGGCATTGCCATTGACTTGAACAGACTCAGCCAGCATAACGCAGAGTCTGCGCGCGTTTCAGCTCAGCAGGACGGGCATGCTGCAGGCAATATCAACAACATCAGCATCGATATGAATGGCGTTCTGAGTGCGGGCTTCACGAACGGGCTGCATAAGAAAATCGGCCAGGTCACGCTCGCCAGCTTTGCCAATGAGCAAGGTTTGCAGCCGGACAGTCACACCCACTGGCGGGAAACGAACGCCTCAGGCATTGCTAATCTCGATGCGCCAAAAGCCGGTACGTTGGGCAGCATTGTCTCGGGTGCGCTTGAGGGCTCCAACGTCGAATTGACCAACGAGCTTGTGGAACTGATCCAGGCGCAGGTTGCCTATCAGGCCAATTCAAAAGCCTTGTCTACAGAAGCGACGCTGATGCAAACGCTGATTCAGGCGACATGATTCCAGGCATGTCTGCTAGCGCGGTGTCCCTTGGTGCCTTTAGCCAGGGCGTCCTGGATATCGGCAACTCGCATCTCTGTAGGGGCCGCCAATCAGCTTGAATGCCGATTTGGGATTGACCCACTGCTTGCAAATAATCCGTGTCGCGCCTTGCCATTTGTACCAGGGCGCGGTGGCGGCTTGGGCCTGGATCGGGATGAGGATCAGGCTGGTCACAAGTAAAAGAATCAAGCGGGTTTGAAGGGGCATATAAACCTCGTTGGGTACCAATCAAATGGTATCGCGACGAACACATTTTTTATCCCGCTTTTGTTGTTTTCTCCTTCGGTGAGGGTTTTCTGACGGCAATATCCCCATCATTTGGCCAAATGCGGCAGTCCGCCGCCGCGTATGCCCGAGCGGCGCTCTCTGTTTTCGAGTTTTCCCCCGTTAACGCTGGAAAATCAAGATGTTGTGTGGTGAAAGATTAGTTGGTTCGAATATTGCTACAACGTTTTTAGAACAGCTACAGGCGGCAAACGTCTGTCAGGGGAGGAAAGACTGTGGACAAGTTGCTTTACGTGGCAATGAGCGGTGCGTCCGAGAACGCTATCGCACAGAAGGCTCATGCGAACAACCTGGCGAACGTCTCGACCAACGGTTTTCAGCGTGACCTTGAACAGGCGCGCTCAATCCCCGTGTTTGGGGAGGTCATGCCTTCGCGTGCCTATGCCATGAGTGAGCGTCCGGGGACTGATTTTTCGGGCGGTGCCATGGTCGACACGGGGCGGGATCTGGATGTTGCCGTGAAAGGGGATGGCTGGATCGCTGTACAGACCGCAGACGGTGGTGAGGCTTACACGCGCTCCGCCAGTCTGAATGTCGATGCTCTTGGTATTTTGCGGGCTGGCAATGGTTTGCCGGTCATGGGCAATGGTGGGCCGATTGCCGTGCCACCCCAGCAACAAATTGAGGTCGGTGCCGATGGCACCATCAGCGTTCGTTCAATGGGTGAAGGTCCAAAGGTGATGGCGCAGGTGGACCGAATCAAACTGGTTAAACCTGACATGAAAAACATGGAGAAAGGTGCCGATGGCCTGATCCACACCAAGGACGGCAAGGCTGCCGGTGCTGACGGCACCGTCCAGGTCGAGTCGGGATTTCTGCAAGCGAGCAACGTCAATGCCGTTGAGGAAATGACATCGGTGCTGACGCTGTCCCGTCAATTTGAATTACACATCAAAATGATGAAGACCGCTGAAACAAACGACGAGTCGATGGCTCGGGTCTTGCAGATTAGCTAAACATTGACAGCTTGCGCCGATAATCAGGCGCTCGAGGAGAGAAAGAATGCTTCCGGCACTTTATGTAAGCAAGACCGGTCTGGCCGCTCAGGACATAAACCTGACGACGATCTCCAACAACCTGGCGAACGTATCGACCACAGGTTTCAAGCGTGATCGTGCCGAGTTCCAGGACTTGCTCTATCAGATCAAACGTCAACCAGGCGCTCAGTCGACCCAGGACAGCGAACTGCCATCTGGTCTGCAGTTGGGTACCGGTGTGCGTATTGTCGGGACGCAGAAAAACTTTTCGGCTGGTAGCTTGCAAACGACTGATCAGCCGCTCGATCTGGCAGTTAATGGTCGCGGCTTTTTCCAGATCATGCAGCCCGATGGCACGGTGGCCTACAGCCGTGATGGTACGTTCCACCTGAACAGCAACGGCCAGATCGTGACCGCCAATGGTTACGCCCTGGAGCCAGCGATTGTCGTCCCGGCCCAGGCCCAGACGTTCACCGTGGGCCAGGACGGCACGGTGTCTGTGACCCTGGCAGGCGCCAATGCCACCTCCCAGGTGATTGGTAACTTGCAAACCGCTGACTTCGTCAACCCGTCAGGTCTGCAATCAGTGGGTAGCAACCTGTTCCTGGAAACGGCTTCAAGCGGCGCTCCACAGGTGGGTACGCCGGGGCTGAACGGTTTTGGTACGACACAGCAGAACACCCTGGAAGCCTCCAACGTGAGCACCGTCGAGGAAATGGTCAACATGATCACCACTCAGCGCGCTTACGAGATGAACTCCAAAGTGATCTCCACCGCTGACCAGATGCTGCAGTACGTGACGCAAAATCTGTAAGGCTCTGATAGGCCTGTTCGACCTGTCGATACACCTGATCAATTGGACGGGGTGCCCGGTCGGCACCTGCTACACCGCGAGGTTTTAAGTGTCATGAAACGGCTTCTTGTTCTGCGGCTTTCCGCGCTGATCGCTTCGCTCTGCGGAATCGCTCTTCTGGCGGGCTGCGTCGCGCCCGTGGCCAAGCCCAATGACCCTTATTACGCGCCGGTGTTGCCGCGCACGCCGCTGGCTGCTGCCGCGAACAACGGTTCGATTTATCAGGCTGGGTTTGAGCAAAACCTGTATGACGATCGCAAGGCTTATCGGGTCGGCGACATCATCACCATCACGCTTTCCGAGAAAACTGCAGCGAGCAAGGCGGCCAGTTCCGGGCTGACCAAAAACAGCACTAACAGCATTGGTCTGACGTCGTTGTTCGGTGGCGGGATGACCACCAATAACCCGATGGGCAGCGGCGATCTGAGCATCAACGCTGGCTATAACGGCGCACGCACCACCAAGGGTGATGGCAAGGCAGCCCAAAGCAATAGCCTGACCGGTTCGGTGACGGTGACGGTGGCTGACGTCCTGCCCAACGGTATCCTCGCGGTTCGCGGCGAGAAATGGTTGACCCTTAACACGGGCGATGAACTGGTGCGCATCGCTGGCTTGATTCGTGCTGACGATATCGCCACCGATAACACGGTGTCGTCGACTCGAGTGGCCGATGCACGCATTACATATTCGGGTACCGGTTCGTTCGCCGATACCAGTCAACCGGGGTGGTTCGATCGGTTCTTCCTCAGCCCGTTGTTCCCTTTCTGATCGCGGGATAGACATGCATACGTTCAAGCAACTGATGGCTGCGGTACTGCTGTTATCCACGACACTCGGTGTTCATGCCGAGCGTTTGAAGGACATTGCCAGCATTTCCGGCGTTCGGACCAACCAATTGATTGGCTACGGCCTGGTGGTCGGTCTCAACGGTACCGGCGACCAGACCACGCAGACCCCGTTCACGCTGCAGACGTTCAACAACATGCTGGCCCAGTTCGGTATCAAGGTGCCGAGTGGCTCGGGCACCGTACAGCTGAAAAACGTCGCAGCAGTGGCGATATATGCTGATCTGCCGCCATTCGCCAAGCCAGGTCAGATGGTCGATATCACCGTATCGTCCATCGGTAACTCGAAAAGCTTGCGCGGCGGCAGCCTGTTGATGACCCCCATGAAAGGTATCGATGGCAACGTCTACGCTATCGCCCAAGGCAATTTGGTGGTCGGCGGTTTCGACGCCGAGGGCCGCGACGGCTCGAAGATTACGGTCAATGTTCCTTCGTCCGGGCGTATTCCGGGCGGTGCTTCAGTCGAGCGTTCGGTGCCGAGTGGATTCAACCAGGGCAACAGCCTGACCTTGAACCTCAACCGATCCGACTTCACTACTGCCAAGCGCGTAGTCGACAAAATCAACGACATGCTCGGCCCTGGCGTGGCTAAAGCGCTGGATGGTGGATCGGTGCGGGTGACTGCGCCACTGGATCCGAGTCAGCGGGTCGACTACTTGTCGATTCTCGAGAACCTGGAGATTGATCCGGGTCAGGCAGCGGCCAAGGTCATCATCAACTCGCGTACTGGCACCATCGTGATTGGCCAGAACGTCAAGGTTTCACCGGCAGCCGTGACTCACGGCAGCCTGACCGTGACTATCACCGAAGACCCGATTGTCAGCCAGCCGGGTGCGTTGTCTGGCGGGCAAACGGCTGTGGTCCCGCGTTCGCGGATCAACGCGGCGCAAGAGCTGCACCCGATGTTCAAGTTCGGCCCAGGCACCACGCTGGATGAGATCGTGCGAGCGGTCAATCAGGTCGGCGCAGCGCCAGGTGACTTGATGGCGATTCTCGAAGCCCTGAAGCAGGCCGGCGCGCTGCAAGCCGACCTGATCGTCATCTGAGGAGCTGAGTATGGACATGCCGAAAAGCGGAGTGTCGTCGGCTAGCGACTCAGGCGCTTATACCGACCTGAATCGTCTGAACGCCCTGAAAACGGGGGACAAGAATAGCGACACGAACCTGAAAAAGGTTGCCCAGGAGTTCGAGTCGCTGTTCGTCAGTCAGATGCTCAAGTCCATGCGCTCGGCCAACGAGGTGATGGCCAAGGACAACCCGATGAATACGGCGGCGACTCGGCATTACCAGGACATGTATGACCAGCAGTTGTCAGTGAGCTTGTCCAAGCAGGGTCGCGGTATCGGCTTGCAGGATGTGTTGATGCGACAGCTGTCTAAAACCAAGGGCGCTCATCCTTCTGAACCTGCGGCTGGCAATCTGACAGCGACTACATCGCTCAATAGGAGCCCGGCTTCGACGGAGTCGGATAAGAACAGTACCGCCTTGGCGACCAATATCGCTCAGCGACCGCTGTGGGCCACGCGGTCGGTTGCGGTGGATCGGTCACATGCGGCGACTGCCGCTGCTGCTTCGGTCAGCGGTGTCGAGCGCAATGATGTGGCAAAGCTCAACCAGCGCCGACTGTCGTTGCCAAGCAAGCTCGCTGACCGTTTACTCGCTGGCATTGTCCCGGCCACCACGGCTGCAAGCGAAAGCAGTGTGAAAAATCGAATTACGGCACCGGGTGCTGCTGGCGACAGCGCTACATTCGCCGGGAACGGCGATTGGACTCAGGACCCGAACCTTTCCCTGGCGGCCCGCGCGCAGGGTCGCACAATAGCTCAGCCACCGCTGGCGCCGGGGGGTAAAGCGTTCAGTAACGCTGACGACTTTGTTGCGACCATGTTGCCGCTGGCCAAGGATGCTGCTGCGCGCATTGGTGTCGACCCAACTGTGTTGGTGGCTCAGGCGGCCCTGGAAACCGGTTGGGGCAAATCGGTCATGCGTCAGCAGGACGGCAGCAGCAGTCACAACCTGTTTGGCATCAAAGCGCAAGGTAACTGGCAGGGCCCGGAAGCGCGGGCCATCACCAGTGAGTTTCGTGATGGGCAGATGGTCAAGGAGACGGCGGACTTCCGTTCTTACGACTCCTACTCCGACAGCTTCCATGACTTGGTCACCCTGCTGCAGAGCAACAATCGCTATCAAGGTGTGCTGAAGTCTGCCGATAACCCGGAACAGTTTGTGAAAGAGCTGCAAAAGGCCGGTTACGCCACGGACCCGGACTACGCCAGCAAGATTTCGCAAATTGCCAAGCAGATGAAGAGCTACCAAAACTACGCGGTAGTGAGCTCTTCCACGACTTTATAAGGCTTGAATCATGTCACTGATTTCAATTGGGCTCTCAGGGCTGACTGCTAGTAGTGCGGCGATCAACACGATCGGTAACAACACTGCCAACGTCGATACCGCAGGTTATTCTCGTCAGCAGACGATGACCGTTGCTTCGGCCTCGCAGAACGTCGGTGTTGGTTTTATCGGTACCGGGACGACGCTGTCCGATGTGCGCCGCATCTACAACAGTTACCTCGACAGCCAGTTGCAATCCAGTACCGCGCTCAACTCAGACGCTACGGCTTTCCTGGGGCAGGCCAGTTCGACTGATACGTTGCTGTCTGACAGTAGCACCGGGATCTCGACCGTGCTGTCCACTTTTTTCACTCAGTTGCAGGGCGTCTCGACGACCGCAACCGACTCCAGTGCACGAGCACAGTTTTTAACTACAGCCACCGCGCTCAGTGCCCGGTTCAATTCGATTTCTACGCAATTGGCCGCACAAAACTCATCGATCAATAGCCAGCTGACCAGTCTGGCGGGTCAGGTCAATACGCTTTCGTCGTCGATTGCGCACTTGAACCAGCAGATCACTCAGGCCTCAGCCAGCGGGGCAACACCCAATAGCCTGCTTGATGCTCGCAACGAGTCAGTACGTCAGCTGAACGTGCTGGTTGGCGCGAAAGTGGTGAGTAATAACGGCAGTTACGATGTGTACATTGGTACTGGCCAGTCGCTGGTCAGTGGCACGACCGCCAATACCTTGTCTGCAGGGCCCGGCACGAGCGACGCTACGCAATACACGTTGAAAGTGAACTACTCACAGACCAGTTCTGATGTGACGTCGGTCGTGACCGGCGGCACCATCGGTGGTCTGCTGCGTTACCGTAGCGATGTGCTGACACCGGCGGCCAACGAGTTGGGGCGTGTGGCGTTGGTCGTTTCAGACCAGGTCAACAGTCAGCTGAACCAGGGTATCGACAGCAACGGCGAGTTTGGTTCCAATCTGTTCAACAGCATCAATGGTGCTGATCAGATCAATCAGCGCAGCCTTGCCTCGTCAGGCAACAGCGCCGGGTCGGGCAACCTCGACGTGACCATTGCCAATACTGGCAAACTGACGGCGAACGACTACCAAGTCACCTTCACCAGCAGCACCGGCTACAACGTCAAGCGCCTGCCTGATGGTTCAAGTGTGGGGTCCTATGACCTCAGCACTACTCCGCCTCCGGTCATCGACGGCTTTTCGCTGTCGCTCAATGGCGGTGGCGTGAGCGCGGGTGATAGCTTCAAACTTACCCCGACTCGTAATGCGGCGGCAGGTATCGCGACTGTGATGAGTGATGCCAAGACCATTGCCGCTGCTGCGCCGCTGACCGCGACAGCCAGCGCCAGCAATCTGGGTTCAGGCACGATCACCCAACCCGTGCTGACGACTAGCCTGGATATCTATAATTCGACCACCAGCACGGACCTGCGCACGGCCTTGAAAGACTCGACGCCGGTCAAACTGGTTTTCGGGGCAGTCAGCGGCGGCGCTCAAAGCTATCGATTACTCGACGCCAAGGGGCAGCCGGTGCTCGATGCCTCGGGGACTGCGGTTACTGGCTCCATCGTACCGGGACAGAGCAATGCGCTGAGTTTGTCAGTGGGGTATACCGATTCCTCCGGCGCAGCTCAGGCCTACAAATTCGAGATGACAGTGGCGGGCTCGCCGAGCTCGAACGATGCTTATAGCATCAGCCTTACAGGTGCTGGTTCTGCGGATAACCGCAACGCCCTGGCAGCGTTAGCGTTGCAGACCAAGCAGACGGTGGATGTTTCTTCGGCCAATAACGGAATGAGCCTGTCCGGGGCCTATGGCAAGCTCATTGAGAATGTTGGGGCGCAAGCCAGCCAGGCCAAAAGCGATAGCTCTGCGACCACGGCAATCCTGACTCAGGCCAAAAGCGCACGAGATGGGGTTTCTGGGGTGAACCTCGATGAAGAGGCTGCCAACTTGGTCAAGTATCAGCAGTACTACACCGCCTCTTCGCAGATTATCAAAGCTGCGCAGACCATTTTCAGCACGCTGATCAACAGTCTTTAAGGAGTCGTAATCCATGCGTATTTCCACTGCCCAGTTTTACGAAGCCAGCGCTACGAACTACCAGCGTACTTACAACAACGTGATCACGACCGGTAATGAGGTTTCCAGTCAGGTCAAGCTCAATACCGCTGGCGATGATCCTGTCGGTGCGGCACGTGTGCTTCAGCTCGCGCAACAAAGCTCGATGCTCGACCAGTACAAGACCAACATTAGCACCGTAAACTCCAACATGACCCAGGCCGAAACGGCACTGAGCAGCATCACTGATGCATTGCAGACTGCCAAGGAATTGGTGATCAAGGCGGGTAACGGGACGTTTACAGATGCCGACCGTAAAGCCAACGCTGCTGAGCTGACTCAGCTCAAGGCTCAGATAGTGGGGTTGATGGGCAGTCAGGACGCCAACGGCCAGTATCTGTTCTCCGGCTCCAAGTCCACGACGCCACCGTATGCGTTGAACAGTGACGGTACCTACAGCTATAGCGGTGATCAGACCTCGGTAAACCTGGCCATCGGCGACGGGCTCTCTATGGCGAGCAATACCACGGGCTGGGATGCTTTCGAGCAGGCGATCAATACCACGCGCACGTCAAGCAGTCTGACGTCGCCTGCTGTGAACGATGGCAAGGTTGCTTTGTCGGGTGGCATTGTGGGGTCCAATACAACCTACAATTCCAAGTTTGTGGGTGGTCAGCCCTACACCGTGGCTTTCCTCAGCAGCTCGCAGTTGAAGATCACAGATGCGGCGGGTGCCGATGTAACAGCTGAAGCCAGTCAGGCGGGTGCATTCAGTTCGGTAAATGCTTCGGATCAGACTGTCAGTTTTCGCGGCGTCAATTTGAATTTGAACATCAACCTGACGGATGCCGAACGGGCAACCACCGCCACCGCAGATGCTGCTGTTGCGGGGCACAGCTTCCAGTTGGCTTCTACGCCGAGCAGTATCAGTACGTCGCGTAGCGCTGGTAATCCTTCTGCCGCAACAATTACTGCTGCATCAGTGGGTACTACAGCCTCGGACATGACCGCGTATAACAACAGTTTTCCAGCGGGCGGGGCGATTCTCAAGTTCAGCAGCGCTACTAACTATGATCTCTATGCATCACCCATTACCGCCAGCAGTACGCCGGTTTCCAGCGGTAGTTTGAGCGGCTCTACTGCAAATGCGTCCGGCGTCAACTTCACGCTGAGTGGCACGCCAGCGGCAGGCGATCAATTCGTGGTCCAGGCCAATACCCATCAGACTCAGAATATTCTGAACACGCTGACGTCAGTGATTACCGCGCTGAACACGCCAGCCGACGGCAACCCGGCTGCCATGCAGAAATTGAGCGGTGCACTGGATTCTGCGTTGGGCAACCTGACCAGTGGCACCGAGCAGATAAGTACGGCGATTAGCTCCGGTGGCGCGCGTCAAAACGCGGCGACTAGTCAAGGCGTCACGAATGACAGCCTGCAGGCATCCAATTCCACGAATCAGTCGGCGATCACTGCTTCCGACCCGGTAGACGCTATCGCCCGTCTGACGATGCAGAAAACCATGTTGCAGGCTTTGCAATTGGTCTTTACCCAGGTCTCCCAATTGAACCTGTTCAGCAAAATTTAAACGTCTGCCCGGAAGGTAGCGAATCCGTCGCTACAACCACCGAGCGATAACCGTTCTTTAGCGGTTCATGGGGCTCACTCGACTGAGTGGGCGCCCGCCGCTCGTGAGTCTGCGCCGTGAATCCAGTTCCTCTCGTCAGTATTGTCATCCCTGCTTTCAACCCGCGTTTTTTTAAAAAAGCATTAGTCAGCGCTTTGAACCAAAGCTACGGCAACCTGGAAATCATTGTCTGTGACGACAGCTGCGGTGATGAGATCGAGGGTATCGTCGAGTCATTGGAGGGAAGCCCTACCGTCTCTTTGCGCTACGTGCGAAATCCGCAGCATTTGGGGTTTGTCGGCAACCTACAGGCTGGCCTGGGAGAGGCGCGCGGCGAGTTCATCAAGTTTCTGTGTGACGATGATCAGCTGTTTCCAGCGAGCATTGAACGTCAGGCGCAAGTGTTCATCGAACACGCGGATGTCAACTTGGTGTTGGCCCAGCGGTTGTTCTGGGATGCCGACGATATTCAACTGCCTCCACGCCTGGAGAACTCACCGCTGGCGCCCACCGATGGGTTGTTCAAGGGGGAGGATTTACTGTCGATTTTCGAGACATTCCCCCTCAACTTTCTGGGTGGCTTCAGCAGTGCCCTTCTGCGTCGTCTTGATGTTTTGGAGTTTTTGCCGGCCTTGACTCAGTCCGGCCATGGTTTTGCCGCTATGCTCGATTTCGCGTTGTACATTTGCCTGTTGCGTCGCGGAAACATGGTTTCGCTGAACCTGATTTTGAGTGTCGAGCGCCTATACCCGGGCCGTCTGAGTCGGCAGCAGCCGATGAGAGATGCGGCTGCGACCGAAATGCAGTGGCTGGTACAAATGCTTGAGGCGCGTAGCGGTGAGCCAGCACCGGCCAAGGGTTGGGTTCGTTATGTGCCGTTGAAGCAAGCGGGCGACTTGTCGCGAGACTGGGAAGAATTGGCGCTGAACCGGATGTTGGGCAGCAAACAATCCACCTTGTCGTGGAAGGTGGGCGTCGCCAGCGAGAGCTTTGCCGAGCTTTACGCGCAATGGCTGGTGTGCCGTACGCTTTCTGAACCACAGCGCAAATTACTGCCGGACACCCTTGCCGCCTGGCCGCAGCAGCCGAAAATTGTTGCGGTTGTTATCGATGAGCAGGCCAGCAGTGCCGGCCTTGATGTCACCCTGGAGAGCCTTGCCGGGCAGCTCTATCCTCCGGAGCTGGTGTTGGTGTTGTCCAGCGCTCGTACTGAGGCCTCGCTTGATGAACGGGTCTTCAGTTTGCCACTGCAGGACAACTGGCAGCAGCAACTCAATGAGCTCCTGTCGCAACTCGAAGGCGCGCACTGGTTCTATTTGCTGCGTGCCGGGGATCGTCTGGTAGAGCCGGCGTTGCTGGTGCTGGCCGAACGCATTGCCATGTCCCCAGGCGCGCTGTGCGTCTATAGCGACGAGGGTGCCTTGCGTGAGGGCGAGTCAGCCGAGCCGGTGTTCAAACCTGATTTCAACCTGGACTTGCTGCGCAGCTACCCCTACGTGGGGCGGAATTTAGCCTTCCAGCGCCAGCGCTTTCTCGAGTTGGGTGGCTTCAATCCGCTCTATGGCGAACTTGGTGTACACGATCTGCTCTGGCGTCTGATTGAGAATGACGGTCCTCAGGCCATAGAGCATATCGCCGAAATTATGCTGGAATCGCCGTTCGCCCTTTCCCAGTGGCTGTCTTTGCCTGAAGTGGTCGAGCAAAACCCTCTGGTGCTGGCGGCGCATCTGCAGCGTATGGGCATTGCTCACGAAGTTCGGCCCGGCAGTCTGCCATTGCTCAATCGGGTCGATTACCTTCACGCCAGACGGCCGCTGGTGTCGATTATCATCTCTAGCAAGGATCAGCTGGCGGTGCTGCAGCGCTGTGTGGAAAGTCTGCTGGAAAAAACGGCCTACAGCGAATATGAGCTGTTGATCGTTGATAATGCCAGTGACGGTGCCGAGGCCCGCGCCTGGCTGGCTAGCATGGCGCAGTTGGGCAGCGACAGGTTGCGTGTCTTGGACTATCCGCTGGAGGCCAACGTAGCGGCGATCCGTAACTTTGCAGCGCAGCAGGCACGCGGTGAATACCTGCTGATGCTCAGCCCTTATGCGGTGATCACTAATGCGGACTGGCTGGATGCTTTGCTCAACCATGCGCAGCGTCCGGAAGTCGGGGTGGTGGGTGCCAAGCTATTCAATCCTGATGGCTGTGTGGTGCATGCGGGTCTGATTCTCGGCCTTCAAGGTCCGGCCGGGGTCCCGTTCTTCGGGGAGCCCCTGCATGCTGCTGGCTACATGCAACGCTTGCAAGTCGCTCACGATTTGAGCGCTGTCGATGGCGATTGTCTGATGGTGCGTAAGCAGGTATTCGACGCCGTGGGCGGGCTGGATGAGGTGAGCTTCGCGCAAACTTTCAGTGCGGTGGATCTGTGCTTGCGGGTGCGCCAAAAGGACTATTTAGTCGTTTGGACGCCCCATGCCCAGCTGGCGTTGGGCGCGCGTCCTGTTGCGGCGGGGGATGTCACTATCGAGGAGCGACGGGCCAAGGAACAGGAGAAGTTCTACCTGCGCTGGCTACCGATTATTGCCAAGGATCCGGCGTATAACCCGAACCTGGCCCTCAATAATTCAAGCTTTAGCCTGGAGCCCGGTTTGAATACGGGGTGGAACCCTTTTTCCAATCGCCAGTTACCCAATGTCCTTGCCTTGCCAATCAATGCTTCGGCAATTGGGCATTATCGTGTGACCCAGCCACTTATCGAGTTGCAGGCGGCGGGCAGGGCGGTCGGGCGGATCAGCTATGACATGCCATCAATCGTAGAGGTAGAACGCCAGTCGCCTGACGTTATCATTTTGCAAGGGCGCTACAGCGAAGGGCCGATCAGCGAAATCATCAGCCTTAAAACTTACTCCCGTGCGCTACGTATTTTCGAACTGGATGACTATGTCATCAGCGTTCCGCATAAAAATTCGCACATTCGTAATATGCCTGGCGGTGCGGATATGGAGCGTCTGGTTCGGCGCGGTATCGGCCTGTGTGATCGGGTCGTGGTCTCGACCCAGCCTCTGGCCAATGCCCTGTCGGACATGCACCACGACATTCGGGTCGTGCCGAATATGCTGGCGCCGGATTTGTGGGCCGGGTTGTCCAGCCAGCGCCGGACGTCAAAAAAACCTCGGGTAGGCTGGGGGGGTGGCACCAGTCACTCGGGGGATCTGGAGATCATTGCCGAGGTTGTTCGCGAGCTGGCCAATGAAGTGGATTGGGTGTTTTTCGGTATGTGCCCGGAAGCGTTGCGGCCTTATCTGCACGAATTCCATGGGGTGATCGATATGCGTGTCTACCCGGCCAAGCTGGCCAGCCTGAATCTGGACCTGGCCCTGGCGCCTCTGGAATTCCATATTTTCAACGACTGCAAAAGCAACCTGCGCTTGCTGGAGTATGGCGCTTGCGGTTATCCGGTGGTGTGCACCGACACCGCCGCCTATCGAGGTTACCTGCCGTGTACTCGGGTCATCGGCAACAGCACAGAGGAATGGCTGCAGGCCATTCGCATGCACCTGGCCGACCCTGATGCCAGCTACCGTATGGGTGATGAGCTGCGTGAGACGGTACTGCGCGATTACATGCTGCGCGGGGACAACTTGCGGTATTGGGAAAATGGTTGGTTGGCGGATTAAACTCCAGGGATTTAAGTGCTGTTTTGAGTCAGTAAACTGCCAGCTCGGGCAATCCGAGCTGGCGCGTTTCCTGCAGGTCCCCCGTATATCGTCATAAAACATGCATTTCCGGCGTTGCCAGAAGAGCCATGAGCGGCGTTGAAGGTTTTATACAGAAGGCCTGCAAAGCCCGTAAAAGCTTGGCTGAGCCCTGTGACGAATAAAAGGGGACAAGATGAAGGCAGTTATTTTGGCGGGTGGCCTGGGCACGCGCATTAGCGAAGAGTCGCACCTGAAGCCCAAACCGATGATTGAGATCGGCGGCAAGCCAATTCTCTGGCACATCATGAAGCAGTATTCCGCTCACGGAATTCACGACTTCGTGATCTGTCTCGGCTACAAGGGCTACGCGATCAAGGACTTTTTCGCCAACTACTTCCTGCATACTTCCGACGTTACCTTCGACATGTGTAACAACCGCATGGACGTTCATCAGAACTATAGCGAACCCTGGCGGGTGACACTGATCGACACCGGTGAGGACACCATGACCGGCGGCCGTTTGCTGCGGGCCAGCCGTTACGTGGAAAATGAAGAGGCGTTCTGCTTCACCTATGGCGATGGTGTTTCCGATCTGAATATTGGCGAACTGGTGGACTTCCATCTTTCCCACGGCAAATTGGCCACCGTCACGGCAGTGCAGCCGCCGGGTCGTTATGGCGCGCTGGAGCGCGAGGGCAATCTGGTCAGCGGGTTCACCGAAAAACCCCGTGGCGACGGTGGTTGGATCAATGGCGGCTTCTTTGTGTTGTCGCCCAAGGTTTTATCCCTGATTAACAGCGATGAGACGGTCTGGGAATCAGAGCCCTTGATCGGTCTGGCCGAGCGAGGGCAATTGACGGCGTTCCAGCACGATGGTTTCTGGCACCCGATGGATACCCTGCGCGACAAGAATTATCTTGAAAGTCTGTGGCAAAGTGGGGAGGCCCCATGGAAGCAATGGGACTGAATCTGGAATTCTGGCGCGGCAAGCGGGTTCTGCTGACGGGTCACACCGGTTTCAAGGGCAGTTGGTTGACGCTGTGGTTGAAAAGCCTCGGTGCCGAGGTCAGTGGTTTTGCCCTTGATCCTTCGACCGAGCCGAGCTTGTTCGAACTGGCTCGGGTCACTGAAGGCATCAATGATCAGCGCGGTGACTTGCGCGATCTCGGCGCCTTACTTGAACTGATCGCAGAGGTCCAGCCCGAGATTGTCCTGCATCTTGCGGCGCAACCGCTGGTGCGTGAAGGCTATCGCGACCCGCTTGGCACCTATTCAAGCAATGTCATGGGCACCCTCAACCTGCTGGAAGCGATTCGCCAGATCGGTGGGGTGCGTGCTTGCGTACTGGTGACGACCGACAAGGTCTACGCCAACCAGGAATGGCTGTGGCCGTATCGTGAAAACGAGCCCCTCGGCGGACATGATCCCTACAGCAGCAGCAAGGCCTGCTGCGAGTTGCTCGCACAATCGTATGTGGCCTCATTCTTTCCGGCCGAACGTTATGCCGAACACGGTTTGGCACTGGCCACGGCGCGCGCCGGTAACGTACTCGGTGGTGGCGATTTTGCTCCCGAGCGTTTGATCCCTGATGTGCTCAAGGCCTGGTCGGCTGGTGAACCGGTGACTCTGCGCTATCCACAGGCTGTTCGCCCCTGGCAGCATGCGCTGGAGCCATTGGCGGGCTACCTGCAATTGGCCGCTGGCCTGTACGAACAAGGCCCGCAGTTCTCCGGTGCATGGAACTTCGGACCCGGTGAAAGCGATATGTGCAGTGTCGGCGAGGTGGTTGAGCTGCTTGCCAAGCGCTGGCCGCAAGCGCCGGGGCTGCGTATTGAACCAAGCGATTTTCACGAGGCCGGCTTGTTACGTCTGGACAGCAGCCGCGCCCGTCAGTTGTTGGCGTGGCAGCCGCGCTGGTCATTGCAGCAATGCCTGGAGCAGACGCTGGATTGGCACTTGGCCTGGAAGAATGGCGAGGACATGCGTGAAGTAACGCTCGCTCAGCTGAACCTGTATCGGGGGCAGTTGTGAGTGAGTTTTTGTTAACCCCGCTACCGTTGACCGGACTGTTCAACGTGCAGCACAAGCGCCATGAGGATCAGCGTGGGCACTTCGCCCGGCTGTTCTGTGAAGGTGGTTTGAGTGCCTTCGGTCAGTCGTTTCATATTCGTCAAATCAACCATTCTTGCACCCGCGAGCGGGGCAGTGTGCGCGGCCTGCATTATCAAAAAGCCGAACAGCCGGAAGCCAAACTGATTACCTGCCTGCGGGGCGAAGTCTGGGATGTAGCGGTGGATCTGCGGCCGGATTCCGAGACGTTCCTGAACTGGCATGCCGAGCATTTGTGCGCAGGGGATGGTCGTAGCCTGCTGATTCCGGCAGGTTTTGCCCATGGTTTTCAGACCCTGACCGACGATGCCGAGCTGCTCTATCTGCACAGTGCCGACTATGCCCCGGATCACGAGGGCGGTCTTTCAGTACTAGACCCCCGGCTGGCGATAGCCTGGCCGTTGGTTGTCAAAAATCTGTCAGCACGGGATGCCTCGCATCCCTTGCTCGATCCTCAGTTCGTTGGAGTGCGTCTATGAACTGCCGAGGTTGCGGCACCCCATTGACCTTGTCGCTGATTGATCTCGGCACGTCGCCGCCCTCCAATGCGTACTTGCGGGCCGAGCAACTGGAGCAGTCCGAGCAATGGGTGCCGTTGAAGGTGCAGGTGTGTCAGGAGTGCTGGCTGGTCCAGACCGAGGACTACACCCGCGCCGACAGCCTGTTCGACGCCGACTATGCCTACTTCAGTTCCTATTCCAGCACCTGGCTGGCTCATGCCGAGCGCTATGTCGCGGAGATGGTCGAGCGCTTTGGCCTGACGACTGACAGTCGGGTGGTGGAAATCGCCGCCAACGACGGTTACCTGCTGCAATACGTGGCCAAACGCGGCATCGCCTGCCTCGGCGTCGAGCCGACCCACAGCACGGCTCAGGCAGCGCGGGAAAAGGGGCTGGAGATTCGCGAGCTGTTCTTTGGTCGAGAGACCGCCTTGCATTTGCTTGAAGAGGGCTGGGCGGCGGACCTGATGGCGGCCAACAATGTGTTGGCGCATGTCCCGGACATCAATGACTTCCTGAGCGGCTTTGCTACGTTGTTGAAGTCCACCGGTGTCGCAACCTTCGAGTTCCCGCACCTGCTGACGCTGATGGCGGGGGCTCAGTTCTATACCCTCTACCACGAGCATTATTCTTATCTGTCGCTGACGGCCGTGCAGCGTTTGTGCGAACGCAATGGCCTGGAAGTCTTCGATGTCAGCGAACTGCCGACCCATGGCGGCTCGCTGCGGGTCTTCGTCCAGCGCGCTGATGGCGTGCGCCGTGCGCTGCAACCGGCCGTGCAGCATGTGCTGGATGTCGAGCTGATCGCCGGGGTGAAAACCCCCGGGTTCTACGCAACGCTGGCTCCGGCCGCCGAACGCATCAAGCATGAACTGCTGCGCTTCCTGTTGCAGGCCAAAGCCGAAGGCAAGCGCGTGGTCGGCTATGGTGCCGCTGCCAAAGGCAATACCTTGCTCAACTATGCCGGGGTCAAACCTGATCTGCTGGCCTGGGTCGCGGATGCCAACCCGCATAAGCAGGGCAAGTTCTTGCCGGGCAGTCGCATTCCTGTGGTCTCTCCCGATCATATCGAGAAAGAAAAACCGGATTACGTATTGGTGTTGCCATGGAATCTGCTGGATGAAATCACTCAGCAGTACGCCTGCGTGAGCACGTGGGGTGGTCGTTTTGTCGTTGCGGTTCCGGAGTTGAGCTACCGATGAGCAGAATTCATTACACCAAACCGAGTGTGGGTGAGCTGGAAGCATCCTATGTACTGGATGCAGTACAGAACGGCTGGGGCGAGCGCTGCTATGAATACATCACCCGTTTCGAGAAGGCCTTTGCCGAGCATATGGGCGTGCCTTACGCCATAGCAACTTCAAGCTGCACCGGTGCCTTGCACATGGGGATGGCGGCACTCGAGATCGGGTCGGGCGATGAAGTGATTCTGGGCAACACCAACTGGATCGCTTCTGCGGCGCCGATTACCTACCTTGGCGCTACCCCAGTGTTTGTCGACGTATCGCCGGACAGTTGGTGCCTGGATCCGGAAAAAGTCCGGCAAGCCATCACCCCTCGTACCAAAGCCATTGTCGCGGTGCATCTCTACGGCAATCTGTGCGACATGGACGCGTTACTGGCGATCGGCCGCGAGTTCGGCATTGCAGTGATCGAAGATGCCGCCGAAGCTATCGGTTCCCAGTGGCGCGCCAAGCCTGCCGGTTCGCTGGGGACTTTTGGGGCGTTCTCCTTTCACGGCACCAAGACCCTCACCACCGGTGAAGGCGGTATGTTTGTGACGTCGGACAGATCCGTGTACGAGCGGGTTCTGACCTTGTCCAATCATGGTCGGGTGAACGGCAGTACGCGTCAGTTCTGGCCAGATTTCATTGGATTTAAATACAAGATGAGCAACCTGCAGGCCGCCATCGGCTGTGCTCAGATTGAACGGGTCAACGATCTGATTGAGCGCAAGCGCGCCATATTCGCCAACTACGCCAGTGCTCTGCTGGAGATTCCGGGTATTTCAATGAACCCGCAGCCGGATCACTCACGCAACGGCTACTGGATGCCGACGTTGGTGTTTGAAGAGAGCACCGGGATTACTCGCGACACCTTGATCGAGGCTTTCAAAACCGCTGATATCGACGCGCGAGTGTTCTTCTGGCCATTGTCGTCGCTGCCGATGTTCAGCGCGATGGATGTCGATACGCCGGTGGCTTTTTCACTGTCGGAGCGTGCGATCAATCTGCCGAGCTATCACGATATGACTGACTCGGATCAGCAGCGGGTCATTGCGGTGGTTCGCGCTGTCTGCGCAAGCAGGGGGCTGGGGCTGCTGTGAATATTTACTTGTTGGGTGCGGCGAATCCTGAGGCCGTACGCATGATTCGTTCGGTGCAGCGCGCGAACCCGAACGTCGAGTTTTTGTTTCTGGACAATAATCCGGCCAAACAGGGCGCTGATTTTTTTGGTGTTCCAGTGGTTGGTGGTACTGATCGTGTGGCCGATCTGAAGGGGCCGGACACCCTGTTCGTCAACCTGATTACCGGCTCTACCGAGCTTCGCTACGAGACAACCTGCCAGATCGTCGAGGCCGGCGGAACATTGGGTAACTTTGTGCATCCTGGCATTGATCTGACGATGGTCCGAATGGGCGTTGGCTGTTATCTGCAGGAGGGCGTGATCATGCAGGCCGACGTCGCGTTGGGTGACAACACCAGTATCAGTGCAGGAAGCGTGATTGGGCATGAAGGCCGGATTGGTCATTCAGTGTTCATGGCGCCTGGGGTCTGTATCGCCGGCTGTGTCGAGATCGGAGACGGTGCCTTCATCGGTATCAATGCGACCATTTTGCCCCGTTTGCGCATTGGTCGTTGGGTCACTATTGGCGCCGGGGCGGTCGTCACCCAAGACGTTCCTGACTATGCAGTGGTGGTGGGTAATCCCGCCAGAATCATCAGGTCGAATGCTGTTTCCTATCAGGATGGCCGGGTTTTCAAGTAAAGCCGCCCCTATTTTTCGGAGAGTTTCCTATGAATCCTCATGAGTTGTTTCGTGAAGAAGTAAAACAAAATATCGAAGGACTGGAGCAGGACAAAGAGCTTCAAGCCACTTCTCTGGGCTGGGTAGGTACGACGGCAAAACACAAGTACACCTACAACTTCAGCTGGATGGGGCGGCCGATCATTCAATTTCCCCAGGATATGATCGCCATGCAGGAAATCATTTGGTCGCAGCGGCCTGATGTAATTATTGAAACCGGAATCGCCCACGGCGGCTCCCTGGTGTTTTATGCATCGATGCTTGAATTGATCGGACACGGTGAAGTGGTGGGTGTCGATATCGATATCCGCCAGCACAACCGTGAGGCGATTGAAGCGCATCCGATGAGCCATCGGATTCATATGATCCAGGGGTCTAGTATCGATCCGACGATTGTCGATCAAGTGCGGGCGCGCATCGCCGGTAAGAAAGTCTTGGTAGTGCTCGACTCCAACCACACCCACGAACATGTTCTTGAGGAACTGCGTCTATACGCGCCGCTGGTTTCGGTCGGCAGCTATTGCGTGGTCATGGACACTGTGGTCGAAGATATGCCCGAAGACGCCTTTCCAGATCGTCCGTGGGGCAAAGGCGATAACCCGAAAACTGCAGTCTGGGCTTATTTGAAAGAAAATCGCGATTTCGAGATCGATTCCGCGATCCACAGCAAATTGCTGATCACCGTCGCGCCGGATGGTTATCTGCGACGGGTTGGTTAAGCCGCAACATCATCGTTGAGTATTTTTTTGCGATTCGCCGGGTGTGGGGAAAGTTATGCAAGGCAAGTATGGTTCTGAACACGCGTTACCTCTGAGTGAGCTGCTGACAGTGGTGCTGATTACCCACAACCGGCCGGCCTTTTTGCGCAGAGCTGTGCAGTTTTACAGCTCGCTGCCTTGCAAGATTCTGGTACTGGACTCGTCAATCCAGCCATCCGAGGGGATAGCAGGGCATTTAGCGTCGGTCGACTATCGGCATCTTCCACAGTTCGGCTACTGGGGGATTCAGACCAAACTGGCCTACGGCGTCGAGCAAGTGACCACGCCTTACATGGTGTTCGCTGCGGACGATGATTTCATCGTGCATGACGCGCTCTGCGATTCGGTAGCGTTTCTGGAGGCGAACCAGGACTATGGGATGTGTCACGGCTATTGCCTGATGTACCTGACCCTGGCCAATAGCGTGAGCTATTACCGACGTGACAAAAAGGTCTGTGAAGACTACTCGTCCGAACGCGCTCAGGACCGTGTGCTTGACTACATGGGCCAGTACATCCCGCCTTTCTATGCCGTTCACCGCACTGCACTGTTGCGCGACTGGTATGCCGTCATGCCGGAAGGCACTATCTTTCAGTGGCAGGAAGTCGGCCACGTGTACTACATGCTGGCACGCGCCAAGGCGCGGATTCTGCCGATTCCGTATGTTGTGCGTGAGATCAATTACATTCATTCCGACCATAACACTGAGGTGTATACCTCACTCTGTTATACCGACTCCAAATCAGTGGCCGAGCGCGAGGCGTTTGCTGAATTCCTGGCATCGCTGCCCACGGGCATCAAAGACCTCGACCATGAGCAGGCGAAGCAGTTTGCGCTCGAGAGTTTTGCGGCGATGACCGCCAGTTTGCGTACGGGCAATGCGTTGGCGGCCGAGCTGATTTTCGAGTCCACATGGACAGCCGCTCATGCGGAGCCGGTGCGACGTTTCGGGCCCAAGCAATATGTGGAAATGCCGTTCTACAACCAGGCGTTTTTCGATCAGTTGACCCGGTTCGAGTTTTTGCTCCACGCCATGCCGGCTGGCCGTGTACAGCTTCAGGCGCTTGAAGGCGTATGGACTCGGCAAGAAGATTTGCTGCGACCTCACAACAATGATATCGCCGAGAGCATTGTCGATCGTCTGTGGCAGGCGCAGGACTGCAATCCGTTCAATATGCGAGTGGTCAAGCAGCTGGCGCAACAGCTTGAAAATATTGGTGAGCAGGATGAGGCCCAACTGATGCTCGACTGGGCTCAGCGCCTGGATGCAGTATCGCCTTCTGACTACCGTCAAACATTCGACAATATGCTCTCGGGTCGCTTGCTCAAGTGGTTGGAAGCGC
Organism: Pseudomonas sp. GG8; assembly: GCF_052976945.1. Taxonomy (NCBI): domain Bacteria; kingdom Pseudomonadati; phylum Pseudomonadota; class Gammaproteobacteria; order Pseudomonadales; family Pseudomonadaceae; genus Pseudomonas; species Pseudomonas sp. GG8. The sequence goes on from NZ_JBRIIP010000001.1 coordinate 1,466,655, forward strand.
GACGTCCGAATGCCGAAGAACTGGAGTCGATTACAGGGCATCTGGCGGTCCATGAAGGAGGTCCGCAGTTCGGTATTTTGTTACTGGACCTCGATAATAACGTCGAAAAACTGCAAGTTACCCTCGACAGTCTGTTAGAGGGATACTGCAAAAAATTCAAGATTGTGGTGTTCACCACCGGTGAGCCGCAGTCTGCTACCACTGCGCAAAACGTCCTGCACTTTGTCAAGGTCACCGCAGGCAACTACATAGACAAGCTGAATCAAGTGGCTCGCCAATCGTCCTGCGACTGGATGCTTCTGGCTGAGGCAGGAGACCAGTTCACTGCCAGCGGTTTGTTGCGCGCCAGCCTGGAACTGCTGGCGGCCCCCGAATGCCGCGCGGTGGCTGCGGATGAAATTCACCGACAGCCCAACGGCGCACTGATCGATGTGTTCCGCCCAGGCTTCAACCTCGACTTGTTGCAAAGCCTGCCGACGCTGATGGCACGACACTGGCTGATCCGTCGCGATGTACTGGTGGAAGCGGGTGGTTACTCAGCGGACTTCAGTAAGGCACTTGAATTTGATTTGCTGCTGCGGATGATTGAGCAAGGCGGTATGGCCTGGCTGGCTCATCTGGATGAGCCGTTACTCATCTGCCAGGCGCCGGTTCTAGAGGAAAATCCCCATGAGCGCCTGGCGTTGATTCGGCATCTTGCGAACCGTGGTTATAAGGCGCAAATCAGTTCGGCGACGCCCGGTACCTGGCAGATTGATTATCGCCACACTGAGCGTCCGCTGGTGTCGATCATCGTGCCGAGTCAGGACAACCTCCCACTGCTGGAACGTTGTCTGGACAGCGTCCTGCAAAGAACACGCTACCTGCGCTATGAAGTGCTGATCGCCGACAACCACAGTCAATCCTCGGCGGTCTCGGCCTGGCTTGACGCCCAGGAGCAAAAAACCGGCAAGGTGCGGGTGTTGCGATCCAAGCAAAGCCTCAGTACGTCCGCGCTTTACAATGCAGCCTGTCAGCAGGCGCAGGGTGAATACCTGATCTTGCTGGCGGTCGACAGCGAGGTGGTCAACCCGAACTGGATCGAGACGTTGCTCAATCAGGCGCAGCGTCCGGAAGTCGGCGTGGTAGGGCCAAAGCTGGTTGATCGTGAGGGTAATGTGACTCAGGCCGGGCTTATTCTTGGCATGCATGACGCGGCCGGCTCGGCGTTTGTCGGCGAACCTGTGAAAGCCAATGGTTATTTGCATCGTCTGGTGCTTGAGCAAAACTACTCGGCGGTCTCCGCTGCGTGCCTGATGGTCCGTAAAGAACTGTATGAAACCGTTGGCGGTCTGGACGAAGAGCGCTTCTCCGAGGCCTTCAGTGATGTCGATCTGTGCTTGAAAATCGCCCAGGCCGGCTACCTGACGGTCTGGACGCCGCAGGTGCAAGTAATTCACCCAGGCACCCTGCCAACGTTGCCAGTCGCCCTTGAGGCTCTGCGCGACAAGTGGGCAGGACCGTTCCAGCACGATTTGGCGTACAACAAGAACCTCGCTTTGACCGGCAAGGGCTTTACCCTTGGCAGCCCGACCAGTGTGAACTGGGCGCAGTTGCTTGCTTAAGTCTGGTCGACAGGAAAAGGACTCACGGCATGTTTAACGGCAAATCAATTTTTATCTCGGGTGGCACCGGCTCGTTCGGTCGCAACTTTATCCGCCGTTTGCTTGAGCAGTATCAGCCCAAGCGTGTCGTGGTGTTCTCCCGCGACGAGCTCAAGCAATACGAGATGCAACAGACGTTCAACGCGCCGTGTATGCGTTATTTTCTGGGGGATGTGCGCGATGCCGAGCGGCTGCGTCTGGCCATGCGCGGGATCGATTATGTGGTGCATGCGGCAGCCTTGAAGCAGGTGCCGGCCGCCGAGTACAACCCGACCGAATGCATCCGCACCAACGTCAACGGCGCGGAAAATATTATTGCTGCGGCCATCGACAATGGGGTGAAAAAGGTTATCGCCTTGTCCACCGACAAGGCGGCCAGCCCGATCAACTTGTATGGCGCAACCAAGCTGCTGTCGGACAAGTTGTTCGTTGCGGCGAATAACATTGCCGGTGACCAGCCAACGCGTTTCGCTGTGGTGCGGTATGGCAATGTGGCGGGTTCTCGAGGTTCGGTAGTGCCGTTCTTCAGTAAATTGATTAGCGACGGTGCGCGGGAGTTGCCGATCACTGACGTGCGCATGACGCGGTTCTGGATCACCCTGGATCATGGTGTGCAGTTCGTGCTCGACAGCTTTGCGCGCATGCACGGCGGCGAGGTGTTTGTGCCGAAGATTCCGTCGATCCGGATTATCGATCTGGCCGTGGGCATGGCCGAGCATCTACCGCACAAAAATGTCGGGATTCGTCCCGGTGAAAAACTCCATGAGTTGATGGTGCCGCTCGACGATGCGCGAATGACCCTGGAGTTCTCCGATCACTACACCATCCAGCCCTCGATCCGGTTTACCAACGTCGACGTCGACTATGCCGTCAATGGCCTCGGTGAGTGTGGTGCTCAAGTAGACGAAACCTTTGAGTATCGTTCCGATACCAATCCAGAGTTTTTGAGCGTGGGTCAGATCGCGGATCTGCACGCTGAGCTGCATTCATGATTCCATACTCGATTCCATACGGGCGACAGAGCATCGACCAGGCGGATATCGACGCGGTGGTTGAGGTTCTCAAGTCCCCGTGGCTGACCCAGGGCCCAACCATCGAGCGCTTTGAATCGGCAATGGCTGAGCGCTGTCAGGCGGATTTCGCGGTTGCGGTGTGCAATGCCACGGCAGCGTTGCATATCGCCTGTCTGGCGGCAGGATTGGGCCCCGGTGATCGGCTGTGGACCACGCCTAATACTTTCGTTGCCTCCGCCAACTGCGGACGCTACTGCGGCGCCGATGTGGACTTCGTTGACATCGATCCGCATACCTGGAACCTCGACGCCGGCTTGCTGGCGCAAAAACTCGAAGCCGCCGAGCGCGTCGGAAAACTGCCGAAGGTGGTGGTGGCGGTGGCATTCTCTGGTCAGAGCTGCGACATGCAAGCCATTGCCGGGCTCGCCGAACGTTACGCATTCACCTTGATCGAAGACGCGGCGCACGCGGTAGGGGCGTCCTATGACGGACGCCCAGTGGGTTGTGGCGCGTATGCAACGATGACGGTCTTCAGTTTTCATCCAGTGAAAATTATTACCTCGGGTGAAGGCGGTATGGTCCTGACCAATCGGCCAGAGCTTGCCGAACGTTTGCGTCGGTTGCGCAGCCATGGCATTACCAGCGATCCGTCGCAGATGTCGGTACCCAGCCAAGGGCTTTGGTACTACCAGCAACTGGAGTTGGGCTTCAATTATCGAATGACCGACCTGCACGCTGCATTGGGCCTTTCGCAGTTGGCCAGGCTCGACGGTTTTATCGCGAGGCGGCGCCAATTGGCCGCGCGTTATGAGCGACTGTTGGCTGAACTTCCGTTGGTGTTACCCACTGCACAGGCAGGCGCCGAATCGGCTTGGCATCTGTATGTGGTGCGTGTGCGGTTTGATCAAGTAAAACTTAGCCAACGAGACCTTTTCGATGCTTTGAGAGCTGCAGGGATCGGTGTGAACCTGCACTATATTCCGGTGCATCTACAGCCTTACTACCGCGAGTCAGGATTCACAGATGGCGATTATCCAGAGGCCGAGCGTTATTTCGACGAGGCGGTCACCTTGCCGCTGTTCCCGGACCTGACAGACGAGCAACAAGACTATGTGATCGAGCAGTTGCGTAGCCTGCTTGGCTAAGTGCCTTCTTGCCGCGATCCGTTGATGAGAGTAGTGCATGCGTGAATTAAGTGAGCAAGAGCAGTTCTGGCGGGGCGAGTTCGGTGACCAATACGCGGGACGCAATCAGGGGCAGCCGCTGATCGCAGCCAACCTGGCGTTGTTTGCCAAAGCGCTGGCGCGAACCTCACGGCTAGAGAGTCTGTTGGAGTTGGGCACCAACACGGGCAATAACCTGCAAGCTTTGCATCAGCTATTGCCAACATGTGTGCTTCAGGGGGTCGAGATCAATGCTCAGGCTCAGGCCTATGCGCAAGCGCTGGGGGTTGCGGACGTCTGGCATGGTTCGTTGTTCGACTATCCACATGATCGGACTTTCCAGTTGACCCTGAGCAAAGGCGTACTGATTCACCTCGCGCCTGAACTGCTGCCTGCGGCTTACGCTCAGCTGTACCAACTGAGTCAACGCTATATCCTGATTTGCGAGTACTACAACCCGGTGCCGGTAGAGGTGTCCTATCGCGGTAACAGCGGCAAGTTGTTCAAGCGTGATTTTGCCGGGGAAATGCTCGATCGCTACAGTGATCTGCACCTGCTCGACTATGGGTTCAGCTATCACCGCGATCCGCAGTTCCCGACCGACGATATCAACTGGTTTCTATTGGAAAAGCGCCTGTGACAGCGGTAGCAATCATCCCGGCGCGGGGTGGCAGTAAACGGATCCCGCGCAAGAATCTCAAGCTGTTCAACGGCCAGCCGATGATTGTCTGGTCGATTCTGGCTGCGCTACGGAGCGGCCTGTTCGATCAGGTTGTGGTCAGTACCGACGATGAAGAAATCGCTGCGATCGCCAGGGCCCACGGTGCATGGGTACCCTTCATGCGCCCGGCGCAACTGGCCGATGACTTCACCGGTACGGCGGCGGTGATCATGCATGGGCTGGCGACACTGCAGGAGCAGGGGCACTGCTTCGATTACGCTTGTTGTATCTATGCCACAGCACCTTTGCTGCAAGGGCGCTACCTGCGCGAAGGCTTGACGGCCCTCGAGCAGAACCCGGGGAAATCCTTTGCCTTTTCCGTGTGCGGTTTTGGCTTTGCCGTGCAGCGTGCGCTGAGTCTGAATGAGCAGGGCGCCCTGCAACCGCTGTATCCGCAGTACCGGGAAACCCGATCCCAGGACCTGCCCGTGGCCTATCAGGACGCCGGACAGTTCTATTGGGGGCGCACCGAGGCATGGTTGCGGGGTGATGTATTGTTTTCGGATCAGAGTTTGCCGGTGATCTTGCCCCGGCATCTGGTCCAGGATATCGACAGCGAAGAGGACTGGACCCGCGCCGAGTACCTCTACGCAGCGTTGCTGGCGGGTGGAGAGCTGGAGTCGTGAGAGTGCTGATCCGGGCGGATGCCTCGCACGCTATAGGCAGCGGCCATATTGCGCGGTGCCTGACCTTGGCCAAGGTATTGCGCGACGGCGGACATGACGTGGCTTTTGCCTGTCGCTTATTGCCTGGGCATTTGCTCGAGCATCTCGCGACTCAGGGATGGCGCGCTTATGGGTTACCTGCGACGTACGCTGAGCAAGCCAATGCAGGGCAAGACATCGAAGCTGCGTTGCCTTGGCAGGCGGACATTGCGGCACTGCAGCAGTTGCTGACGGTAGAGGATGCGTTCGACTGGATCATCGTCGATCACTATGGCCTCGATCATCATTGGCAGACCGCCGCCCGACAATGGGCACCACGGATCGCAGCAATCGATGATCTGGCCAACCGCCGTCACGCTGTTGATCTGTTGCTCGACCAGAACTTCAGCGGCACGCCGAGCGCTTATGCACCGTGGGTGGGACCCGAGTGCCGAACGTTGTTCGGCCCACGTTTTGCCATGATTCGGGATGAGTTCAAGCGCGACCCGGTGCCGATTCAGGCCCTGGCGCGTCGGGTTCTGGTGAATTTCGGCGGCTTCGATGCCGCCGGGGAAACCTGGAAGGCGATGTTGGCGTTGAGTGAACTAGACGGGTTGGAAGTCGACTTTATCGCGGGCACCGGTAACCCCGAGTGGACGCGGATGCAGGCACTGGCCTCAGGGCGTTCCACCTGGCGATTGCAAACCCACACGGACCAGTTCGCTGAGCTGATGGCGCATGCCGATCTGTTTGTCGGCGCGGGCGGCGGCACCAGTTGGGAGCGTGCAGCCTTGGGACTGCCAACGATCTGTATCGCGGTGGCGGCCAATCAACAGGCCAACGCTGAACGTTTGGCTGAAGTCGGTGCGCACCTGTACCTGGGGCCGCGTGACCAGGTTTCTGTTGAGTCATTGCGTCAATCGATCAGTGTGTTGTTGGCCAATCAGGGGTTGCGTCGGAGTTTTGCCAAGCGCTCTCGCCTGCTGGTCGATGGCTGTGGCGCACGCCGTGTGGCAGCGGCCCTGGCCGGTGAGGTGCTGCAATTGCGCCCGGCGACGATAGACGACGCACGTCTGCTGTTCGATGGGCGCAACGCTGAAGAGGTCCGGCGCTGGTCGGTGGAATCGCACGCCATTGATTGGGCCGGTCATCTGACCTGGTTGGCTGCCACCCTCGTGAATGACCAACGCCTGCTGTTGGTTGCAGAAACGGTCGACGGCCCGGTGGGCGTGCTGCGCTATGACAGGCTGGATACAAGGGCTGAAGTATCGATTTACCTGTTCGAAGGGCGATTCGGTCTGGGCTGGGGCAGGGCGCTACTGGCCGGAGGGGAGCGATTCATCAAGCGTCACTGGCCGCAACTACGAGTGATCGATGCGCAGGTGCTGCCGGCCAATCAGGCGTCGATCAACCTGTTTCGCGATGCGGGCTACCAGCAGAGTGCCTGCCGTTTCGAGCGCGTTTTAAAGGATCATGCCAATGACTAGTTTCAAGATAGGCTCGCGTTCGATTGGTGCCGATACCGCGCCGTTCATCATCGCCGAAATGAGCGGCAACCATAACCAGTCGCTTGAGGTCGCGCTACAGATTGTCGAGGCGGCGGCCAAGGCCGGTGCTCACGCCTTGAAACTGCAAACCTACACCGCCGATACCATGACCCTGGACCTTGAGCACGGCGAGTTTTTTATCAAGGACCCCAATAGTCTGTGGGCGGGGTCGTCCCTCTACGCGTTGTACGAGAAAGCCCACACACCCTGGGAGTGGCACGCGCCGATTTTTGCCCGGGCCAAAGCGCTGGGGATGCTGGCATTTTCGACGCCATTCGATGACAGTTCGGTGGATTTTCTTGAAAGCCTGGATGTGCCGGCTTACAAAATCGCCAGTTTCGAAAATACCGATTTACCGTTGATTCGCCGGGTCGCGTCGACCGGCAAGCCGTTGATTATCTCGACCGGCATGGCGAGTATCGCCGAACTGGACGAGACGGTTCGCGCTGCTCGTGCTGCCGGGTGCAAGGACTTGGTGTTGCTCAAGTGCACCAGTACTTACCCGGCCTCGCCAGAAAACAGCCATGTGCGCACCATCCCGCATTTGCGCGATTTGTTTGGTTGCGAGGTGGGATTGTCCGATCATTCCATGGGCGTTGGCGTTTCCGTGGCAGCCGTAGCGCTCGGGGCGACAGTGATCGAAAAACATTTCACTCTGGATCGAGCCGCTGGCGGGGTAGATGCGAGCTTTTCCCTGGAACCGGCTGAAATGGCTAGCCTGGTCATTGAAACCGAACGTGCCTGGCAGGCCATGGGGCACGTGCATTATGGCGTCACAGAGGCCGAGCGCGCGTCACTGGTCTATCGTCGATCACTGTATGTGACTCAGGATATGGTCGCCGGTGAAGTCTTCAGTGCTGACAACCTGAGAGCAATCCGTCCGGGCTTTGGATTGGCCCCAAAACACCGCGATGCGCTCATCGGGCGACGTGCGGGACAGGCCTTGAAACGGGGTACACCCCTGGACTGGTCATTGGTCGAATAACAGCTTCTGTGGCTGATTCGGCAAAATAGCGTGACCTGCGAGTCATAACGCGCATCTTCACTGTATTGTATTAATAGGGAATGATGGCGCTTGGCTCTTTATTGGCCTGGCGATAGCCACTTATTCCCTTCGCTGTCGCTCCTTGTGGACGACAGGAAATCTCTGTTGGCCAGCGCTCTCGATTGCAGAGAACGGTGATATTCAGCTGTTTATTATTGGGAAGCCATAATGATTGGCATAAAAAGCATAGCGAGTTACGTGCCCGTAGCCGGCGTCGATAACTACGCACAAGGTGCTAAGTTCGCCAAGGATGAAGAGTTCATTCTGGGCAAGATCGGTTCTGCTTTCCTGCCGCGCAAAGACGCCGGGCAAGAAACGTCTGACCTGTGCGTCGAGGCCGTCAATGCCTTGTTCGCCAAGAATCCCGACCTCAAGCGCGAATCCATCGACGTGCTGATCGTCGTCACCCAGAACGGCGACGAAGAGGCCTTGCCCCACACCTCCGCCATCGTTCAGGACAAGCTCGGCCTGTCGACCCATGTGGCCGCGTTCGATATCTCCCTTGGGTGCTCGGGCTACGTCTACGGCCTGTATGCGCTCAAGGGCTTCATGGACGCCGCAGGGCTGAAGAACGGCCTGCTGGTGACCTGCGACCCGTACTCGAAAATTGTCGACCCCGAAGATCGCAATACCACGATGCTGTTTGGCGATGCTGCGACAGCCACGTGGATGGGCGAGGGGGCTGACTGGCAGCTGGGCAAGGCCAAATTTGGCACTGACGGTTCCGGCGCACCGCACCTGAAGGTCAGTAACGGCGTGTTTTTCATGAATGGCCGTCAGGTCTTCAACTTCGCGCTGCTCAAAGTGCCCGCGCACCTGCACGAGTTGCTGGATGAGTCTGGCTTGCATTCGGACGATATCGACGCCTTCTGTATTCACCAGGGCAGTGCTGCGATTGTCGATGCTGTAGCCCGGCGTTTTGAAGGTGATCCGGAGAAGTTTCTCAAGGACATGCTGGAAACCGGTAATACCGTTTCTTCGAGCATTCCTTTGTTGCTGGAAAAACACGTGCTCGACAGCGATTGGAATCGGGTTGCGTTGAGTGGCTTTGGTGTCGGCTTGTCCTGGGGCTCGGCGATCATTCATCGCTCGTGATTGCATAAGCTTCTAAAAATAGCGCTTCAGGTGAGTTAACCTTGAGCGCTATTTTTTTGCGCACGTTTTGAGTGAGGCAGCATGAGCGAGAGCTTTCAGCAAAATGCCGAGGTGCTACAGGCGCGCTGGCCGGAGGTGTTCTCCCGGTTGTTGGCCGAAGATAGCGAATCATTGCAGGTCGAACTGGTGGAAGGGTTGGGTTCAACCCTGAGGATTGCCGGCATTCAGTTGACCAGTCGCCATGACCGCACTGCTGAAGCCCGCCTGCAAGCAGCCAGTCTGCCACCTGAGAGTCCGATGCTGCATGTGTACGGTACGGGGCTGGGCGATTTGCAGCAGGTCTTGCTGGAAAATCCCGAGCTACGACGGTTGCAGGTGCACATTCTCAACGGTGGGTTGTTTGCTTTGGTCCTCAGCCTCCTTGACCAAACGCCCTGGCTCAGTGATCCACGGGTCGAACTGAGTTATGCCGCCGATTGCCGCGAGATCCAGTTACCGTTCTTTGCGCTGCCGTCCGAGTTGGAATTAGCGGATGAGTTTAATGCCAGGATTCGTGATCGACTGGTCAGCGAAGTGCACCTGAGCTTCAATAATCGCGAGTTCGATCCGCAATCCCCGCAGATTCTCCAGCGCTTGCAGGACAGCCTCGAGCTGTTGCGCAGTGACCGTGATATCGCTGAGCTGTTCGGCTCGCAGGCGGGGCAGGAAGTCTATGTGATTGGTACGGGGCCGAGCCTGGAGCAGCACTTCGAAAAGCTTCTGGCTATTCGTGAGCAGGTGCAGCGGCCTCTGTTTATCAGTGTCGATACGGCTTACCGGCCGTTAATTGAGCACGGCATCAAACCGGACTTGGTGGTGAGCATCGATAAGGGGATCACGGCTCGGCACTTGCCGCCGTCGGACTCCGACAGTATCCCCTTGGTGTATATGCCAATGAGTGATCCGGAGGTGCTCGTGGCCTGGAAGGGCCTGCGCTATGCCGGCTATTCCGCCAGCCCGATCTATGCCGCGCTGCGCCAGCAAATTGCCAAAGCGCAGTTGTACGTCGGCGGCAGCGTGCTTCATCCGGCGGTAGACTTGGCGGTGAAAATGGGCGCAGCGAGAATCACCTTGTTCGGCGCTGATTTTGCTTTCCCGATGAACAAGACCCACGCGGGCTGGAATGACGGTGATCTAGGGCCTGGCGTTAACCTCGCCAGGCACTGGGTGCTTGATGGTCATGGACAACGAGTCAAGACGCAGCTCAATTTTCGTCGCTATCTGGGCGAGCTGGAACGTTACATTGCCGGGCATCCAGAGGTGCGCTTTCTTAACAGTAGTCGGGCAGGTGCGATGATCGCCGGTACGGCCTTTAACCTGGAGTTTGTGCAATGAGCCCCCGTGCACAGTGTGTCATCGACTGTCGGCAGTGTGCCGGGCTGTTTCGTCTTGGGCGTAATGTCGAGGCGGCCTTGACTATGGTCGATGTGTTCGATCACGCGCAGAGTCTGTTAAGTCGGGGCTCGCCAGCAGCGCAACAACAATGGTTGCAGCTACTGCCGCCGATGCTGGCCTGCCAGGAAGGGCTGGACTGGTTGGGGTTGGCTGACTATCTAGAGTATGAGTTGGTGGCGTTACTCGAGCGCGAATAGTAGTTCGAGCGCGTTCAGGTTGCCCCGCCGACGCTTCTGCATGGATGTGTTCCTTTCTCGACTCCCCGTCACGACCCCGTTCTAGATACGTCACGAATTTTTCTCTTATCCCCGCTCGGAAAATGTGTGAGGAGGAGGCTTTTCGATTTTTTTTTCATCTTTTTTTGCAAAAAAATCCGTAAAAAATTAAACCTTTAAAAATCCACGCTTATAACCAAAATACCCTACAAATGTCGGGTATTTAATAGTTGTAATTCCCAAACAGTCTTAAAAAGCCAGTTAAAGCCACTTGTAATTTTTCCGATAAGCATTTTGTAGGTTTTCAGGGCGTGCCGGATGCAGCCCGTTTTTGGAAGCCAGCAATCTTTTTTTTGTGAGGAATTTCACGATGGCTTTAACCGTAAATACCAATGTCGCTTCGTTGTCGGTTCAGCGAAATCTGAACCGCTCTTCCGATGCCGTCAGCACATCAATGGCGCGTTTGTCTTCAGGCTTAAGGATTAACAGCGCCAAGGACGATGCCGCCGGCATGCAAATCGCGAGTCGCCTGACGACCCAGATTAAAGGGATGACGGTTGCGGCCAGAAATGCGGGCAATGCAATTTCCATTGCGCAAACTGCGGAGGGGGCATTGCAGGAATCGACCAACAACCTGCAGCGGATGCGAGAACTGGCGATTCAATCAAAAAACGGCGACAACAGTCAAAAGGAGCGGGATGCACTCAATTCCGAATTCAATCAGTCGGTTCAAGAACTGACCCGTCTTTCGAAGAGCACCACGTTTGGTGGTGGTTTGAAGCTGCTGGATGGCAGCGCCGGGACGATGACGTTTCATGTGGGCGCCAACGTAGGGAGAACCGAGGAGATCAGCCTGTCGCTCTCGGACGATTTCTCTGCCGAATCGTTGTTTGTAGCGGCTAAAAGCGCTGCGGCTGTACCGGGCGACGATAAGACAACCGGCTCCGTAGCGGTTGTGAAGGGCGAGTACACGGCGCTTGCGATTGATGGGAGCGGAAGTCGAAATCTATTGCCTGTCAATGTGACGGAAAAGATGACCGATGATGCTCTACAGAAAAATACAGCACTGGCTGCTGCTGAAGCTGCGCTGGGTGCGATTGATGCGGTTACTGATCCTGCTGCCTACACGGCTCAACAAGCCGTTGTGGCTACCGCAAAAACGGAAGCCGATGGTGCGACGACAGTTTTAAAGGACGCAACCGAACTGGATAAAAAGAGCAAACCGCTCAACGATCAAGCCATTGCCGACAACATCGAGGCAACTATTGTATCCATCGACAAGGCTCTGGAAACCATTGATGCCGCTCGTTCCAATCTGGGCGCCAAGCAAAACCGCTTCGCCAGCACCATTTCCAACCTCAACAACATGGTAAAGAACACCACGGCTGCGCGCGGCCAAATCGAAGACGTCGATTTCGCCTCGGAAACAGCCGAGCTGACCAAGCAGCAAACGCTGCAACAAGCGTCGACGGCCGTCTTGGCTCAAGCCAACCAGCTACCGGCCGCAGTTCTTAAACTTCTGCAATAAAGAATGCCTTCGGGCGCATGTCGAATCCTGGTATCCGGTCAAGGATGCCAGGCCTCAAAACGGTTGGAGATGTCGGGGTGGTGTGAGGTTGTAGGTCGTTGAATAGAGTGAGTGAGATGCTCTGCAGCCCCCGACAGCTGTAGGGATGTCAGAGTAGTGGCAATATTTTTTTAAAAAGCCCTCAAGCTCCTTGCTATCTCGACGATAACTATTACGAAGGTTCTCTAGGCCACACCCGGCGGTTGCCAGGGCCGGAAGCCGCAGTACCCAACCATTGAGGAACTCATCATGACTTTAGGCGTAAACACCAACGTTACATCCCTGGCTGTTCAGAAAAACTTGAACAACGCAGCGAGTTCTCTTTCTCAATCCATGACTCGCCTGTCTTCCGGCCTGAAAATCAACAGCGCTAAAGACGACGCTGCCGGCCTGCAGATTGCTACCCGTATGAGCAGCCAGATTCGTGGTCAGACCGTGGCAGTGAAAAACGCCAACGACGGTATCTCGATGGCTCAGACTGCTGAAGGCGCGCTGCAAGAATCTACCAACATTCTGCAACGTATGCGTGAACTGGCTGTTCAGGCACGTAACGGCACCAACGGTACCGCTGACCAGACCGCAACTAACTCAGAATTCGCTCAGATGTCTGACGAACTGACTCGTATCTCTGCCAGCACCAACTTGAACGGCAAGAACCTGCTCGACGGTTCTGCCGGTACCATGACCCTGCAAGTGGGTTCCAACACCGGTACTGCTAACCACATCGACCTGGTTCTGAGCAGCAAGTTCGACGCCGCCAGCCTTTCCGTAGCCAGCGCTACTGTTGCGCTGACCGGTACCAGCGCCACTGTTGGTACCAACATCGATAACGCAATCACTGCAATTGATGCTGCCATCGCTCAAATCGGCGCAACTCGCGCAAACCTGGGTGCTTCGCAGAACCGTCTGACCAGCACCATTTCCAACTTGCAGAACATCACTGAAAACGTCACGGCTGCACAAGGTCGCGTACAAGATACCGACTTCGCTGCTGAAACTGCTCAGTTGACCAAGAGCCAAACCCTGCAACAAGCTTCGACCGCTGTTTTGGCTCAGGCCAACCAGCTGCCTTCCGCTGTACTGAAACTGCTTCAGTAATTTTGGAATGAGTTTTGGCGGGAGGGTGCGCGTGTCGTGCTCTCCCGCTTTTTTACTTTAGGAGGTGATGGACATGGATATGAGCGTCAAGCTGAACTTGTCTTACCCGGCGGTGACACCGCTGAGCGGTGCTGCTAATAAGTCGGCTGGGACGCCTCTGGTCGATAGCGTGGCAGAAGTGACCGCGAGTAAAGACTCTGATTCGAAAAAGTTGAAAGCGGCAGTGCAGGAGATTGAAAAATTCGTTCAATCGGTCAAGCGCAATCTGGAGTTTTCGATTGACGAAACGTCCGGCAAGGTTGTGGTAAAAGTAATCGCCAGTGAAACGGGTGAGGTGGTCAGGCAGATTCCCTCGGAGGAGGCGCTGAAATTGGCAGATAACTTAAGTAATGCAAGCAGCGTGTTGTTCAACGCAAAAGCTTGATGCTGGCATGAATAGTGTCTGTATGTTCTTTTATTCGTTGTAGTGGTCAAAAGACCGACGAAAAACTGAAAGGAGATGCACATGGCAAGTCCAATTGTCCCCAGTACAGGCCTTGGCTCTGGCCTTGATATCGGTTCTATCGTCACCGCATTGGTCAATGCCGACAAGTCGGCCAAGCAGACGCAGATCAACAGTCAGACGACCCTCGCGACGTCCAAGATTTCTGGAGTGGGTTCGCTGAAAAGCGCTCTGACTGCCTATCAGACGGCGTTGACCAATCTTGGCAGCGCCACAAACCCGGCTTTTTCGGGTTTTGCGGCGACTTCGTCTACCCCGGCAACCCTTGCTGCGACCTCGGACAATACGGCGGTCAATGGCAGTTACAATATTGTTGTTCAGAATCTGGCCACCAGCTCCAAAGTTGCGACTGCCTCTTTCTCTGGAGGGGCTACCAGTGCTATTCCGAGTGGTAACTTGACTATCACTCAAAATACCACTGCGACCAGCTTCACTATCCCGGCGAACTCGACGCTGCAGTCGGTTCGTGATTTGGTCAACACCCAGACAGCCACCAGTGGCGTCAGCGCCAACATCGTGACGGACAGCACGGGGGCCTCGCGTCTGGTATTTGGTTCTACAACCACCGGTGCTGGCTCGGATATCACCACCACCAGTAGCGTTGCGGGGTTGGTTATACCCGCGAATACTGCGCTCAATTCAGCAACTCCTGGTAGTGCTGGCTATATAGGCAGTCAGGCATTGGATGCAAATCTCACCATTGATGGGCTGGCGGTCAAGAGCTCGTCCAACACGGTGAGCAAGGCAATCAGTGGTTTGAGCATGACATTGGTTGCCGCTGGCAGCTCGACGGTGACGGTTGCAACCAATACCGATGGCTTGAAAACCTCGTTGCAGACCTTTGTTGATGCCTACAACACAGTGGTCAAGACCATTACCTCCTTGACTAAGGCCACCGCAGACAGCAAGGGTAATCTCACGGTAGCGGCTGCTATGACCGGTGATTCTCTGCCAAGGACATTGCTGGCGTCTTTGCGTGACCAATTGGTTACGCCTGGTCCTGGCAGTCAGTTGTCGGTGCTTTCACAGTTGGGTATCCAGACGGACCAGAAGGCCGGTACGCTGACCTTTGATAGCACCAAGTTCACGACAGCGATGACCAGCAAGAGTCTGGGCGGGCAGGTTCAGCAGTTGTTCAGCGGTACCACGAGTACCAACGGATTGCTGGCGCGGATGGGTGCGGTCCTTACGCCTTATACTCAGACGGGTGGTATTCTTGATACGCGTTCGAGCAGTTTGACCACGCAGAAGAATGCCCTCACCACCCAGCAGGCCGCACTGGATCTGCGGGTGACCAATATGACCGCCGCGTTGACAGCCAAATACAACGCGATGGACCTTTTGGTGGGGCAGATGAAGGCGACTTCGACCAGTATCACGTCATACTTCACTTCGTTGAGCGCATCGAAGACGGGCTAATTACTGTCTCGGCACCGAAAGCCCGGCTGCGTTTAACGCAGTCGGGCTTTTGGCATCTGGCCTAAAGTTTTGTGACGTTGTGTCGATACCTTGGGTATACGAACTCTTGAGTTTTGATGAGGTAGAACATGAATCCGATGTTAGCTCTTCGGCAGTATCAGAAGATTGGTGCGCAAGCCCAGACTTCCGAAGCCAGTCCCCACCGCCTCGTGCAAATGCTGATGGAAGGCGGTCTGGACCGCATTGCTCAAGCCAGGGGTGCGATGGAGCGTAAGGACATTCCTAACAAGGGTATCCTGATCGGCAAGGCCATTGGCATCGTGGGTGGTCTGCGCGAAGGTCTTGACCTGGAGAAATCGGCAGCTGCTCTGGGGAATCTAGACAATCTCTACGTTTACATGATGAAGCGTCTGGCGGAAGCCAACATCAAGAGCGACCCGAAAATCCTCGACGAAGTCAGCGATTTGCTGCGTACGGTCAAGGATGGCTGGGATGGCATCGCGACCCTATAGCCTGCTGTTTCGAGGAGATCACCATGAGTGCTGTATTGCAGCGTATCGAAGAAACCCGTGAAGCGTTGGTCGGTGCATTGGCTGAGCGTGACTGGGAAGCTATTGGGCAGCTGGATCTAGCTTGCCGCGCTTGTGTTGACGATGTGATCAGCGAGGCTCCGCTAAACGAAACCGAAGTGAGAAGCAATCTTGAACGCCTGTTAGGGGTGTATCGACAGCTGATTGAGGTCGCTACTGATGAGCGCCAAGCAATAGTCGACGAGATGACGCAGATCCGGCAAGCGAAAAACGCGGCAAAGGTTTACCATCTGTTCGGTTGACACTCAGTTGATCGAAAAAAAGAAATTCGCCATAAATTTGACTGTGCGCGGATTTTTGACTTAACTAGTGCGGTTTACTATTTTCTGACGTCTAAATCGCCAAATGGGTCGTAGACGCCAAGCTTGCCCCCATTTCATGGGCATTGAGTTTGACTAGGGAAGTTGCTATTGCATGTGGCGTGAAATCAAGATTTTGCTGATTGATGACGATAGCCTGCGCCGCCGGGATATGGCGGTCATTTTAAATTTTCTTGGCGAAGAAAATTTGTCCTGCTCAAGCCTTGATTGGCAGCAGGTCGTCGGTTCTCTGACCTCTACCCGAGAAGTGCTTTGCGTGCTGGTGGGCGAAGTGAGCGCTCCAGGTACTCTTCAAGGACTGCTTAAGACCATCGCCGCCTGGGATGAGTTCCTTCCCGTCATGTTAATGGGAGAATTTTCTTCCACTGACCTGCCAGAGGACTTGCGCCGTCGTGTGCTCTCGTCTCTGGAAATGCCGCCCAGCTACAGCAAACTGCTCGATTCCCTGCACCGTGCTCAGGTTTATCGTGAAATGTACGATCATGCCCGTGAGCGTGGTCGTCATCGTGAGCCGAACCTGTTTCGCAGTCTGGTGGGTACCAGTCGCGCGATTCAGCATGTTCGGCAAATGATGCAGCAGGTTGCCGACACCGATGCCAGTGTGCTGATCCTCGGTGAGTCCGGTACTGGCAAGGAAGTGGTTGCGCGCAATCTGCACTATCACTCCAAGCGTCGTGATGCGCCGTTCGTACCTGTCAACTGTGGAGCCATACCTGCCGAGTTGCTGGAAAGCGAACTGTTCGGTCATGAGAAGGGCGCGTTTACCGGGGCGATCACCAGTCGTGCCGGGCGCTTTGAGCTGGCCAATGGCGGCACCTTGTTCCTCGACGAAATCGGCGACATGCCGCTGCCTATGCAGGTCAAGCTGTTGCGTGTGCTGCAGGAGCGCACCTTCGAGCGGGTCGGCAGCAACAAAACCCAGAGCGTCGATGTGCGAATCATTGCAGCGACGCACAAGAATCTCGAGCACATGATCGAGATCGGTACGTTCCGTGAAGACCTGTATTACCGTTTGAATGTATTCCCGATCGAGATGGCCCCGCTGCGCGAGCGTGTCGAAGACATTCCGTTGCTGATGAACGAATTGATTTCGCGCATGGAGCACGAAAAACGTGGCTCGATCCGTTTCAACTCGGCGGCCATCATGTCGCTTTGTCGTCACGCCTGGCCGGGCAATGTTCGCGAACTGGCCAATCTGGTCGAGCGCATGGCGATCATGCATCCCTACGGGGTGATCGGCGTCATCGAGTTGCCGAAAAAATTCCGTTACGTTGACGATGAAGACGAGCAACTGGTTGATAGCTTTCGCACTGACCTGGAAGAGCGGGTCGCTATTAATGGACATACGCCCAACTTCGCTTCCGGCGCCTTGTTGCCACCTGAAGGTCTTGACCTCAAGGACTATCTGGGAGGGTTGGAGCAGGGCCTGATTCAGCAGGCATTGGACGATGCGGGCGGCATTGTGGCGCGCGCGGCTGAGCGTCTGCGTATTCGCCGTACAACCCTGGTGGAAAAAATGCGCAAATACGGCATGAGCCGTCGTGATGGGGAAGAACAGGCGGAGGATTGACGCTTCTTCTCTTCTCGAATAATCAAACCCCTGATAAGTCAGGGGTTTTTTTTCGGCACGGGTATTGCTATGTCTCTTGCTACATACCGTTTAATGACGGTTCGCCATGCGAGAGACCACTATGCCCCAGGCTGCCCAGATGTCTTCTGCCCTTTCTTACGAAGCGCAGCCGTCCCTCGAGCCGGAAAGCCGGACCGGGCTTGAGCAGGCGTTCTCGCGGTTCGATCAGATGTCGAGTCAGTTGAGTGACTCCTACAGCTTGCTCGAAGCGCGGGTGACGGAGCTCAAGGGGGAGTTGGCGGTCGTCAGTGCTCAGCGAATGCAGGAATTGGCGGAAAAAGAGCGTCTGGCTAATCGCCTGCAAAACTTGCTCATGCTGTTGCCCGGCGGCGTCATTGTCATGGACGGTCAGGGCGTGGTGCGTGAGGCCAACCCTGCAGCATGCGACCTGTTAGGTGAGCCACTGCTGGGCATGCTTTGGCGACAAGTGATCAGTCGGTGTTTCGCGCCGCGCGAAGATGATGGTCACGAAGTGTCTCTCAAGGATGGACGACGTCTGTCCATCGCAACGCGTTCACTGGACGCGGAGCCGGGTCAGCTAGTGCTGCTTAACGACTTGACCGAAACCCGTCATCTGCAGGGGCAGCTAGCCCGTCACGAGCGTCTATCCTCCCTGGGGAGAATGGTCACCTCGCTGGCTCATCAGATTCGTACGCCGCTGTCCGCAGCCTTGATCTATGCCAGCCATTTGGCTGAGCAGGAGCTGCCGGTGGCGACTCAGCAACGTTTTGCCGGACGCTTGAAAGAGCGTTTGCACGAGCTCGAACATCAGGTGCGCGACATGCTGGTCTTCGCACGTGGCGAGTTGCCGATGACCGATCGTATTGCGCCCGATCTGTTGTTTCAGGCCTTGCAGGCGGCGGCGCAAACCCACGTGCAGGGTCTATCGGTACGTTGGCAGTGCGACAGTCGCGAAGGCGCGTTGCTGTGCAATAGAGACACGCTGGTGGGGGCGCTGCTTAATTTGATTGAAAACGCGGTGCAGGCCAGCGCTGGAAAAGCGCGCTTGAAAATCCATCTCTACAGTCGCGATAACACGCTGCGCTTATGCATCAGTGACAATGGCAGCGGGATCGACGCCTCGGCACTGGCGCGCATCGGAGAGCCTTTCTTTACCACCAAGTCCACCGGCACCGGGTTGGGGTTGGCGGTGGTCGGCGCAGTCACCCGTGCACACCAGGGGCAGCTGCAATTTCGTTCTCGTCCGGGTCGCGGCACGTGCGCGATTGTCACTCTGCCTTTGATTCCGGAAGCTTGTGACGCGGGAGTGAACTGATGGCGATCAAGGTGTTGCTGGTCGAGGATGATCCTTCACTGCGCGAGGCGCTGGGTGAGACCTTGATGTTGGCCGGGCACGACTTCCGTGCCGTCGGTTCGGCTGAAGAGGCGCTTGAGGCCGTGGCTGAAGAGTCCTTCGGTCTGGTGGTGAGTGACGTCAACATGCCGGGCATGGATGGTCATCAATTGTTGAGCGTGTTGCGCAGCCGTTATGCGCAATTACCTGTACTGTTGATGACTGCGCACGGCGCGGTCGAGCGTGCGGTAGATGCGATGCGTCAGGGCGCGGCGGATTATCTGGTCAAGCCTTTCGAGCCCAAAGCATTTATGGAGTTGGTAGCGCGGCACGCACTGGGTCGTCCCGGACCTGCTGACAGTGAGGGGCCGGTAGCCTTCGAGCCGGCCAGCGCACAATTGCTGGATTTGGCCGGTCGAGTGGCCAGGAGTGATTCGACGGTGCTGATTTCCGGTGAGTCCGGTACGGGCAAGGAAGTGTTGGCGCGTTTTATTCACCAGCAGTCTACTCGGGCTAACAAGCCGTTTATTGCGATCAATTGCGCGGCGATCCCGGACAACATGCTTGAAGCGACGTTGTTCGGTCATGAGAAAGGATCGTTCACCGGCGCCATCGCGGCGCAGGCGGGCAAGTTTGAGCAGGCAGATGGCGGCACCATTCTGCTGGATGAGATTTCTGAAATGCCCCTCGGTCTGCAAGCCAAATTGCTGCGCGTGCTTCAGGAAAGGGAAGTGGAGCGTGTGGGCGGGCGTAAACCCATCATCTTGGATATTCGTGTGCTGGCAACCACCAACCGCGATCTGGCCGCAGAAGTAGCTGCAGGACGTTTTCGCGAAGATCTTTATTACCGGATTTCGGTGTTTCCGTTGGCTTGGCGACCACTGCGTGAGCGAACTGCCGATATTCTGCCGCTGGCCGAACGGTTGCTGTCCAAACACGTCAATAAAATGAAGCATGCCGCCGTACGATTGTCGGCGGACGCGCAAGCCTGTCTGATCGGCTACCCATGGCCAGGCAATGTTCGCGAGCTGGATAACGCGATTCAGCGGGCATTGATCCTGCAGCAGGGAGGGGTGATTCAGGCACAGGACTTCTGTTTGTCTGGCCCGGTAGCGGCTTCGCCAGTGCCGGCGTTAGGTGTTCCGACGCAGCCGCAGGTTGTTGCTTCAACACCGATGCCTTCAGTGTCAGTGCCTTCAGCCGATGGTGCGGCATCACATAATCAGGTCGGAGAGTCCGCCGGGGCCTTGGGTGATGACTTGCGGCGTCGTGAGTTTCAGATAATCATCGACACCCTACGCGCTGAGCGCGGCCGTCGCAAAGAAGCGGCGGAACGCTTGGGTATCAGCCCCCGGACCTTGCGTTACAAGCTGGCGCAGATGCGCGATGCGGGGATGGATGTTGAAGCGTCTCTATTCGCTACTTGATGCCGTGTGGTGTATAAGGCGCACCGCATCAAACTATTCGCAGGCTGGCGCGTGTTCCTGCAGACTTCATACCATTTGAATGCAAGTTGCGGCTAAAGGCCATCACCTGGCTGGCACTGTTGTTGCTTTGCCATGTGTAGCCGCTTAACGAGTGTCAAAAATCTGCGGCCTTTAGTGAGAGAGACGTCATGAGCCAAGGTGTTGAATTTAATCGCTTGATGTTGGACATGCGCTCCATGCAAATGGACGCCATGGCTACGCCAAAAGCAATAAGCACCCCGGAAATCGGCGCCAGCAGCTTTGCCGATATGCTTGGCCAGGCCGTCAACAAGGTCAACGATACCCAGCAGGCCTCTAATCAATTGTCGAATGCGTTTGAAATCGGCAAAAGCGGTGTGGACCTCACTGACGTGATGATCTCCTCGCAAAAAGCGAGCGTTTCGTTCCAGGCGTTGACCCAGGTCCGCAATAAACTGGTTCAAGCGTATCAAGACATCATGCAGATGCCGGTTTAAGGACGTATTGAGTCATGGCTGAAGCAGTCACCGATAACGTGCCGGCCAAATCGGGTGCCCCTCAAGGTAAGCCGCCGCTGTTTGGTTTGTCCTTTCTGGAAAATCTCTCCGAGATGACCATGTTGCGTCAGGTTGGCCTTATGGTCGGTCTGGCAGCGAGTGTTGCTATTGGTTTTGCCGTGGTGCTCTGGTCCCAGCAGCCTGATTATCGGCCGCTGTACGGCAGTCTGGCCGGTATGGACGCCAAACAGGTCATGGATACGTTGGCGGCCGCGGACATCCCTTATACCGTCGAACCAAATTCTGGCGCGTTGCTGGTCAAGGCTGATGATTTGCAGCGTGCGCGGATCAAATTGGCGGGCGCGGGTGTAGCGCCAGGCGACGGCAACATCGGCTTCGAAATTCTCGACAAGGACCAGGGCCTGGGTACCAGCCAGTTCATGGAAGCCACGCGCTATCGTCGCGGGCTTGAAGGCGAGCTTGCCCGGACCATCTCCAGCCTCAATAACGTCAAGGGTGCACGTGTGCATCTGGCGATCCCGAAAAGTTCGGTGTTCGTGCGTGACGAGCGTAAACCGAGCGCTTCGGTACTGATCGAATTGTACGCTGGCCGCTCATTGGAGCCGGGTCAGGTCATGGCGATTATCAACCTGGTGGCAACGGCTGTTCCCGAACTGAGCAAGTCGCAGATTACCGTGGTCGACCAGAAGGGCACGCTGTTGTCCGATCAGAGTGAAAACTCCGAATTGACCATGGCTGGCAAGCAGTTTGACTACAGTCGCCGTATGGAAAACATGCTCACTCAGCGTGTACAGAACATCCTGCAACCGATTCTGGGCAATGATCGCTACAAGGCCGAAGTCTCGGCCGATGTGGACTTCAGCGCCGTTGAGTCGACAGCGGAAAGCTTCAACCCCGATCAACCTGCGTTGCGCAGCGAGCAGTCGGTCGACGAACAGCGTTCCTCCGGTGGCGGTCCGCAGGGCGTTCCGGGTGCGTTGAGTAATCAGCCGCCCGGTCCAGCCAGTGCGCCTCAGCAGGCGGGCGCGGGTGCAGCTGCCTCAGGTTCCATACAGCCAGGTCAACCGCTGCTCGACGCAAATGGTCAGCAGATCATGGACCCAGCGACCGGTCAGCCGATGCTGGCACCTTATCCAGCGGACAAGCGTAAGCAGTCGACCAAGAACTTTGAGCTGGACCGTTCCATCAGTCACACCAAGCAGCAGCAGGGTCGGGTGAATCGCTTGTCTGTGGCGGTGGTCGTGGATGATCGGGTCAAAGTCGATCCCAAGACAGGCGAGACCAGCCTTACGCCATGGAATGCCGACGAATTGGCGCGCTTTACCCGGCTGGTGCAGGACGCTGTTGGTTTCAACGCCAGTCGCGGCGACAGCGTCAGTGTGGTAAACGTGCCATTCTCCACCGATCGTGGCGAAGTGATCCCTGATATTCCGTTCTATTCCCATCCGTGGTTCTGGGACATCGTCAAACAAGTGCTGGGTGTGTTGTTCATCCTGGTACTGGTATTTGGTGTTCTGCGGCCGGTACTCAACAACATCACCAGTGGCAAGAACCGGCAGCTGGTTGGCGTCGACGGCGATGCCGAGCTCGGTGGCATGGGTGGTCTGGGTGGTGAACTGTCCAATGACCGCGTCAGCCTTGGCGGTCCGCAAAGTATTTTGCTGCCTAGCCCGAGCGAGGGTTATGACGCACAGTTGAATGCAATCAAGAGCCTGGTGGCTGAAGACCCAGGTCGTGTGGCTCAGGTCGTGAAAGAGTGGATTAACGCAGATGAGTGACAATCGAGCGCTTACCGCCAAGATGACCAAGGTCGACAAGGCTGCCATTCTCTTGCTCTCCCTCGGTGAAACCGATGCCGCTCAGGTGCTTCGGCACATGGGGCCTAAAGAGGTTCAGCGGGTCGGTGTCGCCATGGCGCAAATGCGCAATGTGCACCGTGAGGAAGTCGAGCAGGTGATGAGTGAGTTCGTCGAGATCGTCGGCGACCAGACCAGTCTCGGCGTCGGCTCCGACGGTTATATCCGCAAAATGCTGACCCAGGCCTTGGGCGAAGACAAGGCCAACGGCCTCATCGACCGGATCTTGCTGGGGGGCAATACCAGTGGTCTGGACAGCCTGAAATGGATGGAGCCTCGTGCGGTTGCTGACGTGATCCGCTATGAGCACCCGCAAATTCAGGCCATCGTTGTGGCTTATCTGGACCCGGATCAGGCTGGCGAAGTGCTCGGTCATTTCGATCACAAGGTACGTCTGGATATCATTCTGCGTGTCTCCTCGCTCAACACCGTGCAGCCGGCGGCATTGAAAGAGCTGAACCAGATTCTGGAAAAGCAGTTCTCCGGCAACTCCAATACAGCGCGCACCACCTTGGGCGGCATCAAGCGTGCGGCCGATATCATGAACTTCCTCGACAGCTCCATCGAAGGCCAGTTGATGGACTCGATCCGCGAAGTCGACGGGGACCTGTCCGGTCAGATCGAAGACCTCATGTTCGTTTTCAACAACCTTTCCGATGTCGACGACCGGGGTATCCAGGCGTTGCTGCGCGAAGTGTCTTCTGATGTGCTGGTGTTGGCGCTTAAAGGCTCCGACGAAGCAATCAAGGAGAAAATCTTCAAGAACATGTCCAAACGTGCTGCCGAATTGTTGCGCGACGATCTCGAGGCCAAAGGCCCGGTGCGCGTCAGCGATGTGGAAACCGCGCAGAAAGAAATCCTCACTATTGCTCGCCGTATGGCCGAAGCCGGAGAAATCGTTCTCGGTGGCAAGGGCGGCGAAGAGATGATCTGAGGATCACTACATGTTTAGCTCCAACAAAGAGCCGCCCAGTGATCTGATCCGGGCCAAGGATGTCGGCGGCTTTGATGTCTGGTCGTTGCCTAGTTTCGACCCGCACAGTGAAGCGCTGTTAGAGCCAGAGCCTGAACCGGTTGAGGTCGAGCCGGCGGAGATGGAAGAAGTACCTCTGGACGAAGTCCAGCCGCTGACCCTTGAAGAGCTGGAAGGCATTCGTCAGGAAGCCTACAACGAAGGTTTTGCCACGGGTGAGAAAGAGGGTTTTCACAGCACTCAGCTCAAGGTCCGGCAAGAGGCTGACGTAGCCTTGAGCGCCAAGCTTGCGAGCCTTGAGCAATTGATGGTCCATCTGTTCGAGCCTATCGCCGAGCAGGACACGCAGATTGAAAAATCGCTGGTCGAACTGGTAGGGCACATTACCCGGCAAGTCATTCAGCGCGAGTTGACCACTGACTCTAGTCGTATCGGTCAGGTATTGCGTGACGCTTTGAAGTTGTTGCCTATGGGCGCGCAGAATGTACGCATCTTCATCAACCCTCAGGACTTCGCTCAGGTCAAAGCCCTGCGTGAACGCCATGAAGAAACCTGGCGCATCGTCGAAGACGATACCCTTCAGGCGGGTGGTTGCCGGGTCGAAACCGAGCACAGTCGAATCGATGCGACCATCGAAACTCGAATTTCTCAAGCATTGGCGAAAATGTTCGATCAGTTGCACGATCAGGCTCTGCACCCTGCGCCTGCGGACATGAGCCTCGATCTGGGTACAGTCGTCGACGCCCCGGTCATTGCAGATGACGCAGATGACGCCTCTCCTGAAAAAGCAGGCCCCGATGCGCCTTGACCGGACCAGCTTCGGCAAGCGTCTGGGTTCCTACGTCGACGCCATCGAGCTGGCAGGCCAGCCGGTGGTGGAAGGTCGTTTGTTGCGTATGGTCGGTTTGACCCTGGAAGCCGAAGGCTTGCGGGCTGCGATGGGCAGTCGGTGTCTGGTGATCAACGATGATAGCTATCACCCGATGCAAGTCGAAGCCGAGGTGATGGGGTTTTCCGGGTCCAAGATATTCCTGATGCCGGTGGGCAGTGTTGCCGGTATCGCACCGGGTGCTCGGGTTGTGCCGCTGGCCGATACCGGTCGCTTGCCGATGGGTATGGGAATGCTGGGTCGGGTCCTCGATGGCGCCGGACGCGCGCTCGATGGCAAAGGTGGAATGAAAGCCGAAGACTGGGTGCCAATGGATGGCCCGACGATCAACCCGCTCAAGCGCAATCCGATCAGCCAGCCTCTGGATGTGGGTATTCGCAGTATCAATGGGCTATTGACCGTTGGCCGTGGTCAGCGTCTCGGTCTGTTCGCCGGTACCGGTGTGGGCAAGAGCGTGCTGCTCGGGATGATGACGCGCTTCACCGAAGCCGACATTATCGTGGTTGGCCTGATCGGCGAACGGGGGCGAGAGGTCAAGGAATTCATCGAGCATATCCTCGGCGAAGAGGGGCTGAAACGCTCGGTGGTGGTGGCTTCACCCGCCGATGATGCGCCCTTGATGCGGATGCGGGCGGCCATGTATTGCACGCGCATTGCCGAATACTTTCGCGACAAGGGTAAAAACGTCCTGTTGCTCATGGATTCGTTGACTCGATTTGCTCAGGCTCAGCGGGAAATCGCTTTGGCCATTGGCGAGCCGCCCGCCACCAAGGGGTATCCACCGTCAGTGTTTGCCAAGTTGCCCAAACTGGTGGAGCGCGCCGGTAACGCCGAGGCCGGGGGCGGCTCGATTACTGCGTTCTATACCGTGCTTTCTGAAGGCGACGATCAGCAGGACCCGATTGCCGATGCCGCGCGGGGTGTGCTCGATGGGCATATCGTGTTGTCCCGGCGTCTGGCCGAAGAGGGACATTACCCGGCTATCGATATCGAAGCGTCCATCAGTCGGGTCATGCCTTCGGTGGTCAGTCCTGAACACATGGGGCAGGCTCAGCATTTCAAACAATTGTGGTCGCGCTACCAGCAGAGTCGCGACTTGATCAGCGTTGGTGCTTACGTGGCCGGTGGTGATCGGGAAACCGACATGGCGATCGCCTTGCAGCCGACATTGGTGCGCTACCTGCGCCAAGGGCTCAATGACAACGAGAGCCTGCAGGAGAGTAAGGCGCGCCTCGCCGCAGTGTTCAATCCCGCAGCAGGCGGCTGATAAGCCATGGCCTCAAGTCGAGCGGTACGCCTGGCGCCGGTGGTGGACATGGCCGAAAAGGCAGAGCGCGCAGCGGCTCAGCGCCTGGGGCACTTCCAGGGACAGGTCAGTCTGGCTGAGACCAAGCTGGCCGAACTCGAGCGTTTTCGCCATGAGTATCAGTTGCAGTGGATCGACAAAGGCGGTCGCGGGGTGTCGGGGCAGTGGCTGATAAATTATCAAAGCTTTCTCAATCAGCTGGAAACTGCTGTGGCCCAGCAACAGAAGAGCCTTGCCTGGCATCAGGAAAATCTCGACAAGGCTCGGGGTGCCTGGCAGCAGTGTTATGCGCGGGTCGAGGGTCTGCGCAAGCTGGTTCAGCGCTACATTGATGAAGCGCGGCAGCTTGAAGACAAGCGCGAACAAAAGCTTCTCGACGAACTTTCCCAGCGCTTACCCCGCCACGATCAATTTTAATGCAGGTAATTGAATTCATTCGGGTTGCTGTTGGCGCAGCAGAATGCTAAATCTTTCACACCGTGTCTGTGTTAACCCAAGGAAGCCTCCAATGTCCGTAAACACCGAGCTCTCCCACGACGGGCAAGAACTGACCATTTTCATCGAAGGGCGTTTTGATTTCGCCGCGCATCAAGATTTTCGCGGTGCCTACGAGAACGCTGCCGGCACTCCTCGGCGCTTCGTTGTCGATCTAAAGGGCACGAGTTATCTGGACAGTTCCGCGCTTGGCATGCTGTTACTGCTGCGTGACCATGCCGGCGGTGACGATGCGAAGATCCATCTGATCAACTGCAACGCCGACGTGAACACCATCCTGACCATCTCCAATTTCTCAAAACTGTTTCAGATCGGCTGACGTGTGCTAACCCTGCCCGAAAGCCTGTGCGTGCTTATTGCTGACGACAATGCCAGTGATCGCTTGCTACTCACGACCATCGTCCGTCGCCAGGGCCATACAGTGCTCAGCGCCAGCAATGGCCTGGAAGCGTTGGCGTTGTTTGAAAAAGAGCGTCCGCAGTTGGTGCTGATGGATGCTTTGATGCCGGTGATGGACGGTTTTGAGGCCGCGCGCCGAATCAAACAGGTGGCAGGCGAAGCGCTGGTGCCCATCATTTTTCTCACCTCGCTGAGCGAAAGCGAGGCGTTGGTTCGATGCCTTGACGCAGGGGGCGACGATTTTCTCGCCAAGCCCTACAGCGAGGCGATCCTCACCGCGAAGATCAATGCCATGGAGCGCTTGCGACGGTTGCAGGAAACGGTCTTGGAACAACGTGACCAAATCGCCAGGCATCATGGCTATTTGCTTAATGAACAGCGGGTAGCCAAAGCAGTATTTGATCAGGTGGCGCATTCCGGCTGCCTGAGTGCGCCGAACATTCGCTACCTGCAATCGCCCTATGCCTTATTCAACGGCGATCTATTGTTGGCTGCGTACACGCCTGCCGGCAACATGCACGTTTTATTGGGTGACTTTACCGGCCATGGTTTGCCTGCGGCTGTAGGGGCGATGCCCTTGGCTGAAGTGTTTTACGGCATGACCGCCAAGGGGTACGGCCTGACCCAAACCTTGCGGGAAATGAATGCGAAGCTCAAACGCATTTTGCCCGTGGACATGTTTTGCTGTGCGACTTTGCTGAGCGTGAACTTCAGCTTGCAGCAAGTGGAAGTGTGGAACGGTGGTCTGCCTGATGGTTATCTGCATCACGTTGCCAGTGGGGAGCGAACGCCGCTGGTGTCGCGGCATTTGCCATTGGGTGTGCTCGACCCGGCTCGCTTCGATTACAAGACCGAAGTGCACCCGCTGGCCTTGGGTGACCGGATTTTCCTGTTGTCCGACGGCGTACTCGACACCAGTGACAACGATGATCAATTGTTTGGTGTCGAGCGATTACAGGCGGTGTTCGCCGCCAATCGCCAGCCGGACGAACTGATCAATGAGATTCAGCGTGCCCTGGACGGCTTTCGAGGGCAGGCGCGGGATGATGTAAGCATGGTCGAAATCAGCCTGATCGCCCCGGCCCTGCTGGGGTCTCCGTCGGTGACATATTCGGACAGTGGTGAGTCCAGCCCGCTGGACTGGTCGGCGAGCTTCGAGTATCGCGCCACGACGCTCAAGCGTTTCAATCCTTTGCCTTACTTGTTGCAGCTGCTGATGGAGGTGCATGGTCTGCGCAGTCTGAGCGGGCCGTTGTACAGCGTGCTCTCCGAGCTGTACACCAACGCCCTGGAGCATGGCGTGCTGGGTCTCGACTCGGAACTAAAGCGCGATGCTCTTGGTTTTGCCCAGTACTACCGGGAGCGCAATGAGCACTTGGCGAGTCTTGAAGAGGGTTATGTGCGCCTGCATTTGCAGATTGTGCCGCGCGGGCAGGGTGGTCATTTGACGATACGCGTTGAAGACAGTGGTGCTGGATTCGACGTCGATCGTGTTCTGGCGCTGTCGGCGCAGACTCATGAGTTATCAGGGCGAGGCCTCAACTTGATACGTGAATTGAGTGAGCATTCCTATTGGTCGCAGGACGGACGTACCGCGTGCGTGGAATTTTCCTGGGGGGCTCTGGCATAATCCAATGATTCTTGATCAAGGAGCGAACAAGTGTCAGTGACTCATTTGGATTACCGTGTGCTGGGCGGCTTGCAAGAAGTGATGGAGGCCGAATATCCCATCTTGCTCGACACGTTTCTTAAAGACTCCGAACAGCGCCTGGTGCAGTTGCACCATGCCCTTGCTGCGCAGGCATCTGGTTTGCCGGCGCTGGGCATGGCTGCTCATAGTCTCAAGGGCAGCAGTGGCAACATGGGGGCTACTCGGT
Organism: Pseudomonas sp. GG8; assembly: GCF_052976945.1. NCBI lineage: Bacteria > Pseudomonadati > Pseudomonadota > Gammaproteobacteria > Pseudomonadales > Pseudomonadaceae > Pseudomonas > Pseudomonas sp. GG8. Next base: position 1,495,353 of record NZ_JBRIIP010000001.1, read on the forward strand.
TGGCTGAGCTGTGCCAGCAGCTCGAAGAGCGTGCTCAGTGCAATGAGCTGACCGGAGTCGATGAGTTGCTCAGGAAAATCGACGTTGAATTCATCACGGTCCGGCGTTTGTTCAGCGTTGAACGTCAGCGTTTTATCGGTCAAGGCTGAGATAAGCCGAAGCTGGCCCGTCCCTTGCTTGGTGACTTGGCAATTGTGCCCGTACGGAGACTGACATGCCCCTTGCCACTCACCCGCTTCTCCAGGCTGCCGCCGTAGCCAAATCCCAGCCAGCTGTCGCCAGTAGTGCGGCAAAACCTGCTGAGACGGGCAAGGAAGACACTTCCAGCTTTGCTCGAGTGTTTGCCAAACATGCCCAGCCCAAGCCTGTGGTGAGCAATGACACCCGTACAAAAGCGGTCCACGACAAGCCCGATGCAGGTAACGGCAAGCAAGCGGTGAGCGATAAATCTGCCGCTTCCACCTCGGCGGTTGCCGATAGCGGCAAATCCTTGCCTGCCGATAACGTCAGCGGAAAAGCGGATGCTACGGGTAAGGATATGCCGAAGGATAAGACGACCGACCCGGCGCTAAGCGACGTTGCCCCCGTTGATCCGACCCTGGATCCGGCGGCCTTGCAGGCGCTGGTCGTCCAGCCGGCTGCCGAGTCTGTGGTGCCGGTCGCTCCGGCCGTTGAACCTCAGGTCGTGCCGGTAGCCGTGAGTGCAGCGGTAGCCACGCAGCAGTCGGCTGTTCCTGTTCCTGTTCCTGTTGGCACTGGCACTGGCGCTGGTTTCGACCCTGCGACTGACCCTCTGGCAGGGTTGCCTGCTGTGCAAATGGCGCTGGAGCAGAGCGCCAAAGCGTCAGGCTCAGTGCCAGTGCCAACCGCGTCTACCTCTGCTCCGAGTGTCGCGAAAGCATCTCCCGCTCAAGCCGATGCGGACCCCTTGCAGGCCATTGCCAATAACCTGACGGTCATCACGGATCAACCGTCCGCGGGTGGCGCAGGTACTGAGGGGGGCGATAAGGCTTTTAAAGGTCTTATTGAAGACGGTTTGAGCAATGTTAAAGCTCCGGCCAGTGATACTCGGGTCGATGATTTTGCCAATCGCCTAGCCGCCCTGAGTCAGGCAGTACAGCCCAAGGCGGCGGAAGCAGCTTCGCCTTTGTCGTTGGCCCAGCCATTGGCCATGCATCAGAGCGGTTGGAGTGAGGGGGTCGTGGATCGCGTCATGTATATGTCGAGTCAGAACTTGAAGTCAGCAGATATTCAGCTGGAGCCGGCGGAGCTGGGTCGCCTGAATATCCGCGTCAACATGGCACCTGACCAGCAAACCCAGGTTACGTTCATGAGTGCCCATGTCGGTGTGCGCGATGCGCTGGAGGCGCAGATGTCCAAGCTGCGCGATTCGTTTGCTCAGCAGGGACTGGGCCAGGTTGACGTCAATGTGTCTGACCAGTCCCGTGGCTGGAATGGGCAGGGGCAGGACCAGCAGCAGGCTAGCCAAGGGCAGCGAAGTGGCGGCGCGAGGAGTGGTGGCACTGATCCAGTCAATGGCCTCGATGACGGGTCCATTCATGATGTGGTGCAGGCTGCCAGTCAGCCTATGCAAATCATCGGCTCCAGCGAAGTGGATTACTACGCTTGATGCTATAACACGCTATTGGTAGGCGCGGGCTTGCGACCGTGCGTTCAGCCGTGATGGCGGTGTGCCCGACACGCCGCCTCAAGCCCTTCGTGAGTGAGATCGCGCCTACAGAATAAACCCCCTCCGCCGATCCGGTCACACATCTGGCATAACACTTGCTCTGCCTCTGTCACGCATTGGTGAACCCCCGAATAGTGACGGATTATTGGCATGGCGAAGACCGAAGCAGTAAAAGACCCCGCAGCGAAAGGCAAACTCAAGCTCATTATCATTATCGTCGTGGCATTGTTGCTTGCGATCGGCTTGTCGGTTGGCGCCACTTGGTTCTTTTTGCACTCGTCCCAAAGTAAACCTGAGCCAGCCGTAGCGGCCAGCAACGTCAAGGCTCCTGCGATTTTCGAGCCTATGACACCGGCCTTTGTGGTCAATTTCAACCAGAACGGTCGTCAGCGTTATATGCAGGTCAGTATCACCCTGCTGGCACGTAATCAGGGTGATCTGGATGCGCTGAAAGTTCATATGCCGGTTATCCGCAACAACCTGGTCATGCTCTTCTCTGGGCAGACTTTCGACTCTTTGGCAACGCCAATCGGTCAGGAAATGCTGCGTCAGAAGGCCACCGCCAGCGTTCAGGAAGTGGCGCAGAAAGAGGTTGGCAAGGTGGTGGTTGAACAATTGCTTTTTACTAACTTCGTATTGCAGTAGGACCACGACATGGCCGTGCAAGACCTGCTGTCCCAGGATGAGATCGATGCCCTGTTGCACGGTGTCGACGATGGTCTGGTCCAGACCGAAAGCGTTGCCGAACCCGGCAGCGTCAAAAGTTATGACCTGACCAGTCAGGATCGCATCGTCCGAGGGCGGATGCCGACCCTGGAGATGATCAACGAGCGTTTCGCCCGGTATACCCGTATCAGTATGTTCAACATGTTGCGCCGTTCTGCGGATGTGGCGGTGGGCGGTGTGCAGGTCATGAAATTTGGTGAGTACGTGCACTCACTGTACGTACCGACCAGTCTCAATCTGGTCAAGATGAAGCCGTTGCGCGGCACTGCGTTGTTCATTCTGGACGCCAAGCTGGTGTTCAAGCTGGTGGACAACTTTTTCGGTGGTGACGGGCGGCACGCCAAGATCGAGGGTCGTGAGTTCACGCCAACCGAATTGCGCGTGGTGCGCATGGTGCTCGAGCAAGCATTCATCGATTTGAAAGAAGCCTGGCAGGCGATCATGGAAGTGAGCTTCGAGTACATCAACTCTGAAGTGAACCCGGCCATGGCCAACATCGTCGGCCCCAGCGAAGCGGTTGTAGTCTCGACGTTCCATATCGAGCTCGACGGCGGTGGCGGCGACCTGCACGTGACCATGCCTTACTCGATGATTGAGCCGGTACGCGAAATGCTCGATGCCGGTTTCCAGTCCGACCTGGATGACCAGGATGAGCGTTGGAGCAAAGCCTTGCGCGAGGACCTGCTGGATGTCGCTGTGCCACTGAGTGCCGTCGTCGCTCGCCGTCAATTGCGCCTGCGCGACATTCTGCACATGCAGCCGGGTGACGTGATTCCCGTGGAATTGCCTGAAGAGCTGATCATGCGTGCCAATGGCGTGCCGTCGTTCAAGGTCAAGCTGGGCTCCCACAAGGGGCATCTGGCGCTGCAAGTTATCGAACCAATTGAACGTCGCTGACCTTTGCCGTCAGCGTGAATAAATGTGATGTGTTAACGAATCAATGCCCGCCGAGGACAACTGATGGCTGATGAAAACGAAATAACGTCTGCTGAAGATCAGGCATTGGCCGATGAATGGGCAGCCGCGCTGGGTGAATCCGGCGATGCCAGCCAGGATGACATCGACGCTCTGCTTTCAGCCGATACCGGTAACTCCTCTGCCAGTCGCTTGCAAATGGAAGAGTTTGGCAGCGTGCCGAAGAACAATGCGGCCGTGACCCTGGAGGGTCCAAACCTGGATGTGATTCTGGATATTCCGGTATCGATTTCCATGGAAGTGGGCAGTACTGATATCAATATTCGCAACCTGTTACAGCTTAACCAGGGTTCGGTGATCGAACTCGACCGGTTGGCTGGAGAACCGCTGGACGTGCTGGTCAACGGCACGCTGATTGCTCACGGTGAAGTGGTTGTGGTCAACGAAAAGTTCGGCATTCGTCTGACTGACGTTATCAGCCCAAGTGAACGCATCAAGAAGTTGCGTTGAATGAATAGGCTCCTCGGTGTGATGCTCGTCTTGCCTTTAAGCGCGATGGCTGCGGAGCCTGCCGTGCAGGCTGCTGCGCCGCAAGTCAGCAGTGCGCTGGGCGGAGGGGTGGGCGGTCAATTGATGCAATTGGTATTGGGTCTGTTGCTGGTGATTGGCCTGATCTTCGGGTTGGCCTGGCTGCTACGCCGAGCGCAGGGTGCCGGCCCGCGCAACGGCCAACTCATCGAGCTGCTGGGTTCGCGCGCACTGGGTCCGCGAGACCGGCTGGTGCTGGTGCAAGTGGGTAGCGAGCAGATTTTGCTCGGGATTACGCCGGGACGCATCACGCCCTTGCATGTGCTCAAAGAGCCGCTACAAGTGCCCGCCGCTTCGCAGGCAACACCGGAGTTTGCCCAGCGTCTGATGGAGCTGCTGGGCAAGGATTATAAGGATAAGAAGTAATGGGTGCGTTGCGCATAATCTTGACGTTGCTGCTGGTGCTGGCGGCGCCCTTGGTATTCGCGGCTGATCCACTGTCGATACCTGCGATCACATTGTCCAGCGGTGCCAACGGTCAACAGGAATATTCGGTCAGCCTGCAGATCCTGTTGATCATGACGGCGCTGAGTTTCATCCCTGCATTCGTCATGCTGATGACCAGCTTTACCCGGATCATCATCGTTTTTTCGATTTTGCGTCAGGCCCTGGGTTTGCAGCAGACGCCGTCGAACCAGATACTCACCGGCATGGCGCTGTTCTTGACGATGTTCATTATGGCGCCCGTGTTTGACCGGGTGAACCAGGATGCATTGCAGCCCTATCTGAGTGAAAAACTTACCGCGCAGGACGCAGTGCTCAAGGCTGAGGTGCCCATCAAGGACTTTATGCTGGCGCAGACTCGACAGAGCGATCTGGATTTGTTCATGCGACTCTCCAAACGCACCGATATTTCCAGTCCTGATCAGGCGCCGCTGACGATCCTGGTTCCGGCATTCGTGACCTCGGAACTTAAAACCGCGTTCCAGATCGGGTTCATGATCTTCATCCCGTTCCTGATTATCGATCTGGTGGTTGCCAGTGTATTGATGGCGATGGGCATGATGATGCTGTCGCCGCTGATTATCTCTCTGCCGTTCAAGATCATGCTGTTTGTACTGGTGGACGGTTGGGCCCTGATCATCGGCACCCTGGCGAGCAGCTTTGGCGGGGTCTCGCCATGACTGGCGGGGAGCGTGCGCAATGACGCCTGAAGTCGCTGTCGACCTGTTTCGCGAGGCGTTATGGTTGACCACGATGATGGTCGCCATACTGGTGGTGCCCAGTCTGATCGTGGGGTTGTTGGTCGCCATGTTTCAGGCTGCGACGCAGATTAACGAGCAGACGTTGAGCTTTCTGCCCCGTCTATTGGTGATGCTGATCACCCTGATCGTCGTGGGGCCCTGGCTGGTTCGGGTGTTCATGGAGTACATCCTGTCGCTGTACGGCAGTATTCCGCAGTTGATCGGTTAGCAACGTGCCCTCCGTGCTTGCCCTGACTGACGCGCAGATCGGGACGTGGGTAGCGAGTTTCATGCTGCCGTTGTTCCGGGTCGCGGCGGTCCTGATGACCATGCCGATCTTTGGCACGACGCTGGTGCCAAAGCGTGTGCGTCTGTATTTCTCGGTGGCGATTACCGTCGTGATTGCCCCCGGTCTGCCGCCGATTCCCGAGGTCCATGCGCTGGATCTGAGCGCGCTACTGCTGATTGGTGAGCAGATCATCATCGGTGCAATGCTGGGCTTGTCCCTGCAATTGTTTTTTCAGGCGTTCGTTATCGCCGGGCAGATTGTTGCGACGCAAATGGGCATGAGCTTCGCGTCGATGGTTGACCCGACCAACGGTGTATCAGTGGCGGTGGTCGGGCAGTTTTTTACCATGCTGGTGACCTTGCTGTTTCTGGCTATGAATGGCCATTTGGTGGTCTTCGAAGTACTGGTGGAGAGCTTTACCACGTTGCCTGTCGGCAGTGGGCTGGATCTCACGCACATTTGGGAACTGGTTGGTCGTATGGGCTGGGTATTGGGTGCCGGCTTGCTGCTGGTCTTGCCGGCCGTTACTGCGTTGCTGGTGGTGAACGTTGCATTTGGGGTCATGACGCGTGCTGCGCCGCAGTTGAATATCTTCTCAATTGGCTTTCCGCTTACGTTGGTGCTGGGCATGGTGATTCTGTGGATCACTCTCGGCGATATTCTCAATCAGTATCAACCGCTGGCGGTGGAAGCCTTGCAGTTGCTACGCAGTCTGGTCAGGGCCCGCTGAGATGGCTGAGAACGAGAATGGCCAGGACAAAACAGAAGACCCCACGTCCAAACGGCTCAAGGAATCGCGTGACAAGGGTGAGACGGCCCGCTCCAAAGAACTGAATACACTGGTCATCATGATGGCGGGTGCAGGCGGATTGCTGGCGTTTGGTGGCCAGCTGGCGGAAATGATGCTCGGGTTGATGCGGGTCAATTTCACGCTTTCGCGTGAAGTGATCATGGATGACCATTATATGGGCTTGTATTTTCTCAACGCCGGCAAAGCGGCGCTGGTTGCCATCCAGCCGCTGATGCTGATCATGGTTCTGGCGGCGCTCATCGGCCCCATCTCGCTGGGAGGCTGGCTGTTTTCTACTGACACGATGGTGCCCAAGTTCAGTCGAATGAATCCGCTTTCCGGGATCAAGCGCATGTTTTCCGTTCAGGCATTGGTCGAGCTGGTCAAAGCGTTTGCCAAGTTTTTCATCATCCTGATGGTGGCGTTGGTGGTGCTGTCCAAGGACCGGGGGGATCTGGTCTCCATCGCCCATGAGCCATTGGAGTTGGCGATCGTCCACAGTGTGCAGGTGGTGGGCTGGAGTGCGTTATGGATGGCGTGTGGGTTGATCATTATCGCTGCGGTGGATGTACCGTTTCAGCTCTGGGAAAGCCATAAAAAGCTGTTGATGACGAAGCAGGAGGTGCGTGACGAGCACCGAGACAGTGATGGGCGGCCAGAGGTCAAACAGCGGATTCGTCAGTTGCAGCGTGAAATGTCACAGCGACGAATGATGGCGAAGATCCCTGATGCCGACGTGATCATCACCAACCCGACGCACTTTGCCGTGGCGCTCAAATATGATCCAGAGCAAGGTGGGGCGCCGATGTTGCTGGCCAAGGGCAGTGATTTTCTGGCGTTGAAGATTCGGGAAATCGGCGCCGAGCACAACATACTCCTCCTTGAATCACCGGCTTTGGCGCGTTCGATTTATTACTCCACCGATCTGGATCAGGAAATTCCTGCTGGCCTGTACCTCGCAGTAGCGCAGGTATTGGCATACGTCTATCAAATCCGCCAGCATCGCGCAGGCAAGGGCAAGCGCCCGGACCCATTGGGCGATATGCCTATCCCAGGCGATTTGCGACGTGATTCATGAGCCTGCGTACAAGTTTGCGCAACAAACCCATAGTTGGAAAGCTTCTTGCACTGACCTTGCTACGTCGCTTGATGGCGTCAAAAGTTTGATTTAGCAGGCAGGAAAAGAATTGGTGGATCGCTCTCAATTAATCAACGCTGCACGCAGCAACCTGCTGGGCCTGGGTCGTGGGCAGCTGGGTGTACCGTTGCTGCTGTTGGTCATGTTGGCAATGATGATGTTGCCGATGCCGCCATTCCTGCTCGATGTGTTTTTCACGTTCAACATCGCGCTGTCGATCGTCGTCCTGCTGGTTTGCGTGTACGCCCTGCGGCCACTGGACTTCTCTGTATTCCCCACCATTTTGCTGGTTGCCACGTTGTTGCGGCTGGCGCTGAACGTGGCGTCGACCCGGGTGGTCATGCTTCACGGTCAAGACGGTCACGCTGCCGCCGGTAAGGTGATCCAGGCCTTTGGTGAGGTGGTGATCGGCGGTAATTACGTGGTGGGTATCGTAGTTTTCGCGATTTTGATGATCATCAACTTTGTTGTTGTGACCAAGGGTGCCGGGCGGATTTCCGAAGTAAGTGCCCGCTTTACCCTCGACGCGATGCCCGGCAAGCAGATGGCTATCGACGCAGACCTCAACGCAGGCCTGATCGATCAGCCCCAGGCAAAACATCGTCGACTGGAAGTCGCCCAGGAAGCCGAGTTCTACGGTTCGATGGACGGCGCCAGTAAATTCGTGCGCGGCGATGCGATTGCCGGGCTGCTGATTTTGTTCATCAACCTGATTGGCGGCGTGGCTGTCGGTATTTTCCAGCACAACATGTCCTTTGCCGATGCCGGCAAGGTTTACGCGCTGTTGACCATTGGTGACGGTTTGGTGGCGCAATTGCCATCACTGCTGCTGTCCACCGCCGCGGCAATCATGGTGACCCGTGCGTCCGGCTCGGAAGAGATGGGCAAACAGATCAATCGGCAGATGTTCGCCTCGCCCAAGGCGCTGGCGGTGGCCGCGGGCTTGATGATAGTCATGGGGTTAGTGCCGGGCATGCCCCACTTGTCCTTTATCAGTCTGGGGCTGGTGGCCGCTGGAGTTGCTTATCTGCTTTGGAAAAAGCAGAGCATGGTCAAGGTCAATGCGTTGCAAGAGGTCCAGCGCCAGCAGGATCTCTTGCCTTCGCCAACGCGAGCTCAGGACTCGAAAGAACTGGGTTGGGATGATGTCACAGCCATCGACATGATCGGCCTGGAAGTAGGCTACCGCTTGATTCCGTTGGTGGATCGCAATCAAGGCGGTCAGCTCCTGGCACGGATCAAGGGCGTGCGTAAAAAGCTTTCCCAAGAGTTGGGCTTTTTGATGCCGACCGTGCATATCCGCGACAACCTTGATCTGGCGCCCAGCGCCTATCGTCTGACACTGATGGGCGTCACCCTGGCTGAGGCCGAGATTTACCCTGATCGCGAACTGGCGATCAATCCGGGTCAGGTCTTTGGTACGCTCAACGGGATCACCGCCAAGGACCCAGCGTTCGGTCTGGAGGCAGTGTGGATCGAAGTCAGCCTGCGCAGTCAGGCGCAATCGCTCGGTTACACCGTGGTGGATGCCAGCACAGTGGTGGCGACTCACCTCAATCAGATTCTGTACAAGCATTCTCATGAGCTGATTGGCCATGAAGAAGTGCAGCAATTGATGCAGTTATTGGCCAAAAGCTCGCCCAAACTGGCCGAAGAGCTGGTACCAGGTGTTCTTTCGCTCTCGGCATTGCTCAAGGTGTTGCAGGCGTTGCTGGCTGAACACGTCCCTGTCAGGGATATCCGCAGCATTGCCGAAGCCATCGCTAACGCTGCACCTCGGAGTCAAGATACTGCCGCGCTGGTCGCAGCGGTGCGCGTCGGACTGTGTCGCGCTATCGTCCAAAGCATTGTAGGGGCTGAGCCGGAGCTGCCTGTCATTACCCTTGAGCCAAGATTGGAACAAATATTGCTAAATAGTCTTCAGAAGGCTGGTCAGGGTCAGGAAGAGGGCGTTCTTCTCGAGCCGAGCATGGCTGAAAAGCTCCAGCGTTCGTTGATTGATGCTGCTCAGCGCCAGGAAATGCAGGGGCAGCCAGTGATTTTGTTAGTCGCAGGCCCGGTTCGCGCCATGCTGTCACGATTTGGACGGTTGGCTGTACCGAACATGCATGTTCTGGCGTATCAGGAAATTCCTGACAATAAGCAAGTCACAATCGTCGCGACTGTCGGGCCCAACGGCTGAGGTAGTGAGTCATGCAAGTTAAGCGTTTTTTCGCCGCCGACATGCGTCAAGCCATGAAATTGGTCCGTGATGAATTGGGCGCTGATGCCGCCATCATTGGCAACCGGCGGATTGCCGGTGGTGTAGAGCTGACTGCTGCCCTGGATTACAAACTTTCCGCGCTGGCACCGCGTGTGCCGAACATTGAACTCGAAGACGAACTGCGCAAAACCCAATCTCGCATCGTCTCTGCTCAGGCTGAACTCGGCACCCGTGGCGATAGCGATTCATCGATCAATCGCCAGCTTTATTCCGGCCTGCCGTTGACCGCTGGCGACTCGCACATTGAGCCGACCTTCAGCGAGCCGCCGCGTCCAGCCGCTCCGGCCACTGCCGTTGAGCCCGTCGCTGGGCAGCATGCTTATGAGTCCATGCGTTTTGAGTTGAACGGTCTGCGCGAACTGCTCGAAGTGCAACTCGGTTCGTTGGCCTGGAATCAACTGCAAGGCAGCCGTCCGCAGCAAGCCAACCTGTGGCGTCGCCTGCAACGCATTGGTCTGTCGGGTCCGTTGTCGCGGGACCTGTTGGCGATGATCACCGATATTGAAGAACCCCGTCAGGCGTGGCGCATGTTACTGGCCCACTTGGCGCGGATGATCGTGACGCCCGACGTCGAACCTCTGGAGGAGGGCGGCGTGATCGCCATGGTCGGTCCGGCAGGGATGGGCAAGACCACGACGCTGGCGAAACTGGCAGCACGGTATGTCTTGAAATATGGTCCACAAAATATTGCACTGGTGAGCATGGATAGCTATCGGATTGGCGCCCAGGAACAGCTGAAAACCCTGGGCCGTATTCTCAATGTGCCGGTCACTCATATCGACCCGGGCCAGTCGCTTGGTCAGGCGTTGGAGCCGTTGGTACGCAAGCGCGTGGTCTTGATCGACACCGCCGGCCTGCAGGCGAGCGATCCAGCACTGCGCCTGCAACTGGAAAGCCTCGCCGGTCGTGGTATCAAGGCGCGTAATTATCTGGTGCTGGCAACAACCAGCCAGAAACAGGTTCTGACCGCGGCATACCACAGCTACAAACGTTGCGGTCTAGCCGGCTGCATTCTCACCAAACTGGATGAAACCGCCAGCTTGGGTGAAGTGTTAAGCCTGGCAATCAGTCATGAATTACCGGTGGCCTATCTGACGGATGGGCCACGGATACCGGATGATTTGCACTTGCCGCGCCGGCACCAATTGGTGAGTCGAGCGGTCAGTGTGCAAATGCAGGAAGAGCCGAGCGAGGAAGCTATGGCGGATATGTTCGCGGATCTTTATCACAGCCCGAACAAAAGGGTTGGGTAAAGCAAGACACTGGAATGTACCTACATCATGGTCTGCCTTGCTTTGTTCTCTCAACGAACTCGCAGTCAGTAATGTGGCCTCGGTCTAAGCAACACAAGGTAAAGAAATAACATGGGCAGCATGCATCCCGTACAGGTTATCGCGGTGACCGGTGGCAAAGGTGGCGTCGGCAAGACCAACGTGTCAGTGAACTTATCACTGGCTCTGGCTGAGCTCGGTCGGCGCGTCATGCTGCTGGATGCCGACCTGGGTCTGGCTAATGTCGATGTGTTACTCGGCTTGACCCCCAAACGCACCCTCGCCGACGTTATCGAAGGACGCTGCGAGCTTCGCGATGTGCTGCTTCAGGGGCCGGGCGGGATTCGTATCGTGCCGGCTGCGTCCGGCACCCAAAGCATGGTTCACCTGACGGCAGCACAACATGCCGGTCTGATCCAGGCCTTCAGCGACATCGGCGATAACCTCGATGTACTGGTGATCGACACGGCTGCGGGCATCGGTGAATCGGTCGTCAGCTTCGTGCGCGCGGCCCAGGAAGTATTGCTGGTGGTGTGTGATGAGCCGACCTCGATCACCGATGCTTACGCGCTGATCAAACTGCTCAACCGCGATTACGGGATGAACCGCTTCCGGGTGCTTGCCAACATGGCACAAAGCCCTCAGGAAGGCCGCAATCTGTTCGCCAAGTTGACCAAGGTCACTGACCGCTTCCTGGATGTCGCCCTACAATACGTCGGCGCCGTGCCTTATGACGAATGCGTACGTAAAGCCGTGCAGAAGCAGCGCGCCGTATATGAAGCGTTCCCGCGTTCCAAGTGCTCCCTGGCGTTCAAAGCTATCGCACAGAAAGTTGACACTTGGCCGTTGCCGGCCAACCCGCGCGGGCATCTGGAATTTTTCGTTGAGCGGCTCGTACATCCAGCGAGTGCAGGACCGGTGCTATGACAGCCAGCGGCTATCGCATGTACAGCAAGGTGTCAAAAGACTCCCAGTACGAGCTGATCGAGCGTTATGCGCCGCTGGTTAAACGCATTGCTTATCACCTGCTGGCGCGGTTGCCAGCCAGTGTGCAGGTCGAAGACCTGATCCAGGCTGGCATGATTGGTTTGTTGGAAGTCTCGACTAAATACGACGCCACCAAGGGTGCGAGTTTCGAGACCTATGCCGGGATTCGTATTCGTGGCGCCATGCTCGATGAGGTGCGCAAGGGTGATTGGGCCCCGCGTTCTGTGCATCGCAATACACGCATGGTCAGTGACGCAATTCGGGCAATTGAAGCTAAAACCGGTCGTGACGCTAAAGATCACGAGGTTGCGGCCGAACTCCAATTGAGTCTCGATGATTATTACGGGATTTTGAATGACACCTTGGGCAGTCGGCTATTCAGTTTCGACGATCTGTTGCAGGACGGCGAACATGAAGGGCTGCACGAGGATGGCGCAAGCGCTCACCTTGAGCCGTCGCGCGATCTGGAAGATGAACGCTTCCAGGCTGCGTTAGCAGATGCGATAGCCAATTTGCCAGAGCGCGAGCGACTGGTATTGGCGCTGTACTACGACGAGGAGCTGAACCTTAAGGAAATTGGTGAGGTATTGGGGGTCAGCGAGTCGCGGGTCAGCCAGTTACACAGCCAGTGCGCAGCTCGTTTGCGAGGGCGTTTGGGGGAATGGCGAGCGCGTTGACAGGCAGTGCGTGGCCCTTGGTGGTTTCGCGCTATCTGCAGGCTGGCTGTGCAAAGCGTTGCGTGCGAAGAAAATAGGACTAGGCAGGAGCCGGTCAGTCAGGGTCCTGTAAGACCTGCTGTGCCCGTTTCCCGACCTGTTGATTTACCAAGCTCGTCGTCGTTTTCGTGCAGCCGTTGTGTGCTGCGCCGGTTTTTGATTGAACAGCGTATTCAGGTGCTGAATGCGTTAAAGACTGCTTGGAGGTCGAATTGAACAAGAACATGAAAATCCTCATCGTTGATGACTTCTCAACGATGCGGCGGATCATAAAAAACCTGTTGCGTGACTTGGGGTTTACCAATACGGCTGAGGCGGATGACGGGGTTACCGCGCTGCCGATGCTGCAAAGCGGGAGCTTCGATTTTTTGGTGACTGACTGGAACATGCCTGGCATGTCCGGCATCGATCTGTTACGCCATGTGCGTGCAGATGAACGCCTCAAGCATCTACCGGTGTTGATGGTAACGGCTGAAGCCAAGCGTGATCAGATCATCGAAGCTGCTCAGGCCGGTGTGAACGGTTACGTGGTCAAGCCCTTCACGGCTCAAGTGCTGAAAGAAAAGATCGAAAAGATCTTCGAGCGCGTCAATAGCTGATGTTTGCCGCGAGGGCTCTATGGAGCACACAGATTCGTCATCGGGCGACTTTGAGTCGACCCTGAAAAAACACGCACACGAGTTGGTCGATAGCCTTGAAAAGGGCCGGTTCGGCGACGCTGCGCAACTGATCAATGAGCTTAATAAGGCCCGCGACAGCGGCCTGTATCAGGAAGTCGGCAAACTTACTCGCGAACTGCACAGTGCCATCGTCAATTTTCAGATTGACCCGAACACGCCGCAAGCCGAGGAAGTCTCGCAGATCAATGATGCTACCGAGCGGCTGTCCTATGTGGTCAGGCTGACCGAGGCAGCGGCCAACCGCACGATGGATCTGGTGGAGCTCAGTACACCGCTGGTGGGTGGGCTTGGCACTGAGGCTGCTGCTTTGAGTGTCGATTGGGGACGCTTCATGCGTCGCGAAATCGGCGCCGAAGAATTTCGTGAGCTGGCTCGGCGTGTCGATGGTTTTTTGACGCGCAGCGAAAAGGAAACCCGGGAAGTGTCGGGCCACCTCAACGATATTTTGCTGGCTCAGGATTATCAGGACCTTACCGGTCAGGTCATCAAGCGCGTGACCCAGTTGGTCACGGAAGTCGAAAGCAACCTGCTCAAACTGGTACTGATGGCCAGTCAGGTCGATCGTTTTGCCGGGATCGAACATGACCATCAATCGATACGCGTAGAAAAAGAACAAGAAAAACATCTGTCTCAGGGTGAAGGTCCGCAGATTCATGCCGATAAGCGTGATGACGTTGTGTCCGGACAGGATGATGTTGACGATCTGCTATCCAGCCTGGGCTTCTAGGTCGGTTGATGGTTAATTTTAGGGAGCACCCCAATGAGCTTCGGCGCCGATGAAGAAATCCTTCAGGATTTTCTGGTAGAGGCCGGCGAGATTCTCGAGCTATTGTCCGAGCAGCTGGTCGAGCTGGAAAGCCGACCTGATGATGCGGACTTGCTTAATGCAATTTTTCGCGGTTTTCACACTGTAAAAGGGGGCGCCGGCTTCCTCCAGCTCCATGAGCTGGTGGAGTGCTGCCACATCGCCGAGAACGTCTTCGACATCCTGCGCAAGGGTGAGCGTCGCGTCGACTCGGAGTTGATGGACGTGGTCCTTGAAGCATTGGATGCGGTCAACGGTATGTTCACTGAAGTGCGTGAGCGCACTACCGTGACCCCGGCCACGCCCGAATTGCTGGCTGCATTAGCACGTTTGGCAGCGCCAGCGTCTGCCGATGAGATCGCTGCGGCAGCGCCCGCCAGCGTCGAAGAGCCACCTGCTGAGGCCGCAGGCGACATCACCGATAACGAATTCGAGCAGTTGCTCGATTCGCTCAACGCCGTCAAGGCGCAAGCGGCCGCTTCAGCTGCGGCCCCCGCAGCAGTAGTTGCGATGCCTGCTATTGACCCCAATGCCAGCGACGAGATCAGTGATGCTGAATTTGAATCGCTGCTCGATCAGTTGCACGGGAAAGGCCAGTTCGCCGCCGATGCCGTGCCTGTTCAGGCTGCGCCTGTGGCGACCGCGTCAGCGAGCAATGAGATCACCGACGACGAGTTCGAAGCACTGCTCGATCAGTTGCACGGAAAAGGCTCGTTCGTAGCCGATGCTCTGGAGTCTGGGGTACTGGCTCCAGTGGCCGTCGCCAAGGCGCCTGTCAGTGCTGCGGGCGGCGATCAAATCTCCGATCACGAATTCGAAGCGTTGCTTGATGAGCTGCATGGCAAAGGCAAGTTTGAGCCTGAAGCCGTTGTGGCAGCTGTTGCCCCTGCACCTGTCGTAGCTAAAGCCGCAGTGGTGAAGGCGCCTGCGCCGGCCAAGGCTGTTGCTGCAGCCCCGGCTCCGGCCAAAGCGCCCGTACCGGAGAAGCACGCGGCGTCTGAAGCTGAAACCACGGTGCGGGTCGACACCGCACGCCTCGACGAAATCATGAACATGGTCGGCGAGTTGGTGTTGGTGCGGAACCGCCTGGTTCGTCTGGGTCTCAACAGTGGCGACGAAGCCATGTCCAAGGCGGTGTCGAACCTTGACGTGGTCACGGCTGATCTGCAGACCGCGGTGATGAAAACCCGCATGCAGCCGATCAAGAAAGTCTTTGGCCGCTTCCCACGACTGGTTCGCGACCTTGCACGCCAGCTGAAGAAAGAGATCAATCTGGAGCTGGTCGGCGAAGAAACCGACCTGGACAAGAACCTGGTCGAGGCCTTGGCCGACCCGCTGGTCCACTTGGTGCGCAACGCTGTCGACCACGGCATCGAAACCCCGGAAGAACGCGAAGCATCCGGGAAAGCCCGATGCGGTCGGGTAATTCTGGCGGCTGAGCAGGAGGGTGACCATATCCTGTTGTCGATTTCCGATGACGGCAAGGGCATGGACGCCAACGTGTTACGTGCCATCGCCGTGAAACGCGGGGTGATGGACAAGGACGCTGCGGATCGCTTGAGCGAAACCGATTGCTACAACCTGATCTTCGCGCCGGGCTTCTCGACCAAAACCGAGATTTCCGACGTATCTGGGCGCGGCGTGGGCATGGACGTGGTGAAAACCAAAATTGCCCAACTCAATGGCTCGATCAATATTTACTCGACCAAGGGCCAGGGTTCGAAGATCGTCATCAAGGTGCCGTTGACCCTGGCGATCATGCCGACCCTGATGGTGATGCTTGGCAATCAGGCTTTTGCCTTCCCGCTGGTCAACGTAAACGAGATTTTCCACCTCGACCTGTCGCGGACCAACGTTGTCGACGGCCAGGAAGTGGTCATCGTGCGCGACAAGGCTTTGCCTCTGTTCTATCTCAAGCGTTGGCTGGTGGCCAAGGCCGCTCACGAGGAGCAGCACGAAGGTCATGTGGTGATCCTGTCGGTCGGCACCCAGCGTATCGGTTTTGTCGTCGATCAGTTGGTGGGTCAGGAGGAAGTCGTCATCAAGCCGCTGGGCAAAATGCTGCAGGGAACACCGGGTATGTCAGGCGCCACCATTACCGGTGACGGTCGAATTGCCTTGATTCTCGATGTACCAAGCATGCTCAAGCGTTACGCTGCACGGCGTATTTGATTCTGGGGCTGCGGGCCGCTTTTGGTGCCCGCAGCACCTAACGGAGTGTTTATGGCAGTCAAGGTCCTGGTGGTGGATGATTCAGGTTTCTTCCGCCGCCGCGTCTCGGAAATTCTTTCTGCGGACCCGAATATCCAGATAGTCGGCACGGCGACTAACGGCAAAGAAGCCATCGAGCAAGCGCTGGCGCTGAAACCCGATGTGATTACCATGGATTACGAGATGCCAATGATGGATGGCATCACAGCAGTGCGTCACATCATGCAGCGCATTCCGACACCGGTCTTGATGTTCTCCTCGCTGACCCATGAAGGCGCCCGGGTTACGCTGGATGCGCTGGATGCGGGTGCGGTCGATTTCTTGCCCAAAAACTTCGAAGACATCTCGCGCAACCCCGAAAAGGTCAAACAGCTGCTGTGCGAAAAAATTCACACTATTTCGCGCAGCAACCGTCGTTTCACTGGCTACAGCACTCCGACTCCGGCGCCGCAGGTGGCTGTGTCATCGGGCGCAACTTCCAGTAGCGCTTTGAGTGTCGGGTCGACGACTCCCCGCGCTGTACCCGTACGCTCGCCGACAAACGCTTCCTCGGCGCACGTGCCAGCGCATGCGTCGCCTGCTCCAAAGCGCAAAGCCTACAAGCTGGTGGCAATCGGTACATCAACGGGTGGCCCGGTGGCATTGCAGCGCGTGTTAACGCAACTGCCCGCCAGCTTCCCTGCACCTATCGTCCTGATTCAGCACATGCCGGCAGCGTTTACCAAGGCGTTCGCCGAGCGTCTGGACAAGCTGTGTCAGATCAGTGTCAAAGAAGCCGAAGACGGTGATATTTTGCGTCCGGGTCTGGCATTGCTGGCCCCTGGCGGCAAGCAAATGATGATCGATGGTCGCGGCGCGGTGAAGATCCTGCCCGGTGACGAGCGCTTGAATTACAAACCCTGTGTGGATATTACCTTCGGTTCTGCGGCCAAATCCTACGGTGACAAGGTGTTGGCGGTGGTACTCACCGGTATGGGGGCCGATGGTCGCGAGGGTGCTCGCCTGCTCAAGCAGGGTGGTAGCCATATCTGGGCGCAGGATGAGGCAAGCTGTGTGATTTACGGCATGCCTATGGCGATCGTCAAAGCCGACCTGGCGGATGCGGTGTACAGCCTGGACGAGATTGGCAAGCATTTGGTCGAGGCCTGTCTCTGATGGATGTGCTGAGCCTGATTGGGATCATCCTGGCGTTTGTCGCCATTATTGGCGGCAATTTCCTGGAGGGCGGACACCTGAGCGCCTTGCTCAATGGTCCGGCAGCCTTGATCGTACTGGGTGGAACTCTGGCGGCTTCGCTGCTGCAGTCTCCCATGAGTTCTTTTATGCGAGCCCTGCAGATTGTTGGCTGGATTCTGTTCCCGCCACGCATCGATCTGTCGGGTGGGATTGACCGTGTCGTCAACTGGAGCCTGATTGCACGCAAGGAAGGGCTGCTCGGGCTTGAAGCCATCGCCGACGGGGAACCCGATACCTATTCGCGCAAAGGCTTGCAGTTGTTGGTCGACGGTGCTGAACCCGAAGCGATTCGGAGCATTCTGGAAGTGGACTTCATGACCCAGGAAGCACGCGATACTCAGGCGGCCAAGGTTTTCGAGAGCATGGGTGGCTACGCGCCGACCATCGGCATCATCGGCGCGGTTATGGGCTTGATTCATGTGATGGGCAACCTCGCCGAGCCAAGTCAGTTGGGCAGCGGGATTGCCGTGGCATTCGTCGCGACTATCTACGGGGTGGCTTCAGCCAACCTGATTTTGCTGCCGATCGCGAGCAAGCTCAAAGCGATTGCCCTGCGTCAGTCGCGTTATCGCGAAATGTTGCTCGAAGGCATTTTGTCTATCGCCGAGGGCGAGAACCCGCGCTCAATCGAATTGAAACTGCAAGGTTTCATGGAGTGATGCAATAGTCATGGCCCGCCGTCGCCGTCCCGAAGAGCATGAAAATCACGAACGTTGGCTGGTGTCTTACGCGGACTTCATCACCTTGTTGTTTGCTTTTTTTGTGGTGATGTATTCGATTTCATCGCTCAACGAGGGTAAGTACAAAGTTCTGTCGGAGGCCTTGAATGGTGTATTCAGCGATGCCGAGCGCAGTCTCAAACCGATTCCTATCGGTAACGAGCGCCCCCTGACGGTCAGACCGGCGGAACCATTGATTCGGGACAGCGAGGAGGTCGATGCGGGTTTGTCGCCAAGCTCGATTGACCCGCTGCAGGCGATTTCGAACGATGTGCGCAGTGGCTTTGGCGATTTGATCAAGTCCAATCAGTTGACGGTTCGCGGCAATGAACTGTGGATTGAGATCGAGCTCAACTCCAGTCTGTTGTTCGGTAGCGGCGATGCCATGCCCAGTGACATGGCATTCAATATCATAGAGAAGGTCGCGAAGATTTTGCATCCCTTCGACAACCCGGTGCACGTTGAAGGTTTTACCGATGACCAGCCGATCCGCACGGCGCAGTACCCGACCAACTGGGAGTTGTCGTCGGCGCGGGCGGCAAGCATCGTGCGCATGCTGGCGATGGATGGGGTTAACCCGGCTCGCATGGCATCGGTGGGTTACGGCGAGTTTCAGCCGGTGGCTTCAAATACCACGGCCGAGGGGCGCGCCCATAACCGGCGCGTGGTGCTGGTGATTTCGCGCAATCTCGAGGTACGCCGCAGTCTTACTGGCTCCGGCACTGCCAATGCAAAACCGGATGCCGCGTTGAAGCGTGCTGGCACACAAACTGCACCGACCCACCGTACGCAGCCGGTAAGTGGGAACGCCGTCAATTCCCCGTCACCCGCCTTATAGTCAATTCTCGGTATGGCAAGCGTCATGTCGGGAGGAAAAGCACAATGAGAGTCTGGGCAGTAGCCAATCAAAAAGGTGGCGTCGGTAAGACCACCTCTTCCATCGCTTTAGCTGGCTTGCTGGCAGAGGCGGGCAAGCGCGTGGTCGTTGTCGATCTCGACCCTCATGGTTCCATGACCAGTTACTTCGGGCACAACCCCGACACGCTGGAGCACAGCGCTTATGACCTGTTTCTGCACAAGGGTGTCGTGCCCGATGGTCTGCCCGGTCAGTTGCTGTTGCCGACCAGCGATGAGCGCATTTCCCTGCTGCCATCGAGTACAGCGCTGGCGGTGCTGGAGCGTCAGTCGCCGGGGCAAAGTGGCCTGGGGCTGGTGATTGCAAAAAGTCTGGCGCAGCTTTGGCAGGATTTTGATTACGCCATCATCGACAGTCCACCGTTACTCGGCGTGTTGATGGTCAATGCTTTGGCGGCCAGTCAGCAGTTAGTCATTCCAGTGCAAACCGAATTTCTGGCGGTCAAGGGCCTTGAACGCATGGTCAGCACGCTGGCGATGATCAATCGTTCGCGCAAACAGGCGCTGCCTTACACCATTGTTCCAACCTTGTTCGACCGCCGCACGCAGGCGTCCATGAGTACCTTGAGGGTGCTGCGCGACAACTACCCGGAAAACATCTGGAAGGCGTACGTGCCAGTGGACACCCGTTTGCGCGATGCCAGCCGGGCCGGGCTGACGCCCTCGCAGTTCGACAACAAAAGTCGTGGCGTGGTGGCCTATCGGGCGCTGCTCAAAGACCTGCTTTCCCAGCAACTTGTTGCTCAGGTCGCTTGAGGTGTTGGTGCGTGACTCTCGGACACATTCAAGTCGGGCGCCAGCGCAGCCGATAACAATAAACAGTGAATGTTATTTCTACGGTACTTGTTTATGGGCACCCTTATGAGCCGCCCTGTCGATATAGCAACACGGCCACAATTGGCGCTGCAGTCTTATCTGGATGCCTTGCTGCAGGAAGCGACTGAAGAGCTGACGCTCAGCTCCAGTCTTGACGAATTCCAGGCGGCGGTACTTGAAGAGCAGGCGCGCGATGCAGTAGTTCGCGTGGCGCTCAATTCGCCAGTAGTTGCCACACCTGCGCCAGTTGCCGTTATCGCCGATGTTGCACTGTCGGAACCTGTTTTAGCGGCGGTTGAGACTCCGGTTGTGACCTTGGTTGAGCCTGTGGTCGAGGTGCATCTTGCGGCCGGTCATCGCACGCCGCCGCCATCGTCTGCTGACGGTAGGCCGGCATGGGCTGCCGAGCCGTTCGAATGCCTGTTATTCGATGTCGCCGGGCTGACCCTGGCCGTACCGTTGGTGTGTCTGGGCTCGATTTATTCGCTGGAAGGGCAGGAGTTGACGCCGCTGTTCGGTCAGCCGAACTGGTTCCTTGGCATTCTGCCCAGCCAGAGCGGGAACCTGAAGGTGCTCGATACCGCACGCTGGGTCATGCCGGACCGTTACCGCGACGATTTACGTCAGGGCCTGCAATACGTTATCTCGGTTCAAGGCTATGAGTGGGGGCTGGCGGTGCATCAGGTCAGCCGCTCGTTACGCCTGGACCCGAACGAAATCAAATGGCGCACCCACCGAGGCCAGCGTCCCTGGCTGGCGGGCACAGTGATCGAGCATATGTGCGCGCTGTTGGATGTTTCCGAATTGGCCGAGCTGATAGCCAGTGGCGCGGTCAAGCAAATGCACACCATCAAATAATCATAGGGCGGTGCAAAGCACCGTCTGCACAGCACACACTTGAGGGGTTAGGGTATGAATAGGTCGTCAGCACAGGGTTCCGAAGATCCTATCCTGCAGTGGGTTACCTTCCGTCTGGACAACGAGTCTTACGGCATCAACGTGATGCAGGTTCAGGAAGTGCTGCGCTACACCGAAATCGCCCCTGTGCCAGGCGCGCCAAGCTATGTGCTGGGGATCATTAACCTGCGCGGCAACGTTGTGACTGTGATCGACACCCGTCAGCGTTTCGGCCTGGCTCCGGTAGAAGTCAGCGACAACACCCGCGTCGTGATCATCGAAGCCGACAAGCAAGTGGTCGGGATTCTGGTCGATAGCGTGGCTGAAGTGGTTTATCTGCGTCAGTCCGAAGTCGAAACTGCGCCGAACGTAGGCAATGATGAGTCAGCCAAGTTCATTCAGGGCGTGTGTAACAAAAACGGTGAATTACTGATCCTCGTCGAGCTGGACAAGATGATGTCCGAAGAAGAGTGGTCGGATCTGGAGAACATCTGATTGATCTTAGAGGCTGCTGTCATTTTTCTGGGCCTTCTCTGGGCATTGTCACTGGTGCTGTTCCTTGCGTACAGCAAACGCCAGCGGCTATTGGTTGCGCAGCAGGCCGAGGATGACGTGTTGCGCGATCAGCGGGTCAAGGAGTTGGCCAGGCGCCTGGATGACTACCAGAGCGGCACCATTCGCATGGGTGAAGACCTGCACGAACTGCGCGCGGTGGTTGGGCCCTTGCCTGACAAATTGATTCAGCTCGAACAGCGCGACCCCTCCAGCCTGTCGTTTGCCCAGGCAGCACGACTGGTCGGCATGGGTGCGAGTGCCGATGAACTGACCCAGTCTTGCGGTCTGACTCAGGCAGAAGCTCGGCTGATGAGCAAAATGCACCAGTCGCCCGGGCGTAGATTGGGCATGGAAGAGTCCGACAACTAAACCGTGCTGCGTCGTTTTCAGGCGGTCGGCGTTATATCTCTTTCCACAGGCGGTGCATCTGGATCCTGCCCTTCGGGGAATTTGCCTTTGAGGTGCCAGGCGAACGCGATGATTTCGGCGATGGTGCGGTACAGGGCCTCGGGAATGCTGTCACCCAGTTCCATGCGGGCCAGCAATTTGACTAGCTCGGCATTCTCATAGATAGGCACGTCATATTCCCGGGCGATGGCCAGGATAGCCTCGGCCAGCTGGTCATTGCCTTTGGCGGTAAGCGTAGGCGGGTGTTGCCCGTCGTAGCTGAGGGCGATTGCCTGGCGCGGGGTATGTTCGGATTGAGTCATCAGGCGGTCTCGTCGATCCAGCGTTGTTCCAGGGCGGTGCGCGGCCCTTGTGGTGGTGTGCCGTGACGGCAGGCCAGTTCGCCAACAGTCAGACCAGATGCGATCAAGCGGTCGCGCAGGTGGTCCAGTTCCCGGGTAATCAGGTTCGCGCTTTCAGCGCGTTCGGCCCACAACTGACTGGACAAGCTGCCTCTGATCAATTGTGCCTGGACCTGCAATGGTCCCAGTGGCTCAAGATCAAACGCCAGTTCAACTCGCCACAGTTTTTCCTTGGCAGGCTTGACCGTATTGTCATCCTTGTCGGCTGGCTGGTCCTTGTCCGGCGTTTCCTCGCGCTGCAATTTGACCTGCAATGGCACGATGTCCTGCAGGTTGCGCATCGGTATTTCCAACTGCCATGTGGTCAATTGAGTTCCGTCGGCGGTCGTGCGGGTCTGTTCCAGGCCTGACAGTTGATGGCTTTGCAGGCGCGACACTGCTGCGGCGGCAAGTTTAAGCAGGGTCTCCAGGTCTTCGCCATGTTCGCCATTCATAGTGCGCGAGGGCAGAGGGAAGCTACTGGGTTGCGCGCGAGGACTGACCAGGCCTAACGTTCCCAAGGCGCTGCGGATCATGCTGGGCATGACGCGTGCCAGGGTGTTTGCGGCTGCGGCTGCGTCATAATTGCTGTTGTCGGGCAGGCCGGGAAGAATTTGCGCGATCAGGCGCATCAGGTTGGCCTTCAAGTCCGGGGCGGCGGCGGGGTTCTGACCACTGAGTAATTTGGCTTCAAGGAACAGTCCGCTGCCGTTCAACGCCTGTGCGAGCGTTTTTGGGTCTGCGAGTTGACGGATATCCGGCAGGTCGTCCAACAGGGTCTCGATGCTGGCGCGCAGGTTGGGTGGCAGATCGCCGTCTTGCTGGACGGTCTGCAGCGCTTTGATCAGCCCGTCCAGTGAACCCTGGCGGCTTTGCTGAACGCTCAGTTGTTGCGCAACCGCCAACTGGTCGAGCCGACCACTCAGCGGCACGAAGTTCAGCGCCTGCGCTCCCTGGACTTGCGCACTGAGCAGGCTGCCGACGGTCAATGGCTTTGGGCTGTCCACGGTCAGGCTGGCACCGGCCAGCAGGGTGTTGAGCAGGCTGATCACGTTCCGGTACAACGCCGGTTGGCCCGCGCTTTGCGCGAGCGCCTGGCTGCTCATTACGGTGCCCTGTAACAACGTACCCACCGGTAATTGTTTGGTGTCGATACTCGTCAGGGTGGCGACGGCGGCGCTCAAGCTTTGCTGCACAGTGATTGCCAGACTGCTCGGCGTTGGCTGGGTGACGATCAGGTTGGCGCCGGCGGGTAGAGGTCGCTGGCTGATGGCTTCTACCAATGCCTGGCGGCCACCGTCCAGCGTCAGCCGCATTAGCACTTGAAATGCCTGATCGACCGGTTTCAGGTTCACGACTTCGGCCTTGACTGACTCGCCAGCGGCCACCAAACCGTCCACAGGTTGTATCAATTTGAGAATTTCATTCGGTGTAACGCCCGCTTTCACCAGAGCGGTGGTCGGGGCAAGCGGTGCAAGGCTGCTGATGTCGCCTGTCATGGGTTACAACCTGTCGAAATTGCCCTCTTGGTATCAGGACATGACATGTATAATGCCGCCCCGTCTACGGTGGCGCGCATAAGAACGTCTGCGATCCACGGTTTTAGGCTGGATGTTCATTTAATCGTCATCAGTATAACGGCTGCTGTTTAGCCGACTTGAACCGCTCAGCTCTTGATCAAAAGAAAAGGTCAGCCATGCCCAGCCCTCTTCTAGAAGCCGTGGCGCTTGCTTGCGAGCGTGACTGGCGGATGCTCTTCGAGAATCTCGAATTGCGTCTTGCCGCCGGTGACATGCTGCAAATCAGTGGCCCGAACGGCAGCGGCAAGACCAGTCTGCTGCGGTTGTTGGCCGGGTTGATGCAGCCCACCTCAGGTGAAGTCCGGCTCAACGGCCAACCTCTGGCGCAGCAACGAACCGAGCTGGCACGCAATCTGCTCTGGATAGGTCATGCCGCAGGCATCAAGGACCTGTTGACCCCGGAAGAGAACCTGACCTGGCTCTGTGCCTTGCACCGCCCTGTCGAGCGCGATGCGATCATGCAGGCGCTGGAGTCAGTTGGCCTGCGCGGCTTTGAGGATGTGCCGTGTCACACCTTATCGGCCGGACAGCAACGACGAGTGGCATTGGCGCGTCTGTATCTGGCAGGGCCGCCTTTGTGGATTCTGGATGAGCCCTTTACAGCTCTAGACAAACAAGGTGTGGCCCAACTTGAAGAACATTTGACCAAACATTGCGAGCAAGGTGGCATGGTAGTTCTGACCACCCATCACACGCTGACCCGGATTCCTGCCGGCTATCGGGACCTTGATCTGGGGCATTGGGCTGTATGAGTCACGTTTTTACCCTATTGGTCGCCCGTGAAGCGCGTCTATTATTTCGTCGCCCGGCGGAATTAGCCAACCCGCTGGTGTTTTTTGCAATTGTGATCGCCATGTTTCCGCTGGCCGTCGGCCCGGAGACTCAATTGTTGCAAACCTTGTCACCGGGATTGGTCTGGGTGGCGGCGTTATTGTCAGTCCTGCTCTCGCTTGACGGGCTGTTTCGCAGTGATTTTGAAGACGGTTCTCTGGAGCAGTGGGTCCTTTCGTCGCACCCCCTGGCTCTTCTAGTTCTGGCCAAGGTACTGGCACACTGGGCGTTTTCCGGGTTGGCGCTGGTATTGTTGGCACCGTTGCTGGCGCTGATGTTGGGTTTGCCCGGTGAATGTGTCCCTGTGTTGCTGATTTCGCTGCTGCTGGGCACACCGGTATTGAGCCTGCTGGGTGCGGTGGGCGCGGCGTTGACGGTAGGCTTGAAACGCGGTGGACTGTTGTTGGCGTTGTTGATTTTACCCCTGTACATCCCGGTATTGATCCTTGGCAGTGGCGCGTTGCAAGCGAGCCTGCAAGGGATGCCGGCAACGGGTTATCTGCTCTGGCTTGGCAGCCTGACCGCCTTGGCAGTGACCCTGACACCTTTTGCAATAGCGGCTGGGCTGAAGATCAGCGTCGGCGAATAATTGAGGTTCTGATCACGCCCGCATACGACGGCTGGCGATCAGTAAAGACCCTGGATGCACCGTGATGAAAGGCAACGTGATGAAAGCGAGCATCAGTTGGGCCTGGTTCCACAAACTGGGCTCACCTAAATGGTTTTATGGCATCAGCGGGCGAATGCTGCCTTGGCTGAGCATCGCCGCCGTATTACTGATCGGCATCGGCCTGGTGTGGGGGTTGGCCTTTGCGCCGCCCGATTATCAGCAGGGCAATAGCTTTCGCATCATCTATATCCACGTCCCGGCAGCCATGCTCGCTCAGTCTTGCTACGTAATGCTCGCGGTCTGTGGTGTGGTCGGGCTCGTCTGGAAGATGAAAATTGCCGATGTCGCGCTGCAATGCGCCGCGCCCATTGGCGCCTGGATGACCGCCGTGGCACTGGTCACCGGCGCTATTTGGGGTAAACCGACATGGGGTTCGTGGTGGGTCTGGGATGCGCGACTAACGTCGATGTTAATCCTGCTGTTTCTGTACTTCGGTCTTATTGCATTGGGCCAGGCAATCAGTAACCGTGACAGCTCGGCCAAGGCCTGTGCGGTACTGGCGATTGTGGGCGTGATCAACATCCCGATCATCAAGTATTCGGTGGAGTGGTGGAACACTCTGCATCAGGGCGCGACCTTCAGCCTCACCGAGAAACCTGCGATGCCGGCCGAGATGTGGCTGCCGTTGCTGTTCATGGTGTTGGGTTTCTACTGTTTCTTTGGCGCGGTGCTGTTGCTGCGTATGCGCCTTGAAGTGCTCAAGCGCGAAGCGCGCAGCAGTTGGGTCAAGGCCGAAGTTCTGAAAAGCCTCGGTCAAGTCCCGGTCAAAGGAGCCCCGCTGTGAGTTTTGCCTCCTTCAGTGATTTTCTCGCCATGGGTCACCATGGTTTATATGTGTGGTCGGCCTATGGCATCAGCCTGTTGGTCATGGCCCTCAACGTGGCGTGGCCGGTGCTGGCGCGTCGGCGTTACCTGCAACAAGAGGCGCGACGTTTGCGCTGGGAGAATAAGAAGTGAATCCGCTGCGTAAAAAACGTCTGTTGATCATCGTCGCGATTCTGGCGGGGGTCGGCATTGCCGTGACCCTGGCTTTGAACGCGTTGCAGCAGAACATCAACTTGTTCTACACCCCGAGTCAGATCGCTAATGGCGAAGCGCCGCATGACACGCGCATTCGCGCAGGTGGCATGGTCGAGAAAGGATCGTTGCAACGCTCCGGCGATTCACTGGACGTCAGGTTCATCGTCACCGACTTCAACAAGTCGGTGACCATCACGTATCGCGGCATTCTTCCGGACTTGTTCCGTGAAGGGCAGGGTATCGTCGCGCTGGGGAAAATCAACGCCGATGGCGTGGTTGTCGCCGATGAAGTACTCGCCAAACACGATGAAAAATACATGCCGCCGGAAGTGACCAAAGCGCTGAAAGACAGCGGCCAGTCGGCGCCCATGACGTCCACCACACCATCCAAACAGGGCTGAAACCATGATTCCCGAACTCGGCCATCTGGCCATGATTCTGGCGCTGTGCTTTGCCATCGTGCAGGCAGTCGTGCCGTTGATCGGTGCCTGGCGCGGCGATCGTCTTTGGATGAGCCTGGCCCAACCGGCCGCTTGGGGGCAGTTCGCTTTCCTCGTATTCTCCTTCGCCTGCCTGACCTACTCGTTCATGACCGATGATTTCTCAGTCGGTTATGTGGCCAATAACTCTAACAGCGCCTTGCCCTGGTATTTCAAGTTCAGCGCGGTGTGGGGTGCTCACGAAGGTTCGTTGCTGCTGTGGGCCTTGATCCTCGGCGGCTGGACCTTCGCCGTGTCGATCTTCTCCCGGCAATTGCCGCAAGTGATGCTGGCGCGTGTACTGGCGGTGATGGGCATGATCAGCGTCGGCTTCCTGCTGTTCCTGATCCTCACGTCCAACCCGTTCTCGCGCATCCTGCCGCAAATACCGGCCGACGGCCGCGATCTCAACCCGTTGCTGCAAGACATCGGTCTGATCGTGCATCCGCCGATGCTGTACATGGGCTATGTCGGTTTCTCGGTGGCCTTTGCCTTCGCCATCGCCGCCTTGCTTGGCGGACGTCTTGACGCCGCCTGGGCGCGTTGGTCGCGACCATGGACCATCGTCGCCTGGGCCTTCCTCGGCATCGGTATCACCCTCGGTTCCTGGTGGGCTTATTATGAACTTGGCTGGGGCGGCTGGTGGTTCTGGGACCCGGTGGAAAACGCTTCCTTCATGCCATGGCTGGTGGGTACTGCGTTGATCCACTCTCTGGCGGTCACGGAAAAACGTGGCGTGTTCAAAAGCTGGACCGTGTTGTTGGCGATTGCTGCGTTCTCGCTGAGCCTGCTGGGCACTTTCCTCGTGCGTTCCGGGGTGCTGACCTCGGTGCATGCGTTTGCGTCCGACCCGGCCCGTGGCGTGTTCATCCTGATCTTCTTGCTGACAGTCGTCGGCGGCTCGCTGACGCTGTTCGCCTTCCGCGCTCCGGTGGTCAAAAGCCACGTGGGTTTCGCCCTGTGGTCGCGTGAAACCCTGTTGCTGGGCAACAACCTGGTGCTGGTGGTTGCTGCGTCGATGATTCTGCTGGGCACCCTGTACCCGCTGGTACTCGATGCACTGACCGGTGCCAAAATGTCGGTCGGCCCTCCGTACTTCAACGCGTTGTTCGTGCCGTTGATGGCCCTGCTGATGGTCGTGATGGCAGTCGGCATGGTGGTGCGCTGGAAGGACACGCCGGTTAAATGGCTGGTGAGCATGCTTGCACCGGTGCTGGTCGGCAGTGCCATATTGGCCATCGTTGCCTGCTTCGTACTCGGTGATTTCCAATGGGCAGTGCTGGCGACCTTCATGCTTGCGGCCTGGGTATTGCTGGCTGGCGTGCGCGACCTGCTGGACAAGACGCGGCACAAAGGCTTGATCAAAGGTGCTCGCAGCTTGACCCGTAGCTATTGGGGCATGCAAGTGGCCCACATCGGTATTGCCATCTGCGCACTGGGCGTGGTTCTGTCCAGCCAGAATAGTGCCGAGCGCGACCTGCGCATGGCGCCGGGCGAATCGATGGAGCTGGGTGGCTATATGTTTGTTTTTGAGGGTGCCAAGCATGTTCAGGGCCCGAACTATACCTCCGACAAGGGCACCATCCGTGTGCTTGAAAACGGCAAGGAAGTCACCGTCTTGCACCCGGAAAAGCGTCTGTACACCGTGCAGCAGTCGATGATGACGGAAGCAGGCATCGACGCCGGTTTCAGCCGTGATCTATACGTTGCCCTTGGCGAGTCGCTGGGCGATGGTGCCTGGGCGGTACGGGTTCACGTCAAGCCGTTTGTGCGCTGGATCTGGTTCGGTGGCCTGTTCACCGGCTTTGGCGGGCTGTTGGCCGCTGCTGACAGGCGTTACAGGGTCAAGGTCAAAAGTAAAGTGCGCGACGCGTTGGGCCTGTCTGGAGCTGCGGTATGAAGCGCTGGATTCTGCTGGTGCCGCTTGCGCTGTTTTTGGGTATGGCGGCGTTTCTCTACCGGGGTCTGTACCTTGACCCGGCCGAACTGCCTTCAGCGATGATTGGTAAACCTTTTCCTGCGTTCTCGCTGCCGGATGTGCAGAGCGGCAAAATCATCACCCAGGCTGACTTGCTGGGCAAACCTGCCTTGGTCAACGTCTGGGGCACCTGGTGCATTTCCTGCCGTGTTGAACACCCCGTGTTGAACAAGCTGGCGGGGCAGGGCGTGGTGATTTACGGCGTCAACTACAAGGATGTGAACGCCGACGCATTGAAGTGGCTGAAGGAGTTTCACAATCCTTATCAGATAAACATTCGCGATGACGCTGGCAGTCTTGGTTTGAACCTGGGCGTGTATGGCGCACCGGAAACCTTCCTGATCGACAGCAAGGGCGTGATTCGCCACAAGTACGTCGGCGTGATCGACGAGACCGTCTGGCGTGAAAAGTTGGCTGGGTTGTATCAAGGCTTGGTCGATGAGGCCAAACCATGAAGCGTTGGTTAGTCGCAGCTGTTTTAAGTGTCGGGCTCGCTAATGTGGCGCAGGCCGCCATTGACGCCTACGAGTTTCGTGATGAAGCCGAACGCGCCCGTTATAGCGAATTGACCAAAGAGCTGCGTTGCCCTAAATGCCAGAATCAGGACATCGCCGACTCCAACGCGCCGATTGCCGCTGACCTGCGTAAAGAGATCTACCGCATGCTTGGCGAAGGCCAGAGCAATCAGCAGATCATCGACTTCATGGTCGATCGCTACGGTGACTTTGTACGCTACAAGCCGGCGCTCAATTCAAGAACCTGGCTGCTCTGGTTCGGTCCCGGGATCTTGCTGATTGGCGGCGTGCTGGTGATGGGTGTGATCGTGATGCGCCGGCGCGGCAAGCGTGCCGAAGGTGCGGACGTTCTTTCTGACGAGGAGCGTCAGCGCCTCGACCAACTGTTGGATAAAAAACACGAATGATTGATTTCTGGCTAGCTGCCGGCCTGCTGTTGCTGGTGGCCCTGAGTTTCTTGTTGATCCCTGTTCTGCGCGGCGGTCGTCGTGCGCAAAGCGAAGAGGATCGTACCGCGCTCAACGTTGCCCTGTATCAGGAACGCCTGGCCGAGCTACAAGATCAGCAGGAGGAGGGCGTGCTCTCTTCTGTGCAGATGGACAGTGGCCGTGCCGAGGCCGCCCGTGAGTTGCTGGCGGATACCGAAGGCGCCGACATCCCACGCACCTCACGCCTGGGTAAGCCCTTGCCGTTGCTGGCTGCGTTGCTGGTACCGGTATTGGGTTTGGCGCTGTATCTGCATTTCGGTGCCAGCGACAAGGTCGAACTGACTCGCGAGTTTGCCCAGGCGCCGACATCACTGGATCAAATGTCCAATCGTTTGGAGCGCGCGGTAAAAGCCCAGCCGGATTCGGCCGAAGGCATGTACTTCCTCGCCCGCACCTACATGGCTCAGGAGCGTCCAGCCGATGCAGCGAACATGTTCGAACGTGCCGTGGGGTTGGCCGGACGTCAGCCGGAACTGCTCGGACAGTGGGCTCAGGCGCTGTATTTTGCGGGCAACAAGCAATGGTCGGCGCAGATTCAGGCCCTGACCGATGAAGCACTCAAAGCTGATCCTAACGAAGTCACCAGCCTGGGGCTGTTGGGGATCGAGGCATTTGAAGGCGAGCGTTATCAGCAATCTATCGATTACTGGAAGCGTCTGTTGGCTGTACTGCCTGCCGAAGACCCTTCCCGTTCTGCGCTCGAAGGCGGTATCTCACGTGCCGGTGACAGGTTGGTGGCGAGCGGCGGCAAAGTCGCCGTGACACCGACAGTTGCTGCAAAACCAGCGGGTTCCCCAGCGGCCGACAACAAGGTCGCCGGGTTACTCAAGGTTCGTGTCGATCTGACGGCAGCAGTCAAAGCCAGCGTCCAGCCGGGTGATAGCGTGTTCATTTTTGCTCGCGCGACCTCAGGCCCACCGATGCCGCTGGCCGTCAAACGCCTGACCGTGGCGGACCTGCCGGCCGAAGTCGAATTGGCTGATGCCGATGCAATGATGCCGCAACTGAAACTGTCGAACTTTCCGGAAGTCCAACTGGTTGCACGGGTGTCCCGTGCCGGTCAGGCGACCAAGGGTGAGTGGATCGGTCGCAGCAAACCACTGGCCAGCAGCACCACGGCCCAGCAAGCATTGACCATCGACAGTCCAGATCAGTAGAGAGAATGTCCCATGACCGCTGTCGCACGTATCACCTTATTGAGTCTGGTCCTTGGCTTGAGTGCGTGTGCCGTCCAGCACCCCACGGGACCGCAAAGCAGCGAGTCGATTCCGACACTGCCCAGCAAACCGCAATCCGGCAAACCGCACACTGCGCCGCAGACGTCTCCCCAGCGTCCGGCGCCCGCCACTGGCCCCAAAACCTCTGCCCACTTCGCTCCACCGCCGGGTGGTAACTGCCACTGGGATGCGCGCCTCGGTGTGTACGTACTGGATGACGAGGCGGACACCTTCTACCGTCAGCGCACTTACTACCGCTGGAATAACGGCTGGAGTTGGTCGACCGGGCGTAACGGGCCATGGCAGGTGACAGATGCCAATGGCGTGCCGCCGGGGCTGGGGCGTCAGTACGGTCATTGAGTAGGCGTAAAAAAACGGCGACCCCAGGGTCGCCGTTTTTGTTTATGCGCCAGGGCTTATTTCACCGTGTAAATCTGGTCGAAAATACCACCGTCACTGAAGTGGGTTTTTTGCACGGTGCGCCAGTCGCCGAAGGTTTTCTCTACCGAGAGGAAGTCGACTTTAGGGAAGCGGTCGTTGTATTTGGCCAATATGGTCGGATCACGTGGGCGCAGGTAGTTGGTGGCTGCGATTTCCTGGCCTTCAGGGGACCAGAGGTATTTCAGGTATTCCTCTGCAAGGGCACGGCTGCCTTTCTTGTCGACGACTTTATCGACCACGGTCACGGGTGGCTCGGCTTCGGCCGAAACGCTTGGATAAACCACTTCGAACTGATCCCGACCAAATTCCCGGGCGATCATTTCGGCTTCGTTTTCGAAGGTCACCAGCACATCACCAATCTGGTTGGTCATGAAGGTGGTCGTGGCACCACGACCGCCTGTGTCGAGTACAGGCACATTGCTGAATAACTGGCCGACGAACTTTTTCGCGGCCGCTTCATCACCGCCATTCTTCAGCGTATAACCCCATGCCGACAGGTAAGTGTAGCGACCATTACCCGAGGTTTTCGGGTTGGGTACGATCACCTGAACACCGTCCTTGACCAGATCAGGCCAGTCTTTCAGGGCTTTAGGGTTGCCCTTGCGCACGATGAAAACCGTGGCTGAGGTGAACGGCGCGCTGTTGTTTGGCAGGCGAGAGACCCAGTCTTTCGGCACCAGACCACCGTTGTCGGCCAGCGCATTGATGTCGGTGGCCATGTTCATGGTGATGACGTCAGCCGGCAGACCATCGATTACGGAGCGGGCCTGTTTGCTTGAGCCACCGAAGGACATTTGCAGGGCGACGTTTTCATTGTGTTCGGCTTGCCAGTGTTTCTGGAACGCGCTGTTGTAGTCTTTGTAGAAGTCGCGCATCACATCATAGGAAACGTTGAGCAGGGTCGGGGCGGCTTGGGCCACGCTGCCGAAGGCCAGGCCTGCGGCCAGAAGTGAGGCGCCAAAGAATTTGTTCACTGCGCATTCCTTATTGGAGGTGTGGGTGAGGCTGCTGATAGGGCGAGTGGCTCATTGCTGGCGACTATAGCCGGGTGGCTATAGTCATTTAAATACTCAAAAGCAATTTGCTTATGCTTTGTTCTCATTTTTCGGAAACAAGGCATTGCCACACCGCGCGCAAAACGCCGCACTGGGCTGGTGGTCGTTCTTGGCGCAGACCGGACACGTGTGCTCCAGTTGTTCTCCACGCATGGCGTTGGCCAGTTCGGCGGTGAAGATCCCGGTGGGCACCGCGATGATGGAGTAACCGGTGATCATCACCAGCGACGACAACATTTGCCCCAGCGGTGTCTTCGGCACAATGTCGCCGAAGCCTACTGTCGTCAGCGTGACGATGGCCCAGTAGATCCCGATGGGGATACTGGTGAACCCATGTTCAGGGCCTTCGATCACATACATCAGGGTGCCGAAAACGATGACCAGGGTAGTGACGGTGGCCAGGAATACGATGATCTTTTGCTTGCTGCCGCGTAGCGCCGCGAGCAGGTAGTTGGCCTGCTTGAGGTAATGACCGAGCTTGAGCACCCGGAAGATTCGCAACATCCGAATGATACGAATGATCAGCAGGTATTGAGCGTCGCTGTAATACAACGCGAGAACGCCGGGCACAATCGCCAGCAGGTCGACCAGGCCATAGAAACTGAAGGCGTAGCGCATCGGTTTAGGCGAGCAGTACAGGCGCAGGACATACTCGATGGTGAACACCAGAGTGAACCCCCATTCGATAGTCGCCAGCAGGTTGGCGTAGTCGTGATGAATGCTTTCGATGCTATCGATAATCACCACGACCAGGCTGCTCAGAATGATCAGCAGCAAGGTCTTGTCGAAGCGTCTGCCCGCGACCGTATCGGTCTGAAAGATGATGATGCGTAGCTGTTCCCGCCAGCCGGTGTTGCTGTCCATGGGCTATTTCCGAATTGAGTATGCGTAGAGCCTAGGAGCTTTCCGGTCACCAGTGCAACTGATGATCCAGCGCTGACTGATGTAACAGGCAAGCGCTGGCTTGAACTAACAGAGCCAGCGGGGGTAAAAGGTGGGGTCAAGGTGGGCAGGGCATGCACACAGTATCGCCTGCGCGGTGTCGAAGGCGGAGCGGGATCTCTTACAGGTTATGTATCAGCCGCAGTGTCACTTATCGGGCTCACACCCTTTGAGCACCAACCG
This sequence comes from Pseudomonas sp. GG8, assembly GCF_052976945.1. Lineage (NCBI taxonomy): Bacteria > Pseudomonadati > Pseudomonadota > Gammaproteobacteria > Pseudomonadales > Pseudomonadaceae > Pseudomonas > Pseudomonas sp. GG8. The sequence goes on from NZ_JBRIIP010000001.1 coordinate 1,528,931, forward strand.
GATGATGGTCTGCGCGGCGGCTTCGTAGTCGCTGTCGTCGAGTTTGGCTTTGCCGGTGACGGTGGATATTTGCCAGTCAAAGTCGGCGTAGGTCTGGGTCGCGGCCCAGAGGGTGAACATCAAATGGTGCGGGTCGAGCGGTGCAATCTGACCGCTGTCGATCCAGGACTGAATGCAGTCGATGTTGTGTCGGGCCTGGCTGTTGAGCTGTTCGACTTGCTCGGCAGTCAAGTGCGGTGCGCCGTGCATGATCTCGCTAGCGAACACCTTCGAGGCGAACGGCAAGTCGCGGGATATGCGGATTTTCGAGCGAATGTAGCCACTCAGCACCTCAGCCGGTACGCCGTCGCGATTGAACGGCGTCGATGCCTGGAGGATCGGCTCAATGATGCTTTCGAGCACCTCGCGGTAGAGGTTGTCCTTGGATTTGAAGTAGTAGTAGACGTTAGGTTTTGGCAGCCCGGCCTTGGCCGCGATATCGCTGGTCTTGCTGGCTGCGAAACCCTTGTCGGCGAACTCTTCACTGGCTGCGCGCAGGATCAGTTCTTTGTTACGCTCGCGAATGCTGCTCATGAACCAGAGTTTTCCTTGCCTGTGCCAGCGGTTGCGCATGGTAGCACCGGTTTTGCGGCAGGCTCAAGATTGCCCGGGACGGGCGTCCAGCGCGTCACCGGTCTATAGCAAAAAAGCCTGAGTGTTCAGGCTTTTTTCAGGGGATTGACTCGCCCTGAATAAGGTTTACACCTTCTGGCTTCTTATCAGGAAGGTGCAATGGATACGGGCACAAGTCGCGCGGCTCAAGTGCCTTGGATCAATCGATCAGTTGGTCTGCGCACCCTTGTCGATCCATGCGCCGATCAGATCACGTTCCTGTTGGGTCATCTGGGTGATATTGCCCAGCGGCATGATCTGCGAAATCACGGCCTGGGCCTGGATGCGCGGTGCCAGTTGCTGGATTTGTTGCGGGGTATCGAACATCACGCCAGCGGGCGCTGTGCTGAACAGTGGGCTGGTCGGCTTGGCCGAATGGCACACGGCGCAGCGTTCTTGAATCACGCTGTGAACCTTGTTGAAATCGATACCGCTGGCGCGTGCTGCAGATGCCGCGTCAGTCGGCCCTTGCGCAGGGCCAGTGACATACGCCAGGCAGATCATGCCCAGCGCGGCAACGGGCAGGGTCCAGGCGAATGTGTGGCTGTTATGGCGGGTATTGAAGTAGTGGCGAACCAGAACCGCCAGTACCGAGATTCCGGCCAGGATCAGCCAGTTGTATTGACTGCCGTAAGTGCTAGGGAAGTGGTTGCTGATCATGATGAACAGCACGGGCAGGGTGAAGTAGTTGTTGTGCCGGGAGCGCAGTAAGCCTTTGGCGGGCAGGCTGGGGTCCGGCGTGCGGCCAGCAGCGATGGCGGCCACCAATGCGCGCTGGGCGGGCATGATGATGCGGAACACGTTGCCGACCATGATCGTGCCGATGATGGCGCCCACATGCAGGTACGCGCCGCGACCGCTGAACACTTTACTGAAACCGAACGCGGCGCCAATCAGCAGCACGAACAGAATCAGGCCGAGCAGGGCGGGGCGCTTGCCCAGTGGCGAGTCGCACAGTACGTCATAGATGAACCAGCCAGCGATCAGCGAACCGATACCGATGGCGATACCTTCGACGCCCGAAAGACTGCTGCCAGGGGCGAGCAAATAAAGCGTCGGGTTGGAGTAGAACACCACACACATCAATGCTACGCCGGACATCCAGGTGGAATAGGCTTCCCATTTGAACCAGTGCAGGTTGTCGGGCATGGTCGGCGGGGCGAGTTTGTATTTTTCCAGGTGGTAGATACCGCCACCATGAATGGCCCATAAATCGCCGGCCAGCCCGTCACGCGGGTTGACTCGGTTGAGGTTGTTTTCCAGCCAGACAAAATAGAACGACGCCCCGATCCAGGCCACGCCGGTAATCATATGAACCCAGCGCACGCTCAGGTTCAGCCATTCCATTAAATGTGCTTCCACAGAATTGACCTCTTGTCTGTCACCACTTAAGGGCGCTCAGACCTTCCTTGTTGGTGGGGGTCGAGGAACAGGCACTGGTCCTCATCGAAAAAATGCTCATCGCAGTTATTGCCAGTTCCGCTGCGATCAACCACCAGGAAATCATCCCGCTTTTCGATCGTCAGCACCGGGTGGTGCCAAACGCCGCGATGGTAATTAATGCCCTGCCTGCCATTACTGATGAAGGCGCGGACCCACTCTGATTCAGGTGCATCGCCACGTGGCGCGACCACAATCAGAAAAGGATTGCCGAGCAGCGGTATGAACGCCTGACTGCCCAGTGGATGTCGTTCCAGCATGCGCACGGTCAGTGGCATCTGCAACGCTTCGGCGCGGAAGATGCTGATGATCGCCTTGTCATCCGGCGCGGCGGTTTCAACCTCGGCTAGACGATGGAAACGCAGGGTCGAACCGTTGTTGATCATGAAGTGCGCGCTGCCATCGGTTTCAATTACGTCACCGAAGGGGGCGAAAGCTTCTTTGGTCAGGGGTTCGATCATCAGTGTGCGCATGCTATTTCTTCTGTTCTAAGGTTCACGATTAATCTGTAGGGGATTGTATTTATTTCGCGACTTTACCCAGCACGCGAAGGCGACTCACGCCCCCATCCGGGAACACATTCAGGCGGATATGAGTAATCGGGCCCAAGGCTCTTATCTGTTCGGCGAATGTGTGTTCGGCGTGCATTTCCAGCTTCTGGGCCGGCAGCAGTTCGCGCCAGAACAGGCTCTGGGTTTCGATCTGATTGTCCGTGCCGCCTTTGACGAGCGCGGCCTGAATCGAACAGGTGTCCGGGTAGTTGCCCTTGAAGTGCAGGGTGTCGACGATGACTTTTTCAATTTCGCCAGCATGGCCCAAGGCGACGATCACCCAGTCATTGCCCGGCGTGCGTCGACGCGCGGTTTCCCAACCGTCGCCCATGTTGATCCCGCGGCCCGGGTTCAGGATGTTGCTCATACGCCCGTAATGCTCGTCGGAGCAGGCCAGCGCCCGGCCGCCATTGAGCGCTGCAGCAAGGTCGAGTTGTTCGTTGTCACTCACGGCCGACCAATCGCGGAACGGAACGCCATACACCCGCAGACGTGCCACGCCGCCGTCCGGGTAGATGTTGAAGCGCAAGTGGCTGAACGCTTGAGTGTTGCTGATCTCGTGGAAGTGGTGGCTGTTGCCTTGCAGTTCGACGGCCGACAGCACTTCAGTCCATGGGGTTTTTTCGTCCGGCTCGCCAGTGGTCAGGAAGCACGCTTCCAGCGAGGCCGAGGGCGGAAAGTTGCCGGTGAAAAATGAGGTGTCGATGTCCACGCCCTTGATCGAGCCCGGCACGCCCAGGCGGATCACGGCGCTGTCATAACCTTCGAAGCGTTTGCGGCGTGACTCCCAGCCGTCCATCCACTTGCCGTTGTCATCGAACACGCCCTCCTTCCAGACGGCCGGGGTCGGCTGGAACAGACGGTTGGCGTCGGCGAACCAGTCATCGGTGACCGAGATGATTTTGGTGCCCAGACGGGCGTCGGCCAGGTTGACGAACTTCTCGAACGGTGCGGCGTAAGCTTTCATTGTTCTTGTCTGCCTCTGCAAAAACTGGCGTGGGATAGGGCGACTATAAGTGCTGCAAACGGAACATCGCGATCTTGTTGATTTCCGCCAGCGCGCAGGCGAACTCGGTGTCGACCGGGTTATGAATGCGTGTTTCGAAAGCGGCGAGGATCTGATGTCGGTCACTGCCTTTCACCGCCATGATGAAGGGGAACGCGAACTTGGCCTTGTAGGCGTCGTTCAGCTCGGTGAAGCGCTGAAACTCTTCGGCCGAGCATTGGTGGATACCGGCGTCCGCTTGCTCGTACGTGCTGGCTTCAGTCAGTTGGCCCTGCACGGCGGCTTTGCCGGCAAGGTCCGGGTGGGCGTTGATCACAGCCAGTTGCCGGGCATGATCAGCGTTCAACAGAATGTCGCTCATAAGGGCATGCAAGGTTTCGACATGGTCCAAGTCTGCGCCCTGGCCCATGTCGTAGGCCTGCTCGGCCACCCACGGTGAATGTTCATAAATATCAGCGAAGGCGGCGACGAACGCTTCACGGCTCAGAGACGATGGCGTCAGTGTCTGAAAGCGGCTCATGGCGTGATCTCGGTATTCTGATAAGGATGTTCGGTGTGCCAGTGCCGGGCGATATCGACGCGCCGACTGAACCAGACCTGCTCGTGGCCCTTGGCGTACTCGATAAAGCGCTTGAGCGCTGCCAGTCGCGCCGGGCGTCCTATCAAGCGGCAGTGCAGGCCGATGGAGAGCATTTTTGGCGCCTCGGCACCTTCGGCGTACAGCACGTCGAACGCATCCTTGAGGTACTGGAAAAACTGCTCTCCATTGTTGAAGCCCTGCGCCTGGGTAAAGCGCATGTCGTTAGTGTCCAGGGTGTACGGGATCACCAGGTGCGGCTTGCCGGTGGGGGTGTTCGGTTCCCAGTAGGGCAGGTCATCGTCATAGGTATCGGAGTCGTAGAGAAAGCCACCTTCCTCCATCACCAAACGGCGGGTATTGGGCCCGGTACGGCCGGTGTACCAGCCCAGTGGGCGTTCGCCGCTGATCTCGGTAAGGATGCGAATCGCCTCACGCATGTGTTCGCGCTCCTGAGCCTCATCCATGTACTGGTAGTCGATCCAGCGATAACCGTGGCTGCAGATTTCGTGACCGGCTGCAACCATGGCGCGGATCACTTCCGGGTAACGCTGCGCGGCCATGGCCACGGCGAAAACTGTCAGCGGGATATCGAATGCTTTGAACAACTTGAGCACGCGCCACACGCCGACACGGCTGCCGTATTCGTAGAGCGATTCCATGCTCATGTTGCGCTCGCCCTGCAGCGGTTGGGCTGACACCATTTCCGACAGGAAAGATTCGGACTCTTTATCACCGTGCAGAATATTGCGCTCGCCGCCTTCTTCGTAATTGAGCACGAAGGATAGCGCGATGCGGGCATTTCCCGGCCAGTGAGGATGGGGCGGGTTGTTGCCGTATCCGATCAGGTCCCGTGGGTAGTCAGCACTCACAGCAGGCTTCCTTATGTGCGTATTGTCAGTGGCGGCGGTTGCCAGGGCAATCAAGGCCGGCGCCATCGCGATGGCTCGATTGTATACAACTCTTAAATCGTTTTGTAAGCCTGGTTTTTAGCGTTTTTCCAGGAGCTAGTGCCTGCAAGAAACTTGCCTGAGCGATCAGCTTATATCTGCAAGAGGGCTTAATCGCCTGATTGTTGGCCGAAACAGATGTCTCGATGTAATCCTCGTCATGCCGCTCTAGAAAGCGATATTTATTGTGTACAATTTTTTTAGCAAATGTCTTAATTACGGCTCGCCGCTCTCAATCCTGGCACCATAAGGGGGCAGCCTGATCTTTCAACTGACTGCGCGAGGGGCTGACGAGCAATGGGACGATTGACGACGCATGTATTGGATGCCGCCCACGGCTGCCCGGGCAGCGCTATCAAAATCGAGTTGTACCGGGTCGAAGGTGAACGCCTGGAGCGGGTTGCCACTGCGGTGACCAACGCCGATGGCCGATGCGATGGTCCTTTGTTACAGGGCGATGATTACCGTTCGGGCGTCTACCAATTGCAATTTCATGCCGGTGACTACTACCGGGCACGGGGCGTGGATTTGCCTGATCAACCGTTCCTTGATGTGGTGGTTCTGCGGTTCGGGATTGATGCCGCGCAGGACCACTATCACGTGCCGTTATTGATTTCGCCCTACAGCTACTCAACGTATCGCGGCAGTTAGTCGCTGCCGGGTAGCTTCCCTCGTCATCTCTTGCCCGCTCACGTTGCGGGCTTTTTTCTGTCCGGAAAACAGGTAGCCGATATTTATGTAGTCATTGCGCGCCGGCGGGCTTGGGCACACTTCCGGGTCTAATCAATTCTGGAATAATCCATGATTTCAATGACGCTAGCCCCCGCAGACCTCCTGACACAAGAGGGCGAAGACATTCCGTCTGTCGACGCTTTGCTGTACCGCCGGATCGTATCGTTTGGCAGTTTGCCGCCCGCGCGTTTCGTCGCCTTGTGCGAAGAGAAAGTCGCGCTGTATGGCAACCGTATTCAGGCATGGATCGGGGAGGAGGGCGAGCGCGTAAAGCCCTTGGCCGAGTACCGCCGTTTTCACGCTGCATTGCATAGCGCCTCGGTGTCGATGCAAGCAATTACGAGCACCCTGGGTGCCAGTACAGCGCAACTTATCAATGAAAACACTGCCGGGTTGATCGCGCATCGCGAGCAAGCGTTGCTCAGTGAAGCGCAGCTTCAGGCCTATGAGGGCTCGATCAGCGCTGTCGAGCTGACGCACATCCAGCAAGCGGTTGGCACGCTTGACCCTGTTGCCGAGTCAGTGCGGGTGACTGACCTGTGCATCGCTGTCGGCGAAACGGTTCATGCCTTGAGCGGCGTCCTGATTTTTACCACGCAACAGGCGCTCGATACACCTGATGCCGAAGAGTCCGCGTTGTTATTCATGCCGGGGAAAGGTGGTGGACTGCAGAAGTTCTCGTCTTTGCAGGCGCTCAAAGATGACGTGCAGTTCACCTTGCAGTCGGGCCTGGACACGCCGTTCTGGCGGCATGTGTCTGCCTCATCGCGAGGTGCGGCAATGGGCGCGGCCAGGACCGGCCCTCTGGAGTTGATTACCCGTGTCACCACTGCGCCAGCCATGACCCACAGCGTGCACGTGCAGATTGAAAGCCTTGAAGCCTCCATTCGCGCGGCCACCGATGGTCAACGATTTTTTGATGACGCCAGCAACGAGGAGGCCACGCTGAGTCGTTTGTATCTGGAGTCGGCTGACAACCTGCAGGTCCATCGCAACGACGCGCGGGACCAGGCCATCGACCGTGTGGCAGAGCAGCAGCGAACCGGTGAATTAGTTGCTCAGATGCCGCAATGGCTGTTGCACGCCCCGGTCGATATTCGCCGTGAGCATGGCCAGCGATTGAGCGCATACCATGCAGCGGCGGCCTTGCTGGAACGCGAGTTGGACGCAGTGTTGCCGTCATTCGAGGCATTCACCCGCCAGACGCTCGCGGCTCGGATCAAGGACGATCTGGGCATTGATGTCGACGCCGATCAGGTCTTTATCGATCTGCCCGAAAGCGCGACTCGGGATTTCGATATCGATCCGCAGTACGGCGTGCTTCGCCATGGCAACAGCTGGAGTGCAAGTGCCGGGCGGGTAAGGTTCTCCGTGGCTGAGTGGGCTCGTTATAACATCGATCCCAAGGATGAAGAGATGACGGCGCGACTGACCTTTGCCCGGATCGATTCGCCTGCCGGTGACCTTGGAACGGCGATTGGCCTGACAGTCGATTACATCAGCCGAATCATTCCTCTGGTCAATATCGCCGCTCAGTACCGGGCGTTGCTGGGCCGCGTGTTCCAGACGCGTACGGAGACGTCGCCGCTGATCACGCCCGATGTTTTGCTCAAACCCTATGAACTGGAAATTCTGCTGGAAGGTTTTGCTGCCCTGCAAGAAAAACGCTTGAGCGCTCATGGCTATCGCGTGCTTGAGCAGGCGGTGCAGGCACGTTCCAATGCGGACTTGCACGCAGCCCAACTGCGAATGAGCTGGGTCGTTTTAAACCCGGGTCATGCGGTAAGCGGTGAAACCAAAAGCGCGACGCTTTCAGGTCTCTGCGTTATCCACCACGAGACAACAGGGACCACATTGGTCTATTTGCCCCAGGCACCCACTGGCGTTTCGCTGATAGAAGCCATGAGTCTGCAAGAAGCCAAGGCGCGGCTGATTAACAAACTCATCAATAACCCGCCGCTGATCGAGTACCTGGTTTCGCGTGCTGGCGAAGAGGGCAGCCAAGCGGCTAATACGCGTTATATCGAACAGGCATTGCTACGCAAATTCGACGGTTTTATCACCTTCACCCCAGCTCTTTTTCTAAAAATAGCGGCTCAGCAGGTGGATGTACGTGCCAGGCTGATCCATGTACACACCAAGCTTGATGCGCGTAGCAACGCCGACATCCGCAGTGGACACGACCTTCGTGAAAGCCAGGCATATATGGCGTACTTCAAGGCAATCCTGTCGTTCTTGCCCGGTATGGGGACCCTGTTCAGCGTGCATGACGGCTGGAATGACGGCCACTCCGCAGCTGCAGCTTTCAGAGAGGGCAGAACGTTCGAGGGCGAGGTGCTGACGGCAAGCGCATCCCTGAGCGTTCTGGACATCCTGCTCTCAGTGGTGCCCGGTGTCGCCACGGTTGCCGCCTTCGCCAAGGTCGCCCGCCGCGCGACAAAATTGCGCCAGGCTGCCCGGTTGACGGGCACCCTGCCCTCGGTCACGCGCAAGCGCTACGTGCTCACGTCATTCAAAGGGTATGAGGCCGACGTTTCACCGGTCGGAGCAAGCAAACAGAACGGGGTCAACGCGGGCACGGCGTTGACAGACGGGCAGCTCTGGATACAACGGCAAGGCAAGTTTTACAAGGTCTACAGGCGCAAAGGCGAGCAGTCGCTTCGTCTGCAAAAGACGGTGGGTCAGGGGTATGAACCTCCGGTGCGTCTCGACTCGCAGGGGGACTGGGTTTATCACATGGATGTCGGCCTCAAGGGAGGGGTGAAATCGAGTATTGCCGAGACGCTGATTAGTGAAGCCCATCCCGATGGCAGCTTTACGCGCAAGCAGGCGCGCGAGTTGCTTGATCAGTTTGCGTTTCCCGTCGATCAACAACGACGGCTTGAATTGGACGTGGCCGTACATTACCAAAGCCACAGAGCAGTTCCAGGCTGGGCAGAGGCCCATCGACGCCAACCACAAGGTGAGACGGTCGCGCCCCTGCCCATTCCCGTTGCAAGCAAACGCAAGCAGCCAGCACCCTCAACCAGCGAAACCAATCGCCAGCCGCCGCAACCGGTTCCGGGTACCAGTCGGAGCATCGCTGTGCCAGCAGATAATTGGAAAGGCTGGGGCCAGGAGCTGGACGAGCTGACTGTTCTGGAGCCCATCGGGCAACAACCGCCGATCTTCCGGGTGACCGGTGCGCCTGAGCGCGAAGTCGTTGTCATCGGCCGCGAGTGTTTCGATATCCTGCCTGCCGGTTCGACACAAAGCCCGAGCATGGTATTTCTGCGCAACCCGGCAGCGGGGAACTCCAGAGGCAGCTTCGCAGAGTTGAACGAGGTCATCAGGGTCAATCCGTTCGATCAACCGGAGATGGCTTCTTTCAAGGCAGGCCAATGGATGGTTCATGGGCCTTTGTTTTCGAAAAAAATCCAGAGCCTCATTGCTGATATTCGCCCGGCATTTACCCCCATCTCCCAGCGAGTGCTGGCGGAGAAGCTTTATCAACTGGCCGACAGTACCAGCCTCAGCATGACGGCGACCCGGTTGATAAATATGAAAGCGACGCTCAATGCCTGGAGGAAGGGGCACGCTGCGCCATTGGCAAAACTCAACGATCCGCTGACCATGCTTGATGGGGCAAGGCCTACAGGCAGCACCTATCAAAGCATGAACATCAGCTATGAAAGTTCGCTCGACACCTTTCATCGGCTGGACTTCCTGCCCGGCGATCCGTCAGACCTGGCAAAGCTTAGAGGGGGGGCGGATGCGATGAGTGCCCAGGAACTGAGTGAGTTGATGACCCGCCAGTTGACGTCGAGCGGTTACGAGCTATTACCCGGCGGGGACTTGATGCACTTCACGCCCACGTTGACGTTTCAGCGGCCCGGACTGGATAAGCTGTACATGATGAGTGTGCGGCGAGTCCACAACAGTCAGGTGGCGCATGAGCTACAACCTCTACCGTTGGGATTTCCGCTGTCCAGCACGTGGCTTGATGCCTTTTTGGACCGCTATGCCGGTACGTCGGTAGCGACAAGAATCGCGGCCGCCCAAGAGCAGGGGAGTCTGATTAGGCTGGTGGGCGGGACAAACACCACGAGGGTGTCGGGTGTTAGAACACAATTGTTTGTCGTCAGGGTCGCCGATGATATTTGACGGAGGTTGATTTTCAATACGCTTTTGCGGGAACGCGTTGGCCGAGTTTGCTTTGCAATAACGCGCCGAGCTGTCGGATTTTTTGACCGCCAGCTCAGCGCCTCGCAATAAGCGAAGTCGTGATTTTGTGTACAAAAAACCTAATAATTTTTTTAAAGTTGTACGTAATATGTTCGATGTCGTGTGCGTAAAGCTGTAGACAAGACCGCACCTATTCACCCCTCATGCACTGTGTACAATGTGGCGGTACTTTATCTGTGATTTGCACACGAGCGCCCATGAACGAACCGTTGCAGCCCCTCAAAAAACAGCCGAGAACCGTCAAGGCTGGCCGTGTCGGCACGCAGGACGACAGGGTTTACGCGCATATTTTCGAGGCGATTCTCGAACAGCGTCTGGCCCCCGGTACGAAGCTGAGCGAGGAGGCTCTCGGGGAGATTTTCGGCGTCAGCCGCACGATCATTCGTCGTGCCCTGTCACGCCTGGCCCACGAAGGAGTCGTGTTACTGCGGCCCAACCGTGGCGCGGTGGTTGCCAGTCCGAGCGTCGAGGAGGCGCGGCAGGTATTTTTTGCCCGACGCATGGTGGAAAAAGCGATCACTGAGTTGGCGGTCGAACACGCTACGCCTGAGCAGCTTGCCCAATTGCGGCAAATGGTCAGTGATGAACGCGACAGTTTTTCACGTGGAGACCGAGGTGCCGGGATTCGCTTGTCGGGCGAGTTCCATCTCACGCTGGCGGTGGCCGCGCAGAATGCGCCGCTGATCAGCTTCCAGCGCAGTCTCGTTTCCCAGACATCGTTGATCATCGCCCAGTACGAAAGCGGCAACCGCTCGCACTGCTCCTACGATGAACACACCCAGTTGATCGACGCCATCGAGGCGCGTAACACCGAGCTGGCCGTGAGCCTGATGATGCATCACATAGATCACATCGACAGCAAACTCAACCTTGACGAAGAGAGCGCCTCAGACGACTTGCACGCGGTGTTTTCGCACCTGCTGCAAAGCAAGAAAAAGCCGGGGCGCAGTCCGACGATTTAAGCGGTGGGACTGCAAGATCGCTGATGCACCAACTGCCCCGCCGAGTAGGTCTCCAGCACCGCGCGGTCGTCCCCCAGCGTCGTCAGTACAAATAACGTCTCTTCGATATCCTTGGTCTGTTTCAGGCGATAGGAGAGCAGCGGGGTGGCGTGGTAGTCGAGGATCAGGAAGTCCGCCTCATTGCCAGGGTGCAAACTGCCAATTTTGTCTTCCAGGCGCAGTGCTCGCGCGCCGCCCAATGTCGCCAGGTACAGCGACTTGAACGGGCTCAGTTTCGCCCCCTGCAACTGCATCACTTTGTACGCTTCGTTCAGCGTTTGCAGGATCGAGAAGCTGGTGCCTGCGCCGACGTCAGTACCCAGGCCAACATTGAGTTTGTGCTTCTCGGCCATTGGCAGATTGAACAGACCGCTGCCCAGAAACAGGTTCGACGTCGGGCAGAACGCCACGGCCGAACCGGTCTCTGCCAACCGCTGGCATTCGTCGTCACACAGGTGCACGCCGTGGGCGAATACCGAGCGCTCGCCGAGCAGATTGAAGTGGTCATAAACATCCAGATAGCCGCTGCGATCCGGGAACAGCGCCTTGACCCATTCGATTTCTTTCAGGTTCTCACTGATGTGGGTTTGCAGGTACACGTCGGGGTATTCACTGAGCAATTGTCCGGCCAATGCCAGCTGCTCCGGGGTGCTGGTCGGAGCGAAACGTGGGGTCACCGCGTAGTGCAGGCGACCCTTGCCATGCCAGCGCTCGATCAACGCCTTGCTGTCGATGTAGCTCGATTCTGCGGTGTCGGTCAGGTAGTCCGGCGCGTTGCGATCCATCATCACCTTGCCGGCAATCATGCGCAGATTGAGCTTTTCGGCTGCGGTGAAAAACGCCTCCACCGAGGCCTTGTGCACACTGCCGAACACCAGCGCGGTGGTCGTACCGTTACGCAGTAATTCTTTAAGGAAAATGTCCGAGACTTCAGCTGCATGAGCTGGATCAGCGAACTGTTTCTCGCAGGGAAAGGTGTAGGTATTCAGCCAATCCAGCAGTTGTTCTCCATAGGAACCGACCATGCCGGTTTGTGGCAAATGGATGTGCGTGTCGATGAAGCCGGGAGTAATCAGCGCGTCAGGGTATTCGGTAATATCGACATCGGCACCGAGCTGTCCCAGCAGGTCCGCGGCATGCCCAAGGGCGACAATCTTGCCATTTTCGACCACCAGCAAACCGTCTTCGAAATACTCATAGGACGCCTCGACCACCACCACCTCGGCAGGATCGGCGATGCTGTGCAGGATGGCAGCACGGTAGGCTTTGGTGACGGTGTGGCTACCGTTTTTTGCAGATACAGATGTCATAGAAATCTCATTGAACTTGGCTGCGGCGTGAAACCGGCAATAGGTGCGCAACAGGTTCGGCATGGCTGCTGTGTTGGCCGAAGCTGGCGTTGTAGGTAGCGATCACTTCAGCGGCAATGGACACGGCGATCTCGAAGGGCAATTTGCCTTTGACCTCGGCCAGGCCCATCGGGCAACGCATGCGTTGCAGCAGTGCCGCATCGAAACCGCGCTCACGCAGGCGATTCTCGAATTTGACCCGCTTGGTCTTCGAACCGATCAAGCCGAAATAAGTGAAATCATTGCGCGTGAGAATGGCTGCCGTCAGCTCGAGGTCCAGTTGATGGTTGTGGGTCATGACGATGCAATAACTGCCTGTGGGTAATTGCTCGACTTCATCCACAGGCTCTTCGTTGACGATCCGTGTAACGCCCTCCGGGATCAGCGCGGGGAACTCCTGTTCTCGCGAATCGATCCAGCGCACCCGACAGGGCAGGCTGGCGAGTAGCGGGACCAGCGCCCGGCCGACATGCCCTGCACCGAATACCGCAATCTGTGCCTGAGGCTGGCCCATGGGTTCGAACAGCAAGACGTTCACCCCACCGCAGCACTGACCCAGGCTGGCGCCCAGGCTGAAGCGCTCCAGGCGCGTGTATTGACTGCCGCTGGCGAGCATCTCGCGGGCGATCTGCATGGCCTTGTATTCCAGGTGCCCACCCCCGACGGTGTCGAAAATCCGTCCGGCAGTGACGACCATCTTCGAACCGGCATTGCGCGGCGTCGAGCCGCGCTCGTCGATGATGGTCACCAGTACGCAGGGTTCGCCCTGGTTTTGCAGTTCGGCGAGAGCGCTGATCCAGTTGTTCATGTGCGGTCTCCTAAGCTCTTGTAGGCGCGGGCTCGCCAGCGATGCGCCCAGGGTCGCGCTCGGCCGCAGCCGTCGCGCTATGCAACGTGCGCATTTGCTCGCACCCCCACAACACCCGCTCCGGGGTCGCAGGCGCGTCGATCTTCGGTTGATGTCGGTAGTCGCCAAGGCTGGCGACGGCGTCCTTGATCGCGCACCAGGCGGCGATGCCGAGCATGAACGGCGGCTCGCCCACGGCCTTGGAATGGAACACCGTGTCTTCCGGGTTTTTGCGGTTTTCCACCAGCTTGATCCGCAGGTCCAGGGGCATGTCGGCGACTGCCGGAATTTTGTAACTGGCCGGGCCGTTGGTCATCAATTTGCCCTTGGCATTCCACACCAACTCTTCCATGGTCAGCCAGCCCATGCCCTGAATGAAGCCGCCTTCGACCTGGCCCATGTCGATGGCCGGGTTCAGCGAGGCGCCCACGTCATGCAGGATGTCGGTGCGGAGCATCTTGTATTCGCCGGTCAAGGTATCGATCACCACTTCAACGCAAGCCACGCCGTAAGCGAAGTAGTAGAACGGATGACCGCGCGCCTGGCTGCGGTCGTAATAGATTTTAGGTGTCTTGTAATAGCCAGTGCTCGACAGCGATACCTGACCGACCCATGCCTGTTGCGCCAGGGATTCGAACGACAGAATGTGCTCGCCAATCCGCACGTGGCCATTGTGAAACTGCACCTGATCTTCGCCGACCTTGTACTGCCGCGCAGCAAATTCCACCAACCGTTGTTTGAGAATCTCAGCAGCGTTCTGCGCAGCTTTACCGTTCAGGTCTGCACCGCTGGAAGCTGCCGTCGGCGAGGTGTTCGGCACTTTGTCGGTAGTGGTCGCAGTGATCTGGATGCGGTCGATATCAACCTGGAACACCTCGGCCACCACCTGCGCAACCTTGATGTTCAGACCCTGGCCCATCTCGGTGCCGCCATGGTTCAGGTGGATGCTGCCATCGGTGTAGATATGGATCAGCGCACCGGCTTGATTGAGGAAGCTGGCGGTGAAGGAAATGCCGAATTTCACCGGGGTCAGCGCCAGGCCTTTTTTTAGCACCGGGCTGTGTGCGTTGTAGGCACGAATCGATTTTCGCCGTTCTGCATACTGGCTGCTGGCCTCCAGTTCGGCGGTCATTTCTTCGAGCATGTTGTGCTCGACCGTCTGGTAGTAATGGGTAACGTTACGCTCGGTCTTGCCGTAGTAGTTGGCTTTGCGCACGTCCAGCGGGTCTTTGCCCAAATGACGGGCGATGGTGTCCATCACTTCTTCGATCGCGACCATGCCTTGCGGGCCGCCGAAGCCGCGATAGGCGGTGTTTGAGGCGATATTGGTCTTGCAACGATGGCCATTGATGGTGGCGTCGCCCAGGTAGTACGCGTTATCGGCATGGAACATCGCCCGGTCGACAATAGAGTTGGACAGGTCCGGTGAGCAGCCGCAGTTGCCAGCCAACTCCAGCTGAATCCCGTGCAGGCGTCCGCTGTCATCGAAGCCGACGTCATATTCGATATAGAAGGGGTGACGCTTGCCGGTCATCAGCATGTCTTCGACCCGGGGCAGACGCATCTTGGTCGGCAGCCCGGTCAACACGGCGATCACCGCGCACAGGCACGCAGGGCTTGCCGCCTGGGTCTCCTTGCCGCCAAAACCACCGCCCATGCGGCGCATATCGACCACGATTTTGTTCATCGACACGCCGAGTACTTCCGCCACCAGCTTTTGTACTTCGGTGGGGTTTTGCGTCGAGCAATAGACAATCATGCCCCCGTCTTCGGTGGGCATCACTGACGAGACCTGGGTTTCCAGGTAAAAGTGTTCCTGCCCGCCGATGTGCAAGTTGCCTTGCAGGCGATGCGGCGCACTGGCGAGGGCGCTGGCCGAATCACCGCGTTGATGGGTATGGCTGTCGAAGACGAAATGTTTTTTGCGCAAGGCCTCCACCACGTCCAGAACGGGCTCGAGGTCCTCGTATTCGATGATCGCGGCCATTGCCGCCTTGCGCGCGGTTTCCATATCCCGTGCGGCAACCGCGATCACCGGTTGACCGACGAATTCTACAACATCGATGGCCAGCAACGGATCGCCCGGCAGCAGCGGACCAATGTCCTTGAGGCCCGGAATGTCGTCATGAGTGATGGCGATGCGCACGCCTTCAAAGGCATAGCACGGCGATGTGTCGACGCTGATGATCCGCGCGTGGGCGCGGTCGGACAGGCGTGCATACACGTGCAATTGATTCGGGAATTCCAGACGGTCGTCGATGTACACCGCCTCGCCGGACACATGCTTGTCAGCGCTGTCGTGCTTGACGCTGCGACCCACGCCCGTGCTCAGGTCCTGCTGAAACAGCGCGGCCATTTCGGCTTGGCTGTCTTCCAAGGTTTGGTCCGGGGCATGGTTAGACATAAGAGGTCACCCGCGTTTCGATGTGAGGCGTTTGCAGCTCGATGAAATATTTGCGCAGCAGGTTTTGCGCACTCAGCAGGCGGTATTCCTTGCTTGCGCGAAAGTCTGACAACGGGGTGAAATCCTCAGCCAGGGCCGCGCAGGCACGCTCCACGGTGGCCGAGGTCCAAGGTGCGCCGATCAGCGCGTGTTCACAGGCAGCGGCGCGTTTAGGGATCGCCGCCATGCCGCCGAATGCAACGCGCGCATCGACAACGGCGCCATTCTCGACCTGCAAGCGGAAGGCCGCGCACACCGCAGAAATATCGTCGTCCAGCCGTTTCGACACTTTGTAGGCGCGGAACGCCTGTCTGTCGTTGGCCTTGGGTACGATGATTTTTTCGATGAACTCGCTTTCCTGGCGTGCCGTCACGCGGTAGTCGATGAAGTAGTCTTCCAGCGCGAGGGTGCGGCGGACTTCGCCTTTGCACAGGACAATCTGCGCACCGAGGGCGATCAGCAGAGGAGGGGAGTCACCGATGGGCGAGGCGTTGCCGATGTTGCCGCCCAAGGTGCCCTGATTGCGGATCTGCAAGGAGGCGAAGCGCTGAAGCAGCTCGCCGAAGTCCGGGTATTCAGCGGTCAGTGCTGCGTAGCAGTCGGTCAACGAGGTGGCGGCGCCGATCTCGATACGGTCGTCGAAGTGCTCAATGCGTTTCATTTCTTCGATGTTGCCGACGTAGATCATAACCGGCAGCGTGCGATGGAGTTGAGTGACTTCCAGCGCCAGATCGGTACCGCCGGCCAGCAAGCGCGCTTGCGGATAGGCGTTATACAAATCGGCCAGGTTGCTGACAGTCAACGGCACCAGGCAGCGTTTGTCGCCGCTATTGAGTTCGCCGGTTTCTTTTGGTGCGATGGCCCGCAAACGGGCGATGGTCTCTGTCTGGCGCTGATCGAACTGGTCGGGCTCGCGTTGAGTGCAGGCTTGCTCGGCGGCGGCGAGAATCGGGCGATAGCCGGTGCAACGGCACAGATTGCCGGCCAATGCTTCGTGGGCTTGATGAGTGTTGGCTTCGCTGCTGTTCTTCTGCAGCGCGAACAGCGACATGACAAACCCGGGTGTGCAGAAACCACATTGCGAACCGTGACACTCGACCATGGCTTTTTGCACGCTGTGCAGTTGGCCTTGATGCTTGAGGTCCTCGACGCTGATCAATTGTTTGCCGTGCAACGAGGCAACGAACGTCAGGCAGGCATTGATGCTGCGATAGCGCAGGTGCTCGGCGCCATCGTTATCGGTGCTCAATTCGCCGATCACCACGGTGCAGGCGCCACAATCGCCGCTGGCACAGCCCTCTTTAGTGCCGGGTTTGCCCAGATGCTCGCGCAAATAATTGAGCACGGTCAGATTCGGGTCCAGGGCGTGCTCGGTGCGTAGCGCCTGATTGAGTAAGAGTTGGATCACGGAAGGCCCCTCTGCACGTTATTTTTGTAATCGACACATGGACTGAATTTATCAGCTCTGACTTTTTGGTCAATTATTTGCTGACCCTTAAGTCAGGAAAAATCGCTTTTCCCGGTTTTGCCGATTAACGGTGTGCCTGATCGGTAACAAAATTGCCGACCAGTGCTCAAAGAATTGCTTATTTCGTGCCAGATTCAACCCCCATGGCCCTGCGCCATGGCTGCCCATTGCGATACACTGCGCGGCTTGTATGATTTAGCCGAAGTTGAAGGAAAACCATGACGTTCAAGGCGCCGGATAGCCTCGCCGAGCAAATCGCTCACCACCTCGCAGAACGGATCGTTCGTGGCGAGCTCAAGCCGGGTGAGCGCATTCAAGAGCAAAAAGTCACTCAAGCATTGAGTGTCAGTCGTGGTTCGGTGCGTGAAGCCTTGCTGATTCTCGAGCGCCGCCACCTGATCGTGATCCTGCCGCGTCGTGGCGCCCAAGTGACCGAACTTAACGCGCACAACGTTGAAAGCCTGTGCGCGCTGATGGGCGAGCTGTACATCCTGCTTGCCAATGCCGTGGCCAATCGTTGGGAAACGCATGCTGATCTTGCGCCGTTTTTGCGGGTTCAGCAGCGCCTGACCGCCAGCTACGAGCGTCAGGACGTGAAAATGTTCGTTGAAGAGAGCTTCAACGTAATGCGCGCCGCTTACCCGTTCGCCAATAACCCGTACCTGCAAGAAACAGTCGAAAACCTGCAGCCGTCCATGAGCCGTAACTATTACCTGGCGCTGGACCAACGCAAGGCGGAAATGAGCGAGTACCTGACCCTGTTCGCGCAACTGCTCGACTCGGTCGTGGCACGCGACCATGCGCAGATTCGTAATGTGCTGCGCAGCTATGTCGAGCGCAGTTGCAAGTTGGTACTGTCCGCCCTGACTGCAGGCTGACCCTATGCGGCTCAAGTGCATCAGGCTGGCCGGGTTCAAATCCTTCGTGGACCCGACCACCGTCAACTTCCCGAGTAACATGGCGGCGGTGGTAGGCCCCAACGGCTGCGGAAAATCCAACATCATCGACGCCGTGCGTTGGGTGATGGGCGAAAGTTCGGCGAAGAACCTGCGCGGCGAATCGATGACCGACGTCATCTTCAACGGCTCAACCAGTCGCAAGCCCGTCAGTCAGGCCAGCATCGAGCTGGTATTCGACAACTCCGATGGCACCCTGGTGGGCGAATACGCCAGCTACGCGGAAATCTCCATTCGCCGAAAAGTCACCCGCGACAGCCAGAATACGTACTTCCTCAACGGCACCAAATGCCGTCGTCGTGACATCACCGACATCTTCCTCGGCACGGGGTTGGGCCCGCGCAGCTACTCGATCATTGAGCAAGGGATGATCTCCAAGCTGATCGAGTCCAAGCCTGAAGAACTGCGTAACTTCATCGAAGAAGCCGCCGGCATCTCCAAGTACAAAGAGCGTCGGCGCGAGACTGAAAACCGTATCCGCCGCACTCATGAAAACCTGGCCCGCCTGACCGACCTGCGCGACGAACTGGAACGCCAGCTCGACCGTTTGCACCGTCAGGCGCAGGCGGCTGAGAAGTACCAGGAATACAAAGGCGAAGAGCGTCAACTCAAGGCACAACTGTCGGCTCTGCGCTGGCAGGCGTTGAATGAGCAAGTCGGCCAGCGCGAAGCGGTGATCGGCAATCAGGAAGTCGGTTTCGAAGCACTGGTGGCTGAGCAACGCAATGCCGACGCCAGCATTGAACGTCTGCGCGACGGTCATCACGACCTGTCCGAGCGCTTCAATCTGGTGCAGGGCCGTTTCTATTCCGTGGGCGGCGATATTGCCAGGGTCGAGCAAAGTATCCAGCACGGCCAGCAGCGTTTGCGTCAGTTGCAGGACGACCTGCGCGAGTCGGAACGCGCGCGGCTGGAAACAGAGTCGCATCTGGGCCACGACCGCACCTTGCTGGCGACGCTAGGCGAAGAGCTGGAAATGCTCGAGCCCGAACAGGAAATCACCAGCGCAGCCGCCGAAGAATCCACCGCAGCGCTGGAGGACTCCGAAAGCACCATGCACGGCTGGCAGGAGAAGTGGGACGCGTTCAATCTGGACTCTGCCGAACCGCGGCGTCAGGCCGAAGTGCAGCAGTCGCGCATCCAGCAGCTGGAAAGCAGTATGGAGCGATTGGGCGAACGGCAACGGCGTTTGGGCGAAGAGCGACAGTTGCTCGCCGCAGACCCGGAAGACGCGGCCATTCTTGAACTCAGCGAAGAACTCGCCACCCGCGAAATGACCCTGGAAGAGTTGCACGCCAGCGAAGAACAGTTGGTCGAGCGCCTGGAACAACTGCGCGGAGAGCTGCATCAAGCCAATCAGGCACAGCAGCAGGCTCAGGGCGATCTACAGCGCCTTAACGGTCGGCTGGCCTCGCTGGAAGCCTTGCAACAAGCGGCGCTCGATCCGGGCACCGGTACTGCTGAGTGGCTGCGTGAACAGCAACTGACCGAGCACCCGCGACTGGCTGAAGGCCTGCGGGTCGAGTCGGGCTGGGAGCTGGCGGTGGAAACCGTGCTCGGTGCCGACCTGCAAGCGGTGCTGGTGGATGACTTCGCTGGACTGGATCTTGCGGGTTTCGAACAGGGCGACCTGCGCCTGCTCAGCCCGTCGGCCGACGTGATGCGAATTCCTGGCAGTTTGCTGGACAAGGTTGAAGCGTCGGTCGATTTGTCGGCGTGGCTGGGTCAGGTCAAACCGGTAGACAGTCTTGAAGACGCCTTAGCCTTGCGCGGTCAGCTTGGGGCAGGGCAGAGTCTGATCAGCCGCGACGGTTACTGGGTCGGTCGGCATTTTCTAAGGGTGCGCCGCGCCAGTGAAGCAGAAAGCGGAGTGCTCGCTCGCGGTCAGGAGTTGCAGCGCCTGGGGCTGGAGCGTGAGGAGCGCGAAGCCACCCTGGGCGCCCTTGAAGAGCAGCTTGTCACCCTGCGTGAGCAGCAGTTGCAGCAAGAAGACACCCGCGAGCAGCTGCGTCGGCGTTTACAGGATGAAGCGCGTCAGCAAGGCGAACTCAAGGCGCAGCTATCTGCTGGCAAAGCCAAGGTTGAACAATTGACCCTGCGCCGCACGCGTCTGGACGAAGAGCTGGGCGAATTGGGCGAGCAACGCGCCATCGAACACGAACAGCTCGGCGAGTCTCGCCTGCAATTGCAGGGCGCGCTGGACAGCATGGCCATCGACACCGAACAGCGTGAGTTGCTCCTGGCTCAGCGCGACAGCCTGCGCGAACGCCTCGACCGGGTGCGTCAGGAAGCCCGTCAGCATAAGGACCACGCCCATCAATTGGCGGTGCGTCTAGGGTCGCTCAAGGCGCAGCACGATTCCACCCGACAGGCCCTTGAGCGGCTGGAGTTGCAGTCCGAGCGTCTGAACGAAAAACGCGAGCAGCTAAGCCTTAATCTGGAAGAGGGCGAGGCGCCGCTCGAAGAACTGCGCCTCAAGCTCGAAGAGTTGCTGGAAAAACGCATGGCTGTCGACGACGAGATGCGTCTGGCAAAAATGGCGCTGGAAGACGCCGACCGTGAACTGCGCGATGCCGAGAAACGCCGCACTCAGGCCGAACAGCAATCGCAACTGGTGCGCGGCCAGCTCGAGCAGCAACGCATGGAATGGCAGGCGCTCACGGTGCGGCGCAAAACCCTGCAGGACCAATTGCTCGAAGACGGCTACGACCTGCATGGCGTGTTGGCTACGCTGACCAGCGAGGCCAACGAAAAACACGCGGAAGAAGAGTTGGAGCGCATTGCCCAGCGTATTCAACGCCTCGGTGCGATCAACCTCGCGGCCATCGACGAATACCAGCAACAATCCGAGCGTAAACGTTATCTGGATGCGCAGAATGCCGACTTGGTCGAAGCGCTGGATACCCTGGAAAACGTCATTCGCAAGATTGATAAGGAAACGCGTAATCGTTTCAAAGAGACCTTTGATCAGATAAATAGCGGTTTACAGGCACTTTTCCCAAAAGTTTTCGGTGGTGGCAGCGCTTACTTGGAACTGACGGGCGAAGATTTACTCGATACAGGTGTGACTATCATGGCGCGGCCACCTGGCAAGAAGAACAGCACCATCCATTTGCTGTCCGGTGGTGAAAAGGCCCTGACTGCCTTGGCGCTGGTTTTTGCCATTTTCAAGTTGAACCCGGCACCGTTTTGCATGCTCGACGAGGTTGACGCACCGCTGGACGACGCTAACGTAGGACGTTACGCCCGACTCGTGAAGGATATGTCGCAGACGGTGCAATTTATCTACATCACCCACAACAAGATTGCCATGGAGATGGCAGACCAGTTGATGGGGGTCACCATGCACGAGCCTGGGTGCTCGCGATTGGTTGCGGTAGACGTGGAGGAAGCGATGGCGCTGGTGGATGCCTAGCGTGCAGGCCTTGTACAGCAAGGGAAATGGCGTTTTAGTGGCCCCTTTGCTATGGGAATGCATGGTGTTATCAAGCGTCTGAAGCCGTTTGACCACTTTTGAGCGGCCGGCCCTTTGCAACAGACGGTGTAAAGTTATCTTTGGTCGTGCTAGTTTAATCACCACTTTTTCTTTTGCGTGGGTAAAACGCCTGTCAGAACATAGAGTTGGCGCCACGTTTTAAAGGGGTTTCGGCCCTTATTTCTCAGCATTTTTATTAGAGGCACTGGATTACATGGAAATCGGTCTGCGCGAGTGGCTGATCGTCATCGGCATTATTGTCATTGCCGGTATTCTTTTTGATGGCTGGCGCCGGATGCGCGGCGGCAAGGGTAAATTGAAATTCAGGCTGGACCGAAGCTTCTCCAATCTGCCGGATGACGACGAAGCCACGTCCGCCGAGCTCTTGGGGCCGCCGCGTGTGCTGGACAACCAGAAAGAACCGCAATTGGATGAGCACGATCTGCCGTCGGTGAACGTCACCCCGCGTGATGCCAAGCGCAAACGCAAGGACGAACCGCATCAGGGCGACCTGAATCTGAATCTCGATCTGGACGGGCCAAGCCTGCACGCCGGTCGCGACGATGACTTTCCGGACGAGAACAAGCCTGGGCGACGTGCAGACGATACGACGCGCCGTACCGAAGATCTGCCGCCCGTTGAAGAAGTGCTGGTGATTAGTGTGATCTGCCGCGACGAAAGTGGCTTCAAGGGTCCTGCGTTGCTGCAGAACATTTTGGAAAGTGGTTTGCGTTTCGGCGAGATGGATATTTTCCATCGCCACGAGAGCATGGCCGGCAACGGCGAAGTACTGTTCTCCATGGCCAACGCGGTCAAGCCGGGCGTGTTCGATCTCGACGATATCGATCACTTCAGCACCCGCGCCGTGAGTTTCTTCCTTGGCTTGCCCGGCCCGCGTCATCCGAAACAGGCCTTCGACGTCATGGTGGCCGCTGCTCGCAAACTGGCCCACGAACTCAACGGTGAATTGAAAGATGATCAGCGCAGCGTCATGACCGCGCAGACCATTGAACACTACCGCCAGCGCATCGCCGAATTCGAACGCCGTGCATTGACCCAGCGCCGCTAAATACGCGCCGCTTAACCTGTAGGAGCGCGCTTGCCCGCGAGAAGGTCGGAACGACCTTCCTGCGGTGGCGAATCAACATTGAGCAGCTTCGGCTGCTTTTTTGCTTTTCGAGAGAACACGTATGACCGCCGTCGAAACCCGAATCCTGGAACTGCGCGCAGCACTGGAGCAGCACAACTACCGCTACCACGTCCTTGACGAGCCGAGCATCCCCGACGTCGAGTACGACCGCCTGTTCCAAGAGCTCAAGGCGCTGGAAGCCGAGAACCCGCAGCTGATAACGCCTGATTCACCGACTCAACGGGTCGGTAGCGCGGCGCTGTCGGCATTTACCCAAGTGCGTCACGAAATTCCCATGCTCAGCTTGGGTAATGCTTTCGACGAAAACGACATGCGTGAATTCGACCGCCGTGTCGTCGAAGGCCTGGACTTGCCGGTGGGCGACCTGTTCGGCGACGGCGCTCACGTTCAGTACAGCTGTGAACCGAAACTCGACGGCCTGGCGGTCAGTCTGTTGTACCAGAATGGCTCGCTGGTTCGCGGTGCGACCCGTGGTGATGGCACTACCGGCGAAGACATCAGCGTCAACGTACGTACCGTACGCAATATCCCGCTCAAGCTTCACGGCAGCGGCTGGCCGCAAACCCTGGAAGTGCGTGGCGAAGTGTTCATGTCCAAAGCAGGCTTTGAACGGCTTAATGCCGGACAGCTGGAAGTCGGCGGTAAAACCTTCGCCAACCCACGTAATGCTGCGGCCGGCAGCTTGCGTCAGCTGGACTCGAAGATCACCGCCAACCGTCCGCTGGAATTTTGCTGCTACGGCTTGGGTCAGGTGTCGGAAGAGTTCGCCGACACCCATATCGGCAACATGGAAAAGCTCAAGCAATGGGGCATCCCTGTCAGCCATGAGCTGAAGTTGGCTAACGGCATAGACGAATGCCAGGATTACTACCGCGATATTGGCGAGCGGCGCTTGTCGCTGCCCTACGAAATCGACGGTGTAGTGTTCAAGGTCAATAACCTGGCCTCTCAGCGCGAGCTGGGTTTCCGTGCCCGCGAACCGCGTTGGGCCATCGCCCACAAATTCCCGGCCATGGAAGAACTCACCGAACTGCTTGACGTGGAATTCCAGGTTGGCCGCACCGGTGCAGTCACTCCGGTCGCGCGCCTCAAACCGGTCAAGGTTGCGGGTGTTACTGTCGCGAACGCCACGCTGCACAACATGGACGAAGTGGCGCGTCTGGGCTTGATGATCGGCGACACGGTGATCATTCGTCGCGCCGGCGACGTCATCCCGCAAGTGATGCAGGTCGTCCTGGACCGCCGCCCAGATAACGCGCGTCCGGTGCATATTCCAGAAACCTGCCCGGTCTGTGGTTCTCGGGTCGAGCGTACGCAGCTGGTCAAACGCAGCAAAGGCAAGGAAACCATCAGCGAGGGCGCCGTGTACCGTTGCGTCGGTCGACTGGCCTGCCGCGCGCAACTCAAACAAGCGATCATCCACTTCGTGTCCCGTCGGGCGATGGACATCGACGGCTTGGGTGACAAGAGCGTCGAGCAGTTGGTGGATGAAGGGCTGGTGTCATCCCCGGCTGACCTCTATACCTTGAAGTTCGAACAGATCGTCGGCCTTGAGGGGTTTGCCGAGGTCTCCAGCAACAAGCTGCTCAGGGCCATTAGCGACAGCAAAAAACCAACCCTGGCGCGTTTCATCTATGCGTTGGGCATTCCCGACGTTGGCGAAGAGACCGCCAAGGTACTGGCGCGCTCTTTGGCCTCGCTGGAGCGCATTAAACAGGCGCTGCCGGAAGTGTTGACGTATTTGCCGGATGTCGGGCTGGAAGTCGCCTATGAGATCCACAGCTTCTTCAGGGATGGCCACAACATCAAGGTCATCGAGCAATTGCTTGAGCGCGGTCTGGAATTGCAGGATCAGGGCGAGCTGGGTGCTGAATTCGCAGCCAGTACTACCTTGGCGGGCATGATCGACAAACTGCACATCCCTGCGATTGGGCCGGGTGCAGCGCAAAAACTGGCGGACAAATTTGGCTCGCTGCAAGGCATCATCGACGCCGACTGGCTGGACATGCGTCAGGCCTTGGCCGAGAAACAGGCGAAAGCCGTGCGTGATTTCTTCGACATCAAAGAGCACGTCCAGCGTGCACTGGAGATCGAGGCGCAACTCGAAGACTTCGGCATGCATTGGCAGAGCGAGAAAAAAGTCGTCGAAGGCCTGCCGCTGGCTGGGCAAACCTGGGTCCTGACCGGGTCCCTGGAGCTGATGAGCCGCGACATCGCCAAGGAAAAACTCGAAAGCCTCGGCGCTAAAGTCTCAGGCTCAGTCTCAGCAAAAACCCACACCGTCGTCGCCGGGCCTGGTGCGGGCTCGAAATTGACCAAGGCCAATGAACTGGGGCTAAAAGTGTTGGATGAAGAAGCGTTTGTGGTGTTTCTGAAGAAACACAATATTGAAGTGAGCTGACAGATCTGTAGGCGCTGACTTGTCTGCGAAGGGGGCGCCATGGTTCACCCTCATGTACACGGAATCGGTCATGCAACTCATGATCCAGTGCTAGTACGCCAAAAGGAGATCGTCATGTACCGCTTCTTCGAGCAACTCAGCTCCCGCATTGCCGCGCCGTTCGTGGGCGAGACCAAACGTAATAGCAAGGTCTGGCAGTGCCACTGTGGACAGTCGATCTTCTTCCCTAATACCCGGTGCCTGGCCTGTTCGGCAGCGCTGGGCTATTTGCCGGAGCAGGGTCGGCTGGCCGCGCTCGAGTCGGGGCCTGATCAAGGCACCTGGCGCCTGATCGAAGAACCCGGTGCGGAGCTTTATCGACGCTGCGCCAATCTCGACACGCCCGCTGCCTGCAACTGGCTGTTTCCTGCGCACAACCAGGGTGAGTTCTGCATCGCGTGCAGCCTCAATCGAACCATTCCCGACCTGTCGATTCCGGAAAACCCGGATCGCTGGTGCAAAGTCGAAACCGCCAAACGTCGCCTTGTCGCGCAATTGATCGCGCTGGGTTTGCAGGTGATTCCAAAAGCGCAGGACGAAGATACTGGCTTGGCATTTGATTTCGTTGGCGTCGACCAGGAAGGCAAGTGCCCCTCCACCGGTCACGCCAACGGCTTGATCACTCTCAACATCGAAGAGGCCGACGACGCCCACCGCGAAGCCATGCGCGTGCAGATGCACGAGCCGTATCGGACCTTGCTCGGGCATTTTCGGCACGAAGTGGGTCACTACTATTGGGATCGTCTGATCCCCGACAGCCCATGGGAAAATGCTTATCGCACCCTGTTCGGCGACGAGCGCGCCAGTTATGCCGATGCTCTTGAGCACCACTACCAGAAAGGCGCGCCGGCTGACTGGCAACAGGGTTTTGTCAGCGCCTACGCCACCATGCATCCTTGGGAAGACTGGGCTGAAACCTGGGCCCACTACCTGCACATGATGGATGCCGTCGACACCGCCCTCGGTTTTGGCATGAGCGCACGGGATATGGACTTCGACTATCCGCCATTCACGTTGGAAGCTCTCTACGACCCCCAGCACCCCGGCGGTCCTGCGTTCCTCTCATTCGTCAACGCCTGGATCGAACTGGCGGGGATGCTCAACGAACTGTCCCGGAGCATGGGGCAACCCGACTTTTACCCGTTCGTTCTGTCTCCGGCAGTCATTACCAAGCTGCACTTCATTCACTTGGTTATTCAGCAAGCCGGGGGCAGGGCGGACGAGGTGCTACAGGCGCAGTGAGGGGGCACGCACACCCCTTATAGACGCTCGGTAGCGCCATCCCGCAATGCCAACGACAGCCGCCGCTCATAACCAATCCGCCCCCGATACGCTTCCCCCGTATCGACCCAGCCCTGACCAAGATACAGGCCAAGCGCCGCCTGATTGTCCGTATCCACCGACAGCATCAACTGCGCCACATCTGGCCACACCGAGCGTGCCATGTCCGGGACCGCCTGCAAGCAGACTCTCCCCAGACCATGACCCTGCATCCTGCGGTCGATCTGCAAGGCATGCAGGGTGGCGGCATCCTGATCTGCCCAGTGCGGTAAATACGGCCCGCGCTTTAGCATAAAAAAACCGATGGGATAGTCGTCGGCAATCAGTACAAAACCCTTGATATCGTCATTCGGTTTACCCTGCAGGGCATTCAGTGCGCTGTAGATATCCCCGGAAAAAGCCTTCTGCTCCGGCAGCACTTCAAGGTGTTGCAATTGCTGGCGTTGAACAACCGACAGGTCTTCATAACAGACCAATTTAGTTTGCATCGATCGAATCCTGCGAGGACGCATCGCGTCACGGCCGAATAGGGTAACGCAAAAGCCCCAACGTCGGGCCCACCGTACACAGCCGCCAGCCTCTGCCACACAAGTGCTTGAGCCCCCTCGGATTTTTAATCCAAAACCAACGGTTGTAACTTCTCGCCAGACCGGTACAATGGCGCCGTTCGCCGTCAGGTGAACGTCGTTATGGTGACCCCATCGGTCCCCCCGCAACGATTACCCGTGAACCTGGTCAGATCCGGAAGGAAGCAGCCACAGCGGGAACATTGTGTGCCGGGGTGTGGCTGGTGGGGTTGCCTCCATAACGCAAAATTCCTCGATTAAAACAGCTAACCACTCTTTCGCTACAAGGCGATTCAAAGGGTGTTTTCTCACGTCCAGAATTCCTTCCTCGAATCGCACTCGCTGGACAGGTCAGCGTGTCGGTCCGGGTGGAGTCGCCGGGACTGTGCGCCACGGTTCAGGACACTGGCGTACGTAGGGGTAGTAGCCTTTGGCCGAGTCGCAGTAGTACCAATTGGGCGCGGGTGGAGGGCTTGATGGCGCCCCCGTCGTTATCCTCTCGGGTGGCATCGACGGTGTTGGCTCAATCACCACCGTGGACGGCCTGTAAGGGTAGTAGTAAGCAGGGGCGGGATAGTAATAGACCGGGTAAGCAGGGTAGTAGTAAGGGCCGGCAATGTGCGCGGCTTCCCAGCCCAGGCCCAAACCAATTCCTATGCCCCACCATGCGGGGCCGCCGCTGTGCCAGCCGCCACCATGACCGCCTCCATGCGAGTCGGCGGTGGCCGGTAATGAAAGACTCGTACCGATCAGAACCACGCCAATAAGCGTGCAACGTTTTATCGAGTCAATGTTCATGATGTCTACCTAATAGACTGTGCAATGCAGCTTATTCTTCGTGTGTTCGGCTTTGGTTTTCTTCCATCATGGGGCTCGACATGGGCATGTGTGTGCCCCAGCCGCCGTACCCGTGCATTCTGCGGTGCATCCCGTTCCAGAACAGATCGAATATGGTTTTTTGGTCAGTGCTCAACGTGTCATAAAACGTTTTGGTGCGAGCTTGAGCCGCTTCCAGACGAGCTACGTGTGCTTGCATCCAGGTGATTTGTGCGTGTAAACGCTCTATTCCTTGTGCCATTCTTTCCGGCGTTGTTTCGTCAATCACCGGTTTCGCCGTGCTCCCTTTTTCCTCATGTCCGGGTTTGTCTTTTTCCAGTTGCTGATGGGCATCCGTCATCAAGCCGGCGGACCATGTCTCCCACGCAGGCATTTGCGCTGGTGTTAGATTCAGCTTGCCCTTGAGTTCGTCCAGAGTCTGTTGCGTGTGCTTGACCCAGTCAAAATTCTGACGGTATTCGGCCACCCCCCCTGATGGTGGCGTTTCCGGGTTAGCAAAGACGTTGGTTGATGGCAGCAGTAAAGCACTTGCTGCCATCAGTATGTATTGGCCGATCAGGCCTGCTTTTTTCATCTTCAGCTCCTATCAACGTCGTGAGTGCCGTTTTAAGAATAGGAGTCGGTGTTAAGGGGGGGTTGATCTACATCAGAAAGTAGGCATACAGAGGGGCGAGCAGGCAGGTTCTGATCTTAGTTCATTCTCGACTATTGACGGTGCCGCATAGTCTTAACTGTTACTGCCATCCAATCGCCGCCACGCCGTGCGCTGCCTAAACTTGACGTTAAAGATATCGGCTCTGCCCTTCCGTGCAGGGCGTGGAGGTGCATCATGCGTATGGCAAAAACGGTACAACGTAGCCTGGAACAGGCGCGCTGTGATTATGACATCGTGGCTCACCCGCACTCGGCGACGAGTCTGGAGTCCGCGCGGGTGGCCAGCGTTCCGGCGGAGCGCTTGGCTAAATCAGTGATTCTCGATGATCAACACGGGCATTACATGATGGCTGTGTTGCCCGCTGATCGGCATTTGGATTTGAGCAAAATACAAACCAGTGGGGATTGGCAGCTCACTCGCGAAAGTGGCTTGCCGCACCTGTTCGGCGACTGTGAGCGTGGCGCGATCCCGGCACTGGGTGAGGCCTATGGAATCAAGATGCTGCTCGATCCGATGTTGACCCGCCAGGAGGACATCTACCTGGAAGCTGGTAACCACCACTATTTGGTCCACATGCGCATGGACCAATACCTGAAACTGGTGCCGCATGCCGAGGTGCGTGAGGTCTGCCAGTAATGAGCGTCAATGATCGAGCCAGGTTGTGCCGCGTGCGTTCAACCTGGCTCAAGGAGGGACTCATGGAATTACCTGTGCATAGTTTGCCGGCTCTTTTTCAACAGTTGGGGCTTGCGGCCGACCCGGTAAGCATTGACGCCTTCCTCGCCACTCATTCACCCCTCAAGGCCGACCTTGCGTTAGAGGACGCTTTTTTCTGGACCCCCGCACAGGCCTCTTTTCTGCGCGAGGAGATCCTTGAAGACGCCGACTGGGCCGAGGTGGTCGATCAACTTAATCTCCTGCTGCGAAAGAGGGGATGAATGTCGCCGATCATTCGGTGCAGGCGTTGCTAGGCCTCGAAAAATTGCAACGCCTTAGTCAAATCCCCCATGGGCTCTTGGCCTCTGGTCAGCATTTCTTCATCCCGCTCTTTCAGCCCATCCAGCTTCTCCAGCCCGTGTATTCGAGTGATCAAACGCAGGATTGAGGCGGTGTCATAGACGGTGTGGTCAACAACCCCTTTGCGGGCAAAGGGTGAGACGACCAGCGCCGGAATACGTGTGCCAGGGCCCCAGCGGTCGCCTTTTGGCGGCGCGACGTGGTCCCACCAGCCGCCGTTTTCGTCGACCGCAATGACGATGACCATGTTTTTCCATTGCGGGCTGTTGCGCAGGACTTTGATGGCGCGAGTGATGTGGCGGTCTCCAGAGGCAACGTCGGCGTAACCGGCGTGCATGTTGAGGTTGCCTTGGGGCTTGTAGAAAGTGACGGCGGGCAGCTTGCCAGCTTCGGCGTCGGCGAAGAATTTGTTGGTTCTGGACTCTTCACCCAAACCTGCGTCGCGCAGGCGTTTGCTGCGTTCTGCGGGGTTGTCGGGGCCGAGCTTTTTGAAGTAGTTGAGCGGTTGGTGGTGATACTGAAAATTCGGGATTTTCGGGATGCCGGGAGAGTCTTTGAACTGGTCGATGGTGGCCTGCCATCCGCCGGCGTACCACGCCCAGTCGATGTTCTTCTTCGACAGTTTGTCGCCGATATGGTCATGGGTTTGCGGCACCAATACGTTGGCCAGACCCGGTTTTGAGTAGTCCGGGCGCTCGGGGTCACGCAGCCAGGTCGGCCAGTATGGTGGGGCTAGGGTGTTGACCGCATAACCGTCGGGCGTCAATGCGCTTGGACCGAATTGCGGTGGGCCGGTCATGGCGCTGGCGGGAGACTTCTCCAGAGGCTTGAGCCGCGTATCGTGCGGATTATCGCTCTGTAGTGTGGCGATTTGCTGTTTGGCCGGTGAGTTCGCGGCGTCAGGGTAAAACGGCACAGTAGCGGACACCAGGTACTGGTGATTGAGAAACGAGCCGCCGAAAGCGCCCTGAAAGAAGTTGTCACACAGCACGAACTCCGTTGCCACGTCCCACAGGCGCAGGGAGTACTGGGTTTGCGCGTAATGGCCCATGGTCAGGCCACCCGAGTCTGCCCAGGCGACGAAGCTGTCGTTCTTGCCGCCATTGATTTGCATCTGGTTCTGATAAAAAACATGCCACAGGTCGCGGGTGACCAAGCCTAGCGGCAGATCTTCGCCATTGGGCCCCTCAAGGGCGAAGGGCGCGTTGATCAGGTGCTCTTGAAACTGGGTTTCGGCGGGGTAGGTCACGCCGTCTACGGTTTGTGGGCCAATCTGCAATATACCGCCCCATACCGGGGGCAGGGATTCCAGAATGCTGCCGTCGCGGTCGCGTTGCTGATAATCGTTTGTGGTGAGCGCAGCCAGCGGCTTTTCGACACCCGGGAAGTCACCGAACAAATTGTTGAAACTACGGTTTTCGGCGTAGATGACCACCACCGTTTTCACGTTATCGCGCAGTGCCTGATCCAGCGCGGCACCGGTTAAAGGCTTGTCGTCGGGCTTGGCTGGCGGCTCGTTGCCTGAAACGTAAGCGCTGAGGGTCGCGCCGACGCCAAGCGCCGCGACGCCACCAAGGAAACGTCTTCTACCCGCATCGGGTGGGTTATCGCCAGCAGGCGGCTGCAACGCGTCGTCGTCTTTGTTGTTCATGGCGGTTACCTGCGTGTTTGGCTGAGTTCGTAACAAATGATTTCGGAGGAGGGTAGTCAGGCAGTGTGACGCTGATGCTACAAGGTAGGCGTGAAGGGTTTAGCGATTAACGCCGCGGTCCGGGTGCTAGCGAGCCGCTGGCTAATTCCGTTCAAGCGAGAGTGATGCCTGAGTGCCGTAGCGCTCGATGATCCGATCAATCTCCCCTGACATTTTCATGCGCAACAAAGCACGTAGAATGGTCTGTACCGGCAGGTTCGGGTCGTTACGCACGATGCAGCCTACCGCTTGTTCTTCGACGATGGAAACACTGTGCAATTGTTTGTCCGGTGGCAGTTGGCGGTTGTACCAGTTCATCGACCATTCATTGGCCACGGCATAGCGATAACGGCCTGCCCCAAGTTTTTGCAGGACTTGTTCCTGGCTACGGGCGTCTTCACGGTGTAATTGGTGGTTGTCGAACAGGGGTTGCAGGCGCGGATACGTATAACCCAGAACGGTGCCGATCATCTGTTCATTAAGCTGGTCGACGCGGATCGGAGCTGTGTTGTCAGCGGTACTGATCAATAGGTCGCGTTGGGTCATCAGCGGCAGGCTCCAGGTGTAGTCACCGGAGAAGTTGGGTACCCAGGATTGCGCGGCGTAACAACGAACATCGACTTCGCCACGGTCCAGCGCGTTTTGCACGCGCAGACGGGCTAATACATGGTATTCCGCGGGGCGGCCGACCTGTCGGGCCAGGCTCTGCATGATGTCGAACAGGAATCCGGCAGTTGGCTGAGCGCCGTCGATCTGTACCAATGGCATCGACCAGCTGTCGGCAATCGAAAAGCGCAAAGGTGCCTCAGCGGCGTAGCTGAAGCACGAGCATAAGCAGCTGAGTGACAACAAAGTGCTCAAGAGCGGCCGCATTCGGTTCCTTTGCGTGGGCAATACGATGCGATTCAGGATGAATTTGATGCCGAAGTTTCCTCCATTTCAACAGCGTAGTCATATTAGAGAATGACACCGGATGCAATTTTGCCCTTGCTCCGCTAGCATTGGCGGTCTTCCGCTTCCCAGTTGCGACGGTTTTCGATGAGTTATCAGGTTCTTGCACGTAAATGGCGTCCGCGCTCGTTCCGCGAAATGGTCGGCCAGACCCATGTGCTCAAGGCCTTGATCAACGCGCTGGACAGCCAACGGCTGCACCATGCTTATTTGTTTACCGGCACCCGTGGCGTGGGCAAAACCACGATTGCGCGGATTATCGCCAAATGCCTGAATTGTGAGACGGGCATCACGTCGACGCCTTGTGGGACTTGTTCGGTCTGCCGGGAGATCGACGAGGGGCGTTTCGTCGACCTGATCGAGATCGACGCCGCGAGCCGGACCAAGGTCGAAGACACCCGTGAGCTGCTTGATAATGTGCAGTACGCACCAAGCCGCGGGCGCTTCAAGGTCTACCTGATCGACGAAGTGCACATGCTGTCCACTCACTCGTTCAACGCCCTGTTGAAGACCCTGGAAGAGCCGCCGCCCTACGTCAAGTTCATCCTGGCAACCACCGATCCGCAGAAGTTGCCGGCGACCATTCTGTCGCGCTGCCTGCAGTTTTCCCTGAAAAACATGACTCCCGAGCGTGTGGTCGAGCATTTGACCCACGTGCTCACGGTCGAAAATGTACCGTTCGAAGACGACGCGCTGTGGCTCTTGGGCCGCGCTGCCGATGGGTCTATGCGCGATGCCATGAGCCTGACCGATCAGGCGATTGCGTTCGGCGAAGGCAAGGTCATGGCGGCGGACGTTCGCGCCATGCTGGGCACGCTGGATCATGGCCAGGTGTACGACGTGCTGCATGCGCTGCTTGATGGCGATGCGCGCGGGGTGCTTGAAGCCGTGCGACATCTGGCCGAGCAAGGGCCGGACTGGAATGGTGTGCTCTCGGAAATTCTCAACGTGTTGCACCGCGTGGCCATTGCCCAGGCGTTGCCCGAAGGCGTCGATAACGGTCATGGCGACCGGGATCGGGTGCTGGCACTGGCTCAGGCGTTACCCGCCGAAGACGTGCAGTTCTACTATCAGATGGGCCTGATCGGCCGCCGTGATTTACCGCTGGCGCCAGACCCTCGGGGTGGCTTCGAGATGGTTCTGCTGAGGATGCTGGCCTTCCGCCCCGCTGACAGCACTGATGCGCCGAGGCAGCCGCTAAAGCCAGTGGGGATCAACCAGGCCACAGTTGATTCCAGGCAACCAGTGGCCGGCGCGACTTCCGTTGCGCCGGTAGTTGCAGCCGCCCCGGTAGCTGCCGTTGTGCCTGCACCTATGGATAAGCCGGTTGTTCAGCCTGTTGCCGCGCCGATCATGCCTGAACCTGCTCCGGCAGAAGAAGTCGATTTACCCTGGAATGAGCCCAGGGCCGTGCAGCCGGTAATTGAGCCTGAACCAGAGCTACAAGCCGACGTTGAGTCGATCTCTGAGCCGGAATCCGATTCCGAGCCGGTCGTAGAAACCGTTCCCGAGCCGATGCTCGATACCGTGGCCGAACAGCCGGACCTGACGCCCATGCCGATACCGGCACCCGCAAGCCCGGTTCCCGACGCGCCTGACGTAGTTAAGCCTGAGGACGTACAGGCTGCTACGGAGGTGGCGACGCCGGCCATGGTTGAGCCGGTTCCAGAGTCAGTGGCATTCGTTCCTGCGCCCATGGACCGTGATGACGAGCCGCCGGACGATGATGATTTCTTCGATGTGGAGGTGGACATTGATCCCGCATCTTATAGCTACCTGGACGAACTGGCCCACGACAGTGTGACCGAGGTCGTTGAGCCCGAGCCGTTACCGGCCTTGATGCCGGCGACAGGGCTGGCGCTGGAGTGGCTGAATCTGTTTCCGAAGCTGCCGGTGTCGGGCATGACGGGCAGTATCGCTGCCAATTGCACCTTGATGGCCGTGGAGGGCGATAACTGGCTGCTGCACCTGGACCCGGCCCACAGCGCGCTGTTCAATACAACGCAACTGCGCCGACTCAACGATGCCCTGAATCAATACCACGGGCGGACCTTGAACTTGAGCATCGAGCTGATCAAACCCGAGCAGGAAACCCCGGCTCAGGCGGGTTCGCGCCGCCGTGCCGAGCGCCAGAGCGAAGCAGAAGCATCGATCCACGCCGATCCGTTCATCCAGCAAATGCTGCAACAGTTTGGCGCGGTGATTCGAGAGGATACGATTGAACCTGTTGATGCTCCGGCGGCTCAGACTCTTTAACTGACGTGCGTGGCGCCTGTGTGGCGCTACGCAAAAATGACCCATCAATACTTGAGGTGAATTCCCATGATGAAAGGTGGCATGGCCGGCCTGATGAAGCAGGCACAGCAGATGCAAGAGAAAATGGCCAAGGCGCAGGAAGAACTGGCCAATGCCGAAGTCACCGGGCAGTCGGGCGCAGGCCTGGTCAGCGTCGTGATGACCGGTCGTCATGACGTCAAACGGATCAGCCTGGATGACAGCCTGATGCAGGAAGACAAGGAAATCCTTGAAGACCTGATCGCTGCCGCGGTGAACGACGCTGTGCGCAAGATCGAGCAGAACAGCCAGGAAAAGATGTCTGGCATGACGGCGGGCATGCAATTGCCACCGGGCATGAAACTGCCGTTCTAAAACGTTTTAGCGTGACCGGAAGCCAGGCCCCGTGCCTGGCTTTTTTTTGCTGCGAAGAAGGTCCTGCGGGTCGAGCGCGTCCCCGGCTTATCGTGGGCAAGACCATGCCTGCACGGGTTGCTTTATTGGATATCGACCGAACGCCTGCCGAGCAAAACGGTCTGCTCTGTATTAGCCTGAATTTATCGATTAAGGAACTGCTCTATGGCGCAAGAATTGATCCTCAACCAACGCATCGTTCTGGCCTCTCGTCCCAAAGGCGCACCCATGCCAGAGAATTTTCGTCTGGAGCGTGAGGCGCTGCCTGATCTGGAAGAGGGTCAGGTGTTGCTGCGTACGCTCTATCTGTCCCTCGACCCCTATATGCGTGGGCGCATGAGCGACGCGCCGTCTTATGCGGAACCGGTGCAGGTCAATGACGTCATGACGGGCGGGGCGGTGAGCCGCGTCGAGCAGTCACGCAATGCCCATTTCAAGCCGGGCGATCTGGTCGTAGGCATGACCGGTTGGCAAACCCACAGCATCTGCGATGGTACGCAAGTGGTGTCGGTGCCCAAGGATCTACCCAGCCCTTCAATGGCCGTCGGCGTGCTGGGTATGCCAGGGATGACCGCGTACATGGGCCTGATGGACATCGGCAAGCCCAAAGCCGGGGAGACCCTGGTGGTGGCTGCGGCGTCCGGTGCGGTCGGGTCGGTGGTAGGGCAGGTGGCCAAACTCAAGGGTTTGCGCGTGGTGGGCATCGCTGGCGGTGCCAAAAAATGCCGGTACGTGGTCGATGAGTTGGGGTTTGACGCGTGTATCGATCACAAAAGTGAACATTTCGCCGATGAGCTGGCGAAAGCCTGTGGCAATGGCATCGACATCTATTTTGAATTGGTTGGCGGAAAGGTGTTCGACGCGGTGCTACCACTGCTCAATGCCCGTGCGCGGATTCCTTTATGCGGTTTGATCGCCCAATACAACGCGCAGTCGCTGCCGGAAGGGACCGATCATTTGCCATTGCTGATGCGCACGTTGCTGACCAAGCGCGCACGGATTCAGGGTTTTATCGTGTTCGAGGAGTATGGCGATCGCCACGCGGAGTTTCTCGCTGCCATGGTCCCGTGGGTTAAAGAGGGCAAGATCAAGTTTCGTGAAGATATAGTCGAAGGGCTCGAACAGGCGCCCGAGGCCTTTATCGGTCTGCTGGAAGGACGCAACTTTGGCAAGCTGGTCGTCCGTGTCGCTGATGCTTGAATTGACGCTAACCGGAGGCGCGGGTATAAACCGCGTCTCGTTGTTTTGTCGGACCTTTCTCATGAGCTTCAGCCCCCTGATTCGCCAATTGATCGATGCTCTGCGTACATTGCCCGGCGTCGGTCAAAAAACTGCACAGCGCATGGCCCTGCAATTGCTTGAGCGTGATCGCAGCGGCGGTTCGCGCCTGGCGCTGGCATTGAGTCAGGCCATGGAGGGCGTCGGCCATTGCCGGCTCTGCCGCACCCTTACCGAAGACGATCTTTGCCCGCAATGTTCGGATGTTCGTCGTGACGACACACTGCTGTGCGTGGTCGAAGGGCCGATGGATGTCTATGCGGTGGAGCAGACGGGCTACCGTGGTCGCTACTTTGTACTCAAGGGGCACTTGTCGCCGCTGGACGGTCTCGGGCCGGAAGCCATTGGCATTCCGCAATTGGTGACGCGCATCGAGCAGCAGGGCACCTTCACCGAAATTATTCTCGCCACCAACCCGACCGTCGAAGGCGAAGCCACCGCGCATTACATCGCCCAGTTGCTGAGCAACAAAGGCCTGATCACCTCCCGCATCGCCCACGGCGTACCGCTGGGGGGTGAGCTGGAGCTGGTGGACGGCGGTACATTGGCGCATTCGTTTGCAGGGCGTAAGCCAATAGCATTGTGATGGATCGTTCCTCGGCGCCGGTTCGAGGCTTCGGCGTGAGGAACGATTAGCGCTTGTAAACCAAGCAAGCGCTCGGTAAGTTCGCTGAACCTCTCAGTGGAGCGCGCCGATGTCCGACTTTCAGCAATACTTCGACCCCAACCACCAATTGATCCGCGACGCCGTGCGGCGCTTTGTCGAGCGAGAGATACTGCCTTTCGTCGATGAGTGGGAGGAGGCCGAAGGCTTTCCGCGTGAGCTCTACCTGAAGGCGGGCGCTGCCGGGATTTTGGGCATTGGTTATCCCGAAGCGCTGGGCGGCAGCCATGAAGGTGATGTATTTGCCAAGGTTGCGGCCAGCGAAGAGCTGATGCGTTGCGGGTCTGCCGGGCTGGTCGCCGGTTTGGGTTCGCTGGACATTGGTTTGCCGCCGGTGGTCAAGTGGGGGCAGCCGGCGCTACGCGAACGTGTTGTCCCGCAGGTGCTGAGCGGGGAAAAGATCATGGCGCTGGCGATCACTGAGCCCGGGGGTGGTTCTGATGTGGCGAACCTGCAAACCCGTGCGGTGCGAGACGGTGACGGCTATCGGGTCAACGGCAGCAAAACATTTATCACCAGCGGCATACGCGCCGACTTTTATACCGTAGCAGTGCGCACCGGTGAGCCTGGGTTTGCGGGCATCAGTCTGTTGCTGATAGAGAAGGGCACTCCGGGTTTTAGTGTCGGTCGGCAGCTGAAGAAAATGGGCTGGTGGGCGTCGGACACGGCTGAGCTGTTTTTCGAGGACTGTCGGGTGCCGATGGCCAATTTGATTGGCGCGGAGAACATGGGGTTTGCCTGCATCATGGGCAACTTTCAGTATGAGCGCCTGGCACTGGCGCTGATGGCGAATATGACCTCACAACTGGCGCTTGAACAGAGCCTGAGTTGGGCCAAGCAGCGTGAGGCATTTGGCAAACCGATTGGCAAGTTCCAGGTGCTCAAGCATCGGTTGGCAGAAATGGCCACGCAGTTGGAAGTGTCACGCGAATTCACCTACCGCCAGGCGGCAAAAATGGCAGCGGGGCAGAGCGTGATCAAAGAGATTTCCATGGCGAAGAACTTCGCCACCGACACCGCCGACCGCATCACTTACGACGCGGTGCAGATCCTTGGCGGTTCGGGTTATATGCGCGATAGCCTGGTGGAGCGCCTGTACCGCGATAACCGCATCCTTTCAATCGGAGGCGGTACGCGTGAGGTAATGAACGAGATCATTGCCAAGCAGATGGGGCTTTGATTGTGTATTTTCGAAAACCTGCAGGCGCTTGATTCCCCCCTGTCGCTATCTATCGCTCAGCGCAAAGTTGGTCAGGCAGAAGGTCGGGATGGACATGTCTTCCAGGCGCTGTGAGCCGCCGAGTTCCGGGAGGTCGATGATCGCTGCGGCTTCGTAGACATGGGCGCCCATGCGGCGTACCAGGTTGGCGGCCGCGACCAGCGTGCCACCGGTGGCAATCAGATCATCGAACATCACGATGGCATCGCCCTCACACAGGCTGTCGGCATGCACTTCCAGCCATGCTTCGCCGTACTCGGTCTGGTAGGGCTCGGACAACACGTCTGCCGGTAGTTTGCCTTGCTTGCGGAACAGGATCAGTGGCTTGTTCAGCTCATAAGCGACGATTGAGCCAATCAAGAAGCCGCGAGCATCCATGGCGCCAATGTGGCTGAATTCGGCGTCGATATAGCGCTGCACGAAGCTGTCGATCACCAGGCGCAGGGCCTTTGGCGATTGAAACAGCGGGGTAATATCGCGAAAAACAACGCCAGGTTTAGGGAAGTCCATGACCGGGCGAATAAGGGATTTGAAGCTGAATTCGTCGAAAATCATCAAGAGGATCCTGAGGCGTATTGGCTGACGCTAGTCTACAGCGCAGCCGCCATGGATAGCATGCCTCAGCCTTCGATTGAGCCGCCCGCCAGCGCGCAGAGTTGGATAGGATCGAGGATCTGGATTTCCTTGCCTTCGGCTGCGATCAGCTCGCTCGACTGGAAACGGGTGAACACCCGCGACACTGTCTCCACGGCTAAACCCAGGAAGTTGCCAATTTCATTGCGCGACATGCTCAAGCGAAACTGATTGGCCGAAAAACCGCGAGCGCGGAAACGGGCCGACAGGTTGACCAGAAACGTGGCGATGCGTTCGTCGGCAGTTTTTTTCGAGAGCAGCAGCATCATTTGCTGATCGTCACGAATTTCCCGGCTCATGATCCGCATCAATTGCCGACGCAGTTGTGGGAGTTGAACCGACAGGTCATCAAGGCGCTCAAACGGGATTTCACACACGGATGTGGTTTCCAGTGCCTGAGCCGATACCGGGTAGGCTTCGCTGTCCATGCCGGACAGACCCACCAACTCGCTCGGCAGATGGAAACCGGTGAGCTGTTCTTCACCGCCATCGCTGAGATTGAAGGTTTTCAGCGCACCGGAGCGCACCGCATACACCGAACCAAATGCATCGCCCTGTCGAAACAGAAACTCGCCTTTTTTCAGTGGACGACCGCGCTTGACGATGTCATCG
This sequence comes from Pseudomonas sp. GG8, assembly GCF_052976945.1. NCBI lineage: Bacteria > Pseudomonadati > Pseudomonadota > Gammaproteobacteria > Pseudomonadales > Pseudomonadaceae > Pseudomonas > Pseudomonas sp. GG8. The sequence goes on from NZ_JBRIIP010000001.1 coordinate 1,568,282, forward strand.
AGTGCATCCATGTCTTCCAGATTCAAAGAAAGCGGCAGGCACAGCGGGGCCAAACTGCAATCCTTGCAATGGGCCTGGTTAGGTGCGCGCAGTTTGACTGGCTCAGACATGACTTCAATCCTTGTGGGAAAACACACAGAAGACATAAGGGTAACCCAGCGCAAGCTGTTCCGGCCAGTGCCAGCAGATTTAACGCAAGACGATAAAGCTCTTCGCACGACTGCCGATAACAAGTGGTGGCCTAACTGACTCAGGAGCGCCGTTCATGTTGTCCGTCAACCTCAGTGCGTCCAGCAGCACTGGCTTTCAAGCCACAACCCCGCAAACCAGAGCGGTTGCTGCAGCCGCGTCGACCGACGAAGAGGGTACCGGCAAAGCGCCGGTAAGCGTGAAGGTCGAGCTGTCCACCGCTGCAATAGAAAAGGCCAAGGCCGCAGCTAGCGACAGCGCTGACAGCACCGACCCCATCAAAATGCTCCAAAAACGGATCAAAGAACTGCAAAAGCAGATCGCCGAGGCGCAGGCACGATTGCAGGCGGTGATGTCGAACAAAAGCCTGAGCCCGGAGCTGAAGCAGACACAGGCGAGCAGTATTCAGTCGGAGTTGGCGCAATTGACTGCAGCACTGTTTACGGCCTCCGCCAGCTTGATCAAGCTTATCGAGAAAAACGCCAAAACCGCTGCAAAGTAACCGATGTGTATTGCCCTCCTTCAATCGGTAAAGGGGGGCTATATCGGGTTAGATCACCCGTGAAAAGCGTTGGCGATTTTGGTGGTTCAGGTAGGCATCAAACACCATGCACACTGAGCGCACCAGCAGACGACCCGCTGGTAGCACGGTTATCCCCGTCTCATCGATTTCGATCAGGCCGTCGTTGACCATCGTCAGGAGTTGCGGCCATTCCTCTTTGAAATAGCCCCTGAAATCAATATTGAACGCGTATTCGATACCAGCAAAGTTCAGGCTGAAATGGCAGATCAGTTGCTGGATCACTGCTCGGCGCACGCGGTCGTCGGCATTGCATAGCAGGCCGCGCTTGGTGGCAAGTTGGTCGCCGGCCAGCAAGGTCTGGTAATCATTCAGGTCGCTGCTGTTCTGGCTGTACAGGTCGCCAATCTGGCTGATTGCCGAGACGCCGAGCCCGATCAGATCGCAATGGCCGTGGGTGGTATAGCCCTGGAAATTGCGTTGCAACGTTGACTCTTCCTGGGCGATGGCCAGTTCGTCATCGGGGAGGGCAAAGTGGTCCATTCCGATGTAGCGGTAACCGGCATCCGTCAGCTGTTCGATGGTCCGTTCGAGCATTTCAAGTTTTTGCTCTGGCGCCGGCAGTTCATCCGCATTGATCCGCCGCTGGGGCATGAAGCGCTCCGGCAGGTGGGCGTAGTTGAACACGGACAGGCGATCCGGTTGCAGCGTGATGATTTCATCGACGGTGCGGGCGAAGGACTTAGGCGTTTGCTTGGGCAGGCCGTAGATCAGGTCGATATTCACCGAGCGAAATTGCAGGGTGTGTGCCGCTTCGATGATGGCGCGGGTCTCTTCAAGGCTTTGCAGGCGATTGACGGCGCGCTGTACCTGCGGGTCGAGATCCTGGACACCGATGCTGACCCGATTGAAGCCCAGTTCGCGAAGCAGGCCCATGGTCGACCAGTCGGCTTCGCGAGGATCGATCTCGATGCCGTAGTCACCGGAGTCGTCGTCGAGCAAATTGAAATGCTTGCGCAGATGCGCCATCAACTGGCGCAATTCGTCATGACTCAGGAACGTCGGGGTGCCGCCGCCCAGGTGCAACTGTTCGACCTGTTGCTTCGGGTCGAGGTGGCAGGCAATCATCTGGATTTCTTGCTCCAGACGTTGCAGGTAGGGCAGAGCCCGCCCTCGATCCTTGGTGATGACCTTATTGCACGCGCAGTAATAGCAAATGTTCGCGCAGAACGGTATGTGCACATACAGTGATAGAGGCCGTAGAGCCTTGCGGCTGTCGCGCAGAGCATGCAGCAGGTCAAATGCCCCTACCTTGGTCTGGAATTGCACCGCAGTGGGGTATGAAGTGTAGCGTGGCCCCGCCAGGTCATAGCGGCGGATGAGATCGGAATCCCAACGAATGGCGTCGAGCATGCGGGTATTTCCCGAATAGGCTGGCAATGTCGTTGAGTCTAGGGAAGTGTGCTCAGGGCGGTGTTGATTTGCGTCAACGGCCTGCGTTCTGGCGGCAAATCGTTGACGGAGGGTCGGTTTATTCCTGGTGATGAGGGCTTAGTGACCCATCAACCAATGCTGGTGAGGACCAGGCATCGTCCAGATACCGAACAGGATAACCAGCAGGCCGCCGGCCATGCGCACACCGCGTTTGCGCAGCAGGGCAGTGGTGCGCTCGGCAGCAAGCCCGGTGGCGAGTAGCACAGGCCAGGTGCCCAAGCCAAAGGCGAGCATCAGCAGCGCGCTGTCGAGGGCGTTGCCTTGGCTGGCCGACCACAGCAGGGTGCTGTAGACCAGGCCGCAGGGCAGCCAACCCCAGAGCGCCCCAAGCAGTAATGCGCGAGGCATGCTCGACACCGGAAGCAAGCGGCTGGCAAACGGCTGTATATGCCGCCACAGGCCGCGCCCCAGGCTTTCGATGCGGGTCAGGCCGCTCCACCATCCTGCGAGATACAGACCCATCGCAATTAATAGCAGCGACGCGATCACGCGCATGATCATCGCGCCTGGACTGTTGGCCACTGCCCAGCCCGCGAGGCCAATCAGCAAGCCAGCGGTGGCGTAGCTGAGAATTCGCCCCAGGTTGTACGCCAGCAGCAGGCGAAAGCGCCGGCTACGTTGTTCTTTGGGGATTGCCAGGGTCAGCGCGCCCATCAAGCCGCCGCACATGCCCAGGCAATGGCCGCCGCCAAGCAGACCGAGGATGATTGCCGACACCAGCAGGGGGGCCAGTTCAAGCATGGGGCGGGGCCTGGTCTTTGTTTTCGGCCTGAGGTACCGGTTTGTGGCCGGTGGCTTCTTCCATGGCGGCCAGATGTTGAGGGTCCTGATCGTCGAACAGAACGCTGTGTGCCGGACCGTCGAGGTCATCGTACTGGCCGCTGTCCACCGCCCAGAAGAATATGTAGATGGCGATTGCGACGATCAACAGCGCCGCTGGAATCATTATGTATAGAGCCGGCATGGAGCCTCCGAAGCCGGCCGCCGATTCATGTTGGCAGCGGGCGGGTGTTGAGAAGGGTGGCGTCTTGCAGGCCTTTCATGCGGGTCAGACGCAAGGCGTTCAGTACCACAGTCAACGAACTGATGGACATGCCGATCGCTGCCCAGATGGGGGTGATCCAGCCGAGCGCCGCGAAGGGCAGCATGAGGCCATTGTACAGGCCTGCCCACAGCAGGTTCTCAATGATTACCCGGCGGGTGCGCCGCGCCAGGCTGAACGCGTGCACCAGCGCTTGCAAGCGGTTGGACAGCAGCACTGCGTCGGCGGTGGTCTTGGCCAGGTCGGTGGCTGAACCCATGGCGACACTGATATCTGCTGCGGCCAGTACCGGTACGTCGTTGACCCCGTCACCGAGCATCAACACTTTGCGACCTTGCTGGTGCAGCGCTTGCAGCACCTGAAGTTTATCGTCCGGGCGCAGACCGCCACGGGCTTCGTCGATTCCCAGCTCGGCTGCTACGCTGGCGACCATCGGAGACGTGTCGCCGGAGAGCAGCAGGGTCTTCCAGCCGCGCGCCTTGCACGCTTGCAGCAGTGCGGGAGCATCGGCACGCAGACGATCATCGAGGACGAACCATGCCAGGGCACCCTGAGTGTCGCCAAGCAGTAGCCACTGGCCGGCTTCGTCGGGCGTCGGTGGCAGTGCGCAGGCGCTGAGCTCGCAGACAAATCCCGGCTGGCCGATGCGCAAGCGCTGTTCGCCGACAAGGCCTTCCAGACCAAGGCCCGGCGTGCTGTGGACATCTTCAGCGGCCACCGGCGCGCGCCCAAATGCCCGTGCAATAGGGTGTTCGGAGCGATTTTCCAGGGCTGCGGCCAGGCTCAGGCAACGATCCGCATCCAGTTCCCCCAGAGGGCGGATGGTGCGCAGTGCCAATCGACCTTCGGTGAGCGTACCGGTCTTGTCGAAAATCACGGTGTCGATCTGGTTCAGACCTTCCAGCACATGACCGCGGGTTAACAATAGGCCCAGTTTGTGCAGAGTGCCGGTGGCGGCGGTCAGCGCCGTGGGCGTTGCCAGCGACAGCGCGCACGGACAGGTAGCGACCAGCATGGCTAGCACGATCCAGAAGGCCCGAGATGAGTCGAGTTCCCACCAGATCAGACCGATAACGGCGGCGGCAATCAGCGACAGCAGCAGAAACCATTGGGCGGCGCGGTCGGCAATTTCCGCTAAACGGGGTTTTTCAGCTTGGGCGCGTTCCAGCAGGCGGACAATGGCTGACAGGCGTGTGTCGTGACCCAAGGCCAGAACTTGCACGGTCAGCGCGCCTTCGACATTGAGTGTGCCTGCGGTGACCGCGTCGCCTACGGTTCGCGGCTGCGGCAGGTATTCGCCGGTCAGCAGTGATTCATCGATGCTGGACTGGCCCTCGAGAATCTTGCCATCAGCTGGCAATATGGCGCCGGGATGCACCAGCACCCGGTCGGTCAGGCGCAGTTCGCTGAGCAGGATTCGCTCGCTTTGACCGTCGGCGCTGAGCCTCAGGCAAGAGGCGGGCAGTAAATTGACCAGCTGTGCCGTGGCTGCCGCCGTGCGTTCGCGTGCGCGGCGTTCCAGGTAGCGGCCGGCCAAGAGGAAGAGGGCGAACATGCCGACTGCATCGAAGTACAGTTCGCCAACGCCAGTGATCGACGTCCAGATACCGGCGATATAGGCGCTGCCGATGGCGAGGGAAACCGAAACATCCATGGTCAAGTGGCGCGTACGTAGATCGCGCACGGCACCCTTAAAGAACGGTGTACAGCTGTAAAACACGATAGGCGTGGTGAGGAACATCGCGACCCAGCGCAGGATGGTGTGCATCTGCGGGCTGAGGTCGATATTGAATTCCGGCCAGGTGGCCATGGTTGCCATCATCGCCTGGAACCATAGCAACCCGGCAACGCCGAGTTGGCGCAAGGCCAGACGGTTTTCGCTGGCCAGTTGCTCGGTGGCGCGGTCGGACTGATAAGGGTGTGCGGCATAGCCGATGCTGCGTAATTCGCTGAGTACCTGGCTCAGCGCCAGCTGGCTATCGGCCCATCGCACATGCAAGCGATGGTTGGACAGGTTCAGTCGGGCTTCGGCCACGGCAGGTAAACTGCGCAGATGACGCTCGATCAGCCAGCCACAGGCGGCACAGCTGATACCTTCCATGAGCAAAGTCGCTTCGGCCTGTTCGCCTTCATGGCGCACAAAGGGTGCCTGTACGTCAGGGCGATCGTACAGGGCCAGTTCGTCGACCAATTGCACGGGCAACGTTTCCGGGTTGGCCGACGCTTCACTGCGATGGCTGTAATAGCTTTCCAGGCCGCCAGCGACAATAGCCTCTGCCACTGCCTGACAACCTGGGCAGCACAGCTCGCGGGTTTCCCCGAGCACGACAGCCGTGAAGCGGCTGCCAGCAGGAACCGGCAGCGCGCAATGGTAGCAGGGGGTTGGCGTGGTCATTGCGTCAGATCAGTTTTTCAGGTCTTCCGCGCCCTGGAGTGGCTCGTCGCCCAGCAACAGCTGTTTCCCGTTGAGCACTTGCTCTTCTTCGAACATGCGCCAGGTTTGGCCATTCTGCACGCCGAGGAGTTCGACAAAGCGCCGACCTTCGACCTTGTCGCTCAATTGGCCGATGTAGCGGCCAGGCTCGGACGCACTGCGGGCCAGGATGATCTTGCGATCCTTTTCCGGTTGCGTCGGCGAGATCAGGTTGAGTTCCACGGTTTCCGGCTGGCTGTCACCCGTCAGCCGCAGCTCGGTTTCACCTGTCAGCTCATCCAGGTGCACCGCGGCGCGCAAGTTGAGGCTCTTGGCTAACAGTTCACGGTCCAGCGAGCGATTGATGCCTTTGCCAGCCTCGTAATAATTATCGTTGACCAGGTTATCCGGGTTATTGATGGCGATCGTCACCATCGACAAGGTCAGCGTCACCGAACAGGCGAGGATGCCGATGATTATCCATGGCCAAAGGTGCTTGTACCAAGGGCTAGAGGCGTTTGCTACGGACATGACTAACTTCTCTTAGCGAATTTGCGGGCCGATGAAACGGCTCTTGGCTTGAACGTGGGTGCCACTGTTGTCAGCATCCTTGAGGGTGAAAGTCACCTCGTTGGTACTCGACGGCAGTTGCTCCGGTGCGCTCGATAATTCGACCGGCATGCTGATGATCTCACCCGCCTGCACCTTGAATTCGCGACGACCTTGCAGTTTCAGGTCAGGCAAGCCAGAGGCATCGAGAGTGTAGGTGTGATCGACCTGATCCTTGTTCATGACCTTGAGGCTATAAACGTTTTCGATCCGGCCTTCTGCGTTCTCGCGATATAGCACGCGGTCCTTGCTGACGTCGAAACCAACCAGCGGACGCATGAAAAAGGCGGTCGCCAGCAAGCTCATCATCACCAGCAGCACCACAGCATAACCAATCAGGCGCGGACGCAGTTTGTGCGTTGTCTGCCCGGACAGGTTGTGTTCAGTGGTGTAGCTGATCAACCCGCGTGGGTAGTTCATCTTGTCCATGATGGTATCGCATGCATCGATACAGGCTGCACAACCGATGCATTCGATCTGCAGGCCGTCGCGGATGTCGATGCCGGTCGGGCAGACTTGTACGCACATCGTACAGTCGATGCAATCCCCCAGACCCTGTGCTTTGTAATCGATATCCTTTTTCCGTGTGCCACGTTTTTCGCCGCGACGTGGGTCGTAGGACACGATCAGGGTGTCTTTGTCGAACATCACGCTCTGGAAACGCGCATACGGGCACATGTAAATGCACACTTGTTCGCGCAGCCAGCCCGCGTTGCCATACGTGGCGAGGGTGAGGAAGCCGACCCAGAAATACGCCCAGCCATCAGCCTGCCCAGTGAAAAAATCAATGGTCAGGTCACGGATAGGGGCGAAATAGCCGACGAAGGTCAGGCCCGTGGCGAAGCCAATGATTAGCCACAAGCTGTGCTTGCTGAGCTTGCGCAAGAACTTGTTGCCGGACATCGGCGCTTTGTCGAGCTTGATGCGCTGATTACGATCACCTTCGGTGACCTTCTCGCACCACATGAAAATCCAGGTCCAGACGCTTTGCGGGCAGGTATACCCGCACCACACGCGCCCGGCGAATACGGTAATGAAGAACAGGCCAAAGGCACTGACGATCAAAATGCCGGAGAGCAGGATGAAATCCTGCGGCCAGAAGGTGGCGCCGAAAATGTAGAACTTACGCTCTGGCAGGTTCCACCAGACGGCCTGATGGCCCGCCCAGTTCAGCCAGACCGTACCGAAGTACAGCAGGAATAGCCCGGCACCGCCCATCATCCGCAAATTGCGAAACAGGCCGGTGAAGGCACGGGTATAGATTTTTTCACGGGAAGCATAGAGATCGACACCGCTGCTGTCTTTTTTAGGCGGCGGAGTGACATTGTGTACCGGAATCTGGTTGCTCATTAGTGCGTCCCACGGCAGTGGAAAAAGCCTCAGCCAGTGCGTGCCGACTGTGGTCAAAAGAGTGTCGCTAAGGCGCCAATGATACGCCTCTCGCTCTGGCCCGGGGGTGCGACCTTTGGTCGCGTTGGGTGAAAGCGAATGTTGGTGTAATGACCTGAATCAATTGACTTATGGATTATGGTCGGTTTTGACGGGTAGGGCGTAATGACAGAGGGGAATATACCGCGATTTCGCGAATGTGTTCGCTCCCGCAGATTACTCACCCGTACGCGAATTTATTCTCGAAGGGGTCTGTATGGCTAAATCATCAGACAGCTAAAACCAAAACGGCCCCGCCAGTTTTCACTGGCGGGGCCGTTGTGTGTTGCGGTCACGCGTTCGCTTTACTCAGCGGCAGCAGCCTTGTCTCCATGGGAGAGGCTGTAGACGTAAGCAGCCAGCAGGTGAACCTTGTCATTGCCTTGCAGCAATGCCTGAGCAGGCATCTGGCCCTGACGGCCGTAACGGATGGTCTGCTGTAGTTGCGCGAAGCTCGAACCGTAGATGAATGCCGCCGGGTGAGTCAGGTTAGGTGCGCCCATTGCAGCGGTGCCTTTACCTTCCGGACCGTGGCATGCCACGCAGTTGGTAGCGAACAGTTTCTGGCCTGCAACCGGATCGGCGTTAGCGTCTTCAGGCAGCTTGCGGCCATCCAGTTGGGTGGTAACGAACGCTGCGACGTCGCGTACGCCCTGGTCACCAATGACCGGACCCCAAGCAGGCATGACCGCATGGCGGCCACCCATGATGGTGGTCTTGATGGTTTCCGGTTCACCCCCCCAACGCCAGTCTTCGTCGGTCAGGTTCGGGAAGCCGTAAGCACCTTTGGCGTCGGAGCCATGGCAAACTGAGCAGTTGGAGGCGAACAGTCGGCCCCCCATCTTCAAAGCTTGCGGGTCTTTGGCGACTTCTTCGATCGGCATGGATGCGAATTTGGCAAAAATCGGACCAAATCGAGCATCCGATTTAGCCATTTCTTTTTCCCATTCGTGCACGCCAGTCCAACCGGATTGGCCATTGGCGAATTCGGTTTTCTTGTCGTTGTCCAGGTAGGAATAGCCAGGCAGCAGGCCTTTCCAGTTACCCAGACCCGGGTAAAGCACCAGATAGCCCAGCGCGAAGATGATGGTGCCCACGAACAGCATGAACCACCATTTTGGCAGTGGGTTGTCGTATTCCTCGATACCGTCGAAGGAATGGCCCACTTTTTCTTCTGTCGCTTCGCTGCGCTGGCCCTTGCGGGTGGACAGCAGCAGCCAGGTCAGGGCGAAGATGGTACCCAAACTGAGGACTGTGACGTACAGACTCCAGAAAGTAGTCATTCTTTGTTACTCCTAGAAGCTTGCTCTTGCTCAACGTGCTTGATGGCTTCGGGGTCATCCGCGAAGGGCAGCAAAGTTGCTTCGTCGAACTCTGCCTTGCGTCGTCCGCTGAATACCCACAATGCCAGGCCGATAAAAGCCACCATCACTACGACGGTGCCCAGGCCGCGAATCATCCCCATATCCATCAATATCACCGTTTGCTTTTGATGATGGTGCCCAGACCTTGCAGGTAGGCGACCAACGCATCCATTTCAGTTTTGCCTTTCACAGCAGCACTTGCACCGGCGATGTCTTCGTCGGTGTAAGGGACGCCGAGCGTACGCAAGACTTCCATTTTTTTCGGGGTGTCCTTGCCGTCGAGCTTGTTTTCTACCAAGAACGGGTAGGCAGGCATTTTCGACTCGGGCACTACGTTGCGCGGGTTGTACAAGTGCGCGCGCTGCCAGTCATCGGAGTAACGACCGCCGACGCGGGCCAGGTCCGGACCGGTACGCTTGGAACCCCACAGGAACGGGTGGTCCCAGACGCTTTCACCAGCGACCGAGTAGTGGCCGTAGCGTTCGGTTTCAGCACGGAACGGACGGATCATCTGCGAGTGGCAGCCGACACAACCGTTGGCGATGAAAACATCGCGGCCTTCGAGTTCCAGCGCCGGGCGAGGCTTCATGCCTTCAACCGGCTTGTTGGTCACGTCCTGAAAAAACAGGGGGACGATCTGGGTCAGGCCGCCGATGCTGACGGCGATAACCATGAAGAAGGCCAGCAGGCCGATATTCTTCTCGACTACTTCGTGTCTCATCAGTGAGCTCCAACTACAGCGATCTGAGCGGCGGCTTCAGCTTCAGCCGGGTTCGAGGCGCGTACGGTGCGGAACACGTTGTAAGCCATGAACAGCATGCCGCTGGCGAAGAATGCACCACCCAGTGCGCGGACGATGAAGCCCGGATGGCTGGCTTGCAATGCTTCGACGAAGGAGTAAGTGAGGGTGCCGTCGTCGTTGATCGCACGCCACATCAAACCCTGGGTGATGCCGTTGACCCACATCGAAGCGATGTAAAGAACGGTACCGATGGTAGCCAGCCAGAAGTGGGTGTTGATCAAGCCAACACTGTGCATCTGAGGGCGACCGAAGATTTTCGGGATCATGTGGTACAGCGAACCGATCGAGATCATCGCTACCCAGCCGAGAGCGCCGGCGTGTACGTGGCCGATGGTCCAGTCAGTGTAGTGAGACAGCGAGTTGACGGTCTTGATGGCCATCATCGGGCCTTCGAAGGTCGACATGCCGTAGAACGCCAGCGATACGACCAGGAAGCGCAGAATCGGGTCGGTACGCAGTTTGTGCCATGCACCTGACAGCGTCATCATGCCGTTGATCATGCCGCCCCAGCTTGGCGCCAGCAGAATCATCGACATCGCCATGCCCAGCGACTGAGCCCAGTCTGGCAGAGCGGTGTAGTGCAAGTGGTGCGGGCCTGCCCAGATGTACAGGGTGATCAGTGCCCAGAAGTGCACGATCGACAGGCGATAGGAGTAGATCGGACGCTCGGCCTGCTTCGGAACGAAGTAGTACATCATCCCCAGGAAGCCGGTGGTCAGGAAGAAACCTACCGCGTTGTGGCCGTACCACCACTGGATCATCGCATCAGTCGCACCGGAGTAGGCCGAGTAGGACTTGAAGAGGGTCACGGGCAGCGACGCGTGGTTGACGATATGCAGCATCGCCGTCACGAGGATGAAGGCGCCATAGAACCAGAGGCCCACATAAATGTGCTTGGTTTTGCGCTTCATGATGGTGCCAAAGAACACCGCAGCGTAGGTTACCCAGACGATGGCCAGCAAAATGGCGAGAGGCCATTCCAGTTCGGCGTATTCCTTAGTAGTGGTGTAGCCCAGCGGCAACGTGATGCCTGCGCCGACGATCACTGCTTGCCATCCCCAGAAGTGGAAGGCGGCCATGCTGTCGGAGATCAGTCGCGTTTGGCAGGTTCGCTGCACGACATAGTAAGAAGTGGCAAACAGTGCACAACCACCGAAGGCGAAGATCACCAGGTTTGTGTGCAGCGGGCGTAAGCGTCCAAAAGTCGTCCACGGAAGGCCGAGGTTTAACTCGGGCCAAACAAGCTGTGAGGCGATAAAGACACCAAGCCCCATGCCAAGGATCCCCCAGACCACCGTCATGATGGCGAACTGGCGGACTACCTTATAGTTATAAGCAGTCGGACTGATTGCTGTGCTCATTCTAAGGTTCCACGGTTTGGGTGTTTTTTAGGGATAAAAAAGCGGCCGCAGTATGGAGAAAGCGAGTTGCCATTGCAATGCGATCAACGCCTTGCAACCGCTTCCTGAAGCTGATTCTGCGGTCATTTCAGCACGGTCAGGGAGCTGTCAGGCGCAGTGACGAAATGCCGCAGTGGACGAAAAAAAGTGAGGGTTCCAGGCTGGCGGAATGCAGCGGGAAAAGGACGAAACAAAACGCAAAACCAACAACCCGCGGACCATAGCCGCTGTAGATGAGCTTTTTGCGCAAGTTATCGAGCACAATCGCCGAAAACATTCGTATCACTTGACCTGTGGCCCACTGTTGGCAGTCCACTATGCCGGCAAGCTTAGTCCTGAATGTCGGGAGTGGGAAGGTGTACTAACGACGGGTGCGACACTTGGTCGCGGAGGGAAAGGAGTTGCCGCTCCTGTAACAGGAGCGGCATTCACGCACAGCCCAGAGATTGTCCGGGTTGCTGAATCGTTATTGTGCCTTGGCTGTTGGCGCCTCTTGCTGAGCAGTACCCTGTGACAGGCTATAAACATAGGCGGCTAACAACTGCACCTTGTCATTTCCCAGCTGCTCGTTCTGCGCTGGCATCTGACCTTGACGACCATAACGGATAGTCTGCTGCAACTGGGTCAGACTGCTGCCGTAGATGAAACCGGTCGGTTGCGTCAGGTTCGGCGCCCCCATCGCTTGCGTGCCTTGACCTGTTGCGCCGTGGCAGGCTACGCAATTGGTGTTGAACACTTGCTGTCCGGCTTCGACATTGGCGGTTTCATCGGCTGGCAATGGCAGTCCTGCGAGGGAGTGACGTACATACGCTGCGACGTTTTTCACCCCTTCCTCACCGAGAATCGGACCCCAGGCTGGCATGCCGGCTATACGGCCACCCATGATGGTGGTCTTGATAGTGTCGGCGCTGCCGCCCCATCGCCAAATGGTATCTGTCAGGTTGGGAAAGCCATAGGCCCCCCGAGCATCCGAACCGTGGCAGACGGCGCAGTTGGAGGCGAACAGACGTCCGCCCATCTTCAGCGCTTGTGGGTCTTTGGCGACTGCTTCCACGGGCATGGCAGCAAATTTGGCGAAAATAGGCCCAAACTTGGTGTCAGCCTTGTCCATTTCCTTTTGCCACTCATTGACACTGGTCCAGCCATTCGCATAGCCGGGGAGAATGCCTTTCCAGTTGCCCAGGCCTGGGTAGAGGATCAGGTAGCCGACCGCGAACACCAGAGTTGCGGCAAACAACATGAACCACCATTGGGGCAGTGGGTTGTCGTACTCCTCAATGCCGTCGAAGCTGTGCCCCATGGTCTGATCGGTACTGCCTTTGGTTTCGCCCTTACGGGTGCCGATCAGCAGCCACGTAAGGCCGATCAGGCTGCCGATGGTCAGTACACAGATGTAGGTACTCCAAAATGTGGTCATGGCTGGGTACTCCGCTCAACAGGGTGCTCTACAACAGATTGTTCTTCAGCGTGAGATGGCAGCGGTTCGTCCGCGAAAGGCGCCATGCGCGCTTCAGCGAACTCCGGATTGCGTTTACTGTTGAAGACCCAAAAGGCCAACCCGATAAATGCGATTGCCACCACCAGCGTGCCAAGACCGCGTAAGTCTCCGATATCCATGGCTTACCTCTTGCTCTTGATCGAGGTGCCGAGTACCTGCAAGTAGGCAATCAGTGCATCCATCTGGGTTTTGCCTTTGAGCGTTTCAACGGCCCCGGCGATGTCGGCGTCGGTGTAAGGCACGCCGAGGCTGCGCATGGTTTTGAGCTTGGTTACGGTGTGGCTGCTGTCGACAGGTTCGTTCACCATCCATGGATAGCCAGGCATTTTCGACTCAGGCACCACGTTGCGCGGGTTGTACAAGTGCGCGCGCTGCCAGTCATCGGAGTAACGCCCGCCGACCCGTGCCAGATCAGGCCCGGTACGCTTGGAGCCCCACAGGAACGGATGGTCCCAGACGCTTTCACCGGCGACCGAGTAGTGCCCGTAGCGTTCTGTTTCAGCACGGAACGGACGGATCATCTGCGAGTGACAACCCACACAGCCGTTGGCGATGTAGATATCGCGACCTTCCAGCTGCAGCGCGGTGTAGGGCTTCATGCCTTCAACCGGCTTATTGGTCACGTCCTGAAAGAACAGCGGGACGATTTGTGTCAGGCCACCGATGCTCACAGCCAAGACCATCAACAACATCAGCAGGCCGACGTTTTTCTCGATTGTTTCGTGTTTCATGGCGAACTCCTCAGGCCATCTGCGCTGCGGCGGCAGCTTCGGCAGGCACGCAGGCCCGTACGGTGCGCCAGGTGTTGTAGGCCATCAGCAACATACCGCTGAAGAAGATCGCGCCGCCCACCAGCCGCACGATAAAGCCAGGATGGCTGGCCACCAGGGTTTCGACGAACGAGTAAGTCAGCGTGCCGTCTTCGTTGACTGCGCGCCACATAAGGCCCTGAGCGATACCGTTGACCCACATCGAGGCGATGTACAGCACGGTGCCGATAGTTGCCAGCCAGAAGTGGGCGTTGATCAAGCCGACGCTGTGCATACGTGGCCGGCCGAAGATTTTCGGGATCATGTGGTACAGCGCACCGATGGAAATCATCGCCACCCAACCCAGAGCGCCCGCGTGCACGTGACCGATGGTCCAGTCGGTGTAGTGGGAGAGGGCGTTGACGGTCTTGATCGCCATCATCGGCCCTTCAAAGGTCGACATGCCGTAGAACGCCAGTGACACGACCAGGAAGCGCAGGATCGCGTCGTCGCGCAATTTATGCCAGGCGCCCGAGAGCGTCATCATGCCGTTGATCATGCCGCCCCAGCTTGGTGCCAGCAGAATCAGTGACATAACCATACCCAGTGACTGAGCCCAGTCCGGCAGCGCGGTGTAGTGCAGGTGGTGCGGGCCAGCCCAGATATACAGGGTGATCAGCGCCCAGAAGTGCACGATCGACAGGCGATAGGAATACACCGGCCGTTCAGCTTGCTTAGGAACGAAGTAGTACATCATCCCCAAAAAGCCTGCGGTCAGGAAAAAGCCTACGGCGTTGTGTCCGTACCACCACTGCACCATCGCATCAGTCGCCCCGCCATACACGGAGTAGGACTTGGTCAGGCTGATGGGTATCTCCATGTTGTTGACGAGGTGCAGAATCGCCACAGTGATGATAAAGGCGCCGAAGAACCAGTTACCGACATAGATGTGCTTGGTGTTGCGCTTCTTCAGCGTGCCGAAGAAGACGATGGCGTAGCTGACCCAGACGATGGTGATCAGAATATCGATCGGCCATTCCAGTTCGGCGTATTCCTTGGAGCTGGTATAACCCAGCGGCAAGGTAATGGCGGCCAACAGAATCACCAGTTGCCAACCCCAGAACGTAAACGCCGCCAGTCGGGGCGCGAACAGTTGGGTCTGGCAGGTGCGTTGCACCGAGTAGTAGGAGCTGGCAAACAGCGCACAGCCGCCGAACGCGAAAATCACCGCATTGGTGTGCAGTGGACGCAAACGACCGAACGTAGTCCAGGGCAAGTTGAAGTTGAGTTCAGGCCAAACCAATTGCGCGGCGATAAAAACGCCGAGCCCCATTCCGACGATGCCCCACACCACCGTCATAATGGCAAATTGGCGGACCACCTTATAGTTGTAGGCGGTACTGTTAGTTGTGTTCATTTAGGTGTGTTCCCATCTTCTTTGGTCCGGATCAGAGGTCCGAGTCATAGCACCGAGTTATAGGCAGACTAATCAAAAGCGAGGTAAGCATGAGAGAAGGACTAAGTGCCGGTATTGACGGGGATCAATGCGAACTACTGGCGCGAACTAATGGCTGGTTATGGAGTCCCGCTCCTCAGAGGTTTTTTGACACGTCGCCGACCCTGATCCTGGCCCATGGCGCAGGCGCACCCATGGACAGCGAATTTATGACCGACATGGCTGCACGCCTTGCCGTGCGGGGCGTCAACGTGATGCGCTTCGAGTTTCCCTACATGGCTCAACGACGCCTCGACGGCCGCAAACGTCCCCCCAACCCGCAAGCGCAATTGCTCGACTGCTGGCGGCAGGTCTATGCCCAGGTGCGACCACACGTCGCTGGACGCCTGGCTGTCGGGGGTAAGTCCATGGGCGGACGAATGGCCAGTCTGGTGGCTGATGAGCTGGGCGCAGATGCGCTGGTGTGTCTGGGTTACCCGTTCTATGCCGTGGGCAAACCGGAAAAACCTCGGGTGGCGCATTTGGCTGAATTGAAGACGTCAACCTTGATCGTGCAGGGGGAAAGGGACGCGTTGGGGAATCGGGAGGCGGTAGACGGGTATGAATTATCCAGCGCTATCGATATTTATTGGGTGCCGACAGGCAATCACGACCTGAAACCGTTGAAGTCGGCGGGTGTGAGTAGCGATGCGGTGTTGGATCAAGCGGCCGAAAGGCTGGTAGATTTTTTGATGAAGTAGTCCGTTTAAAGTACTAAGCCTGCGGCATCGCAGGCTTAGTACTTGGAACTTAGTCGTTCAATCAGCCCTTCATGCCGAACGCGTGAGCCGCTTCCCCGCCAAAACCGACGTCTTTGAGTGCTAACGTTCGGCCATCCCGGGGAAAAATCGCCCAGCGTTTACCTAAACCGGCAACGTCCGCAGCCCAAGCGCGGCTATCTCGGCCTGCTTCGTAGCTGAGTCCCGGATCACCGCCGTAATTGGCACGTAATGTATTCCAGTCGGCCAACGAAGGCATGTGCGCACCCGCGCTGTTTACCGGTTTCATAGCTTCGGTGTAGGTGTGGAAGATGAAATACACAAACGTCAGGACATTTGAGGTTTTTACGTTATAGCTGACGCGTTGACCCGCGCTGTCAGTGACGATGATGGCGGCAGCGCCATTGCTGACCGAGATGACTCGTCCCGTTGCGTCGACCTCCGCAATCGTTGGTGCGCTGGACTCGTAACGGTAAGGTGCGACCCCACCCGAGGCCACTCGCTGCGCGAACGCTCCGGCAGGTGGAAACTTAGGCGTGGCCGCTGCTCGCAAGTGCCGAGCGCTCAGCACCAGTTCAGAGGTGTCGATGATCAACGGAGGCTTGGCACCGGCCACGACCTTGAACGCAGTCGCCGGCGAAACCAGCGGCAAAGCATTATTACGAGTCACCTCGTAAGTGACCTGAACGGCACCATCGGCGCTGCCGATCACAACGGATTTGGGCACGACGAATTCAATATTAGCCGCAGTGCCAGCCTCTTTCGCAGGGGTTACGTGGTTTTGAGGTCCGTCCCATTTAACGACGATGCTGTCTTTTTCATCGATGCCGGTGTAACGGGGGACTGTTATCAGTACGCCATAACCAGGTACGTTTTCCAGGTTCATGATGTTATTAACGTCTACACCTGCGACAGCCGGCTTGGGAAGGTGAGAGAGGGCTGTGTCGATCAGCAGATCAAGGACGTTTGACTGTTCAATCGTGCCGTCGACGCGGGTGACTACATAATAAATCTGCACCTTATTGCCGAGGTCATTGGCAACTATCGTTCCCGAAAAAATCACCAACAACTCTTGTCCTGCTTGACTGGCGGAGATGGCTTTATCTTTAGCGTACCTCCCGCCCGGCGATTGCCATGACACGGTCACGAAGTCGCCTTCCTTCAGATTCGCGCTGGCGTCAATGACCACTGTTGCTCCATTGAACGTATCGACAGGGTCAAGGGTGCCATCTTCTTTGGCTTCCTTGACCGTTGGATCGGGCAGGGGAGTGATGACCGTGGCGCCGATTTTGAGTAGCAGCGTTTCCGAGGCAAGCGTGCGATTACCACGCACCACCTCATACCGCACAGCAACGCTGCCATCGAGGTTGGCGTCCACATAGTGCTTTTTGACCCGGAAAATGACGTCCTTGCCCAACATGCCGCTGTTGAGTGTTGTGCTAGTGCTGTAGCTGGCGTCCGGCGTGCTGCCATCCCAATGCAACGTGACCTTGTCCAGCGGCGCCATGCCCGCGTATGGCCTGACACGAACCACGGCTTCTAGCACGATGTCCGCCGGATCAAGCACACCATCTGCACTTGCGCCATCGACAGAGGGGGACGGTAACAATGCGCCCCCGTCAGTGCCGACTTGCACCTGCAGCGAAGGCGATTTGAAAAACGCCCGGGCGAATGTAGTCACCGTGTAATAAAGTTCAAGCGTACCGCCCGCCAGCGCACTGACTTTATCGTCAGGGATCAAGAACGCCACCGTTTGCCCAACGTCATCACTGTTGAGGTTTTTCACCTCTTCATGAATCACATTGGCACCGCTGGCGGTCTTGCCCATCCACACCAGAGTGACGTCATTGCCATCGGCCATGAAGTAATACGCTGGCACTTGGGCGATGACATTGTGCGCCGTCGGGTCGAGCACACCGTTATTCTCCTCCGCAGCAGGCAACTTCGGTGGCGCCAGCACCTGAGCCTCACCCACGATGGTCAGCGGCAGGCTCTTGGAGCGCTGCTCCTCGCCGGACACTTTCCTGACCTTGTACTTGAGCCGCGCCCGGCCTTGGGCAATCGGCTCGAATTGTTCATTGGGAATCAGGAACTGCACAAACCCGATGGACGTGCCCACCGGTTTCATCGCGACATAAGGGTCCAGCCCCAACCCTTCCGCCGTGTTGCGCTCGACGGTGAAAGTGATTTCGTCCGTGGCATTGATCCCCGGATAAGACAGCACCAGCGCCTGCACATCGGCCCCGGCAAGGGATGCAAGGTCCAACTCCATATTGGCCGCTTGTGGTGCGACCGGGGCGGGAAGGGTGGAGTTGCCAGCTTCGACTTCGACATACGTGGGGAGGGAAAAGCGCGACCAGTTGTTTACGGTGTCACGAACTTCGTACATTCCCACCAGTGTGTCGGAGTCACCCGCGCCAATAATGGTTTCTCGGGGGATCGACACGCTAATGAGTTGATCCGCCGCTGGAAGCTCATCCAGCGAGTGCCTCACGGGTGTTCCGTGCCAGAAAACGGTGATCGCATCGTTGATCTCCATGTTTTGATAGGCTGCGATATTGACCGTCACCTGATCGAGGTCTCCGTTACCGATAGTGCCCTCGGGCGTTATCGTGCACAGGCTCAGGTTCTCATTGATATAAGGCGTGTCAGGCGTGTTATCAATGCCGCCGGGGACCGTCAGTTTTACGGTTATTGGCAGGCGTTCGGATTTATTGAACGTGCCGCCCACCAGTCTTTTTACCGTATACCAAGTGTCTACCCGATAGTGTGGATTAATGTCCGCAGGTGGCACGATGTACCGTTGATCCACCGGCAGCGTGACAAAAGAGCCCGTCCCTTCGGCAGTATCGCCAGGTTTAACTGTGTAATTAGCAATCGATCCTTCCTGGTCGCCCCAAAACAACTCGATGTAGTCACTGTCCATCATGCCAATATAGGGACCGATCCGGATCAGTACAGGGACCGAAGGATCTAGCGTATCGAGGTGACCGATGCCACTGGGGTCGTTAGTGCTGTGCAGCTTTGGTTTTGCCAGCAATGTTGTCTGTTTTAAAGAATCCATGTCGTTACTCACAGGGTCAGTATTAGTCACAATGAAAGTGGGCCGCTGTTCGGCGGCCCACACGCGAGATCAAGGCTTTGCACAGCCTTCGCCAGGGGTGACCATGTCAATAAAGACTTTTGCAATACCGGAAGTAGCAGGGCCGGTAATACTGTTGATTTTAAACATGGCTTCGGCGCGACCGAAACAAATCAGACGCAGGTTCGCATCCGGCACGGTGAACTCGTAATCTTCGCGAGTTTGTTGTTCGGTCAGTGGCTCAGTGGTAAAGGTGTACGTTGCTTCTGGAACTTGCGGGCCTTCGAACAAACCTTTCCATCCCAGGAATGTAAAGTTCAATACGTCGCCCGTTTTAATATTCTCGTAAGGCTTGACCAATAAAGTGGCACCATCGGGGTTGAGGATCGCCCCAATACCGCCGTTTTCAGTCACTCGCTGGAATTCCGGTGGCTGCAGACCGTTTTCGCCGCCTGGCAACTCGCCCTTGCGTCTCACAATCACGCTTTGAGACGCCGAGTAGGTTGTGTTGGGATTACCCGTATGCGTCACGGTGTAATTGACCCGAATGTCCGTGCCGGTGCCTTCGTTAGAGATCAACGCGTTAGGAACCGTCAACGACAGGTCTGCTGCTGCCGTGACATCGGAAAGCTTGATCCGATATAGCACCGGCACCGGCTGCTGCCCCCAGAACAGGCTGATTTGATCGTCCTCAATAAACCCGCTTTTCCAGGCGATGATGGCAGTGGCCGGTTGCAGGTAATCGTTTTCGTCGATTACGTTGTCGGTATCGTCGGGGTTGGTGCTGGCCCCACGGATGATCGGTTTTTCAGGACTCACAGGACCTGGAAGATCCAGCACGACATTGACGGTCTTCACTGCGGAAGTGCCAAACAACAGGGTGTTGCGACGCACTTCGTAGTACACGTCTACGTCGCCATCAGGTGTTAATGCGACGGTGGCGTAGTTCACCAGCAGGGTGAAAATAGGGTCTTCGTTTTCGTCTCCTGCCTCAACAGACTGCATCGGCAGGCTATTGGCACCCCAATACAGCGTGACCTCATCACCCGGTTGCACACCGTCGTACGCAGGAATGTCTACGCTCACAGACTGCTTCGCGTCGGCATCGCTGATAACACGGTCATCGGCTTGAGCGATAATCGGCGCGGGCAGATCGACTGCGGATTCATGCAGTGCAAGTTGGAACGCCACCGGTTCTGAATCCACTGAAATGTTACCGGCACGATCAGTGATGACGTAGTACACGTCCTCTTTGATATCGCCCAATGCTTCCAGATATACGCGGGTAAACCCGATCATGATCCGCTCAGGCTGCGTGCCACCGCCGGGTACTTCGGCCTGTTGCACGGTATGTTCCGGACCTTTCTGGCCAGCCCAGTAAGTCTGGATGACATCACCCAGTTTGATGTCGAAGTAGGCCGGTACTTCACCGACCAACACATCCGCCATCGCGGTCAGTTCGTCCGAGGTCAGGCCATCATTGACGACCCTCGGGAAAATCAGCGGCGACAGCAGCGAACCGCCTGGCGCCTGTCGGTCGAACACGATCGGAGTTGCTGCCGACACATTGGGCGTACCACCAATAAAACGCCGAGAGAGGTACGCCAGCGTGTGGTTACCGTCCTGCGCGCCGGTCAAACTATCAACTGGAATATCCAGGGTCAGTTCAGTGCCCGGGATCGGGTTCGCCGGAAGTTGTCCTTGCACGCCGACAAGTACGTTATCCAGCAGCAATTGGTAGTAGTCACCCTCGACAGCATCGTCCCATACAGGGAATGTTACAGGGATTGGTGCGGTCAATAGTGCAGCGGGTAAAAGACCGTCGACCAATGCAGTGGGCAGTACCGGTGGAACTAATGCACGCGGTGCGCGATGTGAATGACGGCGAATCAAAGCATTTGAAGTACACATGGTTATTCTCCTGAGTGAATGCGCGGTATTCTGCTGAAGAGCAGTTTTCCGCGTTTTTTTTGCAATAAAAGCCCGACAACTTTTAGGGTTAAAGTTGCGTGGTTAACGATGTATAGGGCCCGTTATCACGCGGGATAATGGCGGTTAGATAAACGGTGTAAAGGCTTTATCTGTCATTGAACTAATAGAGGTTTTCGTGACCTGTCAACAGTGGGTGGTAAATAAATAGTTTTTTTTATCTGTTGAACGAGCAAGCGCGTTCAGCACCCCGGCGCAGGCGTGCGCATATCGACATAAGTGCCTGCCTTTAATGAACTCGCCTGCCCATGGGTATTGATCACCTCGTAGCGCGCTTCCGCTCGACCCCGCTGGATGGCCATCAAACAGGTGTGGGCAATCATGAACCGGCAGCCTTTGAGCAGGTCATTGTCGCTCACCACCTGTTCCTGACGGTCCGACGCGGCCACCACCGGATCACCGCCACTCATGGCGTCGAACCCGGTGAACGACAATTGAATAACATCGCCGACCTGCATGTTCCGGTAGGGGTTGATGTGCACTGCGGTGCCGTTCGGGCTGCCGTCCGGGCTGCCTGCCGGTTCCAGCGTGCAATACGCATTGGCCTGGATAAACAGCGGCGCACCGAGGCCGGTTTCACCGCCCGGCAATTGTCCTTTCGACACCAGCTTCACCGGTTGGCTTGGCGAATATGAGGTGTTGGGGTTGCCCGCATGCGTCACGGTGTAACGCACTGAAACCGGCTTGCACACGCCTTCAGCGGTGATGACCCGATTGGGCAGGCAGATCAGCAGATCGGTTGCTGTATCAACGTCGTTCTGATTGATTGGCCGAACCACGGGCACGGTCGAGGCGCCCCAGAACAGATTGATCTGGTCGCAGCGCTTGAACCCCCCACGCCAGGCAATCACCGTGTCGGCGCTGAGCAGGTAATCGTCTTCATCAAGGACGTTGTCCTGTCGATTGGCGTTATCGCTTCTGCCTTTAATGACCGGCGCGGCCAGCGCTTCGTTGATCAAGGTGTGCGGCGAGTCGTCCTGCGGGCCCGGCACTGTCAGAAACACCTGCACCTCCAGGCTCGGCGAGGTGGCGAGCAATTGCCCTTCGCGGCGTACTTCATAGCGAACCTCGATCTTGCCATCGCCGGCCTGCACCAGACTCGGATAGGCCACCGCCATGGAGAACAGCACCGCTTGGCCGAGCTCAGCGGCAGTCAGCCGATACTCGGGTAAGGCTACGCTGCCCCATAGCAGGGTTATGGCGTCCCCGGCCTCGGCATGGGTGTACGCCGGAATATCCACCCGCACCCCTTGGCGGCCATCGGTGTCATCGATCAGCCCATCGTCGGCCTGCGGCACCATGGGTGGCAGCAGATCGGTCGGGGTGTTTTTGATGCGCAGCACAACGCTGGCCGCTTGCGACACCACCGAGGTATTGCCTGCGCGGTCGGTCACGGTGTAGGTCACTGCGACCTCGCCATCCTCCAGCGACTCCAGATAGGTGCGGTCGAAGCTCAGGCTGATGGCCGGGTCGGTCAGTTCTTCCGCCAGCACCGTATGGACCGGTCCTGGCTGGCCCGCCCAATAGCTGCGAATCACATCCCCCCATTTCATGTCGAAATACCCCGGCACGTTCGCCACCAGCACGTTGCCCATGGCCGACAGTTCGGCGGAGGTCAGGCCGTTTTCACTTTCGCTCGGGAACATCAGCGGTGCGAGTGTGCCGCCGCCGGGAGGGGTACGGTCAATGATGACGGGGGTGGAGGCAGATACATTGGGGGTGCCGCCGATGAAGCGCTTGGTGTGGTAAGCCAGCGTATGAGCACCCTCTTCCCAGCGATCAGAAATAAAAATTTCAAACGTCAGTATTTCACCGGGCGTCGGATTGCTCCCTAGCTGCTTTTGTTCCCCCTTCAGAGCATTATTAATGAGCAGTTGGTAATAATCACCCTCCATCGCATCCGGCCAAGTTGGAAAGCTGACAGTGATAGTGCTCTCTAAATCCCGACGCTGTAAAAGTCCATCCACAGGGTCAGCAATTGAAATGGTGGGCAGCTCCATAGAAGTTTCTCTAGTGCCAGCTGTTTGGTTGTCGTAGTTTTGCATGTTGACTCTCCTGATGGTTTGAGACACCTGTCGCTGTCGCGTCATCGATAGCGGCTCATAAGCGTTCGTCTGAAAGCATTGCGTTGGAAACAGGCCCCACAGCCATCGGGTGGTACATAGTTATGGGGGTGCTGTCTAAAATCGAACCAATAGCAATTGAATGTGATTGTCAATCGCTCGAATTTTATTTAATAGAGCTCGTCTCAGGCGCCCAAACGGAATACCCGCTGTCTGTAAGACTCATATTTCAAATTCTTCAGATGCGTCCTACAAGGATAATATCCATAACGCTCTTCAGGACTGAATGCGAACTCTAAAATAGGGTCAGTTCATTTTATGAAGGAGTTGCATATTGAAAAGGATTGGTTCGTGCCGCCCGATTTTTCGGATAGGGCTGGGGGCGGTAGGCGTTTCATTGGGCGCTTCGTTGAGCCTGTACGCTGTCGCTGAGGACGCTATGGCTGATGCTGCGTTAGTCCGTTTTCCCAGTGCGCCTAATGGAAATCAAGTGTTGGCGAGAGACCCTAAAACATCGAGGCTCTTAGTTGATGGCATTGTATGGAATGTGGATGGGGCGACGCCGCAAGATTCATATAATGTCCAGAATGGCGGTGTGTTGAACGTTAGCGGTGCTACTACTGGTTATATTAATATTAACGGCAGTACGCTTAATATGGAGTCAAGCACTGCCCGCGGTGACGTTAAATCTTTTGGTGGGGTGGTAAATATTAATCAATCCGTTGTTGTCAGCGATAGAGAAGCGTTGACCGTGATTAGGGGTGGTAATGCGATTTCCGTGGCAAATGTGAGCAATAGTTCACTTTCTGGTGGGGTTGGCGCCAATGTTGGTGGTAGAAGTGAACTGAATGTTAGTAATAGTCAATTGGCAGGGGTTGGTGGGGGTAGTTTTGGTGGATTGGGTGTAGTGCTTGCAGGTGCTACAGTAAACGCATCGAATGGTAGTTTGATTGTGGGCAGTAATAATGGCCTATTGATTTCCATTGACGTGGGAAATGCTACGGATGTGCCTAAATCGATCAATAGTGTAGTCGTTATAGATGGGTCTGAAGTTCAGGGTTTGAACGGTCCCGCAATCAAGGTCACAGCAACACCGCCCTCTATGGTGAGCGAGCCTATTGGTGCCGTCGCCGACATCACCTTTCAAAACCACTCAACCCTTTTGTCCGGTAACGGCAATCTGTTGGAAGTCGACGGCGACAGCACCGTAAAATTCACCGTCGACGACAGTACCCTTACTGGCAATCTGGTCGCCGATGACACCAGCACGCTGAATGTCACCCTGCAAAACAACGCGCAGCTCACCGGCGATGTGATCAACGGCAACAATTTGTCGATCAATTCCGGTGCGCAGTGGCAGATGGTGGGTGATAACGCAGTCAAGACGCTGAACCTCAACGGCGGCGGGGTGAACTTTGGTGCGGACGGGTTTCATACGCTGTCGCTGGGTGAGTTGTCCGGTAGCGGTGCATTTGCCATGAACATTGATCTGGATGCTGGTGTCGGTGACTTATTGGAGGTCAACGGCGAGGCCAATGGCGACTTCACGCTCAAAGTGAAGAACACGGGCGTTGAACCGGTGTCGCCCGACATTCAGCCATTGCAGGTGGTCCACACCGAAGGTGGCGATGCGCAGTTCATCCTGCTGGGCAATCGGGTGGATTTGGGCGTCTATTCCTACGAACTGGAAGAGCAGGGCACCGACTGGTTCATCGTCGGTTCGGGCAAAACCATCAGCCCCTCGACGCAGAGTGTGCTGGCCTTGTTCAATGCTGCACCCAATATCTGGATGAGCGAGCTGTCGACGTTGCGCAGTCGCATGGGTGAAGTGCGCACCAGCGGCGAGGGTGGCGGCTGGATTCGGGCGTATGGCAATCGCTTCAACGCCACGACCGGCGCAGGTGTCGATTATGAGCAGCGACAGAGCGGTATGTCGTTCGGTGCGGATGCGCCGGTTCCGGTGAGTAACGGTCAGTTGCTGATAGGGTTGCTCGGTGGGTATAGCAAGTCCGATCTGGACTTGAGTCGCGGCACCTCGGGCAATGTCGACAGCTATTACGTCGGCGCTTACGGTACTTGGCTGTCGGAGGAGGGCTATTACGTTGATGGTGTGCTCAAGCTCAACACCTTCAACAACGAGTCGGAGGTGGCGATGAGCGACCAGACTCAAGCCAAGGGCAGTTATAAAAACACGGGTATCGGTGGTTCGGTGGAGGTCGGCAAGCACATCAAGTTGGCCGATGACTTCTTCCTTGAACCCTTTGCGCAGATGGCGGCGGTGGTGATTCAGGGCGACCATTACACTCTGGACAACGGCCTGGAAGCGAAGAACAACCGCACTCAGTCGGTACTGGGCAAGGTGGGTACTTCGGTCGGCCGTAACATCGCGCTTAAGGATGGCGGTGTACTCCAGCCCTATGTGCGTGTCGCTGTCGCTCACGAATTTGCGCGCAGCAACGAGGTGACGGTCAACGACACCCGTTTCAACAATGAGCTATTTGGCTCGCGTGCAGAGTTGGGTGCAGGGGTGGCGGTATCGCTGTCGAAGCGCCTGCAAGTGCACGCGGACTTCGACTACATGAAGGGCAATAACGTCGAGCAGCCGTGGGGGGCAAACGTGGGTGTGCGGTATGCTTTTTGATGAGGTGAGTCCAAGCGCTTCGGGGTTCTGAAGCCAGCGTAGAAAAACCCCCGGTGATCACTCATCGGGGGTTTTTCTTTACACCCTCAATGCTGCGGCGGTGGGCGTCGCTGCTGTTTGCGTCTGATGGATCGTCCTCGGTTGCGTTGTTTGGCGCTGGATCGGTAACAGCTATGCACGTTCAGATAGAGGATCGCGGAGGTGCCAATCCGTTGTCCGTCGCGATTGATGTCGTAACACACTTCGACTTTGCCCTGCGGGGCAACATTATCTGTACTGTACGAGACCCATTGCATCCCAATGATCGGATCGTTGATGTGTTCTTCATCCAGCGTCTGGATAGGGTAGGTTCTGCTGCCCCACAGCAGGTGGAATTCATCCCCGGGTTGCAAATAGGACGAGCCAGGTATCAGTACGTTGATCCCGGCTTTCATCTGCGCTTCCGAGACTGACTTGGGGTTGATCCCTTCCAGGGAGGGTGGCTCCAGGTGGGTGGAAATGAGGATGGTAAGCTCGCCCGACGAGTTATCTTCAGCCCGTAGTACGCGGGCGTAGGTAAAGGCCATTTCCCCGGTTGACGAGGTCTTCGGAGCGCCGTCCGAACGTTCTGCCAGCAAGTGCGTTCCCAGAGGAGCGCCCGGTTTGGTGGGGCTGTCTCGCCGAGCCGGACGCGTAACCTGCGTCGTAGGCTTTTCAGGCTTGAAGGGAGGAGAGCCAGGCGGCTTTTGATCATCCATATTCAATACTCCTTACAGTGCGGACATAAATGTTGATAGTGCGGCGACACAATATTTATAAGCTGCAATGGCGATTTATTCCTGGAGAATTACATTGCTTCGTGTAACGAGGCTCGGGGTTGGTCGGAAGACTACACGGTTGTTGCTTGGTTTTCTGCCATTGATTTCATGTTGTGAGCAATTGATGCTGTGTGTGACTCGTTAGTGTTAACTAGGTGCATGTCGACGTAATAGGGTATTCGCCGGGTTGTCAATCAGAGTGGCCCGTTCGGATAGTCAATTAGATGGGAAGGCGCAAGGAATGTAGGATGCAGCCTACAGGTATGGATTAATTCCTACATATTTAAAGGAGAGTACTTATTTTTTATAATAAACAAAACCCAGGCGGATAATCCGCCTGGGTTTTGTTGGTGCGTGGAGGAAATGGAGGGAGAAGGAGTGTCTTGTAGTTGCAGCGTTAAGGTTACACAGTGCGAGGCGATGGATGTGTTGCCTGCGCGGTCAGTGACGAAGTAGTCAATTGTTGTTTTATTATCATTATTGGGTGGTAATTAGTTATTGTTTTCGCTGCCTTCAAATCAACTAATAGAGGTGGCAAGGTTCTGTCAAGCTGTTCGGGTGGGCCTGTCGTGTTGTTGTGGTCTGCAAGCCGTTCAAATGCCGTATTTCAGAAGCATCCTACATTTCCCAAACGCCACCCAATAAAAAACCCCGACAGACAAAGTCTGTCAGGGTCTTTTTACAACAAATTACCTATTACCGATTAAAACGCTCCACCAGCGAATACTGAGACCGCGCGGTGCTGGTCAGCTCTTCGCTCAGTACGGCCGAGCGGCGGGCTTCGTCGGAGGTTTTATCGGCCAGTTCGGCGATGGTGGTGATCTTGCGGCTGATTTCCTCGGCAACGGCGCTTTGTTCTTCGGTGGCGGCGGCGATTTGGGTGGTCATGTCAGTGATGTTGGCCACTGCGTCGCTGATGCCCACCAGCGCTTTGTCGGCTTCCATAACCCGGGCGACGCCTTCTTCGGCCTGGCGATGCCCGGCGTCCATGGTTTGCACGGCATTGTTGGCGGTTTTTTGCAGTTTGGCGATCAGGCCATGAATCTGCCCGGTGGACTCGGTGGTGCGTTGTGCCAGTTGGCGGACTTCATCGGCGACCACCGCAAAGCCCCGGCCCATTTCCCCGGCGCGTGCCGCTTCAATGGCGGCGTTGAGCGCGAGCAGGTTGGTCTGGTCGGCGATGCCTTTGATGACGTCGACGACGCTGCCGATTTCGTTGCTGTCTTTGGCCAGTTGCGTCACGGTCAGGCCGGTTTCACCGACGGCGGTGGACAGGCGCTGAATCGCTTCGCGGGTTTCACCTGCGATATCACGGCCGCGACGGGTCAGTTCGTTGGCTTGTTGGGTGGCATCGGCCGTGCGTTGCACGTGGCTGGCGACTTCCTGAGTGGTGGCGGCCATCTGGTTGACGGCGGTGGCCACTTGCTCGGTCTCGACACGCTGACGCTCAAGTCCATCGGAGCTGGCGTGGGCGAGGGTGTCGGATCGGCGGGCCTGGTCGTTCAGGTCTTCGGCGGAAGCCTGCAAGCGGGTCAGGCAGGTTTTCAGGCGAGCCTGTTGGCTGAGGATCGACATTTCCAGGCGCGCTTGCGGCCCACGGCTATCGGTATACATTTGGGCGATCAGCGGGTCGGAGGTGGTTTGTTCGGCCAGCTTCAACAATCGCTTGATACCACGTTGCTGCCAGCTCAAGCCGAGCAACCCCAAGGGGACTGACAATGCAGCGGCGAGGGCGAAGCCCCAATTGGAGTTAAGCCAAGCGCCGATCATGAAGCTTAATTGGCTGACCAGGATGAACGGTATCCAGTCCTGTAGGACGGGTAGCCATTTGTCCCGACGAGGAATCGCCGATTTTCCGTTATTGATACGGGTGTACAAGGCTTCAGCGCGACGGATCTGCTCGGCGGTCGGTTTGACCCGCACCGATTCATAGCCCACCACCTGATCGTTTTCAAATATGGGTGTTACATAGGCGTTAACCCAGTAGTGGTCGCCGTTTTTGCTGCGGTTTTTGACAATTCCCATCCATGGCTGACCCTGCTTGAGGGTGTTCCACATGTGGGCGAAAACCGCCGAGGGCACGTCAGGGTGGCGGACGATATTGTGCGGCGCTCTAACCAGTTCCTCTGAGGTGTAACCACTAATTTCAACGAAGGCGTCGTTGCAATAGGTGATCACGCCCTTGGCGTCGGTGGTGGAGATCAACCGCTGTTGAGCGGGAAACGTCCGTTCGCGCTGGGTGATGGGCTGGTTATTACGCATGAGCTTTCGAGTCCGCTGGGCTTTGACGGGGTATCGGCCAAGGCATTGATAAATTGAGCAGGTTTCTTTAATGACCGACGAGTCGCAGGTTTTGACATGAGCCGGTCTTTGATAGCGGCCGTCATTATCGATCAAACATGGGGTAGGTAAACAGGCTGAAATGCACCAGATTCAAACCAAAGTGAGTGATGACCGCTGCCTGGAAACCGCCAAAGCGGTAGGCCAGACCATAGCCTATGCCAGCAAACCCTGACAGTAGCACCCATTGCCAACCCGCGCCCATGTGAGCCAGACCAAATACTGTCGCTGCTGCGGCGATGGCCAGCCCACTGCCGTAGGGCAATTGTTTGAATAGACGGTGAAAGCCGCCCTGGATATAGCCGCGAAACAGCAGTTCTTCGGTCAAGGTCACCAACAACAGGTTATTGACTATCCACAGCCCGCTTTGCGCCGGCCATTTCGGTGCCCACGTGATCATGCCCAATGACACGGCGGCCAGCATGCAAGCGGTGCTGGTGGCAACCAGCGCGATGGTACTGACGATGGCTGATCGGGTGAAACCTGTGCGGGTCAGCACCCACGGGCATATCCATAGAATCCAGAAGCCGATGAGCGGCTTGTCGAGGTTCAGGTACATCGAAAAGGGTGCTGCCTCGGGCGTGAACCGCACACCGGCGATCACGCGCGCGCTGTAAAAACCCGGCAACCAATGGGTGGCCAGCGCCAACGCCAGCAGGAGAAATAGCCCGTGGCCGAACGCGCGGACATAGGTGTCGCTGAACTGCGAGACGCACAGGCCGGCCATGATCAGCAGGGCGATTGACAGCGAGGCAAACAGGTTCAGATAACCGTATGCCAGCGCCATGCCATATCCGAGGGTGAGTAACGTTAATCCTGTCCAGCGCAATGCAGGCATGGGGAAGCTCCTTGTGACCACTCAAAATCCGTTTAGGCGCGGATTCTACCGCTGAATGGTGCGCAAGCCTGTCAGACGCAGCAAGGATATTTCTGATGATTAGGGGAGGGGGATTCCAGTTTTTCCGTAAGGAGCTTCTGAAAGAAGGATTACCGAGCGATTGCGCCCCATTGAAGACGGAGCGCAATCAGTCACGTGATGTGTTCTATAAAGCAGGGTTACCGCCAGGCGTCTTCCTGCTAATAGGACTGTTCAGCTACGAAGCAATCAGCTGGCGCAGCACGTAGTGCAAAATCCCTCCAGCCTTGAAGTATTCAACCTCATTCAGCGTGTCGATCCGGCAAAGCACGTCGAGGGTTTCCTGGCTGCCGTCGTTACGGGTGATGTTCAGTTTCAAACTCATTCCCGGTTGCAGTTCGGTCTTGGTCAGGCCAGTGATGTCGATTTTTTCGTTGCCGGTCAGCTTCATCGTTTTGCGGCTCTGACCGTTCTTGAACTGCAGCGGCAATACGCCCATGCCCACCAGATTGGAGCGGTGAATCCGCTCGAAGCTTTCGGCAATCACGGCTTTGACCCCCAACAGGTTGGTGCCTTTGGCCGCCCAGTCACGGCTTGAGCCCGTGCCATATTCTTGCCCTGCGATCACCACCAGCGGCGTGCCGTCGGCTTGATAACGCATGGCCGCATCGTAAATCGACAGTTTTTCGCCGGTCGGCACATAGAGGGTGTTGCCTCCTTCTTCGCCTCCGAGCATTTCGTTGTGGATGCGGATGTTGGCGAAGGTGCCGCGCATCATGACTTCATGGTTGCCGCGACGAGAGCCGTAGGAGTTGTAGTCCCTTGGCTCTACGCCTTTTTCGCTCAAGTAGTGGCCTGCGGGGCTATCGGCCTTGATATTGCCTGCGGGGGAGATGTGGTCGGTGGTCACCGAGTCGCCGAGTAGCGCCAGGATGCGTGCGCCAGCTACATCCTCGACCACGGGCGGAGGGCCGTCGATACCGTCAAAAAAAGGCGGGTGCTTGATGTAGGTGGAGTCAGACTGCCAGACATACGTTGCTGCCTGCGGTACTGCAATGGCTTGCCATTGCGCGTCACCGGCGAATACCTCGGCATATTCTTTGTGAAACATGCTGGTGTTGACGTTTTCCACCGCCTTGGCGATTTCCTTCTGGCTGGGCCAGATATCGCGCAAGTAAACCGGCTTGCCATCCGAGCCGTTGCCCAGCGGCTCGCTGCTGATATCGATACGTACGGTGCCGGCCAAGGCGTAAGCCACTACCAGCGGCGGGGAGGCCAGCCAGTTGGTTTTTACTAGCGGATGCACACGGCCCTCGAAGTTGCGGTTGCCGGACAGGACTGACGCGACGGTCAGGTCTGACTGTTGAATGGCTTTCTCGATAGGCTCGCGCAGTGGCCCGGAGTTACCGATACAGGTGGTGCAACCATAACCGACCAGATCAAAGCCCAGTATATCGAGGTACTGGTTCAGACCTGCGGCCTTGTAGTAGTCGGTGACCACTTTCGAGCCGGGTGCCAGCGAGGTCTTGACCCAAGGCTTGCAGGTCAGTCCTTTTTCTACCGCTTTTTTCGCCACCAGCCCGGCAGCCATCATCACGCTGGGGTTGGATGTATTGGTGCAGGAGGTAATCGCGGCGATTACCACTGCGCCATTTTTTAGCCGATAGGTCTGACCTTCGTGTTCGTAGTCCGCTTCACCGATCAGGTCCGCGCTGCCAACGGCAACACCGCCGCCGCCCTCGCTTTCCAGGCGGCCTTCTTCCTTGCCGTTGGGTTTGATTTGCAGGCCGAGGAAATCGGTGAATGCTTGAGCAACATTCGGCAGTGAGACTCGGTCCTGTGGACGCTTCGGCCCGGCGAGACTGGCTTCGACGCTGCCCATATCCAATTCCAGGCTGTCGGTGAATACCGGTTCTTGACCGGCCAGGCGCCACAAGCCTTGCGCTTTGCTGTAGGCCTCCACCAGTTTCACGGTCTCGGTCGGGCGGCCGGACAGGCGCAAGTAATCCAGGGTTACATCGTCTACGGGGAAGAAGCCGCAGGTGGCGCCATATTCCGGGGCCATGTTGGCGATGGTGGCGCGGTCAGCCAATGGCAGGTCCGCCAGTCCGTCGCCATAAAACTCGACGAACTTACCGACTACACCTTTTTTACGCAGCATTTGGGTGACGGTCAGCACCAGATCGGTGGCGGTGATGCCTTCTTTGAGCTTGCCGATCAGCTTGAAGCCGATCACTTCAGGAATCAGCATCGACACCGGTTGGCCGAGCATCGCGGCCTCCGCCTCGATCCCGCCGACGCCCCAGCCAAGTATGCCGAGGCCGTTGATCATGGTGGTGTGGGAGTCGGTCCCAACCAGGGTGTCGGGGAAGGCGTAGGTGCGGCCATCTTCATCCTTGGTCCAGACCGTGCGCCCGAGGTATTCCAAGTTGACCTGGTGACAGATTCCGGTGCCCGGCGGCACCACGCTGAAGTTGTCGAACGCGTTCTGGCCCCACCGTAGAAAGGCATAACGCTCGCCGTTGCGCTGCATTTCGATGTCGACGTTCTGGCCAAAAGCGCTGGCATCGCCGAATTTGTCGACCATTACCGAGTGGTCAATCACCAGGTCCACCGGGGACAGCGGGTTGATGCGCTGAGGGTCTCCACCGGCCTTGGCGACGGCCGCGCGCATCGCGGCCAGATCGACCACTGCTGGCACGCCGGTAAAGTCTTGCATCAGCACCCGCGCCGGGCGGTATTGAATCTCGCGATCCGAGCGTCGCGCGGTTAGCCAGGCAGCCATGGCCTTGAGGTCGGCGCCGGTGACAGTCTTGTTGTCTTCCCAGCGCAGCAGGTTTTCCAGCAGCACCTTGAGCGACATCGGCAGCTTGCTCAGGTCGCCGAGGGATTTAGCGGCTTCCGGCAAGCTGAAATAGTGGTAGGTCTTAGTGCCGACTTCTAGTGTTTTGAGGCTTTTCAGGCTATCGAGGGAGGGCATGAAATAACTCCTTTACGAGTCCGCACGGTACGGACCAGGGAATCGAGCAGAATCTAAAACTAGCTCTGATTGGTGGTTCTGGCTAATGACATGAGTATTACTGGACCGCAGAGCGGAGCCAGTGGTTCCTGATTCCGCTATCATGCGCCGGTTTTAAGCGTTGGGGCTGACCCCGAGCGCCGCGCAGTGGCTGAATGTCTCGCCGCTGCCCAGGAGAATTGAATGAACACCCTGTTTATGCACTGCCGGCCAGGCTTCGAAGGTGAAGTCTGTTCCGAGATCGCCGAGCACGCTGCCCGTCTGAACGTGGCGGGTTACGCCAAAGCCAAAACCAACGCCGCCTGTGCCGAGTTCGTCTGTACCGAAGACGATGGCGCCGAGCGCTTGATGAAAGGGCAGCGCTTCGCTCAGTTGATCTTTCCCCGGCAATGGGCGCGTGGCGTTTTTCTCGATTTGCCGGAAACCGACCGCATCAGCGTGATTCTGGCTCAGCTCGCGAACTTCCCGACCTGTGGCAGTCTGTGGCTGGAGGTGGTCGATACCAATGATGGCAAAGAGTTGTCGAACTTCTGTCGCAAATTCGAAGCACCTTTGCGCAAGGCGTTGACCCAAGCCGGCAAGCTGGTGGAAGACGCGAATAAACCGCGACTGCTGCTGACCTTCAAAAGTGGACGCGAAGTATTTCTCGGGATGGCCGACGCGGACAACTCGGCGATGTGGCCCATGGGTATTCCGCGCCTGAAGTTCCCCCGGGAGTCGCCTAGCCGTTCGACCTTGAAACTGGAAGAAGCCTGGCACCACTTCATCCCCCGCGATCAGTGGGATGAGCGCTTGTCTGGCGAGATGACCGCCGTCGATCTGGGGGCCGCACCGGGTGGCTGGACCTATCAATTGGTCCGGCGCGGCATGCTGGTAACGGCCATCGACAACGGTCCCATGGCCGAAAGCTTGATGGACACCGGGCTCGTGCAGCATTTGATGGCGGACGGTTTTACCTTCAAACCGCGTCATCCGGTGGACTGGATGGTCTGCGATATTGTCGAGAAGCCTGCGCGCAACGCTGCGTTGCTGGAGACCTGGCTGGGCGAAGGCTTGTGTCGCGAGGCTGTGGTTAACTTGAAGTTGCCGATGAAGCAGCGTTATGCCGAAGTGCGGCGCTTGCTGCTGCGCATTGAAGAAGGCTTCGAGGCGCGGGGCATCAGGGTCGAAATCGGCTGCAAGCAGCTGTACCACGACCGTGAAGAAGTGACGTGCCATCTGCGGCGTCTGGATGGCAAGCGGCGTTGAATTAGCCCTGTGGGTTTCCACAGGGTTTGGCTGAATCAAATGAATTGAGCGACAATGGCCGCCTGTTTTTGGAGTGTTTTATGTCTGAACCCATCGATACCTTGCCGGTTGACGCTATCCTCGACGCCAGCGGCCTTAATTGCCCGGAACCGGTGATGATGTTGCACCAAAAGGTTCGGGACCTGCAGGCGGGTGGTTTGCTCAAAGTCATCGCCACGGATCCGTCGACCCGTCGCGATATCCCCAAGTTTTGCGTGTTTCTCGGGCATGAACTGGTCGAGCAACAGGCAGACGGCGGCACTTACCTGTACTGGATTCGCAAAAAGCTCGATTGATGTGTAACCGCCTGCGATTACAAATTCGGCCGGCTTTCAAGCGTTTGAACTGATCCGAATCCGCTTGCGCGCGCTGCCGGTCAGGCGGATCGAGAGCATCAGTGCTGCGCAGGTCAGGCCGACGATCAGCCCTTGCCACAGGCCGGCTGGGCCACTGGCGGCACCGAGCAGGTCGGTCAGGCCCAAGGCATAGCCCACGGGCAGACCAATCCCCCAGTACGCGAACAAGGTCAGGATCATCGTCACGCGAGTGTCTTGATAACCACGCAGGGCACCCGCGGCGGTGACTTGGATTGCGTCCGAAAACTGGAACAAAGCAGCAAACACAATCAGCGACGCAGCCATCTTGATCACCACCGGGTCGGCCGTATAGATCGTCGCGATGTACTCACGCGAGAGCATCATCAAGCTGGCCGAAAAGCACGCATAGGCCAAGGCTGTCGCCATCCCGACCCCGGCCGTGAAGCGCGCTTCCCGAGGCTGGTTACGCCCTAATGCCTGGCCGACGCGCACGGTCACGGCCATGCCCAGCGAGAAGGGGATCATGAACACCAGCGAGCTGAAGTTCAGGGCGATTTGATGCCCTGCCACCACGTTGGAACCGAGGCTGCCGATCAGCAGTGCAATCACTGCAAAAATGCTCGACTCCGCGAACACGGCGATGCCGATGGGCAGGCCGATATCGACCAGGCGCTTGATCGCGGCCCATTGCGGCCACTCGAAACGGCTGAACACTTCGCTGGCTTTGTATACCACTGCGCGCCGCACCCAGCCGGTCATGCCCAGTAAAATGGCCCACATCACAATGGCCGTGGCCCAGCCACAACCGACACCGCCCAAGGCTGGCATGCCGAAATGACCATAGATGAAGATGTAATTCAGCGGAATATTCAGTGCCAGACCGCACAGGCCGAGCACCATGCTTGGTCGGGTTCGGCCCAGGCCGTCGCTGAAGCAGCGAAGCACGTAGAACAGTGCTGTAGCGGGCAGACCGCTGGCAATCCCTCGCAGGTATTGCATGCAGGGTTCGATCAACACCGGGTCGACTTTCATCAGGTGCAGTACCGGTTCGGCGCTCAGCAATAACGCCGACGCGATCAGTCCGACCGCCAACGCCAGCCACAATGCCTGACGCACCAACGCGCCGATTTCTGCGGTATGACCCGCACCATGATGCTGTGCAACCTTGGGCGTGGTTGCCAACAGGATCCCGGTCATCAACAGGTAAACCGGGACCCAGATCGAGTTGCCCAAGGCCACGGCGGCCAGATCTCGCGGGCCGACACTGCCGGCCATCACGGCATCGACGAAGCCCATGGCGGTGTAGGCCAACTGCCCGATCATGATCGGTAGCGCCAACGCCAGCAGCGTGCGCAGTTCCAGGCGTACCCTCGCCGGACGGGTCAAGGCGGGGGAGCGTGTTGTTGCAGAGTTCACAATAAATCCAGAAGCTGACGCAGAAAGCCGGCCATTCTACACTCTTGACACAAGAGTCAGGAATCGAAGTTGTGCAAGACCATGACTGGCCTAGTGAGGGGCCTAGCGCCTACACTGCCGCCGACCTCAGGAGCTCATCATGCGAATTGTTGCCGACGAAAATATACCGCTGCTCGATGCCTTTTTTGCCCAGTACGGTGACATCCGCCGTCTGCCAGGACGCTCGCTCGACCGCGCCGCCGTTGCGGATGCCGACGTATTGCTGGTGCGCTCGGTAACCCAGGTTGATCGGGTACTGCTCGAGGGCAGCCCGGTGCGTTTCGTCGGGACGTGTACCATCGGCACCGATCACCTGGATCTGGATTACTTTCAGGAGGCCGGAATTCAATGGTCCAGCGCCCCCGGTTGCAACGCGCGTGGGGTAGTCGACTACGTGCTGGGCAGTTTGCTGACCCTGGCGGAGATCGAAGGCGTTGATCTGACTCAGCGCACCTATGGCGTGGTTGGTGCCGGTGAGGTAGGCGGGAGACTGGTCAAGGTGTTGCGCGGGCTAGGCTGGAATGTGCGGGTCTGCGATCCGCCCCGTCAGGCGGCAGAAGGCGGCGACTTTGTCAGCCTTGAACAGGTGCTCGAGCACTGCGATGTCATCAGCCTGCACACGCCGCTGAGCAAGGCCGGTGATCAGCCGACCTGGCATCTGTTCGATCATTCGCGTTTGCAGCAGCTCAAGCCCGGCAGTTGGTTGATCAACGCCAGCCGGGGTGCGGTCGTCGATAACGCGGCCTTGCGTGAGGTGTTGCTTGAGCGCGAAGACCTGCAAGCGGTGCTTGATGTCTGGGAAGGCGAGCCGCAGGTGGATGTCGCGCTGGCTGACTTGTGTGTCCTGGCCACGCCGCACATCGCCGGTTACAGCCTTGATGGCAGGCAGCGCGGAACGGCGCAGATCTATCAGGCGTTTTGCGCATACCTGGGGCAAACACCGCGTATCAGCCTGGACAGCTTGTTGCCAAAACCTTGGCTGGCGCAGGTCAGCCTGAATGCCAACAGTGATCCAGCCTGGGCACTGGCTATGCTGTGCCGTGGGGTCTATGACCTGCGCCGCGACGACGCAGACTTTCGCCGCAGCCTGATTGGCGATACAAACAGTCGTCGTCTGGCGTTTGATGCGTTACGCAAACACTACCCTGCTCGTCGTGAAATCGAAGGGCTGGCCGTGAATATCCTGGGTGAGTCGCCGCAATTGCAGCGGGTCGTGACGGCATTGGGTGCGGTATTGGTTTAAATCACAAACCCTGTGGAAACATCGATATCGCAGGCAGAAAAAACCCGGCACCAAGGCCGGGTTTAAAAAAACTGTGCAGCATCAATCTTGTTTTACGGGTTTGACCCAATGTTTGTCGCATTCTTGACACGCGACCTGAACCATCTCTTCGGTGATCAGGATCTCGCGTCCATCCTTATCAAGAATCGCGCCCCCGACAGGCAAGGTTGGGGTAGCTCGAACGACCGGTACGTGATTGGTGCTGTTTTGCAAGCTCATGGCCTGTCTCCTCATCAGGTTGTGCGCTTCAAAGTAAACCCGCTTGATGACCGCGCCGTGACATTCCTTCCGCGCATTCAAACGGCAGCCCAAGTCCAGCAGAAATGATTAAAAACTGCCAGCATGGCGTTAGATCAAAACTGTCTAACCCTTATAGAACGACGACATATCAACGCTGACCCGGCGTCACTGCCCTGGTTCATTTCAGCGCAGGCAACGTTATCGAGGGATTCGCCCGCGCCGCAGGTGTAGGCTCTTTGACTCAAGTCTTTTCGGCAGGCAGGTCACCTCCATGGTTTCAGTGTTTTCCAGTCGCCAGCGCAATGCCATTCGTCTGGCCGTGCGTTTTATCGCGCCGTATAGCTGGCAGTCACTGGGCGCTTTGCTGGCCTTGATCGTGACTGCTGGCATCACCTTGTCCATGGGCCAAGGCATTCGTCTGTTGGTGGATCAGGGGTTCATGACCCAGTCGCCGCAGTTGCTCAACCGTTCGATTGAGTTCTTTCTGCTGCTGGTGGTGGGGCTCGCGGTTGGCACTTTTGCCCGGTTCTACCTGGTGTCATGGATTGGCGAACGGGTGGTG
Source organism: Pseudomonas sp. GG8 (assembly GCF_052976945.1). Classification (NCBI taxonomy): domain Bacteria; kingdom Pseudomonadati; phylum Pseudomonadota; class Gammaproteobacteria; order Pseudomonadales; family Pseudomonadaceae; genus Pseudomonas; species Pseudomonas sp. GG8. The sequence continues at coordinate 1,605,934 of NZ_JBRIIP010000001.1, forward strand.
GCCGATATCCGCAAGCAGGTGTTCAATCACCTGATCAACCTGCATCCAGGCTTTTATGAAAACAACCGTAGCTCGGAAATTCAGTCGCGGTTGACCGCCGACACCACGTTATTGCAGTCGGTGATTGGTTCGTCGTTATCGATGTTCCTGCGCAACCTGCTGATGGTCATCGGCGGCATTTTTTTGTTGTTTTTCACCAACCCCAAGCTCACCAGCATCGTGGTCGTGGCCCTGCCGCTGGTGGTTGCCCCGATTCTGATTTTCGGCCGTCGGGTGCGCAGCCTGTCGCGCTTGAGCCAGGACCGGATTGCCGATGTCGGCAGTTATGTCGCAGAAGCATTGGGCCAGATCAAAACCGTGCAGGCCTACAACCATCAGCAGCAGGACAAACAACGTTTCGCGGTGACCGCGGAAGAGGCGTTCGACACCGCCCGCAAACGCATTTTGCAGCGTTCATGGCTGATCACCCTGGTCATCGTTCTGGTATTGGGCGCCGTGGGGGTGATGCTGTGGGTGGGCGGTATGGACGTGATTGCCGGGCGTATTTCAGGGGGAGAGCTGGCAGCGTTCGTTTTCTATAGCCTGATCGTTGGCAGCGCCTTTGGCACCCTGAGTGAAGTCATTGGCGAGTTGCAGCGCGCGGCGGGTGCGGCTGAGCGGATTGCCGAGCTGCTGCAGGCGCCCAGTGAGATCGAGCCGCCGGTCAGTGATCTGCTGCATCTGCCGGAGCGGGTCAGTGGGCGCCTGACCCTCGAAGACGTAAGTTTTGCGTACCCGTCACGGCCAGAGCGTAACGCTATCGATGGTTTTAGCTTGAGCATCGAACCGGGCGAAACCCTGGCACTGGTGGGGCCTTCAGGTGCGGGAAAGTCGACATTGTTCGATCTGCTGCTGCGTTTTTACGACCCGCAAACGGGGCGTATTCTGGTCGAAGGGTTGCCGATTACCCAGCTTGATCCACTGGACTTGCGACGCTGTTTTGCCATGGTTTCGCAAACACCCGCGCTGTTTTTTGGCAGTGTCGAAGAGAACATCCGCTACGGCAATCCCGACGCAACTGACGAGCAAGTTCAGGCCGCCGCGAGGATCGCCCATGCTCATGAATTCATTTTGCAGATGCCCGAAGGCTATCAGACCCATCTGGGCGATGGCGGGCTTGGGCTGTCTGGCGGCCAGCGTCAACGTCTGGCCATTGCCCGAGCGTTGTTGGTCGATGCGCCGATTCTGTTGTTAGATGAGGCGACCAGCGCGCTGGATGCTCAGAGCGAGCACCTGATTCAGCAAGCCCTGCCGAGTTTGATGAAAGGCCGCACGACGCTGGTGATTGCCCACCGCCTGGCCACGGTACAAAACGCCGACCGTATTGCGGTGATCGATCAGGGGCGTTTGATTGCGGTCGGCACCCACCACCAACTGATCGCGAGCAACCCGCTGTATGCACGGCTAGCAGCGTTGCAGTTCAATGCACATCAGGAGGCGGTGGTTTGAAAAGGTGACGCGGAGCATCACTCGATCACGCGTGACTCAGCGGTATTCACACAGATAAGCGCTGTCTTCCAGCACTTCCAGATTGAATTTGCTGTTGGCCGGTACATTGAACTGGCTGCCGGACGTGAAGGTTTCCCACACGTCGCTGTCCGGCAGTTTGACTTTCAAGGCGCCGGAAATGACGTGCATGATTTCACGCTTGCTGGTACCGAATTCGTATTTGCCCGCCGCCATGACGCCGATCGTGGCATCGCCTTCCGCCTGACGGAACGCAATCGATTTTACGGTGCCGTCGAAGTATTCGTTGACTTTAAACATGGGCGATTCCTCGAAGATAAGGGTTACAAAAGATCGCTCAGTATGCCGAACGTATAAAAGGCCGTCATCCGCTTTAAAAAAGGCGTCATGTTGGCAGGCTACTCATCACGTCGGAAGTATCAGTGGCAGGAGTCGCGCTGTATTGCGTGCGTCGACCAGCGCCCGGTGCTGTTGCCCGTTGAACTGCATGCCGGCCAGTTGTAACGCGCCGTTCAAGCCCAGTGGACGTTGCAGTTTGCGGGCCTCGATAAAACGTTGTTTGAGGTTGATGTGGGGCAGGGTGCTCAAGGCGCTGGTCAGTTGTTGCTGCTGCCATTCCTGCTCCAGTTGCCGGCGATCATACTCACCCCAACTGGCCCACCCTTCCAGGCGTGGCAGGTGATGGCTGAGCCAGCGTTCGAACTGCGGCCAGACGCTGGTCAACGGCGCAGCATTGTCGATATTGACCTGGCTGATGTGCGTCAGCTCCCGGCAAAAGCGGGTCAGCTGCGGACGGCGCAAAGGCCGCACGAAGCGCTCGAAGTGATCCAGCTCCCGGCCGTCCTGATTGACCAGGCTCACGCCGATCTCAATGATCTCCATCTCGGCCAATGGCCAGCCGCCGTCCTCTGTTGTGGCTTCCAGATCAATCACCAGCCAGTGCGGCATATCAAACTCCGATCAAACAGCGCTAAGGTGAGTTGAGCGTAGACACAATCAGCCTGCTACGTCCAATGGCGCGACCTCCAGCAACACCTGGCGGTTTTTTACCTGATCACCTTGAATCACGTGCAGACGACGAATGACCCCGTCGATTCCGGCCTTGAGCGGGTGTTCCATCTTCATGGCTTCGAGCACCAGCAACAATTGGCCACGGCTGACGGTCGCCCCTTCGCTGACCAGTACATCGACAATCGCGCCGTCCATGGGCGCTTTCAGGGTGCCTGAGTGAACGTTGATCTGGCCTTTGACAAGGGCGTGGGTCAGGTCGAGTACGTGTAGATTGCCTGAGTTGCTGTGCAGCCAGAGCACGTCGGCGTCCAGATGATAGGCATACCGACGACACACACCCTCGACCTCGACATTCGCCCGGCGGCCGTCGGTATCAAGCACGTGCAGGCTGATCAGCGTTTCCGCCACCAGCACGTCCAGGCGCTCAGCGTTCGGACTCAGCTCCACGGCGAATGTGTGTTCGCCATGTCCCAATCGATAGTGTGACGGGCCTGTGGCGCTATTGCCCCAGCCTGTACGCTGGGCGGGATGTGTCTTGGCCGAGGCGAGATAAAACAAGGCCGCAGCCATCGCCAGTTCAATGGCGGTGGGCGAATGAGGGTGCAGGCAAGGAGCGTCGGTGAAGTGATCGCCGATAAAACCGGTGCTGACAGCGCCCGCGACGAACTGCGGGTGTTTCAGCAGAGAGGCCAGCAATTGCTGGTTGCTGTTGATGCCCAACAGTACGCAATCTTCCACGGCTCGCAACAGCTTGCGTCGGGCCTCTTCACGTGTGGCGCCGTGGGCGATGATTTTGCCCAGCATCGGGTCATAGAACGGGCTGACGTGCTGACCTTCCAGTACCCCATGATCGACACGTACACCGTCACACAGCGCGGGTTGCCAGTGCACGATCTGGCCGGTCTGCGGCATGAAACCCTGCGCCGGGTCCTCGGCGTAAAGCCGCACTTCCATCGCGTGACCCAGGGGTTGGATCTGCTCCTGACGCAGCGGTAAGGGATCGCCTGCCGCCACTTGAATCTGCCAGGCGACCAGATCTTGGCCGGTGATCATTTCGGTCACCGGGTGTTCGACCTGCAAGCGCGTGTTCATTTCCAGAAAGTAGAACCGCCCACGCTGATCAAGCAGAAACTCGACGGTGCCCGCGCCGACGTAATGTACTGCGCTGGCGGCCTGTAACGCTGCGGCGCCCATGGCGGCGCGCAGCTCCGGGGTCATGATCGGGCAGGGTGCTTCTTCGATGATCTTCTGATGCCGACGTTGCACCGAGCAGTCACGTTCGCCGAGGTAAACCAGATTGCCGTGGCTGTCGCCGAAGATCTGCATTTCCACGTGACGCGGTCTGATCAGCGCCTGCTCGAGAATCAGTTCGCTGGAGCCGAAAGCGTTTTGCGCTTCCGACCGTGCGGTGCGCAGGTGTTCGAGCAGGTGTTGGGCCTTTTCCACCAGGCGCATGCCCCGGCCACCGCCACCGGCGCTGGCTTTGATCATCAGTGGGTAGCCAATCCGTTCAGCTTCGCGGCCGAGGCTGGCATCATCCTGCTCAGCGCCTTGATAGCCAGCGATACACGGCACTCCGGCCTCGATCATCGCCAGTTTGGACAGGCGCTTGCTGCCCATCAGCTCGATCGCTTCCGCGCTGGGACCGATGAAGACCAGACTCGCCGCTGCGCAGGCCAGGGCAAAATCAGCGTTCTCTGACAAAAAACCATAACCGGGATGAATTGCATCGGCGCCCGTGCGTCTGGCTGCGTCGATGATCGCTTCGATGTTCAGGTACGACTGCTGCACCTGTGCCGGGCCGATGCACACTGCTTCGTCCGCCAGCTGCACGTGGCGTGCGTGCGCATCCGCTTCGCTGAACACGGCCACGGTGCGATAGCCCAGACGGTGTGCCGTGTGCAAAACACGGCAGGCAATTTCGCCGCGGTTGGCGATGAGGATTTTGTTGAAGGCTGGCATTCGTGGCATCCTTTGTTCTGGGGGCTAGAAGCTGCTTTTCGCCCATACGGGTTCGCGTTTTTGCACGAAAGCCAGCGTGCCTTCTACACCTTCGGTGCCGACGATTGAAGTGCTGAACGCTTCGGCCGCCTGATCCAGCAGGGCGCCGAGCGGCACATCAGCGGTGGCCAGCAACAAGGCTTTGGTCGTGGCATTCGCGCCGGGTGCACAGCGCAAGACCTGCTCCAACACATCGCTCAAGCGTTCGGCCATGGCGTGCGCGTCGCGCTCGACAAAGTGCACCAGCCCCAGGCGTCCGGCTTCTTCGCCATCAAAGCGTGCGGCGGTCAGCGCCAGGCGCCGGGTCTGAGTCAGGCCGATGCGCTTGACCACGAACGGGGCGATTTGCGCCGGGATCAGGCCGAGGCTGGTTTCTGGCAGACCGAATTGCGCCTGATGATGGGCAATGGCGACGTCGCTGACGCAGGCCAGGCCAAAGCCGCCACCCAGCACCGCGCCTTCCAGCACCGCGACCACCACCTGCGGGGCTTTTTCCGCTTCTTCCAGCAGCGCGCCAAATGCGCGACTCAATGCCTTGTAAGCCTCGGCGCCTTGGCCTCGGGCGTTGGCCATGTCCCTGATGTCGCCACCGGCGCAGAAATGCCCGCCGGCACCGCACAGCACCAGCGCCCGCACTTGCGGGTCTTCACGCACCCCGGCCAGCACGGCGCGCAGTTCACCGACCATTTGCAGGCTCATGGCGTTGCGGCTCTCGGGCCGATTAAGGGTGATGTGCAGCACGCCACCGTGGCTGTTCAGCAGCAGCGTGTGGCACGCGGGTAACAGGCTCATGCTTTTTTACCGGGCAGGATGTTCATCAGTTTGCAGATAATCCCGAGCATGATTTCGTCGGCGCCGCCGCCAATCGACACCAGGCGCACATCGCGATAAGCGCGAGAAACAGGGTTGTCCCACATGAAACCCATGCCGCCCCAATATTGCAGGCAACTGTCGCTGACTTCGCGGCCCAGTCGTCCGGCCTTGAGTTTGGCCATCGATGCCAGTTTGGTCACGTCGCGGCCCTTCACGTACTGTTCGGTCGCCTGATAGACCAGGGCTCGCAGGCATTCGATTTCGGTTTGCAGTTCGGCCAGGCGGAAGTGGATCACCTGATTGTCGATCAGCGCGTTGCCGAACGTTTTGCGCTCGCGACAGTACTCGATGGTGCTGTCGACGCAGTATTCCAGGCCCTTGATCATGTTGGCGGCACCGAATAGACGCTCTTCCTGGAACTGCAGCATTTGCATCATGAACCCTGCACCTTCGTGACCGATGCGGTTGCGTTGGGGGACGCGTACGTTATCGAAAAACACCTGGGCGGTTTCCGAGCTGCGCATGCCGAGCTTGTCCAGGTGTGGGCTGAGGCTGATGCCGGGGCTGTTCATAGGCACCATGATCAGTGACTTGTTTACATGGGCTTTGTCGTCCGAAGTGTTGGCCAGCAAGCAAATGAAGTCCGCGCTCGGAGCGTTGGTGATCCACATTTTGCTGCCATTGATCACGTAGTCGGTGCCGTCTTTCTTCGCGCTGGTCTTGAGCCCTGCGACATCGGAGCCAGCGCCGACTTCGGATACGCCAATACAGCCGACCTGTTCGCCGGAGATGGCCGGGCGCAGGAATTCTTCGCGCAACTCATCGGAGCCGAAGCGCGCCAGCGCAGGGGTGCACATGTCGGTCTGCACGCCGATGGACATCGGGATGCCGCCGCAGTGGATGGTGCCAAACTCTTCGGCGGCGACGATGGAGTAGCTGTAATCCAGGCCCATACCACCAAACTGTTCGGGTTTGGAAATGCCCAATAGACCCAGTTCGCCGGCTTTCTTGAACAGCTCATGGATCGGGAAACGGCCCGCTTTTTCCCATTCATCGACGTGCGGATTGATCTCCTTGTCGACAAAATTACGCACGGTGCGCCGCAGTGCTTCGTGTTCCTGGGTGAAGATCATTTTTATTGTTCTCCTTTGGAAATCGCCTACGGGTTCAACATCAGAATCGCGCCACGCCGAAGCTATTCGGTTGCAGTGGTCTCACCGCCGCTTCCTGACAAATATCCAGCAGATAACCGAGCAAGGTTCGGGTATCGCGAGGGTCGATCAGGCCGTCATCCCACAGGCTGGCCGTGCCGTACAGCGCCCCGGACTGACTGTCGAGCTTCTGTGCGGTCACCTGTTCCAGCATGTCGAGCATCTTCGGTTCCGGGTCGAGTCCGGCTTTGATGTGTTTGGCCTCGGTGACGATGCGCAACACCTTGCCGGCCTGGGCTCCGCCCATCACTGCGGTTCGGCTGTTGGGCCAGGCAAAGATAAAGCGCGGGTCCAGTCCTCGGCCGCACATGGCGTAGTTGCCTGCGCCGTAGGAGCCACCGACCACGATGGTCAGTTTCGGCACCCTGGCATTCGCCACGGCCTGAATCATCTTCGCCCCATGCTTGATCACGCCGTGTTGTTCGGACTCGGTACCGACCATGAAACCGGTGGTGTTGTGGAAGAACAGTAGCGGCGTCTGGCTTTGGTCGCACAGCTGAATGAATTGTGCGGCCTTGCTCGCGCCTTTGGGCGTGATCGGCCCGTTGTTGCCGATAAACCCGCAGGGCTGGCCTTCAATCTGCAAATGACCGCAGACGGTTTGCTGGTCGTATTCGCCTTTGAATTCGAGGAATACCGAACCATCGGCCAGGCGGGCAATGATTTCACGCACGTCATAGGGCTTTTTCGGGTCGTGGGGGATCAGCCCAAGCAGCTCGTCAATGGGGTAGCGCGGTGCTTGATAAGCCGGACGCGCACGCATCGGCAACTGGGCATTCCACGGCAGCAGGGCGATGATTTCGCGCACGATGCGCAGGCCATCGGCGTCGTTTTCCGCCAAGTACTCTGCGGTGCCGGCAATTTGCGCGTGCATCTCTGCACCGCCCAGCTCTTCATCAGTCGCAATTTCTCCGGTCGCCGCCTTGAGCAACGGCGGACCGGCGAGAAACAGTTTGGCCTTGCCGCGCACCACCACCACGTAATCCGACAGTCCTGGCTGATAAGCGCCGCCAGCCGTGGAGGAGCCGTGCACCACGGTGATTTGCGGCAAGCCCATGGCCGACATCCGCGCCTGATTGGCAAACCCTCGCGCACCCTCGACGAAAATCTCCGCCGCATAGTTGAGATTGGCGCCGCCGCTTTCGGCCAGGGTCACCACCGGCAGTTTGTTTTCCATGGCGATCTGTTGCAGGCGCAGGGATTTTTTCAGGCCGCTGGGGGAAATAGTGCCCCCCCGGATAGCGCTGTTATTGGCGACCACCAGCACACGCACCCCGGACACATAACCGATGCCGGCAATCAGCCCGCCACCGGCCTGACTGCCGTCCTTGTCGTCATGCAGTTTGTAGCCAGCGAGTGAAGCCAGTTCGAGAAACGGCGCGCCGGGATCAAGCAACAGGTTCAGGCGTTCGCGGGGCAACAGCTGGCCTCGCTTGTCGAACTTGGGCTTGGCTTCAAGGGCTTTGTCCAACAGCACCCGTTCAAGTTGTCGCACCTGCGCGATACTCGCCAGCATGGCCTCGCGGTTCTGAGCAAAGCTCGTGCTGTGGCAATCGAGCTGCGATTCAATCATCGGCATGCGCTACTCCTTGTCCTTCAAGACATCGGGCAGATAGGCGCGATGAAAGCCGTTATACGACTCGCTGTTCTGCGCCTTGTGCAATGGCCAGGCGCGACTGCCAAGGCTGGCGGCACCATCAATGCGCAGGGTGCTGCCGCTGATGAACGCCGCCCCGGGGCTGAGCAAAAAAACAATCGCCGCGCTGACCTCGGATTCGGTGCCAATGCGCTTGAGCGGTACATGCTCGCGCAAGGTGGGAATTACTGCCTTGAACGCACCTTCATACGTATCCATGCCGCTGGATGCTATCCACCCTGGGGCCACGGCGTTGACGCGGACTCCTGCATAAGCCCATTCAACCGCAGCGGTTTTGGTGAGGTTTTCCATGCCTGAACGGGCGGCACCGGAATGGCCCATGCCGGGCATTCCGCCCCACATGTCGGCGAGCATGTTGACGATGGCGCCACCGTGCCGGCTCATGGATTGATTGAATACCTCGCGCGCCATCAGGAAACCACCGACCAGATTGGTGCGCATCACGGTTTCGAAACCCTTCTGATTGATCGAGGCCAGTGGGGCGGGGTATTGGCCGCCGGCGTTGTTGACCAGCCCATGAATCGGCCCGTGCTCGGCAACCACCTGAGTGATCAGCGCCTTGACCCGATCTTCTTCGCGGATGTCGCACACCTGCCAACTGACCTGGCCTCCGTCTTCGGTGATCTCGGCGCTCACCTGCTCGAGTTTCGCCTGCTTGCGCCCGACCAACACCACATGGGCGCCAAGGGCTGCCAACTCATGGGCGGTGCAACGGCCGATACCGCTGCCACCACCGGTGACGATATGAGTCTGCCCGCGGAACAAGTCGGGTCTGAAGACCGAATCGTATGCCATGTATCACCCCTTCTTATTTTGAGTTCGGATCGGTTTACGGGCGTTGCTGGCCATTGACCTGATCGGCAATGCTTTGCGGCACCGGGATCTGGATTTCCAGCAGTTGCTGAGCGAACGCTTTGCCCTGTGGGTCGATACGCAGGCTGGCGACTCCGCCACCGCCGAGGGCGTTTTCCAGGAGGAAATTCAGGCTGTGGCTGCCGGGGAGATACCAGCGCTCGACCCGACCATGAACCGGGTCGAGGACATGGCTCATCCAGTCCACGACCACTGCGCTGCTCAGGGTTTCGGCGATCCACGGCAGGAACTCCGGGCGTCGCGCCATGACCCCGACATTGCTGTGGTTGCCTTTGTCACCGGAGCGCGCCACCGCCAGTTTCACCAAGGGAACACTGGCATCGGCAAGCCCATGAGGTTGCGGTGGTTGCAGGTCCAGGGGCAGTGCGCCTGGGTCGAACCTCTGCTGGGGCGGCAGCTCGAAAGGACTGCGCTGGCCGTCGATGTCGATTTCCAGGCGGCAGGCGGACTTGTCGATCAGGAATGAGAACAGGCGAATGACCGGATAGACCGTGGGCCGACCGCCAACGATGCCTGTGAGCCCCGGCGCCATGCCTGTGGCGGCCTGTGCGATCTCGCGGGAGAACAGGATCAACGCTTGTTTTTCGGGGTGACGCACCGCCAGTTTGATCACCACTTCGCGAGTGTCGTGCCGTTGACCGTGGGGGCCGTAGGTGGCTTCGCTGCCCAGCAGTTCGATGTTCACTTCGCTGTAGGGTGGCCAGCCGCGCTGGCTGAACAACTCTTTGGTTTTGTTGATAATCGCCTGGCCGACGCGCTCGGCTTTTTTTACCGCGTCGATTCCGGCGATCAGGCAACTGGCAGTGCAGCGGAAACCGTCCGGGTACGTTGCGCTGACCTTGTATTGGCCGCTGGGCGCGAAGCCGCGAGCACCCTCGACGCTGACCTGGTTGTCGCCTACTTGCTTGAGTCGGACGTGGGTGAAGTCGCATACCACATCAGGCAACAGGTAGGCCCGGGGGTCGCCGATTTCGTAGAGCAACTGTTCGCCGACGCTCAACGGTGAGATCAACCCCCCGGAGCCGGCGGGTTTACTGACAATGAAGTGGCTGTCAGCCCTGACTTCAATGATCGGAAAGCCGATATGTTCGTAGTCTGGCACGTCCTGCCAATCAGTGAAGTTGCCGCCGGTGCACTGTGCGCCGCACTCGATGATGTGGCCGGCGAGGGCGGCTTGGGCCAGTTTGTCGTGATCTTGCCAGGACCAGCCGAACTCGTGAACCAGCGCTGCACTGACCACTGCGCTGTCGACCACTCTGCCGGTGATGACGATATCAGCGCCCAGTCGCAGCGCTTCGACAATGCCGGGTGCACCGAGATACGCATTGATGGACACGCACATCGGCGGCAGGGGCGCGCCAGTGAACATTTCGTGAACGCCCGCGCTACTCAAGTGCTTGAACTGCGGCTGCAAATTATCGCCGAGCAGGACAGCGATCTTCAGGTTGACCCCCGCGTGCAGACAGGCCGCTTGCAAGGCCGCGGCACAGGCGAGGGGATTGACCCCGCCCGCGTTGCTGATGATCCTGATCTTCTGCTCAGCGATTTTTGGCAGCAGTGGAGCGAGCACTTCAACGAAGTCGGTGGCGAAACCCGCGTCCGGATTTTTCATCCTGGCCCCGGCCAGCAGCGACATGGTGATCTCGGCCAGGTAGTCGAACACCAGATAGTCCAGTCCGCCGCCGTCCACCAGTTGCGCGGCCGCCGTGCAGGTATCCCCCCAGAATGCGCTGGCGCAACCGATGCGCACGGTTTTGGACATGACAGACCTCGTAGGCGATTGACTGTGCATCAGAGACTACCAAGCAAGCGCTTGGTTTTGAAAGCCCTCGTTTAAAATAATTGCTTTGCGTGGCGCCCGAGCGCTTGCTTGGTGTGCCGCACAGGCATAAATTGCGCGCGCCATATGCCAACTTCCAAAAGGAACCTCACCGTGGACGAGCAAAAAGCTTTGAAGGTGATGCGCGAGTTGGTGGACGGTGGGCAGATCACCGATCCCGACAGCGCTCGCGGCAAACTACTGCAGGTGGCCGCTCACCTGTTTCGCAACAAAGGCTACGAACGCACCACCGTGCGGGACTTGGCTGGCGCGGTGGGCATTCAGTCCGGAAGTATCTTTCATCACTTCAAAAGCAAGGACGAAATCCTGCGCTCAGTGATGGAAGAGACCATCCGCTATAACACCGCTTTGATGCACGCGGCGCTCGCCGACGCGGACACTGTGCGCGAGCGGGTGCTAGCGCTGATTCGCTGTGAGCTGCAATCGATTATGGGTGGCAGTGGCGAGGCCATGGCAGTACTGGTCTACGAATGGAGATCGTTGTCGGAAGAAGGACAGGTTCACGTACTGGCCTTGCGCGACCTCTACGAGCAGCTCTGGCTGCAAGTATTGGGAGAGGCAAAAGAGGCCGGCTATATCAAGGGCGATGTATTTATCACGCGGCGTTTTCTAACGGGCGCCTTGTCGTGGACCACGACCTGGTTTCGCGCTGAAGGCAGCATGACCCTCGATCAGTTGGCGGATGAAGCACTGATCATGGTTTTAAAATAACGTTGAAGCCTGCCAGCACGTTCGAACTGACATCACTTTGATATTGTCTAACAGGCCGAAAACGCATAGCTTATCCACATCCGGTTACCTGAGGTGTGCTGTGTCGATGTCTTTGCCTTTGCGGACGGCTTACCGAATTTTGTTCTTGGCTATCAGTACGTTATGGGCTAGTGAGGCATGTGCCGTGCAGCTGGTGCGTATCGGTGCGGCGCATTTTCCGCCTTACACTGTTCACCCCGAAAAAGGCGAAGACACCGGTTTGTTGCCGCAGTTGGTCATTGCCTTGAATGCGGCGCAAAGCGACTTTCAGTTTTTGCTCGTGCCGACCTCCATTCCACGTCGCTTTCGTGATTTTCAGGACGGCCGGTTCGACATGGCTATCTTCGAAAATCCGGATTGGGGCTGGAAGAATATTGCCCACGTCAATGTCGACATGGGCCTTGAAGACGCTGAAATCTTCGTCGCCAAGCGCGAAGAAGGGCGCACACAAAACTACTTCGATGACTTGCAGGGCAAGCGTCTGGCCTTGTTCAGTGGCTATCACTATGCGTTTGCCCACTTCAATGCCGAACCCAAATTCCTGGCCGAACACTACAACGCAACGCTGACGTATTCCCATGACAGCAACTTGCTGATGGTGCTGCGCGAACGGGCTGACATTGCTCTGGTGACGCGCTCGTACCTGAGCGATTTCATGGCGCGTAATCATGATGAAGCCCGCCAGTTTTTGGTGTCCGAGCGGGTCGATCAGATTTATCGGCATTACGCCTTGCTGCGTCCGCAGGCACCTATTACGGGGGAGCAGTTCAGCCAGTTATTGCAGCAACTTCGTGATAACGGGCAGATGTTCAGGATTTTTCAGCCGTATCGAATCGCGGTCACATCGCTACAGAACAATCACTCGATGACTGCGTATGGAACGCACTAATCCCGCTATCAGACAGGAGACGCATTGTTTTCGCAGGCAAACCCGCGAAAACAATCACGTGGGTCAACGGTCCTTCGCGTCTTTGGCATCCATCTCGGCGTTGCGTTCATGAACGCGCTTGAGTTGCTCATCGGTCAAATCAACCTTTGTAGCGGTATCGCGCAACATCAACAGACCGCCAACGATCGAGCCAATTGCAACTATCAGAATTAACCAGGCATACCAGGGCATAGGGCTCTCCTTGAAGTGATATCACTTTGAGCAATCTATATTGCCAGTGGTTCAATTCTAGGCGCCCTGTGCCCGGTTTGTTAGCGGCATGCTGTTTGTTCAGGGCTGGGCGCGCGATCTGGATCAATTATCGATCACTGGGTCCCGAAAATGGGTCGGTTCGGCTACAATACGCGCCGATTTCGACTTGCCTGAGAGCCTACTCATGTCCGCCTGCCAGACTCCTATCATCGTCGCCCTGGATTTCCCTAACCGCGACGCCGCGTTGAAACTGGCCGATCAGTTGGACCCGAAGCTGTGCCGGGTCAAAGTCGGTAAGGAATTGTTTACCAGCTGTGCGTCGGACATCGTCGAAACCCTGCGCAACAAGGGCTTCGAGGTGTTTCTTGACCTGAAATTCCACGACATCCCCAACACCACGGCGATGGCGGTAAAGGCCGCTGCGGAAATGGGCGTGTGGATGGTCAATGTCCATTGCTCCGGCGGTTTGCGCATGATGGCAGCCTGCCGTGAAGTGCTTGATCAGCGTAGCGGGCCAAAACCGTTGCTCATAGGGGTCACTGTGCTGACCAGCATGGAACGTGAAGATCTGGCGGCTATTGGTCTGGACGTCGAACCGCAGGTGCAGGTGCTGCGCCTGGCTGCGTTGGCGGAAAAAGCCGGTATGGACGGTCTGGTGTGCTCGGCACTCGAAGCCCGTGCCCTGAAGACCGCCCATCCGTCGTTGAAACTGGTCACCCCTGGCATTCGTCCGGCAGGCAGCGCCCAGGACGATCAACGCCGCATCCTGACACCGCGTCAGGCGCTGGACGCCGGCTCCGACTATCTGGTCATCGGCCGTCCCATCAGCCAGGCCGCCGACCCGGCAAAAGCGCTGGCAGCGGTCGTGGCTGAGTTGGCGTAAAAGCTATTCGCGAGGCGTCGGTTCAGGCGCCTCCGATCACACCTTTAACACCAGTTTCCCGAAGTTTTCACCCTTGAACAGCTTCATCAGGGTTTCGGGGAAAGTCTCCAGACCCTCGACGATGTCTTCCTTGCTTTTGAGTTTGCCTGAAGCGAGCCAGCCGGCGATTTCCTGACCGGCTGCGGCGAATTTGGGGGCGTAGTCCATGACCACGAAGCCTTCCATGCGCGCACGGTTCACCAACAATGACAGGTAGTTGGTCGGGCCTTTGACCGCTTCCTTGTTGTTGTACTGGCTGATGGCGCCACAGATGATCACCCGTGCTTTGGGCGCCAGGCGGGAAAGAACGGCGTCGAGGATATCGCCACCGACGTTGTCGAAATACACGTCAACGCCTTTCGGACATTCACGTTTGAGGCCCGCGTGGACGTCTTCATTCTTGTAGTCGATGGCGCCGTCGAAACCCAGTTCATCAATCAGCGACTGGCATTTTTCTTTGCCCCCGGCGATGCCGATTACGCGGCAGCCTTTGATTTTGGCGATCTGCCCGGCAACGCTGCCCACTGCACCTGCGGCCCCGGAAATCACCACAGTCTCACCGGCTTTCGGCGCGCCGACGTCCAGCAGGGCAAAATAAGCGGTCATGCCGGTCATGCCCAGTGCGGACAGATAACGCGGCAGTGGTGCCAGTTTCGGGTCGACTTTGTAGAAGCCCTTGGGCTCACCGAGAAAATAGTCCTGCACCCCCAGTGCGCCCTGCACGTAATCACCAACGGCAAATTCAGGGACCTGTGAGGCGATGACTTTGCCTACACCCAACGCGCGCATCACGTCACCCAGATTGACGGGCGCAATGTAGGACTTGCCTTCGTTCATCCAGCCGCGCATGGCCGGGTCCAGCGACAGGTATTCGTTCTCGACCATAACCTGACCTGCCGCCACTTCGCCGACAGGCACTTGCTGGAAGGTAAAGTCGTCGCGGCTCGCGGCCCCTGAAGGGCGCTTGGCGAGCAGGAATTGACGGTTGGTCTGGGCAGTCATGGCAGGCACTCTTTTAGACAGGAAGGAGGGAGAACAAGCCTACGTGATAGTCGTTGGCCGCCGTTCCGGCAAGGTTTGTCCGTCTGGCGAATGCAGGCTGATCCAGTTGGGTGATGAGCCCCCACGGGCTTAATCACTCTGGCGCATACGTGCATAACCGGGTCTCTGATAGTGCTGACGTACGCCTGTGGGGGATGGCTAGACTGCATCACTATTCAACCGTCAGGGGACAATTACATGAGCATGACTTTTTCCGGTCAGGTGGCTTTGGTCACGGGCGCTGCTGCGGGTATTGGTCGCGCGACCGCATTGGCCTTCGCTGAGCAGGGCCTGAAAGTGGTGGTGGCAGACCTGGACAGTGAAGGCGGGGAAGGCACAGTTGAATTGATTCGTGCAGCGGGCGGCGATGCAGTGTTTGTGCGCTGCAACGTCACGAAGGAAGCTGAAGTGCGCCAGTTGATGGAGCAGGCAGTGAGCACGTATGGCCGCGTCGACTATGCCTTCAATAATGCTGGCATCGAGATCGAAAAGGGTCGCTTGGCCGAGGGCAGCGAAGCCGAGTTCGATGCAATCATGGGCGTCAACGTCAAAGGCGTCTGGTTGTGCATGAAGTACCAATTGCCGCTGATGCTCGCCCAAGGCGGTGGGGCCATCGTCAACACCGCATCAGTGGCTGGCCTTGGCGCTGCACCAAAGATGAGTATCTACAGTGCGTCGAAGCATGCCGTGATCGGTCTGACCAAATCAGCCGCGATTGAATATGCGAAGAAGAAAATTCGCGTCAACGCCGTCTGTCCTGCAGTGATCGACACCGACATGTACCGTCGCGCCTATGAAACCGACCCGAAAAAAGCCGAATACGTGGCCGTCATGCACCCAGTCGGTCGTGTCGGCACCGTCGAAGAAATCGCCAGCGCCGTGCTTTATCTGTGCAGCGATGGCGCCAGCTTCACCACCGGCCACGCGCTGGCGGTGGACGGCGGGGTGACCGCGATTTAAGGCCCGCCAGCGCCTGCAGTACGTGCTTACCCTGCACACACCGATCGGCTAAGCTCGCCTCCTGTAGTGGTCTATGTGTCAGGAGTGAGTCGATGGATTTCATGTGGTTTGCCTACCCACTGGTCAGTGCCTTGGTGCTGATCATTATCGACCTGACCCTTTGGCAGTGGGTTGATCCACGGCATGTGCGCTGGAAGATGGCGGTGCGGCTGGGCCTGTTTCTGTTGTTCAGCATGGCATTGCTGGATGCCGGGTTGAGCCCTCTGTTTCCGGTGCCCGATGCGGTCCTGCCACCGCGCCACACGCTGGCGACCGTACTGGCTATTGTCTGGTGGTTGTACGGCGCACGAACCCTGACCGTATTGGCGGTGGTGATTCTGGAACCGCGGATCGGTGGCAAGGGGCATTTGCTCCAAGACCTGATGGGCGCGATCATCTTTCTGGTCGCCGTCGTCGCTGCCGCCGCGTACATCCTCGATTTGCCAGTCAAAGGCTTGCTGGCGACGTCGGGCGCGGTGGCGATCATCCTAGGTCTGGCAGTGCAGAGCACGCTGGGCGACGTATTTTCAGGGATCGTGCTCAACGCAACCAAGCCCTTTAGGGTCGATGACTGGATTCGCGTCGACGACATAGAAGGTAAGGTGATCGAAATTGATTGGCGCTCAACCCATCTGCTGACGTCCGAAGGCAGCATGGCGGTGATTCCCAACGCGATGGCGGCCAAGACCCGGATCGTCAATTTCAGCCGCCCCGATCACTTTCATTCCGTGACCCTGACCGTCGAGCTGCCAGTACGCTTGCGTCCCAGCCTGGTGCTGGACTCGCTGGAGAAAGCCTTGCAGGGCTGCCGTGAGCTGCTGGCAAAACCCAAAGCCGGGGCCGTGGTCAAAGCCTCCGGTTTACGCTCCGTGCAGTATGAGATCACCGGCTACATCAAATCCAGGGACCGTTGTAGCGCGGTGAGTAACCAGCTCTATGACTTGATCTATCGCCAGCTGGCGGCGTCCGAAACCCTGCGTCAGGATCAGATCAAGCCTGCGACGCGGCAGTCAGCAGTACTCAACACGGTAGGGGTGCTGCGCATGCTCAGCGATGAAGACCGTGCCGAACTCGAGCGTCACATGCACTTGCGCTCGTACCCTGTTGGCGCGGTGATTCTCGCTCAAGGTGTCGTTCCCGATGCGCTGTTGATCATTGAGTCTGGGGTGGTGACGGCGGCTGTTGAACGGCCTGATGGCTGGCTTGAGGTCGGGCGCATGGGGCCGGGCGAACTGATTGGCGAAACCGGTATTGTCGACCAGTCGGCCAGCCTCGCTCGTTTCAGTGCGATGACCGACTGCATGGTCTATCGCATCGAAAGCAAAGACCTTGAGCCTTGGCTGGAAGAACACGGTGAATTGCGTGGGGCTCTGGCAGGGTTGGTACGCTTCCGCGCGCAGGCTCGGGCGACGATGATTCAGCATAAGCCCTTGGATGTGGGCCAGAACGGTTTCCTGCAATGGTTGCGCAAAAGCGTCACTCGCTTTCAGCCGGGTAACGAACGCGGGCCGACGGACAAACTCAGTTGAGTCGCCACAGCACGAACACAAACGTTTTCACCGCGGGCGCATGCGACACCAAGCGGCTGGTGTCGCATGCGCCTTTGATGGGACTTTAGCTGGCAGCGGCCGAGGCTGTATCACGAGACACATACCGTTCCAGTTCGGAGATTCCGGTTGGCAGGTCCAGAGAAGCGCCGGCATGGCGCATGCTCGACCCCAGAGCGTGCAAGGTGCGGAACAGGTTGTGCACGCGGCTTTGCTCACCCATCTGACCGATACGCACGATATTGAGGCCGAACGAACCGGAGATTTCGACCCTGTGTACGGCTGTCATATGGCTTCTGACCAGGTCAGCGGATACACCTTTGGGAACGTTGATGCCGATCACCGAGTTGAGGCGCACTTCTTCCGGGACCAGAAGTTCCAGGCCCATGGCTTCCATCCCTCTTTGCAGGGCTTTTGAGCACAGCTCATGCCGGTGGAATCGACGCGGCAGGGTTTCTTCGCACACCAAGTGCAACGCTTCATGCAGCGCCAGAATGCCGGAGACCGGTGCGGTGTAGTGATAGGAGCGCTGGTTCCAGAACTTGTCTGCCAACAGTGCGTCCAGGCACCAGTGGGCGATAGGTTGTTTGCGCGCCTCGATTCGTGCCCATGCGTAATCGGAAAAGGCCAGCAGCGAAACGCCGGGAATGGACGATAAGCCTTTTTGTCCGCCGGTGATGACCGCGTCGACTTGCCACTCATCCATGTCGAACGGCATGGTGCTCAAGGTGCAAACCGCATCGACAATCACTGCGCAGTCATAGGAATGCGCCAGTCGCGAAATCGTTTCCAGATGGCGGTTATAAACGGTATTCGAGGTCTCGCCCTGAACAATAGTCAGGGTGCGGAAATTACCCTGTTTCAAGTAGTGCTCAACGATATCGGGGTCGGCCGCCTGATTGTCCGGGACCTCCATAATGGTGACTGCACCGCCGACACGCGACGCCATCTCGGCCATACGACGACTGAAGTAACCGTTGCAGATCGACAGGACCTTGCTGTCTGGGGTCACCAGGTTGCAGATCGCCATTTCCATCGCCGCTGAACCGGGACCGGCTACACCCAATACATGCTTGGATGCGGTCTGAAAGACGTAGGCGCCCATGTCCTTGACCTGGTCGATCACCTGGTTCATCACATCGCCCAGGTGATTGATGACGATGGAGTTCGCATAGGCCACTTTGTGCGGCAGCGGTACGGGGCCCGCGCCCATCATCAGCAACGGTTCCTGAGGCAGAATTTGATCAAGCGCGATGATGGAAGCCGGGATTTTAATGTTCATGAACGTTCTTTATGGGTCGATGAAATAGGAGCGCTACCTAAGCAACCTAGCGCTGTATCGGACGCCGCTGAGCATACCTCAACGAGGGCAGTGAGTTCATGCCTTGGGTTTTGGGTGACAAGAAACGGCGGTTCGATTTGTGGTTAACTGTTTTATCAAAACCAGGGGGCGGCGAGTAACGATGGATTTTTATCACACTCAAGAACACAGCGGTTTACCGACACTGCACCCGCAACGGCTTCGAGTAGGAGATGCGGTCGCGCTGGTGTCGCCTGCCGGGCCCGTGGCTCAGGCGCGCGTCGAGGTCGCGGTCAAGGTGCTCAGCGATTGGGGGCTGCGACCACGTATCTATCCCCATGCGCTGGATAAAAACTCGTTTCATGCGGGCAGGGATGAGCATCGTGCTGCGGACCTGAACGACGCGTTGGCCGATCCCGAGATCCGTGCGGTCATCTGCAACCGCGGTGGTTATGGTGTGCAGCGCATTATTGAACACCTGGACTTTGATGCAGTAAGGCGAGACCCCAAGCTGGTGCTGGGATTTTCCGATATCACGGCCTTGCATGCAGCGCTCTGGCGCAACGCACGGTTGGCCAGTATCCACGGTCCGGTGGCCGCGCAGCTTGAGCGGGGCGGCCTGACGAATAGCAGCGTAAAACACGCGTTGATGAGCGCCGAACCGGTGCTGATCAGGGCCGACCCCGCAGAAGCGACGGTGAGTGTGCGCAGCACGGGTGTTGCCCAAGGGATTCTGTTGGGCGGAAACCTGAGCATGCTCAGTACCTCCATTGGCACGCCATTTATGCCCGACCTGAACGGCGCGATCCTGCTGATCGAGGACGTGGCCGAAGCCGCGTACCGTGTCGATCGAATGCTCACGCACCTGCGCAATTGCGGCATCCTGCAGCGCTTGGCGGGCGTGGCGGTGGGGCAGTTCAGCGAGCCCGCAGGCGCGGCAGGGCAGATCAGTCTGGCGGACGTGCTCAACGAACGTCTGGGCGATCTCGGCATTCCGCTGCTGGGTGGGCTGCCCATCGGTCACGGTGACCCCAACATTGCGGTGCCGTTGGGCACGCAGGCCATCCTCGACGCTGATGCTGGCACCTTGCTGGTGGCAGCTGCCTGCCGTTAAAAAGGCGCGGTGTGAAGTCGAAAATCGTTGCCGTTGGGTGAGTACTTTACCGAAGGGTGACGATCAGCCGATAAAGTTCACGTGCCAGCCGACACTAAGCGTTCTGAAAACGACTTGCACGTAGCTTTTTGCCATTATCCAGGCGCCAAAGGCTTGTGCTGAATCGGGTCCGTTGCGAATCTGCATGATTCCAGGACGGCTTAATGAATAGCCTGAACGCCTTCTGGTATTCGAACGGGGATTGAGCGCTATGATTTCGGCCGTGCAAGCACGCTTTGCCAACCTCGGGATGGCGAAAAAACTGGGGGTGGGTTTCATCCTCGTACTGCTGCTGACCGCCTTGGTCGCTGCCATTGGCGTTTGGTCGCTGCAGAGCATCAGCCTGCGCTTCAATGGCCTCAAGCAAATGTCGACCCTCAATAGCGGCCTGCTCAAGGTGCGCTTGCAGGAGCAGGATTACGCCCTGCACAGCGACCCGAAAGTGGCGGATGATTTGCGCGCGGGCGTGGACGCGTTGCAGGCCCTGGCGGAGCAGCTCAAGGGCGAGTCGGACGCCAACCAGACCATGATGAGCCAGGTGCAAACCGCGCTCACGGCTTACCGCAAATCCTTCGATCAATTTGTCGAGATCAGCCAGAGCAAGGACCTTTCTCTGGAGATGGCCAGTTGGTCGGTGTCCAGCGTTGCTAATAATCTGGATGTATTGCAAGCCGGGCTGGCCGATGATGGCACCTACGCGCTGAAGGACTCCCAGGGTCAGCAAGGTGCTGAGTTCATTGCGCAAGCCAATCAGGTCAGCCAGGTGTCACGGTTGATGTTGCAGGCGATGGATGAAGCGCGGGTGCGTCTGGACCAGAGCCGTAAAACAGGCTCGGGTGAGCCCCGCAAAGAAGGCAAGATCGAACAGGCTGACCAGGCACTTGCGTTGGCCGAGCAGCTCAAAGGCGTGGTCAAGGACTCGGGTTACCTGACCGTGCTGGGCGAAGTCAGCACCCACATTGGCAACTTCACCGAGAAACTCGCCGAATACACCGGTTTGCTTGCCAACGAAGCGCAGGTTTCTCAGCAACTTGCCGACAATGCCAAACAGGTCGTGCAGCGGGTCAATGAGGCTTATAGCGCCGAAGACCAGGCGATGCAGGCTGAGCTCAAAGCCAGCTCGCTGCTGATTATCGGTTCCTCGATGCTGGCGTTATTGGTCGGTCTGATCGCCGCCTGGGGCATTACTCGCCTGATCGTGGCACCGTTGCGTAGCGTGATCCGCGTCGCCCAGCAGATAGCGTCCGGCGATTTGAGCGCCACGGTAGAGGTCAAACGCCGCGATGAAATCGGCCAGTTGATGCTGGCCATGCAGCAGATGGGCGCGGGACTGAGCAGCATTGTCAGCGGCCTGCAAGCCGGTATCGAGCAATTGGCGACGTCGGCTCATTCGCTGTCGGCGGTCACCGAACAGACTAACCTGGAAGTCAGTAGCCAGCGGGAAGAAACCGAGCAGGTCGCTACGGCCATGAATCAGATGACGGCGACGGTGCATGACGTGGCACGCAATGCTGAGGAGGCCGCACAGGCCGCACAGACTGCCGACGACAAAGTCGAAAGCGGTCAGCTGGTCGTTCGCCAGAGCATGCAACGAATCGAAGCGCTTGCCAGTTCCGCCACCTCCGCCAGCCAGAGTATCGAGAACCTCAGTGCCGAGATCCAGAACATTGGCAAAGTCCTGGGGGTGATCAAGAGCGTCGCCGAGCAAACCAACCTGCTTGCGCTGAACGCCGCCATCGAGGCCGCGCGGGCCGGGGAGCAGGGACGGGGTTTTGCGGTGGTCGCCGATGAGGTGCGCGCGCTGGCCAAACGGACTCAGCAATCAACTGAAGAAATCGAACGACTGGTAGGCAGCCTGCAGAGCGGGGCGCAGTCGTCCGTGGCGCAGATTAAAAACAGCGGCGAATTGGTGAAAATGGCCGTCAGCGATGCATTGCAGACCGAAAGCGCGCTGGGCAGCATCGCCGTAGCGGTGTCCCTGATCCAGCAAATGAACCAGCAGATCGCCGCCGCTGCCGAGCAGCAAAGCTCGGTCGCTGAAGAGATCAATCGCAGCGTCACCAGCATCCGTGCCAGCGCCGATCAATCAGCCCTCGCGATGCGGGGGAATGCTGCGTCGAGTATCGAGCTGGCGCAATTGGGGACTGAGCTCAAGGGGATGGTCGGGCACTTCCGGCTTTAAATAAGCGAAGGGCTTGATACGGAACAGCTGACTTCCCGCATCAGCCCTTACGGCTATTCAAGATCATCAACGTCAGCACCCCGGCCACAATCCCCCAGAATGCCGAACCGATGGAGAACAGTGTCAGGCCTGACGCGGTGACCATAAAGGTGATCAGCGCTGCCTCACGCTCCTTGGGTTCGTTCATGGCGACGGTCAGGCCATTCATGATCGAACCAAACAGGGCCAGCGCGGCAATCGATAACACCAACTCTTTAGGCAAGGCCGCAAACAACGCGGCCACGGTCGCGCCAAAGATGCCCGCGATGGCATAAAAAACTCCGCACCAGACCGCTGCGGTGTAGCGCTTGTCACGGTTTTCATGGGCATGCGGGCCGGTGCAGATGGCAGCGCTGATCGCGGCCAGGTTGATGCCATGCGAGCCAAACGGCGCCAGTAGCAACGATGCAATGCCGGTGACCGAGATCAACGGGGAGGCCGGTACGGTGTAGCCATCGGCGCGTAGAACAGCGATGCCGGGCATGTTCTGCGAGGTCATCGCCACCACGAACAGCGGAATCCCGATGCTGATGGTCGCGGCCAGCGAGAACGAGGGAGTGGTCCACACCGGTGTTGCCACTTCCAGCGTAAAGCCACTGAAATCAAGCAATCCCAGTAGGCCTGATATCACCGTGCCGGCAATCAGCGCTGCGAGGACTGCGTAGCGCGGTGATATGCGCTTGATCAGCAGATAACTGAAAAACATGCACAGCACCAAGCCGGTACGGTGTTGCGCGGCGACGAATATTTCACTGCCGATCTTGAACAAAATCCCCGCCAGCAACGCCGCTGCGAGTGACGCAGGTATACGCTTGACCAGTCGCTCGAAACTGCCGGTAACGCCGCACAGGGTGACCAGTATGGCGCAGGTGATGAAGGCCCCGATGGCTTCGCCGTACGACACACCGCCCAGGCTGGTCACCAGCAGCGCTGCACCTGGCGTCGACCAAGCAACGGTGATGGGGGCGCGGTAGCGCAGAGACAGGCCAATGCTGCAAATCGCCATGCCGATGAACAGGGCCCAGATCCAGGAAGAAATCTGTGCGCTGGTCAACCCAGCGGCTTGCCCTGCCTGGAACATCAGGACCAATGAACTGGTGCAGCCAGTCATCATCGCAATAAAGCCCGCGACCACGGCAGCAGGCGAGCTGTCGGCCAATGGCCGAAGGCGGGTAGGAGTGATGGCGTCGGTCATGTGGGTTTTCCTTAACGGTGTCCAGTCAAGCCACAAGCCTAAACGCAGTCGCCACCCGCTGTTGCAATACAGCAATCGTCACAATTAGCCGTACAGTCGCAATTGATAGCGTCGAATGCGTCAGCTGTATCACTCGGATGCTAGAGACTCGGCAGGGATTATCACCCCTGTCTGGCGGGCTTGCCCCAGTGCTTTGTTCACGGCCAGCCAACCATCAACCGCCGCTTCGCCCGCTTCGGCAAACACCCGTTGCAGCAGATCCACTTGTTCGTGACGCAGGGCCTGCTCGAATGCAATGCCTTCTTCCGTCAGGCCCAGCAAGCGTTTGCGCTTGTCGACGTCAGGCGCGACGCTGTGCACCAGGTTCATGTCGATCAATTGGCGCAAGGGCGTATTGAGTGCCTGCTTGCTGACACCGAGCACCGTCAGCAACTCTTTCACGCTCAAACCTGGATAGCGGGCGATAAAAAACACGATGCGTTGGTGCACGCGACTGAGGCCGCGTTGCGCGAGCATTTCGTCGGCTTTGGCGGTGAACGCCTGGTAGCCGAAAAAAAAGGCTTCCATCGCCGACTGCTGAGTTATTTTATTTTTAAGGTCAATCATATTGACGTATCTAGGCCCGGTATCGTAATTTCGGTCAAGCAGTTTGACGTATTTCTATTTAACTTCGCTACGGGTGACCTCCATGGCTTTCTCCGAACGAGTCTCACGCCTTAAAAGTTCTTTGATTCGTGAAATTCTGGCCGCAGCCCAGCGTCCGGAAGTGATGTCGTTCGCTGGCGGGCTACCCGCAGAAGCAATGCTGCCACGCGTTGAATGGGCTGACATGCCACTGGCCATGGGGCAGTACGGCATGAGCGAGGGCGAGCCTGCTTTACGCGAAGCGCTGGCCGCTGAAGCCCGCGCCTTGGGCGTGCCGTGTGAAGCCAGCCAGGTGCTGATTGTCAGCGGCTCGCAGCAGACCCTCGACCTGGCGGCCAAGCTGTATATCGACAAGGGCACCGAGATCCTCCTCGAAGCACCAACCTACCTGGCCGCGCTGCAGATTTTTCAGCTGTTCGGTGCCGATTGCATCACCGTGCCCTTGCAGGCCGATGGCCCGGACCTGATCGCTATGCGCCAGCGTCTTGAGCAGCACAAGCCTGCGTTCGCTTACCTGATTCCGACCTTCCAGAACCCGTCAGCGGTACGCTACAGTGAATCCCATCGCGATGCCGTGGCGGCCCTGCTTGATGAATTCGATGTCACCCTGATCGAAGACGAACCTTATCGCGAATTGAATTTCGACGGTGGCAGCGCGACCCCTATCGTCAGCCGCTTGAAAAAGGCCAGTTGGATCTACACCGGCACGATGTCCAAAACCCTGCTGCCTGGGCTGCGCGTGGGTTACCTGATCGCGACGCCGGACCTGTTTCCGCACTTGCTGCGCCTGAAACAATCGGCCGATCTGCACACCAACCGGATGGGGCAGTGGCAGGCTCTGCAATGGATGGGTACCGAGCATTACCGCAACCATTTGGCGGAATTACGCGACTTCTATCGTGTGCGTCGTGACGCTTTCGAGGCCGCCCTGCAAGAGCACTTCAGCGATCTGGCCGATTGGAATAACCCGCAGGGCGGCTTGTTTTTCTGGTTGACCCTTAAAACGCCTTTGGACACCCGTTCCCTGCTCAAACCAGCGCTGGCCCAAGATGTGGCGTTTATGCCGGGTGAGCCGTTTTTCGCCGATCCGGACGCCAACCCCGGTTATCTGCGATTGAACTTCAGTCATATCGACCCCCAGCGTCTGGGTGAGGGTCTCAAGCGGCTGGCCGCAGTGGTTCGCCAGGCACAGGTCGCTGAAGCGGCGTGATGCATTCATGAATACGCAGCAAGGGAGAAGGGTGATGTACACAGTTTACGGCGACTACAATTCAGGCAATTGTTACAAGATCAAATTGATGCTCAACCTGTTGGGCATCAAGTACCAATGGGTGGCAGTGGACATCCTTAACGGTGAAACCCAGACCCCCGAGTTTTTGGCGAAGAATCCCAACGGCAAGGTCCCGGTCCTGGAGCTTGAGGATGGCACTTGCCTGTGGGAATCCAACGCGATTCTCAACTTCCTGGCCGACGGCAGCGCCTATCTGCCCAGCGAGCCGCGCTTGCGTACGCAAGTCTTGCAGTGGCAGTTTTTTGAACAGTACAGCCATGAGCCTTGCATCGCGGTGGCTCGCTTCATCCAGTTTTACCTCGGGCTACCGGAAGAGCGCCTCGCGGAATATCACGCCATGCAAAAAGCTGGCTACCGAGCGCTCGCAGTCATGGAGCAGCAACTCAAGCGCACGCCGTTCCTGGTAGGAGAAACCTTCTCCATCGCCGACATCGCGCTTTACGCCTACACCCACGTCGCTTACCAGGGCGGATTTGACCTTGCCCCGTACCCGGCAATCCAGCAATGGCTGGGCCGAGTGGCCGAGCAACCGGGCTATATAGGGATGCTGGATTAACCTGAACCCAGGTTGAAGACAAATAAACCGGTCTGCAACGAGCGACCGGTTTAAAGAGATGGTCACCCCCAACACCCTGCGAGGGCTACGCTTTCGCAGGGTGTTTTGTTTTCGGAGGCCATCATCATGAGCGAGCCAGATGCCGGGCATAAAGAGTAGAAGAGAGCCACAGTCTCAAGACACATCCACATTTGCTTTGGCCGCTGCGCGTGACCGGAAGGCGCTCACCTTTGCAATAGTCCCGCAAGCCCGGCCATTCGGCCCGCCCTTAGTCATGCCGCACCAGCGTTTGCTGCCATTGCGGGTGTGATCGTAGAAAGCCCACTGGCAATCTCCACACGTTTTCAGCCGCGACCATGCACCTGATGCAATCGCATTCGCCACGGCCGCAAGAATATGGCCGACATAAGTTGCTTCTGCAGATATCACGCTCAGCGTCGTCACTCCTCCCACCGACTCGACATGCACCGACAGGGCGACACGATTGAACCACGCGTTCAACTGCTCGGTGTTGGCGTCTGGACTTTCGCACGACTTCCGCAGATCCGAGCGCAATACGAGCAGTTTGTCCAGGCTATCGCTAGGTTGACGTGGATAGAGCGAGAGATCGCTCTGCCATGCATCAGAATCGCTTGCCAGCAGCGGCAGGATATCCGCCTCGATGCGCGTCTGGTTAGGGATCGACCAGGTATTAATAAAACGCCGTACGCTTTCGAGGTCGCCTGGCGCAGCTTGATTGTGAGTTTGCATCGCACCCTCTGGTTGCAAAAGCTACTGATATGGGTAACCATCAAAATATCATTGCTGGTTACGGTGGCGCAACATGATCAGGGAAGACGATTGTGCACGACCGGTTTGGTCCCGCGAGATCCGGAGATTGCTCTGGATGCAGGGCTTAATGAATGCCTCGCATTTTATGACGGTTCCGCTATTGGCGTTGTACATGTCAGCCAACCTCCATTTCGGTGCGGCAGCACTGGCTTCTGTTATGTCGGCCAATTTGCTCTCCGCGCAGGCGTTGCCGCTAGTTGCCGGCGCCATAGCCGATCGTTTTGGCTCGCACATGATCATCACCCTAGGGCTTTTTTTGAGGGGGGTGGGATTTCTCGGATTTGGATTTTGTGACGGTGTGATGGCTTGGGTATGCTTTGCGATGATCGCTGGTACTGGCGTCGCTTGCTACGAGGGTGGCGTTTACGGAGTGTTTGGTCGTCAACCAAAGACATGCCTATCTGCCCTGTTCGCGGCCAATAACCAGATGCTAAATACCGGAGCGGCCGTTGGGCCAATTATTGGAGGTCTTGCGGGTCTAGCCGATGTCCGTGCTGCCTTTGCAGTAAGCGCGATATTGTTCATTAGCCTCAGCACGGTTGCATTTCGGGAAAAGTTTGGGTCATCAACTATCTTCAAAAGGCAGCCCGCCCTAATGAGCCTGAAGGTAGCAGCCACACACCGCGGGTTATGGCGGCTGATCGCCATATCGCTGCCATGGTTTTTTCTGTTTCCGCAGCTTTACGTGGCGTTCCCGATGTATGCGGGCCAGATAGCAGGGCCATATGCAGCTTCTGCGGTCTACGTGGTTAACGGCGTGGTCGGATTGACCTTTATCGTGGCTATAAGGCGATGGTTGGTGAGGATGGATCCTGCATCGCTGACAACCGGGGCCTATCTGGCCGCAGGGGTCGCGTTTGCCAGCGTAGCAATGTTGCGTGGCATCGAATGGTTCTTGTTGTTTATCGTGGCCTATACGCTAATCGAAACAATTCTGTTACCCACACTTGAAACCATGACCGCATCGTTGGCAACAGAAGGTAGTCAAGGCACATTTTTCGGTGTGTTGAGCGCGGTGGGTGCACTCGGAGGTGCTGCCGGTTATTTCGCGGGGAGTTGGCTCATATTGAATCGAACCCCCGTCGAAACCTGGTTGACGCTGGGCAGCGTAGGAATGCTCGGGTTTCTGGTTTCGGCGCTGCTCCTTCGTATACCTAAAGGCAAACCATCGCTGAGCTAGATTGCTGGAAGAGCAGTAAAAAATGACATTGCGAGGGATAGGGCCAATCTGCTCAACCCAAAGAGGTCAGGTCGAATGCAAATGACTGGTCAAGTGAATGCAATTACTCATGGCTCGGGCTGAACGTTATTTCTGGAAAAAGGAGTATTGACTGTGCGTTATTTGATAACGGCCGCCATCGTGATGGGGCTTGGATGGACAAGTGTGCAAGTCGCTTTGGCTGACGACTGCAATGCGAATCAGGCAGCCATGAACGCGTGTGCTGGCAATGACCTGTCCAGGCTTGATGCGGACTTGAACACCCAATACCAGGCGCAAATGGCTTACTTGAACATGCCGACGCAAAAGCAGGCGTTCAAGGACGCGCAGCGTAAGTGGGTTGCGTTTCGTGATGCCGATTGTGTGTACCAAGTGGGCAAGCGAGAGGACTCTGGTTCGATCTGGCCGTTGCTTCAGTCGCAGTGTCTGGCAGCGCATACCCAGTTGCGAGTGGAGCAGTTGAAAGCCTACGTGGCCTGTCGGGCTGAAGGTTGCCCGAAATAAGCCTCCGCAGGCTTGTCTGCGAAGGCTCCAGCTTCAGACCGCCGCGAAGCGCTGCTGCAAGTAGTCGATGATGAGCTTGGATTCATACATCCATACGGTCTTGCCACCTTCTACGATGCGCAGGCACGGTACTTTGATCTTGCCGCCTTCGGTGAGCAGGGTCTGACGATCGACTTCGTTGTTTTTCGCATCACGCAAGGCCACGGGAACGTTCAGGCGGCGCAAGGTGCGACGGGTCTTTACGCAGAACGGACAGGCGTTGAACTGATACAAGGTCAGGTCCTGCGCCGACAGATCGACAGCGGCTTGAGCTGCAGGCGTGCGCTTTTTCTTGCCCGGACGGGTCAGGAAATCGATAAAAATGATGAGTTGGCCCAAACCAACCCTTAATGCCTTGATGAACACGGTGACGCCTCGCAGTAGGGGGATGAAACGAAGGTGAGATTACTCAGGAGCCGCAGACAAGAAATCTGGACGGCCCCTGCACAGCGAATCACTTGATCAAGCTGAGAAATTCACTGCGGGTCGCCGCGTTTTCGCGAAATTCACCGAGCATCACCGAGGTGATCATCGATGAGTTCTGTTTCTCGACGCCGCGCATCATCATGCACATGTGCTTGGCTTCAATGACGACTGCGACACCCAAAGCACCGGTCACTTGCTGAATCGCATCGGCGATCTGGCGGCTGAGGTTTTCCTGGATTTGCAGGCGGCGGGCATACATGTCGACGATTCGCGCGACTTTCGACAGACCGAGCACTTTACCGTTCGGGATGTAAGCGACATGAGCCCTGCCGATAAACGGCAGCAAGTGGTGTTCGCACAACGAGTACAACTCGATGTCCTTTACCATGACCATCTCACTGTTGTCGGAGCTGAAGAGGGCACCGTTGGTGACTTCTTCGAGACTTTGTTCGTAGCCTCGACATAGATACTGCATGGCTTTTGCAGCACGTTTTGGCGTATCGATCAAACCTTCGCGGGACACGTCCTCGCCGAGCTGACCCAGTATCGCGGTGTAATTCTGTTCCAGTGTCACAGGGCTATTTTTCCGTACGGGTTTCAGGGCGGTACATTTTCTGTCTGTACCAGATGTGTGCCAATCAGGCTTGTTTCGAGCTTTTCGAGTTGGCGCCAGTCGGTGCTGGCGTTTATCCATCGGGCGTACGTGGATAGTAACATTTGCACGCTATGGCCGAGCTGATTGGCGATGAATGCAGGGTCCATGCCCGCCAATGAGGCACATGGTAGCGTAGGTGTGACAGCAGTTGCACGGTCGACGCGATCTGAACGCCGACGGCAAAGAGCCCGGCGTCGGGCCGGGCTCGGTTGTTAGGGTAATCAGTCTTGCTGGGTGGCTAACGATCTGGATGGAGCGTCATAACAACGTCTCGACAGTGTCACTGCCTGGTCGTGGCTGTGAAGAAACGCGGCTTGCCGACATCCTGCGCTATTTGCCGGTAGGTGCAGTCGTCGGTTGCCGCCAGAAGCTTTCTGCCATCTTTTAACGTTGCCAAAAACGTCACTTCCTTTTCCTCACTGGCCAGCATGAAACCTGCTGCGGCGCCTACAGGCCCCAACACCAACCCGCCGGTCAATCCAAAGCCGATAGCGTCTGCGGTTTTTTTAGTTGACGCTTCGCTGGCTACCTCCAGATTTTTTATCGTAGAAACCGAAATCTTGATGCCGGGCCAGGGGTAAAGGGGTGTCGTGAGCGTAATTGAACCGGAACTGTACTCGCCATCACCTTGAAGAAAATCACCCGCCAGCGCTTTGATTTTGGCCATGTGGAATCCTCCTTCAGTGTCACTGCAAAAATATTCAGTCAATCCTGGCGGGATGGAAGACAGTGCCGTCAGTCTGCTTTGGACACGGACGGCTGGCGCCCTTGCGCGTCGGTCTGTCAGGCACAGGATGGATTGTTGATAAAACTCAATACCGCTCCAGCCTCGGGGGGTAAAACCATAATAGCAGTGGGAAGCTCGCTGTCAGATGCGAGAAATCAATGAGTCCATAAAGAACGCGAGGATCCGCCATGAACGATTTAAGTCTACGCCAGGATATTTTGGATGAGCTTGAATTCCAGCCGAACATTGATGCGGTCCACATCGGTGTAGCTGTAGATAAGGGCGTCGTCACACTGACAGGTCATGTCACTAACTATGCGCAAAAAATCGCGGCGGAGCGTGCCGTGAAGAGCGTCAAGGGTGTTCGAGCCATTGCCGAGGAAATCGAAGTGCGCTTTCCGAGTGACTTCGTCGTCGCGGACGACACCATTGCCTCCAGGACACTGGATGTCATCAGTTGGAACACTGAAGTTCCGGATGATCGAATCAAGGTCAGGGTTCAGGCTGGCTGGGTAACGCTGGAAGGCGAAGTGGACTGGCAATTCCAGAAAGAAGCCACTGAACGTGCAGTGCGCAAACTGTCCGGTGTCAAGGGCGTCACTAACCTGCTCACGCTTAAACCACGGGTGAATGCTGCAGACGTTCAACGCAGGATCGAAGATGCGCTGAAGCGCAATGCTGCCCTTGAGGCTCACGGTATTCATGTCAAAGTCACTGGTGGCACCGTGAAACTCGAAGGTAAGGTTCACCTCTGGCTCGAACGTCAGGCAGCTGAGCGGGCGGCATGGTCTGTCCCCGGTGTTTACAAAGTTGAAGATAAGCTAACGATTGGTTGATGCTCGGGGCCAGGCGATGCTCTTCTCGTTCGCCTGGCCCCACGCTGTTGAAAGGAGCACGTTCATGAGCGAGATAAGGCGAGAGCATCTTCGTCGTATTGCACTGGAGTTAGAGACGCTACGCGCGAGCATTCATCAGCTAAAGGCGGAAGAAGACGTCAGCTCCAAACTTTTGCCGGGCAACAATCCTGCCAATAGCCATCATGCGCTTGAGCGCGCTTTTGAAGATTTACGCGACTCCATCAATCATATGGAGGAAGTCTTGGCGACACTGGCCGAGGCCACGGGGGAAGTTTAAAATCGCGATCAATCACCAGGCATTTACCTAACCTTTACAGTCATCGGTTGGCGATACGAAAGCCGTTGATGTCTGAAGTATCAGGTAATAAATACCTGTCGTGAAGAGAGCGAATGTATGGTGAGTCGAGTAGTGAAAATGGCGATTGTGGTGGCGGTATTGTCGTCCATGTCGGGCTGTTTCTTTGGACCTTGGCATGACGGTTATGGGCATGGTCACCGTTACTATGAGGGTGGCCGGCGTTGATCGAATCGGATCTGATCCAGTCAGGCTGTGACACCCAAGCAGCCTGACGGTCCGCAATCATTAAGGCTGCGACTTAAGGAGTTACTCGTCGCGGCCTTCCATCATTGTTCGTTTGAGCATGACGTAAACGGCGCCCGCGCCGCCGTGTTTTGCCAGGCAAGAGGCAAAGCCCAGCACTTGTGAATGCTGGCGCAGCCATGTGTTGACGTGGCTTTTGATCATCGGGCGTTTGCCATCCAGGCGCACCGCCTTGCCATGGGTCACGCGCACGCAACGAACTTCCAGCTTGGTCGCTTCGGCCAAAAACTCCCAGAGTGTTTCCCGCGCTACTTCGACGCTCATGCCGTGCAGGTCCAAGCCCCCCTCGAAGCTGATCTGCCCGAGTTTAAGCTTGCGCATCTGGCCTTCCTGGACGCCATCACGAGCCCAGCTCAATACGTCCTCCGGGCCAACGTCGATGACGAATTGGTCGGACAGGCCATCAACGATCACCGAGTCAGTGCGCACAGTAGCAGCCTGACGCAGTTTGGCCAGGTGCTTACGGTCGGCTTTGGGTTTGCCGACGTCTGCGTGATCGTGCTTGATCGGCTTTACGCCGCGGATCTCGTTTTTAAACAGGGAAAAATCGTCGTCTTGCATTTAAGCCTCCGCGCAGGACGGCTAGTTTACCTGCGTCACGCCTTGCCAGGCGTGACTAAAACGTTATCGCTGTGCCCGGTTGTGTTTCCAGTGAGCGATACGAAGAGGGTTTGTCAGCCTCAGTCGTGCTTTTTCATCAGATGCGGTGCCATGTTCAGCTCGCTGGGCCGGCGCAGACGACGACGGCAGCGACGCCATATCGAGACACCGAGATACAGCAGGAACAACCCGATCGCCACCACGAGACTCGCTCCGCCCGCGCTGGCATTGAGCTCGCCCAGTGCTGGCGGGTGACCGATCAAGCTGGCAATACCGGCCATCACCAGTAAAACGCCACAGGTGGCCAACAGTGCTGCAAATGCGGCGCCGAAGCGCATCCGCCAGTTGCTTGGGCCTTTTGGGCGCAAGCGACGAGCATCGAAACCATCGGATATCTTCATTCCGATTTCCTCTCAGGGTATCGGCGCTCTGACCAGGATATAACCTGGTGGTTCCCGTTTTGGCGGAAATCAAGGGCTGTGGGGATGATTAATGGATGGGCGGTTACATCCAATTCGTCTCTTTGGCAGAGGTAACCCAGCCGTTTTTCAGGAGCTGCCAAAGCGATGAGGCCGGGTCAGCATCCTGATGGATCAAGCCTGACTCAGATCAAATCCCGGGTCAGTGCAAGCGTTGCGAAGTTGTCCGCCATGATCGCCATCTCGGTCTGATGAACTATCTTGGCGCTGATCACGCCCTGCTTGCTGGGCAAGTCTCGGGTTGCGCAGGCGTCGTCCACCAACGTGCAGCGATAACCGTAGTCTTTGGCTGCGCGTACGGTGGTGCTGATGCTTGAATGGCTCATGAAGCCACACACGATCAGGTCCAGAGGCCCCAAGCGTTGCAACAGATCGTGCAGGCCAGTGCCGTGGAATGCGTTTGGCAGGAGCTTCTCGATGACCGGCTCTTCGCCTTGAGGCAATAGCTGGGGAAGGAACTTGCCGCGCTCACCTTGCGGATCGAATAAACCGCCCACGGTGCCAAGATGGCGCACATGCACGATAGGTCGACCTGCTGCCCGGGCAGCGTCCACCAATTGGCAGATATTGGCCACGGCCTCATCAATGCCTGTCAGCGCCAGCGGACCACTGACGTACTCCTTCTGCGCATCGATAATGATCAGGCTGGCATTGCTCAGATTAGCCGGTGCGTAACCACGGCCACTGAGTTGAAACATCGTTTTTGGGTCGGACATCTGGGGCTCCTGTCGGTGGCGCTTTTGTCACATTGTCCTCTGGCTGAGCGGTTCTGTGAATGGCAACGATTGGAAGTGGCGTGGTTACTGGGCTGCAAGCCATCGGACTGTTTGCGATTCATGTCATTTTGCCTGCTTCGTGGCTACGAAGTCATCGCAGGTTGTCTGCTGTCGAGGGGGTGATCAATCATCTTTTGGGCATCGTTTGTTCAGACCATGGCTGATAGAATCGTCCGTCGTTTTTTCAAGGAGCATGCCCCCGTGATCACTTCCCGCCTGCGCACCCTGCGCGACCATATCCGTTGGGCCGTTAGCCGTTTCCATGGGGAAGATCTGTTTTTTGGTCACGGCACCGACAATGCCTGGGACGAAGCCCGTCAGTTGGTGCTGGGCGCGGTGCATCTGCCGTGGGAAATTGCCGACAGCTACCTGGATTGCCGTCTGGAAGACGACGAGCTGGTTAATCTGCAACGCTTGCTCAAACGCCGCATTGACGAGCGCATCCCAACCGCTTACCTGCTGGGGGAGGCGTGGTTCTGTAGCCTGTCGTTCATCGTGGACGAAAGGGTTCTGATCCCTCGTTCACCGATTGGCGAGCTGATCGAAAAACGTTTTGAGCCGTGGCTGCCAGTAGACCCAGCACGCATTCTCGACCTGTGCACGGGCTCCGGTTGTATCGGCATTGCCTGTGCGTTCGAGTTCCCCAACGCTGAAGTGGTGTTGGCCGACCTTTCTTTCGAAGCGCTGGAAGTGGCGAATCAGAACATCGAGCGTCACGGCGTGGATGAGCGCGTCTACACCGTGCAGGGTGATGGTTTCGACGGTTTGCCGGGGCAGCGATTCGACCTGATCGTCTCCAACCCTCCTTATGTCGATGCCGAAGATTTCGCCGACATGCCGGATGAATATCAACATGAGCCGGAGTTGGCGCTGGCCTGTGGCGATGACGGTCTGAACCTAGTGCGGCGCATGCTCAGTCAGGCTGCGGAACATTTGACCGAGAAGGGCTTGCTGATCGTCGAAGTTGGCAACAGCCAGATCCATGTCGAGGCGCTGTACCCGGAAGTCGACTTCGCCTGGCTGGAGTTTGAGCGGGGAGGGCATGGCGTGTTCATGTTATCGGCCGAGCAATGCCGCGAACATCAAGCGCTGTTCGCTTCTCGGGTTTGATCGTAATGAGGGGGGCGTGATACGGCGCCGTCGAGAAAGTGAGAACCCCGGTAAGTTTAGGTTTACCGGGGGGCTCGTGCTGGGCTGACCATCTCATTAACGCTTTGCCCCTCCATACGAATCCTCGCCTAGGTTCGGACGTCCCTTGCTCCAGCCTTCGGGAGAAGGGGCCTTGCCGTAATTCGGCAGTCAATTCAGACAAAATCCAGGCAGCGAACTTGTTTGCGAAGGCGGTTTATCTGATGCGTAATTGCATCCCACTTGACCACCTAATTGCATCGCCACTGACCAGTCGTTTGCATTCGCGCTGACCAGTTTTTGCAGTTGATGGGTGTCAG
Organism: Pseudomonas sp. GG8; assembly: GCF_052976945.1. Lineage (NCBI taxonomy): Bacteria > Pseudomonadati > Pseudomonadota > Gammaproteobacteria > Pseudomonadales > Pseudomonadaceae > Pseudomonas > Pseudomonas sp. GG8. The sequence goes on from NZ_JBRIIP010000001.1 coordinate 1,640,769, forward strand.
CGGGTGCCACTCAGGGGCAGTGCTTCAGTCAAGGACTGAAGGACTGCAACCGGCCGATTCTGTTGAAAAAGTCGGTTTTTTCAAACTGCCGAAAAATTGATCGGTGAAAGCTCCTTCTAGCACGCTGCTACGTGAAATCTCAGTCCGAATGCTTCCGCGAAAATTCTGGATTTCAATCTCAGGCGCTTACTTTTTTCAATGGAAACTAAGGCCGACTTTTTCAACAGAATCGGCCGACTTCTGCCTGTCATGACTGGCCGGAGTGGGTCGTTTTCTGCCTGTCGTGACCGGCTGAAAACGACCCCAAGCGGCCTTCGGGTGTCTACGAAACCGGGGCGATTCAGTTCTGACCGACCAGGCCATCGCTGGATGGCGTAATCTATAGCGGGAAATACAAGGCGCTCCTCACCAATTACACCTGATCGCTACTCGATGACAGCCCCAGCCCTAGAGAACATCCGTACTCTTCTCTCGATCAAGGCCAGACTCCATTCATTGGAAAAAGCCTAAAATAACCATTATGATGGCCTATTGCCCAGGCTTGAAGGCTAGCCTGCGCCACTTCAGCTAAGATGACGAGCAGGGAAAGCAATGAGGTCTATTTACCAAAATTGTTTGGCTGACCAAATTCTCGCAGATTTCACATAAAAGCGCGGAATTCAAATTCAACAGAACTCCGTGGACGATTCGCGATGCTTAAATACACACTTCCCTTGGTGGCAGCTCTACTGCTGGTCGGCTGTTCGAACAATTCTGGGCAGCAGTACACCGACCAGGTCCAGGCGAGCGGTACCCCCATTGCTCACTCTTTCCAGGAGGCGGTCCGCCTCTCACAGGCGGTGCCGTTGCCGGTCAATCGTGGTCTGTTTCCCACCCGCTGGGAAATCAGCGCAACGGATCCCCGTATCGCTTCAGGTGCAGAAAAAAGTAACTATCGACTGTTCGAGTTCTCGTTACGCAAGGGCCAACGCTACAAGATCAATGTCATCTCGATGTGCAACAACATGTGCATGGGGTTGGCAAAGAGCGCACTGAAACCCAAGGCGCTGGTGCTCGATATGCAAGGTAATGTCGTGGCTGACAACCTGACCGGTACCAACGCCCTGGCGATCGTTTGGACCGGCGTTGCGCCGGCTGATGGTGCCTACTTGTTGATGGTTGCCGCCGACAACTCCGCCCCAGGAGAGCAAGTTTCGGTGATCAATACTCAGGTACCAGGGCACCCAACGTTGAGCATGCCTGTCGGTATGGCCAGTGCGCCCTTTGGTAAGGTCATCGCTTATGTCGAATATCCAAGCGAGTAGCGACGGGCGGGGCGAAGGTTTGACCCGTTCCCCGTGACCATCACTGCAACAGATTGTCAGTCAGGTTGTCGATCTGTTGCGACAGGCCGCTTCTGGCCGTCGTGGGAGGCCGCAGGCGACCCATTGCTGCGGGTGGCGACAGGCAGTAATCGAAAGATGTCATTCGTCACGCTACCTGGAAGCATCGCGCAAGAGATGACGACCCTGGCCGCATAACCCCAGAAACAACGAAGCCCAGCACTAGTCTGGGCTTTTTCGTGTCAGGATTTCCGAGACACTAGGTTGCCGCGGCTCTCAACCGAGCCTACTACAGGAGCTGTCTACCGCTGATCAATTTCGATCTTCTGAGTCGGGTCGGGGCTGTATTTTTGACGTTTCAGCTGCGGATCACCCGAGGCTAGGCAAAAGAAAAATATCTCTGCTTCCCCACAGCCTCCGTGTAGCGCGCATTCGCTCGCCTGCATATGGTCGAGGAGGATTTCCCTTCCCTGGGACACACAAAACGCGTTTGCCTCCTTCAAAGCTTGCCCTTTCGCGGAGGCAGGACCACCGAAAGGAACGCGCGTTGAAATCGTGTAGGTGTCTGGGCCAACTTTTATTGGGCCAGAGTCAGCACATCCCGCCAACATCAGCACCGCCAAAGCTCCTACGAACAATTTCATGTCGTTCCCTCGTTAAGATTTGGCGAAACTTTATCACCAACGAGGGAACCGCACGAAAGCCGCGTAGGAGTGGGGATCTTCAGGTTCGTGGTCAACGCTCTATTCAGGTGGAATGTCGACTCCGAGTAACGGCAATTGGCCGATTTCTGCCTTCGCAACCGGCAGAAAATGGCCGTTCTCTGCCAGTCGTCACTACGGCGCCTGCTGGTCAAGTCGAATGCAAACGGTGGGTCAGCACGAATGCAATTGACTGATCAGTGGCAATGCAAATGGGTGCGCAAGTCCATGCAATGACGCAATCTGGCGCACCACCACCGATAACAACACACAAATCGCAACCTGGTTTTCTGTGTGACAGCGCGGCGTCGAAGACTCGGTGGGGCCTCCTAACGCAAGGGAAACCTAACGGTGCGTAGCGATCCAGATCAGTAGCCCAGCCTGGAATACCGCGAACGCCACCAGGCAAGCGATGGTGAAGCGCAAGCTGCTGTCTTCGCGTTTGAATCGGGTGACGGACTCCTCCTGTTTGCGCAGTTTGACGTCTTGCTCCTGCAAGTTCTGTTCTGCTTGCTGGAGCATATTGGAGGCGTCGAGAATCTCGACCATCTGGACTTTTTCGCTGTTCCAGGTATTGAGCAGTTCGCTGACGTTCACCGCTTTGACGCTGCCCTTCATGTGTTGGGCATCCTCGTACGTCACGTCGAAGCCCTGAGTGCGCAGGAAATTATCCCGGCGCAGGCGCGTGTCTTCGTTAAGGGCGTCTTTACTGGCGAGCACATTTTCGTCGATCTGGTAATGCGACCATCTTTTTTGCGCCCAGTGAATGCCCTGAGCCATCAGAAAGCGACCGAGACCACGATTCCACGGTTCTATCTGTAACCCGGCTTCGGGGCTAAAGCGCACCCGATGAGTGGCGTGATCGACCCATACGTCCAGGTGGTTCTGCTCTTTGCGCACACGTTGCGCAGGCAATTGGATATCCATGCGTAACAGGCTGTGTTCTTTATCGTTGCGCTCGGCGCGGCCGAACTGCACGAAGCGCAATGGGCGGCCGCCGGTGGCCCGGTCGGTCGGCAGTGGCGCCAGGCGCAGCATTTTAAAATGTTCCGGTTGAACGTCCGCCCACGGCAAGCTCGCAGGATCCGGCGCAACGGCTGCGTTTTCGGCTTCAACTTCAGCGTCGGGTGTGGCTTGAGTGTCGGTCATATCAGCAGTCCTGTGGCCCAGGCACCAAGCAGCAAACTCAGTGCCAGCCATCCGCTATCGGCCGTTTTTTTCAGGACTGAAGGCCATTGGCCGGTTTGTGGACAGGCCAGCGCGCATTACGCGGCGGGCAATGCGCCAATAAAACGCAGGATTCGCGTTGAAAGCTCACTGGCGAGCGGTAACTGCGGGTCTTTGTAGGACGCTAGCTGGCGTCCAATGTCATTGGGGACAATACGCAAGACATGGTTCATGCCGTCGATCAGAGCCAGCTCCGCGTCGGGTTTGGCCGCATGGAGAAGCTCGGCATCACCCACCCCCACCTGAATGTCGTTACGACCTTGAATGATCAGCGCCGGAACCTGCAGTTTTCCGAAGGCGGCGGCCGGGTCCTGGCGGAGCAGCGAAATCAAATACGGCTGCACGCTCGGGCGGAATACCACATCGAGAGCGGGTGGCACGTTGTCATCGGTGTGGCCTGCCTTAAGCGAGTCGATCAGCTGTTCGCTACGTTGCAGCAAGGGTGGGGGCAATCGGTATTGTAATTGTTCGCGCAACACTTGATCCACCGGGCGCCCGGTGCCTGCGACGGAAATCACTGCCGCAGCTCCAGCTTGCTCTGCGGCGAGGGCGGCGACCAGGGCGCCTTCGCTATGCCCCAGGAGAATCAAGCGTCCCAGGCGTGGGTCAGTCTTGAGCATTTTTCCCCAGGCCGCTGCGTCGGCGACATAGGCTTCGATGCTCAGGTTGCGCTCATCGGGCGTGGCCGCTTTGCTCGCGGCCACGCCCCGCTTGTCGTAGCGCACGCTGGCGATATTGTGTTTGGCGAGGACTCTCGCCAGAAGCTTCATGCTGTCGTTACGACCGCCGTCGGTGTTGTTGCCATCACGGTCGGTGGGGCCGGATCCAGCGATGATTAATACCACGGGGACAGGGGCGTCGGATCTGGGCAGCAATAAGGTGCCAAACAGCTCGCCGGTTCCCGTATCGAGGCTGATGGGACGTTGCAATACGCTGGGTGTGGCTGCGTGGGCAAGGCCTGTCAGCAGGGGCAGGGTTACGGTAATAGCACGAATTAAAGTGGTGACTCGTAACATCGGTAGGCCATCATCTGTTCAAGTGCCGATTGGACGCGTCAACGCGGATAAGGTTCGGCAATACGCTTGAAGGATGAACTACTCAGGCAGCCTGCGTATACTGGCGTGCTTGCGGTTTTTGATTGATAAACAGACCGTTTGATTGTTTTAGCTTATTTTCGCGGAGCGTCCTGCATGTCCGGCAATACCTACGGCAAGCTGTTCACTGTTACCACTGCTGGCGAAAGCCACGGCCCGGCACTGGTCGCTATCGTTGACGGCTGCCCGCCAGGGCTTGAGCTCTCGCTGGAAGACTTGCAGTTCGATCTGGATCGCCGCAAGCCCGGCACGAGCCGCCACACCACGCAGCGCCAGGAGGCCGATGAAGTCGAAATCCTCTCTGGTGTGTTCGAAGGAAAGACCACGGGTTGCCCTATCGGCCTGTTGATCCGCAATACGGATCAGAAGTCCAAGGACTACTCGGCAATTCAGGACCTGTTTCGCCCGGCGCACGCCGATTACACCTACCACCACAAGTACGGCGTGCGCGATTACCGCGGCGGTGGTCGCAGCTCGGCCCGTGAAACGGCGATGCGCGTGGCGGCGGGTGCCATCGCCAAGAAATACTTGGCCAGCCAGGGCATTCGGATTCGCGGCTACATGAGCCAGTTGGGCCCGATTGAAATTCCGTTCAAGACCTGGGAGTCGGTGGATCAGAACGCATTTTTCTGCCCGGACCCGGACAAAGTGCCGGAGCTTGAGACCTACATGGACCAGTTGCGTCGGGATCAGGATTCGGTCGGCGCCAAAATTACTGTGGTTGCCGAAGGCGTTAAGCCTGGGTTGGGCGAGCCGATTTTCGACCGTTTGGACGCGGAACTGGCCCATGCGATGATGAGTATCAATGCGGTCAAGGGCGTGGAGATTGGCGCCGGTTTCGCCAGCGTCGCCCAGCGCGGCACCGAGCATCGCGACGAAATGACGCCGCAGGGTTTCCTGTCGAACAACTCTGGCGGCATTCTGGGTGGGATTTCGTCGGGGCAGCCAATCGTCGTCCATCTGGCGCTTAAACCGACCTCAAGCATTACCACGCCAGGACTTTCGATTGATGCCCATGGCAACCCGGTCGACGTCATTACCAAAGGTCGTCACGACCCCTGCGTCGGTATCCGCGCCACGCCTATCGCTGAAGCCATGATGGCCATCGTGTTGATGGATCATTTCCTGCGCAATCGCGGGCAGAACGCCGATGTGCAGGTGTCGACACCTGTTCTGGGTCAACTGTAATGCTCGATAACGGTGATGCAGCCACGGCGGTTTAGCCATGGTTTCACTTCCCGAAGGTCAGATCCCTTACTGGCGATTGTCCAGTTTCTATCTGTTCTACTTCGCTTTGCTGGGTTCGACAGCGCCGTTTCTGGCGCTGTACTTCGATCACCTGGGGTTTTCCAGCGCACGCATCGGTGAACTGGTAGCCATCCCCATGCTGATGCGCTGCATCGCCCCCAATATCTGGGGTTGGCTGGGAGATTACACCGGGCGCCGCCTGGCGATTGTGCGCTTTGGGGCGATCTGTACGCTGCTGACGTTTTCCTTGGTCCTGTTCGACAAGAGCTACGCCTGGCTGGCAATGGTCATGGCGTTGCATGCGTTCTTTTGGCATGCCGTATTGCCGCAGTTCGAAGTCATCACCTTGGCCCATTTGCAGGGGCAGACCGCCCGCTACAGCCAGGTCCGGCTGTGGGGTTCTATTGGTTTCATCCTCACGGTGGTGGCGTTGGGTCGGCTGTTCGAGTGGTTCAGCCTGGACGTGTACCCGCAGGCGCTACTGTTGATCATGGCCGGTATTGTCGCCAGCAGTTGGTGGGTGCCCAATGCGCAACCCGCACCGTCGACGCACAGGTTGGCCAGTGGCGGCTTTCTTAAACAGCTTGCCAGTCCCGGTGTTCTGGCTTTTTACGCCAGCGTTGCATTGATGCAGTTGAGCCACGGCCCTTATTACACCTTCCTGACCCTGCATCTGGAGCATTTGGGCTACAGTCGCGGCCTCATCGGTCTACTCTGGGCTTTGGGAGTCGTGGCCGAAGTGTTGATGTTTTTGTCGATGAGCCGGATTCTGACGCGGTTTACCCTTCGCCATGTGCTCATGGCGAGTTTTTTACTGGCTGCGTTACGTTGGTTGCTGCTGGGCAATTTCGCCGAACATTTGCCTGTGTTGTTGTTTGCCCAGATCCTGCACGCCGCGACGTTCGGCAGTTTTCACGCGGCGGCTATCCATTTTGTGCAGCGCAGTTTCGGCCCCGGGCAGCAGGGTCAAGGGCAGGCGCTGTATGCCGCGCTCGCCGGCACTGGAGGTGCCTTGGGGGCGTTGTATTCTGGTTATAGCTGGAATGTATTGGGGCCGAACTGGACCTTCAGCATTGCCAGTCTTGCGGCGCTCGCCGCAGCCGTCATGATTGCGACACGAATGAAAGAGGACAGGGCATGACCCGCGAACAACTCGCTCAGGAAATCATCGATGCCGGGCGCTTTTTGTATGGCCGTGGCTGGTCGCCAGCCACCAGCAGTAATTATTCGACACGGTTGTCGGCGACCACCGCGTTACTGACAGTGTCAGGCAAGCATAAAGGTCAGTTGGGCCAGGATGACGTGCTGGTCACCGACCTTTCCGGCAACAGCCTGGAGCCGGGCAAAAAGCCTTCTGCCGAAACCTTGCTGCACACCCAGTTATACCGCTGTAAGCCACAGGTAGGCGCAGTGCTGCACACCCATTCTGTCAATGCGACCGTGTTGTCGCGCCTGACGGCGGGGGATAGGGTGGTGTTCGAAAATTATGAACTGCAGAAAGCATTTGCGGGCGTGGCGACCCATGAATCAAAGGTTATCGTGCCGATTTTTGAAAATGATCAGGACATTGCCCGATTGGCGGCAAAGGTCCAACCTTGGCTCGACGCCCACCCTGATTGCCCCGGCTACCTGATTCGTGGCCACGGTCTTTACACTTGGGGCGCGCGAATGAGCGATGCATTGCGTCAGATCGAAGCGTTTGAATTTTTGTTCGAGTGCGAGCTCAAGACTCGCGCTCTATTGAACCGTTAAGGAAATGCCGTCATGAGTAGCTTGTCCGTTTATCACGTCTCTACGCCTGATTTGCCGAACAAAGTATTGACCCATCTGGAAGACATCGCCTCAACCCTGGCCGAACATGGCGTTGGATTCGATCGCTGGCAAGCGACGGCACCCGTCACGCCGGGTGCTTCCCAGGAAGAAGTGATTACCGCGTATCAGGTACAGATCGATAAATTGATGACCGAGCGCGGTTACGTCACGGTGGATGTGATCAGCCTCGACCGCGACCATCCGCAGAAAGCCGAACTGCGCGCCAAGTTTCTTGATGAACACCAACATGCCGAAGACGAGGTACGGTTCTTCGTGGCCGGACGTGGTTTGTTCACGCTGCACATCGACGACTATGTATATGCCGTGCTGTGCGAGAAGAATGATCTGATCTCCGTCCCGGCGGGCACTCGTCATTGGTTCGACATGGGGGAACACCCGCATTTCGTGGCGATCAGGTTGTTCAACAACCCGGAAGGCTGGGTGGCAACGTTCACCGGCGAACAGATAGCCAACCATTTTCCACGGCTTGAAGACTAAAGACCCGGAGTTTGCATGCCTATTAAAGCTGTCCTTACCGACATCGAAGGCACCACCAGCGCGGTGAGTTTCGTGTTTGAGGTGTTGTTCCCTTACGCCGCCAGGCATTTGCCGGACTTTATTCGTCAAGAGGCCACTCAGCCTGCGGTGGCCTTGCAGTTGCAAGCGGTGCGCCACGAAATCGACGAACCCCAGGCTGATGTCGAGCGTGTGATCGAAATTTTGCTGGAGTGGATTGCCGAAGACCGTAAGGCCACGCCGCTCAAGGCGCTGCAGGGCATGGTCTGGGAGCAGGGCTATCGAGCTGGCCAGTTGAAAGGCCATGTTTACCCGGATGCGGTCGAGGCGCTCAAGCGCTGGCATCAGGAAGGTTATGAGCTGTATGTCTACTCGTCTGGCTCGATTCAGGCTCAGAAGCTGATTTTTGGCTGCTCTGATGCAGGCGATCTGTCTGCGCTGTTCAGCGGCTATTTCGATACGACGTCCGGGCCCAAGCGCGAGCCGCAGTCGTATCGCAGCATTGCCGCAGCAATAGGTCGTCCGGCAGAGGAGATTCTGTTTTTGTCCGATATCGTCGAAGAACTCGACGCTGCGCAACAAGCGGGCATGCCAACTTGTGGCCTGGTTCGCAATGGCGGCGAGTTGGTTGGACACGCTAATGTCGCCAGTTTTGCGGTGATTGACCTGTCGGCGTTCTAAAACGTTTTGCTTTTCGTCTGCAGGGACTTCGTTGTAAGCCCTCTAACTGCAATTACCCTTGATAGAGGGTGATTGCGGCCGACGATAGGCCATGACTTCCATTATGATCGTGCGAAATGTCTGTAAGGTTTTTCTTATTGCTTTGTAGGAAGTGGCTTGTTGGTAAGTAAGTAAACCCTGTTTATAATTTCCTTTATTTTTAAATGCCTTTTACTGTGCAACTCTCTGTCGGTCGATTCCTGAATACTTTATGTCGGGGGTAAAGGGAGGTGGTCATGGGAAGTGCAGTATCAGTCAACGCCGATTTGACCCAGCTCATTCAACAGATGGTGGTCAGCATTACAGAACTCAATGGCGACAAGGCCATCGAAAATGCCTTGGGTTGGTTAAGATGCCAATGCTGTTGTGAGCGGGCCATGCTGTATCAGTTCAAAGGGACCGTATTGCTGACTTGCATTACCTCTAATGTGGACGGTGTCTGGAGCGACCTCTACCGTCATGGTCGATTGATGATGGATGATCCAGTGATCCGCAGTTATCGCGAGCACTTGGGGTTCATGGACTGGGACAAAGCGTTCGAGCGTCATCCACCGACGCCGCCCTACAAAGAGGTGGTTCAGGATTACCGACTGATGCCCGGCGCCTCCTACGGCTATTCCAACGAGGCTAGCGTCCAGCAAGGTGTTGTTACCGTGTGTTCACTCAATGCGATGAGCCGTACGCTCAACGATAGAGACAAGTACCTGTTGAGCAATCTTGTCCCTATTCTGCATATGGCCGGCAAAGGCCGAAAACTGCATGCCAAGGCGCTCACCGAAAAAGAACTGGAAGTGCTCAAGTGGGCTCGCGCAGGCAAGACAGCGTGGGAGATCAGCGTTATCCGTGCTATTTCCGAAGCCACGGTGAAGTACCACTTCAAAAGTATTTATTCCAAGTTAGGCGTTTCCAATCGAGCGCAGGCGGTGGGGGAGGCGCTTTGCCAAGGCATTATTAAATGACTCAGCCCAAGGGCGTGGCGACCACACCCGGCATCAGCATGTCGATGTGATAGCCCTGACGGCCGTCCCCCACAGCGATGTGCAGGCCTTCGATACCTTCGTTGAGTTGGGAATTGATGCGGTAGTCGATCTTGTCGGCAATGCTGGCATTGACCCCGAATGCACACTCGGTCAAGTGCAGCCCCCGGGGGCCGGTGGCTTCGGTCAGCAATGCACAGTAGTCGCGAGCGTTGACGGTAAAGGACCTGACCTGACTGTCGACGATGATCGCCGTGGCGCCATGGGTAGCGACAGCCTGGGCCAGGCTGGCCAACGATTCGATCAATCGGGGCGCAATAGACGGATCAGGATAGCCGCGGGCGTAGAGGATGCCGGAGACGTTAAATTCGCCATCAAGGGTGAAGGTCCGGGGTTCATTCGGGTCCATATGGGTGTAATGGACTTCCAGCAACTCAGCCAGCGGGAATATATAAAAGCCCTTGGACGCCTGAATGTCTTCCTCGATCATCGCGTAGGGCGCAGCCTCATTGACGATGCGCAATGTACCGCGTGTGTTGTCCCCGGAAAGGCGCAACACGTGATGCTCATCGAGCAGCGACAGCAGTTGCTCCTGCTTGCGCATGGCCAGACGATAGTCGCAGGAACAGATCAGGTCGAGGGTGTAGATCCCGCTTTTCAGCGATGGGTCGAATGCGTGAGCCTGGGTATACAGCGTTTGCCCTGACTGGCAGTGGGCCGCCAGCTGTTGCAGCGATTCGGTTGCTTCTCTGCTGAACGTGATGCACACACTGTTGGCAGGCAAACAGCTGAGTTCGTTGATCAACAGGGCATTGATTGATTGATGTTGTGCGTGGGCAATCAGTGCGCTGGAGTCTGTCAGTAAACTGATATCGCGTGAGCCAAAAAAATGGTCGAGGTGTTTTAAGTTATTCATTGTTGGGTACTCGGCAGTTAAGAAGCACACCATGGCGATAACGTCATGGTGTGCCTGACCACGTTAAGCGGTTATACACATCACCACTTGGTCAGCGGGTAAAAGCCGAAGGTGTTCTGTTGAGTGGGTTTGATGCGCTTGAGTGTTTGCGTGTTCATCCGGTTCACCTGTTAGTTGAAATCAGGTACGTCATGTACCTGGCAGGGAAACCTTATGATGAACGCGGCACGAATAAAACTATCCGGTCGGGCAGGTGCGCAGTGTTCAGGAAGGGTATTAACTGTTGCGGTGGGCTTCTATGGGGGTGCACATGCAACAAGGCCGTGGACGCTGAATGTGCGCCTACGGCCTTGTTCGCTAATGCTTATGCCACGTTGGATGAACTCAGCGTGTGTAGTAGGTCGGCAGATCGAAGCGGTGCTGACTCTGCAGCATGGAGAGTGCTGGCAGTTCACTGGCTTGTGCGGCCAGGTCTCGGCGAATCGCGCTGATCACCCACTGCAGTTGCACGGCAGTGTGCAGCTGAGCGTAGGACACCGAACGACGGATCTGCTTGCCTTCGCTGTTGCGCAAACTCAACAACACTCCACCATCGGGACGGGCTTGGGTGGTGACTTCGAACTCGGAAAATACGGATGCAAATTTTTCTTGAATGAAAGTCATATCTAGCGGCTCCATTGCTCACGGGATAACAAGCGTGGAGTGATTAGTGCAGTGTCTGTGCCAGTCTCGGACTTTGTCTAATACGTAATAAAATCAACAGCTTAAAAGTATCGTGTTTTTCTTGAGTCGTGCAAAGTGCATGAATGGCTGTCGAGCATCCTGCATTTTGCCGGGAATACAGGGGCGATGGAGTTTGGCAGAGGCTCTAACGATCAGCGGTTTTATGAGGCGTGCTGAAGCTAGGACAGCGGTCAGGTGGATTAATCCCATCCTTATGCCAATGCTCTTTAGGTGGGAGATACAAAATTTTTCAAATCCATCGTGTACACCCTTTGAACGGCTGACGTACTTTCTTTGTGGTTGCGGCAGGGACGTCACCGCACCGCTCGCGCCCAAAACAAAAAATAGAATCACGCGGCTACGAAGGGGCAACCATGAGTCATAGCGACATGATCACGTGGGCCATGATGGCCCGTAAGCTTCCTTCTATCGCCAGGGCGCTGCCACGGGTGATCAAGGGCATGAAAATGTCCAATGTCACCAAGGCCGATCAGCCGTGCGGCTTGGGCTGGACTTTTGAAAACGCGGTGTTGCGCAACCCGCAGGGCCCGGCACTCCTTTATAAAGACTGCGTATTCACTTACGAGCAGGTCAATCAGTGGGCCAATCGCATCGCCCATCACCTGATCGGTCAAGGCCTCCGCAAGGGGGATGTGGTCGGGATTTTCATCGAGAATCGTCCTGAGCTATTGGTGCATGTGCTGGCCGTGGCAAAAATCGGCGGCGTGTGCGCAATGCTCAACACCTCGCAAACTCAGGGTGTGTTGGTACACAGCCTGAATCTGGTGAAGCCGCTGGCGATTATCGTCGGCGAGGAATTGGTGGCGGTTTACGATGCCGTGCGCACCGAGGTCGCCATCGACGCGGGCAAAACCTTCTTCGTCGCCGATCAGGACACCAGCAGGGATGCAGGGCAGGCCCCGAAGAGTTACATCAACCTGGCGCGGGTCAGCGCTGAAGAATCCCCGGCAAACCCAATAACCACCCAACGCATCTACTTCAATGATGCGTGCTTTTATATCTACACGTCGGGCACCACTGGTTTGCCCAAGGCGGGTATTTTCAAGCACGGTCGCTGGATGAAAACCCATGGTGGTTTCGGCATGATCGCGCTCGACATGCGGCCTGACGATATTGTTTATTGCACGCTGCCGCTGTATCACGGTACAGGGCTGAACGTGTGCTGGGGCTCTGCGATATGCGGTGCTTCGGGCTTTGCGATCCGACGCAAGTTCAGTGCCAGTCAATTCTGGAGTGATACGCGCACGTTCAAGGCGACCACGATTGGTTATGTCGGCGAACTGTGCCGCTATCTGATGGATCACCCGGAGCAGCATAACGACGCGGACAATCCGGTGCGCAAGATGATCGGCAATGGTCTGCGTCCCGGGGTCTGGGCCGCGTTCAAAAAACGCTTCGCTGTCGACCATGTCTGCGAACTGTACGCTGCCAGCGACGGCAATATCGGCTTCACCAATGTCCTCAACTTCGACAATACCGTTGGCTTTTCCCTTCAGGCCTGGACGTTGGTGGAATACGCCCATGAAAGTGGCTCGCCGATCCGTAACGCTGATGGCTTCATGCAGAGGATCGGGAAGGGAGGACAGGGATTGCTGCTGGCGAAGATCGATGAGAAAGCACCGCTGGATGGCTACACCGAGCCTGAGAAAAGCCAGAAAGTGATCCTTTGCGATGTGTTTGAAAAGGGTGATCGGTACTTCGACACAGGGGATCTGCTGCGCGATATCGGTTTTGGCCATGTGCAATTTGTCGACCGGTTGGGCGATACCTATCGCTGGAAGGGCGAAAACGTATCGACCACCGAGGTCGAGAACATCATGCTTCAATACCCTAAAATCTCTGAAGTCGTGGCGTACGGTGTCGAGATCATGAACACCAACGGTCGTGCCGGGATGGCGGCGATTACCCCGGCAGAGTCGCTGGCGACCCTGGACTTCCAGGAGTTGCTGCAGTTCGCGAAAAGTCAGATGCCGTCCTACGCAGTGCCAGTGTTCCTGCGCGTGAAGGTCAAGATGGAAACCACGGGTACGTTCAAGTACCAGAAGACCCGACTGAAGAACGAGGCCTTTGACCCCGGCAAAACCGGGGGTGATCCGGTTTACGCCTGGCTACCGGGTTCAGACACCTATGTGCCGGTAACGCCCGATGTGCTGCGGGATATCCATGCTGGCAAGTTTCGCTATTGAATTTGGCTATGGACCACATACCTTGACCCTGGGCGGGCAGCTCTGGAAACTGGCGGACATACGCTGATTCCAACTGCCTGCGCCGTTCAAGGAGTACACCATGTCAGATCATTCCAAATCGGCTGCCGATGCCACATTAATGACCGATGACGAGGCCCTGGAGTTTGCCGAGCAGGTATTTGATGTTGCACGCAAAGGCGACGCATTGATGCTTGGGCGTCTACTGGAAAAAGGTCTTACCCCCAATTTGCGCAATCACAAGGGCGACACGTTGTTGATGCTTGCCAGCTACCATGGACATCTGGACAGCGTCCGCGTGTTATTGGACTTTAAAGCTGATCCTGAAATACGTAACGACAACGGTCAGAGCCCTATTGCCGGTGCGGCGTTCAAGGGTGACCTGCCTGTGGTCAAACTGCTGGTTGAAAACGGCGCCGACGTCGAAGGCGCCTCTGCGGACGGGCGTACTGCGCTCATGATGGCGGCCATGTTCAACCGCACCGCAATCGTCGATTACCTGCTCTCTAAAGGCGCCAACCCTCATGCGCAGGATGCCAACGGCGTCACCCCATTGGCCGCTGCGCAAACCATGGGCGCGGCGGACACCGCCGAGCAATTGAGCAAGCTCAACGGCTGATCGTTCCGACTTCCTTGTGATCGCGCTGGGGCGGTCGCTCAGGGGTAGCGTTAATCAAGGCCTTACCAATAGAGCCCTGATGGATTTCAAGTTATCCTTCGCGCCTTGTTTTCGCGCCCCCTATTCGCCTATTGTCAGGACAGCCCATGAAGAACCAACTCATAGAATTAATCAGTAAAATCAGTTCGGGTTGCATGGGCGAGGAAGAAATCGCGCACATCGCGGCTGAGGCCGCCCAAGCTTACGCCGATCCCCAGGCGTTTCTCGCGACCAATCCTGACATCAACTACGACGACAGTTTCCCCATCCCGTTGGGCGAATGGGTCGTGGTTGGCAGCTTGCCGGAGACCGTGTTGTTTCAGGCCGACAGTTACATGGACCTGTTTGCACAGATCGTTGAATCCTTCGGTCAGGACGTGACCTTCAACATCAAACCCAAGCAATTGGCCAAAACCGAAGCATTGATCGCTCTCAACCGTATTCAGATTCAACTGAGCAGCATGAACCGGGAGAAGGGCGGTTACGTACTGATGAACCTCAGTCAGCCATTGGACGATGAACTGCAAGCGGTGCTGATCTATGGTCAGGATCAGGATCGGGTGATCGAGTTGGCGGCGGCAGTGGGTATCACGGCAGCGCCTTCACTGGAAGCCCTGCGCATTGCCTTGCATGTTTGATCGGCGCACGACCTTGGTCAGCGGGCACGAAAAATAAGATGCTGGCGAAATGGAACCCTCACTGCGTGCAACTATCCTAATCAGAGAAGTATTCAATTAGGAGCAACACCATGGGTTCTACGTTTAATGGTCTGGTCGGTCTGATCATCCTTGCCCTGGATATCTGGGCAATCCTCAATGTATTGAAAAGCGGCGCCGAAACAGGGATGAAGATCCTGTGGGTATTGCTGATTGTGCTGCTACCGGTTTTGGGCTTGATCATCTGGGCGATTGCCGGACCGCGCGGTAACGTGCGCTTCTGACACGTTTGACCTGACGCTGACGTACCCCTCAAGCGCCTGACTGCTGCAGTCAGGCGCTTTTTGTTTTTCAGGTCCGGGCAGCATGGGCTGATCAATAGAGGTTCGACCTGTCATCGTCCGCGACGTAGAATGCCCGACTTTCTCAGGGGCAGCGCTTTTACTAAAAGCGGCTCACTGTCCGTTGCTATCAGCATCCACCAGGGGTTTACCCATGAGCGATTATCAAGAGACGTTGTATGAAGGTTACGGCCAGCGCTTCCGTATGGAAAAACTGCTGCACGAAGTGCGCACCGAGCATCAACATCTGGTGATCTTCGAGAACCCGCGCATGGGCCGGGTCATGGCGCTCGACGGCGTTATCCAGACCACTGAAGCCGACGAATTCATCTACCACGAGATGCTCACCCACGTACCGATCCTCGCCCACGGCGCAGCCAAGCGCGTGCTGATTATCGGTGGCGGGGATGGCGGTATGCTGCGCGAAGTTGCCAAACATCGCAGCATCGAACACATCACCATGGTTGAAATCGATGGCACCGTGGTCGAGATGTGCAAGCAGTTCTTGCCGAACCACTCGAAAGGCGCTTTTGAAGATTCACGCCTGAATCTGGTGATCGATGACGGCATGCGCTTCGTGGCGACCACCGAAGAAAAATTCGACATCATCATTTCCGACTCCACCGATCCGATTGGCCCGGGCGAAGTGTTGTTCTCCGAAAACTTCTATGAGGCCTGCCGCCGCTGCCTGAACGAAGGCGGTATTCTGGTCACCCAGAACGGCACACCTTTCATGCAGTTGGCCGAAGTGCAGACCACTGCCGGTCGCCTGCGCAGCCTGTTCCCGGACTGGCACTTTTACCAGGCCGCGATCCCGACTTACATCGGTGGCGCCATGACCTTCGCGTGGGGCGCAACCAATACTGACTACCGCAAACTGCCTTTGGACACGTTACGTCAGCGTTTCGCCGGCAGCGGTATCGTGACGCGCTATTACAATCCTGAAATCCATATCGGTGCCTTTGCGTTGCCGCAGTATGTTTTGCAGGCAGTCAACAAGCCAAGTAACGACTGATTTTTGATGTGGAAAGTCGCCATCATTGGCGGCTTTTTATTACGTGGAATAGCGATTTAGATCGTCGTATGCAAACTCCCCGACACACAACCTTACATTTAAGTCGCTGCGCGAGACGAAATTTTCACAGCCCATTCCAGAAAATCATGCGCGGTTATTTCGCCCTGTGGCGGCCAAGACCCTTGCTTTAGAGCCGCGGGAACCTTTTTTTAGATGCGCTGTCGTTGGCGATTTGGCGCGCATCATTGGTAAACTCCACACACGATCATGAATAAATTGCCCGCCGCGCCAACCTCGCCGTCTCGAACAGCGTAGGGCGCACATGCATTTGAACTTCATTTACCCTGAATCCAACGGATCCTAGAACACCATGGCCACACAGGACGCCCTGAGTCATCAGCACGCCTCGTCGCGCTTGCTGCAACCCACCGTCAAATCGCATCTGGCTTACACGCTGCTGAGCGGCTTGGTCTTGATGGTGATGTATACCCTGCTGCGAGTCGCGCTGCTGGTCTATAACCGCGAAATGATTGGTAGCATCCCTGCGTCGACCTTTTTCGAGGCGATGGTCAATGGCCTGCGTTTCGACTTGCGCCTGACAATTTACCTGCTCATTCCTCTGGTGCTGGCGTTGTTCAGCGCCCGGGCAATGACTGGGCGTGGGTTGTTCCGGTTTTGGTTGACGATTGGCGCCAGCATCACGCTGTTCCTCGGCCTGATGGAGTTGGACTTTTACCGCGAGTTCCATCAACGCTTGAACGGGCTGGTGTTCCAGTACGTCAAGGAAGACCCGAAAACCGTGCTGAGCATGCTCTGGAACGGCTTCCCGGTGGGACGCTATCTGCTGGCCTGGGCGGCGGTTACCTGGGTACTGAGTCTGCTCTTCAAGGGCATCGACCGTCTGACTCGAACCCGTCGGCGGCTTAATGTCAGTTCGAGCAGCAACCGCTCGGTCGCACCGTGGTATCTGCGTATCGGCGTGTTCGTGGCCTGCCTGATGGTTGCCGTCGTCGCCGCTCGTGGCACCCTGCGTCAGGGCCCGCCATTACGTTGGGGGGATGCGTACACCACTGATTCGAACTTCGCCAACCAGTTGGGCCTCAATGGCACCTTATCGTTGATCTCTGCTGCCGAAGCCCTGACGTCCGACCAGCGCGCCAATATCTGGAAGGCCACGCTGCCCCAACCGTTGGCGGAACAAACCGTGCGTGACATGTTGCTGACCGCCAGTGACAAGCTGGTTGATGCCGACACCGCTGCCGTGCGCCGCGATTCCTTGCCACCCGTGGAAAAAACACTGCCGATCCGCAACGTGGTGGTGATCCTGATGGAAAGTTTCGCCGGTCATTCGGTGGGTGCTTTGGGCAGCGATGCCAACATCACGCCTTACTTCGACAAGCTGTCCAAGGAAGGCCTGCTGTTCGACCGCTTCTTCTCCAATGGCACGCATACCCACCAGGGCATGTTCGCCACCATGGCCTGCTTTCCAAACCTGCCAGGTTTTGAATACCTGATGCAAACCCCGGAAGGCAGCCACAAACTGTCCGGCCTGCCGCAGTTGCTAAGTGCCCGCAAATACGACGATGTCTATGTCTACAACGGCGATTTTGCGTGGGACAACCAATCAGGCTTCTTCAGCAACCAGGGCATGACCAACTTCATTGGCCGTAATGATTTTGTCGATCCCGTGTTCTCCGATCCAACGTGGGGTGTGTCCGATCAGGATATGTTCGACAGAGGCGCTCAGGAGCTGAAAGCACGCGAAGGTGGCAAGCCTTTCTATGCGTTGCTGCAAAGCCTGTCCAACCATACGCCGTATGCGTTGCCGGAAAACCTGCCCGTCGAGCGGGTTACCGGGCATGGCACGCTGGATGAGCATTTGACGGCCATGCGTTATGCCGACTGGGCGTTGGGGCAATTCTTCGAGAAGGCGCGCAAAGAGCCTTACTTCAAAGAAACCCTGTTCATCGTCGTCGGGGATCACGGTTTCGGTAACGATCAGCAAGTCTCCGAAATGGACCTTGGTCGCTTTAACGTACCCATGCTGATGATCGGCCCAGGCGTCCAGGAGAAATTCGGTCAGCGCAGCAGTATTGTCGGCACCCAGATTGATATCGTTCCGACCATCATGGGGCGTTTGGGTGGCGAATCGCGTAACCAATGCTGGGGTCGTGACTTGCTGAACCTGCCTGAAGGCGATAAAGGTTTTGGCGTGATCAAACCATCGGGGGGCGAGTTGACCGTCGCCCTGGTGACTGGCGATCGTATTCTGATCGAGCCCAAGGATATGGAACCTCGCGTGTACCAATATGAGCTGGGCGCCAAGCCCCACGCCGAACTGATGCCTCAACAAGCTGATTTACCACAGCTAAGGCTGAAGCTGGAAAGCTTCCTGCAAACCGCAACTAAGAGCCTGATGGAGAATACCGCGGGCGTGGTCGACAGCAAGCCGCGCTAAGCGAGCGGCGTACTAAAAAAGAGACCTTTACCGGTCTCTTTTTTTGTCCGCCCGGCAGCCAAAACAGTGGAACGAATACTGGATTTTCAGGGTCCAGATTAAGTAAGCCGCTTTCTTCGGCTTCGCTGAGGAGACATAGATGAAACAGTGGACCATTACTTATCTTGATAAAGATGGCGTCCGACAAAGCCTAGAGTTTGGCAGCGAGCAGCGTCCTGATATGGAGACAGCGGCAGACTATCTACGCGAGGTTTTGTACCCTGTGGTTGATAAACTTGATCTGAACGACCTTGACGGCCGGGCACCCGAGCCGACGGTAAAATCCCTGAAGGCACTGCACAGTGTGCAAATTATTTCGGTCACTGAAACTCCTTGAATCATACCTTTGGCCATTGCTTGATCTGCCATTTGGCACGGACGGCCGATAGGGTTACTCTGCAAATGAGGCCGAAGCTGGCTTGCTTTGGCTTCCTCCATGTCGATGCCCGGTCTACCTGATAGATCTGGCCTTGTCAGCTACATGCTTGGCTCCTGGCGACAGACTATCTGTTGCTGAGCGACCACCAATCGGCGGGTCGCGTTGGGAGTGTTGAAACTCTATCTATCGTTGCATAGGAGGACGTTTCATGAGCACAGCCTATCAAGAGGACATCAGCAGTAACGTACTGCGCCGCATGAAAGAGGGCGGTTTTGATTTCGCACGTATTCATCCCATCGAGTTTTATGCCGTTTTCCCGGATGAGGAGCGGGCACGGCAAGCGGCAGGGCAGTTTCGTGGGGAATCCTTGAACGCGCAGGTCAGCGTCCGTGATGACGGGGCATGGCATCTTCAATTGAGCAAAGTGATGTACGCCACTTATGGTGGGATCGATGATTTCGAGCAAGACTTTCAAACGGTGATCACACCGCTGGACGGTGAGGTCGAGGGGTGGGGCGTGACTCAGGAAATCAAGCGTTTTAATTAACGCCCGAGGGTGTCCCCGTTGCAATCCCCTTACCGGCTGACCTTTTGTCAGCCGGTTTTAGTTTGTAGGTTCTAACCGTTAGAGGGATTGTTGGGTGGGTTGTGAAACAAAATTACACCTGTGAAATCAACGCTGACTATGCTGGTAATAGATAGCGTTATTGAAGGACGCGTCGCAATGAGGCGTAGGTGAATAAGTTGGGGCGGTTACTGCACAGGAATGGTGCGGTTGCGTTAGGGGATTTATCCAACTGTTTGATATTAAAGCGTTTATGCCGATGGCACGGGCCTTGCGAAGGCCTTTGGTGTCCGTGGTGACAAGGAGTACGGCATGATCCGCACCTTTTATGATGAGATGTATGACGCTGGCGGTCTGGTCCGTCCGCATTATCGGGAGTTTGCCCGTTGGCTGGGTGAGACGCCGCCGGAGCTTTTGGCTCAGCGCAGACGTGAAGCCGACCTTTTGTTTCATCGTGCCGGGATTACGTTCACGCTGTATGGGGACGACCAGGGCACTGAGCGGTTGATTCCGTTCGATACGATTCCGCGCAGTATTCCTGCCAGCGAATGGCGGATTGTGGAACGCGGCTGTATTCAGCGGGTCAAGGCGTTGAACATGTTTCTCGCCGACCTGTATCACGATCAACGGATTATCAAAGCCGGGATTATTCCCGCCGAACAGGTGTTGGCCAACGAGCAATATCAGTTGGCGATGCAGGGCCTGAATCTGCACCGTGACCTTTATTCGCATATTTCCGGTGTTGACTTGGTGCGTGATGGCGACGGCACCTACTACGTGCTCGAAGACAACCTGCGCACACCCAGCGGCGTCAGTTACATGCTCGAAGATCGCAAGATGATGATGCGCCTGTTCCCGGAGCTGTTCGCCGCTCAGCGCATCGCGCCCATCGATCATTATCCGAACATGCTCCTCGATACCTTGAAAAGCTCCAGCCCCATCGACAATCCGAGCGTTGTAGTCCTGACTCCTGGCCGCTTTAACAGTGCCTTTTTCGAACACGCCTTTCTGGCGCGCGAGATGGGTGTCGAGTTGGTGGAAGGGGCCGATCTGTTCGTGCGTGATGATCGCGTCTTCATGCGCACCACTGACGGGCCTAAAGCCGTCGATGTGATCTACCGGCGTCTGGATGATGCGTTTCTCGATCCGCTGGCGTTTAACCCCGACTCAATGCTCGGCGTCCCGGGCCTGCTTTCGGCCTATCGCTCGGGCAATGTGGTGCTGGCCAATGCCATCGGGACCGGCGTAGCGGACGACAAGTCGATCTATCCCTATGTGACGGACATGATCCGTTTCTATCTGGATGAAGAGCCGATTCTGCAAAATGTGCCGACCTGGCAGTGCCGCAAACCGGAAGAGTTGTCCCACGTGCTGGCGCATCTGCCGGAACTGGTGGTCAAGGAAACCCAAGGTTCGGGTGGTTACGGCATGTTGGTTGGCCCGGCGGCTTCGGCAGCTGAAATCGAAGTGTTCCGTGCCCGCCTGAAAGCCAAGCCCCACGCGTACATCGCACAACCCACTTTATGCCTGTCGACCTGTCCGACTTTTGTCGAGAACGGCATCGCCCCACGCCATATCGACTTGCGCCCATTTGTTCTTTCCGGCCGTGAAACCCGAGTAGTCCCAGGCGGCCTTACCCGAGTAGCCCTGCGTGAAGGCTCTCTCGTGGTGAACTCGTCCCAGGGCGGCGGAACCAAAGACACCTGGGTGGTTGAGGATTAAGGATGCCTGCCAATGCTAAGTAGAACTGCCTCGGATTTATATTGGATGTCGCGTTATCTGGAGCGAGCGGAAAACCTCGCGCGGATGCTCGACGTCAGCTATTCGTTGTCACTGATGCCCCAGGATGGGCGCGGCGATGGTCTGGATGAAATGGCCATGCCGCTGTTGATTACCGGCACGCTGGACGACTATCTGGAGCGCTACGGTGAGTTGCACGCCGAACGCTTGTTGCATTTTTTCGCCCTGGATGCGACCAACCCGGCCAGCATTTACAGCTGCCTGGGTGCCGCTCGGGCCAGTGCTCATGCGGTGCGCGGACGAATCACGGCAGACATGTGGGAAAACATCAACGCCACGTGGCTTGAGATACGCGGCATCGCCGAGCAGGGTTTGAGTCGTTACGGCATGAGCCGTTTTTGTGAGTGGGTCAAAGAGCGTTCGCACCTGTTTCGGGGGGCGACCTATGGCACCATCATGCGTCACGATGCGTTCCGTTTTATCCGTCTGGGGACGTTCATCGAGCGCGCCGATAACACCCTGCGCATGCTCGACGCCCGTTACGAGATGCTCGAAGTGCTCGGGAAAAATACCGAAGCGATCTCTGACAGTTCGGCGCACGGCTACTACCAGTGGAGCGCCTTGTTGCGCGCCTTGTCGTCGTTCGAGGCGTACACCGAGCTGTATCGGGACGCGCCGGGTGCGCGTCAGGTCGCCGAATTGCTGCTGTTGCGTGCCGACATCCCGCGCTCGTTGCGCGCCTGTCTGGAAGAGCTCGATCAGATCCTCGCGAGTCTGCCAGGCGCCAATGGCCGTCCGGCACAGCGCTTGGCCGCCGAATTGGACGCACGTCTGCGCTATACCAGCATCGATGAAATCCTGGGTGAAGGCCTGCATGAATGGCTGAATGAATTCATTCCGTTAGTGGCCCAATTGGGTAACGCTATCCACACTTCATACCTGGAGGCTGCATGAGACTCTCAATTAGCCACGAGACCACTTATCACTACGAAGATCAGGTCCGCGCCAGCATCCAGTATTTGCGTCTGACACCTCACGACAGCGAGCGCCAGCAGGTACTCAGCTGGCAGCTGACCTTGCCGCGCCCGGTGCGTGCGCAGATCGATCCGTTCGGCAATATCCTTCATGTATTGACGCTGGATGAGCCCCACGAAGCGATCATTATCGGTGCCCGTGGCCAGGTTGAAATCGACGAGAAGCGTGAGGCTGAGCATGAAAGCCAGTCAGCGCTGCCATTTCTGCGTTTCACCCGTCTGACTGAAGCCGATGAAGCCATACGTGCCTTTGCGCTCAAGCAGTGCCACACGCGCAAAGACCGCAATGCCTTGATCGACTTGATGTACGGTCTGAACCAACACATGACCTACAGCCCTGGTTCGACAGAAGTCGATACCAGCGCTGCTGAAGCGTTTGCTGGCCGTTCAGGCGTGTGCCAGGACCACACCCATGCGTTCCTGGCCTGTGCCCGTAGTCTGGGAGTGCCCGCGCGTTATGTATCAGGTTATCTCTATAGCGAAAACAGCGAGCATCTGGCCAGTCATGCCTGGGCGGAAGCCTGGATCGATGACGCCTGGTACAGCTTCGATGTGACCAATCAACTGTCCCGGCCTGAGCGTCACCTCAAGCTGGCAGTGGGTCTGGATTACCTCGACGCCTGCCCGGTACGGGGTATGCGCCGTGGCGGTGGCTGCGAGCAGATGCATGCCAAAGTGTTCGTCTCGCCGATGTTGTTGGTGCAGCAGCAGTAACCATCCTGAGCGCGGTGTGACACACCGCGTCAGCTTCTTCGCAGGCACGTCAGCGCTTAGAGCGGGGACGCTGCCGTTCTGCGTTGCGCCATGTGCCTGAGATAGCCAATCAGTTGATCCAGCTCACCCTCGGACAGCACCGCTGTAGAGATCGCGGGCATTTTTGCCTGTGGCCATTGACGCAGGCTTTGCGGGTTTCGGATGTAGAGCTTGAGGTAGTCCCCCGCAAAGTACTCAATGGGGCTGTGCGGCTGATTCAGGTCCGGACCCAGTTGCGAGTCACCGGCACCGTTGAGGCGATGGCAGGCCAGGCAGTTTTTCTGAAACAGTGCAAACCCTTGATTGATCGGATCATTGGCAGCCAATGCCCGGTCCGGCAGCATCATTGGGAAACGTTCAGCCACGGACGCTAATATTCGTACTTTACTGACCGCGAAGGGCCATTGTTCGGGGCTGATGTTGCCGGCTTTCGGTTCGGTCCATACCAGATAAAAAGGACCGGGGCTTTGCTGGTTTTCGCCCAGCGTGGGCCACGGAGCTGCCGGGTCTTCGATCGCCAGCCACGCGCGTGCGCCAGTGCTCTCAAGCAAAGGCCCTGCGGGCATCTCGGCGGCAAACCCATCCGTGGCCACGGCCTGGAGATGATCCTTTGCAGTAATGCCCCCAAGCAGCGCCGCCATTGGCACTGCGCGATAGGTCATGGCGCGTTTGTAGGAAACATCTTCGGCGATTTGGATCTGCTGCGCTTGCGGATGCTTAAGCAGCTGTGCGGTGTCCCAAATATGGACCCCGTCGGGTAGCTCGACGCTCAATTGAGCGGCTTGGACGACGCCCACGTGGCTGACAGCAAAGCAGCAGAGCAACGGTATGAACGCTAACCACTGACGCATAAACCCATCTCCATTAATTCAGGCTGGAAGATTGGCACAGATGCGCTTTACTCGACAGCGTATCGAATACCTTGCTTTGGCATGGCAAAGATACGCTCAACCGAACAGACGGGTCATGTTCGGCACAATCAATAAAAGAGTAGTGGCGAACACAATAAGCCCCGCCTGACGAACTTTCGAATGTTTAAACATGGCTGACTGCCTTTTGTTGTTATTCCTGAGCGACTAAAGCTCTCCGATTTCGTAGTACATGAATCGGGCAGCTGGCAAAGGTGATACACGCGAACAGGTGTCCCGGCAGACCCGGCAACTCAGACTGCTACTGTATTTTTTTTGCGTCCGTCTGTTACAGGGTTAACCTTAGGACCCGCGTCACGTATGGCTTAGATCGATTTCGTATCATTTAAGAGACGATATGAATTGCACGTACTAAGGCTCATCGCCAGCTTCCGAGTACTGCCTTTGCTAGACGCTTTGAAGGCTTGCGATACAGATATGTTAGTCAGCTACCGTTCGTCTGAGCGAGGCGGTCAAGCCTAATGAGCGCTTAGGTCATTGAATCAGCTCGGGTGACGTTTAAGGTGTCGGTACAGGAACCCACTTTCCACTGCGCTCCGAGGACCTCATGACTGAAGCTTTGATTTTCGATGCGGTACGCACGCCCCGTGGCAAAGGCAAACCGGGTGGGGCGCTGTACAGTGTCAAGCCGGTGAACTTGATAGCGGGATTGCTTGTTGCCTTGCAGCAACGCAACCAACTGGACACCCGTCAGGTCGATGACATTGTTCTGGGGTGCGTAACGCCGGTGGGTGATCAGGGCGCGGACATTGCCAAAACGGCTGCACTGGTCGCCGATTGGGACGTCAGCGTCGCGGGGATGCAGCTCAACCGGTTTTGCGCGTCGGGCCTGGAAGCGGTCAACCTGGGCGCGATGAAAATTCGCTCAGGCTTTGAAGACCTTGTGGTGGTGGGCGGGGTCGAGTCGATGTCACGTGTACCAATGGGCAGCGACGGCGGTGCCTGGGCGTTGGACCCGCAGACCAACATGCACTGCCATTTCACCCCGCAAGGGATCGGTGCCGACTTGATTGCGACGATGGAGGGCTTCAGTCGCGGCGATGTCGATGCCTATGCTTTGTACTCACAGCAAAAAGCCGCCCGTGCACGCGCCGATGGTTCGTTCAACAAATCTCTGGTGTCGGTAAGAGACCAGAACGGCACGCTGCTGCTTGATCACGATGAGTTCATTCGCGCCGACTCGACCCTGGAGGGGTTGGGCAAGCTCAAGTCGAGCTTCGAAATGATCGGCCAGATGGGATTCGACGCCACCGCGCTTCGGGTCTACAGCCATGTCGAGCGCATCAACCATGTTCATACCCCCGGCAATAGCTCCGGGATCGTTGATGGTGCGGCTGCCATGCTTATCGGTTCCGCGGCCAAGGGCCTGGCGCTGGGTCTGCGCCCTCGGGCACGCATTGTCGCGACGGCGGTGACCAGTGCCGACCCGACCATCATGCTCACCGGTCCCGCGCCAGCGACGCGCAAGGCCTTGGGCCGCGCCGGGTTGAAGGTCGAGGATATCGACCTGTTCGAAGTCAACGAAGCGTTCGCCTCGGTAGTGCTCAAGTTCATCAAGGACATGGACATCAGTGCCGACAAGGTCAACGTCAATGGCGGCTCAATCGCCATGGGCCATCCGCTGGGAGCAACCGGGTGCGCAATTCTTGGCACCTTGCTCGATGAGCTGGAAGCCCGCCAGCTGCGCTATGGCCTGGCGACACTGTGTGTCGGCGGCGGCATGGGCATTGCCACCATCATCGAACGCTATTAAGCCTGTCTCCCGACTTCACCAGGATTTCTCTATGACCTCCGCCATGACTGACGCCATCCATTATGAGAAGGGCCAGGACCAGATTGTCGTCCTGACCATCGACATGCCCGGCCAGACCGCCAACACCATGAACGCGGTGTACCGCGATGCCATGGCCAGCATCGTCGCCCGACTGAACACCGAGAAAGACTCGATTGCCGGGGTAATCATCACCTCCGCGAAGAAAACCTTTTTCGCCGGTGGCGATCTCAACGAACTGATTCAGGTCGACAAGGCCCGTGCACAGTGGTTCTACGAGATGGTCCTGAACCTGAAGGCACAGCTGCGCACGCTCGAAACCTTGGGCAAACCGGTGGTCGCCGCCATTAATGGCGCCGCGCTGGGCGGCGGTTGGGAGATCTGCCTGGCTTGTCATCATCGCATTGCTCTGGACAGCAGCAGTGTTCAGATCGGCCTGCCGGAAGTCACCTTGGGCCTCTTGCCGGGCGGCGGCGGAGTCGTGCGGATGGTGCGCATGCTCGGTCTGGAAAAAGCCCTGCCGTATTTGCTCGAAGGTAAGAAAATTGGTCCGCAACAGGCACTGCAAGCAGGCCTGATTGACCAGATCGCCAGCGACCGCGACGACATGCTGGCCAAGGCCCGCGCGTGGATCGGCGCCAACCCGTCCGCGAAACAACCGTGGGATGTGGCCGGGTACCAGATTCCCGGTGGCACGCCCTCACACCCGAAAGTCGCGCAAATGCTCGCCATTGCGCCGTCGATCCTGCAAAACCGTACTCAGGGATGTTTCCCGGCGCCCGAGAAAATTCTGTGTGCTGCTGTAGAAGGCGCACAGGTGGATTTCGATACGGCGCAGATCATCGAAACACGCTACTTCACCGAACTCACCACCGGTCAGGTCGCGAAAAACATGATCGGCACTTTCTGGTTTCAGCTCAATGAAATCAATGCCGGTGGATCACGCCCCACAGGTATTCCGGTTCATCAGACCAAAAAAGTCGGCGTGTTAGGCGCGGGCATGATGGGCGCGGGCATTGCTTACGTGAGCGCGTCGGCGGGTATCGAGGTGGTACTTAAAGACGTCAGTCAGGCTGCGGCTGAGAAGGGCAAAAGCCATTCTGCCAAGTTGCTGGACAAGAAGGTCTCCAGTGGGCGAATGACCGCCGAGCAGCGGGATGCGATTCTGGCCCGCATCCTGGCCACTGAGCTGGATGCCGATCTGCATGGCTGCGATCTGATCATTGAAGCCGTGTTCGAAGACCGCTCGCTCAAAGGCACTGTCACGGCTGCAGCGGAGCGGGTTGCCTTGCGTGACGCTGTCATCGCGTCCAACACCTCGACCTTGCCTATCAGCGGCCTGGCGAAGGCGATTGTGCAAGAGAACCGGTTTATCGGCCTGCATTTCTTCAGCCCGGTGGACAAGATGCAACTGGTGGAGATCATCAAGGGTGCCAACACCAGCGATGAAACCCTGGCCCGAGGTTTCGATTTTGTCCTGCAAATCAAGAAAACCCCAATCGTGGTCAACGACAGTCGGGGCTTCTTCACCTCACGGGTGTTCGGAACCTTTACCAACGAAGGCATTGCCATGCTTGGCGAAGGCGTATCGGCGGCGATGATTGAAACCGAAGCGCGCAAGGCCGGTATGCCCGTTGGGCCGCTGGCAGTGTCCGATGAAGTGTCTTTGAGCCTGATGAGCCACATTCGCCAACAGGCGCGCAAGGATCTCGAGGCTGAGGGCAAACCCGTGCCGCAACACCCTGCGTTCGCGGTGGTCGACCTGACGCTCAATGAGTACAAGCGCCCAGGCAAGGCCGCTGGCGGTGGGTTTTATGACTACCCACAAGGCGCGCCCAAGCACTTGTGGCCGGAACTGAAATCGCGCTTCGAAAAAGCCGATGGGCAGATTGCCGCGCAGGATGTACGCGATCGCTTGCTGTTCATTCAGGCCATCGAAACCGTGCGTTGCCTGGAGGAGGGCGTTCTGTTGTCCACCGCCGACGCTAACATTGGGTCGATCTTCGGCATCGGCTTTGCCGCCTGGAGCGGTGGTGCGCTGCAATTTATTAACCAGTACGGGCTCAAGGATTTCGTCGCTCGCGCGCAGTATCTGGTCGAACAGTACGGAGAGCGTTTCGAGCCACCGGTACTGTTGCTGGATAAAGCCGCGCAGAACCAATTGTTTTAAGGGGCGCGCGCGAAACTGGAGTAAATGAATAGTGCGTGGGCACTTGCCTTGATGTGGTTATTCAAGGCAGGCTTTGCCCCTGCGCTATTGCCTTTACTGTGTCAGGTACTTTTTTATGTCGTTACGCATCTGCATTCTGGAAACCGACGTCCTGCGTCCGGAGTTGGTCAATCAATATCAGGGTTATGGGCAGATGTTTGAACGGTTGTTTTCGCGTCAGCCGATTCCGGCAGAATTTAGCGTCTACAACGTGATGCATGGTGATTACCCTGCTGCTGATGAGCGTTTCGACGCGTATCTGATCACCGGTAGCAAAGCCGACTCATTCGGCAGCGATCCATGGATTCAAACCCTGAAAACCTTCCTGCTGCAGCGGTTCGAGCAAGGTGACAAGCTGCTGGGTATCTGCTTCGGCCATCAATTATTGGCGTTGCTGCTGGGTGGGAAAAGTGAACGTGCCCATCAGGGCTGGGGCGTCGGTACGCACCGATATAAACTGGCTCCGGCGACACCGTGGATGAGTCCGGCTATCGACGAGCTGACGTTGCTCATCAGCCACCAGGATCAAGTCACGGTACTCCCGGAAAACGCTACCGTAATTGCCTCCAGCGATTTCTGCCCGTTCGCCGCGTTCCACATCAATGATCAAGTGCTGTGCTTTCAGGGTCACCCGGAGTTCATCCACGATTACTCCCGCGCCTTGCTGGAGATCCGCCAACAGCACCTGGGTGAGCAGATCTATAACAGCGGCATCGCCAGTCTGGAATACGACCACCACGGCACGACCGTGGCTGAATGGATGATGCGTTTTGTGGCGCACAAGCCTGAAACACAGGTGGGCTGAGGGTAAATCGCACCTGCTCTACCGCTGTCGAGCAGGTGCGCTACAACCATCCCGAGCGCTTGAAGCTGGCATACAAACCCACGCATCCTGTCGAGATAAACCCGAGCACCGCGAAATAGCCGTATTGCCAACCCAGCTCCGGCATGTTCTGGAAGTTCATCCCGTAGATCCCCGCAACCGCCGTCGGAAACGCCAAAATCGCCGCCCAGGCTGCGAACTTGCGCTGCACGATGCTTTGCCGCGAGGACTCCAGCAGTAGACCGATTTCGATGGTCTGGCTGGCGATGTCGCGCAGGTTGGCCAAATCTTCCATTTGCCGAGTGACGTGAATTTCCACGTCGCGAAAGTACGGGCGCATGTTCTTGTCGATAAACGGGAAGCTCAGTTTTTGCAGTTCTTCACCAATCTCCACCATGGGCGCCACGTACCTGCGTAACCGCAGCAGATCGCGGCGCAGACTGTGAATGCGCTGAATATCGACTTCGTTCATCGCGCCGCTCAGTACACCGTGTTCGAGTGCGTCGAGTTCGCTGTGGATGGCCTCGGTAACGGGTTGATAACACTCTGTGACGAAGTCGAGGAGCGCATACAGCACGAAATCTTCACCATGTTCAAGCAGCAACGGCCGCGCCTCGCAACGCTGGCGCACCAGCCCGTACGATTTCGAGTGGCCATTACGGGCGGTGATGATGTAGCCCTTGCCAGCAAAGATATGCGTCTCGATGAATTCGAGTTTGCCGTTTTCGCGAACAGGGGAGTACGTGACGATGAACAGTGCGTCGCCGAAGGTTTCGAGCTTCGGTCGGCTGTGTGTCTCAAGTGCATCTTCGATGGCCAGTTCATGCAAATTGAACTGACGTTGTAGATTAGTCAGTTCCTCCGCATTGGGTTGTTCCAGGCCAATCCAGACGAAGTGCCCGGGCTTCGCAGCCCATGCGGCACCCTCGTCGAGGGTAATGTTGGTGACTTTTTTTCCGGCGCTGTAAACCGCAGCAGCAACAACTCGGCCCATAGTGGTATCGCTTCTTCTTTTTTGGATGACAGTGGCACGTAGCGCTTAGCTTAACGTGGTCTGACTGATCAGAGTCAGCGATAGCGGGTGAGTTCACGGGCAATAAAGCCGACTCAACGGGCTTGAAGGGTGAGCGTCATGCGCCGAGCAGTTGCTTGTCCATGGCGGCGATACAGATTTGCATCTGCTCGCGGCATCGGCCCATCAGTATGGGCACGTCATCCAGGCTCAAGCCAGCCGTCGGGATGGCGGGCAATGAACGAATCATTATTCGGGTCGTGCGCCAGCGATTGAGTTGCATGTGTTTGATGTAGCTGCTGACGCATACCTGCACGATGGGCACGCCGGCAGCGATGGCCATCTGGAACGCGCCCTTTTTGAATGGCAGCAAGTCTTCTCCGAGGTTGCGTGTGCCCTCCGGGAAGACCCATATCGAGGTGTCCTTGTGCTGCAAGGTGTCGGTCGTGGTCAACATCGACTGCCGGGCTTTGTGGACGTTGCCGCGATCAATCAGGACATTACCCGCCAACCAAAACAGCTGACCGAACAATGGCACCCATTTAAGGCTTTTCTTGCCGATACAAACGGTGCGTGGAGGGACCACATTGCCGAGGACAAAGAGGTCGTAGTTCGACTGATGATTGGCAATGATTACGCACGGTTGCGACTGCTTGAGTAACGGGGCCATGTCGGCCTTCAGACGCAAACGTAAAATAGACATCGCAGGCCAGGCGTAAATGCGCGCGCACAGACGACTGTTATCCGGATTGAATGGACGGCACAGCCCTAACAATACGCCCAGTACACCCGCTGCAATAAAGTGCAGGCCCATTAACAACATGCGAAACACCAACAGCATCAACTGGCCCACCAAGACAAAAGGTGGCGCAGTGTACGAATGTGCACTGAGGACAGCAATTGCCGAGCAGGGCTGTTCAGGGTTGATTGTTTGAGGAGATATTTCTTGTGTCGGGACCGGCTTGCGCTAGAGCGGTCGGTTGAAAAAGCCTGGCAAAGAATCAGGCTTTTTCAACCGATTAAAGATCAAATCACGGAGTGTTGCTGATCCAGCACGATGGACTGGTCGAGCGCCTCAAGCAGCGCCTTGCGCACTTTCAGCTTGGTGTTCTTGTGCGCCACCATATTGAGTTTCTTCAATTGCAAGGCCGCTGTGCGTGCGGCGCTTTGCAGTTCTTCGGCGCTGACAACCTTGTCGAGAAAACCTGCATCCAGAGCGCCTTTAGGGTTGAACATCTCGGCGTTGATCACCGACCGATGGAAGGCCGATTTGCTCAGGCGATCACGCGCCAATTCGATCCCGGCATGGTGCATGGTCATGCCAATCTGTACTTCGTTCAAGCCGATGCTGAACGGACCGTCCACGCCAATCCGGTAATCTACCGACAAGAGCAAAAATGCGCCTTTGGCCACTGCGTGCCCAGGGCAGGCAACCACCACAGGGAAAGGGTGCGCTAAAAGCCGCCGTGCCAGGCTCGAACCGGCCGTGACCAGGCTGATTGCATTCTCAGGACCGGACGTCATCACCTTGAGGTCATAACCACCCGAAAGAATCCCCGGTTGCCCGGTAATGATCACCACCGCGCGATCCTGTTCGGCCTGATCCAGCGCCGAGTTGAACGCTACGATCACCTCCGGGGAAATAGCATTGACCTTGCCATTGCTCAAGGTCAGCGTGGCAATACCGTCTTCCAGGTGATACGAGATCAGATCACTCATGACGCGATTCCTTGTGTTGAAGTGGGGCAGACGTTACCCACCCGCGACGCCAAGGTAAAGCGCTATGGATGACTGGTGAGTCAGGATTTTAGCCGGCCTCAGCCTTGAATCACTGGATAAAGCGGGCTGCCGCAACGGTCGGTCGTGCACGTGCGGCAACACATTTTTTCAACGGCGGATCACCTTGAGGCTTATCACTCCTCGATATCGTTCAGCTCGCAGTACTCTGCCCAGTTCATACCGAGTGTCTCGGCGACTTGTTTATGGGCTTCAAGACGCATCGTCTTAAGTTGTTCGGGCGACTCGGCAACCAGTTGCAACGCCAACTCCCAGGGCTCGATACCTTGAGACTCCGCCTCATCCTCGAAGGCCCAGTGGGTCTGCTGCTTTTGCTCCTCGGGGCTCAGGTTTTCGATCTCTGCCTGCAAGAAAGAATTGTCAGCGAGAAATTTCGCCAGCGCGACTTCGTTCCACTCTAATGCGTTCATGCTTCGTCTCCTCTGGCAGATTAACGTCGAGCTATGCGACAACCGGCGCTAGGTTACACCGGAAACGAGTCTCGGTCGTCGTACGGAGTGAGGATCAACTTCCTAACCGTGGATCCCGATCCATGTTCACTTCTTGGCCTAGTATTGGAATGGACGGGCAGCGTCCGAGCCTGCGACGAGTGTGGGGTTTGAGGGCGGTTGCCGGGTTGATACAAGGAAGGTGCACAGTGAGCGTTCAAGCAGCTCCGGAGGTTGCCATGAGATACCTGTCGATACCCGAAGAACACTGGGCCACAGTCACATCGGCCGTGGAAGAGTCAGCCCAGCTAAAAAAATATGCTGTCAGGTTGACGGCGAGGCTGAATGCGCTTTTCGAGGACGAGCACTCCAGGCAAACACTGGGGGTGACCTTCGAAACTCTTGGGGATGGCACTGCCTGGCATATCGAGTCGCCGTTCGGCGTAGCCAGAGCCCATTTCAGGGTATTCACCCGTGAAACCGGGTTGTACGGAAAGTATGTGATTCAAAAGCTGAACAACGACCCTAGAGATGAACCGTTTTGGCATCAAGTGTGGGCACTGCGTATCACACTGCAAGGCCTGGTCCATCCCGGGGATGAAGGGGATGAAGGGGGTGAACTGATCAGTCTGAGGGCTTCGCTTTCAAACCGGTCAGACGACGCAATCCTGCATTTGGGGCTTTCACTGCTCTATTCGTTGGGGCAGGAATAGCGCCAAAAAAGGCTGGCCTGCTCATCATCAGGCCTTTCTGTCAGGTTCCGCCTCGCCCTCGTCGGTGGGTGCTTTAGGGCTATACGCCGGGGCAGAATGAAAAAGCCCGGCGCTGGGCCGGGCTATAGCGAGCGTGTCGACAGATCAGGCGTCGCGCGCAATCAATCAAAAGCGACTCAGTCGTGTTTATGCTTGTTGCGTTTGTGGCCGTGCCTCTTCCCGTCGGATCGATTATTACCACCGTCATCGGCCATGTTGTTACCAAGGGCTCCGCCCGCTGCACCACCAAGGCCTGCACCGATGGTTGATCCGGTCGTGCCGCCTAGCTTGTTGCCGATTATCGAGCCACCCGCCGAACCAATACCACCGCCAATGGCCGCTTCGGTTTTGTTGCCTCTTTTAGCGCCTACAGCACTGCCAGCAGCGCCGCCGACACCTGCTCCAACCGCCGCCCCGGTGCTTCCGCCCATCTGTTGACCGATGACATTTCCAAGCGCGCCGCCAAGCCCGCCACCAATAGCAGCAGTGCCATCTCCGGCAGCCATGACACCTTGAGCAGCAAGAAGCCCTAAAACTAGTACGGGCAGCGTCAATCGCATGATTTCAACCTCAAAAGATAGGTACAACGTTGTGGGTTAGTGCAGTGGGCAAACAATGAAAAAGCCCGGCGCTGAGCCGGACTAGATGACGAGGTAATATACGGTGTCTCATGCAGTGTTTTAACACGATACAGGGTCGGCGGGTCCTCCACTGTCTCTATCCACATCGTCCTCTGTTCGACGCATACAGGCTATTTGCAGGAATGAAACTTATTTGAACAAAGTTGAACGGTTAGAGAGAGACTGATGCATGATGAGTATCATTCAAACGGGTTGCCATCATGACCACGCGAGCCTTCATAAGGATGTTGATGGTTTTGGGAGTGCTTTGGCTGGGCCTGGTGTGGAGCATGGTCGCTTGGCTGTCTACGTCGGAACAGGGAGATATCTCCTGGAGCGTGTTGAGTGCCCACCACGGAGTGAAGCAATCTGAAACTCGCATTTCCCCTAAGCGGTCTTGATGCATTCCACTGGCGTGTAAGGAGCGCGAGCCTGGCTGATGGGCAGAATACGCATAAAAGTGTGGCAGCCGTCATCCGTCCACGGACAGGAAAGTCTATTTCAACCCAGCCATTTTCCGGTCACCGGCCTGACTGAACAGCGTTTCCAACTGATCGATATCCTCTGGCTGCATTGCCTTGAGGCAGACGATACCCAGTACAAAGCCTTCAGCGATCCCTCCCGCCATTGTCGCATCGATAATTCCAGTCGACTGCTCAATGCGCGCGATGATATCGGCGGCTTGAGTTTTGATCGATAGAGGAATGTTCATTTCTTCGAGAGTCATGGGTGGCCTCCTGTATAGAAGGCTGAGCCTAGCAAATTTGATTGGGTGTTGGTCGAATGGCGAAAGAAAGGTTTTGATGGGGGACATGGACCGCCTGGAAGCGAAGTCCAGAATGATAACGCCAACTACCAAAGTAATCAGTGACCCTTTGATCAAGTCCTTGATCAGCCCTTTGAGCAACGTGCCAGTCGCTCAAAGGTAGTGTGCGGAGGGTGGGGCTTACTTCAGATTGCCGCTGAGAAACTGCCGCAGCCGCTCGCTTTGGGGATTGCCCAGTACGTCCTCGGGTGCTCCCTGTTCTTCGACCAGCCCTTGATGCAGAAACAGCACCTGATTTGACACTTTACGAGCGAAGCTCATTTCGTGGGTGACCATGATCATGGTACGGCCTTCTTCGGCCAGCCCCTGAATGACCTTCAGTACTTCGCCAACCAATTCCGGGTCGAGTGCCGAGGTCGGTTCGTCGAACAGCATGACCTCCGGTTCCATGGACAAGGCCCGGGCGATGGCGACGCGCTGTTGCTGACCTCCAGAGAGAAACGCGGGATATTGATCGGCGACACGGGATGGCAGACCGACTTTGTCGAGATAGCGTCGAGCCCGATCCTCTGCATCCTTCTTGCTGACCCCCAGCACTCGGCGCGGGGCCATGGTGATGTTCTCCAGCACAGTCATGTGGCTCCACAGATTAAAGTGCTGGAACACCATCGCCAGGCGGGTGCGGATTCGTTGCAGTTCTGCGTCGTCGGCTACGCGCATGCCGTGTCGATCACTGATCATGCGAATCTGCTGGTCGTCCAGGCTCATGCTGCCGCTGTTGGGTGTTTCGAGAAAGTTGATGCACCGTAGAAACGTGCTCTTACCCGAACCGCTCGCGCCGATCAGGCTGATCACATCGCCGGTTTTGGCTTTCAGCGACACGCCTTTGAGTACTTCGTGGCTGCCGTAACTTTTATGCAGGCCGTCAATGGTCAGTTTGTACATGTGTGCAAGCATCCTCAAGAGGGAAGTAGATAGCCGCTGCGCGTGCAGTTGACGTCCTAGTGAGCCGGGCCAAGAAACGCCAGCCATCGGTGTTCTGCCAAGCGGAACAAACCGACCAGTGCAAAGGTGACGCTCAAGTAGATGAGCGCGGCAATTCCGAACGATTGGAAGGTCAAAAAGGTCGCCGAATTGGCGTCTCGTGCAATTTTCAAAATATCCGGGATGGTCGCGGTAAAGGCCACGGTGGTCGAATGCAGCATCAGAATCACTTCATTGCTGTAGTACGGCAACGAGCGGCGCAGTGCCGACGGCATGATCACATAGGCATACAGCTTCCAGCCGGTCAGACCATAGGCCTTTGCCGCTTCGACTTCACCGTGGGCCATGCTGCGGATTGCCCCGGCGAAAATCTCCGTTGTGTAGGCGCAGGTGTTCAGGGCAAAGGCGAGAATGGTGCAGTTCATCGCATCGCGAAAGAACGCATCGAGCACCGGTTGAGCGCGAACTGCGGCGATGCTATAGATCCCCGTATAGCAAATCAGCAGTTGGATATACAGCGGCGTACCGCGAAATAGATAGGTATAGAACTGGACCGGCCAGCGTACCCATACATGGGTTGAAACCCGGGCAATCGACAGCGGGATCGACACCAGAAAGCCGATGAAGATCGAGGCGCTGAGTAGCCACAAAGTCATGGCCAGCCCGGTGATGTGATAACCGTCGTTGTAAAGGAACGGTTTCCAGTATTCCTGTAGAAGATCGATCATCGTACCGCCTCCCTGGAGCCTGCGGCATAACGGTATTCCAGCCTGCGCAGGACATAGTTCGAAGCGCTGGTAATCAGCAGATAGATCAAGGCGGCGAGTACCAGAAAGTAGAACAGTTGATAGGTGCTTTTGCCGGCATCCTGGGCAGCCTTGACCAGATCGGCCAAGCCGATGATCGAGACCAGTGCGGTGGCTTTGAGAATCACCATCCAGTTATTGCCGATGCCGGGCAGGGCGAAGCGCATCATTTGCGGGAACACCACGAAGCGGAAGCGCTGGCTGCGGCTCAAGCCATAGGCCGTTGCAGCTTCCATCTGCCCACGAGGCACGGCGAGGATCGCGCCGCGAAAGGTCTCGGTGAAATAAGCGCCGTAGATGAACCCCAGGGTAATGATCCCGGCGCTGAATGAATCAATCTCGATATAGTCCCAGTCCAGCGCCACGGTGAGGTTGCTCAGCCAGGTTTGCAGGCTGTAGAAAATCAGCAGCATCAGGACCAGATCCGGCACCCCACGAATCAGCGTGGTGTAGAGCTGCGCTGGAATGCGCAGCAGGGACGAACTGGACAGCTTGGCACTGGCGCCGATCAGACCGAGTAGAACGCTCAACAGTAGCGACAGTATCGATAGTTTGATGGTCATCCAGGTGCCTTCCAGTAACAGCGGGCCAAAGCCTTTAAGGCTGAAAGCTGAAAGTCCCAGAATATGTAATAGGTTTTCGAACATTGGTCAGGCCCTTGGCAAGCAAAAAAGCGCCCATCTTGAGGATGGGCGCCGGGGCATTATTTGCCGCTGTAGAGATTCATGTCGCCAAAGTGTTTTTTCTGGATCTCGGCATATTTGCCATCATCGTGTAATGCCTTGATACCTTTATCCAGCAGTGTCTTGAGGTCTTTGTTACCTTTCGAGATGCCGATTGCGGTTTTTGCTGGCAGCAGTGGATCGTTGATGGGTTTGCTGACTTCGAAACCAGCACCGGCTGGCGATTTCAAAAAGCCCAGTTCCGCCTGCAGCATGTCTTGCACGGCAGCATCGAGACGGCCAGACGTCAGGTCAGCATAAACCTGGTCCTGGTTCGCATAGGCCTGGGTTGTTACACCCGCCTTGTCCAATACAGCCTTGGCGTAGGCTTCCTGAATGGTGCCTTGCTCATAGCCAACCTTCTTGCCTTTGAGGGTTGCAGGGTCGGCCGTTACGCCCGCGCCTTTCTTGAACACCAGTGCAGTCGGGCCAGAGAACAGTTCCTCGGAGAAGTCGATAACCTTCATCCGCGCATCTGTTACGGTCATCGACGAGATAACGCCGTCGAATTTGTTGGCTTTCAGGCCCGGAATCATGCCGTCGAAATCGCTTTCGACCCATTTGCACTTGACCTTCAGTTCGGCGCAGATCGCATTGCCCAGATCGATATCAAAGCCCACCAGGCTGCCATCAGCGGCTTTGGACTCGAAAGGCGCATAAGACGGATCGACGCCGAAGCGCAATTCCTTGTACTCCTTGGCCAGCGCAGAACCGGCGGCGATGCATAAAGCCAGTGCAGAAAGGGTCAGCAATGCTTTTTTCATTATTCATTTCCTAAAATCAATATGAGCGCTTGTGACGCATAAGTACTGTTGCGGGAACGCGTATGACGCTATGAACGTAGAAATTTCCGAACCGAATCCCCGAGCAAGGGCTTTAAGCAAACCTGTGTGTCGGCCCTTCTGGCGCTTACGCGTCTGAACACATGCTTACTTGTACGTACAAGCCTATGCAATCGAACGGCCAACTCGTTGATTGGGCGTTCAAGAAAGTTCTAAAAATAACTGGAGGCTGTCTAGATCAACGTTTTTTAGACGGTATAAAACTTATCGAAGGTTTTTGAAATGCGCTTGCGGCTGTTACCGAGGCAGGGTTTTAGCCCAGGCTGGGGCGTCCGGTAACAATTTGAAATGAGCGAGTGCGGTCGGGGAAGACCCCAGGTTGAACCGCTCCTCTGCTCGCCGACATGTTCAAGCGCGCTGATCGGCGAGCGGCCGATCTGGCAGGATATGCTGACCAAAGCCATGCACGGGGTGTGACGTGCGAGCAGGCGTTTGATGGGGTGGGTAAATAAAGAAGGGATTGTGTTAGATCGGCAGGACGCCGGGGAAGGGTGAGCCTAAAGCGGCCTAATCCAGGCTTAAAGTCGTCCTTTTCGCCCTAAAAATTGCCTGAATAAACAGGCATAAACGAAAAATCCCCGATTTTCTCTAGGAAAATCAGGGCTTTAGCGTATTTCTAATATGGCGGTGAGGGAGGGATTCGAACCCTCGATACAATTTCTTGTATACACACTTTCCAGGCGTGCTCCTTAAGCCTCTCGGACACCTCACCGTATCTCGTCAAACCATTCAGTCTGTCGAGGCGCGCTAATGTAGTCGAAACCTTTGACGAAGGCAAAAGTTTTTTTCAGAATTTTCATGTGCTTAAGCAAATTACGCTGTCATCGACGTGGTGATGAGTACAGATACGACTCGGCCCTGTCATCTGTTCGAAGTCCGTGGCTGTCCTTAAGCAGGAATCAGGCGCCGAAGCCACCGTCGATGGACAGGCTTGCGCCAGTGGTGTAACCGGCTTCCTGGCCTGCCAGGTAGGCCAGGAAACCGGCGATTTCTTCGGCTTTACCGTGGCGACCTACTGCGATCAGGTGGATCAGTGAGTCCGCAAAGTCACCTTCGGCCGGGTTCATGTCGGTGTCGACCGGGCGGACCAGCGTCCTGGGGTTCGAGGTGCTGGTGCCTCACGATGCTTGTTTTACGTTTGATCAGACCGACTTCTTTGGCGCTCCGCATGCGGCACAGGGGGTGCACGCGATGTCGTTGAGCAACCTGCATGACGAGTATGCGACGGTGCTGTCGACTGCTGAAATTCTCACAGGGATGAGTCGGGCCTGATGAGGCTGGCACCCGCGAATGCGAAATATTGGGATACCAAGAGCGAGGCGAGCGTTGCGTTTTATGCAAATATGACGGGCGCGAAAAGGTCAGTCGAAGACCTGAGAAGGCGATTCGGGAGTTTAACAATTGGACGGTAATTTTTCTTGATGAATGTCGTGTCCCCACTGGAGGCCTATCAACAGGCCATTGATGAGCAAGGATTCAAGCCCGATGCGGCGCAATTGAAGGCCGTTCGGTTGTTACAGGAATGCTACGTGGCGCTGCATGAGAGCAAGCACCAATCGCCAATCAAGGGTGTTTACCTGTGGGGCCCGGTAGGGCGAGGCAAGACCTGGTTGATGGACCGCTTTTACGAGAGCTTGAAAGTGCCGGCCCGACGCCAGCATTTCCATCACTTCATGCGTTGGGTGCATATTCGGCTGTTCCAGCTGACTGGCACGGCCAATCCATTGAGAGCCTTGGCCCGCGAGCTAAGTCAGGAAGTGCGGGTGCTGTGCTTCGATGAACTGTTTGTCAGTGACATCGGCGACGCGATCATTCTGGGTGGCTTGCTGCAGGTGATGTTCGAGGAAGGCGTGGTACTGGTGTCCACCTCCAATCAACCGCCGGATCAGTTGTATGCCGATGGCTTCAACCGTCAACGGTTGGTTCCGGCCATCGACGCGATCAACCGTGAAATGACGGTGGTGAGCGTCGACGGTGGTGAAGATCACCGCCTGCATCCGGGGCAATTGCATCAGCGTTATTGGCTCAGCCAGCCGGATCAGCCGAGCGTTCTGGGTGACGTGTTCAAACGCCTGAGCGCGGGCCATGCAATGTCGAGCGAGCCGGTCGCGTTTGGCCGTCGTAGCGTGAATGTGGTGCAGCACAGCGAGAAGGTGCTGTGGTGCCGTTACGCCGACGTCTGTGAACAGCCGCTGGCAGCGATGGATTTCATTGAATTGTGTGATCGATTCTCGGTCATTCTGATCAGCGACGTGCCTGCGCTGAGCGCCAAACAGCGCGAAGGAAAAATTGCCCGAGGGACCGAAGACGCGGCGGTGCAGGTCGCCGCCGGTGACCGGGAGCTGCCGCAGCTGTCGGTGCATGACGACGGTGTGCGGCGCTTCATCGCGCTGGTCGACGAATGCTATGACCGTCGCGTGCCGCTGTATGTCGAAGCGCAGGTGCCGCTTGAGCAGTTGTACACCGAGGGTTATCTGGCCTTTGCCTTCCGCCGCACCCTGAGTCGCCTTCAGGAAATGCAGCTGGAGCGGTTCGCCCCCTTATGATCGGTGCACCATCTGATCGCCCTATTGCTATCCATATCGTGCATGACTCAACCGTTCAGCACGAAACGGATAGAGGTCTGCACTAAACGGATATTGCGCAGACCGCTGGATTTCTAACCTTGGCAGGCCTTGATAAAAACAATAAAAGAGTCCCGCCATGCGAAAAATAGACGTCCACACCCTGGTCGACGAGGCCAGGTTCAATCGCTTTCATTGGTTGGTGCTGTTCTGGTGCGCCTTGATCATTATTTTCGACGGTTACGATCTGGTGATCTACGGCGTGGTATTGCCGGTGTTGATGGTCGAGTGGGGGCTGACACCCTTGCAAGCTGGTGCGCTGGGAAGCTATGCGCTGTTCGGCATGATGTTCGGTGCGCTGTTCTTTGGTCCGCTTTCGGACAAGATCGGACGCAAGAAAGTCATCGCCATCTGCGTCACGCTGTTCAGCGGTTTCACCGTCCTTAACGGCTTTGTCACTAACCCCACCGAATTTGGCATCTGCCGCTTTATTGCTGGCCTTGGCATCGGCGGAGTCATGCCCAATGTCGTGGCATTGATGAGCGAATACGCACCGAAAAAAATCCGTAGCACGCTGGTGGCGATCATGTTCAGCGGCTACTCGGTGGGCGGCATGTTGTCCGCTGGTCTGGGCATCGTGTTGTTGCCGCGTTTTGGTTGGCAGTCGGTGTTTTTCGTCGCTGCGATTCCGCTGCTGCTATTGCCGTTGATTCTCTGGTTTTTGCCGGAATCGGTGGGCTTCATGGTCCGCGAGGGACGCAGGCAGCAGGTCGTCCACGTGCTGCAACGCATTGAGCCGGGTTACACGGCCCAGCCCGATGATCAGTATCAGATGGCTGCGATAAAGGCTGACGGCGCCCCGGTGTTGCAACTGTTTCGCGAAGGACGGGCCATCAGCACGCTGATGCTGTGGGTCGCCTTTTTCTGCTGTCTGTTGATGGTTTACGCGCTCAACTCCTGGTTGCCGAAGCTGATGACCAGCGCCGGTTATGGCCTGGGCTCAAGCCTGATGTTTTTGCTGGTACTGAACTTCGGCGCGATATTCGGCGCGGTCGGCGGCGGTTGGCTGGGCGACAAATTCAACCTGCAGCGCGTGTTGGTGGTGTTCTTCGCCATCGCCTCGGTGTCCATCAGCCTGTTGGGGTTCAACAGTCCGGGGTGGATGCTCTACAGCCTGATCGCGATTGCCGGTGCGACCACTATCGGTTCGCAGATTTTGCTGTACGCCATGGGTGCGCAGTTCTACGCGCTGGCGATCCGCTCCACCGGATTGGGTTGGGCTTCGGGCGTGGGGCGCAGCGGTGCCATCGTCGGCCCGATTCTAGGCGGCGCACTGTTCGGTATAGGTCTTCCGTTGCACTACAACTTCATGGCTTTCGCTGTGCCGGGCGCCGTGGCAGCGCTGGCGATGTGCTTCGTCTATCGGCGCAAGGTATCGCCGGTAGTCGCGCCGGTTGAGGTCCAGGTTCGGTCCTGATCGTGTGCTGGAGCTGCGTATTGCCCGAGCCATCACTTTTTATCGAGCAACGGAAACCATGAAAACACTGATCAAAGACTTCTCCCTGTCCGCTGCCGTCGCCGGTTTTATCGCGACGATCATTTCCTATGCAGGGCCATTGGTAATCATCTTCCAGGCGGCGAAAAGCGCAGGTCTGCCTGCCGATGTGCTGTCGTCCTGGGTTTGGGCGATTTCCATCGGCAGCGGTGTGTTGGGCATTTACTTGAGCTTGCGCTTCAGGGTTCCGGTGGTGATCGCCTGGTCGGCGCCCGGCTCGGCGTTGTTGGTGGCGCTGTTGCCGGGCATCAGTCTGAATGAGGCGGTGGGGGCGTATATCGTCTCCAGCCTGATCATTCTGCTGGTGGGTGTGTCCGGCGCGTTTGACCGCATCGTTGGCAAACTGCCTGCGGCGATTTCGGCCGCGATGTTGGCGGGGATTCTGTTCAGTTTCGGCACCCAGCTGTTTGTGTCGATGAAGGACAAGCCGTTCATGGTGTTGGCGATGTTTGTCACCTATCTACTGTTCAGGCGTATGAAACCACGTTACGCGGTGTTGGCGGTGCTGGTTGTGGGCTGCGTGATCGCTGTGTCGGCCGGGGAGTTGAACAGCTCTGCGCTGGTGATCGATGTGGCGAAACCGCTGTGGATCAGTCCTGAGTTCAGTTGGCATGCGTTGCTCAATATCGCCTTGCCACTGGTGATGGTGGCGTTGACCGGGCAGTTCGTGCCGGGCATCGCCGTATTGCGCAACGACGGTTACCACACGCCTGCCAGCCCGATCATTGCCAGCTCGGCGCTGGGCACGTTGTTGCTGGCGCCATTCGGTTGCCACGGGCTGAACCTGGCAGCGATCACCGCGGCCATCTGCACGGGACGCGAGTCTCATGAAGACAAGAGCAAACGCTATGTCGCCGGGGTGATGGGCGGGGTGTTCTACCTGCTGCTGGGCATCTTCGGTGCGACCCTGGTGTCGATCTTCAGCGCCTTCCCCAAGGAACTGATCGCGGCACTGGCCGGGCTGGCGTTGTTTGCCGCTATCGCTGGCGCATTAGCCGGGTCCATGGCCGAACCCAAAGATCGCGAAGCAGCACTGATTACCTTCCTGGTCACGGCATCAGGCATGTCATTACTGGGGCTTTCGGCGGCGTTCTGGGGCTTGATCTTCGGGCTCTTGGCGCACCTGCTGCTGACCTTTGGGAGAGTGAAAAAAACGGGGGCGCTAGCGGCCTCGGTACAAGCAAGGTAGCAAGGTAAAAAAGGTACGGATCGGGAGCGTCCGTTACTCGCATCAATCCATCGATCTCTGACTGACTGTCGCGGTTTTTAAAACCCACGCCACGGTATAGGGATCGTTTGACCTAATAAAAACAAGAGTGACCCTATGAAAAACAGTGCAAGCGTCATCGGAATGATGGTGTCAGCGGCGGTGGCCGGTAGTTTTTGCGAAGTGGCGCGTGCAGACGAAAGTGCGTTCTTCAAGGATTCGACGGCAACCTTGCAGGCGCGTAACTACTACTTCAGCCGCGACTATTCGGGCATCGTGGGTCCTAACAAACAGTCCAAGGCTGAGGAATGGGCGCAGGGTTTCATTCTCAACATAAAATCCGGCTATACCGAAGGGCCCGTAGGTTTCGGGGTGGATGCCCTCGGTTTACTGGGGATCAAACTCGACAGCAGTCCAGATCGGGTCAAGACCGGTTTACTGCCCTTGCATACCGACGGCAGTTCCGCCGACGAGTATGGCTCTCTGGCCGGGGCACTGAAAATGAAAGTGGGCAAAACCGAACTGCGCGTGGGTGAACTGCAACCCAATCTGCCCGTGCTGGCGTTCAGCGATATCCGCTTGTTGCCGCCGACCTATCAGGGCGCCAGCGTGGTCTCCACTGATATTGAAGGTTTGACCCTCAATGCGGGTCAATTGCGCTCTACCAACTTGCGCGACTCCAGTAATGACCAACCGATGTACGCGTTGATCAATGACCCGATCAACCCACGGCGTATCGCCAATATCACCTCCGATCGTTTCAACTACGCGGGTGCTGATTACACCTTCAACGACAAGCGCACCACGGTCGGCATCTGGCAGGCGCAGCTCAAGGATATCTACCAGCAACGCTTCTACAACCTCAAACACATCGAGCCGTTCGGTAGCTGGAAACTGGGGGCGAATCTGGGCTTTTACGACGCTCAGGATGACGGCCAGAGCAAAGCAGGCAGCCTCGACAACCGCGCGTTTTACTCACTGATGTCCGCCGCCCACGGGGGGAATACTTTTTACGTTGGCTATCAGGCGATCAACGGCAAAGACGGCTTCCTGCGGATCGGCGACAACATCTCGCCGCTGGGTAACGAAGTACCGACCTATGAGTTCGCGGCTCCCAAAGAGCGCTCCTGGCAACTGCGCGACGAATACAACTTCGCCGCCATTGGCCTGCCGGGTCTGGTGGTTGGCGCGCGCTACCTCAAGGGCGATAACGTCAATACCGGGCGGGGCTTCGAAGGCAAGGATTGGGAGCGTGATCTGGACATTGGCTACGTGATCCAGAGCGGTCCCTTCAGGGATGTGGGTGTGCGCATTCGCAACGCGACAGCGCGCTCAAACTACCGCACTGACATCGACTAAAATCGGTTGATCCTGAGCTATACCAT
The DNA here is from genome assembly GCF_052976945.1 of Pseudomonas sp. GG8. Taxonomy (NCBI): domain Bacteria; kingdom Pseudomonadati; phylum Pseudomonadota; class Gammaproteobacteria; order Pseudomonadales; family Pseudomonadaceae; genus Pseudomonas; species Pseudomonas sp. GG8. The sequence goes on from NZ_JBRIIP010000001.1 coordinate 1,685,060, forward strand.
CAAGCTGTTCTGATCCGGACGTCGCTGTCGGAGTGCTGATGGGCTTCGGCAGTGACACCTCACGCGGCGTTTCTGCGGCGATGGGCCAGCAAGTGTTTGCTGCCTTCAAACACCAATACCAGCACGGCCACCCAGATCGGCAGGTACGTCAGCCATTCATCGCGGCCGATGCTTTCTCCCAGCAGCAAGGCAACGCCGACCAGAAGCACGGGTTCGACATAACTGAGCAGGCCGAACAGGCTGAAGGCCAGCAGGCGACTCGCGAGGATATAGCTGACCAATGCCGAGGCGCTGATCATGCCCAACAGTGGAATCAACAGGTACAGCCGTGGGTGTTCAGCGACGACGCTGGGGTCACCGTTGAGGATGAACCAGGTCGCGATGGGCAGCAGCAGGGCCATGTCGAACCACAGACCGCCGAGGTTATCGTTGCCCAACCGGCGCCGTAGCACGAAATACACCGGATAACCGAGGGCCACCAACAGGGTTTCCCAAGAGAAACTGCCGACTCGATATAACTCATTAGCGACCCCGACCAGAGCACAAAAGGCGGCTATTTTTTGCAAGCGTGACAGGTACTCGCCGTAGGCGATTCGGCCGGTGACGATCATTGTCAGCGGCAAGAGAAAATACCCCAGTGACACTTCCAGGCTACGGCCGTGCAGCGGTGCCCACATGAAGAGCAGGAGCTGCGCACCGAGCAGCGTCGAAGACAGCAGCATGCCAATCAGCAGAGCCGGTTTTTGTCGCAGGCGTCGACCGATTTGGCAAACCAGCGGCCAATCACCACTGATCATCATGAACAGCGTTACGCAGGGCACGGTGAGCAGCATGCGCCAACCGAAGATCTCTTCACCGCTCAGAGGTGTCAGCAGCGAAGTATAGAAATACATGACCCCGAACAGGACAGAGGCCATAACCGACAGTACAACGCCTTTTGACACAATATCCTCGCGCAGCTTCAAGCTTTTATAGGGAGCTTGTTTGTGAAGGGCTCTCTGGTTTCAACCTTGAGAGAAGCGGCGCACAGTCTAGCTGATCCTTCATGGCAGGACAGGATGGACTCCGTTCAGTGTTCCTGTGAATCCGGAACGAAACATTTGGTTAGGCCGCGAGCTTTGTTAGGCTGCTGCGATTGCCCGGTTGAACCTGCCCGGGGTTATCGAAGGACGCCCCATGACGGCCATCAGCACCGCGGCACCGGTTATCCCGGGCCGAATGGAACAGTTTTCCACGCGTATCGGTTTTTTTATCGCCGGGTTCGGCATCGCAGCGTGGGCGCCGTTGGTGCCCTATGCCAAGGCGCGTGTCGGGCTGAATGACGGGACTCTTGGGTTGTTGCTCCTGTGTTTGGGTGTCGGCTCGATCATCGCCATGCCGCTGGCAGGGGCGCTAGCGGCGCGGTTCGGTTGTCGCAGTGTCTTGATCGTCTCCAGCGTATTGATCTGTCTGTGTCTGCCCTTGCTGGCGTCGGTCTCCAGCCTGTCGTTGCTGGTGGCGACGCTGTTCGTGTTTGGCGCCAGCATGGGCGCGCTGGACTGCACGGTGAACATTCAGGCGATCATCGTCGAGCGGGCCAGCGGCAAGACCATGATGTCGGGCTTTCATGGCTTGTTCAGTCTGGGAGGGATCATCGGTGCTGGTGGGGTCAGCGGCTTGCTCAGTGCGGGCGCTTCGCCGTTGATCGCGATGTGGGTGGTGGTTGCCTTTATGGTCATCGCCTTGTTCAGGGCCTCTCCGCATTTCCTTACCTATGGCAGTGAAAGCGATGGCCCGGCGTTTGCCGTGCCCCACGGCGTGGTGCTGTTTATCGGTTTGTTGTGCTTTACCGTATTTCTCACCGAAGGCGCGATGCTCGATTGGAGTGCGGTGTTCCTCAGTTCCTTGCGCAATGTCGATCCGTCTTATGCCGGGCTGGGCTATGCGGTGTTCGCGCTGACCATGACCCTCGGCCGTTTTTTTGGTGATGCCATCGTTCGTCGAGTCGGGGCCAATCGCGTCATTATTCTGGGTGGCCTGTGCGCAGCGCTGGGGTTGGCACTGTCCACACTGATCCCCACTTGGGAAGCAGCGCTGCTCGGTTACGCGCTGGTCGGTGCCGGTTGTTCCAACATTATTCCAGTGCTCTACAGTGCCGTCGGCCGACAAAAGGTCATGCCAGAAAACGTGGCCGTCCCGGCGATCACCACCTTGGGGTATGCCGGGATCCTTGCCGGTCCAGCGCTCATTGGCTTCATCGCCCACGCCAGCAGCCTGAGTCTGGCCTTTCTGATTGTCGCCGTGTTGCTGTTGGGTGTTTCGCTGAGTGGACGTATCTTGAAAGTATGAACCCCTAAGGTTCAGGGCCTTGGTGTCGTTGGCAACGAAGACGCCAGCAGATCACAGATCAATACATAGTGCGGAGCTTCCGAGGGCATCTGCGCTGCGAATTCGCCAACGACTTCCTGGGTCAGGCTGACGATGTCTTCAACCAGCTCCATGCCTGCGCCGGTACGCCAACTGGCGACGATGTCCATGGCCGGCGGCAAGGGTACGTCATGGATCAGGGTCAGGACGCCCTGCGTCAGTTCTCCGCGTACCAGCGCTGCCGGCAATGCACCGATGCCGAAGCCGTCGCGCACCAGGCGGGTGATGGCGGAGGCCGAGTTCACGCAATTGATGCGCTGCGTCACGATGTTGGCCGTGTGCAGCATGTTCAGGATGTCCTGGTGCGGGCGAGAGTTCCGCGAAAAGGTCACGATACGCTCCAGCGACAGCTCTTCGAGCGAGGCGTAAGGCCGGTCATAGGCCGAGCCGGTCGGCACCACCCAATGCATCGGGTAGCGGGCCAGTACCGTGTTGCGCACCGAGTCGAAACGCAGCACGTCGGTCTGGAAAATAATGTCCTGATAACCCTTTTCCAGTTGCACGCACAGGTTACTGGCAGTGTCTGCGGTCAGTTCGATCTCCAGCGCCGGGTAACACTTCATCAGGCGTGTTACCAAAGGGCTGAGCCAGGTGTGTATCACCGTATCCATCGCCCCGATACGAATCCGGCCGCGTACCTGTCGCGGGTCCTTGATCGCGTCTTTCATGCTCTGCATCGTGTCCATGATGTGTTCTGCGTACTCCAGCACGCGCAAACCTTCGGTGGTCAGCGAAACCCCCTTGGAGTCACGAACGAACAGGCGCACACCCATTTCATCCTCCAGCGCGGCGATGCGGCTGGAAATAGACGCCTGGGTGCTGAACAGTTTCTCTGCCGTGAGCCTGAAGCTTTTCAGGCGGGCGACCCAGACGAAGGTTTCCAGAAATTTGAGATTCACTGAGTTGATTCCTTGCTGTTTAAGGTGTCGCGGTTTCGCATGCCGCACAAATAAGGTGAACGGTGCCCTGTAGCCATAGCGCGCATGCTTTTGGAAATTGCAGGTTGTATGCCACAACCTCTACAGAAATTCTTATGAGGCATAGCGGTTTTTTCTCGTTGGACGCCGTTCTCGGCGTACCGAAAGATTGCTGAAGAATGAAATAGGACTCCATGAATAACAACACAACGGAACGAGATCCTTATTATGCAAACCGCTATCAATCTCTGGCCGCTCCTAGGGGTGCTGGTCATCGTCATTGGCTTTGTGCTTCGCTTCAATCCGATGCTGGTGGTCGCTCTTGCGGCCGTGGCTACCGGCTTTGCCGCGAGCATGCCGCTGGACACTATTCTCGCAACTATAGGCAACGGGTTTATTAAAACCCGTACCTTGCCGCTGATCATCCTGTTGCCGCTGGCGGTCATCGGCTTGCTTGAGCGCCATGGCCTGCGTCTGCACGCGCAAAACTGGATTGCGCGCTTCCAGAGTGCCACGGTCGGACGTCTGCTGATCGCTTACCTGTTTGTCCGTGAAACCACCGCTGCGGTAGGTCTGACCAGCCTGGGTGGGCATCCGCAGATGGTCCGCCCGCTATTGGCGCCCATGGCTGAAGGCGCTGCCGAGGCGCGTTTCGGTAAGTTGCCGGAGGCAGTGCGCTTTCGATTGTTGGCGCTATGCGCGGCAACGGACAACGTCGGGCTGTTTTTCGGCGAAGACATATTCGTCGCCTTTGGCGCTATTGCCTTGATGCACACCTTTTTGCTGGGGTCAGGGATCGATGTCGATCCGATGCACATCGCGTTTTGGGGGATGCCAACGGCATTTTGTGCGTTCGTGATTCATGCCATACGGCTGCATCGCTTTGATCGCCGGTTAGGTCGTGAGCTGCACGCCAATCTGGTGATGAAGGAGGTCGCACAATGATCATTTCCATTCAATACCTGTACTGGCTGGCCGGAGTGATTCTGGCGATCACCACGGTCATGACGCTCACCGATAAAAGTAATCCGAAGCGTTGGAGCACGGGTTTATTTTGGGGCCTGTTCAGCATCGCGTTTTTGGTGGGCGAGCAACTGCCGCCCGCGCTGGTTGGCGTCGGCGTGCTGGCGATGGCTGCCATCGCCGGGTGCGGCGGGGTTGGTATGGGCAAACATCATGACCTGCCCGACAAGGCTCGTCGGGCAAGCGCCGGGCGTTTGGGCAACAAATTGTTCATCCCGGCGCTGGCGATTCCGCTGGTGACTGTGATCGGCGCGGTGTTTCTGAAAAACGTCAAATTCGGCGACGTGGCTTTGCTTGATCCGGCCAACAGCACTTTTGTCTCGCTGGGCATCGGTTGCTTGATCGCGCTGGCGTTGGCGTGCTGGCTGACCCGCGACACCCCAGTGCAGGCGATGCGTGAGTCACGCCGTCTGACAGAAGCGCTGGGTTGGGCTCTGGTACTGCCACAAATGCTTGCCATGCTCGGGTTGTTATTCAATGACGCTGGCGTTGGCAAGGCGGTGGCGCACTTGGCCACGGCCTACATCAACCTCGACTTCCGTCTGGTAGCGGTGATGGTCTACGTGCTGGGCATGGCCCTGTTCACTGTGGTCATGGGCAACGGTTTCGCCGCCTTTCCAGTGATGACGGGTGGTATTGGCGTGCCGGTGTTGGTTGGCATGTACGGCGCCAATCCAGCGGTGATGGCTGCCATTGGCATGTTCTCCGGCTACTGCGGAACGCTCATGACACCGATGGCGGCCAACTACAACATCGTCCCTGCGGCGTTGCTGGAGTTACCGGACAAGTATGCGGTCATCAAGGCGCAGATCCCCACAGCGCTGGCGATGCTGGTGGTCAATATCGTACTGTTGTATGTATTGATGTGATGTTTTCAATTACCCGGCAGCGGTGCTCTGTTTGAATGCAACGGGTTTCTCTAGCGGGGTCGCGGCGTTACCGGACTTCAATAGCGTTTGAATCGCCTGGCTGTAGGCATCACGGCCCAGGCTCATGCTGTTGTTGTGCGTGCCCCCAGGGACCAGCAACAAGCGTTTGGGTTCTTGCGCGGCCTGATACAACTCTTCACTAAAGCGCGATGGCACATAAGGGTCATCCATGCCGTGCACGATCAGTACCGGCATGTGGATTTCAGCGATTTTGTCGATGGAATCGAACTTTTGCGACAACAACCAGCGCACCGGCAACGACGTGTTGGCGACAGCCGTCGCCACGTCAGCGAGGGTGGTGAAAGTGGATTCGATGATCAGCCCCCGCGCTTGCTTTTTACCGCCGTCGCTTTCAGCATCGCGACCGAGTTCAGCGGCCAGATCAATCGCCACGGCACCGCCCAGTGAATGGCCGTATAAAAGCCGTTTTGTGGCGTCGGGTTGCAAGACTTTCAGGCGCGCCCAGGCGATACGTGCATCTTCGTACACCGAGACTTCCGACGGCAGTGGCCCCAGGCTTTGACCGAAGCCGCGGTAATCGATAGCCAGCACAGAAAAACCCATGGCATGCAGTTGTTCGATGCGGAAAAACTGGCCCGTCAGGTTCCACCGTGTTCCGTGCAGATACAGCACGGCGGGCGCGCCGGCTTTAGCCGCGGGCCACCACCAGGCATGAATGTTTTGCGAGTCGCCAAAACCGGGCGCCTTGAGTTCCAGTTCTTCAACGTCGGCTGGCAAACCGTGATACCAACTGGCGGTGCCTGGCTCGATCTGGAACAGCAGCGAGCGCTCTTCGTGCTTTAGCACCGAGCAACTTAACGGCATGCCGAGGATCACCAATGTCATGCATAGCAGCCTCAACCAGTGGGCTTTGAAGCGCGAAAAAAGTAGTGTCGGCATGGCATCTCTTTGCGTTGTGGGTCGTCAGTCGACAGGTTGGCCAGTGGGCAGGCTTAACCTATTTCGGGTTGGCGTACAGCTCTTTTCAACGTAAATCGAGAAACGTGTTATCAGTAGTGCCATTCGTGCCTTCTATCCGAGTCTTCACCATGGGTAAACACACAATCGGCGATTCATCCACCGCGCCTGGAAAAGACTGGGTGCTGCGCGCCACACAATCGCTAAAGCTGGAGCGGATTGAAGCATTTTTTCACGGCCATGGTTATGAGATGCATCGGCACGATACCTACGCTATCGGCCGGACCTTGTCCGGTGTGCAAAGCTTCAATTATGGCAAAAAGTTGCAGCACAGCTTGCCTGGCCGGACGATGGTGTTGCATCCCGATGAACCCCATGACGGGCACGCCGGTACCGAGGACGGTTTCCACTACCGCATGTTTTATGTTGAACCGGCACACTTGCAGCAGGTGCTGGGAGGCAAACCGTTGCCGTTTATCAAGGACGGGATCAGCGGCGATCCGGGTCTTTTTGCGGCGACTCAGGTTTTGCTTCAGGACATGGACTGCGCGATTGATCCGCTGGAAATGGACGATGCCTTGTTCGACCTGGCCACGGCGCTGCAGGTCGCGTCGGGCGTGCACGCGGTCAGGCAAATCGTGGATTACCCGGCCGCGCAAAAGGCGCGTGAATTTCTTCTGGCTTCATGGCAGCACACCGTCACCCTCAGTGAATTGGAGGCTGTTAGCGGCCGGGATCGCTGGCGCCTGTCACGAGATTTTCGTGCACTGTTCGGCACCAGTCCCTACCGTTACCTGACCCTGCGCCGTCTCGATCAGGTTCGGCGCATGATGACTCAGGGCTATTCGCTGACTGATGCAGCAGCGCTAGCCGGGTTCTCTGATCAAAGCCATATGACTCGGCATTTTGTCAGGACCTACGGCATTTCGCCGGGGCGCTGGTTGAAGATGCTCGGCGCTCGATAGCGGGCAGCGCACTACGCTCAACACTGCACGATCATACAAGACGAGGCCAACCTGACGCTCTTAAGCTTAGGGTTCATTGACCATGGGAAGCGTCGCCATGCACACGGAATCCTCTAGCCAAACCCCGTATAAAGCCATCAATCTTGCTGAAAAACTCAGCCTGTTCAGTGAACACTGGACACCCAAAGTCGTTGCGCAGATGAACGATTACCAATTCAAGGTGGTGAAAATCCAGGGTGATTTTGTCTGGCATTCTCACGCCGATACCGATGAGACGTTCATCGTCCTCGAAGGCCAGTTGCGTATCGATTTCCGCGATGGAGCGGTGCGGCTGTCGGCAGGCGAGCTATATGTCGTACGCAAGGGTGTCGAGCACAAACCCTACGCCGAACATGAAGTGAAACTGATGTTGATCGAGCCAACCGGCGTGCTCAATACCGGGGCCGAGGGTGGCGACAGGACGGCGCAGAATGATGTGTGGATCTAGCGTCAGGTCGCCAGCCCTCAGTTTCACGAGCTACACGTTTACTTTGCTATGCCAACGAGTACTGGATCGGCCCTGTAGAGGGTCGGCTCCATCTGCTTGAGATTCTCTACTTTCGGCAGGTCATTGATGGCGATGTAGGGACTGCTCGGGTGCAGGGTCAGGTAGTTCTGATGGTATTCCTCGGCCGGGTAGAAGCTTTTGTTGGTTTCAATTCGGGTGACGATCGGTGCGTTGAACGCTTTGGATGCATCAAGCTGGATGATGTAGGCCTTGGCGATTTTTTCCTGCAGCGGGTTCTGCGGGAAAATCGCTGACCGGTATTGGGTGCCGCTATCAGGGCCTTGTCTGTTCAATTCGGTAGGGTTGTGGGCCACCGAGAAAAATACCTGCAGCAAGCGTCCATAAGTGATTGTTGTCGGGTCGTAGGTGATCTGTACCGACTCCGCATGTCCTGTGTTGCCGGAACTGACCTGACCATACTCTGCCGTGTTGGCGGCGCCGCCCGCGTAGCCGGACACTGCGTTCTCGACGCCGCGTACGTGCTGGAATACGCCTTGAACACCCCAAAAACATCCGCCAGCGATTACGGCTACTTCGTGGTGGGCGGTGCCGACAGGCTCATCCAGAGCGGGTGGGGCGATGGCAACGGCTTTTTCGGCCGAACACGCGGATTGCGACAGGCCCAATAGCGCCGTGATCAAGCTGATGCCAGCCAGCTTCAACGGCAACCACGAAGTCGATCTCTTTTCGCCCACTGTAGAAGTACTCATTTCTTTCATCCTCACGTTCATCATCGAGAAAATCGCACGCTGTGAAGGCAGAACCCCGTGATCAACCGAATGTAAATGCGTAGGCCTGCACGCCGGGGTCCATGAACTCAATGGCAAAGGTGTGATCGATAATGGGGCCGGTCTGGCGTATCAGTTGATAAAGGCGCTGTTCGGTCACCGTGCCGTCACCATTGGGCGCACTGTCAGTGCCGTGATCCTCACCGGGTGCTGCGCCGTCGATGCTGACCCGAAAGCGCACAGGTTTGCCGTCGGGCCCAGGCCCGAGAACCAGATGCAGGTCCCGCGCATGAAAACGATAGATGATACGGCCGGGGGCATGTTCGAGCCTGACCTGCCCGGGCTCGGCGGTCCATTTACCCGCCAGGCCCCATTGGTTCAGATTCAGTTGCGCCGGAGCGGCATAGGTCTGCGCCTTGTCGGCTACCTCATCGCCCCCGGATGTGAAGTTCTGCGCCCGCGCGTAACCCAGGTAGGTTTCAGGAGAGCTTACCTCCGCATCATCTGCGGCCATCTGGACGCCTTGAGCATCGGCCGCGGTGACCCTGTCACTGGCAACATTTTTATGACCTGCTTCTGCCAGTAATTGTTGGATAACGTGCTCTGACTGCGCGTAATCACCCTCGCCAAAATGGTGGTAACGAATGTTTCCTTGAGCGTCGATAAAGTAATGCGCGGGCCAATACTGATTGTTGAAATCACGCCAGATCGCGTAGTCGTTGTCGAGGGCAACCGGGTAATGTATGCCCAGATCACGCACCGCCTTGCGCACGTTGTCGACGTCTCGTTCAAAGGCAAACTCGGGCGCGTGCACGCCGATCACCACCAAACCCTGATCATGGTATTTCTTTGCCCATGCGTTAACGTAAGGCAGGCTGCGCAGGCAGTTGATGCAGGAATACGTCCAGAAGTCGATGACCACGACTTTGCCCTTCAGCTCTGCGGCGGTGAGCGGGGCAGAGTTCAGCCATGTAACTGCGCCGGAGAGGTCGGGCAACGAGCCTTCTACTGGCAGTTTCAGGGCTGAGTCGGCGACGTCCTTAAGACTCACGTTCATCGTGGCGCCGCTCGGACTGCTGTCACTCGGTGCAACCGGCGACAGGGTATTGAGCAGCTTTTGCTCGAGTCCGGCTGTCGCCACGCTGGATACGTTGCTCAGCAGCCCTGTGTCCAGCCCCGTAGCGATAGCGACGACGCCGATTAGCATGGCGATACCCAGGCCTCGACGCAGCCATTCGCCTGCACCCAATGAGCGTTTCATGGCTGTAAACAGTTTGCCGCCAATCAGCAAGGCAAAGGCGAGGGAGGTCGCAGCCCCGGCAGCATAGGCCAGCAGCAACAGGGTTGTGCCAACGCTGGCGCCATGCAGCGCCGCGCCGGTGAGTACTAGGCCGAGGATGGGACCGGCACAAGGTGCCCATAACAGACCGGTGGCAACCCCGAGCAAAAACGATGACTTGATGCTGGGTGGGCCGCCCGCTGTTTGTGCCGATTGGGAAAGACGGTCTCCTGCCGAGACCAGCGGGCGTGTCAAACGCTCGGCCAAATGGGGCATCAACAGGGTCAAGCTGAAGAATGCCATCAGCGCGACGGCCAGCCAGCGACCATATTGGTTGGCCTGCACCACCCATCCACCGCCGACGGCTGCCAGGGTCGCGACCGCCGCGAACGTCAACGCCATGCCGCACAATAGTGGTAGGCCACTGCGCCGGAACGGCTCGCCTGAGCGGGCGAGGACGAAGGGCAGCACCGGCAGAATGCAGGGGCTGAGAATGGTCAGCACGCCCCCTAGATACGACAAGATGATTAATAGCATTGGGCTGAATCCTGTTTAGTCGCTGTGGGCTGAGTCATGGCTCATGCCGAACCTGGCTTGAATGTCATGGCCACGCCGTTCATGCAGTAGCGCAGCCCGGTCGGTTCGGGGCCATCATCGAACACATGGCCAAGATGGCCGCCGCAACGACGGCAGTGCACTTCGGTGCGGACCATGCCAAGCGCCATGTCGCGTGTTTCTGCGACGGCATGTTCGAGCGGGGCATAAAAGCTTGGCCAGCCGGTATGACTGTCGAATTTGGTGCTGGAGGAAAACAACTCAAGCTGGCATCCGGCACAGGAAAAGCGTCCGGTCCGGTGTTCGTTGTTGAGCGGGCTGCTGCCCGGCCGTTCGGTTGCACTGTGGCGCAGTACCTCGAATTGATCCGCCGTCAATAGCGCGCGCCACTCGGCCTCGGTGTGCGACACCTCGAAGACTTCACCGGTATTGGCCGTTCCGCCCGACGTCGCGGCCAGGGCGCGCCAGTCGAGGAGTCCTGTCGCCGCCAAGGCGACGCCAGCCGTGCCGCAAAAAAGAAACCATCGTCTGGATTGCATAAGGTTCACTTGGAAGGAGTGGGCGTTGTGTCATTGTTTTTCGCGGGCAGTCACCAAGTCCTCACGCAAAGTTAAATTAATTGTGATAAATGGATTCGATGGAATCTTGCACAATGGCTTTCCCGTCGCGTCCCCCGCGCGTCGGCGTCACCCATTCCAGAAGGCTGATAATGGATACGCCCAAACGTGTATTGATTGTCGAAGATGATCTGCAACTCGCAGGCTTGTTGCGCCTGTATTTGCAGGACGAGGGCTACGCAGTGACGCATTGCGCCGATGGCAATGCCGGGCTGGCGCAGCTTGAACAGGGCGGCTGGGATGCCCTGATCCTGGATTTGATGCTGCCGGGCGTGGACGGTCTGGAAATCTGCCGGCAAGCCCGTGCCATGGCTCGCTATACGCCAATCATTATCACCAGTGCCCGCTCCAGCGAGATGCATCGGGTGCTTGGGCTTGAACTGGGCGCTGACGATTATCTGGCCAAACCCTTTTCGATGCTGGAACTGGCGGCAAGGGTCAAGGCGCTGTTGCGCAGGGTGGACGCCCTGGAAAAAAACATGAGAACCGTCGCTGGCAAGATTGAGCTCAACGGGCTGTCGCTCGATCCCGTGACGCGTCAGGCCGAGGTCGATGGTAAATACCTCGAACTCACGCCGCGTGAATTCGACCTGTTGTATTTCTTTGTGAAAAATCCTGGAAAGGTATTTTCACGCATGGACTTACTCAATCAGGTGTGGGGCTACAAGCACGATGGCTATGAACATACCGTCAACACCCACATCAATCGTCTGCGCGCAAAAGTCGAGGTTGATCCGGCGGAACCCAGCCGCATCCTGACCGTTTGGGGCCTGGGTTATCGCTTTTCGCCGGACCGCGTGAGGCCTCCTGAATGAACCTGACGCTATTACAACGCCTGTCCGTGGCGTTCGCGATCTTGCTGTTGGCCTGTTGTGGGGCGTCGGCGTGGTTGCAGATCCGGGCCAACGACCTGCATGAAAAGGAAGTGGTGCAAGGCTTGTCGCGTGGCTTGGCTGACAGTATCGCCCGCGACAACAACATGATTGGTCCCGGTACTCTCAAGGTTGAGGACATCCGCAGGCTGTTCAGCAAGCTAATGAACGTCAATCCCAGCGTCGAAGTCTATTTGCTGGACAGCGCGGGCCGTATCACGGGTGACGATGCGCCAGCCGGGCACCTGAAGCGCGACCGCGTCGACCTCAATCCTCTGCACCGCTTGCTAGACGGGCAGCCACTGCCAATCCTCGGCGATGATCCGCGCAGTGTCGACGGCCAAAAGGTTTTCAGCGTCGCCGCGCTGCACGATGGGAGCCAGGATTTGGGCTACCTCTACGTGGTATTGATGGGCGAGGCGCATGACCTCATTTCTGCTCAGGTGGCTGCCAGTTCGGTGTTGCGCACGACGTTATGGTCGATGGCGCTGGTTGCACTGCTGGGGCTTGTGGCGGGGCTGATGGCATTTCGGATGATTACCCGGCCACTGCGCCGACTGACCGACACTATGCGCCACTTCGATACCCAGGCGGAACCGGTCGCGTTGCCGGTAACCGCAGAAGATGGCGCCAGTCGACGCGATGAAATAGCCGTGCTTGAGGCCAGTTTTAGCCAGATGGCTGCTCGGATTGCCGAGCAATGGCGCACCCTGACGCAGCTGGATCAAGACCGACGCGAACTGGTGGCGAATATTTCCCATGACTTGCGCACGCCGCTGGCGTCGTTGCATGGCTATCTGGAAACCCTCTCGTTCAAGGGCGCAACGCTGAGCGAGGCCGAGCGGCAGCGCTATCTCGCTGCGGCCCTGAGTCAGAGCGATAACGTACGTCAACTGGCGCAGGCGTTGTTCGAGCTGGCCCGGCTGGAGCATGGCGCTGTGCAACTGGTGGTCGAAGATTTTTCGCTCTCCGACTTGATTCAGGACGTCTTTCAGAAGTTCGAATTGATGGCCGAAGCCAGACAGTCGCGGCTGGTGGCGGTATTACCGCGCTCGTCGTCCATGGTGTCGGCCGACCTGGGCATGATCGAGCGGGTACTGACTAACCTGATCGACAACGCGATCCGGCATACCCCGTCGGGCGGGACCATTGAGGTGGCGCTCAAGCATGAGGCGGGCAAAGTAATTGTCACGGTCAGCGATACCGGGCCGGGTATTCCTGCGCGACTGCTGGAAAACCTGTTCCGCCGGCCTTTCAGTCAGGCGGGCGACCGGCGCTCGGGAGGGCTCGGCCTGCTGATCGTGCGGCGCATTTTGCAATTGCACGACGCTCAGATTCGTCTGCTGTCGGCGCCCGGAAAAGGCGCGATTTTTTGTTTCGAACTCACGGCGGCGGGGGCTTAGCCGAGCGCCGGTACCGCGTCGTCGGTTGTCACTTCGGGCGCATCCGGCATCAAGGTTGCGATCAGCGCGCGCACCGTGCCTGGCAAGGCGTCCAGTTCGCGGACCAGAATACTGCGTTCGCGAATCGCCCAGGGTTCGTCGAGTTCGACAATCGCCAGTTGCATGGTGCGGCTGTGCCGGGCAGCGGCGGACTCGGGAATAATGCCAATGCCCACGCCAGCTTCGACCATGCGGCAGATGGCCTCGAAGCTGGACACCTGAATCCGCAGCGACAGGTTTTGCCCCAGTCGCTCGACATGATCACGCAGGAAACTCAGGAGCGTGCTGCCTTCGTGCAGGCCTATATGCTGGAAGGCCAGGGTCTGTTTAAGGGTGACCGGTTTCGGGCTGGCCAGCGCATGCCCTACGGGGACGGCCAGCACCAGACGGTCGGTGCTGAAGTGCATCACCTGTAAGCCAGCGGCTTCCACCGGACCGGCAATGATGCCCATGTCGGTGGTGCCATCAAGCACGCCGCGCACGATGTCCCGTGACAGGCGCTCCTGCAGGTCGACGGTTACCCCCGGTCTTTTCGCCAGAAAACCTGCCAGCACTTCCGGCAGAAACTCGGTCACTGCTGTGGTGTTGGCGAAGATGCGGATGTGCCCGGCGGAATCGGTGCCGTAGCGGGTGAACTCGGATTTCAGGTAATCCACCTGACGCATCACCAGTCGCGCATGCTTGAGCAGGCGGTGACCGGCGGGTGTCAGCTCTACACCACGGCTGTCACGGTACAGCAGGCGAGTATCGAATTGGCTTTCCAGCGCCTTGATCCGGGCGCTGGCCGCCGCCGGTGACAGAAACGCCCGCCGCGCACCCTGGGTCAGGCTCGGCGATTCGCCAATGTGGATGAACAGGCGCAGGTCAGCCAGATCGAAGTGCATCATCGTCTCCCATTTTTATTAGCGTTCAGCATTTATGAACGCTGGCTTACGAAAATGCAAATTCTCAGAATGCCCAGCGCCTTGCATTATCCCGGCATAACAACAACTGCCCAGGGGTAACCCGCATGAGCGTTTCAGCTAGCAGCACCGATTTCACTGCGTGGATCGGTCGCACCGAAGAAGCCCAGGATCACCTGAGTCGCAATTTGATCAAACGTATTGCTGCCACCTTCGGTGAAGATATTCCCGCCGATGGCGATGCTCTACCTCCACTGTGGGCGTGGTGCTTCTTTCAGGATCCGCTGGCAGAGTCCCTGCTGGGCACTGACGGTCATCCAGCACGTGGCGGCTTTCTGCCACCGGCCGATAACCGCAATCGCATGTGGGCGGGCGGTCGTATCGAGTTCTTCGAACCGCTGCGGGTCGGCGCCGACGCCCATAGGCTGTCGACCATCACCCACATCGAAGAAAAGCACGGCCGTACTGGCGCGTTGTTGTTCGTCACCGTGCGCCACGATTATTCCCAGGACGGTCGATTGGCGATTCGCGAAGAACAGGACATCGTTTACCGCGAGCCCAACCCGCCGAAGCAAAGCAGCGGCGAAGCCGTCCCCGGGGGCGACTGGAGTGAGACTGTCGTGCCGACCTCGACGTTGCTGTTCCGCTATTCCGCCGTGACCTTCAACGGCCACCGTATTCATTACGACTACCCCTACGTCACTGGCACCGAAGGCTATTCCGGCCTGGTGGTGCACGGTCCGATGATCGCCACCTTGAGCTTGCGTGCTTTCTGCCGGGCCAACCCCGAGGCGCGTCTGCGCCGTTTCGCCTATCGCGGCGTGCGCCCGTTGATTGCCCCGCAACCGTTCAGCGTGGGCGGCCGCTTGCTTGAACCTGGCAAGGCGCAGTTATGGGCCGGCAATGACGCCGGTATCGCCCAAAGCGCTGAAGTCGATTTCGACTAAATCCAGTGGACAGTCCCGTTAGATAAGCCCGTGTCCGTGCGGACCCATGAGAGCCAATCGATGAACCCCAACGATAACGAAGAACTGAATGCTATCCGCGAAGGCGTGCGCGCCCTGTGTGCCGAATTCGATGCGGCTTACTGGCGCAAGGTCGATGAAGAGAAGGGCTTCCCTGAAGCGTTCGTCAAGGCGCTGACCGATGCCGGCTGGCTGGCGGCGCTGATCCCGACCGAATACGGCGGCTCGGGTCTGGGCCTGGCCGAAGCGTCAGTGATCCTTGAAGAAGTGAACCGCTGCGGCGGTAACTCTGGCACCGTTCACGGCCAGATGTACAACATGTTCACCCTGTTGCGTCACGGCAGTGAGGCACAGAAGAGCTATTACCTGCCGAAGCTGGCCAGCGGTGAATTACGCCTGCAATCCATGGCCGTCACCGAGCCCACCACGGGTACCGACACCACCAAGATCAAGACCACTGCGGTGAAGCAGGGTGACAAGTACGTGATCAACGGTCAGAAAGTCTGGATCTCGCGGGTCCAGCATTCGGACCTGATGATCCTGCTGGCGCGCACCACACCGCTGACTGAAGTGAAGAAGAAATCCGAAGGCATGTCGATCTTTCTCGTCGACCTGCGCGAGGCCATTGGCAACGGCCTGACCGTTCAGCCCATCGCCAACATGGTCAACCATGAAACGAACGAACTGTTCTTCGACAACCTGGAACTGCCCCTCGACAGCCTGATCGGCGAGGAAGGTAAAGGCTTTCGCTACATCCTTGATGGCTTGAATGCCGAGCGTACGCTGATTGCCGCCGAATGCATCGGCGACGGCCGCTGGTTCATCGAAAAAGCCAGCGCCTATGCCCGTGATCGGGTGGTGTTCGGGCGACCCATCGGCCAGAACCAGGGGGTGCAGTTCCCGATTGCCGAAGCGCACATCGAGATCGAAGCTGCCGACCTGATGCGCTGGCGTGCCTGCGAGGAATACGACAGCGGCAAGAATGCCGGAGCCAGCGCCAACATGGCCAAATATCTGGCGGCCAAAGCATCCTGGGAAGCGGCTAACGCCTGCCTGCAAACCCATGGGGGTTTTGGCTTTGCCTGCGAATACGACGTCGAGCGCAAGTTCCGTGAAACCCGTCTATATCAGGTCGCGCCGATCTCGACCAACCTGATTTTGTCCTACGTCGCCGAGCATTTGCTCGAACTGCCACGCAGTTTCTGAGGAGCCGATCATGAGCCATACCCAAGCATTGGCCGGCTTCCTGGCCGACCTGAACTACGAGCAGGTGCCAGACGCCGTGCTCGACCGCACCGAAGACTTGTTTCTCGACTGGCTGGGCTCGGCGCTGGCCAGCCAGGGTTCGCACCCAATTCCGCTGTTCGAGCGTTATGCGCAGCGCATGGGGCCAGCCGATGGCCCGGCGAAAATACTGGTGAGCGGCCGTGGTACCTCGGCGTATTTCGCCGCGCTGGTCAACGCAGCTTCCTCGCACCTGGTCGAGCAGGACGACCTGCACAACAGCTCGGTGCTGCATCCGGCCACGGTGGTGTTCCCCGCCGTGCTGGCGGCGGCTCAGGACCTGGGCAAGTCCGGTCGCGAATTGTTGCTGGCCTCAGTGGCCGGCTATGAGGCCGGGATTCGCATCGGCGAGTTCATGGGTCGTTCTCACTACAAGATTTTCCATACCACGGCCACGGTCGGTACCCTCGCGGCAGCCGTTGCGGTCGGCAAGTTGCTGGGCTTCGATAAAGAGCAATTCATCAACCTGTTTGGCAACGCGGGCACTCAGGCTGCCGGGTTGTGGGAGTTTTTGCGAGACGCCGCCGACTCGAAACAGCTGCACACCGCCAAAGCCGCTGCCGATGGTTTACTCGCAGCGTACATGACCCTCGATGGCCTGACCGGTGCACGCAATATCCTCGAAGGCGATCAAGGCATGGCCGCAGGCATGTCCAGCGATGCTGATCCGAGCAAGCTGTCCGACCGGTTGGGCAGCCGTTGGGCGCTGGCCGAGACCTCGTTCAAGTTCCACGCCTCGTGCCGCCATACTCATCCGGCTGCCGATGCGTTGCTCCTTTTGATGCAGCGCGAGGGGCTGACTCATGATCAGATCGAGCATGTCACCACCCGTGTGCATCAGGCCGCTATCGATGTGCTTGGGCGGGTTGTGGTTCCGCAGACGGTGCATCAGGCCAAGTTTTCGATGGGCGCAGTACTCGGTTTAATTGCAGTGCACGGCAAGGCCCAATTGACCGAGTTCCAAGCGTTTGCCCTGACTGATCCTGCCGTGGCAGCGTTCCGCGAGAAAGTCAGCATGGCGCTGGACAGTGAAGTCGACGGTGCCTATCCGGCGCGCTGGTTGGGCCGTGTGGTGGTCACCACGACGGACGGCCGCACCCTATCCGCAGCTATCGACGAGCCCAAGGGCGATCCGGGCAACACCCTGTCGCGTCCTGAACTGGAAGAAAAATTTCAGCGTCTGTTGGCGTTCTCTGGCGCACGCACGCCGGAGCAGGGCCGAGCGCTGATTGAAAAGGTCTGGCAGCTGCGCAATGCGGCGGAGGTAACCCTATGACGACTCAACCAGCCAATCCTCGTCCGCTGGACGGGATTACCGTGGTCAGCCTCGAACACGCGATTGCAGCGCCTTTCTGCACCCGGCAACTGGCTGATCTGGGGGCGCGAGTGGTGAAAGTCGAACGCCCCGGCAGCGGCGATTTTGCTCGGGGCTACGACGAGCGCGTGCGTGGCCTGGCATCGCACTTTGTCTGGACCAACCGCTCCAAGGAAAGCCTGACCCTGGACCTCAAACAGGACGAGGCGGAGGACATTCTTCAGGCCCTGCTTGGCAAGGCCGATGTTTTGGTGCAGAACCTGGCACCGGGTGCTGCGGCGCGCATGGGGTTGTCGTTCGAAGCGCTGCACGAGCGCTTCCCTAGGCTGATCGTCTGCGACATTTCCGGCTACGGTGAAGGCGGGCCTTATGAAAAGAAAAAGGCCTACGACCTGCTGATTCAGAGCGAGGGTGGCTTCCTGTCGGTGACCGGCGGGCCGGGCGAAGACCAGATGGCCAAAGCCGGTTGTTCCATCGCCGACATCTCGGCGGGCATGTATGCCTACAGCGGGATTCTGTCGGCGCTGTTGCTGCGCGACAAAACCGGTGTGGGTAGTCGCATTGACGTGAGCATGCTGGAAAGTCTGGTGGAGTGGATGGGCTACCCGATGTACTACGCCTTCGAAGGCGCCCAGCCGCCACCGCGTGCTGGGGCTTCGCACTCGACAATTTACCCGTATGGTCCGTTCCCGACCAAGGGCGGCGACACGGTGATGCTGGGTTTGCAGAACGAACGCGAGTGGGCGCTGTTCTGCGAGAAGGTGTTGCTCGACACTGCGCTGACCACCGATGAGCGTTTTTCGGCGAACTTCAAACGATCGGAAAATCGTGAGGCGCTACGCCAGATCATTGTCGATGGTTTCGCCCAACTGACGGTGGAAGAGGTCGTGACCCGGCTGGAAGTGGCGCAGATCGCCAACGCCCGGGTCAACGATATGCAGGGTGTGTGGGAACACCCGCAACTCAAGGCCCGCGACAGCTGGCGCGAAGTGGACAGCCCGGCCGGCAAGCTGCCGGCATTGCTGCCGCCAGGGCGCAACGCTGCCTTTACCCCGCGCATGGACCCGGTGCCGGGGCTGGGCGAACACACCGGTAGTATTTTGGGTGAGCTGGGCTTTTCGGCTGAAGATCAGGCGCGGCTGCAAGCGGCAGGGGTGGTCTGAGACCTCCACGCCGTGCTCCCACAGATTAATTGGGCCTCCCCAAGAAAGAGGAAATAGCCATGTCCGGTTCCATTGTCCGCTCTGCACTGTTTGTGCCCGGTAGCCGACCCGAGCGATTCGCCAAGGCGCTGGCTGCGGGTGCCGATGCGGTGATTGTCGATTTCGAAGATGCAGTGGAAGAATCGCTCAAGCGCCAGGCTCGGGATAACCTGGCGGCTTTTCTGCAAAGTACTCCGCAGGCCTCGGTCTGGGTTCGGGTCAATGCCCCGGAGCACGCCGAACACCTCGCTGATCTGGCGTTCTGCCAACGCCATTCAGGGGTTATCGGGGTGTTGCTACCCAAGGTCGAGAGTTCTGCCCAGGTAGCTGCAGTGGCGGCCACCGGCAAGCTGATCTGGCCGATCATCGAGAGCGCTCGTGGCCTGTTGGCGCTGGCCGAGATTGCTTGTGCCAAAGGCGTTCAGCGCTTGTCGTTTGGCAGCCTGGACCTGGCGCTGGACCTGAATTTGAGCAACGGCACTCGGGCTGCACAATGTGTACTCGATCAGGCGCGCGTCTTGTTGTTGCTGCATTCGCGTGGCGCGGGGTTGTTGCCTCCCCTTGATGGCGTGCACCCGGCCATCGACGACCCAGAGGGGCTGCACCAGTCCGTTCGTCATGCTTATGAGATGGGTTTTGCGGGCGCCTTGTGCATTCACCCGAAACAGATTTCGGTGATTCACCAGGCTTTGGCCCCGTGTGCTGAAGACCTGGCTTGGGCGCAACGCGTGCTGGACGCGGGTGCTGATGGCGCAGGCGTATTTCAAGTCGACGGGCAAATGGTCGACGCGCCGGTCTTGCTGCGCGCTCAACGATTATTGGCCCTGACGCTTATCTAGAGGGTAAGAGCTGTCTACGACTTTAGTCGTAACCTCGTTGTACGATAACTGCTTTGGGTCAATAGTCTTCGAGGGTTTATCCCCACGCCACAGGGGCTTCAGAGTCGACCATGGGTACAAAGTGCCAGCGTTCAGCTAAACCAAACGCTGGATTATAAAAATGCAAATTCTCTAAACGCGCGGCCTTGTGCATCTTTGTACCAGCGCTTTAAAAGCTCCCTCAAAAATAATCACAACAATAAAAAGGTGAAATCGATGTTGAAGGTGACCCGCGCGCTCCTATGCGCCGCCGCAGTGTCCATCGCCAGCCTGACGCAGGCAGCCGACCCCATAATTATCAAGTTCGCTCACGTCGTGGCTGAAAATACGCCCAAAGGGCAGGGCGCTTTGCTGTTCAAGAAACTCGCCGAGGAACGTCTGGCGGGCAAGGTGAAAGTCGAGGTCTATGCGAACTCGTCCCTGTTCGGCGACGGCAAGGAAATGGAAGCATTGCTCTTGGGTGATGTGCAGTTATTGGCTCCGTCCCTGGCCAAGTTTGAGCAGTACACCAAACAGGTGCAAATCTTCGACCTGCCATTCCTGTTCAATGACCTGGCAGCGGTCGACCGTTTTCAGCAAGGTCCGCAGGGCAAAGCGTTGTTGACCTCCATGGACGACAAAGGCATTCACGGGCTGGCCTATTGGCACAACGGCCTGAAACAACTCTCCTCCAACCAGCCTTTGCGCGTGCCTAAAGATGCACGCGGCCTGAAGTTCCGGGTCCAAGCGTCCAGCGTGCTCGAAGAGCAATTCAAGGCCGTACACGCCAACCCGCGTAAGTTGAGCTTCGCCGAAGTCTATCAAGCGTTGCAGACCGGTACGGTCAATGGCACCGAGAACACGTGGTCGAATTATGAAAGCCAAAAGGTCAATGAAGTGCAGAAGTACTTCACTGAATCCAACCATGGCTTGATCGACTACATGGTCATCACCAACTCCAGGTTCTGGAACGGCCTGCCAGTAGATATCCGCACCGAGTTGCAAAAAATCCTCGACGAGGTCTCGATTGAAGTGAACAGGCAAGCTGAAGCGCTGAACCAGAGCGCCAAGCAAAAAATCATCGACGCCAAAACCAGCGAAGTCATCGAACTGACCTCCGAGCAACGCGCGGAATGGCGAAAAGCGATGCGTCCAGTATGGGAAAAGTTCTCGGCTGAAATTGGTCCCGATCTGATCAAAGCTGCTGACGACTCCAACAAAGCACCTTGATGTTTACCGACAACTGATCGGTACAGACAGCAATGTCTGCGCGGCCGTTCTGATCTGAGCGGCTGCTCTCTCTACGTTCGGAGAACTTCTATGCAATCGCTGACGCGACTTTGGGAGCATCTGGAGGAAGCCGTTATTGCCTTCCTGCTGGCCGCCATGACCCTGGTTACATTCGTCTACGTGATGTTCAACAACATCTATACGTTCTTTTACACCCTGAGCGACAAGTGGGTGGTGAGCAGCGCTTTTTTCTCGAGTATCGGTGACCACTTAATGGGGATTGCCCAGGAAATGACTTGGAGTGTGGCGCTGACCAAGGCGCTGTTCGGCTGGTTGATTTTCTTTGGCATGTCCTACGGAGTGCGTACCGCCGGGCACCTGGGTGTGGACGCATTGGTCAGGCTGACGCCACGGCGCATGCAACGCCTGCTGGGAATGCTCGCGTGCGTGTGTTGCCTGGCTTACGCCGGATTGTTCGTGGTGGCCAGCTACAAATGGGTGTCGGCCGTGTTCATCGCCAATATCGGTGCTGAGGACCTCGATCAGTTCGGCATTAAGGTCTCGTACATCGCCGCGATCGTGCCCCTTGGTTTCGGCCTGGTATTCATCCGGTACGTGGAAATTTTCTGGCGCATCTTCACCCATCGTCAACTCGGTCTCGGGCTGGCAGATGAGGCGGCCGAAGCGAGCAAACTCGCCAGTTCGAGCGAGGAGCACCACTGATGACGGTTCTTTGTCTGTTCCTGCTGCTGTTCGTTTTTATGTTCCTGGGCGTGCCGATCGCGATTTCGCTGGGTCTGTCCGGGGCGGTTTCCATCCTCTTGTTCAGTCAGGACTCGTTGAGTTCGCTGGCGATCAAGCTGTTTGAAACGTCTGACAGCTACACCTTTCTGGCGATCCCATTCTTCCTGTTATCGGGCGCGTTCATGACCACCGGCGGCGTTGCGCAACGCCTGATCGACTTTGCCAACGCTTGCGTCGGGCACATTCGTGGAGGATTGGCGATTGCCGCTGTGCTGGCCTGCATGTTGTTTGCGGCATTGTCTGGCTCCTCTCCGGCGACGGTGGCTGCCGTTGGCTCCATCGCGGTGGCAGGCATGGTGCGCTCTGGTTATCCAAAAGAGTTCGGCGCAGGCATCATCTGTAACGCGGGGACGCTAGGCATCCTGATCCCGCCGTCCATCGTCATGGTGGTGTACGCCGCCGCGACTGAAACCTCGGTGGGCAAGTTGTTCATCGCCGGCATTGTCCCCGGGATTTTGCTCGGTGTGATCTTGATGGTGGTGATCTACATCGTCGCCAGGGTCAAGAAGTTACCGGCACAGCCACGGGTCAGCTTTCGTCAGTGGTTGCACACCGCACGGCGTGCATTCTGGGGCTTGCTGCTGCTTGTGATCATCCTCGGCGGTATCTATAGCGGCATGTTCACCCCGACGGAAGCAGCGGCGGTGGCAGCAGTCTATTCGGCCTTCGTTGCGTTGTTCGTCTACAAGGACATGCGGTTCCGTGACTGCCCGAAAGTGTTGATGGAGTCCGGACGGCTGTCGATCATGCTGATGTTCATCATCGCTAACGCCATGCTCTTCGCCCACGTCCTGACCACCGAACAGATTCCGCAGCAAATCACGACATGGGTGATTTCCGAAGGCCTGACGCCCATTGGTTTTCTGATCATGGTCAATATCGTATTGCTGGTGGCCGGCAGCTTCATGGAGCCGTCGGCCATCGTGTTGATCCTGGCACCGATTTTCTTCCCGATTGCCAT
The DNA here is from genome assembly GCF_052976945.1 of Pseudomonas sp. GG8. NCBI lineage: Bacteria > Pseudomonadati > Pseudomonadota > Gammaproteobacteria > Pseudomonadales > Pseudomonadaceae > Pseudomonas > Pseudomonas sp. GG8. Next base: position 1,707,778 of record NZ_JBRIIP010000001.1, read on the forward strand.
GAAGCTGGGCATCGACCCGATCCATCTGGGCATCGTCATGGTGGTGAACATGGAGATCGGTCTGGTGCACCCACCGGTGGGACTGAACCTGTTCGTCACCTCGGCGGTAACCGGGCTGACCCTCGGCCAGACCATCCGGGCCGCCATGCCGTGGCTGATGATCCTTCTGGCGTTCCTGATCCTGGTGACCTACGTCCCCTTCATCTCGATGGCCCTGCCCAATTGGCTGGGGATGCCTTGACCCGTTACTGAGAGCGCAGTGCCTTGACCCCTGTGAACTTAGGTTCTCAGGGGTTTTTTTAGCAAGGATGTAGTTGCTCTATCCTTCGCATATAGTGTCCTTACTATGCGTGTGCTCCTGATGCTTCGAGAGGTTATCCAGCTATGTTTCTTCATCGCCCCCTGGAAGAAAAAGACATCCCGGTTATCTGTGAATTTCCACAGAGCGCCGACGAGCTGTTTTATATGTTTCCCAAGGCCACTTATCCGCTGACTCCGCATCAGCTAAAAGAGGCTATCACCCACTGCTCCGACTCCACCGTGATTGAAATGGATGGCACAGTAGTCGGTTTCGCAAACTTCTCTCGTTGGGAGTTTCGGGGCCGTTGTTCGCTGGGTAATGTCATCATTTCCCCCCATGCTCGCTCGCGAGGTGTGGGGCGTTATCTGATCAGCTACATGATTGATATCGCTTTCGATAAGCACGAGGCCCGGGAGGTGACTGCATCGTGTTTCAACCGCAACGTCCCGGGTCTGTTGTTCTACCCCAAGCTCGGCTTTCAGCCGTATGCCGTGGACGAGCGTCAAGACAAACACGGCGCCAGGGTTGCGCTGATTCATCTGCGACTCGCAAGAAGCGAGTCATGACGCTTGCGTGAAGTCAGCCGACGGAAGGTGGTCTGAGACGTAACGGTTTTTTTTATTTTTTATGAGGTAAATGTGGTCAAACGGGTGTGTTCCGCCGGTATTGTTATCATCCGTAAAAGATGAAACGTTTCTTCTATGCATTTTATAAATCAGGCCGTTCCAATTGATTGTGTACACCCTCGTTAACATGGCATTGCCCCGCACAGGGGGCGGGTATAGAGTTAAGGACGTTCAAGTAATAGACGCCGTTTATTTGACGACCATGGACGAAATCCTTGTACCCTAATAAATAGATGTAGCCAGTGTCTGGATCTTGACCCGGCCTGCTGCGAGGAGACTGCACATGATTGCGTACAGGCTTTCCACGTTGGAACTACGAGGTATTATCGAACGTGCCTTTTTGCCGTTGCGCTGCAAGTGCACGGTGGCGCCTGATTTCTCATTGACCGTTCAAATTTCCGACCCTCAATCCGACCGGGTCGATTTGATCGTCACGGGCATTTCTTTGGACCGGCTTAATAACAGTCGGGATATATGCGAATTGGTGGCTGAGCTGCGTTATGACCTGGCTAACCATGGTCAGCTGCATACACAGGCCCGCTACGCCGGGTGAGGCTCGCCCTTGGGCCCAGGGGACTACGGGTTCGAGTAGTGATGTGTCACGCTCGCTAAACGTGCGGGTGGCACTCCCCGGCTACAGGGGCTCAGTCATTTTCATCCGACTATTTATGTCAACTTGCCGTCTAGACTGGGCCTTGCAGGCGGTCAATCCACGTCGTTGTCAATCGCCTTTCGTTAGACCTTTTTTGGGTTTTCTCCCTCCTCAATTTTTATGCCCGCTCCTTGTCTGGCTGCCACTCATGCCCAGAAATCCTCGCGCCAAATCGATTATTTAAAATAAACTTTTTGCATGTGAATGATGGCTTTTTAACGTCAAAAAAAAATACCCATATCTATCATGCAGTTAATGAGTAAGTGTAACGTTTTTTGTAATGAGTCTGTAATTTGACACTTTCCTGAAATTTTGAAATTATTGGTCGAGGTTTTGGCGCCTAAGTTAAGTACTTAAGCCAAGGCTGTTCCAGGGCGAATCGTTGAACCGCTGTGTGGATGTTTTTTTGGAACGCTCCACGCAATGCCTATTAATAGGGCATCCAGCTTTGGCCCCAGCGGTAGCGTTGCCTGCGATAAAGATAAATAAGTTATCGGGGAGCAGTTACCGAATAACGTTGCATGTTCCCGCGCAACGCAGAGGAAGAAGCATCGTACCAAGCCCACCAATGAGGCTTGCGCTAACGCCTTCTTGTTTTCCCCTCGTTAGTTATTCCCCACTTTTCATCCTCTTCTATTCAAACACGACGCTAACGGTTATCCCTGCTTTTTTAGGACGGACTTGACACGTCACTCTGACCACAGAAAGACGACCTGAATTCAAACACGGAGTCAATTATCATGTATGGAGATCAACTGGAAGTAGTCTGCGGTTGTTTGGTAGGAGGGGCTGGCCCTGCTGGCATGGGGCTGATATTCAATGCCTTGAAAAGCGGAGCCTTGCCTGATTTAACGCGCGACGGATTGATTATCGTCGACGCCAGTCCTCATCCGGGGACTGGTAGATTGGGTGAATACCAGATTACGGCCAACTCTGTGGGCGATGTATTTCTCGATTGCCTGCGTGATCCGGCATTGCGCGAAGTGTTTGAACCGTTGGAGCACAGCGCGGCGTATTGGCGCATCCGCGATCAGGCTTTTGTCGCACCACGGCTATCAGACGTAGGGGAACTGCTGGCAGAAGCGTCGAAACTGGTGCTGGATTTTATCGTTCAACGTTATGACGTTCAGGTGTGGAGCAGCACCACGATCACGGAAGTGGTTAGCGACGATGATGCGTTTCAGGTCTGGGTCGAACACGAGGGGCGTGCTCAGGCGATTCTGTGCCGTACGCTGGTACTCAACCTTGGTGGCCGTCAAGATCCGCAGCATCTGCTAAACGCACTGGCAGATCAGGGGTTATCGCTGCCTCCGTCGACCAGTATTCAAAGTGCCGATACAGTGCTGCGTATGAGTGCCTCAGAGTTGCGCGAACATTTTGCGCCGACCCTCGCCGCAGGGGGGCGATTCACAGTGGTCGGTGGTTCTCATAGTGCTTTTTCCGTGCTGGAAAACCTCGCCAGCGCACTGCAAAGCGTCGGTCTGGAAGAGATGACATTGGTGCATCGCTCGCAAATCCGCCTGTTCTATGAAAGTGCCGATCAGGCATTGGCGAACGGCTACGAGTTTGATCCAGTCAATGATATTTGCCCGGTATCGGGTCGGGTCAACCGGTCAGGCGGCTTGCGTTATCGCGCTTTAGACGTGGGCCGGGACATTCTTGAGCGCGGCCGAATAGGTGCGGACGGGGTCCGGGTCCATCTCCTGCAAACTCGAAATGGCCCCGCCCGGCAGTATGAACGTGCGAGCCAGGCGTTGGCTGAATCGGATGTGGTGGTGCAATGCACGGGTTATCAACCTCGGATACCTGAACTCAAATACGCCGACGGCACGCCGATAGCCCTGCGCGAGGTGAAGGGCGGTCTTGATTCCGACCCTTCAGGCTGTCCTCTGGATCTGGCGGGGCGGCGCTTACACGGCTTGTATCTGTTCGGTCTGGGCTCGGGGCTTGGGATTGATCCGCGTCTGGGCAGTGAGCCTTCGTTCGATGGGCGAATCTATGGCGTCTGGCAGTTTCATAACGACGCCAGTCGCGCTGTCATCGAGGCCATATCAGCACGATTGAATGCAGCAGCAGTGGCTGAATGGGTGATCCCGAGCCGCAGCTTGAGCGAGCGTTTAGAAAGTGGCTTGCCACTTTTCTGGCCAGGCCTCACACCCTTCAAAATATAAGATGTATTCAGCGTTGAGCTAACTCTCTCGTCCCGAGTGGTCTTTGGCTACTCGGGTTTTTTTTGCCTGCGATTTAGTGCCTGGGGACAACTGATGAGGGGGATATCTGTTGTTGAAGAGCGCTTTTTATCATCTATTCTTATCTTTCATGCAGACCCTCTCAACGGCTCAGCAGAGGTTGGACAGCCATGCGCATTTTGATCGTTGGAGCCGGTGCGATCGGCGGTTATTTTGGTGGACGACTGCTGGAGGCGACGCGGGACGTGACGTTTCTGGTCAGGCCTCGTCGCGCCGAAGAGCTTGAACGTGACGGGCTGATCGTGCGAAGCCCGTTGGGCAACGTCGATTATCCTGATCCGCCCTATGTGCTGAGCCAGGCACTGGATACTCCCTATGACCTGATTCTCCTTAGTTGCAAGGCCTACGATCTCGACGCGGCGATGGAGTCTTTTGCAGCAGCGGTGGGGGCTGAAACGATGATTCTGCCGCTGCTCAATGGCATGGCGCATCTAGATCGCCTGGCCGCACGTTTCAGTCATACGAATATATTGGGCGGGCAGTGCCTGATCTCTGTGGACCGCGATGCGTCGGGCACCATCGTGCATCTGAATGACACCAACCAATTAACATTTGGCGAACTGGATGGGCAAGTGAGCGCACGTATTCAGCGCGTGACGGATGAGTTGGTCGGCGCGGGTTTTGAGGCTAACCTCAGCTCAAGCATCCTTCAGGAGATGTGGGAAAAATGGTGTTTTATCGCCACCGGTGCTGGCGTTACCTGCTCCATGCGCTCTACGGTCGGTGATGTGCTCGCCGCAGGTGGTGAGTCACTGGTATTGAGATTGCTGGATGAGTGCGCCGAGATCGCCGCCAAGGCCGGTTACCCGCTGCGCCCGCAGGCGCATGAGCGCTTTGTGAATATGTTGACGACTCCCGGGTCGAAGATGACCTCTTCCATGCTGCGAGACATCGAACGTGGTGCCGCCATCGAAGTCGAGCATATGTTCGGTGATCTGGTCGCACGCCGTGACGCGGCAGGGCTGTCGACAGCAGATTTGTCGGTTCTTGAATTCGCCTACACTCACCTTAAAGCCTATGAAGCACGGCGTTTGCGCGAACATTGATCTCCAGTCCATGTCCCCCAGACAATATCGAGCCCCGGCATGCCCAGGCTTCCATCACGAACCGATCTGCTGGCGTCCATGCGTGGTGATCGGGTTACCCGATTCACCCACTGTGCGGGTTGGACCGGCAGAAATAACGAACCTTTTCCAGGAGCCAGCCTCATAACCTTACGATCACTGCAGGTTTAACAGAGGTGACAACATGCCGGTCAAACATAATTTGCTCAAGGATTTGAATATCACCAAGGAAGAGATCACCAGGCGCAGAGACGCCGACGACAGGCTCAGCCAACTGCTCGAATCCTACAACTCGATAGACGCTGAAGTGGTTGACGCTGAATCCGGGTCAGCCGGAAACGTTACCGATGAACAGCTCAGGAAGCTCAAGGAAAAACGCCTGCATGTGAAGGACAAGATAGTCAAGCGTCTGACGTCTTCGGACTAAGACTGTGGGCGCGTCGTTCCGGGCACGGCGGCACGGGTACCCCAGCTCCCGGCCGTCAGTGAGTAGGGGAGCTGCCGTCAGGCTTGGTTGATCAACAACGTAATGCCAGTGCATTCGAGCGCCTGACGATACGTTGCGGACTGAAACGCCATAACCGCTCGGCACTTTCCAAGGTGCTGAGGGTGCCTGAGTGAAGAATAAGCTCCACATCGCCTGTCATTTGCAGCAGGTCGCCTGTGGGGAAATCGACAAACACCAGACCTGCTTTCGGATTGAGGACAAAGTTACCTAAGGTATTGAAGAATAGATTGCCGGCGAAGTCCGGAATCGTCAGCGTGCCGTCCTCATCCAGTCGCACGAAACCTGATGTCCCTCCGCGGTGGGACACATCGACCTGTCGCCCGCTCGGGGTATCGTCGACGTAAGACGCGACAAAAAAAGAATATGCGCTGTTGATCAGATCGCGCGCGTCGGTATCCAGCTGCTCCATCCATTGAACCGTTGCCGGACGTGAGTCACTTCGGACGCTGAGTTGCCGCTGTTGAATATAGCGCGGGCAATTCCCGTAACTCTGCTCGACGGAAATGTCGAAGCTGTGATCGTCGCTGCGTTTGAGGGTGCCATTAAGCCGGTTGCGTCGACGGGTCAGTAAATCAATCCCCAACAAACCGATGGCCAGGCCGTCATCCATGCCTCTGTCCGCCGGGTCACTGGTATTGCGTGGTAATTGCAGGTGCAGACGGTATGGATCGACCGCATGCATAAAGCCTGGCTCATCGTCGCGAAGGGTTGCCCACACATCCCCTTCGGGATCGACCGTACCGAGCACGACGAAAGGTAACTGCGGGTAGAACGCACGGTGCTGCTCGATGATCTGATCACGGATGATCCTGCTGCCTAGTTCACCCATTTTCTCGGCTACCCCGACGCTGTGCTGCAAGGCGCGTTCACCTGCGTGCCAGGGTGAGTGAGGTCGTTGAGGTTGTTCGTTACTCATGACAGATCACCTCCCTCATCGCGCATGGACCCTGCTGAAAGTGCCCATGCACCGGTCCTTTAGCCAATCCTTTAGGACCTGGGATTAGGCAATTGCGGCCAGGCCTGCGGGTGTTTTCTGAAAGGGAACAAAGCCTGGTAATGCTTCGATCCGAACCAGCCAACGGTTTATCCGAGGATAGCCTGCGAGGTCGACATTGCCTTCAGGGGCTTGAGCGAAGTAGCTGTACAGCGCGACATCAGCCAGCGTTGGGTGGGGGCCTGCGACGATCTAGTCATGGTCGGTAAGGTCGACTTCGATCAGAGAATGCTCAATACCCAGCAACGACAGAAACAGACGAACACGATGGGCATGACCGGAGAGGGGGCGGGAATAGAGCTTCATGGCAATCACCTTTAAAGGGCTGCATGGAATGGGGCCGTTGTGGTGCAGGTGATGATGCTAGTGCTCGCAGGCGCTTGAATAAATGCTGTAAAGAGAAGATCTTTACTCCGTAATTTGGAGTAATTAGCGAGGCAAGTGATGGACACGGTTCAAGCGATGCGGGTGGTATTGGCGATAATCGAGCATGGCAGCCTTACGGCCGCATCGGAAAAGCTCGATGTCTCACTGCCGACCGTGGTCCGGGTATTGGCCTCTACGGAGCAGCACTTGGGTGTGCGCTTGTTCGAACGCACCACCCGACATGTGCGGATCACGGAGGAGGGCAAACTGTACGCCGATGTCTGTCGTACGGTGATTCGTGAAATCGGCGACATTGAGGATGTGTTCCGCGACAAGGAGAGTGAGCCCAGCGGTCCTTTGTCGATCACGGCCCCGGTGCTGTTCGGTCGTCATCACGTAGCCCCGGTGCTCAACGGGTTCATGGCTCGCTATCCCAAGGTGACAGTGAACTTGAGCCTGATCGACCGGGTGACTGACTTGCTGGAAGAAGGGATCGACGTCGCGGTGCGAATCGGCCACGTCACCGCCCCGGATCTGGTGGTGTCTCGCGTGGGGCAGGTGCGCCGTTATCTGTGTGCCAGCCCTGCATTACTGGCTGAGCTTAGGACTCTCAAGACACCGGATGACCTCAACGGCGCGCCCTTCATTTGCCTTGCTGGAGTGCTCGGGGGGACCCAGTTGATGCTGCAAGAGAACGGCAAGCCGCTGCCGGTGAAAATAACCAATATCCGCATGACCACGAATAACGGTGACACGGCTATTTCTGCCTGCCTCAGTGGGTTGGGAATCGGGTTTTTTCTGTCCTATCAGGTCCAGGACCTGATAGATGCCGGGCAACTTGAAAGAGTGCTGATTGATTACCAGCCCGAACCATTGCCGGTTTCGCTTGTTTACCTGCCATCGCGGCGGGTGTCGATTCGTTCGCGAACGTTCATCGCCTGGGCGAAGGTGAAGCTCGGTGAGCGGCTGATTCGTTTTGCAACCCCGGAACGCTCATCTTGACAGCTGATCGCTAGCAGCGCGGGGAAGACAAAAAAAACGGCGTCATCTAGACGCCGGGTAGCTGTTCTGCCCAAAGAGGGCAGAGTGCTCAGTAGTGGGGATGCAATTTCGAATTCATTGGGGGTCTTGGTGGGGTGCGATCTCGGCTTGGATACGTTTGTAAATTTCTTCACGATGCACAGAAACATTTTTTGGAGCATTGATACCTAGCCGGACCTGAAGGCCCTGAACGCCAAGAATCGTAACGGTGATGTCGTCACCAATGTTTATGCTTTCGCCTACTTTTCGGGTGAGTATCAACATGATCTTTTCCTTGATGGCCTCTTGAAGCGCCTCTGCCAAGAGGCTGGCGTGTGCCTTGGGTGTGATTGTTGCCGAGTACATCCGAATGCGTCCATCCCTAAGACGTCATAAGTGCAAATTTAATTCCCTTGAAACGCACATCTGTCATCGAGTCACCCCGCAAGTGGACGAATAGTGCACCTGCTTGGTGCTTGCGCGTCTAAGCATTATCCCTCAAACGCCAACGTTTGCTGACTATTGTGGTGAAAAGAGTAGCAAAGAGCGCAAAAAAGCCAGAGGTGTTTAAAGGTCTTTATAGAGCGGCGCTATTGTTGCCCAAGGCCGTTTTAGAGGTGGTCAAGAATTCAAGCCAGGCCATTGTCAATCACGTGGCTCATTCAGCCCGCAGCTGAGAGGGGGTGCCCGTTTCAGCGCGGATCTATCGCGAATCCGTTCGCGACAGAGGGGCCGTCAAACCAACAGTGACAACAATAGAATGAAGATCAGCCCGACCACCGACAGAATGGTTTCCATCGCGGTCCAGGTTTTGAAGGTTTCGGCGACGGTCATGTTGAAGTACTGCTTCACCAGCCAGAAGCCCGCATCGTTGACGTGCGACAGGATCAGCGAGCCCGCACCCGTTGCGAGCACCAGCAGTTCGCGGTTTACCCCTGGGATCATGGCCACTACTGGCGCGACGATACCCGCGCCGGTGATGGTTGCGACTGTTGCGGAGCCCGTCGCAATGCGGATTACCGCAGCAACCAGCCAGGCCAGCAGAATCGGCGAAATTTCCGCACGGACCGCCATGTGGCCAATCACATCACCCACGCCGCTGGCGACTAGCATTTGTTTAAAACCACCGCCCGCGCCGACGATCATGACGATGGCCGCGACAGGCGCCAGGCTCTGATCAAGCAGCTTCATAATCTGCTGCCGGGAGAAACCGCGAGCGGCACCAAACGTGTAGAACGCCAGCAACAAGGCGGCGAGGAGGGCGGTGATCGGGTGACCGATCAGGTCCATCCAGACCCGAATAATGCTGGTGTCCGGCAGTACGATGTCGGCCAGGGTTTTGAGCAGCATCAGAAACACTGGCAGCAGGATCGTGACCAGCGTGATGCCGAAGCCCGGCAGGTTTTCGGTTGTCGACTCCTGGGCGATCTGGTCCATCAACTCTTTTGACGGTGTGCCAGGAATGTAGCGTGAAATCCACTTGCCGTAGATCGGTCCGGCGATCATCGCTGTGGGCAGCGCGACGATCAGACCGTAGAAAATGGTTTTACCGATGTCGGCATTAAATACGCCAATTGCCAGCAGCGGACCCGGATGCGGCGGGACTAGCCCGTGCACCGCTGACAGCCCGGCCAGCAGGGGGATGCCGATTTTGACAATCGATAAGCCTGTGCGTCGAGCCACGATGAACACCAGCGGGATCAACAGGACGAAGCCGATCTCGAAGAACAGCGGGATGCCCACTAGGAATGCTGAGAACATCATCGCCCAGTGCACACGATCCTTGCCGAACAGTCGGACCAGGGTGCGGGCGATCTGGTCGGCGCCGCCTGAGTCAGCCATTAATTTGCCGAGCATGGTGCCCAGCGCCAAGAGGATGCCGACGAAGCCGAGAACGCCGCCGAAGCCGTCCTGGAATGACTTCATGACCTTGTCCACAGGCATGCCGGAGGTCAGGCCCAAAAAGCCGGAGGCGATGGTCAGCGCGACGAAAGGGTGAACTTTAAAGCGGGTGATCAGCAGCACAAGGCCGATGATGGTCACCAGTGCATCGACGAGCAGGTACGTCTCTTGGGTCATGCCGAACATAGGTGCGTCTCCAGTTGTCTTTGTTTTTTGGAGCTACTGATGAGTGTGGCGTTCAATTCCGTTTGCAGGGTGCAAGACAGCGCTATCTTTTGCGTTCACAGCTTTATTTTTGTGGCCACGAAGCTTTCCACCAGGCGGCGGCTTGTTCTCCCAGCGTATCGACGTGGAGGGTCGCATCGACCACCAGCGTCAAGGGTTCGCCATAAGGGGGTTCGAGCGTCGCGAACTGGCTGTCCACCAGGCTCGCGGGCATGAAATGCCCTGGGCGGTGCTCACAGCGCTGGATTGCCAGTTCCTTGCTCAGCTCGAGAAATATAAAACCCAGCCCCGGCACCGCCTCGCGAAGCTTTTCGCGATAGCTGAGTTTGAGCGCAGAACAGGTGACAATCGGACGCTCACCGTTGCGCAACGCGGTGGCCATTTCTTCGCCCAGGCGGACGAGCCAACCGGCACGGTCTTCATCATTGAGGGGGATGCCAGCGCTCATCTTTTCGATGTTGGCGGCAGAGTGGAAGGCGTCACCTTCGATGAGGCGGCCGTCGCTGCGTAGCGCGATGGCGGCGCCGATGACGCTTTTGCCGCATCCGGCGACACCCATCACGACGAGGGCGGAAATAGCAGTATTCATAATTACCTCAGCGGGAGACAGCGCTGTCTTTGACGGCTTGAACAAAAGGCCGGCCAGGCTGTTTCCAGTTCTTGTCATTGTTATGGGCAAATCGGTCAATCATCGGACCGTGCATACGTTACTCGTGACCGTTAAGTACGAATAAAGCGTTGCGAGGCTCCGTGAGACAGCGCTACCTTAGAGCGCATTCGCCATCTTTGGCAACCCCTCTGAGTTATTGGCAGCACATGACACGCATTGGTTCCCGCTCCACGGGTCGTCCGACCCTTAATGAAGTTGCGCGGCTTGCCGCCGTCTCACCGATTACCGCCTCAAGGGCGCTACGCGGTATCGCCACTGTCGCGCCGGAGTTGGTAGAAAAAGTCCGGGCTGCCGCGCAGAACTTGGGGTATGTCGCTAACCCGGCCGCTCGCGCACTGGCCTCATCACAAAGCCAGACGGTGGTGGTGCTGGTGCCGTCGCTGACCAACCAGTTGTTCATTGAAACCCTGGAAGCAATTCAAGGCGTATTGCGCACGCGTGGCCTGGAAGTAGTAATCGGCAACTACCACTACTCGCCCGTCGAGGAAGAAAACCTGCTGCGCACCTACCTGGCTAATCGGCCACGGGGGTTGTTGTTGACCGGTTTCGACCACACACCCGCCGTGCGCCAGTTACTCGCCGCCAGCGGCGTACCCTGCGTGCACATGATGGAGCTGGACCCGGCGCGGGGTGCCTATTGCGTGGGGTTTTCTCAGGAACAAGCCGGTGCCGAAGCGGCCAGGCATTTGCTGGGGCGCGGTCGGCGGCGCCTGGCCTACATTGCGGCGCAACTTGATCCCCGGGTGTTGCAGCGTGGCGAAGGTTTTCGGCGTGTCCTGCGTGAAGCCGGACTGCATGATCCGGCGCTCGAAGTGATGTCGCCGCTGCCTTCGTCCATTGGTCTGGGCGGTGAGTTGTTTGCGCAATTGATGGAGACCCATCCGGACGTTGATGCGGTTTTCTTCTGCAACGATGACTTGGCCCAAGGAGCGACCCTGGAAGCCCTGAGGCGGGGTATCGCCATCCCCGAACGCGTGGCGCTGATCGGCTTCAACGACCTGCCTGGTTCTGCGCACATGGTCCCGCGCCTGACATCGATCCGCACGCCACGCGAAGCCGTCGGTCAACGGGCCGCGCAGTTGTTGCTCGGGTTGATGGAAGGGGTTGCGCAGGTGCCGCAGGTAGACCTGGGGTTTGAATTGGTGATGCGGGAAAGTACGTGACCCCAAAGCCCCACTGAAAAATATCGGCTGTCTTCAATCAAGGGGGAGCGAACTCATTCGCTCCCCCATGGGTTTGCCCTAGCCCTGCTGTTTTTTAAACGCCAACCGGAATTCATGCAGCAACGGCTCGGTATAGCCGCTCGGTTGCGCACAGCCCTTGAATACCAGTGCGCAAGCCGCCTGGAAGGCGATGGAGGCGTCGAAGTCGGCGGCCATCGGCCGATACAGCGGGTCCCCGGCATTTTGCTGATCGACGACCGCAGCCATACGCTGCAGGGTTTCCAGCGTTTGCGCTTTATCGATCACGCCATGGCGTAACCAGTTGGCGATGTGTTGGCTGGAAATCCGCAGCGTTGCCCGATCTTCCATCAGGCCGACGTTATGAATGTCCGGCACCTTGGAGCAGCCCACGCCTTGTTCGACCCAGCGCACCACATAGCCCAGCAGACCTTGGGCGTTGTTTTCAACTTCCTCGCGAATCTGCCCGGCAGTCCACTTGGCGTCCGCCGAGACAGGAATCGTCAGCAGGTCGTTGAGGATTTGCTCGCTGACACTGGCCAGATCGACCTGTTCCAGTTCCTCCTGAATCGCCCGCACATCGACCTTGTGATAATGCAGTGCGTGCAAAGTGGCCGCGGTCGGTGAGGGCACCCATGCCGTGTTTGCACCAGCCTTGGGATGGCCGATTTTCTGCTCGAGCATGTCGGCCATCAAGTCTGGCATCGCCCACATGCCCTTGCCGATCTGCGCTCGACCACGCAGGCCGCACGCCAGGCCCACCAGCACGTTGCTGCGTTCGTAGGCTTTGATCCACGGCGTGTTTTTCATTTCGCCTTTGCGCAGCATTGCGCCAGCTTCCATCGAGCTGTGCATCTCGTCGCCCGTGCGGTCGAGGAAGCCCGTATTGATGAAGGCAACCCGCGCCGACGCCGCACCAATACAGGCTTTGAGGTTGACGCTGGTACGCCGCTCTTCATCCATGATCCCCATTTTCAGGGTGTTGCGCGGCAGCTTGAGCAGGTCTTCGATACGGCTGAACAATTGCTCGGCAAACGCGACCTCGGCCGGACCGTGCATTTTCGGTTTGACGATGTACACGCTGCCGGTGCGCGAGTTGCCGCGACGAGCCAGGTCATGCACGGCGATCAGGCTGGTGATCACGCCATCGAGAATACCTTCCGGTATCTGGTGACCTTCGCCGTCGAAAATCGCCGGGTTGGTCATCAAGTGGCCGACATTGCGTATGAACAACAACGAGCGACCGTGCAGCGTTAGCGTGCTGCCGTCGGCAGCGGTGTATTCACGGTCGGCGTTGAGGCGACGGGTGATGGTTTTGCCGCCTTTCTCGAGGTCCTCGGTCAGGTCGCCTTTCATCAGGCCCAACCAGTTGCGGTAGACCGACACCTTGTCATCGGCGTCCACGGCGGCTACCGAATCCTCGCAGTCGATGATGGTCGACACGGCCGCTTCCATCAGCAGGTCTTTCACCCCCGCAGCGTCGGTGCGGCCGATGGTGCTGTTGGCGTCGATCTGGATTTCGACGTGCAGGCCATTGTTCTTCAGGAGGATGGCGGTCGGTTGCAGTGCCTGGCCCTGGTAGCCGACGTATTTTTCCGGCTGCTTGAGTCGGGTCTGGCTGCCGTCGGTCAGGGTGATCAGCAATTGGTCACCGTCTACGCGGTAGCTTTGCGCATCGGTATGCGAGCCGTTGGCCAGCGGAGCGGCTTCGTCAAGAAAGGCGCGGGCGAAGGCCACGACTTTTGCGCCGCGCACAGGGTTGTAACCGCTGCCTTTTTCCGCACCTTCAGTTTCAGCGATGGCATCGGTGCCATACAGCGCGTCATACAGCGAGCCCCAGCGGGCGTTCGCGGCGTTCAGGGCGTAGCGGGCATTTACGGCAGGCACCACCAATTGCGGGCCAGCCTGGCTGCTGATCTCGATGTCGACGTTGGCGGTGCTGGCTTGCACGGTGGCTGGCTGCGGTTGCAGGTAGCCGATTGACTGGAGGAACGCGCGATAAGCCGGCATGTCGCTCACCGGGCCGGGATGAGCGCGGTGCCAAGTGTCCAGTTCAGTCTGCAACCGATCGCGTTCGGCAAGCAGGGCACGGTTCAGCGGTGCGAGTTCATGCACCAGGGCATCGAAGCCGGTCCAGAACGCATCACGGTCCAGACCCGTGCCCGGCAGCACGTCCTCATCGACAAAACGTTGCAGGTTGGCGGCCACTTTCAGGCGCTGGCAGTTAACGAAATCAGTCATCTTGGGGTCTCCAATCGTGGGAGCGAAGGTATTCGCAAAGGCGGTCTATTCGGCTTACTTGCCGTTCAGGCTATCAGCGCCGGCTTTTGCAATCTGTGCATCTTGATCTGCCTTGACCCCGGACACGCCCACGGCGCCAATCACCTGACCATCGACAATCACCGGCACGCCACCTTCGAGGGAGGTCAGCAGGGGGGCAGACAGGAAGGCGCTGCGCCCGCCATTGACCATGTCTTCATAGCCTTTGGATTCGCGACGGCCCAGCGCAGAGGTGCGGGCTTTTTCGGTGGCGATGTAGGCGCCAATCGGTGCGCAGCCGTCCAGACGCTCCAGGGCCAATGGATGGCCGCCGTCATCGACCACCGCGATGGACACTGCCCAGTTGTTTTTCTGTGCTTCAGCGCGAGCGGCGGCGAGGATCTGGCTGACTTCGGTCTGGCTCAAAATGGCTTTGGTTTTCATGTGGCTCTCCAATAGGGCAGCAATAGGGGCTGTAATAAAAAATTATGCAGTCGATTAGTGCAGCGCTTCTTCGACCAGTTCGATCCAGTGCCTGACCGGGGTCCGGCCAGCGCTGTCCAAATGGGTCTGGCAGCCGATGTTGGCGGTGACGATCACCTGTGGCTTGCCGCTCTCCAGTGCATTCATCTTGTTATCGCGCAGTTGCCGCGACAGCTCGGGTTGGGTCAGTGAATAGGTACCTGCCGAGCCGCAGCATAGATGGCCGTCGGGTACTGCGGTGAGGTTGAAGCCTAGCCGGGTGAGCACGCTTTCGACTGCGCCACCGAGCTTTTGTGCGTGCTGCAAGGTGCAAGGGCAATGGAACGCCAGACGCAGGTCACTCTCGACCCCGAGCTTTTCCAAGGGCTCATCGCGTAGCACTTCCACCAGGTCGCGGGTCAAGGCACTGACCCGTTGCGCTTTGGCAGCATAGGCCGGATCGTCTTTGAGCAGGTGCCCGTAGTCTTTGACGAACGCGCCACACCCGCTGGCGGTCTGGACGATGGCTTCGGCACCGCTTTCGATACTCGGCCACCAGGCGTCGATATTGCGACGGGCACGGTTCAGGCCGGCTTCCTGTGCATTCAAGTGGTAATCCACCGCGCCGCAACAACCGGCCTGGCTGATCGCTGTAATGCTGATCCCCAAACGATCCAGTACGCGTGCCGTGGCGGCGTTAGTATTGGGTGACAGCCCAGGCTGTACGCACCCTTCGAGCATCAATACACGCCGCGCATGCTGTTGGATCGGTCGCGCCTTGGCCGGGTGTACCACGCGAGGCAACTTGATCGCGAGTGATTCAGGCAGCAGGGGGCGAAAAGCCTGGCCGAGTTGGACCAGCGTCTTGAACAGCGACGGGTTCGGCACCACTGCACGCAAACCCTGACGGAGCAGGCGCTGGCCCAGTGGACGAGGAACGGCGTCATCCACCACGGCCCGGCCGATGTCCAGCAGGTTGTGGTAATCGACGCCAGACGGGCAGGTGGTCTCGCAGTTGCGGCAGGACAGGCAGCGGTCCAGGTGCAGCTGGGTTTTTTCGGTAACGTGGTGGCCTTCAAGTACTTGCTTGATCAGGTAAATACGCCCGCGTGGGCCGTCCAGCTCATCACCCAGCAGCTGATAGGTTGGGCAGGTGGCGTTGCAGAATCCGCAATGCACACAGGTGCGCAGGATGCTTTCGGCCTCTTCGGCACGCGGCAGGCGTTTGGCATGTTCACTCAACGTGGTCTGCATGGCTTAGATCTCTGCGTACATTCGGCCCGGGTTGAAAATCCCCTTCGGGTCGAGTTGTGCCTTTAGTTGGCGGTGATAGCGCAGCAATGGGCTGCCCAGCGGCTGGAACGGGCTGTCGCTGACGCCATGGCTGTAGCAGGTCGCGTGGCCGCCGACTTCGCTGACAATAGCGCGAATGGCTTCAGCCTCCGCATCGGACTTCAACCAGCGCTGGGCGCCGCCCCAATCGATCAACTGCTCGCCGGGCAAGGCGAGGGTGCCGGTGTTGTTGGGTAGCGATAGGCGCCACAGTGGCTGACCTTCGTCGAAAAACCCCAGGCGCTGTTCATTCAGTTCGCGCCAGTAAATCGGGTCGAGCAGCTCACCTCCGAGGCGATCATGGGCGGCAGATACTGAACCTTCACCGCCTTCCAGGCGCAGACGCAGCACGCGGCCATCATGGCTGGCGGCGCTGATCGGCAACGGCTGCTGGCCCCATTCGGCCAGTTTTAGCAGGGCCTGCTCCGCGTTCATTTCCAGGGCAATGCTGATGCATTGGCGCGGTTTTGGCAGAACTTTGAGCGACACTTCGGTGAGCAGACCGAGACAGCCATAGCTGCCAACCAACAACCGGG
Organism: Pseudomonas sp. GG8; assembly: GCF_052976945.1. NCBI lineage: Bacteria > Pseudomonadati > Pseudomonadota > Gammaproteobacteria > Pseudomonadales > Pseudomonadaceae > Pseudomonas > Pseudomonas sp. GG8. Next base: position 1,724,125 of record NZ_JBRIIP010000001.1, read on the forward strand.
ACAGGTCGTAACCGGCCACGTTTTTCATCACTTCGCCGCCGAAGCGCAGGTGTTTACCGAGGCCGGTGATGACCCGTGTGCCGAGAACAAAATCACGCACCGAGCCTGACCAGGGCCGACGAGGCCCGGACAATCCGGCGGCGACCATGCCGCCGACCGTGGCCTCGTCGACGTCGCCGAACGACGGCGGTTCGCACGCCAGCATTTGCCCGGCGGCTTCCAGTGCCGCACACAGCTCGCTCAACGGCGTACCGGTGCGGGCGGTGATCACCAGCTCAGTCGGGTCATAGGTGACGATGCCGCGATGTGCGCGGGTGTCGATGATTTCGCCAGCGACCTCGCGTCCCAGAAACGCCTTGCTGTTGCCCCCCTGAATACGCAGGGGGGTGGCATTTTGCAGCGCTTGATTAACCTGTTCCAGCAACGCGGCGCTGGCGTCGACATTCTGTTGGGCAAGCATCAGAAACGCTCCAGTTCAGGGAAGGGCAACTGCCCCAAATGCACATGCATGGCACCAAACTCGGCGCAGCGATGCAGGGTCGGAATGTTCTTGCCGGGGTTGAGCAGGCCGCTTGGGTCAAACGCCGCTTTCACCGCATGAAACAAGGTCAGTTCGTCGCTGTTGAACTGGGCGCACATCTGATTGATTTTCTCTCGGCCGACCCCGTGTTCGCCGGTGATGCTGCCACCGACCTTGACGCACAGCTCGAGGATTTTCCCACCCAAGGCTTCAGCGCGGTCCAGTTCGCCGGGCTGGTTGGCGTCGAACAGAATCAGCGGGTGCATATTGCCGTCACCGGCATGGAAGACGTTGGCTACACGAAGCCCATATTCCTCGGCCAGCGCCGTGATGCCCTTGAGCACCCCTGGCAATGCTCGGCGTGGGATGGTGCCGTCCATGCAGTAATAATCCGGCGACAGGCGCCCGACCGCCGGGAACGCGTTCTTGCGCCCGGCCCAGAACCTGACACGTTCGGCTTCATCGCGAGCCAGGCGCACTTCGGTTGCGCCAGCTCTTTCCAGTACGGCACGAACCCGGTCGCAGTCGTCGTGGACATCGGCTTCGACGCCGTCCAGTTCGCACAGGAGGATGGCTTCGGCATCCACCGGGTAGCCCGCGTGAATAAAGTCTTCAGCGGCGCGAATCGCCAGGTTGTCCATCATCTCAAGTCCGCCAGGGATGATGCCCTCGGCGATGATGTCGCCCACTGCGCGCCCGGCTTTTTCCACCGAGTCGAAGGCGGCCAGCAACACTTTGGCGACCTGCGGCTTGGGCAGTAGTTTGACCGTGACTTCAGTGATGATGCCGAGCATGCCTTCTGAGCCGGTGAACAGCGCCAGCAGGTCGAAGCCTGGCGAATCCAAGGCGTCGGAGCCGAGGGTCATGCGCTCGCCTTCGACCGTGAGAATGTCCACCTTGAGCAGGTTGTGCACGGTCAGTCCGTACTTCAGGCAATGCACGCCACCGGCGTTCTCGGCGACATTGCCACCGATGGAGCAGGCGATCTGCGAGGACGGGTCCGGGGCGTAATAAAGGTCATAGGGCGCTGCGGCCTGGGATATCGCCAGATTGCGCACGCCGGGTTGTACACGGGCCAGACGCGCGGCGGGGTCAATCTGCAGAATCTGATTAAAACGGGCCATGACCAGCAGCACGCCTTTTTCCAGCGGCAGGGCGCCACCCGATAAGCCTGTGCCAGCGCCACGGGCGACCACGGGAACCTTGCGCTCATGGCACAGCTTGAGCAGGGTTTCTACCTGTTCGATGCGCTGGGGCAATACCACCAGCATTGGCGTGGTGCGATAGGCGGAAAGACCATCGCACTCATAAGGCTTGAGTTCTTCTTCTCGATGGAGAATGTCCAAGTCGGGCAAGTGCTCGCGCAGGGCCAGGAACAGTTGGCCTTTATCAACGAGAGGCAATACACCGTCGACACGTTCGTCGTACAGAATGTTCATGGTGGGCTGACAACCCTGAGTTGTTGTTATTGAAGACCGATCTACGGCCTCGACTGTCTTGCATGATTGGCCGCAGAGGCTTTACTGTCCATGACTTATAAGTCTGGTCGAACCAGTTGTTTTTTCTAGGTGATTGCTAATTTTTTTAAAAGTACTTATTTTTCAATAGGTTGAAATTATTGTTGAATATTTTTGGTTGAGTATATATAGCTGGTCATACCAGTGGAGGTTGCATGGCTAACGCTGCTTCGACGCGCGCGCCGCAGGTCGCCGATGTTGTGTGTGAGCGCATCGAACGTTTGATCGTTGATGGTGTGTTGAAAACCGGGCAGATTTTGCCGTCCGAACGGCGCCTCACGGAAAAACTTGGCGTATCCCGCACTGCCTTGCGTGAGGGCCTGAAATTGTTGCGGGCCAGAGGCATCATCGAGACCGAACAGGGCAAGGGCTCGTTCGTCGCTCAATTGTCGAGCCACACCGCCACGTCGCCCTTGATGCATCTGTTCGGCTCGCAGCCGCGCACCCTTTACGACCTGTTCGAAGTGCGCAGCCTGCTGGAAGGAGAGTCCGCGCGGTTGGCAGCCTTGCGCGGTACTGATGCCGACTTTGTGCTGATCACTCGCAGCTATGAAGCGTTGATCGCCGCCCACGACCAACCGCTTGACGCCTCAGGTCATGCACGTCTGGACCACGCCTTCCACCTGGCGATCTGCGAGGCATCGCACAATCCGGTGCTGGTGCAGACCTTGCGTTCGTTGACCGATCTGCTGCTCAACACTGTGTTTGCCTCGGTCAACAACCTGTATCACCGCGAGCCGCAAAAACGCCAGATCGACCGGCAACACGCGCGGCTGTACAACGCCGTCACCGGTCGCCTGCCTGAACAGGCACGCAAGGCCGCCATCGCCCATATCCAGAGCATTTGCGAGAACCTCAAGGAAATCGAAAATGAAGAGCAGCGTTTGGTGCGCTCCACGCTGCGGCTTGAGGGGTGGGCATGAGCGACTTGACATCAACGGGTATCTGTCGCAATTTACGTATTGCGTAATGTGATTACGATTTGTGCGAAGCCGAACATAACAATCAGACGCGTCTCCGACGACTACCATTAACGGAGAACGTGCAATGAAACAGGCAGCCCCCCGTGGATCTATTTACGTACTACCGCTCAACCTCAAGTTACCGGGTGCGCATCGTGCTGGCCTTCAAGGGGCTGGCGTTCAATGCGATCCCTGTGAACCTGATTCGCGACGGTGGCGAGCAGCTCAAGCCTGAATACAAGGCCATCGACCCACAGGGCAGGGTGCCTGTACTGCGGGTGGAGACGGGCGAAGTGATCATCCAGTCGTCGGCAATCATCGAGTACCTGGAAGAGCGCTATCCACAGCCGCCTCTATTACCCGTGGACCTGATCGAGCGGGCGCAGCAGCGTGCTGTCGCGGCGCTGATCGGTTGCGACATTCATCCGCTGCACAACGTGTCGGTGCTGAACCGGTTGCGGGGTCTGAAGTGTGAAGAAGCTGACGTTGCCGCCTGGATCGGCCACTGGATTACTGAAGGCTTCAGCGCAGTCGAGGCGCTGATCGGTGAGCAGGGGTTCTGTTTCGGCGAGCCAGGACTGGCTGACGCTTACCTGTTGCCGCAAATCTATGCGGCTCGTCGTTTCAATGTCGATCTGACCCCGTATCCAAAGATTTGCCGGGTCGAACACCTGGCGCTGCAACATCCGGCTTTCCAATGCGCGCATCCCGATGCGCAACCCGACAAGCCAGAGTGATCCATTCAACATGAAAATACTGGGCTTACAACTGATCTTCGGAGACTTCCTCGCCCGCAGTGTGCGAGGGATTTCCTGTGCTCCTCCCGCTGGAGAGTGATGTGCGCTGCGTGCTTCCCACTCTTTATTTGCAAGGAGCCAAACCATGGCTGATCTCTACGAAAACCCGATGGGCCTGATGGGCTTTGAATTCATCGAGTTCGCCTCGCCGACCCCGAACGTCCTTGAACCTGTGTTCCAGATCATGGGCTTCACCAAAGTTGCTAATCACCGTTCCAAGAACGTGTCGCTCTATCGTCAGGGCGAGATCAATATCATCCTCAACAGCGAGCCCCACAGCGTTGCCTCCTACTTCGCGGCTGAACACGGCCCGTCAGTGTGTGGCATGGCGTTTCGGGTCAAGGATGCACAAAAAGCCTACAACCGTGCGCTGGAACTGGGCGCGCAACCGGTTGAAATCGCCACTGGCCCGATGGAGTTGCGTCTGCCGGCAATCAAGGGCATTGGCGGTGCGCCGCTGTACCTGATCGACCGTTTTGGTGAAGGCACGTCTATCTATGACATCGACTTCAATTTCATCGAAGGCGTGGAGCGTCACCCGGTGGGTGCGGGCCTGAAGTTCATCGACCACCTGACCCACAACGTCTATCGCGGGCGCATGGCATATTGGGCGAACTTCTACGAGAAGCTATTCAACTTTCGGGAAATTCGCTATTTCGACATCAAGGGCGAATACACCGGCCTGACCTCCAAAGCCATGACCGCTCCGGACGGCATGATCCGCATTCCGCTGAACGAGGAATCTTCCAAGGGCGCGGGCCAGATCGAAGAGTTTTTGATGAAGTTCAACGGCGAAGGTATTCAACACGTCGCGTTCTTCACCGATGACCTGATCAAGACCTGGGATGCCTTGAAAGCCCTCGGCATGCGCTTCATGACCGCGCCGCCGGAGACGTATTACGAGATGCTCGAAGGACGCCTGCCGAACCACGGCGAGCCGCTGAATGAACTGCAAACCCGGGGCATCCTGCTGGATGGCTCATCGGACGGTGGCGAGCGTCGGCTGTTGCTGCAGATATTCTCGGAAACCCTGATGGGTCCTGTGTTCTTCGAGTTCATCCAGCGCAAGGGCGATGATGGGTTCGGCGAAGGCAACTTCAAGGCGCTGTTCGAATCCATCGAGCGCGATCAGGTGCGACGCGGGGTGTTGAAGGCCGAGTAAGGCACAGTTAATCGCGTTCCCCTGTAGGCGCGGGCGTGCCCGCGGCCGGCTGGCTGCCCCCCATCCGGTCGCTGATGGCCTGAGCTGTTGTCAGCAGTTGTCTGGCCGCCGAATCCTGTACCTCCGCCGTAAACACCGACGCCGATCCGACCACGGTCATCACGCCTGCCAGTTTATTGCCCACAGCGAAGATGGGTGACGACACGGCATTCACGCCGGCCATCAACAGCCCGTGAATCTGATGCACGCCGGTGCTGCGAATCTGTTTGATGTGCAGGTCGACTTCTTTCAGTTGTCGCGCACTCAGGCGTATTGACTCTGATTCGCGTAGTTCGGCGGTTTCGTTGGCGGCAAGAAAGGTATTAAACACCAGCCCGGTCGACGACCCGAGCAGTGGCAACACAGAGCCAATCTGTGTCACCAGCGTCACTGCGCCGATGGACTGCTCGACATACACCACGGTGGGGCCCTTATTGCCCCATACCGCGAGAAAGCAGGTTTCGTTGAGTTCATCACGCAGCGCGACCAGATGCGGCGCGGCGATTTTCAATACGTCCAGCTGCCCCAGCGCGGCCAGTCCGACCTGCAATGCTTCGCGTCCCAGGCCATAGTGATTGGTGGTGACGTCCTGTTCGGCGAAACCACCGGCCACCAGCGCTTGCAGATAACGATGGACCTTGCTCGCAGGCATGCCCACGTGTTCGGCGAGCTTTGACAGTGAGGTAGAAGGCGCGAGCTCGGCCAGCGCCTTGAGCACGCCGAGCCCGACCTCGGCCGCTTGAACTTTTTGCTGCCGTCCACTTGCTGGGCTTTCGATTTCCGCTGTCATGAAGGGGTGCGCGCCGGTCTGAGAAGGCTGCTTTATAGCTTGACCTCACCACAAACTCAAATTACGTTATGCGTAATCTAATTACGCTTAATTAAATCCCCATCGCAAGCGCTATCAACGCCACCTCACACCCACATAACAAGAGGTAGAGATGCACACAGCCCACTCTCCTGAAGCCTTGGCCTATCAAAGTGGCTTCGGCAATGAGTTCAGCAGCGAAGCACTGCCTGGCGCATTGCCGGTCGGACAGAATTCCCCGCAAAAACATACGCACGGCCTGTACACCGAGCTGCTATCGGGCACGGCCTTTACCGTGCCGCGTTCGGAAGCCCGACGTACCTGGTTGTACCGGATCAAACCGTCCGCCACCCATCCTCGCTATGAGCGACTGTCACGGCAGATACTGGGTTTGGAATCCGGGCCAATCACCCCCAATCGCCTGCGCTGGAATGCCTTCGACCTCCCAACCCAACCTACCGACTTCATCGACGGATTGATCGGTCTGGCCAGCACTGCGGCGGCGGATCAGGCCGAAGGCGTCAGTGTTTACGTCTACTGCGCCAACGCGTCCATGGACCGGGCTTTTTTCAATGCCGACGGTGAGTGGCTGATCGTGCCGCAGTCGGGTCGTTTGCGGATCGTGACTGAACTGGGTCTGCTGGACATCGAGCCGCAGGAAATAGCGGTATTACCGCGCGGGCTCAAATTCAGCATTCAGCTGCTTGACGCCACAGCACGCGGTTATGTCTGCGAAAACCATGGTTGCGCCTTGCGCCTGCCGGAACTGGGGCCGATTGGCAGCAATGGCCTGGCCAATGCCCGAGACTTTCTGGCGCCGGTCGCACAGTTCGAAGATCGGGATGGGCCGGTCGTACTGGTGCAGAAATTCCTCGGTGAACTGTGGGCCACACAGCTCGATCATTCACCGTTCGACGTGGTCGCCTGGCATGGCAACAACGTGCCGTATAAATATGATCTGCGCCGTTTCAACACCATTGGCTCCGTGAGTTTCGATCACCCGGACCCTTCCATTTTTACCGTGCTGACCTCGCCTGGCACTGTGCCTGGTCAGGCCAATGTCGATTTTGTGATTTTCCCGCCGCGCTGGATGGTGGCTGAAAAGACCTTTCGGCCGCCCTGGTTTCACCGCAACCTGATGAACGAATTCATGGGCCTGATCGACGGTACCTACGATGCCAAGGCTGAAGGCTTTGCCCCTGGCGGCGCGTCCCTGCATAACTGCATGAGCGCTCACGGCCCGGACAACACCACGGCGGAAAAGGCTATCGCCGACAACCTCAAACCGCACAAGATCGACAACACCATGGCGTTCATGTTTGAGACGGGCAAAGTGCTGCGCCCCAGCCGCCATGCCCTCGATTGCCCGCAATTACAAACTGATTACGATGCCTGCTGGTCAGGCATGGCCAAACACTTCGATTCGGGAACCCCGCAATGACTACTTCATCGAACCCCCTCAGTTGGGTGACGTCCGCCAACGGCCACCCAGATTTCCCTCTGCAAAACCTGCCGCTCGGCATCTTCAGCCATTCAGGCCTGAGCAAACGCGGAGGTGTTGCCATCGGCGAGATGATTTTCGACCTGCGTGCTGCGCTGGATGTCGGCTTTTTCAACGGCGCGGCGCGTGATGCTGCTGAAGCCGCAAGCGGTGATCAGCTCAATGATTTTTTTGCTCTGGGCGCACCAGCCCGCCAAGCCCTGCGCAGCGAACTACTGCATTTGCTGGACGAAAACAGTCCGCAGCTGTCGCGTTTGCGGCCATTGGCCGATACCGTGCTGCACCCGATGTCCGAGTGTCAGATGCACGTGCCCGCGCGTATCGGTGACTACACCGACTTTTACGTCGGCATTCATCATGCGCTGAACGTGGGCAAGCTATTCCGCCCGGACAATCCGTTGCTGCCTAACTACAAGTACGTGCCCATCGGTTATCACGGCCGCGCCTCGACCATCTGCATCTCCGATACACCGATCAAACGTCCCAATGGCCAGACGTTGGCCCCGGGTGCGACCGCTCCTGAGTTCGGCCCCAGCAAACGTATGGATTATGAGCTGGAGCTGGGCGTGTGGATCGGCCCGGGCAATGCGATTGGCGAGGCGATTGCGATTGGCGAAGCTGCCGAGCATATCGCCGGCTTCTGCCTGCTCAATGACTGGTCGGCGCGGGACCTGCAAGCGTGGGAATATCAGCCACTGGGTCCGTTTCTATCGAAGAGTTTTGCCACCAGCATTTCTGCCTGGGTCGTGACGGCTGAGGCGCTGGCGCCATTCCGTACCGCGCAACCGGCCCGGCCAGAAGGTGATCCGCAGCCGCTGGCCTATTTGTTCGATGCCGCCGATCAGCAGGGCGGGGCGCTGGATATCGAGCTTGAAGTGTTGCTGCTCACCGAACAGATGAGCGCGCAGGGCATAGCGCCGCATCGCCTGGCGCTGAGCAATACCCAAAACATGTACTGGACCGTTGCACAAATGGTCGCGCACCACACGGTCAATGGTTGCAAACTTCAGCCGGGAGATTTGTTCGGTACGGGCACCTTGTCCGGTCCGCTGTCAGGGCAGTTTGGCAGCCTGCTGGAAGTCAGCGAAGGCGGTAAACAGGCCCTGACATTGCCCAATGGTGAAAGCCGACGCTTTCTTGAGGATGGTGATGAAGTCATCTTCCGCGCGCGATGCCACCGTCAGGGTTACGCCTCCATTGGTTTTGGCGAATGTCGGGGCACGTTGCTAGGGGCTTGATACGGCCCGTGCTTTTAAGGCTTTTTGGCCGGGCAAGAAGAGTACGCGAGGCGCACTGACCATCGCACCTCACGCTTGCCCGTGGCCTCGACCACACGGCTGACTCAAGCCTCATCTTCTCCACGGCGTGCCACATCCGAGCGCCTTCGGGTCGGCCGGCCTCCGAGCAAGCCTTCCTGGTCAAGAAGCATGTCTTCAATCTGCAGACCCTTATCGTCAATTCGGTACAGGCGCAGCTCATCCGAGTGGGCGCTGGCTCGGACCTTGACCACCGCCATGATGCGCAGCAAGCGGCTTTGGACTTCAATGTAGCGCTGGACGATGATGGCGTCGGTCAGGAAGGCCGTGCCGTACGGACTGAAGCGCAGGTCGGTGTAACGGTCTTCAAGTTCGGAGGTCATCAATACGCTGACACCGACACTGGTCAGCGCAGTGACCATGCGTGACAGTGATTCGCGGAAGTCCTCACGGAAGGTCGGTGCCAGCGCCAGCTCGAAGCCCGACAGCGAATCAATGACCACCCGGGTGGCCTTCAGGCGCTTGATCTCGCCCAATAGTAACTGGACGATTTCGTCGATGGACATGTCTGGCGCGTGACTGTCTACCAGACCGACCTTATCGCTCTTGATCAGGCGTGCCAGCGTGGCGTTCTGTGAATGGTTGGGGCGCTGCTCGAACATTGCGATCACGCCGGTCTCGCCTGTGCGGGCACCTTCAGCGAGGAAGGACGCCGCCAGAATGCTTTTTCCGGAGCCGGATGGACCGGCGACCAGCAAGGAATACCCCTGGGGAAGACCGCCACCAAGCATTTCGTCCAGTTGAGGAATGCCCATTTTCAAGCGCGGTGGCACGACATTTTTTGACAGAACATTCTGCTTTTTGACGTGGAAGGCTGCCGGTGCGAAGACTCTGATGCCCGAGGTATCAATACGGAACGTGTGCAGCCCGGGCAATGTTGGCTGGCCGCGCATCTTCATGATTTCCATCTTGCGCACCATGGAGTTGCGCTGCACGCTCTGCCGCAGCCAGATCAAGCCATCGGCCACGGTGAAAATCGGGTTGGTGTCGGTCTCGGTGAAGTATTCACCAATCAGGAAGGTGGTCGCCTGCCAGGTGGTCATCAACATGCCCAGTTGTTGAATGAACTGAGGCAGGTTGTTGTTCGGGTTGTCCTGTGTCCGGCTTGCCAGCACCACTGACCGGAAGGAATCTACGAACACCAGTGCCGGACCGTGAGCTTCGACCTCGGCAACGATACGCCGCAGTACTTCATCCAGATTACCTGCCAGCGTGTCATCGGCCAGGTTGACGTAGCGGATCGAATGATTGATCGCTTCGCTGTCGAAAAAATCGAATTGTTGTTGGTAACGCAACATCTTCAGCGGAGGCTCGCCGAGCACCGTGAAGAAAAGGGCCGGGCGCTCAGGCGTTGCCAGGTTGAACATTATCTGATGGGCCAGCGTGGTCTTGCCGCAGCCGGGAGGACCTGCGATCAAGTTGAACGAAAACTCCGGCAATCCTCCGCCGAGCACCTCGTCAAGTCCAGGCACTCCGGTTGCCAAGCGGTTGATTGTCACTTTGGTGGTCATGGCGAGGTATCCTGCGCGGGCGCACCGCTCAAAGAATTTTCCCACACGGAACGAAGTAAATGTTCGGTGAGCGAGGGCCCGACCAATGTGGTCAGTAGCTCGTAGAAGGTCTTCAATAGCTCTTCGCCGAAAAGACAGGCTTCGGTGCTGTTTTGCTTAACAAGCATGGATTTGAGTGCAGTCAGATCTATGGCGGTCCGCACGTGTTGATGCGTGCCAGCCAGGCGGGGATGAGTGGAAGCACACAGGTAGAGACTGCGGCGATAGAGCGCGACAACCCCTTGCTGTCCGATGATGGGGGTCAGGGCTGCGTCCATGTCTTGCAATGTCGCAACAATCGCTTCAACGATATGTGCGGGGTCGGTTTTATTACCGACTCGGTGCGCCAGAGAAGCTACGATCTGACGGCTCTCTTCGCTTTCCGTGGACATGGCTCACTGATTCATTGTGCTGAGCGTGCAATATTACACTTTCCATAGAAAGTCGTCAGCCCACCATCAGGCCGGTATTTCGTACCCGCCCAGAAACAGGTCCAGTGCCGATTCGACCACTGACATCTGGGCGGCAGGGGCCAAAGCCGGAGCACCCAGAGTGATCTGCGGCCAGAAAGCGAAGGCCTTGAGCAATGCATGAATCTGGGTGGCGGCGAAACGCGGGTCGACGGCCTTGAAACGACCGTCTGCCTGGGCAGCGCAGATCCAGGCGGTAAAGCTTTCTTCGCGCTCATTGAGGCGGGAGACCATGTTTTGCGCGCGTTCGGGGGAGTGGATCGTCGCGGCAATGGCCACTCGCGCCAGATCGAGAAAGTTGCTGTCAGCCAGCATCTGCATTTTCGACACCAGCAGCTCTTGGAGCTGATCGCGCAGCGGGCGCTCAGGGTGATAGGTCATGTCCAGACGATCGGCGCTGCTGATCCATAACTGCTGGAGAATTTCGGAGAAGAGTTCCTCTTTGCTCGGGAAGTGGTTGTACACCGTGCGCTTGGACACCTCAGCCAATGCGGCAATTTTGTCCATGCTGGTGACCTCGAACCCGTTGGCGCGAAACTCGGCAATAGCTGCCTGAACAATGGCTTCACGTTTACGGTCGGTCAGGCGTAGAGGGGCTTTCATAGGTTCGCTTCAGACTGGCGGAGTAAAAATTTTTACACTCGGCAGTTTACTTGTCATCTGACATGTTGCAAGCTTGAAACTACACTGTGTAGTGTAGTTGCTCCCGATCTTTATTCTCGCTGCCATCCTCATGCGTGCGGATGCAGGAACCTCCATCCGCCCCTTGGAGTCAGTTTGTCATGACCAAGCCACCACGAGATTCAGATGACGTTGCCCGATCACGGGCCTCTCGGCTGCACGAGGGACGTTATCGTAACCACTCGCCAATGAACCGGATAGGCTTTCTGAAGACGTTGCGCATTTTTTGGAACGCCCTCTTTAACAAACCGGCGCATACCCGGCCGGTGGGGGAGATTCCGGTGCAGACCCTGTCGCGTCAGCAATTGCTGGCAGCACCCAATAACAGCGTCTTCCGCCTTGGGCATTCCACGGTGCTGCTCAAATTGCGCAATCAATTCTGGCTGACCGACCCGGTGTTCGCCGAGCGTGCTTCACCGGTGCAATGGGCTGGGCCGCAACGTTTTCATCAGCCGCCTATCAGCCTTGAAGAGTTGCCGCCGCTCAAGGCGGTGATCCTTTCGCACAACCATTACGACCACCTCGATCACATGACGATCAAAGCATTGGCGCACAAGACCGAGCATTTCCTGGCACCTGTCGGCGTAGGTGACACCCTTATCAAGTGGGGCGTCCCTGCGCAAAAAGTGCAGCAACTGGACTGGTGGCACTCCACTGAAATCGACGGCATGCGTTTTGTCGCAACGCCGTCGCAGCATTTTTCAGGCCGTACCCTGCGTGATGGCAATCGTTCGTTGTGGGCATCATGGGTGATGATCGACGACGATCAGCGGATTTTTTTTAGTGGTGATACGGGTTACTTCGATGGCTTCAAACACATTGGCGAGCAGTACGGGCCGTTCGACCTGACCTTGATGGAAACAGGTGCCTATAACGTCGACTGGCCGGACGTGCACATGCAACCCGAGCAAACCTTGCAGGCCCATATCGACTTGCGTGGCCGCTGGTTATTACCGATCCACAACGGTACGTTCGATCTGGCGATGCATGCCTGGCACGAACCCTTCGACAGGATCCTGGCCCTGGCCTGGGAAAAGAACATCACCATCAGCACGCCGCAAATGGGCCAGCCGTTTTACCTGCAATACCCCAGTCGCGGGCATGCGTGGTGGTTGGGCGTGGAGGGGGTGATCGAAACTTACAGCCCGGACGCTGCCGAACCCCAAGGCCACCGCCGACAGGTTTGAGTCCTCATGCACCTGAGGACGCTATAGGGTGGAGGTCATCTCCACACTGAAATTCGATTATCGAATACCGTTACTGGCGTCAGCGGCTCAAGCCGAGCCGCTCGTGCCATTGCTTAAGGGACTCTTCCGGGTAGCCGTCGAACTCCTTGTCGCCGGGCCGCACATTGACCTCGACCCAGGAGGCTTTTGAGTCGAGCAATATGTGCGTGTGTTCCGGCGGCACGGGTAGCGGGGTATCGATGGCCGAGGCAAACGGGTGAATCAGCGTTGGCCAGTCCGGGCTGAACAACCATAACCCGCTGCCGCAGAGCTTGCAGAAATGCCGCTCGGCATTGCTGATATGCGTCTGATGATCGAGCCTCATTCGTGCGTGATAGATGGCGATATGTTCGCGCCCGTTGACCTTAAGGCTGCTGGCGTCACCGCCAAGGTTGATCGAGTAACCGCCGCCGCCCTGAGTCTTGCGGCAGATTGAGCAGTAACAGCGCTGATAGGGATACGGATGAGCGCTGTTGAGGCTGAACTCGACCGCGCCGCAATGACAGGAACCTTCCAGATGCATGGCAAAAGCCTCCTTGAGCCAACGTTGACGGGGTGCCACTTTTTCTGCACACCTAACGTCTAGACAAGCAGATTAAGGCTTTTGCGTGATGGCGTTCGTCGGGTGATCCGCTCGATTGCCGAGCAGACCAACTTGCAGGCCTTGAACGCCGCCATCGAAGCTGCCCGCGCCGGCGAGTCGCTGGCCGACATCACCGAGTCGATCAATCAGATTTCCCAGCGCAACATGGTCATCGCCAGTGCTGCTGAAGAGCAGGCGCAGGTTGCCCGCGAAGTTGATCGCAACATCGTCAACATCCGCGACCTGTCTCTGCAATCGGCTACGGGCGCCCATCAGATCAGCACGTCCAGCCATGAGCTTTCGCGTTTGGCCGCAGAGTTGAGTGAGGTGGTGACGCGGTTCCGGGTCTGAGACGCCGGCTGATGGTATGTGACGTTGCGTGACATACCGGCCCTTGCTCAGGCCAACGTCGGCAAGCATGATCTGGCCTTTAGATCCTGCTCATCGACAGAGGTAAAACAACAAATGGATGAGGGAAAACGCGGATTCAGCATTTGGTTGCAGGCACCGGGGCATACGGCCTGGCTGTCGATGGAAGGCAATAGGTTGCTGGCTTTTGCCAAGGCGGCGCAGGTGCCGCAAGGCTTCGGCAATCTGAGTGACCGGGGATGTCTGCCTGACAATGCTCGGGCCGAAACCATGAACACGGCACGGATGACCCACAGCTTTGCCCTTGCCCATATTCGCGGTATTCCCGGCTTTGCCGCGCTGGTCGATCACGGGATTGCGGCGCTGAACGGTCCGTTGCGCGATGCCGAGCAGGGTGGCTGGTTTGCGACACCTTTGTGCGAGGGAGCCAAAACCGGTAAAGCGGCTTACCTGCACGCGTTCGTCGCGCTGGCGGCCAGCTCGGCGGTGGTGGCGGGGCGTCCCGGTGCGGACGAGTTGCTGGCCGAGGCGATACGGGTGCTGGAGACTCGTTTCTGGAGCGCGGAAGAAGGTGCGATACGCGAGTCCTTCGCTCGAGACTGGAGCGATGAAGAAGCCTATCGCGGCGCCAACAGCAACATGCACGGCACTGAGGCGTTTCTGGCGTTGGCCGATGTCACCGGCGACAGCAAGTGGCTGGACCGCGCATTGAGTATCGTCGAGCGGGTGATTCATACCCATGCCGCCGCCAATGACTTTCAGGTGGTTGAGCATTTCAGCCTGCAATGGCAGCCGCTTCCCGATTACAACCAGGACAACCCCGCGGATGGTTTTCGGCCCTTCGGCACCACGCCGGGGCATGCGTTTGAGTGGTCGCGTTTGTTGCTGCACCTTGAGGCCGCACGTCAGCGCGCGAAGCTGCCTACGCCGCCCTGGCTGCTGGAGGATGCCAAGCGTCTGTTTGCCGGTGCCTGTCGCCATGGTTGGGACGTCGATGGCGCGCCCGGCATCGTCTACACCCTGGACTGGGAAAATCGCCCAGTGGTGCGTCATCGCCTGCACTGGACGCACGCGGAAGCCTGCGCATCGGCTGCGGCACTGCTGCGGCGTACGGGGGAAAAACAGTACGAAGACTGGTATCGACGGTTTTGGGAGTTCAACGAGACCTTCTTCATCGACCGCGAACATGGCAGCTGGCGCCATGAACTGAACCCGTACAACCAACCCAGTGCGGATATCTGGCCAGGTAAACCGGACCTTTACCATGCCTATCAGGCAACCTTGCTGCCGGTATTGGCCTTGGCGCCAAGTTTGGCAACAGCCCTTGCACGGCTGGGTTGAGGCCCCTGTTCAGTCTGATTCAGGTTTACGCGAGAGATCAAAGTCAGGGTCGACACCTCAGGCGATTTTCGCCGTCAATCTGATGATCTGCCGGGCGAAAAAACTCCCCGTGGCGATCACGCCGAACAGGCGCAAAGTCTGCATGGCGAGCACGAAGCCGACATCCGAGTGAGTATCGACGGCAATGATCGACATGGCGTCCAGGCCGCCTGGGCTGGTGGCGAGATACACCGACAGAAAGTCCTTGTCCATCAGTTCGGCGATCAACCAGGCGGACAGCGAGCACAAGGAGATAACCAATAGCGAGCCGCAGATCATCGCTGGCAGGCGTTGCCATACATAGCGAATCGTCGCACGGTCGAAGCGCAGGCCGATGTAGCAACCAATGGCGCCATAGGCAAGTGCCAGCAGCCAGGGCGGCAGGGTGATTTGTAACAGCCCGCTCAGTTGCAGGGCGCCACCGATCAGTAGGGGCAGCAGCAACGCGCCTGCGGGGATCCGCGTGCTCAGCACCACACCGACCGCGATCGCCGCAACGCTCAGGATGATGTTGAGTGCATTTGAACCCTGTAGTGCCACGGCGCTGCTCTGCATCTCGTGCACGCCGCTGTCCACGCCGAGCAGGCCGCTGACCAGTGCGCCGACCATCACCACGCACACCACGCGCACGTATTGCATGGTCGCGACCACCCGCGAATCCGCGCCATAGTCCTCGGACATGGTAACCATCGCCGAGGCAGCACCTGGCGCGGTACCCCATGCTGCGGTACTGCCTTCTATGCCAGCAAAGCGCACCAGCCCAATTCCGACCAGCGCGCTTAGCAGGACAGTCAATGCGGTGGCGAACAGCATCACATGCCAGGACTGAGCGACAGTGGTCAGTACTGAAATCGTCATGGCGTGCGCCACCAGCATTCCGACACACCCCTGACTCAGGCGAAAGGCTTGCCTGTGCAGGCGGATCGACGCACCGGATACGCCAAACAGAATCGCCGTCAGCATCGGCCCAAGAAACAATGCAGCGGGGATTTCACAAAACTTGAGCAATTGACCAAAGGCGCCTGCCAGCAGAGCCAAGCCGAGCCATTGCACGAGTGGGGGGAGCGTATGCAGCGATAGAGCGGAAGCGCGTGACACAGAAGTTCTCCAAGGCGTTGGCTTTCCTCATGGACTATTTGCCAACGCAACGAGGAGTAGTATCGACAGTGCAATCGATCACGTCTATTTTCTAATAGTCATGAATCGATAACTTTAGTTGATCAATAGGGGTCTTCGCGATCTCACCTATTACTCTGGCATGGGCAGACCACGCTATTAATTCAGGATGCAGGGAGGGAGGCGGACTCGATGAATGTTGACCCACACGCAGCGGAACACATGTCAGTGCAAACAACGGCACCTGTATTTTTTACCGAAACGGAACCTCATTTCGGCGGCGATCAATCGCCGTTGAATGATTCCGACGCCGATGACGACAGCGACCCGGAAGGTGACCTCGACCTCGAAGAGCTGGGTCTGGAAGAGTTCATTGATGCGGAAAAACTCGACTCGACCATCAGCGGGGATGTGGGGTCGTCTACCTTGAGTTGAGGGCTATCAGGCAATCCGGGTTATCCCCGACACGGATTGTCTATAGGTCACGGTTGTTTATGGCCCACCAGATACCGCGCCAGACCTGCCGCAGCCTCTTCCGCCGTCTCACTGGCGCCGGCCCATGTACACGCCAGCATCAAGTTGCGCGGCAGGCCGAAGTCTTCCACCACAAAGCCTTGGGCATCTATCCCCTGAGCATCATGGGCCACCAGCGCGCGCAGTGAATCGACCGGATCGAAGTAAGCCCACACCGGTTTGCCCAGTCCCACTGCCATGCCGACTTCGAAGGCGGTACCCGAGTCCGGCTCGAGGCCGCGAAATACATTCAGGTTGGCAAGTACCGCCGTGCAGCGCTGGATCATCTCGATATTCATCGAGCAGATCAGGCGCGCGGTTGCCTCTGGGGTCAGGTCGGGGGTGACCTCATTGTCGAACGGATACAGCCCTTGCATGCCGTGGGCGGCACACAGCGCCTTGAGGTAACGGCCATGCTCAATGGCGTCCGGCCTGAAGACATCGAAGCCGGCCAGATAGATGAGTGGCGTTGTGTTCTGGTTCATGTCGGTACCTTGAGATCGTACGTAGGGCAATTCTATCGTCAGCTGCGCTGGTCGCGCGTCACCATTGCACGCCACTGATCAGTCGAATGCAGTTGATGTGAATGCAATGCTGGAATCTGTATGGATAACCAGTATCCTGACGACTTCCAAAAAACGTTGCGTGAACCTCAAACCGTGAACACCTCGCCCCTCGAAAACCCGTTTTATTACCTGGAAAACTTCCATCAGGTGCTGGAGTGGATCGCTCAGCGTTACGACGACCTGCTCGATGAGCAGGAACGGCAATTTATCGTCGATTTTGCCGGTTTGCCGAAAACGGCTCAGGGTTTGCTGGTGCGGATGGTCATGCGCAAGGGCACATTGTTTCGAGCAAGCAAGCTGAGCTATCCGGAGCTTGGCGCGGTGCGGGACGCGGTCATGCCGTTGCTCGAGAATGGCTGGGTCGACCAGTACCCGGCCATCAGTCTGGAGGTGTTATTCGGGCTGCTGCGCAAGTCAGAGTTGACTGCCTGTTTCCAGGCGCATGCGATAAAAAGCACGGAGAAAAAGACCGACCTGTTGATGAGACTGCAGCCGCACTACGAACAGCGGCAAACGCTGGAGCAGTGGTTTGCCGGGTGTGAGGACGTGATCTTCGGCCTCACCGTCATGCCCATCTGTGATCGATTGCGGTTGCTGTATTTTGGCAACCTGAGTCAGGAGTGGTCTGAATTTGTGCTGGCTGACCTGGGTATCTATCGCTATGAAAAGGTCGAGTTTTCGCTGGATTCCCGAGGCCTCACCGAGCGGTCGGACATCGATACTTGCCTGCACTTGCATGCTTGCCGTCAAGGGCTTGAAGAGGGCCATGACCTGCAGGACCTGGCCCGGCAGATCATCGCCATCGGCACCGATAATGCATGGCTGCGGATGCGCCGGGCCAAACTGTTGTTTCGGATCGGCCAACAGGCGGAGCGCGTTCAGGATTGGCCGCTGGCATTGAGTGTGTATCAGCGATGTGACTACCCTGGGGCGCGTTCACGGCGGCTTCGAGTGCTGGAACTCAGTGCCGACTATGAGCAAGCCATGGCCTTGCTCGAACAGGCTCAAGCGGCGCCTGAAAGTGATGCCGAAGCGCAGCATCTATTGCGGATACTCCCGCGTTTGCAGCGCAAGCTGGGTTTGTCGGTCGAGCGTCAGCGGCGCACGCGAGCCTTGAGTCGACTCGACGTGGTGGTGACGCCCTCGGCTGATACCTCTGTTGAGCGCTTGATCCAAGTGCATTTGGGCGATCAGGCAGGGCCGGTGCATTACGTCGAGAACGCACTGATCAATTCCTTGTTTGGCTTGCTGTGTTGGCCGGCGATTTTTGCGCCGCTGCCGGGCGCGTTTTTTCACCCGTTCCAGAGTGCTCCCAGCGATCTCTACAGCCCGGATTTCTATCAGCGCCGGGCCGGGTTGTTCAGCGAGTGTCTGGAACAGCTGGATTCGGACGCCTACAAGACCACCATTCACCGGCACTTCAAAACCAAATACGGTCTGCAATCGCCCTTCGTTTTTTGGGGCAGCCTGTCAGAAGAGCTGCTGGAACACGCACTGCATTGTTTGCCCGCTGATCACCTGCGGCATTGGTTTCGGCGTCTGCTGTTGGACATCAAAGCCAATCGCACGGGTATGCCGGACCTGATCCAGTTTTACCCGGACGAGCAGCGCTATCGCATGATCGAAGTCAAAGGGCCGGGCGACCGCCTGCAGGACAACCAACTGCGCTGGCTGGATTTCTGTGCCGAGCACGGGATGCCCGTGGTGGTGTGTTATGTGCAGTGGGCACCAGTGGTCAGTCCGGTGCCGACCGACTGAGTCACCGGGAGCTTTGGCTAAACGCCAAAGACTGCGCCAGCGGTGACGGGCGTTTCTTGCTGCATGTTGCTCATGAACGATTCCAAGCGTGAGCGCAGCCAGCGTTCGGCCGGGTCGGTGTCATTGATGCTCAGCCAGACCATCGACAGGTCGAGGGTCGGCGTCATGAAGGGCAGGGGCTCATCGAACAGCAGGCTGGAGGCGGCCGACATGGCGGTTGCCGTGTAGTCGGGCAAGTTTGCCAGCAAGTCGGTACCGGCCATCAGGGCGGGCAAGGTGCTGTACTGCGGAATCGCCAGCACCACGTGGCGCTTGCGGCCGATCGCCTTGAGCCATTCGTCAGCAAAGCCGCTGACATTGGCGATGTGGGAGACCACGACGTGCGGGCGTGAGCAGTACTCATCCAGGGTCAGCGGGGTCGATGATGCATCGGCGCGCAGCACCCTTGGCTTGGTTTGCCTGAGCAGCTTGCGCTTGGCGTTGGCCGGCAGCTCACGGGTCTGGCTGACGCCGATGGTGATCTCTCCCGAGGCCAGCATGTCCGGGATGCGCCAGGAGTCCACATGCTTGATCACGCACACGATCTGCGGCGCTTCCTGGCGCAAGGCGCGCAACAAGGGCGGCAGCAGGCCAAACTCGACATCGTCGGACAGGCCTATGCGAAAAGTCATGGTGCTGACTGCGGGATCGAAGTCGTGGCTCAGGCTCAGCGCCACTGACATGGCGTCCAGCGCAGGCGACAGGTGCAGGATGATTTCCTCGGCCCGTGCGGTCGGTTCCATGCGATGGCCGATCCGGATAAACAATGGGTCGTTGAACAATACTCGCAGGCGGTTAAGTGCAGCGCTGATCGTCGGCTGCCCGAGAAAAAGTTTTTGCGCGGCCCGTGTCACATTGCGCTCTTGCATCAGGGTTTCGAAGACCACCATCAAGTTGATGTCAGCCTTGCGCAATTCATTGCGGTTCATCAGTTGCTGCCCCCAGATCTACACCCATCGCGCGATCGCAGGCGACAGTTTAGGAAACTGCATCGCCCCCCGTCTACAGCGGGCTTGAGCGGCTTGGGCTCGCGCTCGAGTCCATTGGTTGTAGATGAGTCCTCCGAACAGGGAAAAGTCCCACTGATCTTCTCTGCTGAGTCCGACAGACTCCCTGCACACTTTCATTCAGGCTTCGTTTCCTCGAAACCTGAATGGAGGAGTCCTTATATGGCCAAAAGCACATTGAGTGACGGCCCATGCTGCGAAATCAATAAATTGATCGTACAGGTCACCGGCAACCAACATCCGGCCAGTCAGCGCCTGGCGTTTTATGACCACGCCGGAAAACGCCTGGACACCCTGACTGCCGAAGACAAGCCTGAAACGCTGAAAAAGCCCTACTTTGTGGACAGCGCCCTGCACGTCTGGAGCTGGAAGGATCACTACACTCACCGCCTGTGGCTGGAGATCGACTCGGTCGAAGGCAGTCCCATTCGCCTGCTCTTGCCCGAGGTCGCGATCACCCTGCGCCAGTTCGACGCGCAGTGGAATCAGATCGTGCCGGTGGTGCCCTTCGTTGCGCTGCCCGGCGCCAACAGCGCCCACGATCACGGCACGCCGGTGTTGTGCCGCGCAGGGTTCATTTATGTCTTTTTGGGCGATCGGCTGTGGCGCGAGCTGGAGGTGCGGGTCGCAGACGAGCAGACCACGTATCACGACATCGACCTCAACCGTTATCGCATGGGCGACGAGATCGAGGAGGGCCCTCGACTGGCCACCGGGCAGGCGCTGGAGGACATCTGGTTGCCGTCCAGCTGGAACGATCAGCAGGTGTCGCCGCAGCTCTGTTTCAGCGAGGTGCAGCTCAGCGGGCCGCGCTTGCGACGTCTTGAGCAAGACCCGAAAGCGCGCGCACAACGCTGCCAAAGCCCGGACTTGCGCAGTTCGCGAGATAAGTTCAAACGCGTATTCCTCGACAAACCGGACGGCGTGGCAATGCTCGACGCGTTCAGCGCATTCGACGCCTATGACGCGGCCAACCAGTCTGCGGCGGGCGCGGCGCATGTTGCCTGGCTTAACCTCAAGCAGCACGCCTTCCCGGTCAGCCTGGTCGCCGCACAACGCGCCCGCCAACCCGGTTACGAATGGCTGCTCGACCAGCCGGGCCGTTACCTGTGCGACCTGAGCGGGCAGTTCCCGGCCATTGCCTTGAGCGCAGCACGCCAGCATGTGGTTCGCTGTGAAAAGGGCGAAGTGGCCTATCAGCCAACCTCCGTGGAAACCGGCGCCTGGGCCCATTGGCTGGAACAGGTGTGCGATCCCGAAACCCAGATCGCCGATGAGTTCTGGCAAGCGCAGCCGGCGGTGGCCGACGCGCTGTTAAGTGCACGAAAACGCGAGCTATACGGCGTGCTGCTGCACGACTCGCACTATCGTCTGCGCCACGTACAGACGCGGATTCACGACCAGCAACACCTGCTGCACCTGTGCGCCCAGCGCGCCAGCCATTACGCCCATCACGCCAGCGCGCTGCTGGTGCAACAATTGATCGTGCCGCAGACTTTGGGTGGGCAGAAAAACCCGTTGTACCAGAGTATGGAGAAGCTCAAGGAGCAGGGCCGGATCGACATCAACCGCTTCACCGCCACTGGCGAACGAGCGCAACTCTGGCGCCAGCTGGACATGAGTCAGGCGCTGTTGAGCGATGCCCTGCAGCAACCGGAAACCGAGCAAGCCCTGGCCGATCACCTGAGCCTCGACGGTTTCGACTACGTCGCGGCCATGCACTTCGTCAGTCGGCTGTTCGCCAGCCTCGCCATGACCCCCGCGCAAATGGACCCCTTTGCGGTCAACGGCGATGTCACTGACGCGGTGACCGGCATCAGCCTCTACAAAACTAAGGTCAGTGTCGGGCAACAGCTGATCAGCCAGATTGCTAACGATGAAAAGCATGCGCTGCATGTGATGTTGTGGCCCGACCTCGCACAGCAAGATATGGACGCGCCGTATGTTCAGCCCACGGTCGCAGACATCAATGACGGCAATGGTCTGTTTCGGCCGAACGCGCTGCTTGGGGCCGTCAGCGGCGACGCCGTCGATGCCAAGCCACTCAATACGCTCGACGCCCATTTACTGGCAGGTTTGCTGGAAAGTGGCAGCCTCAACAACACCCTGACCGGCACCCTGAAAGTCGTCGCGGCGACCTTGATCAGCTTCCACGAAAACCTGCAAGGCTCGGTGGATGTGGCGGAACAGGCGCTAAACGCAACCCAACACATTCCGGTCCCTGGCGCCGAACGCCCAGCCCCGGCGCTGAACATGCGCCAACGTCAGCGGGCCTTGGCGCAACTGCGCAGCATGCTGCCGGGGGCCTTTGGCGATGCACACTTCATTCGCCACCAAGAGGCGAGAAACAAGAACTACTACGTATTCGGCCTGACCGACCTGCCGGAGATGCCAGAACGCCTGCGACGGCCTCACCTCGACTATCGAGGCCCCTCCGGGTCGTCGAAGGTTGACCAGGAGCATTACCGCACCGGAGGCGACCTGCGAGCCAATACCGTCGTCATCGCCATGCCCCGCGATCATCGGATGGCGCGACTGATCAGCGGAGTGAACCAACGGGTCAATGCGGCGTGGCAACTGAATATGGCCGAGCAGGTCACCACCAAGGGAACGGCCATACAGGATGCGGTGAAGAGCCGGAATGGATTGCAGAGCGAGTGGATGTATCGGGCGCTGAACTCGACACCGTTTGCGGCGGCGGTGGGGATGTTGGAGTTGTGGAATTTGAGGAGTGAGTGGAACAGTCGAGAACTGGCCTATAGAGAGAAGGGAGGGGGCAGGGTTGGATTAGGTCTATTAGGCGCTGGAGCTGATTTAACAATTGCGATGGAAGCTTTAACCGTAAAGCTAGTAGGTAGCCAATCTGTTCTAGCCGCAGCTCGCAAGACGCTATTCACTATTTCCGAAACCTCAGCAGAGCGAGTTCTTGGCCCATTGAGTAAGCACTTCTTGAAGGAGTTTACAGGGCGCTTGCTCGCTCAGATCGGTGCAGGATCGATTTTTGTCGGCCTCAACCTCTACGACGCCTGGCATGCCTATCAATGGGGAGACGATGCCATGTGGGGTCATCTGCTGATGGCTGCGGGTGGCTTGACCGGCATTGCCAGCACCTTGATGGTCGGTGGCGCCACCTTCCTTGGCTTAGGCCCAATGGGCTGGATCACGTTGATAGCGATCAGCGTTGGCGTAGGCATCGTTTACTGGCTGAGTGCTTCACCCATCGAAGACTGGCTCCGCGCGGGTCCATTCGGGCCTGACAGTGGCCGAATTTCACACCTGCAAGACCCAGAGCAAGCCTTCTACTACCTGGTCAGTTTATTCGCCGACATTCGGATCACTGTTGAGCACAACCCGGAATACACACTCCCCGCCTACCACCAAGAATGGAATCCGGTGCCCGTTGAGGTACGCAGAGCGGATACCTGCATCCGCATCGAGAGCAACTTGCCCGGCCTGCTGACCGGGCTTGGTGACCTCAGCCTCACGGTCTCGTGCGCGATGCTGAAAGTGCGCAGACTTCATGACCGCTTGAATGGGCAGACTCACGAGGAAACCCAGCTATTCCCCGAGGCGAAGCCCAATGCCTACCGGCGATTGCCCGATGCCTTGGAGATATTCGTCGAGACCCCCCTGAACACGCGCATCGAAGCCTCGCACTCGAACGACTCCGTGTCGGTACACGCTGTATGGAAGGTCCGCGCCCAACTGATAGTGACCGATGGCAGTTCAACCTGGGTGTTCCCTGCACCAATGCCAAAAGACCCTACGCCCTTTGGCCCGGCTCACGCCAAACCGAACTTTGAGAAAGTCGAACAGCTGTTCTGGGCCGATGAAACCACCCATAAAGCGCGGAGCGGCGAATGACGGCCATGAACTCAACTTATTACGCGCCTACAGCCTACCGCTCTGATCAGATTCCCAGCCAACCGCCTTCGGCAGAACGGTCGTGGATCCGACATTTTGCCAAGGTGCGGTTGCCGTGGGGCATGACGCAAGAGGTTGCCCCTGACAATCTCATGACCGGAAGAAAACCAGCCACCCTTCGTCGCCAAGAACTTTTATTAAGGGAGAGGGAAGAGAAACGGGTATTGGGTACTTACATTCCAGCCCTCTATGAACACGTGGACTTTCATCACCGAGAAGACCATGAGCGCTTCAGATTTGCTTTGTGGTCTAGACGTTCGCACTTCTGGATATACATATATGGAGGAGGGAAATTTTTTACTTGGTTTATGATCCCTTTAATCCTATTTGCTTACGTTGGCATAATCACTATTGATACGGGAAAAAGCTGGGAGCACACCTCAATAGAGTTCCTTCCTTTCGTATGTTTTTTTGTTTTGCTTCCCGCCGGTTGCTGGGCACTCGCCTCACTAGTCATCCGCTACCTCCCTAAACTCTGGGTCAAACCTTCCCGAGGCCCGATCTGGGAGATCAACCGTCGCACGGGCCTTGTCACGCTGTTCGATTACAACAACAACGGCGAATACAAAAAGAACGGCACTATCGGTGAACTGACCGCGCCGTTCTATGAGTTCGACGCCTATATCGCCACGACCCCGGACCGCCAGGGTCTGCCGATGAATGTGCTGTACATAGCCCACCGCTATCGCGACATCGTCATCAACTTCGGCGCGCTGGTTCCACCGGGCGCTGGTGAGTTGTGCTGTGCCCTGTGGGATTTTCTGCAGAACTACATGGACACCAGCCGCCCGTTGCCCGACTTGCCACGCTACGAAGAATTCCGCCACCTCGACCCCGTCACCGCGCAATACGACCGCGAAGTCGGCCGTAATCCACGGTTGTGGATCGACATGGATGACGAAACGTTTGAAGGGGCTCTCTACCACATGCGTGGCCAGATCGATCAGATCGACACCTTCCGCCGCCCTAATCTGATGGCGCGGTATGTGGAGTATGTCGACTGAGTGAGCACCGTCAGGCGGTTCATCCAGGTAACCTAACGTGGTAGGTTGTGCGGCTGGCGCAGAGTCATGCTGGTATTAAAATTTAAAGTCGTTTTAAAACAGTAGTTTAAAATTTATTCGAGTCATTTTGATAGCGTGACGATAAGTCGTAATGACCACAATGGAGTCGTAATGACTAACCCTTTACTGTTGGCACTGGTGCCGCTGGTCGCCGATCTTTCCCGCGAATTGCCGGATGATGAGCGCTATCGACGCCTGCTGCGCGCCCTGCGTCAGATACTGCCGTGCGATGCGGTGGCGCTCCTCAAGCTTGAGGGCGATGTGCTGATTCCGTTGTCGGTAGAAGGGTTGAGTCCGGACACGTTGGGCCGACGATTCAAGGTTGAGGAGCATCCTCGGCTCAAGCTTCTTCTTGAAAGCCGTGGCCCGACCCGGTTTTCCACGGATTGCGGCTTGCCTGACCCTTACGACGGTTTGGTCGAGGGTCATCAGGGGCATCTGGAAGTCCACGATTGCCTTGGCTGTCCGCTGTACCTCCAGGACAAACCCTGGGGCCTGATTACCCTGGATGCGCTGGACCCGTCGAGCTTTGGCAAGGTCGATCTGGACAATCTCGAAGCCTTCGCCAGCCTGGCTGCGGCGACAGTGATGGCCAGTGAGCGGATCAATCAGCTGGCGCGCAGCTTTGAGGATCAGCGCCAGTTGGCTGAGGTCTACAAGCGTGCGGCAGGCGGACGTCGGCCGCGTGAGCTGATTGGTCAGAGCCCTGTTCACAAAGGCATGCTGCAAGAGATTCAACTGGTGGGCAACAGCGCGTTGTCGGTATTGATCACCGGGGAAACCGGCGTGGGTAAAGAGCTGGTGGCGGAAGCCATTCACCTGCATTCGCCACGGGCGCAAAAACCCCTGATCAGCCTCAATTGCGCGGCGTTGCCTGAGCTGCTGGTCGAGAGTGAGTTGTTCGGGCATGTCAAAGGCGCTTTTTCTGGCGCTGTCAGTGGGCGCGGCGGTAAGTTCGAACTGGCCGACGGTGGCACGATATTCCTCGACGAGGTTGGCGAGTTGCCGCTTCCGGTTCAAGCAAAGTTGCTCAGGGTGTTGCAGAGTGGCCAGTTGCAGCGCGTCGGTTCCGATCAGGAGCATCATGTCGACGTGCGAATCATTGCCGCCACCAACCGTGATCTCGCCGAAGAGGTGCGCGCCGGTCGTTTTCGTGCAGACCTCTATCATCGGCTGAGTGTCTACCCGTTACGGGTGCCACCATTGCGTGAGCGAGGGCGGGATGTGCTCCTGCTGGCGGGGTTTTTTCTTGAAGAAAACCGTGCGCGCATGGGGCTGCGCAGCTTGCGCATGAACCAGGATGCTCAAAAACTGTTGGTGAGCTATTCCTGGCCGGGCAACGTCCGCGAGCTGGAGCATTTGATCAGCCGCGCTACGCTAAAGGCCTTATCCAGTCACGTCGAGCGTCCGCGTATCCTCACCATTGATGCCTATGCGCTGGGCCTGGACGAGAAAGTTCCGATGGTTGAACCGGTCACGATTGGTGACGCGCCCAAGGTCAAGGATGGCGAGGGTTTGAAAGCCTCGGTCGATGCTTATCAGAAAGTACTGATCAGTGACGCGTTGATCCGGCATGAGGGAAAATGGGTCGATGTCGCCCGTGAACTCGGTCTGGATCGTGCCAACTTGAGTCGCTTGGCCAGGCGACTCGGGATTCGTTGAGGTATGCCGTCAGGCACCAACGCCGCCGGCAGGGGAGGTACTAAGCAGATCAATCGCGTTGAGGCTTCCTTGGGCAGTTGACCAGGCGGGGATGCTGCTGGAACTTTAGCTCAGATTGAAGCGGTCGATACTCATCCCTTATTTGCCCAAGGCAATCGTTTTAAACCGGCGGCAGACTCAGTGAGCCGTCGCCCAGCGAACGCTGCATCAGCACTGTATCAACCCAACGACCATGCTTGAAGCCGACCGACTCAAAGACGCCTACCCGATGGAAGCCGAGCCGCTCATGCAAACGAATTGATGCATGGTTTTGGCTATCGCCGATGATCGCGATCATCTGCCGCCAATCGCCTCGAATACAGCGATCAATGAGTTCGCCGAGCAATGTCAGGCCAATGCCGTGGCCTCCCAATCCGTCGCGGACATAGACCGAATCCTCGACTGTAAAGCGGTAGGCAGGACGCGGTCGGTAAAGTGTTGCGTAGCCATAACCGACCACCTCTCCAGCCAGTTCTGCGACCAGATATGGCAACCCTTTTGCTAGAACATCGGCGCGCCGGTCGATCATTTGAGCCACGCTGGGGGCTTCCAGTTCAAAGCTGGCGATACCGCCGATGACGTGCTGCGCGTAGATGCTCTGCACCGCTGACATGTCGTCTTCGCAGGCATCACGCACGATCGGAATGGGGTTCATGTTCACTTCTCGTCTTATTCAATGATGGGCTAAGCCTGACTGTCGATACACGCTGGCGAATCCTCGACCGCCAGCGATGCCTCAATCCCTCAAGCGCTCAACCAGTAGGGGCAATAGCTGTTCGCAGGACGCTTCGATTTTCAGGTCCAGAAAATCGTCAGCGCGGGTTTTGCCGAAGTTGATAGCGATCAGCGGCTTGTGCTGTTCAGCCATCGCGCGGCACAAGCGAAAGGCCGAGTAGGCCATCAACGAAGAGCCCACCACCAGCAATCCTTGTGCCTGCTCGACATGCTGTGTGGCCTTGGCTGCGGTGGCCTGGGCGACGTTTTCGCCAAAAAAAACCACGTCCGGTTTTAACCGCTCACCGCTGCAGGAAGGGCAGCGGGGGATCTGGAAGCTCGCTTCGAAGGCCGGGTCCAGCAGCGTATCGCCGTCGGGTGCCTGGGTGGCATCGACCCCCGACAGGTAGGGGTTTTCCGCTTCCATGACGAGCTGGATCGTCTGACGATCAGCACGCTGGTCGCAATCCAGGCACACCACCCGGTGCAGGCTGCCATGCAGCTCAATCACTTCGTGACTGCCCGCCTGATCATGCAGCGTGTCGACGTTTTGGGTGATGAGTCCGGCGATAAGCTGCTTCGTTTGCAACGTTGCCAGCGCTTCATGGGCAGCGTTTGGCCGAGCTTGCCGGATGCGTGGCCAGCCCAGCATCGCACGGGCCCAATAGCGCCGCCGCGCTGCCGGCGTACTGAGAAACTCTTGGTACATCATGGGGGCTTTGCCTCGACGGACACCCTCGCTGTCACGGTAGTCCGGAATACCGGACGGGGTGCTGATGCCCGCGCCCGTCAGGACCAAAAACGGCTTGTTGACCATCAGTTGGTAGAGCATCTCGAGACGGTCGCTGACCTGCCTATCGATCATGTTGAAATCTCCGATAAGGTCAGCTTAATCACCGCGAATGTACTGCTCCAGTTGCTGTATCAGGTCAGCCTGCTCGGCAATGGCTTCTTTAACCAGGTCGCCAATGGACAGCAAACCCAGCAGTTTTCCCTCTTCGACAACCGGCAAGTGGCGCAGGTGTCTATCGGTCATGATGCCCATGCAGGTGTCGATGCTTTGATGCGAATCCACGGTCAATACAGGCGTACTCATGATCTCGCTGACGGACGTGCCCTCCGAGGACCGTCCCTGGAGGACGACCTTGCGCGCATAGTCGCGCTCGCTGATAACGCCTACCACCTGGCCGTTCTCCATCACGGGTAGAGCACCGACATTTTTATCGGCCATCACCTTGAGTGCTTCCAGAACCTTTTGGTCAGGGGCGATGGTGTGAACTTGCTGGTTTTGCTTGGCTTTCAACTTCAGCAGTTGCGCAACGGTCTTCATGCGAGCCTCTCCAGTGTTGTTTTTGGGGTGGCCGCGAACCGGCCTGACAGGGTCATACAGAATCGTAGAGAGAAGCTTGCAGGGCAAGGACTAAAACGGCATGCACACGACGGGAAAACGTCATCCGGGCTGCTCTCAAGACTTGCTCAGCGCTTCAAAGCCTGAAATGACATCAAATAACTCTTCGTCAATAGCGCTTTGGCGCAGACGATGGAAGTCCCGGTTGAGATCCTCCAACAGCTCGCCGATGTTTTTCTCGGCGCGCTGCATGGCCGCAAGACGGCTGGCATTTTCGCTGGCCAGCGATTCGGCGCAGGCTCGAAACAGTGAGACAAAAAGATACTCGCGGATTAGCGCCGGGAGGGTTTGGTCTGTGCCATTCATCACTTCGGGTCGATTTTTGGACGGCCAGTGATTGGCTGCCAGATTACGCCGCCACGTTTCGTCCAGCGGCAATAGTCGCTGGCTTACGGGTGCATAAATCGCACCTGACTGTGGACGGTTGTGGAACAGGTACACCTGAGAGATCTCGCCCTGTTCGCGGCGGGTTTGCATTTCGAGCAAAATCTGCCCGACCAGAGGTGTAATCGCAGTGATGGAACTGGGCAGAACGAAGCTTTGGCCCAAGTGTAAATCGCTGTCTGTCAGGCGTGACTGAATACGTTCGCCGACCGCCCAGACTCTTTTATCTCCTGGCAGTTTGCCTAGCGCATCGATGACGAACTCGACCAGAACATCGTTGAATTGGCCGACCAATCCCTGGTCGGAACCGAAGACGATAACCCCAATCCCTTCCTTCTTTTTCTGTACGCCCCCTTGGTCGGCGGTCGCCTGGCGCTGGAAACAGGCCATCAGGCCCAACTGTACAGTGCGATAGTAATCATTCAGTGAGCTGACCGCGTTTTCATACTGACCGATGTTCGATGCCGCCATTGCTTTCATTGTGCGCACAACGGATTCGAGGTCTGCGGCACCGGTGATTTTACGACGCAGGTTGGCGGGGGTGTCGCTCACGGCGCACTCCCGGAGTCTGCCGGGGCTTGCAAGTGCGCCAAGGCATTGCGCGCGATCTGAATAATCGCAGCCCGGTCGGCGTCACTCAGTTTCTCATCTCCATTGAAACGTGATCTGACCTCGACCGGGATGGCCCCTGTAGCCTCACACACTGCCTGCTCGGCCTGGACCATCTGTTCAAGCGGCACTTTATCGAAGCATCCCGCGGTCAACGCCAGCAGAACCGCAATTTGCTCGGGCACCGACAACGGTGCGAATTCCTGTTGTTTGAGACAGGCCCGGATCCGCAGTCCATGCGCGATCAGTTGGCGAGAGTCTTCATCGAGCCGGGCGCCGAAACGGGAAAAAGTTTCAAGCTCCTCGAACTGGGCATAGGCCAGTTTGAGGTCGCCGGCCACGGCTCGATAGACGCCCCGTTGCGCCTTGCCGCCCACGCGGGAAACCGATTTGCCGACATCGACTGCCGGCAGCACGCCGAGTTCGAAGAGCGCTGGAGAGAGGTAGATCTGCCCGTCGGTTATGGAGATCAGATTCGTCGGGATGTAGGCGGAAATGTCCTGTGCTTCGGTTTCGATGATGGGTAAAGCCGTCAGGGAACCACCGCCGAGCTCGGGGCGCAAATGAGTCGCACGCTCCAGTAAGCGCGAGTGAATGTAAAAAATATCGCCAGGGAACGCCTCGCGACCGGGTGGCCTGCGCAGCAGCAGAGAGAGTTCACGGTAGGCGCGAGCGTGGTGGGTCAGGTCGTCGTAGACCAGCAGAACGTCGCGTCCCTGCTCCATGAAGTACTCGGCAATGCTGGTCGCAGCATACGGCGCAATGTAGGCGAGGCCTGGCGGATCGTTGCCTTCGGTGACCACTACCACGGTATACGCCAGCGCACCTTGTTCACGCAGGGTAGCGATCACTTTGGCGACGCCGGAGGCACGTTGGCCGATGGAGCAGTACACGCACAGAACATTCTGATCGTGCTGATTGAGGATGGTCTCCAGGGCAATCGCGGTTTTGCCGGTTTGCCGATCACCCAGGATCAGCTCGCGCTGACCGCGTCCGACCGGGATCAGTGCGTCAATCACCTTGATGCCGGTTTGCAGGGGGGCGGTAACCGGTGCCCGATCCATGATGTGCGCTGCTGGCCGCTCAATCGGCAGCCGGGCGCTGGACAAAAGGGGCCCAAGGCCGTCCAGTGGCTGACCCGTAGGGTCGACGATACGACCGATCAGGCCATCGCCGACCGGTACGTCCACCACATGCCCGCAGCGCTCGACCTCATCGCCAGCGTGCAGTTGCGAGTAGTCACCGAGCAGCACGACGCCGATTTCGTTCTCGTCGATATTGAAGGCGATGCCATGGATATCGCCTGGGAACTTCACCAGTTCCTCGAAGCCGACACCGGGCAATCCGGAGACCTTGGCGATGCCAGACGCAATGCTGGTGACCCGACCGACTTCTGTTGTCTTCAACTGATGGACAAAGCCTTCCCGCGCTTCACCCATGACAGTAAAGGCAGTCGCAAAGACATCCTGAAGGCGCTCGATGCTCATGTGACTTGCCCTTCTTTCAGGAGGGGGGCCGTCACCTCCGGCCGGGCGTAGACCTGCTCCGTCGTGTCCAGCAGTTCGCTGATGCCCTTTTCCATGGACGCCAGATACTCCGCGATACTCCAGGCTACCTTTTGCCCGGCTGCGCTGAGTTCGATACCGCTCACCAAGTCCGGGGCGGTCTCGAAGTGAACGTCAGCGCTCACTGCCAGGAGCGTGTTGATGGCTGCTCGCGTGGCAGTGCGTTGCGCCTCTGGTAACTCGAAAGCGCTACGCACGATGACCGGTTCTGCCGATGCCTTTAGCGCTACCACCAAGCCTTGCTTTTCCTCAGCGTTCAACGTACTCAGACGGTTGACGAAGGTGTCGACCATGCGCTCTTCCAGGGTCGTCCCGGCCAAGTCTTTCAGGGTCTTGCGAGCAATGGCAAAAACTTCTTTCTGAGTGCGCCGCCCCAGTTCGTCATGCAGGCGGCGAGCTTCGCTCTGCAGGGTTTCCAGATGTTTGGCACTCAAGGCCGTGGCGGCCTGGTGTGCGTCATCGAGAAGGCGCTGGCGCTCTACATTCGCCGCGGCTGTTGCCTGTTGCAACAGCGCAGCCCGTTCCTTGTCGA
The DNA here is from genome assembly GCF_052976945.1 of Pseudomonas sp. GG8. NCBI lineage: Bacteria > Pseudomonadati > Pseudomonadota > Gammaproteobacteria > Pseudomonadales > Pseudomonadaceae > Pseudomonas > Pseudomonas sp. GG8. The sequence goes on from NZ_JBRIIP010000001.1 coordinate 1,755,906, forward strand.
ACATCGCGTTTTTTTGCAGAAACTCATCGCGCTCCTTGTTTGCCTCGGCTTCTTTCGCCTCGGCATCCGCCAATTGCGCCGCAATACGCTGCTCTCGCGCATCGATAGCCGCAAGGATCGGGTGATAAAGGAAGCGCTTCAACAACCACATCAGGATGAGAAAGTTGAGCGCTTGAGCGCCGACAGTGAACCAATCGATGAGCATGATCTATTTTCCGGCGACCTGGGCGATGGCGTGATTCCAGAACGGATTGGCGAACAGAAGAATCATCGACACCACGAAGCAGTAAATCGCCACTGACTCGACCATGGCCAGGCCAACAAACAGCGTTCGGGTAATGGTCGCGGCAGCATCGGGTTGTTGCGCCAACGACGTTAACGCCGTCGCCACTGCACGTCCTTCACCAAGTGCGGGGCCAATACTGCCGATGGCGATGGTCAGCCCTGCAGTGATGATGGAAACCACTGCAATAATCGTCATGCTATCCATGGTAATTCCTTCCTGAGTTCAAGTTGTCGAGTCGGAGATGGAGTCTGGCGCGGGCGGGCGTGATCGTGTCGCTGCCGCGATGTAAACCGCTGCCAGAATGCTGAAAATGTAGGCCTGAACCATGCCGGTCAATAACCCAAGCGCACTGAGGGCGATGGGAAAGAGGAAGGGGGTGATGGTTAGCAGGATGGCGAGAATCATCGCGCCGCTCATCATGTTGCCAAACAGACGGGCAGCCAGTGCCAACGTGCGCGAGAGTTCGCTGACGATGTTGAAGGGCAGCATGATGAAGGTTGGCTTCGTATAGGCGCGCAAGTACTCGCCCAGACCGCAATCGGCGATGCCAAACAGGGGCACTGCGATAAACACGCAGATTGCCAACGCAGTTGTCGTCGACAGCGATCCGGTGGGTGGCTCATACCCAGGCACGATCGTAAATAAAGTGGCACTCGCCACAAACAGAAACAGCGTCCCGACAAATCCAAGGTATTTACGTGGCTGGAGGAGGCCAACCTCACCTAACTGCGTGGTAATGCCGGTGACGATGATTTCCAGCAAATTCTGCCAGCCGCTGCGCTCCAATCCACGGGACAGCCGGCGGGTCACCAGTTTTGAACCCAGCGCGAGGAATAGCATCAGCGCCCATGTAAAGGCGATAGTGGCGTTGATCTTGAAAAAGCCGTATTGCCAGAAAATGACGTCGTCCGGGCTAAGGTGCATGGCTGTCCTCCGCGAAAGGCAGGGTTGGCCGAGTCAGTCGCGTAACAAAAAAGCGGGCCACGGTAAACCCGAGCAACGCGACCAGCCAGCGCTGCCAGTCACCGTCGCAGGCAAAATAGAAACCGACCAGCACGACGCCGGTTCGCAGGAGCAGGCTGGCGAAAAACCAGAGCGCTGCCCAACGCGATGACGCTGCCTGACGAACCGTCCACCAAAGGCCACCGAAAAAGAACGCACCGAGCACAACGCCCACCGCAAATGCCGGGACCAGACTCAACATGTCACTCATCCTTATCAGACTCCTGATCGCGAATTTCCCGACCTTCTTTGGCAACCCAATGCCATGCATTGAAGCAACCGAGGCCTAGCCCCAGAGCCAGCAGCGCAAGTGTCCACGAGTGGCTGCCTGGATAGTGCTTATCTAGCCAAAAACCCAACGCGGCGCCGAGCAGCGTCGGGAGGGTCACCGACCAGCCGATCAGGCCCATCATGCCAAGACCGGACCAGACCGTTTGATTAACCTGGCGCTGCGCCTTGAGCTTGCGCGCTGCTTTAACACCGATCTGCTCGCTGAACGCCTTGCCCTTGGCGGGCTTCTTTTCTTCGCGGTCACTCATGATGCATGGCCGCGAAACGGGTAATGAAACCGCCCTCCAGCTTCGCCAGGACCGAACGTACACTGCGCTCCTGCTCATCCAGATTGAGGAACTCCTGCTCGACGGCCTTGTGCAGTTCACCCAGGTCCGTGCCGCCAATGGCGTTACGCACGGAAATGAGGACGTCGCGCCCGGTTTTGACCAATACCCCCTCATCGACCGCCACACATACTTCGCCCTCGGTCGCAGTTTCATAAATGAGAATGCCCGGTGCAAGAGCTGCCACACAGTCCAGCCGCTGAGGCAACAGGCCGAAAGAGCCGTTGTGGGATTCGGCGACAATACGCAGTACGTCGACCTTATCGGCGAAGACCTTGAAGGGCAGCAGAATTTTAAGTTTCATGTGGGTTGACGGCATTTTTAGCCTCCGTTGCAGGCTCGGGGCTGGCTTTGCCCAGCGCTTCGTCAATGCTCCCTATCATGTACAGGGCGCTTTCCGGGACGTCCTTGAACTCATCGCGCAGAATGCGCTCGCAGCCGTCCAGGGCGTCCTCGAGGCTGACCCACTTGCCTGCAAGACCGGTAAATTGCTCGGTGGTAAAAAACGGCTGAGTGAGGAAGCGTTCCAGCCGCCGGGCACGGGCAACCACCTTGCGATCCTCGGTCGACAGCTGTTCCAGACCGAGCATGGCAATAATGTCTCTCAGGTCGGCGTATTGCGCCAGTGTGCGGCGGATCTCTTGAGCCAGCGCATAGTGCCGCTCGCCGATGACCCCGGGCGTGGCCATTTTCGAGTTCGACAGCAGCGGATCGATGGCCGGGTACAAACCCTCACTGGCCCGCTTGCGAGACAGCACGATGGAGGCGGAGAGGTGGGAAAAGGTATGCACGGCGGCGGGATCGGTAAAGTCATCAGCCGGCACATAGACCGCCTGAATCGAGGTGATGGCGCCGGTATCGGTGTTGGCGATGCGCTCTTCCAGTTGCGACAGTTCGGTGCCCATGGTCGGCTGATACCCCAGGCGCGAGGGCATCTGGCCCATCAGCCCGGAAATCTCCATGCCCGCCTGGATAAAACGAAAAATGTTATCGACCAGCAGCAACACGTCACGGTGCTCGTCGTCGCGGAAATACTCGGCCATGGTCAAGGCCGCGTGGCCGACCCGAAAACGCGCGCCCGGAGGTTCGTTCATCTGTCCGAAGATCATCACCATGTTCTCCAGGACGCCTGCTGCCTTCATGTCGCGGTAGAGTTCCTCGCCTTCGCGGCAGCGCTCTCCGATGCCGCAAAAGATACTGACGCCTTCGGTCTGCCCCACCATGTTGTGAATCATCTCGGTCAACAGCACAGTCTTGCCGACGCCAGCCCCACCGAACAGCCCGGCCTTGCCACCACGCTCCAGCGGCATCAACACATCAATGACCTTGATCCCCGTTGCGAATACTTCGGTTTTGGTCGAGCGATTGGCCAGTGAAGGTGGCGCGCGATGGACGCTGCGCCAGCCAACCTGAGGCGCGGGCAGACGGTCGATGGCATTGCCAAAGACGTCGAACATGCGTGACAGAATTTCCTTGCCTACGGGGGCAAGCAAGGGCCCGCCGCTGTCCTCGACCCGCATGCCGCGAGCGAGACCTTGTGTCGGCGTCAGGGCGATGCCGCGTACACGATGAGCATCCAGTTGCTCCATCACTTCGATGATGATTTTGCCTTCGGCCCCAGTGTGCAGCAGGGAATGGATCGGAGGCAGATGGGCTTCGAAGCGTATATCAACGACGCTGCCACGCACCGAAGCAACCACGCCTGTATTCGATAAGCAGGCATTGCTTGTCATGCGAGCCCCTTATTTCCGTTGTCAGCCGAGTAGGGCACCGGGAAATCTCATTCTGAAAGGCTGCGCTGGGCATTTCTTGCCGCGTGCGCAATTCCCCAGATAACCCAGTAAGGGTCTATATTGGCCCCAATAAATCCAGGGTGCATAGACCCTGATCAAGGATCGGGCGAAAAATATCCACCGGGCACCCGGTGGATGTCGCTCAACGTTCGACCGGCTGGCGTTCGGTCAGGCTTGAATTCGGCCTCCCGACAGGCGGTAAAAAAACAAGAGTATTTTCGTTCAGGCTGCGATAAATGCGTGAATAAAGTATTGTTGTTCGCATCAGCACGATGTCAGAAGCCTGGGGTGTTCAGGCGTTGTTAAATGATCGAGGGTGTCATGGGTTACGAAAGCATAAAGTGGGACAAGCTGGGATTCGATTACATCAAGACAGATCTGCGCTATTTGTCTTACTGGCGCAACGGTGCCTGGCAGGAAGGCACCCTGACAGAAGACAACGTGTTGCACATCAGCGAAGGCTCGACAGCCCTTCACTACGGTCAGCAGTGCTTCGAAGGGCTCAAGGCGTATCGCTGCAAGGACGGGTCGATCAATCTGTTCCGCCCCGACCAGAACGCGCTACGCATGCAGCGCAGCTGTGCCAGGTTGCTGATGCCTCCTGTTCCTTCTGATGTCTTCATTGAAGCCTGCAAGCAAGTCGTGCGCGCCAACGAGCGCTTCATCCCCCCCTATGGCACAGGCGGAGCGCTATACCTGCGCCCCTTCATCATCGGGGTTGGCGATAACATTGGCGTGCGTACGGCACCGGAGTTCATTTTCTCGATCTTCTGCATGCCGGTGGGCGCCTACTTCAAAGGCGGCTTGAAACCGAACAACTTCGTGATTTCCAGCTATGACCGGGCTGCACCCAATGGTACCGGGGCCGCCAAAGTGGGCGGTAACTACGCCGCGAGCCTGATGCCCAATTCAGAAGCCAAGAAGCATAACTTCGCCGACTGCATTTACTTGGACCCCCTAACCCATTCGAAAATTGAAGAAGTGGGGTCTGCCAACTTCTTCGCTATTACGCGCAATGATGAGTTCGTGACACCGAAGTCACCTTCGGTACTCCCTGGTATTACTCGCTTGTCGTTGATCGAGCTGGCGCAAACTCGCCTGGGCCTGAAAGTCATCGAGGGCGATGTGTTTATCGACCGCCTTGATGAGTTCAAGGAAGCCGGCGCCTGCGGTACGGCTGCGGTGATTACACCGATTGGCGGCATTGAGTACCAAGGTAAGTTGCACGTGTTCTACAGTGAAGAAGAAGTAGGGCCCGTGACTCAGCGGCTCTATAACGAACTCACGGGCGTGCAAACAGGCGATATCGAAGCGCCTGAAGGCTGGATCGTGAAAGTCTGATAACAGCCCCCTGCATACACTGTATGGGCTCATCCACCCGCATGAAGGTGGATGAGCACCGGTATCTATCGCCGGACAGTGAGGTCTGCACAGGGTGACGTCATGTTATGGAACTCTCCCAAACACAGTGTTCCTGCAACGGGTCACCGGTTAAACCGTTCAACCAGCGCGCGCAAACCACGAGATGTACTTTCCAGTTCGTTGCCACGCATCACCGCTGCATGTGCATTGTTTGCTGTTGTCTCAACGGTCCCTGCAACATTATTGATTTGCCGGGCTATATCTTCAGCGACATGGGCCTGCTCTTCTGAAGCCGCTGCCATCTGGTGACTCATGCTGCTGATGCGCTCAACGGCTTCCCGGATTCCCTGAAGTGCCTGTTGTGCCTCAATGACTTGCAGGACACCGTGATCGGCCTCGTTGATGCCCATCCGGGCAATGCTGACAGCCTCATCGGCACCCTTTTTCAGGGTTTCAATGACGTGTTGAATTTGCTGGGTTGATTCGCGAGTTTTGCCGGCCAGTGCGCGGACCTCATCGGCCACTACTGCAAAGCCCCGACCTTGTTCACCGGCTCTGGCTGCTTCAATGGCGGCGTTGAGGGCAAGCAGGTTGGTTTGGTCGGCAATGGATTGAATCATCCCTGCAGCACTCATGATCTGCTGAGTTTCGTTGGCCAGGTTATCCACGGCGTTGCTGATGTTGGTTACAGTGCTTGCCAGCAGTTGAATGGCTTCTCTAGACGTCCCGGCCACTTCGCCAGCCCGTTGAGCCAGTTCATGTGCTGTTTGTGCTTCATGTGCAGTGTGTTGCACATGACCGGACACCTCGTTGATCGACGCGGCCATTTGAGTCATGGCAGCGGCCGTCATGTCAGTTTCGGCTCTTTGCTCAAGCAAAGCCTGTTCAGTCTGGCTGGAAAGCAGTGAGGAGTGTGCCGCCGCCTCAGACACCTGGGAAGCGAGATCGCTCAGGCGCGTGAGGGCGGTCTTGAGCCGGGCGTCTTCACTGATCAGTATCATCGCCAGCTGCGCCGACGGGCCATAGGCGTCGCTATAGGTGAGCGCACTCACCGGGTCTGTAAACGCGTCGGGTGCACTTTCAATGATGTGCTTTAGTTGGCGCCCGATCCGTTTATATGACCACACACCTACGATTAAAAATAACCCGGCGGTCGCGGCCTGGGCGACCGGATTGGGCAGGTAGTTAGTAGCGCCAATAGCGAGAACAGCCGCTATTGCGGGGAAAAGCATTTGCCCGGCAAAAGCAGCTAGGTGATGTTTTGTGGACACGGCATTTTTACCGGCACGCAAACGCTCGTACAGCCGATGTGCTCGGTCTATCTGCTGTCGGGTCGGCTTGACCCTGACGGACTCGTAGCCGACTAACTTGCCCTCTTCAAGAATGGGGGTTACGTACGCGCTGACCCAATAAAAATCTCCGTTCTTACAGCGATTTTTTACAACACCCATCCAGCTTTTTCCCGCTTTCAAATAACGCCACATCAGCGCAAAAACAGCAGGTGGCATGTCGGGGTGACGCACCAGGTTGTGAGGGCTGCCGATCAGCTCTTGTTGAGAGTAACCGCTTATCTGGGCGAACTCGCTGTTGCAATAGGTGATTTTTCCGCTGGTATCAGTCGCTGAAATCAGGCGTTGTTGAGCCGGAAATATTTGCTCGACAGCAGTGGTAGTACGGGCAGTTCGCAAGGTAAATATGTCCAGAAGAGTTAATGTTTAATGATGTAAAGCCATACGAGTTATGGGTTACTCCCTAACGATGGCTCATGCTAAATCAAGGGCGTAATGATAGTGCGGAGGCCTATTGATTTCAGGTGTGGGTGATAGCAGTTAGCCTCTACGCTTATCAACTATAAAACATGCGCGTGCAGTGAAGTGGTGTGGCTGCTATTCAGGGATAGCTTTATATGCCAAGGGCGGCAATTGCCGCTCCCTACACAGGGCGAAGTCAGGCCGCTAATCTGCTCCCGCGCTTCGAGCGAGCGCTTGGAGTCCTCCATCAAGGCGGCAGGGCTCGTTGGGGGAAGGCACAATCTGCCTTGATAAAAAGGTATACGCGGATTCTAGCCTGCTTTTTTGTGCCAGAGCGGTTATTTGTCAAATTGTCATACTTTTTGCTCTCACTGAGGCGCGGTGCGTTGAGCAGGCTTTCGAACCAAAGCGCCTATCACGCTTGGCCGCTCTGTTAGAATCGGTGCACTTGATATTCAGAGGTGCACAGATGAGCTCGCCGATTCGCCTTACCCAGTACAGTCACGGTGCAGGTTGCGGCTGCAAAATCTCTCCACAGGTGCTGGAGGTGATTCTGGCTGGCAGTGGTGCGCAGAACCTTGATCCAAAACTCTGGGTTGGCAATGCATCGCGCGACGACGCGGCGGTGTACGCCATCGATGAGGAGCGCGGTGTGGTGTCGACCACCGATTTCTTCATGCCTATCGTCGATGATCCATACGATTTCGGACGGATTGCCGCCACCAATGCCATCAGCGATATCTACGCCATGGGCGGTGATCCGTTGATGGCGATTGCAATTCTGGGTTGGCCGGTCAATGTGCTGGCGCCGGAAGTTGCCCGTGAAGTGATTCGCGGCGGGCGTGCAGCCTGTGATGCTGCCGGCATCCCGCTGGCGGGTGGGCATTCGATTGATACGCCGGAGCCTATTTTTGGTCTGGCAGTGACGGGATTGGTCGAGAAGCGATTCATGAAGCGCAATGACACCGCGACCGAAGGTTGCAAGCTCTATCTGACTAAGCCTTTGGGCATCGGTATTCTCACAACGGCCGAGAAAAAGGGTGTTTTGCGCGCAGAGGATCAAGGGGTGGCGCGCGACATGATGTGCGCATTGAACAAGCCCGGCAGCCGTTTCGGCAAGCTGGAGGGGGTCAAGGCGATGACCGATGTCACCGGTTTTGGCTTGCTTGGCCACCTGGTGGAGATGGCGGACGGTAGCCAACTGACAGCGCGCCTCGACTTTGCAGCCGTACCTCGATTGGCCAGTGTCGACTTCTATCTTGAGCAGGGCTGCGTCCCGGGTGGGACCCACCGTAATTTCGACAGTTACGGCGAGCGCATCACCGCGTTGACGCAAATGCAGAAGTTGCTGTTGTGCGATCCGCAAACCAGTGGCGGTCTTCTGGTTGCCGTCGAAGAGGGTGAGCAAGCGAACTTCCTTGCGCTGGCCTCTGAACTGGGGCTGGAGTTGTCTGTAATTGGCGAATTCGTGGGCCGACAGCGTCACGCGGTTGAGGTGTTCTGATGCGTCAAAACAGCACCGACTACCGCGACATTTTTCTCAACGACCGCCCCTTGATGGACGTTCGTGCGCCGGTCGAATTCGACAAAGGTGCTTTTCCCCTGGCGTGCAATCGGCCACTGATGAACGATCTGGAACGGGAGAAAGTGGGCACCTGCTATAAGCAGCAAGGGCAGCAGGCGGCCATTGAACTGGGCCATCAACTGGTGTCCGGCCAGACCAAACAAGCGCGCATCGAGGCCTGGGTGGACTTTGCCCATTCCCAACCTCAGGGCTACCTGTATTGCTTTCGGGGAGGATTACGCTCGCAACTGACCCAGCAATGGCTCAAGAGCGAGGCCGGGATCGAGTATCCACGGGTTATCGGTGGTTACAAGGCTCTGCGAACGTACCTGATCGACGTTACTGATAGCGCGGTGGCCGAGTGCGATTTTGTGCTGGTGGCCGGGCTGACAGGCTCCGGCAAGACCGAAGTATTGACGCAGTTGGCCAATGCCCTGGATTTAGAGGGGCTCGCGAATCACCGCGGCTCCAGTTTCGGCAAGCATGCGACGCCGCAACCGGTGCAGATCAGTTTCGAGAATGCCTTGGCGATCGACATTCTCAAAAAGCGTGCTGGAGGTATCAGTCAGTTCGTTCTCGAGGACGAGGGGCGTGTTGTCGGTAGCCGTGCGATCCCGCTGACATTGTTCCAGGGCATGCAGAAGTACCCGCTGGTCTGGCTTGAGGAGCGCTTCGAGGATCGGGTCGAGCGAATTCTTAAAGATTATGTGATCGATTTGTGCGCCGAGTTCATAGGTGTTCATGGCATCGAGCAGGGCTTTGGCGTCTTTGCTGCGCACCTGCGCCAGAGCTTGTCAGGCATCGTCAAACGTCTGGGCGGAGAGCGCTACCAGCGCCTGGCCTTGATCATGGACAGTGCACTGATCGAGCAGGAAAAGTCCGGTGCGGTCGATCTGCACCGGGACTGGATCATCGGGATGCTGAGTGAGTATTACGACCCCATGTATGCCTATCAGAGAGACAGCAAAGGGCCGCGTATCGAGTTTTCCGGCGATCATGCGGCGGTGCTTGAGTACCTGAGAGAGCGTGGCCGCCGACTCGACTGAGTACCGGGTTCGGCTGTGCGTCATCCGTTGATGACGTACAGACAGATCGACAGGGTCACCAGCGAGCCAAGGGTCGAGATCAGAATCGTGCTTGAAACCACGGATGCCTCGCGCCGGTAGTATTCGGCCAGCATGAACGGCCCGGTACCTGTGGGAAGCGCGCTGAGTAATAGCGCCGAATTGGCCCACAACGGCGGCAGGTGGAATACGCGGAACACCAGAAACCAAGTCAGCAGTGGATGCGCGATCAGCTTTATCAGTACCAGCATCGTTGCGCCTTGCCGTGGGCCTTGCTGTTTCTGGGCGAGGAACAGCCCGAGTGAGATCAGTGCACACGGTGTGGTTGCTGCGCCGAGCAGGCTCAAGAATTTTTCAAGTGCCCCGGGCAGCGGCACGCCGGTATAGGCCCAGCAGGCGCCCAGAATCGGCGAGACCACCAAGGGGTTTTTCGCCAGCGCGAGTAGCACCTTGAGCACGATGCGATGCACCCGACGCTCGCTCTGTAAACCGATCTCGATGCACACCAGCGCCAGCCCGAACAACACACAGACCACCAGCAAGGACGCAATCAGAGCCGGTTCAAGACCCTCTGGCCCCAGCACCATGATGCACAGCGGTATGCCGATATAGCCGGTATTGGCATAGGACGCGCTGAGTGCATCAATACTGGCATCGGCGAAGTGGCCACTCTTTTTCCAGCGAAGTAACAGGGTCAGCACGAACATCGCAAGCGTGCTGCCTGTAAACGCGAGCACAAAGCCTGGGTGCCAGATTTTCTCCCAGGTTGCGGTGGCAGTCGCCGTGAATAACAGCGCGGGCAGACACAGCCACACCACCATGCGGTTGATTTCCGAGGCCGCGTTCGGGCCCAGACGATGGGTGCGTCGGCATACAAAACCGATGAGGATCAGGGCGAAGATCGGCAGCAATACATTCAATACAGAAGACATCGACCCCGACCCCTTGAACCGCTAACAAGCCGGCAAGGTTAAAGTCGGAAATCGTTAGCGTCCAATCTTTATTGATGCGCTCGGGATCTGCAATCTCTCTGTATCAACGGTTTCAGGGCAGCAGAGCGGACCCTTGCCCGGCCACAAAGTCGCTATTCAACGAGAAGATCAACGCCTTCAACCCGCCTTCAGGGTGGATGTCGGCAAACTCGGGCGGGTTTTCCAGGCGCTGCTGAAAAATCAAGTCAGGCGCCTCGACAGCGGCGCTGTCGATTAAAAAGTCCGGGCCGATGGCGGGGTCATTGATACACGCCAGTACAAGACCTTGCGGGTTGAGCAAATCAGGCAGGCGGCGGAGGATTTTCTGGTAGTCCTTGGTCAGCACAAAGCTGCCTTTCTGAAACGAAGGCGGGTCGACGATGATCAGGTCGTAGGGGCCGTCTCTTTTTACTCTCGCCCAGGATTTGAAAAGGTCATGCCCTAAAAAACTCACGCGGCTCAAATCATGCTGGTTAAGGCGGTGATTATCTCGCCCTCGGCTCAAGGCGGCCTTGGCCATGTCGAGATTCACTACGTGCTCGGCGCCCCCGGCAATGGCGGCGACAGAAAAGCCACAGGTATACGCGAACAGATTCAGCACCCGTTTGCCGTGTGCCTGAGCTTGAACCCAGCGGCGACCATAGCGCATATCCAGGAACAGCCCGGTGTTCTGGTTTCTGCCAAAGTCCAGTTTGAAATGCAGACCGTTCTCGGTGACAACCCCATTATCAACGGTCTCCCCCAGCAACCATTCGGTTGTACTGTCTTGAAGGTAGCGGTGTTGCAATAACAGGGTATGCGCCTGGCTGTGCAGCCAGGCGGGAGACTGACTCAGGGCCAGAAGCATGTGCTTCATGGCAGCCAACTCGGCTTCATCCGGTTGCTTGTACAGCGACACCAATAGCACGCCCTGCAACCAGTCAACGGTCACTTCTTCAAGCCCCGGCCAGCGTAGCCCTCTGCCGTGAAACAGGCGGCGAGCTTCGTCAGGTACTGCACTTAAAGCGGAGATTAAATGCTGTTGCAAGATAGAGAGGGCTTCGGAATTCATTGCGGGCTATCAGTCATTCGAAAGCGCGCAGTTTAAGCGTAATCGCCGGGGGGTTGGTGGCGTTTATTTTGTTAGCCTAGGCAAAAGCCGCTCGAGTTTACTGAGCGGCACCACGCGAAATAATCGGGGGAAAGGATGAAAAGCGAAACAAACGACGTGGTAACGGTTCCGTATGAAACTGCTGCTTTCTATACCAGGACAGCTGTCGAGTGATCTTGATCAAAGCGTCAGGGCTGGTCCGAAACGACGCCAAAACCCAGAAGTGTCTGCTTAATCCTACGGATTTCACCTTGGCAGGTGGAGATCGCATCGCCCTCACGGGACCGTCGGGGTCGGGGAAAAGTGTATTTCTTCGTGCCCTGGCGCTGCTTGATCCGCTGGAGGAGGGCCGCGTTTTTTGGCGCGATAAACCGGTGTCGAGCTCCGGGATTCCGGCGTATCGCCGCCATGTCAGTTACATCGCTCAGCGCCCCGCAATGCTTGAGGGCACAGTTGAAGACAATCTGCGTTACCCCTTCAGCTTGAAGGTCTATCACGACCTTACCTTCGACCGCGCCGCCGCCTTGCGGTTGGCCGAGCAGGCGGGTAGGGGGGAGCGCTTTCTCGACCAGCAGGCCAGCGAACTGTCGGGGGGTGAAGCGCAAATTGCAGCGTTGATCAGGGTTCTGCAATTGCAGCCTGATGTGCTTCTGCTTGATGAACCCACCGCGTCACTGGATCCCGAATCATCTCGAGAAATCGAGTCACTGGTGGCGGCCTGGTTCAGTGGCGCCGCGCAAGATGATCGCGCCTACATCTGGATCTCCCACGATCAAGAGCAGGCTCAGCGCATGAGTGAGCGAAGGCTGACGATGCAGGCAGGCACATTGAGCGAGCACACGACCTGATGGACTATCAGAACTTATCGCTACTGGATATTGGAATTGCTTCCTCGTTGATCCTGATTAACGGCGTACTGTCCCTTGTCCTGAAGCTTGATCTGGAACGCAAACTGGTGTGGGCGGCGATCCGCACCGTTGTGCAGCTACTCGCCATTGGTTATGTCTTGGGTTGGGTGTTCAACTTCGCCCAATGGTATGTCGTGCTGCCGTTGATGGCCGGGATGACCTTGATTGCGGGGCTGTCGGCCTCAGGACGAGGCAAGCGGACGTATGCGGGGCAGCGTATCGACAGCATTGCGTCGATCTGGCTGAGTTCATGGCTGGTCACTGCCGTGGGGCTGTTCGCCGTTATTCGGATTCATCCCTGGTATGAGCCGCAGTATGCAATCCCCATTCTCGGGATGATTCTCGGCAACACCCTGACCGGGGTGTCGTTGGGTATTGAGCGGATGACTCAGGAATTGACGACCGGGCGCAACGTCGTGGAAATGAGTCTTGCCCTCGGCGCTACCCGCTGGGAGGCCGCACAAGGCCCGGCCCGCCAGGCGGTGCGTGCCGGGATGATCCCTACGCTTAATCAAATGACTGTGGTCGGGCTGGTCAGCCTGCCCGGGATGATGACGGGGCAGGTGCTGGCGGGGCAGTCGCCAATTCAGGCGGTGCGTTATCAAATCATCATAATGTTCCTGATCGCGGCGGCATCGGCGCTGGGAACGGTGTGTGCAGTACTGCTCACCTACCGGCGGCTGTTTTCAGCGGATCACCGGTTTTTGGCGTCGAGGCTGATGGTGCGCAAATAGTTGGCAATGACATTCCCTTGCGCACTCTGATTTGTCGGCGAGGCATCGCCGCCGTTGATCAGAGGTGCAATATCCGGGGCTACTTCTTGGTATTGTGCGTCACAATTTGTCACGTTTTCCCCTTTTTTAACGAGAAGCTGTAGCAATGCCTGAACCAATTCCCTTGAAGGACCACGAGAAAGAAACGCAACTGGTCAATAAGCGTTTGCTTGCGTGTGGTCTGCTCGTGGCCGTGTTGAGCTGCATTCTGGTGGGTAGAATGTATTTTCTGCAGGTAACCGAGTTTGCTTATCATTCGACGATTTCAGAGAACAATCGTGTGCATGTCCTTCCGATCCCGCCGGAAAGAGGCATGATTTACGACCGTAATGGTGTGGTGCTGGCGGACAATCGGCCCAGTTTCAACCTGATCATGACCCGCGAGCGGTCCGGGGACTGGAGCCAGGTGCTGGACTCCCTGATCAGTATTCTTCAGTTGCCTGAAGAAGACCGGATTTTGTTCGACAAGGATCTGAAGCAAGCCCGTCATCGCTTCGACCCTGTGACGTTGCTGTATGAGTTGACCGAAGAACAAATTGCCCTGGTCGCCGTCAATCAGTTTCGCCTGCCGGGGATCGACGTCGAGCCGCAGTTCGTTCGGCATTATCCGTTGGGCGCGCATTTTGCCCATTCCATTGGTTATGTGGGCAGGATCAACGAAAAAGAGTCCAAGCAACTGTCAGTGGATTATCGCGGCACTCAATCGATCGGCAAGACCGGTATCGAGCGCTTCTACGAGTCTGAACTGCATGGCCGGGTCGGTTATGAAGAGGTCGAAACCAATGCGCAAGGGCGGGTGTTGCGCGTGCTCAAGCACACGGACCCTATCCCCGGTAAAAGTATTGTCCTGAGCCTGGATATCGGTCTTCAGGAGGCGGCGGAAGATGCCCTGGGAGATCGGCGTGGTTCGGTGGTGGCGCTGGACCCGGAAACCGGCGAAGTACTGGCCATGGTCAGCAAACCCAGTTTCGATCCCAACCTGTTCGTCACCGGGATTAGCTTCAAGGAATACGCAGCGCTGCGTGACTCTGTCGACCGGCCCTTGTTCAACAGGGTGCTGCGCGGGTTGTATGCGCCCGGTTCGACGATCAAACCTGAGGTCGCGATTGCAGGGCTGGACAGCAGTGTTGTTACCGCGCAGACCCGGGTGTTCGACCCTGGCTACTTCCAACTGCCGGATTACGATCACAAATACCGAAACTGGAACCACAGCGGTGATGGTTGGGTGGACATGGATGCCGCCATCATGCGTTCCAACGACACCTATTTCTATACGCTGGCGCACAAGCTCGGCATTGATCGCATGCATGACTACATGACCATGTTTGGCCTGGGACAAAAAGTGTCGCTGGACATGTTTGAGGAGTCGGCGGGGCTAATGCCTTCCCGTGAGTGGAAGCGGGCCACGCGACGTCAGGTCTGGTTCCCGGGTGAAACCGTCATCTTGGGTATCGGGCAGGGGTATATGCAGGTGACACCGCTGCAACTGGCCCAGGCCACCGCGTTGATTGCCAACAAAGGCGTGTGGAATCGGCCTCATCTGGCGAAAACTATCGATGGTGTGTCACCGGTCGATGAACACCCGATGCCTAACATCGTGTTGCATGACTCCAGTGAGTGGGATCAGGTCAATCACGGTATGCAGATGGTGATGCATGACCCGCGTGGCATTGCTCGGGCTTCTGCCCTCGGCGCGCAATACCGGATTGCCGGTAAAAGCGGCACGGCCCAGGTGGTTGCGATCAAGCAGGGTGAGCGCTACAACCGTTTGAAAACCCTGGAGCGCAACCGCGACAACGCCTTGTTCGTTGGTTTCGCCCCGGCGGCACATCCGAAAATCGCGGTCTCGGTCATGATCGAGAACGGTGAAGCGGGCGGTCGCGTGGCGGGTCCTGTCGTGCGCCAGGTGATGGACGCCTGGTTGCTCGACAAAGAAGGCCACTTGAAGCCGCAATATGCGACGCCGGTCAAAGCGCCGGGTGAGCCGCACGTCTGATACGCCGCATCAAGCTCACGTTATGCGCGAACAAATGCGCTCCAACAGGACGCGCATTTGCCCGCGAAGCAGGCTGGTCAGATCCCGGTTTATGCCCGTAAACCGGGCGTTCAAGCTTCATCGTGCACCACTGTGAATCAATAAAAATCTTCCTGAAAATTTCTGCAAAAAAGTCGTTGTATCCGTCTGAATTTGAATGTTATGTTGATAACATATTGAAGATTAATGACCGTCTTCTAACATTTATGGCTGCGCCAAGGCGTTGAATCCGGCATGAACTCCACTGAAAAAAGCAGTTTTCTGGTGACGCTGGAACAGCGCTTCACTGGCCTGACGCCTACAGGGAAGCGTATCGCCGGTTACCTGTTGGCCAACCCTCAGAAGTTGCCCTTCGAAACAGCGGACAGCATCGCGCAGCAAACCGGAACCACGGGCATTTCGGTCGGACGCTTCTTGCGTTCGCTGGGCTACCGTAATCTGGACGACGTCAAACAAAGCTTGCGCGGTGACTCGGGTAATACCTGGCTGATCACCGACCGGCTTGGCGCCTTCCGTGAAGAAGCCACTCACGGCGATGCGCTGGATCGCTCGTTGAGCCGAGAACTGGACGCTATTCAGCACGTGTACGGCCTGGCCCGGAGCGAACAGTTTGCCCACATCGTCGAGCGTCTGTACGCCGCCGATGCGGTATTCATTGTCGGTATTCAGACCACTCGCGGCATTCTCAACGCGTTTCATAGCCACCTCGAATACATCCGGCCAAAGGTCTACTACGTCGATGGCCTGTCCGGGACTTATGCGGAGTCCCTGAACTCAAGTTTCGAGAATCCCTACGCGATCATTTCCGATTTCCGTACCTATTCCAGCGTGGCCCGCACATTCTGCGAGGTTGCCAGCAGCAACAATCTGCCCTTGGCATTGGTCACCGATTTCCACTGTGCGTGGGCCAGGGATTACCCCATGGACCTGTTGCAACTGAAGACCGACGTGGGTCAGTTTTGGGATTCCCTGGCACCGCTGACATGCCTTTTCAATCTGATGGTGTCGGCCGTGGCGGAAAAATACGGTGACCGTCTGGACGAGCGTCTGGCGAAAAATCGGCACCTGCAAGAGCTTTTTGGCCAGTTTGAATAGCGCTGCTCAGGGCTATCAAACCGGCAACATGATGACCAGCGTCTTACTTTTGATTGGAGTGTTTACGTGAACAGCAGCCTACTTGTCGAAGTCGATGCCCACGCGCTGCAGGTCGAAATCGATCTGATCTACGCTGGCGCCGATAACCTGGCTGGCACGCCGATTTATCAAGATCCACGCTGCTTGTTGCACCGCGACGCCGAACGCTGCCTGCGCATGGCCAGCCGTCTGGCGCGCCAGGCAGGGTTGAGCCTGCGCATCCTCGATGCCTACCGCCCGCCGTATGCCCAACTGTTGTTGTGGCAGGCGCTGCCTAACCCGGAATACGTGCGTGATCCAACACTCGGTTCGCACCATAGCCGTGGCGTGGCTGTCGATTTAACGTTGATCGACGCCGACGGCCAGCCGCTGGACATGGGCACCGGTTTCGATGACATGCGTGAGCAGTCTCACCAGTTTTTCGCCGACCTGCCTACCGCCGTGCAGCGCAACCGTTTGTTGCTGCTGGGGATCATGCTGAGCGCCGGGTTCCAGCCGATTGCCAGCGAATGGTGGCATTACGAATTGCCCGACGCCGAGAGCTATCCGTTGATTGACGACGGTTCGATCCGTCCGGCCAACCACTGACGGATAACCACTGAATAGATGACACCTGCTTGACTGTGACACAGCCTGACATGACCGGGACGACAATGAATCCCGGCGTAAATTCGGTGCAATCCTTTTCCAGAACAGGCAAGGATTGGCCGTTTTCGAACACTCATTGCGAGTGGTCGAGCTTTAACTGCCCGGTATAGCTTTAATAAAAAACCTGACGAACTTCCACATATCGAATGATCAAGGAACCGGCATGAATCTAATCTTCACCCCGCGCAAATTGGCCATGGCCTTGCTGTGTTCGGCTCTGGGTCTCGGTGCCTGGCAGTCGGCCAGCGCCGCCGTGCCGCAAGACACGCTGATGATCGGCAAACCCGCCGACCCGCAGACCCTCGACCCGGCCGTGACCATTGATAACAACGACTGGACCGTGACCTATCCGGCGTACCAGAAACTGGTGGCCTACAAGGTCGAGAACGGCAAGGGCAGCACCGAGGTGCAAGGTGATCTGGCCGCCAGCTGGACCACATCAGCCGACAGCTTGATCTGGGAATTCAAGATCAAAACCGGAAACCTGTTTGATGATGGCGCCGAAGTGGACGCCAACGCGGTAAAGTTTTCTTTCGACCGGTTGATGAAACTCAAGCAAGGCCCGTCCGGTGCGTTCCCCGACGACATGGTGGTGGCGGTGGTCGACCCGATGACCGTGCGCTTTACCCTGAAAGCACCGTATGCGCCGTTCCTCTATACCCTTGCGCATAACGGCGGGGCGATCATCAACCCGGATGTCGCCAAGAAGACCGACGACGTCAACGCATACCTGTCGACCCATACCGCGGGTTCTGGTGCCTTCCGACTGACCTCATGGCAGAAAGGCCAGTCCTTGACCATGGAGCAGAACACCTACTTTTCTGGCCCCAAGCCAACGCTGAAAAAAGTCGTGATCAAAATCATTGGTGAGGCGTCGGTACGCCGATTGCAACTGGAGCGTGGTGACCTCGACATCATTGAAGACATGCCCGAAGACCAGCTTGATGCGCTGGGCAAAAAAGCCGGCGTAGTGGTTCGCGACTATCCGTCGCTGCGGGTCACGTACCTGTACCTTAACAACAAAAAAGCACCGATGAGCAACCCGGATGCACGCCGGGCTATCGTCGATGCGCTGGATTATGACGGCATCATTAACGGCATTCTCAAGGGCAAAGCCAAACCCATGAACGGGCCGATCCCACAGGGCATGTGGGCGTACGATCCGGCGTTGCCGCCGATGAAGCAGGACGTAGCCAAGGCCAA
Organism: Pseudomonas sp. GG8; assembly: GCF_052976945.1. Lineage (NCBI taxonomy): Bacteria > Pseudomonadati > Pseudomonadota > Gammaproteobacteria > Pseudomonadales > Pseudomonadaceae > Pseudomonas > Pseudomonas sp. GG8. The sequence continues at coordinate 1,774,107 of NZ_JBRIIP010000001.1, forward strand.
GGCCGACCTGGCGAAAGTCCCGGAGAAAATCAGCAGCCTAAACTTCATGTATTCGGACAAGGACCCTAACTGGGAGCCTATCGGTTTGACCTTGCAGGCTGGCCTGGCACCGCTGGGGGTCAATCTCAAGTTGGAGAAGCTGGCCAACGCGACCCTGCGTGAGCGCCTGGGCACGGGTGATTTCGATATTGCCATCGGCTCCTGGAGCCCGGACTTCGCTGATCCCTACATGTTCATGAACTTTTGGTTCGACTCCAAGCTGCAAGGCCTGGCGGGCAATCGCTCGTTCTATGACAACCCGGTCGTCGATAAACTGATCCGAGAGGCCGCGTCGAACAACGACACCGCCAAGCGCACCGAGTTGTATCAGCAAGCGCAGAAAATTGTCCTTAACGACAGTGTCTACGCCTACCTGTACCAGAAGAGCTACACGCTGCCGATGCGTGACGCAGTCAAAGGTTACGTGTTCAACCCGATGCTTGAGCAAGTATTCAACATCGACACCATCACCAAGTAAGTCGTCGTTATCGCTCCAGCGACCCACCTGTAAAAGGTGGGTCGTTGCAGCGTTGTGCCCACGGCAGACGTTTATCGCTGCCGATCCGAAGCGTTACCGAGGTGCCTGATGGCCTTCCTGAATATGTTGCGCAAACGCCTGTTCGGCCTGTTGCTGGTCGTTGTGGGCGTTTCGTTGATCACCTTTGCGATTTCCCATCTGATCCCCGGCGATCCGGCCCGACTGATTGCTGGCGACCGTGCCAGCGATGCCATCGTCGCCAACATCCGTCATCAATTGGGGCTGGACCTGCCGCTGTATCAGCAATATGGCCGCTACATGCTTGACCTGTTGCAGGGCGACCTCGGCACTTCGATCCGCACCAGTCGACCGGTGCTCGAAGATTTGCAGGCGTATTTTCCGGCGACTCTGGAGCTGGCGTTGGCGGCCCTGACCCTGTCGATACTGATCGGAGTGCCATTGGGCGTGTTGTCTGCGGTATACCACAACCGGGCCATTGATCAGATTGCACGGACCCTGGCCGTCACCGGTATTTCAACGCCCGCGTTCTGGCTTGGACTGGGCTTGATCGTGCTGTTTTACGGACATTTGGGCTGGCTGCCCGGCAGCGGTCGTCTCGATGAAGGGCTTGAGCCGCCACCGACCTTTACCGGTTTCTACTTGATCGATTCACTACTGGCAGGCGATGGAGCGCTGTTCTCCAATGCTCTGCAGCATTTGATCCTGCCAGCTGTAACCCTGGGGTTTGTCAACCTGGGGGTGGTGGCGCGGCAGATACGCTCGGCGATGCTCGACCAGCTTGGTGAGGACTACATCCGCACTGCGCGCGCCTACGGCTTGTCGCGTTGGGCGGTAATTCTGCGCCATGCGCTGCCGAATGCGTTGATCCCGTCGGTGACGGTATTGGGTCTGACGCTGGGCGACCTGCTCTATGGTGCGGTGCTCACCGAAACGGTCTTCGCCTGGCCAGGCATGGGCGCTTATGTGGTCAAGTCGATTCAGTCCCTGGATTTTCCGGCAGTGATGGGCTTCGCGATTTGGGTGTCCTTCATTTATGTACTGCTCAACATGGCCATCGATCTGCTCTACCGCGTGATCGACCCCCGCATTGGCGAGGTCAACTGACATGTCTATTCCCGTTAACCCGCTGACCGTCGCGCCGCTTGCCCACCCCCCGCGCTGGAGGGAAAGGTTCGCCTACCTGGCCTACCAGATTCGTCGCAGCCCGCTGACCATGGCGGGCCTGGCGATCTCCCTGGTCGTCCTGCTGTGCATGGCGTTCGCGCCGTGGCTGGCGCCCCATGACCCCAACGCACTGGACCTGGTGCATCGCCTGGCACCGCCTTCCGCCGCGCACTGGTTCGGCACCGATGAAGTCGGCCGTGACCTGTTCAGTCGAGTGTTATACGGCAGTCAGCAATCGGTCGGTGTCGGCCTGTTCGTGGCCTTTTCCTCGTGTCTGATCGGCGGGTTGCTGGGCTGCATGTCCGGGGTCATTGGTGGGCGTTTTGACAGCCTGACCATGCGCCTGATGGACATCATGCTTTCGGTGCCGTCGCTGGTGTTGATCATGGCCCTGGCCGCCGCGTTGGGCCCGAGCCTGTTCAACGCCATGTTGGCGATCACTCTGGTGCGGATTCCGTTCTATGTGCGACTGGCCCGAGGGCAAGCGTTGAGCATCCGTCAGATGGGTTACGTCAAGGCCGCGCAGACCTTCGGTGCCGGGCGCTGGCACATCGTGCTCTGGCACGTGGCGCGCAATGCGATGCCGCCGTTGTTGGTGCAACTGAGCCTGGATATTGGCAGCGCGATCCTCATGGCTTCGGCCCTGGGTTTCATCGGACTCGGCGCGCAACAACCGACGGCGGAGTGGGGGGCAATGGTTGCCACGGGGCGTAACTACATCCTCGACCAATGGTGGTATTCGACGTTCCCCGGCCTGGCGATTTTGGTCACGGCGACCGGATTCAATCTGCTGGGCGACGGCGTACGGGACTTGCTCGATCCGCGTCAACAGGGGAAATGACCATGCAGACCTCTCCAGAAGTGAGCGCACACGTGCCGAACGCGAATACTCCGGTCCTGACCATCGACAATCTGAGCGTGGAGTTTCCCGCTTACCGCAGTACGGTCAAGGCCCTCAACGGCGTTTCGCTGCACGTCAATCCTGGCGAAATCGTCGGAGTGATCGGCGAGTCCGGTTCAGGTAAATCCGTCACCGCCATGCTCAGTCTGCGCCTGTTGCCCGAACGCAGTTACCACGTCAGTGGCGGCAGCCTGCACATTCTGGGTCGCGACATGCTCGCGGCCAAAGAAAAAGACCTGCTTAAAGTCCGTGGCCGTGACGTCGCGATGATTTTCCAGGAGCCGATGACTGCGCTTAACCCGACCCGCCGTATCGGTCGACAGATGCTTGATGTGATCATTCATCACCAGCACTTGAGCAAGGCCGATGCACGGGCCAAGGCCATTGCTCTATTGCGTGACATGCACATTGCCGACCCTGAGCAGGTGTTGGAAAGCTACCCCTTCGAGCTGTCGGGCGGCATGCGTCAGCGGGTGATGATCGCGTTGGCTTTTTCCTGCGATCCACAGCTGCTGATTGCCGACGAACCGACCACTGCGCTGGACGTCACTGTGCAGCGTCAGGTGCTGCTGCTGTTGCGGGAAAAAGCCCGAGAGCGTGGCACTGCAATCCTGTTGATCACCCATGATATGGCGCTGGTGTCGCAGTTCTGCGATCGGGTCTACGTGATGTATACCGGCGCCGTGGTGGAGCAGGGGGCGACTGGCGAGGTCATGGTCGATCCGCGCCATCCCTATACTCGCGGTTTGCTCAGCGGCCTGCCGGAGCAAGTGCAGCCGGGTGAAGACCTGATGACTATTCCTGGCCAGGTTCCGAATCTTGCCGCGTTGCCCGCAGGTTGTACGTTCCGCGACCGCTGTCAGTACGCGATGCCGGTCTGCAGCAAACGCCCGCCCTTGCAAGCCATTGACGCCGAAGGTCTGCGCAAGAGCGCTTGCTGGCTGACTGTACAGGAGCAAACATCATGATCAGCACTGCACGTAAACGACTGCCCAGCGACAATGCGGCGATTCTCGGCCTGAGCGATGTGCGGGTGCATTTCCCGGTGGGCAGCGATTGGCTGGGGCGTCCCAAGGGCATGGCTCATGCCTTGAACGGTATTGATCTGGACGTTCGTGCTGGTGAAACTCTCGGCGTGGTCGGTGAGTCCGGTTGTGGCAAAAGTACGTTGGCGCAACTGTTGATGGGGCTGATCAAACCCACCAGCGGGACGCTGGACTGGATCTATAACGACGCCCGCGAGCGCAGCAGTAATGTGCAGATCGTGTTCCAGGACCCGCAGTCGTCTCTCGATCCGCGTCTGCCGATCTGGAAAATCATCACCGAGCCGCTGTCCGTCCAGCGCGCCGTCCCGCGTCGAGAGATGCGCGATATCGCAGCCAAAGTTGCAGCTCAAGTGGGCATTCGCACCGAGTACATGGACCGCTTTGCCCACCAATTTTCCGGTGGGCAGCGGCAACGCATTGCCATCGCCCGAGCACTGTCGTCCAACCCGGACATCATCGTCCTCGACGAGCCGACCTCGGCACTGGACATTTCGGTGCAAGCGCAGATCCTCAACTTGCTGAGTGAACTGCAACGCAGTCGCGACCTGACCTACATCCTGATCTCGCACAACGTTTCCGTCGTCCGGCACATGGCCGACCGTGTGGCCGTGATGTACCTGGGGCAGATAGTCGAACTGGGCAGCGCCGCCGAAGTGCTTGATCACCCGAGGCACCCTTACACGCAATTGTTGCTGGACGCGGTGCCACGTCTTGGCGCGCCGATTGATAATGCCCAGGTCGCCGCCCCCACTGAACTGCCCGGCAACCGCAACCTGCCCACCGGCTGTTTCTTCCGCGACCGCTGCCCGCGTGCCACTGCTGGCTGTGACAAACCGCAGGCGTTGGTGGCGACGAAGGGTGAGGCAAGGGACCGCCTGGTGCGCTGTCACTTGGAGTCTGTGATGTTGTGATGTTGTGATCAGGAGGGAGGTTGGGTACGCGGCGGGTCGAAAAAACGGGTCTTCTTCAAGCAACGGCTTCCTTTTCAAGGCGTAAGTCCGTACAACGCTGCATCGCCATTCCCCTGTTCGCACTTGCGTTGCGAATATGCGGTTGTCATTCCTTGTAGTGGATTTGCTCGCATGATCAAAAGTCTGGGTTTCAGTAGGAAGATTCTGCTCGCCGCCACGTTAATTATTGTTGTCGCATTTACGAGTTTTATTGCCGTGAATGACTATCGGCAACGTCAAACCGTGCGTGCCAATGTTTTTCTTGAACTGCAACAGTTAGCCAGTCTCACTACGCATAACATCCAGACTTGGCTGGAAAGCCGCACTCAGTTGCTGCAATCGATGGCCCAGCAAATTGCCGTTGACGGCACATCCCCGGGTACGCTGCAACGGGTGGTCGGGCTGCCAGCTTACGTCGATAATTTTCAGCTGAGCTATTTTGGCGGTAATGATGGCGTGATGTTTTCCGTCCCGGCGGGCAACCGCGCTGCGGATTACGACCCACGCCTTCGCGGCTGGTACAAGGCGGCTGAAAGCGCCCGGACGACCATCGTGACGGAACCGTATATTGCTGCGTCTTCGGGCAAACTGGTGGTCACCCTGGCCACTCCCGTCAAACATGACAATCAGTTTGTCGGGGTGGCGGGCGCCGATATCGCGCTGGACAGCATCAGCAATACCATCAACGCTCTGAATTTTGGTGGTCACGGCTATGCATTCATCGTCAGCGGTGACGGCAAAATTCTGGTTCACCCGGACAGCAAGCTGGTCCTGAAAAACCTGAGCGATGCCTACCCGACCGGTACGCCAAAAATTGCTCCCGGGGTTACTGAAGTCGACTTGCCCGGCAAGTCGGAATTCATCTCCTTCACCCATGTCGACGGCCTTGCTTCGGCGAATTGGTACGTGGCGCTGGTACTTGATCAAGACGCGGCCTATTCGATGCTCAGTGAGTTCCGCACTTCGGCGCTGACCGCCATGGTGGTGGTCGTGGTCTTTATCATCGTGCTGTTGGGCCTGCTGATTCGTGTGCTCATGCAGCCGTTGCACCTGATGAGCCGAGCGATGCAGGACATCGCCGACGGTGAGGGTGATTTGACCAAGCGTCTGTCCATCCATTCTCAGGATGAGTTCGGCGCGTTGGCGCAGTCATTCAACCGTTTCGTTGAACGTATCCATGCGTCGATTCGAGAAGTGGCCAACACCGCCGCTCATCTCAGCGAGGTGGCTGCGCGGGTCGTGTGTGCTTCAAACTCGTCCATGCTCAACTCCGACGAGCAAGCCAACCGGACCAGCAGTGTTGCTGCGGCTATCAACGAACTGGGTGCGGCGGCCCAGGAAATCGCGCAAAACGCATCCTTGGCCTCGCAGCATTCCAGCGCTGCCAGCCACCTTGCCAGCGATGGTCAGAAGGTCGTGCAGCAGACTATCCAGGCGATGAATCTATTGTCGGAAAAAATCAGCTCGTCTTGCGTCAACATTGAGAGCCTCAACAGCAAGACCGTCAACATTGGCCAGATTCTTGAGGTGATCACCAGCATTTCGCAGCAGACCAATTTGCTCGCGCTCAATGCCGCCATTGAAGCGGCAAGGGCGGGCGAGGCAGGCCGAGGCTTCGCCGTGGTGGCCGATGAAGTGCGCAACCTTGCGCATCGCACCCAGGATTCGGCTCAGCAAGTGCAGAAAATGATCGAAGAGTTGCAGGTTGGCGCACGGGAAGCGGTAGTGACCATGACCGAAAGCCAGCGCCAGAGCGAAACCAGCGTCACCATCGCCAATCAGGCCGGAGATCGACTGAGTAGCGTGACTGGCCGCATAGGCGAAATCGACGGTATGAACCAGTCGGTTGCTACCGCGACCGAGGAGCAAACGGCCGTCGTCGAGTCGATCAATGTTGATATCACTCAAATCAACACCTTGAATCAGGATGGTGTAGGCAACCTGAAATCGACCCTTGAAGCCTGTGCCGACCTGGAGCACCAAGCCGCTACGTTGCAGCATCTGGTGGGGACGTTCCGCATCTGAGTCTGCGTTAGACGTCCCCGGCCTTCGCAGAGAGGGCCGAGGCGTCTACAAACCGTCAACCAATCGTTACCTTACTGTCATCCCCGGTTCATGGGCCTGAAACACCTTCTCTTTACTGTCAGTTGCACACAAACGCAGCCGTGCAAAGGCTGTTCAACCAGACAGAGAAGCCCATGAACGCAGCTATCCATGTCGACCGTCTGAACAAGACTTTTGCTCGCAAGGCTGCTTTGATTGATCTTGCGTTGTCTATACAACCCGGTGAAATGGTCGCGCTGATCGGCGCTTCAGGTTCGGGAAAATCCACGCTGTTGCGCCATATGGCGGGGCTCGCGCGTTGTGATCGCACCAACGGCGGCCGGGTGCAGGTGCTGGGCCGCGAAGTGCAGGCCTCAGGCCGCCTCAATGGCAACGTCCGCCAGCTGCGGGCCGATATCGGCTACATCTTCCAACAGTTCAATCTGGTCAATCGCCTCAGTGTGCTGGACAACGTGTTACTCGGTTGTCTGGGGCGCATGCCCGGCTGGCGCGGCAATCTGGGCCTGTTCAATACTCAGGAAAAACAGTGGGCGATGGAGTCCCTGGACCGCGTGGGTCTGGCCGATCTCGCCACTCAGCGCGCCTCGACCCTTTCAGGCGGTCAACAACAGCGCGTGGCGATTGCTCGTGCGTTGACCCAGCGGGCCGACGTTATTCTGGCCGATGAACCTATTGCGTCACTGGACCCTGAGTCCGCACGCAAGGTCATGGAAATCCTCGCCGATATCAATCGCCGTGACGGCAAGACCGTTGTCGTCACCCTGCATCAAGTGGATTACGCCGTGCGTTATTGCCAACGCGCCGTGGCCCTTAAAGCCGGGCGCATTCATTTTGATGGCGCCGCTGAAGCACTCAGCACTCAACTTCTCAACGACCTGTACGGTGCGGATCTGGACAGCAGTCTTCTGTTCTCCGACAAAACGCGTAGCGCCGAAAGACCGTTAAAACTGGCGCTTGCGCAGGCCTGATTTCGTTGCAGTTGCTCTAAAAAACAAACAACCAACGCCACCTTCAGGAATCCTTCCATGTTGAATCGTATGGGTCGTGTTTTCGCGTCTGCCGCCTTACTGGCCACCTGTTTCCTGAGCACCGCTCAGGCTGAAGAAAAAGTCATCAACTTCGGCCTTATGTCCACCGAGTCTTCGACCAATCTGCGAAGCGTCTGGCAGCCGTTCCTCGACGATATGTCGAAAAAAACCGGTCTTAAAGTCAACGCGACCTTCGCCTCCGACTATGCCGGATTGATTCAGGGTATGCGCTTCAATAAGGTCGATATCGCCTGGTTGGGCAACAAGGGCGCGATGGAAGCCGTGGACCGTTCCAACGGTGAAATCTTTGCCCAGACTGCCGCCGCCAATGGGGCCGCCGGTTACTGGAGCCTGTTGATCGTGCGCAAGGACAGTCCGATCAACTCGGTCGAAGACATGCTCAAAAACGCCAAGGACCTGACCTTCGGCAACGGTGATCCAAACTCCACCTCCGGTTACCTGGTGCCGGGCTACTACGTCTTCGCCAAGAACAATGTGAATGCCGCCACCGCCTTCAAACGTACGCTCAACTCCAGCCATGAAGTGAACGCCTTGAGCGTGGCCAAAGGTCAACTCGACGTTGCCACTTTTAACACTGAAAGCTGGGACCGTCTGGTCGTTACCCAACCGGACCAGGCCGCCATGCTCAAGGTCATCTGGAAGTCGCCATTGATCCCTGCCGATCCGATGGTCTGGAACAAAGGTCTGTCGGATGTCGACAAGGGAAAAATTCGCGAGTTCTTCGCCACCTACGGCGATACCGATCACGAGAAGGCTGTACTCAAAGAGATGCAGTTGGGCAAGTTCCTGCCGTCCTCCGACGATCAATTACTGCCGATCCGCCAGCTTGATCTGTTCAAGCAGCGCACCGAAGTCAATGCCAGCACCACCCTCGACGCCAAAGAAAAAGCCGAGCGACTGAAAGAGCTCGATGCGGGTCTGGCCAAGCTGCAAGAACGAATCACCAAGCTGGAAAAGAAGAGCACCTCCAGCGCCAGCGCCGGTTGACGCCTGCCGACGCGACGCCCCCGCGCGTCGCGTCATCGCAGCCTTTTATGGCTGCCCTATTTGAGAGCCGTTTATGACTTCCAATGCTGCACATGCTGAAGCCGTCGGCAAACGTACCTGGCCGCAATATGTGGGCTGGGGCCTGTTCCTCGCCATGCTGGCCTGGGCCTGGCATGGCGCTGAGATGAACCCGCTGGCGCTGTACCGCGATGCAGGGAACATGGCGACCTTCGCAGGTGACTTCTTCCCGCCAGATTTCCGCGAATGGCGCTCGTACCTCAAAGAAATGATTGTCACGGTGCAGATCGCACTGTGGGGCACGGTGCTGGCGATTGTCTGCTCGGTGCCGTTGGGGATTCTGTGCGCCGAGAACATCACCCCGTGGTGGATTCATCAGCCATTGCGCCGAGTCATGGACTCGTTCCGTTCGATCAACGAAATGGTGTTCGCGATGCTGTTTGTGGTCGCGGTCGGTCTGGGCCCGTTCGCTGGCGTTCTGGCGTTGTGGATCAGCACCACGGGGGTCCTCGCCAAGCTGTTTGCTGAAGCGGTCGAGGCCATTGATCCAGGCCCCGTCGAAGGCGTGCGCGCTACCGGCGCCAGTGCTCTGCAAGAAGTCATCTACGGGGTCATCCCGCAAGTCATGCCGCTATGGATTTCCTACGCCCTGTATCGCTTCGAGTCCAACGTACGCTCGGCCACGGTGGTCGGAATGGTCGGTGCCGGGGGGATTGGCGTGATCCTTTGGGAGAACATCCGGTCTTTCCAGTTCGTCCAGACCTGCGCCGTATTGCTGGTGATTATCGTCGTGGTGAGCGTGATCGACATCCTGTCGCAACGCCTGCGTAAACAGTTCATTTAACGGAGAGGGTGCCAAACGGCGCTTTTTTTAAACCATGCAGTTGTCTAGACAAATTGAACCCGTTTACCGCGAACTGGCGGACACTTTGCGCCGGGAGCTCGGCGATTATCGGGCCGGGGATTACCTGCCAGCGGAGATCCGCCTGGCCGCGCGATTTTCCGTCAACCGGCATACCGTGCGCCGCGCCATTGATGAGTTGGTGCTCGATGGCAGCGTGTTGCGTCGCCAGGGCCGTGGCACCCAGGTCCTGGAGCGTCCGCTGATCTATCCGCTGGTTGCAGAAAGCGCGTATAGCCAGTCGTTATCGGCGCTCGGGCATGGGGTTGAAGCCCGGCTGCTGCAGCGGCGTAGTTGCCTGGCCAACCGCGATGAGGCGAGGCACCTGGGACTGGCCGATCAGGCACCGCTGATTGAGCTGCAAACATTGCGCATGGTCGACGGTCAGCCCGTGAGCTTGATCCGCCACCGTTACTGCGCCAGCCGAACCGAGCTGCTGGCGCCTTATACCGGGGGCTCGCTGCGCCAGTTTTTCGCTGAGCGCGACCTGCCGTTGACCCGCACATTCAGCCTGATTGGCGCGCGCCTGCCGAGTCGTGAGGAGGCGGGTCTGTTGCTCATGCCCCGTCATTTGCCCGCGCTCAGCGTTTTTACCCTTTCCCGTGATTCGTCCGGCCAGCCGGTGGAGCTTGCGCAGTCCACCAGCCGCTCGGACCGTTTCCAATATCAGGTCATCACATGATGGAGATGCCGACGATGAGTTCCGCTCCTGTAGCCCCGCACGCAGCCCGACAACAGTGGATCGGCGTACTCGCCCGTGCCCACCGTGGCGAATTGAGTGGCCATGAAGCGGCCCTGCGTGACACCGAATATCAACTGATTCGCGCTCCGGAAATCGGCATGACCCTGGTCCGTGGGCGCATGGGCGGCACCGGTGCGCCGTTCAACGTCGGTGAGATGAGCGTGACCCGCTGTGTAGTGCGCCTGGCGGATGGGCGCACCGGTTACAGCTATCTGGCCGGGCGCGACAAGGCTCATGCCGAACTGGCCGCGTTGGCCGACGCGCATCTGCAAGGCCCGCAACAGGCGCGCTGGTTGAGTGAGTTGATCGAACCCCTGGCCTGCGCCCACGCCGCACGCCGCGCCGAAAAAGACGCTGAAACCGCAGCGACCAAGGTCGAGTTCTTTACCTTGGTCCGAGGAGAAGACTGATGAGTACAACCCTTTTGCAACCGGCATTTGCCGACCCGGTGCTGGACGCTCAGCGCAGCTTCCGTGCGGCGCTCAAGGCCCTGGCCGGGCCGGGTGTGGCCCAACCGCTGGAACAAGCTCCGCCGCTGGAAGGGCTGGCGCCAGCGAGCTACGCGCTGTGTCTGGCGCTGCTCGATGTCGACACGCCGCTGTGGCTGGCGCCAGCATTCGATACGCCGATGATTCGCGCCAATCTGGCCTTTCACTGTGGCTGCACGATGGTCAGCCGTCGTGAACAGGCACGTTTTGCGTTGCTTGATGGCAGCGAGCTTGGTGATTTACAGGGCTTCGATCCGGGCAATGACCGTTACCCCGATCAGTCCTGCACCTTGTTGATCCAGTTGGCTCAGCTCGATGGCGGGCATCCTCTGGCGTGGCGCGGCCCCGGCATCCAGCACGAAAATCGGGTCGCCTTGCCACTGTCTGACGGGTTCTGGAGCGAGCGCGACGCACACAACAATTTCCCCCGAGGGCTGGATGCGTTTTTTCTCGCCGGGCACAGCGTCATCGGTCTGCCGCGCAATACCCGCATCAGCCACGTGAATCCAACAACCCTGGCTGAGGAGTTTGCCTGATGTACGTAGCCGTAAAAGGTGGCGAGCAGGCCATCGACAATGCCCACCGTTTGTTGGCGAAAAAGCGCCGCGGTGACACCACGATTGCGGAGTTGGCAGTCGAGCAGATTCGTCAGCAACTGCCATTGGCCGTGGCCCGAGTGATGAGCGAGGGATCGCTGTACGACGAGCAGTTGGCCGCCCTAGCGATCAAGCAAGCCGCCGGGGATTTGATCGAGGCGATCTTCCTGCTGCGCGCCTATCGCACCACGCTCCCACGTTTCAGCGCCAGCCTGCCGATTGATACCTCGGTCATGCAACTGAGCCGACGCTTATCCGCAACCTTCAAGGATGTGCCGGGTGGGCAGCTGTTGGGCCCGACCTTCGACTACACCCATCGCTTGCTGGACTTCACATTGCTGGCTGAAGGCGAACATCCGGGACCGCACGTAGAGGAGGGCGCGACACTCGAACCTTGCCCGCGCGTCCTCGGTTTGTTGGCCAAGGAAGGCTTGATCAAAACTGAGAGTGACAGTGGCGAAGCCGTTGCCGACATCACACGTGATCCTCTGGAGTTCCCTTCCAGCCGTGCCCAGCGCTTGCAGGCCCTGGCCCGTGGCGATGAAGGATTTCTGCTGGCGCTGGGCTATTCCACCCAGCGCGGTTATGGACGCAATCACCCGTTCGCCGGGGAAATCCGCATCGGTGAAGTGGAGGTCTGGATCGAACCGGAAGAGCTCGGCTTTCCTATCGCCATCGGCACCCTCGAAGTGACCGAGTGCGAAATGGTTAATCAGTTCGTTGGCTCTGGCGCGGAACTCGCTCAGTTCACCCGAGGCTACGGTCTGGCGTTTGGGCATGCCGAGCGTAAAGCCATGGGCATGGCTTTGGTGGACCGCTCACTGCGGGCTGAGGAGTTCAACGAAGAAATCCAGTCGCCGGCGCAGCAGGAGGAGTTTGTCCTCAGCCATTGCGACAACGTCGAGGCGGCCGGTTTCGTATCGCACCTCAAGCTGCCGCACTACGTCGACTTCCAGTCCGAGCTGGAACTGATCCGCAAGCTGCGCAAGCCCGCAGCCGTGCAGGCCACTGTGCAGGAGAGTCAGCAATGAACAGCGTGACGCATGACCGTCCAGTGCGCGACGAGGCCTACAACTTCGCTTATCTCGATGAGCAAACTAAACGCATGATTCGGCGCGGCCTGCTCAAGGCCGTGGCGATTCCCGGTTATCAGGTGCCCTTTGGCGGTCGCGAAATGCCGCTGCCGTATGGTTGGGGCACGGGTGGCATGCAAATGACCGCAGCCATTCTTGGGGCTGATGACGTGCTCAAGGTCATCGATCAGGGCGCGGATGACACCACGAATGCGGTCTCGATTAGGCGATTTTTTGCCCGCACCGCTGGCATTGCGACCACCGAACGCACGCCGGAAGCAACGGTGATCCAGACCCGTCACCGGATCCCGGAAACCCCGCTGCACGCGGATCAGATCATGGTCTATCAGGTGCCAATCCCGGAGCCGCTGCGCTTTATCGAACCGTCGGAAACCGAGACCCGGACCATGCACGCGCTGAACGACTATGGGGTGATGCACGTGAAACTCTACGAGGACATCGCCACCTTCGGCCACATCGCCACCAGCTACGCCTACCCGGTGATGGTCGATGATCGCTATGTGATGGACCCGTCGCCGATTCCAAAATTCGACAACCCGAAGCTCGACATGAGCCCAGCGTTGATGCTGTTCGGCGCCGGTCGTGAAAAGCGCCTGTACGCCGTGCCGCCTTACACCCGGGTGGTGAGTCTGGATTTTGAAGATCACCCGTTTGCAATCCAGACGTGGGAAGAGTGCTGCGCGATCTGCGGCAGCCGCGACTCTTATCTGGATGAACTGATCCTCGACGACGCCGGCACCCAGAGCTTCGTCTGCTCGGACACCGACTATTGCGCCCAGCGCAGCAGCGAACAGGAGGCCGGTCAATGAACAACCCAGTGCAACACTCCCAGCGGTTGCGGGACCGGCAAGCCGACCGTGCGCAGCCGCTGCTCGAAGTACGGGGTCTGTCGCGTTTATACGGGCCGGAGAAAGGCTGTCAGGACGTGAGCTTCGACCTGTACCCCGGCGAAGTGTTGGGCATCGTCGGCGAGTCCGGCTCGGGCAAATCGACCTTGTTGTCCTTGCTCAGCGGCCGTTGCCCGCCCGACAGCGGTGCCGTCGCGTATCGACGTAAAGAGGGCGACTGGCTCGACCTCTACAGCGCCAGCGAAGCCGAACGCCGCACTTTGCTGCGCACCGAATGGGGGTTTGTGGAACAGAGTCCGCGCGATGGCCTGCGCATGGGCGTGTCGGCTGGCGCCAACATCGGTGAGCGACTGATGGCTCAAGGCGTACGTCACTATGGGCAATTGCGGGCCGCCGGAATCGACTGGCTGACCCAGGTGGAAATTGACCCGCTGCGCATTGACGACCTGCCGCGTACGTTTTCTGGCGGCATGCAACAACGCTTGCAGATCGCCCGCAACCTGGTTTCCGGTCCGCGCCTGGTATTCATGGACGAGCCGACAGGGGGGCTCGACGTCTCGGTCCAGGCGCGCTTGCTTGACCTGTTGCGTGGTCTGGTACGGGAGCTGGACCTGGCGGTGGTGATTGTCACCCATGACCTTGCCGTGGCGCGGTTGTTGGCCGACCGGCTGATGGTCATGCGGCGCTCCAACGTAGTGGAAGCCGGGCTGACCGATCAGATCCTTGATGACCCGCAGCATCCGTATTCGCAGCTGCTGGTGTCTTCGGTACTGCAACCGTGATCCGTCCATCCGCCGGGCGATCCCCGGCCGCCGTCGTCTTTTTGGGGTGTGCTTGATGAACAGGCTGATCGAGGTCCGCGACCTCTCGAAAACCTTTACGCTACATCAGCAGAACGGTGTGGTGCTCAACGTACTGGACGGCCTGAGCTTTACCGTCAATGCAGGCGAATGCCTGGTGCTGCATGGACAGTCCGGTGCGGGTAAAAGCACCTTACTGCGCACGCTGTACGGCAACTATCTACCGGCGGGTGGCAGCATTCGGGTGCAACATGAAGGTGGCTGGCTGGAACTGGTCGGGGCCCAACCGCGTGATGTGTTGGCCGTACGCCAGCAAACCCTCGGCTATGTCAGCCAGTTTCTGCGGGTGATCCCGCGTGTCGCCAGTCTGGACGTGGTCATGGAGCCGGCACTGGCGCGAGGCTGGTCGAAGACGTTGGCCAAGGCCCGCGCAGAAAACCTGCTGGCACGACTGAATATTCCGCAGCGCCTGTGGCAGCTGGCGCCCGGCACCTTCTCTGGCGGAGAGCAGCAGCGGGTGAACATCGCTCGCGGCTTCATGGTCGCCTGGCCCGTGATGCTGCTGGACGAACCCACGGCGTCACTGGATGACACCAATCGTCAGGTTGTACTCGAACTGATGAACGAAGCCAAAGCGGGAGGGGCTGCCTTGATCGGTATTTTTCACGACCGTGCTGCCCGTGAAGCGGTCGCCGACCGCCATCTCGACATGACCCCGAATGCTCCGACGGCAAAGGAATCACTGCCATGCTGACCGAACAGATCCTTAGCAACGCGCAACTGGTCACCGCCGACCGGGTTTTCAACGGTACGGTGGTGCTGCGTAACGGCCTGATCGTCGAGGTGGACGAGGGCAGCAGCAGGCTGCCTCAAGCACATGACCTGCAAGGCGATTACCTGCTGCCGGGTTTGATCGAACTGCACACCGATAACCTGGAAAAACACATGACGCCGCGCCCCGGTGTTGACTGGCCATCGACCTCGGCTGTACTCAGTCATGACGCGCAGATCGTGGCTGCGGGCATCACAACGGTGTTCGATGCGCTGTCCATCGGTGACGTAAACCCCAAGGGCAATCGCATGCAGAAATTGCCAGCGATGCTCGACGCCATCGCTACGGCCAATGCCGCTGGCCTGACCCGCGCCGAACACCGTCTGCACCTGCGTTGTGAACTGTGCCACCCGGACACCCTGAGCGTGTTCCGCGATCTGGTGGAGAATCCGCTGGTGCAACTGGTGTCGGTTATGGACCATTCGCCAGGTCAGCGTCAGTTCGCCCTGGAGTCCAAGTACCGCGAGTACTACATGGGTAAGTACCACCTGACGACGGTCGAGATGGACGCGTTCATCGTCACCCAGATGGCTAACTCCCGTGAGTTCAGTAGCCGTTACCGGCGCGCCATTGTCGAGGATTGCCTGGCACGCGGTCTGTCGGTGGCCAGCCACGATGATGCGACCCTGGCGCACGTCGAAGAATCGGCCAGCTACGGGATGACCATCGCTGAGTTCCCGACCACCCTGGAAGCAGCACGGGGCTCCCATCGTCTGGGCATGGGGGTGTTGATGGGCGCACCGAACATCGTGCGTGGCGGTTCGCACTCGGGCAATGTGGCGGCGGCCGACCTTGCTAAAGAAGGACTACTGGATATCCTCTCCAGCGATTATTATCCGGCCAGTCTGTTGCAGGCGGCATTTATGTTGGCTGCCCGGCACGAAGACCAGCGGCATAACGATTGTGATCTGCCTCAAGCCGTCGGCATGGTCAGTCGCGCCCCGGCCCAGGCCGCCGGGCTCAATGACCGGGGTGAGATCCGGGTCGGGCTGCGTGCCGACCTGATTCACGCTAGACGTCAGGACGGATTACCGGTGATTCAACAGGTTTGGCGACAAGCGAAGAGGGTGTTTTGATGGCGGGCAGGTTGATCTATCTCATCGGACCTTCAGGTTCGGGCAAGGACAGCCTGCTCGACGCTGCACGTGAGCCGTTAGCCGATCAGGGCTGCCGGATCGTGCGGCGGGTCATCACCCGTTCGGCTGAAGCGGTCGGTGAGGCGGCGCAAGCGGTCAGCATCGAGCAGTTCATGGCGATGCAAGACGAGGGAGCGTTCGCCTTGAGCTGGCAAGCCAATGGCTTGCACTACGGGATCCCAAAGGAAATCGACGAATGGCTGGAGGCCGGGCTGGATGTTTTGGTCAACGGCTCGCGTGCTTATCTGCCTCAAGTGCATCAACGCTATCCGAGGTTGCTCGCGCTGCTGTTAACGGTGGATCAGGCCGTGTTGCGTCAGCGTTTGCAGGCCCGTGGTCGTGAATCACTGCCGGAGATCGAAGCACGATTGGCGCGCAATGCCGATTTCGCTGCGGCCTTGATGGCAGCTGAGGATAAGGCGTTGTGGCTGCTGGATAACTCCGGCCCCATCGAACAGACCCTTGAGCGGCTGCTGCAACTGATAGGTAAAGAGCCCGCATGCACCTGACTTTGCTGGGCACCGGCGATGCGCGTCAGGTACCGGTCTACGGTTGCGACTGCCCGGCGTGCGCCGCTGCACGCTCGGACCAGCGTTTGCGCCGTCTACCGTGTAGCGCTCTGATTGAATGCGCCGGCCAACGCTGGCTGATCGACACGGGCCTGACCGACATTACCGAGCGTTTCCCGCCGCGCAGCTTTGACGGCATCCTGCAAACCCATTACCACGCGGACCACGCACAAGGCCTGCTGCATTTGCGTTGGGGCCAGGGATGGGTCATTCCGGTACATGGGCCGGTCGATCCAGAAGGCTTTTCCGACCTGTACAAACACCCGGGTATTCTCGACTTCAGTCGGCCCTTTGCTGCCTTTGAAACGCGGCAGTTCGGTGCCCTGAGCGTGACCGCGGTGCCGTTGATGCATTCAAAGCCCACGCTGGGCTACCTGCTTGAAGGTGAGGGGCGACGCATCGCTTACCTCACCGACACCGTCGGCCTGCCAGAGTCGACTCGCGATTTTCTGCAATGCCAGCCCCTCGATGTATTGGTGCTGGACTGCTCCATGCCCCCCCAAGCCCAGACACCCCGCAACCACAACGATCTCAACCTGGCGCTGGCTTGCATCGCCGACCTGCAGCCGCATCAAGCGGTGTTGACCCATATTGGCCACACGCTGGATGCCTGGTTGCTGGATGAGGCGCATCAACTGCCGGCAAGGGTGATCGTTGCGCATGATGGTATGGTGCTGTGACAAGGCAGTGGATTTCACCCGGCGCTGTGTTGCTGAGCGTTGTGATTCAGCGTGCGGCTGAAATTGATGATATTAGCCGCCTGTTCAATTGAGCCTTTCCCAATCCATCGAATCCTGCTTGGAGAAATACCGTGGCTAAAGCGTCTGCAACGATCGAAATTCCAGCGACTGCCGATCAAGTCTGGCAGCTGATAGGGGGGTTCAACTCATTGCCCGACTGGTTGCCGTTCATTGCCAAAAGCGAAGCGAGCGAGGGTGGGCGCGTGCGTCACCTGGAGACTGACGACGGCGCGGTGATTGTCGAACGACTCCAGACTTTCGATAACAAGGCGCGCACCTACACTTACTCCATTGATCAGGGGCCATTTCCGGTTACAGATTATCTGGCGAAGGTGCAGGTCCGGGAAGTGGCGGGCAAACAGGTGACTCAGGTCGAATGGTCGGGCAGCTTCACCCCGGCCGGCGTGACCGATGCAGAAGCCGTCGGGCTGTTCAGCGGTGTCTATAACGGTGGTCTTGAGGCACTCAAGGCTAACTTTCCAGGCTGAAGTTCATCGTGTCGTCATGTGTAAGATGGGCCGCTGACAAGTGTTCCTTCTTATACTCCAGGCTCTTTTCGATAAACCCTGGAGGCACCATGAAGTTGTATGGCTGGTTGGTATTGATGGGGGCAGTGTCGTGCGGCGTTGCCCAAGCCGCGTCGAAAGAAGTCTCGATGAATCTGGTGAGCGCTGACGGTCTGCCTCAGGCCATTGGCTCGGTTACGCTTAGCGAAACAGAATATGGGGTACTGTTCACGCCCAACCTGAAATCCTTGCCTGTTGGGGTACATGGTTTTCATGTGCATCAGAACAGCAGCTGTGAGGCCGCATTGAAAGACGGTAAAAAGTCTGCGGCAGAGGCGGCCGGAGGTCATTTCGATCCGCAGGGCACCAACAAACACCTTGGGCCATACGGTAAAGGTCACTTGGGTGATCTGCCTGCGATCTACGTAAATACCGATGGCACCGCGACCTATCCGGTGCTCGCGCCGCGGATCAAAAAGATTTCCGACATTGATGGCCATGCGTTGATGGTCCATGCCGGGGGCGACAACCATGCCGACACGCCAAAACCGCTGGGTGGTGGCGGTGGTCGCATGGCCTGTGGGGTCATCTGATTTTGGCCAGACAGGGCAAGGAAATTTTTACCGAAGGCTTGACTTGCCCTTTTCAATCAGTAACATAGACCACATTCCGCGATAGCTCAGTTGGTAGAGCAAATGACTGTTAATCATTGGGTCCCTGGTTCGAGTCCAGGTCGTGGAGCCACTTCCTTCAAGGTGCAAGTTTCAGGCCGTTGAGCGCTGGCTTGCACGCTTCTGATTAATCAAGGCACGCAGCTTGCATTGTCGCTGCTCCGGTGCCGCGATCATCATGCGGTTCGCTAGATTTTCAGCTCATTGCCCAAAAGCGCTACGTGGGCAAAGCTGGTCCTCCCAGTACCTTACCCAATCTTTTTCATCCCCTCCAGCTATCCCTCCAGCACCCTTTGCAACCTGTTTCTGCACGTTGTTTGTGTGCGTTTTCGTCTGAAAAAAGCCAAGTGTCAGCACGCGCGATGGCTGTGCATTATTTTTTACATTTCTGGTTAATCTTTAGTTCGTTGCTGTCGATACAGAAGCGATAGCCCAGAAAAGACTGAAGAACGCGGATGCTCCTCAAGGGAACGGAGGAATAACCGGTTTGCCCTCCAAAAAATAATGGCCATTTCGCGCTCTTTCGGAGAAAGGGAGCCCTTGGTCATGAAGACCCGAGCGGACACTAGACGCCATGAATAACAATTTGCGCTTCAGCCATAAAATTCTGCTGGCCGCTTCGCTGATCGTGATTACAACCTTCGCACTCTTTACCCTGTACAACGATTACTTGCAGCGCAATGCGATTCGCACCGATCTGAAGAACTACCTGCAAGAAATGGGTAGCGCCACTGCAGGCAACATTCAGACCTGGCTGAACGGGCGGACCCTGCTCATTGAAAACCTCTCGCAATCTGTTGCGCTTAATCCCGACGCAACGAACGTGGGCAATGTGCTCAACCAGAAAGCCCTCACTTCCAGCTTTATGAGCGTTTACCTCGGCGGTTCGGATGGCAGTTTTACTATACGGCCAGACAGCAAGATGCCGGACGGCTACGACCCACGCATACGGCCTTGGTATAAAGGTGCGCAAGGCAGCAACGTTTCGGCACTGACTGAACCCTATATTGATCTGGCAACTGGCGAGTTGGTGATTTCCATTGTTGATGCCGTGCAAAAGGCCGGTCAAAACCTTGGAGTAGTGGGTGGTGATTTGAGTCTGAAAACCATTGCCGACAGTATTAACGCGCTGGACTTCGACGGCATGGGTTATGCCTTTCTGGTCAGCTCCGACGGCAAAGTTCTGGTTCATCCAGACAAAGCCTTTGTGATGAAAACCCTCAAAGACATTTACCCGAAAGACACGCCACCGATCAGCGGCAATATCAGTGAAGTCCAGGTCGACGGTAAAACCCGTATCGTCACCTTCAGTCCTATCAAAGGCCTGTCCTCGGTTAGCTGGTACATCGGCCTGTCCGTGGATAAGGATAAAGCCTACGCAATGTTGAGCGAGTTCCGGGCCTCTGCGATTGTCGCGACCATCATCGCGGTCGTCATCATCATTGCGTTGCTTGGCATGCTGATCCGTTTTCTGATGCAGCCCCTGTATGTCATGACCCGCACCCTACAGGACATCGCCGATGGTGAGGGTGACCTGACCAAGCGCCTGACCATCCAGACTCAGGATGAGTTTGGCATTCTGGGTACCGCATTTAACCGTTTCGTTGAGCGAATTCACGGCTCTATCCGCGAAGTGTCCTCGGCCACTGAACACCTCAACGAGGTGGCAACGCGGGTGGTCTGCGCCTCCAACTCATCAATGCTCAACTCGGACGAACAAGCCAATCGTACCCACAGCGTCGCAGCTGCGATCAACGAATTGGGCGCGGCGGCGCAGGAGATCGCGCGCAATGCGGCGCAAGCTTCCCGTCAGGCCAGCGATGCGCGGCAATTGGCCGGGGAAGGTCAGCAGGTGGTCGATAAAAGCATTCAGTCGATGAATCAGTTGTCCGAGATGCTCAGCGCCTCCAGCAGTAATATCGAGTCGCTCAACAGCAAAACCGTGAACATCGGGCAGATTCTCGAAGTGATCACCAGCATTTCTCAACAAACCAACCTGCTGGCGCTCAATGCGGCCATTGAAGCAGCGCGGGCAGGGGAAGCCGGACGTGGATTTGCGGTGGTGGCTGACGAGGTCCGCAACCTGGCTCATCGCACTCAGGAATCGGCCCAACAGGTGCAGAAAATGATCGACGAGCTGCAAGTCGGTGCCCGTGAATCGGTCAGCACGATGGCTGAAAGCCAGCGCCATAGTCAGGACAGCGTCGTCGTTGCCAACCTTGCGGGGGAGCGTTTGAGCAGCGTGAACCAACGCATCGGCGAAATCGACGGTATGAACCAGTCGGTCGCTACCGCTACCGAAGAACAGACCGCCGTTGTCGAGGCGATCAACATGGATATCACCGAGATCAACACGCTCAATCAGGAGGGGGTGGAAAACCTTCAGACAACGTTGCGCGCCTGCTCTGATCTGGAGCAACAGGCGGGTCGCCTTAAACAGTTGGTGGGCAGTTTCCGGATATAGGCTTTAGTCCTGATGCTGATTGTCATCAGAGTGACCGCTGGCAGCGGGCCTCTGATGACCCATTTAACCACCTACCCGGGTTGGATCAGCTCCGTATACTCACGAAGGGATTCTCAATGGGCTGGGTGTAAGCCAGGTTGGCCATCGCTGGAGCGTCCGGCTCTGGAAAATCCACGGTTGCCCAATGGCGGGCTACCGAGCATCGTTGACTTTGTGCTGCCGTGAGCGACATTGAAACCAAAGCATCTTCAGGGCGTGGTTGCGTGATGGGCACTCTGGCCTAAGCTTCAGGTCAGTGCAGCCGGATGCGCCTTGAGCTTGAGGCCGCACGGATGCAATTCTCAACGAACGATGCGTGGTATCGAAAAAGGAGATGCGTATGCTCATCCGGTCACTGATCCTTGCCATGCTATTCGCTAGCGTCGGTCCGGTGCTGGCTGCCGACAGCGATGCCCCCTTGACTCAGGATCGCGGACGATCCCGTCCGTTGATCATCATCGCCCCCAGTGCCGTGGACCCAACGCTGGTTAACCTGAAAAAAGCCCTGGAAGAGCCTGCCAACCGCGCGGCCTTCGCCGAACGCAACATGGTGCTCTACACCGTGGTCAACACCATCGGCCAGCGCAACGGCAAGGACCTGGACGCGCAAACTACCATGGCGCTGATCCGCGAACTGAAGCTGGGCGCCAGCGCCCAGGCCAAGGTCATTCTGGTGGGCAAGGACGGCGAGAAGAAGATCGAACACTCCGGCCCCATCGATCCAAAGGAGATTTTCAGCACTATCGACCAGCTGCCCGCGCAAGAAAAAGAGACCTCGGCACCGCCACCGCCACCTGCGCCCGAGGCCACGTCAACTCGTACGGGCAAGACGGGCAAGCCTGATAAGCCGGGTAAACCCGGCGTGCCACCCAAGGCGCTGGATGATTGAAAGGGCGAGAGGGTGGACGTTTATCCAGGTAGTTCAACCTCCACCCTGATCGAAACGGTCAGATCGCTTCAATGTAGTGGGCAAAGCGGGAGGTCCCCAGGATGTGAGGCAGCAGCGAGCCAAGGCGGGTGTTGAAGGCATAAACCGGCAGACCGCTCACCCTCCTCTCTCAATGCCCTGAATGGCGGCACACTCGTGGTGCTGGGCGAACGCTTCAGTGATGCGCTGGGCCAGGAGCCAGGCGGCATTTCCCCAGAGAAACTTGTCCAGGTCTGTGCAGGGGTCTGCTTTTGGATCATCGGCTTGACTGACGTCGTTCAAATGCACGTCTTCAGTGAAGGTCGGCATCTCCGGCACCGGACAGTTCTGCGCATCGTAAGGCGAGCGGGCCAGATAGCGCGGCACCACCATGGCGACGTAGCGCGAATTCTCGCTGTCACGGAACGCCAGCCAGTCCATGCACTCGATGCTCTCGAATATCGTTGATAACTCGCGTGGCCGGTCCAGGTCGTCAAAACACCGAACGGACCGCCACCCAAGGAGCTATCTCGATGCTTGGGCACCCGCGGGAACAACAGGCTTTGGTCGAAATCGACGGCGCTTTCCAGGTCAAGGCGCAGCTCTTCCTTGGTCACGTCAAGCAGGCGCAACGTCAGCAAAGGCCCCGACTCTGTATTCATGATCCGTTGGTGCAGTCCGCGCCATGATGCTTCAAGGGCTTACAGCGGTTTACTGTGAAGAATCAGATTGATCTGGGCATGGACCTGGTCACTGGAAAGATCCTGCAACTCAGGGACCTGGCTCAGGATTTTCTCCGGGCTGAAATCGCTGAAATCGCTGAACGTGCTGAAGGTCAGCTCGATATTCAGGGGTTCTACACGTCCGGATAGCGCGCTTTGGACGGTGAACGTGATTCGTTTCTGGAGGCTGGAGGCTGCCGAGCAAGACACTTGTGTGGTTCCTCTTGCCTGTGCCGTTGTGGAAAGCGGGGCGGGCGAGTCAAAACTGACCTACAGTCTCTTGGCTGTTGGCATCTTGCCATTTGATCGAACGTGGCGCTGCAAGGTCTCTTGGCATTGGCACTGGATGAGAGCTGTAGAGTCGGGACTTTGGCAACTGCCCACGCAGCCTTCCCTTACCTTAAAACAAGAGAATTGGCCCATGAAGTTCCAACCCTTTGCCAGATCGCTCATTGCGACGGCATTCGTTATTGGTTCCATCGGTGTACACGCGGCTTCGCAAGCCCCTGTTGCCGCAGAGAACGGCATGGTAGTCACGGCCCAGCATCTGGCCAGCCACGTCGGTGTCGATGTCCTCAAGGACGGCGGCAACGCGGTCGATGCGGCGGTGGCGGTCGGTTATGCGCTGGCGGTGGTCTATCCTGCGGCAGGCAACCTTGGCGGCGGCGGTTTCATGACCATCCAGTTGGCCGATGGCCGCAAGACCTTCCTCGATTTTCGCGAGAAGGCACCCATGGCGGCCACTGCGAACATGTACCTCGATAAGGATGGCAACGTCATCCCGAACCTGAGCACAAAGGGATACCTGGCAGTCGGCATCCCGGGCACCGTGTCAGGCATGGAGCTGGCGTTAAAGAAATACGGCACGATGAAGCGTGCCACGGTCATCGCGCCGGCAATCAAGTACGCCGAGGACGGCTTCGTGCTTGAGCAGGGTGACGTCGACCTGCTTGAAACCGCCACCGACGAGTTCAAGAAAGATATGCACGACTCAGGTTCGATCTTCCTGAGCAAAGGCGAGCCGATGCAGGTTGGCCAGAAATTGGTGCAAAAGGATTTGGCCAAGACGCTACGGGAAATTGCCGCCAAGGGTACCGACGGCTTCTACAAGGGCTGGGTTGCCGAGTCCATCGTGGCTTCAAGCCAGGCGGGCAAGGGCATCATCACCCAGGCCGACCTTGATAAGTATAAGACCCGCGAACTAGCGCCTATCGAGTGCGACTACCGTGGGTATCACGTCGTCTCGGCTCCGCCGCCGAGTTCGGGCGGTGTCGTTATTTGCGAGATCATGAATATCCTTGATGGCTACCCAATGCAAAGCCTTGGTTTCCATTCGGCTCAGGGGCTGCACTACCAGATTGAGGCCATGCGGCACGCCTATGTCGACCGCAACAGCTATCTGGGCGATCCCGACTTTGTCAAAAATCCGCTGACTCACCTGCTGGATAAAAATTATGCGGCGAAGCTCCGTGCTTCTATCAATCCGCAAAAAGCCGGTATTTCTCGCGATATCAAGCCGGGGGTGGCTCCTCACGAGGGCAACAACACCACGCACTATTCGATCGTAGACAAGTGGGGCAACGCAGTCTCGGTGACGTACACACTGAACGATTGGTTTGGTGCGGGGGTCATGGCCAGCAAGACCGGGGTCATCCTCAACGACGAGATGGACGACTTCACCTCCAAGGTGGGCGTTCCCAATATGTATGGTCTTGTACAAGGTGAGGCGAATGCTATCGCTCCAGGGAAAACACCCCTGTCTTCAATGAGTCCGACGATCGTCACCAAGGACGGAAAAACCGTGATGGTCGTCGGCACCCCAGGTGGTAGCCGCATTATCACGGCGACATTGCTGACAATGCTCAATGTGATCGACTACGGCATGAACATTCGGGAAGCGGTCGATGCCCCACGATTCCATCAGCAGTGGTTGCCGGAAGAGACCAATCTTGAAGCGTTCGCTGTCAGCCCTGATACCCAGAAAATTCTCGAAGGTTGGGGGCAGCAGTTCACCGGTCCACAGCCGTTCAACCATGTTGCGGCGATTTTAGTCGGAGCGCCTTCGCTCGGCGGAAAACCCGTCGGCAAGAACCGTTTCTATGGCGCGAATGATCCGCGGCAGGGCTCGGGACTTTCACTGGGCTATTAATGAGTGATGCGAAGCCCTGTTTCAGGGTTTCGCTGACCGGTGCAAGTACATGCCCGCATCCGACGCCGCGAATCAATCACGATGCGCGGTTTCCGGCATAGGAGTCCGAACATGACCCCCTCACTGCGGTTCTTCCTGAGGTTTTTTTGAAACCTTGAGCGTCCGCATGTTGTCGTAATACTCAATGAGTCCATACAGTTTCCAATGGTTCACATCAGGAGGTTTAGTCATGAATGCCCTGACGATCGAAGGCTGGTGCAAAATCAGCGGCGAGCAAAAGTCCACCCCTGTGGGGGAGATCCATTTTTACGTCAGTGGACCCGTCCATTTGCTTCTAGAGCAAGCCGAAGAGCACTTACAGAAGACCCACGAGCCTGAAGTCATGGTCGATGTCGATATGAGCTCGATCGACTTGATCCTCCCGGAGGGATACGGCCCTCTCTCCGATTGCCAATTGCGCGTCTATTTGAGTGACCAACGCGGTCAGTTCCATTTGGTCGGGCATCGGGCGAGTGATGGCAGCTTAATCTATACCAACGCGGTGATGGTTGATCAGCTGGGTTAGCCGTTCACGGGTCAGCTAAGCAGGCATTCCCCTGCCATCAATGAACTGGAGCGTGACCGACCTCCTGAGACTGCGAGTTCGGTGTGCAGATAAAGGTTGAGGCGACGTAGTACCGCCGTTCCACGGGGCTCATGTTCTCGCGGAGCTTGTCGTTGGCGTAAGATTCCACCCGCAGAATCGTACCGTCAGGCTTGAGTGACTGAAACCTGTTCGGCGGTGGTCGCGATCAATAAGTGTCATCCGCCTCTAAGCAATACGCAGTTGCTCTTCGTCGCTGCCTCGGCAGATCTGGCGCTTGCGCTGGGTGAGGTAGATTCAAGGAAAGAGGATCAGCGGTCATACGCAAGGCTCGGGAGGCTGCTATTCCTTCCCATGGGAGCAGTCGTTTCAGGCCTGCCAGGGTGTGGCCCGGGAACAGACGCGTGGCCGTGGTCGCGGCGCCAGCCAGGTGCGTGAAGAGAAGAACAGGTGCCAATCCCTATCAGGAGGTGGCAGATGCTATTCATTGTCAGTTGGTCAATCAGTCCCGAACGTCGTAATAGCGCGATTGAGCGTTTTCTCAAAACAGGAGCCGTTCCACCCGCAGGCGTGACCATGCTGGGACGCTGGCATGCCATAGGTCGCATGACGGGCGTTGGCGTCGCAGAAACCAGTGATCTTGCGCTGATGCAGAAATGGGTGCTTGAGTGGAGTGACCTCATGAGTATGGAGATTCACCCGGCACTGACCGATGAACAGGCTGCTCCGCTACTGGCAGCAGCGGTCAGCAAGCACTAGTTTCCGTCGAGAAAGCGTTGATAAAAAAGGGACACCCATTAGCCTTGAGTTGAGACCGGCTAATGGGTGTCCCTGTTTCAGGGCACCAGGCGCTTACGCGATAACAGGGCTGATTAGTGCCTCAGGTCCGGCCGTTATTGCGCGTTAGGCAACGCAACCCCTTTTGGCCACAGCAGCCAGATCTCGCCCTGCTGTTTCATGTTGCCTGCCAACTCACCGGCCTCGGTGCCGGTGCCCCAGAACAGATCGGCGCGAACTTCGCCGGCGATGGCGCCCCCCGTGTCCTGAGCGGCGACGGGCCGTACCACCGCGCTGCCATCAGGGCGTGTGGTGGAGAGCCAGAGCAGGCTGCCCAAGGGGATGACCTTGCGGTCGATCGCCACGCTGTAACCCGCCGTCAGCGGCACGTTCAATGAGCCGCGCGGGCCTTCATTGCTGTCAGGTCGTCGGCTGAAGAATACGTAGCTAGGGTTGCTCGCCAGTAACTCCGGAACCCGATCCGGGTTGGCACGGGCCCAGTCGTGGATCCGGCCCATGGTCACGTCTTCTTTTTTGAGTTGACCCTGCTCGACCAGCCAGCGGCCCACCGGCTTGTAGGGATGGCCGTTCTGGTCGGCGTAACCAATGCGCAATTGCTGACCGTTATCCAGTTGGATGCGGCCAGACCCCTGGATCTGCAGGAACTGCAGGTCCATTGGGTCGCTCAGCCACGCTAGCACAGGGGCGTTCACACCTTGGCGTGCAATGGTGGCTGCATCGTCATAGGGCTTGAGTGTTCGGCCTTCGAGGCGACCGCGCAGGCGTTTGCCTTTGAGTTCGGGGTAGAGGCTGTCCAGCGCCACCACCACCAGATCGTCGGGAACGCCGTGGACCGGCACTGCAGTTTCCTCGGTACGTTCGAGGCTGCCCCGATAGATAGGCTCGTAATACCCGGTGATCAGTCCGTGCTTGCTGCGGTCGGCCGAACGCAGGGCGTACACCTGCAGCTGTGTCTTGAGAAAATCGCGAATCGCGGTGGTGGTGGGTGGCACCTGAGTGGCTGCGCTGCACGGGCCTTTCCAGACGGGATCACTGGCCAGTCGTGCGCACGCTGAATACCAGGCGTTGAAACCAGCCTGCAGGTCGCTATCGCTGACGGCGGGCAGATCGTCCCAGTTGCCGATGACATAGGTGGCTGCCGCAGGTGGTTCTGTCTTTTGGGCGCCGCCATCGCAACCCGCCAGCAGGGCGATGAGGGGAGCCGCGCAGAGTAAAAGCCTGCGCCAGTGAAAACGGTGGTTAATCACGCAATGTGTTCCAGATGGACGATTCGAGGGCCGTAGCTTGGTGAAACCTGCCACTGGCGTCAAATCCAGTAGCCGGGCCCAATGGTGATCCTCATGTTTACGAGCCGACCCCGGCTGACGCTCAGGCCTTGAAAAAGGCTGACGTGGCGTTCGTCAGTGGTTTTCATCTCGAAGAGTGGCTTGATCGCCTGATCAACGCCTCCGAGTATCAAGGCGAGTCAGTGGTCCTGTCCACGAGCTCAAGACCCGCAGCATGGAAGAGGATGGGAAGCACGTCACCGACCCTCATGCCTGGAACAGTGCGGCCGCAGTCGTTGGTTCCCGGTTGGAAGAGGACAATGTCTGTGCCGATCGGAATTGCGCGTTCCAGCCTATTGCGCTCATCTTCTGTTGTGTCGCCACTTGAACCCTGATTTACGACATTTACATTAAAACCTTCTGTTCTCAATCGCCGCTCCAGTTGCGATGAGTATGCTTGGTCCCGACTGACAATTTTCCCTGCGGTCTGGCTAGCTCCAAACGCGACGATTTGAATCGGCTTGGACGCCATCTCTTATCAAATGAATATTCGCCCTCGTAAGCGATTTGGCTTCAAATACCCGATTGAAGTGATTACTGAGGTGATGGGTATGTATCATGCTGCACCGTCTTCAATTCAATAACCGTGTTGCACTCAGCTCCTGCAACCGCCGTAATTGAATATTTCAAATTTTTGTGGTTTTAACCGAATAAGGTTTTTTTGATTTTCTTGTAATTGCCAAGGGGCTGACGTTCGGCGTTTGACGAACGGGTAGGGGCGGTAAACACCCCGCGGCTATTCAATCGCCCCTTTACACTTTTACGCGCCATCTATTACGGGCGTGGAGATAGGCCGTCAAATCGTTATAGCCCAACTGGTCAGCAATCTCTGCTCGAGATTCTCCCTGCAATTCAAGATGCAATTCCAGTTCTGCGCGAACCTGATCAAGCAACTGCCGGAACGTCGTGCCTTGCTCTTCCAAGCGTCTACGTAATGTGCGCGGTGTCTGGTGAAGGGTCTCTGCCAGGTTTTCCAGAGTCGGGGGTTCACCTCGCGACATTGCCCGTCGCGCCCCAGCCGCCACCTTGGCGGCCCAGCCGCTGAAATTTCGATACACTGCAATTCGCCGGTCCAGTTCCTGAGTCAGCAGTTCCAGCATACCGTTATGCCGAGTCAGCATCGGAAGACCCAGGCTACGCGAATCAAAGTAAAAACAGTTAGCCGGGCAGTCAAACTCAATACGCTCTCCGAACGATTGCGCGTATTGCTTGTAATACGACGGACGCGAATGGGTGAATTTTGCCAGCACGGGACAAACTTCCTGGCCAGTTCCGCGTTGCAGTAGGGTTATATACATGGCGCCGTAGTGCTCGGTGAGATAGCGCCTCAGTTCACCCGGTGCGTCGATGCCCAGCTCTAACCCGAAGCCGTTTTCGTCATTCACTAACCTGACACTGTCTGTGTCCGATGCCAGCGGTGCGTAACGAGCCCAGTACTGCATTGAAGAGGCAACGTCTGGACTGTACAGGCACAGATAAGCCAGTACGTGCCAGTCCTGAGGTGTGAACAGTGTGAACAGCTTCATGCCAATGGCGGGGTCAATACGCGCCGCCTCACGCCATAGCTGATCCAGCTCCACCAAGCTGTAATCTGCACCTTTATGCTGGGCGTGGCTGTCGAGAAAACGCTCCAACACCTGGCCGAGCCTGCCGCGATGAAAACGCTGGTTCGAGCGATTGGCCGGTTCTAGCTCAATTCTGTCCGTTTCACGCATTGGAGGCGCCGTACTCCTGGTTTCTAATTATTTGGCATTGCCCGCAAGGGCCTAAATCGAGAGTGCCATGAATACAACAATGCTCGCCAGCAACCCAACCTTTATCGTCGCCGGAATTTTCCTTGCCTTCGTGTTAATAGAGCTTGCCTGCGAATCGTTTCGCCAATCGTCAAGCAGCAAACGTGACGTGCTGATTGAGGTCATCGGGTCTAGCATAATGGTAGCCATCACGTTCCCTTTGGTGATGTGGCTAAGCGGTTTGATCTTAAATCAGCTTTTGCCAAATATGAAAGACGCGTTGGCCGGGATCCCGTGGATTGCCGGATTTGTGTTGTTTGTGCTGCTGGATGACATGACCCAGTATTGGTGGCACCGCCTGACTCACCGCGTCCCCGCGCTATATGCCCTGCATCGCGCTCACCACTCAGCACCTTACATGAGTATTCGCATCGTCTATCGTAATAACAGTTTTTACTATCTACTGATGCCGGGCATCTGGCTGTCCGGTATGCTAATTTATCTTGGTCTCGCACCGGTTTATTACGTTTATTTGATCTTGAAAATGACCGTGATTTTTGCGGCGCACAGCAGTGTCGCCTGGGACGATAAACTTTACCGCATTCCTGCTTTGCGGCCTCTTGTCTGGATAATGGAGCGCACCTTCTCTACGCCATCCACTCATTCTGCACATCACGGTTTGACGGCTGAGGATGGCGTCACGCATTACAAAGGTAATTTTGGCAATATGTTGTTTCTTTGGGATGTACTGTTCGGGACGGCAAAGATTACGCGCCGTCGTCCACCGGCTTATGGTATCGAGCACTTGTCGCCGATCAGTTGGAAAGAGGAATTATTCTGGCCAGTTGTTCGATCCCGCTGCGTGGCACCGACTGTGACTGCTGAGCAGAAGGTGGCACGATGAGTAGTCATATCGTTCTGCTGTCTGGATCGAATAGATCAGACAGTCAATCGGTCAAGGTCGCCAACTATCTGCGCGACCGATTAGAAAGACTCGAACTTTGCGAGTCAATAAACTTAATAGACTTAGCATCAAGCCGGCTACCACCCTGGCCGGAGAAAGACACTGATAACGTCTGGAGCAAACAGCAGTCAATTCTTAAAAAAGCAACAGCGCTGGTCGTCATCAGTCCGGAGTGGAA
Organism: Pseudomonas sp. GG8; assembly: GCF_052976945.1. Lineage (NCBI taxonomy): Bacteria > Pseudomonadati > Pseudomonadota > Gammaproteobacteria > Pseudomonadales > Pseudomonadaceae > Pseudomonas > Pseudomonas sp. GG8. The sequence goes on from NZ_JBRIIP010000001.1 coordinate 1,804,609, forward strand.
CGGCATGGCTTGCCCAGCCTTAAAAAATTTCTTCCTTTACGCCGGTCTCGCCGAATTGGGACATAAGCCAGCGCTATTGGTGGGGGTTTCGGCCGGATTAGGGGGCGCCTATCCTATCGCTGAGTTACGTGGGTCCAGTTATAAAAATTGCCGGATCACCTACCTCCCGGAACAACTGATCGTCAGGCAAGTTGAAAGTATGCTGAACAATGGAGAACCTCAAGACGAAAATGACATTCGCCTTCGGGCGCGTGCCGATTGGGCTTTGCATATGCTGTGTTGCTACGATAAAACGTTGCAAACAGTGCGTAACGATATCGATATGTATCAGCCGGACTTCTCCAATGGTATGTAATTCATAAAAACCTCCACCCCAATACAATGCGCAGTCAATCAATTATATGGGGCGTAGCACTCAAACTATGCCCCTGAGGAGACACTGAATAATTCACCTGCTCGCACTTTTTACCGGCGTTCAGGTCACATACCCCCTCTTTGCGAAACAAAGAGGGGGGCGCTGGGTGGTCGCTTAAGGCGTAAACACTAACCCGCTCGATTGACCTGCATGGGTTGATTGATTAATCACTGATAGTCATATGCTGAATGGGTAGCTGGCTTCCAAGAAAATTCATTATCTCGCTAATGCGTTTTTCTCGATCTTTATTAAGTATGTCCCCGTCTTTTTGCTTGACGACTCTGTTGGTTGCGACACTTGCGATCTGCACTGACTCGAAAGCTTCCACGTTGACCATCGGCATGATTCCCTGAGGCCTTGGAATGCCCCAGCGCATTGCAACCTGAACAACCTGGATTCCACATACGCGAAAACCCAGGGCTTGGTAAATCGGAACCGTAGAGCTTGAAACCGAAGCTCCGCAGCCCCCAAGCAGCCTTCCAAGCTGTCTATGAAACCAGGGGCTATTCAGTAAGTTTTCGATTCTCGGGGAGATTGTTTATCAATACAACCCACTGACACCGATGCTAGAGCCTTGGAGTATCCCGTTCCGCAGCATGTCCTGATTGGCCATTCCCCACCCAACACGCTACCCTCGGCCCAATCACCATCCATCGACCGTCACAGTGAGTCACGGTCCGCATTGAATCAGGACGATGAACGACTATTCCTTCAAACTCGCGAACTACTGGCGCAATTCCTTGGCCGATGCCGAAAATGGCAACGGCGCCTTGTCCTCCAGCCAAGCCGAAAAACTCACCGCTTTACCCATTGAGGCCTTATTCGCAGGGTGTGTGCCGGCAGAGCAGGTGAGCCTGTTATTCGCCAACGAACCCGCCGAATTACCCTGCGTAGAAATCACCCTGCGGCCCTTGGTTTACAAGTCACGCCTGGAACACCGCAAAGCCCGCAACGGTCTGCCAGCGTTCATCACCCCGGTTATATGTCGAGTGTTAGTCGCCCACGATGGTCGTCTTTATCCGACATCGCAAACCCTGATGCCCCGCGACATTCTCGAACCGCTGGACCGCGACAATTTCGCCATCGGTGCCCAAGTCGATTTGGACGCGTTTTTGTCCGCCGAAGACGTGCCGCAGTTCGATTCATCCGCCGAGGGTGAAGAACTGACCGCAGACCAGCACCGCGACAAGTGGAATGCCTATCTGCAGTTCTGCATGAAAATGTTCCGCAAGGTCACCAGCGGCTGGGAGGGGGCAGAGGATGGCTTCGACCTGGTCAACTTCTGCTATTTGTTCAAGGAAGACAAAGCTGACGGCTTCAGCCGCAATATCGTCTGCCTCTACGACCACTTGCGCGACAGCAAGCCCGACGCACCCCTGTTCGACCGCTTCGCTCAGCGCGATTCTAGCCCTGACGAAGTTTGCTTGCCCGCCAATAGCCAGTTTGCCGCGCGACTTGGCCATGCCGGGAACGAATATGCCTTGGCGCCCGCCCAACGTGATGGCTTGGCTCATCTCCTCGTCGCTGATGCGGGGGATGTGCTGGCCGTCAACGGGCCGCCGGGTACTGGTAAAACCACCTTGCTGCTTTCGGTCGTCGCCTCGCTCTGGGCCAAGGCCGCAGTGGCCGGTGGCGAGCCGCCAGTGATCGTGGCCAGTTCCACCAACAACCAAGCCGTGACCAACATCATCAAAGCGTTCGGCAAGGACTTCTCAGAAGGGAGCGGCCCCTTTGCGGGGCGCTGGCTGCCCGATATCAAAAGCTTCGGCGCTTACTTTCCCAAGTCTTCGGCCGAAGCAGAAATGGCCCGCACCTACCAGACCAAAAGCTTTTTCACCGAGCTTGAGTCGCAGGCCTATCTGGACAAGGCGCAACAGGCCTACCTGGCCCGAGCCGTCATCGCCTTCCCCGATGATCTGAGCCCGAGCGTCCAAGGTGCGGTCAAGCAGCTCCAGGCCGCGATCCGCTCGCGACAGCAGCAACTCACTGATATTGAGCAGGCCTGGGCCAAACTGGTCGGCGCCCGCGAAGCCATCCAGGCACTGCTGAGCGATGATCCACAGGCAGGCATCGCGCGTATTGACGCGCAGCACCTCAATCAGGCCGAACAGCTTGCGAACGCGAAAGCACGTCTGAAGGATTTCAAACACTATCTGGCACACGAGCCGCTGATCTACACGCTGTTCGGCTGGTTTGGCCCGGTCGCTGGCAAACGTCTGCGCTTGGCGAAATTACACCTCGATGAGGCCAACACCGAACTGCAAAACGCCGCCAGTGTTTGCGAAATCGAAACCCGGTTGACGGCCGCCGTGGCTCAAGCCAGCAAGGCCCAGGAAGTACTCGAAGCCCAACTGCAGCAGGCCCGACAATTGCTGCAAGCCGAGCAACGTCAGGTATTGAATTGGCAAGCAGTGATTGCCGTTCTGCCGATTCCTACCGACAGGCCTGCTGCCCAGGTGACTCTCAACGACTGCGACAGCTGGGCGGACACTTCCCTGCGTTTCGAAATCTTCCTGCTGACTACCCATTATTGGGAAGGCCGTTGGCTGATGGAAGTCGCCGAAAGCCTGCCAGAAATTCTCATGAGCCGCGGCAAAAATGGTCGCAAGACCCTTGAGAAAAACTGGCGGCGGTGGATGAAGCTCACGCCCTGTGTGGTGGCCACCTTCTTCAGGCTGCCCAAGGAACTGCGCTGCAGGCGGCACGACGGTAACGGCTTCGTCGATGACTATGCGTTGAACTTCATTGATCTTCTGATCGTCGACGAAGCCGGCCAAGTTCTTCCTGAAGTCGCCGCGCCGTCGTTCGCGCTCGCCAAGCACGCGTTGGTGATAGGCGACACTCAGCAGATCGAACCCATCTGGTCGATTCCGGCTGCGGTCGATATCGGCAACCTGATAAGCGCCGGTCTGCTATCGCGCGACAAGGTCGATGACGACTATGCCGCCTTCTGCGATAGCGGCCGTAGCGCGGCCAATGGCAGCGTCATGGCCATCGCCCAGGCGACCAGTCGGTATCACTACGATCATGACCTCGCCCGAGGCATGTATCTGTATGAGCACCGTCGCTGCTACGACTCGATAATCGATTACTGCAATGCCCTTTGCTACAGGGGCAAGCTGCAACCGCGACGAGGGCGAAAACCGGAAGGTGGCTTGCCGGGGCTGGGCTACCTGCATATTGATGGAATGTGCCAGCAGAGCAATGGCGGTAGCCGTCATAACCTCTTGGAAGCGCAGACGATCGCTGCGTGGATTCAAGCAAATGGAGCCGAGCTGACAAAGCGCTACAAGAAGGATCTGTGGGAAATCCTCGGTGTGATCACGCCGTTCGGCGCACAGACGCAGGCGATCGTTCAGGCCTGCACAGCACGGGGCATCAAGACCGGTAAAGGCGATGGCGAGATGACTGTCGGCACGGTTCACTCATTCCAAGGCGCCGAGCGGCCGGTGGTGATCTTCTCGGCGGTCTATTCCAAACATGCCGATGGCGAATTTATCGACCGCAAGGACAGCATGCTGAACGTTGCCGTTTCTCGGGCCAAGGACAGTTTTCTGGTGTTTGGCGACATGGACCTGTTCAGCCAAGTGCCGAAAAGCAAGCCGCGTGGGCGTTTGACCCAGTTTCTGTTGGCGGATTCGGCGAACGAGCTGATTTTCGATTATCAACCCCGGGATGATTTACAAACGGCGCATACCGGATTGAGCCACCTGCATGAAGTTGAAGAGCATGATCGGTTTCTGATGCACACGCTGGAAACGGCTCGCCAGCAGGTTCAGATCGTAACGCCCTGGGTGAAATTGCGATGGATGCAGGAAAGCGGCGCGATGGACATCATGGGCAATACGGTGCAGCGCGGCGTCCAAGTGGTGGTGTATACCGACCTGCGATTCAACACGGGTATCAAACGCGCCAAGCCTGAGGGCGATCCCGAGAGAATTGCGGAATTCAAAGACGCGATTGCCGCGCTGAAAACGCGGGATGTTCAGGTGTGCGTGGTCAACAAGGTGCACAGCAAGATCGTTATGGCCGATGAGGAATTGCTGTGTATCGGCTCGTTCAATTGGCTGAGTGCGCAGCGCTATGGCGACTATGTGCACCATGAAACTTCCATGGTCTATCGCGGCCCTGATGTAAGCGACGAACTTGCAATCAACCGCACTAGCTTGGCGCAACGGGTGACGTCCGGCGGACTGTAAAAGCTGTACAGCCTTGGACTCAGAGGGTGTCGGGTCTTGCCGGTCGGCAGCATCGAGTGTCGTCAGGTAACGGTTGATGCTCGATTCAACTTCTTCCATTCTCGCTTCAATTTGGCGCTGGTGAAATTGCGGTCAGCGATTGCTGACTGCCGTTGGGCTTCTCGTTCCAGCCGCTGGCTCGACTGAATGCGGTTGAGATAACCGTAGATGTAGATCTTCAGCAGAATTGCAGGATGATAAGCAGGTCGGCCAGTGTCTGCCGGTATGTCGCCTTTAAATCCAAACCTGCCCAGGTCGAGTTCGTTGACAAAAACGTCGACTACGCGCACCGGATTGGTCTCGGTGACGTAATCGTCGAGACACTCCGGCAGCAGCGTCACCTGCGTCCGAGTCTCGCCCTCAATGAATCGCTTCATGATCGACCCCGATCAGATCTCGACGATCAAAAGGTTAGACAATCACTGGCGTTTTCACACAGCCTGGACCCGAAGCAGCCACCACTCTAGGGAAACTCTGAAAAAGGTTTCCAAATCTGGTGAAATACCCTCCATCACATGAGCTGAACGGTTGAGCCCCATGAAGCAGATTTCTTTCGCTGATGCTGAGTACGCAGGTAAACGTAAGCGGACCCGCCGTGAGATTTTCCTGAGCGAGATGGACAAGGTCGTGCCCTGGAAGGGGTTTATTGCGTTGATCGAACCGCATTATCCAAAGGGTGTTGGGGGACGTCCGGCGTATCCGTTGATGGCGATGTTGCGTGTGCACCTGATGCAGAACTGGTTCGGCTACAGCGATCCGGCCATGGAAGAATCGCTGTATGAGACAACGATTCTGCGCCAGTTTGCGGGTTTGAATCTGGAGCGCATTCCCGACGAAACCACGATCCTCAACTTCCGTCGCCTGCTGGAGAAAAACCATCTTGCCAGGGGCATCATGGAGGTCGTTAATGGCTATCTGGGCGACCGAGGCTTGATGCTTCGTCAAGGCACTATCGTTGACGCCACGATCATTCATGCGCCGACCTCGACCAAGAATAAAGAGGGTAAACGCGATCCCGAGATGCATCAGACCAAGAAAGGAAATCAATATTATTTCGGGATGAAAGCGCATATCGGGGTGGACGCTGATACGGGCCTGACCCATAGCGTGGTGGGCACGGCAGCCAACGTCGCGGACGTTACCCAAGTCGATCAGTTGTTGCACGGCGAAGAGAGCCATGTCTGCGGCGACGCGGGCTACACCGGGGTGGAAAAGCGGCCGGAACATGAGGGGCGCGAGATGATCTGGTCGATCTCCGCCAGGCCCAGCAGCCGTCGCAAACATGGTGAAAAAAGCGTCATTGGCCGTGCGTTGCGCAAGATCGAATATGCTAAATCGCAAACTCGCGCCAAGGTTGAGCACCCGTTTCGGGTCATCAAACGCCAATTTGGTTACACCAAAGTGCGGTTTCGCGGACTGGTAAAAAACACCGCGCAGTTGGTAACACTGTTTGCGTTGTCGAACCTGTGGATGGCGCGCCGACATTTGCTGGAGCCTGTAGGACAGGTGCGTCCGCAGTATGGAAATTAAGGGTTAATAAGCGCCTAAAACCGGCTTATTCATCGAAAAAAGTCGATATTTCAGAAATTTCAGCGAGGTATTCTCTTTTTGAGCGTCTGACGCCCGATTTTCTGTAAAAAGAAGGCCTTACTTCAGACCTTCCCTAGGAATATCCATGGAAGCAATCGGCATGTTCCCCGCATTGGGAGGGAAAAGGAGGTGGGAGAGCAGACTGCCACTTTACTCCATATGACATATTCCTAGATGGGCCAGGGCAGGCTGAGGCGCTAATGCTTAAGAAACCGCAAAAACTAATACCTGTGTCTCGGGACACCTTCACGCTCAGATCCGAAACTTAAGAAGATATGTCCATGGCTGTTTGATGGGAAAGAATACTTGAGAGGAAAAGTGCAGTGTAAAATGATAAGGCCTACCATCTAATAAAAACTAGAGTGATAGGCTCCTAACAGCTAGCAGTCTAATCCCATTTCAATAGATTGCCGGAGGGCTCGTTGCGTCGAGTATCTACTCGTATCAACTTGTCGTTGATAAAAAGCATATACTGATAGGCCCCACCGTTCGGACCGTAAACTAAAACATCTGTTTTCTGCGCCCCTTTTCGTGGCACTCCATTATTTCGCATAACAGGCCCATCACTATCCTGTGCGACAGGCTGGCCACACGTCTGTAGAACATTTTCAAGCGTGTCACCAGGATTAACCAGCCTCGTTCCGCAGCGAGTAGTCGCACTCGCTTCATTTAAGATAGAACATATCAGAAAAATTGCTGCTAATGGCTTGACTAACATACAGACCTTCTTGAAAAGCTGCGAGCATCATCCCGCCGCACTTAGAATCTTGAGATAATTATCAATAGAGTAGCTACCATCCCCGACAGATGTAACGGTGATTGTGGTGGTCGCAGCGGCGACCTCAATTCCACGCACCACAACGTTACCATTCGCTTCTGTATCAGAGAGCTGGCCGCCATTATATGAGACAACCAGATTAGTATTGCTTGAGTTCTGAATTATAGGTAGCAAGTAACTGAGCGGAGGGTACTGGGCTGTATTGACAGTGATTGTGGTTTGCATATCGGATGCTGCTACTGCCTGCTGAAGCTTGTCTCCGTTGACAGGATCGACTCCCAGTTGTCGGCCATTAAACTCTAGCGATAGCCTTTTTCCGGTTGTAAGTTGTCTAACCTGTGTAAGTTCGGCGGTAGTGAACGTATGGGCCGAAGCTATCGAGACGTCAGTGTTTACCCCAGCGACGCCAAGCGCTGCAAGGATGCCAGTGGGGTTAAGATCTAGTGCGTCAAGTGCCAGTGATGCTTTCCTGCTACCTACTGTGCTCAAAACTTGAGAAAGGGCTGAAACTGACAAAGAACCCCCGTTAGTAATCGATAATTCGAAATTGCTAGCCGTGAGTTTAGTCACGCAATCGATAATCGCTGCTGGGGTAGATAATTTTCCGTCAAGAGTAATGGTATATGGTTTACTGCCGATAGCCGCTATTACGTCGTTCACTCCTCCGGCCGTCAATGCATTAAGTCCAACAACTGTGCGTGACGTGCTAGGATCCGTAAACATATTAATTATAGCAACCGCACTAGCGGAGCTGGCTGTAGCGCAGTCTATTGAAATAGACCTTTCCTTGCCCGCCAACAAGGCGGCAACTTGTGGAAGCGTAGAAATAGGCAGGCTGTTAATGGAACTAATGTCAGCCTTGGTGGCAGGGCTGCAACCGCAGCACTTAGCAATGCGATTAGCTGAGCCGTGTTCGCGCTTAGACCAGAAATTTGAAGGGAAAGCTTTTTGGAACCGGCTGACATCAACAAGTTCTGGAGCTCAAGCTGAGGGAGCGCCTGGGGCATAGTCAAGGATATATTTGTATTGGTACCAGCTGCGGAAAAAATAGACAAGAAGTTATTGAATGAGATTGTATCTCCCACGCACATCATGTTTAGCTCTTTCATTTCTTACCTCCAGGTTGTCAGTTATCAGACTAGCCCCTCATCTGTGCCATTGCAAACGCTTTAGGTTCATTGGTCAGCCGCCAACCATAACGGCTTGTGTCCAATGCCTAATGCCTCTCGATTCTTATTGAATTTGTATTTGTCCTTCACTCCTGGAAGAGACGCTGCCAAGAGGTTAATCGCTAATGATTAATCCAGTTCACGCGGCAGGTAACTGACAAAAAGGTTATAACGCCTCAGAATTTATCGAAAAAAAAGTTCAAGCGCTTGCTTGGACTTTATTCACCGCGACTGGCTGTATTCGGCCGATTCTGTTGAAAAAGTCGGAATTTCAGGCTGGAAGAAGTCGAGGTTGGCCGTCACTTCAGAACCTATTCACCACGTTGAGTGGCTTTTCGGTTCTGCGTTGATCGTTGCAGCTTCGTTAGTGGGTTAATTTGAGGTTTTTTACTTACTCCGGGCGCACCTATCCCGTGGTTGGCGGCCCTTGAGAGGTCAGTTTGGCCAGTCTCCGCAGATTCTGTACCGCTGCTGCCAATGTAAATTCATCGTTCGCACCGCTCATGCCGCGTAGCCGCAATCGATCCAGTCTCAGGATTCGCTTGAGGTGAGCGAACAACATTTCGACTTTCTTGCGCTCATGGCGAGAACAAACGTATTGAGGCGTCGCGGCGATCCGCCGAGCAACATCACGCGCGGCTTCATGGATGCTACGGGCAATTTTCCGAACCGGAGTGTTCGGGCAGCAGCGCTCTTTCATCGAGCATTTCGCGCAGTCGGTTTGTCGTGATCGAAAGATGATGGTGTCGGCTTTCGTGACATGTGAGCGCTGGTTCTTGAAGGCTCGCCACTCGCTGCGCAGGGCGTGTCCGGTGGGGCAGCGATACTCCTGCGTTTCTTCATTCCATTGAAAATCGCTACTTGAGAGGCTGCCGTTCTTGCGCTCGGTTTTATCCCAAACCGGCACATGTGGCTCGATATCTTTTTCGTCCACCATCCAGGCCAACATCGGTGCGATTCCATAAGCGGTATCGCCGATGAGGCGATCCGGCTTGATATCGAACTGTTCCTCGACCCGCTCAATCATGATCTTGGTGCTTTCAACCTCAGCTGTTCGATGAGCCGGTGTTGGCTCCACATCCATGATCACACCATGCTCGACATCTATCAGGTAGTTCGTCGAGTACGCGAAGAACGCCGGGCCTCCTGGAGCGGCTGTCCAACGAGATAGTGGATCGGTCAGCGATAGGCGCTTGGGCAGTGTTTCTGCAAGGGCCTCTGCATCAAGCGCTTCAAGGTACTCACGTACGGCACGAGTGCTGAGCAACGGGTCACTCCAGTTGACCTCTTCATCGCCTGGTACGCCGCGCTGCCGACTGGCATCCGCCTTGATGACGCTGGCGTCCACGGCAAAGCCTTCACCCTTGACCAGACCTGCGTCCATGCAGCGACGCAGCACCTCGTTGAACAGCCTGCGAAACAGAGAGCTATCGCGGAAACGACCGTGCCTATTCTTGGAAAACGTAGAGTGATTTGGGACTTCGTCTTCGAGGCTCAAGCGGCAAAACCAGCGATATGCCAGGTTCAAATGAGCCTCTTCGCACAACCTGCGCTCGGAGCGAATACCGTAGCAGTAGCCCACGATCAGCAGGCGAATCATCAGTTCAGGATCAATCGAGGGACGCCCTATCGGGCTGTAAAAGTCGGCGAGGTAGTGGCGTAGATCGCTCAGATCGAGGCATCGATCAATATTGCGCAGGAGGTGATTTGATGGGATGTGATCTTCAATGTTGAACGAGTAAAACAGCCGCTCCTGTCCACTCGACAATTGTCCCATCATGCTGCGAATCCTCCCGCTGGCCGATGACCTTATTTTGCCGCAGGCCAGGCAGGAGATCTACTTTTTCAACAGAATCGGCCAAAAGCAGTCACTGAACAGCCTGTCAGCGAGTCCATAGCCCGCTACCCATGGACTGCTAACACTCGGCAATTTCGGCGGTTCGTCAGTTCATCCTGACGCGCTACAAAGGACAGATTGCCCCTGGGTTCTAGGCGCTAACGCCCGCTGGCTTGCCTGCAAGAGTCGTGTGTCAGGTGTTCGAGTGTTGCTGTCTGATCGGCAACGTAACTCGAAACGTAGTCCCCACGCCAAGCTCGCTGCTGACCGTAATGTCGCCACCGTGCTTTTTCACAATGCCGTAGGAGAGGGACAGGCCCAACCCTGTCCCTTGACCGACGGGTTTGGTGGTGAAGAAGGGGTCGAAAATTTTCTGCACGGTGTCGGGAGTCATTCCGGATCCAGTGTCGGCTACTTCGAGCCAGACGTGCTCTGCTTCCATCCCGCTGCGCAGGGTGATTTTCCCGCGCTGAGGGCCCATGGCCTGGGCAGCGTTGACCACCAGGTTCATGATCACCTGGTTGATCTGCGAGGGTAGGCATTCAATGTCGGGAAGGTCGGCGTATTCCTTGATGACGTCGGCCTTGTATTTGAGTTCGTTGGCGACAATGTTCAGGGTCGATTCGATGCCCTGCTGCAGGTTGGCCCATTGCCATTCCTGATTCGAGTCGACGCGGGAGAAGTCTTTGAGGTCTTTGACGATTTTTCCGACGCGGCTGATGCCTTCCTTGGACTCCTTGATCAGCAGCGGGATATCTTCCCTCAGGAAGTCCAGTTCCACGCGCTCGCGCATGGTTTTCAAGTGCTCAAGAATCTCGGTCGAGGCGATGCCCTCTTCTGAGCGCTGGTAGGCGTCGAGCATGTCCTGCAATTTGCTGAAGTAACCTTCAAGGGTGCCTAGGTTGGATGAGATAAAACCGATGGGGTTGTTGATTTCGTGAGCAACCCCTGCGGCCAGTTGCCCCAGGGACGCGAGTTTTTCGGATTGCACCAACTGGCTTTCCAGCTGTTCGCGTTCGTCGATTTCACGTTGCAGGGCTTCGCTCGCCTGTTTGAACTGGTGGGTCCGTTGCTCGACCAATTGCTCGAGCTTGCTCATCTGCACCGATGCGCGCTCGGTCATTTCCCATTTGGCGGTCAGGGTGTTGGCCAGTTGATGGACTTCGATGTTGTCGAAAGGTTTTTTCAGAATCAACAACCGGTCATAGCCATGCAGCCGTTCCAGTAATTCTTCCCAGGAGTAATCGGCGTAAGCCGTGCAGACCACCACCTGCAGGCGCGGGTCTTGCTCCCAGAGGTGTTCGATGGTTTCTACGCCGTCCCAGCCCTGGGCCATGCGCATGTCGACGAACGCCAAGGCATAGGGGCGATTGTCCTTGAGTGACTGGCACACCTTGGCCAGCCCCTCCTGGCCCTGGTAGGCCGAGTCGAGCTCAAACAGTGGAATCTCGATCTTGGCCGTTTGCCCGAACAGCGCCGCTTCCATCAGGTACAGGTCGGAGTTGTCGTCGACGGGAGGCAGGAGGATTTTGCGAAAGTCGTCATGAATGGTAGGGGTGTCGTCAATCAGCAGAATACGGCGGTTCGATAGACTGTTCATTGCTTATCCGTCGCGATTGTCAGGGGCATTTCAAGGGTGAACATCGCACCTTTACCGGGGCCATCACTGTAGGCACTCAAATGCCCATTCATCTCGATTGCGGCCAGCGCGCAACTGTGCAGGCCAAAGCCGTGGCCCTCTTTACGGGTGGTAAAGCCGTGGGCAAAGATTCGCGTCATGTTCTCTGGTGCGATGCCCTCACCTTCGTCTTTGACACTGATCTGCAAGATGGAATTATCGATGAATTTTACGCCCAGGGTCATTTTTCGAGCGCGGTCGTCCATGTTGGACATCGCGTATTTCGCGTTGCTGATCAGGTTGATCAGAATCAGCAGCAGCCGATGTTTATCGGCCATCACTGCAGGTACATCGATGAAGTCCTTGACCACCGTGACGTGGTGGCGGGTCAATGCGCCGGAGTTCATGCGCAGAGCATCTTCAAGCAAGTCGCTGATGTTCAGGGATTCAATCAGGTTGGACGCCCCAGCGTAGGACTGCTGGGTAGAGACGATATCCTTGATGTGATCAACACTTTTGGTCAGCTGCGCCAGCTCGTCGGTCATGCTTTCCTGCTCGGCGCCCAGCGCTTTGACCAGTTGGTTCAGGTAACCCGGTAACAGTTTTCCTTTCTCGTCGAGGGTGATGAAATCGCCCAGATCCTGCTCGTGCTCATTCATCATTTGCACTGCTTTACCGAGGCCGATTGACTTGCTGGAGCGCAGTTTTCGAGTAAGCAGATCGGCAGAGATGTTCACGCTGTTCAACACATTGCCGACGTTGTGCAGCACATTGGTCGCAATTTCCGCCATCCCGGCCAGGCGCGCGGTATCGAGCAATTCGCTCTGGGTGTCCTTCAGTTCATGGGTACGCTCTTCCACGCGTTGCTCAAGGCCTTCGTTGGCGGCATGCAGTGCTTTGTTGACACTGTTGATTTCGGCAAAGCTGCGCAGCAATCGGATGGCCAGATATAACAGCAGGAAGACCATCAATGCCGAGAAAATCAGCAGATACAGGTGGTACTGCTGACCAATTTTGACGGCCTGCTCCTGGTTGTTATTGAGAATGTTATTGATGTCCTCCAGTCGAGCGGCCACGGGAACGACGCCGATATGCTCCAGCAGATCGTTGACCACGGGTTGCTCGTGCAGAATCAGCTCCACATGTTTGAGCAGGATTTCCAGCGGAAGATGGAGTGGTTGCGGCAAACGACCTTTGTCCACACCCAACCGGTTCAGGCCGACCTGGATCTCGGCCGCTTTGTCGTCAGAGGTGATTTGAGAGAACTCCAGGCTGCCAAGTAGCAGGTCATAGATGTCCATTGAGGCGGCTTGCAGCACTGGGTCGCTTCTGTTGAGCGTGCCGAACTGCTTCTGGATATCGTCTTCGGCGATGGGCAGAAAGGCCAGTGAGTTACGCAATACGGCGTTATGCGATTTGAATTTTTCAACCAGCCGTGTTTTTTCGTCGACGGCAGCCAGATAGGCAGTACGACTGTCTTGCCAGAGGGCATCGGCATGTAGCACATGCCCGGACTGTATCGTATCGAACTGCCTCCAGAGGGTGTTGATTTTGGTCAGCGGCTCCACCAGCAAGTCGTAGTTTTGGCTGACGGAAACTCTTGCTTTGAGGATCTCTGTTTCCCAACGTGCATCCTGCTGTTTGATCTGACCAATCAGATCCCGTGACGCGATGTAGTTAGAGGTGTTATCGGCACTGGACCTGATATAGAGGAACACCAGAATAGATGCGAGTGCCAGCGTCATCGCGCCCAACAGCAGTGAGCTGAATCGATGAGACAGTTTCATAGGGGTTTGCCTCTGAGTTCACCGGTCAATGTCTTGAGAAACTCAATGATCAGAAGTTTGTCCTGTGCCGAAGGCGTGCGGCCCAGTTGATACGTGAACATCACGCTGACGGCCTCATCCAGCGTCTTGGCCGACCCATCATGAAAGTACGGGGCAGTGAGCGCTACGTTACGAAGGCTAGGAACTTTGAAGACGTTACGGTCGGCCTCATCCCTGGTTACCAGATAACGTCCCAGATCGCTCTCGGCCGGGTTGCCCCGCGCCTTGAAATAGTCGCTCATCACACCGAATTTCTGGTACATGTTGCCACCGATGTTGACGCCTTGATGGCAGGCGATACAGCCATATTGCTTGAAGCGCTGATACCCGTATTTTTCGTTAAGCGTCAGGATGTCGGTATTGCCCTTGAGGTAGAGGTCGAAGCGCGAGTCGGGCGTCAGCAGGGTGCGTTCATAGCTTGCTAACGCATTCTGCGCATTGGCTGCCGTGACCCCGTCCGGGTACGACCTGGTGAAGGCCGCGCGATAGTCAGGGTCTCTGGAGAGCGTGTCGATCAAGGCTTTCCAGGTGTTGCCCATCTCGACAGGACTTTGGACCACCTCCTCGATCTGTGCCTCCAGTGAGTCGGCCCGACCATTCCAGAACTGCTTGAAGTTAAGGCTCGCATTGAGCACGGTGGGTGTGTTGATGCCTAGCAGCGCGCCGTTAAAACCAGTGGAGAAAGGCTTGTCGTCGGCCCCACCTTTTTCCAGGTGATGACAACTGGCGCAGGACACGCTGTTATTGACTGACAGGCGTGCATCGTTGAATAACTGACGGCCTAGTTCGACCTGTACGGAATTGTTTATCACCACGTCAGGTAATGGCTTCAGCGGCTCGTCCAGTGGTGTAGCAGCTGCCAATTGGCATAGACCAAGCAGCAACGCGAAAGCAGTGGGCCATCCATGTAACTGCATCAATGATCCCCGGCTGCCGATAAATTTAATGGTGTCCCGGCCTGAAATACGCCAGCGGTCTCGTCCTGTCCGATTTATTCCAGTCGTGCCGCTTCCAATTGCTCACCACTCAATATTTTGGCGAATGCACGTGGCTCTACCGCTCGGCTGAAGAAATAGCCCTGGCCTTCTTCGCAGTGGTTGGTTTTCAGGAAATCAAGCTGATCCTGGGTTTCGATACCTTCGGCAATGATGTTCAGCTTGAGGCTTCTCCCCAGGCTGATAATGGCGCTGACCAACGCCGCGTCGTTGCTGTCGGTGCTCAGGTCGCGGACAAACGACTGATCGATTTTTAATACGTCGATGGGGAAACGACGCAGGTAACTCAAGCTGGAGTAGCCAGTTCCGAAGTCATCGATGGCCAAGCGGATGCCCATGTGCTTGATCGCTTGCAGTATCTGGATCGTCGACTCGGCATTTTGCATGAGCACGCTTTCGGTGATTTCCAGTTCCAGCAGCTCAGGGTTCATTCCGGTTTCTTCAAGTACGGTTCGAATCCCCTCGAGAAAACCCCTCTGGCGAAACTCAGTGGCAGAAATGTTCACCGACATACGAATCGGCGGTAATCCGGCCGCTTGCCACGCGCAGGTCTGGCGGCAGGCCTCGCGCAATACCCATTTGCTCAGCGGGACGATCAGGCCGCTGTCTTCGGCGACCGGGATGAACTCAGATGGGAAAAGCCAACCTTGCCCCGGTTTGAGCCAGCGGATCAGAGCCTCGGCGCCGACTACTTTTCCAGTTTTCAGGTTCAATTTTGGTTGGTAATGCAGGACAAACTCGTTGCGCTCCAACGCCAGTCGAATGCCTGACTCGATAGAGTGTTGCTCGCGGGCATGCTGGTTCATGGTGTTGGAAAAAAAGCAGAAGTTGTCCGGACCGCTGTCCTTGATGTTGCGCATGGCGGTTTCGGCTTTTTTGATCAGGGTGACGGCATCTTCACCGTCACCGGGGAAGATGCTGATGCCCAGGCTCGCGGTCACACTCAGGTCATGCCCGGCGACATAGCGAGGAACCTTGATGGTGGCCAACAACTTCTCCGCAATGCTTTTGGTTTGTTGGGGGTGATGGACATCGGACAGCACCAGGACAAATTCATCCGAGCCATAGCGAAACACCGAGTCGGACTCGCGTACGGTGTGGGCGAGGCATTGAGCGACAAGTTTAAGCACTTCATCGCCGATGGGATGCCCCAGCGCGTTATTGATCCGCTCAAAACGATCCAGGCCGATGAACATCACTGCCAATTGCGTATCATGGCGGCGGGACAGGGCAATCGCTTGAGTCAACCGATCACCCAGCAGCGTACTGTTGGGCAGCTCCGTCAACACATCGTACTGGAGCAGATGGGATACTTTCAGCAATTCCTGAACGCGCTCGGCGATGGTTTCCTCCAGGTTGCGCATTTTTGCCGCGGCATCCTGTGTCATTTGCCATTTGACCGTCAGCGCACTGGCCATCTGGCGGATTTCCAGGCTGTCGAACGGCTTTTTCAGAATCAGCAGTTGGTCGCTGAACGCAAGGCGCTCGGTCATCGCCTCCCACGAGTAATCGGAGTAGGCAGTGCACAGTGCGATTTGCAATTGCGGGTCGGCTTTCCACAGGTGCTCAATAGTCTCCAGACCATCCCAGCCGGGTGGCATGCGCATGTCGATGAAGGCCAGTGCGTAGGGCCGACCTTCTGCCAGTGCTTGCTTGACCCGTTCAAGGGCTTCTTGCCCCTGATAGGCGGAATCAAGCTCGAAATTTTTCCGAGTGACCTGTACTGTGCCGAAGAGCTCTTCCTCCGCTGCATCAAGGGACTCTTCGCTGTCCGGCTTCGGGCAGAGAATTTTACGAAAGTCCTGATGAATCGATGGCGTGTCATCAATGATAAGCACGCGGCGATTGGCGTGAGTGGTCGGGGTGCTCATTCAACGCTACCCGGCAGGTCTGCGATCAGATGAAAAATAAGCATACGGATTTCCCTTCCTGAAGGCGCGACAACGGTTACGTATACATTGGATCCCATTTTTCGGAGCATAGCCCTCGACGAGGCACTTCGCTGGGAAACCGTAGCTAATGTGCCATCAGTTTGTTAAAAATGCCTCAGCCCTTAGCCAAAAAAGCGAGGGAGCGAGGTTTTTATCATGAAAAACCCGAAAATGCCCTCAAATGAGTGATGTCAGGTAACGCTATGGATGAGCAATCCGCTTCTGTTTCGGCTTATAAACCCTGCGTGCTGGTGGTGGATGATGAAGAGTTCATTCTTAACAGTTTGCGCCGTCTGCTGCGCAGCCAGCCGTATGATTTGTTCTTTGCCGAAAGCGGTGAAAAAGCACTTGAGTTGATGGCCCACCAGCGTATCGATCTGGTGATGACCGATGCCCGCATGCCAAATATGGATGGCGCTACCTTGTTGGCGGAGATTCACCAGCGCTATCCAGGTACCACACGGATCCTGTTGACGGGATATGCCGACCTGGACACCATCGTCAAAGCGATCAATGAAGGAAAGATTCATCGCTACATCAGCAAACCCTGGAACGACGAGGAGTTGCAGCTGACCTTGCGGCAGGCCTTGGAACATCAGCATTCCGAGCGCGAGCGGCAACGCCTGGAGCGTCTGGCCCATGAGCAGAACGAGGCGTTGCAGGCGCTTAATGCCACCTTGGAAAAGCGGGTTGTCGCACGCATGTCCGAGCTGCAACAGACGGCGGACATGCTCGACCTGGCCTATGACGAGTTGAAGCACAGTTACGCGACCAGTACCGAGGTGTTCTCCCTGCTGGTCAATCAACGGTTGCCTAAAAGCAAGCAGACCAACCGGCAAATCATCGATTTGATTCGCACCTACTGCAAATCCCACCCCATGGACGAGGCGAGTAGCCGCGATCTGGCCATGGCGGCAGCGCTCTACAACATCGGCAAGTTGAGCTGGAGCGACAGCATGATGAGCGCGCCTGCCGACCTGTTGCACCATACGGATCGTGAGCGTTATCGCTGTTATCCGAAACAGAGCGAGTCGCTGTTGATGACGTTGGAGCCGATGCAGGACGCGGCCCAGTTGATTCTTCACCACCAAGAGCGTTGGGATGGCACGGGATTCCCCGACCACCTCAAAGGCGAGGCTATCCCGTTTGGTTCGCGCTTGCTGAAGCTGGCCGTGGACTTTATCGAGTTGCAGCGCGGGTTGATCCTCGAACGGCAAATGAACAGTGATGAAGCCCTGGTGTTTATCCGTAAGTACGCCGGCCGTCTGTATGACCCAGCGCTGGTGGAAGACTTCGTTCAGGTCTGTGCCGCCTACCTGAGCGATGTCACTCTGAACGATCCAACGGTCAAGGTGGTTGGCACCCGTGAACTGTTGAGGGGGATGGTGCTTGCACGCAACCTCAATGCCGACAATGGCATGCTCCTGCTCAATGCTGGCAAGGTAATCAGCATCGCGTTGGTCGACAAGTTGATCGCCTTTGAAGCTATGGAAGGCGCGAAGTACAGCATTTTCGTCAAAGTGCCGGACGAGCTGGCCGCCAACCGCGTCGTGAATGAGCCCGTGCCAGCCACTACGTGATGCGCAGGGGTGGCATGGCTGTGTGGTCAGGTTGCCCTGTTTATGTCGTCAGTTTTTTATGTCGTTAGAAACAGCATCTGCGGTGGTTCATGCATCAGAAAGTCCCGGTGCGAAATGTTCCAGGCATAGGCGCCTGCCAGGGTGAACACCAGCAGGTCATCAATCGCGAGGGCGGTGACTGTTTGCTGGCTTGCCAGCACATCTTTTGGCGTACACAGCTGGCCGACCAGGGTAACCTGCTGATTCTGCAACTGCGCGGGTTGCTGGCCCCGTATCACGACAAAAGGATGGTCATGCCCCTGGGCCGCCGGTGTCCGGAAGTGGTGGGTGCCACCCCGGCCAATGGCGAAGTACTGACCATGGCTGCGTTTGATGTCCAGGACTTGCATCACGTAGTAGCCGCAGGCCGCGCTGATAAAACGGCCGATCTCGAAGCGAATGCGCGTATCGCCCATGCCTTCTTCCGCGATCAATGCCTTGAGCCCTTGGCAGAATGTCGTCCAGTCGAACGAGTTCTGCGGGTCCTGGTAATTAATGCCCATGCCGCCTCCGACGTTGAGCAGGGGCAGCTGCAGACCGTGTTCGGCGCAGAGCTGGCTGAAGGTGCGACAGTAGCTGCGGATCAGTCTCAGGTGAGCGCCCACATCAAGCTGATGAGACAGCACATGAAAATGCAGGCCCTGCAGTTCCAGCCAGGGCTCATCACGCAACAGCTTCAGCGCTTCGTCCAATGCGTCTTCGTCCAGGCCGAAGGGGGTCGGTTTACCGCCCATCACCAGACGGCTATCGGGTGCTTCAGCCAGTTTCAGGTTCAGGCGCAGCAGGACCGGCGTCCGTTGGCGCCGTCTGGCAGCGATGCGCGCCAGGCTGCGTAACTCTGTCAGGCTCTCGACGTGAAAGGCCGAAATCCGGTAGTCCATGGCGATTTCCAGCTCACTGTCGAGTTTGCCGGGGCCGCCGAAAATCAGCAAATGCCCTGGGCATTGCTCATACAGCCAGCGCAACTCACCACCGGACGCGGCCTCGAAGCCGTCTACCAGCGGCGCCAGGGTTCGCAGGATCGGTGCTTCCGGGTTGGCCTTGGCGGCATAGAACAGCTCGCAGTTGGCGGGCAGCGTTTCACGCATGTTCCGAACGTGCTGCTCCAGCGCGACCAGATCATAGACGTAAGCACAGAGCGGTGTTTGCTGTTGCTCGCGCAATTGGCCGATGGCCTGGGTGACGCGTGTCGGCAAACTCATGAACGGGCCCTCGCGCGAGCAGTGAACAGCGGGCTGGGGAGGGCGGTGTAGCCTGCTTCGCGGTCGGCACGCATCATCAGCCGGGTCATGAAGTTTTCCTTGCTGGGCAGCGGTGCCCCTGCACATAACTCGCGCAGCTGCACGGGGTCATCCAGCACCGCTCGTTGTGCCTGCAACAGCGTGCCGATATGCATCCACAGTTGGTTTTCCAGCCCTGAATCGGCGTTGGCCAAATGGAAGATCGCTTCGCCCAGGTTGTTCACCAGCGCGCAGTAGGCGACGCGCTGCCAGGCCTTATCCTCGTTGTAGTACAGCGAGGCGCGGGTGCGCTCGTTGAGTTCGCTGAGTCGTTCCGGTGCCCAATGGCTGGCCACCAGCTTGGTGCCCTCCAGGTCGCGAATCCAGACCCGACAAGGCAAGCCGTCGGCGTCGAAACCCAGCAGGGTGTTCTGCAAGTGTGGCTCCAGCACCACGCCCTGACGGAACAGGCAATGCATTACCCCGCCGAGCAGTTGACGGGCATAGCCGTCGAGCCAGCGCAGGGTCGCCTCGGCCACGTCGATACGAAGACGCTCGGCACATTGCTGCACCAGGCTTTGACAAACGCTACGACCTTGCAGATCCCAGGTGAATAGCGCCATGGCCACTTGCGGTTGGTAGCGCTCGCGGGTGGCCTCATCCAGGTTCTGGCGGTAGAGGATGCCGAAGCATTCGGTGACTTCGCGGGCCTGCTCCTGGGTGCCAAGACTGCTCAGGTCCAGGGTGCTGGCGGCCGGTTCCGGCATCAGCAGAAAATCCGGAAGTGCGTGGGCCAGCTCGGCCATCACCGGTGCGAGCAAGCGGGTCAGGGCGACCGCGCTGTCCAGTTCGTACCAGGCGTTCTTGCGCACGCAATTGGTCAGCCGCACATGCATCGAAAATTTCAGGAAATAGGCAAGCTCGGGGTGATAGAGGGTGCGTACCGACGAGGTCGGGTACAGCGCCAGGCCTTGAGGGCCGAGGTACTCCAGCAGGCCACGCTGTTGTGCGCGACGGACCAGCGGGTCGGCCAGAATCCGCTCGACTTCCCACGGGTGGCAAGGGTACAGATCGTTTCGACCACACAGCTGATACAGGGTCTCTCGGGGATCGTCACCTTGATGCTGGATCAACGCCGGATCAACACGAAACCAGTGCAGCTCGAAGCACGCGCCGACTTCCGGCGAGCAGGCCAACAGGGCATTTTGCGAGATGCCTTCGCGGCTCTTGGGAGTTGGATGCAGGGCGTGCCCCCAAATCTGATGCTGTTCTGAAGCCAGCAGGCTGTCAGTCGGTTGATCGCGATCGGCGCGGGTATGCCGGAGAAAGGTCCGGGTGATCTGCAGGCTGTTATCGACCTGCTGCAACATCTCGCCCACACGGTCCGGCTGGCTCAGCGGCACGCACAGCAGACGCGCCAGTTCGGTCGCGTTCAACGGGTGCCAGCTGTGCCCATTGCCCTTGAAATAGGGGGCGCTGACAAAGCGGCAACGACCGAGCACACTCGCGCGGTCGACTCGCACCACCAGTCGCCCGCTGGGCAGCCGGATGCTGATGCACTGGCCATTGAGTTGACGCAGGCTCATGGGCAGATCCTGAGCACGATAGTCCAGGCTCGCCTCGTCGCGTGGCAGGGCGTATTCACGCAGATAACAATTGAGCAGGCATTCAATGGCGTGCCGTTGGGCTTCACCATCGAGAGCGCGTTCATGCAGGGAAGCGGTGGTCAGAGCAAGGGTCATGCTGGTATCTCCCGCGAGGTCATGAGTAGGGGGCGTGCCAAGGCCATCGCAGCAACGGCGGCCAGACAGGCAACGAGAAAAGGTGAGGTGATGCCGCAGGTCTGACTGACCAGCCCGGCGGTCACACCGGCAGCTGTGCCGGCCCATTTACCGCTGGCATCGAACCAGCCAAACATGCGCCCGGCACTGCCTTGGCGGCTGCGTTGGCTCAGGCAGCGATGCAAGCCGACAAAGCCCAGCAACATTCCTGCACCGCTGAGCAGGCGCAGGGCAAATAAAGGCTCGGCCTGGCTGCTCCAGAACTGCAGGGCATTGCTCACGGCCAGCAGCCCGAGGCCGGGCAGCAGCAAGTTGCTGGCATGCCGTTGGACCCAAGGCAGGGCGATGAGGTAAACCAGATGCGGCAGGCTGTAGAGGAGGCCGATCAGCGCGTCGTTGCCAATGCCCAGTGCTTCGCCGTAAGGGACGAAATAAGGGAAGGTGACGACCATGGCGAAGCTGAACAGGAATTGCACCAGCAGCAGACGTGGCATGTCCGTCGGCAGTTGGCTAAGTGGGCCGGCGGCTGTGGTCGCATTCGCCTGATGATGGGGTGTATCGGCGGGCAACGGCAGGATCATCACGAACGCCAGTAACGGTAACCAGGCCAGGTAGCGATACAGCTCCAGTCCCAACCCTTGCGCCGTCATAAGACCGAGCAGAATGGGGCCGCTGATCATGGCCAGGCGTGCCGAGTATTGAGTCCAGTTCAGGGCCCGAGACAGGTCGCCGTCCTTGAACTGGGTCGCCAGGTAGGCATTGGATGCGGCCATCGCCCCGCCAAAGGTGCCTTGAATGATCAAGGCCAGCACGAACATCGGCAGGTTGGTACTGAACCCGGCCAGGAGAAAGCCCGCAAACAGTCCGGCATGGGCACGCAGCAAGGACAGGCGACAGCCCCGTCTATCCGCCCAGCGACCCCAGAGTGGCGCCGTCAGAGCGGTACACAGGGTCGGCAGGACAAACAACACACCGATGCTCCAGCCCGGCGCATCCGGCGCCAGGTCGGCGAGGATGCGTGGCAGGTACAACGGAATGCCGAGGGCGGTGAAGGCCGATAGATAGTGGCCAAGCAATACACTGGCGATCAGTCTGCGTTGCACGGGTGCGCCTCCCGCAGGAAGTTTGCCGCGCTGTAGCCATAGAACTTGTTGATGTCCTGGGCGCCTGAGTATGCTTTGCTGAACAAGCTGCCGGCACTGAGCAGGTATTTCACCGGTAGTTTCGGGCTGTCCAGCAAAACGCGCTTGGCTTCAGTGCAGTCCAGGCCTTCGCCCTTTAGTTGCCCGATGCAATCGATCAGGCGCTGGCGCAAGGTGGCGTAGAGTGGCCCGCGGGGTGCCAGGTCGGCGGCAATGATCGCTTCCAGCACCGCGACGATGTTCAGTTGCAAGGTGATGGTGCAGAACATCTCGGCCAGTGGCTGGGCATCGTTGACGCGGATGCGCTCGTCACGCAAGTCTGCAGGACGCTGCGCAAGGTCGGGGCAGGCTGCGGCGAAGCGCTCGGGCCAGAGGCGTGCGGCGTCGTTGTCTTTCATCAGCAAACGCAGTGGGCGATCAGCCTCGAAGATCAGCACGGCGTTCTGCTGATTGGCTTCCAGCGCGATGCCATAACCCAGCCACAAGCGCAGGTGCACGTGCAGCAGCAGGTCCAGATAATCTTCGAGCCAGCGTTGCAGTGAGCCCTGGTAGAAGCGCTCGACCAGTTGCTCGACGAACAGTCGACCATCGGGCAACGGGCTGGCGAGGCCGGCGACCGGCACCAGTGTGGCGACGCCCAGTTCGCCGGGGTAGTGACGCGCAATATAGGCCAGGTGGCGGCTTTCATCGGCATGCCCGCCATGTTCCTCATCAACGTGCAGATAGCGCATGCCCAGCTGAGGATCGCGTTTAGCCAGTGCTTGCAGCGTGGTCTGAAACCAATGGCCGTCATACAGCGTGCTGGGTTTGATCAGGCGCAGGTTGCGGGCGCCCAGGGTGGTCACCAGCAACGGTAGTTTGATGTGCCAGTGCGGTCGCTCGACGCACATCACGGTACGCACCGACAGGGTCGGCTCAACGACCATAGCGCTGTGCGGTGCCTTGATCGTGCCTTCGGGTAACCCGTATTTTTCCAGCTCTAGCCACGTCAGCGGATGCACCGGTAGCAGGGTATGGCTGGTTTCGAGGCTCTGTTTCAGACCCAACTCGACAAAGCTCGGCCAATGTTTGGGCGGCGAACTGCTCAACGTCAGGGCCGCATTTGGCAGCGCCAGCCAATTGAGTTTGAAGCGCGGGGCGAACTCCGGGGCGTAGCGTTTGAGGGCTGTGCTGTCGAAGCCACTTTTGGCGCGGGCGGTAGGGTAATACGGATGGTCCAGGTAGCTGGCGAGTCGGTCGATACCGATCAGGCGTTGGTCCCAGGCGGGCTTGTCGAGGATGTCGCTCAGTTCGGTCGCGTGTTCTTGATAGGCTGCATGACACAGCGCGCGATGGTGCACGGCGCAGTCGGCTTCTTTGCGGTACGCGGCAAACAGCTCAAGGCTGGCGTCGTCCAGGCCGTTGCTCAACTGTTCGAGCCAGCGTGCGTAACCGTGCTCGATGCGGACGTGCCCGTCTTGCTGGCAGAGCCAGGCATGGCTGGACGTGCTCCAGGTCTGCAACGGGCCGCCTGGGTGAACCGGCAGCCAGAGTTCATCGGCGTCCAGGTGGGCGATGCGCAGCCAGTAAGGACTGACGGTTGCGGTCCAGTGTTCGTGCAGTTCGGTGGGCAGGTGCTGGACGATGCCTTGGCTGAGCAGCCCGCGAATATCTTCGCGCAGGCAGCAATCGATAATGCGTTGGCTGATGGCTGCGTGATCAGCATCCTGCGCCACAACGCTCATGCCATCACCCAGCGCAGATCGGCCAATGTGGCGGCGAAACGTGCGTCCAGACTGGCAGTATCCGGGGCGATCAGGCGCAGTACGCCCAGATAATCCTTATTCGAGTGACTCACGTGAATGTCGTCGCCAATCTCGCGCAGCGCACGGTAGTCGCTCCAGTGATTGTCCTGCTCGTAACGAAAACTGCTGGAAGCCTGCTGCAAGCGGCCAGGTGTGTCGGCGACCAGATAATGCACCAGCGCTTGCGCCAGGCCGGGCTGGGCATCTACCAGTGGTTCGCCAAGGTGCACGCCGAGGATGCGGTCGAACCAGCCTTGGGGCAGCAGGCGGTCGAGAAGGAACTCGCGGCCATCGCCGATACTGCGGTAGTTGATTTCCACCAGCACCGGTCCTTCGGCAGTGAGGATGAATTCGCTGTGGCACACGCCGAAGTTGATGCCAAAAGCAGCGACCTGAGCCAGCGCTCCCGCCCGATGGTTAACGCTCAATGAGCCGTTCCAGCGCGCAGCGAGTTCGACGAAGTGCGGGGGTGGCGACAGGCTGACATCAAAGCCGCCGATGGCTTGCAACCGCTGACCGTCGCCGAGAGTCTCGAGGGTAAACAGTGGGCCTTCCATGTAGGCCTCCAGCAACAACGCACGACCGGGTTGTTGCTGCCAGAACCGGGCGCAGTAATCGCTCAGCTCGTCGGCGTTGTGGCACAAGCGCACATCAAGGCTGTCCACGCCTTGGGTGGGTTTCACCACTAGCGGAAATACTGCATCGTCGGGCACCGCGCTGCCAGCGGTCAGCACATGAAACCAGGGGCCGGGCAAGCCCAGATCCTGCATGCGTTCACGCATGACCGCCTTGTTTTTTGCCCAGTGACACATCAGCCAGTCCTTGCCGGGCACGTTGAAGGTTTTCGCCACTAACGCAGTGGCGGTTTGCAGGTGATCGCTGTTGGAAAACACTGCTGCAGGGCGCAGGCCATGAGCGTTGATCAGTTCAATCACCGCAAGGGGATTGAACACGTCGCACTCGAGGATCAGTAAGTCCTGCGCGGGAAAGTCGGACGTGGCGAGCAGGCGCCGATGCTCCTGGGCATGGTCGCTGATCAGCACCACTGACAGTCCGCGCTTGCGGGCGGCGGGCAGAAAACCTTCGGTAACGGCGGCGTGGGTGACGTGGCTGAGGATGACGAGAGGACGGTGCATGACGAGTTTCCTGGGGGCAGCAGTCGCCCGTCCCAAGCAGGTGGGCGACTGGTTTTACAGGGGCGCGGGTGCGCAGTTAGAAGCGGTAATTTGCGCCGAGGGTGAGGGCGCGCTCCGGGGCCGGCTGGCGACCCCATGGGCTGGTGTCGATACCACGGAAGTAGTATTCGCGGTTGAGCAGGTTGCTGATGCCGACGGATGTGGTCAGCACACTTTTGTCGTCAAGCTTGAATTCGCGCTCAAGCGCCGTATTGAAGACCCAATAGGCCGGTAGCCTGCCAACCGATGCACTGGCGTTTTCCGCGCCGCTGTTGGCCGCATCGGTGTAGGCACTGCTGACGTAGAGGCCATCAAGGCTGTAGGTCCAGTGCTGGGCGAAGTGATAACGACCTTCGGCGTTGAACTGGTGTCTGGACGCGAAAGGCACTTCGTTGTCTTTGAAGTCACCGGCTCGCTGCTTGGCATCGAGGTAGGCGTAGCTGACATGCAGGTCCAGGTTCGGGGTCACCGACGGGGTCCAGAACAGTTCAGTCTCGATACCCTGATGGCGGGTGCTGCCCAGGTTCACGTAACGGTCGGTGGTGGCGTTGTACTCGATCTGATTATCGAAATCGATGCGGTACAGACCGACATCGACGCGCAAGCCTTGCCATGGCGTGTAGCGCACGCCGGTCTCGTAGTTCCAGGCGATTTCCGCGCCCACGTCGCCTTCCTTGACGATTTGGGTGATCTGCGGTGGACGCAATGAGCGCTGGGCGTTGGCGTACACGAACCAATCGTCGTTGGCCTGGAAACCCACGGTCAGGCCGGGCAACCATTCTTCGGCCAGGTTGCTGTGCTGAAAACCGGTGATCCCGTCGCTATAGTCCATTCGCGCGTTTTCGTAGCGAATGCCCGGGGTGATGGTCAGGCGCCGGTCGAACAGGCTGATGGCGTTGCTCAGGTAGGCGGCTTTGGCTTCGTCGTTGAAATGCCAGTCACGGAAGACGCTGGTCACGCCCGTGCCGAGGGCTTCGCGATCAACCCGGTAATCGATGTCTTCCTTGACGTAGCGGGCACCCAGCACCCAGGTTTGACCGACCTTGTCACCGTCGATGCTCATGCTCAGGCGCGGTTCGCTGCCCCAGACCTTGAAGTCACGCGGACCGTCCTGCTGGGTCACGGCGGTACCGTCCGGGGTGAACGGCAGGCCAACAACGAAGTTGCGGTAGCTTTTGTGGGCGAAGTTGGTCCAGCTGAACTCGACTGAATCGAAAGGGCCCATGGCGCCAAGCTGTTGCGTGTAAGTGCCCCAGACCCGGTCGGTATCGCCTTCGAAGCGGTCTAGGGGACGGGTCGACTGGCGCGGATCGTCCTTGTAGTCCTTGACACTCAGGGCGCCTGCCAGGTCCATATCGGCCGTGTAGTGCTGCACGCCAAAACTCAGTGAGCGGTCATCATCGATGTTCCATTGACCTCGCAGACGGTAGTTCTGGATGTCGGTATCGGAGTGCTCGCGGCCGTATTCGCCCTGAATGGTATTGACGTCCAGTTGCAGGCCGAAGTTGTCGGTCAGGTAGCCACCGGTCCCCAGGTAGGTGTCGAACAGTTGGCGCCCGCCGGCGGCGAAGGTGGTGCGCTCCTGAATAGTGGTCTGCATTTCATGGGGAATCGGCGCGCTGATGAAGTTGATCACGCCGCCGACATTGTTCGGGCCGTACTGCACTGCCGCGCCGCCGCGCACGATGTCGACGCGGTCGATTGTCGCCAGAGTCATCGGAAACAGCGACAACCCCGTCTGGCCATAGGGCGCCAAGGCCAGAGGAATACCATCGGACAAGGCCTGAATGCGCCCGCTTCGGCTCTCGTATAGACCGCGTACGGAAATCTGCGGCAAGGCGCCGGTGCCGGTCTCATCGAAAATCTTGACGCCGGGCACGCGCTGCAAGGCATCGTCAATCCCGCGGACACTGCCTTTCCTCAAGTCGGCGGCGTCGATCACGCTGCGGCTACCGGAGTAGGTCCGCACTTCCGGATCGCTGGCGGTACCGAGCACGTCACCCTTGATCACCATAGGGGCGAGCGAGTAATCGGCAGGCGGGTCGTTGGCCAGTACGGTTTGGCAGATGCTCAGAGAGAGCAGGCTGAAGGGAAATGCAAACAGATAGTTTGTTGTTTTCATCTGGACTTCGTTCAGGCTCAGTTGGGAAATTGAAGGCTGTTCAAGCGCGCTTTCAACGCGTTGTGCAGCAGGCCGCGGTCTTCGCCAGCGAGAAAGCTGCGAATCCCCCGGTCACGCCACCAGGCATGTTGTTCGGGCGAGCGTGGATTTGCGCAAAAGGGAACTTCAGCGGCGGCGCAGGCATCGGCCATGCCTTGTAGGGCTTGCCAGACACGCGGGTGCAATGGATCAGGACCCAGTTGCAAATCGAGGGCGAGATCGAGCGCGCCTTCGAGCACCATGCCAACGCCGGGCAGCGCGAGAATGTCGGGCAGGGCTCGAAGCCCTGCGGCGCTTTCGATCATCGGTACGATGGGGCGTTGGCGATTCGCCAGTTCGATATAGTCGGGCAATGACACATGGCCAAAACCAGTGATGCGACCGCCGCTGATTCCGCGCTTGCCCAGCGGTGGGAAATACACCGCTTCCAGGGCGCGGGCGACTTCGTCGGCGCTTTCGACACGCGGCAGAACGATGGCTTCGGCGCCTGCGTCCAGCGCACGGCCAATCAGTTTGACGTCGACTTCCGGGATACGCAGCCAGGCCGAAATCCCTGTTGCTTCGCAAGCGCGTATGCAATGCATCAGCTCATCGCCGGACCGCAGCAGGTGTTCCATATCGAGAATGACGAAGTGATAACCGGCGCTGGCAATCATTTCGCACAGCAGGGGGGAGGGGACTGAATTGAGTAAACCGTAGACGCTTTCGCCGCCATTGAGGCGAGAAAAAACGGGTGACTTCCTGATCACTGGGCATATTCCGTAATGTGAAACATATCGCCAATGATAATCGTTATCGTTTGTATGTAAAGCTCTTATTTATCTAGGCGGATGCCCAAGGCCTGATTCTAGATGGCTGAAATGCCCAGCCAGGCCCTCATAGCCCGTCTCGCAGCATTTGCAAATACTGAGGGCTGTCGGAGATAGAGTTGTGGTCTTTGCCGGGGATTACCTGCAGCGTGGCCACGCCGTTGGCGAAGTGTGTGCGGAGTTGCTCCGTGCTGGCGCGGGGTATGATTTCGTCTTGCCCGGCCGCGATCAGCAGTGTCGGCACGGTGATGAGTGGTGCGTAACGCCAGGATTCAAACGTGTCCCGCATAACCCATTTCACCGGGAACAAGGGCATCCTGCTTTGGGCCAGTTCCAAGAGGCTGTTATAGGGGGTAATCAGGATCAGTCGCGATGCCGGGCGTTCGCTGGCGAGGCGAATGGCGACGCCCGAACCCAGGCTGCGACCCACAATCGTAACGTGAGGGTGGACAGCGTGGACCTTGTCGAACAAAGCGAGGGCGTCACGGTTAATCGACTCCTCGGAGGGTGAACCGGTGCTGCCGCCGAAGCTGCGGTAGTGGAGCAGATAAAGGGCCTGGTCCGGGAACGCTTGCGAAAACTGCAACAGGTTCAGGGAAACATCCTCGGCATTGCCCCCGAAGTAAATCAGCGCATTGGGGCTGGCGCGTGGCCAGACCGATACCAACACCTTCGCATCCGGTTGCGAGAGCTCAAGAACAGTCGAGGGGCTACTCATGGCGCGAGGTTGCGGGAAATAGATAAGCGAGCGCTGGAACACGAACAGCAGCACACAGGCCAGTACGTACAAAACAGCGGCTAATGCCAGCAGTGAAATCAGGATTCGCGCGATGCGGCTAATCGTTGTCATGAGCGGCAATCACCCTATAGAGTCAACCGTTCTGCTGAGGTTAGTCGAGTGTCCGCACTTGGATGCCTGGAATGTTTTTTTCGTCGCTCTGTTCCTGCCGGAAACCCTTAACAAGGAGCTTGAAGTCTATGCCTGAACTCATCGAACCCCGCAGCGGCGGGAAAATCCTGGTCGATGCGCTGCTGCACAATGCTGTGGACACGGTCTATTGCGTGCCCGGCGAAAGCTATTTGCCGGTGCTCGACGCCCTGCACGATGCACACGCCATCCGCACCATCGTCACCCGCCATGAAGGCGCCGCCTCGAACATGGCCGACGCTTACGGCAAGCTGACGGGGCGGCCGGGCATCTGCTTTGTGACCCGTGGCCCTGGCGCCACCCATGCGAGCAATGGGGTGCACACGGCCAAACAGGACTCGACCCCGATGATTCTGTTCATTGGCCAGATCGAAAGTGGCTTCAAGGGCCGCGAGGCCTTTCAGGAAGTCGATTACACCCAGATGTTCGGCGGCCTGGCGAAATGGGTGACCGAGATCGATAGTCTGGAGCGTATTCCGGAAATCGTTGCGAAGGCGTTCAGCATTGCACTCTCCGGGCGCCCGGGGCCGGTGGTGATCAGCCTGCCGGAAGAAGTGCTGTTCGGCAGCGGTCTGTGTCTCGACGCGTCGCCGGTCCGCGTTGCCTGCGCAGCGCCGGACCCGGCCGCGATGATTGAGTTGCGCGAGCTGCTCCGTGCCGCTCGCAAGCCCTTGGTGGTGTTGGGTGGCACGGGTTGGGATGCCGAGGCTTCCCGGGCGATCAAGCATTTCGTTACGGTGAACAACCTGCCGGTGGCGGCGTCGTTCCGTCGCCAGGACCTGTTCGATAACCGTGATCCGCATTATGTCGGTCAGTTGGGCCTGGGCATTTCGCCCAAGCTTGCCGAGCGCCTGTGCACCACTGACCTGTTGTTGGTGATCGGTTCGCGCCTCAGCGAAACTGTGTCCAATGGCTACACGCTGATCAAAAGCCCGGTGCCGACGCAGCCATTGGTCCACGTGCACCCCGATCCGCAAGAGCTGGGGCGGGTGTATCAAGCCCGATTGCCGATTGTGTCTTCCCTGCGCGGTTTTGCTGCTGCACTGACGCAACTCGAGCCGCTTGCGGAGCAGCCGTGGACGTCCTGGACCGAAACTGCGCGGGCTGATTACGTGGAGCATTCAACGCCGCCCCAGGCTCACCCGCAACTGGTCGGCGTGGACATGGCGCGCGTGGTTGCACATTTGAACGATGTACTGCCCGATGACGCCGTGATCAGCAACGGCGCCGGTAACTACACCGTCTGGGTTCATCGTTTCTACCGCTATCGGCAACCGGGCACTCAGTTGGCGCCTACCAACGGCGCGATGGGGTACGGTTTTCCCGCCGCGATTGCCGCCAAGCTACGCAACCCCGAGCGCACCGTGGTCTGCTTTGCCGGCGACGGCTGCTTCATGATGTACCCGCAGGAGTTGGCGACCGCCATGCAGTTCGGTGCACCGCTGGTGGTCATCGTAGTCAACAACGCCATGCTGGGGACCATCCGTATGCACCAGGAACGCGAGTACCCCGGCCGGGTGTTGGCGACCGACCTGGTCAACCCTGACTTCGTGGCCTTCGCCAGATCCTTTGGTGCTTATGGTGAATTAGTCGAGCGCACCGAAGATTTTGCCGATGCGTTTCAGCGTGCCCGGCAGGCGGGCGTTCCTGCGTTGATTGAATTAAGTACGGACCCACGGCAGATATCGCCCCAGGTGCGCCTCTTTGACGGGCCACGAGAGCATTGAAATGATTAAGCTTTGGACCGTGTTGTTTATGTTGGCATCGACGGCTGCCCATGCCGACACAACACTGCACACCGACCTGCCGTTGAGTTACATCGAGCAGGCCGGTCCCGACTCACACAATAAACCGCTTATTATTTTTCTTCATGGCTCTGGGAGCAATGAAGAGGACCTGTTCGACATAAAAGATCAATTGCCCGCCGACTACACCTATCTGTCGGTGCGGGCACCGTTTGAGGTCGAGTCAGACAGCTATCAGTGGTTCAACAAAAAGGCGGGCGAGGGTGATTACGATGGCGAGACGGATGAGCTGAAGAGCAGCGCAGGGAAGATCGTTGATTTCATCGCCAAAGCCACCGGGAAATACCACACCCAGCCTGACAAGGTGTTTCTGGTTGGTTTTAGCCAAGGGGCGATCATGAGCTATGAAGTTGCCCTGCGCGATCCCGAGGTCGTGCGCGGGATCGCGGCATTGAGCGGGAAGATTCTGCCGGTGTTGAAGTCTGAATTGAAGCCTGCCGACAACCTCAAACAGGTGGCTATTTTTATCGGTCATGGCACCGCAGACCGAAAGCTTCCTTACGCGGGTGCAACCGACGCAGAGACGCTGCTGCAAAGCCTGTCCCTGACCCCGGAGTTTCATGCCTATCCAGGCATTGGCCACACGATCAGTCAGACCGAAATAGTGGACCTGAACAGTTGGTTGCAGCAGATCAATCAATGATGCCTGGAAGCGGAGCCTCACTCGCTTCACAGGCGCATCACCTTATTGACCACCGACGATTTGCTTGATCAGTTTATCGTGCCCAGCCTGGTCGTCCGCGCGGAATATGACCTGAACCACCGACATGTGAGTGCCCGACCCGGCCAGGAAAGTGGTGCTGAGGGTCCTGCCGCCGCCCATGGTGGCGGTGCTGTCGATCTGGCGCACGCCTAGACCTTTGAGGGTCAGTTTCTTCTCGCTGAGCTTCTTGAAATCAGGCAGTCCTGCACTCTGTTGTTTGAGAAAGCCGGCAACCGCGCCGTCGAGAAAATCAGCGTCATTGTCTTTCGCGTTCACCCCAGCCTGCAGAGGGTGTTCGACGGCGATGACCACGCTCTTCGTCGTTTTATTGACGTACATCGTTCCGGTCTCACCCGCAGTGCCGCTGGCTTCATCGCCTGCGGGCAATGGGTTGGCCACATAGCTGTCGGGAAGTTTGAATTCGAATTTTCCGCTGAGTGTCGATACTGTCTGCATCGCCGGTTTTTGTTTGGTCGGCGCAGTCGCCGCATAGCTGTTTATACCGCCCAGACTGGCCGCCATCGCCAGGATCAACACAGCGGCCTTTTTAACGAAAAAAGACATTTAATCTCTCCTGATTGATTGCGCGCAGCGCCTTGTGGGCGTCGAAATGAATGACGCCACCGCGCATTGATGGGCTGGTGAAGGTGCGAAAATACCCTGCGGAACTATTGCAGGGA
Source organism: Pseudomonas sp. GG8 (assembly GCF_052976945.1). NCBI lineage: Bacteria > Pseudomonadati > Pseudomonadota > Gammaproteobacteria > Pseudomonadales > Pseudomonadaceae > Pseudomonas > Pseudomonas sp. GG8. The sequence goes on from NZ_JBRIIP010000001.1 coordinate 1,836,813, forward strand.
AGTAAAAGCTGCCAGGAAGTAAAAGCACACGGCTATCCGAAGAACACACCGTTCAACGATCCCAATAGGGTGTCGGTCCAAACCGCTCGACAAAGAAATCGATCACTGTTCTGACTTTGACCGAGAGGCGTCGGCTGGTCGGCCACAGGGCCGCGATCTGTTGGGGTTCGAGACTGGTCGATACGTGAAACTCGCTCAGTACCGCTTGCAGCGTCCCTTTGTGCAGTGCCTCGCCAATCAGCCACGAGGGAAACATGACCAGGCCCATGCCGAGTTCGGCGGCCTGGGTCAGGGTTTCGGCGTGATTGCCGGTCAGTGGGCCTTTGACGGTGTAAGGCACCCAGTTGTCCTGGCCAAGGCGAAAGAACCAGCGCTGCTGGCCGGTCATGCCTTTGTAGGCCAGGCACTGATGCGCCGCCAGCTCATCCGGGTGCTGCGGTGTACCGTGGCGTGCCAGGTACGCCGGGCTGGCGGCAAGCCGATAGCGTTGCGGGGCGAGGATGCGCGCCTGCATGCTCGAGTCATTCAGGACGCCGATGCGGAACAGCAAGTCCGCGCCTTCCTGCAAAGGGTCAACGAATGTATCGGTCTGCTGCACGTCGAGTTGCAACTTCGGATAGCGGCGGCACAACTCGGCCAGCCCGGGCGCCAGATGCCGTTGGCCGAAGACCACCGGTGCATTGATCCGTACGAGACCGCTGGGTTCACTGTCCTGCTCCTGCAAGGCCCGCTCGGCTTCCTCCAGTTGCGCGAGTACCAGGCGGGCATGATGTTCGAGCAATCGCCCCGCCTCGGTCGGCGTAACGGCGCGCGTATGGCGATACAACAGTTGTTGTTGCAGCGCGTTTTCCATCACCTGGATTTGCCGCGAAATCGAGGAGGGCGCCACACCTTCACGGCGCGCAACTTCGGAAAAACTCCCTCGATCAAGCACGGCGACGAACAGGCGCAGCGCCTTGAATCCCAACTCGTTGAAGCCGTGCATGATTAATCCTGCTGTGCGGGTTGCGCAAAAGTACTTTGTGAATAGTCCCATTTTACGCAAAGGACGATCAACCCATACTTCGTGCCCTCGGCAAGGCCTTGGTCTTGCACCTCGATTTTTGTAGAAGGCGCACCTGATGCACGTCACACCGCTGGAAAACGCTGTACTTGAAGATCAGGACCGGCACGCCCGGCTGAAAAAGTTGCTGCTGCTGCCGCTGGTGATTCTCGCGGGCATGGGCCTGTCGGTCGAAGCCGGATTGCTCGGCCCATTGGGTGTGCAGGTCGGGCACTTGTGGGCAACCCTGAGTATCTTTGGTGTCGGTGCCGCCCTGCTGTTTTTGCTAACGCTGCTCAGTGGGCCGCAACAGGGGCCCGCGTTGTCTGAGTTGCCGCGCTGGCAATTGCTGGGTGGCTTCCTTGGGCCGATGTATGTGGTGGTGCTGACAGTGGCGACGCCCCACATCGGCATCGCGATGACCATGATTGCCATTCTGTCCGGCCAGGTGGGTAAAAGCGTGTTGATCGACCATTTCGGCTGGTTCGGTGCGGCCCGCAAGCGGGTCAATGTTGAACGCTGGGTGGCCCTGATACTGATTCTGGTGGCACTTATTCTGATTGCGCGAGGTTGATGATGAACGTGACTCTATTGTTGATTCTGGTGGTGGCTGCTGGCGCCGTTCTAAGCATTCAGGCCGCCATCAATGGTCGTCTTGGAGAGGCTGTGGGTGTATTGCGCAGCAGTTTGCTGACCTTCGTAGTGGGCGCGGTGATCACCGCACTGCTTATCCTGTTCTTCGAACCCGCGCATTCCATCAGCGTGCTGGATGTGCCGAAATGGCAGCTGGGCGGTGCCTTTTTCGGGGTGATCTACATGATGGTGATGGTCGGTGCCGTACCACGGGTGGGTACGGCTGTCGCGACCGTTGCGGTGATCGTCGGTCAACTGGGCATGGGCATGTTGATTGATAACTTTGGCTGGCTGGGCAATCCCGCCATCGAGTTGTCGGGCAGCCGTATCCTGGCAATGGTCTGCCTGGGACTTGCCTTGGTGTTCATGTACCGCAGCAGTGCGGCCGCGCCGGAATCCGCCGATAAAGCGCAATGAACTAAGTTGTTATTGGAGGGGGCCGTACAAAAACATATAAAACAATTGAAATACAGCGCGATAAGCTTTAAACAAAAGGATTGTTAGCACATCGATTACTACAAATAAGATGTGTACCGCCAGTTTCTGGCTCATGGAGCGCAGATGAGTTTCCGTCCTTTGACCGACACCTTGGGGCAATCAAATGATTGCGGCGATGTCGCCTCTCAAACTATCGGCAGCTCGGGCGGCGCCAGGGATGCGATTGAAACGCTGTTGGCGGCAGCTCAGAGCTGGAACCACACAACGTCATGGGTCGTGTACAGAGCCGGTGAGCAAATGCACCGGGTGGGGCAGGGCGATCCGCAGGTGCAATGGCCTGCCAGTATCGCCGATGACGCGTTCGATGCTTTTTGCGTCGCCTGGAAACTGCACCGTTGGCCAACGGGTAGTGGCGAAAGCGCACTGGGTTGGCTATTGGCGCCACTGGATGACGCCGCAAATCCTGCTTTGGCCGACTTTGCCCTGCGTCTGGGCCTTCAGGTGCAGACCGATACGCTGGCTCGGGCACAAATTACCCAACGTGTGCTGTATGAAATCACCTACCTGGCCAGCTCCACACGTGAGCGTTCGGTCTTTCTGGTCGGGGTTCACCGTTTACTCGCGACGCTGATCGACGCCGAGAATTTTTACCTCGCGCTCTACGATGCTCGCAGCGGCAAAATTACCTACCCCTATTACGTCGACATCATTGATGTTGATGCACTGGAAGCCGAGAACTACGAATTTCTCGATCCCACGCACGTGTCCTTGACCGGGCAGGTACTGACCAGCGGCCAGCCATTACTGATCGACGCCGCCGGTATCCGTACAGCCCAGGCGCAGGGTCGATTTTTTTGTGTAGGCCATCGGCCCGAGTTCTGGATGGGCGCGCCGCTTAAAAATGCATCGGATGATGTGTTCGGCATGTTGGCGATGCAGGTGTATGACGTTTCGCGCGTTTACAGTGCCGAGGACCGGGCGCTGTTCCTGGTCGTTGCGCGGCACGTGGCCATGGCGCTCGACCGGATTCTGCACCGTGCCGACCTAGAAGAAACGGTGTTGCGACGCACGCTGGAACTGTCGGAGCTCAACAATGCACTGCGTCAGGAAGTGGCGGACAGAGAGCGTGCTGAACACCTCCAAAGTGCGCTGTTTCAGATTGCCGAACTCTCGAGCCAATCCGGCGACATGGAGGAGCTTTTTCAGCGTCTGCACGGGATCGTGGGCGATCTGTTGTTTGCGAAAAACTTCTACATCGCGTTCTTCGACGACACGACCGCAGAGGTCACGTTTCCTTACTATGTCGATGAGCGACAGACGGCGCGACCATCGTCACGACGCGGTCAGCGTGGGTATACCGAATATGTGATATGCCAGCGCCGGCCGCGTCTGATTGATCGAGATGAAGCCTTGAGGCTGGAGAGACTCGGCGAAATCGAAATTATCAACGAGTCCACCCGATCTTATTCCTGGCTTGGCATCCCACTGTTCGATGGTGACGTGGTTCGTGGCGTGCTCGCGGTGCAGAGCTATACTCCTGAGGTGAGCTATTCACAGCGCGATCAAGAGTTGCTGTCCTTCGTGTCGCGTCATATCGACACTGCGTTGTCGCGTCGTAGCGCTGCCGAAGCGATCCACGCGGCCAACCTCAAGCTCGAAGCGAGGGTTCAGGATCGCACCCGCGCACTCGACCACGCCAATGCCAAGTTGCAACACGAGAACTCCCACGACGCCTTGACCGGTCTGCCAAACCGCGGCTATTTGCAGCAGCGCCTTGATGTGGCATGGATTCAGTTTGGCAACGACGGCCTGCCGCTCGCCGTGATGTTCATCGACCTTGACCGCTTCAAGATGGTCAACGACAGTCTCGGCCATCACTTTGGCGATCTGTTACTGATGCAGGCGGCTTATCGTTTGCGCAGCTGTCTGCGTGAGAGCGACCTGCTGGCGAGGCTCGGCGGCGACGAGTTTGCGGTGCTTGCGCCCGATGCACCACTCGATGCGGTGGTCGATATAGCCGAGCGGATTCTTGCTGCGTTCGACCTGCCGTTTTTTATCAATGGCCATGAAGTGTTTTCCTCCTGCAGCATCGGTATTGTCAGCGCTGACAGTCAATTTCACCATGAGCCGGCCGACCTGTTGCGCGATGCGGACATGGCGATGTATCGGGTCAAGAGTGGCGGTCGCGACAGCTATGCCGTGTTCAATCAAGAGGTGCGGCGCGAGGTGTCGGACCAGGTCGAGCAGGAAGGCGCACTGCGTAATGCACTTAAGCGCACTGACGAACTGGTGCCCTATTTCCAGCCTATCGTCTGCGTGAGAACTGGCGAGTTGGTCGCGTTAGAAGCGCTGATTCGCTGGCACCAGCCTGACGGCCGGGTAATTGCCCCAGGCCAGTTTCTACCCGCTGTAGAAGGCCTGCGCCTGATCGGACGACTCGACCTGTACATGCTGACCAGTATCGTCGTCATTCTGGCGCAGCCCGAACACGCCCACTGGCCGCCCGTACATGTGAACTGCTCCAGTTACAGCATGACCCGGCCGGAGCTCGCCAGTGAAGTGCTGACGCTGCTCGCCCGACACGGGGTCGCACCGTCGCGGATCTGCCTGGAACTGACCGAGGGCGCGCTGGTGGCCGAACCGGACATTGCGCGGCAGACCATGCAGCAACTGGCCGACAATGGTATGTCGGTGGTGCTTGATGACTTCGGCGCGGGGTTTTCGTCACTGAGCTATGTGCACCAGTACCGCTTCAGCGGCCTGAAAATCGACAAGTCATTCATTCTCGAACTCACCGCCAGCCCGCGCAGTCGCGCCATCGTCAGGGCCATCGTGCGTATGGCCGAATCACTCGGCCTCTCAGTGGTGGCCGAAGGCGTGGAAGACGTCGAGACCCTCGACCTCCTGCGCGAAATGGGGGCTGGTCAGGCTCAGGGTTATTACTTCGCCAAGCCCATGGCGCTGAACGAATTGATCCAGACCTCAAAGGCTCCAGGGACCTGGCGGCTGGGGTAAAGAGCAAAGCACTCGCGGGGATACCCCACGCGCGGGCCTGTTTGTCGGACAAAGTCCTCTGCCGAGAACGCCTTTAGCTTGATCGGTAACCTTGGCGTGCGCATGCGCTGGTGAGTCCCCCCTTAAACCCATCCGTCCGGGGCTGGCGTCAACTAAAATGACAGGTGACAGTCGGCGAGACATGTTTGGGAGGTTTCTGTGAGCAGTCGTTGGTGGCGCAATACAGTGCTGTTGATGTGGCTGCTCGGGGTGCCCGTGGGGGCGACTGCTGCAGACGGTTCGGTCAGGGTGTTGGCGGTGGATGATGTGATCGGCCCGGCCAGCGCCGAGTACGTGGTTAATGGTTTGGCCCGGGCTGCGGACGAGCAGGCTCAGTTAGTGGTGCTCACCATCGATACCCCTGGCGGGCTGCAAAGCTCGATGCGGGTGATTGTGCAAGCTATTCTCGCTAGTCCGGTGCCGGTGGCCAGTTATGTGTGGCCCAGCGGTGCCCGTGCGGCGAGTGCCGGCACGTATATCCTCTACGCCAGCCATATCGCGGCCATGGCACCGGGCACCCATCTGGGCGCCGCCACACCTATTCAGCTTGGCGTTCAGCCAGCGCCGTCAGAATCTCCCGCAACCGACACCGAGACGCGCAAGCAAATCAGCGATGCGTCAGCTTTTTTACGTGGGCTGGCTCAATTGCGCGGGCGTAACGCCGAATGGGCCGAGCAGGCGGTACGTGACGCTGTCAGCCTGACTGATTCTGAAGCCGCGAAACTTGATGTCATTGAGTACCGTGCCAAGGATTTGAGCGATCTGCTCGGGCAACTGGACGGCAAATTCCTGAACGTGGAAGGCCGGAATGTGCAGTTGCATACCGCGAATGCGACGGTGATTCACGACGATCCGGGCTGGCGCATCCGCGCCTTGGCGATCATCACCAATCCCAATGTAGCGCTGGTGCTGATGATGATCGGCGTGTTCGGTCTGATTTTCGAGTTTTTTAACCCTGGCTCGGCAGCTGGAGGTGTCATCGGTAGCATTTGTTTGCTGCTGGCGATGTATGCCTTGCAATTGTTGCCAGTGAGTTATGCCGGTGTCGGTCTGATCATGCTGGGGATGGCGCTGATGGTGGCCGAGGCGTTTCTGCCGAGTTTCGGGGTGATCGGTTTTGGCGGCATTGTTGCTTTCATCGGCGGCGCGACGATGTTGATGGACACCCAGGCCCCTGGATTCTCGGTGGCGTTGCCGTTGATCATCGCGATGGCAGCGGTCAGCGCCCTGTGCCTCATCGGTTTGGTCGGGGTGGCGCTCAAGTCCCGGCAGCGCCAGGTCGTCAGCGGTGACGCGGGCTTGGTCGGCAGTATGGTCACGATAACCGCATTGCAGGCGGATGACCCCTTGGGCGGTTGGGTGCAACTGCAAGGTGAAAACTGGCAGGTGTTGAGTCAAACACCGTTACGGCCCGGTCAACGGGTCCGGGTAGTGGCGCGTCGTGGCCTGCTGCTGGAGGTCACGGAGGTGCCGGATAAGCCTCAACAAGGAGACTGATCATGTTTGTGCAACTGGGTTTTGGCGCGCTGGTGTTGCTGTTGGTACTGCTGGCGCTTTCTACCTTTCGTATCCTGCGTGAGTATGAGCGAGGGGTGGTGTTTCAGCTGGGGCGATTCTGGCAGGTCAAGGGGCCGGGCTTGATCCTGCTGATTCCGATGGTTCAGCAGATGGTGCGGGTCGATCTGCGTACGGTGGTGCTGGATGTGCCGCCGCAGGACGTGATCACCCGGGACAACGTTTCGGTGAAGGTCAACGCAGTGCTGTATTTTCGGGTGCTTGATCCGCAACGGGCGATCATCCAGGTCGAAGACTTTCTCATGGCCACCAGCCAACTGGCGCAGACCACGCTACGGGCCGTGCTGGGCAAGCACGAGCTGGATGAGCTGCTGGCCGAGCGTGAGCGGCTCAATGTCGATGTTCAGAAGGTGCTCGACGCACAGACCGATTCCTGGGGGATCAAGGTGGCGAACGTCGAGATTAAACACGTCGACCTCAACGAGTCGATGATTCGTGCCATCGCCAAACAGGCAGAGGCTGAACGTGAGCGTCGGGCCAAGGTGATCCATGCCGAAGGCGAGTTGCAAGCCTCGGAGAAGTTGGCAGAAGCCGCTGAGGTGCTGGGCCGACAACCTGGCGCCATGCAACTGCGCTACATGCAGACCCTGAGTGTGATTGCCAACGACCGCACCTCGACGATTGTCTTCCCATTGCCCATTGAGTTGCTTAAGGGCATGGCCGACCTGTCGCCCAAGGTGTGAGGGCAAGATGTACACCTGATGCAACTTCCGACACGGCCTCAATGAGCATCAGGTGATGGCGAGGCGGGTGGCACGACCGTGTGTATCAGTGGCACCGTTGCGCCCTCCGCTTTGAACCCGCACAAGGGGGGGAAGGGCGATTGGGACGAAGATGTGTGGACGTGTTCGAGGGCTACGCCGTATTGCGTATTGTCTTTGTGGGCAGTCACTGAGTTTAACGGAGTGCGGGGTTATTGTTACCAAAACAGCACATAGTCTTTATCAGAATAGGCACTGTAAGTAAGCACCGTTGCCGCCTACCCTTCACCTCACTAACCATTGAAACCCGAACAGACACGTTGATCACTCACGCCTGCAAGATGAAATTGACGTGTCGTGAGTTCGGCTGCCTGTCGCACCTAAAGTGAGAGGGATGTAAAGATGAAAGCGTCACTGCTGTTTTTATTAGCCTGTGTGTCTGCAGTCAGCATGGCCGATGAAAAACATGAAGGGACTGCCCAGCAACAGCCTGCCGTTGAACACTACGACTATTCAATGAAACCGGACATTGCGAAGGTCCTGTCAATTTCCGATGCCCGAGGGGGCTGTGAAGCGGTTCCGGTGCAAATGAACTACCTGGACTCTGCTGGCAAGGCACATATCCTTGAATACTTGGTGATGGGTACCGGTTGCTCTAATGGTGGATAGGCCATCGTCGGGTGCGCTTTGATAAAAGCTATATGACCTGATTTATAAAAAAGGCTCTGTGATACAGAACCTTTTTTATCGGTATGTTTTTTGGTGTTCAGGTCGCTGATAGTTAGGCGGACAGTTCTGTCAGTCGTTGGCTGCACGCGTCATCAAACGCCACATAAAGACGCTCCGCGATCTGACTTTTAATGCACTTGCCGCTCTCCAGTCCCAGGACGAATCCTTCAGCTTTGCCCCCAGCGCGATTCAAATCATCGGCCGTACCTGCTTGGGTAATGGCGTCCAGCAGCTTCTCGGCGTCGGGTCCCACGCCTTTTGGTAACACGATCCCGTCGAGGCTCATTGTTCGACCCCTTGCTGTGGATGCCGGCCATCAAGTCGGCCTGAATGCATGCGGTGTTGGTCGGTCATGGTGATTCCTTAGCGTAATCGGGCCCTGCGTGAAACCACAGGCCGTGGCGATGGTAGGCCAGCGCCCGGCTAATGGCGAGCGATTGAGCGGGGTCAGCCGTCGCGGTACGCACCGTTGACGTGCAGACGGCTGCCGAGTCGATAGCGTGATGAGGGATGAACCAGGCGTACGTAAGTGACAACCTTGCCGCCGCACCAGGTTCGACGCATCAGCACCAGGCAGGGTTCGTTGGCGTCGATCTGCATGTATTTGCTTTCGTCGTTGCTGGGGTGACTGGCTTCTACGATGTGTTCCATTTCGTCAGGGTGGATCACCTGTAGCAGGTACCGGGACGCTTGCAGGTGTTCGCCGAATGTTTGCTGAATGAACTCGGGCGCCAGCTCGGGGTTGACGTACCGGTCCTCAAGTTGCACCGGCACGCCGTCTTCACAGTGCACGCACAACAGGTGAAACACCGAGGTGCCGGTGGACAACGCCAAGGCAGCGGCCACGGCCATTGAGGCGGCTTCGCGCCCCAGATGCAACACATGGCAGGAGTACCGGTGGCCACGGGCGGTGATTTCGTCAGCGATGTTGGTGATGCGCAGCAGGTTCGATTGCGGCTTGCTCTTGGCGACAAAGGTGCCGACCCCTGAGACCCTCACCAGATGGCCTTCCTCGGTCAGTTCGCGCAGTGCCCTATTGACGGTCATGCGCGACATGCTCAGTTCCTGCACCAGACGGTTTTCCGAAGGAATCAAATCGCCGGGCTTCCATTCGCCGGAGCGAAGTTTGCCTTGAACAAAGTCCTTCGCCCGCTGGTAAAGGGCCTGCGGTGCGGCTTTTATCATCAGGCGCTCCGCACGTGTTGTTGGGTGAGGACGCTTGCCAAGGCCTCAAGAAACAGGTCGTTATCCTCACGACTGCCGACGGATACTCGCAAATACCGGGTATGCCCGGCCTCACGCCAGGGTTTGATGATCACGCCCAGGTGTAACAGCGCCTGGTTGACGGTCTCGGCGGCAAGGGGTGTGGAGAAAAACAGGAAGTTGGCCATCGACGGCACACTGACGATGCCCAAACCCTGCAGCGCAGTGGCCATTCGTCTACGTTCGCCGGCGACATGTTCGAGGGCCGCGTGCAGGTGCTCATCATCGGCCAATGCCGCAACCGCCGCAGCCTGGGCCACGCGGTTGATATTGAAAGGCGTGCGCAGGCGATCAATCAGGTCTGCCAACACGGGATCACTGACGATACCGTACCTGATGCGCAGACCAGCCAGCGAGTAGGCTTTGGAAAAGGTGCGCAGCAAAATGAAAGGTTTAGCGCTGTCTTGGATCAGGCCCAGGCAGTCCGGGTACCCGGCTTCATGTTGCGCGTATTCGTAATAGGCTTCGTCGAGCACCAGCAAACAGTACGCAGGCAATGCCGCGAGCAATTGCTGCAGTTCATCGGCGTTTAGGGTGCTGCCGACCGGGTTGGACGGGCAGGAAAACATCAACAAGCGCGTACGCGGCGTCAGTGCAGCAATCATTGCCGCTACGTCGAAGGCGCCGTCGGCGGTCATCGGTACGCCCACAACCCGGGCGCCTGCGGCCATCGGATAGATGAAGTGCAGGCCGAAGGACGGCACCACAGTCACCACTTCATCGCCGCGGTCGAGAAACACTCGGCTGACGATACTCAGGAGATCCTCCGAGCCATTGCCGAACACCAATTGATTACCCGGCACCCCGAGCTTTTTCGAGAGGGCGGTGCGTAACGTCAGGGAGCTGGCGTCCGGGTATAGGGCAATTTCGCTGCACGCCTGGGCCATGGCGGCGGCCACGGCAGGTGCCGGGCCGAGCGGATTTTCATTGCTGCCGAGTTTGGCGACGCGGGTCAGGCCAAAGCGTTTGCGCACCGCCTCCGAGCTGAGGCCGGCGTTGTAGCTGGCAAGGTCGCGTACTTCGGCGCGAGCCAGCAGGTTCAAATCGGTCGTGTTCATGCCGGGTTCGCTTCTTTGCTGTCCTGCCAGAACGCATTGCGGTCCAGGTAGTTCTGCAAAAACTGCTGTAGGCGCGGGTGTTCGGCGTTATGAAATATCTCGTGCGGCGTGCCGCGCGCGACGACTTCCCCCTGATCGAGAAACACCACCGAATCGGCCACTTGCGCGGCGAAGCCCATTTCATGGGTGACCACGACCATGGTCATGCCTTCTTTGGCCAGGGTTTTCATGACGTGCAACACCTCGCCGACCAGCTCCGGGTCGAGGGCCGAGGTCGGCTCATCGAACAGCATGATGTGCGGCTCCATGGCCAGGGCTCGGGCAATCGCCACACGCTGTTGCTGACCACCGGAAAGTTGGGCTGGATAAGCATCCGCCTTGTGGGCGAGGCCAACTTTATCGAGCATCGCCATGGCCCGCTGCCGCGCATCGGCGGCAGACAGCTTACGCACGCGCAGCAACGCTTCACTGACGTTGCCCAGTGCGGTCATGTGCGGCCACAGGTTGAACTGCTGAAAGACCATGCCGACATTGCGCCGCACCAGATTGATCTGGGATTGCGCAGCGCGCTTGCGGCCTTTGCCGTTGTCTGGCACCCAGCCAAGCAGTTTTCCCTCAATATAAATCTCGCCTTCGTCGTACTCTTCGAGAAACGCCATGCTGCGCAGCAGGGTACTTTTACCCGAGCCTGAGGGGCCGATCAGACACACCACTTCAGAGTGCCGGACCTGCAAGTCGATACCCTTGAGTACGCGCAATGGACCGAAACTTTTACCGACGCAGTGCAGTTTCAGCATCGGCTCGCGGTTGTCGGAGAGTGCTTCGGGAGTTTTCATCGCTTCACCTGATTCTTGCAAGGCTGATAAGCGCGTGGGTGCCAGGCGCGGGTCTGTGGCGGGGCGGAGGGCATTGTTCATCGCGGTTGCTTCTGCATGAAACGCCCGACCCGCACTTCAAGCAGCATGCCCAACCGTGAGCACGCTTCCACCAGCAACAGGTAACCAATGCACAGCACCAGCAGGGTTTCGACAAAGGCGAAGGTTTCCGAGCCGATGCCGGTCAGGACCATGGTCAGTTCGGGGATGGTGATGATCGACAGCACGGCGGTTTCCTTGCACAGGATGGTCACCAGATTGACCAGTGCCGGGAGGATGATCACCAGCATTTGCGGAATCTGAATACGCGTGATGCATTGCAGGCGGCTGATGCCCAGGCAGTCGGCTGCTTCCAGTTGGCCGCGGGCCACGGATTCAAAGCCGGTACGGAAAATCTCGGCGAAATAGACACTGCCATAGATGCCCAGGCCGAGGATGCCGGCCGGGATGGGCTCCAGGCTGAGACCAAAAGACGGCCCGCCGTAATACACCAGAAACAGCTGGACCAGAAACGGCGTACTTCGAATCACCTCGATGAATACGCGCAGCGGCGTGCGAACCAGGGTGTTGCCGAACAGCTGCGCGACGGCGATCAGCATGCCCAGCATTAATCCAAGGACAACACCGGCAGACCAGGTGCCGAGGGTGACCATGAAACCCTGGCCGATGTCACCGAGGTGCTCGGTGATGATCCTGGGGTCGAAAATCATAGGGCTCGCTTCTTCAGATGGCGCTCCAGCAGGCCACCACAAAATGCCAGCGGAATGTTGATCAGGCAGTAGAAGCCAGCCAGCATCAGGTAATCCTGAACGAACATGTAGTCACTGGCCGCTATGTTCTGTGCGGTACGGGTCAGGTCGGCCAGACCCACTACGGATACCAGCGACGATGCCTTGATCAGCAGAATCATTTCATTGACCAGCGCCGGCAGGGTCAGGCGTACGGCTTGAGGCACGCGAATGCGCACCAGCATTTGTCCTGCGCTCATGCCCAGCAGGCCGGCGGCTTCCAGTTGCCCGCCGGGAATGGCGAGAAAACCACCGCGCATGATCTCGGCGATATAAGCCCCGGCCGCTAGCGACAGGCCGATCACTGCCGCCACCATGGGCGAGACGTTCGGCAGGCCGATGCGCGGCAGGAAGTAATAGATGAACAGCAATTGCACCAGCAGCGGAATGCCCCGGAACACGAATATATAGGCGCCACCCAGGCGTCTTAACAGCGGCACGGGTGACAGCCGCAAGCTGCCGACGATCACGCCGATGACAAAACCAAAAACCAGTGCCGCGACCGAAACCTCAAGGGTCACCAGCAAGCTGTTCAGCAGTAACGGCAGGTTTTGCAGCAGTAAAGGCCAATCGAACATCGTCGTGACTCCACCCTCGATGATCGCCGGCCCGGTTGAGCCGGCGATCCGTTGATTCAACCCGCTAAAGCTGTTTACCAGGTTGGGTCGAAGTCAGCTTTAGGCACGTCCATTTCGGCCCCCAGCCATTTTTTCTGCAGGCTGGCGAGGCGACCGTCTTCATGCATTTTCAGCATGGCGGCGTTGAGGGCGGCGATCAGGCTGTTGGCGTCGTCATCCTTGCGTCCCAGATAGGCGAAGTAAGATTTCTTGCCGAACGGTGGCATGACCACTTTGTACAAGTTTGATTTCTCGGCCGCGACGTAGGAAATGTTCGGCAGGGAGTTGGCGACTGCAACGATGCGCTTGGCAGCCAGGTCGGCATAGGCTTGGTTGTTATCGACGTACTCGCGGATCGTGACTTTCTCCGGCAGGGTCGCGGCGAAGGATTTGAGTTCTTCGAGCTGTGCCGATCCTTTGCCTGCGCCGACGGTTTTACCAGAGATGTCTTCAGGCTTTTTGATGGTCTCGTCTTTGGCGCCAATCATTAGCGCTACAGTCGCTTCGGCAATCGGCATCACGAAGTGGTAGCGCTCTTTGCGCGCCTTGGTGACGATAATGGGGCCAGCGACCACGTCGAATTTCTTCGCTTCCAGCCCTGGCAATACGCTCGGCCACGGCAGGTCGAGAAATTTGATTTTGACCCCCAGTTCTTTGCCCAGTTGTTCGAACAGTTCGGCGTTCAGGCCTTTCTGTTTACCGTTGTCGGTGAAGTCGAACGGTGCAAATTGCAGTTCGGTGCCCACCACCAGCTCACCGGCTTTTTTCACATCGGCCAGTTGATCGGCATGCGCCGCCAGGGGAGTAACGGCCAGGGCCATGGCGACGCACAGGCCGTTGAATGTCTTACTGAACAGAGAATCGAGTTGCATGGGGTAACTCCTTCATCAGATGCAGTGAACGCTGGTGGTTTGTGTCGGTTCTTGTATTGGCTGTGGTGTTGATTTTTATGATCGTTGCGTAAGGGTTATTGCCTATTGCCTATTGCCTATTGCTCAGTGCAGTTAGCGTGCCGTACCTGTATGTACAACCTGAGATGAGCTTCAGCCGAGTATTTTCCCCGGATTGAGAATGCCGTTGGGGTCATAGCAATCCTTGAGCTGCTGCATCGCCTGACGCGCTTCATGGCTGACCGAGTGATGAAGAAATTCACGCTTGAGCAGGCCGATGCCATGTTCAGCGGACACCGATCCGCCCAACTCTCCGACGGCGGTATAGACCAGTTCTTCAATCTCGAAAACAGGCGCTGGCTGTGGCAATGAATCGCAGTCCACGGTCAGGTGCAGGTTGCTATCGCCGATATGGCCGAAGTACACGCTACGGTTACCCGGCCAGCGTTGCTCAAGGCGCTGCCGACACAGCTCGGCGAAGTCGCCGATCTGGCCAATGGGTAAGCTTACGTCGAAATTCAACGGCGTCATGCGCAACGGAAATTCACCGGTCGCTTCGCGAATCTTCCACAGTGCGCGGGCTTGGGCCTGTGAGCTGGCCAGCACTGCATCCACCACTTCGCCAGCGTTGATGGCATCTTCCAGGGCCTGTTCCAACCGCTCGCGGGCGGCGGCGGATTCCAGCAGCACGTACAGTGGATAATCCCGCGACATCGGCGCTACCGGACTTTCCAGCCAGGAAACGCCCAAGCAGAAGAAGTCCTGCCACATCAGCTCATAGGCTTGCGGTGTGCCAACGCTGCGTTGCACTCGCCGCAGCAGGCTCACCGCGCTGGCGTAGTCGGGCAGGGCGCACAGCAGGGTCGTGGTTTCACCGGGTAATGGCGCGAGCTTCAAGATGGCGCGGGTGATTACCCCAAGGGTGCCTTCGCTGCCGATGAAGCACTGTTTCAGGTCATAACCGCAGTTGTTCTTGATCATCTTGTTCAGCAGATTGAGCACGCGGCCATCGGCCAAAACCACTTCCAGGCCGAGCACCAAGTCTCGGGTCATGCCATAGCGGATCACGGCATTGCCACCCGCGTTGGTCGCGATATTGCCGCCGATCTGGCATGAGCCTCGGGCACCCAGGTCCAGCGGAAATAGAAAGCCTGCGTCGAGCGCCGCGTGTTGAATTTCTTGCAGGGTGGTGCCTGCCCAGACACTGATGGTGGCGGCGGCGGGGTCGATTTCCTCGATGCCGTGCATCCGCTCCAGGGACAGGGCGATGTCGGTTTCCCGAGGCACCGCGCCGCCGGCCAGCCCGGTCATTCCCCCTTGAGGCACGATCGTTTGCCGCGCTGCGTTGCAAATACGCAAGGCGGCGGCGACGTCCTCAGTGCTCCTTGGCAGCAACACCGCCGCCGGACAGGCAGGTGCGTGGCCGGTCCAGTCGCTGTAGTGCCGTTGATTGATCGCGGCGCCCGTGACTACCGCCGCGTCACCCAATGCTGCGCGCAATTGCTCGAGGGTCTGTTGCAAATGAGGCATCGGCCTAGCTCACGGTAAGAGAAGAAAGAGGATTCAGGCGCAACCCGCGACTGTCGAGTTGGCTCAAGTCCGGTTGACCGAGCAACGACAGGGCCAGACGTAACTCTTGTGTCAGCAGATCAAGAGCATGCCCTGCACCGGCCTGGCCGCCGACGGCCACTCCATACAAGGTAGCGCGTCCCAGCAGAACCGCATCCGCAGCAATCGTTGGCAAGCCATATGCTCTTGTCTATACAGGTAAGGCAAGATGCAGGCCAATGCGTCGATTGCAAATCATGAGGGTCGTTCCTTCGCCTGTGTTTATAGAATCAAACAGGATTGCCGGGGTATTCCTGGCAGCTGCTGTCACCGAAAGTTGCACCCATTGAGGTCGTTCCGCCCACTGATGAGGCAAAGGGAAACCAGGTAATTGCTGATGACAAGGCGGCGTTGGTCGTTAGAAAAACAGGCGGTCAGCGTGAGCATGAGGGTTTGCGGAAAAGGACAATGTCGGCGGCACAGTAAATGCTTACACCTGTATATACCGCGCATTCCGCTGTTCGATTGATCCCTCCATTCCAGCCCGGTATAACCCCTGTAAACAGGAGCGAGCATGACCTCTAGCGCTAATCTGCCCTTGATCGATATGTCCGGTGTTCGTGAAGGTGACCAGGCGAGTATTCGCCGGGCCGGTGAGGCCATTCGCGTGGCCTGCAGCGAAACCGGCTTCTTCTACATCATCAATTACGGTGTGCCGCAGGAGGTGATTGATCGGGCGATGGCGGCGGCAGCGCAGTTCTTTGCCTACCCGGCCGAGGTCAAGCGGCAGGTGGCGGTGAATAAGCGGCACCGAGGCTGGCATGCGTTGGGCGGGGCGACCATGTATGAGGCGACCAAGCCTGATTTCAAGGAGTTCTTCAGCATCGGGCTGGAACTGCCTGAAGACGATCCGTGTGTGGTAGCTGGAGAGGCTTTACGCGGACCGAACCAATGGCCGGCATTTATGCCGGGGCTGCGCACTGCGCTGGCTGAGTATTACGTCGAAATCGGCAAGGCCGGGGCCGATCTGTTGAAAGCGGTGGCAGCGGGTCTGGGCATAGAACAGGATTTCTTCAACAGCAAGTACCACACACCGCTGCAACGGACTCAGATGGTGTATTACCCACCCCATCCGCCGATGGCCGAAGCCGATCAATTCGGGGTTGCACCGCACACGGATTACGGCTGCATTACGTTGCTGTATCAGGACAACAGCGGGGGCTTGCAGGTGCGTGAGCTGGGCTCTAACCGCTGGATCGATGCCACGCCGATCCCTGGCAGTCTGGTGGTCAACGTCGGCGACCTGCTGGCGCATTGGTCCAACAACCGTTTCCGCTCGACCTTGCATCGAGTGATCAATAAGTCAGGTCATGAACGCTATTCCATCGCGACCTTTTACGACCCGACCTACAGCGCGGTGGTCGATCCCTGTGATTTAGGTATCGATTCGGCATCGAGCCTGTACCCACCCGTCGCAGCGGGGGATTACATCCTCAAGCGGATTGATGATTCGATGGCGTATCGCAAAAAAGCGCAGTAAATCACGTGCCTTTGACGGGTGTCTGGCTTACATAAAAAAGGGGAGTCAGCTCACGCTGACTCCCCTTTGTCTACCGCCAACGACCGTCAGATCACCTGAACAATCGCCTTGGTCACGACGTCGATGTTGCTCTGGTTCAGTGCGGCAACGCAGATCCGGCCGGTGTCGAGGGCGTAGATGCCGAATTCATTGCGCAGGCGATGAACCTGTTCGGTGGTCAGTCCGGAGTAGGAGAACATGCCGCGTTGACGACCGACGAAGCTGAAGTCGTGATCGGTCTGGGCCGCCAGCTTCTCGACCATGGCCTTGCGCATGCCACGAATCCGCAGACGCATTTCGCCCAGTTCCTGCTCCCACATCTCGCGCAGCTCAGGGTTGTTGAGCACCGCAGCGACGATGGTTGCGCCGTGGGTTGGCGGGTTGGAGTAGTTGGTGCGGATTACGCGTTTGACCTGTGACAGAACCCGTGCGGTTTCGTCTTTCGATTCAGTGACGATCGACAACGCGCCAACGCGTTCGCCATACAGCGAGAACGATTTGGAGAACGAGCTGGAGGCGAAAAAGGTCAGGCCCGACTCGGCAAACAGGCGCACTGCGGCGGCGTCTTCTTCGATGCCGTCGCCGAAGCCTTGATACGCCATGTCCAGGAACGGCACGTGGCCTTTGGCTTTGAGCACGTCGAGGACATTTTTCCAGTCCTCAGGGCTCAGGTCGACACCTGTCGGGTTATGGCAGCAGGCGTGCAGGACCACGATCGAACCTGACGGCAGGTTCTGTAAATCTTCGAGCATGCCTGAACGGTTCACGTCATGGCTGGTCGCATCGTAATAACGGTAGTTCTGAACCGGGAAACCAGCGGTCTCGAACAGCGCACGGTGGTTTTCCCAGCTTGGATCGCTGATGGCCACGATCGCGTCGGGCTTGAGTTGCTTGAGGAAGTCGGCACCGATTTTCAATGCACCGGTACCGCCCACGGCCTGAACAGTCAGGGCGCGCCCGGAATCCAGCAACGGCGACTCGGCACCGAACAACAGTTTCTGCACGGCCAGGTCGTAAGCGGCGATGCCATCGATCGGCAAGTAACCGCGTGCGACGTGTTGAGCCACGCGAATGCTCTCAGCTTCGGCGACGGCACGCAGGAGTGGAATTCGCCCCTCTTCGTTGCAGTACACCCCGACCCCCAGGTTGACCTTAAAGGTACGGGTATCGGCATTGAATGCTTCGTTGAGGCCCAGGATTGGATCGCGTGGTGCCATTTCGACAGCGGAGAACAGGCTCATTTTTACGGCAGCTCTGAATGGAGGATTGAAGAGGTACAACGCTCCGGCCGAGTGCACTAGAGCGGTGCGCAAACGGGGACCTAGTATAGAGAGCATCGTTCAGCGCTGCGACAGGCTGAAGCGCGTTTTTCAGAGTTTTTTAGGGTTTTCCACGTTTATTTTTCGACCGTTAGTCAAATTGCAACCGCAATTGTTTTGGGCTTGTAGGATGGGTCGCTTGAAAGGTGATGTCTTTGACTCCATTTATAGTCTCTTCATGTCTTTTCCCGGCGGCATCGGTCGTTCGCGGTTTTCTCGTTTCAGCGCTGTTTTGCAGGCCGGAATGAACCCAGAGGTAGCGTATGTCTGAGTTTGAGCTCGTAACCCGTTTCCAGCCGGCCGGTGATCAGCCGGAAGCTATTCGCTTGATGGTCGAAGGGATCGAGGCCGGGCTGGCGCACCAGACATTGCTCGGCGTAACCGGTTCGGGCAAGACCTTCAGCATCGCCAACGTGATCGCGCAAGTGCAGCGTCCGACCCTGGTGCTGGCGCCGAACAAAACCTTGGCAGCGCAGTTGTATGGTGAGTTCAAGGCGTTCTTTCCGAACAACGCAGTCGAGTATTTCGTTTCTTACTACGATTACTACCAGCCAGAAGCATACGTGCCGTCGTCGGATACGTTTATCGAGAAGGATGCTTCGATCAATGACCACATCGAGCAGATGCGGTTGTCGGCGACCAAGGCGTTGCTGGAGCGCAAGGACGCGATCATCGTCACCACGGTGTCGTGCATCTACGGTTTGGGCAGCCCCGAGACGTATTTGAAGATGGTGCTGCACGTCGATCGTGGTGACAAACTCGATCAGCGCGAGCTGCTTCGGCGTCTGGCTGACTTGCAATACACTCGCAACGACGTGGACTTTGCTCGTGCGACGTTTCGCGTGCGCGGGGACGTGATCGACATCCACCCGGCTGAATCGGACTTCGAAGCGATCCGCATCGAGCTGTTCGACGACGAGGTCGAGAACATTTCGGCCTTCGACCCGCTGACGGGCGCAGTGATTCGCAAACTGCCACGCTTTACGTTCTATCCGAAGAGTCACTACGTAACGCCGCGCGAAACACTGCTGGATGCGATGGAAGGGATCAAGGTCGAGCTTCAGGAGCGGCTGGAGTACCTGCGCAGCAATAACAAGCTGGTGGAAGCGCAACGGCTGGAGCAGCGCACCCGCTTCGATCTGGAGATGATCCTGGAACTGGGCTACTGCAACGGTATCGAAAACTACTCACGCTACCTGTCTGGACGACCTTCCGGTGCGCCGCCGCCGACGTTGTATGACTACTTGCCGGCCGATGCATTGCTGGTGATCGACGAATCCCACGTCAGCGTGCCGCAGGTGGGCGCGATGTATAAGGGGGACCGCTCACGAAAGGAAACCCTGGTCGAGTATGGCTTCCGTCTGCCGTCGGCTCTGGATAACCGGCCGATGCGCTTCGATGAGTGGGAAAGCGTCAGTCCGCAGACGATTTTCGTCTCGGCCACCCCCGGCAACTATGAGGCGGAGCATGCCGGTCGAGTGATTGAGCAGTTGGTGCGACCTACTGGTCTGGTCGACCCGCAGATCGAGATTCGCCCGGCACTGACTCAGGTCGATGACCTGCTGTCAGAGATCGGCAAGCGTGTGGCCGTGGGGGAACGGGTATTGGTGACCACCTTGACCAAGCGCATGTCCGAAGACCTGACCGATTACCTGGCCGACCATGGTGTTCGGGTGCGTTACCTGCATTCGGATATCGAAACCGTGGAACGGGTCGAAATCATCCGCGATCTGCGTTTGGGTACGTTCGATGTACTCGTGGGCATCAACCTGCTGCGCGAAGGCCTGGACATGCCTGAGGTGTCGCTGGTGGCGATTCTCGACGCTGACAAGGAAGGCTTCCTGCGTTCAGAGCGCTCGCTGATTCAGACCATTGGCCGCGCCGCACGTAACCTCAATGGACGGGCGATTTTGTACGCCGACCGTATCACCGGCTCCATGGAGCGGGCGATTGGCGAAACCGACCGTCGGCGTGACAAGCAGATTGCCTACAACCTGGAACACGGCATCACCCCTAAAGGCGTGTTCAAGGACGTTGCCGACATCATGGAGGGCGCCGTCGTGCCGGGTTCGCGCAGCAAGAAGCGCAAAGGCATGGCCAAGGCCGCCGAAGAGAACGCCAAGTACGAAGCCGAATTGCGCACGCCGGGCGAGATCGGCAAGCGTATTCGTCAATTGGAAGAGAAGATGTACCAACTGGCCCGCGACCTCGAGTTCGAGGCCGCGGCACAGATGCGCGACGAGATCGGCAAGCTGCGTGAGCGGTTGTTGACGGTTTGATGTTGCCCCGGGTCAATGCAGGTGCTGGCACTCTTTAATGCGCCGCCCCGCCCTTGACGCCAACAGGCAGCGCTTTGGTCAGCAGCACGGCGATCATGCTTATCCCTAGTGCGATACCGACGAAATGGAAGGCGTCGTTGTAGGCCATGATGGATGCCTGCTGGTGCGTGATCTCACTGAGTCTGGCCAAGGCGGCTTGTTCGTTGCCCAGCTTGTCGGTGAGCAAGGCCATGCGCTCGGCGACTTGCGGGTTGCTCGGGACAATGGCTTCGCGCAAATAGTCGAAATAGGTCTTGGTCTTGGCATCAAGCAGGGTGGAGAGCAGGGCGATACCAACGGCGCCTCCCAGGTTTCGCAGGATGTTGAACAGGCTCGAGGCTGAGCCCGCGTCCTTCGGCTGGATATAGACGGTGGCGATCAACGAAATGGTAACCATGATCATCGGTTGGCCGAGGGCGCGCACGATCTGGATCTGATTGAGCTGCGGTCCTGCGAAGTCCAGGTTGAGTGCTCCGGACGCGAAGCTGGCAAACCCGAACAGCCCGAAACCGATGGCGCACAGGAGCTTCGGCGGTATCACTTTCATCAGTTGTGGCACCAGCGGGATCAAAAACAACTGCGGAATGCCCATCCACATGATCACTTCGCCGATCTGCTGCGCGTTGTAGCCTTGAATTTGCGCGAGGTACAGCGGCAACAGATAGATCGAACCGTACAAGCCCACACCCATCCCCACGCTGGAGATACTCGACAGGCCAAAATTGCGTTCTCCTAAAATACGCAGGTTGATCAGTGGCTCGGGTTTGGACAGTTGCAGAATCACGAAGGTGATCAGGCTGACCAGGGCGATGCTGCCCAGGCTGACAATCAGGTGGGATTCGAGCCAGTCCTTGCGATGACCTTCCTCCAGAAACACCTGCAGGCAGCCTAGGCCGACCCCCAGGGTAACGATGCCCGCGTAGTCGGTGCTTTTCAGCAGTTCCCAGTGCGAAGCTTTCTTTTCCAGGCCGTAGAGCAAGCCGGCGATCATCAGCAGGCCGGGCGGTATGTTGATGTAGAAAATGTACTGCCAGCCATAGTTCTCTGTCAGCCAGCCGCCCAGCGTCGGGCCGATCGAGGGCGCGAATGTCGCTGTCATCGCAAACAGGGCCATCCCTTTGGCACGATGATGCTCGGGCAGTTTGATCAGGGTCATGGTGAACGCCAGCGGGATCAGCGCGCCACCAGTGAAGCCCTGCAAGGCGCGGAACACGATCATGCTGTCCAGACTCCAGGCCATGGAGCAGAGCATGGAGGACAGCAGAAACCCGCCCGAAACCCAGACCGCCAGGCGTCGCGCTGAGAGCAACTGCACCAGCCAGGCGGTGAGCGGAATCATAATAATTTCCGCCACCAGGTACGAGGTGGAAATCCACGAGCCTTCTTCAAGGGTCGCCGACAGCGCGCCCTGAATGTCCTTGAGCGAAGAGTTGGTGATCTGGATGTCCAGCACCGCCATAAAAGCGCCCAGCATCACGCTCATGACCGCGATCCAGTCCCGTCGGCTTGGCTCGCCAGCGGGGCGGATCAGTTGATCACCGGCCACTGTCAGCGCCGTTTGCCTTGATGTTGACCTTGACTGTCACCGACATGCCGGGGCGGATTTTGCCGTGCAACGGGTTATCGGCGGCAAAGGTCAGCTTCACTGGAATACGCTGTACCACCTTGGTGAAGTTGCCGGTGGCGTTGTCCGGCGGCAGCAGGCTGAATTGCGCACCGGAGGCGGCGAACAGGCTTTCCACCCTGGCGTTGATGGGGGTGTCGGAATAGGCGTCGAAAATCAGTTCGGCTGCTTGTCCTGGCGCCATATGGCCGATCTGGGTTTCCTTGAAGTTGGCCTGAATCCAGATGTCTTCATCCGGCACGATAGACAGCAGGTACGCGCCGACCTGTACATATTGGCCGTTGCGCGCCCCGCGTTGGCCTATCATCCCGCTGAGTGGCGCACGAATCTCGCTGCGTTGCAGGTTGAGTTCAGCTTGGGCAAGGTCGGTGCGGGCATTGGCGATCTGCGCGTCGAGGCGTTTGATTTCCGCCGAAAGGGCGACCACCTGTTGCCGCTGGCCTTGTACTTCGGCCTGGGCCTTGGTGACCTGCGAACGTGCGATATGGCTGTCGGCAGACAGGGTGGTGACGCGCTCTTCGGAAATGTAGCCGGGTTTGCGCAAAGTCTCTGCGCGGTTTAAATCGATTTGTGTGCGTCCGAAGGTTGCTTGACTGGCTGCCACTTGGGCTTCGGCGGACGCAATCATGCTGGCTTGCTGGGTCAACTTGCTGTTTGCCTGAATCCGCTCGGCTTCACGGGTATCGAGCATGGCCTTCGCCCGGTCAACGGCCAGATGGAAGTCAGCGGCATCTAGCTTCACCAACAGTTGACCTTTTTCGACGTGCTGGTTGTCCTGGACCAGAACTTCGTCGACGCGCGCGGCGAGCTGGCTGGAAATTCGGGTGATTTCGCCCTGTACATAGGCGTTGTCGGTGGTTTCATAGAAGCGGCCCTTGAAGTACCACTGGGCAAAAAAGGCGAGGGCGATCAGTAGGGCAATCGTGAAGAAGATGTACAGGCGGCGTTTAAGTTGGGCGGGCATGGGCGTTCTAAATTATTTGAAATGTAAGCAAACTTATCAGTGTTTAATTCTGGCATATAGCCATACGCCAGAATAATGACTGCAGGTGATGTTTGGGTATTCATTTAGTCCGTTATGCCTTGTATCTACCTTCTATGGGGTATGCAGGCGCTCGGCCGTACGTTGATTACGCCCCTGCGCTGGAGCCATGGGGGGTGCGCCTGTTAAGATTCGACGCTTGTTCGACCTATTCGAGATCTTTCATGACCACCGTCCGCACCCGCATCGCGCCATCGCCCACTGGCGACCCCCACGTTGGCACTGCCTACATCGCATTGTTCAATTATTGCTTTGCCAAGCAACACGGTGGCGAGTTCATCCTGCGCATCGAAGACACTGACCAAGTGCGCTCGACACGTGAGTCTGAACAGCAGATTTTCGATGCGTTGCGCTGGTTGGGAATCGAGTGGAGCGAAGGCCCGGATGTCGGTGGTCCTCACGGCCCGTATCGGCAGAGCGAGCGGGGCGACATTTACCAGAAGTATTCCAAGCAGCTGGTCGAGATGGGCTACGCGTTCCCGTGCTTCTGCACTGCGGAAGAGCTCGATCAGATGCGTGCCGAACAGATGGCCCGGGGCGAAACCCCGCGCTACGACGGCCGTGCACTATTGCTGTCGAAGGAAGAGGTTCAGCGTCGACTGGACGCTGGCGAACCGCATGTAATCCGCATGAAAGTGCCAAGCGAAGGCGTTTGCGTGGTGCCGGACATGCTGCGTGGCGACGTCGAGATCCCGTGGGATCGCATGGACATGCAAGTGTTGATGAAGACCGATGGGTTGCCGACCTATTTTCTGGCCAACGTCGTCGACGACCATCTGATGGGTATCACCCATGTCCTGCGCGGCGAAGAGTGGCTGCCGTCGGCACCTAAACTGATCCTGCTGTACGAGTATTTCGGTTGGGATCAGCCAGAGCTGTGCTACATGCCGCTGCTGCGTAACCCGGACAAGAGCAAGCTGTCCAAGCGCAAGAACCCGACTTCGGTGACGTTCTACGAGCGTATGGGTTTCATGCCTGAAGCCATGCTCAACTACCTGGGTCGCATGGGCTGGTCGATGCCGGACGAGCGCGAGAAGTTCTCGCTGGAAGAAATGGTCGAGCATTTCGACCTGTCGCGGGTTTCCCTGGGCGGGCCGATTTTCGATATCGAGAAGCTGTCCTGGCTCAACGGCCAATGGCTGCGCGAGTTGCCGGTCGAAGAGTTTGCCCGTCGTGTGCAGAATTGGGCGCTGAACCCCGAGTACATGATGAAAATCGCTCCTCACGTTCAGGGGCGCGTAGAAACTTTCAGTCAGATTGCGCCGTTGGCCGGTTTCTTCTTCGCCGGTGGCTTGCAGCTGGATGCCAAACTGTTCGAACACAAAAAACTGTCGCCCGATCAGGTCCGGCAGTTGATGCAGTTGATTCTGTGGAAACTGGAGACTCTGCGCCAGTGGGAAAAAGATCCGATTACAGGCTGCATTCAGGCTGTGGTCGAGCACTTGGAGCTCAAACTGCGCGACGCCATGCCGCTGATGTTTGCTGCAATCACGGGGCAGGCCAGCTCGGTCTCGGTCCTCGATGCGATGGAAATCCTCGGTCCGGACCTGACACGCTTCCGTCTGCGTCAGGCCATCGACTTGCTTGGCGGCGTATCGAAGAAAGAAAACAAGGAATGGGAAAAGCTGTTGGGCGCCATTGCCTGACACGCTCACCAGGCGTTGTGGGTCATTGTGTCTGCCTGGAGTAGGGCGCACAGTGGCCGTTGCGCCCCCGGATTTACGGGGGTTGGACGGTAAGTGATTGTTATGCCGACGAAAAATATTGAAATTTGTTGAAAATATATTTGACAGGTTCCAAGGTCGCGCTTAATATGCGCCCCGTCCACAACGTGGGGCTATAGCTCAGCTGGGAGAGCGCTTGCATGGCATGCAAGAGGTCAACGGTTCGATCCCGTTTAGCTCCACCAAATTGTACAATTCAAGGCTTGGCCACGCAGGCCTTGAATCGATCAGGCTCAGTCTGATCACGTTGTATAGAAGGTTTTGCGTCCCCTTCGTCTAGTGGCCTAGGACACCGCCCTTTCACGGCGGTAACAGGGGTTCGAGTCCCCTAGGGGACGCCAGTATCAAGAAGCAGTGCCGCGAGGTATTGCTCCGCCGTGAGGCGAAAAATCCGGGGCTATAGCTCAGCTGGGAGAGCGCTTGCATGGCATGCAAGAGGTCAACGGTTCGATCCCGTTTAGCTCCACCAAATTGTACAGTTCAAGGCTTGGCCACGCAGGCCTTGAATCGATCAGGCTCAGTCTGATCACGTTGTATAGAAGGTTTTGCGTCCCCTTCGTCTAGTGGCCTAGGACACCGCCCTTTCACGGCGGTAACAGGGGTTCGAGTCCCCTAGGGGACGCCACGATTGCCCGTTCTACGGGACCAAGGGTCATTCAATTATTGAATGGCCCTTTTGTTTTTGTGCTGCGTTTTACCCCTCCTGCCGTATTTTCCGTCAACCCCTTCCTGCGCTGTATCGCATTCGTCCTGCCGACCGGCGGCATGACAATCTGCTTGCCAATAAATATTATGGATATAATATTATATACATAATATTTGGAGGCGAGCATGAACGATAAAAAGGCGCAAACCCGCGAGCGTATTCTTCAGGCCGCCAGCTCTGCTCTGATCCAGCAGGGTCCGGTTGAGCCGAGTGTCAGCAACGTGATGGGTGCTGCCGGCCTTACGGTGGGTGGTTTTTACGCGCACTTTGAAAGTAAGGATGCCTTGATGCTCGAGGCCTTCAGTCAATTGCTCGGCCAGCGCAGGGCGCTGATGGCGCAAATTGACGAGCACTTGGCTGGCGATGAGCGCCGAGCGCTGGTCGCTGCCTTCTATTTGTCGCGTAAGCATCGGGACGCTACGGAGCATGCCTGTCCGTTGCCATCAACCGTGGGTGAGCTGTCGCGTCTGCCTGACGGTTTTCGTGCGGTATTGGCCGAGCATGTGGAGTTGATGGTGGCGCAATTGGCGGACAGCCCTGAGGACGCCGACAAGGTCCTGGCGGACATGGCATTGATGACCGGTGGTCTGGCCTTGGCGCGCGCTTTAGGCCCTTGCGAATTATCTGACCGGGTGCTCCGGGCCGCAAAGTCGGCGGTACTGTGATCAACGCTGTTTGCAGTGCCAGAATTTAAAACACACAACGCAACGCAGTGGGTTTGCAGGAGAGAAGCGATGAGCAGGTTAGGCTGGATTCGCGGAGTCAATGGCACCTTGGGTCGGCTGGCACCCAGGTTGGTGGCAGCAAAAATGCATCTGGCGTTCACTACCCCGCAGCATCGATTGCCGTCTGACTGGGAGTTGCCAGTCCTGGCCCGTGCCGAGCGCGTGACCTTGCGCTTCGGTCTTTCCGCCTTGCGTTGGGGGGCGGGTCCTACGGTGTTGCTCATGCATGGCTGGGAAGGGCGCCCAACCCAATTCGCCAGTTTGATAGAGGCCTTGGTCACTGCGGGTTATACCGTCGTGGCGCTTGACGGTCCAGGCCATGGACAGTCCCCCGGTCATGAAGCTCATGTGGTGTTGTTTGCCAGGGCGCTGCTGGAAGCTTCGGCAGAGCTTCCGCCACTCAAAGCCGTAATTGGCCATTCCATGGGCGGCGCCAGCGTGCTGCTGGCGACTCAGATGGGCCTGCGCAGCGAAACCCTGGTGAGCATTGCCGCGCCGAGCCGTGTATTGGGGGTGCTGCGTGGTTTTGCGCATCGGGTTGGATTGCCACCTGTTGCGCGCTCTTCGTTCATCAGGCAGTTCGAACGCGAGGTGGGCATGGCGGCGTCTGCGCTGGATGTCAGCCGCTATGAGCTGAATGTGCCAGGCTTGATCGTGCATGCGGAGGATGACCTCATGGTTCCGGTGGACGAAGCGCAACGGATCCACGATGCCTGGTTTGACAGCCGCTTGTTGCGCCTCAAGCAGGGCGGACATCAGCGGGTGCTGGCCGATCCGAAGGTGATCGAGGGCGTGCTGGCGTTGCTGGCCGGCAGCGCACACCCGCAGCGCCAATCTGCCTGAGCTTCCGTTACACTGCTCGCGAGTTGCTCTCCACGTTGGGGCACACATCAAGGAGCGAGCATGAGCTGGGATCTGGCAACGCCATTCGTCATTGACCTGAGTGTGGTGGCTGAAGACATCGATGGGCTGGGTCATGCCAATAATGCGGTGTACGTGACTTGGCTGGAGCGTTGCGCATGGCGACATTCACAACGGCTTGGCCTGGATTTGAGCGAGTACCGTCGAATCGATCGGGCGATGGCGGTGGTCCGGCATGAAATCGACTACCTGGCCAGCGCCTACGAGGACGACGAGCTGCAATTGGCAACCTGGATCGTCGATTGGGATCAACGCCTGAAGATGACCCGCCGTTTTCAGCTCAAGCGGCCAAGTGACGGTCTGACGTTACTGCGCGCGCAAACCACCTTCGTCTGCATCGAACTGTCCAGCGGTAAACCCAAACGTATGCCTGCCGAGTTCATCGAAGGCTATGGTCCGGCGCTGGTCAACCCGCAAGCCTGACGCCAAACGGCGTATAAGCGTTTCCAATCCAGTGGACGCCCCGTAAACTGCCGGACTTTTTTTCGAGTGTGACCCATGCAAATTGCCTTGGCGCCCATGGAGGGGTTGGTCGACGACATCCTGCGCGATGTGCTGACTCAGGTTGGCGGCATCGATTGGTGTGTGACCGAATTCATTCGTGTGTCCGAGCGCCTGATGCCGGCCCACTACTTCTACAAATACGCCTCGGAGTTGCACCAGGGGGCGAAGACCGATGCGGGTGTGCCCTTACGCCTGCAATTGCTGGGTTCCGATCCTGTGTGCCTGGCCGAAAACGCAGCCTATGCCTGTGAGCTGGGTGCCCCCGTGCTGGACCTGAACTTCGGTTGTCCGGCCAAGACCGTCAATCGTTCCCGTGGCGGCGCGATCCTGCTCAAAGAGCCGGAGTTGCTGCACAGCATCGTCAACCATGTACGGCGCGCCGTGCCTGCGCATATCCCGGTGACGGCGAAAATGCGTCTGGGTTATGAAAGCCCGGAGGGCGCTCTCGATTGCGCCCGGGCACTGGCCGATGGTGGTGCGGAGCAGATTGTGGTCCATGCTCGGACCAAGGTCGATGGCTACAAACCGCCAGCGCACTGGGAATGGATCGCGCGTATCCAGGAAGTGGTCAAGGTCCCGGTCGTTGCCAACGGCGAAATCTGGACCGTTGACGACTGGCGACGCTGCCGGGAAATATGTGGCGCCCGAGACATCATGATCGGTCGCGGGTTGGTCGCGCGCCCTGATCTGGCCCGGCAAATTGCGGCTGCCGAGGCGGGCGAAGACGTGATCGAGATGACTTGGACGCAACTGCAGCCCTTCCTGCAAGATTTCTGGCAAAAGGCGTTGAACAAAATGACCCCGATTCAGGCCCCTGGCCGCTTGAAGCAATGGCTGGCGTTGCTGACCAAAAGCTACCCCGAGGCGACGGTGCTGTTTAATACCCTGCGGCGTGAGACCGATTGCGAGCGGATCGGACAGTTGATTGGATTTGTTCACAGCGAGGCGGCTTGAAATCATTCTGGCTCAAGAAAGGCGCCCTGATCGGCGCCTTTCTTGTTTATGGGCTTATGGCGGCCAAACTCATGGCTCTTGTTCCTGACTCAGCATCCCCATAAACCCCTCCAGCGGCAGCGCCTCGCTGAACAAATACCCTTGATATAAATGGCAGCCCAATTGTTCGAGAAACCTCAGTTGTTCCGGTTTTTCCACACCCTCGGCGATCACTGCCAGGTTCAGACTCTGGGCCATGGCCACGATGGCGCGGATGATTTCGGCGTCGTTGGGGTCAGTGGTTGCGTCGCGCACGAACGATTGATCGATTTTGAGCGCGTCCACCGGCAAGCGCTTGAGATAGGTGAGCGACGAGTAACCTGTGCCGAAATCATCCATCGCGAAGCTGACGCCCATTTTCTTCAAGCGACGCATTTTGGCGATGGTGTCGTCCAGGTTCTGGATCACGATGCCTTCGGTGATCTCCAGCTTGAGAAGCCGGCTGGGCAGGCGATGAACGCGCAGGCTACGTTCGACGCGCTCGACGAAGTCATTCTGGCGAAACTGCCGGGGACTGATGTTGACGCACATGCTGAAATCATCCGCGTCGATCAACGCTTCCCTTAATAGCTGCCCGCCGGCCTTGCACGCTTCATCAAGAATCCAGCTACCGACTTCCAGAATCATTCCGCTTTCTTCCAGCACCTGAATGAAGTGACTCGGTGCCATAGCGCCCAATTGCGGACGCTGCCAGCGCAGCAACGCTTCGGCACCGACGATGCGGTTGTCTCGTGCGTCCACCTGAGGCTGGTAGTGCAAGCTGAACTCGCCGCGGGGCAGGGCCAGGCGTAAATCGTTTTCCAGACTCAGGCGCTCACTGGCGGCTTTCTGCATGGTGCTGTGGAACAGTTGTGTGGTGTTACGCCCGGAATCCTTGGCCCGGTACAGGGCAATGTCCGCACGCTTGAGCAGGTCAGCCGGGGTTGAGCCATGATCGGGGATCAAGGCCACGCCAATGCTCGGTGTCACCTGCAGACGTTGACCGTCGAGGAACATCGGCTCTGCCAGTAACTCACGCAGGGTGTCAGCCAGGCCGCGTACCTGATGGGTGACTTCGGCCCGCGTGCCTTCCAGTCCGGTGATCAGGACCACGAATTCATCGCCGCCCAGACGCGCCACCGTATCCTCGGTGCGCACGCTGGCTTCCAGGCGTGCGGTGATGACCTTCAACACGCTGTCGCCGACCGGGTGACCGAGAGAGTCGTTGATGTGCTTGAAGTGGTCGAGGTCGAGAAACAATAGCGCGCCCCGCAGGTTATGACGTTTGAGCAGGGCAATCTGCTGGCTTAGACGATCCATCAGCAACGCGCGATTGGGCAGGTCGGTCAGCGGGTCGTGGTAGGCCAGGTGCTGAATCTGCGCCTGAGCGTTCTTCAATTGGCTGATGTCGCGGGCAGTCATCAGCAGGCACGGCGTTTCATTCAGGGTGATGGGCTCCACTGACACATCAACCGTCAGCATGTCTCCATTTTTATTGCGTGCCAGCATTTCCCGGTGATGGACGCGGCCTTGGTCCTGTAAATCACTGATTATCAGGCTGCGCTGCGCCGGTTCAGCCCAGATGCCCACGTCGTAGGCAGTGCGTCCTATCACCTCTTCGGAGCTGTAGCCGGTCAACCGGCAGAAACCGTCGTTGACCTCAAGGTAGCGACCCGAATCGCGCTCGGTGATGGTGATGGCGTCGGGGCTGGAGTGGAACGCTTTGGCAAACTTCTCTTCGCTGGCCTTGAGCGCCGCTTCGGCACGTTGCTGTTGGGTGATGTCGCGCAGGGTGGTAACAATGCACGGTTGTTCGTCGACCACGATCAAGCGGCTGGAGATGACGCAGGTCAGCAGTTCGCCTTCCTTGTTCTTCAGCAGCACCTCAAGATTGTCCAGGCCCTTGTCGCGGATGATTTGCTTGTTGCGTTGCTGGCGTTTTAACGGGTCCGCCCAAAAACTGATATCCGTAACGTTCAGGCCGATGATTTCATCGGCTTTCCAGCCAAATGTCTGGGTGAAACTGGGGTTGATCTCGACGAATTGGCCGGTCTCGAAATGGGTGACACATACCGGGTCAGGGCTGGCTTGAAACAGGCTGGCGAACTTCTCCTCTGAACTGCTCAGGCGTTGCTCGCGCTCGACCTGGTCGCTGATGTCCAGCAACGTACCGGCCATGCGCAGCGGTTCGCCGTTTGCATCACGGTAGAGCCGGGCGCGGCTTTCGAGAAAGCGCGAAGTGCCGTTCTCCAGCTGAATGCGGTAGGTGATCTGATAATTGCCCGCCGGGCCTTCGCGCAGGCTGCGATAGGCCTGACGCATGTGGTCTCGGTCTTTGCCGGGCACACCCTCGAAAAAGGCATCGAATGATTCGTGAAAAGGCTCCGGTGCCAGGCCGTGCAACTGCGCGGCTCGGGCTGACCCATACAACATGCCGGTGGGGATGTGCCAGTCCCACGTGCCCAGTTGCGCCGAATCCAGTGCCAGGTCCAGACGCTCCTGACTTTCTTTGAGGGCCAGTTCGGCACGCTTGTGTTCGGTGTTGTCCAGAAAAGTGCTGAGAAGATAGGCGCAGTTATCCAGCACGATCTTCTGTGCGCAGAGCGTGCCATCGTGAACCCGGCCATTGCTGGCGTGCAATTGCACCTCAAGGGTAACGGGTTTGGGTTCGCCCTTGACCATGTCGTGAACCTGTTGACGTTGTGCCGGAACAGCCCACAGCCCGATTTCCACGCTGGTACGGCCCAGAATATCTTTGATTGGCCAGCCCAGCAGGCTTTCGAAATGTCGATTGGCCTCACAGATAAGGCCGTCTTCCAGCCGGGTCAGAAGGACTACATTGGGACTGAGATTATACAGAGTCTCAAAGCGTTTTTCCGACTCGCTGGAGTCGGTGACCTGGTGAAACGCCGGGAGTAGGAGGCCGTCAGCTGTTTTGGGCATCGGTCAACAAGCCTTGAGAAAGTGGGCAAAGACGTTGATTGTTTTAAGCGCTTTTATGCTCGGAGATTACGTTATTTGCGCATCCAGTAATGCCATGAATGCTCGTGCGGCATTGGAGAGTGTCCTTTCAGTGTGCACAATGTAGCCTAGCTGGCGAGTGAGCTGAATGCCCGGCAAAGGGATGCGCGCTACTTGATCATCAAGCATGGTGCGTGGCAAGACGCTCCAGGCCAGGCCAATGGAGACCATCATTTTGATGGTCTCCATATAGTTGGTGCTCATGGCGATGTTCGGTTTCAGGCCTTGAGCTTCGCACAGGCGGCTGACGATGTGATGGGTGAATGTATTTTCTCCGGGAAACACCGCTGGATAGCGCGCTATATCCATCAGGCTTACAGCGCCGCTGTTGGCCAAGGGATGTTCTGGGGCTGCGACGAAATCCAGTGGGTCGTCCCAGACCACTACCGCCTTGACCAGCGTATGCGGTTGCGGAGCGAGGGTGATCACCGCCAGTTCGGCGCGCCCATGGAGGATTTCATCGTAGGCCACTTCCGAGTCGAGAAACTGGATGTCCAGCGCGACCTCGGGGTATCGCCGTGTGAACTCGCGCAATAAGGGAGGCAGGCGATGCAGGCCGATGTGGTGGCTGGTTGCCAGGGTCAGGCGTCCGCTGATCTCGCCGCTGAGGTTAGTCAATGCGCGGCGAGTGTCGTCCAGCACGCTAAGGATTTGATAGGCTCTGGGCAGCAGTGCCCGGCCAGCCTCGGTCAGGCTGACTTCACGACCCAGTCGGTCGAACAGCCGAACCTTGAGTTGCTGCTCCAGACCGGCAATTCGTTTACTGATCGCTGGCTGGGTCAGATGCAAGCGTTCCCCTGCCGCTGAGAAGCCTCCTGTCTCGGCAATGGCAATAAACGCGTTGAGATTGGCTAGATCCATTTTAGGATTCCAATTGGTTATCCAAAGCATAAAAAATATGAATTTGAGTTATTTAATCATACCCCATAGGATCTTCCTCACAAGCCAAAGGGTTATTGAGCCACGTCATCGATAACCGGCATAGAAACAAGCTGATGAGGAAACGTCTGATGGCCGGCAAAACGCTCTACGACAAGCTCTGGGATTCGCATTTGGTCAAACAGCGCGACGATGGTTCGGCGCTGATTTATATCGACCGTCACATCATTCACGAAGTGACCTCGCCGCAAGCCTTCGAGGGTCTGCGTCTGGCCGGGCGCAAGCCATGGCGGATCGATGCCAACATTGCCACTCCAGACCATAACGTGCCGACGACACCGGAGCGTAAAGGCGGGATTGAGGCCATCGTCGATCAAGTGTCTCGTCTGCAGGTGCAGACCCTTGACGACAACTGCGATGAATATGGCATTACCGAATTCAAGATGAATGACCCACGTCAGGGCATCGTTCACGTCATTGGCCCTGAGCAAGGCGCTACGTTGCCGGGTATGACCGTGGTCTGCGGCGATTCGCACACCTCGACTCACGGTGCGTTTGGCGCGTTGGCCCATGGCATCGGCACTTCCGAGGTCGAGCATGTGCTCGCTACGCAGTGCCTGGTCGCCCAGAAAATGAAAAACATGTTGGTGTCGGTCGAAGGCACATTGCCGTTTGGCGTCACGGCCAAAGACATCGTTCTTGCTGTTATCGGCAAGATCGGTACGGCGGGCGGCAATGGTCATGCTATCGAGTTCGCAGGCAGCGCGATTCGCGACCTGTCCGTCGAAGGGCGTATGACCATCTGCAACATGTCCATCGAAGCCGGCGCTCGCGTGGGCCTGGTGGCGACTGATGAAAAAACGGTCGCTTACGTGAAGGGTCGTCCGTTTGCCCCTAAAGGTGCGGAGTGGGACTTGGCTGTCGAAGCCTGGAAGGACCTGGTGTCCGATGCCGACGC
Organism: Pseudomonas sp. GG8; assembly: GCF_052976945.1. NCBI lineage: Bacteria > Pseudomonadati > Pseudomonadota > Gammaproteobacteria > Pseudomonadales > Pseudomonadaceae > Pseudomonas > Pseudomonas sp. GG8. The sequence continues at coordinate 1,870,316 of NZ_JBRIIP010000001.1, forward strand.
CACCTTCGATACCGTGATCAAGCTCGATGCCGCTCAGATCAAGCCGCAAGTCAGTTGGGGCACTTCACCGGAAATGGTGTTGGCCGTCGATCAAAACGTGCCTGACCCGGCCAAAGAAACCGATCTGGTCAAGCGGGGTTCTATCGAGCGCGCGTTGAAGTACATGGGCTTGCATGCCAATCAGGCGATCACTGACATTCAGCTGGATCGTGTGTTTATCGGCTCCTGCACCAACTCGCGGATCGAAGACTTGCGTGCTGCGGCAGAGATCGCCAAAGGCCGCAAAGTTGCTTCCACCGTCAAACAGGCCATCGTGGTGCCAGGCTCGGGTCTGGTGAAGGCGCAGGCGGAAAAAGAAGGGCTGGACAAGATTTTCATCGAGGCCGGTTTTGAATGGCGTGAACCGGGCTGCTCGATGTGCCTGGCGATGAACCCGGACCGTTTGGAGTCCGGCGAGCATTGCGCGTCCACATCCAACCGTAACTTCGAAGGCCGTCAAGGCGCCGGTGGCCGTACTCACCTGGTCAGCCCTGCCATGGCGGCAGCGGCGGCGGTCAACGGTCGATTCGTCGACGTTCGTGACTTGATCCAACACTAAGGAGCCCAGCATGAAAGCATTTACTCAGCACACCGGCCTCGTCGCTCCTTTGGATCGTGCCAACGTCGACACTGATCAGATCATTCCCAAACAGTTTCTCAAATCGATCAAACGCACGGGCTTTGGTCCTAATCTGTTTGACGAGTGGCGCTATCTGGATGTGGGGCAACCTTATCAGGACAACTCCAAGCGTCCATTGAACAAGGATTTCGTGCTCAATAACGCGCGTTATCAAGGTGCCAGCGTGTTACTGGCTCGCGAGAATTTTGGCTGCGGTTCCAGCCGTGAACACGCGCCTTGGGCGCTGGAAGAATATGGCTTTCGCAGCATCATTGCGCCGAGCTATGCCGACATCTTCTTCAACAACAGCTTCAAGAACGGTCTGCTGCCGATCATCCTCAGCGATGCGGAGGTCGATGAGTTGTTCGAACAGGTCGAGGCCACGCCGGGTTATCAATTGAACGTTGATCTGGTGGCGCAGACCGTGACCCGTCCTGACGGCAAAGTCTTGAGCTTCGAGATCGATGCGTTCCGCAAGCACTGCCTGCTCAACGGCCTGGACGACATTGGTCTGACGCTGATGGATGGCGAGGCGATTGCCCGCTTCGAAAGCATGCATCGCGCCAGCCAGCCGTGGTTGTTTCGCGACTGATTGATAGACCGCGTCAAGCTGACCGCGGGCAAGCCCGCTTCTGCAGAATGCGTACTGTTCTTGTAGGAGCGGGCTTGCCCGCGATAGCGTCCCGACAGTCGAAGCCTATTAAGGAACTCCATGATGACCCACACCGCGCACACCCAAGTCGTCCAGCGTCAATTCGGTGAACAGGCAGCGGCCTATCTGAGCAGTGCTGTGCACGCTCAAGGCACCGAGTTCGCGTTGCTACAGGCCGAAGTGGCCGGGCGTGGCGATGCGCGAGTGCTGGATCTGGGCTGTGGCGCCGGTCATGTGAGTTTTAATGTGGCGTCGTCGGTGGGCGAGGTGGTGGCTTACGACCTGTCGCAGCAGATGCTCGATGTGGTCGCCAGCGCGGCGGTAGAGCGTGGACTGAGCAACGTGCAAACGGTCTGTGGGGCCGCCGAGCGCCTTCCGTTCGAGGACGGCGAGTTCGATTTTGTGTTCAGCCGTTACTCGGCGCATCACTGGAGCGATCTGGGCCTGGCCCTCCGTGAAGTGCGACGCGTGCTGAAACCGGGTGGCGTTGCGGCGTTTATCGACGTCATGTCGCCAGGCAGTCCGCTGTTCGATACGTATCTGCAAAGTGTTGAAGTGCTGCGCGACACCAGCCACGTCCGCGACTATTCTGCGGGTGAGTGGTTGCGCCATGTCAGCGAGGCCGGGTTATTCACCCGCAGTCACAGCCGTCAGCGCTTGCACTTGGAGTACAGTTCGTGGGTCGAGCGTATGCGCACGCCACAGGTGTTGCGTGTCGCGATTCGTGAGTTGCAGGAGGCAATGGGTGCAGAAGTGCGCGAGTATTTTGAGATCACTGACGACGGCTCCTTCAGCACCGATGTGCTGGTGTTGTGGGCAGAACGTTAGTCTTGTTGCTTCTATAAAAAGCAGTGATGGTTCTTTTTGCAGGCGCACGATCACGCGCCGTTTAAATGGATTGAGGAACGTATGAGCAAGCAGATTCTGATTCTCCCAGGTGATGGTATCGGTCCGGAAATCATGGCCGAAGCGGTCAAGGTGCTGGAGTTGGTCAATGACAAGTTTCAGTTGGGCTTCGTGCTCAGCCATGACCTGATCGGTGGCGCGGCCATCGACAAGTATGGCGTGCCTTTGGCCGATGAAACCCTGGCCCGCGCCCGCGCTGCCGATGCTGTGCTGCTCGGTGCCGTCGGTGGCCCGAAATGGGACACGCTGGACCGTGCAATTCGTCCGGAAAAAGGCCTGCTGAAGATTCGCTCCGAGCTGAAACTGTTCGGCAACCTGCGGCCAGCCATTCTGTATCCGCAATTGGCTGAAGCGTCCACCTTGAAACCGGAAGTGGTGTCGGGCCTGGACATCCTGATCGTTCGTGAGCTGACCGGCGGTATCTACTTCGGTACGCCACGGGGTATTCGTACCCTCGACAACGGCGAGCGCGAGGGTTACAACACTCTCCCGTACAGCGAGAGCGAAATCCGTCGTATCGCCCGTGTAGGCTTTGACATGGCCCGGCTTCGCAGCAAGAAACTGTGCTCGGTGGACAAAGCCAACGTCATGGAATCCAGCCAGCTCTGGCGTGAAGTGGTCGAACAGGTCGCCAAGGATTATCCTGATGTCGAGCTGAGCCACATGTACGTCGACAACGCGGCGATGCAACTGGTACGTGCACCCAAGCAGTTCGATGTGATCGTCACCGATAACCTGTTCGGCGATATTCTGTCAGACGAGGCTTCGATGCTCACCGGTTCTATCGGCATGCTGCCTTCGGCGTCGCTGGATGCCAACAGTAAGGGCATGTACGAACCCTGCCACGGCTCGGCTCCAGACATCGCAGGGCAGGGCATTGCCAACCCGCTGGCAACGATTCTGTCGGTCGCGATGATGCTGCGTTACAGCTTCAATCAGCTGGCTGCTGCTGAGGCGATCGAACGGGCTGTGAGCCTGGTACTGGATCAAGGTTTGCGTACCGGCGACATCTGGTCGATTGGTAACGCCAAAGTAGGTACCCAGGAAATGGGCGAGGCCGTAGTCGCCGCGCTGCTCAATCTGTAATATCTCGGGCCCGCTCTTATCGGAGCGGCCCACTTTTTCGTTAAAGGTGCAGTTGCGATGAAACGTGTAGGTCTGATCGGTTGGCGCGGTATGGTCGGTTCCGTGCTCATGCAGCGGATGCTGGAAGAGCAGGATTTTGATCTGATCGAGCCGGTGTTCTTCACCACGTCCAACGTCGGTGGCCAAGGCCCGGCCGTGGGCAAGGATATTGCGCCCCTGAAGGACGCTTACAGCATCGAAGAACTCAAAACCCTCGACGTGGTTCTGACCTGTCAGGGTGGCGACTACACCAATGAGGTCTTCCCGAAACTGCGCGAAGCCGGCTGGCAGGGGTACTGGATCGATGCCGCTTCCAGCCTGCGTATGCAGGATGACGCGGTAATCGTGCTGGACCCGGTAAACCGCAAGGTGATCGACCAGCAGCTCGATGCCGGGACCAAAAACTTCATTGGCGGCAACTGCACGGTCAGCCTGATGCTGATGGGCCTGGGCGGTTTGTTCGAAGCCGGTCTGGTGGAGTGGATGAACGTCATGACGTATCAGGCGGCCTCCGGTGCCGGCGCGCAGAACATGCGTGAACTGATCAAGCAGATGGGTGCTACTCACGCTGCCGTGGCCGACGACTTGGCCAACCCGGCCAGCGCGATCCTCGACATCGACCGCAAGGTTGCCGAAGCCATGCGCAGCGAAGCCTTCCCGACTGAGAACTTCGGCGTGCCATTGGCCGGCAGTTTGATTCCGTGGATCGACAAAGAGTTGCCGAACGGTCAGAGCCGTGAAGAGTGGAAAGGCCAGGCCGAGACCAACAAGATCCTGGGTCGCTTCAAGAACCCGATCCCGGTCGATGGTATCTGCGTGCGCATCGGCTCCATGCGTTGCCACAGCCAGGCGCTGACCATCAAGCTGAACAAGGATGTGCCAATCGCCGACATCGAAGGCATGATCAGCCAGCACAACCCATGGGTGAAGCTGGTACCGAACCACCGTGAAGCGAGCATTCAAGAGCTGAGCCCAACGGCGGTAACCGGGACAATGAGCATTCCGGTGGGACGTCTGCGCAAGCTGAACATGGGCTCGCAATACTTGGGCGCGTTCACTGTTGGCGACCAGTTGCTCTGGGGCGCCGCCGAACCGCTGCGTCGTATGTTGCGGATTCTGCTGGAACGTTAATGCGTTAGCTGTTTCAAAAAAAACCGCTTCTCGTTTGAGAAGCGGTTTTTTATTGCGCGTGTGAAAGCGTAGCGAGCGAATTCATTCGGGAAGGCGTGGTGCCAGGCTTGCCGCGGTCAAGCGGTCCTTGCTCCATCGCTTGCCAAGCGCGATGCCGCGCAGTTCGATGTGGCGATAGCTCAGCACCGAAACAGCCAGCACCGCCGCCACTTCAATGACCATCAGTAGATTGTCGAGTGCCATGCTGCCGGTATCGATATAGCGGATAACCACGCCAACGATTTCGCTGGGTAGGTCTATCAGCAGCGGCAGGTGGGTAAGCTTGGCGACAATCATCACCCCGATCGACATCGCGAAAATCACCGCTGCGTGGGTCATATAGATAGAAAACGACAGCATGCCAAGCCAGGTGAACAGAGATTTTCGCAGCAGCGTCGACACCCAGCCGGCTTCGAACGCAAACACCCAGATCGCCACGCAGAACAGCAGGCTCAGGAGAATATCCTGGGGCGTATCGCTGTAAATCATGATCAGGTAGATCACACCCAGAACCAGCACCTCAAGCGCGCTGCCAAGCAGTGGACTCAGGTGCAGGCTTTGCAGTTTTGCGTATACCCGGTAAGTAACGCCCCCCGCAAAAAAACAGCCCAGACCTTTCAGCGCATTGTCCGTTACCAGCGTGCTCTTGAAGTAGAGCGCGAGGAAAGCGAGTACCGCGATGGCTACGAAAACCTTGCGCGCCTGCGTCGGCAAGGCCAGGGCGATCAGGCCGAAGATCAGGTACAGGTAGTATTCGACGCTGATGCTCCACGACGGATAGTTGAACGACAGCGCGTTGAAACTCGGCCACCAGGACTGAATCAACAGCAGGTTCGGCACAATCTCGTCGGGCGCCCGGGCGCCGGTGAAGCTCGGGGCGTTGAAGGACATCCCGTAGCGCTCGACCACGACTTTCAATACTTCGAAGCCGATGAATACCGCCAGCATCACCACGTGCAGCGGGTACAGGCGGCAGGTGCGAGTGATCACGAAACGGCGCAACTGCTCGACCGAGCCCAACCGGTTCGCATAGGTGTGATAAAGCACAAAGCCGCTGAGGACGAAGAAGAACTCGACGAGGTAGTTAGCGTTCTTGAAAAACGTCAGTTCAGTAAAGCTGCGCAGCGCGTGGGAGTGATGCATCACCACCGCCAAGGCACACAGACCGCGAAAACTATCGAGCACCAGAAATCGCTTCATGGCAGTTGTCCTTGCAGATGAGAAGTGGGTCTGACGACTTTTTTGGCAACGCGGCAATGGCCGCACAAACGCAATGCGCACGGCATGACCACAACCCTGGAAACCTGTGCGCGACAAAGCGTCAACAGGCCAGAGACAGAGAACACACGGGGAGGGAACGGGCGAAGAATTTAAGGATAGTTACCACCCTCGGCGCAGGGGCCGATTGGAGGGTGGATCAACTTGGGGAATGCTTGGGCAGTATGCCGTATTTGGCAGAAATGATGCCAGTGCTGACGTGCTGCGTACAGGCGCGTTTGTCGGCACTTTATGTATGGCTTGTAATTCCCTATATATGGGATATGAATTTACATATTGAGACGATGCAGGCTTTGGGTCTATAGTCGTCGCGCACTCACTTATCTCGCAAAAAAATAAAACAGGTGAAGCGATGCACGCGCAATTGATCGCGCTCGATTGGGGGACAACCTCTCTGCGTGCCTATCGGCTCGGGGAACAGGGTCAGGTTCTGGAACAGCGCTCACTGAGCGCAGGCATCATGCAGTTGCCGACGGCCCCTCGGCTGATTGCCGGCGTGATGTGTGTCGATGGATTTGAGCTGGCGTTCGATCAGGCGTGTGGTGATTGGCTCGACGCCGAGCCCGGGACGCCTGTCATCGCCTGCGGCATGGTTGGCAGCGCCCAGGGATGGAGTGAAGCGGTGTACCGCGAAACCCCTGCGGATGTGGCGGGTCTCAGCGCAGCCCTGCAAACCGTACGCAGTGTCCGTGGGGTCGATGTACACATCGTTCCTGGCGTGCTGCAGCGTTCTGTGTTGCCCAATGTGATGCGCGGTGAAGAAACCCAGGTTATGGGTATTCTCGCCAGCTTGCCCGCCGAAAAAAATCACGACCCATTGTTGATCGGCCTGCCTGGCAGCCACTCGAAATGGGTGCAGGTCACCGATGGCTGCATCGTGCATTTCGACACGTTTATGACGGGCGAGGTCTATGCCGCCCTGAGTGCACACACCATCCTCGGTCGAACCCTGCAGCACAGCGAGGCGTTCGACGCCGAGGCATTTGATCGCGGTGTCGCTGTCGCAGGGTCTGCCGACGGTGCAGCCGGGCTGCTGTCGACGATATTCAGCTGTCGGACCCTTGGCTTGACCGGTGAACTCAGCGCCACCGCGCAGTCCGACTATCTGTCCGGTCTGTTGATCGGTCACGAATTGGTCGCGCTTGTCGCCTTGCAGCAGCGAGCCCGCGAACACCTCCCTCCCATCATCCTGATCGGCAATAGCCAGCTGTGCGCGCGTTATTCACGTGCGCTGGCCGCCTGCGGTTTCGCTCAGGTGACCGTGGCCGAACAGGCTACCGAACGCGGTTTATGGCAATTGGCGGTACAGGCCAACTTGCTCAAGCCCACTCTTGCAGAGGTCTGACATGCTCAAACAAACACTGGCTAAAAACGGCTTGATCGCGATCCTCCGTGGTCTGCGTCCTGAAGAGGCGGCGTCCATCGGTGAGGTGCTGTATCAAGCGGGTTTTCGCGTCATCGAAGTGCCGCTTAATTCACCTGAGCCTTACGACAGCATCCGTATTCTGCGCGCAACGTTGCCTGCCGATTGCCTGATCGGCGCCGGCACGGTGTTGACGCCTGAGCAAGTGGGGCGGGTCAAGGAGGCGGGCGGTCAAGTGATCGTCATGCCGCACAGCGACCCCAAGGTGCTGCGCGCAGCCAAAGCGGCGGGCTTGTACCTGTCGCCGGGTGTTGCCACGCCGACCGAGGCCTTCGCCGCACTGGCTGAGGGCGCGGACGTACTCAAGCTGTTTCCCGCCGAGCAAATGGGGCCCGCAGTGGTCAAGGCCTTCCTTGCTGTATTGCCAGCCGGTACCGCACTGATCCCGGTGGGCGGCATTACCCCGGACAACATGCAGGTCTTTATCGACGCCGGTGTGTGCGGTTTCGGACTTGGCTCCGGGTTGTTCAAACCGGGGATGAGCGCCGCTGAGGTTGCCGAGCGCGCCGATGCCTACGTATCTGCATGGAATCAATTGAGCTGAGCTGATCGGCGCCCTGAGCGTCGCCTCCAATAAGAGAGCGCACACATGAAAATCACCAAACTCACGACGTTTATTGTTCCGCCACGCTGGTTGTTCCTGAAAATCGAGACCGACCAAGGTGTGACCGGTTGGGGCGAGCCGGTGGTCGAAGGCCGTGCGCACACGGTCGCTGCGGCGGTGGATGAATTGTCCGATTACCTGATTGGCAAGGACCCGCGCAACATCGAGGACATCTGGACCGTGCTCTATCGCGGCGGTTTTTATCGGGGTGGGGCGGTGCACATGAGCGCCCTGGCCGGGATTGATCAGGCGTTGTGGGACATCAAGGGCAAGGCCCTGGGTGTGTCGGTCAGCGATTTGCTCGGCGGTCAGGTGCGCGACAAAATCCGAGTGTATTCCTGGATCGGCGGTGATCGCCCAGCCGACACCGCTCGCGCTGCCAAAGAGGCCGTGGACCGTGGTTTTACCGCCATCAAGATGAACGGCACCGAGGAGTTGCAGTTCCTCGACTCCTTCGAAAAAGTCGACCTGGCGCTGGCCAACGTCGCCGCCGTGCGGGATGCCGTCGGGCCTAACGTCGGCATTGGCGTCGACTTCCATGGCCGGGTGCACAAACCCATGGCCAAGGTGCTGATGAAGGAACTCGATCCGTACAAGTTGATGTTCATCGAAGAACCGGTGCTCAGCGAGAACTACGAAGCACTCAAGGAACTGGCGCCCCTGACCAGCACCCCGATTGCCTTGGGTGAGCGATTGTTTTCGCGCTGGGACTTCAAACGAGTCCTGAGCGAAGGCTATGTCGACATCATTCAGCCCGATGCCTCGCACGCAGGCGGGATCACCGAAACCCGCAAAATTGCCAACATGGCTGAAGCTTACGATGTCGCCCTCGCGCTGCATTGTCCGCTAGGGCCGATTGCCCTGGCTGCCTGTTTGCAACTGGATGCGGTTTGCTACAACGCGTTTATCCAGGAGCAGAGCCTGGGCATCCATTACAACGAAAGTAACGACCTGCTCGATTACATCAAAAACCCGGAAGTATTCGACTACGACAAAGGCTTCGTGAAGATCCCCAACGGCCCGGGCCTGGGCATCGAAATCAACGAAGAATACGTCAAGGAGCGCGCCGCCATCGGCCATCGCTGGCGTAACCCGATCTGGCGCCATGCCGATGGCAGTTTTGCCGAGTGGTGATTCAGTAATCCCCCGCTCCGTGTTGTCCTCAAATAATCATAATAAGAGGCACCCCATGCAACCTCAGACCTTCGCAGGAAAGGCGTCATTAGTGACGCCGAGCCGTAAGCGTTTTTTCATCATGGTGCTGTTGTTCATTACGGTAGTGATCAACTACCTGGATCGCGCCAACCTGTCGATTGCTGCACCGGCCCTGACCACGGAGCTGGGGATCGATCCGATTCATGTCGGTTTGATCTTTTCCGCTTTCGGCTGGACCTACGCCGCGATGCAGATCCCCGGCGGCTGGCTGGTGGACCGCGTACCGCCGCGGATTCTCTATGCCGTCGCGCTGTTGCTGTGGTCACTGGCGACCATCATGCTCGGCTTCGCGGCCAGTTTTATCGCGCTGTTTGTTCTGCGTATGGCAGTGGGCGCCCTGGAAGCGCCGGCTTATCCAATCAACAGCCGCGTGGTGACCACTTGGTTCCCGGAGCGTGAACGGGCGACAGCGATTGGGTTTTATACGTCCGGGCAATTTGTCGGGCTGGCGTTTCTGACGCCGGTTCTGGCTTGGTTGCAGGCGCAGTATGGCTGGCACATGGTCTTCGTCAGCACCGGTGCCGTGGGTGTCATCTGGGCACTGGTGTGGTTTTTTGTGTATCGCGAGCCGCGTGATTTCAACGGCGTCAATCAGGCGGAAATCGAGCTGATTCGCGACGGGGGCGGGCTGGTGGATATCCAGACCAGTACCGAGAAAAACAAACGCGGTTTCAGCTGGCCGGATCTGGGGATCGTCCTGAGCAAGCGCAAGCTCTGGGGCATCTATTTGGGCCAGTTCTGTCTGAACTCGACGCTGTGGTTCTTCCTGACCTGGTTCCCGACTTACCTGGTGAAGTACCGTGGCATGGACTTCATAAAGTCCGGTTTACTGGCTTCACTGCCGTTTCTTGCGGCATTCGTGGGTGTGCTCTGTTCGGGTTTCTTCTCCGATTGGCTGATCCGTCGCGGCAGCAGCGTGGGTTTTGCCCGCAAGTTGCCGATTATCGGCGGGCTGCTGATTTCGACCTCAATCATAGGCGCCAACTACGTCGAGTCGACACCGCTGGTGATCGCCTTTCTCGCGCTGGCGTTCTTCGGTAACGGGCTTGCATCGATCACCTGGTCGCTGGTGTCGACTCTGGCGCCAGCCCGATTGCTGGGATTGACCGGCGGCACCTTTAATTTCATCGGCAACCTGGCGGCGATCACCACACCCATCGTGATCGGTTTTCTGGCAACAGGGGATTCTTTTGCGCCCGCGATCACCTACGTAGCCGTGTTGGCGCTGGTAGGGGCGCTGTCGTACATTCTGTTGGTGGGGAAGGTCGAGCGCATCGAGTTGTAACCGAGGCAAGCTGGCGACAATAATGCCGTCAGCTTTCTGAATGAATAAGGCGTGATATGCAGCACGATTCACTCAACCCTGCGATAAGCAACGCCACCAAGGACGTCTCGCCAACCGGTACCCAAACCCTGTTGCGTGGGCTTGGTGTGGTTCAGGCCGTGGCCAGCGGTGCCCGTGACCTCAAGGAAATTGCCCGGGTTATCGGCACCACGCGCAGCACGACCCATCGCCTGGTCAGTTGTCTGGTGGAGGAGCGTTATCTGCGGGTTTTGCCACAGGTGGGTTACCTGCTCGGGCCCAAGCTGATCGAGCTGGGTTTTCAGGCCCGTGAGGAAGTGCCGCTGGCAATTTTGGCGCGTCCATACCTCGACGAGTTGTCAGCGCTGACCGGGGATACCGTGCACTTGGCGATTCGTGAGGGTGATGACGTGCTGTATCTGCACAAAAATCCAGGTCGCAATGGTCCCGAAATGCGCTCGCGGGTCGGTCATCGCATGCCGTTGGCGCGCACCGGGATTGGCAAGGCGTTGATGATTGATTGCACGCAGGACGAGTGGCAGCGTCTGTATCAGGTCAGTTTGCCAGTCGACGGAAAATCCATGGTGTGGCCGCAGCATCAGGAACAGTCCTGGGAACAGTTCCAGCAGCGAATGCAGGACTATGTCGCGGGGGGCTATGCGTTTGATCTGGAGGACAACGAACCGTCGATTCGCTGTGTCGCCGCGCCGGTACGTGATGCCAGCAACCGAATCGTTGCTGGCATCAGTATTGCCAGTACCGTGCCTTATATGCCCCTGGAGAAAATGGCCGAGCTGATCCCGCTGATCAAACAGACCGCAGCGCGACTCTCGGCCGAGTTAGGGGCCAAAGCCTGAATCAGGCTTTCAAGCTCGCCATATCGATGACGAAACGGTACTTCACGTCGCCCGCGACCACTCGAGTGAAGGCGTCGTTGATGTTGCGGATGTCGAGCATCTCGATGTCGCAGGTGATGCCATGCTCGGCGCAGAAGTCCAGGACTTCCTGGGTTTCCGCCATGCCACCGATCATCGAGCCTGCCAGCACGCGACGTTTCGTGACCAGGTTGGCCGAATGCACTGGAGGTTCCACCGGCTCGACCAGCCCCACCAGAATATGCACGCCATCGAAACGCAGGGTTTGCAGGTAGGGGTTGAGGTCGTGTTGCACCGGAATGGTGTCCAGCAGGAAGTCGAAATGGCCGGCTGCGGCTGCCATCTGTTTGGCATCGGTTGACACGATTACATGGTCGGCGCCCTGACGACGGCCTTCCTCTGCCTTGGCCTCGGAGCGGGTGAACAGGGTCACTTCGGCGCCCATGGCTTTGGCGAATTTGATACCCATGTGACCCAGACCGCCCATGCCGAGGATGCCGACCTTGTCGCCCGGTTTCACGTTGTAGTGCTTGAGTGGCGAGTACGTGGTGATCCCTGCGCAGAGAATTGGCGCCGCGCTGGCCAAGTCCAGTTTCTCTGGGATGCGCACGACGAAACGCTCGCTGACCACGATACTGTCAGAGTAACCACCCATGGTGATACTGCCGTCGACGCGGTCTTTCGACGCGTAAGTCTGGGTCGGTCCTTCCAGGCAATACTGCTCCAGGTCAGCGTTGCAGGCTTCGCATTGGCGGCAGGAATCGACCATGCAACCGACCCCGACCTTATCGCCGACTTTGTAGCGGCTGACGTCTGCGCCGACAGCGGTTACCTTGCCAACGATTTCGTGGCCTGGCATCAAGGGATAGACGGCGATCCCCCATTCGTTGCGCGCCTGGTGGATATCGGAGTGGCAGACGCCGCAGTAGAGAATCTCGATGGCCACGTCATCGGCCCGAGGGCTGCGGCGCTCGAAGTTCATGGGGGCGAGGGGAGCGGTGGCCGACTGGGCGGCGTAACCGATGGCTTTATACATAGTGAACCTCGCAAAACAATGGCTGGGTGATGCGAGCTATTGTCCTCGTGCACGGCATGGCCGGCCATGGTCATTCCTCCGGCTATCTTGCCTATTCCTCCGGCATCAGCGCTGATCGGCTATTTTTTTGGGCGGATCTGCGATGATGGCGCTATCTATTCCTCTTGCGAAGCTGGATTCCCATGTTGTTGACCCGCCACCTTGATGCCAATGCAACACTGGTCTCGTTGATCCAGCCGCTCGCCACTCGTCCGGGGTTTCTGCCGACGCTATTGCCTGAGGTGCAAATCGTTTCGGCTCGCAGCAATGTGGCGCGTTGCCCGCAGATTTACGAGCCAAGCCTGATGATCATTGCTCAAGGCAGCAAACTGGCCTACCTGGGGCCGCGCACTCTGGAATATGGCGCGGGGCGCTATCTGGTTCAGGCGTTGTCGATGCCCTTCGAGTGCGAAACCTTTGCCACACCCGAAGTGCCGTTGCTCGGCATCTCGATTGGCATTGACCGGATCATGCTGGGGGAGTTGGTGCTGGCCATGGGGCTAATGCCGGGGCGTGACACTCAACCCCAGACCCTGGAGTCCATGAGCTCCGCAGCGCTTGACGCGGGCATGCGCGAAAGTGTCGAGCGCTTGTTGCGCTGCCTGCATGATCCGATGGAGTGTCAGATCATGGGCCGCACGCGTTTGCGTGAGGTGCTGTATGCCGCGCTGCGTGGCCCTCAGGCGAGTGTGTTGCGGGCGCTGGTCGAGCAGCAAGGGCCGTTTGCCCGTGTTGCTGCATCGTTAAGCCATTTGCATGCGCATTATGCGGAACCGCTCAGCGTCGAGACCCTGGCTCGCTGCGCAAACATGAGTGCCTCGACCTTCCATGAGCACTTCAAGCGCGGCACCCTGTTGTCCCCGGTGCAGTATCTGAAGCGTCTACGACTGCTCAAGGCGCAGCGGATGTTGATCGCCGAAGGCATCGGTGTGGCGCAGGTTGCCCTGCGCGTGGGGTATCAAAGTACGTCGCAATTCAGTCGGGAATATAAGCGTTACTTCGAGCACAGCCCGGGGGATGAAGCGATGGGTGCTCATCCATAATGCTGATCGTTCAGGTGCAGGCAGGTGGTTTTTCGGACTCAACAAAAAGGCTCCCGAAGGAGCCTTGATGTTTGATCAGCCTTACATGTTCGGGTAAGTCGGACCGCCACTGCCTTCAGGCGCTACCCAGGTAATGTTCTGGGAAGGGTCTTTGATGTCGCAGGTTTTGCAGTGCACGCAGTTCTGCGCGTTGATCTGGAAGCGCTTCTCGCCGTCTTCCTTGGTCACCACTTCATACACGCCGGCAGGGCAGTAGCGCTGCGCCGGTTCGTCGTACAGCGGCAAGTTGGTGCCAATAGGGATGCTTGGATCGGCCAGTTTCAGGTGGCAGGGTTGTTCCTCTTCATGGTTGGTGTTGGAGAGAAATACCGAGCTGAGCTTGTCGAAGCTGAGCTTGCCATCGGGGCGTGGGTAATCGATCTTTTTCGAGTCGGCCGCGAGCTTCATGCACGCATAATCCGGCTTGGTGTCGTGCAGGGTGAACGGGATCTTGCCGCCGAAGAAGTTCTGATCGATGAAGTTGAACGCACCGCCGAGGATCGGACCGAACTTGTGCAGCGCCGGGCCGAAGTTACGGCTGGCGAACAGTTCATCGTAGAGCCAGCTGGCTTTGAAGGCCTCAACGTAGGTGTTCAGTTCGTCGCCGCCTTCCTTGCCAGCGAAGAGGGCATCAGCCACCGAATCAGCCGCGAGCATGCCGGATTTCATGGCGGTGTGGCTGCCCTTGATCTTGGCGAAGTTCAGGGTGCCGAGGTCGCAGCCGATCAGCGCGCCGCCCGGGAAGACCATTTTCGGCAGCGAATTCAAGCCGCCCTTGCAGATGGCGCGCGCGCCGTAGCTGATGCGCTTGCCGCCTTCGAGGTACTGTTTGATCACCGGGTGGTGCTTGAGGCGCTGGAATTCATCAAACGGTGACAGAAAGGCATTGGAGTAGGACAGATCAACGATCAGGCCGACCACCACCTGATTGTTTTCCAGGTGATAAAGGAAAGAGCCGCCAGTGTTCTCGGTGCCCATTACGTCCAATGGCCAGCCAGCGGTGTGGACCACCAGGCCTTGCTCGTGCTTGGCCGGGTCGACTTCCCAGATTTCTTTGAGGCCAATACCGTAATGCTGCGCATCGGCTTCGGTATCGAGGTTGAAGCGCTTGAGCAATTGTTTACCGATGTGGCCACGGCAACCTTCGGCGAACAGCGTGTACTTGCCGCGCAGTTCCATGCCAGGGGTGAAGTAACCCTCTTTAGGATGGCCTTCACGGTCAACGCCCAGATCGCCGGTAACGATCCCGCGTACCACGCCGTTCTCGTCGAACAGTGCTTCCTGGGCGGCAAAGCCCGGGTAGATTTCGACACCCAGGTTTTCAGCCTGCTGAGCCAGCCAGCGGCACAGATTGCCCAAGGAAATGATGTAGTTACCTTCGTTGTGCATGGTTTTAGGCACAAAGAGGTTGGGTACTTTAGTTGCGCTGTCGGCACTTTTGAGTACAAAGATATCGTCGCGCTTGACCGGGGTGTTCAGAGGCGCGCCGAGCTCTTTCCAGTTCGGAAACAATTCGTTCAGGGCGCGAGGTTCGAACACGGCACCGGATAAAATGTGCGCGCCCACTTCAGAGCCTTTTTCCACCACGCAGACGCTGATTTCCTTTCCGGCTTCGGCGGCCTTCTGCTTCAGTCGGCAAGCGGCGGAAAGACCCGCGGGGCCTGCGCCGACGATGACGACGTCGAATTCCATGTATTCGCGTTCCACAGGCTATCTCCTACTCAGGGCTCAACAGTTTTTTTTATATGAAGCAACTAGCGCGGGTCGCGAGTAACATTGACCGACCTGCGCGCCGCAAAGGCACGCATTATATCTGGACCATCGCTCAGGTCCAATACAAACGTTTGTTTGAATTTGCTGCAGGCCAGATAAATCAAAGACGCGCTACTCATATCTGACCGTTTTAGCGTATTGACCAGAAAAGACGTTCCGGTCAAGATACGGGCGGTTTTGCGCTCGCCGTAGGCTGACCGCTGGTTTCAAAGGGCACCTCTAAAAAGCGTTGTGAGCGCGGTGCAGTTGTTTTTAGAGGTGTCCTTTTTACCGACGCGTATCAATCGCCAGGTCCGCCCGGGCGATTTTCTTTTCACCGGAGAGTAACGAGGAATCCATGAAGGTTCTTGTAGCTGTCAAACGAGTGGTCGACTACAACGTCAAGGTTCGCGTCAAAGCGGACAACTCCGGCGTCGATCTCGCTAACGTCAAAATGTCGATGAACCCCTTCTGCGAAATCGCTGTAGAAGAAGCCGTCCGCCTGAAAGAAAAAGGCGTTGCGACCGAGATCGTCGTCGTTTCCATTGGTCCGACCACCGCTCAGGAGCAACTGCGTACTGCATTGGCTCTGGGTGCTGATCGCGCCATCCTCGTTGAGTGCGCCGACGAACTGAACTCCCTGGCCGTGGCCAAGTTGCTCAAGGCTGTGGTCGACAAAGAACAACCGCAGCTGGTGATCCTGGGTAAACAGGCCATCGACAGCGACAACAACCAGACCGGCCAGATGCTGGCTGCACTGAGCGGCTACGCTCAGGGCACCTTCGCCTCTAAAGTCGAAGTGTCTGGCGACAAAGTCAGCGTCACGCGTGAAGTCGACGCCGGCCTGCAGACGGTGTCCCTGAGCCTGCCCGCGATCGTGACCACAGACCTGCGTCTGAACGAGCCACGTTACGCCTCCTTGCCAAACATCATGAAAGCCAAGAAGAAGCCTCTTGAAGTGCTGACTCCGGACGCTTTGGGCGTTTCTACCGCCTCCACGACCAAAACCCTGAAAGTTGAAGCGCCGGCTACCCGCAGCGCAGGCATCAAGGTCAAGTCGGTGGCTGAACTGGTCGAGAAACTGAAAAACGAAGCGAAGGTAATCTAAATGACTATCTTGGTTATTGCTGAACATGAAAATGGTGTCGTTGCCCCGGCAACCCTGAACACCGTGGCTGCCGCTGTAAAAATCGGTGGTGATATTCACGTACTGGTGGCCGGTGCCAACGTCGGTGCAGTCGCCGAAGCAGCAGCGAAAATCGCCGGTGTTTCGAAGGTACTGGTCGCTGATAATGCGGCTTACGCTCATCAGTTGCCGGAAAACGTCGCGCCGCTGGTTGCCGAGCTGGGCAAGGCTTACAGCCACATCCTGGCTGCTGCTACGTCCAACGGCAAAAACATCCTGCCGCGTGTTGCTGCGCAGCTGGACGTTGACCAGATCTCCGAGATCATCGCCGTTGAAAGCGCTGACACCTTCAAGCGTCCGATCTATGCCGGTAACGCCATTGCGACAGTGCAGTCTTCGGCTGCGGTCAAAGTGATCACCGTGCGTGCCACCGGTTTTGATCCGGTGGCGGCTGAAGGCGGTTCGGCTTCTGTTGAAGCGGTCTCGGCTGCTCACGATGCTGGCAAGTCCACCTTCGTTAGCGAAGAACTGGCCAAGTCCGATCGTCCAGAACTGACGGCTGCCAAAATCGTCGTTTCCGGCGGTCGTGGCATGCAGAACGGCGAGAACTTCAAACACCTGTACGCCTTGGCCGACAAGCTGGGCGCTGCTGTGGGTGCTTCGCGCGCCGCAGTCGACGCAGGTTTCGTACCCAACGACATGCAGGTCGGTCAGACCGGCAAAATCGTTGCGCCACAACTGTACATTGCGGTCGGTATTTCCGGCGCGATCCAGCATTTGGCCGGTATGAAAGATTCCAAAGTGATCGTTGCGATCAACAAGGATGAAGAAGCGCCGATCTTCCAGGTGGCTGATTACGGCCTGGTGGCTGATTTGTTCGAAGCCGTTCCTGAGTTTGAGAAGCTGGTTTAATCCAGGCTCTTCACTTATAAAGAGAACCCGTTCATTTCGGGCTGTGTGAAATTGCGCTACGCCGCAGATTCCCACGGCCTTCGATGAGCGGGTTTTTTATTGGATTCGATTAAGGATTGACCTATGAGCAGGCCTCGGCTGCTATTGCCATCGCTTCTTTTAGGCGTGTTCATGTTGCCATCACTGAGTTTCGCCGCGGGCAAATGTGAGCGTCTGATCGTGACAGGCAGCCCTGATGCGCCGCCTTATTTATGGCGTGACCCCCAAGACCCGAAGCACCTGATGGGCGCCAATGCCGACCTGCTCAAACAAGCAGCTGAAGAGTTGGGCCTGAAAGTAGAGCTGCTGTATGCAGGTAAGCGCAGTCAGGCGTTGGAAGAAGTGCGCAGTGGGCGTATGGACCTGTTGGCCGACGCGCCGTTGAAGACGTCGGAACTTGAATCGCTTGATTACATTCATCCTTCGATCACCCAGAACGAAATCGTTGTCTGGACTCGACATGATCATGCGCAGCCCTTCAATGTGCTTGCCGATCTGCGCGATCACCCAGGCGCGGTATCGAACAAAATTCGCTTCACACAACCCTTTGAGGCGCTAGTCAGTGAGCATCTGAGACTTGAACGCACCGAGAATCTGACTCAGGCGTTTCAAAAATTGATTCTGGGGCAGGTTGAATATGTACTGGCGGGCCGTTACGCCGGTCTGGCGATGGCCCAGGCATTGGGGGTGTCTGCGGACCTGGTTGCGCAGCCTTTGCCACTGGATAAGCAGGGGCTGTACTTGGCGTTGTCATTCAATTCAGCCTGCAATGATCCTTGGTTACGCGGACAGCTGGCCAAAAAGATGACAGAATCGGCCGCCTCCGGCCTGTCAGGCGAGGCGGTGAAACGCAATCTGGAACTCTGGAAAGCGCAGTTGCTGCTGCCAGCCACCGCCCCAAACAAGTAGGAATGTTTTCGTGAGTATTCGAGCTTTATTCGCCGCCACAGCCTTTGCTGCTCTGGTCGGCTGTGCCAACGATCCGGCACCGATCGAACAGTTACGACTGACCGAGCAAGCAGTGGATCAAGCCAAGGCGGTGGGTGCCACCGAAGAAATCCCAGAGCTGACACTGGCCCAGTCGAAACTGATTCAGGCTCGCGCCGACATGGCCAACCAATCATTCAAAGAGGCTCGCATGCAGGCCGAGCAGTCGGAACTCGATGCGCGGCTCGCCGAAGCACGCGTCCTGACCCAGAAGAGTCAGGAGCAAATAATGCAGCTGAACACTCGCCTCAATCGTCTGCGTAAGCAAGTGGGAGACGTTCAGTGAGTCGCTCAGTGAATCGTATCCCTCGTATCATCAGTGCAGTCATGCTGCTGGGTTCGGCTGGCCTTTATGGTTGTGCAGGGCACCAGAACAGCGAGCGGGCAGTGCAGCAAGCCAGTGCCGACTTCCAGAAAGTCAGAGAAGATACCAACGTTCTGCGCGGCGCCCCCAAAGATGTTATTCGTGCCGGCGAATTGTTAGGGCGTGCCGAGCGTTTGTCCGGCTATTGGGGCAGTGGCGCAGACGTCAGCCATTACGCTTACCTTAGCGGCCGCTACAGCGAAATTGCTCGCGAGCATACTAACCTGATGCTCAATCAGGAACAGTTGGCCAAGTCGGAGCTAGACCGTCAGCGCCTGCAACTCGCGTTGCGTGAAGCCAAATTGTCCAGTGTGCAGCAGCAAGGCAAATGGCTGGAGGAGCAGATGGTTGCTCTGGCCACCATCCAGACTGATCGCGGTCTGGTCATGACCCTGGGCGACGTACTATTTGATACGGGGAACGCTGAGCTAAAAAGTTCGGCCAATCGCACGGTGCTCAAGTTGGTGCAATTTCTCCAGCTTAATCCCAAGCGCGTCGTGCGGATCGAAGGCTATACCGACAGCACAGGCGGCAAGCAGGAAAACCTTGAGCTTTCCAGGGATCGGGCGCAGTCGGTGGCTGATTTGCTGATGGATCTGGGTATTGACGAGAAGCGTCTTCAGGTCGAAGGCTATGGGGATGAATTCCCTGTCGAAGCGAACGCCTCGGAGCGTGGAAGGGCGCAGAATCGTCGGGTTGAAATCGTTTTCTCCGACGACAAAGGCCATTTGGGTGCAGCGCGCTAGGCGTTCTCGTTAAAGAAACCCGGTAACCGCAAGGTGCCGGGTTTTTTTTGAGAAAAATGGGGGCGAACAGGGGGTTTTTCGATGGAATTGTTTTATCACTGCTGAGGAGGGCTATCATTTCTAGAAACTGTCCCCGTACACTTCCCTACTGTTACGGTAGTCACCCGTCTTGAACACTCTATAAAAATAAGTTGTCAGCAGCATCGAGGGCCGTGTCATGACCAATCTTCTACTTTATCAACGCATTGCTCAGCAGCTGGCTGAGGATATTCGCCGGGGTGTCTATCAGCCCGGTGAGCGCGTGCCCTCTGTACGCAAAATGAGTTCGCAGCTCAATGTGAGTCATGCAACAGTGTTGCAGGCCTATGCAAACCTTGAAGATCAAGGTTTGATCCGGGCGCGGCCGCAGTCGGGTTATTACGTGCACCAGACACCGGCGTTGACTGCGCCCACCCCGGACATTGCTCGCGTAGAGCGTCCTGGTCTGGTCACCCGCAGTAGCATCATCCAGCAGGTTTTAGTCGAGTCACGCCGTGAAGGTGTATTTCCGTTAGGGGCTGCAGTGCCTCACGTAGACTATCTGCCAGTGCGGGCGTTGCATCAGCAACTGGCAAAAGTGACGCGTTTTCAGAGTCCGCGCGCTTTTAGCTATATGTTCAGTCCCGGTTTCGAGCCGTTGCGCCGTCAGGTTGCCATTCGCATGCGCGATGCCGGGGTGGTGGTCGATCCGTCCGAGGTGGTGATTACCCACGGTTGTGTCGATGCGTTGCAAATGTCCTTGCGGGTACTGACCAGGCCCGGTGATCTGATCGCGACTGAGTCGCCCACCTATTATGGTTTGTTGCAAATGGCCGACCTTCTGGGGCTCAAGGTCATCGAGATTCCGAGTGATCCTGCCACCGGCATCAGCCTTGAAGCGTTGCAGTTGGCGGCCAACCAGTGGTCGATCAAGGCGTTGGTGATGACGTCGCGTCTGAGTAATCCATTGGGAGGGACCGTGCCTGAAGAGCGACAGAAGCATCTGTTGCGACTCGCCTCGGATTTTGATATTCAGATTGTGGAAGACGACATTTATGGCGAGTTGATGTTTGAACTCGGGCGAACCAAAGCGTTGAAGGCCTTTGATCGGTTGGGTAGGGTGATTTATTGCTCGAGTTTTTCCAAGACCTTGGCGCCTGGTGTGCGTATCGGCTGGACGATTGCCGGAAAGTATCAAGCAGAAATCCAGCGATTACAGACATTCAGCACTCATTCGGCATGCAGCGTCACCCAAATGGGCGTTGCTGCTTATCTGGAAAATGGCGGTTATGACCGACATTTAAGGTTCATTCGCCTGGAGTACCGCAAAAATTTGAGCGCGTTCCAGTTGGCGGTGCAACAGTACTTCCCTGAAGGGACTCAAATGAGTCGGCCGACGGGAGGATTTATTCTGTGGGTGAGCTTGCCTGGGCGGGTTAACACTCAAGAGTTGCATGTGCGCGCCCTGGAGCAGGGAATCAGCATCGCGCCGGGGCTTATTTTTAGCAATACAGAACAGTTCAATCACTGTATTCGGCTCAACTGTGGTATCCCATGGAACCGCGAAGCGGAGCGCGCACTGATGACCTTGGGCATGCTCGCCAAGCAACTGTGTCAAGAAACGGCGCAAGCTTACTGAGGTATTACCCCGCAGGTGAGTACTGTGCTCGGCGCCTCTTTACTCGTCCGGTTTGAATCTGCTGGCTTGTCATGAACCCTTCAACAGGCCAGCATATGGCCCTCTGCCTTGCTGCCATTTATGTCTATGAATTTTCTTCGTTGTATCGGGTTGCTATTAATTGTACTGGCGAGTGCCTGTGGTCCTGAAAAACCTACTGCGCCGGTGCCCAAGGTCGTGTCTGGGGCGGCGTCAGGTATGCCAGTGGGCGCCGGGGGGGAGTCGGTCGTCGTGCCGCCTGCGCCAATCGCACCGCAGGTGCATATCCATGAGTTGAAACCTAACATTCCGGTGGTTCCGGTAGTGGTGACCTCCTCGGCCAGGGCGTCAGTACAAAAGACTGTCTCCAGCAAAGCCACATCCGAATCGCCCCCTGCCAAGCCTCGCGCACCAATGTCCAGCAAGACCAAGCCTGCGAGTGAAGTGGTGCGGCAAACTCGTCTCTCCCAGCCGAATCTGGACTTGAGTCTGCCGACAGATATGGTCAAGGAGATGGCACCCGTTGGTACGGTGGCGCCCATCGTTAACAAGTCTTTATTGCCACCCATGTTTGGCGAGAAAAAAACGGCTCCGGAAGGGCCTTTCCAGCTCAACGGCCGCTTACTGAATAACGCAATGAAGCTGCAAATGCGCGACGAAAATCGGCGGGAAGTCGAAGGTGCTGCCCTCGATTTCGAGTTCAAGCAGTAGCGCTAAAGAACAGTCTGCCGTCAGACTGATTTCAAACGGGCGTTTAAGCGGGTAATATCCTTCGACTTTAACCATTGCCGGTCGCGAGGATATTCGTTATGGACTGTCGTCCAGATTGCGGGGCCTGCTGCATTGCACCCTCCATCAGTTCGCCTATTCCTGGCATGCCCAATGGCAAGGCCGCAGGAGAACGTTGCCTGCATCTTTCTGTCGAATCGCTGTGTGCTTTGTTCGGCAGGCCTGATCGGCCTGCGGTGTGCAGTGCGTTTTCGGCGGATGAGGAGGTCTGCGGGTCGAACCAGGCGGAGGCTATTCGTCTGATTGGCTGGTGGGAGCAAGCGACCGCAGTGGCTTGATGGCCTTTACTTAAGCAGAACTGATTTCCCGCAAACCGGTTTACCAGAACTTCGACAACAAGGAATAAAACAATGGGTTCGCTGCATCGGATAGCTGTTGTGTGTGGTTTGACTGTATTGATGGCTGCTGCCGCTCAGGCTGAAGACTGGAAAGTTGCGAAGGATGAGGGGGGTATCAATATCTCCTTGAGCGAAGTGGCGGGCTCCAAGTACAAGGCTTATCGCGGTATCACTATAATCAAGGCAAGTGTGGCCAAGTTGCGCGGCCTGCAGGAAGATGTTGTGGGCGCTTGTACCTGGATTCATGAATGCAAGTCGCAGAAGTTGCTCAAGTCTGACGGCGTCAGGACGTGGACTTACGCTCAATTCAATACGCCTTGGCCTGTGACTCCGCGCGACTCAGTGTTGCTGGTGACTTCCGAGCAGGGCGCTGATGGCACCCTGACGCGCACGCTAAAGGGCGTGCCAACGTATATCCCCGAGGAAAAAGGCTTTGTGCGGGTTGCGCAAGTAGAAGGTCTCTGGAAGTTCGTTCCCAAAGGTGCCGATCAAACTGAAGTGACGTATCAGGTTCATACAGAGCCGGGTGGTAGCGTGCCGTCCTGGCTGGCCAACAAGTTTGTGGTGGACGCTCCTTTCAATACCTTGAAGGCGTTGAAAGAGAAGGCAGAGAAGTAATTGATTCTGATCGTCGGGGGGGGGGCAGCTTTCCCTGCGGTACAAAAAAGGGCTGCCAATGGCAGCCCTTTTTTATTCCCGATGGTTGAGGTCGAGAATGGTTTGCAGTCTTACTTACGATCTTCCAGCGGCACGATGTCGCGAGACACGTAGCCGGTGTACAGCTGGCGAGGACGGCCAATCTTGTACGGGCTTGAGAGCATTTCTTTCCAGTGCGAGATCCAGCCGACAGTCCGCGCCAAGGCGAAGATCACGGTGAACATGCTGGTCGGAATGCCGATAGCTTTCAGGATGATGCCCGAGTAGAAGTCTACGTTCGGGTACAGGGAGCGTTCGATGAAGTACGGGTCGGTCAGGGCGATCTCTTCGAGACGCATGGCCAGTTCCAGCTGCGGATCGTTGGTGATGCCCAGCTCTCTGAGTACTTCGTCGCAGGTCTGCTTCATCACGGTGGCGCGCGGATCGCGGTTTTTGTAAACCCGGTGACCGAAGCCCATCAACTTGAACGGATCGTTCTTGTCTTTGGCCTTGGCAATGAATTTGTCGATGTTCGAGACATCGCCAATTTCATCGAGCATAGCCAATACTGCTTCGTTGGCGCCGCCGTGTGCCGGACCCCAAAGGGCTGCGATGCCGGCAGCGATACAGGCGAACGGGTTGGCCCCTGAGGAGCCAGCCATGCGCACAGTAGAGGTCGACGCGTTCTGCTCGTGATCGGCGTGCAGGATAAAGATCTTATCCATTGCCTTGGCCAACACCGGGCTGATCGGTTTGATCTCGCAGGGGGTGTTGAACATCATGTGCAGGAAGTTTTCTGCGTAGTTCAGGTCGTTGCGCGGGTACATCATGGGTTGCCCCATGGAATATTTGTACACCATCGCTGCCAGAGTAGGCATTTTGGCAACCAGACGGATCGCGGAGATTTCACGATGCTGCGGGTTATTGATGTCCAGAGAGTCGTGATAGAACGCCGACAGGGCACCCACCACGCCGCACATAACGGCCATTGGGTGAGCGTCGCGACGGAAACCGTTGAAGAATGTCTTCAACTGTTCGTGCACCATCGTGTGGTTCTTCACGGTGATCACGAATTGGGCTTTCTGTTCAGTCGTTGGCAGTTCGCCGTTGAGCAACAGGTAGCAGGTTTCCAGGTAGTCCGATTGTGCAGCAAGCTGCTCGATCGGGTAACCGCGGTGCAACAGGATGCCTTTGTCACCGTCGATATAGGTAATCTTCGACTCGCAAGAGGCGGTCGACATGAAACCAGGGTCGAATGTGAAGTGGCCGGTGGCGGTTAGACCGCGAACGTCGATTACATCGGGACCCACGGTGCCGGTCAGAATTGGCAGCTCGACGGGGGCTGCGCCCTCGATGATCAACTGCGCTTTTTTGTCAGCCATGTGGCCTCCTATATATGCTTCAAATCATCAGACAGACCCCCCACGCAGGGCCCGCACCACTATAGTGAGATAAATCCTAAAGTCAATTTGCCTAAAGTCTTGCTGCTGGGGGCTTTGGGCGAGGTTTTTTCATGAAGATCCGAGCCGTTTACGCCTTTTATAAGTCGGGCGCAATTGCCTATTAGCGTGAAGTCTGCGCGTTGTCATTAGTGACCTAACTGTCTATACTCTGGCTCCGACCGCCGGGGGCTTTAGGGCCTGTTTCATAGGGGTCGTCACTCCCTGGGTGGTGGGTACCTGACCAGTGCACTTCCCAACAACTTTGCCCTGATTGTTAGGGGCTCTTCAAGTGTGAAAAAAAGCCGTGAATAGCCAACGACCTGTAAACCTCGACCTAAGGACCATCAAACTCCCAGTCACTGCTTACACGTCCATTCTTCACCGTATTTCCGGTGTCATCCTCTTTGTCGGCCTTGCCATCATGCTTTATGCATTGGGCAAATCGCTGGGCTCTGAGGAAGGTTTCGGGGAAGTGAAGGCGTGTTTGACCAGTGTGCTAGCCAAGCTAGTAATTTGGGGCCTGCTGTCCGCCTTGCTGTATCACTTGGTGGCAGGTATTCGCCACTTGATCATGGACATGGGCATCGGTGAAACGCTGGAAGGCGGCAAACTGGGCTCGAAAATCGTTCTCGCCGTCTCCGCGGTGCTGATCGTTCTGGCGGGAGTATGGATATGGTAACCAACGTCACTAACCTGTCGCGTTCGGGCCTCTATGACTGGATGGCGCAGCGCGTATCTGCGGTCGTGCTCGCGGCTTATTTCATATTCCTGATCGGGTACCTCGTCGCGAACCCTGGCCTGGGGTACGCCCAATGGCACGCGCTGTTCGCTAACAACGCGATGCGTATCTTCAGTCTGCTGGCCTTTGTTGCTCTGGGCGCTCACGCCTGGGTTGGCATGTGGACCATCGCAACCGATTACCTGACGCCGATGGCGCTGGGCAAGTCCGCGACTGCAGTACGTTTCCTCTTCCAGGCTGTCTGCGGCATCGCGATGTTCGCTTACTTCGTCTGGGGTGTGCAGATTCTTTGGGGTATCTGATTCATGGCTAACATTAATACGCTTTCTTTTGACGCTATCATCATTGGTGGCGGCGGCGCTGGCATGCGCGCAGCATTGCAGCTGGCCCAGGGCGGTCACAAGACCGCTGTAGTTACAAAGGTATTCCCGACTCGTTCCCATACCGTTTCTGCTCAGGGTGGCATTACCTGTGCCATCGCCTCCGCAGATCCAAACGATGACTGGCGCTGGCACATGTACGATACCGTCAAGGGCTCCGATTACATCGGTGACCAGGACGCTATCGAATACATGTGTTCCGTAGGCCCTGAAGCGGTCTTCGAACTTGAGCACATGGGTCTGCCGTTCTCCCGTACCGAGCAAGGCCGCATCTATCAGCGTCCATTTGGCGGTCAGTCAAAAGACTTTGGCAAGGGCGGTCAGGCTGCACGTACTTGCGCAGCTGCCGACCGTACCGGTCACGCGTTGTTGCACACTCTTTACCAAGCCAACCTGAAAGCCGGCACTGTATTCCTCAACGAATACTATGCAGTGGATCTGGTGAAAAACCAGGACGGCGTGTTCGTCGGTATCATCGCGATCTGCATCGAAACCGGTGAAACTTCGTACATCCGCGCAAACGCGACGGTACTGGCCACTGGCGGCGCTGGTCGCATCTACTCGTCGACCACCAACGCACTGATCAATACCGGTGACGGTATCGGCATGGCGCTGCGTGCAGGCGTGCCGGTTCAGGATATCGAGATGTGGCAGTTCCACCCAACCGGCATCGCCGGCGCAGGTGTACTGGTTACAGAAGGTTGCCGCGGTGAAGGTGGTTACCTGATCAACAAGCACGGCGAGCGTTTCATGGAGCGTTATGCTCCGAACGCCAAAGACCTTGCTGGTCGTGACGTGGTAGCACGCTCCATGGTTAAAGAGATCATCGCCGGTAACGGTTGTGGTCCGGATGGCGATCACGTAATGCTCAAGCTCGATCACCTGGGCGAAGAAGTGTTGCACAGCCGTCTGCCAGGTATCTGCGAATTGTCCAAGACATTCGCTCACGTCGATCCAGTGACCGATCCGGTTCCTGTGGTTCCGACGTGCCACTACATGATGGGTGGTGTTGCCACCAACATTCATGGTCAGGCAATCACCCAGAACGCTGCTGGCGTTGACACCATCATTCCAGGTCTGTTCGCTGTCGGCGAAGTGGCTTGTGTATCGGTGCACGGGGCTAACCGTCTGGGCGGTAACTCGTTGCTCGACCTGGTGGTCTTCGGCCGCGCAGCCGGTATCCATCTGGAACAAAGCCTGCGTGAAGGTGTTGAATACCGCCGCGCAACTGAAACCGATGTTGACTTCGCACTCGAGCGCCTTGCTGGCTTGAACGCGCGGACCACCGGTGAAGACGTCGCTTCGCTGCGTAAAGAACTGCAAAGCTGCATGCAGAACTACTTTGGTGTGTTCCGTACTGGCGAATACATGCAGAAGGGTATTGCTCAGTTGGCAGGCCTGCGCGAGCGCATCGCTAACGTCAAGATCAACGACAAGAGCCAAGCGTTCAACACGGCTCGGATCGAAGCTCTGGAACTGCAAAACCTGCTGGAAGTTGCCGAAGCTACCGCGATTGCCGCAGAAAATCGTAAAGAGTCCCGCGGCGCTCATGCCCGTGAAGACTTTGAAGATCGCGATGACGTGAACTGGCTGTGCCACACCCTGTATTTCCCGGGTGAAAAACGCGTAGCCAAGCGTGCCGTGAACTTCTCGCCGAAGACTGTTCCGACTTTCCAGCCCATGATCCGCACTTATTAAGGGTGGCCGATATGTTGCAAGTCAGTGTTTATCGCTACAACCCGGATCAGGACGCTGCACCGTTCATGCAGGAATTCAAGGTCAATACCAACGGTAAAGACTTGATGGTTCTGGACGTGCTGGCCCTGATCAAAGAGCAGGACGAGGGTTTCTCCTATCGTCGCTCTTGCCGTGAAGGCGTGTGTGGCTCAGACGGCATGAACATCAACGGTAAAAACGGCCTGGCATGTATCACGCCGCTGTCTGCCGTGGTCAAGGGCAACAAGCTGGTGGTCCGTCCACTGCCTGGTTTGCCGGTTATTCGTGACCTGGTCGTCGATATGAGCATCTTCTATAAGCAGTACGAGAAGGTGAAGCCTTACCTGCTGAACGACACGCCGGCTCCGGCCATCGAGCGTCTGCAGTCGCCAGAAGAACGCGAGAAGCTGGACGGTTTGTACGAGTGCATTCTGTGCGCTTGCTGCTCGACTTCCTGCCCGTCCTTCTGGTGGAACCCTGACAAGTTTCTCGGTCCAGCTGCACTGCTGCAAGCCTACCGTTTCCTGGCTGACAGCCGTGACACTCATACCCAGGAACGTCTGGCTTCGCTGGATGACCCGTTCAGCGTTTTCCGCTGCCGCGGGATCATGAACTGCGTGAACGTGTGTCCGAAGGGCCTGAACCCAACCAAGGCTATCGGTCACGTTCGCAGCATGCTGCTGCAAAGCGGCGTCTGATTTGACTGTTGTACTCGTAGCACCGCAACACCCGTAACTGATGTACCTGTACTAGCTGCGGCGCAGGCTTCAACCGGCGCCGTAGTTTTAACCTGAGCAGTAGCTCATAAAGCTGCGGCTCTTACTTTGAAGAAATGAGACCAGCAGGGGCATCCGGGCTGGTACCCGGACTATCTGCGTGAACCTTGGTGGCTTGTCTGAGTCGTTTCACATGGACTTTGTCAGGTTTACTGCGGTGTCTTCGCCGGTGGTGTCCCCTTACCGAGGGTGACCAAGCATGCAAGAAAGCGTGATGCAGCGCATGTGGAACAGTGCCCACCTTTCCGGTGGTAACGCTGCCTATGTGGAAGAGCTCTACGAGCTCTACCTGCACGACCCTAACGCTGTGCCAGAAGAATGGCGCACCTACTTTCAGAAGTTGCCAGCTGACGGCAGCACTGCCACCGATGTTTCGCACTCGACAATCCGCGATCACTTTGTGTTGCTGGCCAAAAACCAGCGCCGCGCCCAACCGGTTTCCGCCGGTAGCGTGAGCAGCGAACACGAGAAGAAGCAGGTTGAAGTTTTGCGACTGATCCAGGCTTATCGGATGCGGGGCCATCAGGGCGCCCAACTCGATCCGCTGGGATTGTGGCAACGTCCTGCGCCAGCCGACTTGTCGATCAATCATTACGGTCTGACGAACGCTGATCTTGATACAACCTTCCGCGCCGGGGATTTGTTCATCGGCAAAGAGGAAACTAGCCTACGCGAAATTCTCGAAGCGTTGCAGCAGACATATTGCCGCACCATTGGCTCTGAATTTACCCATATTGTCGATTCCGAGCAGCGTAACTGGTTTATGCAGCGCCTCGAAAGCGTGCGCGGGCGTCCAGCGTTCTCCGCTGACATCCAAAGCCACTTGCTCGAGCGCGTGACTGCCGCTGAAGGCCTGGAAAAATACCTGGGTACCAAATACCCCGGCACCAAGCGTTTCGGTCTGGAAGGCGGCGAAAGCCTGATCCCGATGCTGGATGAGTTGATCCAGCGTTCGGGCTCTTACGGCACCAAAGAAATCGTGATCGGCATGGCCCACCGGGGACGTCTGAACGTCCTGGTCAACACCTTCGGCAAGAACCCGCGCGATTTGTTCGACGAGTTCGAAGGCAAGAAAAAGGTCGAGCTCGGTTCCGGTGACGTTAAATATCACCAGGGCTTTTCGTCCAACGTGATGACAGCCGGTGGCGAAGTCCACTTGGCGATGGCATTCAACCCGTCTCACCTGGAGATCGTTTCTCCTGTGGTAGAAGGGTCGGTGCGTGCACGTCAGGATCGTCGTAACGATCCGACCGGTGACAAGGTTCTGCCAATTTCCATCCACGGTGACGCTGCGTTCGCAGGTCAAGGCGTGGTCCTGGAAACCTTCCAGATGTCGCAGACTCGCGGCTTCAAGACGGGCGGCACGGTCCATATCGTCATCAACAACCAGGTTGGCTTCACCATCAGCAACCCGGAAGACGCGCGCTCCACTGAGTACGCAACCGACGTTGCCAAGATGATTCAGGCGCCGATTCTCCATGTGAATGGTGATGACCCTGAAGCCGTCGTGTTTGTGACCCAGTTGGCCATCGACTACCGCATGCAGTTCAAGCGTGACGTGGTGATCGATCTGGTCTGCTACCGTCGTCGTGGCCACAACGAAGCTGACGAACCAAGCGGTACCCAGCCGTTGATGTACCAGCAGATTGCCAAACAGCGCACCACTCGCGAGCTGTATGCCGAGCGCCTGACCCTGGCTGGTATTCTCGACGACGCGCGCGTGCAGGCAAAAATCGACGACTATCGCAATGCGCTGGACGACGGTCTGCATGTAGTAAAAAGCCTTGTCAAAGAGCCGAACAAAGAACTGTTCGTCGATTGGCGTCCATATCTGGGCCATGCCTGGACTGCTCGTCACGACACCCGTTTCGACTTGAAGACCTTGCAAGAACTGTCCGCCAAACTGATGGAGCTGCCAGAAGGCTTCGTGGTTCAGCGCCAGGTGTCGAAGATCTACGAAGATCGTCAGAAAATGCAAGTTGGCGGCCTGCCGATCAACTGGGGTTACGCCGAAACCATGGCGTACGCGACCCTGGCATTCGAAGGTCATCCGATTCGCATGACCGGTCAGGACATCGGCCGCGGTACGTTCTCGCACCGCCATGCGACGCTGCATAACCAGAAAGATGGCGCTACCTACATTCCTCTGCAGAATCTGTACAAGGGTCAGCCACGTTTCGACCTGTACGACTCCCTGCTGTCGGAAGAAGCGGTATTGGCGTTCGAATACGGTTATTCGACCACCGAGCCTAATGCACTGGTTATCTGGGAAGCCCAGTTCGGCGACTTCGCCAACGGTGCCCAAGTGGTTATTGACCAGTTCATCACCAGTGGCGAGCACAAGTGGGGACGTCTGTGCGGTCTGACCATGCTGCTGCCGCACGGTTATGAAGGTCAGGGGCCAGAGCACTCGTCTGCGCGTCTGGAGCGTTACCTGCAATTGTGCGCCGAGCACAATATTCAGGTGTGCGTACCGACGACCCCGGCTCAGATCTACCACTTGTTGCGTCGTCAGGTCATTCGTCCGCTGCGTAAACCGCTGATTGTGCTGACGCCGAAGTCCCTGTTGCGCCACAAACTGGCAATTTCGACCCTGGAAGATCTGGCTGAAGGTTCGTTCCAGACTGTTATTCCAGAAGTCGACGTGCAGGATCCGGAAAAAGTAGGTCGCCTCGTGCTGTGTAGCGGCAAGGTCTACTACGACCTCCTGGAAAAACGCCGTGCCGAAGGTCGTGATGACATCGCCATCGTACGTATTGAGCAGCTGTACCCGTTCCCGGAAGACGACTTGATCGAAGTCCTGGGCCCGTACAAAAACCTCAAGCACATCGTCTGGTGTCAGGAAGAGCCAATGAACCAGGGCGCCTGGTACTGCAGCCAGCATCACATGCGTCGTATCATCAGCGGTCACAACAAGGCATTGGTCCTTGAGTACGCTGGTCGTGACGCCTCTGCGGCTCCTGCTTGTGGTTATGCATCAATGCACGCCGAGCAGCAGGCAAAACTGCTGCAAGATGCCTTCACTGTTTAACGCCTTCGTGCATTAGAAACCGAATTTAAGGAATTACAGATAATGGCTATCGAGATCAAAGCCCCCTCTTTCCCGGAATCAGTTGCCGATGGCACCATTTCCAAATGGCATAAACAGCCGGGCGAAGCGGTAAAGCGTGACGAGCTGCTGGTCGACATCGAGACTGACAAAGTTGTTCTCGAAGTGTTGGCTGAAGCTGACGGCGTGTTGGCATCGATCGTGAAGGGCGAGGGCGAGACTGTCCTGTCCAATGAACTGATCGCAACCCTGGATGCAGGCGCTACTGCCTCTGCTGCTCCAGTGGCTGCCGCTCCTGCTGCAACAGCCCAAGCAGCGGCGGCTCCAGCCGCTGCTGCTGGCGACGAAGATGCAATCGGTGCTCCAGCTGCGCGCAAGCTGGCTGAAGAAAACGGCATCAACCTGAACAACGTCAAAGGCACTGGTAAAGATGGTCGTGTGACCAAGGAAGACGTGGTCGCTGCGATTGAAGCGAAGAAATCCGCTCCGGCCGCTGCCCCTGCGCCTGCCAAAGTCGCTGCGGCTGCTCCAGTGTTCTCTGCCGGTGATCGGGTTGAGAAGCGCGTTCCTATGACCCGCCTGCGTGCCAAGGTTGCAGAACGTCTGGTTGATGCTCAGTCGAACATGGCGATGCTGACTACGTTCAACGAAGTCAACATGAAGCCGGTCATGGACCTGCGTTCGAAGTACAAGGACCTGTTCGAGAAGTCGCACAACGGCGTACGTCTGGGCTTCATGTCGTTCTTCGTGAAAGCGGCCACAGAAGCGCTGAAGCGCTACCCTGCGGTCAATGCCTCGATCGACGGCACTGACATCGTTTACCACGGCTACTCCGACGTCGGTGTTGCTGTGTCCAGCGACCGTGGTCTGGTTGTGCCGGTGCTGCGTAACGCCGAACTGATGAGCCTGGCTGAAATCGAAGGCGGCATTGCCAACTTCGGCAAGAAAGCCAAAGACGGCAAGCTGACCATGGACGACATGACTGGCGGTACCTTCACCATCTCCAACGGTGGTACCTTCGGTTCGTTGCTGTCGACCCCGATCGTCAACCCGCCACAAGCCGCTATTCTGGGTATGCACAAAATCCAGGAGCGTCCAATGGCGGTCAAGGGTGAGGTCGTGATCCTGCCGATGATGTATCTGGCACTCTCGTATGACCACCGTTTGATCGACGGTAAAGAAGCAGTTACCTTCCTGGTTACCATCAAGGACTTGCTGGAAGACCCGGCTCGTCTGCTGCTGGATATCTGATTTCGTCTGTCGGGCAGGGTCGCGGTTGATCGCGATGTCCTGCCTGATTGTTGAATGAACCAGCTTCGTCCCACGACGGTCCTCACAAGGGACCGTCCGGTTTGATTTGAAAAAGGAATGACTCATGACCCAGAAATTCGATTTGGTAGTGATTGGTGCTGGCCCTGGCGGCTATGTTGCCGCTATCAAGGCAGCGCAACTTGGTCTCAAGACTGCCTGCATCGAGAAATATCAGGACAAGGAGGGCAAACTGGCCCTTGGCGGTACTTGTCTGAACGTTGGCTGCATTCCTTCCAAGGCGCTGTTGGATAGCTCCTGGAAATTCTACGAAGCTAAAAACGGCTTCAAAGTCCACGGTATCTCGACGTCCGAAGTGACCATGGATGTACCCGCCATGGTTGGTCGTAAATCGGCCATCGTTAAAGGCCTGACTGGCGGCGTAGCCAGCCTGTTCAAAGCCAATGGCGTGATTTCCCTGCAGGGCCATGGCAAGCTGCTGGCCGGCAAGAAAGTCGAACTGACCCGCCCTGATGGCACGGTTGAAGTGATCGAAGCCGAAAACGTGATCCTCGCTTCTGGCTCGCGTCCAATCGACATTCCTCCTGCACCGGTCGATAACAACATTATCGTCGACTCCACCGGCGCCCTTGAATTCCAGCAAGTTCCGAAACGCCTGGGCGTGATCGGCGCTGGCGTGATCGGCCTTGAACTGGGTTCGGTCTGGGCTCGTCTGGGTGCACAAGTCACTGTCCTCGAAGCTCTGGAAAAATTCATTCCAGCGGCTGACGAGCAGGTTTCCAAAGAAGCCTTGAAGACCTTCACCAAACAAGGTCTGGACATCAAGCTTGGCGCACGCGTGACCGGTTCCAAGGTCAGCGGCGAAGAAGTTGTGGTGACCTACACTGACGCCACTGGCGAACAGACCATTACCTTCGACAAGCTGATTGTTGCTGTTGGCCGTCGTCCGGTGACTACTGAGTTGTTGGCTTCCGACAGCGGTGTGACCATCGACGAACGCGGCTTTATCTTCGTTGATGATCAGTGCGCTACCAGCGTTCCAGGCGTGTATGCCATTGGTGACGTGGTTCGTGGTCTGATGCTGGCGCACAAGGCCTCGGAAGAGGGCATCATGGTCGTTGAGCGTATCAAGGGCCACAAAGCCCAGATCAACTATGACCTGATTCCTTCGGTTATCTACACCCATCCGGAAATCGCATGGGTCGGTAAAACCGAGCAAACCTTGAAGGCTGAAGGCGTTGAAGTTAATGTTGGCACCTTTCCGTTTGCTGCCAGTGGCCGTGCCATGGCTGCAAACGATACCGGCGGCTTTGTAAAAGTTATCGCCGACGCCAGGACTGACCGCGTATTGGGCGTTCACGTTATTGGTCCAGGCGCAGCAGAGTTGGTACAGCAGGGCGCAATCGCTATGGAATTCGGCAGCAGTGCTGAAGATATCGGGATGATGGTTTTCTCTCACCCGACGTTGTCCGAAGCGTTGCATGAAGCAGCACTGGCAGTGAATGGTGGCGCCATCCACATCCAGAATAAAAAGAAACGTTAAGACAATAAGAAGCCACGACGGACTGCCCGTCGTGAGCCTTGCTAGCAAGTCTCACCGCGGAACGTCCGCCGGACTCAAGCTTATGGGCGCCTTCAGGAACGTACAGAGCATTGTTTCGGCACATTCCTGAGGTCATCCGAGGTAGCGGTCACAGGTGGTGCGGCACTTCTCGAAGTGCAGCACCGAATGCGCAGCACTAACGAAGACGGTAATAAGAATGAATCTTCACGAATATCAGGGTAAGCAGCTCTTCGCTGAATACGGCCTGCCAGTATCCAAAGGCTACGCAGCAGACACCCCGGAAGCAGCAGCAGAAGCTTGCGATAAAATTGGCGGGACCGAATGGGTCGTCAAAGCCCAGGTTCACGCGGGTGGTCGCGGTAAAGCGGGTGGCGTAAAGCTGGTTCGTAGCAAAGAAGAAGCCAAGGCTTTCGCTCAACAGTGGTTGGGCAAGCGTCTGGTGACTTATCAGACTGATGCCAATGGTCAGCCAGTCACCAAGATCCTGGTTGAAACCTGCACCGACATCGCCAAAGAGCTGTACCTGGGCGCTGTAGTGGATCGTTCGAGCCGTCGCATCGTGTTCATGGCTTCCACCGAAGGTGGTGTGGACATCGAGAAAATCGCTAACGACACCCCTGAGAAGATTCTTAAGGCCACTATCGATCCGCTGGTAGGCGCTCAGCCTTTCCAGGGCCGTGACCTGGCTTTCCAACTGGGCCTTAAAGGCGACCAGATCAAGCAGTTCACCAACATCTTCGTTGGCTTGGCCAAGCTGTTCCAGGACTACGACCTGGCTCTGCTGGAAGTGAACCCGCTGGTTATCAAGGCTGACGGCAACCTGCATTGCCTCGATGCCAAGATCAACATCGATCCTAACGCTGTTTACCGCCAGCCAAAGCTGAAAGCTTTCCACGATCCATCGCAAGATGATCCGCGCGAAGCTCACGCTGCCAAGTTCGAACTGAACTACGTGGCGCTGGAAGGTAACATCGGTTGCATGGTCAACGGTGCTGGCCTGGCCATGGGCACCATGGACATCGTCAATCTGCATGGCGGCAAACCAGCCAACTTCCTCGACGTTGGCGGTGGCGCTACCAAAGAACGCGTAACTGAAGCGTTCAAGATCATTCTGTCCGACAGCAATGTCGCTGCAGTGTTGGTCAACATCTTCGGCGGCATCGTTCGTTGCGACATGATTGCCGAAGGCATCATCGGCGCAGTGAAAGAAGTTGGCGTGAAAATCCCGGTTGTTGTTCGCCTTGAAGGTAACAACGCTGAACTGGGCGCTAAAGTACTGGCAGAAAGCGGTTTGAACATCATCGCGGCTACCAGCCTGACCGACGCTGCTCAACAAGTTGTCAAAGCTGCGGAGGGCAAGTAATGAGCGTCCTGATCAATAAAGACACCAAAGTCATCTGCCAGGGTTTCACTGGCGCACAAGGTACTTTCCACTCCGAGCAAGCCATTGCCTACGGCACCAAAATGGTTGGCGGCGTGACACCGGGCAAAGGCGGTACAGTTCACCTGGACCTGCCAGTGTTCAACACTGTGCGTGAAGCCGTAGAAGCCACTGGCGCTACCGCCAGCGTGATCTACGTTCCAGCACCGTTCTGCAAGGATTCCATCCTTGAAGCAGCATTCAGCGGTATCAAGCTGATCGTCTGCATCACTGAAGGCATCCCTACCCTGGACATGCTTGATGCCAAGGTCAAGTGCGACGAACTGGGTGTGGTCCTGATCGGGCCTAACTGCCCAGGCGTGATCACTCCAGGCGAATGCAAGATCGGCATCATGCCCGGTCACATTCACTTGCCAGGTAAAGTCGGTATCGTGTCGCGTTCCGGCACCCTGACTTACGAAGCTGTGAAGCAGACCACTGACGCCGGTTTCGGTCAGTCCACTTGCGTGGGCATCGGCGGTGACCCGATCCCGGGCGCAAGCTTCATCGACATCCTGAAGCTGTTCCAGGCAGACCCGAAGACTGAAGCGATCGTTATGATCGGTGAAATCGGCGGTTCGGCTGAAGAAGAAGCGGCTGCCTACATCAAGGCACACGTGACCAAACCGGTTGTTTCCTACATCGCTGGTGTGACTGCCCCTGCGGGCAAGCGCATGGGCCATGCTGGCGCAATCATCTCTGGCGGCAAAGGCACTGCAGACGAGAAATTCGCTGCGCTGCAAGACGCGGGTGTAAAAACCGTGCGTTCGCTGGCAGACATCGGTAAAGCCTTGGCTGAACTGACTGGTTGGGCTATCAAGTAAGCTTCTGCTGACCTGACAACGCAATCAACAAAGGCCACCTTCGGGTGGCCTTTGTGCTTTCTGGCATTTAACGACTGACAGGCGATCGCTGTCCTCACTGTCACAAATACGACATGGTAAGTCGTTAATGAGACAGTACGCCCTACAATAGTGCGTTCCATGGCCTGATTCGTTAGGCTACTTGCCATTTTGCGTACCCGGGTCCCATAAGGAGCCGTTTCGCTTTACGTGCCTGTCTTATAAGGACCAGCATCATTTCCCTAACCCTCCGGGAAATCCCCTCTAAATTCCGATTCAGTAGTGTGGTATTTCCGTAATGAAAGTGTTGAAAGGCCAGGACATTCTGGCACTTGGTTTTATGACGTTTGCCCTATTTGTCGGGGCTGGCAATATCATCTTCCCTCCCATCGTGGGTTTGCAGGCCGGGCCGCAGGTGTGGATGGCGGCGCTGGGCTTCCTGGTTACCGCAGTGGGTCTTCCGGTGGTCACGGTCATCGCTCTGGCCAAGGTCGGCGGCGCGATGGATGCGCTGAGCAGCCCGATTGGTAAAGTCGCTGGCGGTATTCTCGCGGCGGTCTGCTACCTCGCGGTGGGGCCGCTGTTCGCGACCCCACGCACGGCCACCGTGTCGTTCGAAGTGGGGCTGGCGCCATTGACAGGTAACAGCCCGCTGGCGCTGTTTTTGTATAGCCTGGTGTACTTCCTCGTCGTGTTCTGGGTGTCGCTGTACCCGGGTCGCTTACTCGACACCGTGGGTCGCTTCCTTGCCCCGCTAAAGATCTTCGCGCTGGCCGTACTGGGCATTGCTGCATTCGCTTTGCCCGCAGGTGACATAGGCGTTGCCGAGCCGGCCTATGTGGCTGCACCGTTCTCCCAAGGCTTTATCAATGGGTACCTGACTATGGATACCCTTGGGGCGCTGGTGTTTGGCATTGTGATCGTCAACGCTATCCGCTCGCGAGGCGTCGATTCGCCGCAGCTAATCACCCGGTACGCGATCATGGCCGGGCTGATCGCCGGCCTGGGTCTGGCGCTGGTCTATATCTGCCTGTTTCGCTTGGGGGCAGGCAGCCATGCGATAGCGGCAGGGGCGAGCAACGGTGCCTTCGTGCTGCACGCTTACGTGCAACACACCTTCGGTTCGCTGGGCAGTGGTTTTCTTGCGGTGCTGATCTCGTTGGCCTGCCTAGTGACGGCTGTCGGCCTGACCTGCGCCTGCGCCGAGTATTTCAGCAATATTTTGCCGCTGTCTTACAAAACGCTGGTGATCCTGCTGGCCGGTTTTTCGTTGCTGGTGTCCAATCTGGGGCTGACCAAGCTGATTCTATTCTCCATCCCGGTGCTGACAGCGATCTACCCGCCGTGCATCGTCTTGGTGGCGCTGAGCTTCTGCAAGGACTTCTGGCACTCACAAAGTCGCATCGTCGCACCAGTGATGTTGGTGTCGTTGTTGTTTGGCATCATCGACGCCTGCAAGGGTGCGGGTCTCGCCGATTGGCTGCCGACTCGACTGGCGCATTTGCCGTTGAGTGAGCAAGGCCTGGCGTGGCTGGTGCCAGCGGTGATCACGCTGGCCGGTGCAGTCATCTGCGACCGGCTGCTGGGCAAGCGCCGCGAAGCGCTGGCCTGAAGTCACTCGCTAACATTGCACGGGTGGATCGCGCTCTTCCTGTCGCATGCTGCAACACTCAAACAGCCCTGCATTTAATAGTGCGGGGCTTTTTTTGCACGCGTGATCAGTGTCTTTTTCCATGGGGTGTCGTCGAAGCACAGAGAATGCTCTTTACTGTTCTCAATCCTGCCCACGCGCTTCGGAATACTGCATGTCGTTCATTCAAGCCAATCTAATTCATCTCATGGCAGCACTCTGGTTCATCATCTGCTGGGGTGGTTATACCCGCTATGCCAGCCTGAAGGCCGCCGACACTGCTTGCCTGGCCAGCGTTTTGCACCTTTATCGGGAGGACTGGATGCGCCGAATGCTGCTGCGTGACAACCGTATCGCCGATGCCAGCGTGATCGGTAATCTGGAACGTAACGCCTCTTTTTTCGCGTCGAGCACCTTGATCATCCTTGCCGGCATTCTCACTGTGTTGGGCGCTTCCGAGCGGGCAGTATCGCTGTTGGCGGACATTCCCATGGTCCAGCAGGTTTCGCAGGGCATGTCAGAAATCAAACTGTTGTGCCTGGCATCCGTCTTCGTCTACGCCTTTTTTACATTCAGTTGGTGCATGCGTCAGTACAACTTCGCGGCGGTGCTGATCGGCTCTGCGCCCATGGTCGGTGAGCGTCATGTCAGCGAGTTGGAGCGCAAGTCGTTTGCCTTACGCGCTGCCCGGGTTATCTCCATGGCTGCCAACCAGTTCAACTTCGGGTTGCGCGCTTACTATTTCGGCATGACGATGCTCGCCTGGTTTGTCAGCCCCTGGTTATTCATGTTGATGAGCACAGGGGTGGT
The DNA here is from genome assembly GCF_052976945.1 of Pseudomonas sp. GG8. Taxonomy (NCBI): domain Bacteria; kingdom Pseudomonadati; phylum Pseudomonadota; class Gammaproteobacteria; order Pseudomonadales; family Pseudomonadaceae; genus Pseudomonas; species Pseudomonas sp. GG8. The sequence continues at coordinate 1,908,683 of NZ_JBRIIP010000001.1, forward strand.
GCTGGTGTTGTACCGGCGGGAGTTTCATTCCGATGTGTTGCAAGTGATGGTCTACACCCAAACGGAGGCTCCGACTGCGGAGCCCATCAAGGAGACGACGGCGTTATGAGTATCCCTTTCTGGTGTTTGTTTATCAGCGCGGTGTTGATTTATGTGGCGCGGATTCCGGTCGGCAAAGCGATGAAAGAGCAGGGTGGTTACAACAACCATTTGCCGCGTGCCCAGCAGGCGCAATTGACCGGTTATGGCGCCCGCGCATTGGCGGCGCATCAGAACAGTTTCGAAGCGTTCGTGTTGTTTTCGGCGGGGGTGTTTGTCGCCCATACCACGCAGACCCAAGGCTTTTTAATTGATGGGATCGCCGTGGTTTTCGTGATTGCGCGTTTGATTTTTCTGGGAGCGTATCTGGCGGATATTCCAACCGTGCGCAGCCTGGCCTGGTTTGTCGGGCTGTTGTGTTCGTTGGGATTAATGCTCAGCCCGTTGCTGCGCTGAGACTAATGAAGCCCGCTACGAGCGGGCTTCATGGCCTGAAAACGTCTCAGCTTACTTGGTAGTGGTTGGTGCTGGGGCCTGGCCGTTGGCTTCTTTGGCGCGCTCTTGAGCGGCTTCAGCATTCTTCTGGGCAGCGTCCTGACTTTCTTTGGCGGCGTCGTTGACTTTGTCTTGGGCCTTGTTCATCGACTCTTGGGATTCTTGCGCTGCTTTGTTGGCATCTTGCTGTTTGTTCTCGCTGGCTTTATTGCACGCGGCGAGACCCAGAGTGGCAGAAAGCATCAGGACACAGGCTAAAGATTTACGCATGGGGTGTTTCTCCTTATCAAAGATATCTACTAGCCTTTCGAGCGCCGGCCCATAAATTTAGTTCCACCTGTCCTACAGATATATAAAGGTTGATGTTTTAGGCGCTTTACGCTGAGGCTATGCTGGCCTCCTATAAAAATAATCAGAGTCAGCGTTCAATGAGCGATAACCCCATTTTTGAGCGCGCGGTGCGCTTTATTTCGGTGCTCCGGCATTGCCAGGTTCTGGGCATGCGCGTGCACCGCGCAGATACCGAAGGCATGACCCTGATCCTCCCCTACAGTCCGCACATCGTTGGTGATCCGCAAACCGGCGTTATCCATGGCGGCGCGCTGACGTCGCTGATGGACACCGCCTGCGGGATTGCCACGCTTTGCGTGCTGCCGGAGTTTGAAGTGTGCCCGACTCTCGATCTGCGCATCGACTATATGCATCCCGCTGAACCACACAAAGACGTCTTTGGTTTTGCCCAGTGTTATCGGGTGACCACCGACGTTATGTTTATCCGGGGTTTTGCTTATCAGGCTGACCCGCAACAGCCGATTGCCCATGTGGTCGGGACGTTCATGCGCATGGGCAAGGGGGCTGCTGCAGGCAGTAAGGGGTTGGGCGGCTCGATCAATGGCGGTGCGTTATGACGATTGATTTCAAGGACCAGGTTCGCCAGGCTCGTGAACAGGGCAGCTATGAAAGATTGTTCGAGCTGATTCCCTACGCGAAACTGATCGGTATTGAATGTTCGCGTCAGGATGATGCGTTGCTGTTTCGCCTGCCTGCCAACAAGGACAATATCGGTAACCCCCTGTTACCGGCCCTTCACGGCGGCGTGATCGCAGGCTTCATGGAGTTGGCGGCAGCCATGCATTTGCTGGTTGCCACCGGATCGGGCTCAGTCCCCAAGATCATCGACTTCTCGGTCGACTACCTGCGTGCCGGTTATTTTCGGGACACCTATGCGCAGTGCCAGGTCTGGCGGCAGGGGCGACGGGTGGCCAATGTCGCTGTTACCGCCTGGCAGAGCACCTCGGCCGAGCCCGTTGCCACGGCGCGGGCGCATTTTAAAATCGAAGAATCATAGATCGACACGTATAAGCCCTTGAAAAATCGGACCCAGCCCCCATTTTGATGACATCCCGCCGCTGTGTATGCGGCTTGTGCCATCTGATTGGAGTTTGATAACCATGAGTGTGGAAACTCAAAAGGAAACCCTGGGCTTCCAGACCGAGGTAAAGCAACTGCTGCACCTCATGATCCATTCGCTGTATTCCAACAAGGAAATTTTCCTTCGCGAATTGATCTCGAACGCCTCTGACGCTGTCGACAAATTACGTTTCGAAGCGTTGTCCAAACCGGACTTGCTCGAAGGCGGCGCTGAGCTGAAAATCCGTGTGAGCTTCGACAAGGACGCGAAAACCGTCACGCTCGAAGACAACGGCATCGGCATGAGCCGTGAAGATGCGATTACCCACTTGGGCACTATCGCCAAGTCGGGCACTGCTGACTTCATGAAGAACCTGTCCGGCGATCAGAAGAAAGATTCGCACCTGATCGGCCAATTCGGTGTGGGCTTTTATTCAGCGTTCATCGTTGCCGACAAGGTTGAAGTGTTCAGCCGCCGTGCTGGCGTACCTGCCAGCGAAGGCGTGCATTGGGCGTCCAAGGGCGAAGGCGAGTTCGAAATCGCGACCCTTGAGAAAGCTGATCGTGGTACCCGTATCGTTCTGCACCTGAAAAGCGCTGAAGGTGAATTCGCCGACGGTTATCGTCTGCGCAACATCATCAAGAAGTACTCCGATCACATTGCTTTGCCGATCCAGTTGCCGAAAGAACAGGCCGCTGTCGAAGGTGAAGCTGCACCTGAGCTGGAATGGGAAACCGTCAACCGCGCCAGCGCACTCTGGACCCGTCCGCGCACTGAGGTGACGGACGAGGAATACCAGGAATTCTACAAACACGTCGCTCACGATTTCGAAAACCCACTGAGCTGGAGCCACAACAAGGTCGAAGGCAAGCTGGAATACAGCTCGTTGCTGTACGTTCCGGGCCGTGCGCCTTTCGACCTGTATCAGCGTGAAGCGCCGCGTGGGCTGAAGCTCTATGTCCAGCGCGTATTCGTCATGGACCAGGCTGAGTCGTTCTTGCCGTTGTACATGCGGTTCATCAAGGGCGTGGTCGATTCCAATGACCTGTCTTTGAACGTATCCCGTGAAATCCTGCAGAAAGACCCGATCATCGATTCGATGAAGTCGGCGCTGACCAAGCGCGTGCTGGACATGCTGGAAAAACTGGCGAAGAACGAGCCTGAGCAATACAAAGGCTTCTGGAAAAACTTCGGTCAGGTCATGAAAGAAGGCCCGGCAGAAGATTTCGCCAACAAAGAAAAAATTGCCGGCTTGCTGCGCTTTGCGTCGACCCATGAAGACGGCGGTGAGCAAGTTGTGGCGCTTGCTGAATATCTGGCGCGCGCCAAGGAAGGTCAGGACAAGATCTATTACCTGACTGGCGAAACTTACGCTCAGGTCAAGAACAGCCCGCACCTGGAAGTTTTCCGCAAGAAAGGCATCGAAGTGCTGCTGTTGACCGACCGTATCGATGAGTGGCTGATGAGCTACCTCAGCGACTTCGACGGCAAAGGTTTTGTCGACGTGGCCCGTGGTGACTTGGATCTGGGCAAGCTTGATTCCGAAGAGGACAAGAAAGCCCAGGAAGAAGTCGCCAAGGATAAAGAAGGCTTGATCGAACGGCTGAAAGTCGCTCTGGGCGACGCAGTCAGTGAAGTGCGGGTTTCCCACCGCCTGACCGACTCTCCTGCGATTCTGGCGATTGGCGAGCAGGACCTCGGTCTGCAGATGCGTCAGATTCTCGAGGCCAGTGGCCAGAAGGTTCCGGAGTCCAAGCCGATCTTCGAATTCAATCCGGCCCACCCATTGATTGCCAAACTTGATACTGAGCAGAGTGAAGAGCGATTCGGCGACCTGTCGCACATTCTCTTCGATCAGGCGGCCCTGGCCGCAGGTGATAGCTTGAAAGACCCAGCCGCTTATGTGCGCCGTCTGAACAAGCTCTTGGTAGAGTTGTCGGTTTAAACACCCGGTATGAAAATCCCGCCTCGGCGGGATTTTTTTTAGTCATTTTCTTTGGAGGTCAGCAATGAGCAACGTGACTGTTCGTTCAGTGGTTTATCAGATTGATGGCCAGCCCTACGAGAGCCGTTTGGTGTTTGATTCCGGTGACGCGTCCTCGCGTCCGGGTCTGGTGATGGCACCCAACTGGATGGGCGTTAGCCAAGGTGCGGAAAAAATCGCTCAGGCGGTGGCAGAGCAAGGTTATGTCGTGCTGGTGGCCGACCTGTATGGTCAGGGTACGCGCCCGAAAAATGGCGATGAGGCGGGCGCAGCGATGATGCCGCTTAAAAATGATCGGGCATTGCTGCGCAAGCGCATGCAGGCTGCGCTCGACGCGTTGAAGTCTCAGGTAGACGCGCCTGTAGACACCCTCAAGTTGGCGACTTTCGGGTTTTGTTTCGGCGGCTGCTGCTCGCTTGAGCTGGCCCGTACCGGTGCTGCATTGAAAGCGACGGTATCCTTCCACGGCACGCTGGATACACCCAGCCCGGCGGACGCAAAAAATATCCAGGGGGCGGTGTTGGTCATGCATGGCGCTTCCGATCCATTGGTGCCTAAAGAGCAACTGCCTGCGTTCGAAGCTGAAATGAACGCGGCGGGCGTGGACTGGCAATTGCTGAGCTACGGCGGTGCGGTGCACTCGTTCACCGATCCGGAAGCGAACACGCCGGGCATGATGATGTACGACGCCAAAACCGCGAAGCGAGCGTTTGCGTCGATGCACAATTTGTTGGATGAGGTGTTCAAAGGCTGATAACCGAGATCCTGTCGGGTCTATCGCGGCCTGCAAGCCCACTCATTCAATTTGTAGGAGCGGGCTTGTCCGCGATGGCGGAGTGTCAGGCACCCGGATTCAAACTAAGGCAACTCGATCCTCTCGCTTTCACCCGGCACCGTCGGCCAATCACCGACCGCCCAGCGCGCTCGTGCCTGATCGATCAGCGCCGGGTCGCTGGCCACAAAATTCCAGTTGATCCGTCGTGGTCCGTCCAGCGCGGCGCCGCCAATCAGCACGGCATGACATGCGCTGTCAGCGCATAACGTCACGCTTTCTCCGACCGGCAGCACGATCAAACTGCGCGCCTCTATCGGCTCGCCATCCAGTTGCGCGTCACCGCTGACCACATACAGCGCCCGCTCTTCGTGGTCAGCGGGGATCGTCAGCGCAGTGGCGGTTTGCAGGCTTACTTCGGCATATAACGTAGTCGACAGCACCGGTACCGGTGATGACAGGCAAAACCCGCTGCCAGCAATCATCCGAATACAGACGCCGAGGTTATCGCTAACCGGCAGTGTCTGTGCGGGATGATGGCTGTAATGCCCTGGGCCTTGTTCGTATGGTTTAGGTAACGCCAGCCAGACCTGCAGTCCATGCAAGCGTGAGCCGCTGCTGCGCAGCTTTTCCGGTGTGCGTTCGATGTGGGCAACGGCGCTACCGGCCGTCATCCAGCTTACATCACCGGGTAGGACCAACTGGTCGCTGCCAAGGCTGTCCTTGTGCAAGAGCTGGCCTTCGAACAGGTAAGTGAGGGTAGACAAGCCGATATGCGGATGTTGACGGATATTCATGCCGCTGCCAGCTGGGTAATCCGTTTCCAGCATGTGATCAAAAAAAACGAAAGGGCCGATACTGCGGCATTTGGCTGACGGCAGCGGGCGTAGAATCGGTTGGCCTTCGACATCTTCTGTGCGGGGCTTGATTACGATCATGAGCGTCATCTCGGCAAGCAGTGCGGGTCGATGCACAAAGCATAACCCGCGTTGATGTGTCCGGCGTTATTGGTCGAAGGCGCCTTCTGTCAGGTGAGTTTCGATGCTGACTTCAGTCGTGGTCATCAGCTTGTGTACCGGACAGCGATCTGCGATGCGATGCAGCAGGGTACGCTGCTCATCGCTCAGCATGCCCTCAAGGGTCAGTTCGACATGCAGATGATACTTGCCTTCCCGCTCCTGACTGCTGTCGCGTGTGACCTCGACAGTGACACCGGTCAGCGGGATTTCGTGTTTTTCGGCATACAGCTTGAGCGTCAATGCCTTGCACGCGCCCAGGGCTGCATCGAAATAATCATGAGGATCGGGCGCGGAGTCTTCGCCGCCGAGGCCTACAGGAAGATCGGTCAGCAGCTTATGTTTGTGATTGATTTCAATGCTGTGGCGATAGCCGTTGCCGGACAGCGTGTTGACAGTGATGGTCATGGAAAACCTCTCAGAGATGAAGCGGCACTTTGCGGTATGGAACTGGCGTATTACAGCAGAAGCAGCTGCTCTATCTCTTGTGCCGAGACAGGCTTGCTGAACAGATAGCCTTGCATTTCATCGCAGCCGTTTTCACGCAGGAAAACTTTCTGTTGTTCGGTTTCTACGCCCTCGGCGATCACCTTGAGGTTCAGTTTATGCCCCAATGAAATCACGGCCGTGGCGATGGCCCTGTCATTCTCGTTATCGGGAAGGTCACGCACGAAAGACTGGTCAATTTTCAGTCGGGCAATGGGGAAGCTTTTCAGTGCGGCGAGGCTTGAGTAGCCGGTGCCGAAGTCGTCGATCGAGAGGCTTATCCCCATCGCTTGCAGTTCCTTCATTTTGACAATGGCTTGCTTAAGGTCTTGCATGATCAAGCTTTCGGTCAGTTCCAGCTCTAGGTATCTGGGGTCCAGCCCGCTGTCCTGCAACGCGTGCTGCACCCGGCTGACCAAGTCCCTTTCGATGAATTGGCGTGCTGAAATATTGACTGACACGGTGATTGGGGGCATGCCTGCATCCTGCCAGGCTTTGTTCTGTTTGCAGGCTGTGTGGATCACCCAATCGCCAATGGGCACGATTAATCCGGTTTCTTCGGCTGGCGGAATAAACTTGATGGGGGAAACCATGCCGAGTGTGGGGTGCTGCCAGCGGATCAGTGCTTCCACGCCGATGACCTGACCTGAGTGTAAATCCACCTGGGGCTGATACAGCAACAGGAACTCCTCATGGTCAATTGCATTTCGAAGCCCGTCCTGCATGGCAAGCTTGCCCTTATGCTTGCTGTTCATCTCACTGGTGTAGAACTGGTAACTATTGCGGCCCAGCTCCTTAGCCCGATACATGGCGGCGTCTGCGTTTCTGAGCAGGGTCTCGGTGTCGGTTCCATCGGCAGGGTAGGTGGCCAGTCCCATACTGCAGGTGACATGGAGTGTGTGCCTGTTGAGCTGGATGGGTTGCAGGATGGCTTCCTGGATTTTCTGCAGGACCGGGGTGATACCGTCGGCGTCAGAGGGCTGATCGAACAGGATGATCACGAATTCGTCGCCGCCCAGTCGAACGACCGTGTCGGTGCGTCGCACGCATTGGACCATTCGGCTGGCGACGGTTTTCAGCAGCTCATCCCCGGCGCTGTGGCCCAGACTGTCATTGACCAGTTTGAATTTATCCAAGTCGATGAACACCACCGTTACCCGGCGAGCACAACGTTGAGCGTAAAGGATGGCCTGTTTGAGGCGGTCTTCCAGCAGCGTGCGATTCGGCAGTCCGGTCAATGCATCATGGTCTCCCATGTAGCGGATGCGGTTTTCCGTGTGTTTGCGCTCAATTGCGATTCCGGCGAGGTGTGTCGCTATGCCAATCAGCTGCATCTCGACCTTGACGGGGCTGCGGACCGTACGGGAATACAAGGCAAAGGTTCCCAGGACCTTTCGATCATGGGACAGGATGGGGGTCGACCAGCAGGCGCGTAGGCCGTAGGGCGCTGCGATTGATCGATAATCTTCCCACAACGGGTCGTCCTCAATGTCAGCAACAATCACCGGTTCCCGTCGATATACGGCAGTGCCACATGAACCGACCTTCGGGCCGATTGCAACCCCGTCGATGGCCTGGGTGTAGGTCTTCGGCAGGCTGGGTGCGGCCCCATGCAGGAGATGAGTTCCCTCTTCGTCCAGCAGGAGGATGGACACCATCATGTCGTTCATCTGCGATTCAACCAGATGGGCCAGACTGTCGAGGACCTCCTGGAGTTCGGTACTTTTCGCTATCAGCTCAAGGACGTGACCCTGGCCGGTGCGTACAACGGCCTCCTGCTGCAATTGTGAGTTTTGCAAGGCGAGCCGTTCTTTGACGGTGCTCAATTCGGCGGTTTTTCTTTCAAGCTGCTGGCGATCTTTCAGAAACTGATTCACGGCGCGTGCCATGTCGCCGATCTCGTCCTTCTCCTGCACCTCCATCACTAGCGACGTATCGTCGATACGCTCCTGCCGTAGCTGGCGGCTGATCTCATTCAGGCGCACGAGCACATGACGCCCCATGAATATGCGCGTCACAAACCATGCAAGTATCAGGCTGCCGCCCAGCATGATGAGGATCCATTGCTGGCTGCGATTAGAGGCCTCGACCAGATCCTGCACGGCTTCCCGGTAGTCTTGGGTGTACGCGGCGGATTGCTCGCGTGCGACCATCACCAAGGATTCTGCCTGGTTTTCCAGAGCGTCATGAAAGTGCTCTAGAACGTCGTGCTGGCTGATCAGTTTCAGGCGTAGGGAGAACGGATCTTGTGCATCAGGATCAATGGGGTCAGGTTGTTGTGATTGCAGGGTGGCGACATCGTTTCGCACTGCATCGGGTAATTCGCGTGTCGCGGCGGCTTTGCGCATGAACCGCGTACGCAGCAGCTCCACCGCATTGCGGTCACTCACGACGGGCAAGTTGTACAGCAGAACCGCCAGTTCCGGGCTGCCTTGAGTTTGGGTGCCGATCAAGCGACTGGTACGATCCTTCAGGGTGCGCTCGAAGTCGACTTCGGTTTGCAGCATGCCTTCGCGCAGTTGAGCCACGATATTGGCGGTATTGCGAAATAGTTGACTTGACTGATGCACGTCAAGTATCGCGACAGCATTGCTCGCGGTTGTCAGCTGAACCACCAGGCGATCAAGTGCCTCAAGCTGTTTAACCGTCTCTGCATAGCTTGAACGCAGGGTATCGAAAGAGGGGGTGGTCAGTAGTTGATCCGTCTGGCGTTCGATCAGCAGAGTGCTCTGCAGCATGTCCTGTCCAGCTTGCATGCGGACCAGTTGCTCTTTGGTCAGCTCTCGGGCGGCGTTGTTTGATGTACGCAGGGCGTAGACCGCCGTCGCGCCGCCCGCCAGGATCAACAGGGTCAGCGCTAGAAATGCAAGGATGAACTGAGCGCGTAGCGATTGCGGGAGTAGCTGGCGATACACGGCGGTGAGTCGGGACGTCACGTTCACGGTCAGCGGTTCCATAGGCGGCGGTACATAGTCCGGTAGCCATTGTCTGGGTCGTACTGGAACTTCTCCCCGCCATCGAAAGCGACGTTGTCGACATTGACCAGATGAACTGGCGCTACGAATCCGCTGACAGGGAGCCCTGCAAGGAGTCGGTTCAATTCATCCATCACCTGCCATCCGTGCAAATTCAGAGGCTCGGCCACTGTGACGGTCTGATAAGTTTTTGCCTGAATTCGCAAAAATGCGGAAGCGCTGCCATCTCCGGCAGACAGCAGATTGAGCCCATTGCTCGGTATCCCGGCGCTGGTCAACGTTGCAGTTGAGTAGTCGAAATATATATCGTTGATGGCCAGCATATACGTCCAGCGTTTGCCGTATCGCAGGAGCAGATCCCTTGTAATCGCGGGCATACGCTCGCCACTCTCGGAGATTGCGATGTCGCGCACTTCCAGCAGGGTGCACCCTTTGCAGGATTGGATGACGTCTTCCATGGCCTTGGCCTTGGCTGTGGCGATGCTGTACCTGGAGTCGGTCAGGATGACCACGCCAGCATGACCCATTGATTGCGCTACTGCCGCCAATGCAGTGAGGCGCGCGACCTCCACCGGGTCGGTGGTGACGTTCATGGCGACAGGCGTGCCGGCAATCGGCCCCGGTTGCGCGCCCGCGTGCCAGGCAACGACAGGCACGCCTTGGTTGGCAAAGGTTTTCAGTGCTGCATGGTTCTCGCGTGCATCGGAGCCGCACAGGATAAGGCCGTCGGGGTTTGCTGCCAGCGCATCGGCAAATGCTTTCGCGCGTCCGGCTGAAGATCCGCCGCCATCGAATATCTTGAGCGACCAGCCCATCACCGCTGCCGCCTCGCGTGCGCCTTGCGCAACACCGATAATTCCGCCATTGCGTAAATCTTCTGCCACAAAGGCAATGTTTTTTCCCCGAGGGGCGGGAGGGCCGGACTCGGGGCCGCTCCAGTGAGCTTTGAGGGTTGCCTTGGCAACGATCTGCTGTGCCTGGCTGACGAAGGCCGTGGCGTTTTTGACATCGTCTCTGGCCAGCGGACTTGGTGAATTTTGGGCATGCACGGGAACTGCAGCTAAAAAAAAGAAGGCTGTAATTGAAACTATACCGAGTAAGTAGGGCCTCTTCATTCGCTTGGGGTCGCTACCACGTGAGATGCCAGGCCTTGCGCCGACATTGCGATCATATTCGTCCATGGCATTCGGCTACGTAGGGAGGTGTCACAAGGTGCTGTGGGTGCGAAAAAAAGCGAAGAAAAACGGCACCCGAGGGTGCCGTTTTATATGCAGGTATTACTTACCCTGCCAGCGTTTCAGCACCAAGGTGGCATTGGTGCCACCGAAGCCGAAGCTGTTGCTCATGACCTGATCGACTTTTGCGTTTTCACGGGTCTTGAGCAGTATCGGCATGTCGGCGACAACCGGGTCCAGCTCTTCGATGTTGGCAGAGCCAGCAATGAAGTTGCCTTCCATCATCAGCATGCAATAGATCGCCTCGTGAACGCCGGCAGCGCCCAGAGAGTGACCCGACAAGCTTTTGGTCGAGCTGATAGCAGGCGCATTGGTGCCGAAGACTTCACGTACACCTTCCATCTCTTTCGCGTCGCCGACCGGAGTCGAAGTCCCGTGAGTGTTGATGTAGTCGATCGGGCCTTCAACAGTGGACAGCGCCATTTGCATGCAGCGAATAGCGCCTTCGCCGCTTGGGGCGACCATGTCGTAGCCATCTGACGTTGCACCGTAGCCGACGATTTCTGCGTAGATTTTCGCGCCACGAGCCAGAGCATGCTCCAGCTCTTCAACCACGACCATGCCACCGCCACCGGCAATGACGAAACCGTCACGTTTGGCATCGTAAGCGCGGGAGGCTTTCTCCGGCGTTTCGTTGTACTGGCTGGACAGAGCGCCCATCGCGTCGAACAGGAACGACTGGCTCCAGTGCTCCTCTTCACCGCCACCGGCGAAGACCACGTCCTGTTTACCCATCTGGATCTGTTCCATTGCGTTACCGATGCAGTGAGCACTGGTGGCGCAGGCAGACGCGATGGAGTAGTTCAGGCCCTTGATCTTGAACGGGGTGGCCAAACAGGCGGAGACGGTGCTGCTCATGGTCCGCGTGACGCGGTATGGGCCAACGCGCTTGACGCCTTTTTCGCGAAGGATGTCCAGCGCTTCCATCTGGTTAAGCGTCGACGCGCCGCCGCTGCCGGCAATCAGGCCTGTGCGCGGGTTGGACACCTGGTCTTCGGACAGCCCGGAGTCGACGATAGCGTCCTTCATGGCCAGGTAAGCGTAAGCCGCTGCATGGCCGACGAAGCGATAGATCTTGCGATCGATCAGCTCTTCGAGGTTGAGGTCAATGGAGCCGGAAACCTGGCTACGCAGACCCATTTCGGCATATTCCGGATTGAAACGGATGCCAGGGCGGCTTGCACGCAGATTAGCGGAAACGGTGTCTTTGTCATTGCCCAAGCAGGAAACAATGCCCAGACCAGTGATAACGACGCGGCGCATGCGGATACCCTTAGAAATTTTCAGTGGAAGTGAACAGGCCGACCCGAAGGCCTTCGGCACTGTAGATTTCGCGACCATCAACGCTCACGGTGCCGTCGGCAATTGCCAGGACCAGTTTGCCTTTCATGGTGCGTTTGATATGGATGTTGTAGGTGATTTTTTTTGCGGTCGGAAGAACCTGACCGTAAAACTTCACTTCGCCCGACCCCAAAGCTCGGCCGCGGCCAGGATTACCCTGCCAACCGAGATAGAAGCCGACGAGTTGCCACATGGCATCAAGGCCCAGGCAGCCTGGCATCACCGGGTCACCTTCGAAGTGACAGGCGAAGAACCACAGGTCCGGATTGATATCCAGCTCGGCGACCAATTCACCTTTACCGTACTTGCCACCCTCTGCGCTGATATGGGTAATGCGATCTACCATCAGCATGTTCGGGGCGGGCAGTTGCGCGTTACCTGGGCCGAACAGCTCACCGCGACTGCAGCGCAGCAGGTCTTCCCGGGTATAGGCGTTTTGTTGGGTCATGCGAGCTCCTCAATAATCCTGTGCGGCAGGGTAAGGCAAATTTTCCTGTCCGGCTGACGCGCCAGGTCTCTGCCGTCAGCCTACTCATAGACTATTGCGTTGTAGTGAAAGTCACAGCACAAGGGAAATGAAAGTACACTTGTGCACTGGAATTATTATCCAAGCAGCGTTTGCGAGCTGATCTGGTCACTAAGACTGCCGTAATTTAGCATTTATCGCCAGTCGCAGATGCTTGAAAGGGCAGCCAACGCTGAAGAACTTGCTGTAAATCAGTACGTTTGAAGGGTTTTGCGAGGTAATCGCTCATTCCCGCCTGTAAGCAGGCCTCCCGATCACCGTGCAATGCGTTGGCGGTCAGGGCGATGATGGGCACCTGAATGCAGTTTGTCAGTTGACGAATCTGCCGCGTCGCTTCGTAGCCGTCGATCACTGGCAGGCGACAATCCATGAGTATCGCCGCAAAATTTCCAGTCTGAGCCACGCTCACAGCCTGCGCCCCATCGCTGACCACGCTGACCTGGAAGCCCAGACTGCGCAGCATCGCCTCGACCACGGTCTGATTGACCGGGTTGTCCTCAACCAGCAGCACATGCTGATTTTTGCCGTTGCTGTTACCCGCGAGGAAGGTCGGTACCTGTTCAGGGGCTTTTTTCCTGTGCAGCGCCAGCGGAATCTCAAGGGTGAAGATTGATCCCATGCTTTCTTCGCTCCGTGCCCGCAGCGTTCCGCCCATCCGCTCGGCCAGGCTTCTGGCGATAGGCAAACCTAGCCCAGTACCGCCATACCGCCGGGAGATCGAGCTGTCCGCCTGTTCAAAGGCATTGAACATCAGTTCCAGGCGCTCGGCGGAGATGCCGATGCCGCTGTCGCATACCGTGCAGGTGAACCAGACCGACTCCTGATCCAGAGGCTGCCACCGGGTCTCGATCTGTACGCTACCCAGGTCAGTGAATTTCAATGCGTTGCCGATCAGATTGACCAGAATTTGCCGAATACGGGTCGGATCACCTTCGACCTCCAGGGTCTCCAGTCCCGGAGGGATATTCAGCTCCAGCGAGATGCCGCGTTGCTGGGCGTTATGGTGGAAAGCCTGGGCCGAGGTGCTGATTAGTTCAGCCAGATTGAACGGTATATGCTCCAGCGCCAGCGCTTCGCGCTCAATACGCGAGAAGTCGAGGATGTCGTTGATCACCCGCAGTAAATGCTCGGTTGATTCAGTCGCCAACGCAGCGTATTCAGTCTGCTCATCGGTCATTTGGGTGGTTTCCATCAACTGCAGCATCCCCAGTACACCGTTCATGGGCGTGCGCAGTTCGTGACTCATCATGGCCAAAAAGTTGGATTTGGCGCTGTTGGCGCGTTCGGCTTCTTCCCGGGTCTGAATCAGTTGGTCAATGGTCTGTTGCTGTTCGCGGCTGGCGCGTTCAAGTCCGTAGGCTAGGTTATTGATGTGTCGCGCCAAGTCACCCAGTTCGCTGTCGTCGGTCACCGGTAATGGCCTGTTGTAGTCACCTTGCTGGATTGCCTTGACCGCTTCACCCATGTCGCTGATCGGTTGCGACAGGCTCAGCGCCAGGCGACGGGCGAGGATATAGGTAAAAAGCAGAGTAAACAGTGCCAGAATCCCGGCCTTGAGCAGGATTTCTTGTTGGCGCTGACTGAATGCATCGTTGGACATGCCGACGATCACCCGGCCCAGGTAATCCTCATTCGACGAGCTGGCCGAGGGTGGCGGGGCTTGCAGGGCGTCATTCCCCAACGGGAGGCTCTGTAACCGGATAGGTGCCTGGAAGATCTCCACTTGAGTGGGTCGTGTGCCGTTTTCCTTCGGTTGCTCGACGTACATCAGCACGTGGTTGGCGTTGTCCTGCACTTCCAGAAAGCGCACGTGGGGCGTGGCCAGTGTAGCGCGCATCAGGCCTTCGAGAACGTCATCGTTGCCCACGATCACGCCATATTCCGACGCTGGAGCCAGCTGGTTGGCGATCAATTGACCGGTATGAGTCAATTCTTGACGCAAGTCCTGAATCCGCACGAAGGTGAAGAAGCTGATCAGCAGTAAGGTCAGTAGCAGCGCCGGTCCCAGACTGATGATTTGGGTGCGGGTGTTGATGCCCCAGTTCAGGCGGAAAGTCATCGGACGCTTTCTCCTGCCACCCGCGGTGGATCGCTCCCCGGCAGGCACGTGAGCTGCGCACACAGTTTTATGATCCATTGGTCATAAACACTGCTTATCCTTGACTGACAGGTCATCGCGAAACGCCATCAAAAGGGGGAGTCGGGCATGGTAACCGACGCTGCGGTAATTTCCATTGAACTTGTAGGGTGTTGATCGGCCTGAATTGAATCTCTTCAAGGCTGGTCGCGCAGGCTCTGCCCCGTATAATGCTGCCATCGCCAGATGTGATGGCTCTAAATGGATTGGTTATGACTCAACAGCAACCTATTGCGGTTCTTGGAGGCGGCAGCTTCGGTACTGCTGTGGCGAATCTGCTGGCAGAGAACGGTTATCCGGTCAGGCAGTGGATGCGCGACCCGGCTCAGGCCGAGGCGATCCGTGTCAACCGCGAGAACCCACGGTACCTCAAAGGCATCAAGGTTCACCCTGCGGTTGAGCCGGTCACGGACTTGTTGACCACACTGAACGGCAGCGAGTTGATTTTCGTCGCCTTGCCCTCCAGCGCCTTGCGTTCGGTGCTGGCGCCTCATGCTGACCTTTTGACCGGCAAGATGTTGGTGAGCCTGACCAAAGGCATTGAGGCGCACACCTTCAAGCTGATGAGCGAAATCCTCGAAGAAATCGCCCCGAATGCGCGCATCGGTGTGTTGTCCGGACCCAATCTGGCCCGAGAAATCGCCGAGCACGCGTTGACCGCCACGGTGGTGGCCAGTGCAGATGAAGACCTCTGCCAGCAGGTGCAGGCCGCGCTGCACGGTCGGACGTTTCGCGTGTATGCCAGCGCCGATCGGTTTGGTGTCGAGCTGGGCGGCGCGCTGAAGAATGTGTACGCAATTATCGCGGGCATGGCGGTTGCGTTGGGCATGGGCGAAAACACCAAGAGCATGCTGATCACCCGTGCCTTGGCGGAGATGACCCGGTTTGCCGTGAGTCAGGGCGCTAACCCGATGACGTTTCTCGGCTTGGCCGGGGTCGGCGATTTGATCGTGACCTGCTCATCGCCCAAGAGCCGTAACTATCAGGTGGGTTTCGCCCTTGGTCAGGGTTTGAGTCTTGAAGAGGCCGTCACCCGTTTGGGCGAAGTGGCGGAAGGGGTGAATACCCTGAAGGTGCTCAAGGCCAAATCGGATGAGTTGCAGGTGTATATGCCACTGGTCGCGGGCTTGCATGCGATTCTTTTCGAAGGCCGTACGCTCAATCAAGTCATCGAAGTGTTGATGCGTGCGGAGCCGAAAACCGATGTCGACTTTATTTCCACCAGTGGTTTTTAACCGCGCCACCCTTTAACTGAAGCCCTTAGAAATAGGTGAAGGTCTTGAACGAATCGAAACTCGAACAGAATGAGTCGGTCCTGCTGCGCATCCTGTGGATGCTGCTGTTCGTATTGATCTGGCAATTGGCACAAGTCGTGCTCGGCTGCGTGGTGTTGGTGCAGGTGGGCTACCGCCTGATCTACGGCGCTCCGAGTGGCAGCTTGATGAACTTTGGCGACAGCGTGAGTCAGTACCTGGCGCAGATCGGTCGTTTCGGCGCGTTCCACAGCGACCAGAAGCCCTGGCCTTTCGCCGATTGGCCTGCGCCGCGAGCGCCCGAAGGCGAGGCGCCGCATTGCGTTGCCCCTGCGCCGCATCCCGTCCGAGACGAGGAACCTAAACTGTGAAATTGTGGATTTTGCGCCACGGCGAAGCTCACTCCCATGCGCGCAGCGATGCCGAGCGCGAACTGACCGCTCACGGTCGCGAAGACGTGCTAAAAAGTGCAGCGCACCTGCTGGGCAAGCCGCTGAACCGGATCATCGCCAGCCCCTATGTGCGTGCACAGCAGACGGCTGAACTGGTCCATCAAGTCCTCGGGTTCAACGAGCCGATCGTGACCGTTCCCTGGTTGACTCCGGACAGCGACCCGCAAAAGGTTCTGAGCGAACTGGATCTGTATTCGACGGACGATGTGCTCCTGGTCGGCCATCAACCGCTGGTGGGAGCGCTGGTGGGATTGCTTGTCGACGGTCATTACCGGGAGGCCCAACCCATGAGCACCGCCAGCCTGGCTGAGCTCGAAGGGGATTTTCCGCTGGCGGGTCTGATGGAACTGTGCAGCATTCGGCATCCTTGATCCGGCCGCACAGACACCGATTGTTTGACCGAGCTGATCTCGGCACTCGACCGCACTGCACTTGATTTTGAAATTACTACCAAGCAAGTGCTTGGTCAGCTACGCTTCCCGGAAATAAAAAACCAGGAGCAAGTCGCATGTCTGGCGCTATTCGTTTGCCTCTCGACGTATTCTACGAACGCGAAGCCCGTCATCCGAACAAACGCTATATGGTCCAGCCATTGGCAGGCGGCCACGTGCAGACGTTGAGCTGGTCTGATGTCGGAGATCAGGCCCGGCGCGCGGCACACTGGCTGCGCCGACGTGAATTGCCCCAAGGCAGCCATATTGCGATCATTTCCAAGAACTGCGCCCACTGGATCATTGCCGACCTGGCGATCTGGATGGCTGGCCATGTATCGGTGCCGTTGTATCCCAATCTGACATCTGAATCCGTTGCTCAAGTGCTGGAGCATTCCGAAGCGGCACTGGTGTTTGTCGGCAAGCTCGATGATTGGGCGAGCATGGCTGGCGGCGTCAGGCCCGGCTTGCCTACTGTTGCCTTGCCTATTTGCCCGACGGCCGACTTCGACTTCAACTGGTCCGAGCTGCAGGCCTGTGCGCCGATTCAGGACAACCCGTCGCCCTCGTCAGAGCAATTGGCAACCATCATCTACACGTCCGGCACCACCGGGCTGCCCAAGGGCGTAATGCATACCTTCGGTGGTTTGGCGTTCGCCGCCAGCCACGGGGTCGGCCTATTCCAGTTAGGGGAGCAGGATCGGCTGCTGTCCTACTTGCCGTTATGCCACGTGGCAGAGCGGATGTTCGTCGAGATGGCGTCAATCTATACGGGGCAAACGGTGTTTTTCGCTGAGAGTCTGGACACCTTTCTGGTCGATCTCAAGCGCGCCCGGCCCACTGCAATGTTCGGTGTGCCCCGTATCTGGACCAAGTTCCAGATGGGGGTCTACGACAAGATGTCCGCCGCTCGCCTCGACGCGCTCCTGCGCTTGCCGATCATCGGCAAAATCGTGGGCCGCAGAGTGCTGGCCGGGTTGGGGCTGGATGCGCTGCGCATCGCATTGTCCGGCGCCGCACCTATCCCCGAGGCGTTGATGAACTGGTACCGGCGCTTGGGCCTGGAGGTGCTGGAGGTCTACGGCATGACTGAAAATTGCGGTTATTCGCACATCAGCCTGCCGGGTAAGCAGAAAATTGGCTGGATCGGCCAGCCCTGTCCTCAAGTCGAGGTCCGGATTGATCCGAGCGGCGAAGTACAGGTGCGCAGCGGAGCGACCATGCAGGGTTATTTCAAGGAACCGTTCAAGACTGCCGAAACCATCACCGAGGATGGCTTTTTGCGCACGGGGGACAAAGGCGAGCAGGACGCCGACGGTTATTTACGTCTGACAGGCCGCCTGAAAGAGATTTTCAAAACCAGTAAAGGCAAGTACGTCGCGCCGGCACCCATCGAAAACCGTCTGGCCGTGCACACTCGCATCGAACAAGTGTGTGTGGTCGGCGACGGTTTGAGTGCGCCGCTGGTGTTGTGCGTGTTATCCGCAACAGGTCTGCAAGATGCAGCCAGCGGCGCCCGTAGCGCATTGCATGAGAGCCTGGAAGTGCTGCTTGAAGAGGTCAATGCTGCTCTCGACAAACATGAGCGCTTGCGCAGGCTGATCGTCGTGAAAGATAGTTGGGCGGTCGAGAATGGTTTTCTTACGCCGACCTTGAAAATAAAACGTGCGGTCATCGAGTCGACCTATGGCGCCCGCTTCCAGGAATGGAGCGATCGGTCCGAGGTTGTGCTGTGGCAAGAGTGACCCATTTATGTCTGGCGTTCGTCATGCGAGCGCCACTTAAAAGGATTGAACATGAGCGTATGGCTTAAAACTCCCGATATAGACCAACTCAACGCGCTGCAGAAAAATACCATTGGTGAAGTGCTGGACATTCGTTTCGAGGCATTCGACGAGAGCTCTCTGACCGCGAGCATGGTCATCGACCACCGTACTCATCAACCCTACGGCCTGTTACACGGCGGGGCGTCGGTGGTACTGGCTGAAACCGTGGGCTCCATGGCCAGTTACTTGTGTATTGATCCCGGAAAATTCTTTTGCGTGGGGCTGGAGGTCAACGCAAACCACCTGCGTGGTTTGCGCAATGGTCGTGTCACCGCAGTCGCGCGGCCAGTGCATATCGGCCGCACCACTCACGTCTGGGACATCCGTCTGACCAGCGATGAAGGCAAGGTCAGCTGTGTTTCCCGTCTGACCATGGCTGTTGTACCGGTAGGTGAACAGCCGCCGGCGCGCTGATAGCAAACGGATCATCATTCTGGCTCAAGTGTCACCCTTCCTGGCAGTTACAGTCATTGCTGTGTCGACGATGGATGCGCACAATCGCCGTTGGTTTTTGTTTTTGGACGTATTGGCATGTCGCAACAGGTGTTTTTCGCTCACGCTAACGGGTTTCCGTCGGCTACGTATGGCAAATTGTTCGACGCACTGGCGCCGGATTATGCCGTCGCACATCTGGAGCAGCACGCTCACGATCCACGCTTCCCGGTGAACGACAACTGGCTGAATCTGGTCGACGAGCTGATTCATCACCTGCGCCAGCAACCTGAACCTGTATGGGGCGTAGGACACTCGTTGGGAGGTGTGCTGCACTTTCACGCAGCGTTGCGCTGTCCTGAGCTGTATCGCGGGGTGGTGATGCTCGATTCTCCGGTGCTGACGTGGGTTGACCAGTGGATGATTCGCGCCGCCAAACGCTTTGGTTTCATTGATCGCATCACCCCGGCCGGTCGCACCCTGGGCCGCCGGGAGGCCTTCGCTGACCTGAATGCTGCCCGCACGTATTTCGCCGGCAAGACCTTGTTTCGCGGCTTCGATCCCGAATGTTTAGAGGCCTACCTGCAGCATGGTTTGCAACAGGACGGCGATCAGTTGCGCCTGCGTTTCGACCCAGCGACTGAAATCAGCATTTACCGCAGCGTGCCTCACACGAGTCCCGGTCGGGCGCAGCAGTTGAAAGTGCCACTGGCGGTGGTGCGGGGGCTACGCAGTCGGGTGGTCATGCGTCACCACGCCCATTCGGTGAAACGTATGCCGCAAGGCGAATACCTGTCCATGCCCGGTGGGCATATGTTCCCGCTCGAACGTCCACAAGACACTGCAGCGCTGCTCAAGACCTTGTTCGCTCGCTGGGATGCGCGTTGCGCCGAGCAGGCGTGCGCATGAGCATGCCCGTCGAAGAAGTCCGCCTGAGCCTGCCGCATATTGAATTAGCCGCGCACCTGTTCGGGCCTGAAGACGGTCAGCCGGTGATCGCTTTGCATGGTTGGCTGGACAACGCCAACAGTTTTGCCCGCTTGGCACCGCAGCTCAAAGGCTTGCGTATCGTGGCTCTGGATCTGGCTGGGCATGGTCACTCCGATCATCGTCCGGTGGGTTCCGGTTATACCCTGTGGGACTATGTGCATGACGTGCTGCACGTCGCCGAGCAACTGGGCTGGAAGCGCTTTTCCCTGCTTGGGCATTCATTGGGTGCGATTATCTCGGTGGTGTTGGCGGGTGCGCTGCCTGAGCGTGTGACCCGTCTGGCACTGATCGATGGGGTTATCCCGCCAACCGGCGAAGCCAGTCATGCGGCCGAGCGGTTGGGCATGGCCCTGCAAGCACAACTGAACCTGTCGAATAAGCGCAAACCTGTCTACAGCGATCTGGAACGAGCCGTCGAGGCGCGGATGAAAGGGCTGGTTGCCGTCAGTCGTGAAGCGGCAGAACTGCTGGCTCAACGAGGGTTGATGCCAGTGCCGGGAGGGTACACCTGGCGCAGTGATAGCCGGCTGACGCTGGCCTCTCCTATGCGTTTGACTCGTGAGCAGGCCATGGCGTTCGTCAAACGTGTCAGTTGCCCAACCCATCTGGTGGTGGCTGGGCAGGGCATGTTGGTCCAGCACAGCGAACTGCTGTCACAGCTGACTTTCGAGACCACGACCTTGCCTGGCGGCCATCATTTGCATTTGAATGACGAGGAGGGCGCGCGCGCTGTTGCAGACTGTTTCAATCGCTTTTATGCCGTTCCTTGACTTGCAGCAGGCAACTGCCGAGGCTGGGCGGATTGAAATGGGAGATAACGTTGATGGACCTACCTATCGCTGGCACATGCAAGACGATTAACACTGCCCCAACTTTGGCGATCCGATGAGAACACGTATGCGCTTATCCCGTGTTCTTGGCGTGTCGATCTGCGGCTCGCTGCTCAGCGCGATAGCCTGCGCCGCCGACGTGCCTGGCAGCCACGATCTCGAGGGGGTGCCGCGTTTGGCAGATGCTGAAATCGTCGACTATCGGCCCGTCACGGAGCTGGAGCGAATCTACCCGTTGGGTTCGATCCGCAAGATCAGCGGCCAGTTACGCTTCGACGGCCAGATCGGCGCGCGGGGCAATGTCACCTCGGTGACCTACCAACTGCCTGCTGAACACACCTCTGATGAAGCCTTCACAGCCGCCCGTGAAGCCCTGCAGAAGCAGGGCGCCGAGCTGTTGTTCTGGTGCCAGGCCCGTGATTGTGGGGAAAGCAGTCTGTGGGCCAATGAAGTGTTTGGTAACTCTAAATTGTATGGTGCCGATGAGCAGCAAGCTTATTTGCTGTTGCGTCTGGCTGCGCCGAAAAACGATACGTTGGTGGCCTTGTACAGCATCACTCGCGGCAACCGTCGAGCGTACCTGCATGTCGAGCAGTTCAGCGCAGCAGCACCTTTGGGCGACGTGTTGCCGACCTCGGCAACCTTGTTGCGTCAACTCAAGAGTACCGGTGTGCTGAGTCTTCCCAAACTTACCGGTGAGCCGCAGGATGTTTGGGCGACCCTGCTCTCGCGTGGGCTCAACCTGGATGGCAACCTGCGCGTCACCGTGTCCGGGGCAGATGCCGAGGCCTGGCGTCAGGCATTGATTGCCAAGGGCGTACGTGCCGCGCGGATTGAGGCTGGCAGCGGCGAGAAGCCGGGGCTGTTCGTCGAACTTATTCGCTAGAATCACGCGCTCACCGGCCGAGTACTGGCGCTGCAGGGGTTCGCCGTTATGCTCTCATCATTCGTTTTTTCGAGATAACCCGATGCCCAATAATGATCGCCTGTTGGTGCAGCTCCTGCTCCTGGCGCTGTTCGGTGCCAGTTTCTGGGTGATGGCGCCATTCTGGTCGGCGCTGTTCTGGGGGGCGGTGCTGGCCTTCGCCAGTTGGCCGTTGATGCGCCTGGTAACGCGCTGGCTCAATGGCCGTGAAGCGTTGGCGGCGGGGCTGCTGACCTTGATCTGGATGCTGTTGGTGGCATTGCCGTTGGTGTGGCTAGGGTTCAACCTGGCGGACCACATCCGTGACGTGACGCTCTTCATCAAGGACGTGCAGGTCGACGGCCTGCCTGCGCCGCCTGCATGGCTGTCAGGCGTACCGCTCGTGGGCGAGCGGCTGGTGAGGTTCTGGAACACGATCGATGAGCAGGGCGCTGCGGCGATGGCCGCGATCAAGCCCTACTTGGGTCAAGTCGGCAACTGGCTGCTGGCTCGTAGCGCGCAGATCGGTGGCGGGATTCTCGACCTGACCTTGAGTCTGGTGTTC
This sequence comes from Pseudomonas sp. GG8, assembly GCF_052976945.1. Taxonomy (NCBI): domain Bacteria; kingdom Pseudomonadati; phylum Pseudomonadota; class Gammaproteobacteria; order Pseudomonadales; family Pseudomonadaceae; genus Pseudomonas; species Pseudomonas sp. GG8. Next base: position 1,930,783 of record NZ_JBRIIP010000001.1, read on the forward strand.
GTGTTCTTCTTCTATCGCGATGGTCCGAGACTGGCGGCATTCGTCTTGAGCCTGCTTGAACGCTTGATCGGCGAGCGTGCCAGTTACTATCTGGACCTGGTGGCGGGTACCGTGCAACGGGTGGTCAATGGCGTGATCGGCACCGCAGCGGCGCAGGCGGTTTTGGCGCTAATCGGCTTTCTGATAGCCGGCATTCCGGGTGCGCTGGTATTAAGCGTTGTCACGTTTCTGCTCAGTCTGGTGCCCATGGGCCCGCCGTTGGTATGGATTCCCGCCACTGCCTGGCTGGCCTGGAAGGGCGAATACGGCATGGCGATTTTTCTCGGCATCTGGGGCACGTTCATCATCAGTGGTGTTGATAACGTACTCAAACCCTACCTGATCAGTCGGGGTGGCAACCTGCCGTTGGTGATCGTTCTGCTTGGGGTGTTTGGCGGTCTGCTGGCATTTGGTTTCATCGGCCTGTTCATCGGCCCGACTTTGCTAGCGGTAGCGTACAGCCTGTTGATCGACTGGACTGCCTCGAAAGACAAAAGGCCTGATACGCCAAGTACCCCATAACCCGTGTTGCACAAGTCGTAACCAAACCCGCCGCGAAACACAGCCTTCGCGACGGGTTTGGTTATCAGGCTGCGACGTTCAGGTGTTTGCCAATGGGCTTGCTGCCGTCTGTTTCATAACGCTGGCTCAGCGCAGCGACCATCTTGCTCAACGCTTCGGCAGCGGCCGTTTTGGCGTTGGCGCTTTGCCCTGTGGTGTCAGTGCCCAGCGCAGAGGACAGTTCGTTGAGGCTGACACTGCCACTGCTGTCGGTATCGAGGTTACTGAACAGCGTGCTGGCATCAGACGTACTGGTACTGGCGGAAGAACCCGTTGTGCTGTTTGTGCTGCTATTGGTGCTGGCGGTGTCCAGCGCGCTGGTCAGTTCATCCTTACTGATACTGCCATCACCGTTAGTGTCCAGTTTGGCCAGCAATTCCTCCTGAAACTTCTTGCTGCTTGCGCTGGCCGTTGTGCTCGAGCTTGAGCTTGTATAGCTCGAATAACTGTTACTGACGCCACTGATCATCGGCTTGACTCCACAGGTTGTTTGGGCTGGTGGCAGTGCACCGGCTTATGAAGCCTCGGGGCGTCAAGTGTCAGGGGTATGTGGGCTTGGTGTCGAGGCTGACACGCACAGTCGCAGCGTCGGATTTTACAGGCGAGGCAGGTCAAGGACGACGGTCAGGCCGCCTCCCGGAGTTTCTTCCAGGTGCAGGTCGCCGCCCATGCGCCGGGCGGCTTCTCGGGCAATGGTCATGCCCATACCGATGCCGCCGGAGTTACGATTACGTGAGCCTTCGACGCGATAGAACGGTTCGAATACCGCCTCACGCAGGACTGCAGCGATCCCGGGCCCTTGATCGCTGATCCGCAGTTGCACCCGTTGTGGGTGATCCTGAATGTCGACATGCGCGTGCCCCGCATAGCGCAGGGCATTATCGATCAGGTTACCCAGGCATGAACCCAACGCCATTGGCTGCGCCATGAACGGTTTGCACTGACCGCTGCTGTGCACGTCATCGCCCTGATCCTGGGCGTTTTCGGTCAGGGATTCGACCAGTGCCTGCACATCGAAAAGCTGCAACGCCTCGCTATTACGCTGTTCGTGCAAGTAGGTCAGGGTGGCATCGAGCATGCCGATCATGTCGTCCAGGTCCTGGCTCATTTGCCCATGCAGCTTCGGTTCGTCGATCTGTTCGAGGCGCAGTTTCAGGCGCGACAGTGGCGTGCGCAGGTCATGAGACATGGCAGCGAGCATACGTCCGCGTTGCTGGACCTGTTCGCGGATGCGCTGCTGCATCAAGTTGAACGTCTGCGCCGCCTGACGCGCCTCACGTGGGCCGCTGACTTCCAACGGTTGGCTGTCGAGGTTCTCGCTCAAGCGTTCGGCCGCCTCACTCATGCGCTGGATCGGTCGGCTGAGGGCTTTTGCTCCGTACCAGGCGGCGGCGACCAAGGTGATTAATTGAAATATCAGCGGCACGACGGGGCCCCCGAACAAGGGCGGCCTTCCTGGTGGGCGCTGCATGGGGGGGTGTGAAGCGTCGAAGCCGGGAGGCGGCTGACCGAATGCGTCCGGCATAAGGGGAGGCGGCGGGGGTGGTCCGTAATGCATGAACCACATGAATGCCAGCACATGCGCCAACAGGATCGCGACCAACGCCCCGCCGAATAGACGGGCGAACAGTGTGTCGGCCGAGCGGATCAACCGATGTCCCTGGCGTCGAACAGATAACCTTCGCCGCGTACAGTTTTGATCAGTTGCGGTGCTCTCGGGTCATCTCCGAGCTTCTGTCGCAGGCGCGATACCAGTAAATCGATGCTGCGGTCGAAGGCTTCTATGGTCCGGCCGCGTGCTGCATCCAGCAATTGCTCACGATTGAGCACGCGCCGTGGGCGTTCAAGAAACACGCGCAGCAGGCGGAACTCGGCGTTGGACAGTGGCACCACCAAGCCATCGGGCGCGGTCAATTGGCGCATTACGCTGTTCAGGCGCCAGGCGTCGAAACGGATGGTGTTGCGCGGCTCGCTTCGGTCGTCGCGCACCCGGCGCAACACAGTCTGGATGCGTGCCACCAGCTCGCGGGGTTCGAAAGGCTTGGCCATGTAGTCGTCGGCACCCAGTTCCAGACCAATGATGCGGTCGGTGGGCTCGCAACGGGCGGTCAGCATCAAAATAGGAATGTCCGATGTACCGCGTAGCCAGCGGCACAGCGATAGGCCGTCTTCACCGGGCAGCATCAGATCCAGTACAACCACGTCGAAGGTCTCTTCGCCGAGCGCCTGGCGCATGGCGCTGCCATCGGTCACGCCGCGGCAGTGGATGTTGAAACGGGCCAGGTAATCGCAAAGAAGTTCGCGTATGGGCACATCGTCGTCAACGATCAGGGCGCGGGTATTCCAGCGGCGTTCATCGGTCGGAGCGTTGTCGATACTGATAGGGCTGACTGCTTGCATGGTACGACTGTCGCCTGAGGTGGCTGCCATCACTGGCCGCGATTGAAGAACAACGCTGCCCGCCATGCTACTTCGCTGGCGCGCGGGGCGGAAGGCTGTTGTGTCCGAGTGTCCGGCGGTTGTCTGGAATGTATCGGGTTGGATACAAAGCCTGACTGTTGTAGCGGTGATGGCATCTTCGCGAAGGATATCCCCCCGGTCCTCCTGAGGCCCCCCCTGTAAATCCCATTGTTTACGCTTTCTTTATGCCCATCCGGGTTCGTCGATCTCGTTCCTTTACACCCTCCCTGCGGACAATGGCTGACACGCGGCAGTTGCCGTACGACGGAGAATTTCCATGAGCGTTCTGGACGGGGTGTCACTGCTGTTGGCGGCAGGGCTGTTCATTTACTTACTGGTGGCGCTGTTACGCGCTAACCGGAATTAGGAGCAGCCATGCACAGTTATGACTATCTACTGATCCTGGCTTTTTTTGCGCTGGTGCTGCTGCCGGCGCCATGGCTAGGACGTTATTACTACCGGGTCATGGAAGGGGAACGAACTTTCTTGACCCCGGTATTGGGTCCGGTCGAGCGCGTCTGTTATCGCCTGTCCGGGGTTGATCCGCAGACCGAACAGAGTTGGAAAAACTACGCCTTGGCCTTGCTCGCCTTCAACCTGGCGGGTTTCGTCCTGTTGTTCGCGATTCTGCTGTTCCAGGGCGCTCTGCCGCTCAACCCGCAGCAACTACCGGGAATGGAGTGGTCGCTGGCGTTCAACACAGCAATGAGTTTTGTCACCAACACCAACTGGCAGAACTACAGCGGTGAAGCCTCGCTCAGCTACTTGAGTCAGATGGCTGGCCTGACTGTGCAGAACTTCGTCAGTGCCGCCACCGGCATCGCGGTGCTGATTGCATTTTGCCGTGGCATCAGCCGTCGTTCGACGCAAAATCTGGGTAACTTCTGGGCCGATATGACCCGCGCCACCCTTTACGGGCTGCTGCCGTTGTGTCTGGTGCTGGCCTTGTTTCTGGTCTGGCAGGGCGTTCCGCAAACCTTCGCTCATTACGTGGACGCGGTGACCCTGCAAGGCGCCAATCAGAGCATCCCGTTGGGGCCGGCGGCCAGCCAGATCGCGATCAAGCAACTGGGCACCAACGGTGGTGGTTTCTTCGGGGTCAACTCGGCGCATCCGTTCGAGAACCCGACAGCCTGGAGCAACCTGTTCGAGCTGGTATCAATCATTCTGATTCCGGTGGCGCTGGTGTTCACCTTCGGTAACTACGTCAAAGACATGCGTCAAAGCAAGGCCATCATGGCGTGCATGCTGACCCTGTTTCTGGTCGGTGGCGCGACGGCGATGTGGGCCGAGTATCAACCGAACCCGACCCTGAATATCGCGTCGGTCGAGCAAACCGCACCGATGGAAGGCAAGGAAAGCCGTTTCGGTACCACCGGCAGCGTGCTCTGGACCGCGACCACCACCGCTGCGTCCAATGGTTCGGTCAACGCGATGCACGATAGCCTCAACCCGCTGACCGGCATGGTGGCGCTGGTCAACATGATGGTCGGCGAAGTGATCTTCGGCGGGGTTGGCGCGGGTCTCTACGGCATGCTCCTCAATGTATTGATCGCGGTATTCCTTGCCGGTCTGATGATCGGACGCACCCCTGAGTACCTGGGCAAAAAGCTACAAGCCAGGGAAGTTCAGCTACTGGTCGCGACCTTGCTGGTGATGCCCGTTGGTGTGCTGGTATTCGGCGCTTTGGCCGCGAGCTTGCCGGGACCGATGGCGGCGGTCAGTAATCCGGGTCCACATGGTTTCAGTCAGTTGTTGTATGCCTACACCTCAGCCACCGCCAACAACGGTTCGGCGTTCGCCGGGTACAGCGCGAACACCTTGTTCCATAACTTGATGCTCAGCCTGTCGATGTTCCTCGGTCGCTTTGGTTACATTCTGCCGGTGCTGGCGCTGGCTGGCAGCCTGGCGGCGAAAAAGACCGCACCCTTGGGCCTGAATAGCTTCCCGACCCATGGCACGTTATTCGTCACCCTGTTGACGATGACCATTTTGTTGATTGGTGGCTTGAACTTCTTGCCGACATTGGCGCTGGGGCCGATTGCCGAACACCTGAGCATGGGCTTCTGAGGAACAGATCATGAATATGCCAACGCAAGTAACTAAAATCGCTGAAAAACAACCCGTGGCTGAACACACAGCGCATGCCAGCAAAAGTGTCACGCTATCGGCGTTATGGCGCCCGGCACTGGTGCAAGCGTTCGTCAAGCTTGATCCACGCCAGTTGCAGCGTGCGCCCGTCATGCTGGTGGTCGAACTGACTGCCATCTTGACGACCTTTCTGTGCCTGGTGCCTGATCCTCAGGTGCCGACCTCGGTAGCGGTGCAAATCGCTATCTGGTTGTGGTTCACCGTACTGTTCGCCAACTTTGCGGAAGCGCTGGCCGAAGGTCGTGGCAAGGCCCGCGCCGATAGCCTTAAGGCCGGTAGCGAAGGCCTCAAGGCACGGCTCAAGGATGATGGCGGAACCTTCCGCATGGTCGAAGCCAGCCGCCTGCGTAAAGGCGATGTGGTCCGCGTCGAAGTGGGCGAGATGATCCCCGGTGACGGGGAGGTCATCGAAGGTATAGCCGCCGTCAACGAGGCAGCGATTACGGGCGAATCCGCACCGGTGATTCGCGAGTCGGGCGGCGATCGTTCAGCGGTCACCGGCAATACCCGGCTGGTGTCCGACTGGTTGTTGGTGCGTATCACCGCCAACCCAGGCGAGTCCACTCTGGATCGAATGATTGCGCTGGTGGAAGGTGCCAAACGGCAGAAAACCCCCAACGAAATTGCGCTGGATATTCTGCTGATCGGCTTGACCCTGATCTTCTTGCTGGTGGTGGTGACGTTGCAGCCATTCGCCCACTTCGCAGGCGGTAGTTTACCGCTGGTGTTTTTGGTGGCGCTGCTGGTGACCTTGATTCCGACCACCATCGGTGGCTTGTTGTCGGCCATTGGTATTGCCGGGATGGACCGTCTGGTCAGGCTCAATGTCATCGCCAAATCCGGTCGTGCAGTGGAAGCCGCCGGAGACGTGCACGTGTTGCTGCTGGACAAGACCGGCACCATCACTTTCGGCAACCGCCGCTGCACCGCGATACACCCCGCGCCGGGTGTCAGCGCCAAGGAGCTGGGTGAGGGCGCGTTGTTGGCCTCGCTGGCGGATGATACGGCTGAAGGCAAGTCGATTGTCGAATACCTGCGTGAGCTGCACCCGATGGTCGAACCCAATGTCGCGACGCTGACACCGGTAGCGTTCAGCGCTGAAACCCGCTTGTCCGGGGTCGACTATCAAGGCCGGGTTTATCGTAAAGGCGCGGTGGATTCGCTGTTGGCGTTCATTGATGTCAAACGCACGGACCTGATGCCAGCGCTGGTCCGGGAAGTCGAAAAGATCGCCAAAACCGGGGGCACGCCGCTCCTGGTGTGCGTGGACGGCAAGTTGCTGGGCGTGATCCACCTCAAGGACGTTGTCAAACCAGGCATCCGTGAGCGGTTCGCCGAATTGCGCAAGCTGGGGATTCGCACGGTCATGGTGACAGGCGACAACCCATTGACCGCAGCCGCGATTGCCGCTGAAGCCGGGGTCGATGACGTTCTGGCCGAAGCGACCCCAGAGAAAAAGCTGGAGCGCATTCGTCTGGAGCAGAACGACGGTCGTTTGGTCGCAATGTGTGGCGACGGTGCCAACGATGCCCCTGCCTTGGCACAGGCTGACGTTGGCATGGCGATGAACGATGGCACTCAGGCGGCGCGTGAGGCGGCGAACATGGTCGACCTCGACAGCGACCCGACCAAACTGCTGGATGTGGTGCAGATCGGCAAAGAATTGCTGGTGACTCGCGGAGCCTTGACCACCTTTTCTATTGCCAACGACGTGGCCAAGTACTTCGCGATCCTGCCTGCGTTGTTCGCTTCGATCTACCCGCAGTTGGGGGTGCTCAATGTCATGCACCTGGCCAGTCCGCAGAGCGCCATTCTCTCGGCCATTGTCTTCAACGCGTTGATCATCGTGGTGCTGATCCCGCTGGCGCTGCGTGGCGTGCGTGTGCAGGCAGCCAGTGCGGCTCATCTGTTGCGCCGCAACTTGTTGATCTATGGCCTGGGCGGGATTGTTGTGCCGTTCGTGGGGATCAAGCTGATCGACATGTTGCTCACCGGGTTGCATCTGGTTTAAGCGAGTTACCTTCGCCGTGCTCGACAGGGGGCGGCGTTCACACTGAATGAGGATTCGATGATGTCGACTGTATTGCGTCCGGCCCTGAGCCTGATCGTTTTAATGACCTTGATCACCGGCGTGGCGTACCCGCTGGTGGTCACCGGGATTGCCCAAGTGGCGTTCCCTGTTCAAGCCAATGGCAGCCTGTTACGCGACACCCATGGTACCGTGCGTGGTTCTGAGCTGATCTCGCAGAATTTTACCGGTGATGGCTGGTTCCACTCACGTCCCTCTGCCGGGGCCTTTGCCACGGTATCGAGCAGTGCCAGCAACCTGTCGCCGAGCAACCCGGCGCTCGCCGCGCGGGTCGCGGCGGACGTCGCCAATGAGGTGGTTCCCGGGCAAGGCGCGGTACCTTTGGCCCTGCTGACGACCTCGGGCAGCGGCCTGGACCCACACTTGCCGCCCGAAGCCGTGGCCTATCAGGTAGCGCGCGTTGCCGCTGCGCGTAATCTGTCGACGACAACGGTGCAACGACTGGTGAATGAAAACACCTATCGGCCACTGATTGGCCCACCCGTGGTAAACGTGTTGACCTTGAATCAAACCTTGAATGAGTTACCTTCTGCGCAATTGTGATGCGAGAGCAACTATGAGTAACGCTGGTCGAGCCGATGCACTATTAGCCGATCTGCCCCGAGAAGGTCGCGGGCGGCTCAAGGTATTTCTCGGCGCCGCGCCGGGGGTGGGCAAAACTTACGCCATGCTCCAGGCGGCCCATGCGCAGTTGCACCAGGGCGTGCAGGTCGTGGCGGGCGTGGTGGAAACCCATGGCCGGGCCGAAACCGAAGCGTTGCTCAGCGGTTTGCCACAACAACCAATGGTGCGCTCGGAATACCGTGGCGTCACACTGGAAGAAATGGACCTGGATGGCCTGCTCAAGGCCGCACCGACACTGGTGCTGGTCGACGAACTGGCCCATAGCAATGCACCCGGCAGCCGCCACACCAAGCGTTGGCAAGACATTCAGGAATTGCTCGCGGCGGGGATCAATGTCTACACCACCGTTAACGTCCAGCATCTGGAAAGCCTCAATGATCAGGTGCGCGGTATCACCGGGGTGCAGGTCCGCGAAACCTTGCCCGACTGGGTGTTGCAGGAAGCCTATGAGCTGGTGCTGATCGACCTGCCTCCGCGTGAGCTGCTGGAGCGGTTGCGTGACGGCAAGGTTTATGTGCCGGAGCAGGCCAGGGCAGCCATTGATGCGTATTTCACCCAGACCAACCTGACGGCGTTGCGCGAGTTGGCGATGCAGACCGCAGCGGCTCAGGTCGATGATGATCTAGCCTTGGGTTACCGTCAGTTGGGTCAGGCCGCGCCCGCAGTACGCGGTCGATTGCTGGTGGGTATCGACGGTGATGCCCAGGCCGAGCGTCTGGTGCGACATGCCAGTCGGGTGGCGCAACGTCGGCATCTGCCCTGGAGTCTGGTGCATGTCGATAACGGCAAGGTCATCAATGAACAGGCCCGGATGCGCCTGCAAAACGCCCAACAGCTTGCAGAGCGCCTTGGCGGCGAAGTGGTGTTGCTGCGCGCGGGTGAAGTGGCAAAAACCCTGATCCAACATGCAGCCGAGCGGCGCGCAAGCCTGGTGCTGGTGGGTCAATCGCGTCTATGTTTGCGCAGACGGCTGTTTGGCGGTGGTCTGGCGGCACGCTTGCTGCGCGATGCCCATGGCCTTGAAATCAATGTGCTCGACAGTGAAGCTCAGCCAGATCAGCCGCGCTCGCATTCGACCCGCGCAGTCGTCTGGTTCGATTATGGTCTGGCATTGATTGCCACGGTTCTGGCCACTGCCTTGGCTTGGGGAGTGGCAAGTGTGCTGGCGCTGCCGAACATCTCTCTGGTATTCCTCGCGGCGGTGTTGCTGGTGGCGGTGCGCAGCAGTCTCGGTCCGGCACTGGCCTGTGCGGCGCTGTCGTTTCTGGCCTACGACTTTCTCTTCATTCCCCCTATATTCTCGTTCAGCATCCAGCGTGAAGAAGATGTGCTGACGCTGTTGTTTTTTCTGTTGATGGCAGCCTTGACCGGCAACCTGGCTGCTCGGCAGCGTCGGCAGTTGGAGGCCTTGCGCGACACTCAGGAGGAAACCAGCGAATTGCTCGACTTGTCGCGCAAACTCACGGCCGCCACTGATCGTCAGGCGGTATTGAGTGCTGCCGAGCAACATCTGAATGGCTGGAAAGAGCTACAGGTGTGCCTGCTCAATCGAGACGGGCATAACGGCTGGAAGGTCGAAGTCGGCAGCCCCTTACAGCTTTCTGAAACCGAACGTGCTGCAGCGGACTGGGCGTGGCAACACGATCAGCCCGCGGGGTTGGGTACGGGCACTTTACCGCTGGGTCGTTGGTGGTGGTGGCCGCTGTCGATGGAAGAGGGGCCCTTGGCATTGCTCGGTGTTTGCCCGCGTGAGGGGCAACCATTTACCGACCAGCGTCGGCGCCTGCTGACCGCGCTCAGCCAACCACTGGCGCAGGCGCTGGCTCGGGCGCAACTGGCTGAAGAGCTGGAGGCCGCACGTCTGCACGGTGAAACCGAACAGCTGCGCAGTGCTTTGCTAGCCTCGGTGTCCCACGACCTGCGCACCCCCTTGACCGCCATGCGCGGCGGTATCGACAGTTTGCTGGCCTTGGGCGAGGCGATTCCCCTGGAAGACCGCCGCGAGTTGCTTGAAGGCACTCGCGACGAGGCCGAGCGTCTGGATCGTTATATCCAGAACTTGCTGGACATGACGCGCCTGGGCCATGGCGCGTTGAAGCTGGCGCGGGACTGGGTGTCTCCCGGCGACATCGTCGGCAGCGCCCTCAATCGCTTGCGCACGGTGCTGGCGCCCTTGCAGGTCAGCACTCACGTGCCGGCGGATTTGCCGCTGCTTTTCGTGCACGCCGCGCTGATCGAGCAGGCGCTGGTCAACGTGCTGGAAAATGCCGCACGTTTTTCGCCGTCGCAGGGGCGTTTGCGGGTGGAGGCTGGCGCCAGTGACAACGAATTATTTTTCTCCGTGAGCGACGAAGGACCGGGGATTCCCGAAGCCGAACGGGCGAAGATTTTCGACATGTTCTACACCGCAGCGCGGGGTGACCGGGGCGGGCAGGGTACAGGTCTGGGCTTGGCGATCTGCCAAGGTATGGTGGGTGCCCATGGCGGAAGGATTACCGTCGCGGATGGCATCGACGGGCGAGGTACCTGTATCACCTTGCACCTACCCCTGCAGACTCAGCCTGAAGCAGAAATGGAGCACACGCGGTGATGGCGTCTTGGGTTACGCTTGTTGTCTATTGTGAAACGGCAAGGCAACCATGAGCCAGACCTCGACCATCCTGGTGATTGATGATGAGCCGCAGATCCGCAAGTTTCTGCGCATCAGCCTGGCCTCGCAAGGCTACAAAGTGCTTGAAGCCAGTACCGGTACCGAAGGCTTGAGCCAGGCTGCATTGAACAAGCCGGACCTGCTGGTGCTTGACCTCGGTCTGCCGGACATGGACGGCCAGGACGTGCTGCGGGCGTTTCGTGAATGGTCGACAGTGCCGGTACTGGTGCTGTCGGTACGCGCCAGTGAGGGACAGAAAGTCCAGGCGCTGGACAACGGCGCCAACGATTACGTGACTAAACCGTTCGGTATTCAAGAGTTTCTGGCGCGGGTCCGTGCGTTATTGCGTCAGGCGCCCAGCGGTGAGGCACAGGAAGCAGCGCTGATATTCGGGCCACTGACAGTGGATCTGGCCTATCGGCGGGTGTTGCTCGACGGTGTTGAAGTGGGGCTGACACGCAAGGAATACGCGGTGCTGGCGCAACTGGCCCGGTATCCAGGGCGAGTCATCACCCAGCAGCAGTTACTCAAGGATATCTGGGGTCCAACCCATACCGAAGACAGTCACTACCTGCGCATTGTCGTCGGCCATCTGCGCCAGAAACTGGTCGACGACCCGACCGATCCGCGCTTCATCGTGACTGAAGCCGGGGTGGGGTATCGGTTGCGGGAGCGTTAAATCTGCGGTGTCTGCAAGGACGCTTTCGCCAACACGGTCCATTTGATTCAACGATTGCGTTCTTGCTCATACCGATCCAGGGTGTCCCGAGCGATCTCGCGCCCTAACGCGATCAACTCCGGTGCTTTGTAGAACTCGAAGAACCGACACACGCGTTTGGGGACGTTGATCAGGATATCGGGCGGGTAACCGGCGATCTTGTACTGGGCCAGTGAGGTTTGCATGACCTCGAAACTCTGGTTGATCAGATCCAGCAAAGAAGCAGGGCCAACGTTGTCGATGATGAATGAGCCACTGGCGGACTTCGGTGCCGGTCCAGCAGCGGGCTCGGCCTCCGGGGCTGCGGCGGGTTGCTGAGCTTGAGGGTCGGCGGCTTCCAGCCAGGGGTTTGGAAGCGTCGCAGAACTGGATTTGAGGCTGTCCTGTTCGAGTCGCAATACATCAAGGTCCGTCGCCGGTTCGAGCTTGCGCCGGAACGGCAGGTGCGACCCCAACGAGTTGATCAGGTTGTCGAAGCGCTTCTTTACTGCCGGTGCCCGTTCGATCACGGGTAGCTGATAGTGCTTCTGGTTGGTCGAGTTGAGGTTGACCGCAACGATCAGGTCGCAGTGGCTCGAGACCACGGGCACGATGGGCAGCGGATTGAGCAGGCCGCCGTCGACCAGCATCCGATTGCCCTGCATGACTGGTGTGAACAGGCTAGGAATCGCTGCGGAAGCACGCATGGCCTGGTGCAGGCAGCCTTCCTGAAACCAGATTTCCTGCTGATTGGTCAGGTCGGTGGCGACGGCGGTATAAGGAATTCGCAGGTCTTCGATATTGATTTCACCAACGATGTCACGAATCTGGCCGAACACTTTTTCCCCGCGAATCGCCCCCAGGCGGAAGCTGACATCCACCAGGCGCAGTACGTCGAGGTAATCCAGGCTTTCGATCCATTCACGGTATTCCTTGAGTTTGCCGGCGGCGTAGATACCGCCGACCACCGCACCCATGGAGCAACCCGCTATGCAGGCGATGTCGTAACCGCGCCGTTCCAGCTCTTCAATCACCCCGATGTGCGCATAACCGCGTGCGCCACCAGACCCAAGCACCAGTGCTATTCGTTTGTTCATGTGTTTTTTCCTGCTAGCGGTAAGTCCACCATACGCCCGAAGCGATCAGTCTGGAACTGGGTTACCCTTGTCAGCGCTTGGCCTGCGGCACTTTTTACTGTCTGCACCGTCAAAGCCCGCACAATCGATTTTAATTTTTGAGGTAACACCGATGAAAGCCTGGATTTGCATACCATTGATTGCTTTGGTTCTCGCAGGTTGTGCCGGTAATAAAACCGCGTATCGCGACAGCTGCGCGACCCAGATCGACGCCGCCTGGCACGAGCTGGACTTGGCCAAGGCTGAAGGCTTTGCCGGTACCGTCAGCTACTCCAAGGCGCTTTCGCTGTTGACCGGGGCTAAAACTCAGCAGCAATTTGAAGCGTTCGAAGGCTGTGCCACTAAGGCCGAGAAAGCCCGTTTCTACATTCGTGAGTCTCGCGCCGGTCGCTAAACGACCTGCTAACCTGTCTACCAAAGCCATCGAGCGCTATCCGCACTCGGTGGCTTTTGTGTTTAGGGTCTGGTTAAACAGGCTGGGCTGACCGTAAAGTGGCCACACATCTGGCATTGATTGCAGCGTTACCGCCACGACAGTCGTCTGGAGAAGCTTTTCGATGGTCAGAAAACTCGATGCGTGCCTCAACGCCGTGAATGAAGTGGTGTTGGGCAAGGAAGCTCAGGTGCGTTTGGCCCTGACCTGTCTGTTGGGCGGTGGGCATTTGCTCATTGAGGATTTGCCGGGCATGGGCAAGACCACCCTTAGCCAAACCCTGGCCAAGGTTCTGGGGCTGAGCTTCCAGCGGATTCAGTTCACGTCCGACCTGTTGCCCGGTGACATCCTTGGAACGTCGGTCTTTGATCGGGAAACAGGGCAGTTTACCTTCCATCCAGGGCCAATTTTCGCCGAACTGGTGTTGGCAGATGAAATCAATCGGGCCACGCCCAAAAGCCAGAGTGCATTGCTCGAAGCCATGGAGGAGGGGCAGGTGACTATCGAGGGTGCGACGCGGCCGCTGCCCGACCCGTTTATCGTCATTGCCACCCAAAATCCTTTCAGCCAAGGGGGCACTTTCGCCTTGCCTGAGTCGCAACTGGATCGTTTTCTCATGCGTCTGTCTTTGGGGTATCCGGCCAAGGCCGCGGAGAAAGCCTTGTTGCAGGGCGAGCCCCGGCGTGATCTGTTGCCGCGCCTGCAAGCAATTCTCAACCATACTGAGTTGGCGGCCTTGCAAGCCGAAGCCCGGCAAGTGCGCGCCAGTGACGCGCTGGTCGACTATGTGCTGCGTCTGGTAGACGCCACCCGCAGCCAGCCACAGTTCGCTTGGGGCCTGTCGCCCCGGGCGAGTCTGGCGATTCTGGCGGCTGCGCGGGCCTGGGCCTTGTTGACAGGTCGTGACTATGTGATCCCTGAAGATGTTCAGGCGGTGCTGTCTTCAGTGATCAGTCACCGTTTACGCGAACGTTCCGACCCCACCGGGCATGGCGGCGGGGCGTTGGTTCAATGGTTATTGCGCGAGGTGCCGGTGCTTTGATCGAACAGCTCAAACCGTTTTGGCAGCGCTGGCTGGTGCGGCGGATTCCCCCAGCCTCGCGTATTGAACTGAACCACCGCCGAATCTTCATCATGCCCACCCGCGCCGGAGCGATTTTTGCGCTGGTGCTGATCCTGATGCTGTTGGTCGCGATCAACTACCAAAACAGCCTGGCCTACGGTTTGACCTTCCTCCTGCTGTCGGTGGCGGTGCTGGCCATTCTGCACACGTATCGTAACCTCAGCGGCCTGGTCCTCAGTTCAGGTGCCGCCCGCTCAGTGTTTGTTGGCGAGCCTCTCCTGCTGCGACTGCGCCTGGAAAGTGTCGGCCACCCGCATCAGGCGATTGCCGTGGGTTGGGATGTCAGTCAGTTGCAGGCATTCGATGTACCTGGCGCCGGGCGGGTCGATGTTGAGGTCGGCCTGCCTGCCGTCGCGCGCGGTTGGCTGCGCGCGCCCCGGCTGCGGGTGGAAAGCGGCTTCCCGTTGGGCATTTTTTGCGCCTGGAGCTGGCTGGATCTGCAACAGTCGGTATTGATCTATCCACGGCCCTTGCCCGGCGCCATGCCGTTGCTGGTAGGAGCGCAACCCCATGCCGACGATCTGGGCCAGATAACGCAAGGCCCCGGCGTCGATGATTATCAAGGCTTGAAAACGTATCAACCGGGCGATTCACGGCGGCGCCTCCACTGGAAAGCCTATTCCCGAGGACAAGGCCTGCTGATCAAGGATTTTACTGACGTCAGCGGTCATGACTTGTGTCTGGACTTCATGGCCTTGGGCGGAGATATCGAAGAGCGCTTGTCGCGCCTTTGCTATTGGGTGCTGGAGTTATCCCAGCGCCGTCAACCTTTTGCATTGCGCCTGCCCGGCTTCCTGCTGGCGCCAGGCAGTGGCGATGAGCACCGCGAGGCCTGCCTGCAAGCATTGGCTTTATTTGGTAGCCGTCCATGAGCCGGAACCTGCCGATTCCGCGCTCCAGCCTGATCTGGCTGTTGGTGGCGCAGGCATTGGTAATGGTTCCGTATTTGCCGCACCTGCCGATCTGGATGATTGGTTTGTGGGCTGGTTGCAGCCTTTGGCGGGTGCAGATCTTGCGCATGCGTGCCGAGTACCCAGGCACGCTGGTTAAATGCACGCTGTTGCTGGCGACCGCTGCCGGAGTGTTTTTCTCACGAGGCAGCCTGATCGGCCTGGATGCGGGTGCTGCGTTGCTGATGGCGGCCTTCATTCTAAAACTGCTCGAAATGCGCACTCGTCGCGATGCGCTGGTCCTGATTTTTCTTGGATTTTTTTGCGTGGTGGTGGGCTATCTGTTCGAGGACAGCCTGCTCTGGGCCGTCTTCACATTGCTCACGGTCAGCTCGCTGCTGGCGGCACTGATTGGCCTGCAACAGGCCGCGCTGGCGAGTAAACCGGTCAGCGCCCTGAAACTGGCGCTTAAGCTGTTGCTACAGGCCGTGCCGTTGATGGTGTTGCTGTTCCTGTTCTTCCCCCGCCTGGAACCGCTGTGGTCACTGCCGCAGCCCAGCAACAAAGGCATCACAGGCCTGTCCGACAGCATGGCGCCGGGTGATATCGCACAGCTGAGCAGGTCGGCGGCGTTGGTGTTTCGTGCCAGCTTCGAGGGGCCGATACCGGCGCATAATCAGCTGTACTGGCGCGGCCTGAGTCTGGAGCAGTTCGATGGTCGACGCTGGTCGCAGTCGGGCAGGGCGATGGTCAGTCAGGCGCCAGATTGGCAAAAGCGGGGGGACGAGATCACTTACAGCATCGTCATGGAGCCCAGCGGGCGCCCCTGGTTACTGGCGTTGGACATTGGCGAAACCCGCCTGGCGGACGTACGCCAGATGAACGATTTTCGCTTGCAGCGCCGGCACCCCATTGAGCAGACCTTGCTGTATGGCGTCAGCTCCTGGCCTAACGCGGTTCGCGAAACACAGCTGAGCGAAGGCGCCCGACGCCAAAATCTGCAACTGCCGCCTCGCGGCAATCCGCAGGCCCGGCAATGGGCTGCAGATTTGAGCCGCCGTCATCCGCATGCCGACACGTTGGTCGACGCGATGATGGCGCATTTCAGCGATGAGCCCTATCACTACACCCTGAAGCCGCCGGTGCTGGGTGCCGACAGCATCGATGACTTTCTCTTCAGCAGCCGCAGTGGTTTCTGCGGCCATTACGCGGGTGCAATGACCTTTGTCCTGCGCGCGGCAGGGATTCCGGCACGGGTAGTGGCCGGTTATCAAGGCGGTGAACTTAATCCGGACGGCCAATACCTGAGCGTGCGCCAGTTCGATGCCCACGCCTGGGTTGAATACTGGCAACCGGGAATAGGTTGGCGTAGCGTGGACCCCACTGCCGCCGTCGCCCCGCAACGGATCGAGCAGGGGCTGGAGCAGGCCTTGGCAGCGGATGAGCCGTTTCTCGAAAATTCGCCTTTTTCAACCCTACGTTACCGAAACTTGCCATGGCTCAATTCGCTGCGATTAAGTTGGGATAGTCTCAACTATGGCTGGCAGCGTTGGGTCCTGGGTTATCAGGGTCAGCAGCAAGTACTGGTGCTCAGTCGCTGGTTTTCAGGCTTCGACGGTGCGGCGTTTTTCGGCGGTGTTGCAGCGATCATAGGGCTACTGGCCTTGTGGTTGTTCAAACCCTGGCAGCGCGAAAGCGACCCGCAACTCCGATTGTTCAAGGCATTTGAGCGATTATTGGCGCGACACGGTGTGCATCGTCGGCAAGCAGAGGGTGCACATGATTTTTCCCGGAGGGCGGCCCTGCAGCTTCCGGCGCAAGCTGCGGCTATCCTGGCCTTCGTCATCGAATTCGAAGCCCAGCGTTATGCTGGCAAGACGCCGTCGTTGACACCATTGCGGCGACAATTGAAGCAATTGCGGCGAAGTCTGCCGTGGCGATTTTCAACAATAAAAGTCGAAGAGGAGCAATAGCATGTCTGAACGGGTGGATCGTCTTGTCGCTCAGGTGTTGGCCCTTGAGGTAAAACTCATGGCCTGTCATGCGCGGTTGACCGCCGAGACGGACAGTGAGGCGCTGCATGACCTGCGTATCACCGTACGGCGCTTACGCAGTCTGCTGCGACCATTGCGTGACCTGCCCGGCGTCGAGCAGCTTGAAGCTGCGGCCAAAGAGGTGGGGCAGCTGACCACGCCGCTGCGTGACAAGGAGGTGCTGGCTGCCTGGCTGCATCAACAGGGCATGATTCAGGCGGCGAAACAGCGTAGCGATTCATTGAGCGAAGCCTATGCCGCCGTCGCAACCTCTCCGGCACTGGCTCGACTGTTTAGCGTGCTGGAAGCATTCCCGCGTTTTGTTCGCGCGTCACAGCATCAGAAGTTATTGCGTGGCTTGCACACGCTTATCGAAAAGCGACTGAACAAGCAATGGAAGACGCTCAAGGCTGCGATGAATGATCCTGAACATGATCGCCATCGTCTGCGCCTGCTGATCAAGCGCGTACGCTACGGCGCCGAGGCATACCCGGACTTCAGCCATTCCAGCAAAAAAATCCAGGCCAGCCTGAAGGCTGCGCAAGGTGAATTGGGCACTTGGCACGACCATCTGCAATGGCTGACACGGGCCGAGCAAGAACACGATCTGGCACAGTGTGTGGTGGGTTGGCACTTGGGGATCGTGCGCGCCGAACGCAAAGCCGATGCGGCGCTGGAGCGTTTGGGTAAGGTATGTTTTGGTCGTTAGGTCGAATTCAGGCCGCAGTTTGGCGTAAATGTACCCTGCGCATTGGCACCGCGCTGGTTAAGATCCATGCAGCGTTTTTCTTCCGTTTACAGGCATGAGGTCTGCATGAGTTTTTCTGGCTTGGTTGACGCCGTACGTGATAATCCCTTGTCCGTGGTCATTCCCTCTGAATGGTCGCAAGGTCGCGCCTGTTTTGGCGGGTTGATGGCCGCGTTGCAGTTTGAGGCAATGCGCGCAAAGGTCCCGGCGGATCGGCCGATTCGCTCGTTGGCGATTACATTTGTCGGTCCTGCCGAGTCGGGTGTGCCAATCAGCTTCGACGTGGAAGTGTTGCGTGAAGGCAAGGCGGTCAGCCAAGTGCTGGGGCGTGCCTCTCAAAATGGTCAGGTCATGACCCTGGTTCAAGGCAGCTTCGGCGCGCCCCGTGAATCGACGATTGCAGTCCAGTCTTTGCCCGCACCCACCCTGAAACCGATGGAAGACTGTCAGGAGTTGCCCTTTATTAAGGGGGTAACGCCTGAGTACCTGCGCTTCATGGTCATGCGCTGGGGCCTGGGTGGTTTGCCTTTCAGCAATACACCGTCGATGGAAATCGGCGGGTATGTGCGTATGCGCGGTGAGGTCAAAGAGGAGCGCCTGACTGAAGCGCATCTATTGGCGTTGGTCGACACATGGCCGCCTGCGTTACTGCCGCATTTAAGCAAGCCTGCGCCCGGAAGCTCACTGACCTGGACCATCGAGTTCGTCCAGCCGCTGCCAGTGGTTAGCACGCTGGAGTGGTGTGTGTACCGGGCAGTGATCGAGCATGCCCGCGATGGCTACGGGCATACCGCTTCTGCATTGTGGTCGCCTCAGGGTGAGTTGATCGCGATCAGCCGGCAGACGGTCACTGTGTTTGGCTAGGTTTGTTTTAACCGCTGACATCAATGACGGTGGCGATGACGTTCTTTCCAGGCTCGCCACCAGCCGCCGCTGAGTACGAAGCGTGGAAAAGTCACGAACTGCTCGACCAGCAAACGCTGGAGCGCATCGTTGCGATCAGTGAACGGCTCTGGCGATTGCGCTTCAAGTGAATGGCCGTGGCGCTGAAAACCCAGCGCCGCGATCAGACCGATCACTCCGATGGCAATCGATGAGAAGCTTAGGCCGAGCAGCCCGTCAACGATCAGTAGCGCCGCAACAATGAACAGCGGCACGGCGATCAAATGCAACGCCAGATTGGTCGGGTGCCGATGGTTATCGGCATAACCGCGCCATTGCCACGTGCGGAGATTGGGAAGTCGCTTGCCCATGCTGCAGTCCTCTTCGAAACACTGTTCAGATGGTCGAAGAATAGGCTGCGCCCCGGTTGTTAGCGAATCAAACCTGACTATGAGGCTCATAGCGTGGGCGTGGGCTCTAAAGCTTGAGCTGGCCGATGGCGCGGTTCAGCTCGCCTGCCAGGGTGGCCAACTCGCCGCTGGTTGTGGCTGAGTCGACGGTCTGTTGCACGGTTTGTTCGGTCACATCGCGAATGCTTACCACCGCCCGGTTCATTTCTTCTGCCACTTGGCTTTGCTGCTGGGCTGCCACGGCGATCTGGGTATTGCTTTCGCGCATTTGTGCAACCGCGCCGGTGATAGCTTCTAGCGCTTCCCCGGCTTCCTTCGCCTGTTGCACGCAGTCATCAGCCTTGAACGAGCTTTCTTGCATAAAGTCCACCGCGTCACGGGTGCCAGCCTGTAAGGCGGAGACCATGCTGGTGATTTCATCCGTCGAGGTCTGCACCCGTTTGGCGAGGTTACGGACTTCGTCGGCGACTACCGCAAATCCACGGCCCATCTCGCCGGCACGCGCGGCTTCGATGGCTGCGTTGAGGGCCAGCAGGTTGGTTTGTTCGGCGATGCTGTGGATGACGTTAACCACACCGTTGATTTTCTGACTGTCCTGAGCCAGTTGCTGGATCATCTCTGCGGTCTGCTGCACCCCGTTGGAGAGCCCGGCGATTGACAGCTGTACACGATTGACCACTTCTCTACCGCTGCCAGCCAGTGTATCGGCGGCCTGCGACTGGTCCCGGGTAGCATTGGCGTGTTGAGAGATATGAAACACTGTGGCGGTCATTTCGTTGATCGCTGTTGCAACCTGGTCAGTCTCGCTCTGCTGACCGAGCATGCCGTGGCGTACCTCGCTCATGCCTGCCGCCAGACGTCCCGCACCTATGTCAAGCCGTGCCGCAGTCTGGGCAACGGTATTGACCACGCGTTGGTAGCCGGCTTGCATGGCATTGAATGCCTTGGCCATCTGGCCCACTTCATCTTCGCCGATCAGGGGCACGCGAGCAGACAGATCGCCGCTTTTTTCTACGTGCAGCATCACGTCCTTGAGGGTGTTGAGGTGGCTGAGCAGAAAGCGGATCAGCAACTGCGAGGCCCCCAGCATGGCCAGTGTCAGGATGAACACAGCGATGGCGTACTGGGCGAAGCGATCTGCCAGCACTTGCATCAGGCTTGGTGCGAAGGCCAGCACCGCGAGCTTCTGACCATCGGGTCGCGTGACCACCTGAGCACCGATCAGTGGATCGTCGCCTATCAGCGGCTGATGGCTTAACTCGACCCAGCCGTTGGCATTGCTCAACTCAGGCAATGGTTGCCCTTTCACGCTGGGGGCTTGACCCTGGGTATAGACCAGCAGATTGGCGCCGGAGGGCAGTGCTTGAGTGCCAGGCCAGGCACTGAGCAGGTGAGCCTGGGCCTGGGCTGAACCTTGCGCATCCTCCACCCGGGCTTGTTGCTCAAGCTGCAAGGCGTACTGCACCAACATCAGCGTGGTGATAAAAGCGACCGCGTTCACGGCCCAGAACTTGTACTTCAAAGAAATGTTGCTAAGCCAGGCGCCCATGAGAGGTCTTCTTTTTGATTCGCGGAAATGAATGTAGGCAAGGTGCCAGCATTGTGCCGCCAATCTTTAGACGAACATTTGATATGGGTCAAGCAAATACTAGGGCCCAGGAGGCCCGGGGCTATCGGTCAGCTTCGACGCTGTCCGGTTCTATCCATGTAGGCAAGGCAAAAAAGGTGCGGGCGCACGCGGTGGTATGGGCGGAAAGGTCTTCCAGGCTTTCGCCCCGATGCAACGCAACTTCACGCAGTACTTCAGGCAAGTAGGCGGGTTCGTTGCGTCCACTTTTCGGTTTGGGTCGCAGGCTGCGCGGGAGCAGGTAAGGGGCATCGCTTTCCAGCATCAACCGGCCACGGGGGATTTCCCGGACCAATGGGTGCAGATGAGTGCCGCGTCGTTCATCGCAAATCCAGCCGGTGATGCCTATGTGCAGGTCCAGGTCCAAATAGCTGAACAGTGCACGTTGCTCACCCGTGAAGCAGTGCACCACGGCAGCAGGCAGGCGGTCGCGATAATCGCGGAGGATCTCCAGCAGGCGCTGGTTGGCATCGCGTTCATGCAGGAATACCGGCAATTGCAGTTCTACGGCCAGGGCCAGATGTTCTTCGAGGACTTTTTCCTGCTGTGGACGCGGCGAGAAATCGCGGTTGAAATCCAGCCCGCATTCGCCGACGGCCCGTACTCGATCTTCTTTGAGCAACTCACGCAACTGGCGCTCGGTATCGGAGGTCCAATCGCTGGCTGCATGGGGATGAATCCCCGCCGTGGAGAACAACCGTTGCGCCGTTTCGTCCAATTGTTGACAGAGCTCAAGGGCCTGTTCGCTGCTCTCGACACTGGTCCCGGTCAACACCAGTTGGCATACGCCGGATTGGTAGGCGCGATCGAGTACGGCCTGCTGTTTATTGGCAAAGCTTGAGTTAGTCAGATTGACGCCGATGTCGATGAGTTGCATGGTACTACCTCAGGCCTAAGGCTGATGAGAATATCAGAGCTTTGCCGATATAAAAAAATCCAGTTAATACAGCTGGTTATAAAAAAATATTGAAGTGTTTTCACCACTGCGGTTCGCCGTCACTCCGCAGATATCACAGGCTTTGGACTTTTTGCGGCTTCTTTTTTGGCACGCATTCCCCTGGAGAACGGATGACGCGACCCTCATTGTTGATCGTGCTTTGTTTGTTGGCGTTGCTGCCATTTCCTGCGGCTGCGCGACTTGCCGGGCCGCCTGTGGTGGTGCACAAAAGCCAGGTACGCGATCTGGCGGCTATTCGTAGCAGTAAAGTGCTGCGGGTGCTGGTCAATCAGAGTCGTAACAGCTCCGGTGAAGTCCAGGGCGAGGCGATTGGGGGCGAATATCACCGGTTGCACGCCTTCGAGCAATACCTCAATGGCCATTCGCGTGACGGGCAACAACTCACGCTGCAAATCATCCCCAAATCCAAGGATCAATTGCTCGCGGCATTGCAACGCGGTGAAGGCGATCTGGTCGCGCCGGGAGAGCTGCTCAATACCAGCGCTGCACGGAATATCGATGCCAGTGACCCGATTGTCAGTCATGTGCCGCTGATCGTGGTCGGTATCAAGGGTGAGCGCGGTTTCAAGCACGTCGAGCAGCTGTCCGGACACACGCTGACACTGCCCACCGGCAGCGCGGCCGACGAGGCGGTCCATCAGCTCAACCAGAAGCTGGCATTGCGCAAACTGCCGCCGGTCAAGATCGAATGGGTTGATCCCAGCCTCGCCGTTGAAGATGTCCTGGAAATGGTCCAGGCCGGAATCTTTCACCTGACGGTTGTCGAACAGCCGATTGCCGAGCGCTGGGCCAAGGTCCTGCCCAAGCTGCGAGTGGATCGGACGTTGGTCTTGAGCACCCGTGGTGACATGAACTGGTACGTGCGCCGCGACGCATCAATGTTGCGTGCAAGTATTGACCGCTTTCTCAAGACCTACCGTGTTCCGGCGGATCAGGATGCGGCGTTTAAGCGGGCCTACCAACGTCTGTATCAGGTGCACAATCCTTTGGCTCGCGACGACCGTCAGCGGTTGGAAAAACTGCGGCCGATCCTGCAGCGCACGGCAGATGAGCAGGGCATGGATTGGCTGAACCTGGCCGCCCTGGCCTTCAAGGAGTCAGCGCTGGACCCCGCAGTGAAAGGGGGTAGCGGCGCAACGGGGTTGCTGCAAATCACCCCGTCGGCCGCGCAGCGAGTGGGCGTCGACAATATTCAAAGCCTGGACAGTAATGTCCAGGCCGGTGCCAAGTACCTGACCATGATCCGGCGCAAATTTTTTTCCAGCTCCCGCGTCAACGAACGTGAGCGTATGGCGTTCGTCCTGGCGGCTTACAACCTAGGGCCGGAGAGAGTGCAGAGCATGCGTACCGAGGCGCGGCGACGTGGGCTGAATCCGAATCAGTGGTTTTTTCAGGTCGAGCGAGTCGCCCTGGAGCAGGCGGGAGTGGGCGTCGTCAGCTATGTTAACAGCGTCAACAAGTATTACCTGGCGTTCGATCGAGAGCGGGAGGCTTTGGAGGCGCAGCCGCAGAAGGGCGAGACGAGAACGTTTACGTCACATAAATGATCTATGTTGTCGATGTTTATGCCGCTATTTTTAGGGTTTTAACATTTGCTGTTTTGATTATTATAGTGGCCAACACACTTCTCCTACAAAGGAATGAACGCGATGAGCACACTGATTAAAACCGTTTTCGCGACCCGTGCCGGTTACGGCTTGACTGTCCTGCGTATTTTTGTGGGCATCATTTTCATCGGCCACGGTGGACAGAAACTCTTCGGTCTGTTTGGCGGTTATGGCTTGGCGGGTACCGCGCAATACATGGAAAGCATTGGTCTGGCGCCAGGTTATCTGATGGCGATGCTGTCCGGCGGTTCCGAATTTTTCGGTGGTCTGGCGCTGGTCATTGGCCTGCTGGCGCGACCCGCTGCGGCTTTGTTGACGGTGCTGCTCGTGGTCGCGATTTTCTCGGTGCACATCGGTAATGGTTTGTTTATGGCCAACAATGGTTATGAGTTCGCTCTGGCACTGCTAGGAGGGGCGGTCGCCGTGTTGATCGAAGGTGCTGGCAAGTTGTCGGTGGACAAGGCCATCGCTGATTGAGCGATCACCGTGACGAACAAGGCTCGCAATGTGCGAGCCTTGTTTTTTTTGCGACCTATGCCGTCTTGACAGTTCACAGGCAGCTTCTCTAGGATGCTGCTCATGCGCCGATTTAAACAGCTACTTGCGGGGCGCCAGGTGAGGTTGAACCCTTACCGACTGAAGTCTTCACAGGCTTCGAAATACCGCTAAAGCGCTGGTTCGGTGTTGCCTCTCACCGCTGCCCAGCGGGATTTTTGAGGCTGAGATAAAACACGATGAGCTGTCCGCGTCCCCTGATACGACTGTCCCCCTTTACGTCCCCCCTGACTCGCCGCAATCCAAGGATTCTGCTGGGAGGTTCGCATCAGCCGACGCTGCTGCGTTATCTCGAAGGCTGGCCAAAACGCAACGGTAAGCCAGCGGCCTTTCTCATCGAGTTCATCGACCATTGTGAATCCCTGTCGCGCTTTGCCAACGACCGGTTTGACCTTGCGGTGGTCCAGTCGCCGAGTGCCGACGAGGCTGAAGACTTCATTAAACATCTGATCCGTGTTGCCCGGCAGGGGCTGATTACTCGCGGTTGAATGTTAGACGCTGCTGTTTGTCTTTTGACTTGAGGCATTCAAGTGATCAGAAGTATTCGATAGCAACAATGTAACTGATCTGCTCACCGACGGGCGTTTGAACTCGAACTTCGGTATCCAGCGCTCTACCAATCAGGGCGCGAGCCAGCGGTGAGTCGATACTGATCAGGTTTTGCTTCAGGTCCAATTCGTCGGGCCCCACAATTCGGTAACGGGCTTCTATGCCCTCTTCGTCTTCGACAGTGACCCATGCGCCAAAATAGACTTTGTTCTGATCGCTGGGGTGTTCGCTGACCACCTTCAAGCTTTCGAGACGCTTGGTCAAAAAACGTACCCGGCTATCGATCTCGCGCAGCATCTTTTTGCCGTAGGTGTATTCGGCATTTTCTGAACGATCACCTTGAGCCGCTGCTTCACTCACGGACTGCGTGACCTGAGGGCGGCGTACGTGCCAGAGTTCGTGCAGTTCGGCGCGCATCCGCGCTTCACCTTCGGGGGTGATCAGCGCGGTGCCAGCGGAGCGAGGAGGGCGGTAACGGCTCATGGTCTGTCGCCTGGCGATTAGGATGCGCCAAGTTTATCAGCCATCACGCAGCACCGTCAGTGGGCTGACATTCAAGGCTCTGCGGGTGCCGAACACTCCGGCGCCGCCGACCAGTAGGGCGCCGATGATGGGTAATAGCAGCAGCCAGACGTGGGGGTGCCATTGAAGGTCGAAAGCATAGCGGTACAGCGCAAAGCTCACCAGTTCGCAACCCAATGCAGCCAGCCCACCGCTGGCTGCGCCTAACAGGCCAAACTCGATGCGTCGCGCCTTGACCAGCAGTGCTCGCTCGGCACCGAGTGCGCGCAGCAGGGCGCCTTGGCGGATGCGTTCGTCGAGGGTTGCTTGCAGGCCGGAGAACAAAACCGCAAGCCCCGCCGCCAGCACGAACAGCAGCACGTACTCCACTGCGATCGTCACCTGAGCGAGAATGCTCCGAAGTTGCTCCAGCAGCGCTTCGACTTGAAGGATGGTCACCGCCGGGAAGGCGCGAGACAGCTCGACGATCTGTTGATCGTTCCCGGGTGCCAGGTAGAAGCTGGTCAGGTACGTGGTCGGCAAATCCTTGAGCGTACCGGGTTGGAAGATCATGAAGAAGTTGGGCTGGAAGTTGTCCCAATTCACTTCGCGCAGACTGGTGACCTCAGCTTCTCGGGTAGCCCCGCCGATGATGAAACTCATGCGGTCACCGAGTTTGAGCTTCAGGCTTGCTGCCAGTTTCGACTCTACAGACACCCCGGGAACTTGCTCGGCGGTGGTCGTTGCGCTGCTGTTCGTATTCGGCCACCAGTTTCCTGCGCTCAGGCGATTGCCCTGCGGCAGTTCGGCGGCCCACGTCAGACTGAGGTCTCGTTCAGTCGCGTTTTCGCCACGCGAGTCCTTGCTCACGATGTTGCGGACGGGCTCGCCATTAATGCTGATCAAACGTCCAGGCACGACGGGATAAAGCGGCGCAGCATGGGTGGAGAGGCTAGCCATCCGTTCGGTGAAGGTGTCTTTGTCAGCCGGGAGGATATTGAGCGCAAAATAATTCGGTGCATCTTTGGGTAGCTGATTCTGCCAGGTGTCGAGCAGTTCTCCGCGCAGCAGGGCGATCAGTCCCATGGACAACAGAATCAGTCCGAATGCCAGCGATTGCCCGGCGGCGGCCAAAGGATGGCGCAGCAGTTGGCCCAGACCCAGTCGCCACGGTAGCGACGCACCTGCCAGCAGACGGCGCAGGCTTTGCAGCGCGAGCAGCAGCAAGCCACCCAAAACGACAGCGGCAATGATCCCTCCGCCAAGCAGGGCAAAGGTCAACACCAGGTCGAGACTCAAGCGCCACATGATCAGGCCGAGCGCTAGCAGCGCGGTACCGTAGACCAGCCACGAACTGGGAGGAATGGGTAGCATGTCGCGGCGCAGTACACGCAGGGGTGGCACGCGACCCAGCGCGGCCAGGGGTGGCAACGCAAAGCCGGCGAGGGCGACGAGGCCGGTACCGATGCCCGCGATGGCCGGTAGCAGGCCTCCGGGCGGGACGGCGGCAGGCAGCAAATCGTGCAGCAGGGCGAACAGACCCAATTGTGCGAGCCAGCCCAGCAGCGCGCCGGTGACGCTGGCCAGCAGCCCAAGCATTGCGAGTTGCAGGCTGAATAAAACCAGTGCTTCTCTGCGTGACAGACCCAGGCAGCGCAGCAAGGCGCTGGCATCGAAGCGTCGTGTTGCAAAACGGGCGGCCGACAGGGCCACAGCCACACCGGACAGCAAGACTGCTACCAGGCTGGCCATGTTCAGGTAACGCTCGGCCTTGCCCAGCGCACCACCAATCTGCCGATTGCCGTCGCGAGCGTCCTGTATGCGTTGATTAGCGGCCAATCCCGGGGTGATTGCCTGACGGTAGGTTTCCAGAGACTCATGGTTGCCGCGCCAGAGCTCACGATAGCTGACCCGGCTGCCGGGCTGGACGACGCCTGTCGCGGCAAGGTCCGTCAGATTGATCATCACTCTGGGCGTCAGGCTGTAGAAGTTGCCGGCGCGGTCGGGTTCGTAGGTCAGTACCCGACTCAGTCGAAGGGTTTTCGAGCCGACGTCGATACTGTCGCCAACCTTTAGATTCAGTGCCGCAAACAATCGTGATTCGGCCCAGGCTTCACCCGGATTCGGTCGGCCACCGGATGCCTCTGCTTGATAGGGCGCCTCGGCGCTCTTTAGCTCGCCGCGCAAGGGGTAAGCAGTGTCCACCGCTTTGACGCTCGCGAGTTGAATGCCGTTGTCAGTAGCAATCACGCTGGAGAATTCGACCACCTGTGCGTGGTCCAGCTTTAACAGCTTGCCTGCTTCGATCTGCGTTGGTTGGGCGGGGCTGGTGCCTTCGAGAATCAGGTCCGCGCCGAGAAACTCGGTGGCGCGCAGCAGCATCGCCCCATTGAGGCGAGCGCCGAAGTAGCCGATGGCGGTGCTTGCTGCCACGGCAACCAGCAAGGCAAAAAACAACACCCGCAACTCTCCGGCGCGTGCGTCGCGCAGGAGTTGGCGAGTCGCAAGGCTCAGCAGACGAAGAAGCGGCAAGCGTGCCATCAAGGCTCCAGAGGGGTGACCAATCGGCCACCTTCAAGACGGATCATGCGCTGGCAGCGATGCGCCAGACGTTCGTCATGGGTGACTAGCACGAGTGTCGTGTGACGTTCTCTGTTCAGCTCGAACAGCAAATCGCTGATCCGTTCACCGGTGTTGCTGTCGAGGTTACCTGTGGGTTCATCGGCAAACAGCACGTCGGGATTGGCGGCAAAGGCCCGGGCAATGGCCACCCGTTGTTGCTCGCCACCGGAAAGCTGGCGTGGCGAATGCGTCAGGCGTTGGCCCAGCCCCACGCGTTCGAGCAAAATCCGGGCGCGCTCGCGGGCGTCCTTGCGGCCTTCGAGCTCCATGGGCAGCATGACGTTTTCCAGTGCATTGAGACTGTCGAGCAGTTGAAATGACTGGAAGACGAATCCGACATGCTCCGCACGGATACGCGCACGCTGATCTTCATCGAGATCGCTGAGGTTGCGTCCGGCCAGTGTGACTGCTCCGGCGCTGGGTAAGTCGAGTCCCGCCAGCAGGCCGAGGAGGGTGGATTTGCCCGATCCAGAGGCGCCGACGATGGCCAGACTGTCTCCTTTGTTCAGTTCCAGGGAGAGTTCGTGCAGGATAGTCAGGTCACCTTCGGTGCTGGGGACCACTTTGCTAAGGTTCCGAGCACTGAGAATACTTTCGCTCATGGAGAATCCGATGCGTGCGTGGTTTTTAAGTGCTGGCCTGGTTTTGCTGTTGCTGTCTCAAGGAGCTGCGGCGGGCACAGTGCTGATCGTTGGCGATAGTATCAGCGCTGCTTTCGGCCTGGATACCCGGCTGGGCTGGGTATCATTGCTGGAGCAGCGCCTGCAGAAGGAGGGTTTCACCGATAAGGTGGTCAATGCCTCGGTCAGTGGCGACACCAGTGCTGGAGGCCAGGCGCGGCTGCCAGCGCTGCTTGCAGAGCATAGACCGCAGTTGGTAATCCTGGAGTTGGGCGGTAATGACGGGCTGCGCGGACAGCAACCTGCGCAATTGCAACAAAATCTTGCGTCGATGATTCAGCAGTCGCAGAAGGCAGGGGCCAAGGTGCTGCTTTTGGGGATGCGTATTCCGCCCAATTATGGCGCCCGCTATACCCAGGCTTTCGAGGCGGTTTACAGCAATCTG
Organism: Pseudomonas sp. GG8; assembly: GCF_052976945.1. NCBI lineage: Bacteria > Pseudomonadati > Pseudomonadota > Gammaproteobacteria > Pseudomonadales > Pseudomonadaceae > Pseudomonas > Pseudomonas sp. GG8. The sequence continues at coordinate 1,959,193 of NZ_JBRIIP010000001.1, forward strand.
GCAGAGCAGGAAAAAGTCCCGTTGGTGCCGTTTTTCCTTGAGGGTGTGGGCGGTATTCCCGAGTTGATGCAGGCCGATGGTCTACACCCGGCCGCCGCGGCACAGGGCAAGTTGCTGGAAAACGTCTGGCCGACGCTAAAACCGCTGCTTTGACGCTTTTCTAGCGGCGAACTTTGGGCTAAGGTGGCGCCCCGATTTGGAGCCCCCGATGCCGCGTCCCGCCTGGTCTTTATTTGCCTATCAACTGATCGAGCCTGATGAGCAACTCGACTTGTTCGCGTGCCAGGAAGTGCGGGTGCATTTGGTCGCGCGCCAGCTTGAGTTGGGTGGCTCGATCGACCGCACATTGTGTGGCACGTTGTTGCCAGCACAGCCTCGCTGGTCGGGTGTCAATTCGGCGAAGCTTCGTGATGAGCGTCTGTGTTCGCTGTGTCGGGCGATTCTCGAGGCGCAAAAGCGGGGTACGCGCCCTATTTGGCCAGAGCTTCGATTCAGTCAGTAAATCGTTAGCTGCCTCCCGATTTTATGGTCGGCGGTGTACAATTCCTTCACTTTACTTCCCGTCGCTTATCCCAAGGATTTTCCGGATGTTGTCGCGCATTCCTGCCGTCGCTCGCTGTCTGTCACTTGCTGCGCTCTGTGCGGCGGGCCCCGTCACTGCATTAGAGTTCCCTCTGCCCCCTCCGGGCGAAGATATTGTCGGTCAGGTTCAGACCGTAACCGCAAAATATGAAGATACCTTCGCCGACTTGGGGACCCGCTACGATTTGGGTTATCTGGAGATGATCGCAGCTAACCCCGGTGTCGATCCGTGGTTGCCGGGGGCGGGTACCCAAGTGGTATTACCAACGCGTTTCGTATTGCCGCCTGGTCCGCGTGAAGGCATCGTGATCAATCTGGCTGAGTACCGTCTTTACTATTACCCCAAAGGCTTGAACGTGGTTCACACCTATCCGTTGGGGATTGGTCGTGAAGGGTGGGGTTCACCTCTCGCGTTGACCAAAGTGACAGCAAAGACACCGAATCCGACCTGGACGCCGCCTGCTTCGATCAAGGCCGAACATGCGGCTGACAATGATCCGCTGCCTAGCGTCGTACCGGCCGGTCCCGACAATCCGTTGGGGCCGTTCAAATTCAGTCTCGGTTTGCCGGGTTACCTGATCCACGGTTCGAACAAGAAATTCGGCATTGGCATGCGTACCAGTCACGGCTGCTTCCGCATGTACAACAACAACGTGCTGGAGATGGCAGGTATGGTGCCGGTCGGTACGCCAGTGCGGATATTGAACGAACCCTACAAATTCGGCATCAGTGGCGGCAAGGTCTATCTGGAAGCGCATACGCCGTTGGACGACAAGGGCAATCCATCGGTCGTCGACAAGCACACTGCAGTGATCAATGCCTTGCTAAAGCGTGAGGATCTGGCCAACAACCTGCGCATGAACTGGGACGTGGTGCGGGATGTGGTGGCTGCAGAGGATGGCATGCCGATTGAGATCGCAGTGCCGAGCGGGTCGGTGGTGTCGAGCGAGCCGCTCAATATTCAGTAATCGCCTGCAAGCGAACCCGTCTGCCTTGCCTTGAATTCCAAGGCTGGGTAGGCGGGTTTTTTATTGTCTGGGGTAAAATGAAGGCAATAAAAAAGCCGATCCAGAACTGGATCGGCTTCTCAATAATCCCGAAAGATTATTACTTACGGCTTGCTTTATCCAACATACGCAGAGCGCGTTCGTTGGCTTCGTCAGCAGTTTGCTGAGCTTTTTGAGCAGCAGCCAGAGCTTCATCAGCCTTGCGATAGGCTTCATCAGCGCGTGCTTGGGAGCGAGCAGCTGCGTCTTCGGTAGCAGTCAGACGAGCTTCGGTTTCTTTGGAGACGCTGCTGCAACCAGTAGCCAGAATTGCGGCCAGAGCCAAAGCAGAGAATTTCAGAGCGTTGTTCATCGTGTTCACCTTCCAGGACTTTCTAATGAATAGTCATCTCTCGAAAGTGAGAAAATGACCGCGATACATACTACCCATTGTTTGTAGTAAGTAAACTGAGGAAGCGCAAGAAGCGGGCAAATTTCTTGTGTTTTAAACTGTTCCGAACAACTTCTCGGGGGTTTTGTATAAAAAATATCCAATCGCCGGCATCAACTTGGCGGCGCTCGCACTAAATCGGGCAGGGCTCAAGGACGCCCTTGACCGGGTAACGAAGAGAATAGACGATTCGTGGGCTAGTATATGGCACCTCCCCATCGGGCACATGTTCCGTGTTTGTCGTGAGTTTGCTTTTTTGCGCGGGTACAGGGGGGACTTTCTCATCGGAGATTCGTCTCAGTCGGCAGCCCACGGCAATGTTCACGTCAACGGTCAGAGCGACCGTCGGATTTTTCAGCGCCTCCTGTGCAACAGCTTGAGCAAATACCGAAATGACGCCTACTATTTGCAGGTGCTCGTGTGTAGGAGAATGGCAAAGCTGTTCTCGATGTCCAAAACAGGCACAGGGGTGGCGTAGAGGTTCCTTCGCCGGAAAAACATCGGTAAGGTAGGGGTCTAATTTCAAGACCCGCGAGGAGCAGTGATGAGCGAGGCGTTGTCCATCCACCATGACCATGTTGGCCATCAATTCGAGACCAATGTGGACGGCCATCGTGCCTATCTGACTTATATGGACCTAGGCAAGCAGACCCTGGATATCTATCGGACGTTTGTGCCCAATGCCCTGCGAGGCAGAGGTATCGCTGCTGCATTGACCGAACAGGCGCTCGCGTACGCCGATAGCATGGGCTACACGGTGATTCCGTCTTGCTCTTATGTTGAGCGGTACATGGAGCGTCACCAGCGACATGCGGTAAAAATCTGATCAGGATGCCGCCACGATAATAAAAAACGCCGAGCATTTGCTCGGCGTTTTTGTATCTGCAGTAATCAGTTGCGTTGGCGCTTGGGCAGCACATTCTTGAGTTTTGCGTGCATGCTGCGCAGGGTTTTCTCAGTGTTTTCCCAGTCGATGCAGGCATCGGTAACGGACACGCCGTATTGCAGCTCTTCAAGGTTTTTAGGGATCGACTGGCTGCCCCAGTTCAAGTTACTTTCAACCATCAGGCCAATGATTGACTGGTTGCCTTCGAGGATTTGGTTAGCAACGTTTTCCATCACCAGCGGTTGCAGGGCCGGGTCCTTGTTGGAGTTGGCGTGGCTGCAGTCGACCATGATGTTAGGGCGAATACCGGCCTTTTTCAGCGCCTGCTCGCATACGGCGACACTGACCGAATCGTAGTTAGGCTTGCCATTGCCGCCGCGCAATACCACATGACCGTAGGCGTTGCCTTTGGTGGTGACAATAGATACCCCGCCTTCCTGGTTGATGCCCAGGAAACGATGGGGGCTGGAGACCGACTGCAAGGCGTTGATGGCAACGGTCAGACCGCCGTCAGTGCCATTCTTGAAGCCAACGGCTGAAGACAGGCCAGAAGCCATCTCGCGGTGTGTTTGTGATTCAGTGGTGCGCGCGCCGATGGCCGACCAACTGATCAAGTCCTGCAAGTACTGTGGTGAGATCGGGTCAAGAGCTTCAGTGGCTGCTGGCAGGCCCATTTCAGCCAGATCAAGCAGCAGCTTGCGGCCAATGTGCAGGCCGTCCTGAATCTTGAACGAGTCATCCATATACGGGTCATTGATCAGGCCTTTCCAGCCCACGGTTGTGCGCGGTTTCTCGAAGTACACGCGCATCACCAGGTACATGCTGTCCGACACTTCAGCGGCAAGGGCCTTGAGGCGATTGGCGTATTCGTGAGCAGCTTTGATGTCATGGATCGAGCACGGCCCGATCACTATGAACAGGCGGTGATCCTTGCCATCGAGGATATTGCGTATCACTTCGCGGCCCTTGGTCACCGTGCGCAGAGCAGCTTCTGTGAGCGGGAGCTCGCGCTTGAGCTGATCCGGCGTGATCAGGGTTTCATTGGAAGCAACGTTGAGGTCGTCAATCGGTAAATCAGCCATCGTGTTACTCGTCAGGTCACGGGTGCTGGCCGCCAACGATCCCCGTGCGGCGGAGCCCAGCACGATTGAGCACAGCGGGGACCGGAACCTTAGCGCGTTATCCGGCTGTTCGACAATGGGCAAACGCGGCTTTAATCCCGGCGGCATGGCCTGATCGCTATCTTTGACGGACAGATGGGGTGTCTATAAAGGCCAGGCCGTACACGATTTAAAGAGGAATTTACAAGCAGGCCCGTCGAGACGGATAGTGTACGGCCATCTTCAGGAAGTCTTTTGTGAATGAATTGGAACTGACCGACTTCGATGTGGATCAGCGTTTGCTGACGTTGCCGGGCACCTCGCTGGTCATTTTTACCAGCATCGGATGTGCCAGCTGTCGTTGGGCCAGGCAAGTGTTGCCTAGCCTCGATCTGCCTGTCGAGCGTGTGTGCTGGATTGACGCTGCTGAAAATGGGGGCGTGGTTCAGCGTTATCAGGTGTTCCATCTGCCAGCGTTGTTTGTGGTGCGTGACGGTGAATTCTATGGGGCCTTGCATGCTCGGCTGACGTTGTCCGAGCTCAGCGCTGGCTTGAATCGGGTGTTGAGTGTTGATGCTGAAGAGTTGCCATGACGGGGAGTTGCGAGGGTGAGTAAAGCAAAACGGGTACGGATCGGAATTATAGGCACCGGTGCAATTGGCGGTTTTTACGGTTTGATGCTGGCACGTGCCGGCTTTGATGTGCATTTTCTGTTGCGCAGCGAGTTTGCCTCAGTTGCACACAATGGCCTGCATCTGGACAGTGCCGTTCATGGCGCTCTGACCTTGAATCCGGTGCAGGCTTATTCCTCGGCTGCGGATATGCCGCCTTGCGATTGGTTGCTGGTCGGTACTAAAACCACCAGTAATGCGGACCTTGCACCGATCATCACCCAGGCTGCAGCGCCTGGCGCTAAAGTGCTGTTGCTGCAAAATGGTCTGGGCGTCGAGGACGATCTGCAGCCATTGTTGCCAGCGTCGCTGCACCTGTTGGGTGGTTTGTGCTTTGTCTGTGTCCACCGAACTGCGCCGGGGGTTATCACGCATCAGGCGTTGGGTGCGGTAAATCTCGGGTACCACAGCGGTCCGGCAACTGACGCGGTGTCTCGGTTGAGCATCACCGAGGAGGGGGCTGAGCTGTTTCGCAAGGCCGGGCTGGAATCCCAGGCGACGCCCAGCTTGTCTCAGGCGCGCTGGCAGAAATTGGTGTGGAATGTTCCGTATAACGGTCTGTCCGTGCTGCTGAGGGCGAGCACCACACCATTAATGGGCGACGCGAATAGCCGCGAGTTGATTCAGGCAGTCATGAGCGAAGTGGTGCAGGGGGCTCGGGCATGTGGGCACGCCTTGCCCGAGGGGTATGCTGAACATCTGTTTGCCGTGACAGAAAAAATGCCGGATTACAGGCCGAGCATGTACCTTGATTTTCTGGAAAAGCGACCCTTGGAGTTGGATGCTATCTATGCCAAGCCATTGGCGGCAGCGCTGAAATCCGGGCATGACATGCCGAAAATTCGCGCGTTGTACCAAGCATTGGCCTTCATCGATACGCGTAACGGCTGATACAGCCAGGCAGGGTGATATATGGCTACGGGTCTAGGTAAAAAATTGGTCCTGGCGATTTCTTCGCGAGCTTTGTTCGATCTGCGCGAAAGCCATGCGGTGTACGAGGCTGATGGCGTGGCGGCGTATCGCCAATACCAGATCGAGCATGAGGAAGAGATCCTTGAGCAGGGCGATGCGTACCTGTTGGTGGAGAAACTCCTTAGCCTCAATGCCAGGCTTGAGGCGTCGCGGGTCGAAGTCATCCTGGTTTCGCGCAACAGCGCCGACACGGGGCTGCGGGTATTCAATTCGATTCAGCATTATGGCCTGGACATCACGCGTGCTGCCTTCGTCGGCGGACGCAGCCCTTATCCGTATCTGGCGGCGTTTGGCTGTCATTTGTTTCTCTCGACCCACGCCGAGGATGTACGCAGCGCGCTGGATGCCGGCTTTGCCGCGGCGACGATTCTGTCGGGCGGTGCACGCCGTGCAGCCAGCGCCGAATTGCGTATCGCGTTTGATGGCGACGCGGTGCTGTTTTCCGATGAGTCCGAGCGGGTCTATCAATCCGACGGGCTGGAGGCGTTTCAGGCCAGTGAGCGTGAGTCAGCGCGCGAGCCGTTACGTGGGGGGCCGTTCAAGCCCTTTCTTGCCGCGCTGAACCTGTTGCAGCGCGAGTTTCCCGAGGACGCTTGCCCAATCCGTACCGCACTGGTTACCGCGCGCTCTGCGCCCGCGCATGAGCGGGTGATTCGCACATTGCGAGAATGGAATATTCGTCTGGACGAGTCATTGTTTCTGGGTGGTCTGGAGAAATCGGCGTTTCTTGAAGCCTTCGCCGCCGATGTGTTTTTTGACGATCAGCCTGGGCATTGTGAAAAGGCGCGTGATGTCGTCGCAACGGGGCATGTGCCGCATGGCATCAGCAATGAAGTAAAGCCTTGAGCCTTTGTTTCCTCGTGAGATAGCGGCCGCCGCAGTCGTCAAGGCGCTGCTAAGCTGAGTCAATCTCCGCCACTATTGGCAATCGAGGAGGTCGTATGATTCGTTCAATGCTGTATGCCACTGACCTCGGTCTTTATGCGCCTTATGTCCTGCAACATGCCTTGGCGCTGGCGCGAACCTTCAATGCCGAGCTGAATGTGATTCATGCGGTTGAGCCGATAGGGTTGTTCGCCGAGTCTGTTTTGCAGAGCTATCTTGATGAGGATACGTTGAAAGAGTTGCACAACCAGGGCTTGAACACCGTCATGGAAACGATTGAACAGCGCGTTCTGAATGGCTTTCGAGATGAGTTAGGCGAAAGTCATCAGGATCTCGCGTTGATTCGCACGGTGCGGGTGATGCAGGGGGATCCTTCCAGTGTGATCCTCGAGCAAGCGCAAAAGCTGGCCGTCGATTTGTTGATCGTCGGCAGTCACAGCCATGGCACAGAAGGCGATACGCCGCTGGGCCGTACCGTCGCCAGGGTTCTGCAATTGTCGGAGGTTCCGGTCTACATGGTACCCATGCATCGAGGGCGCGAATAAGTCTATGTGTCGCTGAAATTGAGCGTGCCATTGCTCTGTAAAAGTGATAAAAAGTTCTAGATTTATCAGTCTAACCATTAATATAGTTATATACCGTCGCTGATGACCGTGGCGTCTACTGCTTTGAGGGATACATATGAAGCTTCAACAATTGCGCTACATCTGGGAAGTGGCGCACCACGACCTCAACGTTTCCGCTACGGCTCAGAGCCTGTATACCTCGCAGCCAGGGATCAGCAAGCAGATCCGCTTGCTTGAAGACGAGCTGGGCGTCGAAGTGTTTGCCCGTAGCGGCAAACACCTGACCCGGGTCACGCCGGCCGGTGAAAGAATCATTACTACCGCTGGCGAGATCCTGCGCAAAGTCGAGAGCATCAAGCAGATCGCCCAGGAGTTTTCCAACGAGAAGAAAGGCACGTTGTCGATTGCTACCACCCACACCCAGGCGCGTTATGCTCTGCCGCCAGTGATCAGCAGCTTCATCAAACAATACCCGGACGTCGCGCTGCACATGCATCAGGGCTCGCCGATGCAGATCGCCGAAATGGCGGCGGATGGTACTGTGGACTTCGCTATCGCGACTGAAGCGCTGGAGTTGTTCGGTGATCTGGTGATGATGCCGTGCTACCGCTGGAACCGTTGCGTCGTTGTGCCGCAAGGTCATCCGCTGACCAAGGTGCCAAAACTGACGTTGGAAGTACTGGCCGAATACCCCATCGTGACCTATGTCTTTGGTTTTACTGGCCGGTCAAAGCTGGACGAAGCGTTCAGCCACCGTGGCCTGACCCCGAAAGTGGTGTTTACTGCCGCCGATGCGGACGTGATAAAAACCTACGTCCGTCTGGGCCTGGGTGTCGGTATCGTGGCAAAAATGGCAGTAGACGCCAAGCTCGACAGCGATCTGGTGGTGCTTGATGCCAGCGAGCTGTTCGAAGCGAGCATCACCAAGATCGGTTTCCGTCGCGGTACCTTCCTGCGCGGTTTCATGTGCGACTTCATCGAGAAGTTCGCACCGCATCTGACCCGCGAAGTGATGGCAAAAGCCATCCAGTGTCACAACAAGCAAGAGCTCGAAGAATTGTTCGAGGGTGTCGAGTTGCCAGTTCACTGATTGCGATCAAGACGGTGTGCCTGGCACACCGCATCAAACCCTTCGCGAATAAATTGGCGAAGGCGGCGCAAGTCTTACACCTTGGCGATCAGATTTCCTGAGTGCAGTCCGCACTCTTTCTGCGTAGATTCTTCCCACCACCAACGGCCTTCGCGTTCGTGCTGGTTTGGCAGCACAGGACGCGTGCAAGGCTCGCAGCCGATGCTGATGAAGCCACGCTCATGCAAGGTGTTGTAAGGCAACTCCAGCATGCGGATATAACCCCAGATCTCTTCGCTGGTCATCTGCGCCAACGGGTTGAATTTGTACAGCGTGCGCTCAGGGGTGGAAAAGGCGTTGTCTATTTCCAGGGCGGCAACTTCGCTGCGGGTGCTAGGGCTCTGATCCCTGCGTTGACCGGTAGCCCAGGCTTTGACCTCTGCCAGTTTACGGCGCAACGGCTGGATTTTGCGGATACCGCAGCATTCGCCATGGCCATCCTTGTAGAAACTGAACAGTCCCTTTTCTTTGACGAAAGGTTCGAGCACGCGCTGATCCGGCGAAATCAGCTCGATATCAATTTTGTAATGCTCACGCGTCTGTTCGATGAACCGATAGGTTTCCGGGTGCAGACGACCGGTGTCGAGGCTGAACACTTTAACGTTTTTGTTCAGCTTCCAGGCCATGTCTACCAGCACTACATCTTCGGCACCGCTGAATGAGATCCATAACTCATCGCCGAAATGCTCGAAGGCCAGCTTCAGAATGTCCTGTGCAGATTTGTTTGCGTAAGTCGCTGCAAGTTCGGCGACGTTGAAGGGTTGGCTCATCAGGCGGCTTCCTAACAGGTATGGCGCTTCGCGCTCGTAATAGGTGTGATAGTAACAAAATCTTTTGGGTAATTGCCGGTTGGCGTCGGTGCTGCACTGCTGGAAATAATTGATCAGACGACCTAAAGTGCCGCTTCTTTTTTGAAGTCCCCTCTAGGAGTGTTCTGTGGAAATTGCCTGTCTCGACCTGGAAGGCGTGCTGGTCCCGGAGATCTGGATCGCCTTTGCTGAAAAAACCGGTATCGAATCGCTGAGGGCGACCACCCGGGATATTCCCGATTACGACGTACTGATGAAGCAGCGTCTGCGGATTCTCGATGAGCACGGCTTGAAGCTTTCCGATATTCAGGAGGTGATCGCGACCCTCAGCCCACTGGACGGCGCCATCGAATTCGTCAACTGGCTGCGCGAGCGTTTCCAGGTGGTGATTCTGTCGGACACCTTCTACGAGTTTTCACAGCCACTGATGCGGCAGCTGGGCTTCCCGACCTTGCTCTGCCATCGTCTGATCACCGACGAGACGGACCGTGTCGCCACCTATCAGCTGCGTCAGAAAGACCCGAAGCGTCAGTCGGTTTTGGCTTTCAAGAGTCTGTACTATCGCGTCATTGCAGCCGGTGATTCGTACAACGACACCACCATGCTCGGTGAAGCTGACGCGGGTATCCTCTTCCATGCGCCGGAAAACGTGATCCGCGAATTCCCGCAGTTTCCAGCGGTACACACCTTCGAGGACCTGAAGAAGGAATTCCTCAAGGCGTCGAGCCGTGAATTGAGTCTGTAAGGTTGAACCCGCAGCGCGTTGGCCGCAAAGGCCAGCGCGCTACGCTTAAAGAGCCTGCAACGTATCGAGCAGCACCCGCACCTTGGTGATTGACTCTTGGTATTCGGCTTCACACTCCGAGTCGGCGACAATGCCGCCACCGCCCCAGCATGAAACCCGTCCATCCTTGATCAGCAGGCTGCGAATGGCGATGGAGCTGTCCATCTCGCCGCGCACATCCAGATATATCAATGAGCCGCAGTACAGCGCCCGACGCGAGGGTTCCAGCTCGTCGATAATCTGCATCGCTCGAATTTTCGGCGCGCCAGTGATCGAGCCTCCGGGAAAGCTGCCAGCGATCAGGTCCAGCGAATCCTTATCCGCAGCCAGTTCCCCCGTCACGCTGCTCACCAGGTGATGCACGTTCGGGTAACTTTCCAGGCTGAACAGTTCCGGGACTGTCACCGAGCCAGTCTTGCAGCTACGGCCCAGATCATTTCGCAGCAAATCGACGATCATCAGGTTTTCTGCGCGGTCCTTGGGGCTGCTCAGTAACTCGGCGGCATAGGCGGCATCTTGCGTCGTGTCCTTGCTGCGAGGGCGGGTGCCTTTGATCGGGCGTGTTTCCACTTGGCGGTTACTGACCCGCACAAAACGCTCCGGGGACAGGCTCAGCACGGTGTTGTTATCAGGCAAGGTCATGTAGCCGGAAAAGGGCGTCGGGCACGCCCTGCGCAAGGCGCAGTAAGCCGCCCAAGGGTCACCTTGGCAATCGGCCTGGAAGCGCTGGGAAAAATTGACTTGATAACAGTCGCCGGACTGGATGTAGGCCTGAATGCGCATAAACGCGCGGCGGTAATCACGTTCAGTCAGGTCGGCTTTGAAGGCGCCGATCAGTTTGAAGGTCGCCGAATCGGCGGCAGACGCTTGTGAAAACAGCGTGAGCAGGCGCTGCCGTTCGCTGTCGGGTAATGTGGGATGGAATACCAATTGACTGGTGCCTTGCTGGTGATCACTGATCATCGCCCAGGCATAAACACCGAAGCGCGCATCAGGCAGTTGCAGATCATCGATGGCGTGGGCGGGCAGAGGCTCCAGACGCCGACCAAAATCGTAACTAAGGTAGCCGATCAGTCCTCCTGCAAATGGCAGCGGGTATTCTTCAGGCAGTTGCGCGGTGCCTAGTTGATCAAGACTCTGGCGCAGGCGTTGGAGGAAGTCGCTGCCGGTTTCGTCATGTTGGACCCATAACTGTTCAGTCGGCCAGGCGCTTAGTAGATCGAATCGCCCGCGTTCAGCGCTGGGTCTGCCGCTATCGAGCAGCACGGCCCCCGGTGCATGGCGAACCCTCGAGAAATACTCGGCGGGGTTGGGATGGTAGGGCAGAGGGTGTACAGAGCAGGTCGGCATTCGAAACAAATCAGTGTCGGCGTGAGGGCGAGGATTGTAATCCTCAGAGGGTTCGACTCCTAGCGGGAAGTCAGGAAACCACGGGGACATGCCCAAAAAGCTCTTGCACGAAACGCACCCTCTCTTCCGGGGTTTCCTGCTCGCCGTTAAGTGCCAACTGTTCAAGGCGAGCCTCGACGGCATGAGCCCGATGGGTCAAGCCGCAGTCATTGGCGATCTGGATATTCAGGCCGGGGCGGGCATTGAGTTCAAGAATCAGCGGGCCTTTCTCCTGGTCCAGGACCATGTCGACGCCGATGTAGCCCAGCCCGCACAACTCATAACAGCCAGCGGCGAGTTTCATGAAGCCGTCCCAGTTCGGCAATTGCACGCCGTCCACAGCGTTGGTGGTGTCCGGGTGTTTACTGATGATGGTGTTCAGCCAGGTGCCGCGTAAGGTCAGGCCAGTGGCGAGGTCGACCCCGACGCCGATAGCGCCCTGGTGCAGGTTGGCCTTGCCGCTGGATTGGCGTGTTGGCAAGCGCAGCATGGCCATGATCGGGTAGCCCATCAGCACGATGACGCGGATGTCGGGCACGCCTTCATAGCTGATGCTCTTGAAGATCTGGTCCGGCGTGACCCGGTATTCGATCAGCGCACGATCACGGTGCCCGCCCAGTGAATACAGACCGGTAAGGATGCTGGAGACTTGATGTTCGATTTCTTCGTGGCTGATGATTCTGCCCGAGACCGTGCGAAACCGGTCTTCGAAGCGGTCAGCGATCACCAGAATTCCGTCGCCACCCGCACCTTGCGCCGGCTTGATCACGAAGTCGTTGCGCCCGCCGATGATCTCGTCGAGCTTTTCGATTTCTTTTTCAGTGGAAATGACCCCGTACATCTCCGGCACATGGATACCGGCCAGGATCGCACGCTCTTTGGTGATGATTTTGTCATCGACGATCGGGTACAGGCTGCGCTTGTTGTACTTGAGTACGTAATCTGCGTTGCGCCGGTTGATACCCATGATGCCCTTGGCTTCCAGGGCCTTCCAGGTCTTCCAGAAGCCGATCATTTTGGCTCGTCCTTGAGGAACGCCTTGAAGCGCATCAGTTCGGTCAGGCGGTAGCCGCGATAACGTCCCATCGCCAGCATGAAGCCCACGAGAATCAGCAACACGGCGGGGAAGGTAAAGACGAAGTAAGTCAGTTCCGGCACGCTCATGATGAGGTGTGCCAGAGACGCTGCGAACAGGGTGCCAATGGCGACTTTCATCGCATGACCGCTGCCACGCTCTTCCCAGGTGATCGACAGCCGCTCGATGGTCATGGTCAGAATCACCATCGGGAACAGCGCCACTGACAAGCCACGTTCAAGGCCAAGCTTGTGGCTGAACAGGCTGATGGCCGCAATCAGTACCACGACGAAGGTCAGCACCACCGACAATCGCGGCAGCATTTGCAGCTTCAAATGCTCAAGATAGGAGCGTAATGACAGGCCGAGCGCGGTGATGATCGTGAACAGCACGATACCAAAGCCCAGCTGTGTCTCTCGGAACGCCAGGGCGATCAGCACCGGGGTAAAGGTGCCGAGGGTCTCCAGGCCAATCAGGTTACGCAGGATCAGGATCACCAGCACGCCAATCGGGATCATCACCATGATCATGAACGTCTGCTGGGTTTGTAGCGGCAGCCCGTAGAGCGAGTACCCAAGGAAGTGGTCGTCGGTGTTTGCGTCGGTCAGCTTGGCCAGGCGGATCGCGTTCATTTCACTGTTGTTGAGGGTGAAGTTCACCGTGGCTTTTTTTCCGCCTTCGACACTCACCAGGTTCTCATCGCCGATCCACCACGTCAGCCGATCTGTCGGCAGGCCTTGTTCGCCGTTGTCCGGGTTGAAGTACAACCAGTCTTTGCCGTTGAAACTGCGCAGCCACAACTCGGGGGTCTGAGGTTGATCGGTCGTCAGGCGTATGGTGTGCAGTTTTTCGACCGGTACGTGGGCAATGGACAGCAATAACTCAATGATTCTTGCCTTGTTCGAGGTCGACGTGTCACCCGCCAACAGCAGCTTTACGTTGTCGTCGCTGAGGTTGTTGACCCGCTTGATGGCTTCGGTAACAAAGGTTTCGATGTCCGCCGAGTGCTGGCGGATAGGTTCGAGCAGGGCTTCGGCGGCAATTTTTTCCGCGCCTTCAATGGCGATGCTGTCACGGAAAACCGAGCCTTTGATCTTGGGTTTATCGCCGCTGTAGCGTTTGGTCAGTACCAGGCGGTAGTAAAGTGTCTGGTTGCCGGTGGCGCGTCGGGCCGACCAGGTGACTTTGCGGTTGCCGTCGACGCGGTTGACGCTTACACCGTAATTGTTGGAGATGAAACTCTCGTTGAGGCTGACGTAGTCGTGGCTCAGGGGCGGTACGAACATCTGGATCTTGACTGGGTCTTTGGTGTTGGCGACGAACTCGACTTTGGCGTCGATGTTCCACAAGTCGTCCGTTTCATCCTCGGTCACTGGAATGCCGAGAACGAAAATCTGATACGCCGTGATCGCTATCCCCAGTGTCACCAGGACAGCAATCAGGATTTTCAGATGGAGGGTAATCGAGCGCATGGGTATTACTCTGCGGTATGAGCGTCGGTGGCACAGGCAGGTTTGCCCGCTGCGTATTTAAGACTCGGATCGACCAGCGCATCAAAGCGTTTGAGTGCTTCGGAACCTATCAAAAGCGGGTATTGGAATGCACTTCGGTCAGTCAAGTTCACTTCGATGCTGCGAATAGCAGTACCCATGCACACATCCAGGCTGATGACCGGGCGCGCGGTGTACTTTTTTTCATCGTCAGGGTCGTAATCGCCGGCGCGGCGCTTGATCTTGCTGACCCGTGCCAATGGTCGCTCGATCGGATGTGCGTGGGCATCGTCGATGGCCAGGTAGAAGCGCACCCAGGTTTCGCCATTGCGTTTGAAGCGCTTGATGTCGCGGGCGCTGAGGGAGGCGGTTTTGGCGCCGGTGTCGAGTTTTGCCGCGACTTGCAGATCGATGTCGGAGAGTGTGGCGTATTCGTTAAGGCCATACACAGTCTTGTCAGCCGCAGCACTTACACCGGGTAAAAGGAATAAACAGAATAATGTGGGGAAGGGCTTGAGTCTCATAAATCCTGGCGCGGTGAAAGGACTATCTTCGGGGCGAGGGCGGTTTTCACATAGCGCGCAAGCTTCCTCGTGCGCCTGACATACAGGTAGACGGGCATTGGTACCGGTTCCAGTCGACAGAGGCGCGCGGCATTCTAGCATGAAGGTTTTGCGCCGTGAGGATAGTAAGCAGCCTTCAAACGCTGTGGGAAACGTCCTTGTTGATGACGCGTCAAAAGCAGCGCTCATCAGGCAATTGTCGACAATGTTGTGTTTTTAATTGACTGATCTACCCTTTATGGCTAGCTTTTATCGGGCATATGTTGACAATGTGCTGCGTCTTATAGAAGTCACGAGTCTCATATGAGACGATTTTCAGGCCCTGCCCGAGAGCGTGTTACGACGTATTCAATGGACCATCGCGCAACGCCGTTTTGTACCCGTTGAGCTGCGTTAATCAATCCTCCTATTTATAGAGAGAGTCGAAAACACCATGAGTGCCAACGTTGATCTGAACAATCGTCCGGACTACGACAAGGTCTTGCAAGATATCGCTGACTACGTCCTGAACTTCGAGATCGAGTCCAGGGAAGTGCTGGACACTGCGCGCAACTGCCTGATGGATACCCTGGGCTGTGGCCTTTTGGCACTGAGATTCCCTGAGTGCACCAAGCATCTTGGCCCAATCGTCGAAGGGACTATTGTGCCGTTCGGTGCACGTGTTCCTGGTACCCGTTTCAGTCTTGACCCGGTAAAAGCGGCTTGGGACATTGGTTGCATTGTGCGCTGGCTTGATTACAACGACACATGGCTGGCCGCTGAGTGGGGTCACCCGTCCGATAACCTCGGCGGCATTCTCGCCGTGGCGGACCATCTGTCGCAAAAGCGCGTCGCCAACGGTGATGCTCCGTTGACCGTGCGTGCCGTGCTTGAATCGATGATCATGGCTCATGAAATCCAGGGTGTTATTGCGTTGGAGAACTCGTTCAATCGCGTCGGTCTTGACCACGTATTGTTGGTGAAAGTGGCATCGACGGCTGTCACCGCCAAGCTGATGGGTGCTAACCGCGAACAGCTGCTGGCTGCGCTGTCTCATGCGTTCGTTGATGGTCAGGCGTTGCGTACTTATCGTCATGCGCCGAATGCCGGCTCTCGTAAGTCCTGGGCTGCGGGCGACGCCTCAAGCCGTGGCGTGCGTCTGGCCGATATCGCCATGCGCGGCGAGATGGGTATTCCTGGCGTGCTGAGTGCGCCGCAGTGGGGCTTCTACGACGTATTGTTTAGCCACACCAACAAGGATCTGGCGCTCAAGCCAGAGGGCAAGCGTGAGTTCGCCCTCTCTCAGGCATACGGCACATATGTGATGGAGAATGTGCTGTTCAAAATAAGCTTTCCTGCTGAATTCCACGCGCAAACTGCGTGTGAAGCCGCTGTAACCCTGCATCCGCAGGTCAGGGATCGCCTGCACGAGATCGAGAAAATCGTCATCACGACCCACGAGTCGGCTATTCGGATCATTTCCAAGCAAGGCAAACTGGCCAACGCGGCAGATCGCGATCACTGCATTCAATACATGACGGCGGTGCCGCTGGCGTTTGGTAACCTGGTTGCCGAGCAGTACGAAGACGACTTCCACGCCGCTCATCCGATCATTGACGAGCTGCGCGAGAAGATGGTGATTGTGGAAGACGCGCGCTATACCCGTGAATACCTGGAGGCCGACAAGCGCTCCATCGCCAATGCGATTCAAGTGTTCTTCACGGATGGTTCCAGCACCGAACAGGTTGTGGTCGAGTACCCGATTGGTCACCGTCGTCGTCGCGTCGAAGGTATTCCGTTGCTCGAAGACAAGTTCAAGGCCAACCTGGCAACCAGATTCACCGCCCAGCGCACCAGCGAAATCTTCGCCCTGTGCAAGAATCAGGCGAAGCTGGAAGCTACGCCGGTCAACCGTTTTGTTGATTTGTTCGTGATTTGAAATGACGGCTGAAATCTGAAACTGTAGGGGCTGACTTGTCTGCGATAAGGGCCGAAGGTCCTTCGTGCGGTGGTTAATCCAGCCATTTGCGAGCGCTTCGGTCGGACGCGACCCGGACCGATTCGCAGACAAGGCAGCTCCTACAGGGTTCACGCATTACTTGAACCGTCGCTCGACGCCTTTTTCTACGAGGATTTTTGCTGAAATCTCTTCTACCGAAAAGTGCGTGGAGTTGATGTGCGGAATGTTTTCACGGCGGAGGAGGCTTTCTACTTCGCGGACTTCGAACTCGCACTGGGCATAGCTGGAGTAGCGGCTATTGGGTTTGCGTTCGTTGCGAATCGCCGTCAATCGATCCGGATCAATGGTCAGGCCGAACAGTTTGTTTCGATGCTGCTTGAGCGCAGCCGGTAATTGCAAATGCTCCATGTCGTCTTCGGTCAACGGGTAGTTGGCCGCACGAATGCCGAATTGCATGGCCATGTATAGACAAGTTGGCGTTTTGCCACAGCGCGAGACGCCCACCAGGATAAGGTCGGCTTTGTCGTAGTAGTGCGTACGGGCGCCGTCGTCATTGTCGAGCGCGAAGTTAACCGCCTCGATCCGCTCCATGTAGTTGGAGTTGTGCCCGATAGAGTGGGATTTACCGACTGAATACGAGGAGTGTGAACTAAGCTCCAGCTCCAGCGGGGCGAGAAAGGTTGAGAAGATATCGATCATGAAGCCGTTTGAGGTCGCCAGGATTTCGCGAATTTCCTGGTTGACGATGGTGTCGAAAATGATCGGTCGTAGTTCATCCTTATCGGCGGCGCTGTTGATTTGTTGTACCATAGCGCGCGCCTTTTCCACGTTATCGATGTACGGTCGCGTGAACTTATTGAACGTGATGTTTTCGAATTGCGCTAACAGGCTTTGGCCGAGTGTCTCGGCTGTGATGCCAGTGCCGTCGGAGATGAAGAAAGCAGATCGTTTCATTTGCGCCGTGGGCCTTAAGCTGGTGACGAATCTTGGATATGATAGGCCCGCTTGCGGACCTTGATGGCCAGCATTCTCACTTATTTTCCAGGTCCAGGCCACAAACGCTCGGAACCGCTCTTAATAGATGTTTCAGCGCCCTGAGCTTTTCCCAACACAGTTAGTGGAGAGATCACCTTGGTAGAGTACGTAGTTTCCCTCGATAAGCTCGGCGTCCATGATGTGGAGCACGTGGGGGGCAAGAACGCATCCCTCGGCGAGATGATCAGTAACCTCGCGGGCGCCGGTGTTTCGGTCCCCGGTGGCTTTGCCACTACGGCTCAAGCGTATCGTGATTTTCTTGAGTTGAGCGGTTTGAACGATCAGATCCATGCCGCCCTTGATGCGCTTGACGTCGATGATGTCAACGCTCTGGCCAAGACGGGTGCGCAAATCCGCGCCTGGATCATGGAGGCCGAGTTTCCCGAAAAACTCAACGCTGAAATTCGTACGGCGTTCGCCGAGCTGTCGGCCGGCAACCCGAACCTGGCTGTTGCCGTGCGTTCTTCGGCCACCGCTGAAGACTTGCCCGACGCATCGTTCGCCGGCCAGCAAGAAACCTTCCTTAATATTCGCGGTGTCGAAAACGTCATCCGCGCAGCAAAGGAAGTGTTCGCCTCGCTGTTCAATGACCGCGCTATTTCCTATCGTGTGCACCAAGGCTTCGATCACAAACTGGTCGCTCTGTCTGCAGGTGTGCAGCGCATGGTTCGCTCGGAAACCGGCACTGCCGGCGTGATGTTCACGCTGGATACCGAATCCGGTTTCCGTGACGTGGTGTTTATCACAGGCGCCTATGGCCTGGGTGAAACAGTGGTTCAGGGCGCGGTCAACCCTGACGAGTTCTACGTTCACAAAAATACCCTTGCAGCCGGTCGCCCAGCGATTCTGCGCCGCAACCTGGGCAGCAAAGCCATCAAAATGATTTACGGCGACGAAGCCAAGGCTGGTAGATCGGTCAAGGTTATCGACGTAGAGCCGGCTGATCGTGCGCGCTTCTGCCTGACCGACGCCGAAGTCAGCGAACTGGCCAAGCAGGCAATGATTATTGAGCAGCACTACAAGTGCCCGATGGACATCGAATGGGCCAAAGACGGTGATGATGGCAAGCTTTACATCGTTCAGGCCCGCCCTGAAACCGTGAAAAGCCGTACGTCGTCCAACGTCATGGAGCGCTACCTGCTCAAGGAAACCGGCACTGTGCTGGTGGAAGGTCGCGCTATCGGTCAGCGCATCGGCGCTGGCAAAGTACGGATCATCAAAGATGTATCCGAGATGGACAAAGTGCAGCCGGGCGATGTGTTGGTTTCCGACATGACCGACCCGGACTGGGAGCCGGTGATGAAGCGCGCCAGCGCCATCGTCACTAACCGTGGTGGACGTACCTGTCACGCGGCAATCATCGCTCGCGAGCTGGGTATCCCGGCCGTGGTCGGTTGCGGCAACGCCACCGAAGTGTTGCAAGAAGGGCAGGGCGTGACCGTTTCCTGTGCCGAAGGCGATACCGGCTACATTTTCGAGGGCGAACTGGGCTTCGACATCAAGAAGAACTCGGTCGATGCCATGCCTGATCTGCCGTTCAAGATCATGATGAACGTCGGTAACCCTGATCGCGCGTTCGATTTTGCCCAGTTGCCCAATGCCGGTGTCGGCCTGGCGCGTCTGGAGTTCATCATCAACCGGATGATCGGCGTGCACCCCAAGGCGCTGCTGAACTACGCCGGTCTGCCGCAAGACATCAAGGCCAGTGTCGACAAGCGTATCGCTGGCTACGACGATCCGGTCGGCTTCTACGTAGAGAAACTGGTTGAAGGTATCAGCACTTTGGCAGCGGCGTTCACGCCGAAAAAAGTCATCGTGCGCCTGTCAGACTTCAAGTCCAACGAATACGCCAACCTGATCGGCGGCAAGCTGTACGAGCCGGAAGAAGAAAACCCGATGCTGGGTTTCCGCGGTGCTTCGCGTTACATCAGCGAAAACTTCCGTGACTGTTTCGAGCTCGAATGCCGCGCCCTCAAGCGTGTGCGCAATGAGATGGGCCTGACCAACGTCGAAATCATGGTGCCGTTCGTGCGCACCCTGGGCGAAGCCAGTCAGGTCATCGATCTGCTCGCGGCCAACGGTCTGGTCCGTGGCGAGAACGGTTTGCGCATCATCATGATGTGCGAGTTGCCTTCCAACGCGATCCTGGCCGAGGAGTTCCTTGAATTCTTCGACGGCTTCTCGATTGGTTCCAACGACCTGACTCAGCTGACCCTGGGCCTGGATCGCGACTCAGGGATCATTGCTCACCTGTTCGACGAGCGTAACCCTGCTGTCAAAAAGCTCCTGTCGAACGCAATCCAGGCGTGCAACAAGGCTGGCAAGTACATCGGTATTTGCGGTCAGGGTCCTTCGGATCACCCTGATCTGGCCAAGTGGCTGATGGAGCAAGGCATCGAAAGTGTTTCATTGAACCCTGACTCCGTGCTGGAAACCTGGTTCTTCCTGGCGGAAGCTCAGGCGCCGGTCTGATGTGATGAGTGAGGCGTCGGCTTGCTTTGGCAGGTCGGCGCTTCGTCGCGTTTTCTTGGGCGGTTTTCTCAAAGAAACCGCCTTTTTTGTGCAAGAGCAATATGCAAAGCAGCAGCAATCTCTTTCCTGTGGCCTTGATCAGCGCCGAACGCCGTGGCGATCTGATTGAGGACGTGTACCGTTTGAAACCCGCCAACAGCCCGGACATCAGTGTCGAACTGGCCGTGACCCGTCTCGGACTAGCCGAACAGCCCGATACGCGGGGCATTCCAGTGGTCCTGCTACACGGTAGTTTCTCCAATCGACGCTTCTGGTATTCACCCAAAGGCATTGGCCTGGGCGCGTATCTGGCGCGCGCGGGTTTCGATGTGTGGATTCCGGAAATGCGCGGGCATGGTCTGTCTTCGCGCAATCAAGCTTACCGGCACAACCGTGTGGCCGATTACGCGCGCTATGACCTGCCGGCAATTGGCGCCTTTGTGCGAGAGCAAAGTGGGCAGCCCCCGCACTGGATTGGCCACTCGCTGGGCGGTATCACGCTCGCGGCGGCGCTTGGTGGGCATTACCTTGACTCGGAGGGCGTGGCCTCGGTTGCGCTGTTCGGCAGTCAGATCAGTCGTACGTATTGGCCGTTGAAGATCCCGCCAGTTGAGTGGGGCGGGCGCCTGTTGCTCAAGCGCTTCAGGCATATCTCCGGCTCGCGCTTGAAGCGAGGGCCCGAAGATGAGCCTATTGGGCTGGCATTGGAAAGCATGCGTTGGTATGGGCTTTTCCGTCGCTTTGGCGATGCCGAGCGAGATTGGTGGGCGGGGTTGAGCGAGGTCCGAGTGCCGGTGCTCGCGGTTGCCGCCACTGGGGATGATCAAGACCCCGTATGGGCTTGTCGTAAGCTGTACGAGCAGTTCGGTTCAGAGCGACGCCAGTTTGTCTGCCTCGGTCGTGATCAGGGCTTTGCCGAAGACTTTGGCCATGTCGAAATGCTCGTCAGCAGAGGCGCGCAAACGCAAGTATGGCCGTTAGTAGCGGGCTGGTTGCGGGATCCGTCTGTGCCTCTGACCGAGCAGTAACACCCACGGTTTGGCGATGAAGCGCTGATACAGAGCGGTCGGGCAGTTTCGCTAAAGTAGCGTTGCGGCTAAGCTATGACGCATTAAACTGTTTCAGCCATTTTCGCTTTCCGGGCCTGCATTTATGTTCGTGCCACTTGAGCGCCTGATCAATTTGAATGAAGGCTACCGGCGAACCTTCAAAGTCGCTGGGCGAGATATGTTGTTGATGGTCGTCGATAACCTGCCCCTGCTGCTCGAGGACAGCTGTCCGCATCAAGGCGCGCCCTTGCACAGCGGGACCCTTGTGGGTACGGTCTTGCGATGCAAGCGTCATGGTATTGAGTTCCAATTACCGAGCGGGCGTCCCTTGCAGGCGTCATGCCCGGGCCTGAAGTTTTTTACCCTGACCTATGAAGGTGATCGAATTGGTATCGATGTCTAGCTGCGCCAGCGTGCCCACGGCTTAACACAGGCATCTGCATGACGTTTTTCTAAAGAGCCATTGATTTGAAACGGTCAAATGTCTCGCAACACCTCAGATCCTCTTTTTTTAATGATAGGAGTTCACCCATGCATTACCTCACCCCCGATTTGTGCGATGCCTACCCGGAACTGGTGCAGGTCGTTGAGCCGATGTTCAGCAATTTTGGTGGCCGCGATTCCTTTGGTGGTGAAATCGTCACCATCAAGTGTTTCGAGGACAACTCGTTGGTCAAAGAGCAGGTCGATCTCGACGGTAAGGGTAAAGTGTTGGTAGTCGACGGCGGTGGCTCGCTGCGCAAGGCGTTGCTGGGTGACATGCTCGCCGAAAAAGCTTCAAGGAATGGCTGGGAAGGCCTGGTGATTTACGGTTGCATCCGCGACGTCGACGTCATCGCGCAAACCGATCTGGGCGTGCAGGCACTGGCCAGCCACCCAATGAAAACCGACAAGCGCGGTATCGGCGACCTTAACGTGGCGGTGACATTCGCGGGTGTGACCTTCCGTCCGGGCGAGTACGTATACGCTGACAATAATGGCGTGATCATCTCCCCAAGCCCTTTGAAGATGCCGGAATAAACAGGACACCCAATGTTCGACGAAGCAAACGCGCAATGGGGGCTGGTACATGCCTTGGTGCTGGATGGTAAAGGCGGGGCGCGTTTCATCGCTCGAACCGAACTGGATGACCTTCAAATGCAGCCAGACGAAAGTGTCTGGCTGCACTGGGATCGCGGTCATCCGCAAACCCAGACCTGGTTGCGCTCCTCTAGCGGGCTGAGCGAGTTCAGCTGTGACCTGCTGCTTGAAGAGAACACACGGCCGCGTTTGGTGCCATTGCCCAACGCCGAGTTGCTGCTGTTTCTGCGTGGGGTCAACCTCAATCCGGGTGCCGAGCCCGAGGATATGGTGTCGGTACGCATCTTTGCTGCGGCGCAACAGGTTATCTCTCTGCGTTTGCGTCCCTTGCGAGCCACCGATGAGCTGATCGAACACCTGAATCAAGGCAACGGTCCAAAAAACACCTCTGAATTGATCCTTTATCTCGCTCAATACCTCACGGATAAGGTCCAGACGCTGGTCAGTGAACTGTCGGAATTGGTCGACGAAGAGGAAGAAAAGATAGATGCCGACGAACGGTACGCTTCCGATCATGGTGACATGTTGCATATCCGTCGACGTGCTGCCGGTCTGCGCCGTTTTTTGGCGCCGCAACGCGAGATTTACGCGCAATTGACTCGCAACAAATTGCCTTGGTTTGCCCATGATGATGCGAGTTACTGGAATGAACTTAACAACAGTTTGATCCGCTACCTGGAAGAGCTGGAATTGACTCGTGAGCGTGTCGGCCTGGTCCTTGAGTCCGAGGACCGACGGATGCGCGAGGGCATGAACCGGGTGATGTATCGCTTCGGTATCATCACCGGTATTTTCCTGCCGATGAGCTTTCTGACCGGTTTGCTGGGCGTCAACGTGGGAGGCATGCCTGGTGCGAGCAATCCATACGGGTTTCTGATTGCTTGCTCGATAATGGCGGCAGTGGGGCTTGGCCAGTGGTGGTTGTTCCGTCGCTTGCGCTGGGTATAGAGATGAAGGCTTTTTGCTACTAAATGACCCATTTGTGACTCGGTCGATTCTTGTCGCGTCTTTCAGTGACATTGCGTGAGGTTACCTATGCACGATCCATTCGAACAATCACTGCGCGACATGCTCAACTCTTCATCCTCCAGTCGGGATGACGATGCTTGCTTGGGCCGTGTTTTGAAAACTGCCAACCGTCAGGTAGGTGCAGGGGATTTGTTCAGTTTGCTCGGCCGCTGGTCGCAAGCACTGATGATCGGCCTCAACAACGGTTCGGCGCATATAGCACCTGTTTCGCGTAGCACGCTTTCCTCTGCTCGCCCTGCTGATAAGGCTGATTGAACATGGAATTGAACCTCTGGACGCAGAGCCTTGTGACCGCCATGACTGTGTTGTGGACCAAAGTTGCAAACTTTATTCCGAACCTGTTCGGCGCCCTCATTGTGGTGCTGTTGGGCTTTGTTGTTGCCAAATTACTCGACACGCTGCTGTCTAAATTGCTCGCCAAGCTGGGTCTGGATCGCCTAATGGGCGGCACCGGGTTGACCAAGTTGATTGCGCGGGCGGGTGTTCAGGTACCGATTTCGACCCTGGTCGGCAAAATCGTCTATTGGTTCGTGTTACTGATTTTTCTTGTGTCAGCCGCTGAATCCCTTGGGTTGGAACGCGTATCTGCGACCCTGGACATGTTGGCCCTGTACCTGCCGAAGGTATTTGGCGCGGCATTGGTGCTGCTTGTGGGCGTACTGCTGGCGCAATTAGCCAATGGCCTGGTGCGTGGCGCGGCTGAAGGCGTAGGCCTCGACTATTCTGCTGGCCTTGGGCGCATCGCTCAAGGGCTGGTCATTATCATTAGTATTTCAGTCGCAATCAGCCAGTTAGAGGTCAAAACAGACCTGCTTAACCACGTGATTGTGATCGGTTTGATTACCGTTGGTCTGGCCGTTGCGTTGGCAATGGGGCTTGGAAGTCGTGAAATCGCCGGACAGATTCTGGCGGGAATTTATGTGCGGGAGTTGTATCAGGTTGGGCAACAAGTGCGTGTGGGCGAGGTCGAAGGGCAGATCGAAGAAATTGGCACGGTGAAAACAACCTTGCTGACCGATGAGGGAGAGTTGGTGTCATTGTCCAACCGAATCCTCCTCGAGCAGCGAGTGAGCAGCCGCTAACACGGCGAATCCTGCTAATGTATGCCGCCACCAAATTGCCGGAAACATCGGCAGTGGCGGACATTGACCTGACTGTCGGCACGACTTGTTTTGAATAAACCCCAATCGCTGTCCATGCGCTACGACCCCCGCGAACTCTCCGATGAGGAGTTGGTGGCGCGGGCGCACGTCGAGCTGTTTCATGTGACGCGCGCATACGAAGAGTTGATGCGGCGCTACCAAAGGACCCTTTTTAACGTGTGCGCGCGTTATTTAGGGAACGATCGCGATGCTGACGATGTCTGTCAGGAAGTGATGCTGAAAGTGTTGTACGGGCTGAAAAATTTCGAAGGTAAGTCGAAGTTCAAGACCTGGCTCTACAGCATCACTTACAACGAATGCATTACGCAGTACCGAAAGGAACGGCGGAAGCGTCGCTTGATGGACGCGTTGAGCCTGGACCCACTTGAGGAGGCGGCTGAAGAGAAGGCGCCTACTCCTGAAGAACGGGGCAGCCTTGATCGTTGGCTTGTGTATGTGAACCCGATTGATCGGGAGATTTTGGTGCTACGCTTTGTCGCAGAGCTGGAATTTCAGGAGATCGCGGATATTATGTACATGGGCTTGAGCGCCACAAAAATGCGCTATAAACGGGCTCTTGATAAACTACGTGAGAAATTTGCAGGCATGACTGAAACTTAAGTCGTGGCAAATATCTCTAACGTGCTGGTAAGTTCTGATAGACTTGCCGACGAGCTGTCCTTCAGTACGAAGGATCGCTTAACAATCACCAGATGGGGATTTAACGGATGAAACTGAAAAACACCTTGGGCATTGCCATTGGTTCTATTGTAGCCGTGACTTCGTTCGGCGTTCTGGCACAAGGCCAAGGCGCGGTCGAGGGTGAGCTGTTCTACCAGAAACACTTCAACCGTAGCGTCGACGACGTTGAGGATGGCTACAATCCTGGTGCTTCCATCGGCTACTTCCTGACCGATGACGTCGAAGTGATTTTGGGCTACGACAAAACCAATTACACGCGCTCGAACAACAACACCAACTGGCAGAAAATTCGCGGCGACGAAGCTTCTCTGACCGGTATGTACCACTTCGGTACTGTTGGTGACGCTATTCGTCCATACGTTTCCGGTGGTTTCGCTCACCAGAGCTTGACCAACGTGCAGGCTGATGGCCATTCGGGTCGTGACCAATCCACATTCGCTACAGTCGGTGGCGGTGCCAAGTGGTACATCACTGACAACTTGTACGCTCGTGCTGGCGTTGACGCTTCGTACAAACTGGACAACGGTAAGTGGGACTACGCTCCTACCATCGGTCTGGGTGTGAACTTCGGTGGTGGCTCCAAGCCAGCTCCGGCACCGGTTCCAGAGGCAGTTGCTGCAGAGCCAGCACCCGTTGCAGAACCAGCTGTTGCTGAGGTTGTACGTGTTGAGTTGGACGTGAAGTTCGACTTCAACAAAGCCGTTGTCAAGCCTAACAGCTACAGCGACATCAAGAACCTCGCTGACTTCATGAAGCAGTACCCACAGACCCGCACTACTGTTGAAGGTCACACTGACTCCGTCGGTCCTGACGCTTACAACCAAAAACTGTCTGAGAAGCGTGCAAGCGCTGTCAAACAGGTTCTGGTTAACCAGTACGGTGTTGGTGCTAACCGCGTGAATTCGGTTGGCTATGGCAAATCCCGCCCAGTTGCTGATAACGCAACTGACGCTGGCCGCGCTATCAACCGTCGCGTAGAAGCTCAAGTAGAAGCTCAAGCTAAGTAATTAGCCCCCGCTTCAAGAGAAGCCCGGCTTTGGCCGGGCTTTTCTTTGTCTGCGATTTGATGCTTTGATGCCTCGTTGTGTGCGGTAGGTCAGCCACAGTGCTTAAGGCTATTCGCCAACACATCGGCTCCCGCAGAGTTGTAGCCCCCCGCCACTTTTCCAATCACCAGAATCGCCGGGCTTTTCAGTTCGAAGGCGACGGCGTCCAGCTGCATGTCAGCCAGCGTGCTACGGCATTCGCGTTGATGGGGCAGTGAGGCGTTTTCGATCATGGCCACAGGCGTGTTCGCAGCCAAACCACCCGCGAGCAGGTTGTCGCGTATTTCTGACAGTTTGGCGACGCCCATGTAGACCACCAGTGTCGTGCCACTTTGTGCCAGCGCTGGCCAATTCAGGCTGCTGTCGTCCTGCGTGTGAGCGGTGACCAGGGTCACGCCACGACTGACGCCACGCAAAGTCAGAGATATACCGCACTGAGTTGCTCCGGCCAGTCCGGCAGTGATGCCGTTGACCAGTTCGACCTCAACCCCTTTCGCCCTCAGCCACTCGGCTTCTTCGCCACCGCGTCCGAAGATGCACGGGTCGCCACCTTTAAGTCGCACCACGCACTTGCCTTGTCGGACATAACGCAGCATGAGTCGATGGATGAAGGCCTGAGGTGTCGAGCGACAGCCGCCGCGCTTGCCGACGGCGATCATTCGAGCTGTAGGGCAGTGTTCCAGTATCGCAATATTGACCAGGTCGTCGATCAACACCACCTGGGCTTCGTGCAAGGCCCGCACGGCCTTGAGCGTAAGCAGTTCAGGGTCACCAGGGCCTGCGCCCACCAGCCAGACTTTTGCGCTCATGCTGCAGCCCTCATTAGCTAATTGCCATTGGCAGCGGGTTGGCCGCCAGCAGTCGTTTGATTTCCGGTACGCATGAGCCACATTGGCTACCGCAGCCCAGTTGTGTTTTCAGCTCAATCAGATCAAGTCCGCGACCAATCCCGGCTAGCACAGCGCTTTCGCTGACATTCATGCAGTTGCACAAGGTTTTGCTGTTGTGAGGCGTGGCCGCTGCGTTACCGGGTGGGGTGCTGATCGGCGCTAGAAGCCAGCGGCGCAGTTGTTCATCGGCGCGGCCTTCCAGCCACAGGTTCTGCAGCCAATGCTGGGCGATGGTTTCCCCAGCCAGGCGGATGGCGGTGATTCGGCCATTTTCGATGCGCACCCGCTTGCCAATAGAGCGGCGTGGGTCGTCATAGGACAGTACCGGGCCTTCATTCAGGCCAAGTAGCTGGTCGATCTGTGTGAGTAATTGATTGTCCGGCGCTTGGGTGCTGGCAGCGCGGATCAGCAGAGCAGGACGCTCGCGACCGGCCAGGCTGAGGCTGGCGTAGGCAAAGTTTTCGCACAGCGGGCGCAGGGCTTCAAGATGAGCTTGTACGTCGCCTTCGACCAGCGCAAACAGTTGCCACGGCAACGTCACTGCCTCAATGCGCACACCGGTGTGCTTGAGCTCCGGTTGCTTGGACAGTGGGTCGAACGCCGGTTGTGTGAGGACGTTAACGCCTCCCTTGAGAAAGCGATCACCCCAGTGCATCGGCAAAAACGCCTGGCCTGGTCGTACGCTGTCATCGCTGCTGACGGGCACGATCAAACTACCGCGACGACTTTTCAGACTTACCAGATCGCCCGCTTGCAGGCGATGGCGGCGCATCTCGTCAGGGTGCAAGCTCAATACGGCTTCGCTGACATGGCCGAACAACCGGGCAGCGGTGCCTGTACGGCTCATGCCGTGCCATTGATCGCGCAGGCGCCCTGTGTTCAGGGTCAGCGGGAAGCGCGCGTCACGCAGTTCCTTGGCGGCTCTGTAGGGTTCTGCAATGAAGTTGGCGCGGCCCGACTCGGTGGGGAAGATGCCGTCGCCATACAGGCGCGGTGTTCCTGTCCGGGCACCGGCTGGGAAGGGCCATTGTTGTGGGCCTTGTTGATCGAGCACGGCATAGCTGATGCCCGACAGATCCAGATCACGCTCGCGCGTCAGCTGTTTGTATTCATCGAACAGCGCTTGAGGTTGATCAAACGCGAACAGGCTGGGCGTGCCTGGACGTAGCCGTTGTTCCAGGCGTTGGGCGAAGTCCACGGTAATCGCCCAATCCGCGCGTGCCTGGCCGGGGGCCGGTATCGCCTGGCGCACGTGAGAGATGCGTCGTTCCGAGTTGGTGACCGTGCCTTCTTTTTCGCCCCAACTCGCCGCAGGCAACAGCAGGTCGGCAAAGCGGCAGGTTTCGGTGGTGCGAAAGGCTTCCTGCAGGACCACAAAGGGGCACCTGGTCAGCGCTTGCTGAATTTTCTGTTGATCGGGCAACGACTGCGCGGGGTTGGTGCAGGCAATCCAAAGGGCCTTGATCTTGCCCGCCTGCAATTGCTCGAACAACTCGATGGCGGTCAGGCCGGTAGAGTCGGGTAACGCATCGACCCCCCAATACGCGGCAACCTCTGCGCGATGCGTGGCGTTGGCCGCTTCGCGGTGGCCCGGCAGCAAATTGGACAAGCTGCCTGTTTCGCGGCCGCCCATGGCGTTGGGCTGACCGGTGAGAGAGAAGGGGCCTGCGCCGGTACGGCCGATTTGCCCGGTTGCCAAATGCAGGTTGATCAGTGCGCTGTTCTTGGCGCTACCCGAGGTGGACTGATTCAAACCCATGCACCACAGCGACAGAAAGCTCGGGGCGGTGCCAATCCATTGCGCGCAGGCGTGCAGTTGCTCCACGGGAATGCCGCAGATTTCGGCGACCATTTGCGGGGTGTAATCGCGCACCAGGGTTTTTAGCTCTGCATAGCCCTGGGTATGCTGATCGATAAAGCTGCGATCGATCCAGTCCTCCCAAAGCAGCAGGTGCAGGATGCCGTGAAACAGCGCGACATCGGTGCCGGGCTGGATCGCCAGGTGCAAGTCCGCCAGTTCGCAGGTGTCTGTGCGGCGCGGGTCGACCACGATTATTTTCATGTCCGGCCGCTGGCTTTTCGCTTCTTCCAGCCGACGGAAGAGCACCGGGTGGGCATAAGCCATGTTGCTGCCAACGATTAGCACGCAATCGCTGAGCTCAATGTCCTCGTAGCTACACGGTGGTGCGTCTGCACCCAGGCTGCGTTTGTAGCCGACCACTGCGGAAGACATGCACAGCCGCGAGTTGCTGTCGATATTGTTGGTGCCGACCAGTGCCCGGGCCAGTTTGTTGAACGCGTAATAGTCCTCGGTCAGCAGTTGCCCGGAGACGTAAAACGCAACGCTGTCCGGGCCGTGTTCGCGAATGGTGTCGGCGAACACGTTGGCCGCGTGGTCAAGCGCTGTGTCCCAATCGGTGACGCTGCGAGCCAAGGATTTACCCAGGCGCAGTTCCGGGTACAGCGCCCGAGCCGTCAAGTCGCCGGTCAGGTGCAGGCTTGAACCTTTGCTGCACAATTTGCCGAAGTTGGCCGGGTGCCGGGGATCGCCGCTGACGCCGAGAATGCGCTCGTTGTCATGTTCGATCAGCACGCCACAGCCGACTCCGCAATAACAGCAGGTCGACGCGGTGATCTGCGTTGTAGCGGCGGGTGGGCGCATTATGCTGCTTCCTTCAATGCCAGTTGCACGCGGCCGTTCTCTACCCGGGCCAAGTGTGTGTGTGCAGCCCACGTCAGGCGCTTGCGCTGCACCCGATTCCAGGTCGATCTGCCAGTTGTGCAGCGGGCACGCTACGCGCTTCCCATAGATCAACCCCTGAGACAATGGGCCGCCTTTGTGTGGGCAACGGTCGTCGAGGGCGAAGACTTCATCGTCGCTGGTGCGAAAGATGGCGATGTCCCCCTTGGGCCCTTCGATGATGCGCGAGCCCAGTGGGTTGATGTCTTCCAGAGCGCAGATATCGAGCCAGTTCATGCCAGCACCTCCACAGGGATGCGTTCGAATTCTTTCTTCAGCAGCGGTTGCTTGATGCGCTCTTTCCATGGGTCCTGCTCGAATGACAGTGAGAACTGCAATTTCGCGTTCAGGGCCCGGCGGTTATCGTGATCTTCCAGCACTGCTTTTTTGATGTGCTCCATGCCGACCCGCTGCAGGTAGTGCACGGTGCGCTCCAGGTAGAATGCTTCTTCGCGATACAGCTGCAGGAAGGCGCCGTTGTATTCGCGGACTTCTTCAGCGGTTTTCAGCTTGACGAAGAATTCGGCGACTTCGGTCTTGATCCCGCCGTTGCCACCGATGTACATCTCCCAGCCGGAGTCGACGCCGATGATGCCGACGTCCTTGATCCCGGCTTCCGAACAGTTGCGCGGGCATCCGGACACGGCCAGTTTGACCTTGTGCGGTGACCACATATTGAAAAGATCGTGCTCGAGTTCGATACCCAGTTGGGTCGAGTTCTGCGTGCCAAAGCGGCAGAACTCACTGCCGACACAGGTCTTCACCGTGCGGATCGATTTGCCGTAGGCATGCCCAGAAGGCATGTCGAGGTCTTTCCAGACACCCGGCAAATCCTGCTTCTTGATCCCCAACAGGTCGATACGCTGCCCGCCGGTGACCTTGACCATGGGCACGTTGTACTTGTCGGCGACATCGGCAATACGGCGCAGCTCGGACGGGTTGGTCACGCCGCCCCACATCCGCGGTACCACCGAATAAGTGCCGTCTTTCTGAATATTGGCGTGAGCGCGTTCGTTGATCAGGCGCGATTGCGGATCATCCCTTGCCTCGCCTGGCCAGGTGGAAATCAGGTAATAGTTCAGCGCTGGACGGCAGGTGGCGCAGCCGTTGGGGGTGCGCCAGTTCATGTAACTCATGGCGCCGGCGATGGTCAGCAGATGCTGATCGCGGATGGCCTTGCGGATTTGTCCATGGTTCAGGTCGCTGCAACCGCAGATGGCTTTTTCGCTCTTCGGTTTGACGTCCGCCGCGCCGCCCACGGTGTTGATCAGAATCTGCTCCACCAGACCGGCGCAAGAACCGCATGAGCTGGCTGCCTTGGTGTGCTTCTTCACGTCATCGACGCTGAACAGGCCATGTTCCTGAATCGCCTTGACGATGGTCCCTTTGCAGACCCCATTGCAGCCGCAGACTTCGGCACTGTCGGCCATGCTCATGGCTTTGTCCTGGCCCTGGTGGCCGACATCGCCCAAGGCGTTTTCGCCGAACATCAGGTGGTCGCGGATTTCATTGATCTGATGGTTTTCGCGGATTTGCCGGAAGTACCAGCCGCCGTCTGCGGTGTCGCCATACAGGCAGGCACCGACCAGGATGTCATCCTTGATCACCAGCTTTTTATAGACCCCGCCAATCGGGTCGGACAGGGTGATGGTTTCGGTGCCTTCGCCGCCCATGAAGTCGCCAGCGGAAAACAGGTCGACGCCGGTCACTTTCAACTTGGTCGAGGTCACCGAGCCTTGATAGCGCGCAAAGCCCAGTTGCGCCAGGTGGTTCGCGCAGACCTTGGCCTGTTCGAACAGCGGCGCCACCAGTCCGTAGGCAATACCTCGATGGCTGGCGCATTCGCCGATGGCATACACGCGCGGGTCGTAGGTTTGCAGGGTGTCGTTGACCAGAATCCCCCTGTTGCAGGGGATGCCAGCCTGTTCGGCCAATTCGGTGGCGGGGCGGATGCCGGCGGCCATGACCACCAGATCAGCAGGGATCACATCGCCGTTCTTGAATTGCACAGCTTTCACCCGGCCTTTGCCGTCATCGAGCAGTGCCTGGGTCTGTTCTTTCAGGCGGAACGTCAGGCCGCGTTTTTCCAATTCCATTTGCAGTAAATGCGCGGAAGTCTGGTCCAGTTGGCGTTCCAGCAGCCATTCGCCGATGTGCACCACGGTCACGTGCATGCCGCGCAGCTTGAGGCCATTGGCGGCCTCGAGGCCGAGCAGGCCGCCACCAATCACCACTGCGTGGGTGTGGGTCTTGGCGGTGTTGATCATGGTCTGGGTGTCGGCGATGTCGCGGTAGCCGATCACACCCTGCAGGTCATTGCCAGGGATTGGCAGGATAAAGGGGGTCGAGCCGGTCGCGATCAGCAAACGATCATAGTGGGCTTCGGTGCCGTCGTCGGCGATTACCAGGCGCTTGGCGCGATCTATTTTCACTACTTTACGGTTGAGCAGTAGCTGGATGTTGTTTTCCAGGTACCAGCTCAAATCGTTGAGCACGATTTCATCGAACGTTTGCTCGCCGGCCAATACTGGCGACAGCAGAATGCGGTTGTAATTGGGGTGTGGCTCTGCGCCGAACACGGTGATGTCGTACAGGTCGGCGCTCAGTTTGAGCAGCTCTTCGAGGGTGCGAACGCCGGCCATGCCGTTGCCAATCATCACCAGTTTGAGTTTTTTCATAGTGCCTCCGAGAGACCACGAGGGGCGTGCTCGACAAGTTCCGCGCAAACAAAAAAAGGCGTCCCGCTAGTCACCTAGCGAGGACGCCTTTGTCCAGTCCCGTTCTCTCGGGAAGTGCAGCTTTCGTCGTTGAAAGCGGCCACTTTATAAATTGCTTGATGAACCTAATGCAGTGGTTGTGCCAAGTCGGTGGGCGCCCATGATTACGGGGGTTTTCCAGGCGTTGTGCGGGGTTGATTGCACTCTTTTAACGCAGATTGCGCGCAAGTGGTGCGATCTTGGGTCGCCACCTCATCCACGCAAGATCCAGATAATCAGCAACAGATTCACCAGCAACGACGTCAGCGCCAGTGCTCGCCATACCTTCAGCGGCTCCCGTTCCAGCAGCGGTCTGGGCTTGACCTTGAGCGTGGTCAGTTCGGCCTGCTCCAGTTCCAATAACCACTCTTCGGCGGTCTCATAACGCTGGGTCGGGTCTGCGCTCAGCGCCCGGCTCAGGTTGCGCTCCAGCCAGTCCGGTACGTCCGGTCGATAGCGACTGGCTGGAACCGCCACGCCAAAGTGCGGGTGTTGAAACGCTTCGATTTCGCCATAGGGATAGTGCCCGGTGAGTAAGTAATACAGGGTCACTCCGGCGCTGTATAAGTCCTGTTGTCCACTGGGTGCTACGCCGTCAAAAGCTTCGGGGGCGATATAGCTGGGTGTGCCGGGTAAGTCATTGGCGGTATCGACTGACAAACCGGGGCAATACGCCAGGCCGAAATCCAGCACGCGCAGCTCGCCACCGTCATCGAGCAGCAGGTTCTCCGGCTTGATGTCGCGATGCACGATGTTGCGCCGATGCAGTAGACCCAGGGCGCGCAGCAAGCTTATGGCCATATCCTGCCATGGCGGCAACGGCAGTGGACCGTTTTCCTCGAACACCTGGGCCAGGGTCTGACCGGGGTATTCGCGCATCACGTAATACAAATGCTGACGTTCGGGGGCGGGATGTATTTCAGGGAAAAACCGTCCGGCCACGCGCCGCAAGAACCACTCTTCCAGTAGCAGGCTTTGTCCGGCATTACTTTCGGCATGACGACTTGCAGGCAGGGTTTTCAGTAGCCAGGGCTGTTGCTGCTGATCGCGGACCCGGTATAGCAGGGATTGCCGCGACTGCCCGAGTACCGTTTCCACCTGCCAGCCTTCGAACCGTTGGCCTGGCTTCAGCGCGGGAGGTATTGACCATTGCTGAAGCTGGATCAGGGTGTCGCCAAGGTTATCCTGCCCCAGCCCATCGACCTGAATCAGCAGGGCGCTGGCGTTGTCCTGACTGCCCGCCAGGTGCGCGGCGCTGACCAGGGTCTGCACCGCGTTATCGAGATTGTCCTGCTCACGCAGGATTGAGCTGATGCTGGCTTCGCTGAGCGTCGACCACACGCCATCACTGAGTATCAGCCAGCGTTCGCCCTCGCGCAGTTCGCCGTCGAGGTAGTCCATGACCACGTATTGATCGAGTCCCAGCGCGCGCTTGAGGACGTGTTGCATGTCCGGTTGTTCCCAGACGTGGTCCTCGCTGACGCGCAACAGTTGCCCCGCGTGCCAGCGGTAAACCCGGCAATCGCCGACGTGGGCCAGGGTGAAACGCCGGCCCCGTAAGACGATGGCACTCAAGGTAGTCAGCAGGCCATTGGCCTGCAGCCAGCGATTCTGTGCCAGCAACAGGCGGTCCAGCGACTGCGCGACACCCCAGGTTTCCGGGGTGGCGTAGTAATCCAGCGCCAGTGCCTGCAAGGTCGAGCGGGCCGCCAGCCCGCCGTCGGCACAATGGCTGACACCGTCGGCGAGGGCGAAGAGGTAGCCCTTGCTCGCCGCCAGTGCTGGCATCGGCGTCACCAAGCGACCCGCATCCTGATTTTCCGTGCGCGGACCGCTGGCGCTGAAATGGGCGAAGCTCAGTTGCAAGCTCATCGGAGAGGTTAAACCCGTGCCGCCGTCACCGCTGCCGAGCCCCATGTGGTTCTCCAGCGGCGTTTGACGTTATGCAGGCCGAACCAGGCCAACACACCGAGGCTGGCGAACAGCCACAAACCCATTTGGTAGTCGCCGGTGTTCTGCTTGATTGCACCCAGACCGGCTGCCAGGAGGAAGCCGCCCACGCCACCGGCCATGCCGATCAAGCCCGTCATGACACCGATTTCCTGACGAAAGCGCTGTGGCACCAGCTGAAACACTGCACCGTTGCCGGCACCCAGGCCAAGCATTGCCGAAACGAACAGGGCCAGGGCAGCCCAAGAGCTGGGCAGGTTAAACCCGACAGCCGCAATACCGATGGCCGCTACTGCGTACATCCCCGACAAGGTACGAATCCCGCCGAACCGGTCCGCCAGAGCACCGCCCAGTGGGCGCATCATGCTGCCACCGAACACACAGGCTGCGGTGTAGTAGCCTGCAGTCACCGGGCTCAGGCCGTATTGGTCGTTGAAATAGCCGGGCAGGGCGCTGGCCAGGCCAATGAAGCCACCGAAGGTCACTGCGTAGAAGAACATGAACCACCAGGTGTCACGGTCGCCCAAGGCTTTCATATAGTCAGCCATGGATTTGGTTTTGGCCCGTTGCGGCGAGTTGCGGGCCATCAATGTAAAAATGATCAGGACCAGGATCAGCGGAATCAGGGCGAAGCCGAACACGTTGGTCCAGCCAAAGGCCAGGGCCAGTGCGGGGGCGATCAGTGCAGCGAATACGGTGCCGGAGTTGCCTGCACCGGCAATGCCCATGGCCTTGCCCTGATGCTCTGCCGGGTACCATTGCGAGGCCAGCGGCAGGGCGACTGCAAACGCGGCGCCTGCCATACCGAGGAATACCCCGAGCAGCAAGGCTTGCTCATAGCTGTGGATGCCCAGCTGCCAGGCCGCCAACAATGCACCAATGACGATCACTTGGCCGATGATGCCTGCGGTCTTGGGCGACAGTTTGTCTGCGAGCAGACCCATGAGTACGCGTAGAAAAGCCCCGGCCAGAATCGGCGTCGCTACCATCAATCCGCGCTGCTGGGTGGTCAGGTGCAGGTCGCCGGCAATCTGTATGGCCATTGGGCCTAGCAGGTACCAGACCATGAAGCTCAGGTCGAAATACAGGAAGGCTGCGAACAGAGTCGGCTTATGGCCGGCTTTCCAGAAGCTTGTATTCATTGAACACCTCATCTGCAAAAAAGAGTGGTGGCCTGAGGCCCGAATGCAAAAAAAACGCCGCAACCCGATTCGCGTTTGCGAGAGGGGTATGCGACGTCTTTGTCGTAAGTGGGGCAACCGCCGTTGGCTACCTGTGTAATCTCTGAAGCAAAAGGCGGGCCATCATCAGGGGATTGCTCTCGCGCAGCGCGTGATAGCAGTCAATTCATCCCAGTAACTCACTCATGGCAATGATCTGCTCAGCCACCTGAATCAGCTTCTGCTGGCGGCTCATGGCTTGGCGGCGCATCAGGGTGTAGGCCTCTTCCTCTTTGCAGTCTTTCATTTTCATCAGCAGGCCTTTGGCCAATTCAATGCGTTTTCGCTCCACCAATTGCTGGTCGCGTGCCTGTAATTGGGCACGTAGCGCTTGATCGCTCTCAAAGCGGGCCATGGCCACGTCCAGAATCGGTTGCAGTCGTTGGGCATTGATACCTTCAACGATGTAGGCACTGACCCCGGATTTGATGGCTTGGCGCATGACGAGCGGGTCGTGCTCATCGGTGAACATCACGATAGGGCGCGGCAGATCGCGGCTGACCAGCACCACTTGCTCCATCACGTCTCGGCCGGGGGATTCGGTGTCGATCAAAATGACGTCGGGGCGCACGGCCTCTACCCGTGCAGGCAAGTCGATGGTCAGCCCGGACTCGTCGATCACCTCGAAACCGGCCTCGCTGAGTGCGGCCTTGAGACGTCCGACTTTTTTTGCCGTGTCATTTATCAGCAGGATACGCAGCATGTTCGCGACTTCCTTCAGCGACTGACACGGGTGGGGACGGCATCGGCCAGCGCGTGCAGCTTGAAGCTGTGTGCATAGGCCGTGGGGTCGCTACCGTCCCAGACTTTGCCATCAATCAGCTGGCTGCTGCGCATGGCAGACTCAGGGACTGCAACGCCGACAGTGGCCGCTGCCTCGCTATACAGCTTTAGTTGCTGCACTTGCGTGGCAATCCCAAGATAGTCAGGGTCTTCGCGCAGCAGGCCCCAGCGCCGGAACTGGGTCATGAACCACATGCCGTCGGACAGGTAAGGCATGTTGACTTCGCCTGCGCCATGAAAGCGCACAGCATGCAGGTCATGCCAGTGATTACCGAGACCGTCGGCATAATCCCCCATGAGGCGTGGTTCTATGCAGTCCACCGGCGTGTCGAGGTAATCGCTGCCGCTGAGCAATTGCGCGGTACTGCGTCGATTTTCATCGTTTTGTTCGATAAAACGGCTGGCTTCCAGCACTGCCATGACCAGCGCCCGTGCAGTGTTGGGGTACTGCTCGACAAACTCACGGGTGCAGCCGAGCACTTTTTCCGGGTGATCGGGCCAGATCGCCTGCGTCGTCGCCAAGGTAAAGCCAAGGCCCTGATTCACCGCGCTGGCGCACCAGGGTTCGCCGACACAGCAGCCGTCGATACGCCCGGCTTGCAGGTGCGCGACCATTTGTGGCGGCGGCACGACCACGCTGTTGACGTCGTTCAGCGGATGAATGCCCTGGCTCGCGAGCCAGTAATACAACCACATGGCATGTGTGCCTGTGGGGAAGGTCTGGGCAAACGTCAGTTTTGTACGGCTTTGGTGCACATACCGATCGAGTGCGTCAGGACTGGTCACGTTCGCGTCCTGCAACGCTTTGGATAAGTTGATGCTTTGCCCGTTCTGGTTCAGGCCCATCAGCACCGCCATGTCGGTGCTCACGGAGCCGCTGATTCCCAATTGCACCGCATAGATCAGCCCGTAAAGGCTATGAGCGGCGTCCAGTTCGCCACTCACCAGCTTGTCGCGCAGATTGGCCCAGGACGATTGGCGTTTCAGGTTCAGGGTCAAGCCATAGGGCTGAGCAAACCCTTGGGTGGCGGCAACCACCAGTGGTGCGCAGTCGGTCAGGGCCATGAAGCCCAGGTCGATGGTGTTTTTTTCCGGCGCGTCGCTGCCCGCGACCCAGGCTAGAGCGTTGTTCGGTAGTGTGTTCATGCCGATTTATTCATGGTCAAAGCGCCATCCATAAAAAAGCGTCGCGCAGTCGTTTGCAAATGCAAAGACGGTCGCGACGCCATTGTCCGATGCCTCGCTCCGCCGTTGGAACGAGTGTAGATAACGGTGGGATGTGCAAGGCATATGCCATCCTTGCGGCGACACATGACCTGTAGCATGCCTTCGGCATCATGGCGGAACTGAAAACGCACTGGTCTGGCTTGCCCTAGGGTGCTTATTGGCTGGCTAGGCTTCCACGCCGATGAATAGATCCAAGTCGTCAGGCAGGGGCTCATTGATCGCCGCCGCAATCTGGTGGGATTGGTCACCTGTTAGCAACCACTCGCCGTTTGGGCTTTTTGCAACGCTTTGCCACCCCATTACCTCTAGTACCGCCGGCTCAAACTGAGGCGGCACCTCTAGTTCATATTTCAGCGAAGTATCGTCGCTGTCGTCCGCCAAAAAACCTGTGATGCATAAGGGCAACCTATCAGCTCACATTACAGGTGAGTTGGAATATATGGTTTGCGTCGTAAAAGCGCTTACTAGCTAATAGTTCAATGCTCAATAGCTGCGTTTCGCTAAGGTTGTACCCCTCATCGCCTCGCTGTGGTGATGTCCAGCTCATTATTTCCGCCAATTGAGCTTCGCAACCATCCGGAAGCACAATTTCAAAATCTAGAAATTCGTTTTCTTTGTCAAATGCTTCGACGGTATATTTCATGGTTCTACCTCTCGTGTCCGGGATTGCTGGTAATGAATCGGGGGCGTCGTCATAGTCGTGGTCTTTGCTTTTGATTGGCTTTGCAAACACCACATACATCGACTTCAGGCCGGTGTTCGCTGGGAATACCAGAATACAGTCGTCGGTGGTGATGTCTTCGCCGGGAAGACCTTCAATCTGCGAGTCGGTGCCTTCCGGGATCGGGTGGACCAGGATAGTGCCCAGCCGTTCGCCGCTGTTGTCGAGACTAACCAGCGGCGGCATCTGCCCCAACTGTCCGCGTTGGGGCGTCCACAGAGTCGGGGACACACTTCAATGTTAACTTTTCGCTGCCCCGCGACGAGCGACCTCCCAACTGCAGCTTAGGCTTCAACCCCAATAAACAGCTTTAAATTAGTTGGGAGTGAATGTCCGATGATCGATGATATTTGCGCCACCTGCTCACTCGCGAGCAGCCATTCCCCTTCTGCCATCGCATTAATACTTCTATGAGCCAGGAGCTGTACGATTTGCTCATTAAATGAACCATCCAGATCAAGTTCAAATTTAAGCGAATCATCTTCGGCATTGTCAGGCAGGAATCCACTGATACATAGATACATAAAAGCTCCTATTTTTCTACTGTTTGACCGAGCTTTGATGTGGTTCGTCCGTAACCACCAGGCCGATACACCTTACCGAGCACCTTCAGGCTCAAACACTACAAGACAACTGAAAAATATAGTCCGGACTACTGAAGGTCTTGCCAGTCATGGTTTCAAGGCTGCTTATCTGCTCTGCCGATAGGTCGTATTCATATATCGCATCTTCTGGCTCACTCCAGGCCATTAGCTTCGCTAAGTTATCGAACTGGTCGGCAGGGATCTCAATACTGAAAGCCACTTCCTCGGTTTTCTTGTCGAATGCAAGAATCTCATGTTGCATTTTTCGAACTCCTCTCGAGATTATTTTGGTGTGGTCCGGCCTGGCTCGGCGTCCTTTGTGCGTTCTCCCGTGTCAGGGTTGAACTCTCCCAGATGCTTGCCTTGTTTGTCGTACAGCTCAACCCGGCCATTCTCATAATCCCACTCATAAATTCGCCCCTTGCGATCTTTCCAGCGTTTACGTTTATGTCCGCCACCTTTGACTGAGCTCTTCGAGGGACTGAGTACTGCATCCGGAAAAGCCGTCAGCCCTTTGGGTGCAGGGTGATAGCTGTGGTCGCCGCCGATAGGCCGAGCAAACACCACATATAGCGAGCTAAGACCCGTATCCGCCGGAAACACCAGAATACAGTCATCGGTGGTGATGTCTTCGCCGGGAAGGCCTTCAATCTGCGAGTCTGTGCCGTCCGGGATCGGGTGGACCAGGATAGTGCCCAACCGTCCGCCATTGTTGTCGGGATATACCAGCGGCGGCATTTGTTCCAGTCCGCTGCGCCGCGGGGTCCAGAGAATGGTGATGCCGTTGAGCTTGGTCTCCATGGCGGTTTTGTCGGCGTTCCACGTGGCCTGCACTGTGCGTACCGTGTCGTCACCGGCTGCGGTGGTGTGAATGCCGTAGACCTGTAGCGCGCCCTCGGCATCGCGGCGGAACTGGAAGCGCACACGCGTGGGCGCGTGAGTCATGTTGCGCAACTGATTGTCGGTGTAAAGTGTGCCGTCGCCCATTTTGGCCGGGAGCATCCCCAGTATGAAAATGCTGGCAGGGCCGCCCGCGCCGCGTATTGCCCAATTAAGCCCCCGCTGCATGATGCCGCCACCGGCCATTCGACCCAGCGCCAGATCGGCACCGAGGGCCGTTGCTATAGCGGTGTTGGCAGATGGAATAAGCATGGCACCCGCCACCATCACGTTGCCGAAGTTTGAGGTGGGCTCTGGGGCGGTACCGGCTGCAGTGCGGCACCATTTGCCAGAAATGCAGGACTTGGCAAAGACTAGGTCTGTACGTTTTTTGGGGGGCGGCCATCGATCTTCGGCGATGTAAATCCGCTCTGGCTCAGAGGGTTTATTCCAGGCTGCCCACGAGCCACCACCGTTGGGAAGATTCCGGCTGGGTGCCCAAGAACTGTCGAAAGGTTTTTTTGAGTTATCCTTGCTCATGACAAGTCCCTGTATCACTTTGTGTCGAGCCGGAGAGCTGTCGCTCAGCCTGGTTCCGGTCAATGTGACTTGGTAACCTGAAGTTTCAGACTCTCCAATGCGCTTGCCGTTTCAGAAAGGGCACAGGGCAAGCGCGCTGCAAGTTCGAACTCGCCTATGAGCCCTAGCCCGTCTATAATCGCTGCCCTGAATTCAGCCGCTCACGAGCCAATCCCGCCCATGTATAACCTGGCCCGCCAGTTATTGTTCAAACTCTCCCCCGAGACCTCCCATGACCTGTCGCTGGATCTGATCGGCGCGGGCGGGCGTTTGGGGCTCAATGGTTTGTTTACCAAGGCGCCTGCGCAGTTACCGGTAACGGTCATGGGCCTGAACTTCCCTAACCCGGTCGGGTTGGCCGCGGGGCTGGACAAAAATGGCACGGCGATCGATGGGTTTGCGCAGTTGGGCTTTGGTTTTGTCGAAGTCGGCACCGTGACCCCGCGCCCACAGCCGGGCAATCCGAAACCACGGATTTTCCGTCTGCCGCATGCCGAGGCAATCATCAACCGGATGGGTTTCAACAATCTGGGTGTCGATCACCTGATCAGCCGGGTACAGGCTGCCAAGTACCGCGGCATCCTCGGGATCAACATCGGCAAGAATTTCGATACCCCGGTAGAGCGCGCCGTGGACGACTACCTGATCTGTCTGGATAAGGTCTATGCCCATGCCAGCTACGTGACCGTGAATGTCAGTTCGCCGAACACTCCTGGCTTGCGCAGTCTGCAGTTCGGTGACTCGCTCAAGCAATTGCTCGAAGCCCTGCGCCTGCGTCAGGAGGACCTGGCGCAAAAACACGGCAGGCGCGTGCCGCTGGCCATCAAGATTGCGCCTGACATGACGGATGAAGAAATCGTGCAGGTCGCTGCTGCGCTGGTTGAATCAGGCATGGATGCGGTGATTGCGACCAACACCACGCTCAGTCGCAAAGGTGTTGAAGGGTTGCCCCATGCGGACGAAGCAGGTGGCCTGTCGGGCGCGCCGGTTCGTGAAAAGAGTACCCATACGGTCAGAGTACTGGCGGGTGAATTGGCCGGGCGGTTGCCGATCATTGCGGCGGGTGGGATCACAGAAGGCAAGCATGCGGCTGAGAAAATCGCTGCAGGTGCGAGTCTGGTGCAGATATATTCGGGCTTTATTTATAAAGGACCTGCGTTGATTCGCCAGTCGGTTGATGCAATAGCGGGGATGTCGTCCCGGCACAGCGCATAAAAAAGGGGTTCCTTGACGGAACCCCTTGGGCTTTAGCCCGCCGCCCGGGTGGGGCGTGCATGGTTTAGGTCATCTTTCAAAATTTTAAAAAAACTTGATCGGAATGTACCTGATTAGCCGACCGCGTGAAGTTCGTTGAGTCTGTGGATACCCGCAGTGCCGGTCATACCGTCCCAGTTGTCGCCGCGTCCTTCTCGCCAGCCATTGATCCAGGCTTGGCGTACCGACGGTAGAGTAAAGGGGCAAAGCTCACGGGATTTACCATGAACACCAAATTGATATCCGCGTAAAAATGCTCTTTCCAACGGATCACGCTTAAGTCTTCTCATAGGGTGTTGCCCTCGTTTGTTGACTGTAATGTCCCTGATGACCTCATGTTGAGGTCGGGCAGAATCTTCTGCCGTTGGTGCCCGCTGCCGGCGTCGCGGGCTTGGTGTTGTCACCGTTGCGGTGACAACCTGTGACGAGTTCTAACCAATGCGCTTAGCTCTGTGAATGATCGTTTTGTCATAAGAACGTAACTATTGGCGTGGTAATGCCATAAGCATGACACTCATTCGCAGGTTTTTTTTGCCACAGGCCCCCTGAGCCGAGGCTTTGAATGAAGGCCGATACGGTTTTTCAAACGCGAATGATGGCGGATTGCTTTCAGCCGTAAAACGACGAAGGGTCAGGATGTGACTTTTTATTACAGCGACCTTCAACCTAAATGGTCGATGATCGAACGATCAATTGTCTTTTGGCCACCAAGCTGATGGACTGACTGCTGCATCGACGCAACGCGCCGATGACGGTGGACCGGCACAATATGTGTGCCACGCAGGCGGTCTCCAAGAAAGGCGTCTGTTTAAAATCTGGTCGGGCAATGCGTTGCCCCGCCGCTTATCGCTTAAGGCCCTGGATTACCCATGTCGGACCGTTACGAACTCTTTCTTACCTGCCCCAAGGGCCTCGAAGGTTTGCTCGCTGAGGAAGCCACCGGGCTTGGCCTCGAGGAGACCCGCGAGCACACCTCGGCCATTCGTGGCATGGGCGACATGGAGACGGCCTATCGACTGTGCCTCTGGTCGCGCCTGGCCAACCGGGTGTTGCTGGTGCTCAAGCGGTTCCCGATGAAAGATGCCGAGGACCTGTATCACGGTGTACTCGATGTCGAATGGGAAGATCACCTGGACGCTGAAGGCAGTCTCGCGGTGGAGTTCAGCGGTAACGGTTCGGGGATCGACAACACCCACTTTGGTGCGCTGAAGGTCAAGGATGCGATCGTCGACAAGCTGCGTACCCCGTCGGGCCTGCGTCCTTCGGTCGATAAGCTCAACCCGGACTTGCGCGTTCACCTGCGCCTGGACCGCGGCGAGGCGATTCTGTCATTGGACCTGTCTGGACACAGTTTGCACCAACGTGGTTACCGCTTGCAGCAGGGTGCGGCGCCGTTGAAAGAAAACCTGGCGGCAGCGATTCTGGTGCGGGCCGGCTGGCCGCGCATCGCTGCTCAAGGCGGCGCGCTGACAGACCCGATGTGTGGCGTCGGCACCTTCCTGGTGGAAGGGGCGATGATGGCTGCGGATATCGCGCCAAACCTCAAGCGCGAACGCTGGGGTTTTTCGGCCTGGCTCGGGCACGTCCCTGCCTTGTGGAAGAAACTGCACGAAGAGGCGCAGGCGCGGGCCGATATCGGTCTGGCCAAGCCACCGCTGTGGATTCGCGGTTATGAAGCCGATCCACGCCTGATTCAGCCCGCTCGCAACAACATTGAACGCGCAGGCATGAGTGAGTGGGTCAAGGTCTATCAGGGCGAAGTCGCGACGTTTGAGCCACGTCCCGATCAGAACCAGAAAGGGTTGGTCATCTGTAACCCTCCTTACGGCGAACGTCTGGGTGATGAGGCGAGCTTGCTCTATCTCTACCAGAACCTCGGCGAACGTCTGCGTCAGGCATGCCTGAACTGGGAAGCGGCGGTGTTCACCGGCGCGCCGGATCTGGGCAAGCGCATGGGTATTCGCAGCCACAAGCAATATGCCTTCTGGAACGGCGCCTTGCCCTGCAAATTATTGCTGATCAAGGTTCAGCCGGATCAGTTCGTCACCGGCGAGCGCCGCACACCTGCGCAGCGTCAGATTGAGCGTGAGCAGGTCGAGGCGGATGTATCGGGTGAAGTCGAAGCGCCCGGC
This sequence comes from Pseudomonas sp. GG8, assembly GCF_052976945.1. Lineage (NCBI taxonomy): Bacteria > Pseudomonadati > Pseudomonadota > Gammaproteobacteria > Pseudomonadales > Pseudomonadaceae > Pseudomonas > Pseudomonas sp. GG8. The sequence continues at coordinate 2,002,779 of NZ_JBRIIP010000001.1, forward strand.
AAGTACGAAAAGTACAACAAGAACGGCAACCCTATTCGCAAACCTGAGCCGGTTATCGAGCAGGCGCGGTTGAGTGAAGGCGGGCAGATGTTTGCCAACCGCTTGCAGAAAAATCTCAAACTACTGGGCAAGTGGGTCCGTCGTGAAGGCATCGATTGCTATCGGGTCTACGATGCCGACATGCCCGAGTACGCATTGGCCATCGATCTGTACCACGATTGGGTTCATGTTCAGGAATACGCAGCGCCCAAGACTATCGATCCGGAAAAGGCGTCGGCCCGTCTGTTCGATGCGCTGGCAGCGATTCCCCAAGCATTGAATATCGACAAGAGCCGGGTGGTGATCAAGCGCCGTGAGCGCCAGAGCGGCACTAAGCAGTATGAACGCCAGAGCGCCCAAGGACAGTTCCTTGAGGTGAGCGAAGGCGGTGTCAAGCTGCTGGTGAACCTGACCGACTACCTGGATACCGGGCTTTTCCTCGATCACCGGCCGATGCGCATGCGCATTCAGCGTGAGGCCGCGGGCAAGCGCTTCCTGAACTTGTACGCCTACACGGGGACCGCGAGTGTGCATGCGGCAAAGGGTGGCGCACGCACAACCACCAGTGTGGATCTGTCCAAGACCTACCTGGATTGGGCTCGACGTAATCTGTCGCTCAACGGTTTCTCTGACAAGAACCGTCTGGAGCAGGGCGACGTCATGGCGTGGCTGGAAGCAAGTCGTGACGAGTACGACTTGATTTTCATCGACCCGCCGACGTTCTCCAATTCCAAACGTATGGAAGGGATCTTCGACGTGCAGCGCGATCAGGTGCAGTTGCTTGACTTGGCGATGGCGCGTCTGGCGCCGGGCGGTGTGTTGTACTTCTCCAACAATTTCCGCAAGTTCCAGCTCGATGAGAATCTTAGCGAGCGCTATGCGGTCGAAGAAATTACGGCGCAAACCGTTGACCCGGACTTTGCTCGCAACAGCAAGATTCACCGTGCATGGCGTATTACAGCCCGCTGAACCCGCGATACGCCCCCCCCCTGGCTTAATTAGTTAGGGGGGGAACTCAAGTGGGGCTAGGCAAGCTGGTGGCAAATGGCTATAACTGAGCCATGGCCACGGTTGCACCACAACGCTGGCGTATGAGTTCTGCTTATGTCGCCAAACAGCGTTCGGTCCAGAATTCTCGGCTTGATCCACGAAGACGCGCTTGCGCCGTCCGCAGCGATCCTGGCTTTTGCGGCAGGTGCTGTGCTGACCGCGATGCTCGTGTCGGCCAGCGCCGACATGCACCAACGCCGACTTGATCAGCGTTTCAATCTGTTGGCCAGCGAACGCTTCAGTCGTATTCAGGAACGTTTCGACGATCAAGTCCAGCGCCTGGATGGCCTTCGCCGTTTCTTCGTTTTCTCCGACCAGATCACTCAAGCTGAGTTCGATGGTTACGCGGCGCCTTTACTGGTGGTTACGCAGGCGTATTCCTGGGCGCCAAGGGTCCCTGGCGCAGAACGTTCGCAGTTTGAGACGCACGCGCGCGCACAGGGGCTGACCGATTTCACCGTTCGCGATCTGTCCCCGAGCGGTCAGCTAACGCCTGCTGTTGATCGCCCTGAGTACTTCCCAGTCCTGTATACCCAATCCAGAAGCACAGAGCCGCTGCCGCTGGGCTTTGATGTGATGTCTGAAAGTATTCGCCGAGCCACGCTTGAGCGTGCCGCGCAACGAGGCAGCATGGCCGTGTCGCCACGAATGGATCTGGTGGGGCTTGAGCCCGCGAATACCAGTGGTCTATTGCTGGTGGCACCCGTGCTGTTATCGGTAGTCGATGGCGGCGCGAAGAAACAGGCATTGTCTGGGTACGTGATGGCGGTGATCGGTCTGCGCATATTGATGTCCGAAGGGTTGCCCGCCCAGGATCGCGACAATCTGGCGTTGCAGCTGTTCGACCTTTCTTCGCCAGAGCAGCCCGAGCTGCTGTATCAGTCGGCAAACCAGGCGGTGGAAAGCAATCTGCGCATCAGTACGCTGTTGAGCATGGCAGACCGACGTTATCTGCTGGAACTTCGTCCATCCGCTGTTTTTATTGCTGCCAACCGGTCGTCGTCGACCAGCGTGATTGTGTTGGGGGGATTGCTGAGTCTGATCCTCAGCGTTTTGCTGTATAGCCTGGTCAATCAGCGTCAACGCGCCTTACTGCTGGTTGAGCGGCGTACGGCCGAATTGCGCAGCGTGCTAAACGCTGCGACTCAGGTGGCGATCATTGCGACTGATCTGCGCGGCGTCATCAGTACCTTCAACGTGGGTGCACAGCAGATGCTCGGCTACAGTGGCGATCAAGTGCTGGGGCAGTTCACGTTGGGGGATTTACACCTTGGCACCGAGCTTTCAGCTCATGGCGAGGCATTGAGCCAGCGTTATGGTTGCGAGGTGCCGACTGCCGAGGCGATGTTAGTCGAGGCGATGGAGGAGGGTGCCTATCCTGCACGGGAATGGACGCTGGTGCGTCGTGACGGCAGCTCGCTGGTGGTCAATATGCTGGTCACGGCGGTGCGCGATGAGCGTCAGCAATGGGTGGGTTATCTCGCAATCTGCGTTGATATCACTGAAGGCAAACGCGCCCATCAAGCGTTGGCTGCGCGCGATCAATTGCTGGAAAAGCTTAGCGCACAGGTGCCTGGAGGAATTTATCAATACCAATTGAACAGCGATGGCAGTTCCTTCTTTACCTACACCAACAGCGGTATGTGGCGGATCTACGAACTGCCTCATGATGTAAAGCAGCAAAGTGTAGAGGCCGTACTCGATCGGATCCATCCCATGGATTTGCAGCGAATCAAGAAGTCGATTTGCTATTCCGCCGAGCACCTGACGCCGTGGCGTGAGGAGTATCGCGTCGAGCTGCCACGCCAGGGCCAGCGCTGGTTGCATGGCGAGGCGATGCCTGAGCGATTACCCGACGGCGGGGTGCTGTGGCATGGCTTTATCTCCGATATTTCTGACTTGAAGCGTGTTGAGGATGAACTGCGCGCGCTATCAGTGACGGACGTGCTGACGGGCGTGTACAACCGTCGTTATTTTCAGGAGCGGCTCAAGGCCGAACTCTCTCGGGTTCATCGGCATGGCGGGGAGTTGTCGGTGATCATGCTCGACATCGATCACTTCAAGCGCATCAACGATCAATTCGGTCATGCGATGGGCGACCATGTGCTGCAAGGGCTTTGTCAGCGGATCAATCAGCGCTTAAGGCAAGATGATGTGTTCTGTCGGCTAGGTGGCGAGGAGTTCATGGTGTTGTGTCCCAACGCGACTGGGGAAAACGCACATGCGCTCGCACTCGAGTTATGGCAGGTACTGCGGGGGGAACCCATTGAGGGTGTGGGCGTGGTGACGGCGAGTTTCGGTGTTGCCAGCTGGCGTCCTGTTGAAGGCGGTGATTCGCTATTGCTACGGGCGGACTCGGGCGTTTATGCCGCCAAACAGGCTGGGCGTGATCGCGTCGAGCCAGAGTTGTCATGAGGTAAAACAGTTCTGTCGTGTGATACGCCACCTTCACGCAGGCAAGCCTGCGTGAAGGTGCGGGGGACGTCCGAGCGACGTGGTATCAGGATTACTGTTGCAGTGAAATGGCGGTGTTGACCAGCTTCGGTTGGCGATACAGATCGAGCAGGACTTCATCGAGCACCGAAGATGTGCCGCCTACGCGTGAGTCATTGAGGATCGCGACCACCGCCCAGGTATTGCCATTGATGTCGCGGCTGAAACCGGCAATTGCGCGGACGGTATTCAGGGTGCCGGTCTTGATGTGCGCTTCGCCCCTCATCTGCGTAGTTTTGAGGCGCTTGCGCATGGTGCCGTCCATGCCCGCCAGCGGCAGAGAACTCATGAATTCCGCTGCGTAGGGGCTGCGCCAGGCAGCCTGTAGCAAAGTCGCCATTTCACGCGCACTGACCCGCTCGGCGCGCGACAGCCCCGAGCCATTCTCCATCACCAGGTGCGGCGCAGTGATGCCCTTCTTCGCCAGCCATTGACGAACCACGCGTTGCGCGGCTTTGGCATCATCGCCGTCTGCTTCATTGCGGAACTTCGCGCCAAGGCTCAGGAACAATTGCTGAGCCATTGTGTTGTTGCTGAATTTATTGATGTCACGAATGATTTCTGCCAAATCCGGGGAAAACGCTTTGGCCAGCAGCTTGGCGTTGCCGGGCACGACATCGACCCGATCCTTGCCCAGAATGGTGCCGCCCAGTTCCTGCCAGATTGCGCGTACTGCGCCCGCCGCGTAAGTCGGATGGTCCAGTAGCGACAAATAGGTCTGCGAACTGCAGCCTTCGCCCAACTGACCGTTGACCACGACGGTAATGCTGCCATCAGCCTGGGTTACCGGGTTATAGCGCATGTCTCCGGTGCATTTGTTCGAGGCCAGCGCCTTGACCTGATTGTCGACATGAATGCTGGCAATCGGTGGCTCTACAGACACCAGCACTTTGCCGGAGTCGTTGCGCGCGACAAAGCGCAAGGCCTTGAGGTTAATCATCAGTGAGTCGGGCTTGACCAGAAACGGCTTGTTCTCATCATTGCCGTCGTCGTTGAACACCGGCAATTGCGGCTGGATGAAATGGCTGCGATCCAGGACCAGATCGCCAGTCACCTGTTGCACACCGTTGGCACGCAAGTCACGCATCAGAAGCCAGAGTTTTTCCATGTTGAGCTTGGGATCACCACCACCCTTGAGGTAGAGGTTGCCACGCAACACGCCATTGTTCAGGGTGCCGTCAGTGAAAAATTCGGTTTTCCATTGATGCGTAGGGCCGAGCATTTCCAGCGCCGCATAGGTGGTGACGAGCTTCATGGTCGACGCCGGGTTGACTGAGACATCGGCATTGAACACGGTCGGGGTGCCGGGACCGTTGAGCGGCAGCATCACCAGGGACAAGGCATTATTCTGCAGCTTGGCGGCTTTGAGGGCCTGTTGAACCTTGGGCGGTAGCGAGGTATTGACGGGGGCCGCAGTGACTGGCATCGCCAAGGGCAAAAAAAGGCCGGCGAAAAATAAGTGACGTAAAGATTTGATCATGTGAAATAAAACCCTGCTACTGAGGAGGGGGTAAATGGAGGGCATGGATGGATTCCCTCAATCATCGCAACGTCAACCGGAATGAAAACGGCGATTCAATACCCTGTTTCACCGACAGATGAATGGTCGGTACTTAAAAAGCTCGATATTGAGCGGCATTATGCCCCAAGCGCGGGTGACTTGCGCCGTGGCGTAGCCGTCCAATCGGCTATTTTTTACCATTGATGGGTTATTTTGCTGTGTCGGGCCCGACGGCACGCAAACATTGGCACGGAGGCGGGCATTTAATGGCCCAAACTGGTAAAGTGCCGCCCGTTATTACTTATGAGGATTGTTCCATGGCCACTAACCGTTCCCGCCGTCTGCGCAAAAAACTCTGCGTGGATGAATTCCAGGAGCTGGGTTTTGAGCTGAACCTGGACTTCAAACAAGACCTGGACGATCAGGCTATTGATGCCTTCCTCGACGCTTTCCTGACAGATGCCATGGAAGCCAACGGTTTGAACTATGTTGGCGGCGATGACTTCGGTCTGGTTTGCTTGAGCAAACGTGGTTCGGTCAACGAAGAGCAGCGTGTCAAGGTCGAAGCCTGGCTGAAAAGCCGCAGCGAACTGACAGAATTGACCGTCAGCCCTTTGATCGACGTGTGGTACCCGGAAAAGTCGATCAATCCGGTAGTGTGATGGTGTAAGAAGAAGCAGGCTCCAGAGCCTGCTTTTTTCGCCGAGTGCAACGCTCTGGCTGATGTCCTGTTTATCCCCGTGTACTCAATCCGGCTTTCTCCAAAATACTGCTTTTGTCGACGGCATCGATTTGTTGCGGCTGCAGAAAATCAGAGGCGTAGTGCTGATAGATATCCGTTTGGACAAACAACTGAAACAGCTCCGGGTCGATATGCGCATCGCGACACATTTGAGCCATGATCGTGAGTGCTTCGCTCAGGCTTTTGCCTTTTTTATACGGTCGATCAGCCGCTGTCAGGGCTTCGAAAATGTCGGCGATGGCCATCATTCGCGCTGCCAGACTCATTTCGTCGCGTTTCAATCGTTTCGGGTAACCCGTGCCGTCCATTTTTTCGTGATGGCCGCCAGCGATTTCGGCGACCCCCTGCAGATGGCTGGGGAAGGGTAGGCGGCTCAGCATCAGAATGGTCTGCACCATATGATGGTTGATGACGTAGCGCTCCTCACGAGTCAAGGTGCCTCGGGTGATGCTCAAGTTGTACAGTTCGCCTCGGTTGAATTTGTACTGCGGAACCTCAAGCTTGAAGCCCCAGCGGTTGTCGGCGGGGATATCTTCGGCTGCCGCCCGCTCGAACAAATGCTCAGGCCGATCCGCCAGCAGAGATTCGCTGACAGGCAAGTCCGGTGCCGGGTTTCGAGCCTGACGTTTGTTTTCTTCCCAGGACACGCCGATCCGGTCGTCCAGCGTACGCATCCAGGTCCGTGCAGCAATCGTTTGCAAATGTTCTAAATCTGAATCAGCCATGGCTTCGCTGCCCAGATTGCAGAGGGCGACAAACTTGAAGTCAGCATCCAGTTCGTTGAGTTGAACATTGCGGGCAGCGGCCAATGACACTTCGTCGCCGTCCTGCGCCTTGGCTTTCCAGTAGTCGACCCAGGCATCGCGTTTCAGCACTTCGAAGCGGGTGCGGACTTCATGGATGCGGTCGTACAAGGTTTCCAGCTTAGTGGCCTTGTCCACGACATACTCGGGCGTGGTGACCTTGCCGCAGTCGTGTAACCAGGCAGCAATATGCAAGGTCTCCCATTCGTCCTCGGTCGGCTGGTAATTGCGAAAAGCCGGTTGTTGGCTGGCCGCCGCCGCGCGAGCAAGCATGAACGTAAGTACTGGCACGCGCTGGCAGTGGCCGCCGGTGTAAGGGCTTTTGGCGTCGATGGCACCCGCGATAATCTGGATGAAAGCGTCCAGCAGCATTTTTTGTCTGGCTTGCAGGCGCTGGCTTTCGATGCATAGGGCCGCTGCGCCGGAGACTGCCTGGATAAATGCAATACGATCAGGGCTGAGCTTTTCAAGATCGGTCTCGGTGCCAGTATCCGCGTGTATGAGGGTGAGGACGCCGATGGTTTCCCCTCGCTGATTGCTCAAACGAATGCCCAACAGGTGTATCCGCGGCGCCTCCAGCGCGCTCATCAGGCTTTGTAAATCGAGTGCCTGATCAAAGCCAAGAGCGACCAGGCAGTGATCTTTTTTCATGGCGAGGTCCTGCAGCCATAAGGGCGTCTCACTTGCTTGCGGGTCGTGAGTGGCGATGCTGTATTGCTGCGGGTCGTGTTTGACGCCCTTGACGATCAGGCCCTTGGGTTCAAGGTGCCCGCTGTCACCGTCGAGCAAATAAATCAGCCCGGCCTGTGCCTGATTGATATTGACGGTTTCGAACAGAACACGCTCCAGCAGCGTCTCGAAGCGGGTTTCGGCCGACAGGCTGGCCGTGATCTCGAGAAAGCTGGCCAGTGTTTCCTTCATGCGGGCCATGGACAGTGAAAGTTGATCGACCTCCAGCACCCATGATCGGTGGCTGGTAGGATGTTTGAAATCGAAGCTGCGAATCGCATCCGCTTCGCTGACCAGTGCCCGCAAGGGTTTGACCATGATTCGTGACATCAGCCAGCCCAGTGGAAGGCACAGCAACAGCGTGGTCAATGTCACCAGAGCCCCTTCCCAGCGCAGGCGCAGGGCGTCGGCCAGCAATTCGTCTTCCGGCACTAACAGCGCCAACTTCAGCCCCTGCGGGCCTCCTTCCTGCAGGGTGCTTTGGGCCACGACCCAGGAGCGCTTTCCCACGCTCAAGTGGTTGTTGGCGTCAACACCGTTGTCGAACAGGCGAGCGAGGGCCGGGCTCAGGTCACGAGCTTTTGCCAGGTGAGCAGTGCCGCTTTCTACTATCAGTTTTGAGCTGTCGGGATAGGCCACGGCATTTCCGCTGGCATCGAAGAGCACAACTTCGGTGCTGGCGGTGACCTGATGCTTGGCCAGTGTCGAGGACAGGGACGCGAGTGTCAGGTCGGCAGCTATCACTGTGCCGTCGCTGCTGCGCCGGGCAAGTGTGGTGCCCACGTTGCGACTGGAGAAAAATACGTAGGGCGCCGTGGTGATCTGATCGGTGTCGCTGAGCGCACTCTTGAACCACACGCGTTGACGCGGATCGTAATGTTCGTTGAGGTTGTCGCGGTGGCTGATCAGGTGCAGTGAATCGTCGAAAAAAAGTGATTGAGAGCGCAGGCTGTCGTTGACGTGTTCAATGCTCCAAACCTGATAAGCCGCCTTGGCAGGCGCTTCGAAATAGCGTTTCAGGGTGTCGCTGCGCAAGGGCCGGACCATGAAGAAATCGCCGTTCGCATACCCGATATACAGCGACGCCAAATTTGGGTTGTCCCGCAACGATTGAGAAAACGGTTTGAGTAGCGGCAGCCGCTGCTCCAGCGCGCTGGACTGATTTGCATCGTAGACCGCCAGCAGGCTGAGCAGGCTGTGGATAGGCTGATAGGTGCGCTGTAAATCGACTTGCACATCCTGCGCAATGTTGCTGAAAAGCTTCTCACTGCTCGACAGGATTATCTGTGACGTTTGCAGGTAGTTGAAAATGCCCAGCACGACGCCTGTGAGCAGGAGCAATACGGTGAACATGACGCTGATATGCACATGCAGAGGGTAGCTGCGTTGATTGGGCCACGGATGACTGGGCATCGCAAATCTCTCCATAGTCGTGCGGTGCATTGCTTGTGACTCCAGCATAGCCAAGGCTTACTGGAGTTGCTGAGTGAGGAGGTGTTCTCTTTGCGACGTGATAAAGGAAAGATATCGAAGGCAGTGGACTCTGCAATCAGATGACTTCGCTCGATTAGTGGCTATTTGGCACCTTTCCCGCCGTTCAGTCCACACGTTTGCCCAAGGTCATTTCGTGCGGATCAAGTCCGCACATGCGGTAGAGCGCGAGCCCTGCTTTGTTGTGCGCAAATACATTCAACTCGATACGTTTGATCCCACGGGCGCGTGCCCAGCGCTCGACCTGTTCCAGTGTTTTTTTTCCGTGACCACACCGCCGTGCTTGAGGGTGGATCTCGAGGTCATAAATGAAGAGCTTCTTGATCCCGTAGGCTGAATCAATTCCGAACCAAAGCACACCAATGTCTTCACCTGATGAGGCTCTTAAGCTGAACAGGTGATGGTCGGAGGTGTTTAGCCCGTCTGGAAGCAACTCGTTAAAGCCCTCGGTAGCGTGCTCCAGCGCGAGGCTGGGCGTTAGCCCGTAAGTCTGCTCAATATCTTGTGCATAACCCGCAATCGAGTGAGCAGCGAAGGTCTTGAGTTGCGCCTCGCTCATTGTGATCAAATGCACCATTTGGTTTAAGCCTGCGTGATTGAGTGGGCTGCTGATGACTCATTTGCCGTCAACCTGTTGTGCGCGCAACGCGTGTTCAAGCTCGATCATGGCGGCGTCGATCGCCTGATGACGGGCTGTGATGACCTCGGCCGACGTTGCTTCGTTACAGGCATCTTCCAGTGCTTCGCAATGTTCGATCACTTCGCTGGCCTGGATGATTCGGGCTGCGCCTTTGATTTTGTGGGCCATGTCACTAAGGTGCTGCCGATTGCCATTTGCCATGGTCGCCGCGAGTTCCTTGCGGTCTTCCTGGCTGCTGAGAAGCAACTGAGCGAGCAAGCGTTGAATCATTTCCGGACGCCCACCGGTCAACATGTCCAAGCCGTCGACACTGAAGGCTGCAAAAATATTTTGTCGCGGACGCCGGGGCAGGGGATTTATTTTTGCCAGCTCCTCATGGAGTGCCGTCAGGCTAATGGGTTTGAACAGGCAGGCGTCCATCCCGGCATTTCGGCAGCGCAGGAACTCTTCGGGTTGCGCGTTGGCCGTGAACCCGAGAATGGTGCAGCGAGGGCGTGATTTTTCCTGCTCATGGGCGCGGATCGCGCGGGTCAAGTCATAGCCATTCATGACGGGCATGTTGCAGTCGGCAATGATTAGATCGAAATGGCCGTCCAACCAGATTTGCAAGCCAGCAGCGCCTTGTTCGGCGGCTTCATAGCGATAACCCAGAAACCCGAGTTGTTGGCACAGCAAGAGCCGGTTGGCGGGGTGATCGTCGACCACCAGGATATTCAATGGGGTACTGACATTGGGCCGGAGTTCAATAGGTTGCTCGATGATCTGGGTCTGATCCAACGTTGTCAGGGTCAACTCAACCTGGACGTGTGTGCCTTTCCCTGGCTGGCTGCTCAGGGTCAAGCGGCCCCCCATCATTTCACACAGACTGCGGCATATGACCAGACCCAGGCCCGCACCGCTTCGTGCCAGTTGGCCGGAGTTATCGGCTTGGGCAAAAGGCTCGAACAGCCGCAGCTGATCGTCATCGCTGATGCCGATGCCGCTGTCCTGGATCCCCATAGTCAAATGCAGTTGTTGCGAGTCAGAGGTGTCATCGATGCGCAGGCTGATCTTGATTTGGCCCTGCTCAGTGAACTTGATCGCATTGCTGATCAGGTTGGAAATAATCTGTTTGAAGCGCAGCGGGTCGAGCAGCACGTCGGCGTTGATGCGACTGTCGAAGTCCAGTAGCAAGGTCAGGCTCTTTTGGCGGGCCAGACCGTCGAAAACGCGCACCACCGACTCCACTAGCTCCCGCAGATTGGCCCGTTCGGGGCTCAGGCTGAGGCGACCGGATTCTATCCTGGCGATATCGAGAATATCCCCGATCAGCTCCAGCAGGTCTCTGGCCGAGTTGTAAGCGACCTCAATGGCTGGACGATCAAGATGTCCTTGGTCTGCACGCTTGAGAGCCAGTTCGAGCATCCCGATCACGGCGTTCATCGGTGTACGGATTTCGTGACTCATGGTCGCCAGAAACGTACTTTTGGCGCGGTTGGCATCATCGGCCAGGTCCTTGGCGGCATGTAGATCTTCGATCAGTTGGCGTCGCTCGCTGATGTCAATCCAGCCACCAATGATGCCTTGCACCTCCCCCAGCGAGTCCCGGAAGGGCAGGGTCCAGTGGTAAATGGTCAGGTAGCGATCGCCAATCTGCAGCGCGCGATCAAGAATCAGTGGTGTGCCGTCGGCCATTACCCGTTGGTAGTCGGCGGCATACTCCTGGGCCTCGAGCGTACTGCTCAATACGCCGTCCATGACACTTTTGCCGATGACGTCTTCGCGTCGGGTCGAGAAGGCCTCCAGGTAGCTGTCATTGCAGGTTTGCAGCAGGCCGTTACGGTCGCGAACATAAATGGGGTGAGGCGTGCCATTGAGCAGGACACGCATGAACTCGAACTGGTCATTCAAGGCGCGTTCTGCCGTTTCACGCTGTTTTATCTGGCGGCGCATGTAGGCGTTCCAGGCCAGCGAGCCTAGCAACAACAGTCCAGTGCCGAACACAATCTGATAAATCAGCTGATGGTAATTGCGCCAGTAACCCGTCCCTGGCGGGGCATAGGTTCGCCAACGATTGTTAATTACGGCCATGTCTTCCGGGGCGATGCTCAATAATGCTTTATCGAGGATCGAACTCAGCTCTGTGGCATTGCGAGCGGTTGCCATGGAGATACGCGCCTGATCGTCGCCGACAGTGTCACTCATCTGTAATTTGTCATCGAACAGCTGCGAGGACAGGAAATAGTTGGCGCTGGGTAGGGAGGTAATTGCGCTTTGAACCTGTCCCTGGGCCAGCATGTCCAGCGCCCGGAAGGGGTTGTCCGTCTCCACCAGGCTTATGTGTGGGTACTCGCGCTGAAGGTAGGGCATGGTCGGACTGCCACGGCTAACGGCCAAGCGCTTGCCCGCAAGCTGATCCAGGTGGGCCGGACTGGAAGGTTTTGTGCTGGTCACCAGAACAAAAGAGGTGTCCAGGTAAGGGCGGCTGAAGCTGAGTTGGCTTTCTCGCTCGTTACTGGGAATCATTGCGCCAATCAAATCGGCCTGTCCCTCAATGACCTGTTTCATCATTTCGGCCATGCCCTGAACGCGTTTGATCTCGAAATTCAGACCTGTGCGCAGTCGGACCAGCTCAAGCAGATCGGCTGTAATCCCGCGGAAGTTGCCGTTAGCGTCCAGAAACGTCAACGGCGCATACGCCTCGTTGATGACGACGCGCACCACCGGATGCCGGGTAATCCAGCGCTCTTCGCGCTGGGTCAATTGCAGCTTTTGATCGGTGAGCAGCACGTCGCTGCCAGCGCTCCAGCGTTTGGAAATGCTGACCCGTTCATCAATCGGGATTGCTTTCAGTGTCTTATTGACCACGTCGAGCAGTTGGGTGTCATCGCTGCGCATGGCGAAGCTGAAACCGTCAGCCTCATGTTTCCCGAAGTTGGCCATCTGCACGTTGCTCAGATAACGCTTGTTGATCAGGTAGTGGGTCGAAATGGTATCACCGAGGAATACGTCTGCCTGGTTGAATGCCACCGCGTTTATTGCACTTTGAAAGGAGGGGTACGTCTGCAAGATCGCGTTCGGGTAGAGCGCTTTGACCTCCTTCAGCGGCAGATAGTGGTAAACCATGCTCAAGCGCAAGCCGGCCAAGCCCTCGGTGAGTGGACGGTTTTCTCCCACGCGGGTTACAAGCACGGGCTGATCCACGGCATAGGGCACCGACAGGGTGATGTTCTTGCCCTCGGCCTCGAAACCATTGGCGCTGCCGAGAAGGTCGATCTGCCCCTCAGTCAGGGCTTGAATGGCCGCGTCCCGGGATTCGAAGCGCTGGACCTTGATCGGAGTGTCCAGCGCGTGAGCAAGAATGCCTGCGTAGTCGGCGGTAAATCCCTCGTAATCGTGCCCCGTGCCGGTCATGTCAAAAGGCGGGTAATCCGGGGCTGAAGTGCCCAGCCTCAATTCACGTTTGTTCTGCAGCCACTGCCATTGAGCCCGGTCCAGCCGGGTCTCCATATGGCTGGGGCTGGAACGACTGAGCAACGTGTAGTTTTGGGACGCAAGCTCAGCCGCCTGCACATTAATGCTCAAGCAAACACCTGCGCCTAGCCTTAAATAATCCATTAAACGCTTCGACATCCGATATCTCACACTAGCGCATTGCGTTTTGCCATCTCGATAAGTTCTACCAAGGTTTTTGCCCTAAGCTTCTGCATGAGCCGAGTCTTGTAGGTGCTGACAGTCTTATTGCTGAGAAACATGCCTTTGGCAATTTCTTTGTTGGTTCTGCCTTGAGCGAATAGTTGCAGCACCATCAGTTCGCGGTCATTGACCAGCTTGAATAGCTCGATTTCAGAAGGAGGCCCGTCTGCGCGAGAAGCAGGATTCAGGGCCTGGCTTGGAAAGTAATTGTAGCCGGATAATACGGCCCTCACCGAACTTAGTAGTTCACTCAGGTCTTCTTGTTTGCACACATAGCCTGCGGCCCCCGATTGCATGCAGCGGATGGCGAATAAATTGGGGGTCTGTGCAGTGAGTACCAGGATTTTGGACGGTAAGTTCATCGCGTTGAAGCGGGCCAGCACTTCCAGGCCGTCCAGCTTGGGAATGCTGATGTCGAGAATGATCAGGTCGGGCATGCATTCGCGGACCATTTGCATGGCATCCACACCGTTGTCCGTTTCGCCAACGACATCGTAATTTTCATTTTCCAACAGCATGCGTACCGCGAGGCGAATAACAGGGTGGTCGTCGACAATAAAAACCGAGTTCATAATTCAATTCCATACAAGCAGTGAAGAAAGCGCGCACCTTAGCTCAGATGTTCAGGCAGGCACATGAACCGATAGGGCTACCAAGTGGATATAGGAAAGTTCCTACAGGAATTAACGTATTGGCGTACGTAAATATCCAAATATCATCAGATGACGTTTAAAATAATGAATAATTCAACTGTGTAAATTTGCTATTAATGTACATGCTGTTTATAGCGTTTCGGAATTACCCTACAGTGAATGCAGGGTTTGCTTACACGGTAGAACTTGTTTTTTTGCTGGCTTCAAATGGATGTTTATTCGGTGTTTAAGCTTCTTCGCAAAAGCCGTTCGCGGCGAGCAATACAGTCAGGGCCTGGACATCCAATGGCTTGCTCAAACATCCCAGGAGCGGCAGTTGGCGCCTATCTGCAGTGCGTTCCAGCGCGTCCAATTGCTCTTGGCTCAAGCCACTGAGCACGACCGCCCGGCGAATCAGGCCTCGCTGGCTTGCCAGATCTATCAGCTCAAGGCCCAGGAGATCAGGCAGGCATTGATCGCATAGCAGTACGTCGAAGGGCTCTGTTGCTGTTTCCATAGCCGCCAGCGCTTCAGCAGCGGTCAGCACCGGGGTCAAACGGTAATAGCCTTGATTGTTCAGCAGTATCTGGGTGGCAATCAATTGGAAAGGATGATCTTCCACCAATAAAATGCGCAGATTATTTTTTGACATCAGGATCTTCCGGGCAAAAGCGACGGCGCCACATGCGCAAATCAAACCTGCGGGGCAGGTTCACGCTCACTCAAGAGAGCGCCCGACAGGGAACAGCCTGGATTTGAGCCGAAGGTGCCAAGTGGCCTCAGGTGGGTAGGTGTTCTCGCCGGCAATGGCCAAGAACCAGAGCCGAATTATTCGGTAGCCCGGTATCTCAAGCGATAGGGCTTTTCTGTTCTGAGCGTAGGCTCTCTCTTTAATTGCAACGTGGGCGGGCATACCGCAGATCTGCAGCCAGATGAGTGACCGGGCGTTCACTCATCTGGTCATTGGATTGCTGGTGTTAAACCGGGCTGGAGAGACCGGTCATTTCTCGGGCCATCTCGCTGGCATAGCTGTCGGTCATGCCAGCGATGAAATCGATCATGCGCAGGAACGAGGTGTGCAGAGGCCAGTGGGGATCGGGCGCGTTATTGCCGAGCAGGTCGAGAATGCGCCGGTGCTTGAACGAAGGGGTTCGCCCTCCGAATTGCTCCAGTGCCGCACCGCAGAACGCATTGAGCAGTACTTCCAGGGTGGTGTAAGCGCCGATCTCGTGCAGTGTCTTGCGTTTATCCTGAAAGATTTTCTTGCGAGCCATGTCCTTGGCATCGAGTACACAGCGCTTGGCGGGGCCATGCATGTGCTCCACCAGGTCGCCACTGAGGGTACCAGCCAGCAACGCATCTTGCTGTTCGACAAAAGCACGCGCGGCGGCGTTGGTCAGATGCTCGATGGCCTTCCCCCGCAAAATGGCCAGTTTGCGGCGGCGAGAATCGTTGGGCCCCAGCTGCCTATAGGTTTCCGGGAGGTCATCGCCCACCAGGCCCAAGAGCAGGGATTCCACCTCGGCGTATTCGAGCAGGTCCATTTCCAGACCGTCCTCAAGGTCGATCAGGGCATAGCAGATGTCATCGGCGGCCTCCATCAGGTACACCAGCGGATGGCGCGCCCAGCGCTGCTCTTCAAGCTGCGGCAAGCCGAGCTTGTGTGCGATCTGTTCAAGGATCGGCAGTTCGCTCTGGTAGCAGCCGAATTTGTGTTTCTTGTAGCCTAGCGAGTCGGCGTGGCGCGCGGTCCAGGGGTATTTCAGGTAGGTGCCGAGGGTTGCATAGGTCAGCCGGGTACCGCCTTCAAACTGGTGGTATTCAAGCTGCGTGAGCACCCGGAACCCTTGGGCATTGCCTTCGAAATTGAGAAAGTCGTTGCGCTCGACGTCGCTCATTGCATCCAGCCAGCCACGTCCGGCGGCCTGTAGAAACCAGTGGCGAATCGCATCTTCACCTGAATGCCCGAATGGTGGGTTGCCGATGTCATGAGCAAGGCACGCTGATTGGACGACCATTCCAAGATCGCTTGGCTCGCACCAGTCAGGCAGGGCGCTGCGAATGATTTCGCCGACCCGCATACCGAGCGAGCGGCCAACGCAGCTGACTTCCAATGAATGGGTCAGGCGAGTGTGGATGTGATCGTTGCTTGTGACCGGATGAACCTGGGTCTTGCGGCCCAGTCGACGGAACGCGCCGGAAAAAATAATGCGGTCATGATCTTTGTGGAAAGGACTGCGCCCCAGCTCTTCAGGGCTATAAATGGGTTTGCCAAGTCGTTCGCGGTTAAGCAGGGTTTGCCAATCCAAGGCGTTCACTCCGTCTATTGATTGCGTCTAGCTTCCCGGTTCAGTCGATAGGCTGCAAGGGCCTTGGTCGCAACGCCGTGATTACAAACCGGCGGCGTCGATATCGATCAACAGCAGGCACTGGCCGTTCTCGAAGAACTGTCCGGCAGTCAGGCAATATTGGTTACTGGTCACGTCGCGGTAAGTATTGGACAGGGTCAGGCGCCGTTCACCCCACCCCTCTGCCAGCAAGTGGTAGAAGTACGGGCGCCAGGACCAGTTGTGGCCCAGATAACTGGTATCAGCCTGCCAGACTCCATTGCGCCATTCAAAATTCGGTGTGAGCTGCGTGCCATGGCGATCGCATTGATAGATGCGCAATAGCCACGGATAGTCGTGCAGTTGAGGTATCTGGCTCAGGGGGGCTTGCCCTTCGGCCCAACTCTGTAGCAGGTTCATTAACGTGCTGAGTTGTAGGCGCAGGGTCATCAGGCGGGCGCGCTCGGCCACTTTTTGCAGCACGTAGCGGTCACGCAATTGAGCAAAATGCTGAACGAAAGCATCGCCGGCAAAGAACTCCAGTTCACCTTTGGCGAACAAAAAACCCTGAACATAGCGTGAGCCACACTCCAGGGCGAAATGCAGTTCGGCTTCGGTCTCCACCCCTTCGGCGATAATCGAGCAGCCGGTCTTCTCGGCCATTTGCGCCAGTGCCTTGACCACATCACTGCTGTGGCCGCCCCGGGCGGCGGCCTGAAACAAGCGCATGTCCAGTTTCAAAATGTCTGGTTGCAGCGCCAGTACCCGGTCCAGTTGTGAATAGCCGGCCCCAAAGTCATCGATAGCAATGCGCGCACCCGCTTCCCGATAGCGCGCCACAACATCGGCCAAACGTTGGCTGTTGCCGCCCAGCTCAGTGATTTCGAAGACGATGCGCTGTGGTGCCACGCCATGGCTCTGCAGCTGCTTGAGGCTGGGCAATGGTTGACCCGGTCGCAGGCGATTGATCCAGCGTGGGGAAATATTCAGACTTAGAAACCAGTCGTTGGGCACTTCATGCAGGCGGCTCAAGGCATTGTCGCGGATCGCCCGGTCTAGACGGCGCAGGATGGCAGGAGACATCTTGGGATCAGCAAACAGGGGGCCAACGGATAAAAGGCGACCATCGCTCTGGCGTAGGCGACCTAAGGCTTCAACGCCGGCAATGCGACCAGTAGCGGTGTCGATGAACGGCTGAAAGCAGGCAAGCGGTTGCCCGTCGATCACGGAGCCTCCTTAGTAGATCTTGGAATTGTTTGCCGTGCAGGCAGAGCCTGTCACCCCACGGAGGACCATGAGGTGGCAGGCGCTGGAGTGCTTAGCAAGAATGCAGCCAGATGGGGCAACTCAGCGTTTAGGCGGGGAACCTTGTAACGCGAGCTTTATCAGCGGGAGTAGGCTTGCGCCCAGCTTTGCGAGGCGCGTAACACCACCGACGCCGCCACCTTTGGCTCCTTTGCCACTGAGGAAGCCCAGCAGGGTGACGATGCCAATGCCCCACAGAGGCGCGTGTTTAATGCCCAGCGTGCCTTGCCAATCCTGCGTCATATTGCGTACGCGGCGTATCGGCTCCAGCAGTTGACTCGATTCGTGACGAATCTCCTGGCGATGCATTTCCATGCGCAAGCGAATCAACGCCTTGCGCAGTTCTCGCCGGGAGGCTGTGTGCGACAGTTCAGGCAGGTTCATGGCATCAGTCGCTCGCGATCATTGGCCAACTCTTGGAGCGTGGCATTGAACGGTGACGATTCGTCGAAGATCGCCGCTTTCAAACGCAAACCGCAGAACACCGCAGCCAGGGCATAGAAAACACAGAGACCAATGATGCCGGCCAAGCGATAACTATCCCATACGACGATCAGCAATAAAGCGGATAACCCGATCAGCAGCAGCAGTGTAAAAACCAGCGCCAGCCCGGCGAATAGCAGCAGGCTCAATGTGCGTGATTTTTGCTCCTGCAGTTCGATGCCGAACAATTCCACGTGACTGTGTAGCAGGCCCAGAAAAGCGGCACCCAAGCGCCGCGGTGACGAGTGTTGGTCCGCCGATGACGAACCTGATTCCGTGCCCATAGCCGTCAGCGCCTTGTAGCCAGAAGACCCAGGAGGAAACCGACGCCAGCGGCGATACCCACTGACTGCCATGGATTGCTCTGAACATAATCTTCGGTGGCCGTTACCGCCGCTTTACCACGTACGCGCAGGGACTCTTCTGTCAGGCGCAGTGTTTCCCTTGCCTTTAACAGGCTGTCGTTAATCTGCCCCCGTAATTCATCGGCCTGATCGCCAGCCAACGTGGCGGTGTGCGCGAGAAGCTTTTCCGTGTCGCTGACCAAAGTTTGAAAATCAGCCATTAATATTTCCTGAGCGCTCTGCGCGGTTTTGCTAGCCATGGTTATCTCCGTCTAGTGGCTTAATGGTATTTCGAGTCTAAGGGATTACGGAAGGTTCATTCCAATTCACACCCGTATTAAATCGATCAGCTGGTACAGGTTTTGCATCCAGATGGTGCGCCATGGAGGGCGATGCGCTGAATAAGAGCGAAGACAATGGCAAATGTGCCCAGATCTTACGCTTACATCATAAAACTTGAGAAAAAGCTCAAGCGACAATTTTTCCTCAAAAGTAGGCTGCTCCAAATCGGGTCACGCATTGCGCCTATCTGCCAATGCATGGCGCCAGTTCGGTGCACGACGAGGATCATTTGACCCGCTTTGGTGCTTTTTGACGAATTGCAGGCCTGCCCTCCATGGAAAATTTACAAAGCGCTGTGGACTCTTTGGTCCAAAGCTCAAATACCTTGTTTATCTTGACCGGTGCGGTGATGGTGCTGGCCATGCACGCCGGTTTTGCCTTTCTTGAAGTCGGCACGGTCCGGCACAAGAATCAGGTCAATGCGTTGTCGAAGATTCTCAGCGATTTTGCTGTATCGACACTGGCGTACTTCTTTATAGGCTATTGGATTTCTTACGGGGTAAACTTTTTACAACCCGCGTCCGTGATCAGTGCAAATCATGGGTATCAGCTGGTGAAGTTTTTCTTCCTGCTGACCTTTGCCGCAGCGATTCCGGCGATTATTTCTGGCGGTATTGCCGAGCGTGCCCGGTTCGCGCCTCAGTTGTGTGCAACCGTATTAATTGTCGCCTTTGTCTACCCGTTCTTCGAGGGCATCGTCTGGAATGGCAACTTTGGCCTGCAGTCCTGGTTGTTGGAGCGTTTTGGTGCCAGCTTTCATGACTTCGCCGGCTCCGTCGTGGTTCATGCCATGGGCGGCTGGCTGGCGTTAGCGGCCGTGTTGTTGCTAGGGGCGCGCAATGGACGATACCGGGAAGGGCGGTTGGTTGCCTATCCACCCTCGAGCATTCCGTTCCTGGCGCTGGGTTCGTGGATCCTGATCGTTGGCTGGTTCGGCTTTAACGTCATGAGTGCCCAGACCTTGCAAGGTGTTAGCGGGTTGGTGGCGGTCAACTCATTGATGGCAATGGTCGGTGGCACGGTTGCCGCGTTGATTGTGGGACGTAACGACCCCGGCTTTCTGCACAACGGTCCGTTGGCTGGCCTGGTGGCGATCTGTGCCGGGTCGGACCTGATGCATCCGGTAGGGGCCTTGATCACGGGCGTTATCGCCGGAGCGCTGTTTGTCTGGTGCTTTACTGCGGCCCAGGTGCGCTGGAAAATCGATGATGTGTTAGGCGTCTGGCCTCTGCATGGGTTGTGCGGCCTCTGGGGTGGGATCGCGTGTGGTGTCTTTGGTCAAACAGCGCTGGGTGGGCTGGGCGGGGTCAGCCTCATCAGCCAATTGATCGGCTCCGGGCTGGGTGTGGTTGTGGCCCTGCTTGGCGGGTTCCTGGTATACGGCACACTCAAAATGATCATTGGCTTGCGATTGACTCAGGAGCAGGAGTACTACGGCGCCGACCTGTCGATCCACAAAATCGGTTCAGTCAGTCAGGACTGAGGCTGCGGATTCGGGCTCGACGCGGTTATCCGCGTCGGCCTAAAATGCTACCACTCTCAATTCTCTACACGCCATGCTGAAGGTGTCTTCATGCCTCCTGAATGCCAATTGCTAGGCACCCTTGGGTGTCATCTGTGTGAAGTCGCCGAAGCCGAACTGCTGCCATTGGTCGAGCATGGTTTGCTGGTCGAACTGGTCGATATTGGAGAGAGCGCTGCGCTGGTGGACGATTACGGTCTGCGCATTCCCGTGCTGCGGCGCGTGGACACTGGCGCCGAGCTGGACTGGCCGTTCGATGCAGAGCAAGTGGTGGTGTTCCTTCAGTGATGCGCACGACAAAAATACCCGATCAAAAATATTTCGCTCAAGACATCACCAACTGGCTATGTAACTGAGTTCCATGGGTCAAGTTGTCAGCCAGCGGGCAGCGACGTTCAACCTCGTGCAAAAACGCCAGTTTTTCCTCAGTGCTTAGATCCGCGTCAATGTCTACCAGTATTCGCAATGCCTGAAATCCCGGTCGAACAGAAAGATCCCGTCCGAGTAATCCCGCAGGGTCATAATCAGCTTGAATTTCAAAGCGCATACCGCGCAGTTCAATTTTGCGCTGATGCGCGAGAAAGCGGCCAATCGTGCCAAAGCATCCGGCAACCGCGGCGAGAATCAATTCAAGTGGCGTAGGCCCGGTATCTTGTCCGGCCGCGTGCTTGGGCTGATCCATGATGACGCGGTGTTCACCGCACGTCACGTCGATTGCAAAGCCTGAGCCGAGGGTGCCGTGGGCGCTAATAGTTTTCAGGGTCATGTCCGTGTTGCTCCTTTGCTCAATTCGTTCGGCGGTTTTCTAGCGCTGAGAACAATAAGATACCGGCCAGCATGGCCCCCATGAATACGATGATTTGCCAGTGCCCAGTGAGCAAAATCGCCACTGCGGGCCCGGGGCAAATACCAGCGATGCCCCAGCCGACCCCGAACAATAGGCTACCTCCGATCAGTCGGGAATCCAGTTCACGTTTGACCGGTATCTGCATGGGTGCACCCAGCAGGGACTGCTTCTGTTTGCGGGCCCAGTTCAGTGGCAGGATCGCAACTGCGATAGCGCCGGTCATGACAAGCCCTAGAGAGGGATCCCAGGCACCGGCCAAGTCGAGAAAACCTAACACCTTGGCGGGGTTTGCCATGCCTGCCAGCAGCACGCCAAGTCCGAAGATCAGTCCAGAGAAAAAAGCAGTCAACTTGATCATATTCAAGCCCCCAACACATGACGAGCTACGTACACCGTGGTAAAGCCTGCCGCCATAAAACACAACGTTGCCATGATGGAGCGAGGGGATAGGCGCGAGATGCCGCACACGCCGTGACCACTGGTGCAGCCGGAGCCGTAACGTGTGCCGACGCCTACTAGCAGGCCGGCTAACACCAGCCCGAACCAGCCTGTCTGAAACTGGATTACCGGCAAGGCGGCAAACAGCCCCCACAGCAGGGGTGCCAGCAGCAAGCCCAGAAGAAACATCGCCTTCTCGCCCCAGCCATCACTGCCCCACTGGAGTACGCTACCGAGCAATCCGCTTATTCCGGCAATACGGCCATTGGCGAGAACAAAGAAGCTGGCCGCCAGCCCAATCAGTGCTCCTCCTGCCAGTGCCGACCAGGGAGTGAAGTTAAACCAGTCAATGCTCATGTCGCGTTTCCTGCACGGAATAGTGGGTAAAAAGTCTGGGTGGCGGCAGGCGCTGCCGGACTGCTGATGTTTAATCGGTCTGCTTGCCATGGCAAAGCGTCTAGACCTGTCGTTCCACGGGTGTTAGGGGGCTTCAAAGGCGATCATGATAAAAGCGCTCAATTAAGACAAAAACAATATATTTTTTTATATAGTACTTGGCAAGTGCTGTTATTGCTTTGGAGAGGATCAGCGGACGAAGCAGGAGCGATAAGCGCATAAAGCAGAGTTGGCAGGCCTCGCCGGGACATAATCAACCAACGGGCAATGTTCCGTCCGACGAAGGGAGACCAGCGCTTTGCTCACATAATGGCCAGATAGGCTATGAGTAACGCTCCCAGAATCGCGGTGGTGATATTGATCCCCGGACCAGCGTTGACGCTGTAACCGTTCGGGATCTCAACAGGTTTGAGCGTCTTAACCACCTTTCGATGCTGTCAGGGTGTCCGCGCGGCGCACGGGATGACCGCGGAGTGAAGGTGAGCCATCAGGAGGCTTTTTCGGCACAAAATTGTTGATACAGAGTATTGATGACTGCCAGTGCAGCGGGACTACTGATGCGATAGAACACCTGCTTTCCGTCACGACGGGTCTCCACCAGTCCTTCGCGGCGAAGCACCGCCAGCTGTTGTGAAAGAGTCGGTTGCTGTATCCCTAGCAGTGACTCCAGATCGCTGACATTGCGCTCACCTTGGGATAATTGGCATAGCAGCATCAAGCGATCCTGATTGGCCAAGGCCTTTAGAAGCTGGCTGGCAGCATCGGCATTGGCGCGCAGTTGCTGGATGTCTAGTTCAGGTATATGAGCGTTCATTGTGCCTTCTCAGTTAATGCGTATACACTATATATTGTTGTATATTGTCGTGCAATTTGTTAATCATCAGGCACTGTGGGGACGGCCGCTCCTGCACCTGAATCAGAGAGCAATACTCCGAGCCGAAGGTGCAAATGCTCAATAGTTGCCTGAGCGGATAAGTTAGGCTATGGCGGTTCGTCTATATATTTTTAAATGGGTTGAGAGGCTGCAATCCTTCATGTTCATACGCTAGCAGTTAGTTAAACTTCGGCAATCCGATAGCAAATCAAAAAAGGACAATCGATGACTATCCACGTTCTTCCATTGCAAGATCAAGCGGCCCCGGAAGGCATCTGTTTCGGGTGCGGAAGCGCACACCCAAGCGGTCTCCACATAAAAAGCCACTGGGATGCCGACGGAGTTCATGTTGTGTGCAAACACACTCCGGCCCCTGAATTTACTGGCTGGCCAGAGTTGGTTTACGGTGGTTTCATTGCAATGTTAGTAGACTGCCACTCGAACTGGACTGCGATGGCCTATCACTATCGTGCGGAAGGGCGGGAGCCTGGAACATTACCTCGCATTGATTGCGTGACTGGGCAGTTGAACCTCACCTACCGTAAGCCTACACCGATGGGTGTCGAGCTCACCTTGAAGGCATGGGTTGAAGGAGAGGTAGGGCGCAAGTCACGGATTATTTGCGAGGTTTGGGCAGGTGATGTTTTGACGGTAATCGGCGACTCTGTCTTTGTCAGGGTCAGCACTGAGAAACTAAGGGCCGAAGCACAAGCGGTAATCTGAGTCGCCGTACGAGAAGCCGTAGGTGCGGTGTGAGTAGGTGGCGGATTTGCAATCCGTCACCTACTCGATCAGCTAAATAGCTTTTACAAACAAGGCGACTGCAACCACGCCGGACACAATGGCAAACCCTCTTTGTAAATGAGGCCCCGACAGCTTGGCGGCGACCAGACGTCCGCTGATCATGCCTACTAATGCGCCAATGGAAAACGGAAAAGCAATTGCCCATTGCAAGTGTCCAGCCGCCGCGCTTGCGGCAACTCCGGAGATTGAAACCAGTGCAATAACGGCTAGAGACGTTGCCAGGACTGACTGTGCTGTCAAATCGGTATATCGCTGGAGCGCCGGCACCATGACAAAGCCGCCGCCGACACCCAGCAAGCCAGAAAGTCCACCCGCGACAATGCCAGAAACTGTGAGCGCCCAGGCACAAGGAGCCGTCCAGTTTAGCTTGCCTCGGCTCGCGTCCAATAGGCAGGGCGGTGGCTTGTTCTTGACGTCTGTCTTTGACTCGACGGAAGCAGGCAATGATCGTTGAAACACTCGAAATGCAACGTACATCAGCACAAAAGCAAAGACGATCGTCAGCGGGCGGTTAGGTGTGCGTTGTGCCAGCCAAAGGCCAAATGGGGAGCACACGATCCCCGCTCCAGCGATCAAGAGCGCCGCTTTATAACGTACGGTGCCGTTTTTTAGCCCCATCACAGCACCCAAGGTTGCCGCCAATCCAACAGCGAGCAAACCGATAGGCCCGGCTTCGGCCATGCTCAATCCAACGCCAAAAACGAGTAATGGAACGGCAAGTATTCCACCGCCTGCGCCAGTGAGAGCAAGAATGACACCAACAGTAAATCCGAGCAGCAAGACTATAAGCATTTCAGTCTCCTTGCTTTCAGTTCTGCCAACTGATGGGGCACAATCTGCTCCGATACCGACAGTCCTTGTACGAGGTGGCGAATGTACATAGGTGTCTCCGTTAAAAATATTGTTGTTATGGGTATTTTTGCGGGCGACGTCAGGCGACATTGAGCGGTATTTTCAGATAGCGTGTGCCGTTTGCTTCGGGCTCAGGAAAATGTCCAGCCCGCATGTTTACCTGAACCGATGGCAGGATTAGCGTCGGCATTTCCATTGATGCATCACGCTTGGTGCGCATCGCTACAAACGCCTCCTCACTGATGCCGTTACGGACATGAACGTTGTGCGCGCGCTGGTCAGCAACGGTGCTGATGAATTGCACTTCACGACCACCAGGTTGATAGTCGTGACACATGTACAGCAAGGTATTGGCCGGCAGACTCAGCACCTTGTTAATTGACTGAAATAGCGTGCGCGCATCACCGCCGGGGAAGTCACAACGTGCGGTACCGTAGTCGGGCATGAACAGGGTATCGCCGACGAATGCTGCCGTTTCCTCACCATCGCTGACCACATACGTCATGCAAGCCGGCGTGTGGCCTGGCGTATGCAGTGTTCGGCATTGCAGCGTGCCAATGGCGAACGACTCGTCATTCGTGAACAGGTGATCGAACTGACTACCGTCACGGGCCATGTCGCTACCTGTGTTGAACAAAGCTCCGAAGACCTCCTGCACAGTCGCTATCTGGCTGCCGATACCTATCTTGCCGCCGAGTTTTTCCTTCAGGTACGGCGCTGCCGTCAGGTGGTCCGCATGAACATGGGTCTCGAGGATCCAGTCGACCTTCGCATTGAGTTCGGCCACTCTCGCAATTAACTTGTCGGCAGACATCGTGGCGGTGTGGCCTGATTTAGGATCGTAATCAAGCACGCTGTCTACCAAGGCGCAGTGGCGGGTGGTTAGATCCAGCACAAGATAGCTGACGGTGCTGGTAGCAGGATCGAAGAATCCTTCAACCTGAAGTTTTGCGGTCATGATCTGTCTCCTTAGGGGCTCTTATTCGAGTCGCTCGCACCAAGGGCTGACAGCTGCAATAAAGCTGCCAACTAAAATTACTGCTTAAAATAAATTTATCTAATTGATTTTATTAGGTTATATATTTTTTTTGATGGGCTGGTTTCGTATTCAAAAGCAAGAAGGAACTGCCATTGGCAGTGTTTGTTGACATAGGTGGCAGTGCCACAACAGTATGGGCGAATTCTCAGGAGCCATGATGACCAGCAGCCTGCCCCCTCCAAACGGCCCACACCGGGACCAAGTGCAATCACTTGTCTCGTTTCTTGAGCACGAAGCAGACCCTATGATCGTGCTCGATCCCGAATACAACATCCTGGCTGCCAACACCGCGTACCAGCGTCAGTTCGGCAGTGTCGACAAGCCTTTTATCGGCCACAAGTGCTATCAGATTTCACACCATTACGATGTCCCTTGTGATCAGGCTGGCGAGCATTGCCCGATGAAAAAAGCCCAGGAGCTGCGCGCTCCAGACCGGGTTTTGCATATCCACCACACACCGCGCGGTCCTGAGCATGTCGAAGTCGAATTACGCCCGATTCTAGACGCAAAGGGTGTCATCACCGCTTATGTGGAACGCCTCAAGCTGGTTCGCAGCGCATCAGCGCGGCCCAGTAACGAGGGGCTGGTCGGCTCATCGCCTGCCTTCAACCTTGCCCTGTCGGAGTTGCAGCGGGTGGCCCCCTCAATGTTGCCGGTACTGTTGCTGGGAGAGTCCGGCACAGGTAAGGAACTGTTCGCCCGCGCGGTACATGAAACCAGCGAGCGGGCCGCTGGGCCATTTGTGGTAGTCGATTGCTCGGGGCTGACCGAAACGCTATTCGAGAGTGAGCTGTTCGGGCATGAAAAGGGAGCGTTCACTGGTGCCACCACGCGCAAGCCGGGCTTAGTCGAGACGGCGCAGGGCGGCTCGTTGTTTCTCGATGAGATAGGCGACGTTCCGCTGGCGATGCAGGTGAAACTGCTGCGCCTGATCGAGTCAGGCACTTATCGCCGTGTCGGCAGCGTCGAGACCTTGCACGCGAATTTCAGGTTGATTGCGGCGACCCACAAGCCACTCGAAAAAATGATGGAAAAGGGTGAGTTCCGGCAGGACCTGTACTACCGCATCAGTGCTTTTCCGATTCAGTTGCCGCCATTGCGCCACCGGATCGAAGACATTGGCTTGCTTGCCAATTCAATTCTGCAACGGGTAGTCCCCGGCAAGCGCAGGCTGACTATAGAGGTCGATGCCTTGACGCAATTGCAGCGGTTTGCCTGGCCGGGCAATGTCCGCGAGTTACGCAATGTTCTGGAGAGAGCCAGTCTGTTCGCCGACGACGGTGTAATCCGCTGCGTACATTTGCCTGCAGCGCCAGCGTCGATATCTCCTCAGGTCTCTATCCAGTCTCCTTTCGAGGGCGGCGCGCTGGTACACGTACTGGCCACGTTCAAAGGTACCCGCAGCGAACTGGCCAAGCACATGGGCATTAGCGAACGTACTTTGTATAGACGACTGAAAGAACAAGGACTCGCCTGACCACATGTCAGCCTATGACTGCCAATCACTGCCGCCATGGCAGATTGGCAGCATATTTACCAGTCAAGGCATCTGCCGTCTTCGTGCTTAAATATTTAAGTGCTTGTTATTAAACAATAAAAATCACATTTCCCCTCTTGGCATGGCGTGTGCTAACTGCATAGTCATGACCAATTCCGACAAACGATTGCGGCGCCATCTGCTAATAGCAGTGCTAATCAAGCTGATGGTGCTGACAGTGCTTTGGTGGCTGTTCATCCGAGATTCGCGCGTTAGCGTCGACTCGAACACCATCGGCGACAGGTTCGGCGTACCTACCTCGACTCAAGGGGCAAGCAAGTGATTTCAGAACATCTGGTGGATTTGTCACGGCTGCAGTTTGCAGCCACCGCGCTGTACCACTTTCTCTTTGTACCTCTCACCGTTGGCATGGTGTGGCTGCTGGTCATTATGGAAAGCGTCTATGTGATGACGGGTAATGTCATCTGGAAAGATATGACGCGTTTCTGGGGCAAGCTGTTCGGTATCAACTTCGCCCTGGGCGTGACCACGGGTATCACACTCGAGTTTCAGTTCGGTACCAACTGGGCGTATTACTCGCATTACGTCGGCGACATCTTCGGTGCCCCACTGGCGATCGAGGGCATGATGGCGTTCTTCCTCGAATCAACAATGATTGGCCTGTTCTTCTTCGGTTGGGACCGATTAAAAAAGGAGCACCATTTTCTGGTCACGCTGCTGATGGCCATTGGTACCAACCTTTCAGCGCTGTGGATCCTGATTGCCAATGGCTGGATGCAAAATCCGGTGGGTTCTGAATTCAGCTATCTCACCATGCGCATGGAAATGGTCGACTTCTGGGCTGTGGTTTTCAATCCAGTAGCACAGGCCAAGTTTGTGCACACCGTCTCGGCCGGTTACGTCACCGGTTCGATGTTTGTGCTGTCGATTTCGAGTTGGTATTTGCTCAAGAATCGAGATGTCGAGTTTGCAAAGCGAAGCTTTCGGGTTGCGGCAGCCTTTGGCTTGGCGTCAGTGCTGAGTGTCATCGTCTTGGGTGACGAGTCTGGCTACACGGTGGGCGAGGCCCAGCAGACCAAAATGGCAGCCATGGAGGCCATGTGGGAAACGAAACCTGCACCCGCCGGCCTGACATTGGTGGCCAGCATCAACGAAGCCGAATCGAAGAATAACTGGGAAGTTGAAGTGCCGTGGCTGATGGGCCTGATCGGCACCCGGTCAGTCAGCAAGCAAATTCCTGGTATCCATGAGATCAAGGAGAAAAACCGGGCCCGTATCCTGCGCGGCATTACCGCAGTCAATGCGCTGGAAACGTTGCGCAAGCATCGCGGTGATCCCGCTGCGCTACAGGTGTTCGAAGAATATAAGGCAGACCTCGGTTTCGGCCTGCTGCTTAAAAAGTATGTCGAGGATGTCAATCAGGCCACACCGGCCATCATAGATAAAGCCGTCAACGATACCGTGCCACGTGTGACACCTATGTTTTGGGCATTTCGGATCATGGTAAGTCTCGGCTTTGCGATGCTGCTGCTCTTTGGGCTGGCGTTCTGGAGCACATTGAAGTCGACTTGCACACGACGCCGCTGGTTATTGCGTTTGGCTCTCTGCATGCTGCCTGCGCCTTGGATCTCCTGCGAACTTGGCTGGTTCGTGGCCGAATACGGCCGTCAGCCCTGGACTATCTATGGTGTGCTGCCAACCCACATGAGCGTATCCACGCTCGGCGTCAACAACCTGTACGGCTCGCTAGCAGGATTCATCGTCTTCTACACCGCGCTGTTGGTGGTTGAGATGTTCTTGATGGTCAAGTTCGCACGTCAAGGTCCAGGCAGTCTCGGAACTGGCCGTTATGCCTACGACGCTAATTTGAAGGAAAGCCACCATGCTTGATTATTTCACCCTGAAAATTATCTGGTGGGCGCTGGTCGGCGTACTGCTAATCGGTTTCGCAATCATGGACGGCCACGATATGGGGGTCGGCACCTTGCTGCCTTTCGTTGGCCGCAATGATATGGAGCGGCGCGTCGTTATAAACACCGTCGGTCCTCATTGGGATGGGAATCAGGTCTGGTTCATCACCGCTGGCGGCGCATTGTTCGCAGCATGGCCTGTGGTCTATGCGACGGCGTTCAGCGGATTCTACTGGGCGATGATCCTGGTTCTCTGGGCGTTGTTCTTCCGCCCGGTGGGCTTCGATTATCGCAGCAAGATCCACAATCCAACCTGGCGCAGCACTTGGGATTGGGGACTTTTTGTGGGGGGGACAGTTCCTCCACTGGTGTTCGGGATCGCGTTCGGCAACTTGCTGCAAGGCGTACCGTTCCAGTTCAATGACTATCTGGTGTCAACCTACACAGGCAGCTTCTGGCAGTTGCTAAATCCCTTCGCACTACTGACGGGCGTCGTCAGCAGCGCAATGATAACTCTGCAGGGCGGAAGCTATCTGGCACACCGCACTGAAGGTGTCATCCAGTCCAGAGCCATCAAGGGCTCGGTTGGGGCGGCAATCGTGTTGGTGTGCTCGTTCGTAATCGCCGGGATCTGGCTGCAATCGATTGATGGCTATCGCATTACGTCGGTGATTGACACCGCTGGACTACCCGACATCCTCGGCAAGTCTGTAGTGCGCGAAGCAGGTGCCTGGATGGCAAATTACAGCCGTTACCCTTTGCTGTGGCTGTTGCCTGCGATGGGATTGGCTGGCGCGGCGGGCGCGGCCATGTTGCTGATGGCGCGCCGTACACTCTCAGCATTTGTGGCGTCATCGCTTGCTGTTGTCAGTGTCATCGGCACTGCGGGTGTATCGATGTTTCCGTTCATTATGCCGTCGTCGTCAATGCCGGCTGCGAGCCTGACAGTTTGGGACAGCGTTTCAAGCCATCTTAGCCTTGCCATCATGTTCTGGGCCGCGCTGATCTTCATGCCGCTGATTGTTCTTTATACCTCATGGGCGTACCGCGTCATGCGGGGCAAGGTGACCATCGCGCATATCAAAGCCAACGACCATTCAGCCTACTAGTGCCAGCAAAGGAGTAAAAATTATGTGGTATTTCGCCTGGATGCTGGGGGTCGGCTTTGCATTGTTGCTGGCTATATTGAATGCGATGTGGGGCGAGAACGAAGCTGGCCGAGCCATGATCGACAGTGACGAGGCAGAGTCATGATGGCCCGCGTCGCTAACGCCTCGCCGACCTCACGCATACATTTGCTGAGTTTGGTTATCGCTGTGGCGATCATGCTCGCTTGCACGCTATATCCCCCACTGATAGCAGCCCCCGATGGGAAAGCTGACCATGCTCTCGCTACCGCGCTGTTCGCAGCCATGAGCGTTGCCTTTGTGAAAGGTGTGGGTTTTGTTCCGCGCATGCCCGTCTGGCGTTGGCTGTTTTCAGGCTGGACCTGTCTTGCGGCGCTTGCGCTCGCCAGTTGGATGAAGTTCCTACATTGAGTGCTGATGACATGACTGAACTATTGAGCGCCCAGCACAAGAACAATGCCAGTGCTTATCTCCAGTTAGGGGGTGAGGCGGGTATCCATGCACTGGTCGACCGGTTTTACGAACTGATGGAGGTGCTATCCGAGGCACGAAGAGTGCGCGGGATGCACCCGCCGAGTCTCACCGGCAGCGCGGACAGTCTATTTAAGTTCCTGAGTGGCTGGCTTGGCGGCCCGCCACTATTTCAACAGGAGCGTGGTCACCCGCGTTTGCGTATGCGACACGCGCCCTTTGCGGTCAGTATTGTCGAGCGCGACGAATGGATGCTGTGCATGCGCCAGGCGATCAACGAGCAGGTGGATGACTCAGCCCTGAATGCGAAGCTGCAACGTATGTTTTCAGAAATGGCCGACCACATGATTAACACCGATGTGAGCAGTACAGGTGTTGCGGCGTCGGGCTGAACGTCCGGCGTGCCGAAATCCGCGCCTCCGAAGGTTTCGATACAATGGATGGGTACCACTCGACCAAGTCGTTGTAATTCTTTAGGCGTCTTGCTTGTAACAGATTGAATAACCCTCCCGTGCAGTCCCGTGCGTAGAGGGTTATCCAATATGGTTATGCTAAGCAAGAAAACATTGACTTCTCCCAACTGGAATCTTCCAAAACATCATGATTAAAACTGCCCATGATCTGGTAGCCGACGCTAAAGCACGTATCGAAGAAGTGGCCATCGAAGACGTTGATCAGGCTATCCAGGATGCGGATGTACTTATCGATGTGCGTGAAGCTGACGAGTATGCTGCCGGCCATCTCGCTGGCGCGATACACGCGTCGCGCGGCATGCTGGAGTTCAAACTGACCAACGATTCCAAGCTCAGTTCGCGGGACCTTAAGATTGTGCTGTACTGCAAAACGAGCGGTCGTGCAGCGCTCGCCGCCGCATCGCTGCATGACATGGGCTACCTGCATGTCAAATCAATCACAGGTGGATTCGACGCCTGGGTTAGTGCAGAAAAGCCGATCGTGGGTCCACATTTACCCATCTTCGAGTAGCACCTTGGGTTCTATGGACGATCCAGTAAGATTCTGTGTGCAGCACGTCTGGCTCGAAGGTGGATCGTCCATTGATGGGGAAGGGCGCAATGCCCTCAGCGGGTAGGCGTGGCGACAAAACGCTGTATTTATCGCGGTGCTGCCAGACATTGGTCCATCGAACTGGCTGGGTAGCAGGACCTGCCCAGTACTAACGGGTAGACGTTAAAAAAGCGGCAGCGGTAAGTAACGTTATGCCCGAATATAGAACCAACCTTCTGATTGCATTTTGACAAGCTCAGAAACGGCACCTTGCGCCAACACTCTCAGTGGCGCCGACACGCAACGATCAAGATTTTTCAGCGTGTTTGGACATACCCAGGTTATCGCGTCCGTTTCACTATTTGGATCATCAAGGGTCGCCGCAACAGCCTTTGAATTGACTATGATCCTGACGTTTGCCTGAGGAGCATCTTTCAATAGGTTCACTGCATTGTTGCGGGCGCGTGCCAAAGCATCGGGAGTCGGAGCATGCAGCACAACATGAAGGTTATCGATTTCGCTGAGATCCATTATTCAAGGCCTTCAAGGTCGATTAATGTGGTGGATAACGCCTCTTTTCAGAGGCGTCAACGGGATATAGTGAGTGCTGCATGACATTTTTCAATAGAAAGCTGTATGGGGCCATGCGCCCAAAGCAGGGGTGAGCATCGAAATCTAAATGGCGATCGGGTTGGAAACTACTTTGTCCCCTGACCTATCAAGACGCCATCTACTTTCTGGCCATAAAGATTAACCCCATCATTGGCATGAAATTTCACCCTCGTTTGCTCGATCGAACCGTCGATGATCCTTGGGTCTTGGGGGCGCTCGTGACTATTCATATAGGCTGCAACATGCCAAGCCTCCTCTGTGGAAAGTGTTCCACCCTTGCCCAGAGGCATATTCGCTTTGATGAAGCCGGCAGCAGTATTGATTCGATGCATCCCAGCTCCCCAGTTGAACGAGTCCTTGCCCCATAATGGCGGGAGTACGTAGTCCGAGCTAGCCTTCTGTCCTTGGCCTTCATCGCCGTGACATAGGGCGCATTGCTCAACATAAATTGTTTTGCCCTTAGCTAAATCGAAACCTCCAGCGGGCTGGGGAATCTCGGGATAGGAGCGTCCCGGTAGCTCTTTGCCGGTGGGCGCTCCAGTCGCCAGCCAGTATGAGTATGCCGTCAACGCTGCTATCACCGCGTTGTCAGCTGGAGGCGGTTTACCATTCATGCTGAACTGAAAGCACCCTTGTAGACGCTCAGCATACGTATTGACCTTGTCGTTCTTTTTTCGATAAGCCGGGTACATCGTGTAAGCAGCCCAAAGGGGCGCCGAGTTGGCTTTTCGACCCTGCTCAAGATGGCAATTTGTACAGTTCAATCCGTTACCGACGAACTCAGGCGCATTCGCTTTAGTGTCGACAAATATCGCATGGCCTTGCAGCACCAAGCGACCGTAAGCATTATCGGGCAGAGTATCCTCGGCTGGGGGCACAAAGGACGGTGCTGATTTTTGAGTGCCGTCGAGGATGTTGGCCTCAGAAGTCGAGACCACCGTTTCTGCTGCGTAAGTTGACGACATTATGCTGAGGCTGATGAATGCTGTAATTGTTAACTTCATGATCCGGCCTCTATTTACTGAGTTCAGCAAAATATTTTGACACTGCTTCAACCTCGTCATCGGTCAATGAGCGAGCGATATGGCCCATGAGGTCATTCGGATCATTGTTTCGGGTACCCTGTCGCCAGGCATTGAGTTGTGAGGTCAGGTACTGCGTTGACTGGCCTGATAGCGGAGGGACGAGGCCTCCTACCCCGACGCCACTGGGACCATGACAAGCCACGCACTCAGGGATATTTCTGTCCCAAGCGCCTCTCAAGGCAAGGACCTCGCCAGATCCTTGTGCTGTGTGCGCGCGATTTACGTGTGTAACTTCCGGGCTTGGCATTTTGGCTAGCATGGCGGCGATGACTTTTGATTCGTCATGGCTCAATGCTTTGGCAATTGGATACATGATGGCATTTGCCCTGGATCCAGAGCTGAAATCCGAAATCTGCTTTGCCAAATATTCAGCAGGTAGGCCCGCTAGCCTTGGGAAACCTGGCGCAGGCATCCCAAGGCCGTCTGCGCCATGGCAGGCTGAACAGGCGATGACTCCAGGGTGAGAGCCACCTCGGGTAAATATTTCTTGCGCGTCCGCAGCAAACCCTGGGCTAACGAGCATGCTGCCCAGACCAACTAATGCCCATCGAGAAATTTCCATCAGTAGCCTCATTATTATTGGCTTTTCATCAGGTGCCTCTTTTCCATGCCCATCCATCGTAGCGAGTAGAGCAGAAATAATCCCTTGGTCCCTGTATCAACAGCGAATTGTTCGCAGCCCCGGCATTCACCCAATATTCCAAGGGCCGGTGCGCATTTTTGAGTTCGTAGACAGTCAGAGAGCCTAGAAAGCATCGCGGTTTAGGCGTTCTCGATGGCCCCTCACCGCGGTGGCAGGCATGCATCACCTACGGTTAGCCAGGGTGTCCGTCACGCCTAAATGGGGGCATGGGCAGCGAAGTGCGCAGCCGCTGTTACACCACGCGCCGGGATGAGCGGGTG
This sequence comes from Pseudomonas sp. GG8, assembly GCF_052976945.1. Classification (NCBI taxonomy): domain Bacteria; kingdom Pseudomonadati; phylum Pseudomonadota; class Gammaproteobacteria; order Pseudomonadales; family Pseudomonadaceae; genus Pseudomonas; species Pseudomonas sp. GG8. The sequence continues at coordinate 2,036,758 of NZ_JBRIIP010000001.1, forward strand.
CCATTAGGTTCTGCCCAGCCTTTGCGCGATAATGCGCAGCCAGCCAGTCAAGGCGTTCCGAGATTTGAGCCTACCCATGTCCGAGCCCGTTTTTTCTCCCGCGCAGAGCCAAGCAAGCACCCTGTACCTGCCAGCAGGGCCATGGGCAACGGTTCTCGATTGTCTGTGCGCGCATTTTTCCGCCATTAGCCGGGAGCAATGGCTGGACCGAATAGCCAGGGGACGGGTTCTGGATGCGGAGGGTGTGGCCATAGCTGTCGAGTTGCCTTACCGGGAAGGCTTGCGTGTCCACTACTTTCGCGAGGTTCCGAACGAAACGCCGATACCGGTGCTAGAGACGATCCTGTATGCGGACGAGCATCTGGTGGTGGCGGACAAACCGCATTTTTTACCGGTCACTCCTGCCGGTGAGTACGTCGAGCAGACCTTGCTCCGACGCTTGATCCGTCGTCTGGATAATCCGGACCTGGTACCACTGCACCGAATTGACCGGCACACGGCAGGCTTGGTGTTGTTCTCGGCAAACAAGGAGAGTCGTTCGGCGTATCAGTCGCTGTTTCCTACGCGTCAGATCGACAAGCGCTATGAGGCCATTGCCCGTGCGTTGCCCGAAGTGCAATTCCCTCGTGTGCATAAAAGCCGGCTGGTCGCGGGCGAACCCTTCTTTCGGATGCAGGAAGGGCCAGGTATCAGCAACACAGAAACGCGCATCGAAGTCAGTGAACGCAATGGCGAATATTGGCGGTACGGCTTGTACCCCGTGACGGGCAAAAAACACCAGTTAAGGGTGCACATGGCGGCTCTGGGCGCGGCGATCTGCAATGATCCGTTTTATCCTGACGTGCTCAAAGATGCGGTGGATGACTATACTCAGCCGCTGAAGCTGTTAGCTCAGGGTCTGCGTTTCATTGACCCGCTGTCCGGGGAAGACAGGCAATTCGAGACGCAACTGGCGCTCGACTGGTAGGTTGTTTCTCGCGATGGATGAATGTGCTCCGCATACAAAAAACCCGCGCAGGGCGGGCTTTTGAACAAAATCGCAAGCGATGTTGTGAAGGATCAGAGATCCTTAACCGTACTCACCTGGTCTTTGTTGACGCGAGTTTCTTTGCCATCAAGCTGTTTGAATTCGTAGAAACCCGATTCTTCATCATACTTGGGCGTATCAACAGCCTGGATTTCGCGCCCGTCGTTGAGAGTGATGACTGTGGGCGAAGCACAGCCGGCGAGACTTGCGAGGCTCAGAGCCAGCAGGAAGGCGGCGGGTAAGGTCCGTTGAGTCATGGTGTGTCTCCGTCAGGGAATGCTTTGATTATTGAGGTTGAGACGTATACATCATCCGCAAGTTCCATGGACAGTAGTGGCTTGTCGCAATCGCTGACTCAGATCAACGAAGGGTGAGTGAAAAGGGGGCTGTGATATAACAACAGGCTGTTCCCCCTCTCTTTGGATTGAGCCTATGAAAGCGAAGGCTGAAACACCTTTCGTGCCATTGAATATTGCCGTATTGACCGTCAGCGACACCCGTACCTTTGAAACCGATACGTCTGGGCAAGTCTTCGTTGACCGCTTGACCGCCGCAGGTCATAGCCTGATCGAGCGCGTGCTGCTCAAGGACGATCTGTACAAAATCCGTGCTCAGGTTGCCACCTGGATTGCCGACGATGACGTGCAGGTTGTACTGATCACTGGCGGCACAGGTTTTACCGGTCGCGACAGTACACCTGAAGCGGTGATCTGCTTGCTGGACAAGCAGGTCGATGGGTTTGGTGAGCTGTTCCGGCAGATTTCCGTGGCGGATATTGGTACCTCTACCGTGCAGTCCCGCGCGCTGGCGGGTATGGCCAACGGCACATTGGTCTGCTGCCTGCCGGGTTCGACCAATGCCTGTCGTACCGGTTGGGACGGTATTCTTGCCGAACAGCTGGATTCACGTCACCGTCCGTGTAACTTCGTCGCCCACCTCAAGCAGGCCGAGCCCTGCGAAACCCGCGGATAAACTGATATGAGCCGCACTAAAGCGCGATCGTTGATGCCTGTAGAAGTGGCGCTGGCGCGCTTGTTGGAGATGGCCGAGGCGACGCCGATCCTTGAGCGTGAGCGGGTCGTACTGGCCGATGCGCAAGGTCGGGTTCTGGCCGAGGAGTTGATTGCAACCCTGGATCTGCCGCCTTGGCCCAATAGCGCCATGGACGGTTACGCCTTGTGTCTGGCGGACTGGAAGGGTGAGCCAATGGAGGTCAGTCAGCGCATATTTGCCGGGCAAGCGCCCGAACCATTGACGCCTGGAACCTGTGCCCGGATCTTCACCGGCGCGCCCGTGCCGGCGGGCGCCGATTGCGTAGAAATGCAGGAAAACGCCGAGGTACTCGTCGATCAGCGGGTGCGCTTCATTGAGCCGATGAGAGTCGGGCAAAACATTCGTCCCCAGGGCCAGGAAACAACGATTGGCGAGCAAGTATTGGCCGTCGGTACGCGTATGGGGCCCATTGAACTGGGCCTGACAGCATCGTTGGGCCTGGCCGGGCTTAATGTCGTGCGGCGCGTGCGTGTTGCTGTGTTGTCCACCGGCGATGAGTTGATCGAGCCGGGCCAACCGCTGGGCCCTGGGCAGATTTACAACAGCAATCGGGTGTTGCTGTGCAGTTGGTTACAGCGGTTGGGCTGCGAGGTGTACGACGCCGGGATTTTGCCAGACGATCTGGAAAAAACCCGTAACGCGTTGGGCGCTCTGGGGCACGTCGATTTAATTCTTTCCACCGGTGGTGTATCGGTGGGCGAGGCAGATTTTCTCGGACATGCCCTGCGCGAGGACGGCGAGTTGTCATTGTGGAAGCTGGCGATCAAGCCTGGGAAGCCGCTGACGTTTGGCCATTTTCGTGGTGTGCCGGTGATTGGTTTGCCGGGCAATCCAGCCTCTACTCTGGTGACCTTCGCATTACTCGCCCGGCCCTATCTGTTGCGCCGTCAGGGCGTCGCCGATGTCGCGCCGCTGCAGTTTCCGGTGCCTGCCGGTTTCACCTGGAACAAGGCCGGAGACCGCCGCGAATATCTGCGCGGGCGATTCGAACAAGGCCGCGCCGTGCTCTACAGCAACCAGAGCTCGGGCGTCCTGCGCAGCGCAGCGTGGGCCGAAGGCCTGATTGAAGTGCGCGAAGGGACCACGGTCGCCGAAGGTGACTGGCTGAACTTCATTCCTTTAAGTGAGGTGCTGGGCTAACGACCGGACTCATGTGGTGGGTGCGGTTATAAACCTGGCGCTTACATCTCAACGTCGATCCAATCGTTTTGGTCGCCGTGGCTTATGGCCGCCCGGTGATCGAGCCGGGGCCGTTATTTGGACGGCGTTGATTCAGGCGTTCGTTATCGTAATAGGCGGTCTTGCGCCGCGTGATTAAATACGCTGTCCTGAATGCGGGTGCGCAAGGCTGGAATATTGCCCAATGGTCCTTTCAGAACAATCAGCGCGTCCCGCAGGGCCATGAGGTTTTCCAGGCCAAAAGCCTTGGTTGTGTGGGGGGCAGCGACAGGTAGCGACAGGTCGATAGCAGTCGCAGTGTTCGGGTTCATATAGATCAGCTCTTATAGTTATTCAGTGGAGGTGGTATTTGTTAGTTGCCAGGCGCAATGCTGCAAACGAATTTTTACAGTTTCGGGTGTCGGGGTAAATAGCTTGGCGGGGTGAATGTTGCGGAAAATCGTGTAGGGTATTTCTACAGTTTTAAATTTTATGTAGGAAGTTTATATATGGCCGCTGAAACTATCCTGAATATAGATGGGTTTGTCTAACAATCGAGCAAGTCCGAAGAGAAGGCTCCTTCAGGCTTGTTCGATGGGGTGTGTTCCAGGTTTGATTAGCTGAGTTGAGCGCCTGAATATTGTCAGTCTTTGGCGGACTCTTCCTCCAGACGGTCGGCTTCAAACAATTGCTCCAGTTCCGTTCTCGCTTCTCGGGCGGTTTGCAGGACTTTGGCGTCATCGTCATACACCAAATGTTGGGCATTCAGCACTTGTTCATCGTGACGCTTGAAACGACTGACCCGGGCATCGGCCTGAGCCTGGCTCAGACCCAGCCCCACCAACGTACGCCTGCTCATCTCCAGGCTGGAGTAGAACGTTTCACGTACCGCCTGAGCACCTACGTCCATCAGCCGGTGCACATGTTGACGGTTGCGTGCCCGGGCGATGATTTTTATGTGCGGATAAAGCTTGCGCACCAACTCGGCAGTCTTGATGTTGGTGTCCGGGTCATCAGTGGCGATGATGAAAAACTCTGCCTGATCAACCTTGGCCGCACGCAAAATTTCCGGGCGTAGTGGATTGCCGTAGAACACCGGCAGATGGCCGGAGCTGCGGGAAAACTCAATGGACTCCACGGCGTTATCCAATGCCACGAAGGAGATTTTTTGTGCCCGCAGAATCCGCGCAACGATTTGCCCCATACGGCCCATACCCGCGATGACCACCCTGGGCGAATCGCTGGCGATATCGCGGTACTCGTCCGGCACGATCTGCGGCGTGACTTTGGGTTTGAGCAGTCGCGAAATCAGGAGTAACAGCAGCGGCGTCATGGCCATGGACAGGGTGATGGTCAGCACCAGAATGTCGTACAGCCGCGCTTCGAACAGCCCTTGGTCGCGGCCGATCTTGAACACCACGAAGGCAAATTCACCACCCGCTGCCAGCACGACGCCCAAGCGCAAGGCGCTGTGCTGGTCCAGGCCGCCGACCAGACGGCCGATGCCAAACAGCAAGGGCAGTTTGATTAGAATCAGCAGCACTGTCAGCCCCAGCACGGTCAGCGGTGCGCTGGCCAGCAGGCCAATATTGGTACCCATGCCGACGCTGATAAAAAACAGCCCGAGCAGCAATCCTTTGAAGGGCTCGATTTGTGATTCCAGTTCGTGGCGATATTCGGAGTCAGCCAATAGCAGGCCTGCCAGAAACGCCCCCATGGCCATCGATAGCCCCGCCAGGTCCATCAGCCAGGCTGTGCCGATCACCACCAACAATGCAGTCGCGGTCGAGACTTCCTGTAGACCGGTCTTGGCTACGATCCGAAATACCGGGCGCAGCAGATAGCGCCCGCCGATCACCACAATAGCGATGCTGCCCACCACCCGTAGACCATGAGTCAGGTGGTCTGAGGTGCTGGCGTTATGATCCACCCCCGCTAGAAACGGCACCATGGCAATCAATGGGATCGCGGCGATGTCCTGGAACAACAATACGGCGAAGGCCAGCCGTCCGTGTGGACTGTTAAGCTCCTTGCGCTCGGCCAGACTTTGCAGGCCGAAGGCGGTGGACGACAGTGCTAAACCCAGCCCCAACACAACCGCACTGTTAAACGACTGATCGAAGGCGAGCAGGGCGACGCTGCCGATAGCCACCCCGGTGAGCAGTACTTGGGCAAGCCCAACACCAAACACGGCCTTGCGCATCACCCACAAACGTCGCGGCGACAACTCGAGGCCGATGATGAACAACAGCAGCACCACGCCCAATTCGGAAATATGGCTGACACTTTGCGGGTTGCCGATCAGGCCCAGCACTGAAGGGCCGATGATCACCCCGGCAAACAGATACCCGAGCACTGCGCCTAGTTGCAGGCGCTTGGCCAAGGGTACGGTCAATACTGCGGCCAGCAGAAATACGACTGCGGCCTGCAGTAGATTGCCTTCGTTGGGCATAGTGAACTCCTTGATGTATCGCTGTTCGATCACTGCTAAAGCGCGAGAGCGGAAGCTTGGCGGCAACCGTCTTGAATAGGGCGGCATTAAAACATGTGATGTTTATCTCATTGGCGTTCATTTTGTTCTGATCAGGGTCACAGGATCAGTGTCGAAGCCTCTATCGGGTAACCCGGCGGCCAGTACCGGGGATTTGTATGCCAGGCTGCCGTCTGCGAGTCATCAGCGGTACCATGGGCCCGGAGTTGCGCAGAGCAAATGATTTCTACAGGTATTCAGGAAGCCGTAATGACTAACAAACAGCGTTTGACGTATTCGATTCTGATCGCCCTGGTGGTGCTTGGGATCATGTTGGGCTTGTCACACTTGCAGAACATCGGCGTGATCACCGAGAAGACCTTTCAGTACATTGCCATCTCGGTCGCGGTGTTGGTGGTGATCATCAACGGGTTCATGCGGCGCAAGGTCAAGCCCTGATGACAAGGTGACGCTCAGGCTTGCTCAATCCCTGCTTGAGCAAGCGTGCGGGATCAATGAAGAACGCCATTACCTCCCTCAAAAAAAATATACCGGAGCTTAAAATGTCTGCATCCAGCGATACCGCGGCCCACGTCGAGACGCAAAACATTTCTTTTCCTGAGTTGGTCGAGTTGCTGCGTCAGGTCTTCCTGCGCAACGGCACCTCGCCGGAAGTGGCAAGTGTGTTGGCTGAAAACTGTGCCAGCGCTGAGCGTGACGGTTCCCATAGTCACGGAATTTTCAGAATTCCCGGTTACCTTTCGTCCCTGGCCAGCGGCTGGGTCGACGGCAAAGCGGTGCCAAAAGTCGAGGATGTCGGCGCGGCATTTATTAGGGTCGATGCGGCTAACGGCTTCGCTCAACCGGCATTGGCGGCTGCCAGACCGTTGCTGGTAGAGAAAGCCAAGAGCGCGGGGATTGCCATTCTGGCGATTCGCAGCTCGCACCATTTCGCGGCGCTGTGGCCCGATGTCGAGCCGTTCGCTCGTGAGGGGCTGGTGGCGTTGAGCGTGGTCAACAGCATGACGTGCGTGGTGCCCCATGGTGCACAGCGACCGCTTTTCGGCACCAATCCAATTGCATTTGCCGCACCCAGGGCGGGTGGTGACCCGATTGTGTTCGATCTGGCCACCAGTGCTATTGCCAACGGTGACGTGCAGATCGCTGCTCGCAAGGGCGCGATGTTGCCGCCGGGCATGGGTGTGGACCGCGCCGGGCTGCCGACCGAGGATCCCAAGGCGATCCTTGATGGTGGTGCGTTGCTGCCCTTTGGTGGCTATAAGGGCTCAGCCTTGTCGATGATGGTCGAATTGCTCGCCGCAGGGCTCACGGGCGGTAATTTTTCGTTCGAGTTCGACTGGTCAAAGCATCCCGGTGCACAGACCCCCTGGACGGGTCAGTTGTTTATCGTCATTGATCCGAACAAGGGTTCCGGGCAGAACTTTGCCGAGCGCAGTGAGGAACTGGTCCGGCGGATGCATGACGTCGGTCAGGAGCGCATGCCCGGTGACCGCCGCTACCTGCAGCGCGCCAAGGCGCTGGTCCATGGCATCGATATTCCCGTGGCTGAACTGGCGCGATTGCGAGAGTTGGCCGGGGTATAGGGTTAAACCCTAAACCTGCAGCAGGCTTGCTTGTAGAGGCTCGCGTCAGATACACCGCGCGAGTCCATTATCAGGCGAGTCTGTTATGGGCACCGAATAAAGTCCGGCTCTAGTTGCAGGCCTGCAGGATGATGGTTACCGCAGAGGAAGGGGTATCAGCGACCGTTGGTGTCATCTTGAATGGCTGTAACTTTTGTAGTCTTGACACGTAGATATGAAGAGCAACTCTTTTTTTCTAAAGTCTGTAATGCCCTCATTTAGAGCCAGTATCTAGCGGGCCACTTCACGACAAATACGCCCCGTTAACGCGTAGCGATCAGCGTTGTTCAATCCCCGATCTGACCCCTCGAAACCCCGGTTATAAAGGGGCGCAGCCCCAATGGGCGTGACGATTACCCTTGTTGTCAGGAACCATGGTGTGGCGCTGCCAAGCGTCCGCGAGGAATGAGTTCGTGCAGACATCCTCATGGAAAGGTTAACGATTTAGGGATTTATATATTCCAAAAGAAGATAAAAAAATAATAATTCATTCTTATAAAGAATAAATAAAATCCTTTAAATTGCCGCCACTCAACGCCGCAACTGCTCTAGGACGGCCGTTAGCCCTGAATTAGCACTGCCGATCGGAGACAACGATGCGCAATAAAACTTACCTCACGCTGGTCATGGCCCTTGGTGTCGCACAGCAAGCGCATGCCGCTGGTTTCATTGAGGACAGCAAAGCCTCACTTGACCTGCGTAACTTTTACTTCAACCAAGACACGCGTAATGCAAAGGCACCTTCTGACCGTGAGTGGGGCCAGGGCTTCATTCTTAATTACCAGTCAGGTTTCACTCAGGGACCGATAGGGGTTGGTTTGGATGTGCTGGGCTTGTATGGCCTGCGGTTAGACGCCGCAGGGCGCGTGGGTAAGAAGGAAGAGGATCACACCCCGGGAAGTGTATTTCCTTTGGACAGCAACGGAGAAGCGGTTAATGATTATGGCCGGCTGGGGGCCACCGCTAAGTTTCGTGTTTCCCAGACTCAGCTAAAGGTCGGCACGTTGCTCCCGAAACTGCCTGTTTTGACGTACAACGACGGCCGCTTATTGCCGGAAACCTTTGAGGGGTGGCAAGTAGAATCAAAAGAGTTTGAGCATTTAAACTTTATCGTGGGTGATATAAAACAGGTGGCTGATCGTAACTCCTCAAATACCCAGGGGATGTCGATTGCGGGCGCAAACAACCCGGACACCGGGAAATTCAGTAATCAGTTCTATTACGGTGGGGTTGATTATCAAGCCACTCCGCAATTGCAACTGCAATACTACTATGGCGGCTTGAAAGATTTTTATCAGCAGCACTTTCTTGGGTTGGTTCACCAGTGGCAACTGCCCGTCGGTCAGCTGAAAACAGACTTGCGTTATTTCTATAGCACCTCAGACGGTGAAAATGCCAGCGCTTCGGGCCGTGATCAAGGTTATGTCAGTGCGGGCTATTATGGTCAAGGTATTGGCAAGGGCGAAGTAGATAACCGTCTATGGAGCAGCCTGTTCACGTATAGCCTGCAAGGCCACTCTATCAGTGTTGGCTATCAGCAAACGAGCGGGCGTAGTGACTTCCCTCATATTAACCAGGACCAGGGTCGCTCTCCTTACTTGATCACCAATTCGCAGGTTCTGCGCTTCGTCAATGCAGGCGAAGACACGACAATGGCCGCGTATGCCTACGACTTTTCAACCCTCGGCTTACCGGGTTATACCTACTGGAATGGTCAGCATATTCAAGCGCTCAACAAGCAGAATAGCGAATGGGAGCATGACTTCCGTATCGACTATGTGATCCCTCAAGGTAGCCTCAAGGGACTGGGTTTTACGTGGCGCAGTGCGGTGCTTCGAGGCAACGATGTGGCCGACAAAGACGAAAACCGCTTTATCGTCAGCTACAGCATTCCTTTTATATAAGGCATTGTCTTCGGCTTCGACGCCGCCTTGTCCAGCCACTTCGACAGGACAAGGCGGGCTCGTGCTAAATTCGCAGGACTGTTCAAAAAACGTCAACAATTGACGAGGGCCATGATGGATCAGGTCAAGGCGATGAAAATCTTCGTGCGTATCTATGAGCGCAGCAGCTTCACGTTGGCTGCTGAAGACTTGACCCTGCCGCGTGCGACGCTGACCCACAGCCTCAACCAACTGGAAGCCTGGCTCGGCACGCGCTTGCTGGAGCGCAGCACGCGCAGGGTCAAACCTACCCTTGACGGTGAGGCCTACTACGCGCGATGCATCCATTTACTGGCGGAACTGGAAGATGCCGAACATGCGTTCCGCAGCGTCGCGCCCAAAGGCATGCTGCGGATCAACCTGCACGGCACGTTGGCCAGGTACTTCGTGGTGCCAGCCTTGCCGGACTTCATGGCGCGTTATCCTGATATTCAACTGACCCTGAGCGAAGCTGATCGATTGGTGGACCTGGTTCAGGAGGGCGTGGATTGCGTGGTGCGGGCCGGCAACCTCAGCGATTCATCGTTGGTCGGCCGTCGTATCGCGATGCTGGAGCAGGTGACCTGTGCAAGCCCGGCGTACCTGCGCAAATACGGGGTGCCGAAACAGGTGAGGGACCTTGCGACTCACACGGGCGTGAACTATGTCTCCAGAACCACCGGCAAACCTTACCCCTTCGAGTTTATGGTTGATGGGCAATGCCAGGAGGTCCTGCTCGAGGGTCGCGTCGCGGTGTTTGGCGCTGAAATCTACGCCGCGTCGGCGGTTGCCGGCATTGGCATCATTCAGGTGCCGCGCTATCGGGTTGCTCAGCAACTGTCCGAAGATGTGTTGCGTGAAGTGTTGCCTCAATGCCCGCCGCCACCGATGCCCGTGTCGGTCCTGTATCCGCACAACCGCCACATGTCCCCGCGAGTTAGGGTGTTCGTCGATTGGGTGAGCGAGTGTTTTGCCGAGGCGGCGCGGGGGCTCGCCCGGCATGGGTATGACCAGTAGCTCCAGGGGTGAATGCACTGCATCGTGTCACAGGCGCCGTAACTCGCCATGAACCTGTGCAAACGACGGCCTTGCCAGTACGTCGGGATGCGTGCATCGGCTTTTCAGGTTAAGTAGCCACTCGGCAGGTGCTGGATCGCAACGCGTCAGCAATTCACCCAGCAGGATCCCGAAAGCCCTGACTTCAACGCGTTCCAGTGCCTGTGCTTGAGCGGTGTTGGCTGTCGGATAAAACGACGCTGCGCCAAAATCGCCGAGCAGGCAATCGCCGTCCTCGTCCCACAAGATATTGTGCCCGTACAGGTCGCCATGGCAGATACCGCCTGCATGCAGATGCTCGGCAACCGAGGCGATGCCGCAGGCCAGGCGCAGGGCGACGTCCAGCGAAAACCGGGTGCCTGAGGCATAGATGTCTCGGGTGCAGGAGTCCAGGCTGGGCGGGCCAGCGAGGTTGCTGAAGCTGGGGGCGATCAATTGCATCACCAGACCAACCTGTGCCTGTGGGTGTTCAGCGATCTGCCCCTGGACTTCGATCAGCTGTGGGTGAGCCCCCGCAGCAATGCAGGCAGACATTTCGTTGAGCGGGGAGCCGTCACTGGTGATGCTGCCCTTGTAGAGCTTGATCGCCACAGGCGTGGATTGGTTCTCCTGACGTTGCCACAGGGCTTGTTGGATCACCCCGGAAGCGCCTTCGCCCAGTTGCTGTTGTACCTGCAGATGCTCCCACGGGATCTGGCGGATGGGCGTTTCAGCGGGACTTACGGTCAGCGGGTTTCCGGCGTAGGCCAGCCAGGCAAGCGTGGGCAGTTTCAACAACCAGTCGGGCAATTCAGTCAGGCGGTTGGCCGCAATACGCACCAGTTCAAGTTGCGTGCAGGTCGCCAGACTCTCAGGCAACTTCTGCAAGCGATTACCCGCCAGCATCAATTTTTGCAAGGCACTGCAGGCGCCAAGTGCGTCGGGCAGGGCCTCAATGCAGTTGTCCGTCAGGATTAGCCAGCGCAACAAGGGCGGCAGTGCCTGAGCAGGAACGTAGCGGATCTGATTGGCCTTGAACCCGACGATTTGCAACTGCAGGCACTGACCTATACTGGCTGGCAGCTCGGTGAACCTGTTTTCCGAGCAGAACAACACGCGCAGGTGTTTCAGACGGTGCAGATCTTCCGGCAGGCGGCTCAACGCATTGCCGGTCAGATTGAGCACCTCCAGCGAGTCCGCGAGGTCGAAAATTTCCGCAGGAAACTCGGTCAGCCCGCAGGACAGATCAAGCCGTGTGATGCCCGCAAGCTTGCCAGCGCGCAGACGCTCAAGGGTATGAGTTTGATTGTCGATCGTCATCATTAATCCTGCCGCGCGAGGCAGATGTCGATTAATCGATGCATGCGTTCCAGGCTCGGTGGTGCTTCCGCGTAGAGGATGCGATACACCATTGGCGCAACGATGGCGTCCATCAATTCTTCGGCCGGTGGAGCAGTCTCACCTCGGGCGAGCGCGCGCCCGATGATGATTTGTAATTGGTCACGAACGATGGCAGAGCATTTTCCAGAGCAGGTTGCCGCGCTACTGGCCACGACGTCACGCATCAGTTCCCGCCCCGGGGCTGAACTCATTTCGTCCAGGTATTGCTCGGTCCACGTTTGCAGGTCTTCGCGCAGGTTGCCGCAATTGACCGGGATGTCCGGACGCAAACGTTCCACCGCTGCGTCTGCAAGCAGCGTGGTCAGGTCACCCCAGCGTCGGTAAATGGTTGAGGGCGTGACACCAGCACGGGCAGCAATCAGTGGGACGCTGAGGGCTGCACGATCGTGCTCGAGCAACAGGTCACGGATAGCCGCGTGGATCGATTCTTGAACACGGGCGCTGCGGCCTCCCGTGCGAATACCTTCTTTAATAGCCATGCGGCAGACCTTAACACAAAGAATTTGCTTTAAGCGGGATCGCGTTGCACACTCGAAAAAGCTAAATTATTGCTTTAACGGTTTGCTTTATCGGAGAGTGTACTCATGTCTCATCCTTTGCAGAACCCGGACCCGACCGTTCGTAGTCGTGGAGCACTGGGGTTTCTTGCCGTCACGGTGTTGTGCTTTTTTGCTGCGTCCAGCGCGCCCACCCCTCTTTATCACCTGTATCAGCAAAGCTTGGGCTTCTCGTCGGCGATACTGACCCTGATTTTTGCAGTGTATGCCCTGAGTTTACTGGGGGCCTTGTTGTTGGTCGGCTCATTGTCCGACTACTTGGGCAGACGCCCGGTCATTTTTGCCGCGCTGGTGCTTGAGATTTTGTCGATGGTATTGTTTATCGCCGCCACCGATGTGACCTGGCTAATCATTGCACGGGTGCTGCAAGGTTTCGCCACGGGCATGGCTGCCAGCGCATTGGGCGCTGCCTTGCTTGATTGTGATCAGACACAGGGGCCGTTGATCAACAGTGTCGCACCGATGCTGGGCATGGCCGCGGGCGCGCTGGGCACCAGTGTTCTGGTGACGTTCGCGCCCTTGCCGCTGTTGATGGCGTTTGTCGTGCTATTGATCGCTTTTGTGTTGCAGGCTCTGTACCTGTGGCGTCTGCCGGAAACGGTCAGCCCACAACCGGGTGTCTGGGCGTCGCTAAAGCTTTCGTTGCACGTACCACCTCAGGCGAGACGCACGCTGTGGCTGGTGCTGCCAGTGGATATAGCGGCTTGGGCGTTGGGCGGATTCTATCTGTCGCTGAGCCCATCATTATTAACCGCAGCAACCGGCTCGACGTCGGTTCTCAATGGCGGGCTGGCCGTGGCGGCATTAACCCTAAGTGGCGCGGTGGCGATTCTGAACCTGCGCAAACGTACACCCCGCCTGGCCTTGTTCGTGGGTGCCAGCTTTATGGGCGTAGGCGTCGCGGTGATTCTGGCGGCCGTCAACAGCGGTTGGCTATGGCTGTTTTTCGTAGGGACGGTGGTTGCCGGGTGCGGGTTCGGCGCCGGGTTCCTTGGGGCCATGCGCTTATTATTGCCACTGGCTCACGCCCATGAACGCGCCGGGCTGATGTCGACATTTTATGTGCTCAGTTACCTGGCATTTTGTGTACCTGCATTGGTTGCCGGGCTCTCGGCACACAGCTTCGGGCTGATCGCGACCACCAACGTCTATGGCCTGGTGGTCATCGCCTTGGCATTGCTGGCTCTCCTGGGTGTGCTGACCCAGCGTTCTGCCAATGCCCGTGCGATGGCTCAGGGCTAAAGCGGCCGACAAAAGTCGTAGCTGTTTTTCTCTGTGCATCTGCTACGTTCATGGGTGTAAGTCTTTCTCGCCAAGCCCTCAATAAGAACAAGCACAGGGACACCGATGAGCCAGCAACAGAAGCATTATCAGCAGCATTACGACCATTCCATCGCCGATCCCGAGGCCTTCTGGGCGCTACAGGCGCGCAACGTGGCGTGGTATCAGGCACCTCGACAGACTCTGCAAACCCTGGCTGACGGCACGCATCGCTGGTTCGCCGACGGTCAGCTCAATAGCAGCTATCTGGCACTCGATTATCAGATCGAGCAGGGCCGTGGCGAGCAGACGGCACTGATCTACGACTCGCCCGTCAGCCACAGCAAGGTGCGCTACAGCTACAACGAACTGCGTGACGAAGTGGCGCGGTTGGCGGGTTTGCTCCGCCAATTGGGCGTGGAGAAGGGCGACGGCGTAATCATCTATATGCCGATGGTCCCGCAGGCGGCCATGGCGATGCTGGCCTGCGCCCGACTCGGCGCAATCCACTCCGTGGTGTTCGGCGGTTTTGCAGCCCATGAACTGGCACTGCGCATCGACGATTCCAAACCCAAGCTGCTGCTGACGGCTTCGTGCGGGTTGGAGTTCGACCGGGTTATTGAATACAAACCCTTGGTGGACAAAGCCCTGGAACTGGCTCGCCATCAGCCGAGCCATGTTCTGGTGCTGCAACGCCCACAGGTTCAGGCGCAGTTGCAGAAGGGCCGCGACCTGGACTGGAACGCAGCCTTGGTCGGTGTGCAACCGGTCGATCCGGTGCCCGTCGCCAGCACCGACCCGCTATACATCATGTACACCTCGGGCACCACCGGCCGGCCCAAAGGTATCGTTCGCGAAAACGGCGGCAACGCAGTCGCGCTGACCTTCACCATGAGCCATATCTACGGGATGCAGCCGGGCGATGTCTGGTGGGGCATCTCCGATGTTGGCTGGGTGGTAGGCCACACCCTGATTGTCTACGGACCGCTGATGTGCGGTTGCACCACTATCCTGTATGAGGGCAAGCCGATCCGTACGCCAGATGCCGGCGCGTATTGGCGGGTGATCGAAGAATATAAGGTCAACGCGTTGTTCTGTGCTCCCACTGCCATGCGCGCGATTCGCAAGGAAGATCCTGACGGCGAGTTGATCAAGAACCGCGACCTGAGTTCGTTGCGACAGTTGTTTTTGGCGGGGGAAAAACTTGACTCCAGCACGCATCACTGGCTGGAACAGCTGACTGGCAAGCCAGTACTCGATCATTGGTGGCAGACCGAAACCGGTTGGCCGGTGACTGCACCGTGCGTAGGTCTTGAAGGTCACAGCCCGGCCCCTGGTTCAAGCAACCGTGCGGTGCCGGGTTACAACGTGAAGGTGGTGGATGAGGAGGGCCGGTTGCTCGCGCCTGGTCAGCAAGGTTCTATCGTCATCGCCTTGCCATTGCCGCCTGGGTGCAGCCAGACGCTATGGAATGACCATACACGCTACTTGGAAGCTTATCTGCAGACGTTTCCCGGCTATTACCACACGGGTGATGGGGGGTATGTGGACGAAAATGGTTTCGTGTACATCATGGGCCGCACGGATGATGTGATTAACGTCGCGGGTCATAGGCTGTCCACCGGGGAGATGGAAGACCTGGTCAGCCAACATCCCGCCGTGGCCGAGTGTGCGGTGATCGGCGTGCATGACGAGATCAAGGGGCAGGTGCCGCTGGGCATGATCGTGCTCAAGGACGGCGTCAGCGAAAGTGCCGAGCAGTTGCGTAGCGAAATGGTGGCGTTGGTGCGCGAGAGAATCGGTGCGCTGGCGTGCTTGCAGCGTGTGGTCGTGGTCAAGCGCCTGCCCAAAACCCGCTCCGGCAAAATACTGCGCGGTGTTCTACGAAAAATCGCCGACGGCGAGGACTTCACTCCGCCGTCGACGATTGATGATCCAGCGATTCTCGGGGAGATTGCTGCTGCGTTGAAAGCAACATAAACCCCAAGAGCGGATTTGCCTGAAGGGGCCGTTGACTCAGCGCGGGACCGAGACCATTTCCGACACGGTGGTCAGGACATCCTTGGCCAGTTGTTTCGAGCGTTTGCCGGACCAGCCGGTGACGACGTCAGGCGCGTCATCGTTGTCCTTGAACGGCATTTCCAGGGTCAATGCCAGGCATTGGAAACGCTCGCCGACGCTGTTGCAGGCCAGGTTCATGTTGGCTTGGCCGGGGTTGCTGCGCGGGTAACCGTAGCGGGTCTGGAAATCCTGGGTGATTTCGCTCAAGCGGCGGCGGAAGTGTTCTTCCAGTTGCTGCTGGTGCGGGGTGTAGCCGGGATTGCCTTCACACGCGGCGGCAAACACGTAGGGGATTTCTTCATCGCCGTGGATATCGAGGAACAGATCTACGCCGTATTTCTCCATCTGCTGCTGGACGAAAAACACTTCCGGGCTCAACTCCCGGCTGGAATCCTGCCAGGCCCGATTCAGGTCTTTACCCTTGGCGTTGGTGCGCAGATGACCGTGGAATGAGCCGTCAGGGTTCATGTGCGGCACCAGGTACAGATCGGCGGCAGCCAGCAGTTGCGCCATGACCGGGTCGTGTTTTTCCTGCAAGCGTTCGATCAGGCCTTCCATGAACCATTCGGCCATGTGTTCGCCCGGGTGTTGCTGGGCGATGATCCAGACCTTGCGCTTGCCGACAGCACCGTCGCCTTTGCGCAACAGTTGGATGTCGCGACCTTCGACGCTTTTGCCGATGGCAATCAGCTCGGTGCCGGCTTTGTTGATAGCCTGTTCGATCAGCCAGTCATGACGTGCGCGGCTATAGGGTTCAAAGTAGGCGAAATACACCTGCGACTCGGTTGGCGCAAGGCTGAAATTCAGGGCCGTGCCGTCGAATGTTGTCGGTACACGAAACCAGTGTTCATGATCGTAAGAGGCCACGGCCTGGTAACCGTTCCAGGCGCGGTTGTAGCTGGACTGGCTGGCGTTGGTCAGGCTGAAGGCGTGTTTTTGGCCCACGTCCAAGTGTTCGACCTTGAAGTGAAACCACTGAAGATGGGGGCTGTTCGTGTCGGGACGGATCGCCAGTCTTACGTTAGAAGGGTTGCTGGCGTCGAGTACTTCAATATTGCCGCTGTCGAAATCAGCGCTGATTTTGAGAGGGGTCTGAGTCACGGTTATTTCCTGTACGGCGGTACCAATTCGTGCCGGTACTGTACACCCATCGGAAAGAAACAAAAAAAAGACCCGGCAAAAAGCCGGGTCAAAACCGTGATTAGCCTGATGAGGAGATAACCCGGAAGCCGACCTGAGGCTTCTGGGTTATCGGGTTGATCTTGCGATCAACGGCGCTAATAATAACAATTATCATTCGCATGTCAAAGTTTATTTTGCTTCATCCAGTTCCACCAGTGCCGTGCCTTCGCTGACCATCTCGCCTTCGACGCAATACAGCGCCTTGACTACTCCAGCATGGGGTGCGCGGATGCTGTGCTCCATCTTCATGGCCTCCAGCACCACCAACTGCGCACCCGCGTCGACGCTTTGACCGACCTCGACCAGCACCCGCACGATGCTGCCGTTCATTGGAGCGGTCAGGCCGCCCTGATGGCTGTGGCTGGCTTCAATCTCGGCAATCGGATCGAGGCGTTTGATGGTGTGCAGCTCGCCTTGCCAATGCAGATATAAGGTATCGCCCCGGCGGATCGCCAGATGCTGACGGCGCACGCCATCGTGTTCAATCAGCAGTTGCTCGCCCCTCAGCTCGGCCAGCGAGGCGTTGCTGTTGCGCAGCTGGATCACCTGCTTCTGGCCATTGCAGATCAAGTGCAGGTCGATTTCTGTCGGCAGCCCGGCACGCAGACCGTTGTGGCTGGCCCACGGTGAATAAAGGTCGTCCTGACGAACCGTGGCTGGCTGGCTTTGGCTGAAGGCCTCGCCAGCGGCTTGCCAGAACTCTGCCGATAATTCTCCGGCGGGTGGCAGCAACTGTTCCTGATAGCGTGGAATAAATCCGGTATCAAGTTCCGCCGCTGCGAACGCAGGATGAGCGACGATGCGGCGCAGGAACGCCAGGTTGGTTTTCAGCCCGCCGATGGCGAACTCATCAAGCATGGCCAGCAAACGCAGACGTGCCTGCTCACGGTTCTCGCCCCAGGCGATCAGTTTGCCGAGCATCGGGTCGTAGAACGGCGACACGCTGTCACCCTCGGCTACGCCGCTGTCCACGCGTCGACCGGGGCCGGCAGCAGGTTCGCGGTAGATGTCCAGCGTGCCGGTGGCCGGCAAGAAATCGTTGGCGGGGTCTTCGGCGTACAGCCGCACTTCGATGGCATGGCCAATCAGCGGTACCTGCGCTTGAGTAATTGGCAACGCCTCGCCTTGGGCCACGCGAATTTGCCAGGCCACCAGGTCCAGCCCGGTGATCGCTTCGGTGACCGGGTGTTCGACTTGCAGGCGAGTATTCATCTCCATAAAGAAGAATTCGCCGCGAGAGTCCAGCAGAAACTCCACCGTGCCTGCGCCGACATAACCAATGGCTTGAGCAGCACGCACCGCCGATTCACCCATGGCACGGCGCAGCTCTGGGCTGAGACCGGGGGCAGGGGCTTCTTCGACGACTTTTTGATGGCGGCGCTGAATCGAGCAGTCGCGCTCATTAAGGTACAGGCAGTTGCCGTGCTGATCGGCAAACACTTGGATTTCGACGTGACGCGGCTTGAGCAGGTATTTCTCCACCAGCATCCGCGAGTCACCGAACGATGACTGTGCTTCACGCTGAGCCGAGGCCAGCGCTTCGGCCATTTCACTGACCTGTTCCACCACCTTCATGCCTTTGCCGCCACCGCCTGCCGTGGCTTTGAGCAACACCGGGTAACCGATGCGTTCAGCGGCTGCGCTGAAGGTTGCGACGTCTTGTGCTTCGCCGTGATAACCCGGTACCAGAGGTACGCCCGCGTCTTCCATCAGGGCCTTGGCGGCGGATTTGCTGCCCATGGCGTCGATGGCAGAGGCGGGTGGACCGAGGAAAACCAATCCAGCGTTTTCGATGGCGCGGGCAAACCCTGCGTTTTCAGATAAAAAGCCATAACCAGGATGAATCGCCTGGGCGCCGCTGGCCTTGGCCGCAGCGATCAATTTGTCGATCAGCAAGTAGCTGTCGGCCGCCTTGCTCCCACCCAGATCCACTCGGATGTCAGCCTCGCGGCTGTGTCGAGCATCGCGATCGGTGGCGCTGTGCACGGCAACTGTGGTCAGCCCAAGCGCCTTGGCGGTGCGCATGATGCGGCACGCAATTTCGCCCCGGTTGGCGACCAGAATTCGGGTCAGCAGTGGTGTAGGGGTCTGCGAGGCGCTCATGGGCGCGGCTCCTTTTTATTGGATTGAGCGGCGTCAGCCTGCTCGGACTGCCAGGCCGGTGCGCGTTTTTCCAGAAAGGCGCGCAAGCCTTCCTGGCCTTCAGGACTGACGCGGATACGGGCAATGGCGTTTTCGCAATAACGACGCAGGGCAGGGGTCAGTGCACCGTTACCTACTTCACGCAGCAGGTCTTTACTCGCACGCATTGCTTGTGGGCTGTTGAGCAGCAAGGTGTTGATCCACTGATCGATCTGCTGCTCGAACTCGGCGGCTGGGTAACACTCGGCAAGCAAACCGATTTCCCGTGCGCGCAGGCCACTGAAGCGCTCGGCCGTCAGGGCGTAACGACGCGCCGCACGCTCACCGATGGCTTGCACCACGAAGGGGCTGATCACCGCCGGGGCCAGGCCGATGCGCACTTCCGACAGGCAAAACTGCGCATCTTCGGTACCGATGGCCATGTCACAGCAACTGATCAGACCCAATGCGCCGCCATAGGCCGCGCCTTGCACGACCGCCAAAGTGGGGATCTTCAATTTGGCCAGGTTGTACATCAACTCGGCCAGTTCGCGGGCATCGTCGAGGTTGGTGTTGTAATCCAGGTTCGCCGATTGCTGCATCCAGGCCAGGTCGGCTCCAGCGCTAAAGTGCTTGCCCCGGCCACGGATCACCATGAAGCGCAGACGGGTGTCGGCTTGCACATCATCCAGGGCGATGATCAGCTCGCGAATCATTTGGGCGTTGAAAGCGTTGTTCTTGTCCGCGCGGTTCAGCCAGAGCGTGGCGAACCCCCGGGGATCTGTGTGCAATTCAACTGTGTGTAAATCGGTCATGTTCACTCCGTGGGTGCGGCCCGGTTACATCCGGAACACACCGAATGTGCTTGGCTCGATAGGCGCATTCAGCGATGCGGACAAGGCCAGGGCAAGGATGTCCCGGGTTTGCGCGGGGTCGATTACACCGTCGTCCCACAAACGGGCGCTGGAGTAATAAGGATGACCCTGGTGCTCATACTGATCGAGAATCGGTTGCTTGATCTCGGCTTCCTGCTCAGCGCTGAACGTGTGACCGCTGCGTTCGGCTTGCTCGCGCTTGACCTGCACCAGCACGCCAGCAGCTTGTTCGCCACCCATTACGCCGATCCGGGCGTTGGGCCACATCCAGAGAAAACGCGGGTCGTAGGCGCGGCCGCACATGCCGTAGTTACCGGCGCCGAAACTGCCGCCAATGATGACCGTGAACTTCGGCACCTTGGCGCAGGCTACGGCGGTGACCAGCTTGGCGCCGTGCTTGGCGATGCCGCCAGCTTCGTACTTCTGGCCGACCATGAACCCGGTGATGTTCTGCAGAAACAACAACGGGATGCCGCGCTGACAGGCCAGCTCGATGAAGTGCGCGCCTTTTTGCGCCGATTCAGCGAACAGGATGCCGTTATTGGCCAGGATCGCGATGGGATAGCCGTGCAGATGGGCAAAGCCGCAGACCAGCGTGGTCCCGAACAAGGCCTTGAATTCATCGAACACGGAGCCGTCCACCAGGCGCGCAACCACTTCGCGCACATCGAAGGGTTGCTTCGCGTCAGCCGGGATCACCCCGTACAACTCGTCGGCGCCATACAGCGGGGCAATGGGGGTCAGGGCGTTGAGTTCACCCTGTTTACGCCAGTTGAGGTTGGCGATGCTGCGTCGGGCCAAGGCCAGGGCATGTTCATCACTTTCGGCGTAATGGTCGGCAACCCCAGAGATCTTGCAGTGCACATCGGCACCGCCCAGGTCCTCGGCGCTCACCACTTCACCGGTCGCGGCTTTCACCAACGGTGGGCCAGCGAGGAAAATCGTCGCCTGTTGGCGAACCATGATTGCTTCATCGGCCATGGCCGGCACGTAAGCACCGCCCGCGGTGCACGAGCCCATGACCACGGCGATCTGCGGGATGCCCACGGCGCTCATGTTCGCTTGGTTGAAGAAAATCCGCCCGAAGTGCTCGCGGTCCGGGAACACTTCATCCTGACGCGGCAGGTTGGCGCCACCGGAATCGACCAGATAGATGCACGGCAAGCGATTTTGCTGAGCGATTGTTTGCGCTCGCAGGTGTTTTTTCACCGTCAGCGGATAGTAAGAGCCGCCTTTTACTGTGGCGTCGTTGGCGACGATCATGCATTCGACGCCCTCGACCCGGCCAATGCCGACGATCAAACCTGCCGCGGGTACGTCTTCGCCATACACCTCGTAAGCCGTCAACTGGCCGATTTCAAGGAAAGGCGAACCGGCATCGAGCAAACGGTTGATCCGTTCGCGGGGCAGCAGTTTGCCGCGCGACGTGTGGCGCTCTTGGGCTTTAGGCCCGCCGCCCTGATGAACCTGGGCGAGCAACTTTCGCAAGCCTTTGACGTGTTCCAGCATCGCTGCGCCGTTGAGTGCGAATTCGGGCGAGCGCGTGTTGATTTGGGTGTGCAGGATGGCCATGAGGCACTCCAAAAGATCAAATAGGCTCAGCGCGTTTCGTTGAACAGCTCGCGACCGATCAGCATGCGGCGGATTTCACTGGTGCCCGCGCCGATCTCATACAGCTTGGCGTCACGCAACAGGCGTCCGGCCGGAAACTCATTGATATAGCCGTTGCCGCCGAGGATCTGGATGGTGTCCAGAGCCATTTGTGTGGCGCGTTCTGCGCTGTACAAGATCACCCCGGCAGCATCCTTGCGCGTGGTTTCGCCGCGCTCACAGGCTTGAGCCACGGCATACAGGTACGCGCGGCTGGCATTGAGTTGGGTGTACATGTCGGCGACCTTGCCTTGAATCAGCTGGAATTCGCCGATGCTCTGGCCGAACTGTTTACGGTCGTGAATGTAGGGCACCACCACGTCCATACAGGCCTGCATGATCCCGGTAGGGCCACCCGAAAGCACGACGCGCTCGTAGTCGAGGCCGCTCATCAAGACTTTGACGCCGCTGTTCAGCACACCGAGCAGGTTCTCTTCCGGCACTTCGACGTCATCGAAAAACAGCTCGCAGGTGTTAGAGCCACGCATGCCGAGCTTGTCGAATTTGTTGCTGCGGGAAAATCCTTTCCAGTCGCGCTCGACGATGAAAGCGCTGATGCCATGAGCGCCTTTTTCCAGGTCAGTCTTGGCGTAGATCACATACGTGTTGGCATCCGGGCCGTTGGTGATCCAGGTTTTACTGCCATTGAGAACGTAATGATCGCCGCGCTTGTCGGCGCGCAGTTTCATCGACACCACATCGGAACCGGCATTGGGTTCGCTCATGGCTAAGGCACCCACATGCTCGCCACTGATCAGCTTGGGCAGGTATTTGGCTTTCTGCTCGGGGTTGCCGTTGCGGTTGATCTGGTTCACGCACAGATTGGAGTGAGCGCCGTAGGAGAGGGCGACTGAAGCCGAGCCACGGCTGATTTCTTCCATCGCCACAACGTGAGCCAGGTAGCCCATGCCCGCGCCGCCGTATTCCTCAGAGACCGTGATGCCGAGCAAACCCATGTCACCGAACTTGCGCCACATGTCAGCAGGGAACAGATTGTCTTTATCGATTTGCGCCGCACGGGGCGAAATTTCTGCCGCGACAAAGGCCTGAACCTGGTCGCGCAGCATGTCGATGGTTTCGCCGAGGGCGAAGTTCAGGCTCGGGTAGCTCATGCTTTTTACCTTTCCTATTATTGTTGGGTGCAAACCCTGGGTTGGGGTCTTGAAAATAATGAGTGCTATGGTGAATGCTGTATTCACCTTTACGTTAACGTAAACCTGTCGGGCTTTGCCTGTCAACATCCGTTCATAGGCATGACCTTTACGTTAACGTCAATTTGCGCCAAAGTAGACGTGTTCGAAGAGTAAGGCCTCTATGATGGCTGTGTCTGGCGAAACGACGATACGGCTGTGATCCCAAAACAAACATAAAAAGGGACGGTCCATGATTCAACCTAGCTATTCTCGCGGTCGGCAGGACAAAGCGCTGTTGGCGCAGACCATCGGTCAGGCATTTGACGAGACTGTCGCCAAATTCCCTCTTAGCGAGGCATTGGTCGTGCGCCATCAGCAACTGCGCTATAGCTGGGCGCAGTTGGGCGAAGCGGTAGACCTGCATGCGCGGGCGCTGATGGCGCTGGGCTTGCGGACGGGCGACCGCCTGGGGGTTTGGGCCCCGAACTGCGCGCAGTGGTGCATTACCCAGTTCGCCAGCGCGAAACTGGGCGTGATTCTGGTCAATGTCAATCCCGCCTATCGCACCAGTGAGCTGGAGTACGTGCTCAAGCAGTCTGGCTGTCAGTGGTTGATTTGCGCCGGAGCGTTCAAGACCTCGAACTACCACGCCATGTGTGCCACGCTGGTTCCTGAATTGTGCGACTACCCGGCAGGACAGCTGCGCAGTGAGTCCCTGCCGGAGTTGCGTGGGGTGATTAGCCTCGACGAGCAGCCGCCAGCAGGCTTTCTTCCATGGAGCGCGTTGGCGTCTTTGGCAGTCGAGGTCAGTGTCGAGCAACTGAACGAGCGACAGCGCTGTCTGCAATTCGATCACCCCGTGAATATCCAGTACACCTCTGGCACCACCGGTTTCCCCAAAGGTGCGACCCTCAGCCACTACAACATCCTCAATAACGGTTACATGGTCGGTGAAAGCCTTGGCTTGAGCGCGACTGACCGCGTCGTGATCCCGGTGCCGCTGTATCACTGCTTCGGTATGGTCATGGGCAACCTGGGTTGTATGACCCATGGCGCAACGATGATCTACCCAAATGACGGTTTCGACCCTTTGCTCACCCTCCGCGTTGTGGCTGAGGAGCGAGCCACTGCGCTGTATGGCGTGCCAACCATGTTCATCGCCATGCTCGATCATCCGCAACTCAAGGCATTTGACCTGTCCAGCCTGCGCACCGGGATTATGGCTGGCGCGACCTGCCCGATAGAAGTCATGCGCAAAGTGATCAGCGAGATGCACATGAAGGAGGTGCAGATCGCCTATGGCATGACTGAAACCAGTCCGGTGTCGCTGCAGACCGGGCCTGAGGATGGCATTGAGCTGCGGGTAACGACCGTGGGCCGCACTCAGCCGCAACTCGAGAACAAAATCATCGACGAAACCGGTTGTGTCGTCCCGCGCGGCCAGATAGGCGAGTTATGCACCCGTGGTTACAGTGTGATGCTCGGCTATTGGAATAACCCGCAAGGCACCGCCGAGGCGCTGGATCAAGCGGGCTGGATGCACACCGGCGACCTGGCGTCGATGGACGACAATGGTTACGTGTGCATCGCCGGGCGCAACAAGGACATGATCATCCGTGGCGGCGAGAACGTGTATCCCCGCGAGCTGGAGGAGTTCTTTTTCACCCATCCCGCAGTGGCGGACGTCCAGGTGATCGGCATCCCGGATACCAGGTATGGCGAAGAGATCGTCGCCTGGATAAAGCTGCACCCGGGGCACGTCGTCAGTGCGCTCGAATTGCAAGGCTGGTGCAAAGACCGGATCGCCCATTACAAAACCCCGCGCCATTTCAAATTCGTCGACGAATTCCCCATGACCGTAACGGGCAAGGTTCAGAAATTTCGCATGCGGGAAATCAGTGTCGAGGAATTGCTGAAGGCGGTTGAGTAGGGGCTTGATGGGGTTTGGCAAACGCCAGATAGCACGAAGGGGAGCCTGGGCTCCCCTTCAAGGTTTTATGCATGCTCTTTTTTTATTGTTTTAGGGTGGCCTGTTGTTGTTTTTGGCGACCGTTCCCTTTTACCGCTGTTTTAGTCGATCCCATTCAGGATCAAGAGCAAACGTATTTTTTTGAGCGCTGACTCGCTTTCATCACCTGCGTGATCCAACCAGTTCGGGAGCTACCTGAGGTAGTTTTATTGTTCTCTGCCCGGTCGCGGGGTCGAAACCCCTGAAAAGCTATCCACTCCAAAAAAATCTATTAGCTGCGTCTCTGTCCGTGTTGTTCTTGTTATGTCAGAGCCGATACGTATTGTTTTTATTGGGTACTGCATTATTTTTTATTTTTGTTGTACGGAACCTATAGCAGAAGCCGTGCCAACTTAATCAAGTCCTTTAAAATCAATGGCTTGAAAAAATACCTGCCAAAGTCGCCGAGAAAAATTATCAGTAATTGTTTCCGTGTTACCCGTTTCCTCCCCACCTTTTATTGGCGCGGTAACACTCCGGTCGCCAAACGCGCCTTCGCGACCCGTGAACCGGTAGGGCGCCCCAGCACGTCACAGATCCGCTGACCGGCTGCAATCAAGCGATCCATATCGATGCCGGTATCAATCCCCAGACCGTTGAGCATGTACAGCACATCTTCGGTCGCGACGTTACCGCTGGCGCCTTTGGCATAGGGGCAACCGCCGAGCCCAGCGATAGAACTGTCGAACACCTGAATCCCCTCAAGCAGGCTGGCGTAGATATTGGCCAGCGCTTGCCCATAGGTGTCATGGAAATGGCCCGCCAGTTTGCCCCGCGGGATCTGCCCGGCGACAACGTCGAACAAGGTGCGAGTCGCGCCCGGTGTACCGGTGCCGATAGTGTCGCCCAAGGACACCTCATAACAGCCCATGGCGAACAGTTCGTTGGCGACCGAGGCCACCTGCTGTGGTGCGACCTGGCCTTCGTATGGACAGCCGAGCACACAGGAGACATACCCGCGCACACGGATGCCGTGCAGGCGGGCGGCCTCCATGATCGGGACGAAACGCTCCAGGCTTTCGCTGATCGAACAATTGATGTTGCGCTGGGAGAACGCTTCGGACGCGGCGGCGAATACCGCGACTTCTGTCACGCCAGCGGCGAGGGCGTCTTCAAACCCCCTGAAGTTGGGCGCCAGCGCCGCATAGGTCACGTCGGGCTTGCGCTGGATCTGAGCGAAGACTTCAGCGGATCCGGCCATTTGTGGGACCCATTTGGGCGAGACAAAACTGCCGACTTCGATATAACTCAGGCCTGCGGCGGTCAGTCCATCGACCAACCGCACCTTGTCCGCGACGCTAATGGGCTGGGCTTCATTTTGCAGACCGTCGCGAGGGCCGACTTCCACCAGGCGAACATGTTGAGGCAGGGGCATGGCATCACCTTATATTTATTTGAGGTTTACTCAGTAACATCATGATCTGTAACTGTTCTTTCAAGTGCAGCCAGGCAACGCTCTTCAGCAGTGTCCAGCTCCAGCTGCATTTGCTGGATGTCCAGCAGTTGCTGTTCAAGCTGAGTACGACGGTCACTGATTTTACCGAGCATGGTATTCAACTGTTTTCGATTGTCGCCGCGAGGGTCGTACAGCTCGATCAGTTCCCGGCATTCTGCCAGGGAGAAGCCGATGCGCTTGCCACGCAGAATGAGTTTCAGACTCACCTTGTCGCGGCCTGAGTAGACACGCTCAAGGCCCCGCCGCTCGGGAGCGAGCAGGCCTTGTTCCTCGTAGAAGCGAATAGCGCGGGTGGTAATGTCGAGCTCGCGGGCGAGGTCGGAAATGCTGTAGGTCTGACTGCTCATGAAGGGACTCACGGTTAAACGTGTGGCTAACCTACGGCGTGCTTGACGTATACGTCAAGCTGCCTGCCGCGCCTTCATTCACTTTTGCTGCCTCATCCATGCGCAAATCACGACCATTTAACCTAGAAATGACTTTAAGTTATTAAAATTAACACTTGATAATCAATTACTTGGGATTGATATCTAAAGCTTTATCTAGCTTCTTTTCTTGCGCTGTCACCAGTTGGCAGAGTTCGATTATCTGCTCCCGCATCCAGCGGTTAGCCGGGTCCTGATCAGTGCTTTCGTGCCAGTAAAGGTGGGTTTCCACCGGTGGCACATCGTTGACCGGCAAATTGACATAGTGCAGATCATGGCGTCTGGCGAAGCGCTCCGGCACGGTCATGACCATATCGGTCTGTTGTAGCACTTGCGAAGCCATCAAGTAGTGCTGCGAGCGCAGGGCGATTTTGCGCTGAATGCCCATCTTGCCCAGTGCCAGGTCAACATGTCCCAGGCCGCTGCGGCGGCTGGAAATGTGGATGTGCGTCAGGGACAGGTAGTCTTCCAGGCTGAATTTTTCTTTGGTCGCCAAGGGATGCCCCTTGCGCATGGCACACACGTATTTGTCTTCCATGAGCTTGACGTGACGCACTTGCGGGTCGGTATTGAGGGGCGCATCGACGGCGAAGTCCAGCCGCCCGGCTGCCAGCTCCTTGGTGGTCTCGCGACGCTTGGACAAAAAGCTCTCGATAATCACCGCCGGGGCCAGTCGACGCAGACGTTGAAACAACGCAGGGAGGATCACCGCTTCGGTCAAGTCGGTCATGCTGATGCGGTAGGTCTTGTTTGCCTGCAACGGATTGAAAATCCGGCTTTCCTGCACCGAGACGCGCAGCAATGTCAGGGCGTTGCGCACCGGCCCGATGATGTTCTGGGCCATGGGCGTGGGCACCATGCCTTGCGCGGTCCGTACGAAAAGTGGGTCGTTGAAGGTCTCCCGCAGGCGGGCCAGAGCGTTCGAGACCGCAGGCTGGGTGATGCCGACAATCTGTCCGGCACGGGTCAGATTGGCTTCGGTATAGATGGCATCAAAGACAATAAAGAGGTTGAGGTCGACCTTGCTCAGATTCATTCCATTGCGCTCTCATGTTGTTTTTATTGAGACGTTACGAAGGCCGATCATATATCGGTTATGAATGTTTATACACGTTGAGAATAGGTTAGATAAATTTTCATCGCTGATCTAGCATCCAATTCATGCACTCACCCACCTCCTTCAGAAGGTAGCTGCTCATGGATTTCGCGTACTCCCCAAAGGTTCAGGAACTGCGTGAGCGCGTCACTGCGTTCATGGATGCTTATGTCTACCCGGCAGAGCCTGTGTTCGAACGTCAGGTCGCCGAGGGCGATCGCTGGCAGCCCACTGCGATCATGGAAGAGCTCAAACTCAAGGCCAAGGCTGAGGGGTTGTGGAACCTGTTCCTGCCAGAGTCGAAGCTCGGTGCGGGCCTGACCAACCTCGAGTACGCTCCGTTGGCTGAAATCATGGGCCGTTCGTTGCTAGGGCCAGAGCCGTTCAACTGTTCGGCGCCAGACACCGGCAACATGGAAGTGCTGGTGCGCTATGCCAACGAAGCCCAGAAGCAGCAGTGGCTTGAACCGATGTTGCGCGGCGAAATTCGTTCAGCGTTCGCCATGACCGAGCCGGACGTCGCGTCCTCCGATGCCACCAACATGGCCGCCCGCGCTGAACGTGACGGTGACGAATGGGTGATCAACGGCCGTAAGTGGTGGACCTCTGGCGCCTGCGACCCGCGTTGCAAAATCATGATTTTCATGGGCCTGAGCAATCCCGAAGGTCCGCGCCATCAGCAACACTCAATGATTCTGGTGCCGACCGATGCCCCTGGGGTGAAAATCGTCCGCTCGCTGCCAGTATTTGGCTACGACGATGCCCCCCACGGTCATGCTGAAGTGCTGTTTGAGAACGTTCGCGTGCCTTACGAGAACGTCCTGTTGGGTGAGGGGCGCGGCTTTGAAATCGCTCAAGGTCGACTCGGGCCTGGACGGATTCACCACTGCATGCGCTCTATCGGCATGGCTGAACGGGCATTGGAACTGATGTGCAAGCGTTCGATCAGCCGCACTGCATTCGGTCGTCCGTTGGCGCGACTGGGCGGTAACATCGACAAAATTGCTGATTCGCGGATGGAAATCGACATGGCGCGCCTGCTGACACTAAAGGCTGCGTACATGATGGACACCGTCGGCAACAAAGTCGCGAAAAGCGAAATCGCCCAGATCAAGGTCGTGGCGCCGAACGTGGCATTGCGCGTGATTGACCGGGCGATCCAGATGCACGGCGGCGCTGGGGTTTCCAACGATTTCCCGTTGGCCTACATGTACGCAATGCAGCGCACGTTGCGCCTGGCCGACGGCCCGGATGAAGTGCACCGCGCGGCGATAGGCAAGTTCGAGATCGGTAAGTATATGCCGAAGGAAATGCTGCGCAGCGAGCATCACTGACCGCGAGTAGCGGTGGGGGGCGGATTTATTCGCCTCCCACCCAGATACTCAATACACCCAAACCTCTACCCGCCGATTTTTGATCCGGCCTTCATCGGCGTTGTTGGCCGCCACCGGCATCTCATCACCCAAACCGCGAATGTCGCGCAAGACCACGCCCGCCTTGACCAGCTCTCGCCGCACCGCCATGGCCCGGAGTTTGGACAATAACGCTGCCCGCGCTGGATCGCTCTTGGCATCGCCAAACCCTACCAGCGTGACGTGGCCGTTCAATTTGTCGTGTGTCTTGAGGTAGTCAACGACCCGCTGCAGGTCGAGTTGCGCCTTGTTATCCAGGGTCGCACTGCCTTGGGCAAAGCGAAAATTCACCGACAGACGCTGTGCTTGCTTGACGATGGCTTGATAGTCCGCAGGCAGCCCTGCTGAGGCCTGGACCTTGATCGCCTGTACCGTCTGGGCGATGAAGCCGCTGTTGGCAACGATGGCCTGGCCTTTGCTGCTTTGTGCGAACTGCACCAGTGCTTCGGCCCATGGTTGGAGGCCCTGAGGTGGCAGGTAGAAATACAGGCGCCGCGACAGAGGGTAATCCTCGGTGGCAATCAGGCTGACGGTCGGCAGCATCGGTTTCGAATCGCCATCGGCAATCGCGACAGCGTGGGCCCTGCGCACGTAAGGCAAACCGATAAAGCCAATGCCTCCACGGTCCTGGCTGACTTCATCAGACAGCTGCTCACTGGATTCGAATCGCTTGGTGTTGTGCGCCAGGGTTTTGCCGTACTTGAGCAGTACCAGCTCATTGAACGTGTCGAAGGTGCCGGAGTGATCATCGCGGGCATACAGGTGAATCGCGCCACCGGTACCGCCGAGATCTTCCCAGTCGTGGACTTCACCCGAGAATATTTGCGCGAGTTGTTCAGTGTTCAACTGATGCAAGGGATTGGCCGGATGGAGGATCACCGCCACGCCGTCGATGGCAATGACTTGTTCGGCCTTGCGGCTTTTCAGGTCGCCCAGCGAGGCCAGGTTCGCCAGTTCGCTGTCCTTGATCGGCCGTGAGGAGGCTGCCAGGTCGGCCTTGTCGGCCTTCAATGCAGTGAACCCCGTCCCAGAACCGTGGGCCGCCACCTCGATTAGTACCGTGCGTCCGGCAGGCGTCTGGCCGAGCACACGTTGTTCGTTCTCATGGGCGCCCGCTTCGATACGCACATTTTGCAGACCTTGGGCGTGCAGCAAGCCTTCGACCAGCGCTGGGCCCAACGCGGCGCCAATGGTATTGGAGCCTTGGATGCGTAACGCCGGGATGCCTTCGGCAGGGATCGGCAGTGCCGCGAAAACCACACCGGGCAGGGTGCTGCAGATAAAACCGAATAGCCAGGCTGCGCGGTGTCGGGCAGTACCAGTGAACAGAGCGCGCAGCATGTGCGGCACCTTATAGAGACAGAAAGTGCCGGGAGATTAAGTCAGAATGATTGCTGAAATATGACAGTCATGCCTAAAAGGGCGTCTGCGGGGCCGGTTCTAGCTCAACTCCAGCCAGATCGGCGCATGGTCAGACGGTTTCTCCATGGCGCGCAGGTCGTAGTCCACGCCAGCGGCCTTGATGCGTGACTGCAATCCATGGGAGGCCATAATCACGTCGATCCGCAAACCGCGCTTGGGCTCATCTTCGAAGCCCCGGCTGCGGTAGTCGAACCAGCTGAAGCGGTCTATCACCTCGGGATGAAGATGACGGAAGCTGTCTATCAGGCCCCAGTTTTTCAGGCGCGCCATCCACTCGCGCTCTTCAGGCAAGAAACTGCATTTGCCAGTCCTGAGCCAGCGTTTGGCGTTATCCAGGCCGATGCCGATGTCGCAGTCTTCCGGGGAAATATTCACGTCGCCCATCACCACCAATGGCTGATCGTTTTTGAACTGGCTTTCCAGCAACAGCTGGAGGTCGTTGTAGAAACGCTCCTTGGCCGGGAATTTGGTCGGATGGTCGCGGCTTTCACCCTGCGGGAAGTAGCCGTTCATGATGGTCACAGGCTCGCCCTTTGTGTCGGCGAACGTGCCCCAGATAAAGCGCTTTTGGGATTCTTCGTCATCGGTGTCGAAACCCTTGTGCAGGGTGAGTGGCGCCTGGCGCGAGAGCAGAGCGACACCGTAGTGGCCTTTTTGCCCGTGGAAGTGCACGTGATACCCCAAGGCTTCGATTTCAGCGTGGGGGAATTGCTCGTCCGAGACTTTGGTTTCCTGCAGGCCGATCACGTCCGGCTGATGTTTCTCAATCAGCGCCGCCAACTGATGAGGTCTGGCGCGCAGGCCGTTAATGTTGAACGAGACGATTTTCATGGGCGGCAATCCTGGCAAACAAAAAAGCGATGCTAGCTGACCTGTCGACTCACGGCCAGCGTGGCGGATTGTCTGATCCAATGCTAGGGTCGGGTAGCAGAGTCGAAAATGTCGGAACTGTAATGCGTACCTGTTACTCGAAGCTTTCGCATCACAAACGCTGTCGTTCGAGCAGCGCTGTACCTATGAGGTCAA
The DNA here is from genome assembly GCF_052976945.1 of Pseudomonas sp. GG8. NCBI lineage: Bacteria > Pseudomonadati > Pseudomonadota > Gammaproteobacteria > Pseudomonadales > Pseudomonadaceae > Pseudomonas > Pseudomonas sp. GG8. The sequence continues at coordinate 2,068,151 of NZ_JBRIIP010000001.1, forward strand.
CCGAATGCCTGAAACTTCAACAGCCGTGGCTGAAGTCCGCCAGCTGGACAGTGGTTACTCCCGCGAGGCGCGCTCGCTGCTGTATCACGCCTATCGCCACGAACCGAGCTTCGCTTACTTGTTTGAGTCGGACAGGCCGGGCTATGAGCATCGGGTCAGGGCCACCGTGCGTGAACTGGTCAAACAGCACTTCTTGCAGGACCTGCCAGCGCTGGGGTTGTTCGTCGAGGATCGGCTGGTGGGCATCGCTCTGATTGCCCCACCGCAACGCCGTCTCGATATTACCGAAAGCTGGGCATGGCGTTTGCGCATGGTCCTCAGTGCAGGGTTGCGCTGTACCCAGCGCTATCTGGAGTATCACCAGGCGGTGCTGGCCTGCCTGCCTTCTGACGCTGTGCACGTTTTGCCATTGCTGGGGGTCCACCCACAATTTCAGGGTCGTCACTTTGGTGAGCAGTTGCTCACGGCGCTGCATCAATGGTGCGCCGTCGATGAAACTTCACAGGGCGTGGTGCTCGACACGGGCAATCCGCGATATCTGGAGTTTTATAAGCGACAGGGCTATGAGGAAATCGGTGAGATTGCTGTAGGACCAATCCGGGAACATGTGTTTTTCCACCCCAATCCTCAGGTATTGCTCAAAGCCCAGGCATAAAGTCCCAGGCTTTCGCTGTCAGACGCGCTCCAGTACGACTCGCCGCGCGTGATAGCATCCGCCGCTATGAAGTTTTCCGGTAGATTCACCAGCGGTTTGGTTCTGCTGTTTATTGTCCAGTTCAGCACTTTTTCGGTGTTCGCGGCGGCGCAACTGGATATCAGGATCGAACCCTCCAACGACGCACTTAAAGCCAATATCGAAGGGTATGTGGGCAGCCTTGGCGAGCGCGATGAAGAGGCCCTGCAACGTTTCAGTCTGGGGGCTGAAGAGCAGGCGCAAAAAGCGGCGCAAGCCTTGGGCTATTACCAGGCGCAGATCGACAGCACAGTAAAAACCGGCAAGGACCTGCGACTGGTGATCAACGTGGTGCCTGGCGAGCCGGTGCATCTGCGCAGTGTCACCGTACGGATTGACGGCCCAGCCGCCTCGCTCAAGGCGTTTCGAGTGCCGAAAAGCGACAGGTTGAAAACGGGCGCTGTACTCAATCATGGCTACTACGAAGACGCCAAGCGCCTGATCCAGAATCAGGCATCGCGCTATGGCTTTTTTAGTGGGCACTTCAGCAGCCAGCGCCTGAGTATCGACCCAAAGGCCGGTGTTGCCGATATAGAGCTGATTTATGAGAGTGGCCCGCGCTACGTGCTAGGTAAAGTCAGCTTCAGCGGCGATGCGCCATTTGATGACGACTTGATGCAACGCATGGTGCCATTCAAAGCCTACACCCCTTATGACTCGGAACTGATCGCTGAACTCAATCAGGCCTTGCAGTCGAGCGGCTATTTCGAGGGCGTGCGGGTGGACGCGGCGCCCACGGCAGCAGTGGATCAGGTGATTCCGGTGGCGGTCCAGCTACAAACCCGCAAGCCCCGCACGATGGGGCTCGGCCTTGGCTTTTCCACCGACGTCGGTGTGCGCGGCAAGGCTAACTGGACGCGCCACTGGGTCAATCCTCAGGGGCACAGCTATGGTGCCGAGATGGAGCTGTCCGCACCGCGCCAAAACGTGGGCCTGTGGTACGACATACCTCTGACCCCGCCACTGACCGACAAACTGCGGTTCGCTGGCGGTTACCAGTACGAAGAGATCGCGGGCACCGACACCGTGAGCAAGCTGTTGACCGTCGGCCCTGAGTGGCACAGTCGGCTGTCCAGCGGTTGGGATCGGGTGATTTCATTGAAGTGGCAGCGCGAGGAATATCGTCTGGGCGATGATTCCGGGCTAAGTACGTTGCTGATGCCGGGTATCAGCTATTCACTTTTGCGCAGTGACAACCGTATCGACCCGCATAACGGTTATCGCCTGCAGTTCGATGGGCAAGTCGCCAAGGAGGGGCTGGCGTCAGACACCAATGTGTTGCGCGGCACTGTACTGCTTAAAGGCTTGACGACCGTGTGGCAAAACCACCGTTTTCTTGGGCGCGTGCAGTTTGGTGGCAGCGCGACCAACGGCTATCAATCGATCCCTCCCTCCTTGCGTTTTTTTGCTGGCGGCGATCAAAGCGTGCGCGGCTATGACTACCAGACCCTATCACCGACGAACTCCGACGGTGATCGTATTGGCGGACGGTACATGGTCGCTGGCAGCGCCGAATATCAATATTCAATCGCTGAAAAGTGGCGTGTAGCGACGTTTGTGGATCAAGGCAACTCCTTCAATACATTGCAACTGCCAAGCTTGAAAACCGGTGTTGGTATCGGCGTGCGCTGGGTCTCGCCGGTCGGGCCGTTGCGCCTGGATCTGGCTCATGCGCTGGATGGCGATGGCGGGTTTCGTGTGCACTTTTCCATGGGCCCTGAATTATGAGGAGTGCCTGAACGGTGCGTCGCGCAATAAAAATTACCGGCCTGAGCCTGATCGCGTTACCCGTGCTGCTGATCCTGAGTCTGTACCTGATCCTAGGCACGCAAGCGGGCAGCCGTTGGGCGCTGGGGCTGGTGCCGGGGCTGAAAATCGAAAACTTCAGCGGTCATCTGGCCGGTCAATGGCGGGCCGATCATCTGCTGTGGGTACAGGGCGATAGCCGCGTCGAGGTCGATGCGCCAGTCTTTGCCTGGTCGCCTTCGTGTCTGGCGAAGATGACGCTCTGTGTCGATCAATTGCAGGCCGAGCGCGTCGGTTTACAGTTCCCTTCCGGTGCCGACCAAAGCAGTGGCCCCATGAGTCTGCCGGATCTGAAGCTGCCGCTGGCGATCCGCTTGGGTGACGTGCGCATCGGCAGCCTGATGCTTAATGGCAGCGAACAAATACGCGCTCTGCAACTGGCAGCGGAGTGGACGGCCAGCGGCCTGCAGATCAATGCTGCGCATCTGCAACGGGATGGTCTGGTGCTTGATCTGTCCGGGTTATTGCAGCCAAACGGCGACTGGCCGCTGACAGCCCAAGGTCAGCTGAAGCTGCCGGCACCGGGTGATCAGCCTTGGACGCTGGCCTTGAACATTCAGGGCAATCTGCTCAAGACTTTGCAGCTCAAGGCGGATAGCAGTGGTTATCTGCAAGGTCAATTGAGCGGGCAACTGCAACCGCTGGTGGAGAATCTGCCCGCACAGGTGAAAGTCACGGCGGATGGCTTCAAGGCCAGCGCCGATCTGCCGGACACCCTGCAACTCAATCGGATTGAGCTGGCAGCTCAGGGCGATTTGAAGCACGGTTATCGGGTCTCTGGCAACGCCAGCCTGCCTGCCGAGCAAGGTCCGGTCGCGCTGGCGCTGCAAGGCAGGGTCGATGCTCAAGGTGCGGACATCGCGGCGCTTGATCTGACGGCCAGTGCAGAACAATCACTGAAGCTCAGCGGTCGGCTGGACTGGCGCCAGGGCTTCAGCGCCGACGCAAAAATCGATTGGCTGAACTTTCCGTGGCATCGGCTTTATCCGGCGATTGATGAACCGCAGGTGGCTTTGCGCACCTTCAGCGGCGAAGTCTCCTACACCGATGGCAAATACCTGGGCAATTTCAGCGGTGCTTTCGATGGACCCGCCGGGGCGTTCAGCCTGAGCAGTCCGTTCAGCGGTGATCTCAAGCAGATCTTTCTGCCTCAGTTAGAGCTGGCTGCGGGCAAGGGCAAGGCTGATGGGCACCTGAAACTGCAATTCGCCGATGGCATAGGCTGGGATACGGCGCTGGATCTGAGTGCGATCAACCCGGCGTATTGGCTGGGAGAATTGCCGGGTACCTTGGCTGGACCGTTGCGCAGCACCGGGGAATACAAAAACGAGCGACTGAGCCTGAACGCCGACCTCGACCTCAAAGGTCGGTTGCGGGGGCAGCCGGCCGTGCTGCAGGCCAAGGTCGATGGCGCCGGTGATAAGTGGACGCTCGGCTCGCTGGATGTTCGCCTGGGCGATAACCGCATTCAAGGCAAAGGCAGCTTGCAGCAACGTCTGCTTGGCCAAATGGACATCAATTTGCCGCGTCTGGGCCAGCTGTGGCCGCGTTTGCAGGGTCAAGTCAAAGGGCGCCTGGACCTGGCGGGCACACTGCAAGCGCCGCAAGGTCAACTGGCATTGCAAGGCGGGCAACTGGCGATGGCAGACAACCGCCTGCAAAGCCTGGCCCTGGCAGCAAAACTGGACACGGCTCAGCGTGCATCCATTGACCTCAAGGGTGGTGGTATTCAACTGGGCGACACGCAACTGGGCACGCTGAAGGTCAACGGTCAGGGGGATATCAAACATCAACAATTGGCGCTCGACCTGCAAGGCCCATTATTGAAGCTGGGGTTGGCACTCGACGGCGACCTGAGCAAAGGTGACTGGCGGGGCAGGCTGGTCAGTGGCGATGTGCAAACAGGGGGCCAGGATTGGCGCTTGCAGCAGCCGACCAGGCTCGAACGACTGGCTGATGGCAAAGTCAATTTTGCCGCTCACTGCTGGATTTCGGGGCAGGCAAGTTTGTGCGGTGAGGATCAGCGGCTGATGCCCGAGCCGCGCTTGCGTTATCACCTTAAGCAATTCCCCCTCGACAGCCTGGCTCAGTGGTTGCCCAAGGACTTTGCCTGGAAAGGCCTGCTCAACGGCAACGTGCAACTCGATCTCCCGACTTCCGGCCCTAATGGCCAGGTTTCGGTGGAGACCAGCGGTGGTACTTTGAGCATTCGCGAGAAGGACCAATGGCTGGATTTCCCTTATGAAAGCCTCAAGATCAGCAGCATCCTGAACCCGAAACGCATTGACTCCCAGCTGGACTTTCGCGGTGGAAAACTGGGCACGCTGTCAGTGACAGTGCAGATTGATCCGCTGGCGAAAAACAAACCGCTGTCCGGAGCGTTCAACCTCAGTGGGGTGGATATATCCATTGCCCGGCCTTTCGTGCCGATGGTCGAAAAACTCACCGGCAGGCTCAATGGCAGTGGGCGTTTGTCTGGGGGGCTGCTGGCACCGCAGGTTAATGGCAGCGTCACCCTCAGCGACGGCGAAGTGACTGGGCCGGAACTGCCCGTCAGCCTGCATGACCTGACGGTTCAGGCCCTGATCGCTGGCGAAAGCTTGCGCCTGGACGGCGGCTGGAACAGTGGCGAGTCTGGAAAAGGTACGTTGAATGGGCAGATATCCTGGGGCGAAGCGCTTGCGGTGGACCTCAATCTGAAAGGCGCGCACCTGCCGCTCACGGTGGAACCTTATGCCCTGCTGGAAGTGGCACCGAATCTAAACATCACCATGAAGGGCGGTAAGCTGGCGATTTCCGGCAAGGTGCTGATCCCCAAAGGCGCGATTACGATTCGTGAACTGCCGCCCTCGACAGTCAAACTGTCGGGTGACACCGTGATCGTCGGCCATCAGACCGAACAGGGCGCGCCGCCGTTGGTCATGGCCATGGATATCGACGTTGAAGTAGGTCAGGAAACACTCAGCTTCAGCGGTTTTGGGCTGACCGCAAATCTGGCCGGGCATGTGCATATCGGTGACAACCTCGACGCTCGGGGCGAGCTGACCCTCAACGATGGGCGTTATCGGGCTTATGGTCAGCGTTTGACCATTCGTCGAGCACGGCTTTTATTCGCTGGCCCCATCGACCAGCCGTACCTTGATATCGAAGCAATTCGCAAAACCGACGACGTGGTTGCCGGTATTCGCCTGACCGGCAGCGCCGAACAGCCGACCACTGTCGTGTTCTCAGAGCCGGCCATGAGCCAGGAGCAGGCGTTGTCCTATCTGATCATGGGGCGCCCGTTGAGCACCACCGGCGAAGACAGCAACATGATGGCCCAGGCAGCGTTGGCATTGGGCCTGGCCGGGAGCTCTTCAGTCACGGGTACGCTCGCCAAGGATCTTGGTATCAAGGATTTCGAGCTGGACACGTCAGGCAGCGGCAATACGACCAGTGTCGTCGCCAGTGGCAAGATTACTGACAAGTTGAGCCTGCGCTATGGCGTCGGCGTGTTCGAACCGGCCAACACCATCGCCTTGCGTTATATGTTGAGCAAAAAGCTCTATCTGGAAGCCGCCAGCGGAATCGCCAGCTCACTGGATCTGTTCTATAAACGGGACTTTTGAGCAGTGCACTCATGAATGTTGTGGGAGCGAATTCATGTGCTCCCACAATCGGGCCGCTGTTACTGGTTAACCAGTTTTAACGAGCTGTCGCTGTAACGCTTTCCGGCGATGGCCTCAATGGGAAACAGGTCTTTGAGGGTCTGCAGTTCGTTCGGGGTTAGTTTTATCGCTAATGCGGCGACGTTTTCTTCCAGGTATTTGCGTCGCTTGGTCCCCGGAATCGGCACGATGTCATTGCCTTGGGCAAGCACCCAAGCCAAGGCCAACTGGCCGGCACTGACGCCTTTTTCAGCGGCAAGTTTTTGTACCTTCTCCACGAGCAGCAGGTTTTTCGCGAAGTTTTCGCCCTGAAAACGCGGGCTCGATCGACGGTAATCGTCAGCTGCAAAGTCGTCAGGGCTTTTCAGCGTGCCGGTCAGGAATCCGCGCCCCAGAGGGCTGTAGGGTACAAAAGCAATACCCAGACGGCGACAGGTTTCGAGGCTGCCATTCTCTTCCGGCTCTCGGCTCCACAGCGAGTATTCGGTTTGCAGCGCGCTGATCGGATGCACTTTATGCGCCCGCTCCAGCGTACTGGCAGAAGCTTCGCTCAAACCGAGGTAACGAACCTTGCCGGCCTTGACCAGCTCGGCCATGGCGCCCACGGATTCTTCGACCGGGATTTGTGGGTCGATCCTGTGCTGGTAATACAGGTCCAGGGTTTCGATGCCCAAGCGTTTGAGCGTGCCGTCGATGGCGCTGCGAATATATTCCGGGCTGCCGTTAACCCCCCGGGCAGTGGGGTCGCTAGCATCGCGGACAAAGCCGAACTTGCTGGCGATAAAGACTTGATCACGCTTGCCGCGAATGGCCTGGCCGATCAGTTCTTCGTTGGTGTGCGGGCCATACATATCGGCAGTGTCCAACAGCGTGATACCCAGCTCCAGGGCGCGATGGAGGGTCGCTATGGCTTCTTTGGTGTCAGTGCCAGTGGTATAGAAGTCGGTCATGCCCATGCAGCCGAGACCGATGGCGGAAACCTGCGGGCCGTTTTTACCAAGTTGACGGGTTTGCATGGATAAACTCCTGCCGATTTAAAGGTGACTTCCATTGTTACGCTCGACAGAACAGAGATAAACCGGCTTAAAATGCTTTCACTGTTTAGAAAATCTAAACAGTGGCGCCTAAAATTGCCTCCCTGACCTCACTTCACCTACAAGGTCGTCGCCCCATGGATCGATTCAACGCCATGCGCGTGTTCACCCGTATCGTCGAACTGGGCGGGTTTGCCAAAGCCGCTGACAGCCTGCATATGCCGCGGGCTTCGGCGACAATTCTGATCAAACAACTTGAAGCGCATTTGGGGGTGCAGTTGCTGCAACGCACCACCCGCCACGTCAGTCCGACCCTGGACGGCCAGGCGTATTACCAGCGTTGTGTCAGTCTGCTGACCGATCTGGAAGACACCGAAGCGGCGTTTTCATCGGCGAGCAAGGCGCCACAAGGCGTATTGCGCATTGATATTCCGGTGGGTTTCGGTCGCTTGATCGTTATCCCCGCATTGCCGCAGTTCACCGACCGTTACCCGATGATCGAACTGGAAATCGGCATGAGTGATCGTCCTGTGCAGTTGATTCGTGAGGGCGTGGATTGCGTGGTGCGGGCAGGGCCGTCGCTGGATGAGTCGCTAGTGGCAAGGCCGCTGGCGAATATGACGCAAGTGACCTGCGCGAGTCGCGAGTACCTACAGCGTCATGGCGCGCCGTTGACACTGGAAGATTTGTCGCAGCACAAAGTGATCGAGTATTTCTCGGCCAGCTCCAACAAACGGTACGGCCTGGAGTTCTTGATTGACGGTCAGGTGCGTGATTTCAGTCTGCCCAAGGCGATGTCAATAAACAGCGCAGACGGCTACCTGGCTGCATGCGAAGCCGGGTACGGATTGGTGCAGACGCCGTACTACCATATCGTCGAACAGCTGCGCAGTGGGTCGCTGGTAGAGGTGCTAAATACGTTTCGCCCGCCGCCGATGGCCTTGACGGCTTTGTACCCGCCGCATCGGCAGATGTCGCGGCGGGTGCGGGTGTTCGTCGACTGGTTGGTGGAATTGTGCGCCCGGAACAATCGGTTAGACAAAATCCAGTCAGGCCCATAGGTCCCTACGCACTTTCGTGTTTAACTTCCGGCTCTTCCAGAAACCCTTTAAAAAGGACTCAGCTCATGGCTCAAGTGACCCAGAAAGGCAACCCTATTCAAGTCAACGGCGAACTGCCAAAGGTTGGCAGCTCCGCACCTGCGTTCACGCTGGTGGCTGGCGACTTGTCTGACGCTACCCTGGCCACCTTCGCTGGGAAACGTAAAGTGCTGAACATTTTTCCAAGCGTAGACACCCCGACCTGCGCGACCTCCGTACGCAAGTTCAATGCCCAGGCCAATGACCTGAGCAACACCGTAGTGCTGTGCATTTCCGCCGACTTGCCGTTCGCCCAAGCCCGATTCTGCGGTGCCGAAGGCCTGACAAACGTCAAGAACCTGTCCACCATGCGCGGCCGCGAGTTCCTGGAAAACTACGGCGTGGCAATTGCCGAAGGCCCGCTGGTAGGTCTGACCGCGCGTGCCGTGGTTGTACTCGACGAACACGATAAAGTACTGCACAGCGAGCTGGTCTCTGAAATCGGCCACGAACCGAATTACGACGCTGTTCTGGCTGTTCTGAAGTAACACGTTGTAAAACATTAACGGCCTGGCCTCGTCCAGGCCGTTTTTATTTGTGCTTCAGGGTCTTATCGAAAGTAAGCGCTAAGTAAATTGCCGGTAAAGGCGCTTTGCTTGGGCCCCAACTGTGCTTATTGTTCAGCCTCCCGTAGAAGCCCACGCGCACAATGGTTGATTTATTCATGCAATCCTCTGGCCCCCGTAGTTCCCGTCGCTGGCTGATCAGCCTGGCAGTCCTGTTGATTATCATCGGCCTGTGCTGGTGGTGGTGGCCGTCTTCAGCCACACACAAAAGCGCGGCAGCCACCCATCCAAAGTCTACGAGCGGTACGCCTCGTCCGGGCTTTGGCGGCGCAATCGGGCCGGTACCTGTACGTGTGGCGCCTGCCACCGTGGGTGACTTCCCGATTTACTACAAAGCGCTGGGTACCGTGACGGCGATGAACACGATCAACGTTCGCAGCCAGGTAGCGGGGCAGTTGGTCAAACTTAACTTCCAGGAAGGGCAGATGGTCAAGGCGGGTGACCTGCTGGCCGAGATTGATCCGCGCAGTTACCAGATTGCGCTGGAGCAGGCCGAAGGTACATTGCTGACCAATCAGGCGTTGCTCAAAAACGCGCAGATTGATCTGGAGCGCTATCGCGGCCTGTATGCCGAAGACAGCATTGCCAAGCAAACACTGGACACCGCTGCGTCTCTGGTGGGTCAGTATCAGGGCACGATCAAGACCAATCAGGCTGCGGTGGGAAACGCTAAACTCAATCTGGAGTTCACCAAAATTCGTGCGCCTATCGCAGGGCGTACCGGGCTGCGCCAACTGGATGTAGGCAACTTGGTGGCGGCCAATGACACCACAGCGCTGGTGGTCATCACCCAGACCAAACCCATCACCGTCAATTTCACCCTGCCCGAGAAAGACTTATCAGTGGTCATTGCGCGTTTTCGCAGTGGCGACAAGCTGCTGGCGGAAGCCTGGGACCGGGGTGACGAAAAACTGCAAGCCACCGGCGTGCTGTACAGCCTGGACAACCAGATCGACATCACCACGGGCACATTGAAGTTCAAGGCCCGTTTCGATAACCAGGACGAACTGCTGTTTCCCAATCAGTTCGTCAACCTGCGCCTGCGTGCCGACACCCTTAAACACGCAGTGCTGGTGCCTTCTGCAGCGATCCAGTTCGGTACCAACGGGACATTCGCCTACGTGATGGATGGCGACAAGAAGGTCAAGATTCGCCAATTGCAGACCGGAGCGAGCGACGAAAAAGCCACCGTTATCACCAGCGGCCTGGCCGAAGGCGAGCGCGTCGTGCTCGAGGGTACCGATCGCTTGCGCGATGGCAGTGAGGTGGAAGTGGTCAACGATAGCAAGGACGTCCCCGCCGCGCCGGTGCAAAAGTTGCAGGGTCAACCTTCAAAGGGTACTGATGAATCGGCTGTAGCCAATAAGGCGGAAAAAAGCCGCGTATGAACATCTCCCGGCTGTTCATCCTGCGTCCGGTAGCGACCACCCTGAGCATGCTGGCCATCGTTCTGGCCGGCCTGATTGCTTATACCTTGCTGCCGGTCTCGGCCTTGCCTCAGGTGGATTACCCGACGATTCGCGTGCTGACGCTTTACCCCGGCGCCAGTCCGCAAGTGATGACCAGCGCAGTGACCGCGCCTTTGGAGAGGCAGTTCGGGCAGATGCCAGGGCTCACGCAAATGGCCTCGACCAGTTCCGGTGGTGCCTCGGTGATCACCCTGCGTTTCAGCCTCGACCTCAATATGGACGTCGCTGAGCAGGAAGTGCAGGCCGCGATCAACGGTGCGACCAACCTTTTACCCACGGATCTGCCAGCACCGCCGGTGTACAACAAGGTCAACCCGGCCGACACCCCGGTACTGACCCTGGCAATTACCTCCAAAACCATGCTGCTGCCCAAGCTTAACGACCTGGTCGATACGCGTATGGCGCAGAAAATCGCCCAGATCAGCGGTGTGGGCATGGTCAGTATTGCTGGCGGACAACGTCAGGCGGTACGGATCAAGGTCAACCCTGAAGCGCTGGCCGCCAATGGCCTGAACCTCGCGGATGTGCGCACGCTGATCGGTGCGTCCAACGTCAACCAGCCTAAGGGTAACTTCGATGGCCCGACGCGGGTATCGATGCTGGATGCCAACGACCAGTTGAAGTCGCCGGAGGAATACGCGGAACTCATTCTCGCCTACAAAAATGGCGCGCCTTTGCGTCTGAAGGACGTGGCTCAGGTCATCGACGGGGCGGAGAATGAACGGCTGGCAGCCTGGGCCAACGAGAACCAGGCTGTGCTGCTCAATATTCAGCGCCAACCCGGTGCCAACGTCATCGAGGTGGTCGACCGGATCAAGGCGCTGCTGCCCAGTATCACTGATAACCTGCCCGCAGGGCTTGATGTCACTGTCCTGACTGACCGCACGCAAACCATTCGTGCGTCGGTCACTGACGTGCAGCACGAGTTGCTGATAGCCATCGCGCTGGTGGTCCTGGTTACGTTTCTGTTCTTGCGTCGGGTCAGTGCCACGATCATTCCGTCGATTGCCGTACCGCTGTCGCTGGTCGGCACGTTTGGTGTGATGTACCTGGCCGGGTTCTCGGTCAACAACCTGACGTTGATGGCGATGACCATCGCCGCTGGCTTTGTGGTGGATGACGCCATCGTGATGCTGGAGAACATCTCGCGACACCTGGAGGAGGGCGACACGCCACTGCAAGCCGCACTCAAAGGCGCGCGGCAGATCGGTTTTACCCTGATCTCACTGACGATTTCGCTGATCGCCGTGTTGATTCCATTGTTGTTCATGGCTGATGTAGTCGGTCGGCTGTTCCGTGAGTTTGCGATCACCCTGGCGGTGGCGATCCTGATTTCCCTCGTGGTGTCCCTGACTCTCACGCCGATGATGTGCGCCAGGTTGCTCAAGCGTGAGCCCAAGGCAGAGGAACAGGGCCGTTTTTATCGCGCCAGTGGGGCCTGGATCGATTGGATGATTGCGGCCTACGGACGTAAGTTGCGCTGGGTGCTCAAGCATCAACCGCTGACCTTGCTGGTGGCCATTGCCACCCTGGGCCTGACGGTGTTCCTGTACATGATCGTGCCTAAAGGCTTTTTCCCGGTGCAGGACACGGGGGTGATTCAGGGCATTTCCGAAGCGCCGCAATCGGTGTCCTTCGCCGCCATGAGCGAGCGGCAACAGTCGTTGGCGAAAATCATCCTGCAAGATCCGGCGGTGGCGAGCCTGTCTTCCTATATCGGCGTGGACGGTGATAACGCGACACTCAACAGCGGACGCTTGTTGATCAACCTCAAGCCTCACAGCGAACGCGACCTGAGCGCCACGCAAATCATTCAACGTTTGCAACCGCAACTCGACACGCTGTCGGGCATCCGTTTGTTCATGCAGCCGGTGCAGGACCTGACCGTCGAAGATCGGGTCAGCCGTACCCAGTATCAATTCAGTCTGTCGTCGCCGGACTCCGATCTGTTGGCCGAGTGGAGCGGCAAGCTGTCTCAGGCCTTGAGTAAACGAGCAGAATTGACCGATGTCGCCAGCGATTTGCAAGACAAGGGTTTGCAGGTCTATTTGTTGATCGACCGTGACGCTGCCAGCCGCCTCGGTGTCAGCGTGGCGAACATCACCGATGCGCTCTACGACGCCTTCGGTCAGCGCCAGATTTCCACCATTTACACCCAGGCCAGCCAATACCGTGTGGTGTTGCAGGCGGTTTCCGGCAGCGATCTCGGGCCGCAGGCTCTGGATCAGATTCACGTCAAGACCACTTCCGGTACTCAGGTCAAACTGTCGAGTCTGGCACGGGTCGAACAGCGCCAGGCGCAGTTGGCCATCGCCCACATCGGTCAATTCCCGTCGGTCATGATGTCGTTCAACCTGGCCCCGGGCGTGGCATTGGGCAGCGCGGTGGAAGTGATCAATCAGGTGCAGAAAGACATTGGCATGCCGATCGGCGTGCAGACTCAATTCCAGGGTGCAGCCCAGGCGTTCGAGGCGTCATTGTCGAGCACCTTGCTGCTGATTCTGGCCGCAGTGGTGACGATGTATATCGTGCTTGGCGTGCTGTACGAGAGCTACATTCATCCCATCACCATTCTCTCGACATTGCCGTCTGCTGCAGTCGGCGCGCTGCTGGCGCTGCTGATCAGTGGCAATGACCTGGGAATGATCGCGATCATCGGCATCATTTTGTTGATCGGTATCGTCAAGAAGAACGCGATCATGATGATCGACTTCGCGCTGGACGCGGAGCGCAATCGGGGCGTCGATCCGGAAACGGCGATTTACGAAGCGGCGCTGCTGCGCTTTCGGCCGATCCTGATGACCACCATGGCCGCACTGTTCGGTGCCGTGCCGTTAATGCTCGCCAGTGGTTCCGGCGCTGAATTGCGTCAGCCGCTGGGCTTGGTGATGGTCGGCGGTCTTATGCTCAGTCAGGTACTGACGCTGTTTACCACGCCGGTGATCTATCTGTATTTCGACCGTCTGGCTCGGCGATGGGGGCACACACCGAGTGCGCCCGCGAGCCTGGAGCAGGCCGACGTATGAACCTGTCAGGGCCCTTCATCCGTCGGCCGGTTGCAACCATGCTCCTGAGCCTGGCGATCATCTTGCTGGGCGGTGTCAGCTTCGGTCTGCTGCCGGTGTCGCCCCTGCCGAACATGGACTTCCCGGTGATTGTGGTCTCGGCCAGCTTGCCGGGCGCCAGCCCCGAGGTCATGGCCTCCACCGTGGCGACGCCACTGGAGCGCTCCCTGGGCACGATTGCCGGGATCAGCACCATGAGCAGCCGTTCGAGCCAGGGTTCGACCCGGGTGATTCTGCAGTTCGACCTGGATCGAGACATCAACGGTGCAGCGCGGGAAGTGCAGGCGGCGATCAATGCCTCGCGCAATCTGCTGCCCAGTGGTATGCGCAGCATGCCCACCTACAAAAAGGTCAACCCGTCCCAGGCACCGATCATGGTCCTGTCGCTGACGTCCGACGTGCTGGAGAAGGGCCAGCTGTACGACCTGGCGTCGACGATCCTCTCGCAAAGCCTGTCTCAGGTGAACGGCGTCGGCGAAGTGCAGATCGGCGGCAGCTCGCTGCCTGCCGTACGGGTCGAACTCGAGCCGCAACTACTCAATCAGTATGGTGTGTCGCTGGATGAAGTCCGCACTACGATTGCCAATGCCAACGTGCGCAAACCTAAAGGGTCGGTGGAGGACGCCGACCACAACTGGCAGGTGCAGGCGAACGACCAGCTGGAAAAAGCCAAGGATTACGAACCGCTGATCATCCGCTATCAGGACGGTGCGGCCCTGCGCCTGAGTCACGTGGCGAAAGTCAGTGACGCAGTGGAGGACCGCTATAACGCCGGTTTTTTCAACGACAAGCAGGCGGTGTTGTTGGTCATCAACCGTCAGGCCGGTGCCAACATCATCGAGACCGTGGCGCAGATCAAGGCGCAATTACCGGCCTTGCAGGCAGTGCTGCCAGCCAGCGTCAATCTGGACCTGGCCATGGACCGCTCACCAGTGATCAAGGCGACCTTGCACGAAGCAGAAATGACGCTGTTAATCGCCGTGACTCTGGTGATCCTGGTGGTGTTCTTTTTCCTTGGCAACTTCCGCGCTTCGTTGATCCCGACGCTGGCGGTCCCGGTGTCGCTGGTGGGTACGTTTGCCGTCATGTACTTGTCCGGTTTTTCCCTGAACAACTTGTCGCTGATGGCGTTGATCCTCGCCACTGGCCTGGTGGTGGACGATGCTATCGTAGTGCTGGAGAACATATCCCGGCACATCGACAAAGGCGTGCCGCCGATGCAGGCCGCGTACCTGGGCGCCAAGGAAGTAGGCTTCACCTTGCTGTCGATGAACGTATCGCTGGTGGCGGTCTTCCTGTCGATCCTGTTTATGGGCGGTATTATTGCCAGCCTGTTCCGCGAGTTTTCCATCACGTTGGCGGTATCGATTGTCGTCTCGCTCGTGGTGTCCCTGACCCTGACCCCGATGTTGTGCGCCCGCTGGCTCAAACCCCATGATCCGGATCGGGAAAATTCGTTGCAACGCTGGAGTCGTCGACTCAACGAGCGGATGGTCGCGGGCTACGACCGCAGCCTTGGCTGGGCGTTGCGTCATCGAAGATTGACCCTGTTGAGCCTGCTGCTGACCATCGGCGTCAACATCGCGCTGTATGTGGTAGTGCCCAAGACGTTCATGCCGCAACAGGACACCGGTCAACTGATCGGCTTTATCCGGGGCGACAACGGCCTTTCGTTTTCAGTGATGCAGCCCAAGATGGAAATTTACCGCAAGGCTGTGCTGGCTGATCCCGCCGTCGACAGCGTAGCCGGCTTTATTGGCGGCAACGGTGGCTCCAACAATGCCACGATGATTGTGCGGCTCAAGCCCATCAAGGAACGCAATATTGCCGCCGATAAAGTCATTGAGCGTTTGCGTAAAAATATGCCGCAAGTTCCCGGTGGCCGTTTGTTTCTGATGGCCGATCAAGACCTGCAATTCGGCGGTGGACGCGAGCAGACCACCTCGCAATACCAATACATCCTGCAAAGCGGCGATTTGACCAGTCTGCGTCTCTGGTACCCGAAAGTGCTGGCGGCGCTCAAGTCATTGCCGGAACTGACCGCTATCGATGGGCGTGAAGGTCGTGGCGCGCAACAAGTTACCCTGCAAGTGGACCGTGATACCGCCAAACGACTGGGCGTTGACATGAACATGGTCACGGCAGTGCTGAACAACGCTTACAGTCAGCGGCAGGTTTCCACCATCTATGACAGCCTCAACCAGTATCAGGTGGTGATGGAGGTCAACCCGAAATACGCTCAGGACCCGGTCACACTTGAGCAGGTTCAGGTGATCACGGCCGCAGGTGAGCGCATTCCGTTGTCGAGTTTCACCCATTACGAACGCAGCCTGGAAAATGACCGGGTGACCCATGACGGTCAGTTCGCTTCCGAAGATATTTCCTTCGACCTGGCGGAGGGCGTGACGCTTGAACAAGCCTCTACTGCCATTGAGCACGCCGTGGCCAAAGTGGGTTTGCCCACCGATGTCATCGCCAAAATGGCGGGGACAGCCGACACGTTCGCCGCCGCCCAGAAAAGCCAGCCGTGGATGATTCTGGGAGCGCTGGTGGTGGTGTATCTGGTGCTTGGGATCCTCTATGAAAGCTACATTCACCCGCTGACCATTCTCTCGACCTTGCCATCGGCGGGGGTCGGCGCGTTGCTGTCGATCTATCTGCTGGGTGGCCAGTTCAGCCTGATCTCGTTGCTCGGGCTGTTTCTGTTGATCGGGGTGGTGAAGAAAAACGCCATTCTGATGATCGACCTCGCGCTGCAATTGGAACGTGAGTCCGGGATGACGCCACTGGAGTCAATCCGCAGCGCGTGCCTGCAACGTCTACGACCGATATTGATGACGACGCTGGCCGCTATTCTTGGCGCCTTGCCCTTGCTGCTGAGCAGTGCCGAAGGGGCGGAGATGCGTCACCCGCTGGGGTTGACGATTATCGGCGGCCTGATTTTTAGCCAGATCCTGACCCTGTACACCACCCCCGTTGTTTACCTCTATCTCGACCGTTTGCGCCGTCGCGTCAACCAATGGCGTGGCGTGCGCACCGATGCTGCTTTGGAAACTCCGCTATGACCGACCGCCTGCAAATCAAACCCGTTTTACAGCGGCCTGTGCGTTGGCTCGGTCTGGGGCTTTGTGCCGTGTTCCTGAGTGCCTGCGCGGTCGGTCCTGACTATAAAAAGCCGGAAATGACCACGCCCGCGCAGTTCAAACAAGCCGAAGGCTGGCGTCAGGCTGCGCCCAGCGATGCGCTGGCCCGGGGCGCTTGGTGGGAGTTGTATGGCGATGCACAACTCAACGGACTGGTGGAAAAACTCAACAGCTCAAACCAGACCGTCGCTCAGTTTGAAGCGCAGTACCGGCAGGCCAAGGCCTTGGTGCGCAGTGCTCGCGGTGCGTTCTTTCCGACGCTTGATCTCAGTGCGAGTAAGAATCGCTCCAGTCAGGGGACCGGAAGCAGCAGTTCGAGCCTGACCAGTTCCAGCAGTGGTATCCGCGACACTTACAGCACTCAGCTGGGTGTCAGTTGGGAGGCCGATGTCTGGGGCAAGCTGCGTCGTGGTCTGGAGGCCGACAAGGCCAGCGCTCAGGCCAGCCTTGCCGATCTGGCGTCGATGCAGCTGAGTTTGCAGTCGGAATTGGTGCAGAACTACCTGCAACTGCGGGTGATCGACGAACAAAAACGCCTTCTCGAATCGACGGTCGACGCTTACCAGCGCTCGCTGACCATGACGCAGAACCAGTACCGTGCCGGTATCTCCGGCAAAGATGCGGTGGCGCAGGCGCAGACCCAGCTAAAAACCACCCAGGCTGATTTGATCGATTTGATCTGGCAGCGTGCTCAGTTCGAGAACGCAATCGCCGTGCTGATGGGCCAAGCCCCGGCGGACTTCAATCTGGCGGCCACGACCGTCATTCCTGCGTTGCCGCAGATCCCGCTGGAGTTGCCTTCGCAGTTGCTCGAACGTCGCCCGGACATCGCTGCGGCCGAACGCTCAGTAATGGCGGCCAACGCCAATATCGGTGTCGCCAAAGCCGCGTACTACCCCGACCTCACGTTGAGTATGAAGGGCGGTTATAGCAGCTCCACGTTCACTAACTGGATCAGCTTGCCGAACCGTTTCTGGTCTGTCGGACCGCAACTGGCGATGACCCTGTTCGATGGCGGCCAACGCTCGGCGGAAGTCGATCGCACTGAAGCGGTTTACGACCAGACCGTAGCCCAATACCGTCAAACCGTGTTGAACGGTTTTCAGGAAGTGGAAAATTATCTGGTGCAGCTCAAGGTCTACGAAGATGAGGCTGGCGTGCGCACCGAGGCCTTGATGTCGGCGCGTGAGTCCTTGCGCTTGACCAACAACCAATATAAAGCCGGCCTTATTGCTTATCTGGATGTGGTCAACGTGCAAACCACTGCCCTAAGTAACGAACGAAGCGTGCTGACCCTGCTGCAAAGTCGGCTGATCGCCAGTGTGCAACTGATCGCGGCGTTGGGTGGTGGCTGGAATGCCGAGAGCGGATTGAATATTCAAGAGTGATCGACATAATGCACCAGAGCTGGCGCTATTGCAGGCAGCTCGCTCCTACACTGGATCCAGGCTGTAACGGGCACGAAAAAAACAATTAAACAAACTGCGATTTTTTGTACAAGTTGAGTACAATTCTCGGCCTTTCAGCAGCATGAATGCTCATCATCTGCCACGGTCACGAGAACGCTCATGCTTATTGGCAGTTACACACCCTCGCTGGTTCTGATCTCGATTTTCGTCGCAATCCTGGCGTCTTATACGGCGCTGGACCTTGCAGGGCGTATTGTCACGGCCAAGGGCCGCGCGGTTTATCTATGGATGGGTGGCGGGGCGTTGGCGATGGGCATTGGCGTCTGGTCCATGCATTTCATCGGGATGCTTGCGTTCCATCTGCCAGTCGAACTCGGCTACGACTTGCCGATTACCTTGCTGTCGCTGGCACTCGCTATTTTGTCCTGCGGTTTTGCCCTGTGGCTGGTCAGCCAACCGCAACTGCCAGCCCTGCAACTGAGCTTTGGCGCGCTGGTCATGGGCGCCGGAATCAGCGCCATGCACTATTGCGGCATGGCGGCGTTGCGGATGCAGCCGGGCATTGAATACGCCCCCTCGTTGTTTGTGGGTTCCCTGGTGATCGCGGTCAGTGCTTCAGCGGCAGCATTATGGATTACCTTTCGGCTGCGTCGGCAAACGCCCTATGTGCGCTTGGCTAGAGGCGGGGCCGCAGTATTCATGGGCATGGCCATTGTCGGCATGCATTACACCGGTATGGCGGCGGCAGGTTTTGCCGATGGCAGTTTCTGTGGTGCGGTCGGCAGTGGGTTGCGGGTTGATGGCCTGGACACGCTCGTGCTGGTCACCAGCCTTGCGGTTCTGACGATTGCCTTGCTGACGTCGATCCTTGATGCTCGCATGGAGGATCGCACTGCCGAGCTGTCCAACTCGCTGAGCGTGGCCAATCGAGAATTGACCCAACTGGCTCTGCACGACACGCTGACCGGCCTGCCCAATCGGGTGTTGCTGGCGGACCGTATCGAACACGCCATGGGCAAGGTCGACGAGCATGGCGGCTGTTTTGCACTGATGTTCATGGACCTGGATGGATTCAAACCCGTCAACGATGCGTTTGGTCACCATATGGGCGACTTGTTGTTGCGCCAGGTCGCGCTGCGGCTGCGGGAAGACCTGCACGGCAAAAATACCCTGGCACGTATCGGTGGTGATGAGTTTGTCCTGCTGGTCGAACTGAGCGAGACAGAAGACGCGTCGAGCGTCGCAGCTCGTCAGGTGGCTTTGATCGCCCAGCCCTTTATGGTCACCGATCATAGTTTGCAAGTCTCCGCCAGCATTGGCATAGCCCTGTACCCCGGCAATGGCCAGACCCAGCATGAGCTGCTGATGAACGCCGACGCCGCGATGTACCACGCCAAAGGTGCGGGGAAAAACGGCTACTGTTTTTTCGATGCGTCGATGAACACCAATGCGCGCAACCAGTTGCAACTGTTGCAGGACTTGCGTCGGGCGCTCAAACAAGAGCAGTTTTGCTTGCATTACCAACCAAAATTCGATGCCGGTAGTGGCCTGCCATTAGGCGCGGAGGCCTTGCTGCGCTGGCACCATCCACAGCTGGGTTTGCTGCTGCCGGACACGTTCATTGGGCTTGCGGAAAAGACCGGGTTGATTATTCCGATTGGTGAATGGGTGCTCAACGAAGCCTGCCGGCAAATGCGCGTCTGGCATGAGCAGGGCTACAGTCACTGGCGGATTGCGGTGAACCTCTCGGCGTTGCAGTTCTGCCACAACGATTTGGTCACCAGTGTCGCCAGGGCCTTGGCGCTGCACCGTCTGCCAGCGAACAGCCTGACCCTGGAAATTACCGAAACCACCGCCATGAGTGACGCTGACGTCAGCATGACCGTGTTGCAGCAACTGTCAGATATGGGCGTGGACCTGTCCATCGACGACTTCGGTACCGGCTATTCCAGCCTGATGTACCTCAAACGCCTGCCCGCTAACGAGCTGAAGATCGACCGGGGCTTTGTTCGCGACCTGGAGCACGACAGCGACGACGCGGCGATCGTCTCGGCAATCGTCGCCCTGGGCCAGGCGCTTGGATTACGCATCGTCGCCGAGGGCGTTGAAACCGATAAGCAGCAAAACTTCCTGACCGAACTCGGCTGCAACTCCCTGCAGGGTTTTCTTTTAGGTCATCCGTTGCCGGCGGAACGCTTTATGGCGGATATCAGTCGTGCGAAGCGGAAAGAGGAGGTTAAGCGCGTGCTTGATGAAGCGTGATCTGTGTCGGATCATGGCTTTCTCTCGCCCCAAGCCTGCGCTAGGCTGACCACCATTAGCGATTGATCGGAAGCTCACCCATGGAAAAAGTTCTTCTCATCACCGGCAGCTCTCGTGGCATCGGGGCTGCAACTGCTTTGCTTGCCGCAGAGCAGGGGTATCGTATTTGCATCAATTATCTGTCCGACCATCAAGCGGCCGAGCGGGTGTGCGCACACATTCGCAAACTCGGGGCGCAGGTGATGGCAGTGCAGGCAGATGTCAGCGATGAAGATGAAATTATCGGATTGTTCGCCCGGATCGACGCGGAGTTGGGGCCTGTGACGGCGCTGGTCAACAATGCGGGCACCGTCGCGGAGGCCTCCCGGGTCGAAGAGATGTCCGAGTTCCGCATGCTCCGAATGATGAAAACCAACGTGGTCGGACCGATGCTGTGCGCCAAGCACGCCTTGCTGCGTATGTCGCCACGTCATGGTGGCAAAGGTGGCAGCATCGTCAACGTTTCTTCGGTCGCGGCCCGGCTTGGGGCTTCCGGGGAATACGTCGACTATGCCGCCTCCAAAGGCGCGCTGGATACGTTTACCCTAGGCCTGGCGCGGGAAGTGGCGGGTGAAGGGATTCGGGTCAACGCGGTGCGACCGGGCTATATCTTTACCGATTTCCATGCCTTGAGCGGCGATCCACATAGGGTCAGCAAACTCGAACCCGGCATTCCCATGGGGCGCGGTGGCTGTGCGGAGGAAGTGGCCGAGGCGATCATCTGGCTGCTATCGGCAAAAGCCAGTTACGCCACCGGGACGTTTATTGATCTGGGGGGCGGTCGGTAGCGTCGCGTGGTGCTTGGCGGGCGTTGTCAGAACGAGCGAATAATCCCGCCCAGGGTCTCCATGGCCTGTTCCGACGCATCATCCCAC
Source organism: Pseudomonas sp. GG8 (assembly GCF_052976945.1). NCBI lineage: Bacteria > Pseudomonadati > Pseudomonadota > Gammaproteobacteria > Pseudomonadales > Pseudomonadaceae > Pseudomonas > Pseudomonas sp. GG8. The sequence goes on from NZ_JBRIIP010000001.1 coordinate 2,089,338, forward strand.
GGGCTACCGTAGTTGAGGCGGATGCAGTTACGAAAGCGCTGGGTTGGGGAAAATATCGGCCCGGGCGCGATGCTGATGCCTTGGGCCAGGGCCATCTGGAACAGCTTCAGGGAGTCCATGTGTTCGGGTAGCTCCAGCCACAGGAAATACCCGCCTGCGGGCTGGCTGACCCGCGTCTGCGCGGGGAAGTGGCGGGCGATGGCACTGAGCATGGCGCTTTGTTGTTCTTCCAGGGCGTAGCGCAGTTTGCGCAGATGCCGGTCATAGCCACCATGCTGCAGATAATCGGCGATAGCCGCCTGAGCGGGCATCGACGCGCACAGCGATGTCATCAGTTTCAGTCGCTCGATTTTCTGCGCATAACGTCCCGCGGCAACCCACCCGATTCGGTAACCCGGCGCCAGGCTTTTAGCAAACGAGCCGCAATGCATTACCAGCCCTTCAGTGTCGAAGGCTTTCGCCGGCTTCGGCGCTTGCGGGCTGTAATACAGTTCGGCGTAGACGTCATCTTCAATCAACGGAACCTGGTGCTGGCGCAGCAATTCCACTAACTCGCGTTTCTTGGCTTCGGGCATGGAGGCGCCCATCGGGTTCTGAAAGTTGGTCATGCACCAGCACGCTTTGATCGGGTGGCGCTCGAGGGTTTGTGCGAGCACGCCCAGATCGATGCCATCGCGTGGGTGCACCGGAATTTCCACGGCTTTGAGCTTCAGGCGTTCCAGCACTTGCAGGCAGGCATAGAACGCCGGGGCTTCTATCGCGACCAGATCCCCCGGCTCAGTGACCGCTTGCAGGCACAGATTCAGGGCTTCCAGCGCGCCGTTGGTGATCAGCAGTTCCTCTATGGGCAGCATCAGGCCGCCGACCATGTACCGTAACGCTATCTGCCTGCGCAGTTGCGGGTTGCCCGGTGACATGTCGGTGACCACCATGCGCGGGTCCATCTGCCGGCTCGCGCTGGCCAGCGAGCGTGCCAGCCGTTGCAGTGGAAACAGCGTAGGGCTTGGGAATGCCGAGCCAAACGGCACGGTCTGCGGATCTTTGATCGAGTCGAGTACCGAGAACACCAACTCGCTGACATCCACCTCAGTGGACTCACTGGCCTGTGTGCTGATCACCGGCTCGGAAAACTGCCGTAGCGCATTATTGTTGACGAAGTAACCGGAGCGCGGCCGCGCCCGGATCAGTCCGCGTCGCTCCAGCAGGTAATAGGCCTGGAACACCGTCGAGGGGCTGACCCCATACGTCTGGCTGGCATAACGTACCGAGGGCACGCGCTGGCCGGGGCCGAGCACCCCGGAGCGAATCAGTTCAGCGATATCGTCTGCAAACTTTTCATAACGTTTCATCGGTTCTCGCTGACTGGCGGTCTGACGGGGAAGTGAGGCAGGCACCACTTTAAAGGGATCAGCGATTGAGCGGGGCGACAAACCGGCTTTTTGCCAGGCTGCGTACGTTCGCATCATCGCTGTCCACCACTTCAAAACTGATGCTTTGCGAACTGCTGCTTGGGTGTTCGGCGATCATTGTCACGGACACTGGAAAATCGAAGATTTCCCCCGCAGCGAGGCTGACCTCGGTTTTACCCTGCAGCTGGAAGTCGTCCCCATCGACAAGCGCCAGATGATACTGCTGACGCTGCTGGGTTTTGTTGATGATTTTCAGGCTGTAGATGTTTTCGATCTGGCCTTGGCTGTTTTCCCGGAACAGGCCCCGGTCCTTGCTGACATCCAGCGACACCATCGGCCGCTCGACCAGCGCCAGCACCAGCGCGCCGATCATCACCAGCAATACGGCGCAGTAGCCGATCAAGCGTGGCCGCAGCAGACGGGTTTGACCGCCTTGCAATACGGCTTCCGAGGTGTAACTCACCAGACCACGGGCATAGCCCATTTTGTCCATGATCGAGTCACACGCATCGATACACGCGGCGCAGCCAATGCATTCCATCTGCAAGCCGTCACGGATGTCGATACCGGTCGGGCACACCTGCACACACATCTGGCAATCGATACAGTCACCCAGACCCACTGACGCTGGATCGACCTCACGTTTACGCGGGCCACGGTTTTCACCGCGAGCGGCGTCGTAGGAAACGGTGAGGGTGTCTTTGTCGAACATCACGCTTTGAAAGCGCGCATAGGGGCACATGTGCATGCAGACTGCTTCACGCAGCCAGCCAGCATTGATATAGGTCGCACCCGCGAAAAACAGGACCCAGAACAGACTGACACCACTCAACTGCAAGGTCAGCAGCTCATTGGCCAGTGGTCGAATCGGGGTGAAATAGCCGACGAAGGTCAGACCGGTCAATACGCTGATCGCCAGCCACAGACTGTGCTTGGCCGAGCGCCGCAGCAGTTTTTTCATGCCCCAGGGCGCGGCCTGAAGTTTGATCCGCTGATTACGCTCACCCTCGGTGAGCTTCTCGCACCACATGAAAATCCAGGTCCAGGAACTCTGCGGGCAGGTGTATCCGCACCAGACTCTTCCTGCGAACACCGTGATGGCGAACAAGCCAAAGGCACAAATGATCAGCAATGCCGACAGCAGAATGAAGTCTTGCGGCCAGAACGTCGCGCCGAAGATATGAAATTTACTGTCGGCCAAATCCCAAAGGACAGCCTGGCGTCCGCCCCAATCGAGCCAGACGGTGCCGAAGAACAGCAGGAATAGAAACCCCGCGCCACTGACACGTAAATTACGGAACAGCCCGGTAAAACTGCGGGTATGAATCAAATGATCACTGGACTTGACCTTCACGTTTGCTCTGGAAGGTTCGACGCGTTCAATGATCTGGACAGGAATTCTTTCGCTCATGGTCGGATGCTCATCAGCCCGTATCAGGCGGCTGAACTATGGCCGAGCATCTGGTTGCATAACAGACTCAGGTATTTGAATAAAAAGCGGATCAGATTGGAGGCTTGCCCAGGCTTTGGCACGGGCAATGCAGTGTCGTATTTCGTGGAGTCAGGTGTTTCCGCAGGGAAGGGGCTACTGATCCTCGTCCCGAATGCCAATTACTCCCGGACTGTTCCAGCGTTTGACAGGTTGTACCTTGGGGCTGTGCAAATCACTCGGGCTATTGCCAAAGCCCGGTCTAAGCTGTCACTCGCGGCTAAACCGTTTTGAACTTTTCCCACCTGGATGGGCTCGGAAACTAGGCGGGCCGATCCGGTGTGCCGTCGCTGGCAGTCGGCTGCTGAACACCTGTTTTGTTCAATGCTGGGTGTAAACATACAGTTCCTAAATGCACGGATTCTGCTGAAGAGCGTCTTTAAATGGGCGTGAGGAGTGATGCTCGATGAATGTGACCGCTGATCAGCCCTACGGCCCGGATTCTTTGGCCAGTGACGTTCCACACCCGACCCGACCTCTGTCTTTGACCCAGGCCCTGCAATTACCGCGGATCGTGATCGAAAACACGATGCCAGTGATTGAGGGCGGGTTATTTGCGGTAAAGGCAATCATCGGGCAACCGGTGAGTGTGACCAGCAAAGTATTCGCCGATGGGCACGACAAGCTGTCGGTGTTGATTCGTTGGCGTGCAGCCGATGAAGAGCATTGGCACAGTACTCACATGCAAGAGCTGGTCAATGACAGCTGGGAAGGCGAATTCACCCCGACGTCAGTCGCCCTTTACGTCTTCAGGCTCGAGGCCTGGATCGATCAGTTCGCCAGCTATCGCTATGAGTTGCGAAAAAAGCATGGCGCTGGGGTGCCGATCCATCTGGAGTTGGAGGAGGGTCGCGTTCATTTAGTCCAGGCCGCTGAACGCAGCCAGGCCGAACTGCGACAGCAAATCAGTGCAGTGATCGAGCGGTTTGGGCAGAGCGAGCCCGCGGCCCAGGTCGCGTTGCTGCTGCACAGTGAAACGGCGGCGCTGATGGCCCAGGCCGAGAATCATGCCTACCTGAGCCGTAGCGTCGAATTCCCGCTGGATGTGGAGCGTGAACGGGCGCAGTTCGCCAGTTGGTATGAGTTGTTTCCGCGTTCGGTGACTGAAGATCCGACGCGCCACGGCACCTTCAATGACGTGCTGTTTCGTCTACCGATGATTCGAGACATGGGTTTCGATGTGCTGTATTTTCCGCCGATCCATCCTATCGGCCGCGCCCATCGCAAGGGGCCGAATAACTCGCTGCAAGCGGGGCCTGATGACCCGGGTAGCCCTTACGCCATCGGCAGCGCCGACGGTGGGCATGACGCGATTCACTCGGAACTGGGTAGCCGCGAGGACTTTCGCAATCTGGTGAAGACCGCTGCTGAGTATGGGCTTGAGGTTGCTCTGGATTTTGCCATCCAGTGCTCGCAGGATCATCCGTGGCTCAAGGAGCATCCGGGCTGGTTCTCCTGGCGCCCGGACGGCAGCATCCGTTACGCGGAAAACCCGCCGAAGAAATACCAGGACATCGTCAACGTCGACTTCTATGCCCCCGACGCGATCCCCAGTTTGTGGCTGGAGTTGCGTGACATCGTCCTGGGCTGGGTCGAGGAGGGCGTAAAAATCTTCCGCGTCGATAATCCGCACACCAAACCGCTGCCTTTCTGGCAGTGGATGATTGCGGATATTCGCAGCCAGTACCCTGAGGTGATGTTCCTCGCAGAAGCGTTCACCAAGCCAGCGATGATGGCGCGGCTGGGCAAGGTCGGGTATTCCCAGAGCTATACGTATTTCACCTGGCGCAACACCAAGTCCGAGTTGGCGGAGTATTTCACCCAGCTGAATCAGTTGCCGTGGCGAGATTGCTACCGGCCGAACTTCTTCGTGAACACGCCCGATATCAACCCGTTCTTCCTGCATGAGTCCGGCCGCGCAGGCTTCTTGATTCGTGCGGTGCTGGCAGCCATGGGCTCGGGCCTGTGGGGCATGTATTCCGGGTTTGAGTTATGCGAGGCAGCGCCGGTGCCTGGCAAGGAAGAGTACTTGGACTCGGAGAAATATCAGCTGCGGCCACGGGATTACAACGCGCCGGGCAACATCATTGCCGAAATTGCTCAACTCAATCGTATTCGTCGACAGAACCCTGCGCTGCAAACGCACTTGGGCCTGAAAATCTACAACGCCTGGAATGACAATATTTTGTATTTCGGCAAACGCAGCGCCGATGGCAGCAACTTTGTTCTGGTGGCTGTCAGCCTCGACCCGGTCAACGCCCAGGAAGCGCATTTTGAATTGCCGTTGTGGGAAATGGGTCTGCCTGACGACGTGGCAACTGCGGGTGAAGACCTGATGACGGGCCATCGCTGGACCTGGTATGGCAAAACGCAGTGGATGCGTATCGAGCCTTGGCATCAACCTTTCGGCATCTGGCGTATTCAGACCACGGATTAAAAGGAATCAACGATGGCAAAGAAACCCAGGCATGCAGCCTTCATCAATGACCCGCTGTGGTACAAGGACGCGGTCATTTATCAGGTTCATGTAAAGTCATTTTTTGATTCAAATAACGATGGGATCGGCGATTTCCCCGGCCTGATCGCCAAACTCGACTACATCGCCGAGCTTGGGGTCAATACTGTCTGGCTGCTGCCATTCTACCCCTCGCCACGCCGTGATGATGGCTATGACATTGCCGATTATCGAGGCGTACATGCCGATTACGGCACAATGTCCGATGCCAAGAAGTTTATCGCTGAGGCCCATGACCGTGGTCTGCGGGTGATCACTGAATTGGTCATTAATCACACCTCGGACCAGCACCCATGGTTCCAGAAAGCCCGTGCGGCCAAGCGTGGCTCCAAGGCACGGGATTTTTACGTGTGGTCGGACAGTGATCAGAAGTACGACGGCACCCGAATCATTTTTCTCGACACCGAAAAGTCCAACTGGACCTGGGACCCGGTTGCCGGCCAATACTTCTGGCACCGTTTTTATGCCCACCAGCCAGACCTCAACTTCGACAATCCGCATGTGATGGATGCGGTACTGCAAGTGATGCGCTACTGGCTGGACATGGGCATCGACGGCCTGCGTCTGGATGCGATCCCGTATCTGATCGAGCGAGACGGGACTAATAACGAAAACCTGCCCGAGACCCATAAGCTACTCAAGCGGATCCGTGCTGAAATCGACGCCAACTACCCTGACCGCATGCTGCTGGCCGAAGCCAATCAATGGCCGGAAGACACGCAGCTGTACTTCGGTGATACAAAAGGCAATGACGGCGATGAGTGCCACATGGCATTCCACTTCCCGCTGATGCCGCGTATGTACATGGCCGTGGCACAGGAAGACCGCTTTCCGATTACCGACATTCTGCGCCAGACGCCCGAAATTCCTGCGAACTGTCAGTGGGCAATTTTCCTGCGCAATCACGATGAGCTGACCCTGGAAATGGTCACTGATCGCGAGCGTGATTACTTGTGGAATTACTACGCCGCCGACCGCCGGGCCCGGATCAATCTGGGCATCCGTCGGCGTCTGGCGCCGTTGGTACAGCGTGATCGACGTCGCGTCGAGTTACTCAACAGCATGTTGCTGTCGATGCCCGGCACGCCGACGTTGTATTACGGTGACGAAATCGGCATGGGCGATAACATTTATCTGGGCGACCGCGATGGCGTGCGCACGCCGATGCAATGGTCCATTGACCGCAACGGCGGCTTTTCCCGTGCTGACCCGGCAAGCCTGGTGCTGCCGCCGATCATGGACCCGCTGTACGGGTATCAATCGGTCAATGTCGAGACCCAGAACAACGACCCGCATTCGCTGCTGAATTGGAATCGACGGATGTTGACGGTGCGTAAGCAGCAGAAAGCATTCGGCCGGGGCACCTTGAAAATGCTGTCGCCCACCAATCGGCGAATTCTGGCCTACACCCGTGAGTACACAGGGCCGGACGGCAAGACCGAAATCATTCTGTGTGTGGCTAACGTCTCCAGCGCGGCTCAGGCGGCGGAACTTGAGCTGTCGCCGTTTGCTGGCATGGTTCCGGTTGAGATGCTCGGTGGCAGCGCATTCCCACCTGTCGGCCAGCTTCCGTACCTGCTGACGTTGCCACCCTATGGCTTTTATTGGTTCCTGCTGGCGGCGGAAAACCAAATGCCGAGCTGGCATGTTGAACCAGTGAAAAGCATGCCGGACTTCCCGACCCTGGTGTTGAAAAAACGCCTCGAAGAACTACTGGACGAGCCGTTGCGCAGCACCATGGAGAAGACGTCGTTGACGCTTTATCTGCCTAAGCGCCGTTGGTTTGCGGGTAAGGACAAAGCCATCGATCAGGTGAGCATTATTTACGCAGTGCGCTTTGGCGACGCACAGCATCCGGTGTTATTGAGTGAAATTGAAGTCACTGCGGGCGATCATCAAGGTCGCTACCAACTGCCTTTCGGTCTATTGGCCGAAGATGACATCAGCAGCGCATTGCCTCAGCAGTTAGCGCTGGCTCGCGTACGGCGCGGCCGTCAAGTCGGCCTGATTACGGACGCTTTTACGCTGGAGACGTTCATTCGCGCGGTCATCCAGGGCATGCAGGCCAGGACGGTTCTGCCGTGCAGCGAAGGCGAGTTGCGCTTTGAGCACACCACAGCAATGGACAGCTTGGGGTTGCACAACGAATCCGAAGTACGTTACCTCTCGGCTGAGCAGTCGAATAGCTCCGTGGTGGTCGGTGGCAGCCTTGTCCTGAAAATGATCCGTCGTGTCAGTGCGGGCACTCACCCGGAACTGGAAATGGGCGCGTACCTGACTGCAGCCGGCTTTGGGTATATATCACCGCTGCTGGGTTCGGTCGTGCGTATCGATAAACAAGGGCAAAGCAATTTACTGATGATTGCTCAGGGTTATCTGAGCAATCAGGGTGATGCCTGGGAGTGGACCCAGAACAACCTTGAGCGGGCGGTGCGTGATGAGTTGTCCTACGGCCGTTCTGAGCAGGAACAGCATTACAACGCCTTGTTGGAACTCTCGGATTTCGCTGCCTTGTTGGGGCAACGTCTTGGCGAGATGCACCAAATACTGGCAGCGCCGACCGATAATCCGGATTTCGCCGCCGAACCCACCGGTGTCAAAGACAGTCAGCAATTGGGTAGCAGCGTGGTGGCTCAACTGGAGCGTGCCTTGCAGTTGCTCGAACAACACGCAGTCAGTCTTGAACCGGTCGACCAAGCCCTGGTCACTGAGCTGCTGAGCAAGCGCAAGCAGGTGATGGCTTACATTCAGACGCTGGCAAAACGTTCTGTGGGCGGCCTGCGTCTGCGCGTGCACGGTGATTTACACTTGGGGCAGGTACTGGTGGTAAAAGGTGATGCCTATTTGATTGACTTTGAGGGCGAACCCGCGCGTTCATTGACTGAGCGCCGAGCCAAATACAGTCCGTTCAAGGATGTCAGTGGTGTGTTGCGGTCATTCGATTACGCGGCGGCCATGGCGGTGCGCAATGCGCGAAGCGTGGACACCTCGGCTGAAGCCGCGACCGCTCGAGAACGCGTGGCGCAAACCTATTTGACCCAGGCTCGTCAGGCCTTTCTCGACGGTTATCGCCGGGCGACCACTGACCTGGCCCACGGCTGGAAAGATGCGAAGGGCGAAAGCGCCACGCTGGAATTATTTACCCTGGAAAAAACTGCCTATGAAGTTGTCTACGAAGCCGAGCACCGCCCCAGCTGGTTGGCCGTACCTTTGCAAGGCTTACGTGGGCTGCTGACCTTGTCTGATGGAGAATTATAATGAATGCACCTAAGGAAAACGGCAGGGGCATATCGGGATTGCTGCCCGGGGCCGCCGATATGGATGCGTTGATCCGCGCCGAACATCATGACCCATTCTCCATGCTTGGCCCCCGTGACGATGGTGCGGGCGGGCAGTTTATCCGTGCGTACCTGCCCGACGCGTTAAGTGTGAAAGTGCTGTCGCGTGAGGGTGAGCAGGAGCTGGGGACCCTTGAAATGAGCGAGGTGCCGGGTTTTTTCGCTGGACACTTTCCTCGCGCGCAGCCTTACTTATTGAAAATTAACTGGGCTGGCGGTGAGCAAATCACCGAAGACCCTTACAGCTTCGGCCCTTTGTTGGGCGAGATGGACCTGTATTTGTTCGCCGAAGGCAATCACCGGGACCTGAGCAGTTGCTTGGGAGCGCAGGTCAAGAATGTCGACGGCATCGACGGTGTGCGCTTTTCTGTATGGGCACCCAATGCGCGGCGCGTGTCGGTGGTCGGCGGTTTCAATAATTGGGACGGTCGTCGTCATCCAATGCGCTTGCGTCACCCCGCAGGGGTTTGGGAAATATTCATTCCCCGGCTCAAGCCCGGCGAAGCGTACAAATATGAAATTCTGGGCGCCAATGGAATTCTGCCACTCAAGGCCGACCCTATGGCTTTGGCCACCCAATTGCCGCCAGACACGGCGTCGGTGGTGGCAGCACCGTTGCAATTCGACTGGCAAGACAATGGCTGGATGCAATCGCGGGGCGAGCGTCACGTGGCGAGCGCGCCATTGTCGATCTATGAGTTGCATGCGGGGTCCTGGCAGCTCGATCACAGCGATGAATTTGTTGTTCGTCAATACAACTGGCACGAACTGGGCGAGCGCCTTATTCCCTATATCAAGGAACTGGGCTTTACCCATATCGAACTGATGCCAATCATGGAGCATCCGTTTGGCGGCTCATGGGGTTATCAACCGCTTTCGCAGTTTGCCCCGACGGCTCGTTTCGGCTCGCCAGATGACTTTGCTGCTTTCGTCAACGCTTGCCACCAGGCCGATATCGGCGTGATTCTCGATTGGGTGCCCGCGCATTTCCCCACCGATGCTCACGGTTTGGCGCAATTCGATGGCACTGCGCTTTATGAGTACGGCAATCCGCAGGAAGGTTTCCACCAAGATTGGGACACGCTGATTTACAACCTGGGCCGCACAGAAGTGCATGGTTTTATGCTCGCGTCGGCATTGCATTGGCTCAAGCATTTCCATGTTGATGGCCTGCGTGTGGATGCGGTGGCCTCAATGCTTTACCGCGACTATTCACGCAAAGCGGGGGAATGGGTGCCCAATCGCCATGGCGGTCGAGAAAATCTCGAAGCCATTGATTTCTTGCGCCATCTCAACGACGTGGTAGTACTGGAGGTGCCCGGCGCGATGGTCATCGCCGAAGAATCCACTGCCTGGCCTGGCGTCAGCCAGAGCACGCAGCAAGGCGGTTTGGGCTTTTCCTATAAATGGAACATGGGCTGGATGCACGACACCCTGCATTACATGCAGCAGGACCCTATCCACCGCGCCCATCACCATGGGGAGCTGAGTTTCGGCCTGATCTATGCCTGGTCCGAGAAGTTCATCCTGCCGATTTCCCACGATGAAGTGGTGCACGGCAAGCATTCGCTCATTGATAAAATGCCTGGTGACCGTTGGCAGAAGTTCGCCAATTTGCGTGCTTATCTGGCGTTCATGTGGACGCATCCAGGCAAAAAGCTGTTGTTCATGGGCTGTGAGTTTGGCCAATGGCGCGAGTGGAACCACGACGAGCAACTGGATTGGTATTTGTTGCAGTACGCTGAACACATCGGCGTGAAGAAACTGGTGAGCGATCTCAACCGAATTTATCGTGAAGTACCGGCACTTCACGAACAGGATTGCGTGCCTCAGGGGTTTCAATGGGTCATCGGTGATGACGCGGCCAATAGCGTTTTTGCCTGGTTGCGCTGGAGCAAGGAGGGCGATCCGGTGTTGGTCGTCGCTAACCTGACGCCTGTGCCCCGTGAGAGGTATCGCATCGGTGTTCCGTTCGCCGGGTTGTGGACCGAGCTGCTAAACAGCGATGCGAGCACCTATGCGGGTTCTAACGTCGGCAATGGTGGCGGCGTGCAGACCGACGACAGTAAAAGCCATGGAATGCCGGCGTCATTGGCGCTGAACCTGCCGCCTTTGGGTGTGTTGATCCTGCGGCCAAAGCTGGATTGATGTTGCCGGGTGCTGCGGCTTGACGCGCCGCAGCGCTCATCCTCACTCTCCGTTCTCCACCATGCCATTGCGGCGAGACAGCAGTAGGGTCAGTGACAGGCCTGCCAACGACAGCACTGCTGCAACGAAGAAAATCCACGCATAACCCAGTCCCAGGGCAACGCCGCCCATGACCGGCCCGGCAATGGCCAGCGCCAGGTCGAAGAACACTGCATATGCACTCAAACCCGCGCCCCGACTGGCGGTCGGTACCTGTTTGATTGCCTCGACACCCAGCGCCGGGTAGACCAGCGACAGGCCGAAACCAGTCAGCCCTGCACCGATCAGAGCGACTGCGGTCGTGGGTGAGATCCACAGCAATGTCAGGCCGAGGGTTTCGATGGACATACAGGCCATGGCGGCATTGAAACCGCCAAATCGGTTGATCGCGTTGATGAAAACCAGTCGCGAGAGGATAAAACAAACGCCGAAGACCGTCAGACAATACGCCGCGCCGTGCCAGCCTCGGCTTAGGTAGAACAGCGTGATAAACGTGGTTAGGGTGCCGTAGCCAATGGAGGCCAGGGTCAGGCTCAGGCCGAATGGAGCCACCCGGCCAAACACCGACCAGAAGGGTAGGCGTTCACCATGGATCACGGGTACTGACGGTTTGTTGCGAATCAACACCAAGGCCAGCAACGAGACAATAGACAAGGCAACTCCCAGGCTGGCAAAGCCCAGGCTGTCGACCATCACCACACCGACCGGCGCGCCGATGGCGATAGCGCCGTACGACGCAATACCGTTCCAGGAAATCGCCCGCGCAGTGTGCCCCATACCGACTTGGCCGATGCACCAACTGATTGTGCCCACGCCGATCAGTCCTTGTGCCACGCCAAGAAACACACGGCCGATGATCAGTATCGTCAGGCTCACTATGGGCATGCTGTCGAGCAGTGTCGCTAGCAAGGTCAGCAGACCACTGACGGCAATGCCCGACAGACCATACACAATCGCGCGTTTGGTGCCGATGCTGTCTGCAACACGCCCAGCCAAGGGCCGACTGAGCAGCGTTGCCAGGTACTGTGAGCCGATGGTCCCCCCGGCGATGACCGTGCTGAAACCCAATTGATCGTGGACGTAACCTGGTATCACTGCGATTGGCAGGCCGATGCATAGGAAGGCAATGAAGGTATAGAACACGATGGAGACGATCTGCAGAGTGATCGACATGGAGCTGGATGATTGAGTCTGGAGGTGCGGAGGTTGTACGGCAGACATGGGGCTCGTTCGCTGGTAGGCGGGTGGAGAACGCCATCATCGCCTGAGCAGGGGATAAAAGGAAGCAGGCTAACGATTGTCTGATGCTCATGCTCACCAGAACGAAAAAGCCCCGTCACAGGGACAGGGCTTCTCTCACAGCGTTGACGCTAAATCAGAACACGACGCCTTGACTACGCAGGTAGTCATCGTAGGTGCCGCTGAAGTCGACAACACCGCTTGGGCTCAGCTCGATGATGCGAGTGGCTAGCGACGATACGAATTCACGGTCATGGCTGACGAAGATCAGCGTGCCAGGGTAGTTTTCCAGGGCCAGGTTCAGCGCCTCGATGGATTCCATGTCCAAGTGGTTGGTCGGTTCGTCCATGATCAGTACGTTCGGCTTTTGCAGGATCAGCTTGCCGAACAACATACGACCTTGTTCACCACCGGAAATCACTTTCACCGACTTGAGGATATCGTCGGCGGAGAACAGCATGCGGCCCAGTGTGCCGCGAACTACTTGCTCGCCACCTTGGGTCCAGCGGCCCATCCATTCAAACAGATTGGCCTCATCTTCGAAGTCAGACGCGTGATCCTGAGCGTAGTAGCCCAGCTCGGCAGCGTCGGTCCACTTGACCGTACCGGCATCGGGCGACAGCTCATTGACCAGCGTGCGCAGCAGGGTGGTTTTACCGATACCGTTCGGGCCGATGATTGCTACGCGCTCGCCGGCTTCAACGGTGAAGCTGAAGTCCTTGAACAGAGGCTTGCCATCGAAACCTTTAGCCATGCGCTCAACAATGACCGCCTGACGGTGCAGTTTTTTGTTCTGTTCGAAACGAATGAACGGGCTGACCCGGCTTGAAGGTTTGACCTCGGCCAGATGGATCTTGTCGATCTGCTTGGCGCGGGAGCTGGCCTGCTTGGATTTCGAGGCGTTGGCCGAGAAGCGGCTGACGAACGATTGCAGTTCGTTGATCTGCGCTTTCTTCTTGGCGTTGTCCGACAGCAATTGCTCGCGGGACTGGGTCGCCACGGTCATGTATTCGTCATAGTTACCCGGGAACAGACGCAGTTCGCCGTAATCGAGGTCGGCCATGTGCGTGCAGACACTGTTCAGGAAGTGCCTATCGTGGGAAATGATGATCATGAGGCTGTTGCGCTGGGTCAGAATGTTTTCCAGCCAGCGGATGGTGTTGATGTCCAAGTGGTTGGTCGGTTCGTCGAGCAACAGCACTTCTGGATTGGAGAACAATGCCTGCGCCAGCAATACGCGCAGTTTCCAGCCCGGCGACACTTCGCTCATCGGACCGTTGTGTTGTTCGATACCGATACCCAGGCCCAGCAGCAGCTCGCCAGCGCGGGATTCGGCGGTGTAGCCGTCCATTTCAGCGAACTCGGTTTCCAGCTCAGCCACGGCCATGCCGTCAGCTTCGGTCATTTCCGGCAGCGAGTAGATGCGGTCGCGCTCGGCCTTGACCTTCCACAGCTCTTCGTGACCCATGATCACGGTATCGATCACGGTGAATTCTTCGTAGGCGAACTGGTCTTGGCGCAACTTGCCCAGACGTACGTTCGGCTCCAGCATCACCTGCCCACCCGAAGGCTCCAGATCATCGCCGAGGATCTTCATAAAGGTAGACTTGCCGCAACCGTTGGCACCGATAAGGCCATAACGGTTACCGCCGCTAAACTTGACCGAGACATTCTCGAACAAGGGTTTTGCGCCGAATTGCATGGTGATGTTAGCTGTGGAGATCAATTACCTTACCTTTCAATAGCTTAGGATTGACTGGTTTGCGCTGATACCAATTTGATACCAATGTTGAGCTTTTCGAGCTCACTCCAGTCAGAGCTTGAGTTGATCCAGCGCGCATAGGTTGACAGCAACATTTGGACGCTGTGGCCAAGCTGCTGAGAGATGAATGCGGGATTCATGCCGGACATTGAGCATATTGTCGCATATGTGTGACGGCAGTTGTACGGAGGCCGGTAGCGGATTTTCAGCTCAGCCAACGTTGGCCTCCATTGTTTGTGGACGTCAGAGGTCTGTTTTACGTACTCGCTGTTCTTCGAAGGCGGGAAGAAATACGGCGTCTCCTTGATTTCCCCCTTGCCGTTTTTTCGACGGTCGGCGTATTGCACTGACGAAATCAATGTTCTTCAGGCTACGCTAAGCAACGATCCAGATAAGGGGCTCACCTCTGTTCTCTGGGGAATTGAATTTATTGGAGAGCATGTATTTCTCATTGATTACTGCCTAGGCATTGCGGATTTTTGCACCTGTCGTAGTGGGGCTGACGAGATATTTCCACTGTAAGGTTGCAAGCGATCAGCGATCAGGCATGAGCGTACTCGCACGGGGCTCTTAACCTCTCGTTGTACCTGATGATGCCCCATAGTCTTCGTATGCGGGGGGGCTGATCGTTAGCGTATGCGGTGTGATAGCTGCAAGTGGTGGCCATGACGTCTGCCATTTGAAACATTGAATGAGGCCTAGCATGGCTTTGTGACAAACAGGCTATGGCCTCTGCGACTTAAGTCTGAAGTAGTGGAAAGTCGTCGTCAGGGTGTTTTAATCTTGCGCATCCGCTGCGCCTGATGTGACACGCCCCGACCTTTTTTTGTTAATCGGGCTGGTAACTTGAGTGCACGCAGGACAGCGTATTCCCTGGATCTGTGACCACACCTGTGAAACCTATCATTATTGCTGTTTATGTTTTTTCGATTGCCTATGTACACTTGCGCGGCAACGTTCGGCACAAGCTGGGCCGTCAACTGAGCGACCATTCCAGCTTCCTGGCGCCGGTGAACTGCTTCCTTTACTTGTTTTCCAAGGTGCCCAGCAAACCCTACCTGCAAACGAGCGATTTCCCGGAGTTGCAGCCATTGCAGGACCATTGGGAAGAGATCAGAGAGGAAGCGCTTAACCTGTTGCGCGCTGGAGAAATCAAACGCTCCGAACAACCCAACGATGTGGGTTTCAACTCATTTTTTAAAACAGGCTGGAAGCGTTTTTACCTTAAGTGGTACGGCGATAATCATCCGTCGGCTATCGAATTGTGCCCTCGCACCATTGAGTTGCTCAACCGCATCGGCACGGTCAAGGCCGCGATGTTTGCAGAGCTTCCGCCCGGCTCGAAGCTGGTTCGCCATCGTGATCCCTATGCAGGCTCGGTGCGCTACCACTTGGGGCTGCAAACACCTAATGACCCCAAGTGCTACATCAGTGTTGATGGCCAGAACTATCATTGGTGTGACGGCGAGGGCGTAATGTTTGATGAAACCTTTATTCATTACGCCGAAAACGCCACTCAGCAAAACCGTATCATTCTGTTCTGTGATGTGGAACGGCCCATGAAGTATCGCTGGGCTGCAGCTTTTAACCGGTGGTTCAGCCGTACGGTTTTGGCTGCTGCCAGTTCGCCCAACGGCGCAGACGATAGAGTGGGTGGGCTGAACCGTGCATTTACCAAAATTTACAGCCTTCGTCAGCGTGGTAAAGCACTTAAAAGGCGCAATCGTACGCGCTACTACTTGGAAAAATGGGCGATCTTTGGTGGGTTGCTGACCTTGTTTTTATTGATTTAAGTCTTTGGCGGTAGACGTGGACCTTGAGCGCGGTGATTGATGCCGTGCTCAATCCCAATACCTTGGGCGCTTGTAGTGGTCAACTAATCCCGGACACGACGTTAAGTTTTTCTTCGGCCCGAGCTGGACCGCCACTGTAATATAGCTGCTGCCATCTGCCGATGGCGACAGCTTCTCACGCCACATGGGCTGAAGAACCGATAGCTTGAACTGCTTTGAATATTTGCCCATGAAAAAACACCCCAGAGATTGGATGGATGTCCAACTTTTGGGGCGCAGTTCATCTTGAGAGAACGAAGGCGTCAGCTCTGGCGCAGCCCTTCTCAATCCCGATAAAATACTTGGACCAAGTGATAACCAAACTTACTCTTGACCGGCCCATGCACGACGCGCAGCGGCTTTTTGAAGATGATCTGATCGATGATGCCGACCATTTGTCCTGGGCGAACTTCACCCAGGTCTCCGCCGCGCTTGCCAGAAGGGCAGGTTGAGTATTTTTTGGCCAACACGTCGAACGCTTCGCCTTTGGCAATACGCTGCTTGAGTTGTTCGGCATCTTCGGCGGTTTTCACCAGAATATGGCGGGCGAGAGCTTTCATGTCGCGGGGCAGTCCTGGAAAAATCGGTGGCTATTATGCCTGTCCTTGGCGCCAATTGATCATTTCCTCAGACTTGTCCGTCAGAACACTCATATCGATTTGCGCCGGAAGCGTTATCAATTCAAGCTAGGGGCCATCAGACAGGTACCCAAGCTGCCTTAACTCCTGGCAAGCGTTCATTTACCCTATTTCGTGCGGATGCTGCTCATGGATTTCCCGGCGCTGTTGAAAATTCTGGCCAGCCAGGACGGATCGGACCTCTACCTGTCGACCGGCGCACCTCCCTGCGCCAAATTCAATGGCGTGCTCAGGCCCCTGAGCACCGAAGCCCTGAAGGGCGGAGAGGTAGCGACAGTCGCCGCCAGCATCATGGACTCGGAGCAAAAGCTTGAGTTCGAGCGTGAGCTGGAAATGAACCTGGCGGTGTCGCTGGCCGGCATCGGTCGTTTTCGGATCAACATTTTCAAGCAACGCAACGAAGTCTCGATCGTGGCGCGCAACATCAAGCTGGACATTCCTCGCTTCGAAGACTTGCACCTGCCGCCGATCCTCCTCGATGTCGTGATGGAAAAACACGGCCTGGTCCTGTTCGTCGGTGCCACGGGTTCGGGTAAGTCCACGTCGTTGGCGGCCTTGATCGACTACCGTAATCGCAATAGCAGCGGCCATATCATCACCATCGAAGACCCGGTGGAATATATCCATCGGCACAAAAAATCGATCATCAATCAACGCGAAGTGGGTGTGGACACCCGGAGCTTTCACGCCGCCTTGAAGAACACTTTGCGCCAAGCGCCGGATGTGATTCTGATCGGTGAAATTCGTGACCGGGAGACCATGGAGCATGCCCTGGCCTTTGCCGATACCGGTCACTTGGCGATTTCGACTTTGCACGCCAACAACGCCAACCAGGCGCTGGACCGGATCATCAACTTCTTCCCGGAAGAGCGGCGCCAGCAGCTGTTGCATGATTTGGGTAACAACCTCAAAGCATTCGTTTCTCAGCGGCTGGTCAAGACCCTGGATGGCAAACGACGGGCCGCTGTCGAAGTGATGCTGGGCACGCCGACCATTCGCGACCTCATTCAACGCAATGAGCTGGGCGAGCTCAAAGGCATCATGGAGAAGTCGGTCAACCTCGGCATGCAAACGTTCGACAGCGCGTTGTTCGATCTGGTGATCGAGGGCGTCATCAGTGAAGAGGAAGCCCTGACGAATGCCGACTCCATGAATAACGTGCGTCTGCGCCTCAAACTGCACCGCGAAAATGGCCCTGCGACACAAATAACATCAGCCCCGGCGGCGCCCGAACCGGCCGCCGAAGTGGATGTTGCAAACTGGGGGCTGGTGGATGAAAGGGACGACGGTGGCCCGCGTCGCGGCTGATCGACTGGCGAGTTAGCTGTTCAGCTCGTCTCGATTCCGAAACTGCTCCAGCGCGTGTGGATTGGCCAGCGCATCGGTATTCTTCACCGGCTGGCCATGTACCACATTACGTACCGCCAACTCGACGATCTTGCCGCTGATGGTACGGGGGATGTCAGTGACAGCGACAATTTTGGTGGGTACATGGCGTGGGGTAGTGTTGGCGCGGATCACCTGACGGATCACCTGCTCCAGCTCTGGCGTCAAGTGCAGCCCGTCCTGCAGGCGGACGAACAGCACCACACGCACATCGTCTTTCCAGCGCTGGCCAATAGCGATGCTCTCCAGCACCTGCTCGACTTTTTCTACCTGGCGGTAAATTTCTGCGGTGCCTATGCGCACGCCGCCGGGGTTGAGCACGGCGTCCGAGCGCCCGTGAATGATCATGCTTCCGCGCTCGGTTTCTTCGGCATAGTCGCCATGCGCCCAGACGCCGGGGAACTGGGTGAAATAGGTCGCCAGGAGTTTTTCTTGCTGTGGGTCGTTCCAGAAGCCGATGGGGATCGCTGGAAAGTGCCGGGTGCAGACCAGTTCACCTTTCTCGCCGATCACTCGCTGCCCATCGTCATTCCAGACCTCTACCGCCATGCCCAGGCTTTTGCACTGCATTTCGCCACGATACACGGGCAATACCGGGTTACCGATGACGAAGCAGGACACGATGTCGGTGCCGCCGGAAATCGACGACAGGCACAGGCCTTCCTTTATTTCGCGGTAAACGTAATCGTAACTGCTCGCCGCCAACGGTGAGCCCGTGGACAGCAGGGTCTTTAGTCGCGTCAGGCGATGGGTTAAACGCGGCTGGATCGCGTGCCTTTCCAGTTCCGCGAGGTATTTGGCACTGGTGCCGAATACGCTGATGTTTTCATCGTCGATCAAGTCCATCAGCCGTTGCGGTCCAGGGTAAAACGGTGAACCGTCGTAAAGGACGACCGTCGCCCCCAACGCCAGGCCCGAGACCAGCCAGTTCCACATCATCCAGCCGCAAGTGGTGTAGTAGAACAGGCAATCGTCACGTCCCATGTCGGCGTGCAGGCCCTGTTCTTTGACGTGCTGCAACAGCACGCCGCCCGCGCTGTGGATGATGCATTTGGGCACGCCGGTGGTGCCGCTCGAATAAAGGATATACAGCGGGTGGGCAAAAGGCACCGCAACGAAGTAGGGTTCGCCTTCGACGGAGTAGAAGTCATCCCATAGCGCCACGTTGGCCGGTGTCTGGAAATCCTCCACTCGGGCTTCCGGGCGAGCGTAGGGCACGATGATCAGCTGCTGCAGAGAGGGCAGTCGTTCGAGGATTTCATTGATCTTGGCAGTCTGGTCAATGGATTTGCCAGCATAGTGATAGCCCGCACAAGTGAGCAGGACTTTCGGTTCAATCTGACCAAAGCGATCGATTACGCCCTGGGTGCCGAAGTCCGTGGATGAGCAGGACCAGATCGCCCCCAGGCTGGTGGTGGCAAGCATGGCGACCAATGTCTGCCAGGTGTTGGGCAGACAGGCCGCCACGCGGTCGCCCACGCCAACACCCACAGCCCGCAAGCTTTGTTGCAAGCCAGCGACATGCGCGGCGAGTTCGGCGTAGGTCAACTGCATCCGCTGGCCATCTTCACTCACGGAAATCACCGCCGGGTAATCATCGCGACGGCGCAGCAGGTGTTCGGCGAAATTCAGCGTTGCGCCTGGGAACCACTGGGCGCTAGGCATCTGCGCACCTTCGATAAGTACGGCGCTGGGCCGCGTGTGGAATTCGATGCCGAAGACATCGACAATCGCCTGCCAAAAGTGTTCTCGCTGGTCGATACTCCACTGATGGAGTGCCGGGTAATCACGCAACTCAAGGCCGTGGCGCTGATTGATGAAACGCCGAAAGGCGTCCATGCGCGTGGCACCAATTCGCTGCGCGCTTGGGGTCCAGAGTGCTTCAGTCATGGTCCGCTCCGTTTACTGCGCCAACCAGCCGCCATCGATGTTCCACGCAGCACCACGCACCTGGTTCCCGGCTTCACTGCAGAGGAACAGCACCAGCTCGCCCAGTTGCGGCGGCGTGACGAACTCCAGCGAAGGTTGCTTCTCCGCCAGCAAATCATGCTTGGCTTTTTCCAGGTCGCCATCAACGGCGCCGCGGGCGTCGATTTGTTGCTGCACCAACGGCGTCAGCACCCAGCCGGGGCAAATCGCGTTGCAAGTAACATTGCTGGCAGCGGTTTCCAGCCCGACCACTTTGGTCAAGCCGATCACCCCATGCTTGGCGGCGACATAGGCGGCCTTGCCGGTTGAGCCCACCAGACCATGCACTGACGCGATGTTGACGATGCGCCCCCATCCCTTGGTGCGCATTCCCGGCAGGCACAGGCGGGTGCTGTGGAATACGGATGACAGGTTGATCGCGATGATCGAGTCCCAGCGCTCCACCGGGAACTCTTCCACCGGGGCCACATACTGGATACCCGCGTTGTTGATCAGAATATCGACGCCACCGAACTCGCGCTCGGCGTAGGCGATCATGTCGGCGATCTGTGCGGGGTCGCTGACATCCGCCGGATGGTGGCCGACCTTGCCGCCAAACTGTCTGACCTCGGCCAGTACGGTAGAGGCATCGCCGAAGCCGTTGAGTATCAGGTTGGCGCCCGCTTTGGCCAGGCTCAGAGCAATGCCCAGGCCGATGCCGCTGGTGGAGCCGGTGACCAGTGCGGTTTTTCCTTGAAGACTCATGTGCAATTCCTCAAACGATGCCGGTGGCGTAGAAAGTGCCGATCACAACGAAGACCGCCAATGTTTTGATAATCGTGATGCTGAATATGTCCCGGTAGGCCTCGCGGTGAGTCAAGCCGGTAACCGCCAGCAAGGTAATCACTGCGCCGTTGTGTGGCAGGGTGTCCATGCCGCCGCTGGCCATGGAGGCCACGCGGTGCAGCACTTCCAGAGGGATGTTTGCCGCGTGGGCCGCCGCGATAAAGCTGTCGGACATGGCCGCCAGTGCGATGCTCATGCCGCCCGAGGCCGAACCGGTGATGCCTGCCAGTAGCGTCACGGTGATGGCTTCATTGACCAGCGGGTTGGGAATGCTTTTCAGCCAATCGGCGAGTACCAGGAACCCCGGCAGGGACGCAATCACCGCACCAAAGCCGTATTCCGACGCCGTGTTCATCGCCGCGAGCAGTGCGCCGCCGACTGCGCTTCTGCTGCCTTCGGCCAGCTTGCCGCGAATGGCGTTAAAGCCGAACGCCAACACCGCCAGAATGCCGATCAGCAGGGCCGCTTCAACCGCCCAGATCGCGGTCAGTTTGGCGATTTCGGTTTGCACCGGTGTCGCCATGCCTGGCAGGCTGAGGGTGTGGGTCTTGCCATACCACTGTGGAATCCAACGGGTGAATAGCAGGTTCATGATGCCCACCAGCAATAGCGGCGACAGCGCGATCCATGGGTTGGGCAGCTTGATGTTCTCGGCGGTTTCCGGCTCGTTGCGCAATTCGGTGCCGTAGCCTTCGCCAGCGCGCTGAACCTTGTTGCGTTGGCGCTGCAAATACAGCATGCCGGTGCAGAACACGAACAGCGTGCCGACCAACCCCAGCCACGGTGCAGCCCAGGCGGTGGTGTTGAAGAAGGTCGTGGGGATGATGTTCTGGATCTGCGGGGTGCCGGGCAGGGCGTCCATGGTGAAGGAAAACGCACCCAGGGCGATGGTGGCTGGAATCAAGCGTTTGGGAATATCGCTCTGGCGGAACATCTCGGCAGCAAACGGATACACCGCGAACACCACCACGAACAGGGAAACACCGCCGTAGGTGAGCAGGGCGCAGACCAGTACGATCACCAACATGGCCTGTCGTGTGCCCAGCAACCGAATGGCAGCGGCGACAATAGAGCGGGAGAATCCCGACAGCTCGATCAATTTGCCGAACACGGCACCGAGCAGAAAGACGGGGAAGTAGAGTTTGACGAAGCCGACCATTTTTTCCATGAACACCCCGCTAAACGCAGGGGCTACGGCCGAAGGATCGGTCAACAACACCGCGCCGAGGGCGGCAATGGGGGCGAAGAGGATAACGCTATAGCCACGGTATGCAGCGAGCATCAACAGCCCGAGGGCCGCTAAGGCGATGATTACACTCATTGAGTGTCTCCTGTTGTTATTGTTTTTTTTGAGCTGCGGGCAAGCCCGCGCTGGCAATAGGTGTAGCGAGTTTCGTGCCATGTTTCTAAGTGCATGAATTTATTGGATTTTTATCTAGCATGAAAATGAAGGCGATCTTTTGTATCTCAAAACAGAGACATCGCGGGCAAGCCCACTCCTACAATTGATCGTTTTTTTATGTAAGAGCGCACTTACGCGCGATGAAGACCATTCATGCAACGTGCATCTCACTAAAGAGACTAAAGTCTCTTTAGTGAGACTCTGCAATCCCCAACGCTGTCATTTTTTTGTATAGCGTAGAACGTCCCAGTCCAAGCTGCTTGGCCGCTTCAATGACATTTCCCTTACAGCGCGACAGTGTCGATTCAATCAATTGCCGATCAAATCGCTCACGGGCAGCACTGAACGTTTCTAATTCAGCAGGGCCTGGTTGAGGTATCGCAGGTGTGCTCACTGGAACAAGGGTGCCAATGGCAGCCCGGATCTCGTTGGCATCGAGGATCAGGTCGTCGCTTAGTAAGGCGGCGCGCTCCAGGACGTTTTGCAGCTCGCGAATATTGCCTGGCCAGGCATGCTGGCTGAGCAGGGCGAGGGCCTCATGGTCCAGCTCGTGCTGGCTGCGCAGTTCCTCCAGAATGGCTTCGCTGAGCGCAGGCAGATCGTCCAGGCGATCTCGCAACGGTGGAACCTTGATGGGCAGGACGCTCAGGCGGTAATACAGGTCGGCGCGAAACTCGCCACGCTTGATTGCCGCTTCAAGGTCGGTAGAGGTCGCCGCGATCAGTCGGATATCGCTCTGAATCACCTCATTGGAACCCACCGGTTCGTATTCCTTTTCTTGCAGTACCCGTAGCAGTTTGCTTTGCAGGGGCAATGGCATGTCACCGATTTCATCGAGAAACAGCGTGCCACCTTGGGCGATCTTCAGCTTGCCGGGCCGACCTTTGCGGTCAGCACCCGTAAACGCGCCGGGAGCGGTGCCGAAGAACTCGGCTTCCAGCAGGGTTTCCGGAATGGCTGCGCTGTTGATGCTGACGAAGGCTTTGTGTGCCCTGGGTGAAGCACTGTGGATGGCGTGTGCGAGCAGCTCTTTGCCGGTGCCGGTTTCGCCCAGCAACAAAACCGGTGACTCGGCACTCGCGCTACGTCGGGCCCGGCGTTTGACTTCCAGGCTGGCTGTGCTGGTGCCGATAAAGTGCGCGAAGCTGTATTTGGCTTGACGTGCCTGCAGCAAGGAGCGGGTGGAGGCTAGCTCTTCTTGCATGCTCAGGTAGCGTTTGAGCAGGGGCGATAGGGCGTGCAGTTCGTCAAACAGGGCAAAACCAATGGCGCCAATCACCGCACCGGCATCGTCATGGATCGGTAGGCGCATAACCACTAATGGGTCCTTGGCCGTGTCCATCATATCCAACAGAACGGGTCGGCCGGTGTTGACTACCTCGCGCAGCAGGCTACCGGGGATGACGCTTTCACAGGGTTGGCCGACCGCCAGACCTGCATCTTGCAGCCCAAAGCGTCGGGCATAACGCTCGTTGATCCAGACGATGCGTGCGTCTTTATCGACGATCACCGTACCTTCACTGGACTGCTCGATAATCTCGAACAATGAACGAATCGCCAACCGTCGCACACGTTGGTAATCCTTGAGGCTGTCACTGTCTTTCATGATCAGGCGAACTCCGGATGCGCCGCCGCCAGTAATTCCTTGGTGTAAGGATGCTGGGGTGAGTCGAATACATCATGGCTGGCACCGCGCTCAACCACTTTGCCGTCCTTGATCACGATCAGGTCGTGGGCAAGGGCCTTGACCACCGCCAGGTCGTGGCTGATGAACAGGTAGGTCAGGCCGTGCTTTTCCTGGAGCTGGCGCAGCAGGGCGACGACCTGTTTCTGCACGGTGCGATCAAGGGCCGAGGTCGGCTCGTCGAGCAGAATCAGAGCGGGCTTGAGCACCAGCGCGCGGGCGATGGCGATGCGCTGGCGCTGCCCGCCGGAAAATTCATGCGGGTAACGATGACGGCTTTGCGGGTCAAGGCCGACCTCCTCAAGTACCCGAATCACTTCAGCTTCGCACTGCGCTGGACTGAGCTCGCTGTGAACCTCGAGGCCTTCGCTGATGATCTGCTCAACTGACATTCGTGGGCTCAGGCTGCCGTAGGGGTCCTGGAATACCACTTGCATCTGCTTGCGCCATGGCCGCATCTGCTTGTGGTTCAAGCCGTCCAGCGCGTGCCCCTGAAAGCGAATGCTGCCGCGCGACTCGACCAGCCGCAGGATCGCCTGGCCCAACGTGGACTTGCCCGAGCCCGACTCCCCGACGATACCCAGGGTCTTGCCGCGCTGGATGCTGAGGCTGATGTCGTCGACGGCCTTGAGGTATTCCTTATGGCGACCAAAAATGCCGCCGGCCATGGAAAACCACACGCTCAAGTTGTCGACCTGCAGGACTTTCTCACGGCTATCCCGTGGCAGAGGTTCGCCGGCAGGTTCAGCATCGAGCAGCAGTCGGCTGTAAGGGTGCTGTGGATGTTTGAACAGCAGATGGCAGTTGGACTGCTCGACGATCTCACCCGCGCGCATCACGCACACGCGCTGGGCGATGCTGTGCACCAGATTGAGGTCATGGCTGATCAGCAACAGCGACATGTTCAGACGTTGTTGCAGCTCCTTGAGCAGCAGCAGAATCTTGCGCTGCACCGTCACATCAAGGGCCGTGGTTGGCTCGTCGGCAATCAGCAGTTCAGGCTCGCAGGCCAGCGCCATGGCGATCATCACCCGCTGCCGTTGGCCGCCGGACAGTTGATGCGGGTAGGCCTTGAGGCGTTTCTGCGGATGCTGGATGCCCACCAGTTCGAGCAGTTCGAGAATTCGCCATTGGGCTGCCTTGCCGCTCAGGCCCTTGTGCAGCAACAACGTTTCGCCGATCTGTTTGGACACCGTGTGCAAGGGGTTGAGCGAGGTCATCGGCTCTTGGAAAATCATGGCAATGCGGTTACCGCGGAGTTCGCGCAGGGCTTTGTCATCGGCACCGAGCAACTGCTGGCCGCGATAACAAATACTCCCCGTGGTCTGCGTGCCGCTTTTGGGCAGCAGTTGCAGGATCGAGTGGGCGGTCACCGACTTGCCCGAGCCTGATTCACCCACCAGCGCCAGGCACTCACCGACTGGGATATCCAGGCTCAGTTTGTTGACCACTGTCTGCCCGTTGAAGGCGACAGTCAGGTCGCGAATTTCAATCAGGTTGTCGGACGTTGCAGACAGAGTGTCTGACATTTCAAGACCTCGGGTCGAAGGCATCGCGCAGCGCTTCGCCAATAAAAACCAGTAGGGACAGGATGAGCGCCAGGGTGAAGAACGCCGTCAGGCCGAGCCAGGGTGCTTGCAGGTTCTGTTTGCCCTGGCCGATCAGTTCGCCCAAAGAGGCACTGCCCGCCGGCATGCCGAACCCGAGAAAATCCAGCGCGGTCAGGGTCGAGATTGCCCCGGTCAAAATAAACGGCAGGTAGCTCAAGGTGGCGTTCATGGCGTTGGGCAGGATATGGCGCATGATCACCTTGCTGTCATCCAGGCCCAGCGCTCGGGCTGCCTTGACGTATTCCAGGTTGCGCCCGCGCAGAAATTCGGCGCGCACCACGTCCACCAGAGTCAGCCAGGAGAAGAGCGCCATGATCCCCAAGAGCCACCAGAAATTCGGTTCGACAAACCCCGACAGAATGATCAGCAGATAAAGCACCGGCAGGCCGGACCAGACTTCCAGCAAGCGCTGGC
Organism: Pseudomonas sp. GG8; assembly: GCF_052976945.1. Taxonomy (NCBI): domain Bacteria; kingdom Pseudomonadati; phylum Pseudomonadota; class Gammaproteobacteria; order Pseudomonadales; family Pseudomonadaceae; genus Pseudomonas; species Pseudomonas sp. GG8. The sequence goes on from NZ_JBRIIP010000001.1 coordinate 2,114,997, forward strand.
CGATCAAATCAACCCAGCCCCCGTAATAGCCTTGCAGGGCGCCAGCCGCAATGCCGATCAGCGTGCTGATCAAGGTCAGGGCCAAGGCAAACAGGATCGACACTCGCGCCCCGAAAATCACCCGTGCCAGCACGTCGCGCGACTGGTCGTCGGTGCCCAGCCAGTTGGTGGTGGTCGGTGGGCTGGGCGCTGGCCGGGTCAGTTCATAGTTGGGTGTGTCGTCGCTAAAAGGAATGGGCGGGAACAGCATCCAGCCACCGTCCTTGGCGATTAACGTGCGCACGTAGTCGCTTCGGTAATCCGGCTGGAAGGGCAGTTGTCCGCCGAATTCCTGCTCGGTGTAGCGTTTGAACGCCGGGAAATACAACGAATGCTGGTAACTGAGTACCAGCGGTTTGTCGTTGGCGATCAATTCGCCGCCCAGGGTCAGCAGGAACAGCCCGACGAATAGCCATAGCGCCCACCAGCCTCGACGGTTATGGCGAAAGCGATCGAAGCGGCGACGGCCTAGCGGGGAAAGTCTGAACATCAGGCGTTCCTCGCACTGAAATCAATTCGAGGGTCGACCAGCGTGTAGCAGACATCGCCGATCAGTTTTATCACGAGGCCGAACAGGGTAAAGATGAACAGCGAGCCGAATACCACCGGATAGTCCCGCGACACAGCAGCTTCGTAGCTCATGCGGCCCAGGCCATCGAGGGAGAAGATCACTTCGATTAACAGCGAACCGGCGAAAAACACGCTGATGAATGCCTGAGGGATGCCCGCTACCACCAGCAACATGGCGTTGCGGAACACATGGCCGTACAGCACGCGACGCTCGCTTAACCCCTTGGCTCGCGCCGTGACCACGTATTGGCGCGTGACTTCATTGAGAAACGAGTTTTTGGTCAGGATGGTCAGCGTGGCAAAACCGCCAATCACCAGGGAGGCCACCGGCAGTACCAAGTGCCAGAAGTAATCGGCGATCTTGCCCACGGTCGACAACTGCTGAAAGTTTTCTGACACCAGACCGCGCACCGGGAACCAGTTCAATGAGGTTCCTCCGGCGAATACGACCACCAGCAACATGGCAAACAGAAAGGCCGGCATGGCATAGCCGATGATGATGGCGGTGCTGCTCCAGATATCGAAGTGGCTGCCATGTTTGACGGCTTTGCGGATGCCCAGCGGAATCGAGATCAGGTAGGTGATCAGCGTCGCCCACAGCCCGAGCGATATCGAGACGGGCATCTTCTGCAGGATTAGGTCTGTCACTTTGGCGCCGCGAAAGAAGCTGTTGCCAAAATCCAGTTGAGCGTAATTCTTGAGCATCAGCCACAGACGTTCGTGGAGTGGTTTGTCAAAGCCATACTGGCGTTCGATTTCCTTGATCAGCTTGGGATCAAGGCCGCGACTGGCGCGTGAAGGATTGCTGCCGCCGACCGACTCTGCCGCCGCGCCACCGACTGCAGTGCTGGCGCCGCCGATGCCTTGCAGTCGGGCAATCGCCTGTTCTACCGGACCGCCTGGCGCAGCCTGAACGATGAAAAAATTGACCAGCAGGATGCACAACAGTGTGGGGATGATCAGTAGCAACCGTCGCAGCAGATAACCGAGCATTCAATTCACCTCCGCAGGGTTGGCCGAAGCACCGCGTTTGGCCGCGAATTGCTCGTTTGTCAGCGAAGTCGGACTGATTTCCCACCAGGTCTCAATGGCTTCGCCGTTGCTTGCTTGCACGGCCGGAATGCCAAAGCGGTTCCACCAGACGGTGGCCGAGCCGGGCGGGTAATAGTTGGGGATCCAGTAGTAACCCCATTGCAACACCCGATCCAGGGCGTGGGCGTAGTTGACCATGGTCGATTTTTTATCGGCCTTGACCAGATTATTGATCAGGCTGTCAACAGCAGGGTCCTGTAACACCATGTAGTTGCTAGAGCCTGGGTCCTTGGCGCCCTTGGAGCCGAAGCAGTTATATAACTCCGCTCCGGGCGAGGACGACACTGGATAGCCACTGACGATCATGTCGTAATCCCGGGCCATGACTCGATTGAGGTACTGCGCAGCGTCGATGCGGCGGATGTCGAACGTGACACCAATTTGCGCCAGATTGCGCTTGTAAGGCAGCAGCAGTCGCTCGAACCCGGCCTGGCCATTGAGGAAAGTGAAACTCAGTGGTTCGCCAGCAGCGTTGACCAACTTGTCGCCCTTGGGCATCCAGCCCGCTTCTTCCAGCAGACCGAGAGCCTTTAACTGTTTGTCGCGGATGAACCCTGTGCCATCGGTTTTCGACGCCTGGAATACCTGGGTGAACACCTCGTCGGGAACCTGGCCGCGCAATGGCTCGAGAATCTTCAACTCTTCAGCACTGGCGGCATGATCAGCAGCCAGCGGTCCATTGGAGAAGTAACTGCTCTGACGCACATACACGTTGTGCATCATCTGCCGGTTGCTCCACTCGAAATCCCAGAGCATGGACAACGCTTCGCGTACCCGGCGGTCTTGAAACATGGGCCGTTGCAGGTTGAAAACAAACCCCTGCGAGCTCTGTATGGCGCCTTTGGCCAACTGCGCCTTTTGCAGGCGACCATCGCTCAGGGCTGGGCTGTCATAACCGATGGAGTAGCTGGTTGCCGAGTACTCTCGGTTGTAGTCGTAGGCGCCGCCGCGCAGCACTTGGCGGGCAACGTCGATGTCGCCAAAGTATTCGACGCTGAACTGATCGAAGTTATAGAAGCCGCGATTGACCGGCAGGTCCTTGCCCCACCAGTTCGGGTCGCGTTCGAAAGTGATGCTACGTCCGGCATCGACTTTGCTGACCTTATAGGGGCCGCTGCCCAACGGAATTTCAAAACCGCCACCGTTCGCGAAGTCGCGGGTTTTCCACCAATGCTCGGGGAAAACCGGCAGTGAGGCCAGATCCAAAGGCAGGGTGCGGTTCTCATTGTTTTTGAAGTCGAAGCGGATCTGTGTCGGCGACTCGACCTCGACATTCTTCACTTCTTCGAATTGGGTGCGGTATTGCAGGCTGCCCTGGGTCATCAGCAGATTGAAGGTGTAACGCACATCTTCAGCGGTTATCGGCGTGTCATCAGCGAAGCGCGCATTGGGATTGAGGAAGAAACGCAGGGACAAGCCATCTTCACTGCGCTCCATCTGCTGCGCGACCAAACCGTAAACCGTGTAGGGCTCGTCCAGCGAGCGCACCGCGAGGGGAGAGTAGAGCAGGCCGCTGAGTTGCGAGACACCGGTGCCCTTGTCGATATAAGGCAGCAAGTGGTCGAACTGGCCAATTTCCTGCGCCGAACGACGCATGCTGCCACCTTTGGGGGCATCAGGGTTGACGTAGTCGAAGTGGGTGAATGTGGCCGGGTATTTGGGCTGCTCGCCATAGACGGTCAGGGCATGCTGGGGGGTTGCGGACACGTATTGAAAGCCTGAAATCAAGGCTAGCGTTGCGAAAATCAGTGATGAAAAAACAAAACGCATTGCTCGATCCTGACTGACGTCCGCAAGGGAATGTCAGGGTTAAGGGTAAAAAAACAAGGCCTTGAAGAGACCTGCTGGATCATAGGCTGCATTGTGCCTGGATGCCGAGAGTGAGTAGTCGCGCGGTAACGATGTCACTGACATATGAAGTTGCACAATCTGTTTTTTTGCCCGGTGGCATGAATGGCTTGAATGACCCATGCCATTGGGGAGTGCTGGAGAGGAAGGGAGCACACATAAAAACGGCCCGTCAGGTAGACGGGCCGTTTGAGGCGATCAGCGGCGGACTATCAGTCCTGGCGGCTGGTCACTTCCAGCAAGTGATAACCGAACTGGGTTTTCACTGGGCCTTGTACGACGTTGACTGGCGCGCTGAACACGACAGTGTCGAATTCCTTGACCATCTGGCCTGGACCGAACGAGCCCAGATCGCCGCCTTGACGGCTGGACGGGCAGCTCGAGTTGGCTTTGGCGACTTCGGCGAAATCAGCGCCGCCTTCGATTTGGGTTTTCAGCTCGTTGCACTTTTCTTCGCTGGCAACAAGGATGTGGCGGGCAGTGGCTTTAGCCATGGGAACGTACTCCTGTCAAAAAAAGGAAGAGCCTACCGGATTAAGGAAGGCATTTCTCGCGAAAGTTCCTTCCAGCGTCCCAGCGGTCAGCTTCGCCTTTGGATGTTTTATAAACCTTTGCTTTTAAGCAGCGCGGCGTGTTCCACATAGAGTTTGATCGGGTCGGCACCTTTTCGCACCGCGCCTGCAGTTTGATTCACCGTGTCCAGGTGATCCATCGCATAGTCCGAGCGGATTACCTTGCCCAGGTGCGAGCTGTAACGGCCAACAAAGCCGTCATTTTGCTCTTTCTCGTTCTGGAATAGTTGTGCATAGCTGCGACACGCCAAGTGCAGCGGGTCCACTATGTTATGCCCTTCTTCGAATAGCGTTCCTTTGATGATGCCGCTCCAGGAGTAATAAAACACACCGTCCACCTGCTCCGCGCCTTCACCGCCCCAGGCTGCGGGCAGGCCTTGCGGGTATTTTCGGTTGAACGATGCAACGCCTTCCGTTGTTAGTGCATCAAGCGCTTGCAGGGTGTCTTGCGGCAGTTGGGGATTGCCGCTGAGCAAGGCCAAAAAGTGCGCAAACCCAGCGATCAGGGTATCAGCAACTTTTTCCGGTAGTGTCCCGGGCGTAAATGCCTTACGCAGCTGGTCCGCCAGCTCCGAGCCATGATTGGCGCCGCTGACAGATGTTACGGATGCGATGTGTTCTGGATGGGTCGCGGCGGCATAACGCGCCGCCAGCGGGCCTTGGCTGTGGGCGATCAGATTGACTTTCTGTGAGCCGGTTTGTTCTAGGATGTGGGCGATCTGTACGAGCAGTTGCTCACCACGGACTTCGTTGCTGTGGGCACCGGACAGGGAGGGTACGTACACCCGGGCGCCGGCATTTTCCAGCGCTTCCTTGATACCATGAAAAATGGTGATGTTGCCGATCCGTTCGAAGCCGAACAGGCCGTGGACCAGCAATATGGGGAATTTTGTTGCCGCGTGAGTGTTCATCGTTGACCTGTGTGTTTGCCTGGAATGTGCAAACCACATTAGCTGCAGATGAGCCGTTGCAATGGCCCTGGATTTTGCCCCGGTAGCGGCGGAGACATGGACGCTTGATTCGGTGGTTGATGGCCGGGGCCGGCAGGCTGCGTGGCGTGCAGCGCCATACAGCTCCACCGGCTCTTGTTTCGGAGAACGTCCGGGAGGATTCCCCACAACCTGTGCGGGATGGTCGCGCGACCCAGATGCTTTTTATGACTGAAAAAAGCGGGTCGGCTACAGGCTGTCAGCCGATTTCCCGCGCAGGTCAGCGTGTGCCCGCTGCTTGACGCCGCAACGCAGTCGCCGCCCCGCGCAATAGCTGCTCGGTACTCTCCCAACCCAGGCACCCGTCGGTGACCGAAACACCGTAACGCAAGGCTGTGCTCAATGGTTGGCACCCTTCAAACAGATGGCTTTCCAGCATCATGCCGATCAACGACCGATCGCCATGCAACCGCTGCTCAAGCACATCGTTGAATACTTCAGGCTGACGCAGCGGGTCTTTGCCACTGTTGGCGTGGCTGCAATCGACCATGATTCGCGTCGGGATGCCGACCTTTTCCAGACTGGTGCGTACGCTCGCAATGCTTTGACTGTCGTAGTTAGTCCCGCGATGACCGCCGCGCAAGACCATGTGCGTGTCCGGGTTGCCCTGAGTGTCAATGACCGCTGGATGACCGTGTCGATCAATGCCGAAATGCCGATGTGCATGCGCCGCTGAGCGCATGGCGTCCGTGGCAATCGCGACCCCGCCATCAGTGCCGTTCTTGAAGCCGACAGGCATCGCCAAACCACTGGCCATTTCCCGATGGATCTGCGATTCGGTGGTCCTTGCGCCGATGGCCACCCAACTGAGCATATCGTCGAAGTAGCCGGCCGCCATGGGCTGCAGAATTTCGGTGGCGATGGGCAGGCCCATACGCAGCATGTCGCGCATCAGTTCTCGGGACAGTGCCAAGCCGCCAGCCATGTCGTCACTGCCATCAAGTTGCGGATCGTAGGCCAATCCTTTCCAGCCGACCGTGGTGCGTGGTTTTTCGACGTAGGCACGCATTACCAGCATCAGTTGATCGCTCACCTCAGCGGACAGCTTCGCCAGCCGTTCGGCATATTCGAGGGCAGAGTGTGGATCGTGGATCGAGCACGGGCCGACGATGACTAGCAGCCGGGAGTCTTCACCGTCGAGAATCGCACGGGCCGCTTGGCGATGGGTTGCAACCTGATGGCTAAGGGCAACGTCGAGGGGCAACTGGTGTTTGAGTTGCAGGGTGCTGGGTAGACGCTGCGGGGCAGGGACGCTGTCGATCAGGGTCACGCTTTGGGGCAGCAGGTCAGAGAGGGGGTTTACGGCGACGGATGAGTTCATGCTCTGGCTTCCTGGGCGGGCGCGGGGTATTTCCGCGCTCGACGCCCTATTGGGGTGTTCGACAATTGGCCGTATTGGCCTTTAGTGCTGTTTTGCCACCTGAAAGTGACCGGTCGGAGGCGGCAGGCTGTCCCGAGCGGAGGTTGCTAAATCGCCAGGTGAAGCTGATGTCGTTGCGGTAATAAGTGGTGTAGTTCATGTCGTGTTCCTCAATTCAATTCGGTTGCAATTCAGTACAAGCAGATGTTTCTGGTGGCCCGAAAAAACAAAACCCCCGGTCGGGTAGCCGGCCGGGGGTAGAGGATTCTCTGGTTGGCGGCCCTTTTAGTGTGGGCGCCGTATGGGTATCAGGCGCGCCAGTGGCTAAACCAATACCCAAAATAAGAGTTGAGCTGCTGGGAAACTGCGCTTTGTACATTCCACGCAGCCACTGCCGTTACCTGGCGTTGGACGCTGGTAAAATTGCAATTCGGCGATTGGATGTGCGACATGGCGGCTCTCCAGTAGGTACAGTGAGCTTACTGTAGATAAGGCTTTGGGTTCAATGGGACATTTCCATCGGATCTCAAAACACTACGCTTTTGCGTGCTGCCAGTGCTGGTGGAGACTTGCCCCGGATAGCCAATCGGGATTTGCAAGGCTGATCAGCCAGGGCTGTGCCTGTGGTTGCTTGAAGCACTAGGGGGTATGGATTGACTGTGAAGCTTCGCAAGGCCACCGCTGCCGACCTGAGTTTTGCTCGTGAGCTGACGAGGGTGAATATGCGTGAGTATTACGCCGAATACGCTCGGGTTTGGCAGGGGCAGTCGTTTGATGATGAGTGGGAGGCACGCCAGAGCTTCATCATCAACAAGGCAGACAAGCCTGTCGGCTTTCTCAGTTTCAGCATGGAGCCGCACTATTTGTATCTGCGCGATGTGCAGTTGTGCGAACCCTACCGAGGCGAGGGCATAGGGGGGTGGGTGATGGGGCAGATAGCGTCGATGGCGTGCGAGCTAGGGGCCAGGAGCGTCCGGCTGAAAGTGTTTAAAAGTAATCCAGCGATGCAATTGTATCGACGACAGGGCTACGAGGTTGTCGGGCAAGAGAAGGCTTTGTTCTGGATGGAGCGTATATTGGAGAGCTCAGCCGTTTGCCGAGAGTAATCGACCGCGCTTGGTCTAGACTGTTTTCAACAGGTACATCAACCAAGGTACTGTGAGGCGATGCATCGTTTGCGGGCGTTAGTCGACCCCCAGCGCGGTACCCAGCACTTTGTCGGTGGGTATGCTGCCGATTTTCATGCCCAGCAAAACCGCCACTTTGTGAGCTTCTCCGCGCCGACCTTTTTTGCGGCCTGCAAGTACTTGATAGGTAGTGGCCGGGTCAATGCTGTTTTCCCGAGCGAACTCCTGAACAGATTTACCTTGTTGTTCAAGCCAGGCCTTGGCTTGTGCAGCGGTGCGTATTCCGGGCATAGTTCAAAACCGTTCAAATTAGTTTAACTTAGCTCGATTCTACCATTCGTAAGGATGGGGTCAACAGGATTATGCATTCAAATGAGTGGAATAGGTTCCAGGCTACGAAAAGAAAGAGAGCGCCTTGGGCTGTCTCAACGAGCTTTTGGTGAAATAGGTGGTGTAGAAGCAAATGCTCAGGGAAAGTATGAAAGTGGCGACCGCGCCCCAAAGGCTGATTATCTGGCAGCTGTTGCTGCCAGAGGTGTGGACGTTTTGTTCGTACTCACCGGCACCTATACCCCGACGCCTGTCGACAACCTGAGCCAGACGGAAGAAAAAATACTGGGAAGTTTTAGAACCTTGCATAAAGAAGACCAGGACGCCATCAGGCGACTGACCACGACCATGGCTGAGCTGTCGACGTCATACGCAACCAACAATAAGTCAACGTCAGAGGAGGGATAGACCGGGTTGTCTTTTTAGGTCTTCAGAAATATATCAAATATATGAATACGTTATTGGTAGCGTGTGTAACGCGCTGCCATGTGTCGACCTTGCACCAATATCGAGCTTTGAGCTAGGTCTTGCTCGCCGTTTTTGCTAAGGTCACTAGCCTTTGTTATGACCGTTTTGTGAGGTGTCTGCTTGATTAGGGTGCTAGTAGTCGATGACCATGATCTCGTTCGAACAGGCATTACACGGATGTTGGCCGATATCGAGGGCTTACAGGTAGTCGGGGAGGCCGATTCAGGTGAAGAGTCCCTGAAGCAAGCGCGCGAGTTAAAGCCCGATGTGGTGTTGATGGACGTCAAGATGCCTGGCATAGGCGGTCTGGAAGCAACCCGGAAGTTACTGCGTAGTCATCCCGACATTAAAGTTGTGGCTGTGACTGTGTGTGAAGATGACCCGTTCCCGACCCGGCTGTTGCAAGCGGGCGCTGCGGGTTACATGACCAAGGGTGCAGGCCTTGCTGAAATGGTTCAGGCCATCCGGCTTGTGTTTGCCGGGCAGCGCTACATCAGCCCGCAGATCGCTCAGCAACTCGCGCTCAAGTCTTTTCAGCCGCAAAGTAGTAATTCGCCGTTCGATCTGTTGTCGGAGCGCGAAATTCAGATTGCCCTGATGATCGTTGGTTGTCAGAAAGTCCAGGCCATCTCCGATAAACTGTGTCTGTCACCCAAAACCGTGAACACCTACCGTTACCGTATCTTTGAAAAGCTCTCGATCAGCAGCGATGTCGAGCTGGCCTTGTTGGCAGTCCGTCACGGCATGGTCGATGCCAGTCTCTGAAATGACCCAACCGTTCGATCCAAGCGCATTTCTTTCAACCTGCAGTGGCCGTCCCGGCGTGTATCGCATGTTCGATGCCGAGGCGCGTCTGCTGTATGTCGGCAAAGCCAAAAATCTCAAAAAGCGGCTTGCCAGCTATTTCCGCAAGACAGGGCACGCGCCCAAAACCGGTGCGCTGGTCGCCCGAATCGCACAGATTGAAACCACCATCACTGCCAATGAGACCGAAGCCCTGCTGTTGGAGCAGACACTCATTAAAGAGTGGCGGCCGCCTTACAACATCCTGCTGCGCGACGATAAGTCTTATCCTTACGTCTATCTATCGGACAGTGATTACCCTCGGCTGAGTATCCATCGCGGCGCGAAGAAGCCCAAAGGTCGATACTTCGGTCCGTATCCAAGCGCCGGTGCCATTCGGGAAAGTCTGAGTCTGCTGCAAAAAACTTTTTTGGTTCGCCAATGCGAAGACAGCTATTTCAAGAATCGCACCCGTCCGTGTTTGCAGTACCAGATCAAGCGTTGCAAGGGGCCCTGTGTCGGCCTGGTCGAGCCTGAGGTATATGCCCAGGACGTGCGGCACTCGATCATGTTCCTTGAGGGACGCAGCAACGCGCTGACTGACGAGCTTAATGCCGCCATGGAAAAAGCCGCCATGACCCTGGATTTTGAACGTGCCGCCGAACTGCGTGATCAGATATCACTTTTGCGCCGTGTCCAGGATCAACAAAGTATGGACGGAGGAACCGGCGATGTGGATGTGGTCGCTGCGTTCGTCAACCCGGGTGGCGCCTGTGTTCACTTGATCAGCGTGCGCGGCGGACGCGTGTTGGGCAGCAAGAGCTTTTTTCCTCAGGTCGGTATCGAGGAGGAGGTGGGTGAAGTCATGGCGGCATTCCTCGCTCAGTATTTCCTGGGGGGGCATGACCGAGAGCTGCCGAGCGAAGTTATTGTCAATGTGGTCCATGAAGACTTCCCGACCTTGATCGACGCGATTGAAGCGTTGCGAGGGCATGAAATGACCATCAGTCATCGGGTCCGGGGTACGCGGGCGCGCTGGCAGCAATTGGCGGTGACCAATGCCGAGCAGGCATTGTCGGCACGCCTGGCCAACCGTCAGCATGTGACGGCTCGTTTTGATGCGCTGGCCAAGGTATTGAATCTCGAGGAATCGCCACAACGCCTTGAGTGTTACGACATCAGTCACTCCAGCGGTGAGGCGACGGTCGCCTCCTGTGTGGTCTTCGGTCCAGAAGGGCCAATAAAGTCGGATTACCGGCGTTACAACATCGAAGGTGTGACGGCTGGCGACGATTATGCAGCCATGCACCAGGCCCTGACTCGTCGCTTCAGCAAGCTCAAAGAGGGGGAGGGCAAGTTGCCCGATATCCTGTTGGTGGATGGCGGCAAGGGGCAGTTATCCATGGCCCGCGATGTACTGAACGAACTGGCGGTGCCAGACTTGATTCTGTTGGGCGTTGCCAAAGGTGCCACACGCAAGGCCGGATTCGAGACGCTTTACCTCAACGATGCTGCGCATGAGTTCACCTTGCCTGGCGATTCTCCGGCATTGCACCTGATCCAGCAGATCCGCGACGAAGCTCACCGCTTCGCCATCACCGGACATCGCGCGCGACGCGGGAAGACACGGCGCACCTCGACTCTTGAAGGCGTGGCTGGTGTCGGCCCGACACGGCGCCGTGATCTGCTCAAACACTTCGGTGGATTGCAAGAATTGTCCCGCGCCAGTGTCGAAGAAATTGCTAAAGCGCCCGGAATCAGTAAAAAGCTCGCAGAGTCGATTTATGCAAACCTGCACAGCGAGTAGAATGCTCGCTCACCTCGTAGCCAGTTGTGCCGATGAATATCCCTAATCTGATCACCGTATTACGTGTCCTGCTGATTCCGATCTTCATTCTGCTGTTTTATCTGCCTTATTCATGGAGCTACATGGCAGCCAGTACGGTCTTCGCGATCGCGGCGGCTACGGATTGGCTAGATGGCTATCTGGCGCGTCGCCTTGAGCAAAGCACGCCCTTTGGTGCCTTTCTCGATCCGGTGGCCGACAAGCTGATGGTGGCCGTGGCGTTGGTGTTGCTGGTTCAAGCGCACGCCAACCTGTGGCTGACATTGCCAGCAGCGGTCATCATTGGCCGCGAGATCGTGATTTCCGCATTGCGTGAGTGGATGGCCGAGATAGGTGCTCGGGCACATGTCGCCGTTTCCAGCCTGGGTAAATGGAAGACTGCCGCACAGATGCTTGCATTGGTCATCCTGTTGGCCAACCCGCCGGCTTTCACTTTTTGGGTGGTCGTCGGTTACGCGTTACTACTGATAGCTGCCGGGCTGACGTTGTGGTCGATGTTGCAATACTTGCGTGCGGCCTGGCCGCACCTCAAAACCTCGGCAGAAAAAAAATAAGTTTTTGAATCAAGGGGTTGACGGGACAATTTGAATCTATAGAATAGCGGCCTTCACCAAGATGCGGGAATAGCTCAGTTGGTAGAGCACGACCTTGCCAAGGTCGGGGTCGCGAGTTCGAGTCTCGTTTCCCGCTCCAAAATTTGGCTTGTGAACTTCATTGAGGTTCATGAGTTGTAGAAAAAAGCGACCTTAGGGTCGCTTTTTTCGTTGTGCCGAAAAACACTTCAGTCCAGTGCGCTCCAGTATTCAGAGACGCACCGTAAACAGCAGGCATAACGTCGAAGTGGTATCCAATCAGTGGGTCGAGTTCCGCAGGCTGTGTGTAAAGGAAGGCCGTCAGAACACCCTCTCGCCTATCTTGAGAATCTTCAATAGAGTCTCCGTACATCGCTTGCCGGGCGGTCCAGGCGCAGGGTGTGCATGAGGGGAGGGCACCGACTTCAGCCTCACTGAACGCCGGCTGCTGGAATGACTTGATGTCGCGGATAAAGCCGATGCCCTAGGTGACGTTGTCCGGCAGCTCAGTTTTGAAGGTACTGCCGACGACGCATCGCAAAGAGAAAAAGCCGGAACAGTGGTCAGGTTAAATACGTAACTGGGAGCCGATCGGCACCGTGCTGGAGAACCCGGATCGAGAGCAACAGGTCGAGAAAATAGCGGCATAGTCAGACGGTTGACGCGACAACTACCTTGAAAAACGCTGATCCGAAAACAAGTAATCGACTCAGAACTGGCCAGCCGAAACCAAGTTTGCTGTCATCCTTGAAGCTGCCGGGTTGTCCGAGATCGACCTAAGGCCATTATTGCCGCCGCAAAGGCCTTTACCCCGAGCAAATCACTGTTTGGCGATCCGCACTTGGGTGGAGATCGAGCCGTTGACCACTGCCAGACTGGTGGCCATGGCCTGTAATCTTAGCCATGCCTGGGACGCGGCTGCGGGAGGTCGTCAGTTGGTGAGGGCTGATGACCAAGCTGCCAACCGGACTGACTAGATGAAAGCTTGGCAAGCAGGGCGTCCATGTAAGCCTGGGCAACACGTCTTCCAGATCCCTATGCGTCAAACAATAATGATCAAAGACGCCAACGCGGTGTATCTGTCAATGCGCTTGAGTCTCCGATTTTTCATCGCCCTGGAAAGTCGATCACTACTGATCGGGATCGGTTTTTTTGCATCCGTGTTTGGGGCTACAACATCAGGCGCCGGTTGAATTTCGTTTCCATGACGATGTAGGACGACGTATGGGCCACGCCCTTGATCAAGTTGATCTGCGTGAGCTCGCCGTTGAGTTCGCCCAACGTATGGGTGGCGACGTGAATGATGAAATCCGATTCGCCGGAGACGGCATAGACTGCCTGGACCGAATCCATCTTGCGCAGTGCGGTCATGACATCGGTATAACTTTTGTTGGTGCAGGACGTCATGGTGAAGCAGTTGACTGTTTGTTGCAGCTTGTCCTGGTCGATTCGCACGCTGTAGCCGGTGATAACCCCAGCCTTTTCCAGGCGATTGATCCGCTCCTGTACCGCGGAGCGCGAGACCCCAAGCTTGCGTGCCAGAGAGGCCGTTGGCTCGCGGGCGTTAAGCTGCAAAAGCGCAAGCAGTTGCTTGTCTTTCTCGGTCAAACGAAACAACGAAGTGGGGCGCTGCTCATCCATGGATAGGTTCGTACTCTTGATAGGGTTCAGTGTCTAGCTGCCCGGCGTGTCGAGCGCGCTTCCTGGAACATATCCATCAGCTTTAATCCGGCATAGACCGTCTGCGCTGCTGCAGGCCCGAAAGGCCCACCATTCCATTCCAGGCCATAGGCATCGAATAGACGGTAACGATCAGACTCGCCACAAATCGCCTCGGCAACAACCCGTGCACCGATAGGCGCGGTGTTCATACCATGGCCACCAAATGATGTACAAGCCCAAAGGCCCGGACCCAGCGTACCGATGTGCGGCATTTTGTGGCGAGCGTAGCCCATCAGGCCGGACCAGGCTTTTTCGATTTGCAGGCCGCGCAATTGTGGGAAGACATTGAGAATATCGTCGGTCAGCATGTGCGCCAAACGCTTTTCATCCTGTACATTTCGAGTGGTGATGTGCCCACCCCAGAGCAGGCGATCACCGTCGACCACCCGGTAGTAGTCCGAGGCGCGGCGATTGTCACCAACGGCATCGGTGGTGCGTATCGTATCCCGCAGACGGTCGCCCAAGTGTTCGGTGAGCACCACATACGTCGCGATCGGCAAAAAAGCGCGCCGCAGTCGGCCGAACTCAGGGCCGCCATAGCCGCCACAGCAGTGCACCACGTTGCCACAGTCAATCACCCCTTGCTGCGTCACCACGTGATGGCGGTCGCCTTGGCTTTCTACCCGAATCATGGGCGAGTTTTCATAGAGAATGCCACCCTTGGCCTCAATCAACTCGGCCACGCCCAGGCAATAGTTCAGTGGATGGAAGTGAAACCCATGGCTATCGCGCAACCCGTGAAAATAGCGCTCAGTGTTCAACCGTGCCCGGATCGCGTGGGTATCCAGGTACTCCATTTCGAAATTGAACTCCTTGGCCATCCGATCACGTAGGCGTTGGAGATTATCGCCATCGTCGTAGCGCAACACGCTCAACTTGCCGCTGGTGGGCGCGCAGCCCTCCAACTGATGCTGATCGATCGTCTCGCGAACGATGTCCACGCCCTCTAGAGAAAGCTTGAACAGCGCGCGTGCCGTCTCGGTGCCACACCGGCGCTCAATTGATGACAGCCCTTCGGACCAGCCCTGCAGTACGAAGCCACCGTTGCGTCCGGAAGCCCCCCATGCAACCCGCGCGGCCTCCAGCAATACTACCGAGCGTCCCCGGGAAACCAGCTCCAACGCCGTGCTCAAACCTGCCAGACCGCCACCGATCACACAGACATCGGCCTGAACATTGCCAATGAGTGTCGGGCGCGGCGATGCGTACCGCATCGTAGCGGTGTAATAACTGTTACTGTAATGGGACATGAATCGGTCATCCTTTGGCAGGAGCAAAGACATGCCGCACGCCCGCCGTCATGACGGGCGTACAGTCGTGTCGGTCATTGCACGGTGGTGAGGTCGTTGCCGTACCACTTCTCGGAAAATTTCTTCAGCGTGCCGTCGGACTTCATGTCTTCGACGATCTTCTTCAGCTCGGCCGAAAACGCCTCGTCACCCTTGTCGACAGCTAACGCCAGAGGCTCGTAATACGCGGGTTTGCCCTCCACCTGAACGATGGGGTAGCCATGTTCCACTGCGCCCTTGATCGTCGGCAGTGCGGACAGCGTGGCGTTGAGGCGAGTGCCATTGCCCAGACGCAAGTCATCCAGAGGCCCCATGCTGTCACCGTAGGTCCGCACTTCGCCTGGCTCGACCTCATAGCTGAAAGGTGGCACACCCACCGCGTCGATCTTTAGTCGGCGATTGATATAGTCCTCGGAAGTGGTGCCTGCCTCGACGCCGATCACCTTGCCGTTAAGATCAGCGACCTTGGTCCCGGCGGCATCCTTGTGCACCGCAAACACATAAGGGGTGTAGTAATAGATGGCGGGGAAATCGAGGACGCGTGCGCGCTCGGTGGTGGGGGTCATGGAGCCGACCGATATGTCCCAACGGCCTGACCAGCGCCCTGCGGTGATGATGCCCCACTCCGGCGTGACGAACGTCACCTTGGCGCCCAGTCGATGGCCGATCTCGGTGGCCACATCAATATCAAAGCCTTTTAGCGCATTGTCGTCACCCAGGAACGACTGAGGTGGCCAGTTAGCGGCAGTCGCTACTTTCATGACCTTGCTTTCATGGATGCGGTCGAGCGTTGCGCCAGCCCAGGCAGCGCCTGTGGTGACGAATACGGCGCTGGCGACAGCTGCGGCAGCGAAGAAGCGAGTGACTGAGGTCATCGGTAAGTCTCCAGATGTTGCAGGTTGACGCGGATGGTCAGGCTTATCCGCTGATGAGTGCACGGCGATAGTGCCGACTGCGTCCTGCCGCCCCTCCGGCCGTCAATGGCTGAGGATTTGCGAAAGGAATTCTTTGGCCCGTTCGTGTTGCGGGTTATCGAAGAAAGCCTGTGGTTCGCCCTGCTCAATGATTCGCCCTTGGTCCATGAAGATGATCCGGTCAGCCACCCGCCGAGCGAAGCCCATCTCGTGGGTCACACACAGCATGGTGATGCCGTCCTGTGCCAGTTCGCCCATCACGTCGAGCACCTCCTTGACCATCTCAGGGTCAAGCGCCGAAGTCGGCTCGTCGAACAGCATGATCCGTGGTCGCATACAGAGGGCGCGGGCGATGGCGACCCGTTGCTGCTGCCCGCCCGAGAGCTGGCCGGGGTACTTGTCGGCCTGGTTATCAATCCGCACACGCGTGAGGTATTCGTGCGCTAGTTGGCGGGCCTCCGCTTCGCTGAGCTTGCTCACCAGGCGCGGCCCCAGCATCAGGTTTTCCAGCACGGTCAAATGCGGGAATAAATTGAATTGCTGGAAGACCATGCCGACGTGCCGCCGAACCGCCGCCACACTCTCCGCGCTACGGGTCAGTGCTGTCCCGCTGATGAGTACTTCGCCTTTCTGAAAGTCCTCCAGCAGATTGAGGCAGCGGATCAGCGTCGATTTTCCGGACCCGGAAGGCCCGCAAATCACGAGGATTTCCCCGGAAGCAATGTCCAGGTCGATGTCTTTGAGAACGTGAAAATCGCCATACCATTTTTGCAGTTTGCGAACTGACACTGCCGGCTGAAGGGTAGGGCTGAGGGGATCGAGGGCGCGATTCATCGTGGTGATCCTTGTTCAGCGGTGAGCGCGGTCAAAGCGCTTCTCGAGGCGAGACTGGACGGTCTCCAGAACGATCGACAGCAGCCAATAGAGCACGGCGGCGGTGATCAGCATCTCCAGATGCCGGAACTCGGCACGCCCTTGTGTACGCGCCAGGAACATCAACTCCCAGACTCCAATGACTGACACCAACGAGCTGTCCTTGAGCATTGAAATGAACTGGTTGCCTGTAGGCGGAATGATCAGCCGCATGGACTGCGGCATGATCACTCGGGTCATGACCTGGAAAGGGGTCAAGCCAATAGCTCTGGAGGCCTCCCACTGGCCGCGCGGGATGCTGCGGATGCCCGCACGGAAGATCTCTGTCATGTAGGCGCCGTAGCAGAGCGACAGCGCCAGGACTCCGGCTGGAACCGCACCTACTACATAGCCAAGTTGGGGAATGCCCAGGTAGATGAGATAGATCTGGATCAGCAGCGGCACACCGCGAAAGAATGAGGTGTAAAAGTTGGCAATCGCAATAGCAAAGCCGTTGGACGATAACTTTGCCGTCGCTCCCAGCAGCGCCAGGACGAAGGCGATGCTGATAGAAATAGCGGACACGTAGACAGTGGTGAACACCCCTTGGGTGATCATGAATCCGACTTTGCTGAGGATGAAGCTGTAAGACAAATTGAAGCTGTCGAAAAATAGCAGGAACAATAGAAGCAGCTCGACCCATACGGTGATGATCTGCGCCCGCAAAGGGAATCGTCCCAGGATGAACAGGTTGGCGACCAGCGTGACGGTCAAGGTGAACGCCACCGCGAGATCACGTAGCAGGGGTGACTTGAGGTCGGCAACGACGGGCCCCATCAGCTTTGCTAAGCCCCCCTCACCAGCGCCAGCAAAGAGCGTGATGGCAAATATAGCAACAGCGACCACCCCCATGAACGCGATGTTGTCGGTCGCCCGACTTCTAATGATGTTGTCTTTGTACATCGTCTTTCGTCCCCCCCATGGAGTAGAAATGCCAACTTGTCTCATTTCCATTATGAGTGTGCGAACTGCTGGGGAATACCTTTCGATCTGTACTTATTTTGCTATTTTATTGAGCATATACAGGGTAGGTAGCTTTAGATATGGCGGTATTAGTACGGCAACACGCGGGTGATAAGTCTGACATGGCAGGTCGGCGTTCACCTGCCTGAAGCCCCAATTGCGACGATCAGTGCTTGATTTTCAGGTATTGATCGAGCATTTAAAAAACTGGACCAGATAAAACCCAGTATCCAATGGTGCGCCAGGGATGCCGCGTTGCGCGAAAGCACAACCAGCTGACAGTGGTGTCCTCTGTGTATGCTCGCCGAAGCTCAATGGGCAGTCGTGCTGATGGGTACGAGATCCCCCGCTGTGTCCTCTTTCCTGAACATCGCACGATATCGGCGTTCGAACGCGGCAGTGATTCAAACCGTCGGTATCGCTGCAACCACCATGATTTCAACTAAAATGTCGGACGAGGCCAGCGTGGCTTGAGTTGTCGCTCTGGCCGGCGCACATCCGGTTGGCAGCCATTCGCTCCAGATACGGTTCATCACTGCGAAGTCGCGATCGATATCCTTCAACCAGATATGCGCGCTCACTAGATGTTCGCGGCTGCTGGATGCACGTTCCAGAAGTCGATCAATTTTTTCCAATACATTAAGGGTCTGGCCCTCGCAGTCCAGGCGTCGGTCGTTGGGGACCTGTCCAGACAGGTAAACCAGAGAACCATGGACGACAACACCACTGAGGCGCCCGTTTGGGTCGATTCGTTTAATAGTCATGGTGTCAACTCCTTGGGGGGCAATCCAGGCCTTTTAACGTCAGGCCTTCCAGATGGATCGGTGCCGGTCTACCGGCGATAAGGTCGCTCACTATCTGACCGCAGGCGCTCGCGAGTGTAAAACCGAGGCTTCCGTGGCCAGTGTTGAGCCAGAAATTCTTGAAGGGACTGGGTCCCAGAATGGGCGGCCCCTGCGGTGTAGAAGGGCGTAGCCCAGCCCAGCCGCGTGCCTGGTGATAATCGCCTGCGTCAGGGAAGGCTTCTTCGCACAGGCGACACAGAGCCGTAATGCGCTCTGGGTCGGGATGGGTGTTTTTGATGCCAATGTCGACCATGGCGGCGACGCGAAACTGTTGGCCGAGTCGAGCGTACACCACCTTGTTGTCGAAGTCGGTCACGCTGGTTTCCGGGACGCCGACGTTGCTGGTAAGCGGTAAAGTTAAGCTATAGCCCTTGAGTGGGTAGAGCGGCAGGCGGATACCCAATTGGGCCGCGAGTCGATCGCTGGCGTTGCCGGTAGCGAGCACGTAATCGTCAGCAGTGAAGTCTTCGGCATTCGCAAATTGCAGTGCTGAGATTCGATCTCCTTTGCGCTGAAAACCATTCACGCGTCGTTGCAAACGTCGGTAGAGGCCGCTGGCAATCAATCGTTGCTCAAGCGCCAGACAGAACAAATAGCAATCGGCAGCTTCATCGGTGTCGCTGAAGATACCGCCTGCCAACTTACCCGCCACCGTTGCTAATGCCGGCTCAAGGGCCACGCACCCATCTACATTCAGTATGCGAAGCCCCTCCGAGCCGGTTTTGGCGGCTGCGGCTGCGAAATTTTTGGCGTCGCGATAGACCACTAGCTTACCGTTACGCCGCCAGGCAAAACCTTCAAGCCCGTATTCTTCACGCCATTGGGTCAATACGTTCTGGCTGAACAGTGATAGGCGTAGCAGATGTATGCCATTGCGTCGGTTGACGCTGCTGCGACAGGCCATCAAAAATTCACAGCACCAGCGCCATTGAGTAGGGTCCAGACGTGGGTGAAA
This sequence comes from Pseudomonas sp. GG8, assembly GCF_052976945.1. Taxonomy (NCBI): domain Bacteria; kingdom Pseudomonadati; phylum Pseudomonadota; class Gammaproteobacteria; order Pseudomonadales; family Pseudomonadaceae; genus Pseudomonas; species Pseudomonas sp. GG8. The sequence continues at coordinate 2,134,193 of NZ_JBRIIP010000001.1, forward strand.
TCTTAGCGGGGCAGACGAGCCTTGCAGCATCCAGCTTAGGGCTTTCAACGGGATACCGGCGTCTGCCAGGGGCGATACATAGCGATAGCTCAGTTGGCCGCCATTGGCGTAGCTGGTTTCTTCGGCAATGCCGGGGGCGTCTTCGATCAGCGTGACTTGCTGTCCGCTGCATACCAACGCCCAGGCCGTTGCAAGGCCGACAACCCCCCCTCCCATAACCGCGATGTGTTTGCTCATCTCACCCGTACCTTGGTTTTGATGATGGTGACAATAATGATTGAAGGCTGTTGGAGCCAATGAACAATCAGCGCTAAGGTATTGCCAAAGGTTATGGGCCGAGGGCACTCATGCGACTGCGACACATCGAAATATTTCAAGCCATTCTGCAGACTGGCTCGGTGACGGGTGCAGCCAGCCTCCTTAATATTTCCCAGCCTGCCGCTTCCAAAGCTCTCCAGCATGCAGAGGCGCAGTTGGGCTTCAGCCTGTTCACTCGCGTTCGAGGCAAACTCGAATCGACGGCCGAAGCGCGCATCTTGGAAAGTGCCACCGTCAGGGTGTTCGAGGACTTGCAGGCGGTGCGCCGTATGGCCTCGAACCTGCGCACTCAGAAAGACAAACCGTTGCGCATCATGACCACGCCAACCTTGGCGGATATTTTATTGCCGAAAATCATTCCTTCCTGGCGGCAGAAATATCCATCCAGTCCGTGCGAGCTGTCCACCCATCACACTCGAGAGTTGGTCGAGAGCTTATTGCTGCACGAGGCCGATATCGGCTTCTCCCTTCAGGACCCGAAGCACCCGGGCTTACGTGTAAAAGCCCTTGCGCAGGGCTGTATGGTGGTAATCGCGAAGAATGGCTACTGGAGTAGCCAAGCGTTGCAGCAGCCAATGTCCATCGAAGGCCTCAGCAATTTGCCCTTGATCGGGCTGGATAGTCGAGATGCCCTGGGCGGATTGCTGACTCATCATTTTTCCGAAGCGAGTGCGGCGCCGCGAATCGAGATCAGTGTGCAGACGTATCACTTGGCAAGGTCACTGGTCGAAGCGGGCATGGGCCTTGCTATTGTCGACCCCTTTACTGCCTATTCGGGCATCAGAGGGGTGTTGCAGGTGCGTGAGTTGCACCCTCAAGTATCGGTCACATTATTCGCCTTATCGCGCATGGACGACCAGCCCTCTAAATCGGAGGCTTGGTTGTTACGCCAGGCGGCTGACTGCGCTGAAGGCTTTGTTCAACAGCATCGAAAACGCCTGATCGGTGTAGGGGAAGAGCCGTCACCCCGATAAATGCATAACCTCAGGTTATTGAGCATGTTCGTATAACTATTTGCGGCGACCCAAGGCCTGATTCAAGAATGTAATACCTCTACAGCCGAGGCGTTGATTTTTTCCCAATAAAAAGCCGCCAGGCTTCTGGCTCCGCCGGATGAACTGGACGATAAGAAAACCATTGTTAGAACACATCTGCCGCTTTGATTATCTGGAGAGCCGTATGATATTTCATAGTCGTTGCCGCTCAGGCATGCCACATCTGTTTCGCCTTTCGCTGATGGCGGGCGCTTTAACCTTGGCTCTAACTCCCGGTCTGGTTCAGGCCGCTACGCTACATTTGGGAATAGCAGAGGACGCGTTGACGCTTGATCCCATAGCGTCGAGCGACAACCCATCTATCTGGACCGAACTGCTGATCTTTGACCAGTTGGTACGTCCCAGCAGCGACGGACTCAAGCTGGAGCCAGGGTTGGCTGAGAAGTGGGATGTCGCCGAAGACGGCAAGTCTTATACGTTCCACCTTCGAGCCAATGCGCAGTTTTCTAATGGTGATCCGGTCACGGCCGGTGACGTGGTGTTCTCGCTCAAGAGGGCTTCTGGGGAGAAGTCCGAATGGGCGCGTTTTTTCAAACCGATCACTGGCTACGAAATCATCGACAGCCATACTGTTCGTCTGACGCTGGACACTCCGTTCACGCCCCTGCTGAACAATCTGGCGCTGTTCAGCGCCTCAATTCTTCCGCAAAAAGCGGTGACTAACGATGGCGAGGCTTTTTTCAGCAAGCCTGTCGGTAGCGGACCGTTCGTGGTCGAGCAGTGGAACCGTGGCGAGAAAATGCTGTTGAGCAAGAACGCTCATTATTGGCAGCTCGGTAAGCCTATGGTCGATCATGCCGAGATCCAAATCATCGGTGAGGATAATTCCCGTGTACTCAAATTGAAGGCCGGTGAGCTGGATGCGGTTATCGGTCTGCCGTTCAATCAGATATCCGCACTCAAGGCAGATTCCCGATTCAATGTAGGGGTGGCAGAGGTTTTTCGTAGTGAGTTGGTACAACTGAACACCCGGGTCAAACCGCTGGATGATGTCCGGGTACGTCAGGCTCTGAATTATGCGATCGACAAGGAAGGCATCGTCAAAAGCATCTTGCGCGGCAACGGCAAGATCGCGGCGTCTTCGCTGCCGATCATGGCTTATCACGACGACAACATTAAGCCTTACGATCAGTATCTGGACAAAGCCAAGAAGCTGCTCAGTGAAGCTGGTGTGGCAGAGGGGTTCAAGGTCAAGCTGTTGGTGCCTTCAGGTGACATGACCCATCGCCAGGTGGCCAGCGTGATTCAGAGCAACCTGGCTCGAATCGGTGTGCAGGTCGAACTGCAGACCATCGAAGGCAGCTCGCAATACAGCACCACCAAAGCGGGTAACTATGAGATGTCGTTGACCTTTACCACCAGCGATACCATCGATCCCGATCAGTTGGTGGGTTTCACTGCTGTTAATCCGGAACGCGCCAACGCCTTGCACACCGAATGGAAAGACCTGCGCGTCAACGAGCTCTATGAGCTGGAGCGAAGGACCCTTGATGGGCCTGAGCGCGGTAAACAATTCAAGGAAATAGAAAATCTGATCCACGATGGTGCACCGTTCATTTTCCTTTATCACCAGGGGGCGCCTTACGCCTCAAGCAAAAAAGTCGAAGGCTTCAGCGTGTTGCCGACTTCCAACTATCGTCTGGAAAACGTCAAGCTGAATTGATCGAATGCCACGCATCCAAATACACCACGCCGCTTTATTCGCGGGCAAGGCTAGGCACGGAGTCGTGGTAGCTGGCTTGCCCGCGAAGGTGGTGTGTCGGGAGCCGAAAGGAACTTTACGGGTGTCGGTTTTTTTGCGGAGTGCACATGCAGATTTTGCGTTTTTGTTTGATGCGGCTGATTCAGTTGATTCCGGTTTTGCTGGGAATCACCCTGATAGCCTTTCTCCTTCTACGGGTGATGCCAGGTGATCCAGCCACCCTGATTCTCGGGAACCGTGGCAGCGCTGAAGATATAGCGCTTCTTACCCGGCAATTGGGACTGGACCTGCCGCTCTGGCAGCAATACCTGACATTTCTGGGTGATAGCCTCACTGGCAGCTTCGGCCATTCGATCGCCTACAAAACTGATGTCGGACCGCTGATCTGGGATCGTATGTGGGCCACGCTGAGTCTGGTGGCCTACAGTACGGTGCTAGCGATTTTTTTGACGGTGCCGTTGGCAATGCTCTCGGCATTACGACGTGGCAAGGTTATAGATCAGTCGATCAAATTATTTTTCGTGATTGCCATGTCGATGCCGGCGTTTTGGTTGGGGGTGTTGCTGGTTCTGTTGTTGAGCATCCGGTGGCCGATTTTTCCCGTGTCGGGTTATGGCGCAGGGGCACTGGATCGTGTCTACCATCTGTTCTTGCCTGCGTTGGTCATTGCATTGGGCACAGCAGCGCTCACGATCCGCTCGATGCGCAGCTCAGTGATCTCCGTGCTGGGCTCCGAGTACGTCGATACCGCTGTAGCCAAGGGCCTTACTCGGGGAATGGTGTTGCGTCGCCATGTACTGCGTAATTCCCTGCTCTCTACCATCTCGGTGCTGGGTGTCCATACCAGTTGGGTGATCGGCAGTACTGTGGTCATCGAATCTGTGTTCGCCGTTCCGGGGTTGGGCAATCTGTTGGTCTCTTCGATCAGAGCCCGCGACTACCCGATGGTTCAGGGTTTGACCGTGACCTTCGCTGTGCTCGTGGTGTTCATCAATCTGCTCACTGACCTTGCCTATCAGCTTGCCGACCCACGGATGAAGTTCTCATGAGTCACTTTTTTAATCAGGAAACCAGGCAACGGCTTGCGAGGAATCGAGCCTTGCAGAGTGGCCTCGCCTTACTGGTATTGCTGCTGCTGATCGCTTACGCAGGACCTTTGTTGATCGTTCAAGATCCGCTGATGGTGGATTTCGATCAGACGTTGCTTTCCCCTGGAATGGGTCACTGGTTCGGTACCGATGACTTGGGTCGCGACGTACTGGCCCGGGTTGTCAGTGCCGCCGCCGTAGACCTGCAAATCGCCATGATCTGTGTGTTGTTGCCCTTCGTGATTGGCACCAGCGTTGGTTTGCTGTCGGGTTATATCGGCGGGTGGGTGGACGCGGTGCTGATGCGTCTGGTGGATATTCTCTGGGCGTTTCCGTTCTATGTGCTGGTAATCGCCATCGTCGGCTCCATGGGGCCGAGCATTGGCAATATGTACTTGGCGTTCACCTTGGTGATCTGGATTTCCTTCGCCCGCATCGTGCGTGGCGAGGTGTTACTGGTGAAAAATGCCGAGTACATCCAGGCCGCTCGTGTGTTGGGCTACAGCCATGCGCGCATTGTTTTGCGGCATGTCCTGCCGAACGTAATTACGCCCGCTATCGTGTTCATGATGGCCGATGTGGTGTTGACGATCCTCGCCGTAACCTCGCTGGGTTTTCTCGGCCTCGGTATTCAACCGCCGACGCCGGAGTGGGGGGTGATGATTTCAGAAGGGCGTAATTACATTGTTGACGGTTGGTGGATATCCTTGTTTCCCGGCTTGGCAATTGTCTATGTAGGCATAACTTTTGCTCTGCTTGGCGATGGGCTGGATGACTTTCTAAGGCCTAAATCATGATCGCAGAAGTTTCTCGGGCCTTGCTCCAGGTCAACGACTTAACGACGCGTTTTCAGACATCGCAGCAACCGGTTACGGCGGTCGATGGCGTGAGCTTTGAAATACGTCAGGGCGAGGTGTTTGGTCTGGTGGGGGAGTCGGGATGCGGCAAAAGCGCGACCTGCCGTTCGCTATTGCGTCTTTTCGGCGGTGCCGATGCCAAGGTGACGGCTACGAGCTTGCTGTTCGACGGGCTTGACCTGGCCTGCCTGGACGAAGCGCAGCTGAGCGATGTCCGCGGTCGCCAGATATCGATGGTATTTCAGGACCCTATGACGGCGCTTAATCCTACTATGCGTATCGGCGAGCAAATCGCGGAGGGTCTGCGTCGGCATGACGGGTTGTCTGGTGCAGCGCTACGCGAAGCGACTCTGGCCCTGCTCAAGGCAGTCGGCGTGACGTCGCCAGAACAACGTTTGCGCGCCTGGCCCCATGAGTTTAGCGGCGGTATGCGTCAGCGCGTGCTGATTGCAATCGCTCTGGCGTGTAGGCCTCGGCTGCTCATCGCGGACGAGCCCACTACTGCGCTGGATGTGACCGTTCAGGATCAGATTCTCAAACTGTTGCTGCGTCTGCGTCAGGACACCGGTCTGAGCGTGCTGTTGGTCACACATGATCTGGGCGTGGTAGCGCAGACTTGCGATCGTGTAGCGGTGATGTATGCCGGACGGATTGTCGAAAGTGGCAACGTCCGGCAGTTGTTCCACCGTCCGTCACATCCTTATACGCGAGCGCTGCTTGATGCTTTACCGGTGCTCACCGGGCCGCGTCACAAGCTCAGGCCCATCGGCGGGGAGCCGCCAAATCTGGCCGCACTGCCCAGTGGTTGTCGGTTTCATACGCGTTGTTCCTATGCGACTGACCGTTGCAGCCTCGTGGACCCGCAACTAGTCGAAGTCGAACCCGGACACCTCAGCGCTTGCATCCGACTGCAGGAGTTAGCATGGTAATCGAGCCTCCGCTACTTGAAGTGCGCAACCTGTCGATGAGTTTTGCCGCGCCTCGTGGGGTCTATGAATGGGTGACACGGGCGCCTCGCCGCGAACTGCAGGCGGTGCGTGATGTATCGTTCAGTCTGGCCTCCGGGGAAACCCTTGGCCTGGTGGGTGAGTCTGGTTGTGGCAAAAGCACCTTGGGCCGTTGTCTGGTCGGTCTCTATGAGCCTGCGGCCGGGGAGATCCTCTGGCGTGGACGACCGTTGCGTGAGCTCGGTGACCGTCAAGCCGTCAGTCGCAAGATCCAGATGATTTTCCAGGATCCCTATTCATCGCTGAACCCACGCATGAGTCTGGCCCAGACACTGGACGAGACGCTACGTGTGCATGGTATTGGCAGCACTCGCAACGAGCGGGCTGAACGTATTGATGAACTGCTGCTTACTGTGGGCCTTGCGCCGCGCCTGAAGGATCGCCTGCCACATGCGTTCAGCGGCGGTCAACGTCAGCGTATTTCGATTGCCAGGGCACTTGCGGTAGGCCCTGAGCTGATCGTGGCCGATGAACCGGTATCGGCGCTGGACGCTTCGGTGCAGGCGCAGATCATCAATTTGTTCGAAGACATTCGCGACAAGCTGGGCGTGGCCTTCCTGTTCATTGCTCATGACTTGAGCGTTGTGCGCCATATCAGCCAGCGCATCGCAGTGATGTATCTGGGGCAGAACATGGAACTGGCCGATGCGGACAGGCTGTTTGAGTCGCCTCGGCATCCCTATACGCGAGCGTTGTTGTCCGCGATCCCGCTACCGGATCCAGATCAGCGCCATCAGATGGTTAGTCTTGAGGGCGAACTGCCCAATCCATTCGACCCGCCCAAGGGCTGCGCCTTCTCAACCCGCTGCCCTTTTGTTATCGATGCCTGCAAGAAAGAAGTTCCTGCGCTATGTGAACTAGACCCCACACATCAGGCACGCTGCCTGCCAGTGATTCTCGACAGTAGAGGGCTTTAACCCATGTTTTATCGGACCAGTGAGCCTGCGAACCAGATAGGTTCGCAGCTTCTCGAGGATGTTCAACAGCAACTGGCCTTATCAGGTGTGGACCGTCAGGATATGGCGTTGACGCTGTTGCTCCATCCTTCGCCGTTGACGGCTGATCTGGCTGTCACCCCTCCGTTGGGTTTTAGCTATAACGGCAATAAACCTTTCTATCCCGCCAGTGTGGTCAAGAGCTTTTACCTTGTTGCCATCGAAGCCGCACTTCAAGAGGGTCGGGTACAGATGCATGATGAATTGGAGCGGGCCATGCGGGACATGATCCTGTGGTCGAGCAATAACGCGACCAATTACATCATCGACCTGATCAGTGGGACAACGGGCGATACCTTGCTTGAAGATAAGGCGTTCAACGATTGGCAGAGTCAGCGAAACGTCGCCAATCGTTATTTCAAAAGTTTGGATTGGCCCGAGCTCGAAGGCATCAATGTCTGTCAGAAGCTCATGGATGACGACCGTTACGGCCGGGAAAGACAGTTCGCTACGCTTGGGGGTAACAACCACAATAGATTGACCACCGATGCTACGGCGCGTCTATTTTTCCAGTTATTCAGTTGCACTCTAGGCAATTTGCAGCGCTGTGACCGCATGCGGCAGCGCTTTTTGCGACCTCTGGACGAGGCGTTCGTTACTCAGGAAGCGGCTCAGGTCCGGGGCTTTCTGGGAGGAGGGCTTCCAACCACAGCCACGCTGTATTCAAAAGCTGGATGGAATGGTTCGACGGGTGACCCACTCTCTAGCTACAACCGGCACGATGCAGCTTATATCGAACTGGGGGACAATCCAGACGCTCTTTTCAAAGCGTTCACTTTGATTCTGTTCAGCCACGGTCGAACGGTATCGACGGACGAAAAGGTCTTCCCGTCGATCGGTCGGAAGGCGTATGCATTAATTGAGTCGGCGCGTTAAGCAATACATGATTGCTTGGCGGGCGGCCCATCCATGACATTAATCTGCTGGGTAGCTGTAACACTTCACCGACAGAGTACCCGCGCTCAAAGAACGCTGGTTGAACGAACAACGGCGGACCCTGATTGGGTCCGTGGCCATTCGGTCATTGCCGACAGTGCTACTGAGGTCGCGGCTGTACGTGTCTCTACGCCCAACTTCACATACACATGCTCCAGGTGTTTGTTCACGGTGCGCGGGCTCAGGCCAAGGATGTCACCTATGTCTCGATTGGTCTTGCCGCAAGCTACCCAGCGCAGCACTTCGACTTCGCGTTCAGTGAGCTGAAAACGGGCCGAGAGCATTTCATGGGCCGGTTCATCGTTGAGCGTCAGGATTGGCAGCTGTGAAGCTGCGCGAGCCGACCTCAGGATGCGCGAAGTGCGCAGGTGTGCCGCGACGCGCGCGAGCACTTCGTCAGTCTGGATAGGCTTGGTCACGTAGTCGCTGCCACCCACCTCGAAGCCCTGGACGACATGTTCGCTGTCCGTCAAAGCGGTCATAAACAGCACCGGTATATCGGCGCTGGCCGGTTGCGCCTTGATCCGGCGGCAGGTCTCAAAACCGTCAAGTCCAGGCATCACCGCATCAAGCAGAATCAGATCCGGGCGGCGCCGTTGTATGCGGTTCAGGGCGCTTAGACCATCGAGTGCAACCAGTACCATATAGCCGGCGTCATCGAGCGCATCGGAAAGTACGGCGAGATTTTCTGGCGTGTCGTCCACGATAAGTATCACGCCAGGTTCAACGATTTTCGTCAGCACATCCATCTTCTGCCTCCTTGAGGGCACGGTTGATTTCATCCAGGCGGAAGTTCTTTAGCAGCGTTCGTATCTCCGCCACAAAAGGGGCTGTGGCTGGGGTATCGGTTTCGATGGCGTCCAGTTTTTCGTGAAGACCACGCACATAGCCGATGTCGCAGAGCTCACCGAGGGCGGCGAGGTCGCTGGGCCACGGCAGGATGCTCGGGGTTGGCGCGATGGGGGCGATAGTCTGAGTGCGCCGCAGCCACTGCAGATCCAGCTGTTTCTGAATGCGTTCGAGCAGCTCCGGGGTACGCACGGGCTTGGCCAGATAATCGTTGCAGGCGGCAGCCACGCTGCGTTCTCGGTCGTCGGCGAAGGCATTGGCCGAGATCACAATGATCGGTGCGGTAGACAATGCGTTGCGGCGGATCAGCCGACTGGTTTCCCAGCCATCCATGGTTGGCATGGACAGATCCATGAGAATCAAGTCCGGCCCCAGCAGGGCGACTTGACGGATCGCATCCTGACCGTTACTCGCCTGTGCCACGTTGAAACCCAACGGTGTGAGCATGCCGTTGAGCACCTTGCGGTGATCAACATGATCATCTACCACCAGAATCAGTCGTCGCGGCCCGTGGTAACCAATAATGTCGTGCTCAACGTGGACTACAGCCTGTGGAACCCGCACTTGCGAAAGAAAAAGACGCACCTGGAAGCACGTACCTTGATCCAGTTCGCTTTTCACCAACAATTCGCCGCCCATGAGCGCGGTGAGCATGCGTGTGATGGTCAGCCCCAAACCTACGCCCTTGTCCTGGCGCATCAAATCGCCGCGCTCGAAGGGTTGAAATATCCGTTCGATTTGTGCCGGGTCAATGCCGATCCCTGTGTCGGTGATTTCGAACGTGGCGGTCTCGCGCATATAACTCACGCGCAGACAGACCTCACCGCTGTCGGTGAAGTTGACCGCGTTGCCCAGCAGATTGATGAGGATCTGTCGGACCCGCTTTTCATCCCCGCGTACTACCGCTGGTATTCTTCCGATACGCTCCAGGCGAAAGCGCAGACCTTTTTCCTCGGCCTGTGGTGTAAACATGCGCTCCAGATCGTGGATGAGCTCAGGAAAAGGAATCTCGGTGAGTTCCAGGCGCAGCTTGCCGGCTTCGATCTTGGCCACATCGAGTAGCCCGTCAATGAGCGATAGCAGGTGCGAGCCACTGCGCAGGATGGTCGCCAGCGCATCCTTGTGCTGCTCGGGCATGGCTGCGTCGCGCTGCAGTATCTGGGTAAAACCAAGAATGCTGTTGAGGGGGGTGCGCAACTCATGGGACAGCCCTGTCACGTAGCGGCTCTTTGCGGCGTTGGCCGCTTCGGACGCCTCTTTGGCATGTTGCAGTGCCCGGTCGGTCAAGCGGTGGGCCTCTATTTCCTGCATCAGCAAGAGCGTTTGACGATCAGACTCTTCTTGAGCAACTCGCCGGCTTTCCCGGGTCAGTACCACCCACCATGCGAGGACTGCGGTGAACACCGAAAGGGTCAGGAATGCCTTGAAAAATGCCTGATACAGCGTCTGTTGAGCCAGAGGCGAATGGGGCAAGCCTTGAGATACCTGACCATAGATCAACGCCAGGGCGCCACTCAGCATCAAGACCAACGCTGTTAGCAGTCCCAAGTAGTGCACTAATCGTGTATGCAGGCGCGGCACGGTGACATTGGGCAGCAGCCAGCGCACCAGCGCCTCGAACTGTGCAACCAACCGGGCGTGGGGTTTGCAGACGTCACCGCAGCGGGCATCCAGCGAGCAACATAGCGAGCAGATGGGCGTGCTGTAAGCCGGACAGAACGCCATGTCGGCCGTTTCGAACGAGTTGCTGCACAGACCGCAAGCCAGCACCGCTGTCGGCCCGGTGGGGTAAAGCAGTTCCGGTGCGCTGCTGCGGGCAATGTAGTAGCGGCCTTGGGTGGCCCAGGCCAGTAGCGGGGCCATGATCAGCGCAGTGCCCAGTGCTATGAAGGGGGACGCAGCCTGCGCCAGGCTCCCAAACAGGCCAAAGTGCGCCAGCACCGACAACAGCGAGGCGATCAGCATGGCGCCGACACCCACCGGGTTGATGTCATAGAGGTGCGCGCGTTTGAATTCGATATGTTTGGGTGACAGGCCCAGTGGCTTATTGATGATCAGGTCCGCGACCACCGAACCTATCCAGGCAATGGCGATATTGGCGTAAAGGCCGAGTACCTGTTCGATGGCGTCAAACACCCCCAACTCCATCAACATCAGCGCAATGGCTACGTTGAATACCAGCCAGACGACGCGTCCCGGATGACTGTGGGTGACTCGCGCGAAAAAATTTGACCAGGCCAGGGAGCCTGCATAGGCATTGGTCAGGTTGATCTTTATCTGGGAGATGATGACGAACAGCACCATGGCGCCCAAGGCCCATTCTGGTGAGGTGAACACGTAATTGAAGGCCACCAGATACATCTGCGTCGGCTCGGCGGCGCGTTCTATCGGAATTTCATGTTGCAGGGCCAGAAAGGCCAAAAAGGCGCCGGCTAGCATTTTCAGTGCGCCTGGAATTATCCATCCTGGGCCCGCGCAAAGTAGGGCGGCCCACCAGCGCTTGCGGTTGCGCTCGGTTTTCTCTGGAAGGAAACGCAAGTAATCGACCTGTTCGCCGATCTGCGTGACCAGCGACAGCGCAACGGTGCAGGCCGCACAGAAGAACACCAGGTTGAACTCGCCGCCTTCGCCATCCCTGCCACCAAAGCTGACCCAGTTGGTGAACGCATCAGGATCTTTCAGCAGCACGAAGAGGTAGGGTAATACCAGCAGCACCAGCCACAGCGGTTGGGTCCAGAGTTGCAGGCGACTGATCAAGGTCACGCCATAGGCCACCAGCGGAATGACCAGCAACGAGCAAATCACATAGGCGAAAGCTAACGGAATATGTAAATAAAGTTCCAGGGCCAACGCCATGATCGCGGCTTCGAGCGCGAAAAACAGGAAGGTGAAGCTGGCATAGATCAGCGATGTAATCGTCGAACCGATATAGCCGAAACCGGCCCCCCGGGTCAGCAGATCCATGTCCACGCCGTAACGGGCTGCGTAGTAGCTGATCGGTAGGCCGGTCAGAAAAATCACCAGGCTGACCGCGAGAATTGCCCATAGCGTGTTGGTGAAACCGTAACTCAGTGCCAGTGCGCCTCCGATGGCCTCCAGTGCCAGGAATGAAACGGCACCCAGCGCGGTATTGGCAATTCGCAGCTCCGACCATTTTCGAAACGACTTTGGCGTGAAGCGCAGCGCGTAGTCCTCCATCGTCTCGTCGGCGACCCAACTGTTGTAGTCGCGACGGATTTTGACGATGCGCTGGGTGCCGGCTGGTAGCACGGTGGAAGGCTCCTGTGGGCCAAGGCTTCCTGACGATGTCGGGTGGAAGGCTTTTGTGCCGCTGTTCAGTGAGTCTGCAACTTTCATGCCCCGGCCTCGACGCTCAACAGTTACCCACTCTCCGGCGCAAGGCGGGCTTCCTGGCGAGAGTAGGCTGCGCCGAGTTGGTGCGATTTACGCTACGTCAAATGACGTATGCGGTTACGTCAAGCTGCGTATACCCGGCTCCATGGCATGCGGCCATGCTGTTGCCATAACCGATGTAGGCACCCGCAAGGCGAGCCGGCAGCGCAACCGCAGAGGAGTAAAAAGCATGGAATCACGATTGATACGGACTAAACGCCTGTTACCGCGCCGTCTGGCGCTGGGCGCAGCAGCGCTTTCATTGCTGGCCGCGAGTGTTTTCAGCCAAGGCGTGATGGCCGATGCAGCCAATACCACCGGGCTGGCTGTGACCGATACCGAAGTAACCGTAGGGCAGTTGCACTCGGCGACCGGCACCATGGCAATCTCCGAAACCGGTTCTATCCAGGCTGAACGGCTGGCCATCGATCAGATCAACGCGTCGGGCGGGATTCTTGGCCGGCAGATCAAGGTCGTCCAGGAAGATGGCGCATCGGACTGGCCAACATTCGCCGAGAAGGCCAAGAAGTTGCTGGTCAATGACAAAGTAGCCACGGTATTCGGTTGCTGGACATCGGCGTCGCGCAAAGCGGTGTTGCCGATCTTCGAGAAGGAAAACGGGCTGCTTTACTACCCGACTTTTTATGAAGGCCTCGAGCAATCGAAGAACGTGATCTATACCGGCCAGGAGGCCACCCAGCAAATCCTCGCCAGCCTCGACTGGATCGCCAAGACCAAAGGCGCCAAGTCTTTTTATCTGGTTGGCTCTGACTACATCTGGCCACGCACCTCGATGAAAATCGCCCGTAAGCATATCGAGAACGTGCTGCATGGCACGGTGGCCGGTGAAGACTATTACCCGCTGGGTAACACACAATTCGGCTCGCTGATCAACAAGATCAAGTTGAAGAAGCCTGATGTGGTATTCGCCGCCGTCGTTGGTGGTTCCAACGTGGCTTTTTACAAGCAGCTCAACGCTGCCGGTGTCACCGCCGCCAAGCAGACACTGCTGACCTTGTCGGTGACCGAGGATGAGTTACTCGGCATCGGCGGTGAGAACATGGCGGGCTTTTACGCCTCGATGAAGTACTTCCAGAGCCTCGATAACCCAGCCAACAAAGCCTTCGTCGCCGCCTTCAAAGCCAAATATGGCAAAGACTCGGTGATCGGCGACGTGACTCAGGCCGCCTACCTCGGCCCATGGCTGTGGAAAGCTGCCGTAGAGAAAGCGGGCAGCTTCGATGTCGACAAAGTTGTCGCTGCGTCTCCTGGCATTGAACTGACCAACGCACCTGAAGGCTACGTGAAAATCCACGAAAACCATCACCTATGGAGCAGGGCGAGAATCGGTGAAGTGCAGGCTGACGGCCAGTTCAAAGTGGTCCACGAGTCTGACTTGATCGAACCAAACCCGTTCCCGAAAGGCTATCAGTAAGTGCTGCCCGCCCGCCGTGCTCCATGAGTAAGGCGGGCTTTCGGATGAACGATCAGAAAATATCCCTGGTACCAGGAGACCATCATCATGGAATGGCTATCGGAATTTGGTGCCATCGCGGCGATGCAAGGGTTCAACGGGCTTTCCGTGTTCTGCGTGCTGCTGCTGATGGCGTTGGGGCTGGCGATCATTTTTGGTCAGATGGGCGTGATCAATATGGCCCATGGCGAGTTTCTCACCATTGGCGCGTATACGACCTACGTGTGTTCAAGCCTGACTACACACTACGCACCGAGCTTTCAGCCGTATTATTTTTTCTTCGCCATCGCGTTGTCTTTTTTGATCGCCGGGGCGGTTGGCTGGCTGGTCGAGTGGGCAATGATCAGTCGGCTCTACAAGCGCCCGCTGGACACACTGTTGGCGACGTGGGGTTTATCACTGGTGATGCAGCAGACCTTTCGCTCCGTGTTCGGCGCACGTGAAGTCAGTGCAACGCCGCCGGAATGGTTGATGGGTTCGTTCAACCCCACCGAGTCCATCGAAATTCCCCGCAACGGGCTGTTCATGATGGCCCTGACGTTAATGCTCACGGCCGCCATCTTCCTCATGCTTTACCGTTCACGCTGGGGCCTGCATGTGCGCGCCACGGTACAGAACCGGCTGATGAGCCGAGCGGTCGGCATCAATACCCGGAAAGTCGACCGCATGACCTTTGCCCTTGGCTGCGGCGTAGCCGGGGTGGCCGGTGCCGCATTTACTACCATTGGCTCGACCGGTCCGACGGCGGGCTCACAGTACATCGTCGACACCTTCCTGGTGGTGGTATTCGGTGGGGCGCAGAGCCTGTTTGGCACCATCGCTTCAGCCTTTTTAATTGCCCAGACGCAGTCGATTTCCGAATTCTTCCTGAGTGGTTCGATGGCCAAGGTACTGACTCTCTCCGGCGTCATTCTGATCCTGATGTTGCGCCCGCAAGGGTTGTTCTCCATCAAAGTGCGCAAGTAGAGGCGATCCTATGACTGCTTTAGATAAATTCCTGGGTGGCAAACAGAACCTGATCGGTATTTTGCTGTTGGCGATACTGATCCTGGTGGTGTTTCCACTCACGCTGGATGCGTTCCGCTTGAATATGGTCGGTAAATACCTGACCTATGCATTCGTTGCCGTTGGGTTGGTGCTGTGCTGGGGCTACGGTGGGATTCTTAGCCTGGGGCAGGGCGTGTTCTTTGGTGTCGGCGGCTATTGCATGTCGATGTTCCTCAAGCTCGAAGCCTCTGATCCCGCAAGCACCAAAATCCAGTCTACGCCGGGCATCCCGGATTTCATGGACTGGAACCAGATCACCGAACTGCCATGGCTATGGGTCCCGTTCCACAGTTTCACGTTTACGTTGTTCGCGGTGGTGGCGGTGCCTGTGTTGCTTGCCTTCATCATCGGCGTGGCATTGTTCAAACGACGGGTCGGGGATGTCTATTTTTCGATCGTCACCCAAGCCATCGCGCTGATTCTCACGGTGCTGATTGTGGGCCAGCAAGGGTTGACTGGCGGGGTTAACGGTATCACTGACCTCAAGACCTTGCTGGGCTGGGATCTGCGGGATGACAGCGCAAAGATGATTCTCTATTTCATCAATGCTGGGTTGCTTTTTGGCTGTATTTTCCTGGGCCGTTTCATCCTTGCGTCAAAGCTTGGTCGGTTGTTGATGGCCATGCGCGACAAGGAGGAACGCGTGCGGTTTTCCGGTTATGACGTGGCCAGTTTCAAAATTTTCGTGTTCTGTGTAGCGGCCGCATTCTCGGCCACTGGCGGCGCGATGTTCGCCTTGCAGGTCGGCTTTATGTCTCCTTCGTTCGTGGGGATCGTGCCGTCCATCGAGATGGTGATATTCGCTGCGGTAGGAGGGCGCATGTCGCTGCTTGGCGCTGTGTACGGCGCGTTGCTGGTCAACTACGGCAAGACCTACTTTTCCGAGTCCTTCCCGGAATTATGGTTGTACCTGATGGGCGGCCTGTTCATCGTGGTGGTCATGTATTTCCCGAATGGCCTTGCTGGTCTTTGGGATACTCATGGTCGGCAGGCCCTGGCAAAACTGCTTCGTCGCTCGCAACGGCCCCTTGCCAAGCCCGCGTCGATGTCTGTGGTGAGCAAATTAGCCAGCGTAGCTCCACAGTCGATTCAGCCTGCTAGCAGCACCTCCCTGGAGACCCGACCATGAGTGCCAGTGGTTTTGAAATGAACAAGCCAGTGCTGACCATCGAGGGACTGACCGTGTCTTTTGACGGCTTCAAGGCCGTTGATAACCTCAATCTGTATATCGACCGCAACGAAGTGCGCGTGGTGATTGGTCCCAATGGCGCAGGCAAGACCACGGTGCTTGATCTGATCTGCGGTAAGACCCGCGCTACCAGCGGCAGTATTCAGTTCGATGGAAAGGAACTGACCAAGATGCATGAGTACAACATCGTCCGCGCTGGAGTGGGGCGAAAATTCCAGAACCCGTCGATCTACGAGAACCTGACGGTGTTTGAAAATCTGGAAATGTCTTATCCCGCAGGCCGCAAGGTGTTCGGTGCATTGTTCTTCAAGCGCAGTGCCGAAGTGATTGCCCGGGTAGAGGAGGTAGCCAATGAGATTTTCCTCGGAGACCTGTTGCAACAGCAAGCCGACCTGTTGTCCCACGGCCAGAAGCAGTGGTTGGAAATCGGCATGCTACTGATGCAGAACCCGGACCTGTTGATGCTCGACGAGCCGGTCGCCGGCATGAGCGTCAACGAGCGGGCACAAACCGCCGAGCTGTTAAAGCGAATCAGCAAGGGCCGCTCCGTGCTGGTGATCGAGCACGACATGGAATTCGTCAAGAGCATCGCGCACAAGGTCACGGTGCTGCACCAAGGCAAGGTGCTGGCCGAGGGCAGCATGGAATCCATACAGAAAAATCCCAAAGTCATTGAAGTCTATCTGGGCCATTGAGGAGTCGGACATGTTCAACATCGACAAACTGTCCTGCGGCTATGGTCAGAGCCAAATCCTGCATGACCTGGACCTGAACGTCGCCAAGCGTGAGATTGTTGCCG
Source organism: Pseudomonas sp. GG8 (assembly GCF_052976945.1). Classification (NCBI taxonomy): domain Bacteria; kingdom Pseudomonadati; phylum Pseudomonadota; class Gammaproteobacteria; order Pseudomonadales; family Pseudomonadaceae; genus Pseudomonas; species Pseudomonas sp. GG8. The sequence continues at coordinate 2,150,902 of NZ_JBRIIP010000001.1, forward strand.
TGATGGGGCGCAATGGCATGGGCAAGACAACGTTATTCAAGAGTCTGATGGGCATCTTGCCGCAGTGGCACGGACGCATCAGCGTCGATGGCCATGATGTCTCGCCACTGGAAACCCATGAACGAGTCGAGCGAGGTATCGCCTACGTGCCTCAGGGGCGGATGATATTTCCCAGCATGAGTGTGCTGGAAAACATCCAGACCGGATTGCCGGCATCGGCCAAGGGTAAGGTGCCCGATGACCTTTATGCATTGTTTCCGGTGCTTTACGAAATGCGCTCGCGAAAGGGCGGCAACTTGTCGGGCGGCCAGCAGCAACAACTGGCGATCGCCCGCGCTTTGGCGACTAATCCAAAAGTGTTGTTGCTGGATGAGCCGACCGAGGGCATTCAGCCGTCAATCATCAAGGACATCGCCCGCACGCTCAAAGAAATCCGCAACCTGCGCGACCTGACTATCGTCGTTTCGGAGCAAGTGCTGTCGTTCACTCTGGAAATCGCCGACCGTTTCCTGGTGATTGAAAAAGGTCGTTTCGTGGTCGAAGAAACCCGCGACAAGGTCGACGAAGCTACCATCAGCCGCTACCTGTCGGTGTGATCCTTATGCGTTATGCCCGCCCGCTTTCATACGCGGCGCGGGCTTTTTCGCGTGCGCTGGAAAAGGACTGAAGACCCCGTTCCTGCTGGCTATGGGCATACGTCATCCAACGTATTTTCTGATTGGCTCAAGCATTCGAAACTGGCTCCAACGCCTCACGCCCTATTCAGTCCAGGAGCTTCGTCATGACCGACACGTTGATCAAGGTTGACCTCAATCAGGCCGCTACCGAGAACGAACAGATCCACAACCGTTGGCACCCGGATATTCCGATGGCGTGCTGGGTCAAGCCCGGAGAGGACTTCATCCTCGAAACCTATGATTGGACTGCCGGTGCAATCAAGAACAATGACGATGCCTCCGATGTTCGTGATGTCGATCTCTCGACGGTGCATTACTTGTCTGGGCCGGTAGGGGTGCACGGTGCGGAGCCGGGTGATCTGCTGGTGGTCGATTTGCTGGATATCGGTGCCAAAGCCGAATCGATGTGGGGTTTCAACGGTTTCTTTTCACGGCAAAACGGTGGTGGATTCCTGACCGATCATTTCCCCAGCGCACAGAAAGCCATTTGGGATTTCAAGGGCATGTTCACCAGCTCGCGGCACATCCCGGGTGTGAATTTTGCGGGCTTGATCCATCCCGGTCTGATCGGATGCCTGCCGGATCACGTGATGCTCGCGGACTGGAACCGGCGTGAGCAGGAACTGATCGATACCAATCCGACCCGGGTGCCACCGCTTGCCAACGCACCCATGGCCCCAACTGCACACATGGGCAAACTCAAGGGCCAGGCCCGCGACGAAGCCGCTGCCACGGGCGCGCGAACCGTTCCGCCCCGCGAGCATGGCGGTAACTGCGACATCAAGGACCTTTCACGGGGTTCGAAGATTTTCTTTCCGGTCTACGTCAAGGGAGCTGGCTTGTCGGTTGGCGATCTGCACTTCAGTCAGGGCGACGGCGAAATTACCTTTTGTGGTGCCATCGAAATGGCCGGCTGGGTCCATATGAAAGTCGAGCTGATCAAGGGCGGCATGGCCAAATACGGGATCAAAAACCCGGTATTCAAACCGAGCCCGATCATTCCGACCTACCAGAACTACCTGATCTTCGAAGGTATCTCTGTGGATGAAGAGGGCAAGCAGCACTACCTGGACGTCAATATCGCGTACCGCCAGGCCTGCCTGAATGCCATCAATTACCTGACCAAGTTCGGTTACTCGCCCGCTCAAGGGTATGCGCTGCTGGGCTCGGCTCCGGTGCAAGGGCATATCAGCGGTGTGGTCGATATTCCCAACGCGTGCGCGACGTTGTGGTTGCCGACCGAGATCTTCGATTTCGACATCAACCCCAACGCCAACGGTCCGACGAAACACCTCGACGGCAGCATTGATCTGCCGATTGCCCCAGACCTGTAAGCCACCTCGGCGCCCGATTCATTGTCAGGAGAGCTGCATGCCGACCTATGAGTACGAATGTCAGACCTGCGGCTCGTTCACGATGCTGCGGCCCATGGACCAGCGTCATCAACCGTGTCAGTGCCCGATCTGCGCGGGTGACGGAGGGCGGTTGATTCTCTCGGCACCGTCGCTACCGACATTGTCGAGCAATCAGCGTATGGCGATCACGACCAATGAGCGCAGTGCAAACGCGCCGCAGACCGTCGGCGAATACCAGCAGAACCGGCGTCACCCCAGTGGTTGTAGTTGTTGCGCACCGAGCAAGCCGGTGACGCCGAGCAAGGCCAATCCACTGGGCCTCAAGAGTAAAACCGGTCCAAGACCGTGGATGATCAGCCATTAACAGAGGTCAACTTCATGCGCCATGGTGATATTTCCAGCAGCCCGGACACCGTTGGTGTCGCTGTCGTCAATTACAGAATGCCGCGTCTGCACACAAAGGCCGAGGTCATCGAAAACGCCCACAAAATTGCCGAGATCATCACGGGCATAAAGCGCGGTCTTCCTGGCATGGATCTGGTGGTATTCCCCGAATACAGCACCATGGGCATCATGTATGACCACGACGAGATGATGGCAACTGCCGCCAGCATTCCGGGGGAGGAGACTGCGATCTTCTCTGCCGCGTGCCGTGCGGCCAACACGTGGGGGGTCTTTTCACTTACGGGTGAACGTCATGAGGAACATCCGCACAAAGCGCCCTACAACACGTTGGTATTAATTGATAATCAGGGCGAAATCGTCCAGAAATACCGCAAATGTATTCCTTGGTGCCCCATAGAGGGCTGGTATCCAGGAGACCGTACTTATGTTTGCGATGGTCCAAAGGGCATGAAGATCAGCCTGATCATCTGCGATGACGGCAACTACCCGGAGATCTGGCGTGACTGCGCAATGAAAGGGGCCGAGTTGATTGTTCGGTGCCAGGGCTATATGTACCCGGCCAAAGAGCAGCAGGTGATGATGTCCAAGAGTATGGCCTGGGCCAATAACTGCTACGTAGCGGTCGCCAATGCTGCCGGCTTCGACGGTGTGTACTCTTACTTTGGACACTCGGCGATTATTGGCTTCGACGGCCGTACCTTGGGCGAATGCGGCGAAGAAGAAATGGGTATTCAGTATGCCCAGTTATCTATCTCGCAAATTCGCGATGCCCGTGCCAACGACCAGTCGCAGAATCATCTGTTCAAGCTACTGCATCGCGGTTACACCGGGGTTTATAACTCCGGCGACGGCGACAAGGGCGTGGCCGACTGTCCGTTTGATTTTTACCGGACCTGGGTTCTGGACGCGCAAAAAGCTCAGGAGAATGTGGAAAAACTCACCCGCGGCACTATCGGCGTGGCTGATTGCCCTGTGGGTGAACTTCCCCACGGTGGCAAAGAAAAAACCGCAGGCTAGAACATGCCTCTCGCCAATGATCGTATTGAGCATAATCACCAGCAGCCGAACCAGCCTGCCACACCGCCTTCGACCGGCCTGCTGACGTCGCGCTTTGTCTTCGATCCTGCTCAGGTGATGGCGCTGCTGCGAAGCCGTATCGTCGGCCAGGATGCAGCCTTAGCTACAATCGAAGCAGTGCTTAAGGTCGTCAAAGCCGATATTGGTGAGCGCGAGAGGCCCTTGACGGTAAACCTGTTCATGGGCCCGACCGGTGTCGGTAAAACGGAGATCGTGCGCCTGCTGGCCATGGCTATACACGGTCGTGCCGATGCTTTTTGTCGCATCGACATGCATACCCTGGCCCAGGAGCACTACTCGGCGGCGCTCACCGGCGCGCCACCCGGTTATGTCGGTAGCAAAGAAGGCGTCAGTCTGTTCAATAGCGAGCTGATTCAGGGCACGTTCAGCCGCCCTGGGATCGTGTTGTTCGACGAACTGGAAAAAGCCAGCAAGGAAGTCGTGCGCAGCTTGCTCAGTATCCTGGAAAATGGCCAGCTGACGCTAGCGGGCGGTAGTCGAACGCTGGACTTTCGAAACAGCCTGATCTTTATGACCAGTAATATAGGCGCGCAGCAAGCCAGCAGGCACCGAGAGCGTTTCACGCGCGGTTGGAGGCGTTGGTTCGGTGTAGCCCCAAAAGGCGAGGAGGGTGTATTGGAACGGGCGCTGCATGCCTGTTTTGAACCGGAGTTTCTGAACCGTATCGACCGTATACTGGTCTTCGAGCGTATTGAAGACCAATGGCTGAAAGCGCTGTTGCAGATCGAAATGGCCAAACTGAATCAGCGCCTTGATCAGCATCGCCGTAATCTGGTTCTTGACGATGCGGCAAGTGCATGGCTGTGTCGTAACCATGACTCACGCTTCGGTGCACGTGCGCTGACAAGAAGAGTGAGGGTCGAACTGGAGCCAGCGATTGCGGAGTGTGTGCTGTCTTGGCCGCAAACCACGGGAATGACTGCTACGGTCGAATCACACACGTTAGTGGTTCTTCCCAAGGGTTTTTCACGGACTCCATAATCCATAATAGGGTGTTGCGCAGTGGTCAACTAATCCCGGACACGACGTTAAGTTTTTCTTCTGCCCCTTGCAGGGGCCAACCCATCATTGATCGGAGTCAGCCCCCACCTCATGGAGCTATTCCTCCTGCACTCGCGAGTTACCGTCACAGCGGCTGGCGGGTGCTGTTGCCGTCGACCAGGCGGGCAATGCCCAGTGAATTGGCGTCTTTAAGCGGTTCGGGCAGTAGCGCATCCGGGCAGTTCTGGTAGCACACCGGACGCAGAAAGCGCTCAATGGCCACGCTGCCAACCGAAGTGCCGCGGGCATCGGAGGTGGCCGGGTAGGGCCCGCCATGCACCATCGCGTCGCAGACTTCGACACCGGTAGGGTAGCCATTGAACAGCACCCGACCGACCTTCTGTTCGAGCAGCGAGAGCAGTTCTCCATGGGTTTGGAGATCACCGGCTTCGGCAATCAGTGTGGCGGTGAGTTGACCGTACAAGCACTGCAGTGCCCGTTGCAGTTCGGCCTTGTCGGCCACTTCAATCAACACCGTGGCCGGACCGAAGACCTCTTCCTGCAGCAGCGGGTCGCCGTTGAGCAGCAGGCTCACGTCGGCCTTGAACAACTGGGGCAGGGCCTGCTTGCCCTGTTGTTCACAGCCGGCCAGGTGAGTGATTAGCGGATGCGCGTGCAATGCCTGTAGGCCCTTGCTGTAGCTGTCGAGCGTGCCGGTGTTGAGCATGGTTTGTCCCGGCTGTTCGACCATCAGAGCGCTGAGATGCTCAATGAATACGTTCAGTTGAGGGGAGCAAATACCTATCACCAATCCGGGTTTAGTGCAGAACTGACCACAGCCGAGGACCACTGAGGCGGCGAGTTCACGGGCGATTTTCTCACCACGTAGCTGCAGGGCTTCGGGTAACACCAGCACCGGGTTGATGCTGCTCATTTCCGCGAACACAGGAATGGGGTGCGGCCGTGCGGCAGCCATGTCGCACAGGGCGCGGCCACCCTTGAGCGAACCGGTAAAGCCGATCGCCTGAATGGCCGGGTGCTTGACCAGGGTCTCGCCGACACCCGCACCGTAAATCATGTTGAACACGCCTTTGGGCATGTTGGTTTGTTCGGCGGCGCGGATGATCGCGTTGGCCACTCGCTCGGCAGTCGCCATGTGCCCGCTGTGGGCCTTGAACACCACCGGGCAACCGGCTGCCAGCGCGGCAGCGGTATCGCCACCGGCGGTGGAGAATGCCAGGGGGAAGTTGCTGGCGCCGAACACTGCGACCGGGCCAACACCTATTCGGTATTGGCGCAGGTCTACCCGTGGCAGCGGTTGGCGTTCAGGCAGGGCACGATCGATACGCGCATCGTAGAATTCGCCTCGGCGCAGGACGTGGGCAAACAGGCGCATCTGGCCGCTGGTGCGCCCGCGTTCACCTTGGATGCGCCCGGTAGGCAGTGCGGTTTCGCGGGTGACCAGGGCGACGAACTCATCACCCAGGGCATCCAGTTGCGTAGCGATGGCCTCGAGAAACTCCGCGCGGCGGCTGGCCGGCAAGGTACGAAAGGCCGGGTAGGCTGCGGAGGCAGCTTGGGCGGCGGCGTCCACTTCTTCAGGGGTCGCTTGCACGAAGTGATAGGGCAAAGCTTGACCGCTGCTGGCGTCATAGCTTTGCAGAGTGATAGTGCCCATAGCGCTGCGGGCGCCACCGATGTAGTTGTGGCCGATGATCTCGGGCATGAAAAACTCCTGTGTGGAAGGGTGACTCAGACCCGTGAATCACCCTGGCGAGCGGGGCCACGACCCACTTCAGTCCCGAGGGTGATTGCGCGCGAGGCTTGAGTGGACATGCTGGCGTTTCTAGTAAACACGCAGAGAGAAGCAGCCGGGCTGGGCCGCAAGGCTCAGCCCGGCAATCACTCAGAGACCGACGTCCGGCAGGTCCGGACGGTTTGCCAGCGCTTTGGCCATGATCTGCTCGACGTATTCACGTTCAGCTTGTGGCAGTGCCAGGCGTGGCGGACGGGTCAACGCGCTACCACGACCAGCGATGGCTTCGCACAGCTTAATGCACTGCACCAGGTCGGCACGGGCGTCCAGATGCAGGATCGGCATCAGCCATTCGTAGATCGGCATGGCTTCGGCAAAGCGGCCGGCCTTAGCCAGGCGGAAGATGGTTTCGCCTTCTTTAGGGAACACGTTGGACATGCCCGAGACCCAGCCTTCTGCGCCCACGGCGATGCTTTCCAGCACCACGTCATCGAGACCGGCGAACAACACAAATCGATCGCCCACTTCATTGCGCACGTCGATGAAGCGACGGGTGTCGCCAGAGGAGTCCTTGAAACACACCACGTTATCGCAGTCGGCCAGTGAAATCAGGATGTCCGGGGTCACGTCGTTTTTGTAGATCGGCGGGTTGTTGTAAACCATTAGCGGCACATCGGCGTTCTTGGCTACGTAGCGGTAGTGTTCGGCGGTTTCGAACGGCTTGGAGCCGTACACCAGAGCCGGCATAAGCATCACGCCATCGACACCGGCCTTGCGCACGGCGTTGGCGACTTTGGCGGCTTGCACGCTGGTGAACTCTGCGACGCCACAGATCACTGGCACCCGGCCGCGTGAGGCGTCAACCGCCACTTCAGTCACGGCGATTTTTTCTTCGGCAGTCAGGGACGTGTTCTCACCCACCGAACCACACACCACCAGACCCGACACACCATCACGAATTACGTTCGAGATTACCTGGTGAGTTTTCTCCAGGTTGATGGAGAAATCGTCGTTGAATTGAGTGGTCACTGCTGGGAAGACGCCACTCCAGCCTATGCGCTTGCTCATAATTACCTCCGGTTGCTTATTTAGTATTTCGTATACGATATTTTAAAATCTGAGATCAGACCAATACTTTTTTGGTTTGTTTTTCGGGTGTTATTTGTGTTTGAAAATCAGCGAGTCAGCTATCAGGCGCCAGGCCAGGTGTCCGACAGTCTGTAGCCTTGGGGCCATGGATCGCTCGGGTCCAGCAGCAATTGGTGGGTGCCCGTAATCCACGCCCGGCCAGAAATGCAGGGGTAAATAGCGGGTCTTCCGGCCACTTGCGTCAGCGAATCGATGCGGCAGTGGAACTCCGAACCTATGATCGAGCGACCGACAAAGTGATTGCCCACGCGCATCAAGCCTTTGGCCTGCATCACCGCCATGCGCGCTGAGCAACCGGTGCCAGTGGGGGAGCGGTCGATCTTTCCGGGCCGAATCACCACCGCGTTGGCGCCGGTGGCAATCCCGTTTTCATAAACGATGGGGGCCGCGATCTGGCAGAAGGAAATGTGTGACCACTCAGGGTTCAGTGGATGGACAAAGCCCAATTGTTCGTTGGCTGCGCGGGTGATTTTCAGTCCGACCTCCACCAGCTCTGCCGCTTCGTCAGGGCAAATCGAGAAGCCGAGGCGCAGGGCATCGGCGATCACGAAACTGTCGCCGCCATAGGCCGTGTCGACTTGCAGCGCGCCTATTCCTTCAACTTCGATCCAGGCGTCGAGACGGTCAGCGAAGGAGGGTACGTTCTTGATTTCCACCCGTTCGACTTTGCCGTCGCGGCAATCGGCCACGGCTTCGATCAAGCCTCCCGGGGCTTCGAGCACCAAGTGGGTTTGCGGTTCGGTCATGGCCAGGATGCCGCTGTCGAGCAGCACTGTGGCCACGCACAGCGAGTTGGAGCCAGACATTGGCGGCGTATCTGCCGGTTCCATGATGATCCAGGCCATTTGCGCTCGCGTGTCTTTGGCCGGGACCAGCAAATTGACGTGACGGAACACACCGCCGCGCGGTTCGTTGAGTACGAAGTTGCGCAGGGCTTCATCCTTGGCGATCCAGCGCGACTGTTCCCAGATCGTGGCGCCGGGTGGCGGTGCAACACCGCCGACGATCACATCGCCGACTTCCCCTTCGGCATGACAGCTGACCACATGAATGATTTTTGATGAGCGCATTACCTGCTCCTATTTGACCGACTTGAGGAAGGCGGCCGTTTCCGGCTGTATAGGGTTACCGATGACTTGGTCGGGCGAGCCGATCTCGTGCACCAGGCCGTTACGAAAGAACGCCACGCGGTCGGACACGTCCCGCGCAAATCGGATTTCGTGGGTCACCAACACCATGGTCATGCCGTCTTCGGCGAGCATGCGCATGGTGTCCAGCACTTCGCCCACCAGTTGCGGGTCCAGCGCCGAGGTGGCTTCGTCGAACAGCATGTAGTCCGGTGACATTGCCAGGGCGCGGGCGATGGCCATGCGTTGTTGTTGACCGCCGGACAGCTTGCCGGGGAAGGTCTTGAGCTTGTCGCCCAAGCCCACATGCGTTAGTTGCCGGACCGCCAGGGCCTCGGCTTCTTCGCGGCTTTTTCCGAGCACTTTGCGCGGCGCGAGCATCACGTTTTCCAGTACGGTCAAATGGGGAAAGGCGTTCCACTGTTGGAACACGATGCCGATCTTCTGGCGCAAGCGGTTGAGGTTGGTGGCTATGCTGTGAACCTCGATCCCGTCGACGCGAATGCTGCCTTTCTGGATTGGCTCCAGGCCGTTGATGCACATCAGCAGGGTCGATTTTCCGGAGCCGGAGCCGCCTATGATCGACACCACTTCACCCTTGTTCACCGTCAGGCTGACACCCTTGACCACGTCAAGGTCGCCGAAGGATTTGTACACGTTATCGATCTCAATCATTTTCTTGCCACCTTCTTTCCAGACGGGCGCCCAGGCGTGCGACCACCAGGCTCATGACGTAATAGATGAGGCCTGCGACGCACAGCACCAGCAGGGGCTCTTGGATGCGGGTCACGATGGTTTGCGAGGCCCGCAGCAGTTCGACGATGCCGATCCACATCACCAGCGCGGTGTCTTTCATCACGCTGAGCACCAGATTCAGCCAGCCGGGGAAGGCCACGCGCGAGGCTATTGGCAGTACGATCCAGCGCAGGTCCTGCAGGTAACTCAGGCCCAGGGACCGGCTGGCGCGCCGGACGGAAAGCGGCACGGCGAGCACGCCACTGCGCACTATTTCGGTGAAGTACGCCGCGGCGTAAACCCCCAGCACGATGCAGCCGACGCTGAAGGCGCTGATGTTCAAGCCGACGATGCTCTTGAGCGAGTTGAACAGCACGAACTGGATCAGCAACGGCACACTGCGAAACACGTCCAGTATCCAGGCCAGCGGTAGGCTTGCCCTTGGCAGCAAGGCGCGCAGCAGGCCGAACAGTAGTCCGGCGAAGGAGCCGAGCATGATTGCCCAGAAGGTCAGTTGCAGGGTGACCCATGCACCGTCGAGCAGAAACAGCAGGTCATTCCAGGAGAAACTGGTGGAAAACATAGGTTCGTCCTCAGTAACGGAACAGCCGCCAGGCCATCAGCCGGGCTACCGCTACGATCAACTTGGCAATCAGGTAATACAGCGCCGCGGCAAGGGCGAAGTATTCAAAGGTACGGAATGTTTTGACGTTGTAGTCTTGAGTCACGCCAGTGAGGTCGTTGTTAAGCCCGACGATCACCCCCAGCGACGTCATCAGCACAGCCCAGACCATCTGGTTGCTCAACGGATAGAACACGATGCGCAGCAATTGCGGAACGATGATCATCCGGTAGGCCTGGAACGCACTCATGCCCAAGGACCGCGCGGCGCGCATCTGCGTGCCGGGTACAGCCTTGAGGCCTCCACGGAAGTTTTCCGCCAGGTAGCCGGCGTTGTTAAAGGTGATCCCGGCCAGCAAGGCGAACCATGAGCTGACATGCAGTCCGAGGGAGCCCAGACCGAAGTACAGGACGTATATCTGGAACAGCGACGGGGTGTTGCGCGCAATCGAAACCCAGCCGTTGCCGATGCCGCGCAACAGCGGGTGACGTGCTTCACGTATCACGGTCAGGGCCAGCGCGATCAGCACTCCGAAAATCATCGACAGCGCGGCGGTTTCGAAGGTTACCCAGGCACCTGCGAGCATGTCCGGCAGGGCGCGCAGTACTGAGCGCCATTGGAAGGTGTAGTCAAACATGCGCGGGGCTCTCCAGAGTGGCAGCGGGTTGCAACCATGTGGGTAAACGACCACTGGCCTTAGCGCTACAGGCGGACTCGACACACTCACTAAGACTTGCTAAATGCACTGGCCGGCCGACCAAACCTGGCGCGTAGTGGGCGTATTTGCCCGAGTTGGTCATCAAGGTCCGGGCTGCGGGCGGGATCACCGGTTCACCGAGCATGCACCAGCAAGTGTCGGTGACCAGAGTCACACCAAAGGCTTCGAGAACGGCGATGTGTCCGGCGTTGCGCGCTTGTTCCAGTACGGCGCGGCCGCAGGTGATCGCCACAACCACGTCCGGGTGCTTGTGCCTGCCCCCACACAAACGTGCCAAATGAGCGAACTCGCTGAGGGAGAAGTGCGGGTTACCCAGCGACACCACATCCACCTGGTTGTCGCGGGCACTGTTGAGCTCGCGCCAACTGAGCAACAGGTCTTTGAGCCTGATGTTTATCCCCGGTAGCGGATTGCCCGGCTCCAGCACCAGGGCTGGGTCGAGGGCTTCTGGTGTGACGCCTGCGATATGGAACAGGGGCGCCGCAGAGGTGGTGGCAAAGGCCGCGCCGAAGGCTTTCAGATCATCCAGCGTCGGCTTGGCCTGAGCCAACCCCAACACCAGAGGGATCCGACGGCCGGCCAGCGCGCCGATGTGGTAACCGAGCAAGGGATAAAAAGCATCGTCCAACTCGTCCAGATCGGGCAGTTTGATGAGCAGTTGCGCCTTGCGTTGGGCGTCCAGGTGACAGCCGATCAAGGGCGCACGACCGGTTAGGGCAATGCAGATGTCCAAGTAGTCCGGGTATTTAAGGGTGCGTGCGCCGAGCACGCTGTTGGCGTAGACCACCGCGTTGGATTCTGCCCAGACGATTTGCTCGCCGACCTTGGGGGCGCTGTCGAGCAGGTAAGGGGCACAGGTGAAACTCATTTGAGCGCCCATTGCCATGTAGGCATCGCCCAAAGCACTGGCGGGTTCGCCCAGTGCCGGGTCGATGCCCAGTTCGCGCCAGCGGCGCTGGTCAACGGAGATGGAATTGAGGGTTGTTGGCACCCGTACTTTCGCGCCCCACTGCACCAACTGTTGGGCAAAGCGCAGGCTCGCGGGTCCCGTATAAATGCAGCCGTCGATGTGGGCCTGGGTGACATCCACCAGGCTTTTCGCGCCTTGCAACTGGGCCATGCGCAGAACGATTTGCATCGCCACCCGGGCCGCTTTGCCATGTTCGCCTGCCAGTAGTTGCTGGTCGTGGGTGGTGAGTTCGACAGAGGTTGCATCTGCTGGCTCAGGCTCAAGTACAGCCGTGCCGTGCCCTTGCGAGGCATCGGTAGGGGGCTGGTCGAACAGCGTCAGACGGGTGTCGTCGACTCGCGCAAAGGCCTTGCCCCGCAAGGCGGAAAAGGCCTCCCTGCCGATGCAGAGCACCGGCAGGGAGCGTTCGAAGAGGGTCTGTGCCACGAGCACGCCCAGGGTCAGGATTTCATCGGCTTCGGCCAACACCAGTGCCGCCGGCGCGTGGCCATTACTGATCAGCTCCATCATCACGCTGCTGCCGGTGCAGGAGCCACGGCCGCTAGGAATGGCCAGCACGCAGTTGGCCAGGTGTTCACCGCTGAGGGGATGGTGACGGTCGATCACCTCGCCGCTGAGAGCGTCGACTCCGCCCCAAAAACTCAAGCCGACGTCGGTGAACAACAGAGCACCTTCGGCGGCACCCGCGACCAGGCTACGCCCGGTCAGGGAAGTGGGCTTGCCAGGCATACCGGACACCTCAGTAGTAAACTTTTGGCACGGTCAAGTCGGTCGGAGGGATCTCGGTGCCGACCCATTTGACGAACAGTTCTTTGTAACGACCGCTACGCACTTGCTGGTTGACGAACAGATTGAGGTAGTTGATCAGGCCGTACTCGCTGCGCTTGGCGCCCAAGGATACGTAGTCGATCACATAGGGTGCGTTACCGGCGATTTTCAGGCCCTTGTACTTGCCCGATTTAATGGTCGCGGCCGCAACAGTATTGGTGACGACGGTGGCGTCGATGTGGCCTTGTGCAACGGCCAACAGGGTATCGTTTTGCGACTGATAGGCGCGGAAGCTGCCAGTGCCCCAGCTCTTCACGTCTTTTTCCAGAGCGATGGCTTCAAAGGTGCCGCTGGTATTGCCCAGGGCCTTACCCTTGATGTCGTCGAAACTGTTGATGCCGGTGTTGTCGCGGGTCAATACGACCATTTGGAAGGCGAAGTAAGGCACCGTCAGGCCCACCGTCTTGGCGCGTTCGAGGGTGTCGGAGGTCGAGGCAACGATCACGTCGACACGCCCGGAAACCAGCGCCGGAATACGGTCCGGGAACGGCGTTTCAACCACTTCGGCATCGACCCCTAGGATCTTCGCCAGATCGTTGCAATAGTCCACGTCGAAACCGACAGGTTTGTTGGCTTCGTCACGGAAACCCATGGGGGGGAAGTCCAGGGTCACGGCGCAGCGCAGCTTGCCTGAACCGATGATGTCATCAAGCTTGTCGGCCTGAGCTGTGGCGATGAAAGAGGTACTGAGAACAGCGCTGAGGGCTACGGCAAATGCAGGGTTTTTCATAGAGGCCTCGTTATCGGAAAAGTGCTGCTGCTTATCGTCTATGTTATTTCGTATACGATATCTAATTAGCAATCGGCGTGCCTGTTTCTGATGTTGGCTGGGAATTATTTACGAGGCCTTGCGGTATCTGTCTCACACGATGCGTATGTAGAAGAGGCGGAGATAAATCGCAACGGCGTGGATCAGACGGGTGTTACATAAGGGAGCGAATCGCCCCGTGTGCGCCTCTTATGGGAGCACTCATGGTGAGTCTTTCAGCGATGGGTTTCGCGGTACTGGCTGGGCGACAGGCTAGTCAAAGCGCGGAACTGGCGACTGAACGCGCTGTGGTCGGTGTAACCGCAGCGCAGGGCGATGTCGGTGATGGGCAGGTCTTTGTCCAGCAACAAGCGCGAGGCTTCTTCCAGACGTACCTTGTGAATCATCTGCCGCGGGGTGAGGTGGAAGATGCGCTTGCAGTGACGTTCCAGTTGCGCCACCGAGAGCCCGGCGATCGCAGTCAGCTCGGCGAGGCTGATAGGGTGGGCGAAGTGGTTACGGATATGGGCATCCACTGCCGCCAGTTTCTGGAAAGCAGGGTGAGTGGACTGGGGTAATTGCAGATCGCGGGAGATACCGGCCAGGCCGACGACATGGCCTTGGGCATCGAGCAGGGCGAGTTTTTGGGTCAGACACCACACGGGCTGGTTACCGTAATAAAGGTGCAACTCGAGCTGGTCTACCAGTTCTCGGCCGCTGGCTAGAACCCGGCGATCCTGCTCGGCGTAGAGCGGGCCGAACCGTTCGGGGAACACGTTGTCGGCGGTGAGTCCCAGGAGCTCGTGGCTGTGCTTGAAGCCGCAGCGCCTGGCCAGGGTCTGGTTGACGAAGGCGTAGCGGGCTTCACCGTCCTTGATGAAAAACACCACGTCCGAGAGGGTGTCGAGCAGCGGCGCGATCGGCTGCAGGCTGCTCAGCAAAGAGGGCAAATCGCAGGGCTTAAGGCTGTTAAGCGAGACATACATGGCGTTGAAGGCCTGGTGGCGATCTTTGGGATCATAGAGACTCGGCGCCGTGCCCGAAAGTCCCGGCGCATGATTCACGCGGGCGGGTTGTCGTCCAGGCACAAGAAGGTCTCGATACGCGCCGGGCTGAACGGCGGACGCAGTGCCGGAGCCTGCCAGCCAAACAGGTGGTGCAACGCGCCACCGCAAATCCGTCCCTGGCAAGCGCCCATGCCACAGCGGGTCGCCAGTTTGGCTTCGCGCCAGTGGCGGTGTTCGGTCAGCGCCGAGTAGGGCACATCTTCGCAACGGCAGACCAGGGTATCGGGTTCGGCCAGGGTTTTGAGCGTTGGGTCTAGGGCGAACGTGTGGTTCAGTGCCTTGGCAAAACCTTGCCAGCGAGTCCGGCGTGACCAAAGTCGTTGTGCGGCTTTTTGCTCGCCAACGGCGGCCAGCCCCGCGATATGCCCTTCGACCAACGCCAATTCACTGCCGCCGAAACCGGTGCATTCGCCTGCCGCGTAGTGGTCGGCGAGACTGCTTGCCTGCCATTGATCGACGGCGATCGTCTGGCCATTGAGGGCGCAGCCCAAGGCTTGGCCGAGTTGGGTATTGGGGATCAGGCCAAAACCGCAGGCCAGTCGATCGCAGGCCATTTCGACGACCTTGCCCTGCTGTCGAAGGCGTACGCCTTCGACGCGGCTGTGACCTAAAACGGCGAGAACGTGGGTCTGGGGGCGGTACTGCGCATCGAACAAGGCGAAGGACTGCAGCAGTTTGTGTGGCCAACGCGGTAGCTGGGCGGCAAAACCGGCGACGGCGGCGCGGGAGGCTTGTTCGGCGATACGCAGTACCTGAGCGCCTTTGTTTTTGGCGGTAGCGGCACTGGCCAGCAACAACGGACCGCTGCCAGCGATGACCAGACGTTCACCCTGCACCGGCAGGCCGCCCTTGATCAGCGCCTGCAAGCCCCCGGCACCCGTAACGCCGGGCAGCGTCCAGCCGGGGAAGGGCAGGAGCAATTCGCGGGCACCTGTGCACAAGATCAGTTTGTCGTACCCGATGCACCAGCCGTGTTCGTTGTTTTCCACTAACAGAGTCTTGACGCCGACATTGGCGATAACCCGCGTCGCAGGGTAGTGGCGAATGTTGGCGCAGGCCGCCAGTCGTTCACGCAGGCGCCGAGCCTGGGATGGCAGGCTGGCGCGCGGGCCATCGCGCCAGATTTGTCCACCGGTCCAAGGGTTGTCGTCGAGCAGCACAATGCGCGCGCCGCTGGGCGCGGCGGAGAGAGCGGCAGCCATGCCAGCGGGGCCGGCGCCGATAATCAGCAGGTCGGTGTATTCGCTCATCCTCGAGTCTCCACGCGCATGCCATCACGGCACAGGGTCTGGCAGGCTAGGCGGCGACGCCCATCAATGATCACTCGGCATTCCTGACAAACACCCATGCCACACAGTGGCGCGCGGCGCTGACCGTTGACCGAAGTGCGGCTGCTGCCGTCCCCGCCCAAGGCCAGTGCGGCGGCGACACTGGTGCCCTCGGCTACCCATAGGGCGCGGCCGTCCAGGGTCAATTCAGGCATAGACGGGCTCTCCGAGAAAACGTTGTGGCAGATAAGGTTGCGGGGCCAAAGGCGGCGGTTCATCGAACAGCTGCGCAACCAACAGGTCCGCAGTGCCGGGCGCAGTGGTGACGCCCAGCCCCTCGTGACCGACCGCCAGCCACAAGCCTTTGTGTTGTGGGTGTTGGCCCACCAACGGCATGCCATCGGGGCTGGCAGCGCGGAATCCGGTCCAGGCGCGGATGGCGTTGAGCTGGGCCAGCCCCGGCATGTATTCGGTGGCACGTTTGAGCATTTTGGCCAGCATCCAGCCTTCGACCTGTGGGTCAGTGGTGCCAAATTGCCTTGAGGCGCCAATGAATAATTGCCCGGTGGGGCGCGGTTGGATATTGCAAGCGGTCGACGGCCCGCTGGCATTGTGGGCGCTGGTGACGTATCCGAGTTCGACCAAGGTGTGGGTGACCGTGCCAGGGTAGCGGTCGGTGATCAGCAAGTGACCTTTCTTCGGTTCGATGGGCAGCTCAGGGCACAGCTCGTTTGCCTGAATGCCGTTGGCCAGCACCACCGCTTCGGCGCTTAGCCAGTGACCATCGTCGAGGCGTACACGGCTGCCGTCCACTTCCACAACCCGCGCCTGACGCTGACGGATACTCGGGTTTTCAAGCATCCAGCGGGCGGTGGCGGGGGCATAGAGAATGCCGTCGCCATTGATCAACAATCCACCCTCCAGACCTTCGCGCAACGCCGGTTCACGCGTGCGCAGTTCGGCTCTGCCGATCAATTCGCAAGGCACGCCCTGTGCTTGCAGATTGAGGTATTTGCTGTGGGCGATGGCCATTTCTTCGGCATTGGCGGCCAGCCATAGGGTCCCGTTGCGGCGATAGGCGCAGTCTTCAGGCATGGCCGGTGCCGTTTCACGCCAGCGTTGCAGGGAGTATTGGCTCAAGGCCAGTTCGGCCGGGTTATCGTCCAGCACCAGCAAATGGCCCATGCCAGCGGCTGTGGCGCCGGGCAGGCCCGCGTCGAGCACTAGCACCCGCAAACCGCGACGGGCTAGCGCCTGAGCACAGGCAGCACCGATGATCCCGGCGCTGATCACGATCACATCGGCCACTGGGTCCTCGCTCACGGGCGTATGCCCCAGGCGAATGGGTCGTCCTGATCAATCAGCAGGGTGGCTTCGGCGCTGATATAGGCACGGCCACGAATGGTCGGCACGATGCACTCACCCAGGGTTTCGTAAGAGCCTTCGAATTCGCTGCCGATCACGCTGGCCTGGCGCCATATCTGGCCCGGTTGTAGCTTGCCGTCGGCGGCCAGGCACGCCAGTTTTGCGCTGGTGCCGGTGCCGCACGGTGAGCGGTCGTAGGCCTTGCCGGGGCACAGCACGAAGTTGCGGCTGTCGGCTTGCGGGTCGTCGGCAAACAGTTCGATGTGGTCGATCAGACCACCATCTTCACCGCGAACGCCTTGGGCTTCCAGAGCTTGTTGCACGGCATAGGTGTAGGCGGTCAAGGCATCGAGATTGCTCCCCGTGACTTCCAGGCCATGGTCAGAAATCAGAAAAAACCAGTTGCCGCCCCAAGCGACGTCACCCACCACTTCACCGATGCCGGGCACGTGCAGCGCCAGGGCTTTGCGATAACGGTAGGCCGGGACGTTACGCACGCTCACCGAGCGGTCGAGGTGCAGCGTTGCTTCAACCGTGCCCACCGGGGTTTCGATACGGTGTACGCCAGCGCCGATCTTGCCCGCATGTGCCAGTGAGGCCACCAGGCCAATGGTGCCGTGGCCGCACATGCCCAGATAGCCGGCGTTGTTGAAGAAAATCACCCCGGCACAGGCCGTAGGGTCGACCGGCTCGCACAACAACGCCCCCACCAGTACGTCGCTGCCCCGTGGCTCGAGCATACAGGCGGCGCGCCACTGGTCATGCTCCTCGGCCAGCCGTTGCCGGCGCTCGGCCATGCTGCCGTTGCCCAGGTCAGGAAAGCCGTCGGTCACCAGGCGGGTCGGTTCGCCGCCGGTGTGGGAGTCGATCACAGTGATGCGCTTCATGGGGGCCACGTCCGTTCAGATGAGTGAGCGAAAGAGTGGCCCATGCGGGGGCTGGGCGGCTTGATGGATTTACCAAGACTCGATGACGAAATCAGCACAGTGGGGCTGGCGGCTATTTAGCGCAGGGTAGATGTTCCAGCAAGGTTTTGCAGACACCGGCAATGTGCTCGTCAAGCAGCACCACGGCGCGATCCACATCACCGGCGCGGCAGGCTTCAAGGATTTCCCGGTGCTCATGGTCGGCCCGCTCCTTGCCCGCCGAGAGGCTCATCTGCATGCGCAAGTAACGCTCCAGTTTGTCGTTGACCGAACGGATCATGCTTACCAGGAACGGGCGTTGCGCCGGTTCATACAGGCAGGCGTGCAACTCCCAGTTGAGCTCGGCCCAGCGGCCCACATCGTTTTCGCCGATGAACTCCTGGCAGATACGTTCAGCCCGGGTGAAGGTTTCCTCGGTCATATTCGGAATAGCCAGGCGCAGCACCTTGTCTTCGAGCAGCATGCGCACTTCAAACATTTGCGCCAGCTCCGGCTCGGAGATACGCGTGACCATGGCCCCGCGATTGCGCTGAAATATCACCAGCCCTTCTGCTTCCAGGCGTTTAAGGGCTTCGCGCACCGGAATCTTGCTGACGTTGAACTGGCGGGCGATGTCGTCCTGGCGAATCGGCTCGTCCTCGGCGAAATGTCCGGCGACGATGGCGTCACGTAAATGACGGGTGATGATCTCTGAAGTCGACGGCGTATTGCCAAGGTCTGGAGCATTGAGCATTGGTAGGGTCACGGTGGCGATCGTTTGGAATGAATTTTAGATAGGGTATACGAATTTACCTTGGTATTCCCCACCGCCCTGTTGCCTTTTCGCCGCTTGCTGGAAACCCATTAGTTGGTGCAGGTACTGTGCAAGGTGACAAGGGCATGCCTCTGGTCCCGGAACTGTTGAACCGCAGGCGGCATGCGTCGTGCCGGAGTTCCCCGTGCAGATCTGCCGCATACCGCGAGGGTATATGCGGTGATTGATACGATTGTCGAGGTGTTTTCAGGCGTCGGCGAGTGAAGCCTGGGGCTCTAAGGCCCCAAGGCAACTTATGCTCACGGCATTTCCGGCAGCTCTTACTGTCGCAGGTCTAACATCAGCACTTCTGCGACCTAAATCTTGGCCGAATTACGGCGGTAAGTGCATCTGAAGACGCCGTCCTCCCAAGGCTGGATCGAGACGTAGATTGGCACAGGATAGTTGCAGTGCGTCTGGTGCCACACAGGGATCTGTCGGCCGAGCAGGCCCGTATGGTCCGTGAGGAATACATGGGGGGTACTGCAGCAACGGTTTTTAACGTCCGCGCCCCCATCGCCAAGTATTTAATCCAATCCTTCCGAGCGGCCATCGATCCTGAGCGGGAGAGGGCTCCAGAACATCTGCTCATGGTCTACCAGCCCGAAGAGTTGCCTGCGGTGGTCGATATTCGTCGGTTGTGAGTTGCCTGGTGAGCGGGGGAGGTTGGGACGTCTTTTCGGGGGGGACTCATACCTGTTGATCCTGTGAAAATGACACTGCCAGCTTGATGATCGTTCGTCCATTGGCTTTGGGTAGAACCCAATAGCCTTGCTTAGAATCACCCCTTTTTTCGCTCTTGAAACACCCCAAAAACAAGTCCAGAATTGAGTCTTTTCCTGCTTCGGCAAGAAAAGAAACCCCTTAGATTTCAAAGGGTCGGACGCCAGATGCGAGTCTCATTTCCCGCTCCAAATATAGCGCTGCAGAATTCCATTGGATTCTGTGACGATTGAAATAAGGACCTTCGGGTCCTTTTTTCGTTCCGGCGGGAACCACTGGAATCCAGCACCATCCGGTGCGTTTAAGTCCAGGATTTTGATGCGTACTAAATCGGTTTGTTGCTGGAGCAGCTTGCGTACCGAGATGAGCATCTGGCCCTGACTCTGTTCAGGAGCTTGCGATCGACCAATGACGCGCGTCTGCAGTGCGGGGTGCAACTGGTGAATCCAGGCACGCTATGAATCCCGTGCCGGGTAGCCCAACTGACGAATAGTTGCCCCGGTTCGCTTGCCCAGTTTGATGTAGAGTTTGACCGCTCGGATACGGTCTTCATATGAATACATGAACTACCTCCAGGTAGTCCAAGATTTCCGCCGCATCCCCCCTAGGTCAAAATCGCATCAGCGCCAACAGTGCCGAGAAACTGGCTCGGAGCCACCCCATGCCAACGCTTGAACGCTTGGGAAAAACTCGACAGATCACTGAAGCCCAGTCGCTCGGCGATCTCGGTCAGGCTCAGGCGGGAGTCGTTAAGCATTTCGATGGCGCTGCGGCTGCGGGCTTCGGCTAAGAGTGTCCGGAAGGTGGTGCCCTCGTTGTGCAATCGGCGCTTGAGGGTGCGTGCGCTGATGTGTGTCAGACGGGCCATGGAGGTGAGGTCCGGTGGCGCATTGTCGATACTGGTCAGGTAGTGCTGCACCAAAGCAGTCATGCCCGAGCGGGCGATTCGGCGTTGCATCAACTGCGTGCACATCTGCTCGCACATTGTCACCGTGACGGCGTTGGCCTGGGGTAATGGGCGAGACAGGAACGCGCGATTGAACGCCAAGCTATTGCAGTTGGCCGAGTAGGCGGGAGGGATGCCCAGCACGTGATCGTTGCCAGGCTGCGTTGGCGCAGTGGCTTTGAGGGTGAAACGGGATAGCGAGAAGTGTTCGCCCCCCAACTCGTTGAGCAGCACCGCCGCCGCAGCCATGTCCCGAGCCAGTAGAAAATCTTGTAAGTCCGGCGGCAGCCCAGACACAGCAAAGGTCAACACACCATCACTGCCTTGCTCTTCATAGGAAATAACCGTGAACGCGTAGGTGAGCGGCAGAAACCGCAGAGCCAGGGCCAGTGCATCACCGGTGGTAGCACTGCTGATCAGACCGTAGCCGAACAGGCCATAGATGGAGAAGTGGTAGCGCGATCCCACTTCATAACCTAACCCCGGCGGCTGCCCGAGCAATTGCAGTAGATTGCCGGTCACGCCTAGCTCCTGGTCGGCGGTCAGCTCTACGTTAGGATCGGCCAGTTGCGCCTGCGTCAGCCCCGAGCCGGCCAGCACTGCGGTGGCCGACAGGCCCTTTTCGCGGCCGAACTCCACCAGTAGCAAAGCGCTGGCCGGGCCGCGCCTAAAATCCCGAAAGCTCATGCCTGTGTGCCTGTCGCGAAAGATTGGCCCGAATAATAAAACAGTTGTCCCTTTCCAGCATGGGTCTCTTTACTGATGGGCCTCACCATCATCCATGCACGGTTCGCCGTTTTAATAACAATAAAAGGCCGTCGTGGCACTTGGGTGAGTCAGAAGGCCCGATTGAATGTTCCTGAGCAGATGCTTGGGCATTTTGTACTGCCTTGCGCATGGAAAAATAACAATGAAAATGACCTTCGATTACATCGTCGTGGGCGGTGGTTCTGCTGGGTGTGTGGTCGCCGGGCGGCTGGCCGAAAATCCGGATGTCAGCGTTTGTATTTTGGAGGCGGGCGGTGGCGGCCAATCCAGTCTGATCAATATCCCGGCCGCCATGGTGACCATGGTGGCGACCTCGGTGAACAATTGGGCTCAAAGAGGTCTGTCGTTTCCGCCGGGAGCGCCGGGGCATGCTGACCTCGAATTTTGCCGAGGGCGGGGCGTTTCTCAAAACCCGCGAGGATCTGGATAAACCGGATATTCAATTGCATTTCGTCGTCGCCCCAGTCGAGGACCATGCCCGCAAATCTCGCCTTGGTCATGGGCTTTCCTGCCAAGTCTGTCTGCTGCGTCCACGCAGTCGCGGCGCGGTGTCGCTGGCGAGTAAAGACCCGCAGGATGCACCCTGGATTGATCCGGCTTTTCTTCAGGACCCACAAGATCTGGAGGACAGGGTCGCGGCATTCAAATTTGAAGACTCGACCACTGCCAATAACAAGAACGAGGCACCTTATGTCGTTGCATGATTTTGATGTCCACCTTGAGTCGGCAACGCCGCTGACTGCGATCATCATCGGTACCGGCTTCGCTGGCATCGGCATGGCCGTTGCGCTGCAAAAGGCCGGTGTGAAAGACTTCGTGATTCTGGAGAAAAAGCACGACGTCGGCGGTGTCTGGCGGGATAACAGCTACCCCGGCGCAGCGTGTGACGTGCCTTCGCACTTGTATTCGTTTTCGTTTGAACTGAATCCGGACTGGAGCCGAGTCTTTGCACCCCAGGGTGAGATTCATGCCTACCTGCGGCGTTGTGCTGACAAGTATGGACTGGGTAAATACATTCGTTTTGGCGCCGAAGTCGCGTCCGCTGAATTCGACGAAGTCACTTCACTGTGGCAGGTCACCCAGAAAAACGGGAGCGTACTGAGCGCGTCCTTGTTGATCAGTGGCACCGGACAGCTCAGCCGCCCGGCGTTTCCTAAACTGGCGGGCATGGATACTTTCAAAGGTCATGTCTTTCACTCGGCCACTTGGGATCACAGTTACTCGCTGGCGGGTAAACGGGTGGCGGTGGTGGGTACCGGCGCTTCAGCGATCCAGTTCGTGCCGGCCATTGCCGAACAGGTCGAGCACCTGAAGGTGTTCCAGCGCTCGCCCGCGCACATGATACCGCGTCCAGACCGCGCCTACTCCGAGCGGGAAAAATCACTGCTACGCAATATCCCCTGGACGATGACGGCGTACCGAGCTTCGATCTACATGCGGTATGAATCAAGGGCGCTGGCGTTTACCCGGTTCAAGGGGTTGATGAAGTGGGCGGTGGGTATTCCGTTTCGCAAGCTGCTGACCGAGCAAGTGACTGACCCCGTGCTGCGGGAGAAGCTGACCCCGGATTATCCTTTCGGCTGCAAGCGCATCCTGCTGTCCAGCGAATACCTCAAGATCATGAACCGGTCCAACGTGGAATTGATCACCGACGGTATTGTGCGGGTCACCGAGAACGGGATTGAAACCGCTGATGGTGAGCAGCATGAGGTTGATGCGATCATCTACGGCACCGGGTTCGCGGCCACCGAGTTTCTGTCACCGATGCGCATTGTCGGGCGCGGCGGTGTGGACCTTAACCACGTCTGGCGCGACGGCACCCGTGCTTATCTGGGGCTGACGGTTCCAAACTTCCCCAATTTCTTCATGCTCTACGGCCCGAATACCAACTTGGGCCACAATTCCATCGTGTACATGCTGGAAAGCCAGATCGCTCATGTCATGCGCTGCTGGCGCACGCTGAACGCAACGGGGGCGAACACGGTTGAAGTCGATCAAGGCGTTTATGAGCGTTTCCACGGGCAGACCCAGAAACGCCTGGCTAACACCGTGTGGAACGGCTGCAAGAGCTGGTACGTCGATGACGCTGGCAACAACAGTACCAATTGGCCGGGTTTCACTTTGAGCTATCGCTGGTTGACGCGATTCTCGGGCTTGCATGCGTATCGTTTTTCCCGTCAGTTCGAAGGCGGCACCACGATTGCCGAATCTCGGGATTGGCCGGAAGTGCTGAATGCCTTATTTTTGCGGGGCTTTTTGCGTGCAACGTTTCGGTCGTTGATCGGGCCGGGATTGGGCGTCGTCGCACAGAGAAGGGTGGTCAGCGTGCTTTCCGGGCTGATGCCCGGCATCACGGGTGTTAACCATTATCGCCAGCAGGTCAATGGCGTCCCCGTGCAGGTGGTTGCCCCCAAACAAGGCGAAAATGACGGCGTCATTTTGTACCTGCACGGTGGGGCGTTTTGCCTGGGCTCGCCGGACACACATTGGAGCGTCACCAGTCGTCTGGCCAGGGCGTCCGGGATGTCGGTGTGGGTAGCGGATTACCGATTGGCGCCGGAACATCCTTACCCTGCGGCGCTGGACGATGCGTTGGCCTGTTATGAGGCGTTGCGTGCCCAAGGCTATGCGGCCAACCGGATTTTTCTGGCAGGCGATTCGGCGGGGGCTGCGTTGGTGTTGGCCTTGGCCCTCAAGCTCCGGGACCGTTACGAGCGTTTTGCCGCAGGGCTGCTGCTAATGTCGCCGGTCACCGACGAACACTTTGCTGGCGCCTCAATGACCTCGCGACTCAAGGATGACCCGATGATTCGTCGCGGTTGGCTTGAGCAGGGATTGGGTTGGTATGCCTCCAACGAGGTGATGCACAGTCCGTTGCAGGTGGATCTGTATGGGCTACCTCCAATGCTGGTTCAGGTTGGCGACCATGAGCTGCTGTTATCCGATTCCACACGTTTGGCCGAACACGCAGTCAACAGCGGGGTGGATTGCCGTCTGGAGGTGTACGCCGGACGTTGGCACGTCTTTCAACTGCAAGCCTTTTACCTGCGTTCGGCGGCCAAGGCTCTGAACGCTTTGGGCGCGTTTGCCCGTGAACAGCTGGCGAGCGCGAAGCCCGAAGCATCGTAAAGCCAGAAACAGAAAAGCTCGCTATCCCCTTGAAGGATTGCGGGCTTTTTATTGCTCGGCGTTCTAGTGGGTGCACCTGTTGAACATCAGTATCGACACCCGTGCCAGCATCAACTGCAATGCGCCAACCATGCTCCAGAAGAGCAGCACCATTACTGTTAGCAGGCTCATGTTGACCTAGGACTTCAAGGCTGACATCGATCAGGTCGCCGCGCCCATCGCCAGGCTGACACTCCTGCATCATGGTCGCGCCTGTAAAGCGTCGATATTGTTCGCTGCCGTGGTCGAAACTCACCTCTGCCACTCTGGCACAGAGTTGGCGCACATTAAGCAAGACGATGTTTAGGGCTATCGAGGAAGTGCCGCCACAACTCCTGGGCTTCTGCGTGGGTCACCGGGTAATCGAAACGATCCAGGCTCCATAATGATCCTTGAAGCGGGTCGCCAACCACTGCGAGTACTTCGCAGGTAATGTCATCCGCGGCGAAACTCGCATGAAAAGGCCCGCTCAATCCCCTCGGCAGTTTTTTACGATTTTCCGTGTCAAGGTGTCCAAACACCACTCACTGGGCTGCCATCCGGTTCGAGAAGCAGTCGAGTGCGCTTGCGCATCTCGCGGTAGAACACTTCCATTCGTAAATGAGCGCGCCCTCCTGCCCAGTGTACGAAATCCTCGCTAGAGCAAAGAAAACGCCGATCGTCATGCCAGACTATCGGCAGATCGTACTCACGCAGCTTCTGTTCTAAACGCCATTCCCCATATTCGGTTATGTGTACATGCTCTGCCGTCAATTTACCGGCCCTACGACGCAACTCACAGGCCGAAGTGCAGCTATTGCCGACCTCATCGATTTGAGCGTAAATAAAATTCCATCCACGCTCGCGCAAGGCAAGCGCAAAGTGACGCGTGGCACTAAAGATGAGCGCGATATTCTAGGGTGGTGTGGTATCTAGTTAGCCTCGGCGATGACCTCCGTCATCAGTATGGCGTCATGATCGGTATCCAATGCATCGCACAGTCTCAGATCGAAAGACAGCTGATCGCCCAGCAAAAGCCCCATATTTCGAACAGGCGGTCTCACCAAGGCGCAGCCAGCGAAAAAGGAATTCGCAACGACTCAATGGGGCCTTCTCGCCCGCCGCACATTTCATCATGGACGCACTGCTGCACAAGCACACAAGGAAATGGCGGAACCAGTTGCAACAGATCGCGCAAGTGAGTGACGGAACGAAGGTGCATAGGCTTCGCCAAATCGTTCAGCAGCGTAAGCTGGCCGTGATCTAGCCTAATGCGCGCTATATAGATACCGCGCTCCAGAGATAGCAGTTCCAGCTCCCGTATCTCGCCATTCGCGGCCAGCTCAGTCAATTTTTTCAGATTCAAGTTCCACTCCTTGCCTACCAGGGTAGGCGCTCTCCGTCATAAGCAAAGAAATTTCCGCTGTCGGCAGGGCCCAGGCGGTCAATCAGCGATAGCAGCTCATGCGCGGCAAGACTTGCCGGTCTTGCTGCAGCGGCGCCACGAAAGGGTTGGGAAAGACCCGAAATAACGGTGCCTGGATGAAGACTCAGTAAACGGGATTTAGGGCAGGTTCGTGCCAGTTCGATTGATGCTGTTTTAATCAGCATGTTCAACGCCGCTTTGGAGGCACGGTAGGCATACCAGCCGCCTAAGCGGTTATCGCCAATACTCCCGACCTTGGCAGAGAGCAGCGCCATCGCTCCACGAGAGTCAAGCAATGGCAAAAAGTGACGCAACACCAGAGCGGGTCCCAAGGTATTCACTTGAAATACAGTCCTGAACGCATCGTCTTCAATCTCGGAGTAACTTTTCTCAGGCTTGATTTCGCCACGATGGAGCAGACCTGCGGCATGCAGGATCAACTGATACGGTGCTTCTTCGGCCAATTCGGCAGCAGCCTTGGCGATACTCGCAGGCTCTTCCAGATCCAACCGTGGAAAACTATGGCGTCCCAGTTCGCGAACCCCCACACAACGTGGATCCTCATTGAGCAATTCGCAAAAGGCCGACCCGAGTGCGCCGCTGGCGCCTATCACCAAGGCTCGGTAGCCGTCGCCAAGGGAATTCATCCGCAAGGGATCGTTCATTGAGTCTCCTCCGCAAACTGGCGGTGGAAAAATAACGTCACGTGCCCCATCTCTATGCCGAACCTGGGCATGCTGGAGCAGTTGATTACGCCGACGAGGGTTTTACGGTGATGCTCGACTAATGATGGGTTCATTTTGATGCCTCTCAGCCATGCTGCACTTCAGGTGACGTCCACTCTTATCATTAGGCACGTGCCTGTCACGCAAGGTTTGAAGCAGATAACTCAGGCTTCGGTAGAGCAGCACATGTGGCCCAGGTCTTTCGTCGGGCGAATGACAGAGTGAAGCTTTCTAGGTCTGCTTTGTTTTCAATGTCGGCTGGTTGCTTGGCGCGGTTTTCTGCTCCGGCACCGTGCATCGGTTGTCGGGACAGCGACGGCTGCCATCAGGATGAGGTAGCCATGCCAAATAAGGGCGTAAGCGGCAGAACAGGCTATAGCCGGCTGCAAGCAGCGGCCGAATTGCGCGCCATGTCAGTGGAGTGGCCCACATACCCAGACCGGCTGCTCGCCAGCTCCATAGGGTAGCGTCTAGACCCGTAACCCAGCGGCCATCGGCGAAGCTGGCATGAAGTGACGACTGCATTTGCTCGAGAGTGAACCCCAGTGCCTTGACGTCAAAGTCATCGTGACTGATGTCAAAAAACAGCAGTCGCGCCTGTATGGCGCGTCGGCTCAGGATCTTGATTTCTCGAGCGCAGAGCGGGCATTCACCATCAAAGTAAAGCGTCAGTGGCCATTGCTCTACATTGTACATGCGCATACACTTTGTATAGGTTTTGCATAAGGTATGCCGAAAAAAACAGACTTACAATAGCCGCCATCCTTTTACCGTGATATGAGCAGTCATGCCCACCCAGGAGGAAGGTTCATATGGGTTTTCTATTGGGCTCACCGCCGGAATGAAAAATGACCGAAGCGGTGCATCGAGCATTTGAATATGAGGAGTAGCGGGTTTTCTCCCCGTCGACGCATGTCATGAAATTCAGGCATTCAAGCACTGGTTCTGACATTCGCAAGGGCAGAACAAAATGACTTCATAGCGTTAACCTATTGCCTCGCCCGTCAATATCAATTACGCGGCCGCAGCCCTCGAACGTACCCTGCCCTCAGGGTGATCGCTCATTTATATCGCTCAATCCAGCCCTTACCGGGTCTATCTCCGAGCTCTCCCCATGAAAAATTCAGTCTCCCTAGCCACGCGCATAGGCCTTGGCTTCGCCGCCATCGTGTCGCTGCTTATATTGATCACCGCTGTTGGTATTCAACGGGTGGGTTTTATCGACTCCACCCTGGAAGACGTCAGCCAGAATGCGGCGAAGGTTCAGCGCTACGCTATAAACTTCCGCGGAAGTGTGCACAACCGCGCCATAGCTATTCGGGACGCTGTGTTGGTGGATACTGATCAAGACTTGGAAATCCACCTGACTGAAGTCATCAATCTGGAAAAGGCCTACGCTGATTCGGCCATACCGTTGGATCAGCTATTCGCAAGCCCGAGAGTGACGTCGCAGGAGCAACAACTGCTACTGACCATTAAAGACATTGAAAAGCAAACTCTGGCGTCTACTAAATCGGTGATTGTCCTACGTCGCGCCGGTGATATTTCTGGAGCACGAGCTTTGTTGCTGCGGCAAACCTCCGGGGACTACAGCGAATGGTTGAAACGCGTCAACGCACTGATTGACTATGAAGAAGTGTCGATCAAGACCCAGCTCAGTGCGGTACAAGCTACCGCTAGTCATTTTCGCGGTCTGATGCTTTTGGCCACCGGTATAGCGCTGCTGCTGAGCATTATCCTGGCGGCCTTTATTGTTCGCTTCATCAAATCAACGCTGGGCGCCGAGCCGACGGAGGTTGCACAGGCTATCCAACGGTTGGCAGCAGGCGATTTGCAACAAACGATCGTTACCGACTATCCGAACAGTGTTATGGGCGTGTTGAAAACCGCCCTCAGCCGCTTGGCCGACACCATCAGTGAAGTACGCATTGCTGCCCAAGAGGTCAACCATTCGTCCATGCAGCTGTTGGCGACATCGTCCGCCAATAATGACCAAATCAGCCTGCAGACTCATGAGGCCAGGCAGGTAGCGACCGCAATTACGCAAATGGCGGCCACGGTCAATGAGGTGTCGGGCTTCGCGTCCCAAGCAGCGGATGCGACGCGTCTCGCAGATGCTGAAGTTGAAAGCGGTAACCGTCTGGTTTCAGACACCACGCTAGCTATCGAGCAACTGGCTACCACATTGGTTGAAACCACCAACACGGTAGAGCAGGTGTCCGCGCATAGCGAACAGATTGAAACGGTTATCGACGTGATCAATTCAATCGCCTCGCAAACAAACCTGTTGGCTTTGAACGCAGCCATCGAAGCCGCCCGGGCCGGTGAACACGGTCGAGGGTTTGCGGTTGTGGCCGACGAGGTGCGCTCACTAGCTAACCGCACGCAGCAGTCGACGGAGGAAATTCGCGCAATGATAAGCACTTTGCAGAGTGGTACCGAAACTGCCGCACAAACCATGCGTAACAGCTGTGAACTGGTAAATCGGACAGTGGCGCAAACCCGCAACGCTCAGAGAGCGCTGTCCAAAATTAGCCAAGAAGTGGGCGCCATAAACCATATGAATACCCAAATCGCCAGCGCCTCTCTCCAGCAAAGTGCTGTGGCCGAGGACGTAGCACAGAATATCACCCGCATCCACAGCTCAACCGTGCAGTCAGCAACTGGATCACGGGAAGTGGCAACGGCCAGCCAGGAGCTGGCGCAGCTAGCTGATCGCCTTACCCAGAAGGTGGCATTTTTCAGGGTGGCTTAGAGGCTATCAAATATCGATGAGCTTAGGCTGTGCCCACGACTATTCCAACAACCCTCTACTTTCGCTTTAATACTGAATTATGCGACGGCTCACTCGGGCTTGACGGCAAAAGCTGACCGATGTTGTGTGAGTCTGTCGCAGGAGCTCAATTATCGGTGACACGAAATGCTATGGATGTGACAGTTCTTTCAGGTTGTGACCAAGTAGCAACTGAACTGCCCCTCATACCTTCGTTCTATGAGAGACAAGAGGTGCCTTTGTGCGTCATAGCGTGTGAGTGCCGTACATGGATGGGTGAAGACCAATGGTTGTCACCCAAGCTTTGACTATTCGGGCGTATTGCCTGGTGGAGAGATGGTCTGAGCCGTGCAGTCGGCTCGGGAACAAGAAATCCTCACTTCTGAAGTGGGTCTGATACATCGAGACCTCCAGAGCGGTGAATCGCCCCGGATTCTCTAGACACCTTGCAAGCTCATTACGTAACGCTTTTCAAACTCTACCGGTGACAGCTGATTGTTGAAACCATGTCGGCGTTTTGAGTTGTAGAACATCTCGATGTAATCACTGCTGAGTGAAGCGGAATCAGGTCACATCCACCAGAATAATTTCACTGTCCTCAATGGCCGTAACGCGCAGCAAGTGCTCATCCTCTACCGCAACGCCATCACGTGCCGCTGCACGCAAACCGTTGACCTCGATGATCCCTGTAGCCGGAACCAGATAGGCTCGGCGACCTGCGTCCAGGGGGTACTCAGCGGTTTCACCGGCCTTCAGGTTGGCGGCTACCAAACGTGCGTTGGCACGAATGCGCAGGCTTTGGTCATCGCCGTCCTTTCCGCTGGCCAGCGTGACGAAACCTTCACGCTGACCTTCAGGGAATGGTTTGGCACCCCATGAAGGCGCTGAGCCGGTCTCATCAGGCACAATCCATATCTGGAAGATCTTGGTCGCAGTCGATTCCATGTTGTATTCGCTGTGGGCTATACCGGTTCCGGCGCTCATGACCTGAACATCACCCGCCTCCGTGCGGCCCTTGTTGCCCAGATTGTCTTCGTGGGTGATCGCACCTTCACGGACGTACGTAATGATTTCCATGTCGCGGTGCGGGTGTTTCGGGAAGCCGGTCTGCGGGGCGATGACATCATCGTTCCATACCCGCAGCTGGCCCCAATTCATGCGCTTAGGGTCGTAATACTCCGCGAAAGAGAAGTGATGATGTGCGTTCAGCCAGCCATGGTTTGCGCCGCCCAACGTGTTAAAGGGTCTTAATTCGAGCATGATTGAGGCCTCCAAAGCAGAGCCAGGCTGTTCGCGCCAGTACTGCTGAACGATAAATCAATGGGTGATGGCGAGCATCATCTATCAATTATTCATCGAAAATAAGCGGAAAAATCGCGCCAAAACAATCTACTTATTCGATTTGTCGGGTCTGCGTATCATTGGTCTCTCTGTCGACTGCACCTGCAGTTGATCGGCTAACGCGCTGATGGCAAAGCATTTCGCTAGAACTGGTCGACAATTCCAGCCACCATAGACCCTTCTTCGCTCACAAGCTGACATCTGGAGCCTGCGTGCCGCATCAATTGCCTGCCGATCTGTCCCCGCCTGAACAATTGCCCTTTTTCAAACGCCTGCTGGCACGGCTCGTCGGCCATAGCCTGACGGGCTTGCGCTCGCAGCATGTGCCGTCCTGGTTGCAAGGGCATGCCGATGGCTACCTCAACGGCCACGCTGAAGGCATGAACGAAGGTTACGCAGAAGGTCGGCTCGACGCGGTAGAGGACAGCCAGCACGTGTTGCTGATCCGCGACACCCGCCCCGCCGAACACCGTGGCCCGCGCATCGACGATCATCTGTTCGATGACTGGCGCCTGGCGCTCACTGCAGACCTTAAAAAACGCATCAAAGCCGATGTAGCGCTAAAGCTGCCCAGTCATGCCCAGCCCAGTGCCGCACAATGGAAGATGATTTTCAGCGACACACCGTCTACCTATGTCATTGCCGGTGCCGGTGCGGGTAAGTCCACATCGCTGGTGCTGCGTATTCTCCTGTTGAGCCATTACCTCGGTTTTGAACTCGGTTCCATGACCGTGGTGACGTTCACGCGCGAGTCGCGTAAGGACTTCATCAATAAGCTCATCCAGATTATGGCGCTGTGGGGGCATAGCTTGAGTCTCAAAGAAGGTCGTGACCTGGTGCGCACCTTTCATTCGCGGATCCTGCCATGGGTACGCAGCCTGCCGGGTTTCAGCCAGTTACGCGCCTTCGAGAACCTCAGCAATCAGGCGGCAATCAGCGGGGAAGAGGGCGCCGACAGCAATCCGTTCGATTTGCGGATAAACGACGCGCAACGTCAGCAACTGAATCTCTGCTATCGGGATCTGTACGCAAGCAACGAGCGGTTTCGCGAGGTCATGGCTCCCTTGTATCGCCATGCGTTGCAGCTCAAGGAGCTGGACCGCGATCATCCGGACGTACAGAAACGTATCACGGTGACCGAGTTGTCGGCCAAGCGTGATGAGGAGCTGTGCGACACTATTGAGGACCTGTGGTTTCGTGCCAAGGCGTGGCCGATAAAAGGCATTGAGCCTATGCGGCAAACCGTTGAAATCAATGGGTTTTCATTTCATTTTCATGGCTACATTGCCGAGTTGGATGCTTGGGTGGTGCTGGGTTTCGATCCCTCCGAAAACCAGCAGATGAAACGATCAACAGCCAAGTTGCCGATCTGGGCCGAGTGGGTAATAAAGCGCACCCTGTTTCAAGCTTTCTGCCGCAAGCCTGTGATTTGGCTAGAAAACTATGATGCCGCCAAACGAGTTTTACAGTCGCTGGCAGGATCAGCCGTCGCGGGTCCGGGCTTCGATTACAAGGTGAAGGGCGAGCTGAGCGCCGCGCCTGTGCTGGATGCCTTTGTCACGGCTGCGAGCTTCATCGAGAACCTGGGGCTGGACGTTCCTGCCGCTGTCGCTCAGATGAGCTTCGCCGAAAATGACCCTGATCGGTTTTTCTTCGAAGCCCTGAGTTTGTTCTGGAAAGCGTTCGAAGCGCATCTACTCACCCAGACCCCGCCGGTGATGACTTACAACAGAATGTTTGCGCTGTTTGGGGAGACTTCGCCCGAGAACTTGAAACGGATCAATGATGAGCTGCTAAGGCCACTGTCGCACCTGATGATCGATGAATTTCAGGACGTTTCTCCGCAAATTGTTTCCTGGATTCGCGCCAGCCTGCGGGAGATTCGCAGCCGCGGCCCCTCAATGCACATTGGGCGTGCTGCGCAGCGCTCTTCCTTGATGTGTGTCGGTGATGATTGGCAGTCCATCTATGGGTGGCGCGGCAGTTCACCAAAATACTTCATGGAGTTCGCCAAAGAGTTCTCATCGCCTGCCACCACCAAAGTGATGCTCAGCGACAACTTCCGCAGCCATCAGCACATTATTGACGCGGCCGAGCATATCGTCCGCGCCGCACCGTCGATTGCTGGCAAGAAGGCCAAAGCGGCCGGCGGTGTTCAAGAGCTGCTGCCGGTGACCGTGCAGGATCGCGACGACGATGAACTGACCGAGCGTTTGATTCAGCATTACAACGATGGCGATTCGATCCTGTTGCTGTACCGCAAGAGCAGTGAAAAAGCCCGGTTTTCCGAGCAATTACAGGCACTGGTTAATGAAGACTCTGGATTGCCACCCGAATCGAGA
The DNA here is from genome assembly GCF_052976945.1 of Pseudomonas sp. GG8. Classification (NCBI taxonomy): domain Bacteria; kingdom Pseudomonadati; phylum Pseudomonadota; class Gammaproteobacteria; order Pseudomonadales; family Pseudomonadaceae; genus Pseudomonas; species Pseudomonas sp. GG8. The sequence continues at coordinate 2,183,681 of NZ_JBRIIP010000001.1, forward strand.
CGCTTCAAGCAACTGACCTATCACAGCTCAAAGGGCTTGCAGGCCGACGCGGTGTTTCTGCTCGGGGATTGCCAACATTTGACCCTGTCGCCCTACAAAAACCAGGTCTATCGAATGGCTGGATTAGGCAAGGACGGTGATGCGGACCCGTTCGACACCGCACAAAAAGACGAAGTCCTGCGCCTGGCGTATGTTGCCATTACCCGGGCGGTGCGTCATTGCTACTGGTACATCGACAGCAGTGGCAGCGAAAACGCGGCTGTCCCCAAAGCTTCCGACAGGATCGCAGGAGACAAGCCGTTTTTCGACGATAGACGCGGGCAGGGTGTTACAAAAAACCCGACACTTGCGGTGGAATGAACGACTCCAGCTCAGCCTCGATGGCCTCAATGATTCGCTCGACGTCTGTCGCATTCATCACTGTCGAGCAAGGGATACCGGCGATAGCGATGACCGTTTCGCCACTGGCGCGATCAAACAGACGGGCGATCATGCTGCTGGGCGCGTCCATAGTAGCCTCGAAACCGACCGGATGAAAATGCCAGCGCATCAGCTGGCATGCATTGGGAAACGTGACTTGATTCATGCGGCCCACCTTATTCAATCGAGCACTTCCATTGGCTCCAATGCGCAGGGGACGGGTCAGTTGCATTGACCCTTCGAGAAATAAAGTAGCACCCGTAGCGATCAGCAGGAACGATTTTCTACTTACCTGACAAAACGTTTACGTTTTCTTGATGCAGGTCACGTCTCTTGTTGTGTGGTTTGCCCACCGGATAGCCGTATTTTGGAAAGCACCCATAGGGTGGCATTCGGCTATATTTTTTTTGCCGCAGACTCTAGTGAATAGCTGGCAAGTTACGGTGTGGACGCGTGAGAGACTTGTCTACCTCACTTCCTTCAAGGGCCTATTAAACGGATACTTTATTAAGTGCGGAGCGCTCAAATTTATGCACTTTAAATAGCAAGCTAAGTGTTACTTGTTGGATCCAATATGTACGCATATTGTCATCCCTAAAATATATTTTTCTTCAGAGCGAATAAAAACTAAAGTCTGGCCGATATACATATTGAGTGCGCTGACCTGGCAGTGGGTCACACTCCAGTTTTGAACGAACCTGTACACTTTTATTCAAAATACCCGATGGCATGGATGCTTTTAGTCATACTTTTAAGAGAGGCACTCCATGTCGCTACGAAACATGAATATCGCGCCGCGCGCTTTTCTTGGCTTCGCGTTTATTGCCTTGTTGGTGATTGCACTGGGCTTTTTCGCGCTGAATCGCATGAGCGTGATTCGGCAGGCCACGGTCGAGATGGAAACCAACATGCTCCCCAGCATAGGGTTTCTGGGGGAGACGGCTGAATGCGTTCTGCGCCTGCGTATCACGTCTTTCCGGATACTGGTCAATCGCGAACCCGCACTGTTGCAGGAAACCGAAGTCCGAATCCGTGATCTGGTCAGCAAGTTACAGTTAGCCAAGGCCAGCTACGCTGCGTTGCCCGCCGAAGCTGAAGAGCGTGCGGTATATAAAGAGTTTGATGCCACCCTTGATAAATACTTGAACGCGCAAGGCGAAGCGCTGGATCTGTCGCGACAAAACAAGGTCGACGACATGCGGAACGTGATCAACTCCCGTATGAAAGACGCCTCTGACTTGATGGGTGAACAAATCAGGAAGTTGGTTGACATCAATAAAAATGGCGCAAAGGAATCATCCAGCATTGCCGCTCAACAATACGATGGGGCGAAAGTCGCCATCCTGGGTGTCGCGGTATTTGCCGCTTTACTTACTGTGTTGCTGGCCTTGTTGTTGACACGCAGCATTGTCAACCCGCTGACGAGAGCCGTCCGTGCCGCAGAAGATATTGCGGGTGGCAATCTGACTAAACACATTGAAGTCGACGGCAAAGACGAACCGGCGCGCCTGCTCGAAGCACTGGTGGCCATGCAGCAGAACCTGCGCAAGACAATCGAACAGATTTCCGGGTCGGCTACACAGCTCGCGTCTGCCGCCGAAGAGCTGAGCGCGGTCACCGAGGAAGCGTCTCGTGGCGTGCAACAACAGAATAATGAGATCGAACAAGCGGCTACTGCGGTTAATGAAATGACCGCTGCCGTAGAAGAGGTCGCGCGTAACGCGGTGTCCACGTCCCAAGCGTCGCAACAGTCCACCCAAGCCGCGCGTGAAGGGCGTGATCGGGTGGTCGAGACCGTTTCAGCGATTCAGGCCATGACTCAGGATGTGCAGACCACATCGGATCTGGTAGAAGGCCTGGCGGAGCAGGGACGTGATATCGGTAAGGTATTGGATGTTATTCGCTCCATCGCCGAACAGACCAACTTGCTGGCTTTGAACGCGGCCATCGAGGCCGCACGTGCCGGCGAGGCGGGCAGGGGCTTTGCTGTGGTTGCCGATGAAGTACGCGCGCTGGCTCATCGCACCGCGCAGTCGACCCGGGAGATCGAACAAATGGTCGCGGGCATTCAAAACGGTACAGGTGAAGCCGTGCAGTCGATGCAACTGAGCACCAACCGCACGCAAACCACCTTGGAACTCGCCCGCTCAGCCGGTGTGGCGCTGGAGCAGATCACCGCAGCCATTTCGCAAATCAACGAGCGCAACCTGGTCATTGCCAGTGCCTCTGAAGAGCAGGCCCAGGTGTCTCGCGAAGTGGATCGTAATCTGGTCAATATTCGCGATCTGGCGACCCAATCCGCTGCTGGCGCTAATCAGACCAGCGTTGCCAGCCATGAACTGTCACGCCTGGCCATAGACCTTAACGGCATGGTGGCGCGGTTTGTGATTTAAGAGCCAGGTGGTGTGTCAGGCCCCGTCACACAGCTTGTGTGTTAAGGGGCCAACGCGGTCAACCTGACACCCGCATTTCCCACGCACTTGGATTAACCAGATTCAGCGGTCGCTCTCCCGCCAAGGCACTGAGTAGATTGTCTACCGCGCATTGCGCCATGGCTTCACGGGTTTCGTGGGTCGCCGAGCCTATGTGGGGCGTGGCGACCACGTTGTTCATTTGCAGCAATGGCGAGTCATGGGGCAGCGGCTCGCGCTCAAACACGTCAAGACCCGCTGCTCGAATCTGGCCCTGTTGCAAGGCGGCAATCAGGGCCGACTCATCGACCACCTTGCCTCGCGAGATGTTGATGAAGATGCTCTGCGGACGCATCAGTGCGAATTGCCTGGCACCGATCAAACCCTGGGTTTCAGCCGTCAACGGTAACGTCAGGCAGATGAAGTCAGCTTCCTGCAGCAGCGCCTCCAGATTTCGGTAACCCGCATTGAAGCGCGCTTCCACGGCGGGCTTGGGTGAGTGACTGTGATACAGCACGGGCATGCCGAAACCAAAATGCCCGCGTTGTGCCAATGCTTCACCAATCCGGCCCATGCCGATGATACCCAGGGTTTTACCATGCACATCGTTGCCGAAATACGGCGAGCCGATGTTGCTCTTCCACTGCCCGGCGCGAACCAGATTGGCCAGCTCGACCACACGTCTCGCCGTAGCAAGGATCAACGCAAAACCGGTGTCGGCCGTGGTTTCGGTCAGTACGTCGGGGGTGTTGCTCAAGAGAATGCCGCGCCGGTCAAGGTAGTCCAGATCATAGTTGTCGACGCCAACCGAGACGCTTGACACCGCCTCAAGGTGCGGCGCCAGATCCAGCAAAGGCGCATCCAGTTTGAGACTGGCGCCGAGCAAACCATGGGCGTGGGGCAGGGCAGCACGCAGTCGGGCCAGGCCATCGCGGGTTGGTTCGTCGATCAACGTGACATCCGCATGCTGTTGCAGGCGGCTCATCAACGTTGGCGATAGCTTTTTATACAGAACGACTTGTTTTTTCATCGTATTCATCCCGGGTGATCAATGGTGCACCGCGACTCTGCGCTGGGGGCGTGGAGTGTGGGCTGGCGTTGAGTCGGTGCGTGGGTTGAGAAGGAGCGTCAGCACCACTGAAACCAACAGCGCGCCGCTCATCAGCAGATAAGACGCGCCGGGATTGCCCGTAGCGCTATTGAGGTAGCCAACCAGGTACGACCCGGCAAAAGAACCCAGCGCCCCCATGCTATTGATCAACGCCATGGCGCCACCGGCTACGTTGGACGGCAGGATTTCCGGAACGATCGCGAAAAACGGCCCATAAGGCGCATACATGCAGGCGCCGGCCAGCACCAGCAGGGAGTAGGACCACCAGAAATGCTCGCTGCCCAACGCATAGGAACCGTAGAACGCTAGGGCGGCGATCAGCAGGGGCGGCCAGACAAAACGCTTGCGGCGCTGGATTCGGTCAGACCCCCAGGACACTGCCAGCATGGCGATCACGGCGGCCAGATAGGGCAGCGCAGACAGCCAGCCGGCTTCGACCATGTCCAGATGGGCACCCTGTTTAAGGATCGATGGCAGCCACAGGACAAAACCGTAGACACCGATGCTCCAGCAGAAGAATTGCAGCGCCAGGATGATCACCTTGGGTGAACGGAAGGCTTCGGCGTAGTTCTTCACCGGTTTGATCCCGACCTGCTCGGCATCCAGTGTCCTTTGCAGAACGATTTTGTCTTCTTCGCTCATCCACGTGGCCTGTGCCGGTTTTTCATCGGCCAGCCTCCACCAGATAAACGCCCAGATGATCGCGGGCAGGCCTTCGATGATGAACATCCAGCGCCAGCTGAAGTGCGACACCAGATAGCCCGACACCACCGACATCCAGAGCATGGTCACCGGGTTGCCGAGGATCAGGAAGGTATTGGCCCGGGAGCGTTCTGCCCGGGTAAACCAATGACACAGATAGACCAGCATCGCCGGCATGACCGCCGCTTCGACCACGCCCAGCATGAAGCGGATGCCAATCAGCATGTAGGCGTTGGAAACTATTCCGGTCAGCGTCGCCAACCCACCCCACAGGATCAGGCTGACGAAAATCAGTTTTTTGACACTGTTCTTTTGCGCATAGATCGCGCCTGGCACCTGAAAGAAGAAGTAACCGAGGAAAAACAGCGCGCCCAGCAGTGAGGAGAGGCCCGGCGTGATGTGCAAGTCCTCCGCCATCCCCGCTGCGGCAGCGAACCCGTAATTGGCGCGGTCCAGGTAGGCCAGGCTGTAGGTGATGAAAACGATGGGCATGATGTACAACCAGCGACGGTTGATGAGTCGCTTTGTCATGTCGAGTGCCTTTTCCATATCGATGCTCCTGATCTTGTTGTTTTTGTCGCAGCAGGTAACGGATGTGTGGTTCGAATGAGGGGTCAGGCGGGTCGTCGTCGTGGCTCATCGGCAGGCTCGGCTGCAAGCAGCTGCGCCCGCAATGGCAAGCCCTCCATGTCCCCCCGGTTTTGTACGGCGCGGCTGCCGATCCAGTTGCCGCGCGCCACTGCTTGGGTAAAGCCCTGATTTTCCAGGAGGGCGCTGATCACGCCGACGGCAAAACCATCTCCGGCGCCGACGGTGTCGACTACGTTGATTACCGGCACGCCCGCGACAAATCCTTGATCCATCTGTGTGCGGTAATAAGCGCCCTTGGCACCGAGCTTGATCACCACCGCTTCAACACCTTGATCCAGATAGAACGCCGCCATGTCTTCCGGGTCCTCGTAGCCGGTGAGCAGTGCGCCTTCCGTCAGCCCCGGCATGACCCAGTGCGCAAGAACGGCAAGTCGGTTGATTTCGCTGATCATCTGCGCCTGGTTTGGCCATAGCGACGGGCGCAAGTTGGGATCGAACGATACGCTGCGCCCAGCCTCGCGCATGGCCGTCATCAGATGCCAGGACAGCTCTCGGGCACTGAGCGACAACGCCGCCGGAATACCTGTGGCGTGCAGATGACGAGCGCTCAGCAGTATCGGGCTGACGTCAGCAACCGACAGGTGACTGGCCGCCGAACCACGGCGGAAATACTCGACACAGGGGTCACGGCCGTCGAGCTCGCGGGACTTGAGCTGAAAACCGGTGGGATACGCAGGATCGACGGCTACATGACGGCAGTCCACGCCTTCGCGTTGCAGGCTGTCGATCACGAAACGCCCGAGCGAGTCATCGCCGACCCGACTCAGCCACGCGACGTTGAAGCCCAGCCGGGCCAAGCCAATAGCGACGTTACTGTCGGCGCCGGCAATGCGTTTTTCGAAGTGACTGACCTGTGCCAGTTCGCCAGATTGCTCGGCGACAAACATGGCCATGGTTTCACCGAACGAGAGGATGTCGATCTCACGCATGGCTGAATGCCTCCTGTGGTTGGCCGAGGCGGGCGAGGGTGCTGATGTGTTGTTGACTGAGCGCGATTAGATCCTCGGCTTGCAGTGGGTATTCAATGGCGCGAGGCACCCCAGGCACGATCTGGCGCAATAGCTGTTCCCACTGATGAAGGTCACTCGGTTCGGGAGGTGTTGCGATCAGCTTGCCCAGGGCATTGCGCGCAACTGCCTTGCAATGCACGTACTCGACATAACGGCCCAGTTGCTTGGCTGCGCTGATTGCCGATTGATCCTGCCATTGCCAATTGCCGATATCGAAGGTCATGCCCACCGGCACATCCAACGCCTGGACGCGGGCGAAGAAGCGACTCAGCGGCTCAATCCGGCCACCCTGAACGGTCTGGTCATTCTCGACCAACACGCGCACCGCATGCCGTACCAGACAACTGGCCAGGGCGTTCATGTCACAGTTTTGGTTGAAATGCCCAAGGGACACTTTAAGCCACGTCGCGCCGCAGGCCGTGGCCCGCAGCAGCGTAGCCTCAAGGTTGGCGTTCGGTTGAGTCTGGCCTTCATTCCACAGCTCCAGTGGTGACGAGTACAGGCACTCAAGCCCCTGTTCTTTGATGGCCAGCGACAATGCCTCGTGGTTTTCTACGGTAAACAATTCTTCACGCAACTCAATGCGCGAGGCGCCAGCACGGGCCAGCAACGGAATAAAACTGGCCTGACCACGTTCACGGACCACGTCGGCACCGTAGCTGGAAAGGCTGATGGAGACAGGGTAAAGGTTCATTGTTATCGTCCTCTGAAACCGGTTTCATTTTGATTCAAAAAAAGCGGCCATCAAGGCCGCCGTACTCGCCATTCAAGGGGAAGTGGCAGAGTCAGGGCCTGGGCCGGGTCGAGCCACGCACGATCAACTGCGCGGTGAAATCGAACGACCGTACCGGCTCCTGCTCGCCACGCAAGCGGTTGAGCAAACACTCGAACGCAGTGACGCCGATTTCATGGGTCGGCTGGGCGAGTGAGGTAATACCGCTGCCCACCAAGGGGTACCAGTCCAGCTCATCGAGGGCGATCAGGCCGATGTCATCGAACAGCGGGCAACCCAACTCTCGCAGCAGTCGCGTGCAGGTCAAGGTCGCGACACCGTTACCGGTGAACAGCGCTTTGGGCCCCGGGCCGGGCGCGGCGAGGAAGGCCTGTAACTGTGGACCCAGTTGATCGCTGGCTTCCAGAACCTGTCCTCGCAGATGCGTGCGCTCGGCGATCAGGCTATTGAACGCGGTCACACGTTCGAGACGAGAGCTGGTGCCGTCCTGTTGCTCACTGACCAACACAATGTCGCGATAACCGCGCTCATCGAGGTGATTGATGGCTTGCAGCACCGCGTCGGCATTGTTCAGCCCGACCAGATCGCTGTGCAGTTGCTCGACCTTGCGATCGACCAGCACCATGGGCAGTTCCTGATGCAATTGGCGCAGCTCATCAAGGTGATGACCTAGCGTATTCACGATCAGGCCTTCGATGTTGTAGGAGCGCAACGCAGCCAGATGCACACGTTCTTGCTCGTCGTTGCGATCGGTATTGCACACCACCAGGCTATAACCGTGTAGGCGGCAGGCGGTTTCGACGCCATGCATGACGGCCACGGAATAGGGATTGCGAATATCGGCGACCAGCATGCCGATCAGTCGGGTGCGACCACGCTTGAGCCCGCGCGCCATTTGATTGGGGCGATAACCGAGGGTGTCGATGGCGTGTTCGATACGCAGTGCGATGGCGTCGGAAAGCAGTTGTCGATCCTCGCCAATAAAGCGCGACACGCTGGCTTTGGACACGCCAGCCAGTGTGGCCACGTCATTCATCGTTACGCGGGACCGCATAGGAGTAGGAAAACTATTCACGACCTGGACCCTGATTATAGTTATAGGGGTTATCAGCAGGTGCTGAGGCAAAGGCTCTGAAAACGGTTTCAGAAAACACCAAAGCGTTGCATCCGTCAACCTTTGATGGCATGAGCGGTGGGGATTTGTGTCGGTGAAGGTCGTAGCGAACGCTAATCAGCTAGATAACGTGAGCCAAATGGAGCTCGGTCAATGCCTGGGCTTTCAGCAACGCCAAGGCCGGGTCGCGTCGATCTCGAGGACGCTCAAGATCGACGCATAGCTCCTGACGAATGCTGCTCGGCCGATTGTCCATCACCATCACGCGATCACTCAAATAAAGCGCCTCGTCGACATCGTGAGTGACCAGGAGCAAGGCAATCGCATGATGTTCTGCCAACTGCAGCAGCAGGTCTTGCAGCTTCATGCGGGTGAAGGCATCCACCGCGCTGAACGGTTCGTCGAGCAACATGGTTAAAGCTCATCTCATGTACGAGATTTCGCCCCATCTTCGCCGCTGCGCCGCCGGTTGGGGCCTCCAGTAATGCTGCGATAAGAGCGTCTATCGGTGATTGGGTCTGCCTGTCACGCAACACTCTGCTGAATCAGTGTCGCTCTAGAAACACCATGCCGCAGCGTTGCGCACTGCCGCTCCAGGCGTGCGTCGGGTGTACGCCTTGCGGTATTTGCCATCGCGCTGTGTGCAATTTTCTGTTTATGGTGAAAGTAATGTCTGATTTTCTTGTCAGACAAATCCTCTTACACACTCGTGATCGATTAAATGAATAAATCAAGGTCAACTGCGCAGCCTTCACACTGAAACCGAATCAGATTGGCACCGTCATGCCGACACGAAACCTACGGCCATCAGGCTCTGATTGAGAATAATGAATAACTACAACCGTATCGCTGCCTTCAAATACGTCCGGCCCTTCGTACTTTTTTTATTGCCCGCGTTATTGATCATTTCTGCTGTTTTCTGGGTTTCCATGGGTGCGCAAGCGCAAGCGCAAGCAGAAGACAGAATGCAAACCCTGGTATTCCTTCGTCACGCTGAAAAGCCTGCCATGGGTCTCGGGCAACTCAATTGCCAAGGGTTGAACCGGGCCATTGCCCTGTCCACGTTGTTGCCCCGGGAGTTCGGCAACGCCAACTTCATCTTCGCTGCAGACCCCAGCCGTCATGTCGAGGAAGGTGATAACGATGAGTCCTACGGTTACCTGCGTCCGCTGCTGACTGTCGGTCCTACTGCAATCAAGTTGGGGCTGCCGATCAATATCGACTTTGGCGCTAATGATATTCATGAGCTGGCAGATGAGTTGTTGCGCGACAAGTACCACGGCGCAACGGTCTACACCGCCTGGTCCAATGGCTATCTGCCAGAACTGATCAATCAGGTCGCCGAGGAGGCAACCGGGCAAAAGCAGACCATTGCGGATGACTGGGACAAGGAAGACTTCGATTCTATCTACGTGCTGACCGTGCTCTGGCATGACGGCAGGGCCACCCTCCATTACAAAAAATCCAGGCAGGGCCTGGATGGCGGCTCGTCAACGTGCCCGTCTTGAGCTAATACCGCATCGGCGATAGCCAGGCCCGACAAGAGGCGCTGGTCAGAAAAGCCTGAAAGGAGTACAAATGTACTCCATGAGCCTATTAAGCCCCCGACGTGCTGCCATCCTGACCTTCATCCGCGACCGTATCGCGCAGCAAGGCCAACCGCCGAGCCTGGCTGAAATCGCCGAGGCCTTTGGTTTTGCTTCGCGCAGTGTGGCGCGCAAACACATTTTGGCCTTGACCGAGGCCGGGCTGATTGAGGTCACGCCTAATCAGGCTCGCGGTATTCGTCTGATGGACGCCGTACGAAAACCCGAACTGCTAGAAATTCCCGTGCTGGGGCGTGTCGCCGCCGGTGCGCCGATTGGTCCTGATGTCGGTACGCATGACACTTTGCTGCTGGATCGCGCAACGTTCTCCCGGGTGCCGGATTACCTGCTGCGTGTGCAGGGCGATTCAATGATCGAAGACGGTATTCTCGACGGCGATCTGGTCGGCGTGCACCGCAGTGCCGAGGCCCAGGACGGGCAAATCGTCGTCGCGCGTCTCGACGGCGAGGTCACCATCAAGCGTCTGGAAACCAGGCCGGGCGAATTCCGTCTGCTGCCGCGAAATCCGGCTTATGCGCCGATCATCGTTCATTCTGATCAGGACTTTGCCATCGAAGGTGTCTTCTGTGGTTTGGTCAGGCGCGGATGATGGGCGCGGTCGTCAGCCTGGACGCGCTGCTTGATGAGCGCCGGGTCTGGAAAGGCCGACCAGCGGCGCAGCCCGTCAGCGCGCACCCTACCGGGCACGCGGCGCTGGATGCAGCATTGCCTACGGGCGGTTGGCCAGCGGCGGCATTGAGTGAAATTCTGGTGGCTGCCGACGGCAGTGGCGAGTTGCAGTTGCTCTGGCCGGCCTTGGTCCGACTGGCTGACAGCGGCGAACGCATCGTGTTGGTCGCGCCGCCTTATGTTCCCTACCCGCAAGCCTGGCAGGCCGCAGGCATCGATCTGCGTTGGCTGGTGATGGTCGATGCGAGCGCTCGGGATGCCTTGTGGGCGACCGAGCAATGTTTGCGCTCTGGCAATTGTGGCGCGGTATTGTGCTGGCCGAAGCACGTGGATGACCGGGCGTTGCGTCGCCTGCAAGTCGCTGCCGAAACCGGCCAGACCCTGGCTTTCGCCTGCCGCCCCGCGCAAGCGGCGATCAATCCTTCGCCAGCTGCGCTGCGTATCGCCATTGATGTGCGTCCCCGGCAGTTACGCGTGCTCAAATGCCGGGGTGGTCTGGTACCGCCGGCACCGATCCCGTTTCCCTTCGGGTCTTGAGGTTCGTATGCTCTGGGCCTGTGTAGTGCTGCCGCAATTGGCGCTTGATGGCGTCATGCGTCGTCGTCCTGATCCCGATGAACCCTTGGCGTTGCTGACGGGCACCGCACACCGCCGTGTAGTGCAGACGGTCAACCCGGCTGCACGCGCCCTCGGTCTGCGTCCCGGTCAATCGCTCACGGCAGCACAAGCCCTGGTACGCCAGTTTGCAACGGTCGAATACGATCCGGCCGAGGTCGAACGCTGGCATCGTTTATTGGCGGCCTGGGCTTATCGATTCAGCTCCCAGGTCAGCTTGAAATACCCCCGGGTACTGATGATGGAAGTCGGATCCAGCCTCAGCCTGTTCGGGCCTTGGCCCGTATTTGAAGCCCGCCTGCGCGAAGAATTGACCGCCTTGGGATTTAGTCATCGGATCGTGGTCGCGCCTAATCCTGCGGCGGCGCGAGTGTTGGCGAACGTGCACGACGGTCTCGCGGTGACGTGCCGCGAAACTTTACGCGAGGCACTGCAACAGATGCCCATTGATCGTGTGGGGCTGAGCCGCGAGGTGGCCACTGCTTTTTCGCGCATGGGCCTGCATACCCTGCACTCCGTGTTGGCGTTGCCGCGCAACACCTTGGCCCGGCGGTTCCCTGCACAAGTGTTGCAGCATCTGGACTCTCTGCTCGGCGAGCGTGCCTTGGCGCTGGATTGTTATCTGCCGCCTGATTATTTCGATCTGCGCATTGAGCTGAATTTCGACGTCGAATCTCATCAGGCATTGCTGTTCCCACTCAAGCGCTTGATCTCGGACCTGGCAGCATTTCTGGCCGGGCGCGACAGTGGTGTCCAGCGCTTTACTATTCATCTGGAACACATGGAAGGCAAGGACACGCTGCTGCCGGTCGGACTGCTCAGCGCCGAGCGCGATGCTGCCATGTTGTTTGAGTTGGCGCGTGGACGGCTGGAGCAGATTCAGGTTCCTTCTCCAGTGCGAGCGGTGCGCTTGTTAGCCCGCGATCTGCCCCGGTTCGTCCCGACCCACCGCGAATTGTTCGAGGAGCGTCCGCACCAGGCGCTGCCTTGGGAGCAACTGCGTGAACGCCTGCGTGCCCGTCTTGGCGATGAGGCGGTCAATGGCGTATACGCCCATGCGGACCACCGTCCCGAATGCGCCTGGCAAACGGGCAATGGACAAACGTCTGGTAGCCCGTTGTCTCTGTCTCCGCGCCCCGGCTGGTTGTTGCGCGAGCCTGTCCCTATGCACGAATCAGGCATGCGCATCCTCGCCGGGCCTGAACGCATTGAATCAGGCTGGTGGGACGGCGGCGACGTGCGACGTGACTATTACTTGATCGAAACCCGCTCAGGTCAGCGGGCCTGGGCTTATCAAACGGTTGGAGAGGGCGACAGTCTACTGCTACAGGGGTGGTTTGCATGACCCCTTGCGCGTCTGCCAACGATGCTGGCTATGCAGAATTGCATTGCCTGTCCAACTTCAGCTTCCAACGCGGGGCATCCAGCGCGCGGGAGCTGTTCGAGCGCGCCAAACGCCAGGGTTATCACGCGCTGGCGATCACTGACGAGTGCACCCTGGCCGGTATCGTACGTGCTTGGCAGGCGTCCCGCGAGGTGGGATTGCCCATGATCGTCGGCAGTGAAATGAGGATTGAAGACGGCCCGAATATCGTACTGCTGGCAGAAAATCTCTGCGGTTATCAGGCGTTGTGTCGACTGATAACTCTGGGCCGACGCCGAGCGAAGAAAGGCGAATACCGCCTGCTGCGTGAGGATTTTTGCGAGCCGCTGGCCGGGTTGCTGGCGCTGTGGCTGCCAGAGCCATCAAGCGAGTCCGTTACCCATCATGAGCAGGGGTTATGGTTACGCGGCCTGTTCCCGGAGCGTCTGTGGCTTGCCGTCGAGCTGCATCGTGGTCCCGATGATAGCCAACGGCTGATAAGTCTTCAGGCATTGGCCCACTCATTGAGCATCCCGACCGTGGCCTGCGGCGATGTGCACATGCATGCCCGTGGCCGTCGCGCGTTGCAAGACACCATGACTGCGATCCGTCATCACACCACGGTGGCGGAGGCAGGGCATCGATTGTTCGCCAACGGTGAGCGCCATCTTCGGCCTGTAGCGACGCTGACTGAGCTTTACCCGCCAGCGCTGTTGGCGGAATCCGTGCACATAGCCCAGCGATGTACTTTCGATCTGGGCCAGTTGCGCTACGAGTACCCTCACGAACTGGTGCCCAAGGGGCAAACCGCTACGTCCTGGTTACGCCACATGACCGAACAGGGCCTGGGCCGACGCTGGCCCAAAGGTGCCCCCGACAAGGCACGAGAGCTGATCGAACGCGAACTGGGGTTGATTGCCGAACTGGGTTACGAAAGCTATTTCCTGACGGTTCATGACATCGTCCAATTTGCCCGTAGCCGCCATATTCTTTGCCAGGGTCGCGGTTCGGCGGCCAACTCGGCGGTGTGTTATGCCTTGGGTATTACTGAGCTCGATCCGGCACGCATGAACATGTTGTTCGAGCGTTTTATTTCCAGGGAGCGCAACGAACCGCCGGATATCGACGTGGATTTCGAGCATGAACGCAGGGAAGAGGTGTTGCAGTACGTGTTTCAGCGTTATGGCCGGGGCAGGGCAGCGATTACTGCGGTGGCCAGCACCTATCACGGTGCAGGCGCGGTACGGGATGTGGCCAAAGTACTGGGTTTGCCAACGGATCAGATCAACGCGTTGGCCGATTGTTTTGGCCGCTGGAGCGATAAACTGCCACCGCAAGAGCGCCTGCGTGAGTGCGGTTTTGAGCCGGACAGCCCGATACTGCATAGGGTCTTGACCTTGACTGGCGAACTGATCGGCTTTCCTCGGCACCTGTCACAGCATCCGGGGGGCTTCGTCATCTCCGAACAGCCGCTGGACACGTTGGTCCCGGTAGAAAACGCCGCCATGGCTGATCGCACCATCATCCAGTGGGACAAGGACGATCTGGACATGGTCGGGCTGCTCAAGGTCGATATCCTTGCGCTGGGCATGCTCAGCGCACTGCGCAGGACTTTCGATCTGGTGCGCCGCTATCGGGGTTACGACCTGACTCTGGCTACGGTGCCCTCCGAGGATAAACAGACCTATGAAATGATCAGCCGCGCCGACACCGTAGGCGTCTTCCAGATCGAATCACGGGCGCAAATGGCGATGCTGCCACGCCTGAAACCCACGAACTTCTATGACCTGGTGATCGAGGTCGCTATCGTCCGTCCCGGCCCCATTCAGGGAGATATGGTGCATCCCTACCTGCGTCGGCGTAACAAAGAAGAACCGGTGACGTATCCCTCCGAAGCACTAAAGGCGGTCTTCGAGCGCACATTGGGCGTGCCGTTGTTTCAGGAGCAAGTGATGCACCTGGCGGTGGTGGCTGCCGATTACACGCCGGGGGAGGCTGATCAGTTGCGCCGTTCGATGGCCGCCTGGAAACGTCACGGCGGCCTGGAACCTCACCAAGTGCGCCTGACCCAAGGCATGCTCAAAAACGGCTACACCGCTGAATTCGCCCAGCAGATTTTTGAGCAGATCAAAGGGTTTGGCAGCTATGGTTTCCCTGAGTCCCACGCTGCCAGCTTCGCCCTGTTGACTTATGCCAGTTGCTGGCTCAAATGCCATGAGCCCGCAGCTTTTGCCTGCGCCCTGATCAATAGCTGGCCGATGGGTTTCTACAGCCCCGACCAACTTTTGCAGGACGCTCGTCGTCATCACATCGAGATTCGTCCGGTGGATGTGCGCTACAGCGAGTGGGACTGCTCGCTAGAACCGTGTGGCATCGATGCTTTTGCGATCCGTTTGGGCTTGCGCATGGTGCGTGGGTTTCGCGAGGAAGACGCGCTGCACATCGAAAAAGCCAGAGCGCTCAGCGCGTTTGTCGATGCCAGCGACCTCAGCCTGCGCGGACAACTGGATGCACGGGCCCGAGGGTTACTTGCCGATTCCGGTGCTTTGCGCGGCCTGCTCGGGCATCGACACCGCGCACGTTGGGAAGTGGCCGGCGTCGAGGCACAACGGCCATTGTTCGCGGATCAGTCCGCAACCGAGGAACCTTACGTGGCATTGCCACTGCCCACCGTAGGCGAAGACCTGTATGCCGATTACGCAACCGTCGGCACGACCCTGGGTCCGCATCCGCTGGCATTGTTGCGTCGTCAGCTCAATGCCCGGCGCTGCCGAAGTTCAAAGGAGCTGGTCGGTATCGAACACGGGCGCAACGTAAGCGTTGCTGGTCTGGTCACCGGCAGACAACGTCCGCAGACAGCCAGCGGCGTGACCTTCGTTACGCTGGAGGACGAACACGGGATGATCAACGTGGTGGTTTGGCGTGATCTGGCCGAGCGCCAACGCCGGGTGCTGGTGGGAGCGCAACTGCTGCAGGTCTATGGACGTCTGGAATCCAAAGACGGAGTGCGTCATTTGATCGCCGGTCGCCTGCAAGACTTGACGCCCTTACTGACCGGACTCGATGTGCGCAGTCGGGACTTCCATTAAATAAAAGAAGAGGGCGCCGATGTCACCCGCGAACGAGTTATTTCAATAACCTGAGTTATCTGACCTAAATCAAAAAAAACCGCGTTTTTATTGTTATTAGTTGAAGTCGGCGACCGGCTGCACTCCTTGCTGCGCGCCCCTTATCAAGGGCGTTAATTAGCGCTTATAACCCGTTTCACGACTTGAAATGGAGTGTGCAATGAGTACGGTTCGAAACCCTCTACCTGCCTATCTCGCCCACCGCTATCCCGTCATGATTGTGGTCAACCCTCAGCTGTCGGACCACAGCGTCGTTGTTCGCAGCGCCTTGGAAGTTTCTGACGCACTAAGGGCGCTGGACCTTGAAATAGAAACAGTAATGTCGCTTGAAGATGCCGAAATCGCGTTTACTGCAGACCCTGCTTATTGTTGCGTGATCTTGGGTTGGGGATTGTGTATCGCGAATATTGAGCAGGCTGAAAAAGTGATTCGCCTGATCCGTCGCCGAACCAGCAAGTTGCCGATCATGCTGGGAATGACCAGTGAGAACAGCAGTCATGTTCCGCTGGCGTTCGTAGAGGAAATCGATGGTTTCATCTGGCAACCTGAAGACAGTCCGGCATTCATTGCCGGCAGGATTGAGGCCGCAGCACGTCGTTACCTCGACACGATCCTGCCGCCATTCTTCGGTGCGATGGTGAACTTCGCCGAGACCTATGAATATTCATGGCACACCCCAGGCCATACCGGCGGCACCGCCTTCATGAAAACTGCCGTGGGCCGTACCTTTCTCGATTTTTACGGTGAACAAATGCTCCGGTCCGACCTGAGCGTTTCAGTCGGTCAGCTAGGTTCGCTAAACGATCATTCCGGACCTGTAGCGGCGGCAGAAAAAAATGCGGCGCGGGTGTTTGGGGCGGACTACACATTCTTCTCCGTCGGAGGCAGCTCGGCGAGTAACGAAATCATTCTGCATTCAGCAGTGACCGATGGCGATGCCGTGTTAGTTGACCGCAATTGCCATAAATCACTGAATTACGCGCTGAACATGTCTGGCGCTATTCCGTTGTACCTGCTGCCTCGCCGTAATACGCGGGGTTTGATTGGTCCTGTGCCGCTCAGTGAGCTGACGCCGGAAGCCATCGCGGGGAAGATATCCGCCAGCCCGCTGATTACGGATAAACAGATCCGGCCCGTGCTTGCAGTGTTGACCAACTCCACCTATGACGGTCTTTGCTACCACGTACAGACCACCACGCGCGAACTGAGCCAAAGCGTGGATCGCATCCATTACGACGAGGCGTGGTATGCCTATGCCCGCTTCAACTCGCTTTACGAAAACCGTTACGGCATGCACCGGGGTGAGCGGCACGCCGACGATGCCACCGTGACCGTGACCCATTCCACCCACAAGTTGCTGGCGGCCCTGTCACAAGCATCGATGATTCATATTCGTTCAGGAAAAGTGCCGGTCAAGCCGGCGCTGTTCAATGAAGCATTCATGATGCACACCTCGACGTCGCCGCAATACAGCATCATCGCCTCCACGGATGTGTCAGCAAAAATGATGGATGACGCTGGCGAATACCTCACCGATGAATCGATCGACGAGGCGATCACCTTTCGCCAGGCCATGGTTCGCTTGACTCAGCAAGTGGTGCAGCGCAACGCGACCGATTGGTGGTTTGGCGTCTGGCAACCGGACGACGTAGACGGCACGCCCTTTGCCGAGGTCGATCGGCAACGCCTGCATCAAAGTGATGCCTGGGTGCTCAAACCCGGTGCTCAATGGCACGGTTTCGGTGATTTGGGCAATGACTACTGCATGCTCGATCCGATCAAAGTCACCCTTTTGACGCCCGGTCTGGATTCGCAAGGTCAGCTACAGGCCTGGGGGATTCCTGCACCGTTGGTGTCTTCCTTCTTGTCCAGCTGCGGCACTGTCGTGGAAAAGACCGAGCCCTATTCCATCCTGGTGCTGTTCAGCATCGGCGTGACCAAAGGCAAATGGGGTTCATTAGTCGCCGCAATGATGGAATTCAAGAAGCACTACGACGCCAACACCGCACTGGAAGAGGTAATGCCCGATCTGGTCGCAGCGTATCCCGACAGTTATGAGGGGTTGGGGCTGCAGGATCTTGCGCAGCGCATGCACGACGAAATCGTTAGAAGTGGCCTGCTGCGCAACATGGACAAGGCCTTCACCTTGTTGCCGGACCCGGTGAGTACGCCACGCGCCACCTACGCCAAACTGGTCAAAGGCGACGTAGAGCAAATTGCCGTGCGCGATTTGCAAGACCGAACCGTGGCCGTACAGGTCGTGCCCTATCCACCCGGCATTCCGTTGATGATGCCGGGTGAAGCCGTCGGCGCCGACAAGAGGGCGATCATCGACTACCTGTTGGCGATGGAGCAGTTCGACGTCTGCTTTCCGGGCTTCGAGCATGACAACCATGGCATCGAGATCGAGCGCGACGCTCATCACGGGCTGACCTACAAGGTTTATGTTGTCAAACAATGATGCTTCATTCTCCCGCGTTCGGAGAATGCTCCGTGCGCAGATCGGGCACGAGGAGTCTGCAATGGCTGAGTCAAACAAAAAAATGAGTCTCATGGGCCTCACCACCCTAGTAGCGGTGAACATGATGGGCTCGGGAATCATCATGCTTCCTTCCAGCATGGCGCGCCTGGGTGCTGTCTCCTTGCTGTCCTGGATCATCACGGCCATTGGGTCCATGGCCATCGCGTATTGTTTTGCTCAGTGCGGCGTCTACTGTCCGCGTTCGGGAGGCATGTCAGCCTATACCGAGGAGGCGCATGGCAAATCGGCGTTCTTCCTCTGTTCATTCCTTTATTTTCTCTCCTTGGCCATCGGTAACGTTGCCATTGGCATCTCGGCGGTAGGTTACCTGACGCCATTTTTCCCCTGGCTCGGTTCTGGCGCTATCCCGCTATTCATCGGTTGTGTGGGTTTGATCTGGTTGACCACTGCGGCCAACTTCGGTGGCGCGAGCATCACGGGACGGTTGGGGGCTATTACGGTTTGGGGCGTGATTATTCCGGTCGCGGGACTGAGCGTTATTGGTTGGTTCTGGTTCGAGCCGAAGGTGTTCTCGGACGCCTGGAATCCGAATGCTATCCCGGTAAAAGACGCAATCACACAGAGTATTCCGCTGACGCTGTGGGCGTTTCTGGGGATGGAGTCTGCCGCGCAAAACTCGGATGCCGTGGATGACCCTAAACGCAACGTGCCTCTGGCCTGCCTTTTTGGCACGCTGGGTGCCGCCGTTGTGTATGTGCTGTCGACCACGGTTATCCAGGGGATCATTCCGAATGCGGAGTTGGCTAACTCAAGTGCACCCTTCGCCTTTGTCTATGCACATATGTTCAACCCGTTAATCGGCAAGATCATCATGGCGTTGGCGGTGATGGCGTGTATAGGTTCACTGCTGGGGTGGCAGTTCACACTGGCGCAAACTGCCAAGGTCACTGCTGATCAGGGCATGTTTCCGAAGCTGTTCTGCAGGGTGACGGCCTCGGACGCGCCGGTGGTTGGCATGATCGCCTGTGGGGTATTGCAGACGTTACTGGCGTTATCGACGATCTCACCCAATGCCAGCGAGCAGTTTGGCAAGCTGGTTAACCTGGCGGCGGTGACCAACTTATTGCCCTACGTGACGGCCCTGTCCGGCCTGCTGGTGATCATGTTCAAGGCTCAAGTCAGCCACAGCATCTATGTCCGAAATATCGCGGTGTTGATGGTTGCGATGGCTTATTCGTTCTACGCCATTTACGCCTCCGGTAAAGACGCGGTATTCGGCGCGTTCATCGTTTTGGCCATCGGCTATCTGGTCTACGGCTTCATTGCCAAGGGCTTCGTCAAAGCGCAACCGGTCAGCTCACCGGGTTCCGGCCAGGCGTGAGCCATTGCAGATGAAACATGGGTCTCGGAATTCGGAATAATGCGGGGAGCAGAATATGAAGCAGCGACTGTTGAATGGCGTCACCATCACCCTCCTGTGTCTGGCAGGAATGACACCCCTACAGAGCAGTGCCGACACGCTGTCGCGGATTCGCGGCAGCTCGGCCATCAACTTGGGGTACCTGCCAAACGCGTCCCCCTTCACGTCCAACGTGGACGGGAAAGCCAGTGGCTATGCGATTGAGTTGTGCAACCTGATTGCCGAGCGTGTCAAAGCCCAGACCCAACTGAGCAGTCTGGCCATTCACTATGTCGAAGTCGCTGAGGGCAACGGGCTTGACGACGTGCGCCAGGGCAAGATCGATCTGCTGTGTACACCTGGCGTTGAAACCCTGGCAGCACGCAAGTCCGTCAGTTTTTCGGTGCCTGTATTTACTGCAGGCCTGACGGCGGTGGTTAGCAAGGACGCCCCGAATGATTTAATACGCGTACTCAATGGTGAAGTCGCCCATTCGGGTCCCACTTGGCGCGGAACGATCAATCAGGGACTGTCTCATCACACCTACGTGGTCATGGTAGGAGGTGTTACCGAACAGTGGATACATGAGCGGATCAAAACCCTCGGCGTGATTGCCGACGTGATTACAGTGAAGAACTTTGCCGAAGGTATTGATTTGATTGCGCGGAAAAAAGCCAGTGCGTTTTTTGCGGACCGAAGGGTGTTGCTCAGCTACGCGGCGAAAAGTAACGCCGCCAATGAGTTGCAAGTGCTCGATACCCTGTACGACTTCGCGCCAATCGCCATGGCTGTAGATCGGCAAGATGAAGACTTTCGCCTCATGGTAGACAGTGCCTTGAGCAGTGTGTATCGATCAGGGGAGATATTGAATATCTACGCCAAGTACTTTGGAGGGACGAACGAAGTCAATGCCATGCTCTTCAAACTCTATGCACTCCCATGAAACATATCGGGGCAGCCCGCGCTGAGCGCTCGCTGCCCCATGGGGACTCATCGAGATGGCTTACGATTGATGAGCACGTGGGCAATGTCGCGGCTCAGTGTTGCCAGGAGGCGATCATGGGCCGCAAGCAAGGCAGTCAGGTCCTGACCACGGGTGGGTTCGCTGATGATCGTTCGACCCGATTTCAGCACCTGTTCATCGGCGGTACGGATTGTCCACCGGGCATCCAGACTCGCCGCTGTACCCAGGACAGACTCGAAACGCAGAACGTCCACGGCCACGTGATAATCGGCATCGACCGTTGTGTCTGGGGAATAGACCGCCATCCGTGGGTTGCCAGTCAACTGTGTCAGATTGCTCGCGATAACATGGCCGATGATGCTTTGCAGCGAGGCCGCCCAGCGCGTCTGCTCCAGAATCTCAACCTGATTGTCGTTACGCGTCAACACTAACTGCTGCCGCTCTACCAGCTCGGGTACGGTCACCGGGCCAACGTTGACTGAATACGCCGTATTGGATGCCGCCGGGTCGCGCTCGGCAACCGCCCGTAGCGTATAGAAATGCTCTTTTGGTGCGCTGCCACAGCCGCTGAGGGCCGCAGCTATCAAGCTGGCCAGAAGCGCTATCGAGCTCAGTTTCATCGTTGATCCTCCTGCTTGCCCCGAATCAGCGCTTCGGGATGGCGCTCAAGATAATCGGCCAGGCTGCGTAACGACTTTGCCGTGCGCCCTAATTCCCGAATGGCTTCGTGAGTGTCCTGTAACAAGGGTTTATTGGCCGATATAAGTCCTTGGGCTGAACCCACCGCTTGACGCGCTTCGGTCAGGGCCGCCACGATTTGCGGCGTTACCTGCGTATTCAGTCGATTCAACAAACCGCTGGCCGCCTGCAATGTCTGGCGCAGGTCAGTGCCAATCTGTTCGATAGGTAGTTTCTCCAGCCTGCTGGCGATGCTTTTCAGGGAAGCTTGTATTTCTTCCATTCGCCCGGGCACGGTGGGCAGCTCGGGCAGGTCGCTACCCCAGTTGATGGTGGCCTTGTCCACGTCCGGGAAGAAATCCAGAGCGATATAGAGCTGCCCTGTGAGCAGATTTCCGGTGCGCATCTGAGCACGCATACCGTTTGCCACCATCCCCTCCAAGAACTGTTTGCGCGCCTCATCTGAAAGCTTGGCCCTGTTCTTGTCTCGGGAGCGCAACCTCAGGCGTTCCGGATACAGGCTCACTTCGACGGGCATGACAATACTGTGGCTGCTCGGGTCCATCTCCACCCGGATATCCGAGACTTCACCCAGCGTAACGCCTTGAAAGTCGATCGGCGATCCTGGCGTCAGGCCTCTAAGGGACTCGTTGAACAGCATGACCATCTTCAAGACGTCACGTTCAGGATTGTGCATCGCCGTCGTGCGCCCGTTGAACAATTCAAAAAGGCTGTCTGCAGCGGCAGCGGGGCGTTCGACTGAATCCGCAGGCGTCTCGAAGGCAATGCCGCCCAGGAGGATTGAGGCGAGCGATTGCGTGTTCACCTCAATGCCGCTGGCGCCGAGCTTGATATCTATGCCACTGGCATTCCAGAAGCGCGTGTTGTCGGTGACAAACTGGTCGTAGGGGGCATTTACGAAGATTCGCATACTCAATCCCTGACCATCCTTGTCGAGATCAAACGCTACCACCTGACCTACCTGTACCCGACGAAAGAAAATAGGTGACCCTGCGCTCAGTGAACCCAAGTCGTTGCTGCGCAGAACGAACTCACGACCGGGGGTATCGACCTGAATGACCGGCGGCACATCCAATGCATTGAAAGACCGCTGCGCCTGATCGGACTTGCCCACACCGACCCCGATGAACGCGCCAGATAGAACCGTGCTCAGCCCTGAAACGTTGCCGCCGGAAATTCGTGGCGTCACCAGCCAAAATGCAGTGTCCTTAACCAGATAGGGTTTGAAATCCTTGGTCAGTTCGGCAGTGGCGACCACTTGCTTGAGATCACGCGACAAGGTCACCTCAGTGACCTTTCCAATCTCCACATCCTTGTACCTGAGCTTGGTTTTGCCGGCCTCAAGACCCTCAGCGTTCTTGAAGACAATGCTGATGACAGGGCCTTGATTGAGAATCGACGAGACCATCAGCCAGCCCCCGATCAGCGCCGCGATCAAGGGCACGAGCCACACTAACTGCAGCGACCATCGCGATTTTCGGGCTGTTTCGGCTTCAGGCACGGTGGATAGATCGGAGGGCAGGGACGTTTCAGTCATGGTCTTGCTCCAAGGAATCCCAGATCAGGCGTGGATCGAAACTCATTGCCGCAAACAGGGTCAAGACGACCACCGCACCAAAGGCCAGCGCCCCGGGGCCTGGTCTGATAGTCGCCAGTGCATCGAGCTGCACCAGGGCCACCAACAGGGTCACCACATACACATCGAGCATCGACCAGCGGCCCACCAGTTCAACCATTCGGTAGAGTTTTGCGCGTTGCAGGGGCTGCCAGCGGGAATGCAGTTGCACCGACACCAGAAGGAGGATCAATGCGATCAGTTTGGCCATCGGTACGAGGATGCTGGCAATGAACACCACCAACGCCAGGTACCATGAACCGGACCGCCACAAATACACCACGCCACTCATGATGGTGTCGGCCTGGGAGCCGAACAGAGAGCTGGTTTCCATGATAGGCAGCAGGTTGGCGGGTATATAAAGGATCACCGCGGCGATCACAAAGGCCCAGGAGGACGCCAGGCTGTTGGGTTTTCGATCATGCAGCGTACAGCCGCAACGCGAGCAGCGAGCCCCTCCACCGTGGTCCGACTTCAGCAACAGCCCGCAGCCATGGCAGGTCACCAGACCGAAGCGAACTGCGGTCTTCGGGCCCTTCACCGCAGCGACCCCAGCCGTGCCCATAGGTCATGAGTGTCGAATGACGAAGCCGCTGCCGCCATCAGCAGCATCACGCCGCCAAAGCACCACAACGCTACTCCTGGAATCACGGTAGCGAGGTGGGCAAGCTTGACCAGGGACACCAGCACGCCGAGGACAAAAACCTCCACCATGCCCCAGGGCTGGACCATGACCATGCTGCGAAATGCCAGCTGCGCGTGGGGCGGACAACGCCTGAAGTACGCCGGTAGCAGAAGATAGATCATGGTCAGCATCTGGATCAGCGGGGCAATGAAGGTGGTCACCAGCACGAGCCCGGCAACCATGGCCATGTCGTCGCGATACATGACTCGCGCAGACCCCACGAGGGTGGTCTGAATAAACTCGCCATTGATCGTGAGACCGACGATGGGGAACACATTGGCAATCACAAACAAGATCAGCGCGCCCAGGCAAAAGGCCAGGGCACGCTCCGAGCCTTGTGGATGACGGCGGAACAGTGTTGCACCGCAGCGACAACAGCGAGCAACCCCACCATTGGGCAGGCGGGGTTCTCGTTGCAGAAGATCGCACTCATGGCACGCGATCAGGCCACTTTGTGCCTGGCTCATGGCGCGCCCTTGTCTTTATCGGCTAACGGGGTGGGCTCAAGCCTGGTCAGCTTATCCGCCTCATCCACCCAGCCGCCTCCGGTGGCCTTGTACAGATCGATCATTGCGGTGAGTACCGCGCCCTGAGTATTGGCGTAGCTTAATTCGACATCGAACAAGGTGCGCTCGGCATCCAGTACCTCGATATAACTGGTGTAGCCATTGTCGTAGCGCAGATTCGCCAGCCTTGCATAGGTACGCAGCGCGTCTATCTGGCGTGCCTGTGTGGCCAACTGCTCACGAGACTTTTGCGAGGCGATCAAGGCATTTTCAACATCCTTGAACGCCGACTGAATCGCCTGCTGGTAGGTCAGCAGATATTGTTGCTGGATGGCTCTTGCTTGTTGCACCTGCCCGGCGATGCCCCCAGCGGTAAAGATCGGAAGGGAGGCCGCTGCAGCGTAAGACCAGGTTTCAGCTGGCCCGGTAAACAGGTCGGAGAGTTGATTGCTGACTGAACCCACCAGCCCCGTGAGGGAAATCGTCGGAAAGTAGAGGGCTTTGGCTGCACCGATACGCGCATTCGCTGCAATCAGGTTCAATTCGGCCTGGCGCAGGTCCGGCCGCTGTTCCAGTACGGCTGAGGGTAATCCGCTGGGGACCGACGGCAGGGTTAATTGCCCTAACGCACGCCCGCGCACCAGCGGCCCCGGATTACGTCCCAGGAGTACGGCCAGCGCATTTTCCTGTTGAGCAGCCAGCGATTCGAGTCTCGGTACGGTAGACAGAGCACGTTCGTATTCGGATTGACTCTGTGCCAGCTCCATTTCGGAAACGACACTGGCGGTGTAGCGTAGCTTGAATATTTCGTAGGAATCGCTGCGCAGTTTGACAGTTGCCCGGGCAATCTCCAGCTCCCGGTCCAGATCCCGCAAGTTCACGTAGCTTGTGGCCACTGCCGATACCAAGCTCAAGATGACTGCGCGCCGGCCTTCTTCCGTTGCCAGAAGCTCGGCGCGGGCAGCTTCGTCGAGGCGACGTAGACGTCCCCATATATCAAGCTCCCAGCTCACCCCAAGAACGGCCTGATAGTTCTCATAGATGGGGTTGGTACCGGATGTCAGAGGTACCGGTCCACTGTTCAACGGGGCCTTGGCCCGCTGTCCCTGGAGCCCGCTCCCTATCTGAGGAAACCGACGTGAATGCGTTTCGCCGTAGCGCCCCTGATACTCCTCGACCCGTGCGGCGGCGATCTTGACATCCTTGTTTTCGTTAAGCGCCGTGCGAATCAAGTCGTTTAGCACCGAATCCTGAAACTGTTCCCACCACAGTGTGTTGGATACCTGTCTGGCCTCTTGGTCCGCGTACCTGAAAGTCGCGGGTATCTCGACCTTGGGGCGCTCATAGTCGGGGCCCACGGTGCAGCTACCGAGGGCGAGGCCGAGCAGCAGAAATAGCGGGGGTCTGAGCACCTTAATCCCCCTCATGTCGTTGTTGCGGGGCATGAACGGGGCCGCCGCCCACAGGTGCCCCGTCATCAGGCTGCGCAGCCTCTTTGGATTTTCCGCTTTTCTCGGAAATACGCTCCACCAGGTAATAGAAAAGCGGGATGAAAAAAACTGCGATCACCGTCGCCGCGAGCATCCCGCCGATCACACCGGTACCAATGGAGTGGCGACTGTTCTCGGAGGCGCCGACGGCAATCGCCAGCGGTACGCAGCCGAGGATGAACGCCAAAGAGGTCATCACGATGGGCCGCAGACGCTCCTTGGCGGCGGTCATCGCGGCGTCGAAGACGGACATGCCGGACTCACGGTTCAGTACGGCAAACTCGAAGATCAAAATGGCATTCTTGGCCGCCAGCGCGACAAGCATGGTCAGGCCGATCTGGAAGTAGACGTCGTTCGCCAAACCACGCATCAGGACCGCCAGCAAAGCACCGAACAATGCGAACGGGACCGCCAGCAGTACACCCACAGGCAGCGACCATTTTTCATACTGGGCCGCGAGAATCAGGAACACCATAATCAGACCGAAGGCGAAAACCTTGGAAGACGTACCTCCGCTCTTTTTCTCCTCGAAAGCCTCGCCGCTCCAGGCCACGCCATAGTCCCCGGTCATGCTTTGCGCGGCGACTTCCTCAAGCGCTTTGAGTGCCTGGCCGGAGCTGAATCCCGGTGCGGCATTGGCCGTCATCTTGACCGCCGGAAAGTTGTTGAAGCGCGTCAGCAGGTCGGGGCCCGTCACGTAGCGGGTGGTCAGCAGGGCCTTGAGGGGAACCATCTGACCGTTGGTGCTACGCACATAGATCTGCTGCAAGTCCTCGACCCTGAGGCGGTAAGTGGGCTCGGCCTGGAGAATCACCTGCCACAGACGACTGAACTTGTTGAACTGGGAAACGTACAGCGAGCCGAACATGGTTTGCATGGTGCTGTACACATCTTCCACCGGCACGCCCAACGTCTCGGCCTTTTCGCGGTCAACGTCAGCGAGCAACTGCCGAGAAAACGCATTGAACGTGCTGGTCATGCTGCCGATTTCCGGGCGCTGTTCAGCCTTGGCTTTGAAGCTACTCACTACCTCGGCCAATTGGCTGATGGTGGCGTCCCCCTTGCTTTGAATCCACAGTTCCATACCGCCGGTAGTCCCCAGACCAGGAATGGAGGGCGGATTGACTGGCAGGATGATGCCTTCCTGCACTTGGGAGAATGCTTTGGTCGCAGCCTTGATCACGGCAGGGGCGCTCTGGGCTTCGATGGTTTTTGAATTCTTGTAACGTTCTTCAAAATCCTTGAAGCCGACGAAGAAAACGCCCGCATTGTTCTTGTTCTGACTGTCCAGCAAGCTGTAGCCGTTTACGATGGCCACGCCCTCGACAGCCTCGTTGTTCATGAAGTAGTCACTGGCAACCTTACCGACCTCACCCGTGCGATCCAGGCTGGCAGCGTCAGGCATGATCACCGCGCCGAGCAAGTAACCTTGATCTTCCGGGGGCAGGAAGGCGCCTGGTACCCTTTGCATGATCAATACGATCAGTACAATCATGCCGGCAAAGAGCAGTAGCGCGAGTATGAAGCGCTTGATCATGAAGGCGACTGCGCGGGAGTAACCTTCGGTCACTCGCTCGAAGCTACGATCGAACCAACGGAAGAATCCGCGCTTTTCTCCCACGTGGGGTTTGAGCAGGAGGGCCGCCAGGGCGGGTGACAAGGTGAGGGCCACCAGACCGGAGATCACGACGGAGATAGCAATCGTGATTGCAAACTGTTTGTAGAGTTGGCCCGTGATGCCGCCCATGAACGCTACGGGAACGAACACCGCACACAGCACCAACACAATTGCCACCACGGGTCCGGCCACCTCGTCCATGGCTCGCTTGGCGGCATCTTTGGGGTTCATTTTGTGGACGTGCATGTTGCGCTCGACGTTTTCGATCACCACGATCGCATCGTCCACCACGATACCGATAGCCAGGACCATGCCGAACAGGGTCAGCATGTTGACCGAGAAGCCCAGCGCGGTCATGCCGATGAATGTACCCACGATGGAAACAGGCACAGCCAGCACCGGGATCAGGGTGGCGCGCAGACTTTGCAGGAAGGCGTAAACCACAATCACGACCAGTACCAGCGCCTCGAAGAAGGTGCGCACCACCTCCGTAATGGAGGCTCGGGTGAAGGCGGTTGTGTCCATCACAACCTTGTATTCGATGCCCTCCGGAAAGGTTTTCTTCATCTGCGCCAAGGTCGCCGTGACCGCATTGGAGACATCCAGCGCATTGGCGCCGGGCTGCTGATAAACAGCCATCAAAGTCGCGGGCCTTCCCTGGTACGTGCTGCGCAATGAGTAATCTTTTTGTCCAAGCTCAGCCCGCCCGATGTCCTTGAGGTGAACAATCGCGGCGCCTTCGCCACTGGCCCGCAGGATGATGTTCTCGAACTCCGCGGGTTCGGTCAGTCTGCCCTTGGTCGTGACTGCAAAGGACTGCTCCACCGATTTGCCCGTGGGGGATTGGCCTATGCGGCCAACCGCGAACTGTTGGTTCTGGTTGGCCACCGCTTTCTGTACATCGGCAGCCGTGATCCCCAGCTGGGCCATCCGGTCGGGTTTCAGCCAGATCCGCATGGCATAGTCGGGTGTCCCGAAAATACTGGCCTGGTTGGCGCCGGGAATGCGCTTGATCGCATCCAGCACATAGAGGTTGGCGTAGTTGGCTATGTAGGTGGCGTCGTAGCGGTTATCGGGGGAATACACCGCGATGACCATCATGAAGGCCGATGATTTTTTCTGAACCTGTATGCCCTGCGACTGGACCGCAGAGGGCAGTTGGGGGAGGGCGAGGTTGACCCTGTTTTGCACGTCGACCTGTGCCAGGGAAGGATCAGTACCGATTTCGAAGAACACGTTCAGGGTCATGTTGCCCGTCGCAGAACTCGACGAGTTCATGTAGATCATGTTGTCGGCGCCGTTCACCTGCTGCTCGATGGGCGCAGCCACATTGTTGGCAACGACCAGAGCATCAGCCCCCGGGTAAGTAGCCGACACGGTGATCTGTGGTGGCGTGATCTCCGGATACTGGGCCACCGGCAGGTTCAACATCGCGACAGCCCCCGCCAGGGTGATGACGATGGAAATCACCGAAGCGAAGATCGGCCGGTCGATGCAGTAATGAGAAATGCTCATGGTTGCCGCCGACTTTCATTGCCTGGCAGGTCAGCTTTCTGCGGGTCTTTTTGAACCGGTAAAGATGCAGCCTTGGGACGCTCGGCCGCCACGGCGGTGTTGGGTGGTGCCGTATTAGTGTTGTCGACGATATTCAACGGCGCGCCAGGGGCTACCCGGAGCGCGCCGTCGACCACGATTCGTTCGCCCACCCGCAAGCCTTGGGTAATAAACCAGTCGGCATCATGCCAGTCGCCGACTTCGACAATGCGCTGCTCGGGCTTTCCTTCTCCATTGAGGACCCACACGTAGTGACTTCGTGCGCCTTCCAGAACTGCACGCTGCGGGACCAGAATGGCGTTTGGTCGAGACGCGCCTATCGCCAGCGCGCGAACGAACTGGCCGGGGCGCAGCATGCCTTTTGGATTAGCCACCACCGCACGGACTAAAAATGTACCGGTTTCCGGGCTGAAGGAGGGGGCAGCAAAGTCAAGGCGACCTCTATCGGGCACGATCGAACCGTCCGCCAGTACCACTTCGACTTCAAAGTTACTGTTGGGTGGGAACTTGAGCTGACCCGCGGCAATTTCGCTACGGTGTTTCAGCGTTTCGTTTTCCGAAAGGCTGAAATTGACATAGATCGGGTCCATCTGTGATACCGAGGTCAAGAGCCCGGATTCCCCAGGCGTCACATAACTGCCCTCCTGTTTCTTGGCAAAGCTCGACAGGCCGGTAAGGGGCGACGCAATTGTGGTGTAACCCAGATTCAGTTGCTCGGTGCGCACCTGCCCTTGCGCGGCAAGTACGGCGGCCTGGGTCTGTCGCTCGTTGCCGACGGCATTGTCCAGGTCCATCTTGCTGACTGCATTTTGTTGTGCCAGTGGACGGACACGCGCCAACGTGGCTTTGGCGACTTCCCAACGCGCTTGCTGCTGAGCCAATTGTCCCTGGGCCGACAGCAATGCTGCTTCGAAAGGCCGACGGTCCATCTGGAACAACACTTGCCCGGCCTTTACCAGCTGACCTTCGGTATACAGCCTTTTTTCCAGAAAGCCGGCGACTCGCGCACGAATTTCGACTTCGCGAGAACTCTGTGTTTGAGCAACGAATTCGAATACCACGGGCGTGTCGCGAGCAGTAACCGTCATGACGGTTACATCCGTGGGGGGGCGAGAGGATGAAACAGGTTCTTTACCACAGCCGAAGAGCAGACTGAGAACACCGGCCACCAAGGCCATGGTTAAAGCCGCTAGTGTCCGGCGCGAATGTCTGGCTGAGCGAATACTCATGAGCAACCCCATGGGTTGATTGCGTTGTCAGTCCCTGAGCTTGAATGCCGATACTCAACCGCCGTCATTCTTTATGCGTGCCCGTTGTCTGTAGAACGGGCACGGTATCCGTTGTGCTGACCACTCACTTCAGAAGTTACAGGTCATAAAGGATAGCCATTACGACGATCACTTGATAAAGGCCTTCATATCATCAGTGACAATCTTGATCGCGGCTTTGAAGTCATCTGCACTCACAGCCTGGCGATTATTTTCGAGGGTTTTACCAAACACCTTTCGCACCGCCTTCACCAAGGGAGCACCTGTCGTTGCATCGATAAGCTCGGACTCGACGTACAGTTCCGTATCTTGATCACGACTCCCAGAGGCTGCAGTGACACCGCCTACCACAGCAGCCACAGGTACCACTTCGTACCAATGCATGCCTTCGTTGGACGCTGTTACTCCGGTGATGGCCGAGCGCAAGATCATTGCGCGAGAACCTGCAGGCGCTTCTTTCAGGGTCGTGACGACGCGGTACTTTTGAGCCAAAGCGGTTTTTACGCTAGAGCTGGCGAACGACTGCAATGACTGCAACGTCTGCATGCTCACGCGTTCATTCGGTTTGGGAGCTGGGTACAATTCGAGTTGGCGAAAAACAACAACAGAGTAAGCCGAAGGTTTAAAACTGGGCGCTACCCAACGCAACACCGTTTGACCGCTGGGCAAGGTTGTTTCCTGCAACCCGTCGTAATTCGAAATAAAACCGGAATATTGTTCCTTTTCTGTAATCTTGGAGGTGCAGCCAGCCACTAACCAGCAGCTCATGGCAACACCAACGGTCAATGTGCGGAATAGGCTCATGAGTCATCGCTCTTCAAGGGCGCTATTAAGCGCGAGTTGTAGCTATAGAACCCGGGATTTTATGCTTGTCCCGAGGTCTTTTTTCTTGCAATAAAGAGAGGCTAGTTGAGACTGTCCCCGTTTGCTCGAATGGCTAAAACATAGGTCATGAGACATGGATTTTCTTGATAAATGTCAAATTGTTTGGTCGGGTTCAGTCAATAAGCAGGCTCGCCAATGAGAGGGCCATTCAACCGGTAGAACCTGCTGGCATCGAACGTATACTGGCGGCCTTACGCGAATCCGTTTCCCCTGAAGGCTATTGCTCACGCTCGCCGAGCGTGTGAAAAAGGAACATCCCCATGAGTGACGTCACCCCCTCAGCCGTTGAACAGGAGCTGCCACGGCCTGACGCCATCAGTTTCCGTGAGGCGTTCTGGTTCTGGTTGAAATTAGGTTTCATCAGCTTCGGTGGGCCTGCGGGGCAGATATCGATCATGCACCAGGAGCTGGTAGAGCGTCGGCGCTGGATTTCAGAAAGGCGATTTCTACATGCCCTTAACTACTGCATGTTGCTTCCAGGACCCGAGGCGCAGCAGTTGGCGATCTACATTGGTTGGCTGATGCATCGAACCTGGGGAGGCGTGATCGCAGGTGTGCTGTTTGTGTTGCCCTCGCTGTTCATCCTGATCGCATTATCCTGGCTGTATATCGCCTTTGGCGAAGTATCCGTGGTGGCTGGGCTTTTCTATGGCATCAAGCCCGCCGTGACGGCCATCGTGGTACAGGCTGCTCATCGAATCGGCTCGCGAGCGCTAAACAACAATTGGCTGTGGGCCATAGCGGCAGCTTCATTCATCGCCATATTTGCGTTCAATGTCCCGTTCCCGTTGATCGTGCTGGGTGCTGCGTTGCTCGGCTATATCGGTGGACGCCTGGCTCCCGAGACCTTCAGGACCGGAGGCCATAGCGCAGCTCAAAAGTCCTTCGGCCCGGCATTGATTGATGACAACACCCCATCCCCTGACCATGCCCGATTTCGCTGGTCTAAACTGGCAATGCTGATGCTCGTAGGGGCTGTACTGTGGTCGTTGCCGATGGGGGTATTGACTGTGCTCTTTGGCTGGGAAGGCACCTTGACCCAGATGGGCTGGTTCTTTACCAAGGCCGCGTTGCTGACGTTTGGCGGCGCCTATGCAGTGCTTCCCTATGTCTACCAGGGTGCGGTCGGTCACTTTGGGTGGCTGACCCCGACACAGATGATCGATGGTCTGGCGCTGGGGGAAACCACGCCTGGGCCGCTGATCATGGTGGTGGCCTTTGTCGGTTTCATCGGTGCTTATGTCCTGCAGGTTTTCGGTGCCGATCATGTGTTTCTTGCGGGCGCCGTCGCGGCCACACTGGTGACGTGGTTTACCTTCCTGCCTTCGTTTCTGTTCATCCTCGCTGGCGGCCCGCTAGTGGAGTCGACTCACAACGAACTCAAGTTCACCGCGCCGCTCACCGGGATTACAGCAGCGGTGGTTGGGGTGATTCTCAATCTGGCATGTTTCTTCGGTTACCACGTGCTTTGGCCCAAAGGGTTCAATGGCAATCTCGATTGGCCCTCTGCGCTGATCGCGATTGCAGCGGCTATTGCCTTGTTTCGCTTCAAACGTGGGGTCATTCAGGTACTGATGGCCTGTGCGCTTATTGGTATGGTCGTGCATCTACTGCGCTAGAGGGCGCGGGACGATCTGGCGGCCATGAGTCTTGAACGAATCATGGCCTGGCGCAAGGACGTGTAGGTGTAGTCCATTCAGTAGAGAAAAGCATAAAGATAGACCATATCGATATAACTGGTTATTAAGAAAGGTCGCTATGCTGCGGGCCATATTTTTCATGCAGTCGCGCTTGATTTGTGGGATGTGGTAATGGATTTTGGCAGTGCTGGATTGGTCGTTGCAGGCTTGGTTGTCGGGTTTGTTGTAGGGATGACAGGCGTGGGTGGCGGCTCTTTAATGACGCCGATTTTACTTTGGTTTGGAATTAACCCGGCCACCGCAGTGGGCACGGACTTACTGTATGCGGCCATCACGAAGTCGGGCGGCGTACTGGTTCACCGAAAGAACAAAAATATTGACTGGGCCATCACCGGCTGGCTGACACTTGGTAGTGTGCCGGCGGTGGCGCTGACGCTGTGGTTTTTGAGCAGTCTGCATGCCCCTGAAGCAATGAATGCGGTGATTAAGCAAACATTGGGCTTTGTTTTGCTGGTGACAGCACTCGCCGTTTTCTTCAAGAAAAGGCTGCTTGAATTTGCCCACAAACGTGCTGGCGGCAGCTATAACCTCAGCGGCTCGCGCTTGAATCTGCTGACGGTACTCACGGGGTTGATACTGGGCACCATGGTGGCATTGACCTCCATTGGCGCTGGCGCATTAGGCACCGTAGCACTCTTTATCCTGTACCCTTTTCTGGCCACCAAGCGCTTAGTCGGTACCGAAATCGCACACGCGGTCCCGCTGACGCTGGTTGCGGGTTTGGGGCATGCGAGTATGGGTAATATGGATTGGCACGTATTAGGTTTCCTGTTGATAGGTTCACTTCCAGGGATTTACATGGGGAGCCATTTAACGGGTCGAGTGTCTGACGAGACACTGCGTCCTTGCCTGGCAATAATGCTGGTTTTCATTGGTTACAAGCTGGCGTTTTAATCTGGCTTGAATCATCGCCCCTCTGTTGTTTTACTCCTCAGGTCGACATCCACCTCAAAAAAAAGGCACCCGAAGGCGCCTATGGTTGTATTCAAGGTGGCGTTCTATTTACTTACCGGGTTTTACGCGTGTCCAGCGGCGGTTCATAGAACTGCGGCTGCCTAGGCAACCGCTTCTGCCATTTTCTGTTCCGGTTGTTTCCACGATTCGCTCGCGGTCTGCTCCATGGCTTCCTGAATCGCGACTTTGCGGTTGGCTTCGGCCCTGCGACCGAAATACCAGACCAGGAACGTGGCGAAAGAGACCGTCAGCAGAATCAGACTCGCAATGGCGTTGATCTCGGGCTTGACCCCAAGGCGTACCGCAGAGAAAACCTCCATTGGCAACGTTGTCGAGCCTGGGCCGGAAACGAAACTGGCGAGTACCAGGTCGTCCAGCGATAAGGCGAAGGACATCATGCCGCCTGCTGCCAGTGACGGCGCGATCATGGGGATGGTGATCAGCGCAAACACCTTCCAGGGACGCGCGCCCAGGTCCATGGCCGCTTCCTCGATCGACAGGTCCAACTCACGCAGACGTGACGAAACCACCACCGCTACATAAGCGGAGCAGAAGGTGGTGTGGGCGATCCAGATTGTCATCAGGCCGCGCTCCTGCGGCCACCCCAGTATCTGGGCCATCGCGATGAACAGCAGCAGCAACGACAGGCCGGTGATCACCTCCGGCATGACCAGTGGCGCCGTTACCAGACCACCAAACAGCGTGCGGCCCTTGAAGCGAGTCACTCGCGTCAGGACAAAGGCGGCCAGGGTTCCGAGGATCACGGCGGCGACTGCGGTGTAGCAGGCAATTTCAAGGGACCGGGCGACGGACCCCATCAATTGCTTGTTGTCGAGCAGGCCCGCGTACCAATGAATGGACCATCCACCCCAGACAGTGACGAGCTTGGAGGCGTTGAACGAGAAGATCACCAGAATCAGCATTGGCAGATAAATGAACATCAGGCCAAGCACCAGCATCAGTCTTGAAAATCCGAAACGGTTCATGCCCGTCCCTCCATCTCTTTGGCTTGGCTACGGTTGAAGAGCACGATGGGCACGATCAGGATGGCGAGCATGATCACTGCGAGTGCAGAGGCGACAGGCCAGTCACGGTTGTTGAAAAACTCCTGCCACAACACACGGCCGATCATCAGGGTTTCCGGCCCGCCCAGTAGTTCGGGAATGACGAACTCACCGACCACAGGAATGAACACCAACATACAGCCGGCGATGATGCCGTTCCTGGCCAAGGGCAGGGTGATTTTCCAGAAGCTGTTGAGCGTGCTTGAGCCCAGGTCCGAGGCGGCTTCGAGCAGGCTCTGGTCATGCTTGACCAGGTTGGCAAACAGCGGCAGGACCATGAAGGGCAGGTAGGCGTACACCACGCCTATGTACACAGCGATATTGGTGTTCAATATTTCTATCGGCTCTTGAATCAGACCGGTCCAAAGCAAAAACGCATTCAACAGACCGTTATTGCTCAGGATGCCCATCCAGGCGTAAACCCTGATCAGGATCGCCGTCCAGGTAGGCATCATGATCAGCAGCAACAATACGGTCTGTGCTTCCTTTCGGGCTTTGGAGATGGCATAGGCCATTGGGAAGCCGATCAACAGGCACATCAGCGTACTGAAAAAGGCCACTTTCAATGAGCCCAGGTACGCCGAGAGGTACAACTCATCATTGGTCAACAGGGCATAGTTGCCCATGTTCAGGAGCAGTTGAAACTTCTGCTCGGCGAAGGTGTAAATATCTGTGTAGGGTGGAATGGCCAACGCTGCTTCGGAAAAGCTGATCTTCATCACGATGAAGAACGGCAGCGCAAAAAACAGGCATAGCCATATGAAGGGGACGCCGATAACCATTTGGCGTCCGCTGGGTATTAGCCGCTTGATAGTGCTCATGAGCGCAATACCACGCCGCTGTCATCCTCCCACCAGACATAGACCGAATCATCCCAGGTCGGACGCGCGCCTCTGCGTTCAGCATTGGCCATGAATGCCTGAACGATCTTGCCACTGGGCAGTTCTACGTAAAACACCGAGTGCCCGCCCAAATAGGCGATGTCGTGAACCTTGCCTTCGGACCAGTTATACCGGGCGTCGGGTTTTATCGTCGTCACCAGCAGCTTCTCCGGGCGAAGGGCATAGGTGATGGTCTTGTCTTCGACCGATGTACTGATCCCATGGCCGACGTATATGTTCTGCGCAAGATCCGGGCACTGGATGACCGCGTAGCCTTCCTGGTCTTCAATTACGACGCCGTCGAACGCATTCACGTTGCCAATGAATTCGCACACCAGGCGGCTGGCGGGTGCTTCGTAGATGTCGATCGGGCTACCGGTCTGAGCGATCCAGCCCAGGTGCATGATGGAGATACGTTGGGCCATGGTCATGGCCTCTTCCTGATCGTGGGTCACCATGATGCAGGTCACGCCGACCCGCTCAATGATTTCAACCAGCTCCAGTTGCATGTGCGAGCGCAGCTTCTTGTCCAACGCGCCCATTGGCTCGTCGAGCAACAGCAGTTTGGGCCTTTTAGCCAGTGAGCGAGCCAAGGCAACACGCTGACGTTGTCCCCCCGAGAGCTGGTGGGGCTTGCGTTTGGCGTATTGGCTCATATGAACCAGTTTGAGCATTTCTTCTACGCGGGCTTCGATTTCAACTGCGGGAAGTCGGTCCTGCTTAAGCCCAAAGGCAATGTTCTGCGCCACCGTCATGTGCGGGAACAGCGCGTAAGACTGAAACATCATGTTGATTGGCCGCTCGTAGGGCGGCATGTCAGTGATGTCCACACCATCAAGGTAGATTCGCCCTTCAGTCGGTCGCTCAAAGCCTGCCAGCATGCGCAAGAGCGTTGATTTGCCTGAACCTGAACCGCCTAGCAAGGCGAAAATTTCACCCTGATGGATTTCCAGGGACACATCGTCCACCGCAATCGTTTCGTCAAACTTCTTGGTTACGCGATCAATTTTAACCAGCACCTTTTTAGGGCGCGGATTGCCTTCAAGAGCCTTCCTGTAAATGCTGGAGGCGTTAGCCATGTGAAACTCCCAACAGGTGTTAGTAGCCTGGCCAATACGGCCGGACTTAATGGGTTGATGACAAACCCGCTTGAGGCGGGTTTATCCGGCGCAGCTGTCCCTGCCGCCCAATGCTGCATCTTGTTTTGTCGTTAATACCGGGGTGGCCGCTGTGAGGGACGTGCAGATGCACAGTCCACTTCACAGTGACGTCTGGATCATTGGACATTGTCGTGTGCGCTTGAAATCGAGCCGTCAGCGCACGCTTCGACGCGCAGCACGCTGCCGACACGCGTCGCCAAACGCCTGGAAAATACTCAAGTAAGGAGGGTTCGATAGCACCTGCCATTCAGGGTGCCATTGCACGCCGACGGCAAAGGTCTTGCTGCCCTCGATTGAGATCGCCTCGATCAGTCCATCGCTGGTGGTGGCTTCGACCCGTAAGCCGGGTGCCAGCCGTTCAATGCCTTGGGAATGAATTGAATTGACCTGGATAACAGGAGGCAGATCGAGTGCTTCGAATACGCCGCCAGGCTGCACATGCACGGTATGGGCGGCACCATATTGGATTTCCAGGCTTGAATCGTCGGCTTCGCGATGATCCATGAACGTGCCGGTCTCATGCACTTTCTGGTGAAGGCTGCCGCCGAACGCCACGTTCATTTCCTGGAAACCCCGACAAATGCCGAGCACTGGAACGCCAGCAGCCACCGCTGCGCGTAACAGGGGAAGGGTGGTGCTATCACGCTGGGGGTCGTGGGCGGTGCCCGCTTCGCTTGCCGCGCCCTGATAGTGGAACGGCTCAACATTTGAGGGCGAACCGGTAAACAACAGGCCGTCCAAATGTTCCAGCAACCCGTCTATATCAGTCAGTTCCGCCAGGGACGGAATAACGACGGGAATCCCTTGCGCGGCGACGCACACAGCACGCAAGTACTTGTCCCCGCTCACATGGTAGGTATGCAACCCAATGTCTTTGACGCACGCAGTCGCACCAACCAATGGCTTGATTGCCATTTTTATCACCTCGAAAAATGCACTTGAACGAGCTTTTCCGGAGCTTAGCCATGTTGATTTTAATTAACAACCGTTCTGTAAAAGATTTCGCACAAAAGATCCTTACTGTTCGATATTGCGCAAATAATACCCGTTGACTTCCTAAATCCTTTCGGATTGACTGGGGGTGTGAAAGGGCGGTGAATATTATTATTAACAATAAAGGTCTTCCAACATGTCGGTACCCCTGCGTGCCGTTCAGCTCAATGAAGCGAACGCATTCCTTAAGAAACATCCTGAGGTTTTGTACGTTGACCTGCTGATTGCGGACATGAACGGCGTGGTGCGTGGTAAACGCATCGAGCGCACCAGTCTCCACAAGGTCTACGAGAAAGGTATCAACCTGCCTGCCTCCCTGTTTGCCCTGGACATCAACGGCTCTACAGTGGAAAGCACAGGCTTGGGTCTGGATATCGGTGATTCCGACCGAATCTGTTATCCGATCCCTGACACCCTCTGCGACGAACCTTGGCAAAAACGTCCGACTGCTCAACTGCTCATGACCATGCACGAACTCGAAGGGCAGCCGTTTTTCGCCGACCCTCGCGAAGTATTGCGTCAGGTCGTCAGCAAATTCGATGAGATGGGGCTGACCATCTGCGCCGCCTTCGAGCTGGAGTTCTACCTGATTGACCAGGAGAACGTGAACGGTCGTCCGCAGTCTCCACGCTCGCCAATCTCCGGCAAACGTCCGCATTCGACTCAGGTGTACCTGATCGATGATCTGGACGAATACGTCGATTGCCTGCAAGACATTCTTGAAGGTGCCAAGGAGCAAGGTATCCCCGCGGATGCCATCGTCAAGGAAAGTGCGCCCGCGCAATTCGAGGTGAACCTGCATCACGTCGCTGATCCGATCAAGGCGTGCGATTACGCGGTCTTGCTCAAGCGCCTGATCAAGAACATCGCTTATGACCATGAAATGGACACCACCTTCATGGCCAAACCGTATCCCGGACAAGCGGGTAACGGGCTGCACGTGCATATTTCTATTTTGGACAAAGACGGCAAAAACATTTTTACCTGCGACGACCCGGAAAAAAGCGAGATCCTGCGCCATGCCATTGGTGGTGTGCTGGAAACCTTACCGGCCTCGATGGCTTTCCTCTGCCCGAACGTAAACTCGTACCGTCGCTTCGGCGCGCAGTTCTATGTACCGAACTCTCCTAGCTGGGGGATCGATAACCGGACGGTGGCGATTCGAGTACCGACCGGGTCCCCGGATGCGGTGCGTATCGAACACCGGGTGGCGGGCGCGGACGCCAACCCGTATCTGTTGATGGCGGCGGTCCTCGCCGGTGTGCATCACGGCCTGACCAACAAGATCGAGCCGGGGGAGCCTGTTGCAGGCAACTCCTACG
The DNA here is from genome assembly GCF_052976945.1 of Pseudomonas sp. GG8. Lineage (NCBI taxonomy): Bacteria > Pseudomonadati > Pseudomonadota > Gammaproteobacteria > Pseudomonadales > Pseudomonadaceae > Pseudomonas > Pseudomonas sp. GG8. Next base: position 2,222,454 of record NZ_JBRIIP010000001.1, read on the forward strand.
AACAGAACGAGCAAAGCCTGCCCAACAACCTGCGCGATGCGTTGCGCGAGCTGGATGACAGCGAGATTTTGGCGCGCTACATCGACCCCAAGTACATCGACGTTTTTGTTGCGTGCAAGGAGAGCGAGCTTGCCGAGTTTGAGAACTCCATTTCAGACCTTGAGTACAACTGGTACTTGCACACGGTCTGACGCTCGCCAACATTCTCTGCGTTGAGTTTTAAATATGGTCAAAAATCGTAGCGACTGGGAGCAGTACTTCCAGTCACTCACCCTTGAAGGTCGGGCATTCATTGACGGCCAATACTGCTGGGCCGCCAGCGGCCAAACGTTCGCCAGTAACAGCCCGGTCGACGGGCGCTTTCTGGCGAACGTCGCCAGCACCGACGTGGCCGATGCCGACATCGCGGTACAGGCCGCTCGTCGGGCGTTCGAATCGGGCGTGTGGTCACGGCTCGCGCCGGTAGAGCGCAAGCGGATTCTTATCCGTTTCGCCGACCTGATCCTCGCCCATCGAGAGGAACTGGCGCTGCTGGAAACCCTTGATATGGGTAAACCCATCAGCGACGCCCTGGCGATCGATGTGCCCGCGACTGCTAACGCGATCCGATGGAACGCAGAGGCAATCGACAAGATTTACGACGAGGTCGCACCTACCTCGGCGGACCAACTTGGGCTTATCACCCGTGAGCCGACGGGAGTCGTCGCGGCCATCGTGCCATGGAACTTTCCGTTGATCATGGCCAGCTGGAAGTTTGCGCCGGCGCTGGCTGCAGGTAACTCCTTTATTCTCAAACCGTCTGAGAAGTCGCCACTGTCGGCGATCAGGATTGCCCAGTTGGCGCTGGAAGCGGGGATACCCAAGGGTGTCTTCAACGTATTGCCGGGGTTCGGTCATACGGTTGGCAAGGCGCTGGCGTTGCATGCGGATGTTGATGTACTGGCGTTTACCGGCTCCACCGCTGTCGCCAAGCAGCTGCTGATCTATGCCGGGCAAAGCAACCTGAAACGGGTGTGGCTCGAGGCGGGTGGCAAAAGCCCTAACATCGTCTTTGCCGATGCTCCCGATTTGCACGCTGCAGCGCAGGCGGCGGCCAGTGCTATTGCCTTCAACCAGGGCGAAGTCTGTACGGCGGGTTCACGGTTGCTGGTTGAGCGGTCGATCAAGGATCAGTTCGTTCCCATGGTGGTCGACGCACTAAAAGCCTGGATGCCAGGGCATGCTCTGGACCCAGCGACGACCGTAGGCGCAGTGGTCGATGAGCGTCAGCTTGAGTCCGTACTCAGGTACATCGAAGTCGGCAAGAAGGAAGGCGCCCGGTTACTCGCGGGCGGCAATAGAATTCTTGAGGACACCGGCGGCCTGTATATCGAACCGACGATCTTCGAGGGTGTGACCAATGCGATGACCATTGCCCAGGAAGAGATCTTCGGTCCGGTGCTATCGGTCATCACCTTCGACACGGTCGAAGAAGCGTTGAGCATCGCCAACGACAGCATCTTTGGCTTGGCGGCGGGCGTCTGGACGCGGGACTTGAGCAAGGCTCACCGCGTTGCCAGAGGCCTTCGGGCCGGCAGTGTCTGGGTCAACCAGTACGACGGCGGCGATATGACCGCGCCCTTTGGCGGATTCAAGCAATCGGGCAACGGTCGAGACAAGTCATTGCATGCGTTCGATAAGTACACCGAGCTCAAGGCAACCTGGATCAAGCTTTAAACCTCTTGAAAAAGGCGGACACATGCGCAGATGTGTGTCCCGCCGAGGAATTCAATCATGCAACCTTACGTAAATAGCTACTACGCCGCGACCCGGAACAACGTCGGCGATTTCCCGATTCTTGACCAGGTTATCGAATGCGATGTCTGTGTGATCGGCGCGGGATACACCGGCTTGTCATCGGCGCTGTTTCTCACCGAAGCAGGCTACAGCGTGACCGTCCTGGAAAGCGCCAAAGTGGGCTTCGGGGCGAGCGGTCGCAACGGCGGTCAACTGGTCAACTCGTACAGCCGTGACGTCGATGTCATCGAACAGCGTTACGGCGATAAAACCGCGCAAGTGCTGGGAAGCATGATTTTCGAGGGGGGAGACATCATCCGCCAGCGAATCAAGCAATACGACATCCAATGCGATTACCGCCAAGGCGGCATTTTCGCTGCGCTCAACAAGAAGCAACTCAAAGGTCTTGCAGGGCAAAAAAGTCATTGGGAGCGCTACGGAAACCAGCAACTGCAGATGCTCAGTGCCGCCGACATTGCTAAAGAAGTCGGTACTGATAATTATGTCGGTGGCCTTCTGGACATGTCGGGTGGGCACGTTCATCCGTTGAACCTGGCGCTGGGTGAAGCGGCGGCCATCATTCGGCTGGGCGGTAAAATCTTCGAGCAGTCGGCCGCGATCAACATCGCTTACGGCGAGCCTATCGTTGTGAGCACGGCCAAAGGCCAGGTCAGAGCAAAGTACCTGCTGATTGCGGGCAACGCTTACCTGAACGAAGACCTGGACCCGCGCGTGACGCGCAAGAGCATGCCGTGCGGTTCACAAATCGTCGTGACCGAGCCGTTGTCGGAGAAAGTTGCCAAGAGCCTGATCACTCATAATTACTGTGTCGAAGACTGTAACTACCTGCTCGATTACTTCCGGCTCACGGCGGACAACCGCCTGCTTTACGGGGGTGGGGTGGTTTACGGTGCCCGCGAGCCAAAAGACATTGAGCAACTGATCCTGCCCAAAATTCTCAAGACGTTTCCGCAGTTGAAAGGGGTCAAAATTGATTACCGCTGGACAGGCAACTTCTTGCTGACCATGTCCCGCATGCCCCAGTTCGGTCGTGTTGAAAAAAATGCCTACTACATGCAAGGCTACAGCGGGCATGGCGTGACCTGCTCGCACCTGGCCGGGAAACTGATCTCGGAGATGATCCGTGGTGACGCGGAACGCTTCGACGCGTTTGCATCGCTCCCGCACATGCCGATGATGGGTGGCAGGGCATTCCAGGTTCCACTTACGGCCCTGGGTGCCACGTATTACGCCATGCGTGACCGGTTCGGCATCTAGCACACATTGATTGCGGCGGCCCGTTCAACGCAGGCCGCCGTTCTTTTTGTCGGCCACTTATGCAATCGGCTGAGCTCTATGAACAAACGTGATTTAATACTCGACGCTCTACCCTTTGAGTATTTTTCACATAAGGCTGCCATGGACACGGGGACACGACTCAAATTAGTACGTGAAAGCTACAAACTGTCTCAGCGCGAGCTGGCCAGGCGTAGCGGCGTCACGAATGCCACGGTCTCCCTGATTGAGCAGAATCGTGTAAGCCCTTCAGTCAGCTCTCTGAAGAAATTGCTCGGCGGCATACCCATGTCGCTGGCGGATTTCTTTACCTTTGATCAACCCCCTCGGGAGGACCGCTACGTCTTCCGCGCCAATGAACAACCCGATCTGGGCCGTAATGGCCTGCGTCTGTTGCTCATAGGTGCGACCGTGGCGAGTCGGCAGATGCGTTTTTTGCGCGAGCAATACGCACCAGGCGCGAGTTCTGGCGAGGAACCCATCGTGCATGCCGAAGGCGAGGAGTGCGGACTGGTGACACGCGGCACGGTCGAGTTGACGGTTGATGGCCAGGTCAGCGTGCTCAATGCCGGTGACGGTTACTATTTCTCCACCACCTTGCCTCACCGGTTCCAGAATATCGGGCAGGACGAGGCTGAGATCATCAGCGCGAACACCCCCGCGAACTTCTGATATCCAGCACCTTGATCAGGGATGGCTGGCAGTTGGCGATCACCGGCGATCCGGTTTCATTACAGCGCTTGCAATCTTTACTAAAGTATCAAGTGTCGGCGGCCGCGCCGTCGACGCAAGCGTGATCGTCCAAGACACCCCGGCCACGTCCAGAGTGTCCTCCACCTGATCAGGAGTACACGATGGATCTCAACCGTCGTCAGTTCTTCAAGGTCGCCGCTGTTGGACTTGGCGGCTCAAGCCTGGCCGCGCTAGGCATGGCCCCGGAGCCAGCCTTCGCCGAGCACGTGCGTCACTTCAAGCTGGCCCACACCCATGAAACCCGTAACACCTGCCCCTATTGTTCGGTGGGCTGCGGCTTGATCATGTACAGCCAGGGCGATACGGCCAAGAACGTCGCCCAAAGCATCATCCACATCGAAGGCGATGCTGACCATCCGGTCAACCGCGGCACTTTGTGTCCTAAAGGCGCTGGCTTGCTGGACTTCATCCACAGTCCAGACCGTTTGCAATACCCGCAGGTGCGCAAGGCGGGTAGCGATGAGTGGATGCGGGTGTCCTGGGATGAAGCGCTCGACCGTGTCGCCGACCTGATGAAGGCGGACCGTGATGCCAACTTCATCGAGAAGAACGCCCAGGGCCAGACGGTTAACCGCTGGCTGTCGGTGGGTTTTCTCGCCGCCTCTGCGGCGTCCAACGAGGCAGGGTACCTGACCCATAAGGTCATTCGAAGTCTTGGCATGCTGGGGTTCGATAACCAGGCGCGTGTCTGACACGGTCCGACGGTGGCAAGTCTTGCCCCGACGTACGGCCGTGGAGCCATGACCAATACGTGGACCGATATCGCCAACGCGAACTTGATCCTGGTCATGGGTGGTAATGCTGCCGAAGCTCACCCGTGTGGCTTCAAATGGGTGACTGAAGCCAAAGCGCACAATCAGGCGCGGCTGATCGTGGTCGACCCACGGTTTACCCGTACCGCCTCAGTGGCCGACTATTACGCGCCAATTCGTACCGGCAGCGACATAGCGTTCATGGGTGGTCTGATCAACTACTTGCTCGCTGAAGATAAAATTCAGCATGAGTACGTGCGCGCTTATACCGACGTGTCATTCATTGTGAAGGCGGGCTTCGGCTTCGAGGACGGATTATTCACCGGCTACGACGCGGCCAAACGGACCTATACCGATAAATCAAGCTGGGGTTACGAACTCGGTGAGGATGGCTTTGCTAAAGTCGATCCGACCCTGCAAGACCCGCGCTGTGTCTATCAGTTGATGAAGCACCACTACAGCCGCTATACCCCGGAGCTGGCCAGTCAGATCTGCGGCATGCCGCAAGACGCCATGGTTAAGATATGGACCGAGATCGCCACCTGCGCGCAACCGGGCAAAACCATGACGATTCTCTATGCCCTGGGCTGGACGCAGCATTCGGTCGGCTCACAAATGATCCGCAGCGCGGCCATGGTGCAACTGTTGCTGGGCAACGTCGGCATGCCAGGCGGCGGGGTCAATGCCTTGCGCGGGCACTCCAACATCCAGGGCCTGACGGACCTCGGACTCTTGTCAAACTCGCTGCCCGGCTACCTGACACTGCCGAGCGATGGCGAACAGGACTACGACGCCTATGTTGCCAAGCGTGCGCTAAAGCCGTTGCGTCCAGGGCAGTTGTCCTACTGGCAGAACTACGGCAAGTTCCACGTCAGCCTGATGAAATCCTGGTACGGCGCCAACGCCACGGTGGAAAACCACTGGGGCTACGATTGGCTGCCCAAACTCGACATCCCCAGCTACGACATCCTGAAAATGTTCGACATGATGGGCCAGGGCAAGGTCAACGGCTACATGTGCCAGGGCTTCAACCCCATCGCGGCGTTGCCTGACAAAAATCGGGTAACCGCAGCGTTGGCCAAGCTCAAATGGCTGGTGGTAATGGACCCGCTGGCAACCGAAACCTCAGAGTTCTGGCGCAATGTCGGGCCCTACAATGACGTCAATACCGCCAGTATCCAGACCGAAGTCATACGTCTGCCCACCACCTGTTTCGCCGAAGAAGACGGCTCGCTGGTGAACAGCAGTCGCTGGTTGCAATGGCACTGGAAAGGCGCCGACGGCCCTGGAGAAGCCCGCACCGACGTGCAGATCATGACCGAGCTGTTCCTGCGTCTGCGCCAGCGCTATCAGGCCCACGGCGGTGCATTTCCCGACCCGATCCTCAAGCTCAGTTGGCCCTACAAGATTCCGGACGAGCCATCACCCGAGGAGTTGGCCCGGGAAATCAATGGCAGCGCTACCGCCGACTTTACCGATGCCAGCGGCGCGGTGGTCAAGAGCGGCCAGCAGCTGCCCGGCTTCGCCCAGCTCAAGGACGACGGCAGCACCGCATCAGGCTGCTGGATTTTCTGCGGCAGCTGGACCGAACAGGGCAACCAGATGGCCCGCCGCGACAACAGCGACCCTTATGGCATGAAGCAGCACCTAGGGTGGGCGTGGGCCTGGCCGATGAACCGACGCATTCTCTACAACCGCGCCTCGGCCGATCCGCAGGGCAAACCCTGGGCCGAGAACAAGCGTCTACTGTGGTGGAACGGCAAGGTCTGGACCGGCACTGACGTTCCCGACTACAAGGCCGATGTGGCGCCAGAAGCGGGCATGAATCCCTTCATCATGAACCCCGAAGGGGTGGCGCGTTTCTTTGCCGTCGACAAAATGGCCGAAGGGCCGTTCCCGGAACATTACGAGCCGTTCGAGACGCCTATCGGCATCAACCCGCTGCACCCCAACAACAAAAAGGTCACGAGCAATCCGGCTGCCCGTATTTTCGATTCAGTCTGGGACTCGCTCGGGACGGCCAAGGACTTCCCCTATGCCGCTACCAGTTACCGGCTGACAGAGCACTTTCACTTTTGGACCAAGCATTGCCGGCTCAACGCAATTGCCCAACCCGAGCAATTTGTCGAGATTGGAGAAGTCCTGGCCAAGGAAAAGGGCATCGTCGCGGGCGACCGGGTACGGGTCAGCTCCAAGCGCGGGCATATCGAGGCGGTGGCGGTGGTGACTAAACGGATTCGACCGCTGCAAGTCAACAACCAGACGGTGCACCATATCGGCATCCCGCTGCACTGGGGCTTTACCGGGCTCACCCGCCATGGCTACCTGACCAATACCCTGGTGCCATTCCTCGGTGACGGCAATTCCCAGACTCCGGAATCCAAGTCATTCCTGGTCAACGTGGAGAAAATCTAGATGGCCAGCCAAGACATTATCGCCCGCTCGGCCACCACCACCGTACCGCCCTCGGTGCGTCAACAAGAGGAAGTGGCCAAGCTGATCGACACCACCAAGTGCATCGGTTGCAAGGCGTGTCAGGTTGCCTGTTCGGAATGGAATGAACTGCGCGACGAGGTCGGCCACAACCACGGGACTTACGACAACCCCCAGGACCTCAGCGCCGAGACCTGGACGCTGATGCGCTTCACTGAGCATGAAAACACGGCCGGCAACCTGGAATGGCTAATCCGCAAGGATGGTTGCATGCATTGCGCTGACCCTGGCTGCCTGAAGGCATGCCCGAGTCCGGGGGCAATCGTCAAACTCGCCAACGGCATCGTCGACTTCAATCAGGACCATTGCATCGGCTGCGGCTATTGCATCACCGGCTGCCCCTTCGATGTCCCGCGCATCTCGCGGAAGGATCACAAGGCCTACAAGTGCACGCTGTGCTCGGACCGGGTGGCAGTAGGTCTGGAGCCCGCTTGCGTCAAGACCTGCCCGACCGGAGCAATCGTGTTCGGCAGCAAAGAGGACATGAAAGAGCACGCCGCCGAACGCATCGTGGACCTTAAGTCCCGGGGCTTCGAGCACGCGGGTCTGTACGATCCTTCCGGGGTCGGTGGTACCCATGTGATGTACGTGCTGCACCACGCCGACGATCCTTCGCTCTACGCGGGCTTGCCGAAGGACCCGGTGATCAGCCCGTTCGTGGACCTCTGGAAAGGCGTGAGCAAACCCCTGGCGTTGCTGGCCATGGGGGCGGCGGTGCTGGCGGGCTTTTTCCATTACGTGCGCATTGGTCCGCAGCGGGTCGAGGAAGACGAACATCAGGCAGGCAAGGACCCCAGCGTGCACGAAGTCGACCCGGCCGTGCATGTCTATGATCCGCATAACCCAGGCTCTCGCGGGGAGGACAGACCATGAACCACAAACCGATCCTGCGTTACACCGCCAATCAACGCACCCACCATTGGCTGGTAGCGATTCTGTTTTTCATGGCGGCCCTGTCAGGATTGGCATTGTTTCACCCGGCGCTGTTCTGGCTCAGCCACGTGTTTGGCGGCGGACCCTGGACACGCATCCTGCACCCCTTCATGGGCGTCCTGATGTTCCTGCTGTTTCTGGGGCTGGTTATCCGTTTCTGGCGGGCTAACTTCTTTATCGCCAACGACCGCCTGTGGCTCAAGCGGATTAACCGTGTAATGCGTAACGAAGAGGAGGGCGTACCGCCAATCGGTAAGTACAACCCTGGGCAGAAACTGCTGTTCTGGACTTTACTGATCTGCATGTGGGTGCTGTTGTTCAGCGGTCTGGTGATCTGGCGCGTCTATTTCAGCAACTACTTCAGTATCACGGCCATTCGCCTGGCGATGCTGTTGCATGCGGTGGCGGCCTTTGTGCTGATACTGAGCATTATCGTGCATATCTATGCGGGCATCTGGATCAAGGGTTCTGTGAACGCCATGCTGCATGGCTGGGTCAGCAGTGCCTGGGCAAAGAAACACCATGAGCTCTGGTACCGCGAGGTAACTCGCGATGACAACCGTGTTGAGCGTCCCGACCGTCCGATAACCAAAAAGGGATGAGTTCTTGAGCACGATACTAGAGCCCGGACAGATCGAAGCGTCAGCCAGTGCGCCGCCGTTTCTGTACCTGCCACCGCACACTCTGTTCACGTTACGTGCCCAACGTCTGGAACAGGTGGGCCATGGGCATCCGCTGGCCGACTATCTGATGCTGATAGCCTCTCTTTGCCGCGTCCAGCAGAGCCTGATGGATCAACCGCCGTCAGCCATAATCCCAGACCCCGAGCACGTGCTTTTATGTCAGCAACACGGCTTGCCGCCGCTGGCCGCCGACAGTCTGGTGCGCGAGGACGGTTGGCAGCCGTATCTGGACGCCTTGCTACTGCGTTATCAGGCACCGCCCCAGCCGCCAGTGCAAAATGCCCTCGCGACCTTGCGCAACGCCAGTGCCGGGCAGCGCAGGGCGTGGGCCATCGCATTGCTCAGCGGTCAGTTTGAGGGGGTGCCCGCAGCGCTGGTGCCGTTTCTCGGTGCAGCCTTGCAGGCCGCCTGGAGTCACTGGTTGCTGCACATGCCAACCGTGGACCTGAAGCCCTGCGACAGTCTCGGCCAATGCCCGGCCTGCGGTTCGCCAGCCATGGCGGGGGTGATTCGCCACCGTGGCAAGTACAACGGATTGCGCTACCTGGTGTGTTCGTTATGTGCCTGCGAATGGCATGTGGTGCGGGTCAAATGCATCTACTGCGAACAGAGCAAGGGGCTGAAATATGTCAGCTTCGAAGATGACCGCTATGCAGCCAATCAGGCGCCCCTGCGGGCTGAAATCTGTCCCGGCTGCAACAGCTACCTGAAACTGCTTTACCTGGAAAATGATGCAGAAGCCGAGGCGCTTTCGGCGGACCTGACCAGCCTGACGCTGGACATGCGTCTGGACCTGGATGGCTACCAACGCCAAGCGCCAAACCTGATGCTCACACCGGGAGGAGGTTGAGCACAGCGGCTACACTCAGGCTTTCTGTATACACGGACCCACTTCCGCGTCATTCCCGGAGCCCTGAATGCCCTCCAATCCTGCCTCCAGCGTCTTGCGCCTGCCCTCGATAGACAGTCTGCTGCGCAGCCCCGCCTGCCGGCCACTGGCAGAACGGTATGGCCGCGATGCATTGCTCGCCACCCTGCGACAATTGCTTGATGACCTGCGCGAATCGGTTCAGCGGGGTCAGCTTGATGCGGTTGAACTCACGGCGCAGGTATTGGCAGGGAGGGTAGGCGAACGCCTGGCAAACCAGCACGCCAGCCGGGTGCGACGGGTGTTCAATCTCACCGGTACGGTGCTGCACACCAACCTCGGGCGGGCGCTGTTGCCGGAGGAAGCCATTGAGGCCATGCAACAGGCTGCGCGCTATCCGCTCAATCTGGAATTCGACTTGCAAACCGGCAAACGCGGTGACCGCGACGACTTGATTGAAGGCCTGATTCGCGAACTGACCGGCGCGGAAGCGGTGACGGTGGTCAACAACAACGCTGCCGCCGTCTTGCTTGCGCTCAACAGTCTGGGCGCGCGCAAAGAAGGCATTATCTCCCGTGGCGAGTTGATCGAAATCGGCGGCGCATTTCGCATTCCCGACATCATGGCCCGGGCCGGGGTCAAGCTACATGAAGTGGGCACCACCAACCGCACCCATGCCCGTGACTACGAAGCCGCCATTGGACCTCGTAGTGGTCTGTTGATGCGCGTGCACACCAGCAATTACAGCATTCAGGGGTTCACCGCTCAGGTGCCCACCGCCGAACTGGCGCAACTCGCCCACCGTCACGGCCTGCCATTGCTCGAAGATCTGGGCAGCGGCAGTCTGTTGGACTTGACCCGCTGGGGACTGCCCGCGGAACCCACGGTGCTTCAGGCGCTGATCGACGGTGCCGATATAGTGACCTTCAGCGGCGACAAGTTGCTGGGAGGCCCCCAGGCCGGATTGATCGTAGGCCGCAAGGACCTGATCGCACGAATCAAGAAGAACCCGCTCAAGCGTGCGTTGCGGGTAGACAAACTGACCCTGGCGGCCCTCGAAGCGGTACTGGGTTTGTACCGCGACCCCGACCGACTGGCTGAACGCCTGCCTACCTTGCGCCTGCTCACCCGTCCCCAGACCGATATTTTCGCTCAGGCTGAACGCTTGCGCCCTTTACTGGCGCACGTGTTGGGCGACGACTGGGGCGTCGCGGCGTTGCCAGCGCTGAGCATGATCGGCAGCGGTAGCCAGCCCGTGGCCCGACTGCCCAGCGCCGCATTGTGCCTGACACCGCACGCGCCTAAACGGCTGCGCGGGCGTTGGTTGCAGGGGCTGGAGGCGACATTGCGGGGCTTGCCCATTCCAGTGCTCGGGCGCATCGACGACGACGCCCTATGGTTAGATCTGCGCCAGCTTGACGATGAGACGGCCTGGTTGGCTCAGCTTGATCAACTGCAAGGGCAGGGCCGGGCAGGGTGATCGTTGGCACTGCAGGGCACATCGATCACGGCAAGACCGCCTTGCTCAAGGCCTTGACCGGTCAGTCAGGTGACCGCCGCCGGGAAGAGCGCGAGCGTGGCATCACCATCGACCTGGGTTTCATTTACGCGGTGCTGGAGCCCGGAGCGGCGCTTACCGGTTTTATTGACGTGCCCGGTCATGAGCGCTTCATCCACAACATGCTCGCCGGTATTCAGGGCATTGACTTGGTGTTGCTGGTGGTGGCTGCGGATGATGGGGTGATGCCTCAGACCCGCGAGCATTTGGCGATCATCGAGCTGCTGGGGATCCCTCGGGCGCTGGTGGCGATCAGCAAGTGCGACCGGGTGAACGCGGCACGGGTGCGGGCGGTTCAGGTCGAGGTCGAAACGTTGCTCGCGCCCGGGCCCTATGCTGGGGCGCAGCAGATCGTGTTGTCGAGCGTGACCGGGGAGGGTATCGAGACCCTGCGTCAGGCATTGCTGGATGCACAGCGCGAAATTCAGCAACGCATTGCCTGTGGCGGTTTCCGCTTGGCCATCGATCGTGCCTTTAGCGTTGCCGGTACCGGCATCGTGGTGACCGGGACGGCCTTGGCCGGACAGGTAACAGTGGGCGACACGTTGCTGCTGGGCGCATCCGGCAAGCCCGTGCGGGTGCGCGGTCTGCATGCGCAGAACCAGGCCGCCGTCGAAGGATCGGCCGGGCAACGGTTGGCGTTAAACCTGAGCGCTGAGCGCCTGGCCCTGGAGCAGATCCATCGTGGCGACTGGTTGCTGGCCGAGTGGCTGTATGCGCCCACCCAGCGTCTGGACATCGACATGCAACTGCTCGCCAGCGAGACGCGTACCTTTACACATTTCAGCCCGGTGCACGTACACCTGGGCACTCAAGATGTCACCGCTCGGGTCGCATTACTGGAGGGTGAAAGCCTGGCGCCGGGGCACCGAATGTTCGCGCAATTGTTGGTGAATGCGCCACTGCAGGCGGTGCAGGGTGATCACCTGGTCCTGCGTGACCAGAGCGCCCAACGCACCCTTGGCGGGGGGCGGGTGCTCGACCCGTTTGCACCGGCACGCCAGCGGCGCAGTCCGGCCCGGCTGGCACAGCTACAGGCCTTGGCCGACACCAACACCCTGGAACAGGTCTTGCCGACGCTGTTCGGCAATAGCGACGCAGGACTCGACCCACAACGCCTTGAGCGCCAGTTCAATCGCCTGCGCGCCACGTGGCAGCTACCGGCCGATATCCTCGTGATTGCCACGCGCCAAGGGCCGCGATTGTTCAGCGATGCCCATTGGCAGGCCCTGAAAGCCCGGGTGCTGGAGCAACTCGCGCGCTTTCATCAACTGGAACCCGACCAATTGGGACCGGACCGTGATCGTTTGCGTCGATTCGCAGGCATGTCGCTGGACCGACCGACCTTCATCAGCCTGCTCGACGAATTGCTGGCCGGCGGCGCCATTGCCGCCAGTGGCCCTTGGTTGCATTTACCCGAACACCAGGTGCGTCTGAGCGAAGAAGACGAGGTGCTGTGGCTGCAGCTGAAGCCGCTGTTCGAACAGGCGGGTTTCGACTCGCCCTGGGTCCGCGATCTGGCCAATGCGACTCATCATGATGAAGCGGCCGTGCGCTTGCTGCTGCGCAAATTGGCGCGGTTGGGGCAGGTCCATCAAGTGGTACGCGACCTGTTTTACACTGACGCCACGGTACGCCAGTTGGCAGCTATGCTGTTGCAACTGTCCGCGGATAATCCAGTGATACCGGCAGCCGCATTTCGCGATGCAGTGGGCATCGGCCGCAAGCGCAGTATCCAGATTCTCGAGTTCTTCGACCGTATTGGCTTGACCCGACGGCTCGGCGACCAGCGCCGTATCCGTCCGGATAATGCACTCGCACAGAGTTCGTGAGACTGATTTCAAGGAAGGCAATCGCGCCCGGTGGCGCGGCCGGGCTTCAAACCCGGTTGGGGACGGCATCCGTTCCCGGGCAGGTTCGACTCCCGCTGCCTTCCGCCATTTCACCCCGCACAGACGGAGTCCTCAGATCAAGGCGTTCTTCGTGTGCGAAAATCCCGAACTATTTCTAGAAATGAACTGAGAATCGGAGAACGGTCATCGGTCCGGTAAATGCAACTCAAGTCGACTTGAGCGTTATCGGGCTCCTCGCTCAGGGCCCGGTAAACCACGCCCGGCAGAGCAAGCACTGAGGCCGACTCCGGCACCAAGCAGACGCCAAAGTTACTTGCCACCAAGGCCACTCCGGTCACGGTATCGCCCACCTCCTGCGCAACCTGTGGGATGAACCCCGCTTTTTCACACATGCTCATGACTTTATCGACAAAGTTTGGACGCGAGCCCGTGGGAAACAGGATCAATGGATGATTGGCCAGGCAGTGAAACGGGACGATAGTTTCGCGTGCCAGAGGATGATTTTCGTTGACTGCCAGTAACAGCTTTTCCGTGATAACGAGCTCATTGGAAATGTCGGACGACGGCGTGATAAATCGGTTGAAGCCCGCGTCGATTCGACGTTGACGCAAGGCTTCAATTTGTTCGTCCTTATTCATGTTGTGCAAAACAATTTTTACGTCTGGATGGGTGTTGCGGAATGCCAATAGCAACTTAGGGATGGTATCAAGAATGCCCGAGCCAAAGATGCCGATATCGAGCTTGCCCAGCTTCCCCTGACCGGCTCTTTGCGTACGTTCGGTTGCCTGCTCGACCACTGAGTGAATATTGCGAGCTTCAGCGAGGAACAACTCACCGGCCTGAGTCAGTTCCATACCGCGTGGTGTGCGAATGAATAACTGTACGCCCAACTCATCTTCAAGCTGCTGGATCTGTCGAGTCAACGGAGGCTGGGAGATGTGTAAACGGATGGATGCCCGGCGCATATTCAGTTCCTCCGCAACAGCGATGAAGTAGCGAATATGGCGTAGATCCATGTGCGGTAAACCTTTCGGGTGATTGCTCAGTACGCGAGAGGCACTGAGGGGAGGCGATCATGGTATTGGAGTTCCACGCATTCAACCAATACATTTTGCCACCATCGCGTTGGCCGGTTGAACGCGCTGGAAGAACCATCAAGCATGCTCCGTCAATGCTTGATTCATTGATCCTCCTGATGCCCGTGTGTCACCGCAGCCCGCACCTGAACGGGAGACCCTCCACGACGGCTAGCCATAACGTGCATAGCGATACCTGATAGGTATCAGGTTGGCAGGTTTTTGGTATTGGACGGTAACCCTCAAGACCCATAGTTTCGTGTACATCGGCTGTCGGTAAGCGCGAAGCAAATGTTCGCGGCGTCAGCACGAAATTACAAAAACAAAAAAAATCGAGGAGACGATATGGGTAACAATACCTATCAACCAAATGCTTCCTTTCGCTATCGATCAGCACTGGCACTTGGCGTACTCGCTGGATTGTCGATGAGCAGTGCAACCTATGCATTTCAGATCGATTCCGGTAATCCTGACATTCAGATGTCATTGGATAACACAATCAAATACAGCGCTGCATGGCGGGTTCGCGGTGCAGACTCCAAGGTCGCGAATAACTCAACCGGTGTTCAGGCCAACACCAACGATGGTGATCTAAACTTTGACCGTGGGTTGATTTCCGACCGCCTTGATCTGTTGTCTGAATTCGATCTGCGATTCAAGCGTAACTTCGGTCTGCGCCTCAGCGGTGCCGCCTGGTATGACGATGTCTATAACCATTCCAACGACAACCCAGGCGCGTTGAATGGCGCGCTGGTGAATTCCCGCTCTGCCAGTTATGACCATTTCACTCACGCGACCCAGAAACTACAGGGGCGTGACGCTGAGATGTTGGACTCGTTCGTTTACGGTAGTTTTACCCCAGCGGATATGCAGCTCAACGTTAAAGCGGGCCGTTTTACCCAGCTCTACGGTGAAAGCCTGTTCTTCGGCAGTAACGGTATTGCGGCAGCACAAACGTCGCTCGACTTGATCAAGGCGCTTTCAGTTCCCAACTCTCAGTTCAAGGAGATTCTTCGGCCCATTGATCAGCTCTCTGGGCAATTGCAGATCAATTCAAACGTGTCCATTGGCGCCTATTACCAGTTGGAATGGCGCAAAAGCCGTTTGCCCGCCGCAGGCAGTTACTTCAGTTTTGCCGACTTCATTGATAACGGCGGCGAGTCGCTGATCATGGGGCCGGGGGTCTCGTTCTCCCGGGGTCGTGATATTGATGCCAAGAATTCGGGGCAGGGCGGCGTCCAGCTAAAATTTAGTACAGGCGATGTGGAATACGGTATTTACGCGGCGCAGTTCCACGACAAGATGCCTCAGTTTTATGTTCACCCCGATACCGGCTCTTACGAGGAGGTCTTCGGCGAGAATATCCGTACGATAGGCGCTAGCTTCAGTACCCTGGTCGGTGAAGCCAACGTCGCTGGAGAGGTTTCTTTCCGTAGCAACATGCCGTTGGTAGCCTCCGGGAATACGGTGATCGTGCCCTCTAGCCTGGGGGCAAATGGCGACAGCAAAGCGGCCTTCCCTGTGGGCCGCACTCTGCATGCCAATTTGTCAGCGATTGATGTTTTGGCGGCTACGCCGTTTTGGGATGGCGCATCCGTTATCGGTGAACTTGCCTTTAACCGACTCTTGAGCGTCACTGAAAATCGAGATCAGTTGGACCCATCGGCAACGCGTGACGCGAGCGCGCTGCAATTCATCTTTACGCCCGAGTACTTTCAGGTTGCCCCTGGGCTGGACCTGCAGGCTCCGATCGGTGTGAGCTATGGGATTTCTGGCCGTTCTGCAGTCAATGGTGTGCTAATGCCCTCAGAACATGGTGGCAACGTCACCGTTGGGTTGAAAGGTGATTACATGAAAACCTGGCAGACCAGCCTCAACTACACGCATTACTACGGGCCTGCCGGTTCAGTTATCAAGTACGACACCAACGTTCCCGAACTTTCCTACCAGAACTTCCACGGCGACCGTGATTTCATTTCGTTGTCGGTTCAACGCACTTTTTAAGTTTGAATTTTTTCCCGCCTGAGGGGTACCACAATGTATAAGAAAACCGTTTTATGGGCGGCGTTGGTTGCCAGTTTTATAACCACGCAGATGGCACACGCTGCCGTGAGCGCAGACGAAGCTGCGAAGCTTAAAAGCAGCCTGACACCGCTCGGCGGAGAGATGTCGGCAAATAAGGACGGCAGTATCCCGGCCTGGAGCGGGGTCAAGGGATTGTCGGCGTCCAGTGAAAAAGTCGGTGATATCCCCGTCAAGTTGTTTGCGGATGAGAAGCCGCAGACAAAGATCACTGCACAGAATATGGGGCCGTACGCGGATAAATTGTCCGAAGGCACTCAAGCGTTGCTGAAGAAGTACCCTGATACTTTTCGCCTGGATGTTTACCCCACTCATCGTACGGCGGCAGCGCCGCAGTATGTCTATGACAACACGATGAAAAATGCCACCCAGTGCAAGGTTCAAGACAATGGCATGTCTTTGCAGGGTTGCTATGGCGGCGTGCCGTTCCCGATTCCAAAATCAGGGGTTGAGGCTATTTGGAACCACTTGTTGCGCGTCGAAAGTGAAGCCACTGAAGTCTCCAACTTCAAAAACATCATTTTGACTTCCGATGGCTCGCGGGCCATGGCGACAATGAATGACCAGTCCAATCAATACCCGTACTACTACAAAGATGGTTCGGCAGACAAATGGAGCGGCGAATACTTCCTGCAGCGTTTCAGCACCATTGCACCGCCCTTCAAGGCCGGGGAATCTCTGGTGTTTCGTGACAGCATCAACGTCAGTCAGGCACGTCAGGCATGGCAGTACCTGGTCGGCCAGCGGCGTGTGCGCCGAGCACCGACAGTGGCGTATGACACGCCTGACTTCGTGGCATCAGGTGCGAACTACTTCGATGAAGTTATGGGCTTGATGGGGCATGTCGACCGCTATGACTGGAAGTTGGTGGGCAAGCGGGAGATGTACGTACCTTACAACACCAATGAAGTGGTCACCGCTTCGCTGGATCAGGCCTACGGCAAGCACCATTTGAATCCTGACAAGGTGCGTTGGGAGTTGCACCGCGTGTGGGAAGTGGAGGCGACCGTTGCCGCTGGCAAGCGTCATGCGGTGCCCAAGCGTCGTTACTACCTCGACGAAGACTCCTGGATGGTGTTGCTGATGGATGGCTATGACAGTGAAGGCAAGCTGTGGCGTACCACTCAGATTACGCCGTTCGTGTTGCCATCAGTGCCAATGCTGGAACTCAAGCCCGCGCATGTATTCAACTTGCAGGCCAATACCATGAGTTCATCGCAATCACTTAGCGAGGCCACTTTTCATGTGGTCGGACGCAAGCCCGAGACCTACTTCACCGGCGACTCGGTAGGTGCCGAAGGCGTACGTTAAATCACGCGCTTGCAGTGTCGCCACTGAGCCCCGCAGGCACAGTGGCGACAGTCTCTTCTCATCATTTTTTTGCCTCATCCATGCAGTGCTTGACGCTGAGATCCGGGCAGAAGGATGTATTCGAGTACGTCAGATGCACATGTTAAATGCGCTCAAAAGGTCGACGGCCTTTGCCGTCGCCACACTTTGTCTTTCCTGCCTGGCCAGCCTTTGCGTTGCAGCAGGACAATCGGTCGTGCCCGATGTGCTCGACCTTCCTGCACAACAGAACACACGGGCACGGCAGGGTTTGTTACTGGCCGTGGCCCAGGCAGGCCAGCGCCTGGTCGCTGTCGGCGAGCGCGGCAGCGTTCTGCTTTCCGACGACGCAGGGCATTCATGGCGTCAAGCCAAGAGCGTGCCGGTAAGTGTGCTGCTGACCGACGTGGACTTCCCGACACCAACCCAGGGTTGGGCGGTGGGGCACAGCGGTGTGGTCTTGCACAGCACCGATGCCGGCGAAACCTGGCAGCGTCAGCTTGACGGCCAGGAAGTCGCGCAGGTGATTCTCGACGATGCCCGCCAGCGCGCCGATGCTGGCCAAGAGGGCGCTGCCGCAGAGGTGCGTAGTGCCGGGTTCCTGATAAGCGATGGTCCGGACAAGCCTTTTTTGAGCGTGCGGTTTAGTGATGAGCAGCATGGCTATGTGGTGGGTGCTTACGGCATAGCACTCACCACTGCAGACGGCGGCCAGAGCTGGCAATCGCTGGTTGGACGAATCCCTAACCCACGTGGCAAGCACCTTTATCAGGTACAGATCAATCATCAAGAATTGCTGATAGCCGGTGAACAAGGCGTGTTATTTCGCTCAATAGATGGAGGCAGCCATTTCAGTGAGATCTCCACACCCTACAAGGGCACCTTCTTCGGTGTGCTGAATCTTGAGGGCGATACGCTGCTGGCCTACGGTCTACGCGGCAATGCCTGGCGCAGTCCGGATCACGGGGCCAACTGGCAACGGGTGGCGCCGGAACAATCGGTGACACTTACCGCCGCGAGACGACTGCACGACGGTTCTTTGCTGCTCGCTGACGAAAGTGGACGCCTGTTACGCAGTACTGACGACGGCCGCAGTTTTGTGGCTCTCAAAACCCAAGCGCAAGCCGGGCTCAGCGGTGTAGTCGAGTCGGCGGAGGGCGCTCTGATCATTTTCGGCGCGCGCGGGCTGTCCCGGATTGAGCCGGGTACATTAGTTTCGGGAGTTCAATAATGAATCATGCGCAGCTTATTCCCTCGGAAGCTGTCATAAGCGACCTGCAGGCGTTCGATAAACAATCAGGAACACTTTGTGAACGGTTGTTGTTCAACAACCGCATAGTGATCGTTGCACTGTGTTTGTTCATCACGCTGTTGCTGGGTTATCAGGCGCGTGGGCTCTCGCTCAATGCGGCATTCGAGAAGATGATCCCTACGGGTCATCCTTACATTGTCAACTTCCTGGAAAACCGCAAGCAGCTGTCTGGCATGGGCAACACGCTACGCATTGCGGTGGAGGCCAAAGACGGTAATATTTTCAGTGCTGAGTATCTGGAAACGGTACGCAAGCTTAGTGATGAAGTCTTCCTGCTGCCGGGTGTCGACCGCCCTTATATGAAGTCGCTGTGGGCACCAGCCGTACGCTGGACAGGCGTGACCGAAGAAGGTTTGGACGGCGGGCCGGTTATTCCCGATAACTATGATGGGTCTGTGCCAAGCCTTGAGCAGGTCCGAATAAACGTCGAGCGCTCAGGTGAAGTTGGCCAGTTGGTGGCGGCGAACTATAAGTCGAGCATCGTGCTGGTTCCCCTTCAGGAAAAAGTCTCTGAAACCGGCGAGCGGATTGACTATCACGCACTCTCCCTGCGTGTTGAGCAATTGCGCACCAAATACGAGTCGGACAAAATTGCAATCCACATTACCGGCTTCGCCAAGGTAGTGGGTGACCTGATTGATGGCCTGAGACAGGTCCTGGTGTTCTTTGCCGCAGCCATCGTCATCTGCACTGCGGTACTTTTTTGGTACACCCGCTGCCTGCGTAGCACCTTGCTGGTGGTGTTCTGTTCAATGGTCGCGGTGGTATGGCTACTGGGTCTTTTACCTACGCTTGGTTACGAGCTTGATCCTTACTCGATCCTGGTGCCTTTTCTGGTGTTCGCTATTGGCATGAGCCACGGTGCGCAGAAGATGAACGGCATCATGCAGGACGTCGGTCGTGGGACGCACCGATGGGTGGCTGCGCGCTATACCTTTCGACGCTTGTTCCTGGCGGGCATGACCGCGTTGCTGGCCGATGCGGTCGGTTTCGCTGTGTTGATGGTGATAGACATCCAGGTCATACGGGATCTTGCTATCACGGCGAGTATCGGCGTCGCTGTGCTGATTTTCACCAACCTTGTGCTGCTGCCAATCCTGCTTTCTTACACGGGAGTCAGCCCTGCGGCAGCGAAGCGCAGCCTCAAGGCAGAACTGTCGGAAAACAACGACACGCAGCACAGGAAGCATCCGTTCTGGGCGTTCCTCGACCTGTTTACCCGACGCTTCTGGGCGACCGTGGCCGTGGCAGTGGGCCTGGTTTTGGGCATCATCGGTCTGATGGTGAGCACCCATCTGAAAATTGGCGATACCGATCCTGGCGCACCGGAGCTGCGTGCGGATTCGCGTTACAACCGTGATAACGCCTTTATGGTGGACAACTACGCGGCGAGCAGTGATGTGTTCATCATCATGGTCAAGACACCGCAATACGCGTGTGCTCACTACAGCACGCTGATGGCTGTCGATGCGCTGTCGCATGAATTGCAGAAACTGCCTGGGGTCGAGGCCATCAGTTCGCTGGCAGGTATCGCCAAGGTGGCTAACGCAGGGATGAACGAAGGCAGTCTCAAATGGTTCGAAGTGCCACGTTCGCAAGACATGCTCAATGCCATTATTACTCGCGCCCCGCGTGAGATGTTCAACCAGAATTGCGACTTGCTCACGGTGTATGCCTACCTCAAGGACCATAAAGCCGATACGTTGACAAGCGTGGTCGGCGTGGTCGAAGGCTTCGCGGCTAAATACAACAGCGATGACATCCGCTTTCTCAATGCCGCGGGCAACGCCGGCATTGAGGCCGCCACCAATATCGTGGTGAAAAAGGCCAACGTTCAAATGCTGTTCCTGGTCTACGCGGCGGTGATCGTGCTGGCGTTCATTACCTTTCGCTCATGGCGTGCGGTTGTCTGTGCGGTGGTGCCGCTGATGATTACTTCCGTACTGTGTGAGGCGTTGATGGTGTGGCTGAATATCGGCGTCAAGGTTGCCACTCTGCCAGTGATCGCCCTCGGTGTGGGTATAGGCGTGGATTACGCGCTGTACGTGATGACCGTGACGCTGGCGCGGATGAAGGAGGGCATGTCGCTCTCGGAGGCTTACTACAAGGCGTTGATCTTTACCGGCAAGGTGGTGGTGTTAACCGGTATCACCTTGGGGATTGCGGTCGCGACGTGGGTCTGGTCGCCGATCAAGTTCCAGGCTGACATGGGTATTTTGCTGGCGTTCATGTTTGTCTGGAACATGCTCGGAGCGCTGATCTTGTTACCCGCGCTGGCCCACTTTTTGTTGAAGCCCAAACAGGGCGTTGCGATCTGACCGGCGAGAAGGGTGCATTGACTATGAGCACTATATGGAGCGGTCATGGCCGTGATCTGATCAACACCATTTTTCTGGCAACTGGCGCAATGCTTGGAGGGTTTGACGTAGGCGGACTGCATTGGCTTTGGGCCATTTTGACGGCGCTGCTTGCATGGGGGCTGCTAAGTGGCAGTTCGCGACGTGAACGAGCGATCGCGGCTGCGCTGAACAACACCCTTGTGATGCTGGCAGATCCTCAGCCCGCACCGACAAGCATGCAGGATTCGATGGCGCGCTTGCTGGTGGTATTACAAGACAAGGTCGAGTCGGTTCAGCGCATGAATGTACTGGCCTCGGAGTTGACGATTTCCGCAGGCACCTTGGTCTCGGGTTTCACCGAGGCCATTGGCACGGCGGATCGGCAGTCAGAGTTGGCGGTGAACTCAATGGTCGAAGTCCAAGGTATGGCTGAGCGCGCGCGGACCACGTCGGGCGAGGCCATTGCACTGGCCTCGTCCACTACCGATGCTCGCAATCAGGTGTCTGGTGGTGGCGAGCAGGTGCAGCAGGTGGCCGCCGCGATGGTCGATCTGGCCAATGTGGTGGCAGGAGTGGGTGAGGAGTTTGATGGTGTTCGTCATCAAATTGCACGCATCAGCGAGATCGTTGCCATTATCAGGAGCATCGCCGGGCAAACTAATTTGTTGGCGCTCAATGCCGCTATTGAGGCTGCCCGAGCGGGTGAACAAGGCCGGGGTTTCAGTGTGGTCGCTGATGAAGTCCGCAAGCTGGCTGAGAGCACAGGCGAGGCCACACTGGGCGTCGGAGAAATCATCGCTCTGATCGGCGACGGTATTGACCGTCTTGAACAGCGCCTGGCTCAGGCTCGCCAGGAAGCCACCGAGGGTGTGAAACAAGCCGACGATGCTTGCGGTGTGCTGAAGGGTATTGCAGGTACTGCGCAAAATACCGTTAGCGCGGTGGAGGAGATTGCCCAGCGTGCCAGTGTCGAAGTGCAGAAGACCGGGCAATTGCTGGAAGACTCTGGTGGTGTGGCCCGCTTGGCGAGCGAGCTGGATAACCGGGTCAACGACTGCAATGCGGGCTTACGCCAATTGATGTTGGGTCTGGTGGATCTGAAAGTATTGGCGAACAAAATAGATGTCAGTCGTAATGCGCTGGCCTCCATGATTGACGCAATCGAAGAAGTTCGTGCTCACAACATAATGGTTTTGAATGCCCGCGCTACCTCGCAGATGCTGCCGCATATAGAGCGGATACGCTCTCTGGACACAGAAATCGATCATCTGCTGGGGCGTGCGCAATTGGATGGAGGGGCAGGGGGTGAAGCACGTAAAGCTCATTTCTCCCGTTTGCGGGAAGCTTTGGACGGCTATCGCGTGCTTCGTGATGAACTGCTCAATGCTGCCCAAGGCGGGAAGCTGAAACAGATACGTGAGCGCACGACTCCTTTGATCAGAAACGCTTACCTAAAAGTCAAAGAGGCGTGTGTCGCGTTATCCGCATAAACTAAGACCCATGCAGCGAACGCTTCAGATCGCACGCACAATAAAAAACGCAATCGATTTTGGTGAGTTTTACCGTCCTCAAGATCGAAAGGCTCGTGCTTCGTTACGTTTTAGGAATGTTCATGATCGAGCAACCCCTTGCCGAACGCTTCAATTTGCGTTCACGGCTGCGCTTTAATATCGAGAGCGGGCAGATCTGGCTCGACGAAAACCGCATGCTGCTGCTTCACGCCAAGGCCTTCGGGGCCTTGCGCCAAGAGTTGTTTGAGTCGCTTGGGTCCAAGCGCGCCAAAGGACTTTTGTTTCGCATGGGTTTTGCAGCTGGCCAGCATGATGCCGACCTTGCGCAAAAGCTCTATGGCGAGGGTGACGACTTTGACGTTTTCAAGATCGGCCCTGAGCTGCACGCGTTTGAAGGTCTGGTTCGATCAACCATCACCGAAGCAAAAATAGACTGGGAAAAAGGGACATTTTTCGGCGAAGTGAAATGTGAAAACTCATGGGAAGCTGAATCGCATCTGCAATTATTCGGTGCTGGCGATGAGGCTGCTTGCTGGCACCTGTCGGGCTATGCATCGGGTTATACCTCTCGATTCTTCAAGCGCTTCATTGTTTTTCGTGAAACCAAATGCGTGTGTTGTGGTGACCCTAACTGCGTGCTGGTTGGCAAACCGTTGGAAGACTGGGGAGATGACGCTTTCCTCGAACACTGTCTGGAGCCAAAGGATAAGGAGACTTCTTTTGAACAGTTGCAAGAGGAGCTGTGGCAAGTGCGTGGTCGTCAGCGCGAACAGCGTCCGCCTGGCAAGCTGGTGGGCAGCTCCCCAGCGTTTAGTGCTGCTTTCAGTTTGCTCAGTAAGGCAGCCAGCAGTCCTATAACGGTTTTACTCTTGGGTGAAACCGGGGTCGGCAAAGAGGTATTTGCCCAGTGGCTGCACGAAAACAGTGATCGTGCAGATAAACCGTTTGTAGCCATCAACTGTGCAGCGATTCCCAATGACCTGATCGAATCAGAGCTTTTTGGTGTGCAGAAAGGAGCCTATACCGGCGCGCAGAATTCACGACCAGGCAAGTTCGAGCGAGCCGATGGTGGCACGTTATTCCTTGATGAACTGGGTGAGCTTTCCCCTTCGGCCCAGGTGAAACTCTTGCGGGTACTGCAAACCGGAGAAGTCGAGCGACTGGGCGACGATAAGCCCCGCAAGGTCAGTGTGCGGCTGGTTGCCGCCACCAACGTCAATCTGCAACAAGCCATTGCCGATGGTCGTTTTCGCGCCGACCTCTACTACCGCCTGGCGACCTATCCATTAGAAATCCCCCCCCTGCGCAAGCGCAAGTCGGATATTCCGGTGTTAGTCTCGGTGCTTATCGAAAAATACTCACCGCTCTATCACAAGACTATTCACGGTATCAGCGATCTGGCGATGCAAGAGCTGATGGCCTATGACTGGCCGGGCAATGTCCGTGAGCTTGAAAACCTGGTTGAGCGTTCTGTTTTGCTTGCTCCTTCAGGGGGACAAATTGAGGTGGAACATCTGTTCCCTGGTATGGCTCCCGTGACTGCGCTCGGTGCTGTAATTGACAGGCAGGGGAAGGTGGGGAATGCGGATGAAGCCAGGAAAGATAAACTTTACGATAGTTTACTGGATGAGGGCTTCGATCTTCAGGCACATGAAGCTCGTCTTTTGCAGCTCGCTGTTTTGCGGGCCAATGGCAACCTCACCCACGCGGCACGTCTACTCGGCATAACCCGTCGTCAGTTGGCGTATCGGGTAAAACAGGTATTGGGTGATATCGAATAGGCCCCGGATAGCGCCTGACAAAAGCGTACACCTATCAATTCATAGGTGCTCTTTAATCCAGGCATTCCTGTGACATGACCGTGAAGGCGGAAGGAATGCCTGTTTTTTAAGAAGCCTTATGCCAAACACGTCGCCCGACGTGTTTTTTTTGCCCATCTAACGGTCACTCCAGGCTCATTTGCCAGTGGGTGGACATCGTTTTGCTCGGGATATCGCGTTTTGCTGATGTGCGGCCTTACGTTTTTGTAAGGCGTGGGTGGCGAATGGACAGAAACGTCATCCTGTGAGGGGGGCTTATTCTTTTGTTTATCTATTAAAAACCATATAAATCAATTAGTTAAAGTTATTGGCATCCTCTATGCAAAGTTAGATCGAGACTGTAAGTCCGGCTTGTCGCTAGCCCGAAAGGGCACGCGTAGAGCCAACCTCATCTAGCCAATAATGGAGACAACAAATGGCGATGACAGGTGTATTGCGTCCAGGGCATGCCCAGGTGCGCGTGTTGAACCTTGAAGAAGGCATCCACTTTTACCGCAACGTGCTGGGCCTGGTGGAAACCGGGCGTGATGACCAGGGGCGCGTGTACTTTAAATGCTGGGACGAGCGTGATCACAACTGCTATGTGATTCGTGAGGCGGACACCGCTGGCATCGATTTCTTTGGCTTCAAGGTGTTGGACAAGGCCACTCTGGAAAAACTTGATGCCGACCTGCAAGCATACGGTTTGGTCACTACACGCATCCCGGCCGGTGAAATGCTGGAAACCGGCGAGCGCGTGCGCTTCGAGTTGCCATCCGGCCATCTGATCGAGTTGTATGCGGAGAAAACCCGTATAGGTAACGGCATTCCCCAAGTCAACCCGGCTCCGTGGAACGCTCAGCGCGAACATGGCATCGCCCCTATCCAGCTGGACCATTGCTTGCTGTATGGCCCGAATATCGCCGAAGTGAAGAAGATCTTCACCGACGTCTTGGGCTTCTTTCTGGTTGAGCGCGTACTCAGCCCGGATGGCGACAGCGACATGGGCATCTGGTTGTCCTGCTCGCACAAAGTCCATGACATCGCCTTCGTCGAGTATCCGGAGAAGGGCAAGCTGCACCACTGTTCATTCCTCCTCGAGTCGTGGGAGCAAGTGTTGCGTGCCGGCGACATCATGTCGATGAACGAAGTGAACGTTGATATTGGCCCTACCCGTCATGGCGTAACCCGCGGCTGCACCATCTATGCGTGGGATCCCTCAGGCAATCGTTTTGAAACCTTCATGGGCGGCTACCACCCTTATCCAGATTACGAGCCGCTGTCTTGGACCTACGACAACTTCGCCCAAGGCCTCGACTACCCGCAGCGCAAACTGCACGAGACCTTTCTGACTGTAGTGACTTGAGGGCACATCTATGGCTTTGCCCGATGAGTCACTGGAAATGCAGCCGGCCGACCTGGATACGCAAAAGCGTTTTGTACGGGTTACCGGCAATCGCGGGAGCCGCTTTGTCGAGTTCGACTTCGCCATTGGCGAGCCAGGGTTATTCGTTGAAATGATCCTGACTCATGAAGCATTCGCCGAGTTCTGCGCCACGAACAAGGTTGCGTTGATGCCCGCGCCGACTGCGGCTATGGACGAGGAAGATGCTTCGGCTGATTGGGATTGGCGACTCGCTGACGCCACACAGGTTCGTTTCAAAAACTAATCGAATTGGGCGTTTCACCTCAGGTGAAACGCTTGTGGGAGATACACATGCATATAGATCTTCGCACGGTCAGCATCCAGCCATTGCGACAGACGTTTGATCACTTGGCCCGTCGTTTTGGCGACAAGCCCTCTTCGCGCTATCAGGAAGGCAGCTACGACATCCAGCCTGAGGAAAATCTGCACTACCTGCCGACCTGGGACCCGGAGCAGGCGCTTTACGACGCCAGCATCACCAAGATCGTGATGCGCGACTGGTACGCCTTGAAAGACCCGCGCCAGTTTTACTACAGCACCTACACGCTGGCGCGCGCGCGTCAGCAAGAGAACACCGAAGCGAACTTCAACTTCGTTGAAACCCGCGGCCTGGCCGACATGCTTTCAGACGATCTGCGCAGCTCCGCGCTCAATCTGTTGGTGCCGCTGCGTCACGCTGCCTGGGGCGCCAATCTCAACAACACCTTTATCTGCGGTTACGGCTACAGCACGGTGTTTACCCAGCCGTGTATGTACCACGCGATGGATAACCTGGGTTCGGCTCAATACCTGTCGCGGATTGGTCTGCTGCTGGGTGGCACCGAAGCCCTGGAAGAGGGCAAGGCCGCCTGGATGGAAGGAGACGGCTGGCAAGCACTGCGTCGTTATACCGAGGACTGCATGGCGGTACGCGATCCGTTCGAGCTGTTTGTTGCGCAAAACGTGGCCCTGGATGGCTTGCTCTATCCGCTGGTGTACGGGCGCATCGTGGATGACCGGTTTGCGGCCAATGGCGGCTCGGCGGTGGCCATGCTGACTCAATTCATGAGCGACTGGTTTGAGGAGACCCGCAAATGGGTCGATGCGGTCATGAAGGTAGCGGCCGCTGAGTCCGAGCAAAACCGCGAGCAATTACAGGCCTGGACAGCCGTTTGGCGTGATCGCGCTGCAGCCGCCTTGCTGCCGGTGATCGGGCAGGTTTTTGCGGGCCAGGCCGATGAGGTCATGGCTGAGCAATTGATCGTCTTCAAGGCTCGCCTTGAAAAAACCGGCGTCGTGGTCTGAGAGGTTTCTATGTCGACTGTGTTTATTGCATTGCAAACCAATGAAGAGACTCGCCCCATTATCGAGGCGATTGAAATAGATAACCCCGAGGCCGTGGTCAATCGCGAACCGGCGATGGTCAAAATCAATGCGCCTGGCCGCTTGGTCATTCGCCGAGAAACCATTGAAGAACAGATGGGTCGCAGCTTTGATATGCAAGAGCTGAATATCAACCTGATCACGCTCTCCGGCAACGTCGTTGAAGACGAAGACTCCTTGACCCTGACCTGGGGCAACTAAGCGAGAATATTTAGCATGGACATGAAAGCAAATAATAAAAAAATGAATGCGAAAGAAAAGTACCGGTTGTTGACGCGCGACCTGGCGTGGGAACCGTCTTATCGCACCGAGGAAGAACTCTTTCCCTACATTGCCTATGAAGGGCTGAAGATCCATGACTGGAACAAGTGGGAAGATCCGTTCCGCTTGACCATGGATGCGTACTGGAAGTATCAGGCGGAAAAAGAGCGTAAGTTTTACGCGATTATCGACGCCCATGCGCAGAATAACGGCCATCTGAATATTACCGATGCACGCTACCTGTCGGCCTTGAAAATATTTCTGCAGGCCATCAGTCCGGGTGAGTACGCCGCGCATAAAGGGTTTGCCCGTGTGGGCCGTGAGTTTCGCGGTGTGGGGACGCAAGTGGCCTGCCAGATGCAGGCCATTGATGAAATTCGCCACGCCCAGACGCAAGTCCACGCACTGTCCAATTACAACAAGTTCTACAACGGCTTCCATGCGTTTGCTGATCAGCGTGACCGCATCTGGTACACGTCTGTGGCGCGCTCGTTCTTTGACGATGCGATGTCGGCCGGTCCGTTTGAGTTCATGATTGCCATCGGCTTCTCGTTCGAATACGTGCTGACCAACCTGCTGTTCGTACCGTTCATGTCCGGCGCAGCTTACAACGGTGACATGGCCACGGTGACCTTCGGCTTCTCGGCCCAGTCGGATGAAGCGCGGCACATGACCTTGGGGCTTGAATGCATCAAGTTCATGCTCGAGCAGGATCCGGACAACCTGCCCATCGTTCAGGGCTGGATCGACAAGTGGTTCTGGCGTGGCTTCCGGGTTCTCGGCCTGGTCAGCACCATGATGGATTACATGCTGCCCAAGCGCGTCATGTCGTGGCGCGAGGCGTGGGATATTTACGGTGCAGAGAACGGCGGTGCGCTGTTCAAGGACCTGGCGCGCTACGGTATTCGTCCACCGAAGAGCTGGGATGACGCCGAAGCAGGCATCGACCACATGTCTCACCAGTTCATGTTGGGTCTTTACCAGTGGAGCTTTGGTACTGCCTTTCATGCATGGATCCCCTCGGATGAGGACCTGCAATGGTTATCTGCCAAGTACCCCACCACGTTCGACAAGTATTACCGGCCACGCTGGGAACACATCAAAAAGCTGGCGGCGGCAGGTACGCCGTTCAAGAACTATGGCCTGGCTAAACTGTGCCAGTGCTGCCAGTTGCCGACGGTATTTACCGAGCCAAATGATCCGACGCTTACTTGCCACCGTGAAGTTGAATACAAAGGCGATAAGTATCACTTCTGCTCTGATCATTGCCTGGAAATTTTCAATAATGAGCCGGAGAAATATATCCAGGCATGGCTGCCCATGCCTGCACTCTTCCAAGCGCCGCTCAATGGTGATCTGGCTGCCTGGATGGAGTGGGTTTCGCTGAAAGACGGTCAGGACAATGGTGATTTTGCCGATTCCCAGGACCGCCACAACTTCGAACTGTGGCGTGGTCTGGCGACGTCGAACCAGTAAGCCTCTAAAGGGGGTGGTCGTTAGTTGAAGCGGCCACGCCCAACACAATAATAAGGAGAACAAAATGCCTGTAGTCGCCCTTAAAGAGTACGTAGGCGTTGCCCGTGATCGCGTTGAGAATTTCAACGGCAAACAGCTGGTGTACGTCAGCTGGGATCACCATCTGCTTTTTGCTGCCCCGTTCCTGCTTTGTCTGCCGCCGCAGACTACTTTCGCCGAGTTGATTCAGGTCGCTCTCGAGCCGCTGCTGCAAGCGGACCCGGATACCGCAGCGATTAACTGGCGCACTGTCGAGTGGCTCAAGGGCAACCGGCCTTGGGTGCCCGACTTCAATCTCAGCCTGGCCGACAATGCTATCGGCCACAAAGATCAGCTGCGTTTCAGTACGCCGGGCCTCAACACTATTTGCGCAGTTAGCTGAGAAGGGGGACGGGCTATGAGTTACGAACTGACGATTGAACCACTGGGTCAGACCATCGAGATCGAAGAAGGTCAGACCATTCTCGATGCGGCTCTGCGGGCCGGCATCTACCTGCCACACGCCTGCTGCCACGGCTTGTGTGCGACTTGCAAGATTCAGGTGGTGGATGGCGAGATTGAACACGGCGAGGCCTCCAGCTTTGCCCTGATGGATTTTGAGCGCGAAGAGAAGAAGTGCCTGGCCTGCTGCGCTACCGCTGAGAGCGACCTGGTGATTGAGGCGGAAATCGATGAAGACCCGGATGCCGAGAATCTGCCGGTCCGCGACTTCGCCGGTACGGTCAGCCGCATCGAAACCCTCACGCCTACCATCAAGGGCGTGTGGATCAAGCTCGAGGATCCGGCTGGAATGCACTTCCAGGCCGGTCAATACATCAATCTGCAGTTGCCTGACGGTATCGGCAGCCGGGCATTTTCGATTGCCAGTGCACCTACGGATGGCGGTGAAATTGAGCTGAATATTCGTATCGTGCCAGGCGGTCGTGGTACGGGTTATGTGCACGAGCAGGTGAAGGTCGGCGAGCGCATGAGCATTACCGGCCCCTACGGTCGCTTCTTTGTGAAGAAGTCGGCGCATATGCCGGTAATTTTCATGGGCGGCGGTTCCGGGCTTTCCAGCCCGCGCTCAATGATTCTGGATCTGCTGGCGGAAGGTTTTGAACTGCCGATCACCCTCATTTATGGCCAACGCCATCGTAGCGAGCTGTATTACCACGACGATTTCCTCGCCATGGCTCAGCAATACGCGAACTTCAACTACGTGCCTGCGCTCTCCCATGAGCCGGAGGACTCTGGCTGGGAAGGCTCCCGTGGCTTCGTCCATGACGCGGCCAAGGCGCACTTCAATAACGACTTCAGGGGGCACAAGGCTTACCTGTGTGGCCCGCCTTTAATGATTGACTCCTGCATCAGTACGCTGATGCAGGGACGCCTGTTTGAGCGCGACATCTATACCGAGAAGTTTATATCGGCGGCGGATGCTCAGCAGGTCCGCAGTCCCTTGTTCAAGGCTATCTGATCGCGCCGACTAGCGCCCCCAACAGGTTAGTCAAGGGAGCTTGTGTGGGCTGATTTTGTTACCTCAGTGTCAATACCCTGTAGGTATCAGAGTTGGTAAAACAAAGTATTAGCCGGTATTGCCTGGCTTTTCTAGACTCGTTTCAGGGACTAATACCCGCTGACCTGGGGAAGGTGCAGCGGGTAGTCATACAGAACAACACCCCGGAGCTTCCATGCGCCAGATTGAAAATTTCATCGCCGGTGAGTTCGTCGGCGCTGCCAGTGGCAAACGTTTCGACAAGCGTTCACCGGTCGATAACAGTGTTATTTGCTCGATCAGTGAAGCCGGACGCGGCGAGGTAGATGCCGCCGTCAGCGCTGCACGTAATGCGCTACAGGGCGAGTGGGGTGGTCTTACCACGGATCAACGCATTGAGTTGCTCTACGGTGTCGCTAACGAAATCACCCGCCGCTTCGACGACTTCGTTGAGGCCGAGATGTCCGACACCGGTCAGCCTGAGCACGTCATGAAGCACGTGTTCATCCCGCGCGGGGCGGCCAACTTCAAAGTGTTCGCCGACGTGATCAAGAACGTCGCCAGCGAATCCTTCCAGATGGATACGCCTGATGGTCGCGGCGCCTTCAATTACTCGATTCGCCGCCCCAAGGGGGTGATCGGGGTGGTCTGTCCGTGGAATGCCCCGTTCATGCTGATGACCTGGAAAGTAGGTCCGGCGCTGGCCTGCGGTAATACCGTGGTGGTCAAGCCGTCCGAAGAGTCGCCACAAACGGCGGCACTGCTGGGTGAAGTGATGAACGCAGTGGGTATCCCCAAGGGTGTCTACAACGTAGTGAACGGATTCGGGCCCAACTCCGCTGGCGAGTTCGTCACCCAACACCCGCACGTCGATGCCATCACCTTTACCGGCGAGACCCGGACTGGCACGGCCATCATGAAAGCCGCTTCCGAAGGCATGCGCGATGTGTCGTTCGAACTGGGTGGCAAGAATGCCGGCATCGTGTTTGCCGATGCCGACTTTGATGCGGCGGTTGAGAGCTTCTCACGCTCGGTATTCCTCAACTCGGGCCAAGTCTGCCTGGGCACCGAGCGGGTGTATGTCGAGCGGCCGATTTTCGAGCGTTTTGTCCAGGCCCTTAAGGTCAAGGCGGAGGCGGTCAAATATGGTCGTCCAGATGATCATCATGCCAACTACGGCCCGCTGATCAGCCAGGAGCACAAGCAGAAAGTGCTGTCTTACTACCGTAAGGCTGTGGAGGAGGGCGCCACTCTGGTGACCGGCGGCGGTGTGCCTGATATGCCGGCGGATCTGGCCGAAGGTGCCTGGGTGCAACCCACTATCTGGACCGGCCTGCCTGAAACAGCTTCCGTTGTGCAGGAAGAAATTTTCGGGCCGTGCTGCCACATTTCGCCGTTCGACAGCGAGGACGAAGTCGTGCAGAAAGCCAACGCGACCGATTACGGCCTGTCGACCACCATCTGGACCTCTAATTTATCTCGTGCCCACCGCATGGCGGCGCGTATCGACGTTGGCATCACCTGGATCAACAGCTGGTTCCTGCGCGATTTGCGCACCCCGTTTGGCGGCTCCAAACAGTCGGGCATCGGTCGTGAAGGCGGCGTGCATTCGCTGGAGTTCTACACCGAAACCCGAAATATCTGCGTGAAACTCTGAGGCCCTTATGGACAAGCAAAAGATCGAGCATTACGGCGATGAGCTTTACCAAGCTTTCGTCTCCCGTCGCGCCGTTGCGCCACTGCTCACCCGTGAGCCGGAGATCACCATTGAGGATGCTTACCGTATCCAGGAGCGCTTCGTCGCTCGGCGGCTGGCAGCGGGTGAAACCATCGTCGGCAAGAAAATCGGTGCGACCAGCAAGCCTGTACAGGACTTTCTCGGCGTCTATCAGCCGGACTTCGGGATGCTCACTTCGGCCATGGTTTTTCAAGAGGGCGACACCATTGACCTCGGCCAGTTGATTCAGCCGAAAGCCGAAGCCGAGTTGGCCTTTGTGTTGAAGCATGACCTCAAGGGGCCAGGCATCACCGCGATGGACGTGATCCGTGCGACTGACTACGTGGTGCCTTGTTTCGAGATCGTCGATTCACGCATTACCGACTGGCAGATCAAGATCCAGGACACCGTTGCGGACAATGCCTCTTGCGGCGTATTCGTCCTGGGTAAAACCAAGGGCGATCCGCGCAAGCTCGATATCACCCTGGCAGGCATGGTGCTGGAGAAGAACGGCGAGTTGTTCTCTACCGGCGTCGGTGCTGCGGTGCAAGGTTCACCAGCGAATGCTGTGGCCTGGCTGGCCAATACCCTGGGTGCATTGGGCATTCCATTCAAGGCAGGCGAGGTGATTCTCTCGGGTTCCCAGTCTTCGTTGGTACCGGTGACAGATGGGGATGAGTTGGTGTGTACCGTCGGCGGCCTTGGTAGCTGTCGCGTCAAGTTTTCCGGGAGGAGCGCAGTATGAGCAGCAACCTGACACTGTTGCGTGAGGACATCGTTCGCCTGTGCGAGCGGGTTGAAGGTGCGCAGACCCGCGCCTACGCCATTCCCAAGCTGACCGACGAATACCCGAACATGACCATCGCCGATGGTTATGCCGTGCAGAGCGAGCTTCGTCGTCGCTTCATCGAAAAAGGCCACAAGCTGGTCGGCTGGAAAGCCGGGCTGACGTCAAAAGCCAAGATGCAGCAGATGGGTGTCAACGTGCCCTCGATCGGCTTTTTGACCGATCGCATGGCCCGCCCCGAGAGTTCGGCCATCTCCACTTCAGACCTGGTGCATCCACGGGTTGAATGCGAAGTGGCTTTTGTTATGAAGAGTGACTTGCAGGGGCCTGGTTGCACCGCCCAGGACGTTTTGGCGGCGACCGACTATGTCCTCCCTGCGGTCGAAATCATTGATTCGCGATTTTCCGGATTCAAGTTCGACCTGGCCAGTGTGATCGCCGACAACGGTTCTTCCGCGCGCTTTGTCGGGGGTGGACGGGCACGTTATGTCGATGATCTGGACCTCAAGACCCTTGGCGTAGTGATGGAGAAAAATGGCGAGATCGTCGCTATGGGTGCTTCTGCGGCAGTCATGGGCCATCCGGCCGAAGCCATTGCCATGCTGGTGAATATCCTGGCGGAGATGGGCGAGATACTGCCGGCCGGCAGCTTCGTGATGAGTGGTGGCATCACCGAGGCCCTTGCGGTGAAACCAGGCGACAGCATTGTGGCTCGCTTTCAGGAGCTGGGTACCGTGTCGATGCGTTTCGTTGAATAACGACAAAAACGAAGAGAATCAAGCATGCCAATTATCGAAATGCACATGGTCGAAGGCCGCACCGCAGAGCAGAAAAGCCGCGTTGCAGCCGCAGTCACCACGGCGGTTTGCAACAGTCTGGAGTGTGCTCCGGAAACAGTGCGCATCCTAATTACCGAGCACGGTAGCGACGAGTTTTACGTGGCCGGTATGAACATGGCACAGCGCGCTGCGAAGAATAAGGAACAATCTCAATGAAGAAGATCAAGTGTGCACTCATAGGCTCAGGCAACATCGGCACTGACCTGATCTACAAAATCTTGCGCAGCCCAGTGCTTGAGCCCGTCTGGATGGTCGGTATCGATCCCGAATCCGAGGGTTTGGTGCGCGCTCGTGCCATGGGTTTGAAAACCACCCATGAAGGCGTGGACGGTCTTCTGCCGCACGTGCTTGAAGATGGCATTCAGATCGCCTTTGACGCTACCAGCGCCTATGTACATGCCGAAAACAGCCGCAAGCTAAACGCTCTCGGTGTGCTGATGATTGACCTTACCCCAGCGGCTATCGGCCCGCTGTGCGTGCCACCGGTGAACCTGCGAGAGCACGCGGAGAAGCTGGAGATGAACGTCAACATGATCTCCTGCGCTGGCCAGGCCACTATCCCAATCGTCAATGCCGTCTCGCGTATTCAGAGCGTCGAGTATGCCGAGATCGTCGCCAGCCTGGCGTCCAAGTCGATTGGCCCGGGCACCCGTGCCAACCTGGATGAATTTACCAACACCACCTCAAGCGCCATTGTGAAAGTCGGTGGCGCTCGCAAGGGCAAGGCGTTGGCCATTATCAACCCGGCCGACCCACCGATGATGATGCGCAACACCATCTACTGCCTGACGGATGACGAGCCGGATAGAGCCCGAATCACTGAGTCGATTCTGCAAATGATCGTCGAGGTGCAGAAGTACGTGCCGGGCTACCGCCTGGTCAACGGGCCTGTTTTTGAAGGCAAGAAAGTCTCCGTGTTCCTGGAAGTGGCAGGCCTCGGCGACTACCTGCCGACCTATGCCGGCAATCTGGACATCATGACGGCAGCCGCTACCCGCACTGCAGAGATGTTTGCCGAGGAAATGCTCGCCGGCAAGATTCAGCTTAAAGCTTCGGAGGTCGCGTAATGAGTCAGTCCCCCCGTTCCAGCCTCAAGGGCCGCAAGGTAATCCTGCACGACATGTGCCTGCGCGACGGCATGCATGCCAAGCGTGAACAGATCAGTGTCGAGCAGATGGTCAAGGTCGCTACCGCGCTGGATGACGCTGGCGTGCCTTACATTCAGGTCACCCATGGCGGTGGTTTGGGCGGCAATTCGCTGCAGCATGGTTTTGCCCCTCATACGAATGAGGAGTACATCAGCGCAGTGGCACCCAAGATGAAACAGGCCAAAGTATCGGTCCTGCTCATTCCAGGGCTCGGCACTATGAAGGAGCTGCACTCGGCGTTCGACTGCGGTGCGCGGAGCGTGCATGTGGCCACCCACTGCACCGAGGCAGACACCTCGCCCCAGCACATCGCCTATGCCCGCAAGTTGGGGATGGACACCTCCGGCTTTTTGATGATGGCGCACCTCAATGATGCTGCAGGTATCGCCAGACAGGGCAAGCTGATGGAGTCCTACGGCGCGCAGACTGTGTATGTCACCGACTCTGCCGGCTACATGCTGCCTGACGATGTAAAAGCACGTATTGGTGCCCTGCGTGAGGTACTCAATCCAGAGACCGAGATCGGTTTCCACGGCCATCACAACCTGGGCATGGGCGTGGCCAACTCCATCGCCGCCATCGAAGCGGGCGCTAGCCGCATTGATGGTTCCGTGGCTGGCTTGGGCGCCGGTGCCGGCAACACGCCGCTGGAAGTGTTTGCCGCAGTGTGCGAACGCATGGGCATCGAAACCGGCACGGACCTGTTCAAGCTGATGGACGTAGCAGAAGACATCATCGTACCCATGATGGAGCACATCGTGCGGGTTGACCGCGAGTCACTGACTCTCGGCTATGCAGGCGTCTACTCGACATTCCTCCTGCATGCCAAGCGTGCAAGCCTGCAATTTGGCGTCCCGGCCCGCGACATTCTGGTCGAGTTGGGCCGCAAGAAAATGATCGGTGGCCAAGAGGACATGATCTTCGACACGGCAATGACCATGGCCAGGGACCGTGGAGTAGTTCTTCCCACCTGAATAAGCTTCGGGGCATGTGGTGCATGCTCCGAACCCGAAACTTAACGGCGGGTGGACGATGAACTCACGTAATGAATTAGCGGTGGTGGTGGGGGCAACTGGTGCCTTTGGTAAACAGATCGTTGCGCGACTGTGCGCCAACGGATTGGACGTCGTCGCAGTGGCCCGCAGCTCGGCGGCTATTGATGAGCTAAGCCGGATTCATCCTGGGGTCATCCCTTGTGTTGCCGACATTTCTGCCGACGAGTCCATTGCGCATATCCGAAACGTACTGGATCGGCCGGTGCGGATGATTGTCCATGGCCCCGGCGTGGCGGTCGTAGGCGGCGTTCTTGACGCCCCTACGTCTGCGCTGACAGATGCGGTCAATATTAAAGTCGGCGGTCTGTTGCGCCTGACCCGTGCTGTGGATGCGAGTCTCGTCAAAGGATCTCGTCTCGTCGCTATCGGTGGACACTACGGTTTTGAACCCACGGCATACGCGGCCTCAGCGGGAGTAGCAAACGCAGCCTTGGCGAACGCGATACGTCAGCTCAGTCTGGCTTATGGCTCGCGAGGTGTGACGGCGCATCTTATTGCGCCGGGACCTGCGGATACGGAGCGTTTGCACAAAGTGGCAGCCGACCGGGGAAGGCAGCGTGGTGTCAGCACTGAAACCGTTCTGCAGGAGATGTGTCTTGAATCCTCCATCGGTGCCTTCACGACGCCGGAGCAAGTGGCCTGGGCCGTTAGTTTGTTGCTAGCCCCCGAGGCTGACGCGATGACCGGATCCACGTTGATGCTGGATTCTGGACGACGTCGCGGCTTGCCCTGATGTGCGTTGGGTCGTGTGATTAAACAATAAATATAAGAATATGCATGAGGCCTCAAAAATGCCGGTAGTAAATTTTCATCTCGTTGAAGGGTCTTGTTCGGCTGAGCAAAAAGTGCGTTTGCTCCAGGATGCCTCACATCTTTACAGCAAGGTTTTGCTGTCACCGATGGACCGGGTGCGGGCGATAATCACCTTGCATGCAGCAGATGAGTTTGCTGTTGCCGGGCACTGTGTCAGTACCCATCGACTGCATGCGCCGTACTTCGAGTTCATCGTGCTCGAAGGACGCCCATTGGACGAACGTCAGAAGCTAATGACCGGATTTACTTCCTTGCTGGTCGAAATATTAGCAGTTGATCGGAGCGTTGTGCGGGGCAGGTGCATCCGGGTTGAACCACAGGACTGGTCGATTGGCGGCATTGGCGCAGATGTCTTACGCGAACAGGAAATCTGTGCACGGGCTGCAAAGCTTGAAGTTCTCGGATGAGTACTGAAGAACAAGACGAGGTGTGTGCCACTGCGGCTTTAGAGGCTCTTGGACTTTTGCCGATAGTCACTTCCACTGCGTGAGAACGGGCCATGGAATATCAAGTATTGATCGAAGACACCGGAGAGCATTACGCCTGTGATGAGCGTGAGTCGGTTCTGCATGGTATGGCTCGTCTTGGCCGTCGTGGCATTCCATTGGGATGCCGTGGCGGTGGATGCGGTATCTGTAAGGTTCAGATCCTCAAGGGTGCCTTTGAGGTAAAGACCATGAGTCGCGCACATGTCAGCGTAGAAGAACTGGCGGCCGGCACGGTGTTGGCTTGCCGTGTAATGCCTCAGAGCGACTTGTGTGTGCACGTTGTCGGAAAGATGAAAAAACAGTTTTAACGCATGGCGGTGGCTTGGCGAAAGATCACCATTCCTTGAGTGGAAAAGGTGGTCGCGCCTTTTCGTATTACGTCAGTCAGCCATTTGATCTCGCCAAACTCAGCGAAGACGAAGCTTTCTATGGCGGGAAACTGGCCACTGCAGAATTTTTCTTCGCACGTCTGTTGCTGCGCACCTTGAAGCTAGTGTCCTGAGTGGGTAGTTCGTTAATTTAAGCCTGCCAGAAACAGGTATTCGAATAATTAAAATAGATAAACGAATTAACCACGCAGGACACTGGCTTTTGATCTAAACAGCGCCTCAGAAGGCATCGGCACGAGTTGTTTAGCCGGTATGATCTTGATGCTCTTCAATTCCCCAGGTGATTTTTGCCCACAGACGCTCATGAAAAATATAAGCAAACGTGGTGTATAAATTACTGACGACCATGAAACCGATAGCCACCCGCAGCGTCCCCGTAAATATAAAAATTGTCATGAAGTCCAGGCACATAATTATTACGCGATAGGTGACTGCTTTTACCATTGACCTACGTAGAAGGACGCTTCGAGGCATGGTGAGCCCTGCCATGTTGAGATTTTGAGTAGAAACAGTTTCAACTTAGCACACATGCGTCAGCTACAAGCGGTTGCGGGTATGTCTGCCTCGCTGCTCGAGAGGCAGACATAAATTTAATTCAGTGTCCCTCCCACCCCCGGCGTTTTGCAAGGTGGTTGTCGCTTCAGCCGTATTTTTAGTGCCGTGGGAAGTTGAAGGTCACAAGATCCGCTTTCAGCAACTTGTCCAACTGCTCGCTGGTACGGGGTTGCTCGATAACAAAATGGCGACAACCACTTGGTGGCTGGAGGGGCATTTCCGCGAGAGATTTCCGCAGGTCAATCTGCAAATGCGTCCGATGGTGACTGAGTCGGAGTGTCTGGTATGCGATAAGCGCACATGCCACGTTTCTATTTCAAGCTGTTCACGTGCTCAACAAATTTGCGGGAAAGGCCATCGCCATGCAATGCGCACAGAAGTGGCTTCAGGATCACCTGGCGGAACAGGTACGTATGACAGATCTGGCACAGAGGTTGGCAGTTAGCGAGCGAACCTTGATACGCCGCTTCAATAGGGTGCTTGAGCAGTCGCCGCTAACCTATTTGCAGAACTTGCGCATCGACACGGCGCGCGCGTTGCTGGAGGCCGGTGACCTGAGCACCGAGCAAATCGCCCCCATCATCAAGTCTTCCATCAGTTCGTCGCGGTCCTGATCGTCAAGGGTGCGCTGTACCAACCAGGAGGGTGCGCTGCTGAGCAATGAGGCAATGGCGTGCCCGGCGGCCTGAAGCCGATGCGGGGTCAACAGTGTTCTATACCCCAGTGCCACGAGCAGTTGGCGCTCATATTGTTCGCGTAAATGGCTGACACGCAGTTGTTGTTCTTCGTTCAGACAACAACTGTCGCGTTCAGCCAGGCGAAAGTGCAACGGCATTTCCCGGTACAGATTCAGGTGTGCCCGGATAATGACTTGCAAGGTGTTCACCCCGTCATCAGGGCTTTGCTCTATCAGACGTACAGTGGTCAGCAGTTCTTCGTAAAGCTCCTCGATCAAGTCGAGGAGCAAATGCTGTTTGCTTGGATAATGATGGTAAAGCGAGCCAGGTGTGAGCCCGAGATAGGTTGCCAGCTCGCGCATGCCAACCTGGCCGAATCCCTTTCTGGCGAACAGATCCAGTGCCTTGTCACGGCTCTGAGCGAAGCGTGAACAGCGCTCAGGTATAGACATGGAAACCGCGCCCGCTTTTGCGGCCCAGATAACCTGCCGCGACCATTTCCTTGAGCAGTTGCGCTGGACGATATTTCGGGTCATTGAAGCCATCATGGAAACTCTCCATGATCGCCAGCATGGTATCCAGGCCGATCAGATCAGCCAGCGCAAGCGGGCCGATAGGGTGATTGCAGCCCAATTGCATGCCGGTATCGATGTCCTTGGCGTTGGCCAGGCCTTCCTGCAAAACGAAGATCGCTTCGTTGATCATCGGACACAGAATGCGATTGACCACGAAGCCCGGGCTGTTGCGAGCCGTGACTGCACTCTTGCCAATCTGTTCGGCGAGTTTCAGCGCCAAGGCGTGGGTGATGTCCGACGTTTGCAAACCGCGGATGACCTCCAGCAATGCCATCATCGGTACAGGGTTGAAGAAGTGCAGACCAATGAAGCGAGCCGGGTGTTTGACCACTGCCGCCAATTCGGTAATCGACAGCGATGACGTGTTAGTTGCGATGACGCAGTCATCACTCACGGTGTCATCGATTCGTTTGAGAATGCGTTTTTTGAGCTCCAGATTCTCGGTTGCCGCTTCAATGACCAACTCGGCTCCATTCAACGCCACGTAGTCGGTGCTGAGAGAGATCCGGTTGAGAGCACCTTGCATCTCCGCTGCTGTAATCGTTTCTTTGCGCAGCTGGCGATCGAGATTCGTAGTCAGCGCCGACAGACCTTTTGCGAGCGCCTCATCGGAAATATCAATCAATGTCACGTCTATTCCGGCAAGTGCACACACTTGGGCAATCCCGTTGCCCATGGTGCCTGCGCCAATGACTGCTAGTTTTTGAATACTCACTTACAACCCCTCAAACGCGTTCGAAAATGGCGGCGATGCCTTGGCCGCCACCAATGCACATGGTCACCAGCGCATAGCGCCCGCCGATGCGGTGCAGTTCGTGGATAGCTTTGGTCGCAATGATCGCGCCGGTAGCCCCGACCGGATGGCCAAGGGCAATGCCCGAACCGTTCGGGTTGACCTTGGCCGGATCCAGATTCAATTCCTGAGTCACAGCGCACGCCTGCGCGGCGAACGCGATATTGGCTTCGATAACGTCCAGATCAGCCACAGTCAGACCCGCACGCTTGAGCGCAAGACGCGTGGCGGGGATCGGACCGAGGCCCATCAATTCTGGCTCGACACCCGCATGGGCATAAGCGACCAGGCGGGCGAGGGGACGCAGGT
This sequence comes from Pseudomonas sp. GG8, assembly GCF_052976945.1. Lineage (NCBI taxonomy): Bacteria > Pseudomonadati > Pseudomonadota > Gammaproteobacteria > Pseudomonadales > Pseudomonadaceae > Pseudomonas > Pseudomonas sp. GG8. Next base: position 2,263,053 of record NZ_JBRIIP010000001.1, read on the forward strand.
TATTGGCTTTGACTGCGGCACCGGTGGCCATCACCAACGCGGCGGCACCGTCATTCAGACCGGATGCATTGCCAGCAGTGACCGAGCCATCCTTCTTAAAGGCCGGCTTCATTTGCGCCAGTTGCTCCAGAGAGGTAGCACGAGGGTGCTCGTCGATATTGAACAGTTGGGTGCCTTTGCGGCTTCGAATTTCAACGGCAGCGATTTGCTCGATAAAGCGACCCTCCTCGATGGCACGAAACGCCCGAGTCTGGTCCTCCATGGCCAGGGCATCCTGCATCTCGCGGCTGATGCCATTGCGTTCGGCAATATTCTCGGCGGTGATGCCCATGTGAAAACCCTGGAAGGGGTCGTGCAGAATGCCGAGCATGTAGTCAATGGCCTGGGTGTTGCCCATGCGAGCGCCCCATCGAGCGGCGGGCAGAATGTACAGGCCACGGCTCATGGCCTCGACTCCTGCGCCAATGGCGATTTCAGCGTCGCCCAGCAGCAAGGTTTGTGCGGCCGAGATGATCGCTTGCAAACCGGAACCGCACAGGCGGTTGACGTTGTAGGCGGGCGTTTCCTTCGGGATGCCGGCGTTCATCGCCGCGACTCTGGAGATGTAGGCATCCTGGGGCTCGGTCGGAATGACATTGCCCATCACGACATGTTCGACGTGCGCCGGATCGACGCCACTGCGTTGCAAGGCAGCCTTGACGGCCGTGGTTGCCAGATCGGCCATCGGCACATCTTTGAGCGATCCGCCAAAGGTGCCGATTGCAGTGCGTGCGGCACCGACAACGTAAATATCAGGGGTGTTCATGGAGTTATTCCTTGTAGGGATGACGGGTTTTCAAGCGGTCTTACCGAAATCAGGTAATGGCGCCGCAGCCGACATCTGGGATACTGCTAATCAGGTGGACAGTCTAAGGGGCGAGCAGGCGCCGGGCCTATGCCAAAACCGCTCAGCAAAACTGCTATTTTTTGCCATAGGCAACCCAGTATCCATGAACGAAAAACACTCCGTTTCTTCCTACTTCGCCAAGGCGCTGCTCTATCAATTTAGTGGCCGGCCAGTGGAAACCGCTCGTCTTTTAGAGCAGGCAGGGTTCGCGGAGCGCTCGCTGGATGAACTGCCTGAACGGGTAGCCGCGACAAACTTCGCCGCGCTTTGGCTAGCCGTGGTGAAGGAGCTTGACGACGAGTTTTTTGGTTTGGACTCCCATGGCATGCCCTTGGGCAGTTTCGCCCTGATCTGCCGAGGATTGATCCAGGTTCCTACAGTAGAGAAGGCGCTAAAGCAGTCGCTGGACTACTTCAAACTGTTCCTGCGTGACATTGAATGCGAAGTACAGGCCCGCGGTAAACGCAGGGTGGTGGTCATGCGTTGTACCAGCAAGGATGAACATTTGCGGGCCATCGTGATTGAGACCTTCATGGTTCTGATCGTTGGGTTGATGTGCTGGCTGGCAGGCAGGCGCATGCCCATCAGTCGCGTGCAATTCGAACATTCGTTGCCTGGACACGGTGATGAGCACTTGCTGTGGGGTGCTTACGTGGAGTTTGACGCGAATATCACGGAAATCGAACTGGATCCTGAATGCTTGAAGCTTCCGGTCATTCAGGATCGACAATCGCTGTACACCTTTTTACGTAACGCTCCGCAGTCGGTGTTTATCCGTTTTCGTAACAGAGAGGGATACAGCGCCCGAATTCATCAACGCTTGAAATCCTGCGGCTACGATCACTGGCCGACGCTCGAACAGCTTGCCGCAGAGTTTGCGATTAACCTCAGCAGCCTGCGGCGTGCGTTAGAGCGTGAAGGGTTTACCTACCAACAGATCAAGGATGAAATGCGTCGATCCATTGCCTTCGAACGATTGCGTACGACGTCCATGAGCATCGCCGAAATCGCTCAGGAGGCGGGGTTCCGGGAACCCAGCGCGTTCCATCGAGCGTTCAAGCAATGGACCGGGGAGAGCCCTGGAGCCTTTCGTCGTCGCCGGTGAGGTCTAAAAGCCATTACGTCAACCTTCTGCTGAAAACGTTTGCCTGACCCTTGCGCCGGGTCAGTTTCCGCGCTCCTTGGGCGCCATGACGCCACCTCTGCACAAAACGGATAGATATCTGCACAGGTCGGATATTGCGTTTTGTTTCGCCTCCATAGCCTCGCATGGCCTCAACAAAAGCGATGGACTTCTCGTCCGCCGTTCTAAAAACAACAACGAGAGACGGATGCCATGCGCAATATCGACGTACATGAGGTTATCGAAAAACCTGCTGATCTTCAGTTACACCTGAACGCCGCTGTGATCAGCATGGCTGCTCATAGGGCACGTAAAATATGGGCCGGTTTGCTGTTGATGGTTGCAGGCGTGGGCGCAGTGGTGTTGGCCTGGGGTGATAATGAGCGCCTGCTGCTGGCCGGCGGAATCAACCTCGCGTTGCTGCTCGCATCCGCGCTCTATCATCGGCAACTTGCGGTTGTGCGACAGGAACCGCCAAAGCGCGAGTTGGAGGTTCCGGTACTCAGTGCTCCGGTGGCCGTTGTGCAAACGCAGGCCCAGATACCCAACCCTGTGTGGCCGGGGGCACACGTTCAGGCCACCCTGGAGCAGTTGACCCAAGCAGTACTGCAAACCGAGGAGGACATGCGCTTCGCCGATCAGTTGGCGCGGACTGCTGGCGAACGGGTGAAGTCGAGTGCGCAAAGCATGCAGTCATCGGCGAGTGTGCTCGGCGATCTGAATCTCTATATGCAGGGTCTCGATCAGGTGTTCAACGAGCTGAGCAGTCAGTCGGTACGAATTGGCGCCATTGTCGGGAGCATTCAGGACATTGCCCGACAGACCAATTTGCTGGCATTAAATGCGGCCATCGAGGCCGCACGGGCGGGTAGTCATGGTCGAGGTTTCGCCGTGGTAGCAGACGAGGTGCGCAATCTGTCTCGCCAGGCCGCCGATTCCAGTGCGCAGATCCGACACATCGCCACGGGCCTGGAACAGTCTGCCGAGAATGCGCGCCAGGGTATCGAGCACTTGGCGGGGTCGACGCGGTTGGGCCTGGAAAAGGCCGAGGTCGCGTTGCACTCAATGGGTGAACTTCAAAATGGTGCAATAGCGCGGGTAGTAGTGGTCGAGCGCATCATGCAGCGATTGGCCAGCCTGCATGAATTGTCATTGGAGGCGAAACGGATAGTCGCATGAAACCGTGCTGCTCCCTGAAGACACACGGTTCGGGGCACTTGAATGAAGTGACGACGCGTCTGAGCGCGTAGGGCAAAGGACTGTGTACCCGTTTGTTTACCAAACAAGTACACAGTCGATCTCAAGTCCATCTAAACGATGTCGATGATGGATTTAACCTAAACCCAAACAAGATAAGTCTCATGGTTAGCATCACCTCTGTTTCGATCAACCAGACCCTTTCGACGCCTTCGAGTAAAACCGCGACCACCTCAGGGTCGTTGCAGACCGCCACGGCGGCGTTGTTGCAGGCATTGCAGGATGAAGGCAGCACCACCACGGGTTCGATGGTCAGTACTTCGGCTTAATTGGCTGCCGACAACCTGAACGTAAACAGCAATCATCGAAATTTAGCGCTTGCCAATGACGGATATAAATACTCAGCTTCACTGAGTATTTATATCGAAAGAGCGAGGAGGGTGGCGGCTGGTCTCTGGCAGGATTCCTGCTGACATCTACCTGGTTGAATACTTAAGGTTGAAAGACTTTGATGTCGATAATCCTGTTTTTTTTGCTAGTGATCAACGCTAAGTAATCCTTGGGTGGCAACCATTAGCTCAGGTAACTGCCACCTCTGCCGCGATCGATCAGAAGAAATTGTAGGTGTAGTTGAAGAACAGACGGGTCTGATCCAGGTCAGCAGTCCCAGTGTTCCCAGCGTGGTAGGTGCCGTGGCGCAGGGTAGTGCCGAAGCCTTTCAATGGGCCGGTTTGCACCACATAGTCGACGCGCGTGTCGATTTCCGACTCGTGCTGATCGGGCCCATGGCCGTCGGCCGCTTTGATACCGTCGCCCCGCAGGTAGCTGATTGACGCCTTCAGGCCGGAAACGCCAAGACTGGCAAAGTTATAGCTGTACTGGCCGAAGTTGGTGTTCTCACCCGCTCGGGCGAAACTTCCGACGGTAGCGTCGTTGAAAAGGTAAAAACTATAACCGCCTTCGCCTTCGTTTCTACCGTACTTGTTAACCACGCTGGCGTCGTTGTTCCAGACGAAACCACCGTTGTCAGAGACCTGAGTTCGGCCCAGCATCAGCGATTGGTTACCCAAGGAGTAGGTGAACATCGAGCTCCAGGTGTTGTTGTCCACCTTGCCGGTGTTCTTCGCGTAACCACCGTTGTTGTTGAACGCGTAGCCAACCTCACCGTTGCGTCCGTCCGAGGTGCTGTTGAAATAGCGCAGATCGGTCTTGAACGAAGAGTCGTTGGTGATCGGTAGCACATGCACCAGTCCCAAGAAGTTCTGCGAGTAGAAGTTCTCCAGGTTGGCGTAGTAGTACTGCAAGGTTAGGTCTTTGTTGACCTTCCAGTCACCACCGGCAAAGCGGAATTTATTGCTGCCGTGCGTGGCGCCGGACACCGACAAGCCGGTGCTGTTGGTCGAGGCGCGGCCTTTGACGCTTTCGATCTGGCCACCCGTCAGCGTCAGGTTATCGATTTCCTTGGAGGTGATCATGCCGCCCTCGAAGGTCTGCAGCTGCAGGCGCCCATCGTTGGCCACCAGGATGGGCAGATTTGGGGTCAGTGTGTTGCCATAGCGAATTTCAGACTTGGAGAAGCGTGCCTTGACCGTAGCACCAGCACTGGCCCAAGTGGATTCCGCCGAACCGTCGCTTTTGCTCGGAGTAAAGGTATTGATCGCCGGGTGCATGCCTTTGCCGCCGTCGAGGTGCAGCCCGAGCATGCCTTCAAGGTCTACGCCAAAACCGACAGTGCCTTCGGTAAACCCCGAGATATAATCGAGCTTAAACCCCTGCGCCCATTCTTTTTGATCTGCACCACCGGAGTGGTTATCCGCGTTGAAAAAGAAGTTACGCATGCCCAGTGATAACTTACTGTCTTCGATAAAGTCTGCCCGCGCGGTGGAGGTTAATCCAAGACCCACGGTTAGGCTCGTCAGCGCCAACGTGGCCGACAGTGATTTGCTGTGCATAGTTGCCCCAAAGTGTATTTATTATGAATTATTAACAAGCGTGACGCGCCAGTGCTATCTGTCAGTAAGTAATGGACTGGCGCGGTGTTATTTTTCATCCGGTGGTTAAACGGTGTGACCAGGTAGATAAGTGCCCGAATAGAAATAATGTCTACCTGCGTGGTCTGATCGCTCTTGGCAATGGCAGCATCATAGACTGGCAAGTACCATTGCGATCAACGCGACTTTTACGCTAATTTCTAACCCCGGTATAACTAATTGCAGCCGTCTTGTATGGACTGGTTTTCCGCTAGGAATGGCCTGAAAAAGCTTTGGCAAAAAAATTAGACCCAGAAATACGCGGCTTTCAACTCGATGGCTTTCCAGAAAGGAGAATTTTTCAGCGTTTCCCTGGGTGCTGTCGAAAGCAGGTCTTGGAATAGCTTCTGTGAAGCCGGCGGATTCTAAGGCAGTGTTGAAACAGTGAGTAGGCCGGTTTGTGATAAACACTGTTTCCTAAATGCGGGGTAATTCATTTCGTTAAGGCGCCGATGTATCGATAGCCTGCCGATTAGCCGTTGTCGCGGTGACTCTTAGACATGTGCTCGGTTTTGCGCGAGCGAGCAATACGGCGACCCCGTAATGCTCGGCCAGATCACGGTAGCTGGGGTTGATGTCCTGCTCGTAGCGATGCGCTTTGCTGACGCTGCTGCGCAGGTTGTCCGGCACCAGTCTCTAGGATGTCCCTCCGAGAAAAGCGAAGCAGCGCACGTGCGAGCCCAGCCAGTTTCGCTATTTAACATATGGGCGATGACCGATGTTCATAAGCGGCTGTATCCCAGGATTTTGAGATCCGTTAGCCAGAAACTAAGTTAGAGTGATCATCAATGTCTGTTCATAAGGTCCCTCCGTTCGATTCGCGCAGTCGCGCCAAGCGGTTCCAGCGAACGAACAGGGCAAAAATAACCGTATATCAATCGTTATGTGAAGAATGAATCGTCCGCTGTTTGTTTCTCTAGATGGGCCCAAGGGAGCCGGCAAAACCACGCTTTTGGAGGCCGTTACGAAAGTACTGAGGGCCGACAACAAAAAGGTGATCCGACTTTGCGAGAAAAAAAGCGATCCCTATAGGGCTGAAACAATGGCCCTCGTTAACAAACTCGTCAGAAATCCCACCCGGGATTTGGAGTTGGGGGTTTGTGAGCGCTTTGCTGATAGCCGTGCTTGGATTTCCCAGCACGTACTGCCTAAACAGCCACCAGGCAGCATCATCTTGATCGATCGCTGGTACCCGTCTGATGCCGCGTTTCGCCGGATAGTCCCGTTTGCAGAGATTCTACAGTTGAACGTTGATCGGAACGTGCGAGTGCCAGACCTCCATGTTGGGGTTGTCACTGCCCCTGATATTTCATGGGCGAGGGCAGCGGCACGACGGCGTGGGCTGAGCAGTACTGTGATTCATAAGCTGGAAGAACATGTCGCTTGCACCAAGGCGTTCGAGCGAGCGATTGCAGATCACGGCTGGGTTTTATGCCGTAATGAAGGAACGATCGAAGGCGCAACGATGCAGGTGATTTCTGAGATCTATAGAGTCCTTCGATGCCCCGTAGGCGAAGTTCGCTGCGCCGGCCTTGATTCGGTTGAGATAGCCGTAGATATAGATCGTTAGCAGGATCGAAGGGCTGATTTGTCGCCGCAGCAGTAGCCGGCTGGCGCTTTGATCTGGATGGCTGTCAACGAAATCTGAGCCGAAGCAGCCCGGGGTGGGGTAATCCCCCCTGAAAAAAGTACTCGTCGGAAGTAGAATTTTCTCCTAATCGGAACAAGGAAATTTTGCGTGAAGACATCGCGTTTTTCGGACAGTCAAATCATGGCCATCCTCAAGCAAGCCGAGGCTGGAAGCCCGGTGCCAGAGCTGTGTCGCGAGCACGGTATCAGTTCGGCCACCTTCTACAAGTGGCGCACCAAGTTCGGTGGTATGGATGCGTCGCTGATGGCTCGGTTGCGCGAACTGGAGGAGGAGAACCGGCGCCTCAAAAAAATGTATGCCGAAGAGCGTCTCAAAGCCGAAATTATCCAGGAGGTCATGGCAAAAAAGTGGTGAAGCCATCGCGGCGACGAGAGATGGCGCAGGAAGCGGTTTGTTCAGGTCGGTGCAGTATCAAGCTGGCGTGCCTGGCCTTCTCGGTCAGCATCACGTGCTATCGCTATCAGCCACGATTGTCGTCTGAAAACGCCGAGATCGCCGATCAACTAATCCGGCTCACGCATAACCAGCGTAACTGGGGGTTTGGCTTGTGCTTTCTGTACCTGCGCAACGTGAAGGGCTATCGGTGGAACCATAAGCGGGTGTACCGGATTTACCGCGAACTGGAGCTGAATCTGCGGATCAAGCCGCGTAAGCGCGTCGTGCGCGAGAAGCCCAAACCGCTAGCTGTTCCTGAGGCCACCAACCAGTGCTGGTCGATGGATTTTATGCACGATCAGTTAGCCGATGGGCGTAGTTTTCGGATTTTTAATCTGATTGACGACTTCAACCGCGAAGCCCTGGGTATGGAGATTGATTTGTCGCTACCGGCTGAACGTGTGGTGCGTGCACTGGATCAGGTCATTGAATGGCGTGGAAAGCCGCAGGCGATCCGCAGCGATAGCGGTCCAGAATTCGTCAGCACCAAGCTCGCTGAGTGGGCCGAGAAACGGGGCATCCGACTTGACTTTATTCAGCCGGGCAATCCGCAGCAGAATGCCTATGTTGAGCGCTATAACCGTACTGTGCGCTATGACTGGCTGGGACATTACCTGTTTGAGTCGATAGCTGAAGTTCAGGACTACGGTCCGAACTGGATCTGGACATACAATCACGAGCGCCCGAATATGGCCCTCGGCGGCATTACTCCAAAACAGAAGTTGGCCCTGGTGGCCTGACCTCTATTTCTGGTGAGTATTAGAAATGGGGGGATTACCCCGAGTTTTCAGGCCCGGTTTCAAATACAGCAAGGCCGAGGTGCTCCTGCTTAACCTTTGCCAAAAAGGCGAATACACGGATGACCTTTTTTCGATCTCCCAGCCCGAAGCGACCGAGAAAGTGATGGGCGTATTGGACGCTATAAATGGCAGGTGGGGTAGGGGGACGATGCGCTTGGCGAGCGTGCCTGTGGATCCGGACTGGGGTATGCGGCGGGAGATGATGAGTCAGAGTTTCACTACGCGGGTTGATCAGCTTTGGACTGTTTTCTCTAAATAAGTCCTGTAAGGCGCTATCAGCGTTTGAGCTTGATCAATATGTCCGGTGCTGACGTCACCAACCCACACAACCGAACAGCCTTGGAAGCCGCTACGCCCGACACCCGCCGTGGTATTGTCTAGCTTCACCTCTAACCGCCACGGGTCTCCATGAAATTTATACACCAGCGCGAGCAACTCAACGAAGATGACGTGGTGATCATCGAATGCTCGAATACATGCAACATACGTTTAATGAACGACGCCAATTTTCGCAGCTTCAAGAGTGGAGGGCGCCACACCTACCATGGTGGCGCATTCGACAAGTTCCCAGCGAAGATCGTCGTGCCCAGCAGTGGATTTTGGAACATCACAATAGACACCGTAACCAGCAGGGCAATTAGCGTGACCCGTAAGCCAAACGTCAAGCACTTGATCAAGATCGTCCGGCGATCTAGCCCTCGGCTGCAATGATCGCAACGCACAGAAGTTTGTCGCTAGGGACGTGCTTCTGCTTACTGATGATCAACGGTAAGCGTATCGACAACACAGCTTGACAGCCTTGTGAATGGTGCAACCGGCGCTCGCCGGTTGCTGCCTTATTCGAGCACTGCATGGTCTGTAACGAGGCTCATGAAGACGGTGGCTGGTTGAAGTTGTTTAGTGCCAAGGGTGGGGGCGATTGATTATTTATGCTGCGTGCCCCCTAAGCCACCCTGAAAAATGCCACCTTCTGGGTAAGGCGATCAGCTAGCTGCGCCAGCTCCTGGCTGGCCGTTGCCACTTCCCGTGATCCAGGTGCTGACTGCACGGTTGAGCTGTGGATGCGGGTGATATTCTGTGCTACGTCCTCGGCCACAGCATTTTGCTGGAGAGAGGCGCTGGCGATTTGGGTATTCATATGGTTTATGGCGCCCACTTCTTGGCTAATTTTGGACAGCGCTCTCTGAGCGTTGCGGGTTTGCGCCACTGTCCGATTTACCAGTTCGCAGCTGTTGCGCATGGTTTGTGCTGCCGTTTCGGTACCGCTCTGCAAAGTGCTTATCATTGCGCGAATTTCCTCCGTCGACTGCTGCGTGCGGTTAGCCAGTGAGCGCACCTCGTCGGCCACAACCGCAAACCCTCGACCGTGCTCACCGGCCCGGGCTGCTTCGATGGCTGCGTTCAAAGCCAACAGGTTAGTTTGCGAGGCGATTGAATTGATCACGTCGATAACCGTTTCAATCTGTTCGCTATGCTTGGACACCTGTTCCACGGTGTTGGTGGTTTCAACCAGTGAGGTAGCCAGCTGCTCGATAGCTAGCGTGGTGTCTGCAACCAGACGGTTACCGCTTTCAACTTCAGCATCTGCGAGACGCGTCGCATCCGCTGCTTGGGATGCGTACTATGAGCAATCCAGTTCAGATAACGATCGGCGTACCAGGCGCTCATGAATGGAAGGCACGACTCGTCAACCTCGCTCAGACGGGCTGAGACGTGAGCATTGACCGGGAATCGTTTTACTCGGTTGGGTTGCCAATGGTCATACGGAGGGAAGATCGGAAATGCGATGAACGGCCGCGTCATAGGGGGAACCGGCAAGCTAGAATCTTTGGGTGGTACCTATATGTGTAGCAGAGAGATCGGGGTCCGGCCAGTCTGATCGTGGGATGCAAGGCGAACCGGCGATTAGTGACACGGCAACAAGAGGCGAAGGTGAGACAGGGGATGAGGATGAGCTTTCAAATTGCTGATTTTTCAAGGAACGGGGTTTTGTGCAAACGTGACCGGAGGTTAGTGATATTGGACACCTATGCGCAACTTTAGAGTAATACGTGATTTAACATAATATACATTATGCGAACCCTCCTATACAGGCTGGGGGCTCGGCAGAGCCACCAAGATCACACGGCCTCTACAGGCCATAGCATTCCTTCAGAAACGACAAAATGCTTTTGGATGAAATCCGCCAATCCCAGGCCACTGCTCTGAACCTCTTGGACATACACAACAAAACCGCCGTTGGTAGCCGCATCATGGATTGGTCCTTTCTTACCTAGACGTGCATCTTTCTTTTCATCAACTGTGATCAGAATCGAATTCAAGGACGCAACCGCCAGAGAAACATCAGCCTCGTCTTTTCTCAGGACTGTTTTTTTTCGCTGTTTGGCGGCGCAGCCCGCTTGTACAAATTGCTGTGTTTTTTCACGCTGCCGCCAGTCTTGCTCGTCTTCCGATTCAAAGGTGCCTTGGCCAAAACCGCCATAACGAGAAGGCTCCTCAGGATTGTCTAAATCAGAGAAACCGAACACATAAGTGGTCGTAACCTTGCGGCAATCGATGCTGTTGCGGATGTACTCCTTCAAGGGCCGCTTATCAATACCATGGGAGTCGTCCGGTATCTGAAGTAGCTCTAACTCGACCTCCCTTGTAATGAACAAGGAGAATTTTTCAGGAGGTAACCCAACACAAAGATCATACTGATTGTCGAAAAAGTAGTTCCATGTGCAGCTATCAATGGTTACAGGAATGGTCATAGCGTCCTCAGTATGGTTCGATCTCGAAAAGCACTGTAGCCTCGTTCGTCTCACGGGGGCTATAACCAAAAAGAATAACTAAACTAAATTACCATTTAGATGAGCTATTATTCAGACGGCATAAAACTATCACCCCACGGTTGTCCACGCGCTCAATTGTGAGCGCCCTCCTCTAATGAAATATGCTGCACTCAGCATGCGCATGAGCTGAAAAGGTTCCTACATTGTTTGAGCGTTCCTTTCGCATTTAATGTAGTGCTCTAGCCTTGGTAGTCCAAATCAAGTGCTGCCAAAGGGTCCTCGTGTTTAGAACCCGCCACCGCCAAATGCTGCCCGACTCGCTGAGCGCCAAGCTCAAAGAGCAGCGGCAGCCTTGCCCAGACCGCCGCGCTGCATAACCTCGACGATGATTGGCACTGGAGTCATCAGGTGGTTGCGCATCATTGCTGTTGCACGAACGGTATCGCGGGCGAGGATGGCTTCGACCAGCGCGGCATGTTCCTCGCGCTTGAGCTTCAGGGCTTCGTCAGAAAAAACCGTTTGTGTCAGCCACAGGTGGCGGTAGCGCTCGGCTTGGTCAAACAGGTAGGTACGCGCCTGGAGTAAATGCTTGGAGCCGCAGCCAGCCGCAATGGCACTGTGGAAAGTCTTGTGCCGCTCATCCCAGACGTCGAGCACCTGCTCGCGGGTTTTCACGTCCATTACCTTAGATAGCGTATGGGACTGCGCGAGTATCTGAGCCTCCCAGGCGTCGTCGCCGCGTTCGATGGCCAGGCCGACAATCATGGCTTCCAGGTTGGCGCGGGCATCATAGATGTCCTGCATTTCCTGCAGCGACATGGGCGCTACGCGGTAACCTTTCTGGCTGATTACCACCACTAGGTGTTCAGCCACCAGTTGTGACAAAGCTTCTCGCAGTGGGCCTACACCAAGGTCATAACGTTCCTTCAGCCCGCTCATAAGGAGCTTCTCTCCAGGCTTGAAGACTCCACGGATGATGTCCCGCTTAAGCCGCTCATACCCGCTGAATACAGAGTTCTGCCTGGGGGTGAGGCTATCCAAGGTACTGCTCCTCAACTCGTTAAAGTCTCCATCATACCTAAACATCTACTGACCGAAAAATATTAGACAATGAAGTATTTTGTCTCTTCTTTTTAAAAACGTAGACATTTTATGTTAATGGCGATATTTTCATTCCTGCTTGACCCAGATCAACACGGGAAAGCGATTTTCACCCCACTTTGCCAGGAGCCGCCATGAACGCCTTTACTCAGATTCAGGACCTTGTGATGCCGCTGCCGTCGGAAAGCAAGGGCTTCACCCTCGCCCCTTCCAAGCAGTCACCTCGCCTTCTTGAGCTGACCTTCGCCAAGGAAACCGTCGACGCGTTCGTTAGTGCTGTTGCCGAGTGGCCGGTACAGGCACTGGAGTACAAGTCGTTCCTGCGCTTTCGTGTCGGTCAGATCCTTGACGATCTGTGCGAAGGTACTCTGCGCCCGGTTCTGATCAACACCATCCTGGATCGCGCCACCGGCGGCATGCTGATCACCCCTGAAGGCCTGTGCGACGTGACCCAGGCCGATGACATGGTCAAGTTCTCTTCGGCAGTGGCGCATCTGATTGGTCGCTCCAACTTTGATGCCATGAGCGGCCAGTTCTACGCGCGCTTCGCAGTGGTCAACACCGACAATTCCGACAGCTATCTGCGCCAGCCACACCGTGTGATGGAGTTGCATAACGACGGCACATTTGTCCAAGAGCGCACCGACTACGTGCTTATGATGAAGATCGACGAGCAGAACATGGAAGGCGGCAATACCCTGCTGCTGCACCTGGACGACTGGGAAGACCTGAGCCACTACTGCACGCACCCGCTGGCCCGCCGTGAAATGCGCTTCACCGCGCCACCGAGCAAGAACGTGCGTGAAGACGTGTTCCATGCGGTGTTCGACAACGACGCTGAAGGCCGCCCGACCATGCGTTACATCGACCAGTTCGTGCAGCCCAAGGACTTCGAGGAAGGCATCTGGCTGACCGCCATGAGCGAGTCCCTGGAAGGCAGCCAGAAGAAGGTATCGGTACCGGTGCCGGTCGGTAGCTTCGTCTTGGTCAACAACATGTTCTGGCTGCACGGCCGTGACCGCTTCACCGCCCACCCGGGCCTGCGTCGTGAGCTGATGCGCCAGCGTGGCTACATCAGCTACCAAAAAACCATGTACCAGCGCGGCCAGTAAGGTTTGCCAACAGCTGAAATGACGAGGGCCACCACGTGCGGCCCTCGTCATGCCTCAAATCAAAACGTAATTCAGGTGGGTGCAAGCTAATGGCTGCGTACGACTTCATTATCATCGGTGGCGGCATTGTGGGCATGTCCACGGCCATGCAACTGACCCAGGTTTACCCGGATGCAAAGATCCTCCTGCTGGAAAAAGAGTCCGGCCCGGCCAAGCACCAGACTGGCCATAACAGTGGCGTGATCCATGCCGGTGTTTACTACACACCCGGCAGCCTGAAGGCACGTTTCTGCCTGGAAGGTAACAAGGCGACCAAGGCCTTCTGCGACAAGCACAGTATCCGTTACGACGAGTGCGGCAAGCTGCTGGTGGCCACCAACGAGCTAGAAATGCAGCGTATGAGCGCGTTGTGGGACCGTACCGAAGCCAATGGCCTCAAGCGTGAGTGGTTATCGGCCTCCGAACTGCGTGAGCGCGAGCCGAACATCGTCGGTCTGGGCGGTATCTTCGTGCCGTCCAGCGGCATCGTGAACTACGCACAAGTCACCGTGGCCATGGGCCGTGAATTCGAAGCCGCCGGTGGCGAAATCCGCTACAACAGCGAAGTGGTTGCCATCGACGAGCGTCCCGATGAAGTGGTGGTGCGCACCGGCGATCAGGAGCACCACGGGCGTTTCCTGATCACCTGCTCGGGCCTGATGGCCGACCGCGTCGTGCGCATGCTGGGGATCAAGCCGAACTTCATCATCTGCCCGTTCCGTGGCGAGTACTACTTGCTGCCCAAGCAACACAACCAGATCGTCAACCATTTGATCTACCCGATCCCGGATCCGTCCATGCCATTCCTCGGCGTGCACCTGACCCGCATGATCGACGGCACCGTCACTGTCGGCCCCAACGCCGTGTTGGCGATGAAGCGTGAAGGCTATCGCAAAACCGATATCTCGCTGTCCGATATGTTCGAAACCCTGACCACTCCGGGCATTCTCAAAGTGCTGATGAAGAACCTGCGCCCCGGCCTGATCGAGATGAAAAACTCGCTGTTCAAGGGTGGTTACCTGAAAGAGGTTCAGAAGTATTGCCCCACCATAGCCAAGAGCGACCTCACCGCCTACCCGGCCGGTGTGCGCGCCCAGGCTGTCTCGCTGGACGGAAAGCTGATCGACGACTTCCTGTTCATCAACACCGCCCGTAGCGTTAGCGTTTGCAACGCCCCATCGCCCGCAGCGACGTCGGCCATCCCGATCGGTGCGTACATTGTCGACAAGGTCCGCGAGCAGTTAGCAAGCACCGGCGTCAGTTTCGTCAAACCGTACAACTCCGTTCGGGCTGCATCCACTGCAACCTGAGGCTGGGTGCCAAAGATGGGCGCCGCCGAGACACCATCGTGTCATCGAAACTTTTTCCTGTACCCATGAGTGCTAATCAATGAACAATAATAAATTGTCACTTGCCGAAAAAGACGTACAACACCAACTTCACCCCTACACCGATGCTCGTGTGCACGAGGAAGTCGGCCCGCTCATCATCGAGCGTGGCGAGGGCATCTATGTCTATGACGACCAGGGAAAACCCTACATTGAGGCCATGTCCGGCCTGTGGAGCGCAGCCCTGGGTTTCAGTAACGAACGCTTGATCAAGGCCGCAGAGAGTCAACTACGCAAGCTGCCCTTCTACCACCTGTTCGGCCACAAGGCGCACGCCCCCAGCATCGAACTGGCAGACAAACTGATCGAGCTGGCGCCGGTGCCGATGAGCAAGGTGTTTTTTACCAACTCAGGCTCCGAAGCCAACGACACCGTGGTCAAAATGATCTGGTATCGCAATAACGCCTTGGGCAAACCGGCCAAAAAGAAATTCATCAGTCGCATCAATGGTTACCACGGCATCACCATCGTCAGCGCCAGCCTTACTGGTCTGCCAGCCAACCAGCGCGGCTTCGATGTGCCGCTGCCAGGGTTCTACCATGTAGGCAACCCGCATCACTATCGCCATGCGCTGGCCGGCGAGAGCCAGGAGCAGTTCGCCGATCGCCTCGCCGCAGAGCTGGAAAATCTGATTCTTCGCGAAGGGCCGGAAACTATCGCCGCTTTTTACGGCGAACCGCTGATGGGCGCGGGGGGAGTGATTGTTCCGCCGCGCACCTACTGGGATAAAATTCAGGCGGTCTGCCGCAAGTACGACGTACTGGTTGTTGCGGACGAAGTGATTTGTGGCTTCGGCCGTACCGGCAACATGTTCGGCAGCGAGACCTTCGGTATTCGCCCGGACGTTATGGTGCTGTCAAAGCAGCTTTCCTCGTCCTATCAGCCGATCTCGGCGATTCTGATCAATGACGAGTTGTATCAAGGCATCGCAGACCAGAGCCATGCCCTGGGCACCCTGGGCCACGGTTTTACCGCCGGAGGCCATCCGGTCGCTGCCGCCGTAGCACTGGAAAACATCAAGATCATTGAAGAAGACAATCTGGTGCAGCATGCCGCCGCCATGGGCAAGATCCTCCAGGACGGGCTGAACCAATTAGCCGATCACCCGTTGGTGGGCGAAGTGCGTGGGCAAGGTCTGATCGCCGCTGTGGAGCTGGTCGCCGACCGTGCAAGCAAAGCCCCATTCGAGGTAACAGGCAAGCTCGGTCGCTACCTGGCCGGTCGCGCTCAGGAACACGGCATGATAACTCGCAATATGGGCGATGCTATTGCCTTCTGCCCTCCGCTGATTTCCAGCGAATCCGAGATCCGTTTGATCCTCGAGCGTTTTGCCCGCTCGCTTGAGGATACCCAACGCTGGTTCAACGCTAGCCGCTAGGTCGCCAGCGATCCCTGAGGGAGTTCTTCGCATGTAAAAAAGCCGCTCGCTTATAGTAAGTAAGCGGCTTTGCGGACCGGGCAATAGCACCGACTACTCAGTCGTTGCCGTTCCTGACTTTCGCAGGGCTTGGCTCTCACCACTCACTGCGAGTTGGAAATGCTTTTTTTACGTTGCTACGTGAAATCTGCAGTTCTCGGAACTAGCCCAGCCATGCCTCAGGGCTATCGAAAAACGCTCTAGCGTTGCTCTCCAGTGTTTCTAAGTGATAACCGCCTTCCTGCACAATCACGCATGGCACACCGAGGTCACGCACGCACTCGCCTAAACGGGCAAAGCCTTCACGAGTGACCGCCACTTTGCTTTGTGGGTCCAGCTCATAAATGTCGAAACCCAATGACAACACCAGTGCGTCGGCGGAAAACGCTTTTACCGCGGCCAGTGCCAGCTCCAACTTACCGAAGAAATCCGCTTCGCTGGCCCCATGGGCCATCGGAAGATTGAGGTTGTAACCCTCACCAGCCGCAACCCCACGCTCATCTGAAAAGCCTGCTACGCCGGGATAGAAATTGGTCGGGTCGCCATGAATCGACACATACAAAACGTCGTCACGATCATAGAAGATTTCCTGTATGCCCTGACCGTGATGCATGTCGGTATCCATCACAGCCACACGCTGGAAACCGTCACGCAACGCCTGGGCAGCAATCGCCGCGTTGTTCAGATAACAAAAACCGCCGGCGGCCTCAGCTCGGGCGTGATGTCCCGGCGGGCGGCATAGCGCATAGGCGGCAGGTGCACCTTCGAGCAAGGTCTTCGCCGCAGCTACCGCGCTTTGCGCTGACCAGTACGCCGAACGCCAGGTTAACTCACCGATCGGGCAACTCCCATCGGCCAGGTAACGCGCAGCCTGGGCGAGAATCCCCCGCAACGCATTGGGTTCGCGAACGAAGATATTAGACATCACCTCTTCGCCCCAATCTTCCGGCACTTCTTTCCAGCGTTGATGAGCCTCTTGCAAGAAAGCCAGGTAATGGCCTCCGTGGACGGCCAATAATGGATCAAGGCCGTAATCTTGCGGCTGTTGAATATCGAAACCCAGCGCCTGTGCCGCTTTTAGCAGATTGCAAGCACGCTCAGGTACTTCCTGAGGCGTACGCATCTGACCACGGGAGTAATAGCTGCGCGGATAATGGAGAAGTTGTTCGGGGTGAAAAAAACTACGCATCGGACTCTTTCCTTATTCAACCTGACCAGCACGGGTCAGTACTGCGTTGAGCAATACGTCAGTACCCCGACGCACATCTTCGGGCAACACATCTTCTGCTTCGTTGTGACTCAAACCGCCGACGCAAGGAATAAAGATCATTGCCGTCGGGCAGAACCGCGCAAGGTGAATGGCATCATGGCCGGCACCACTGACGATAGGCTGCTGGGCATAGCCCAAAGCGTCCACGGCTTGTTGCACGGCGGCCACGCAATCGGCATCGAATGGCGTGGCTGGGCTGATCCAGTGCGGATTGACACTAAGAGACAAGCCGCGCTTGGCGGCAATGTCTTGCAGGCGCGAACAGACCTGTTGCTCCATCACCTCAATGGCGGCATCGCGATGATGACGAAGGTCGACCGTGAAGTTCACCATCCCGGGGATGGTATTGCGCGACGACTTTGCAATGTTCAACTGGCCGACCGTGGTCAGCCCCTCGGGCGCGAAATCACCGGCCAACGCTTCCAGCGCCTGAATCATCTGCGCCGCGCCGTACAAGGCATCCTTGCGCAATGGCATCGGCGTGGTGCCCGCATGAGCCGCCATGCCCTCAACGCATACGTCTAGCCAGCGTATGGCCTGGCCGCCGCTCACAACGCCAATACTTTTTGCGTTGTCTTCAAGGATTGGCCCCTGCTCGATGTGAGCTTCAAAATACGCGTCCACCGCCCCGCCTAGCGCACGCTCACCGTCATAGCCAGTACGCTTGAGCGCCTGCGCTACCGTCACACCGTCGTTGTCCTCGACGCTCAGCGCTTTTTCCAGCGCCAGCGTTCCGGTGAACACCGCAGAACCGAGCATGGCGGGAGTAAACCGTGCGCCCTCTTCATTGGTCCAGACCGCGATTTCAAGCGGTTTTCGGGTCTTAATCCCTAAATCATCCAGGCGCCGCACCACTTCCAACCCAGCCAACACGCCATAGACACCATCGAAGCGCCCACCTTCGGGCTGAGTATCCAGATGGCTACCCATCATTACCGGAGCCGCCTGCGGGTCAGTACCGGCACGTCGGGCAAACAGGTTGCCAATACCGTCAATACTCAGGGTCAGCCCTGCATCCAGGCACCAACCGCTGAATAGTTCACGACCGACCTTGTCTTCGCCACTCAGGGCCAGACGGCAACTCCCGCCCCGCGCCGTTGCGCCAATTTCGGCCATGGCCATAAGGCTGGCCCATAGGCGCTCGCCATTGATTTTCAACATACAGATTCTCCAACGGTGTCAGGCGCTATGAGCCATTTCAAGGCGATGTGCATGGGCATGACGGCGGGAAAGTGCCAGCACGCAGAACAGAGATACGCCTGCGATCGAACTGTAGAACACTGCCATAGGCCACCACTGGCCGAGGTACTCATGGGCAAGCCAGGTGCCTATCAATGGCGTCAACCCGCCAGCCAGAGCGCCACACACTTGATAGGCCATGGAGATAGCCGTGTAACGCACTCGAGTTTCGAACAGACCACTGACGTAACCAGCGATCACTGCGTAGAACGAAGCCATGCATACTACCGCCAGGGCAATACCGAAGATGATCAGCGGCGCCTGGCCGCTGCTCACCAACATGAACATCGGATACGGCGAAGCCATCGCCAACAGGCACATGGCACACAGGAAACGGGTCGCGCCCACCTTCTCGGCCACCCACGCGGCTAAAGGCTGAATGCAGAACTGGATGATCGCTACCACGAACAGGCATTCGAGAATCAACGAACGCGGCAAGTTGAGCTGTTGGGTGGTGTAGGCAATCATGAAGGTATTGGTGAAGTACACGCCTGCAATGCCCAGCGTGTTAGCGCCAATGCACAGTAACAGTGGTCTCCAAGAGGTTTTAAGCACCTCTAGAACCGGCGCCTGCTCCTTGCGGTTAGAGACGGCACGAGCCCTGTCTGCGCGCGCTCTATCCTCGAGGAATTCAGGAGACTCACTGACACCGAGACGTATCACCAACCCCACCACGAGCAGCAGTGCGCTGGCGAGGAACGGCAAGCGCCAGCCCCAGCTCATCAAGTCTTCCTCAGACAACCGGGTGACCGCGCCGAACGCCAGCAGCGACAGAATCAGGCCCGCTGGGCTGCCTAGCTGAGCGAACGACGCGAAAAAATTGCGACGACCTTTGGGCGCATGCTCGCCAGCCATCAACACTGCGCCGCCCCACTCACCTCCGACTGCGATGCCCTGGACCACACGCAGCAGGATAAGCAGGACCGGTGCTGCAACGCCAACCTGCGTATAAGTCGGCAGCAGACCGATGCACACCGTCACCACGCCCATCATGACCAAGGTGATGATCAGAGACTTCTTGCGACCGATGCGATCACCGATATGACCGAAGACCACCCCACCCAGTGGACGGGCGAAGAAACCCACGGCGAAGGTGCCGAACGCGGCCATGGTACTGAAAAGCTTGTCTTCGGAAGGAAAGAACAGTTGGCCGAATACCAGAGCTGCCGCGGTGGCGTAAATGTAAAAGTCGTACCACTCAATCATGGTGCCGATGAATGCGGCTGCCGCAGCACGGCGCGGCTGTGGCGAAGCGGAAGGCTTCATGGGTCAGGCTCCTTTTGGTTTGTTTTTTTGGCAGGAGAAAGCGTGTCGCACATGCGCTCTTATGGCGCTTGATTGAAGTGATTTATCGTCTTGGGGCTATGATTAGTCAATTTTCTATTTATTATTTCAATTATAAATTCTGTTTATTATTGAGCGCCGTCATGCCAGATACCGATAACCCCAAGCTCCGCCGGAATGTGCATCCACTGCTCAATGATCGTCTGGACTGGAACCTGCTGCGCACCTTTCGAGTCATTGGTCAGGAGCTGAGCATCAGCCGCGCCGCAGCCCGTCTGCATTTGACCCAGCCTGCCATCAGCCAGGCGCTCAAACGGCTGGAGGAACAACTTGATTGCCAGCTCATCGCCCGACGCGGTCCACGCTTTGTTCTCACCGAAGCCGGTGAAGAGATCTTCGCCATTGCAGGTGAGATGTACGGCCAGGTCTCGCAGATGAGCAATGCCCTGCAAAAGCCGGGTGACGAGGTAATAGGCAAGGTGCGGCTGCTGATGATCAGCCGGATTTTCTCGGAACGTTTCGATGACTTCTTGGCCGCATTCCATCGACAGCACCCGAGGGTAGATCTAGACATAGAAGTCATGCGCAGCTCCGACATCGTCAGCGCGCTGCTGGAGAAAACCGCAACTCTGGGCTTGAGTCTCAATCGCCGGCCGCAGCCTCGCCTCGAACAACATTTGTTCCTGCGCCAGCGCTATGCGTTTTTTTGTGGTCGACACCACGCCCTGTTTGGCCGTGCAGGTTTGGCAGAAGGCGACCTGCAATCGGAAAATTTTGTCAGTTTCACGAGCGACCAGATTGGCGGGATGCTTTCGCCGCTGACCATCTTTCGCGACCAGCAAGGTTTCAGCGGACGCATCGTTGCATCATCGCCAAGCCTGGAAGAAGTGCGACGTCTTGTGATCGCCGGCTTCGGCCTTGGCTGCCTGCCGGTCCATGTTGTCGCTGACGATGAGAAGAACGGTCTGCTGTGGCGTTTGCCGCCTCACGACGGCATCGCAGATGTAGATATCCACCTGTTATGGAATCGAGACCAGAAAATGAGTCGCGCCGAGATGATTTTTATCGACAGTCTGACGGCACGACTGGCAGTCGATTGATTAAAAACCTTAGAGGTGATTTACAAGCCTGCCCACTCAACGACTCAGCATGCTGAGCCGTTGAGTGGGCAGGCTTTATATCTGTCATGGCTTGTCGAGAAACTTTGCCCCACTGCGTGGCTTGTGGTTCGTTGTCCTGAGCAACTGCATCGTTGTTTGAATTATCGAACCAGCGGCGCCTCAACCAGAGTGCAATACCGACCAGAGTAACCAGCCCCGGCACATCATCACAGGTGCCGCAAAGGCCGTTATTTTTTTGCCCCGAGTGTTGCAATGTAATGAGCGACAGATTCAGCATCTGCATCAGACAGTGAGTGCGTGACCTGCTTCATCAGGGCACCACGGGGGCGCTGGTCGGTCTGTTGGAAAACCTTGATCTGGCGAATCATATAGTAGGCGTGTTGACCCGCCAGGCGCGGAAACTGACCATTGCCCTGCCCGTCAGCACCGTGGCAGGAACTGCACTGAGCGACGCCAGACTCAGGCAAGCCCTTGCGAAAGATTAATTCGCCGCGTGCATCAGCCGTATCAGCATCAGCCTTCATAGGACTCTGACTTGAAAAATAGTCTGCCAGTTCGCTGATCTGAGTCTCTGTCAAATGGGTAAATCCCCACATGTACTGAGTCCCGGTTTCATCGCTGCGTGCATGGCCCTTGAAGTCAGTCAGCTGCAACTTCAGGTACTCCTTTTGCTGACCGGCCAACTTGGGAAACATCGGCGAGATGGATTCCCCCGTCAGCCCATGGCACATGGAGCACACCTTGTCCGCCATGGCGATGCCGGACATGGGCGACGTTTGTTGCGCTGTCTCCCCGTTCGTACCTGTGCAGCCCGTGAGCGTAACCACGCAGAGGGCAAGAAAAGAAAGTGGTCGTTTGAAAGTACCCTTCATGCCCGTTGCCTCCATGGTCTACGCCCCTGCGCCCAACAGATCAAAGTGCGTACCACATATAAAGATAAGTGGTGTTGTTTTCGCTGGCATCACGACCATTGCCATCATAGTTATTCGTTGCGCCCAAATAACGGGTGAAATAGTTATATTGAAGTCCGACCCTCAGGTTCTGCATCGGTAACCAGAAAACCTCTGGCGTCCACATCTGTGTATCGGGTGAAAAATTGGCACTGTTCGGGTACGCCGTCGCATCCGAACTGCCATTGACATTGCTATAAGACAGGCTCGCACCATATTTGGCACGGTACACATAACTGCCCTTCAACTTGAATGATCGAAGGGAAGCCGGTCCATCGTAGAGCGTCTGGGTGTCATCTCTTATTTCTTCCTTTACATACCGTATCTGTGCAGTAAAAGCGTGGGGATCAAGGAGGTACTGGTACTGGGCATCAAAGCCTACATCCCGGTATTCGGTGCTGCCCTGGCCGTAGATCGGATTATTGGAGTCATCCATGGGAAGAATTTTGGCATTCATTGCAAAGGCGCCCACCATCACGTTTTGGGGCCCCCACTCGTAGGTATAGGCCAGCCTCGCATAAGGGCTTGAGCCATCCATGTACGTCAACGGATGGTAGGTGTCGCCCTTCTTGTTACCCAAACTTAGAAAGGCCCACGTATTTTTGGCTGTCTGGTAGGAGGTCAGCTCCAGATACAACGACTTGTTCAAATAAACGTAGGCACCGATACCGGCCACCTGTTGAGCCAAACCCCCTTCAATCAGCGTCGAGGCTGGGGCCCCGCCAAAGGCGCCCAAGGTTGAACTGACATACGGATAGCCCCAGGCAGGCGTGCTGTTCCAGACATCCTGAACTGTGGGGTTGTTATTCAATGTGACACCCCAGATGACATCCCGTGAGGTGTCCACCCGGCGGTCCGCATAACGCAGGTCAAAGTTGTCCGAGCCCAGGTGACTTACCCAATTACCCGCGGCATCCTGATGGTCATATGAGCTGTAGGTGAATTGGGCAAAGCCGCCAATGACGTCAGTGATCTTTCCGCCCAGGAACACGCTTCCGTAATCAATGATGAATTGTTTGTCTTTGGCGGAAATCGAGCTGCCCGCACCGTCGCTGTTGTTGCGCGTTGAAGTGAAGTCGCCGACGATCATGGCGGCCAAGGGGTTGGTTTGTACGCCGTTGGTGTAACCCGTCAGCTTGAACAGGCGCCCATAAGGTGTCAGTTCAGGAAATTGCCCTCCCGCATGGCAGGCAACGCAGCTTTGCCCTGTTTGGCGTGCAAAGGAAGGCAGGGCCTGGACCGACTGACAGAGCACCAACAACAATAGTGCCCCTAACAGTGTTCCCGGTCGTCTAAGGTGTCTGAAAAAAAACGGTGACCCGAAAAAAAACGACCATACCACCGCCTTCTTCCCGCCTGCTTCGCCGTCCTTCAGATACATTTCAATTCCCTCTGGAAAGAGACTGTCAAGTGACATAACCCTGGCTGAAGCCTAGCCAGATGCTGGCCATTTACAAGCTCCGTCGGAAATTGCGCCGTTTAAGTCTGCAACGCGAAGCACACCCATCGCTGAAATCATATTCAGCAGCCTCCGGACGCTTGATCCAGACACTTTCTCTTGTGGCGTTGCGCCTTTTATTGACGAAACTCAATGCAGTGAGGCCAAACGTCCTCGCTGTCGTTTCCCCATAAGGCATTTATCTTATTTCGCAGCCCCAGGGGTGGGCCGTTGCGGCCGCGACAGGCCGAGCGGTTACTGATGAGTTGGAGCTTGTATCCGTGGCAGTGCCGCCAATGCCCGTTCCCAGATTTGTCGGGTGCGTAGCCAGACAACCTCTTGCCAGTCACTGTCAGCGGGGTAGAACTGCTCGAGCAACTCCAGCTTGATTTTCCTGGCGACCTGATCAGTGAGGTCTCCGTGCAGGTGCAACCACTGATCGTTACGCAAAACAGTGTGGACCTGCTCTCCCGGATAAGTGCCACATTCGATAACGAACGGCATTAAGTGCACCTGCGGCAATGCATCAATCATGGCCTGCGAGGTGTAACCGGTTGCTGTGGCTGCCACCCCTGTATCACTTTTGCTTTCAGCTCCAGTGAGCAGGGTATACAGCCATGGGCCGTATACCGCCTGGGCATCGTGCAGCGCCGGGTAGGAAGACTGAGCAATCGTCATCAGCATGGGATGGCCGTAGTCTCCAGCGCCGGTATGCAGGTCAAAGCACATGGCCACTTGGGCGTGAGTGAGGTGCTCTTGTATGATCTTGCGCAGGGTTTTGTTCGACCAGGCAGGTGCCTTGCCACCATAGAAAAGACCGTCGTGATGTACGTACTGACCGGCCTCGACAATCGACATTACCGCTGACCAGCCCTCTTCACTAATTCGCTCGTTGAGCAGGGCGTCGGCCCTCTCCCGCTTCGGCCCCTGCAGTTGGGTGCAGGTATAGATCTCATGCAGCGCCTCGTACCGTTGATTATCCGGCAGCGCTTGTGTGAAATTCAGATAGTTGCGGTTGAGGTCGATATTGTCTTCGTTGACACGGCGCATCCAGGCCGTGCCCCAGGGATTGATCAAGTGGATCATCACTACTGCCACATCGTCGGGCAAGGTTCTATCGGTGAGCGCTTGCAGCCATTTGATCTGGCAGTCCGAGCCATAGAAACCTTCAATACCGTGCGTGCCGCAGAGCGCAATCAGCAGCCGTTTCGCATGTGGATCTCCAAGCACGGCAACGTCGGTACTCAGCGGTTCGCCGGAGGGCCCGGTCAATGGATGGCGGTATTCGGTCAGGCTTGCACCCGCCGCCTTGGCCGCAGCCAGAAACTGTTCACGTTGGCTGACGAAACTGGGGGCCGATGGAAAACCTGTGCTCATGGTTGCCTCATGTCAATCAACAAGTACCGGACTTTCACGAGTCGCCCGATGCGTAGTGGTGGTGGCCGTCTTCTTTAACGAGACACCGATGTAAAAACATGACGTGATTGGATACATTACGCGCAAAGCTTATACGAGCGATATGGCTGTCAGCCACGTCGATATCCTGAATCAAAAAAAAGTTCGAGATCAAGGTTAGTGCTTACCCTCCTCCCATCACTCAGATAGTCGGGAACTTTCCTGAAATGGTCGGCATCCACGTACGATCGCCAACAATCGAAAATTGCTTCGTGCCAGGGGTTGCATGGCGCGGGAGAAAGTATGAAATTTCAAAAAAATCATTTTATAGACAGGGTTCTCGACCCTGGCGCTGCACAGAAAATTGAACGCACTGCCTTCTGGGCTCGCGAGCTTTGGTTGTTACCTATTCTGATACTGGCGGCGCTGGTGCGCGTCTATGGTTCAACCGCATCAGCCATCTGGTGCGATGAAGGCTCCAGTTTGCTCATGAGCCAGTACTCACCAGCGCTGATCTGGTTTCACAGCGCTCACGATGTACATCCACCTCTTTATTACTTCCTCCTGCACCTATGGATAGAGGTATTCGGGAACGGTATCTTCTCGGTCAGGTCCATGAGCGTCGTACCGGGCATTCTGACGGTAGCCCTTGGTGTCTGGCTGGTTCAATTGATCGCAACACGGCGAGCGGCGATCCTGGCCGGCGTTTTATTAGCCTTACTGCCCATTGCAGTGCGTTATAGCCAGGAAGTCCGGATGTACTCCCTCATGGGGTTCTGGCTGATGGGCGCAACCATAGCACTCGTCTATTGGGTGAAAAATCCAGACCGTCATCGATACCTCGTCATTTATTCTCTGTTAATGGCAGCCAGTTTTTACACCCATTACTTCACGGGCCTTTGTGTACTTTCACACTGGGCCTACCTGTTTTTTATGCGCGGTGAAAAGCCCCGCCTCATCACTCGCCCTGCATGGTGGATCGCCAACGGTCTCATTGCCTTGCTATATGCCCCCTGGATTCCTGGCCTGATTGACCAGTTGCAGCACCTTGAACAACTCAAGGTGGGTGGCGACGTCGGCTGGATACTGCCGGTTACACGTTATTCTCTGCCCTCAACTATCTGGCAGTATTTGATCCTTACGGATGGTTTAAGCCTGAAATGGCCCCTCTATTTTTCACTTCCACTCGCGGTGGCGTTGGTCGCCGGTGCTGTTGCCCTGCGTGATCGAGGCCCCTATAAATTTCATGTTTTATTGGTGACCTATACCTTTCTACCTTTGGTGGTTGTGTTTCTGATCTCGTGGATAACACCACTGTTGGTCGAGCGTTATCTGATGTTCTCTGCCCTGGGTTTACCCATGATTCTGGCAATCGCCATCGATCAAATTGAGCGTCATTTCCGTTACGTAGCAATCGCTATGCTCATGGGTATCTTGGGGGTAGAACTGGTCGGGTTGAGTAACGACTACCAAGTGGATGATGAACAGTTCGACAAGCTGGTTAGCTATGTAAATGAGCACTATGCTGCCAATGACCGCATCGTTGTCAGCGATTTATTCTGGTATTTCAGTTATGTCTACTACAACAAGACGGGGTCTGAGCCACTGCTCTACACACCGAAACTAGCCAATGGTACTTCGGGGCGACCAAACAGCTACGGGTTCGGTACGCTGGTCGATCAGGATTCCGATAAAATTTACCTGGACAGTCTTGAAGCGTTACCCGGCGACTCGACACGTGTGTGGTTGATCAGCAACAGCGAGCCACCGGATGATTTTTCTTCCATACCTAGCGACTGGACGAAGGTGACAGAGTTGAAAGTCGGAGACACTGAAGTACGCCTGTACTCCATTCCTCCGCATTGAGAGTGCTGTCATGACTAACAGATGATCATCGACGGCGACGGTTTTGTCTTGCCATAACTTGATAATGGTCAAGATGGCCACAGAGGGGGCACTACACGCTATGAGGAGCGATGTCCCCCTGGAAGATCAAGATGAAAATACATTCAAAAGACTTTCACGTACGGGAAGGTGAATTGGTCAGCCTTCGCAAATGGCCTACGAACGTGAAGCCTGTGTATAAAACGACGGAGCAATATCGCCAACTTTTGGGTCAGCACGTTGCGCAATTGAGTGCGTTGCAACAGCTGCTCTATGCGTCTAATCGCTATGCCGTGCTACTGATCTTTCAGGCGATGGATACCGCAGGAAAAGATGGTGCCATCAAACACGTGATGTCAGGTGTCAACCCGCAAGGCTGTCAGGTATTCAGTTTCAAACATCCCAGCGCGGCTGAGTTGCAACATGACTTCCTTTGGCGCACCACCCGCGATCTGCCAGAGCGCGGGCGGATCGGCATTTTCAACCGATCCTACTATGAAGAGGTGCTGATAACGCGTGTACATCCAGAAATCCTCAGCAGCGAAGGCCTTTCGGAAACCAATCTCGATGAAACGACGATTTGGCACGACCGGTATCGCTCGATCACAGAGTTGGAGCGGCACCTTTTCAGTAACGGAACTCGCATCATCAAGTTTTTTCTCCATCTATCGAAAGAAGAACAGCGTAAACGCTTCCTTGAACGCATCGATGAGCCGGAAAAAAACTGGAAATTCAGCCTCGCTGATATTGAGGAGCGGGAATTCTGGAAGGATTACATGAGTGCCTATGAAAAATGCATCAGTGCCACGAGCACAACCAATGCCCCTTGGTATGTCGTTCCTGCGGATGACAAGAAAAACGCCAGGCTATTTGTCTCGCAAATTATTCTCGATACCCTCGTGGGGCTCAATATGACTTACCCCAATACGGATGCTAACCGTCAGAAGGAATTGCAGGCAATCCGTCAGCGGCTCGCGAAGTGAGATCCTCGGTGCGTTCACTGCCTCTTGGGGCTGGATGAACTCAATCCTGTTGAGTCAGGATTGCCGTCATCAGCCCGGGAAACCGACTGTTCAAGTCAGCACTGCGCAATGAGTTCATGTGCAGGGTACCGACGTTCTGAGTGTGAACAAGACCGGCATCGCGCAGCACCCGAAAATGATGAGACATGCTCGACTTTGGCCTGCCGCCATCCAGCTCGCCGCAACTCGCTTCGGCGACACGGCCAAGATGACGGACGATTTCCAGGCGAACCGGATCGCTCAAGGCATAGAGCACTCGTTCGAGGACAAAGTCGCTGGCAGGTGGATGTTTGAATGCGCGCATGGGTGAATCATACACAGGGGTTTACCCATGAGCTATTGTTCGAATACTATCGAACTACGGAATATTCCTTCGCTAAGAGGTATGACCATGTCTGCGCTGTTCCAACCGTTCAAACTAAAGGATGTCACGCTGCGCAACCGGATTGCGGTCCCGCCCATGTGCCAGTACTCGGCAATTGATGGTTTGATCAACGAATGGCATCAAGTTCACTTGGCCTCTATCGCGCGCGGCGGCGCCGGTTTGGTGATTGTAGAAGCAACCGCTGTTGCTCCCGAAGGACGCATTACTCCAGGCTGCACGGGGATCTGGAGCGACGAGCTGGCACAGGCGTTTGTACCGGTGGTTCAGGCCATCAAGGCCGCAGGTTCGGTGCCGGGCATCCAGATCGCCCACGCCGGGCGCAAAGCCAGCGCCAACCGTCCATGGGAAGGCGATGATCATATTGCTGACGATGATACCCGTGGCTGGCAGACCATCGCGCCGTCCGCCATCGCGTTCGGCGCCAACCTGCCGAAAAAGCCCAAGGCCATGACCCTGGACGATATTGCTCGTGTGCGTGACGATTTTGTCGCTGCCGCCCGTCGCGCTCGTGAAGCCGGCTTCGAATGGCTGGAACTTCACTTCGCTCACGGTTATCTGGCGCAGACTTTCTTTTCCGAGCATTCAAATCATCGTCAAGACGCCTACGGTGGCAGTTTTGACAACCGTAGCCGTTTCCTTCTGGAAACACTGGCAGCCGTGCGCGAAGTCTGGCCGGAAAACCTGCCGTTGACCGCGCGTTTCGGCGTGCTCGAATACGACGGTC
Source organism: Pseudomonas sp. GG8 (assembly GCF_052976945.1). Lineage (NCBI taxonomy): Bacteria > Pseudomonadati > Pseudomonadota > Gammaproteobacteria > Pseudomonadales > Pseudomonadaceae > Pseudomonas > Pseudomonas sp. GG8. The sequence continues at coordinate 2,291,718 of NZ_JBRIIP010000001.1, forward strand.
GGGACGAGCAAACCCTGGTGGAGTCCATCGAGCTGACCCGACGCTTCAAAGCCGCCGGCCTGGATATGCTTAGCGTCAGCATTGGTTTCACCATTCCTGAAACCAACATTCCCTGGGCGCCATCGTTCATGGGCCCGATTGCCGAGCGCGTGCGTCGCGAAGCCGACATTCCGGTCTCTTCGGCTTGGGGCTTCGGCACCCCGGCGATTGCAGAGAAAGTGCTCAAGGACGGTCAACTGGACCTGGTGATGGTCGGTCGCGCACATCTGGCCAACCCACACTGGACCTATTTTGCCGCCCGTGAACTGGGCATTGACCGTGCGTCCTGGACGCTCCCGGCACCTTATGCCCACTGGCTGGAACGCTACTGACAGATTCGTTGGCTAGCGGGCAGAAGCGCCCACTAAACCTTCGATACAGCCCGTGCCCATGTCGTCACGGGCTACCGCTGGATTCCGTTACTCGCCTTGCAGTCTGTCCAGCGCCCGCTAGTCTTGCTTGAGAACATCCAGAGATGTGTACGTGCTGGAGCAGCAGGTCTATATCCACGGTAAGCTCCTCCCGTGTAGCCCACATGAAACATGTCGTCTGATTCAGCGGGCATGAGCAGGACTCACAGTGTCAGACTAAACAGGGTCATCGTATGTTCACGCCAGGCCATCTCAATCGCGCCAGTATTCCTGGAATGCCAGGCATACCAAAATTCAACATCGACGTTTTCTACGAGGTTCGTCATGACCCAAAGGAAGGCACGTTGATGCACTTCAAAATGGTCGGACAGGTGTCGGGCCGAGAGTTCGTTGATGAGTTCGACATGCACCGCGATACCGCCTCCAACTTTGCCAGTCTGCTGGCCAAGGTCGCGGTCAAGCACGGTCTGCCCCCTAACGAAAGTCCTATCATGCGCAGCCACGCCGAATACGATGCGATGTTCGAAGATATTCGCGACAAACTGGGCATCAAACCCGGCGAACCGATTAACTTGGATAACCTGGCGAAAGACGGGCTTTAAGAGTCGTCCTGGCCGAGCAGTTTATGTGTGAGTCCAAGATCAGTCCGGCTATACGCCCTCCGTACTGGCGCTGATGGAATCACCCTCCCAGCGCCATGATCGCCAACATCAGTAATGTACCGGTGATCGCCATTACCGTACCTCCGCGCCAGCGGCTTCCGCCCGCGTATCGCGCAAGAGCCCAGCCGGCTAGAAACAGCATCCCGAGTGCGACCATGTTGGACACGCGTATCGCAACCGCCACTTGATGAAGCAGCATGAACGGCACTACCACAGGAAATGTTGCCAGGGTCACCAGAAGGAAAATGCCGAATGCACCCTTGAAGTCGTCCAGGCGAAGACGTGGAGGTATGGGTGCGTCCGAAAACTCGAGCATCCGACGACGAATCATTTCAAGGCCCTCGTTGCCCGCCGCCGCCGCGATACGAGGAGGCAGTGCTCCAGCAATGAGTGCCTGCCCTGATGCTGCATTCGTTTCTTTGCACAGGCGTAAGAAAAGCGTCCGATTGCGCGTGCGATCGGTGACCGTGCGTACGAGGTACATGACGGCATCCGCGAGGCCCCAGGCAAGATTGCAACCGAGTGCCGTGACCATCATCGTGCGCACCGTCTCCTGGCCAGCCGTTGCCACGCTAAGCGAGCCGATAAAAGTCATCGCCATCAGCAGGCCGAAGATCACCTCCGAGACACGATCGATCGGATCGAGCACGCGCGCCCGCTTCTCTTCTTTGATGTCGTGCATGAGGCTCACCTCCGGGCCAGGCGTTAACGATGTTCGAAACCTTCGAATCCCTGTTAACGCCGGCTATACCTGAAAATGCGCAACAGCCTGCTCCAGATTGAAGAACATTCGCGTGGGGCCCAGCGAGCGCCCCAGCGGCGAATTTCTTACCATGGCAAACACGCCTGGGTTCATGCCCACCAGCCACAGCATTACACCCTGTTCACGCATTCGGTTTTCGGCCTCGGTCAGCATTTTCAGGGCGGTGTATTCCAAATCGAACACGCCGCTAAGGTCGAGAGCAATGACCCGCGGTTTGGACTCAGCAATCAACGCCAGCAACTTATGGCCAACCCGCTGGGCATTCACGAAGAAAATCCGGCCTTCTGAGCGCACCAGCAGCAATCCGGCGAAGCTTTCATCCTCGGGATGCTCATCGGATTTCGGGCGGAAAACGTTGGTGCCTGGTTTTCGGACCAAGGCATAAACTGGGGGGTCTGAAACCTGATAGGCCAAGGCGACGAGCGACACGATGATCGCAACGACAATGCCCTTCAATGTTCCTAGCAGCATGACCCCCAACATGGCGGCGAGCGCCCAGATAAACTCTGTTCGGCGCACCGCCAGAATGTCGCGAAACTCTGAGGCTTCGATAAGGCCCACCGAATAGACAATCACCACGGCCGCCAGCGTGGCATTCGGCATCAGGCTAATGAAAGGCGCCAGCAGCAGGCACGTTCCCAGTGCCAGCGCCGCTGTAATCAGCCCTGCCAGTTGCGTATGAGCCCCCGCCAGCCGGTTTACCGCGGTCTGCGTGGTTCCTCCTCCCGCCGTCATGCCCCCCAGGAAGGCTCCGCCTATGTTCGCTATGCCCGTCGCGATTAGTTCCCGATTGGGCTGAGGCGTGGGCTCGTCACTTCGGGCGAAGGCACGTCCGGCAGCGATGGTCTCGGTAAAGCTCATCAGCGCGATCCCTATGGCTGCTGGCCAGAGAGGAGTCACCCACTCCCATCCTGGCAACGTCAAGGCAGGTAATCCGGTTGGAACATTGCCGACTAACGAAATGCCGAAGCGGTCCAGGCCAAGCAGGCTCACCCCTGCAATCCCGATGGCCACCGCGACCAGTGGCGCGGGCGCGCTTGGGGTGAAACGCTTCATCGCGACCAGGATCAGCACCATCAAGATACCCACCGCAACGGTGGGCAGCGAAGCGTGCGGTATACCCCAAAACGTGGCGATCAGGTTATGGAGGAAGTTGCCCTTTTCAATGTGGATGCCTAACAACTTGGGCGCTTGGTCAAGCACGATGACGATGCCAATGCCGGCCTTGAATCCAACCAGCACGGGCTCGGAGATGAAGTTGGCTACAAATCCAAGGCGCAATACCCCCGCAAGGACAAGGAAAGCGCCTACCAGCACTGCCAACGTGGCGGATCCCACTATCAATACAACAGGGTCGCCCGTCGGGCTGATCTGACCCAGTGCAGAACCTGCGAGGATGGCGATTGTCGTGGTTGTACTCACGCTGAGCGGGCGCGAAGAGCCGAGTAAGGCATAAATCGCCATCGGCACCAACACCGTATAGAGCCCGACTTGTACCGGGAGTCCGGCAATAGTGGCGTAAGCCAGTGCTTTTGGTATGACCACCGCCGCCGTCGTCATGCCGGCAATGGCATCGCCTTTGAACCAGCCCTGCCGGTAGTTGCGAATCCACTCCGGTACCCACTGACGAAAACTGCCCCTCGAATGCCGAGAGACCATTTGGGTCTTGGAGTCTTGTTGCGGGTCGTTCGGTTCAAGGTCTTGTCGATTCATCAGACACTCCAGGCCAAGACTCACCACATTCGGTGGTTTGATCTCCATGGAGTCACAATGGTACGCAGCTGGTTTCGCTGTTTGCCCTACAACAAGTGCTCATACCGCCTGCCGGTACCGGTATGAGCATTTACGACCCGCAAGAGGAGCGCGAAACACTCACTCCCCCGCCCCCTGCAACTTCGTCAGCAGCGATGACGTGGCTATCTGTCAGCCCAGATAGTCGAGCACCCTTTCACGTGTTCGCGCAGCCACCACATATTTGCAATTATAAATGTAGCCTGTTTGAGAGCCTGTCACCGGCACCGGCAGGAAGTTCTGCAACCGATTTGCGGATAGTCAGGTGCCGACCATAATGGAACTACCGTCCTTCAGACAGGCAGGCCCCATGTACCAGAACCTCGCTCTGCTCACGGCCTTCCTCTTGATCTACAGCATTTTCGCTGGGCGGTTCGAGTCGAGCCTGCTCAATGGTCCACTGATGTTTATGCTCGCAGGTCTCATTCTCGGGCCTGCTGTGCTAGACATTCTGCAACTCCGGATTGGTCGGGAAGGCCTCAAAGCCTTGGCCGAGTTGACCCTGGCGATTGTTCTGTTCAGTGATGCAGCCAACGCTAACCTCAAAGTCCTGCGGGCCCATGAAGGGCTTCCGTTACGGTTGCTGCTGATAGGCCTTCCCCTGACCATCTTGTGTGGGTGGCTGGTGGGTATCTGGCTATTCCCTCAGGTGCCGCTGATAGAGTTGGCCATTCTGGCAACCCTGTTGGCGCCTACCGACGCAGCGCTGGGCAAGGCGGTTGTGAGCAACCCAAAGGTTGCCGCTCCCGTGCGTGAAGGGTTGAACGTAGAGAGCGGCTTGAATGACGGGATCTGCGTGCCGGTGCTATTGATGTTCCTGGCGTTATTGGTCGAAGAACAGACTCAGGCCCCTCTCTCTCTGGCGGCGAAGCTGCTTGTCGAGGAACTGGGCATTGGCGCGCTGTCCGGGATCGCCCTGACCATGGTCGCCTGGCAGTTGCAGCGGCTCTCCTGGAAGCACCAGTGGCAGATGCCCGTGTGGTCACAACTTACCCTCCCCGGCCTCGCCGTTCTGTGCTTTGCCACTGCGCAAACATTGGGCGGCAGTGGCTTTATTGCCGCCTTCGTCGGGGGGCTGCTCGCGGGTTACCTGTTTAAGGAGCAAAAGCATCAGCTGCTTCAAGCCAGCGAAGAATTTGCCAGCCTGCTATCGGTCATCACTTGGGCCGTGTTTGGCGCATTGGTCATCCCCAAAGCCTGGAGCAGCCTAACCCTGGATATCTGGCTTTACGCGCTGCTCAGTTTGACCGTGGTGCGCATGCTACCCGTGCTCATCAGCCTCCTGGGGACCTGCTTCGACATCGAAACCCGCCTATTCATGGCCTGGTTCGGCCCACGTGGACTGGCCACCATCGTCTTTGCCGTCATGATAATGGACTACCCTCTATTGGCGAGTAATACGCTGATCGCTACCGCCATTTGCACGGTGTTACTCAGTGTTCTTCTGCACGGGTTGAGCGCCAACCCGTGGGTTGCGCGGCTGGTCCACCGTGAGCATTGATTCGACTGCGGGAAAGCATTTTCCGAGCAATACCTTCTGATCTGAGAGGGGCAAGGCCCTCTTCAAGCTAACTGGAGGCTAGGTAACTCCGATGAAAAAACATGACCAGACATTGTTTGATCCAGACACACACCCGGTAAAAAAGCTCAGTCGCAAGGGCTACGAAACACAACTGAGGACCCTGCACATCGAGCTGGTCAAGTTGCAACAATGGGTGGTGGCGAACGGCGCCAAGGTAGTGGTGGTGTTCGAAGGTCGCGACGGTGCTGGTAAGGGCGGCACCATCAAGGCGCTGACCGAGCGTGTCAGCCCGCGAATTTTTCGCGTGGTGGCATTGCCGGCGCCGACCGAGCGGGAAAAAAGCCAGATGTACTTGCAGCGCTACATGCCGCACTTTCCCGCAGCCGGAGAAGTGGTGATCTTCGACCGCAGCTGGTACAACCGCGCGGGTGTCGAACGGGTCATGGGTTTCTGCGATGAAAGCCAGGTGCTTAATTTTTTAGAGCTGGCACCCATGTTCGAGAATCAACTGATCCACTCGGGAATCATCCTGCTCAAGTACTGGCTGGAAGTCAGTCCGCAAGAGCAGGAGCGTCGCCTCAAAGACCGTATTACAGATGGCCGCAAGGTATGGAAACTGTCCCCCATGGACGTCCTCTCTTATAACCGCTGGGACGACTACACACGAGCACGCGACGAGATGTTCGTCGCCACCGACACCCCATGGGCGCCCTGGTTCGTCGCCCGCTCGGAAGACAAGAAAAGTGTTCGTCTAAACGTGCTCACTCACGTGCTGACACAAATCCCCTATAAGGAGGTCAAGCAGCCAAAGGTCAAACTACCCAAGCGCAAAATTGGCGACTACCAGACGATCGATTACCCGTTCAAATATGTCGCTGAGCTGTTCTGAACGTGAGTTGCCCCGCCATCAGCACATAGTTGAGTTGATGGCGGGCAAGCTCACGGGTGTTTATCCAGTGTGACGTTGCAGCAGCTATCAGCAGCGGCAACGTCACATTCTTGACCTGCGGCTATCATGCCCTGAGCGCACTCAGATCAAGGCAATCATCCTTCAGCGGCGGACACCAGTAGTAGCCGCCGGTAAGGGGGCGGCTAAAGCGATAGAGGGCGTCAACAATGCCATCATCGAGTCCGCTCATGCGTCGCAATTGGGCTTCGAAAGCGTCTAGGGAGTGACCAAAGGCAAGGAATACCAAACCGGCCTGCAGGCCGTCTGACCAAGGCATAGAGCGACGCACAACGAAGGCTTCAGGGGTGAAACTTTCTTGGGCGGTGCGCTTTACATGTGCTGATTTCGGAGCCTCTTCCAGCTCTTCGTTATCGCTTTTTCGGCGGCCCATGATGTGGTCTTGCTCCCCCTGCGGCATGGCGGCGAAACCATCCAGGTCGTGCTGCCACTGCTGGATGGCGGCGAAGCTACCCCCTTGCAGCCCCGGGATGTCATTGTTTACTACCGCCGCCCCTATGGCCGCTTCGTCTACCGGGTTTTCGGTGCCATCTTCATAGCCGGTCAGGTCATGACCGGTCTTGTAGCGGAACGCTTCGGTCATCTGCACCAGGCGCAGGGCCGGTGCCAATGCGGCCTCTAATGCGCGGCTGCGATGCAGCAATTCACCCCGGTCCTCACCGTGCAGCCAGCACCAAAGTGCGTGCTGGGTCGAGGGGTTGTCCACCCCGACGCCACTCAATGCCGGGAACACACGCAAGCCCTCAACTTGACCCCCTATCGCATGCACAAGCGACTCACCAAAGCCGACAACCATTTTTTTGCCGTCTGCCAGCTGCGCCAGTTCTTTGAGCGCAGCTGGCAGGGCGTCTACGGACTCAAGGGCAAAAAACAAATGGCGCGCCTGTAATGGCACGGGCTTGGCAAGAATGCCAGGCTGGTAGTTACTCATGTAAACCTCTCCAGAAAATTACTCGGGTGATAATGGCACCTTCAACCGCGTTCTGGAACGTTTGCACCTCAGATCAATCAGGACAGCCTGATTGATCTGAACACCTGCCAAGCTCGATCTGACCTTCCCGAGAGAGAAGCTCGGCGCCCTTCACCTCAGTCCTGTAATGCGCGCGGGCGGTGGCTGCGTTGTTCAGCATCGGTGCTGGCTGCCTTTTGCAGCTGGAAGTCGAAGTCCAGCTCGGCGAATGACCCCGTCACCCCTCGGTCGTTCGCCGCAGCGCGATCCTCGACGAAACGGATTTCACCCACCAGACCATCACGGGTGGCGTAAGCGAAGTCGTCCCACAGGTACTTATCGCCAGACAGGTTGATCTGCGTGGTCAAGTGACGATGGCCCGGTGCCGAGATGAAAAAATGAATATGCGCCGGACGTTGACCGTGACGGCCAAGCTGGTCGAGGCATTCCTGGGTCGGACCCTGGGGGTTGCAACCATAGCCTGACGGCACAATGCTGCGCGCGCGGTAGCGGCCTTCGGCATCGGTGACGATACGTCGACGCAGGTTGTACTCGCTCTGGCTCTGATCGAAGTACGAGTAGTTACCCTGAGTGTTGGCGTGCCAGAGGTCGACAACGGCGCCGGCGACTGGCTGACCATTGGCGTCGCGCACCACACCCTGAAGGAACATCGGCGTGGCGACCTCGTCCTCACTGCCGTCGTCCATCCGCGTCTCGCTGTCATACAGCGGTGCGCCGGCGACATAGAGCGGGCCTTCAATGGTGCGCGGCGTACCGCCCACGAGGCCTTCCTGCGCGTCTTTCGCGTCTTGCAGCAGGTCAAGAAAATGCTCAATGCCCAAACCGGCCACCAGCAGCCCGGCTTCGTTGCGACCGCCCAGGCGGTTGAGGTAATCCACCAGGGTCCAGAACTCGTCTTCGCCCACCTCCATATCCTCGACAATCTTCGCTACCTCATTGAGGACGCGGAACATCAGTTGCTTCAAGCGAGGGCTGCCCTGGTCGTTGCCGAGCCCGCTGACGTCCTTAAAGAATGCCTGGACCTCAGGGGTCTGGGAAATTTTCACGGTCATGGAGATGTACCTCTTAATGTTGTTGTCAGGTTACTTGTTGGTGGTGCATTAGCGCTGTGAGACAGGGGTTCAGCCGAGGTCACCGCCGCCTACGGGCAGGGTCATGCCGGTGATGTAGGAGGCTTCATCGGAGGCCAGGAACAGGATTGCACCGACCTGTTCTTCGAGACTGCCGTAGCGCTTCATCAGGCTGCTATCGACAGTCTGGTCGACGATTTGCTGATACCAGACCTTCTCCTGCTCGCTCTGCTCGGCGGTGTTGCGCGGAATACGCCGCGGAGGTGCTTCGGTACCACCAGGCGCCGTGGCGTTGACCCGGATGCCGCGCTCGGCGTTCTCAAACGCCAGGCAGGCGGTGAGTGCATTGACACCACCCTTGGCTGCACCGTAAGGCGCGCGATTGATCCCGCGAGTGGCGATCGATGAGACGTTGACGATGGCGCCGCAGCCCTGCTCCACCATGTATGGCAACGCGGCGTGACAGCACCACAGCGTGGGAAACAGCGAGCGGCGTACTTCGGCCTCGATCTCGCTTTCTTTGTAATGTTCGAATGGCTTGGCCCAAATGGTGCCTCCGACGTTATTGACCAGCACGTCCAGCCGTCCAAAACGCTCCACAGCAGCAGCCATCACTCGCTGGCAGTCGGCGTACTGTTCAAGGTCAGCGGTCAGCGCCAGCAGCGCCTCGCCTTGCAGTTCCCTGACCAGTTCGGAACGGTCAACCGCCACCACCTGCGCGCCTTCCTCGAGCAAACGCTCGGCGACGCGGCGTCCAATGCCCTGCGCTGCCCCGGTGACCAGGGCGACTTTATTTTTAAATCTCATGCTCATGGCAACCTCGAAAATACACGTCAGTCAGTGGCAGTTAAGCGGCGCTGGCGGCGAACTTCTCGTAGTAGAAGTTCGCTGGCTCGATACCCTGTTCGCGAATGTATTGGCTGACCGCCTCGACCATCGGTGGCGGACCACACAGGTAGATATCGACGTCGCCGCCGTTGAGGTGCGTGGGCGCGATGTGCTGGGTCACGTAGCCTTTGTGCGGATGACTGCTGGCGGGGTTGGCCACACAGGCGCTGAAGGTGAAGTTCGGGATCCGCGCAGCGAAGTCGTTCAGGCGATCCATTTCCACCAGATCGAAATCGTTGGTAACGCCGTAGATCAGGTGCAATGGATGCTCGCTCCCCTTCTGCGCAATCGTATCCAGCATCGCAGTGAATGGCGCCAGCCCGGTGCCGCCCGCCAGCAACAGCAGTGGGCGTTTGATGGTGCGCAGATAGAAACTGCCCAGAGGACCGGCCAGGTTCATGCTGTCACCGACCTTGGCCAGCTCCGTAAGGAAGCTGCTCATCAAGCCGCCTGGCACGTTTCGGATCAAAAAGCTGACGCGACCGTCTTTCTGCAGCGAGCTGAATGAATAGGCTCGGGTCTGCTCACTGCCCGGCACTTGCAGGTTGACGTACTGGCCCGGCAGAAAGGTCAGGTGGTTCAGGGCTTCGCCCTGAATAGACAGCGAAATCGTGCTGTCAGAGAGCTGACGGACTTCGCTGATTGCCGCCTGGTAAGTCGCCTGCTGTGTTTTGCAAACATCTGAAGATGCCGGCACACGCACCACACAGTCGCTTTGAGCGCGCATCTGACAGGTCAGCACATACCCCTGATCCGCTTCCTCTTCGCTGAGCGCATCTTCGATGTATTCCTGGCCGAGGTCGTACTCGCCGGATTCAGCGAAGCACTTGCAGGTACCGCAAGCACCGTCGCGGCAGTCCAGAGGAATATTGATCCCCTGCCGGTACGCAGCGTCGGCGACGGTTTCACTGGGGTTGGCGTCAATGAAACGGGTAACGCCGTCTTCGAAATTGAGTGCAATTTTGTGGCTCATGGTGTTCCTCGCTGGACCAGGGGCTGAAGCGTCGGGTGCAAGCCCAATGGCGACAGACCGCTCGTTCACAGGTGATAGATGTCGATGACCTGACGGACGTAGTCGTTTTTCAGGACGACTTTTTTAGCCTTGATCAGAGGCTGGTCGCCGCGCACATCGAGGGTGTAGAAGCTGGTACCGAAATAGCTGTCCACGGTCTTGTAGCGAAAGCTCAGGGTGTGCCAGTTGAAGCGCACCTTGCACAGGCCATCGCCTTGTTCGAGGATCTCGAGATTGCTCAGGTTGTGAGAGGTGCGGGTATCCGGGATGCTGGCGCTGGAGCGCTCGGTCTTGATCCGGAAAACACGGTCCTCCAACCCTTCGCGGCTGCCGTACCAGATCAGCGAGATTTCCTTTTGCGGGTCTTCGGTCAGTTCGTCGTCATCGTCCCAGGATGGCATCCAGAACGTCGCATTCGCGGCATACAGTTCCAGCCAGTTATCCCAATCCTTGTCATCCAGATAGCGCGCTTCGCGGTAGAGGAAGTCGCGTACTGCGTCGTAAGAAAGGCTCATTGCCCGCCCTCCACGCAGATCAATTGCGACTGCTCGGCTGCCAATGCCTTGAGCATGGTTTCCTGCCAGTACTTGTGTTGCAGCACGAACAGCCCCTCGTCCTCGGTGCGCACGCCGCTAAGCAATGGGTGCAGATCAATTTCTTTGGCCGCTTCATCCGCGCCTTCGACCCAGTGTTCGGCACCACGGGACATGTCGTTCCAGGCTGTGGTACTGCCCTGATAGCCCATCTGGCAGGAGCGAAACTCTTCCAGATCATCCGGGGTGGCCATGCCACTGACGTTGAAGAAGTCCTCGTACTGACGAATCCGGCGCGCACGCGCTTCGTCGCTCTCGCCTTTGGGCGCGATGCAATAAATGGTGATTTCAGTGCGATCCACCGAGATCGGCCGGGCGATGCGAATCTGCGAGCTGAACTGGTCCATCAGGTACACGTTGGGGTACAGGCACAGGTTGCGCGAGTTACCGATCATCCAGTCTGCGCGGGCCTGGCCGAAGTCCTGGGCCAGCTCATCGCGGCGCTCGTACAGAGGCCGATCCTCGGGATTAGCCCAACGGGTCCATAGCAACATGTGGCCCTTGTCGAAGGAATAGAAACCACCGCCACGCTTAGCCCAGCCACCGGCGCTCATGGTCGGATTGCTGTCGCCAGCCTGGCGTTCCTTGCGCTGATTCTGAGTGGCCGCGTAGTTCCAGTGCACGGAGCTGACGTGATAACCGTCGGCGCCGTTCTCGGCGGTGAGCTTCCAGTTGCCTTCATAGATATAGCTTGAGGAGCCGCGCAGCACTTCCAGGCCGTCCGGAGACTGATCGACGATCATGTCGATGATCTTCGCCGACTCACCCAGATGCTCCACCAGCGGGACCACATCAGGGTTCAGGCTACCGAACAGGAATCCGCGATAGGACTCGAAACGCGCCACTTTGGTCAGGTCGTGAGAGCCTTCGCAGTTAAAGCTCGACGGGTAGCCGGCATCGGTCGGATCTTTGACTTTGAGCAACTTGCCGGAGTTGTTGAAAGTCCAGCCGTGGAACGGACAGGTATAGGACGCCTTGTTGCCACGTTTGTGTCGGCAGAGCATAGCGCCGCGATGGCTGCATGCATTGAGAAATGCATTGAGCGCGCCGTCTTTGTTGCGGGCAATGAAAACAGGCTGGCGACCCATTTCCAGGGTGATGTAGTCGTTTTTGTTCGGAATCTGGCTCTCATGAGCGAGGTACAACCAGTTGCCCTCGAAAATGTGCTTCATCTCGAGATCGAACAAGCGAGTATCGGTGAACATTTCCCGCTTGCAGCGGTAAACACCCTTTTCTCGGTTTTCTTCAAGCAAGGAATTGAGATACTCGACGCTTATGGACATGGCCAGAGCCTCCGTTGTTTTTATTTGACGGAGTGAGTCTATGGCCGGGAAAAAACTGGAGATATCCGATTCATGCAGATCGCTATCCGTTTCCTGTCAAACGGCTAAACGATTGCAAAGAGCGCGGTCCTGATGGAAGTCACGCGCGTGAACGATTGTTATCAGTTGAAAGGCACGCGACTCAACCCCGGCATCAGCTGGCTTGCTTACGGAAAAATAACGTCACCTGACCCAGTTCAAAGCCGAACTTGGTCATTGAGGAACGATTGGCCATCGTGTCGTCATCAAGCAAGTACATCCAGTCATCGAAGTTGACCTGATAGACCTTACCGTCCACGGGCAAGCTCAGCACGTACCGCCAATGCAGTGCATTGCCAGCCACCTCTCCGATTGCCTCGCCGACAACATCGCCTGCGGTACCGCGCCACCGTCCAGGACCGTCCGGGTGCAGTGTCCACACCCGGGTCTGCTTGGTCCCGTCGCTGTAGGTGAAGTCTTCATGCATGATGAACCGGTCGCCCTCGGAGTGGCTGTTGATAACGGCGTGAAACCGTTTTATCACCTCTCCCGAACGCTTCTGGAACATGCCCCACGCGTCTACCCGCCCCGAGAAAAAATCGCGCAGTTCAAGTTTTGGGGTTTCCTGGCTATAGCGGTTCACATCGATATCGCTGCAGCTTCCCAGGCAGATGCAGAACAGCAGCAGTACGAGTTTGTTCAACATGGTCTATCTCCACAGACACAACATCAGGGTCATAAGGACCTGACAGTGGTCGGTGTCGACACATGGGCAGTCAAATCCTATACAAAACCTATACGTTAATATGATTTTGTACAAGAGTTAGCGCGTATTTGAACAATAGCCTACGTTACCGGTAACCACGCGCTTGCAGGTCGAACAAGTGTGCATAGCGCCCGCCAGCGGCGATCAGGCTGGCGTGATCGCCACGCTCAAGCACCCTGCCCTGATCCAATACAACGATGTGATCCGCATTGCGCACGCTGGAAAAACGGTGAGAAATCAGCAGCGTCATACGGCCCTTGGCGTACTCACGGAAGTGTTCAAACACGGCGGCTTCTGCAGCCGCGTCCAGGGCTGACGTAGGCTCGTCGAGGATAAGAATATCGGCGTTGCGGCGCATGTAGGCTCGGGACAACGCGATCTTTTGCCATTGCCCTCCCGACAGTTCCTGCCCTCCCGCGAACCACCGACCTAGCTGGGTGGCATAGCCATGATCGAGACGCTCAATGAATTCTGCTGCCATGCCCTGGGCTGCCGCTTCGCGCCATCGGGTTTCATCACTGAACGCCTCAATATCACCCACCCCAAGGTTATCGCCCACAGGAAACTGGTAGCGGATGTAGTCCTGAAAAATGACACCGATACGCCTGCGCAGCGCATCCTCGTTCCAGTCCTGAAGATCACTGCCATCCAGCAGAATGCGTCCCTCATCAGGCCGGTACAGACGGGTCAGCAGCTTGATCAACGTGGTCTTGCCCGAGCCGTTTTCACCCACCAGCGCCACGCTACGTCCCGGTGCAAGGTGGAGATTGATATTCTCAAGCGTGACACGACTGGAATCTGGATAACGAAAGCTGACGCCCTCGCAACGCAAGCCATCCCCCGGGAGGATGCCTTGAGTGAGGGTACCGGTTTCGACAACAACCGGCTGAGCCAGATACTCATACAGATTGGTCAGGTACAGGCCATCTTCATAAAGACCACTGATGGCACTGAGGCTGCTGCTGACCGCCGTCTGCCCCTGTTTGAACAACACCAGATACATCGTCATTTGTCCGAGGCTGATGCGGCCATTGACCGTATCGACCACCACCCAGGCGTAAGCCAGGTAAAACGCACTGGTACCAAGCAGTCCGAGGAGGAAACCCCAGCCATCGCGCCGCAGGGTCAGCCGACGGTCTTCGGCGTAGAGCCGGTCAAACGTGTCTCTGTAACGTTGCAGCAGAAGAGGCGCAAAGCCGAACAACTTGACCTCTTTTATATGCGCTTCCTGAGACAGCAGTGCTTCGATGTAGCCTTGTTGTCGGCTCTCGGGGGCACGGCGGGTGAACAAGCGAAACGCGTCACCGGAGAAATGTGCTTCGGCGAAGAACACCGGCAACGCGCCGAGCACCAGGATCACCAGCGCCCAAGGCGAAAAATGCACCAGCAACACCGCAAAACTGATGAGCGAGATCAGGTTCTGAATCAGCCCAAGGGACTTGGTTACCAATGCCAGGGGGCGCGTGGAGGCCTCGCGGCGTACGCGAACGAGCTTGTCGTAAAACTCCGAATTCTCGAACTGGATAAGCGACAGCGTCTGTGCTTTTTCCAGGATCAACGTGTTGACCTTCTGCCCCAGCTGTACTCTCAACAGCGACTGCTGAACCGAGAGTGCACGTTGAGCGCCAGCGAGTAACGCGAGCACTCCGGCTTCGAGTAGCACGTAACGCAATACCGGCCACAACGGAGCGCTGCCGAGGTCCGCATGCAACTGCATGGCAGCGACCACCGCATCGACAATCCGCTGCCCCAGCCATGCGGCCAGAGCAGGAAGAACACCGGCCACCAGCGTTGCCACTACAAGGCCCAGGAACAAGCCTCTCGACGTGCTCCATACCAGCTCCAGGGCGCGTCGGGCCTGGTCGAAAAAAGAGGTGAACCGACTGACGACAGGCATGTGGAGCTGGGTTCCAGGAGGGAGATAGAGAGGTGTCTGGCATGGAAACAGACCGCTCCAGACAAGTCACGCTCCACATATCACTTTCATGGCGCGTTCATCACTGAGCTTTGCTAAACAGCGCACAGGCGCCATGCGGGAGTTGCCGTTGCTAGTCAACCATTACCGACAGCCGTGCCAACACCAAAGCGTCCCCGATAATCCCTCGGCGAAAACCCGGTAATTTTCTTGAAGGTCTGGCGAAAGGCGCCTGGATCCTGATATCCCACGGTCCAGGCGATGTGGTCGACGGTGCGGTTGGTGAATTCGAGCATTTCGCGAGCTTTTCCAACCCGCAGGTGCTGGCAGTATTGCGTGGGCTTGAGCCCCGTCGCCGCGCGAAAACGCCGTAAGAATGTTCGCGCCTCCAGGCCTGCCTCGGCGGCCATCGTGCTCAGTGAAACCTCCACTGCGCCGCTGGCTTGTAACCAGTGCTGGACCTTGAGTACTGCTGCATCACCGTGACCAAGAATAGGTGCAAAATTGCCACCGCACTTCGCGCTGTCGCTGTGCTCGACCATTAGAAAGCGCGCCGTAGCTGAGGCAATGCTCGGCCCCAACAATCGCTCTACCACCCTCAACCCCAGTTCGGCCCACGCCATCAGACCCGCCGTGGTAATGAGGTCGCCATCATCGATCATCGGCTTCTCGACATCCACCTTGAGCAGAGGAAACCGTTCGCCCAGGGTTTTGGCTTGAGTCCAGTGGGTGGTGACTGTACGGCCTGTAAGCAGACCGGTTTCGGCCAGTACAAATACACCCAGGCACACTGAACCAATAACCGCCCCGGCGCTGTGCTGCCGGGTGATCCAGGCCGCCAGCGTCTGCAACCACTCAGCCGAAGGCAGTGTGTCCAGAGACGGCGGGATCAGCACTGCAACGGGTCGGCTGGTAAGTTCCGGCTGGCTGTCGAAGATCCTCTCGAGGGGAGCCCCGGGCACTGTAGCGCTCCAATGAGAAATTCGCAGCAGCGGCACATTGGCCATGGGCTGCTCACGGACGATGCGATTGGCCACGGAGAACAGGTCGGTCAGGCCATGCACCGCAGCCATCTGCGCACCTGGATAGACCAGCAAGCCGATCTCGGCCACATTGATTTGCCCCGCCATTGTCAGTTTACCCCTCGATATTGTCGTTCCGGCCAATCCTCAGCCAGCGCTGCAGAGCCAATACTTCACCCCACGGAACACAGGCCACACTATTGAGGAACATCCCATGTCCAAACAAGCGCTTATCGTAGTCGATATTCAAAATGACTACTTCCCTGGAGGAAAGTGGCCACTGAGTGGCGTTGACGCCGCCGCCGACAATGCAGCGAGGATTATTGCCGCTGCCCGTTCTGCGGGCGATTTGGTGGTGTATATCCGTCACGAATTCACCAGTGACGATGCACCGTTCTTTGCCCCTGGTTCTGAAGGCGCGCACCTGCATCCCAAGGTGCAAAATCTGCCTGATGAGCAGGTGATACTCAAGCACCACGTCAATTCGTTTCTCGAAACCAATCTTGCGACAGTGCTTGAACGCCATGCCATCGAGGACCTGGTCATTGTCGGCAGCATGAGCCACCTGTGTATCGACGCTATCACCCGCGCCGCCGCCGACCTTGGCTATAAAGCCACGGTAATCCATGATGCCTGCGCTTCCTGCGACGTGGAGTTCAACGGCCTGACGGTGCCCGCGGCCCATGTGCATGCAGCGTTCATGTCCGCATTGGGCTTTGGTTACGCGAGAGTGGTGTCGACCGAGCAGTTTCTGGCTTAAAACCGCTAAGTAGCTCACCGATGAATGAAGGACAGAAGATCAGGCTTTGCCCCTGAAAGATCAGGTGCAAAGCTTTGTAGCCTTAAACCTGATTCAGGATAAACCGAGCCTGGATTTTTCCTGATCGAGGGACTGGGTCATATTCAATAGCGCGGCGTTCACCAGCGACTGTCCCTGATTTCCAGCGCTGGCGCTTGAACCCGAACTGAAGTCTGTGCCGGTGCTTGCGCTGGCCTGCATTTCAGTCTGTTTCTTGAGCACTTCCGCTATTTTGGCCTCAACCTTGGCCTGCTCTGCAGGAGGCATGGCCTTAAGATCAGCCTCGGTGAGTCCCATGCCTTTCAAGGTGCTGTAACGCATCTTCTGTGCCGGCGTCAGGGCCATGTAATCCTTGAATTCATCCAGCGCGCTTTTAGTCGCGGACGACCCTGCTGTTGCGTCGACTGAAGCGTTCAGCGAACTGGCACCCACCTGTCCAACACCGGAGCTACTGTTGTCAGATGCCGTGTGCGTTGCCACCAGCGAGTTAGCGTTTTGCAGACTGACCATCATTTTCGCGAAGGCTTCTTGGCGGTCTTCATCTTGCTGCTGGCTAGAGGCACTGGAACTGGACGAGGCGCTGCTGCCGACCTTTTCCGTTTGAACCGTAGAATCTAAAAGACTCAGAAAGCTGTCTGAGTTGGACGTGGTCGATACAGCGCTTGGTATTGGGATCGAAAGGTCGTACCTGCCCAAACCAGTGATAGTGCTCATTTCAACGACTCCCGTGAAGTGGCGCATTTTTTGGAATGCATTTTTGGATCAGATACAGCAAGGCACGTGCCAGATAGAAAATTCCTCCTGAATACCGCTGTTTAGTGCTCGGAACCCTGGCAGTACTGAACATCTAAAGGCAAAAAAGGCAGCGCGTTGCCGTCACCGGCAAACGGCTGCCTCTCTCTATGAGCCCCGTCGAGCAAAACTCGGCTCGCCTATTGTAGCGTCGAGCCTCGCTGTCGTGATTGACGGTTTAGAAGATCGAGATCGGGTAATCGGCGATCAAACGAAACTCGTTAACGTTACCCTCGGCTTGATCGGCATTACCACGATGCCACGCCTGACGCATCCGTAGGGACAGGTTTTTAGCCGGACCGGTCTGAACAACGTATTTGGCTTCAAGGTTGGTTTCATGGTGTTTACCGTCTGCGCCATAACCGGTGCCATTGTAAGTACGATAAGGGCTATCAGCCGCCATGTGTGTGCCGTCGATGTTGTCACCGTGAGCATAACGAACCATGAAACTCAGGCCCGGAACCCCATAGGTCAGCATGTTCAGGTCATAGCGCGCCTGCCAGGATTTTTCCCCCGGACCGTTGAAGTCTGAATACTGAATCGAGTTGGCCAGGCTAATCGAGTCCGACGTGTCGCCAGGTCCGTTTTGACCGAACGAGACGTAGTCGAACGGAGTATCGCCACGTACTTTTTGATAGGAAAGTGAGACGGTATGCGCGCTCAGGAACGAGTAAGCCGCGCCCAGCGACCAGGTGGTGTTGTCAATGCTACCGGCGTTGGCCTGTCCTTCGTCATTGGTACGGTAGATGTTGAAATCAAAGTTCACTGACTGTAGCTCCGAGATCGGCAACGTATAGTTGGCGTTCCCGTAGTACTGACGCCAGATATCCTTGAGTTCCGAGCCGTACAGGCTAAAGGTCAGGCTGTCCGAAACCGCGTATTTGCCACCGACATAATCAATGCTGTCGGCAGCGACGTTAGCGTAGGCGGCAAACAGTTCGTGGCTGCCATTGGTGGTGACCGGACCGTTCCCGCCGGTGAAGTGCCCGGCATCCAGATCAAGGCCAGCAATTTCGCTGCTCAGCACATTGAAGCCGGTGCCCGTCTGCGGAAACAAGCGTGAGCCACCCGCGGCGAAAACAGGTGCTGTCGGCTGCAGGGTGCCCCAAAGAAGTTCGGTCTTGGAAATCCGGACTTTCAGTGCGCCCCCCACCGTGCCGTATTCATCTTCCAGGGATCCATCATGGCGCACCGGTAAGTTGCCCGTGCCGTTAGTGTCCGCCGAACCATCAAGTTTGATGGCCCAATTACCAAACACCTCTACCCCAAACCCAACCGTCCCCTGAGTGAACCCCGAACTGTAGTTAGCCAGTACACCTTGGGTCCAGTCCTTATTGGTTGCACCGCCATCCTTACCATCGTGGTCGAAGTAGTAGTTTTTGAGGTGGACATTGAGACTGCTGTCTTCAATAAATCCCTTGGCATCGGCCTGATCCGTCACCGGCGCGGCCGATACTAACTGACTGACCCCGAGCGAGACCGCAAGGGTCACGAGATTCCACTTCACACACATCATTCATTTTCCCCTGATTCAAAATAAAGTCCGCCGTCATCCAATACCTGAGCAATAGAGTTTCCCCTGGGTTCAGGCGAAGGATGAAACAGTGGATTGAGCGATGGCAGGTCAGCTAACACAGTGAGACCGGAGTTGCACGTCCGGTAATAACAGGCTTTTTAGCCCTATTTTTATCTTCTCGGTTCAGGGGGTTGCCCCTTCCCTCAAACTTTTAACATTTTTGCGGGCCGCTATTTAACCCCGATCATGTGATAGTCATTATCCGTTGACGTAATAATTGAACAATACGGCCGTATCCCCCCTCACCGTGGGTTGCCTTTAAATGCGAGTGGACATCGTAGACGCCAACATTAGTGAAGCTGAACAGTCGCTCATACAGCGATGTTCAGTGCCTGACATAAAGCTTTCGCAGATGCGTAATTGCGGGGCACTTGGCCGGATCGGGGTCGTACGTTACCGACCCCACCGACCGTTTCTCACGCCCACGTTTTCCCGAGCGCCTCCAGACCAGACTTTTGCAAGTCCTGCGGGCTCATCGCGATGCGGAACTTGCAGTCAGCCTGGAAGTTGAGAAAAAAGGGTTCCGCAAACCCGGGGACGTCGGACGGGTCTTTTACGTTGACCAGAAAAATCCCGCCACGCATTCCATCTTGCTCAGTAAAATAAGCGACCTCCGGATGGATGCTTTCCAGGATACGTCCAATAATCTCGCCCACCTTCCCCGCTCTGACGAGGGAATTGAAGGGTTCATGAGGAAATTCGACCGTCAGTAGCATCTTCATCATTCATTCCTCTTTTCAACGTGCGTCCTCGTCGCCAGACTTTTGCTTCTGGCGCTCATGCCGCCTGACGTGCATTCAGCAGTTCCAGCGGTCCATATTTTAAGAGTAGCGAAGCCTGAGCAGACGCTCATGCGGGGTTACGGACGGTCATGAAACAGAGTGACTCACAATACACGCCGCCATCAAAGGCACGTTCATCCGATGTGGTCCCAATACCCCTGGGCCTGCAAAGCACCTGATACGCTGCCGAGGTTAAAGATCAAACCGATCAATCGCCCGACGTCGCTCATTTTCGCCGCGCATGTCATAGCTGGCGGTGGTCGAGATGTTGGTGTGATGCGCCAGTTTTTGCGCAATCGACAGATCGTGCTCTTCGATCACTCGCGTGATGAATGAGCGCCGAAAGTCATGGGGCATGATGTCCATGCCAATCTGCCGACCGCGCTGCTTGGCAATGAAGTAGATCGCATGTTTGGTGATCCTGTCACGGGTGATGTGGCTGCCACGGCGGATGCGGTTGAACAGGAAGGCATCGTCGCTCTGACCTTCGGGTAAGCATGAGCGGCGCAGTTCCAGCCAATCATTGAGAACTGTGAATGCCCAGGTCGGCGCGTATTTGATCAGTTGTTTGTTGCCCTTGCCCGTGACCTGCAGGCTGCGTTCGGCAAAGTCGATCTGCGCCAGGTCCAGGTTCACCGACTCGGACTTTCGCATCCCTGATCCGTACAGAATGGCAATGATCGCTGCATCGCGTCGTCCTTGCGGACGAGGGTCGGCGGCACACACGTCCATAAGTTCCCGAATCAGCGTTCGTCGAATATTTTTGCCCTTGCTCAGACGCGTCCCCGCCATGGGTTTGACCGAGCGCATCTTGAGCAAGTGCTCATGGCTGATCAGGCTTTGTCGCCAGGCTTCGTTGGTCACGCCGCGAATGGCATTGACGTATAACGACGAGGTATTGGGCGCATAGCCGTCTTCGCGAAGCGCAGCGACCAGGGCGATGACATGGCCTGGCTGCAATTGATGCCACGGCACCTCGTGGATGTCCATCTCGACGAAACCCAGACGATCCGCTGCATCCTGCAGCACATATTTCATCGTCAATTGGCTCGATGGTGCCAGACGCGCCAAGTAAAGCGCCAACGGATTCTGAACCTCGGGCAGCGACATGGACAACCTGTCTTGAGTGACTGGAAAATACCACTCTACACCACAACGTCTGTTGCTAACCAATTGAAGAAAAAGGAAATTCTTTCGTTACTTAATGCCTGAAAACCGGAGCCTGGCACGCACTTCCATTATCGGTCGCGGGCTTTTAATAACTCGACTCCGTTGAATATTCCACCCAGTTGCATCAATCGGCCGCCACTGGCGAGTGCACCAAGGTCCATGGGCGCCAACCCTATGGACTCGATCAGCCCGTTGACCAACGCCTTGGCCTGGGCATCGTCACCTGCCAGAAACGCCACGCGCCTGTAACCAGCCGGCGCATCAAGGAAAAAGCCCGCTATGGGTAACGTATTGAACGCCTTGATCACTTTAGCGTCCGGCGCGAGACGGGCGACAATTTCGCTGCCACTGTCTTCGCCCAGGTCCGCAACCCTGAAATCCGGAAAGTAGTGGAGAAAGGTATTGGTCGCATCGATCAGCACGCGCCCTTCCCACTTCGGCAGCGCCGGCAAGGCACTTGCCACGTTGAACCAGGGAATCGCCAGCACGACGATTGGGCAAGCAGCGGCCTGCTCCAGAGTGCCCGCCTTTGCCTTGGATCCCAGCTTATGAATCAATGACGCCAGACTCCCAGGACCTCGGCGATTACTGAGCACCACGTCATGCCCTGCTTGAATGAACGCTGCCGCGAGCGTTTCCCCCACGGTCGCAGCGCCAATCATCCCGATGTTCATAGGTTTACCTCACGACTGGGCAATGGGCTCATGGACAACGCCGGCCCACGCCAAAAATTATAGTCCTAGAATAACCATTCGTGGGCCTGCGGATGCGATTCGGGTTGATCACAAATTACCTATATAGTCTTCAAATAAATCTTCACCCTCGGACGTTAAGTACGTATCACTACAGAGAGCTGACCATGCATACCACTCCAAATGCTGAACGCTATGACCGACTGACCCGTTCTTTCCACTGGCTAACGGTAGCCTTGGTGATTTTTTTGTTCGCCAGCGCACAGGTATGGGACATCCTTGAGAAAGGCACGCCCCTGCGCAAAGGCCTGCAATCGGTGCATATCTCACTAGGGATTGCGCTGGCGGTGCTGATCGTCGCGCGGATTGCCTGGCGCTTGTTCGGCGGCAATCGTCTACCCGTGATCACGTCCAGAACAACTCACCTGCTGGCGACGCTCGCGCACCTTGGCCTTTATGCGTTGTTGCTGGCACAAGTCGTACTGGGCTTTGGGTTCCGTTGGGCGCAAGACGAACCCTTCAGCTTTTTCGGCCTGTTCTCGGTGCCCGCTCCATTCATCATCGATCATGCGCTGAGCAGCACGCTGGGTGACCTGCATGGGACGGTGGCCTGGGCCATCATTATCCTTTCCGGCCTGCATGCCTGCATCGCCCTTGGGCATCACTATCTGCTGAAAGATTCGACGTTGCGCCGCATGCTGCCGGCCGGGCGAAAAAACCTGTAAGACTGATGAATAAATTCATCCGCACGCGTGTGCTCGGCTAGCGGTCTAGCGCCATCGCCTGATGGCCGCGACGAGGTCTGCATGGATTTCTTGTCTGGAGTCGTTCGCCCGTTTCTGTTTTATTAGCACGCATTGCTTAACGATCCAGCCCTCTGAAAAAGGTATTTTTAATGTTTGCCCCGCTTTTCAAGAAAGTCCTGACATCGTTCGCCCTGCTTATCTCCGTCGCTAGCGCCACCTTCGTCTTTGCCCACGCCAACCTGAAAAGTGAAGAGCCGGCTGCCGACAGCACCACCACAGCACCCAAGGACCTGCGCCTGAATTTCTCCGAGGGTGTCGAGGACAAGTTCACCAAAGTCAGCCTCACCACGAACGGCGGTAAAACGGTAATCGTTAATACCGTTGCGACTGACCCCGACAATAAGAAAGTTTTGATTATCACCCCTGCCACGCCCATCGCTGCCGGCGAATACAAGGTGGAATGGCACGCTGTGTCGGTCGACACTCATAAAAGCGAGGGCGAATACTCCTTCAAAGTAAGCCCGTAACCCAATGTCGAGTGCACTGATCCTGTGCCGATTCGCGCACTTTGCCGTGGTGTTGTTGCTGTTCGGTATCTGCCTGTTTCGGACATGGCTATTCAAACCGTTGCTGATTGAAGCAGCAACAGCCACGCTGGACGCGAAGCTCACATGGGTGCTTCGCTCGCTGACGTCAGTGGCATTGGCCAGCAGCCTGCTGTGGCTTGTGCTCATTGCCGGCAGCATGGCAGGTAGCTGGCAGGACGGACTTGATCCGCCAACCCTGATGCTGGTGCTCCGCAATACATTTTTCGGTCAGGTCTGGAGCGGGCATCTGCTCTTCAGCGCGCTGCTATTGATAAGCCTTGCCTCGCGACGGTTTTCTTCACCCAACCTGCGGCTGGCACTGAGTACGTTGCTATTGGCGACACTGGCACCGGTCGGGCACGGTGCGATGTTCGACGGCCTGAGCGGTGGACTGATGATTCTCAATCAGATGATTCACCTATGCTGCGTCGGCGCCTGGCTAGGAGGGATATTGTTGCTGTCATTGCTGCTGGCGCAACCGTCTGCCGGAAACGCTCAGCACTTGCTTCGGCGCTTCAGCGGCATCGGTTATGGTCTCGTGGCTGCAATCATTACCACTGGGCTAATCAATGTCAGGGTAATGAGCGGCGCCGTTTGGCCCGAGCCAGCATTTTCCGGGTTTGGGCTGATCCTGATGATCAAGGTGTGTCTCGTGCTGTGCATGCTGCTATTAGCACTGACCAATAGATTACTGCTCAATAGCAACAGTGATCGGCTCAACCTGTTGCGCACCAGTGTGGCCCTCGAATGCCTGTTCGGCATAGCAGCCGTTGCAGCTGTTTCCTTATTGGGCACATTGCCGCCAATGCTGAATGTTTGACGGCTGTCAGCAGGGAGTTCAAGCGCAAGCTTCGGAGTGCCGCCTGCCTGCCTGCGCGATAACCTTGTCAGTAATCGCCTTCACGATGAGTACACACGCATGAGTACGGTCAATCCACGCACATCACAGCAGGATAAGCAGATCACGGAAAACGATCCCCGCTGGGCTGCGGTGTTGGCAAGGGATGCGACGGCGGACAACCAATTCGTTTACGCGGTGAAAACCACCGGCGTGTACTGTCGGGCAAGCAGTTCGTCGCGCCTGCCACGGCCAGAGAACGTCGAGTTTTTCGCCAATGCCACAGACGCAGAAGCCGCAGGTTATCGCCCGAGCAAACGGGCCGCAGCGGATCAGACCAGCGTCTTCGCGCAGCATGTAATCCTGGTAGCAGAGGCCTGCCGACAAATCGAACAGGCCGATCGCCTGCCCAGCCTGAATCAACTGGCAGACAACGTCGGTTTGAGTCCCTATCACTTCCATCGGGTCTTCAAGGCCATCACCGGCCTGACGCCCAACGGGTATGCACGGGCCCATCGCGCACGAAAAATGCGCGAGCACTTGAGCCGCCCGGGATCGATCACCAACGCTCTTTACGAGGCAGGCTTCAATTCAAACAGCCGCTTTTACGAGGCCTCGGACACGATGCTTGGCATGAAACCCAGCGACTATCGCGCAGGCGGCGTGAATAACGACATTCGCTTCGCGGTTGGGGAATGCTCGCTGGGCTCGATTCTGGTAGCGCAAAGCGAACGCGGGGTATGCGCCATTCTGCTGGGTGATGACCCGAACACCTTGGTGCGTAATCTGCAGGACAAATTTAGCAACGCCAACCTGATGGGTGGCGATGCCGATTTCGAGCAACTGATTGCAAAGGTCGTTGGATTTATTGAAATGCCTGCCATCGGCCTTGATTTGCCACTGGACCTGCGCGGTACGGCGTTTCAAGAACGGGTGTGGAAGGCACTCAGGGAAATCCCGGTGGGTAGCACAGCCAGTTACGCCGAGATTGCTCAACGGATTGGCGCACCCACCTCTTTTCGCGCCGTTGCACAGGCCTGCGGGGCTAACTGGCTGGCCGTCGCTATCCCCTGTCATAGGGTGGTGCGCAGCGACGGCAATCTTTCAGGTTATCGCTGGGGAGTGGAACGTAAACGACAACTGCTGGAACGCGAGGCAAAGCCATAAAGCAATTAGAGCCTTCCTTTTGGCTGATCTCCAACGAGCTACGCGGACAGTCCGAAGGCGAGCGACTCAAGCACATACAGGCCGGTTTCCCTTCCAGCTGGCGAGGTCGTTTGATCCTGGTGTGGAGGATCGCCAAGGCGCGGTTCGCCACCGATCTGTCGGGCCCGGGTGCAGCACCTCACGGCCAAAAGTAGCTCATTCCAAACACCTCAGTTGCAAAGGGTGCCCCCTGCCCGTTCAATAGCGGCCTGCCTGTCGTTCTATTTCGGAGGAAACCACCATGAGCACTTGGCCTGATAGCCGTATTCTTGATCTCTTCGGGGTGACACTCCCCATCCTTCAAGCGCCTATGGCCGGGGCAAGTGGCTCAGCCATGGCGATTGCCGTCGCCAACGCCGGGGGGCTGGCATCCCTGCCCTGCGCCGCGCTGACTCTGGATCAGATACGCGAAGAAGTGGCATTGATCCGCCAAAATACCAACGGTCCATTGAACCTCAATTTCTTTTGCCACCAACCACCCGCTGTCGACCCAACCCGAGAGGCTCGCTGGAAAAACACGCTCAAAGACTATTACACCGAGCTGGGCGCTGACTTCGAAGCGCCCACACCAGTGTCCGCACGTGCGCCCTTCGATGACGCCAGTTGCGCGCTGATTGAAGCGTTGAAACCCGAGATCATCAGTTTTCATTTCGGTCTGCCAGAGCAAGCGTTGCTGGATCGGGTCAAGGCGACCGGAGCCAAGATCATTTCTTCTGCCACCACCGTCGAGGAGGCTGTCTGGCTGGAGCAAAACGGCTGTGACGCTATCATCGCCATGGGCTACGAAGCCGGAGGTCATCGAGGGATGTTTCTCAGTAAGGACCTCGACACCCAGGTCGGCACCCTGGCGTTGGTGCCGCAGGTAGTAGACGCCGTCGGCGTGCCGGTGATTGCTGCAGGAGGTATTGGCGATGCGCGCGGCATTGTCGCGGCATTCGCGCTGGGGGCATCGGCTGTCCAACTGGGCACCGCCTATCTCTTCTGCCCGGAAGCCAAGGTGACGAAACCGCACTACCAGGCCCTGCGTAGCGCCAAAGGAAGCCAGACGGCACTGACCAACATTTTCACCGGCAGGCCAGCACGGGGCATCGTCAACCGGATCATGCGCGAACTGGGCCCGATCAGTGATGTCGCACCCGCTTTCCCCCTGGCCGGCGGCGCGCTGATGCCCCTGCGCGCCAAATCCGAACCGCAAGGCAGTGGCGACTTCATGAATCTCTGGGCCGGTCAGGCGGTCGGGCTGAAACATGAATTGTCGGCAGACGTATTGACCCGTCTACTGGCCACTCAAGCGCTGGAACAATTGACCAGGCGCTAAGATGATCAGCCGCTATATACTCTGCTATATAGCGGCAGGTGTCAGGCAGTCACCCGCCCCACCCACAAAGACTATGGAAGCCTTTATGCGCACTGGACACCTTGGCGTCATCCTCAAATCCCTGACGGCTGTCAGTACCCTGCTGACCATGAGCGCAGCGTTCGCCGACGAAGTACACGTGGCCGTTGCTGCCAACTTCACCGCACCGATCCAGGCCATCGCCAAGGATTTCGAGAAAGACACGGGGCATAAACTGATTGCTGCCTACGGTGCGACAGGCCAGTTCTATAGCCAGATAAAAAATGGCGCGCCGTTCGAAGTGCTCCTCTCTGCCGATGATGCCACCCCGGCCAAGCTGGAAAAAGAAGGCGATACTGTCCCAGGCTCTCGCTTCACCTACGCTGTCGGCACCTTGGCCTTATGGTCTGCCAAAGAAGACTATGTCGACGATAAAGGCGCCGTTCTCAAGGCCAACCAGTATCAGCATTTATCCATTGCCGATGCTAAAACAGCACCTTACGGCCTTGCCGCGACCCAAGTGCTCAGCAAGCTCAACCTCACCGACGCAACCAAAGACAAAATCGTAACTGGCCAGAACATTACTCAGGCGTATCAGTTTGTCTCTACCGGCAATGCTGAACTGGGTTTCGTTGCTTTGTCGCAGATCTACAAGGACGGTCAGATCACCCGTGGTTCGGCGTGGATCGTACCGGCCAATCTGCATGACCCAATCAAACAAGACGCCGTCATCCTTAACAAAGGCAAGGACAACGCTGCAGCCAAGGCGCTGTTTGAATACCTGAAAGGGCCAAAAGCGGCCGTAGTGATCAAGTCGTTCGGTTATCAGTTTTAATGCCACTGAACAGCGACGATATCGCGGCCATCTGGCTGACGCTGAAACTGGCGTCATTGACCACGGTCATCCTGCTCCTTATCGGTACGCCCATCGCTTTATGGCTGGCGCACACCCGTTCGTGGCTCAAGGGCCCGGTGGCTGCAGTGGTCGCTCTGCCGCTGGTGCTGCCGCCAACGGTCATTGGCTTTTACCTGCTGCTGGCGATGGGGCCTAACGGCATGGTCGGTCACTTCACCCAGAGTATCGGCCTTGGAACGCTGACCTTCAGCTTCCCCGGTCTGGTGATCGGCTCCGTCATCTACTCGATGCCCTTTGTCGTACAGCCACTGCAAAATGCCTTCGCCGCCATTGGCAAGCGACCGCTGGAGGTCGCAGCCACCCTGCGCGCCGGCCCATGGGACACCTTCTTCAGTGTGATGTTGCCACTGGCCCGCCCCGGCTTTATAACGGGCGCCATTCTCGGTTTTGCCCATACCGTGGGCGAGTTTGGCGTGGTACTGATGATCGGTGGCAATATCCCGGAAAAAACCCGCGTGGTTTCCGTGCAGATCTACGACCACGTCGAGTCAATGGAATACCTGCAAGCGCATTGGCTGGCCGGGGTGATGTTGGTATTTTCTTTCCTGGTTCTACTGGCGCTGTACTCAAGCGGCAAAACCAAAGCAAGCTGGAGTTGAGCCGATGACCTCGCAGATACAGGTGCGCCTGCAAGTGGCCTATCCCGGTTTTGATCTGGATGTCGACCTCGCATTGCCGGGCCATGGTGTGACGGCGCTGTATGGCCACTCCGGCTCAGGAAAAACCACCTGCTTGCGCTGTATCGCCGGGCTGGAGAAAGCGCGACAGGGCTTCATTCAGATTAATGGTGAAGTCTGGCAGGACAACGCCCGAGGCATTTTCCTCCCGCCACATAAACGTGCGCTGGGGTATGTGTTTCAGGAGGCCAGTCTCTTCCCGCATCTGTCGGTGAGGGGCAACCTGGAATTCGGACTGCGGCGTGTTGCGAGCAGTCAGCGCAAGGTACAACTGGATCAAGCCAGCACATTGCTGGGTATCGATCATCTGCTCGAGCGCCACACCGACAACCTGTCCGGCGGCGAGCGACAACGTGTCGGTATCGCTCGCGCCCTGCTGACCAGCCCACGCTTGTTATTACTCGACGAACCTCTGGCGGCGCTGGACACCCAACGCAAGAGCGAAATCCTGCCGTACCTGGAGCGCCTTCACGATGAGCTGGAAATCCCCATGCTCTATGTCAGCCACTCTCAGGACGAAGTTGCACGGCTGTCCGATCACATAGTCGTGTTAAGCGAGGGCAAAGCCTTGGCCAGCGGTCCCATCGGTGAAACCTTGGCGCGCCTCGACCTGCCGATGGCGACAGGCGACGATGCCGGCGTAGTGGTCGAAGGCATCGTCAGCGCTTATGACCCCAACTATCAGTTGCTGACGTTGCACCTGCCTGGCAGCGACCTGATAGTTCGTGTCGCGCATTCACCCCTGTCGGTCGGCAAGACCCTGCGTTTTAAGGTGCAAGCCAGGGACGTGAGCCTGAACCTGCAACCCGATGAGCAAAGCAGCATTCTCAACCGATTGCCTGTGACCGTGATCAGCGAAATTGCTGCCGACAACAGGGCGCACGTGCTGGTTCGGCTCGACGCGGCCGGCACACCATTGCTCGCGCGGATTACCCGTTACTCCCGCGATCAAATGCGCCTGTACCCGGGCCAACATCTATGGGCACAGATCAAGTCGGTAGCGGTGTTGGCGTAGCGCACAAGTAGGGTTGAGTGGCGTTGCCGTTGACCTGGTAGGTGGTCGACAACTCTTCAATTTTTAATAGGAAATGACGAACCGCGTGCTGAACCTCGACGAACAATGCGTCAGGCGGCGCGGCGTACGCTACTGTGTTCAAGGTGTTATCGACAATGACACCTGTGTTGCGCTTGTTAGTCAGAACATACAAGACATCGACACCCACGTTCGCCAAGGCGACCAGATAATCGGCCTTAGGCACACGCTCGCCGCTTTCATACTTGCCTTGCGCGTTTACAGCAACGCCGCCCAGAAGCCCCATTTCCCGTTGCGAATACCCTAACCGTTTGCGTTCTTGCCTGATCCTGAAGCCTATCTCATTCATTGGCCTGGCCACCATTGTGTTATTGACCCATAAAGTTTCTCAAAAAAAATCGGAGATTAGAATGCTTGAGATTAACCAGAAACGACGACTGGTCAGCACGCTGGCCCGGGGGCGACCAAGTCGGCATGCTGGTGTCTCATGACACACCAGAGACCGTTGCCCATGTTAAACCGAGCAAGACAGCGCCATTTTTGGCGAAAACATTGGCAGGGCGATGATTTAGTAGGGGCTGCCATCCTTATGATTAAACAGCCACTGGCCGTCCGCTTGCAGCGCCACCTCAAGATCATCATCGGGATAACTCACTGTGTCGCCTGATGCGCGATCCCCCACCTCCAGAATCACACAGTCGGACTCAGTGCGATTCTCAAGATGGTGCGGCGTCACGCCTGCCGCAAACCCGGCCACCATACCGGGTCGCAGCCTGGTTTCACCCTCATGGGTGAATAGCGTGGGTTCGCCCTCAAGGACGTAGATGAACTCGTCCTGCCGGGAATGGCAATGATGCAGCGCGGATACCGCGCCCGGTGACAGTCGAGTCAGGTTTACACCAAAGTTCTTGATGCCGAAAATATCGCCCAGCGGATGTTTGATCCTGCCCGACATAAGCGAGGCGAACGGTTCAGGGTAGCTGCTCGGCTTGGCCCGTTTCGAAGCGTCAGCCGCCATAATGGCAGTTGGACTTTTTATGGATGACATCAACCTCTCCCCCGGTTTCACGTTCTGATTGCCTGAGCCAATAAATCCAGCGGCTCAATATGGCTCAAGAAGCTCCTCACTTGAAGCGTGATCGGATATCTAGGTGAATTGCGGACCAGAAACAAACAAGGGCCTACATGCGATATCGCGTGTAAGCCCTTGATTTTAAATGGTGCCCGAAGCCGGGGTCGAACCGGCACGTCCTTACGAACGAGGGATTTTAAGTCCCTTGCGTCTACCAATTTCGCCATTCGGGCGGTAGCGCGATGTGCAGGGAATATATACATCCCTACCCAGTGAAGCAAGTTTACTGGTCCCGTCAATGCGACAAAATATTGCGCGCGAAACCAATAAAAAAGCTCCGTAAATCATGGATCTACGGAGCTTGTTTATGATGGAGGCCGAGGTCGGAATCGAACCGGCGTAGGCGGATTTGCAATCCGCAGCATAACCATTTTGCTACTCGGCCCCAAACGTACAACGTCGATACAGCTGACATTGAACGCATACACACATGAGCTGAAAACTTGAATCTAATCTAGCTTCCAACCCTTTGAAATCTATAGGTTTTTTTACATTCCCACATCAGGAATGGACGCAATTCTGGACTTGTTCGAATAGCATGTCAATCGCTGGCAGAAAATAATTCCATACCCTGCTCTCTCGGGCTCTCGACAATCAGTTGATAAAGCAGCCATTTCGCGCGCTAGGCGCCGATCACATGTGCGAGGTTTTTCAACCGTCATAAACCCCTGAAACTAATGCGAATTACTGTCCCAGAACCAGCTCCAGAACCCAGGCAACTGAACAGGCTCAGAACTGTCCCTGACGGTGCGCGCCATGACGGCATGCTGCAACGCTGATCGATCATCGTAAAAAGGCTTGGCTGCGGTTGTCAGACCCGTCTCGCGCGCACTGTCGATCAGTATCTGCAGGTATTCCTGCGCGTGCCGAGCGGTGTAGCGATTGAGGTCGTGAAACGTCACTACCACCGGAATAGCGCCATCGACCGCTGGCAACTCACCTGCTGCAATCCGCTCGCGTACTTCGGACAACTGCCTCAGCATGCTGGACCGTCTGCGCAGGCTGAAATTGTAGCCCCATATCTTGCCGTCATTCGCGCTCAGATCGGTCAGCAACACATGCATGCCATGCTGCTGGTAAGCGGCGAAGGTGCGCTTATCGTAGTTCCAGAATGGCGGGCGCACCAACACGGGTGGTGCACCGGTGATCGCAGCGATGTCTGCACTGCCTTCCGTTAGCGACTGTTCCAGCTCTTCCGGGCTGAGAGAACGATGATTGGTATGCCCCGGCGTAGCGGTATGGAAGCCCAGCACGTGACCTTCGTCATATTCACGGTGCATGATTTTTCGGCCCAATTCACTGCCGCCCGCCCGTGCCGCACGGGTCTGCACAAAAAATACTGCCTTGATGCCCGGCTGCACTGGATTGTGGGCAAGATCGTCGAGAACGGAGAGCGTCGGATTAAAAAAACTGGACGCACTTGGCCCGTCATCAAAGGTCAGCAAAAAACGGACAGGGGCTTGTGCGTGCAAACGCTGCTCAGTCTGTGGCGTCATTGCGATCGGGGCGCTGATACAACCAAGGAGGCCGACAGCGATAGCAAGCGCTGATAAAACGGTGACGATGTGCTTCATGCTTCTACCTTAGAGCGTCCCACGCCAGTGAAGACTGTCGGGCGAAGACAGATGGCGGTAAGTTATTCAAAGCCCATTAAATGACTGGCATCCCGGCGCATTCGCTCGGAAAGTCAAACGTGTCGTTCCTTGCCTGTAGATTCGCTACTATATTTGCTCCGCGCTTCTTTTCTGCGGTTTTCTTCATTCTGGAGCTCGAATGTCTAGTCAAAAGGACATCGCCGCCGAAAGCGGCGCACCGATGATCCCTGAGCAGCGCCGTGAGCTCATGCTACGGCAGTTACGCAAGCATCAGGTGCTGAGTGTTCATCAATTGATGGAAATGTTCGACTGTTCGCACATGACCATACGCCGCGATATCGCGCTGCTCGAACAGGAAGGACGTGCTTACTCGGTCACGGGTGGCGTGCGGATCGCCAGCCAGTTGCACAGCGAGCCTAGCCATCAACTCAAAGCGGTCGTCGAATTGCCGCAGAAGCAGGCGATGGCAAAACTGGCCGCCCGGTTACTGCACCCCGACATGACGATTTACTTGGATGCCGGAACCAGCACTCTGGAAATCGTACCTTTTATCAAGGTGCTGTCCGGCATGACCGTGGTGACCAACGACTTCGGGATTGTCCTGGCGTTGATGGATGCGCTCCATGTCACCGTCATTCATACCGGCGGACAGCTGGATCATTCCAACCATTCATGCGTAGGCGGTTTGGCGGTGGCCACGTTGCGCCAGATCGTCACCGATATCGCCTTCATATCGACCAGTTCGTGGGATTTTCGTCGCGGCCTCACAACGCCTTCGGCGCTGAAGGTCGAGGTCAAGCAAGTCGCGATGCAATCGGCCTCGCAAGTGGTGCTGGTGGCCAGCAGCTCGAAGTACGGCACGTTCAGCATGTACAAAATTGCCGGGATCGAGCAGTTCGACATTGTCATCAGTGACGACGCGCTGACCCCTGCCGCAGCCGACAGCATCCGCAAACAGGGGGTTGAACTGCTGCTGCCTTCTGATGACAGCGTGTAAGGCTTTGCGCGTTAGCGAGCGTTCCAGTCCCGCAGCCACTGCAAACCGACTGACGTGTTGCCGCGCGGCCTGTATTCGCACCCTACCCAACCGTCATAGCCCAACTTATCGATCAACTCGAACAGATAGGGATAGTTAACCTCTCCCAGATCCGGCTCGTGCCGGTCCGGCACGCCCGCGATCTGGATATGGCCAATACCGTTAAAATCCCGTCGCAATTTGCTGGCCAAATCGCCTTCGACAATCTGGCAGTGGTAACAGTCGAACTGAACCTTCAGGTTACTGGCGCCCACTTCCTTGCAGATGGCTTGCGCCTGATCCTGTCGGTTAAGGAAAAAGCGTGGCATGTCTCGGGTGTTAATGGGCTCCAGCAACACCGTGACCCCGACTTTGACCGCCTGGGCGGTCGCGTAGGCCAGGTTTTCCAGGTAAATGGCGTGATGCCGAGCCCGGTCATTCTCGGAGGGCAGCAGGCCAGCCATGACATGAATTTGTGAGTTACCCAGCACCGCGGCGTATTCCAGCGCCCGATCAAAACCACTGCGAAATTCGCTTTCACGGCCCGGCAACGACACCGTGCCCCGCTCGCCGGCCCCCCAATCGCCGGGCGGCGCATTAAACAGCGCCTGCACCAGGCCGTTGTCGCTCAAGCGCTGCTTGAGTTCCTGAGCGCTGTAATCGTAGGGAAACAGATACTCCACCGCTTCGAAACCATCGGCGGCTGCAGCGGCGAAGCGATCCAGAAACTCATGTTCCGGGTAGAGCATACTGAGGTTGGCAGCAAAACGAGGCATGGTAGCTCCTTGGATAGAGGGTTAGACAAAAGGCCAGATCAGCAAGGTAATGCAGAAACCCAGCGTACCGAGCAATGTGGTCAATACGGTCCAGGTACGCAGGCCGTCGGCCACACTCAACCCAGCCAGTTTGGTGAAAATCCAGTAGCCGGCATCATTGATATGGGACATTGCCAACCCGCCACCGCCCATGGCCAGGCACAGCAGAGCCATGTGGTTCGGGGTCAGATTGAGGGTCGCAATCAGTGGGCTGATGATACCAGCAGTGGTCACCAGGGCCACCGTGGTCGACCCCTGGACCGCGCGCAACAGCATGGTCAGTAGAAAGCCCAGAGCGAGCACCGGCAGACCGGTGGTGCGTAACATATCGGAGACCACTGCGCCGATGCCGGTATCCACCAGCACCTTGCCGAATACACCGCCAGCACCGGCAATCAAGATCACCATCGCTACACCGGGCAACGCCGAGCCGATCACGTCGGACACCTGAGTGCGGCTCCAGCCACGACGCGATCCTAGCAGCCAGGCACACAACAAAGTGTCCAGCAGCAGCGCCACCAGCGGCGCGCCAAGCACAGTCATGATCCCGCGCAGGGTCGACTCGGGCGGGAGCAACGAAGTCGATAGCGTACCCAGCAAAATCAAAATAATCGGCAGCAAGATCAGACTGACGATCAAACCGAAACCCGGTGGTGGAGCTGGTGGCAGTTTGGAAACAATGCTGTTGGTGGATTCTTCAAGGCCCATGTGGGACGCGGCCACAGCGGCGCGTTCAATGCTCTTGCCGTTGCCATTGGACCAAGCAGCCAGATCCTCGTTGGTGACATGCGGACCATACACTTCGGCACGAATATCATCGGTCATTGGGTACACCCGACGGGTCATGCGCCCCGCTACGCGATAACCGATGTAGCACAGCAGCGCAGTCATTGGCAGGCCGAACATCAGCACCCGACCCAAATCGGCGCCCAACTGGCTGGCAGCGGCAACTGCGCCTGGATGTGGCGGCAGGAAGGCATGGATGGTCAGCAAGGCCGCACACATCGGCAGCGCAAACACCAGCAGCGGTTTACGCGCAGTGCGGGCAACGCCATAGGCCAGTGGCATCAAGATGATTACGCCGACTTCAAAGAACACCGGCACCCCGACCATAAACCCGGCAACCGTCAGCGCCAGGGGCGTACGTCGATTACCGAAGCGCGTGATCAGGGTCTTGGCCAACGCCTCGGCACCGCCGGAAAGCTCAATGATCCGCCCAATCATCGCGCCCAAGGCAATGATGATCGCGATATGGCCCAGGGTCTTGCCCATGCCGCCTTCGATGGTAGCGACCAGATCGGCCGGCTTCACTCCGGCCACCAACGCCACCAGAATGCTCACCAGCATCAACGCCACGAAGGGTTGGAACTTGTACTTGAGCACAAGGAATAACAACAGCGCTATCCCTAGTCCGGCGGTCATCATCAGGAATAGCGGGCTCATTTCAGAAGCCCCCCACGCCGGGTGAACGAAACGGTTCTGCCACTGAATCTGAAAATGCCGCAGTGAAGGTTAGTCATGCTTGGATTTCCTATTGTTATTGTTTTGTCAGGCCAGCCGGAGCCCTCGAGGCTCGTTGCGAGTCCCCGGGACAGGGCCTGCTTTATCGATCTACCGTGTTAAATCTGCGTTCTACCAGTGCACACCAAAAATCTCTCGCAGCTCATCCAGCGCAGCCCGGTCCAGCGGATCAGGCTTGGGATTGCTCATCAACCAGAGCCGGGCAGTTTCCTCAAGCTCTTCCAGGGCATAGCTTGCGCGGGATACCGAACTCTCCCAGAGCACAGGACCCAGCCTTTCGAGCATTACGCCACGAACGCTATTGGCCAACTGCGCGACCTGCTCGGCGACTTTCGGCGAGCCCGGTCGCTGGTAGCCAATCAAGGGGATGTGCCCGACTTTCATGACCTGATATGGCGTCAAGGGCGGCAAAATGTCGTCTGGATGCCAGACACCCGCCAGCGTCAACGCCACCAAATGGGTGGAGTGGGTATGCACCACGCCACCGACGCCCGGGTTGCGGTCGTAGACCTGGCGATGCAGCGCGAGAGTCTTTGAAGGTTTGTCTCCGGACACCCATTCGCCAGCCAGATTGACCTTGGCGATGGTCGCTGGATCGAGGCGCCCAAGACAGGCATCCGTCGGCGTTATCAACCAGCCATCCTCCAGGCGGGCGCTGATATTGCCTGCGCTGCCGACGGTGTAACCGCGCTGATAAAGGCTACGGCCAACCTCGCAGATTTCTTCGCGCAATGCGTTTTCCTTGCTCATTGCGCGCCTCCCGCCAGTTGCGTCAAGGCTTTGCTGAAGAAATCCCGGCTGCCGAAGTTGCCCGATTTGAGTGCCAGGGCCAGTGGTTCATCCGTGTTGCTGACAGTCGCCGGCACACCCGGATCAATCTGCGCGCCTATCTGCAGCAACTGCACACCCAGCGCCTGAACCACGGCACCCGAGGTTTCTCCCCCAGCGATCACAAAGCGGCGCACGCCACTCTGGCGCAAACCCTGCGCAATTTCACCGAAACTGTTCTCAACCAGACTGCCAGACTGCTCGACACCCAGTTGGTGCTGCACCACTTTGACCTCTTCCGGCGAACTGGTGGCGTAGATCAATACCGTCTGTTCGTTGTTCCGGGCGAAGGCCAATGCCTGGGACACTACGGGTTCGCCAGCTGCCAAAGCCAATGGGTCAATCCGCAGGGCTGGCCGACCGGCTTCGAGCCAGGCTGCCACTTGACCATTGGTGGCCACGGAGGCGCTACCGGCCAACACCACTTCACCGCCCAACACCGCCGGCAGCTTCGAGACGTCAAAGTCACGCAGTTTGCCGGCGCGGCGGAAGTTCTCGGGCAAGCCCAACGCCAATCCCGAACCGCCAGTCAACAACGGCAGATCGGCGCAGGCGGCACCCAGGGTG
This sequence comes from Pseudomonas sp. GG8, assembly GCF_052976945.1. NCBI lineage: Bacteria > Pseudomonadati > Pseudomonadota > Gammaproteobacteria > Pseudomonadales > Pseudomonadaceae > Pseudomonas > Pseudomonas sp. GG8. Next base: position 2,327,993 of record NZ_JBRIIP010000001.1, read on the forward strand.
TACAAATCCTTATCCGACAAGGCATCGGCGATTGCCATGCCGATACCTTGGGCCCGCAATTCGGCGATGCGCGCACGCACCTGGTCGACCCCTTGAGAGACAGTGTCGTAGCGCAACAGGCCGACATTCAGGCCGGTCTGCGATTGCAGAACCCGAACCAGATTGGCATCGGTCATCGGCGTCAACGGGTGATGCTGCATGCCGGACTCGCTGAGCAACTGATCCTGTACAAACAAATGACCGCGAAAAACGGTCCGACCATTTTCCGGGAACGCCGGACAGGCCAGGGTAAAGTCACTGTCCAGCGCGGCCAGCAGCGCTTCGCTGACTTGGCCGATATTGCCGGCTGCGGTGGAGTCGAACGTCGAGCAGTACTTGAAGAAAATCTGCTCGCAGCCTTGCTCACGTAACCACGCCAGCGCCGCAAGGGATTGCTCGACCGCTTCGGAGACGGGAATGGTGCGTGATTTCAGGGCAATGACGATCGCATCGGCGTCTAGCCCGGTAGTGACGTCAGCACTCGGAATACCGATGCTTTGTACGGTGCGCATACCGCCGCGTACCAGCATGTTGGCAAGGTCCGTGGCACCCGTGAAGTCGTCGGCGATACAGCCCAGCAATGGCCGTGCAGTGAATGTGTTCATGGTGCATTCCTCAAACAGGCTCAGGCTTGGCTGTCGGCAGCTCGATACCCGGGAATATCTTGATCACCGCCGAGTCGTCCTCACGACCAAAGCCCGCACTGGAAGCCTGCATGAACATCTGGTGAGCGGTGGCCGACAGCGGCAGCGGGAATTTGCTGGCCCGCGCGGTATCCAGCACCAGGCCCAGGTCCTTGACGAAAATATCCACCGCCGACAACGGCGTGTAGTCGGCCTTGAGAATGTGCGGCACGCGGTTTTCGAACATCCAGGAGTTGCCAGCGCTGTGGGTGATCACTTCGTAAAGTGCGTCGGCATCGACCCCTTCACGCAAGCCCAACGCCATGGCTTCGGCAGAGGCCGCGATATGCACCCCGGCAAGGAGCTGGTTGATGATCTTGACCTTCGAGCCCAAACCATGAACGTCACCCAGGCGATAGACTTTGCCGGCCATGCCCTGAAGAATCGCTTCGGCCTTGGCATAGGCATCCGCCGGGCCCGAGGTCATCATGGTCATCTCACCCGCAGCAGCCTTGGCCGCCCCACCGGAGATCGGTGCATCCAGATATAGCAGGCCCTTCTCAGTCAGGCGCTGTCCCAAATCCACGGCATAGGTCGGCGCCACGGTGGCACAGCCGATCACCAGACTGCCAGGACGCAGCGCGGCCACGGCCCCTCCTTCTCCAAACAATACTGCCTCGGTCTGGTCAGCGTTCACCACAACGGTAATGATCACGTCACACTCAGCGGCCATGTGAGATGGCGAAGAGCAGGCTACGCCGCCCTCGCTGGCAAACTGCTCCGTCACTGAAGCGCGCACATCACAGGCATGCACATTGAAACCGCTACGCAACAACGAACGAGCAATGCCCAGGCCCATCGCGCCCAAACCAACCACACCGACATTTTTGTTATTCATGGGGTACTCCAAAGGGAAACAGCGGCTTATTCCGCGCCAGTAAGGCGCAGACGGCAGGCCACGTTGTAGAGATTATTCAGGGCATTGAGGGCGTAAGCGTTGCCCGCGATGCTGTCGCTCAACGCGTGAATAGGGTCCTTGTCGAACATCGAGGCAATCCTGTTTTGTCTTGTTTTCAGGTTGTCGTAAAGGCTGGTCAGATAATCTATCAATGATCTGATTATGTGAAGTTATTTTTTAAAATAACATTTTTTAACACTCTGGCCTGAAATGCAGATGCGTGAGTATTGGTTCCGCACTGCACTCAACGCATCTGGAGTGAGGCATCCCTGCCAAAGAGTTGATTGATGTGTGGAAGCGCGCCCAGACGTATCCTCAGACTCAACACCTTGAAATCGCGCTGGCACAAGAGGCCTGTGGACAGCTACCGGCGTCCGATTGTGCTGGCCCGGTCCACCTGCCGCCGGCGCTGCGCTAGCTCGGAAGTTGATTGCGGAATAGCCATGGACTGGGGCGTTTGGCGCTGACCCAGTATGCGAGCCAGTGTGGCCCGGACGGTGGCCTCATCATTGTCGAAGTCGCCATGATGCCGCGCCTGGGAGGCACTTTGATTACCCTTTGGCAGGTCATTGGGCGCACGCACCCAATCAGCGTTTGCTCCCGACTGGAACAGCCCGCTGAGTGCCGGATCGCTTCGAATGAAACTCTCCATGCCCAAAATCGGCTCACCATCGGGACGAATGAGTGGGATGCGGACCTGATCCTCGAAGGCATCGGACACCAGGTAGAGGAGAGACTTGTTGTAGACATGCGCGCAATTGTCATCGCGTTCGGCCTGGTCCGTCAGGGTAAACAGGCCGAACTGCCCAATGCGCTTATCACGGATGGGTTCCAGGTACGTCTCTTGGAACAGCTTCACAGTGCAGGCTGGCGCCCACAGGTGACAACTGGCAACCGTTGCTCCAAGTCCGTCCACCTTGCTACCTGCCATCGGACCACTATTCATGGCACCCTTTGACACTAGGTATTGCACCAGCGGCGCGAGGAAAATGCTCCCGGCACTGTGTCCCACCAGATGGATGTCTACGCCCTGTTTCGCAAGCACCGCGAGCCCCTCGGCTACCACCCGTGCACCACCCTCGGCACTAACGGTGGCAAGCAGCGCGTTTTTCTTCATTTCATCCCACTCGGATTTGCCAGTCAGCAGGCGCGCAATGGGTTCCAGAGCATCGTCCAAACGATCGAGCATGAAGTCCTTTGTTGCGTCCAGGACGCCTTCGGGGCGCCGGCGCCGGGCTGCGTCAGCCAGCATGTTGCTCAGGGTGGTCCAATAGTCGGTTTTCCAGATAAATGCCAGTGGATAGCACTCTGCATCAAGCAGGGTCTGTCGATAGCCCGCGACCGTTTCAATCGCGCTGGCCTGGCTGACGAGCCCGCCGTGGGCATAGACGACGATGCGCTTTTTGTTCCACTTCTCGGTGATTCGTGGAAAGTCCACGTCGAGAATTTCGCGCACACTGCCGAGCGTGGTGCCAATGTCGCCGCGAGGGTCGAGCGCGCCATCATTGCCGATGCTGATGACATGCGGCCGAATTTCCCTGAGCGTCTCACTGGAAGACACCGCCGCAGTACCGATTGTCGGGCTGGCAATACGCGCCACCGCTGTCACGTTGATGGGGGCGCCAAGCCGCGCTACCCAGACATCCAACCCGTTAGTGAGCCAGTCGTCATAACGCACGCGACCGAACCCTCCGAGGCCCCAAGCCTCCCCCCAGGAGTTCTGAACCCAGAAGCCGTCCTGGTCATACGCCACGATCGCGAAGGCATGGCCACCGAGGATATCCGATGACGGCTGGATATAGCCGTCAGCACTGACCTCGCTCCATCCGGCATGTACAGTGGCGCTGGCATACAACACGCCGACCTCGGCGATTGCAGCGTGCATGGCCACGATATCCGTATGATTGACACGGAAATATGCGCCCAACGGACGTAATGCCGCCTCTTGCGCAAGTTTTTCGGTCAGCGCCGGCACCTTGCTTTTGGACTGCCATTGCGCTGCCGTACAAACGCCGTGCTTGTACCAACCCTTCATTGCGCCACGGCAACTTGAACCTTCGTAGTCCACACCGGCCCACTCATCGTAGCGACGGGCCAGGTCGTAGAACATCTGTGGGCTCACCTGAGTCTGGTCAGATTGGTACTTACGGGTACGAAAGAGATAGTGCGCAACTGTCGCAAGACCGTATCCGGTACAGGCGCCCTCACGCCCTTGGTCCAGAATCGGTACACCTGCCTTCTGGTAGTCGCTGAGTTCCCTTCGTATCGGAACCTCCACCAAGGTGGGGACATACATGCTGTCTCGGAAGTCCAGCCCGTCAGGCCTGACATTCAACACGCGCACCTGAGCCGCTCCGGAAGTGCGAGCAGATGAGGTTTTCTTTGGAGTGGCTTTACCGACGTCGCTTTTCTGTACCTTGTTTGTCGCCTTTTTTTGTGCAGCGTCAGTGGCTGGTGCTTCAGCGGCACTGCTGACCTCTTTGCCTTTGGATCGACCTGTTCTAGATGCCATTTCGAGTGCTCCTTTGCCGCATTTGCGACTGGCACTACTGACGCTTTTGCGCCCCCCAGCCATGTGGGAAATCGTCGAGGTGTGATATCTCGACGAAGCATAGCCAATGCGGTGGCGGGCCGCCTTTAGCGGACAGCTTGAACTCAATTGATGGTCTGATTCCTGCCCCTTTAAACCACTCAAAAAGCAACAAGTCAGAGGCTCTACTTAACCGTTCGGGCAACACACTTTTCTGATTTCAACGCTTAATGTTATGCGTCCATCGCGAGCGTCGCGCTGATCGAAAACAACTCGATTCAACGCTTGACCTCCATTGCCCGCGCAAGATGTTCACCGAAGCCTTGGAAGCGTACGCTGCGCGAGCAGCTATGCTTTTTTCAGCAACTCAAAGCGCGATTGCCCTTACTTCAACGCATCAGTGCTGCTCACCTGGGGGGCCACGGCTTTATGAGCGATTCTAATTCTTCGCCCCCCCCGGAACCGGGGCGGATTGCACTGCGAGTGAAGGCGGGCGATCAGGCCGGTTGGGGTCGCTGGATCCCTGGGCTCAACACGCTGCGCGGATACCAAATAGCCTGGTTGCGGCACGACATCATGGCCGGACTGGTGCTGACCACAATGCTGGTGCCTGTCGGCATCGCCTACGCGCAAGCTTCAGGCCTCCCCGGCATCTATGGCCTGTACGCGACCATCGTCCCGCTACTCGCTTACGCGTTGTTCGGGCCTAGTCGGATACTCGTGCTGGGCCCAGACTCCTCATTGGTTGCAGTCATCCTCGCCGTCATCCTGCCACTCTCCGGCGGCGACCCACAGCGTGCGGTCGTCCTTGCGGGGATGATGGCAATCGTGTCGGGAACGGTATGCATCCTGGCCGGGGTAGCGCGTCTTGGCTTCGTCACCGAGCTTCTTTCTAAACCAATCCGCTACGGGTATATGAACGGAATAGCCCTGACCGTATTGATCAGCCAACTGCCCAAACTCTTTGGCTTTTCGATCGAAACCGACGGCCCGCTGAGAAACCTGTGGGCCATCGCCACAGAGGTGGTGGAGGGAAAGACCAACTGGACCACGTTCATGGTCGGTGCGGTCACACTGGCAGTAATCCTGCTGCTCAAGGGCAACCAGCGCCTGCCTGGCATTTTGATCGCCGTGGCAGGGGCGACCGTTGTCGTTGGCGTGCTGGGCCTTGACGCCCGCGCTGGCGTGCTGACCCTTGGCTCCCTTCCGCAAGGCCTGCCTGCGTTCGCCATCCCCTGGATCAAAACCACCGATATCGTCCCCGTCCTGATCGGCGGTTGCGCCGTCGCCCTCATTTCGTTCGCCGACACCAGCGTACTCTCGCGTGTCTATGCGGCGCGGACCCGCACCTATGTCGACCCGAACCAGGAAATGGTGGGGCTTGGCATCGCGAACCTGGCCGCAGGACTCTTTCAGGGCCTTCCCATCTCCAGCAGTTCGTCACGTACGCCTGTGGCCGAGGCGGCAGGCGCGAGATCCCAGCTGACCGGCGTCGTCGGCGCGCTTGCCGTGGCCTTGCTGCTGGTGATGGCGCCAGACATGCTGCAGCATCTACCCACCAGCGCATTGGCTGCTGTGGTAATTGCATCGGCCATTGGCTTGATCGAGATCAGCGACCTGCAGCGAATTTATCGCATCCAGCGCTGGGAGTTCTGGCTGTCAATTGTCTGTACGGTTGGCGTGGCCGTGTTCGGCGCGATTCAGGGCATTGGCCTTGCGATCGTGATTGCCGTCATCGAATTCCTGTGGGATGGCTGGCGTCCGTATTCAGCGGTTCTTGGACGCGTCAAGGGCGTTCAGGGCTACCATGACCTCAAGCGCTATCCAGGCGCACGCCTGATCCCAGGGCTGGTTCTGTTTCGCTGGGACGCCCCCTTATTTTTCGCCAATGCCGAGCTGTTCCAGGATCGAGTGCTGGATGCGGTGGCTGCCTCCCCTACTCCCGTGTATTGGTTGGTCGTTGCGGCGGAGCCGGTCACCAGTGTGGACGTGACGTCTGCCGACATGCTGGCTGAATTGATCGAAACCCTGCACGCTGCTGAAATCGAGTTGTGCGTTGCTGAAATGAAAGACCCGGTCAAGGACAAACTCAAGCGTTTTGGGCTGTTCGCACGGCTTGGCGAGCACGCGTTTTTTCCGACTGTAGGTGCCGCCGTGAGCAGCTATCTGTTGACTCATTCTGTGGACTGGGACGATGAGAATCGCTGAGCGACGAGGCAATCCTGAAGCGTAGCCTTCCGGTGATCACCTCTGGCGAATGTGATCTGCGTCGGAACCGGTGCATGGATGGTTTAGTGACCTCAACTGCACTCAATTTATTGGTTTTACCAACGTTGCCCCTGCATTTTGTACGCTTTAAAAACTCGCCGTGGAGTTTCGCTGCCGTGGTACCGGCTTCATAATGGTTGCGCAGCCAATCGGGAAGATATGCACCTTGGTTGCTTCATCACCGGCACTCTACAGGCAGCCTACGAATGATGACGTCCTTGGTCTCATCGGTCATCGAGTTCCTGACGGCGCATCCGCATGTCGCCTACTTGGCGGTGTTTCTTCTGGCGCTTTCCGAATCAGTCCCTATTATCGGTGCCGTCGTTCCAGGCACAGCCGTGATCCTTGCGCTCAGTGCCTTGGTGCCGAGTGGCGTGTTATTGCTCTGGCCATTGCTGGTCGCCGCCAGTTTAGGCGCCATAGCAGGCGATGGTCTTTCCTTCTGGCTCGGGCATCGATACCAGCGCGAGATTCTTGGTTTCTGGCCGTTGAACCGGCATCCTGAACTGATTGAACGCAGCGAGGCATTTTTTACGCGTCACGGCGCCAAAAGTGTGTTTCTAGCGCGCTTCGTTCCGGGCGTCCGCGCCTTCATTCCACTCCTCGCAGGCATGATGGGAATGGCGGTCAGTCGGTTCTATGCCGTCAATGTTGCCTCGGCGCTCGCTTGGGCTCCGTCGCATATTCTGTCCGGTGTGCTCCTCGGTGCAACGTTCAGTATTCTCGGTGCAGCCGCAAAGCCGCTCTCGATCCTGCTGGTCGTTCTACTCGCAATGGGCTGGGCGCTCCTGCATATCGTACGTTTTACGGTGCGTCGCGGCGTCCCTTTCTTCATCGACGCACTAGGGCGGCTGCAGCGCTGGGCTGGCACTCACGACACCCGACTGAGCCGCAGTCTCACCCATTTACTTGATCCTTCACGACCCGAAGCACGGACTCTCGCGTTGTCGGCTGTATTTCTCGTCGGAGCAGCCTGGCTCTTCCTTGGCATCCTTGAGGATGTCGTCACCGGTGACCCCTTGCTGCTCGCAGACAGCGCGATATACCACGCTCTTCAGGATCTTCGTACAGTGCCAGGCGATGCGGTGATGATCGCTGTTACAGAGCTCGGAGACACCAAGGTTGTGATAGCGGTCACGATTGTTGTGTTGCTGTGGCTGATGTGGCAACGCGCCTGGCGTACAGCAGCCTATTGGCTGGTTGCGATTGCCGGCGCTTCGGTTCTTAACACTGTCATAAAAGTTGCGCTGCATCGAACTCGACCCGGTGAGCTTCTCTACTCTGGATGGAGCACATTTTCCTTCCCCAGTGGCCATAGCACGGTCAATGTCGTGCTCTACGGTTTCCTCGCATTTCTCATCGCGCGCGAGGTCCGCCCAGCATGGGGTCTCGTGGTTGCTCTCGGCGCGGCAACCCTGGTGTTTCTGATTGCATTCTCACGCCTCTACCTTGGTGCGCATTGGCTTTCCGACGTGCTCGGGGGACTGGCATTCGGATCCGCGTGGCTCGCGCTGCTCGGACTGTCCTACCTGCGACGCCAAGCCAGGCGCCTTGAGCCAAGAAGCCTACTCGCGGCCGGATGTTCAGCTCTGATTCTTACCGGAGGACTCAATATCTATAGCCGTCATGCGACCGACAGCGACCGCTACGCCGTCAAGGTGGGAACTCCGTATATGGCTGCCACCGATTGGTGGGCGTCGGGTTGGCAGCAACTGCCGGCACGGCGTATCGATCTCACTGGCGAGACGAATGAGCCGCTGACGTTCCAGTGGGCCGGAGGCCTGAAGGATTTGCAAGATGCCCTGCAGCGCAACGGATGGCTTAATTCGGCGGACTGGACACCGGTGGATGCCCTGAACTGGCTTACCGCCCCAGCCGACCCAACAGGCCTTCCGGTTATTCCACTTTTCGCGAGTGGCCGCCTCCCCAGCCTGACGCTCGTTCGACCAAATAGTGATGGAGCACTTACCCGTTCACGCCTCGTACTTCGAATGTGGGTCGTCGATTTCGAACTCACGAACGGGCGTACCGTACCGCTCTGGATGGGTTCAGTTGTGGAGGAGCGTTTCTATCATCCACTATCCCTCATCACGTTGACGTCGACACAGTCCGATGTGAACGCACCGCGCAACACGCTAGCCGCCGCTCTTGGCGGAGGGCGACTTATCCCCCGGAGCGAAGGAGCCGCAGATTCAGATTGGGATGGGCAGGTCCTGTTAGCGCGCCACGGTGAGAAACAGAAAACGATGTCCGACTGAGCGTGACTGTCAGGGTATATCTGCACCCGGCCGCCTCCCGAGCGACATGCACGGTTGTGAGTGATTTATAGCAGGATAGCTGTACTCGCAGGGGCGTTAAATCGTACTACTGGAGCATGGTCCGTGCTCGGGCGCTGGTCATGCACTATGGTCAGCCACTCTCCAGCCTGCGGGGAGTCACTGACAGTGACGCCAACGGTATTACAAGCGGACGACAAGGGAACTATCCATAAGGAGATAGCTCTTTTGGGATATGGCACCAGTACCACGTTGGAAAATGACACGTGGAAAGGTCTTAAAGCTCCAATCCGATCATCTGGCATCTCTGCGCCCAACGGACGATGAAGTCGTTGAGATGCTCCTTGAGGGTGATCTGGCTAACTGACTCAATCCAGTCGCCCGCCAATAGTTCACGCATGCGTACACATGGCTTGTTTATTTTCGTATGCGTAATACACTGGGATTAGTAATTTATCTCTCAGGAGAGTCCTCATGGTCACGGCAAGCCACGCCCATAGCGCTACACATGACATTGACAGCCCAGAGGCCGGGCGGGTCGCGCTGAAGTTTTTTTTCGGTCTCATGGAACACTGGAACTGCTCAGTCGATCAGCAGCGTGCATTGCTGGGGTCGATCAGCACCACGACCTTTTACAAATACCGACGCATTCCAAGCGTGCGGCTGCCGCACGATACGCTGGAGCGCATCTCTTACCTGATGGGCATTCACAAGGCGCTCAGCATCATATTCAGCAATAACCGCGACCGCGTGTATGCCTGGGTCAACAGTCCGAACACGGCTGCCCCCTTCAACGGTCAGACGGCGCTGAAATACATGCTGGCCGGTCGTGTGGTCGATATTGCAGATGTTCGCCGTTATCTGGATGGGGTCCGCGGATAATGGCTGAGAAGTTGGAGATACCCGTGTGGGACAGTGCTTACCGTGTGATCAGCAGTTCGTTCCCGCCGATCACCCTCTTCGAAGACATCCTGGATCCTGCTGAGCTGCAAATGTCGTATGCACTGGAGTCTCTGACCAATGACCGACTGGCCGAGGAAGTGGGCCTTATCAGCCGGGTAGCCCCTGAAGACCGAGTATCCGGACACGGTTCAACGCCTGTTATGGCCGCGTTCACGCATATTGGAAAGATCAGTCGGTTCACCGATGGAACGTTCGGTATCTACTACGCGGCCAGCAGCCAAAGAGCAGCCATCGCCGAGACCAGCTTCCACCAGGAACGATTCCTCGCTGCGACCAATGAACCGGATGTCGAGCTGACCATGCGCACCTACGTGAACAAGGTCGTCAAGCCGATGCACGATATTCGCGCAGGCTTTGCTCACCTGCATGACCCTGATCCTGCCAACTATAGCCCCGCACAAGCATTTGCCAAAAAGCTCCGTGAGGAGAAATCATGGGGGCTCCTGTACAACAGCGTTCGCGCCAATGGGCATGAGTGCATAGCCGCTTTCCGCCCTCCAGCGGTATCCATACCGGTGCAGGGCAAACACATCCGCTACGTTTGGGAAGCCAGAAGTCAAAAAATCGGGTACTTCTTCGAAATTACTCAGTTGTGATAGCCGCTTTGAGACCGGGGTGTCTATACCGCGCTTCGAACATCGACCTTTGATTCGTATGTTGAGAACGCCGCGCGGCAGCCTTGATCTACCCTCCTCTCGCCCTCTCCTCCTTTATAAATTGCCAATCATCTCGGTGCGATGGCCGCATCTACCAACACCTGCGCTTCTGCCACCAGACGCTTGAGGTGGTCTTCACCGATAAAGCTCTCAGCGTAGATCTTGTAAATGTCTTCCGTGCCCGAAGGACGTGCTGCGAACCAGCCGTTCTCGGTCATGACCTTCAAGCCGCCAATGGCCTGATCGTTGCCTGGTGCATGGCTGAGAATGCTCTGGATCGTTTCACCGGCCAACTCTGTGGATTTAACCTGATCGGGCGACAACTTGCTCAGCAGCGCTTTTTGCTCAGGGTTAGCCTTGGCTTCCACGCGAGTGGAGAACGGTTCGCCCAGTTCCCGGGTCAGGTCCTGATAGATTTCGCTAGGGTCGCGGCCTTTACGGGCGGTGATCTCGGCGGCGAGCAATGCCGGGATCAGGCCGTCCTTGTCGGTGGTCCAGACACTGCCGTCCCGACGCAGGAATGAGGCGCCAGCACTTTCTTCGCCCCCAAAACCCAGGGAGCCATCGAACAGGCCATCGGCGAACCATTTGAAGCCCACTGGCACTTCATACAGGCGTCGGCCCAGGCGTTTGGCCACGCGATCAATCATGCCGCTGCTGACCACGGTTTTACCAATGGCGGCATCGGCACGCCAATGGGGACGGTTCTGAAACAGGTAATCGATGGACACCGCCAGATAATTGTTCGGTGCCAGCAGCCCACCCGTTGGGGTGACGATGCCGTGACGGTCGTGATCCGGGTCGCAAGCGAATGCGACTTGAAAGCGATCCTTAAGGCCGATCAACCCCTGCATGGCGAAGTTTGAAGACGGGTCCATCCGAATGCGACCGTCCCAATCCACGCACATGAAGCGGAACGTCGGGTCGACGTGCTGATTGACCACTTCCAGGTTCAGACCGTAATGCTCGCCGATCGCCGACCAGTAATGCACCCCGGCTCCGCCCAGCGGGTCAACGCCCAGACGTAGATTTGCGTCGCGAATAGCATCCATGTCGATGACGTTTTTCAAGTCAGCGACATACGTATTGAGGTAGTCATGGCGGTGGGTGGTGTCTGCACGCAAGGCCCTTTCATAGGTCATACGAGTGACGCCCAGCACCTTCTCAGCCAACAGCTCGTTAGCTTTTGCCTCGATCCATTTGGTGATGTGGGTATCTGCCGGGCCACCATTGGGCGGGTTATATTTAAAGCCACCACTTTCCGGCGGGTTGTGCGACGGGGTGATAACGATACCGTCGGCCAGGCCGGAAGTGCGGCCTCGGTTGTAGCAAATAATGGCGTGGGAAATCGCCGGCGTGGGTGTGTATTCGTCATTTTCGGCGATCATGACCTGCACGCCGTTAGCCGCCAGTACTTCCAGCGCGGTGACACTGGCCGGTGTCGACAAGGCATGGGTATCTGCGCCGAGGAACAACGGACCGTCAATGCCATTGACCTGACGGTACAGGCAGATAGCCTGACTGATGGCCAGAACATGCCATTCGTTGAAGCTCAGCTCAAAAGAACTGCCACGGTGACCCGACGTGCCAAACGAAACGCGCTGGGTGGAAACCGATGCGTCAGGTTGGCCGGTGTAATAGGCCGTTACCAGTCGCGGAAGATCAACCAAGAGTTCTGCTGGCGCTGGTTTGCCAGCAAATGGACTGAGACTCATACGAAACCTCCATGGAGGGAAGAAGACAAAAAAGAACAAGTTCTGTGTGCAACACCCCGACAGATGCAGGGGAGCTATGAGGCGGCAGTTTACTGGCAGTTTGACCGCTACGCTAAGCTATCTATCCGTCAGGCCTTGAACGTTTTACAGCTGCCACCAGGCAGGTAGCAAATTTTGCACCTTGCGCTCGGCGAAACGGTCGTCGATCAGCATCACTACCCCACGATCATCCTGACCTCGAATGACCCGGCCCGCAGCTTGTACGACTTTTTGTACGCCGGGATATAGATAGGTGTAGTCGTATCCGGCGCCGAACAGCGCAGCCATTCGTTGTTTGAGCTGCTCATTCACTGGATTCAATTGAGCCAGGCCCAGGGTGGCGATAAACGCACCGATCAATCGAGCGCCCGGCAAGTCGATGCCTTCGCCAAAAGCCCCACCCAACACGGCAAATCCGATGCCCTGGCTGCTCAAGGTGAACTGATCGAGAAACGCCTGCCGCTCGCTTTCAGTCATGCCGCGTGATTGCTGCCACAACGGAACCTGTGGATGCAGCTGATGCAGCAGCTCAGCGACCTGTTGTAGATAGTCGAAACTGCTGAAGAAGGCCAAGTAATTGCCGGGTTGCGCCTGAAATTGCGAGGCCATCAATTCGACGATAGGTGCCAGTGATGCCTGTCGATGGGTGAATCGGGTAGATATCTGACTGATGATGCGCACGTCCAGCTGTTCCCGGGAGAACGGCGACTCGATATCGACCCACGCGGTATTACCTGGCAGACCGAGCAGATCAGCGTAGTAACGGCGGGGATTCAAGGTCGCGGAAAACAGTACGGTGCTGCACGCTGCCGTCAGACGTGGGCGGACGAAGCCGGCTGGCACCACGTTGCGCAGGCTCAACCGCGACAGGCTGCGCTTTCCACCCCGTTCGCGCTTGTTGATATCGAACACAAAATGTTCATCAAACAACTCGGCGATCCGCGCGAACTGGATCGCTTCAAAGTAGAAGCTCTGCAATGCGCCATCGACGGCGTGGGGATGCTCATTGAAATAGTCGCCAATCGCGGTCACACACACATTCAAGCTTTGCAAAAACCGCGCAGGTGTCACGGGATAGGCTTGATAATCGAGCACCTGATCCTTGTGCAACGCATTCCATTCGCGGTTGAGCCGTTGCAGGGACTTCTTCAGCGCCTCAGGTGCACCGTCGCGAAGGGTGTTCAGGTTCTGCTGGTCTAGGCTGGCGCTATACATCTGCCGCGTGCGCTCGACCATGTTGTGCGCCTCGTCCACCAACACCGCCACGCGCCACTGGTTGAACTGGCTGAGGCCGAACAGCAAGGCGCTGAGATCGAAGTAATAGTTGTAATCAGCGATCACCACGTCGGCCCAGCGCGCCAGTTCCTGGCTCAAGTAATACGGGCAAACCTGATGTTGACGGGCGACTTCACGCACGCCGGCTTGATCGAGCCATGGTTTGTCCATTGCGGCGTTGCGTGCTGCCGGTAGACGATCATAGAAGCCCTTGGCCAGAGGGCAGGAGTCGCCGTTGCACGCTTTGTCAGGGTGTTCGCAGGCTTTTTCCCGGGCCACCATTTCCAGCACGCGCAGGGCCAGATCCGGTGCGCTGCGGCGAATGACACTCAAGGCGTCCAGTGCCAGCTTGCGCCCTGGGGTCTTGGCCGTGAGGAAGAACACTTTGTCGAGTTTTTGCCCAGGGACGGCCTTGAGCATTGGAAACAGTGTGCCCACCGTTTTGCCGATACCCGTCGGCGCTTGAGCCATCAGACAACAGCCGGTGCTGACCGCTTTATAAACCGACTCTGCCAGCGTTCGCTGGCCTGTGCGAAAACTCGGATGAGGGAACGCCAGCGCGCCCAAGGCCTGATTGCGGGCATGGGTGTGAGCCAGTTCCTGCTGGGCCCAGCGCAGAAAAATCGCACATTGCTCGTTGAAAAAAACGTGAAGCGCGTTTGCCGTATAGCGTTCGCGAAACAACGTTTCCTGCTCGCTGACGATATTGAAATAGACCAACGCCAGCGTGACTTCGTCCAGCTTCATCTGCTGACAGAGCAGCCTGCCATAGATTTTTGCTTGCGCCCAGTGCAATTGCCGGTGGTTCGCCGGCATCGCACTCAAGTCGCCTCGGTAGGTTTTTACTTCTTCAAGTTGGTTAAGTACCGGATCGTAACCGTCCGCCCTGCCCCGAACCTTGAGTTGCAGGTAGTCACCGCTGAGTGGGACTTCGGCTTGATAGGCCTCGCCGCGTCGGGCAACCACCGTGCGGTGTCCGGCCATGCCTTCCAGTGCCGTAGGCGTCGGGGTGAAACGCAAATCGAGGTCGCCCGCCTTGGCCGTGAATTCGCACAAGGCACGCACGGCCACCCCATAGCTGGAGTCATCAACGTTGACGTCATGGATAGGATCGAGGGTCACTGGAGAGGAAAAGCCGTTTTAGCACCGGTACTGGATGGGCATACAGATACCAGCTATGGCCCGGCGCTGGCAAATACAATTGGATCAGTGGCCGGGCACGGACGGCTATGGGACTACAGCCTCTCCTGACGCAACAGGTCGTCCAGCGTGTTGAGCGCCGTGCCAATGTCCTGATTCCAATCGAAGGCGAAACTGATCCGCAGGTTTTGCTGATGCAAGCCCTGCAGGCTGAATATTTCACCGGGCGCGATAAAAATCCGCCGCTTGAGCAGGCGGTCAAACACGCGGCGCATGTTCACCGGCCGAACGCATTCGGCCCAAATGGCAGCACCGCCTCCGGGCAGGTTAAAACGCAAGCTGGCCCCCGCACGCTCATGCAGCAGGCTGGCCAGGGTCAGCATGCGATCCTCCAACAGGCGCCGCAGTCCGGTGATGTGTTGATCGATGCGTCCAGAGCTGTAAAGCCGCGCAATGGCTTTTTGGCGAATGGGTGGCAGGCAGAAGGAGCGCACCAGAAAGTGCCGTTGCAACTCAGCACTGAAATGCTTGCACAGCAAATACCCATAAGGTGCTTCAGGTCCGATGATCTTGTCGAAGGCGGAAAACACTAACAAACGCTCGGGGTTGATCCAGTCACGCAATCGGCCCACCGGCGGCTCGAAGCAGAGTTCGCCGAGGCTGTCGTTTTCCAGAACCCAAATGCCATTCAGGTTCAGTCGACGGGCGAGCTGTTGACGGTTTTCCAATTGCATCAAGCTGCCTTGTGTCGAACAAGGCACTGACGGCAGGACCGCCAGACCAATGTCCTCCTGAAGCATTGTTTGGTCGAACCAAGGCAGGTCCACGCAACCGCTATTGTCTAGTGGCATCTCGATCACGCGGATATCGAACGATTGCAGCAAGCGCAAGATAGTCCAGGAGCAAGGCGACTCCACCAGCACCGTACCGCCCCGAAGCCCCAGTGCATCAAGGACTATTTTCAGCACCCCACGCAAATCCGCCCCGACATAGACATTGTCTGGGTGCCAGCAATGCTGCGCACAGGAGGTGTAACGTGCGGCCAGCGCCGTGCGTAACTCCAGTACCCCAAAGGGCTGGAACTGCAGGTTGAGCTGACGCGGGTAATGACGAATCAGTTCGCGTTCGAGCATCAGCAATGGATTTTCGAGCGATGACAGCATCGTCGGCTCATCATCGCTGAGCACGAACATACCCGGACGACGAGCATTGGCGTAAAGCTTTTCCAGGAGGTCTTCGTCATGTTGTCCATTGGGACATGGCATCAGACAGGGCAACGCAAAATAGCCAGATTTGGGTACGGAGCGGATCCGGCCCTCTTTTTCCAGCAAGCAATAGGCGTACTGAACGGTCGATATGGACACCTTCAAACGCTTGGCCAGGTCGCGCAATGACGGTAATTTGGTCGTGGAACCGCTGTTAACCTCACCAATCAGCTGGTTGAGGTAGCAATACACGGCCTGATAAGCAAAGTTGGAAGCGCTGTTTTTCATAAGCTGTACCCCGTCTATGCGTAATCGCCGCCCCAGAGAACATGCGCGGGCCCGCAGCAACTTCCGCCTGTCAATCTCCGGGAGTCGCTGCCGGCATGAGGATCACGCTTAGCGCCCAGATACTATTTCGGCCGTGGCCTCGCCCGTTTTCGGGTCGACCGTCACAATGCTGCGCTTATCGGGGTCACTGGCGCGGACCCTGGCGATCAGCGATGTCTGATCGCCGAAATCCACCCTTTTTTTACGGTAAAGGCTTTGCAAGCCGACTTTGCTCAACCCACTGATATCGATCAGCCATTGCAGGACTTGCTCTGGGACTTGCAGGCCCATTAACGCTTTGTGCAAGTCAGGCAACGCGACCAGCATTCCCGGATGACAACGGCGCAGGAATGCTTCCAGGGCGCGACCTGAATCCACGAACGGGGCGAACAACAGGCACACCAACTGCGCGTCATTCAGGCCGAATGCCTCCTGTGCGTGCGCCGATGCAAGTGCACGGCGTCCTTCGATGTTTTGATTGCCGTCATAGGCCGCCATGGCCTGTTCAATCAAGCGCTCGGGCATTTGCTTCTTGCACATCAACCCCTTTGCAACCTCCAGGTATTCGGCAATCCCTTCTTGGTAGCTACGACCGCGTACATAGTGAGCCTGCAAGCCACGCATATGCGCCATCAGCATTGGATTGGCGCAATCGGATTCGCTGAAGCTGAACGCAAGGTCATCGAACTGGAACCCCAGGAAATCGGTCAGCAAAGGCCAATGATCATCCGCTTTGCAACTGACCAGATCGAAGATAGTAATGAATGCAGGGACAACGGATTTATTAGGGTACGCCACGAGGCGACCCGCAGGCTCGGCGCCTTCTTCATACAGCTCGCGATAGTAAGCATGACCGACACTGTTCAGCGTCTTGAGCACACCATTGAAACTCTGATTTCTCCAGTCCGAGGCAGGGACCTCCAAGCCTTCGGCAAGGCGCATGACCCATGCCGCGTATTGCTTTTGCTCTTTGCGTGAGTCTCCGCTGACTAACGCATCGATACCCGTACCCCAACACGCCGCGCGCGCAAAAAAATCGCCCAGCCCCAAGTAACAGCTATTGCAGAACGTCGCACGAGCGTCACCCGCGGTCATATGCCCCGTCAATAACATGTCCGAGCGGTTGCACTCACGCCCCGCCGTGGAAAACGGCAAGTCCACGCGAAAGGGTCGAATCTGTTGTTGATCGACCATCAACACTTCTACGCGCGGGTCGTCATAGAGAAACAACGCCGAATAACTGCGATGGATATTACCCATCACGGCCGACGTTATACCTGCGTGGCGCAGGGTGGCGACTCGCAAGTTGAAGGTAGCTGGCGACCTGCCCGCGATACTCAATTGCGCAGCCCGCATAAAAGCAACGGTGTAGGCGCTGTCTTTACCGCCGCCGAACGCGATCATTACTTTGAAACTTCCGATGCGTTCAATTCCCCCGGCCGCCACGATCAAACGCTGGATCAGTAACTGAAGCGCTGTTCGCTCGGCGCGGGTGAAGTAACTGAGTACGCGCTGCAATACTTGTTGGTAAACATAATTCATTGCCTGCTCATGGATAGAACTCATAGCGCGGCACCTGACAGACGAATAACCACATCGGCAGCCCCTCGGAGTGGACTGATAAGCACGCCCGCCCAGCTGTCGGCCTGAGGCCGTTGATTCGATGAAGGGCTGGAAAAATATTGTTGTTCGACCATGACTCATTCCCTGAGCAATAATTACCGACGTATTATCAATGTCTCCAAGGTGTTTGCAAGGTACAGATACGCAGTAAAAAGCAGCGCAGTTCAGAGGCTGACAAACGCGACTAAATAACAAACACACGTGTTTAATACTTCAGTGATGTACCGGCAATTACCGAGCCCACTGAGTACGCGTGCATTGTAGGTCGAATCTACAGTTGCAGGATTGACGCGCGTTATTTAAACGACACTAAACGGCGTGTATATATTTTATAACGATGGGTTGTAGCGCATTAAACGTACGGCACAGTGATACAAGAAGTTACTTCGTTACCGGGTGTGCAGCAGGTACAACAAAAAAAACCCTCTTGCGTCACGGGAAGACTTCAATTTTTACCCAGTGACGCGTTCGAACGCTTAAGGGCAACCACTCTCTGAGAGGCGCCCGCACAGTGGCGTTGATAAACGTCCGTATTTAAACCTGTTCGATGTGCAGCACGGCACGACCGCCGATGGGACAACCGTCCATGTAACGATGAGCTTGAACAACCTCGGCAAAGGGAAATACCCGCGTAGGCTGCGGCAGCAAAACCCGATCAGCCGTGAGCTGGTTGATGTCACGCAACGCCCGCTGCACGGCGGCTTCGTCCTGAGTGATGCCCAGCTCCGGCTTGCCGGTGAAGTTGCCCAGGCAATGTACAAAGAACTGAATGTTTTTCTGGAACGCTGCACACGCCGGGAATGGCGTCTGATTCCCGCCCTGTAAACCGTAAAGTACCAAGCTGCCACGCGGAGCCAGAACATCGCCGAGGATCGACATCTGCGGCCCCCCCAAACCATCGAGCACCACATCGGCACCCCGGTTGTCGGTGTACTTGTTGACGGACATCAACAGGTCCTGTTCCTCCGTGACGATGACTTTGTCTGCGCCCAGCGACAGCAGGTAATCACGCTGTTCAGCAGATTTGGTCGCAGCAATGACCTTTGCACCCAGGGCTTTACCCAATTGCACGAATGCCGGACCGGCACAGTGACTGGCGTCGGTTACCAGCGCGGTCTGCCCTGGCTTGATGTGTGCCAGGTCGACGTACGCAAAGTAAGCCATCAGCAGTGGCGTGTAATGAACGCATGCTTCAATCGGGCTCAGCACATCCGGATAACGGGTCAAGGCCAGGCGTGGCAGCACAATCAATTCGCCATACACCGGGTATTCATTGGGACTGACCGCAGGAAAACTGGCGACCTTGTCACCCACGGCCAAATCATCAACCCCTTCGCCTACTGCCGACACCACACCGGCCATTTCATGACCCATGCCGGCGGGCAGCCGAGCGTGCGATGGCGCCAGATTTTGCCGCCAGAGCACGTCATACCAGCTGATACCAATCGCTTCTACGCGCACTTGCACCTCACCGGGTGCTGGCAGCGCAGCAGGGTGCTCCTCAAGCTTGAGGACCTCGGCTGGACCAAACTGATGAAAACGGATCGTGCGGGACATTTCGAACCTCGCCTTATGAACCTTTAATGCCATGAACTTTATCCGGGCTTTACCGGGAACACTATCAGTGGCTATTAATAGTCGACATGCATGTCATTGATTCTGCTGCGCCGGTGTGGCGCAAATCTGGCTGCAGAAAACAAAAAAATCAGCTTTTATGGGCGGCATTGTTCGCACCTAATCGCGACATTGCAACCCACCCGTACACGTCGACCGAACAAGTGCTTTCGCGGGGCACCCGATAATGCCCGGTGTAACGCCTTCTTGCGTCTTGCAGCCGCTTTATATCGCGATCCACTATGATTTTGATGATTAATGTACCGGCGTTGAATTTATCACTGCAGAACGCTACTGATTCCTCGTACTATTCACGTCGCGTTTGCCTATCCGAGCCACTGTGTTTGAGCGGATAGGCCGCACACCTGAGTGCTGGCATGGCCTCTCGCATCGACAAATGGCCCGAGATCATCTTTCATGAATCGCAATGACCTGCGTCGCGTTGACCTCAATCTCCTTATTGTCTTCGAGACATTGATGCATGAGCGGAGCGTTACTCGTGCGGCAGAAAAACTGTTTCTGGGCCAACCCGCGATCAGTGCGGCGCTCTCACGTCTGCGCGGGCTGTTCGATGATCCTTTGTTCGTGCGCACCGGACGCAGCATGGAACCAACTGCCCGCGCGGTGGACATTTTCGCGCTGCTCTCCCCCGCGCTCGACTCGATCTCCACGGCCGTCAGTCGTGCGGCAGAATTCGACCCTGCAACCAGCACAGCCGTATTCCGCATCGGCTTGTCCGACGACGCGGAGTTCGCACTCTTGCCTTCGTTGCTCAAGCGTCTGCGCTCCGAGGCCCCAGGCATTGTGCTGGTGGTACGACGGGTCAACTACATCCTGATGCCCGCGATGCTCGCTTCTGGCGAAATCTCCATTGGCGTCAGCTACACCATGGATCTGCCCGCCAATGCCAAACGAAAAGTGCTGCGCCTTAGCCGGGCCAAGTTGTTGCGCGCGGACACGGTACCAGGCCCACTCAGCCTGGATGACTTCTGCACACGGCCTCATGCCCTGGTCTCGTTCTCGGGTGATTTAAGCGGATTTATCGACGAGTACCTGGAAAAAATCGGGCGCAAGCGTCATGTTGTGCTGGCCGTGCCACAGTTCAATGGCTTGGCCTCGCTGCTGGCCGGTACCGATATCGTGGCGACCGTTCCGGACTATGCCGCTGATGTACTGGCCGCCGCCGGAGGCGTACGCGCTGAAGAGGTACCGATTGAAACGCGTAGCTTTGAGCTGCACATGGCGTGGCGTGGCTCCCAGGACAATGACCCAGGGGAACGATGGCTGCGTTCGCGTATTCAGATGTTCTTTGGTGACCCTGATAGCCTGAACTAGAGCCTCATCGACGGATCTATATCATTCTGAATGATACTGACCTTCAACCCATTCGATTCGTGCAATACAACCCGCCAGAACAAAATCCGCCAACTTAACAATTTGACGGATTATTCCCATGGCACAGTCATTCAAATACGTGCGCTACCCTCTTGCGGCCCTGGCCTTGGTCGTGATCAGCGCCTGTGGTCGCGATCCCGCTGCGACTGTGGCTCCGGCAGCTGCAAAAGTCACCGTGGCCAAGGTACTGGAACAGCCCGTCAATGAATGGGATGAATTCACCGGGCGCCTTGAGGCGCCGGAAACCGTTGAAATCCGCCCACGGGTTTCTGGCCAGATTGATCAAGTTGCTTTCACTGAAGGTGCGTTGGTCAAGAAAGGCGACCTGCTATTCCAGATCGATCCTCGTCCTTTCCAGGCTGAAGTTCGTCGCCTCGAAGCCCAACTGCAACAAGCTCGCGCCAATTTGACACGCAGTGGCAATGAAGCCCAGCGTGGCCAACGCCTGCTGACCAGCAATGCTATTTCCGCCGAACTCGCCGACTCGCGCAACAGCGCCGCCCAAGAAGCGAAAGCCGGCGCCGATGCCATCCAGGCGCAACTCGATCTGGCTCGGTTGAACCTGAGCTTTACCCGCGTAACTTCGCCGATCAGTGGCCGCGTCAGCCGCGCCGAAATCACCGCTGGCAACATTGTGACTGCGGATGTCACGCCGCTGACCAGCGTGGTGTCCACCGATAAGGTTTACGCGTATTTCGATGCCGATGAGCGGGTTTATCTGAAATACACCGAGCTTGCTCGCAAAGGCCAGCGCGGCCAAAGCACGCCGGTATTCCTCGGTCTGTCGAACGAAAGCGACAACCCGCATCAGGGCCAGATGAATTTCGTCGACAATCAGGTCAACCCGAAAACCGGGACCATCCGAGGCCGTGCGGTTTTCGATAACACCGACGGCCAATTCACTCCGGGCTTGTACGCCCGTCTCAAGCTGGTAGGCAGCGGCACTTACTCTGCCGTGCTAATCAATGACGAAGCAGTCGGCACTGATCTTGGCAAGAAATTCGTGCTGGTCATGGGCGCCGACAATAAACCGGCCTACCGCAGCGTGGAACTCGGTCCGAAACTCGAAGGTTTACGCATTGTGCGCAGCGGCCTGAGCAAAGACGACACCATCGTGGTCAAGGGCCTGCAACGGGTTCGCCCGGGGCAAGCGGTAGACCCTGAAACAGCCATGATGGCCAGCGCCGAAACCCTAGCCGCCCTGCACAAGCAACGTCAAGCACTCGAAGCCAGCAACCTGAAGCCCGTCGAGCCCAAGCTTGCGGCCAAACTTGCCAGCACTGCTTCGCCGCGCGGTTAAGGGATAACCATAATGAACTTCTCTCAATTCTTTATTACGCGGCCGATCTTTGCAGCGGTGTTATCACTGCTGATCCTGATCGCAGGCGCGATTTCACTGTTCCAGCTGCCGATCAGTGAATACCCGGAAGTCGTGCCCCCCACCGTCGTGGTGCGTGCAAACTTCCCGGGTGCCAACCCTAAGGTCATCGGTGAAACCGTGGCTGCACCGCTGGAACAGGCGATCACCGGCGTCGAGAACATGCTTTACATGTCCTCGCAGTCCACCGCTGACGGCAAAATCACCCTGACCATCACCTTCGCCCTGGGTACTGACCTGGACAACGCTCAGGTGCAGGTGCAAAACCGTGTGACCCGGACCACCCCCAAACTGCCCGAAGAAGTGACGCGCATTGGTATCACCGTGGACAAGGCATCCCCCGACCTGACCATGGTCGTGCACTTGACCTCGCCGGACAAACGCTACGACATGCTCTACCTGTCCAACTATGCCTTGCTCAATATCAAGGATGAATTGGCGCGTCTGGGCGGTGTCGGTGATGTCCAACTGTTTGGTATGGGCGACTATTCGCTACGTGTCTGGCTTGATCCGAACAAGGTCGCTTCACGCAACCTGACCGCGACCGACGTCGTGGCTGCGATACGTGAACAGAACCGTCAGGTCGCTGCCGGGTCCCTTGGTTCGCCACCTGCGCCGGGTGCCACCAGCTTCCAGATGTCGGTGAATACTCAGGGTCGCCTGGTCAGTGAGGAAGAGTTCGAAAACATCATTATCCGCTCCGGCGCCGGAGGGGAAATCACTCGCCTCAAGGACATTGCGCGGATCGAGCTTGGCTCCAGCCAGTATGCATTACGTTCTCTGCTGAATAACCAGCCTGCGGTGGCTATCCCGATCTTCCAGCGCCCCGGCTCCAATGCCATCGATATCTCCAACGAAGTTCGCGCCAAAATGGCCGAACTGAAGAATAACTTCCCGGAAGGCATGGACTTCTCGATTGTCTATGACCCGACGATCTTCGTCCGCGGCTCCATCGAAGCAGTGGTCCACACGCTGTTCGAAGCACTGATCCTGGTCGTGCTCGTGGTGATCCTGTTCCTGCAGACCTGGCGCGCCTCGATCATTCCATTGGTGGCTGTTCCGGTCTCACTGATCGGCACCTTTGCCGTGATGCACATGTTCGGTTTCTCGCTCAATGCGCTGTCGCTGTTCGGATTGGTACTGGCCATTGGTATCGTGGTGGACGATGCCATCGTCGTGGTGGAGAACGTCGAACGTAATATCGAGCTGGGACTGACGCCGGTCGAAGCGACCAAACGCGCCATGCGTGAAGTCACCGGACCGATCATCGCCACCGCGCTGGTGTTGTGCGCAGTGTTCATCCCGGCGGGATTCATCTCCGGGTTGACCGGGCAGTTCTATAAACAGTTCGCCCTGACGATTGCGATCTCTACAGTGATCTCCGCGTTCAACTCCTTGACCTTGTCGCCAGCCCTGGCCGCCGTGTTACTTAGAAGCCACGATGCGCCGAAGGATGCCTTTTCCAGATTTCTCGATAAATTGTTCGGTGTCTGGTTGTTCCGGCCGTTCAACCGATTCTTCGACAAAGCCAGCCGTGGCTATGTAGGAACCGTAGGCCGGGTTATCCGTGGCAGCGGCATCGCCTTGTTTGTCTACGCGGGTTTGATCGTGATGACCTGGTTCGGCTTCGCCAACACGCCGACCGGTTTCGTGCCTGCACAAGACAAACAGTATCTGGTGGCCTTTGCTCAACTGCCGGATGCGTCAAGCCTGGACCGTACCGAAGATGTGATCAAACGCATGTCTGACATCGCGCTCAAACAGCCTGGTGTAGAAAGTGCGGTCGCCTTCCCTGGCCTGTCGATCAACGGCTTCACCAACAGCCCTAACGCGGGCATCGTCTTCGTGACCTTGAAGCCATTCGACGAGCGCAAGGACAAGAGCGAATCGGCGGGCGCGATTGCCGGTGCCTTGAACGGTAAGTTCGGAGTGATCCAGGAAGCCTACATGGCGATTTTCCCGCCACCACCGGTACAGGGTCTCGGCACTATTGGCGGCTTCCGCCTGCAAATCGAAGACCGTGGCAACCTGGGTTACGAAGAGCTGTACAAAGAAACCCAGAACGTCATCAACAAGAGCCATGGCGTGCCTGAACTGGCCGGGTTATTCACCAGCTACACGGTCAACGTGCCACAGGTCGATGCCGCTATCGACCGTGAAAAGGCTAAAACCCACGGTGTAGCTATCTCGGACATCTTCGACACCCTGCAAGTCTATCTGGGTTCGTTGTATGCCAACGACTTCAACCGTTTTGGCCGTACCTATCAAGTCAACGTTCAGGCTGAACAACAATTCCGTCTGGAGGCTGAGCAGATCGGTCAACTGAAAGTGCGCAACAACGTGGGCGAAATGATCCCCCTGGCGACGTTCATCAAGGTCAGCGATACCTCAGGGCCTGATCGCGTCATGCACTATAACGGCTTCATCACGGCTGAAATCAACGGTGCAGCCGCGCCCGGCTACAGCTCCGGGCAAGCGCAGAGCGCCGTTGAAAAACTGCTCAAGGAAGAACTGCCCAACGGCATGACCTACGAGTGGACTGACCTGACGTATCAGCAGATTTTGTCCGGCAACACTGCACTGCTGGTGTTTCCGCTCTGTGTGCTGCTGGCGTTCCTGGTGTTGGCCGCGCTGTATGAAAGCTGGAGCCTGCCTCTGGCGGTGATTCTGATCGTACCGATGACGCTGCTGTCAGCCATCGTCGGGGTGATCATTGCCGGTAGCGACAACAACATTTTCACCCAGATTGGCTTGATCGTATTGGTGGGCCTGGCGTGTAAGAACGCGATCCTGATCGTCGAGTTTGCCAAAGACAAACAAGATGAAGGTATGACCCCGCTGGCTGCGGTACTCGAAGCGTGCCGTCTGCGTCTGCGTCCAATCCTGATGACCTCCTTCGCGTTCATCATGGGTGTTGTGCCTCTGGTCTTGTCCAGCGGTGCCGGTGCAGAGATGCGTCATGCCATGGGCGTGGCGGTGTTCTCCGGGATGCTCGGGGTGACCTTCTTCGGCCTGCTGCTGACACCGGTGTTCTACGTATTGATCCGTAACTATGTGGGACGCAAGCAGGCTCGCAACGCTGACAAGGCCCTGACGCTGGAGGCGCAACAATGAGCGTAAAACTCTTTCTCCCGAGCCTTCTGGTCCTTGCCCTCGCGGCCTGCGCCGTCGGCCCGGACTATAAAACCCCGGACACCGCACCGGCCAAGGTCGAATCAGCGGCAAAAGGTCACTACGACCGCAGTCACCTTGAAACCGTCTGGTGGCAGCAGTTCGATGACCCGATTCTCAACCAGCTAGTGGCTCAGTCATTGACCGGCAACCGTGAATTGCGCGTCGCCTTTGCCCGTTTGCGCGCAGCCCGTGCGATTCGCGACGACATCAGCAACGATGCCATGCCGGTGATCACCAGCCGCGTCAGCAGCGATCTGGGCAAAGGTCAGCAACCGGGGACCACGACCCAACGAGTCAACACCGAGCGCTATGACCTGGGACTGGACATGGCCTGGGAGCTCGACCTGTTCGGACGGATCCAGCGTGAACTGGAAGCCAGCACCGCCGATCAGGAGGTGGCCGAAGCCAATCTTTACCAACTTCAGGTCACCATGACTGCCGAGTTGGTCGATGCTTACGGGCAACTGCGCGGCGCACAACTGCGCGAAGGCATTGCTCGGGCCAACCTGAAGAACCAAGAGGACTCGCGCACCATTACCGTGAACCTGCGTGAAGCCGGTGTGGGCAATGAGCTCGACGTAGTGCGGTCCGATGCACGACTGGCGGCCGTCGAGGCCACTGTGCCGCAACTGCAAGCAGAACAAGTGCGCCAGCGCAATCGCATCGCCACGCTGTTGGGCGAGCGTCCAGAGGCCCTGACCATCGACCTGAGCCCGGCTAAATTGCCGGCCATCGCCAAAGCCTTGCCCATCGGCGATCCGACTGAGCTGCTGCGCCATCGTCCCGACGTGCGCAGTGCCGAGCGCCAACTGGCGGCTGCGACGGCGCGCATCGGTGTCGCGACTGCAGACCTGTTCCCACGCGTCAGCCTCAGTGGGTTCCTGGGCTTCACCGCCGCACGCGGTTCGCAACTCGGCTCATCAGCCGCGCAAGCCTGGGCGCTTGGCCCAAGCATTACCTGGGCCGCGTTTAACCTCGGCAGCGTGCGTGCACGGATTCGTGGCGCCGATGCTCAAGCCGACGGCGCGTTGGCCACCTATGAACAGCAGGTGCTGCTGGCCCTGGAAGAGTCGGAAAATGCCTTCAGTGACTATGGTAAGCGGCAACAACGGCTGATCTCGCTGTTGCGTCAAAGCGAAGCGAGTCGTTCCGCTGCTGACTTGGCGTCTATTCAGTACCGCGAAGGCACAGTGGACTTCCTTGTGCTACTCGACGCCGAGCGTGAGCGATTGGCCGCCGAAGATTCTCAGGCTCAGGCCGAGGTCGAGATGTATCGGGGAATTGTTGCCATTTACAAGGCGTTGGGTGGTGGCTGGCAGCCACAGGCCTGATGCCCGTAACTCCTCTAGTGATGGACTTCATCGGTTAACCTTTCAGCCTCGCCTCCTTACGGTCGCGGGGCTTTTTGTGCTCCCTCCGAACACGCTGTCGGGGATGTCGGGATGATTGTCATTTGACAGCTGACAGTCACTCCGTGAAGCTGCAAGCCGTCATGGTCTGGATACAGGTATGCCAAAACCGCCTTTTAAAGGTTCCTCCACTGAGCCAAAAACCGGCCGTCAGTGGCGCCTCGGTTACACGATCACGCTATCAATCATAGTTTTTGGCGCGGGTTTCCTGTTGTTTCGCAGCCCTCCTTCCACTCCGCCGACCTTTGCTACCCCGCACGGTTACTCCCAAGCCCTGGAACAAGCGCACAACGGTAAGCCGGGAGCCGCTCGGGTACTTTATCAACAGTTGTCACGTACCGACCTGTCTGACATCCGCCGCGTCAACTTGCTGGTAGAGTTGCCTAACTACCCGAGCCCACAGGCATTGAAACTGGCAAATGGTGATTTACACCACAGCGCGCTAACGGTCCGACAGGCGGCGATTGATGCCATCGTCAAGCTGGTTTCCGGCAGTCAGCGCAGTGTGTTGCTGGGGCCTCTGCTCGATGAAACCGACCAGGCCACACGCTTCAGTGCGGCGAAAGCCCTGCTGGGACTGACACCCGACGAGTTGGGACTGTACTTTGGCCCGTTGGAGCAGGTCGTTGAAGAGTATGAGCACATCCTCGCTGACCAGCCGCCGACCAGTCAGAGCCAACTGCAACTGGCCACCCTTTATCTGCACAGCGGTGATCAGATTCCGGCCATGAAGGCGCTGGAACAGTCGATCGTGCTGGACCCGAATAACCTGCAAGCCGGACTGGCCCAGATTGCCGCATTCGATAAGCAGGGCCAGGTTGACAAGGCTCGGCAGCTGCTGGGTCAACAGCTAGAGCGCAACCCCAAATCCGCGACGCTGCAACACGTATTGGGTATATGGCTGCTGCACCACGGGCAAAGCGAATACGCCCTGCTTGCGTTGGCAAAAGCGCTGGAGCTTGAGCCGGAAAATAATGGCTACCGCTATGACCTGGCCGTTGCCTTGCACGACCTCGATCAACTGGAGGCGGCACAGAAGCAGCTCGAAGAAATCGTCCAGCGTCACCCCGCCAATCGTGCCGCACGGGTCCTGCTGATTCGTTACTGGCAAGAAAGTGGGCAACTACAAAAGGTTCAGGTATTGCTTGCAGAACTGGAGCAGCAGAACCCGGATGACCCTGCGCTTCAACAGGGCCTCTAGTGCTCTGATATACGCGCCGGAAGCCAATGTTCCTGGTTTTCCGACGCGCGGCTAATATCGGAAATTACTTACACGGTCCTTCATCTGATACCACAAAGAATTAGGGCGTCGGCAAAGTGAAATTCCGCGCTCACTATAATCATTTGCATAAAGACTATTTTCTAACTCGAAAAAAAAGTGCATTATTTACCCGCAACGGGTTATCAACTACCCTTTTTCACTTGGGCGCGACTGACCGCAAGCCGTTAGTTTCTTCACAGAAGGAACTCGCTCAGGGGTTGTGGTAGAGAATTGAACGAAAGCGTCGGCCAGAAGCTCTTGCTTATAGCTTTGTCGGGCTGGGAACAGCCAACTACACTGTCGGAGTAACATATTTGTCTAGACTCGCCGAGTTTCGCGCAGCAGAAAAAGCCCTTCAAGAACAGCTGGCACAGCTGGAGTCCTTGAAGAATGACGCTGGACTAAAGAAGGAGATCGAATTCGAACAGAAGCTTCAGGGCTTGATGAGCAGCTACGGCAAGAGCCTGCGCGACATCGTCGCCATCCTCGACCCCAACAGCTCGTCGTCTCAGGTCGCGCCTACAGGTCCAAAACGCCGCAGGGCACGTGTCGTGAAGGTTTATCAGAACCCGCACACAGGTGAGTTGATTGAAACAAAAGGTGGTAATCACCGTGGTCTGAAAGCCTGGAAAGAGCAATACGGTGTCGATACCGTAGATTCATGGCTTCGCACTTGATCCAAATCATCGAACTTAAAAAGCCCTGCCGTGCAGGGCTTTTTATTGCCTGTCAACTTCACCGCTATGGCAATGAGTCACTGGTTCAGCTTTCCGACAGGAAAATAGTCACGAAGAGTGTCGCTAGTAGTTCAATCAGGTACATATTCATACAGATGCCTATTCATACAGGTATTTCAGACTTTTCCTTCAGGTCTCGACTTGACTGTTCTCTTTCGTCGCAGAAGTCGGCAATGTAACAAAATAATAACAGACAGTTTACTTGAAGAGAGTTCATGTAGTGGCCATTCGATACTGCATCTGCGCGCATCTAATAATGGTCAGCCCTGCGATGCACCGAGAAGCTCAACCCCGATTGTGGGAGTCGCACCCGCCCGGCACCATCGCGCTCACTAGTCGGGCTGACTTTTCACTTCACACATTTTTCACATCGATTCTTACAGGATGAGCACTGCTAAAGGATTAGCGCCCCAATACCCGCTTCGGCGGGTTTCTTTTTGTCTGTTATTTGGCGCCAGCGATGGCTCGCGCCTTTACGTTTACGGCGCAACCACCAAGTGCAGGCTGTCCCTAATGCGTTGCACCTCCTCCTTGCTCGCGACGTAGCCATCGGCAGAGCCCGCGTAGGAAAGTGACCAGGCCATGTCGTGGCTTGCGGCCGCGACCAGGGTCTGAGTCATGACGTGCCCGCCGTTCTGAGTGATGGTGCAGGTGGTTTCCAGCGCCGGAAGATCACTCAGGGTGCTTTTATGGATCTTGCTGCAAACGCTCTGAAATCCACCACGGGCAAAGTCGATCTGGACTGATTTGCGCATTTCCAGCAATACGCTCTGCACGTTGACATCATGCCCCGGCTGAAGCCGCGATTGAGTCAACTCCATGACCATGATCGGGTCGCCATTCTGATCATTCTTCACTGCGCGTTGTCTCATCTGCACTGACGGCTGAGCTGCCGCATCAGCGACTGGGGGCAAAGGCTCTACTTCCCAACCGCTCGGCCAGGTGATCATCACATCGGCCGCATGCACACCGCTCAGACCGAGCAGCAGGCACAGGCTTATCAAGGATGATCTGCGTTGCAGGTAAATCATGATCGGTACTACCAGGACAATGAGCCGGAAAGTTTGAGCCTGTCACCGCCAACGGACAAGGCTTTGCCGTCTTTTTATCACCGCCCGGGTTTGGCACCGACTGCCCTGCCCCGTATCATTTGGCGATTACAGATTTTTTAACGGGAGATACCCATGAGCTTGCACGAACTGAACACCTTTACCGGCGTCACCGCCACCCCGGATGTCGCGACACTGGGCTTTGTGTTCAACCACACCATGCTGCGGGTCAAGGACATTACGGCTTCCCTGGATTTCTACACCCGCGTATTAGGCTTCAGCCTGGTTGAAAAACGTGATTTCCCTGAAGCCGAATTCAGCCTGTATTTCCTTGCGCTGGTGGATAAAGCCCAGATCCCTGCAGGTGAAGCCGCTCGCAACCAGTGGATGAAATCCATTCCCGGGATTCTGGAGCTGACTCACAACCACGGTACCGAGAACGACACGGCCTTCACCTACCACAACGGCAACACCGACCCGCGCGGTTTCGGCCATATCTGCCTCTCCGTCCCGGATGTTCACGTGGCGTGCGTACGCTTCGAAAGCCTGGGCGTCCCGTTTCAGAAGCGCCTGGCCGATGGCCGCATGAACAGCCTGGCCTTCATCGAAGACCCGGATGGCTATTGGGTCGAAATCATTCAGCCGACGCCGCTCTGACCTCTAAGTACGATTGTTATCAAAAAGCCCCCTGCATGCAGGAGGCTCCTTAATCGCAAGCGCCTGAATCACTCCGGTGCAGAAGTACGGATCAAGTGATCGAACGCACTCAACGATGCTTTGGCACCTTCGCCCAGCGCGATGATGATCTGCTTGTAGGGCGCGGTGGTGACGTCACCGGCGGCGAAAATCCCGGGAATAGAGGTTTCGCCACGTGAATCAACAACGATCTCGCCGCGCGGTGACAACTCGAGGGTGCCTTTGAGCCAGTCAGTGTTAGGCAGCAAGCCGATCTGGACGAAGATCCCTTCTAGCTCGATGGTCAATGTTTCGCCGGATTGGCGATTTTTGTAGAGCAAGCCGTTGACCTTTTGGCCGTCGCCCGTCACTTCCGTGGTCTGCGCGCTGGTGATCACCGTGACGTTCGGCAGGCTGTTGAGCTTGCGCTGCAACACTGCGTCGGCGCGCAGCTGGACATCAAACTCCAGCAAGGTGACATGACTGACGACACCCGCCAGGTCGATAGCTGCTTCTACACCCGAGTTGCCACCACCAATCACGGCGACACGTTTACCCTTGAACAGCGGGCCATCGCAGTGTGGGCAGTACGCCACGCCACGGTTGCGGTATTGCTGCTCGCCGGGGACGTTCATTTCGCGCCACCTTGCGCCAGTCGCGAGAATAACGGTCCTGGATTTGAGCGAGGCGCCGCTGGCGAACTTCACTTCGTGCAACGCTCCGGCCTTGCCCGGAATCAGCTGATCCGCGCGCTGCAGGTTCATAATGTCGACGTCGTATTGCTTGACGTGCTCTTCCAGCGCAACGGCCAGTTTAGGGCCCTCGGTGTGCTGAACAGAGATGAAGTTCTCGATGGCCATGGTATCAAGCACCTGACCGCCAAAACGCTCAGCCGCAACACCGGTCCGAATACCTTTGCGTGCCGCGTAGACCGCAGCCGCCGCACCGGCAGGGCCACCACCGACTATCAGCACATCAAAGGCGTCTTTGGCATTGAGCTTTTCAGCTTGCCTATCACCTGCGCTTGTGTCGATCTTGGCCAGAATTTCCTCCAGCCCCATGCGACCCTGACCAAACAATTCACCGTTCAGGTAAACGCTCGGCACGGACATGATCTGCCGGTCAGTGACTTCAGTCTGGAACAATGCACCGTCGATGGCGACATGACGGATGCCAGGGTTGAGTACGGCCATCAAGTTCAAGGCTTGAACGACGTCCGGGCAGTTCTGGCAAGACTGGGAAAAATAGGTTTCAAAATTGAATTCGCCCTTGAGCGAGCGAATCTGTTCGATAACGTCTGCGCTGGCTTTGGACGGATGGCCGCCAACTTGCAACAGCGCCAACACCAGCGAGGTGAATTCGTGGCCCATTGGGATGCCGGCAAAGCGCAGGCTGATATCGGCTCCCGGGCGGTTCAACGAGAACGACGGCGTGCGCGCATCAGTCCCGCTGTCGAGCAAGGTGATGTGCGGCGTCAGACTGACGACGTCTTTGAGCAGCGCGAGCATTTCTTCGGATTTCGCGCCGTCATCAAGGGATGCAACGATCTCGAACGGCAGGGTAACCCGCTCCAGGTATGACTTCAGCTGGGCTTTAAGAGTGGCGTCCAACATGAGGGCGATTTCCTTTTTTTGTACGCTAGAAAAAACAACGCCCAGGCGATGGTCGCCCGGGCGTTTTTGGGGGCGATGCGGATTACGTGCTTAAGAGCTCATGGCCCCCAGCCGATGCATGTCGACTTAGATCTTGCCGACCAGATCAAGAGACGGGGCCAGAGTGGCTTCGCCTTCTTTCCATTTGGCAGGGCAAACTTCGCCTGGGTGAGCAGCAACGTACTGAGCAGCTTTGACCTTGCGCAGCAGCTCGGAAGCATCACGGCCTACGCCACCATCGTTGAGTTCAACGATTTTGATCTGACCTTCAGGGTTGATCACGAAGGTGCCACGGTCAGCCAGACCTGCTTCTTCGATCAGCACATCAAAGTTACGCGAGATCACGTGAGTCGGGTCGCCGATCAATGGGAACTGGACTTTGCTGATCACCTCGGACGTGTCGTGCCAAGCTTTGTGAGCGAAATGGGTGTCAGTCGACACGCCGTAGATTTCAACGCCCAGTTTCTTGAACTCAGCATAGTTATCAGCCAGATCGCCCAGTTCGGTAGGGCAAACGAAGGTGAAGTCAGCTGGGTAGAAGAATACGACAGACCATTTGCCTTTCAGGTCGGCTTCAGAGACGTCGACGAATGCGTTGTTGGCGAACGCAGTGGCTTTGAATGGCTTGACTTGGCTGTTGATGATAGGCATCGATGAATCTCCTGGTGGTTGGAAAAATCTATGAGACGGATCTTACGCACAACCGGCTGCATGGGCTCATTGGCAAACCTCATGCCGCTGATTGGTTTTCACTATAAGAGATGTTTATTAATAGAAGAAATCACTGGAGCCTCTGCGCCGCCACTCATTGACATGAATGGCGTGGCTTCGATGTAGCGCAAAGCCGACTTCATGTCTTTCCAGCCGACATAGCTCATCAGCGACTTCAGGTCCCAACCGCTGCGGTGCGCCCACGTGGCAAAACCCCGGCGTAATGAGTGACTGGTGTACTGCTCGGCGGGAATGCCCGCACGCTCCAACGCCTGACGCAGCAACGGAATGATGCTGTTGGCGTGCAAGCCCTCTTCGCCCAGATTGCCCCAGCGATCAATGGCTCTGAATACCGGGCCGCGCACCAGAGCTGCGCAATTGATCCACTCGATGTAGGCCTGTACCGGGCATAAACGCTGAAGTGCCGGAGTCTGGTAGGTTTTGCCCAGATTGTCCCGATCACTTTTGCTGCGTGGCAGGTACAGACTGATCCCCGAGCCCGCGACGGCTTGAACATGTTCGATGTCCAGGCGACACAGTTCGTCGCTGCGAAAACCTCGCCAGAATCCCAGCAGGATCAGCGCCGCATCGCGACGACAACGCAAAAGCTCAGGCTGATTGTTATCGGCCAGCGCCTGAACGGCTTCTTGATCGAGCCACGCCACCACGTGTTCCAGCTGTTGCAGTTGCAGTGGCTCAGCCTGTTTCTCCTGAGCGGGATGCAGGGCGCGAATACCCTTGAACACCTTTCGTACGACGGGCGCTTTGGTCGGGTCTACAAATCCTTGGCTGTTGTGCCATTGCGCCAATGCAGACAAGCGCAACTTCAGCGTGTTGATCGACAGCACGCCGGCATACGCCACCAGGTAGCGCGCCACGCTGTCGCTGGTCGCGGGCAGAAACCCGCCCCACGTCACTTCGAAATGCTCGATGGCCGCCCGGTAGCTGCGCCGCGTGTTGTCACGGATCGCAGCTGATAAGTAGCGATCGAGATCATTCATGGTTGGAGATTCCGTTTGTGTACTGAAAAGCGCGGTTGAAACGCGTTTTTTGCGGATCGGATTGGATAATACCTTAATATCCCATGTGTATTTTTAGAAATACAGCAGCATAATTAACATTCATGTAGTATGTAATTACAGTGTACATACCACAGTACGAAATCGTAGGAGTTCGACATGGCACGCGGCGGTGTAAACAAGGCAGTCGTTCAAATGGCACGCACCGCGCTGCTTGCCCGCGGCGAGCACCCGAGCATCGACGCTGTACGTATCGAAATGGGTAACACCGGCTCGAAGACGACCATTCACCGTTATTTGAAGGAATTGGACGAAACTGATGCCCGCAGCAATGCGCCACAGGCCGAGATCGGGGACGAGTTGACTGAGCTGGTGAGTCGACTGGCGCAGCGATTACAGGAACAGGCGCAAGCGCTTGTCGACCAGGCGCAAAACGCCTTTACAGCTAAACAGGATGAACTGCGACAGGAATTGATGGCAGCACAGCACCAGCTGAGCGAGCTACAAATCCAGTTCACCGCCCAAAGCGATGATCTTCGCGTACAAAACGCAGCGCTGGACGCCACTCGCCAGTTGCTGCATACCGAGCAAACAACTACCGCCCGCCTCTTTCAAGCCCATCAGGATATTGAGCTTCGCGTGCAGGACAAGGAGGGACAAATACGGTCGCTGGAGGAAAAACACCTGCATGCGCGTGACGCTCTTGAGCACTATCGCAACTCAGTCAAGGAACAGCGTGAGCAGGAACAGCGTCGTCACGAGGGGCAGTTGCAACAGGTGCAGATGGAGCTGCGTCAGGCACAACAAAGCGCGATGATTCGCCAGGATGAGATCACCCAACTGAACCGTGACAATGAGCGCTTGCTGGCCGAAACCCGCAGCACCCTGCGCGAGCTGAGCGCGCGGCAAGAGCAATTGAATAAGGCGACGAACCAATCGGCACGTCTGAGCGAGCAGTACCAACACACGCACACCCAATGCGCATTACTGCAAGAACGCCTGAGTGCAGCACAGAGCGAAAGTGATCTGCTAAAACAGGTTCTGACCGAGCAACAACAGTCAAACCAAACACTTCAGCTCGAGTTGATCAAGGCTGAGTTAGCCCTGGAAAACCTGCGCACATCTCATTCAGCTATCAACGAAGTGTCCGAAACACCAACACCGCAACTGTAATCAACACTCAGGCCCTCGCGCTCAAGGTCGTGCGCGCTCGATCATTTTGCGCACTTTGAGTGCCAGCTCATCGATGCTGAATGGTTTGATCAACATATCCATGCCTTGATCAAGAAACCCCGCGCACATTTCAGCACTACTCGCATAACCCGTCATGAACAACACACTCAGATCAGGACGATGCTGTCGGGCAGTGTCTGCCAGTTGTTGCCCGTCAAGCCCTGGCAGCACGACATCACTGACCAGCAGATCAATACGCTCCTGGCCTTGCAACACAATGAGTGCGGCTTCACCGTCGCCAGCCTCAAGCGTCGCGTAACCTAGCTCACGCAATTCATCGATCACCAGCGTGCGCACTGCCACCTCGCCCTCGACCACCAGCACTCGCTCGCCCTTTAGCGCCCGCGGCGGGCTCGGGTTTTCGTGTTCGGCGATATGCCGCTCACCCCGCTCCAGATGGCAAGGCAAATACAAATGAATGCGCGCACCCTGCCCCTCGGCGCTGTCGATGTGCACATGACCACCGGTTTGCTTGATGAACCCGTAAACCATGGACAACCCTAGCCCGGTGCCCTGCCCGATCGGCTTGGTGGTAAAAAAGGGATCGAAGGCACGACCGAGCACCTCGGCCGACATTCCGCTACCGCTGTCCTCAACGCTCAGCAGCACGTACTCACCGGGCGCCAGCGTGTCCTGCTGGATATCGATGCGCGCGACGGCTGTTCTGATCGTCAGCTGTCCACCGCCAGGCATCGCGTCGCGGGCATTGATCACCAGGTTCAACAAGGCGTTTTCCAACTGATGTTCGTCGGTGTTGGCTTGCCACAAGCGAGCCTGAAGGTCAGTGCGCAATACGATACTTTCGCCAAGCGTGCGCCGCAGCAACTCCTCCATGGAGATCACCATCCGATTCACGTCCACCGCCTTCGGGTTCAGCGACTGACGCCGGGCAAACGCCAGTAGTCGGTGCGTCAACGAGGCCGCACGGTTGGCCGAGGTCATCGCCGCATCAATATAGCGACCGATTTCCCCTACGCGCCCGGCGGCGACGCGTCGCTGAATCAACTCAAGCGCGCCAAGTACGCCCGTCAGCATGTTGTTGAAGTCGTGGGCAATACCGCCAGTCAGTTGCCCGATAGCGTCCATTTTTTGTGCATGGCGCAACGCCTCTTCAGCGTTTTCACGCTCTCTCATTTCGACTTGAAGCAATTCGTTGATCCGAAGCATTTCCAGGGTGCGCTCTGCCACCCGCCGCTCCAGCCCCTCATTGAGATCACGCAGCGCTTCTTGCTGATCGTACAAAGCCCGACGCAACTCCAACTGGCTGACCACCTGTCGTGCCAAGGCGACCAGAGTGGCAAGCTTCGACTCGGAAAGATGTCGAGGCTCTACATCGTAGACACAGAGCGTACCCAGCGGCAGCCCTTCAGCGGTGAGTAGCGCGGTCCCGGCATAAAAACGCAGGTTTGGGGCATTGGCGACCAGAGGGTTATCGGCGAAACGTGGATCCACTCGCAGATCGGCGACCATCATCACGCCGGGCTGACGAATCGTCTGAACGCAAATGGAATCTGCGAAGAGCACTTCCGGCAACGCCAGCCCGGCCTGAGCCTTTGGCCACTGGCGCCCGGCATCGATCAGATTGATCTGCGCCATCGGCACCTCGCACAGTTGGGCCGCGAGACAGGCAATATCGTCGAATGCCTGCTCTGGTAACGTGTCGAGGATGTTGAAGTGAGCAAGCGCAGCTAACCGCGCCTCCTCGCTCCAGGGCACAGCGCCCCAAAGGTTGTGGCTACTCAAGAAACTGACCCACGTCCTGAAAATTTCTTCTGCATGGCTCAATCCTCATCCTGCAGCTCGAGTGATGACTGGCGATATTTAACCAGCTTAGCTGGCGACGGGCGTACGCAACGTGACAAATTCCTCGGCTGCCGTCGGGTGTACACCAATGGTTTCATCGAATATCTGTTTGGTGGCGCCGGCTTTCAACGCGATGGCCAAGCCCTGGATGATTTCGCCGGCATCTGGCCCGACCATGTGGCAACCGAGCACCTTATCCGTTTTGACGTCGACCACCAGCTTCATCAGCGTGCGCTCCTGATTGTCGGTGAGCGACAGCTTCATTGGGCGGAAACGGCTTTCAAAAATCTGAACCTCGTGACCCGCTTTCCTGGCATCTTCCTCGGTCAGGCCCACGGTACCAATGTTCGGCAGGCTGAAAACCGCCGTTGGAATATGAGTGTAGTCAACCGGACGATACTGCTCAGGCTTGAACAGGCGTCGAGCAACCGCCATGCCTTCGGCCAGCGCGACTGGCGTAAGTTGCACCCCGCCGATGACGTCGCCAATCGCCAGAATCGACGGTTCGCTGCTTTGATAGCGCTCGTCGACTTCGATATAGCCGGCCTTGTCGAGTTTGATCCGGGTATTTTCCAGCCCGAGATTATCCAGCATCGGCCGCCGCCCGGTGGCGTAAAACACGCAGTCGGCGGTCAATTGACGACCGTCCTTGAGCGACAACTGCAAACTACCGTCGTCTTGTTTGTCGATTCGCGCGATATCGGAATTGAATTGCAGATCAATGCCGCGCTTGGTCAGTTCTTGCTGCAGATGCGTCCGAACGGCACCATCGAAACCGCGCAGGAATAATTCGCCGCGATACAGCTGAGTGACCTCAGCGCCAAGACCGTTGAAGATCGACGCAAACTCCACGGCGATATAGCCACCGCCAACCACTACGATACGTTTTGGCAGCTGTTTGAGGAAAAAAGCCTCCTGAGAGGTAATCGCGAGTTCGCTTCCAGGGAATTCCGGGACCTGTGGCCAGCCGCCGGTCGCGATCAAAATGTGTTCGGCGCTGTAAATCTGACCGCCGATTTCAACCTGATGCGGATCGCGCAGCTTGGCGTGCCCCTCAAGCAGAGTCACGCCACTGTTAACCAGCAGGTTGCGATAGATGTCATTAAGGCGGTGGATTTCACGGTCTTTGTTGGCAATCAAGGTCGGCCAATCGAACCTGGCCTCACCGACCGACCAGCCAAAGCCTTTGGCTTGCTCAAAATCTTCAGAATAGTGAGCGCCGTAGACCAGCAATTTTTTCGGCACACAACCCACGTTGACACAGGTACCACCCAGGTATCGGCTTTCCGCAACCGCTACGCGCGCACCAAAACCGGCGGCAAAACGTGCCGCTCGTACACCGCCGGAACCGGCACCAATCACAAAAAGGTCGAAGTCGTAGGCCATTGCTGTCTCCTTAGCAGGCCAACAGCATAACCGCTTCGGCATTGTCGGTCAGCGCTGTTGGCCAGAAACGACAAAGCCACCCGAAGGTGGCTTTGTCCTATAAGCAAGCCTGAAAGAAACTCAGATGCTTAGCTGCCCTTCTTGTAGAAGTGCTCGAAGCAGAAGTTGGTCGCTTCGATGTAGCCTTCAGCGCCACCGCAGTCAAAACGCTTGCCCTTGAACTTGTAGGCCAGCACGTTGCCTTGCTCGGCCTGTTTCATCAGGGCGTCGGTGATCTGGATTTCACCGCCTTTGCCCGGCGGAGTCTCTTCGATCAATTTGAAGATGTCAGGGGTCAGGATATAGCGGCCGATAATCGCGAGATTGGACGGTGCGTCCTCAGGAGCCGGCTTTTCTACCATGTTAGTGACGCGGTAGAGACCGTCCTTGATTTCATCACCAGCGATCACACCATACTTGTTGGTTTCCTGTGGATCGACTTCCTGAATCGCAATGATCGAGCAGCCATAGTGCTTATGCAGCTTGACCATCTGAGCCAGAACGCCCTCACCTTCAAGGTTCACACACAGGTCATCGGCCAGTACGACAGCAAACGCTTCGTTGCCGATCAAAGGGCGACCACTGAGGATTGCGTGGCCCAGGCCTTTCATTTCGGTCTGGCGCGTGTAGGAGAAGCTGCATTCGTCGATCAGGCGACGAATACCGACCAGGTATTTTTCCTTGTCGGTACCCTTGATCTGGTTTTCCAGCTCATAGCTGATGTCAAAGTGGTCTTCCAGAGCTCGTTTGCCACGACCCGTGACGATGGAGATTTCATTCAGACCTGCATCAAGTGCTTCTTCCACGCCGTATTGGATCAGTGGCTTGTTGACCACCGGCAGCATTTCCTTGGGCATGGCTTTTGTCGCTGGCAGAAAGCGAGTGCCGTAACCGGCTGCTGGGAACAAGCATTTCTTGATCATATAAGTCCCTAATAAAAAAGGCTGTGGCTGTTTGCGGCGCAGTCTAATCAGGCGGCGGCAACCTTACAATGCCCCGTCACTGGCCGTCCGCTGCTTTGGTAGAGGAATTTCAGCACATATAGTTCCGCAACATCGTAGATATTGCACGCTTCAAAGACTGTTGGTCCACGCTTCAAATCACATATATGATCGAAATCTGTCTGCCGGACGGCGCACATTCAATCACTTGAGCCAAGGCCCCTACACCTTGAACACGGTGCGCCGTGACTCGCTCAAGCGTAGTTGACCTCGCTTGGTTGTGCGGGAATAAAGTGCAGCGTGTGGACATGCGCTTTATCATGCACGGCCTGGAACATCCAAAGAGATTGATGATGTCGGAAGTGAAAAGCGTTAATGGATACCTGATCAACAAATTGCAGGACGGCCAATGGTGGGTGTCTGATGCCCTTGGCGAAGCTATTGCGGGTCCGTTCGCCTCGGAAAGCGCAGCCATCGAAGTCGCCGCAGTCCTGCAAGACCAACCCAAAGCCCCGCGCCGCCGCTCCAACCCTAAACCCTGATCGTCGATGGTCGCGATGCCGATGTGTGCGGGACGTAAATCTCGCATGATTCGCGTGCAACTATTACGCCATCAGTCGGTCGAAAAAATGGCAGACACTCCCCGATAGCGCTCATCACGAAGCATGAAACCATGAACAAACTTTTAGCAGTTATCGCTGTACTGGGGCTCACCGGCTGTGCGACCGCGTCTAATACCTACTTGAACAACGGCCAGCAGGGCCTGAGCATCGACTGTTCAGGAGAAGCCATGTCTTGGAGCAGTTGCTACGAGAAAGCGGACGCCTCCTGCGCAGGCACGGGCTACAACATTGTTGCGACTAATGGGACGGCGCAACCTAAAGAAAGCGACAAAACGCTAGGCGTCGACGTAGGCAACTACAAAAGCCGCAACGTAATCGTGACCTGTAAGTAGCACTGACTTCACGTCCACCAGAAAATGCCCCGTCGACTGTTTTTTTGAACTGACAGGGCTTTTACAGGTGAATTTCCGCAAACTTGATACCCAGCCCGCGGATGGTTACCACCAACTCGTCCAACTGGTAGAAAGACTCGACTTCGTCGTCATCATCTACCAGAAAAAAGCTTGTGCCCGCGCTTGTCTTGAAAAATACGATCCACTCCCCCGCAGTGGCCGGATTCTGAATGATGTGAGTGGTCGAA
This sequence comes from Pseudomonas sp. GG8, assembly GCF_052976945.1. NCBI lineage: Bacteria > Pseudomonadati > Pseudomonadota > Gammaproteobacteria > Pseudomonadales > Pseudomonadaceae > Pseudomonas > Pseudomonas sp. GG8. Next base: position 2,368,309 of record NZ_JBRIIP010000001.1, read on the forward strand.
ATATTCCCTTCTGCATGCCGCAGCGTCACCAACTCTCGCTTCATACATCCCTCAAACAATCGAAACTCTCCACCCCGTCAGACCTGCTTCCGGCTTCAGCCGGAGATGCAATCTGTGGCGGCTTTCTGGACATCCATGGGCCGCAGCGGCATGTTCGCGATACGTTCGTAGACCTTGATTGAGCTGCCACTGGAACGGTTTTCGATCATCACCACTGCTGCGGGGTCCGAGCTGAATTTTTGCGCAATGATGACGCGCAAGCCATCATTGTTTGCCTCGATCAACGGCGGCTTGCGGCTATTGGCTAGCTTACCCACCAAGCAATCGGCATAGGCTTTCGGGCTCTTGCCGGAAATTACGCTCATGGTAGGTGGGGTATGCTCAATCTCTTCAAGAGTCGCGCAGCCGGTCATCGCGAGAGCCAAAAAAACTACTGCCAATTTCATACAATCCCTCCAGTTAGAATCCTACGACAAGCCTGAGAACGATTAGATCCGGGTTTAGGCACTTTTTATCGAGTATTAACGTAATAAAATGGGTATCGGCGATTAAATGCCTGCGCGCTCATGCTATCGTTTTGATTTTGCAGAAAAAGCCTTTTTCGGAGACACCATGAAATTTGTACACCAGCGCGAGCATCTCAACGAAGACGACATCGTCGTCATTGAGTGTTCCCAGCTCTGCAATATCCGCTTAATGAATGACGCGAATTTCCGCAGTTTCAAGAACGGCGGCCGCCACACTTACCACGGCGGTGCTTTCGACAGATTCCCGGCGAAGATTGTGGCACCCAGCACCGGTTTCTGGAACATCACCATTGATACCGCGGGGCGAAAAGTCGATACGGGCGGTGGCCGCAAGCCGTCGTTCACTCACACCATCAAGATTGTTCGTCGTTCGGCAACCCGGCTGAGCTGATAACGCTTGAATCGTGTCAGAAAAGGAATCCCTTGTGAGCACTCCCACCGCTACCACCAAATACGCTATCAGCTACAAACTCAACGGCGAACGCCGGTTTGAGTTTGCTCAGCTGCAATCAGCCTCCTCCGAGGAAGCTAAGGCGACTCTCGAAAAAATGCACAACGGCAGCGACGATAAAGTGACCGACGTCAAAGTCAGTAAGGCGCTCTGAGTCGCGCTTGAGCGACGGGCACACAGACGAATCAGCAGAGACTTCCCATGATTCGACGTGAGCGTTCGGTGCCTGCCACCCTTGACTTGTTCGCCGATGACACTCTGCTGGCGCCCTGCATTGAACACATCGGCCCGCGCTCGTTTGTCCTCAGGGGATTCGCTCTGTCGCGGGGCGAACACCTATTGCCTGCGCTGGAGCGTGTTCTCAGCGAGGCCCCTTTCAGGCATATGGTCACCCCTGGTGGTTTCACTATGTCGGCGGCCTTGAGCAATTGCGGCAGTCTCGGCTGGGTCACTGACCGCAGCGGCTACCGCTATACCCCAATCGATCCAGGCTCCGGCAACCCATGGCCAGGCTTGCCTGATGTGTTCATGCAACTGGCCCAGGCGGCGGCGAGCAAGACCGGATTTGCAGGCTTCGTGCCCGATGTCTGCCTGATCAACCGCTATGCACCTGGGGCAAAAATGTCCTTGCATCAGGACAAAAACGAACTCGACTATGAGTGGCCGGTCGTCTCGGTGTCCTTGGGCATCCCGGCCATGTTCTTGTTTGGCGGCATGGCGCGTAGCGACAAAGCCCAACGCGTCCCGCTGTTTCATGGCGACGTGGTGGTGTGGGGCGGAGAAGACCGACTGCGCTACCATGGCGTCTTGCCACTCAAACACGCTGAGCATCCGCTGCTGGGTGAACAGCGTATCAACTTTACCTTTCGCAAGGCCGGGTAAAGCGCGCCGCCCCCGAAAGACTGTAACTAAACCCCGCGCTTGATCTTGACCATCGCATACGGCACTTTGCCGGCACGTCTTACCTCAAGGACTTTCCATGCTCCGCTCTTTGGCCAGCGCCTTCGCGCACAATTTTCTCGGACATTCACCGCGCTGGTACAAGCTTTGTCTGCTGCTGTTTTTGGTCGTCAACCCACTGTTACTGTGGGTGGCTGGCCCGGTTGCAGCAGGATGGCTGCTGGTGGGTGAGTTTATTTTCACCTTGGCGATGGCGCTCAAGTGTTACCCGCTGCTGCCCGGCGGGTTATTGATGATCGAAGCCTTGCTGATGAAGATGACCAGCCCGCAGGCACTGTATGACGAACTGCTGCACAATTTCCCGGTGATCCTGCTGTTGATGTTCATGGTCGCAGGCATCTACTTCATGAAAGACCTGTTGTTGTTCCTATTTTCCCGTCTCTTGCTCGGTGTGCGCTCGAAAAGCATCCTCGCGTTGATGTTTTGCTTCTTGTCAGCGTTTCTCTCGGCATTTCTGGATGCGCTGACCGTGACGGCAGTCATCATCAGCGCTGGGGTTGGCTTCTATTCGGTCTATCACCGGGTCGCCTCGGGCAACAATCCACGCGAACCGATTGCATTCAACGATGATCAGAGCCTGCACACCGATCACCATGCCGACTTGGACCAATTCCGCTCGTTCCTGCGCAGTTTGTTAATGCACGGCGCAGTCGGTACGGCACTCGGCGGTGTCTGCACCCTGGTTGGCGAGCCACAGAATCTATTGATCGGGCATGAAATGGGCTGGAATTTCAGCCAGTTTTTCCTGTATGTCGCACCTGTTTCACTGCCAGTGTTGGTGGCCGGACTCGTGACCTGTGTGTTGCTGGAAAAACTGGGCTGGTTCGGCTACGGCGCCTTGTTGCCCGTCAGCGTGCGCAAGGTGCTGGCTGACTACGCAGCTCAAGATAATGCCGAACGAACCAACGACCAACGCGCAGCCTTGATCGTGCAGGGGCTGTCAGCGCTGATTCTGATTGGCGGGCTGGCGTTCCATATCGCCGAAGTGGGACTGATCGGCCTGCTGGTAATTGTGCTGATCACGGCGTTTACCGGGATCACCGAAGACAGCCGCATCGGCGAGGCATTCAAGGATGCAATGCCCTTCACGGCCCTGCTCGTCACGTTCTTTGCTGTCGTCGCGGTGATTCACGATCAGCAACTGTTCACGCCGCTGATCCACTGGGTGCTGAGCCTGCCGCCCGAGCAACAGCCAGGCATGCTATTCATTGCCAATGGCCTGCTGTCGGCTATCAGCGATAACGTGTTCGTTGCCACCATTTACATCACCGAAGTGAAGCAGGCGTTTATTTCCGGGCACATGAGCCGTGAACACTTCGAGGCACTGGCTATTGCAATCAACACCGGGACCAACCTGCCCAGCGTTGCCACACCGAATGGTCAGGCAGCGTTTTTGTTTCTGCTGACTTCGGCGATTGCCCCCCTGATACGCCTGTCCTACGGGCGCATGGTCTGGATGGCCCTGCCCTACACCGTGGTCATGGGCCTTTTGGGTTGGTACGCGGTCAGCTATTGGTTGTAGCAGCACAACCGCTGGCTCGTGCCTTGGCCGGGCACGCCGTGCGGTGCAGGTTCAGCGCCGTGTTGATAATGCCGATGTGACTGAACGCCTGAGGGAAGTTGCCGAGCATGCGCTTCCCCAAGACGTCATATTGCTCAGCCAGCAACCCAACGTCATTGCACAAGCCGCACAATCGATCAAACAACGCGCGGGCCTCAGCATGACGGCCCAGCAGCACATATACATCGGCAAGCCAGAACGAACACACCAGGAAGGTCCCCTCGCTACCGGAGACCCCATCCTGCGTCCGATCACTGTCGTAGCGCAGCAGCAGACCCTCTTGCATCAGGGCCTTTTCTATCGCGGCAACGGTGCCGATTACCCGAGGGTCATTTGCCGGCAAAAATCCGGTCAAGGCGATCTGCAACAGGCTGGCATCCAGCGCTGTCGAACCATAGGTCTGTACAAAACTGCCCAGTTGCGGATCGAAGCCATTGAGGCACACGTCCGCATGAATTTCATCGGCAACCGCACGGCAATGGCGCGCCAATGCGTGGTCCTCTTCGGTTTCAGCCACTTGGGCAGCGAAGTGCGCGTTGCGGTCGAAGGCAACCCAGGCCATGACCTTGGAATGGGTGAAGTGCCTTGGCTCAGAACGAATTTCCCATATGCCCTTGTCAGGCAGGTGCCAGACATTTTCCAGAAACGGCATGATCACCTTGATGATGGCCGTGCTGCGTGGCGGCCTTGGCAAACCACCTTTACTGGCCTGAGTCATGGCATCGGCGACCTCGCCATACACATCCAGTTGCATTTGCGTCGCCGCAGCGTTGCCGATTCGCACCGGACGTGAGTTTTCGTAGCCTCCGAGCCAAGGCAGCTCGTATTCCGGCAGACGCCGTTCGCCGCCCAGGCCGTACATAATCTGTATCTGTTCCGGATTGCCGGCCACGGAGCGCAACAGCCATTCCCGCCATGCGCTGGCCTCTTCGTAATAACCCAGGTTCATGAATGCCAGGAGGGTCATTGTTGCGTCTCGCAGCCAGCAATAACGGTAATCCCAATTCCGTTCTCCGCCCAACTGCTCTGGCAGTGACGTTGTCACCGCCGCGACGATGCCGCCGGTAGGCTCATACGTGAGTGCTTTGAGGGTGATCAGCGAACGCTTGACCTGAGCTGACCACTGGCCGACCTCCGGGCATCGATCAGAAAACTTCCGCCAGAATTGCTCAGTTGTTTTCAGCGCTTTTTCGCCGTCGATAACGGTATGGACTGGATGATTCGACGCTTGATGACTGAGGACGAACACCTTGCGCTGTCCAGCCTCGACCAGAAAGTCGCTGCCAGTGCGGTGATCCAGCGCATGCAATGCTGTCGGCGTGCGCAGCACCAACATTTCAGGCCCGGCAACAGCCGTCAGGGTATGCGGATCGCGCATTTCAACCCACGGCACACTGCTGCCGTAATCAAAACGTATGGACAGGTCCAGCTCGAACCCCACGCACCCTTCCAGTCCCACCACGATGCGTACCACGTTGCTGGCGGTTTCCGTGGGCATGAAGTCGATCAGCATGGCGCGCCCGGTGTCGGTCTCGAACAAGGTTTCGAGAATCAACGTGCCCTCGCGGTAGTGCCTTTCGGTGTGCTTGATCGGATCTTTCGGGCTGATTTTCCAGCGGCCGTTATCGCTATCACCCAGCAAAGCGGCGAAACAGGCTGGCGCATCGAATCGAGGGAAGCACAGCCAGTCCAGCGAACCGTCCTTTGTGACTAGCGCAGCAGTCCTGCAATTGCCGAGCAATGCATAGTCTTCAATCAGTGCGGCCATAGTAGGTATCCAAAAATTCAGGCTGGCAGAATGTAGCGTTTGATTGCCGTCGCCACGCCGTCCTCCAAGTTGCTGCCGGTGACGTAGTCAGCTTGGCTGCGCACGCTTTCCTCGCCCTGGCCCATGGCAATCGACAGTCCCGCCTTATGAAACATCGCGACATCGTTGCCCCCGTCTCCGATGGCGGCCGTGTGTGCCAGCGATACACCCACATACTCAGCCAATGTCACCAGCGCCGCGCCTTTGTTCGCCGCCACGGCGTTGACATCCAGGTAATACACTTGTGAGCGCGAGGCCAGCGCGAGCCCGGCGATGTGTGGATTCACTTGTGCTTCGAGACGTTTGAGTAACGCGTGATCGGCACTGGCGGCGACGATTTTGTCTATCCGGTCCAGGTAGGGTTCGAAACTGGGCACGAGGATTGGGTCGTAGCCCAGCGTACGACGTTCGTGATCAACGTAAGCGCCATTCGGATCGAGCAATAACCACTCATCGTCGGCGAATACCCAAACGGCACACGCGTGATCGGCAAACATTGCCAGGCTGGCGATAGCTGCCGCCTGCGGAATGCGGTGGGCCGACATCACACGGCCATCGGGGTGGGTAATCAAACCTCCGTTGAACGCCACGGTCGGCAGATCGATACCCAATGCTTCAACCTGCTGACGCATCGCCCTGGGCGGACGGCTGCTGGCCAGGGTGAACTGGATACCAGCCGCTCGTAATTGCCCGATGGCCTCGATATTTGCCGGGCTCAAACTGTGGTCGGGGCGCAACAAGGTGCCGTCGATATCGCACAACACAAACTGGATGAGGGGCCGTCGTTGACTGTTCATCCGATGCTGTGCCATTCACGTCCGTCGCGGGTCAACAAGTCATCGGCACCAGAGGGCCCATCCTCACCGGCCTTGTACAGCTCGACGTTGCTGTTTTTGCTCCATGCATCCAGAAACGGCTGCACCGCACGCCAGCCATTTTCAATGTTGTCGGCGCGCTGGAACAAGGTTTGATCCCCCGCAAGGCAATCAAAGATCAGCGTTTCATAACCTGTGGAGGGCAGCATTTCGAAGAAATCCTTGTAGGCAAAGCCAAGCCGGATGCTTTCCAGTTCTAGCGTCGGACCCGGGCGTTTCGCCAGTAAATCGAAACCCATGCCTTCGTTAGGCTGAATCTGGATTTTCAGGTAATTGGGTTTGAGCCTTTCGATGTCGGTGTCGCGAAATTGTGCGTAAGGCGCCGGCTTGAAGCAGATGGCTATTTCGGTGTCGCGGACGCTCATGCGTTTGCCTGTACGCAGATAGAATGGCACGCCAACCCAGCGCCAATTGTCGATCATGACTTTTAAGGCAACAAAGGTTTCCGTAGTGCTGTCAGCTGCCACGTTGGGCTCTTCCCGGTAGCCAGCAATGCTTTTGTCGCCGATCGTGCTTTCGGTGTACTGACCGCGCACCGAGTTAGCCAATGCCTCCTCCTCGGACCATGGGCGAATCGCACCGATGACCTTGGCCTTTTCCCCACGCACCGCGTCAGCACCAAAGGCGGCCGGTGGCTCCATGGCGATCATCGCCAACAGTTGGAACAAGTGATTGGGCACCATGTCCCGCAGCGCCCCGGTATGTTCGTAAAAAATGCCCCGGGTTTCCACGCCTACGGTTTCCGCAGCGGTGATCTGTACGTGGTCGATGTAGTGGTTATTCCAGAAGGCTTCGAATAAGCCGTTGGAGAAACGGCTGACCAGAATGTTCTGCACCGTTTCCTTGCCAAGGTAGTGATCGATTCGATAAATCTGTTTTTCCGTCATGACCTTGAGCAGGCAGGCGTTCAGGGCTTCAGCGCTACGCAGATCGGAGCCAAATGGCTTTTCAATCACCACACGCCTGAAATAACCATCGGGCTCCTCCAGCAACCCGGACGAGCCCAGGCGCTTGGCGACTTCGCTGAAAAAACGGGGTGCCGTGGCCAGGTAGAACACCGCATTCCCTGTGTTAGTGTCTTTGATCTTCTCGGCCATATCGCTATAGGTGGAGTCGTCGAGGAAGTCTCCCTGCACGTAGCTGATCCGCGAGGCGAGTTGACGCCACAGTTCCGGGTCCAGTGGCTCAGCCCCACCCTCGGCGACCTTGCCCGATGCTTCCTGGCGGATAAAGTCTTCGAGTTTTTTGGCGAAGTCGATGTCACTGATTGCGTTGTGGTCCACGCCGACGATGTGAATGCCACTGCCCAGCAACCCGTCCCGGCTCAAATTGTAGAGCGCGGGCATCAATAAACGCTTGACCAGATCACCGTGAGCGCCCAACAGAAACAAGGTCGTAGGTGGTGCAACCTCAGGCTTTTGTTTTGACTTGGAGTGCAGCAGCCCCATTATTTTGGTCCTTCTTTATGTCCGCCAAAACCAAAGCGCATGGCAGAAAGCAGTTTGTCACCATAGGTACTCTGCTGGCGTGAGCGGAAACGTGCAAACAGCGCGCCGGACAATACGGGCACAGGCACCGACTGCTCCATGGCCGCATCAATGGTCCAGCGTCCTTCGCCGCTATCAGCCACTGAACCGGAATAGGCCTCGAGTTGCGGATCGCTAACCAGCGCATCGGCGGTCAGGTCCAGCAACCAGGAGGATACAACGCTGCCGCGGCGCCAGACTTCGGCGATATCAGCCACATTCAGATCAAAGCGCTGTTCAGGCGCAAGGTTGTCGGAGCCTTTCGTTTTGAGAATGTCAAAACCTTCGGCAAACGCCTGCATCATCCCGTACTCGATGCCATTGTGAATCATCTTCACAAAATGCCCGGAGCCTGCGGGGCCGGCGTGAATGTAGCCACGTTCAGCCCGATCATCGGGAGCGTCGCGGCCTTTGGTCCGCGCCACCGAGCCATAGCCAGGGGCGAGGCTGTCGAATAATGGATCGAGACGTTGGACCACCGCACTGTCGCCGCCGATCATCATGCAGTAACCACGATCGAGGCCCCAGACGCCGCCGGACGTACCCACGTCGATATAGTGCAAATGCTTTTGCGTGAGGGCCTGGGCCCGGCGAATATCGTCTTTATAGAACGTGTTACCGCCATCAATAATCACATCACCCGCTTCGAGCAGTTGGCTGAGGACGTCGATGGTCTCTTCCGTCGGCTCGCCGGCTGGCAGCATGACCCACACTGCGCGCGGTTTCTCCAGAGCGGCCACCAGCGCGGCAATATCTGCAACAGCGGTAGCGCCTTCTTTGGCAAGGGTGGTGCGGGAGGCTTCATCCCAGTCGTAAACCACGGTTGAATGGCCCTTGAGCATCAACCGTCTAGCAATATTGCCGCCCATGCGGCCCAGTCCAATAATTCCAAGTTGCATGTGGTGGTGCTCCTTAATGCAAAGAAAAGGGAATGCCTCACCTGATAACCCGGCAGTACATAAAAGGTTAGTCCAGAGGGCTCGGACATAGTTCGCAACAGGCTGGGGTGTCGGGATGAGCCTGCCTGATAACGCGCGCTTCCGCGATCAGGAAACACTCATGACAATAAAAAATAAAAAAGTTCCATTCTTGCGAAAAAGAAATCAGAATCGGCAGCGAGAGTGGTTGGCAAAGGTGGCTAAGGCTTGGATGATTACCGCCCCCCTCCCGCTAACGTTGTTGAAACACACCATTTGCGAGGTGAGCAATGGGTACATTACTAGCAGCACGTCCACCCCAGACCCTGTATGTCAGCATCCGTCGTGATGAGCTCAAGCAGCTGAAAGATGAACGCGATCAACTGCAGAATAAAGTCGCCCATTTGATCTTGCTGCTGCAAGAGTCTCAGCCTCTGCTGGCTGGACCCACTCACGGTCTGCAAGCCTGCAAATGACATCACTTTGCAGGCTCGCCGTAAGCCACGCACCACCCGATTGAAGCGCTGGTTTGATACTCACCTGGCAGGTCAGAGCTTCGATGAGTTGGACGGCACTAAAAGCCTGGTCAGTTTCGATTTCAAAGAGCGCCCTCAGCTCATCGGCGCCCCCTAAAAGGCTTGAACGATTTCAGCCTGATGCGGGGCAATCCCCCTGCGTCGATCGTACCTAAAGTGGTCCAGCAGTAATACTGTCCAAAGGCCTGCCAATCCGGCAGGCCATTCTATATTCCCCATACACGCTCATTTCCTTGCCGGCTCGACCTGAGTCACGAGCGAAATAATCTTCCGCGCTCAAAAAACAAACCATATCAGCCCCAACAAGCACCCACGGCGCACCGAGAAATGGCGCAGGACTTCTGTTTTTCTGGGTTAAATGTCCTTGAAATCGAGTGGTTTTGTCTGGAAGCCGAACCACGCGGACAGATTGTCGAACAATCAGACGGACGGTATGGCGTCGATTTTGTACGTTTTCGTGCCCCATAAAAGCGCGATTCGACGGTTAAATGCGTTGTTATCTGCCACTTTGAGTGGTTAATCAAATGCCGCTGATCCGCAATCCAGACACCTGCGTAAAAAAAAGTCGAAACTTTGCCCTCTGCCATGGGGTCATCATTAAAGAGAGCCTAAGCTATTGGCGTAACCCGAGTTTGGGCATTACCACCCGTCCTACTACCACGCAACCGGTAAATAGGTACCGATCTTGCGTAGTGCTTGTGTGCCCGGCCATAGGACATGGCCCATAACAACTCAAGTGCTGCACCAACACTGAATTGAATGGGAGAAAAAGATGATTAGCGCCGCTGCCAAAACCCAGAAGGGAGAGAGTTTTAACCAGCCGGCCAGCGAGCTGACCCATCTGCCGGTCTTCGCTTCGACTAGCGTTCCACTGCTGCAACTGCCGACTTCACAGCCAAGTATTACCCTGACCCACAGAAGAAAAGTTCTGTTCGTGACCTCAGAGTTGGCTGATCTGGTGAAAACCGGAGGTTTGGGCGATGTGTCTGCCGCACTGCCGCGAGCCATGCGCCACCTGCACGATGTACGCGTGCTGATTCCCGGCTACCCGCAAGTGCTCAACAGTGGTAACCCGATCCATGTCATCAGCGAGCTGGGCGGTCATGCAGCCCTGCCACCGTGCAAGATCGGGCGCATGGACATGAAAGACGGTCTGGTCATTTATGTGCTGATCTGCCCCGAACTGTACGAACGTGAAGGCACGCCATACGGTGATAACAACGGCCGTGACTGGCCTGACAACCATATCCGCTTTGCCCGCCTCGGCCTGGCCGCAGCCGACTTCGCCGCCGGCGCGGTAAAAACCCAGTGGTGCCCGGAACTGGTGCATGCCCACGATTGGCCTGCCGGATTGGCGCCGGCGTATATGCGCTGGCGGGGTCAGGCCACACCGAGCATCTTCACCATCCACAACCTGGCGTATCAAGGCACGGTCAGCACCGGCTCCAGCCGCGAACTGGGTATTCCTGACCAGGCGTTGGGCGCCGACGGCATGGAGTTCTACGGCAAGCTCTCATTCATTAAGGCAGGCATGGCTTATGCCAGCCACATCACCACCGTGAGTGCGACTTACGCCAAGGAAATCACCACGCCGGCCTTTGGCTGTGGTCTGGAAGGCTTTCTGCAAAGCAAGGCCAGGCAAGGACTGCTCAGCGGGATTCCGAATGGCATCGACGCCAGTTGGGATTCGGAAACCGATGAACACTTGATTTGCCGGTTTGCCCCAAACGAATGGCAGCGCAAGGAAATCAACGCCGACCATGTACGCGAGTTGTTCGAGCTTGAGCCTTCCACAGGTCCTTTGTTCGCTGTGGTATCGCGCCTGGTCTTCCAGAAAGGCCTGGACCTGACCATCGGTGTTGCCGAGCATATCGTCAATCAAGGCGGGCAAATTGCGATCATCGGTCGCGGCGAACCGGAGGAAGAGGACGCCATGCGCGCACTGGCCCTGCGTTTCCCGGGCCAGATCGGGGTGCGCATCGGGTTCAACGAAACGGATGCTCGACGCATGTTTGCCGGCAGCGATTTCTTGCTGATGCCTTCGCGTTATGAGCCTTGTGGCTTGAGCCAGATGTATGCCCAGCGTTTTGGCTCCTTGCCGGTGGCCCGTAAAACAGGGGGGTTGGCCGACACCATTGAAGATGGCGTGACTGGTTTTCTGTTCGAAGAATCGACCGTGGAAAGCTACGCTGAAGCGCTGACACGGGCGATCAAGGTCTTCGCCAATCCTGAGCTGCTCAATGCCATGCGTTGCCGCGCCATGGCCGCTCCGTTCAATTGGCATAAGGCCGTGGAGCCTTACGCCGATCTGTACCAAGACCTGCTGAAAAAAAATGTAGGTGCTTCTGTTCACTATTAAAGGGGTTAACGGATGCCTCTGCGCACGGATAAAAACTGGCGCCACGGCGCCGTATTACTGGACCCTGAACACACCCGGTTTGCCCTCTGGGCACCGGATGCCTATTACGTCAGTGTCGAGTTCGAAAGCGGGCAGTCGCTGACCATGTTGCCGCAGGACAATGGCTGGTTTGTGTTGGAGACTCGCTGCTCTGCGGGCAGTCGCTATTACTACAACATCGATGGAGAAATGAAAGTCCCTGATCCAGCTTCCCGTGCCCAGGTGTCCGATGTGCATTCCGCCAGCGTTGTCGTCGATCCTTTGGCCTATTGCTGGTTGCACACTGATTGGCTAGGACGGCCGTGGCGGGAAGCTGTTATTTATGAACTGCACGTGGGGGTACTGGGTGGCTACGCCGAAGTCGAAAAACATTTACCCCGTTTGGCGGCACTGGGTGTTACCGCGATTGAGTTGATGCCCCTGGCACAGTTTCCTGGCGGGCGTAACTGGGGCTACGACGGTGTGTTGCCTTATGCACCGCAATCGACCTACGGCAAACCCGACCAGCTCAAACACTTGATCGACGCCGCGCACGGTTATGGCCTGATGGTGATACTCGACGTGGTCTACAACCACTTCGGGCCGGATGGCAATTACCTGGGCCAGTATGCCAAAGGCTTTTTCCGCGATGATGTGAAAACCCCTTGGGGCCCAGCCATCGACTTCCTCCGCGAGGAAGTGCGCGACTTTTTCATTGATAACGCCTTGATGTGGTTACTCGACTATCGCTTCGATGGTCTGCGTCTGGACGCGGCACACGCAATCAATGATCCCACCTTCCTCCAGGACTTCGCCCGACGAGTTCGCGAGCAGATTGCCCCGTCCCGACAGGTCTGGTTGACACTGGAAAATGAATTCAACGAAGCCAGCTTGCTGGAACAAGCCTTCGATGCGCAGTGGAACGATGACGGTCATAACGCCTTACACGTTCTGCTGACAGGAGAAAGCGATGCCTACTACGCCGACTTCGCCCATGAACCTACCCAAAAGCTGGCCCGCTGCTTGAGCCAGGGCTTCGTTTACCAGGGCGAGAGTAATCGCCACGGCAATAGCAGAGGGCACTCCAGTGGGCATTTACCCCCTAGCGCCTTCGTGCTGTTCCTGCAGAATCACGATCAGGTTGGCAACCGTGCCTTCGGCGAGCGTCTGCCGCAACTGAGCGCCGGTCCCGCATTGCGGGCCGCCACGGTATTGCTCCTGCTCTCGCCCATGATTCCGTTGATGTTCATGGGCGATGAATGGGCCGCAAGTGAACCCTTCCTTTTTTTCACCAGCCACCATGACGAGTTGGCCGATGCCGTGCGTGAGGGCCGTCGCGCCGAGTTTGCCGACTTCCCGGCATTTGCCGATGAAGAGCAGCGTGAGTGCATCCCCGACCCAAATGCCCACAGCACGTTCGAGGCATCGCGCCCCGCCTACGAGACAATGCACCTGAACACGGACAAAGGCATTGATCATCAACGCTGGCTAGCGCTATACCAACAATTGTTGAGCATTCGCCATCGCGAAATCATTCCACGCCTGTCAGGTGCGCAGGCGTTGGACACTCACGTGCTGGACGAAGGAGCCCTTACGGCTCGCTGGCGTATGGGTGACGGCAGTGTCTTGCGCATCGACCTAAACCTCGGCGAGCGCCCGGTCAAGCTGGCCGCAGTTCATCGGGACACTCTTTTGTATGAAACCCTGCCTGGGGCGGCCGAACTTTCCCGGCGGGGAACCCTCAACCCCTACACGGCCATTGTCAGCCTGATAACGACTGATGTTTTGGAGGAACAGGATGAGTAATGAGCAACTGCATATTTTGGCTGCCCGGGCCGGGCTGTCTGTGGATTGGATCGATGCCAACGGGCGGCTGCAAACTGTCAGCCCTGAGGCGCTACGCAAGGTACTCGACGGCCTGGGCTACCCCGCCGAAAGTGCCGAGGATATTTGCATCAGCCTGCAACGCCTGCACAAGTCCAGTACGCCAAGCGCGGTCCCGCCGCTGCTGACGCTGGATCATGGCAGCCTGCTGGATTTGTCGACATGGTTCGCGCCAAAAACACCTTTCGTGTTAAACCTCGAAGACGGCACCACCGTCACTGCAACGCTGACGGATACAGCCCATCTGCCCGCCGTGGCACCTGTGGGGTATCAGCAACTGCGCATTGCCGGTCAACATGTGACCTTGGCCGTCGCGCCTGCAACCTGCTACAGCATGGCCATGGCGACCAACACTGACGTCCCTCGCGCCTGGGGACTGACCGTACAGCTGTATGGGCTACGTCGTCGGGGCGATGGTGGTTTTGGCGACATCCAGGCACTGGAAGCCCTGGCCCGCGCGGCCGGTGAACGCGGTGCCGATGCATTGGCTATCAGCCCGGTTCACGCCATGTTTGCCTGCGACACCCTGCGCTACAGCCCTTACTCACCTTCCAGCCGGTTGTTTCTCAATGCGTTATATGCATCACCCGAGACCATTCTTGGCGAACAAGCACTGCGCATGGCCATCAACGAGACCGGACTGGGCGCAGAGCTTGAGCGTCTCGAGGCATTGCCACTAATTGACTGGCCAAGGGCAGCTCAAGCCAAGTGGACGTTACTGCATGCATTGTATAAAAGCTTTTGCAGCGGAGCGCACCCGCTGTATGACGACTTCACCCACTTCCGCCATTGCGGTGGCGAAGCACTGGAGAACCATTGCCGCTTCGAAGCCTTGCAGTCCGAATGCCCCAAGCTTGGCATGAGTCAGGATTGGCGCGAATGGCCGGACGAATTCAAAAATCCCCAGAGCGGCGCCATTACGGAGTTCGCCGCATGTCATGGGGAGCAAATCAGCTTCCATGCATTTGCCCAATGGCTCATCGCGCGCAGTCTGGAGCGCGCGCAGGTGGCGGCCCGCAGCAGTGGAATGCGCGTCGGCCTGATCGCCGATCTGGCGGTAGGCGCAGACGGTGGCGGCAGTCAAGCCTGGAGCCGGCAGGATGAGCTGCTTTCGGCGCTTAGCGTTGGCGCTCCGCCCGACATTCTCAATCGCTCCGGGCAAAGTTGGGGCATTTCAGCGTTCTCGCCGGATGGCTTGAAACGCAACGGCTTTCGCGCATTTATCGAGATGCTCCAAGCCAACCTGGCCCACGCCGGAGGCTTGCGCATCGACCATGTCCTGGGCCTGCAACGGCTCTGGGTGGTACCTGTAGGTTCGCCACCCAGCGAAGGGGCGTACCTCAACTACCCGTTCGACGACCTGCTGCGCTTGTTGACCCTGGAATCCTGGCGGCACAAGGTCATTGTGCTGGGCGAAGACCTCGGCACCGTTCCGGACGGCTTGCACGACAGATTGTCGGCGCGGGCAATTCTTGGCATGCGCGTGCTGCTGTTTGAACAAGACAACGCCCACTTCAAACCCATTCTGCAATGGTCCGATCAGGCGCTTGCGATTACCAGCACCCACGATTTGCCCACCCTTGCGGGCTGGTGGCGCGAGCGTGATATCGACTGGAACAGCAAGCTTGGTCATATTGACGAACAGACCGAACGCAACTGGCGCGAAAGCCGGCAACGCGAACGCCGAGGCCTGCGGCAGGCCTTGAGTCAGGATGCAGCCAATTTCCGCGATGACTTCAGCGAAAGCGATCAAATCATTGATGCCAGCGTTCGCTACCTTGGTCACACCCGTGCCCCGCTTGTATTGCTGCCCATGGAGGATCTGCTGGGCGTCGAGGAGCAGTTCAATCTGCCAGGCACCATCGATAGCCATCCCAACTGGCGTCGGCGTCTACCCGGTGACTGCGCCACGCTGCTTGAGGGCGACAGTGCCATCCGACGCCTGGCATTGCTGGCACAAGCACGCCAGGAAGCGGCGGAGCGGGACCGATGAACGCTCCACTCAAACCACTGAGAGCCACACAGCGCCTGCAATTTCACAAGGGCTTCACCCTTGATGACGCCGTGCCGCTGGTGCCCTACTTCGCCAGACTGGGCATTAGTCACCTCTATGCTTCGCCGCTGCTCAAAGCGCGCGCCGGTTCGATGCACGGCTACGACGTGGTCGATCCGCGCGTCATCAACCCGGAGCTGGGCGGCGAACCGGCGTTGCGGCGCCTGGTCAGTGCCCTGCGTGCGCAGGGCATGGGTCTGATCCTCGATATCGTGTCCAATCACATGGCGGTCGGCGGTGCGGACAACCCCTGGTGGCTCGACCTTCTGGAATGGGGACGTCGCAGCCCGTATGCCGACTTTTTCGACATCCAGTGGCACTCCCCGGACCCATTGCTGGAAGGTCAATTATTGCTGCCCTTTCTCAGCAGCGATTACGGCACCGTACTTAAGGCGGGCGAAATACCCCTGCGTTTCGATGCCGGGCAGGGTGCGTTTTACGTCGAGCATTATCAGCATTACTTTCCCATCAACCCGGCGACCTATGCGCCGTTGCTCAACGCGGCCAATGACCCTGAACTGAGCGAACTGGCGCAGCGCTTTGCGGTACTCGATCACTACCCGCAAGCGTACGAACGAGCCCGACAGGCGCGCGCAGAATTGGCGACGCTGGCGCAACAGACGGGTATCCAGCGGGCCATCGACCGCGGGCTGAAACAGTTCGATTCGCGCACGCCAGAGGGCTTTGAACGCCTGCATGAGCTGCTGGAACGCCAGCACTACCGGCTGGCCAGTTGGCGCACTGCGGGAGACGACATCAATTGGCGGCGTTTTTTCGATATCAACGAACTTGGCGGACTGCGCGTCGAGCGCCCTACCGTGTTCGAAGCCACCCACGGCAAAATTTTCGAACTGATCAGCGAGGGTCTGGTGGATGGGCTGCGGATTGATCACATTGATGGGCTGGCCGACCCGCGCGGTTACTGCCGCAAGTTGCGGCGCCGGGTAGAAGGCTTGCTGGCTCAGCGTCCGCCTGCTGCGCCGTTGAGTCACCTGCCCATCTTCGTCGAGAAGATTCTCGGTCCCGATGAACAACTGCCCGAGGATTGGACCGTTGACGGCACCACCGGTTACGAGTTCATGAATCAGGTGTCGTTATTGCAGCACGACGCCAAAGGTGAAGCCCCTCTAGGCGAGTTGTGGAGTCGTCTCAGTGGACGTAGCGCCGACTTCAACCTGGAAGTGCTGGAAGCGCGCAACCTGGTGTTACAGGGCAGTCTGGCAGGGGACTTCGAAAGCGTTGCTCAAGCCATGCTGCAAGTGGCCCGTAGCGACCTGATGAGCCGTGATTTGACCTACGGTGCTATTCGTCGAGCGTTATTGGCATTGGTGGTCAACTTCCCGATTTACCGCACCTATATCAGCGCATGCGGACGCTCGGCCGAAGACGATCGATTCTTCCAGCAAGCCCTTGAAGGTGCCCGACTCAACCTCAGCGAAGCCGACTGGCCTGTACTTGATTACCTGCAATGCTGGCTCGGGGGTCAATCATGGCGTGCACTGCCACTGGGCCGCTTACGCAAGATTCATCGCCATGCCTGCGTGCGCTTCCAGCAACTGACGTCGCCCGTGGCAGCCAAGTCAGTGGAAGACACCGCCTTCTACCGCTCGGCGGTACTGCTCTCACGTAATGACGTAGGTTTCCACCCGCAGCACTTCAGTGCCCCGGCCACCCGTTTTCATGAAGCCTGTACCCGCCGCGCCGAGACGTTCCCGGACAATCTTCTGGCGACCGCCACCCATGACCACAAGCGCGGCGAAGACAGCCGCGCCCGCTTGGCAGTGTTGAGCGAATGCGCGGGCTGGTATGCCGAACAGGTTGAGCGTTGGCGACAATTGGCGATCCCCCTCAAGGATGAAGATATCAGCATCAGCGCCGGTGATGAGTTGATGCTTTATCAGACGCTGCTCGGCAGTTGGCCGCTGAATATGGAAGCCGAGCACGCATTCGAAGACTACGCCGAACGGTTGGTGACATGGCAGGAAAAAGCCCTGCGTGAAGCCAAATTACAGAGCAGTTGGAGCGCGCCGAACGAGCCTTATGAAAACGCATGCCGGAGCTTTCTCAATCGCGTGCTGTTGGCACCGGAGGGTCTGGCCTTACGCCAGTCGGTCGGCGCCACTGCGAACCGTATCGCAACCGCTGGCGCGCTTAACAGCCTGACGCAAACGCTGTTGCGCATGACGGTCCCCGGCGTACCTGATCTGTACCAGGGCACTGAGTTCTGGGACTTCAGCCTGGTCGACCCTGACAACCGTCGCCCCGTGGATTACGCAGCTCGGGTAAACGCTCTCGAACACACCCTGAACGCCGATGCACTGTTGGCAAACTGGCAGGATGGGCGAATCAAACAAGCCCTGATCACCAAGGTACTGAATGTGCGCGCTGAACACTCAGCGCTTTTCAGCCGGGGGAGCTATATTCCTTTGCGCGTGGTCGGTCTGTGTGCCGATCAGGTCTTGGCGTTTGCTCGAGTTATCGACGGACACCGTGCCATCGTTGTAGTCCCCAGAGTGAGCAGTGAACTATTAGGCACTGCCCAAACTCCATTGATCAATGCGAGCAGTTGGGGCGACACGCAGGTCATGTTGCCGTTCAAGGGCTCAGATCATTGCTGGAAAGGACTTTTTTCAGGGACAGTAGTTACAACTAACAACGCGCTGATGCTCAGCGCAGCGCTCAAGAGTTTTTCTGTAAACCTGTTTATTCAAACTGCGTAATACCTAGGAGTGTCGAGATGAGTGCCGACGAAAAACGAATCCGCGATTTTGCCTATCAAATCTGGGAGTCCGAGGGTAAACCTCACGGTCAGGAAGCACGGCATTGGGAAATGGCCCGCAAACTGGCCGAGGCCGAGGCGTTGTCGCCGAACAAAAAAGACGTGAGCAAGACGGTTAAGCCCAAGCTGCCAAAAGTTGACGGTCCGGGCGATGCCAAGCCTGCTGCGCCCAAAGCCGCCTCTAAATCAGCGGCCAAGCCTACCTCACCCCCGACACCGAAAACCACGCCCGCGAAGAAACCAAAATCGCCGGGCAAGCCCGCTGGGGCCTGATATTCCTGGGTGCCGCAACGTGTACTACCGCAGCAGTCGCTTTAAACCCGGCCATTGACTGCGGTAGTTCTAACAGGTGACCTACATACATCGGAGCGCCCTAAGCTGCGGTGGCGGCTTTGACCGCTTTCAAGAAATCATCCGACGTCAGGAATGAATATGAGTACACCGCACGCCAAGACCCCGAAAGAGAACGTTCAACACGCCCCTAATCAAAAAGCCCATGAAAGTGACGTAAAGCCAGAAGACGTAAAGCCAGAAACTGTTGTGTCGCGAATCCGTGAAGGGCTGCCCTTCCCGCTCGGCGCCAACTGGGATGGTCTGGGCGTAAACTTTGCGCTGTTCTCGGCCAACGCCACCAAGGTTGAGCTGTGCCTGTTCGATGCCGCTGGCGAAGTCGAACTGGAACGCATCGAGCTTCCCGAGTATACCGACGAAATTTTTCACGGTTATCTGCCCGACGCCCACCCAGGGCTGATCTACGGCTACCGCGTGTATGGCCCGTATGACCCGCAGAACGGTCATCGTTTCAACCACAACAAACTGCTGATCGACCCCTATGCCAAACAACTGGTTGGCAAACTGAAATGGTCTGAGTCGCTGTTTGGTTACACCATCGGCCACCCGGATGGCGACCTGAGCTTTGACGAGCGTGACAGTGCGCCTTTCGTGCCGAAAAGTAAGGTAATCGACCCTGCCTATACTTGGGGTCGCGACCAGAGGGTCAGTGTGCCGTGGGACCGAACCATCATTTACGAAACCCACGTGCGTGGCTTCACCATGCGCCATCCTGCGGTGCCTGAGGAGTTGCGCGGCACCTTCTCCGGGCTCATGGTCAATGAAGTCATCGAGCACATTCGCAAGCTTGGCGTCTCATCGGTGGAATTGCTGCCGATTCACGCGTTCGTCAATGACCAGCATCTGCTACAGAAAGGCATGACCAACTATTGGGGCTATAACAGCATCGCCTTCTTTGCCCCTGACCCACGCTACCTGGCCCACGATAAGATCGCCGAGTTTAAGGAAATGGTCGCTCACATGCACCATGCCGGCCTTGAAGTGATCCTCGACGTGGTCTACAACCACACTGCGGAAGGCAACGAGCTAGGCCCGACTCTGTCGATGCGCGGTATCGACAACGCCTCCTACTACCGTTTGATGCCCGACGACAAACGCCTCTATATCAATGATTCCGGCACCGGTAACACCCTCGACCTCAGCCACCCCTGCGTATTGCAGATGGTGACCGACTCGTTGCGTTATTGGGCGACAGAGATGCACGTCGATGGCTTTCGTTTTGACCTGGCGACGATTCTTGGCCGTTATCACAACGGATTTGATGAACGCCACAGCTTCCTGGTGGCCTGCCGCCAAGACCCCGTGCTGCGTCAGGTGAAGATGATCGCCGAGCCGTGGGACTGTGGTCCCGGTGGTTATCAGGTCGGTGGTTTTCCTCCTGGTTGGGTGGAATGGAACGACAAGTTCCGTGACACCGTACGTGCGTTCTGGAAAGGCGACGACGGCCAGTTGGCCGACTTCGCTGGCCGCATGACTGCCTCGGGCGAGATGTTCAACCAACGCGGGCGTCGACCTTATGTGTCCGTCAACTTCATCACCGCCCACGACGGTTTTACCCTGCACGATCTGGTGTCTTACAACGAAAAGCACAATGAAGACAACGACGAGGACAATCAGGACGGCAGCAACAACAACCTGTCCTGGAACCATGGCGTCGAAGGCCCCACCGATAATGCGGAAATCAACGAGCTACGCTTGCGGCAGATGCGTAATTTCTTCTCTACACTCCTGTTCGCTCAGGGCACTCCAATGGTGGTTGCCGGGGACGAATTCGCCCGCACCCAGCACGGTAATAACAACGCCTATTGCCAGGACAGCGAAATTGGCTGGGTCAACTGGGAACTGGATGACGACGGCAAGTCGCTGCTGAAATTCGTACGGCGCCTGATCAAGCTGCGTCAAGCTTATCCGATCCTGCGCCGTGGTCGTTTTCTGGTCGGCAATTACAATGAAGAAATCGGCGTGAAGGATGTCACTTGGCTGTCTCCAAACGGCTCTGAGATGTCCGTTGAACAATGGGAAGACGGTAACGGTCGCTGCCTTGGCATGTTGATGGACGGCCGCGCACAAGTCTCAGGCATCCGTCGCCCCGGCCAGGACGCCACGCTGCTGTTAGTGGTCAATGCCCACCACGACGGAGTCAATTTCACACTACCCAAAGTGCCCGAGGGCATCTCCTGGACATGCCTGATAGACACCAATCAGCCCGACGACCATAGCCATGGGGAGTTGCCATTCGGCACGGAATACACAATCACGGGGCGCTCCCTGCTGCTGTTCGAACTGCAACGCGAAGAGCAACCATGAGCCAGGCGTTGGGCAAGGACGTACAGACGCGCTGACAATCATAGACGAACGCTGTACCCGGGCGGCCTCTACTGGCCGCGCTCGGGCAACCAGCATGCAGTCAAGGCGTTGGCCATCCGCCGACAAGGATGTGAAACCTGTGAGCGAAAATCTGATCGTGGGCAGTGGTGCCTCTCGCCATGCCTGGAAACATTCTAAACACTTGGCCGAACTGCCCGTCATCAGCACCCACATGCTGGTGCCGCCCGGTTCTCGCGCCGTGATCATTGCGCCTCATCCCATAGACGAAGTGCTGGGCTTTGGCGGCCTGATGCAACAACTGGCGCAGTTGGGAAGGCCACTTCAGTTGATTTCGGTGACCGACGGCAGCGCCAGTCACCCTGGGTCAAGCAGTTGGCCAGTGGCGCGTTTACGTGTGATCCGCCCGCAAGAAAGCGCCGAAGCCCTGCATCGCCTGGACCTGCCACTGCACAGTTTGCAATGGATTCGTGGCGGTTTTACCGATAACGCTGTCGCTAAACAGGAGGACGCACTCACCGATTTCATTCGACGCTATCTGCGCACAACTGACGTGGTGTTCACCCCATGGGATCACGACGGCCATTGCGACCATGATGCGGTGGGCCGCGCGACTGCTAAAGCGGTTGAGTCCGCAGGAGCACGATGCCACGAAGTACCGATCTGGGCCTGGCACTGGGCGCAACCGGAGGACGACCTTATCCCTTGGCAACGTGCGCGCAAGATTTTGCTGGACCCTGCGACGGTGGCCCGTAAACGGCATGCCGCGCACGCATTCGCCAGCCAACTGCAAGATGATCCCGAGACGGGCCTGGTACCAGAGTTAGCTACCCCGGTGCTGGAGCGCCTGCTGCGACCTTTCGAAGTAGTGTTTCTATGAGTTGCGACGAGCGCTATCACCCTCGCCGCTTACGCGTCACTCCTGATGCGCCGTTTGCAGCCCTGCAGGACTCGGCTGACTCAGTGTGTCACTGAAAAAGCGCACGGCGTCGGCGCTCAGGCTGCGGTGAATATCGACTCGATCGACACCTTCGGCATCGGTACACAGGCCTGGAGTAGTCACTTGTTGCTCATCCGTACACGGTGCCAGGAACACGAAATGCCCTGCCCCGGGCAACAGCTTGAAACTCGGTGCCTGAGGCAGTTTGCGCGCCAGGGCTTCGGCATTTTTGTCCAGGGCCAGCAATTGATCCCCGTCACCGCTGTAGAGCAGCACGGGTACATGGACGTCAGCCAAGGTATGGCGGCCAAACATCAAGCTCAATGGCGCCATTAGCATCAGCGCCCCTACACGTGGGTCCGCTTCCGCACGTAAATCGTCCCGATCAGCAATCAGCTCGCCCTGCCTCGTACAAGCATCGCGGTCCATTGGACGTTCAGCACAATATTTACGCAGGCGTTGCAGATCAGGTTGAGCACCCGCCAGGATCAACGCGGTTTCACCACCGGCGGAGTAACCAATCACGCCAACGTGCCGCCCATCTACATAAGCAGAAAGCATGGGGTCCATGAGCGCAGCACTGATGGCTTCGGATATTTGCAATGGCCGTCCATATAAATTGCTAAGACTACCGAGACGGCTGTGGTCCTTATAGTTGTCACCAGGGTGAATCACTGCAACCACAACAAAGCCTTTACGCGCCAGAGAAGTTGCCAGGTCATGCAGCGCCAACGGGGTACCGGTGTTGCCGTGGGATAGCATTAGCAGGGGAAAACGCCCCATGGCGATCGTCGCATCTTCACCGGCAGCAATCTGATAGCCATCGACTTTGCTGATTTTTTTTGAGTCAGTCGATGGATAGAACGCAATCGCGCTCATCGGCTGCAAATCCAGCGGATCAAGAAACGTCAGGCGATGAAATCCCGCGCTCCAGTGAGTACCTGCTTCGACTTGCACCGAAATCAGGCTCCCAAGCAGACATACCAACATAACCGCACAAAGACGCACCATCGCAAGGCCCCACCTTTGTAGATCCGAGTAAGCGAACGGTGAAGTCCGCTGCGGGTTGCAGCGCTCTACACCGATCCGCGCTCCCGGCGCCGATAGCTATAAGAGTAGCTGCTCGACAAACTAGTGCATAAGCCGAGCCACATACTAAAAAACATGAAACGAGATCTAAAATGACCTTTTGCCTGTTCAATAACTAATAAGTGCAATCTTACTTTGATTGCAGTCCGCTTACCCGTAAGGAAATCGTCAAAGATGAAGGTTTGTCGCAATGACGCTCGTGATTGGCGCCAAACGCAAAAAAACCTGCAGCCCTTACGTCATGACGCAGGGCTGCAGAGTTTCTGGTGTGCGGTGTTGCCCCGTTCAGGGCAACGATCAAGCGGTGGCGAACAACGCTTCGCTGATGTGCATACGGGCTGAAGCCATTGCGTTGGCGCGTGGTTCGTCACCGTACGCCAGGCCATGGGCGAACACGAATTGCAGATCCGTCACACCGATGAAGCCAAACAGTACCTTGAGCAGGTCCTCGTGACCAACGCTGGTCGGCTGGCCAACGTGCAAGCCACCGGCAGTGGAGACGATGATAACTTTTTTGCCGCCGCACAGGCCTTCAGGCCCGGTTTCACTGTAGCGGAAGGTACGGCCAGCGACAGTCACCCGGTCGATCCAGGCCTTGAGTTGGCTTGGAATGGTGAAGTTGTACATCGGCGCGCCGATCACTACCACGTCAGCGGCCAGGAACTCCTGCAGAGTGGCTTCGTTCAGGTCGACGTCAGCCTGCTGCGCAGCATTGCGAGCTTCACTTGGCGTGCCGGCAGCGGCAAGACTGGCAGCGGAAAAATGGCCCAACGCATCACTGGCCAGATCGTGGTAAGTCACTTGGCCGTCAGTTTCGACTGCCTGCCAGGCCTGAACGACGCTTTGGCTGAGTTGGCGAGAAGCAGAGTGGTCACCAAGGATGCTGGAATCGAGGTGCAGAAGTTTCATAGGGCTCTCCAAGTAGGGATCGCCGCCGGGCGATCAAGTGCGGATAATCCTACAGGGCAAACCAATTCCTGATTAGTCAGCGTAAATGCGATAGCTTGTCCTATGTATAGAACAATCGAGGCATCTGTATGCAAGACCTTAACGATCTTTATTACTTCGCAAAAGTCGTTGAGGCTGGAGGTTTCGCGGCTGCGGGGCGTTTGCTTGGCATTCCCAAGTCCCGCCTGTCTCGACGTATCGCCGAGCTGGAAACCCGCCTCAACGCGAGCCTGCTGCAACGCACAACACGCAAGCTGTCGCTGACGGCGGTTGGCGAGCGTTATCTGCAGCATTGCCAAGCTATGTTGCTGGAAGCGGAAATGGCCGATGAAGCGGTCGCGTCACTGTCGGCCGAACCTCGCGGGCGGCTGCGGGTGTCCTGCCCGGTCGGTTTGACCCATTGGAATCTGGCCAACGTGATCAGCTCGTTTCTGGCAAGTCACCCACAGGTCCAGCTGGAAATGTTGCTGGTCAATCGACGTGTCGATCTGGTGAATGAGGGCATTGATGTCGCGCTACGGGTGCGCGACATCGGCGATGAAGACCCCAGCCTGATCGTACGCCAGCTGGCACCGGCTCTCGCCGCTCTGGTAGCGTCACCCATGTTGCTGGCCGGCCGTGTCATCAGTACACCTCGGGACCTGGCAAGCCTGCCGGTACTGGGCGCTATCGAGGCTGATCGGATGGTTCACTACGATCTGGTCCACAGCAGCGGCGAGCGATGTGAAGTCGCGATTGAGGCGCGCCTGGCCATCGATGATTTCCCTATCCGCAAAAGCGCCGCCTTGAGTGGCCTGGGTCTAACCATGTTGCCGATGATGAACTGCCGTGAAGAATTGGCTGACGGTCGTCTGATTCAGTTGCTGCCCGATTGGTCACTGCCGGGAGGACACCTGCAAGCGGCTTATACTCAGCGGCGCGGCATGCTTCCGGCGGTGAGGGCGTGGATTGATCACATCAGCAGCGCGTTCACTGATGACTTGCACGGTCATGATTGACTGCCACCGATAGAGAGGAAGGCGAGGATGAATCCTGAACAAGTTGCACAGTTTTGCCTGCAACTGCCCGGTGCTCGCGAGGATTACAAATGGGGGGGCACCCGAGTGTTTTCAGTGGCCACAAACAAGATGTTCGCCGTGCTTGATCTGGCAGGCGCCGGGCTGTCGTTCAAGATAGGTGCCGAGCTGTTTCTGGGTTATGTCGATCGGCCGGGTATCCGCCCCGCGCCCTATCTGGCGCGTGCATACTGGATCAGCGTGGCACCACCCTACCCCCTGAGCGACAACGAGTTGCGCGATCTGCTGACACGCTCGCATCAGTCAGTGGTGAGCAAATTGGCCAAAATCCGACAGGTTGGTTTGAAGGTGTCATGAGAAATGGCGGGCCAGGAAGTTGCCTTGCAGAAACAAGAGGTCGATCCAGAATACCTGATGCAGCATGACGATCAGCCAGAACACGGCTTGATAAGAGAGTTTGCGGGTTTTGTGCCGAAAGCGTTGCTGTGCCAGCAGGGCTCCCGGCCAGCCGCCCAGCAACTCGACGCCATGCAGGACTTTCTCCGGCGTGCGCCAGCCGTCATTGCGGGCCCTGTTTTTATCGTGCCAATAGAGAAAGAACGCCAGCAAGCTCATCACTGCGTAACCGCTGGCAGGGATCGCCGAAACGCCCCTGATTGCCATCGACAGTGCGCCGAAGCCTGGCAACGCGCACAACCCCAAGAGGATGAAGAGCTTGAGCCGAACATGCTGCACCGACTGCTTAGGCCGGCGTGCATCGGCGCCCGGCTTGCCCTGTCCAGACGTTCCTTGAGACTGCGTGCGTTGCTCCATAGGTCTGATCCTTAAGCGGCCGCGGAGGACCAGTCGATCCAGCCAAACTGCCAGGTCGCCAGAATCACCAGACCGAAAGCGATCCGATACCAGGCAAATACCGCATAGGTATGGGTGGAGATGAACTTGAGCAGCGCGCGAACCGCGATCATGGCGAAAATAAACGAGGTCACAAAACCAATGGCAATCACCGGCAAATCATCGTGCTGAAACAACGTGCGATATTTATAGGCCGAATAGACCGCCGCACCGACCATGGTTGGCATGGCGAGGAAGAACGAGAACTCGGTAGCCGCCTTGCGTGACAGGCCGAACAGCAGCCCACCGATGATGGTTGCGCCAGAACGCGAGGTGCCGGGAATCATCGCCAGACACTGAGCACAACCCACTTTCAGGGCATCGACCCAGGTCATTTCATCGACGGTTTCAGCGCGCACGACATGTTGGCGGCGCTCGGCCCACAACATAATCACCCCGCCCACCACCAAAGCTGTCGCGACGGTGATCGGATTGAACAGGTATTTGTGAATCAAATCGGCAAACAACACCCCAAGTACAATGGCCGGGAGGACACCAATAATCAGGTTGACCGTGAAACGTTGCGCTTCCGACTGTTTAGGCAGCCCGATAACCACATCGATAATCTTGCGTCGGAACTCCCAGACCACCGCCAGAATCGCCCCCAACTGGATAATGATGTTGAAGGCCATCGCCCTCTCACCACCAAAATTGATCAAGTCCGCAACAATAATCTGGTGGCCAGTGCTGGAGACCGGCAAAAACTCGGTCAACCCTTCTACAACCCCAAGAATCAACGCCTGTGCGGCAGTCCAAATATCCATCATTCCCCCATGAAGCAGTGCTCTTGGCATGCCCCTTTAGTATTTTCAATACGATTGCAGACAAGACATGCTATGTGCGCAGGACCAACATGATGATTGCCATAACGTGAAAAACACGTGAGCCACTCATGTTTAGTCGAACAATGCCGAAAGCCTATCAGACATGATGAATTAACGCTCTAGCGTGCCCCGTGTGGTGCATACTTTGATCCGGCTGCACGGCAAAAAAAGAACAATATTTGAAGGAGTGGAGTTTCATGAATAGCTTGCGCAGTTTGTCGATCAGCCGTCGGTTGTGGCTGATCCTAGTGGTCTCTGTGCTGATGCTGTTGACGCTTGGGGCTTTGATGCTCAAGCAGATCCACACTGACCTGTATGCCGCCAAAGCGGAAAAAACCCAGCAGATTGTAGAGGCCGCCGGTGGCATCCTCTCGTACTTCCACGACCAGGAAACCTCCGGCAAGCTCACTCGTGAACAAGCCCAGCAACAAGCCCAGGCTGCGGTACGCGGGTTGCGTTACAACCAGAACGAATATTTTTGGATCAACGATCTGCGACCGGTGATGATCATGCACCCGGTCAATCAGAAGCTTGAGGGCCAGGACCTGTCTGGCATCAAAGATCCGGATGGCATTGCTCTATTTAACGAGATGGTGACTGTCGCCAAAACCAAAGGTGCAGGTCACATCGGCTATCGCTGGCCGAAACCTGGCTCCAGCGAACCCGTGGAGAAAACCTCTTACGTGAAATTGTTCGAGCCTTGGGGCTGGATACTCGGTTCCGGCGTATACATCGACGATATGCAGGCCGAGTTCTACGGCCAAGTATGGAAAGCATCCATAGCTGGCCTGAGCATTGCACTGGTCATGGCGCTGCTGGTGGTCATGATTTCCCGAAGCATTGTCCGGCCATTACAGGATGCCGTCGACGCCATGGCCAACATCGCCAGTGGTGAAAGTGATCTGACGCGGAGTCTGGATACTCACGGTCATGACGAAGTCACGCAGCTCGCGACCCACTTCAACGCCTTCACCACAAAAATGCATACGGTCGTTCGCCAATTGCTGGAAGCTGCTGCGGCATTGGGCCAGGCAGCTACTGAACTGGGCAGCAATGCAAGCCAGGCTCAATCTCACAGTCAGCAACAGTCGCAACAAATGGAATTGGTGGCCACGGCCATCAATGAAGTGACCTATGGCGTACAGGATGTCGCGAAAAACGCCGAACAGGCCGCCAGCGAAATGCGCGACGCCGAAGCCCAGGCCAAACAAGGGCAGATCAATATCGACAGCAGCCTGCGCCAGATCGATCAATTGTCTAGCACCATCACCCAGGCGGTGACCGTTATTCAAACCCTCGCGGCAGAAAGCACACAGATCGGCAGTGTCCTGGAGGTGATTCGTTCTATCGCCGACCAGACCAACCTGCTGGCGTTGAATGCTGCCATTGAAGCCGCCCGCGCCGGCGAACAAGGGCGCGGCTTTGCTGTGGTAGCCGATGAGGTGCGCCTGTTGGCACAACGCACGCAAAAATCGACGGCTGAAATTCAGTCGATGATTGAGCGCCTCCAACACCATTCCGATGCGGCAGTCAAAGTCATCGGCGACAGCAGTCACGCTTCGCAGTTAACCATCGAGCAAGCCAGCCAGGCTGGTGAAAGCCTGAACTCGATCGCTCAGGCATTGCGCAACCTCAATGGCCTGAACGCCTCGATCGCCAGCGCGACCCTACAACAGGCGCACGTGGTCGAGGACATCAATCAAAACGTCACTCAGGCGGCTGGTCTGTCACAGAACACCACCTACGCTGCGGAACGTTCCAGCGAAGCCAGTGTGCACCTGCGGGACCTGAGCAATCAGTTGAATCGATTGCTGGGGCAGTTCCGGGTATAGACCTTATCTCACAGGATGTATGAGGGCACTTGTTATAAGTGCCCTGCCTCACACCCCCTCACACCCGTTGTTGTACAACCATCCCCCTTGCCTTGCGCTTATCCGCTTACAATCGCCCTCCGATTCCCACTCGTTGCCCCCTAAGGAGTAGTCATGTCCGGGCTTGAACTGTTCGCGGCTGCACTAGGCGTGATCGCCGTCTGGCTGACAGTGAAACAGAATGCCTGGGGCTGGCCCATCGGCCTGGTCATGGTGCTGCTTTATTCTTGGGTTTTCTTCGAGGTGAAGCTGTACTCGGACATGCTTTTGCAAATGATCTATGCCGTGTTGCAGCTTTACGGTTGGTGGCAATGGACCCGGCGAAGCGAAGTGCAACAGGGTCGCGTCATCACGTATCTGGGAACCGGTCCGCTGTTGTTCAGTCTGGCACTGGGCGCGTTGCTCAGCCTGGCGTTAGGCGCTGCAATGGCCCACTTTACCGACGCAGCACAACCCTGGCTGGACGCCGCGCTGACCGGTTTCAGTTTGGTGGCCCAGGTATGGATGGCGCAAAAACGCATCCAGTGCTGGCCTCTGTGGATGGTGCTGGATGTGATTTTCGTTGGCCTGTTCCTTTATAAGAGCCTGTACCTCACTGCGGCACTGTATGCGCTATTTATGCTGATCGCCTTACTGGGCTGGCGCGAATGGCGCAATCATCAGGCTGTGGCAGCCCGATGAAAGTGCTGGTGCTGACGGGACCTGAGTCCAGTGGCAAAAGCTGGTTCGCGGCCCAGATACAAGCCAGCTTCGGCGGTGAATGGGTGGGTGAATATGTTCGCTACTTCATCGAGCAACAGGCCCGGGATACTTGCTACGCCGATATCCAGCGCATTGCAGAAGGTCAGTTGGCTTGGGAAGACGCTGCTCGAGCGAGGCAGCCTGAGTTGCTTATTCTCGACACCCATCTGCTGAGCAATATGCTCTGGAGCAAAACTTTATTCGGCGATTGCCCTGGCTGGCTCGAACAACAGCTATTAGCCCGCCATTACGATTTACACGTGCTATTGGCGCCAGAAGGAGTCGACTGGATCAGCGACGGTCAGCGCTGCCAGCCGACCTTGAGTGAACGCCAGGCGTTTTTTGCAGCCAGCCAGCATTGGCTGAATCTCAATCAACAACCGTACTGCGTAATCAATGGCGAGCAGAACAGTCGGCGCGAACAGGTATTTGCCGCCGTTAGTGCCTTATTGAGGGTGCAATAAGCTACGCCAGGATCAATACGCCGTATTGATTGTCCATTTATGAAACACCCCGCTCACGTTAAAAGCCCGAGCCAGAGCGGTTCAGCGATTTAACGATAAATCTGTTAAGCCGCTGATACAACAGGCAACGAGAGTAATCGCCTTCAAGCCCTCATGCACAGCTTCTTCTATCCAATTGAATCTGTTTCACAATCATTACACTGACATTGAAAGTCTTTGAGCTATCACGCTCAACCCTTTGATTTATCTAACACTATTAAAAGCGGCACAGCTCCTGCTCTCTTTCTTGCATCGCTGATTAGGGCCAGCGCATCAACTAAGGAAGAACAGTCATGGGGCGTTTAGAAAAGGGCATGTTTGGCCTCGTATTCATCGGGTGCGTCAGCGGCGCGTCCCTTATTCCTTCAGCACATGCAGGCGATGGCGTTATTGTTCTGGAGCGCACAGTTCAGCCCCACGTCGCCACCCGCTCACTGATGCGTCCAGACCCGAATCCCACCACGGTTAACACTAACGTTTCCAGCCGGGTCACGGGGGCACTGAACAATGGTGAGTTGTCAGACGGTGACTTCGCCACTGTCACCAGCGGCGCAACTATCAATCACATGCTTATGCCCAACGGCACCCTCCGCGGCTTGAATACTGTCGATCGAGGGGTAACCGCAGGCTTGGGTGCCGGTCATTCAGGCGGTGCCACCAGCGGTATAGGCGGTCAGGTCACCGGTGCCGTCCAGCAAGGTCTTGCTCCATTGCGCATGATGACGGGAGACCACTGAGATGACCCGCTCATTCCTCATAGTAGCCATGTTCTGCTCTTGTGCGGTTTTGGCCGACTCGAACGCCCCGGTGGTTGATCAGGCGGTCATCGGCAGTGTTGGGCAGAATTATCAAGGCAACTTTTCCGTAAACCAGGCCGCTGGCGATCAACAGCAACAAATCAACGGTCGGGCCATCGCCATTGGCACTGAAGCACAGGCCACTGGCCAATATCATCAACAACTCAATACCCGGATCGATCCGCTACGAAACCCGCGATCAGCCATCGAAGGCAACGCCTTCAGCAATGGCAGCGGGATCCTGGGGGTCAACCAGTCTTCCGGCGCCAATAACCAACAAATTAACGCAGTGCGCCTGAGCATCAGTGCCCAGGCGCAAAGCATCGACGACAGCGTCCTGTCACAGCAAAACGTGGCGCTGTTGCAAGGCTCCGGCACAACCGAGCACTCCCCTGGCAACCGCCAGGTCGCTACCAGCGATCAGGCCTTCACCGGTAGTCGAGGGGTTGTTCAGTTGAACCAGAGCGCTGGGGTGGGGAACCAATCGGTCAACACCCTGAGCGTAAGGGTCTCCAACTGACCCAAAGCAATACAGCAATACAGCAATACAACGTTCCAACACTTAGCAATCCCATAAGAATGGAGAAACACCATGAAACCTACAATGGCAATCAAGCCTCTGGTCTTCGCACTGGCAGCAATCATGGCTGTAGCAGCACAAGCCGACGGGCGCGGTGGCAACAACAACGGCCATGACAACAATGATCCTAGCCCCCTGCTCGGGCTTCTGATCAATGCAGGCTCTGCCGCAACGGTGATGGATTCACAAAGCAGCCATGACAACACGACCCTCAACCAAGGCACTCGTAACAGTGCCACGGTCGATAGCTCGGGTTCCAACGCCAATGGCAATTTGGGGATTAACGTTGCGGGCGGCGACGCTAACCAACAGGATAACGCTGCCGCCATCGCCACGGCCGATCAAACTTTCATTTTCGGTAGCGCGATCTCTGCATCCAGTGCCACCCAGACCAACAGCGGTAACACTGCTGCCAACTATTCCACCCAGACCACCACCACCCTCTCGAACTCGGCCAATGGCAGCTCCGGCAACATTGGTATCAACGTGACGTCTGGCGACTACAACCAACAGAAAAACAATCTGGCGATTGCAGTGTCCGGTGGTCGGGTGGCAACAGCTTCGGCGTCGGCCAACCAAACTTCTAGCGGCACCTCGGTTAATAACTATGCTGATCGTAGTTATGAAAAAACCACCCTCAAATCCACTGTCGATGTGAAAGGCAGCTATAAAGGTACAGGGGAAGGCTACGTGTACGACAACGACAGCCATGGTGGTGGTTGGGGCCACAATGACAGCCGCAGTAACAATGACAAAAACAAATTGGCCTTCACTGAAAGTGGCACTGTGGAGTTGAGCGGCGTAGCGACTTATCAGGTGTTGACCCCTACCGGTTGGGCAAACCCTGTGACCAACAGCGCGACCCTGAGCAACTCGCTGAACAATGTGTCGGGTAACGCCGGCGCCAACGTTTCCTCGGGCATCGGCAACCAACAAAGCAACTCGCTGTCCATCGCCGCAGGCTGCAAAGCCTGCATGTAAGCGCGACGGTAATCAGGGGTTCTCGCAAGAGAACCCCTTTTCCCAAGCGTTGTTGGAAGTCTTACTTTGCTAAAGAGACTCAAACGTCCAAGGCGTAATGATCATGCGCAGTATCGCCCTCTTCTGCCTGTTATTGATTGCCGGCCTGTCACAAGCAGGTCAAATGGCGGTTCCCGGTTTGCCGGGTGCCAATCTAGTCTACAAGCACGTTCAGAGCATGCGCGAACGGCGTTTTAGCGATCTGGTGGAACAAAAAACTGACTTCAGCTGTGGCGCTGCCGCGCTGGCGACAGTGTTGCGTCAGGCCTACTGGCTGGACGTGACCGAGAACCAGCTTATCGAAGGCATGCTGCTCACTGCGGACCAGGACCTTGTGCGTACACAGGGTTTCTCCATGCTCGATATGAAACGCTACGTCGAAAGCATCGGCATGCGTGCCCGTGGCTACCGAATTCCTTCGGAAAGCCTGGACCGCCTGACCATTCCGGTCGTGGTGCTGATGGACATTCGCGGCTATAAGCATTTCGTCGTGCTGCAAAAGACTGAGAAGAATTGGGTGTACATCGGTGATCCCGTGCTCGGCCACAAACGCTATTCCCGTGAAGACTTCACCAAAGGCTGGAACGGCATCATTTTCGCGATCATCGGGCCTGGGTATGACAAACATAATGCCCTGCTGGATCCGCCGTTGCCATTAACTGCCAGAGGTCGCGTGGATACCTTTAACCCGGTCAAGGATGCGGAGTTAATGGAGTTTGGCTTTTTGCAAAGTGATTTCTTCTAATAATAAAAGGGCAAAAGGGAGCCGCACATGAAAATCCACCACTGGCTGGCTGCTGCCTGCATGGTTGCTAGCCTGCCGACGTATGCCACGTCGGTCTTAAAGCCCATAGAACTCAAGGATCAAGAATTGGCCCAGTTACGCGGTCGTTATGTGATGCCGGACCGCATTGTTTATTTCGGCATGACCATGACCAGTACTTGGCAAAATGCCGCGGGCGATGTACTCGGCGCACAAACCACACTGCACATGCAACAAAACACGATAAAGCCGCAATTTTATGTGTCACTCATCAACCAAAAGGGGAATGGGTCAACGTCTACTGACGGTACCGGCTCAATCACTGGGGGTGGAGGACTCACCGCTAATCAGGGCGTGACGCAAAGTACACGCACTGCTGGCGACGGTAACAGTGCCAGTAACAACGTTGCTATCAACGTCCAGCAGAACGGCCTGGCGCCAGCTCTAACCGCAAACCAGGGTCAGGTATTGACCAGCGGCGCAACGATCACGGAGGCCAACCGCGCTGGCAACCTGACGATTTCGTCCAGCAATGGTGGCGTGCAATTGGCCATTCAGGCCGGCAATAACCAGGGCGACTCGATGCAACGTATTGCCGCAGGCGGTGTTCTGCAGGCGACCAATCTAATAGGGACGAGTAATCAAGTTCAAAACTTGACGCAATTGAATATTGTGCTACGCAACGACTTACCCTCCACTGGTACGCTGAATTGTAATCTGGATCAATTAAAGAACCTCCGGTCTGCGGGTTATTGATCTACGCTCTGATTCATAAAACAGCTCACAGGGATGGCTACTCTTATGTATCGTTCGTTCTCGTTTCGCGCGGTTGTTTGTTTGAGTGCGCTGTTGCCCGCGACATTTACCCAGGCAGCAGACACTGATGTCGAGACATTGAAGCAAGAACTTCTTGAGTTGAAACAACGCTACGATGTGCAACAAAAGGCACTGATGGTGCTTGAACAGCGGGTCCGCCAAGTTGAAGATCAGCCAGCGACGCCTCAGCCCAAACGACTGGTGCGCTCGCCGGCGACCCCTGCAAATCCTGCAAATAAGGGCAGCGGTGTTGCCGTTGCCAGCAGCGATGGCCGTGCGACGGGGACAGGCAGCTCTTACGGTCAGGCACTTAAAGATGACTCGCAACCGGCACAAAGCGTGAGCAACCTGTACGACGAAGCCAGCGGTTTTTTTGGTGGGGGTAAGTTCAGCCTGGAAACCGGCATAACCTATGCCCACTACGACACTAATCAACTGATCCTTAATGGTTTTCTGGCACTGGATTCGATTTTTCTGGGCAATATCGGTATCGACAAGATCAAGGCCGACAACTGGACCCTGGACTTGACCGGACGCTACAACTTCGACCAGCGTTGGCAAGTCGATCTCAACGTACCCGTTATTTACCGGGATACCACCTACTCTTCATCCGGTGCTGGCAACTCGACAAGTCAGATATCCGAAGTCAGCGAAAAACGTGATCCGACCTTGGGTGATATCAACGCCGGGATCGCCTATAAGTTTCTTGATGAAACCGCCAACACGCCGGATGCGATCTTTACCCTGCGTCTAAAGGCGCCTACCGGCAAAGAGCCCTATGGCATCAAGTTGCATACGTCCAGTCAGAACGACAACCTCTCGACACCTGAAAGTCTACCAACCGGCAATGGCGTATGGTCATTGACACCGGGCCTCTCTCTGATCAAAACCATCGACCCTGCGGTCCTGTTCGGCAGCATCGCTTATACCTACAACATGGAAGAGTCATTCGGCGATATCAGCCCCACTCAAGGCACTAAGGTCCCAGGCAACGTCAAACTGGGCGATACGTTCCAAGTGGGGGCCGGTATTGCCTTCGCCCTGAACGAGAAAATGAGCATGTCGTTTTCGGTGTCTGATCTCATCGCGATGAAAAGCAAGATCCAGCAGCAAGGCCAGGGATGGCAAACAGTCAGCAACAGTGATGCCAATGCGGGGTACTTCAACATTGGCATGACCATGGCTGTATCAGACAAACTGACCATCGTGCCCAATCTTTCCATTGGCCTGACCAACGATGCGCCGAACTTTACCTTCAGCCTGAAATTCCCGTACTACTTCTGATCCCTTTGTCCGCCGCCTCAACTAAAAAACCCGCGATGATCGCGGGTTTTTTAGGAGGGAGTTGAACACATCAGCGAATCTGATGTTTGTGCAGCAATCTGTAAAAAGTCGGCCGCGACACACCCAATACTTTGGCGGCAACACTCAGGTTATCGCTGTGACGAGTCAACACATCACACAATGCCTGACGCTCCGCACGGGACTTATAATCATCAAGGGTGCCCATGGCGGCAGTGACCTCCTGGTTGCCGACCAGCCCCAGGTCGGCGGCCTCGATTTGTCGCCCCTCGGCCAATACCAAGCCACGCCGTACCCGATTAGCCAACTCGCGAACGTTACCGGGCCAGTCATGCTTGCCCATCGCGACCAGCGCATCCTGACTGAAACTACGTGGGCGACGGCCGGTTTCCTGACTGTAGACGTGGGCGAAATGATTGGCCAACATCGCCAGATCTCCGTACCGCTCACGCAAAGGTGCGGTGACCACTTGCAAGACATTCAGGCGGTAATACAGATCTTCACGAAACCGCCCTTGGCGAATAGCCGCTTCAAGGTCGACGTGGGTGGCGGCCAACACACGAACGTCAACGGCGATCGGATCACGCCCGCCGACTCTCTCGATATGTTTTTCCTGGAGAAACCGCAGCAGATTGGCCTGTAATTCCAGTGGCAGGTCGCCGATCTCATCAAGGAACAGAGTCCCGCCATTGGCGGCTTCGATTCGTCCGATCTTGCGCTGATGGGCGCCCGTAAAAGCGCCTTTCTCATGACCGAACAGCTCGGACTGAATCAAATGTTCAGGAATGGCGCCGCAGTTGATCGCCACGAACGGCTTGCCTTTGCGTTGGGACTGCTGGTGCAAGGTCCGGGCTACCAGTTCTTTGCCGGTGCCACTCTCCCCCCGAATCAGAACTGGAGACTCGGTCGGCGCCAGCTTGCTCAATAACTTGCGTAATTCACGAATCGGGCGGCTTTCGCCCAACAGCTCATGTTCAGGCTCATGGACATGGGCCGCTCCCTGCCCGCGAAGTCTCGCCATGCCATACGCGCGGCCGAGGGTTACTTGCACCCTTGAAACATCGAACGGCAGGGTATGGAAGTCGAAAAACCACTCACAAACAAAATCACCCACCTTTTGCAGACGTAACTCATCGGGACTGAGCACCGCAATCCATTCAGTATTACTGCGGCTGATCAACTCCTTGACTGCTTCAGGGTGTTCAACGTGGTAAGGCATCAGACGGATCAAACCAACGTCGCAGGTTTGCTCTGCGGCTAACTCAAGGGTACTGCTGTGCACGTCCCAGCCAGCCTCACGGAGTGCGGGAATCAAACGATGGCAATCATCGCAAGGGTCGACGACCAATAGGCGACGTAGTGGAGCCGATTCATGCATAGAGGTTCCTTGGCGCCAATATTTAGAAATCGTTTTATAAACAGTAAGTTGGCAAAGCTGGCTGTTACATTAGCAAAAATTTGACACACGCTTGTACCGTTTAACTATAAGCGTCATTCCAAAAAGAACTAAAAAAATCAGGTGGTTCATTCAATTATTCAGTCTACTAATTATGCGCACTGACTTTGCTCCACACAGTCGTCGGCGATGCGCGGCAGGCCGCAAGCGGCAAGGGGTACCGTTGGTAGGGAATTATTAAATTATCGACAGACTATTGTGACTTATCTGACCTCTTGCATCATCAGTACAAGTAACCAGCCGAACGGTAAGCCCACCCCTCGGCGGCGATTGAATTTATTTGGGCACGGAGAGAAACGCTCATGAACACCCCACTGCGCTTTAACGAAGCTCTTTTGATCGCGGGTCATGCCTTCGAACCCTTTCAATGCGTCGCTTGGGCACCGCAAGACGGTAACGGCGAGCTGAGCCTGACCGTCATCGACCGCACCAATACCCGAATCGGGCGCAAACAGATCCCAAGCAGCACCTATAGTGACCCTGTTCAACTGGAAAGTCTGCTGGAGCAAGCCCGGGCAGAAATCAGTCAGGAAGGCTACCGCCTGATGCCCTGGACCATGCCAGAGTGAATTGAAGTAACTCGTCTCTGAAAGCACTGCAGAGCAGTGCTTTCAGAGCTTTCAGCGAACCCGAGTTAACGATTCAATATGACAATACTCAGCCCCTAATGCTGAGGCCAGTTGCACCGCGCGCCCCAGGCGAATCGGCCCCTGCTCTATGTCTATCAGCAGGCTCGGGCAACTCAGCTCAGGCACAACCGGCAGAGCCTTGATGCGGCCATCTGTCAACAGCAACAGGCGTTGCTGTTCGGTCGGGTGCTGTTTTTGACGCAAAGTGAGCCAGTGTGCAGCTTGTTCCAGTGCGTCGAGCAGCGGCGTGCCACCCCCCGCGCCCAGTGCGTTAAGCCAGGGCAGTAGTGCGGCGGATGCTTTGAGGCCTTGATGTTGCCAGTGCGGGGCATTGCCGCTGGCGGTGAGCAATGCCAAGCGGACGCGGCGACGGTAAGCATCATCGAACAGCTGACTCAACAGACCTTTGGCCTGACTCAAGGCCTGATAGCGCCGGGTCGAGGCGGATGCATCGACAATGACCAGCCATAGCGCCTGAGGACGACTGCTACGCGGCTTTCGAATCAGGTCTTTGCGCCGTTTAGGGCGTCCGCGCAACAGGGTCGGCAACCAATCGATGGCGCCACCGGACCCGTCGCGGGCCGCACCGGTTCTGCCGCCACTGAGTCTTCCTGGCTGAGGCGTGGCATCCGCCCCCGGTGTCGAATGAGGGCGGATGCCTACGGCTTTTTTGGCCAGCTCGGCACTTCTCGGCGCATACCGACAGGCATCGCCTGCGCGGGCATCTCGCCCCAACTGCCCTGCCCGCCTTCCAGACTCTCACTCTGCTCGTCAGGCGGGGTATTGCCAGGCGTTGCTTGCGGCGGGGTCGGCGGAGCCTCGGCAGGCGGTGGAGCTTTTGCAGATGGCGAGCCGGTGCTACGGCGATGACGCAGGGCAAACTCAGCGACCGCATCGATATCCTCAACCATGATCTGCCGGGCACCGCGCCAGGCTGCATGAGCGCGTGCCGCACGTAGCCAGACCAAATCCGCACGCAACCCGTCCACACCCGCGGCAAAACAGCGCTCGGTAATCTGCCCAAGCGCCTGATCGTCCAGAGGGACTGTCGGCAGTAGCGCGCGCGCCTGTTCGCAACGCTGTTTCAAGGCGTTCTGTTGATCCGCCCACTGCTCACAGAACGCAACAGGATCGGCATCGAAATCCAGTCGTCGGCGAATGATTTTTCCACGCTCGGCCGGGACCGTAGGGCCACTCAACACCACGTTCAAACCGAAGCGATCCAGCAATTGGGGGCGCAGCTCGCCCTCTTCCGGGTTCATCGTCCCAATCAGGACAAACCGCGCCGGATGACGATGGGAGATGCCATCGCGCTCGACAATGTTGGTCCCGCTGGCCGCGACATCCAGCAGCAAATCGACCAGATGGTCGGCCAGCAGATTGACCTCGTCGACATACAGCACCCCGCCATTCGCTTTAGCCAACACACCTGGCGAGAACTGCGCCCGGCCTTCTCCGAGGACCGCATCCAGGTCCAGCGTGCCCACCAGGCGCTCCTCTGTCGCGCCCAGCGGCAACGTGACAAATTGCCCGCTGGCCAGCAAATCGGCCAAACCTCGCGCAAGCGTTGACTTGGCCATGCCGCGCGGGCCTTCGATCAGGATGCCACCAATCCTGGGGTCGATAGCTGTCAAACACAGCGCCAGTTTCAGCTCTTCGGCACCGACCACCGCAGCCAATGGGAAATGCGGGATATCGTTCATGCTCGTCTCTCGAAAATCATCAGTGTTCTTCTATATCCAGCAGCAGGTTTTCCAGCGCCTGGCGGTACTCACCCGGCGCCTCCCATAACCCACGCTGCTGAGCTTCCAGCATGCGCTCGGTGATATCGCGTAACGCATCAGGGTTGTGCTGCTCAATGAATGCACGGGTCGAAGGGTCCAACAAATAGGCATCGGCCAGCAATGCGTACTGGTGATCATCAATCAAATGCGTGGTGGCGTCGAAAGCAAACAGAAAGTCCACCGTCGCGGCCATCTCGAACGCGCCTTTATAGCCGTGGCGCTTGACCCCTTCAATCCACTTTGGATTGGCCGCGCGCGCACGCACGACTCGGTTCAACTCCTCTTTCAGGGTGCGGATTTTTGGTAAGTCCGGCTGACTGTGGTCGCCATGGTAGCTGGCGGCTTTATGTCCGCTGAGGCTTTCCACGGCGGCGAGCATGCCACCTTGAAACTGGTAATAGTCGTTGGAGTCGAGCAGGTCATGCTCGCGATTGTCCTGGTTCTGCAGCACGGCTTGTACGTGGGACAATCGCTGAGCAAAACGCTCGCGCGCTGGCGTGCCTTCATCAGCGCCCCCATACGCGTAACCGCCCCAGTTCAGGTAGACCTCGGCCAGATCTTCGCGACTTTGCCATAAGCGCCCGTCGATAGCGCCTTGCACGCCGGCACCATAAGCACCCGGCTTGGCGCCGAAAATGCGCCAACCAGCCTGTCGTGCGGCATCGTCGGCACTCAAACCGTTGCTCTCAAACGCCTGGCGTTCTTCGCGCACCTTGGCCGCCAGTGGATTGAGTTCATCCGGCTCATCAAGGGCGGCGACCGCTTGAACCGCAGCATCGAACAGGTGGATCAGGTTGGCGAATGCGTCGCGAAAAAAGCCGGAGACGCGCAATGTCACGTCCACCCGAGGCCGGTCGAGCAGGCTCAGAGGCAGGATTTCAAAGTCGTCGACCCGCTGGCTGCCCGTGGCCCAGACTGGACGGACCCCCATCAGGGCCATGGCCTGGGCAATATCGTCACCGCCGGTGCGCATGGTCGCTGTACCCCAGACGGACAGACCCAGCTGACGCAGGTGATCGCCGTGATCCTGCAAGTGCCGCTCCAGCAGCAGGTTCGCCGATTGAAAACCGATACGCCACGCGGTCGTGGTTGGCAGATTACGCACGTCCACGGAAAAGAAATTACGCCCGGTAGGCAGCACATCCAGGCGCCCACGGCTGGGGGAACCGCTGGGCCCTGCCGGAACGAATAGACCGCTCAACGCGTCCAGTAGACCCTGCATTTCCGCAGGACCGCAGGCATCCAGCCGTGGCGCAACAACTTCGCTTAAATTATAAAGAATAAGTGCCAAGTCATTGTTTTCAGTCAACTCACTGATAGGATTTAGCATCAACACCTGCTCGATCAGCCACGCTGCATACAACTCCAGCCGCTCACGCGTATCACCCGCCGTGCGCCAGGGTTCGGCGCTGATATCCAACAGTGACGCAGGGCGAGGCCCACTCCAGGGCTCTGACAGCACGCAGTCCAGAGGGTCGAAGTTCAGTTCGAAAGCTTTGCTCAGGGCGCGCAACAGGCTCGATTGCGCGCCACGGCCATCACCGCGAGGAATCCGGAGCAACGCGAGCAAGGTGTCGATGCGCAGACGCCCGCTGGGCGATTCGCCGAAGATATGCAGGCCATCGCGAATCTGCGATTCCTTCAGATCACACAGGTAAGTGTCCAGACGTGGCAACCAGAGGGCAGCATCCGCATCGGCGTTGAGCGCCTCGTCCAGTTGCAGTTCACGATCGATCCGGGTTTCACGCACCAGCTTGAGGATGTCTCGTTGCAGTTCGCCTGCACGGCGTGGATCGAGCAGTTGAGCTTCGTAATATTCATCGGCGAGCACTTCCAGATCACGCAGCGGACCGTAGGTTTCGGCCCGGGTCAGTGGCGGCATCAAGTGATCAATGATCACTGCCTGGGTCCGGCGCTTGGCCTGAGCGCCCTCACCAGGGTCGTTGACGATGAACGGATAGATGTTCGGCATCGCACCCAACACGGCGTCCGGCCAGCAATTTTGCGACAGGCCGACACCTTTGCCCGGCAGCCATTCGAGATTGCCGTGTTTGCCCACGTGCACCACGGCATGCGCGCCGTAGACTTTGCGCAACCAGAAGTAGAACGCCAAATAACCATGGGGCGGCACCAGGTCGGGGTCGTGATAGACCGCGCTGGCGTCTACTTGGTAACCCCGCGCGGGCTGAATACCCACAAACGTCAGGCCAAAACGCAGCCCCGCGACCATCATTCGGCCTGCGCGAAACATCGGGTCGCCCTGCGGCGCGCCCCAGCGGGCGGTCACTGCCTCGCGATTGGCAACAGGCAAGTCATTGAACGCGGCCTGATACTCGTCCAGCCCCATGCTTTGCTGACACGGGCGCAGATCAATGCTGTCCAGATCATTGGTCACTCCACCGAGCAACGCATGGATCAAGGCCGTGCCACTTTCAGGCAACGGCGCCAGCGGATAACCCTCGGTTTGCAACGCGCGCAAAATATTCAGCGCGGCTGCTGGCGTGTCCAAACCAACGCCATTACCGATCCGACCGTCGCGGGTGGGGTAATTGGCCAGAATCAACGCGACGCGCTTGTGTTGATTGGGCAGACGCGCCAAATCAATCCAGCGTCGCGCCAGTTCGGCAACAAAATCCATGCGCTCGGGCTGGGCGCGATAACACACCACATCGGATTGGCTGCGCTCGCTGTGCCAGGCCAGATCCTTGAAACTGATCGGCCGGCTGATGATCCGCCCATCCAGCTCGGGCAACGCGATATGCATCGCCAGGTCCCGTGGACCCAGTCCTTGCTCGCTGGCGGACCACGCGGGTTCATTGTCCTGGGCGCAGATGGCCTGGATCACCGGAACATTGCGCCGAAACGGTCGCACATGGGGGGCTTCAGGGCTGGATTGAGCGAAGCCGGTGGTATTCAGGATGAGCGCGGCACCGACCTCATCAAGCAGGTCTTCCACCACCGTCAGGCAGCCCGGTTCTTTCAGGCTGGCGACCGCGATGGGTAAAGGATTCAAACCCTGTGCCTGCAAACGGGCGCAGAACACGTCGACAAAGCCGGTGTTGGCCGCTTGCAGATGGGACCGATAGAACAACAACGCCACGACGGGCTGAGCAGTATGCCAATCGGCCTGCCAGTCACTCAGCTTGGCATTGGCCTTGTGCGGATGGTAGATCGCGGTACGTGGCAAAGCTTGAGGTTCTGCCCAAGGATAATCGCGGCCCAGCCAACAGTTTGCCAAACAACGATACAGCTCAAGCGCGTTGTGCATACCGCCCTGGCGAAGGAAATGCCAGAGCCGCTCGCCTTCTTCCGCGGCAACAGTGCTCAAGCCGCTCAGCTCCGGGTCCGGACGATCATCGCCCGGCACCAGAATAAGCTGCACCCCCTGTCCCGCAAGCTCCACCAGACGCTCGACGCCATAACGCCAATACCCAATGCCGCCATGCAGGGAAATCAGGATGACCTTGGCATGCCGTAGAACTTGATCGACGTACATGTCCACTGACGCGTGATTTTGCACTTGCATCGGGTTGGCCAGACGCAGACTGGGGTAATCCTCAGGCAACTGTTGCGCCGCCTCGGCGAGCAACGCCAAATGTGAATCGCCGCTGCAGAGAATCACCAGCTCGGCCGGGGTTTGCCCCAGATCAGCGATGCTGTCGTCAGGTACAAAGCCGCCAGGTTGGGTTCTCAGTAAATGCATAAGTCAGCCGGCAACCGCTGCGTGCAGTTGGGCTTCGAGAACGCCGGCGTCGAGTTCCTGACCAATCAACACCAGATGGGTCGCACGTTCTTCCTCGGTACGCCAGGCACGGTCGAAATGCTTGTCGAAGCGCGTCCCGACGCCTTGAATCAGCAAGCGCATCGGTTTGCCCGGAATCGCCGCGAAACCCTTGACCCGCAAAATACCGTGCTGCACCACCAGTTGCGTCAAGGCGTCCAGCAACAGGCTTTCGTCGGCCTGCGGCAATTTGATCGAGATCGAATCGAACGCATCATGATCATGGTCGTCATGGTCATCGCCTTCGTGATGATCATGGTGGGTGCGGCGGCTATCGATATGCACCTCCGACTCGGCGCCCAGCCCCAGCAACACGCTGATGGGCAAACGACCGCTGCTGGCTTCGATCACTTTGACCGCGGGTGGCAGTTCTTCGGAGACTTCAGCGCGGACGGTCGCCAAGCCTGCCGCATCAAGCATGTCGGCTTTGTTGAGGATGACCAGGTCCGCGCTCGCCAGTTGATCGGCGAACAACTCGTGCAGTGGCGACTCATGGTCAAGGTTCGGGTCGAGTTTGCGCTGTGCGTCGACTTGATCCGGGAATGCAGCGAAAGTGCCTGCCAACACCGCAGGGCTGTCGACCACGGTAATCACCGCATCGACCGTGCAGGCGTTACGAATTTCTGGCCACTGAAACGCTTGAACCAAAGGTTTTGGCAATGCCAGGCCAGAGGTTTCAATCAGGATGTGATCCAGGTCGCCGCGACGGGCAACCAATTCGCGCATGACCGGGAAGAACTCTTCCTGAACCGTGCAGCACAGGCAACCGTTGGCCAACTCATACACACGACCGCTGGCTTCTTCTTCGGTGCAGCCAATGGTGCATTGCTTGAGAATGTCGCCATCGATGCCCAGTTCGCCGAATTCGTTGACGATCACCGCGATGCGCCGACCTTCCGCGTTGTCGAGGATGTGCCGCAGCAACGTGGTTTTGCCCGACCCGAGGAAACCGGTAACGATAGTAACGGGAAGTTTGGCCAGTGATTTCATCGGATGCCCTTTGGCAAAGCGGCGGGCAAACAGGACGATAACCACGTAGCACATGCACGCAGATCAATTCGCCACCGGATCACCCCGCCCGGTTGTAGTGAGAATCTTGTTCCGAGGCAGGTCTCCTGGCTGACGGTGGCGTGTTGACGGCCTATAAAAAGCGTCCGACACGCGTTCATTGCGCCTTCCCACACGCGTGCAGTGGCAGTGCAATGAACATGACCGTTTACAGTTGCGGGGGCAGCCGCGGCTTGAACCGCGTTCCCT
Organism: Pseudomonas sp. GG8; assembly: GCF_052976945.1. NCBI lineage: Bacteria > Pseudomonadati > Pseudomonadota > Gammaproteobacteria > Pseudomonadales > Pseudomonadaceae > Pseudomonas > Pseudomonas sp. GG8. The sequence goes on from NZ_JBRIIP010000001.1 coordinate 2,412,246, forward strand.
TTTAGCTCCGCGCATACCGGAGCACCTCGAACGAGCAAGGCTACGCAGTGGCTGCGGACAGGTCAATCACCGACTAAGCCGCAGATGCTCTGGATTGACTCCTGTGCGTGCTCATGTTTTCCTACGGCCTTGTTTCGGGTGCCCTTCACAGGGTGAAACGGGAAACCGGTGCGCTTCATGCCAACAGGCATAAGCAAGTCCGGCGCTGCCCCCGCAACGGTAAGCGAGTGAAGAATCAGATCCACTGTGCCAGCAGTCCGGCATGGGAAGGTGATTCTTGATGGTCAGGCTGCACGGACCCCTCGCAAGCCCGGAGACCGGCCCGACAAATCATCTGACAAACCCGCGGTGGGCGGGCGCTGTTGAACCTCTACTGACGCCTGTCAGTGGGGTTTTCATGCGCTTGCCTACTTGCCGACACTTGAGGGAAGCGCCATGTCGATCAGCACTATCAGCCACTCAGCTACAACCACCTCCACTCAGACCCGACGCCTGACGGCTGCCGTCAGCGCCCTCCTGCTGGGTGCCTTTCTGGTCTACTTCGCCGGCTTCTCGCATATCAATGCCGTCCACAACGCGGCGCACGACACCCGCCACAGCTCTGCCTTCCCTTGCCATTGAGACCTGCCGCCATGTTCAAGCGTATCGCTCAAACGGCCGGGTTCACGGGTCTGTTCGCCGCACTGTTGTTGACGCTGCTGCAAAGCGTCTGGGTTGCGCCGCTGATTCTGCAAGCGGAGTCCTATGAGAAAGCACCGACAGAGCAGGCCCATGAACACGCTGAAGGCGTTGGCGCAGGCCATGTTCACGACGCCGAGGCATGGGAACCTCAAGACGGCTGGCAACGTGTCTTGTCCACCACCGGAGGCAACCTGGTGGTCGCAGTCGGTTTTGCATTGATGCTGGCGGGGCTTTACACCCTACGTGCGCCGGGCCGTACGTCTCAGGGGATACTGTGGGGGCTGGCCGGGTTTGCCGTGTTCGTTCTCGCGCCGACCCTGGGCCTGCCACCTGAGCTGCCGGGGACTGCGGCGGCTGATCTGGTTCAGCGACAAATCTGGTGGGTGAGCACAGCGGCATCTACTGCCGTCGCCTTGGCACTGATCGTGTTCAGCAAACATTGGTTGCTGAAGGTGCTGGGTGTAGCGATCCTGCTGGTGCCACACGTGATGGGTGCACCGCAACCAGACGTGCATGAGAGCCTGGCCCCTGAAGCTCTGGAAGCTCAGTTCAAGATCGCCTCGCTGCTGACCAATGCGCTGTTCTGGATCGCCTTGGGTCTGATCAGTGCTTGGCTGTTCCGCCGCAATAATCATGAAGTGAACGCCCAACACGTCAATCACGGCGCATGACCCGGCAGCACTCGGTGCCGACCCTGGCGGTCGGCCTCGGCTGCCAGCGCGGTTGCCCTGCAAGCCGACTGCTGGAACTGATTGAACAGGCTTTGCAGGGTCATGGGCTGAAAATTGAAGCCATCACTGCCCTCGCCTCCATTGACCTGAAACGTTCTGAGCCGGGTTTGCTGGCGTTGGCAGAGCGTCTGGGTCTGCCACTGGTGTTTTTCAGTGCAGCAGAGTTGAGCTGTTTCGACGCGCGACTCAGTCATCGTTCTGCCATCGCGTTCGCCCACACCGGTTGCTACGGCGTGGCCGAAAGCAGTGCATTGGCGCTGTTACAGCGCCTTGGTGGACGTCATGGCGAATTACTGATCACCCGGCAGAAAAACCAGCAAGCGACATTTGCCTTGGCCGGTGACGTACTCAATCGTCGATAATCTGTCCGTTTTCACTCCCACTCAAAAGCCTAAGGCTGGATTCTGGAGCACCCATGACCGTTTTTTTTATCGGCGCAGGCCCCGGCGACCCGGAACTGATCACGGTCAAAGGCCAGCGCCTGATCCGCAGTTGCCCGGTGATTATCTACGCCGGCTCACTGGTACCGACCGCTGTCCTTGAAGGGCATCAGGCGGTACAGGTGATCAATAGCGCCGAGTTACACCTGGAGCAGATCATCGCCGCGATGAAATCCGCTCATGAACAAGGCTTCGATGTCGCTCGGGTGCACTCCGGCGATCCCAGTCTGTATGGCGCGATTGGCGAGCAGATTCGTTACCTGCGCGAACTGGATATCCCCTTCGAAATCATCCCCGGCGTTACCGCCACCGCTGCCTGCGCCGCACTGTTGGGCACCGAACTGACGCTGCCGGATATCTCTCAGAGTGTGATCCTGACCCGCTATGCCGATAAAACCTCCATGCCTGCGGGCGAGGAGCTGGCAAGCCTGGCGCAGCATCGGGCGACCATGGCGATTCATCTAGGGGTCAAGAACCTGGCAAAAATTGTCGCCGAACTGACCCCGCAATACGGCGCTGATTGCCCGATTGCCGTGGTCCATCGCGCCAGTTGGCCGGATCAGGATTGGGTACTCGGAACGCTCGCCGACATCCAGGAGAAAGTTCGCGCCAAAGGGTTTCGCCGCACGGCATTGATTCTGGTAGGCAGGGTATTGGCCAATGACCAGTTCGCCGAATCGTCGCTCTATCGGGCCGGACATGCGCATCTATACCGGCCCTGATTGCCAAGAGCCCGCAGTGTTTGGCATTGTTGCCGAAGCTTTCCTTCCCCCGAACACCTGCGAACGAGGTCACCTCTATGCTTGAACTTCGCCCGAGCTGTGAATGCTGCGACCGCAACCTGCCTGGCGACAGTCTGGACGCGTTGATTTGCTCGTTTGAATGCACCTTCTGCAGCGATTGCGCGCACGACCGTCTGGGCGGTCGCTGTCCCAATTGCTCCGGGCAACTTCTGCCACGTCCGGCACGCACCGGGGCTGCACTGCTGAAAAATCCGGCTTCAAGCCAGCGCGTGTTCAACCCTGCTGGTTGCGCCAAGGCTGGCTAAACCAGGCACTGGCAGAACCAAAAAAAATGCCTCGAACCAGTCGAGGCATTTTTTGCAGCTGTTTTATCGCGTAGAGGCGCCCGACTTAGTAGTAGGCGTTTTCTTTTTGCGTATGGTCAGTGACGTCCCGCACACCGTTAAGCTCAGGAATACGCTCAAGCAGAGTGCGCTCGATCCCTTCTCTCAAGGTCACGTCAGCCTGACCGCAGCCCTGGCAACCGCCACCGAACTTCAGCACCGCGATATTTTCGTTGTTCTCTTCAATCACATCAATCAGCGAAACCTGGCCGCCATGGCTGGCCAGCCCCGGATTGATCTCGGTTTGCAGGTAATAATTGATGCGTTCGTTGATCGGGCTGTCGGCATTGACCATCGGTACTTTGGCGTTTGGCGCCTTGATGGTCAGTTGGCCGCCCATTCGGTCGGTGGCGTAATCGACAACCGCATCATCCAGAAACGCTTCGCTGAAGGAGTCGATCCAGGCAGTGAAGCTTTTCAGGCCAATGGCCTTGTCTTCCGGTTTCTCTTCGCCCGGCTTGCAATAAGCAATGCAGGTCTCAGCGTATTGGGTGCCAGGCTGGGTAATAAACACGCGGATGCCGATGCCCTGAGTGTTCTGCTTTTCAAGCAAATCGGCCAGATAGTCGTGGGCGGCATCGGTAATAGTAATAGCGGTCATGAAAATTCCTCGCAGACGTGGGCGCAGTTTACGCCAATCATTCGCGCCGCACAAAGTCCTAGTAATTATGTCGGGAAAGAGCGACCGCCTCGCCCACCGCTCTTCGCTTGTCCAGCCAGCCTTTGAGGCGCAGATAAAGTCCTTTTTCGATAAATTCGTAACTGCCCCAGGCTCCGACGGCAATCAACGGTACACACACGGCAAACACCGCATACGGATTGAGCCCATAGCGTTCAGACGCCAGCCATCCGCCATAGAGAACCAATACGTGGAGTAAGTACACCGAGTAGGAACAGTCGCCCAGTACCTTGAATAATCGATTGCCCTGGAAGTACGGTTCCAGTGAGATACAGGCGACGACAATCAACGCGCTGGGCAGCCCCCAGTTCATAAACCGTTGTGAGGGTGGCAGGTGGTAAATAGTGACGAAGGCCCCGGCAATCGCCAGCAGCGGCAGCCATAGCCGTGGAGTGATCCAGCCCCGGCTGTAGATAATACCGATGCCGATGCCGAGCAGAAACTCGTACACAATGTCGTTGCGGTAGAAATGGCTGATCCAGCCGTAACGGGTCAACACCTCACTCACCGCGAACAATGCGGCCGCGACAACCAGTGGCCGATGACGTTGATGGACCAGGAACACCAGTGAGAATAATAGATAGAAGAACATTTCATAATTCAGCGTCCAACCCACGTTCAACGTAGGGTACATGCCATAACCGCCGGGGTTTTCAGAAGGGATGAATAACAGGGAAAGAATAAAGTTCTGCCAACTGATCACTTGATGCGGCAATAGCGGACTGGCGACTACCAACAGCAGCCCCATGGCGGCCGTGTAGACCCAATATGCCGGGACGATACGGATGATCCGATTGACCATGAAGCGTCCAGCTGGCATGTCTTTGTTTTGCGTGGACAGATAGATCACCAGCCCACTGATCACGAAGAAAATATCGACCCCTACCGCCCCCCTGTCGACGAAGAACTGCCCTACGGGGCCTTTGGCATGAAAATCAAAGAAAATCTGCATAAAGTGGTGACACACAACTGCCCACGCGGCGAGTGCCCGCAAGGCTTGAACCGAAATCAACATCCGCAACTCACCTGTTTTCAAATCAACATCAAGGACCCCGAATAGACTGCTACTTCAGGTCGTCTCGATACGTCGGACCGCGACAAGGGCCAAAAGGTTGCGCGGGATTGATGACTGGTAGATGGCTGCGGGCCATGTTTGTCAAGGCGTTCAGCTCAATACGAGCGTGTCAACGGCTTCGCAGGCTTACCTGCGAAGCCGTTTAAAGAACGGCTACAGATTCTCGTAACGGTTCATGTCCAGCATGCCCGCCTCAACCGGCTCGGTCTCCTGGATATAGCGTGTCAGGTCATGAAAATAGAACCAGAACTGAGGATTGCTCCGGCGAATGCCCCATCGCTGAACGATTTTTTCGAACGCATCAGCGTCCCGCGCCTGCTCCATGGCGCGGACAAACGCGGGCACCTGCACAGCAGGAATATTGAACATAAAGTTCGGGTAGCTGCTCAGCACGCCGGGATAGATAGTCAAGGTGTCCAGCCCCGGTTGATAGCGGGATTCCTCACCCAGCATAAAGGCGACGTTACTGTGTGCACGGTTGCGCAGCAGGCTGTAGAGCTCGCGCTTACCATCGCTGGCCTGGATTCGGAGCATGCTTGCTTCCGGTAACTGGGCGATCACCTGCAAACCCGCCGCCGGGCGAGACGTCAGGCGACTCAGAGCCTGTTCGGCGTAGCGCAATTCGGGCACCAGGGTTTGCCGGGCACAGTACGCGCCACTGCAGCGGTTGATCGGGTCCGGCCGGCCATTCAAGTCGCCGTAGCGCACCAGCAACTGAAGGGCGAAATCACGTTTGGGGTCTTTTTCATTGAGCTTAAGACCGCTTGGCGCGTCGTCGTCGATGCCCTGATAGTCCAGCCACATTTTCACTTTGCCGCCTTCCTGGTACCAGTCGCTCAAGATCTCATCGCGCGAGTCAGCGGGCATCAGCCGCAGAAAGTTCTGCTCGGCACCGTTGCGGATCAGGTCGAAATACAACCGAGTCTGCGCTTGATGCGCAACGTTGCCGAATACGTCGAAATTGACCGCAAGCTGGTAATAGGTTCGCTCAAGGATGGGGAAGTCGAACAGCCACATCGTCTGCGGGATTTCGCCGATCAACCCTTTATTGACGGAGGCGCTGTCGTAGTGACGAAAAATCGACAACAAGGCGTTGTCGTTACCGGCCCACAACGTCGACCAACTGGGGGCTGGCGCCTGAGCATAGGTTTTGCTGCGTAGTGCTTCGTACTCATTGCGCTTGTCGCGATAGGAGTGCCACAGAGTCAAAACGCTGCCAACGTCGTCGATCTGGCCGGGCATCGACAACAGGGGCGTAGCCTTGTCACGATAAGCCGCATCCGTGAGGTACAGATCATGTGCCGGGTCCTGAAAAAGAGCCCAGAAATTATCGCGAATGACATCACTGGCGATATTCCCACGGCAGACCGGACCACGGATAAAGGTGCGCACGAAGTACTCGGCGTTGTCGAGCATGAACTGATAACGCGCTTGGGCAGGAATCGCCTGAAACGTGTCGAACGGATTGGCGCGGTGCCGTGGGCCGTAGCCAGGCGAAGCGCTGACAGTCCAGTCACCGCTGTAGAACAGCTCTTTGACCCGCGCCATTTTGCCTGGGCTCATCGGGTATGTGATGTGGGTCTTGTGCACGATCACCCCTTGTACTGGCCACAAGCGGTAATACACGTCGGAGCCCGGATCATCGTTGGGTCGTCGTGTATTGATCAGGTCGATGGGCTGACCGCTGGGCGTGCGCGAACGAACCCACTGAAAGAAATGCCCAGGCTCGCCGCCTTCAAAATAAATGTGTGCCAGAAACAGATGCTCGTATAACCACCGCGCCACTAACCCTTCCTTGGCGCCGCGGGCATTGAGCATGTCTTCCCACTGAGTGATTTGCAGCGTCTCGCTGGCGCTCGGGGCCAGCGCCTGTTGATCAATCGGCGCACCCGCCGCCAACCAGCGCCGCAAGGTTTGATACTGCGGTTCGGTCAGGCCGGTCACTGCCAGCGGCATGCCTTCCTTGGGATGGTTGCCGGCATAGGTATCGAACTCAGCCGGCATTGGGCATTGATTATCTCGGTCCATCCCCAGAACGATCTCGGCCGGAACTTTGGCATTGGGCGTCAGTGGCGTTTTATGGCCGAGCTCGAGCATCCGCGCCATCAGTGCAGCCTGACTGCCTTGCGCATCAAACACCGAATAGAAGCCTTTATGCTGCCAGGCCGTGACGCTATGGGCATCGTAATACAGTCGGGTAGGCGCCTCGGCTTCGCTGCGCCTGCCGTTATACACCTGAACTTTCGACGCGCCCCGCAGAGCTCCTTCGGCACTGCCCAGGTTGAGCTGGCATGCGGCGTCATAACAGGCATGGCAGGCGACACACTTCTCGGTAAAGATCGGCTGCACGTCTCGGGTGTAGGAAATAGACGAGGAAGGGTTCGACCCTGAATCTTGCGCACGTACCCCACTGCACAGGAGCAGCAAAAAGAGGCTTGCGAGTACCCGATATGGCATGTCCAGTGTCCCGACCATTAAAACGCGGTGATTCTACAGTGGCTTACTCCCTACAACATGAGCGATATTCATGAGAATGCCCTCCTCTCACTAAAAGCGCGCAGGTTTGCTATTATCTCGGACCTTCTGTATTGGCCTTTCCAGGTAGTCCTATGTCCGACCGCAGCGCTCGCCTCCACGCTCTCCAGCAAGCCCTCAAAGAGCGCATTCTGATTCTCGATGGTGGCATGGGCACAATGATCCAGAGCTACCGACTGGAGGAAGAGGACTACCGTGGCAAACGCTTCGCCGACTGGCCAAGTGATGTCAAAGGCAATAACGACCTGCTGATTCTCAGTCGTCCGGACGTGATTGGGGCCATCGAAAAGGCCTATCTGGATGCTGGCGCTGACATTCTCGAAACCAACACCTTCAACGCCACCCAGGTTTCCCAGGCCGATTACGGTATGGAAGCGTTGGTCTATGAGTTGAACGTAGAAGGTGCTCGCCTCGCCCGCAAGGTCGCTGACGCTAAAACCCTGGAAACGCCCAACAAGCCGCGCTTCGTTGCTGGCGTTCTAGGCCCGACCAGCCGCACCTGCTCGTTGTCGCCAGACGTGAACAACCCCGGTTACCGCAACGTGACCTTCGATCAGTTGGTGGAAAACTACACCGAAGCCACCCACGGCTTGATCGAAGGCGGCGCCGATCTGATCCTGATCGAGACGATCTTCGACACCCTCAATGCCAAGGCCGCGATTTTCGCCGTGCAGGGCGTGTTCGAAGAAGTCGGCTTTGAATTGCCGATCATGATCTCCGGGACCATCACCGATGCCTCGGGCCGCACCTTGTCCGGACAAACCACTGAAGCGTTCTGGAACTCGGTCAGCCACGCCAAACCTATTTCGGTGGGTTTGAACTGCGCGCTGGGCGCCAGCGATTTGCGTCCCTACCTGGAAGAACTGTCGAACAAAGCCGGCACTTACATTTCGGCGCACCCGAACGCCGGTTTACCGAACGCCTTCGGTGAATACGACGAAGAGCCAGCACAGACAGCGGCAATCATCGAAGAGTTCGCCCAGAGCGGCTTTCTCAATATCGTCGGTGGCTGCTGTGGGACCACACCTGCGCACATCAAGGCCATCGCCAATGCGGTAAGCAAGTACCCGCCGCGGGCTATTCCGGACATCCCTAAAGCCTGTCGCCTATCCGGCCTGGAACCGTTCACCATTGATCGCAGTTCGTTGTTCATCAACGTCGGCGAGCGCACCAACATCACCGGTTCTGCGCGTTTTGCCCGGCTGATCCGTGAGGACAACTACACCGAAGCGCTTGAAGTCGCCTTGCAGCAGGTCGAAGCCGGCGCTCAGGTGATCGACATCAACATGGACGAGGGCATGCTCGATTCGAAGAAGGCCATGGTGACCTTCCTCAATCTGATTGCCGGCGAACCGGACATTTCCCGCGTTCCGATCATGATCGACTCCTCCAAATGGGAGGTGATCGAAGCCGGCCTCAAGTGCATTCAGGGCAAGGGCATCGTCAACTCCATCAGCATGAAGGAAGGCGTGGAGCAGTTCATCCATCACGCCAAACTGTGCAAACGCTATGGCGCCGCCGTGGTGGTGATGGCGTTTGATGAAGACGGCCAGGCCGACACCGAGAAGCGCAAGAGAGAAATCTGCAAGCGCTCCTACGACATCCTGGTCAACGATGTCGGCTTCCCGCCTGAAGACATCATTTTTGACCCGAACATTTTCGCCATTGCCACGGGCATCGAAGAGCACAACAACTACGCCGTCGATTTCATCAACGCCTGTGCCTATATTCGCGACAACCTGCCCCATGCCCTGACCTCTGGTGGCGTGTCCAACGTATCCTTCTCGTTCCGTGGCAACAATCCGGTACGCGAGGCGATTCACTCGGTGTTCTTGCTGTATGCGATCCGCAACGGTTTGAGCATGGGGATCGTCAACGCCGGGCAATTGGAGATCTACGACCAAATACCGACCGAATTGCGCGATTGTGTGGAAGACGTCGTCCTCAACCGCACGCCAAACGGTACCGACGCCCTGCTGGCCATCGCCGACAAGTACAAGGGTGACGGCAGCGTCAAAGAAGCCGAAACCGAAGAGTGGCGTGGCTGGGAAGTCAACAAGCGCCTGGAACACGCGCTGGTCAAAGGCATCACCACCCATATCGTCGAAGACACCGAAGAGTCTCGGCAGTCGTTCAAGCGCCCGATCGAAGTGATCGAAGGGCCGTTGATGTCCGGCATGAACATCGTCGGCGACCTGTTCGGCTCAGGAAAAATGTTCCTGCCACAGGTGGTTAAATCCGCGCGAGTGATGAAACAGGCCGTGGCCCACTTGATCCCGTTCATCGAACTGGAAAAAGGCGACAAACCCGAAGCCAAGGGCAAAATTCTCATGGCCACGGTCAAGGGCGACGTGCATGACATCGGCAAGAACATTGTCGGCGTGGTTCTGGGCTGCAACGGCTATGACATCGTCGACTTGGGCGTGATGGTGCCGGCAGAGAAGATCCTGCAGGTGGCCAAGGAACAGAAGTGCGACATCATCGGCCTGTCTGGACTGATTACACCGTCACTCGATGAAATGGTGCATGTCGCCCGGGAAATGCAGCGTCAGGGCTTTACACTGCCGCTGATGATCGGCGGCGCGACCACGTCCAAAGCCCATACCGCGGTGAAGATCGAACCCAAGTACAGCAACGACGCGGTGATCTACGTCACCGATGCATCCCGCGCCGTTGGCGTGGCCACGCAATTGCTGTCGAAGGAATTGAAGCCGGCGTTTATCGAGAAAACCCGGCTCGAATACATCGAGGTACGTGAGCGCACCGCTGCCCGCAGTTCCCGCACCGAGCGCCTGAGTTACGCCGCTGCCGTGGCCAAGAAGCCGAAGTTCGACTGGCCCGATTACCAACCGGTCAAACCTACGTTCACCGGCGTGAAGGTCCTGGAAAATATCGACCTTAATGTGCTGGCCGAGTACATCGACTGGACCCCATTCTTCATCTCCTGGGACCTGGCCGGCAAATACCCGCGCATTCTCACCGATGAAGTGGTTGGCGAAGCCGCGACCTCGCTGTTTGCCGATGCTCAGGACATCCTGCGCAAACTGATCGACGAAAAACTGATCAGCGCTCGCGCAGTGTTTGGCTTCTGGCCTGCCAATCAGGTCGACAACGATGACCTGGAGCTTTACGGCAACGACGGCAAACCGCTGGCCAAGCTGCATCACCTGCGTCAACAGATCATCAAGACCGACGGCAAACCGAATTTCTCCCTGGCTGACTTTGTCGCACCCAAGGACAGCGGCGTCACCGATTACGTCGGCGGTTTCATCACCACTGCGGGCATCGGTGCCGAAGAAGTGTCCAAGGCTTATCAAGACAAAGGCGACGACTACAACGCAATCATGGTCAAAGCCCTGGCCGACCGTCTTGCCGAAGCCTGCGCCGAGTGGCTGCACCAACAGGTGCGGAAAAACTACTGGGGTTATGCCAAGGACGAACAACTGGCCAACGAAGACCTGATCAAGGAGCAGTACATCGGTATCCGCCCTGCACCGGGTTATCCGGCCTGCCCGGATCACACCGAAAAAGGCACCTTGTTCGACCTGCTGGACCGCACCGAGGAGGGTCAGTCAGGCCTGAGCGGTGTCACCTTGACCGAAAGCTATGCAATGTTTCCTGCGGCGTCGGTGAGTGGCTGGTACTTCGCTCATCCACAGGCGCAATATTTTGCCGTGGGTAAAGTCGACAAGGATCAGGTAGAAAGCTACACGGCGCGCAAAGGTCAGGAGCTGAGCGTTTCTGAGCGCTGGCTGGCGCCAAACCTGGGATACGACGACTAAGACAGCGCGTTCAGGAGGCAGCCCGACCATGGGTTGCTTCCTTTTTCAGTAGGCGCTGCCACCCATCAAAGTGACCCGCGCAGGGCATATCCCTCTGACTTGACTATGCTTAGTGAGTTTTCTTTACGTTGATGTGAATTCACGAGGGTGTATGGACGACTCTTCAAACAATAAGCCGCCTACTTTCTGGCAGATGGTGCAGAGCGTTGTAGCGGCGGCATTTGGTGTACAGAGCGGGAAAAACCGGGCTCGGGATTTTACCCACGGCAAACCCAGTCACTTCGTCATACTGGGCGTGCTGTTCACGGCGATCTTCGCCCTGACCTTGTTTGGCATTGTCCAGTTGGTATTGCACTTCGCCGTGGGTTGACCCTTCAGTACAGTATGCTTTTCAGGGAAAAACGGTACGCACCCGGCTTAGGGTTCCCCGTCATGCTGAATGTGCGGAAATCGACGCCATAGTCGTCTTGGCGGCCAGCCTGCAGCAGGCGCCTGGCATCCTGCTGGCCAAGAAGCTGCAACACGCTTAATTGACGCGCCCCCAGGTACTGGCGATCCTGTTCCCTGGTTGCGTCATAGTCGTGCAGCAACACCATGGCCCACCCACCCAACGTGAAGTGCCCACCCGCCAGAACGCTCAAACTTCCGTCCAGACGCGCCTGCAAGGCCGCTGTCGAAGAGTTCAAGGCACTAAACAGCACATCCTTGCCCGGCTCTCCGCCCCGTTCACGCAATGCAGCCATGGCGCCAAACGCCATTTCATCATTGGCAGACCATACCAGGCTTGTTTTCGGGTAGCGCTGAAACAACTGTCGGGCCTGTTCCTGCGCTCGCTCTCGTTCCCAACCGCTGTACACGAGTTGACGCAAATGCACTTCCGGGTGCTCACCCAGAGCGCGTCGCAGACCCTGCTCGCGAAGCTGAGCGACGGGTGTTGTTGCTGCTCCAGAGAACGCCAGCATGTCGATGCTATGACCAGCGGCAACCTTCGGGTGCAGGCGAATCAGCTCCTTGGCCATCAAGTAACCGCCCTCCTCATCATTCCCTACCAAACTACCGATCAAATTCGGAAAGCGAGTGCGGACGTCGCCGAGCATGTTGATCTGATCAGGGGTGAGGGTATTGTTGACGGCAAACAGCTTGACGCCGCTGCCTTGGGATAGACGAAGAATTTCCGGGGCGGCATACAATTCATTGACGAACACCAGGTAATCGGGCCGGTCAGGGCCCAACAATGCTTCGCGCGCCTGGATCAGCGTTTTATGAGGGTCCCGTTCCGAGTAACGCACCTGCAGCGTCATGCCCAAGTCGTTGGCCGCCGCCGCCATGAACTTTGAATAACTGACCCAAAACGTTTCCGTCGACAGGCCCGGATTCAGAAAAACCACCGTCGCTGCTTCGGTCGCAGTCATCCACACGCTGCTCAATACCAGCAACGCGCTACAAAAAAGTTTAAACATTCTCATGCTGGCCTGAAAAATAGGCACGCAGTATAACTGCCTAAGTGCAGACCTCTGGATACCGTTTAACGCATTGTCCGACCGTCACGTCGGACAGGCGCAGGTTGCTTGCGTTATTGGTGGCTCACCCAGAATACGGCCGTCGTTACGACCAGGATGACAATGAAGAAAATGGCCCAGGCATCTACGCTGCTATCGGCTTTCACTGCTTTGACAGGGTTGCTCATTGCATCGCCTCTTTTCGGTTTTATCGGTGATTGCATATGAAGCGTGACCGCCTCTGCGACAGCAGATTGCCGCGATCACGCCCTTAGTAAAGTCGAGCATTGCCCATTCCTCAAGAAGGGTTATGCGATCAACCCGACCTGGATAGTTCTTTTAGTTCTTTGCATATACTCAAACTTCACTTTTGCGCATAACTGCAAACTGGTATCTTCCCTCGGCTCCGTTGGGAGTGCGCGGCCGTGCGCGCAGATTTGCTGTAAGCAGCCTGAGAACAGGACCTATATGTACGTATACGACGAGTACGATCAGCGGATCATCGAGGACCGCGTCAAGCAGTTCCGGGATCAGACCCGACGCTACCTGGCCGGAGAGCTGAGCGAAGAAGAGTTTCGCCCGCTGCGCCTGCAGAATGGCCTTTATATTCAACGCTTTGCGCCGATGTTGCGGGTGGCTGTGCCTTATGGCCAGTTGACCTCGCGGCAGTTGCGCATGATTGCCAAAATCGCTCGTGATTACGACAAGGGCTATGCCCATGTCAGCACCCGCCAAAATATTCAGTTCAACTGGCCCGCGCTGGAAGACGTGCCGGATATTCTGGCTGAACTCGCAACCGTGCAGATGCACGCGATTCAGACCAGCGGTAACTGCTTGCGTAACGTCACCACCGATCAATTTGCCGGTGTTGCGGCGGATGAAGTGGTTGATCCGCGTCCGTGGTGCGAGATCATTCGGCAGTGGACTACCTTCCACCCCGAATTCGCCTACCTGCCGCGTAAATTCAAGATCGCCATCAATGGTTCCACCAGTGACCGTGTCGCCATTGAGGTACACGACATCGGCCTGGAGCCAGTGCGTAACGCTGCGGGCGAACTGGGTTTCCGCGTCCTGGTCGGTGGTGGCCTTGGCCGTACGCCAGTGGTCGGTGCCTTCATCAATGAGTTTCTGCCTTGGCAGGACCTGTTGAGCTATCTAGACGCGATCCTGCGGGTCTATAACCGCTATGGCCGTCGTGACAACAAGTACAAGGCCCGGATCAAGATTCTGGTCAAGGCACTGACGCCTGAAGTGTTCGCCGAGCGAGTCGACGCGGAAATGGTCCACCTGCGGGGCGGCCAGACCACGTTGACCGAAGCCGAAGTGCATCGCGTCGCCAAGCACTTCGTCGACCCCGAGTACAAAGCCCTCAGCGATCAAAGCGCTGAACTGGCTCACCTCGATAAAGAACACCCAGGTTTTGCCCGCTGGCGCTCGCGCAACGTTCTTGCGCACAAAAAGCCAGGCTACGCAGCGGTGACCCTGTCGCTCAAACCGACCGGTGTTGCCCCAGGCGATATCACCGACAAACAACTCGATGGCGTTGCCGATCTGGCTGATCGTTACAGCTTCAGCCAGATGCGCACGTCCCACGAGCAAAACATCATTCTTGCCGACGTTGAGCAAAGCCAGTTGTTCACCTTGTGGGGCGAGCTCCGCGAACAGGGTTTCGCCACCCCGAACATCGGTTTGCTGACCGACATCATTTGCTGCCCAGGGGGCGATTTCTGCTCCTTGGCCAACGCCAAATCGATCCCGATCGCCGAAGCCATCCAGCGTCGCTTTGACGACCTGGATTACCTGTTCGACATCGGCGAGCTGGACCTGAATATTTCCGGTTGCATGAACGCCTGCGGTCACCACCACGTGGGGCATATCGGCATTCTTGGCGTGGACAAGAAAGGCGAAGAGTTCTATCAAGTCTCCCTTGGCGGCAGCAGCAACCGTGATGCAAGCCTGGGTAAAATTCTGGGCCCGTCTTTCGCCCAGGATGTGATGCCCGACGTGATCGAGAAGCTGATCAACGTCTACATAGAGAAGCGGCACGAAGATGAGCGTTTTATCGACACCTTCCAGCGTATCGGCATTGACCCTTTCAAGGAGCGCGTCTATGCAGCGAATCATTAAGAACAACGAAGTCATCGACGAAACCTGGCACTTGCTGCCCAAGGACACGACGCTTGACGGCCTGTCCAACTGTGATGACCTGATTGTGCCGCTGGCTTTATGGCTCGACCATAGTCACGCCCTCAAAGCGCGTGACGGCGGCTTGGGTGTATGGCTGGACGCCGACGAAGAAGCTGAGCAAATTGGTGATGACGTGGATAACTTCCAGGTTATCGCCCTGAATTTTCCGGCGTTCACCGATGGCCGCAGTTACTCCAATGCGCGTCTGCTTCGTGATCGATACGGTTTCAAAGGCGAACTACGGGCCATTGGCGATGTGTTGCGTGACCAATTGTTCTATATGCACCGCTGTGGTTTCGACGCCTTTGCGATTCGCCCAGACAAAGACCCGTATGAAGCACTTGAAGGTCTTAAAGACTTCTCGGTGACCTACCAGGCCGCTACTGATGAACCGTTGCCGCTGTTCCGGCGTCGCTGATTCGGCCTGAAAAAAAGCCCGGGGTTCAATTTGAACCCCGGGCTTTTTGCTATCTGATGAACCATCCTTGTCACTGAAAACCTGACAAAGGCGCTTACGATTACCAGAAGCGCTGCTGTGTCAGCCGACTCCACCAACTCAACAAGACACGATCTACCGACCCACTGGCCGCCAAGCCGATCCATTCCTGCAAGCTTTTGCGCTCGGAATAATGCAAATGGAAAACTTCAGCGACCTTGGCGCGCTCAGAAAGGTATTCGTCACTGGTCTTGAGTTCGTCCACCAACTGTTTGTCCAGCGCCGCCATGCCAAGCCAGACTTCCCCGGTAGCAACTTCGTTGATCGCCAATTGCGGACGGTAGCGCGCGACAAAGTTTTTGAACAGCTCATGAGTAATGTCCAGCTCTTCCTGGAACTTCTCCCGGCCCTTCTCGGTATTTTCGCCAAATACGGTCAAGGTACGTTTGTACTCGCCAGCGGTCAGCACTTCAAAATCAATATCATGCTTCTTCAGCAGACGATTGACGTTGGGCAACTGCGCTACCACGCCGATGGAACCCAAAATAGCGAAAGGTGCGCTGATAATCTTGTTACCAATGCAAGCCATCATGTAGCCACCGCTGGCCGCCACTTTGTCGATGCAGATGGTCAGTGGAATACCCGCCTGACGAATCCGTGCCAACTGCGATGAGGCCAAGCCATAACTGTGGACCATGCCGCCGCCACTCTCCAGGCGCAGGACCACTTCATCCTTGACCGTGGCCAAGGTTAACAGCGCCGTGATTTCATGGCGCATGCTCTCGGTTGCGGACGCTTTTATATCACCGTCGAAATCCAGCACATACACCCGAGGCTTGGCGTCGGCCAGTTTCTTTTCCTTCTTCAGGCTTTTGCCTTGCTCTTTGCGCAACGCCTTGAGCCGGTCCTTATCCAACAGCGATTGTTCAAGACGTTCGCGCAGACCTTTGTAGAAGTCATTCAGCTTGCTGACCTGCAACTGCCCGGCAGATTTGCGTCGGCCTTTGCTGCGTAGCGAAGCGAAAGCCGCCAGCACAATCAGAATGGCAACCACCAGGGTGACCGTCTTGGCCAGAAAAATTGCGTATTCAGCCATAAACTCCACAAATACTCCTCACACACTTTGCGCCCCTCCAATCAAGGAGCCGCGGATGACTCAAGCATACCGGCGTGCCTTGCAGACGGCCAGTCGATCGCTTGCCAGGGATGTCCCGGAAACAACCATTCAAACAAGCGTATGTTTTTTCATTGACACGCTTCAAGCATCCTCATAACCTCGCAAAACCTTCAACGTCCCGGGATAACGCCGACGTGGGCAGCATCTATTTGATTCGACATGGCCAGGCCTCCTTTGGTGCAGACGACTACGACGTTCTGTCTCCGATGGGTATTCGCCAGGCCGAGATCCTCGGCACCCACCTGGCACAGCTGGGCTTGAGCTTCGATCGCTGCCTGTCTGGCAACCTGCGTCGTCAGCAGCATACGGCCGAGGCGGTAATGGACCAGTTCAAGGCGGCAGGGCAATCCATGGCCCCGCTTGAAGTCGATCCCGCGTTTAATGAATTCGACGCCGATGCGGTGATCCGTGCCCTGCTCCCGGCCCTGCTCCCCGATGAACCGGAAGCCCTGCATGTGCTGCGTAATGCCGCGCAAAACCGCGGTGAGTTTCAGCGACTATTTGCGTTGATCATGGACCGTTGGCTCAAGGGTGATTATGACACTCCGGGGCTGCAAAGCTGGCTCGGCTTTGTCGAGCAGGTTCAATCGGGCTTGCACCGGGTTCTCGATCAGGCGGGCAACAAAGACCGGATCGCGATTTTCACCTCAGGCGGTACAATCACCGCGCTGCTCCACTTAATCACTCAGATGCCCGCGAAGCAGGCGTTCGAACTCAACTGGCAAATCGTCAATACCTCGCTCAACCAGCTTAAATTCCGTGGTCGCGAGGTAGCCTTGGCTTCCTTCAACAGTCATGCGCACCTGCAACTGTTGCAGGCGCCGGAGCTCATCACTTATCGCTGAGACCGGCCCACGGCGACCTGAATGGTCGCTGGAACCTATCCACCAGAACCCTAGAAAAAGGATCGCACCATGACTTCTGTAGCTGACTCCATTCAATCCATGAAAGCCAAGTTCAACCCAAGTGCAGCTGCAGGCCTGGACCTGGTGTTTGGCTTTAAGATCGATGACAACACACACTACTCCTTGATCGTAAAAGACGGTACTTGCGACGTTAAAGAAGGCGAGAACCCTGACGCTCAAGTGACACTGGTCATGGACAGCGAGACCCTTAAAGGCATCGTCAGCGGCGAAACCGACGGCATGCAGGCGTTCATGGGCGGCAAGCTGCGCGCTGAAGGCGACATGATGCTGGCCATGAAGCTGAGCGAGCTGTTCCCGGCTTAAACCTGGCTGCAATGCACGCAGAACCGAGGTCTCAGGGCCTCGGTTTTTTTTCGCCTGCAACTCACGGACACCCAGCGATCAAAGCCAATGATTGGCCAGCAACACGCTCACCTATAAGGCCGTTTCCAGCTTGTGAGCGAAGAGTGGTCGCATTAGATTAGTCAATAATGTCTGCACTCCATAATAAGCAGAAGGGATAAGCATGGCGCTTACTGACCAGTCCACCAAGATCCGCTCTGGCGAAGAACTCGACGCCAGCCTCATCGACCCCTACCTCAAGGCGCATATTCCCGGCCTGAGGGGCTCGCCTGAGATCAGCCAGTTTCCGGGCGGTGCTTCGAACCTGACGTACCTGATCCAATACCCGGACCAGGAGTTCGTCCTGAGGCGTCCGCCTTTTGGCCACAAAGCCAAGTCTGCGCACGACATGGGCCGCGAATACCGCATTCTCAATCAGTTGAATGTCGGCTTTCCGTATTGCCCAAAGGCTTACGTGCATTGCACTGACGAGTCACTGATCGGCTCTGAGTTCTATGTCATGGAGCGGGTCAACGGCATCATTCTGCGCTCTGATCTACCGTCTGAACTGAACTTCGACGCCCAACAGACCGAAGCCCTGTGTAAAAACTTTATCGACACGCTGGTCGAGTTGCATCAGGTCGACTATACCGCGTGCGGCCTGGCGGACCTTGGCAGGCCCGAAGGTTATGTGAAACGCCAGATTGGTGGTTGGGGCGACCGTTACGAAAAAGCGCTGACCCCGGATGCGCCGAGTTGGGAGACGGTCAGGGCCTGGCTCACGGAAAAGATGCCGGCCGATCACCCCGTGTCCAGCATCGTGCACAACGACTATCGCTTCGACAATGTGATTCTCGACCCGAACAACCCGATGAAAATCATCGGCGTTCTGGATTGGGAGCTCACCACGATTGGCGACCCGTTGATGGACCTGGGCAACACCTTGGCCTATTGGATCGAAGCCAGCGACCCGGCACCGGTACAACTGATGCGCCGCCAGCCTAGCCATGCGCCCGGCATGCTGACCCGCCGTCAGTTCGTCGATTACTACGCTGAACGCTCCGGCATCCAGATCGACAATTTTGACTTCTACTACACCTATGGCTTGTTCCGCCTGGCCGGTATCGTGCAACAAATCTACTACCGTTTTTTTCATGGTCAGACCCAGGACAAACGCTTCGCGCAGTTCATTCAGATGAACAAGCTGCTGGAGCAGATGAGCCTGCAAGTGATCGATAAATCCAGCCTTTGATTGCGACACAATAAGGAAGAAAACATGTCCAAGACCCAACTGTTCGACCTCGACGGCAAAATCGCTTTCGTTTCCGGTGCCAGCCGCGGCATTGGTGAAGCCATCGCCAAGCTACTGGCTCAACAAGGCGCGCACGTCATTGTCTCCAGCCGCAAGATCGATGGCTGCCAACACGTCGCGGACGCGATCATCGCTGACGGCGGCAAGGCTACTGCAATTGCCTGCCACATCGGCGAGATGGAACAGATCCATAACGCGTTCGCGCAGATTCGCGAACAGTTCGGTCGTCTGGACATTCTGGTCAATAACGCTGCAACCAATCCACAATTCTGCAATGTACTGGACACGGACCTGAGCGCATTCCAGAAAACCGTCGACGTTAACATTCGCGGTTACTTCTTCATGTCCATTGAAGCCGGCAAACTGATGCGCGAAAACGGCGGCGGCAGCATCATCAACGTCGCTTCGATCAATGGCATTTCGCCAGGCGTGTTCCAAGGCATCTATTCGGTGACCAAGGCGGCCGTGATCAACATGACTAAAGTGTTCGCAAAGGAATGCGCGCCGTTCGGTATTCGTTGCAACGCCCTGCTGCCAGGTCTGACAGACACCAAATTCGCCTCGGCCCTGGTCAAAAACGATGCGATCCTGAACATGGCGCTGGAGCAGATCCCGCTCAAGCGTGTGGCCGCACCCAGCGAAATGGCTGGCGCCGTTCTGTACCTGGCCAGTGATGCATCCAGCTACACCACCGGTGTTTCGTTGAATGTGGACGGTGGTTACCTGTCCTGATTCTCCTGTACGGGTGAAAAAAACAGCCTTCGGGCTGTTTTTTTACGACTCACTAAAAGAATATATATTCCATAAAAAATTATTTAAGAATATATTTTCCGCACAACAACTCTAACCGGACTTTGTCATGCGCGAATCTTATGTACCCTCATCTGCTCTGCCCACACTGGGCATTGGCCTGATCGGCACTGGCTTCATGGGGCGTGCCCATGCCTTGGCCTTTCGCAATGTGAGCGCCGCGTTTCAACTGCCCGTGCAGGTGCATCTCGCTGCACTGGCCGATGCTGATGCCGCACGTGCCGAGCGATGCGCCAACGACTGGGGCTTCGCTCATGCTCACGGTGACTGGCAATCATTGATCAACGATCCCGGCGTGCACCTGGTGGCGATCACCACACCGAATCACTTGCACTACCCCATGGCCATGGCGGCACTGGCAGCCGGCAAAGCGGTGTATTGCGAAAAACCCCTGGCGATCAGCCTCGGTCAAGCGAGTGAAATGCGTCGAGCCGCCCAAGCTGCGGGTGTGGTCACGCGGGTGGGTTACAACTACCAGCACAACCCCATCATCGGTCTGGCGCGACAGATGATCGCAGACGGCGAGCTGGGCGAAATCATCGGCTTTCAGGGAGAGTTCAGCGAAGATTTCATGGGGGATCCAGCAACGCCTTGGTCATGGCGCTGTGAAGCTGCCCACGCAGGGGGCGCGCTGGCAGACCTGGGCAGCCATTTGCTGGCGCTGGCCCGTCACCTGCTCGGCGACATCGACGCGGTATGTGCCGACTCTCATACTGTGCACGCCCAACGTCCGGTTGCCGTGGGCAGCAGCGAACAGCGCACCATCGCCGTCGACGATCAGACCCATGCCTTGTTGCGCTTCGCCAACGGCGCTCGCGGCACGTTCAGCAGCAGCTGGCTCAAGCACGGCTACAAAAACCACCTGAGTTTCGAGATCAGCGGCACACGGGGCACCCTTGCGTTTGATCAGGAGCGACTCAATGAGCTGCAGGTTTACCGCCCAGGGCAAGACGGGTTTCAGCGGATACTCGCAGGACCAACACTGCCCGGTTATGCAGTCTTCTGTCCCGCACCTGGGCATCAGTTGGGGTACAACGAACTCAAGACGCTGGAAGTGCATGTATTGATTCAGGCGGTCTGCGGTCATGGCAATGAAGGGCCTGATTTCGAAGAGGCTTGGCAAGTAGAACGTTTAGCCGCAGCTATTCGCCTGGCGGCGGCAGAGCAGCGTTGGGTCAGGATTGATGAGCTGTAAGCGCTTTTCCTGCACGTTGTGTGTGAACGAATTTATTCGCGAATGGCTTGGCGCGGTCGAACCGATACATCGATTTATCACCCGTTATGCGTAAAATGGTCGCCTTCTGGAGCAGCCATTCTGCCCAAGCCGTATAAGTCGATCCCTCGCATGCCTTTTGAACTCAGTGTTGACCTGACCACCCTCGCCATTCTTGCAGTCGTTGCTTTTGTCGCAGGGTTCATTGATGCGATCGCCGGTGGTGGTGGCTTGTTGACCACCCCTGCCCTGATGACTGCCGGTCTCCCACCGCATCTGGTCCTTGGCACCAACAAACTCAGTTCGACCTTCGGTTCGGCGATGGCCAGCTACACCTTTTTCCGACGCAAGCTGTTCGACCCCAAGCAATGGATTCACGCGTTGATTGGCACGGCAGTCGGGGCATCGATTGGTGCGGTGGTTGCGCATTACCTGCCCGCTGAGTGGATCAACCAGATGCTCCCGGTGATTGTGTTCGGTTGCGGCCTTTACCTATTGTTCGGTGGCACACCCAAGGCACCGCTGGACAGCGACGCGCCCATCAAGAAGAAGTGGCAACTGCCGCAAGGCCTGGGATTAGGATTTTATGACGGTGTCGCCGGGCCGGGCACGGGTGCATTCTGGACCGTCAGCAGTCTGCTGCTCTACCCTCTGGATCTGGTGAAGGCCAGCGGTGTGGCGCGCAGCATGAACTTCGTCAGCAATGCTGCGGCGCTGTCAGTGTTCATCTTCTCTGGCCAGGTAGACTGGCTGATCGGCCTGAGCATGGGTTCGTCGCTGATGATCGGGGCCTTCTTTGGCGCTCGTACCGCGATTCAGGGCGGCGCAAAATTTATCCGCCCGGTGTTCATTATCGTGGTGCTGGGACTGACTGTGCGCCTAGCCTGGCAACACTGGTTCAGCGGCGCCTGAACGCCTGGCCAGATACAGATCGATCAAGTAGCGCGCGATGGAGCGGTGGGCCGGTAACGGCGGCAGATCATTGATGTCGAACCAGCGCGCATCTTCGATCTCATCCAGTTGGGGAACGATTTCGCCTCCTGCGTACTCGGCATGGAAGCCCAGCATCATCGAATGCGGGAACGGCCAACACTGACTGCCCATGTACTGGATGTTCTTGACCTCCAACTGCACCTCTTCCATCACTTCGCGGCGTACGCAATCCTCCGCAGACTCCCCAGGCTCAGCGAACCCCGCCAGGGTGCTATAGACGCCCGGCACAAAACGCGGCGAGCGTGCCAACAGGATTTCATCGCCACGAGTGATCAGCACGATCATGCTCGGCGAAATACGCGGGTAATGGCGCAAATCACAGTGTTCGCAGTACATGGCACGCTCACCCGGCACTTGCTGCATCGCTTGGCCACAGCTGCCACAGAACCGATGCTCCCGCGCCCATGTGCCTATCTGTGCGGCATAGCCGAGTTTTCTGTAAACGTCGAAGTCTCCTTCCAGCATGAACTGACGCAGGCCTTGCCAGGTACAACCCTCGACGTCCACCGGATGTTTGAGCACCAGCAGGTAGACCGGCTCACCATCGAAATGGCCGATGCCGTGTTCGCTGAGCAACGGCAAGTCCTGACGCTTGAGCCATTCCCTTGGGAACATCACGCCGTTGCCGTCGAGCAGAAATCCCTGGGTACTGTGAACCACAGCCCAACCGCCGCTGACCTGGATATCCAGTACGGCCGTTGTCCAGCGCCTTGGGCGTGTCATGAATAATCTCCTCTGCTTGCGCACGTCTGGGTGATCGCTTGCAGCTCAGTGTTCCAGTCGGCCTTCATGATTGAATGCTTTAGTTATCGAAGACAGCTTTTTGTTTGCTCATATGCGCGGCCATGGCCAACCGAAGGTCCGCTGATTGCAGCATTGCCGCGTTCCACGTGGCGACGTATTCAAGGCCGTCATCAATCCGATGGTCACGCATGTAGCTGATCATTTCCTTGGTCCCGGCAATAGCGATCGGCGACTTACTGGCAATTTCACCAGCAATGGCCATCACGCCGTCAAGCAGGCTCTGCGTGTCGACGAACGTGCGATTGACCAGGCCGATGCTGCGCGCTTCTTCTGCACCCATGGTACGCCCGGTGTAGGCCAGTTCGCGCAGCATACCGTCGCCGATGATACGCGGCAGGCGCTGCAAAGTACCCACATCCGCCGCCATGCCCATGTCGATTTCCTTGATCGAGAATTGTGCATCTTCAGCGGCGTAACGCATATCACACGCTGCAATCAAATCGATGGCACCGCCCAGGCAGTATCCCTGAACTGCCGCCAATACCGGTTTGCGACAGCTGTCCACGGCATTGAACGAGGCCTGAAGCTGCAGAATTTTGCGCCGTAGCAAGCGTGCATTTCGCCCCGCATCTTTGCCCAGTTCAGTGGCAACCGATGCCAACATCATCAAGTCGATACCCGAGGAGAAGTGTTTGCCAGCGCCACTCAGGACCACGACGCGCACTTCATCCGTTTCATCGATCCACTGGAAAATATCAATGATTTCGCTCCAGAACGCGGCGTTCATTGAATTGACCTTTTCCGGCCGATTAATCTGCACGTGAGCGATGTTATCGGTCAGTTCGACGTGGAAAGCCTGGTAATCGGACACGGTTGTCATCTTCGAAAATACTCACATTTTTTGGTTGTAATGGTGCTCAGACTATAACAAGCACGCGTTACCAGCCGTAAGGCTGCGGTTATGCCATTTGCAGGACAAAAACCCATTCGGCGGCGCGAAGTCAGACCGTTCGAATCACCAGGATCAAGGCGTACTGCGCGGAGCGCCATATCGTTCAGGAGAAAGCAATCCGATGCTGCAGGATGAAGACACTAGAGTATTTCGGGATGGGTGTCCGAGCGCGCAAAGAGGCCGTTGAGGCGTAATGAAATTGGGTATACCAGCATCACAACCACTCAATCACGCCAGCAGTTTTTTAATCTGCGTATGCAGGTTGTCCATCGTGAACGGCTTGGCCAGGATTGGCGCCTTGAGAGCGATGGGGCTGCCGGACTCCAGGATTTCGGCGGGGTAGCCGCTGATGAAAATCACCTTTAATTCAGGTCGCAGCTTCACCGCGGGGTCAGCAATCATCACCCCCGATACACCACCCGGCAGGCGGTAATCAGTGATCATCAAATCCAGGTGAGGTTTGGTCGCCAGTATCTCAAACGCCTGTTCGCCATTTTCGGCTTTCAATACCCGGTAGCCCTCACCCGATAGATAATCGGCGAGCAACATCAGGATCAGCGGTTCGTCTTCGACGATGAGTACGACATCTTCTGCATCAGAGCTCATGGGGTGCCTTATATCTCTAAATAGCTGCCACTACGACCATGGCGCGCGGCGTAGGTTGCGCTGTACGTCGGATAATTGCCAACAGCTTTTAAAGCGGCAGGCTCACCCTGAACAACGATCCCTTACCCTCCTCGCTATCTACGCTGATCGACCCACCATGGGCGGCGACGATCTGCTCGGAAATAAACAAACCCAGGCCCAATCCGGCGATGACATGATTGGCCGATACCCGCTCAAACTGCTGAAAAATTCGTTTTTGGTTTTCTTCGCTGACACCAATACCGTGATCAAGCACATCCACCCGCGCCTGCCCGCCTTCGCAATACACCCGCACGTCGATCGGGTTATGAGAGCCATAGCGCAGTGCGTTGGTCAGCAGGTTCACAACCACCTGCTCGATACGAAACTCATCCCAGGTCCCTATGACCGGCCCTTCGCCCGTAAAAGACAACGTCGACTCAGCGTTCGATATCTGCGCGGAGAAGCTCTCCAGAAGGTTGCTGACCAGTTGCACCAGATCGAAACGACTGGGACGAATCGACAGCTTACCGGTACGAATGCGTGAGACATCCAGCATATCCTCGATCAAACGAATCAAACTCTTGATTTGCCGCTCATCGCGATCGACCATGGTGCTCAGTTTGTCCAGGGTAAACGCAGCAACGTTGCCCTTGGTCAAGTGCAGTTTGCGCAGCTGGGTTTCCAGAATAAGCCCGTTAAGCGGGGTGCGCACTTCGTGAGAAACAACCGACATGAAGTCATCGCGCATGCGCACTGCATGCTCAAGCTCGTTCTGGGTGGACTGAAGCTGCTTAAGCAAAGCTTCCTGCTCGTGGCGGCTCTGTTCAAGGGCTTCGACCTGCTGCTTCATCGCCTTGCGTTGACGATAAAGGTCGACAAATACATTGACCTTGCTCTTCACCGCATGGATATCCAGCGGTTTGTGCAGAAAGTCCACCGCGCCACTTTCGTAGCCCTTGAATGCGTAATTCAACTCACGACCGGCGGCACTGACAAACACGATAGGAATATTTTTGGTTCTCTCGGTACTGCGCATCAGCTCAGCCAGTTCGAAGCCGTTCATTCCTGGCATTTGCACATCGAGAATGGCCAGAGCGAACTCATGCTGCAGCAACAGCGAAAGTGCCTCATCAGCAGACAGGGCTTTAAAGACCGTGCGGCCTTCACGCTTGATCAATGCCTCAAGCGCTAGCAGGTTTTCCGGTAGATCATCGACGATCAGTAGGTTGGCTTGGATTTCACTTAGCATGCGGTTCTTTCCAGCTCGATTAGCAATTGGCCAATGTCGTGCAACGGCAGGATATGATTCGGCATATGTAACGCCAACGCTGCTTCGGGCATGGTGGGTGCATGAGCCAGCCGGGGATCTTGAACCACAGTGAATCCGCCGTGATGCTTGATCATAGCCAATCCTCGAGCACCGTCCTGATTGGCCCCGGTCAGCAACACCCCGGCCAGCCGAGGTCCATAGGCATCAGCGGCCGACTCAAAAAGGATGTCGATGCTGGGACGTGAATGGTAGATGCGCTCTTCCCGGCTCAGTGACAGGCTGAAATCTTCTTCCACAGACACGTGATAGCCGGGAGCGGCGAAATACAACGTGCCAGGAACAATTATCTCTTTGTCATCGACTTCTTTGACCGTGATAGGCAGGCGCCGCTGAAAAATTTCAGCCAAATGACTGCGGCGCTCATCAAGTAAATGCAAGACCGTGATAATTGGCAAAGCAAAGCCTGGCGTCAACGCAGAGAAAATCTTCATCAAGGCATCCACGCCGCCAGCCGACGCCCCGATGACAATGGCATCGACAACAGGCAGCGCGCGAATGGGCAAGTGGCGGTATTGTTCAGTCGTATTCATGACTTACGGTAGATCCGCTCCTGTTTGACGAATGTTTCAAAATTTTTGCTATAGGCGGAAAAATCGAGTGTTTCCTTGCTGCCCAGTACCAGAAAGCCCCGATGGCAGAGCGAATCGTGAAACAGCCCAAATGCCCGATCTTGAAGTTTCTTATTAAAATAAATCAGTACGTTACGGCATGAAATTAACTGGGTTTCTGAAAACACACTATCAGTTGCCAGGCTGTGATCGGCGAACGTGACGTTCTCGCGCAGGGTCTTATCGAAAATAGCGTGGTCATACGCCGCCGTGTAATAGTCGGAAAACGCCCGCTGCCCGCCCGCCCGTTGATAGTTCTCGGTGTACGCACGAATATTCTCCAGGGAGAATATGCCCATCTTCGCCTTCTCCAGCGAACTGGGGTTAATGTCAGTCGCGTAGATGATGGTTCGATCAAGCAGACCCTCCTCGCGCAACAGGATCGCCATGGAGTAGACCTCCTCCCCTGTACTGCAACCGGCGATCCAGATCTTGATCGAAGGGTATGTTTTGAGCAGCGGCACTACCTCCTGACGAATCGCCAGGAAATGCCCAGGATCGCGAAACATTTCGCTGACCGGGATAGTCAGGAACTGCAAGAGCTGCATGAACGCTAATGGGTCATGTAGCACGCGCTCCTGCAACGCCGAGATGGTCTTGCAATCGAACTGGCGCAACGCATGATTGACCCGACGCTTGACCGAGGCTCCAGAGTAATCACGAAAGTCGTAACTGTATTTGAGGTAAATCGCCTCCATTAACAGACGCAATTCAATTTCGGTGTTTCGCTCAAGCGACATGGCACAAATCCAGATACTCGGTTCCAGGAGTCAACTTAGTGGCTTCAATGCCTGATACGTTCAATGAATCAGAACCGTTCCATTTTTGGCAGCCATACGCGAATCAACGAAAACAAACGGTCAAGGTCAATGGGCTTGGCCAGGTAATCATTGGAGCCCGCCTGCAGGCAGCGCTCCTGATCGTCTCTCATGGCTTTGGCCGTCACCGCGATAATCGGCAGCTTGCGCCAGCGTGGATCCTTGCGAATTTCCACGGTCGCTTCGTAGCCGTCCATCTCGGGCATCATCACATCCATCAACACCAGGTCGATGTCGTCGACATCATTAAGCTTGTTGATGGCCTCTCGACCATTACGAGCGATTTCAACGACCGCGCCTTTGTGCTCCAGGGCACTGGTCAGCGCGAAGATGTTACGCACGTCATCATCGACCACCAGGATTTTACGGCCCTCAAACACCTTGTCTCGACTGCGGGCGGTCCTGAGCATTTTCTGGCGTTCGCTGGACAGTTTCGATTCGACTTTGTGCAGGAACAGCGTCACCTCATCCAGCAAACGCTCGGGCGAACGCGCACCTTTGATGATGATCGAGCGGGAATACTTGAGCAGCTCGGCTTCTTCATCCCGGGTCAGATTGCGCCCGGTGTAGACGATCACGGGCGGAAACGAGCAGATGTCGTCGGTGGACATGCGCTTGAGCAGGTCGTTGCCAAGCATGTCAGGCAGTTTCAGGTCGATGATCATGCAGTCGTAGACGTTATCCCGCAGCAGATCCAACGCATCCTGAGCGAACCCGACGGCGGTTATCTCGATGTCATCGTCGCCAATCAATCGCGCGATACTGTCGCGTTGCAGGGCGTCGTCTTCCACCAGCAGGATGCGCTTGACCTTCTGGGTCAGCTTGGCCTCGAGCTTGGCGAAAACATCCTTCAATTCTTCACGGGTGGTCGGCTTGACTGCATAACCGATGGCCCCCATGTGCATCGCGGCTTCCTGGCGATCCTCTACAGAGATCACGTGGACCGGAATATGTCGGGTCGGCGCCAGTTCTTTCAAGCGCTGTAGCACGGTCAGACCCGAGTGATCCGGTAGACGCATGTCCAGCAGGATCGCGTCAGGTATGAACTGTGCAGCCAGGTTGAACCCTTCGTCAGCGGCATGGGCCACCAGGCATTGATAACCCAATTCGTGAGCCAGATCGTAAAGAATCTGCGCGAAACTGACCTCATCCTCGATCACCAGCATGCAGCGGGTACTGAACGGTGCCTTGTCGCGATCATCGGCAAAGTCTGGAATAGCTGGCAGTGTCGGAACCTTCACTACAACGGGGATGACCGGTGGCATCACCATGACAGGTGCTGCGACCGCGACCGGCTGTTCGCCATATTCGAGTTGGACCTGCTCAACGTATTGCTCAGGCACCACCAAGGTGAAAATGCTGCCCTGCTCTGGCGCACTGGTGACGGAGATCGAGCCACCCAGCAATTTGGCCAGATCGCGGGAAATCGACAGCCCAAGGCCGGTGCCACCGTAACGCCGATTGGTGGTGCCGTCGGCTTGGCGGAATGCCTCGAAAATGCTTTCCTGATGCTCTTCGGCGATGCCGATGCCAGTGTCGCGCACGGTGAAGGTAATGCCCTCGCCCGGCTGCCGCGATACGGTCAAACTGACACTGCCGCGCTCAGTGAACTTGATCGCGTTGGACAACAGGTTTTTCAGTACTTGCTCCAGGCGCTGGCGATCAGTAAACAGCAGCGTTGGCGCGCCCGCCTGTAATTCGACTTGAAAGTCGAGTTTCTTGTCTGCGGCCATGGGTTGAAACATACCCCGCAGGCCTTCGACCAACCGCGCCACACTGGTAGTTTCCGGGCGCATGTCGAGCTTGCCGGCTTCGACCTTGGAGATGTCGAGAATGTCGTTGATCAAGTTCAGCAGATCGTTGCCTGCCGAATAGATAGACTCGGCGAATTTGACCTGCTCGGCCGTCAGGTTCTCTGTCGGGTTTTCCGCCAGCAGTTTCGCCAGAATCAGTGAGCTGTTAAGCGGCGTTCGCAACTCATGAGACATATTGGCAAGGAATTCAGACTTGTATTTGCTGGAGCGTTGCAGCTCTTCAGCTCTTGCTTCAAGTTCAACCTGCGCAATATTCAACTCTTCGTTGTTGCGGTCCAACGCATCACGCTGATCGGCCAGGGCTTGGCCCTGTTCGGCTAACTGCTCATTGGTTTGCTCAAGAGCTGCCTGCTGGGTTTCCAGATGGAACTGAGACTCCTTGAGGATGTGTGACTGTTGTTCAAGCTCTTCGTTAGCGGCTTTAAGCTCTTCCTGCTGCACCTGCAGTTCTTCATTGAGCTGCTGGGTTCCGGCGAGTACGTCCTGCAAGCGCTGGCGGTAACGTGCCGCTTCAATCGAGGTGCCGATGTTGTCGGAAATCACCTCGAGGAACTCGACATCGCGTTCGGTCAAGGCCCGCAAAAAACCCAACTCGATCACGCCATTGACCTGGTCGTCATTGCTGGTTGGCACGATCAGGACACTACGCGGCGAACCATCGCCCAGACCCGAGCTGACTTTGAAGTAATCACCCGGCACATCGTCCAGGGTGATGATCTTGTCTTGCAGCGCAGCCTGACCGATAACGCCCTCGCCGCCGTAGATCGACTGCTCGTGCTGTTCCTGCTCGCGGGAAAACCCGTAAGATGCCACACGCGTGAAGCCACCATGTTCCTGACGGACATACATCGCGGCCACGACAGAGCCCAGGTATTGGGCAAAAAACTGCAACACATTGCGGCCCAGCACGTTCAATGTCAGCTGCCCCAACACTTGTTCTGCCAGCTCGCTTTGCCCGTTGCGCAGCCACGCCACGTGTTGCAAGCGCTGAGCGTTATTCTCTTGCAGCTTCAGGTTCTCAAGGTAACTTTTTGATAACGCAAACATATCGCGCCGGCCTATGTAGGCCAGGAAGCCGCTGATCAGCACCACAAAAATCAAATACAAGGTCACTGTGAGAATCGTGGTGTGCGTGACGTCTTCGTTGCGAGTGATGCGCAGTTGCTGCTCGATCGCCACGATCTGATCATATTCGCTGCGAATTTCGTCGGTCAGACGCTTGCCTCGACCGGCGGCAATAGCCGATTGATAATCACCATTTTTTCGGCGCAACGTGATCATTTCCTGGGCAAAATCGTTCCATTCATCCTGCAGGGCAGACAGACGCCTCAAGCGATCCAGTTGCTGAGGGTTATCGGCAACCAGTTGGTCCAGACTTTTGAGTTCAGCCACCACCCCAGGTTTGGCGACTTCATAGGGATCGAGAAAGTGCTCATCACCCGTGAGCAGAAAGCCGCGCATGCCCGTTTCCATATCGATGGACAGCCGGAGCGAATGATTGGCGTTGTTGATCACGCGGTCGGTGTGTTCGACCCACTGGATCACCGTCAATAAATAGGTAATCAGAGAGATAAAAAAAACAGCGCTCAGCACACCGACACCCAACGGCAGACTGATGTTGCGGCCCAACATTTTACGGAAGCGTTGCTCGTCAATCGAAGACGGAGGGTTCATCAAAAGGTCCGGGCGAATTCATCGAAACGACAGAGTCTGCAGGAAACATCTGCAAAAGACTGTTTTTCTAGCGCATGAAGCGGAAAATTCAGGCACAGCACCATGAAACGGCCTACAAAAAATCTCATCAGGGTGAAAAAAGAGCAGAAAGGAACCCAAATGGATAGTTTTTCCTGCTAGAGGGAACTTGTCGCTATCATTTACATACTCATTAACATGCTGTCAGAAACAATCAGCTGCGAATTATTGTCTTTTTTCAGGGAACATTTTATGTCCGCACCCACCAGCACCATCCTCGTGGTCGAAGACGACAACATCGTACGCATGTTGATCGTCGACGTACTTGAAGAGCTGGATTACAGCGTGCTCGAAGCCGCTGACGGTAAAGACGCGCTCGCCCACCTGGGCGACGGTCAGAAAGTCATAGATCTGCTGATGACTGATCAGGGACTACCCGATATGAATGGCCGCGATCTGGCGACCGAGGCCCGGAAATTACGCCCCAGCCTGCCCGTGCTGTTCGCCAGTGGGTATGCAGAAAGTATCGAGGTGCAGGAAGGTATGGACGTCATCGGCAAACCGTTCTCCATCGATCAGTTGCGAAGCAAGGTGAAGGGGATTTTGGGCCAAAAGGCCTGATACGCAATTTCCTGCACAACCCAAACCCGCCACTACCCCGAAAACTTGTCTGATCCGGTTTCCAAGGGCTCTTATCCAATGCGCAGGATGCTCCGTCGGCATGAGCAAGAACTTGCTCAACCGGAGTTAAATGCCCACCATAAATCTCTAAATAGCTTTAACTAATAAAGCTATCCATATGATTTATATCAATTTATATTTTACGGCATGGCTTTTGATAGATGAAACAGCGTCCGCAACGCATTAGTTTTTACGGACACCCTCTGTTTATCCTGAAAGGAGCGTTTCATGCCAACACCCGCGTATTTAAAGATCGAAGGCACCAAACAGGGCCTGATCACCGCAGGCACTTTTACCCAGGACTCGGTCGGCAACATCTATCAGGAAGGTCATGAAGACCAAATCCTGGTTCAAGCCTTCGACCATCAAATCATCATTCCACGCGACCCTCAATCCGGCCAACCGACCGGCCAACGCGTACACAAACCTCTGATGATCACCAAGGTGTTCGACAAGTCCTCGCCTTTGATTTTCGCGGCTTTGACCTCCGGCGAACTCCTGAGCAAATGCCGCCTGGAGTGGTTCCGCACCTCGGCGGAGGGCACTCAACAGCACTACTTCACCATCGAACTGGACGATGCACTGATCGTTGAAGTGCATTCGCACATGCCAAACTGCCAGGACCCGAAACAGTCGCACTTCACTCACCTTGAAGACGTCTACTTCACCTATCGCAAAATCTCCTGGACCCATGAAGTCAGCGGCACTTCGGGCTCCGACGACTGGCGCAAACTCAAGACTGAGTAATCACAAACAGCATCGCCCCCTCAAGGGGTCGATGCTTTTTTTGTCGCGCTTTCGGCGTATCGGTGATGCCTCCCAAAACCTGTGGTTTAATTACGCCCCTCGATCACCCAGAACCCCCTCCCATGAGCCTGCCCCACTCAAGCACTCCCACCCACGTGCTCATCATTGGTTATGTCTGGCCAGAACCGCGCTCGTCGGCAGCGGGTGGTCACATGATGCAGTTGATCGAGTGCTTCCTGAGTCAAGGCTGGCAAATCACCTTCAGCAGCCCTGCGAGCGAAGGCGAACACAAAGCTGATCTCGCCGCTCTCGGCATTGCCGAAGTCAGCATCGAACTCAATAACAGCAGCTTCGATGTGTTCATCACTGAACTCAAGCCAGACATCGTGCTGTTCGACCGTTTCATGATGGAAGAACAATTTGCCTGGCGCGTGGAGAAGCATTGCCCCGACGCGCTGCGCATTCTCGAAACCTCAGACCTGCAAAGCCTGCGCGACGCTCGGCATCAACTGCTCAAGGATCACCTGAAGAAAGACTCTGATCTTGATGATTTTTATGAATTTTTCAGTGCCTCACCTCAAGCTATTTTCCCGTACATGGCGGCCAGTGACCTGGCTCAGCGCGAAATTGCCGCGATCTATCGCTCCGACATCAGCCTGATGATCTCCGATGTAGAAATCGATCTGCTCGTCGATCAGTTCAAGCTCCCCATGGCATTACTGCATTGGTGCCCACTGATGCTCAATGGCACACCGACCACTGCGCGACCTTTCGAAGACCGCGCGCATTTCCTCAGCATCGGTAACTTTCGCCACGCGCCGAACTGGGATGCGGTGTTATGGATGAAAAATGCGATCTGGCCACTGATTCGCCAACAGCTACCGTCTGCGCAACTGCACATCTACGGGGCCTACACCCCCCCCAAAGCCACTGCCCTGCACAACGCAGCACAGGGATTTCATGTCATGAACTGGGCGGAAGATGCACTGGAGGTGATGTCCGGCGCGCGAGTCTGTCTGGCACCCTTGCGGTTTGGTGCTGGCATCAAAGGCAAGATCGTCGACGCCATGCTCTGCGGCACCCCGAATGTCACCACGCCTATTGGCGCTGAAGCCATGGCCGGCGACCTGCCATGGCCGGGCGCGATAGCCAGTAGCGCCAGCGCCATCGCTGCTGCAGCCGTCGAGCTCTATCGGGACAAAACCCTGTGGGCACAGGCGCAAACCAATGGCTGGGCGATAGTGAGTGCGCGCTATCAGTACGAGCAGCACTGCGCGAGCCTGATTGCGCGGATTGAGGCCTGCCGCCAAACCCTGCAGCAGCATCGAACCGACAACTTCACCGGTGCCATGCTACGTCACCACCACCACAAAAGTACCCAATACATGGCGCAATGGATCGAAGCCAAGAATCGAACTTCAGTTTGATATCCGGGTATTTTCTTCGCCAGCTTGCGGGCGAAGGCCTCAGCGTGGTCTACGCAACAAATATGTATCCATGATCCACCCTTTCTCGCGCCTGGCAGCTTCGCGGACGCGGCGAATTTCAGCACTGACGTCCTTGAGTTTTCCTGTGATCAGGATTTCATCCGGGGTGCCCAGATACGCACCCCAGTAGATGTGCAAATCGGTGTCGGTCAGGGTGTCAAACGTGCAATGGGCATCGAGCATCACCACGACGTTATCGATATCCCCCTCCGGGCTCTGCGCCAGTCGCCGGCCGGTGGTGATCTGGATTGGCTCGCCAATACGGTTCAACGGTATCCGGTGCTGGGCGACCAACGCCTGAACGCTGGTAATGCCCGGAATGACCTGATACTCAAACGACTGCGCGCCGCGCTCCAGTACCCGGTCGAGTATCCGCAGAGTGCTGTCATACAGCGACGGATCGCCCCAGATCAGAAACGCGCCAACCTCCCCCTCAGCCACTTCATCGCCAATCAGTTGCTCGAACAACACCGCACGCTGCTCATGCCAATACTCGATGCCCGCCTGATAGGACTGAGGATCGTCTTCGCGCTGCGGATCCTGCACCTGCACCACGCGGTAGTCGTCGCGCGTCATGTAGCGCTGGCAAATCTCCTTCCTCAAACGCAATAGATCGTCGTTGGCATAACCTTTGTCCAGGATGAAAAACACGTTCGTCCGGTTCAGCGCGTAAATGGCCTGAACCGTGATGTGTTCTGGATTACCCGCACCAATGCCGATCAGCAGAATGCTCTTCATGAGCCCACATCCAAAACCACGGTCATCCTCATTTCGTACCCTTTCATACCACCCTTTGTTAAGTCCATGTTACCGCTCAGCCAAATAGTGCACATTAGGACCTGAGCGAATCACCATCGACGACCAGTCCATGACCAAAACAACAAGAATAACCGACCCCTCCTACGAACTGATGGACGACCATAACGGGCTGTCGATCATTTATCGCGAGCATGGTTTTCCCTGTCCTTTGGTGCGCTGGCATTTTCACAAGGAATACGAGCTGCATCTGATCGTCGCCAGTTCGGGCAAGGTGTTCATCGGCGATTACATCGGTAACTTCTACCCTGAAAGCCTGTTTTTGACCGGGCCGAACCTGCCACATAACTGGATCAGTCAGGTCGGCGAAGACGAAGTGGTGGTCAAACGCGACATGCTGGTGAATTTCACCGACGAGTTGTTCGAGAGCGGCAACCAGGTGTTTTCCGAACTCAAGACCCTGACCCCACTGCTGGAGCGCGCACAATACGGAATCGAGTTTCGCTGCAAACGCACGATCCGTCAGGCGATGAAGCTGATGCAAAAAATCGCCGACAGCAGGGGTATCAGCCGGCTGGGGCATTTTTTCATATTGCTGGAGCTTCTGGCCGCGAGTGATGACGTCCAACTGCTCTCTGGCACGACCTCGCCGCAATTGGCCGATGAACACAGCATCGACCGCACCAACCGCGCCGTGGATTACATCTTCGCTCATTACGCGCGCGAGCTGCCTCTTGAAGAGGTCGCCGAGTATCTGGGCATGAAACCGACGTATTTTTCCAGGGTGTT
This sequence comes from Pseudomonas sp. GG8, assembly GCF_052976945.1. Taxonomy (NCBI): domain Bacteria; kingdom Pseudomonadati; phylum Pseudomonadota; class Gammaproteobacteria; order Pseudomonadales; family Pseudomonadaceae; genus Pseudomonas; species Pseudomonas sp. GG8. The sequence goes on from NZ_JBRIIP010000001.1 coordinate 2,447,214, forward strand.
CAAGCAGGCGACTGGCCGTTGCTTCGTCGAGTTCGTCAATCGCCTGCGCGTCAGTAAATCCTGCGAGCTGCTGGCGGATGGCAATAAACCGGTGACCGATGTGTGTTTCGAGTCCGGTTTCAATAATATTTCCAATTTTAATCGGCGTTTTCAGCAGCTCAAAGGCATGACGCCCTCGCACTATCGTCGTTTGGCCGTCCAGCGACTGACCGAACAAAACCTGTACTGATTCACCCCACCTTCGCCCCCTTCAACTACGCTGAAACCGCCCGACGCTATGCCGGAGCGATATTTCAATGCATTTCCGTTTGCGCCATGAGTGCAAAAAAGTATCAGTTTGAGTGCAGTGCAGGATTTGTCATCTCTCCCTCAGACCGTTGTAATCAGTTCACAGTCTTCCTTGCCTCCGGAAGATACAAAAACAATAACTGACCTTCTGCAGCTCTCAGAGCGCAGGAGAGGAGAGATCGATGAAGGCTTCAGTAAAAGCGCTACTCGCCAGCACCTGCCTGGTACTTGGCAGCACGGCCGTCGCCGGTACAGTCACCATTGCCACGGTCAACAACAGCGACATGATTCGCATGCAACGCCTGTCTAAAACCTTCGAACAACAGCACCCTGATATCAAACTCAACTGGGTGGTGCTGGAAGAAAACGTTCTGCGCCAACGCCTGACCACCGACATCGCCACAAAAGGGGGCCAGTTCGATGTGCTGACCATCGGCATGTACGAAGCGTCGTTGTGGGGTCAGAAAGGCTGGCTGGAAGAGATGAAAGACCTGCCTGCCAGCTACGCGCTGGATGACGTTTTTCCATCGGTACGCGATGGCCTGTCGGTTGACGGCAAGCTGTATGCCCTGCCGTTCTATGCCGAAAGTTCGATGACCTACTACCGCACCGATCTGTTCAAGGACGCAGGCCTGACGATGCCTGAACGCCCAACCTGGAGCGAGATCGCCGGCTTCGCCGAAAAACTCACCCACCGAGACAAAGAACAATACGGTATCTGCTTGCGCGGCAAGGCCGGCTGGGGCGAGAACATGGCGCTGATCAGCACCGTTGCCAATGCGTACGGCGCACGCTGGTTCGATGAGCAATGGAAACCTCAGTTCGATCAACCCGAGTGGAAAAACGCACTGAATTTCTACGTCGAAACCATGAAAAAATCCGGGCCGCCTGGCGCATCGAGCAATGGTTTCAACGAAAACCTGGCCCTGTTCAACAGCGGCAACTGTGCGATCTGGGTGGATGCCAGCGTTGCGGGCTCTTTTGTGACCGATAAAACTCAAAGCAAGGTCGTCGACCATGTCGGCTTCACTTACGCGCCGCATGAGGTCACAGACAAAGGCTCTGCCTGGTTGTACTCCTGGGCGCTGGCCATTCCGACCAGCGCAAAAAACCAGACTGACGCCAAAACCTTCAGTACCTGGGCTACTTCCAAGGAGTACGCCGCACTGGTTGCCGAGAAAGATGGCGTGGCCAACGTGCCACCAGGCACTCGCGCCTCGACCTACAACGAGGCGTACATGACGGCTGCACCGTTCGCCAAGATCACCCTCGAATCGTTGAAGGCAGTGACACCCAAGACCCCTACGCTAAAACCGGTGCCTTATGTCGGTATCCAGTTGGTGACCATCCCTGAGTTCCAGGCCATCGGCACGTCGGTCGGCCAGCAATTCTCCGCAGCCCTGGTTGGTACGATGACAGTCGATGCCGCCCTGGTCGCCGCGCAAAACTCCACTGAGCGGGACATGAAACGAGCGGGTTACCCGAAAAAGTAGTCCTCTGACTATCGCTGGTGTCGAGAGGCCCTCTGCCCCTCGACACCGTGTTCACGCTTGCGTCCAGGCTCGGAGTCATCATGAATACCTCAGCCGTTAACCCCCGTCTGGCTACGTCCAGCCAACAACCCAAGGCCAAACGCCGGAGGGTCAAACCCGGCTGGTTTCTGGTCAGCCCTTCCATACTGCTGTTGCTGGTGTGGATGATTGTGCCGCTGGGCATGACGATCTACTTCTCGCTGATTCGCTACAGTCTGCTGAATCCCGGCGAGAACGAATTCGTCGGTCTGGAAAACTTCACCTACTTCATCACTGACAGTGGCTTCATCCCCGGCGCCACCAACACCTTATTGCTGGTGGGCAGTGTGCTGGCGATCAGCGTGATTCTCGGCGTCCTGATTTCAGCCCTGCTGGAAGCCAGCGAATTTTTCGGTCGAGGCATCGTCCGGGTGTTGTTGATTTCGCCGTTCTTCATCATGCCAACGGTCAGCGCGCTGATCTGGAAGAACCTGATTTTCCATCCGGTTTCCGGAATTCTGGCCGCTGTATGGAAATTTTTCGGCGCGCAGCCGGTGGACTGGCTCGCCCACTTCCCGCTGCTGTCGATCATCATCATCGTGTCGTGGCAATGGCTGCCCTTCGCCATCCTGATCCTGATGACGGCCATGCAATCGCTTGATCAGGAGCAGAAAGAGGCTGCGCGCCTGGACGGCGCCGGTCCCTTGGCGATTTTCTGGTACCTGACGCTGCCGCATCTGGCCCGGCCCATTGCCGTGGTCATCATGATCGAAACGATTTTCCTGTTGTCGGTGTTCGCCGAGATTTTCACCACCACCAACGGCGGTCCGGGCTATGCCTCGACCAACCTGGCGTACCTGATCTATAACCAGGCCTTGCTGCAGTTCGATGTCGGCATGGCGTCGGCTGGCGGCTTGATTGCCGTGGTGATCGCCAACATTGCCGCAATCATCCTGATTCGGATGATTGGCAAAAACCTCACCGATAAGTCATGAGGGCCTTATCATGATGACGCTCAAACAATCCCGTCGCGTGCAGAGCCTGGTGCTCGGCACCTTGTCATGGGCCATAGCGGCGCTGGTGTTCTTCCCTATCTTCTGGATGGTGCTGACCAGCTTCAAGACCGAAATCGACGCTTTCGCCACGCCACCTCAGTTCATCTTCAGCCCGACGCTGGAGAACTACCTGCACATCGAGGAACGCAGCGGCTATTTCCATTTTGCCTGGAACTCGGTGCTCATCTCCTTCAGCGCCACGGCCCTGTGCCTGCTGATCGCCATACCGGCGGCCTATTCCATGGCTTTCTTCGAGACCAAACGCACAAAAGGCACCTTATTGTGGATGCTCTCGACCAAGATGTTGCCACCGGTGGGCGTGCTGATGCCGATCTACTTGCTGGCCAAAACCTTCGGTCTGCTGGACACCCGATTCGCCCTGATCATTATCTATACCCTGATCAACCTACCCATTGTTGTATGGATGATCTACACCTACTTCAAGGATATCCCGCCGGACATTCTCGAAGCCGCGCGACTGGACGGAGCCACGACCTTGCAAGAGATCTTCCGGGTGCTAGTACCCATCTGCAAAGGTGGCCTGGCGTCCACAGCCCTGCTGTCACTGATCCTGTGCTGGAACGAGGCGTTCTGGTCGCTGAACCTGACTTCGTCCAATGCCGCGCCATTGACAGCCCTGATCGCCTCCTACTCAAGCCCAGAAGGCTTGTTCTGGGCCAAGCTCTCGGCAGTCTCGACCCTGGCCTGCGCGCCGATTCTGATCTTCGGCTGGATCAGCCAAAAACAACTGGTACGCGGCCTGTCTTTTGGCGCCGTCAAATAGTCTTTCTACCTTTCTAGAATAAAAACAGAACAGAACGGAGGTCACCATGGCTAACCTGAGTATCAGAAACCTGCAAAAAGGCTTCGACGGCCACGCCATCATCAAGGGCATCGATCTGGACGTTCGCGACCGTGAATTCGTGGTTTTCGTCGGTCCCTCCGGCTGCGGCAAATCCACCCTATTGCGGCTGATCGCCGGGCTTGAAGAAGTCACTGCCGGTACCATCGAGCTTGATGGGCGAGACATCACCCAGGTCAGCCCGGCCAAGCGCGACCTGGCCATGGTATTTCAGACCTACGCCCTGTATCCGCATATGACCGTGCGCAAGAACATGTCGTTCGCCCTCGATCTGGCCGGTGGCAACAAAGCCAATATCGAGCGCAAAGTCAGCGAAGCGGCGCGCATCCTGCAACTGGAACCGCTGCTGGAGCGTAAACCCAAACAGCTTTCCGGCGGTCAGCGCCAGCGCGTGGCCATCGGCCGGGCAATTGTGCGCAACCCAAAAATATTCCTGTTCGATGAGCCCCTCTCCAACCTCGACGCAGCGTTGCGCGTTCAAACACGCCTGGAGCTGTCACGCCTGCATAAAGAGCTGAAGGCGACAATGATCTACGTGACCCACGATCAGGTCGAGGCCATGACCCTGGCCGACAAGGTCGTGGTCCTCAACGGTGGTAAGGTTGAACAAATCGGCTCGCCGCTGGAGCTGTACCACCATCCAGCCAACCTGTTCGTTGCAGGTTTTCTGGGCACACCGAAAATGGGCTTTCTCAAGGGCACCGTCAGCCGTGCCGACAGCCGTGGCTGCGAAGTCACCCTGGACGCTGGCACCACAATCAACCTGCCATTGGCCGGCGCCAGCGTGAGTGTCGGCAGCGCGGTAACCCTTGGCATACGCCCGGAACACTTGAACATCGCGAGGGAAGGAGACTGCCAGATGCAGGTAATCGCCGACGTCAGCGAGCGCTTGGGCAGCGACACGTATTGTCATGTGCGCACTTCATCAGGTGAAGCCTTGACCCTGCGTATCCGCGGAGATCTGGCCAGCCAGCATGGCGAGAGTCTGAACCTGCACCTGGACAGCACCCACTGCCATTTGTTCGACGCTCAGGGCCTGGTGATCACCAGCGCTTTACAGGCCGCCGCTTAAACATTCGAGACCGCCCTCATGAAACTGAACAAGCAGAACCTTTCACAGCTCCCCGCCACCGTCGCTCGCCCGCTCTACAGCCCGGCCGACACTCGCCAGGGGATCGCCCACATCGGTGTTGGTGGTTTTCACCGCGCACATCAGGCGTTCTACACCGACGCGCTGATGAACCTCGGCGAAGACCTCGACTGGAGTATCTGCGGGATTGGCCTGCGCCCGGAAGATCGCGCAGTACGTGACGCCCTAGCCGAGCAAGACTACCTCTACACGCTCTGTGAACTCGGCGATACCGACGACACTGAAACCCGCATTATCGGTTCCATCAGCAACATGTTACTGGCTGAAGATGGCGTGCAGGCGTTGATCGACAAGTTGGCCAGCCCTGAGATTCGGATCGTTTCACTGACGATCACCGAAGGTGGCTACTGCATCGACGACAGCAACGGCCAATTCATGGCGCACTTGCCGCAGATTCAACATGATCTTGCGTACCCGACTTCGCCGAAGACCGTGTTCGGCCTGCTCTGCGCGGCCCTGGCAACACGCCGCGCGAACGCCCTTCCAGCCTTCACCGTAATGTCTTGCGATAACCTGCCACATAACGGCAGCGTCGCACGCAAGGCGTTGCTGGCTTTCGCTGCCCTGCGCGATGCCGATCTGCACGACTGGATTGCCGCCAACGTCAGCTTCCCCAACGCAATGGTCGACCGCATCACCCCCATGACCACCACCGCTCAGCGACTCCAGTTGCACGATGAATACGGTGTCGATGATGCCTGGCCGGTGGTCTGCGAACCGTTTGTGCAATGGGTGCTGGAGGATAACTTCGTCAGCGGCCGCCCAGCCTGGGAAAAGGTCGGTGTGCAGTTCACCAACGACGTGACGCCCTACGAAGAGATGAAAATCAAGTTGCTCAACGGCAGTCATCTGGCACTGACCTATCTGGGCTTTTTGCAGGGCTATCGCTTCGTCCACGAGACCATGAACGATCCGCTGTACGTGCAATTCGTACGCGCCTACATGGACCTGGATGTCACGCCACAATTGGCTTCGGTGCCCGGGATCGACCTGGAAGGCTACAAGGACACCTTGATCGAGCGCTTCTCCAATCAGGCGATTGCCGATCAGTTGGCACGGGTTTGCTCCGACGGCTCATCGAAGTTTCCCAAGTTCACCGTGCCGACCATCAACCGCCTGATTCTTGATAAAGGCAACCTCGACCGTGCGTCTCTGGTGGTGGCGGCCTGGGCCATATACCTCAAGGGAGTGGATGAAGCCGGCAACACGTATCCCATCGTCGACCCCAGGACAGAATTCTGTCAGGCCTTGGTCGTCGACGATGTCTTGATCACTCAGCGTTTGCTCGAGGTTGTAGAAATCTTTGGCACAGCAATTCCACGGTCCGCCGAGTTCGTCGCCGCGTTCGAACATAACCTCAACAGCTTGCGTGAACTGGGCGTCCGCAAGACCCTGGAAAATCTGCTGGCCAAATCCGTCTGAGGTGAGCATGTTTCTCGGTATTGATTGCGGAACCCAAGGCACCAAGGCCATTGTGCTTGATGCAGTAAGCGGCAACGTGCTTGGCCAAGGCGCCGCGCCGCACCGTCTGATCAGTGCGGCCAATGGTCGGCGCGAGCAGGATGTGCAGCAATGGCTCGCGGCGTTCGAACAGGCCACCCGTGATGCGCTCGCGGAGGCCGGCATCAGCGGCTCACAGATCCAGGCAATCAGTGTTTCCGGGCAGCAACACGGCCTGGTTCTACTGGATCAACAGGGCGAAGTGTTACGCCCGGCCAAACTGTGGTGCGACACCGAATCCACCCCGGAAAACAATCGGCTACTGGACTATCTCGGCGGAGAAGCCGGCTCTCTCGCGCGCCTCGGTGTTGCCATTGCACCGGGTTACACGGTCTCAAAGCTGCTGTGGACCCTGGAGCACTATCCTGAGCTTTCCGTACGCATCGACAAGATATTGCTGCCCCACGACTACCTCAACTACTGGCTGACCGGACATTGTTGCAGCGAATTCGGCGACGCCTCCGGCACTGGTTATTTCAACGTGCGCACCCGTAGTTGGGACGTGGCGCTACTCGAACATATCGACCCCAGTGGCCGCTTGAGCCGTGCCTTGCCTCAGCTGATCGACGCGCAGCAAGCCGTGGGCACGATTCGTCCGCAAATCGCCCAACTACTCGGGCTAAACCCAGACGCTATTGTCGCCAGTGGTGGTGGCGATAACATGATGGGCGCCATCGGCACCGGCAATATCCAACCCGGCTCGATCACCATGAGTCTGGGCTCCTCGGGCACTGTCTACGCCTATGCGGACCAGCCACAGGTCAGCGACCAAGCCTCGGTGGCGACCTTCTGTTCTTCCTCCGGTGGTTGGTTGCCATTGATTTGCACCATGAACCTGACCAATGCCACCAGCGCCATTCGCGAACTGTTTTCCTTGGACATCGACAGCTTCAACCGCGCGATAGCCCAGGCGCCGATCGGTGCCGAAGGGGTGCTGATGCTGCCCTTCCTCAATGGCGAACGTGTACCCGCCCTGCCCCATGCCACCGGCAGTATTCTGGGGCTCAACAGCACCAACCTGAGCCAGGCCAACCTGTGCCGTGCAGTGGTCGAAGGCACCACCTTTGGTTTGCGCTACGGCCTGGACCTGCTGCGCGCCAATGGCATCAAGAGTGAGACGGTCCGCTTGATCGGCGGCGGCGCTAAAAGCGCGATCTGGAGGCAAATCGTCGCGGATGTCATGGACACCCCGGTTATCTGCACCGAACACAGTGAAGCCGCAGCACTCGGCGCGGCCATTCAGGCAGCATGGTGCTGGTCCGCAGAAAACGGACAAAGTCAGAGCTTGCAGGCATTGTGTCAGCGCTGCGTGGGCCTCGACGCGAGCAGCGAAACCCGACCAATCCCCGAGAATGTCATTGCTTATCAGCAGGTCTACGACCGCTATCGTCATTATTTACGGGCACTTTAAGGCCGTGGAGCATCTATGTTTTTAGTCTGTGGCGAAGCGCTGTTCGATTTTTTCAGCCAGCCAGACAACAACGGGCAAAGCAACAAAGTGGGCTTTCAGGCCATTGCCGGTGGCTCGCCATTCAACGTCGCGGTGGGCCTGCGCCGCCTGGGCGTTGATACGGCTTTTTTTGCAGGGATTTCCACCGATTATCTGGGCCGTCGGCTACGCACAGTACTCGACGAGGAAGGTGTGCAACCCGACTATCTGATCGACTTCGACGCCCCCACCACCTTGGCGATGGTTGCCGTGGGCGCCGACGGCTCGCCGCACTACAGCTTTCGCGGTGAAGGGTGCGCGGACCGGCAATTGCAAGTTCAGCACCTACCAGCGCTGGATGAGCGCGTGCGCGGTATTCACATCGGTTCGTTCTCGCTGGTGGTGCAACCCATTGCCGACACGCTGTTGGCGCTGATCGAACGTGAAAGCAACCAGCGTCTGATCACACTTGACCCCAACGTGCGCCTCAATCCTGAACCCGATATCGAGCGCTGGCGAGAACAGATCAGCGCCTTTGCCGAGCATGCCCACATCATCAAGGTCAGCGATGAAGACCTGAACCTGCTTTACCCGGATCGCGACCCACACAGCATTGCCCAGAGCTGGTTGATCAAACGTTGCCAACTGGTCTTCCTCACCCGAGGCAGCAAAGGCGCCAGCGTCTTCACTCGCCAGCATGGAAACTGGTCGGTACCCGCCCATGAAGTCGTCACTGCCGATACCGTGGGCGCAGGCGACACGTTCCAGGCCGCACTGATCACCTTTCTCAGCGAACGGCAACTTGATAGCCCAAGCGGACTGGAACAGCTGTCCAGAGCGCTTATCGACGCAATGCTCAACTTCGCCGTCGCTGCGGCGGCGCTGACCTGCACCAAGGTCGGCCCGGATTTACCTTATCGAGATCAATTAACATGAATGAGCAAGCCCCCAGCGGGATTGTCGACTGCGAAAGCATCGATCAGGTACGCGAAAACATTGATCAGATTGATCGCGACATCGTCGCGCTTTTGGCCAAGCGCGGGACCTATGTAGAACAGGCGGCCCATTTCAAGAAAACCACCGATGACGTAAAAGCCCCGCAAAGGGTCGAGCAGGTCATCGCCAAGGTGGTTTCGCTATCCGTGGAGCTGGGCGCCAACCCGGCAGTGACCGAGCAAGTTTACAGGGCGATGATTAGCGCGTTTATCCATCAGGAACTGATAGCACACGCGGTGATTCAGGAGCCGACCTCGCGCTAAGCTCGGGCGGAGGACACAGACAAGCTTGCTCACCGCTGTGCCGGGAGCAGGCTTGCCTGAAGAGAGTGTCTCAGGCAAACCGATTCAACGGGTTAGCCTGCCAACCCTACATACACATTCTGCACATCGTCATGGCCATCGATGGCTTCAAGAAACGCTTCGACTTCCGCCATTTGCTCGTCGCTCAGGCCATCAACGGTGCTTTTTGGGCGATAACCCAACTGTGCGGACTGCACGACAAAGCCGAACTCAGGCAGCGCCTTGCAAACGGCATCCAGATCGGTCAGCTCGGTGAGGAACAGGGTGGCGCCGTCTTCTCCGGGTTCGAAATCCTGAGCACCTGCCTCGATGGCCGCTAACTCGGCATCCGCATCCGGCGTGGCAGGAACAGCCTCGATCAGGCCCTGATGATTGAAGTCCCAGGAAACAGAACCGGCGGCCCCCAGTTGCCCTTTACGGAACAACACACGGATTTCCGAGACCGTACGGTTGATGTTGTCCGTCAGGCACTCGATGATCACCGGGACATGGTGCGGCGCAAAACCTTCGTAGGTCAGACGCTCGAACGTCACGCCTTCACCCAGCAAGCCAGCACCTTTTTTGATAGCGCGCTCGAGGGTTTCGCGAGGCATCGAGGCCTTTTTCGCCTGCTCGACAACCAGTCGCAGGCGCGGGTTCATGTCAGGATCAGCGCCAGCACGCGCAGCGATCATGATTTCCTTGGACAGCTTGCCAAAAATCCGCCCTTTAGCGTTGGATGCTGCTTCTTTATGCTTGACCTTCCACTGTGCGCCCATGCTTGTTCTCTTGATCCGTGACTGTTTACTGCCCCTCTCTGTCAGCAGGCAGCTGACAGCTGAGGCGGCATAACGCTGAAAAATGAAGGGTATTTTATACGCGATAACGCCAGATGAAACCCCCGCAATCGAGTCATTGATCGAACGAGCTTGATCCTGGACAGGAAAACACGGGCTTGCACCTGTAAGACCGATACTTGAGTTGTAGTCCTTTTCCGAAAAGTGGCTTAACGATGACTTTCGTTGCCGGCATTCCGTACCCTCTGCACCCTTGATGCTTTAAGACCGAGGATGCGCGGATGAGCCGAGACAATAGAACCCTGACGACCCTAACCATCGCCCATTGCGAGCTGGCGCTACAGGTCATCAGTTTCAAGGGCCACGAAGCCTTGAATGAACCCTATCGCTTCGACATTGACCTGATCAGCCCAAACCCGCACCTGGACTTCGGCCCACTGCTCTCACGCAGCGCCTATCTGTCCTTCGACGCACTGAACAATAGCGTCGACAACAAAGGTATTCATGGGCTGATCGCTGGCGCCAGCCTACTCTATGCGGGTACCAGTTTGAGCCATTACCGCGTTCATCTGGCGCCCAGGATGCACGTGCTGCTGCAGCGCAGTCATCGGCGAATTTTTCAGGCATTGAGCGCGCCGCAGATCATCGTTCAACTCCTTGAAGAACATGGCATAGACAGTGACAGCTATCGCTTCGAGCACATGATAGGCCTGTATCCGCCACGGTCGATATGTGTTCAATACGACGAAAACGACCTGCATCTGCTGCAACGCTTGTGCGAAGAGGAAGGCATCCACTACCGCTTCGAACACCGCCATAGCGACCACGTGCTGATTTTTTCCGATGATCCGGGCAGCTTTCCCGAACAGCCAACGCCGATCCGGTTCCATATGAACGACGGCCGCGCTGCGTGCCCGGCGACGATAAGCCATATGGCCAAACGTTTTTCCATTCCACCCAGCTACAGCAGCCAGGGCCCTGCCCCCATCGATCAACCCTTAATAATGCCGGGAGACAACATCAGTTTTGCGCCAGCCAGTGACCCTGCCGTCAATCAGCCTTGCGAGTCCTTTCGCCGTGTCGATCAATCGACCCCTGAAGACGCCCGAATAAGGCAACTGAGCGAGCGCACACTGGAGCGCTTGCGTTGCGAAAGACGCCTGGTACACGGTCAAAGTAATCAACCCACGCTGGTCAGTGGCCAGATTCAGCAGGTGTTTGCTCACCCCGACAACCTGTTCAATGATCAGTGGCTACTGACTGAAGTCCACCATGCGGGCAAACAACTGCAGCTGCTGAACGGCTTCGACCCGCTCGATATCGCTGCGATATTCGATCATGACCCGGCCTCTGACAGGAAATGGTGGGAAGCCACGGATCATCCTCCCGGGGTTATGCCGGGTGCCGGGATCGCGCCCTTCAGTCAAGGCTATCGCAACCACTTTCGGGCTATCCCCTGGACCCAGACTTTTCGGCCGCAGCTCAAACACTGCAAACCGCATGTTCCTGGTGGGCAGACGGTCACGTTGGTCGGCGTTGATGAGCACCCTGTTCAGCGCGATGAACACGGCCAGATTCAGGTCAGGTTTCACTGGCATGCCGACATCAGATGTTGGGTGCCACTGGCCAGTCACGGCAAACCGAATGACAGCAACTTGTCTGAATTAACCGGGGGTTCGCACATGCAGGTGCGTTATTTCGACAACGACCCGGATCGGCCAGTAATCTGCGGCCACCCGGCAGAAGCCACCGATACGCAGGTGCAACCAACGCGGATCCGAGTTGACGGTCACCCTCTGGAACCGGTGTCAGAACGCATTCATTTAAGTGCTGGCCAGACACTGCACGCTGATGCCGGCCATACGCTGATGCTTGACACCCATCAAACCCGAATTGTGCTGCAACGTGAGAGTATCCAGGTGACAGGCCCACAAAGCCTCTCCAGGGGTTCGGATCAAGCCCTTGAACGGTTTCAGGACGCGCCGATCCCGGGCACCGCTGTGTGTCGCGAAGACCGGTCGCCCTACGGACAACCTTCACTGCCTGGCCTCGACCTGCGCCTGACCGAGGAGCCAGGCCTGCTTGGGCAACCCTTGGCACATCGAATCTGGTACATCGTGCGCATGGACGCTCCCAGCCTGAAGAATCTGGCGCGCCTGGCGCCGCAGCATTTTCTATTCGACGGCAAGACCGATCACCGAGGGTTTCTAGGCCTGGACCAGGAACAACTTCAGCAGTTGGCTGTGGAGTACAGAAAAACCCCACAACGGCTGTGCCTGGTGCACCCCGGCTCCTGCCAGTTGCTGTCGCAGTACTTCCAGCAGAACTGGACATCGCAGCAGCTTCTAGCTTTCAGCAGCCCAAAAGCCACCGCGGAGCCTGCGCCACCCTCGCCAGCATCTGCAGCCGCCGACTTGAGTGCCCTGTTCCAATGGTTGAGCCGGCCTTAGCCGCACAGAGGACGATTAACGCCCCTCGAACAGAGGCTCACGTTTTTCGATGAATGCCGCCATGCCTTCTTTCTGATCCTGTGTAGCGAAGGCCGCATGGAATACCCGGCGCTCGAAACGGATGCCTTCAGACAGACTGACTTCAAAGGCACGGTTGACGCTTTCCTTGACCATCATCGCAACAGGCAAGGATTTGGCGGCGATTTCAGCGGCCACTTTCAGCGCTTCGTCCAGCAGGTCATCGACCGGCAATACTCGCGCTACCAGCCCCGAGCGCTCGGCTTCCACGGCATCGATCAGACGCCCGCTGAGGCACATTTCCATTGCCTTGGCCTTGCCCACGGCGCGCGTCAGACGTTGAGTACCGCCCATGCCCGGCAGAACGCCCAGCTTAATCTCCGGCTGGCCGAATTTCGCATTATCGCCCGCCAAAATGAAATCGCACATCAGCGCCAGCTCACAGCCGCCGCCTAACGCAAAACCAGCTACGGCCGCGATCATCGGTTTACGTCGACTGGCGACACGGTCGCTGTCCGAAAACAGGTCATCCAGGTAAATCTGCGGGTAGGTCAGCTCAACCATTTCCTTGATATCAGCGCCAGCGGCGAAGGCTTTTTTCGAGCCTGTCAGCACAATACAGCCGATATCGCGATTGGCGTCCAACACGTCCAGCGCCTGGTTCAATTCACTGACCAACTGCGCATTAAGGGCGTTCAACGCCTGCGGACGGTTCAGGGTGATCAATCCGACGCGACCTCGGATTTCCATTAAAATAGTTTCATAACCCATTGATATCTATCCTTAATTTTATAAATGAAAGGAAATGTCACATTACACAAAACACATCAACATTCGAATGCAACTACCTGAAAAATAACACTAAAGACTTCTAGAGATAACCATTCTCTGAATGTCACTGGTGCCTTCATAAATCTGACAGACACGGACGTCGCGGTAAATACGTTCTAGCGGGAAATCACTGAGGTAACCATAGCCACCCAGTGTTTGCAGCGCGCTGGAGCACACTTTTTCGGCCATTTCCGAGGCGAACAACTTGGCCATGGAGGCTTCAACCAGCGCCGGTTTGCCACTGTCACGCAGGGCTGCTGCGTAATGCACCATTTGCCGTGCAACGGCGATTGAAGTCGCCATGTCAGCCAGCCGGAACGCCACGGCCTGGTGTTCGATCAGTGACTTGCCAAAACTTTCACGCTCCTTGGCGTAATCACGCGCGACTTCAAATGCGGCACGAGCCATGCCAACCGATTGCGATGCGATGCCGACGCGCCCGCCCTCAAGGTTCGCCAGCGCGATTTTGTAGCCTTCACCTTCTTCGCCCAGACGCTGTTCGACCGGGACCTTAACGTCTTCAAACAGAATCTGGCAGGTGTCAGAGGCGTGCTGACCGAGCTTGTCCTCGACCCTCGCGACCTTATAACCGGGCGAGTCGGTCGGCACGATAAAGGCGCTGATCCCACGTTTCCCCGCACTGGGGTCGGTCACGGCGAACACGATCACCACCCCCGCGTTTTGCCCGGAGGTGATGAACTGCTTGCAGCCGTTGAGCACGTAATGATCGCCTTCACGCCGGGCGCGGGTGCGCAGGCTGCTGGCGTCGGAACCGGCCTGAGGCTCAGTCAGGGCAAAGGCTCCGAGCATGGCACCGCTGGCCAAAGGCCGAAGAAAGCGCTCTTTCTGCTGATCGTTACCGAATTTGAGAATCGGCACGCAGCCCACCGAATTGTGCACGCTCATGATGGTCGAGCAGGCGCCATCGCCGGCCGCGATCTCTTCCAGAGCCATGGCATAAGCCAGATAGCCCGTATCGCAGCCACCCCATTGTTCGGGCACCAGCATGCCGAAGAAACCCAGCTCAGCCATCTCGCCGATGGCCTGGCGCGGAAACGAATGCTCGCGATCCCATTGCGCGGCGAACGGCCTGAGGCGCTCCTGGGCGAACTGACGGGCCGCGTCGCTGATCTGCTGTTGTTCTTCTGTGGGTAGCATGACTTTTCCTCGTTAACCGTCTCAGTACAGGCATTCGACCGCAATGGCTGTCGCTTCACCGCCGCCGATACACACGGCGGCTACGCCACGGTGCAGGCCTTTTTGGCGCAGGGCCGACAGCAGCGTCACCAGAATCCGCGCCCCCGAGGCGCCAATTGGATGACCCAGGGCGCAGGCGCCACCATGGACGTTCACTTTGCTGTGGGGCAGTTCCAGCGTGCTCATGGTCACCAGCGCGACCACCGCGAACGCTTCATTGACTTCGAACAGGTCCACTTCGTCCAGCGACCAACCGGTCTTGCCCATCAGTTTTTTGATCGCGCCCACTGGCGCAGTCGGGAACAACCCAGGCTCGTCAGCGAAAGCTGCATGGCCACGGATCACCGCCAGCGGCTTGAGCCCACGTGCCAGTGCTTCTGATTGACGCATCAGCATCAGCGCCGCAGCACCGTCGGAGATCGAGCTGGAGTTGGCCGCCGTCACCGTGCCGCCTTCGCGGAATGCCGGTTTCAAGGTAGGGATCTTGTCCAGACGGGCCTTGGGCGGTTGCTCATCGTCGCTGATCAGCCGTTGCTCCTTACCCACCGTGACCTGCACCGGGACGATTTCGGCTGCAAAACTGCCGCTGCTGATCGCGTGTTGCGCCCGTTTCAGGGAATTAATGGCAAAGTCGTCCTGCGCTTCGCGGCTAAAACCATTGGTTTCGGCGCAGTCCTCGGCGAAGGTGCCCATTAGCCGGCCCTTGTCGTAGGCATCTTCGAGGCCATCAAGGAACATATGGTCGATCACCCGGCCATGACCCATGCGATAACCGCTACGCGCCCGGTCCAGCAGATACGGTGAGTTGGACATGCTTTCCATACCGCCAGCGACCACGACTTTCGCGCTGCCGGCGAGCAGCAGGTCATGGGCCAGAATCGTCGCCTGCATGCCCGAACCGCACATTTTGTTCAGCGTGGTGCACACCGTCGACGTGCTCAGCCCGGCGCCCAATGCCGCTTGCCGGGCAGGCGCCTGCCCCAGCCCTGCCGAGAGCACACAGCCGAACAGCACTTCTTCCACATCCTGCGGCGCAACAGCGGCGCGTTCGACAGCGGCACGAATGGCTGCAGCGCCCAATTGTGGCGCGGTCAGGCTTTTAAATTCGCCCTGGAAGGCACCCATTGGGGTGCGCACGGCACTGACGATTACAATCGGATCTTGAATGGTCATTACTAACTCCTCAGCTACTTGGCTGCCATACGCAAGGCACCGTCGAGACGGATCACCTCGCCATTGAGCATGCTGTTTTCAATAATATGCCGAACCAGCGCAGCGAACTCTTCGGGCTTGCCCAGACGCGGTGGAAACGGCACACCCGCCGCCAGCGAATCACGCACTTGCGGAGTCATGCCAGCCATCATCGGTGTTTCGAAAATACCGGGGGCGATGGTCATCACGCGGATACCGAAACGCGCCAGTTCGCGGGCGGCAGGCAAGGTCAGGCTGACGATGGCGCCTTTGGACGCCGCATAAGCGGCCTGGCCGATCTGCCCGTCGTAGGCGGCCGCCGACGCAGTATTGATGATGACCCCGCGTTCGCCACCCTCGCCCGCCTCAGTCTCAGCGATGGCCGCCGCCGCCAAGCGCAGCAGATTAAAGCTGCCGATCAAGTTGACGCCGATCACCCGACTGAAACTGTCCAGCCCATGCGGGCCATTCTTGCCGAGGATTTTTTCAGCGCCGACCACGCCGGCGCAATTGACCAGCCCGTGCAGCCCACCAAAGGCTTCCACCGCCGCATGAACGGCCGCTTGTGCAGGGGCTTCCTGGCTGACATCGGCGACTGACCAACGCGCCTGTGCGCCAAGCTTTTCAGCCTGAGCAGCAACGGCCTCTGCATTCATGTCCACCAACATAACCTTCGCACCCGCCGCGACCAGCATCTGCGCGGTGGCTGCACCGAGGCCAGAGGCGCCGCCACTGACCAGAAACACCTTGTCTTGGATCTGCATAAAATTCCTTGAATCACGCGGTATGAGGGGCGGCTTGATCAGCCTGGGCTTTGGCGATTTCCTGATTGCGCAAAATAAAGCGCTGGAGCTTGCCACTCGGGGTTTTAGGCAGCTCGCTGACGAACTCGATTTCCCGTGGATAGGCATGCGCGGCCAGACGCTGGCGTACATACAGGCGAAGCTCTTCGGCCAATTGCGGATCGGCGCGGTAGTGCTGAGTCAGCACAACAAAGGCTTTCACCAGTTCGGTACGCTCCGGATCCGGCTTGCCGATGACCGCCGCCTCCATCACGGCTGGATGCTCAATCAGCGCGCTTTCAACATCGAAAGGTCCCACCCGGTAGCCGGAAGTCGTGATCACATCATCACTGCGGCCGACGAAGCTGATGCTGCCATCATCGTTCAACTCTACGGTGTCGCCGCTCAAGTAGTACTTGCCAACAAAAGCGCTGGTTTTCATGCCCTTGTAACCGTCGAACCAGCACAGCGGCGATTGCTCGCGATCCACAGCGAGAATCCCCGGTTGCCCGGCGGGCAGCTCTTCAGCGTCTTCGCCCAACACCACAATCCGATGCCCCGGCACCGCAAAGCCTGCCGAGCCCATTCTTACCGGGTGTTCCAGGCCGTGATGGTTGCACAGCACCATGCCCAGCTCGGTCTGCCCGTAATGGTCATGAATGGTGACGTCGAGGTTTTCGGCAAACCAGCGGATCACTTCAGGATTGAGCGGTTCCCCGGCGCTGCTCACCACGCGCAATTGGCCCTTGATCGGTTTAGCGAACTCGGCACCGGCGCTGATCAACAGACGAAACGCAGTGGGTGAACCCGCGAGGTTGGTAATCCCGTATTTACGGATGATCTGGCAGGTGCTTTGGACCGTGAACGGACCATCATAGAAGGTCGTCGGATGACCCAACGCCAACGGACCGATGACTGCGTAATAGAGGCCATAAGCCCAGCCTGGGTCGGCCACGTTCCAGAATGCATCTTCCGGGCGCAGGTCGATGGCATCGCGCATGTACCCCTGAAACGCAACAATTGCCCGCAAGGGTACCGCCAGCGGTTTCGCCGGGCCGGTAGTGCCAGAGGTGCACATCAGCAGGAATGGTGCATCCGCGGGCAGAATCACCGGCTCGCACGCCGCAGGATGGCACTCCACTTCGGCCCAGAAACTGAAATCACCCCGTACGATGCCCTCCCCCTTGGCGCCACCCACGGTGACGATCAACGGGCAATTCGGCACGTCCGTCAGTTTGTGACGGTTATCGCCGTCAGTGACCACCAGCGCCGCGCCCGAGCAGTGCAGGCGATGTTCGATGGCTTTGGGACCAAAGGCCGTGAACATCGGCTGATACACGGCACCGACCCGCCAGGTGCCCAACACCACGATCAGCAACTCGACCGTGCGCGGCAATAAGCCGGCGACGGTATCGCCAGGCTTTACGCCCTGGCCCTTGAGGAAGTTGGCGAAACGCCCGGCTTTTTCCTGTAATTCCATGAAGGTATACATCGCGCTGGCACCCTGGCGACCTTCCCAGAACAACGCGATGCGCCCAGGCAAGGCATGACGATCACAGCACTCAACGCAGGCATTGAGCCCCGTCAACTCGCCCTGGAGCGTGGCATTGCAGGTAGTTTGATAATCAAATGTGTTGGCAGCGTGTGTGTATTCGCGCATTTCATCCTCGGTCTTTTATTCTTGGAACCGTAAGAAAAGTCGCAAGAATAATCACCCCGAGGACGAACGCGGGCAATGGTCAAAGCTATCAAGTTGAGTGACTGGTTTGGCCAATGTGAATCGCTTGACTCAGACGCCTGACACCCGCGCTCACAGCCCCTGCTCACACGCCCAGGATCAAACTCCGATAATGCCCTGGGTTCGAACCTGACCATTTGCGGAACGCCTTGTAGAACGAACTGGTGTCCGCGAAGCCCAGACGCTCGGCGATGTCGGCGAAGCTGACCTCGGCGTCGGCCAGCCAGACAATCGCCAGCTCCTTGCGCACACTGTCTTTAATCGCTTGATAGGTCTGACCCTCTTCAGCCAAGCGCCGACGCAGGGTCGATGCCGACATGCACAATGTCTGGGCCAAGGTCTCGGTTTCCGGCCAGTGCTCGGCGGGCAGCAGGCGCAAGTCGTTTTTGATCCGACTGGCGAAACTTTCCGGGTCGCGGTATTTCACTAGGATATTGGCCGGGGCGCGGGCCAAAAATCGCTTGAGCTCCTCGGCACTGCGTTTAATCGGCAGGTCCAGGCAGTCAGCTGCGAAAATCATCCGAGTCCTGGGCCGGTCAAAGCGCAGGTTTTCGGAAAACATCACGTTGTAATCTTCACAGAAGTCCGGCTCCGCGCATCGCAGTTCGATGGCCAGTATCGGAATCCGTCGCCCCGCCAGCCAGCAGGCGACGCCGTGGACGATCATCCAGTAAGTGAAATACGTAAACGCCCGCTTCGGTGGCCCGTCGAGCTCATCCAGGACAATTTCCGCAAGGCTCTGCTGACGCACCAATCCCGCCTGCAAGTCCTCCAGCATCAAGGATAGAAAGCTCAAGCCCGATTCAAGCCCCGCTGCCACCGTCAACTGAGCCATGGACGAACGGCACAGGAACTCAAGACTGCCCGACCTCAGACGCCGTGGGTCCATGCCAAAAAACTCATCGTCCAGACGCCGCGCCAGCAAGCGCCACAACCGTGCATACGCCGTCGCCGGTACCCGTGCATTGGCTTGTCCAAGCAACGCGGGTGCAATCCCCACCTTGCTCAACACCTCGGCAGTGGCTGCCCCTGGCGCACAACTCTGCAACAGTGCTTCGCGCACCAGTTGCATAGAGATGGTGTCTTTTTCCGACATGAATGATTGCCTGTCCTTGCGAGCCGTCCCTGGACACTCTGGGGTGTTTACGGCTTTATTGCCGGCCATCTTAGGGGCCGACGCACAAAAAGCCAGCTCAAGGTGTTTCAGGGCTCGGAACCACCAGCGTAAAACGAACCTCTGGCCCCTTACGCGGTCGCACAGTTGAACCCTCAAGCTGCAAAGAACGAGTTCAACGACTTGCTATTGTGCCTTGCTAACTGGAGCGTCACTGATGCCGTCACGCCTGATCCGCGCCCTGCTCACTTCGCTGTTGATTCTGACTATGAGCGCCTGCGCGCTATTCCCTCACCGCGACCCGCTAAACATAAACGTAGTCGGCATTGAACCGCTGCAAGGTCAGGATTTGGAACTGCGCTTTGCGGTCAAACTTCGTCTGCAAAACCCTAACGAAGAGGTGATCAATTACAGCGGTGTCGCCCTGGAGCTAGACATCAACGGCAGACAGCTGGCCTCAGGCGTCAGCGATCAGCAAGGCTCCCTACCCGGCTTCTCCGAGACCGTGCTGGTGGTGCCCGTCAGTGTGTCGGCCTTCGCTGCACTGCGCCAGGCACTGGGGCTGACACAAACCCAGAGCCTGGACAACCTGCCTTACGTGCTCCACGGCAAGCTGGCAGGTGGCCTGTTCGGGACCATGCGCTTCAGCGACAGTGGCACCCTGAGCCTGCCTCAATCGGTCTACGGCAACTGGTGATTACTCATTAATGAAGCGCACGCCAGCCTTGATGCGCGCGAAAGAGCTCGGCTGGTGCGCCAGCGCCTTGCTTGACCCCGCAGCCATCAAGGTCAGGGACGCAATCGCCGAGCTATTTTGAGGCTGCCTCAGCCGATCTCTACTTGGCGGCCGCCATCAAACGGTTTATTTCGCTACGCACCATGTTGGCGTATTCAGGCGGGGACATGCCGTCGAGTTCCGAACGAACCCATTCGGCCCATTTACCCTTGCGCTTGGATTTTTCACCCACCAGTCGGCCAGCATCGCCTTTGGCCTTGCCCAAGTTGTTTTGCCAGAGATCGAACAGTCTGGATTTTTCATCTTCAAGCGCTGCGCGCTCAGCGACGGGCCGGTTGGCCAAGTTGAAGCTCATACAGATCACCTGTGGCTAAAAATCGACTGTATCTTACACTGCTGTGGGAAGTTTCTGACCCGGTAATGTTTGTCCACTTAGCCGATGAACGCGAAAAAGACTGCAACTTTTCCACCCGCCGGAGACTCCATTGCTCACTGTTGTCATCAATTGAAAGGAAGAAACCATGGCCCGTAAAACCGCCGAGCAAAACACCGCCGAGCAAATCAAGGATCAGGCATTCAGTGAGCTGCAGGCGCTGATAGAAGAATCAGACAAATTGCTCAAGGACAGCGCAACGCTGGTAGGCGACGACGCTGAAACACTGCGTGCACAGCTGAGCCTGAAGCTTAAACAAGCCCTGCATTCAGTCTCCAACGTGCGTGAACGCACCAAACCCGTGGTCGACGCCACCGAACACTACATCGGTGGTCACCCATGGCAGACCGTCGCCCTCTCTGCCGGGCTGGGCCTGGTAGTGGGCTTACTGCTTGGGCGTCGCTCTTGATCTGAAACCAGGTACAAAGCCCGCTTGATGGGAGACTCTGCCCCATCGTCCTACGCAGCGCGATCGCGTTGCGTAGAGGGCAGCACCCATTTGCATTAAGCCGGGTGCTGAGGGACCAGCGTCTGCAGCTGTCTGGCAAAGCCATCCGCTGTGAACGGAAGGGTTTCCGATTCCTTCACGCCGATGCGTTTGTTCATCATCCACTGTTCCGCAGGCGGGGTGAGGGTCAGGGAAATCTGTTCCTGAGCATGCACACTGAGGCCGCTCGCGGCAATCGAGACCTGGCCTTTGTGGCCCATGGCATCGGGTACAAATACCACCTGACGGGACGCAAATGACAGCGTCATACGTTGCGTGCGGAATGGCGAATTCTCATCCGGATAACCCTTGCTTTGCGCAAGGTGCGGCTCGTATTCGAACACCATCTGCCCGCTGTTTTTGAGGGGAGCCATCCAGCCTTCAATCTGTTCGTACAGCTTGAGAATGCTCGATTCCCAATGTGCCAGATCAGCGTGGAACTGCTGATGCTTGTGTTCTTCATTGCGTTGATTGGCGCTCAACAACTCGCCTAACCGCTGTACTTCGTCCATAAAACCCCTCCATTATTTATCAGTACATCGAACCGAGGGTGATAACACACCCCCGTGCAGGGTGTCGCGCTGCACCTGCTGCCGTCCACAGGCTCACTGCGGATGGTCAACCACTGAAGCCGCGTAGCTCATCTTCATTGCCAGTTGGGCGCGTTTTCCTTCGGCTTCCGCTCTTGAGTTAAACGGCCCCAGCAGTACTCGCTCCTTGCCGTCCCGGACCGCGACAAAAGAAGGAAACCCGTGCTCGATGAGCCTGTCTGTCAGGTCGCTGACCGCTTTGGGTTCTGCCACCAGAACATCCCACTGTGGCACGGCGACCTGCGCGACGGCAGGTGCCTGCACCTTGGCTGGCTTATCCGGCTCGCCTGCACCGCATCCCGCCAACATCAAAACCGCAACCATTATGGACAATCTGCGCACAGCCATTCCCCCGCGTGTGAAGTACCGGGAAGTTTAACACTGCCGGGCGCGGAGCTGCCGAAGGCTTAACACCGTCAAACCAGGAGCTTCAACAACGCCTTTGCCGCAGCACTTGAAGACGCCGGGTTTTGGCCGGTCACCAACAAGCCGTCGGTGATCGCCAGAACTTGCCAGTCCGGGACTTTTTCATAATGACCACCGAGGCGCTTGAGTTCATCTTCTACCAGGAACGGCACGACGTGGGTAAGACCGACAGCCGCCTCCTCGCTGTTGCTGAACCCTGCTACGCGCTTGCCTTTGACAATCGACTCGCCATTGACCTTCGCGTGGCGAAGTACACCCGGCGCGTGACAGACCGAACCGACTGGCTTACCGGCACTGTAGAACGCCTCGATCAAGGCGATGGACTTCGGATCTTCGGCAAGGTCCCACAAGGGGCCATGACCACCCGGATAGAAGATTGCGTCAAAACCACTGGCCTGCACATCGGCCAGCTTGACTGTGCTGGCCAGTACCTGCTGCGCAGCCGAATCTTTTTTGAAGCGCTCAGTCGTTTCGGTCTGACCGTCCGGGGCGTCACTTTTCGGGTCCAGAGGGGGCCGACCGCCTTTGGGGGACGCCACTGTGACCGTTGTACCTGCATCTAAAAAAACGTAGTACGGCGCAACAAACTCCTCAAGCCAGAAACCGGTTTTTTCGCCCGTATCGCCGAGTTTGTCATGGGACGTAAGCACCATCAGAATCTTCATATCGAGTGTCTCCTGCCAGTTTTCAATCAGTGTAGGTGGGAGTGCAGGCATGCCCCTTAGGTTCCGGGGCATTTCACAGTGCACACTTTAATCCGATTAGAGACGAAAAAACCGCAGCCTTTTCCGGACTGCGGTTTTTTGAGTGGCGCTTGATCAGAGAGCGTTTAGCGAATGAATATCTGCGCAGTGGTAATTGCCATGTCTCCCCCGGGCAATTTGATTTTCCCCAAGGGTTTCAGGCTGTCGGCATCGAAGATCGCCACATCATTGAAGGTGCCGGCCAGGTAGATCTTGCTGCCCGCCTTATTGAAGGAAATGCAGTAGTAGGAGTGATCCAGACTGGCTGCTGTGACCAGCTTTTTCTGCTTGATGTCGTACTTGGCCAACCGGTTGAGCACGCCGTACATCAGGTTCGGATCTTTGGGCGAGCGCATGCCGCTGAAGTAGATCTCGGTCAAAGGGCCAAAGTCCGTGGTTTCAGTCTTGCCGGTTTTCAGGTCAACGCTGAACAAGCCATAAAGCAGGTCGGCCGTGGCCGGGTCCTCTTTTTTGTCCTTGAACCTGGCAGTGGTGTAGAGCAGCGCAAAATCATGCCTGTAGGTCTGCTGGTTCCACACATACAACACGTCTGGCGGGCTGTACAACGGACGCGTCCAGTGCCGACTGGGGATCAACACGTCGAACTTGCCGGTTTTCACGTTGACCTTGTAGACATCCGCACCGGCCACATACAAAGTGCCGTCATCGCCACTCTGCATGATGGTCAGCTGGCGCGGGGCTGGAAAACTGCGTACCGGCTTAGCGTCCATGCCGGCATCGGTGGCGTAGGTGTCCAGGCGCGGCTGCTGCACTTCATAGCGGTCTTTGAGCATCAATGTCGGATTGGCAACGGTGTAAAGCTCCCTGCCATCGTGACTGACCGTGAACGCGAACATCGACCGCGCTTTCTCACCCGATTTCTGGGTGATGCTGGCATGAAAGACTTGCTTGCAGCTGTCCAGTTCAACGCCATAGACATCGGCATAGTGGTTATTCAGCACGTAGGCAATCTTGTGGTCCGGCGATAACTGAACGGTGCCCGGACCAAAGGCATCCGGCAACGTGCAGGTCTTGTACAGGGTGTCGGTCTGCAGGTCGATGACGTGCAGGTTGTTCGGGTAATTGGTCGTGACCATGTACTCATGGCCGGGATCGAGTGTCGGGTTCGTATCGGCAAGGGCCGATAATGAACAGGTGCCAAGGATGGCGAAAGCGGCAAGGCCGCAGGTGCCTGAGCGAAGCATGCTGATATCCCTCATGTTCATCTGTCCGATTTTTTATTTGTCGTCCGGGAACACTGTTCCAAGATTGCGCCAGCTGTCGTTGGAGGCTTGCGCATCCTTGTTCCAGTCGGGATAGGTACTCATCATGTCGGGCACCTGGGCAGGCCACCAACATGGATCGGAACAGCCATAGAGGTCTGCTTCCATGGGTTGGCAGAGCGACGACACCCCCCCAAATGCGTCGATTTCCCAGCCTGGGTCAGTGGTCGAGGCACAACCGGCGACCGAACTCATGGCCACCACTTCTTCGATGCGGTTCTCTGCCGCAGCCTGTTCAAGCTTCAGGGCTTTATTGTTGATTGCTTTGAGATGTTTCATATCAATGCGCCTTCCGCGGAGTGATATAGCTGGTAATGAACGCAGGATTGACCGCCATGATCCGGGTATAGACTTCGATACCGAAGTCGACCCAATCGCGCATCAGTTCGCAGTAGTGATACGTCGGATGAGCCGGGTCGCCATAACGGGCATAGCTTTCGTGGTAGCAGCCGCCCGAGCACAAGTTACGAATGCGGCAGTCTTCACACCCCGTATTGGTGCGGTCCAGGCGCTGGGACAGGAAGTCGTTCAACTCCACCTGTTTGACCCCGGTGTGAACGTTGCCGAATGTCGGCAGCGTTGAGCCGGTAAACCGGTGGCACAGGTTCAACTCGCCCTTATGGTCTACGGCCAGCATCTTCAAGCCCGCGCCACATGGCAGGGCTTTCTTGTGCCCCTCATGGATGTCGGTGATCAACTGATGCAGGTTGGAGAATCCAATATTGCGATGGATCAGCGCAGCTTCCAGATAGCGTCTACCCAGAGCCTTCATGCTGGCGAAAACTTCAATCAGTTCCTCGCTGGACAGGTTGTAAGTGCTGATGTCGCCGGAGGTCACCGGGGCGAAGCCGACTTCGGCGAAACCCATCTCGTTGAACAAGTGATCCCAAATCGTCTCGACGTCGGTGACGCCCTTGGTCAGGGTTACCCGTGCACCGACCGGACGGCTGTTGTAACGCGACAGGAGCATTTGCGCCTTGCGTCGAACCACGTCGTAAGTACCCTGCCCGCCAACGGTGATGCGGTTGCGGTCATGGACAGTCTTGGGGCCGTCGATGCTGACCGACAGACCGAAGCGATGGGCGTTCAGGTAATCGACAATTTCTTCAGTGAGCAGCGTGGCGTTAGTGGTCATCACAAACTCGACCATTTTGCCGGCTTCAGAGAAGCGTTTCTCACAGTAATCAACCATGTATTCGAGCAGTTTTCGATTGCTCAGTGGCTCACCGCCAAAGAACACCACCGTGTAGCGCTCTTCGTCAGGGGATTCCTTGAGCAACATCTCAACCGATGCCACTGCCGTTGCGACGTCCATCTTTTTGCCTTCAGACGGCTTGTCGAGGTCTTCTTTATAGCAATAGGTACAACTCAGGTTACAGCCGGTGTTGACGTTCAAGACCACGGTATTGATCGCCGTGCGTTCAACCCGTTTGACCCCGATGTCCGGGGTCAGTGGCGAACCATCGCTGACCAGTTCCAGGGCCATCAACTCACGCAGGGTCTCGGTAACTTCTTCGCCACCGTAGCGGTTGGCCAACTGCGATATCAGATCGTCTGATGAGCAGCCTTCGCCACGCAAGGTATCAATGATACTGCCGGTCAGCTCATCGCTGGCAAACAGGGAACTGCTGGGAATATGGAACAGCATGCGGTCGGAATCGACATGCACTTCATGCAGATTTCGTTCGACCAGATTCAAAATAACGCCCATTGCAACCTCCTCTGGAACCCTCCGTTGCGGGGAGAATCCCGGTCATTCCTGAACAATGCCTCAACCTTTGGTTTTGCCCGACCTGAGCAGCCAGACGCGACACCGGATCAGGGAATGGGTGGATTGTTCCAACGCTGCACGGTGACGATCATGTGGCCTTCACCGGTCAACGATTTACCGGCATCATCCACTGCCGCGATGACCTTGAGGTTGCCAGCGTTATTGGTCGACATTTTGCGCTCGGGGTTAGGTCCCGCACCGCCCGGCGTGAACACACCGGTGTCGGCTTGCATGCTGCCGGCGAACTTGACGTCTTCGTCCTCTTTGGCACGGTCGTCGAACGGCTCGACCTTCCACTGCGCCGGGAACACACCAATCCGGTAAGGCTTGCCGTCAGCACCCTTGCCCCAGGCCTCGGCATCGAAGCGGCCCTGAACCTTCGGCGTAGAGCCGCCGTTCTCGCCGATGCGCGCCACTGAGAATTCGGGCACAACCTTGACCTGGTCAATGCGTTGATAAACCGCCAGGGGCACGCCCTTGAGTACGCCCAGCGTGACTTGCCGAACGCCGGGTTTAGCACTGTCTGCCGCCTTGAGCTTGAACCGCAGGCGTTCCGGAGTTTGCTCCAGGACCTCGACAATCTGAACCCCGGGTCCAAAGTCTGGCGTGCCTTTAAGGCCGCTGCCGATCAAGCTGATCTCGGTTTCACTGCCTGCTTTCAGATACCCCGGTTGCACCGCGAGCAAACGAGAGGAACCCTGTCTGGCCGCAATGAAGTCAAGCCCACGCTCATCATGCGCGGTCTCGAACATCCGCCCTTGCAGTTCGCCATCTTTGGCCGCAAACACCTGACGCATGGCCACGCCATCGATTTTCAGGTTGCCGCGCCATTCGTAACCGTTATAGAGAATCGCGCTGCCGTCACCATTGAACGGGCTACCGTCCGCGTACTGACCTTTGACCGCAACCTTGAACTGGTCATTGCCATCGGCGCTGACGCTCATGGTTCCCGACAATTCACCCTTGCCGGGCAATTGACCACTAAAACTCCACTCGCCGACCAGCGCATCTGCGTGCGGCCGGGCTTTTAGCCAGTCCGTCCAGGCCTTGTTTTCCAGCGGATACTTCTTGGCTAGCAGTGGCACCATGTCTTTGCGCGCAATATCGAACCAGTCACGGTCACGTGCCAGGGCCTGGTATTCCAGTGAAGGCCATTGCCCCAGGTGGAAGTTCACCAGACGCTCCCACTCCTCCGCCGGACGCCGTTGCAACGCAACGCGGGCACCGGAGTGACAGCGGCCACACATCTGGCTGAACTGATCATCAAAGTGCTCGACGGTATTGAGTCGGCGTTCGAGCGCATAACGCACGCCATCCGTTTCGCTGGGCGCCAAGCCCTGAGTGTCCGCGAGGTACTTCACCAGCGTGCGACGGTCTTCGTCGCTGATCTGCAGCTTATGCATGGTCTGCATGCGCGCAATGCTCATCAGCCAACCTTCCGGCGTTTTACGCTGGTGGCTGATGCGGCTCAGGCCTTTATCGGCCTCAGGCGTGTGACAGCCCTGACACGTTTCCCTGAGGATGCCTTGGGCATCACGTGCCGCCATGCTTGGAGGCGAATGCAGAGCGACGCAAGCGGCCATCGCCAGCAAACCGCTCGTCATGCCTGCTCGGAGTTTTCTCTTCATCAACGTCGAACCTCCCACGGTGCTTTTTGTTTTTTAGTTGGAGATGTCCAATACACGTAGCGTGCCAGATTAGTAATACTCATTTAAATCAAACAGTTAAACCTTATCGTTAACTTCGTTAATGTCTGGCCCAACCCTGGCTGCGTTTAATTTCGCGACAACTGTTCCACTCTGAGACGAGCATAGTTCGCATGGCACGTCTGACCACCGAGTCGCGCCTGATGCTTACCCGCGCTGGCGCCTCAAGTATGTCGCAGTTTTGGACAGCGGGTGAACGATGACTAAAACCTTATTAATCAAGGCCTTGAGCTCACAAATAGGCGGAAAAAGCAGCGTCCTTTGCGAGCCTTTAGATCCCAATAAACACTGGTCCAAACGGTTGCGTTTTGGGGAAGACTTTCCAGCAGTAAATCCCATCCCTGGCGTCCTGCCGACCGAACACAATCTCAATCACGCGGCTTGCAATACCACGACGGCGAATAAAGACAGCCGCCGATCTCTTCCACGCCACTCAGTGCGAAATCGCACTCCACTTGACCAATCGGCATGAACATATGGGAACTGCCCGGTATCTCGAACTCCGGCAGCAATCGGCCAATTGCCGTTACTCGGAGTCGACATTCCACCTGGATAGAGAGTTGACCACGAACCTGAAGATCCCCACTCCTACGCGGCTTTCGTGCTGCTACCTCGTCGGTGATAAAGTCTCGCCAAATCTTAACGAGGGAACGATATGAAATTGTTCGTAGGAGCTTTGGCGGTGGTGATGTTGGCGGGATGTGCTGACTCTGGCCCCATAAAAGTTGGCCCAGACACCTACACGATTTCAACGCGTGTTCCTTTCGGTGGTCCTGCCTCCGCAAAAGGGCAAGCTTTGAAGGAGGCAAACGCGTTTTGTGTGTCCCTGGGAAGGGAAATCCTCCTCGACCATATGCAAGCGAGCGAATGCGCGCTACATGGAGGCTGTGGGGAAGCAGAGATATTTTTCTTTTGCCTAGCCTCGGGTGATCCGCAGCTGAAACGTCAAAAATACAGCCCCGACCCGACTCAGAAGATCGAAATTGATCAGCGGTAGACAGCTCCTGTAGTAGGCTCGGTTGAGAGCCGCGGCAACCTAGTGTCTCGGAAATCCTGACACGAAAAAGCCCAGACTAGTGCTGGGGCTTCGTTGTTTCTGGGGTTATGCGGCCAGGGTCGTCATCTCTTGCGCGATGCTTCCAGGTAGCGTGACGAATGACATCTTTCGATTACTGCCTGTCGCCACCCGCAGTAATGGGTCGTTTGCAGCCCCTTGCGGATTCCACGCCATCCGGCCACTCATTCCACCAGCATCCAGCCACCTGTTCCACGCTTATCCGGCCGGGCAGTCGGAGCGCAGCGACGCAGGTTTGCATTGTTAGTCTGAAGTACCCGCTGTCGTCAATTTCGTCGAGCGCCTGCGCATCGATTCGCCCTTCAGTTCGAGGCGGTAAGCGTTGTGCACCAACCGGTCGAGGTTCGCATCAGCCAAGGTCGGATCGCCGATCAGCTCGTGCCATTTGTCCACCGGCATCTGGCTGGTCACCAGTGTCGAGCGGTGCCCGTAACGGTCGTCGAGCAGTTCCAGCATGTCGCGCCGTTGCGCGGCGGTAAACGGAGCCAAGCCCCAGTCATCGAGGATCAGCAGGTCGGTCTTGGCGTAACTGGCCATTAGTTTGGCGAAACGACCGTCGCCGTGAGCCATGCCCAACTCCTCCATCAGCCGTGGCAAACGCAGGTAACGCACGCTATAGCCGTCCCGGCAGGCCTTGTGTGCCAGCGCGCAAGCGAGCCAGGTTTTGCCTACGCCGGTGGGGCCGCCGATGATCAAGTTCAGGCCGTCTCGTAACCACTGGCCGCTGCCCAGTTGCAGGATCAGTGACTTGTCCAGACCACGGGGGCTGCGGTAATCAATGTCTTCCAGGCAAGCGTTATGACGCAGTCGGGCCGCTTTTAGGCGGCTGCTCAGGCGCGTATTTTCACGCTCGGTCAGCTCGCGATCAACCATCAGGCCCAGGCGTTCCTCGAAGCTAAGGCTGGCGATATCTGGTGTTCTGTGTTGCTCGCTCAACGCTTTGATCATGCCGTGCAGTCGCAGGGTTTGCAGTTTGTCGAGGGTTGGATTGGGTAGCATCTTGGTGCTCCTTCAGGTCAGTGGTAGTAGCCGGGGCCGCGCAGGTTGATGTGCTCTTCGGGTAACAGCGGCAGGTTTTGTTGGGCCAGTGGCAGCCGCTCAAGACCTTGGCGCAGGATCGATTCGAGGCTTTTGTAGCTGCACGCACCCAGCGCCAGGGCGCGCTGGCAAGCGGCTTCCAGCCGATCTTCGCCATGGTGTTTGCCCAGGCGCAGGATGCCCAAGCAGGCGCGGAAGCCGTGCTGCGGATGGATCCGGCGTTCGAGGATGTAGGCGATGACGCCAGCAGTGTTCGGCCCGGTTTGCTCCGCCCAGCCGATCAGCCGTTGCGGTGTCCATTCGGCGTGTTCGCGGTGGCTCTTGGGCATGTGCTCGGTTTGGGTAGTGTGGCGGCCTTTGTGCAGCGAGCGCAGATGGCTGGCCACTCGTTGGTTGGCGTGGAAGCACTCCACCGTTTGCGCCGTCAGGCGCACTTCGAGTTGGTGCTTCACCAACTGGTACGGCACCGAGTAGTAATGACCGTCGACTTCGACGTGGTAGTCGATGTGCACCCGTGCCTTTTTCCATTCGGCGTAAACGTACGGGTGTTCCGGCAGCGGCTGGAGCGCGGGCTGGTCGAGCGTTTCGAAGGCTGAGCGGCGCGAGCCGGGCAGCTTCTTGAAGGGCCTTTGGTTGAGGCGTTCAAGCAGCATGCCAATAGCCGTATTGAGTTCGCCGAGCGAGAAGAACTGGCGGTTGCGCAAGACCGCCAAAATCCAGCGCTCGACCACCTGCACGCCGACTTCAACCTTGGCTTTATCCTTGGGTTTGCGCGAGCGAGCGGGCAATACGGCGACCCCGTAATGCTCGGCCAGATCACGGTAGCTGGGATTGATGTCCGGCTCGTAGCGATGTGCTTTGCTGACACCGCTGCGCAGATTATCCGGCACCAGGATCTCGGATGTCCCACCGAGAAAAGCGAAGCAGCGCACGTGCGAGCCCAGCCAATCCGGCAGTTTCTGCGACCAGGTGGCTTCCGCAAATGTATAGCTGGAGGCTCCTAATACGGCGACGAATATCTGGGTCTGGCGGATCTCGCCTGTGTGCCGGTCGATGACCGACACGGTCTGGCCGGCGTAGTCGACGAACAGCTTTTCGCCTGCGCGGTGCTCCTGACGCATGACCACGTCGACCTTGGCAGCCCACAGGCGGTAGTGCTCGCAGAACCAGCTGTACTGGAAACCTTGGGGTTGACTGAGGCGGTACTCCTGCCAGAGCAAAGCCAGAGTGACACCGGGGCGGCGCAGCTCGGTGTGAGCCTTTGCCCAATCAGGTATCGGACGTTGATCACTGGAGACAGCGGGCGGTGGCGGGAAAAGACTTCGTTGCAGCTCGGCATCGGTCAGGGCAGAGGGCCAAATCAGGCCGCTGGCAGCAAAGCGATTGAGGTAATCCCCGACGCTGGCTCGCCCAACTTGCAAGCTGATAGCGATCTGGCGGGCAGATAGGCCGACCTCAAATTTGAGGCGTAGTACTTCTCGAATCTTACGCATGGATAACCTTTCCACGACGACCTCTTTGCTTCGATAAAAGAGGTCGATGGTAGTTAATTAATCCTGCGTCGCTGCCTGCCTTAAGGGTGGCCGGATGTGCGTGGAATGGGTGGCCGGATCACCGTGGAATCAGTGGCCGGATGCTCATGGAATAGGTGGCCGGATGGCCGTGGAATCCGCAGCCCCTCCCAACAGACCGCAGACGGCCGATTCTGTTGAAAAAGTCGGCCTTAGTTACCATGGCAAAAAAGTAAGCGCCTGAGATTGAAATCCAGAGTTTTCGCAGAAGCATTCGGACTGAGGTTTCACGTAGCGGCGTGCTAGAAGGCGCTTTCACCGATCAATTTTTCGGAGGTTTGAAAAAACCGACTTTTTCAACACAATCGGCCAAAAGCAGTCATTGGCACACCTGGTCAAAGTGAAACAAGACTCGTGCGTGTACTCCGCGAAAAAAGAAGTCAGCATTCACTTCCCCTCTTACCCAACTCTTGAGCAATGGAGCTTCGCGTCAGTATGGAAATTCAAGAGATCAGACAACGCTTGGCCAGGCCGGCCACAAAATTCGTCGCTGGCGGATTTCGACCTACCAAAGAGACTGAGGAAAGCTGGCTTGGAAAAGTAATCCTTTTCCGGCCTGATGAAGTCATACCAAGAAACAAAGTCGGAGATGAGCTGCATCCGTATGCACAGTTTCACTTACCAAGCCTGCCATTTAACAGCCCGGTTCTTAAAGGGATTCGTACACTTACACTGTTCGTTTCTGATCCCTTTCCAGAGCAGTTCGAGCCGATGGGTAACAACTGGCTTATCAGAGAGTATGGGGCTGACGATGTGCTTATCCGTAAGGAGCTGTCGGTAGCGGGCTCGTACATTAAGCCCTTTCCCTTGAAGGCTGAATTGGTGGCAGAGGACTTTCCTCTATGGGATGGCGGCGGAATACCGGCGGACATTGAAGCCGAAATACTCAGGCTTGAGCGGACAGGTGAGATACAGAGCTATTACGATCTTATGACTCACACATACGAACACAAGATCGGTGGATACCCCTCATTCTGCCAGTCTAGCGTTGACCCGGGTGATGATTTTGAGTTCGTGTTCCAGATATCGTCAGACCCAAAAATAAACTTGAATGTGGTGGACGGCGGAAGCCTGATGTTCTGGAAAAATAACACCACTGGCGCATGGGCTATTTACTATGATTTTTACTAATCGTCAGGATTAAGCGCCCAATATTAATTGAGAACCATCCACTTCGTAGTCGGCTCACACGCCGGCTTCGAAAGCAGATATCCAAGAGGTCTGCTCTGCCCCCAAATGCGACCGTACCCTTTGCTCCATCTTCTCCGACTGACTGCAATGGGTCGATTCTGTTGAAAAAGTCGGCCATGGTTTCCGCAGCTGAAAAGTACCCGTCCGACATTGAAATCTTTACTTTCAGCTGAGGTGTCCAGAGGCAGATTTCACGTAGCAGCGTGTAAAAAAGGCATTTTCACCGGTCGATGATCAGGCAGTTTTTGATGACCGACTTTTTCAACAGAATCGGTCGATAGTAGCCCTTGCTGTCAGGCAACAATCGGCCATGAACCGCCGTTCGCAGATAAGCGTCGATTTCAGCCGGTCGCCACTGGCCGAAATCGGCCAGTTCCGTCGTTTAGAGGAAAGACACCACCCTGCCACCTGAAAGCAGGCGCGCCGTGATAGCCGCCTGCTCATGCACAGATACAGCTACCCCGGATTACCCGCCCGAAGATGCGCCGCATCGATCTTACACACCGAATCGCGCAACCTCCCGATCAGCGACTGCCGCTCCAACGGTCCCCATTGCGGAATATCGCTCTTGCGTGTCAC
This sequence comes from Pseudomonas sp. GG8, assembly GCF_052976945.1. Lineage (NCBI taxonomy): Bacteria > Pseudomonadati > Pseudomonadota > Gammaproteobacteria > Pseudomonadales > Pseudomonadaceae > Pseudomonas > Pseudomonas sp. GG8. The sequence continues at coordinate 2,480,033 of NZ_JBRIIP010000001.1, forward strand.
TTCATGCCCCAGGGCAAAGGGCTCGGAGAAATAAACCCGGCCGAACTGCGCCATTTCGTCCCGCTCGCAGTTGATCACCCGGATCGCCCGCGAACTGCGAATCTCTGGAAGTTTACCGCTGGGGGCGGCGAGTCCGAGGTAATTGTTGATTAGGTAGAACTGGCGCAAATGCGGATTGCCCTGGTACAGGGCGACGGAATGGGCGTCGAAGTAGGTTGCCAGTTCGGCGTCCTCCAGCAGTTTGAACATGCCAGCAGGCGTCGTGGCCGGCGCTTCGGCCACGGCTTTCTGCGGCACAGTGCCGTGGGCACAACCACCCAGCAGCAATACCGCGGCTAGGCATGGCAGGCGCCTCATCGTGTGGTTCCCTGCGCCACGTCCGGGCGTTCCTGCTGCAACAGACGCTCATCGACGCTGCCCTGCAACGAACAGAGCAGGCGGGTCTTCCCGTCCTCGACGCTGAGCATCAGGAGCTTTTCCGCGGAACCCGCCGCCGGAGCGATGCCCGAGGCCGCCGCAGGGTTGTTCTGCCAGGCGGAATTGGCGTCCGCCTTGATCCGTGGTTTGGAAATGAAGTACTCGCCGGCCTCCTGCCATTCCGCATGCGGCAACTTGGCCATGACTTGCTCGCGGCTGGCATCGATTTCGAAACCCCAGAAGTAGTAAATGCCTTGCTCGCCCAGGTCCATGACCCGGTCGTAGTAGCTGGTCAGGCGCAGGCCCTGGTCGTCGACACCGGGGGTGAAGTGCTGGAAAGCGGTGTCGAAGTTGCGGCGGTCCGGCACTGGCGGCCAGGCCAGGCCAGGCCGCGCTGATCGTTGCGGGCCAGCTTGACGGTCTTCCCCAGATCGGCGCGCTGGGAATACAGGTGTTTGAAAAATGACGGCTCACACGAGACCAGGCTTTCGCTGAGGCCGCTGGCCAGTGCATTGCCGGAACACAGTCCGAGGAAAAGAGGTAGTATAGCTTTGCTGCAGGAGAAGGATAAAAGGCGACGCATGTCCATTGCTTGGAGAGTCCTGGTGGGGTGAAAAGACGCGATCTTAATTGCGTCAGGACGTTGTTACAAATTGAAAGGACCGGAAAAGGAGGCTGGCGCCAATCAATGCAGAGCAGGTGAGATAGCTTTCCTCCCAAGGCACAGCGGGAGTCCATACCGGGGCAATCATTGTACGCGGTCCAAAAAGTCAGTTGCTCAGTGGAGAGCTGATCAAAGTCGCTTCTGTCGAACATAGAAGAACCTAATGTTGGCATCGTGCCAAAGGTAAGGGCGCCCGATAGTAGCAAAATGCGGCGGAGTTCTTTTCTCGGTGACCGGCTGCTTCTGGCCGATTCTGTTGAAAAAGTCGGTTCTCTCGAATTGCCCGGAAGCTGAGCGGTGAAGGAGCCTATTTTTCGCGCGGCTACGTGAAATCTGTGTCCGAATGCCTGTGCGGCCATTTAAGATTTCAATCTCATGCGCTTACTTTTCTGCTCTGAGAACCGCGTCCGACTTTTTCAACAGAATCGGCCAGAAGCAGACGCTTGCACGCAGCCTTTGGAGAGGAACCTACGCGGGTCTGCGGTACGTACAAAGATAAGCCGTCAAAAGTAGCGTCAGCTGCTGTTCGAGAGATGCTTCAAAGAGCGGTGGTGCGCAACCTTCGAGCAGGGTTCGTACTGGCCCGACAAGGGCACTGAGCGCGACAGTGGCGATCAACACCGGGGCTTCAAACTGTGCGTCCGAGGACGTCGCCAGCATGGCGGCAATTGCTGCCACAATTCGGGTATTTATTCGAACGACCAATTCGGCCCCGCCCCGCTCGGCTGCAATCGCATAAAGTGCCTTGGACATGGCTGGGTTGCGCAGTTTCACTGCAAGAAAAGCAGAAACCAGTTCCGCTGCCATGTCGGAGACCGGCTTGCCCCGGCATTGCTCGCAAGTGCGCTCGACTGCTTCGGCGACTTCCAGCAAGTGCTTTTCAAGCACCGCAGCAAGCAGCGCATCCCGATTTGGATAGTACTGATAAAGGCTGCCCACGGATATTCCAGCACGTTCAGCGACGCGAGTGGTCGTGCAGCGCACAAGGCCGTGCCGAGTCAAAACCTGAAGGGTGGCGGTGTGAAGAGCATCAACGGTTGCGGCAGATCGAGCCTGAACTGCTGATTTTCTTGGTTTTAATGACGCTTTGAGAGTGCTCATGGAATGCGAATTCAAAAACCTGAAGGTTCCTTCATATCATAGTTCTCCTCAAATGAAGCGAGAACAATCGATATGCCTAGCTTAGATAAAAGCGGCACTTTCATTCTTGGCAACAGCAAAATCAAGCGCCTGGGCTACGGCGCAATGCAACTGGCAGGACCAGGCGTGTTTGGCCCCCCAAAGGATCGTAAAGAAGCGGTGGCCGTCCTGCACGAGGCGGTGGCATCTGGCGTGAACCATATAGACACCAGCGATTTCTACGGACCGCACATCACCAATCAGATTATCCGCGAGGCCCTGCATCCCTATCAGAACGATCTTACGATAGTGACCAAGGTCGGCGCTCGGCGCGGCGACGATGGCGCCTGGCTTGCGGCTGCCTCGAAAGAAGAGCTTACGCAGGCAGTGCACGATAATCTGCGCAATCTGGACCTGGACGTTTTGGATGTTGTCAATTTCCGGGCGATGCACAACGTAATGGGGCCGGGCGAAGGCTCAATCGAGGCGTCACTGACCGCTGTGGCGGAGTTGCAACAGCAAGGCCTGGTACGCCATATCGGGATTAGCAACGTCACACCGACCCAAGTGGCCGAGGCGAGAAAGATCGTTGATGTCGTCTGCGTGCAGAACTTGTACAACATCGCTCATCAGCACGATAACGCCATGATCGACGAACTGGCTCTGGATGGAATTGCCTATGTGCCCTTTTTTCCTCTGGGCGGACTCACCCCGATTCAGTCCTCCGCACTGTCCAGCGTTGCGCAGCGACTTGGAGTTACGGCGATGCAGTTGGCGCTCGCGTGGCTGCTGCGTCGTTCATCCAATATTCTCTTGATCCCGGGGACCTCGTCAGTAGCCCACTTGCGGGAAAACCTCGCTGCGGCCGATCTGCATTTGCCAGATGAGGCTCTGGCAGAACTGAATGCTATCGCGGACTAGCCCTGATACCAGCGATGGAAACGGCCAGCACAACTGTTTGCGGGGTTAGTGATGCCTGAAAGGGAGCGACGGTCATGCCCCGTCGTCGCCCTCATGCGCCTGAACACTTGACTTGATTAATAGTGCCGGGCCAAGTCGCTCACAGGGCTGGCGATCGCATATAGATCCACATGGCGACCGGCTTTTAACGGCCGATTGTGTTGAAAAAGTCGGTTTTTTCAAACTGCCGAAAAATTGATCGGTGAAAGCTCCTTCTAGCACGCTGCTACGTGAAATCTCAGTCCGAATGCTTCCGCGAAAATTCTGGATTTCAATCTCAGGCGCTTACTTTTTTCAATGGAAACTAAGGCCGACTTTTTCAACAGAATCGGCCAATATCTGCCGGTCAGGAATGGCAACTCCTGCCTTTCACGACTGAACTCTTTCGGTCAGGTAATGGGTTAGGGCTTCCCCTAGGGAAGGTCTGAAGTAAGGCCTTCTTTTTACAGAAAATCGGGCGTCAGACGCTCAAAAAGAGAATACCTCGCTGAAATTTCTGAAATATCGACTTTTTTCGATGAATAAGCCGGTTTTAGGCGCTTATTAACCCTTAATTTCCATACTGCGGACGCACCTGTCCTACAGGCTCCAGCAAATGTCGGCGCGCCATCCACAGGTTCGACAACGCAAACAGTGTTACCAACTGCGCGGTGTTTTTTACCAGTCCGCGAAACCGCACTTTGGTGTAACCAAATTGGCGTTTGATGACCCGAAACGGGTGCTCAACCTTGGCCCGAGTTTGCGATTTAGCATATTCGATCTTGCGCAACGCACGGCCAATGACGCTTTTTTCACCATGTTTGCGACGGCTGCTGGGCCTGGCGGAGATCGACCAGATCATCTCGCGCCCCTCATGTTCCGGCCGCTTTTCCACCCCGGTGTAGCCCGCGTCGCCGCAGACATGGCTCTCTTCGCCGTGCAACAACTGATCGACTTGGGTAACGTCCGCGACGTTGGCTGCCGTGCCCACCACGCTATGGGTCAGGCCCGTATCAGCGTCCACCCCGATATGCGCTTTCATCCCGAAATAATATTGATTTCCTTTCTTGGTCTGATGCATCTCGGGATCGCGTTTACCCTCTTTATTCTTGGTCGAGGTCGGCGCATGAATGATCGTGGCGTCAACGATAGTGCCTTGACGAAGCATCAAGCCTCGGTCGCCCAGATAGCCATTAACGACCTCCATGATGCCCCTGGCAAGATGGTTTTTCTCCAGCAGGCGACGGAAGTTGAGGATCGTGGTTTCGTCGGGAATGCGCTCCAGATTCAAACCCGCAAACTGGCGCAGAATCGTTGTCTCATACAGCGATTCTTCCATGGCCGGATCGCTGTAGCCGAACCAGTTCTGCATCAGGTGCACACGCAACATCGCCATCAACGGATACGCCGGACGTCCCCCAACACCCTTTGGATAATGCGGTTCGATCAACGCAATAAACCCCTTCCAGGGCACGACCTTGTCCATCTCGCTCAGGAAAATCTCACGGCGGGTCCGCTTACGTTTACCTGCGTACTCAGCATCAGCGAAAGAAATCTGCTTCATGGGGCTCAACCGTTCAGCTCATGTGATGGAGGGTATTTCACCAGATTTGGAAACCTTTTTCAGAGTTTCCCTAGAGCTTCGAACGTTCTGGCGATGCGTTCGACTTTACGTAGGTCATTGTGCATGGCAATCCAAACATCAACGTCAAAGCCGAAGCTGTCAGGCAGAATCTGGATCAGACCATAGGTCGCCGCGACGGGCGATGGGCATAAGCCAAATCCAAGGCCACTTCTTAGCGCCGCGAGTTGAGCAAGGTGATTATCGGTGGCGATAGAGAATGGCTGGTCTGTCTCACACAGGCCTGTTTCGACCAGCCGACGCAAGTCGGCTGAGCGTCGGTCAGGGCCAATCAGCGGCGCGCGGCGCAACGCCTCCAGACTTGCAGGCTCGCCATAGCGTTCAAGGCATTGGGCGCTCGCATACAGGCCCACTCGCAAAGCACCTGTGCGTCGCGCAACCACCTCCACTTCATGCGGTCGCACGAGGCGTACAGCGATGTCTGACTCCTGTCGGGCGATGTCTTCCAGCGAATCGTTGATACTAATTTCAAGCTTCAATGCTGGGTGCTTGTAATGAAAATCGCGCAGCAACCCAGGGAGCACCTCAACGCCCAAAAAGGCGCTGCTGGTGAGTCTGACGGTGCCGCACGATGCGTCCGTTTCAGCGCTGGCCATTCGATTGAACGCCTCAGCAGCCATCGCCATCGATTCGACATGGTGAACAAGTCCCCGTGCCGACGCGGTAGGCACGAGACCTGCGGAGGTTCGGGTGAACAGCTTCACGCCCAGACCAGCTTCAAGGGCTTCCAGACGTCGGCGAGCCGTTGCCTGTGCAATTCCCAGTAATCGGGAGGCGCCTGACAGGCTACCACTGCGCAATACTGCCAGAAATACCCGCTGGCTTTCCCATTCAAGGCTGCTCATCTATTTCGTGCCAACGGTTGCTCCGTTTATTGCCTTCTGGCGGGTGCGAGGAACATGGATGATGCACCTCTCATTTATAGTGCAGCAGTATAAGGAGCAATACCATGGCTTTCACCGGACAATGCCGATGCGGACAAGTCCATCTTCAATTGCAGACTGAAACACTTGCACCGTTGTACGCATGCCATTGCCTGAACTGCCAGCGCTGGAGCGGCAGTGCCTTCGCATTACATATGCTCTGTGCCGCTCAAGCGATTGATGTGTCGGGAAGCACTGTCACGTACATCCATACATCAGAAGGACATACGTCAACGCAGTACGCTTGCGGTACGTGTTTCACCCGGCTCTTCAATGAAACCGACGCTGCCCCTGATATGCGTGTACTGCTAGCAGGCGTACTCCAGGACGCGGACTGTTTGGCACCCTTGGCTCATATCTGGGTCAAGCGTAAACAACCCTGGATTACGCTGCCAGAGGGTATAGCGCAATGGCCGGAAAGCCCGACACCCGAAGACTTTGCAGCAGCCATCAGTGAGCAGACACGAAAAGCTGCGCTGTCAGCCCGGTGATACGGTGGTAAATCTCTATGTGGTGATCAATGCAGCGGTACGTCTGGCCGTGGCTGCCAACAGCGAAGTAGGGACTTGATGTTGAACACGGTCCTTGATAACCGGCGGCTATGGGTCGAATGCAGCATGTCGTCACCACGGAGCTTGCTGCTCAAGTAGCATGCGAGGTGGTTAATACGCATGCAAACGCCTGTTCAGATGACCGCAATTAAAAAGAAAACGGGATTCGGTCCGAATGACCTCCTTTACACCAGGTGTGAAGACGTAAAGATCGACCGGCAGCGCACCTGCACGGGCAGCATGCTAATTTTTACGACCTGCAGTGTAGGTACGAAACATTAGCAATCAGCTGCAGGAGTCTATCCCTACTGACAAACGCCTATCGCCGCCAACTCTTTTTCATAGCTAATATACTGTCGACGCTCGGTCAGTATCGCCCTCACCTTGAGCGAATCTGCCTTCTTTAATCCTGCCGACCGAACACAATCCCTATTACCATGAAGCATCACCTAACCTAGAGGAAGCCCAGTATCTTTTCGAGGTGTGCGCCAATGGGCGGAAAGAACTCAAGGCCAAGGCGTTCGTTTCAAGGTCGAGCAAGCAGCTGAATAGGCCTACTTCGGCACACCCATCCATTTGAGATTCGGGGTTTGGGAAGTCCTTCAACTACAGGATTTCCCGAACACCCCCAAATCCAGTAATGAGCTCCATCACTGACCTTGAAGTAAGTTCTGAGGGTTTCTAAAGGAAATTAGCCATAGCCCACAGTAAAGCCAGGAACGACACAGCCAATAACACCAAAAACATATGAAACTTAAAATTAGTCATGGCGCTTATTTCGCAAGGTCTTGGCTAATATATTTATAATATGTTCTAGGGCGTGTTTATCGGAAAAGTCCGCAGCCCGTAAAAATTTAATAAGTGCAGATTCATCAGCGGGAAGTTTAGCAACAGCATATGGCGTTCGTTTGCCCGTGACGATGAACAGTACATCGATAGCCGTGGCAGACAATCGGCTCAGGTAGTCAGCCCTCGGACACCTCGTTCCGCTCTCATAGAGCAATTGCGTATTGGGTTGTATGCCACCAATGACAGCAATGGCGCTCTGGGTCAGGCCACACGCTTCACGCTCGAGCTTTAATCGCATGCTCAGGTTCATCAACGCCATTCCATTGGATAAAATGATGACGCCATTATAGTGGCGCTATGATATCACCAATCAACACTCACTTGGGTATTATTACTGAGCCGTAGATATTCATTCGAGTTTAAAAATAACTATACATATCAGATTAGTGGATCAGCCAAGAAATGAAGCGCTTATAACGGCATAGGGTTCGTCGTGAGATGCTTCATGGGTATCTAAGCCTTTCCCTGAGCGCCGGGCCTAATCCACAAAATAAACATCAGCTCAATCCTCTCATCACGCCAGGTGTGAAGCCGCTCATCGACACACATTCATCACATACAACTGCAATGCCTTCAAGGCTACTTGGTCGGCCATGATCCCGGCCTGATGGAAACTTGGTCTATGGTTACTTTTGCAACCAAACCCAGTACTACCCAGGAGCAGGTCATGGCAAAGTCTGGCAGTAGCAAAAGCGGTTCTGGACCTACCAGTAAAGGTGGGGCCGGCTCTAAAGCACCCGCTGTAGCAAACCTCCCCAGCAAGACCGGAGGAGCCTCCGGCGGAGGTAGAGGGAATGCCCCACCGAAGGGTAAGTAGTTGCTGAGGCTGGCCTTTTCCGGAGAACTGGCCAGCCTCTGCCGTCAGCGACAAGCCGTAACCGCTGCGACCAACTCCTTTTCGTAACCGATATGCTGCCGACGCTCAGCCAGCAGCGCCCTCACCTTCACCTCGAGCGAATCCGCTTTCTTCAAGCCAGCCGCAGCGAACACCGGCGCCGCAATGATTGGTGCCTTGCACGGAACCTGCACTGGAACCTCCACTCGCACAGTGCGTATTTCGGGTTCCTGCCCAGCGCATCCCGCCAGCAAAAACACCACCCCCATCAGCAGCAGTCTCATAACCCTAGTTCCTGATCAATGATCGACGCCGCAGCCATGGCCGGGTCACCGCCTGTATGTCCCTGCTGAATCGTGTTTGCCGCAGCATAGTCAGGCTTCGCCTCTTCCTTCGCCGTAGCCACTGCTATTTTGGCGGCCTCCTGTCGTTTCTCGCCCGCCTGCACCAACCCACCAAGCGCCAGCCCCTGCTCAGTGGTAAGCGCCAGCAGGTTGCCATTGACGGTCTTGGCCGAGGCTAGATCTGTCTCAGCGGTGTCGAGCAGCGGTCGATAATGTCCTGATGCCAGCCATGCTCCGCAACCGGCACCCAGCGCCAGCAGCAGTGCGATGGCCAAGCCCAGTCCGATCAACTTCCACGCGGAATCCGTCATAGCCCCTCCTCGTCCCAATCAGGAATATCCACGGTCTGGCCAGCCAGGCCGTGCGTGCGTGCAATCGCCAAGAAACTGGATGCGGCCGTCAGTCACGAACGAATGACATATCCGGGCGGTGCGCCACTCCTTGAACTCTTCCCCCGCATCCGGGTTGGCTGGATAGCTCACCAGAATCGACGGCGTGAAGGTTGGTTTCTCAGCGTTTCCATTCCAACCCCAGCGCGGGCCAGATCCGGCACCATGCTGGATGCGATGCGCGCCATCGCAGCCTGGGCACCAGAACATCAGGCCATAATCGGCGCTGGATCGCAGCACTCTGGATAGGCAGCTCATGGCACATCCTTAAAGAAAATATGATGCCCCAGCCTCAGAGTCTTCGTGGCCTTCGCCGTCCACGCTGGAGCCTTGGGCATGGTCGTGGCGTAGTAGTGAGTCGCACCGCCAGCGGTGCCGGCGATCACCGCCGCTGCTGCACGCTGGCAAGTCGCGAACTCTCCGGCCGGGATCGGCTTCGCCCCAATTAGGGATGGATAGTTCGGATCGTTCTTATTCCAGCAGCTGAACTGCCACGGGGCCTGGCAGACTCCGGCATAGCCTTCGCCTCACCATGATTTATCCTTGCCATCGTTCACTCGGTTGCGGATAGACCAGGCCACGGCGATCATTCCGGCGAAGCCCTCCCCGCGCGCTTCACCCCAAAGTGTTCGGGCCACCACGTCTCTGTCGCGATCTGTTGCAGTCATCACTTTTCTCCAGGCGAAAAAAACCTGCTCAGTGGCGGGGGCGGTGTTCGACTTAACCTGTGCTGCTGTCAGCGTTGTTACTGGTCTCTGACGTTACCAATCCAGGTACTACTTACGTTGCCATACACTTCTGTTCGAGGTTGTTGAGTGGTGTTGCTTGCACGTCACGTTGCCCACCAGGCTGGTGTAGCGCCTGTAGATGTGGGCACGACTGCCCCGCCAACCTCGCGTATTTCCCAGCAATCATGCGACCACCGTCTGGCCGAGTACGTCCCAAACGTTGATCGCTACACGCTTGAGCGTGACGGTCATAGCCGCTGCCATGGTCAGCGTGCCGCCATTAGGGGTATTGAGCGTTACACCCGATGCGGGCACCAACGTCAGCGTGCCCGTACCTGCGTGACGTATCGTTATCTCGGTGTTGTCGACCCACGCAATAGTTGCCTGCAGAGGCACCGTGATCGCAGGGGCTGCGCCAGTCATTCGCAGGTATGTTCCAGCATCCGCAAGGATCAAGGTTCGCGCCGTGGCTGCCTCGATCACAACTGTTCCGTACGTTGAAGGTGCTGCCCACTCCAGGCCGTTAGCGGTATGCGTCAGGACTTGACCGGCTGCACCCGCAGGAAGTCGCATAGGTGCGCCAGCAACGCCGCCGATAATCAGGTCGGCCTTTGCAGTCATTGGGTTGCTCAAGCCCGCAGCGGCTGCCGGAGCCCATACGTTACCGTTCCGCACATACAGGGTTGAGTCTGCCAAGTTGTAGCCGTACCGGGCCGCCTGAAAAGTCCAAAATCCAGGGGCCCCTGACCAGCTTGCGATCATGCCCGCCTTACCCGCCCACAGACCCGTCGGCGCCGTACCGACTGCATAGCGTGCACCGTCAGCAGGTGACGCTGCAGGCGCGTTCAAGCCGACCGCCATTCTTCCGGAAGGCGCCAAGATCTTTGACTTGGAGCGCTTCGCCGCTGGCCGCAGCCGCTTCCGCGGCACCTTCTCCACCAACTCCCTGCTGGACTTCGGTAAGTACGTCACCGACCGCGCAGTGGTAAATGCTCAAGGCTTCATTGATCAGGACGAAATGTCCTGCCTGGTGATGTTCAACATCGGCGACGCCGCGAACCCTGGTCACGCAGATGATCGCGCTGCGCTGAAGCTGAAACCCACTGCCGGTTACAAGGCCGTGCGGGAGATTGGCGGGCGCACCCTGTCGCAGAAGGAGTTGAGCGACTGGATCGAGGACTGGAACGCATCGCTGAAAGCTGTTGGTGAAGACCTGCAGGACATCAGCATCGTCAAAGCGATCGCGGCGGTGCGCACCATCACCATCAAGGCGTCGTCGGAAAGCGATCACACCGTTCGTGAGACCGGCGCAAGCCGTAGCGCGATGGACGCTATCGAGGCCAGCAGCAAAGAAACGCTGCCGACTTCCCTGATGTTCTCTGTTGTGCCTTTCGAAGGCCTAAGCGTCCGCGAGATCGTACTGCGTATCTCGGTCATCACCAGCGGCGCGCAACCGGCGCTGAAGCTGCGCTGGATCGGCGAAGAGGTTCAGCGCGAGGAAATCGCGCAGGAGTTCAAGTCGGTGCTCGAGGCTCAGGTGGGTGAAGCAGCCATACTGGCCTTGGGTACCTTCAATCCAAACTAATAACCATCCTGCCCATCCGTGCCACGATTACGTGATACCTGAAAACGTGGCGCGGGACTTCCGAAACGAAAGCCTGCGCGAACTCAAGCGTGACCCTAGGGATGAAATCGGTAGTCCAGGTCAAACCTTGGTTGACTGAGTGAAAGCCCAGCCAAATGCAACAGTTGCGATGATAGGCCGTATTAGATCTGTCGCTGGAGCCGACCCGGTAAACACACGCAGGCCAGAAGTTATAAATACTACTACTGCGGCAAGAATACCCAGCACAAAAATCCAGCGGAAATATCGCGGTAACATCGAATCACTCCATTGTTAAGGGCGAAATCATAATTGCAATTAGCCATCACATCAACTATCGCGGCATCCGGTCACGGAGGGCGGCGGCTGACTGGGGATAGCCATGTATATCAAGACATTCACCGAGATCGGAACTTTCGAGGCGCTGTATGCCGCCCATAAGTGGCTCACACAGAACGGCTATAGCTACGGTTCAAGCTGCGTCATGCATCCAATTCCGATACTGAAAGGCAACTTTCTGATCGCCAAATGGAAGAACCTGATCCGCAAGGAAATCGCGCAGCTTGACGGCAAGATCGACGGAAATTTCCGCGAAGGCCCGGTCATTGTGACGCTGAAGGTCGAGCCTCAGGCGAGGCCGCTCTCATCGACAAGCCTAGCGCCAAGCTCACGGCCAGCCATCTGCGCCAGCCCGCGATCAACGTAGGTGCGGTCACCATCCACAGCAGGAATGACAATCTCATCGATGCGCTTCACCTCGACACGGATGCGCCACGTCTCGCGCGACCCTGCATCCTTCTCGCAGGTCAGGTAGTTCCAGATCCGTAACCCTTTGTACTCATCGTAAATATCGTGCTGGGTCATGTGGCGGTCCTTCTTGAGGGAATCGCCATCCTATCACCACGCCACTTCAACGAATCACGCCACTACCTAGCCTCTACCCAGCCAAGCACATCAGAAAGACCGGCATAGAGACTAATCAACTTGGATGCCAGCTCAATACCGTGCAGCTTTGCATCTCTGAAGGTCTGCCACTCGCCAGTCGTTTCGCCGAGCTTTGCGTAACCCTCTCCATCCTTGACCCAAATAATAATTCCGATAGGCGCCACTTTTTGTGGTGCTCCCCAAGTGAAGTCAATCCTTGCTTGCTCTCCAGTTGGGTGGATGTAATCCACTGGATAAGGCCTTGCTGCATCTGAATGCATATCGATCTCCCTGATCTGGATCCAAGTTGAATTACAGCAATAGACCACACCTTCAAATCACGCCAGTCCGGGCATGACCCGGCATAGGACGCCCCATGCCCACAGAAAACAAAACCATCGGCCAGCAGCGCCTGACCCGAATCATCGCTGCCAATGAGTTCATGCAGGTGATCGCCAAATGCGGTCGGTTTTTCTTCCGCAACAAAGGCGCAGGTCACGATGCGTATCTGACCCTGAATGCTCGCGGCAATATCGTCTGGCTCTTCGATGACTACACCGGCGCCCGCATCAACACCGCAAAAGAAGGCCGGTGGGATAGCTTCTCGCATGGAGGCACGATGAAGGGTTTAGTTGAGTCTATCGGCGCGTACGTCCTCAAGGGACAGATGATGCGCTATGGGTACTTCCAGCCAACGATGGATAACGGCTTTGACAACCCATGGGGGTATGGCGACGACATCCTGATTGTTCGTGATGAAGGCGTCCGCCTGGGGTTGATCAAGCCGTCGGCCGCCACTGCGGAGGCCGCATGAAACGCATCTACCTCAGCGGGCCAATGACCAGCCTGCCGGAGATCGAATTACAGCTTGCGTAGACATTATTTACCTTGCACCACTTGAACACGTGCATGGCTTATGGACTTGTAGACGCGAATCAATCGTAAAAGTGGCCACCAGTCATATAGAAAAATCTGCAGCGGCCGCCACATTGCTACCCAGCCAACAATCAACAGGCTTTCGCGCGCTATGTTGATGACAGGGCCAGTACCAAGTTTACCAATGACATCGGCCATGATCAGGCACAGGATCACAAAGGAGACGCCGATCAATAGGCTAATGCGACCGTCCCGAAGGAGATGCTTCAACTCACCGCGTACGAGACCTGCCTTATGACCAAAATAATTGTGGATTGCCTCGACCATGATCGCACTTGGCTCACCCTCTGCAGGCAGGTGCTCAAGGTGGATTGTAATCTTGAGCCGGCTGTCCGACGTAAATTCCGCCGCCCAGGTCTCAATGAACGCTTCCGCTTCGCGATCGAGATCCTTGTTAAGAAAAGGTGTCGGATCCATCGAGTTGAACAACTGCCCAAGTTCGCGTACCCGGAGTTGAAGATGATGCTCTGGTGATGACTTTTTTTTCATCGTGCTACCCGACTGTCATGCGTTGGCAGTTTCAAGTCTCGCAACTCGCTTTCGTTGCGCATCAGTCTTGTGATCGACCTTTCTCCAACTCTACCGTATCTCGCCGCTCGGGAACCGGACAAGTGGCTGGCTATACCTTGGGCGAATATGTATTCGCATTCCAGAATGGCAGCTCCCAAAACATGCTATTCCCGGGCTAGCGGACCGGAGAGAAGCGAAACGCCTGAACAACTCTCCGCAGTAACGCCCCCCAACTCAAAGTCAGCCGCTATAGCGGCAAGGACGAAGTCATGCCTGATAAAAAAGCCACCACTATCTGTATTTACCACGGCAACTGTGCCGATGGCTTCGGCGCCGCCTGGGTTGTTCGCAAAGCCCTGGGCGCCGACATCGAGTTTCATGCGGCGGCGTACGGCCAGCCGGCGCCGGATGTTGCAGGCAAGCACGTTGTCATCGTCGACTTCTCGTTCCCGTACAACGCGCTGATCGCTATGAGCAAAACCGCCGCATCTGTATTGGTCCTGGATCACCACAAGACAGCGCATGCCGACCTGCAGGACCTACCCTCTGCTGGCATCACCTATGGGCAGTTCCAAACCGACTGCTTAGGTGAATGCATCTGCTCAGGCGCACCTCACATCGGCGCTCTCTTCGACATGAACCGTTCCGGTGCCGGCATTGCCTGGGACTTCTTCTTTCCAGATACGCCGCGCCCCGCCCTGATCAATCACATTGAGGACCGTGACTTGTGGCTGTTCAAGCTGGAAGGCACTCGCGAGATACAGGCCAGCCTGTTCAGCTACCCGTATGACTTCGAAGTTTGGGATGACCTATTCGCCGCCGACGTCAGCGCCTTGCGCTCGGATGGCAGTGCGATCGAGCGCAAGCACCACAAGGATGTCGCGGAATTGGTCGGTGTGACCAAGCGGCGGATGGTGATCGGTGGCCATGACGTACCAGTGGCAAACCTGCCGTACACGCTGACCAGTGATGCTGGAGCCCTGATGTCCGCCAGCGAGTCCTTCGCCGCCTGCTACTGGGACACGCCAGAGGGCCGATCCTTCAGCCTTCGCAGCTCTGACGCCGGCGAGGACGTTTCAGCAATCGCTCTGCAGTACGGTGGTGGAGGTCATCGCAACGCCGCAGGTTTCCGCGTTCCGTTCGGCCACATCCTGGCCATCTAACACCCCCTCCCAGAACCACACAGCCTACCGGTGAATGGCAACTAGTCACTGGCACCACTGCGATTCACAAGGCACCCCGTCGTTATCGCCGTCCATTTCCACTCCCGGGCAATTCTGCAGAAAACCTTTGGCCTCTGTGCACGAGGTCATCTGCGAGCAGTATTTTCGGCCATCGCATTTGAATGGCGGAGCAGAAGAAGGTGAAACAGCGGTAGTAGTAGACGTCCCTTGCAGTCCCGAAAGGTGATTTCCACTCCATCCCAGAAAAACCGGCCAAGTTGAAATTTTCCACACGGCCAAGCTGATAACCATCACGACCAAAATCCGTTTCATTCAATTCATCCGTGATTAGCGCAATAAGGGAGAGACCGTATTCTCTCTTTGCCCGCCTGCCGATGCAAATCCCCCTCTACCACCTTCTGCCGCCATAGGGCGGCATGGAGAAAGACATGAGTAAAGTAACACTTGATGAGTGGGCGGCTGCCGAATTCAAGACGCCTCCAAGCGCTAATACACTTCGTAAGTGGGCGCGTGAAGGCCGTATCGCCCCAGCGCCTATCAAGCATGGCCGGAGCTATTATGTAGAATCCGATGCGCACTACAGTGAACCGAAAAAACAGCCCGAACGGATTACCGGCGGGGGCCTAATCAGCAAAATAGCGAGTGCACGATATGGCGCCCAGGCCGCGTAATACCGGGTCAAAGGATCTTCCACCAAACCTATACCGCAAAACCGACGCCCGAAACGGCGTCACTTACTACACCTACCGCGATCCAGTGAGTGGTCATGTGTTTGGACTTGGCAAGGACAAGGAGGCAGCTATTCGCGAAGCGGTAGCGGCCAACTATTCCGACCAAGCCCGCCCCGCACTTATCGACCGGATAAATGCACCACTACCTGTATCAGCACCCACAAAGTCTTTTTCTGACTGGATAAAAGAGTACAGAAGCCTGTATGCAAAACGCGGGCTTGCCCCTGCAACACTGAAGAACACGGGCATGCGATTGAACAGGCTTGATGTTCAGTTTGGCGCGAGGTCTATCAATCAGATGGTGACGATGGAAATTGCCACGTATCTGTCCTCGCTTTCTTCGGAAGGCAAAGGGCAGATGGCCAGGGCCATGCGGTCGCTTCTTCGTGACGTGTTCATGGAGGCGATTGCATCGGGGTGGTGTGACAAGAATCCTGTCAATGTAACTCGCACGGCCAAGATCAAGATCAAGCGCGAGCGACTTACCCTGGAGCTTTGGAAGGCAACCTACCAAGAGGCAAACAAACCATGGCTGAAACGCGCAATGGAGCTGGCAGTGCTGACCGGGCAGCGGCGGGATGATATCGGGTCAATGCTATTCAAGGATGTGTCTGACGGTTTTTTGCATGTAGTCCAAGCGAAAACCGGTGCACGACTGCGCATCAGTACGGAGTTGCGACTTAATGCGGTTTCTTTGGATCTTTCATTGGTCATCAAAAAATGTCGCGATAACGTCATATCAAAACACCTGGTGCACCATGTAAAAAACTTCAGCACAACGGGGGCTGGATCAAAGGTAAGCCTGGCCTCCTTGACTTCGGCCTTCGCGGAGGCGCGAGACAAGGCCGCACTGAGGCTTGGCATCCAGCTTGGCAAGCAACCACCGAGCTTCCATGAAATGCGATCCCTGTCGGCCAGGCTGCATGCTGCTGAAGGAAGGGATCCGCAGAAACTGCTCGGGCACCGATCATCAACCATGACTGATTTGTACCGAGACAGTCGCGGATCTGAGTGGATCGAAGTTGCATAGATGGGATTTAGTTTTGGGGAGATATTGGGGAGGTTTTGGGGAGAAACCTAAAGCCCAGCAAAATCAGGGTCTTAAATTTAATCACCTGTCGCAGTTTGCGACACTCAAACTGCCCACCGTTTTCAACCGATCAAATAATAATTATTTAAATCAATCAGTTAACCCGTCAAGTCGACTTGGCACAGCCGTTGCGAAAGACCTCGCATCCACTCGAATAACAAGAGGTCACTCCTATGCTGAACCATTCATCCCTGCTACCCGCCACTGTTGCCTTTATAAAACGTGTACCCCGCATGCTGATCAATGGCGAGTGGGTCGAGGCCGCCGACGGCAACGTCATGACGTTGCATAACCCCGCCAGCGGTGAAGTGCTCTGCACTGTGCCCTGCGCGACGCCGGACGATGTCGATCGCGCGGTACTCGCAGCTCGCCACGCGTTTGATGACTCGGCCTGGAGCCGGACCCGGCCCCGTGAGCGGCAGAACCTGCTGTGGAAGCTCGCCGACCTGCTGGAGCGCGATGCCGAGCTACTGGCCCAGCTTGAATGTCTGAACAATGGCAAGAGCGCGGCGGTAGCGCGGGTCATGGATGTACAGCTGTCCATCGACTTCTTGCGCTACATGGCCGGCTGGGCGACCAAAATCGAAGGTTCCAGCGTCGAAGTTTCGATGCCCTTGATGCCCAACGATCAGTTTCACAGCTTTATCCGCCGTGAGGCCGTGGGTGTGGTGGGCGCTATCGTTGCCTGGAACTTCCCGCTGCTGCTGGCCTGCTGGAAGCTCGGCCCAGCCCTCGCGACGGGCTGCACCGTGGTACTCAAGCCCGCTGACGAAACGCCAATGAGCGCCCTGAAGCTCGCGGAATTGGCACTCGAAGCCGGTTACCCGGCCGGGGTCTTCAACGTGGTGACCGGCACCGGCATCACTGCCGGCTCCGCCCTGACGCACAATCCACTGGTCGACAAACTGACCTTCACCGGCTCCACCGCCGTCGGCAAGCAGATCGGCAAGATCGCGATGGATTCGATGACCCGTGTCACCCTGGAACTGGGCGGTAAGTCACCGACCATCGTCATGGGTGATGCGGACCTCGCGGCCGCTGCCGCCGGGGCTGCCAGCGCCATCTTCTTCAATCAGGGCCAAGTGTGCTGTGCCGGTTCGCGGCTGTATGTGCAGCGCAAGCACTTCGATAACGTGGTCGCCGACATCTCGGATATCGCCAATGCGATGAAGCTGGGTAACGGCCTGGACCCTAGCGTGGACATGGGCCCCTTGATCTCGGCCCGGCAACAAGAGCGGGTGTCGCGCTACATCGAGATGGGCCGTGAGGGCGGTGCGACCATCGCCTGTGGCGGCGAACAGTTCGGGCCGGGATTCTTCGTCAAGCCCACCGTGATCGTCGGTGTCGATCAGAAAAACCCGCTGGTCCAGGAAGAAATTTTCGGACCGGTACTGGTGGCGATTCCCTTCGACGATGAAGCCGATGCCCTGCGTCTGGCCAACGACAGTCCCTACGGGCTGGGCGCCAGCGTCTGGTCAAACGATTTGGCAGCCGTGCACCGGATGATCCCTCGGATCAAGTCCGGCTCGGTGTGGGTCAATTGCCACAGCGCACTCGATCCGGCGCTGCCTTTCGGTGGCTACAAAATGTCCGGGGTCGGCCGGGAGATGGGCTACGCCGCCATCGAGCACTACACCGAATTGAAATCCGTGCTGATCAAGCTGTAAGCCAGAAACACCCTCCGACAGGCTGACTGCCGGAGGGTGTTTAAGGACGGTAGCCCTGGCTGAGCAGCCAACTGCGCACCAAATGCTCCTGCTCTTTCGACAAATCCGCCAGCACCTGCTGCGCGGGCTCTGTTTGCAGGCGAAGGACCAACGGTGCTAGCTCGATGCCTTGCAAGTGCCAGACCCCCAGCGGTTGATCCGCCGTCACCACCACTTCAGCCTCATCCACCAGACCGTCGCGCAATACCGGGGCCCGCTGCACGCTGACGGCCGCGAAATCAGCCGGTTTGTGCGCCAGATCAGCGTCCGGCCATTGGCGACGCGCCTTCCAGAAAGGTTGATCCTGCCAACGCTGCTCATCGGCATAAAAATCACGCCCGATCCTGGCGAACCGTAAAAACAACTGCTCGACCCGTTGCCGGTGAAACTGCTGGGCCAACGCCGCACGTTCAGGCGCTCGCAATAAGGTGTTGATCACCACCGGGGCCTGGAGCGCCGAGGACAGTGACTGGAAGATACCGTTGCCCGACAGCGGGTCCACCGCCATGGCGGCATCACCGACCCGAATCCAGTTGTCACCGCACACCTGCGGGCAAAGAATGGCCGTGCTGCTACGGGCGTGCAGGTGCACATCTGTCTCTGGACCGTCGGCGAAAAATGCCGTTGCCAGCGCCGATGCCTGGCGTCTCTCCCGACAGTAGTCGAGTAGCTGGGCTTTACCCGGCAATTCGGCGCTGGTCACGTCCACCGTCAGTTGCCAATAGCAACACCCATCGGCCTGGCGCGCCATCCAGACCCAACCCTGCTCGATGCTTTCGACCGCACTCGCGGTCGCACCCGGCGCGCCCTGCCAGCGGTTGAGCAGACTGACGGTTTCCGGCCCGCGCAGACCTTTACCCAGCGCAGGTGCCTGACGACCGCGTGACTCGACCAAAAAGTCCGCCTGAAGATCGGCGAGGCCTTCAATCTGCACCCGATGCCCCGAGGCAGACGACTGTACCGCCAGCACACGCCCCTCGATCAGCTCGACACCGGCACGCTGCAGATCCTCGCGCAGGCCGCGATCAAACCGTGGGCGATCCAGCAGCCATTCAATATTTTGTGCGTGCTGCTGACCATTCCAGGACACCTGACGCTGGGACGGCAGCGTAGCATCTGCCAGCGCATGCTCCAGCCCCGCCGCACGCAACGCCTCCAGCACCCTCAGCGAGACACCTTCCAGTGCGGGGAAGCGTCGCCATTCGCTGATGATAGAGACCGGGTAACCGAGCCGGCGCAGGCCCAATGCCACCGCCGCGCCCGCAGGCCCGGCGCCTAAAATCAGAATCGTACTCATGGCCCGACCCGCCGCTCAGGACCACGGTAACGGGCATAGGCCCTTAGCCAATCGATGATCTTCGAGTTAGAGGCGTGCGGTTGTTCAGCCAGATACGCGGCGATGTGCCCGCTCAAGGCCGCGCAACCCAGACTGGCACCGGACTGCCCGGCCAATGTGCCACGCACGCACGCGGCGAAATCCGCCTGGGCGCTGTTAAGCCACGACCAATCCTGCTCACCACAGCGTGCATCACCGGTAACCCGCACGACACCCGGGTAACTCGCCGGAAATACTGCCTCGCCCTGAGCCGGACTTGAGGCGCACAGCAATACCCCACGTTTCAGCGCCGCCGCACAGGCTTCACGCAACAGACTTCGGTCCTGACGCATCCCCAGGCTCAAGTTGATCAGGCGAACTTCGTGTTCAGCCAGCCAATCGATCGCGCTTGAGATTTGCATCGCACTGGTGACCCCACGTTTATCGAAGACCTGGGCCACACAAAATTCAGCCTCGGGTGCGCGTCGGCAAATAGCGTCGATGATCGCACTGCCATGCCCAAGTTGATCCCCCTCCACTTCGTCCTCAAGCAGCCCCTCCTCCACCAGCAAGAAGCGGCGGCTGACAACAACTCTAGGCTGTTGCGCGGGTGAATGGCCGCTGTCAACGATGCCGATGCGCACAGGCCGCATAAGAGACTCAGACCTCATGGACGACTGTCGACGACGTGAGCACGCCGTCTACCATATGGAAGCGCAGGTCTGCATCCGCCAGCGTCGACGGACGATGACTGATCAGAATCCGTGTTCTTCCGGCAAACAGCTGGTCAATGGCGCAAATGACTTCACGCTCGGTGGCTTCGTCTACCGCCGAGGTAGCTTCATCGAGGACCAGAATCAAAGGGTCTTGCAACAGTGCGCGGGCGATGGCGATTCGTTGTTTCTGCCCACCGGAAAGCTGCTGTCCTCGCTCGCCGAGCGGACTGTCGAGGCCTTCGGGCAGGGACTCGATCAGGCTGTCCAATTGAGCCATATGAGCGACTTCGGCAATCGCCGCACGGCTGGCGTTTGGCGAGCTGTAGGACAGGTTGTCCGCCAGGCTCCCGCGAAACAGCACAATGTCCTGACTGACCACCGCGATGCGCCGACGTAACTCGAACAGGTCTAGATCACGCAGATCACAGCCGTCGAGCAAGACACGACCGGCTTGCGGGTCCTGGAAGCGTTGCAGCAGATCGATCAGCGTCGACTTGCCCACCCCGGAGCCGCCGCTCAAGGCGACTTTCAGGCCATAAGGGATACGCGCATCAATGCCCTTGAGGATCGCCGGACGCCCCGGATGGCTGAAGTGCACCGACTGAAACCACACCTCGCCCGTGGTGGGCATCGGCAGCGGGTGCTCCGGCGTGCTGACTCCCGGCTTTTCACCGCGCAACTCCATGACCCGGCCGAGGCTCACGGTCATGCGCTGCAGGGCGACATACAGCCCGAGCAGGCTCTGCACCGGGCCGACGGCCATGCCCAGGTACGTAGAGAAAGCGATCAACGCGCCGAGCTGCCAAGTGCCCTGCACCACCCAATAACCACCGATCAGGAACGCGCAGGCCCGAGACAATGAGGTCAAGGTGCCGGGCACCGCCTGGGTGAAGAATTCGGTGACTTGCAGGCGCAGCAGTTGAGTCATGTAGCCCTGCCCCAAGGACTCCAGCCTGCGTGCTTCGCGCTGCTGCTGACCGGACGCCTGGATGAACTTCATCACCGGTAGGGTTTCGACCATGAAGGACGACACGTCCGCCGAACGCTCGCGCAACTGTTTGACCTCATGCGCAACTTTGCGCCGCATCCAGCGCAGCCAGAGGATGTCCAAAGGAATCAACACCACGGCCAGCAGTGACAGTTTCCAGGACAGGGCCAATAACATCGCCACGGCGAAGACCAGACCAATGATGCTGGAGACCGCCGAGAACAGTGAATCGACGGCAAAGCGCTGGACCTCCGCGACATCGCCATCAAGCCGGGACATCAAGTCGCCAATGCGTCGTTGTCCATAGAACGTCGGCGACAGTGTCTGTAAATGCCGATAAATTTCGTCACGCAAGGCGAACAGGATCCGCCCGGACAGTCGCGTGTACAGATAACGGTTGATCCCGGATAACACCGTGCCCAGCAGCCCGGCACCGATCATCAATCCGGCGATCAGCGTCAGCATCGAAAAGTTACGCGCCAGCAAGCCATCGTCAATCAGCAACTTGGTCAGCCAGGGTTGCACCAGCACCAGCAAGGAAGCGCACAGCGACAGGCCCAACAAACCGCCAATGGCCAGGCGATGTGGACGGACGAAGCCGTACAGCCATGTCAACGCGTCGTGGAGTGCCTGCGGGTCCTTGCTGTCGACCAGCCTGACAATCAACCGCTGCATCAGCTGCGCAACTGTTTAAGCTTGCGGTACAGCGTCGCCCGACTGATGCCTAGCGCGTCAGCGGCGGCCGAAACGTTGCCCTGATGACTGTCCAGAGAGTTGCGGATCAACTCGAGTTCATTCTCGCGGATACGGCCGGTTTGAGGACGGTCACAGGCGCTCAGGTCATCAAGCATGCTGTCGGGCAGGTGCTCCAGCCCCAGCTCGCTTTCGCCCTCGTCGCGCATGGCCAACACTGTGCGCAGCACCATCTCCAACTGACGTATGTTGCCCGGCCAGTGGTAGCCCGCCAGTAATGATTGCAAGTCGCTGGAGAGTTTGACCGTCACATTGCCCAATTTGCCCAGCAAGCTGCTCACCAGCGCATCAAAATCGTCACGCTCACGCAAGGCGGGCAACATCACGCTGATGCCATTCACCCGGTAAAAAAGATCCTCGCGGAACTGCTTTTCCTCAACCTGACGCTTGAGATCTCGGTGGGTGGCACAGATCAGTGCGACATCGATATCCTGTTCCTCGCCTGCGCCCAATGGCGCGACCTTACGGTCCTGCAGCACCCGCAGCAGGCGGGCCTGAAGTGCCAAAGGCATATCACCGATCTCGTCGAGGAACAGCGTGCCGCCGTGGGCCTGTTGCAGGCGACCGATCATGCCGCCACGCCGTGAGCCGGTGAAAGCGCCCTCGCGATAACCAAACAATTCGGACTCGATCAACCCTTCAGGGATGGCTGCACAGTTCACCGCGATAAACGGTTTATCACCGCGCACACCCGCCCGGTGAAGGGCCCGGGCGATAACCTCCTTGCCGGTCCCCGTTTCGCCCAGCAGCAAAACGGGCAGCTCGTTCGCCAGCCCTTGGCGTGCCATGCGCAGCGCGCGGGCATACCGACTGTTACCTCCCGCCAGCGCCTCGAGATTGGGTTGCGCGGGGGCCGCTTTAGGCGCGCCCCGAGCCACACTGGCCACGTTAGGCGAGCGTTGTGGCGCGCGCAGGGCTTTATAGAAAAACTCGCCCTTGGCGGTTTGCAGGCTGCCTATGCTGCCTTGCCGCAGACGCGCGAGCAGTTGCAGACCATCGATGCCCAGAAACTCTTCACAGCGCCGCCCCACCAACCCTGCCCGAGGCACACCGAGCAACTGACAGGCATGCGCGCTGACCGCCAGAATCTTTCCGGTCAAATCCAATGCCAGCAGACCCTGCCACGCGGATTCAAGGTATTGGCGACGACTGTGGAAGGCCAGGACGATTTGATCCGGATAGGTCGCGTTGAACACCCGGCTTTCAATCTGGGTGACAGCCATGCACAACAGCGCAGTGCTGTCCTGAACGCGCCCTAAAGGGCCTTCGCGGGTCAGGTCAAGCACACCGAGCAGCTCTCCATGGGGGCTGTGAATCGGCACAGACGTACACGAGAAAGGGCTCAAGCGATCCAGAAAGTGTTCACCACAATCGATCAACGTCGGACGAGCATTGACCAGCGCAGTGCCCAAGGCATTGGTGCCGCGAGCCGCCTCACTCCAACAGGCACCCAGGGCGATGTCTTGCAAGCCGCTGCCTTTAAGGTCATCGGCGCGACCCTCAAGGGCGAGAATGGTGGCGTCGGCATTGGCCAGAATAATCAGCCCTTCCTTGCCTTGCTGAGCCGCCAGATAGTCGATCTCCGGCGTCGCAGCGTCGATAAGCAAGCGATTGCTCGCCAACAGCAACTCAAGACTGGCCGTCGACTCCAGCGCGAGCTCGTGCTTGCTATTGAAATGCACACCGTGGCTGAGACTGCGCCGCCATGAGGCATCAATTTCGGCCCGCAGCACCCCATCGGGCACTTCACCTTCGCCGTGCAGTGTCTCCCGGGCCAGCCGGGCTTCGCTTTGTAACTCAGCGTTTATTGTTTTTATTAGCGACATTCAGCGCTCCGAATCGGTCCGCCCAGTGCATCCCCGAGCCACTCCCGGAGCTGGCGGCGAGACACGCAAGCTGTTGAGAATGTCTACACCCGGTTCAGGTGGCAGTAAAGAAAAGTTTGCCCGGTCAGGCAGGTGTTCTCTGCAAAGAGCAAAACCTGGGCCACTGGCAAAAGCACGTAGCTCATTATTTACGTTAACGTAAAGGTAATAGCAAGTACCGGCTAACAGCCCTTCACGTCGGGTCTGCCTATGGAGTGACAATTTCAAAAATCGCACCCTCGATACCCAACACCTCGCGACTGTCCGAATAGATGCCAACGCCTTTTCCCCAGACGTTCTTGATCGAGTTGTCTGCGCAGCGAATCCGGTACCTGAGTTCGTATTGAGCCGTGAATTGCTCAAACAAATGGTCTGGACCCCCGCCAGTCAGCCGACCGTGGAAGCACTGGGCTGGTTCCGTTTCCTGGTTGGTCGGCTGGACGACTACGACGGTTGCCCGTTGATGATTTCCCGCACCGGCTACACCGGCGAGCTGGGCTATGAAGTCCGGTGTCAGCCGCAAGACGCCGAGCGTATCTGGGATCGCATCTGGCAACTGGGCGAACCACTGGGCATCGTCCCACGGGGCCTGGAAGCGCTGGACATGCTGCGCATCGAAGCCGGGCTGATATTTGCCGGGTACGAATTCAGCGACCAGACCGATCCTTTTGAAGCCGGGATCGGCTTCAGCGTGCCACTTAAGAGCAAAACCGACGACTTCATCGGCCGCGACGCCCTGCTGCGGCGCAGTACCAATCCGATGCACAAGCTGGTAGGCCTGCAACTGAGTGGCAACGAAGGCGCGCATCACGGCGACGGCGTGTACAGCGGGCGCGCTAAGGTCGGCGTGGTCACCAGCGCCTGCCGCTCACCGTTGCTGGCCAGCAATATCGCGTTGTGCCGGGTGGATGTCGCCTGTGCCGACGTGGGCACAACGCTGCAAGTGGGGCAAGGTCGATGGTTTGCAGAAGCCTATCGACGCTCAGGTCATGGCACCGATTTTCTACGACCCGGACAAAGCCGGGTGCGCAGTTAAGCGATAGAAGCACCGACCACTGTTAATCGAACACTGTTACTGCGTTGCCAACCAGCGAGACCAAGAGTCTTTAAACAAGACCCAAGCACTCGCTGACCGACACCCCTTACGTCCGCCGAATCCGCTGTTCCGGCTCGACGAAGGGGGTGCTGGCTCAACTTCCGACTGCCCCCGACAACTCTACTTACATATGGGATAACAGAGATGGAAGCGACTACATTCGAGACCGTACCGCAGGAAGGCCAGACGGCCGGTAGCCTGCATCGCAAAATTGACTGGAAAGGTGCGTTCTGGGTCGCCAGCGGCGTACCGGCGTACCGGCGCTGGTCCTGTTCTCCATTGGTGCGATTACCGCAACGGTGGGTAAACCGGCATGGATCGTTTGGATCGTTTCGATCCTGTTCGGCTTTATCCAGGCCTTCACCTACGCCGAAATCGCCGGGTTGTTTCCACATAAATCCGGTGGTGCATCGGTCTATGGTGCCGTGGCCTGGGTGCGTTACAGCAAGCTGATCGCCCCGGTGTCCGTGTGGTGCAACTGGCTGGCGTGGTCGCCGGTGCTATCCATTGGTTCGGGGCTGGCGGCCGGCTATATCCTCACTGCGTTGTTTGCACCCGATGCACTGATCAATACGTGGCAGTTAACGCTGCTGGACCTTGGCTGGATCAAAAGCGGGTTGTCCCTGCGCCTGAACGCAACCTTCGTCGTGGGCGTGGTGATTCTGCTCGGGATGTTGGCGGTGCAACACGGCGGCATCCTGCGCTCGGCGCGCCTGACCTTGATCCTCGGCGTCACCTCACTGATCCCGCTGCTGTTATGTTAGTCGGCGTAGTGCCGTTGCTGACCGGCGATGCCACCCACGCTAACTTCCTGCCGCTGTATCCCTTGGCTCACGATGCTGGTGGGCTGGTCATCGAGGCACCTGGGACATTTCCGGTTGGTCATTGATGGCCGCGTGGTCGACCTACGGTTTCGAGACCGCCGTGTGCTACACCCGCGAGTTCAAAGACCCTAAGCGTGACACCTTCAAGGCAATTTTCTATGCCGGTCTGCTGTGCACTCTGGTGTTCACCCTGGTGCCCATGGCATTTACAGCCATGTGGACCGACCTGTATATCCAGGCAGATGACGGCGCCAGGCGTGCAGGCATATTGCCGCATGTGACGTTGGCTGCGGGTGTGCTGGTGGTGTACTTCTGCCATCGGTTGTTGGCGTGAAGGACTGAGCCGCTGAACCTTGAGTGACGGGCGAAGAGACAGGCCTGGAGGTGCAATCTACGTACTGTAGATGAGCCTTCCGGGCCTGTTTATTTATACAAAACCCTGCTTGTTTTGTGAGTCGTCGCGAACGGTGGAACCTTGCTGTATATTCGCCAAAAATAAACAACAACAGTGACGTTATGAACCCATCAAAGAAGCGTGCGACTGCCCTGGCACTCTATCCAGAGGATACCCGCGAGGCAGCGGCCCTGCTGAAGCAAGCTGTACCTTTGATGGTGCGTCATAACATTGCGCCCAACCCGGTGCACTACGCCCTCTGGTACACCTACAGCAAAGGCCAGGCACCAGAACTCAATCGCCACCTGGATCGGGTTGTCCGAGACTTCGACTATTTCCCCCCGGAGTCCGCTGCCAAGCTTTTTCGCGAATACATCATCCACGACGAACTGGAAGATGCCCGCATCGGTCAGCAACAAGCGATCAATCTGGTAGACGGCATGGAGCGCGACGTTTCGCATAACGTGAAGGGCAATATCAACTTTCAGGCGAGCCTTGGGTATTGCCTAGAAATGCTTGATGAGCCGATCGATGATCGATTACCCAGCATACTCAGCGAGCTGCAACAGAGCACCCAGCTCATGCAGGATCAGCAAGAGCTTTTCCTGTCCCAGCTGCATGCTGCTCAAAGTGAAATCAAGAACCTGCGAGGCAAGCTTGAACGTGCCCAGCTGGCCGCGACGCTGGACGGTCTGACCCAGGTGTTCAACCGGGATACCTTCACCCGGCTGCTGGAGCAAGCGCTAAGCAACGCGCCCCAGACTGTGGCCTTGGTCATGCTGGATATCGATCACTTCAAGCAATTCAATGACCAGTACGGTCACCCTTTAGGTGACCGCGTGCTCCAACACGTCGGCCAGGTGCTACGGGACTCACTTCCCCCTCACGCTGCGGCGGCCCGCTACGGCGGTGAAGAGTTCTGCGTCATCCTGAACCAGTGCACCGATCTCGGCAGCGCCCATGCCTTCGCCGAGCAACTGCGCCTGAAAATCCAGTCATTACGGATCAAGGCTCGTAAAGCTGACAAAGTACTCGACACGATAACGGCCTCCTTTGGTGTCGCACTCTTCGAAGCCGATGACACCCTGGAAAGCCTTGTCACTCGTGCCGATGACGCGCTTTACCAAGCCAAACGCAATGGGCGTAACCGAGTGCACCGGTAATCAACCCTCGGCGAGCGGTTGCCTTAGCCGCGACGCTCATATCGAGCGACGGGGTTAGTTTGTTTGGCAGGCTCACGTCTGCTAAAGCCAGGGCGTAGCATCCAGTGGTTCATTTCGGCAAAGCCGGCTTTGCCGGGAAGTGACCAGAGAGGGTCAGATTTCGAGCCTTTGCAGGCAGTCACTACAGGCAACAATCGGCCAACATCGTTGAAAAACATTTATCTAGTGTACTGTTTTCAAAATAGCTTACCCATTCATCTGCGCTTCCATCACATCGCGTGCTCGCCGAATCTTGCTCAAAATCTCCTCTCCCTTTGCGTTCCAAACGTACCGGGTCGGTTGCGCGTTTCGTAATGCCAGGAAGGTGGTAATCGAGCTTTCCAGCTCGCGTACGCAGCCGAAACTGCCGTCGCGTAAGAACACGGTAATGTCCCTGAAAAATCGCTCGACCATGTTCATCCAGGAGCTGGAGATCGGTGTGAAATACACATGGACGCGCGGATGTTTCGCGAGCAAGGCCTTCACCTTTGCATGCTTGTCAAGTCATTGGCAGCCCATAGCTTGTGGACGGTGGTCGCCGAGATGCCAGCGGCACGGGCCATGCTTCGAATGTTGCGCCGCTAGTGACTAGCCTGATGCTCGAACAACACACAATTTACAGCCATGTCCTGGCCTCGGCTACGTCCAACGGCAAGAACATCCAGCCGCGCGTTGCTGCGCAGCTGGACGTCGACCAGATATCC
The DNA here is from genome assembly GCF_052976945.1 of Pseudomonas sp. GG8. Classification (NCBI taxonomy): domain Bacteria; kingdom Pseudomonadati; phylum Pseudomonadota; class Gammaproteobacteria; order Pseudomonadales; family Pseudomonadaceae; genus Pseudomonas; species Pseudomonas sp. GG8. Next base: position 2,507,974 of record NZ_JBRIIP010000001.1, read on the forward strand.
GAGATCATCTCGGTTGAAAGCACTGACACCTTCAAGCGCCCGATCTACGCTGGTAACGCCATTGCCACCGTACAGTCCAACGCAGCGGTCAAGGTCATCACCGTGCGTGCCACCGGTTTTGACCCGGTGGCTGGTGAAGGTGGTTCGGCGGCTGTTGAAGCGGTGACGGCTGCTCACGACGCGGAAATTTCCAGCTTCGTCGGGGAAGAACTGGCCAAGTCCGATCGGCCGGAACTGACCGCTGCCAAAATCGTCGTTTCCGGCGGTCGCGATATGCAGAACGGTCAGGCCGGCAAAATCGTTGCGCCCCAGCTGTACATCGCCGTCGGTATTTCCGGTGCGATCCAGCACCTGGCCGGTATGAAAGACTCCACAGTGATCGTGGCGATCAACAGGGATGAAGAAATCTATAACGCGTCCAACATTTTGGGGTCAGATCAAATTAAGTGGACACCATTTCTAGCTCTATTTAAGCCGATTCCTCATGCAGCCAAAACGCCTCTCCTATCTCAAATCATTCAAGGCCCAAGTCATCCAGGAGTGCCTCGAACCCGACGCCACTATCGAAGTTCCACATGCTCGTGGCACCGTAGATGTAAGTTGGCCAGTCGAGAGGCCAGGTGCCTGCGCAGGTTTCCTTCGAGACCTGCTGCGATGATTCGCATCGACGCGATCTGGCTTGCCGTCGAACCCATGGACGCGCGCGATGGCACTGAAACCGCACAGTGCTTATCTTTTCGCCAACCGCCGCGCCAATCGGTTGAAAGTCTTGGTTCACGATGGCTTTTGGATTTGGCTGGCTGCTCGTCGCTTGAACCAGGGCCGTTTCGTCTGGTCTGGTCACTCCCTCATTGCCCTAGCCACCGCCAACCAAGCCCCCGCCGCAGGCGACAAATGCGCGTCCTTGCGCCACGCCAACGCGATATACCAATCCGTATCCGGCTCATCCAGCGCCACCAACCGAATCCCGCCGTGATAGTGCTTCTGCGCCAGCATCCTCGGCAAAAACGCCACACCCAGCCCCGCTGAAACCAGATCCACAATAAAGTCGACCTGACCGCTGCGTGCTGTCACCTTGGGCGTAACGCCCTTGCGGTCGCACGCCACCTGAATCATGGTATTCAGTGCAAACCCTTCCTCGAAAAGGATAAACGGCGTATCGGCCAAGTCTGCGATGTCGACGCTGTTGCGTTCGGCCATTGGGTGGTTCTCTGCCATAACGACCACCAGTGGCTCGATGCGCACATCCTGGTAATCGAACTCTTCGTTAAACGATTTCATCTTTAACAGCGCAGCCAGGTCTACCTCTCCCGACTTCAGGCATTCATTCAGTTTCCTTGCGCCGTGTTCAATGAGTTGAATTTCGATATTCGGATAGCGGGCGCGGTATTCGGTGAACATTGCGGCGAAGAGTACGCCGCTGGCCACGGGTGGCAGGCCGATGCGCAGTACGCCACCTTTGAGACCGCGCAGGTCGTTGACTTCGGCGATGAGATCGTTGTGTTCGGCCAGTAGGACGAGGGCGCGGCGATATACGATTGCGCCGGCGGCGGTTAGTTCGCTTCGGTGGCCGATGCGGTTCAACAGCGGCGTGCCTAGGTCATCTTCCAGGGTCTTGACGGCCTTGCTGACGGTGGATTGGGTAAGAGAGACCACTTCGGCAGCCTGGGAGAAGCCACCTTGGCGCACAACTTCGACAAAGGCGCGTAATGTTCGAAGGTTCATGAGCATTCCATTTCCGACTTAATTGTAGTTGTAAAAGTTGTTATTATCATAGTCGATATTTCCTTACTCTGAACCTACAGCGAATGCCTTGCGGCCTCGTTTAGTAGACTTCTTCCCCAAGGAAAAACCGTCATGATTATTTCGTCGGCGTCTGATTACCGCGAAGCGGCCAAACGCAAACTTCCGCGTTTTCTGTTTGATTACATCGATGGCGGTGCCTATGCAGAGCACACGCTACGAGCCAATTGTTCGGACTTGGCCGATATCAGTTTGCGTCAGCGCATCCTCAAGAATGTCGACAACTTGAGCCTGGAAACCACGCTCTTTGGTGAACCACTTGATATGCCGATTATCCTCAGCCCCGTAGGCCTGACCGGCATGTATGCGCGCAGGGGTGAGGTGCAGGCGGCCAAGGCAGCGGCGAAAAAGGGGATTCCGTTCTGCCTGTCGACGGTGTCGGTGTGCTCCATTGAGGAAGTAGCGTCGCAGAGCGCGCAGTCGATCTGGTTTCAGCTGTATGTGCTCAAAGACCGTGGCTTTATGAAGAACGCTCTGGAGCGTGCTAAGGCTGCCGGGGTCAAAACGCTGGTGTTCACGGTCGATATGCCGACGCCCGGCGCCCGTTATCGCGATGCTCACTCCGGTATGTCCGGGCCGTACGCCGCACCTCGGCGCATTTTGCAGGCCATGACCAAACCGGACTGGGCGTTGAATGTTGGCCTCCTCGGTCGCCCTCATGATCTGGGCAATATCTCCAAATACCTGGGCAAGGCCACCACGCTGGAGGACTACGTGGGCTGGCTGGCGAACAACTTCGACCCGTCCATCAGCTGGAAAGATCTGGAGTGGATACGCGAGTTCTGGAAAGGCCCGATGATCATCAAAGGCATTCTCGACCCGCAGGATGCCAAGGATGCGGTGAGCTTCGGGGCGGACGGCATTGTGGTATCCAACCACGGTGGCCGTCAGCTGGATGGCGTGCTGTCCACGGTCAAGGCGTTGCCGCCGATTGCCCAGGCTGTCGGCAGTGATCTGACGGTGTTAGTCGACTCCGGTATTCGCTCGGGTCTTGATGTGGTGCGCATGCTCGCCTTGGGCGCCAAAAGCGTGTTGCTCGGGCGCTCGACGGTCTATGCGCTGGCCGCCGATGGGCAGCGTGGTGTAGAGAATATGCTGGAGATTTTTGCCAAGGAAATGCGTGTGGCCATGACGTTGACCGGGGTGACGTCGATTGAGCAGATCGACGCAAGTACCCTGGTTCAAGCAGCCGTTTGAAGGCCGCCATGCAGCATTCATTGCCCGCCAAAGCGCTCCAATCACTGCGTAGGCTGTACGATATCCCTGTGGGCGAGGTCGTGTGCGGAGGTATTGTCTGTACCGCTCCCGCGTTGCTGGCGGCTTATCTGCATAACCCTTTGTTCAGCTGGTCAGCGATTGCCGCCTTCTGGACCTACCTGTCGCTGGTGACTGGAGGCTTTTGGACGCGACTGTCACTCGCCCTATCATTCGGTGTCGCGGGCGCCCTGGCTTCGGGGCTCGGCGCCTGGACGGTCGCCTATCCGCCCGTCGTGATCGTGCTCGCCGCGATCACAGGTTTTGGCGGCGCCGTGGCCCAAGGCGGCGGAACGCGAATCGGGTTGCCTGCCCTGTTGGCGGCGACGGCCTTCGCGGTTTCAACCGCTTTCCCCGGTAAAGACTTTGCCCACGGCATGACCTACGCCACTTACTTTCTCTACGGCAATCTGTGGGCCACGGGCTTTGCCCTGCTGCTGTGGCGCATTGAAAAGCCCCATGCAACTTCAATAAAAGAGGCTGCCCAGACGAGCTTCACGCTTAAGTCTGACCTCACCCTTCACGGGCTGCGTGTCGGCTTGGCGGCGGCGATCTCGGTGGGGCTCGTCCAATACTGGAGGCTGGACCATGGCTACTGGATGACCTTGACGGTATTTTTCATCATGCAGCCCAAGTTTTCCGGCACCTTGAAAACCTCGCTTGAACGGGTCGCAGGCACCTTGCTCGGCAGCCTGTTGGCCGCCGCCCTGGGGTCGTTCATTCACTCGCCCCTGTTATTGGCAGCGCTGATCCTGCCGCTCTCGATTGGCACGCTGGCAGGGCGATCCATCAGTTACAGAGCCTACATACTGTTTCTGACACCGCACTTTATTCTCGTTGCAGAGCTGGGCCAGCCGTCTGCGTCGGAACTGGGGCTGAGCATTCTTCGGGTCTGTAACAGCCTTGGTGGGGCATTGCTGGCTGTCGGGATTTCACTGTTGGTTTATCCGTGGTGTGGGCGGCGCTGAGCAGCCTTCCTCTTGCGACCACTACCCTACCTCTGTTGGCGGAAAATACGCGCTACAAGAAGCACACCGCAGCACAACAAGGTAATGCCGTTCATCACTGCAGCGCTAGGCAAGGCGCCGGCTGGCTTGGATGGTGGAGGAAAAAGATATCGAGCCACATGTGCCGGTTTGGGACAAAACCGAGCGTAAAAACGGCAGTCTCTCGAGTACCGACTTTCAATGGAATGAAGAGGCGCGCGATGTTGCTCGGCGAATAGCCGCGACGCCGCAATATGTGTGCTCCCGCCACGAACGGAAGAAAGTCGAAATGTTGTTCGCTCACCTCGAGCGAATCTTGAAAGTGGATCGCTTGCGATTGCGAGGTATGAGCGGTGCGAGCGATGAGTTCACGTTAGCGGCAGCGATACAAAACTTGAGAAGGCTGGCCAAACTGAAATCCCACTGGCCGCCAACTACGGGATAGGTGTGCCTGAATTTACCAAAAAACCTCCAATCAACCCACTGACAAAGCTGCACCGTCAACGCAGAACCGAATAACCACTCAACGTGGTAAATAAGCTCTGAAGTGACTGCTAACCTCGAAGTCTCGCAGCCTGAAAAAGTCGGCCCCGGTTTCCACCTGCGGATTCCACGCCACATGGGCACTCGTTCCACATTCACGTGGACAGGCAGTCGCAGCGACGCAGGTTCGCATTGTTAACCTGAAGTACCCGCTGTCGTCAATTTCGTCGAGCGCCTGCGCATCGATTCGCCTTTGAGTTCAATGCGGTAAGCAATGACACCCCTACTCAGAATTGCTGTTTAGAACCCTGAAATATTGCCCGCAATGGCCCACGAATGGTTTTGCAAATGTGGACGCCGCTCGCCGCTTGGTTTATCCGCTGGTACAAATCAGCACCGCCACAACCGCATCCAGACGGCTGAACTGAATCCGATTGAGATAGTCGTAGATATAGATCTTCAGCAAGACCGCTGGGTGGTTAGCCCGACGACCAGTTGCAGCAGGATCGACACCCTCAAACCCGAGTGCCCCAAGGTGAGTTCATCGACAAAAACATCGACCATACGCACCGAATTTTCTTCCGCCACGTAATCGTCCAAACAGTCCGGCACCCAGGTGACTTGGCGATGGCCTCAGTGGGCATTGGACAGGGTTGTGGTCGATTCCAAGTGACCGCCTCTTTACTGATACTTTACCAATCGCTGACATTAATGTTCACCGCTTGCTTGATACTCCCTATCAACGGAGTTAGGCGCTGTATCGGAAATCTGCCTTGAGTCGACTGTTTGATTCGCGTTTGGCGGTGACGCTTAATGCACTCACGGAGACAAACACGTTGGCCAGAGGTGTATTGAAAACGGCCAAGCCATCGGTAACAAAAAATAAAGTGATAGAGGTTTGACGAACAATGTCCCATTCCACTCCAACCAAGACAAACTACAGTGTTGTGTTGGTTAATTACAAATCACTTGAGCTTACCAAGGCGTGTTTGGACCTGTTGCGCCAGGGGTTGCAAGATTCTGGAACACCCGTCTGGGTCGTGGATAACTACTCGGACGACGCGAGCAGTGAGTACCTGCGCACGTTGAACTGGATCAACCTGATTGAGCGCAAAAAAACCACGCCTGAGGCCGGAAGCGTTGCCCACGGTCGGGCGCTGGATACTGCGTTGGATAAGATCGATACTGAATACGTATTTTTGTTGCATACCGATACGCTCATTTATGATCTGAATGTTTTTTCCATGATGATCGGCCAGTGTACGGGTCCACGTGAGGTTGCGGCTGTTGGATGTGTAGAACAGTTGAATCGAGGCATGGGTCGATCGGCCTGGCGCTTGGCTACCCGTTTTATCAAACACTACGTTCGGCGTAGCTTGCGAGCGTTGGGCCTGAACGCAAAAGAACCGAAACCGTTCAGAGAAAAACATTTAAAGAGCTTTTGTACCCTGTGGAATGTGCGATTGATTAAAAAGCACGGGCTGCACTTCCTAACGGACGACCGCAACCCCGGCTATGAACTACAAGATAGAATGGCCGCGTGGGGATATCAGATTGTTTTTTTGTCCCCACGAAAAATATTCAGCTACCTTGATCATATCCAGGGCGGGACAATTTCAGCCATGGGCGGTTATGCGGGCAGTCACCGAAGAGCAAAGATGTATAATCAACTGACTAAATAGAAGCCTATTTTTTAAAGACTTACAACTCAGATAACGATACTAATCCGACGATTCACCCCGAATAGTGCAAAACTCCAATGTTGAAAATCAACACCCGTCTTGAGCAATGTTGCTCTGATCGTGCTCACCCAAGGGACATGCCATGCCGAGCGTTATCCACATTGCAGCCGCTCTCTTACTCAACCCACAAGGGAAAGCCCTGCTGGTGCGAAAACGCGGTACCACAGCCTTCATGCAACCCGGTGGCAAGATTGAAACCAACGAACGTCCGGAGCAGGCCCTGGTGCGTGAACTGAATGAAGAACTGGGAATAACCATCGATTCTGCAAGCGCCCGATATCTCGGGCGCTTCAGCGCGCCCGCCGCCAACGAACCTGGCTTCGAAGTACGCTGCGAACTGTTCGAGGTCAGGATTGAGGGCGATGTCATACCCGCTGCCGAAATCGAGGAAGCGGTGTGGGTTGATGCACACCAACCCCTGATCCTGGAGCTGGCGCCATTGACACGAGATCACGTTCTGCCCCTCATCAAATGACCGGGTTACCCCCAATCACCAAGCTGTACGCTTTCACACAGCCCGTGCGATTCATTCAGAAGGCTAGAAAAATACAGGCCGTGTCAGGCCAGTCGTTTCAAAAAGTGATGGCAGGAAATCTGATAGTGGCGCTGCATGTAGAGTCGATGAGCTGCACTCCTGTCCGCGCCAACCCCAGAGTCAAGATGCACGGCCGAGCATCCCAAGCGCATGGCTTCAGCTTCAGCCCAGTCGAGTAATTTCGAGGCATGGCCTTTTCCGCGCCACTGAGGCAGGGTCGCAATGTCCACTATGTAGAAAGACTTTCCTAACCAGAGAGAAAACTGAATCCTATAGCTCAATACACTTACAGCTGAGGTCGAACCATCTTCCCAAAGCCCGACAAGGTTGTAGCCATTGGGGCGAAGTAACTCGTCGATTGTCGAAGTAATCTCAGCCGGTGAGTATCGCGGCCACAACTCACATAAGGCCGCCGCTGCCTGGTCTGTGTCGGCGGCACTTATTGAATTAATGGTGAACGACATAAAACTCTCCTTGGGTAATTCACGCCGGGCGACTCAGTTGTCGTCAACCCTAATGGTTATTGATGCATGAGCGCAACCTGCGGGAAAGTTGCAGGGTGAATATCAGTTGCGAGGGGGATTAGTCGTGTCGGCCGATCAATCCATTGGAGATCGCGGCGTTTTGCAAGCGAGTCGTCGCGCAAGCAGCATCGCCATCCAGCGTTTACAATCATGCCGCGTATTGATTTCTGCCGACAACGCCACACAGGAGAGCTTATGACCGATACCCCTTACTGTTTCAGCTTAGGCGCTGATGCCGAGGCCATGGCTGTGGTGCGCCAAGGTCTGGAACGCTTCAATGTGGAGCAGATAGGCCCCTACGCCTACGAGGATTTCCAGCTCTATGCCCGCGATAGCGGCGGCCAGGTAATAGGAGGCATGTTCGGCCATTTCGGGATGGGCTGGCTCTACATTGACTATCTTTGGTTGAACGATACCCTGCGCAGCCATGGTCTAGGCGGTAAGTTGCTGAAGAGAGCAGAGGATGAAGCGCAACGTCGGGGTTGTAAGGGCTTGTTCCTCTACACCTACAGCTTCCAGGCGCCCGACTTCTATCAGAAGCAGGGCTTCCAGATAATGGGCGTGCTGGAAGATTGCCCGCCCGGACACCAGCGCTACTACCTGAAAAAAACACTCAAGGAGTAAGGCTATTGTCCGGTTTATCGATCCCGGGAAAACGGGGTAGATTTACTTTCCATAGCCTGGGCGTCAGCTTTGGGTGGATCTCTACCCGTAACGCGCGCCCTCAGCCAATACCGTGATCGTCGGGATGTCGCGATGGCACCAGGGTCGGGCTACGGTCGCAGAGGCTAATCACCAGCCGCGCCACCAGGTCATGCAAGATAATGGTGTGGCGGTTGCCCGCAGTTTCGTAGTGCTGCTTGATCTTTGCCTTTAGGTCCCGATCACCACTGACCTCAACCAGGATATCCACCTCGCCAACGGCCTCGACCATCGCTATCGGGTCCGAGAAGCAGGGGATCTGCTGCTCGCGGGCCAAGGTCATCCCGGTGGAGTTGGGATCAAGGTCCGCGACACCGAGAACCTGAATGTAGTCATACTGCAGCAGTTCACGCAGCAGCGGTGAGCCGGTACGGCCTGCGCCGATCACGGCGATGCTGATGTTTTGCGACATGGGGGCAAACTCCTTTTCCGAATGACACGCCATGATGGCTTGAAGCCAGCATGCTAACAGCTTTGCCCTGGATACCAACATGCAGCACAGCGCCGCAGGCGTACGACCCTCCCCACTGAGCCGAATCAGGCAAGCTTCACCGGCTGTAAGCTGACCGAAGCCAACTTCACCCAAGTGTCGGCGCTTGGCATGACGTTCAGCGATACGCTTCTTATTGGCGCGTATTTGCCGGGGTTCTCGTTCTACAAGACGGAAATCGACAACCTTGATCTGTCCGATGCGGAGCTGACTGATGCCGACTTTCGCCATGCGGTGTTCGTCGGTGGCAGCCTGGCCAATGCCCGAGTGAACGGTGCGCGGTTCGACAATGCGGATCTGCGCGATACCAGTCTTCAAGGGCTGAAGTTGACTGACGCCAAGCTGTTCAAGGGATCGATCATCTCGAGAGCCCAGGCCGGGATGTTGCTGTCCGGCCTGGGCCTTACGGTAGCGTGAGCCTGACCGGATGCTTTGCGCTATCGTGAGTGATCAAATGGCACTCATTTCAACCAAGTCAAACTGCGACCTGGAGGGGCAAGGCATGGGTCGTGAAGCTCGTGAGCAAGGCGAACCGCTCAAGCGTCTGTTTTTCGCCCTGCCCTGCGCAGATGCACAACGCCGGGCCATCGCCCAATGGCGAAGCGCTCTTGAGCTAAGCGGCGGACGCCCAGTGCCTGCGGAAAATTTTCATTTGACGCTGATGTTTCTGGGCTCTGTTGCTGTGAGCCAAATCCCGGACATCTGCGCCGCTGCCGCACGGATTAGAACGCCAGGCAGGCCGTGGACTGTACCTCTCGACCGCCTGGATGTATGGCCTCAATCCAACGTTTTATTACTCGCTCCAGCACAGTCGCCACGGGTTTTACGCCAGCTGGTCTATGCCTTGCAACAGGCGCTGTTACCCCTTGGGTTTGTGGACGCCGCCCGTGAGTTTCGCCCTCACCTGACCTTGATGCGGGACTATCGAGCACCTGTCCCTGAGTCCAACACTCCACCAGACTTTCACCTAAGCGCCAGACACCTCATCCTATTCGAGTCGCACAAAGGCCGCTATCGACCGCTGGCCGAATGGCCTCTGGTTTCGTAGACGCCCGCCCCGCCCATTCGGATAGGTATTGTCTGCTCAGCCAAGGCCTATCGTGCTGTGCCATCGTGAGGCTTATAGAAGAGAAACTTCCCGGTCTCGGCTGTTTTGATATAGTCCTTGGCCCAGTCGGGCGACACGTTCTTGCCGTGGAAATACATAGCGCCGTGGGTTCGGTCTGTGAGTTCTTGGTTGAGCGCTTTTCGCGCTATTTCCTTGGCAATCGCATAAGGAGCGTCCTCTTCTACCTGATCCGAACGCCCATCACACCACCACGAAAACTGACAGGCATGCTTTTCAGAGCCTTGCTTGACCACCGCGCACACCGTATCTGGAAAACCCTCATGGCCAAGTCGGTTCATGACAACGCTGGCGACGGCTTCCATGTCGGCAGAGGCCCCGCCTTTGGCTTCCCAGTAGACGGAGCGTGCAAGACAGGTAATTGCATCGTCCAAAGGTGCTTTCCCTACTGGATCGACCGCCTGCGCTTCAGGTTGCGTGATGGCCTCGGCCTTGGGCGCAGGTGTCGCGCTCCCCTTCTCTGCAGCTTTCTGCTCCAGGACCTGGGCTTTGTCCACCGCCGCTTCTTTATTTTGCTCTTGGTCAGCCGCAATCGCCGGCTTCCCGAGAAGGGCTATTGCGAAGCAGATTGCTATCCCTATAAGGCGCATAGTCGAACCTTCTTGACTCATGCAGTGGTCAAATCATTCCAACAGACTACATGCTACGCTTTTGCTGTCAGCTGACCACTCGGCCACTGGTGAAAAGCCCTCAGTGCCAGTATGAGTTGGCGCTATCTGCGTTTTCCGGGGGCGCGACATGACCGCCACAGAGATATTGTCATCAATGACCGCCAGCCGTCTTGAGGCGTTGCACCGAGACGGCTTCGTACTGCTGCCCGGAGTGCTGGAGGGTTCGCAAATAACCACGCTGCGCAAGGCTATCGACTGCCTTGACCCGCAGCATTGGGACTACAGCGGCCTGCTCGATCATTACAAGTGCGTGTTCAACCGCGACCCGTTGTGGCTGCCGTTTCTCGACCTGAGCGGGATCATCGAGCTGGCCGAGGCTGCTCTAGGAACCGATTGCCACATCATCGGCCAGACCGCCTGGCGCTGCCATCCCGGCTTCGTCGGTACCGAACTGCATCTGGACTACCTGGTGATGGAGCTGCCGCAAAGCCTGCTGGGCGACCCCTCGTTCGAGTTGCCGATGCAGATCTGCACCGCGCACCTCTACCTCGACGATATTGATGCAGACCTCAGCCCCACTCGGGTTATCCCGGGTAGCCACCGGGCCGGGCGTCCGCCGACTGACGGTGAAAACCAGTGGCAAGGCTGTACTGCACAGCCGGTGCTGTGCCGGGCCGGGGACGTACTGATGTTTCGCAGCGAACTGTGGCACGCAGGTAGCAACAACCAAACCCTCGACCGCACGCGCTACCTGTTGCAGGTGCACTACGGCCGGCGCATGGTGGCGCAGAAATTCGCGCCCTATCTGCACTGGCGCTTCAACCCCATAGTGTTGGCGGCGGCCTCGCCACGTCAGCGGCGTCTGTTGGGAGAGCATCAGGAAGCGGAATACGATTGACCCTTTGACTTGATGTCACCTGACGCGAAATATGTCGCATCTGCCAAACATTTTCGGTTCGACGTGAAAAGGCGTTGCGCTAGGTGGGGCGAAATCGCGCATCATGGGCGCAGTCAGTTAAAGAGAGACTTCCATGCGCGTCCTATCATCCGTTATGCGTATTGCCGCATTGTCCCTGGGCCTGGTGTGCGCCGCCACTGCCGTGGCGACCGAGGACACCCAACTGGTCGAGTCGATCAACGCTTACCGCAGCCAAGTGCAGCGCTGCGCGGGCCAGGCATCCCAGGAGTTGCCACCGCTAGCGTCCGATCCGCGCCTGGTCCTGCCCGCCAATAGTGTCGGAGACCTGCAGCAGGCGCTGGCGCGGGCGACCTATCCGATGGTCAACGTGCAGGCGATCAGCCTGTCCGGGCCGCGTGATGCGCAGTCGGCCATGACGGCTGTGCGAGAGAGCTTTTGCCAAGTCGTGCTGGACCCGCAATTCGTCGATATCGGCGTGAGCCAGGAGGGCCGTGAGTGGCGCATCGTGCTGGCGCGTCCGATGTTGGCTGGGCGCTTGGGCGACTGGCAAGCGGAAGGACAGAAGCTCCTCGAAATGATCAACACCGCACGCACGCGGCCGCGCCAGTGCGGCGCCCAATCCTTTGCGGCCACGACACCGCTGACCTGGAACGCGATGCTCGCGACGGCAGCCGAGAACCATGCCCGAGCAATGGCTAACAACAACTTCTTTGATCATAAAGGCCGCGATGGCCACACACCGGGCGACCGGGCTGAACTGGCAGGCTACGTCGGTCAGCAAATCGGCGAAAACATTGCCGCCGGGCAGGACATCGCGCGCAAGGTGGTCGATGGCTGGCTCGCCAGCTCCGGTCACTGCGCCAACCTGATGAACCCACAATTCCGCGAGCTGGGCGCAGCCTATGCGGTTGATCCGAAGAGTGATGCGGGGATTTACTGGACGGCTATGTTCGGCTCGCAGTGAGTGCCTGAACGCATCATCCTAGAGCACGCGTGGCCCACGCCCGCTGTTTTGCGCCGCAGCCTCTCCAAGACGCTCCAGCACAAAGGCCTTCGCGTGACGTGTCATTTGGTCGAGATGTCGGTCGCGCTGCTTCTCGGCATCCACCATCGCTTTTTTCCCATGTTGCTGAAGCAGATAAGTATGAATCTGCCGCACCTCCACAGTTTTATAGATAGGCGCTACGTCCAGCACCGCCAACAGGCTGTCCGTACCGTGGTCACGGGTATTCATGAGCACCTGAGGACCGCGCACGCCCACAACCTGAAACCTCATTGACTCGAAATACGGCACCTTGGCAACGAAGCAGGCCAGCTCGGCATGAGGGTATCGACCGACCATTTCCTGCAGCATCGCGCGCGCAACACCCCGACGTCGGTGACTTGCCTGCACAGCCATATAGGCCACTGCACAGGCTTCTGGATCGTTCTTCACTGGCAGATACAGCAAGAAGCCGACGACTGCGCAAGGGTCCTGAGCATCCAACGCTACGATCAACTCGACCGGAATACCTTTGGAGCCGTCCATAGCGTCCAGATAGAGATGAACCTCGTATCCGATACCGTATTGATACAGGTTGTAGAGGGGATTGCTCGGTGCGATCGCCACCATACTAATGTCGGTTACGTAATCGACGACCATCTGCAAAATCTGGCTTTTGATGGACTCGGGCGGCGGGGTTTCAAAGAGGGTGATGGTGGACATTACGTATCTGACTCCGGGACTAAGGCGTGCCCGTGACTTGAAGGATCAGCGCCGGGCGGGCTCATCATAACGTGTCTTCACGCTAACAAAGTGTTGCGCGGTTTGCCCTCTGCCCTCCCCCAGCCGCCAGAACGTCGTTGCGGCGCTACCGCGTTGATAAACCGCTATACCTTCTTCGCGCCTGCGTATCGCATTCAGCGGCTTTTTCCCCATTGATCATTACTCATCGCCAAGCGAAACCCGAGGTGCGACATGGCATTCATCGGATCCGCCCCCTGCCTGGCGCTGGTTCGAAAGCTCGTGCAGTAGCTGTCACTGCAAAGAAAAGATCCACCGCGAATCACACGCTGCGGTGCATTGGCTGTTACCCCGAGTGCCGGGTCATAACTCTGGAGCGGACCCATCGGGTTAAACGATACTTCGCCAGCCGGCTGAAGCTTGAGCCCTACTCTGAACGCATCAGCGCGATACCAATCGGCGATCCACTGCCAAACGTTCCCTGACATGTCGTACAGCCCATAAGCGTTGGGCCTGTAACTGCCTACAGGCTGGGTGCCAATCTTGAATTTATTGCGGGACCCTGTAACAGGGAACGGTTGTACCTCATTCCAGGTATTGGCCATCTTTTCGCCGCCCGGCGTGAAATCACTCCCCCATGCATAGTCCGCTTGTTCCAGCCCGCCTCTTGCGGCGTATTCCCATTCAGCCTCGGTCAACAGCCGCTTGTGTGCCCACTTTGCGTACGCCTCTGCATCCTCATGTGAAACCTGAACGACCGGATGGGTTTCCTTGCCTTCGATTGTACTGTCGGGGCCAGACGGGTGGCGCCAGTCAGCCCCCTGGACAAACGCCCACCACTGGCTGAAATCATTCAGGGGGATTGGCCTGTCTGCGCCCACAAAAACCAATGCCCCGGGCACCATGACGCTGTCATCCGGTTCTGGCGTACCAGGTGATAGCTGTACTTTCAGATCATCCCATTTGGGTTTGCGTTCGGCAGTGGTCACGTAATGTGTTTCAGAAATAAAACGGGCGTAATCTGCGTTGGTAACGTCGTTGCGGTCAATCCAATAACCATCGAGTCGAACCTTATGGGCAGGCCCCTCATTGGGTCGCGCCTTCTTATGATCGCTCCCCATCAAGAATTCACCGGGAGGAATCCAGACCATATCCAAAGGGCCATTTTTCCCATCACCCAGCGTCAAAGGCGATGGACCACGAATGTACTGATTCACAGCAAAAGCCAGGCAGGCAGACACTACCCCGACTGCGACTATGGCAATGCCCCAGCGCCGTTTCCTGACAAGCATTTGTGCGCCCCTTGGTTTTCTTCAGGCTGAGGTCATTGCTCAGCCTTTCTGACGTCAGGATCAGTTATAGACACCGTACCTCTCTTGTCAAAGGGCATACGGGTTACAGACAGCGCCAGAACTTCAGCGCCAGCGAGCCGCACGGCGAGATTGATCAGGCTTACGGCTGTCGGTTAAAACAGGACAACCCGAGCCAAATTTGAACCAAAAGCTATCATCAGCCTGAGCAGTAACCGACACGTAGCGGCGCATGCCCGCACCGGAGCACATGATGAGTGTCCCTCGTTCAACCTCAGCTCGGCGAACTGTCCACCCCTTACTACGATGCCTCGCCCTTGGCCTCGGTGTATTCATCGGCTGCGCACACGCCGATCAACTCAATGGCCCCCCCGGCGCAACCAGCACCACCCGAGTGATTTCCGGGCAGCAGCTACCCCCGCCCGACCTGCCGTTCGAGGGCTCGATCACGGACATCGCGCAAAGCTCAAAACCCTACTGGCCGGCGACGATAGTCCCGCCCAAGGGCGCGCCGAATGTGTTGCTGATAATCACCGACGACGCCGGCTATGGTGTGTCCAGTACCTTTGGCGGGGTGATCCCGACGCCGAGCATGGATCGCATCGCGGCCAACGGCCTGCGCTTCAACGACTTCAACTCCACCGCACTGTGCTCGCCTACCCGCGCAGCGCTCATTACCGGACGCAACCATCACTCGGTCGGCTTCGGGACTGTTTCAGAAGCCGCCACCGGCTATCCCGGCTATGACAGCGTCATTGAAAAGGACACGGCGACTGTCGGCCGCATACTGCAGGAGAATGGGTACCACACCTCCTGGTTCGGCAAGGATCACAACACTCCCGCCTTCCAGGCCAGCCAGGCCGGCCCCTTCGATCAGTGGCCAACCGGCATGGGTTTTGAGTACTTCTACGGTTTTGTCGGTGGTGACACCAATCAGTGGCAACCCAACCTGTTCCGCAACACCACACCGATCTATCCGTTCGAGGGCAAGCCCGGCTGGAACCTGACCACGGGGATGGCCGACGATGCGATCGACTACATGCAACGCATGAACGCGCTGACGCCGGACCGACCGTTCTTTGTCTACTACGCGCCCGGAGGCACCCACGCGCCGCACCACCCGACGCAGGAGTGGATCAAGAAAATCAGCGACATGCACCTCTTCGACGGCGGCTGGAACCAGCTGCGCGAGACCATTTTCGCCAACCAGAAGAAGCTCGGCGTGGTCCCGCCGAATACCCTGCTGACGCCTTGGCCAAAAGATCTGCTACCCGAATGGGACAGCCTGAGCGCCGACCAGAAGAAGCTGTATATCCGCCAGGCTGAGGTGTTCGCCGCTTATGAGGCCTACACCGACCACGAGATTGGCCGGGTGATCCAGACTGTCGAGGATATGGGCAAGCAGGACAACACCCTGATCATCTATATCACTGGCGACAATGGCACCAGCTCTGAAGGGCAGATGTTCGGTACACCCAACGAAGTCGCCATGTTCAACGGCGTGCAAATACCGGTCGAGTTGCAGCTGAAGAAATTCTATGACGCCTGGGGCACCGACCAGACCTATAACCACATGGCCGCTGGCTGGGCCTGGGCCTTCGATGTGCCCTTCACGTGGGTCAAGCAGGTAGCTTCGCACATGGGCGGCGTGCGCCAGGGCATGGCGATTTCCTGGCCTGCGCGGATCACTGACAAGGGCGGCATCCGCTCCCAGTTCCACCACGTCATCGACATCGTACCGACCATCCTGGAGGCCGCCGGCATCAGTGCGCCAAAGCTGGTGAATGGCATTGTCCAGAAACCGATCGAGGGCACCAGCCTGCTCTACACCTTCGACAAGGCCAACGCCGAAGCGCCCTCTACCCACAAGACCCAGTACTTCGAGATGATGGGCGACCATGCTCTCTATCACGACGGCTGGATCGCCAGTACCAAGGTCGTGCGGGCACCGTGGGACATGACCGCCAAAGCAACCGATCCGATGAAGATGGAATGGGAGCTGTACAACCTGAACGAGGACTACTCGCAGTCCACCGATCTGGCGACGCAACATCCCGAAAAGCTCAAGCAGATGCAGGCCATGTTTATGGACGAGGCGCGCAAGTATCAGGTACTGCCGCTGGATACCTCGGTACTGCCACGGATGATCGCCCCGAGACCGAGCATTACAGCCGGGCGCAATATGTTTACCTGGACCCATCCGCTGATTGGTACGCCCAATGGTGACGCGCCGAGCGTGCTGAATACCTCCTACACCTTCACTGCCGAGGTGGAGGTTGCGCAAAACGGCGCCGAAGGCATGCTGATCACCCAAGGCGGACGCTTCGCCGGCTACGGTTTCTATGTCCTGAAGAGTAAACCGGTGTTCCTGTGGAACCTGATCGATCTGGAGCGAGTGCGCTGGGAAGGTGCCGACGCACTCACGCCGGGTAAGCATGTGCTGGAGTTCGACTTCAAGTACGACGGCCTGGGCGCTGAAACTCTGGGGTTCAACAATTTCTCCGGTGTCGGTCGCGGCGGTATGGGCACCCTCAAGGTGGATGGCAAGGTGGCGGATCAACACAAAATGGACCACAGTTTGCCCTTCACCCTGGCATGGGACGAAAGTCTGGATATCGGCTCTGACACCCTCACCGGGGTCAACGACGCCGATTATCTGCCGCCGTTCACCTTCACCGGCAAGCTGAACAAGATCACCCTGAAGATCGACCGGCCTCAGCTAAGCAAAGCCGATATCGAGAAACTGGAGCAAGCCCAGCGCGCCATCGAAAGCGGCAAAGAGTAAGGCCCGAGGTCGAAAGCGAACCGCGGGAGACCTTTCGACCGGCTTCCCTTGAAGCCACGCCATAGTTGTAGAGTTTTTTGTTTGCCGCTCGCAGCCACTGCGAGCAACACAGCTTAGAAGTACTGTCCTGCCAAGCCACAAAGTGAGTCGCAGCCCCAAATACGTCTTGCCGGTGAACCTTATCACCGGATACCCGGTCGATAGTTGCAACCTAGCTTGCTTTTCCGGTGACCCCGTCGAGGGTGGTCACCGGACTGCTTTACTTCCTGGAGAACGTCCCCGTGATATCGACTCTACGCATAGCCAGACTCAAAGCATGGGGCGCCCATGGTTTTACCGCCACCGGCGTGGTCACTGCTTTTTTGGCGACCATCGCATTATTCGAGAATCAACCTAAAGCCTGCCTGCTGTGGTTAGGCGTCGCTCTGATAGTGGATGGACTGGACGGTGCGCTGGCCCGCAAGGTCAATGTTCAATCCGTACTGCCGGGTTTCGACGGGTCCGTCCTGGATCTTGTCATCGACTACCTGACGTATGTATTTATCCCGGCCCTGTTCATCTATCGCTATATCCCGCTGCCGGACTACACGCTGCTGCTGACCATATCGCTAATCCTGGTGTCGTCGCTCTTTTGCTTCTGCAACGTGAACATGAAGAGCAAGGACAACTACTTTCAAGGCTTCCCTGCAGCGTGGAACGTCGTCACCCTGTGTATTTACATCATCTCCCCAACGCCCTGGCTAACGCTGATCACCATTATCGGGTTGGCACTATTGACCCTGACCCGGATCAAATTCCTTCACCCCTTCCGCGTCCGTCGGTTCATGCCAATCAACATTGCAGTGACGTCCATTTGGCTACTGTGCAGCCTGTCGCTGGTTGTAAACCATCCCTCCAGCAACCCGATGGTGATAGGGCTGTGGCTCGCGATGTCAGCGTATTTTTTGGGCATCTGCGCCTGGCGCACGTCAGTGGAGTGGCTCGACAGTTCGCGTGCATGAAGATAACGGGGTCAGCGGCAGCAGGCGAACGCTCCACTCGGATTTTTCACACAGTGAATCGCCCCTGATTTTGCAGGCACATCCGAAGAGCTGCTTCCGGCTGATTTGAGCAAATGTCCAAGGCCCGCATTGCGGGCCTTGAATTATTGTGGATTAGAAGGGAAACGGCAGTGGGGAAACCACTGCATTCAGGTGGCTCAGGAAGAGAAAACCGGAAACCAGTACCGCATTGATCGACCAGGCCACCGTTAGAAAGCGAGCGATCTGACCGTACATGGGCTCACCGACATTATCCGCATTGCGCCATACAGCATTGAGCACGCAAGCGGTATAAACCACAAAACTTAGCAACATGAGGCCAAACAGAGACGTGACAACCTGATTAAAGGCCATCAGGATCAGGCCAAACAGTACATTGCTGAGCACTACGCCATAGAGCCAGAAGACCACCCACAGCGGGGTGCTACCCTGCGAGTTCAACCACTGCTGAAGCTTGCTCATCACGTCTCCCAGGGCCACCAATGACCCGCTTGAACCTGGAAGCCCATACGCCTAGACCCAGGTACTGGTTGATGCGGACTTGCCGGGCGCCGCACATGATTTTTAGTCTAGCGTGCTTTTTCCGCCTTGCCCGTGACGGAGTACGGGCAGATCGACACGTCGGCCCGGGCATCGCTGCCTTGCGTCGAGGGTTCGCTGGAGCGGACGCGGAACAGCATGTCGCAGGCTACTTGCCGGACGATGGCCAGAACGCCAACGATGAACACCACGCCGCCAACGGAGATTACCCGACGGCCGCTTCTTTATCGGTCACCGGCGTGCTTTGGGCGATTGCGAAAACCACCTCCAGGAAAGTAGACCCAAGAATCAGGAAGCTTGCGCCATTGGCAACAGCGTAGAGCTGCCACGAAGCAAACAAGCCTCTAGCCAGCGCATCATAAAGTCCAACAGCGCGGCTAGGATGTCTGAGGCGCCACAGCGACCAGACGACCACCACGCTGCCCAGCAAGTTGGCGAAAAGCATTTGGGTTACGTCCAGCGCAGGGACCGGGCGGGCTAGCCCCAAGGCCTCCGATAAAACTGCAAATCCACTCAGACAAAGCGACGCAGTCCAAGGCGTCATGAAGCCCGCCGTCGCCACTAGGTCGTACCAGGCGCTGGTGCAAACGATTTTCAGGTTTTGATTTGCGTTGATCATGTTCATCCCTCACAGTTTGGGCCCTGAGGCTAAAGCCTGGTGTTAGGTCCAGAGTCAATGCGAGAAACCATGAGTATGAGAATCGGAGATGTCGCAAAGCGCACGGGCGTTTCCGTAGACGCTTTGCGGTTTTATGAAGAGAGAGGCCTGATCAAGCCTCAGCGGACCGCCAATGGCTACCGGCTCTACCCGCAGGAAACATTGCAACTGCTGGGGTACATCAAACTGGCGCAACAGTTAGGGTTTTCCTTAACAGAAATCGGTGAGAACCTGCCATTGCTGTGGAGTACCGAAGGTGAGTCCAGCGATCATCTGGCAGAGTTGTTCGCACAAAAGATCGCTTTGCTGGACGAGCGTATGGCTCAGATGCAGGCACTGCGAAATGTGCTTGCTGAGCGAGCACAGCAAGTGTGTCCGCTGTTGGATCGCGCCATCAGTACGGCGTCGTGATCGGCAGCCAACGCCCCATTGCCGCCCCTCGGTGCGATGAGTTTGATGCCAGCACATGGACATTCATATCCGATGCGCGAATGCACAATCGGGTCTTGGCGCTACGAGACAGTCGCCTCACTGCGAATTCAGATCAAGCCGCCACCTTCGGCCTTCCACAGCCCGATACCATTCACCGGTTTTCTGGAGGCCGCAACGCCTCCACGACCAACATCAATGCCGGCGAGGCACGTCGACTGGCGTAGTAGGCGTGGTAGCCGGTAAACGTTGTCGCCCACTCGTCGAGCACCGACAACAGCCTACCCTCCGCAACGTGTTGCTCGACAGCGCCGAGGGGCAGCCAGGCCAGGCCGTTCCCGGACAGTGCTGCAGCGACGATCAGTTCGTTTGAGTTGAAGATGAGCCGACCTGTTACGTGGGCGTTGAGGGTTTTCTGGAGGCGAGAGAACTCCCATTTCAGAAGACCTCCGTGAGATGCCAGGCGCAATCCAATGCAGTCGTGCTGGGTGAGGTCCTGCGGGGAAAGCGGTCGAGGATGACGTAAGAAGTAGTCGGGGCTGCCCACCACGGCCATGCGCATGTCAGGCGCGATGCGCACGGCGATCATATCCTTGGCCACGTCGCCACCCAAACGCACGCCGATGTCAAAGCGCTCGGCCACGATATCAGTGAAACGGTTATCGCCGCAGATCTCCACATTGATATCGGGGTACATGGGGAGCCATGGCTGAAGCCTGGGCCAAATCAGGGTTCGCATCGAGTGTTCGGTCGCCGTGATACGCACTGTGCCGGCCGGCTTGCCGCGCATCTCGCCCAGAACAGCGAGCTCTGCTTCGATGTCCGCGAAGCGGGGCATTACGGTTTGGTACAAGCGTTCGCCCGCTTCGGTGGGAGCAACGCTGCGCGTGGTCCGGTTGAGAAGCTTCAGGTCCAGTCTCCGTTCCAAAGTGCGGATGGTCTGGCTGAGCGCGGATTGCGTCACCCCTAGCTGTGCGGCCGCGCGGGTGAAACTGCCCGCGCGTACCACGGCCGCAAAACTGGCCAAGTCATCGAAGCGCGCCATTGATAAGCCTACCTACTAAGTGCATGTCGATTCAGCAGTCTAGTCATTCCGAGGCAGGCTGCCTAAAGTAATTGTCATCGGTTAACGACAAGGACACGCACATGAAAACACGTCAACTGGGCCACAATGGTCTCACCGTTTCGGCGCTCGGTCTGGGCTGCATGGGCATGAGCGCCAACTACGGCCCTCCGGCCGACAAGCAAGAGATGTCGCGCTGATCCGTATGGCGGTAGAGAGAGGCGTCACATTCTTCGACACGGCCGAGGTCTATGGCCCATTCGTCAATGAAGAGCTTGTTGGCGAGGCGCTCGCGCCGTTCAAGGGCCAGGTTTCCATTGCCACCAAGTTCGGCTTCGACCTCGACACGGAGACGGCACAGCGCCGAGGCGGACTGGACAGCCGGCCCGAGCACATAAAGGCGGTCGCGGAAGCCTCGCTACGGCGCCTCAAGATTGACGCAATTGATCTGTTCTACCAGCACCGCGTCGACCCGGCCGTGCCTATCGAAGATGTGGCCGGAGCGGTCAAGGACCTGATCGCGCAAGGCAAGGTTCACCACTTCGGCCTCTCGGAGCCAGCAGCGGCCACGGTTCGCCGAGCGCATGCCGTGCAGCCGGTGACAGCGGTCCAGAGCGAATACTCCCTGTTCTTCCGGGGACCGGAAGCCGAAATGCTGCCGACGCTCGAAGAACTCGGCATCGGTTTCGTACCCTTCAGCCCATTGGGTGCGGGCTTCCTGACCGGCAAAATGGACGAGAACACACGGTTCGACAGTTCCGACTTCCGCTCGCGTGTTCCGCGCCTCGCTCCAGAAGCGCTCAAGGCGAATCTGGCGCTGGTCGATCTGCTGCGCGACGTCGCGCTGCGCAAGGATGCGACGCCTGCACAAATAGCACTCGCGTGGCTATTGGCGCAAAAGCCATGGATTGTGCCCATTACCGGAACGACCAAATTGCATCGGCTCGACGAGAACCTCGGCGCGATGGCAGTGGAGCTCACCGGCGATGACCTGCGAATGATTGATTCGGCCGCGTCAAAGATCGTGGTGCAGGGTGCCCGGTTGCCCGAAGCCGTACTACGAATGACAGGCGGTTAATAACCGCCTACTGCACATCAGCGAGCGGCGATACCGTCGAAATCATGACTCCCGGTATTTTTTCTAAGCAAAAAGAGAATTGACCGTGCCCCATGTAATCGTCATCTCTACCCCACTCGCGAGAGATGATTGATCGATCCTCGGGGTGAGGGATACCGGCACATGATTGAGGTATCGGCGGGTAAAAACGCCGCGACACCCCGGACGAAGTTGGCACTGTCGGCGCGCTGCTTATGGCCCCGAGCGTGTAAAAGGGCTGTCCTTCGCGAAATTTTATTATGCTTTGATGTATTGTCGGTCGCTCGGGCTCGATCGACTCCAAAGGGATAAAAATGACATTGACTGTCGAAAGGTTGGTCAGGATAGCAATGGCCAATCCAATAATCGCTGAAATTACCTTACGTTTACCCTCACTCGGTTTGAGTCAATGCATGCTCACTGCGGGCTGTCTGTTCCAAGCCGTCTGGAATCATCAGTCGCACCTGCCGTCAGCGTGGGGAGTGAAGGATTACGACGTTTTTTACTTCGACAATGATCTGTCTTGGGAGGCCGAGAATGAGGTCATCAACTCGGCTCAGCGTCTCTTCCAAGACCTTGACGTTAACGTTGATATCAAGAATCAGGCTCGCGTCCACCTTTGGTACAGTCAGCGGTTTGGCAGGTCTTATCCTCAACTTCTGTCGGTTAAAGACGGTATTGATCGTTACCTGATTGCGGGTACGTGTATTGGGCTGGATGCTGAAACGGGTGAGATCTATGCGCCCTACGGCTTGGCCGACGTCGAGCAGGAGGTTCTTCGTATCAATCCCAAAAATCACCAGCCAGACTTGTTCGAGCAGAAGGCGAACAGTTATCAAGCTCGCTGGCCTTGGCTCAGGATCATAGAAACCGACATTACATAAAGACCGTACATCATCACGGTACCGTTGAATCGAGACACGTCGGCAGATACTGGCCGACCGGTTCATCATCCCGCGAGCCTGCTGAATATCTACATATACAACTATCTCAACCGTTTTCAGTCGAGCTGGCGCCTGGAGCGAGAAACCCGGGGAAGCCACCATCGCACAATTGGGCAAGCGTCTCAAAGCGCAGGCATCGCCAATGCCGGCGGGACGTTCAGTACCGATCTACACATCACGCCATTCGAACTCGATGGGTTTATTCAGGATCGATTTCTGTCAATTGTGACAAGCAGGAGCCGGCCAAGAGCAGTCACTTTGTACCCGTCAAATTTTCAGAGCCGTAGAGAATACGAGCATCACGAAAGTTTTCAGCGTTTTCGGCGACCCACATCCATAACGGAATCATCCGCGCAAGAAGTCCATACCCCAGTTCCGACAATTCATAGTCGACACGCGGTGGTATTTCGCCGTAATCCCGACGTAAAACCAAACCGTCCCTTTCCAGCTGTCGCAAGCTGCGAGTCAGCATTCGTTGCGTCACCCCATTCATACGCCTACCTATTTCCGCATGCCGCAACGGCCCTTCCACACCTAATGTGTGGACGATTCCCAAAGACCAGCGATTACCTGCGTGAGTGAGCACTTCTCGCTTCAATCCGTCGTCTTCTGCACTCAATGCTTCGCACGCGGTTTGAGATTGCCTGATGATTTCTTCGTTATCCATTCGCCCCCCAGGATCACTCGTGTGCCTACTTATGAGCAGGCCCCAATGATGACAGGATAACAACCACTCACCATTGAACAGCAAACTGGAGGAAGTTTATGCACGCGGTAATTCCTGGAGAAACGGTCAATATTCTGGTGCTGGGGGCTGGGGAGCTCGGCATGTCTGTACTGCGCGAGCTTGCTATGGTCGCGTCAAGCAAAGGTGGCGCTCGCATTACTGTACTGCTGCGTCCATCGGCGGTCACCACTCAAGACGCTTCAAAGATGCACGCGATTGCAGAATTGCGTGGGCTAGGCATAGACACTTTGCAGGCTGATGTCATTCACGATTCAGTTGAAGAACTTGCAGAGCATTTCGGCCGATTCGACACGGTTGTCAGTTGCGTAGGTTTTATCGCAGGAGCCGGCACTCAGCTGAAGCTTGCGCGCGCCGCGCTTGTGTCAGGCGTAAAGCGCTATGTGCCTTGGCAATTTGGGGTGGACTACGACGTCATCGGCAAAGGCAGTCCGCAGGATCTGTTTGATGAGCAACTTGAGGTCCGCGAGCTACTGCGTGCGCAACGCACTACCGAATGGATCATCATTTCGACCGGGATGTTCACAAGCTTCCTGTTCGAGCCAGCGTTTGGCGTGGTTGATCTTGCACAGAATACGGTTCATGCGCTAGGCAGCTGGGACACCCAGGTCACCGTAACAACGCCGAAGGACATAGGAATGCTGACGGCGAAGATTATATTCGCCGACCCACGCCTCGCTAACGAGGTGATTTTCATCGCTGGAGACACCCTGACCTATACACAATTGGCGGACACAGTTGATGCAACACTCAATCGCACAGTATCTCGCGTCGAATGGAGCGTTCCCAAACTGAACAACGATCTCGCTGCTGCTCCAGACGAACAGATGCGAAAGTATCGAGCCGTGTTCGCTGAAGGCAAAGGAGTCGCTTGGGATAAGCACAACACTTTCAATGCTGCAAACGGTATTGATCTGATGACGGCGGCGGATTGGATCGAGCAGAATCTGAAGTGAATAAGGCAAGCTTCTGTCTTGGTCATTCCGCCAGGGGCGGTCATTCGGAGGCTTTCAGGATGCCAGGGGCGATTCATCGCCTATTTTCAAGGTTATGCACTAATTGCGCACCACAGGGATCTGGCCCAATATTTCAAGCTGATATCATGCAAGAACTTACAAACCGAGCAAAAGAAATATGAATCGTCGTAAAAAAATAAAACAGTTATTAAAGGCTCACGCCAAAAAGGCCAGTGACAAATTGGCACCGCCAAGCAAGTCTAAATACATTAATAAAGCTGACCGATTGAAGCTAGCGGCTGAATCCAGTCACGACTCAATCATTTCTTCTGAGAGCTGATCTATGTAGCTTATGCACCACCGGAATTTACAAATTTGATTGGGCTATTCATTCCGATGGCACGTACCGCAAGGACGCGGCCTAACAACCCATTCAAGCCGAAGCCGCTTCGCAGCTCTGAATCGAACCAGATATGCACCATTTGATGTCTATTTACAGCTAGGCATTTTTATCCGACCTCTGCAGGATCCATGTGAAAAAAGCACGAGCAATTACCAGTAAAAAATCCTCCGGCCGTGGCGTTGAGATGTCCTCGTTTTGTGGGTGGGATGGAGAGGTTCTAGTTCTGAACATACTTGGAACTCCGAGTGCAAAAAAGGATGCCATCGGCAAGGCGAAAGGAAGTCAACTCAAGGTTAGCGTCACTGCCGCACCCGTAGCAGGCAGGGCGACTGACCACATGGTCAAGTTTCTCGCCCGAGAGTTTGACGTCTCGGTTTCTGACATCACGGTTGTGTTCGGTCGTTTTAATTTGAACAAGCAGATGCGTATAAGGGCGCCCGGAAGCTTACCTGCCGTAGTGGCCAAGGCCCTGGCGGAAGAAAAAAATACCTGACCATTCGCTAAAAGCCCGACGCGCCCTAATGAATCGCCCTGCTGTCATGGACTGTTCCAGTGTCCGCTTGCCGACAAGACAGCAACTGCCAGGGATCGCTGGTTCTGCCGGTCGAGCCTTGAAGATAAAGTACCCAATCACTCCTGCGTTGCAAGGCAACTTTGGCCATGAGCGGCTACTTGGAAAATCTTCTCGCTCCAGCAACGCAGAGGATCACGGCAACGGTTACCCCCAGCATGCCAATGCTGACCTGCTCGTGAAGTAATGTGGCCGCCAGCGCCAATCCAAAGAAAGGCTGTAGAAGCTGAAGCTGTCCAACGGCAGCAATACCCCCTTGGGCAAGCCCGCGATACCAAAATACGAAACCGATCAGCATGCTGAAGAGCGAGACGTAAGCCAGGCTTCACCATACAGGCGTAGTGATCCCCGAGAACGAATTGGGTCTCAGGAACCAAGTCAGCGGTGCCACAACAGGTGTCGAAATAACCAATGCCCAGGAAATTACCTGCCAACCTCCCAGTGTTCTGGAAAGCTTCGCCCCTTCGGCATAACCAAGACCACATGCAAGGACTGCCAACAGCATCAGAATGTCTCCTTCGGCAGACGCTGTCAGACCCTGGAAAAAGGCGAACCCCATAACCAGCACGCTTCCCAGAACCGAAAAAAACCAGAACGCAGGCCGAAGGCGCTCGCCACCACGCAAAACACCGAAAACGGCTGTGGCGAGCGGCAACAGACCAAGAAAGATGATGGAATGCGCGGACGTCACAGACTGTAGAGCCAGCGCAGTCAACAAGAGCCAGCTCGCCGAACAGGCCTTGCGCTACATCCAGCAGCTGTACGAAATCGAGCTTGAAGTCTACGATCTGGAGCCGGATTTACGCCGTCGAATACGGAAAGAAAAAGCCATACCGGTGATGGACGCTTTGCATGCCTGGATGATCGCCCAGCGCCTACTTGTGCACGACGGCTCGGCGATCAGCAAGGCTTTGGATTACAGCCTCAAACGCTGGACGGCGTTGTCTCGCTATCTCGAAGACGGGGCCGTACCCATTGACAATAATTGGGCCGAAAACCAGATTCGGCCGTGGGCGCTAGGTCGCAAGAATTGGCTGTTTGCGGGCTCGCTGCGCAGCGGCAAACGGGCAGCGGCGATCATGAGTTTGATCCAATCGGCGCGACTCAACGGGCATGATCCGTATGCTTATTTGAAGGTCGTCCTCACGCGCCTGCCAACGCAGCGGGCGAGTGAAATCGATCAGTTGCTGCCGCATAAGTGGATGCCCGTTTAACCACGCGAAGTCGATAGAGCAGAATCGTATGGGCTAGGAGAAATGCTGTCTAAACCAGCGACTTTTGAATTTGATGATCAAATGTATCTAGAAAATCGTGCATGCTGATTTCTCCGAGATCTACAGCTTTAGCGCCGCCGGCCGCAATAAAGGTGACGTCAGTGATACCCAGGACATTCAGGATCAGTTTCAAATATTGGGTCGCAATGTCACGGTCTCTAATCGGAGAGTCGTGGGTGTAGACACCGCCCGAGGCGAGCAGCACCGTTGCCTTTTTACCGGTCACCAGCCCTTTACCATCAAAGCCCAAGGTCAGGCCTTTACGTACCACGTGATCCACCCACGCCTTCAGCGCCGCAGGGACGTTATAGTTGTAGACCGGCGTTGAAATAACCAGGTGATCGGTTTCCAGCAACTCGGCCACAAGCTCATCGGATAGCTGCAACACAGCTTTCATTTCAGGCGAATGTTGGGTTTGCGGGGTGAAGTAAGCCTGTAACCAGGGAGCGGTCACAAACGTAAGTTGAGTGTCCGTTAGATCCCGTATTTTGACCACGCCGCCTGGGTGTGCAGTTTCCCACGCGGCCACAAATTGGCGCGTGAGCTGCCGGGAGATTGAAGCCTCTCCACGTGGACTGGTTTCAATGGAGAGAAGCCTGGACATGAAAGTAACTCCTGCGCGGTGACGCGGCGGTATGTTTTGCGTTGTCGCTTTAGGCGATGTGCTACACACTCTACCCAATGCGATCTCTACGCAGGAGTGATGTAAATATGATTGAATCCATCTGTTTAAGTGATGGGTCATGATCGGAAATCTCAGCTTGGATCAGTTGCGGATCCTTGTAACCATTGCTGATACAGGCAGTTTCTCGGCAACGGGACGTCACCTGCGGCGTGCTCAATCTGCCATTAGCCAGTCGATTGCCACACTTGAGTCAGTTCAAGGTGTGAGGCTGTTTGATCGGAGCGGCCATCGTCCAACTATCACTGAGGTAGGTCGAGTGCTAGTGGTTCAAGCGCGCGCTGTGCTGGCAAGCGCTGCCCAGTTTGAAGCAATGGCCGCCAGTACCGCAGCAGGGGTTGAGCCGGAGTTAGCTCTCGCCATAGACCCTTTAGTCCCTAGCGCACCGCTCATCGAAAGCCTCCGCGCTCTCCGTGAGGCTTTCCCGCATCTGGCCGTGAGTTTTTCTACTGAAGGCTTGGGCGGCGCAGAGCGACGATTGCGCAACGGCAATGCCGCGCTGGCGCTTTGCACATTGATTCCGACAGTGCCCGACGATGTCATCGCACTGCCGCTGCTGAGTGTCGACTTGAGGCCAGTAGTCGCCAGCGGGCATCCGCTGGCCATGTTAGGCCGTCGGGTAACAAGTGCAGACATCAAGCCTTTTGTGCAACTGGTACTTTCCGATCCGGTCGCTCCCGACGGCCCTAGCTATGGGGTGACGGGCAGCCACCAGTGGCGGTTTGTAGATCTGGCACGACGGCTGGATTTTTTGCTCGCCGGGTTCGGCTGGTGCCGAATGCCGGAGCATCTCATCGCGGATCATCTGACTTCAGGACGCCTCGTGCCGCTTGAGTTAACCGCCGAACTTCAGCGCACACCAGACACACTGACGATCTACGCAGCGCACATGCAAGATCGCGCTTTAGGCAAAGCGGGCCGATGGCTTCTGAATGATCTGACCCGTCGTCTGTGCATGTGATGATACAAAGACGACTAACGTCAGCGGTTTGGTTACCCCGTTAGCCAAAGGGCTGATGCGGTTGATCGAACCGGTTGTGCAGGGACTGCCCGAGCCGTGATCGTCTGTGCGTATTTCGCAAGCCAAGGTGTGAGCCTGCCCGCTTACCGTGGACTCTCGAAGATCAAGAACGAACCACCGAACCAGAGACCGGTAGGTTCTCCAACAGGTTGAGTCCAGTGGTTTTCACGAATGTCTCATAGTCCATGGGTCTCTCGATGCGGGTTTCCGCGTTGGGTAACACATAGGCCCAGGCCCGCTTGGACGAAGCGTCGTAGACCAGCTTGAACAGGCGAGTAGGTACCCAGACCTTGTTGTCGCCAATAGTGGTATGGCCAGCGTCAAAGAGCGGTCCGGTAAAGACGAAGACATTGCCATCGGCTCGCTTCGCGAACTTTCTGACATCAGACTCGACCTTGCTCCAGATCTTTCGGTTATTGGTGGGGTCTTGCGGCACCATGTTCGAAAGCGCAAAGGACTGGGCCATTGCATTCGGATTCGGTGCATCTGCTGCCGGAGACTGATGACCACGATCCACTGCCGGATGTTGGCCACGGTAGTCACTCAACTCTGCCCGCCCGCTCTTGGGAATACGTGGGTCCGGATAGAACTGATTGGTTCGTTCCTCTCCCTTGGCATCATTTAGCTGGGCTGAATTAAGGCGCTCAACTACAACCATCGGCGTCTTGCTGGTTTGCGAGTACAGCACCGCAAAGTTGTCGGAACACAGGGCCAAAGGCTTCATCGCTGCTGGCACAGTAGCCATGCTTATCGGCTTGGCTGCCGGGAACAGGTCGGCACACCCATCAAACGATGCCTGTTTCTCTTTGCTTGAATAGAGGTCAATCGCCACGCTCTGGCTGATTGAGCCAGAGCGATGCCCTTGCTCTTGATGCTGGCTGGGCGGGTTGATGAAGTCCAGCAGGCTGCGAGCTTCTGCCGCACCCGTCGTGAACAAAATAAGGGCCGACAGCCCCACTGCAATTTTGCGTAGGTTCATGCTTAACATCTTCGAATTGGATTGAGGAGGATACTTACGACAAAGCCCCGAGTCACGGGGCTTGAGGGGAAGCGGTTCTGATTATGCTGCGGCGAGCATGTTTTCAATATCCTTTATCACACGACTGATTCTGGTTCGGTCTACTCGATCATGCGTTCTCATTATTTGATCGGGTAAACGAATACCGATCGATATCAGACCTAAGCTGCCAACCTTGGCTGTGCCAATAGTCAGCAGCTGTCGTATTTGTCTTGAACACGTCGAGATGACATTTAAGTATTCCGTGTTTCTCAAGAGTTGAAAGACAGCGCTCCACCAACGCGTTTGCTATGCCTTGACGCCGATACTGGGGAAGGACAATCAAATGCTGCAAATATCCTCTGCGGCCGTCGTGTCCAGACATGATGCAACCGCAAAGAGCGGTTCCGGCTTCAGCAACGAAGCTCATCCCGGGATTTCGTTCTAAATAACTCGAGGTCGATTCACGAGAGTCCGCTGCACGAAAGGAGATGCCTGGAGTACGCTTCATGAGGTCGATGACGGCATCGTAATCGTCCATAGTCATGACACGGATATTGATCATAGGGTTGAGCCTGGCTTTGCTAATTTCCGGGCTTGGCAGACTAGCAGAAACAACTCAGACGTTTTCCAAACGACCACTCTCCCAACATGCATCTGAAGGCACAGCGCTGAAATCGCAGCTCCCGAGAGCCAGTCCAGGCTCGCGGCATGGACTGACTCAAACCGAGTGAAGGCAAGCGTGAGGTAATTTGAGCGTTTATTGGATTGGCCATTGCTATCCTGACCAACCTTTCATCAGTCAACGTCATTTTCATCCCTTCGGATAGTCTTCCACGGCCCCGTCATAGGCCGAGATATCGCCGCAGTCTCGCGGGATAGTAGCTTTCCATCTTGCCCCCCTTCCCCCGGATCAAAATCGTTCTAAAAAATCCGGCTAACGCTTAGGACTTTTTGCTATTCTGAAGTTGTAGGTGAAGACGCAGACTGATGCGCAAGAGGATAGCAAGGAAACGTGGGGCGCGTTCCGAAGGGTACACGGTTAGAAAGATCTCCGCGCTGAGATCCAGCCCTTACGCCGTGTGAAGCAGAAAGGCACAAAACTTTTCTGTGAGAGGCCTGATAAACCTTGTAAGCCGGAGACCAGCGCCGGCCACCTACTTGATTTTCAAAGCCCGCCATGTGCGGGCTTTTTCGTAGTGCGCCAAGCGATTCTCAGGAAGATTGTTTATGCCCATTGAGACCTTGCGCAGAGGGTGGACTGTCCACCCACGGCCGCGCCGCGCCGCGCCCAAGGCTTACACGTAGCGGCTTTCGTTTTTTTAAACCTTATTTCCGTCCTCGAATAGCCAACTCAAATGTTGGGTGAACGCCTCCTGTCTCTTCAAGAAACCCAAACTTGGCACCCGCTCTATACTTTAAAAATGATTACGCTTGATGCCACGCGCAGTCGTGTTCAATGTATTCCGCGCAATGTGTCGAGCGGTCGTTCACGCAGGCTTCTTGGCCTGCCTTCTTATGAGGAGAACATCATGGCCCGCAAATACATCGATTGCCGCGAATTCCCGAGCGAAATCAACTGCTCGATCGCGCTATCCGCAGACTCTGAAAAAGAATTGCTTGAGGCGGCTGCACAGCATGCGGTCACTGTTCATAAGCATACCGATTCACCGGAGTTACGCGCACAACTGAAGACTCTATTTCACGACGGCACACCGCCTGTTGAATCACCACGTCACGCGTAGCCTTTGGCACCTTGTCAAAACGCCCCACTCCGTGAGGCGTTTCGACTCCCTCTATCAATTAAACGTTATACGCCCGCTCATCATGCTCCGCGAGGTCAAGCCCCATCGTTTCGTTCTCTTCGCTGGCACGCAGGCCTATGGTCCACTCCAGCACTTTGAGGAGGGTCATGCTCACGACAAAGCAGTAAACGAAGGTGAAGCTGACGCCCTTCAATTGGGTCAGTAGCTGAGCACCGATGTCCAGGTTCTCGACATAACCGCCCAACGAAGGAGACGCGAATACTGCGGTCAGTAGTGCGCCGACGATTCCGCCGATGCCGTGCAGACTGAACACGTCCAGCGTGTCGTCATAACCCAGTTTCTGCTTGAGCTGGCTGACGCCGAAGAAACACACCGCGCCGGTGATCAAGCCTATTGCAATGGCGCCCGCCGGACCAACATAGGCACAGGCTGGGGTGATGCCGACAAGACCGGCCAAAGCACCGGATGCCGCGCCCAAGGCACTGGGACGGCCATGAATCAGGGTTTCGGTGAGCATCCAGCCGACAACACCTGCGCAGGCTGCGACTTGGGTCGTGAGCATGATGATACCCGCGCCAGTATTCACCGCAGCGCCCGAACCAATGTTGAAGCCGAACCAGCCAACCCACAGCAAACCGGCCCCCATCAGGGTGAAGCCCAGGTTATGCGGGGGCATGGCAAGGTTCGGGTAACCTTTGCGCTTGCCCAGTACCAGGCACGCCGCCAGCGCCGCAACGCCCGCATTGATATGCACCGCAGTGCCGCCGGCGAAATCCAGAACGCCCCAGTTGACCATCAACCCCCCAGGTCCGCCCCAGATCATGTGTGCGATAGGCGCATAGACGAAGGTGAACCACAGCGCCATAAACGCCACGGCCGCGCTGAACTTCATGCGTTCGGCGAAACCACCGGCAATCAGCGCCGGCGTGATGATCGCAAAGGACATCTGAAACACGCTGTAGACGCCTTCGGGAATGTTGCCCACCAGACTGTCATGGGTCATGTCGAGCATGAATACCTTGCTCAAGCCGC
Source organism: Pseudomonas sp. GG8 (assembly GCF_052976945.1). NCBI lineage: Bacteria > Pseudomonadati > Pseudomonadota > Gammaproteobacteria > Pseudomonadales > Pseudomonadaceae > Pseudomonas > Pseudomonas sp. GG8. Next base: position 2,540,184 of record NZ_JBRIIP010000001.1, read on the forward strand.
CGATGAAGCTGTGCAGATTGACTTCACCAGCGACCATCCCCGTCGCATCAACGACGATGCTGTAGCCGTAGACCACCCACAGCACGCCGATCACGCCAGCGACCGCGAACAACTGGGTGAACACCGAAAGAAAGTTCTTGGCCCGGACCATGCCGCCATAAAACAACGCCAGGCCCGGAATACACATCAACAACACGAACATCGTCGCGGTCATCATCCAGGCGGTGGTGCCGGTGTCCAGAGTAACGTCGGCTGCCGAGGCCAATGGCGACAAGCTCAATGCGAGCAGCGCCAGGGTCGTCCTTGAAAGAGGTCGTATAAACGAGTCAGAAATCATAGTCAGCAAGCTCCATAAACAGGGAAGTCGACACAAGGGACTGGCAGAAAGAGGGATCGCGAGGCCCTGCAGGCTCGCGGTGCATACGGATCTGTGCCCGTTGGCAGCTAGAGAAAACGCCGCCCATCACGGCGGCGTCGAAAAGTCAGTATTTTTGACCCGGTATCCACGAGGTCCCGGCCAATGGCACGCGGGCCATGGCGGCGGCTTCGACGGTCAAGGCCACCAGGTCCTCGGGGTCGAGGTTGTGCAGGTGTGACTTGCCGCAGGCACGGGCCATGGTCTGTGCTTCGAGGACCAATACTCGCAGGTAGTTAGCCAAGTGACGCCCCCCTTCCACAGGATCCAGACGCTTCGACAGCTCCGGGTCCTGAGTGGTGATGCCCGCCGGGTCACGACCGTTCTGCCAGTCGTCATAGAACCCCGCCGCCGAGCCGAGCTTGCGCAATTCCTCGTCCAGACGCGGATGGTTGTCACCCAGTGCGATCAACGCCGCCGTACCGATGGCCACCGCATCAGCGCCGAGGGCCATGGCTTTTGCCACGTCGGCACCGTTACGGATACCGCCAGAGACGATCAGTTGCACCTTGCGGTGCATGCCCATTTCCTGCAACGCCTGAACCGCTTGCGGGATAGCCGGCAGAATCGGGATGCCAACGTGCTCAATGAACACTTCCTGAGTCGCTGCGGTACCGCCTTGCATGCCGTCGAGCACGATCACGTCGGCACCGGCTTTAACCGCGAGTTTGACGTCGTAGTACGGACGGCTGGCGCCGATTTTGACGTAGATCGGTTTCTCCCAATCGGTGATTTCACGGATCTCTGCAATTTTGATCGCCAGGTCGTCCGGGCCAGTCCAGTCCGGGTGACGGCAGGCGCTGCGCTGGTCGACACCGATGGGCAATGTGCGCATGCCGGCGACACGTTCGGTGACTTTCATCCCCAGCAACATACCGCCACCACCTGGCTTGGCGCCCTGCCCCAGGACGATTTCGATGGCATCCGCCTTGCGCAGGTCATCGGGGTTCATGCCGTAACGCGATGGCAGGTACTGATAGACCAGATGCTCGGACTGACCGCGCTCTTCCGGGGTCATACCGCCATCACCCGTGGTGGTGCTGGTCCCGGCGATGGTCGCGCCCCGGCCCAATGCTTCTTTGGCGTTGGCCGACAGTGCACCGAAGCTCATGCCCGCGATGGTTATCGGGATTTTCAAGTGCAGGGGTTTCTTGGCGAAGCGATTGCCGAGGATTACGTCAGTGCCGCACTTTTCGCGATAGCCTTCCAGCGGGTAACGGGAAACACTGGCTCCCAGCAGCAGCAAGTCATCGAAATGCGGCAGCTTGCGCTTGGTGCCGCCCCCGCGAATGTCGTAGATGCCGGTTTCGGCGGCACGCTGGATTTCCTGAATGGTCAGACGGTCGAAGGTCGCGGATTCGCGCAGGACCGGAGTGGGTTTGTCGCTCATGGTGTACTCCTTGATACGCGAATTAATACGCGGATGCGTTATCGACTTTGAAGTTGTAAAGCTGACGGGCTGAGCCGTAGCGCTTGAAATCGGCTGCCTTGTGGTCGAAACCGGCACGATTGAGCAGTTCCTGCAGTTCTTCCAGGTGCTCAGCGCGCATCTCTTTCTCGATGCAGTCCGAGCCCAGGGATTCCACTTTCCCCTTCACGTAGATGTGGGTTTCGTACAGCGAATCACCCAAGGCATCGCCTGCATCGCCGCACACCACCAAGCGTCCGGCCTGGCCCATGAAGCAGCTCATGTGGCCAATGCTGCCGCCGACCACGATGTCGATGCCTTTCATGGAGATGCCACAACGGGCACCCGCGTCGCCTTCGATCACCAGCAAGCCGCCATGAGCGGTGGCGCCAGCAGCCTGGGAGGCACTGCCCTTGACCCGCACCGAACCGGACATCATGTTTTCCGCCACGCCGGTGCCGACGTTGCCGTGCACGGTGATGTGGGCCTTCTTGTTCATGCCTGCGCAGTAGTAACCGGCGTGACCCTGAATATCGATGGACAGCTCTTGATCGACGCCCACCGCGAGGTTGTGTTTGCCATTGGAATGGGTCACGACCCACTCCGCATCAGTCAATTGTTTGGCCTGATCGTGCAGCCCCTGATTGAGCTCGCGTACTTCACTGACAGATAGATCGATAGCTTTCATACGGTGCTCCTCAGGCGCTTTGGCGTTCCCAGATGTACATGGTTGAAGGTGCTGGTTCCCAGACCTTGGCGTTCTCGATGCCAGGCAGGCTGGACAGCGCCTGGTATTCCGAGGCCATGGCGACGTAGTCATCGGTCTCAGCCAAAATCGCGGGCTTGCACGCGATCGGATCACGAATCACCGCGAAACCGTTGCGGGTGCCAATGGCAAAGGTGAAAAAGCCGTCGAGGTTTTCCAGGGAGTTGTCCAAGGCTTGCTTGAGCGAGTCGCCCTGTTGCAGGCGCCAGGCCAAGTAACCCGCCGCCACTTCAGTGTCGTTTTCGGTCTGGAACACGATCCCTTCGCGCTTGAGCTCTTGGCGCAGACGGAAGTGGTTGGACAACGAGCCGTTGTGCACCAGGCATAGGTCGGCGCCGGTCGAAAACGGGTGACTGCCTTCCATGGTCACAGCACTTTCGGTGGCCATGCGGGTGTGACCAATGATGTGGCTGCCTTTCATGCCTTTAAGGTTGAAGCGCTCGGAGATCTCTTTCGGCAAGCCCATGCCCTTTAGGATCTCGATGCTCTGCCCGGCGCTCATGATGCGCACGGTCGGCGCCAGCTCGGCCAACGCGTTGCGGACCAACGCCTCTTCTGTCTTGATTTTCAATACCACGGCGGTCGCGTTCTGGAACCACTCCAGGGAGCAACCCAGGCGCCCTTCCAGTTCGCCCATCAGGGTCTTCCAGTCCTGGTCCTCTGTGGTCGCCTGCAATGTCAGCTTGATCCAGCCATCCGCGACTTCATCGCCATAGATGGCAAAGCCGGCGCTGTCCGGGCCACGGTCGGTCATCGACAGCAGCATGGGTTCGAAGAGCTTGCCGAGCTGGGACTCCAGCGCCGGGTTCTTCAAGTACAGACCTACGATTCCGCACATACACTTTCTCCTGCTTGGCAGCCGGTTCCTGATTCAAAAGACCCGGATTGATTCAAATCGAGTGGTTGAAAACGTGTCTTTACAGAAAACCGCTTAGAAAAATTCGGTGTAGCGCTTGATCTCCCAATCGGAGACGTGACGGCTGTACTCGACCCATTCCATGCGCTTGAGCTCGATGAACTCGTTGATGATTTCCGAGCCCATCGTTTCGCGGAACAGGGGATCAGCCTCCAGCGCGTCACAGGCTTCCTTGAGGCTTTGCGGCAAAGTGGCGATGCCCCGACCGGCAATTTCTTCCAGGCTCAGCGAGTACAGGTTTTCGTTGCACGGCTCACCTGCGTCCAGCTTGCGGTCAATGCCGTCCAGGCCGGCGGCGATGATCGCTGCGCTGACCAGATAGGGGTTGCAGCCCGCGTCCGGCAGGCGGAATTCAAGGCGACCGTAAGGCACCCGAACCATGGCCGAGCGGTTGTTCGAGCCGTAGGCAACGAACGCTGGAGCCCAGGTCGAGCCTGACAGCGAGCGGCCGACCACAAGGCGTTTGTATGAATTGACGGTGGGTGCGGCGAAGGCACACAACGCAGGGCCGTGAGCCAGAAGACCCGCCGCAAAGTGGTAGGCCATTTTCGACAGGCCCATGCCGCGCGAGTCGCTGGCGTCATGGAACAGGTTCTTGTTCACTGCGTCGGCGATTGACAAGTGGAAGTGCATGCCGTTGCCCGCACGTTTCGGATCAGGCTTGGGCATGAACGAGCAGATCATTCCCAAATCGTTGGCCACTTCGCCGGCGGCCATACGGAAGAAGGTGAAACGATCCGCGGAGGTCAGCGCGTCGCTGTAGGTGTAGTTGATTTCAAACTGACCATTGGCGTCTTCGTGATCGATTTGATAGATGTCGAAATCGACTTTTTGCAGCGCCTCGGTGAGGTTTTCCAGAAACTGCCGCGAACGCGACAAGCCCTTATAGTCGTAGCAGGGTTTGTCCAGGTTATCGCTGGCATCCACGCTGCATAGCTTGCCCTCGGCATCGCGACGGAACAGGCTGAACTCAGGTTCCAGGCCAGTATTGAGGGTCCAGCCGCGTGCATTAAGGCGTTCTACCTGGCGCATTAACACGTAACGCGAATCGTAAGGGTGCGGTTCGTTATTGACGTGGCCGACGCAGACGATGCGTCCGTAACCAGGCTGCCATGGCACGGCAGTCAAGGTGCTCAGGTCGCCCTTGGCCATGAAGTCCGGGCCATGGGGTTGCATGCCCATACCACAAATGGCAAAGCCTGCGAAGCCGGCGCCGCTGTCGATGACGGTTTGCAGCCCGGAGACCGGTACCGATTTGGTTTTGGCCGAACCGTGGATATCCACGAACTGAGCCAGCACATATTTGATTTTGTGCTCATCGATAATTCGTTGTGTTTCTGGTGGCAACATCACTTGGACTCCTCGAGCAAGGCAAAACAGCGGGATCTGCATCTAGGGTCGGCGCCAGTCGTTAATGATTGCCCAGTGCTAGAATTCGTCTGGACATGACCTGAAGCCGACCCGAGTATTCTCAAAAAGAAAGTTACTTTCCTAATGAGAATGCAATTGCCTTGCCAAAATGATTAGCTACGAGGAAATTCTGGGCGTCCTTAATCTTGCAATGCAGGCTTTTCAAGGCTTCGCCAGGGAAATGAGTGTCGCGTGAAGAAAACTTCAGACATGCTGCAGCCGCTCGCGCTGTAAATCGGGCGGACAGCAACAAGGGTGCATCGCACATTCATAGTGCGAAATTTATATTCATGACCGGAAATGAAGCATGAGCAAAGTGATTTCCACCGAGGCCGAGCCACGCTTGAGGCTCGAGCAGTACCTGGGCATGCAAATCAAGCGACAGCGTCAATTGCAGGAACTGAAGATTGCTGATGTCGCACAATTGGCAGGCATCAGCCAAGGCATGCTGAGCAAGATCGAAAATGCCCAGGTTTCCACCAGCCTCGATACCTTGAGCCGCCTGTGCGATGCCCTCGGCATGCCGATGTCGAAGCTGTTCAGCCAGTACGACCAACAAGGCAGTGGCGCCCTGCTTGTGCGCAAAGGCGAAGGGATGCAGGTGGTGCGCCGTGGTACCGAGAAAGGCCACACCTATCACCTGCTCAATCACACCCGTGGCCCGAAGAAGACGTTCGAGGCCTACATGGTCACCATGGACGATGCCAGCGAAGAGTTTCCGACCTTCTCCCATCCCGGCACCGAGTTTCTGCACCTGTTGAAAGGTGAGATCGTCTACCGTCATGGCGATCAGCTCTACCACATGAAACCCGGCGACAGCCTGACCTTCGATGGTGAAGTTCCGCATGGCCCGGAGCAGCTGGTAAAGGTTCCGATTCATCTGCTGTCGATCATGAACTACGGCGACGACTGACCGCTTAGCTTTCGGACATCCAGCAAGCTTCCCCGCCCTCTTTCGCAATGCTTTAGGCGTGCTATAGTGCTGCTTATCTATTTTTAGCACTGCTAAAAGGCGGCTTATGAAAAGCTTTTTTCCACTGGAATGCGCCGACAACCTATATAGAATAGGGCTTCTGGTAAAAAGCAGGCGTCTGCAGTCCAGGCTTCGACAAAAAGACCTGGCCCTGTCCCTTTCAATTTCCGAGCAGACGGTACGTAAAATCGAGGGCGGCGACCCCCTTGTGGAATTACGCTCGTTCATGATGGTGCTTTGGCACCTGGGGCTCACCCAGGAAGTATTTCGCAGCCTCGACGGCATCGAGTCCTCCTCACAGCTGCAAGCCAATGATCCCCATGCATCGCATCGAGTTCGCCTGGCCAAACCACAAAGTGAGGACTTCTGATGTCCAGGGCCTACGTCTACATGGAGCATCCTGAAACCGCCGAGGTGGTTTCTCTGGGTCGACTGGTCATCGTCAACGGGGTCGGCGAGTTCACTTACGATCCAGAGTACGTTACTACCCGTGGCTGGGTGCCCGACCCGGTTCGCTATCCGCTGCGCAGCGAAACGTTCGGCCCGATAACCAAAAACAAGGGAATACCCGGCTTCATCAACGACGCGATGCCCGATGGCTGGGGTGAGCGGGTCTTGAAAGACATCCATCGACACGCACTGGGGCCTATCGATTACCTGCTGAAATCCCCGAACAATGATCGCGCGGGCAACCTTCTGGCAGGCCAGACGCGCCATCCGCCAACCGGTATCGGACAGGATCCGTTACCGTCGCTCAAGGGCCTCACGCCCTTCATCCAGGCCACCGAAGCCATATTCGATAACCAACTGGATGAAGAGGCGATTCAGACCCTCAAGCTACGCAGGCAACGGTCTTCTCTAGGAGGCGCCCGCCCCAAGCGTACCCTGCAGAACCACGGCGTGCTGATTCTGGTCAAACCCCGTGACCGCTATGATCAGTGCGATATTCCGGCACTGGAACATGCCTGCATGACATTCGCGGCCGGGAAAGGTTTGAATGTCGCCCGTACCGCGCTGTATGCCGAAAAGCCTTCGACCTTGCTGGTGGAGCGTTTCGACCGCATGCCGCCTGCTGACATGAGCGTTCGGATACCGATGCTCAGCGCACTCACCTTGCTCGACGCCGAATGGCACACCACCGACCGCAGCGCTTGGGTCTATGCCTCCGTCGCTAACGAGATGAGTCGCCGTGGTGTGCCGGCGCAAGACCTCCAGGAGTTGTTTAAGCGAATGTGCTTCAACGCCTTGGTGGGCAACGACGACGATCACCCGAAGAATCACGCTATCCTCTGGCTAAAGAGCGGCTGGCGGCTGGCGCCCATGTACGACGTGGTGCCGTGCCTCGAAGGGTATTCTCCGCCCAACCTCGCAATGGCCGTGGGCCGTGAGGGCCGGGTGATCAGTCGCGCCAACCTGTTGAGCCATTGCGCACACTTTGCGCTTACCGCCGATCAAGCGGCCGCGACCCTGGCTGAAGTGATCGCTTGGGAGTCCGATCTACGGACGCACTACAAGCACACCCTCAAAGGGACTGAGTTGATGCTTGCCCTCGCGGCAATTGGCTCGGCACGCATGAAAGCGTAGGTCGTTGCCTTACCTCCTCGCAGGTGAGCAACCAGACGTCGCCCCTGCATATCCCCTGATGCGGTGTACCTGACACGCTGCATTCGCAAACACGCCTGCGCGTCACCGCGATTCGCCACCCTCCCCCGTAAAAAAAAAACCAAACAATGCTGGACGCGGATTTTTATTTCACCTATAAAAAGCTCCACAGGAATATTTTATTCATATGGGGAATTTTTATTCATCCCTGAATTAAATCCCCCCCCATGAACATTCAGCGCGCATGTCTCCCTGCGAGGACCCGTAATGAGCACCGATCCGGACCACTTCATTTTCAAGATCAGCTGTCCAGCGACGTCGGGTATCGTCGCCGCCGTGACGTCTTTCCTGGCCGACAACCGCTGCTACATCAGCGAGCTGGCCCAGTTCGACGACGAAGAAACCAGCCAGTTCTTCATGCGCGCCGTGTTTCGCTTCAACAGCGGCGTCAAGGGCGACATCGATACGCTGCGTCTGGACTTCAATGAAGTGGCCACGGCGCTGAATATGGACTGGCAACTGCACACGGTCGCCAATCCGATGCGCGTGCTGATCATGGTCAGCAAATTCGACCACTGCCTCACCGATCTGCTGTACCGCCACCACAAAGGCGAGATGGACATGCAGATCACCGCCATCGTCTCCAACCACCTGGACCTACGGCCCATGGCCGAGCGCGAGGGCATCCGTTTCATCTACTTGCCAGTGACCAAAGACACCAAGTCCCAGCAGGAAGCCGCGTTGCTGAAAATCGTTGAAGAGACGCAGACCGATCTGGTGGTGCTGGCGCGCTACATGCAAATCCTCTCCGATGACCTGTGCAAGCAATTGTCGGGCCGGGCGATCAACATCCATCACTCGTTCCTTCCGGGTTTCAAGGGTGCCAAGCCGTACCATCAAGCCCACCAGCGCGGGGTCAAGCTGATCGGTGCAACGGCCCACTACGTCACCTCGGACCTAGACGAAGGCCCGATCATCGAGCAGGAAGTGCAACGCGTCGATCATGCGCACAAAGCCGACGATCTGGTGAGTATCGGACGCGATACGGAAACCGTCGCGCTGTCCAAGGCCGTCAAATATCACCTGCAACACCGGGTGTTTATCAATCGCGAAAAAACGGTGATCTTCCGATGAACAGCCCCATTCCACTCGCCCGCGATATCGACGGGAAAGCCATCGCAGCCCAAGTACTCAGTGAAGTTGCTGCCGACGTCCGCGAACTCGCACTGCAACAGGTCACGCCCACGCTGGCCGTGGTGTTGGTGGGCGAAGACCCGGCCAGTCAGGTCTACGTGCGCAACAAGATCCTGCGCGCCAAAGAAGCCGGCATTCGCTCGTTGGAGCAGTGTCTGCCCGCGACCACCAGCCAGGCGCAATTGCTGGCAGTCATCGCCGAATTGAATGCCAACCCTGAGGTCAATGGCATTCTGGTGCAACTGCCGGTACCTGCCCACATTGACGAAGGTGTGGTCATTCAAGCCATCGACCCGGCTAAAGATGTCGACGGTTTCCATCGGCAAAACGTCGGCGGGCTGGTCCAGGGCCAGGACGTGTTGACGCCCTGCACACCTAGCGGCTGCATGCGCCTGTTGCACGACACGTGCGGCGACCTGAGTGGTAAGCATGCAGTGGTCATCGGCCGCTCGAACATCGTCGGTAAACCCATGGCCACCCTGCTGCTGCAAGCCAATTGCTCGGTCACCGTGGTGCACTCGCGCAGCGTCGATGCTGCCGCGCTGTGCCGTCTGGCAGACATCGTAGTGGCTGCCGTCGGCCGCCCGCAGATGATCGACGCCAGCTGGCTCAAGCCCGGCGCGGTGGTGATCGATGTCGGGATCAATCGCATCGACACCGAACAGGGCAGCCGACTGGTGGGTGACGTCGATTACGCCAGCGCCCGCACCGTTGCCAGCGCCATTACCCCGGTTCCCGGTGGTGTCGGCCCGATGACCATCGCCTTTCTGCTGAAAAACACCGTGACCGCCACGCGCAGACAGTTGCTGCGCGCCGCTGAACTCGCGACCACTCACACTTCGCCTCAGGAGGCGTGATGCCATTCAATCTCTTGAAATATGGCCTTTCTGCCGAGTACACGGCAGAAATGGACCTGCCGCCGCCCAAGGAACTCAAGTCCTCCTACGATGTAGTCATCATCGGCGGCGGTGGTCACGGCGTGGCAATTGCCTATTACCTGGCCAAGTACCACGGCATCACTAACGTCGCTGTGCTGGAAAAGTCCTATCTGGGCGGCGGCAATACCGCACGTAACACAGCGGTGATCCGTTCCAACTACCTGACCAGCGAGGGTGTGAAGTTCTACAGCGAGTCGGTGAAGCTGTTCAAGGACCTGTCCAACGAGTTCGACTTCAACATCATGTATTCCGAGCGAGGCCAACTGACCCTGGCCCACACCGACGCCACCGTACGCGCCTTCCGCCAACGCGCGGAAGTGAACAAGCACTTCGGCGGCCGTACGGAAATGGTCGACCGCCAGCAGATTCGCGAACTGGTGCCGAGCCTCAATTTAGACCCCGGGCACCTGCCGGTACTGGCCGGGCTGTGGCATATCGACGGCGGCACTGCGCGTCATGACGCCGTGGCCTGGGGTTATGCCAAGGGCGCAGCGAAACGCGGAGTCGAAATCCATCAGCTGACCGAAGTTCAGGACCTGATCATCGAAAACGGCAGGATCACCGCCGTAAAAACCAACCGCGGCACGATCCAGTGCGGTTGCGCGGTACAGGCCGTGGCCGGGCACAGTTCATTGATGGCCAAAAAAGCCAAGATCGAAATGCCCATCGTCTGCTATCCCCTGCAAGCGATGGTCACCCAACCGTTCAAGCCATTTCTCGACCCATTGGTGAGTTCGTCGGCCCTGCACTGCTATGTGCAGCAGACCGGCCGTGGCGAAGTGGTGTTCGGCGGCGGTTCCGACCCCTACCCGCTGTACAACACCCGCTCGACCCTGGACCTGAAGGAAAGCCTGATTTCCGCTGCTATCGAAATGTTCCCCTTCCTGGCCAACGCCAAACTGATGCGCCAGTGGGCCGGCATCACCGATATGACCCCCGACTACAGCCCGATCATGGGCCTGTCGCCGGTCGAAAACTATTACCTCGACGCGGGCTGGGGCACGTGGGGATTCAAGGCCACGCCGATCTGCGGCAAGACCATGGCCGAACTGGTCGCCTCCGGCGGCAAGGTGCCGGACCTGATCAAACCCTTCGGTCTGGAGCGGTTTTCGACCTTCCAGCAAGTCAACGAGATGGGCGCTACGGCGGCCAGCCACTAAGGGGCAAACCGTATGAAAGTCATGAATTGCCCGCTGAACGGGCCGCGAAACATCACCGAATTCACCTACGGCGGCGAGTTCAAGGACATGCCTGACCCGACCACCTGCAGCGATGCGCAATGGGCACATTACGTGTTCAACAGCGAAAACGCCGCAGGCGTGGTCCGTGAGTGGTGGATGCACAACGCGTCCAGCTACTGGTTCCTGGCCGAACGACACACCGTCACCGATGAAATCCTGCGTACCTTCGATGCCCGGGAAGTCTATAACCAGCGCGTCGAGTTCAGCCCTGCGGAGCACAGCAATGAGCCAGCCTGATTCCACTTTTGAAAGCCGCTTGCCGTTGCCCATGGGCTTGCTGATTGATCGTCAGCGTCCACTGGCGTTCAACTTCGATGGCAAGGCCTATACCGGTTTTGCCGGCGACAGCATCGCCAGCGCCCTGCTCGGCAATGGCCGTTATTTGCTCTCGCGCTCATTCAAATATCACCGCCCTCGCGGACCGTTGACCATGGCAGGGCAAGATGCGAACACCCTGGTGCAACTGCCAGATGAACCCAACGTGCTGGCCGATACCCATTGGCTGCAAGCCGGTGCCGAAGTCAGTGGGCAGAACTACAGCGGCACATTGGACAACGACCGCGATGCGCTGCTGGGCAAGTTCTCACGGTTCATGCCCGTGGGGTTTTATTACCGTTCGTTCTACAAGCCCAAGGGCATGTGGAAAATATGGGAGCCGCTGATCCGCAAGAAAGCCGGGCTGGGCATCCTCAACCTGGACTTCAAACCCGAGTATTACGACAAGGCTTACCTGTTCGTCGACCTGGCCGTGGTGGGTGCCGGTCCCGCCGGTTTGCAGGCGGCACTGACCGCCGCCAATGCCGGGGCCAAGGTATTGCTGATCGAACAACAGCGTCTGCTGGGTGGTGCGCTCACCTATGCACGCTTCGACGTACAGGGCACGCAAGCCGATAAAGTGCGCCAGGCACTGGTAGATGCAGTCAGCCAGCATGCCAACATCCAGGTTCTCACCGAAGCCACGTGTAATGGCTGGTTCACCGACAATTACCTGCCGGTGATCAAAGACAAGCGCATGTACAAAGTGCGCGCCAGCCAATGCATCATCGCCTCCGGCGCTTTCGACCAGCCGGTGATTTTCCGCAACAACGACCTGCCCGGCGTGATGCTGTGCAGCGCAGCCCAGCGCCTGATGAAGCTTTACGCGGTCAAACCCGGCAAGCGTGCGGTGGTCCTTACCGGCAATGACGACGGCTATCGCACCGCCCTGGACCTGATAGAACAGGGTGTCGACGTCGCCGCCGTGGTCGACATGCGCAACAGCGCAGACGATGCGCGCCTGGCTGCAGAGCTCAAACGCCTGGGCATCACCGTGCACCTGCAACACACGGTTTATGAAGCCTTGCACAGTAAGGGCATGCGCCATATCAGCGGCGTCGATGTCCGGCGGATCACACGCCGTGGCGAAGTCGACCAAGGCAGCCTGCAACTCGATTGCGACCTGCTGTGCATGACTGCCGGTTACATGCCGGTCTATCAACTGGCGTGTCAGGCAGGCGGTAAGTTGGCCTACGCCGACCCTTCGGCCGAGTTCGCCATCACTGGCCTGCCGAAAAACCTGGCCATCGCCGGCTCCGTGAACGGTCGTCATCTGCTGGAAAACGTACTCAAGGATGGCGCCAAAGTCGGTGCACAAGCGGCGGCGGCACTGGGACTGTCAGCGGACTATCAGGAGCAGACCTTAAGCCCGGAACAGCGGGTTAACTTCGACTGGCCGATTTTCCCCCACCCAAGTGGCAAGGAATTCGTCGATTTCGATGAAGACCTGCAAATCCGCGACATCATCAACGCTACACGCCACGGGTACCGCGACGTGCAGTTGGTCAAACGCTTTTCCACGGTGGGCATGGGGCCGTCCCAAGGCCGTCATTCCGCCTTGCCAACGGCGCGACTGGTTGCCGCCAGTACCCAGCGCACCGTCAGCGAAACCGGGGTTACCACGGCGCGTCCGCCCTTCGAAGCGGAAAAACTGGCGCATATCGCCGGACGCAGCTTTGACCCGATTCGTCGTACCGCGATTCATAACCGCCACCTGCAAGCGGGCGCGAAAATGATGCCGGCAGGCAACTGGCAACGTCCGGCCTATTACACGTTCAAGGATGAAAAAGGTCAGCCAGCGACACGTGAACGCTGCATGCAGGAAGAAGCTCTTCACGTACGCCAGGGCGTAGGGCTGATCGACGTCTCGACCCTTGGCGGCTTGGATATTCGTGGCCCGGACGCCGCCGAGCTGCTGGAGCGGATGTACACCTTCGCCTTTGCCAAACAACCCATCGGCCGCACTCGGTATGCGCTGATGACCAACGAACACGGGGTAGTGATCGACGACGGTGTCTGTGCGCGACTGGCCGATCAGCATTTTTATGTCACGGCCACCACCAGCGGCGTCGACCGGATCTACCAGGCGATGCTCAAGTGGAACGTGCAATGGCGTCTGAACGTCGATATCGCCAACGTCACTGCCGCCATCGCAGCAGTCAACCTGGCCGGACCTCACTCGCGCGAAGTACTGGAAAAGCTCTGCGTCGATATCGACCTGTCGCCTGACGCCTTCCCCTATTTGGGCGTGCGTCAGGGCACCGTTGCAGGGATCGCGGCGCGGGTCATGCGCGTCGGTTTCGTCGGCGAGCTGGGTTATGAAATCCATGTGCAGGCACGTTATGCCGAATACCTGTGGGACACACTGATGGATGCGGGCCAGGCACACGGCATTCGCCCGTTCGGCGTCGAAGCCCAACGTTTGCTGCGCCTGGAAAAGGGCCACGTGATCATCAGCCAGGACACCGATGGCATGACCCATCCGGCAGAGATCGACATGGGCTGGGCCATCTCCCGCAAGAAACCGTTTTTTGTCGGGCGCCGCTCCGTGGACATCCTCGAAGCCCAGCCGCTCAAGCGCAAACTGGTCGGTTTCAGCCTGCCCAAAGGCAGCAGTCAGCCACTGGAAGGTCATCTGGTGCTCAAAGGACCGGACATCAGCGGCAACGTCACCTCCTGCGAGTACTCGCCGACGCTGGGCATGATCATCGGTCTAGCGTATGCCGCCGTCGATCAAAGCGTCCCCGGCCAGCAGATTCCGATTCGGGTGGAAGGCGGTGAAGTGGTACAGGCCACGGTGGTCAAACTGCCGTTCTTCGATGTCGACAGCAAACGCCAGGAGTTGTAAGCATGGTCACTCTTAACGCCAAAGATTTTCGCCAGCGCAGCCCTCTGTATACGCTGCAGGCCACCGCCCGACTGGCACGCCTGGGTGACAGCCTGATCGTCAGCCGCTATGCCGAGCAGGACGAAACAGCACAACTGGCCCGCTGCGCCCTGCTTGACCTGAGTAATCTGGCGCGGGTCGGCTTTCGTGGGGTCGATGCCGCTGCGCATCTGCACGCGGAGCAATTCGATCTGCCGACCGCACCCAATCGCTGTGTAACGCAAGGCGATGGCAGCCATGTCGCCCGCCTTTCGCAGACCGAGTATTTCCTGCTGGGCAGTTTTCAGGATGCCGGTGCACGCTTGCAGAAGCTCGAAGACCAGTGGCAGTTATCCGAAAAGGGCTGCTATTTGCTGCCACGTCAGGACAGTCACGCATGGCTGGTGCTGACCGGCGAACACATCAGTTCAGTAATGGCCAAGGTCTGCGGCGTCGATCTGCGCCAACAGGCATTCGCCCCGGGTGCCGTGGCGCAAACCTCAGTGGCACGGATGAGCGCAATCATCATCAACGGCTCGCAACCGGACTTGCCACTGTTCCACATCCTGTGTGATCGGGCTTCGGCCCAATATTTGTGGGACGCGTTACTGGATGCCATGCAGGAGTTTGGTGGCAAGCCTGTTGGGGTCGATGCGTTGTTGGCATAGCCCATGAACGCGAAATAATTCGCCCACAGGAGATCGCAATCCTCTGCAGGAGCAGCCTTCGGCAGCTCCTGCAATGGATTTATGATCGCCGCTGACACCCAGGAGACGCTGTGAATAGCATTGAAGAGCCCTCGCAAGACAGCGATTACCGTGTTCCGGCCCTGCAACGCGGGCTGTGGATTTTGCAGCTGTTCAGCAGCGCCGAACGGGTGCTGAGCATGAACGACATCGCCGAACGCCTGGGGGTCAGCGTGTCGTCGATCTACCGCATCGTGCAGACGCTCAATGGCATGGGCTACCTGAAGAAAGTCGCGAAGAACACCTATGAACTCGGCCCGCAGGTCATCGCCGATGGCTTCACCTACCTGGCCAGCCGCGACTTGGTGGACGTCGCGATCCCCTACCTCAACATCCTGCGTGATCGCAGCTCGCTGTCGTGCCACCTGGCTGTGCGCGAGCAGACCGACAGCGTCTATATCTACCGCGCCTTCGCCTCTCAACGATTGTCGGTCAACGTGCCCATTGGCACCCGGATCGCCTGTCACTGCACGGCGCTGGGCCGGGTGCTGCTCAGCGACGTGAGCGAAGCCACCCTGATCAGCCTGTATCAGCACGTACGCTTGGACGATTACCCGGCACCCGCGCCCAAAACCTTGCCCGAGCTGCAACAAATCGCCGAGCAGGACCGGCAACTGGGCTGGGTACTGCACCGCTCTGACTACTCCACCGCTATCGCCACCGGCATTCGTGATCATCGGGGCGCCGTGGTCGCGGCCATCAACCTGTCCGGGCCAGACGCGATCATGGACAATCCTGAAAATCGCGAACGCTTCAAGAACATGCTGCTGGACAGCGCCCGCCTGATCTCTGCCGAGATGGGTTTCAACGCCTGACACTCAGAGCAGGCTCTTTGCACCCGGCTCTATACCAACAGCAATTTGTAGTGCCATGCGTTTGTTCACCAAGCATAGATCCAGATCAATAAACCCCACGGGCAAGCCGATTACCCTCAGCGGTTTTTGCGACCGACGCTGCCATGACCCTCTCAACCCCGGAACTGCTCGCCCCCGCTGGTACCCTGAAAAACATGCGTTATGCCTTCGCCTACGGCGCAGATGCGGTGTACGCCGGCCAGCCGCGCTACAGCTTACGAGTGCGCAACAACGAATTCGATCACGCCAACCTGGCCCTCGGCATTCAAGAAGCCCAGGCCCAGGGTAAGCGCTTCTACGTGGTGGTGAACATCGCGCCGCACAACGCCAAGCTCAAGACCTTCCTGAAAGACCTGGAGCCGGTGATTGCCATGGCCCCGGACGCGCTGATCATGTCCGACCCTGGCCTGATCATGCTGGTACGCCGACACTTCCCGCAGATGCCGATCCACCTGTCAGTGCAGGCCAACACGGTGAACTGGGCCAGTGTCGAGTTCTGGCAGCAACAGGGCGTGAGCCGGATCATTCTGTCCCGGGAACTGTCCCTGGAAGAAATCGCTGAAATTCGTCAGCAAGTGCCAGCCATGGAACTGGAAGTGTTTGTCCACGGCGCGCTGTGCATGGCCTACTCCGGCCGCTGCTTGCTGTCGGGCTACATGAACAAGCGCGATGCTAACCAAGGTAGCTGCACCAATGCCTGCCGCTGGAAATACTCGGCCCAGGAAGCCACGGAAAATCAGCTCGGCGAGATCGTTCAGACCTTCCAGCCCGAACCGACTCTGGGTACCGGCGCGCCGACCGATCAGGTGTTCCTGTTGCAGGAAGCCAATCGACCGGATGAACTGATGCCGGCCTTCGAGGACGAGCACGGCACCTACATCATGAATTCCAAAGACTTGCGCGCCGTACAGCATGTCGAGCGGCTGACGCAGATGGGCGTGCACTCACTGAAGATCGAAGGCCGGACCAAATCTCACTTCTATTGCGCGCGGACCACTCAGGTCTATCGCCAGGCAATCGACGATGCGGTGGCTGGCCGCGAGTTCGACCGTAGCCTGATGACCGATCTGGAATCCCTGGCTCAGCGCGGCTACACCGAGGGTTTCCTGCGTCGGCATGTGCATGATGAATACCAGAACTACCAGAACGGCAGCTCGGTTTCGGAGCGACAGCAGTTTGTCGGCGAACTGACCGGCGAGCGGCGTGATGGATTGGCCGAAGTAAAGGTCAAGAATCGCTTTGGCCTGGGCGACCACATGGAGCTGATGACGCCCAAGGGCAACTTCCACTTCGATCTGCATCAGTTGCAGAACGTCAAAGGTGAGCCGACCGAGGTTGCACCAGGGGATGGTCATACGGTGTATTTACCAATACCGGATGCGGTGGACTTGCATTTCGGGTTGTTGATGCGGGATGTAAGTGTGAGCTGAAGGCACCCTAATCCCCCCATTGCTGGTGCACCCAAGATCCGGGCATCCATACCGCGAAACCAGCGGTGCCCGGCGTCCGTGTAGTAAGTGCGCATGCCCGAACTGCCGAACGGTGATGCCCACCGCGTCATCCTGTCAGGCGGCGACTCCCTCCTGTTTAAGCGCAAACACCGCCGCCTGCCCCCCCGCAATACCCATCCTTAACCGGCCAACGCTTCACGTCCCTACCTTCCGTCGTCTTCCCCTTTCATGAACATGCAGCTGGGGCTTGCATACGCAATATTATGGTATACCATCATACAGCGACGCATTCCCCCTCCCTCTTTTCTGGAGCCGCTCATGAGTTTTGAAATTCGCAAAATCGTCAGCTACATCGAAGAAACCTTCATCGAGGGCGGCAAAGCCACAGATACCCCAGTGACCATGGTTGGCTTGGCTGTTGTCATCAAAAACCCATGGTTGGGTCGTGGTTTTGTTGAAGATTTGAAGCCAGAAATTCGGGCCAACTGCTCCGATCTGGGCGCACTGATGGTCGAGCGTCTGATTGCCACCATCGGCGGTGCGGACAAGATCGAAGCCTATGGCAAAGCGGCCGTGGTCGGCGCCGATGGAGAAATCGAGCACGCCTCTGCGGTGATCCACACCCTGCGTTTCGGCAACCATTACCGCGAAGCAGTCAAAGCCAAAAGCTACTTGAGCTTCACTAACAAGCGCGGTGGTCCAGGCACGTCGATCCAGATTCCGATGATGCATAAAGACGATGAAGGTCTGCGTTCGCACTACATCACCCTGGAAATGCAGATTGAAGACGCCCCGCGCGCGGATGAGATCGTTGTTGTCCTCGGTTGTGCCAACGGGGGTCGTCTGCACCCACGCATCGGCAATCGTTACATCGATCTGGAAGAACTGGCCGCAGAGAAAGCCCAGTAACCCATAAGATTTGCAGGAGCGATCCATGATTCGGCTCACCGCTGAACGTACCCCGGCCGGCACCAGCTATCTGGCGACCGGCCAAGGCCAACCCGTGGTACTGATCCATGGCGTGGGCCTGAATAAAGAGATGTGGGGCGGCCAGATCGTTGGTCTCGCTCCGCACTACCGCGTGATTGCCTATGACATGCTGGGGCATGGCGCCAGCCCGCGCCCGGAACCAGGCACCGGGCTGCTTGGCTACGCCGATCAGTTACTGGAATTGCTCGACCATTTGCAGCTGCCGCAAGCCACGGTGATTGGTTTCTCCATGGGTGGATTGGTCGCTCGCGCGTTCGCCTTGCACTATCCAGAGCACATGCTCGGGCTGGTGGTGCTCAACAGCGTGTTCAACCGTAGCGCCGAACAGCGCGCCGGGGTCAACGAGCGGACGACTCAAGCCGCCGAACATGGCCCTGATGCGAATGCCGAGGCGGCGCTGTCACGCTGGTTCAGTCGTGAATACCAGGCTGCTAATCCTGGGCAGATTGCCGCGATCCGCCAGACGCTGGCCGGTAATGACCCACAGGGCTATCTGACCACGTATGAGCTGTTCGCCACCCAAGACATGTACCGCGCCGAGGACCTGGGCAGCATTCAGGTGCCGACCCTGATTGCCACCGGCGCGCTGGACCCCGGTTCGACACCGGAGATGGCCCGACAATTGGCTGAACGGATCCCTGGCGCGCAAGTTGCTGTCCTCGACGAGCAACGGCATATGATGCTGGTGGAGTCGCCGCGACTGGTCAACCAGGTGCTGCTGGACTTTCTCGCCTCCGCACAAACCCGACAACACCCAACAAAGGGGAACGTTGCATGACGCTCGCACGCTTCCAAATGTGCATCGACGGCCAATGGGTCGATGCCCTCTCCGGCAAGACCTTCGAAAGCTTCAACCCGGCACTGGCCCAAGCCTGGGCCGAACTGCCCGATGCAGACGAAGCCGATGTCGAGCGCGCCGTCCAGGCTGCGCAAAAGGCATTCGAGAGTCCGGCGTGGCGCGGTCTCACCGCCACCGCTCGCGGCAAACTGCTGCGACGTCTTGGCGATCTGATCGCCGAAAACAAAGAGCAACTGGCGCAGTTGGAAAGCCGCGATAACGGCAAGCTGATCCGCGAGACGCGGGGTCAGGTCAATTACTTGCCCGAGTTTTTTCACTACACCGCAGGCCTGGCCGACAAGCTCGAAGGCGGCACCCTGCCGTTGGACAAGCCCGACCTGTTTGCCTACACCGTGCATGAACCCATGGGCGTGGTAGCCGGAATCATCCCCTGGAACAGCCCGCTGTACCTGACCGCGATCAAGCTGGCGCCAGCCCTCGCGGCCGGCAACACCATCGTCCTCAAGCCCTCGGAACATGCGTCCGCAACGGTTCTCGAGCTGGCCCGTCTGGCTCTGGAAGCGGGTATCCCACCAGGCGTAGTCAACGTTGTTACTGGCTATGGCCCCAGCACCGGTGCAGCCCTGACCCGCCACCCTCTGGTGCGCAAAATCGCCTTTACCGGCGGCGCGGCAACGGCCCGTCATGTGGTACGCAGCAGTGCCGAGAACTTTGCCAAATTGTCGCTGGAACTGGGCGGCAAATCACCGAACATAATCTTCGCCGACGCCGACCTCGACAGCGCGATCAACGGTGCCATCGCCGGTATTTATGCCGCATCCGGACAGAGCTGTGTATCCGGTTCACGCCTGTTGGTCCAAGACGAAATCTACGACGAATTCGTCGAGCGTTTGGTTGAACGGGCCAAGCGGATTCGTATCGGCAATCCGCAGGACGACGCCAGCGAGATGGGCCCGATGGCCACCGCACAGCAATTGGCCGTCGTCGAAGGCCTGGTGGCCGACGCCATCGCCGAAGGTGCTCATCTGCGCCTGGGTGGCAAGCGCCCGCAGATGGACAATGACGGCTGGTATTACGAGCCAACCCTGTTCGAATGTGACCGCAATTCGATGAAGATCATGCAAGAAGAAGTCTTCGGCCCGGTCGCGTCAGTGATCCGTTTCAAGGACGAAGCAGAGGCGCTGACCATCGCCAACGATTCGCAGTTTGGTCTCGCCGCAGGCATCTGGACCCGTGATCTGGGCCGCGCTCACCGCATGGCGCGGGATGTGCGCTCCGGGATCATCTGGGTCAACACCTACCGTGCTGTTTCGGCCATGGCGCCCATTGGCGGATTCAAGAACAGCGGCTACGGTCGCGAAAGCGGCATCGATTCGGTGCTGGCCTATACCGAACTGAAAACCGTGTGGATCAACCTGTCGTCGGCGCCGATGCCCGACCCCTTTGTCATGCGTTGAGAGGTGACCTGAGATGATCGAACCTGGCATTTACAAGGAGGTCATGGCCTCCTTCCCCTCCGGGGTCACAGTGGTCACCACCCTGGACCCCGAAGGCGGCATCGTCGGCATCACTGCCAGCGCCTTCAGCGCGCTGTCGATTGACCCGGCACTGGTGCTGTTTTGCCCCAACTACGCCTCCGATACGTACCCGATCCTGCGCAACAGCAAACGATTCGCCATTCATTTGCTGTCGGCGGATCAGCAGGCGGAGGCCTACGCCTTCGCCGGTAAAGGTAAGGACAAAGCCAAAGGCATCGAGTGGCACCTGAGCGAACTCGGCAACCCGCTGCTGGCCAAGGCCACTGCGATCATCGAGTGTGAACTGTGGCGCGAATACGATGGCGGCGACCACGCGATCATCGTTGGGGCAGTGAAGAACCTGATTCTGCCTGATCAGCCGGTGACACCGATGATCTATCACCGTGGCAAGCTGGGCCCCTTGCCCACCCTCGCCTGAGCAAATGTTTCAGGGCCGCACGCCACCCTATTCGGTCGCGGCCCCTTTTTATTTCCGGGAGCCGGCATGACCCCAGCAGCCTCGCAACTGTTTCGCCAGCAGGCCTTTATCAATGGCCAATGGTGTGACGCCCAAAACGGTACTCGCCACGCCATCTACAACCCGGCCACGGGTGAAGTCATCGGTCACGTGCCGAACCTCGGTGCAGAACAAGCCCGAGAAGCCATCGCCGCAGCCCATGCCGCCTGGCCGGCCTGGCGCGCACGCACGGCCAAAGACCGCAGCACGGTGCTCAAGCGCTGGCACGCGTTGATGCTGGAAAACGCCGACGCCCTGGCCGAGATCCTTACTCTGGAGCAAGGCAAGCCACTGGCCGAAGCCAGGGGTGAGGTCCTCTATGCCGCCAGTTTCATCGAGTGGTTCGCCGAAGAAGCCAAACGCATCTATGGCGACACCATTCCCAGCCACAAGGGCGATGCGCGGATCGTCGTCAGCAAGGAGCCAATTGGCGTCGTCGCGGCGATCACTCCGTGGAATTTCCCGGCGGCGATGATCACCCGCAAAGCCGGTCCGGCACTGGCTGCCGGTTGCCCGTGCATCGTCAAACCGGCCCCGGAAACACCGTTCTCGGCATTGGCCATGGCCGTGCTGGCGGAACAGGCGGAACAGGCGGGCATTCCCGCAGGGATTTTCAACGTAATTACGGGCGATGCTATTGCCATCGGCGCCGAGCTGACCAGCAGTCCCGAGGTGCGCAAACTGTCCTTCACCGGCTCCACGACCATTGGCAAGTTACTGATGGCCCAATGTGCCTCGACGTTGAAAAAGGTCTCTCTGGAACTCGGCGGTAATGCCCCCTTCATTGTGTTCGACGATGCCGACCTGGAGCGCGCGATCGAAGGCGCCTTAATCGCCAAATTTCGAAACGCCGGACAAACCTGCGTCTGCGTCAACCGCTTCCTCGTGCAGAGCGGCATCCATGATGCTTTCGTCGCCCGGCTTGAGGAGCGTGTCCGCGAACTGAAGGTCGGCGACGGTTTCGACGAGGGCGTCAGCCAAGGCCCATTGATCAACGATCGGGCAGTGGCCAAGGTCGAGGACCATGTGCAGGATGCCCTGGCTAAAGGCGCTCGCCTGGTCTGCGGCGGCGAACGGCATGCGCTGGGCCATGGTTTCTTCCAGCCAACGGTGCTCGCGGAGGTGACACACGAGATGAAAGTCGCCCGCGAGGAGACCTTCGGTCCGTTGGCCGCCGTATTCCGCTTTGACAGCGAAAGCGAGGCCTTGCGCCTGGCCAACGACACTGAGTTTGGTCTCGCAGCCTATTGCTACACCCGCGATCTGGGCCGTTCATGGCGCATGAGCGAAGGCCTGGAGTACGGCATGGTCGGGATCAACGAGGGGCTGATTTCCACAGAAGTCGCGCCCTTCGGTGGAATCAAGTCCTCGGGCCTCGGCCGCGAAGGGTCGAAATACGGCATTGAAGATTACCTGGAACTCAAATACACCTTGATGGGGGGGCTTTGAGGGCTTGTCGCTTAAAGAACCCGACATGATAAACTCCGCCATTGTTTTGAATAATGACTGGAGCGCCGCAGATCCTCGATCAAGGTGCTCCTTTTGCATGGACAGCCCCACTCAGAGCGGCCCCAATGAAACGCCTGCCACTTGACGACAGCTTCAAAGTCAATCGCAACCCCATTACCCTGCGCGAAATCGTGCTGGATAAACTGCGAAGCGCCATCATGAACTTCCAGCTTTTGCCGGGAGACCGTCTGGTCGAGCGAGATCTTTGCGAGCGTCTGGGCGTCAGCCGTACGTCGGTTCGTGAAGCCCTGCGCCATCTGGAATCCGAAGGGTTGGTTGAATTCGCCGACGCCAAGGGTCCGAGTGTCGCGATCATCACCCTGGAAGACGCCTGCGATATCTATGAGCTGCGCTGCGTGCTCGAAGGCCTGATCGTCCAGTTATTCACCCTCAGAGCTAAAGCCAAGGACATTCGCGCCCTGGAGAAAGCTCTCGAGGAGAACCGCAAGGCGCTCAAAGACGGCGAACTGCAGCAAGTACTCGACTCGGTGCAAGGCTTCTACGACGTTCTGCTGGAAGGCTCGGGCAATCACGTCGCGGCGACCCAGTTGCGCCAGTTGCAGGCCCGCATCAGCTACCTGCGGGCCACCTCCGTGTCCCAGGAAAACCGTCGCGGCGTCAGCAATCTGGAAATGGAACGCATGGTCGAGGCGATCAAGAGTGGCGATCCGTTGGCCGCGCATCAGGCCTCGGTCGACCATGTGCGGGCAGCCGCCAAAGTGGCGCTGGACTATCTTAAGTTAAAGCAGAACGAAACCGGCAAGGTGCGTGAAATCGTCTCGCCCATCGCCCTCAAAGAACCGCGCATAGGTCGCTGAACATGCCCAGCCCGCGCTTTTGCCCGCAATGCGGTAGCAGTGATCTCGGTCATCAGCTCCCGCCTGGCGACACCCATGAGCGCTTGATGTGCAGCGGCTGCGGTTACATTCATTACATCAACCCGAAGATCATTGCCGGCTGCATCATCGAGCAGGACGGCAAGTACCTGCTGTGCCAACGTGCGATCCCGCCACGTCCCGGCACCTGGACCCTCCCCGCAGGCTTTATGGAAAGTGGCGAAACCACCGAGCAAGGAGCCCTGCGCGAGGTTTGGGAAGAAACGGGCGTGCGTGCAGAAATCATCTCGCCCTACTCTATCTTCAGCGTGCCGCAGATCAGCGAGGTCTACATTATCTTCCGCGCCATCGCCGTGGAGAACACGGGGCAATATGGCCCGGAAACCCTCGACTGCCGCTTTTTCGCACCCGAAGACATTCCCTGGGACAGCATCTACTACCCGGCCATCCGGCAGATCCTCGAACGCTACATAGAAGAACGCCAAGCCGGGGTCTACGGTATCTATATCGGCAATGACGACAGCGGAAAAATCCATTTCATCCGCTGAACCCTCCGGCTAGCGCTCAAGACTCATACCCCTCGACGATAATCACCTCCGCCTTGGCCGCACCTTGGCGGTACTCGCACGCCTGCTGATACTGCTCCGAGTGGTAACACGCCAGCGCCTGCTCGTAGGATTCGAACTCGATCACCACGCTGCGTTGCGGCGTCGCCCTGCCCTCCATCGCTTCGGAACGCCCGCCACGGGCCAGCAGTTTGCCGCCAAAAAGCGCGAACGCTGCTGGCGCACGCTGGGTGTATTGCGCGTATTGATCCAAGTCGGTGACATCGACGTGAGCGATCCAGTAAGCCTTCATGGCGACCTCGTTATTTCGGTTTAATTTGTATTATGGTATACCAGAAAAACAAACCCTCTACCATTCGCCATACAGAGAGCCCAAGCATGGCCTTCAATAGCATCGAAGAAATCATCGAAGATTACCGCCAAGGCAAAATGGTCCTGTTGGTCGACGATGAGGATAGAGAAAACGAAGGTGACCTGCTGCTCGCCGCCGACCGCTGCACGGCTCAGGCGATCAGCTTCATGGCCCGGGAAGCACGCGGCCTGATCTGCCTTACGCTGACCGACGAACATTGCCAGCGCCTGGGCCTGGAACAGATGGTGCCGAGCAATGGCAGTGCGTTCAGCACGGCGTTCACGGTCTCCATCGAAGCCGCCAGCGGTGTCACCACCGGGATCTCCGCTGCTGACCGCGCACGCACTGTCGAAGCCGCTGTCGCAGCCAACGCCCGAGCAGAAGACCTGGTGCAGCCGGGGCATATCTTTCCATTACGGGCCAAGGAAGGCGGCGTGCTGACCCGTGCTGGGCACACCGAGGCTGGCTGTGACCTCGCGCGCCTGGCGGGTTTTACCCCGGCGTCGGTGATCGTTGAGGTGATGAACGATGACGGCACCATGGCCCGCCGTCCCGACCTCGAAGTGTTCGCGGCCAGACACGGTATCAAGATCGGCACCATCGCCGACCTGATCCATTACCGGCTTAGCACCGAACGCACTGTAACCCGCATCGGCGAGCGCGAACTCCCTACCGTTCACGGTACTTTTCGGCTTATCACCTACGAAGACCGGATCGAAGGTGGCGTCCATATGGCCATGGTCATGGGCAATATTCGTCGCGAAGCCCCGACCCTGGTGCGCGTGCATGTGATCGACCCACTGCGCGATCTGGTGGGTGCCGAATACACTGGACCGTCGAACTGGACGCTGTGGGCAGCGTTGCAAAAAGTAGCCGAAGAAGGCTGCGGCGTGGTGGTGGTACTCGCCAACCATGAATCTTCGCAGGCGCTGCTTGAGCGGATTCCGCAACTGACCCAGCCACCACGGCAATACACCCGCTCGCAATCGCGCATCTATTCAGAAGTCGGTACGGGGGCACAGATTCTGCAAGACATCGGCGTGGGAAAACTACGCCACCTCGGGCCGCCACTGAAATATGCAGGGTTGACGGGGTACAACTTGGAGGTGGTGGAAAGCATTCCGTTTACGGGCTGATGGCGTCAAACACGCTCAGGCAGGTGACGAACCAAACAGAACAAAAAAACAAGACAAAGACAGACAATCGGTGAGGCGAAACCCTTGCAGAAAGTTTGGAATACCATAATATGATATTCCATAGACCGGATAGTTTTCCAGGTGCGCCTGAAAGGGACAGCACACAACAACAGCGCCTGGCACGGTCAATGTTCAAGGCTCCAATGGACCTACTGCTCCCGATAGGCGGGCGTCAACAGCCCGCTCAAAACACAACAAATGAGGGCGTGAAAATGGTGTTGAATAAACGTGCAGCTGCGGTACTCGCGGCAAGCTTACTGGCAGTAACTTGTAACGCGGCCATCGCCGCCGACAGCATGAGTTTCGTCAGCTGGGGCGGCTCCACCCAGGACGCGCAAAAGCAGGCCTGGGCCGATCCCTTCAGCAAAGCCAGTGGGGTCAAGGTGGTTCAGGACGGCCCAACCGACTACGGCAAACTCAAGGCGATGGTCGAAAGTGGCAACGTGCAATGGGACGTGGTCGATGTAGAGGCTGATTTTGCCCTGCGCGCAGCGGCTGAAGGTCTGCTTGAACCGTTGGACTTCAAGGTTATCCAGCGCGACAAGATCGACCCGCGCTTCGTCTCCGATTATGGCGTTGGTTCGTTCTTCTTTTCCTTCGTCCTCGGCTACAACGAAGGCAAGCTGGGCGGCAAAGCCCCACAGGACTGGACAGCACTATTCGACACCAAGACCTACCCCGGCAAACGCGCCCTGTACAAATGGCCGAGCCCTGGCGTGCTTGAACTGGCGCTGCTGGCCGACGGTGTGCCCGCTGACAAGCTCTATCCGCTGGACCTGGATCGCGCGTTCAAGAAACTCGACACTATCAAGAAAGACATCATCTGGTGGGGCGGCGGCGCGCAATCCCAACAACTGCTGGCCTCCGGTGAAGCCAGCCTCGGTCAATTCTGGAATGGCCGTATCCATGCACTGCAAGAAGATGGCGCACCGGTCGGTGTGAGCTGGAAACAGAACCTGGTCATGGCCGACTTCCTGGTCATCCCTAAAGGATCAAAGAACAAGGATGCGGCCATGCGATTCCTGGCCAACTCCAGCTCTGCCAAAGGCCAAGCCGACTTCTCTAACCTGACCGCCTATGCACCGGTCAACACCGACAGCGTGCAACGTCTGGACTCAGTACTGGCACCTAACCTGCCGACTGCCTACGCTAAGGATCAGATCACTCTCGACTTCGCGTACTGGGCCAAGAATGGTCAGACCATCGCGACACGGTGGAACGAATGGCTTCTCAAATGAAAATGACGGCCACCGCGCTCCGTCAATCCAACCCGGTCGGGAGCGCCTCTGGCGCTGCCGTCCCGGCTCCAGACAAGGCTGCGGTCATGAAGCATTCCACTCCACTGATGCAGCGTTGGCGCGGTGCCAGCAACCTGATCCCGGCGCTGTTGTTCCTCGGCTTGTTTTTCTTCGCGCCGCTGGTCAGCCTGTTACTGCGCGGCGTGCTTGAGCCCACGCCGGGGCTGGGAAACTATGCCGAGTTGTTCGCCAATTCCGCATACGCCCGTGTGCTGTTCAACACCTTCGCCGTGGCGGGTCTGGTAACGGTATTCAGTCTACTGCTGGGCTTTCCCCTGGCATGGGCGATCACCCTGGTCCCTCGTGGCTGGGGGCGCTGGATACTCAATATCGTCTTGCTGTCGATGTGGACCAGTCTGTTGGCGCGGACCTATTCCTGGCTCGTGCTGCTCCAGGCTTCCGGGGTAATCAATAAGGCCTTGATGGCCATGGGCATTATCGATCAACCCCTGGAAATGGTGCACAACTTGACCGGGGTGGTGATTGGCATGAGCTACATCATGATCCCGTTCATCGTTCTGCCGCTGCAGGCCACCATGCAAGCGATTGACCCCATGGTCCTCCAGGCCGGTTCCATTTGTGGCGCCAGCCCATGGAGCAATTTTTTCCGGGTGTTCCTGCCATTGTGCCGTCCGGGGTTGTTCTCCGGCGGCTTGATGGTGTTCGTCATGTCTCTGGGCTACTACGTCACCCCGGCCCTGCTGGGTGGCGCGCAGAACATGATGCTGCCGGAATTTATCATCCAGCAGGTGCAGTCCTTCCTCAACTGGGGTCTGGCCAGTGCAGGTGCAGCATTGCTGATCCTGATCACTCTGGTGCTGTTCTACTTCTACCTGAAGCTGCAACCGGAATCCCCGGTCGGCTCCAGCAACTCGAGGTAAACCATCATGTTATTGACCGCCAATGCGATGAGCCGGCGCATGCGTCTGGGCCTTTACCTCACAACCGGAGCTATTGCGCTGTTTCTGCTGCTGCCCATCGTGTTCATCGTGCTGCTGTCGTTCGGTTCATCTCAGTGGCTGGTGTTCCCGCCACCAGGGTGGACGTTGAAGTGGTACAGCCAGTTTTTCTCCAATGCCGACTGGATGGACGCCGCCTTCGCCAGCCTCAAGGTCGCGGTCCTGACCACGATCTTTGCTGTAGCTCTGGGCTTGCCGACCGCCTTTGCCCTGGTGCGCGGGCGCTTCCGGGGCCGGGAAATGCTCTACGGCCTGTTCACCCTGCCAATGATCGTGCCGCTAGTGATCATCGCCGTGGCCGTGTACGCGTTGTTCCTCAAACTGGGTTACACCGGGACGATGTTTGCGTTTGTGGTCAGCCATGTGATCGTCGCGTTGCCGTTCACCATTATCTCGATCATCAACTCACTGAAACTGTTCGACCAGTCCATCGAAGACGCCGCTGTGATCTGTGGGGCTTCGCGCCTGCAGGCGGTGTTCCGGGTGACATTCCCGGCGATTCGCCCCGGCATGGTGGCGGGCGCCCTGTTCGCCTTCCTGGTGTCGTGGGACGAGGTGGTGCTGAGCGTGATGATGGCCAGCCCGACCCTGCAAACCTTGCCGGTAAAAATGTGGACCACCCTGCGTCAGGACCTGACACCTGTGATCGCCGTCGCCTCGACGCTGCTGATCGCGCTGTCGGTGCTGGTCATGGTGATCGCCGCCGCTGTGCGCCGGCGCAACGAAGTCAGCGCCTGAGCGCCTAGGAGTACGACATGAGTGCTGTGATCAAAGACCCTGCGCAGCAGGCCAACAAGACCCTGGTCAGCTTGCGCAACCTGAACAAGCACTACGGCGACTTTGCCGCCGTAGACAACATCTCGCTGGATATCCAGGACGGTGAATTCCTAACCTTCCTCGGCTCCAGCGGCTCCGGCAAAAGTACCACCCTGTCGATGCTGGCCGGTTTCGAGACACCCAGTTCCGGGGAGATCCTGGTCAATGGTCAGTCTCTGGTCAACGTACCGCCGCACAAGCGCGATATTGGCATGGTGTTCCAGCGCTACTCATTGTTCCCGCACCTGTCGGTACGCGACAACATCGGTTTCCCGCTGGTCATCCGCAAACTCGCCAGCGCCGAGCGCGAACGCCGGGTCGACGCCATGCTCAAGCTGGTTCAGCTCGAGCAGTTCGCCCATCGCCGCCCTTCACAACTGTCAGGTGGCCAGCAGCAACGCGTGGCGATTGCCCGGGCCCTAGTCTACGAACCGCGCATCCTGTTGATGGACGAACCCCTCGGCGCGCTGGATAAAAAGCTGCGGGAGGATTTGCAGGATGAACTGCGTCAGTTGCATCGTCGGCTGGGCATCACCATCGTTTACGTAACCCACGATCAAGAGGAAGCCATGCGCCTGTCGCAACGCATAGCGATCTTCAGCCATGGCAAGATCGTTGGTCTGGGCAGCGGTTATGACCTGTACCAGAACCCGCCAAATGCGTTCGTTGCGTCATTCCTCGGCAACTCGAACTTCCTCAAGCTCAAGGCTCAGGGCAATGCCGTGGGCGTCTTTGAAGGCCAACCCTTGTCGATCCGCCTGACCTCCGGGCTCCAGACCGAGCAGGACCTGCTGCTGATGGTACGTCCGGAAAAAGCCCAGGCCCTGAGCGTAGAACAGGCCCGGAACGAGCCTCTCGCAGCAGGCTGGAACGAAGTGGCTGCCAAGGTGACTGAAGTCCTGTTCCTCGGAGAGAGTCAGACCTGCAGCGTTGTCACCGCAGGCGGCACCGTAATGACCGTCAAGGCGCTGTCGGCCTCTGGAATGCCGCTCCACGATGGGGACCCGGTGCGCGTGCGCTGGGCCGCCGCCGATGCATGTATCTATACCCAATGGACCGAAAGCGACCTGAACAAGGCGGCTGGCGCACACTGATCCACTCCCCACCAAGCCGACGCTTCTACCCAGGCGTCGGCTTTTTTATGCCTGAAATATCGTCTTCGTCGCACGGGAAAAATACCACTTGCAAAGAAGGTATTACGGTATACCATCAGACACACAATCCATACAATTAGGCCTGGTGCCACCGTCACCTGAGGAAAATCCAATGATCGATGCAAATGTCTACAAATTAGTCATGGGTTCCTTCCCCTCCGGGGTGACGGTGATAACCACGCTGGATGACAATGGCGAAATCGTCGGTTTGACGGCCAGCGCCTTCAGTTCGCTGTCGATGGAGCCGGCCTTGGTGCTGTTCTGCCCCAACTACAGTTCAGACTCTTACCCGGTACTGATCAAGAACAAACGCTTCGCTATCCACTTTCTCTCCGGCGAACAGCAAACTGAAGCCTTTGCCTTTGCCCGCAAAGGCAAAGACAAGGCGCAAGGTATCGAGTGGACGCTCAGCGAGCTGGGTAATCCGCTGCTGAACAATGCCACCGCGATCATTGAGTGTGAACTGTGGCGTGAGTACGAAGGCGGCGATCACGCCATCATGGTCGGTGCGGTGAAAAACCTTATCGTCCCTCAGCAACAGACCAGCCCGTTGGTGTACTGCCGCGGCAAGATGGGCGCACTGCCAGCCTTTGCTTGATCCGAAACCGTCGCACGCCTGCACCTGACAGGCCCACTAAAAAGACTTGAGGAATGTGTCATGAAATTTTCTTTGTTCGTGCATATGGAGCGCTGGAATGAGGAAGTCAGCCATCGCCAATTGTTCGAAGACCTGACCGAATTGACCCTGATGGCCGAGGCCGGTGGCTTCCGTACGGTCTGGATCGGCGAACATCACGCCATGGAATACACCATCTCCCCGAGTCCGATGCCGCTGCTGGCTTACCTCGCAGCCCGTACGACCACCATCCACTTGGGCGCCGGTACGATCATCGCGCCGTTCTGGCATCCGTTACGCGTCGCGGGTGAATGCGCCCTGCTTGACGTGATCAGCAATGGACGGATGGAAGTCGGACTGGCTCGTGGCGCTTATCAGATCGAGTTCGACCGTATGGCCGGTGGCATGCCCGCTGCTTCAGGGGGTAATCACCTGCGTGAAATGGTCCCGGTGGTGCGCAAGCTGTGGGAAGGCGACTATGCCCATGACGGTGATATCTGGAAATTCCCCACCTCCACCAGCGTGCCAAAGCCAATCCAGAAACCGCATCCTCCCATGTGGATTGCCGCCCGCGATCCTGACTCACATAACTTCGCAGTGAAAAACGGCTGCAACGTCATGGTCACGCCGCTGATGAAAGGCGACGAAGAAGTGCTCGACTTGAAGAACAAGTTCGAAACCGCGCTGGCCAATAATCCAGAGGTTCCGCGCCCTCAACTGATGGTACTGCGCCACACCCACGTCCACAGTGTCGACGACCCCGAAGGCTGGAAAGTCGGCGCCAAGGCCATCTCGCGTTTCTACCGCACGTTCGACGCCTGGTTCGGCAACAAGCAAGTGCCCGTCAATGGCTTCCTTGCGCCGAGCCCGGAAGAGAAATTTGCGGATCGCCCGGAGTTCGAACTTGAAAACATCCACAAGAACACCATGATTGGCACCCCGGAAGAGGTCATTGCCCGGATCAAGTACTACCAGGAACTGGGCGTTGATGAGTTCAGCTTCTGGTGTGACAACAGCTTGCCCCACGCCGAGAAAAAGAAATCGCTGGAACTGTTCATCAAGCAGGTCATGCCGGCGTTCGAATAAGCTGGCAGTTCTGTGCACCGTCGTACCTGTAGGGGGCCGACTGTGCACGATCAGCGACTCAGCCCTTACTCATGCACCGACACCAGGTTACGGCCATTGGTCTTGGAAACGTACAGCGCCTGGTCGGCCGATTCGATCAGGTGTTTGTAGTCGGACGTAGGCTGGCTCATGTCTGCAACGCCAAGGCTGACGGTGCAACGGATTGAATGGCCGTCGTGGATGACCTCTTGTGCTTCGATCGCCTTGCGCAAACGTTCGGCAAACACCGCGCCCCCTGCTTTATTGGTGTCGGGCAACAAGACTGCGAACTCTTCACCGCCATAACGACCTGCAATATCAACATCGCGGATGTGCTGACGTACGGTTTCGGCAACGAGCTGAATCACCTTGTCGCCCGCTTGGTGGCCGTAGGTGTCATTGACACGTTTGAAGTGATCGATATCGAACATGACCAACGTTGTGGCCGTGTCGTACCGAAGATAGCGGGCGTATTCGAGTTTAAGGGCCTCCTCCCAGTGTCCACGATTGTACAAGCCGGTCAGTCGGTCGGTGTTGGACAGCGTCTGCAACTGACTATTGGCCGCTTGCAACTGATGTGAGTGGGTGGCCACGTCTGTCACGTCATAGATCACCAGGCAAATGTGACCAATCTCGTTGTTGATCGAGCGCAGCGGAAACAGAGTGGTGTTCTGGTACATGAAGTCCTCCTGGCCGGTGATCGGCTGGTAGTTCTTGAAATGCACCAGATATGGTCGTTGCTCCCAGATGGTGAACGCAGGCGTACCGAGGGTGATCACGTTATCGACCTTTTTGCGAAACCAGGCCTCATTGATTTCGGGAAACAGGGTGAAAAACGATTGGCCGCTGGCCTCGTTCGGCACAACGCCGGAACGGTTCTCCATAAAAGTATTCCAGACCTGGACCCGGAAATCCCGGTCGAAGACTACGACACCCACGTCGATGCACTGCACGATGGTTAGCAACCAGTGAAGCTCTTTGATATCGATGTGATCGTTCATGGCTCAGCTCATCACGTAGGCGAGTTTTTTTGAAAGCCGCTCTACCGAGTCTTCGGTGAACAACATCAACAAATCGAAATGAATATTGTGGCCCTCAAGGCTGTAGCTGATTTCCACTGCCAGGGTTTTCTTCCAGCGCTGCTTATTAACCCGGATCAACTCTTCGATGCCTCCCTGCTCACCGAGTACTTGCGGGTGGCCCTGGGAAAATACCACGTCAATTTGTTCGGCTATCCCGCTCAAACAGGCTCCAATCAGAATCGTCGACAAGTCCAGGAGCATTTCCATGTCCGAATACTCGACCGAGTCCCGCTGCATCAATTTCGCCATATCAGCAATTTCAGAGCCGTGAAAAATCAGCAACGCTTCGCCGGCGATACCACAGCCGATATACCCCTGACAGACTGCTGTCAACCGGTCACCGTTCTGTGCGTCGGCTAACGCCATGTGTAATTCCCCCACCTCCAGCATGCTCACATTCGGCACCGGCAACTGGACGAACACACCCAGCACTCGGGCCAGCAACGCCCCGGCACGCCCCGTGGCGACGTTGATGGTTTCACGAAACGCATCCTGAAAGCTGGTCTGCGTCTCAGGAACTTCCCGCGCGATGGCGACAGCCGTTTGAGGCTCGCCAAGCAGACCAAGGCTTGCGAGCGTTCTTTTGAGCTCGTCTGGATCGGCAGGCTTTTTCAGGAAGGCCAAGGCGCCCAGTTCGAGCACACGCCGTATCGCTTCCGTCTGCACATCGCCGGAAACCACGATAATCTTCGCTTGCAGGTTTTCCTCCCGGACAGCGGCCAGGACCTGATACCCGTCCATTTCCGGCATCGTCAGATCGAGCAACACCACCTGCCCCAACCCCTGACGAATGGCTTCGAGTCCCTCTTGGCCATTGGCCGCCATGGTGACCGATACGCCCCAGTCGGTGGGTAAAGCCCTCAATAGCTGCTTGCGCGCCATACTGGAGTCGTCGCATATCAGCAAAGGGATCATGGGCATTGTGTTCTTTCTCACTGCAAAAGAGTTTCAGGGTTTAGACCCAAGTACGGATGCTATTTGTTACACAAGAAAACCAATCAGATCGCCGCCGCCAAAATGCCTGAAGCATTCTTAGAGCCAATGGGTATAAAGACCCCCTTATTAACCCGCGCTCCGTGCTTATGCAATCTTTGTGCTTATGCTGTATTCAGGAGCCTAACCCAGCAATTGACTTAACACCGCCCGCAGTTTTCCGGGTTTTACCGGTTTATTCAGCAGCGGTGCCCCCAGCTTTTGCAGTGAACGACGACATTGATCACTGCGGTCAGCGGTGATCATTACGGCAGGAATGATCACCGCGAAATGCTCGCGCAGATGCGTTACCACGTCGCAACCTATCACCCCATGATCCAGGTGGAAGTCCACCAGAATCAACTCCGGAGGTTGCCCTTGCAGTACCTCCAGCGCGCTGTCCTGATCGGTGGCCGTCAGGACCTCACAGCCCCACTGTCCCAACAACGCAGCCATGCTTTCGAGAATGCTCAGTTCGTTGTCCACCACCAACAGGCGGCACCCCGGCAGAGGATTGCCCGCAACAGGATGCTGCTGCACCACGACATTGGCCGGTAGCGGAACGTCGTGCGACAGAGGCACTTCAATGGCGAACATCGAACCCCGTCCCGGTCGTGAGTGCACCAGAACCCGATAACCCAGAATCTTCGCGATGCGTTCGACGATTGCCAGGCCCAGGCCCACCCCCTTGCGGTCGGCTGCACGGCCAACATCCAGTTGATTGAACTCCAGGAAAATCGAATCGAGGCGGTCTTCGGCAATGCCACGCCCGGTGTCCCAGACTTCAAGGCGCAAATAATCGCCCCGCCGCCGTGCGCCCAGCAAAATGTTGCCCTGCGCGGTATAACGGCAGGCATTGCTGAGAAAATTACGCATAATCCGCGTCAGCAAGCGCAGATCGGTACGTACTGCGAAGTCCCCTATGCGCACGCGCAGGTTCAATCCTGCCGCTTCGGCCACCAACTGGAACTCCGAGGCCAGCGGCGCCAGCAGCTCGTCGAGTCGATACAATTCGATGTCGGGCTTGATCGCGGCCTGATCCAGCCTGGAAATATCCAGCAAATCCGTCAGCAAGTCTTCCGCGCCTTCCAGCGCCTGATGGGTCCGCTCCACCAATACCTGCTCAGCCGTAGGCAATTGCCGCTCGCGCAAGGTCGAGATCAGCAACCGAGCAGCATTAAGTGGCTGCAACAGATCATGGCTGGCGGCCGCGAGGTATTTGTCTTTACTGCGATTGGCAGCCTGAGCGGCGTCACGAGCTTCGCGCAATGCCCGCTCGATTTCCGCCCGCTGGACGATCTGTTGCTGCAAGTTGCGGTTCACGTCCAGCAACTCATTGGTGCGCGCAATCACGCGCTGCTCCAGCTCATCGTTGAGCTGCTGCAGGTGCTGCTGGGCCAACTTGCGTTCAGTGATGTCAGCAACAAAGCCTTCGACCAGGCCATCCTGATCAGGTTTGAGCAGCAGGTTCATCAGCACATCGACATGGCTACCGTCTTTGCGTTGCAACTGGGTTTCATAGCCCAACAGGCTACGCTCGCGCAGCAGTATGTCGCCGATGGTCTCCAACTCCGCTGCACCGCCCGCAAACAAGTTGCCGGCAAGGTCGGCCAGGGAAAACAACACCTCTTGCGGATCGTCGTAGCCCAGCATTCGCGCTAAAGCGGGGTTGGCCGCGCGCAGGCCTTCTTTCAGGCTTGCCTGAAAAATCCCGTGCACCGCATGCTCGAACAGCCATTTATAGCGATTGCGCTCTTTTTCGAGTTCATCCAGACGTACCGCCAGCTCCGGGTAGTGGCTCTTGCGCGTCGAATGATTACCCAGCCCCAGCAACCCCGCGAGGGCGCGCTGCTGGTCCTCAGAGGGCTTCGCCATAGACCACCTCAACATCGCGCTGGCTGGACGCCCGCGGGTTGGTGAGAATGCAGGGATCATCCATCGCGTGCTGCGAAAGAAACGGAATGTCCGCCATGCTGACGCCATGCAGGCCAAGGGTTTCATGGAAGCCGATAGAACGTTTGAGAGCGATCAGATGCTCCACCAGGCGCTGGCAGATCTGCCGGTGATTGAGGCCCCGGCAATCAATGCCAAAGGTCTCGGCAATCACCTTGAAACGATCCGGCGCTGAATTGTAGTTGAACGCCACCACGTGCTCGACCAGCACGGCGTTACACAGGCCATGGGGCAGATCGAGGAAACCGCCCAGGCTGTGCGACATCGCATGCACCGCACCAAGGATCGCATTAGAGAACGCCAGCCCGGCTTGCATGCTGCCGAGCATGATTTTTTCGCGCAATGCAATGTCGCCAGGATTGGCAATCATCTGCACCAGATTGCCATTGATCAGACGCATGGCTTCCAACGCATGAGGATCGGTCAGCGGCCCGTGACCGGTAGAAACGAAGGCTTCAATGGCGTGCACCAACGCATCGATGCCGGTACAGGCCGAGAGGAACGGATCCATGCTCAGTGTTGTTTCCGGATCAATAAGCGAGACGTCCGGCACCACAGCCTTACTGACGATGGAGAACTTCATCCGTTCCTGCTGGTTGGAGATGATCACGAATTGCGAAACGTCAGCGGAGGTCCCTGCGGTGGTCGGGATCAGGATCAGCGGCGGACTTGGCACCCGAATCATGTCCACACCTTCGAACTCGAGGATGCTCCGCCCATGGGCGACAACGATGCCAATGGCCTTGCCGCAGTCCATAGGGCTACCGCCGCCTACAGCAATAATCACATCGCAATGATTCTCACGGTAAAGCTCGGCACCACGCATCACTTCCTCAACCCGCGGGTTAGGAGATACATCGCTGTACAGGCAGTATTCGATGTCCAGCGCTCGCAGGCTGGCCTCAATGTCAGCGACCCAACCCGCAGCGATTACGCCGGGATCGGTCACCACTAACACTTTACGGGCACCGAAGGTTTTGGCGTAGTTGCCCGCATTGTGCCGACTGCCGGCACCGAAAATTATTTCTGGAGAAACGAATTTACGCAATTGGCTGATGCTAGGGCTCATACAAAGCCTGTTTTTGTTGTTATTGGAGATGGGCGCCAGCCTAAACCATCTCTGGGCGAATGCAATCAGACCATTGCTCATGCCTTGAAGATCAGTCGAGAAGCCTTTCATTTGCGAGCACAGACGGGCAGCGGTAGGTCAATCCACCCACAGCCAGAGCAGCGGGCCAGACCGGTTAATGGAACTCAATCCAGTGCTGGGCATAGGCAATTTCTAAAAAGACCAGGATGTCGTCATCGACCCCCGGCGTAGCGGGAAATCCTTCGCACAGCTGCTCGATAATCACGTTCGTGCTTCGCAGCCCATCGACCTTGCGAAGAATGACCCCGGCGCTGTCGCTGAGTTTGACCACGCCGTCAGGGTAAAGCAGAACCCAACAGCGCTGGTGCGGCTCCCATTGCAGACGAAAACCGTGTCTGAGGGCCGGGATGCGCTCACGTTTGCTGGCACTCATCGTGCTGTCGAGCAGGACGCTCGCGCCATTGAGGGGGGACTGTGTCATTGGAGGGCATCCGCCACCGGCGGCAGACCCGAAATTCTGGGTGAGCATACTGAGTGCTCCAGCGAACAAGAAACGCCCCGGCCAACGCAACGATAGGCCGGGACTTGATTGATCAACGGCTGGCGAAATACATGGTCACTTCAAAGCCAATGCGCAGATCGGTAAACGCGGGTTTGGTCCACATAGGTCAATCCTCTTCTTGGGCCGGTCAATTCCGGTAAGTCAATTAATACACGTGAGGGGTATAGGTTCGAATGCTACTTTGGGGGGTGTTTGTGGGGTGCGTTGGTAGGGGGTCATGACGCTGCCAGAGACACCGTCATGGCTTTTCCCAGGCAAACCTGCTGCCACGGATCCTTGCGAATCCCGTGGCAGCAGGCATGCAACTGCGCGTCCCGCTTTGAAGCTTTAGATTAGAAAAAGCCCATCGGATTGATGTCGTAGCTGACCAGCAGGTTCTTCGTCTGCTGGTAGTGATCAAGCATCATCTTGTGGTTTTCACGGCCGACACCGGACTTTTTGTAGCCACCGAACGCGGCGTGCGCCGGGTACAGGTGATAGCAGTTGGTCCAGACGCGACCGGCCTTGATCGCCCGGCCCATGCGGTACGCACGGTTGATGTCGCGGGTCCAGAGACCGGCACCCAGGCCAAACTCGCTGTCGTTGGCAATCGCCAGGGCTTCGGCTTCGTCCTTGAAGGTGGTGATACCGACCACTGGGCCGAAGATCTCCTCCTGGAACACGCGCATTTTATTGTTGCCTTTAAGCAGCGTCGGCTGAATGTAGTAGCCAGTAGACAGATCGCCTTCCAGACGTTCCGCCGCGCCGCCAGTCAACAGCTCAGCACCCTCTTCCTGGGCAATTTTCAGGTACGAAAGGATCTTGTCATATTGCTGCTCGGACGCCTGAGCGCCGACCATGGTCTCGGTGTCCAGTGGGTCGCCGCGTTTGATCTTGACGACTTTCTTCATCACTTCGACCATGAACGCGTCGTAGAT
This sequence comes from Pseudomonas sp. GG8, assembly GCF_052976945.1. Taxonomy (NCBI): domain Bacteria; kingdom Pseudomonadati; phylum Pseudomonadota; class Gammaproteobacteria; order Pseudomonadales; family Pseudomonadaceae; genus Pseudomonas; species Pseudomonas sp. GG8. The sequence goes on from NZ_JBRIIP010000001.1 coordinate 2,578,084, forward strand.
CGATTCCTGGACCAGGGCACGCGATGGACAGGTGCAGACTTCGCCCTGGTTGAAAAACGCCAACACCAGGCCTTCAGCGGCCTTCTCGATAAACTGCGGTTCGGCCTGCATGATGTCTTCGAAGAAGATATTCGGCGACTTGCCACCCAGTTCCACGGTGCTCGGAATGATGTTCTCGGCCGCACATTTCATGATGTGCGCGCCTACCGGAGTGGAGCCGGTGAAAGCGATCTTGGCGATACGCTTGCTGGTTGCCAGGGCTTCACCGGCTTCACGGCCAAAGCCTTGAACGATGTTCAAAACGCCCGGCGGTAGCAAGTCGTTGATCAGTTCGGCAAACACCATGATAGACAGCGGCGTTTGCTCAGCAGGTTTGAGCACCACGCAGTTGCCTGCCGCCAACGCCGGCGCCAGTTTCCAGGCGGCCATCAGCAGCGGGAAGTTCCAGGGAATGATTTGCCCGACCACGCCCAGAGGCTCGTGGAAGTGGTAAGCAGTTGTCAGTTCGTTGATTTCTGCAGCGCCGCCTTCCTGAGCCCGGATGCACCCAGCGAAATAACGGAAATGATCAGCAGCCAGCGGGACGTCGGCGTTCAGTGTTTCGCGTACAGCCTTGCCATTGTCCCAGGTTTCGGTAACGGCGAGCATTTCAAGGTTCTGCTCGATACGATCAGCAATTTTCAGCAGCACCAGCGAACGATCCTGAGCCGAGGTCTTGCCCCAGGCATCGGCAGCGGCGTGAGCGGCGTCCAGCGCGCGTTCGACATCAGCGGCGGTGGAACGCGGGAATTCGGCGATGACTTCACCGTTGACAGGCGATGTGTTGGTGAAGTATTCGCCGTTAATCGGTGCCACGAACTCACCGCCAATGTAATTGCCATAGCGCGGTTTGAACGTAACAACAGCGCCTGGGGTTCCGGGTTGTGCGTAGATCATTATTGTGGCCTCTGTACGGGTCGTTGCCTGTCGGTCGAACAAGCGATGATCCGATGGTAGACAGCCGCAGGCGCCAAACGAATGCGCCGTTGGCAGGGGGAGTCTCGTTCTTTGGTCGTAATTAGAGGGTGCTGGAACCCTGCGTAGGCGCGTGATCAGACACACCGCATCACGCGCACTCGCAGAGTAACCAGCTGCCTCTGATTAAAGTCAGTGCTTGGCCACTAACTCCTTCGGCAACTTGAAGGTCCAAAGCATGCCGCCCTGGTTGAAATCCTTGATTCGCTTGGCCACTTCGCCGCCCCACAATGGAACCGCGCCGCCCCAACCGGACAATACGGAGACGTACTGCTCGCCATCCATTTCCCATGTAATTGGAGAGCCCAATACGCCCGAGCCGGTCTGGAATTCCCAGACTTTTTCACCCGTCTTGGCATTGAACGCCTGAAGGAAGCCTTCAGGGTTGCCGGTGAACACCAGATTACCCTTGGTGGCCATTACGCCACCCCACAGCGGCGCGAAGTTCTTATGACGCCAGACCTCTTTACCGGTGACCGGATCGATCGCACGCAGTACGCCGATGTAGTCCTCGTTAAGCGGTTTGATGGTAAAGCCTGCACCGATGTACGCCGCGCCTTTCTTGTAGGTGATGTCTTCGTTCCAGATTTCCATGCCCCACTCGTTGGACGGCACATAGAACAGCTTGGTGTCTTGGCTGTAGGCCATAGGCATCCAGTTTTTAGCACCGAGGAAGGCTGGCGCTACGAATACTGAAGTACCTTTGGTTGCGCCACCTGGCGCGCCGGGACGGCTGGCTTCGTTATAGAGCGGACGGCCGTTTGCGTCCAGGCCGGTTGCCCAGGTGATTTTGTCGACAAACGGGAAGCCACGGATGAACTTGCCGTTGGTACGGTTAAGCACGTAGAAAAAGCCGTTACGGTCAGCGGTGGCCGCGGCCTGAACGGTTTTGCCATTTTCCTGATAGTTGAACGAGACCAGCTCGTTAACACCGTCATAGTCCCAACCATCATGCGGCGTGCTCTGGAAATGCCATTTGATGGTGCCGTCGTCCGGATTGAGCGACAGACGCGAGGAAGAGAACAGGTTGTCGCCAGGGCGCAGGTGCGAGTTCCAAGGCGACGGGTTGCCGGTACCGAAGAACAATTGATTGGTTTCCGGGTCGTAGTAGCCGCCCAGCCAAGGCGCCGCGCCACCGGTTTTCCAAAGATCGCCGGGCCAGGTCTTGCCCGCCTCGCCGCCGGAAATGCCGGTTTCAATGGCCTTGCCGTCTTTGTAGATATAACCCATATGACCTTCCACGGTAGGTCGGGTCCAGAGCAGGTCACCGTTCTTCGGATCGTAAGCCTCGATTTTGCCGACCACGCCGAACTCGCCGCCGGCGACCCCGGTAATCAATTTGCCATTGACCACCAGCGGTGCGGCACTGATTGAATAACCGGCCTTGTGATCGGCGACTTCCTTGCTCCAGACCACCTTGCCGGTGGTCTTGTTCAAGGCCACCAGCTTGGCGTCGAGTGTGCCAAAAAACACCAAGTCGCCATACAGCGCGACACCACGGTTGATCACGTCGCAGCAAGGACGGATGTCATCGGGCAGACGTGCATCGTATTGCCACAGCTTCTTGCCAGTGCGAGCATCTACCGCGAACACCCGCGAGTAGGAGCCGGTCATGTACATCACGCCGTCTTTGATCAGCGGCTGCGCTTCCTGGCCGCGTTGTTTTTCACCACCGAAGGAGAAGGCCCAGACAGGGCGCAAATCCTTGACGTTGTCGCTATTGATGATGTCCAGCGGGCTGTAGCGCTGGCCCTGAACGCCAAGACCGTTGGTAACGACCTGCTCAGGGTTCTTGGGATCGTTGAGAATATCCTGATCGGTCACGGCTGCCAGGGCGCTACCTGACAACAGCATGGCGCTCAAGAGCAGGCTCAGAGCGAAGGGTTGGCGACGTGCGGGTTGGGTCATGACGGCTACCTTTGCGGTTTTTTTGTTTGTTCGGGAGAGCCTCCCGGTCTGTTGCAGATTCTTCGCGGCAGGCGCCTCGACAACAATTGCCCGCAATATGGAGTTTTCTAATCCCTTAGTAGGTAGAGCGGTTTATTGACGGACGTCGAGCCGCTTCATGTCGTGCTTTTCATAACGCGGATACAGGTGGCTGACGCTACGAATCAATTCGTAGCGACTCAGGTTGATACTGGCAAAGCGCTCAGGTATCGGAGTGCGGATCAACTCGGACATGTCTGCGCCAGTGGCAGCACCTTCCGTCATCAGTGTGTCCAGCCAAACAAGGTAGTCTCGCATCTGGACGAAGGGTCGATGGTCCTCGGCCAATGGGCCATGACCGGGCACGATGACCGTCCACGGCAAAGCCTCCAGTTGGTCGATATCTGCCAGCCATACGCCAAGGCCCGGTGTATTGGGCGTGGTCAGGGCCCGCTGATAAAAAATCAGATCCCCGGCAAACAAAACGCCGGTTTTCTCATCGAGAATCGCCAAGTCCGAACCGGTGTGCCCACTCAGGGCCAGCAACCGCAAAGGATGACCACCAATCGTCAGCGTACCGCTCTCCAGGGTCTGGGTCGGCAGCCGCAGCTCGGTGCCGCGCATCCAGTCACCAACCATGCGGTACATGTTTTCAGCCAAGCCATCGCCCTGCTGGCGCATCAACTCGATGGTCCCTGGCAACGCGCCGATGGGCACATCGGCAAACGCCTGATTACCCAGCATATGGTCAGGGTGATGATGGGTCAGCAGCACCTGAATCACCGGTTTGTCGGTGGTGGCGGCAATCGCCTTGCGCAGGGCTTCGCCATAGCGTCGCGACGGCCCCGTGTCGATCACCACCACCCCGCTGTCAGTGACAATGAAGCCTGTATTGACGATATTGCCGCCATTGGCCTTGGTAAAATTATCGGTGCTGCCCTCCAGCAACCAGGTACCTTCGGCAATTTGTCGAGGCTGCAGAGCATAGTCCAGATCGGCCAGTGCCGGCTGACTCAGGCTCAGGCACAGGCATAACAAGATCAACACACGCATGGCGCTCTCCGCACGGCAGCCCGCAGCCGTTAATTGACGACCGCATTAAATTCGTTGCCGCTGTTGTCGCGCAGCAACAGCCGGGTTTGCCCGGCACCTTGCACGTCAAACCCCAGGGTCGGGTTTTCACTGACCGCTGGAAACAGCTCAAGTGTCGCCAGGGTCTTGTTGTTGGCGTCACGTAATTCAGCGTGATTGATGTAGAACTCGGGAATGCCACTGACCATTCCGTTATCCATCGGATGGGCAATCTGCAGCCTTAAACGACTGAAATCACTGCGGGGATAGCGTCCTCCCAAGACCTCGCCGATATGCTCTTCCCAGCCTGCCTGGGTACGCACCACACTGGGTGCCGTACACCCGCCTCCGGCAGCGGATATCTCGGTGGAGCCGACGTGCCATACGCCATCGCGGGTCAGCACCGCCGCGCGCAGGGGTGTGGACTGCTCGATGCGAATACGAATCGCCAGCCACGGCAAAATCTGATCCCCCGGCTGGAAGTCAACGATCTGTGGCAGCGGATTGAGTTCGGCCCAAGCCAGGATGCGCACCACTTGGCCTTTGAAGGCCCTGGCATCGATTTCGATAGGCACCTGACGCGAATCCTCAGCGAACGGTGGCGCCCGCAGGATCACCTGCTGGTCGAAAACGTAGGGCGCGCCCTTGAGCATTTTCTGGTGATAGAAATCCCACATCACCGAGGTGACTGGATCCTTGCCCTGCGCCCTCTCCAGCGATGTGTCCGGGTCGGCACCCGCCGCCAGCACCCACATCGGCAGGCAGGCCGCCAGCAAACAGGTCACTCGCCAGTTCATCGCGCATCGCTCCTGATGACTTGTTTTTGTAGAGTCACGCTTATTGATACATCTCCGGAATGTCATAACGCAGACCGTAACTGGCATAGATTTTTTGCACACTGCCGTCACGAATAAGGGCCTCCAGCGCTTCCTCTATGGCATAGGCCATCTGGTGATTGCTCTCGTGCACCGCCATGCCGATTTCCCAGCGTTGCCGGCCCATATTTGGGTAAGCGTTTTCCCCCAGAGCCAGGTTCTTATCATTGGCCTGGTGCACTTGCCAGTCGATTTCCCCGCGCATGCCCATCACCGCATCGACCTCGGCGCCCTTCATGGCGACAAAAGCCTGCTGCACACTTGGGTAGTGATGCGTCTTGGCGCTGAGCATGCCGTTGAACACGGACGTCAGGTAGAACGAAGGGATGCTGTCCACTTCAACACCGATAGGGTGTTCCTGAAACACAGCAACACTGGGCACGGCGTCCATTCGCCGACGGTCATAAGCGACCTGCCAACATTCAGTCTGGTAGGGTCCAAACATCACCACATGACCGTTTGCCAGTTCACCCTGATCGTCGCGCTTGAGCGAGTAGTCCCGGTCATAGGGCACTCGCATCATCAAATCGGCCAGTTGTTGATGACGCAATTCGCTACCGCGCCAAATGGAGTCACGCAAATCGTCGTCAAGCTTTTCCCCCGGTGGCGCCCAGAGCAATTCCAGACGTACACCCAAGGCCTTGGCCAATGCAGCGGCGAGGTCAACATCGACACCGCGTGGCTTTTTATTGTCCTGGAAACTGTAAGGCGCGAAGTCTTCGTAGACCGCCACCTTGAGCACTCCGGATTCGATCATGGTGTCGTAGCTACGAACTTGCGCCTGCACTGCCTGGCAACACAACAGCAAGCCGCTCAACAACAGCGCATAAAAACGCATAGCCGTCACTCCTCGACGTGCACACTGTCCAGATAGGTACGGACGGCCCAGAGTGCTTCCTGGCTCAGGTAGTCGGCCATTTTCGGCATATAGACCCGACCATCGCGCACGGCGCCGTTTCTCACCCGCTCTACGAACCATTCGTCGCCAGCAGCGCCAGGCTCCAGCATGCGAAGGTCTGGGGCGATACCGCCGGAGATGACTTCCAGGCCATGGCAGGCAGCGCAGTTCTGGTTATAGGCAGACGAACCGATTTCCAGCGCCCGGTCATGATCCTTGGAAGTGCGATAGGGGTTTTCGGTGCGCCATTCAGGACCTAGCGGGGTCAAACCATCGGTAGCCACCGGTTGTGGTACGACGTCGCCATGCGCCGAAGCAAGGCCGCTGCCGACCAAGCCAGCCAGCAAACCCACTATCAGTAAGGCGTTGCGTTTTGTTGTCATTGTTATGCCCTCGAGATTGCACGCAAAAAAAGCTATGCCGCCATCTTATGAACCCAGTCAGCGCAACCGAATGCTGCTTTGGTGGCCGCCATCTCCTCCCTTGGTAGTAGGGCATGTGGCGATTGCCTTGATGAGCGGGCCAAGAGAACCATTCCCGCAACACAGAAGATTTCCTGCACCAGACGGGGTAGTGCCCGACCAAGCCAATGCGACCCCGCAAACCTACTACCTTGGTACTGGCTGACTGGTACTTTCTACATATTCCCCTCCCTCCGATCGGTTTCTATGCTGGCACTACCTGTATGGAGTGCCTTATGCGTCAGCGTGTCCGTTACGGATTGATCTATCTGCTAACCCTCGCCGCAGCGACCTTGCTGGCGCCCCAAAGCCATGCCGCCAATGAGGAGATGAAGGTTCAAATCGGCTACCTGGCTTTCATCCCAGACCTAGGCCCGGTGCTGTCGAACATTATCCCCGAACCCCGTGACGCCGGACTGCGCGGCGCTGAACTGGCGATCATCGACAGCAATAGCACCGGGCGCTTTCTCAATCACAGCTACACCCTGCAAACCGCCAACGCCGACAGCCCGCAAGCCTTGCTCGATGCCGCGCAAGCGCTTCACCAGCAAGGCCTGCGGCTGTTTGTCGTCAACGCCCCCGCCGACACCCTGCGCCAGCTCAGTGCCGCCCTGCCCGACAGCCTTCTGTTTAATGCCGGTAGCGCCGATGACAGCCTGCGCAGCACTGCGTGCCTGAACAACGTGCTGCACACCCTGCCGAGCCGGGCCATGCTGACCGACGCCTTGGCCCAGTTTCTGACCGTGAGGCGCTGGAACCGCTGGCTGTTGATCGTCGGCCAGACCCCGGACGACCAAGCCTATGCAGCCGCCCTGCGCCGCGCAGCCAAACGGTTCGGCCACACCATCGTCGCCGAGAAAGCCTGGAGCTTTGACAACGACCAGCGCCGCAGCGCACAGGCCGATATGCCGCTGTTCACCCAGACCACCGAATACGATGTGGTTCTGGTCGCCGATGAGCGTGGCGACTTTGGTGAGTACGTGCCTTATCAAACCTGGTATCCACGCCCGGTGGCTGGCACCCAAGGGCTGACGCCCGTAGGCTGGCACAAGTCTGTGGAAACCTACGGTGCAGCGCAGCTGCAAAAACGCTTCGAAGCCCTCGCCGGGCGCTGGATGAATGATCGGGATTTTGCCGCATGGATGGCCGTGCGCAGTATCGCCAGCGCAGTGAACAAACTGCACCAGACCGACCCCATGGTCATTCGCCAGGCAGAACTGAGCGACCAGTTGCCGCTGGACGGCTTCAAGGGCCGCAAACTCAGCTATCGCGCCTGGAACGGTCAGCTGCGGCAGCCAATCCCTATTGTTCAACCCCGGGCGCTGGTCAGCACTTCACCCCAGGACGGCTTTCTGCACCCCGTCACCGAACTCGACACCTTGGGCTACGACAAGCCCGAAGTAACCTGCCATTTCCAGTGACTTGCCTCTAATAATTCCAAAAAAAGGACCTCGCCATGCGTCGCACCCTGATTGCCTCCGCCCTGCTCCTTGTCATGGGACAAAGCCTGGCGGCCACAGCCTTTATCTCCAACGAAAAGGACAACACCCTGAGCCTGATCGATATGGAGACCCTGCAGGTCACCCAAACCCTGCCCGTGGGGCTGCGGCCCAGAGGGTTACTGCTTTCCCATGACAATAAGCTGCTGTATATCTGCGCCAGCGACTCGGACCGCGTGCAAGTCATGGACGTCGCCACGCACAAGATCATCAAAGAATTGCCCTCCGGCAAAGACCCTGAGCAATTCGCCCTGCACCCCAATGATCGCTGGCTGTATGTCTCCAACGAAGACGATGCTTTAGTCACGGTCATCGACACCGAAACCTCCAAGGTCCTGGCGCAAGTCGATGTCGGCGTCGAACCTGAAGGCATGGCTGTCAGCCCTGACGGCAAGTGGGCGGTCAACACCAGTGAAACCACGAACATGCTGCATTGGATCGACACCAGCACCCAAACCCTGAAGGACAGCACCCTGGTGGATCAGCGACCACGGTTCGTCGAATTCAACAAGGACGGCTCCCGCCTGTGGGCCTCGGCGGAGGTCGGCGGCACGGTCAGTGTGGTTGATGTGTCCACCCGCAAGATCCTCAAGACGCTGACCTTCCAGATCAAGGGCGTGCATCCGGATAAGGTTCAACCTGTGGGCATCAAGCTCAGTGCCGATGGCCGCTATGCCTTCGTCGCACTGGGCCCGGCCAATCACATAGCCGTGGTCGACGCCAAGACGCTTGAGATTCTCGATTACTTGCTGGTGGGCCGCAGGGTCTGGCAGCTGGCCTTTACGCCAGACCAGAGTCAGTTACTCGCCACCAATGGCGTGAGCGGCGATGTATCCGTCATTGATGTGAACAGCCTCAAGGTGACCAAGTCGATCAAAGTCGGCCGTTATCCGTGGGGCGTAGTTGTCGCCCCATGAATGCCCTTGAAGTGGATGATGTCAGCTTCGCCTATGGCGCCAGAGAAGCACTGCGGCATGTGGCGTTCAGTGTCGCGCCCGGACATTTCGCGGCGCTGCTTGGCCCCAACGGGGCTGGCAAGTCGACCTTGATCGCGTTACTGACCCGGCTCTACGACCTGCAACGCGGCGAAATCCGTGTGGGCGGCTGCTCGCTTCGTCAGGCCCCGCGCCCGGCCTTGCGCCAGTTGGGTGTGGTGTTTCAGCAAAGCACCCTGGATCTGGACTTGAGTGTCGAACAGAACCTGCGGTACCACGCCGCACTACACGGGATGTCCCGGCGTCAGGCGAACGGTCGGATCGAAGAGGAATTGGCCCGCCAACAGCTGACTGAACGGCGTGGTGAGCGGGTCCGTGAACTCAATGGCGGTCACCGCCGCAGGATAGAAATCGCTCGCGCGCTGTTGCATGAACCGCGCCTGCTATTACTCGATGAAGCCAGCGTCGGCCTCGATCCGGCCAGTCGCCTGGCGCTCAATCGCCATGTGCGTAGCCTGTGTCGCGAACACGGAATCAGCGTGCTCTGGACCACTCATTTACTCGATGAGGTCCAGGAAGAGGATGACTTGTTGATTTTGCACCAAGGGCGTCTGGTAGCGTCGGGACAGGCTGCGGCGGTAAGCGCGGAGCATGGCGGCGACCTTGGCGACGCGTTTCACCGGCTGACTACGGCACCTTCGTTACACGCCGCGCCCGCGACAGGAGCAAATCGATGAGCGTTTACTGGCACTGTTTCAGCGGCATCGTTCTGCGCGAATGGCTGCGGTTCATTCTGCAACGCACGCGCTTTCTCAGTGCGCTGGTACGCCCCCTGCTCTGGTTGCTGGTATTCGCTGCGGGCTTTCGCGCCGCGCTGGGCATCGCGATCATCGAGCCCTATGACACCTACATCCCGTATGAGGTGTACATCGTTCCGGGGCTGTCCTGCATGATCCTGCTGTTCAATGGTATGCAAGGTTCGCTGTCGATGGTCTATGACAGGGAAATGGGGAGCATGCGCGTATTGTTGACCAGCCCTCTGCCGCGCGCCTTTCTGCTGGCCAGCAAGCTGCTCGCCACATCGTTGATTTCCTTGCTCCAGGTCTATGCCTTTCTCGCCATCGCCTGGGTCTATGGCGTGCCCCCCCCCGCCTGGGGCTTGCTGGCGGCCTTGCCGGCGATGTTGCTGGTAGCGCTGATGCTAAGCGCGCTGGGACTGCTGCTGTCCAACGCGATCCGCCAATTGGAGAACTTCGCCGGGGTCATGAATTTCGTGATATTCCCGCTGTTTTTCCTGTCCTCGGCCCTTTACCCACTGTGGAAAATGCGCGAAGCCAGCGAGTGGCTGTATTGGCTGTGTGCGCTCAACCCGTTCACCCATGCGGTAGAGCTGGTGCGCTTTGCCTTGTATGAGCGCTTCAACCCGCTAGCGTTTGGGGTATGCGTGGGTCTGTGCCTGCTGTTTTCGCTGCTGGCAGTGCTGACCTTCAATCCTCAGCACGCGGCGTTGCGTCGGGCAACCTGAGCCGACAGCGTTCAAATACAGGTAAACCAGTACTTTAGTACTGGTTTACCTGTCTATCGTCGCATTCACAAAGCACCGTCGGTGACATGTAATGCCACGATAACAAGAAAGGAAACACCCTATGCCGTGCGTTCTACGCCCTGTACTCCACCCTTCCCTGGCGGCGCTTATTTTGACGTTAAGCCTGGGTCTAAGTGTCGCCCAGGCACAGACCCCGTTGTTTTCAGCCGACGGGTATCGCCTCACGTTGTATCGCAGCCCTACTCCCGATCACGTAGAGGGTGCTCATATCATCGACACTGAACACTTGCAGACACTACTGCAGCAAGCTTCCAGACCGGTGCTGATCGACGTCTATCGCAGACAATGGCTGGAAGGTCGGTTTATCGACGACGAACCCCACGCCAACCTCCCCGGCAGCCATTGGCTGGCCAACAGCGGCGACGGCGAACTCACCCCGCGATGGCAGGACTATTTTTCGCGAAACTTGCAAAAAGCAACGGCTGGACGCAAGGATCAGCCTTTGGTGTTCTATTGCCGCGCCGATTGCTGGCTGAGCTGGAACGCGGTAAAACGAGCTTCTGCATTGGGCTACAGCGATCTCTATTGGTACCGCGATGGTCTCGATGCCTGGCAGGCGGCCAATTTACCCGTACAGCCGGCCCAACCCGAACCCTTTCCCTGAGCAACAGGCCCGCCCCCGCGCCACACCATAATCAAAATAACGAGGTGAAAGGCTATGTATAAAATTCTGATTGCAGACGATCACCCTCTGTTTCGCGAAGCCATCGCCAATGTCATCAGCGACGGGTTTCCGGGCAGCGAAGTGATGGAAACGGCCGATCTGGACAGCGCGCTGGCACTGACCCAGACCCATGACGACCTCGACCTGATTCTGCTCGATTTGAATATGCCTGGCATGCACGGTCTCAATGGCCTGATCAATCTACGCAACGAGGCGCCCACAATTCCGGTGGTGATCGTGTCCGCCGAACAAGACAAACAAATTGTGCTGCAAGCCATTACCTACGGTGCGGTGGGCTTTATCACCAAGTCTTCGCCACGGGCGCAAATGACCGAAGCGATAGAGCAGATTCTTAACGGCAATGTCTACCTGCCCTCGGACATCATTCGAGCACAGAGGCCCGGCACCCGGCGCAGCATGAACAACACACCCAGCTTCCCACCTGAGTTGCTACAAGCCCTGACCCGCAAGCAATTGCTGGTACTGGAACGCATGACCAAAGGCGAATCGAACAAACAGATCGCCTATACCCTGGAAATTGCCGAAACCACGGTCAAGGCCCATGTCTCGGCGATCCTGCGCAAACTCAACGTGCATAACCGCGTCCAGGCGATTCTCAGCGCCGGGGATATCGATTTCGCGGCCTATCTACGACGCTGATCAAACTGTCGATCGGCCCAGTAGATGGCTGATCGCGGTTTTGAGCTTCATCGGCCGCACCGGTTTGTGCATCAGGGTGTGGCCCAGCTCACGCATTTGCAGCTTAAGTTCATTACTGTAGTTGGCAGTGATCATCAGCGCTGGCAAGGGTGAGCCGCGTCGAGCGTTGATCGTTGCCACCGCATCGACGCCATTCTTGTCATCGTCCAGGTGGTAATCGGCAATCAGCAAGTCCGCGTCGGCATGGTAATTCTCTACCTGCCGAGCCAGGTCCTGCTCAGAGAGTGCGGTCACCACCTGGCAGCCCCAGCTTTCGAGCAACGTGCGCATGCCGGCGCAAATTGCCGCATCGTTGTCCAATACCCAGATACGCGCACCTCGCAGGCGCTCCATCATCGGTTCGGTAATGCACGCCTGCTCGAGCGCCTTGGGTGCACTTAGGGTCACTGGCACCTCGATGGAGAACATCGAGCCCTTGCCAGGCCAGGAACGCACGCTGACCTTGTGCCCCAGTATGCCCGCGATTTTTTCGACAATCGCCAACCCGAGCCCGAGCCCGCGATCCTGATTCGGCCGTTGCACATCGCCGCGTTTGAACTCCTGGAAAATCTCCTCCAGCTTGTTCTCGGCAATACCGATGCCCGTGTCCCATACCTCGATAGACAGGCGCTGGCGATGCCGACGGCACCCCAGCACCACGCGGCCGGTGGTGGTGTATCGGATGGCGTTGCTCAGCAGGTTGCGCAGAATCCGCGCCAGCAATTGAATATCGCTGCGTACAAGCACCGAGCAGGGCACGAACTCTAAAACCAGGCCCTCGCTGCTGGCAATTTGCGCGTACTCGACGGCCAGGTTGTCCAGCAGTTCGCTCAGAGCAAACGGTGCGATATCGGCCTTGATTACACCGGCATCGAGCTTTGAGATGTCTACCAGTGTGCAGAGCAAATTTTCCACGTCTTCCAGCGAATTGCTGACATTACGCACCAGAATCGCATTGGCCACCGGCTCGCGTCGCTCCAGCAAGGCACTGGTAAACAGGCGTGCGGCGTTGAGTGGCTGAAGCAGATCATGGCTGACGGCGGCCAGAAACTTGGTTTTCGACAGGTTGGCCTGTTCGGCTTCGAGCTTGGCTTCACGCAGGCGTAACTCTACGCGACTGCGTTCGTCGATCTCGCGCAGGAGCTGACTGTTGAGGGTGGTCAGCTCGGCCGTGCGTTCGCGAACGCGTAGTTCAAGGTTCTGGTAGGCCTGGTGCAGGGCTTCGGCGGTACGGCGGCGCTCGGTGATATCCCGGATCAACACAAAAATACCGACCACTTCGCCACTGGCCAAACGGTTGGGCACGTAGGAGCGCAGCATGTATCGCTCCTGATTGTTGATGTTGATCTCTGGGCATTCAAAGGTCACGCTCTCCCCCGCAAGGGCGCGTTCAACATAGGTTTCCAGGCGCTGATAATGCTCTTCGCTGTGAACCTCGCGCAGGCTCTGTCCGAGCATCACGCCGCGCGGCCAGCAGTACCACTCCTCATATACCTTGTTGGTGAACTCATAGACCAGGTCGGCGTTCAGGTAAGCAATGAGCGCGGGAACGTGGTCAGTGATCAGGCGAATCCAGCGCTCGCTTTCGCTGAGGGCTTCAGCATGCTGATAGCGTTCGGTGATGTCGGTGAAGGTGTTGACGAAACCGCCAGTCGGCAATGGATGCGTGCGGATTTCAAGGACCCGCCCGTCGAACAACCGCTGTTCCCGCTCATGGATCACTCGACCGTTGGCGTCACGGCTGGCCGGTGTCAGCAGATCCAGCTCGCTGTCAGCGATCACCTCGGCAAAAGGCCGATGCGCGGCGACCGGAGCCAGCCCGCTCAATTCCAGAAAGCGACGATTCCACAGTTCCAGAACCCCATCGGCGTTGACCATCGCCACCCCCTGAGACAGGTTATCGACAGCCCTCTGCAGCAGGTGCGACTTCTGCGCGACGGCCTGTTCGCGGCGCACGGTTTCGTTGACTTTGACTTCGGTGATGTCGGTAAACAGGATCACCCGGCCGCCCTCTCGGGTAGGTCGCTCACTGACCTGCAACCAGCGGCCGTCGTTCAGACGATACAACAGATGCTCGTCAGCGCTGTGCCGAGGTTCTTCGATAAACAGCCCGGTACTGGCCATCAGACGCTTGACCTCGGCCAAACGCATACCACCGATGATCCGCACCCGACTGTTGACCCAGAACGCTTTGAATCGGCTGTTGAACAGGACGATGCGCTGGTCCTCATCAAACAGCACGAACGCATCGGAAATACTTTCGATCGCATCCACCAAGTGCTGGTGGGCCGTTTCAGCACGCAGGCGGGCCTCGCTCAGCAGGTAATTACTGGCCTTGAGTTCGGCCATCGCGTGGTTCAATGCATCGGTGCGTTCCCTGACCTGTTCGGCCAGGACCACCGAATGCTGAAAGGCCGCATAGGAATCATTGCCACGCGCGGTGCCGGACTCGACCCGTTCAATCAGGGCCGTGTTGATCCGCCGCAGCTTTTGATTATCCCGTTGCAGTTGTGCGATGTGCTCGAGCAATTCAGCGGGGGAAGGAGGCTGCACGGTTCCGTCCGATGGCAACGCCGGTGAAGGTCTGGTTGATGTGCATGCCATTGAACTGTTCTCCGTAGGTGTTGAAACCTATCACCCGATGCTCGCGCAGGAAGTCGCCAATCTGCTGGACGCTGCCATCGGCCTCCAGCTCCATGCGCCGCAGAAAACAGTCGCAGCCAATAGTCAGCAACAACGAACCCAAGCGATCCTGCAAGCCATCGAACAGGCCCTGCAGATTGGGCAACAACGGACCTGGGGTCATGGCAGTGAGCACAATGCCGTTCTCCACCGCGCAGTAAAAACTCAGGCTCAGGTCATGGTTGACCTGTTGAATCGCCCTGACGTAGTACTGATCGTTGATCCGAACGGCCAGTGGGTGCGCAGCAAATATCCGGTGATTGAGCTCGGCCACCGGTACCCCGATGATCTGCGCATACTCCTCAGCCGCAGGCTCGGCATTAAGCTCGTAAACCCGGCGCATGGTGCTGTCGGCACGGGTGACCACGAGCTTTTCCGCACGCGGCAAAATGTGGTGCGTGGTGAAAACTTCGAAGTCCAGCCAGGTATTGACCAACAGCACCACGGCGGCGCCGCTGTGGAATTCGCCGCCGAAATATACGTGAGTGTGGGTCAGGTAATTATCGTCTCCGGCAGAACCACCGAAGTGCGGGATATCGCCCAAGGCTGCACTCAGCGCGGCGAGGACCATCTCCTCGCGGCTGGACAGGCCGTCGAGCAACGTCAGGGCGAAACTGTTGCCTTTGATCGGCGCCAGGGTATTGCTGCGACAGTCGCCAACCAGTCGCTCGACCATTTGCTGAGCGTCGATCAGGCTGAAGCGTTCCATTTCATCAATCAATTCGGCGGCAATAGAGAAATGCCGATGATCAAAGCCTATCGCCGTCACACAACCACGGCCGTAGCCCTCGGGAGTGATTTCGCCGGCGCTGGTACAGCCGACCACGCGAATACCTCCAAAGCTTTGCTGCAAGGCGGCACCCAAGGCCTGTAAATCGTATTCAGCCGAGCAGAAGAACAACACGAAGCCCAAGTGCGGATGCAACAGCTGTCGCGCCAGTTCCTGCGCGACCTCTTGCGCCCCGGTTGCCATCGACATCGCGCTCACTACGCCGTCGGTTTGGGCTTGCTGCATATAGTCGCCTCCCGAAAGTGCGTTGTCTGATAGGCCAGTCTACGAATACTGGACCCGGCCCCGTATCCTACTTGGGTAGTGGGTAGCCACTCCGATAGGATGAGACCGCGACATTCAGGCACTCACTCCCACAGTAGAGTGGACGTACACTGTGGGAGTTGGCACACCGTAACCACTACCAGGTCAAGACAGCGCCCACGGCAAAGGTGTTGGTGGTTTCGTTCAGGGCGGTGGTTTCATGCCCTCTGATTTCAAACTGGTTGTACTCGACGACCAGTTGGAGGCTGCTATTGACGTCGTGAAACAGCGCGATACCACGCGTGTCGTAATTGGCGCCGGAGCCTACTACGCCGTTGCCATCGTCATTGGTCTTGCCGTATGACAGTGCCAGTCGGTTTTTGCCAAGTTTGTAGGAGCCCTGCATCAGGTAGCCAACGCTGTCTACTTCACGCAAAGTCGCCTCGCCAGCGTTATTGGTGAAGAACGGGTTGATACCCTTGGCCCGAAACCCAGAACCGGTGAGCGTCACGCCACCCATCTTCGCCTGAACCCCATAACCCAACCCTTTTGACGTCACCGAAGCAACGGTCGAATCGGTATTGTCAGAGGTTTGATAGCTACCGTTGACCCAGCTGTACACCTTTGCCCCGGCCGCATCGAACTGGTAAGTGACCTCGCTCTCGGTCCGCGGATTATTCTGGTAAGCCTTACCCAGTGCGCTGCTGTTATTGGTATCCACCGGATCCATGATGCCTACAGCTACTCGCAGCCCGTCCATGATCGGCGAACGGTAGGTGATCTGCGAAGTGGGAAACGGATAGGGGTAGCCGGTGCCGATGTTGCCGAAAGACACCCCGCCACCGTCTACCAGACCCAGGGTATCGCTGACCTGACCATAGCCGGAAAGCATTTCGTCCAGGAGGATATTGGAACGCGCAAACAGGCCAAAATCCTTACCAATCAGGACCTCCCCCCACTCTGGTTTGGCGACGGTGCCGTAGAATTGACGAACGTCGATAGCCGTAGCCGTGCCATTGGTCTGGCTGTCGTTAATGGTGACCCAAAGCGACGCCCGTGCGCCCAACTTCAGATCATCCACTTGCTTGCCCATGTTGAAACCAATGTAGTTGGGCAGGAAGCCCATCTTCACTCGGGCCTGACTGCGATCGTATTGATCGCCAGGCCGGTCAACTTTGCTGTTCACGTAGAAGGTGTTGACGTAACCGTCAGTGGAAAATGTCGTCTGGTCCTTGTCATATAACATGATCTCGGCGTTGGCCAGTTGGCTCAAACTGAGGGTGGACAGGCCGGCAATAAGCACAGGCAGGAATCGACGTTGAGAATTCTTATTGTTGTGCATGGCGCGCTCCGCAACAGGGACGAGATGTCGGAGGCGATTATCAAAAGGTCTGGCCCACAGCCATACGCTGCCTTGGCCGCAATGTGTCAGTGCTTTAGATTGGCGGGTAGAGCCCGCCCATCACGGTGTAAGACTACCGTTACAACCGGGATCTAAACTTAAGTACTGCACCTCGCGCCCCACCCGGTCGGTTCTCGGCTATAAGTGCGGCTCGATGAAACCAAACCGGGGCACGACGGGTCATTGATAGTCGTCAGTTGCGTCATTGAGTCTGAGTTTTCACAACGCCAGCCTGGCAGGGCTGGTGATACAGCAATCGGGTTACAGCGCTGCTTTCCTGATACTCACCGCTATTGCCGCAGTGGCATTTCTTTTACTATGGCTGCCATGCCCGAAACGTTGAATTGGGCTCGGAACAGCCCCTCCAGCCTGCCGATAAAGTCATCCCGATTACCTCGCGATGCTCAATTTCCGTTATCTCGCCTTTAGCCTCACGCTTGAGTAAAAACAATGCCTGCATTCGATCCAACTGCGGTCATCTGGACAGTGGCCGCCCTGGCAACCTGCGGGATCATCCTGCGCCCATGGCGAGTACCTGAGTATGTCTGGGCGGTGTGTGCCTCCGTATTACTGACGGGTCTGGGGTTCATTCCGCTCCACTCGGCCCTGGCGGCGATGGCTAAAGGCAGCGATGTTTATCTGTTTCTGATTGGCATGATGGTGCTGGCTGAACTGGCGCGTCAGGAGGGACTCTTCGACTGGCTGGCCATGTATGCAGCGCAACACGCCCGGGGGTCGGGACAACGACTGTTCGACTTGGTGTTCCTGGTCGGCACGCTGGTGACGATATTTCTATCTAACGACGCCACTGCCGTGGTGCTGACCCCTGCCGTTTACGCAGCGGCCAAAGCGGCCAAGGCAGAGCCTCTGCCTTATCTGTTCGTTTGCGCCTTCATCGCTAACGCAGCAAGCTTTGTATTGCCCATCTCCAACCCTGCCAACCTGGTGGTTTTTGGCAGCCACATGCCACCACTGATGACCTGGCTGTGGCAGTTCACCCTGCCCTCCATCGCGGCGATCGGCCTGACCTATATTGTGCTGCGCTTCACCCAGCGCAATCATCTTCGCAAGCCGTTGGAAACCGTCATCACCCTACAACCCCTGTCGAGTGGCGCACGCCTGACCGCATTCGGCATCGTGCTGACTGCGGTGCTGTTGCTGTTGGCATCGGCGCTTGACCTGCAATTGGGTCTGCCGACCTTCTGTGCCGGGCTCGCGACGGCGAGCCTCATCCACTTACGCCAGCGTCTGAACCCGCTACCGGTGCTCAAGGGCGTTTCCTGGGGCGTACTGCCGCTGGTGGCAGGCTTGTTTGTATTGGTCGAGGGGCTGGCGCAGACAGGCGTGATCAATACCCTGGCGCATGCATTGGCGTCCCTGGCCGAAAACTCCACCCTCCAGGCGACCTGGGGTGCCGGGATCATCGTGGCTATCGCCAGCAACGTGGTCAACAACCTTCCAGCAGGCCTGATCGCCGGGTCGGTGGGTCAGATCGATCATCTGCCCACGGCCATCACGAGTGCACTATTGATCGGTGTCGACCTAGGGCCAAACGTGTCGATTACCGGCTCGCTGGCTACGCTGCTGTGGCTTATTGCCGTGCGCCGCGAAGGCGAACACGTCAGTGCTATCGACTTCCTGCGTCTGGGCATTCTGGTGATGCCGCCCGCGTTGATCGGCGCATTGGCGGCGTTGTCACTCAGTGGCGTCTGAGGCCCGGCAAGGCCTCAGCCGACAGGACGATTCCGTCACCTATCCAGGACACGGCAACTACTCAGATCGCTGCCCGGGCAAAATCCGCTTCAGGGTGTTGTCGCCCACCCAGTAATGGTGAAAAAGCCCTGCCGCTGCATGCAACCCGATCAGCCAGTAACCGGCACTGCCGAGCAACTCATGCCAGTCCTTGAACTGACGCGCCAATGCTGGATCGACGCTGACCGGAGCAGGCAGCACGAAATCGAAATAAGGGATCGGTTTATCCCCGGCACCTAACATCAACCAGGCGAATATCGGCGTAGCGATCATCAACCCGTAAAGCGCCAGATGCGTCAGGTGCGACAGGCCGATCTGCCAGCCTGGTGGACGCGGCAAAATGGGCGGACTGGGTTTCAAACGGGCCAGCAACCGGACCCACACCAGCGCGAAGATCGCCAGCCCGAACAGTGAATGCAGCCCAAGAAACATCCCCTTCAGCGCATGCCCTCGCGGCAAGAGCCCCTTGATTTCAATACAACTGTAGACACCGACGAATAGCGCCAGCATCAGCCAGTGCAGAGTGATCGATAGTTTTCCATAACGTTGCGGCACTGCGCTGTTGTTCATGAGCGGACCTCTCAAGTGTCGTGATGTGCTGCCCGAGTCATTTGGGCTATCAGCACCTTGGCTGACGAGTCTTAAGCCAGTCTGAAGACTGACCCAATACGACCTTAGACGTACTTGGACGAACCTTCAGACTTCGCTAAGAATTGGCGCTGATACTCTGAACCTGACTACCCACGGGAGGAGTCCTCTCAATGCCCGGTTTCGACTGGAACATCCGGTTACCCCTGCATTTCGGCAACACCGACGCACCTGACATGAGCTTGGTCAGGGCCCTGCCAGGTGAACCAAAACGCTCAGAGTTCGAAGCTTATATTCAACAACGCTTCCACCTGGCTCACGGGGCCGAGATACGCCAATTCATGCCTGAACTGTTCGGGTTGAGTCATTCCGCAGGAGGTCTGAGCGCCGTTGCCGGAGTGCGGCTGGGAGCTTCAGGGCCGCTGTTTCTCGAGCATTATCTGGATGAACCCATCGAACCATTGATCTGTGCGGCCGCTGGCCGCCCGGTTGACCGAATCGGTATTGTCGAGGTCGGCAATCTCGCCGCAAGCGATACCGGCAGTGCACGCCTGAGCATCATCACCCTCACCTGGCTACTGGCGATGGGCGGGCTGGAGTGGGTGGCGTTTACCGGTAACGCTGGGCTGGTCAACAGCTTCCATCGCTTGGGATTGCGCCCCGTGACCCTCTGTGCCGCCGACCCGCAGCGACTGGGTGAAGACCAACATGCCTGGGGCAGTTATTACCAAAGTCAGCCGTCCGTGCATGTCGGCAATATCCGTGCTGGCTTCATTCATTTACGCAACGTGGGGCTATTCAATCGCCTCGGTTTGCCATCGACGTCCGAGATGATCAACCATGTCGCCTGAACTGGAAGGGTTCAAACAGATTCTTCGTCAACATGCCGAAGAAAAACCTGACGTCCTGGCATTATGGGGAGATGCGCAGCGGCTGGATTACGCCACCCTGTACGCAGAAGTCGTCTATCGGCAACAGCGCTTGCGCGAAGAACGCATCAGTGTGGTCGCCTTGGCCCTGGAGAACGGTCCGAACGCACTGCTTTGGGACCTTGCGGCACTGTTCGAAGGTCTTACCTGCCTGACGTTACCGCCTTTTTTCAGCCCCGCGCAACGTAACCATTGCCTGGAGCAAAGCCAGGCCGAGCTGGTCATCGCCGACACCGATCAGGCCCCTGAACTGACAACGGCTGGCTATACACAGGTCGGAGAGTTCTGGCGCCGGTCATTTTCCGGCACAACGCGCATGCCTCAAGGCACAGCCAAGCTGACGTTCACCTCAGGCACCACTGGAACCCCCAAAGGCGTATGCCTGAGTGCCGACAGCCTGCTAAGGGTGGCCAGGGAACTGGACCTGGCCACACGTGCTACCGAGTCTCACCATCATCTCGCCCTGCTTCCTCTGGCCATTCTCCTGGAAAACCTGGGGTGCTATGCCGCGCTTTATGCGGGTGCGACGCTAAGCCTGCCGAGTCAGAAAAAACTCGGGATCCAGGGCGCCAGTGGCGTGGATATCCCCCGGCTGCTCGGCACACTTGCCGAACGACGTCCCGAAAGTCTGATCCTAGTGCCGCAACTGCTTCTGCTGTTAGTCAACGCGGCCGAGCTCGGCGCATTCAACGCCTCGACACTGCGCTTCGCCGCCGTGGGCGGGGCCAGGGTGTCGGTTGAGTTGTTGCTACGCGCACAACGGATCGGCCTGCCGGTCTTTGAGGGCTATGGCTTGTCAGAATGCGCGTCGGTGGTGTGCCTGAACCATCCCGGCGCCAACCGCCTGGGCAGTGTCGGCAAGCCCTTGCCCCATGTGAAGGTCCGCTTGGCTGAGGACGGTGAAGTGTTGATTGGCGGCGCTCCAATGCTCGGTTATCTGGGCGAATCGCCCGAGGCCACGGGTTGGTGGCACAGCGGTGACCTGGGCGAATTTGACGCAGAGGGTTATCTCTACCTCAACGGCCGCAAGAAACATCAATTCGTGACCAGTTTTGGGCGCAACGTCAATCCCGAATGGGTCGAGGCCGAGCTGACACAACGCAGCCATATCGCCCAGGCTTTTGTGTATGGCGAAGCAATGCCGCGTAACCACGCGCTGCTGTGGCCCCACAAGCCGGACTGCACCGACGAGGAAATCACCGCCGCAGTCGCCCTCGCAAACGAAAACTTGCCCGACTACGCCCAAGTTCATCAATGGACACGTCTGGAGCAACCTTTTACTCCGACCAATGGCCTGCTCACCGCCAATGGTCGACCACGGCGCGAAGCCATCCTCGAACGCTACCGGCATCAACTCATCTCATCGGTTTACCCTGAGGTATCAGCATCATGAGTTTCTTCGACACACTGCAAGAAGCCACCCAGCACGAACGCCAGGAATTATTTAACTTACCGATCATTCGCCAAGCCCTTGCCGGTCGGGTCAGCCTGGAAAGCTATCGCGCTTTTCTGACCCAGGCCTATTACCACGTTCGACACACGGTCCCATTGATGATGGCGTGCGGCGCCCGTCTGCCCATCGGCCTGGAATGGCTGCGAGGGGCCGTCTGTGAGTACATCGACGAAGAGTACGGCCATGAACAGTGGATCCTGAATGACATTTCGGCCTGCGGTGGCGACGTCGATACTGTTCGTGAAGGACGCCCAGAACTGCCGATCGAGTTGATGGTCGGTTTCCTCTATGACTTGATCGCGCGGGACAATCCCGTCGGCCTGTTCGGGATGGTCAACGTACTCGAGGGCACCAGCATTGCGCTGGCCACACATGCCGCCGACAGTATTCGCGAGCACCTTGAACTCCCCACCACTGCCTTCAGCTATTTGAGCTCTCACGGGGAGTTGGACGTGGCGCACATGCAGACCTATCGCCGGTTGATGGATCGCCTGGAAGACCCGACCGACCAAGCCGCCGTCATCCACGCCTCGAAAGTCGTCTACAAACTGTACGCCGACATGTTCCGTGCCCTCCCGGGCGCTACGGCCGAGGAGACCTTGCATGCAGCTCTCTGAAGCAAGAGTCGTCCTGACCGGTGCTAGCGGCGGGATCGGCCTGGCCATTGCCGATGCCCTGTGCGCGAAGGGCGCCCTGGTGTTGGCGGTGGCCCGACATAAAGCGCCACTTGAGCGGCTACTCGCGCTTTATCCGCACAATCTGCGCTGGATATCAGCTGACCTGACGACCGCCACTGACCGCAGAAAGGTCTTCACCACGGCCGAGGAAATGGGTGGTGTGAACCTGCTGATCAATGCCGCCGGGGTCAACCACTTCGCCATGCTCGAACAGCTGGACGATGCAGAAATCAACGCCATGCTGACGTTGAACATCAGCGTCCCTATCTGCCTGACGCGCACGTTTCTGCCTCTATTGAAAGACGCTGAAAATGCCATGGTCGTTAATGTGGGGTCCACCTACGGCTCCATTGGTTTTCCGGGTTACGCCAGCTATTGTGCGAGCAAATTCGCGCTACGCGGTTTCTCCGAAGCCCTGCGTCGCGAGCTGGCCGATACCCGGGTTGGCGTGCTGTACGTGGCGCCCCGTGCGACGCGCACCTCTATGAACAGCCCCGCCGCACAGGCCTTGACCGACGCACTGAAATCAAACGTCGACGACCCACACATCGTCGCTCAGGCGGTTATCCATGCGATTGCGGGTGATCGTCGCGAGCTCTACCTGGGCTGGCCTGAACGCTTCTTCGTCCGTTTGAACAGCCTGCTGCCTAACCTTGTGGACCGCAGCCTGCGTAAACAACTGCCCTTGATCCGGCGACTCAGTGTCCGGCAAGAAAAAGAGAAATAAAAACCATGAAAAAGCTCTGCATCTACCTGCTTCTCGGCGTTTTGAGCAGCCCTGCCTGGGCCTTGGAAAGCGCGGATCAGGAACGCCTGATTGCCATTCAGCAAAGCTGGGCCCATATCCAATACGAATTGCCAGCTGAGCAACGTGTGGCTGCGTTTGAAAAGCTTGCAGCACAAGCGTCAGCGTTCACTCAGTCCCGGGGAACCGTTGCCGAGGCCTGGGTCTGGTCCGGTATCGTTACCAGCAGTTGGGCCGGAGCTCAAGGCGGACTGGGGGCATTGAGCAAGGTCAAGTCGGCGCGTATCGATCTCGAAAAAGCGATAGCGCTGGACCCGAATGCGCTGCAAGGCTCCGCTTATACCAGCCTCGCCGCACTCTATGATCGGGTTCCCGGCTGGCCCATCGGCTTCGGCGACGCGAAAAAAGCCGAACAGCTCTTGAAACAAGGCTTGCAACTCAACCCGACTGGCATAGACAGCCTGTACTTTTGGGGGGACCACCTTTATCGTCAAGGTCGTTATGTCGAAGCCAAGGCAGCCTTGCTCAAAGCCTTGCAAGCGCCACCGCGTCCTGGCCGGGAAACCGCCGATACAGGTCGCCGCCAGGAGATCCAGGCGTTGCTTGGCGAGGTAAACAAGAAAATTAACTGACAGGAGTCAGCTGTGCGTCTACTGCTTATCGAAGATGACATCGCTCTGGGCGAAGGTGTTCATCAGGCCTTGAGCCGAGAGGGTTACACCGTTGACTGGCTTAAAGACGGTAGCAGCGCTCTGCATTCGCTGCTCACCGAAACCTTTGATCTGGCCGTGCTCGACCTGGGGCTGCCACGCATGGACGGTCTCGAAGTGCTGCGCCAGTTACGCCAGAGCGGCTCCACGCTGCCCGTGCTGATCCTCACCGCGCGCGATGCCACCGAAGACCGGATTGCCGGTCTGGATGCAGGCGCCGATGACTATCTGGTCAAACCTTTCGACCTTGCCGAATTGAAAGCCCGCCTGCGCGCGCTGCTGCGTCGAAGTGCGGGACGCGCCCGGGTGCTGATCGAGCATGCCGATATCAGCCTGGACCCGAGTACCCAACAGGTGACTTACCATGGCGCACCGATTGCGCTGACACCCAAGGAGTACCAGTTGCTCTATGAACTGCTTTCTCCCCCAGGACGGGTGATGACCCGCGAGCGATTGATCCAGCTGCTTTATGGCTGGAACGAAGAAGCGGAAAGCAACACCCTCGAGGTGCACATCCACAATCTGCGGAAAAAATTCAGTTCTGAGTTAATCCGGACCATTCGCGGTGTCGGTTACCTGGTTGAAGAGCGCCGATGACGTCAATCAGAAAGCGCACCATGACCCTGATTCTCGGCCTGTTGCTTGTGGGCCTGCTGATCATGAGTTTCTTCAACCTGCATGACAGTAATCATGAAATTGCCGAAGTCTATGACGCGCAACTGGCCCAAAACGCTCGCCTGCTGCAAGGCGTCATGCGCATGCCAATGGCCAGCAAGGACCATTCAGCACTGTACCAGGCCTTCAATCAGGCCCTCAGCCAAGCCTCGCCCAAGCTCGATGGCCATCCCTATGAGAGCAAAATTGCTTTTCAGGTATGGAATCATCAAGGCGAACTGCTGGTACACACTGCCAGCGCCCCCACCTTTACCCTGCCCCCCTCCCAGACAGGTTTCAGCGATGTCGTTGACCTGAAAAATCATCAGTGGCGGACATTCATTCTCGACGACGTGCAGTACGGCCTGCATATCTGGGTCGGCGAGCGTAACGATGTGCGAACGGATCTGGTTGACCGTATCGTTCAGCATACCCTTTGGCCAAATCTGTTGGGCAGCCTGATCCTGGTCACAGTGATGTGGCTGGCGATTGGTTGGGGGCTCAAGCCTCTGGCCGACTTGGCCGCGACCCTGCGCGCTCGACACTCCGGCTCCCTGGAGCCCCTGCAAATCGAGCCGCTGCCCAGCGAACTCGAACCCATGCAGGCCGCGCTGAATCGAATGCTTTCGCAAATCCAGGAGGTGCTGGGGCGAGAGCGACGCTTCATTGCCGATGCGGCCCATGAAATGCGGACACCGTTGGCGGTACTTCGGGTGCATGCGCAGAATTTACTGGAAGCGGGCACCGAGGCAGAAAAACGAGAGTCACTCGAATACCTGATCGTCGGTGTAGACCGCACCAGCCGTTTGGTTAACCAGTTGCTGACCATGGCCAGGCTCGAACCCCAGTCGATAGCACCGCCCCTGCAAACCGTTGACCTGACGGCGACTGTTCGAGAGGGTCTCGTTCAGCTTACGCCCTGGTTGCTGAGCAAGGGCCTTGAGCTGACTTTCGACGTCAGTGATGTCCCTTACATCACCCATACCGACCCAGTAGCGATTAACATCGCGCTTAATAACCTGGTGACCAACGCCGCGAACTTTTCTCCAGAACATGGCCTGATCACTGTCCGCCTGACAAAAATCAATGGACACTTCCAGCTGGCTGTCGAAGATCAGGGGCCGGGTATCAACGAGGCAGAGCGTGAGCGGCTCTTTGAGCGTTTTTACAGTCGAGGTAACGACCAGGGCGCAGGGCTTGGACTGACGATTGTACAAACGATTGCGGTTCGCCTGAAAGGTCGGATACATCTGGATAACCTTCCAGACGGCGGTCTCTGCGCAACACTGGAACTCCCGGTCAACTAAGGGGCTTGTCGGCTTTTTTGCCGACAGTCCCCAGCTCGATCGGCGCTTTTATGTAGAACAAGGAGATGTCTTCGGCCTCCAGGCGCTCGAACAGGCGCGCGCACTCGTCTTCGCTAATCGCCATACGAATTTCGGTAGGTTGATCGGCAAGTTCAAAGACGTGCGTGGAATGCAGCTGGCCTGTATGGCCAAATCCCTCTATGCCCGTCGATAGCGTGGCGCCGCGTAGCCCCAGTTCTTTGGCCAGGTCGACGACCCAGTCACCGAGCATTTTTCCGCGATAGCGACGATTCTGCTGAGTGAAGAAAATCACCAGAAAACCTTTCATGATCCAACTCCTTTAGCGTGCGCTAATCAGCTGAAACGAAGCCGGCACCGAGCAACGCGCCGATAGCGATGAGCAGCCATGATTTCAGCATAGCCGCCGTCCTCCCCGTCGCCCGGACCGTCCTGGGGTTTATTTAATGCATCGGACTAAATAACGCCCATCCTCCACCTCGACGCCATGGGTGTCATGGGTGAAGCCCGGGAAGCGCCGGTCGTACTCTTGCAGCGCCTTGAGGTAGCCGAGAATTGGACCATCCGCCGCCCCTGCGCTCTCGCCGGGCATCAGTAGCGGGATGCCTGGCGGATATGGCACCACCCCGGTCGCCACGGTGCGGCCCGCCATTTGTTCGAGGGTAAGGACTTCGATATTGCCGCGCACCAGTTGCTCGTATGCCGCGACCGGACTGAGTTGGGGCACCGGCAAGGTAGAGAACGCCCGAGACATGGATTCAGTGGTGCGCAGTTCGGACATGGCCTGGAACATGGTGTCGCACAGTGTGCGCAACCCCATGCCACGGTAGCGTTGCGGGTGCGCGGCGATCAGGGGCGGCAACACGCTGTCCAGTGGCGCGTTGGCGTCGTAGTCACGTTTGAAGTCCAGCAAGGTGCTGACCAATGTACCCCACTTGCCTTTGGTCACACCGATAGAGAACAGGAACAGAATCGTAAAGTCGGTGGTTTTCTCCACCACGATGCCCTGCCGGTCCAGGTAGGCACTGAGCACCACCGCAGGAATGCCCTGCTGGCTCATGCCGCCACCGGGCAAAATCCCGGGCGTGGTGATCGACACCTTGATCGGGTCAAGCATGCAGTAGCCGTCTTCGATGTCACCGAAGCCATGCCAGGCAGCATTGGGTTTTAGCCCCCAACACTCAGGCTCACTCGCCAGCAGAGCCTCATCGGCAGTATGGAACGGCACCACTTCGCCACTCTCGGGATCGATGACAGTGTCAGGCTGCCAGACATTGAAAAACCATTCGCCCCGGGCCTGGAACTCTTCGTTGAGTCGCGGCACCATGCGTCGAAAAGCAATCGCCTCGCGAATTGCATCGCCCGTCAGGGCTTTGCCACCAGGGCCGTCCATCATTGCCGCACTGACATCGTTGGAGGCGATGATTGCGTA
Source organism: Pseudomonas sp. GG8 (assembly GCF_052976945.1). Classification (NCBI taxonomy): domain Bacteria; kingdom Pseudomonadati; phylum Pseudomonadota; class Gammaproteobacteria; order Pseudomonadales; family Pseudomonadaceae; genus Pseudomonas; species Pseudomonas sp. GG8. The sequence continues at coordinate 2,605,114 of NZ_JBRIIP010000001.1, forward strand.
GTTCGGCGAAGTCGAAGCATGCATCATGAACGCTTCATTGAACCGCGCATGTTCGATAGGCCGGCGACCATCGCGCACATGGATCATCGAAGCCTGGGACAGCGCCGCCAGCAACTTGTGTGTGGATTGGGTCGCAAACACAGTCGGCCTGTCCGCGCTGTAGTCTGCTGGCTCGCCATGCATGGCGAAACGCTCTCGGTAGATCGGGTTGAAGCGCGCATAACCGAACCAGGCTTCGTCGAAATGCAGGCGGTCGACGCTTTGACCGAGCAGCTTCTCGACCTGGGTGACGTTGTAACAAAGTCCGTCGTAGGTGGAGTTGGTGACGATCGCGTGCATCGGCGTCGGGTCGAACCCGTCACGCACCAATGGATTGCTCGCCACGGCGTCGCGCACGGCCTCGGGGCTCAGGCGCTGGGGAGGTATCGGCCCGATCAGACCGTAGTGATTTCGCGAGGGAATCAGGTAGGTCGGAATCGCCCCGGACATGGTCATCGCGTGCTCGACCGACTTATGGCAGTTGCGATCACACAATGCCACTTGGTCACGTGTGACGCTGGCCATCAGGATCACCCGATTGGAGGTCGATGAACCATTGGTGACGTGATACGTGCGATGAGCCCCGAAGACCTTCGCTGCGTACACTTCGCTGGCACCGATGGGCCCAGAATGATCGAGTAACGAACCCAGCTCGCCCACTGAAATCGACAAGTCCGAGCGGAACAGGTTTTCACCGAAAAAATCGAAAAAAGCCCGTCCTACCGTCGACCTCAGAAACGCTGTACCGCCGGTATGTCCGGGCGTGTGCCAAGAGTATTCGTACACTTGCGAGAAGCGTACCAGCGCACCAAACATCGGTGGCAGCACGGCCTCACGGTAACGCTGAATGGCAGCGACGATGCGCCCGCTGATAAACGCGGTGGTGTCTTCCAGCAACCAGATGAAGTCGTCTGATTTCTGCATGGCGTCAAGCGGGATGGTTGCTGCACTGTTGCGATCAGCCAGCAGAAAAATCGGCAGCGTCTCGCTGCGCTCACGCACAGCATCCAATACGCTGTTGGCTATTGCATGACTGTCGTCGAGGGCCAACTCCCAATCGAGTAACACGCATTGCACCATAGGGTCTGAGTGAATCAGAACAGTGGCATCCAGCGCCGACTGTGCCAGCAGGACCTCAACCTGGCGTTTTTCCAGCTCTTGCGCCAGTTGCCTGACGGCGCGGCCCGCCGCCGTATTGGCAGCAAGATCTTCATGGATAAGCAGTGCTTTCATGCCAAGACGATTTTGCTGATCAAAGGACATAGTGTCTTCCAGACAGATAGAAAGGGTAACTCGAGGCCCGCAACCGCAGGCCTCGGCATGAGATGTTCAGCGTCTATAGCCTAGCGCTGTGAAAAGGCACGTTAACGCTGCCAGGCAATGAGACCGACCTCCAGCGGGACCTCCAGCCCAGTGGCGCCATTGACGATCACGCGCGCGGTATAAGCCTGGGCAGGACGATCATCAGGTACCTCGGCGCGATAGATCAAAACACCTCCGGACAGTGCCATCGGGTCGATCACCATGTCCTGAATATCAGCGGGCGCGCCCTCCAGACCTTCGGCATACAGCTGCACGCGTAGTTGGCCCGGGGACAGTCCATCAAGGTCCATGTGTAACGTTGCAGCGTAGTGGCCCATCTGCTGGTGCATGTCCAGATGCAGAAAGCGGATATGAGCCCAACGAACATTCAGATCCTCGCGTTCACGAGTGAGTTGCACGGCCAGTCGGCTTTCATCAGCCGCGCGCGCCCGGTAGCCCGTGGCGGCGGGCAGATAATAATGTTGGGTGTAGTCGCGCACGGCCCGGTCGGCGGAAAACTGTGTCACCAGCGCTCCCATGCTGCAGCGCATGCGCCGGATCCATTGCCTGGGAATGCCCTCTGCATCGCGCTCATAAAAAGCAGGCACCACCTCATCCTCAAGCAACGAATAAAGCTGGGTAGCGTCGACACTGTCGTAATCGTCAGCATGCTCGGCACCATCGCCAATCCCCCAGCCCACCTCCTCTGAGCATGCTTCGGCCCACCAGCCATCGAGCTGGGACAGGTTCAGCCCGCCGTTGGCCAGGACTTTCATCCCACTGGTGCCGCTGGCTTCCCACGGACGGCGTGGGGTATTGACCCAAACATCGACCCCTTGCACCAAATGGCGTGCTACACGCATATCGTAGTCTTCGAGGAACGCCACACGCCCGTTGACCTCCGGACGGCGAATAAACGCATGCCAGTCACGAATCATCTGCTGCCCGACGATGTCGGCCGGATGCGCCTTGCCGGCGATCAGTAACTGCACCGGCCGGGTTGGATGATTGAGAATACGCAGCAGCCTGTCGGGGTCCTGTAACAACAGGTTAGGCCGTTTATACGAGGCAAAGCGCCTGGCAAAGCCCAGCGTCAAAACCTGCGGGTTGAACAGGGCACCCGCCGACTCAATGGCCTCCAGCGAGGCTCCGTGAATGGCCTCGCTGCGCGCCAGACTCGTGCGGACGAACTCGAACAACAGCGTCCTGGCCTGCTGGCGCAAACGCCAGATCTGCCCGTCGTCGACCTGCTCCAGTAACTCGCTGACCCGCGACTCACTGGTGCCGCGCCAAGGCAGATCGCCCCCGTGCAAGGCTTGCCAATGCGACTCGGCCTCGAGTGATACCCATGTCGGCAGATGAACGCCATTGGTCACGTACCCGACCGGCACGGCATCGCGGGGCCAGCGTGGAAACAGACTCTGGAAAATGTGGCGGCAGGTTGCCCCATGCAGACGGCTCACTGCATTGACCGCACCTGCACAACGCATCGCCAGGAACGCCATATTGAAGGGTTCTTGCGCATCATCAGCGTTCTGCCGTCCCAGCGCCAGAATGGCCGACAAAGGCTGACCCAGCTCAGTTTCGACATAGCGCCCCATGTATTTGCTGATCAGCTCCGAGGGGAAACGGTCGAAACCGGCCTCGACCGGTGTATGGGTGGTGAACACATTACCGGCACGGGTGGCGGTCATCGCGACATCGAACCCGACCTTGTTCGCCTGCATGTAGCTGCGGGCCCGTTCAAGCACCGCGAAAGCGGCGTGGCCGTCGTTTAGATGACAGACATCCGGCGTGTAACCTGCGGCCTCCAGTAAACGCCATCCACCAATACCCAACACCACCTCCTGGCGAAGACGCATCTCCACATCGCCGCCATACAGCTCACCGGTGATCAGCCGGAACGGGGGTGGATTGGCCGGGTCGTTACTGTCGAGCAGCAACAATTTATTACGGCCCACCGTTGCCTGCCAACCCCGCACCCAGACCGTCAGACCTGGCAGTTGCACGGACAGACGTAACAAACTGCCATCGGGGCGCAACAAGGGCTCCACCGGCAATTGGCGCGTGTCATTGACCGGGTACAACGCTTGCTGGTCACCCTGAAAACCGATTTCCTGACGAAAATACCCTTGCTGCCAAAGCATGCCAACAGCCACCACCGGAACACCCAGGTCGCTGGCGGCTTTCAACTGATCGCCCGCGACATTGCCCAACCCTCCCGAGTAAATCGGCAGTGCCTCGCTGAGCATGTACTCCATGGAGAAGTAGGCCACTTGCTGCAAATCAGCGTCAGGCTGTTCGCGCTCGAACCATGAGGGCTGAGCGAGGATATCCCGATGGATCTCGGCGATGCGGGTAACCCGCGCATGAAAATGACTGTTGCCCAGCAGGAGGTTGATCTTCTGGTCGGAAACCGCGTTGAGCACCACACAGGGATTATGGGTCAGTTCCCATAATTCATGGTCGAGACTGCGCCAGATATCATCATTCAGACACGACCAACGGATGGACTGATCAAACGCCAGTTGGCGCAGGGTTTGAAAGCTCGGATCAAGATCGTTGCAAGGAGACTGCATGGACTGGCCCTTATACGAACTGGGGACAAACTGGGGTCCGGCCACACCTCAAGCGTAACCGGATGTCGAAACCGCTCAGGCATCGGTAAAGAGCTGGCCTCTTACATGCCCCTTGGCTAATGGCGGCGGGCTGTCAGGCTGGCTGAAGTCAGCGGTCCAGTGCCAATTGCGTATCTCTGGAAGGTCCTCGAAGTGCTCGCGAATGTACGTGTGATGCTTGCGCAACTGGCTTTCGAAATAACTCACCACATTCTGGCTATGAGCACACAGGCGCGGCACATGGCTCAATGCGTCGATAGCGAGTTGGTAGCGACTCATCTGATTAAGCACCACCATGTCAAACGGTGTGGTCGTGGTGCCCCGATCAGAGAAACCACGAACATGGAAGCGGGCTTCGTTGGCCCGGCCATGCACCATGGAGTGGATGACCCAGGTAGAACCATGGAAGGCGAACATCACCGGTGCATCACGGGTGAACAAGGCCTCAAACGACCCATGATCCATACCGTGGGGGCGCGTTTCCGGGTTGCTGAGAATGCACAGGTCCACGACATTGACCAGCCGTACGCGGATGCCGGGGACATATTTCTGCAGCAGCCATGCCGCCGCCACCGCCTCGGTGGTCGGTACATCGCCAGCGCACGCTAACACCACATCGGGATCGTCACCCTCATCGCTGCTGGCGAAATTCCAGATCGATGCGCCTTGAGAGCAGTGTTTCAGCGCAGCGTCGAAATCCAGCCACTGGAAATCCGGCTGCTTGCCGCAGGTCACCACGTTCACGTAATTGCGGCTGCGCAAGCAGTGATCGAACACGTTGACCAGGCAGTTGGAGTCCGGCGGGTAGTACACCCGCACCACGTCGGAACGACGTTGCAACACATTGTCGACAAAGCCCGTGGACTGATGACTGAAACCATTATGGTCGTTGCGCCAGGCATGGCTGGTGAGCAGCACATTGAGCGAGGCCAATGGGCGGCGCCACTGAAACTCGCGACTCTGCTGCAACCATTTGGCATGTTGCGTCACCATGGAGTCGACGACTTGGGCGAAAGCCTCATAGGTCGACCACATGCCGTGGCGCCCCGTAAGCAAATAACCCTCCAGCCAGCCCTCGCACAAATGCTCGCTGAGCACCTCCATCACCCGGCCATTGGGCGCGAGGTGATCGTCGATCTCGAGTACCGGTCCCGTAGCCGTTCGGTTGGTGGCTTCAAACACCGCATTGAGTCGGTTGGAATTGGTTTCATCCGGCCCGAACACGCGGAAGTTGGTAGGGTTGAAGCGAATCACGTCACGCAAGTATTCGCCCAGCTTGCGCGGCGCCTCAGCGATCACTTCGCCTGGCCCAGGCACTTCCAGGCCATAGTCGGCAAAGTCTGGCAGGTCTAGCGCGGTCAGCACTCGCCCGCCGTTGACGTGAGGAACAGCGCCCATACGCAACGCGGCCGGAGGGGTCAGTGCCTGCAGTTCAGGCACCAGCGCACCGTTGTCATCAAACAACGTCTGTGGCGAATAGCTGCGCATCCAGGCCTCGAGCTGGGCCAAGTGTTGTGGATTCTGGATCACATTGGCCAGTGGCACCTGATGCGCGCGGAATGTGCCTTCGACCGGCAGACCGTCGACCACCTTCGGCCCGGTCCAGCCTTTAGGGCTGCGCAAAATAATCATCGGCCAACGCAAACGCTCGACCAGCCCCTCGTTCCGCGCACGACGCTGGATGTCACGTATGCTGGCGTAGGACGCATCCAGGGCCGCCGCAAAACGTTGATGCATGCCTGGCAAATCGTCGCCCGCGACAATAATCGGTTCATAACCGCGTCCACGGTACAGCTCGACAAGGTCGGCATCGTCTGTGCGCGCTTCCACGGTGGGGCCGGAGATTTTGTAACCATTGAGGTGCAAAATCGGCAACACCGCACCATCGTCGCGGGGATTGAGAAAACGGATGCTCTTCCAGCTGCCCTCCAGTGGACATGTCTCGGCCTCGCCATCACCAATCACGCAGGTCACCAGCAACTCGGGATTGTCAAACGCAGCGCCGAAGGCATGCACCAGCGAATAACCCAGTTCTCCGCCCTCATGCAGGGAATTGGGCGTGTGCGGACCACAGTGGCTGGGCACGCCGCCTGGCGTGGAGAAACTGCGGAAAAACCGCAACATGCCCGCCTCGTCCGGCGTTATCTCAGCGTGCACCTCGCTGTAAGTGCCCTCCAGCCAGGCGCAGGCATTGAGCGTAGGGCCGCCATGCCCGGGTCCAGAGATATAGACCATCTCGACATGCTGCTCGCTGATGAGCCTGTTCAAGTGCACGTAGATGAAGTTTTGCCCCGCCGATGTTCCCCAATGTCCCAGCAGGCGCGGCTTGATGTGCTCGGCAGTCAGGGGCTCGCGCAACAGCGCGTTGGCCTTGAGGTAGATCTGCCCGACACACAGGTAATTGGCGGCGAGCCAGTAACGATGCATGCGATCAAGCAGGTCGGCGGAGAGTGGACCGACGTCGTTAAGTTCAGGCGACGCGATCGGTACGGCTGACGGGTTATCAGCGCTGGACAGCAGCGGGTTGAAAATATACATAACGACTCCATAGGACGGCGTTGTAGACGTTTCCGCAACAGCAGGTCGATTGCAAACAGACTGCCCGGGAGCCGTCTGACTGTAGAAGACAGTTGCACATTGTCTACTACCCTTCAGTGTTCCTTGATTATCAAACCGATAGCTTTTCGCCGACTGGCTGAGGGCTTCCGTCCTTCATAAAACGTCGGGAAACAGTACCGTACAATGTCCAACCCAACATCGTCACAATGCCACCCAGCATCATCGCGTCTGCACCGGCGCTGAAGAGTGCGTAGTAACTGTAGGCTGCGGCAATGTAAGCGACAATATTAGCCAGTAACGCCTGGCGCGGGGTTACGTTTGCGGCTTGTTGAATCGTCATCAAGGCCGCCATGGACATCAGATAGGGGACCAGATTGGTCACCACCGCCAGATTAACGAGTCGGTCGAACTGCCCACTCAGGTCCGGGCTGATGGTCATCAACGACAACGCTGTCTGGCATGCCAACAAGACGAGCATACCGGCGACAGGCGTATCGGTCTTGGTCACCTTGCCGAAGATTTTCATGAAGTACCCGACATCCGCCGAGCTCTTGAACACTTGGCCAATGGTGAACTGCCACCCCAATAATGAACCAATACAGGCCACAATCATCAGGCCCATGACAATGTTGCCCACCAGGGGCGTAAACATCGTGGCAAACGCCAGACCAAAGGGTGCCGTCGAGCTGACCAGCTCAGCATTGGGAATCATCCCCGCAATCACGTTGGTCGAGACGATGTAGATCACTGCTGAAGCCAAGGTTCCCCCCAGCACGGCGATCGGCACATTACGCTCCGGGTTCTCGACGGCATCGGTGTTGGCGCATGCGGACTCGAGCCCCAGGAAAGCCCACAAGGTGATCGAGATCGAGGCCCCTACTGCTTGCATAAACGGCATGTTATGGGGGTTCCAGGCCGCTCGATAGGTTGAGAAGTCGAACCAGAACCAGCCGATTATCGAAAGGACGACAACCGGCAGGATGACCCCCCAAATGGTGACGTTACCAATCCGACCAGTGATCCTTGCCCCCCCGAAGTTGGCAAACATCGTGACCCAGAGCAGCGCGATAGCGGCCATCGCAGTGGCAACTGGTGATAGCGATGTTTTGAACAGGACGACCGAATAGCCCACCGCCGTAATAGCGATTGCAATGTTGGCGATCAGCAGCGACACGCCATACGTGTAGTTGGACATGAAGTTGCCCGAACGCCCGAACGCGTACTCGGCATACCCCCCCATACCGCCAGCCTTACGGCTGAAGCGCCCACACTTGGCAAACGCATAAGCCAGTGCCAATGAGCCCAGCGCGGTCACGATCCAAGAAAAAATTGATATCGTCCCGACCTGCGCCAGTTTGCTCGGCAGCATGACAATGCCCGACCCGAGCATGTTGACAGCCGTCAGCACGGTCAGCTGCACCACACTCATTTTTTTAACTGCAGTTCCCATGTTCCACCCCTTTTACAGCCCGAAACGACGACATGTTTAATCGATACGCCTCACCGGTTGGTGGGCGTCCACGGTGATGAGTCGTTACTGCTTGAGCACGTAGCCATAAGCCCGCAGGCGGCCATCGTCTTCTTGTTTCAGGTACACGCCCTGCAATTCCGGGGTGAACCCCGGGAACTGATTGATAGCGTCTTGGAGTGCGAGGAAGTACTTCAGCGCCGCACCGTCCCAGACCTCACCGGGCACCACGCACAGCACACCTGGCGGATACGGCAACGCGCCCTCCGTGGCGATACGCCCTTGCGCACTTTCCAGAGGAATGAGCTCAACGTTGCCACGGATGAACTCCAGGTTGGCGTCGCGCGGGCCCATTGCGATTGCGGGCATGTGCGACTGCCGGAACATCTCTTTCTGCAACTGTTTGACGTCATGCTGCGCATACAGGTTGTGCATTTCCTGACACAACTGAACGATGGTGTAGTCTTTATAACGGGCTTCGTGCGCGGCATAAATACCGGGCAATACGCTGCTCAACGGCGCGTCGTCTTTGATAAACCGCTCGAACCGGGCTATCTGAGCCACCAAGTGGTGCATCTTGGCCTTGTCTTCGGCGGGCGTAAGCAGAAACAGAATCGAGTTCAGGTCGCTTTTTTCCGGCACGATCCCGTTCTGACGCAGGAAGGTCGCCAGGATACCGGCATGGATCCCGAAGCTTGTGTATTGGCCGGTGACTGCATCAATGCCCGGCGTGGTGAACAACAACTTGCACGGGTCAATGAAGTATTGCTGCTCGTTATACCCTTCGAACGCATGCCAGCGTTCATCGGGGTGAAACATGAAAAACTTGAGGTTGCTGGCAATCTCGTCGGTGGAATAATCCTGCCAGTATTTGCCATCGATAGTCGGCGGCACGAACGGCCTGATCAATGTGCAGTTGTCCATCACCATTTTGCGCGCCTCAATACCGGCGCGTACGCACTCGCTCCACAAACGCAGGCCGCTGCGGCCGCTGTGCATGCGGGCATTGACATCGAGCGAGGCAAACAGTGGATAGAACGGACTGGTCGACGCCTGCGCCATGAACGAGTTATTCAGGCGATGGTGATTGCAGTAGCGATCCTGCCCTTTAATGTGACGGTCTTTTTTGTGGATTTGCGATGCTTGAGAGAAACCGGCCTGTTGTTTGTGAATCGATTGCGTCACAAAAATGCCGGGGTCATCAGGACCCAGCTCCAGCAACATTGGCGAACAGTCGCGCATCATGGGAATGAATTGCTCATAGCCCACCCATGCCGAGTCGAACAGAATGTAGTCGCAGAGATGGCCTATCTTGTCGACTACCTGACGGGCGTTATAAATCGTACCGTCGTAGGTCCCCAACTGAATCACCGCCAGCCGGAACGGCCTTGGTGCAGCGGCTTTTTCGGGCGTGATTTCCTGCAGACGCTCACGCAGGTACGTTTCGTCAAAACAGTGCGCGTCGATACCGCCGATAAAGCCGTAGGGGTTGCGTGCTGTTTCCAGATAAAGCGGCGTGGCGCCCGCCTGGAATAAAGCGCCTTGATGCACCGACTTGTGGTTATTTCGATCGAACAGCACCACATCCCCAGGCGTCAGCAGCGCATTGGTCACGACCTTGTTCGACGCCGAGGTGCCATTGAGGACAAAGTAAGTTTTATCCGCGTTGTAAATCTGAGCCGCACGTTGTTGGGCGGCCAGCGCCACGCCTTCGTGGATCAACAGATCCCCCATCTCCACATCGGCGTTACAGCGGTCGGAGCGAAACAGCGTCTCCCCAAAAAACTCAAAGAACTGACGCCCGGCAGGGTGCTTGCGAAAGAACTGTCCGCCTTGGTGCCCTGGGCAAGCAAACGTTGAGTTGCCACGCTCCTCATAGCGTTTGAGTGCACCGAAAAAGGGGGGAAGCAGATTGTCCTCATACCGCCGGGCAGCGGTTTCCAGCTTGTCGCCATAGAACTCGGCCTTGTCACTGCCCAAATCGAATACGCCACTGATCTGTAATAACACATCTTCAATGCCGGGGAGCGTGTTACGAGAGAACTTGTCCTGCGCGGTAACTGCAAAAAAAACAGGAATATCGAACCCGGAATTACTAATCACCTCGATCATTCCATTGCGCACGTCTTCCGTCGTGAGAACGGCGGCGGCAATGTCGGTCAAATCGGTTTGATCAAAACCCACAACCTGTCGCGAGGTCAGAAAACAGGCCTGTGCAGCAACGCTGGAAGCCACTTTCAACTGCTTCATCGCTTTCTCCTTATACCGTTGTGTTGTCAATCCATTCGTATCCGCGGGCTGACAGACAACCGCTCGGCAACTCAGGAATGGAACGTACAGGGAGTGGTTAATTCAATAACTTTCAGTTTTCTTATTTGCCGCCCGGAATTCGGCGCTGGCGTGCAGCAATTGCAAGGTATGACGTGCAATTACGTTGTCTTCATCGGTGGGAATTACCCAAGCTGCCACCCGGCTGTCAGGGTGCGACAGGCGAGGGCCGTGCTTTTGGTTTGCAGGTTCATCCATGTCCAGCCCAAGCCAGGCGCAGCCCTTTAGAATGGCGGCTCGCACGGCGACCGCGTGTTCGCCAATGCCGCCGGTAAATACCAGCGCGTCAAGCCCGCCCAATACGGCAGAAAACGCCCCTATTTCGCGCACGATGGTACGCACATAGACATCAATGGCCTCTTTGGCTTCAGGGGCTTGGCTGGCAGACAGTTCACGCATGTCGCTGGAAATTCCGCCAGAGACGCCTAACACACCACACTCGTGATAAAGCAAATGCTCAAGCGCCTGGACCGTCATGCCTCGCTCGCGCAAGAGGTACAGCAGGATGCCGGGATCCAGATGGCCTGGGCGAGTGCCCATAAGGATGCCGTCCAGCGTGGTAAAACCCATGCTGGTGGCGCGGCTGAGTCCCCCGTGCAAGGCACACAAACTTGCGCCATTACCGAGGTGGGCGACGATGGTCCGACCCGCCGCCGCACGCGAATCGTAGCCCGGCAAGACACTAGCAATGTATTCGTAGGAAAGACCGTGGAACCCATAACGACGTATGCCCTCCTCGCTCAAGGCACGAGGCAGTCCATACAGTGTTTCCAGGCGATCCAGAGAGTGGTGAAACGCAGTATCGAAACACGCCACTTGCGGCAGTCGAGGGTGTTCGCGCGCCAAGTACCGCACCGGGGCCAGACACAGAGGCTGATGCAAGGGTGCGATCGGTATCAGCGCTTCCATTTCGCTCAATACCGTCGCATCGATCAAGGCGGCGACCTGCTTTCGTTCGCCTCCGTGAACGATTCGGTGGCCCGCGGCAGCCAGCGTGTCACCGGTGTAGCGTTCGATCCATTCAACCAAACGACCCAACGTCTCGTCGGTGACCGACTCATCCGTCTGCGGCCACTGCTCCTCGACATTCACGTCACTGGCGACCTCGCGAAAGCGTAACCAGTATACGTTGCCCTGCCTCTCCAGGCTGCCATGACCGCGGGCCACGGGCTGCCCTTGATCATCCAGCCTGGATGGGTAGATGGAAAACTTGATGCTTGAAGAACCTGCGTTCATCACAAGCAACAAGCCCTCGGTGGACGGGCCCAATGAGACGCGTGCCTGATCATCCATACGATTTCCTTAGTATCGGGCAGTGATCGAAGACGCTTTATTGAGACAGAATCACTTTTATAGCCTTTTCTTTGGCCGCGTTGGCAAACACCTCATATGCCTCAAGAATGTTGTCTAGTTTGAAGCGATGAGTGATGAGCTGGCCCGGCTCGATTTTTCCGGATTGCACCGTTTTCAATAACATCGGCGTGGTATTGGTGTTGACTAGGCCGGTGGAGATATTGATGTTTTGAATCCACAGTTTTTCCAGGTGCAGCTCGACACTTTTGCCATGCACACCCACGTTGGCAATATGCCCGCCCGGAGCAATCACTTGCTGACAGGTATCGAAGGAGGCAGGAATGCCCACGGCTTCGATGGCAACATCCACACCCACCCCATCGGTCAATGCGAAGATTCGATCGACAGCATTCTCCACGTTGATGTCAATGGTGTGAGTGGCGCCGAATCGCTTGGCAACTTCGAGCCGATTTGGATCGGCATCCACCACAATCAGGGTGGCAGGAGAATAAAACTGGGCAGTGAGCAATGCCGCCAATCCGACCGGACCCGCGCCCACGATGACGACTGAATCGCCCGGTTTGACCTTGCCCGACAGCACACCGATCTCAAAACCGGTGGGCAAAATATCGCTCAACATCACCAACGCTTCTTCATCGGCGCCAGCAGGAATCGGGTACAGGCTGTTGTCTGCGTGCGGAATGCGTACCTGTTGTGCCTGGGTACCGTCAATCAAGTGGCCGAGAATCCAGCCGCCATCAGCACAGTGCGAATACAGCTGACGCTTACAGTTGGCGCAACTGCCGCATGAGGTGACACACGAAATCAGTACGTGATCGCCCTTCTTGAAGTTACGGACAGCCGAACCAACCGCCTCCACGACGCCCACGCCCTCATGGCCCAGCGTCCGTCCTTTTGTGACGGCAGGAACATCACCTTTAAGGATGTGCAGATCAGTACCGCAGATGGTGGTGTGCAGGATTCGCACAACAGCATCAGTAGGCTTTTCGATGATAGGGTTTGCTTTGTCCTCCCAGGATTTCTGGCCAGGACCTTGATAAACGAGAGCTTTCACTTAATGTCACTCCTCAGCTAAGGCGTAAACCATCACATTGGGCTCCCTGTCGGCACGTCAACCGGGGCTGGCACTTTCTAAACGTCAACGCCATTAACGGGGCAAACCTCACCCCTTTTGTCGACCCGAAACCCGAATTTCATGTGCAGCATAGGCTGATATTTATAACAGGCTGAATTTTGCGTCGGTTGATCTGGGTCAGTGAACCGCCCGCCTCCAAAAACCGGACTGCTCGCGGCGTTGCACCGGGTCCACTATCGTCTGCGGGATGTTTGTAGCGTTGGCCAAGACTAAACGCAGGCCTCGGTTTGTGCCCAAACGCAACGCGCCACGACAAGGCGTGGCGCGTTGCTCTATCAAGACAGACGATCAACAGCAGCGGGGAGACTGCCCGTTGCCGCCGCCGTAACGCGCCTCCTGACGTTCACGAAAGAACGCTTCGTAGGTCATCACCGGCTTATCGGGGTGGGTGATCTGCATATGCTCGACGTAATTATCGTAGTCAGGCATGCCCACCATCAGGCGGGCGGCCTGGCCGAGGTATTTCCCGAGTCGACTCAGGTCATTGAACATAGGCAGCTCCTCCGTTGAAACCCAGGCTCATCGTGCGTCTGGCAGCGCCTGGAATGGCGCTTCTTTATCCGTACGCTCTTTGGTGCCCCACGCCGCCACACCGACCTTGATCGCATAGAACAGGATGCTGAACACCACGAACAGGAACAGCGCAGTCAGGGTAGCGTTGGTGTACGCGTTGAAAATCACGTGCTGCATCTGATCGATAGTCTTGGCCGGGGCCAATACCTGACCCGCATCCAGCGCCGTGCGGTACTTGGTCGCCAAAGCCAGAAAGCCAACCGCCGGGCTCGGATCGAACAGCTTGATGTAGCCGGCCATGGTGGTGCAGATCAGCAGCCACACCGCTGGCAGCAGGGTGACCCATATGTAGCGTTGGCGCTTCATTTTGATCAGCACGACGGTCGCGAGCATCAGCGCGATACCGGCCAGCATCTGGTTGGAGATGCCGAACAGCGGCCACAAGGTGTTGATCCCGCCCAACGGGTCGATCACGCCTTGATAAAGCAAGTAGCCCCACATCGCGACGCAACCGCCAGTCGCGATCAGGTTGGCAGTCCAGGATTCAGTACGTTTAAGCGCCGGTACAAAGGTACCCAGCAAATCCTGGAGCATGAAACGACCGGCTCGGGTCCCCGCATCCACGGCGGTGAGGATGAACAGCGCCTCGAACAGAATCGCGAAGTGGTACCAGAACGCCATGGTGTCTTTGCCCGGCAGTACCTGGTGCAGTATCTGCGCGATACCGACCGCCAGGGTCGGCGCACCGCCAGCACGGGCCAGCACAGTGGTTTCACCGATGTCTTTAGCCACCGCAATCAGCGCGTCTGGAGTGATGGCAAAGCCCCAACTGCTGACGGTTTGCGCAACCGTGACCGCGTCGCTGCCGACAATCGCTGCAGGGCTGTTCATCGCGAAATACACGCCCGGATCAATCACCGAAGCCGCCACCATGGCCATGATCGCCACGAAGGACTCCATGAGCATCGCGCCGTAGCCGATGTAACGGGAGTTGGCTTCACTGTCGAGCAGCTTCGGCGTGGTACCCGACGCGATCAACGAGTGGAACCCGGACACCGCACCGCAGGCAATGGTGATGAATAGGAAGGGGAACAGCGCGCCTTTCCAAACCGGACCGGTGCCGTCGGTGAACTGAGTCAGCGCGGGCATTTTCAGCTCAGGCGCAATGATCAGGATGCCAATTGCCAACGCAACGATGGTGCCGATTTTCAGGAACGTCGACAGGTAATCCCGGGGTGCCAACAACAGCCAGACCGGCAATACCGCCGCGACGAAGCCGTAACCGACCAGCATCCAGGTGATTTGTATGCCGGTGAAGGTGAAGGCCTTGGACCAGACCGGGTCCGCAGCAATCTGCCCGCCGGTCCAGATCGACGCCAGCAGCAAAATCACACCGATCAGCGAGATTTCGCCAATGCGACCCGGACGGATGTAGCGCATGTAGACGCCCATGAACATCGCAAGCGGGATCGTCGCCAGCACCGTGAACATGCCCCATGGGCTGTCCGCCAACGCTTTAACCACGATCAGCGCCAACACCGCAAGGATGATGATCATGATCAGGAAGCAACCGAACAAGGCAATGGTGCCGGGCACACGGCCCATTTCTTCACGCACCATCTCGCCCAGGGAGCGACCGTTGCGCCGGGTGGACAGGAACAGAATCATGAAATCCTGCACCGCACCGGCGAACACCACCCCGGCAATCAGCCAGAGCGTACCGGGCAGATACCCCATCTGCGCCGCAAGCACCGGGCCGACCAGAGGGCCGGCGCCAGCGATGGCGGCAAAGTGGTGACCAAAAAGGATATGTTTGTTGGTCGGCACATAGTCCAGACCATCGTTATTGACGACCGCAGGGGTGGCGCGATTAGGGTCCAGCTGCATCACTTTGGTGGCGATGAACAGGCTGTAATAACGGTAGGCAACCAGATAAATCGCCACGGCGGCGACCACGATCCAGAGTGCGTTGATGGCTTCACCGCGGCGCAGCGCGACGACACCCAATGCAATTGCCCCCAAGCAGGCAACGGCGAACCAAGCAAGATGTTTGGTCAGTCGAGTCATTGTGGGTCTCCTGCCGAGGAACGTAGCCCTGCGGCGATAGTTGTTATTGTTATGCCCCGTAAAAAAGGGCTTAACTACTATCCGCGCACTACGCGGGTATAAACATCCGCAGTACTACTAAGACTTCTACGTAGAACTACGCGGGTCAATTGCCGCCTTACGCGGCTACCATGTGCCATCAAGTCGTTCGACAATCGGTGTCTAGCCCTCTTTAGGCAAACCCGTCAGCCTGGATTTCACTCGTCATGCAACTCAAATACAAAATCGTCGCCCTCGGCATCCTGCCCCTGATATTGGCCGTTGGGGTCATCAGCGCGCTGGTCATATTCCAAAACCAGCGTCTGGGTGAACAGCAGGCGCAGCTGATTGAAGACAGTATTCTGGCCAGTAAACGTGCGGAGCTGAAAAACTACGTAGAAATGGCGATGAGCGCGCTTGCCCCGGTGTATGAGAGCGGTCGGGACGATGAGCAAACCAAGCAAAAAGTCCTTGATGAGCTGGCAAAGCTAAGTTTTGGCATCAACGGCTATTTCTTCGTCTATGACCATAACGGCCGCAGTCTGATGCACCCCCGTCAGGCCGCGCTGGTGGGCCAAGACTTGTGGAGCATGACCGACCCCCATGGGTTACCGGTGATTCAGGCGTTACTAAAAAGCGCGCAGTCCGGCGACGGGTTTCAACATTACGCATGGGAAAAGCCCTCGACCGGACAGGTCACCGACAAACTGGCGTACGTCGTGATGCTCGACCGCTGGGGCTGGATGCTCGGCACCGGGATTTATCTTGAGGACGTCGAGCGCGCCACCCATCAGGCTCGCGAAGAAGTCGCCCGAGGCATCTATACCACCATGCTCGCTATTGGTGTCGTAGCCCTCGTCGCCGTGTTGCTGGTCTTTGCGTGCGGGCTGACCTTGAACGCCAGCGAACATCGTCTAGCCGATAAAAAGCTGCAAGGTTTGACTCAACGCATTGTGAGTCTTCAAGAAGAAGAGCGATCACGGCTCTCGCGTGAACTGCACGACGGCATCAGCCAGGTGTTGGTTTCAATCAAATTTCAGTTTGAACTGGCCGCCCTTGAACTCGAGGCCGGACGCGAAAAAGGCCAGGACATCCTTCGTCAAGGAATAGGTCGGCTTGCGGATGCAATCGGCGAAGTTCGGAGCATTTCTCATGATCTTCGCCCTTCGTTGCTTGACACGCTGGGGCTGGCCGCCGCCGTCGCCCAGTTGGTGACAGAGTTCGAACTGCGAAGCGGTTTGACCCTTCACTATGAAAACAACCTCGGCGACGTCCAACTGGTCGATGGCGCCCCCGTGGCACTTTTCAGGATCCTGCAGGAGGCGCTGACCAACATCGAACGTCACGCCAAAGCCAATAACGTATACATTGATCTGGAGGGTGATCCGGCCCAGGTCAGGCTATCGGTATGCGATGATGGCGTCGGGTTCAATATCAATCGGCTTGAAGAGATCCACGGTGGGATCGGCTTGCGCAACATTCGCGAGCGCGTCGATCACTTCAACGGCCACTTCAGTCTGTCGTCGATCCCTGGCAGAAGTGAATTGATCATTACCCTCCCCACCCGCCTTCGCTCACTCGCGTAGTGCTCATAACAACAAGCCAAAAACAACCCTGAAAACAACCAGAGCGCGATCATGAACACCTCATACCCCATCCGTATTGCGTTGGTGGACGATCACTCTTTAGTGCGTGATGGCATACGCGCATTGCTGGGTGTCCGGCCTTCCTTCGACGTGGTCGGCGAGGCCGAGAATGGGGCCCAGGCACTCGATCTTTGCGGCCGTGTTTCACCCGACATTCTGCTGGTCGACATCGGTTTGAAAGACATGAATGGCCTGGAACTGACACGACTGCTGCGCATTCAGTACCCGGACATCAAAATCCTCATTCTGAGCATGTATGACAACCATGAGTACATCGCGACCTCCATTCGAGCAGGCGCCAGTGGTTATGTACTGAAAAACGCCCCCTCAAAGGAAATCATTGCGGCCATCGAGGCGATCGCCACAGGCGGGACGTTTTACAGCGCCGAAGTGGCCCTCAAACTGGCCACCAGGAAACCAGATGAAACCGAACTCACTCCGAGGGAAAGCCAAGTGCTCATCGGTCTGGCGCAGGGTTTGAACAACAAGACTATTGCCCGGGAACTTGCTATCAGCGTGCGCACGGTCGAAACCCATCGTTTGAGCATCAGGCGCAAGCTCAAGGTCGACAAACCGGCAGGTCTGGTTAAATACGCGATGGAGCACGGCCTGCTGTCCCGCTGAACCTGTGCGTCAGTCCATCGTAACCGTGCGCAAGACGATCAGCCCTGCCAATAGAACATTGCCTTGGCCAGGATCACGATCCCGACCATGTGGCAGAACAGACTGATATGAATAACGCGCGAGTAACGTGCATTCATACGCCCGCTTCTCAGCAAAAACATGGCCGTGAGAAAGTGCCCCAATACGCTGATGGCAAGCAGAATTTTCAGCGCAAGCAAGGTACCGAAAGAAGACGCCAGCGGCGTGGCCAGAAGTGGCAAATAGCGCTGCCAGACCATGCCCAGCCCGGCGCCGAACAGCGTCAGCAAGACCCATGGCATCAGCTTTCGAGCGCGCAGAGCAATGCCTCGCTCGACCAGAATCATCGCCTTGGCCGGTATCTTCTTGAGGACGCTCTCGAGGATCAACACTTCGAAAAACACCGTGCCAATGAAGATCAGAGCAGCGAACAGGTGCAGGGTCAGCAGGATGGGATAGCTCATGGTCTTCTCGGGTTCAGGTCGGCAGAATTTCACGTGGCCCACGACGGGTGGTGCCGCCCGCAAAAACAAATACAGGATCTCTCCCCAGGCACGATAGCGTCCTGTCCTGAGTCAAGAGTTCTGCGCTCAACGCAGCTTCAGCGGGTCCACGATCCCGGCCACTATGGCCATGCCCACCAGATCTGGCAGGTGGTCGGCCTGCATGCGCTTCATGACCCGAGACCGGTACAGATCCACAGTTTTTGCGCTCACACCCAGTTGCTCGGCGATTTCGCGGGTGGTGTAACCCTGCACCAACGGCAGCAACACATCGCGCTCGCGGGGCGTCAGCGTGAGCAAGCGCGCCTGCAATTGTGCATGACCCTGGCTGCCGGAGCGGCTTGCATCGAAGCTGCCCAAGGCCTGCTGCACACTGTCCAGCAACAACTGTTCGTTGTATGGTTTTTCGATAAAGTCATGAGCGCCGGCTTTGAATGCGCGCACCACAATCGGCACGTCTGCATGGCCACTGACGAAAATGACCGGCAGGTTCAGTTCACGCGCGCGCATTTCTTCCTGCACATTCAACCCGCCCATGCCGGGCATGCGCACATCCAGCAGCACGCAGGCGTTGAGTTGGGCGTCACACGCGTCCAGGAAAGCGAGGCCACTGGTAAACGGCAGTGCTTTGAGGCCCACCGACTCCAGCAACCAGACGGTCGAGTCGAGCATGCCCTGATCGTCATCGACCACATAGACCACCTGCTCCGCGACACTCGTCATTCATTCACTCCTGATATTATTTTTAGGGGACCAACAAGCGGCAAGTAGCAGCGCATCAGTAGTCCGACCGATACGCGCCGGGCCTGCAATTCACCGCCGAAACCTTCAATAATGCTGCGACTCATGGACAGCCCCAGCCCCAGCCCATCGACTTTGCTGGTGTAAAAAGGGGTGAATATCTTCTCCAGCTCGGCCTCGCTCACGCCTGGGCCCTGGTCGTGCACACTGATCTCCACCCGCCCGTCACTGGCCAGGTCCGCAGCGAGCACAATCATCGAAGGCTGCCCCCGATGAGACTCACGATTGGCGTCGATGGCATTGCGCAGCAGATTGAGCAGCACTTGCTCCAGCAGTACCCGGTCGGCATAAACGGGCGGCAGATTATCCGGCAGTTGCTCCTCGATAGTCACTTGGCAATTGCTCGCCTCCCACGCACACATGCGCACCGCCTCCCGAGCGACCTCGGCGACATCAAGGGCCTGCATACGCCGCTGGCCCTTGCGCAGGAAGGCGCGCAGACGCTTGATCACTTCCGACGCGTGATTGGCGTGCAGGGTAATCCGTTCCAGACCCTGGGCTACCCGTTCGGCAGCCTGAGGGTTGGTACCCAGTGCCTGTAAATAACGCTGGCTGGCATTGGCATAGTTGACCACCGCCGCCAACGGCTGGTTGATTTCGTGGGCAATGCCCGAGGCCAGCTCACCCAGTGTCACCAAACGCGCGGTGTGCGCGAGTTCGTCTTGGTGGTGACGCTGTTGCACGTCGCGCAGCTCACGCTCGGTCATGTCCCGCGCTACCAGTGAGTAATAACGCTCGCCCCCGGCCGGCCGGTGAGCCAGGAGCACCAGCGATACTGGCACCGAAGGGCCGCCGCTGGGTGGCTGAAGCCGTGTTTCCAGGTTCCAGGAACCGTCGCGCTCGGCGGTGCTCCAGCCCTCCCGTTGCAGACGCTCCAGGTCATCGCTGGCAAAGAACTCGCTCAGGGCCGGCATCGGCTGCTGCTCGCCCAGACGCAAAATACGTCGTGCAGCAGGGTTGAGGTAAGTGACCTGACCACTCGGATCGATAAACAGGACCGGGTCAGTATTGGCCTCTACCACTTCAGCCAGTCTTCGCTTGTTCTCTTCAGCCTCGACCCGAGAGGTGATGTCACGCGAAACGCTGACTACCTCGACCACCGTACCGGTGTAAGTCTCTCGAATCGCACGGCAGGCGGTCTCGAACCAAAGGTAATGCCCGGCACGGTGGCGGATGCGGTACGTCATGGTGTGATAACCATCCTGCTCCAGGGCGTCCCGCGCGCGCTGCACCAGACTGGCCAGATTCTGGGCATGGAATAGACCGTGGGCAGGCAGCCCACGCAACTCTTCAGGCCAATACCCGAGCAAGGTCCAGGAAGCCGGCGAGGCGTCGAGAAAGTATCCCTCCGGTGTGTGCCGGGAAATAAGATCAGTGGTGTTCTCGATAATCAACCTGTACAACCGCCGCGCCTTGGCTGCCTCACGTTCCGCCAACACTTGCGCGGTAGCTTCCCGACAGCGTGCCAACACGCGGTTTTCCTGTAAGTCGGGAATAAATGTCCAGATCAATATTCGCTCTTCAAACTGTGCCTCGACCCCTTCAATGGCACGCTGCTGTTCGAGACAGGCGCGGACCAGCACCTGTTGGTTTACCGGCAAAAAACCCGACACGTCGGTCAAAGGCCGCTCGGCGAGCAATGCCAACAGAGCCGCATTCAACTCCAGCGGCCGACCCTGCGCATCCAGCAGCAGACTCGGTTGCGGGTCATGGCCCAGTAGCGGCGAGCCACGCAGCACCCCGTTGACGGTACTCAGCAGTGTCGTCAGCAGATCCTGCACCCAGCCCAGCCAGTCCAGGCTCACCCCTTCGCACACTTCCACCAACAGCAGCCCCGCCTGCCCCGGCTCCAGCGCCAGATCAAATACCTGGCCATAGCTGATAGCCGCACGGCGCAGACGGCCAGACAGCCAGCAATCGAGTTGACGGACCTGATCCAGATCGAGCCGCCCTTCGTCGGCCAGACGCTCGAATAATAACTGGTCACTGGCCAACAATGGGTCTCCCAGACCCGGTGGCAAATGCTGAGCGGCGCCTTCATGGCTATAAATTCGCGCCTGTGGCTGCCAACTCAAATACACCGCCTGACGCACTTCGGGACAGTCCTGAAACGCGCGGCACAATGAGTCGGCACGGGCAGCCAGAGGCACGCCCTCACATTGCAGGCGCAACCAACTGTGTAATCGAACGGGGGTTGAGGTCATCGCAGCTCCTTGTAGCGGACGCCAAGCATATACGCGCCTTACTAGCAGGGCTGTATCCATTTAGTGCAAGATGAAAAACGTATAGTATTTTTACTATACTACTCAGGTAGTACTTCCATATCAGATGGCAATTAGCATATAAGGTGCGTCGGATAATTAACTGACCCTACGAGCAATCTGAACGGTCAGATATAGAGCTAATAATCAGCCACCGAGTACCCGCCACATGTCGATCTTCGAGCAGGGGTTAGCCCCTTCGGCTGTCAATCATATTGCTTTGTCGCCGCTCAGCTTCATTGAGCGCACTGCCAGCGTCTACCCTGACTACCCCGCCGTGATCCACGGTTCGATTCGTCGTACCTGGGCGCAAACCTATGCGCGATGCCGTCGTCTGGCCTCGGCGCTGGCCGGTCGCGGCATTGGCAAGAACGATACCGTGGCCGTGATGTTGCCTAACATCCCAGCCATGCTTGAGGTTCACTTTGCAGTGCCAATGATCGGCGCGGTGCTCAACCCGCTCAATGTGCGCCTGGATGCCGAAGCGATTGCCTTCATGCTCCAGCACGGCGAGGCCAAGGTGCTGATCACTGACCGCGAGTTCCATGACGTGATCCGCGCCGCCATCGGCATGCTGGACCACCCGCCGCTGGTGATTGACGTCGATGACCCGGAGTATGGCGAAGGCCAGGCCGTCAGCGACCTCGATTACGAAGCGCTGCTGGCCGAAGGTGATCCCGCGTTCGCCTGGCAATGGCCGGACGACGAGTGGCAGGCGATTGCACTGAACTACACTTCCGGCACCACCGGTAACCCGAAAGGCGTGGTCTACCACCATCGGGGCGCTTACCTGAACTCGCTGGGCAACCAGATGATCTGGAACATCGGGCACCACCCGGTTTTTCTGTGGACCTTGCCGATGTTTCACTGCAACGGCTGGTGCTACCCGTGGATCGTCACTGCGATGGCTGGCGTGCATGTGTTCTTGCGCCGCGTCGACCCGCAGAAGATTCTGACCCTGATCCGCGAGCATCAGGTCACCCACTTCTGTGGTGCACCGATCGTGCTCAACGCTCTGGTCAACATGCCTGAGTCGGCGAAGGCTGCCATTGATCACCCTATCAATGCCATGGTCGCAGGCGCCGCGCCACCGGCCAAAGTGATCGGCGCCGTGGAAGAGATGGGCATCAAGGTCACCCACGTCTACGGCCTGACCGAGACCTACGGCCCGGTCACGATTTGTGCCTGGCATGCCGAGTGGGATGAACTGCCGCTCGATGAGCGTGCCCAGGTCAAATCCCGCCAGGGTGTGCGCTACCCGACGCTGGAAGGCGTGATGGTGGCCGACCCGAAAACCCTGGAACCTACACCACGCGACGGCCAGACCATCGGCGAGATCTTCATGCGCGGCAACACGGTGATGAAGGGCTATCTGAAGAACCCGACCGCCACCGCAGAAGCTTTCGAAGGCGGCTGGTTCCATACCGGCGACCTGGCGGTCTGTCATCCCGATGGTTATGTAGAGATCAAGGACCGGCTCAAAGACATCATCATCTCGGGTGGCGAGAACATCTCCACCATCGAGCTTGAAGGCGTGCTCTACCGCCACTCGGGTGTGCTGGAAGCGGCCGTGGTTGCACGCCCCGATGAGAAGTGGGGAGAAACGCCTTGCGCGTTCATCACCCTCAAGGCCGACCACCAGAACGTTCGCGAAGCCGACATTATCAGCTTTTGCCGCGAGCATCTGGCAGGGTTCAAGGTGCCGCGCACCGTGGTGTTCACACTGCTGCCGAAGACTTCTACCGGGAAGATTCAGAAGTTCCTCCTGCGGGACATGGCCAAGAACCTTTAGTCCTTGCCCCTTTAACCCTCGACAAAGCCCCAAACAAGCGACAGGCCTGACCTGTCGCTTCGGGATTGTGCACGCCGAAATCGACCTGATAGCCATACCGCAACTTCAAGCACCGACAGCACCGACAGCACCGACAGCACCGACAAAAAAAATAATACAGGGAGCAAAAAATGAGCAATATCCATGCAACCGACACCCAGCGCTGCGAACGCATTCGGGCCAATCCGAAATTCATCAAATTAGTGCAGAGCCGTTCGCGCCTGGCGTGGTCGCTGAGCGCTGCCGTACTGGGCACTTACTACTCGTTCATGCTGGTGGTGGCTTTTGCCCCTCAGTGGCTGCATGCACCACTGGCCGAGAATCGCATGATGACCGTGGGCATGCCCGTGGGCGCAGCGATCATCATCTTCTCCTGGCTGCTCACCGGCTGGTATGTCTACAAAGCCAACACCCGCTTTGACACCTTGGGCGCTGAAGTTCTCGAGGAGAGCAAGTGATGACTACTCTGCGTAATGTGATCCTTGCCGGCCTCGGCCTTCTGCCTGCTTCACTTGTACTCGCAGGGCCCTCGCTGGCCGGCGCAGTGGAAAAACAGCCACTCAATCTGCATGCCATCGGCATGTTTTTCGTTTTCGTCCTGGGCACTCTCCTCATTACCTGGTGGGCAGCGCGACAAACTCACTCCACCTCCGATTTCTACACCGCTGGCGGTGGCATCACAGGGTTCCAGAACGGTCTGGCAATTGCCGGCGACTACATGTCTGCGGCAACCCTGCTGGGCCTTTCGAGCCTGGTGTTCGCCAAAGGCTACGATGGCTTCATCTATACCATTGGCTTCTTCGTGGGCTGGCCGATCATCACCTTCCTGATGGCCGAGCGCCTACGCAACCTGGGGCGCTATACCTTCGCCGACATCGTTTCGTATCGCCTTGACCAAAACAAGGTACGCATCTTCGCCGCCTTTGGTTCGTTGACGGTGGTGTGCTGCTACCTGATCGTGCAAATGGTCGGCGCGGGTCAGTTAATCAAGCTGTTATTCGGCCTCGACTACCCGGTGGCGGTAGTGATCGTCGGCGCACTAATGTTGGTCTACGTCATCTTTGGCGGCATGATCGCGACCACTTGGGTGCAGATCATCAAAGCCGTGCTATTGCTCGCGGGTGGCACCACGCTCGCGGTGATGGCTATGTCCCAGTTTGATTTCAGCTATGAGATGTTGGCGACCAAAGCCATCGAAGCTCATGCCAGCGGCTGGAACATCATGGGCCCCGGCGCCATGCTCGCCGATCCGATCAATACGGCCTCCATGTCTCTCGGCCTGGTATTCGGCATCGCCGGTCTGCCACACATCCTGATGCGTTTCTTCACCGTGCCGAACGCTAAGGAAGCACGCAAATCGGTGTTCTACGCTACCGGCTTCATCGGTTTCTTCTTCCTTGTGGTCTGTACCTTGGGCTTTGCCGCGATGGTGATCATTGGCACCGACCCGCAGTACTACGTCAATGGCCAGGTAGGCGGTACGTTGATCGGCGGCGGCAACATGGTCGCAATGCATTTGGCTAAAGCAGTGGGCGGCAACCTGTTCTTCGGCTTCCTCTCGGCCGTGGCCTTCGCCACCATCCTCGCAGTGGTTTCCGGTCTGGCCCTGGCCGGTGCTTCAGCCATTTCCCACGACCTCTATGCCACCGTACTGAAGAAAGGCAAGGCCACCGAGAAGCAAGAAATGCGCGTGACCCGCATGGCCACTGTCGGCCTCGGCATCATCGCCATTCTGCTGGGCATTCTGTTCGAGAAGATGAACGTCGCTTTCCTGGTCGGTCTGACCTTCGGCATTGCCGCTTCGACCAACTTCCCTGTCCTGATCATGGCCATGTACTGGAAAGGCCTGACAACTAAAGGCGCAATCCTCGGTGGCTTTGCCGGTCTGATCTGCGCGCTGGTGCTGGTGATCCTGTCGCCAGCAGTATGGGTAACCGTACTCGGCCACGCCAAGGCGATCTTCCCCTACGACCACCCGGCACTGTTCTCCATGCCGCTGGCCTTCCTGGTGATCGTCGTGGTATCCAAACTCGACCGCAGTGTCCGGGCAGACAATGAACGGGACGCCTACGCCGACCAGTTTGTGCGTGCACAGACCGGCCTCGGAGCCGCCAGCGCTTCCAGCCATTGATAGACGGGGCACGGCGCGCTCAAGCGTGGCCGTGCCAACCGTTCCGTGAACCTGAAGCACGTGTTGTCGGTAGCACCTGGGTAGCCACTGAAAAGCGAATGCGCGCCTGGCGCACTTCGTAAAGATTGGCGACTTCGCCAGCAAAACCGAGAAGTCCTGGCACGCAAAAAAATGCCGGAGTTATTCTCCGGCATCACATGAATCTTAATCCCCACCCTAATTGCTGGGCCGCCTTGGCAATACAGCCCAGCCATCTCCTCATTTCCTCAATCTCTCAATTATTTTCCGCACATCCAACCTCTCGTCGAACGGCGCGAAAAGGACGCGCGGAGAAGACAAAACCTGCCGTCGTAAAACCGGCTAAAAATGTTCAACTTTGTTCATATCTGTGTAATATCTTGAATCATATGATGCTAACGTTAAACAAGTTCCCATTCCTCATACGGAATGATTCAAGGAGAAAAATTTCGTCGTACGGCTGGCCCGCTGGAGCTAACGGGCCCTCCAAGCTCACCACAAAGGATGTTCAATTCCACGGATAGACGAGGCCGTCATGTATAGAGTGAGTACGGGCTATGCCAGTGTGTTGGTGAATACACTTTCGGCCCAAGGTTTGGATGTCGCCAACCTGTGCCAGGAAGCCGGGCTGGACATGGAAATCATGGGGCAGCCGGCTACCTTTTGTCGGCGAAGCATTATGTACCGTCTATGGGACCTGGCGACGCAGGTCTCGGGCAATCCAGATATAGGTCTGAAAGCCTACGGACACGTACACCCGGGCAGTTTCCAGATCGTGGGTTACACGATGATGTCCAGCCTGAACCTGAAACGCGCCCTGGAGCGTTTAGTTCGTTTCAGCGCGTTGATTGGTACTGGATTCAGCCTGTTCTTTGTTCAGGAAGGGCAGAATTATCGCCTGTCCGGGCTTGACCTCCAGCAACCCGACTCGGTTAAACCCCGGCAGTACACCGATGCAGGACTTGCTTCGCTGCTCGGTTTTTGCCGCTGGCTTACGGGTGGACATCTTCCGCAACCCCTGAGTATAGAGTTCTCCTATCCAGAGCCCGAGAGCATCCTGGAACATCAGCAACTCTTTGCTTGTCCGTTAATTTTCGGGGCGGCTTACTGACAGCATCGTGTTCGATGGGCAGGAACTGCTGCGTCCCTTGAGTATGGCGAATGAGGCATTAGCCACTCTCCATGACAGTTTTGCCGAGGCTCAGCTGGACCTGTTGTTCGGTTTCTCTATTCTTGGCCGGGTTCGCGCGATGATCACTCAGCGCTTGAGCCAAGGGCTGGGACCTGGATTCTTCGACATGGAGTCAATGGCTGCAGCGCTCCACATCAGCAAACGAACACTTCAACGAGCGCTTGAGAAGGATGGCGTGCAATACAAGGATGTCTTGAGCGATCTGCGCAGGCAAATGGCTGACTTCTATCTGCGCCACTCTCATTACAATATGAAGCATGTGGCCTATCTCCTTGGCTTCCACGACCACAGCAGCTTCCATAAAGCGTGCTGTCGCTGGTTCGACATGCCGCCTGGCCAGTACCGGACCGATGGATCGCCGCTCAAGGTCGAGGAAGAAAAGCGCCCCTCTGGCAGGACATTAGAGAAAGCACGAGAACCCGACAGGCAAGAGAGTGCGTACGCGTGGCCAGGGTTCCTGATGGGGGGTGATTATGCAGTGCAGCGCTCTACCTTCACCGGGCTTCTCGATAAGTAAACACTGCGTTTAATCCGTACTGAATGGATCAAGCTCATCAAGGCAGGTGAACCCGCTCCGTACGCAGGCCTCAGTACCTTAGGGTTTAACCCTTGGCACCACTCCGATCCGCGGCAGTAGCCATAGTAGGATAAGATGCTTGCGAACTAGGCTCGCAATGAGAAGCCCCGCATGACAGATAACAGTCGGAGCAACACCCGCCTGATCAAGAAATACCCCAATCGCCGCCTGTATGACACGTACACCAGCAGTCATTTGACGCTTGCGGATATACGCCAACTGGTCGTCGATAAAATCCCGTTCCAGGTGGTCGACGCCAAGACTGGCGAGGATCTGACTCGAAGCATCTTGCTTCAGGTGATTCTAGAAGCCGAAAGTGGCGGTGAACCGATCTTCTCCAGCGAGATGCTCATGGGGATTATCCAGTTCTACGGCCCCTTCCAGGGCGTCCTCGGCAGCTACCTGGATAAAAGCATCCAGACAGTTATCGACATCCAGTCGCAAACGGGTGCGCAGTCCTCTGAGGCGTGGAGCGAGTTCATGCACCAGCAGGCACCGGTCATGCAGGATTTGATGCGCCAATATGTCGACCAATCGAAGGCGCTCTACCTAAACACTCAAAACCTCTTCGGTTTGTTCGGCGGCACACCGCCAGGCCAGACTGGACCAAGCGCCGGACGAAAAAAAAATGGCGACGGGGAGTGAACCCGTCGCCATCCGCAAAGCTGTTCCAGCTTTGATTTGACTTACTTGCTACCGCCCGCTGCCTTGCCCGGTGCGGCTTTGCCAGCTGCGGTGGTCGCTGCGGCGAAGCCGCTCTGGGCAATGTCAGCAGCCTGCTTGGCAGCTTTCTGTGCGTTTTCATAAACGCTACCGGCATTCGCCAGCGTCGATTTGAACGCGGCCACGACAGGCTCAGAGCCAGCCGGCGCATTTTTGCTCATCACTTCAATGAATTCTTGCACTTGTTGAGTGCCCGCCTCGACTTGACCCTCAGTCAACTTGGCGATTTCCGACTGTGTGCCGACAATCAATTCTTGCATTTGACGATTGAACTCAGCAAGGCGTTCGGCCTGTACATGCGGCTGGATAAAGGATGCTTGCAGCTCCGCAAAGCCTTGAGGATCACGTACCGCCAGCAGCTTGCGAAAACCATCGAAGTATTCCTCGGTGGAAGCACGCAGAGTCTTGAACTGCAGTTGGCTAAGCTGCTCAACACTCGCGAAAACTTTGCCGCTGATTTGCTGCAGGAGGTCGAGGTTAGCTTTCTGAGCGTTTTGCAATTTTTCAGTATTAAACAAAGACATGCTTGAATCTCCTAGTACTGGAAGGCCGACATGGGCCTGAGGACGCGATAGCGATCCTGCTGAGTCATCGCGTTAGGCTTAATATTGCAGTGCACAATTTTATTTGGCAACCTTTTTTTGTGCACCGCAAAAAAGCTTTGCCCCTTCTGCAGCTATTCGTTATAACTCCTCCATAAACAGAATAGATCGGCCAAACCAAATCCCTTCCTGAGCAATGAAGGCTGAGGCAAGCCGCTTCTCATGCATACGGCCAGGAGAGCATCATGGATAATGACTATATTGTTGCGTCGCAGGATAAAGGGCTTTTCGTAAAACATGATGTACTCGAAAATCTAAGTCGACTGCAACACATGAATACCTCGAACGTCCTCGACGCCTCGCGCCAGCGTCAGGAAAAAACGTTTACACCACTCATCCAGGGCCAGCTAACGCAACCCACCCTTGATGACTGGCAGGAGTACTTCGCCGACCTCAGTCAACGCAGCCTGCTGTTCTGGGACACCCTGCGCCAGCGCGGCGACAACACACTGGTCCACCAGCGCGCCGGGTATCCGTTGCTGCTCAAGTTCAATCATGAAACGCTGATCGCTGGCTCGGATCTCCCCCGCCCCGTCAACTACTCGCTATTACGAATCCTCCCTGGAGCAGAGCAAAACATCGACAGCAGCAGCCAGCCAGTAATCATCATTGATCCGCGCGGTGGTCATGGCTCGGGCATTGGCGGCTTCAAACAAGATTCGGTAATAGGCGAGAGCCTCAGAGCGGGCCATCCCACCTACTTCATCGCCTTCAGTCACGCGCCCATGCCAGGGCAAACGCTGATGGATATCGTCGAAGCCGAAGCCCATTTCATCGAAGCCGTCAGCGCCCTCCATCCTGACGGCAGCAAACCTGTTGTGGTCGGCAACTGCCAAGCCGGCTGGGCGTTAATGGGGTTGGCTGCAACACACCCGGAGCTGCCGGGATTGATCATCATCAACGGTGCTCCTTTGTCGTACTGGGCCGGTGTCAATGGACGCAATCCAATGCGTTATACCGGCGGCCTGCTGGGCGGGGGCTGGACGACTCGCCTGGCCAGCGATTTGGGCAACGACCGTTTCGACGGCACCTGGCTGGTCAGCAACTTCGAGAACCTGGACCCCGCCAATACCTATTGGAACAAGTACTACCAGCTGTTCAGTCAAGTCGACAGCGAGGCTCCGCGCTTTCTCGATTTCGAACGCTGGTGGGGCAGCCCGAGCCTGCTGAATAGCGAAGAAATCGAAATGATTGTCGACAACCTTTTCATCGGCAACCATCTGTCTGGAGGGCTCGGACGCAAGACCCTCGGGCTTGACCTGAAACAGATCGAAGCACCGGTGGTGGTGTTCTGCTCGTACGGAGACAACATCACATCCCCACAACAAGCACTGAACTGGATAACCGATGTCTATCCCAGCGATCTCGCTTTGCAGTGTGCTGGACGCACCATCGTCTACCTGCAGCACGCCAGTATCGGCCATCTGGGCATCTTCGTATCCGGCAAGGTCGCCCGGCGCGAACACCGTGAACTGCTCGGGGCTGTCGACGCAATCAATGCGCTGCCCTCGGGGCTGTATGAAATGCTGATCGAGGATATCCCTGACCCATCGGGCAGCGATGATGCACGCTATCGCGTACGTTTCGAACCCAGGCGAATCGCCGATATCCATGATGAAGGCGAGCCGGCGCGTGATGACGATCGCGAATTCGCGCTGGTAGAGCGCGCCTCCGAAATCAATAGCTCGCTTTACGACGGGTTCGTACGCCCCTGGATGCGCCAGATGATCAATGAGCCCATCGCAGAACTGTTGCGCAAGACGCACCCGTTCCATCAACAACAGGTGGTATGGAGCAGTCTGAATCCGGCACTGTGGTGGCTCGCTGGCACCGCCGCTCAAGTGCACAGCGATCGCCGCCCCGCCCGCAAAGACAACCCACTGCTGGCGTGGCAGGACCTGTTCTCCAACCAGATGCAGGACGTCCTGAATGCTTATCGTGATGTGCGTGACGCATCCCTTGAACTGTGTTTCTACAGTGTGTATGGAGGGTTAAGCGCCCTTGTTGACAAGCAGCCTGCGCGGAATCTTCAGGAGCATGCCGAGCAGCAAGACAAGGTCCTGATCGAGCGTCTGCATGAGGCTCTAGCCCTCGGCGGTAGACTGGAAGCGCTGGTACGAATACTTTTCCTGATCGGCCGTGACAGCAAGAAAATCGACAAGCGCCGCGTCGAGCAACTGATCCAGCAGGGCCCTGTTCCAGTCGAGCACTACATCGACCCCATTGTTCTGCGCGAAACCATACGACTGCAGAACCTGCTGGTCTTTGTTCACCCGGAAGAAAGCTTGCGCAGCCTGCCCTTGCTGCTCCCGGAAACCGAAGCACGCCAGCAGATCCTGGCGGCCGTGGCGCTATTAGTACCTGAGTTGCTAACGACTATCGGTGCTGAAGGAAAACTCTGGTGTGAACTGCACTCGCTACTCGACATCCCCCTGCCAGGCCCTAGTCTGGCCCCGCAGCCAAGTGAAGCAGATGCAGTCAAGCTGGTAGCCCCTCCTGTAGCGACACAGCCGGCGCCGACACTCGCTACCACGGATGCAAGTCCAGCGCGCAAACCAGGAAGGGGAGTAACAAAACGGACCAAGCCGGAATAACGCGGGGTTATTGACAGAGGCAACTCATGCGCCGCGTCGGTCTTGCATCAGACCGACCCTGCGGAGTGAAACAAGCCCAACGTGAGAGCGCCTTCTCCAGCTTAAAGCCGGACATTATCGTGTAGCACAAGAACAAACTTATCAGCGCTCGGCACAGCCGGAACTTGCACCATCTATAGCGCCATGAATGATCTTTGGATCCAAAACAAGCACGGAATAATTACCAGTTATTATTGAAAATGATAGTCATTATTCATCAAACTTCAAACACAGATACCACGCAATCTCAACCAAATGACCCAAACGCCAGTTTGGCACCGTTGGACACTAAGCAGTCACCGCCAAACACTTCCTCATGCCCTGTCAATACAGAACAATTCACGTATTGCAGCGCAAAAATAGAGAAGGAAGTTCTTGTATGGAATCACGTAGCCGTATTGCAGTAGTAACAGGTGGGATGGGCGGTATTGGTACAGCTATCAGTCAGCGTCTGTACCAGGATGGATTTAGGGTCATTGTTGGCTGCAGCCCTAATTCCAGCCGAAAAAATGATTGGATAGCAAGTCAACTCGAAGGCGGTTATCACTTCGACTGCGTTGACACAGACATCACCGACTGGGAATCAACCCGCAAAACGTTCGAACTGGTGCGCGAGATGTGCGGCCCGATCGACGTACTGGTCAATAATGCGGGCATTACGCGCGACGCATCCTTTCGCAAGCTCACTCCCGAAGACTGGAACGCCGTTATCGGGACGAACCTGAGCGGACTATTCAATACCACCAAACAGGTTATTGAAGGGATGTTGGCGAAGGGCTGGGGCCGGGTCATCAACATCTCCTCCATCAACGGCCAGCGCGGCCAATTCGGCCAGACCAACTACTCCGCAGCCAAGGCCGGAACCCATGGTTTCACCATGGCGTTGGCCCGTGAAGTCTCAGGCAAGGGTGTGACGGTCAACACCGTATCCCCAGGCTACATCCAGACCAATATGACGGCGGCGATACGCCCGGACATTCTCGACGCCATGATCGCGGCAACCCCAGTCGGCCGCCTTGGCCTGCCCGCAGAAATCGCATCAATCGTTGCCTGGCTGGCCTCCGAAGAGTCCGCTTACAGCACCGGTGCCGACTTCTCGGTAAACGGCGGCATGAATATGCAGTAGTCCCGTCAGCGCATGGATGCGCTGATCCTGCTCGACGAATTTTGCCTTACCAATGAGGTCATGCATGAACGAAGTCGTAATTGTTGCTGCCACTCGTACCGCTATAGGCAGCTTCCAGGGTGCTCTTGCCGGAATTCCCGCCACCGAACTGGGTGCCGCCGTGATTCGCCACCTGCTAGAACAGACCGGTGTTAATGCGGCCCAGATAGATGAGGTAATCCTCGGACAGGTGCTCAGTGCTGGCGCCGGACAAAACCCGGCACGCCAGACGGCAATCAAGGCAGGCTTGCCACACACCACGCCCGCCCTGACCTTGAACAAGGTCTGCGGCTCCGGCCTCAAGGCTGTCCAACTCGCCGTCCAGGCGATCCGTTGCGGTGACGCGGAACTGGTGATCGCTGGCGGTCAGGAAAATATGAGTCTGGCTCCTTACGTCCTGCCCAAGGCACGCACAGGCCTGCGCATGGGTCATGCGCAACTACTCGACAGCATGATCCAGGATGGCCTATGGGATGCCTTCAACGACTATCACATGGGTATTACCGCCGAAAACCTGGCGCTAAAGTACAGCATTGGACGTGAGAAACAGGATGCCTTCGCCGCAGCCTCACAACAGAAGGCGGCAGCGGCCATTGAGTCCGGGCGCTTCAAGAGCGAAATCACCCCGATTCTGATTCCCCAGCGCAAGGGCAACCCGCTCATCTTCGATACCGACGAACAGCCGCGCGTCGATAGCACCGCACAAGCCCTGGCAACACTCAAACCCGCCTTCCTGAAAGAAGGCTCTGTGACCGCTGGCAACTCCTCGACCCTCAACGATGGCGCTGCCGTTTTGTTACTGGCCAGTGCCGCTAAAGCGCAGGCCCTGGGTCTACCGATCCTGGCACGGATCAAAGCCTATGCCAGCGCGGGCGTGGATCCGGCAATCATGGGTATCGGTCCCGTGCCGGCCACACGTCGCACACTGGAAAAAGCCGGCTGGAGCGTGGACGACCTTGATCTGATCGAGGCCAATGAAGCCTTTGCAGCCCAGTCGCTGGCAGTGGGTCAAGAGTTGGGTTGGGACACCAGCAAAGTCAACGTCAACGGCGGGGCCATTGCGCTCGGCCACCCGATTGGCGCGTCTGGAGCTCGGATACTGGTATCGCTGGTACACGAACTGATCCGCCGCGACGGCAAGAAAGGCCTGGCCACCTTATGCATCGGCGGAGGTCAAGGCGTCGGCCTGGCCATCGAGCGCTAGCCCGCACTCCCACTCCTGTTGCTGCACCGGACTCAGGCAGAGTCCGGTTTACTTTCTGCCCGATTCACCGCCCTGGGCAAGGAGCTCTATGAACAATAATTCGCATGCGTTCAACACCTATTGGTCTGGACAAGTTCCCTTTATCGCCTCTTTTGCTATGCAACAATTACGCCAGTGGGTCAGCAGCAATGACTGGTTTTCCGGGCACGACCACACTCCCTGGTTCGAGGTGCCTCGTGAAACACTGGACAACCTTCAGATGGACTACCAGCGTCAATGGGGGCAACTAGGCCAACAACTGCTGACCGGCCAACCCTTCAACTTTGATGATCGCCGCTTCTCCAGCGGAAACTGGAACGAGCCACTGTTCGGTTCCCTTGCCGCCTTTTATTTACTCAATTCCAACTTTCTCTTGAGGCTGCTCGACAGGCTTCCGATCGAAGAAGAAAAACCGCGCCAACGCCTACGCTACCTGGTAGAACAAGCCATTGCCGCCAATGCGCCCAGCAATTTCCTGACCAGCAACCCTGATGCTCTCCAGCGTGTAGTTGAAACCCAGGGTGCCAGCCTGTTCACAGGCATGATGCACTTGGCCAGCGATCTGCAGGAAGGCAAGATGCGCCAGTGTGACAGTGGTGCCTTCACGGTCGGTGTCGACCTCGCCACCACCCCAGGCGAAGTTATCTTCGAGAATGAGATTTTCCAGCTCATTCAGTACTACCCGCAGAGTGAAACGCAGTACTCGCGTCCTGTTTTCATCGTGCCGCCATCCATTAACAAGTACTACATCCTCGACCTGCGCCCAGACAACTCTGTCGTTAAGCATCTATTGGAACAAGGGCATCCAGTGTTCATGATGTCCTGGCGCAACTTCGGTCTGGAACACGCGGAAATAACCTGGGACGACCTGATCGAGCATGGCGTGCTCAAAGCCTTGCAGTTGACGCGAGAGATCAGCGGAGAGCAGCGGCCCAACTGCGTGGGCTTCTGCATAGGCGGCACATTGCTGAGTACCGCCCTGGCAGTACTCGCGGCGCGTGGTGATCACGACATCGGCAGCGTGAGCCTCTTGACGACGTTCCTCGACTACCTCGATACCGGACCGATCAGTGTGTTCGTCGACGAAAAGCTGGTGGCCTACCGCGAGCGCACTATCGGCGGCATGGACGGTCCATTCGGAGTGTTTCATGGCAAGGACATGGGCAACACTTTCTCCATGCTTCGCCCCAACGACCTGTGGTGGAACTACAACGTCGACAAATACCTCAAAGGCAACAAGCCTGTCCCACTGGATTTGCTGTTCTGGAATAACGACAGCACCAACCTCCCCGGCCCAATGTACTGTTGGTACCTGCGCCACACCTATCTGCAGAATGACCTGAAGTCAGGCGAACTGGAGTGTTGCGGAGTCAAACTCGACTTGCAGGCCGTCGATGCACCCGCCTACATTCTTGCAACCCATGATGATCATATCGTGCCATGGAGGAGCGCCTACGCCAGTACCGCCGTGCTTTCCGGAACCAAACGCTTTGTACTGGGCGCCTCCGGGCACATCGCTGGCGTCATCAATCCACCCGCAAAACAGAAACGCCATTATTGGACAAACAGCCGAGTCACTAAAAACCCCGACACCTGGTTCAAAGGCGCCGAACAGCAATCGGGAAGTTGGTGGAATGACTGGTTCGTCTGGCTGGCCAAACACGCCGGCGAACGCCAGACTGCAGTGGCAGACATGGGCAATGCGCAACACCCGCCACTGGAACCGGCACCAGGCCGTTATGTAATGCAATAACAGATTGCTCTGGCAACCGGGACCACGCTGCCTGAATCGATATAGCGCAACAAGAGGTGGAGCCCGGTTCCGCCTCTATCAGGGCGCATCAAGCCACAACCTCACGCCTCGACAAGACCCTGACCCAACAGCGAACTCTTCAAAACAGGGGGCTCGGATTGCACCCGCATTCCTGATATCCAAACCGCGCCCGACAATTGAATTGTCCGCACGACTGGAGAACCGCTGTCTAAACGCCCGACAACTTCAGGCCTGCCGTATGGCAATTTAACAGCAGCCCTGTTCAAATAGGCGTTTTAAATGCAGAGATGACGATGATAGCCCTTACAGCGCTGAACACCTTTATCGTCATGGTGTCCGTCTTCATCCACTATGAACTGCTGCTTCGCCTCAACTCTCTCATGCCGAGGCTGAAGGTCTGGCACCGTTTCAGGATAGTCTTTGGCGTACTGGGCGCACTCACAGCGCACGCCGTCGAAGTGTGGATTTTCGCCCTGGCCTATTACTTTATGATCGAGTCAGGTCATTGGGGTACGTTAAGGGGAGATTTTGATGGTAGCCTGATGGACTGTGTTTATTTCTCGTTCACCACCTTCACCACGCTCGGCTTTGGTGACATTGAACCCCAAGGGGTTCTTAAGTTTCTGACGGGACTTGAAGCGCTGACCGGCTTGGTGCTGATTACATGGACGGCCTCTTTTCTTTTTATCGAGATGCAGAAGTACTGGAAGACCGCGTAGTCCGAACATACGTTCGGTGTCGTTATTTTCCACACGGCAGGGCAAACTCCTTAATGAAATCCGGCACATCATGATCTCTTCAGTCGTCATTCCTTCATGCACCGCCACCCCGAAGGACGCAACATGCAAGTGATGATTCTGGAAGATGACCCCTGGGTCGCTGACATGCTTAAGCAGATTGTCTTGAGTCTTTGCCCGGACGCGGCAATAGACATCTTTCACGAGGTACTGGCTGCCGACGAAGCGTGCAAGCGAACGTCTTATCAATTAGTACTCGCAGACTGGAACCTCTCCGATTCGACCGGTGTCCGCCTGCTTCACACCCTTCTAAAAAATAATCGCCCCGCCCCCCTGGTTGTGGTTACCGGCCGCGCCGATCGTGAGAATGTGCTGTCTGCGCGCTCGCTGGGGATCAGTACCTTTATTAGTAAGCCCTTCCAGGTACCGAGTGTGGTGGCTCGCCTGAAAAAGCTGTTACCCGACAGTGCAGAACGCTCACTCGAACCGCTAACGGAGCAAGACTTCATTGCCTTCCTTGGTCGCCTGTCCGCCGCGGAACTGGATATACCACTGCTGAGCAACGTCAAAGACACACTTCAGCTGATCCTCAAAGGTGAAGAACTGGATCTGCGCGAACTTGTAGAGAGCTGGCAGTATGACCCGGCCTTGAGCGCCCATCTGGTCGCCGCATCCAATAGCAGCGCCTATATCGGCGTTGGCCACCCCTATATGAGCCTGCCCGAGGCTTTGCAGCGGCTAGGCGGACCGACCAGCCTCAACATGGCCTTGTGTCTGGCATTGCGTCAAGCTAACGAGCAGAGCAGTCCTTTGGTGCAGACGCTGGCCCAAGCTCATCTGAACGACGCAGAAGCTCTCAGTAATCGAGTCACGCGCTTGGCGCGGGAATGCGGGGTTGATCCCGCGCCGCTTCAGTGCGCAGCCTTGTTGCACCGCATAGGAGAACTCTGCGTGATCTATCAGGCTCAAGCCTGGGAGCACAAAGGGCACAGCCTCAGCGAGAGCGCACTGACGCAAGCCATGCGCGAATTCAGCAACCCCTTTGCTATCAGCCTTAAAGCTCACTGGGGGCTGCCCATGGCTCTGCGGGACCTTATTGGCGCAGTCTACGTTCTGCCGCCAGCGCAATTTCGTCGAGAGAAAGTGCTTATGCGTTTGGCCGCAGCAGAAATCAATGGCGAGGAGCCGCGCAGCCTGGAGCGCCTGCGCCGCCTTGCCGGTCTTGCCTGAAACAACTCACGGGCTCGTCTTCGACCCTCACTGATCGGCAGATAACGCGTTTGATAGCGCAGCGGGGACCTGTTCCGGCGGATGCAGCGCACCGGCTAAAACGACCCGATTACGACCCGTTTGTTTTGCCGTGTAAAGCATGTTGTCTGCCATCTTCAAAACGTCGTCGACGCTGCCAGAGCTTAGCGGCCAGTGCGCAACACCCAGAGAGATAGTGATAGGCCCAACCGGGTCCATCCGCGCATCTTCTACTTGCTGTCGCAGACGCTCTGACACTCGGTGAGCTACCTCAGGTGAAGTAGCCGGCAAGAGAATAAGAAATTCCTCACCACCGACTCGGCAGAGCACATCACCCTCTCGAGTATTGACACGCATCAACGCCCCCAACCGCCTGAGTACTTCATCACCTGCATCATGGCCATAACTATCATTGACTCGCTTGAAGTGATCGATATCGAGTGCCACGACCGCGAAAGGACGACGTTCGCGCTCCAATCGCTCTAATGCAATATCAAGCACGCGACGGTTATGCAGCCCGGTGAGCGAGTCTGTTTGTGCATCGCTAGTAAGTTTGCCGATCTTTGCATGTAATAGCCGAATTCCGACGAGCATCACGTGCTTGAGTTGTGTCGATTCGTAGTACCACGACTTCACGCGCGCAATGCGCTCTGCCGCACCGGGCGTTTCCATCTCTTGGGCACTGTCGGCCAGTTGCAACAGGGGGCGGGAAATCAGGCGCGCGAGCCACCAAATGACGAGAAAGCCCAGCACGCTGAGCGGCAGCGTATTGAGAAGCACATCCAACATTAGATTATTAAGTGCGGTCAGTGTTGTATCCGTCTGCTGTTGCGCCACAATGCCCCAATGCGCTGAGGGTACGTTCGCATAACCGGCGAGTACGTCAATGCCCTGACTATTAATAAGGCGTTGCTTCCCGCTTTCTCCACGGATCACGGCCTCAATAGCCGGGTTGTCACGCACCACTTGACCCACCCGCATCTGATCAGGGTGATACAGCAGTCGCTGGTTCTGATCTACCACGTAAATATAAGAGCCATCGTGATAATACTGCTCGCCCAGCAAATCGTCCAAAATGCTCTTGTGTTTGAGATAAATTGTACCGCCGATGTAACCCAGGTAATGACCTTCACGATCAATGATCGGATGAGAAATGAACACCACCAGATTACCCGCAACGGAGATGTAAGGTTGGCTGATGAGTGGACGGCGCTTACTCAACGCCTCGACAGCACCGGGTGTGTTCAGCCTTCGCCCTTTGATTGGCAATGTTTCGGGCGAGACCGCACGTAACCAACCCTCTGCATCCGTAATCGCTATCGAGTTGAAACTATTGGTTTGTAGCCGTAACCGGGTGGCCTCGCTTTGCAACGCTTGCGGATTATCAAGCTGCTCACTCAATAACCCGGCGCTGTAGGCCAACTGCTGCGTCACGGTAGTAAGAAACACTTCGGTGCTATTGGCCAGCTTGGCTGCATACACACGGTTGGATTCCAGCGTGCTATCAATGAGCAACTGGCGCTGTACACAATAGCTTGCATACAGACTGTTGGTGAGCGTGAGAATGGCACTGAAAAACGCCAGAAAGAGAATCAGTCGTCTTAAGTTAATGCGAAAAAGGTGCTTGATTGACATACGCCAGCGCTCGAGCGGGCACCCCGTTTAAACGTTGCACCCTCAAATTATTTACGACAGAAAACACTCATCTTCCACTGTGTATTGGTCCCGACTGAGCACATCAGAGCTGTTGATACTCGCCGCCGCCGAAGCGGTTCTTGAATAGCACTTTAGTCGTAACTTTTTACGCGTGTAGCACGTGGTTAGCGCGTATAAATAATTGTAGCCAGCGTTCCTTGGGATGGCTTTACGATATCACTATACTGCGCCGGGTTATACCTATTTCATACTTCACATATCATCATTACACATGCCCCGCCGACTGCATTTTGACGCCAATGATTAAGACGCAATAATCGGATCCAATTCCGTCTCGCCGCCGCAATCAATATGCATTCAGCGAACCAAGTGCTATTCACGGAAGTTATACGAGTGTGGCAACTTGTCACCCGACTAAGTATCAAACCCGCCTCCAATGAAACGTTTAAGCCCCCTCTTTATTTTATTAACGTTATCAGAGAACGCCCGGTAAGGTCAGACTTCTTCATGGCCGCGCAAGCACAAACTGCACCCTAACTTCAAAGCCATCCTGTTTGTCTGTTGCGGGGGATGCGAGGCTCATTGTCGCCTCAACGCCTCGAACAATCGTTTGTGCGATTGCCAGCCCAAGACCGGAGCCGTTGGCCTCGCTGTTACCTCGCACGAAGCGCTCGGTGAGCCGCTCCAGAACCTGCGCAGGCACTGTCGAGCCCGCATTCACGACTGTTAGAAGCGCCTGACTCGACAAGCTCACCTCTACCGGCTGATCCGGCGCGCCATGCTTCAACGCGTTCTCGATCAGATTGCGTAAAAGGATGGCAAAGGCATCCGGGTCAATCGTTGATAACACGTCCCCCTCCGCAGGCAGGGTTAAATGAATCCGCTGTCCGGCAGTAGCACTCAACTCTTCCACCACGTGGGCCAGCAGCGGGATGAGGTCTTGCGGGGCTTCCGATAGAAGCCCACCCCCTTCGGCCTTGGCCAGTTGCATGAGCTTTTCCGAGAGCCGTGCCAACTCATGAAGCGACGCCTCAATCTTTGCCGCACGCACTTGCAACGGTCCTTCAGGTGCCTCGCGGCGTAACCGCTGCATCTGCGCCAATGCCGCCGCCAACGGGGTGCGTAGCTCATGGGCGCTATTGGCAGTAAAGCTGCGCTCAGCCTCCAGCGCCCGACGAAGCCGCTCCATCAGATGATTGACCGCTTCGGCCAGCGGATCAATTTCTGCGGGCAATTGAGACACCTTAATGGGGGATAGATCGCCTACCCCGCGGGTCTCGATTGCGCGACGGTAAGCCAGGACGCTGCGCAGACTGAAGTGAACCAATAGCCAGGTTCCCAACAGGCTGATCGGGATGAGTATCAGCAATGGCAAAAGCAAGGCGAGTAACGCTTCCTGTGCAGCTTCGCGGCGATGCGCCAATGGCTCCGCGACTTCGATAAACACTGCTTCGCGCAGGGCGCTGACGGCATACAGGCGGTACTTGCCGGTAGTGGTAAAGCCCTCCATCGGCTGGGCATTGAATACACTCGGATCGGCATCGTGAGACTGCAACAACGTATTGCCCCTGGCATCCCGCACCAGATAGGTGAGGTATTCCTTATGCTCTCTCAGCCCCTCGATATGTTTCGACTCGCGAGACTCGCCACGATTACTGATTTCGAGTACGGCCAAGGGCAAAATCCGTTGAGCCGTTTCTTCCAGAGCACTGTCGAAGGCCTCATTCAGCTCATGTTGTACGACCAGCCAAGCGCCCGCCGTGCCCCCGAGCCAAAGCAATGTCATCCCCAGCGTCAGCCCAAGCCCCAGACGTTTTTGCAAACTGAAAGTAGTCTTCATAGGGGCATCAACCGGTAACCCATACCACGGACGGTTTCAATCAAATCGCGCCCCAATTTCTTGCGCAAACGACTGATGTACACCTCGATAGTGTTGCTTTCGATCTCGGCACCGAACGCATACAGACGCTCTTCGAGCTGCGATTTCGACAGCAGCGCACTCGGGCGCTGAACGAATGCTTCCAGCAGAGCCCATTCGCGAGCAGTCAAATCCACAATAGTACCGACACGCTGAACGGTGCGAGCAGTCATGTCGATGACCAGCTCTCCCACTTTCAGCTGTGGATTGGGATTACCACTGTACCGCCGTGCGACGGCGGCGACTCGGGCAGACAATTCAAACAGATCGAAGGGTTTTACCAGGTAGTCGTCGGCCCCCGCATTCAAACCGGCGATGCGCTCGGATATCTGGTCTTGAGCCGTGAGGATGATCACGGGCGTTACATCGCCAGCCGACCGCCGCTTGCGCAGAAAGTCCAGCCCGCGCCCGTCCGGGAGCATCAGATCCAGCAAAATCAGGTCATAGGCTGTCGTGCGTACGCTCGCCTCGGCGTGGTCAAGCCGTTGCACCCAGTCCACCGCATGGCCGTCATCGGCAATTTGCTCACGCACTGCGTCCCCAAGCCCCACCGCATCCTCAACCAACAAAACCCGCATATCAACCCCTTCTGTGTTCGTTCCCAGCGCTGCACGTTAGCGGCTGCACCTGAATAAAACCTGAAGTACCGCTTCGAGCACGATTCAGGTTGCTGTCAGGGACTCCCGCTAGGGTATGCCACAGAGACTCAAGCGGGAGAGAAATCATGTTCAGTCACTCAAGCGTCCTTGCCCCGCAGCTGAAAACTACCTGATCAACTTTTTTCACGCCTTCAGGTTGCATTCAGCTAGCAAGGCCAGTATTCCGCCACAACGCTCTAACAGGAAACCCCACCATGAAAAAGATTGCTGCTGCAATGTGTCTCGCCGGTGCCGTCGCCCTGCCAGGGTTAGCCCAGGCGCGCGAAGTGACCTTGACCACCCAGTTAAAAAACTACAACGGCAACGATGCTTATCTGGCGTTTTATGTCACCGATGCCAATGGCAACTATCAGAAAACCCTCTGGGTCGCCGGAAGGAAAGCCAAGTATTACAAACACCTTCCTGACTGGGCTCGCGGCAGCGGGTTGAAGTCCAGTGAGTTTGACGGGGTCAGTGGTGCCAGCGTCGGTAGCGGGCGCACCCTGAAAGTCAGTGTAGAACTGGCTGACACCCTGATTGATGCGGGCTATCAGATCCGCATCGACAGCGCTGTCGAGAACAAACGCGAGGTTCGCGCTGACGTTGTCGTACCGCTGACGACTAAAGGTGCGGGCAAGCCTGCAACCGGCAACGGTTATGTAGAAACCTTTACCTACGACATGTGACTTCGGCACCTATTGGAGGCTGAACATGCTTCGCCAGTTTCATTCACTGCCCGGCCTTATCGCTGCCCTGCTGGTTATGGTGTTGGCCATCAGCGGCGCGATCCTGTCAATTGATCCAGCCATAGAACGAATGAACGCAACTGTGCCCGCAGTCGGCCAATTGAACGTTGCCGAGTTGGCGGGCCGGGTGGCGCATACCTATCCAGCGGTTGAACAAATTCGGCGCAGCGCTTCTGGCTCGATCATCGTTTACTACAACCAGGACGGTCAGGCGGGTGCCGAGCTTGTCGACCCCATGACCGGACAAGGCATTGCGCCCTATGCACCGTCAGCCTTCTCACGCTGGGTGAAAGACTTGCACAGGTCATTGCTGCTGGGCACGCCCGGCCATGCGATGTCAGGTATTGGAGCCTTGGTGATACTGATCCTGTCAGCCTCCGGCGCTGCATTGCTGGCAAGACGACTGGGCGGCTGGAGACAGATCCTGCGCCCGCTGCAGGGCAGTTTCAGCCAACGCTGGCACGCTGAAGTCGGGCGTTTCGCGATCCTCGGTCTGCTGCTATCCGCGTTGACGGGTATGTATATGTCAGCGGTGATGTTCGAGTTCATCCCTGACGGAACCCAGCAGGAGCCGGCTTTCCCGAGCACCATGAGTGGCGGTCGGGCAGCACCTGTCGAGACGTTGCCTGCGCTGCTGGCGACCGACCTTAATGATCTGCGCGAGCTAAACTACCCCAGTCCCGGCAACCCGACTGATGTGTTCTCGCTGCACACTGCCCAGGGCGACGGTTTTGTTGATCAAGCCAGTGGCGCGCTGCTGTCTTACCAGGCTCATGACAACGCCCGTGATGCCTATGAATTCATCTACCAGTTGCATACCGGCGAAGGCTTCTGGTGGCTTGGCCTGTTACTTGGCATTTGCGCGTTGAGCGTGCCGTTGATGAGCGTCACAGGCGCCCTGCTCTGGTGGCGCCGCCGTCAGTCGATGCCACACATCAGTCACAACAGTGGCGCACAGTCCGCTGACACGGTGATTTTGGTGGGCAGTGAAAACAACAGCACCTGGGGATTTGCGAAAACGTTACATGAGGCCTTGAGCCAAGCGGGTCACCGTGTACATACCGCTACCATGAACCAACTGGCGACTGAGTACCGCAGTGCCGAGCGCCTGTTTATTCTGACAGCGACTACCGGTGACGGCGACGCACCAGCCTCCGCCAGACAGTTTTTCAAACGACTGGCGAACGCACCTGTAAAACCGGGCCTTGGCTTTGCCGTACTAGGCTTTGGCGACAAGCAGTTTCCGAGCTTTTGTCAGTTCGCCAAGGATACGCAAGCCGCCATGCTTTCACACGGCTGGCAGCAACTGCTTGAACTTGAAACCATCAATCGACAATCAAGCCAGGAGTTCACACGTTGGGGGCATGCCGTCGGCCAATTGATCGGCCATGATCTGACGCTGGTGCACACGCCCGTTCAGCCGAAAACCCGCACCTTGCACCTGGTGGAACGCGTGGAGTACGGCGAACAGGTCAAGGCACCCACGCACATCCTGCGTTTCAAAGCCGTAGCGCCCTTGCTCGCACCGGGTTGGCTGGCGCGCCTGCGCAAGGGGGATGGGCTGCCTCATTTCGAAGCAGGTGATCTGGTCGGGATTCTGCCGCCTGGAAGCGTGCTGCCGCGGTTCTACTCACTGGCCAGTGGGTCAACCGATGGCATTCTGGAAATCTGCGTGCGCAAGCATCCTGACGGCGTGTGTTCCAGCCTCCTCCATGACTTACCAATTGGCTCGCAAATTGAAGCATTCATACAGCCCAACCCAGACTTCCGCCCTGCCTCCGGGAGCGCTCCGGTGATTCTCATTGGTGCCGGCACCGGTATCGGTCCTTTAGCAGGCTTCATCCGTAACAACACCGCCAGACACCCGATGCACCTATATTGGGGTGGCCGCCACCCGGCATCGGACTTC
Source organism: Pseudomonas sp. GG8 (assembly GCF_052976945.1). Taxonomy (NCBI): domain Bacteria; kingdom Pseudomonadati; phylum Pseudomonadota; class Gammaproteobacteria; order Pseudomonadales; family Pseudomonadaceae; genus Pseudomonas; species Pseudomonas sp. GG8. The sequence goes on from NZ_JBRIIP010000001.1 coordinate 2,649,069, forward strand.
CTCTATGAGCCACAGCTCAATGGCTACCTGGCGGACCAGCGACTCACCAAGTTGCAAGCGGCTTTTTCACAGGTACACGACCGCAGCTATGTACAAGACCGGATCATCGGCGACGCCCTGCAGATGCGCCGTTTGATTGAAAAAGGCGCTCAGGTGTTGGTATGCGGCAGTCGGGAAATGGCGAAAAGCGTGATGCGCGCGCTCGATGAAGTCCTGGCACCGCTTAACCTGACCGTGCTGACACTCAAGGCACAAGGACGCTACCGTGAAGATGTCTACTGACTATCAGCCCTCCCCTGCCGACCGACACAGTCTCAGCGGAGAGACCATGGGCACGCGCTACACAGCGCTGTTCTATGCCAAGCCAGAGGTGGACGAGACTGCCATTGGCAAAGGTCTGTTCGAGGCTGTCGACAACGTGGACAGGCAGATGTCGACGTGGAAGCCGGAGTCTGACCTCAACCTGCTAAACGCTGCACCCGAGAATGAATGGTGTGCCCTGCCCAAAGAGCTGACCACCGTACTGACAACAGCTTTACGTATCAGCCAACAATCCAACGGTGCATTTGATATCGCAGTGGGCGATCTGGTGAATGCCTGGGGCTTTGGTCCCGGCGAGCATCAACCCACTGCACAACAGATCAGCGCGCTAAAACACCGGGTGCGACTGCCTGCAACGCAAGCACTCGAAATAGATGCGCTTCGTGGCCAGGCCCGTAAACGTGCAGCGACGACGCTTGATCTCTCAGGCATTGCCAAAGGCTTTGCCGTGGATGAACTGGCACGCTGCCTCGACAGCTGGGGAATAACAAACTATCTGGTGGGTATTGACGGCGAAATGCGCTCACGCGGGCTCAAACCTGATGGACAGCCCTGGGTGGTTGCGATTGAACGCCCCCGCCGGGGAACTCGTGAAGTCATGGGCATCATGGAACTCAGCGATGCGGCCATTGCTACCTCCGGGGACTATCGGCATTGGGTCGAAGTTGATGGACAGCTGTACTCGCATACCATGCACCCTTCGCGTGGAACACCACTGACCAATAAACTAGCTGCAGTGACCGTGGTTGCATCAAGTTGCATGCTCGCCGATGCATGGGCCACTGCTCTGATGGTACTCGGCGAAGAGGCAGGTCCTGAACTGGCCCAAGCACGGGGCATGGACGCATTATTTGTATTGCGCGAAGGGGAAGCATTCAGGGAAATATCCATTGTTGCCGGGCGTATTCAGACGATCCTTGAAACTCGCTAATAAAACATAGCCCCTTCACGCTCTTTATGCGCTACGTTATCTCCAGCATTGACGCCTTCTCTGCGAGCGTAATTCATAAATGAAGTTCATGCGCAAACATTCCGAGGCCCATAGAAGTGACCGAATTGGTTGGCTTCGCGCGGCCGTATTGGGTGCCAACGACGGTATTGTGTCGACCGCCAGTCTTTTAATCGGGGTGGCCGCGGCCCACGCCACACACAGTACTTTACTGGTGACCGGTATTGCAGGACTGGTCGCAGGCGCCATGTCCATGGCCGCTGGAGAATATGTTTCTGTGCACTCTCAGGCCGATACCGAGCGAGCGGATCTAGTGCGCGAGCAAACCGAGCTTGAAAAGGATCCGCTTGCTGAACATTCTGAGTTGGCGTCCATTTACATGGCTCGTGGTATTGAACCTGATCTCGCCAGGACAGTGGCGACGCAATTAATGGCACACGACGCCCTGGGTTCACACGCGCGCGACGAGCTCGGGATTTCTGACGCGCTCAGCGCAAAACCACTGCAGGCAGCATTGGCATCGGCGGCCAGTTTTTTTGTCGGCGCAGCCTTGCCACTGATCGTTACGTTTATTGCACCCGCTCAAAGCGTTATCCCGTGGATATCAGGGATGTCACTTCTATTTCTGGCAACGCTCGGCGGTATAGCGGCGAAAGCCGGAGGCGCCAGCGTTCCAATAGGCGCGTGGCGAGTGACCTTTTGGGGGGCACTTGCCATGGCTATTACCGCGCTGGTGGGCACCTCATTCGGTGCAGTTGTCTAATAATTCATGCGCCAAAAAAGGGAGCCTAGGCTCCCTTTCTTAAACGACTGATATGCCAGATAGTCGTAATCTGTCAATCAGGTATCAGGCCGTGGTATTGATTCTCGTGCCCACACTGCCAGAGGTTGCTTTAGGCATCTCTACTTCGCCTGCTTTGCTACCGTCGTGATCGCCGTCACTGTCCATGGCAACAGTTTTGACCTGTTGAGCGGACACAGGAGCAGTTCTAATGATTGGTGTACTCGTCGAACTTCCAATTGCAGATGTCATATACATCTCCGATAACTATCGAGTGAGTGCAATAATTTAATTGCCACTAAATGTAACTCAGATTGAGTGAAATTTATGTCAATTGGCCACAACTTTTTTTCAAATCGACCATTCATGCACCGCAATTGTGAGCTTTGGCCCGCAGTTCGATGTTGTCTAGATGACTCTATCAATCCTTGCGTAGAACGTAGACCCTCCACATGTCATACAAGGGAATAAAGTCGAGACGTTTCTGAATACCAAACCCCGCCTCTTTGAACTCGCGCTCGGCAGTTTCCCTTGGGATGACGAACCGCTTTTGATAATCGCCCTTATCCCCCCCTGCGCGCCGACATGCCTCTTGACGTTTACGTTTCCAGGATTTGAAGTTGCCGTCCACCCACAAAGAAATGATTAGCGTTTCCCGAGTGGCCCGATGGAACTCCTTGAGCATCGTCAACCGGAGTTGCGGTTCGCCTATATGGTGCAGCAAACGCATGCAGAAAATGCTGTCTACCGAATTGTCGGGCAAGTCGATCTCAAACGCTGACGTTTGCAAGGCGCGTACTCGCTTGACCACCTCAGTCGACTGCGACTTGCAGGCGGTCTCGATCATGTCCGCAGAGTGATCCGCGCCGATAATGACTCGATTAGGCTTTTCCGCCAACAGAGGCCAGAACCGCCCTGCTCCGCACGGAAGATCAAGAACCAGTCCCGGCTCACCGGCCAGGGAAAGTGCCTTGCGCGCGAGGTGCTCATTGCGCAGGTGAAACAGCCTGCGAGCAAGCCCATCCTGATGTTTCAAAAAATACTGCGACACCTGCTCCTGATCGTACTTTTCAGAAAACTTCAGTTTGATGGGGTCGCTCATGATGCTCTCCAATTGCTCATGATTCGTACGCTACTTAAGCATTAGTCGCAGCGAGGTCAAACACGTGTGAAAGATTTGTGAGACCCCTGTGATATCAACGCTTTATCCACGACCAAAAGCCGTCATGTTGCGTGCGTGCCGCGCACGCGCAGCGCTGTCAAGATTGATTGTCCAGACTGGGGACTGATCAAGATCAAAACGAGATTTTTCACTCCCTATATATTTGTAAAAATTTCATGACCCCAGGCCTGTATCAACATGTCCAACCATTCCAATTCGGTAGATGTTTTGATCATCGGCGGCGGTCAGTCAGCACTGGCAGTCGGCTATTTTCTTCGCCGCACCAAGCGTTCATTTCTGATCCTCGACGCTGAAAAAACACCTGGCGGCGCTTGGAATCATGGGTGGAATTCGCTTCATCTTTTCTCGCCGTCGACCTGGAGTTCCATTGCCGGCTGGATGATGCCTCCCGTGGAGGATGGTTATCCGACGCGAGACCACGTGATCAGTTATCTGACTCAGTACGAGCAGCGCTACCAATTTCCAGTGGAACGCCCAATCCGAGTCACGGCAGTAGAGCGCAGCGAAACTGGGCTGCGCGTGCACGCAGGTGACCAGTATTGGGATGCGAAAGTCGTCGTGAGTGCCACTGGCACATTGAGCAACCCTTTCATACCGAGCTATCCAGGTGCGTCCCGGTTTTCGGGTCAGCAACGGCATTCGGCGCAGTATGTCGAGGCGCAACCTTTTGCGGGCAAGACCGTACTGGTCGTAGGCGGCGGAAACTCCGGAGCGCAAATTCTGGCCGAGGTTTCTAAAGTGGCTGACACCGTTTGGGTGACACCACAGGAGCCTGTTTTCCTTGCCGACGAGGTTGATGGCCGGGTGCTTTTCGAACGTGCAACTGAACGCTGGAAGGCTCAGCAGGAAGGTCGAGTGATCGAACAGCCGGTCGGTGGATTGGGAGATATTGTCATGGTGCCCCCCGTGGTCGAGGCCCGCGAGCGTGGCGTCCTCGGGACAGTAAGGCCCTTCAAACGATTTACCCATAAAGGTGTTATCTGGGCAGATGGTTCAGAATCAGAGGTAGACGCAGTGATCTGGTGTACAGGGTTCAAGCCTGCTCTGGATCATCTGGACCGGCTGGGTGTCCTCAACGATGAAGGCCGCGTTGATGTCGATGGCACTCACTCAATCAGAGAGCCCAGGTTGTGGCTGGTGGGTTACGGCGAGTGGACAGGCGCCGCTTCAGCTACCTTGATTGGGGTGACACGGACAGCGCGCAGCACGGTCAGCGAAATTGATACGTTCCTGAACGGTCCATTGCCTGGAGCAGGCGATGGACTTTGATAGTGTGTCAGATCAAGTCGAGATTTTTACACATGAATGAAATGATTGTGCGCTGGCCGCAGCGTAACCCCCGCCTTTTTCTGGTAGTGGCAGTGCTTGTTTGGTTCGGTTTGTATGAGGCCCTGATTCCAGTGTCGGAGGCTTTGGTCGCAGCGCTGCCCGTTGATCGTGACAGCCACTTGGGGGGCGCATTACAGTTTTTTCTCTATGACACGCCCAAGGTGCTGATGCTGCTGACCGGCATCGTGTTTTTGATGGGCATGATCAACTCCCACTTCACACCTGAACGCACCCGCGCAATGTTGGCGGGTCGAAGCGAGGGCATGGCCAATGTCATGGCGGCGTCTCTGGGTGTGTTTACCCCGTTTTGTTCCTGCTCTGCTGTGCCTCTGTTTATAGGTTTTGTTCAGGCAGGCGTGCCATTAGGGGTGACCTTCTCATTTTTGATTTCCGCCCCCATGGTGAATGAGGTCGCGTTGACCTTGCTGCTTGGCTTGTTCGGCTGGAAAGTTGCACTGCTGTACCTGAGTCTGGGTTTGTTTATTGCGATTGTTGCGGGCTGGGTCATTGGGCGCTTGAAAATGGAGGCCTATCTAGAGGACTGGGTTCGTGACATGCCCAAGGTCCACGCAACCGCTGGGGACACGAGCATGCCGCTGCATGAGCGGATAAATGCCGGGTTTGGCAGCGTGCGCGAAATCGTCGGGAAAGTATGGCCTTACATCCTTGCCGGTATCGCTATTGGCGCAGGTATTCATGGGTATGTGCCGGAAGACTTCATGGCCAGCTTCATGGGCAAAGAAGCGTGGTGGTCTGTCCCGCTCGCGGTGCTGATAGGCATACCAATGTATACAAATGCGGCGGGGATCATTCCTATTGTGCAGGCGCTACTCGCGAAAGGTGCGGCGCTGGGCACCGTCCTGGCCTTCATGATGAGTGTCATTGCGCTCTCCCTCCCAGAGATGGTGATTTTGCGCAAGGTGTTGAAGGTTCGCTTGATAGCCACATTTATTGGTGTCGTGGCCGTTGGCATTCTCATCGTTGGCTATGTCTTCAACTTAACTCTGTAAATCCACCTGTTGAGGTTTTTATGAAAGACATCAAAGTACTAGGTACCGGCTGTTCCAACTGTAAGTCGACGATAGCCATCATCGAGCAAGTCGCTCACGCTAAAGGCGTACCTGTGAAGCTGGAAAAAGTGGAAGAGCTGCGTGACATCATGAGCTATGGGGTTATGTCGACACCCAGCGTCGTCATTGATGGCAAGGTCGTTCATTCCGGTGGCATCCCGAGCCGAGATAAGGTCGAGCTGTGGCTTAGCGCCTAGACCGGGACGACATCATCGATATACACCGCCAATCTCAGCGACGAGCCGCCTGACTCTCGACCTCTCAGGCGCTGTCGACTCAGGGTAAGAGACCCGGTTCGATTGGCGCATGGGCCCATGCGGAGACGAAGATGCCTAAGCCAGTCATGCCAGTTATGCCCTTGTTCGATCACGATACGTCCTTCCTGTCGACGGCCGCCGCCGCTGCGTCCCTGGCCGGAATCTCGATAGAGACCCTCAACAGTCAGTGCTTCTGCATCAGCCTGGACACCAAGGCACTGCGTGAAGCGTTGGAGTCGACGCTCGGTCAACCCGGCCTGTTCGAGCTGGTACAGCAACGTTGCCCTTATCTGTTCGCCGGGCATCCAGTCTTTATCAACCCGGCCCATTTGGAGCGCATGGCGCAGGTCGTGCGGGCTGTCGAGTCGGTCATCGCGCTCCCGGCTTACCGCGAGGAAGTGCTGGCTCGTTCGCCCACTATTGCGCGACATGATCCTGGTGGGGCCAAGGGAGTGTTCTTCGGTTATGACTTCCATGTCACTGAGGGTGGTTTCGGCCTGATCGAGATCAACACCAATGCAGGTGGGGCCATGCTCAATGCAGCGCTGGCGCGAGCGCAACACGCGTGTTGCCCGGCCATAGAGCAATTGCTGCCACCCTCGGGCAGGGCCGAGACGCTTGAGGCAGGAATAATCGAGATGTTTCGCCATGAGTGGGCGCTGCACGGGCTGGATAGGCCGCTGCGCAGCATTGCGATTGTCGACGATGCTCCCGAGCAGCAGTATCTATACCCCGAATTTTTGCTGTTCCAGCAACTGTTCCAGCGCCATGGATTGGAAGCGGTGATAGTCGATCCCTCCGAGCTAAGTCTGAGAGGTGGTGCACTTCGGCATAACGAGTTGGTCATCGATATTGTCTATAACCGCCTGACCGACTTTGCTCTCGATGCGCCCGCCAATGCGACGTTGCGTCAAGCTTACCTTGAACGTGCCACGCTGCTCACGCCTCACCCACAAGCCCATGCCTTGTACGCGGACAAACGTAACCTGGCTTTGCTCTGCGATGCCCAATGGTTGCAGGCGTCGGGCCTGCCGCAAGCCACCCAAAACCTGCTACTCGCCAGCATTCCACATACTGAGGTGGTGACCCCGGAAAGTGCCGAACGCCTGTGGCGCGAGCGTCGACGGCTGTTCTTCAAGCCTTGTGCAGGATTCGGGAGTCGCGCCGCCTATCGCGGCGACAAGCTAACCCAGCGGGTGTGGCAGGAAATTCTTGCTGCCGATTACGTGGCCCAAGCCCTGGTTCTCCCTGGACTGCGGACCCTGTCGGCCACGATTCCGGCTCACGTGCTGAAATTTGACGCGCGCGACTATGCCTACAACGGCGTGGTGCAGTGGGTGGCGGCGCGCCTGTATCAAGGCCAGACCACCAACTTCCGGACGTTGGGCGGCGGTTTCGCCCCCGTATATCCAGGGCCCGCGCCAGAGGCCTAAGCATCGCAGACGCTTGATTGGGTCGTCAAAAATTGACGCACCTCCGGTAAATCGATGTGGTCGAGAACGCCGTCGAACAGCACATGCAGCGACTTGTACCCTCTGGCTGTGGCCGATTTGAATGAATCGGGGCGCATCGGTTGACATAGGAGCGTCAATTGGCTGCTTTTACGGGCAGCGCAACAATCGTTTTTTTATCCTATGCTGACTGGGTCAAAAATAAAAATCCGCTTACGACACAGACGAAGTCAACTGCATCGCAAGCGTCATGCGGAGGCAGAGATGATATCGATTTCCAGAAGAGTCTTCTTGAAGGTTGGAGGCGGGATTGCTGCGGGCGCAGTCATCGGAGTACCCCATTTTACCCAAGCGGCGGCAACCACGCCTGAGCCGCAGGTGATAGGGCGGGTCAACCTTCCCTACCCAATGAAAGCGATCATCAACGCGCAGAAATTACAGGTCAACACCCCTGTCTCGTTTTTCTATCCCGATGCCTCCTCACCTTGCGCATTGATCAAGATGGGCGCTCCCGTTCCGGGTGGCATTGGCCCGGAGCGCGACATCGTTGCCTACAGCACGCTATGCACGCACATGGGGTGCCCGGTCACCTATGACGCAGGGCCGCGGGTGTTTAAATGCCCGTGCCATTTCAGCATTTTCGATCCTGAAAATACGGGTCAAATGGTTTCCGGCCAGGCGACCGAGAATCTGCCCAGCATAGTGCTCGAATACAACTCCAATGACGATTCGGTACGTGCAGTGGCCGTCGAAGGGTTGATCTACGGGCGTCAGTCCAACCTCCTTTGATAAGAGGCTTAAAATGGCAACCAATAAAGATCGGATGGCGCTCCCCCCTCCAGAGGCCCAGAAAACCAACCTTGCCTGTCACTTCTGCATCGTGGGTTGTGGCTACCACGTCTACAAATGGCCAGAGAACCTGGAAGGTGGACGGGCACCCGATGAAAATGCGTTAGGGCTCGACTTTCGTAAACAGCTACCTCCTCTGGCTGTGATCATGACCCCTGCGATGCAGAACACGATCACTGACAAAGACGGCAAGCGTTACAACCTCATGATTGTGCCCGACAAGCAGTGCGACGTTAATAAAGGGCTCTCGTCCACGCGAGGCGGTCAACTGGCCAAGGTCATGTATAACTCCGACGGTGTGGGCAAGGAGCGTCTGCGCAGCCCACGGATTTATGTGGCTGACCAGTGGCTAGACACCAGCTGGGATGATGCGCTGGCACTTTATGCGGGCGTTACCAAGAAGATTCTTGATAATGACGGGCCAGCCGCCCTCGCCTTTGACTGCTTCGACCACGGAGGCGCCGGAGGAGGATTTGAGAATACCTGGGGCACCGGCAAGTTGATGTTCACGGCGCTGAAGACACCGCTGGTACGTATCCACAACCGCCCTGCTTATAACTCCGAGTGCCACGCCACACGCGAGATGGGCATTGGTGAACTCAATAACAGCTATGAAGACGCCGAGCTGGCTGACGTTATTATGGCCATCGGCTGCAATTCATACGAGACCCAAACCAACTACTTCCTGGCCCACTGGCTCCCCAATTTACAGGGGCAGACCGTCATCAAACGCAAACAGCGTTTTCCTGGGGAAACCGTTGCCCCGGCGAAAGTGATTTTTGTTGACCCGCGCAGGACGCCTACTATCGCTGTGGCCGAGCAAGCGGCAGGCAAGGACAACGTCCTTCACCTGGATATCGAACCGGGAACGGATATCGCTTTGTTCAACGGTCTGTTGACCTACGTGGTTGAACAAAAATGGCATGACCAGGAGTTTATCTCGGCCCATACCAAAGGGTTTGACCAGACGCTTCAAGCCAATAGGTTATCGATTGAGGAAACCAGCCGTATCACCGGTGTTTCGGCGGACAAGCTCAAGCTTGCAGCCGAATGGGCCTACAAGCCCAAAGCTTCTGGCCACCGGCCACACACCATGCACGCCTACGAAAAAGGAATCATCTGGGGCAATGACAACTACCTGATCCAGTCTGCCTTGGTCGACTTGGTACTTGCGACTCATAACGTAGGACGTCGGGGTACCGGGGTGGTGCGCATGGGCGGCCACCAGGAAGGTTACACGCGCCCCCCTTATCCAGGCACCACCAAGATCTATGTGGATCAGGAGATCATCAATGGCAAGGGCATGATGTACACGGCATGGGGGGCCAATCCATTCCAGACCACCCTCAATGCAGAGCAACACCGTACCGTCATTCTGAAGCGCGCCAATATTGTTAGGGAGGCCATGGCGACGGTGCGCGGCGGCTCAACCGCGCAGAGGGTGGACGCGATCTACGATGCGGTGAAAAATAAAGGCGGTCTCTTTTTAGCCAATATCAACCTCTATCCCACCAAGCTGGCAGAAGCCGCGCATGTGATGCTGCCAGCAGCTCATCCGGGCGAGATAAATCTCACCTCGATGAATGGAGAGCGGAGGATGCGTCTGTCGCAAAAGTTCATGGATCCCCCCGGTTCAGCGAAAGCCGATTGCCTGATTGCGGCCGCTATCGCCAACACCCTTCGGCAGATGTATAGCGCCGAAGGAAAGCAGGACATGGCGGCGCGATTTGCGGGCTTCGACTGGAAAACAGAGGAAGATGCTTTCAATGACGGCTTTCGTATGGCCGGTCAGCCGGGCGTCGGCCCTATCGATAGTCAGGGCGGTAACACAGGCAATCTTGTCACCTACGAGCGACTGATTGCGATGGGTAACAATGGAGTCCAGCTACCCGTCAAGGAGTACCGGGATGGCAAACTGATCGGCACCGAAATGCTCTACACCGACTACACGTTCGACACGCCGGACGGTAAAGCCGAGTTCAAGCCAGCAACGTGGCCTGGGCTGCCAAAACCGGTCGCGGAGCAGAAGGAGAAATATAAGTTCTGGATCAACAATGGACGTATCAATGAGGTGTGGCAAACGCTCTATCACGACCAATACAACGAGTTCGTGAAGGCGCGCGTACCCATGGCGTATCTGGAAATCAACCCCGACGATGCAAAATCCTTGGCGATTGCATCCGGGGACGTGGTTGAAGTATTTAACGACTACGGCTCGTCTTACGCGCTGGCCTACCTGGAGCCTGATATAAAGCGGAATCAGACCTTTATGCAGTTCGGCCACTTCAACGGTGTTATGGGCGATTTAACCACGGCATGGACCGACCGAAACGTAGTGCCCTATTACAAAGGGACATGGGCAAATATCCGTCGTATCGGGAAAGTGGAGGCGTTTAAAGAGACGATCAGCTTCAAGTCGCGCAGATTCATGACGTAATGACGATTGTCCAGGCAGTGCTTCATATCGCCGTGGCATGCCTGGGCAAAGCAATGGAAATCAGCGCGGCGAGCAACACAAAAGCGCTCGATATCCACAAGCACGCACTCAACCCGTACATCTGGTAAATCCATCCGGAGAGCACGGTGCCGGTCAACCGGCCCATCGCGTTGGACATGTAGTAAAAACCTACATCCAGTGAGACGCCGTCTTCCTTGGCGTAGGAGACGATCAGGTAACTGTGCAGCGATGAGTTCACGGCGAACAGGACGCCAAAGACCATCAGCCCACCCAAGAGAACGACGTGCTCGGACAACCCAGTGTTCAACCCCAAGGCAATAGCCCCTGGCAGAAACGCCAGCGGAAGTGCCCAGAGAAAAGCCGCTCGACCATCAGGCACACGCCCGTTTTTCTTGCCCGTAATGCTGGGCGCGAACGACTGCACTATGCCGTAGCCGATCACCCACGCAGCAAGAAAACCACCGACTTTCCAGACGTCCCAGCCAAAGGCTGTACTGAGATAGACCGGCAATGCGACGACAAACCAGACATCCCGAGCGCCAAACAAAAACATCCGTGCTGCCGACAGGATGTTGATCGCACGGCTCTTGGAAAGGATCTCCCGGAACTTGGGTTTGGCTTTGGCTTTGCCCAGGTCCTTCTTGAGCAAGATCAGACTGCTGATCCAGATCAGCCCCAATACGATGGCCATGGCCAGCACGGCGCCCTTGAATCCGATGGCAGCCAGCAGTGCACCGCCCAGAAAGAAACCGACGCCCTTGAGCGCATTTTTCGAGCCGGTTAGGATCGCGATCCACTGGTACAGTTTGCCTTGTTGTCCATCGGGCACCAGCAGCTTGATCGAGCTTTTGGCACTCATCTTGTTCAGATCTTTGGCGATCCCCGACAACGCCTGGGCGCCCATTACCCAAGGAATCGTCAGCCAGACCGAGGGCACTGTCAGCATCAGCAGTGCCACGACCTGAATGGCCAAACCAATATTCATGGTCCGGTTCAGGCCCAAGCGGGCCCCAAGGTAGCCACCCACGAGGTTGGTGACCACGCCAAAGAACTCATAAAACAAAAACAGCGCCGCAATCTGAAGCGGGCTGTAGCCCAATGCGTGAAAGTGCAGTACCACCAACATGCGCAACGCACCATCGGTGAGGGTGAAGGCCCAGTAATTACCCGTGACGAGCAGATACTGCCGCACTTCTGGAGCAAGGGCTGACAACGCGTTCATGATGATTCCCTGTCAGACGGCCAGACCGACCATTTTTGCCAGTTCGACCGTACGGTTGGCATAGCCCCATTCGTTGTCGTACCACGCGTAGATTTTTACCTGAGTGCCATTGATGACCATGGTCGACAACGCATCGATAATTGAAGAGCGCGGATCGGTACGGTAGTCGATGGACACCAGCGGACGCTCCTCATAGCCGAGAATGTCTTTCAATTCATTCTCGGAAGCGTCTTTCAGCAGTTGATTAACTTCCTCTGCAGTCGTGGCGCGTTCAACTTCAAACACACAGTCAGTCAGCGAGGCGTTGGCCAACGGAACACGCACGGCGTGACCATTCAGACGCCCGCGCAATTCCGGGAAAATTTCGGCGATGGCCGTGGCCGAGCCGGTGCTGGTCGGAATCAAGCTCATACCGGAAGCACGCGCACGGCGTAGATCCTTGTGCGGCTGATCGAGGATGCTCTGGGTGTTGGTCAGGTCATGAATGGTGGTGATCGAACCATGACGAATCCTCAGCTTTTCGTGGATCACTTTGACCACCGGAGCCAGGCAGTTAGTGGTGCACGAAGCGGCAGTCACAATGCGATGTTGCGCAGAGTTGAACAGGTGGTGATTGACCCCCATCACAATGTTCAACGCCCCGCTCTCCTTCACCGGAGCGCTGACCACAACGCGCTTCACGCCTTGGTCAAGATAGCCCTGGAGAACCGCAACCGTCTTCATTTTGCCGCTGGCTTCGATCACCAGATCGCAGCCCGACCAGTCGGTATCGGCGATTGCCCTATTGGCACTGACCTTGATCCGCTTGCCGTCGATGACAATGCACTCGCCTTCGGAGTCGGCCTGATACTGCCAGCGGCCATGCACGGAGTCGAAGTTGAGCAGGTGCGCATGGGTCGCTGCATCACCGGCCGGGTCATTGATCTGCACGAATTCAAACTCTGGCCAGCGCCAGGCTGCTCGCAGCGCGAGGCGACCGATCCGACCGAAACCATTGATGCCAACTTTGATAGCCATGTCTTTGTTCCTCGTCTCTGCTGTCAGTGGGAGTCCGACCTACGCGCGCCGGACAGGCCAAACATCGGTTATTACACGGTGAAACTGTCCTCAGATAGAACGCTGATTAACCCGGTCCATGAGTGCTTCCGCCGATTCTTTGCGCTCGGAATAACGATCGACCAGATAGTCCTGGCGGTCGCGCAGCAGCAATGTGAACTTCACCAATTCTTCCATCACGTCGACGACCCGGTCATAGAAAGGAGAGGGTTTCATCCGACCGTGCTCGTCGAACTCCAGATAGGCCTTCGGTACGGACGATTGATTGGGGATGGTGAACATCCGCATCCAGCGCCCGAGTACCCGCAGTTGATTGACCACGTTGAACGACTGCGACCCGCCACACACCTGCATGACCGCCAGGGTTTTACCCTGGGTCGGGCGGACTGCGCCCATGGCCAACGGCACCCAGTCGATCTGTGCCTTGAACACGGCGCTCATCGAGCCGTGACGCTCGGGTGAGCACCACACTTGCCCTTCCGACCACAGCATCAGCTCGCGCAGCTGTTGAACCTGCGGATGGTCATCGGCGACGTCATCGGGCAATGGCAAGCCTGATGGATTGAAAATCCGTGTTTCGGCGCCCATGCGTTGCAGCAGGCGAGCCGCTTCCTCTACCAGCAAGCGGCTGAAGGAGCGCTCACGCGTCGATCCATACAGCAGCAGGATGCGTGGTTTATGGGTGGACTTCAGTTCGATCCCCAGTTTGTCTGCCGAAGGTAATTCAACCAGGTCGGCGTCGAGTTGGGGGATGTGGTCGTCATACATAGTCGTTGTCCTGCGCAACTGCGCTCTTGGATTCATCGAACCAGCGGCGTTTAAGCCACAGCGCTACACCCACTAAAGAAATCAGCACCGGCACTTCCACCAGCGGACCAATCACCGTGGCGAAAGCAACCGGGGACGCCAGGCCGAAGGTAGCGATGGCCACCGCAATCGCGAGTTCGAAGTTGTTGCTCGCAGCAGTAAAAGCCAGAGCCGTGGTACGCGGATAATCCGCCTTGAGCAGCTTGCCCATGCAGAAACTAAGGAAGAACATCACGACGAAGTAGATCGTCAGCGGGATCGCGATGCGCAATACATCCAATGGCAGTTGCAGCACCTTGTCGCCCTTGAGGCTGAACATGGCGACGATGGTCAATAGCAATGCCACCAGGGTCAGCGGGCTGATCTTAGGAATGAAGCGCTCTTGATACCAGTCGTTTCCTTTACGGGCGATCAGGATCTTTCGGGTCAGAAAACCGGCCATGAATGGCACACCCAGGTAGATCAGAACTGACCCGGCGATGCTGATGAAGCTGGTCTCGATAACGCTGCCTTCCAGTCCAAACAGTGGCGGCAATAGCCCCAGGAAAATCCAGGCGTACAGGCTGAAAAACAATATCTGGAAGATGCTGTTGAACGCTACCAACCCGGCGACATATTGATTATTGCCTCCCGCGATCTGATTCCAGACCAGCACCATGGCAATGCAACGGGCGAGGCCGATGAGGATCAATCCGGTCATGTATTCCGGCTTGTCGCTCAGGAAGACAATCGCCAAAACGAACATCAATATCGGCCCGATGACCCAGTTCTGGATCAGAGACAACGCAAGGATGCGCTTGTCTTTGAAGACCTCTGGCAGCTCCTCATAACGAACCTTGGCCAGGGGCGGATACATCATCACGATCAAACCGATGGCGATCGGGATGTTGGTGCTACCCACAGAGAGACTGTTGAGCCACTGCGGCCAGCCTTCGAACAGGCTTCCCAGCCCGATGCCGAACGCCATGGCCAAGAAAATCCACAAGGTCAGGTAGCGGTCCAGAAAGGAAAGGCGGCTTTTGCTCATGTTCATATCTCCTGTTGTCAGAGCGTACCGACCAGGGCTAGCTCGGCCTTGAGCTGCTCGGCGCTCAACGTGGCTGGATCAGCAGCAGGCTGCGGCGCGCGCCGGGCGGTCGCCCATTTCATCAAGACGTTTCGCGTCAGGGCTCAACCAGTGTTTGTTGGCCTCCAATACGGTGGTCAGAACGCCATGCACCCAATCAGGCAGGTTCGGGTGCAGGCGGTAATACACCCATTGACCTTGCCGACGATCTGCCAGAAGTCCGCAATTGCGCAGTTGCGCCAAGTGCCGGGATACCTTGGGCTGACTCTCGTTGAGCGCGCAGGTCAGCTCGCAGACACAGAGTTCACCCTCATGGGCAACCAGCAGCATCATGCGCACTCGATTGTCGTCAGCCAGGCATTTAAAAACGGCGGTGGGTGTCAGAGGATCGGTCATGACGGGGTTTCAGCTCATATACGGTTTTTCGAATATATGTTTTTCCATATGTGAAGTAAAGGAAAAACAGCGTGATCCCCTTCCGTTAAACACGCACCGCGTTCAGTTTGGTTTAAGCTTTGAGCCCCAGAATAATCGTCACTTACCAAGTACCACGGCACAACAAGGACATCGTTATGGGCTGGAAAAACACAAAACAACGTTATGGCATTCTCTCCATCGGGCTGCATTGGCTGATGCTGGCCTTGATCATCGGCGTCTACGCCTGTATTGAACTAAAAGGGAACTTCCCCAAAGGCAGCGACTTTCGTGAGTTGCTCAAGCAATGGCACTTCATGCTGGGTCTGGCAATCTTCGCACTGGTGTGGCTACGTCTTCTGGCCCGCTTGATTGCGCCGACACCTACCGTCGTACCCGCCCTCCCGCAGTGGCAGGCAATCCCCGCCAAGCTGATGCATCTCGCCCTGTATGCGCTAATGATAGGCGCGCCGCTCGCCGGTTGGCTGGTACTGAGTGCGGCCGGCAAACCTGTTCCCTTCTTCGGAATTGAACTGCCGCCCCTGATCGGCACGAATGAGGCGCTGGCTAAATCAATTAAAGAATGGCATGAACTGGCCGGAACAACCGGCTATTGGCTGATAGGCCTGCACGCAGCGGCCGGCCTGTTTCACCATTACATAAGTCGCGACAATACCCTGACCCGCATGTTGCCTGGGCGGTAAGCTCTACCCGGTACCCGCAGGCTGTCGAGCGACATGCACGATCAGCACTGCGGGAAATCGGCTGACCCTCCTGGAATCTGACCTATGCCCGAGACGGTAACCACCCGCAACATCCCACGTACGGTCTGGGCACTGGGGTTCGTCAGTCTGTTCATGGACTTGTCGTCAGAAATGGTTCATGCGCTGCTGCCGGTATTTTTGGTCGGCACGCTCGGCGTCAGCATGATCACGCTAGGTTTTATCGAGGGCGTTGCGGAAGCTACGGCCCTGATCGTGAAAGTTTTTTCCGGCGCGATCAGTGACTACTTCGGTAAACGCAAGAGCCTCTTGCTGGTGGGCTATGGGCTTGCAGCACTCACCAAGCCACTCTTCCCCCTGGCTCATTCCGCAGAAATGGTATTTACCGCACGCTTTCTGGACCGGATTGGCAAAGGGATCCGCGGAGCGCCACGCGATGCTCTGGTCGCCGATATATCACCACCAGAGATCCGTGGCGCGTGCTTCGGCTTACGTCAGTCCATGGACACCGTAGGGGCCTTTTTTGGACCTGCAGTGGCCATCGGCCTGATGTTTATATTCAGTGGAGATATTCCTCTCGTCTTATGGATCGCCGTGATACCCGCGCTGGTAGCCGTCAGCCTGATTTTTGTTGGCGTCAATGAACCTGCACACGAGCAGCGAACTCAGCACTTTCGGTCGCCGATACGCCTACAGCTGCTCTACAGCTTTTCGCCAGCGTATTGGCGGGTGGTGATTGTGGGAGCACTGTTCACCCTGGCGCGCTTTAGCGAGGCATTTCTGGTATTGCGCGGCCAGCAAGCAGGACTCTCCGCGACCTGGGTACCCATCGTGATGGTGGTGATGGCTTTGTTCTACACACTTTCTGCCTACCCCGCGGGGAAACTCTCTGACCGAGTCAGCCGCAAAGCGCTTCTCGGCGTGGGTCTGATATTGCTTATCCTGTCCGATCTCGTGCTAGCCAACGCAGAATCCATCACAATGCTGATGCTCGGCGTTACATTGTGGGGGCTTCATATGGGATTCAGTGAGGGGCTGCTGGCCGCTCTTGTGGCCGACACGACACCGGAAGGGCTCAAAGGAACCGCCTTTGGGGTTTTCAATCTGGTGAGTGGTTTCTCCATGCTCCTGGCAAGTGCTCTTGCAGGTCTGCTGTGGCAAACCTATGGATCAGCAATGACCTTCTATGCCGGTGCTGCTATTTCTGCAGTCGCGTTCATACTTCTGTTGATGCAGCGTCAGGGTAACGATCACATGAAGTAAGCACCGCGTATTGCGACACAGGACATCGCAACGAAACGTGTCGGCTCTGGGCGGAGCGTATCCCCCACTTTCGAGCCGACTCAGGCAAACAATCAACGCTAATCCCAGCGTATTTATTTGCTATTTGCGCGTGGCTTTTTGGAGCATACGGCTGGCACTCTCATTGGCCTTGTCGGCAGTTTGTTGAGCCTGGTTAGCGGCTGAAAGCGCTTGCTCCGCCTTGGAGTAAGCATCATCAGCTCTGACCCGGGCTGCGGCAGCCGAGTTTTCAGCCCCCGTCAATCTCGCGTCAAACTCCTTGGCTTTTTGATTGCTGCAACCCGCCGCCATGGCCAGGACCAATATCAGTGGAACAGTCAGAGTCAGGTTTCTCATTTTTAACCTCTCACATTACGGCATCGTTAATAAAAATTGACTACCTGTTTAGCGACACGAAGAAGTACGGATCACCCCCCCGCTTCGCACCCGCCTGCACAGTGTGAATTGTATATCCATGCCCAGTTTGATCTGCGTCAAACTCGCAACAAACGACTTGATCCTGAGCCTTTAAATTCACCCAGATACTCAGTCTATGTCGCTACTCAAGCGGTGACGGCTTGATCGCCAACAGACTGCTGTGCATGTGATAAACCACTTGTTCGGCGGTGCTACCCAAGAGTTTGCTCAACCCTCTACGGTGCACCGTGCCCAGCACGACAACATCAATATTTTCTTCTTCAGCATAAGCAGTAATGACTTTCGCCGGGACACCCATGATGAAGTGGCGGCACTCTGGCGGCACCCGATATCGATCTGTAGTGGTCTAATGAAACCGGACACCCATTTAGGCGAGAATGCTCGCCAGATCGAGGTGTCAAATGACCAAACAACGCCGTACCTTTTCTGCTGAATTCAAACGCGAGGCTGCCGACCTCGTGCTCAAACAAGACTACAGCTACATCGAAGCCAGCCGTTCACTCGGCGTCGGCGAGTCGGCACTACGCCGCTGGGTCACGCAGGTTCAGCAGGAGCGCCAAGGCGTTACCCCGCAGAGCAAAGCGCTGACACCGGAACAGCAAAAAATCCAGGAGCTTGAAGCCCGGATCGCCCGCCTTGAACGGGAAAAATCGATATTAAAAAAGGCTACCGCGCTCTTGATGTCGGAAGATCACGAGCGTACGCGCTGATCACTCAGCTGAGCGTCCATGAGCCGGTTGATTGGCTGTGTAAAGTGTTTGAAATCAACCGCTCAAGCTACTACGCCCACCGTCTCAAGCGCCGAACGCCTGATGTCGAACGGCTTCGATTGCGCAGCCGAGTGAGCGAGTTGTTTTCACAAAGTCGCAGTGCTGCGGGCAGCCGTAGCATCCTCACCTTGATGCGTGACGATGGTGAGCAACTCGGCCGGTTCAAAGTGCGCAGCTTGATGCGTGAGCTTGACCTCGTGAGCAAACAGCCAGGTTCACATGCCTACAAACGAGCGACGGTTGAACGGTTAGATATTCCGAACATCTTGAATCGGGAGTTCGATGTCCCGGCACCCAACCAGGTGTGGTGCGGCGACATCACCTACATTTGGGCCCAGGGGAAATGGCACTATCTGGCTGTCGTGCTGGATCTTTGCGCACGCCGAGTGGTGGGCTGGGCGTTGTCAGAAAAGCCGGACGCCGATCTGGTTATCAAGGCGCTGGATATGGCTTACGAGCAACGAGGAAGGCCTCAGGGCCTGCTGTTTCACTCGGATCAAGGGTCGCAGTATGCGAGTCGTTTATTTCGCCAGCGTCTGTGGCGTTATCGAATACGCCAGAGCATGAGTCGCCGGGGAAATTGCTGGGACAACGCGCCAATGGAGCGCGTGTTCCGCAGCTTGAAAACTGAATGGATACCGACTCTGGGTTACAGAACCGCCCAAGAAGCCCAGCGTGATATCAGCCTTTTCTTGATGCATCGGTACAACTGGATTCGACCCCATCAATTCAACGGTGGGATGGCGCCAGCTCGGGCCGAAGAAAAACTTAACGTCGTGTCCGGGATTAGTTGACCACTACAATCAGCCAATTCAGTAAACGCTTTTCCTTCAGCCTCATACACCTCTTCGCCCATGCCCGCTGAAAACAATGTCGAACCCATGCCCTCCGACGCATACATATATGAAAGGTCATACGCGTAAAGCAGATGCAGTTCAGCATTGCACTGTGCCGCCAACTTCTCTGCCGCCAGGATAATCTGATCATTAAACTGTTCGAACTGCTCTTCCGGCTTAAACGGATCTACCGCGGCCAGAATTTTTCTCGGCGTGGCGTGCTGGACGTTCGCAACAAGGTGCACGGAGGATGAACAGTCCCTCAATAAACGCAGGTCCAGAGGTGTAAACAAGGTACGCATCAGCAGAGATTCATGCTCGAGGTCTTTGATAAGCATGGAAGGGTTTAACTCTTTGACGTGGCGCAATATCTCCTCCAGCGGACGCTGAACCCACACCACTTCCGTTGTTACCACTATTTTGAGATTGCGCAGGGAAACAGCTTGCTCTTCAAGCCACTGACGATGCCGCAGTAAGTAACCCTCGCGCATTTCAGAGAGCGCTTGTTCATTGACCAGGCCAGCCGTTGCCAAGCCTTCAACATAGTCAAAGGCCACGATATGCAAGGGAACCCCTTTAGCTTTAGCCAGTGCTGCCGCTCGGTCAAAAGCCGGAGTTCGGTGCATCAAGGGTGAAGCCACTAACAATAAACGCTCAGAGTCCGACATGTAACACCTCCACTTACGGAAAGGGTCAACGGCTGGGGAGAATAGGTGACCTCCTCCCGACAGGGTCTATGTGTTTCACATTCTTGACGATCAAGCGGCCCACACATTGATCTACATCAGAGCCACTCTGCCAGAACCCAAATGCGTTAGATCAACGCGCGATAAAAAACCTGCCCATCACAATCTTTATTGAATAACCACATCTAAGGAAACTCTGAAAAAGGTTTCCAAATCTGGTGAAATACCCTCCATCACATGAGCTGAACGGTTGAGCCCCATGAAGCAGATTTCTTTCGCTGATGCTGAGTACGCAGGTAAACGTAAGCGGACCCGCCGTGAGATTTTCCTGAGCGAGATGGACAAGGTCGTGCCCTGGAAGGGGTTTATTGCGTTGATCGAACCGCATTATCCAAAGGGTGTTGGGGGACGTCCGGCGTATCCGTTGATGGCGATGTTGCGTGTGCACCTGATGCAGAACTGGTTCGGCTACAGCGATCCGGCCATGGAAGAATCGCTGTATGAGACAACGATTCTGCGCCAGTTTGCGGGTTTGAATCTGGAGCGCATTCCCGACGAAACCACGATCCTCAACTTCCGTCGCCTGCTGGAGAAAAACCATCTTGCCAGGGGCATCATGGAGGTCGTTAATGGCTATCTGGGCGACCGAGGCTTGATGCTTCGTCAAGGCACTATCGTTGACGCCACGATCATTCATGCGCCGACCTCGACCAAGAATAAAGAGGGTAAACGCGATCCCGAGATGCATCAGACCAAGAAAGGAAATCAATATTATTTCGGGATGAAAGCGCATATCGGGGTGGACGCTGATACGGGCCTGACCCATAGCGTGGTGGGCACGGCAGCCAACGTCGCGGACGTTACCCAAGTCGATCAGTTGTTGCACGGCGAAGAGAGCCATGTCTGCGGCGACGCGGGCTACACCGGGGTGGAAAAGCGGCCGGAACATGAGGGGCGCGAGATGATCTGGTCGATCTCCGCCAGGCCCAGCAGCCGTCGCAAACATGGTGAAAAAAGCGTCATTGGCCGTGCGTTGCGCAAGATCGAATATGCTAAATCGCAAACTCGGGCCAAGGTTGAGCACCCGTTTCGGGTCATCAAACGCCAATTTGGTTACACCAAAGTGCGGTTTCGCGGACTGGTAAAAAACACCGCGCAGTTGGTAACACTGTTTGCGTTGTCGAACCTGTGGATGGCGCGCCGACATTTGCTGGAGCCTGTAGGACAGGTGCGTCCGCAGTATGGAAATTAAGGGTTAATAAGCGCCTAAAACCGGCTTATTCATCGAAAAAAGTCGATATTTCAGAAATTTCAGCGAGGTATTCTCTTTTTGAGCGTCTGACGCCCGATTTTCTGTAAAAAGAAGGCCTTACTTCAGACCTTCCCTAACCAAAAAAAAATGATGGTGCGAAAAAATGGCGTTATGCTTGCGCACATGCGCAAGGAAATCCCCATCAAGATGTAACTTCTACTTAACAATTTTACGCACGCTTTCCATAAGCCGTTAGTTGGCAACCCGCAAAACAATCCACCTTGATTTAAAATATAAAATAGGCCACTCATTTGAGTGTGAGTGCGCGATAGTTATTCCCTGACAGGGAATTCCATACAACAAAAAATGCTAATAAAGTCCTCCCTGCTTCGCCCGCCATTCATCTATAACTGATCACTCGCTCTGTCATGAAGCGGGTCCATTGGCTACGCTGAAAAAACAACAGGAGATCTCTCATGACGCTTCCGGTAATGCTTAGCCCTGTGCAACAAATAAAGGCTGCCTGTTCAGGGTGCGGTGTGCGAGGGCTGTGTTTATCTGCTGGCCTGAACAGTTCAGAAGTCGATCTTCTGTCCACCCTCATTCAGCAACGGGTCAAAATCAAAAAAGGCGAGACGCTGTATCATGCGGGGGATCCTTTGCGTTCGCTGTATGCCGTCCGGTATGGATTTTTCAAGACGACCGTCATTTCGGAGGATGGCCGCGAACAGCTGACAGGCTTTCAAATGGCGGGAGAAATGCTGGGCATAGACGCCATCAGCAATGACCGACATGTGTGTAATGCAATCGCACTGGAAGACAGCGAAGCGTGCCCGATTCATTTCATGCAACTGGAACGACTGTCTCATGAGTTGCCTTCGCTTCAACACAACCTGCACAGGCTGCTGAGTCGAGAAATAGTCCGTGATCATGAAATGCTTTTGTTATTGGGAAACCTCAATGCTGATGAGCGTCTAGCCGCTTTTTTGCTGAATTTGTCGCATCGAATGGTCACGCGCGGCTATTCATCCAAAGCGTTCGTCCTGAGAATGACCCGGGAAGATATCGGGTCTTATCTTGGTTTGCGCCTGGAAACAGTCTGCCGGGCTATTGCGCGCCTTCGTGAACTTGAGATTGTGCGCATTTCGGGCAGAGCCGTAGAGATCCTTGATTTAGCAGCCTTACATTCGCTGGTGTCAGGGTGCCGCCGAGCTGATTGAGAGTAGACCCCGCCCTTATCTATGCCTTGACCACAAGAACACTGCAGGGGGCGTGTTGGAGAATATTCTCCGCGGTGTCGCCCAACACCAAGTCCAGATTGTGATGAGGACGTGTGCCCATCACCAGTACATCAACCGCGTTATCGGCCGCGAACTTTTTGATGGCCGGGAGCGGAGTCCCTTTCAGGTAATAAGCGTTCTCCTTCGCGATACCATAGTATTCCGCCAGCGCAACAAACGCTTCAAGGTGCGCATCACCAAGCGCATCGACAAAGTCTGCTTCGATGGGCATCGCCCCCATGATCGTAAAGCCTGAAGCATAGACAGCGGCCCCATCGAAGACATACAGCATCTGTAGAACGCCATCGCACTGTGTTGCCAATCGGGAAGCCGTTTCGATAATGATATCGTTGAGCTGAAGGTCTGCATCAGCAGAACGAAAAAGATTAACCGCCGCCACTATTTTGTGCGGTAACGGGTTTGCCGAATCGATCACCACGTGGACTGGCACAGGGCAATCACGCAGTAGCTGCCAGTCCAGCGGTGTAAAAAAAATGCGTTTGAGCGTTGATTCCTGGTGAACATCCTTTATCACCATCTCCGCTTGTTGGGTGTCGACATATTGCCGAATTTCGTCAACGACATGCTGCGTCCAGAACAGTTGGGTGGTGACCTCAAGCCCGTTTTTTCTCTCATATTCGGCCTCTTGCTCTAACCAGTGGCGATGCATCTGCAAGTAGCCCTCACGCAGTTCCGCCATGGCCCCTTGGTTGAAAACCCCAACGATTGCGAGCGTTTCCATATAATCAAACGCAACGATATGGAGTGCGGCGTTACTGACCTTTGCCAATGCCACCGCGCGCTCAAATGCAGAAGTACGATGCATTTGCGGGGAAGCGATCAACAGTAGATGCTGGAAATTTGCCATAGCGTTCTCCGCAATTCGGGCAGGGTTCAATGTTGAACGTCATGACATGAGCGGCATTGACTTAAATCAGAAGTCGTCATCAGGACCCAAAACATTGAACCATGCCACCTGCGCTGACCGGCCGAAAATAGCCTCTGCCCGCGCCACAAACGGACAACTTCAAGGGTCGCCACGGCGACGAAGTGGCCTCGGTTTGATAGGTCGCTTTCGATAGAACCCCCGCTTTACCCATTCGGCGGCTGCCACGTAAAGCAGGCTGATGGACAGCACCACGGCGAGCAGGCCAAGCGGTAAAGGGACAAGTCCAAACCACGCGGCAGCGGGGCTGTAGGGCAGTAAAACGGTCAGAGCCCCGATCACGGATGCGCTGACCAGAAGCATTCGACCCGGATGACTTTTATGGAAAGGTTTGTACGTGCGAACGATGAAAATGGTCAACAACTGAGTCAGTAATGATTCGACAAACCAGCCGCTGCGAAACAGATCTGGCGCAATACCTACCAGCCAATACAACGCACCAAAGGTGAAGACATCGAAGAGTGAGCTGACGAGTCCGAATACCACCATGAAGTTGCGGACTTCAGCGAGGTTCCAGCGATGAGGCGTCTGTTCCCACTCTCGATCGACGTTATCGCTGGCGATGCCCAACGCTGGAATGTCAGACAGAAAATTGTTCAGCAAAATTTGCTTCGCGAGCAGAGGTAGAAAGGGCAGGAACAATGAAGCCAGCGCCATGCTGATCATGTTTCCGAAGTTCGCACTGGACACGATGGAAATGTACTTCAGTGTATTGGCAAACGTGTGGCGACCTTCATCAATGCCTTCGCGCAACACATTCAGGTCATGCTCAAGCAAGACAAAATCAGCGGCCTGCTTTGCAACATCAGCAGCGTTCTGCACAGAAATCCCAATGTCGGCCGCCTGCAGTGCAGGTGCGTCGTTTATTCCATCACCGAGAAAACCTACCACATGACCGGTCTTCTGCAGGGCGCGAATAATTCGCTCTTTTTGATTGGGATCGACCTCGGCAAATAGCGTAACTGTCGGCGCCAGGTGCATCAGCACCTCGTCTTTCAACAGCGCCAACTCAGAACCGGTGATGATCCGTTGCACATTAAGCCCTACGGCAGAGGCGACATAGCGGGCAACCAGATGACTGTCACCACTGATGATCTTGACCTGAACACCCAGCTTTGCCAGCGCGGCCATCGTGGCCTTTACTCCCGGTTCGGGAGGATCGAAAAACAACAGAAAGCCGCGGAAGGTCAGGTCCACTTCCTCGTTACGGCTGTATCGAGCCTGTGCAGGCAGCGAACGAGTGGCTATTCCAAGCACGCGAAATCCTTGCTCACTCCACGCAGCAAACCGTTTACGGATCGCCGCCAACGCCGTTTCATCCAGAACCTGCGTACCGTTACCGCAACAAAGATGAGTACAGACCTCCAGGACGTTTTCGACCGCTCCTTTGGTCACTAGCAGGATGGGGGCTTCCACGCTGCCGGCAACCACCACACTCAGACGTTTGCGCCCGAAATCGTATGGAATTTCATCGAGCTTGCTGACGTGGCCGACGTCAACAGCACTGGCCTGCGCCTTGGTTGTGATGGCATCGTCCATCGCGTTACTCATCCCTGTCTGGAAATGCGCGTTGAACAGGGCTAATTGCAGAACATTGACCTCCTCCTCACCCTCGACATCCACTGCGGCATTCAGCGCAACCACACCGCGCGTCAAGGTTCCGGTCTTGTCAGTACACAAGATGTCCATCGCCCCCAGATTTTCGATAGCGCTGAGATGGCGCACGATGACGCCACGGGCGGCCATACGCTGCGCACCTTTGGCCAAGGTGAGGCTCAGGATGGCAGGTAGCAGCTCTGGCGATAAACCGACGGACAAGGCGATGGCAAATAGCAGTGTGTCGAGAGTCGGTCGATGCAACAGAATATTGATACCGAAAACAAGGAACGTGATGACCAGCATGACGCGCAGCAGCAGTCCGCCAAAATGCCGCAGACCACGTTCGAATTCGGTTTCCGGTGGCCGCAACGACAGCGATTTGGCAATCTGACCGAACTCGCTCTCATCGCCATAACGGGTGGCAAGTACCTCGGCAGTTCCACTGCGAACGGAGGTGCCCATGAATACGCAGTTGCTGCGTTGAATCAGAGACGCCTCCGCAGGAACGTCTCCCGGCAGTTTTTCTACAGGGTACGTCTCGCCGGTGAGCAGACTCTGACTGATGAAGCAATCGCGCGCACTCAACACTCGACCATCAGCGGCAATCAGACTGCCCGCGCTGAGCAAAAAAATATCACCGGGGACGACGTCAGACGCAGGAACTTGCAGAATCTTGCCTGCACGACGAACGACGGCGAGCGTAGCGATTTTCCGACGTAACTGCTCGACTGCCGTGCTCGCGCGATTTTCATACCAGGCACTCAGCAAGGCGCTGATCAGCACGATCAACAACACAATGGCCGCGTTGATCCAGTCCCCGACTAACAGCGCCACCAAAGCACCCACGATCAGAATGATGACCAGCGGGCTACGCATCTGCTCTATCGTCAGCCTGAGCAGACCATGCGGTCGACTCCGCCCCACCGGCGCGGCAGGTCGCAGACGCGCTTTTGCCTGCTCACTGCTCAGTCCTTCAACAGAACTTCCAAATGAGCGGATCAGCTCTTCAGCAGGCGTCTGCCACCAGACCTCGCTTATGGGCACATCCCCCTTGATGGAGGGGGTTCCCAGCCCACTGCGCGCCAGCCACATGCCCGGCAGCATGGGCAACCAGAAGGTCAGCCCGCGGAACAACAAGGTGGCAGACAGCGCAACCGGAATCTCGATGCCAATCCAATGCAACGTGACCACCGCGGCCGCTTCGAACGCCCCTAGCCCGCCCGGCACAATTCCAACACTGCGAAGTACGCTGGCCAGCATGAACCCGGCGAACAACCCAGGCAGCTGTGCGGACACCCCCAACGAACGCACCAGCACCCACAGCGTCAAACAGTCGAGCAGGATGATGACCAACTCTAAAAACGTGGTGCGCCACAACAAAGAACGGTTGCGCACCAGTTGGGTGTCGGCCCCCGTCAACAAGGCCAGTCCTTTACCTACCAGTGCATGGTGCTTCACAGAGAAGCGCCGCTGCAGCTCTGAATGGGCAGAAAGGCGCGGTACAATAATCGCGGCTGCCAGACTCACCGCAGCGAATACCAGGCAGGTCGCAATGAGGGACGTCGTGGCATGTCCTTGCAGCATGACGATAAACAGTGCGACCCCGACGGTCAGCACATACGCAAAAAAATAGGCGGAAAGGTCAAGGACCAGACAAGCCAGTGCCAGTGGCCGGGCGACCCCTTTTTTAATGAGGAAAGCAATGACCGCAAAAGCTCCGCTGATACCCGAAGAGGGTAGCGCCTGATCGACAAACAACTTCATCAGACTGAGCTTGCTTGAATCCCACAAAGACAGCTGTGCGTGCCCTGCTTTTAACACGCCCCGGAAGACCTGCCCTTGAGCCAGGTACGTCAGCGCTTGCAACACGATGGCCACAATCAACCATAGAGGTTCTGCCCGCTCCAACAACGTGCCAAATGCCTCGACATCGCTCAGGTGCAAGGCGACAGCGATCACAGCGGCGAGCATCGCAGTGCCCACCAGCCAGGACACCCACAGCAGGGATGAGGTCACTCGCGGGTCGATGTCGAGCGAAGATTGAAGCGGGTCGTTCGGGATAGGCGATTCGAACGACATAAGGAACTCCCGGCCAGTTTGGGAAAACTGGCTGAATTCTCAGTGAATGCCATCGCTGTCGCTTGATTTAAATCAAGTCAGGCCAACGCCTGCGAGGCCTCATTTAGCAGCCCTTATTTTTTCATCGACAACGTATTGGGCGTTGTTGCCGACACGTCCTGGTCGTTCGGTCGCCCCACGGCAAAAGGCTTTAATACAAGAACGTTACAAGGCGGATGATCGAGAACTATGTCAGCCGTACGCCCTAATAACATGTCCAGGGGGCGATGGTTCGCCGTTCCCATGACCAGGATGTCGTAGTTGCACCGAGCGACATAAGTGTTGATCACATTGGCAGCCGCCCCTGCGATGAAATGCCGATGTTCCTCGTCGATTGCGTATTTATCGGCAAGCGCGTTGAACAGCGCTTCCTCTTCCTCGTAACTGGGGGGCGTCGCTACATGTGGCTCATCAATGTCCGCTAAAGGCTGGACCGACCGGTCATACACGGATAACAGGTGCAAACATGCGTGGCATGCTTGCGCTAGACGTCCCGCAGTTTCAATGATCGAGTCGTTCAACTGTTGAACATGAGGATCTTCATGAAGAATATCGACAGCTGCCAGAATTTTCCGAGGATGGGGGTGCCTGGCATCCGTCACAAGAAGAACCGGCGCTGGACTTCCGCGCAACAACTGCCAATCCAGGTCTGAAAGACTCAAGGGCCTGACCGCTGACTCGGCATACAAATCCTTGAGTACGAAATCGACGTTGGAAACGCTGATGTATCGGCATATATCAAGCGCCGAGCGCGGAGCCCAGACAACCTCGAAAGACGTCTCCAGCCCTTGGTGCCTTAGCTGCGCCGTTTCGCTGTCCAACCAGTTATGGAATAGTTTGAGACGGCTCTCGCGGGCTGCTTCACGTCCCTGCGTGTCTAACAAATTAACCGTTTCCATCGTCTCGAAATAGGCAAAAGCGACGATGGAGAGTGATGCATCCATTGCCTCGGCCAAGGCCGCAGCCCTTTCAAACGCCGGGCTGTGAGTCATTTTACAAGGCGCAATCAACAGTAGACGTTGACGCTGTGCCATTTCACACCTCAATGGGCGGAGCCCTGTTAACGTCGAGGATCACCGGCTGGACGATACTCAATGCCGCAAAAGCACAGGTATCGCCCGCCGGCTAGATCATGGACAAGCGCCAAAAACGTCAGTCCAGCTCAATGTTGATGTTTTTCTCAGGCTTCATCGCTTCGGGTTTCTTCGGCAGATTGACGGTCAACACGCCCTTACTGAAACGTGCCTGAATTTTATCTGCGTCCACCCCTTTGGGCAGGCTGAAGGTCCGTTCAAAATAACCGTAACGGCGCTCGGTCAGGTGGTAGCTCCCGGATTTGTCTTCCTTGTTCTCTCTTTTTTCGCCTTTGATCTGCAAATTGCCGTTGACGACTTTCACGGTCAGATTTTTTTCGTCCACGCCAGGTACCTCTGCGGTGATTTCAAAATCTTTTTCGTTTTCAACAATGTCGACAGCGGGCGATTGCAGCCCGACGAAATCGCCCGAGAAGAGCGGATCAAGGTCAAATCCACTGCGCCTCGAAGACAGCAACGAAGGCAGATTATTGAAGTCCTGGAACAGGTGGTCGAATTGACGACGAAGCTGTTCAAACGGATGCGATGCATTCGTACTGATCGCAACGTCCCGGTTCGGTTCATTGGCCTGGGCAGGCATTTTTTTTAGGGAATGAGCCATGACAAAATCCTCTTCTGACGGTTGTTACGCTGATAGGAAAAGACATTTTTCGACACTGAACAACGGCGCTCAATCGCGCCACAGTCAGTACTGTTGCCCTTACTCGCCAACGGCGCTTGATCGAAGTCAAAGATGGCGCTCAGGGACAATTTGGATGACCTCCACACGGGGACAAAATCTTGACCCCGCATCAGAGACGGCGCACCTACATGCCCCGATTCACGGGTCTCAATATTCAAAGGGCGCTAATTGATCTAGATCAACACCCGCAGAACAGGCCCATGCAAATCTGCCAACAATTGGGTACTCCTTTCATGACAGTGGTAGGCGGGAGTAGTGCACAGCGCGAGTGCGCGAGAGAGGGATTTATCATGATCAATAAGCCATGGTGCATAGCGTCGATTATCATTTTCGCCCAGGTCGGTACCGCCTATGCTACTGAAGGGGCGGCGCTGGCAGACGCCAAGGGATGCACTGCTTGCCATAGCGTGAAGACTGAAGCGATAGGGCCATCTTTTCGCGATATTTCCCGCCGTTTTCATGGGCTTAAAAATGCCAAGCCCATGCTTGTTCGTGTCGTCCAAACCGGCACGGACACCGCCTCTGCTCCCTACCATTGGGGATCTATAAAAATGCCCTCTGCCAATGCGCGCACACCTGTTAGTCAGGAAGAAGCCGAACAGTTGATCGATTACGTATTGAGCATTCGTTGAGGTGTTAGGGATGAGATTATTTGTTAATTATCTATAGGAATAACGGTGCGTTTCTCCGACCACCGATATAACCAATGCACGCTCTTTTATCCTGCTTGATTGAAAAAACACACGGTTACGGTTTTCGAACACAGAGACCCTTTGATCGCCCTGTTTACCATCAAGCGTTTGCATCATTAACAAAAGTGCATCAATGCTCCCTCGACTTGATAGTGAAAGGAAAAGATTATGGGCGTTGCCGTCATCCCCCAGAAGGGAGCGCGTTTTAACCCGCCAGCCAGCGAGCAGGTCGCTCCACAGGCCTTCGCTTCGACCAGCGTTCCACTGCTGCAACTGCCGACTTCACAGCCAAGTATTACCCTGACCCACAGAAGAAAAATTCTGTTCGTGACCTCAGAGTTGGCTGATCTGGTGAAAACCGGAGGTTTGGGCGATGTGTCTGCCGCACTGCCGCGAGCCATGCGCCACCTGCACGATGTACGCGTGCTGATTCCCGGCTACCCGCAAGTGCTCAACAGTGGTAACCCGATCCATGTCATCAGCGAGCTGGGCGGTCATGCAGCCCTGCCACCGTGCAAGATCGGGCGCATGGACATGAAAGACGGTCTGGTCATTTATGTGCTGATCTGCCCCGAACTGTACGAACGTGAAGGCACGCCATACGGTGATAACAACGGCCGTGACTGGCCTGACAACCATATCCGCTTTGCCCGCCTCGGCCTGGCCGCAGCCGACTTCGCCGCCGGCGCGGTAAAAACCCAGTGGTGCCCGGAACTGGTGCATGCCCACGATTGGCCTGCCGGATTGGCGCCGGCGTATATGCGCTGGCGGGGTCAGGCCACACCGAGCATCTTCACCATCCACAACCTGGCGTATCAAGGCACGGTCAGCACCGGCTCCAGCCGCGAACTGGGTATTCCTGACCAGGCGTTGGGCGCCGACGGCATGGAGTTCTACGGCAAGCTCTCATTCATTAAGGCAGGCATGGCTTATGCCAGCCACATCACCACCGTGAGTGCGACTTACGCCAAGGAAATCACCACGCCGGCCTTTGGCTGTGGTCTGGAAGGCTTTCTGCAAAGCAAGGCCAGGCAAGGACTGCTCAGCGGGATTCCGAATGGCATCGACGCCAGTTGGGATTCGGAAACCGATGAACACTTGATTTGCCGGTTTGCCCCAAACGAATGGCAGCGCAAGGAAATCAACGCCGACCATGTACGCGAGTTGTTCGAGCTTGAGCCTTCCACGGGTCCTTTGTTCGCTGTGGTATCGCGCCTGGTCTTCCAGAAAGGCCTGGACCTGACCATCGGTGTTGCCGAGCATATCGTCAATCAAGGCGGGCAAATTGCGATCATCGGTCGCGGCGAACCGGAGGAAGAGGATGCCATGCGCGCACTGGCCCTGCGTTTCCCGGGCCAGATCGGGGTGCGCATCGGGTTCAACGAAACGGATGCCCGACGCATGTTTGCCGGCAGCGATTTCTTGCTGATGCCTTCGCGTTATGAGCCTTGTGGCTTGAGCCAGATGTACGCCCAGCGTTTTGGCTCCTTGCCGGTGGCCCGTAAAACAGGGGGGTTGGCCGACACCATTGAAGATGGCGTGACTGGTTTTCTGTTCGAAGAATCGACCGTGGAAAGCTACGCCGAAGCGCTGACGCGGGCGATCAAGGTCTTCGCCAATCCTGAGCTGCTCAATGCCATGCGTTGCCGCGCCATGGCCGCTCCGTTCAATTGGCATAAGGCGATAGAACCCTATGCCGAACTCTATGTGGAACTGCTGGCGGCTGAGCGTGCAGCGCGTCGGAGCTAAACGGGGCGGACCGCCATGACCCTCCTGGACCCTGGCGGTCGGCACGTGACTACGTTATAGCCGCTCCCAATTTACCGTGAGGTGGGTTTCATCATCACTGTAGTGGTAGTGAGAGTTGCCTTTATAAGCTGCATTAAGTGCATGACCTATACGGCTGGCAAGGTGGATGCCTGTGGTAGTCACTTCGAGCGTATCATCCACTTCAACCACTTTAATGATTCTTTCCTGAGCGTGTTCGGCTTTCTCCACCTCCTCCGTGTGGTGGATCAGGTTCAAAATCTCCTCTTGGTGGTCGTGCAAAAATTTTCCAGAGAGCTTCAACGTGCCAGCGGGCCTGTCGTCTGCAATGCGCCGACACGCAGGGCAAACAGTCTCTTCTGCATCCCCGACGATAGTGCTTTCCGGGATATGCCACGTCCAGTTGCCTTCCTGATAGAGTGCGCCGCACTGTGGGCAGAGCGCCGTGCCGCTGACATGTTCCATCCGGTAGGGATCATGGGTGCCTTCTTTGAAAATTTTGTTCTTCTGACTCTGCTGATACTTGTCCATCGTCTTGCCCCCCGAGAGTGAGCTATTGCTGCATACGAGCTTCAATGTGCCTCCGTTCTACCCTTGGGCATCTTGATATTTGTCAAACCTGACGCGGACAGGCTGCACCCTCCTCCACTTCAATCTTTTCCGCACTTTTTTCAAGGCTGTTATCCCCTGAAAATATCGAAAGGCTCGATTCTGAGTACCTTGCGTATCCCCACATAACTGGAAACTCCGGCGATCAATAGCACCATGCCGAACGCAAGCCCCAGGTTCCAGAAGGTGATGATGGCCGCATAGTTCGGCACATTGGATCGTGCGATAGAAATCATTAACGTGACCAGGCCAATGCCCAGTCCATAACCGGTCATCGCCGTAAACGTCGCCATAAACAGGATCATATAAATCAGCTCGCGCCCCTTCGCACCGATAGCTTTCAAGGCAGCAAATTTGTCCAGATTTTCCAGGATAAAGGTGTAGAAGGTCTGCCCGGAGATCGACAGTCCGACGAGAAAACTGATAATGGTCATCATCAAGATGTTGACGCCCACCCCCGTCTGGTAGATGTAAAAATGGGTAATGTGCTGGTTGAACTCGTCCTTGGTCAGCGCGACATAACCCAATTGATCCACTTGCTTTTGAATACTCGCCACGTCCTCTGTGTTCTTTGGTTGAAGCAATATGTAAGAAACGGTGAACCGCGTGGTCGGGATGTATTCGATGGCACGTCGATAGGTTGTGTAGAGCGTCGGTACGCCCGTCAGCCCACTGGCAGCAACCTTGGCGATAGCTACGATCGTGCCACGATGGTCATTAAGTTCGAATGAGGTACCCACCTTCGGATTCTCCAGTTTGGAAAACTCAGCGTCATGCACCATGATGAAGGCGTTGTCAGCATAGATGTCTTCGATGTGTCCCTCTTCAAGTTCAGGACGGCCGAATAGACTGGAGTCGTCCAGACCGATAACGCTGACAGATTGATAGGTTCCGCTGTCCAGCCTGACCTGCGCGCCACCAATAAAGATGGGGACCGCGTAACTGACCTCATCCATGCTGCGTACGGCGTCGAGCAAATAGTCAGGGAGCGGGATGGTACTGGTCGGGGTATTGACCGCCGGGTCCATGACCCACATCGTCGCCCCAATGTTGGTCACGGTCGAGTAAGCGCGGTTCAGGATGCCCGCGAACATGGCGGTCATTTGCATCATTAGAAATACAGAAAAGGTGATCCCTATCAGCAAGGCAGAAAACTTGGCCTTGTCATTCACCAACAGCTTGAAACCGATTCGCAAGATGCCGGCGTACTTCATGGCGCTTGCTCATGGCTGACAGAACCCGGCGTATTCCACCAGCCGCCCCCCAGCGCGACGAACAGCGCAACCGTGTCCTGATGGCGTTGGGCGAGTGCTTGAAGATAAGCAATATTTACTTCATGAAGCTGTATGTCCGCCACCAGCAAGTCCAGGTAGGTCACCAGCCCCGACCGATAGCTGACTTGCAACACCTGAAGCGCCTCTTCGGCCGTCGCCTGCGCCTCCCCTTGTTTTTGCAGGGCTTGCGCATCGAACTCCAGCGCCCGCAGTGCGTCGGCGACCTGTGCAAACGACTCCAAGACGATTTGTCGATAGGTTGCGGCGGCTTGCTGATACGCCTCTATCGCCGCTTGGCGGCCATACCATAAGCTGCCGCCTTGAAACAAAGGCGCATCAACCGCAGGCCCTATGCTCCAGAATCTGTTTCCCCCGCCAATCAGTGAGCCCAGGCTGGAGCTGCCGGTCCCGTAGGTTCCGCTCAAGCTGAAGCTGGGAAAAAGGGCGGCCGTTGCAACCCCGATGTTGGCGCTAGCCACGTGCAATTGTGCTTCGGAGGACAGGATGTCCGGGCGTTGACGGACCAGCGCGGACGGCAAACTGACAGGCAAATCCTGGGGCAATGCAAGTCCCGCCAAATCAATGTCGGGCAATATGACGTCAGTCGGCACCACGCCTTCAAGCGTCGCCAGTAAATGTTCGGTTTGACTGATTTTCTGTTTTAGCGCCGGTAGCGCCGCTTCATTCGTGGCGATCAGGCTGCGCAGGCTCAGCACGGACGAGTAAGGCGCTGTACCGGCGCGAACCTGGACATCGGTGGTCTGAAGTTGTTCGTTTTCAAGCGCAATAAGCTGCTCGGTCGCACGCACTTGTGCGGCATAAGCGGCGCGAGCAATGGAGGTGTTGACGACATTCGCGGTCAAGGTCAGGTACGCCGCCTTGTTCAGGTACAACTGACGGTCGACCTGGGCTTGCAAGCCCTCGACTGTTCGCCGCTCGCCACCAAAGACATCGAGCGCATAACTGATGGTTCCACTCAGGGTCACCACGTTAAAAATCGAACCGGGCACCGTCGAACCCTGTTGTATCGGGGCGCTTAATTCACGAGAAGCACCAAAACGGGCGTCAACATGCGGGTAGAACACACCATACCCGGCGCGGAGATTGTCCTGGCTTTGACGCAAGCTTGCTTCCGCCGCCTGAAGGGTAAGGTTGTGGGAGATCGACTGACGGACAGTCGCATTCAACGGCTCGGATTTGAACAGTCGCCACCAATCGTGGGGCACTTCGGAGCCCGACAGAAAGTGTTGCGCCTGCCCTTCTGCCGTGACGGTGCGGGTCATCGGATCCTGCGTGTAGCGGCTCAGCGCAGGCGGTTCCGGGCGTGAGAAATCAGGACCGACCGTACAGGCATTCATGAACACAATACTGATGATCGGCCATGCAATGCCCTTGAGTAAACCCAGAGGTTTGCGAGGCAATGAACTGCAGGGCTTGCGCATTATTTCTGCCCTATGAAGACATCTACCAGTTGCCCCGGATACAGCCCCGGAAAGTCTTTTTTCTGGAACCTGAAAATGACCGGTAACACCCGGAGATCAACTTTCTCCTGACGTTGATTAGACAGCTCGATTTTCGGCGACACATAAGGCTGAACGCGAACGAATTCCAGGGGGACTTTTATGTCCGTGCCGCGAATAGACATTTGCGCACGAATATGGTCCGGAGCAGGTAAACGCGAAATCAGTATCTCGTCCACATAACAGCGCACAGCCAGGGTAGCCACAGAAGCGCTCATGACCACCAGCGGACTGAACCCCTGGATGTACGTGTCGTATGCACCCTGAGACGATACATAGCTGCCAACAGTGGTATTGACGGCCAATATCACACCCTCCACTGGCGCCCTGACTGTATATTGCTGGAGTAATGCACTGGAGGCTTTCAGGGCTGCACTTGCTTGTCCCTCAAGGTCTTTTGCCGTATCCAGCGTGTCCTTACTGATCGACTTGGGATCAATCGTGTAAGAGGCAAGACGCTTTTGGTATTGGTCACGGGCCGTTTTCAAATTGGACTCAGCCAACTCAAGGTTGGCTCTGGGCACTGAGTCGTCGATGCTCAGCAATGGCATTCTGGTCGACACGACCTGACCTTCATGCACAAATACCTGGGTGACAGGCCCAGACACTTGCGGGTAAATCACAATGTTCGAACCACCCGACTGCTCGCCTTCAATGATGCCATTGGCAAAAATGGCAGTCTCATAGGGGCTGCTGGCTGGCTTGAACACGGGGGGTAACGCTTTTGCCTCTCTGCCAAGAATGTAAGCGGCTGTAAGCCCGGCCAACACACCCAGCACAGCAAGTGCGAACAGAATCTTGTTCCTCATTCAGTACCCCCATCGACATCCTTAATGCGACCATCCTCCATATGGATGATGCGGTCCGCATACTCGTTGATCCGCGCGTCATGGGTGACGATCAGGATGCAACGGCTTTTGTTGAGGACCTTCTCCTTCACAAAGGCGATGATCATCCTGCCGGTGTCACCGTCGAGCGAGGCTGTCGGCTCATCAAGAATAAGTATCTGCGGGCTGCTGACAATGGCACGAGCAATGGCGACCCGCTGCTGCTCTCCTCCTGAAAGTTTTACCGGTAGCACATCCCCCCGACCCTTGAGGCCGACCACTTCCAGGCTTTTCGTAGCCTGAGCGATGGAGTCATCCCAATCATGATGTTTGAGGATCAGCGGGATCGCGACATTTTCGGCAGCCGTCAGTCGCGGAAACAGGTGATAGTCCTGGAATACGAAGCCAATGGTGTTCAGGCGAAAGTCAGCCAATTGATCGCTGCTCAACGCCCAGATGTCTGCGCCGTTGACCGTCACCGTCCCGGTGTTGGGACGCAAAATGCCAGAAATCATGCTCAAGAAGGTGGTCTTTCCGCTGCCAGAGGGACCGACGATGAACACCATTTCGCCAAAATGCGCGACAAATTCAACGTTGTCCACGGCCGTCATTCGCACATCGCCTTCGCCAAACCACTTGCTCAGACCTGTCGAGACGATGGCCTGACTCTCGGGTTTTTCTAAATGATCAGCGTTCATAGACCTTCCTGAGCACTCATAAACGCCAAAAAACAGATCCGAACACTCCATAACGATGGGGCAAAGCACTCAAAAAATTATGTTCTTCCTCTTCGCGGCTGATCGCGTTGATATATATCAATCGGTACGACGATCTGTCCACCGCCCTCGACCTGTGTCATGCCCCGGCACGGCTTACTCGAATTGAACAAACTCAAGACAAAGGGCCACGTTGATTTACATCAAGCTGATCGGTGGCTGCGGGTCTAAAGTTGAACGGTATCCACGTTCGCCCAAAAGCGGCTGAATGACCTTATGTTGCGTTGTAACGGGCTGATGTCCACATTCGTTGTTCACCCTTGAGCGAAGGCCATGAAAAAGAACCATCAGTTGAATATTTCATATTTTTTTATTGCCTTTGTTGCGCTGACACTGGTCCAGTTCTTGTTTGCCGGACGGGCGGCAGTGGAGTCGATTCCTTACAGCCAATTCCTTCAGTTGCTCAATGAACACAAAGTTAGCGAGCTGAGCGTCGAGAAGGATCATATCAGCGGAAAACTGCAAGAACCGATCAATGGGCACAACCAGTTCTCGACGGTCCGGGTTGACTCCACCTTGGCCACAGAGCTTGCTCAATCCAATGTCAGCTTCTCCGGTGTCAACGAAAATACACTTCTGAATGCGCTGTTGGGCTGGCTTCTGCCCTTCGTCATGATCATGGTGGTCTGGCACTTTCTGTTTCGCGGCCTCGCCGATAAACAAGGCATCGGTGGCATGATGAACGTCGGTAAATCCAGGGCGAAAATATTCGTCGAGCGCGATACAGGGATCACCTTCGCTGATGTGGCGGGCATCGACGAAGCCAAGGCAGAGCTTGTGGAGGTGGTGTCCTTTTTGAAGGATAAAGCCAAGTACGCCCGCTTGGGCGCCCACATACCGAAGGGCATTTTGCTGGTCGGCCCTCCAGGTACCGGCAAGACCCTGGTCGCCAAGGCCGTCGCAGGAGAAGCCGGGGTGCCATTTTTTTCCATCTCAGGCTCCGAATTCGTCGAGATGTTCGTCGGCGTCGGCGCAGCCAGGGTGCGCGACCTGTTCGAGCAAGCTCGACAGGCTGCGCCGTGCATCATATTCATCGACGAGCTGGACGCGCTGGGAAAGATGCGGGGCGTTGGCGCGTTTGGGGGCAACGACGAAAAAGAACAGACGCTCAACCAGCTATTGGCAGAACTGGACGGCTTCGATCCTCGCGAAGGCGTGGTACTGCTGGCGGCCACCAATCGCCCGGAAATTCTCGACCCGGCACTGCTGCGGGCCGGCCGCTTTGATCGTCAAGTTCTCATCGACCGCCCGGATCGCAAGGGGCGAGTCGCTATTCTCAAAGTGCACATCAAAAACATCACCGCCGAGCCCAGCGCCGACTGTGAACGCATTGCCGAGATCACCACCGGTTTCACCGGCGCAGACTTGGCAAACCTGATCAACGAAGCCGCGATTGTCGCAACCCGTCGCGGGGCCCAGGCGGTCAGTCTGGATGACTTTACGGCGGCGGTGGAGCGTATCGTCGCCGGCGTGGAGCGCAAGAGCAGCTTGCTGCAGCCCGCGGAACGCCTGGTAGTCGCCTACCACGAAATGGGCCATGCCTTGGCTGCCGGAACCTTGCCGGGAATGGACCCAGTGCATAAAGTCTCGATTATCCCCCGCTCCATCGGCTCGCTGGGCTATACCCTGCAACGCCCGACAGAGGATCACTTCCTCATCAGTTGCCAGATGCTCAAGGATCGTATCGCAGTGTTGATGGCCGGTCGTGCTGCCGAGTTCATCGCCTATGGTCAGATCTCGACAGGCGCCGCTGACGACCTGACCCGGGCCACTGATATAGCCCGACAACTGATTACCCGCTTCGGCATGAGCGCAGAGCTTGGTCAGTCGGTACTGGAGCGGCAAAATCCCACGTACCTGAGCGACCATATACCGGGATTGGGCCAGAAGGACTACTCAGAGCAAACTGCACGGGAAATAGACCTCGGCATCAGGGCCTTACTCGATGAAGCCTACAGTCGCGCCAAGGAGTTGCTTGAGAGTCGACGGGCTGACTTGGATACTGGCGCCAAACTCCTGATGGAAAAAGAAACACTGACGCCTGAAGAGTTTCCGGCGCTAATGTCCCTCAACCCCGCGGGGGCCGGGCCACGGTTGATGGTTGCTCGCAAATAGACTCATCGGCTGCCGATCCATATCCCGGATCTGTCAGGTGTTTAGTCATTGTCAGGGCATTTTCGAGTCCAATGTGATCGTCTCTCCGTCGACCACGAACCGACCGTAGCCCTGATGATGGATCGTCTTGGGGGCCTTCTGCTCTGGATCGATCCACGCCTTTACCACCTCGAGCACAAATAGATTGAATTTGTTCACCAGCCTCGTATCCACCACCTTGCATTCGAGATTGGCGAAGCACTCTGCAACCAGAGGCGCCGCAACCTCATGCGCGGGTATCGGCGTGAGTCCGAACTTCGTAAACTTGTCGATATTACGCCCAGAGCAATTGCCGACCTCAACCACCTTGGGTGCCAGCTCCAGCGCCGGGATGGCGATGACGCACTCCTTGGTCGCGCGCAATGCCGTGAAACTGTAATCGGCGCTGCTCACGATGCAGGCCACCAATGGCGGCGCGAACTCGACCATCATGTGCCATGACAAAGTCATGACGTTGCTACACCCACCGCTCGCGGTCGTCAGCAAGACCACCGGGCCCGGTTCAAGCAGCTGGTATACCTTGGACAGAGAAAGCACTTTCATCGTAGTCATGGTTCCTGGCTCGTGATGTCTTTCATAGAGACGGCGAAAGTCTGCTTGCCATCCTCTCCGGGGCTGTATTCAACCTAGCGGCTCGCCGAGCAGGTCAATAACGCCGGCAGCCAGTTTTATCCCCTGCTTTTTGGCTTCGTCGAAGCTCCGGTAAACAGCCTTTTCCCGGAGGATATGGATTTTTCTATCGGCGAATTTCACGGTGATACGCAGCCCCTTCGGGACCGGGTCATCTGTTGCACCCCATATAAAATGAATCTTTGCCGTCACGCCGTCCGGGTGAACGTAATCAACCGTCGAGACCTGATCCACGCGCGCCCTCATCTCAGCCTCCTTGATTCGGCTGCATGCCGAGGTGTAAACCAATAAACCACTGTTTAAAATCGCACCGAGTCGCCCGCAAACAGGCTTATCCCTTGCCAGAACATGACGTCAGATACCCTCTCAGTTCGACCAGCGAACGTGTATTGAGGACATCGTGTTTCTCCAGCCAGGCGCGTCGTGCCTGACCGACGCCATACTGCAAGTTTGCGAAGTCAGCGGTCCGGTGCGCATCCGAGTTGATGCAAATCATCACGCCTTGATCCTTGGCGTAATGGCACTGCAGGTCGATCATGTCCATGCGTTGCGGCTGCGCGTTCAGCTCCAGGCAGCAACCACGCTGTTTTGCTGCCTTGATGACCTCGGGCAGGTCAATGACCAGTGCTTCTCGCTCGTTGATCAAGCGGCACAAAGGATGCGCCAGAATCGTGAAATAACGATGCTCCATCGCACGCAGCAAGCGGCGAGTCTGTTGGCGTAGAGTCAGGCCGAAATGGCTGTGCACGGCACCGACCACCAGGTCCAGACGCCGCAAAATGTCATCCGGGAGGTCCAGATCGCCCTCCTCGAGAATGTCCACCTCAACCCCCTTGAGCAAGGTAATGCCCGACAAGCGTTCGTTGAGTGCATCGATCTGGTCGATTTGCCTCAGTAATCGGTCGGCATCCAGACCGTGGGCGATCCTGAGGTGTTGTGAGTGATCGGTGATTGCCAAATATTCCAACCCGGCCGCACGCGCGGCAAGCGCCATGTCTTCGAGACTACTGCCGCCGTCGGACGCCGACGTGTGGGCATGCAGGTCCCCTTTCAGATCGCGCAACTCAATCAGCTTGGGCAGTCGACCTGCTTGAGCCGCAGCCACTTCGCCACGGGCTTCGCGTAATTCCGGCTCGATCCATTCCAGCCCCAAGGCCTGGTACACGGAAGACTCGGTGACGCCGGCTATGCGCTTTTTTTCCTTGAACACGCCATATTCGCTAAGTTTCAGACCTTGTTTCTGCGCCCATTGACGAATTTCGATGTTATGCGCTTTGCTGCCGGTGAAATACACCAGGGCTGAGCCGTAGGCCGACGGTTTGACCACGCGCAGGTCAACTTGCAACCGGGTGCTCAGCACCACACTGGCGCGAGTAGGACCGTGAACCAGTACGGTCGCTATGTCCGGATGTTTGAGAAAAGAGGTCATGACCTCAACCGAGGGCTCGGCAGCAACCAGAATATCGATATCGCCGACGGTATCGCGCATGCGCCGCAAGCTCCCGGCCACTGTGGCTGAAACCACGCCGGGGATTTTCTGCAGATAATCGATCAGCGTTTTCGCGATGGGGGCGACAAAGGCCAACGGCAGACGCCGGTCTACGCCGATCCCCTTCTGCGCAGCCTCCAACAGTCGAGCCTCCATCTTTGCACCGAAGCCATGCAGATGACGAATGCGCCCCTCTTTGGCCGCCTGGCACAGCTGCTGCACGGTCTCGATGCCCAGATCGTGATAGAGGTGCTTCACCCGTTTAGGGCCCAGACCGGCGACAGACAGTAATTCAACCAACCCAGACGGCAACGTCAGACGTAACCGCTGGCGCAGCACGCAGTCGCCTGTGGCTACGATTTCTTTGATTTTGCCCGCAAGATCAACCCCGATACCTGGCAACTTGGGCGGCTCTTCACCCCGTCCGATCACCCGCGCAAGCTCAAGCGCCAGAGCCCTTAGGGTCCGCGCCGCATTGCGGTAGGCCCGGATACGAAAAGGATTGGCATCCTCGATTTCCAGCAGGTCGGCAATATCATCGAAAATCGCCGCAATCTGATCATTACTGACCACGTGTCCGAGTGTTGCCGGTGACGACTCCGGGTCTGGCAACAGGCTCTTGAGGGGTACTCCGGTGGGCGTCATGGCGCGGTACCGACACGTGGGCGTGGCAATGGGCGTAATAACGAGCATTGCCTATCCTGCCAGCCGCTCCTTGATGTAGATCAGAGTTCATGAAAGCACCCGTAGTGAATGGCCGCAGAGCAGATCATGGGTTTTATTGCGCCCGTTGTTGATGCAACTCAAACAATCGCCTGAATCCAGGCGTAGGAATGAGCAAAGAGGCAGCGCCTGAAGCGGAGGATCAACGCAAGATTCAAAAAAAGCGCTGCACGTCGAGCAACCCACACTCATCGGGATGACGGTCATGAACTCACCTTTGCAGAACATACTGAAGACATTCACAGGCCCCCATGGCAGCGGTACCCAGCCCCCCATTGCGCCCCTATTGCGCCAATGCGCAGAACCGCTACCCGCGCTGGATTCAGAGGACTTCGGCGAAATGTTCGACCGTTATGCCGACGCTCGCGTAGTGATGATCGGTGAAGCCAGCCATGGCACCTCCGACTTTTACCGAACCCGAGCCGCCATCACGAAACGTCTGATTGAACGGCATGGGTTCACTATCGTTGCTGTCGAAGCGGATTGGCCGGACGCGGGCCATGTCGACCGTTATGTTCGCGGGCTGGCGCCCTCAGCCTGGAAACGCCACGTGTTCAGTCGATTCCCGGTCTGGATGTGGCGTAATACCGATGTGCAGGCGTTCGCCCGCTGGCTACATCATCACAATCATCAGAAGGCGCCCGAACTGCGCGTCGAATTCCGCGGACTGGATGTTTACAGTTTGCGCAACTCCATTCGCGAGGTCTTGAACTACCTGGACCGGGTCGACCCTCAGCTTGCGCACGAAGCACGGCGACGTTATGGCTGCCTGACACCTTGGCAAGATGATCCTGCGCTGTACGGCCACTTTGTCGAACGTGGTGGCGTAATGCCCTGTGAGCAACCCGTGGTCGAGCAACTCAATGCCATGCTGGCCGAGCAATTGGCCGGGTTTATCAAAGACGACGAAGCATTCTTCAATGCCACACAAAATGCCACGGTCGTTCAGGCGGCGGAACAATATTACCGCGCCATTTATCGCGGGACGTCAGCCTCCTGGAATCTGCGTGACAGGCACATGTTCGATACCTTGCGCGCGCTGCTCAAGCATCGAGGACCTGAAGCCAAGGCTGTGGTGTGGGCGCACAACTCTCATATTGGCAACGCAGCCGCCACGGAAATGGGCTGGGAGGGCCAGTTCAATATCGGCCAACTGTGCCGCACCGCTTATGGACGCGACGTTGTGCTTATAGGCATGAGCACAGACCGTGGCCAGGTGGCCGCAGCCGATGACTGGGACGGCGACATGCACATCAAGGACGTCCGCCCTTCGCGTGCGGACAGTTGGGAGCATCAGTTTCTTGAAGCGGGCGTCGCCGCGTCATTGACCGACTGGCGCGATCCCCTGCGCGAAGATTTGCGCCAGGCGCTGTCCACGCCACTGCTTGAGCGGGCCATCGGTGTGATCTACCGACCTGAAAGCGAGCGCAGCAGCCATTATTTCAAGGCGGTACTGGCCGAGCAATTCGATGCCATGGTCTGGATTGAACAGACACAAGCAGTGACTGCGATTCCACTGCCGTCAAGCCAAAGCGTGGAACCGGAAGACGACATGTTTCCCTTTGGCGTGTGATCCCCATCAACGGATGAAAAGCTTTATCGGGACGGTGTTTTTGTTACCGGCGTGCGCAGATGCACTTCAAACCAGTCGCCAGCTAGTCTGGCGACTTCCTCAAGGGTTCCGGGTTCTTCAAACAGGTGGGTGGCGCCCGCGACGACTTCCAGGCGCTGCTCACACTGCAGGGCATCGGCGCTTTCGCGGTTCATATCGAGCACCTGCAGGTCCTCACCACCAACGATCTGTAAGGTTGGCGCCTTTACCCGCCCCAGCGCCGGCCCGGCCAGGTCAGTCCGCCCTCCTCGGCTGACCACGGCATGCACCACGTCAGGCCGCTCTACCGCCGCCAACAGCGCTGCCGCAGCTCCGGTGCTCGCCCCGAACAGGCCGATACGCAAGGGTCTCAGTTCAGCACTGCCTTCTATCCAGTCGATCACACCCACCAGCCGTCTGGTCAGCAGCGGGATATCAAAGCGCAGTTCCCGTGTCAGGCGGTCCAGGACTTGCTCCTCGTCGGTCAGTAAATCGAACAGCAACGTGCCCAAACCTCGCTCGGACAGGTACTGCGCAACCTGCTGGTTACGCGGGCTTGTACGACTGCTGCCGCTGCCATGAACGAACACCACCAACCCGATAGCGTTTTTCGGCAGGCGCAAATCGGCTGATAAGTCCACATCTGCCAAGTCCAGTTTTCGATACTGCGGCTTAAACATCGGGATTCTCCAGAGGGGTCAGTGTGCTGACTTGGATTCTCTGCTCCAGGCCTGCTGCAACAGGTTGATGACTTCCTCGTCCGAGGTCTGAGAAAAGTCCATGTACCAATTGCCGATCGATACCAGCCACTCGGGTTCCATCGGGCAAACGACCTCATCCACTTCGCCACGCAGTACCTCTGCGGTATCAAACGACGCCACCGGTACCGCAACGACGATCCGTGAGGGCTTTTGCAGAAGTACGGCTTGTATCGCCGCCCGCATGGAAGCGCCTGTGGCCAAGCCATCATCGACCAGAATCACCACTTGGCCATGCAGATCCAAAGCAGGACGTGCTCCACGGTAGACGCGCTCACGACGCAGCAGCTCCGTCGTTTCCCGCGCGACCACACTCTCGATTGTGCGTTGATCGATATGGTTAGTCCGAACGACGTCTTCGTTGATTATCCGTATGGAGCCACTGGCAATGGCGCCCATTGCATATTCCTCGTGGAACGGAACGCCGAGCTTGCGGACCAGCATCAGGTCCAGACGGACTTCCAGTGCAGTGGCGATTTCATACGCGACCGGAACCCCGCCACGAGGCAACGCAAGGACAATCACATCGGGCCTTCGACGGTATTTCAGCAGTGGCTCCACCAAGCTTTGGCCCGCAGCAGTCCTGTCACGCAACGTGGTTTGCATAGAGGGATAATGAGTCATTTGACAACCTCCTATAGGTGGTATGCCTCACCAAATAGCGCCGGACGGTTCTTGGCTGACAGCCTGAGTTGCTGGCCCGCCGGCCGATAACTGCAGTTCAGCTTGCACCGCGCGATCCCCTGTTACTTTGACTTTCATCAATTCCGGGCCAACGGATGCTCTGCGTCTGATGCCCCGTGTTGCGCCAGATAAGCGACGAGCGCATCCAGCGTGCTCACACGTTGGTAATCGACTTCAGGAATGTTGACCCCTACCCGCTGATACACGGCTGCGATGAAGCGCAGCCAGTCCATCGAGTCCAGATCGACCTCCTCGCGAAGTGGCCGGTCATTGCGTAAACGCTCCGCTTCGACTTCTGGAGCAATGCTCTTCAGGGCGATCAGCACGTGGCTACGGATGAGTTGCTGGTCCACTGTCTACTCCTCATA
This sequence comes from Pseudomonas sp. GG8, assembly GCF_052976945.1. Classification (NCBI taxonomy): domain Bacteria; kingdom Pseudomonadati; phylum Pseudomonadota; class Gammaproteobacteria; order Pseudomonadales; family Pseudomonadaceae; genus Pseudomonas; species Pseudomonas sp. GG8. Next base: position 2,693,848 of record NZ_JBRIIP010000001.1, read on the forward strand.
GATGCTCCGGCTCAAAGATTCTCTGGCGTTTGCAATACGCGACGAACTTCACCCAGGAAGCGTGCGCCATAGTGCCCATCGCTGGCACGGTGGTCGGCCGCCAGGCTAGTGACAACGGTAGGCATCACACACAGTTGGCCGTCCCGAACCCAAGGCCGCTCGCAGATGCGACCAAAGCCGATCAGCGCCACTTGGGGCGGATAGATCACGCCAAGCACACTGTCCACACCCTGGTCACCGAGTTGAGTGACCGTCACACTTGCGTCGCTCAGTTCTGAACTGCGCAGGGAGCCGTTGCGCGCGCGTTCCACCAGACTGGCGAGTTCACTCATCACCTGTGCCAGTGTCTTGTCGGCGACATCGTGCAGTGCTGGAGCGACCAAACCACCTTGGCGCAGGGTGATCGCTACGCCCAGATGGATCCCGGTTGCCGGCTGGAAAGCATTGTTTTTCCAGAAGCCATTGAGTTGCGGCAGCTCACGCAGGGCCACCGCGACAGCCTTGAGCAACAAGGCACTCGGCAATACGCGTTGCTGCGGCTTGCTTTGAGCATTGTGTGCCTGCAGCCACGCCATGGCATTTCCCAAGGGGATGGTCTCAAACAGGTAGTAATGGGGAATCTCACGTTTCGAGCGGCTCATGGCCACAGCAATGGCATGCCGCATGGCCCGATTGCGATCGGTCGGCTCAGCCTGACGGCCAGCATCCTCAACGTCCTCCAGGGTGACCACGCCCTGTGGGCCGCTGCCTTTCAACTCATCGAGGTTGATACTCAGTTCGGCCGCCCGCTTGCGCGCCGCTGGCGATACCCGTGGGCGGCTGGCTGATGCCATTGTTCCCTCAATCAGCGCGGTGACGGGCGTTTCAACAGGTGCAGGCGTTGGTGTGGGTCGTACGCTTGGCAAGGTCTCCCCTGACTCCAGCAACGTGGCAATCGGTGTCCCTACCGGAACCTTGGCCCCGACGCCAATAAGCAGTTCAAAGACCGTGCCATCATGCCAGCACTCCACCTCCACGGCGGCCTTGGCAGTATCGACGACAGCGATCACCTGTCCGCGATGGACCTTGTCACCGGGATGGATCTTCCACTCCAGCAAGGTGCCTTCGTCCATATCGGCACCCAGGGATGGCAGGTCGAATTCGATCATGATGGGTACTCCCGCCCTGGGTCAGCTGTTGCAATCATGGTCATGGCCCTCGGCACAAGCTCTGTGCGGCGGCAACGATCATCGACACTTGTGGTAGCGCCGCCTCTTCGAGATGCCGGGGATACGGCGTCGGCACTTCGGCGCCGCAGACGCGTAAGGGCGGCGCATCCAGTTCGAAAAATGCCTGTTCGACGATCCGCGCAATAATCTCGGCGGCAAGACTGCCACTGCGCCAACCTTCGTCGACCACCAACGCTCGACGGGTTTTGCAGACCGAAGCCATGATCGTCACGTCGTCCAGTGGTCGCAGGACGCGCAGGTCAATGACTTCGACGCCAATACCCTCATCGGCCAGTTGCTCGGCAGCCGCCAGCGCCTTGCCGAGGGTACCGCCGTAGGTGATCAATGACAGATCGCTACCCTCCCGACGGACCTTGGCGGAGCGTATGTCCACTTCCGCTCCCTCACTCAGCTCACCTTCCTGGTTGTAGAGCTGGGCATGCTCGAAAATCAGAACCGGATCGGGATCGAGGAGTGCGGGCCAGAGCATTCCGCGGGCGTCTTCGAGGGTGGCCGGGGCGAGGATTTTCAGCCCGGGAATGTGCGCGTACCAGCCTTCCAGGCTATGGGAGTGCTGCGCCGCGAGCTGGCGTCCGGCCCCCGTAGCCATTCGCAGGACAAGGGGTACAGAGAACTGCCCGCCAGACATATGCCTCAGGGTTGCCGCCGTGTTCATCAGCGCGTCGAGGGCGAGCAGACTGAAGTTCACGGTCATGATTTCGACGATTGGCCGCATCCCCCCCAGCGCGGCACCAATGCCGGCACCGACGAAGCCTAATTCGGACAATGGCGTGTCGCGTATGCGCTCAGGGCCAAACTCAGCCAGCATCCCCTTGGAGACGGCATAACTGCCACCGTAACGACCGACGTCCTCACCCATCAAAAATACCCGGGCATCGCGCTGCAGGGCTTCGCGCATCGCCTCGCGCAGTGCCTCGCGGTACGTCGTGCGGCGGCTCACGAGGCCGACTCCGGTGTATAAACATCTCGACACAGGTCCTCAACCGGCTCCAGGCTGCCAGCCTCGGCATACACGACGGCAGCCTCTACCTCAGCCTCTACCTGGACGGTGATGGCGAGAAAGCCCGCTTCGTCCAGCAAGCCCTGGGCCTTGAGCCGCGCACTGTAGGTATGAATCGGCCCGCGCGCTTTCCATTGCTCAACCTCTGCCTTGTTCCGGTACAACTCTGGGTCGAACATCGAGTGGGCCCGAAATCTATAGGTCCGGAACTCCAGGAAAAACGGCCCGTGCCCTGCTCGAATCTGTTCCACCGCTGCACGGGTAGCCTCGTACACCGCGACCACGTCCATACCGTCGACCGATTGAGTGGCAACCTTGTACGCCGAGGCCTTGGCGCACAAATCAGTTTGCGACTGCGAACGTTCAAGCGCAGTGCCCATGGCATAGAGGTTGTTCTCACAGCAGAACAGCATCGGCAATTTCCACAGTGCCGCCAGATTGATTGACTCATGAAAGGCTCCTTCCGCCATCGCCCCTTCCCCAAAGAAGCACGCGGCAATCCGTGAACCACTCTGCAGTTTTTCGGCCAGGGCCAGCCCCACCGTCAGCGGCAAACCGCCGGCAACGATGGCATTGCCACCGAAGAAGCGTGTCCTGGCGTCGAACAGGTGCATCGAACCGCCGTGTCCTCGCGAGCATCCCTCCTGCCGGCCATACATCTCGGCCATGATCGCCGTCATGGGCACACCCTTGATCAACGCATGCCCATGTTCGCGATAGGTAGCGACCACCGCATCGTTCGCCGCGAGCGCATGCAGAGCGCCAACTGCCACGGCTTCTTCGCCGATATACAGGTGCAGGAAGCCTCGGATTTTTCCCTCCCCGTACAGTTCGGCGGCGCGCTCCTCAAGCCGACGAATTCGCAGCATGTCGCGCAGCAGATCGAGAGCAAAATCTCGCGTATAAGGCAGCGGCTCAATGCTCATCCCGGGTTCTCCAGGCTGGAGGTATCGCCTTCAGGCAGCCCCAGCTCCCGTGCCTTGAGCAGACGCCGCATGAGTTTGCCGCTGCGCGTGTGCGGGAGGTCCGGCAGAAACGTCAGCTCCTTGGGCGCCACCACGGCGCCTAGGCGTTTACGCGCATGGCCCATCAGCTCATCGTGCAGGGCCTGGCTGGGAGTGAAACCGCTCTTGAGTGAGACAAAGGCCTTCACCGTTTCACCCAGCAAAGGATCGGGCTTGCCGATCACTGCAGCCTCCGCCACGGCCGGGTGTTCCATCAGCGAACTTTCAACCTCGAAAGGACCGATCAGGTGCCCGGCCGACTTGATCACATCGTCGCTGCGACCAATGAACCAGTAATAGCCATCAGCATCACGACGCGCCAGATCGCCACTCAAGTACCAGTCGCCGACAAAGCACTGGCTGTAACGCGCCTCTTGTCCCAGATAGGAACGGAACATGGCGGGCCATGGTTTTTTCAGGGCCAGGTCGCCAACCTCCTCATCACCGAGAAACGCCAATGCTCCGTCTTTGCCGCGTGCAACAATGGCCGCCTCAACGCCCGGCAGCGGTTTGCCCATAGAACCCGGTTTGATGTCCATGGACACTGTATTGGCAATCATGATGCCGCCGGTTTCGGTCTGCCACCAGTTGTCATGGATCGGTAAGCCCAGTACCTCCAGGCCCCACCAGACGGCCTCGGGATTGAGCGGTTCACCGACACTGGCAATAAAACGCAGATGCGGAAAGTGATGGTCACGCGCCAATTCTGCGCCGGCTTTCATGAGCAGGCGGATCGCCGTCGGGGCGGTGTACCAGACAGTGACTTGCTGTTTTTCGAGCAGGCGATACCAGCGTTCTGCATCGAACTCGCCGCTGTCGACCACACTGGTCACGCCCAGCAGCAGGGGGGCGAATATGCCGTATGAGGTGCCGGTGACCCAGCCGGGATCGGCACTGCACCAATAAATATCCTCAGGGTGCAGGTCCAGGGCGTATTTTCCGGTAACCCGGTGGGTCAGTGCTGCACCGTGTACATGCAGCACACCTTTCGGGGTCCCCGTGGTACCGCTGGTGAAGTGTAAAAGCGCGGGGGTATCGGCCGTGGTCTGAGCAATGTTGAAGTCTTCGCCTGCCTCAGCCAGCAATCGGTGCAAACTGAGCGTCCCTTCCACAGGTGTGGTGTTGCCGCCATTTTCGTCGTACAGCAACACATGTTTGAGTGCCGGTAAACGTTCACGGATACCTGCGACCTTGCGTTGGTAAAGTGTCTCGCTGGTGATCAGCACACTGCCCTCACCGAGGCGCAAGCGAGTCTCAATCGGCTCTGGACCGAACGCACAAAATAGCGGCGAAACCACGCAGCCATTTTTCAGGCCACCGAGTACGCTCAGGTACAGTTCCAGCCCTCTGCCACTGAGCACGAACAGGCGGTCGCCCGGACCAACGCCCAGTGTTTTCAGGACATTGGCGAAACGGTTGGTCATGCTGCTCAATTGGGCGAAGCTGATGTCTCTGGGCCCACCGTTGCGATCAATAATACGCAAGGCCGTATGCTTCCTGTGCGCTCCCATGGCATGCCTGTCGACCGCCTCATACGCGAGATTCAATCCACCCCCCGGCAATCCGGCCAACTCGCCAGCTTCCGTCTGCCAGGAAAAAGCCTCACGGGCTTGCGCGCTGTCGAGCCAGTTAGGTACCACCGGGCAGTCGACCGGCGTTTTCTTGATAGTCGGCGAATGCATGATTTACCTCACAGCACGGTGTCGAGTTACCCGTCGCGGAACAGGTCGTCGAAATGCTCGGAGCGCCGTGCATCAATGTTGGCCCCGGCCTAAACCGCGAGAATGCTGCAGGACGTCTGGTACAAAATATGTTCGGTCGTACTGCCGATCAACTTCTCCAGCCCGTGGCGGTGGATTCGCCCCATCACGATGACATCCACCTGATGCTGGCTAGCGAATTCGGCGAGCACCGAGACCGGTTGTCCAAGGATGAAGTGCCGCCGATCAGGTGGCACGCCGTAGTGGTCCGCAAGCGTGAGAAAAGACTTCTCCAGCACGTTTCTCAGCTCCTTGGTCAGATTCGTCAGCGCCAGGCCACCACCGCCCGCATCGCCCAGATAGACCGATGACACGTCATAGGCATGCAGCAGGTGCAGTTCCGCGTCGCACTGGAGCGCCAGGCTGTTCGCTTCCTGAATAATCCGGTCATTGAGGCCGCTTTCCTGCAACTCAGGTCGTGAAGGATCAACAGCGGCGACGATTTTGTGCGGCAACGTGTGACCGGTCGCACCGACCAGATAGACCGGGACCGGACACTCGCGAAGCAGGTGCCAATCCATCGGAGTGATGAAGGCCCGCTTGATAGCCGGTTCATGCTGCACATCCTTGATCAGCAAGTCGGGCTGTATTTTCGTGACGTGCTGGAGGATTTCGTACTCTGTGTCGTCAGCCCACGTCACCTCGGTAGTGACGTCGATGCCTCTCACGCGCATTCTTGTGGCTTCATCTTTGAGCCACTCACTGTGATCCTTGAAGTAACTTTCGCGGACCTTCTCCTGAATGCTCTTTTCGAGCAACAAGAGGGTTTCCACAGGTTTTATCAACGCGGCGATATGTAAGGTCGCGCCGCTGGCCTTGGCCAAGGCGGCAGCACGGTTTATCGCGGGGGAGTGGCGTAACGCCGGGTCGATGATCAGCAACAGCCGTTGATACTGGCTCATGGTCTGCCTCCAGAAAGAGTGGGCTTCGACGCCTGCAGCTGATCAATCACCTGTTGCCAGCCCATGCGCCAATGCCGGATTGAGTACCAGCACAGGTCCACACTGCTCCCATGCAATGCCCGTTAACTTGATTTACATCAAATCCCTTCCTTGGGTTTTCAACGCGCCCGCCATACTCGGGCGTTTGCAAACATTCGACGTTGCCTGTGACAGCGCAACGCCGGGTTATGTGCCGATCAACCGTACGGGAAGGTCCGGATCATCCTGGATACGGAGGTTCCGCTGGCGTGTCCTTTTCCGGAATCTCGGTCATGGTCGCCTCTGTCAGTAGCAGGATGCTGGCGACCGAGACGGCGTTTTCCAACGCAATACGCACGACTTTTGTCGGATCGATGATCCCGGCTTCATACATATCCACGTAACAATTGGCCGACGCGTCGAAGCCGACATTTCCAGGCTCCGCTAGCATCCGGGCAACGACGACCCCGGCGTCCACCGCCGAATTTTCCGCGATGACTCGGGCGGGCGCTTCCAAAGCCCGACGAAGAATCTGTAACCCGGTTTTTACGTCACCCTCATAGAGGGCCTCCTCTGCCACGATAATCGGCACGGCCTTGAGCAGTGCCAAGCCGCCACCGGGGACGGTGCCTTCGGCAATCGCCGCCTTGGTCGCTGAAATAGCGTCGTCCAGAGCATCCTTGCGCGCCTTCATTTCAGCTTCGGTGGGTGCGCCCACCCGGATCACCGCGACACCGCCAGACAACTTGGCCAAGCGCTCCAGCAATTTCTCACGGTCGTAGTCGCTGGTCGTCGCGTCGACTTGCTGGCGGATCTGTTGCAGCCGGGTTTCAATCGCCTTGTGCGTGCCCGCGCCACCAATCAGGGTGGTGTTGTCTTTTTGCACCACCACGCGATGAGCTCGCCCCAGTTGGCTCAACTCCACGTGCTCCAGGCTAATACCCAGCTCGCTGGAAATCACCGTGCCCCCCGTTAGAATGGCAATATCCTGCAGCATCTCTTTACGACGGTCGCCGAAGCCGGGCGCCTTGATCGCCACCGCGCGCAATACGCCGCGAATCTGGTTGACGACCAAAGTAGTCAACGCCTCGCCTTCAATGTCATCGGCGATCAAGACCAGCGGCTGGCCGCTTTTTGCGATCATTTCAAGCAACGGGATAAGGTCTTTAAGTAAGCCAATCTTGTGGTCACAGAGCAGCAGGTAAGCATCTTCGAGCTCAACCTGCATCTTGTCGGCATCCGTCACGAAATAGGGTGAGACATAACCTCTATCAAAACGCATCCCCTCAACCACCTCGACCACTGTTTCGGTGGTCTTGGATTCCTCGACGCTGACCACGCCCTCAACACCGACCTTCTCCAGAGCGTTAGCAACCAGTTCGCCAATGGTGGCATCGTTGTGGGCTGAAAGGGTCGCTACCTGGGCCTTTTCCTTGAGCGTGCTGACCGGACGAGATTGTGCCGCCAGTGATTGCACCGCCAGCAACAGGCCCCGGTCCAATCCACGTTTGAGGTCTATGGCACTGGCACCTGCGACCACATTGCGCACACCGTCAGCAAAGATCGCATGGGCCAGGACCGTTGAGGTACTGGTGCCATCCCCCACCGCTTCACCGGTACGTTCAGCCGCCTGGCGCAACATTTGCGCACCGAGGTTTTCCTCCGGGTCCTGCAGGTCCACCTGCTTGGCAATGGTCACCCCATCGTTACAGACGATAGGCGTGCCCCATTTTTTCTGAATCAATACCGATTTCGACTTGGGTCCGAGTGTCACGCGGATGGCGTCCGCGAGTTGAGTCGCGCCACACAGGATTTTCTCGCGAGCAGCGGCGCGGAACAAAATTTTGCTGTGAGCCATCGGGGTAATCTCCTCTGCTGTCCAGTGACTGACGATTGCTTTCAGCCTCTATGAAACAGCTCGCTACCTTTTGACTTTTATCAATAAAGACCCAACCCCGGCACGCGGTCATTGGCTCAGGGCACCAGTACCGCAGCCCCTTCGAACCGGCCTTCACGAAGGTCTTCCAGCGCTTGATTAGCGTCAGTCAGAGGGTAGCGATGAGTACGCGTGACAATGCCGATTTCTGGCACCCGTTGCAGGAAATCCAGACCGTCACGGCGAGTCAGATTGGCGACTGACAGCAAGACCCGCTCTTCCCAGAGCAGTGCGTAAGGAAAGCTCGGGATATCGCTCATGTGAATGCCTGCGCACACCACGCGTCCACCCTTGCGCACAGCCTTTAGGGCAAGGGGTACGAGCGCACCGACCGGAGCAAAAATGATCGCTACATCCAGTAAGTCTGGAGGGGATTGATCCGCATTACCGGCCCATGTCGCACCCAGCTGTCTGGCAAAGTCCTGTGTAGCGGTATCGCCCGGACGCGTGAAGGCGTATACCGAGCGGCCCTGCCATTTGACGACCTGCGCCAGAATGTGTGCCGCAGCGCCGAACCCATACAAACCGACCCGCTCGCCTTCGCCCCCCATCACTAACGCTCGCCATCCGATCAGGCCCGCGCACAGCAGGGGTGCGAGCGATTCGTCGCTCCCTGTCTCGCCCAACGGAAATACATAGTGAGCCTCGGCGATGACCGAAGTAGCAAAGCCGCCGTCAAGCGTATAACCGGTAAACCGTGGGTGCTCACATAGATTCTCGCGGTGTCCGATGCAATAAGGACACACGCCACAGGTATGGCCCAGCCATGGCACCCCGACCCGCTCGCCCATCGATAACCCGATCACGCCGGGGCCGATAGCATCGATCCGCCCGACGATTTCGTGGCCCGGAATGATAGGCAGGTGCGGATTGGGTAACTCTCCGTCAACGACATGCAGGTCGGTACGACATACACCACACGCGGTTACCTTGATCCGTATCTGACCTTGACCGGGTTGCCGATCCGGAAGCTCGGTCCATTCCAGTGCGGCACCTAGCGTCTTCAACACCATAGCGTGCATCGGGTTACCTCGACGGTCCTTTAACCTGCGTTATTGCGTGAGCTGCATTCAGTGCCCCAGCACCGTCTGCGCCTCTGCGATTTCAGCAGTCGTGCCGTGCACCATCAACAGGTACTTGTCAGCCTTGAGGGCAGTCTCGTATTTGATGATCTCATCATTGGGCACCCCGACCCGGGACAAGGCCGCGCCCAACGCCGAAAGTCCCCCGACCACCAAAGCGCCTTCCAGTGCTCCCACCAGCAATGAAACCACCGGCCCAGCCAAGGCGACAACTCCCAGGCCCGGCAAAAGAAAAACCGCGGGACCGATCAGCATGCCCCAGATGCTCCCCCAAAAAGCGCCGATCCCACCCCAGGTTTTCACACGATCCCCCAACGTATAGAAACCTACCGGGTGCTCCTCGCTGTGATAACCCTTGCCGACGAGAGACAGCTTCTTGACATCGAAACCGGACTGGCTCAAAAGGCGAATAGCCTCTTCCGCAGCGGCGTGGCTGTCAAAAATATACACCGATGGATTGCTCGATGATGTCATGGTGACCCCCTTACATGGACTCGATTGAACAGAGACTGTGAGGGTCCAGAGCACTCGACCCTTGGGTGCGTCAGCCAGCGATGACGTGCATGTACGACTACGACGTTCCGCGTGGGACTGGCTTTGAGCCAGACTATGCTGTGAGTAATGGAGTGGACTTGATAAAAATCAGAAAGACGGCTTGTCTCTCCCCACCCAGCGCTAACCCAAGTGACCTTATGTCAGGCGCTGGTATTGACCAACGAGCCCGAGGCACTGCCGCTTGCGCTCTTGATAGCCTGTACCAATGCGCTGGTAGCTGCCACCAACTGGCTATTGGTCGCCGCCACTTGGGACTGTGCCTGAGCGACTGCAGCGGCCTTGGCGTCTGAAGACTCGTTGCCTTTTTGCGCCGCAGCGAGAGCCTTCATTTGTACTTCCAGCTGCTTTTGCAGCTGGGCAATCTGCTTTTTCAGTTGTTTTACAATGTCGGATTCAGTGCTGCCGGTGCTGCCGGTGCTACTGCTTGCACTGGCGCCGCCTGCCTTAGTGGCGCCTTTGGCAGCAGTACCGCCCGAAACTGACGCTGCAGCGCCGCTTTTGTCGGTTGTTTCGCTGCTTTCAGCAGACGACGTCTTGGCTGTGCTGGTAGTCGCTGTCGCATAGTTGATCGTTACGCTGCTGATACTGACCATTACGTCTCAACTTTAAAAAGAGGTTTCCAGCGTATCGACACAATCCTAGAAATAGTTAGCCATATCTAATCTCGACCCGATCACGCCCTCACCCACCCTCGCCTCATGCGCTGAATGCAGAGAAAAGGGCAGGTGCGCAAAATAAGGCCTACCTATTGATCATCAATGATCACCTGAGCTTTCTTCGCTGCGGCGGTTGCGTATTCGTAGCAGATCCAAAAGTCGTGTTCGTTGACTGAATTTGAGCCCTCAAGATTCTCCAGGCATCTCGTCAATGCGTGTTTTATGCGTCCATCATCGAAAACGATACGTGCAGCCTCTTCGCCATCTTCTGAGCGAATCACTTCCTCAAGTTGCGTTATTTGCTTGATCTTTTCCCTGAGGATGTCCTTGGCGAAAGAATCTCGCTCAATAATTTTCGTCCATTGATGATCAACCAGTTTGTCTTTCATCAGATCTCCTCGATCCAGCCCCATGCCGGACGCTCATGCAATAGTCCATAACCATCCATAACGCCAGTCGACGCGACCGCCGCCATCATCATCTGCACTCAGCTACGCGAATCATCCGACACTTTATCTGTCGCGATTAGCGGGTCGATGCCCCAGTCACCGTGTAAATACCAATCGTCTCCGATCATCTCGGCCGGATGCATTGTGCGATCGGAACCGTTCCCGCACGCCATGGAACTCGTCGGACAGTATCTATCGCACCCCCAGCAAATGCGCTCGGGATGTTTCGGGTGGATGGGAAAATTCTTGGCCATGCCTATCCCCAGATAACGTATAGGAGTGCCTTCAACCTATAGCGCTTGGGCGAAAATGCGCTTGATACAAATCAAGAACCACGCATTAAGATGCGTGCGTCACACCGTGACACTGATGAAGCTAAGCTTCTCTGTATTGAATGTGCTCGCAGGATGGTCAGCGTCAGCGATTTCCGGCCCCCTCGGACGGCACATACCTTTACCTGGAGATCTTTCTTATGCCTGAAAAGACCGCTTCATCAGTGCCTTCGGAACAACCCCAGAGCGCACTCTCAAAATGGGACGATGAAGATGCAGCAGGATCACGCCATGTCGAGGCGTTTGACCGAACACCTGAATTATCGAATGCCGAACTGGTTCATCTTCGTGTCCGTGTGATAGCCCTGGAAAATCTGGTTATCGCTTTGCTAGCGCAAGGGCCGGATCAACAACTTGCTGTAGCCCGCGAAATGGCCTCCTACATCTCGCCGAGACCGGGTTTCACCCAACACCCGCTAACGGTTCATGCGGCCTCCCACATGTTCGACAGCGTCGACCGCGCCGTGCGTTTTCGAAAACTCTCCGCGTTATAAACCTGATCGCTCCAAAAATTGACGCTAATCATTATTATTCGCAAGAAAGCCTCCTAGACTAGGGCCCTTACTCCTCAGTGCCCTCAGGAAGACCTCATGCGTGCCCCTTTTTTGCTGTCATTCGCCCTGATCTTGCTTGCACCGCTTGCCCACGCCAAGGAATACCCGATCGGGGAACCTCAGTCATGCCCGGGGCTGGAAGTCGGAGCGGTGTATTTGCAGCCAATCGAGATGGCTCCTGCCGGGATGATGCGGGCCACTGCGGATTCCGATGTTCACCTGGAAGCCGACATTCGGGCCACCGCTGACAATCGCCAAGGCTTTCAGGAAGGCAGTTTCGTGCCCTACCTCAGCGTCTCTTTCAATCTGAAAAAACAGGGCAGCGAGTCGGAAATCAACGGCGACTTCCATGCGATGGTGGCCAATGACGGTCCGCACTATGGCGACAATGTAAAGCTGCTAGGCCCTGGTAAATACCAATTGACGCTCACCGTACTGCCACCCAGCGGTCATGCGTCCCTCGGGCGTCATACCGACAAGGAAACAGGTGTGGAGCCCTGGTTTGAACGCTGCGAACTGCACTACACGTTCATCTATGCCGGCATTGGCAAAAAAGGTGGCTATTGAATGAACCGCCCACAGCCCGCACCGCGCGGCCCAAGGAGGTTCGCCTGGGTTCACCCGCGCGTTGTCTGGTTGATTCTGGCCTGGATGACCACGCCATTGACCGCCTACGCAGAGTTACCCAGCTACGAGCTGAGCCTGAACGACGGGCACTTTATCCCTGCCTTATTAGAGGTGCCTGCCGGTCAGCGCTTCAAGATCGTTCTGAAAAACATAGGTAACGGTCCAGCAGAATTCGAGAGCACGCCGTTGCGGGTTGAAAAGGTCCTGTCGCCGGGGGTGACAACCTTCGTCGTCATTCACCCCCTCAGACCCGGTCACTATCCGTTCTTCGACGAGTTCAATCCGCAATTGCCAGAGGGCGGCATCCTCGCCAAATAACCAGGCCGCACACGGGGTTTTTCATGAATCAATCAATGTTCATCGTCTGGCGTGAAAGCGTCGAGGCGCTGCTGGTGATCGGCATTCTCCAGGCCTGGGTCAGCCAACAAAGCCAAGGCAATCGTCTGGCCAGATACTTATGGACCGGGGTGACTCTGGGATTGTTGCTGTCGGGATTGTTGGCAGCGCTGATTCTGTTTGCCGGAGAAGCCATGAGTGGATCGGCCAACGAATGGTTCCAAGCCGCACTGGCATTGATTGCCAGCCTGCTGATTGTGCAAATGGTCGGCTGGATGCATCGTCATGGACGCACCCTCAAGCATGATCTACGGCGCCATGCCGATAGCCACCTGGCTCGGCAAGGTGGCCTTGGTCTGTTGTTGCTGGCAATGCTCGCGGTCAGTCGCGAAAGCAGCGAAACCGTAGTTTTCCTCTACGGCGCTGGAGCTCAGTTGCGCGGCCCGCAGCTCGGACTGTTCGCAGTCGGTGGGGTGTCGGGACTGGTGCTGGCAACGTTGACCATCGCCCTGCTGCACAGCAGCCGCCGATTCATTTCATGGCATAGGTTCTTTGTGATCAGCGAAATCCTTTTGCTCATGCTCGGCGCAGCCTTGTTGGTCAGCGGCACCGAGCGGATTGGCGGCCAACTGCTCGCCCTGGATCTGCCGGAAGTGGTTTATAGAGGCGTTGGTGAAGCCCTCTGGGACAGCAGCGCGTTGCTGAGTGACAGCCGCGGGCTGGGTGGCTTCCTCGCTGGCTTTACAGGTTATAGGGCAACCCCCAGTTGTGTGACTTTGCTGGTGTTGGTCGGCTACTGGCTGGCCGTCGGCGGCTGGTTGCGGCAACACCCTACGGGAAAAACCCCATGCCTGACCTGAGTCGCTGCAATCAATGGCTCCAGCGCTTGGGTCACGGAATGCGCCGCCACGCGCCAGTGATTCGCGCCGTGCAATGGGCCGTTGTACTTTTCTATGCCTTGCTTTTAGTGATACCCGCGATGTTACCGCTACCGGACAGCCAGGCACGGTTCCTCGACAACCTGACCTTGCTCGCGCAATTCCTGTTCTGGGGCATCTGGTGGCCATTCGTACTGTTGTCGATGGTGCTGTTCGGCCGGCTGTGGTGTGGTGTTCTGTGTCCGGAAGGGTCTCTGACCGAGTGGGCCAGCCGCTACGGCAAAGGCTTGGGCATGCCGCGCTGGTTACGCTGGAGCGGCTGGCCAACGTTGGCGTTTTGCCTGACCACCCTCTACGGCCAATTGATCAGCGTTTATGACTACGCTCAAGCGGCGCTGTTGATTCTAGGGGGTTCGACGGTCGCAGCAGTCATCGTCGGCTTGCTGTTCGCCCGTGGCAAGCGGGTCTGGTGCCGATACCTGTGCCCGGTCAGTGGGGTCTTTGCCCTCCTCGCCCGACTGGCACCCGTGCATTTCAAGGTAGACGAACAACGCTGGATGGAAAATGCCGAACCACGCCTGCCGCCGCCCAATTGTGCCCCCTTGCTCGATATCCGTCGCCGGCAAGGGGCCAGTGACTGCCATGTCTGCGGACGCTGTAGCGGGCAACGCGGCGCGGTTCGGTTGATCGCCCGCTCCAGCAATCAGGAAATTCTTCAATCAACGAAACACAGACTATCGCCCTGGGATGCACGACTACTGCTCTTCGGCGTGATCGGTCTGGCCATGGGCGCTTTTCAGTGGACGGTCAGCCCGTGGTTCGTCTCCCTCAAACAACAGCTCGCCTCATGGTTGGTGGAACAGGACCTGCTCTGGCCCTTGCAGGACAACGCCCCCTGGTGGCTACTCACGCATTATCCGCAGCTCAACGACAGCTTCAGTTGGCTAGACGGCTTCAGCATTATTACTTATCTGGCCTTGAGTTCGATGCTGCTGGGTACGGCCTTGCTGATTCTGTTGCGTTTCACCGCGCGACTGGCAGGAAATCCGGCACTGTATTCGCCCCTGGCCCTGACCCTCACGCCCCTTGGCGGCGCCGGGCTGTTTCTGGGGCTGTCGGCAACTACCGTAAAATTGCTGCGCTATGAAGGTCTGCTGCTGGAATGGGTGCAGCCGACAAGGGCATCGCTGTTGATGGCGGCGATGGGTTGGAGTTTGTCGCTGGGCTGGAAACTACTGGGCCACGAGCAGGTTTCATTGCCTCGGCGCGTCGCAGGCAGCGGGTGCCTGTTATTGGCTAATGGGTTGGTGGGGTATGGCTGGTGGCTGCAATTTTGGGGTTGGTAGCCGGCTCAAAGTGAAACTGTGGAGGTGTTCATCCCCCACGCAACACAAACTGCGGAAACAACTCACGCATGACAGCCCAAAGATCGGCTTGCTCAGCCTGTGCCGAAACGCTCGACAGGTGCGGATCAAGCATCCGCGCAGTCCTGACCAACTGCACGGCAAAACATTTGACCCCTTGAGCACTCAAACGCCGGGCCAGAGTCAACAACTGTGTCGGGTCGAACAAGTGCCAATGCACCGTAGTCCGACACTCATAGTCGACACCGCTGGCCAACAGATGCTCCAGGCTCAGCCAGTTGGCGGCACCGCTGCCCCCGACCCGGGTAATGGTTTGACAATCCTCAGGCAACGCCTTGATATCGAAACCGACCCAATCGGCCCCTCTAACGGCCTTGGCAAAGGCGGCCGGTTTGATTCCGGCGCTGTGCAAACCGATACGAAATCCCATCTCTCGCACTTGTTCCATAGCGCCAGGCAAGCCGTCCTGCAGCGTTGGCTCTCCGCCGCTGAATACCACGGCATCGAGCAAGCCCTGACGACGTCGCAGAAACGCCAGCACCTGACACCAATCCACTTCTTCACTGCCGCGAGGCGGGATCAATTGCGGGTTATGGCAATAACGACAGCGCCAGGCGCAACCCTGGCAAAACAACACGCAGGCCAGCTGTCCCGGATAGTCGAGAGTGGTCAGGGGCACCATGCCCCCGACCCGAAGCGTTCGACTCATTGGCGCCCGGCCAGCGCCGCACTTTCAGTGAAATGGACCCGTTCGCGATGCTCGGACTGCTTGCCCGGATTGAACGCCGATACCGGGCGGTGATAGCCCATCACCCGGGTCCAGACTTCGCAGCGTTGACGTTGAGCCTGAGGCAGGGTTTGCGATGCATTCATGGTGAAGTTCCTTGCGGTGAGTGAATCGAAATCAATGAACGGTGCCAGTTTGCTGTTCCTTGAGCAGCAATGCCTCGTCGCATTTGGGGCAGAACTCATGTTCACCATCGAGGTAGCCATGTACCGGACAGATGGAAAACGTTGGGGTCACGGTCAGGTAAGGCAGGCGGAAACGTCCGAGTGCCTTGCGCACCAGCTGTTTGCAGGCCTCGGTCGAGGAAATCCGTTCGGCCATGTATAAATGCAGCACCGTGCCGCCGGTGTATTTGCATTGCAGTTCGTCCTGAAGCTCCAGCGCCTCGAAAGGATCGTCGGTATAGCCCACTGGCAGTTGCGAAGAGTTGGTGTAATACGGCGCTTCAACGCTACCAGCCTGAAGAATATCCGGATAACGTTTGCGGTCTTCCTTGGCGAAACGGTAAGTGGTGCCCTCGGCCGGGGTCGCTTCGAGGTTGTAGAGGTGCCCGGTTTCCTCCTGAAAACGCAGCAAAGTGGCACGTACATGGTCCAGCAGCTTCAGGGCAAACTCCCGGCCCTGCTCGGTGTGCATGCCCTGCTCGTCTCCGGTGAAGTTGCGCAGCATTTCATGCAGGCCGTTGAGGCCTATGGTGGAAAAATGGTTGCGCAAGGTGCCCAGATAACGCTTGGTGTAAGGGTACAAACCTGCGTCCATGTGGTGCTGGATCACCTTGCGCTTGACCTCCAGGCTTTCCATCGCCAGTTCCATCAGGGTGTCCAGACGGCGCAGCAGGCCGCTGATATCGCCCTTGAACACATAGCCCAGACGCGCGCAGTTGAGGGTAACGACGCCCAGTGAGCCAGTCTGTTCCGCCGAGCCGAACAAGCCGCCGCCGCGCTTGAGCAACTCGCGAACATCCAGCTGCAAGCGACAACACATCGAGCGCACCTGATTGGGTAGCAAGTCCGAGTTGAGAAAGTTCTGGAAGTACGGCAGCCCGTAACGTGCCGTCATCTCGAACAGGCGATCGGCATTCTCACTGTCCCAGGGGAAATCATGGGTAATGTTGTAGGTCGGAATCGGGAAGGTGAACACGCGCCCCTTGGCATCCCCGGCTTGCATCACCTCGATATAGGCACGGTTGAGCAGGTCCATCTCAGCCTGCAAATCGCCGTAGGCATAAGGCATTTCCACTCCGCCGACAACGGGAATCTGTTCACGTAGATCCTCCGGGCATACCCAGTCGAACGTCAGGTTGGTGAACGGTGTCTGGGTCCCCCAGCGCGAGGGCACATTGAGGTTGTAGATGAACTCTTGCAGCGCCTGGCGGACGTCCTTGTAGCTCAATTCGTCGTTGCGCACATAAGGCGCCATATAGGTGTCGAATGAGCTGAACGCCTGAGCCCCGGCCCATTCGTTTTGCAGGGTGCCGAGGAAGTTCACCATCTGCCCCAAGGCGCTACTCAGGTGCTGGGGCGGCCCTGCTTCGACACGGCCCGGCACACCATTGAGGCCTTCATGCAGCAACGTGCGCAGCGACCAACCGGCGCAATATCCAGCGAGCATGTCCAAGTCATGGATATGCAGATCGGCCTCGCGGTGGGCCTGACCAATGGCCTCGCTGTACACCTCATCCAGCCAGTAATTGGCAGTGACCTTGCCGGAGACATTAAGCACCAGCCCACCGAGCGAATACCCCTGATTGGCGTTGGCCTGCACCCGCCAGTCTTCGCGAGACAGGTACTCGTTCATCGAAGCAGCCACCTCGACGATCGCCTTGCGGTCACGACGCAGGCGTCCATGCTGCTCCCGATAGACGATGTAGGCACGCAGGGCCTGAAAGAAACCGGCATCCATCAAGACCCGCTCGACCCGATCCTGGATCTGCTCGACATGCAACTCCGGTAAATCCTCCAGATGGACCAGCACAGCGTCGAGCAACTCCTCGGCCATGGCCGCATCGACGAAATCATCGCTGGCGCGACCGGTGGCGATGATCGCCTGACGGATTTTGTCTGCATCAAAGGCAACCTGACTGCCATCGCGTTTGTGCAAGCGGTTACACCCTACTGTGATCAGCGTGCTCTGCATTTGGCCTCCAAACACTACATATAGATGTTTTAACTGTTAAAAACACAACATGCAGTTAAGACTACGGACAAAGGACTCATCTGCAATTGATCGACGTCAAGAATCGTCAGCAAAAAAAAGGCCGCCCACGGCGGCCAGAAAACACGAAAGATCAACCGCCACTCATGCTCATGAAGCGCAGAATCTGCACCTCACCTTCGGGGTTGAAATCGTGACGCAACGGCTTGCCGAGCAAGGCTTGGCGCACTGCGTTGATCACCGGTTGGTCGTCCAGCGGATAGCGGCGCAGCAGGCCGCGCAAATCAAGGGCATCGTCCTGACCCAGGCAAAGCAACAGCCGCCCTTCAACCGTCATCCGCACCCGGTTGCAGCTGCCACAGAAGTTGTGGCTGTTGGGTGAAATGAAACCGATCCGAGTATCGGGGTAGCGCTCCAGGCGCACATAACGTGCAGGTCCGCCGCTGTTTTCGGTGCTGTCGAGTAACCGATGACGACTCGCGATCAGTGCACGTACCTCGTCGCTGGAACAGAATGTCTCGCCCCGCGAACGTCCGACGTCGCCCAAGGGCATCTCTTCAATGAAACTGATATCGATGTGTTGCTCGATGGCGTACTGCACCAACCCCAAGACTTCATCGAAGTTGCGCCCTTTCATGACCACGCAATTGAGCTTGATCCGCTCAAAGCCCGCACCGCGAGCCGCTTCGATGCCGCTGAGCACCTGATCGAGATCGCCGTTGCGGGTGATGGCGCGAAATTTCTCCCCGTCCAGGCTATCGAGGCTGATATTCATCCGCTTGACCCCGGCCTCCGCCAACGGCCGGGCCAAACGGCCCAGTTGCGAGCCGTTGCTGGTCATCACCAATTCGCGCAGACCGGGCAAAGCGGCGATGTTGCGGCACAGGCCGACAATACCGGGGCGAATCAGCGGCTCGCCGCCGGTCAGGCGGATTTTGCGCACTCCCAGACCGACAAACAGCGTCGCCAGGCGCTGCAACTCTTCGAGCGTAAGGACCTGCTGACGCGGCAAGAAGGTCATATTTTTCGCCATGCAATACACACAGCGAAAATCACAACGATCTGTCACCGACATCCGCAAATAATCGATCTGCCGCCCAAAACCATCCTGCATGACAGCGCTCATTACATCTCCCGGTTTGCCAAAGGTTACTGCACCAGCGGTGAGTCGGCGCCCTGCAGGTGAATACCGCGAATATCCGCGGCACCGATCAGGGTTTGCAGGTACTGCACCAAGGCTTTCTGCCAGACACCTTGCTGCAGCTGCGTGCGAATCGCTGTCGAAACCACCTCATAGGGCAACGGCATGCCTTCGATCCGTTGATCGACACTGATCACGTGCCAGCCGTAGCGACTCTCCAGCGGTCTACTGGCCAGTCCCGGCGCCAGGGTAAACAGCTGGCGTTCCAGCTCGGGCACGGTTTGCCCTTTGCTGATCTGCCCCAGTGAGCCCCCTTGAGCCTTCGACGGACAGGCCGAATACTTCTGCGCCACCTCGGAGAAGCTGCCGGGGAAATCCTCCAGACGCTGTAGCAGTACTTCTGCCTGATCGTGCGCCAGGCCGCGGGCCTCGGCATCGTCCGGGGCACATTCAAGCAGAATGTGCCGCACCGCTAACAGCGGCGCGCTGTGGAAGCGTCCGCGATTGTTTTCGTAATAACGAAGGCTGGTTTCCTCATCACACTGAGGCACCTGCACCTCACGTTCGAGCAACAAACGGGTGGCCGCTTCCTCTTCGTTCTCACCGGCACCTATCTGCAACGACAGGTCGAGTTCGGCGATCCGCTGCTGCAACAATTCGCGGATCACCAGCGCCCTGGCGGCCAGATAGACCGCCTCCTCGCGGCTTTCGGCCGGGTGATATTGCAGCTCCAGAGCCATCATCTCTGGGGTGATCGATACATCGTTGACGCTGATGATCGGCCATTCCTGTTCGCTGCTGGCGATCAATTGCACCGGGGCGCCGTCGGCAGCCGCCGGTTCAGTTGCGCCTGATTCAACCGGGAGGGGCTCAAACTGCACCGCCCCGCCTGACGCGATATCGACGACGCCGGGCGCTGAGGACTCCGCTTGCTTTGAAGAACCGCAGCCACCGCTGCCGCCGTTACCGCCGCCACATCCACATCCACCTGACATGATTGCCTCCTCAGATTTTCTGCCGAACGATTTGATAACGCCGTCCCAGGTACCAGATCGGTGCACTGATCATGTGTACAAGACGGGTGAAGGGGAACAGCACGAACAGGGTCAAGCCGAGAAACACGTGCAGTTTGTAGGTCAAACCGACCGGTTCGATGGCCGCTGCCGCTTCCATCGGACGCAACAGCACGGTGTTCTGCGCCCATTCGGCGAGCATCACCATCACCGAGCCGTCCATGTGCGAAGTGGACGCCACGATCGTCAGCAGACCGAGTACCAACTGCGCCAGCAACACCAGCAGAATTAAAATATCTGAAGGGCTGGAAGTGGCGCGGACCCGTGGATCAGTGAGCCGTCGATTGACCAGCATCAGCAGACCAATCAGGCACAACAGGCCAAAAACCCCGCCGGAGACCATCGCCAGCAACTGCTTGTTCTCAGTGCTGATCACATGGTGATAAACCGACGCGGGCGTCAGCAGGCCGACAAAGTGCCCAGCCAATACAAACAACACACCAATATGGAAGAAGTTGCTCGCCACGCGCATCCCGCGCTTGTTGAGCATCTGGCTGGAACCAGCCTTCCAGGTGTACTGCGAGAGATCGAAGCGTGCCCAACTGCCTAACAGGCAGATCGCCAGCGCGACATAGGGGTACACCCCGAACAACAACAGATTCCATTTAGACATTACCTACCTCCCCGGCTGGCACGGCGGCCAACCCTTCATGCTGAAAATCGACCCAGTGCAGCGGTACTGCGCTTTCCTCACGGGCCTTGCCCGGCGCACTCGGCAGGGAGCCACAACGGTCCTGCTGTTCAGCCTGGAGAAAGTCCACAGCCTCTTCTTCCCATATCTTGTCGAGGGCTTCGAGGGAGTCGTCGCGGGGTTCCGCTGCAACCTGTGCGCGCAGATCGGCCACCGCCTGATGGGGCTCGGCTCCGGCGATCTGCAGCAGCGCCCGGAAGCAACTGGCATACGCACTCTCACGCTCTTCCAGACGCGCCGCCAGCAAGGCCAACAGATGCGACACATCGGCCAGGCCCTCGCGAGCCTCGATGTCTTCGCGGGTGGAGAGGAACTCCAGGTACAGCGGGATGTAGTCCGGCAGCTCTTTGACGCCGATGGCAAAACCGGCCTCCTCGTATTGCGCCATCATGTCGACCATGGCTTGACCCCGGTCACGGGATTCGCCGTGCACATGCTCGAACAGCAGCAGCGACAGCGAGCGACCCCGACCAAACAGCGCACCGTAGTGCTCCTGCCCGTCCATCAGGTCATTGGCGCAGATCAGCTCAAGCAATTCGAACAACGCGCCGCGCTGCTTGGGGCTGATTTCCCGGGCCTGGATAATCGCCTGTTCCAGTTCTTCACGGCCGGCGATCAATGTCTCGGTCGGATAATCGAGCAGAAGCGAAATCACTTTGAGAATGCGCATGCTCATTCCTCCCACAACTGAACGGTTTTCAGGATGTCGCGGCGGTTGGCTTTCTTCGCGCCAAACATATTGGTGTCGGAACTGCCACTGCAGCCGCTGCCGAAACTGAAGCCGCAGCCCGAGCGCTCGGCAAAGGCATCGCTCATGGCATCTTCACGGTGGGCACTGGGCACCACGAAACGGTCTTCGTAGTTGGCAATCGCCAGGTAGCGATACATCTCCTCGACCTGGGCCACGCTCAAGCCGACATCCGCCAGCACTTGCAGGTCCTGAACGCCATCGACTTGTTCGGAGCGTTTGTAGGCACGCATTGCCAGCAAGCGTTTGAGCGCGCGTTTGACCGGTTTTTCATCGCCGGCGGTCAGCAGGTTGGCCAGGTACTTGAGTGGAATACGCAGGCTGTCAACGTCCGGGATCACCCCGTTCATGCCCACGGTGCCAGCAGTGGCAGCGTTCTGGATCGGCGACAGCGGCGGTACGTACCAAACCATCGGCAAGGTGCGGTATTCCGGGTGCAGCGGCAGTGCGAGTTTCCAGTCCACGGCCATTTTGTAGACCGGCGAACGTTGTGCGGAATCGATCACCGACTGCGGTACACCGTCGGCCAGGGCCTGGCGAATCACTGCCGGGTCGTTCGGGTCGAGGAAAATCTCCAGTTGTTTCTCGTACAGATCCTGCTCATTCGCCGTGCTCGCCACTTCGCTGATGCGGTCGGCGTCATACAGCAGCACACCGAGGTAGCGAATCCGCCCGACGCAAGTTTCGGCACAGACCGTCGGCATCCCGGCTTCGATACGCGGGTAGCAGAAGATGCACTTCTCGGATTTACCGCTTTTCCAGTTGAAGTAGATCTTCTTGTACGGGCAGCCGCTGATGCACATCCGCCAGCCACGGCATTTTTCCTGGTCGATCAGGACAATCCCGTCTTCTTCGCGCTTGTAGATCGCCCCGCTCGGGCAGGCCGCTGCGCACGTAGGGTTGAGGCAGTGCTCGCACAGACGCGGCAAATACATCATGAATGTATTTTCATACTCGCCGTAGATGTCGGCCTGGATCTTGTCGAAGTTCTTGTCTTTGCGCCGTTTGGCGAATTCGGTACCGAGAATTTCCTCCCAGTTCGGGCCCCACTCGATTTTTTCCATACGCTTGCCAGAAATCAGCGAGCGCGGCCGTGCCGTTGGCTGGTGCTCGCCCAGCGGTGCGGTGTGCAGATGCTGGTAATCGAAGTCGAAGGGTTCGTAGTAATCATCAAGGCTCGGCAGATCCGGGTTGGCAAAAATGTTCGCCAACACGCGGAATTTACCGCCAATGCGCGGGTTAATCGTGCCGTTGGCATTGCGGATCCAGCCGCCCTTCCACTTGTCCTGGTTTTCCCATTCTTTCGGGTAACCGATCCCGGGTTTCGATTCGACGTTGTTGAACCAGGCGTATTCCATGCCTTCGCGACTGGTCCAGACGTTTTTGCAGGTGATTGAGCACGTGTGGCAACCGATGCATTTGTCCAGGTTCAGAACCATGCCGATTTGTGAGCGAATCTTCATCTCAGTTCTCCTCGATTTCGGTCGGCAGGGGACGCGGCAGGTCATCGCCTGTCGAACCATCGAGCCAGTCGACTTTGGCCATCTTGCGCACCACGACGAATTCATCGCGGTTGCAACCGACCGTGCCGTAATAGTTGAAACCGTAGGCTTGCTGAGCGTAGCCACCGATCATGTGGGTTGGCTTGAGCACAACGCGGGTGACCGAGTTGTGATGACCGCCACGGGTCTTGGTGGTTTCGGAACCGGGTACGTTCACGATCCGTTCCTGGGCGTGGTACATCATCACCATGCCTTCCTTGACCCGCTGACTGACCACCGCCCGGGCGGTCAGCGCACCGTTGATGTTGAAGCACTCGATCCAGTCGTTGTCTTCGATACCGGCGCGTTTCGCGTCGATCTCGGAGAGCCAGACAATCGGCCCACCACGGCTGAGGGTGAGCATCAGCAGGTTGTCGCTGTAGGTGCTGTGGATGCCCCATTTCTGGTGCGGAGTGATCCAGTTCAGGACGATTTCGGTTTCGCCGTTGCTGCGCTTGCCTTTCACCCCTTCGATGGTGCGGGTGTTGACCGGCGGCCGATAACTCATCAGCTGCTCACCGAACGCCTGCATCCACGGGTGATCCTGATAGAACTGCTGGCGACCGGTGATGGTGCGCCATGGAATCCCTTCATGAACGTTGGTGTAGCCGGCGTTGTAGCTGACGTGATCGTCTTCGAGTCCCGACCAGGTCGGGCTGGAAATGATCTTGCGCGGCTGTGCCTGAATATCGCGGAAACGAATCGCCTCGTGAGCCTTGGACAGCGCCAGATGGCTGTGGTCGATCCCGGTGAATTCCGACAGCGCGGCCCAGGCCTTGACCGCCACCTGGCCGTTGGTTTCTGGCGCCAGGGACAGAATCACTTCAGCGGCATCGATCGCCGTGTCGATTTTCGGCCGACCCTGGCTGATACCGGCTGCGCCTTCGTGGTGATTGAGCTCACCGAGGAATTTCACTTCATCGTCGGTGTTCCAATTGATGCCCTTGCCACCGTTGCCGTTCTTCTCAAGCAATGGCCCAAGGGACGTGAACTGTTTGTAAATGTTCGGGTAGTCACGCTCCACCACGTGCAAGTTCGGGGCGTTCTTCCCTGGCTCTGGAGCCACGCCGGCACTTTTCCAGTCGGTACCGCCGAATGGCTGGGCCAGTTCGCCGACGCTGTCGTGCATCAGCGGGATGGTCACCAGGTCCTTTTCAACGCCCAGATGCCCTTCGGACATGCTGGAGAACGCCTTGGCGATGCCTTTGTAGATTTCCCAGTCCGAACGCGATTCCCAGGCCGGGTCGATGGCTGCCGACAACGGGTGAATGAACGGGTGCATGTCCGAGGTGTTCATGTCGTCTTTTTCGTACCAGGTTGCCGTCGGCAACACGATGTCCGAGTAGACGCAGGTCGAGGACATGCGGAAGTCCAGCGTGGTGACCAGATCGAGTTTGCCGATAGCGCCCTCGTCCACCCATTCCGCCTCTTCCGGCTTGCAGTCGCCAACCTTGCCGATATCTTCGTTCATCACACCGTTTTTGGTGCCGAGCAGGTACTTGAGCATGTACTCGTGGCCTTTGCCCGAGGAGCCCAGCAGGTTGGAGCGCCAGATGAACATGATGCGCGGGAAGTTCACCGGGCTGTCCGGCTGTTCGCAGGAGAACCGCAGGGAACCGTCCTGCAACGACTTGACCACGTAGTCTTTGGGGTCCATGCCAGCCGCAGCAGCGTCACGGCAAATATGCAGCGGGTTGGTGTTCAATTGTGGCGCGCTGGGCAGCCAACCGGCGCGTTCGGCGCGGATGTTGTAATCCAGGGCATGTTCGGGGAACTGACTTTTATCGGCCAGCGGCGAGAGCACGTCGTGCATGCTCATTTTCTCGTGACGCCATTGCGAGCTATGGGCGTAGAAGAAACTGGTGCCGTTCATTTGCCGTGGCGGACGATTCCAGTCCAGGCCGAATGCCAGTGGCAGCCAGCCGCATTGCGGACGGAGTTTTTCCTGACCGACGTAGTGCGCCCAACCGCCACCGGTCTGGCCGACACAACCACACAGCATGAGCATATTGATCAGCCCACGGTAGTTCATGTCCATGTGGTACCAGTGATTCATCGCCGCGCCAACGATGATCATCGAGCGACCCTTGGTCTTGTCGGCGTTGTCGGCGAATTCACGGGCGATCTGGATGGCTTTCTCACGGCTGACGCCGGTGATCTGCTCCTGCCAAGCCGGAGTGCCGGGTACGCTGGCGTCGTCGTAGTCCTTGGCCACGTTAGCGCCACCGAGGCCTCGATCGATCGCCAGATTGGCCGCCGACAGGTCGAACACGGTGGCGACTTTCGCCACGCTGCCGTCCGCCAGAACCACGTTATGCACCGGCACACGCCGGTATTGCACCGCATCGCCTGCCACGTGCTGGAAGTGTTCGTGGGACTCGCCGGCAAAATACGGGAACGCCACTTCGGCTACGTCATCACCGATCAGGCTCAGTTTCAGATCGATCTCACGGCCTTCTCCGCCTTCACGGGGAAGGATGTTCCACTTGCCCTTCTCGCCCCAGCGATAGCCGATGGAACCCTGAGGGGACACCAATTCGCCGCTGACATCCAGGGCGATGGTTTTCCATTCCGGGTTGTTTTCCTGGCCGAGATTGTCGGTCAGGTCACTGGCGCGCAAGAAGCGGTCCGGCTGGTAACCGGCGCCCGGCGCCTTGTCGACCATTTGCTTGAGCAGCACCAGCACCGGCAGATCGGTAAAGCGCTTGGCGTAGTCAGTGAAATAGGCGCTTGGCTTGTCCAGGTGGAATTCTTTGAAAATTACATGGTTGAACGCCTGGGCCAGCGCCGCATCGGTGCCTTGCTTGGGGTTGAGCCACAGATCGGTGAGCTTGGCCACTTCCGAGTAATCGGGAGTGATAGCGACCGTTTTGGTGCCCTTGTAACGGACTTCGGTGAAAAAGTGCGCATCCGGGGTACGGGTCTGAGGAACGTTGGAACCCCAGGCAATGATGTAGTTGGAGTTGTACCAGTCGGCCGATTCCGGCACGTCGGTCTGCTCGCCCCAGACCATTGGCGACGCCGGTGGCAAGTCGCAGTACCAGTCATAGAAGCTCAGGCACGCGCCACCGATCAGCGACAGGTAACGCGAACCTGCGGCATAGCTGACCATCGACATGGCCGGGATCGGCGAGAAACCGACGATCCGGTCAGGGCCATATTGCTTAATGGTGTAGACATTGGAAGCCGCGATGATCTCGTTGACTTCCTCCCAGTTGGAACGAATGAAACCACCCATGCCGCGTTTGCTTTTATAGGAGTCGGCCTTGACCTTGTCCTCGACGATACTGGCCCAGGCTTCGACCGGTGCCATAGTCTGCCGCGCATCGCGCCAGAGTTTGAGCAACGGCTTGCGAATTTTCGGGTACTTGAGCCGGTTGGCGCTGTAGATGTACCAGCTGTAGCTGGCACCACGCGGGCAGCCACGGGGCTCATGGTTGGGCAGATCATTGCGGGTGCGCGGGTAGTCCGTCTGTTGGGTTTCCCACGTGATCAGACCGTTTTTGACGTAAATTTTCCAGGAACAGGATCCCGTGCAGTTCACCCCGTGGGTGGAACGCACGATCTTGTCGTACTGCCACCGCGAACGGTAGACGTTTTCCCAGTCGCGGGACTCCTTGCGGGTTTCTCCATGACCGTCGGAAAACTCGTTTTGCTTGCGATTGAAAAACCGCAGTTGATCCAGTAAATGACTCAAGGTGTATTCCTCTCAGGCTTGCCGCGGGGTCTGTGCCCCGCCCACGCAATGGTTGGATTCGGGTCGTGTCAGCAGGGCGTCGCGGCGCCCTTGCGGGCGTACCACCACCAAGTCACCACAATGCAACTCAGGTAAAAGCCGACGAACATGTAGAAGGCCATCTCCGGGCCGCCGGTCTGCGCCATCGAAGTGCCGAAGGATTTGGGAATGAAGAACGCACCGAAGGCGCCCATCGCAGAACTGAAGCCGAGCACTGCAGCCGATTCCTTGCCGGCATTTTTCATCGCTTGTTCGCGGATGGCAGGCGCTTGCCCGGCGGAGAACTTTTCATGAAGGGTGCGGAAGATCACCGGGATCATCCGGAAGGTGGAGCCGTTGCCCACGCCCGTGGTGATAAACAGCAGCATGAACATGCCGAGGAAGCCGTAGAAGTTGCCACCCGAACCGTTCTGCGGCAGAAAGTGCAATACGCCGAAGACCATGACGATCATCAGGACGAAGTTCCACAAGGTCACTTTCGCGCCGCCGAGCTTGTCCGCCAACCAGCCGCCCAATGGGCGCACCAAGGCACCGACCAAGGGGCCGAGGAAGGCGAATTTCAAGGCGATGACATCCGGGAAGGAAGTTTTGATCAGCAGCGGAAAAGCTGCGGAGAAGCCGATGAACGAACCGAAGGTTGCCAGGTACAACCAGCACATCAGCCAGTTGTGCTTGCGCTTGAAGATCACTGCCTGCTCGCTGAACGAGGCTCTGGCGCTGGACAAGTCATTCATGCCGAACCAGGCAATCAGCGTCACCGCGACAATGAACGGCACCCAGATAAACCCTGCGTTCTGCAGCCACAACTGGCTGCCGTCTGGCAGGACTTGCGGTGCCCCGCCCATGAAGCCGAACACACCAAAGGTAATCACCAGCGGCACACAGAACTGCATCACCGAGACGCCCAGGTTGCCCAGCCCGGCGTTGAGGCCCAAGGCCGTACCCTGCTGGGACTTGGGATAGAAGAAGCTGATGTTGGACATGCTCGAAGCAAAGTTGCCGCCGCCGAAACCGCAGAGCAACGCAATCAGGACAAACACACTGTAGGAGGTGCTCGGGTCCTGCACGGCAAAGCCCATCCAGATCGATGGCAGCAACAGCGACGCGGTACTCAGGGCGGTCCAGCGGCGGCCGCCGAAGATCGGCACCATAAAGGAGTAGAAGACCCGCAAGGTTGCGCCAGAGAGCCCAGGCAATGCCGCCAGCCAAAAAAGCTGATCGGTGCTGAAGCTGAAGCCAATGGCGTTCAAACGCACAATCACCGTGCTCCAGACCATCCACACTGCAAAGGCCAACAACAGCGCGGGAATGGAGATCCACAGATTACGTGTAGCGGTTTGTTTGCCGGTACGCCCCCAGAACGCGGGGTCTTCCGGGCGCCAGTCGTGAATGACCGGGCCTGAATCAGGCTTTTGCAGAACGGACATGTTCTTCTCCTTGGGCAATGCTGGAAAACGGGAATGGGGTCACTGGCGGCTGCTTACCGAGCCACGGACGTTTGCGGATTTCGCTGAAATACATCCAGGTGAGAGAGACCCAGACCACGCCATACATCAACATGAAGCAGGAGGAGCGCACGCCGGTCAGGTCCACCAGTGCGCCGAACAGAATCGGCAACACGAAACCGCCCAAGCCGCCGGCGAGGCCGACAATGCCGGACACCGCCCCCATGTTTTCCGGGTAGTCGTTGGCGATGTATTTGAAAACCGACGCCTTGCCGAACGCGAAGGCGATGCCCATGACGAACAGCAGCACAGTGAATAGCGTGGGGCTCAAGCCGATATGAAGGTTCAGCGGGCCGTTGATGGTCTGCACCTGCAATTGGGTCTGGGGATACGAGAGCAGGAACAAGCAGATCCAGCTGACCCACAACACCCACCAGGTGACGCTCTGAGGCCCCCAGCGATCCGACATCCAGCCGCCGACGGCGCGCAGTACGCCGCCGGGCAGGGAAAAGCAGGCTGCCAACAGAGCCGCGCTTTGCAAGTTGAAGCCGTATTCCTGCACGTAGTATTTGGTCATCCACAGCGCGAGGCCGACGTAGCCGCCGAAAACGATCGAGTAGTACTGGCAGTAACGCCACACCGCCGGGTCCTTCAACGCGCTTAGTTGTTCACGCAAGCTGGCGCCGGTGGCGCTGCGATGGCCTTTGTTTTCTGCGCTCAAGAACCAGAACAGCAGTGCAGTGATGAACAGGATTGCGCTGTAGACTTTCGGCACCAACTGCCAGCTGCCGGCAGCGATAAGCGCAGGAGCCAGAAACTTGGTCACCGCAGCCCCGGCATTCCCTGCACCGAAGATGCCCATGGCGAAGCCCTGATTCTCCTTGTCGAACCATTTGGCGACGTAGGCAATCCCCACTGAAAACGAGCCGCCGGCGAGGCCAACGAACAAGCCCAACGCCAAGAACTGCCAGTAGGCGGTGGCGTGGCTGATCAGATACAGTGGCGCCACGCAGGCCAGCATCAGCAGGAAGAACACGCTGCGCCCGCCGAAGCGGTCGGTCAGCAGGCCCAACGGCAAACGTACCAGCGAGCCGGTCAGCACCGGGGTTGCGGCGAGCAGGCCGAATTGGGTTTCGTTGAGCTGGAGAAGCTCCTTGATCGGCACGCCGAGCACGGCAAACATCATCCAGACCATAAAACACACGGTGAAGGCCAGCGTACTCATACCCAGCACTAGCCCTTGTTGCACACGCGGTTGGGTCACAACGCTCTCCAGTCAGTTATCCATGGCTGGAGACTAGTGAGGCGCACCCTGCAGAAAATTGACCCACATCAACGAAGCCCATGGCGGTATAAGCCTATGCTGATGGGCGCTACCTCCAAGGAGGTAGTCCAAAAAGACAATAAAACCCTATATTTATCAATATATTAACTTCGCCTTCAGACGTTTTAACCGACTGGGAGCGGCCGACAACTCTTTAGAGGTAGTGCGCCCGGGATCGGCTGCAAAACCACCCGCAGCCACCATTTGGAGTTCTACATGCCAGGTTTCCTCATCTTATTTCTGGATCGGCGCTGATGCTGCGCTGGTTGCGCAGCTCCCTGCCCGCTCGTGCGGCGCTAGCGGTAATCCTGATCGCCATCCTGGCCCTCGCCAGCTCCCTGAGCGCCGGGCTTATCGCCTGGTTCAGTCAAGGCGATGCGGCGGCCATCAACACCGCCGGTTCCGTGCGCATGGAGACCTACCACCTGAGCTGGAAACTGGCCTCTGGCGCAACCGCCGAAGAAATCTCGAGCATCACCGACAGCCTGCAACAACGGCTGGACAGCCAGTCACTCAAGGCTGTGCTGGAAGATGGCCCGGCAACCGCGCTGCAGACCAGTTACCAACAAATCCAGCAACGATGGAACGCCGATTTACGTCCGGCGCTGGAGCGTGGCGACTCGGCGTTTTTCCAGGCCAACGCCTTGCCTTTCGTCGAGCAGCTGAACCAGTTCGTCAGCCTGTTGCAGCAACAAAGCGAACACAAACAAGGCTGGCAGCAGGCAATCCAGGGCATGGCCTTGTTCACCACCATCTTCATCCTGCTGATCGGTCTGTACGAGTTGCAGTACGGCGTCGTAAAGCCCTTGCAAGAATTGGTGGATGCCACCAAGCGCTTTCGCGACGCTGACTTCAAAGTGAGGGTCAACCATCAGTCGCAAGATGAGCTGGGCCAGTTGGCCATGAGTTTCAACGCCATGGCCGAAACAATCGAAGAGTCGCACCGTACTCTGGAGAGTCAGGTCCAACAGAAGACCCTGAACCTGCAACAAGCCAATGCTGCCCTGGAACTGCTGTACCAAAGCAGCCGCAGCCTGGCTACGCGCCTGGCCAATGCCGAAGGGCTGGATGAACTGATCCGTCGCTTCCAGCAACGCCTGCCTGGCTTGCGTCTATCGCTGTGTTTACGCGGCGCGGTACAGGCACCCGCCTCGCACATGCTCGCCCTGCATGGCGAAAACCAGCGGGAAGTCTGTGCCAGCAGTGAATGCGCCACCTGCCAGAAACACACTAAATCGAGTCCGAAAACTTTCAGCATCAGCAACCAGGGCAACGAACTGGGTGAGCTCAAAGCGTATTTTGACGACGGGCATCGGGCACAGAGCTGGGAGTCCCAACTGATCCAGGCGTTGGCCAACCTGATTGGCACCTCGCTCTCGCTCAAACGTCAGCGCGAACAGGATCATCGCCTGCTGCTGCTCGAAGAACGCACCATCATCGCCCGCGAGCTGCACGACTCACTGGCCCAGGCGCTGTCGTACATGAAGCTCCAGGTCAGCCGCATGCAAACCCTGATGCGCCGTGGCGAACCGGTCGAAACCCTGGAAACCGTCACCGCCGAACTGCGCGAAGGGCTGAACAATGCCTACCGCCAGTTACGCGAACTGTTGACCACCTTTCGCTTGCAGATTCACGACGAAGGGCTGGTGCAAGAACTCAAGGACACCGCCCTGGAGTTCTCCCGCCGTGGGGATTTCCTGGTGCACCTGCACGTCGATACCCTGGCCTTTCAACTGTCGGCCAGTGAGCAAATCCACATTCTGCAAATCACTCGCGAAGCGCTGTCCAACTGCTCGCGCCACGCCCATGCGCAAAACGCCTGGCTGCAACTGCGTCAGGATGGCGAAACCGTCAGGCTCTCGGTCGAAGACGATGGTCGGGGCTTCAGCGGCAATACCGACAAGCGTGAACACCACGGCCTGACCATCATGGAAGAACGCGCCCGCAGCTTGCACGGTCAACTGCAAATATGTTCCCGAGTGCCGCAAGGCACCCTCG
The DNA here is from genome assembly GCF_052976945.1 of Pseudomonas sp. GG8. Classification (NCBI taxonomy): domain Bacteria; kingdom Pseudomonadati; phylum Pseudomonadota; class Gammaproteobacteria; order Pseudomonadales; family Pseudomonadaceae; genus Pseudomonas; species Pseudomonas sp. GG8. Next base: position 2,725,168 of record NZ_JBRIIP010000001.1, read on the forward strand.
TCCAACTGGAATTCCAACCGGAGTTTCTCGGGCAGCAAACAGAAGGTAGCGTTTCATGAATTTGCCCCTGCGACACAGAATCCTGCTGGTGGACGATCATCCGATGATGCGTCATGGCATCCGCCAAATGCTCGAACTCGAGGATGATTTCGAGATCGTCGGTGAAGCCGGAAACGGTGAGGAAGCACTCGCGCTCATAGAGCCGTTGCAACCCGATCTGATATTGCTCGATAACAACATGCCGCAGATGAATGGCATTGAAACCCTGCGGCGGTTACGGGCCACGCACTACACGGGAAAGGTGCTGCTGTTTACGGTGTCGGACGCCGAAGATGATATTCGTGACGCGCTGCGCCTGGATGCCGATGGCTACCTGCTCAAGGACATGGAGCCCGAACTGTTGATTCAATACATTCGTGATGCATTGAACGGTGCACTGGTCATCAGCCCCGGTCTGACTCGGGTCATGGCCCAAGCACTGCGTTCACCACCACGCCAGACTGTGGTGGAACTGACCGAGCGCGAACGCCAGGTACTGAAAACCATTGCCAGCGGCTTTAGCAACAAGGTCATCGGGCACAAGCTGGGCATCACCGAAGGTACGGTCAAGGTTCACGTCAAAAACCTGCTGCACAAGCTCGGCTTGCGCTCGCGGGTAGAGGCGGCAGTGTGGGCCATGGAGCATCTGCGCAGCACCAGCTGACAGACATCCCTCTTTGGAGGTAGACCTGCGGAGGCATAGGCCGAAGGGTCCGCGAGCTCTACCATGACCGCCAGCGGAGGTACGCCATGCTGACCCACCCTTCAATCGTTTTAATCTTGCGCCGTCACCACCTGTTCAGCCAATTGCCGGAAAGGGTCTTTCAGGACGTCTGCAATCTGGCCAATCTCAAACATTTGGGCTGTCACGCCACACTCATGCACCAAGGCGATCCGGCCAAACGTTTTTTTTTGCTGGTCAGCGGTCAGATCAAGCTGCACCGGGTCACGGGTGAAGGTCAGGAAAACCTGGTGGAGATCATCCATGCCGGGCAAACCTTCGCCGAAGCCTTGCTGTTCAGCCAGGCCAGACTCTACCCGGTGAGTGCCACGGCGCTGAAGGACTGCGTGCTGGTCAGCATTGAGGGCAGCCATTACCGCAACGCCCTGGAAGATCAGCCGAAGATCTGCCTGGCGATCCTGGCGAGCATGAGCATTCACCTGCACCAGCGCCTCAAGGACATTGACACCCTGACCCTCGCCAACGCCAGCCGACGGGTCATCAATTTCCTGTTCCAGGAACGGGACCCGGTCAACGGCCAGATCGTCTTGCAGGTGTCCAAGCGTCTGGTGGCGTCGAAACTGGGGATCCAGCCGGAAACCTTCTCGCGCATTTTGCATCGTCTGGTCGAGAGCGGCCTGATCGCCATGGAGCGCCGCAATATCCGCATCCTCGCCGAAGAGGATCTGGCCGCCTACCAACAGTAGCCGCCCCCGGATTTGACCATGGTCAAGGCACAATGCTGCCAGCCTTGCACACTGGCAGAGTCCATCAGTGGAGAATGTTCATGCCCGATTCAACCCTGCCTTTGGTCTACTCCTGCTCCGGCTGTTCGAATGTCGCACAACTGGCCAACACCCTGGCCTTGCGCCTGGATCGCGCAGGCCTGGCCGAAATGTCCTGCATCGTCGGTGTCGGCGGCCATGTCGCGCCGCTGGTCAACAAAGCGCGCTCGGGACGGCGGATCCTCGCGCTGGACGGCTGCCCGCTGCAATGCGTCGAAGCCTGCCTGAACCAGCACGGCCTACACGCCAATGTGCACCTGATCCTCAGCCATCACGGCCTGCGCAAACGCTATGGCGAGGACTGCACTGAGGAGCAGAGTGATGAGTTATTCGAGGAGATTAAACGGTTGATTGGCGGAGGTGATCTTGAGGAGAAAAACCGGATGATCGTAGCCGCCGAGACGATGGCTTGAGGGTCTGGCAGGGTCTTGATGCAATGAAAATCCAATGTGGGAGAGTGTACATCTGCGAAAGATAGCCAGCTGTAAGGCCGCCTTCATCGCAGGCAATCCACACACCGAATCTGCGTAGGTCACAGCAATGCAGATTCTCACCCCGCCGCCAACCCCTTCCCTGCCCGCTCCAGATTGCGCCACAACCAAACAGGCAATACATCAGGGTCCAGGCTATCGATCAGGTTCTTCAACGCCAACCCCAATTCGGTATCCCCCTCAATCACCAGACGCCTGCGAAAAAACAGGGTGTCAGGGTCCTCCTGACGACTGGCCAGGAGTAAAAACTCCCGCCAGTTGCCACTGATGGTCACTTGCGCCTTTGCTCGCTCGGCGATCTGCAATCCCTCACGCCCCAGGGTCAGGTACCAAGACAAGCTCAGATCGGGAATCCGCAGGCACATCCAACGACCCCGTAGCAGTTCAAAACTGCCGTCGCGCAGCGGCTCGGCGAGGCAGCGATTGAGCGCTTGCTGCAACACCAACCGCTGTACGGCAAAAGGCACTCGGTGCGCCAGCGGCAACAACCGATCAGCACCTTTCAATAACCATTTTTTTCGGTTCAACACAGGCCTGCCTCCTCGACGCGCAACATGCCAGCCTGGCCATGCCAATAACCATTACAGCCCTCAACGAACAGCGGCGGCGTCTCGCCCAGGCGAACCCGTTGATAGGCGGCAATCACTTCCTCCATGCCCTGGGCTCGCGGGCTCAGGCGCAACAGATCGGCACCGCAGGCCACCAGTCCGGAATAATCAGCCAGCAGGTTGGTCACGTCGGCCGACATTGTTTGAATGCCGTTGATGGTGAACAACGGCTGGCCTTCCTGACTGCTCAAGGCCAGGCCGTCGGGGTAGTTGATGCAGCAAAACTGACAGTCGTCCTTGGGTCGGTTTTCCGCCCTGGCGGTAAAGCAGCGTGCGGAATAGGCCAGGGGCAAATGCCCATAGGCAAAGATTTCAACTTCCGGCACCTCACGTCCCAACTCGCGCACCTGCTCGATCACATCGCCAATCAGCGCCGCCGAACACTCCACCGGTGGCACCCAGCGGGTCATTCCGCAGTCCAGCAGTTGCGTCAGCGCATGGCCGTTGTACAGATTGAGTGCCGGGCCACCAACAAAGGGCAGCTTGCGCTCGGCCAGAAACTGCACCGCGCCCATGTCGTTGGCTTCCACCAGCAACTGGCCGTTGTCGCACAGGCGGCGCAGGCTGGAGAGCTCGGAGGCTGCTTCGATCAGCGTCAGGCTGGAAAGCACCATCTGCGCCTGGCTGCACTCGTGCAACTCGCGCCCCAGGCCCAGCCATTGATCCAATGAAAATGCCCGGCGTTTCGAACACACGGTTTCCCCCAGATAAATCACATCCAGAGGCAAGGCCGACATCTCGGCGTAAAAGTTACTGAGTTGCTCTTTGTCCCAATAAAACAGGACCGGTCCCAAGCTGAGCTTCATGTCCAGTCCCTCATTGCCATGATCGATGATAAGCACCCAATGTGGTCTGGCTGCCTTCGGACAAACCGGCCAGCACCTGACGCCATTCATCCTTGACCCGAAAGCTGCCCGGCGAGCCGCGATGGGCATCCAGGGCGGCGCGCCAGACGCGGGTGACTTGTTCCACATAGGCGGGGCTGCGTTGGCGACCCTCGATTTTTACCGCTTCGACGCCGATAGCCGCCAGTTCCGGCAGCAGATCCAGGGTATCGAGACTGGTAGGTTCCTCCAGCGCATGAAAGCGCTTGCCACCCACCAGAAAACGGCCTTTGCACAAGGTCGGATAACCGGCGGGTTCGTCAGGGGTGTAGCGATCGATCAGGACTTCACTGAGGCGTGCGCTCAGGCCTTGGGCGTCTTCGCTCCAGCGTACTGCCTTGGCCGGCGAACAGACGCCACACAGGTTCGGCGATTCGCCCGTGACGTAGGAGGAAAGGTGGCAACGCCCTTCGGCCATGATGCACAAGCTGCCGAAGCCAAAGACTTCAATGGGCACCGGACTGCTGGCGGCAACCTGGCGCACTTGCGTCAACGACAGCACCCGAGGCAGCACGGCGCGGCGAATACCGTAGCGCTGCGCATAGAACGTCAGCGCCGCGGCATGGGTTGCCGAACCCTGAACAGACAAGTGCAGCGCCAGTTGCGGGTGACGCTGACTGGCATAGTTGAGCACGCCAGGGTCGGCGGCGATCAGCGCATCCACGCCGAAGTCGGCGGCGCGATCCACCGCCCGCTGCCAGCGCTCCCAGCCCTTGGGCTGAGGGTAAGTATTAACCGCGACGTAGAGTTTGCGTTGATGTTGGCGAATGAACGCGACGGCGGCGTCGAACTGTTTGTCGTCCATATTCAACCCGGCGAAATGCCGGGCATTGGTGTCATCACGAAAACCGACGTAGACGGCATCGGCGCCTTGGCGCACCGCCGCTTTAAGCGCAGGCAGGTTCCCTGCCGGGCAGACCAGTTGCATGGGTAATCCTCATGAAAGAACTCGTCTCGACCCTCGGCGGATACCTGCCGTCCGCAGACTCAGAGCAGTCGAAAATGCGCTGCCAGTCTAGCGAGACCGGTAGACAGGGCATTGACGGTGATCAATTGCTATCAATGCATCAGGTCGGCGAAGGACAGGAACATGACGTTGTCATGCTTGAGAACCTGCTGCCCGCACTCGATCACGGCAAGGCCGTCAGCCCAGCAGGCGGCGCTCAACATGGCCGAACTTTGCTGAGGGTGCAGCTCCACGCTCAATTGCCCATCAGCGCCTGGGGTCAGCTTTGCCCGCAGATACTGCCGACGCTTGTTGCGCTGCAGCCAATCGAACCCGGCCGGCACGGCCAATGGCACAGGCATCACCTCAGTGACCCCCTGTGCCCTGAGCAGAAACGGACGCACGACCACCAGCGCGGTAATCAGCGCCGCCGATGGGTTGCCCGGCATGCCTATCCAGGGTTTTCCAGCGACTTCGCCAAACGCCAGCGGTTTACCCGGCTGGATTGCCAGTCGCCAAAAATCGACGCTGCCCAGCGCTTCGATGGCCTGTTTGATATGGTCTTCCTCACCCACCGATACGCCGCCAGAGGTCAGCAGCAGGTCGCACTCCGACGAAGCCAGGCTCAAGGCATGCCGGCTGGTCGCTAACTCATCGGCCATGACCCCATAGTCATGCACTTCCACGCCCCAACCGCGCAACAACGCGGCGAGGCTGTAACGATTGCTGTTGTATATCTGCCCCGGCGCCAACGGTTCGCCTGGCTCTCGCAATTCATCTCCGCTGCTGAGCAGGCACACCTGCAACGGTCGGTAGACCTCGACCTGCGCGATTCCGGCACCCGCCAGAAACCCTAGCTCTTGTGCGCGCAAACGCTTGCCCGCCTTGAGCAACAGATGCCCTTGGCGTACTTCCTCGCCCTCCTTGCGCACATGCTCGCCAACGCTTACCGGTGGGCACCAGACTTGCGCGCCCTCGACCCGGCAACGTTCTTGCGGCACCACGGTATCGGCTCCCGGTGGCAATGGCGCTCCGGTAAAAATCCGCACCGCCTGTTGCGGCAACAATGGCGAGCTGTCGCTGGCCCCTGCGGCAATCCGTCCAATCACCGACAGATAACCGCCCGCCGGTGGCAGGTCAGACGCCTTGAGGGCATAACCGTCCATGGCACTGTTGTCCCAGGCCGGCAGGTTTACCGGGGAATGGATGTCACTTGCCAACACTCGCCCCAAGGCTTGATCCAGGGGAATCTTTTGCACCGGTGGCGGCGGCCGTACCTGGCTCAGCAGGCGGCTGATGGCCTCGTCCACAGGCATCAAGTTGCCGCTGTCGCACACCGGGCCGGTCATGAGCGTGCCTCGCAGGCGTCAATCACCTGCTGCGCCTGCTGCTTCAAATGTGGCGCGAAATTACATGGGCCGGTGCGACTGTCCAGTTGCCCGAGCAGGATCTTGTCCCAGGCAGTTCGGCACGCGCCCGGTGAGCCCGGTACGCAGCACACCAGCACCCCATTGCTCATCCCGGCCAATGCCCGCGACTGCAGACTGGACATGCCGATTTCCGCCAGAGACACCTGACGAAACAGTTCACCGAACCCTTCCACATGTCTATCCAGCAAGGGCAGGACCGCTTGCGGCGTGTTGTCGCGAGGAGTGAATCCGGTGCCGCCGGTCATCAGTACCACTTGCACCTTGGGGTCGGCGATCCAGTGGGAAAGTTTTGCGCGGATCTGATAAATGTCGTCCTTGACCAGATCACGGTCGATCAATACATGCCCGGCCGTTTGCAACAAATCCGTCAGCGTCTGTCCCGAGGTGTCGGTCTCAAAGGTTCGCGTATCGCTGATGGTCAGTACGGCGATGTTCAGCGGTTGAAACGTGCGTTGCGCCAGATGGGCCATATCCAAGCCTTCCCGTAGATGAGGGTATGGCCCAGCCTGAACCGGAATCCAGATCGAGCCTATTCCTCCAAGGAGGTACCTCGACAGGGCAACGGGTCAGTGCCGGCCGGCCAAGTATCCGGACGATCTTTTGGGCTCAAGGCGCCAAACGATTTCGTTGCCACACGCCATTCTGCAAACGGTAGTCGAGACGATCATGCAGGCGATCAGCACGCCCCTGCCAGAATTCAAGCCGTTCAGGATGCAGGCAGTAACCGCCCCAATGCTCGGGTCGCGGCAACGTCTGGCCGACGAGGTGCTGTTCGGTTTCTGCCAATAAGGATTCCAGCGCTGCCCGACTCGCCACTGGACGGCTTTGCGGTGAAGCCAAGGCACCCAGACGGCTGGCCAGCGGGCGGGAGTCGAAGTAAGCATCCGAGAGCTGCGGGTCGAGCCTGGACACCTGGCCTTCAATACGAACCTGACGTTCAAGACCGGGCCAGAAAAAAGTCATGGCAGCACAGGGATTGCTCGCCAGTTGCAGCCCCTTGTCACTCTGGTAATGGCCGAAAAACGTAAAGCCTTCATCGCTGAAACCCTTGAGCAGCAGAATCCGGCAATGTGGTCGCCCCGCGCTGTCAACCGTCGCCAAGGCCATGCTATTAGCCTCGACGGGGGCACTCTCGGTCTCACGGGCTTGTTGCATCCACTGTCGGAACAAGGCCAAAGGATCGTCTATCGCCAGATCGTCTTGCAGGCCATCACGGGTGTAACTACGGCGCATTTCAGCCAGGGAAAGGGGCATGGTGGTGATCTCCAGAAGGTTCTGCCCAGTGTGCAAGCCACTGCGCGACACTACCTTGACCACCATCAACACAGAGCAACGACACCCAGCAGCCGTCCCTCACTTGAGCCGCAAACGCCGGGCCAGTTTGTGCAAATTGCTGGGATCGACCTCCAGAAGCCGTGCGGCACTGGCCCAGTTTTCCCCAGACACGCTCAAGGCGTGGAGAATTTTTTGTCGCTGGTAATCGTCCACAGCCTCGCCCAAGGGCTGGAATGGCACGTCAGGCGCAGCATCCAGCGGCAACTTGGCAACCGAGCCCTGTGACCCCATCGCGCTGTCGAGATCCAGGATCTCGGGCTCCAGCGTCATGATCAGGTTACGACTGGTGCCGCGGCTTAACTGCTTCAACGCGGCTCGACTGATCACATGTTCCAGTTCACGCACATTGCCCGGCCAGGCATAGCCCAGTAGCGCGCGCTCGGCCGCTGGCGACAGACGCAAACCGCGCAGGCCCAGCCGCGCCCGATTGAGTTCAAGGAAATGCCCAGCCAGCATCAACACATCGCTACCGCGTTCGCGCAGGGCCGGAATAGGCACTGGGTACACCGAAAGACGGTGATACAGATCGGCACGAAACAAGCCGTCGCGAATGCTGTCCGGCAAGTGTCGGTTAGTCGCGGCGATGATCCGTACATCGACATGCAGCGGCTTATCGGCGCCCAGCCTCTGGATCTCGCCGTTTTGCAACGTGCGCAGCAATTTTGCTTGCACGCTCAATGGCAACTCCCCGACCTCATCAAGAAACAGCGTGCCGCCGTTGGCTGCATCAAAACGCCCGGCACGATCACTGGTCGCCCCGGAAAAAGCTCCTTTGACATGCCCGAACAACTCGCTTTCCGCCAGCGATTCCGGCAAGGCGGCGCAATTGACGTGCACCAAAGGCTTGTGACGCCGACGTGAAAGACGATGCAAACGCCGGGCGAACAGCTCTTTACCGACCCCGGTTTCGCCCAGCAGCAACACCGGCAGTTCGGAATCGGCCAACACCTCCAGTTCATTGAGCAACTGGCGCAACACGTCGCTCTGACCGAGAATTTCACCTTCCTCAGCGGGCATCCGCACGTCCTGAGTATCGCTGCGGGACAAGCGCAAGCTGCGATTTTCCTGCTCGAGCCGGGTCACTCGCACAGCGGCCTCGATCTGCAACGTACAACGCTTGAGCTCCTCCCGTGCGTGGCTGTCGAAGGTCCCGGCATGCAGCGCATCGAGAGTGATAGCGCCCCATATCCGCCCTTCCACATACAGACTCACGCCCATGCAGTCATGCACTGGCAACGGTTCGCCGACATGGCCGTCGAGCAAGCCGTCATAGGGATCCGGCAGGCGGCTGTCGGGCTCGAACCAGGTGGGCTCGCGTGAGGCCATGATCGCCGCCAGTCGAGGATGCTGGGCGATGACAAACCGCCGCCCCAGCGCTTCGTGAACCAGTCCTACCGTCGCGACTGGCCTGAGGCTGTCATCATCCAGACGCAGCAACCCCACGGCGCCACTGTGGAAGTACTCGCGCAGGGTGTGGACGAGCCGTTGCAAACGCACGGCATTCGGCAGCTCGACGATCAAGTCAGCAGCCAGGCTTTCACGCAGCATGGTAATAATCACCCTTTATGGTTCTGTTCACCCTAGGCTGCCAGGGTACTTATCACCACAACAAAAAATTAATCGAATATTTTCAATACGTTAACTATGGCATGCCGGATGCAAAAAGGGTTGGGAACCTGTGAAACCTAAAAGGAAACCCGATGAGCCTGACCCTTCTGGACCAAAGTCTCGGCCAACTGGCCTGCGACATTCCCGGCGCCACCCGGACTTTTCACGCCTTCAATCTGGACTTCTGTTGCGGCGGGCAAAAAAGCCTGCGTGAAGCAGCCCTCGGCAAAGGCCTCGATCCCCAACTGATTGCCGACGCGCTCCACGCCTTGCAAGACGCCGGTGAAACCCAACATGACTGGCGCAACGAAACCGAGGAACTGTTGATCGCCCATATCCTGGCGCGCTACCACGCCCGCCACCGCGAGCAACTGCCGGAACTGATCCGCCTGGCCCGCCGTGTCGAGCAGGTCCATGGTGCACGCAGCAGTTGCCCCAATGGCCTGGCCGACCACCTGCGGGACATGCAGCAAGAACTCGAGGGCCACATGCTCAAGGAAGAACAAGTGCTCTTCCCGATGCTGCAACAGGGAATGGGCCCCCGGGCCGCACCACCGATCCAGGTGCTGCGCTTTGAACATGATCAACACGGTGAAGCCCTGGACAAAATGCTCGCCCTGACCGACAACATCACCCCGCCTGCCGATGCCTGCAATACCTGGCGCGCCCTCTATCGCGGGTTGCTAGAATTTCGAGACGACCTGATGCAGCACATCCATCTGGAAAACAACGTGCTGTTCGTCAAGGCCCTGAACCCTCGCCTTTGATCACTTGCCTGCACTACAAAACCCGCGTCAGCCAACCGGTTGACGCGGGTTTTTCCTGGGCTGGATAAAGCTAAGATGATGAGATGATCAACCGTGCCAATAGAACATGGCCTTGGCCAGGATCACGATCAACAGCATGTGGCCAAGAATGCTGCGGCGAATCCAGTTGGCGCGGACCGACGTCATCCGTGCGCTTTTCAGCCAATACGCCAACAGCAAGTAATGCCCGATGATGCTCAAGGCCAGAACGATTTTCAGGCTCAATAGCGTGCCAAAACTGCTGGCCAGCGGCTCACTCAATACACCACGGTGCTGCCACGCCAGCCCGATGCCAGCGCCATACAACAGCAACACCACCCCATGCAGCACCTTGCGCGAGCGCACCGCAATCGCCTGATCCGCCATCAGTTGCCCACCGTTCGCCAACTGCTGGCGGGCGGAATGCCAGATGAACACCTCGAAAAACAGCGTGCCGATAAAGGCGATGGCCGCCAGCAGATGAGTGACCAGCAAAAAGGGATACATCATTGGCAACCTCCGTCAGTTCGTCTGCTCATCCTGGATGGCCATCAACCCGGGTCCGTAGCAGCATCGGTCCATAGCGCCAGGCATAGAGCGCAAACGCCAACGCCCAGCACAGCCCCGCCAGCCATAACGCCCCCAACGGAAACAACAGCACCAGCGCCACCCGACTCAGACATGCCAGGTTCAGCAAAATAAACGCCAGGGTCATGCCTGACGGCGGCTCCAGCGCACGACCGGTATGCCCCAGAGTGACCCGCGCGATCATCGCCAGAATCAAGCCGCCCATGGCACCTATCGTCAGGCAATGCACCGCCAGACTCGGGTTCACCGGCACACCGAAATGCCACAACGCCATGCCCACGCAGGCCACCGCCAACCAGCCATAGGCCAGGTGCAACGACCACAGCAACGGCACGCGCCAGAGCGCCCGATCATGCCAGCGAACCAGACGCAGCAAATGCCCTGCTGCCAACACTGCAAACAGCAGGCCGACCCATACATTGGGGTTAAGCGCAGGTCCGGCGGCATACAACAGCGCCACCAACGGTGAGCCCACCAACAACAAGCGATCAAGCCAGGGCCAGGCGGCAACGCCATTGACCCGACCGAGGCCGCGCTGGGTGAAAAACGGAATGATTCGCCCGCCGATCAAACCCATCATCGCCGCCACCAGCCAGATGCCAGTCAGAACGCCTTGACGCTGCCAGCCTTCATGGCCGTCAACCAGGCCGTACACAGACAACCCGTCAGCCGCGGTCAATAGCAGCAACACCAACACAATCGGGTAGTTCCGTTTCTGCCGCACCTTCCAGAGGGTGAAGCCCATGAGCGCCGCCACCGCCAGCGGGAAAGCCAGTTCCAGAACAGCGAGCAGTGGCCACGGCACATTCGCCAACCAGGCCAGTCGTGCGAACAACCACACCAGCGCCAGAGCCGCCAGCGGTCTGCCGCTGATGCCAGGACGACCGGTCCAGGTCTGCACGGCAGTCAGCAGAAAACCCGCGATAATTGCCAACGCAAAGCCGAACAGCAGCTCATGCCGATGCCACGCCAGCCAACCGCCTGCAGGCTGCCAACTGGATACCGCGCCACTCAAGGCTGCCAGCCAGAGCGGTATGGCCAGCAACGCCAGAAGACAGCCGACCAGGAAAAATGGCCTGAAGGCCAGGCGTAACAGCGGCACAATCGCCATCGCTGTACGGCGGTCAAGTACTTGCATAAAGCCACTCCTCTACCTTACTGCCAGCGGGTAAATCCCAGTTCAATCATTGGTATTAACGATGAGCGATATTTGTCACACATCAAGCTTGCAAACTGTCGGGGGGTTAGATTGACCGTCTGTAGCCCAATACGAGTCTGCAAAGGGCGTGCCCTAAAGCCAATCAGGGCCGAGCCGCCCCGCCTGCGGCGAGTGAGACAAGCACTCTCACCATGACAGCTGAATCATGCAGGGTAAAATTGACCATTTAATGGTTTTTTTAACCATAAATCACAGGGTGTTTTTAACCTCGGTCTTTGATACCCGCCGTAAATAAGGGCCTCCGGGCATGGCCCGCGTCTTGCTCAAGCATGAAGACTTTCAAAGAAACTTCCCCCCACTCGATTACCCGGAGTCGTCATGAAAAAAGTCATTCAGCCACTGGCATGGTTTGTGGTTTTGACCTCGATCGTGGCCGTGGCCAGCGGTGTGTCTCTAGGCCTCATTTGACCTGATAGCCGTCCCTCTCCCCAACCTTCAGGATGAATTTTTATGGTGCTTCATCGCGTCCACCACCAAATTCTGCGCAGTCATCATTTGTTCGAGCCATTGAATGAAGAACAGATGGATGAATTAATGAGTACCAGCCACTTGCTGAGCATCGACAAAGGCGAGCCGCTGTTTCGCCAGGGTGAGCTGGCGGACTCGTTCTATTTCGTGATTGCCGGAGCGGTGAAGATCTACCGCCTGACGCCCGACGGGCAGGAGAAGGTGTTTGAAGTCATCGGCGATCGGCAAACCTTCGCCGAAGCGATGATGCTGATGGATACCCCAAATTATGTAGCATCGGCCGAAGCGGTCTGCCCCACTCAGCTCTACCGAATATCCAACAACACCTACATGCACCTGCTGCAGAGCAATAGTCGATTGACCTTCGCCTTGCTCGGCAAGTTGTGTGTACGCCTGCACCAACGGGTCAACGAGATCGAAACCCTGTCGCTGAGAAATGCGACCCACCGGGTCGTACGGTATCTGCTGACGCAACTGATGCGCCTGCAAACCATTGACAGCCAATTCGAACTGCCAATGGCCAAACAACTGATTGCCGGGCATCTCTCGATCCAGCCGGAGACGTTTTCACGAATCATCCGCCGCTTGATCGACGAAAAAATCATCACTCAAGACGGTCGCCAGATCGAGATTCTCGATCGTCTGCGCCTGGAGCAATTCGAGTGAGTATCATGCCAACCTGTCTGTATTGCCAACACGCCAACCCCTCACAGGAACCCGCATGCCTCCAATGCGGCATGCCCCTGCCGGCGCTGGCCGAACACGCCTCAGAACGTCGGCAGCGCCGATTCATGTGGTTCTGCATCGGCCTGACGATCTTTTGCGTGACGATGTTTTTCTGGCTGCCGCGCAGCATCAATTGAGCCGCACCGCGATGTTCAGGCCTGGGCTCAAGGCTGAGTCAGCTGGCGATACAGCTGCGGCAAACGCAGGGGTAGTTGTTCAGGCTGGCGGATCAAAGTGTAGCCATTGGCGCCAAACATATACGGCAAGTAATCGCCGGCCTCGCGGTCAATGGTGATACAGAACGGCGTCAATCCCTGACGCCGCGCCTCCAACACCGCCTCGCGAGTGTCTTCAACACCGTAGCGACCTTCGTAGAGATCCAGATCATTGGGCTTGCCATCAGTCAGTAGCAGCAACAGTTTGCGCCGCCGCTTGCAGCCACTCAGCAGTTGCGTGGCCTGGCGAATGGCTGCGCCCATACGCGTGTAATAGCCTGGTTTAAGCCCCTGAATTCGGCCGCGAGTGTTGTCGTCATAACGTTGGGTGAACGATTTGAGCTCCTGCATGCGCACCTGCTGACGACGCAGCGAGGAAAATCCGTACAGGGCGAAATCATCCCCCAGCACCGACAAGGTTTCACCAAACAGCAGCAGGCTGTCCCTGACCACATCGATCACGCGATGCTCATCGTTCAGGTGGGCATCGGTGGACATCGACACATCGGCCAGCAAAAGACACGCCAAGTCGCGACGCGTTTGCCGCTGCTCCATAAACAGCCCCCGTTCGGCGCACTGACCATGCTCACGTTCAACGTGAAAATCCAGCCAGGCCTGCATGTCCAGCTCTGAGCCCTGGGGTTGCTGGCGTAACCATTGGCGGTCATTGCGCAAGTGCTCGAACTGACGCCGCAAACGGTGCGCCGAGGCCTTCAGCCGTAACGGCAACGGTTGCGCCTCGCCATCGCGCGGCAGCATCATTTGCAGATTGACGAAGCCGTCCTGCATCTGCTGCTTGCGGTAGTCCCATTCCGGCAACTTGATGCCCTCGCCCAGCGGAATATCGTCGACATCGGCCGGGGGCAAGTCCAGGTGCAGCTTCAGGCCGCCACCTTTGCGCAGACGCGTACGCGACAGGGTCAACTCATCCAGGTCCTCGGCGATTCTGGCGGCGTCCGGGTCTTCGCTGTCGTCCGACCAACGATCCAGATCCACGTGTTCGGTCCAGCTGAACAGGTTCTCCAGACGCACCACCAACAGCCCGCCTTTGCTAGTGCTCTCGTCAATCCGCTTGGCGCGCTTGCGTCCGCCTTTCTGCTCGCCGGGAGGCGTAGCCAGATACTCTTCCGACTCTTCGCTCAGATCGGCGGCCTGCGGACTTGCGAGGTGCTGCGGTGGGTATAGCCACAACGGCAGCGGCCAAGCCGCCCGTTCACAGCGCGGAAAATGTTCGACACTGCCCGGTACGCGCAACGCCTGGCATAGCGCCCGCTCCAGTGCCGCTTCGCCGGCGCACAACGATGCCGGATCCGGGCGCAATTGCAGATGGGCATCGACCAGGCGTTTATAGCGAGAATGCAACGCGGGGTAGCGCTGCAGCAGCATCTGCGTCCAACGCTGATTGTCCCGACCCCAGTGACGCATCTGGCCGGCCTGTGCCGCCAGCAGCGCCAGCCAACGATAGAGTTCCTCATTCAATGCGACCTCAGGGAAGACCGCGAGGCTCGACGGTAGACGAAGATTATTCTCGTCGCACCAGGCCAATGGCACTTGCTTGCAGGTACCGGCGATCTGCTGCAGCACGTTGCGGCGCAGCAACAGATCACGGTCGCTGGCGGCTTCCAAACCTATGCCACTGGCGCCGCCCATGGCGCGAAACAACAGCGCCAGCGGTCGTTGCTGACTGACCAGCTCGACCCGCGCTTCCGGGAAATCCGGGCTGGCGCGCCGCGTGATGAAGCGATGCCAGACACTGCCTACCCACTCTTCCAGTTCGACGGTAAAGGCCATGGGATTCGTCCTTTTTGGACACCAAAAAAACGGCCCGCTGTATCAGCCGGGCCGACCTTTTCTAGCCGTTGTACCGGCTCATGAAGGGACAACAGCGGCCGGGTCGCGCATGGCTGCGCGACCACGCTGCTTGAAACTGAACAGATAACAGAGCAGCCCTGCGAGGAAACCGACACCGCTGGCCAGACGGGCCCAGAACAGCACTTGCAGATGATCGACAGTGGCCATGAACGGCAGCGCACTGCCATCAACCGGCCAGCGTTGCAGGTAGATCTGGACGACACCGGCAGCGGTGAGAAACAGCGTGATCATCACCATTGACAGGGTCATCAACCAGAACCCCCAGATTTCGAGGGTCTGCGAGCGCTCGTCCGCTGCTTCACCGAGGCCGCGCAAGCGTGGCATGGCATAGCTGATCAAGGTCATCACGATCATCGCGTAGGCACCAAAAAAGGCCAGGTGAGCGTGCGCGTTCGTCAACTGCGTGCCATGGGTGTAGAAGTTGACGGGTGCCAGGGTATGCAGAAACCCCCAGACGCCAGCACCGAAGAAGGCCGTCACCGTGGTGCCCTTGGCCCACAGCGTCGCCGCGCGGTTCGGGTGTTGCCGACGACGGTTCTTTACCGTTGTGAAAGCGAAGATCACCATGGCCAGGAAGGGCAGCGGCTCCAGTGCGGAGAAGATTGAACCGACCCATATCCAGACCTCAGGCGCACCGATCCAGAAGTAGTGGTGACCGGTGCCGATGATCCCGGTGATCATCGCCATGGCGATGATCACATAGAGCCATTTCTCGACCACTTCCCGGTCTACCCCGGTGATCTTGATCAGTACGAAAGCCAGCATCGCGCCCATGATCAGCTCCCATACGCCTTCCACCCAAAGATGCACCACCCACCACCAGTAGAACTTGTCGCGGACCAGGTTTCCGGGGTTGTAGAAGGAGAACAGGAAGAACACTGCAAGCAGGGTCAGCCCGGTCATCATGACCACGCTCACCGTGGTCTTGCGACCTTTGAGCAGGGTCATGCCGATGTTGTAGAGAAAGCCCAGGCACACCAGCACAATGCCCATCTTGGTGATAGTCGGCTGCTCCAGATAAACGCGGCCCATGGTCGGCAGCAGCTCGTTATGGGTCAGCTTGGCCAGCCCCGCATAGGGCACCAGCAGATACCCCAGGATGGTCAACACACCGGTGACGGCGAATACCCAGAACAGGATGAGTGCCAGCTTCGGACTGTGCAGTTCACGGTCGGCCTCTTCCGGAATCAGGTAGTAGGCAGCCCCCATGAAGCCGAACAGCAGCCAGACGATGAGCAGGTTGGTGTGCACTATCCGCGCCACGTTGAAGGGGATAATCGGGAACAGAAAATCCCCCACCACGTATTGCAGACCCATGATCAAACCGAACACCACCTGACCGAGAAACAGAATCAGGGCAAACACGAAGTAAGGTTTGGCAACGGCTTGCGAGGCGAATTTCAGATGTGGATTAGCAATACTCATCTCTCAGCCCTCCTTGTTTGGCGGCCAGCCATTGGTGTTGATTTTCGAGCTCCATTTGAGGAACTCGGCGATGTCGTCAACCTCCTGATTGCTAAGGTTGAACTGGGGCATTGCTCGCCGGCCCGGTACGCCCAGCGGCTGCATTTTCATCCAGGCATGCAGAAAAGGTTTGAAGCCCTCCTCCCCGCCGCGACGCTGGAACACGTTGCCCAGTTCAGGCGCAAAGTAGGCGCCCTCACCCAGTAATGTGTGGCAGCCGACACAGTTGTTTTGCTCCCAGACCAACTTGCCGCGCACCACTGATTCGGTTAATTGCGCTTCATTGCTGCGCGCTGGAAAGGTCTGTTCCGTGTGATAGGTCAAGGCCAGGAATATCAGGAAAAAGAACACGCTTCCCCCGAAATAGATATTCCTGGCCATGCCTTTTGTGAAGGTCTCTGACATAGCCGCTTCCTCTTTGCTTGGCCTGTCCATGATAGGAAGCTAAGGGTTGAAACCTGCTTGATGGCGATCAAGAAAGTCCGATGGTTTTGGTCGGGTATAAATCTCCATGCCATAGAATCGGCCCCAATGCCGTGTTCGGTCCGCCTGGCGTTGCCTGCGCTCAGCGGCTACGACACCAGGGTCAGTCCGACCCCAGCCGCCAGAACCACTCCCCAGCTCAACATCAACCTGCGCCACAGTCGCGGCGCGTGGCGCATTTCCATGAAGCCGTCGGCGATCAGCCAGGCCTTGCCGATTGCAACCAGCAAGATGGCGATGGACAGCAGCAGTGTGGCTCCGGCATGCCCCAGCACCACGGTGCACACGCTCAGCGTGGCCAGCCCTGCCCAGCAGGCGACCAAAACTCTGGAAGCAGACATGAGTACCTCGTCAATTCAGGATGTAGACCAGCGGAAACAGCACCACCCAGATCAGATCGACCATGTGCCAATAGAGCACGCCGGATTCCAGCCCGCTGCAGTTGTTGGCGCAATACAGACGACGCCGGCAACGCTCGGCGAGCCATCCGAGAATCAGCATGCCGAGTAATACATGAAGGAAATGAAACCCGGTGAGGATCCAGTACAGGGTGAAAAACGTGTTGTGTTCCAGGCCCAGCCCTGATGCAAGCAGATGCCGGTATTCAGTGAGCTTCAACACCACGTAGACACTGGCAGCCAGCAACGCCGCCAGCAGAAAGACCGCGCCGCAACCGGCCCTCGACTGCCTGACCTGTTCCTGAGCCAGCGCGGCGAACAGTCCTGCGGTGAGCAGACTCAAGGTCATTGCCAACCCAGTGGAACTGTTTAGCAACTGGCGGCTTTCGCTAAACATCTGGGGTTTCAGTGCCTGGGTCCCCGCGAACACGAGGATCAGGATCGCGAATACCGAGAGCTCGGCGAGGATAAAAAACCACATCGCCAGATCGCCCGGTAAATGTCCCTGAGACGCGGTAGCGGTTTCAGGAGAAGTGGACATCAACCACGTCCATCAGCGCGGCAACGGTCAGCGGATCATCGCTCAGCGGTTCAGCCAGACAGGCCATGCACGCCTCACGCGGGCTCATCCCGGAATGGATCATTCTTGCCGTGAAAATCAGCAACCGGGTGGATGCGACCTCTTCCAAGTCATGTTGATCCAGCCGTCTCAGGGCCTGTCCCAACCTGACCACCTGCGCCGCCAGCGCGACGTCCACCTGGGCCTCTCTGGCGACAATGCGCTCTTCATCGGCCACCGGCGGATAGCCGAAGCGCATCGCCACGAAGCGCTGTCGGGTGCTGGGTTTCATGCCTTTGAGCAGGTTTTGGTAACCGGGGTTGTAAGACACCACCAGCATGAAGGACGGCGGCGCCTGCAGAATCTCCCCGGTGCGCTCCAGGAACAGCTCTCGACGATCATCGGCCAGCGGATGCAAGACCACCACCGTGTCCTGACGCGCCTCGACCACTTCGTCGAGGTAACAGATGCCGCCTTCACGCACCGCACGGGTCAGCGGCCCATCCTGCCACCAGGTGCCCTGTGCACCAATCAAATGACGGCCGATCAGGTCGGCAGCGCTCAGGTCGTCGTGGCACGCCACGGTGTACAGCGGCAGTTTCAGCCGATGGGCCATGTGCTGAACAAACCGGGTCTTGCCGCAGCCCGTGGGGCCTTTGATCAGGACCGGCATGCCATGTCGCCAGGCTTGCTCGAACAGCGTCTCTTCATTGTCCAGTGGTTGGTAGAACGGTTCGGCCTTGTGTTCGAAAGAATGCGTACGGTCCATGGGCACCTCATGCAAAAGCAGGACTCAACAGCGAGTGTGAGGGCCACGCTACGGGTGCCCATGACAACCTGGCAAGCGGCATGGCCGGCAAACTTGATCGCCGTCAAACGGTGCGTGAAAACTGCCCTTTTTGCTCGCCGCCGAGATAGGCATCAAACGCCATAGCGGCACTGCGCATCATCAAATGCCCTCGCGGCAATAGCACCAACACATCCTCGTGAATCTGCAGCAGCCCGTCGCTAACATGCTCGTCCAGTTGCGCCAGCGCATCGGCAAAGTACTCGGTAAAGCGTATGCCATGCTGCGTTTCAAATTTTTCGAAACTGATCCGGCCGTGACACATCAGATCGCTGATCAGCTCGCGACGCAGCATGTCATCGGCGCTCAACCTGTAGCCTCGATGCACAGGCAATAGCCCTTGATCCAGACGCGCGTAGTACTGGGAAAGCTCCTTGACGCTCTGGCTGTAGCTATCACCGACCTTACCGATAGCGGATACGCCAAGGCCGATCAAATCGCAGTCGGCATGGGTTGAATAGCCCTGAAAATTGCGTTGCAGGGTGCCGTTTGCACGGGCTAACGCCAGCTCATCTTCCGGTAAGGCGAAATGATCCATGCCGATATAGACATAACCGGCCTCGGTCAGACGGCGGATGGTCAGTTCAAGCAACTCCAGCTTGCGCTCAGGTGGCGGCATGTCCGCTGGGCGAATCAGCCGTTGCGCGCGCACCAGTTCCGGTAGATGGGCATAGCTGTAGGCGGCAATCCGGTCCGGGCGCAGTGCGATGATCTTGCCGAGGGTGACATCGAAACTCTTTACGGTTTGCAACGGCAGGCCGTAAATCAGGTCGACACTTACCGACTTGAATCGAGCCTGACGAGCGGCTGCGACCAGCGCATAAATCTGTTCCTCGCTTTGCTGACGGTTGACTGCGGCCTGCACCTCGGGATCGAAGTCCTGCACGCCGAAGCTCAGGCGATTGAAGCCCAACTGGCGCAGCGATTGAATCTGCTCGGTGCTGATGGTGCGCGGGTCGACTTCAATGGAGAACTCGTGATCATCACTGTCATCCATATCAAAGGCTTGATGCAGGCAGTCCATCAGGTCAGCCAACTGCTCACCGGTCAAATACGTCGGCGTGCCACCGCCCAGGTGCAGTTGCGTGAGTTTGCGGGTGCTGTCGAACAAGGCCGCCTGCATGGCAATTTCACGTTTGAGGTACGTCAGGTACTCGACGGCGCGATGAGTTTTCTGGGTGATGATTTTGTTGCAGGCACAGTAGTAGCAAAGGCTCTTGCAGAACGGAATGTGGATATACACCGACAGCGACTTGGGAACGGCCGCCTGATTACTGTCCCGGGCGGCACGCTGGTAGTCGTCGACGGCAAACGCCTGATGAAACTGTGGCGCGGTGGGATAAGAGGTATAGCGCGGCCCTGGGCGGTCATACTTTTCGACCAGGGCTCGATTGAAATCAAACGCAGAATTCATGATCAATCAACTCTCAGTTGGGTTAATGCCTTGCATCGCCCAAATCCTTTTCAAACAGGTTGCAGATGGCATCCACTTCCGGCCGACCAGCAGGAAGAATGCAAATAAAACGGTCTGACAGCTCAATCAACCCATCCCGACTCAATTGCTCCAGCAAAGGCCAAGCGGATGAAAAGTACTGGCGAAAAATCAGTCCATAACGCGTTTCGATGGCATGGATATGCAGTTCAAGGTCACACGCCAGGCGCTCCATGACCATTTCTCTAACCTGATCACCGGCCTCACAGCGCCAGCCACGACAGGTTGTCAGCTGCCCCCGGTCCAGTTGTCGCTGGTAGTGCTGCAGATCGTCAGTGTTTTGCGCGTACAAATCATCAATCTGACTGATGGCGCCTATCCCGAAGCCGACGTGATCGCAATAGCCGTGGCTGGTGAAGCCCTGACAGTTACGGCGTAACCGGCCTCTTTCCTGAGCGATCGCCAGATCATCATCGGGCCTGACAAACTGCCCCAAGCCGATGTAGTGGTAGCCTGCAGCACCCAGTTGCTCAAAACATATCTGGCGCATCGCACTTTTATCGTCCTGGCTGCACGGCGCTCCGACGTTGTCCCCGATCACCGGCCGATAGCGTTGTGGCGGCTGGGCATAGTCGAACACCTGGAGTCTATCCGGCTCCAGCGCGATAATGGTCGCCAGCTTCAGCGCAAAGCTCTCGGGCGTCTGCCATGCATGACCATAACCGAGATCAACATTGATGGATCGATAGCCGAAGGTGCGAGCGGCATCGATAAGCGACTGGATCGGGGCCGGGTTCTGATAGCAGGCAACTGACATTTCGCTGTCAATACCGATGTCCGGAACACCGATACTGACGTGATTGAAGCCCTGATCGCGCAGCAAACCCATAGTCGCCCAGTCAGTATGGTGAAGATCTACCTCAATGCTGTAGTCGCCGCAATCATGGTCGAGAAAGTTGAACCTGTTGCGCAGATGTCTCATCAGCCGCTGCACATCGGCAATCGCGGGTGTACCGCCGGCCAGATGAAACTGCTCGACCCGTTGCTCTGCACCCAGGTGGCAACCGACCAAATCGATCTCGTGCTCCAGTCGTTGAAGGTACTGTCCGATACTGCTGCGCTCACACGCGATATCGCGCGGGGAGCACACCGAAGGTTTCAGGCTGGAGGGTAACTGCACGTTCAGGGACAGCGGGCGTTTTTTCTGACGACTGCCGCGCAATACACGAAGCAAATCCAGAGAGCCGATACCGCCATGAAATTTTTGGGTGTCAGCATGACAGTTTGGGTCGAGCACGCCGTAATCGCGCCGAATGATCAGCTCGCTGGGGGTGTGAAATAAATCGAGCATGGCGGTCTCCGAGACTGGCTGCGGGTCGCCAGTGTCGGGGTTTACCGGTCGATGCTCCTTGATTTGTATCAAGCACCTGCCTGTTGTGTAACTTGAAAAGAATGATGACGGGGCTGCAAAGCGAATTCGCCCCCTCACACCTCTATCCGACGCACGCTACTGCCCCTCACCGAGAAGACCAAGCCGATAAGCCCATTGCGTCATATCTGCGGCGTTGTGTGCGTCCAGCTTCTTCATGACATTGAGTCGGTGGGTCTCCACAGTCTTGAGGCTGATACACAGGATTTCGGCAACATCGCGATTACGGGACCCTTCGGCGACCAATTTGAGTACCTGGCGCTCGCGCTCGGTCAGTGTAATGCCGCTGGCGGTTTCACCGCTGTTGCGCAGAGCAATGACTTGGGAGGCGTCGAGGCCAGCATCAATAAAGATCTTCCCTGCAAGAACCTGGGTGATCGCTTGCAGCAGGTCATCTCTGCGACTGCGCTTGAGTACATAACCGACCGCGCCGGCTTCCAGCGCCAGAGCCGCATTGTGCTCGGAGACGTCGGATGTCAGGGCTATGATCAATATTTTCGGCCAGCGTCTGAAAATCAGGGTCAGTGCCGACACCCCGTCGAGCAGTGGCATCTTCAGGTCCATCAGGACCACATCGGGCTGCAAGCTGCGACACAGGGCAATGGCCTCATGACCATCTTGCGCCTCACCCACCACAACTATTCCAGGGGCATTGGCAAGCAAGGCGCGCAAGCCTTCGCGGATCATCCCGTGATCGTCGACGATCAATAAACGGCAGTCAGGCATTGTTTGGATATCCAGTCTCGGAAAGGGCAACAGGCTGGCGGGCAGCAAGGATCGAACGGTGTCTGTCCAGTTGCAGCATTGCGGCGGTCATCGCCGGGACGTTTGATTGCGAGGCAGCTTGTTCCATCAAAGCAGCACTTGTTTCAAGACCCTGCTCTCCGAATTGTCCGGCGCTACCCTTGAGGCTGTGAGCGATACGCGCGACTGCGCCATGATCGGACCGTACTACGGCATCATTGAGCTGAGCCAACAACGCCAGGCAATCTTCGATGAACAGGCGCTGCAAGCGTGGCGTGCGCAACGGATCCTGTTCATCGACCATCGATAAGGCAGGCGCAATGGATGCCGTCACTGTAGGGGGCAGCGAGGGTGCGACAGTGCACAACTCCATCCCGCGCTCCAGCTGTCGCACAATCACGCGCGTTATCGCATCGAACAACTGCATAGGCAGCACCGGCTTGGCCAGGTAGTCATTGGCACCGGCCTCAATAAAACGCTCACGATCACCGCTCATGGCGTTGGCTGTCAGGGCGATGACGTAAACCTCCTCATCCAGCGCACCCGACTGCCCGGAGCGCAGTTGACGGACCGCTTCCATACCGTCCATTCGCGGCATTTGCCCGTCCATCAACACCGCATCGAAAACCTTGCGGGCGAGTATTTCAAGGGCCTCGACCCCGTCGCGGGCCAGGCTGACCCGATGGCCGAAACGTTCCAGGAACAGCTGCGTGATTTCCCGATTGGTGGCGATATCATCGACGACCAACACATCAAGACCGTATTCATGACGCTCAAGGGTCCGCAAAGGAGAGAGCGCTTCGTTGAGCGTCGGAGTGGCGCCACTCTGGACCTCGCACAAGCTCCGATAGAAATGCTGGCGACGCAGCGGCCTGACGACACACGCTGCCAGGCCATGGGCGCGCAGTTCATCGGCAGACATCAACGACTCGACATGCGAAGCCATCAGCACGATGCGCGCGGATGCCAGCTGCGGATCAGCACGGCACAGGCTGGAGAACGCCACACCATCGACGAAAGGCAAACGCCAATTCACCAATACCAGATCGAACATGACGCCCAGTTGTGCTTGCTCACGCATCATTTTCAATGCATCTTCAGCAGACGCGGCCCCTTGGCACAGCATCTGCCACTGGCCGAGGATCCCCATCAACGCCTCTCGCTCATCAGCGTGCTCATCAACCACCAAGGTCCGTAAACCCCACAACCTCGGGGCGTCGGCCGCCCGGGCCGGGCAGTTGGGCAATGGCAACATCAGGCTGAATGTCGACCCCACACCTGGCTGACTCTGCAACTCGATAACACCGCCCATGAGGCCCGCCAGACGTTGGCTGATCGACAAACCCAGGCCGGTGCCGCCGTACTTCCGAGTGGTGGATGCATCCGCCTGCAAAAAAGCGTCGAACACGGCAGCCTGTGCAGACGGCGCAATACCGATACCGGTGTCGACGACCTGAAACCCGAGCATGTCATCGTCACCCCGCCAAACCGCCAGCTGGATCGAACCGCAGGCCGTGAATTTGACGGCATTACTCAAGAGGTTAAGCAAAATCTGCCGCAGTCGCCACGGATCTCCCATCACCTGCCCCGGCACATTGGTAGCGATCTGGCAGATCATTCGCACGCCCTTTTCAGCGGCGCGCGGTGCCAATAGCTCCGTAACCTCTTCCACCACCTCAGTCAGATCGAACTCGATCCGCTCGATATTCAGGTTACCTGACTCGATTTTTGAGAAGTCCAGAATGTCGCTGATCAACGCCAGCAAGGCTTCGGAATTTTCGCGTATAGCCTTGACGAAATGCCGCTGCTGAGGCGCCAGCGGCGTGTCCGCCAATAGATGGTTCATGCCAATGACAGCGTTCATCGGCGTACGAATTTCGTGACTCATGTTAGCCAGGAATTGGCCTTTGAGCTGATTCGCCTGGTCTGCCGTTCTACGGGCGGTTTGCAGCTCGTGAGTGCGTACTTCCACCAGATTTTCCAGACCGGCTTGCTGGGCCTGCAATGCATCGAGCAATCTGTTATAGGCCATGGCGAAGCGCCCGAGTTCGTCTTCTCGAACCACTGGCAAACGGCGCGACAGGTCGTCACCGCGAACTGTGAGTTCAATTTCCCGGGCGAACAGGGCCAATGGTCGTGCCAACTCCCGACGCAATACCAGGAGCAAACCGAGGGTCAGCAAGATGAAACCGATCACCGCAAAAGGCACTTCTCTGAGAATCAGCCCCAGCGCACCAGCGCGTAATTGCGCTTGAGGATAGAGCGTCAACAGATACCAGTTCGGTTGATTCAGTCGAGCGATGACCATAGGTGTGTCGTCATCGAAACGACCGATCTGCGGGAAATCGGTCTTGACAGAAAAGCCCGCGACCAGATGTTTCAGCGCATCCGGAGATACCGCGTCCATCGACTTGCCGGAAAGGTCGGCAACCCGTCGACCGTGTGCATCCAGAAGCAGACTTGGGTAGCCGTTGAGCAACTGCTCAATACGCGCCAGACGTTCATCAAGCTTCAACTCATAACCCGTCATGAACAATGGCTTGCCTGACGTATCCCTCGATACCACAGCAACACTGATTAACTGTCGATTCAGCAGTGGGTCGTAATTCGGCCCATCCCAGACGACATCGGGACCGCCGGGTGTCAGACGTTCAAACAGCTCCCGCAAATGAGCGGTGCGGGCCTGCACAAAACCTGAAGGGATGTCGACTTCGGTAGAGAAAGCCGCGCCGACCTCTGGAAAATAGAAAAACGTATCCACGGTCATCGACTGACCGGCCGTACCAAACGCTTCAGCCGCAGAGGCTGCGCGAGCCAACATGTCGATGCTGGCGGCGCTGTCAGCATCGCTTTGCTGCGCCTGGTTGAGTACCCAATGCATGGTGCTGCGCTGAAAAATGTTGCTGCCAAACTCTTTGGCCGCGCCATTGTTCCAACGCGTCATGAGCCGCTTGGCGCCCTCCTCCGCGTCTCGAAAATCATCGTTATCCACGCTGGAGAGCAGGCGCAGGCGCTGACTGAGATCATCCAGCGCCTCGCTTTGCAACTGCTGATAAGTCCGCCAGGCGCTGAGCCCGGCGGCCACACACCAGCTCAAGGCCAGAACAAGCGCCAGTACGCAGGTAATGCGCAACGCCAGAGAATTTCGCCAGCCCTTCATCGCATGCCGACTGTGCTAGAGGCAGTACTGTCAAGCTTTGCAGCAACCCCCATCTTGTTAGCAATGTCACGAATAGCCCGTTGTGCGGCCGCATCATCGCGCAGCGACACCACCAGCAGCCTCTGCCCTGTCCCACCAGTCCCCGTTTGCAGCGGCTCGCGTTGGGTAGCGAAACCTAGCGTGCGCAATTGTGCTTCAAGGTTTCTCAAGCGCTTCTCGTTGTCATAGATGCCAAGATCCAGACGCAGGCCTTCACCCGCCGCAAAACCTGTATCAACCGGCCTCGGCGTCCAGCACCAGGCGATTTGCGTTGGCGGCTGAATACTCGCAAGACTTTGCTGAACCGGCGAACCCTGGGCTGCCAGACTGACATTCATCGCTGCTGCCTGAGTGTCCATGGCTGTGAGCTGCCCTGCGATGCTGTTCAATCGTTCATTGATAACGTTGACCTGTATCTGCAACTGATCGGCCTGGCGATACTTGTCCAGCAAAGCCTGCCCTCCCTCCTGACGGTAGGTCAGCTGAATGCCGATCAAGTTCTCGCTGCCCATCACATTGCGCTGGCTAGGGAAGTCATTGACGGTAAAGGTGTGTTGCCCCCCGTTGAACAGCCGCAGGAAATCCACGAACGCGCGGTCTCCGGTCCAGTGTTTGGTCAGCTTGAAGTTGGCGAAGCTGATTTCCAGAGCGACGTCCGAACAGGCTCCCGGCGCCCAGACAAAACTGGCGCTGGTCGGGAAGTTGAAGTTATCCAGTACCGTTGAACGACCGCTGCACTGCATCGTCAGACGCGTCTGCTGCGGCAGCGAACGGGCGCTGATATTGACCTGCGATGGCGTAGCGGACAGCTCAACCACCGCCGCGGTGGCCTGCAGCGTCGCAATACTCTGCTTGAGCTCGGCCCGTTGCGCGGCCAGGGTCTTCTGCTCGGCATCCAGAGCCTGCTTGCTTTGCTGCTCGGTAGCTAGTTGAGCCTGGCTTTGCCGCTGAGCACTGACGAGATCGTTCTGGGCATGTTGCATGCGACTGACATACGCATAGAAAGCCCCAGTCAATGGAATCTGAACGCCCAGTGCTTCACGCCCGCTGTAGCGCTGTACATCGCGCTGCAGGAAGGCTTTCACCGAACCATTCATGAAAACCGGCAGCTGCCCACGATCGCCATAAAGCAATTCATTGAGCATGACCGGATCGCGCACACCCTGGATTGAGCTGAGCAACTGGCCACTCCAGTCACTTTGCAGACGGCAGGCCGCCACTTCGGACGCGTAGTGCGAGGCGAAATCAAGCTGCCCCGTTAGCAGCGACCAGACCACATCCTCTCGCGGATCAGGACCTTTGAGTGACTGAATCAAATCGACACGAATAGTATCGGCATCCCAAAGCGGCGCAGATTTGACTGCAGGATCGGCACCAAAGCCCCAGGTATCGAGCGCGACCTGGAAAGCTTGCGCATCGCTTTTCTGCAGGTCGATGACAACACCTTTCATCAACTGCTGAAATTTCGCCAGGGTTCGGGCCTGTGTCAGCTCGTCACGCACGACATTCACGCCCGTTTTGACAGAACCTCCACTGGCCATGCCCTTGAGCACATCGCCGCCCAGGGCGTTGGTGACTTTCAAGCTGCCCAGCGCGCCAGCATCGGCATGCAGATCGTCGTTACTGGCCAGTTTGAGCAGACGATCCATCGCCACCGCCCGACTGGCCCATGGAGCCCGATGTTCAATCGGAATCAGCGCAAACCGCTCCGCACTGCGGTGCAGCAGCTTGAAGAACGGATCATTGGGAGTACCGACCACACTCAGGGTTTGCTGCCAGTCGCTACGGGTTTTCAATCGCGTTTGCGCGCTCAGCAGGCTGCCCTGGATAAAGCGATACCAGGCATCCTGGGTATCGCTCTGATACTGATCCAAAAACCGTATCCTTTGCGCCTTCCACACATTCTGATCGCGACTGGCCCGACCCAGTTCATCGATAAAACCCAGAATCGCACTGTGCCCTTGCAAGGTAAAGGCCCCGGAAAGGCTCAAACCTGGGTTGTCGGTGTCGGCCCAGTATTCGCTGAGCAGGATCGGCTGTAGATTGCCCTGAAAGTCCGCCCACGCCGTCAGCCACGTCAAGGGACGACCCTCAAGCCCCATGTTTTCGAGCTGGCCCAGCAAGGCAGCCCGCTGGCTCTGCATCTGCGCCATATCGGTTTGCCATTCCAGATAAGAGCGATAGCTGGTTCCCAGGGTCACCAGTTGCCCAGCGCTGATCGGGGTTTTAGAGCCGTAGATCAGATTCAAAAAACCTACCTCCGACCCCGGCACCGGCAGTTCGTCCATGGACTGATTATTCAGGCGTGCGTCGAGCAGATTGATCCGACGCACGAGAAACTCTGCGTAAGCGGCAATCAATCGAGGATCACCGCTGTTCAATGCGTTGCGCAGGTTTTGCGAAATGAAACCATCGAATACGGGGGTGCGTATTTCGCTGTCGAAGAGCCTTACGTAGTCAGAACGATAGTGTTCCTGTACTCGCTCGATGTGGCGTGAGAACGGTAGCAAACTACGCCAGCCACCCTGCTGCTCGTTAGACAGGTTGATCAGCGCCTGCCGGAAACGGCGCAACGCATCCAGATCGGTTTCCATCCCGCCTGCAAAGTCTTCAGTCGCGGGAGGCTCGTTAAGCGCTTCGGTGAGCACCGCCTGGGTATGACGGTCGGCATAAACCATTAATGCGCCGAACCCGAAGCAAAGCCCCAGCCAGCCAATGACTGCGGCATGAGCAAGCAGACGCCGCCAACGATGCCAGCTATCGATGGACTGATAAGCATAACGTTGCCCTGGCAACAGTTGCCCCAGCAGATCATGGCTGAACCAGCCTTCATGCTGAGCGTCGGCATCCAGCCCTTGACCGGTAAGGAATAGCCCGCACAGCAGAGGCGGCTCGCTGTAGGGATTAGCGTCAAAGGCCGGCAACAAAAGCTTTTCAAGACGCGGCCGCAAATCGCCGATGCGTTCCGGCAGGCTAAAAGCATCTGGGTCAGGCACGCCGCGCACGCCCAGTTCTATGCGTAGATCGAACAACCGCTGGCCAAGTCCGCCAAACATTTCATCGAGAAACGCGCCCGCCCCGCCAGCACGGTGCTGGCTGAGCAAACCAAAGGGTTGCTCACGCTGTGGCGGTGTCAATGCGGCACCCCACTGGGCGAAACCAGGCACGGCTTCGGCACCCGTAATGATGAAATACACCGGTAGCCTGGCACCGAAAACCTTCACCAAGTCATCCAGACGGCGACGCAGATTGTGTCCCTGTTCGGCCAAACGCTCATCAGAATCGGTCAACAGGCGTTTGCTGTCGATCACCAGCAACACACCGTTGAGCGGCTCGCGACGCCGCGAACGCAGCAGCCAGTAAAGCAAACGCCGCCATTCCGGGCCAGCGTCGCTATTCCCTTCAGCCAAGCGGCCTGCAGGATCGATGATCACACCCCGTTCGAGGAACCACCAGTCGAGCGTTCCAGTAGGCATTGCCTGCTTGCCACGACTGGTCGAGCGCAATGCCGAAGTCAATCCACTGTTGACCAACACGCTGCTTTTGCCACTGCCACTCTCACCCAGCATCAGGAACCAGGGCAGCACGTACAGCGGTGAACCCAGTCGACTCAGACGCGAATGGCGCAGCATGCGCACACCGCTGTTCCAGTCCTGATCCAGGTTGGGAGCCTCATCGCGACGACTCTGTGGCAACTCGCTTTTCATTCGCGCACGCAAGCGCCAGGCGTACCAGCGTCGCCCGATCCAACGGGCGACCAGCGCCAACAGAATGGTCCCGATAAAAATGGCCGGCACGTACCACAGCGGCCAATCCTCATAGAGTGCCAGCCCCCAAAGCACCAGCGCAAAACTTGCCAGCAGCAACACCCAGAGCAACAAGACCCCCGCTTTCTTCAACATCAGCGCATCTCCAGCAATTGGCTGACTTGTCGACCCAGCGAGAGGTCGAAACTGATGTAAAGCACGGTCAACACAATCAAGGGAATCCCAATCAGCAGAAGCAGCGAAATACCGGGCAAGCCACGGCGTACCACACGAACCCGTTTCGGTAGCTGGTCTTCGGGTTGTTCAAAGAGGTGGCTGGTGGCATCCAGCGGCACCATTTTGTTATCGAGGATGATCCGTTCCAGGCACAACCGGCGGTACTGAGCCAGCTCGCCACCCGGACGTGTCGCGTAGCGGCCCTGAAAGCCGCTCAACAACGCCAGACCAAAAACCTCACGGGCACCCACCGCCGCTTCGGGCAACGCCTCCAGGCGCTGAAAGAACTCAACGCCGGCACGACTGGTTGAAAAGTAATGACGTTGCAACGGCGCACGACGCCATTGTGCAGCGCCTGGCCAATCACGAGACATGGCTGTTTCGTCGACCCAGGCCACCACAGCGAACAGTGCCTCGCGCACATCAGCCTCGGTAAAGTGCAATTCGCGGGCACGATTGGCAGCGGCGTCGAGCAGCACGATCAGCCCCGGCGCGAGGGTTTCGTAGGATTGCGCAGGATCGATGACGCCACTTTTGGCAGCGTCAAATATCGACATCCAGCATTCAGCCAGGCGGGGATTGATCATGTACGCACCACCACCAGATCGATGATCAAGTCAGCCGGCGGCTGGGGCAGGAAAAACGCAGCCTGACGCTCGTGCTGCAGCGCTTCCCAGCCATCACTGAGTGTCTCCAGGCGGAAGTACAATGCCCCCGCTACCCTCGGCAGACCTTGTGGGGGCACCTGGAGGTAGATCAGTTCAATACCGGGCAACGCGCGATTGACCAACCCTTCCATGACGCTGAGCGCACCCAGTTTGCCATCCAGCGGTAAGCCCTCGGCCAGCCACACAGGGTCGACCGCGCTACGAGCCACCAGGAAATAACGATGACGCGGGCCGAAAAAGGCGTCCGGCAACTCGGCTTGATAAAAACCTTCCTGCAATTGCAGGCGCACAAGCAACTCGGAGCCGATACTGATTTCATTGAGTTGCTGGCCGATCAGGGCCACCAGGGCAATGGTCGCGGCCCCCGCCTCTTCGTGCTTGTAAGGCGGCACCAGCAAACGGCCATCCGGGGTTTCACCGAGCATGTCGCAGACGTCGGAAAACAGACTCAACTCACCGACCAACTGGCGCAGGGTGCCGTAAAGCTGCCACGGCGAAACCTGCGGCGTTTCCAGTAAGTGGGTCAACAGCGGACCGTAGCGATTCAGTACCGCCAGGGCCATCAGGTGGTTGACCTGGGCACCATCGAAATCTCCCCGACGCGATTCACCCGGCTGCTTGTACACCGACAGCTGTCGCGCCCGACCGACTAATTCGTCGCGGACTTCGCGCAGGGTCTGCAGCAACATCGGTGACGCTGCCAGGTTGATCGACGGCGGTACGTAGCGCTGCGCAGGTCGCACGCGGTCGCCGTCGAGGTCAAGACGGGCAATCGGCAACAATTCATAGGCGCTCAAATGCTCCAGTTCGTCTTCCCAGAACAGCCGCAACACGTAAGACATTGGGCGCACCCGCGCTTCCGGGGAATTGCCGAGACGGTCACCGATCACTTCCGGGTCAGCGGCCACAACAAAACGCGCTTCCGCCCGAGAACCGTCGGACAGTGTCTCGAACACTTGCGCATTGGCATCGCCTGGCAGTAAGCGGCGCAACCCCACAAACAGCGTGCGGCCGCCACTGAAGTCGCCCAAGTCCAGGGTACGCGACTCCAGCACCGCATTACCTGGATACTCAGCCAACGTGCCTTCGGGGAAGCGCACCGACAATTGATCCAGCAGGCACTGTTTGGCAACCAATGCAGATTCGTTGATCTTCAGGGAGATCAAGCCCCACGGGTAAGGATGGTTCAACTCCGTGGTGCGGGTCAGACGATGCTCGATACGGGCATCGTTCTGTTGAAAATGCTGAGGCTGGAGAAACAAGCCCTGGTGCCAATACAACAACTGATCGATATTCATAGGGCTCGCGTTCGGGCAAAAGATTGAAAAAAAGTGGCGACTGCAACGCTCACGATAAAAAAGTCAGTCCTGTGCGCCCGGCAGGCGCACCTCGCCTTCTCTGGGTTGCACAGGCTTGGGCAGCGCAAGACGACTTTCCTTGCCACGCAGCAGAGCCTCGGACCCTACGAGCAGGTCAATGGCGATGGGGCGCGGCGTGGCGGTCCAGGTTTTGCTGAAGAAACCAGTGGAAGTAACGTCGACGCCGATCTGATACAGCTTGGCGCTGCGCATCGGGTCCAGGTGGGCGTAGCCTGCCGAGATGCCGACCATCTTCGCGCCCTCGAGCCGAGGCAGACTCAACTGCTTGCTCTGACCCGGCTCGATGAACAGCCGCGTGAGGCCGATCATTCCGGTCGGCGCGCTGTTCATCAGCAACAGACTGCTCAATTGCTGGGAACTGCCGGTGTAGGCCGAAAACGCACTGATCTGATCGAACTGCGTGACCACCACCAACAGGTTATGCGCCTGGCCGTCGTACTGATTGAGGTCGTTATCGGCGGTAAAGCTCAGCTCGATGGCATTCTCGGTGTAGTCCCATTTGAGTTCGGTGAGGGCCTTTTGCTCGGGGGTGAGTTCCTGGCTGCTGCAGGCGGTGAGCAGCAGACAAAGACTGAGCATTGCCCCAAAACACTTCATGGATGACCCATTCATCAAGGTGCTCACGCCATCACCAGGACAGCGGTCTGGCTTGGCTGCGAAACCGTACCCATGGTGTTGTTGGCGTTGTGCATGGTCTGGCAAGTGACGCGCACGGCGGGCTTGCCACCGACCATCACTTTGCTGCTGCCATCGATGAAAATCATTTCGCCCTTGACCTTGCCGCTGGTGACGCCACCGGCCACGCCCGCCTCATCACCACTGGTCATCAACACCTTGCTGGACATGTTCATCGCTGGCATGCCATCCACCAGCACTTCCATCACCAATCCACCCGGATCTGCAGCGCTGGTATCGGCAGTATTGGGATAAGGCAAAGGCACTGGCCCGGCTGGCGGGACCGGTGTTTTGCAGATATCGGGCACCGTGGACATCGCCATCGCACCGCCATTATTGAGCATGTACATAATCGATCTCACCCCAGCTTGATGCTGTCGCCATCAATGGCAACGCTACGTTGTGCATTCAGATCCAGCGTGTCGGCCTGCACGCTCCAGTCGTCGCGCACGCGCTGGCGCAAGGAACCTGCATGGAATTCTTCATGGCCTTCGACTCGACGGCGGCTATCACCAAAATCCGCCTCGTGGCGCACGGCCTTTTCGCGGTGATAAACGCTGTTGTCGTGCCGCTCGACCCAATGGTTCTCAAGGTGCTCGCCACTCATGGCCAGGGTGCCGACAGTCAGGCTGGCGCGTTGCATCTGCACACTGCCCTGCTCGGCACACACCCGTAATGCAATACCGGCGTTAAGGCTCACGCCGTCGCGAGCCTGAATGCTCAGCGCGCCAGCGGGCAGGCTCAAATGCAGGTCGCCGTCCAGATGCATACGCGCCGGTTGAGCGATGACGCGTTCAAGCACGCTAAGGATGTAACCTCCTTGCGCGTCCAGGCTGACCAACACCTTGTCCCCCACTGCCGGACGCACCAGACAACCGAATGCGGGTTTTAGCCAATAGCGGCGGCCATCGCTGCTGACCACACCGAAACGCTCGCCATCCAGTGCGTTGACCTGTGCATGGCATAATTCAGCAGCGGCATCGCAATACTGCGGGGCTTCATTCATCTCGAATTTCCTAAAGAGGCAGGCCGCCATTGCTCGGCGGCGAGGCGTTCGGTATCAACGGGTTGGATGGCCTGAGGGTTGCTCTGCTGCCAGTCGGCCTGGGTAAAATCGGCGGCATGGGCATTCATGCCTATCACGTCGGCCGCGACGAACGAGGCCCGCGAGGCATGCAGCGCTGTGCAATCGGCATAACGCAACAGTGCGCGGTCAAACCGCGCGCCTGGCATCTGGGCGTCTGCCAGAATGGCCATCTCCAGAACTGCATCACTGAAATCGACCGAGTCAAAATGGCTGGCATTGAACAGAGCGCCCTTGAGGTTCGCGCCGAGAAAAGCCGGGGACTCGCCCGTACTGCGATAGAACGAGGCGCCCTCCGCCTGCACGCCATGAAAATCGGCCCCGCTCAAGGACGACTCATCGAAGGCACACTGCTGCAAGGACGCCAGACCGAAGCGCGCCTGATCGAGTTGGCAGTCGATCAGCCGAGCCTTCTCGAAATGCGCCGACTGTGCGTCAAGACCCTTCAGATCGCACCGGCTCCATTGGGATTGGCTCAATTGGGTGGCTGCCAGTCTGATGCGCGGTACGCGGCACTCCAAGAGCGTGAAAGCCTGTAGCTGCGCACCCGACAGTTCCAGATCCTCGCCGTGGCATTGCGCCCAGTAGGCCTTGTTCCAACGCACATTCTTGAACAGCGCGCCCTGCAATGAACACGCGTTCATGTGCAACGAATCCGCAGTACTGTCGGAGAAATTGGCGCCGTCCAGGCGGCAGTCTTTCCAATTGCTTTGGGTCAGAATCGCCCCGGTAAATTGCGCGCCACGCGCATCAACTTTTTCCAGCCGCGCGTTGCTCAAATTAACGCCACGATAGTCGCCACCCGCCAGATTCAACGCTCGCAAGGGCTGCCAATCCGCCAGCAATTCCCTTAGACGCTCTGCACTTAATACCTCAAGCATGAGTCAAGCTCTCCTTGAGTCGGCAACGGGTCATCAATGCCTGCTCCAGGCGCACGCCATTGCCATGCACAGCGTCACTGGCCAAACCATGCAAGTTGCTGCCACTGAAGTTGGTCTGCTCCAGGCACACCTTGCGCAAGCGGCCGTTAAGCAGGTTGGCGCCAGACCAATCAGCGCGACTCAAGTCACATCCCGACAGATAGACACCTTGCGCGATCAGCTCAATACCATCGGAATCACTCAGGTCGCAACGGGTCAGCAGCGCGTCGTTAAGCCGTGTGCCGCGCAGGCTGGCGTGATTCAGATCGGCGTCCTGAACGCTGGCATCAGTCAGGTCGGCATCGTCCAGGCGCACACCCGGCAAGACGCAGTGATCGGCCACACGCAGGTTTTGCAGATTGCACTCGCGCAGGTCCAGATTGCGCCCCACAACCTTGGCGAAATCGGCTTTGCTGAGAGTGGCGCGGCGCATGTCCGTCGCGTCCAGTGTGCAGTCGTAGAACGTGGCTTTGTGAAGGTTGCTGTCCGCGAGTATTGCGCCACTCAGGTCGCATTTATTGAGGCGCAGTTTGCTTAGACTGGCGTTGCTCAGTTGAGCCTTATCGAGGCTGCATTCGTTGAGTTGAGCTTGTTGCAGGCTAGCCTCGGTGAAATCAGCACCGGAGAAATCACTTTTACTGGCTCGAATACCCAAAAGGTTGGCCCCCTTGAACGACGCTCCTTGGCATAGAACCCGTTGAAAGACTGTTTCTTGCAAGGACGCCTTATCCAGACTCGCAGCACTCAAATCACAACCGACAAATTGACTCTGGCTCAGGTCCGCATTTGCCAGACAAGCACCTTTGAGCTGACAGTTTTCAAACAGCGTTC
This sequence comes from Pseudomonas sp. GG8, assembly GCF_052976945.1. NCBI lineage: Bacteria > Pseudomonadati > Pseudomonadota > Gammaproteobacteria > Pseudomonadales > Pseudomonadaceae > Pseudomonas > Pseudomonas sp. GG8. Next base: position 2,759,983 of record NZ_JBRIIP010000001.1, read on the forward strand.
TTTTCAGGTCTGCTTGACCCAGATCTATCCCTGAAAGATCAAGGCCATTGAGGCTGAGGTTCTGCAACGACTTACCCGCCACGTGTAAGGCTTGCAGCGATTCGCGGGTCAGATTGCAGTATTCGGCAGGCGTTGGTACGGGGCCGAATTTGATTCGATCAGCCGCCAGTGCCTTGTCGACAGCCGCGAGTTTCTGATCGATGGTGGTCTCGATCGCTTGTGCACGGGAAAATCCCGCTGCCACTTTTTGAACCATATCCGCCTGCTGTGCTAGAGGCAGGTCCAATCGGGCCAGCAAACCCATGAGGTCAACCTCGGGTACTGGTTGCCTTGCCAACGCCAGGGTCTTCTCGACATCCAGATCCAATCGAGTGATCGCACTCCGGGCATGGCGCATGCTATCGGCCTTGGCCTTAGCGAATTCCGTCTCGATTTCGGCTCGTAGCGCCCCTGGTTCGAAGGGCTTGGCAGGCGGCTGTGGCTCTCGCATGAACGCCGAAAAATCCAGTTTGGCCAACGGCGGATAATCTGCACGCTTGAAAGGCATGCCCATGCCTGTCGCCATGTCCTGGGCGACCTGAAGACTCTGCTCATGCGCCACGGATAATTCGGCGTGTATTGCGTCCGCAGCAGCCCGCACACTGGCAATCATGGGCCCGGAGTCGAACACCTGCGGCTCGGTGGGCGGTATCTCGACCGGTTCGACCGGAGGACGCGGCCAAAGCCGATCAATCCATGTCTGCTTGTCCCGCTCGGCATCCCCGACACGCTCAAGGGCCATCGCCAGTGTGGCGATATCCTGCGCATCGATATCGAGTACAGACACCTCTGCCCGGTATAGCAAAAGCACACTCTGCGCCTCGGGGAACAGCCATACCGTATCGAGGTCCATTGGCGCCTCGGTGATCGCAAGGTGCTTATCAGTGCGCTCGACAAAAAGTCGTGGTCGCAGGCCAGGCAGGCGCCCGGACACTTGTGCCTGGGTGGGGTGCATACCCGTCACCGACCAAGCTTCATCACCTCGCCAAAACCCGGCACTGCATTGGTCCTGCGCCACTTCATCGAACCAGCGGGCATCGGTGTCCAGCGGCAGGAACGGTGCACGATAGGCGGCCCAGTCCTCGTCAAGGGTGCCCATAAAGGCACTGCGCGCAGCGCTTTGCGGTGGTAACGGCATGAAGCTGGCAGTTGCCGGGCGATCCTCGGGATCGCAAACACTCAGGTTCGCGACTTCCAGTTGCGCGAGTGCAGCTCCGCCTGCGGTATCAGTATCCGGACAATGACCTTTGCCCACTGGGTTATCCGCCCATCGGGAACTACCGTAGGCGTTTTCCAGGCTCAACGGCAGGCAATCGATCTGTCCAGTTGTAACAGGCATCCAGCCCAAGAGGCCCTTGTTCCATTGACGGGGCGGGAACACATGCAGTGTTTTCTCAAGCGTTCCCAGACGTACCCGCACTGCCATTCCAGCGCGCTGTGCATCGGTCAGGGCATAGGCTTGCCCCTGCACTGCGAAGGTGCCACGGCTTTTTTTCAAACCGCTGTCCAGCGCCTGCTTGCCCATGCGCTCGGCGAGCCAGCTCCAGGTTTGCCCGGCGGGCATGATCTTGCCTTCGGCATCCACTAATAGGCCGAAAGTAACCACCAGGACATGGGTATCCCGCAGCTTGGAAGTAGCAAGCAATACAAGGCTGGCGTGTTCACATTTGAGTTGCATCAGACTCTCCGCACATGTTTTAGAGCAACCGTCGCCTGTCAAACTGCGGGAGCGCCGCCAGCGGCGCCGGCACCGTCACCAGCGACTTCGGCCGCCTCCACACTGGCGGCACCTGCTGCTGCCTGAGCTTCTACATTGACCTGATTGACTGCGGTTTCGAGGATGATTTTTTTCAGTTCTATCGAGGCTCTACTTGTTAACGCTTGTATCGCCAAACTTGGAGGAATCGGGACCGGCGTGTTAATTAAAGTATCCGTAATCCGATTGCCTATCACTGCTGAGTCGCCCACATAAATACTTTCGACAACTGACAGTGCGCCGCCAAGTAGGACGTTTCCGGAAACATGTAGATCAGCATCAATATGGACAATGCCGTCCGATTTGATAACCACGCCATCCTGGGTCAATACAATAGTATTAGCGCCCACCGTAATCTCGTGAGACATGGTGGATAAATGCATAAAATAGGCAGACTTTTCCAGTTTTACTTCATGCCTCTCGGAGCCGACGACAACCGAACTGCCGTTATAAAACGATTTATCACTTTTGGCTTTATTGACCTTCTTGTAAATCTCGCCAATATTAACCTTTAAGGGAACCCACTCATATGAAAACGCTGCGATACCTAGTTTGATATCCGCACTCACGCCATTGAGCGCGACATTCAAGTTTAAACCGTTAGCGACAATAGAACCTTTAACTGCGGAAAAACTCGCCGCCAAGTCAATGGTCGCCGTGCTTTTCTTGGTTCTATTACTTACATACGCATAGCTACTGGCACCACCCTCCTCTGGTGAATCTACACCACCCGGTTCACTTGTGAACTTTCTGCTCAACCCTGTTTCTTTGGAGTTGGCGTCCATCGGCGACTTCGGCGCACTCCCCCCACCGATAGACAGCGTATAGACACCCGGCACCTCATGCTTATACGAACTGGACGCCAGTTGCATATGCTTGTCCGTTCGCAAATGCGCCCCACTGATATCGCCTTCGCCCAAGGTAAAACTACAACCGGTAGAAGCGCCCATCTTCATCATGGGCCCGGACGGGCTGTCTTCCATGGCAAACAAATGCCCACCGGGAGTGCTCAAGCCACTTTGGGTCGCGTTATCGCCGGTGACCACATTAGGGTTCTCGGAGTTGGGCACGCTACCGGTGATTACCGGGCGGTCTGGGTCGCCGCCTAAAAACGACACCAGCACTTCCGTGCCTTTTAACAGCGGGAAATTCATGCCATGGCTCGAACCGCTGGACAACGTGGCCATGCGCAGCCAGGCCGAGCCACGGGTGGCGTTCTTTGCGCCGCGAATAAACGGAAAGCTGACTTTGTAGCAACCCTTATCGTTAAGCAGTGGGCGACCGGTGTCTTCATCACCATCCACTACCGCACTGAGCACACCCTGCACATAAGGCCGGGGCGTGACACAGAGTGCACGGAATTGCACATCGCCGGGCAAGGCGATAAAACGGGTGTTGATGCCCTGCCCCGGACCTTCACCCTCCGAGCCCAGGCCCGGCAACGGCTGATAACCCTCATGGTGAACTTCAATAACTTGATAACCGGCATTGAACATCGGACGCGGATGGCCCACTAACAGCATCGGATAGCCTGCGCGCAACCCCGTGGCTCGACCGGCGCCATGAAACTCCCGTTGACGACAACCGATGGCCTGGGCGCGTCGATTGGCCAACCATTGCCCCTGTTCGAGGGAACCGAAGTGCTCGCCATATAGCCCTTGCCCGCCGATAAATACAGGCGAACTCGATACCGCCGTGCGTTGTTCGAGTGAGGCATCTGCCCCAAGGCTGGCACTTGCCACCGAGGCGTTGACCTCTAACTTCAACTGCGCGTTGGTCGCGGAAAAGTCCTGTAGCGTGACTCCCGCCGCTTGCCGGACCAGCTTGCGCTCGAAGCTACGGGCTACCGCCAGGACCCGGCCTACATCCAGTTCCGAATCTTGACGACGATAGGTCAGAAGACTGGGGAGTTGCGGCTGGTAAAGCCTGTCGCCACACAGCACCAGCGCCTCTCCGTCAGGCCCTTGTTCAAAGAAGTAATACACACCGAAATATTCAAGAAGACGTGAAATAAAGGCGAAACTCGTTTCTTCGAACTGGCAGGTAAAAGTCGCCTGTGTCAGCGGATCATCAGCCAGAGGCAGGCGGATATCGAAGTCATAAGCCGAACCGGGCAAACCGTTGATACCCGGCCCTTCGACATTCAGATCAGCCAGCTTGAGCACGTCGCGAATCAGTTCCGGCAGGCTTTTGTCCAGCCAGATTTCGGAAAAGCGGAAATGACGCAACTGCACAAAGCGCGGTTCCAGCACCACACGGTAGTAGTAATAAAGGGAATCGGCGTCGAGATAATCGACCTCCGTTACCATGCCCTGATAGGGGTGCGGCAAACCCAATGCATCACTCAGGGTCAATACCGCTCGGTTGCCAAGTAGCGCTTCGTCATCGAACAAGGGATTGATCGTGGCCAGCCGAACCTCGAAACGATACGGCTGAGAGAGCTTTTCCTCGCCCTGCCACTGCTGCACCCACAACGTTTCTAGCAACAGCGAGGGTGCAAGGCTGGCGAAAGTACAGAGCGCGTGATCATTGAGAGCCATCAATCAATCCTTGTTCTTCAGTAGGTAAACGAGCGGTCACTCTAGGGTTTCAAGCAGCGCTTCACCCTCGGGTAAAGACCTGATCGCATCGGCCTCTACCTGGGTAATCACCCACTCCCCGCCACCACCCACCGCCACATGTAGCCCGGCCAGCGGGCGCTGATCGGCAATCGCCCCCAGCAACACGTCGGACAAACGCGGCGTCAGGCTTTTGCGCAGAATGAAGTCGATGTTGCGCGCTCCGCTCTCCACTTCTGTGCAGCGTGCGGCGATGGCGTCGGCGACCTCCTCCGAAAACGTCAGGCGTACTTTCGACGAGGCCAGCAGGCGCTCGCTGAGCCGGCCCAGCTTGAGGCGCACGATGCCTGCCAGTTGCTCGCTGCCCAAGGTGAAAAACGGCACGATGGTCATGCGCGCCAACAACGCAGGTTTGAAATGGCGGGACAGGGTCGGACGGATCTTTTCCGCCAGGGTGTCCGGGTCTGGACGCCCATCGATGCACAGGTTCTGGATTTCTTCGGTGGCCAGGTTACTGGTCAGCAGCACCACCGTGTTGGAGAAGTCGATCTGCCGTCCTTCGCCGTCGGACAGGCTGCCCTTGTCGAAGACCTGATAGAAAATGTTCACCACGTCCAGGTGGGCTTTCTCCACTTCATCGAGCAGCACCACCGAATACGGACGCTTGCGCACCGCCTCAGTCAACATGCCGCCTTCGCCGAAACCGACATAACCGGCAGGCGAACCCACCAGACGGCTGACGGTGTGCTTCTCCTGGTACTCGCTCATATTTACCGAGATCATCGCCTGCTCGCCGCCGAACAAGTGTTCGGCCACGGCCAAGGCGGTTTCGGTCTTGCCGACACCCGATGGACCGACCAGCAGGAATACTCCCAAAGGCTGTTGCGGATCGCGCAGGCCGGATTGCGCGGCCTTAAGGATTTCCGCGATCTGTTCGACGGCAGTGTCCTGACCGCGAATGCGCGTCTTGATGTTATCGGCCAAGGCCAGCACACCACCCGCGGCGTCGCGCAGCACTTTGCCCAGCGGCACGCCGGTCCAGTCGGAGACGACCTTGGCAATCGCATCCGGATTGACTTCGGTGAACAGCAGCGGTTCGTCACCTTGCAGCGCAGCCAGCGCCTCGCGGGCCTGATCCAGCTCGGCCTGACGTTCGCCCAGCGATGCCAGTACCTGAGCAGCTTCGCCCTCAGCCAGTGTCGGCAGATCCTGTTCTTTCAGGGTCAGCTGCTTACGGGCTTCGAGAACGCGTACCGCTGCATCACGCTCGGCCAGCCAGCGGGCTTCCAGCACGGCACGCCTGTCGTCAATGTCAGCCTGTTCGTCTGCGATATCTGACAGGCGCAGGTCTTCCACAGGGAAACCGTTGGCGCGGTCGCGCTCCAGTGCGTTCAGCTCGCGAGCCAGACCGGACAACTGCCGCTCCATGCGCTCCAACTCGGCAGGCTTGATGCCCAGGCCGATCCGCACCCGAGCGCTGGCGGTGTCGAGCAAGTCTACGGCCTTGTCCGGTAGCAAGCGCCCGGTGATGTAGCGATCCGACAATTCGGCGGCGGCAACGATAGCGTCATCACGCACGCTGACACCGTGGACTTTTTCGTAATGACCCTTGAGACCACGCAAGATCAGCACGGCGGTTTTGACACTCGGCTCATCCAGTTTGACCAGTTGAAAACGGCGCGCCAAGGCTGGGTCTTTCTCGAAGTACTTTTTGTATTCCGACCAGGTCGTGGCGGCGATGGTGCGCAACTCGCCACGGGCCAATGCGGGCTTGAGCAGGTTGGCCGCATCGGAACCCCCTGCCGCGCCGCCAGCACCGATCAGCATGTGTGCTTCGTCGATGAACAGGATCACCGGTGTGGTAGATGCCTTTATCTCTTCGATGACGCCACGCAGGCGGTTTTCGAACTCGCCCTTGACGCTGGCGCCCGCTTCCAGCGCACCCAGATCGAGGCTCAGCAGGCGGGTATTTTTAAGAAAGTCCGGCACTTCGTTCTGGCTGATCAATAACGCTAGGCCTTCGACCACGGCGGACTTGCCCACACCGGGTTCGCCCACGGCGATAGGGTTGTTTTTACGGCGTCGGGCAAGGATGTCGATCATCTGACGAATCTCATCATCGCGGCCGAAAATCGGGTCGATGCGCCCCGCCGCTGCCTTGGCGGTAAGGTCTTCGCAAAAGCGACCGATATTGTCTTCAGCGGCAGGCGCGATACCGCCTGCACTGGCGACCGAAGAAGACCCCAAGCCGGATTGCAGACTGTCCAGCGGACCTTCACTGGAGCCGCCCAACAGGTGGGAAAATTCAGCCGTCAGGGCATCGGCGGAAATGGGCTTGAGCATTTCGCCGTAACGAGTGCCGGCGGTGTAGTAACCCAGACGGGAAATCAGCGCCAGCAGCAGCGAGCCACCGCGAATCCGCCCGGTGCCGACCACCAGCGAGGCAATCAGCCAGGCATCCTGAATCCACTCAGTGAGCAGGCTGGCGAACACCGGCCGCCCGGGATTACCGTTTTTCAGCTGCGCCAGGCCGTCGTCAAGCAGCGCGCGCAGGCGCATCGGATCGATTTCGAATCGCGTAAGGATGCGCGTCACATCGGCATTCGGATCTTCCAGCAACTGACGCAGCATGTGCTCCAGGGAAATCTCGTAATGAGTGCGCGCCAGGGTCAGGCCCGCCGCGTTCTCCAGGGCCTTGGTGCTGTAAACATTGAGCCTTGCGAACAGCGGTTTGAGTTCTACCTGAATCATCTATCGAGCCCTCTCTTCGAGCATTGGTCCGTGTTCGGCCGTAAGCATGAATACAACGTCGTCCTGTGTGTCGCCGTCACCCAGCCAGGTATCGAGGCCGAGCCGCTGCCAGCCGCCCCCCAGCGAAGCGCATTGCTGCTCATCTGCAGCAAGACGCATGACCAATCGGCTGCGTAGCGGCGTCTGCAGGTACAACGCCACCAACCGTTCGAGCTTTTGATAAAGCGCTTGCCCTGGCAGCAACCCGTGAAAACGCTCGGCACTCAGTGAGTCCAGGCGGATATCCAGCGTGCCACTGCGGTCCATGACCTCTCGACCGAGCAGGCTGTTTTCGCCTAATACACCGCACTGCATTCCCAGGTAAGTGCGCGCCGGACGGTCAATGCGCAGACGCGTCTCGACACAGGGCACCACTTCCACCGGCACATCTTCGAGCACCGCCTTGACCAACTGTTGCAGGCCGAGGGCCGAGCGCGGGTGCTGGTTGAATAAACCGGCATAACGCAGCAGATCGACGGATTGATCCCGTTGCTCGGGACGCGCATCCGCAATGCCGATCAATGCCTGTAGCTGGCGCAGGCTCTTGACGTCCCGTCGCTCGGTAATATCAATCCAGATCCGGTGCTTTTCCCAAGCCCGAAACAGCAGTGGGTAAAGCGCGGCATGCAGGATGTCGAGAAAGTCGCGCCCCGCTGAATGGCCCTGCAGTTGCTCGTCGATCAGGTCTTCGGTGTAAAACGTCGGCAACGGCGAGGTGACGCCATACAGGCCAAAAAAGTTGGCCTCTATCCGATAGCGGCCATCTTCGCTTTGCTCGATACGCTCGATATCCCGTTGGGGAAATCCAAGCCCTAGCCGTGGCCGGACCCGCACGTTCTCGACGAAATCTTTTTCGCTCGGGAAACGCAATCGCAACAGGCGCAAGGCCTGGAAAAAACCATAGTCGCCGCCGTCATCGAGCAGCGGATCGATCACAGCAGGCGTTGGTGCCCGATCTTCGCTGGCCATTTCAAGGTCTCATGGTTGACGCTGTCGAACAGCGTGAAAGCGGTAAAGCTATTAATAGCTGTACAGCCAGCGAAAAATTCATCGAGCACGCAACCGAACATGTAGAAATTGCCTGGACTCAGGAAGTGGTCGCCCCGGCACTCGACCCGGACCACGCTGCCTTCAATGGGCAGCCCGCGAATGAAACGGCGCTCGTGGGTAACCGTGACGTTTTCGATAGCATCGATTCGCCGCTCGTTGGCGTCCTGGGCGCCTTCGCCGACGCTAGGCAGATAGAGCGACAGCAGGCCTCGCAGGTAGTCGCGATCAGCCAGGCGGAAGTGATTGGCATTGAGCTGCGAAAGCATGCGCCACAACAGTTTGTCGTCGAACTTGGGAGGCTGGCACGGAGTAATACTGCGAATGCTCTTGAATTCGACCCTGGGTGGCGTGTTGTCGGTGGGCTGATTCAAATCACCCAGACGCAAGCTTTCCGGCAACTTGCCATTGGTACACAGCAAACCGATGGACAGCGTCATCTCGCCAGGCACTTTGCCTTCGCGGTAGGGCAGGCTCAAATAATGGTCATAGCCGTGAGCGTCGATAGTCGACTGTCGGATTCGCAAGTTGTAGGTATCACGCTGCGAGAACGTATTGAACGGCTCCAACTGCCGCTCGCCCCCTGCGGCAGAATAAGCGCTGACCTTGAGCACCGAATGAATTCGCATGCTCATGCGTTGGCCATGATCGGCGGGCTGGATGCGGTAGTCGACTTGCTTGTGGTCGATGCGCAACGGGTGCGCTTCCTGGGCAAACAGGTTGATCGCTGGGGTTACCCCCATCATGAAACTGTTGGCGGACAGATTCGGCGTCCAGTCCGGCAAGCTCTCGAACATCAGACGTACGCTGAATCGGCCGTCCTTGCCCCTGACACGCCACTGTTTGAAACCGGAAAGCTCGACGAAAAGAAACTTCTCGGGCAGCGCGAAGTACTCCTGCAAGCAGCGATAGGCAGGATGGGCGGTGTCGGGAAAAGGCAGCAAGACATTGCTCGCATCGAACCCCAGGCCACGTAAATGCCTGGCTGGCAGCAACGTCATGGGCTGCCCTTGCGCACAGATACGAATCTCACGCAGGTTGAGCTGCAGCAGACGCAACAACTTGCAGCCATCCACCAAGCCATCGCCGAGATAGAAACGCAGGGTGTCAGCGTGCCAATCATCTGGATCGGCGGTGGTAAAAGCGAAATCCAGGACCAGACTGCGTTCTTCACCGGCACCGCCATCCCAGCGTGTACCGATCAGTTGCAGCGGTTCGAGGTCTACCGCCGAAGTGCTGCGAAAGCGCACCCGCTGTCCATCGACAGGCACCGAGGCGACCTCGCATCCGGCATCGATACGCGTGGCTTGTTGTAACGGCCCGCGGGGCTGGAATTGAAGCAGTGTCAGGCAGGGCAATGGCTGCAGATAATGTGGATAAAGCAGCTGCGCCAGCTCTTGAATGAACTCGGGAAACTCGTCGTCCAGCCGTTGGCGAACCATCCCGGTGAGAAAGGCGACACCTTCGAGCAAGCGCTCGACATCCGGATCATTGGCCGAGTCCACACCCAACAGCGGTGCCAGGGCCGGGTTGCTACGGGCAAACTCATCGGCCAGGCGGCGCAGGTGGTTGAGTTCACTTTGATAATGGTTGTTGAGCATGACTTAGTGCATCGCCAGGGAAACGCGGCCGTCCGAAGACACACGCGTTGCCAGGTGAATGGGAATGTCCCGATCATCAATCGCCACCAGGCCTTCAAGGCTGAAGCTCAGCGACAACACTTCCTGAGCGCCTTCGGCGACCAGAATGCGCGGCGACTTCAACCGAGGCTCGTAGCGGGCGATCATGCGAGTCATGTTCTCAATTATTTGCGTGGTCTCGCCGGTCGCAAACGAACCGGCCAGATTGGTGAAATCGGGTACGCCAAAATCGGCGTCGATTGGCACGCTGCCGCGCCGGGTGTTCAAGATGCGTTGCAGGTGCTGAACGATTGACTGCGTAAGCACTTCCGCCTGGGTCAGGTGCGTGCGGCCGGTTTCAACCTGCAAGCCCGTGATGCGTTCCAGCAATCGTTTTTCTCTCAACGCCGTGTACCTTCTGAAATTGAAAGAACACCGCCCTGAACCAGGGCGGTGAAGGATGACTCAGGCTTTGCTTACGCTTTTGGCGCCAGCCACGAATCTTCGGCTTCGATGCCGTCCGGCACCCAGGTCCAGACGATTTTTTCGTAAGTGATGCCGATGTCTTCCATGTGGCCCATTTGCTTGAACTCAGGGCTCAATACGTTGGGTACCCAGGTACGGGCCGAAACAAGCACTGCGTTGCTCAGGGTGATGGTGTAGTACTTTTCTTCCGTGCCTTTGGGCGAGATGCGATAGAACTCAAGCACAACGGACTTGAGTTGTTCGCCGGAGGTCAGGGCTTGCAGCAGCTTCGGCGAAGCCTTGTCGATCTCTTTGGTCAGGGTCATGCCCTGGTGAACACGCTTGCCTGCGGGCAAGCCGGTCTGCGGGTTCTTGGGAATATCGATCAGGTGTTCAACGGCTTGTACGAGGATCATCCCTTCGTGGCCGGTAACACTGCTTGAACCTTCGATCTTGCCTTGGTTCTGGCCTTCGATACTCAGGTAGCATGGCATTGGCATAACGTGTACTCCGGGTTTAATCAGTTAGTTTTCAGGCACCGATCAGAACGTGTGGCCCTGTGTCGTTGCGTTGAATCCATCTTATGGAACCCCCGAGGCGATGACCCTCGGGTGAACACCTGAACGAACGACATTTAAGTCATTCGTTCGCTCTGCCAAATCAGCTCTTGTCGAGCTTGCCGACCAGCGACAACGTGAAAGAAGCGCCCATGTACTTGAAGTGCGGACGAACCTTCAACCCTACGCGGTACCAGCCTGGATCGCCGTCAACGTCGCTGACGGTAATGTCGGCCTGACGCAATGGACGGCGGCTGCGTACACCGGCCGCAGGGTTATCCATGTCGGCCACGTACTGACGAATCCAGGTGTTGAGTTCAGATTCCAAGTCACCACGCTCTTTCCAGGTACCGATGTTTTCGCGCTGAATGACCTTGATGTAGTGCGCCAGGCGGCTGACCACGAAGATGTATGGCAGCTGGGTGCCGAGCTTGTAGTTCAGCTCAGCTTCCTTGCCTTCTTTGTCATTGCCGAAAAACTTGGGCTTCTGGCACGAGTTGGCGGAAAAGAACGCCGCGTTATCGGTGTTCTTGCGCATGGTCAGCGCGATGAAACCTTGCTCGGCCAGCTCGAACTCGCGGCGCTCGGAGATGAGCACTTCGGTCGGAATTTTGGTCTGGGTTTCACCCATGGCTTCATAGTTGTAGATCGGCAAGTCGCCGACCGTGCCCCCGCCCTGCGGACCGATCACGTTGGCGCACCAACGGTACTGGGCAAAGCTGTCAGACAAGCGGCTGGCAAACGCAAACGCGGCGTTGCCCCACAGGAAATCGTTGTTACCACCACTGACGCTTTCGTTGTAACGGAAGGTCTTGGCCGGAACAGTGTCCTCGCCGTAAGGCGTGCGCAGCAAAAAGTGCGGCAAGGTCAGACCGACAAAACGGGCATCATCGCTTTCACGGAACGCGTTCCACTTGGTGAACTGCGGGCCTTCAAAGACCGCTTGCAGATCCTTCAGATTGGGCAAGTCCGCAAAGCTGTCGATACCAAAGAACTGTGGGCCAGCCGAGGCAATGAATGGCGTATGGGACATGGCCGAAATGGAGGCGACCGATTGCAGGAGCTTCATGTCCTGCGCGCCGGGATTGAACTCGTAGTTACCGATGATGGAGCCGAACGGCTGACCACCGAACTGGCCAAACTCAGCGGTGTACACCGCCTTGTACAGACCCGAGCGGGTGATTTCAGGAGCATCTTCGAAATCTTCGAGCAACTTTTCCTTGGAGACGCTAAGAATCTCCAGCTTGTTGTTCTCACGGAAATCCGTACGGTCGACCAGAAACTTCAGCGAGCGCCATGACGACTCAAGCTTCTGAAACTTCTCGTTGTGAATGATGGCGTCGACCTGACGGCAAAGCTTGGCGTCCAGTGTGGCGATCATGTCGTCGATCAGCCCCGCGCTGACTTTCTCGGTCTGCCTTGCCGGTTCGAGCAGCTCGGTGACGAAGGCTTCGAGTCCCTGACGGGTAACCGCATAAGCTTCATCGCCCGGCTTGACGCGGGCGGCTTCTACCAACTGATCCAGCAACGAAACGGACTCGACCGCTTGACCAGTGCTGCTCGCGGCCTGACTTTTTTCTTCACTCATGGGTTATTCCTTGTCCTTTACGCCGAGTTCCGAGAGCAGGCGCTCGCGGGCACCGTCATCGTTCATCAGGGCCTGAAGTTGCTTGCGAAATTCCGGCAGGTTGCCCATCGGGCCTTTGAGCGCCTTGAGCGAGTCACGCAGGGCAATCAGCTGCTGCAGCTCAGGAACCTGGGCAACGATGGCATCGGGCTCGAAGTCGCGAATGGACTGGAAAGTGAGCGACACAGGAATCTGCTCGTCTTCCGGGGCGTTCTCCGCCAGACGATTGGGCACCGCCAACTGCAGGCTCAGGTTTTGCCCCTTGAGCACATCGGTGAAGTTGTCTTTGTCAACGCGGATCGGCTTGAGGTCTTCAACCGGCGTGTCGTCTTCACGCAAGGTGAAGTCACCGATAACCAGTTGCTTCAGAGGCAGCTCAACCTGCTCTTGGGCGCCACCGGTGTCGGAGCTGTACACAATGTTGACGCGTTCTTTAGGCGCGACTGAACCTTCACTAGCCATTTAATCTCACTCCTGTTTAGCGGGCTCGCTCAACGCAGCCGTTATAAAACCCATGGCATTGATATGCGTATGTCTGTCAGGTATCGCGTATTGCTGAACTCAACTTGCCTGTGGACTGGCCAGACGCCAGAAAGCGGGCAAATCCATGGCGGCCAACTGCTGCGCCCATACCGTTTTTGAACCGCCATCCTCTTGAACCAACGCCAGTTCCAATAAAGGCCGAACCAGATCCGGTTCCCAACGATCCAACCCCTGCTCCGTTGCTTCTTGCAGCAATACATCCAGGGCCACTCGCAACTGGGCACGGGGCTCGAAACGGTGCAGCAACTCGCATTGGGCACGGCGCAAACGGAACCGGTCGCGGCCACTGCCGGCCTCGCGCAGGCTCGCTTGCAGGCTGGCCAATGCATCGTTCAGACGTCCGTCAGCGGCTTCTCGCCCTGCACCGTCAATCAGCGTTTGCACAGTATCCCCAGCCCCAGCGCTGACCGCCGGGGCCAACCCTTCGAGCCAGCTACGCGTTGCCCCATCGGCGAACGGCTGACCGTCGGCGAAGGTGAGTTCGACCAGCGACGGCAGGCGTGCCAGAAAATGCCGAGTCTCCAGGGAAAGGCTCGCAAGCCCGGCCAGGGAGCCTGAGCCGAGGCGCGAAAGCGCTGCATGACTGGCTCGATTAAGGTCAAGCCAAAATGGATACGTGTTCAGCCGGCCTTCGCAAAAACGCACAATATCCAGCGGCTCGCCAGCGCTCTGCAACCGGCTGAAACTCTGCAGTTCGGCTTCCGAAGGTGGAGGAATACGTGTGGTGTTGCCTTGCGCGGGCGGAGCCTGCTGCAAGGTGGTCCAGGCCGACTGTCGGTTCAGGCGAAACAGCAACGGCAACGTCGGACGAGCGTCGAGACAAAATGCTACCAGCGGCGTTAACGACGCAAACACAGCGTCTACGGCGCTCTCAATCGCCTCATCGTTTTCAAAGCTGTCCAATACATGGACCGGAGCAAGCGTCGGCGGTGCCTTGCCGGGTACCGAAGTAGACTGCGGAACCGGTACTGCCACGGCGATAGACTCGACCGGCTGAACAGGCTCAGGCGCAACAAATGCTGGCTCGGCGCTGGCCTGCACGGGCAGTTGTGACAACCGTCGACGCAACGCAAAGAAACTCGGACCGTCAGCGTCCTTGTCGCGCCAAAAACGATCGATGGCGTCCCAGTTTTCGAGCAAGACAGCCAACTGATCGCCAGGCACCGGTTCGAAGCTTTCTTCGACCTTCGCCGTGAGCCATTCGAGCATCCATTCGGCCTGGTTACGCCGAGCACGCAATCGGGCTGGTGGTGGCGTCAACGTGTCCCAGTACTGCTCGAGCATTTCGCGCAGTACGTGTACCCCGGTCGCAAGGCCAGCTATACCGTTGAGCGTGGTCCAGGCACACAACAACCAGACCGCAGCATTGAAATCCTTGCCTTCCTCGCGAAGAACTTTTGCGCAGGTGTCAGCCACTTTCTGCCAGTCCACTCCGGATTCGGCATGAATATTGGTCAGCTTTTCAACTTCAATTTGCGCCAGCGAAAAGGCAGCGCCTTCTCGAGGATTGGCGCCAGCCGGACTGGCCACGCTGATCGCAAACGAACCCAACTCCTGATCGAGACAACTCATCCGTCATTCCTGCTACATCGATATGCCGCTTGATACACCGTCATGCACGCAAAAGAACTTTGCTGTCGATGCCCAGATCACTGCTGCACTTAAGGCATTATTTCCAATGACTAATTAATCAAATAGATGTCAACTCACTCGACCCAACGCCCCATTAAGAGCGTGCGATGGCCGCCGACTAAACCGCCGGACAAGAATGCGCTGACACCCCCGTCGGCAACATCAGGTGAACACCTGAATTGATCTGCGCCGCGTCTTTAACAGCGCACCACCGAAGAGCAAAAAAAGACTGTCGCCCTTATTCAGTGCAAAAAAAACACCTGACAAACTCAAATAAAAATAACTGTTTTAAAATACGAACCTGCACGGAACTTATCAGGCTTTTTTTGTACAGCTTGACCGTGCGTTGCAGTTTTTGAACTATTTTTAGCCTATGCGGTATCCCCTATACCGTATGAGTAGCATGGGGTTCCTGTAGCGAAAGCGGAAAAACTTTCATAGCGCTGAAAAAAAGCAGGTACGCACGGGTCCGTACAGCGATAATGGCTGCCTAAATGAAACCTCGGCCTACATTCAATGGGCGCCATTCCGGTCCGGTTATCGATGCAAACCTTGATCTACTGGTCAGCAGTGAAGTTATGAACAGTCTCGCGTCAACTCAATCGCTTCAACTCCCATTCGGTGCACGCCAGGCTCCCGATCACTTCAATGTCAGCGCGGAGCCAGTCTCCAATCAGTTTTTGGCCTGGCGCCGTCGGGTTGGGCACGTCATTGACGCACTGCCCTCGTCCAAGTCAGTCGAGTCACCTTTTAACGGCTGTATCGATCGTTATACGTTAGGGGCTCGACTGTTCACCGATTGCTCGAGTGACGCCTTGCTGCTTGATCGCTCGGTCGCACGCATCTCGACGGACAGCGTCCGGGATTACGTTTTCCAAGTGTTCACCGAGGGCGGTATTGACTCTATTCAGGGCGGGGGCCTTGAAAGCCGCAACCCCGTTCAGGCCAGCATTGTCGCCATGGACATGAACCAACCGATAAGAATGCACCGAAGCCATTGTCGGGTACTGACATTCTTCGTACCGCGACCGATAGTGGACGCCGCGCTACCACACGCAGAGTCGATCCATGGCCGCGTCTTCGCCAATACAACACCACTTACCCAACTGATGATCGAGCATGTCGCGACACTCTCGAAACGTCTGCCAAACATGAATCCAAATCAAGCAACGACAGCGTTCGATATCGGCATTCAGTTAATGCTCGGCGCATTTGCCAAACAGGCCAAACTGGGGGGCAACGTCAGGGCGGCGGCGCGTAGCGCAATGTTCGACAAAGCCAGACGCTATGTGCAAGACAACCTGTATCAACCCTGGTTGACACCGGAGAGCGTTCTGTCGGCGGTACAATTGCAACGCCATACGCTGTATCGGCTGTTCCAGCATGAGGGCGGATTGGGCCGCTACATCCGTAATTGCCGACTGCGTGAAGCAGCAGACGAATTGGTGCGATACCCCAATCGGCAGGTTATTGAAATCGCTTACAGCCTGGGCTTCAAAAGCGCCTCGGACTTTACCCGCGCTTTCAGCCGCAGTTATGGCATGTCCCCGCAGGACCATCGCATCATGGCTGCACAGCGAAAGTGTGAGCCTGTATAAGGCAGCAGCATAGCCACTGCCTGAAGCACTTAGTGATGCGACCTATTGACGGGAACGACCCCATAACGCGTCGCCCTGGTCAGCCAATCCAGCGGACCTCTGGCTCCTTGTGCTTAACGGGGACAGGCACGGATTTCGGGTGGCCAACAATGATTGGCGCAACCGGCTTCCACTCGGCGGGAAGACCAAGTGCATGCTTCCCCTCCGGTGTATTAAGAAAACTTTGGGCGAAACCGATCCAACAGGTGCCTAGCCCTTCAGCGTACGCGGCGAGCATCAGATTCTCGGCAGCCAATGCGCAGTCTTCGACGACCCACTGACCTTGCGTGTTCCCCGAAATCAAGATGAGTGCCGGCGCGTGGTAGAAGATCTGGAAATTTGGATCATTGAGCATTGAATGAAAGTGCTCGGACTGGGTTGCTGCGGGCATCGTCGCGAGCATGCAGGCCTTCGCTTCGCGCGAGACTCGATCCAGCAGTCCTTGATCGCGTATCACCGTGAACGTCCACGGTTGTTGGTTTACCGCGCTGGGCGCATGGGCTGCGGCGTTAATCAATCGACGAATGATTTGTTCACCAACGGGTTCTGTCGTGTACTCCCGTGTCGAGCGGCGCCCCAAAATCGCGTCGTTGATATTCATGTTGGCAAGCCTCAAATAGTGTCGTTTCACAACGTCGCCCGCCAACGACGATTCAACATTGATTTAGATCAAATCAAGGCGGGACCAGCCTCTCCCCTCGTTTCGTCTAGCACTCGCGCCAACCTGAGCGGCTCCACGTTGCGCGACATTGATCTGCATCAGAAGGACGATGCGCGTTCAACGCACACTGGATACGCCTCGCTCTCGCGAGACACGCAACGCGGGTGAAAATGACTCACGCAGGAGTACAGATATGTACGAAAAAACCATGGCGTGTATCGACGGTAGCCCCGCGTTCCGCCCGATCCTGCTGGCGCCAACCACGGACCCCGGGTTGCTTATATGAGCCGCTTGATCCGGCTTTTGGTGTACACCGTGCTGGTGTGCATCTGCGAGCTTGCCTGGGGATCGGACGAAGCTGCTCAGAGCGCCGAATCGCGCGTCACAATCCTCGTTTACCACCGTTTTTCGGAGACGGCGGACGACTCCATGACCGTCCGCATGAGCACCTTCGAAACCCAGTTACGTGTCCTGCGCGAGCATGGCTACCACATCGTGCCGCTGCGCGAGGTGGTCGGCTGGCTGCGGGATCCCAATGCGACGTTACCGCCGAAGCCAGTGGCGATCACCGTCGACGACGGGCATCGTTCGGTATTCGACAAACTGCTGCCCGTCGTGTTGCGCGAGCGGTTTCCGGTCACGCTGTTTATCTATCCATCGGCAATCTCGAACGCGTCCTATGCGCTGACCTGGGAGCAATTGCGTACATTGAGACAGACCGGGCTCATTGACATCCAGTCGCATACGTTCTGGCATCCCAATTTCAACGTCGAGCGCCGACACCGTACGCAGGCGGATTTCCAGCAATTCGTCCGCACACAACTCGATAAATCGCGTCAACGTATCGAGTCGCAAACCGGTGCCCATGTCGACATGCTCGCGTGGCCGTTCGGCATCTACGACGACGAGTTGATCGCGCTCGCCTCCGAAGAGGGTTACACCGTCGCCGTCACACTGGACGCGCACAAGGCAGACCGGCACGCGCGGCTGCTCGCATTGCCACGTTTTCTGATGACCGATGCCTACGGCACAAGGGCGTTCGCGCACTTGCTCGGCGAACCGGACTCACTGCCGATGCCCGCAGCGGGGAACGCACGATGACCTTCATCCGCGTATTCAGGCGACACGCGATCCCGGCGCTGCTGGCCGTCACTGCCCTGCTGACCGAGCAAGGCGCCCTGGCCGTCACCGGTGTTGTGCTCGACTCGAGTACGCGAAATCCACTTGCCGGCGCGATCATCACGACGTCGGCCGGTGTGACGCGAACCGACGAACACGGCCGGTTCGAGACCGCTCACTCGGCCGAGAGCGTCGCGGCCCGCGCCCCAGGGTATCTGCGTACCGAGGCCAAAGTGTCCGGTGAAACGCCCGTGATGCTCACGCTGACCCCGTTTCGCCCGAAAGCGGTCTATCTGTCGGTGTTCGGCGTGACCAGCGCGACTCTGCGCAACAAGGCCGTCAGCCTTGCTGACAGCACCGTGATCAATGCACTCGTCATCGACGTCAAGGGCGACCGCGGCCTGACGCCCTATCGCAGTGCGGCGCGCGAGGCAATTGGCGCGGCGGCCCGAGTAACCACGCGCGCAGCACAGGAACAGGACTTTCCGGCGCTGCTTGCCAGGCTGCATACGCAACAGCTGTATTTGATCGCACGCATCGTGGTACTCAAGGACGACCCACTGGCCGACGCGCATCCGGAGTGGAGCGTGCACACCGCAGAAGGCACGCCGTGGCGTGATCGCGAGAACCTGCAATGGATGGATCCGTTTTCGCACGACGTATGGCAGCACAATCTCGATGTCGCCGAGGAGGCGGCACGGATGGGCTTCGACGAGGTCCAGTTCGACTATGTGCGCTTTCCCGACAAGAGCGGGCTACGCTTTGCCCTGCCGAACACTCGGGCCAACCGGACTGCGGCAATCGTCGGCTTCCTGCAGGCCGCACGCACACGGCTAGCGCCCTACAACGTATTCGTTTCCGCAGACATCTTCGGCTACGTCTGCTGGAATCTCGACGATACCGCGATCGGCCAGCAAATCGAATTGCTAGGCGAGCCGCTCGACTATATTTCGCCAATGCTGTACCCGTCCGGTTTCACCTGGGGGCTGCCGGGCTTAACCAACCCGATCACTGATCCCGGTCAGATCGTCAGGCGCTCCCTGGCGGAGGCGGTGCATCGCACCCATCTACCGGGCGTGCGTTTTCGTCCGTGGCTACAGGCCTTTCGCGACTATGCGTTCGACCATCGCCTGTTTGACGCGGCGGCGATCAGTGCCCAGATAACCGCTGCCGACGCAGCTGGCACCAATGGATGGATGTTATGGAACCCGCGCAATCACTACGACGCCGCCGATTTGCCGCTCCGTTGATCGGTGCGCTGAAGCGCTGGGCGATACTGGTTGGAATGGCGACGGCGGTGCAGATCGCGAGCGCCGCCGATTTCGATACGGCGGCGCGCCTGCAAGCCGCACAGATCGTCGAGGGACAGATCGCCGCCGGACGCGTTCCGGGTGCCGTCGTCCTGATTGGGGACGCCACGCACGTGCTCTATCGCCAAGCCTTTGGACAACGCGCGACGAGGCCCGACCCCGAGCCGATGACGCTGAGCACCGAATTCGATCTCGCGTCGCTGACCAAGGTCATCGCGACCACCACGGCAATCATGCAACTGGCCGAAGCACACCGCATCGACCTAGACGTACCTGTTGTGCAGTATTGGCCCGCTTTTGCGGCGAACGGCAAAGACGCGGTGACGGTGCGTCACCTGCTTGCGCACACCTCAGGGCTGCTGCCAGACCTGCCTGCGCGGCCACGGCATCCGGGCCGCGAAGGCGTATTGAGCGCTATCGCTGCGCAGCGTCTACGCAGCGCACCAGGCGAACGCGTCATCTACAGTGATCTGAATTTCGTGGTGCTCGGCGAACTGGTCGAGCGCATCACCCACCTTCCGCTCGACGCGTATTGCCGGGCTCTACATCTTCGGACCGCTCGGTATGCGCGACACGGTCTTTGTGCCGAACGCAGGGCAAGTGGCACGCAGTGCGCCGACGATCGCCAACAAGGCCGGCATCCGCCGCGGCCGCGTGCACGATCCGACGGCCCAATGGATGGGCGGCGTATCCGGCAACGCCGGGCTGTTTTCCACGGCGGACGACCTCGCCCGCTTCGCGCAGATGATGCTGAACGAGGGGCGCGCGGGTACCCAGCAGATTCTGCGACCAGCGAGCATCGCCGCGCTCGCGGCTGCCGCCTCGCCACTCGCGACCGCGCCGTGGCGCGGCCTCGGCTGGGATCTGGCGGCACCGTTCGCGCCGAACCATGACCGCCTGCCGCCGATTGGCATCATCGGCCACACCGGATACACCGGCACGGGCCTGTGGATCGATCTGGTGACGCGCCAATTCATCGTCATCCTGACCAACCGCGTATACCCCGACGACAGCGGCGACGCGCGCCCGCTTCGTGCGCAGTTGCTCGCGCTGCTGGCAAGCCGGGCCGCGTCGGCGAACGTCGCGCAAATCGGCCGGTTGCTGCCGTCGGCATTGCCAGCGATGCGTGCCGCCGATCGCCTGCCAACCTCTACGGGGCCGGTGCAGACCGGCATCGATGTGCTCGAGGCGCAGCGGTTTGCACCGCTCGCTGGCATGCGCGTGGGCTTGATCACCAATCGCAGCGGCTTCGACGCCGAGGGCAGGCGCACCATCGACGTACTCGCGCACGCGCCAGGCGTCAGGCTGGCAGCGCTGTTCTCGCCTGAACATGGGCTGAACATCGACATGGACGAGCGAGTCGGCGACACACTCGACACGGCGACGGGCCTTACCGTACACAGTCTCTATGGCGCCGCGCGGCGCTTCCCGACCAGTTCGCTTTACGGACTGGATGCGCTGATCTTCGACATTCAGGATGCTGGCGTGCGCTTCTTCACCTATGAGACGACACTTGGCTACGCTCTCGAGGCCGCAGCGGCGCGTGGCATTCCGCTGTTCGTGCTGGATCGGCCCGATCCGCTCGGTGCGCAGCGATTCGGCGGACCGGTACTGGACAGCCGCCACGAATCGTTCACCGGCTATTTCCCTGCGCCGCTGCAGCCCGGCATGACGATCGGCGAGCTGGCGAGTCTTTTCAACCGCAACAAGCACATTGGTGCAGATCTGCGCGTCGTGCCGATGCAGGGGTACCGACGCACGATGGCCTTCGCAGACACCGGTCTCGGTTGGGTGCCGCTATCGCCGAACCTGCGCACGCTGCCCCAGCTCGATCTATACCCGGATGTCGGTTTGCTCGAAGGCGCGAATCTGAGTGTGGGTCGTGGCACACCGCATCCGTTCGAGTGGATCGGCGCACCGTGGATCGACGCGACTCGGCTCGCACACACGCTGAATGCGCTTGACGTCGGCGCGCATTTCGAGCCGCTCGACTTCGTCCCCACCGAGTCAACCTGGCACGGTCAGCTCTGCCATGGCGTGAGCATCGCTCGTGACGCAGTGCCAGCGCGACGTCCCATAGCGAGCCTGGGATTGGCGCTGCTTGCCACACTGCACGCGCTCTATCCCGACACGTTCAATCTTACTGCGACCCGCGATTCGATCGGCTCGCAAACAGTGTGGCAAGCGATTCGTGACGGTGCTGCGCCTGACGCCGCGCAAGCGCTCGACTCAGCACCGCTTGAGCGCTTCGCGCGACTACGGCAGGAAAATTTGCGTTATTGACTTCGACACTGTGCGCAACCCGTGCAGCCTGTAGTCAACGTCGACACCCTAGCAATAGCGGTGCACTCGCAACGCGTATGCCCAGTCCGTAGATCAAGCGAACCACATTGGCTCGACCGGCTCGAAATCAATACTGAGAGATTTACCCACCAAGGCTAGCGAGCCAACCCTGGGTAGAGCCTGGAGGCCAGCAGCAAAAGAATGACAAAAACAAACAGCATCACCAAAAAACTCGTACTCACGGCATAAACACTGTTGCCGCCGACAATCATGGCCCCGCGCAACGCGTCCACCAAATAGGTCAGCGGGTTGCCCACCGCAATGGCTTTCAACCAACCAGGCATCAGTTCCAATGGATAAATAGCATTCGACGCAAAAAAAAGCGGCATGGTCAATACCTGGCCGATCCCCATAAAACGCTCACGGGTTTTGACGATGCAAGCAATGACCAGAGAAAAGGTCGAAAAAATACAGGAGCCGACGAACACACCCGCGGCAACGGTGAAAATCGGCAGCAACTCCCATCTGATTTCCACCTGCAAAGCGATAGCTATCAGATAGACCACGATAGCTTGCACCAGCCCGCGGAGACCGGCGGCAAAAGCCTTGACGAAGGCGGCGGAGTCATAGCCTTTGTCTGTCAAGGCTGCATCGGACATAAAGCCGTCAACCTGGGCTGCTTGGGTGGAGAACCCAAGGGTGAAAAGTCACTGACCCAAGCGGCCGTGGCACTCGACGTACCGCAATCAATGATCAGCCGTCATATTTCCCAACTGGAACGTGAATGCGGAGTGAAGCTATTCAATCACTCCTGCGCGAAGACGATGTATCGGCTTCGGAAGAGTCGGTACTGGTGCAGCCCAAACTCATGCTGAGTCGGCCGTGCGCAAGCGTCTGGCCACGGCATCAACGCCAATCTCGTGCGCAAATGGATACCGCTTTACCGCGACGTTGACGGTAAAAACCTGCCGGCTTTTATTCCGTTGAACATGGAGCCAATCGCTCCCACCCTCGGCACACTAAGCACCTTCCATCAACCATCCTCTTCATTCTCCTCTTCTTCGCCCTTCCCCTGCGCTTCCTAGGTCACGGGCACTTCCTCACAGTCCTGTTGCCAAAGTCGGTTCGGGTTGTTAGCAACTTGTCGCGACCGGCAGCAACCGGCCGATTCTGTTAAAACGCCAACCTTGGCTTCCACGGCAGAAAATACGCGCCTGAGATTGAAATCCTTACTTTTGGCAGAGGCTACCCGGGCTCAGATTTCACATAGCAGCGTGCAAAAATGGCGTTTTCACCAGCCAATATCCGAGCAGTTTGATCGGTCCGACTTTGTAAACACAACAGGCCAAAGCAGACTGTATTACACAAAGAACCTTGAACACGAAAATCCCCCGACACACGCACCACCGACAACGCTCAACGGATGGTGTAAGGCTCCGTTTGCAGCTTCGGGCCACCTTCGTTGTCTGTTTCCTGATTTACGTATGCAGGTGTCCCACTATTACTACGGTATCGCATCGAACGTGGTGCATGACGCACGATTTTTTACCAACGCCTGGGACACGAACTCGTCAGACAAAACCCAGGCACAATGTTACCGACTGGGCAAAAACGAAGATAATTACTCTTCGGCGAGCCGTGTCGCTTTCGCCGCGGTTCGTAGCTGAACCACCTGCGATTCCTCACTCACTGTCGAGGTGACCATCGTCGCAATAATCGACTTCAGCGCCAACTGCCCCACAGGCCGACCCTGGCTGTCAGTGACCACCAATTCATCGAGTCCCGCTTCAACCAGTCGTTTGACCGCAGACTCGAGTGACGTCCCCATGGGCACTGCAAGCATTGTTCCGGCCTTCACCCTAACAAAAGGACGCATGATTGCCTCGACGCTGATCACCCGGCCACGGTTCACTTCCTTGACGAAGTTAGCAATGTAATCGTCGGCAGGACTCATGACGATCTCCTGCCGGGTGCCTTGTTGCACCACCTCACCGTCACGCAAGATCGCGATACGATCACCTATGCGCAGCGCCTCATCAAGATCATGGGTAATGAACACGATGGTCTTCCTGATCTCTTTTTGCAGATCCAGAAGCACCGATTGCATGTCCATGCGGATTAACGGATCAAGTGCCGAGAACGCTTCATCCATCAACAGGATCGGCGCATCGCTGGCCAGTGCCCGGGCCAGGCCGACACGTTGCTGCATGCCTCCGGACAGCTGATTGGGATAGCGCCCCTCGTAACCTTTGAGCCCAACCCGATCCAGCCAGCCCCTGGCGATCTCTACTTGCCTGCCACGAGGCAATCCCTGGATCTCCAGACCATAGACTGCGTTGTCGAGCACGGTCCGGTTCGGTAGTAGCGCGAACTTCTGAAACACCATGGAAATGCTATGCCGGCGAAATTCCCGCAGGTCGCTCGGGCTCATCTTGAGCACATTCACGCCACCGACGATGACTTCGCCGGCCGTGGGTTCGATCAATCGGTTGATGTGGCGGATCAAGGTCGATTTGCCTGACCCGGAAAGCCCCATGATCACCTGAATGCCTCCAGAGGGCATGTTGATATTGATGTCCTTCAAACCCAGCACATGACTGTGATTGCTCAGCAACTCAGCCTTGCTCATGCCCTGTTTGACCCGCTCGATACTGGCTTGCGCCTGGTAACCGAAAATCTTATAGAGATGCTTGATTTCGATGCCGAAATCGTTGGTCAGATTAGTGGCCATGAACCATCTCCAGATGCTTTTGCAATCTTCTGCCGTAGGCTTGGCTGACCCGGTCGAAGATCACCGCAATGCCTACAATGGCCAGGCCGTTGAACATGCCCAAGGTGAAGTATTGGTTGGAAATGGCTTTGAGCACCGGTTGCCCGAGCCCCTGAACCCCGATCATCGACGCGATGACCACCATGGCCAGCGCCATCATAATCGTCTGGTTGATGCCAGCCATGATTGATGGCAATGCCAGAGGTAACTGGACGTTTTTCAGTTTCTGCCAACCGGACGAACCAAAAGCGTCGGCGCACTCCAGCATCTCGGCATCGACGTGGCGGATACCGAGATTGGTCAGCCGAATCATCGGTGGCAAAGCATAGACCACCACCGCAATCAGCCCCGCGACCTTGCCGATGCCCAGTAACATCACCACCGGAATCAGGTAGACAAAACTTGGCAGAGTCTGCATTACGTCGAGTACCGGGCTGACCAGGTTCTGCAGACGATTAGAGCGGGCCATGGCAATGCCGGTCGGCAAGCCGATGACAATGGATATCACGGTGCAAACGAAGATCATCGACAGAGTTTTCATCGTGTCGGTCCACATGTCCAGATACCCGATCGCCATCAGCGTGAGCACGCAACCCAGGACAATTTTCCAGCTGCGGCTGGCGAACCAGGCAATCAAGGCAACCAGCAAAATGATAATCGGCCATGGCGTCGTGGTCATGAACCTTTCGGACTGATTGAGGAAAGTTTGCAACGGCTGGAAAAAAACTTCGAAGCTATCGCCGTAGGTGCTGGTGAAATTGCGAAAGGCACCGTCGATGGCCTTTTTCAAAGCCCGAAGTCTTTCGTCCTCCATATGTGGAAAGCCTAATAGCCACTCCATAACATTCCCCTTTTGTAGAAGACCGTAAGAACGCTGGCAGGTCATTTCAATACACGGGTGTTTTTATTTTTATCGGCGCGCAAGGGGCAATGCAGCATGCCGCAACGGGCTGCATTGACCCGAGGGTTTAAAGCGCAGCCTTGATCTTGCCAGACGCTTCGGGAGTGACCCACTGACGCCAGAGTGCTTCGTTGTTTTTCAGGAAGTACTTGGCCCCTTCCTCGCCGGTGGCCTGGTTATCGGTCATCCAGGCAATCAGTTTGTTCACCGTTTCGTTGGACCAGGCGCGCTTGTTCAGGTACGCCATGACGTTTGGCGAACGAGTGGAGAAGGACTTGGTGGTCAAGGTAAATACCCGATCGATCGGCCAGCCATTGGGTTGGGGATCAGAACAGTCGGCGACCGTGTTGCAACGCTTCCACTCCACCGGATCGACAGCATGACCATTTTCCAGCTTCACCATTGGGTACTTGCCCAACAAGGCGGTGGGTGCCCAATAAAACCCCAGCCAAGGCGCCTTGCGCTCGTAGGCTTTGGCAATGGACCCGTCCAGCGCCGCCGCCGAACCGGTGTCAACCAGCACAAAACCGGCCTTTTCAAACCCGTAGGCTTTGTAGAACTGGGCCGTTACCACGGTGCCGCCCCAACCTTGCGGGCCGTTGTAGATCGCGCCTTTTTTTGCGTCGTCAGGGGCCGGGAAGAGTTCGGGATGCTTCTTCACATCGTCGAAACTCTTGATGTCCGGATGGGCATCGGCGATGTATTTCGGAATCCACCAGCCTTGAGAGCCACCGTCGGATAACGAGCTCGCTGCCTGAACCAGATTACCGCTTTGAATACCCGTCTTGGCGACCTCAGGAACCAGGTCGATCCAACCTTCAGGGGCGATATCGGGCCGACCTTTTTCGACCATTGAGGTGATGGTTGGTACTGTATCCCCCGTCACCAGATCGGCATTACAACCGTAGCCTGCATTGAGAATCAGCTTGTCAACGTTGGCCATCACTTCAGCCGATTGCCAGTTCATGTTGGCGATCGTCACATCACCACACTCAGACGCTGATACCCAACCACTGAAGGCCATGATCCCTAGTGCAAGTCCTGTCTTCGAGAAAAACTTTATATTCATAAACGCTAACCTCGATTGCGGCCAGAGTTAAGGAGGGCCAACTACCGCGTCATTGGACCTTCTTTCGTGTCAGCAGAATGGGCAATTGGACTCATCGAACTGGCGACTGAGGTCGCCGAATCCAGACCTGCTTTTATTGTTTTATCGAAGCCGTTTGCAATCATGGCTTCGAGGCCCGCAGCTGTGACGCCGCGATAGCTGACGAACGCTTGCAGGAGTTCATCGACGGAGTGTCCATTGCCGATCAGTTGGCTGGCATCCACCACCACCGCATTGGCTGCGCGTCGGGCAATGGCGGGAGGCAAGCCACTGTTCACGGCATGTTGGAACAGGCTGCGAGCCAGCAACGCCGGGTAAGCAGGCCCTGTTCCCACCAGCGCTGTCAGGTAATTCAACTGGTGTTCGGTGAAGACTTCATCGGCGCTGCCGAAGATTTCGAACAGCCGCTGGGCGAACGCTTTCTGCTCGTCGGTGACCTCTTGCGTGACCAACCAGGGCGTATAGGACCTGCCGATCTCTGCGGCGGCATTGACCATGGCGCGAATCACCTGCCGACTGCCAGTACGCTGCATCACGTCTTCCAGGGACACGCCGGCCATCAACGAAATCACCAGTCGGTTTTCAGCAAAAATCTTTACATCGACAAACTGCTCGGGGCGTACGGACACGATGACCACATCACAACGTTCCACCAGTTCCTGATTGTTGCGCGTTACCATCACCTGCGACCACTTGGGACTCGATAATGGATTGCTTGCGGAGCGGTTCGAAAGCACCAACGCACCGGGCTGGATAAAAGCCCTGTCGAGCATCGCCTGGGCTATCGAGCGGCCAAGCCATCCCGATCCGCCGATAATACCTATCGTGGGCTCGTCGAACATTTTGAACCTGCCTTCGTCAGTCAGAAGTTGCGGTCAGTCAGGGGTTGGCGGTGAAACTTCATCCATCACATACCCATGGCGGGAGTAGAAGCGTTTCAATTCGCGATCCAGTGGTTCCTGGCCGGTGAATATCTTCACGTACTCTGGAATCCGCCGCATTCGCTCCCCGACATCCTCTCGGGTGTTGGTGCTGATATAGCCAATCTGCGTCAGGTAAATCGTTCGAGCCCGCACATCGGCGGCGTCAAATGCATAGTCGAAACGCACGAACATCCGGATAAGGGCTTCGCGCCGGGCAATGTCGGCCACCCGGATATGTTCGGCCACTTCGGCGGACTGCAAGGCCCAGCTGCGCATGGCAAATTCAAACTGAGAATCGAACAGGTCCGGGTTCAGCCAACAGTCGAAAACGTTGAGCATCGCCTCAGCAATGCTTTCGGCATAACACTCGGTCTGGGCGATCAGATTGCCAGTATTCTTCACCCGCCAGCGCTCGATCAATGCGACGAGCAGCTCTTCACGATCCTTGAAAAACCAGTAAAAACTGGTTCTCGACAGCCCCAGTTTTTTGGCCAGTGGCATCACCCGCACCGTGTCGACACCGCACTCGGTCAGGCTTTCATACGCTGCATCGAGCCACCCTTCCAGGGACCCTCTCCAGCCTGTTTCTACCGCTTTGGTTTGTTCGTTCATGACTCGATCCTAGTCGCTCACCCGATACCGCGCAAGTAAAATGTACACCTATGTCTATCTTGTTGACACAGGTGTACATTTCACCCTAACGTAATTTCAACTTAGGTCCTTGCCCTCTTCCGGAGAGTCTTGACGATGCTGAATGATCCGCTCCTCCAGCCCTATCAGTTGAAGCACCTGATTCTCAGAAACCGCATCATGACCACCGCCCACGAGCCGGCCTATCCCGTAGATGGCATGCCCAAGGACCTCTATCGCGCCTACCACGTTGAACGGGCGAAGGCTGGCGTGGCCCTGACCATGACGGCGGGGTCTGCTGCGGTTTCGCGAGACAGCCCACCGGTGTTCAACAACATCCTGGCCTACAAGGATGAGGTGGTCGGCTGGATGAGAGACCTCACCGACGCCTGCCACGAACATGGCGCGGCGGTCATGATCCAGTTGACCCACCTCGGTCGGCGCACACGCTGGGACAAGGGGGACTGGTTGCCCGTGGTGTCACCGTCATTCGAGCGCGAAGCCTCCCATCGCTCTTTCCCGAAGAAGATGGAAAACTGGGATGTGGAACGAATCATCAAGGACTATGCGGACGCCGCCGAGCGGATGAAAGCTGCGGGCCTGGATGGCATCGAACTGCAGGCCTACGGGCATCTGATGGATCAGTTCTGGTCGCCGCTGACCAACGACCTCGATGCCCCGTATGGCGGTTCCATCGACAACCGGCTGCGTTTTACCTTCGACATCCTCCGCGCCATTCGCCAGCGCGTCGGCCATGAGTTCATCGTCGGCGTGCGTTATACCGGCGACGAGCAAATGCCCGGCGGACTGACCCCGGCCGACGGTCTGGACATCTCCAGGCGCCTGAAAGACAGCGGCATGGTGGACTTTCTCAACGTTATCCGCGGCCATATCGACACCGACGCCGGCCTGACCGACGTAATTCCGATCCAGGGCATGCGCAACTCGCCGCACCTGGACTTCGCCGGAGAGATTCGCGCCGCCACCGACTTCCCCACCTTTCATGCGGCGAAAATTCCGGACGTCGCCACCGCCCGCCATGCCATCGCCTCGGGAAAGATCGACATGGTTGGCATGACCCGCGCGCACATGACCGATCCACATATCGTGCGCAAAATTATCGAGGGACGCGAAGAGGATATTCGCCCCTGTGTCGGAGCCAACTATTGCCTGGACCGGATCTACCAGGGCGGTGCGGCCTATTGCATCCACAACCCGGCCACCGGCCGTGAAACCACTATGCCTCATGACATCCCCAAGGCGGCGAGAAAACGCAAAATCGTGATTGTCGGTGCTGGTGTCGCCGGGCTGGAAGCGGCGCGAGTGGCGGCCGAGCGCGGTCATGAGGTAGTGGTATTCGAAGCCACCAACCAGGCCGGCGGCCAGGTTCGGCTCACTGCGCAATCGGAGCGGCGGCGGGAAATGATCAGCATCGTCGAGTGGCGCATGGCCCAGTGCATGGCCCGAGGTGTCAGCTTTCGTTTCAATACCTGGGCCGAGG
Organism: Pseudomonas sp. GG8; assembly: GCF_052976945.1. Classification (NCBI taxonomy): domain Bacteria; kingdom Pseudomonadati; phylum Pseudomonadota; class Gammaproteobacteria; order Pseudomonadales; family Pseudomonadaceae; genus Pseudomonas; species Pseudomonas sp. GG8. The sequence goes on from NZ_JBRIIP010000001.1 coordinate 2,789,459, forward strand.
CCAGCACTGTCCACGACGAAAACCCGGACGTGGTGATAATCGCCACCGGCGGCCTGCCCCACACCGAGATTCTCTCGGCAGGCAATGAGCTGGTGGTCTCGGCCTGGGACATTATCTCCGGGGATGTGAAACCCGGGCGCAATGTCCTGCTGTTCGACGACGCCGGTGATCATGCGGGCCTGCAGGCGGCCGAGTTCATCGCCCGAAGTGGCGCAAAAATCGAGATCATGACACCGGACCGGACCTTCGCACCGGAAGTCATGGCGATGAACCTGGTGCCCTACATGCGCTCACTGCAAGCGCTGGACACCACCTTCACCGTCACCTTCCGACTGCTCGCCGTCGAGCGCGAAGGTCAATATCTGCTGGCGATGATCGACAGTGACTACGGCAGTGCACGCAAGGTCCGGCGGGTCGATCAAGTGGTGGTCAACCACGGCACCCGACCGCTGGACGAACTGTACTTCGAATTGAAATCCGCCTCGAGCAACGGTGGCGTGGTTGAACATCAGGACCTGATCGTCGGCAACCCGCAACAGCTAGTGACCAACCCGGAGGGCAGATTCCAGTTGTTTCGCATTGGCGATGCGGTGGCTGCGCGTAACACCCACGCAGCGATCTACGATGCGTTGAGACTGGTCAAGGACTTGTAAGCGAACCCGCTGCCCAGGTGAAGACAAACATGTCAAAAAATGAAACACCATTCTGGAGAATCGCTGGAAAACACGGCACTCACGGGCCGGTCGAAGGCTCTACCTATTACTCGTCTTCGGCTGATGATTGGCTGCCGACAACGGCTGAAGGTTTCTGGATCAAACCGCTGTTCGAGGACACCGAACGCGGTGAAAAGACCCTATTGATGAAAGTCGACGCAGGCGCTCATGTCGCCAGCCATACCCATAAAGGGGAGCTTGAACAACTGTTCGTACTGCAAGGCTCACTTTATGATCAGGATAGAACACTGAACGTCGGCGACTACTGTTGCCGGGCTCCGGACGCGGCACACAGTGCAGGGTCGGTACAAGGGGCTATTTTGATGGTGATTTATACCCGCCGGTGAACAGGAGCTGCATACGAAGGACAGAAAGCGTTAGGGAAACTCTGAAAAAGACTTCCAAATCTGGTGAAAAACGCCTGTCCCACGAACTGAACGGTTGAGCCCCGATGAAGCAAATGTCCTTCGCTGATGCCGAATACGCTGGCAAACGTAAGCAAACCCGCCGCGAGCGTTTCCTGATTGCATTGATCGAGCCGCATTATCCGAAGGGCGAAGGCGGTCGTCCGGCGTATCCGTTGATGGCCATGCTGCGGGTTCATCTGATGCAAAACTGGTTCGGCTACAGCGACCCGGCGATGGAAGAGTCCCTCTACGAAACCACGATTCTGCGCCAGTTTGCCGGGCTGCATTTGGATCGGATTCCGGATGAAACCACGATCCTCAACTTCCGCTGGCGGTTGGAAAAACATGAGCTGGCCGGTGGAATTTTGCAGGTCATCAACGGCTATTTGGGCGACCGAGGTTTGCTGCTACGCCAAGGTACTGTGGTCGATGCGACGATCATTCATGCGCCCAGTTCGACCAAGAACAAGGATGGTAAACGCGACCCCGAAATACACCAGACAAAGAAAGGAAATCAGTACTATTTCGGGATGAAATCGCACATCGGTGTCGATGCTGAATCCGGTCTGGTGCATAGCGTAGTGGGTACGGCGGCGAATGTGGCGGACGTGACTCAGGTCGATCAGTTGCTGCATGGCGAGGAAACTTACGTCTCTGGCGATGCCGGTTACACCGGCGTGGAGAAGCGTCCGGAGCATCAACACCGGCAGATGATCTGGTCGATCGCAGCGCGACCCAGTAGCTATAAGAAGCATGCAAAAAAGAGCCTGATCGGTCGCATACGCCGAAAAATCGAATACGCGAAAGCTCAAGTCCGGGCCAAAGTTGAGCATCCATTCCAGGTGATTAAGCGCCAGTTTGGTTATACGAAAGTCCGCTTCCGAGGCGTGGTGAAAAACACCGTACAACAGACCACACTGTTTGCCTTATCGAACCTGTGGATGATGCGAAAACGGCTGTTGAATGCAGGCGAGGTGCGCCTGTGATGCGGACAATTAGCCCTGAAAAGGTGTTATTCAGCAAAAAACAGCGAACTGAACTGAGAGGAGGAAAGGTCTGATTTTCGATTCAGTCGCCGTTTTTTGAACCTCAAACAGCGAGGCCGTTAAAAACGGCTGCTTACTTCAGACCCTCCCTAGTTGGCAGCTGATTTTGTCAGCCCGGGGCATGAGTCCCTCATGGGGCCTTTGGTGTCGCGGACTGAGGCCCATGGATCATGTATTGTGATGCCCTACGCACTCAAAAGCTCAACAGATATAAGGCTGTGATAGATCTCAACGAATGACTTTCATTGATAAAAAAGTGCCACCCTGATGAACGTCGGGTATGTTCGCTTCTACCTAATGTCAGGCCGTCGCAAAACGTTCTGTGTCAAATCAACCCTGGACTGCTGGTAGAGTCTGGCTTTGATCACTCTGTACATTTCTGATGCGAAGCACGTCCTCTAAAACCTCCTTGAAAATAGGTGCTGCAATCGCTCCTCCGAAGTAACCTTTAGCGGTGGGCTCATCCACCAAAACAGCCATGATGAACTCAGGTGCATTGGCCGGTGCAATACCCACGAACATGGCTCTGTATGCGTTGTTTTGATATCCGCCTCTGGACGCCTTGCGTGATGTTCCGCTTTTTCCGGCAATTACATAACCTTTGATTGCTGCGCGCTTTCCTCCTGCCCCAGGCCCATCAACTGCGTGCACCAGCATTTCCAGAATCCTGTTCGCGACCTCCGGTTTCATGACGTTTCGGGGTGGATGAGCTTCGTTTTTTATTATCGATAATGGAATCAGGTCTCCATTATTTGCAAAAACGGTATAGGCCTGAACCAATTGAGCCAAATTGACCGACAAACTGTATCCGTATGAAAGGCTCGCAGTGGCTATATCCGACCATGCTGTCCTAGTTGGAACAGAACCAACACTTTCTCCAGGAAAAAAGACGGAGGTGCTATTTCCGAATCCCAGGTCAAGTAGCATTTGAGAGATGATTTTTCCACCTGTTGGTATTGCGATTTTACTCATGCCAACATTAGAGGATCGACGAATGATACCTGCTAGATCTAACTGATCATCCCTTCCCACATCACGAATAGTATAGCCATTGATCTTAACAAAACCTGGCGCTATCTGAATCATAGCGTTTTTGTCAACGATACCTGCCGTTAACACGGCGGCCATGCTGAATGGTTTTATTACTGAACCCGGCTCATACACATCAGTAAATACACGATTTCGAATCACATTCGGGCTAAAGCTTTTTCGAGAATTAGGATTGAATGAAGGCACTGTGGATATCGCCAGTATCTCTCCTGTTTTTGCGTGTATAAGAATTGCGCTCACAGACTGGGCTTTATTATATACAAGTGCTTTCCATAGCGCTTTTTCAACGTAGTATTGCAGGGTGGAGTCTATTGTCAGGTATACATTTTTTCCAGGAGTCAGGGGCTTGTGAACAAGGATTTCTCTTGTGACGCGCTTGTGTAAGTTCAAGGTGAGCTCTTCAAGGCCAAACGCTCCTGAAAGTCGCTGATCATACATTAGCTCAATGCCTTCGATGCCTTTCTGGTCAATATTGGTAAAGCCTAACGTCTGAGCTAACATCGATGATTGGGGGTAGAATCGCTTGTACTCTTTTCGCTCATAAACTCCGAAAATAGACAAGGCTTCTACCTTTTTCGCGGTCTCTGGAGAAACCCTTCTTGCTAAATAGGCGAACGATTTTCCTTGGGTATTCAATTTCAAATAGCTAATTCGTGAAGCATCAATATTAAGATGCTCGCTTAATAATTCTACTTGCTGTTTTGTTGGAGAAAATTGTTTAGGGTTAACCCATATTGTGCTTACGGGGGTAGAGACCGCCATGGGCTGATTGAATCGGTCAAAAATGGTGCCGCGAACTGGAATTGTCTCAATTAGGCGCGTAGATCGTTTGCGGCCTTCGTCGTTTAGAAACTCATGAGAAAAAATAGAAAGATAGGTAATTCTCGCCATAAGGACTATCGCTAGAGAGCAAAAAATAACTAAAACCGTCATAAATCTCGGATTTCGCGTTAGGAGGCTCATGTAGGTTTCCTGATTTATTCGTGCGACGGCAAATCAGACTAACGAACTTGTGGTTTTTTTGCTTTGTAATATCCAGAAACAGCTTCGTATATTAATATCCATGTAAAAGGTTTGTTTTTTGTTGATCTCTATGTTGAAGTTTTGATGTTATGTTTTTTTTGCTCTCTCTCCAAAAAAACATAATAATTGGTGGCTAGCCGGATGTTGAGCATTTCCGTCCGACCTACCATGAGGCCTATTTGCGACGTGGCAAGTACCCCACAGCATGCTAGGGATTCTCCGAACAAGTCCTCAAATGTGCTGGAATACACCCTCACCACCTGACCCGAGCCTCGCATGAGTCAGATGAGCTTTTCCGATTTCAAATATGCAGGCAAGCGCAAGCAAACCCGTCGTGAACGCTTCCTTGCCGAAATGGATCAGGTGGTGCTCTGGAGTGGTTTGTTGGGGTTGATCGAACCGTATTACCCGAAGGCTGGTGGTGGCCGTAAACCGTATCCGCTGGAGACCATGCTGCGTATTCATCTGCTGCAAAACTGTTTCGCCCTGAGCGACCCGACCATAGAAGAAGCGCTCTATGAAATCACCCCCATGCGCTAGTTTGCCCATCTCACGCTGAGTGCGCCGATCCCTGAAGACACTGCGATCATGAACTTCCGGCACCTGCTGGAGAAACACCCGCTGACGCCTGCGATTCTCGCCGTCATCAACGGTTATTTGCAGGAAAAAGGTCTTTCCCTGCGTCAGGGCACTATTGTCAACGCCTCGATTATTCACGCGCCCGGTTCGACCAAAAACGAGGAAGGCAAACGCGACCCAGGGTAAGTAGGACCTGGCACGAATCTACCAGTTGTTTCCACGGTTACAGGAACGCCAGGATCAGTTGTCGAAAACCCTCTCTGGTGACGAACAGCAGATCATGGTGGTCGCCCGCGCCCTGTTGACCAACCCGCAATTGTTGATTTTCGACGAGACAACCGAAGGCTTGGCGCCGATCATTCGCGGAACCATCTGGAGTTGCCTGGCGAGCTTGAAAGCCGAAGGCGAGGCGATTCTGGTCACCTACAAGAACCTCAAGGAAATGGCCCGGGCGGTCGACTGCCATCACATCATCGAAAAGGGCCGACAGGTTTGGCACGGTATGCAAGTGCAACTGGCCGAAACACCAGAATTATCCTGGCGCTACTTGGGCGTCTGAAACCCAAGGCTCGTGGTGCGACGTTCCCCTTCTGGGGGAACGGCCTTGCTCACAAAGGGTTCGGCAAATCTCATTGCAGTGGCGAAAAGCCCGCAGGCAGGTAGATCGTCGAATGCATGTCGCGCAGTTGCGGGCCTGAATTTTCCGGCGGCCAGACGCCGTCCTGTACGGCACGTGCGCGCACGTCCAGTCGTTGTTCGAGTGAGGCGTAAGGCCAGATGTGCAGGTAGCGCGGCAGTTGACCGTCAGTGGCGTAGAAGGCGGCATACACCTGGGAGTACTGCGCGTCTGTTCGTGGCCCTACGGCTTTTTCCCAGCCCTTGAGCGTGGGAGCCAGGCCCGATGGCATGAGGTCGTAGACGCGAAGTTCATAGAACGGCCCGTGGCGCCCGGCAGACAGTGGCTGGATAAAGGGAAACAACGTGTAGCTTTCCACGCGCATGTCCGTCAGATACGCCTCGATGCCAAACACGTCGGCACTCGACAGATAACGTTCGCGCTCAGCCTGGCGAGACGCCTCGTCGACAAAACCACGCAACACCGCGATCTGATTCAGCGGGCCGATTTCCGACGCCCAGCAGCCGACCAGTTTCACTGCGGCGTCATCGACGGCCAGTCGCTGCTCCAGACAAGCCATGGCAGTGGCGACAGTGCGCACCCGCACGGTGAACGTGATCAATTCGTACAGTTTCATGACAACCTCGATTCAGGACCAGACAAATGCATGGATGACCTGCATCCACCACGGAAAAACCGACGCAGCCATAACGGCGCGCCGGTTGTGCAACCAGGTCGTGAAGCTGTCGCGATCACACGTCAGCTTCCGCGCTCAGGACGTTGCCACGCCACCGTTGAACACCGGCGACAGCCCCATCAACTCAAGCTTGCGGGTGAACTCACCCAGCCTCTGCAGTTTGTAGGCCTCCAGGTCAACGTCCTGGTAATCATAAAAACCCTGACCTTCGCGCAGCCCGTTCCGCCCTTGCGCCATGTTCTCGGCAATGACTTTGGGTGGCAGGAAACGTGGATCGATGGCTTCAGCCAGGTAATGGGAGGCATAGAACAGAATGTCGCCGCCGCCCCAGTCGATAAACTCAAGCATCCCCAGCACGGAGAAACGCAGACCGAAACCAACGCGAATCGCGGTGTCGATGTCCTCTGCACTGGCCACCCCCTCCTCGACCATTCGCGCCGCTTCATTCATCGCCAGTGCCTGGATTCTCGGCACGATGTAACCGGCTGCCGGGGAGCATTGCACGGGCACTTTGCCGATGCGCTTGAGCAATGCCATCAGGCGTTGCACCACCTGCGGGCAAGTGTCCTTGCTGCGGCTGACTTCGACCAGCGGCATCAGGAGCGCCGGGTTCAGCCAATGGGCATTGACGAAGCGTTGCGGGTGCGTGACCAATGCCGCCAGCTGCGTCACCAGAAAGGTCGATGTCGTCGATGCAATCACCGTTTCATCGCCACACGCAGCACTCAGCCAAGCGAACGTCATGGCCTTGAGTTCAAGCACTTCAGGCACGGCTTCGAACACGACAGTGGCACTGTGCAAATCGTCGCCACTGCCTTCGCGATCACTCAAGCGTAAATGGCTCATCGCCTGTTCGACTTGTGCCGGATCGAGTGATCCCAAACGCGCAAGCGATGCCAGTTCGCCGCGCAAGTGGCCCTCGATCTGGCGGAAGTAGCGGTCCTGCGCCACGGGCTCGCGTTGCTTGATATCGATCAGGGTCACCGGCAGTCCGGCGAACATGAACGCCAAGGCAATGCCCTCGCCCATGCGCCCCGCGCCGACGATACAGATGCGTTGCGGATCGGCGCTCATGCCTGCAACCCCTGGTTCATGCACTGCGCCATTTCGCTGCGGCTCAGTTGATCCAGCCCGAGGTTTTCCAGGGTTCGACCCTCGGCGTACAGGTCGATGCCACTGACCACGGTGGCCAGGCTCAACAGGCCCTGAGCGACCGGTGTCGGCACGCCGGCCCAGCGCCCAACCGACACTAGAAACGACAAGCCCAGTCGTGTGTCTTCAAGCATGTAGCGGTGCTTTTGCAGGTCGATGTCTTCACGCCAATCGCCGCTATCGGTCAGTTTGCCGTGAGCGCCGCGACCGTACATCCACTCATCGCCGTCGGTGGCGTAATGATCAGCCAGCGGGAAATGCGGTGCGCCATAGCCCAGTGCTTCACGAACGGCGATACGCTCGGCGTCGAGGGCATTGGTCACGCGACGAATCGAAGGTACGGTCCCTTCGTTGTGAATGTCCCACGTCTCGAAATGCTCAAGTGGACCCGCGTTCATAAGGATCAACGGCGGATGAATGATCGGCCCGGCGTTCATCAGCGCGCCGCTGAGTGCATCTTCGATCGGTTCGACGCTGGGGTAAGCCTCGCGCAATACGGCGAACGCCGACTCGCTCAAACGACTCGGAAAAACTCCAGTCGGCAGACGGGTCGCGTAGCCGCTGATCACCACCTGGTTATCGCCATGCTTGCGCGCCAGATAGGGCAAGGTGCCGGTCTCCGCAAACGCCACCTCGCTGTGATTCCCCGCCTTCGCCATTGCCTGGGCGAACACCATGCTGCCAAACGTCCCCGGCGGCAGGAACACCACTTGCCCGTCGCGCAACAAGGGAGCCAGTTCGCTGGCAAGGGCTTGGTGGGAGGTCGACGGCAAGGCAATGACCAACAACTGAGCATCGGCCACGGCCTGTGCCAGATCGGCCGTCAAGGTCAGGGCATCCCCGACCTGCCCCAGGCTCAAGCGTCGTTCGCCACGAAAGTCGCGCACGAGCAGATGGCCGAGGCCTTGCAGTTTTTCCAGCGCGGCACTGTCTCGGCGCCACAACCGCACCGAATGGCCTTTCTCCGCCAACTCTATCGCTGCCGCGTAGCAACCGTGACCGCCGCCGATAACACTGATATTCATGAAAGCACTCCTGTAGAAGAGCCTCGATCCTAGCAACGGCCCCGGCGAGCCACTGCGCGAAACGCGCAAGCGTCATTCCGATTCTGCAACGCAATAAACTGGTCGAGTGCGACCACGATCAGTGTGGGAGCGGGCTTGCTCGCGAAGGGGCCGGTACATTCAACATTGATTTCGTCTGACACGCCGCCATCGAGTAAGCTCGCGCCCACAAATGCTCAAGCGCGTCGTCGCTCGAACACGCTGTCGCCGTCAAGGTGGTTTAGGTGGGTGCAGCCCATCAGGTTCATGGTCCGCGCCAGTTCTTCCGTCAATACGTCCAGCGCCCGGCCAGCACCGTCTTCACCTGCCACCGCCACGCCGTAAAGGGTGGAGCGCCCTAGCAGCACGGCATCGGCCCCCAGCGCGAGCGCTTTGACGATGTCGCTGCCACGCCGGATCCCGCCATCCAGCAGCAGGCTGAGTTTGCCTTTCGCCTGAGGCGCGATGGCCGCCAGTGCATCGAGGCTGCCGAGGGCACCGTCCAGTTGGCGGCCGCCGTGATTGGACACCACCACACCGTCAAGCCCGAGGGCGATGGCTCGCTCCACATCGGCCGGATGCAACACGCCCTTGAGCAACAGCCGCTCGCCCCATTGATCACGCAAACGCGCCAGCATGTCCCAATCGAGCAAGGTGTCCATCTGCTTGCCGACAAACGCCATTGATCCCAAGGGATTGCGCTCACTCGGCGGCAAGTAAGGTTCAAGGTTGCCCATGCCAGGCAGCCCCGATGGCCACATCACTTGCTTGAGCCAACGCGGGTGACGGACAACGTCAAACTTGTTGCGCCATGTCAGCTGTCGCGGCCTGGCGAAACTGCGTCGGTCCCACTCGCGATTGCCTAGCACCATCGCATCACAGGTCAACACCAGAGTCCGGCAACCGACAGCGGCGGCGCGCTGCAACAGGTTTTTTTGCACCGCCGGATCGCGCATAGCGTACAGCTGAAACCACAGGTCGACATCAGGCGCCGCCGCGACGAGGTCTTCAAGTGAAGTGTTGGACGCGGTGCTCAGGCTGAACGGCAAACCACGTGCCGTTGCAGCCTTGGCCAAGTGAATGTCGGCATCGCGGTGCAACAGACCGTTGTAGCCCGTCGGCCCGATCAGCATCGGCATTGGCAGCACCTTGCCGAACAACGCGCGAGACGTGTCGGGCGCATGGCAGGGCACCATGGCTCTGGCGTGCAGGCCATAAGCACTGAACGCGTCGAGATTATCCTTGAGCGTCAATTCGGCTTCCGCGCCGCCGCTGAGGTATTCCCAGACGAAGTAAGGCACGCGTCGCCGAGCCATGTCGGCCAGTTCGGCAATGCTGTGCACACGATTCAAGTCAGAACCGGTATAGAAACGACGCATAGGTCATCCTCGTAGGGCGGATAAAAACCGCTGCGAAAAAAAGCCCGGAAGGAGCGATCCGGGCAAAGGAAAACCAGTGTTGAAAAACCTTTGCCCGATGCGCGGGCAACCCGGAAGCCGCGAACGGCTCCCGGGGGATTTCAGAACTTCCAGGTGTAGGTGGTGATCAGGCGGTTCTCCTGATAGTCCGCACCCGACGCACTGCCATTGCCATAACGCGTCTTAACGTCAATGCGGCGCCATTCGAAACCCACATCTTTGAGCGGACCGCTTTGCACCACATAGCCGAGCACGATGTTGCGTTCGCTTTCGACGTTTTGGTCGAGGGCATTGTTGCCCCGGTCGACACCCGTGCCGCGCATGTAACGCGTCATCAATTTCAGACCCGGCAAACCGATGCCCGCGAAGTTGTAGTCATAACGCAATTGCCAGGAGCTTTCGTTCGGCTTGACGAACGCCACTGTCGACCAGTTCACCAAGTAAGGCTGCGGTGCATAGCCGTTGAGCGTCGGGAATGTCGACTCGCCAAGCATGCGCTGATAGCCGACACCGAAAGCATGGGCACCCTTCTTCAGGGTCGTCATGATCCCGTAGGACCTGTTGTCGATGTCGCCGTATAACGCCTTGCCGTCCTCGCTGTTATTGAAGTAACGGAGGTCGGTCTTCACGCCGTAACCGGCCCCCAGATCATGGTTATAAGTCAAACCGAGATAGTGTTGTTTGTAGATATCTTCCAACTGGCCGAAGAAGTAAGTGCCGGACAAGTTCGGCGTAAACGCATACGTGGCGCCCCCAAAGTTCAAACCGTCACTGCGACGTTTAACGTCGGGCCCATTGAACAAGTACATCTTCTCGGTATTGGAAGACTCCCGGGAGCTGATCTCGGTAAAACGGCCACCGGTCAGCGTCAGGTTGTCCACGTCTTTCGATTCGAGCTGCACGCCGTGATAGGTGGTGATTAATTGCCGGGAGTCGTCGATGTAAGCCACCGGCAACGTCGGTCGAAGTTCACCTATCTTGAGTTCGGTTTTGTTGTAACGAACCTTGCCGGTCAGCGCCGCACGGCCATAGTCCCGGACTTGTTCGCCCTTGCTGGTGTCGTACGGAATGATGCTGTCCGGACCACGGCCACCGCCGCCGTCCAGGCGATAGGCGTACTGCGCCGAGAGGTCCAGGCCAAACTGTAGCGTGCCTTCGGTGTAACCCGAGATCGCCCGAAAATCGAAGCCTTGGGTCCAACTGCCGATCCGCGATTGCGGCGCATCATGCTGTTTGAAATCGCGGTCGATATAGAAGTTGCGCATCCCCAGACTGACTTGGCTGTCGTCTACGAAGTCAGCCTGCGCAACCACAGGTGTGAAGATCCCCATCACGGCCGCGGTGGTGACGCCACGGCTTACCCAGCTCTTCTGGAACATCAAACTTTCCTTCTTTTTTACATGCACGAAGGCACGACTAGTGGAAGCAGATCAATTCAGCAAAAGTGAAACTTTGGCAGTCAATCCGCAGTATTATTTTTATAACCACTTACTGCAAAAAAGTCGTAACGCAGTCGTTCGCCAGAACAGCGAAAACCGCTTTATAGTTATTTTAAACACTCAACGATCATGGAAAGTCTTATCGTTTTTTTGGGGCAATCCAACATCAGGAAGTTGCTTTAGAGGCATCCCCCAAACGGTGGTAGGCGCGATTGAAATACACAAGGCCTTCCTGGCTGTCGCCATTACGGATGCCCAATACTTCGCAATAGAAAATTGTGTGCGATCCCACTTCATGAGCCTGGGCGATACGGCAGTCGAAACTGACCAGTGACTCATCAAGCAACGGCGCACCGCTCTCCAGGGTGCTCCATGATGCGCAGGAAAAGCGCTGTTCGGTATCGAGATTGCGGTTGGAAAAAGCCCCCGACACCTCCTGATGCCCAGGGGTCAGCACGTTGACGCTCAGCACACCGTTGCTCTTGAAATGCACGTTGGAAAACGACGAGCGATTCATGCACACCAACAGCGTCGGTGGCTGGTCAGTCACGCTGCACACCGCCGAAGCGGTAAACCCGAAACGACCCGCAGGACCATCGGTGGTGATGACCGAAACCGCGCCACCAAGCATTGCCATTGAGTTACGAAATCCAGTTGTATCGACCATGGTCTTACCCTCCGGTCTATCAGATATCCAGCACCAGTTTCTTGGACTTGGCCCGGGAACAGCACACCAGAATCTGGTCATTGGCAGATTTTTCGTCATCCGTGAGATAGATGTCGCGATGATCCGGTTCGCCTTCGATAACGTCGCACAAGCATGTGCCGCAAACGCCTTGCTCACACGACACTTCAATCTTGATGCCCACGGCAGTCAGCGCATCGACGATGCTCTGGCCCTCGGCAACCTGTACGGTCTTGCCGCTGCGCTGGGCGACCACTTCGAAACCGGCGCCCGAAGCGTCGACTTCGACCTGGAAGTATTCGCGGTGCACATGATCGTCGGCGTACCCCGCTTCCAGGACCTGGGCAATGACCCAGTCCATGAAACCGGCCGGTCCGCAGACATACACGTGTACGCCAGCTTGTGGAGTGCCCAGCACTTTTGGCAGGTCGAGTTTCTGGTCGGCGGCTTCGTCGTCAAAGTGGGTGTTCAACCGCGACGCAAACGCAGCGTTACCCAGCTCCTCGAGAAAGGCGCTGCGGCTGCGTGAACGACCGCAATAATGCAGTTCGAAATCGCTGTCGTGGGCATTCAGCGCGTAAGCCATGGCCACCATCGGGGTGATGCCGATACCGCCGCCGATCAGGATCGAACGCCTGGCATCGCTGGCCAGCGGAAAGTGATTGCGTGGCAGGCTGATCTCGATTTCACGACCTTCCTGTAGCAGTTCATGCACCGCCACCGAACCGCCACGCGAGGCGGGATCCTTGAGTACGCCCAAGCGATAGGCGCCTGCGTTGGCCGGATCACCGCACAGCGAATACTGGCGAACCAGACCGGTCTTGAGGTGGATATCGATATGCGCGCCCGCCTCGAAGGCGGGCAAAGGCTGTCCCGCAGGATCACTCAGATCCAGTACGACAACACCTTCGCCCTGTTCTTCGCGCTTGCGCACGACGACTTTCAATAATTGATCGCTCATACAGGACCATCCCGATTTCGTTGTAAGGAGGCGCATCTGGGCACCCCCGACTGCTTTTTCAAACCGTGTAACCGTGGCCTCAGCGCATGAAGATCCCGCCGTTCACATCCCAGGTCGCCCCGGTGGTGAAGTAGGCGTCTTCGCTGGCCAGTTGCACAATCAACTTGCCGATGAACGCGGCGTTACCCAATTGTTTGACCGGGATCGCCTCTATCAGTTTTTCCAGGCGCTCGGGCGGCACGGCGGCGCGCACCGCCGGTGACTCGATAGGGCCCGGGGCGATAGCGTTGACCGTGACACCGGACGCCGCCAGCTCCTTGGCGAAGATCTTGGTCAAGGTAATGATGGCGCCCTTGGATGCGGCGTAATGCGCGCCGGTTGCGGTGCCGCCGTTCTGCCCGGCCAGGGAAGCCATGTTGATGATCCTCCCGTAACCCTGGGCCGCCAGATAGCTGCCGAACACCTGGCAGCCGACAAAAGTGCCGCGCTGATTGACGCTCACAACACGGTCGAACTCTTCCGGGCTGATCTGCATCACCGGTGTGGTCATGGTCATCGCGGCGTTGTTCACCACCACCTGCAATTCACCCCAATGCGCCACGACGGCCGCCAGCGCGTCTTCGAAATCGGCCTTCCTCGATACATCGAGCTTGAGCGCCAGGACCCGTTCACCCGTGGCATCGAGTTCAGTGGCGGTGACCCGTGCTGATTCCAGCGAACGGTCGCTGATCACGACCCGATAGCCGGCGTTCAGCAGTTGCTCGGCAATGCTTTTGCCCAGCCCCTGGGCCGCGCCGGTGACCAATGCAACCTGTGTCATGGCAACGTCCTCAGAGGATGTAGCCGATACCGGCGAGGGTATCGGTGGAGTTGATCAGCTGGATCACCTTGCGCTGAATCTTGAAACTGTCACCGCTGCGCACCAGTTCAAACGTGACATCGGCGGTGTACTGCTTGAGCACATCCTTGCGGAACTCACGCAGGTTCTGCGCACAACGCACGGTGACAATTCCGTCTTCATCTGAAAGCACGCGAAAGCGCGACTGACTGCGCACGGTGCGTGCCCGCGGGGTGGTCGAAATCGATTCGCCGCTGGTCAATCGGGTGACACGCAACTGACGCATGTGGTGATCATCGTAGGCGTAGTTCAGGGTGTTCTCGAAGTCGGTTTCCAGCGGATCGATCGGGATGATGTAGGTCGCGTTCTCGGTCCACAGATCGAGCCAGTCGACGAAATCGCCGTGATCGAGCATGTCCGCTTCCTGCCAGATGAAAGCGCTGACTTGGTTGAGCAATTGCAGGTTGTTCATGGTGTTCTCCGTCACTCAGGCCGACATCATCTTTTTCCACTGCTGGTAACCAGCGCGCATGCCGGTCTCGGCGCTCACATCGCTCACCAGCCCGTCTTCGGATGCCTTTTCACCCGGCAAGCCGCGGTTGAGCATGATCCACAGATCAGTGCCGGCACTGGCGCCGCGCTGTACGCGCTCCCAGGCTTCGGAATCGTCCGGAGTACCAAAACCCATCGGGCCCTGGAAGTGCTCATGCAGACGCAGACGATAACGGTTGGCCACCGCCGGGCCACCGTCCATGGTGATGACGGCGTGATGGATTTCGGTTTCGTTCACCGCGATCGGTTGCAACACCCGGAAGAACGCCATGGAACAAGCGATGTTCGGGAACAGGTTGAGGTTGAAGCCCGAACCGCCGACCGCACGCACGATGCGACGGACCGATTCTTCGTCCTGGCCTTCGGCGCGCAACTGCGCGGCCAGGTCTTCGAAACGCTCAGGGATCGGCAAGTCGAGGTTGGCTTCCAGGTCGACCAGGTCAGGGATCATCACCATCACGCTGTGACCGTTGCCGAGGTCTTCGACGTAGCCCGGTCCTTCGACGAAGTCGAACAGCTTCAGGGTCTGTTCATCCACGGACGACAGGAACGACTTGTGCACCAGCGGGAAGTGGTAGGCGTCGGTGGTGTTTTCCAGCTGGATCTTCCAGTTGCCGGGGAAGCGGAAGCGGTGCTCGCCACCCACTTTGACGGGGTAGCCGGCGCCCTGCTTCATGAACAGGTCGATCCACTTCTTTGCCGGGCCGAGGAAATCAGCGAGGGGCTCGATGTCATCCTTGAAGGTGGCGAAGATCATGCCGTTGTATTGCTCGACACGCAGGCTGACCAAAGGCAGTTCGCCCTTGTCCAGGCAATCGGCGTAGCTTTCCGGGTGCGGCACACCGCGCAGACTGCCATCCAGCGCGTAGCTCCAGCCGTGATAAGGGCAGACAAAACTGTTGGTCTTGCCCTTCTTGTGCTCGCACACCGTTGCGCCACGATGGCGGCAGCGGTTGAGCAACACATGCACTTCTTTCTTGCGGTCGCGCACGACGATCACCGGCTGCTTGCCGATATAGGTGCTCTTGTAGCTGCCGGACTCCGGGATCTCACTGCCGTGAGCGACCCAGATCCAGGTGCTGTAGAAAATCTTGTCCAGCTCCTGATCGAAGAGCTTGCCGTCGGTGTACAGCGACGTGTGAACGCGGTCATGCAGGACCAGATCGGAAGGACTGGCGTCGAGCGTTACGGTGTTTATCAGGTTACTCACGATCACTCCTCGTCGGCATTATTCGCCGACTCTAAGAATTCTGGGTGTTACTTTCAGGACTGGCCGGACTTACCAGGTACGGGCAGGTGCGCGGCATTGTTCCAGGTGTCTACCGGTCGGCTGAACAGGTTCTCGGTCTGAAAATGCGCCATGCGCCACTGCCCTTTTTTCTGGGCGAACCGCACGGTCAGGCGGGCGCTGTTGAGGTGCGAGGCACCCGAGGCAAAGGTCGAAGTCTGCAACATCACCCAACTGGCATCTGCGGTCTCACCGCTGACCCGGATCAGTTCCGAGGTCAGGAAGTGCACGTTCAGCGAAAAGTGCGCCGGTTCGACCATGTAGGTTGCGAACATCGCTTTGATCGCCTCACGCCCGTGGTAACCGCCAAAGCTATTCTGGTACTTGGCACCCTTACCTTCCCAGATCGCCTGCTCGGTGAACAACCCGGCCAGTTCCTCGAGCGGGGAATCCACGCCCAGCTCGTCGCACAAAGACATGTAGCGATTCATGCAGGCGCGGATCGCGTTCTCGCTTTCCAACTGCTCGAGCCGCTGTTCCAGTGCGCGCAAATGCTCTTGTGATGACATGGCGACTTCTCTCGACTCAGCGCTGGATGATCAGTTCGCGACCGGTACGGGCCTCGACCTTGCAATACTTCCAGAGTTTGTAAGGGCCATTGCCGACATCCGTGGTGCGAAACAGATTGCAGGCGGCGTGGACGGTTTCGATGTCGGGTACATCGGCCAGCAAGTAAGTCGTCCAGGGCCAGCCGGCAGACGGGCCGACCATGCTCTGATCGTCGTCCATGTTGCCCAGCACGGTGACGCCTGGCAGGTCGGCGATGCCGTTCCACATGGCGCCGAAAGCGGCCCAGACTTCCAGCGCTTCAGGACGCGGAGCATCGAAAAAGTTTTGGTTGATGCCTATGCAGAACAAAACTCGCAGGGCTTTTTTATCGGTCATGGGGTTCACCAATCAGTAGGAAAAAATTACAGGTAGCCAGGCAGCGGCTTATTGCCGAAGAAGATCGCGCCCGCGTTCTGGTAGGTCATATCGCCCATGAAGGCGTGCTGGGTAATGACTTGGGTGTCGTTGACAAAACGCGACAGAGGACTGGTGCGGTACACCCCGCTCATTCCCGATAGCATTTGCGCGGTGCGCGCAACATCGGCGGCGACACGCGTGGCGTGGGTCGAAGACAAGCGCAGCATATTGGTCTGCTCGACGCTCACCGGGTCGCCGGCCAGAACGCTGGTCCAGGCATCGTCGATGGACTGGTAGAACCACGAACGTGCAGCGCGCAGCGACGCTTCGGCCTTGGCCATCTCGACCTGGGCCAGCGGCCGGTCGGACAACGACGGCGCACCGGTCACGGAGATTCGGCCACTGGCCATGCCGCTCAACTCATCAAGTGCCGCACGAGCAACGCCCAGGCCAACCACAGACAACACCTGTGTGGCGAACGACAGTGACGGATAGCGGAAGAACGGCTCGTCAAGACTCGATGGACCGCCGCGTACGAAGGTCCACTCCTCCGGCACCACCACGCCTTCGACGACGACATCATGGCTACCAGTGCCGACCAGGCCGACGACATTCCAGGTTTCCTCGATTCTGACCTTTTCCCGAGGCATCACCGCCAGTCGTGGCAGGCCGAGCATCTCGCCATTTTTCGGGCTGATACCCACGCCGATGAGCGACGCGCCCATGCAACCGCTGGAAAATTTCCAGCGCCCATTGACCTCCAGGCCACCGTCAACAAAGGATGCAGGCTGCGGAGGGAAGATCCCGCCGGCGAACACCACGTCAGGCGAATCGGCATAGATTTTCTTGATGGTTTCCAGCGGCAACGCCGCCAGGTAAACCGGGCTCATACCGAAGCTGGCGACCCAACCGGCGGAGCCATCGGCGAACGAGATATCTTCCACCATCTGGCAAAACTCGGCCGGCGAACGCTCGTCGCCGCCGAAGCGTTTGGGCACCAGAGCCCGATAGACGCCGAGCTTGCGGAACTGCTCGATAACGTCCTGCGAGATGAATTTTTGTTGGTCGAATTCTTCGCTTCGAGCACGCGCACGAATCTCGACCAGCAGTTTCTGAAACGCTTCATTCGCCGTGATCGGCACGCAGCGCTGGTGATTCAGCTCGCTTGGCGCAGTCATGGGTTTCTCCATAGTAAGCATCACGATTACTCTTCCAGGCGCCGGACCAGTTCGCGGGCGACTGCACACAGCAGTTCGTCCGCGCCATGGGCGGCAATGAGTTGAAGGCCGACCGGAAGTCCCGAGGCGCTTTCCAGAGGAATGCTCAGAGCCGGATGACCGGAAAGGTTGAAAGCACGCACCAGGGAGGTCATGCCCAGGGCGGCGCGAGTGTCGGCCGCGTCGGCGACCAGCAACGGGAAGTCGGGCATGGTCGGCATGGCCAGAATCGGGGTGATGGCCAAGGCTGCGTCCACTTCTGCGATAAACGCGCGACGGATGATTTCGGCTTCTTCAACGGACTCGGCCGTGGTCAGACTGGCCGCGCGCAGACGGTCGGCGACATCGCTGCCAACCCGACAGGTTTGCAGAAGATGGCCACACGCTGCCCAGGTTTCGGCGTTGATGATCACCATGCCGGCGTCATACGCGGCGGCCATGCCAGGCAGCTTCTGCTCAAGTAACTTGAAGCGCGAACGGCCCAGCGCCTGGTTCACCACCGAGTGGATTTGTTCGTTGGCCTCTACCGCGACCACGCCGATAGCAAGATGCTCAGGCACCGGGATGGAGGCGAACGAGGGATCAATGATGTGCATCGCTTCAATCAAGCGTTCCATATCCCGTGCCAGGGGACCTACGCAATCGAGGGTACTGCGCGCAGGCATCACACCCTGACGGCTGACACGACCAAAGGTTGGCTTGAGACCAAATACACCACAGCACGCCGCTGGAATCCGTACCGAACCGCCGGTATCGGTGCCCAGCGCGAAGTCGCAAAGGCCTGCCGCCACCGCAGCTGCCGAACCACTGGAAGAGCCGCCCGGTATATAGCCCGGATAGCGCGGATTGGAGGCCGTGCCAGTCCATGCGTTGAGGCCGGTGGTGCCGAATGCCAATTCATGCAGGCTGGTTTTACCGGTGATCCGGCAGCCCGCATCCAGAACAGACTGGACCACGCGTGCATGTTCGCCTGCCGCCGGCGCATCGGCCAGGGCGCGGCTTGAAGCGCGGGTCGGATAGCCGGCGATATCGATGGTGTCTTTCACCATGACCGAAAGGCCATTCCCTCCTAAGGCTAAATCCTCAACAACGATCGACATGTTCTTTACCTGCTCGTTATGTGTCACCAGAACGGATGACCTCGGCACGAGGGCCGGGGAAAACGCTTAAATCTAAAATCGTAATATTTACGTGAAATGTCAATTGAATTTTACCAAATAAAAGAGTGTGTATTTTCGGTGCAGACTTTCTCTTTTCGCACCAACGGCGTGCAGTTTGGTAACACTGCCGTAAAAACGAAAAATCCTGAATATTTTATATTTTTACCTTATAAATCAGTTAGTTAATTGTATTTAACGAACAGAAAGCATCGAAACATTCAGAAAAATATTGAGCAGAGGCCTCGCTGAAAAAGCAAACAGGAAAAAATAAATCAGCCCAAAAATTACAGCCAAAAACAGCGTAAAAAATCACTGTTTTTTGATTTTATTATCAGGTGGTTTTTGGTCATTTGAGCGCTTCCTTGATCCAGATCAAAGCCTTGTTTGATATGGCGTGCTGCGGGTTTTTCCCGCCCTTAACATGCCCCACTGCCAGCCCTTCGGATCACCTTGGCCGGCCCGCCTCAAAGCGTTCGCATCAGGCATCGCAGTAACGGCTTTCTGCCTTGCACCGAAAAATTTCTGGCATGCAATCTGCTTTTGCCCTCTTCGCCTTCGACCGATCGCTCATGGTCGAGCAGCACCCTGATGGCTCGGTAACAAACCATGGGTGTCGCCACAGTTCGATAACTAAAACAGGGCCGTACTCGCACCACGTCGTGGTCGGGAAGGCTGGCCATTAGCCTTTTGCAGCGTTGCAACTCTTCGGAGAAAGTCATGCTTTTCAGAAAAGCCGTGCCCACGTTGTTGTTGAGTGCCGCCTGCGCCGCCGCTGCGCAGGCGGATGTGAAAGTCGGTGTCATTACCTCCTCCACCGGACCGATCGCACTGGTCGGACTACCACAGAAAAACACCGTGCCGTTGCTGCCGACCCAGGCCGGCGACCAGGTGGTGAAATACATTTCTCTGGATGATGCGAGCGACCCGACCGCTACGGTGAAGGCGCTGAAGAAGCTGATCGACGAAGAAAATGTCGATGCCATCATCGGCCCGAGCGGCTCGCCCAACGCCATGGGCGTGATCCAGTTCGTCGCCGAGGCAGGCGTGCCATTGCTGGCACCGGTCGGCACCGCTGCAGTGGTGCTGCCAATGACCGAGCAGAAGAAATGGGTATTCAAGACCACGCAGAACGATGACCTGATCGCCAAGGCGCTGTTCGAACACATGGCTAAAAAAGGCGTGAAAACTCTCGGCTTCATCGGCACCGGCGACCCTTATGGCGAGAACTGGGCCAAGGTCATGGCCGGCCTGGCAGCGCAGCAGAATATCAAGGTCGTGGCCAACGAGCGCTTTCAGCGCCAGGACACTTCGGTCACCGGGCAGAGCCTGAAAATTCTCGCCACCCGCCCCGATGCAGTGCTGGTCGCAGCGCCGGGCAGTTCGGCGGTGATGCCGCAGACCACCCTGTTCGATCAGGGCTATCGCGGCCAGGTCTACCAGACCCACGGCGCGGCGCTGCAAGACTTCCTCAAGCTGGGCGGCAAGAAAGTCGAGGGCACCATTCTGGCGGCCAGCCTGATGCTGGTACTGGATGAAATCCCGGACAGCCATCCTTCGAAGAAAATCGCCAGCAACTACACCACGGCCTACGAAAAGCTCAACGGCAGCAAGCCGGCGACCTTCGGCGGGAACACCTTCGATGCCGGTCTGCTGCTACAGCAGGCGATCCCGATTGCAGCCAAAAAAGCGGCACCGGGCACTCCCGAATTTCGTGCAGCCCTGCGTGATGCGCTTGAGCAAAGCCACGAACTGGCCGGCACCCAAGGCGTTTACAACATGACGCCTCAGGACCACAGCGGCTTCGACGAGCGCGGTCGCGAATTGATCGTGGTGAAGAACGGCAACTGGATGTTGTTGCACGACAACTGATCGAAACCCGGGCGCACAGCCCACTGCGCGCCCTGCCCGATTGCCGGCGAGTCAACCCGCGCCGGCAATCGGGCCTGATATTCAATCTGTAGAAAAGAGCTCTCATTATGAATTTCCAGATAGCCATGCTGCTGGGCCAGGACGGTATGACCAACGGCGCGATCTATGCGCTGTTGGCCCTGTCGATCCTCCTGGTGTTCACCGTGACCCGGATCCTGTTGATTCCCCAGGGTGAATTCGTGACCTACGGCGCCTTGACCATGGCCACGTTGCAGAGCGGTCACCCGACTGCTCTGGTCTGGCTGCTGCTCGGCCTGACGCTGATCGACTGTGCACTCGATGTATGGGGCGCGGCACGTTCAAGCCAGGCCTTTCGGTGCCCCGTGCGCATTCTCTTCAAGCTTGGCTATACAGGCCTGCTGGCGGTGTTGATCAACACCTTGCCGTTGGCCGAATTGCCGATGGCGGTCCAGGCTTTGTTGACGCTGGCGTTGGTGGTTCCGCTGGGCCCGCAAATCTACCGACTGGTGTTCCAGCCGATCGCCTCGGCCAGCTCATTGGTCTTGCTGATTGTATCGATCGCCGTGCACGTCAGCATGGTCGGTATTGCGCTGTTGCTGTTCGGCCCTGAAGGCGCCCGCACCCAACCGTTCTCCGAAGCTGGCCTGGAACTGGGCCCGGTCACCTTCAACAGCCAGACGCTCTGGGTGCTGGCCGTGTCCCTGGGGCTGATCGTCGGGCTGTACCTGTTCTTCGAGCGCACGCTGTATGGCAAAGCCCTGCGTGCCACCGCGGTCAACCGCATGGGTGCCCGGCTGATGGGTATTTCGCCGACCCTCGCGGGCAAGTCGACCTTCCTGCTCGCCGCGCTGATCGGCACGCTGTCGGGGATCCTGATCGCGCCGATCACCACGCTGTATTTCGATTCCGGTTTCGTCATCAGCCTCAAAGGCTTTGTCGGCGCGATCATCGGCGGACTGGTTAGCTATCCGGTCGCCGCGCTCGGCGCTCTGGCGGTGGGCCTGATCGAAGCATTCTCGATGTTCTGGGCCAGTATCTACAAAGAGATCATCGTGTTCACGCTGATTATTCCGTTCCTGCTTTGGCGTTCGTTCACCAGTCGTCATGTGGAGGAAGAAGAATGAATTCGCGCTATCTGTTGCTTGCCCTGTTACTGGTGGTGGGCGTCGCGCCGCTGCTGTTGCCGCCGTACTACGTCACCCTGCTCAATTACATCGGCATGTACGCCATGGTCGTATTGGGGTTGGTGCTGCTCACGGGTGTCGGCGGCATGACCAGTTTCGGTCAGGCCGCGTTCGTCGGGCTGGGCGCCTACACCTCAGCCTACCTGACCACCACTGAACAACTGCCGGCATGGTTGGCCTGGGCCGGAGCGTCACCGTGGCTGACGCTGCTGGCGGGCGTGGTGCTCACCGCCTCAGTGGCACTGATTCTCGGCGCCCTGACACTCAAGTTGTCAGGGCATTACCTGCCGCTGGGAACCATTGCCTGGGGCCTTTCGCTGTACTACTTGTTCGGCACCCTGGAATCCCTCGGCGGTCATACCGGCGTCGGCGGCTTGCCATCGATTTCATTGTTCGGCCTGAAGCTGGATAAGGGCGAGAATATTTTCTACCTGATCTGGGCCCTGCTGTTGCTGGCAATCGTCGTCACGCAGAACCTCCTGAATTCTCGCGAAGGCCGCGCCATTCGCGCACTTAAGGGAGGCCAGGTAATGGCCGAGTCGATGGGGGTCAACACCTTCCGCTCGAAGATGGTGATCTTCGTCATCTCTGCGGTGTTCGCGGCCATTTCCGGCTGGCTCTATGCGCACACCCAACGCTTCGTCAACCCGACGCCGTTCGGTTTGAACATGGGCATCGATTACCTGTTCATGGCCCTGATCGGTGGTGTCGGCAGCGTGTGGGGCGCCCTGCTCGGCGCGGGCGTCCTGACCATGCTCAAACAATGGTTGCAGGACTGGTTGCCGCACTTGCTGGGTAACACCGGCAACTACGAAATCATCGTATTCGGCATCCTGATCGTGGTGCTTATGCAGCGCGCACCGTGTGGTCTGTGGCCCTTGTTGACGCGCCTGATACCGGCCCGGTTCAGGGTCCGCGCCAAGGTCCTGAATGTCGACGCCAAGGCTGCACCCCTTCCCCGCCGGCAACTGCCCAAACATGGCGAGCTGATCCTTGAGGCGCGGAATGTGACCAAGCGCTTCGGCGGACTGGTGGCCAACAACGACATGAGCCTGGAAATCCGTTCGGGTGAAATCCTCGCGCTGATCGGTCCCAACGGTGCCGGCAAAAGCACCATGTTCAACCAGCTCTCCGGCGTCGATACACCGAGCAGCGGCGATGTGCTGTTCATGGGTCAAAAGATCAACGGCCTGAACTCCCGGCAAGTGGCGCGCATGGGCATGAGTCGCACCTTTCAGCACGTGAAGCTGCTGGGCAACATGAGCGTGTTGGAGAACGTCGCCATTGGCGCGCATTTGCGTGGCCAACAAGGCGTGCTGGCGGCGGCCCTGCACCTTGATCGTCGCGAGGAAGCCGAACTGCTCGGCGAAGCCAGACGTCAGCTTGAGCGCGTAGGCCTGGGCGACTATTTGTATGAAGAGGCAGGGAGCCTGGCACTCGGCCAACAGCGGATTCTAGAAATCGCCCGCGCCTTGTGCGCCGATCCGTGCCTGCTGCTGCTCGACGAACCCGCCGCTGGCCTGCGACTGAAAGAAAAAGAAGCCCTTGGCATCCTGCTCAGTCGCCTGCGCAGCGAAGGGATGGCGATTCTGCTGGTCGAGCACGACATGGACTTCGTCATGGGCCTGGTCGATCGCGTGGTGGTCATGGAGTTCGGTCAGCGGATCGCCCAGGGCTTGCCCGAAGACGTACAGAAGGATCCGGCCGTGCTGGAAGCCTATCTGGGAGGAGTTGAATGATGAACATGCAAGTGGAACCGCACCTCGCACCGCGCAACCAGGTCGACGACGCCGTGCTGGAGATCAAAGGCCTGAGCGTGGCCTACGGCAAGGTCGAAGCGCTGAGCGACGCCAGCCTGACCGTCGGCAAGGGCCAGATTGTGACGGTGATCGGCCCCAACGGCGCCGGCAAGACCACCCTGCTTTCGGCCATCATGGGCGTGCTTGGCTCCCGGGGTCAGGTGCATTTCGACGGCAGCCTGGAAACCTTGCCGGAAGTGGAAGTGATGGTCTCGCGGGGCCTTGGCCTGGTGCCGGAAAAACGCGAATTGTTCACCAGCATGAGCGTGGCCGACAACTTGCTGCTCGGCGCTTTTCAACGGCATCGCCGGGGCGACCGTCGCTACAGAGAAACGCTTGGCGAAATCTACGAACTGTTCCCGCGCCTGTGGGAGCGCCGCGAGCAATTGGCGGCGACGTTGTCCGGCGGTGAACGGCAGATGCTCGCCGTGGGCCGGGCGCTGATGGCCAAGCCCAAGCTGCTGATGCTCGACGAGCCGAGCCTGGGCCTGGCGCCGCTGATTACCCGGGAGATCTTCCGCATCATCACCGCGCTGCGTGAGCAAGGGGTATCGATTCTGCTGGTCGAGCAGAACGCGCGTGCCGCCCTGCGGGTAGCCGATTACGCCTATGTATTGGAAACCGGTCAGATCGCCATGCAAGGCCCGGCGCAGAAACTGGCTGATGACCCACGCGTGATCGAAGCCTATCTCGGCCTGGCCAGCAAGCATCAGGAAATGCTCGCCAACTGACACCGCGCCCTTGCAGGAGCTGGCTTACTAGCAAGCCGGCCTTCCTACAGGGGACTGTTGTTGTGTTCAACAACCTATCGCCCCCTTGTGAATAATCCGGAGTCACGATGAACGCTTCCTCCTTGCGCATCGGCATCGCCGGCGCCGGTGCCATCGGCTGCACCCTAGCGGCCCGTCTTGCGGGTAACGGCCATACGGTCAACGTACTGGCCCGAGGTGAAACCCTGACCGCCATCCGCCGTGACGGCATCCACTTATCCGATCTGGACGGTCATCATCATGTGCGAGTCGAGGCCAGCGACAACGCTGCCAGCCTTGGCGTGCAAGACCTGATTTTTCTCTGCACCAAGGCACAAGCCCTGGCCAGCCTGCTGCCACAACTGCAACCGATGATCGGCGCCGAGACGGCGGTGATCCCGGTGATCAACGGCGTGCCGTGGTGGTACTTCCACGGTGAAGGTGGACGCTACGAAGGGCAACGGGTGAGCGCGGTTGATCCGCAGTCGACACTCAACCAGGCCCTGGACCTGCGCCACGTGATCGGCTGCGTGGTGTTCATCACCGCGCACTGCCCGGCCAACGCCGTGGCTGAATCGAACACCCCGCACCTGATGATTTTCGGTGAGCCTGACAACCGCCTTAGCGCCCGGCTGGAGCGTGTGCGCGCACTGATCGAAAGTGTCGGCATAGAAGCACGAGCCACCGACCGCATTCGCGACAATCTGTGGACCAAGATCATCGCCAACCTCACCTCCAACCCGCTCTCAGTGATTACCGGCGCGACGCTTGATCAACTTTACAGCCTGCCGGAGTTGCGCGACCTGGTCAGCAGTTGCCTGCACGAAGCCTTGCTCACGGCCGCCGCGTACGGCGCGCGCGTGAGCATCGATCCACGGACCTTTCTCGAACTCGGCGCCGGCATGGGCGCGGTGCGCACCTCGATGCTGCAGGACTATGAAAAAGGTCGCCCTCTGGAGTTGGCCGCCATCGGCGACGCAGTGCTGGAGTTGGCCGATGGCATGGCGATCCCGATGCCCGTTACTCGACACCTCATTGCCCTGGCACGCTTTCGCGGCGAACAGGCCCGTCACTGACTCACTACGACAAGGACTCCGACATGGACCACACCCTAATGGCAAAACCGCATGCGTACAGCGACGAGGAATGGGCACTGCGCGTGCAACTTGCGCACTGCTACCACCTGGTGGATTTCTTCGGCTGGACCGAGACGATCTTCAACCATATTTCCGCACGCCTTCCTGGCCCGGCGCACCATTATCTGGTCAACCCGTTCGGCCTCAATTACACCGAAGTGACGCCAGAGAACCTGCTTAAAGTCGACCTGCACGGCAAGAAGCTCGAGGACTCGCCCTACGACGGTAACCCAGCCGGTTTCGCCCTGCACAGCGCGGTGCACGGTGCCCGTTCGGACATCCAGTGCCTGATCCATACGCACACCACGCCGATATCGGCCATCGTCATGAAGAAGGCCGGTTTTGCCCATAACGACTTTTACGGTGCGCAACTCTACGGACGGATCGGTTACCACACCTTCGAAGGCATCACGCTGTTCGACGACGAAAAAGCGCGGATGATCGACAGCCTTGGTGACAAGCACATCCTGGTGCTGCGCAATCACGGCATTGCCGTCGGCGAAAGCAGCATTGCCAAGGCGTTCTTCCTGCTGTGGACAGTGCAGCGCGCCGCCGAAATCCAGTGCCAGGCCGGCGCTCTGGGCGGTGAGGACAATCCGCTGCCTGAAGCGATCAGCCAGAAGTGTGCCGAACTCACGGCCATGCTCATTCGGGACAGCGGCTTCGCTGTAAAATTTTTCGACGCCATGGTTCGCAAAATGCGCGCCGAACGCGGCCAGTGCTGGTAATCGCGGGAGCATTCAGTGGCTAAGTCAAAGGAATACACGCCACCGGTCATCGTTGCGGCGCAGCCAGAAATCCCGATCTCGCGCCTGGATACTCTCGGCCATCTGATGGCCTGCAACGATGCCTATGTGGCGCTCAGTGGTTACGCCCGAGAGGAGCTGCTGAACCAACCGCACGAACTGATCAATCATCCGCTGATGCCCAAGCGAGTCATTGATCGTATGTGGGAGACCTTGCGCAGCGGCGTGCCCTGGACAGCGCCCATGATGGGTCGCGATAAACAGGGCACGACGTTCTGGTGCAATCTCTATGTGGTGCCACTGCTGGAGGGCGGTCAGCTGAATGCGCTGGGTACGGCGTATCACCCGATGGACGCCGCCCAAAGCCTGCGAGCGGAAAAACTCTATCGACGCTTGAATGACGGCCACGGCCCACTGACTTTTGCCCGGCGCGTGCAGGAGCATGCCAGCACTCAGGGCATCGCCTGGCTGCTGGGGTTTGGTGTCACGGGCGCCATGGTTGTCGGACAGATCGACCTGGCACCCGGCCTTCTGGTGCTCGGCGGAGTATTCGCCGCGAGCTGGCAATGGCGAGCCAGACAACATGCGGACGTCCGCCGGATCATGGCCCGGCACGATCAGGTCTACAGCGACGCGTTGCTGGCCCCGCTTCAGGAAGGCAGCGCCAGCGTTGCCAACCGTTTTGACATGGCCCTTAACAGCCAGAACACGCGGATGCGCACGGTCATGTCGCGCATCCGGATCAACGGCGAGACCGTGCGTCAACGCGCGCAAGAATCGTCGACACTGGTGCAGACCCAATCCGGGCACCTGCAACGGCAACTTGAAGAAGCCGAGCAGTCCGCCGCGGCGGTCCATCAAATGAGTGCCACGATCCAAGAGCTGTCGCGCAACCTGCAACACGCGGCCGAAGCCACCCAAGCCGTCGACCGCCTGGCTCGCGATGGTGACCGGATGTCCGGGCAAAGCCAGCGTTCGATGACCGGCCTGTGCACCTCGGTCGAGGAAATTGGCCAAGCCGTCAGCCGCCTCGCGGAATCGATCGAATCAATCAGCGGCGTCGCGCATGTGATTCGCAGTATCGCCGAACAGACCAATTTGCTGGCGCTGAACGCGGCCATCGAAGCGGCACGCGCCGGCGAGACCGGACGCGGTTTCGCAGTGGTCGCCGATGAGGTACGCAGCCTCGCGACCCGCACCCGCGAATCCACTGAACAAATCCAGCGCTCCATCGAGCAGTTGCGTGAAGGCAGCGCCCTGGCCCTCGCCACAGCGCAACGCGGCGAATCGGCCGCGCGGGAGTCAAGCGAAGACGTATCGCAGGTCCAAACCGCGTTGCGGCGCATCTGCGAGGAAGTCGGACAGATCTCCGGCATGAGTTTGCAAATGGCCTCGGCCATCGAACAGCAAGGTCAAGTCGCGCAAGAGATCAACGGCCAGATTTCCCAGATCGTGAATTTGGCGCAAACCAGCAGCGATCAGTCCCGACGCAGTACCCAGATCGGCGAGGAGCTGCATCAACTGGCCAACTCCCAACTCGACCTGGCCCAGCGGTTTCTACAGGGCTGAACGATTCATCCTCATGCATCAGGCCTGACGTCGCAGGGTCTCGGAAGGCAGGCAGCCGTACTGTTTGCGGTACTGCATGGCGAAATGACCGAAGCTGGCGACAGCGTGACGCAACAGGATATCCGTCACGCTGTCGGTCGGGCCAGCCTGCTGCAGGGCTACGTGAACCAAAGCCAGCCGACGAGTGCGGACATAGTCGCTGGGGGTTTGCTGAAGAAACCGCGTGAAGCCATTTTGCAAGGTGCGGATCGACACGTCGCAGAACTGCGCCAGGCCCGCCAGCGCAATCGGTTCGGCCAGGTGCTGTTCGATGAAGTCGCGGGCCTTCTTGACGTGGTGAGGCATTGGTTGGCGCTGGTCTTGCAGCAGATCGACCGAATAATTGTGCGGCAACTGCGTCAGCAGCACCGACAGCAGATAGTCCGACAGGCTCCCGCCCATGGTCGAGGTCAGCAGCGTCTGGCTGGCGTCGCCATAGAGCTGGCAGATGTAATCCAGGGTGGTCCTTACCGTCGCCATGCCCTGATGCTCGGCGTCGACCTGAATGTCGAACAGCAACGGCTGACGCAAACGCCGGTTGAGCAACACTTGCAGCTGACGCTCGAGGGCTTGGCGATCGACGCGCAAAATCAGGTTGCGGCAGTCCTTGTCGATACGAATAAAACTGCGTTCAGAAGGCGAAGAAATGGTCAGCCCACCCTTGCGCAAAATCGCGCTCTGCTTGCCCAGGCTGACCATGCCGCTGCCTTCCAGGGTGACCCGAATCAGGTAGTAGCCACTGATATCCCCGGCGTCGATTTCCACCGGTGCACCGTAGTGCAGATCGAACAACGCCGAGCTGCCGAAAAACACGCCATACAGCTGCGATTGCAGGGCGCCGCCCTGCTGCATTTTCATCTGGTGGGGCTACAGGTAATGACTGACCCGATCCTTGACCTCGCCAAACCCGCCGGAACTCAGAAGGCAATGATGACGGAGCGAAGAGTGTTGATCGAACATGCTGAAGCACCTCCAGAAAATGACACTGTTACCCGCAGGCACGTCGATAATTTAGTGGAAATGGAAAGCAATTTTCACGCCACGCAAACGCTTTCTGCGCGCCCGGAACAGCCTCTGCGCCTGATGCATAGAGTCAAGGCAAACAAGGGCTTGAAGCTGGATGCGGCGGGTAATGTCCACGCGCCCAGCATGAAACAGGCATTCAAGTTCCTGACAGTGCACCGCAAGACCTTTTTCTGCCACTACCTGGGGTTTTCGTTCTACGCGATGACACTGTTCTGCATGCTCAGCTGGACCCCGGCCTTCTATATGCGCAAATTCGGCCTCGCCCCTAGCGATACCGGCTACATGCTCGGGATCGTGGTGCTGCTGGCCAATACCAGTGGCGTGTTTTGTGGCGGTTGGCTGATCGACTGGCTGGCGAAAAAAGGCTACAGCGATGCGCCGATCCGTGCGGGAGTCATCGGAGCGATCGGCATGGCCGTGCCCGCCATCGCGTTCACCAAGGTCAGCGAACTGTGGATGTCCGTGGCGTTGCTGGCACCGGCGATGTTCTTCGCTTCGTTCCCAATGCCGGCCTCGACCGCGGCCATGCAAATCCTGCCGCCGAATCAGATGCGAGCGCAGATCAGCGCGCTGTTCCTGCTGATTTCCAATCTGATCGGCCTGGGTCTTGGTACCACGCTGGTCGCGCTGCTCACCGACCGGCTATTCAAAAATCCGGCCATGGTCGGCTCATCGATTTCCCTGCTCAATGCCTTCGCCGTCGCACTCACCCTGCTCTTGCTGATCAAGGGGTGCCGCCACTTCCGTGAGAGCCTCAAACACGAAGGCCTGGCCTGACGTCCTCACCTGAGGCACGCTACGGCGTGTCTGCTGGTTTTTTGCCGCGGGCGGCGCGACAATGACGCCCGCTATCAAACCCGCTCACCTGAAAGACTACGCCAACCTTTATGACCACCCCGAAAAAGCGCCTGAGCCGATACAACCCCGCCAGCGAAGACTTCAAGAAGGAAGAGTTTCCCTTCTACTGGCTGGCTCGCCTGCACGGTCGCTACTCCATGGCCATGGAGAAAGCGCTGAAAAAAATCGATATGGACATACCGCGCTGGCGGATTCTGTTCATCCTCAAGGAAAATGGCGAGTCGAGCATTTCGGAAATCTCCATCCACGCCATCGCGAAGCTCTCGACCATCACCAAAATTGTCTATCGCATGAAAGCCGACGGCCTGGTAGAAACCAACACCAGCGCCAGCGACGGACGCGTGACTCAGGTCTCACTCACCGATGTCGGCCGCCATACCATTGAAGAAATCCAGCACGGCACCAGCGATATCTTCCGCACCAGTTTCAAAGGCCTGACCGAAGCCCAGATCACCAAACTGAACGGAACGCTGGAAAAAATATTCAATAACCTGCCGGAAGACTGACCCGCGACGACCGACGCGGTGGGCATTGGCGATAGTTTGCACGCCTTGAATAGCGGCCGTGTACAGCAGAAATCCGATGATTTAGATTTCTGCTTTTTTATAGGCACAGCATTCACCATCGATAGCTGATCCCTTTACAGGCAATCGCGCAGTGCGTGAATTACAGAGCGACCAAAGACATGACCTTGCAGTACTACTACGGCGACGGCGTCACCAAAGGCAAGGTCGACAGTCGCCTGAGCAGCGCGCAATTCACCTATCTGGTGACCGGCCCCACCTTCGCCGCCGGCCTGCAACAAGTCAGCGGCGACAGCGATGCAGTCTGATTGAGCCAGGGCGACGGCTCGACCGCCTGCTTCATGACTGAATCGATGATCGGCAAGTTCCAGCGCGCCGGGGAAACCACTTGGCTGGCTCGCCATAGCTATGACTTTGCGAAAGTCGGGATTCCCGGCCCGAGTTTCCTGGGCATGTACGAAAGCGACTCAAACATACGTACTCCCACTGGCGACAAAAGTGAGTGGGAACGTAACCTGACCGTGAGCTACGTGGTCCAGTAGGGCCCGCTGAAGGACCTGAGATTGCCCTGCGCCACGCCTCACTGCGCACCGGAGTGTCCACGCAACGGGACAGCGATGAACATCGCTTCTGAGGAGGCTCTTACCGCTGGATCGCGCTGCATTAGCGTGGTCGAAATCGTCGATCCAGCTCACTTATCAAGCTGGACCAAAGCCCTGCCCGGAACAAACACCGACCTTGGAATCAGCTGAGGATTCCACCCAGAGCCAGTCGTTTTGTAGGGGTAAAAACGACCAAAAATAAAAAAGGGTCGCGAGATAAAATCTCGCAACCCTTTGAATTATATGGTCGGGACGGAGTGATTCGAACACTCGACCCCTAGCACCCCATGCTAGTGCGCTACCTAGTCAACAGGCTTCATCCTATGTCACCACAGCCAATGTTTATGGGGCTGTCACCCGATTCCATGGGCCTTTCAGACCAAACCCGATTCACCACGACTCGTGGTGAATCAGACGCTTCCATGTGCCCTATGTGTGCCCTATTATTACCCCCACTGAACCCAAGGTGGCATTATGGCCAGCACAGCCCAGAAAATACCTAAACACACCAAACTCGCGGCCGACAAGTGCCGCGACGCTAAGCCGACACAAAAGCAATATGAACTTAATGACGCCGAGGTTGCCGGCTTGCAACTCCGAATCAACCCAGGTAATACCAAGACTTGGGTGCTGCGCTACAGAATTCGAGTGGGTGAGACCTGGAAGAATCGCCGAATGACGCTCGGCCAATTTCCAGAAGTAAGCGTCGCAGCGGCCCGCAAAGAAGCTGAAAACAAAAAAACCGATATTGACCGGGGGGCGGATCCGATGGGTGAGCGCCTGACCGAAGCGCTTCGTCGGGCGGAAGTTATTGAAACGAAAAAGCGCGAAGAAGCAGCCCGAGTGATCGTAGAGCAGTGCTTCGAACGCTGGATGAAGTCAGACAAACCCTTGAACCGACATGATGGAGGTGACGCGATCAGGGCTAACTTTGAGAACAATGTATTACCTTTATTAGGCCGTAAAGAAATGAAAGACGTGCGTCAAGCTGACGTACTCGCAGTGACCGACGCCATGCTGGCGCGCGGAGCGAACCGGCAGGCGCAAATCGCTTTTAGCGACATGAAACAATTCTTCCGCTTCGCAGTGGAACGCGAAATATTAACAAGCAGCCCAGCAGCAAACCTGAAAAAGGCAGACATCGGCAAAAAACCCATCCCCAGACATCGCGTTCTGCCCCCCCATCAAATCAGATCGCTTTATCAAAAAATGCAATCATGCAGCCTAAACCGCCCCACTCAAATCTGCTTCATGATCTGCCTCTCAACGCTTTGCCGTATCGGCGAGATTGGTGTTGCCAAATGGAAAGAGATCGATTGGTTAAAGAAAACGTGGACAATACCGGCAGACGTAGCAAAAAACAGACAATCTATAACCATCAATCTTTCGAAATTTGCGCTCGATCATTTTAACGAATTGCTGCAATACAACGGAGATAGCGAATGGTGCGTACCAAATTCCAAGCGTGACGGTCCAGTGCATGAGAAGACATTGACGAAGCACGCCCACGACCGTCAGCTCCCAGAAGGCCAGAAACCCTTGGAAGGACGCACGGTTCAAACTCGGTCGCTGGTAGTAGCCGATGAGAATTGGAAACCGCATGATCTTCGACGAAGCGGCTCAACACTCATCAAACAGCTAGGTTTCTCTACTGAGATCGCAGAGCTATGCCTAAACCACATCGTTCATGATGCGGTTCAAAAAGCGTACTTGCTCAATGACCCTCGCAAAGACATGAACCGCGCCTGGCGGGACTTGGGTAAGACCCTAGAGGTCATCGTCGGCAAAGATGGCGAGGCGTTCTTAAAAGCACTTGACGACGACTTCCATACTGATCCAGACGAAGAAATTGGCACTCTGGACCTCATGAAGCAATTTCACGCAAAATTACTGCTGATGCCCACCTAACTCCACCATTACGGCCTCAATTTCCCAAACAATCTGAAGTACAACGAGCTGACCATGGATAAAAGGGCCCTCAGCGTTGTATTGCTCTAATGCACAGAGCCACGATCAAATGATGCTTAGCATCGACCGCCGTCTGCATGTTATAGCCGACGACTCCAGTGCCTCGCGTCATCATGGATCGACCGTCCGGGTCGGTCAGTGAAACCTGTTTATCCGGCGCTTCGTTAAGCCGGGTTTCGATGACCTGAAGCTCTTTCATCTGAGCTTTTAGCTTGTTGATCTTCTCTTGCAGACGGGCAGCCTTGGGCCGTGAGATCGACGGTTCTTGCTGATCGGCTTCGTCGAGTTCCGTCAGATACCGGTTGATGCTTGATTCAATTTCTTCCATCCGCCGTTGCAGCTTGGCGCTTGTAAAATTGCGGTCGCGGTTATTAACCGCCTTGAACTTGCTGCCATCGATAGCGACCAGGCTTTCTTCGAATAATCCAAACTGCTGACACCGCACGACGAACTGGCGGCAGGCACCGGAAATGGCTTTGCCGTTATCTTTTCTGAAGTTCGCAATGGTCTTGAAGTCAGGCATCAAACGGCCGGTCAGCCACATCAGTTCGACGTTGCGCTGCGTCTCTCGCTCCAGGCGCCGGGTGGAGTGGATGCGGTTGAGATAGCCATAAATGTAGATCTTCAGCAGGATCTCGGGATGGTAAGCAGGTCGGCCTGTACTTGCTGGCATGACACCTTCAAAACCGAGCTTGCCCAGGTCGAGTTCGTTGACGAAGACATCGACTACACGCACCGGGTTGGTATCGGTCACGTAATCGTCGAGGCTTTCGGGGAGCAATGTACTTTGGCCCCGATGTTCACCTTGAATGAAGCGCTTCATGGGCGATCCCTGCGATGAAATCCTCAGAAATCATAGCAAGGGTTCGCGAAGGCGTTTTTACACAGCCTCGGCCAGTAGCGGACGCTCGCGACTAATTACTGTCATTCGTATGCTGCCGGTCGATTGCTCTTGTTGCCTGACGGCTGGGTCAGCCACTTTTCATAGCCAGGTGCGTTTACGCTCCCTTACGCTTCACATAAGCTCCAGCTGAGACGCGTCCGTCAGCTTCCCTCCGAGACCAAACCTCTACGCTCGACTTAGGTTGCCACTTCGTCCTCGCAAGACCAAGCTCAGTGGTGATGCTTTCCACTAAGTCTGAATCCCCTCCCATTACAAACCTATGGCAATCCTGGGCAACGGTCATGTTGTAGCGACGCAGTGCATCAACCTCGATATCGCTTCGGCCTATTCGTCCCAATGATCCCTCCGCCACAAGCGCACACGTTGATGTCAAAGGGAACAGGATCTGCGCATGGGGTGAGCCGTAGCCTATTGGTAGATTGCGAGTTGCGGTCGAAGTCGAGAACAGCACGATCGGCGAGTCCGATGTGAGAAAGCTTTGATCATTTCCGGCTGCATGTAGGACCATCCAGTCGCGCTCAAACAATTGTTTGGCCACGATGTGCCAAGTTTCCAAAGAGCGGAGAAATGCAAATTGCGGGTCCACCTTGACGTCTAGGTCATGGAACTCATCTCGAGCCATTTTTGAGACGTCTCTGGCTTGCTCCCGCAGTAACACATCATCGGCGCCGTCACCGTTCATTTTTCTGAGAATTTCAAGGGTTCGACGCTCGTCCGCCAAGATCAGGCGCGACCGCGCCTTTACAAATCCCGCATAGACGCTTCTCGCATCTGCGATAGAAGCCGGTGTTCGTACTGCCGAAAGACCAAGAAAGAGTGCAAAAGATTCGCGCTCAGCGGAGCTAATTCGGTCACCATTGGCCAGTGACTTCAAGATTGGCGCAGCCTCACTCTCGACGTGATCGAAAAGCTTCTCCAAGTCAAACCGCTTGCGGTCCTCCTTGTCTTGAAAGGTATACAGGTGTCCGACTTTCGCTACGTTCTCTGGTAGCTGTCGCTCTCGAATCTCATCTTTCATCCGATCAAAGACTGTCAGCACACCATCGGTGGAGAAGCCCTTCAAATAAAATTTCGGGACATAGTGCTGCTGTTTTGGACCTTCCAAATGCGGTTTCGATATCAGCTTTTCGAACTTGTCCATGTAGCGATGCTCTTCCTGACAGGCAGAACTCTAAGGTATATGAAATCGCACTCCACTTGACCACCCGTTTGCATTCGATTTGAGCAGTCATTTGCATGGCATCTGATCACCAGTTGCATCGGAATTGACCAGCACGCTTCGTAACCATGATTAGCAACGCGCTGCCCAATGCTGCGTGTTGCGGCAGTCAGCAATCGGCCGATTCTGTTGAAAAAGTCGGTTTTCTTAAACTGCCGAAAAATTAATCGGTGAAAGCGCCTTTTAGCACGCCGCTATGTGAAATCTTAGTCCGAATGCCTCTGCGAAAATTCTGGATTTCAATTTCAGGCGCTTACTTTTTTGCCATGGAAACTGAGGCCGACTTTTTCAACAGAATCGGCCAGAAGCAGCCGGTGGACGGAGCGATAGCAAATGAGTAGCTATGCTTGGTCTACTGCCGGAACTGATTAAGCAGATTGGACTTTCCGTCCATGGTGTATAAACCCCTTCAGCGGTCACCCGACTGTCACAATGCCCGGCCTAGTCAGGGATAAACGACAGAACAAGGAAGGTTATCCACCAAGCCCGTGAAGGCGTTATCACCCCACTTGGGGTCAATTTAGAGTTAGGCCCAAGAGGAGTCCGCCATGACCGTAGTCGATCGCCTCAGGTATTTGCGCGTCGTTCTAGTTTTGGCTGGCCTCGCGTGCCTTGCTCTCTACCCACTTATGTTGTTCTGGCCGTCCGGCTGGGCCTGGCACGTCGGTCACTCGGACTACCCGATGATGATCGTTGGCATCTACGCCACACTTGGCGTGTTCTTGATCCTGGCCGCACGTGATCCATTAGCCAATCTGAGCCTAATCTGGTTCACCGTGTGGTCTAGCGCCGTACACGGAGGAATCATGGCCGTCCAGGCGGTCACCCAGCCGGGGCAAATGGGGCACTTGGCAGGTGACGTGCCGGTGCTCTTCATCGTGACGGTTGCTTTGGCCATCTTGACGCCCCGCTCGCAATTGGCCGCTCGGCCCCGGACACACAATGGGGCCTAAGAGCAGGTTTGACTGTCAGGATCGGGACGAAAATCGCGTTTCTACGCAATTTTTTGGTCTGCTGATCAACCAAGCGCCGACAGATTTTACGTAGCAACGCAGTCTTCAAGACTGTGCCCGCGTTTTTTCACAGCCAGGGGTGTTTTCTGCCTGTCACGACTGACCGGTTTGGGTCGATTCTGTTGAAAAAGTCGGCCTCAATTTCTGCGGCAGAAAAGTACGCGTCGGAGATTGAAATCTTGAATCTTCGCAGAGGTTTTCAGGCTGAGATTTCGCGTAGCAGCGAGCTAAAAAGCTCTTTCATCAACCAATCTTCCGGCAGTTTAAGAAAACCGACTTTTTCAACAGAATCGGTCGGTTGCCGTCCTTCGCGACAGGAAAAAAACGCCCAAACAGACTGTGTGAAAACCTAGCAATCCGCACAAGGCTCAACGAAAATGCTCCGTACCGAAAGATATGGGGCATTTTTCGTTATGGCCTACATTCAAGGCGAGTCGCGCAGCCAGACCAGCTTGTTTCCGGTCTCGCTGGAGGAATTGATCCCTGCGGATCACCTTGTCCGGGTCATCGACCTGTACGTGAGCAAGCTGGATCTCATACAGCTGGGGTTTGATAAAGCGCGACCTAAAGGCACCGGTCGCCCGTCTTATGATCCTGCCGATCAGCTCAAGCTCTATCTCTACGGCTACTTCCAGCGGATCCGCTCATCGCGCCGACTCGAAGCCGAGTGCCAGCGCAATATCGAAGTCATGTGGCTAATCAATCGGCTCAAGCCCGACTTCAAGACTATCGCCGACTTCCGAAAAGATAACAAACCTGCCTTCGTGGCGACGTGCCGTGCCTTCGTTCGGTTTTGTCGAACGGCTGGTCTGATTGCAGGAGAACTGGTCGCCATCGACGGCAGCAAGTTCCAGGCGGTCGCTTCTGCACGGCGGCATCTGAATCTAAAGCAGCTCAAGCGCCAAGAGGAGAAGTTGGATAAACGCATTGCCCAGTATCTGGCAGAACTGGATGAAGCCGATAAAGCCGACGTTTCTGAAGTGATTGATCGCAGTGCGGTCAAGACCGCACTGGCGAAGCTTGAAGTTCGCAAGCAGGACAATCAGAGCTGCCAGGTGCTGATGAATGCCCTTGGCGTGGAGCAGTTCAACACACACGAAAGCGATGCCCGAATGATGCGCACGCCAAAAGGCGCTCGCGTCGCCTACAACATACAGACGGCTGTGGACGCCGAGCATTGCCTGATTTTGCATCACGAGGTCACTCAGGACAGTGATGACCGCAAGCAGTTGGAGCCGATGGCCAAAGCCGCCAAAGAGCAACTACAGCAGGAAGAATTAACGGTTACCGCTGATGCCGGCTACTCCAACGGCAAGC
The DNA here is from genome assembly GCF_052976945.1 of Pseudomonas sp. GG8. Classification (NCBI taxonomy): domain Bacteria; kingdom Pseudomonadati; phylum Pseudomonadota; class Gammaproteobacteria; order Pseudomonadales; family Pseudomonadaceae; genus Pseudomonas; species Pseudomonas sp. GG8. The sequence continues at coordinate 2,826,792 of NZ_JBRIIP010000001.1, forward strand.
AGTTCCAGGCTTGCGAGGATGCTTCGATTACCAGTTATGTGCCGGTTCAGCGCTCTCTCAACCCATGTGATCAGGAGTTCTTCGCACGCGATGATTTTGCCTACGATGCCACGCAAGACCGCTATCAATGCCCTGCGGGCAAATGGCTAACGCTCAAACAGTTGAACAAGGGCGACCGCATCTACCAGGCCGCCATCAGTGATTGCGCGGTCTGCCCGTTAAAATCCCGATGCACCAAGGCGCAACGCCGCCATGTCATGCGGCATGCCCATGAAGAGGCGTTCGAACGAATGGAAAAAAGGATGCTCGCGCATCCGGAAATGATGATTAGCCGAAGATCCATCGTTGAGCACCCCTTCGGAAATCTGAAACAGTGGTTGTTTGGCAATGGCCGCTTCCTGTTGCGCCAGTTGGAGGGCGCGCGAGCGGAAATGGCACTGGCCGTGAACGCTTACAACCTGAAAAGAGCCATTAGCGTGCTGGGTGCACGCCGGATGATGGAACTGATGGCCTGAAAAGGCTTTTTCGCCTGCTGACGATATAAAAGGAAACGCCCCGACAAGTCGGGGCGTTTCTTTTAGCCTCGGGAAACTGCGTTTTCACACAGTCTGCAAAAGCGGCCGGTCTTGGAGGCCCAAAGTGACAGACGACCGAGCTTGATGTTCGCATCTAGTACATATTTGCGTAACCAATGCGAAGAGCCTGAAGCTGTGCACCAATCACGCCGCTGTCATGCTCCTGAACACATTTTCCCTGTGCCACGCTAGGTACACGTGATGCCTAGGCGTCATCTTCCTTAGTAGTAACCCCCGCCTAAGGTGCAGGCTATCGGCGCTGGAGTTATCCAATTGTGGGCTCAACATCACATTGCCGTAGTCGTCGAAGCTGATGAGTCCCTGATCAAAAGCCAAGTCAAGATTAGGTGCCAGCAATAACCCATTGTAGGGGTCAAGCCGCTCCTCGGCATTGGCGCAACGCCATGGTTTGATGTGTGAGGCACGCAGCATATCGGGCATCATGCAGCCGGTTACCGCACAGCCCTCCCAATAAGCAAGCAAGGCTTCTCTGTAGGCACCTTGACCGATCCTGGCTTTGATAAGGGCATCACGCTCGGTATCATTATGAGCGGAATCATCCAGGCTGTAGGGTAACGCGACTGTCGCAGTTGGCTTGAATCCATCGGCAACCGTGGCCTGCGTCGCTGCATGTATCACCTTAGCGAGCAAGTCTTGAAGCACTTGGGTATGTTGCAGCCCAAGATCGATACCGTAGTGAATTTCTTGTTCTCCCCTATGCTTCCGCTTAGGGAAGCCGCCCATGTCCGCATTGTGGTAAAAGCGATCTCTACCTCCAATTACCCCGGCTAATTGCAGCCATTCTTCCAAGTGTGCTTCAAAACGCGGATGCACCACTAACGGTGTTCGTTGATGCGGATTTTCACTGGAACTGAGCTTAACGAATACCGTCTCGTTGGATGTTGGATGTAAAAATCGCGCAACCTTTTTGATAGGTGGCACAGGTTGTGTAAAGCCTGCTTGCGTTAGCCCCAAGACCACTTCATCGATGCTCAATACTTGAGGTGCGCGAAAAATTGGAGCGCGGTTAGCTTTTATGGTCCCGCCGCTAATTGTGCTGCCCACTGTAGGGAGCCAACCCAGTTGCTCAAGAGCGTCACGTAGCGGAGTGTGCATATGGGCCAAACGTTTTTTGGAATCTGGCCCATCCTCAAAGCTAGCAAGGGTGTAAACCCACCATGCAGGTTTCGCGAGACCTAGTGCCTGAGTAAGCCTTTTTCCTAATGCTCCGTACTGACTGTTGGCAACCTGAAACCCTTCTCCATCGGCCAAGCTTGCTAACTCGGTCATATTCAGGATCTGTCCTGGGGCAAGGGCGTGACCAATTAGCATCTGTTTCTGTTTGAAAGTGATGTCTGCTTCAATCTCCCGCAAGGCCTGAGCATACTGCTCGACGCTAGCCGGACTATCGTTGATTCTGCCATCCTCAGATTCGTACTCGGCCGTACCTTTCGCCAAGAACGCCCGCCACTGTTCCTTATTATTCAATTCCATCTCTTAAAACTCCCAATTTCGAAAATTGAACATCTTGCATCGTGCATCGTCTGATATTCCTCCGTATGGCGGATCAGCTCCATTCCGAGTCCAGACGAAAATTCTGGGGTTATGAGATGCTAGTTTCCTCGGCACGGCTGAAAAGCTTAGCAGTGACGAGAAAAATCTGTGTATTGATAGCCGCTCTCGAACGACTGCTTTGTGGAGTGATTCTGTTGAAAAAGTCGGCCTTGGTTACCATGGCAGAAAAGTACACGTCTGAGATTCAAATCCTGAATCTTCGCAGAGGTTTCCAGGCTCGGATTTCACGTAGCGGTGTGCTAATCAGGCGCTTTTACTGATCAATGCTCCGGCCGTTTGGGAAAACCGACTTTTTCAACACAATCGGCCAAAAGCAGTCGCTCGAAAGAGACCGCTCGTGACCAAGATCAAACACGGATGACGTCTATACAACTGGTGGCGATTCAGAGCTCCACAGAGTTATATAGGCGACTGAGCGAGCGACGGGCTCATTGGTCGCAGCAACTCTTACTTAAGTAGTAATTGTTTTCCTGAGCGTGAAAGAAAGTATGCGGTATCTGGGTTAAATTGCAATATATCGACCTTTAATAGTTTCTTTTCCATAGTTATCAACCTCGAGTCGCCGAAGTGGCACGCTCTACCGCCAATCAATCAGGTAGGCAGGTGCCGTAGCGGTTGATTAGCGCCAGCTTGAAGCTTTCAACATTGGTCTTGTGCTCAATTAGCAGGCCATAGATATAGCAACCGGCTACTGGCCCAAATGTGTACGCAGACAAGTCCTGTTCGCCATACACGTAGTCAACATACTGTTTGATTTCGGCGTCCTGCATCTCGCCCAGTTCCAGCATCAGGTCCACTCTGCCCGGGCGAATTACTGCCGGGTCGAGTCTCTCCATATGGTTGGTGGTAAAAACCAGGAGGGTGTTGTCCAAAGGGATGACCCCATCGAACGCATTGAGCACACCCGTCAGGCTCAGCGGCTCGTAGCCGGATGGCTTGTCGCGTGGGCGAACCTCTGCGTCCGGCGCGACATGCTCGTTGGAGTGTTGATCAACCCGTTTTTGCACTGCGGCACTCGAATCCAGGTCTTCCAGCAGAATCAAGTTGCCTTTGGGTACTTGACCCAGCGCGTGCTCCAATGAGTCATCGCTCAGTTGATTGATATTCATCTTGTAGATATTCACCCCATAGTGACCAGCGAGGGCTTTGACCAAGCTGGTCTTGCCGGTGCCGGGTACGCCATGCAAAAGGATGCAGATCTTGTGTGGCAAGCCGCGCTGAACATACCAGGCGCGCATACTGTAGAAATCATCCACTGCTTTCAGCAGCGTTTTAAGAGTGGTCGGAGCGATAACCACCGATTCCAGTGGGCGGTCGTTGATGATTGCGCTGCGGCTCCAGCCATGCTCCTTCAGAGAATAGATTTCAGTCGTGCCTTGTACTTTTGGTGTGGGTTTGAAGCTGGCGATCAGTGCCTCGATAGGTGCTCGGCTTCGCCCGTAAGTGAAGATTTCCACTGACTCCTTGTTGCTTTCCGAGCCGCTACTTTCCAGTGCCGACTTATAGAACCAGAAGAACCGATGGTTGAACCATAAAAAGTGCAGACCGTAACCGGGCCCAATGACCAACTGGTCGGATTCGTTGGTATCGGCTTCCACTGAAAGTTTGCGAGACCATTTCGAACTAGGCAAGCGCGTGTACCAGCTGAGGAAGCTGAGAAACACTATGCGGTTTGCCCAGTGCCCGGCATTGTGCATGGTCACGCTGGTGGTCAATTGAATTTTGCAGAATTGCAGAAACGCGGCGGGTGCGCGTCGCAGAATGAGGCCCACCCCACCCAGTACCGATAAGGTGATCAACGGCGCCAGAATGGGGTTTTCTTTTGTTGCCGAGATCATATTCAGGTATGCGATTGATATAGCGTCTAGCATAAGTTCCCTATGCATGAGTGAGTTTACGTGGTGGCCGTTTGGCTGAGATTGATACGTATTTATTCGCAGGAAATATTTGCGCTATTTCAACGGCTCAATATTTCGCCAGCGCCTGATAGCCTTCTAAGTTGGTGAAGCCCTGATGAGTTGCTTGGATATCCAGTGCGATTGAATCGATCTGGAGTATCTGCTCCCAAGTCAACCGATGGTGGTCATGCAAATCATGGAACGACCAACAGATACGCTCATTTTTAAGGCCGTCTATTCCCTCCACACCGTCATTCCAGTTGAAATATAGCCTTTCGAAAATATAGGCAGCCCGTTCAGCGGTAGGATTCAGGAAGTACCACTTGAGTGGTGGCATTGCCATGAAACCAGTCTGAAGCACAAGGCCGTCACAGCTTTCTGATTCGTCCCGCTCCTCTGCCATCGTCAATGTTCGGTAGTACCTGATGGAACTCTCTAACTCGAAATCCTGGCCCTGCTCCCAGTCGACTATGCCGCCAGTGAGTTCTTTGTAATGTTCTACCAAGTGCCTGGCGCGCTGAACGCAGCGGTACTCCAACTGCGAAAGGTGCCGATTCAGGGCGATCAATTGGTTAGTCTGATGCTGATTGAAGGTTGGATAGGAACGTCTCATAAGGCCTCCGTATGACGATGCCCATCATCGGCTTGAAGGACGGTTGTTCGAGTCGCGATCGAGTGCGACGCATTTCGTCTCACCTTCATGGAAAATAGGGCAGACGCTATCGCCTGTCCCCGACGACATAGGAAATGCCGTGCCAGCCAATCCAGGAAGAAATACCCTGAGCTGCCAATGGGAGCTGTTGAGGTTGCTGCGCACTTCGGGCAGCGGCGCCAAGCAAGGTGGTTGCAACGGGACTGCCGCCGATGGCGCCTAAGTAATCCAGTGCTGCGCTAGGTCTGTCCGCGTTCAGGAACCAAGGATTTACTATAAATGCCGTTCTTAGCAACCAGCTGAGTACAGCCGACACGCTCTGATCGGGCATTTTAGCGATTCACGTGTCTCGATGGATTGCCTCGATCAGAACTCTGCGGACGGGGCGCACGGCACGCTCGGCGTCCTTGAAAGCGTCGTGCTGGAGGCCATCGCTGAAGTCCATGAGGTAGGCGGTGTTGGCTGAGAATTCCGTACTCGACACATACCAGCCAGTACCGAACGCCTCCTCTCCACCCTCTTGGAAAGCCATCAGGGTTGTTTGCGCAGGAGATATCTTGCTGTACAGGTAGCCCGCCGGAACGCTCGAAGGATTATCGCCATCACACCAGGAGCAGTAGTTCTCTTGGGCGGTTGGCTTGAGGTGCCGGTACTGCAACTCTTGAACGTCTCGCGCCGGGATACCCCAGTCAGCGCACCCGTCGATCACCAGCGCCGTCACTTTTTTCGCCAGTTTGCTACCGGCCTTGGCGTATGCCTCAGTGTTGGCCCTGCTGTCGGTATAGCTGCGAGCGCCGGGAACGTCTACGCCATAGCATCCGATGGCACCCTTCAGCTCGAAGGCTTTCGGCGCCTGAATGTTTCTGTAGAGCTTTCCGTCTTCGTGAGTGATGCCAATAAAGAAGCCGTCGTCGTAGGGCTGGCCAATTAAGAGATCGATTTGCACAATAGCTGCCAATGTGTTCATGGGGGCTTCCTATTTTTTTGGAAACAATGCTTGTAAGCGGTATGAGTACGGGATTCCGGTCTTGTGTCACTAAATCGGTTGCCCGTTATGCGACGCCATCAGCGCTATATCACTTGTCCGTTGCGTGGGTAGATATGACAGAGGTTAACTTCGTGACTAATCACACATTTGCGCTATAACGCTTTTTCAGACCTGAACCCTTTCGTCAGTAGTTGTGGTAGTACGTCACTTGCTCGCCCATCTAGCCAAAACTCGCGCGCACTTCGGACACACTTGGCGTCTGGATTGATATGCACCACCGTCGCTCCCGCCCGCCAGGCAATATCTGGTATTTGTGCTGCGGGTTCGACTACTCCTGATGTACCAACAGATAGCAGCACGTCGCAGTCCTTCGTTGCGGCAAAGGACTGCGCGAGGGCCTCGGCTGGGAGACTCTCTCCGAACCACACTACGCCAGGGCGTAGCTTGCCACCGCAATAACTGCATCGCGGCGGCTCCAAGTGCCGACCATGTATTGGCTCATTAGGTGGCGGTAAGGGGGCGACAGCGAACTTGGCGCAGGCAAAACATCGTGGCTTGTTTAAACTCCCGTGCAGATGGATTACCTCAATACTGCCAGCACGCTCATGCAGGTCGTCTACGTTCTGTGTGACTAATGTTAACTTTGGCACTATGGTGGATAGTTCTGCGATTGCCCGATGCGCCGCATTGGGTCGCGCGTTGCACACTAACATTCGCCTCCACTCATACCAGCCCCATACCAGTGCCGGATCACGCTTGAACGCTTCGCGCGTGGCTAAGGCGGCGGGGTCGAAGCGTGCCCACAAACCAACTAACGCATCACGGAACGTCGGAATTCCGCTTTCCGCAGAAATGCCGGCGCCGGTAAACACACAGACATGCCTAGCGTTTTTTAATGTATCGAGCAAGCGCTGATCAAATTGCACCGGGATACCTCGGTTTTTTCTTCGTGCCAATACCAGATAGATACGCCTCAGTGCAGGACTATGCAAAGAGCACCTATCGTCAAGAACCCGGCCAATGATCCGGATAGTCAGAGTAACTAAAGGAGTGCGTGGCACTGGTTTTAGCCGCCACATCGGGGTTACTGCGGAATAGTTGGAAAGCCGCCGCAGCCAACCGTAAAAATCTAATAAATCGCCCTCAAATGCGGTGGGATGAGCGGATTCTTCGTACAAATAGCAGGTTTGTCGGCGCATATTTTATCACCGAGAAACATCACCGTAGACTGTTCATACGGATGAAGTACCGCGCCTCCCACGACCCACTCCGCCAAACTGTCGTATTTAGAAAGCTCCTCGCAAAAAAGTACCCACATATAGCCCTCCACCATGCTTCTGGTGCGCTGAATGCACCAGTATTCAAGTTCAGTGAGGCGATCATTCAAGGCAATCAGCCGTTGAATTTGAAGTTGGGTGAGGGGGGAGTTGGCTTTCATGATGTCTCCGCTACGTTGGAAAACATCATATGCGCGAATCGAACCTGTACAGGTCGCGAGCGCGCGCGACGCATTCGGTCGCGAAATCATAGACAATAGTCTCAATGATTTTTCCCCCTTCGGCCTGAGCCAACGAGGAATCTGCGTGCCATCCAATACCAGTAGAAACACATTGAGCCGCCAATGGGAGCTGTTGAAGCTACTACCTACGCATGGAAGCGGGGCCACAGCGAGGTCGTTGCAGGAGAGCTTGGCCGAGGCCGGGTTTCAAACGACGAAGCGAACAGTCGAGCGCGATCTGGAAGACCTCGCGACCGTTTTTGCGATACGAAAGAATGACAAAAGCGCACCCTACGGATTTAGTTGGGCACCACCCACAACCATGCAGCTTTCAGCTGTAACCGTCTTCGAAGCACTTACGCTGAGTCTTGTTCATGACACATTGAGGCCATTAATCCCGGCCTTCATGCTGGGCGTGCTCGAACCACGCTTCGCGTTGGCCAGTAGCAAGCTGAGTGCGCTGGAGAAAAAATCACCAACGGCAAGATGGCCTGAAAAAGTTGCCAGCGTTCCCGCTTGCCTGCCATTGATTGCGCCCACTATTGATGCGGATTGCTTGGCGTCTGTTCAAATGGCGTTAATGAACGAGCGTCAACTTACTGGCCGGTACTATTCAGCGCACCGAGACAAAGCAAGCGATCTTGTACTTAATCCCCTGGGCCTGGTGCAACGCGGGCCGATTACCTATTTGGTAGCAACGGCAGTACCTTACGATGATGTTCGTCAATATGCTCTTCATCGCTTGAGCGATCTGACGGTCTCAACTCATTCGGCACAACAGATCGAAGACTTTGATCTCAAATCCTATGTTGGTTCCGGCGCTATGCAATTCGGAGATAATGCGACCGGCACCATTACACTTGAAGCGTGGGTCAGCACCGGTTTGTTGCGCTTACTACGGGAGACGCCGTTGTCGGTAGGCATGGAGACAATGTCCTCCGAGGACGGTGGATGGATACGCGCCCAGGTGGCAGATAGCTGGGAGTTAGAGTGGTGGCTGCTATCCCACACAGGATCGATCGCCGTGACGGCACCTGAGGCATTGAAACAACGGTTAATCCAGCGGCTTCAAAAGGGGCTCCAGCTTTATGAAGGCGAATAAATGAGCAACACAGGAGGTCGACTGTAATGTCGAGTATCGCCGTAACGAGGGGCTCGCAGCGCCAAACAGGAAGGAGCGAATAATCTGATCGCTTTGGATCGACTCGCCACTTTCAAAATGGGCGGTGGTCGTAATCAGCTATAAACACGTGGCTAATTCAGAGCCTCTCTAGGGAGTCGCTGATTAATTCGGTTTTGCGCAACCAAGGTGCCCTGCAAGCCTTGATTTATAAGGGTGGCGATCGCTGGAATTTGAATTAATCAGCGGCTCCCTAGCGGTTTCGGATGGCACGGTGATTCTTTTTCGGATTGGCACTGAGCTGATATGAACTCCTATATTCCAAGGCAATATGACAGAACGCGTCGCGCTCAGTCACGATGCAATAGGACGCAAGCTTATGGAATGATGAATTCCATCGCGCCGGTGGAGAGCACATGAGGCGCAATTATCCACTCTCAGCTTTCAGCAGACCGACCGGCTATGGGCGCAAATTGCCACCTTTTGGAGTTGGAATATTGGTGCCTTCTATACGCTGCCAGGGGGCAAATCGATGCTCAGCTTTCCCTCTATCACGAGAAAAGCCTCGTCGGTTTCCGAGTGTGAGTGGCAAATGAACTCGCCTTCGATGCGCACGACCTTGAATTGGTAGTCATTCATCTCGGCAATCACGCGAGGGCTCCATTGCTGATCGATGAGGGAAGCCTTTTGGGCAAGGTTGACAGCGTGCTCGCTTGGCTTTGGCTGCATGTTGCATGGCGGATTCTCTATCACACATGAGCCTTCACCCTAACGACGCGGCGGAGGTTCAGGCTTGTACGATCCTGCAAGTTGATGCTGTCTTCTAATATGCTCCAGCCACCGAATTAATAGCATAAGACTTCGGATTACTCTGTGCGATTTTTGCAATTTCGCAAACACTTAATTGGCAAGATTTCAATAGTTGACACAGCTCAAAACCAAGAATTGCACTATTATGACATCAAATAGCCATTACAATTGAGCGTCATCTGTCTGATACTGCGCGCCATAATTCAACCTTAATCAGGGCCCCTCTCGCATGGAAGATTTGTTGCAAACCGTGGCTTTGCTGCGCGCGAGGTATCATCGCCCGGCAGGCTTCAACCTTTTCTCCGTACTCCGCAGCTCAAGTGACGAGGTTCGGCTTCACTCGCGCTTCCTCGCCTTCCTGATCGACCCTAAGGCTAATCACAATCAGGGAACAGCACTGCTGAACCTCCTATTGAAGCGACTGGGCATCCAGAACTTCGATTTAGAAAATGCGATTGTCGAGGTCGAGTACCAAAACATCGACATTCTGGTCCGTAACCAATCCAAGCAGGCAGTGATCATCGAGAACAAGATCTACGCCCGCGATCAGGATGAGCAGCTCTGGACCTACCACCAACGAATGCAGGCGGAAGGCTACAGCGAGATTTGGACCACGTACCTCACCCTAGATGGTTCCGAGCCCAGTGAACAGAGTCGCAAGTCCCTTCCTGTAGTTCTTCTGAGCTACGAAACTGAGATCATCTCTTGGCTGAAGGACTGTGTCCCACTGGTTGCCCGCGAGCCCGGCGTGCGGGAAAGCGTTTTCCAGTACATCGAACTGCTCCAAAAGCTGACATCCAGTGACCAAGGCGAAATTTACATGAGCAAGCTAAAAGAACAGATCCTACTGGGCGAGAATCTCTTTGTGATCGCTGACATCAACCATGCATTCAGGTCCGTACTGGTCGACCTACAGTTCGATATTTGGGAGCGCATGATGGCTTACCAAGCGAGCAAAAAATCACCTCTCAGTAAGCCCGAAATTACTGCCACGAAGGAGGCTGTTTTAGCCTATTACAAAAAGATCAAAAACAGCAAATTCATTGGCCTCTACTTTCCCTTCAATTTTATGAAAGGTGGTGTGTACATCGAGCTAAACCATCGTCTCTACTGTGGCTACTACTGTGACGGTGAGCAGTTCCCGGAGGACCGGGAGCGCCTTTTGACGCTGAGTCGAGAGATCGCACCCAACACTCGCGATTCGGGCAACCTGTTCTGGAGGTTCTCTAAGTTCAATTTGAACCTCCATGCCCCATCCAATGAGGATCTGGGGCTCCTCCGAGATCCAGATACGAGGGAGTCGATTGCCGTTAACCTGATCGATGACGCGCACGAACTGTGGCAGCGTGCTCACCAGCAGTTTGCCTAAACGCAGACATAGCATTCAAGGGCCGATGCCCCCCATGGCCAAGTGCTGGAGCAACGAAGAGCTTCCCGCATTTGTCGAGGTCTATTCGAGCGTACTGTCTGGTGGAGAGATGGTCTGGCCCAGATATCTCTGACGCGGAGCGGGGCTTTCTGCCCGACGAGCTTTCCCTTGTTCCAAGGCTGATGGCTGTATTTAGCAATGGTGTTCATGGCTTGTCCTCCAGGTTGAGGGAGCACAAGGTTGGATCAGTCACGGTGCGTCAAGGTCGCTATTCGACCGATTCTGTTGAAAAAGTCGGCCTTAGTTTCCTTGGCAAAAAAGTAAGCGCCTGAGATTGAAATCCAGAATTCTCGCAGAGGCATTCGGACTGAGATTTCACGTAGCAGCGTGCTAAAAGGCGCTTTCACCGATCAATTTTTCGGCCGTTTGAGAAAACCGACTTTTTCAACACAATCGACCCATAGCGGCCGGTCGCGATAAGCTGATTCCGACCCTTTGCGGTCATTCGTACCTAGTTAACTAACCCGTTCGCTTTAGTGGTCGATTTAAGAAAATAGTTAACGCTCTACCAAAGCCTCAGTACAAGCTGGCCAGCAACAACCAAGATTGGCGAGTTACCCATGTCATAGGTATTGGCGGAGGTCGCACCCATCTTAGGCTTAATTTTATTCCCGTCGCTTACCCAAGTATTTGAAGCAGTCGCGCCAGTCTTGGGTTTCAGTTCTTTCCCATCCCATACCCATGTGTTAGAAGAGGTTGCGCCGATTTTTGGTTTTATTTCTTTTCCTGACAATACCCATGTATTGGAAGATGTAGCACCTGTTTTGGGTTTTAGTTCGGAGCCATTTGAAGCCCAGTTGCTAGGAAGCGAAATATTGTGAGACATGACAAATCCTTCTGAGGATACTTTCACGAAAGTTTTGTGGTGAGGATTAAAGCGACGCCATGCAGAAAAACCGGAGCGCCGCGAAAATCTTTTCCACCAGCCGCCCCTTGTTAGCAGTTGTTCTTACTAACTCCAAAGCAGATCCGTTGACGCTACTGAATTACCATCACCTTGTCCATCTTCCGCTCCTGGAGGGTTTCTGCCTGTCTCGACTGGCCGAAATTGCCTGTCGCGATTGCCGGCTCACGGCCGATTCTGTTAAAAACGTCGGTTTTTGGCGCCGTGTTCGCACCGCAGTGAAAGCCGACCTCCTAGAACCGCGTATACGCGACGATCTCCCTCCGGGTAAGAGGTGAAGTACCCCTCGAAATACCCAAAAACTGTTGGAAGCGACTTTTTCAACAGAATCGGCCAGAAGCGTTCAGAAATGTCTACTCAATCAAGCAGGTTCATGGCTGCTGTGGGTCTTCAGAACATTGGAGCGGGTATGACATTCGAACTTCATCAGCAACTGCATATTGCCAGTCACCCGATGAAGCACCTCGTCTTCGTTGTAGCTCTCCATGTGCCAGTCGATCACAAGAATACTCCCGTTGTTCTCGTACCAGATCTTACATGCGCTGTCAGAGAACAATTCCTTGCCTCGCTCCTCAAGCTCGGGGGTCATGGCGAACAAATAAACCCGAACGTGAGGGGTCATACGCTCACTGGCTCCGCACAAGTACAGGACGACATCCGAACGGGTGCTCCAATTGCTAGAGTAATAGCGCAGTACCGGGCCGTCTGCCCAATTGTGCCTCCGTGTAGCGCGCTGATAGCCCGGTACCTCTGCATCAAGTCGGTCGAGTATTTTTCTGTCCAAGGCATTGATCACCTGCTCCTTGAGCTTGGTGAGCTTGTTGATCTGATGCAGATGATCAAAAACGAAGTTAACCGCGTTAGCATCCATGGCCTGTTCCACTGTGATGTTTTCCAGATGCAGCAGGAATTCGCGCGCGAAAACCTGCCATTTGTCCAGCGGCTGAGTCATGACCCGTTGTCCCAGTTGCTGCCGGATCGCCTTGATGAGTTGTAAATAGCTCAAGCCATGCCATGACTGCTGCACACTTTGTCCGGACGGCGAGAGGATCGTGTACAACACGCTGCGCCCGTCTTCGCCGAGTTTTTTCTTAGCGTAACGCTCATAGTCGTCGAATGGATTGACCTGCCCATGAAAGATTTTGTTCTCTAACACCAGATCCCAGCCATCGCCCAGCAGCACCAGATCAATCCGATTACCCTGGTGGGTCGTCACTTCACGCTGCGGGGGGTGACGCAGGCTCGCGGTCAAGTGTTCGGTGTTAGGCAAACATGCCAACAAGGCACTAAGAAAGCAGTCCCCCAAACCATGAGCCTTGCCAGTATCCAAAAAGAACGCCAACAGGTCTGTCGTGGGGTTTTCAAAATAACCCCGACCGGCTACCGCGAAGATGCTTGCCTCGCGCTCAAGCGGGGTAAAGCGCTGAGCTTGCTTGAGCAAGTCGCGTAGTTGTTCAAGTCCCATTGGCCGAATCCCTTATATTTGCCATGTCTTGATGATCATACATTTTTGCGGAGCTACTGATGATAGGCCGGGGTTCTTTAGAGCGTTCTAGTTACTCGGGTTGCGTAGAAACGCGGTTGGCCCTGCATTTGATTTCAGTGTCCGCATCTGGCCGATTCTGTTGAAAAAGTCGGTTTTCTCAAACGGCCGAAAAATTGATCGGTGAAAGCGCCTTTTAGCACGCTACTACGTGAAATCTCAGTCCGAAAACCTCTGCAAAAATTCAGGATTTCAATCTCAGGCGCGTGTTTTTCTGCCATGGAAACCACGGCCGACTTTTTCAACAGAATTGGCCGGTTTCTGCCTGTCACCACCGGCAGCTATGAGTCGATTCCAGCCCTTTCCCACCGGCAGAAATCGGCCAAGAGCGGTCATCTACGATCAGTATGGTCGTGGTTAATTTTTGCCAAATTCGATCGCCGGAATTAAGCGGGGGGAAGCGTTGGCATTATTTTGCTACCATCGGCATGCACACGACGGGCGGTTAGCAGCCGTTGCTGATCCGCTTATGTCGGGCCGCTTCGTCTGCGCTGAACCCACATTGGCTGAGCGAGTGATGACCCAGGATGAGTAGCTTCAAAGGTAAACGACTACCAGCAATCTCGGATTCCACAATGTTTGAAAAATTCGCCCTGGATCTCTGGGGGGCTCAGCACCCGGGCTCGAACTCGACTTTGTACGGCAGGAATGGACAGGGGCAAAATGGTGTAGATGTCGTGGTACGCAGCGGCGACCGCCTGATCGGCTTACAGTGCAAGGCAGTAGGAAAGCTGGATCAGATCACCATGCAAACCGAAGTTAACCGAGCAAAAAGGTTCACGCCCTCGATCAGCGATCTGGTGGTCGTTACTACAGCGCCCCACGATGCGAAGCTCGTGAGCTACGCTGAAACGCTTACAAGGCAGCAAAAACAGTCGAACTTATTCTCAGTTTCCTACCATGGCTGGGACGACCTGCTGCGTATCCTTGAAGATCATCAATCGGTCGCTCGCAAGTATTTCCCCGAATTCTTCAGTACTACCGACAAAGGCACGGCATCTCTGACTCGCGCTCTCCGCCTGCCGCTGGACCGCGAGTTGAACATCATGCTCTCTGATGAAGAACTCGCCTTATTTTGTTCCGAGGCGAGTTGGGAGCTGAAGAACGATCCCAGCGCTGTATTCGCTATTGATCATGTCGACGAGCAGCGTGCTATTACGATGGTCGCGGAAATCGAGGCCGTGGAGGTTCTGAACGCCGAGGCACGTACGGCACGGTCCGGGCTTCGGGAGTGTTTAGCCCACCTAGCCCCAAAGACACGAAGAGCCGAAGTCGCAGCCCGCCTTCTCCTTACTGACGACTCACTTCGCTCGCCTTGGCTCGTCGGCGGCTGCTGGCCTGAAACTGCTGCCACAATGAGGCGGCTTATGCCTCAAGTAATTGCTGGAGCTACTTCGCACCGGGACCGCCTACCTCTCAAAATCGGGCTCCCAGCCCATCCGAAACTTGTCGGTTACATCGATATCGATGTCGAAGATCGACCTGCTTTCGAGGATCAGTGCAAAACATATAACCCGGGTTACTTCATCGGTGGCGTTCACGACCTAGGATCGGCCCTTGGCTTGAAGTACGCATTACCTGCTGGCATTGCGGCACTCGTAGCTTACTCGGCGTTCCATGGTGTACCTGTTGAAGAACTTCAGCGTGACAATACGAGCAGTATCTATTTTTGGGGGCTCTACGCTGCGTGAATTGGCGGCGTAGTGGCGTTTCTGGCAAGCGCTACAGATGCTTCGTTTATCCAGAGTTGGAGCTTAGCAGCGGCGATACGGCTCGAAATCGTTTGGCTATGGGGGCTGCTGTTGGCCGGTTACTACCAGTTGCCACCGGTAGCTTCGGGTCGGCTGCGGCCTATGGCCTGATCACTGCGCACATGTACCTTGAATTGCCTTGGTTTTGGTGTGGTTCAGTTTAAGTGGTGAGCCAAGTGCCAGGAATATCTTCAGTGCTGAGAAAGCATCATTGGCCGCATACAGCAACTGAGATTTCTGTAGGGGACGCATTGCCCAGTTCGAAGTGGTCACCGATTTAGATTTGTTCAGGTTCTGGCCCAGCACCACGGCAACAGCGGCTTTGGCGCCTAGACGTTGCCTATACCCGAGTGCGCGTAGTGATTGAGTCAGTTCTATATCACCTTGGACCAAAACTCCGAACTTCCGCCTTAGGTGGCCTCGATCAGACTTCAAGCCAAATCCGACCTTGATGATGTCCTTCGAGCCAAGAACGGCTGTCAGGAACTCAATTGGTGGATTGGTGCCGATAGGGACAATATAAGCCCGGTCCTTCAGGGCGATCTGCACAACGTGTGGCCCCTCGCTCTTTCCTCCCTTGATGAATAATGGTTTCGACTCGGTATCGAAGCCAACCACCCCAGCGGCCTGAATCAATGCCAGGGCATTTTTAAACTGATCATGTGATTCAAGTATGACGATCTGCCCAAGTTGCAGCCCTTCAAAAGCAGGTAACAGGACGATCTCATCTTTTGTTGGGTGGGGCTTGAGGGTGCTCTTCTTGGAGGCATTGCCGCTCACATTGACGTCCTTTTTCATTTCAAATTCTAAGCTCAATAAGTCTGTAATTAGGCCTCAGACACCTCTCTGATCGTTTTAACCGTACTAGCACCCCAAACCAGTTGAAAACCAATCAACTCATGAATCTGGCTGCTATAAGGGTCATAGACCAACTCATGGTCGAACAGGCTGGTTAATCGTTGAGCCATGAAGCAATCGCCGACTACCAAGGAACAAAAACGGTTGCCATTTGTACGCTGATATTCAATATTCTGGCGTATCTGCTCTGGTTCGGTACCGAACAAATTGCAAATCTGAGTGAACCAACCTGGCAAACTTCTGCACCTGATACCAGTTTTGCGAAATGCTACACGGAAGTGAGCCAGGGGACTAATGCTTCAAGATCTCAGCAATCGGCCAGAACGAGACAGTGGACATCTTGGCTGACGCACTCCCCCTGATTGGCATCCGCTGACACCCATCAACTCAAACAGCTGGTCAGCGCGAATGCAAATGGCTGGTCAGTAGCGATGCAATTAGGTGGTCAAGTGAGATGGTTGATGCCTACCTGATGCAAGTGCCTACATTACGATTACGCGTCTCAAATAGACAGATCTAGCTCAACCTGATGGAGCATATTCTGAATCTCCCCGCCGTTCATTTCCTGAAAGCAAAGCGCCATCAGCGACATCGGGTGCACACCTAGCACTTCTGCAACTCCAACAACAACCGCGAGGTTAGGCAGGCTTACACCGCGTTCCAGTCTGCTCATGTGCTCACGCGAAATAACCCCGACGAATGCTTGCTGACTCAACTGCTTTCGCTCGCGCAGCTCCCGCAGTGCTAGTCCAAATGCTTGGCTAAGCTCCATAAATTCTGCCTTAAAAGCTTTACATAAAGCCAGAATTGGAGATATTTTGATGTGACATCAATGTCACAACCACTTTAGATAAGGCGATATTATATGTTTCTAATACACGAACAAGGTCGCATCGGGGGGGAACAACGTGATGATGGCGCTGTACCCCACCGCCTCTTCACCATGGCTAACCCAACATTCATTTTGCTCGCACACAAAGTCTTTGCTGAAGAGACTGGTAGAGACGGTAGCGCGCTTTGGGGTCTTGCGCTCCCTGCTGACGTTGAGGCTTTGGAGTGTCAAAGCGCTGATCGGAGCGAGTGGTGGGTGAAGCGGATTTGCGTAGCAGCGCTCAGCGACTGCGAAGGTTCCCTGGAACTAGTAACGGACGTTGTCATTGAAATCAAAAAGACTACGTACATCCGCTCCACCAGTACGCCAAAAAATTCTTACGAGTTTCTTACTGCAAACGGCCGCGTTTTTTACTCTGACGATAAGCGACCGCCGGGTATCCCTGTACCTTGTGTGATTTACAGAAATCGTGAGGCCAGTGCCAGGTAGACACCAGCTTACGTAATACGTTTGAAAAGTCAGATTGCAAGCGATTCGCATTGATCTCCACCATGAAGTTTCGTAGATCTATCATTTTCATGAGGTGTTCTAGAAAGACTTTTATTAACGGGATCAACTTGGCTGAGCGAGATCACTCGCGGTTAGGGACGGCAGTTCCCTGCCGCCCCCCGCCCAAATCCGTACGTGCGGAACTACCGCATACGGCTCCTGCCTTGGGTACGTGACGCGAAGCGATCCTCAGGGTAAGGATGTGTATTTCTAGGTTTAGGCATGTAGCGGTCGGCAATACGGTGATCATTTGCCGCTGTACCGTCAGGAAAAGATCTTTGGCCGGGCAGGCCTCGCCATCCCGCGCTCGACCATGGCGCAGTGGGTCGGCACCTGGGGTGTGCGGTGTGCAACTGCAACCGCTGGTCGATGCACTGCGCGAAGTGGTGCTTGGACACAGCGCGGTGCACGCCGGTGAAACGCCGGGACAGGTGCTCATGCCCGGCGTGAAGAAAACCCATCGGGCCTACGTATGGGCCTATGCGACCACCGCGTTTGCTGATATCCGCGCGGTGGTGTACGACTTCAGCCCAAGCCGCTCGGGCGTACACGCCCGCCCCTTCCGGCAAGACTGGAAAGGCAAACTGGTGTGCGACGATTTTGGTGGCTATCAGGCCAGTCTTGCACTGGGTGTGACCGAGATCGGCTGCATGGCTCATGCTCGGCGCAAGCTCCTTGACCTGCACGCCACGAACAAAAGCCAACCGGCCGAACAGGCCTTGCGCTATATCCAGGTGCTATACGAAATAGAACAGCAAATCCACGACCTTGAGCCCGACGTTCGACGACGAATACGCCAGGAAAAAGCCGCACCGGCAATGGACGCCTTGCATGCCTGGATGATCGCCCAGCGCGAGCTTGTGAACGATGGCGTGGCCATCGCCAGGGCCCTGGATTACAGCCTCAAGCGCTGGCCGGCGTTGTCACGTTATCTGGATGACGGCGTCGTGCCTATCGATAACAACCACATCGAGCAGCAGATACGGCCGTGGGCGCTTGGACGCAAGAACTGGCTCTTTGCAGGATCGTTGCGCAGCGGTAAACGTGCGACGGCGCTGATGAGCCTGATCCAGTCGGCCAAGCTCAATGGGCATGACCCATATGCTTATCTGAAGGACGTTCTGGCGCGGCTACCCAGTCAATATCCTTCTAGCTAAAGACACCTACTACCGCCACAAATACGCAAAGAAAATGAAGCGAGCCTGACATCTTTTGGGCGTATCGCTGGAGGTAATTACTGGCCCCCCAGGGCTACCGCATCCTTCAAGAATTAGACAAGGGCGATAGCAGAGACCCAGAAGATGAAATTGGTTTTCAAGGACTGATCAATCAATTCAGAGACAAACCGACTCCATCCCCCCAGAAAACGTCAATACCATTGTCACTCACGAACAATAGACAAAGTCAATGATTAACGATAAAAACATTGACAAGCACAGTTTATGCACATAATATGCCAAGACTAATTTGTCCTAAGGGGGCTACATGAGCGGAAAGGAATTGAAAGATCGTTTTTTGAGATTTGAAAGCATCGCAGGCCTCGTGGGGGTTTCCAGATCAACAATCAACCGCTGGGAAAAAGAGGGGAAATTTCCCAAGCGAGTACAGCTCGGAAGCCAGACAGTAGCATGGCGGGAAAGCCAGATATCACACTGGATGTCCAGCTTCTGAAGCAATAAACTGGAGGTCTAATGACCGCGCAGTTATAGAAAGGCACCTCTTATGTAGGTGCCTTTTTTGTGTCTGCTGTCGTACTTATGCGAAGAACCCAGCCGCTCTATCGCAGCTTGCTCCATTGGTAACCGCAAAGAGCTGCCATACCGCGAAGCGGATCTGATCAACGCATCATAGACCCCCGCTGTGCGGCTCGGATGCCTGAGGTGCCAGAACGACCAGATAATCACAACACTACCCAGCAAGTTGGCGAAGAGCACCGACATGACGCCCAGCATCGGTACCGTACGACCAAGCGCCAAGGCCTCTGATAACGTTGAACATCATGAAAGCCGTCATGGCTATCTCATCATCACGCGATTACTACATTGCGAGAACCCGACAAGCGCTTTTGCATCCAGGCAGAACTTATGAATTGGCTGCTTTTTTTGCCATACTCATCAAAAATACCACCCAAGCTAATATCAGCAGTTCGGCGGTAGCAATTTTTAGACTATGAACACTTAGTCCGCATCTTTAAATCTATCAGAACCGCTCCCCGCTCCCGCTCGGATCGATTGATTCATTACGGACCCCAGGTAAAACCCGATAGCTCACCAAGATTCACGAAACGTTCAACGTGACATCGATTCCTGTGAATGGGGATACTAATATATCTTTGGCCCGCACTGTGTATCGATCCGAATCAAAACTATCGACCCACCGGCTAAATCCACATATTGTCTGCGCTCAACCTTAGACCGCTACGCGAAGGATACCAGTCAGGCTAATTTATGGCTGACGATGCTGACAGCCAACCTAAACACTGAGTTCAACTGAGCTGATGCTCGAATGGCATTCTGACGTCTGCGCCTTATATCAGGCCAAACGCTCATATATTTATGCATTGACGTGAGCAGTAAAATAAATAGGAAATCTGACTTGGCATTCGAAAATAGCGACCTATATTCATAGTACTACTCAACATAGGACTTTGATTATGACGGTCGACATGACCTCGAACGCTTACGACCTTTTTTTCATTGATGGAATAATAGGCCACGTACAGACCATTCAATTCGATGTAACTGGACCATTTCTTTTGAAAACAAAGAAATGTACCTACTCGCAAGTTTCTGTAGAAGCGAAGATATCAGGTGAGCTTCACGACATGACCGCGAGATACCACATATGCTTTCCGTTCAGCTAGGTCAATACAGAGGCACAACAGCTCAAGCTACGGCCTGCTGAAATTGATGATGAATTGGATGGCGGTATTCTGTCCCTGAATCGGGTTTGGCCTAAATACAATCGGGAATATAAAGATCGCTTTGCGACAAACTCCTGCCTTACAACGATACTTCTTAACAAGGACTGCACGCTCATGACACGCATGAAGGCCATAGCAAACTAAATTAGGATGACATTTTTCCCGATTCAGTTACACATTGCAGCGCTGCATGAATAGCATCAGACGCAATAATTACTCGATTCGCCGCGACCCTTATCAATGACTTACGACAAAAAATTTCACAACACCTAACGCATCATAAAGGAATTACTAATGGACCCAGATACATACTGCCACCAGGATATTCAGATAAACATCCTGCCTGTTCTTCCAGACGAAAAACGCGCACGCACTATAGCCTACGCAACATTCAAGGGCATTGCGACGGATAGGTTTTACGAACGCTGGAATAGTGGTTCTCTTGGCAACGATGAACCACAAACCGAATTTGAGCTAGTGCTCTGCTGGAATCCTCTAGCACGAATGTATCGGCTAGAGCAAAAATCCGAATTGAAGATAAAAGGAGAACTGGTGGCGGAGCAGTATACGACGACCTTTCACTCGGATATCGACGAAATTCGCGATCTGCATGATATTACTCGGCAGATATGCGGTCACCTTGGTCGAATTAGGGATATCATAGAAGACCCCGAACCAGAATGGGGAGACAATTTTCTTTCATTCTATATGAGGCAACACAATCTACTTAGCCTTATCGATGCCCCACTCCCCTACGGCAACCATACTTGGTTGGAGCGTAGACTTTTAATACCTGACTACTCACAAATGTGAACTCTCTACAACCATCCGACATTGTACAACCGCTCAGATTGAGAGCGGTTTTTCATGCATCATGATTTGCATATGTATGCTGTGTAGCACTCCACCTCCGCTGCCCACCTAAAAATTTCTTTTATCACTCTGAAGTGCCTAAAACTTAATCGGGCACATTTTTTTTCATTCGCGAGAGTGACATTCCAGTTTGTCTTATTAGATATTAGGGAAACTCCGAACAAGTCCTCAAATGTGCTGAAATACAGACTCATCACCTGACCCGAGCCCGTCATGAGCCAGATGAGCTTTTCCGACTTCGAACACGCCGGCAAACGTAAGCAAACTCGCCGCGAACGGCTCCCCGCCGAGATCGATCAGGTCGTGCCCTGGAGCGGTTTGCTGAAGCTGATCGAACCGTATTACCCGAAGGCTGGCGGTGGCCGAAAACCCTGATCATGCATAAAATCCATCGACCAGCACTGGTTGGTGGTCTCAGGAACGGCCAGCGGTTTGGGCTCCTCGCGCACGATGCGCTTACGCGGCTTGATCCGCAGATTCAGCTCCCGTTCGCCGCAAATCCGGTACACCCAGCTTGTGGTTCCACTGATACCAAAGATACGCCGTGGCATAGTCGCCGCATTGTAAATGCTGGCTCATGGCGGAACGGACGCGGCAGTCAATCTTGAAATCTATCACCTGCGTTGCCCCAGAGATCAGCAGTACGCCAATGTTAAAGAGGTATCGTCGGGTGCTTGATAGTGCCTTTGTAGAGGCTTGAGCTGCGCGCTGGGAAACTCGCATGCACGGTTCTTAGGGGGTTGGACGCGGGTGACTGCGTCTGACTACCCGGCAACCAAATCCGACCATGGGCGCTGGGTCGCTCGAACTGGCTGTTTGCTGGCTCGTTACGCAGCGGCAAGCGTGCTGCTGCGATCATGAGTTTGATCCAGCCAGCACGGCTCAACGGCCATGATCCGTATGCCTATCTGAAGGATGTGCTCACGCGCCTGCCCACGCAGCGGGCGAGTTAGATTACTGCGTTGTTGCCGCATAAGTGGACGCGCGCTTAACTACAGAGGTGTGTTGGGCGTGGGCGGATGCTTACCCCATACGGAACGAAGCAAGTGCTCTGACAGCGAAATCCCAATCAACGAGTTTAGCAGTTCGTAGAACGTATACAGCAATTCATCGCCATATATCGTGGCCGTATCGATATTCTGCTGCTCAAGCAAACATCTTAGCCGGGAAAAATCGTCATCAACGCGTTCATGCGTATTGTTAAGGCAGGGATCAAGCGAGGTACATAGATGAAGACTGCGTCTGTAAAGCGCACAAAACTCTCCCTGACCGATCATAGGGGTCAGGATTGCACTAATTTCTCTCAGCGTTGCCACGACCGCTTCGGCAATTCTCGCAGCGCTCGGATTTTCACCGGATCGCTGCGCCGTCGAGGCCACAATCTTATGGCTCCCGTCGCTTTCCATGGGCATGTGTCACGTAGTGGTGCGAGAACTCTGATCGTACACCTTATCTGCTGCACAGCAGGGTTGTTTCCAGCATTAACTCCATCAGAGTGGGTCGATTCGACAGTCTCCTTGAGCAGATCATGGCTGACTCAGAATCTCACCCACCAGTAGCAGTAGCCCACTTCTCAAATTTCATTCACGTTGATGTTGATTGGATCCTGGTATGCACGGCTTTTCCGATCTTACGGCATGGCGCTGTTTCCATGCAGATTTGGATAGGACTCCCATCTGGTACGACCATGGCCCCATTCCGGCGGAGCCGGCTTTTCGTACCACTCCCCCTAACGCTTGCTTTAATCGCTTCCCTCCGCCACCCCTGGAGAGGTGACAACCAGCGATAAAGGGAATGACCGCACCTGTAACCGGGATAAGCCGTGAAAAAAGGGTGAATCCCTGAAGGATTAACAATTGACCTGCTTCGCAGAATGGGACCAGCGGGTTGACTCGCCTTAAGCAGGCCTCTTGTTCGGATAAACATCGTATGCTGGTTGCGCTTCCGCGCAACGCGCCATGCGTGGCGCACATCGAGTAGGAGGCGGATTTACATCCGCCGTCCTCTCACACCACCGTACGTACGGTTCCGTATACGGCGGTTCAGGTTATGCGGCTAAGCCGGTTTATCGTATCCAGTATCGAGACCAATCCAAGCTGATCCCACAGTTTCTTCGGCAACGCCTGATTCATATGTGACGCTCCCGAGTTCCACCATGGGCCTCGACCGTTGACGGCTGACTTCCAAGCACGAGCTTCATCGAGCCCCAGACGCCTCAGGTTGCGGGCCCTCGTTGAGGGCCGCTTCCATTGGCGCCAAACGGCGCAGCGAAGTTTGTGACGTACCCAGCCGTCCAATTCCTCAAGTGGCCGCTTGCTTTGACTGAGCTTGAAATATCCAGCCCAACCGCACAGCACAGGGTTTATCCGTTCGATGACATACGCCACCCGCGCTCCACGTAGCAGCTCGTTGAGTCGACCGCGCAAGCGCTTCAGACTCATCGTTGCAACCCTGAGTTTCGGCTGTTGATGCCAGCTCATCCCGTATCCTAGGTAGTCACATTTCCACGGTCTTGCTACTCGGCTCTTGTCCCGGTTCAATGTCAACTTCAGACGTTGATTCAGGAAGTGCTCGATGCTGTTCAGCACCCGCTCGCCAGCACGATGGCTGCGCACATAAATATTCGCATCATCGGCATAACGCACGAAGCGATGACACCGCCGTTCTAGCTCGCGGTCGAATTCGTTGAGCAGGACATTCGATAACAGCGGCGAAAGCGGGCCGCCTTGCGGCGTACCCTCCTGCCGCTGGCCGACGATTC
The DNA here is from genome assembly GCF_052976945.1 of Pseudomonas sp. GG8. Classification (NCBI taxonomy): domain Bacteria; kingdom Pseudomonadati; phylum Pseudomonadota; class Gammaproteobacteria; order Pseudomonadales; family Pseudomonadaceae; genus Pseudomonas; species Pseudomonas sp. GG8. Next base: position 2,850,331 of record NZ_JBRIIP010000001.1, read on the forward strand.
CGCCCGACATGACTCCGGCTTCGAGGTAACGGCGGATCAGCTTGAGCACTCGCTTGTCTTCAACATGACGCTGCACATGGGCCATTAGGATGTCGTGATTGACTCGATCAAAGAACTTCTCCAGATCAAGTTCCACACACCAACGGTATCCCGCCGCCACATGGGAGCGGGCAGTTTCGACGGTTTGGTGAGCGCTTTTTCCCGGACGGAAGCCAAAGCTGTGGTCCGAGAACAGCGGATCAAAGATCGGCGTGAGCTGTTGCAGCAGTGCCTGTTGAATCAGGCGATCGACTATGGTGGGCATGCCCAGTTGGCGGGTTCCGCCTTTGGGCTTGGGGATGTCGACGGCACGCACGCCTTGCGGGTGGTACTCGCCGGCTAGCAACCGAGCCTTCAGGGTCGTCCAATACTGATTCACGTAGTCCGCCAATTGGTCAACCGACATGCCATCGGCACCCGGCGCGCCCTTGTTGCTGGTCACGCGTTGATACGCACGCTTGAGGTTAGCCGGTGCAAGCACCCGCTCCATCAGCGTTTCCGGCTCCGCGTTCGTCCACGTCATAGACGCCGCCGATGCTTGTGCCCTGTCAGCCGTCATCCTCGGATACCGTCCGGGATTTGGGGAAACAGTCTTCTCTTGGAGAATATTCTGCATTTCAGCATTCGACGAGACTCCGACGCCTACTGGCGGCACTACCTGTTCGGGCCTTGGTGACGGGGTTATTCGTCACTTACTACCGCCTCGGCTGACTTCTGCCCGTTCATCCCGTCGCCTCTCGACGCTCGGTAGCACAGTGGCAAACGTGCAGATCTCCCAGGGTAATTCGCGCGACCTTCCTGCTTATGCCTGTCGGATGTACGTCACAGCGTTCCGTGCAAGTATTGGGCTTTGACGATTTGTGCCGTCTTACCCCGCTGTGCCGCCTCTATCCGCTTCCTGTTCGTCAGGCCAGCATTTTGCCTCGGGCTTCCTTCAGACTCGCGGTCGCCCGCGACACCCTTGCCTCTGGCTAACACTTCCCCTTGCCGGGTGTGTAGAGGACTTTCACCTCCAAGTCACCAGCGTAGCCACCACAGCCAAACTGGTTGCGCTTACGCGCAACGCGCCATGCCTGGCGCGCACAAAAGAAACCCGCTTATGCGGGCATTGAGATCACTCCCCCCCGTGTAATCCTAAGATACCCGGATGAGTCACTCATCCTTCATTTCGTCAGTAGCTATAGGGATCATAAGGATGTGTCCGTCGCGAACTTGGAGATCAAAGGCCTGTCCGACTGTCCAGCCTTGTTTGGCGAGCAACCCTGGTGGAATCTCTATAAGCAGATCACCGGACCCGTCCCCTGCGTCAATGCATATGCTTTGCCAAGTATTCGGTTCTGTCATGTGCATACCCTCCGGCCATTCAAGATCGGTTCGGCCATGTAATCATCATATCCCATGGAATGACGGTAGCTCTGGGGAAACCACGTTGGGTAAATTTTGGCTGTGAGTCGAAAGCGGTGCGAGTCGAGCGGCAGCTTCTGGCCGAGCTGCGTAAAAAGACTTTCGTGCATATGAAGCATTAAAAAATCGACGCAAAAAACACGTTTCTACGCACAATCCAAGTCAGCAGACATGGCCGCTCGACACATCCAAAACCTATGAGGCACCTATCGATACTCGACATACCGAAATGGGAGGTCAGGCTCATTGTCGATAATCGGACTTTGCCCTGGTAGACGGTACTGTCATAGCAAACCCAGCAAAGACCACTGAACTGGGCTTGAACACATCCCGATAAGCGGTGGCTTTCTGCCCTTTGCCGTTGTTGCACAGTGACTATCCTCAGAGCCGATAGCCAATCGCCTTCATTTGCGTCGAGGATGCGTCATGGGCTTTACCATTTGCTACAGCTTCCAAGGCCAAAGAAGGGTGCTTGAGCATCCTGCCAATTATCTCTCTCCACACGACGCGGTGTGTTACACCCTGCTTGATTCAGGCGCTGCGCTACGAGAAAGACTGTCTGGCTGGGAGGGTAGCTACTCGACCATTGTTGAGTTTGCAGAGCGACTTGGTGTCACCGACGTGAGATGGCATCAGTCAATTTCTCACCCTCACCGTTAGGAAATCACCGTAAAGACGCTACAGGCTAAAAAAGGGAATGACGCCGTTGTGAAAACAGAACCCATGAATGAGCGGAGTCAAGAGCCGACCACTCCCCCGAAACAGTGTGGCACTAGCACCAACTCCACATTTTTGCGGAGTCGGTCAGCCGACAACTTTTCACGGGCTAGCGATCATCGGCAGCAGGCGCTACATTGAAGCGGCTCAGCCATGCTGAACAAAATAATCTAGCCGGAACTGAGAGGGGGCGGCACAAATGAACGCACATCAGCGCCGCCAACGCGTCGTGTTCTGGCGCGGATCATTCCCCGTGATATTGGGTTTTGTCGTTCTGGTTCTGGCTTTGATACTGGCTGACCGAGTAGCCCCGGTAACGCCTCAAGAACTCGATAGCGAAAACCTGACTCAGCCAGAAGCTCATTCCCCAGAATTGGGGCATAAGGCCGTCGCGCCGATTCTGACGGTATCTCAATAGGCCAAGTCGGGACGTTCATCTGATAGCTCAAATATTAGTAGCCCCGTTACCGGACAACTTTGGCCGGAGGGGAAAATCGACCGGATGAGATGGGTACTTTTCGTTTTGGGGCATATTGGGGGGGCATCAACCAGATACAAAACCAACACACACCAGAAAATACATAGCCTGTAGCCGATGGTTCGGTTCCGCCTCTGCCAGATCGGATATGCACTGGTTTTTTTCTTCTTGGTGCCCCTGGGTGATCTACTTGAAAACCGCAAGCTGATGATTGCAACCGCGCTGGTTTCGGATGCTAGCCCGGCGGATGCAGGCATGACTGAAAGCCCAAGCGGCCTATTGATCACATCGTTGCTGATCGGCTTCAGTTCGGTGTCGGTACAGATCCTCATCCCTCTTGCTGCGCATTTGGCATCCGAAGAATCACGCGTTCGAGTGGTCGGCGGTATCATGGTCAGTTCGCTGTTGGGCGTTCTTTTAGCGCGCCCCGTATCAAGCCTCATTGCAGACCATTTCGGATGGCGGTCAGTGGGGTGCAATCGGGGCTATCGCTACGCCTGTCAGCGGCCGTTTCCGACGCTGGTCATACCAAACGCGCTTCGCTCAGACGTAGCTGGACTTCGCCAGGATGGCGGTCGAACTCTTCGATGAGCAGGCGACCGGTTTGGCCGGTGGCTCCTACGATGAAAACGATTGGAAGATCGGATTTAACAGCCATGGTCATTCTCCAAAGTGAAGTCGGAAACAGTTCGATTAGGCAGCCGGTGCCGTTACAGGACGCACCGATTGATGGCGTGGAACTCGAATGAAAGTGACGATCGCAGCCAGTACCTCAAGCGCTTCGGGAGCGAAGAGCGCGGTACGTAGGCCACTCATCATAGGGGCCAGCATTTCAACGCGGGAACTACTGACGTTGGCTGGCAAACCGGATGTAGCGATGCAAACCAACAAGGCCAATCCAAGTGCTGCACGTACTACACGTACTAGTTGTGCAGTACTGGCCATGCCCGAAGCGATACCGCGATCTTCGGCTGCGATGCCGGAAGTAGGGACGGCGGCCAACGTGGCAGATGTCACTCAGGTCGACAAACTGCTGCACGGTGCCGAAAGCTATGTCTCGGGAGATTCTGGATGCACCGGTGCGGCCAAGCGACCGGAGCATGCTGAACGAGACGTTATCTGGTCGATTGCAGCACGGCCAAGCAGCTACAAGCATCACGGCAAAGGCAGCGTGCTGTAACAGATCAAGCGCAAGATCGAACACGCCAAGGCGCAAATGCGTGCCAAGGTAGAGCATCCATTCAGGGGTCGAGAGTGCGCCGGCGCACTTGACTGTAGCGTATATGAAGAGAGGCAGATGTTTTATTTAAAATAAAAATAGTTTAGGTGGTGTTTATCAATAAATCCCAATCATTCAGTTAAATCCTATTTCTCCGTTTGCCGGGAGTATTTTTGATTTCGGTATAGTTATTTCCAATAGAAATTTTAAATAACATATAAGTTAATACGACAAAGTACAGGCGTCAATAAAAAATTTAGGAGATTTCTATCCCAGTAGTGGCAGATTGGTCATGGTCGGCTATACCAAGCTAACTCTTACTTTCATCGGTCTACATAAACATGCTTTTTTCTCACTTCATGAGCGTGGCGGCCCTGCAACTGTGCGTTGTATCTATGGTGGTTGCACAGGATGGCGTCGACAGTACTGCCACTCTCGACCAGAGCCGTACTCTCAATCGTGCTGAAGTCGGCGGTATTGTTACCGGGCAAACCATCACTCTCGCCGGGCGCGCGTTTTACGACAGCTTCGCCGCCGCGTGGAATGAAAAAGATGAGGTCGGCCACTTCACCGTTGCCATTTCCGAGCGGCCTAGCGCGCGCTGGGGCAGTCAGGTATTCGTCGACTACGGTAACCGCCGCCTGTTCCAGATGTTTCTTCCGCCCAACCGTAGCCTCATACCCCCCATTGGCACTGAAGCCGCCGCACAGGTTTACCAAGCCATTCTCGACTACCAACTCGCACAGTTTTTTGGCGACCCGGACATGGCCCGTGACGAACTATGAAGGAGACCTCCATGCACCGTTTATCCCTGGCTTTTATCAGCCTGGCGTTATCGTTCGGCCTGCCGGCTATCACGCTCAACGCGAGCGAGCTGGTCTACCAGCCGATCAATCCTTCGTTCGGCGGCAACCCGCTCAACGGACCGGTGCTACTAAACCAGGCGCAGGCGCAAAACCACTATCAGGCTTCGTCATCGTCATCAGCGACAACGGGGCAGAGCGCTCTCACTCAATTCAACGCCATGTTGCAGAGCGCCATCCTCAGTCGGGTGTCCTCCGCCGTCACCTCAAGCATCGTAGGCCCTAATGGTCAGCTCACCGCTGGCACGGTTGAGACCACCGACTTCCGTATTTCAATCACCAACCTGCAAGGAGGACTGCTGCAAATTGTGACTACCGACAAAACCACCGGCCAGTCCACGCAGTTTCAAGTGAACCAGCCGTAAATTTCGCACGCCATAAAACACAAAAGGAAAACATCATGCATGCACGTAAATCGCTCCTGTCTCTCGCAGTTCTGGTTGCACTGTCCGGCTCAGCCATGGCTGATTCCAGCAGCGTCACCACCTCGCAAAACGGTTCCCTTAACGTATTGAATGTTGACCAGGCCGGCGCGACCTACTCGGCGATTGGCATCAGCCAGACGGGCAACAATAATACTGCCGGCACCAGCGGCACGCCGATCAAGCAGACCGCCACCAACAGTGGTATCAGCATCACTCAGTTGCAAAGCGGCAACATCAGCGCCGCTGACCAGGCTGGCGACAGCAACAACGCCAACATTTACCAAAATGGCCTCAACCAGAGCGCCGAGACCCATCAGGCCGGCGACCACAACTCTGCCAGTATCAATCAAGATGGCAATCAGTACGGAGTGGCGAGTATTTCCCAAGGTCTTTACGGCGGCAGCTATAACACTGCGTCGATTTCTCAAGTGGGTAATGTTGGCGGCCCGTGGGGTGACATTGGTCAAACGGGTAATAACAACACGGCTTCGGTGACTCAGAACTACAACGCGGGCGGGGGCTATGCTGGGGTCTACCAGCATGGTAACTACAACAATGGCTCGATCTATCAGCAAAGCAACATCAACGGCGGGGCTAGCCTCAACCAAACTGGCAATAACAATACGGGTTATGTACAACAAGTTTCTGTCAATAACAGTACGGCCAGTGCCAATCAACAGGGCGACTGGAACAGCGCCAGTCTCTACCAGTCTGGCGTTGACTTACAGGCCACCGTTAACCAGACGGGCACTGGTAACTATGCCAATAGCAACCAGTCTGGCAGCTTCAACGAAGAAACTCTGCTGCAAACAGGCAACAGCAACTCCGCTGTCGTCAGCCAGACCGGTGCCGGTCTAGTCTTAGCGGCTAACACTGTGAACCTGACCCAAACCGGTAACAACCTGGCTGCCAACGTCAGCCAAAGCGGTGGTAGCGGTAACAGCGCCAATATCAACCAGCACTGATCCGTTTTTCCCCGCCGGTTTTCCCGGCGGGGCTTCATTGGAGGAAGAGAATGCGCGTCCGCTTGATACCACTGACTGTATTCGGCGTAATGCTTCTCGCCGGCTGTGCCAGTTCCCGTCCCGCGTCGACCTTTTCTCCGGCCACGCTGGCACCCCCTACACAGATTTCACGTGATTTGACGAACCTGCCAGCGCCAGTCGGGCCCATTACCGTAGCGGTATATGGCTTACGCGACCAAACCGGTCAATACAAACCGTCGCCAGACAGTTCGTTTTCCACATCAGTGACCCAGGGTGCTGCATCGCTCTTGATCACTGCGCTGCGCGACTCGCACTGGTTCAAGCCGGTCGAGCGCGAAAACCTGCAAGACCTGCTCACTGAACGCAAAATCATACGAGCCTTGGAACAGCCGCAAGACAAGGCGCAGGTCCAATTGCCGCCGTTGCGACCGGCCAACATGTTGATTGAAGGCGCCATCGTCGCCTATGAAAGCAACGTGAGGACCGGCGGTATTGGCGTCCGCTATCTCGGGGTAGGGCCATCCGAGCTGTACCGGCAAGACCAGGTGACGATCAACCTGCGCGCGGTCGACATCCGTAGCGGCGAGGTCATACAAAGTATCACCACCAGCAAGACCATATTTTCGGTCCAGGTCGATTTCGGTATTTTCCGCTTCGTCTCGTTTCAGCACCTGCTGGAAGTCGAGACAGGGTTCTCGCGCAATGAGCCCGTGCAGCAATGCGTGCGAGAGGCAATCGAAACCGCACTGATCCACTTGATCGCCCAAGGTGCACGCGACGGTAGCTGGCACCTGAAAAACCCGGACGATCTCAAAAAGCCGCTACTCCAAAGCTATCTGCAAAACTACGACGAACAGATGACGACATTGCCCATCACCGCTTCCACCGGCGATAACAAACTGCTTTCAGCAGGAGATAAAGATGGCACTCAAAACTAACCGACGTCGGCTCTTGGTAGCGGCGTTATTTGCCAGCAGCGCACTGTGTCAGGCTGGCGACCTTTTGCCCGAACCGCGCTATGCCGGTATCACGGCGGGCGGAAGCGCCGCCGCCATTACGCAAATCGGCTCTAACAACCAGACACAGGTGGATCAGGGCGGTTCCGATCAACGCCTAGCTCAGGTCCAAATCGGCAATCGCAACGAAGCGCTGATCACCCAAAGTGGTTTAAAAAACATGATCTCGGCACAGCAAGCGGGCTTGAGCAACGGGCTGGAGATTAACCAGTCAGGTAGCTATAACCAAGCCAGCACCACACAGCATGGTATTAATAATCTGGTCAACGTGGCCCAGAGCGGCTCGTATAACCAGGCCTTCGTCGGTCAATATGGGCAAGCAAACCAAGCGTCAGTCAATCAGGCCGGGATCAGCGGAACGGTGTCGGTCACCCAGTACGGCAATAACATGAGCGCTAATGTGACGCAGAGGTGAACTGGATGATGGATTTCTCCCAACTGGCCGTGTCGATCGACACCCAGCGCAACGACGGGATCGTGATGATTCGCCCCCATATCGACAACCCGACCCCGCTGACGTTGCAGTACCGCCTGACCGTGCGCCAACGTAGCGCGGGCGGGGACTCAAGCATTAACCAACAAGGTGATATTCAGACAGGCATCCCGTCAGCGAGCGTGAGGCTGAGCCTGCCCGCAGGTGCGACCTGCCACGTGCATCTGGAGGTATTTCAGCAAAATGCGCTGCTTAGAGAGATAGAGGGATCGTGCGAAGGAACATCTGCTGAGTGATCAAAAAAAGCCAAAAATCTATCTGTAAATGATGGCTAGTCGTCAGTCCAGCGTCTTTAGTCACAAGATCAGACGCCCCAACAGCATCACTATGAAAGAGCAGCACTCACCAGTGAGGGCTCAGCGGCGTTCCGGGCGGGCATTTTCTTAAAGTCAGCCGGACACGGGAAGGATAAAAACTATCGATGGATAGGAGCTTAGAGGGCCAAGCAAACCGACCCGGCGCTTCCTAACGATCAGGAATGCGAAATCAGATCGGATATCCATCAATCTCAACCTGCATACGGATCTGGCCCCTCAGCCCATCTTCAGTTTGAGCGATGATACGGGCATTTATTTTCAAAGCGACAAGAGCGGCACGCATGAGTTCAAGAGCATCCGAATATCCCTGCTCTTCTGCCGCCACCCTAAAAGCGCTCAACAGCAACGCTATCAATAATCGCAGAAACCCTGCTCACGAATGGGTTGGATAAGTAGAGCGCCTAGTTCTAATCGGAGGATGTTTGGCGACCCAACTGGTCGAGGAAGCGAATCTCTTCCGATGCCATCGGTGAAGAAAGCTCAACTCCTGGAACGTTGAAGCTAATCATCGTGCAACAGGCCCATGCGGCTTACCCAAGCCCTCGGAGCCCTTTTACGGGCTCTCCGAGGTCTTTTATCGGCGTCACTGCGTGACCATGGTACCTTGCTTCGTCGGCTACGTTTTTGGTTCGTCCATTTGAGCAGCCCGCTGCGGTTTTAACTGTGCCAGTGACCGGCGGATACGGCTTGCCAGTGAGCTACGACCATGCACGTTTTGGTAATGAAAAACGGCAGTTGCTCGTATGACATTGGGATCGGCGGGGAGATTAGTGTGCAGTGAACGATACCCCCAAAATAGATACATATCCCCCGGCCGCATTCGTATCTGCGTGAACTCCTCTGCGTGTTTGGCATGCCGCTTTGCCAGGCGGCGTTGAGACCATTGGTTATCTATCAGCAGTTTGTCCATCAGGTTCAGCGCATAATTTTGCCGAATAGGCCTGTGATTGGGGAGCATGAGCAGATCACCAGGGTCGCTATTATCTGGCATGCAGACAGGCATAATCGTCGTCAGAACAAATGAGTCATAATGAAATATTAACGACTCACGCTGACCTTGGTCTCCGATGAGACACCGCAACACTTGATGTAGACCTGGCTCGGTGGATAGCTGCCCCGTGCCCTTGGATACAACACGTTGGCATAAATCGATGAAGTCTGGCGATTGACCCCACTCGTGCAAAAGTGAACCGGCTACAGCCTGGTTGCCGGTTAAAGCAATGTATTGATTGCCCGCAGCACTGACGGCCTCGGTTACCATTGCTTGTAATTCAGACAGTTCAACATCGGACGCCCACCCCGGCAGAACGGCGAAGCCATTGGTATTGATTGCGTCGACCAGCGTCTCAATCTGATCATCAGAGAACGTTTTATATTGCATTGGGTGCGTACTCACGGCCGTGGAGTGAGCTTGTCCGCCCGTGCCAACCCTGACGCCGTGAAGGCGACCAGATAGGGTCGAGGCTGACTGAGACCGAAATCACACACCGACTCACTAACCGGATGTTGTCTGGCAATGGAGTATACGACGCTCGCTGCTGTTGATCACACCGCAACCGATCACGTCAGTTCAGTTCAGTAGACTAGCTCATTACAAAGCTTCTGGGTAAGCGAGCGGGCATTACAGGTTGCGTCACGGCATCTGGTTATGCGGAAAATTTCATTCGCCCGCTGCGTCGGTAGTCGCGTCAGTACGTCCTTCAAATACTCGTACGGATCATGCCCATTGAGCTTGGCCGACTGGATCAAACTCATCAGCGCAGCCGCACGCTTCCCGCTGCGCAACGACCCGGCGAGGCGAGTCAGCCGAAGGGAATTCCCCCTCGGCTGCTCTCAGCAGCCGTACGTGACAGTCTCCCGTCATACGACTCCTGACCACACATTCGATGCACGTAGTAAATACCAATGCTCGAACAAAACTCCGGGCTCCCTTTTCGAACAAGACGTAGCCTATGCCCCGTTTAACGAGTCGAGATCCGGTACTTGCTCTTCATCCACTTGGGCAGTCGCGAGCCCAACGCACTCTACAAGCGATAGCTGAAGTTTCTTAACCAAAATTTACCGTAGTATTCAATCCACCCTCGAATCACGCCGCTGTACCTGCGGGAAAAATCCCTCAGGACCCGGACGGTTACGAATCAACAGCTAAGCTCGCCTCGCATCGTCATTACTTACACCCATGCACAGCGTAGATTTTGTACCGATTTCTACACGTCTAAGGGTAGGCGTTGCGTAGAGCGGCCCATGCAAAAGTTGCGGAGCCAATCAACACCGCTCCACCAAATACAAATGGACTCCACCACCCCATAGCGTCGAACAGAGCACCACCGACGCCTGCCCCAACCGTAATGGCCAACTGAATAGCCGCTACCATGAGGCCGCCACCAGCCTCCGCGTCGTCAGGAAGCGTCCTACTAAGCCAAAGACCCCAAGCAACCGGCGCCGGAGTAGCAACCAGTCCCCAAGCTGCGAGCACAATTCCGACTGCCAGCGTCGAGCTACCCAGACCGATAAGAACAGCTGCAAGACCGGCCATCGAGAGAGGGATCGCGATCAGATAGGCGTATATACGTCTTTGGAGCAGAGTACCAATGAGGTAAGTACCTACAACGCCACTTACGCCAAGTAAAAACAGCATGAGTGACAACGTATTAACACTCACTCCCGTGATGCTCTCTAAAAAAGGACGTAGATAGGTAAATACAGAGAACTGGCCCATGAACAGCAACATAATCGCCACCATGCCGATGGCAACCTGAGGATTGCGAAGCAATTTGAATGGATTGCTAGCCTTGGTGCTCTGCTGACTGTGCATTGCCGGAATGCTCATCCATTGCCATACAAAAGCGAGGACAGCCAGTGGAATGACGAGGAAGAAAGCCCCCCTCCACCCTATGTATTGTCCGAGAAAGCTTCCCAAGGGTGCTGCGACGGTAGCTGCCAAAGCATTGCCACCATTGATAAGCGCCAATCCCTTCGCTACGGAGTCCTTTGGGACAAGCTTCATCACCGTTGCGGTCGACATCGACCAGAAGCCGCCAATGGCTACACCCAATAGAGCACGCCCAGCCATGAAAACAGTCCCGTTGGATGCCGAAGTCACTAACACTCCAGATACCACCAACAACAAACTGAAGCAGAGCAACACTTTTTTACGGTCGAACCGTCCAGTCAAAGGCGCGTTAAGCAGGCTGGCAAGCACCGCGAAAAAGCCTGAAATCGAGATAGCCTGGCCTGCTTGGCCTTGGCTAATTGCGAGATCTTGTGCGATTGGCGTGAGCAGGCTGACGGGCATGAATTCTGATGCAATCAGGACGACGACACAAAGCGCCATTGAGAAAACAGCGCCCCATGCTGGAGGATGTGCTGTGACCGCTTGCCGACCTAAAGTCGAATCAAATGTGCTCATACATCTCTTACCTGTTAAGCCAAAAGTCGCCACGAGGTTGCAGTGGTGTTTGCATCCCGCGCAGCAAGTCGGCGACTCGCAAAATGTAGAGCACAGGTTAGGGCCAAGAGATTAGGATGATTAGACGCCGCTATTTACATGCGTTTGTGAGAAAAATTCAGCAATGAGCCAGCCAAAATTAAACGACCTGCAATCCTTCCTTGCTGTAGCCAGAGATCAGAGCTTCACCAAGGCAGCTGCAAAGCTTGGCGTTACCCCTTCTGCCTTGAGTCATACCATCAGGGGACTTGAGGAGAGGATGGGGGTGCGCTTATTGGCCCGAACGACACGCAATGTGGCGCCTACTGAAGCTGGCGAAAAATTGATGCGCTCGATTGGGCCGCTTTTTGACCAAATTGCCGCAGAAATTGAAGTGCTAGGTGAGTTGCGGGACAAGCCCGCAGGAACGATCCGGGTTACGTGCTCTGATGACGCAGCAGAAAGTATCTTGAGGCCAATGCTTGCAGGCTTTTTGGCGGAATACCCTGATATCCAGGTAGAAATCAGTATTGACTATGGTTTCACAAACATCGTGAGTGAGCGCTTTGATGCTGGCATACGCCTTGGAGAGTCCATAAGCAAGGACATGATCGCGGTTCGCCTCGGCCCTGATTGGCGGCTTGCTGTGGTTGGATCGCCCGCATATTTCAAACAGCATTCACCTCCACTTCTGCCGCAGGATTTGACCAACCATACCTGCATAAACATCCGGCACTCGTTGAATGGGGGGTGTTACGCCTGGGAATTCGAGAAGGGTGATCGCAAGCTCAATATCAGGGTTAACGGGCAATTTACTTCAAACAGCATGATCCACGTCTTAAACGCTGCCTTGGATGGCATCGGATTAGCCTACGTGCCGGAATTTCTTGCCAAGCCTCACCATGCTAGCGGGCGACTAAAAGAAGTTCTGGCCGACTGGAGTCCTTATTTCGAAGGCTTTCACCTCTATTATCCCAACCGACGGCAAGCATCACCGGCCTTTACTGCATTCGTGAAGGCTGTAAGGTTCCGGGAATAGAATTTATGCAAGGTCATCCATCAACTCAGATGGTGTGCACCGTTTTGAAGATATTTGTACCTACCTACGAATGACCGAATGGGTCGATTCTGCTGAAAACAGTCGGCGTTAGTTTCCATGGCAAAAAAGTACGCGCCTGAGATTGAAATCTGTGTTTTGCGCAGAAGGTTCAGGGGGGCCCCACCCCTGCACGAAAACCCTTCAACAACCTCTACCAACCAATTGGCATTCTCCCGCTTCCATCTTGAATTAACCAGTGGCAACTCACCGCCATCAGACTAAATAAACTATTTGTGCCAAGGCGATTTGACATTCAGTTTTTTGATCTTAAATTAAAAGGGTGCTTTTTAATTTAGGACATTAAGATGACTATCAATATCAGTAATGAGCAAACCTTTGACGTATCAATTTTTGAAAGCTTCGTTGGCCCATTGCAATCTATTACGCATGAACTGACAGGACCTTTCCCACACGTTCGAAAAGGGAAACTTTACCTGGAGGTGGCCGTAGAAGCCACTATACTTGGCGCTCACTCTTGCCTTTTGATGAGATTTCATGTTTTGCAGCAAAAAACCCTTGGTACTCCATCAAACAGCCTAAAACTGCGCCCGGCAGATATCGAAGATGAGTATGAAAGTAGCCGTCATGGATCTATCAGCGAACTATTTCCAGACTACCACATGGCTTATAAATCTAGATTTTCGCTCAACAGCGTAATACTCGCGTGGCTTCTTCTAACCGACCCACAGCTACAAAATAGATTGATGAGCACTATCCATTAACGCCCCCCACTGCTTAATGTACTGTCTCGAAACCAAGGTCTCTTATGTCTGCGAGGCAATTGCCTCGCAGACTCACTGTATCTTGGGTTGCGGTAGGAATGGCAGCTACCCCCGCCTCCGCACAGATAGGCGCAAGCTGGAATTAGACCCCGCTCGGTAGGAGCTTTCGCAAGACAGCGATCCGAGACTGCAAGGGTGCTAAGCATCAAAAGTAAGGTTTCCCCACAGGTAGCGTCTTGTCGTTGTGCTGCGTCTACTATGCTTTCCTAAATGGGTTTGTTTATGGCTACGGGAACTGATAATGAAGATCAAAGAAAATAAAGAAGTTGAGACCGTCAGCGACATCCTGTGCGATGTCTGCCTCAATAGCACTCGTGTCGAGGGCGAAGGCTTCCAATATGCCATGTTGCAGGCCCACTGGGGATACGGCTCAGCCCACGATGGTGAGCGCTACGAAATACACCTGTGTGAACTCTGCTTTTTCCAGGCAGTTGCCAGTCTTAAGCAGGAAAGGCGTATCCAAACGATGTTTAGTGAAAACGACAAGGACAAACTCACCGAAAATTTTGGCATGGTTGCTACGGACGACTTCTTTAACGACGGCGGAAGCGTGACAGATACGCAGTGAACGTGACGACCAAGTTTTCTCACCCATTCTGACACTTGCGACTGACTCATTTCGGCCACTATTTACCGACTCTCACTAATGCGTGTGTCGGTCAGGTCCGATGCAATTACGCGTCAAGCAAAGGCATTTGGTTATTTAGGTACGGGGTGGCTGTTTTTTTCAACAGAGTCGGTCGATAGCTGTATGTCGTGATAGGCCGCAATCGAAAAAAGTTGATAGTCATGCAATCTCACCGATGCCCGTGAGTACTTATGCATGCTTAGATATAGGGGGATTAGCGAGTTTATGTTAAACGATAAATTAGCGGATTTTCCTAGGGATGAGTCGCTGAGCAAGACCCACGTCAGTCGAGACCGGACTTTCCCTAATCGCTTTCAGGCAAAGCCGGCCTTGCCGGAATCAGCCACTAGTAGAATGAGCGGTTAATTTATTTATCTACCAGTAACGATATATAGGGCAGTTGGAGGAGCTGTGTGCAACATGGTTATTGGATTGGTTTGCACATGACCCTATCACTTAGCTCCGTACACAAGACGAAGCTGAGCATGATAAAAAATAAATCAATGGATTAACCGCCTAGACCATTAGGAAATATTCTGGTGCAGCCTTCAGCCGCCTTAACTGATACTGATACTGCGGCTACCTGTGGAATGCAAGAACTTGCTGCAAGTCGAGGCTCAGCGCAACGTCGAATAGCTGCGCAGCTGGATCGACCGTGGCCTGCTCGCACCCGTTGATCCTGAACATTTGATGCTTTTCATCTGGTCAGCAACCCGGACCTATACCAATCTTGGCTGGCAGATGTCTCTCATTACAGGCACACAAAAACCGGACGACGCAGACTATGAGATCGTGGCAGCGACCAATACTCGAATGGTGCTTCGCGGTGTTGTGCCAAAAGCGGAGAAAGGAAAAAAGGTCTCGGCATTTATCACTTAAGCGACGCCACTAACCTGTTGTTTGTTGCAGAGGTGCCTGCTTCAGGCCAACGTCCATCGGTAACGACTGGCCGCCTGGGTCGACAGCGGCCTGTCCTTGGAAACTCCTGTCGAGATCACAGTCCCTAAGCCAGCTTTGGCGTAGTTATGCAATGCCAAGGCGGTTCAATATCATGGCGCAGGCTTAGTGAGATCGCTATTACATCGATTTGATCGATATCACTTCCACATATCTGAATTTTTTCTTCGCCACCCTTGTGGCTTCTTGCTCTGCCAATAGGGTGCTCAGCGTATCGGCCTCATGGATTATCTCCTGCGTTTCGCCTTCAAACTCATTTCCTACCCGGAGAGTGACACTCAGCCTCGGCGTGAAGGCTTTCGCAACTTTCTTTTTCGTCACCGCCTTTATTGGCGGCACGATCACGACATCCGAGAGCACTTCTTCCACGCCAGAGGTTACCGGCGTAGAAAACTCGGCATTACCGAATAACGCTCGACGCATCTCTTCTTCCGTCAATTCTGTATTCATGCCATGTCTCATAGGGATGTTTTGGGAAACTTGCCCGATTCTATCAGCGTGGCCGATGGTTGTAGTATCCCGTCGCAGAATTGACTCGAAGCAACCTTGGCTCCGTGAAACGCAGGACTTACCGCTTGTCGTCGAACACAGCTATTTCCAATAGGCAGAGACCGGTACAGAGTGTGTAATAACGCCGAATTGGGTTTTCTCTGTCGGCGCTAACCCTCTGCGTATAAAGCAGGGATTTCAATCTCAGGTGCATACTTTTCTGACGTGGAAACCGAAGCCGACTTTTTCAACAGAAGCAGCCAGAGGTCAACTGACGTCACGACGCTTCGGGTAATTTGCTCAGCGGGGAATGGATTGATAGGAGCGGTAAGCCTCATTAAATGAGAATCCATTTTCTCGACCAGCTTAGCAACTCGATTAGCAGGGGAATCTGTCGAATGCAAGCGGGTGGTCAAGTTGAGCGCAATTTCGCGCTCAACACAGAGAGCTCTATGGGCGATCACATAACTGGGAGCAAAACTCGAAGTGAGATGCTAGTGTGCTATCTCGAAATAAACGTTCCCGCTAGGCGGTCATATCCATCTGATTTTTATGAAGAAAAGCCAAGATGAAAAATGACTTTATTCTGACACTGCACACTAGCGCAAAACTACCACAGTGGTGGCGAATCAATCCAAGGGTGCTTCGCCTAATCCTATCTGGAATGCCAAGACCGATCACACCGGAAACAGGCTTTCCTATTGCTCCGGCCCCGAAAACGATTCAAAACGTATGAAATCGACGATATGAGAATCAATCTTGATTACTGATTTCTATAACATAAATTAAGAATTATGCAAATTTATCTTGACAAGCATTTTTTATGCCAATAAAATGAATTTGTTGTTCTCAAATATTCCCCAAATCCAGCAGCCGACTACCCGCCTCGAAGAAGCATATAAAGATATGCCCACTGGCTAAATTCTCTTACGAACGAAGTGAGTAAGAGCTTATGTTAGATATTTTATATATATAATACGTGCGCGCGCGTTCAAATGAAGCAAGTTTAGGAATGAGTTCTATAACTCTAATTACTGGTAATTACTGGATCACATCGTCCGCCCAAGCCCTCCAAAACATCGCGCCCGAACACCCCACCCAAACCCACTACCCGCGCCCGAAAGTCGCTTAGATTGCGTTATAGAGCCTCACGGAGGCTCCTTTCACCGCACCTTGCGGACAGACATAGCGTTTGCACAGACCTGTGGTAAGCGTTCGCCGAACACACCTTACAGCAAGAGCCGGTCTCGGTACCGAGTCAGTATAGGAGCACAGGTTCGCGTACTTTGAACCAGCTGGGGTGTAGCACAGGAAAATACTCCTTCAGCCAATCCACAAATGCGTCGACCTGAGGCGCAAGATGCGCTCTGCTTGGATAAAGCACGGAAACCAAGCGTGGCCTTGGACGATAGGCCGTAACCGGCCGGTGAAGTCACCTACCTGATCCCAGCCATAAGGGCGATGTTCTCCACTTAAAAATACGTGGACACCATCGCCCTTATCGTCAGGATTGCCATGCGCCTACGAAGCTCTTATTCCAAATCTTTTAAAACCCAGGTCGTTCAGGAATGCCTGCAACCTGGCGTCTCGATCGCCAGCGTAGCCTTGCGGCACGGCATCAACGCCAATCTGGTTCGCAAATGGATACCTGTTTATCGGGATCATCAGGTACCGGCTTTAGCTCAGGAGACTTGCTCGTTGAGATCCCGTCAGAAGTGCTTCTGGAGCAAGGCTGGGAAGTTGGGCAGGAGTTTGATTTGCAACTGATTGATGGTGCGGTCATTTTAACTCCCAAAGCACCTGGAGCGGCCTAAAAGCCGTAGCACGGGTCGCTCCAGTCGGCCAAGCTCAATGAGCATGATCCGTACGAGTATTCGAAGGATGTGCTCGAGCGGCTTCTGATGTAGACGGTTAGATAGGTCACGAAGCTGTTGCCGCATAACTGGGGAGCGTCACGCAAGGCGTGATCCCCAGTCGCTTACGCTTGAACAATGCCGAAGCCTGCAACACCGCTTTGAACGTAGGCATTTGACTCATCCACAGTGATACCACCATTAGACGCATGAGGACGACCCTCGCCGTCCACCGAAAAGTGCCAAGGCAGCGGCCTGTTGCAGGACCGGAAAGGAAGCTGACACATCGGTGGCATACTAGATCTTGCAGGGTTATGGGTGCCCCGCAGGCTTGGAGATAATCTGAGGACGCACAGGTCACCATGATGACGACGCCAATTTCTCTGGCCACCATACTTGAGTCCGGAAGATCACCAACTCTCAGTACACAGTCGATGCCCTCGGCTAACTGGATGCCGTTGCGCAACCT
Organism: Pseudomonas sp. GG8; assembly: GCF_052976945.1. NCBI lineage: Bacteria > Pseudomonadati > Pseudomonadota > Gammaproteobacteria > Pseudomonadales > Pseudomonadaceae > Pseudomonas > Pseudomonas sp. GG8. Next base: position 2,867,992 of record NZ_JBRIIP010000001.1, read on the forward strand.
GTAATGCCCATTAGCTTACGCAGCTCTTCCAGCGTTTGCTTATAAAGCGCGTCGATGTGTTGTGAAAACTCATCTGGGGCCATGCGCGCAAGGTCAGAGAGATAGTCTTTCCCCTCGGGAATAACGTTCTCGGAGGTCCATGCGGTATTCGTATGAGTGGCCATGTGGCGAAGCTCGGCAATGTTGCTTTGCTCAGCGGCAGCACAGGGAAGTGACTCCAAGGCGACAGCGATGGCCAGCAGCTTGACCTTGTAGCGCCAATCGCCGAGCCAACCAGATGAAAGTTCTGGTGCCTGACACGCGTGTAATGCTGGGCCAAGTACCACGATTGCGATTTTGATACCTAGAACTGAATGCCATATTGCCTAAAATGGCGGCACATTCATCAGAAGGACGGAACCGTGGCACTGACCGACCATAAAATGCCGACACTGGGCTACTTCAACAAGGTGGTGTGTGATTGTTTGGGGCTATGGGCCAGCGATAATAACGACATTACCTTCACGGTTCCCGCAACCGAAAAGAGCCGGCGCGCGGCGCTGCACGAAGCGTTCGAGGCTATAAAAAAAGCAGATGGTATATATGGCTCGCTGAATGACTTGGTGGCGGTCACTACGCAAATCGCCCCCCAAGAGGCCACGCTTACCAAAAAAGACAGAACTGTTCAGGCCTGGGTCCAGGAGTTGGCCCGTTCAGACTTTGGCTCGTATGATGAATTTGTCGAGCTAGGGCAGTTTATCGAAGCGTTGATCGAGGAACGGTATGCCCGCTATGGCGTCTCGCAACTGGCGGTCTGCTTTTACCGCTCAGCGACGATGTACTATCGCGAATTCTTAAGAGAGTGCCCTGCCACCCAGTCGAATCCTTATCATCATTTTCTTGGCCAAACACTCACGCGTTTGGTCAGAACTCTGGTTGCCGAGTCTCCCGCAGGCACGATTTGGCCCTGCGCGATTCCGGCAGAGAGCCAGTGGCCACTCGTCGACTTCCTTGACTCTGCCTTGAGCGAATGCGGAGTCTCCCGGCATAAGCTGAACCAGTTTCATGAAAGTGCTAAAAACCACGATGTAACCGACGCCGAGGTGTGGGCGCGCGACCTTAAATCAACGCTCACTGACACAAAGTCAAAACAGACAGTGGGGCGCTTCGCCAAACACAACAAGATCAAGTTCACCCGCGTATTCGACACCGTGCGGCCCCTGGCGTATCTGCTGCGAGACAAGGTCGATGAAAGAACGTTTTCGACCCAGGCCTTTTCGGCGTTCATATGCCACAACCTCACCCTTCAGGTTCTCGAATACGGAGGCACTGAACAGCCCGTGCAAGGCGCGCCTTATCCGCAGCCAGGCACTGTGAGCTGCCTTCTGCCAGTGACCGATACCCTGGACCTGTTGTTTGAAAACGCTGACCCTGCGGATGGAGCCGTCATTGAAGCTTCGCTGGAAGCTTATCGGCAATATGCAAAAACGCTCAGGCTGTGGAGCGGCCTGGCAGAGATCGATACCCGCCTCCCCACCGCCCTGGACTACTGGTACGGCCCGGCCTTCGACTCGCTGAGCGTCGACCGCTGGTATAACTGCACCCAAGCCTCGCCAGTGTGGATGAATGAATGGCGGGCAGCGGTGGAGGCCATGTCGTCAGGGAGCGATGACCTGGCACTCGAACATTTTCAGAATGCCTTGGCGGGCGCCAAATACACAGCTGGTCCGCTGTTCATTCCGCTTTACCTTGAGATATGCGCATTCTGCAAACGCCAGTACCAACGGCTGCGCACGAGCGGCGAAGAGGCAGAGTTCGATAGCCGATATGAGCCACTGGGTGGGCAAGCCTCCAAGTACTCAGGCTTGATGGGATACACACCTGCACACTACCGAGACGCAGATACATTAATGCCGAGGACGTTGTTGCGCCTTAAAAATACTCGCATTATCAGCAAGATAGATTCGCTGATCTGACGTATAGGTAAACGCTTCGAAGGTGGCCATTACCGACAAGGTATGTGGCCGCTACTTAGGAATAGGCCATGGCACTTGACCTCTCTGCGCAACGTCAAGCCTTCATCGATGACGTCACCCATTATCGTTATATTCGCGAAGATGGGCGGCTTATCCTGGAGCAGTTCTGCGTATATTTATCTCACTGTTTCGGGTTCGATGAAAAAATGCATTTGTCGCCACAACCGGTGCAGATTTACAGACTTCTGACCGATCTGATTCACGAACGTATGGGGAGCGAGGAAGCTACCCGAAAAATCCAGTACCAGAAGATTGCAGATTGGCAGCCGGAGATGTCCTACGTTTTTCCCGAGCAACGGATGACCTGCATTCACATTGGCGCCCTGATACTGGTCTCCCATGACTGGATTTATGAGATAGGGCATTCACTGGCGGGCCTCCCTAGGCCGGAAGTGCCCGGCAAGTATTTTGCTTGGGCTGATAGTGTCGGGTACGCCGTGCATGCATTCATTGACGGCTATCACAACGCGCTCTATGCGTTCCAAAAGAACCTCGACAGGGAACACATCGCCACCCGCGGGTATTCGTTGTTCGAAGCATTGCAATTAAGCCGAGACCGTGACATCGACTATGACGCAGCGGTAGCTCAGTTGAAGACACGCCACCAGGCTTATCAGGCTGCCCTAAGCCAGATAACCGGCGCCTTGGAAAATGGCTACTACCTGGAAGCTATTGCGTTGGAGGAGTGCCTGATCAGCAGTTGCCTGTTCAACTTTCTCAAAGCAACCGATGCCAAGCTCTCCAATCCATCGCTTCACAGGTTGCTGAGAGAGGTTTCAGGTAGGCGAGGTGCCGCTCACGATTACCCGGAGCAACTGCTAGCTGAGCTAAACACATGGCGCAAGGCACGCAATGCAGCCATCCACGGTTTCATCACCTGCGCGAGCCAGGCGCTGGAGCAGTCTCGTGGAGCTTTTCAGGCATCCGCCCGGGCCACTGCAAGCACAGGCGCAGAACATTGCAAGGCGTTAGTGGCGTGGTACGGAATAGAAAGCGTGAATTTCGTTCGCCATGAATTTCCCCGCGCAGTGTCCCGAAGTATTCACTGATCTAATTCTCTGCCGCGAAGTCAGTGAAGCACCTTTGCAGCGTCACGCAAAGGTGAGTTCAGCCCTGAGTCAGCTGCCGGTAAGGCGTAGTCATCTGCGTTTGAATCCTTTGGCGTGAGAGCCTGGATTCTAACGGTGACAGGCTCTCTGTCTATCGTTCCAAGCGTTGCAGTTATTCTATGAATTCCGGCTCGGCACATAAGGCGAAGCTGAGCGTGATACAAAATAAACTAATCGATTTACCGCTCAGACAACTAGTGTGCAGTGTCAGAATAAAGTCATTTTTCATCTTGGCTTTTCTTCATAAAAATCAGATGGATATGACCGCCTCACGGGAACGTTTATTTCGAGATAGCACACTAGCTACACAAGCTGATCATTTCTGTGATGGTAAAAGTGTCAATACAACAGTTTACCACTCAAGAAAACCACATATTTATTCAATACCTCTGTATTCAAAACCCAGTTTGCATTCCACTCGTCAACACGAGCAGGTTTAGTTATCCCGCAAAAATACAAATGACAATCATCCTTATTTTTAAATTATAAATTTATTTTTAATAAATATGCTTGACTTACTTGACAAGTTTTTTTAAAATATTTAAAGCTACTTTGTTTCCAATAGATAGATTCTGACAGGAAACTGATTATTACCTGCAAATACAATACTAATAGCTTTTACTGGTAATTTCCCTAGCGAGCGCAGCGAGCTAGGGGTTTATACATGTTGTATGTATATATTATACGCGCGCGCGAAATAATGAAAACCTGCTTATACTTTCAAAAACCTGAATTGATTTGAGCACTATCCGATCACCATTACGATCTCGTCTGCGGCTTTCACGCCAAAGACTTCGGAAGCTGCCGTATAGCCCGCAATAGCATCTAGCCCACCTCATTACGAGGGCGTCGGCTAAAGGCCACTTAAAACTCATCCGAGAGCCTCACAGAGCCACCCTAGGCATTAAGGTGAGACCGAATGGCACCGACGCACTTCAACTTGAATCACCAACCTTCCGGAAGATCGCACAGCTTTTGAACCGAAGGCATCGAAAATCGCCGCACACCCTAGCCTCCCCCAAGCCCGCAAAACGCCACCAAGATGCCGACCAACGGCCACTACAGCTTATCCCAAAGCATTACAGGGCATCCGCAGGATTGGGCCGCAAGCGGAGCCCCTGCGGGCTTCGACCAACTCTCGTTTACTAATGAGCCTGGAAAGGCATTACCTGGAGCAGTGCGCACATTCAGCAGCCATCTACCCGCCTGAGGAGGCTAGCGCAATCTGCCAAAACCAAACAAGGAGGAACCGATACTAACGCGCCAAACATGGGCAGGTAGCTGGCAACACGCCTTTGCGCTGAGACTACATACCTGGCGAACCCAGCAGAGGCGCGAAAGCGTTCACTCCTACGCATCAAGAAGACCTGCCACACGTCGGTAGCCCCAGCTTCACTTTCTAGCGATCATCGAAGGGGGGGGGAGCGAACCAAACAGGACATCGACCAGCCCAAAGCAATACATAAAAGCCCGTCATAGCCCCTCCTCGTAATTTGGCGCACTCAACGGGAAAGATCCTCTAATTACTATTGACTTTTACCAAAGCCACGAAATCAAAGGCTAATATCTGTCAATACCACAGATGAGATTTATAGTCAACAAAAAATGTTGACAACTTCTATTTCGCTTTCTAACATGGGAAACCTCAAAAATGAACTGAGGTAACCACATGAACAACAATCACTATATTCGGTCTGAGTCCGCGATACTTCCCCCTCACCACACCCTTTTGTGGCCACACACCCAACAATCAGTTATCTCTTTCACGGATTGGTTCACGACACCGCATGGTGAAGGTGTAACCGACGGATCAATCATTGCCGCTCAAATATATGTTCCGGCTGGTATATTCCGCTCAACATTTCTTGTACTAACCGTGCATAGTCAAACAGACGATCCTTTCGCATTCGTCAGTATCGACGAAAATGACCACTTTCATCCCTATAATGGGGAAGCCATTTGCGCCAGCCAAATATTTCCTTCGTACTTCATCGACACAGAAAGCGATAGCATCCGGCACAGAATTTATACCAGCATTCTAAGAGCCGTCACAGATCACATTTAGACACTCCAGACCACTCACAAAGCAATTACAAAGAATCTGTTACGGCCAAACAATTATAATAATGCCCGCGCTTTGGCGACCGATGCGCATTTCATACGCAGTAGTGCTTACCCAAACTAGATCAGCTTGGTGCACAATAACAATGCCTTCATAAACACAACTCTACCTAATGCGTGCTTAAAAATTATTAGAAAACCCAATAGCTTTATTCGTAACTATCAACTCCAGCCACCAACAATAGCACAACGAAAAAACAGGAAACTTTAAAATGCGCACTTTCAAAACACCCATCCAAAGAACAATTTCGAATCTATCCGCACTGCGTGCCCTAGCTACAGAAATAATTGGGACACCTACAAGAATAAATTACATCGTATTTGAAATGGACGAAGACAGTCCAGCAAAGAACACTTGCGAACACACTAGTGTTAGGTCCCTCTGGCTAAAGATCGAAGTAGAAACCCTAACAGGGAAGATACATCAACTCATTGAAGTAAACTCTCTACGCGAACCCAACGGCGGATACCGTATGTACTACAAACGCAAAGGACCCATTCTGCTTGAAATTGAGTCGGGAGAGAAAATACGAATTCAAGAAGCGCTGCCCCGTTTTTTCATAAGTCGACCTCATACAACTCCGTCTCAGCAGCTGAACAGATGGATAATGACTAACGTTTCTGAATATATGATCTCAGACAATAGCCTACTTCAGCTTCATAAAATAAAGCACACGCCGCAGCTGTTTATTGCAGATTCTTAATACACTCGCCGGCTTGCTTGGCCTGTCAGCAACTTCACTACTAAAAGAACCGCATGCTCCACCATTCAGGGATTTCTTTGCCCAATGGAAAGTTTCTAGACCATCAGGTCAATTGGACACAATTACCACTGCCGCCTTAGGCAATAGCTTTCCGCATTAAAAAACAGGACAGGTGAAGACAGGTAGCAGGCAAACACAAGCTAGTCATAATGGACAGCCATGCAAAATCCCCATCAATTAAAATAGATGGGACGACTCTAAAACAAAATATGTATTGCCAGATACACAAAATTAAATATACAAAAATAACTTGACTATACCCGTTTTAAAAATCAAACTAACCAAACTTAAACAAAGAGCGAAAACAAAATGAAAGAAGCAATAATTATTGATATTAACCCTACCGCGCTGCCCGATAGCCCCTTCATCAAAATACTCGGAGAGCCTCAGAGAATCAGCATTGATCTCTCTTCGGTAGATCATCACGGACCAAACATCGCAGAAAACTTTGACATTGAGCATTCGACGATGGCCAGATATAAAGCCGCAGATGTAATGATCTCCACATCGAAGGGACATGTGCTTAGCAAATTTATACTTTACTCAATGATAATAGGAAAAACGTGCAATGTACTATATCGATTTCAAGATAACGACCCAGTAACACTCAACGAGCATAATCATGGCATCGAGGATCTTTTCTCACAGCACATGGATAACTTCGAGAGCCAAGAGGAAATTCACTCATTTCACGACTGGATTATATTTTGCATCATTGCCAAGTTTAGAGAGACCGGGTACTTCTCAGCACTGCACGGAATTGAAGAAATCCCGATGATTGCAGCGTACGCAGCCTAAGCTAGACCACTTCAGGAGAGAAAATTGAACTCTCTTTCAGCAGCTGTCAAAATTTTTGGCAGCTGACTTATGTAAGGAGTCAGTTACGCACTTATTTTACAGGGTTTAGGCTGGAGTTTTTTGATGTTAAGCCCAGCGCAGCCTTCGCCTCATCCTCCTTTACTCCCCAGTATGTAGTTGAACTTATTATTGGACGAATATCCTGCCACGCCTGCCAGATACCGATAGCAACCTCTCGACCGCCTTGACGGCCAGTACGGTCCTGTTCACGGTGTTTTTTAAGGGACCATACAATATCAATCAAAGCTTTAGATATTTCCTCGTAGCTCATTTTTCTTGCCGACTCTTCTCGCTTACGGCGTATTCCAGGCAGCTTTGACGCAACGAACTCATGCCATTTCTCCTGGCCACGACGATATGAACTTAGCATATCTAGAACTACGGCTGACTCTTCATCAATCTGATCGAGCAAGACGGACTTAATTACTTTATTCGGCTTGCAATACCTGACCAGTATTATCGCCACCACAGTTTTACGAACACGAAAAGAAATAGAACCTTTTTCTAACACGATACAATCCAACATAAAACCACCTTTTCTTATTATTGTAAATTTATTATACACGACTTCTAAGAGGCAGGGCACCACCCTGTGGTAATATGTACCAATAAAAAATACAGTAGAGCCCACATATAAAATACGTACCTATCCATCGCAGTTACACATACCAAGGAAAACTCCGGCACTATCTATACAGTAGGTAGAACCTAGTACGCAAAGAACAGGAACACTATCCGAAGCACTGCAAAAAAAACCGTGCAGTTTCTTGACGCAACCAAAACCACAGACAAATCAATCTGATATAATATTGATATCCCCACATCTAAACCATCACCACATCTAACAAAATAAGAATAAAATCCGGGGAGCCAGCAATGTATTTCCTTATTAATAACTAGGCTACTCGTTCCTCATTGACCTAGTCATTAAACGAAAATACGCTGGCTGCTCACAACCCGTTCCGGGTGTTGCGCGAAGATCAAATACAAATGCATCACCAGCACTTAAAATAATAATTTACAATAATGCTAGACCTATAATAAAAATAAAAACAGGAAGAATAGAAATGAAAAATAAAGGCGGAAGACCTAAAAAAGAAGTAGCAGACCTTCGAATCAAAAACGTCATGGTTAGCTTCTCTGTAAACGAGTGGGAGACCTTACAGGGCTTAATGGAAAAGACAGGCCACGATACACCTGCGGTGTTTCTAAGGGCATCTGGATTGCGCTCTATTCTGCCAGCAAAGGTATTTGTTCCTGAGATTCACAAACGGCTGCATGATCGAATTATAGACGGCGTCAATGCAATCAAGGACATGAGAAAAGCTGGAAGCATGGACGAATATAGCGCAGGTGAATTCTTGGTAAATCTCCGCTCAATAGCTGATGATTTAATGAACTCAGCAGCATATAAAAAGATTGAATTCATGCAAATGGAGATAGATAGGCTGAATAGAATCGTAGCCGCCAAGGAAGGTGCACAATGATAACTAGGAAATTCAAAAACGACTCGACATGTAGTAACCGTGTAAAATATGTTTTCGGCAAGAATCATGAGCACAAATGTGATGCTGTGGCATTTGTAGGCGGTAATGTCTACTCTGATAATGTAGAAGGGCTTGAGAGGGAAATAGAAATTCCCACTTTCATGAGGAGATCAGCTTTAGACAAAAGTCCAGGCCGATGCGGAGCGCACTATATGATATCTCTCCAGACAGGAGAGAAGCTCACAGTAGAAGAGTGGCGCGACGTACTTGATACCACCATGGCGGCTCTTGGTTACACTAAAGACCACAAATATTTCGGCGTACTTCACGAAGACACCGATAAGCAACACATGCATATAGTAGCCAACAGAACCTCAATGGATGATCACCTTCTTATAAGTGAAAGCAAAGACTACGAAACGCTGATGGACACAGCAAGGGCGCTCGAAGTTAAATATAAGAAGAAAATCGGGGCAACACCGAATCCAGAAGAGACTTGGGGCGTCAACCAGCTCGAACGTGATATCAAGAAGTATGGTCGTGAATTGAAGGCAGGAAAGAACCCAGACCTTAAATTCCGTGATATTTTGCTGGCTCGCGTAGCAACTGCAATAGAAGAAATTCACAAAACTGCAAAGCAAAAAGGCACTAAAGAAAGTCCCACGAAGCCAACAATGATCCAACTCGTTCTAGCACTGAAGAAAAAAGGTGTTGATGTCGAATTCACAATGAAGAAAGACACAGACGAAATTGTTGGAATAAGCTACATACTCGACGGTAAAAAAATATCTGGAAGAGACCTTAAAAGATCAAGATTAACATTTCAGAAATTGACAGAACAAGAAGGGATATCTTATGAGCCAGAAATCCATTTACGAGCTTTACAGAGAGCAGTTCAAACAAGAGCTGTTGAATCAAAAGAACAGCAGCACGAGAAGAGGCTCGAAAAAAGGAGAAGCGGAGGCAACCTCCCAGCCGGAGTCGCTTACTACAAACAAATCAACTCAGTCGATTACAAAGGCACGATTAACGGCTCGCCAGGTCCTGGTCCTGGGAGCAGACAAACCCTGAAAAAAAAGGAGCCTGCGCAAAAGGACGAATACTTCGCAATCCGTGTACAAATGCAGCGCTATCACTATGCAATCGCACGACGCACAATGCCTCCCACCCGCGTCAACGGACAGTACATGTTATTTGCGTTCAAAAAACCTTACGATGAAGTTAAGCGCGAGATTGAATCGAATCATATTATTCGGCTTATGCAATCGATGATGACACTATTGCAAACAGTCTTCGCAATTTTCAGCGCCAAGTGCGAATGCATCGAGGATTTCAAAATGGACTCTTTTGAGGACGGCCCGGTGTACGAATGCAATATGAAGGATACCGAATCCAAAAATTTCTCAATCACTAACTCTCTCGGCATAAGTAAATTGGACCATCTGGCCCCTTCCGCGTAGCGGGTCCTTACCCCCCTTTCGTATCGCGGTAACTCATTCCCAATGATCATGACTGGTGAATTTCGAGGGCAGGAAAGCGGGACGGATCGCTCGGCGCAATGTAAGGGCAATACCAAGAACGCAGGATTCGGTGACAACGTATAATAACTAGATGGAAGGTGAAATAGGACTGAGTTACACAGCTGTGTAACTCAGTCCTATTTTTTTTCACGTTGCTACGCCACGTAAATTCTGAGCCGCAAGTCAATAAATTACCCAAGAGGTCGTAGGATGCAAGTCACGACCTGCATAGATAAGCCCTTTTTAAACAATGACTTGGGACCGATTAACTCGGACGGATGGAGGTGGATCTGGTGTCGAAGGGTTTACGCATATGGCGCACGATCAGTCTTACGTACCGCCAAATCCAAAGATGATCAACTGAGCCAGTGGGTCGTCCGCTTGGCCGAGCGATCACATGGGCTGACCATACATCTTTGTCTGGTGCATTTCGGGGTCGCGTTTACCATCCTTGTTCTTGGTCGAACTGGGCGCATGAATGATCGTCGCATCGACCACAGTACCTTGGCGTAGCAGCAAATCTCGGTCGCCCAAATAGCCGTTGATAACCTGCAAAATCCCACCGACCAGCTCATGTTTTTCCAACAGCCGACGGAAGTTGAGGATCGTGGTTTCATCCGGAATCCGATCCAAATGCAGCACGGCAAACTGGCGCAGAATTGTGGTTTCGTAGAGGGATTCTTCCATCGCCGGATCGCTGTAGCCAAACCAGTTTTGCATCAGATGAACCCGCAACATGGCCATCAACGGATACGCAGGACGACCGCATTCGTCCTTCGGATAATGCGGCTCGATCAACGCAATCAGGCCTCTCCAGGGCACGACCTGATCCATCTCAATTAGGAAACGCTCGCGGCGGGTTTGCTTACGTTTGCCAGCGTATTCGGCATCAGCGAAGGACATTTGCTTCATCGGGGCTCAACCGTTCAGTTCGTGGGGCAGGCGTATTTCACCAGATTTGGAAGTCTTTTTCAGAGTTCCCCTAGGAGCTATCTTTGACTTTCCTAAATATAATGAACTTTTAGGAGCGGAAATTTTCTAAGCAAACTTGACTAGGCTATGCACTAAGCATATCTAAGTAGAGGAATCAGAAAGTATGAATTACGGCTTAATGAAGGCTGTCGTCACAGCCGGCAATGGCGGATACGAAAAACTAGAGTACACAGATGTCGCCATCCCTGAAATCATGCGGGACGAAGTATTGATTAAAGTGTTAGCTGCTGGCGTGAATAACACAGAAATCAATACAAGGCTTGGGTGGTACTCCTCATCCATTACAGATTCCACAAACGCGACTTCTGACGACAAGCCCAGCCTTCGGAGTATCAATGGTGGCTGGAGTAAACAGACGCCCTTCCCCTTAATTCAGGGTACCGACTGTTGCGGGCAGGTTGTCAGTATCGCCCAAGATGGCGATAGCAATCTCCTCGGCAAGCGGGTATTGATCCGTCCCTGTGTCCGTGAGCACGGATTTAACTCGCTGGATAGTGTCTGGATGGGATCTGATTTTGATGGGGCTTTCGCTCAATATGTAAAAGTCCGGGCAAGTGAAGTATTCCCAATTACTTGTGACTGGACTGATGCTGAACTGGGCACGATTCCTTGTGCGTACGGAACGTCTGAGAACATGCTGCACCGAGTAAAATTGCAAGCTGGTGAAACCGTTTTGATAACAGGCGCTTCCGGTGGTGTAGGGTCGGCCACGGTGCAGCTAGCAAAACGTAGAGGAGCTAGGGTTGTCGCGATTGCTGGCAAAGAAAAGCATGAGTCAGTAGCAGATATTGGTGCTGACAAACTGATTGACCGCTCCGAAAATTTGTTAGAAGTATTGGGTGAGTGCTCCGTGGATGTTGTGGTCGACAACGTAGCTGGAAGTGATTTTCCTTCGATGCTCAAAGTATTAAAACGCGGAGGAAGGCTTGTTTCTTCAGGCGCTATAGCAGGCCCTATTGTTGAGCTTGATATGCGTGATATGTACTTGAAGGATATAATGCTGATCGGAACGACCGCATGGGATGAGCCTGTATTCTCAAATATTGTGAGATACATCGAGCGGGGGGAAATCCAACCAGTGCTGGCCAAGACCTTTCCGCTATCTTTAATTATAGAAGCACAAAAAGAGTTTCTTACGAAAAAACACGTTGGCAAGTTTGTGCTCATTCCTCCTCCTTGCTGATTTTAATTAATCTAGGCGCTAATGGCTCGAGCGGTTAATCCATTAATTTGTTTTTTATCACGCTCAGTTTGCCTTGCGTACCGAGCTGATGATGGCCTCAGCCGTTTTATTCCACTTTAACGGTTTGGCTGAGTGCTCATAGTGAGCCTCGATAAATTGGCAGATAGCCGCCTTTAGGGAAGGTCTGAAATAAGCAGCAGTTTTTAACGGCTTGGCTGTTTGAGGTTCAAAAAGCACCGACTTAATCGAAAGTCAGACCTTTCTTAGGGGCGCGCCCCCCTTCAATTCAAAGCCCAATAAGGCAATACCCTCTCTTGTCGATTTTCGGCGGAGCCGGGTGGTCAAACGTACCTGTAAAGTTTGGTTACGTTCTTATAAGTCGCCCGTTCCGCTAGTAGCAGGTCAATGAGGGCAAACAGTTCAGCCTAACTCACCTCCCTTCGCAGCCTGTCGAAAGGATACAGAAATGATCAGTTGCGGCAGCCGCGCCCTGATTAAGTTTCGCTATTCTTAAAATATGGGCTACCGATGAGTTCAGGCAGGCATCGGCGGCACAAAACCGACGAATTGGCCAAACTTACACCTCAAAGGCCGCCAGTTATGGGATAGTTGAGCCTGCACTAGGCTGCTAAGACTGCATGAAGGAGGTATCAGTATCAAAGCAGTATCAAAGCGAGCGTATAAGGGAGATCGCGAGATTATAAAAACTCGCAATCAGGCGAAAGAGAGAGAGAGAGAGAGACCCAATGAACGGTAGCTTTGGGTCAAAACCGTGTGAAAATATTTTAGAGTAGGTTTAACAACCAGATCAGGAACGAAAATTGCGCCTTCATCGACTATTCTCTTTGAGTCAATGAATGGCTCAATAACTGCTCATTAATTGCCATTTGGTCCCGCCCACGAGCCACCAGCCACCGATGGAAGTCACGACAGTGAGCCTTGTCGAATGCATCTTTTGCACCCACCAAAAAATACGACGAGGGTAATGGTAATCCCCACGCAAACGGCATAATCAAACGCCCGTCCGCCAATGCATCGGCAATCATAGAGCACTGCGCTAACACCACGCCCTGCCCCGATACCGCAGCCTGGATTGCCATCGATGATAGTGAGTAGACGCGATAACCATCGCGTATTTGCGAATAGTCTACTTGTTGTGCACTGAACCAGTCGCGCCACGAAGGCGGGGAAGCAAATTTCGGTAACCAGTCAATGGACAGTAATGGATAAGCTAACAAGTCCGCCGGGGTCCGCAGCGGTGCATCGGCACGCAACATCTGTGGACTACAGACCGGAACTATGAAGTCACGGAACAGCTCAATGGCGTGTTCAGTAGACTCATAGTCTCCATAGGTCACCCGGAAATCGATTTCGTAGCCATCTGGTGTGGGTTCTGCATGACTACCGTCAAGAAACAGATTGAGTTCCGGGTGATCGCTCTGCCAAGTGTAAATGAGCGGGGCCAACCAATCTGAAAACAACGATGGCAACGCACTGATGCGCAAGTTGCTAACACTCTTCGCGCGTTCGATTTCTACCTGAGCAATGCGCAGACATTCGAACGCTGCAACGCAGCTATCGTGGTAGCGCTGCCCCGCAGCGGTCAAGCGGATGCGTTTGCCAACCTTGAAGGTCAAGCTCAAGCCCAGGCTATCTTCTAGCAACCTCATTTGCTGGCTGACAGCACCCGCCGAAATACCTAAGCGCCTAGCGGCTTCAACAATCCCACCGAAGCGCCCAACGGCTTCGAAAACCTGTAAGGCACGCAAAGAAGGCAAGCTATTCATCAGCATCTCCGGAAAGGAACTGACTGCTTGATACTTTAGCTCAGCTACACAAAGCAACAGCTTTCAACATCTTTTCGAATATTCAGACTCTCGTATTCTGGTCCTCGCACTGCTCGCCCCTTGGATGCAGTGAACACAACAAGAACCAGACATGCCCTATGACGCTGCATTCAGCAATGCGTAATGCGCAAATTCTATGACAGACAAAGGAAAACAAAAATGAAAAAATTTGTCCTCGCCACGCTACTTGTACTCGCTTCAACCAGTGTTCTGGCCAAGGACCTGAGCGTCATTCGATTCGGTGTAGATCCAACATTCGCGCCTTTCGAATCAAAAGAACCAGATGGTCAACTGATCGGTTTCGACATCGATCTGGGTAACGCTATTTGCGCCCAGCTCAAGGCCAAGTGCGTTTGGGTCGAAATCGCTTTCGACAGCATCATCCCGGCGCTAAAGGCGAAGAAGTTCGATGGTGTCCTTTCGGCGATGACCGTCAACGAAAAACGCAAAGAAAATATCGCGTTCTCTGACCGACTCTACAACTCGCCCAATCGTCTGATTGCCAAAGCCGACAGCGGTCTACTGCCCACCGTTGAGTCGCTCAAGGGCAAGCGTGTCGGCGTAGCCCAAGGCAGCACCCAGGAAGCTTACGTCAGGGCTGCCTGGGCGCCGCATGGAGTCACCATGGTGTCTTACACAAATCAGGATCTGCTGTACCCAGATCTTGTCAGCGGCCGTATCGATGCCAGTCTGACGGATGCTGTAGTCGCGGATATCGGCTTTTTGCAGACGCCCAGAAACACAGGGTTCGCCTTCGCTGGCGATACTATCCAGGACGAAAAGCTGCTGGGTGAAGGTATCGCTATCGGCCTGCGCAAGGACGACGCGGAACTGATCCAGGCGATCAACGGTGCGCTGGCAGAAATGCACAAGAACGGGACCTACGACGCGATTCAGAAGAAGTACTTCACCTTCGATATCTATAACTGAAACCCACTTGCCTGACCGGCTCTTGGTCACCTGTGTATCGGTGATCAAGAGCCCTGGCCATGGACCTACGGTTACTCCTCGAATACTCAAGCCCCTGAATGGATGGTCCGCGGACCGCCATTATCAAAGGAGAGACAGAGCATGTTTTTACAGGGCTATGGAGCACTCATTCTCGAAGGTACGTTTGCGACTATCAAGCTGGCGTTACTCTCGATGTTGCTAGCCGTATCGCTCGGCCTAATCGGTGCGTCGGCTAAGCTTTCAAGGCAGCGACTGCTGCGAAATCTGGCAACCGGCTATACCACGCTGATCCGCAGCGTCCCTGATCTGGTGATCATGTTGCTGTTGTTCTACAGCCTGCAAATTTTGCTGAATGTTTTTACCGAGTGGCTTCACGTCGAGCAGATTGATCTCAACCCGTTTGTTGCCGGGGTTTTCACCCTTGGCTTCATCTACGGCGCCTATTTCACCGAGACGTTCCGCGGCGCATTTCAGTCTGTGCCTGCCGGGCAGATCGAAGCGGCCATCGCCTATGGCTTGAATCGCCCACAAGTGTTTGTGCGGGTGCTGTTCCCACAAATGATGCGCTTTGCACTTCCGGGTATCGGCAACAACTGGCAGGTGTTGATCAAGGCCACCGCGCTGGTCTCGATCATCGGTCTTATCGATATCGTCAAGGTGACTCAGGATGCGGGCAAGCACTCGATGCAATTGTTCTTCTTCAGCCTGGTCGGCGCGCTGATTTATCTGGCAATTACCACCCTGTCCAATGGCGTCCTGATATGGCTGGAGTGCCGCTACTCCAACGGCGTCAGAGGAGCGCAGCTATGACCGGAATCTTGCAGGAGTATTGGCAGTCCTACCTCTGGTTCGATGGTTACCAGCTGTCTGGCGTGGCCATGACTTTGTGGCTGCTGGTCGTTTCCATCGCCGTCGGCGGCGTCCTGTCGGTGCCATTGGCAGTGGCGCGAGTATCAAGAAACCCCTTCATCCGTGGGCCTGTCTGGTTCTACACCTATGTGTTCCGGGGTACACCGCTGTATATCCAGTTGCTGCTTCTCTATACCGGGGTCTACAGCCTAGAAATGGTCCGTAGCCAGCCGGAGCTGAATGCCTTCTTCCGCGAGGGGATCAACTGCACGCTGTTGGCCTTTGCGCTCAACACGTGCGCCTACACAACAGAGGTCGTTGCCGGAGCGATTCGTACGACGCCTTACGGCGAAATCGAAGCTGGACGCGCCTACGGTATGTCCAGATTCACCTTGTACCGGCGCATCATTCTGCCCTCGGCACTGCGTCGCGCACTGCCGTACTACAGCAATGAGGTGATCCTGATGCTGCATTCCACAACCCTCGCATTCACCGCCACGGTGCCTGATCTGCTCAAGGTCGCCCGCGATGTGAACTCGGCGACTTACTCCTCATTCGAGGCATTCGGTATAGCGGCGGTGCTGTATGCCCTGATGGTATTTACTCTGGTCTGGCTGTTTCGTCGCTGCGAAATGCGTTGGTTAGCCTTCTTGAAGCCGCAGGCTCATTGACTCACCGTATTTAGAGAGCATTGATCATGTACAAACTATGCGTAGATGAGCTGCACAAGAAGTACGGCTCCCATGAAGTTCTCAAAGGTGTGTCACTCAAAGCCAAGGCCGGTGATGTCATCAGCATCATCGGTTCGAGTGGGTCAGGTAAAAGTACCTTTCTGCGCTGCATCAACTTCCTCGAGCAACCCTGTGCCGGGCGCATTATGGTGAACGGCGAGGAGATCCGCACAAAACAAGATTTCAACGGTGCCTTGCGTGTGGCCAATCTGCACCAACTGCAAAAAATACGTACCAAACTGTCGATGGTGTTCCAACACTTCAACCTGTGGCAGCACATGACCGTACTGGAAAACATCATCGAAGCGCCTGTCCATGTCCTTGGCATCAAGCGCAAAACAGCCGAGCAGAGAGCGCGCAAGTACCTGAGCAAGGTTGGCCTGGATCCGAGCGTCGAAAGCAAATACCCATCGCACCTCTCCGGTGGCCAGCAGCAGCGTGTGGCGATTGCACGCGCATTGGCGATGGAGCCGGAGGTAATGCTGTTCGACGAGCCGACATCAGCGCTCGACCCGGAGTTGGTCGGCGAAGTGTTAAAGGTGATGCAGGCTCTGGCCGAGGAAGGTCGAACCATGGTCGTGGTCACCCATGAGATGGGCTTTGCACGCAACGTTTCCAACCACGTCATGTTCCTGCATCAAGGCCGCGTGGAAGAACAAGGACACCCCAGCGAAGTGCTAGTCAATCCGCAAAGCGAACGCTTGACGCAGTTCCTATCCGGCCGTTTGAAGTAATTCAGCGTACTCCCCTGCCTTGGCACCGGGCGATTCCTGAAAGTCGGGTGCTGGTTGATCAACATGAGGTAACCATGAACACAGGTTTTCCAGCGCACCCCAGTTATACCAGTCAACGTGAACAGTTTCTGGCCTCTGCAAAGGCGGCAGGTGCCAGCCTGACCGAATACCCTCATCCATTGACTGGGCCCTTTGGCGAGCCACTGAGTACCGATGTTGCCTGGCTCGGCGATCCACATGCCAAGCGAGTGCTGGTTGCCCTCTGCGGCACCCACGGCGTTGAAGGTTTCTATGGCTCGAACTGCCAGAGCAAATGGCTGCAAGCGCTTAGCGACAGAAGCCTGCCGGACGATGTCGCTGTGCTAATGATCCACCTGATCAATCCCTGGGGCACGGCCTGGATGCGCCGCGTCAACGAGGACAATATCGACCTCAACCGCAACTATCTGGACTTTACTCAAGCGTTGCCGGACAACCAACAGTACGAGGCGCTGCACAAGATCTATACCTGCACACAGCTGCTAGGGCCAAAACGGGAGCAGGCCGATGCTCTGCTCAACGACCGAATTCGCACAGAGGGCTGGTCCGCAGTGATGTCGATTGTGGAGGCCGGTCAGTACACTCATCCCGACGGTCTTTTCTACGGAGGGCAAGCACCCAGTTGGTCGAACAAATCCCTGCGCACAATCCTGAAATCGCACTTGGCTCACACCGAGATTGCAATGTGCTTTGACCTGCACACCGGCGCTGGAGACTACGGTCACCCGATGCTGATGACGATTGCCCAGCGCGCCTACCCGGCGCTGTCCAACGCCCAGGTAGTCTATGGGCCGTGGTTGTACACCTTGCTCACCGGAGCTGGCAGCCAAAGTGATACAGGGGTGGCCGCGACAGCCACTGGTTACACCTCACAGGCCCTGATCGATGCCTTGCCGCACGTGCACTTGATGCCGTTCGTTATTGAATGCGGCACGTACCCGGGAGAACAAATTCACACTGTTTTGCGCAACGATCAGTGGCTGCACCTGCACGGCAATCTCACCGATCAGGTTGCAGCGAAAATCAAGCGGGAGTTGCTCGAACAGTTCTACCCCGCTGACAGTGACTGGCGAAACACTGTCTGGCAGCGCACCCGACAAATTTGGGAGCGGGCCTTGATCGCATTACCTCAGGTTCAACCTCCAGCCCCTCGGTAAACACTCAGCCCAGCGTGGCCGCTGATTACTGTCAAACAGTCCCCACATTCAAGGCTGCCCTGTGCAGCCTTGAATGCATTCCCGGTGCGCACGAAGCATGCAGCAGCTCATGTCAACCTGAGGAAAACACTTTAGTAAAACTAAACAAACCAATAGGTTCAGGCATCTGTTCTCACCTAATCAGATCCTCGTATTCTGGCCTCGTCGTTAGCCATCGCTCTTGCGTAAAGGGCGAACAACAAAATAATAAGGAGAGACCCCATGTTTTTGCGAAACGCGTGGTATGTCGCCACCAGCGAAGCCGAGCTGGGTGAAGATCTGTATCCCGTCACCCTACTGAGTGAGCCCGTGGTGCTGTACCGCAAAAGCGACGGCACACCGGTAGCGCTCGAAGATGCCTGCCCGCACCGCAAGCTGCCTTTATCGCTAGGTCGACGCCAGGGCGATGACATTGAGTGTGGTTACCATGGCCTGACCTTCGACTGCTCCGGCAGCTGTATCCGCGCTCCCGGTAGCCAACGAATTCCGCAGGGCGCCAAGGTTCGCAGCTATCCCCTTGCAGTACGCTACGGTTTGATCTGGATCTGGATGGGTGATGTTGAGCTGGCCGACGAAGCAAAAATCTGCCATGTGCCAGAATGGGGCGATTCGGCGTGGGGGCTCAACCGTGGCAATAGCATGGTCATACCCTGCAACTATCTGTACATGACAGATAACCTGCTCGATCCCTCTCATGTGGCGTGGGTGCATCAATCGTCCTTTGGTAACGCAGCGTGCGCGCTAGAACCATTGCAAACCACGGTCATCGATGCAGGTGTGATTGTTTCTCGCTGGATGCGCGATGTTGAGGTGGCGCCCTTCTATGCCAAATTCGTCAAGTTTAGCGGTAACTGCGACCGTAAACAGCACTACGAAGTGCACTATCCCTCGCAGGCCATTATCAAGGCATTGTTCACCCCGGCTGGGACCGGCTCCGACGAGGGAGAGCTGCATGAGCAGGTGTTCCTGATGAACTCCTACAACTTTATGACCCCCATTGACGAAGCAAACACTCGCTACTACTGGTTCCAGGTACGTAATTTCGACCCCGACAATCAAGAGGTTTCTCGCCAGTTCGACGAAGACGTACGTCACGCCTTCGCCGAGGACCGGGTAGTCCTCAGCGCCGTACACCTAGGCATGGCAAACAAGCGCACTGCCAACATCGATCTAGCGTCCGACTCAGGACCACTACGTTTTCGCCGCAACCTAGAAAAATTAATTGCTCAAGAACAGTCTGGCAGCTTGATCCCACTGGCCCAGCAACACGCAGCGGCACAAAAAACGGAGGCATGAGATGGGTACGCAACCGCAAACACAGCTCCCTACTCCAGGTTTCAATACCTTTCTGGTGATCGAAAAAAAGCAGGAAAGCACTGTCATCACCTCTTTCATCCTGACGGCGGCTGATGGCAGCTCAAGCCTGTCCTTTCGCCCTGGGCAATTCCTCATTGTTCGCTTGTCGCTGGACGGTGGCGTGGCGGTGTTGCGCAACTACAGCCTGTCTGGAGACGTAAACGACCCCTCGCGAGTACGCATTTCGGTCAAGCGCGAGTCTGCACCTTTCGATGGACCCGAACTGCCGCCTGGGCAAGGGTCCAATTATCTGCACGACCGCGTGCGGGTCGGCGACCTGCTGGAGATCGCCGGACCGGCCGGCACCTTCACCCTGGACGAAGACAGCTCAAGACCTGTGGTGCTGTTTAGCGGTGGCGTGGGCCTGACTCCGATGCTGAGCATGCTGCATCAGCTGAGCCGCAACTCGACGCGGCCAGTGTATTTCATACATGCCTGCGAAAACGGCGCCGTGCATGCTTTCCGTGATGAGGTGCTGACACTGGCCAGCCATCGTCCGGGGATCAGCGCGCACTTCTGCTACCGCAACCCGGACGCCGAGGATCAGGCCAGCCAGGCTTTTCACAGCCAGGGGCTGGTCAGTAGAGAAACCCTGCAAAACCTGCTGCCGCTGGACGACTATGATGTTTACCTGTGCGGCCCGCGGCCCTTTATGCAGGCGAACTGGCGCCTGCTGCGCAACCTCGGGGTCGCCAGCGAGCGCATTAATTACGAGTTCTTCGGCCCGGCGACCATCCTCGAAGAGGACGAAGTCATGCCAGCAGCAACGCCCCCCACGCCCGCGTCGCCTGCACCCACAGCGGCGGCGGGGACTGCTGAAGGCGCACTGACCGTACATTTTCTGCCGTCCGGAACCCGTGTGGCGTGGGATCAGAACTGCCACTCACTGCTCGAACTCGCCGAGCAGGCCGGGCTGACGCCGGCTTTCAATTGCCGAGCCGGTCTGTGCAACAGCTGTCAGGTCAGCTTGCGTGAAGGGGCTGTCGAGTATTTCGAAGAGCCGCTGGATGCCCCCACAAACGGCAACATCCTGCTCTGCTGTACGCGCCCAACCAGCGCCGTGACAGTGGACTTGCGTCAGTGACAAGCCCTACTACGATTAACACCGCCCACCGTCTTCGTTGCGTTCAGGAATAACAATAATGATCAAATCGCGAGCTGCCGTAGCCTTCGCCGCCAACCAGCCCCTGCAAATCGTCGAAGTCGATGTGGCGCCGCCACAGACCGGTGAGGTGCTGGTGCGCATCATCGCAACCGGCGTCTGCCATACCGATGCCTTTACCCTGTCCGGCGCCGATCCGGAAGGCATCTTCCCGGTCATCCTCGGGCATGAAGGCGGCGGCATCGTCGAAGCAGTTGGCACGGGCGTGACCTCAGTGTCGGTGGGTGATCACGTGATCCCGCTCTACACCCCGGAATGCGGCGAGTGCAAATTCTGTAGGTCCGGCAAGACAAACCTCTGCCAGAAAATACGCGCCACTCAGGGCAAAGGCCTGATGCCCGACGGCACCAGCCGTTTCTCCTACCAGGGGCAGCCGATCTTCCACTACATGGGCACGTCGACCTTCTCCGAATACACCGTGCTGCCGGAAATCTCTCTGGCCAAGATTCCCAAAGAGGCGCCATTGGAAAAAGTCTGCCTGCTCGGTTGCGGCGTCACCACAGGCATCGGTGCTGTACTGAATACCGCCAAAATCGAGGAAGGCGCTACGGTGGCGATCTTTGGCCTGGGCGGCATAGGCCTGGCTGCCATTATCGGCGCCACCATGGCCAAGGCAGGCCGAATCATCGCGATTGATATCAACCCGGCCAAGTTCGAGATCGCTAGACAGCTAGGGGCCACCGACTTCATCAACCCCAAGGATTCCGACAAGCCAATTCAGGACGTAATAGTAGAGCTAACAGAGGGTGGCGTGGACTACTCCTTTGAGTGCATTGGCAACGTCAATCTGATGCGCGCAGCCTTGGAGTGCTGTCATAAGGGCTGGGGAGAATCAGTGATTATCGGTGTCGCCGGTGCCGGTCAGGAAATCAGCACCCGCCCCTTTCAACTTGTGACCGGCCGCGTTTGGCGAGGCTCAGCCTTTGGAGGCGTGAAAGGTCGTAGTGAATTGCCCAGCTATGTCGAAAAGGCGCAGCAGGGTCAAATCCCGCTGGACACCTTCATTACCCACACCATGGGGCTGGAGGACATCAACAAGGCCTTCGACCTGATGCATGAAGGCGGAAGCATCCGCACCGTCATCCATTTCGATCGCTGAGTTAGCAGACTTGGCGATGGCTGCCGGCCATAACACCACTCAACCTCCTTCCCACTAAAAGAGAATAAAAAGATGGCTATCTTCACGCACGTCACTGTTGGCACCAACAATATCGACAACGCCCGCAGATTCTACGACAACGTACTAGGGAAACTGGGCCACAAGCGCATCGCTGATCTGGGCGAAAATGGTTCCATTTGGGGAGAGAACGCACCCTCCTTCTTTGTCCTGAAACCCGCCAACGGCGCCCCTGCAAGCGTGGGTAATGGCGTTACCGTCAGCTTCGATGCACCGGACCGTGCAGCAATCGACGCCTTCCATGCCGCAGCCCTAGCCAGCGGTGGCTCCGACGAAGGCGCGCCAGGCCCGAGAGATTGGGCACCCAATGCCTATGCCGCCTATGCCAGGGATCTGGACGGTAACAAGCTGGCCGCCTACTGCTTCAAACCCGCCTAAACACTGCCATGAGGCCAGTAAAGTATGACTGGCCTCATGGCACGAGAAGTCCCCAGATTGAATCGCCCTTTGGTTGTTTAGGTACATATGGGGGCTTCTTTTGGCTGATTTTAGCAATCGTCAATGTCAGCCATAAGTCGATTCTGTTGACAAAATACAAACAGCCAAGCTCAGCATGCATTGATATGCGCAGTCACGTTCGCTTACTACCTTGACTCGGCTGCGGAATCGAATCAATGGGACATAGATCCCTAACTGTTCACTGAATAAATGTCTGCCGGCTAAGACCGGCCGGTATGGGTCTAGGCTGTGTGAAAACGTTTTAGGCCAAGTTTCGGAGTCAGAACCGTAACGAGAATTGCGTTCCTAAGCAAATATGAGGTCTGCTCAGCGACCAACGCTGGCAGATTTTGCATAGCAACGCAGACGTTAAAGCAGGTGTATTCGTTTTCACACAGCCTGGGTCGTTCACGGCCAGTCCTGACAGACAGCCAATACCAGTCAGACTTGAGTTGGGCTTTCTCCGGATTGAATCGCCCCAGTGGCTCCAGCGTCACGACTCAGCACTTCACGTAATGAGGAAGCTCCTGCCCCTTCACACATCCCAGCGATAGTGACCTAAGTGCGAAATTGCATGGAATTGACCACCCATTTGCATTGCCACTGACCAGTCAATTGCATTCGTGCTGACCAACCGTTTGCATTCGACTTGACCAGTAAGCGAACGGGCATTACAGGTTGCGTAACGGCATCCAGTTATGCGGCAACAACTCGGCGATCTCACTCGCTCGCTGCGTCGGTAGCCGCGCCAGAACGTCCTTCAGATAAGCATATGGGTCATGCCCATTGAGCTTGGCCGACTGGATCAGGCTCATCAGCGCCGCCGCACGTTTGCCGCTGCGCAACGATCCTGCAAAGAGCCAATTCTTGCGTCCAAGAGCCCATGGCCGGATCTGCTGCTCGATGTGGTTGTTATCGATAGGCACGACGCCGTCATCCAGATAACGTGACAACGCCGTCCAGCGCTTGAGGCTGTAATCCAGGGCCCTGGCGATGGCCACGCCATCGTGCACAAACTCGCGCTGGGCGATCATCCAGGCATGCAAGGCGTCCATTGCCGGTGCGGCTTTTTCCTGGCGTATTCGTCGTCGAGCGTCAGGCTCAAGGTCGCGGATTTGCTGTTCTATTTCGTACAGCACCTGGATATAGCGCAAGGCCTGTTCGGCCAGTTGGCTTTTGTTCGTGGCGTGCAGGTCAAAGAACTTGCGCCGAGCATGAGCCATGCAGCCGATCTCGGTCACACCCAGTGCAAAACTGGCCTTGTAGCCACCAAAATCGTCGCACACCAGTTTGCCTTTCCAGTTTTGCAGGAAGGCGCGGGCGTGTTCGCCCGAGCGGCTTGGGCTGAAGTCGTACACCACCGCGCGGATATCGGCAGACGCGGTGGTCGCATAGGCCCAGACGTAGGCCCGATGGGTTTTCTTCACGCCGGGCATGAGCACCTGTACCGGCGTTTCATCGGCGTGCACCACGCTGTGTCCAAGCACCACTTCGCGCAGTGCATCGACTAGCGGTTGCAGTTGCACACCGCAGGTGCCGACCCACTGCGCCAAGGTCGAGCGCGGGATGGCGAGGCCGGCCCGGCCAAAGATCTTTTCCTGACGGTACAGCGGCAAATGATCACCGTATTTGGCGATCATCACTTGGGCCAGCAGACCTGCTGTGGGGATGCCCTTGTCGATGATCTGCGCGGGAACCGGTGCCTGGATCAGTGTCTCGCATTGATCGCACACCCACTTGCCACGGATGTGTTGTTCGACGGTGAACACGCCGGGCGTGTAGTCGAGTTTCTCGCTGACATCCTCGCCGATACGCTTGAGGGCGCAGCCGCAGGTGCACTGCGTGTTGTCCGGTTCGTGATGGATCTGCGTGCGTGGAAACTCGGGCGGCAAGGCTGTGCGTTTAGGTTTTTGCCGAACCACGGTCGGGGCCAGAGCGGGTTGCAACGCCTCAAGCTCGGCTTCGATGGCCGCGATGTCGGCGTCGATCAGGTCATCGAGCAGGCTGGCTTGATCCGGGTTTAGTTGCTCGCTGCGCTTGGCAAACTTGAAACGCTTGAGCTGTGCGATCTCATGGGTCAGCTTGTCGTTGACCGTTTTGTAGTGGTGGATCTGCTTGTCCATGGACTCGACGCGCTGCATCAACTGCGCCGCGATAGTGCGCAGTTGTTCAGGGTTTAGTTGGTCGAGATTAGGAAGCGAAGTCATGCCGTTGATTTTGCCAGAGCAGGTCAACACCGACGATAGGCTCATCGGACAATTGCTCGGAGACGCTGGCCATGGCAGACGTTACATGATGGAAATCGCGTTGCCTGGCCCAACTCTTTGCCAAGGCAAACCCAGCACCAGAGCGCGTAACTGTTCGTCACTCAGCTCCACCTGAAGACCATGACGAGAACCTGGCCAGATGAATTTTCCTTGATGCAGTCGGCGAGCCGCCAGCCAGATACCCAATCCGTCATGCACCAGCACTTTCATGCGATTGGCGCGGCGGTTGGCAAACAGATAAGCACAGTGCGGCTGCGCCGCACCGAACACGGCCACCACCCGCGCCAGCGCGGTGTCAGTGCCGGCGCGCATGTCCATGGGCTCGGTGGCGACCCAAATGGCATCGATACGGATCATCGCAATATATCTCGGAGGAAGGTCGCACAGGCAGCCGCGCTGTCGGTTGGCCAACTCACTTTGACGGTGCCGCGCGGGTGCTGGATTTCAACGCAGATGTTCGATGATGCAGCTTGCGACTCTGCTCCGGCGAGTTGCATGGGCAGTGGAACAAAAGCGGGTTGCAGCCCCATGCTTTGCTGCGTTTGCACCCGAATCCACTTGTGGACGAGGTTCGCGTTAAGGCTGTGGCTCAGCGCGACGTTGGCAATCGAGGCGCCGAGCTGAGAGCACTCTTGAATGACCTGCGTCTTGAAGGATTTGGAATAGGAACGGCGTTGTGGCTGCATGAAATACCCGCTTAAAAGGCTAGAAATGGTGTCCACTTAAATTAGGTGGGCACCATCGCCTTTGGCGTCGGGGTCAGGAAGGCGTGTTGGCCGGACGGTTACCTTGACCAGCACACTCGGTAGTGACGACCGGCAGAGAACGGCCGATTCTGTTGAAAAAGTCGGCCTTAGTTTCCTTGGCAAAAAAGTAAGCGTCTGAGATTGAAATCCAGAATTCTCGCAGAGGCATTCGGACTGAGATTTCACGTAGCGGCGTGCTAAAAGGCGCTTTCACCGATCAATTTTTCGGCCGTTTGAGAAAACCGACTTTTTCAACACAATCGGCCAAAAGCGGACATCCTAGATGGGCTTGTTTCGTTCATTTACAGGCTACTTTTCGAATTCCCTGCCTGTCAGCATCGACACCATGTCTCGTGCCGAATCAAGGACCTCTTCCGAGGGGCCATTAACCTGGCACGTAACGATCAACCCCTCGCCGATCAAGAACAACTGCCTCGCGGCTAAGAATGGCTGCTTAAGCTTTGCATCGGTACAGATATCTTCCAGATAAGCGAGAACCTGTTGCTTATGCCGCTTCGCCAAAATGTGCGGCTGATCGGTCTTTCCGCTGTACTCGGCTGAAGCATTGATAAAGGCACAACCATGAAAGTCTGGTTCTTGGACCCATGCACCAATGAATTCGATGTATGCCAGTGGCCGTAGCGGATCGGAAACCGTTTCCACCACCTCTCTTATTTTCCTCATGAACTCGGTATCTCGAAGCTGTAAGGCTGCCTCGACAAGATGTTCTTTGCTGGAGAAATGGCGATACAGCGTCTTTTTGGTTACCCCAGCTTCTTGGCTTAGCTGTTCCACCCCGGAGGCGTGATAACCCTGGCGGTAAAATAATCGTAGAGCGGACTCAGTGATGGTGTCGGATGTGCTCATTTCCTTGGGCCTCATGCAGATATGCAAGGAGTGTATACCGATCGGTTGACATGAAGGTATACCGATCGGTATCTTCTGATGTACGACCCCACTCTCCCGGAGTTACTACTGTGCCAATCGCTCCCCTGCTCAGATCCAATGCACCACCAGCACCTTCTCTGCGTTTCACGTTGATGTCATTCATCGGAGCAGTCATCACAATCGGGGTAACCGGTTGGCTCAGTTATATTTCTGGAGTGCCTTGGCTAATGGCCTCCTTTGGTGCTAGTTGCGTACTTGCTTTCGGGGTGCCTGAGTCGCCGCTGGCCCAGCCGCGCAGCATTATCGGCGGACACGTGGTGTCAACCCTGGTCGGGCTTCTGGTTCTGGGTACCCTTGGGAACTCATGGTGGGCAGGTGCATTGGCCGTGGGACTGGCATTGGCAGCTATGCAACAAACACGCACTTTACATGCCCCAGCAGGGGCTAATCCGTTGGTTGTGCTAGCCGCAAGTGCCCCTGTTAGCTTTCTGGTCACACCGGTTTTGACGGGTTCAATTGTGATCGTCGCGGTAGCCTGGTGTCTGAACAACATACGTAGTCGGGGTAGCTATCCCAAGTATTGGGTATAAACAAGCCCAGCCCGTTAGGACTTTGACTCCGGGTTCCGTAAGGAATCTCAATGTAAAACGTCTGCTTTGGGTCGAGGCTGTGTAAAACGTTTTTGAGCGAGTTTGACAGTCAGGATCGCAACGAGAAACGCGATCCTATGCAAATTTTAGAGCTGCTGACCAACCAAACGCTGGCAGATTTTACGTAGCAACGCAGACTTCAAAGCGGTGTTTGCATTTTTACACAGCCTCGGTCGCTTTCTGCCGGTGGCGACAGGTAGAAATCGGCCGATTCTGTTGAAAAAGTCGGCCTCGGTTTTTACGGAAGAAAAGTACGCGTCGTAGATTGAAATCCTTAATATTGGCAGAGGTTTTCAGGCTGAGATTTCACGTAGAAGCGTGCTAAAAGGCGGCTTTTCCGGCCAATCTTTCGGCAGTTCTAAAAAATCGACTTTTTCAACAGAATCGGCCATTAGCGGACGTTACGAGCTGAGTTTGTAGGTAGATCCATGGTGGCCCTCGCAGACCTACGCTATGAGTAAGCACCAACAACCCGCTTCACTTTCACGAGCGCTTCTCGAAGCGAGTCCATATCCGCAGACCCCAGCGCTAATCGGATCGCATGCGGTACATGGGCAGAGGTAGCAAAAGGCTCGGCGGTTGAAACTGAAACTTTTTCACGCATCAACGCCATGGCGATCTGGTCAGCTCTTGCATCTTCCGACAAGGGCAGCCAAAGAAAGTAGGAAGAAGGATGGCGAACGTATTGGAGCCCCGCCAGCACTTCACCGGCCATGGCTTGCCTGGCCTGCGCATCCCGGCGCTTTTCAGCTTCCAACTGCATAACAGTACCATCGTCGAGCCACGCGCTCGCGATCGCAGTCAACACTCCCGGGGTATTCCATGTGGTCGCCCTGATCGTTCGCTCCAACGCGGGCACTTTTTGGGCGGGAGCTGCGACGAAGCCTACGCGCAATCCGGTGGCCACACTCTTGGATAGCCCTGAGACGTAAACAGTCCTCTCTGGTGCGAGTTCCGCTAACGGTGCAGGTGGTTCCTCAGCGAGGAAGGCGTAAGCTGCGTCCTCAATGATGAGCAGCCCATGCCTGCGCGCAATCGTCACGAAGTACTCGCGTTGATCGGCACTCATCACCCATCCCAGCGGATTGTGCAGCGTCGGCATCGTATACACAGCCCGGACGCGTCTACTCCGGCACAGGTTGTCCAGCGCATTCAGATCAGGTCCATGATCGGCCGCGGGAATTGGCACGACTTCAAGGTGCAGTGCTTTGGCCAGCACCTTGAATCCTGAATAGGTCAACGCATCAGCTGCAACTACATCACCGGGTTGCAGCAGCGCCATCATCGTCACGGCCAACCCATGCTGAGCACCACTGACCATTAACACTTGCTGAGCATCAACCGTCAGCCCTCGGGCGCGCAAATGGCGCGCCACAGAGGCGCGCTCATGCAGACGCCCTGCGTGTGGCTGGTAGCGTAATAGGGACTCCAGGTCACCGGCCAACGCGAGCTGGCGCAAGGCACTTCGCAACAGTTCTGCCTGTCCTGGAAGCGATGGATAGTTGAAGTTGAGATCCGTCATTCCAGTTGCAACGTCTTTCTGGTCGATACCCAGGCCAGGAGGTAACGAAGTCTCCCTCACAAAAGTGCCTCGACCAGTCTCCCCACTGACCAGGCCCATGGCTTCGAGCTCTGCATAAACCCGAGTTGCAGTCACCAGGGCCAGCCCTTCTGTAGCCGCCAGCTGGCGATGCGTCGGCAAGCGCGTGCCCGGCAACAATCGTCCTGACCTGATATCAGCCGCAAAAGCATCCACTAATGACTTGTATCGTGAGCGAGGCATGCCGAGATGTATCCATGACAATATTTTGATTGTATTGATCTTCGATCATACGATGCATCTCGTGCAACCTGAGAGCGATGGCGCTCTGAACCATATGAGCTCAGCGGTCGACATGCTGAGAGGATTAGCGACGTTCTAAGGACTAGGTTTCAGGATGCACTTGCATTGACGATTACCTTGTCGACCGCTACACGAATAGTGCGGTCAACCATAAGCAAACAGTATTGAGTGTGACCCTAAATGGAACGTACATCGAACCTGCAAAACCAAACGACGGAAAAGACAGCGAGCGGATGGCTCAATGGGTTCATCGGCGTACTCATATTCAGCGGCTCGCTGCCAGCAACACGGGTGGCCGTTCTAGAATTTGACCCGGTCTTCCTGACGGTTGCCCGAGCAACCATTGCGGGAGTCCTGGCACTTTGCATTCTTGTGCTCTTTAAAGAAAAGCGTCCTGCCAAGAGTCAGCTTCTACCCTTGGCTATAGTGGCAATGGGCGTTGTATTAGGGTTTCCTCTGCTGACTGCGCTGGCTCTACAGTATGTGACGTCTGCGCATTCCATCGTCTTCGTTGGCATGTTGCCACTCGCCACAGCTGCGTTCGGTGTTTTGCGCGGTGGCGAGCGTCCCCGGCCGGTTTTCTGGTTCTTCTCAGTCTTGGGAAGCGCGCTGGTTGTGGGGTTTGCTGTCTCCCAAGGCCTGACGGCTTCTCCAGTGGGGGACATTCTAATGTTGCTGGCAATCCTCGCCTGCGGACTTGGCTATGCAGAAGGTGCGAAGCTTTCAAGGACACTTGGAGGCTGGCAGGTGATCTCTTGGGCATTAGTTCTGTCGCTGCCCGTTATGGCCCCGCTGACTTGGTTCTTGGCACCGCCTTCGTTCTCAGCAATTACTGCATCCGCGTGGGTCAGCCTGGCTTACGTATCGATCTTCAGCATGCTTATCGGTTTTGTATTCTGGTATCGCGGGCTTGCCCAAGGGGGTATTGCCGCCGTCGGTCAGCTTCAGCTACTACAGCCTTTCTTTGGATTGGCGCTGGCGGCCACATTGCTTCACGAGCAGGTCAGCATTGGCATGCTTGGGGTAACCGTTGCCGTTATCCTTTGCGTTGCTGGAGCGAGAAAATTTGCGAAGTAGTCACTCATGGTCATACCACACTGATGTAGCACTGATCCAGTAGTCCTGAAAACAGGCTCACTTAGCGCAAGCGCCATCGTGATCCCTAATTTCATTCCCGGCTTGCCCAAGTGGCGCTAGCCGCTTCGCTTTAGCTGATACACCGTAAGCATCTGCCAAAGTCACCTTGCATAGGCGACCACCATTTCAAGTATCTGGTGCCTCACCTGATCGGAAGGAGGCGTTTCGTGATAGAGGACTGTTGACATTGGCATACCTGGAAAGGGATTGAATGAAGTGGGTGCCCTAGTGCTTCCAAAACCCGCTCAATGGCGATCTGGTATTGGTTGCGTCCATTATGCAAGGCACTGGAAGTGCCAGAAGCCAGTCGTAGTTTGGAAGGTTCGGCACGGAGCGAGTGACACCGCCAGCAGGTGCTGCCGCTTTCTAACAGGCAAAAAAAAACTGCCTCAAAGGCAGCTTTCTTGGGTGTTCGGCTGCATCAGCCTGCCAGGCGACCAACTGGCTCAAAGTCGCGGCCTTTTGACAGCGCAACGTCCAGAAACCGGCTCTGCGTGTTAGACCGTTTGGCCATCAACTGACGGGCTTCAGCTTGGAAGCGAGCGGTCATCAATGGCTTTGGTTCGTGCTTAGGCTTGTGCATAGACACCTCTCGGGTCTTTAAAGTTGGATAGATAGTATTACTGCTCAACGGCGGTGACAAGTCGGCCGGACGAATCGAAGGCGAATCCGAGGCTCTCATACACCGGTATGGCGCCTATAGCCGGCTCCTGAACCTCGATTTCAGTGCATCCGATGAGTACAGCGTAGTTTTCAATCGCTGTTAACGCCAAGGCCGCAACGGCGCCGCGAAGCGGATGTGATGAGTCGGGCTTGCCCTCAAGAATCACAATTTTGATGCAAAGTTTGCTCTTACGCGGGGATGCGTAGCACAGGCCACACAGTTCCTGGTCGAACCAAAGGGATATGTCGAATCCGCGAGTGTCTTCCTGCTTCCACTCATGAACAACACTATCCCAAGGATACAGGGTTTCATTCTCACCCCACATATCAGACGCCTCAATGGCCGCCTGAGTGATTGGCTCATAACGGATTTTTGCCGTGTCGATACCTCTGGCAATGAAATTCTGGTTTCCCTGCGCAAGCTCTTGAGCATGCTTGCGGGCTTCAGACCTGTATATCTGGTAGCGATACTGATTTCCGCGATACTTGGACATGTCCAACCAATGGGTGAATCCCGAAGGCCAGGAGGATAACGGCATCCAACCAAATTGCTAGGTTCGAGCATGGATTTCGTCCATTCCCGAAGCGGGTAGCCGCGATGGCTTGGGGGCAGCTTGATTCACCAGATTCAGATTTATCCGGTCACCGATGCAACAACACATTCATCTACACGTCCGAGATCTGCCACGACAGGTAACCGTGCTCGAGTTTGCCGCTTCCACTGGCGCCGCGCATCGGCTAACTAGGCCATGCCCTAGAGCGAAACGCGAGGACTTGGAGTTGTGCAGCGGCTTTCCACACTCTGTCGCCGGGGGGATATGGTGAGTGGAACCATCCCATATGGAAGTTGGTGAAGCTGATCTCCCAGCAACAGAAGATCAGCTTCGACAGTTACTTCCGAACGCTAAACACCGAAGTCCAACTGGTGCTTTACCGCAACACCAGCGACATGATTTGGGGCAGTGCTCAGCGCGAACCAACTACTCAAGTTCTACTCGAAAAACTCGAACGTAGGGCAAGCCTGGATGCCCTCGCAGCGCTGATCGCGATAGTGGTCGAAGCGAATCATATGGGTCGAAAATCTGTTGCTATCAAGGCAGCAGACTCCTTACACAAAGTGCTTCTGATGCTGGCGATGGAGCTTCAGGCGCACGGTGTTGCCGTTGGCCTAATCGATTGGCTGGCGTTCAACGTCTTACCCCTTGGCGTGCCTGCCCACTTGCAGATCTGGATGAGCAGCGCTGACTACATCCACGCGTCAGCCCATCTGAACACCATGGTTTACCAGCACCCGGAAAGGCGCGGAAAAGCTCTGCCTTGGAAGCTTCGTACCAGATTGATGTGCAAGCTGCTTGCCGGGGATATGGGAATTGACGTTTTGCACGCAATGCGCCCGCAGTTCGAGTTGCGGACGGACATAGGGGAAATCGCGGCCGAGCTGGTCGAGGAGTTTAAGAAGACGTCGGCACTCAGAACTTGGGGGTGGATGTGCATCGCTGATGGCACACCCCAGGTAGTGCCCCCCATAGCGCTACTGTAGCCTTCCCATCATTCGCTAGGCGAGTGGTCAAGTCCAATGCAAATGCCTGGTCACGTCCGATGCAAACGACTGGTCAAATGGGGTGCAATTCCCCACTAAGATTGTCAAAGCACCCCGCCGCGCGGGAAATAATCCATTGGCAGCAGCTAAAGAACACCCTCCCCCCTTGCCCACGCTGAGGCCAAAACATGCGGATAACTGTCAGCATTGATGACGTCATCTATAAAGCCGCAATGGAGCTGGCAGACCTAGGAATGCAGGAAGCAGAAATTTTCCACGAAGCCCTGAAAGTTTTCACCAGGATTCAAGCTGGTAAACAGCTGGCCGACCTTGGTGACAAGATGCCGTTACGCGAAGACGTATCACGCAGGCGCAGTGAATCGGATTCGTAATACGCGTCTTCTCGCTTATGCAATCGCGCTCACTGGGCAATCACTGAACCGCATCGATTGAAACCAACTCGAAAAATCTATATTTCTCCTTTGCCGCAGCTTTTTTGGCCATTTGCTCGGCATCAAAGCGACTGAGGGTGTTCGCACCGTAGACGAAGAGAGTTTCTTCACCTTCGAACTCACGCGTCACACGGAGCGTAACGCGAAGCCCGGAGGATGCTCGTTTTTTGGGCTTTGCTGTAGCTACCGGCGAAGGGACCAGTATTGGTATCGACTCCTCTGGTGCAGCCTGGACTTTGACATCAAGCCCAAGTGCGTCTCGCATTTCTTGCTCGGTCAATCCTGAATTCATTACGGCGTCTTTATCAGAGAGTTAATTCAAGCTTTATAAAGGCGAGAGATGATTGGCGCAATCCCCAGTAGCAACAACCTCAGATGTTTTTGCAATGTACAAACCGGTAGACAATACCCCCCTCTGGTCAACTTTCGGCGGAGCCGGGTAATTAACCTCCCCATAAAGTTTAGTAGCGTTCTTATGAGTCGCCCATTCCGCCAGCAGATCAACATGGGCAGACAATCAGCCTAGACTGACCACCGTTGCGCCCAGAGACGGTATGACCATCGACGGTGCTTACGTTGCTATCATGAATGATAGGCGACTTCTGCTCACGAGGACTGTCATGAGGCATATCGACATTGCGCAAGCACGGGCGAAACTGGAAGAACTGGTCGACCAAGCCGCGGCCGGGGAATCTACGGTTATCACCAAGGACGGCGTAGACATCGCGCGGTTGGTCGGATTCAAATCCCGGCGTATCGGTATGCTGAAAGGTCAATTCGAGTTCGATGAAAAGGCTTCTGCGGAAATGGACAAAAAAATTGAGGCTCTATTCACCGAGAGCGAAAGACTTCCAAAACAATAACTACAAGCTACCTGTAATTGATTAGCTGTAGGTTGAGCAAATCGCTGAGGCAACCTATTCACCCCACGCGCGAGCACTCTCAAAAAACGCCTGAGCATTGCTGTCCAGCGTTTCTAAGTGATAACCACCCTCTTGCACGATCACACAGGGTAGCCCCAAGCCACGAATGCGCGCGCCCAACTGCGCAAAACCTTCCCGCGTCACCGCCACCTTGCTCTGCGGATCCAACTCGTAGATATCAAAACCTAGCGACAACACCATCACATCAGCCGAAAAGTCCTTCACCGCCGCAAGCGCCAGTTCGAGCTTTTCAAAAAACACCGCTTCACTGGCGCCGTGAGCCATCGGAAGATTGAGGTTAAAGCCCTCACCCGCGGTACTCCCCCGTTCCTCGGAAAAACCAGCAACCCCTGGATAGAAGTTGGTCGGATCGCCATGAATCGACACATACAGCACGTCATCCCGATCGTAGAAAATCTCCTGAATTCCCTGACCGTGATGCATATCGGTGTCCAGCACCGCCACTCGCTGAAACCCTTCACGCAACGCCTGCGCGGCAACTGACGCATTGTTGATGTAGCAAAACCCACCCGCTGCATCAAAGCGGGCGTGATGCCCCGGTGGGCGGCACAGTGCATAGGCGGCGGGCGCGCCTTTGAGGATGTCTTTGGCAGCAGCTACAGCGCTTTGTGCCGACCAATAGGCCGAGCGCCAGGTCAGCTCGCCAATCGGGCAACTACCATCAGCCAGGTAGCGCGCTGCTTGGGCAAGGATGCCGCGCAGGGCGTTGGGCTCGCGGACGAAGATGTTGGACATGACTTCGTCGCCCCAGTCTTCGGGGATCTCTTTCCAACATTGGTGGGCTTCCTGGAGAAAGGTCAGGTAGGGAGCGCCGTGGACTGCCAGCAGCGGATCAAGGCCGTAGTCTTGTGGTCGTTGGATATCGAAGCCCAGGGTTTGCGCGGCTAACAGGAGGTTGCGGGCGCGCTCGGGAACTTCCTGCGGCGTGCGCATTTGGCCGCGGGAGTAGTAGCTACGTGGATGGTGTAGGAGCTGTTCGGGGTGGAAAAAGGTACGCATGGGGTTTCTCCTTACTGAACCTGGCCGGCACGTTTCAACACAGCATTGAGCAATACATCCGTGCCCAGGCGAACATCTTCAGGTAGCACATCTTCCGCTTCGTTATGGCTAAGCCCGCCCACGCACGGAATGAAAACCATTGCCGTAGGGCAAAACCGCGCCAGGTGGATGGCGTCATGGCCGGCACCGCTAACGATGCTCTGCTGGGCGTAGCCCAACGTGTCCACCGCTGACTGCACGCAGGCGACACACTCCGCATCGAACGGCATAGCCGGACTAATCCAATGTGGGCTAACGATGACAGTCAGCCCGCGTTGGGCGGCGATGTCCTGTAGACGTGCACGCACTTGCTGCTCCATGGCTTCAATGTCAGAGTCGCGATGATGACGCAGGTCTACGGTGAAATTCAGTAGCCCGGGAATGGTGTTGCGCGAAGACTTGGCGATGCTCAATTCACCCACTGTCGTCAGTCCCTCGGGAGCAAAATCAGCCGCAAGGTTTTCCAACGACTGAATCATCTGCGCCGCACCGTACAAGGCGTCTTTGCGCAGTGGCATTGGCGTGGTGCCAGCGTGGGCAGCCATGCCTTCGACGCGCACATCCAACCAGCGAATCGCCTGGCCACCGGTGACCACGCCGATGCTCTTGGCGTTGTCTTCCAGGATCGGGCCTTGCTCGATGTGCGCTTCAAAATATGCATCTACCGCACCACCCAATGGGCGCTCGCCATTGTAGCCAGTACTGCGTAACGCTTGAGCCACGCTGATGCGATCGGCATCTTCAGTGGCCAAAGCTTTGTCCAGTGCCAAGGTGCCGGTGAACACCGCCGAACCGAGCATGGCCGGCGTGAAACGGGCGCCCTCCTCGTTGGTCCACACCGCAATTTCCAGCGGCTTTCGAGTCTGTATGCCTTGATCATCGAGACTGCGTATCACCTCCAATCCAGCCAGTACACCGTAGACACCATCGAAACGTCCACCTTCCGGCTGGGTGTCGAGGTGGCTGCCCATCATCACCGGTGCGGCATCATTGTCGGTACCGGCGCGGCGGGCGAACAGGTTGCCGATGGCATCGACGCTCAAGGTCAGGCCGGCGTCTTCACACCAGCGGCTAAACAGCGCACGGCCGGCCTGGTCTTCGGCGCTCAGGGCGAGGCGGCAACTGCCGCCGCGCGCTGTAGCACCGATCTCGGCCATGGCCATCAGACTGGCCCACAGGCGCTCTCCATTAATCTTCAACATAGGCTTCTCCAATCAGACGCTTTGCGCCATCTCAAGACGGTAGGCGCTGGCGTGACGGCGTGATAACGCCATTACACACACCAGAGAAACCGCCGCGATCAGGCTGTAGAACACTGCCATAGGCCACCATTGGCCTTGGTATTCATGGGCCAGCCAGGTACCGATCAACGGGGTCAAGCCACCGGCTAGCGCGCCGCACACCTGATAGGCCAAAGAGATGGCGGTGTAGCGCACACGGGTTTCAAACAAACCGCTGACAAAGCCGGCGATCACGGCATAAAACGAGGCCATGCAAATCACCGCCAAGGTGATACCGAGGATGATCAAAGGTGCTTGGCCGCTGCTGACCAACACAAACATCGGATACGGCGAGGCCATTGCCAGCACGGACATGGCACACAGAAAGCGGGTCGCGCCGACCTTCTCGGCCACCCAGGCGGCCAGAGGCTGGACGCAGAGCTGGATGATGGCGACGACAAACAGGCATTCCAGAATCAACGAACGCGGGAGGTTAAGTTGTTGGGTGCTATAGGCAATCATGAAGGTGTTGGTGAAATATACGCCTGCAATACCCAAGGTGTTGGCACCAATGCACAGCAACAATGGACGCCAAGAGGTTTTCAGTACTTCGATGACCGGCGCCTGGTCTTTGGAGGTTGCCCGGGCTTTTTCAGCCTTGGCCTTGTCCTCCAGAAATTCAGGCGACTCGTTGACGCCCAGACGAATCATAAGGCCGATGATCAACAGCAACGCGCTGGCCAGGAACGGCAGACGCCAGCCCCAATTCATCAGGTCTTCCTCCGGCAAACGGGTGACCGCGCTGAAGGCCAGCAGCGAGAGAATCAGACCCGCGGGGCTACCCAACTGAGCGAAGGAAGCAAAGAAGTTGCGACGGCCTTTCGGAGCATGTTCGCCGGCCATCAGTACCGCCCCGCCCCACTCGCCGCCAACGGCAATGCCCTGCACTACCCGCAGCAGCACCAGCAATACCGGTGCCGCGACACCGATCTGCGCATGGGTTGGCAACAGGCCTATGCACACGGTGACGACGCCCATCATCACCAAGGTGATGACCAAAGATTTCTTGCGGCCGATACGGTCACCGATATGCCCAAAAACAATGCCGCCCAACGGCCGGGCGAAGAAACCCACGGCGAAGGTGCCGAACGCGGCCATGGTGCTGAACAGCTTGTCGTCCGAAGGGAAGAACAGTTGACCGAACACCAACGCAGCGGCAGTGGCGTAGATATAAAAGTCGTACCACTCGATCATGGTGCCGATGAAGGCGGCGGCCGCAGCACGGCGAGGCTGCGGCGAAGCGGAAGGCTTCATGGGTCTGGCTCCTTTGGTTATTTTTTTGGCAGGAGAAGGGTCTGGTGCATGCGCTCTGGTGGCGCTTGTTGAGGTGATTTTTCGTCTCAGCGCTATGATTAGTCAATTTTCTATTTATTATTCCGATTATAAATTCTGCTTATTATCGAGCTTTGCCATGTCTGAAAACCGCCGCAATTTTCACCCGCTGCTGAACGATCGCCTGGACTGGAACCTGCTGCGCACCTTCCGGGTCATCGGCCAGGAACTGAGCATCAGCCGCGCTGCCGCACGCCTGCACCTGACACAACCGGCTATCAGCCAGGCACTCAAGCGCCTGGAAGAACAGCTCGACTGCCAGCTAATTGCCCGGCGCGGCCCACGCTTCGTCCTGACCGAAGCCGGCGAGCAGATCTTTGCGATTGCCGGCGAGATGTACGGCCAGGTGTCGCAGATGAGCAACGCGCTACAAAAACCAGGCGATGAGGTGATCGGCAAGGTACGGTTTCTGATGATCAGCCGAATCGTTTCGGATTCTTTCGACGCTTTCCTCGCCAACTTCCATCGTCAGCACCCCAGGGTGGACCTAGAGGTGGAAGTGATGCGCAGCTCCGATATTATTGCCGCCCTGCTGGAAAAAACCGCAACCCTGGGCCTGAGCCTCAATCGCAGACCGCAACCGCGCTTGGAACAGCACCTATTCCTGCGTCAACGCTACGCGTTTTTTTGTGGCCGGCACCACCCGCTGTTTGGCCGCACTGGGTTGGCGGAGGGGAATTTGCAGTCAGAGAACTTCGTCAGTTTTACCAGTGACCAGATTGGCGGCATGCTTTCACCATTGACCATTTTTCGGGATCAGCAGGGTTTCACCGGACGCATTGTGGCCTCGTCTTCCAGCCTGGAGGAGGTACGGCGACTAGTGATTGCCGGTTTTGGATTAGGCTGCCTTCCGATTCATGTGGTGGCTGAGGATGTTAAGAAGGGACTGCTGTGGCGCCTGCCGCCGGACGAGGGGGTTACCGACGTGGATATCCATGTATTGTGGAATCGGGACCAGAAGATGAGTCGTGCGGAGACGGTATTTATCGAAAGTCTCTCGGCGTGCCTAACGGCCTCTTGCTAGGAAAGAGCAAGGCCAGTCGATCACTATTCGTTTACAGGTTGCTCCCGCTGTCTCAAACGAATAGATGTTCGAACTTCCAAGATCTGGTTTATCACCGGCAGTTCCCGCGGCCTCGGCCTTGGCTACTCCGTCACCGTGGCCGCCCTGCGCGCCAGCAATCGTGTAGACGCCACCGCCCGCAATCCTCAGCAATTGGATGACTTGTTAGCTGAGTACGGTGCTGCGGTGTATCCACTGGCGCTGGGTGAGACGACAACGGGCAGGTAGTACACGTCCGGCAAGAAAAAGCTGCGCCAGTGATAGATGCCCTGCATGCCTAGATGAGCGCCCCGCGCCAGATCACACACGACGGCTCGGCTGTCGCTAAAACTCTGGATAACAGCCTCAAACACAAAGGACTCGGATAGAGGCTGAGGGTTGCGACTCTCTGGCATTTCCGACCTCCATTTATGCCTCAAACGGCTAGGTAAGCTATAGTCCTAACTAACCGGAAACGCAGACAATGAGGGTTACATGTTTCCACATAGGTGGCCAAAGTCCGCATTCGTAGCTGGAGACGCTGTGCTCGACTTTCTCAATACCGTGGACGCCCACGGACGGTCAGCTGACCAAAATCGTCTGACCAGTTACGCCTCAGTCCTGGCCTGGAGCTTGGCAGCAGGATTGACCGATGCTGCGGAATTCCAAAGCCTGGCCGCCGCTGCGTCAAATTCGCCGGAGGGTTCAGAGCAAGCACTGACCGAGTTGGTGGAATGGCGTGAAACTGTATATCGAGTTTTTGAGGCTACTGCCAGCAATGAAGAGCCTCCGGCAAGGGACTGGAAAGCCGTCGAGACCTCAATAAAGAAAGCTGTTTCTAGCGCCCGCCTATCCCGCGATGCAACCGGTTCGACTATCTGGATAACGCCTCCTGGCACCGACTTGACGACCCTCCCCCAGAGGCTGGCTCTTAGTTTATATCAACTGCTGCGCAGTGATTTGGTCGCAAACATCAAGCAATGTGGTGGGTGTACCTGGCTGTTTATCGACACGTCGAAAAACCATCGTAGAACATGGTGCTCAATGGCTACGTGTGGCAATCGAGCCAAGGCGCAGCGGCATTACCAGTCTAAGGCAACACCAGACTCTTCTTCTGCCTAGAAGCCCTAATCAGTTCACTTGCTGGGTTATCCGAAAACGCAGCGTATATTTATTTCCAATCAGAGTCATGTATCAGGTTGTCAGCAAGCGTCCTTAAAAATGATCCAGAGCCCGAACAGCGTGCGCGTGCCGTGGCGAGTGTAATCATGAGTTTTTGTTTGGATATGACCGATCCCCAAAGGCAGTTCAATCGGGGTGCGCTCCAAGGCTCGAACCTAACTTTTTTCGTCGCAGCGGAGCACCAACGCTTTGTCTTCCGGGGCCAGATACAGCCTGATGATATCCCAAAATTTTTCCTCGAACTGCGGTTCATTCAACGCCTTGGAGGTACATGTCAGATGAGGCTTCAAGTCGTTGGCAGCCCTTAGTTTGTGAACAGCGGGAACCCAGATGCCAGCGACACGAGACATGTTTTAAACTCCAGCGGGGCTCGCCAATACGGGACTTGGTTACCTGCTCTAGTACGCGACGGACCGTGTCGGCAGGAAGGGAGGGTCTGCGTCCACGGCCGGCCTTGTCGAGCAGGCCTTCTGAATACGCTTGCCCCCGACTTCAGTGCGGCCTGAGCCAGAGTGCGAAAGTGAATCATCAGCGCTGCTAACTTTTTGAGGGATGCCTCTTAAGCGTTGCATGGTCAAAGTCACAGCGGCCGACGGGGAACTTCCCGAAGGCCACCGTGACGAAAACGAACAAATCCTATGCCCCTAAAATCCGCTCTATGCGCTCACGTGCAGATCCAGTAAGACGTTTGACGCCCAGCAACCGCGCCACCTCCAGTGCTGGGTCTGCGGTATCGATGATTGCTGCGGCAATGCGTAATTCTTCTGCGGCAATCTCTTCTATAGAGCGTGCATCATTGGCTGAAACCGGGATACGGTAAGTCGACCATCCAAGCACGTCGTCCTCCGCATGCCAGACAAAAACCTCCCCAAAGCCTGCCTGCTGCACGTGATGATGTTGTTCAGCAAGTTCTAGCACTCGGTCCCGAATAAGGCGACCAGATCGCTGGAATCCGTGTGCTCGAGCGATACGTTGGACGAGGAGCGCGTCAAGCATTGGTGCTTCCTGACGCAGTACTTCCTCGATAATCTGACGCAACACAGGTGTGTAAGCGGGTAAATGAAACTGCTCAGCTTCGATCATCGTTGCGAAGGAAGACAGGTTGGCGACACGGTATTCACCCCGTTGTGCGGCAGGCGTGGGTCGTTCGTTATCTGAACGTGAGATACGAATCTCAGGCGCTTCTGGCACTATGTCAGCAATCAACGGGAGCTGCGCTTCAGGCAACGTATCACCCACCTCTATGCCGCGTGAAAAATCGATCACCGGCGGCGCTGCTTCTAATTGTTCGGAAATCGGACCAGGCTCCGGCGCGATTCTGGAATGAGCCAAAAGATTGTTTAACGCTGCGTGCAGCCGCTGCAACGCACCCTCTCTATCGACCCACCATTCGGTAGACCATAACCGTACCAAGTCCCAACCGAGGCCACGGAGTATCGCCCCGCGTACCTTGTCGCGATCACGGGCTGTAGCGGCGCTGTGATAGGTTGCTCCGTCGCATTCGACACCAGCCAGATAGTCGCCCGGACGGTCAGGATGAACAATGCCTAAATCTATGCGAAAACGCGACACGCCGATTTGCGGTACCACCTGCCAACCGAGGCGCCGCAAACCTTGAGCGACAGCCTCTTCGAATGGTGAATCATAACCACCTACAGAGCCCTGTACCGCCTCGGCCAACGCCCTCGGACCGCGCTGAGCGAATTCGATGAAGTGTTTTAGATCACGTACAGCTCGAGCATTGGTCCGGTTGAGATCGATCATCGACGGATCGAAGGACGAGAACACCAACATCTCACGTCGCGACCGGGTGATGGCGACGTTCAGCCGACGCCAACCACCGTCCTTGTTGAGTGGTCCGAAGTTCATCGACATGACCGGCGAACCTGCCTCGGTAGGCCCGTAACCGATTCCAAGCATGATCAGATCGCGCTCATCGCCCTGTACGGTTTCCAGGTTTTTGACGACAACAGGTTCGGTCTGGCCGTCCTCGAAGAATGGTTCAATTTGTGGGTACTGCTTACGGGCCGCGTCCAATAGATCGTTGATGAGCTTCTGCTGGTCGGAGTTGAGGGTGATGATACCAATGGAAAGGCCAGCAGCTATGAACGCGGGATCGGTAAGACGCTTGACCGTCTCATTGACGATGGCTTCAGCTTCCGCCTGGTTGTAGCGCCCTTTGCCCTTCGCATAGATGCCCTCAACTCGTCGCCACTCAACGGCACTTGCGCGCGTTTCTGCCGCAGGGAAGGTGATCAGGTTACTGTCGTAGTAACGGTGATTAGAGAACGCAATCAGGCTTTCATGACGACTGCGATAGTGCCAGCTAAGACTATGGCTTGGCACCCCAGCACCAAGGCATTCGTCCAGGATGCTTTCCATGTCTTCAGCAGTGTCATCATCTCCAGCATTCGCACCACGATTGAAAAAGTTTGTCGGTGGCATCTGCCGTGGGTCACCCGCGATAACGACCTGTCTGCCCCGCGCTATCGAACCGATGGCATCCCAAGGGGCAATCTGCGAAGCCTCGTCAAAGATTACTAGATCGAATGGAGGCTGATCGGCTGGCAAAAACTGCGCGATCGAAAGCGGACTCATAAGCATGCACGGTGCTAGGCGATTCAGCGCGTCGCCCATCTCAATTGCCAACTGGCGGACTCGTTTGTGCCG
The DNA here is from genome assembly GCF_052976945.1 of Pseudomonas sp. GG8. Taxonomy (NCBI): domain Bacteria; kingdom Pseudomonadati; phylum Pseudomonadota; class Gammaproteobacteria; order Pseudomonadales; family Pseudomonadaceae; genus Pseudomonas; species Pseudomonas sp. GG8. Next base: position 2,910,196 of record NZ_JBRIIP010000001.1, read on the forward strand.
ACGAGATTTCTGTAACTCATGCTTGAGGATGGCGAAGCCACTGCTCTTAGGGATATCGTTCTTCGAGGGAATAAGACCGCACAACTTTGCCCGAATATAGCGTACGGTGAGTTTCGCCAATTCGTCGTCCAGGCGATTGAAGGCAGCAATGTCGCTCATATGTTCGGCCGCAACAAAAGTTCTTAGCAACGGCTCACCGTCGATACCTTGGGTCGCAAACCAATAAGCATATGCTGTGACAAATGTCTCCTCAGTGGCCGAGGGCAGCAAACCGCCCTCTTCCAGAGCTTGAGCCAAATTGGCCAAACCTGCTTCGCTTGCTTGCTCTCGCACTCGGCACCAGTCGCACCATGCCTTGAGCTGTTCTTCCTGCTGTTGAATAGAGACTGAGGTGGCACGAAGGGCTGCAATGTTCGGTAGCATTTCGCTGCTCGTTGCAGCCAGTCCGGCGAATAGCCGGACTGCCTCGTCGTAACGGGACAAGGCCAGCTGCAACGTAGATAGGGCCGCACCTATTTGGTCGCCGGCCGCCAACATGTCATTGGCATCGATCACCAAACGCGCCACGGCACTGCGCAACGAAATCAAGTGATCAGGTGACTCGGCAAGCATACTGAGCTTGCTGCGCAGACGTTCCGCCAGAGTGACGGCCCGCAATGTACGTGCGGTATCACTGGCCAGCCCTTGCCAGCCTGGCATTGACTGCACGCCAGACGATAGGGTGTCCAACTCCAGTAGATGCGTGTGCAGACGCTCAAGGATCGCTAAATCGCTGAGTGTGTCTGGTAAACCCGTAGCGCCACCGACTGAGGCTAAATGTCTAGCTACTTTTTTCTTGGCGAAGGTGGCCAAGAACCAGAACTTACCCTCTGCCTCTTGCCACTCACTGTGCATTGCCTCGAAAGGAATGCGGCGACAGGCTTCATCGGCATAGGTCAACGACAGACCTTCTTCCAACTCGCGGTAATTCTCGATCAGTTGGCAGGCACGCCGGGCTCCGTCGATGCGCGTAACAGCGTCCGGGGCGAAAGCAAAGGAAAGGTTCAGGCCATGGCACTCGCCGAGCAGAGTGGCCAGCTCATTTAGCTGCTGGATGTGCGTCACTTCCGTCACCGGCAATGACAATTGTGTAAGAGCGATCAACCTTTCACTAGCGCTGTTCAGAGCGTCGAGGGCCTGAGGTAACTCACGTGAGGCGCTTGCAATCTGCGCCTGCCAGGCATTGGACCATTGTGTCTGCGCCAGAGTCCCGAACTTGCTCGACAGGTCTCGAGCGGCAGCACCGTTGAGTCCAAGCCGCCGGGAGATATCCAGCAGAAAGCCGTACTCCGCAGCATCGTGTTCAGTGCCTGTCGGCCACATCAATCGCGGCGTCAAGGGACCATGATCACGGACTACACGACCGATAGCTTGGTGCAGGGATAGACCGTTACGCCAACGCCGATGTAACACCTCGACCATTTGGTTGAGTCGCGTACGCAGTGTCTGCAATCGAGCCGCCTCGCGCTCCCAGTCCTCGGCGCTCAAGGCGTCGCGTACGTCCCAGGCACGGTCCAGCTGTTTGAGCACCTCGACCTTGGATGCCTTGCTTGAATGCAGCTCCAGGCAAAACTCGCCTAGGCCCTTTTCCGCCAGCCGGCGATAAACCACGTCGAGCGCTGCACGCTTCTCCGCCACGAACAGCACACGACGACCCAATGCCAGGTTATGGGCAATCATGTTGGCGATAGTTTGGGACTTGCCGGTACCGGGCGGACCGTCGAGCACAAAACTATGATTACCGGCAGATGCCACCACTGCTGAAAGCTGCGAGGAGTCTGCTGGCAGTGGGGTGAACAACTCTGCCGGTGTCACTGTCGCATCGAGACGCTCGGGCCGCGGAAACTCGTCTGAGCCAGAGAAACCCTCGCCCCCCGGATCACGTTCCAACAGATGCTTGACCAAAGGGCTTTGCAGCAATTGTGCTGCGTTGGCGTTCAGGTCTTTCCACATCAAGTATTTGGCAAACGAGAAGGTGCCCAACACTAGTTCGGTACTAACTTCGAATCCTGGCACATCGCGTACCGCGCGGCGCACCATGTTCCAGATGCCCATTACGTCGATGCCGCTTTCGTCGCTCGGCAATTCGCCGTCCAGCCCAGGGATGATGAGTTCGAAATCGTGGCGCAACAGCTCCAGAAGGGTCAGATTGAACCGCGGCTCCTCATCCAGCAAGCTCAGGGTCACTCCCGACAATGCGCTTTTTCGTTCGAGCTTGACCGGCAGCAAGATCAGCGGAGCGGAGTAAACTTTCGGGTCCTCTGCGCTTTTTTTCCACTTGAGAAAACCGATCGCCAGAAATAGGGTATTCGCACCACCCTCTTCCAGATCGCTGCGCGCCTTACGGAATAGCTCGATCAAGGTCGCTTCAAGCTTGGCTTTTTCCAGACTGGCGAGCACTTCGCCCCGGGCCAGGGCCTGGCGAGCAACTTCGTTGATCAGACTTTCATGGTTCTGCTGTTCATAAAGGGTAATGTCACGGCCACTGCTTTTTAGGTCAGGCACTGACACTACGCGGATCCGCTGGCCACTGGAAAGTAGGTCTTCGAGCGCCGCTGGATCCGCACATAGGAGACGCACACCTTTAGCGCTGTCGGGTAGATGTAGGAGGCGGTTGCGCGTAGTGAGATCCAGGAGCTTGCGCTGCCATAGCGTTAACTTGCCAGCAGGACCTTCGTTGCCCTCGCTGATTTCAACATCGAAACCAGGGAGTGCTGGTGCTTCCTCCAACCCTTCGGCAGCCGGTGGAGTGTCATCCGCTTCAACGGGCGCCTCGGGACCGGCCGCAAGCGCTAATGGGCGGATCTTTTGCATCCGCGCACGGTGCAGGTCGATAGCCATAATGAACTGGTCATCGTCAAGCTGCCGCTCAGCTGCGGTGACCGCCTGGCTGAAGCTAGGTGTCGGCACCTGTGTCGCCAGGGTGGTTTCGAACACCACCATTTCTTTCAGATCTAGGCGCTTGCGCACCGCCGACGCATCATCGGTCAACAACTGGGAAAACTCTTGAGGCTGCAACCAGACACCTGTAAACGCGTGCCCCTTGGTCATGATCAGCAGGGCATTTAATCCAGCCTGCTCCAAGGCACCAGCGAACAGCAGTGCAGTGTCAAGGCAGGTCGCCACGCCGTTTTCAAGAATCATGCTAGGTGGTCTGATCTTCTGCCCCTGCTGTTCGAAACTGGCTGGTGGCAAAGCGTAGCTCAGCTTAAAGCTACAAACACCGGACCAGATTGCGGATGCCAGCTCCCAAGTGCGCGTGCGTGACTTGCTTTCATAGCCATCGATGCCGTCTTTCTTCCCTGCGCGTCGCAAGACCTCAGACGCGGCCTTTAGGACACGGTCGACCGCTGGATCATTGGGCATGCAGAACGCAGCCAGCAACTCTGGCATGGCGCTCAGGCCGCCCCACTCAGTGCGAGCCAGAAGTTCGGTAGGAAAACGTTGCTCCACCAATAGGTTATTGCCCTGAGACAAGCGCAGTACTACTTCGGCGCCAAGGCTTTCACTCAGTTCAGCCAGATAACCCGCGTTCAGTTTGATGTCGCGTTCGTTGATACTCAGTCGATCACCTGGAAAGAGGCGATCAATATGCCAGGTTCGGGTTTCGACAAAGGCAGGATCGGTGCCGAGGGTCAGCACCAGATCCTGAAAGGACTGTTCGTCCTGGTTCCAGATGCTAAGTTCACGTACCAGAGGCACAGCATTCTGGTGGGAGGCAAAGCCGATCTTGCGGGCGATCAGCGCCTCAATCTTGATGCTCATTCATGGGCTCCTTGAGCTGCCAGCGCTCGCTTCGTGCCGAGGCGAGTAAATGACGCCTATAGTCCATGAGTCATCAATGATTTGGAATTTCTTTATCTAGTAAGTCAGAGGAGTCTGTATAGGACCTACACACCCGAGGGATTGCATCGTCCGCTCCACAGCGACGCCCGATATGCTTGCGCCAAAATCCTGCATACCTCGACTAGGCGATCTAGCTAAGCGACTCACTTCTATACACAGACCTCTTGCCCCCAGTCCTACACACCCGCCCTAATGGATCACTTCCGCGTAGCGGGTAAGTAGAGCAATGACCTGCTTCGCAGAAGGGATCCAGCCGGGACGAAATCACCTCCGCTGCGTCTGAGGATATGGGGGGTGATTCCGCACATCGCTATCGCATCGTGTGAAGATCAGCCTCAGCTGTATTGGCCGGAAGCTTACGTGTCGGTGGAGCATCGCAAGCGTTCTGCCTGTTTGCTACCCAACTGCTCCGGTCCGAGTAAGCACCAGGAAAAAATTGGTCATCCGTTTCCTCTCACCATTGAACATCATTTACATCGCAGGAATTCGCGAGGCCGGATCGCCAACCTACCGGTCACTCAACGCCAACTAACACCTCTCAAGCATTTAGAAACATCACCACTTCGATGGCACGACGCGGTGACACTGGGTAACCCATTTTTTCGTTTATCGAGGAATGAAAGTCTGGAAACCGCTTGTCTTTTCGAAGCTCATTCAACAAGTCCAAATACTTCAAATATCGACCGGTGGTTGCAAGTGCATGCGCTTCGTACTGGACTACGCCGCTTCATCGCGACATATTTTGTCGCGCTAGCAGTCAATCCTGCCTCCATGCTCACTGCGCTCAGGAGGTTGTATGTTTCCCTTGGTTTCCAGCTGTCACTTGAACTCCCAGGAGGGCGACACCTGTTCGTTGACCAAACACTGGATGTTTGCTCTGATCCTTGATCTCAGCGGACATCAGCAACTCATTAACGATCATGGCTTCAAGGATGACGCCATCGCTCGATACTTGGGTCTTAACGGCCTACTCGACGAACGTAGTGAGGAGGCACCAGAACGTCAAAAAAGTTTTCGTCAACGCGCGATGCGCTCGTTGCAGGAACAACGCCAGCAGATCCAACACGAGCACATAGCCGCTGAATACCCAGATCCATTGAAAGACAACCTCGCACAATTAGGACGCCTGATCGGCCTTGATGCTTTGGAACAGCGACTGCTTGGTTTTTGCGCATTGCTGCACACCGATGGGCTTCTCGAAGATGCCTGTTGTCTGCTGGAAGAAATAAGCTTCAACCGGGCCCTGTTGATACTTGCGCATTTGCTCGATGCGCCTTGTGACGCTATACGCCAGCGCCTGGCCAAAAAAGGTCTGTTGGTGTCGAGCGGACTACTCGACGTCGCCACTTACAGTGGCCGATACCGTCGAATGAGCGACATCCTAAACGCCGATAACAGCAGCATCCTGTCCCCCCTGCGCTATCAGAAAGGGACACCTGTCGAGCTATTCGCGAATGCATTCCGCAAGGCACTACCAGGCCATCTCGGACATGATGATTACCGACATATCAAATCGGCCTTGGCGATCGCTCGGCCTTATCTACGCCATGCCTTGGCGGCAAGAAGACCAGGAGTAAACATTCTCGTATATGGTCCGCCGGGCACCGGAAAAAGCCAACTGGCACGGCTGCTGGCCAAGGAACTGGAGGTGGACCTTTATGAGGTTGCCTGTACCAACTGCGACGGTGATCCGATTAATCGATATGGCAGGCTTCGAGCTTTGCGCTCAGCAATGCAAGTCCTGCGTGAACAACGCGCCTTGCTGGTGCTGGACGAAATCGAAGATCTGTTCAATGAAGGCAACCATGCGTCGCAACGGGAGGATGCAAGCGGCCAACAGAAAAACTGGATCAATCGAATGCTGGAGGAGAACCCGCTGCCCTGTTTCTGGCTGACCAACAAAATCCAGACCTTGGACCGTGCTTACCTACGCCGTTTCGATATGGTATTGGAACTGGGGAACCCACCTAAGGCGCAGCGTGAACAGATTATCCGCCAGAACGGCGGTGATCTCCTGAGCGATAATCTGATAGCCAAATTGGCTGACCACGAACAGGCTACACCCGCTGTTATCACACGTGCTCTGAGTATTGCAAAAACTCTGGCTAGATCGCCTGAAGGCCCCGCACTAGACACAACTGTCGAACAACTCGTAGATGCCACTCTCCAAGCTCAAGGCTTTAACAAGCTTGAACGCAGCCAAGCACAACAATTGCCTGAGTTCTATTCACCCCACTTGGTCAATGCTGACATGCCGTTAGAAACATTGCTGGACGGACTACGCCAACATAGTGAGGCGCGCCTGTGCTTTTACGGCCCATCCGGCACCGGCAAAACCGCCTTTGGCCAATGGCTAGCCCGCGAATTGGAAAAGCCGCTGCACGTAAAACGTGTTTCAGATTTGATTGCCCCTTATGTGGGAGAGACCGAGCGCAATCTGGCTCAAGCCTTCCAGCAAGCCAGAGAGGATGGTGCGGTACTGATGCTTGATGAGATTGATAGTTTTCTTCGCGACCGGCGCAAAGCTCAACACAGTTGGGAGATCACGGCCGTGAACGAAATGCTCACGCAGATGGAAAGTTATCAGGGGCTATTTATTGCCTCAACCAATCTGATGGATGATCTCGACGAAGCCTCTCTGCGGCGCTTCGACCTCAAAATATGCTTCGACTTTCTTCGCCCCGAACAAGCGATGGAACTATTCAATCAACATCTTCGAGAGCTGAAGTTGACACCTGCTCCCGTCGGCCTGGCGCATTCCCTGGGCCACCTTAATCGTCTTACTCCAGGCGACTTTGCGATGATTGCCCGGCGTGCTCGATTCAAACCTTTCAAGGATGCCAACGAGCTACTTGGGGCGTTACTCGCAGAGTGCCGCCTCAAGGAAAGAGGCCATTCCCGCCCAATAGGCTTCATCCATTGAAGCCCACTTAAAGATGTGACCTTCATGGACATTGTTAAACCTGCGACGAAACGTAACCGTCCGGCGAAGTCACCAACCCGATCCCAGCCATAAGGGCGATGGTGTCCACCTAAGTACACACCATGTCTTGGCCTTGCGGGGCTGGGTAGATGAGTTGGTCGGACGCATACGACTAAACGCTCATATACGACGCATTTCGTCTCGAGACAACCGCAAGCTGCAACGCCATGTACAGCGAAGTGACATGAGATGACCAGACGCTATATCCCCCGTTTGACACAAGAGCAAATCGACCGCCTGATCGCGCTCAATCGGCACATGAGTCAATTGGAAGAGTGGGCAGTGTGGCGAGCCAAACAATTGGTCGACGATTTCGCCCTGCACGCGGACAAACATCTATGGGAAGGGCTAATCGAAGACTTCGAGATGGAAAGTACGGTGCAGTATTTCGTACCAGTGGACGAAGACAGTGACGACGATCCGTCGCTCCTGAAAACTGGATTTCTAAGCATGCCGCCATTGAAGTGGTATTTCCTGAACCCGGCAGATCCAACTCGGTCCGACACGCTGAATTTCCTTAAGGAAAATTGGCACGACGGTGCGTCGTCAATCGATGGCTTGGAGAATGAACGGATCTGCCTTTCCTTCCATGACCTGCATGACCATCACGGCTTGAGTTGGGAAAAGATCCTTCAGGTAGAAACAATATGGGTCGACATCTACGCCATCCACCAGATGATCACTCCATTCCACTGGCCACCCCAAGATCACTCGCCGCCCCATGGCAAAAAAATGTAGACAACATCCCACCCTACCCCTAGGGAAGGTCTGAAGTAAGGCCTTCTTTTTACAGAAAATCGGGCGTCAGACGCTCAAAAAGAGAATACCTCGCTGAAATTTCTGAAATATCGACTTTTTTCGATGAATAAGCCGGTTTTAGGCGCTTATTAACCCTTAATTTCCATACTGCGGACGCACCTGTCCTACAGGCTCCAGCAAATGTCGGCGCGCCATCCACAGGTTCGACAACGCAAACAGTGTTACCAACTGCGCGGTGTTTTTTACCAGTCCGCGAAACCGCACTTTGGTGTAACCAAATTGGCGTTTGATGACCCGAAACGGGTGCTCAACCTTGGCCCGAGTTTGCGATTTAGCATATTCGATCTTGCGCAACGCACGGCCAATGACGCTTTTTTCACCATGTTTGCGACGGCTGCTGGGCCTGGCGGAGATCGACCAGATCATCTCGCGCCCCTCATGTTCCGGCCGCTTTTCCACCCCGGTGTAGCCCGCGTCGCCGCAGACATGGCTCTCTTCGCCGTGCAACAACTGATCGACTTGGGTAACGTCCGCGACGTTGGCTGCCGTGCCCACCACGCTATGGGTCAGGCCCGTATCAGCGTCCACCCCGATATGCGCTTTCATCCCGAAATAATATTGATTTCCTTTCTTGGTCTGATGCATCTCGGGATCGCGTTTACCCTCTTTATTCTTGGTCGAGGTCGGCGCATGAATGATCGTGGCGTCAACGATAGTGCCTTGACGAAGCATCAAGCCTCGGTCGCCCAGATAGCCATTAACGACCTCCATGATGCCCCTGGCAAGATGGTTTTTCTCCAGCAGGCGACGGAAGTTGAGGATCGTGGTTTCGTCGGGAATGCGCTCCAGATTCAAACCCGCAAACTGGCGCAGAATCGTTGTCTCATACAGCGATTCTTCCATGGCCGGATCGCTGTAGCCGAACCAGTTCTGCATCAGGTGCACACGCAACATCGCCATCAACGGATACGCCGGACGTCCCCCAACACCCTTTGGATAATGCGGTTCGATCAACGCAATAAACCCCTTCCAGGGCACGACCTTGTCCATCTCGCTCAGGAAAATCTCACGGCGGGTCCGCTTACGTTTACCTGCGTACTCAGCATCAGCGAAAGAAATCTGCTTCATGGGGCTCAACCGTTCAGCTCATGTGATGGAGGGTATTTCACCAGATTTGGAAACCTTTTTCAGAGTTTCCCTAGGACTAGGAAAGTAGTTGGCCGGACGGTTACTTAAAGATCTGGGAGAACACAGCCGTACACGGCACAGAACAAGACTAGAAGCACTAGCTTCATAGAATTTTCAAATTAAGCGCTAACGTACATCGTTGCAAAAGACCCCTACTGCAACCTCGGGCTTCAAATGAGCATTCCACCCGATGTTCCGAATGTGGATGTGCTTGCGAGATGCTATGCGTTGAATCTTGGACCGATTCTCCATATGGTCATCCCAGTGTGCATAAATCAACAGCCCTTCAATCGCCGAAATATTCTGAAGCGACACGCGTCCTCTCTTGAAAACAGGAGTCCCTAGCGAGAGCATAAATGCACGCTCGCCATGCGCTGCTTGCAGTCGAGCTAAGCGTTCGTGATGATCGCGCTGCTGATTGCGTACCGACACTGTTTGACGGTATGTCATACCAATGTAGTGAGTCTTCCACTTGGTATCGACTTGAGAGACGACGGTATAAAAGTAAGCCGTTTGGTCCTCCTGTATCGGTTGTTTGAACATATCCGCATGAGAGACGGGCTGCGTCCATTGAATGTCCGCAACTAGATCAAAGTGGTCAGGCCATGCTGCGCCAAAATTCGCACTATTCATAAAAAGAAGGTCTCTGTAATCATCATTGATTGTGAGGCTCCAACAAGCCTCTCGGACGTTGAGCCCGCGACTCTCGCCAACTCTTGGGTTCACGTTCCAGGATGCCCCGGCGTGAGACCGGATCCACCACATCAGCCCCCACATGGCGTGGGGTCGGGACGAGAGGCACAGCATTATCAACTCCACCAAGCGTATATCGGCCGGCAGCTATTCTTCCTTTAGCAGCCTACCCCGTTCATTCTCCCCAGGGCCCTAAGTCAAACGTGGATGGCCATGCATAACGCCCCCGTCCGTAAGGGGTATGACAAAATACGCCGCAGCCGATCTATTTCGTTGCGTCCCAGATCGATCATGTTGAGTGGGACAGACGAACCTATCGCGCGCATTCCGTACATTGATGCATGATTGATGGCCATTACTGAGGATCCTTCTTTGCCCGCCAACAAGAGCCGTGAAACCTTGAGCCGTCAATGGCAGCTGCTGAAGCTGCTGCCGCAACAGGGAAGTGGGGCAAGCAGCAGTGAGCTGTGGCGGAGACTAGCGGACGCAGGTCACCCGACTACTAAGCGCACGGTCGAGCGCGATCTGGATGAGCTATCCAGCATATTTGCACTGCAACGCAATGAGAAGAGCGTGCCATTCGGTTGGACCTGGACGCCACCCACAAGCCTGGAGTTAACGGCAATAAGCCTGACCGATGCACTAACGTTGCGGCTTACTGAAGAGAGTCTGCGTCCATTGATCCCTAGTTATATGCTCGCGGCGCTTGCGCCTAGGTTCCAGCAGGCTGAACGCAAGCTTACGGCACTGGAAGGACGTAATTCCGCTGCGAGCTGGCCGACCAAAGTTGCCAGCGTACAACCGGCAATCACTTTGCAGGCTCCAGAAGTGGATGTTCAGTGCCTAGAGAACATCCAGCATGCCTTGCTGGACCAGCAGAAGGTCAGGTGTAGCTATTACTCCGTCCATCGAGACAAAACCAGTCAAATGACGCTCAACCCACTTGGTCTGGTGCAAAGAGGGACCGTAACCTATGTGATTGCAACGGCCGATCCGTATGAAGATGTCCGTCAATACGCGGTCCACCGCTTGAGAGAAGTCGAGCGGCTACAAGAGACTTGCCTGTTGCCCGACGGATTCAACTTGCAAACGTATATCTCCACGGGCGCTATGCAGTTTGGTGATCAACAACTCCCAGTTGAACTCAAGGCTTGGGTCACCCCCGGCCTCGCTCGGCTGCTCCAAGAGACGCCGCTGTCCGCAGATATGCGCCTGAGCACTGAAGAAGATGGCGCCTGGTTGCTGGCCACCGTTCAAAACAGCTGGGAACTGGAATGGTGGATTTTGTCTCATACCGGCTCCATTGTCGTTCATGCACCGGTGTCCCTAAGGCAACGGGTCATCGAACGACTAGGGCGCGGCATTGAGCTTTATCGCTAGCAACTCACAGGAGACGACTATGGAGTTTGATACTCAACACCTTCGCGCTGCCTGAAGCGTCGTGTTTTTTTACCGGCGCGGGATATCGACTAAGAGTGGAACTCCGACACCTTGAAGGTAATCGCCAGATAAAGCTTCAGGTCATTGGTAGTCTATAGCTTGTGGACAGTGGGCGCCGATATGCCAGGTGCGCGAGCCCTACTTCGGCAGCTACAGCGTGGCTCGCCAATACAGGGCCTGGTGACGTGTTTGAGCACGCGACGGACGGTGGGATTTGCGCCTGCGATAGAGTTTGCTCGAGTACCCATCTAGAAGCGGTGTCCGAAAACGCTGGTTCCAACAGGTGATAGTGGGGAATAAGAAGCTGATCAGAGAAGCGATTTCCAGCCTTGAACAACCCTGAGTTGCCCGCAGGATCGCTCGGGCGCGACGGCCGTCACGCTGACTGATGGTGGCTGAGCGTACACGGCGGTTCAGTTCGGTCTGTTCTTCTGGGTTGAGGACAATCTCTTGGGCGTTCACTTGCGTCCCCCGAGAGCTGAATGATAGGAAAAGTGTAGCCAAGAGCACAGGTGAATCATTTTGAAAAAAGCGCACTAGTGGCTCATTCCGGCAAAGCCGGCTTTGCCGGAAAGTGACCAGGGGGTAGCAAGTCTCGGCTGATATGGGTCCAGGCTGTGTGAAAACGCCTATACCGTTTTGACGTCTACTTTGCTACGTAAAAGTCTGCCCGCGCTTGGTTCGTCAGCAGGCCTAAACTTTGTGTAGGAGCGCGATTTTCGTTGCGATTCTGACTGCCAGCCTAGCTCTAAAACGTTTTCACACAGTATGTAGTGGTCTAATGAAACCGGACACCCATTTAGGCGAGAATGCTCGCCAGATCGAGGTGTCAAATGACCAAACAACGCCGTACCTTTTCTGCTGAATTCAAACGCGAGGCTGCCGACCTCGTGCTCAAACAAGACTACAGCTACATCGAAGCCAGCCGTTCACTCGGCGTCGGCGAGTCGGCACTACGCCGCTGGGTCACGCAGGTTCAGCAGGAGCGCCAAGGCGTTACCCCGCAGAGCAAAGCGCTGACACCGGAACAGCAAAAAATCCAGGAGCTTGAAGCCCGGATCGCCCGCCTTGAACGGGAAAAATCGATATTAAAAAAGGCTACCGCGCTCTTGATGTCGGAAGATCACGAGCGTACGCGCTGATCACTCAGCTGAGCGTCCATGAGCCGGTTGATTGGCTGTGTAAAGTGTTTGAAATCAACCGCTCAAGCTACTACGCCCACCGTCTCAAGCGCCGAACGCCTGATGTCGAACGGCTTCGATTGCGCAGCCGAGTGAGCGAGTTGTTTTCACAAAGTCGCAGTGCTGCGGGCAGCCGTAGCATCCTCACCTTGATGCGTGACGATGGTGAGCAACTCGGCCGGTTCAAAGTGCGCAGCTTGATGCGTGAGCTTGACCTCGTGAGCAAACAGCCAGGTTCACATGCCTACAAACGAGCGACGGTTGAACGGTTAGATATTCCGAACATCTTGAATCGGGAGTTCGATGTCCCGGCACCCAACCAGGTGTGGTGCGGCGACATCACCTACATTTGGGCCCAGGGGAAATGGCACTATCTGGCTGTCGTGCTGGATCTTTGCGCACGCCGAGTGGTGGGCTGGGCGTTGTCAGAAAAGCCGGACGCCGATCTGGTTATCAAGGCGCTGGATATGGCTTACGAGCAACGAGGAAGGCCTCAGGGCCTGCTGTTTCACTCGGATCAAGGGTCGCAGTATGCGAGTCGTTTATTTCGCCAGCGTCTGTGGCGTTATCGAATACGCCAGAGCATGAGTCGCCGGGGAAATTGCTGGGACAACGCGCCAATGGAGCGCGTGTTCCGCAGCTTGAAAACTGAATGGATACCGACTCTGGGTTACAGAACCGCCCAAGAAGCCCAGCGTGATATCAGCCTTTTCTTGATGCATCGGTACAACTGGATTCGACCCCATCAATTCAACGGTGGGATGGCGCCAGCTCGGGCCGAAGAAAAACTTAACGTCGTGTCCGGGATTAGTTGACCACTACAGTATGGGACGATAGCTTCCCATCCCGAAAAGCAGCTATTAGCTAATTCTATCGGGAAAGTCGTTGGCGGTTTCGGCGGCAAAAAAAAACCGACTGAAATTGTAATCCGTATTTTATATAGGGGAACATCGGCTTAAATTTTACGTGGCAACGAGCATAATGGGAGCTTTCCAAGCTTTGTACAGGTTAAACCAACCTTCTCTGATTTTTTCAACAGAGTCAGCCAATAGCAGGCGTTCGCAGCAAACGCCCTAGAGGCAGAGACCGGGCACGATCTGATTTACCATAACTGCCGCCAACCACCAACGACTAAACCTTGCCTTTCCAGGGTACCAGCTTGCGTTCGAGCCAGCGCATACCTAGGTCGAACAGCAGTGCTATGGCGCCAATTACCAGAATGCCCATGATCACCACGTCGGTGGCCATGAACTTGGAAGCTGTCAGCACCATAAAACCCAAGCCGGCGGTGGCGGCAACCATTTCAGCGGCAACCAGAGTGGTCCATCCAAAGCCGATGGCGATGCGCATCCCCGTTAGCACGTCAGGCAACGCCGCTGGCATGATCACGTGCTTGAGCACCTGAGCGCGACTGGCACCCATGGAGTACGCTGCGTGAATCTGTTCGATGGCCACAGACTTCACACCGGCCCGCGCACTCAGGGCTAGCGGAGCGAACATGGCGAGATAGATCAGCAGAATTTTCGAGCCCTCACCGATGCCCATCCAGATCACCACCAATGGCAGATAAGCCAGCGGTGGCAGTGGACGATAAAACTCAACCAGCGGATCGAAGATACCGCGAGCCACGCGATTGACTCCCATCAGGATGCCGATCGGAATGGCGGTTAGCACAGCCAGCACAAACGCACCAAACACCCGCAAGGCGCTCCAGCCAATGTGCTTGAGCAAGGTAGCGTCGGCAAAGCCTTCCTGGAATACATCCACCAATTGCGCCCACACAGCCTGTGGCGATGGCAGGAACAGCGGTTTAATCCAGCCGCCGTTGGTGGCGACGTACCATGTGCCGAACACCACGCAGATGGTCGCCAGGCTCAATGTCAGGCTCGAGCCGTTACCTGGCGCGCCGTATTGCTCGCCGGGTTTGGCAGGTGCTGCGCGACGCAGCTCGTTCCAGGTGCGCATTACCGCGCGGCGTTGTTTATCATCGAACAGGCTCATGCAGCCACCTCATCACCATGAATGATGCTCAGAATTTGCTCGCGCAGCGCAATGAAGTCCGGGCTGGACTTAACTGATCGAGCATCGCGACAGGCGAGGAATCGCTTGCCGAAGTCCACCGGGAATTCGTGGGTGATACGGCCGGGACGCGGCGACATAATGATCAGCCGGGTCGCCATGAACAGCGCTTCCTCGACATCGTGGGTGATGAAGAACATCATTTTTTGCGTGCTGTGCCAGATGTCGAGAATCAGCTCCTGTAAGCGCTCGCGAGTCAGTGCGTCGAGCGCGCCCAGCGGCTCGTCAAGCAGCAGCATTTGTGGATCGTTGGTCAGCGCACGGGCGATGCCAACCCGTTGTTGCATGCCACCGGACAGCTGATAGATCGCGTGCCCGCTAAAATCCGCCAGCCCGGTCAGCTCAAGAAAATACATTGCCCGCTGTTCACGTTCGGTCTTGGACACGCCGCGCAACTTCAGGCCAAAGGCGACGTTGTCAAGCACGTTGAGCCACGGCAACAACGCATGCTTCTGGAACACCACCCCACGCTCGGCACCGGGGCCGGAGACTTGATCGCGCAACTCTGCGCCTGCGCCGAACTTTTCTGGCACTTGCCCGTGATAGTCGCCCAAGGTGATCAGGCCGCTGCTGGGCTGGATGAACCCCGCCATCAAATTCAGCAGCGTGGTTTTGCCACACCCCGATGCGCCCAGCGCAACGACAAAATCACCGGCGGCAATGTTCAGGTTAACTCCGGCCAGGGCGCTGACCTGTTGGCCTTTCTGTTGCCCCGGATAGAGCACCGAGACATCGTGGATTTTGAGGCTCAGGGTCATGGCAGTTTTCTCATGTTGGGTTCGGCATCGTCCGATCATTGGCTGGTCGGACGATGCAGGGTTTGCGCCGGGCTACTCGGCGGCTTGAACAAAGTCGGGGATGATGGCGACGCTGTAGTCCGGCAGCACAGCCGAGATTTTTTTCTGCGTTTTGAGGAACTCCGCCGTTGCTGCCAGCGCCTTGGCTGCGCCGCTGTCTTTCCCGTTGCCCAGCCACTTGTTGCTGGCCTGTTCGGACGCAAGCGGGAACTGATACAGCGCCAGCACCAGCGGAACTTCATCAGGCTTGGCACCAGACTGTTTGGCGATATTGATCACTTGCGGCGAGCTGGCCGTCCAGGTGTCCGGTGCCTTGACGTAATCGCCCGTGCTGGCCTGCAACACTTTGGTGAACGAGGTCATACCGTCCTTGTTTTCGGCCGCGAATTTCTTGTCGACGACAATGCCGTCGAAGGTGGCTTTGCCCCAGTTGGTCAGTTCGCCCGAGGTCAGTAACACGTGACCGCTCTGTTTCAGTCGACCCAGCGCCGGGTCCCAAATGAAGGCAGCGTCAATATCGCCACGCTCCCACGCCGCCGGAATGTCCGAGGGTTGCAAATTGATAACCTTAACCTTACCGGTCAGGCCAAACTGCTCAAGGGCAAACAAGGCATGGAAATGGGTCGTGGACACGAACGGCACCGCGAGGGTTTTACCCACCAAGTCCTGAGGCGCGACGATGCCGCTGCCATTGCGCACTACCAGTGCTTCAGCGCTGGCGATGTTGTCGAGAATCCAGAACAACTGCGCGTCGACGCCACGGCTGACCGCTGCGGCGATCGGGCTGCTGCCCGCCACGCCGATCTGCACGTCACCGGAGGCCATCGCCAGCATCACATCGCCGCCGCTGTCGAAGTTGCGCCACTGGATATCCCAGCCGGTAGCTTTCTCGAATTCCTTCTCGGCTATAGCGTTCTTCCAAGGCGCAAACATGCTCTGCACGCCGATGGTAACGGTTTGGGCATGAACGGTGGCGGCGAGGCCAATAGTCAGCGGCAACAGGAGTAATCGGCGAATCCATTTATGCAGGGGCTTGAGCATGGTGGAACTCCAGAGTGGGATGACATGTTTAAAGTCCATGCGATCTTAGTGCCGGCTCGAAGCTTGCTCTAGATCCAGTTGCTACGGCCTTTAGTGCCAGCGGGTTTCACACCCCTTGCGCGACAAGGCCTGTAGCGTTTTTGGTGCGTCATTAGGGTGCGCCCAAGCGGGAGCCTGGACTATGTTGGAGCGCTATTTTCATCCGTTCGAAGCAGGCCGGGGCTTGCAGGAACAATTGCGCGAGCGGCTGCTCAACGCGATCCTTGATGGCGCGATGCCGCCCAGCGAGGCGATGCCGTCATCGCGCAAGCTCAGCCAACTGCTGAAGGTATCGCGCAACACCGTGGTTCTCGTTTACGAGCAACTTGCGCAGGACGGTTACCTGACCCCATCCGACCGGCGGGGTTACTTCATCAACGAGAAGTTCCTGCGCCAGCAACTGAACATCAGTCTGCGTCCTTCCAGTCAGAAACTGTTCGACCGGCCGGATCATGCGCCGGACTGGGAAAGTCGCATGCAAACCGAATCGGCGCAGATGCGCGCGATAGTCAAACCGCGCAATTGGCGTGAGTACCGTTACCCATTTATATATGGGCAGATTGAAGCAGACGAGCAAACCGCAGCGCGTTGGCGTGACTGCGCGCGCATCGCGGCCATGGGCGCGCACATGCGTTCTTGGGTCGACGATCAGGTGACGCTGGATGATCCGCTACTGGTGGAACAGATCATTCAACGTGTACTGCCCAAGCGCGGAATAAAGGCCAGGCCGGAAGAGATTCTGGTGACCATCGGAACACAAAACTCGCTGTACATGCTCGCACAACTGCTGGGACGACCGGGGCTGATCATGGGCCTGGAAGATCCTGGTTACGTAGACGCTCGCAATATTTTCGGCTTGATTGGTTGTGATTTAAGGCCCTTGCGCATCGACGGCCAAGGTCTCGTAGTGGACGAGCAACTCGATGGCTGTGAAATGTTGTTTTGCACGCCCAGCCATCAATCGCCCACGGGCGTGACGATGCCGGTGTATCGCCGTTTGGAATTGCTAGCCAGCGCCCGAGAGCGGGATTTCCTGGTGGTCGAGGACGATTACGAAAGCGAGCAAAACTATTTGGGAAGCAACCATCCCTCGTTAAAGAGTTTCGATGACAGCGGTCGAGTGATCTACCTAGGCAGTCTGACCAAAAACTTGCTGCCTGGGCTGCGCCTGGGATTTATTGCGGCAGATCCGGAGCTGATTCACGAGCTGCGGGCGTTACGGCGTTACATCTACCGTCATCCCCCCTCCAACAATCAGCGCACGCTGGCGCTGTTTCTGTCGATGGGACACTACGACGCCCATGCCCGTCGCCAGCGGGATCGTTTGGCTCGCAAGTGGCTATTGATCAGCCGTGCATTGGCCGACTATTTGCCCGATTGTCACGCCAGCGGCATGGCCGGCGGCTCGTCTGTGTGGGTGACCTGCCCAGCGGAACTGGATGCGTGGGTGTTACAACGTTTGGTGGCCAAACGCGGCGTATTGATCGAGCCCGGGGATATCCATTTTTTGGGAAGTGAACGCCCGCAATACCATTTCAGGCTGGGGTTTGGGGCGATTGCAGAGGAGTTGATCGAGCCGGGGATTGCGGCGCTGGGAGAAGCTTGGCGAGAGATGAAATGCAACTTGCAGGTTGAGTCCACCGCGAGCCTGTAAACGCTGTCAAAAGGCTGCGACTGTCCATCAGAACAGATTGCAGCCTTCGGCAGTTACACAGCGTTGGGACCCGATCAGGCGTTACAGATTCTCTTGACCCAACGTGGTCTTGAGGATATCGATCATCGCATCCACATGCTGCCGCTCAGCCACCAATGCTGGGGCGAAGATGATCGCGTCCCCAGTGGTTTTCACGTGCAGGCCTGCTTCATATAAGGCTCGCTGCACACGGTTTCCTTTCGCTCCTGGTGCTTCTCCCGGGGTCAGCTGAATACCGCTGAGCATGCCGTAACCACGCAGGTCGCTGACCTGCGGCAGACCGCGCAATCCACTCACGCATTCAAGGAAGTATGGCGACAGTTTCTCGCCCTTGGCAAACAGGTCTTCATTGCGGTAGATGTCCAGCGAAGCCAGCGCTGCCGCACACGCCACGGGATGCCCCGAGTAAGTGTAGCCATGGAAGAACTCTGGCCCAGAGCCTTTACTGGCGCCGACGACGGTCTCAAAAATCGCCTGATCCACTGCCACCGCCCCCATCGGAATCGCACCGTTGGTGAGGGCCTTGGCCATGGTAATGATGTCTGGCTTCACGTTGAAGCTCTGCGCGGCGAACGCCTTACCAGTTCGACCGATCCCAGTGATGACCTCGTCGAACACCAGAAGAATACCGTGCTTGTCGCAGATATCACGAAGACGCTTCAGGTAACCGACTGGCGGCACGTAAACGCCAATGGAGCCGGCAATCGGTTCAACGAAACAAGCCGCGATGCTGTCCGCACCGTGGGTGTCGATGATGCGTTCCAGATCGCTGGCCAGATCAATGTCGCTGTTCGGCTCGCCCAGTTGAAAGCGCTGCTCTTCCTGCCAAGTGTGCCGCATGTGGCTAACATGAGGCAGTCCGCCCGCCGCGAAGGCCTGACGGTTGCGCATCATTCCAGACAAGGCCACGCCACCAAAGTTGACACCGTGATACGCCCACTCACGAGACACAAATCGTGTGCGCTGCCCCTCGCCGCGAGCGCGATGATAGGCTAGGGCAATCTTCATCGCGCTGTCCACTGACTCGGAACCTGAGTTGGTGAAGAACAGCTTGTTCAGGCCTTCAGGCAGCAATTCGCTCAGTCGCTCGGCCAGTTCGAACGAAAGCGGCGAACCGCGCTGAAAATGAGGGGTGAAGTCTAGGATCATCAATTGCTTCGACACGGCCTCGGCGATTTCCGAACGACCATGGCCCGCTGCGCTGCAAAAAAGGCCTGAACTACCATCCAGTAGTTCGCGACCATCAGCGGTCCAGTAGCTCAGTCCCTCAGCCCGAACAAACAGTTGCGGCGCACGCTGAAACTCACGGTTGTCAGTGAAAGGCATCCATTGATGATCAAGATTCGTTGTCATGGGTTCATTCCTGAAGGTGGACACGGTAAAGGCCGATGATCATCAGCTTAGCCATGCACGTCTCCAGGCCTTAGATCCAGATGGGGGATTCTATGGAGCCAGGAAGAGGCGCAGTGCTAGGTCTACACGCCGCTCTGGCCCCATAGAAATGCCTGTCTGGATCTAAAGTGAGACCTGCCGCTTGAATAGAGTGGCGTCATTCTACTGGGGAAGCCGGCCTTGAATCCTGAACTGAGCTTTGTCCTTAACGTCCTGTGTGTGCTGGTCGCGGCAGTCATTCGCGGCCTCACCGGATTCGGCTTTGCCGCCATCGCCGTTGTCGGTCTGGCAATGCTCGGCCCTCTGAATCAGGCCGTACCGCTGGTGCTGTGTCTGGAAGTATTGTCGAGTCTGATGCTCTTGCGCGGCGCCTTTCCACAAGCCAACTACCCGCAACTCAAGCGCCTGCTGATTGCCGCCGCTTGCGGTGTGCCCTGCGGCATCTGGTTGCTGACCGGAATGAACAGCGACTGGTTGACCATTGGCGTCTATTTACTCGTCGGGCTGCTGGCGTTACTCGGACTGGTCCGGGTCACGCTGCCTATGGGCAAAGGACAAGTAGGCGGCTGGGTGGTCGGCGCAAGTAGTGGCGCATTGATCGCGGCGTTCTCGATTGGCGGTCCGCTGGTTGTGGCCTGGCTCAGTCATATTGGGCTGAGCGCCGTGGCCTTGCGCGCCACCCTTATCCTGTTTTTTTTCGTCGTGGACCTGGCGGCGATTTCGGGGCTGGGGCTGGCCGGAGCGATCCCTAACCAGACACAGACTCACGTTTTATACCTGATGCCTGCCTTGCTGGTTGGCCTGTGGATCGGTCAACAGTTGTTCATCCGCATACGTGCCGAAGCGGCGGCACGTTTTACTCAATGGCTGTTGCTCGCGCTGGCAGGCTTCGGCTTGCTCGGTCATGCATGGTCCTGAATCAAAGGAAGTCCCAATGACCCCGACACTCTTTATCACTGGCGCCACGTCCGGTTTTGGCGAAGCTTGTGCTCGACGTTTTGCCACAGCAGGCTGGTCGCTGATCCTGACCGGTCGCCGCGAAGATCGTCTGACGGCGTTGGCGGATAAACTCTCGGCGCAGATTGACGTGCTGCCACTGGTGGTGGATGTGCGTGACCGACAGGCCATGCAGGAGGCCATCCTCAGTTTGCCACCGAGGTTCAGTAAGCTTCGCGGATTGATCAACAACGCTGGGTTGGCGCTCGGCACCTCGCCGACGCAGGACTGCGATCTGGATGACTGGGACATCATGGTCGACACCAACATCAAAGGCCTGCTGTATTCGACACGTTTGCTGCTACCGCGATTGATCGCCCATGGCGCGGGCGCCAGCATCGTCAATCTAGGTTCAATAGCCGGCAACTGGCCGTACCCTGGCAGCCATGTATATGGCGCCAGTAAGGCATTTGTCCGTCAGTTCTCGCTCAACTTGCGTTGCGACCTGCAAGGCACAGGCGTCCGGGTGACCAACCTCGAGCCGGGCCTGTGCGAGAGCGAATTCTCACTGGTGCGCTTCTCGGGCGATCAGTCGAAATACGATGCGGTTTATGCAGGCGCCAATCCGATCCAGCCAAAGGACATCGCCGAAACTATCTTCTGGGTCTTCAGCCAGCCTGCCCACATCAACATTAATAGCCTGGAATTGATGCCTATCACCCAATCCTGGAACAATTTTGCGATCACACGGGGCTCGTCAAATGGCGCGTAAATGTGGATCAACGAAGCTAAGGGCTTAAGGATGTCAATGAAGCATTGCGGGAAATTTCAGATATCCCTCAGCGACTCTAGAGTACGTGCGCTTTGGACACGAAAGTAAGGTGGTCGAAATGTTGTTTGCCCACCTCCAGCACATCCTGAAATTGGATCGCTTGCGACTACGTGGCATGAGTGACGCGACCGATGAATTCACGCTTGCGACAGCGGCATAGAGCCTGCGGCGTGCCGTTCGGCGTGTGCACATTAACCGGACTCGATAGCGGCAGCCAGAGTATCGGCGTCTATCTACTGATTGGTACGCTGACGATCATGGGGCTGGTCCGCCTGAACATCGCCATGGTCAATAACAGGCTCGGAGCCTGGCTGGTAGGTAGTTGCTCCGGCGCGTTGATCCGTGCGCTTTCGATTGGTGGCCCGTTGGTGGTTGCCTGGCCTCGGTAGGCGCCATCCACATTGGCACCGCGTAACAGGTCCTGTACCTGCTCCCGGCACTGCTCGCTAGCTTGTGGCTAGGGCAACAGCTATTCCTGAGCCTGCCACCGGATCGCGCAGTCCGCCTCACCCGGCTACTAATACTGCTGTCAAGCATGGGCCTGAAAGGCCGGGCATGGTCATGACGAATCCGCCCTTTCGGGGCACGCCGCCTCATGCACCCGTTGATGCGCCGTATCGGTGCATCGGCCCTCTAGCACCACCCTCGAACGGGCGCGTAAACATCACCTCCATGGGCCTACACATCGGGATGTCATTACCTCATATACCCCAAACCCACGGTACCGCAGGCCCTCACACTGGCTCTATCGAAACTCTCATCTGGCACCACGCTTTGGTCGACAACTTGCATTGTTGCTCACCAGGAGTGGGGCACCGGCTCCCTCAGCGTTTGAATACATCGCCTAGGAATTTCCATGCAAGAAAAGCCATTTGCACCTGCAACCGGGACTGTGATCCCTCGCTATGCCGGCATCGCCACATTGATGCGCTTACCCTATACCGAGCTGACAGACCCTCGCATCCATGAAGTCGACATCGGTTTGATAGGCGTGCCGTGGGATGGCGGAACCACCAACCGGCCCGGTGCTCGACATGGCCCACGGCAAGTCCGGGACATTTCGACCATGGTGCGCAATATCAACCGGGCCAGCGGTATCAACCCGTTCTCGCTGTGTGCCTGTGCTGACTTGGGTGACACCCCGGTCAACCCGATTGACCTGGTGGACTCACTTAATCGTATTGCCGGTTTCTACGACCAGGTCGTGCAAGCCGGCATTGCGCCGCTGTCCGTAGGTGGCGACCACCTTGTCACCTTGCCAATCATGCGGGCCCTAGCCAAGGACGGCCCCATCGGCATGGTGCACTTCGATGCCCACACCGATACCTGGGACCGCTATTTCGGCGACTGCAAATACACCCATGGAACCCCGTTCAGAAGAGCAATCGAAGAAGGCTTGCTGGACCCTAAGCGAACGGTGCAAATCGGTATTCGCGGAGCCCTGTACAGCGACGCCGATAACGACTGGGGCGCCCGGCAAGGTATCCGCATCATCGACATCGACGAGTTCCAGACCATGGGAGTCGAGAACGTTATCAAAGAGGCCCGAAGAGTCGTCGGCGACGGTCAGACCTATGTGTCATTCGATGTCGACGCCTTAGACCCAGTGTACGCCCCAGGTACTGGTACCCCCGAAATCGGAGGGCTTACAACTCTGGAAGCACAACACCTTATTCGCGGGCTCAGGGGCTTGAACCTGATCGGAGGCGATATTGTCGAGGTCTCCCCACCGTTCGACGCCAGCGGCAATACCGCCCTGGTCGCCGCCACGTTGCTATTCGAAATTTTGTGCGTACTGGCTGACAGCCTTGCCACCCGGAATGCGCGCTAAACGGAGCCCAGGCAAAGCCTGAGGCATTGAGTGCGATGACGTTATTAATGAGTGTTTTACATCACCCATGGAGCTTTTTATGAAAACTTTCCTACGCGTCACGGCACTTTCCTTGATGGGCGCCATTGGCCTTGGCCTCTGCACCCAAAGCTATGCACAAACGCCCGATCTGCTTGAGCGCATCAAGGCCAAGAAAGAAATAGTGATAGCCACAGAAGCTCGTTACGCCCCGTTCGAATATATCGAAAACGGTAAAATCGTCGGCTACGACGCCGACCTGATGCGCGCCGTCATGGCACAGATCTCGGATGTCAAAGTTAAGCAATTGGACCTACCATTTCAGGGCTTGCTGCCCGGCCTAGACACCAAGGCATTCGATATCGTGGTGACCGCCATCACCATCAATAAAGAACGTGCCAGCCACTTTTCGTTTACCTCGCCAGTGGCCATTTCCATGACCGGGTTACTCGTCAAAGAACGAGACAGCAAGCTTAACGCAGCCGTCGACCTCGACAACAAAACCGTTGGTTCGCAAACCGGCTCGGTACAGCTGCAAGCCTTGGTCGCACTCGACAAGCAACTGAAGGACAGCGGCAAGCCTGGCTTTAAAGCCATCAAACAATACGTCAGCTTCGACGAAGCTTATGCCGACCTTGGCTCAGGGCGACTCGACGCGGTGGCGCAATCGGTGGCCAACCTCGGCCCACTGCTCAAATCGCGCCCAGGCCTATTCAAGGTGCTCCCTGGTTCAATAGGTGAACAAAGCTACTTCGCCTGGGCGGCCCGCAAGGATGCCGACAGCGAAACCCTGGTCAAGTTGTTCAACGACGGCATTGCTCGCGCATCGGCAGATGGCACCCTCAAGCAACTGCAAACGAAGTGGTTCGGTAGCACCATGGACGTTCCGTCCAGCGTGACGCCCTGAGTCCATAGCCCATACCATCAGGTAGCCGACATGAATCTGACTGATCTTATCGCCCGATGCGTAGCCTATGCACCGCAACTGTTAGAGGGTGCCTTCACAACGCTGATGTTATCGGGGGTGGCCGTTGTCTGCGGGTTCTTTGCCGGCATCCTGATTCATACCCTGTCCACCCATGGTAGTCGCCCGATCGTTTGGGCGACAAAGGCCTACATCAGTGTGTTTCGCGGCACACCCGTGCTCGCGCAACTGTTGGTGCTCTACTACGTGCCGTCGGCGCTGGGTTTGAGCTTTCCCGGCATCGTCGTCGCGGTCATTGGGTTGACACTGAACACAGCGGCTTATCAGTCGCAAATATTACGCGCCGGCTTCCGATCAATCCCGCAAGGGCAAATCGAAGCGGCACTGACCTTCAACCTGACGCGCCGCCAGCGACTTTGGCACATTGAAATCCCGCAGGTCGTCGCTTCGACGCTTCCGGCGCTCATCAGCGAAATGATCGACATCGTAAAGGCCTCTGCCGTGGTCTCGGTAATCGCCGTGACCGACCTGATGAGGGTCGGCCAGCAACTGTCCTCGTCTAGCTACCGGCCACTGGAGGTTTATACCCTGACGGCCGTCTTCTACCTGGCCATTACCTCGTTGCTATCGCTGGGCGGGTACTGCTTCGAACAACGAATGATGCGTCGTAATGGAACTCAATGATGAATGTCATCAGCCCCGAAACCATCGAACTGCTGTGGCGGTATGTCAACGCTATGCTTGTGACTCTTGGGGTCAGCTTGCTCGCCGCGCTCATTGGCATGATCACTGGATTCACCCTGAACGCCTTGCGCATCTGCTATGCACGTCAGCTGAGCATTCCCTACCGACTGCTTGTGTGGCTCATACGTGGAACACCCTACTTTTCACAACTGATGATTGTCTATTTCGGCTTGCCGGTGATTGGGCTCACCCTGAGTGCCGCTCAAGCGACGGTCGCATCCCTGGCGCTGTACTCGTCGGTCTACTTCGCGGAAATCTTCCGTTCTGGCTGGAACAGCATCGCGCCGGGGCATCTGGAAGCCGCTCAAGCCTTCGGTATTAACCGCTGGCAGTCCCTGCGTCATATCGAAATGCCCCAGGCGCTGATCTTCGCGCTGCCTCTGTTAGGCAATCAGACGGTCCTTGTCATCAAGGAAAGCGCCGTGGCGTCTGTCATCACGCTGCCCGAACTGACCATGACCACCGGGGAAATCGTGTCCTCCACCTACAACTACGTCGGCCCCTACGCACTGCTGATCCTTGGCTATTGGCTACTTGCCCAGACCATTGCGTTGGCAGTGCGCGGCTGCGCAACCTTCATGACCTCACCGCAGAGAACCCTATGACCCTACCCATCTTGCAACTGCGCGCCGTTGGCAAGTCATATGGCGCCGTCCGCGTTCTCAAAGGTGTTGACCTGGACGTCAAGCGCGGCGAAATCGTTTCACTTATAGGCCCCTCCGGGTCCGGAAAAACCACCCTGCTGCGCTGCATCAACTTCCTAGAGGCTTATGATGAAGGTGAAGTCTGGATCAAGGGCCAGTTACTCGGTTACCACTCCAAGGGCCGCACCCCGCAGGACCGCGACAGTGAAGCAGCGATTGCCGAAGTGCGTCGTCCGGTCTCTATGGTCTTCCAACAGTTCAACCTGTGGCCCCACATGACCGTGCTGGAAAATGTCGCCGCCCCCCTGATGCTGGCCAAGAAAATCAAGAAGACCGAGGCACACCGTCTTGCGGGTCTTGCCTTGGAACGCGTTGGCTTGGCGGCCAAGGCTGATGCCTATCCGGCGCAACTGAGTGGAGGTCAACAGCAACGAGTCGGCATTGCCAGAGCACTGGCCATCGAACCGGAAGTTATGCTCCTCGACGAACCCACTTCAGCACTGGACCCCGAGTTGGTCGAAGAAGTACTCAGCGTGATTCGTGGACTTGCACACGATGGCATGACCATGGTCATGGTCACCCATGAAATGAGCTTTGCCGCGAAAATCTCAGACCATGTGGTGTTTATGGAAGCCGGACGAATCGTCGAAGCCGGGCCGCCCGCGCAGTTGTTTGGGAAGTCGGCCACCCCACGCATTCAACAATTTTTAAAGCCCTGGCTTGACCGCAACCTCTCGATATAACCCCTTCTGGGGCTACGTGACCACTACACGTGAGAGGTTGTTGTTATGTGCGAAACTGCACTACATTTGACCACCTGTTTGCATTCGACCTGACCAGTCATTTGCATTCGTTCTGACCACCGATTGCATCGGATTTGACCAGCACGCTTCGTAGCCATGACCGGCAGAGAACGGCCGATTGTGTTGAAAAAGTCGGCCTTGGTTTTTATGGCATAAAAGTACGCGTCGCAGATTGAACACGTGAATGTCCGTAGAGCCTTTCAGACTGAGATTTCACGTAGCAGCGTGCTAAAAAGGTGCTTCCACCGATCAACCTTGCGGCAGTTTGAGAAAACCGACTTTTTTCAACAGAATCCGCTGTATCCAGCCAGGCTCAAAGCGGTTGCCCCACCCGGCAAAATCCGTAATGGGGCGTCCTGTTGTAATGCGAAAACGCCGGAGGGCCAATAGGAAAGGAGCTGGTTTATTTTCGCTGCCGATATTTATCCATAAGGATGATTTCCAGCTAGATTTTAAACCCGCCAATCAGGTTCAGCCAGTCGGATGTCGGTGGGTATGCCCCTAAAGGGCGCGCAACCAAAAACACGGCTATCCGTGCGATCTCACACCCGAGATATCTTCTTCAAAGCTCCGGTGGCGGGTACGAATGGATCTGGCGGCTAAATGCACCTGCGTCTTACACACCTGGATACTCCGCCTCAATTTCCTCATCATCATCGACGCCAGTCCCCGAATAGTCCCGCGGCACTCGCTCGATATCCTCCGCCACTTTCTCAATCACCTCCCGCAACTCCAGCCCCTCTAGCCAGCGCGGCGGAATGGCTGCCGTGCCGTACTGAATGCCCAGCAAGTGGCCAGCGATCAGGCCGGTGCTGTCGCTGTCGCCGCTGTGGTTTACGGCATTGATGACGCCTTGTTCGAACGAGGTGGCGCTCAGAGCACACCAGATGCCGATGGCAAGAGCTTGTTCGGCGATCCAACCACCGCCGAGTTCGTCTATGCGTTCGGGGGTTGGGCGGTAGCCTTCGTAGAAATAGAAGAGCACGTTCTCGAGGATAGCGCGGGTTTCTTCCATACCGGGTTTGTGGCCGTGGGCGGCCAGACTTTCGGTGAGGGCATGTTCGAGGCTGTCCTGCCGGTCGGCCATGCGCTGAAGGATGTCGGCAAACAGGCCCGCGGACATATAGCCCGTAGGGTGACCATGAGTCAGACGGCCGGACTCGGCCGCGTAGTCGAAGCCGTTGCCGAAGAAGGCACAGGGCGCGACGCGCATGACGGCGCCGCAGCCTTTACTGTTGTTTTCGGCGAGAAAGCCAAAATGCTGACTGGCTTTAAGTGCGCTGATACAGGTATGACCTGGCGCGCGACGAGACCAGAGGGCGCGCTCTTTGACGAGCCAACCGTCGAGACTGACGTGGGTGGCGGACTGATAGTCCTGAGTCATAAGCCAGCGCAGCAGAGCGTGATGTATGACACTGGGCACATGACAGTTACCTCGCGAGCTGCCACGAACGTAGGCGCGCAGTAGGCCTTCAGCGGTAAAAAGCATCATTTGCGTGTCATCGGTAATGGCACCGGTCATGCCGTAAGCAGGGGCGAAATCGACGATTCCTTGTGGCCCGAACTTAGCGCGGATAGCGCTCCATTCGAGAAATTCAACGGGGGCACCCAGTACGTCACCTACTGCGCCGCCCAGCAGGCAGCCTTTGATTCGGTCAACTCTTTTCATATCCGTTTCCTTACGCCGCTGGAATCATTGCTTGCAACAGCACCAGCTTTCTTTGCAGCTGCTCGACGTGCGCCTTTTCTGCTCGCAGGGCCGAGCGCAGCTCGCGGTTTTCCATCTCCCAAATCGGCACCCAGCGGGTGGCGTTTTTACAATCTCGGATCATCTGTCCAATGCCGTACAGACTCCGGTACTGCATCGCCAGCACAAACGCGATGACGCCCATCGTCAACAAAGCCCCAGTCGAAATAACATCCGACGTCGTCATGTCCATTTCCTTATCATGAGTTCGATTGATCTCGAAGACGGGGCCAAGGATATGTAGTGTTTAACGACAGGTATAGAATGTAGACTTATACAGGTAAACAAATCACGCACATGGAGCGGTCATGAAACGCACGCAGGACATCAAGCAGGTTCGCTGGGATCTGGCACTTCGCTATCGATTGATCGAGACGGTTTCCTGGTGGGAAGGCCGGCTGACCACGGGACACCTGATCCAGAGCTTCGGGATCAGTCGTCAGCAAGCGTCGAAGGACATCAATACCTACATCAATGAACATGCGCCTAAAAATCTTACATATGACAAGCAACTGAAGGGCTATGTACCCAGTAAACACTTCAAACCGCTGTTCATCGACGACAGCGCCAACGCTTACCTGCACCTGCTGAACCAGACCCACTCGCGCGCACCGCATGTGGAGGGGCTCGCTCTGGCTTATGCCCACACCATGGTGCTCGAAGTGCCAGACAGGACGATTCGCCCCGAAGTATTGCGCCCGTTACTCAAAGCTTGCCGCAACAGCGAAGTGATTGAAGTCGAATACGTTTCACTGGCTAATCCAAACCCGGAAACTCGCCTGATTGCGCCGCATACCCTGGTCTACACCGGCATGCGTTGGCATGTGCGAGCGTATTGCGAAAAAAATCGTGGGTACCGGGACTTTGTACTGAGTCGTTTGCGCGGCAAGCCCGAGTTTGAACATAAAACCGAGAATCTAATCGGCGCAGATGAAGACTGGAACACCGAAGTCGACGTGATTATCGAACCCGACTCACGCCTCAAGCCTGAGCAGAAGGCGATCATCGAAGCCGACTTTGGGATGCTGGAGGGTGTGCTGGTGATTCCAACGCGTCGCGCGTTGGTCAAGTACGTTCTACAACGCTTTGGGATCGATCCAAAAAAGCTCGACCCCAAAGCGGCAGCACAGCAGATCGTGGTGAAGAATTTAGATGAGTTGAAACCGTGGCTTTATGAGTGACGGTCATCGCTTCAATGACCGGCACCGTGGACTTTGTCAGAACCGGCGGATCTTCATCACAAGTCGAGCGTCTTTCCACAATGGTGCGTTCAAACAAGCTGGGGGCAGACGTGCCAAAAAACGATAATCTCAACAAGCAAGTTTCGAGGGCAGCCACTAATTCCCGACCATCCGAGGATGCCATCCCATAAGCTCATAAGTGGCGCTAGACTGAAAACGTTACGTACCAGGCAAATCGCCGAGGGAAGAACAATGACCAAAAAATCTACTCGCAAGGATTGGCTGTCGCTCAAAGGCCAACCTTTGGCAGATTCGGACTTTCTCGTCGACCGGCCTGCGGTCATCCAGCCCGAATCACCATCTTCGCCGGACATCGGAGGCAGTTTGAATCGAAAGTCACCGACACTCGAACTATTACTCGCAGAAATGTCAGAAAAGTCGATGGAAATCGATAGGGACTGGGAGCAAATGGCCCCTGTAGGTCGGGAGATATTCTGATTGCGCGACCTAGGGGCACTCAGATGTCCTGCTGGATCTGGTGAAACGAACCGGCGTTGCCAGAGTAAGCCAGCGGTTGGTATTCACTTGCGACATAACCGAATCAGTTCACAGCTATTCGCTGCCAATTCGATTTTCGTACGATCTGGACGCCATTGGCAACATAATGCACGACGAGCACAGATTTTATTACGGGTGTGAATCTTGCGTTCTTCACACCCGGCGCATTGGCTGCCGATTGCTCAAAATCACAACACCCTTCAGAGTTGGGTACGTGAAATCCACTTAGGAAATGTCTACATGACACTTCATTTACCACCCACTGTTCCGAAACAGCCAGCAGCTCCGAAGAAGAAAAAAGAGAACAAAGATCCGATAGAGGTCGTTCGACCGGCGACCACAGCCGAGACCCCGGAGAGTCTGATCAGCGCGACTGTTTTTTGGGACTCTCTTGGAACTGGGACCGCCGCGGATTCCATGCTTTGGATCTCAGCGATTCGGGCGGGACTCTCCGTTGACTTCTTCCATACGCTCGCAATGTCCCTACGACTGAAGCCGAAAGCACTCGCTGCGCTAATTAACCTAAAGACGTCAGCCCTAAATCGGTGGACAAAAGTCGGCCATCTAAATGTATGCGAAGGCGATAAAATCTATCGGACGGCGTTGATTATAAGAGCCGCTCTCGGATTATTTGGTGATGACATAACCTCAACTCTGCGCTGGCTCAAACATCCAGCGATGGCGTTAGATAACCGTGCTCCGCTGGATCTATTTGACACGCTTGTCGGTTTAAGCACTGTCGAAGCTCTCATTTGGCGGATTGAGAACGGGGTCGGGAATTGATGCCAACCTTGGTTCTCCATACCTGATTCTGAAAAGCTAACTGCAATGTCATTTCAGCCGAGAGATCACGCATACCATCGAGAAGAAAAAATAAAAGCTAAGGATGCTAAATATCGAATTTTCAATAAAGCTTAGTCGACTGGCTGCACCCGAAATAATGCACAAAAAACGCACATCAACGATATAAATTATTGAACGTCACCATCTATCTAAACCAATCACCGCCGCTTCCACTCCATTGACAATACCCTTAACTGAAGCTAGCCTGTAATTTCTAACCCATGTAACATCTGCAATGTAGCACTAGCCGTCTAACACATACTAACGTCAGCCCTAGCCTTACTCACTACGCTCATCAAAACCACTTACCATTGCGAGCTAAATCTAATGTTACCAGAAATAGAATCAATGCTGGTTCAACGTCACCCTAAAATATTTTCGGTCGAACTTTCAGATAATACTCGCCCGGCCATACCATGGGGTATTCAGTGCCATGATGGCTGGTTCAATATTCTAGACACGCTATGCAGTTGTATTCAGCAATACGTTGACAACAACAAGAAGGAACAGGTAATTGTCCGGGAGATAAAAGAGAAGTTTGGAGAATTGAGGTTTTACTATGATAACGGCGACGAACATATTCGGGGGATGGTGGATTTGGCGGAAACTTGGTCGCTGCGGGCGTGCGAGGTTTGCGGAGAGATTGGCGTTCGCAAAAAAACAAAAAACGGATGGGTGATCACCCGCTGTGATCGACACGCGATAGGTTGAGGTTGCGGACTATGAGGTGTGCGGTAGAGGTCAGACTTGAGTAAGTATACTAAACACCCAGCGACGGCCCCCTACCCAACTACCGGATTGCTCTTGCGTTCGCGTATGGCAGATTTTAACCAAGCTATTTGGCACCTGGGTCGGCTTCAAAATTGTATATCAGCATCAGATCGCCCAGTTCCTCGATCATTTCCTTAAAATACCCGCTTGGATAACGTCGAGACGACACAGAGACCCTTTATCGCACGCTCTTACCTCTCGGGAAGCGACTAAAGCAAGCGTTAAGGGGGTCATACAAAAGGCCGGCTTCGCCGGAATTGGGGCGATGGTGTTACCGCGCCAGCACCGCATCAAAGTGCTCCGTTGACTTGTTGCGATCTGTGTCGTGATGGCCACGATTGAGGTCGTATTTAACTCCGCCCTAATCTTACCGGTCAGTATAGTCACCTCCGACCCCATTCTGGAGTGGCTTAATATGGACAATACCCGTGAGCGCTTGATTGACTCAGCGCTGAAGCTGTTTCTGTCACAAGGTATATACATTACTGGTGTGATGGCCATCGCCGCGATGGCAGGTGTTACCAAGATGACGCTCTACAGCCATTTCCCCTCCAAGGATGCGCTGATAGTCGCTTGCCTTGAGGAGCGTGACCGACGCTGGCGTGAAGAGGTAGCGCGCACCTTGGCAGGGCATCCTGACCCGGTCAGTGGCATGCTCGCGTTTTTCGATTTGTATCAACGCTTTCTTTTGCAAGATAGCGGGCGCGGGTGCCTGTTCGTCAACAGTGCGGCTGAATTTCCCCAATTTAGCCACCCTGTGCATTTGGCAGTGAGCAGGCATAAGCAAGGGATACGCGAAAATCTTACTGCATTGGCCATGAGCGCCGGTATAAGCGACCCTGAGGTAGTTGCTGAGGGGCTGTTTATCTTGCTGGAGGGCAGTTTTGTCAGCGGCGCCATGGGCCAGGACGTGCGGGTATTCGACACTGCCCGGCACGTAGCTCATTGCTGGATACTGAAGCAGGGCCAGCAGGAGCAGAGCGTATGACCCTGGGCTTATTAGCGGCCATTGCCGCCACTTTTTCTTGGTCGCTGCTCTACATCTTTCCGGGGCTGGTCGGCGAATACAGCCTTTTTGATCTGGCTGTGGTGAGCTATGCCTTTGCCGGTTTAGGTAGCCTGCTAGTGCTGTTTGTTTACCGCAGCGAAGTGCGGCAATTGCGACTGAGCGACTGGGCCTGCGCCGCACTGCTGGGCTTCTTGGGATACATCGGTTACTTCTTTCTGATTACCACTGCGGTCTTGGCAGCTGGGCCGGTGATCCCTCCGGTGATGATGGGGTCAGTACCGATCGTGCTCGCGATTGCCGGCAACATGCGAAGCTCCAGCGTGCCCTGGCGCGCCATTGCAGGGCCACTATTGGTCGCGGCATTGGGCATAAGTTTGGTCAACCTGAGCGTGTTTGATTTTAGCAGCGCAACGGTGGTGCTCCCGACCGGTTCGATACTGCTTGGGCTGCTCGCATCGTTAATGGCAATTGGATTTTGGACTGGTTTTGGATTGTTAAATGAAAGTGCTTTGGCTCAACGCCCAAGCATATCTCCCATGTTGTGGTCAGCCATGCTGATCTTCATGTGCAGCGTCGAAATGCTGGCCTTCATACCAGTTGGGCTGTACTTGAAACTGTCCCACTTCGCTAGCCATCCGAGCGGGTTAGCAGGTACTCAGGCGCTAATAATCTGTGGGTTAATTCAGGGGTTAGGGGCCACCCTTGCGGGTGCCTGGGCATGGTCAATCGCAACTCGGCGTCTACCTCTGGCTCTAAGCGGGCAATTGATCGCCAGCGAAACCATTTATGCAACTACGATGGGCCTGCTCATCAACCAACGCTGGCCCTCTCCTATGGAAGCGCTTGGGACAGGGTTGCTATTCGTAGGGGTGGTGTGGGCTATTCACGCCTTTTATAGCAGGCAAATACGTATTGAGAGCATGGCGGGATAGATAGCCTTAGACAAAGGCGTCACTACAGTGACCATTGAAGCCGATGACGCTGACTGCGACGTTCGAGGACTCGCCGCTATAGACGGCATACCCAGACGAAAACCACAGTTGCGCCCTTTCTAAACGCGCTGAGGCAGCGAGCCCCGAATATTCGATTCAGTACTTCCGATTGATGATCAAGGACTCCAGCTCCAGCTGGACGAGGTTATATCGACTTAGCACTGGTTACTTCTGAGGCAATTGCGTCTGGACTACACGCCAAACAGTTGTTTGACGAAAGCTATGTGTGTGTAATGCGGTCTGATAATCCGGACACCACAAAAAATACGCTTTCGTTGGATTGATTTTGCGCTTTGGATCACGTCCTACTTTCCCCATCAGGAGGAAGGTTTCTGGGAGTAACAGACGACGCGTTGAGAAAAATAGGGAGAGCACGACGGGTCACCGTATCGGTAACGAGCTTTCTGGTGCTACCTGAAATTCTGATTGTCAGCGATCTAATAGATGTAGTACCCCGCGGGCAGGCACTACGCAATGATGGGCTAGCCGTAATGGAGCCGGCTGTTGAAATTCCAGGCTTCAGCAAAATGTTGGCCTGGCATGAAAGAACGCATCATGACGCCGGTTATCGGTGGATCCACACACTCATGATGGATACCGTCAAAGCTCTATGAGTGCCATAGCTAGAAATCAATAATTCACCCTGTGTGACGGTTCTCTAAACCAGCACCAACAGCCACGTGCAGGCTGTCGAATTACCTAGTTACACCCAAGGCCCAAGTAAAAGCGTGCTGCAACGATCCTGCTTACGCAGAAGCTAAGACATTCGCGCCGCGGGCCTCTCGGCGCGAGCTGATAATCGTCGAAGGCCAACTCAGTTAAGTGCCTCCAGGTCGCAGTCTCAGCTGGATGGATCCGTGTTGACCTCGCACCAGACGAGTGCCTGCGCCGGACGCTTAAGAATGTACAAACCTAGAAGATGCAATACTGGACTGAACGGTTCCAGTAGCCGGGAAAGACTACCTACCGATTTGGGGTCTATCCGCCCTACGAGCATGAGTTGAGCAAGAATTGTAAGTGGTGTCGGTGCCCCAAGATGCCTAAACCGAAAACTTAGCCACCATTTTATTCAAGTCAACGGCAAGCGACGAGAGTTCATGGCTGGCCGCAGATGTTTGACTGGCGGCAGACGAACTCTGTATGGACAAGTCTCGAATACTGACAAGGTTCTCATCCACCGATCGAGCTACCTGTGCCTGTTCCTCAGACGCGGTAGCAATCATCAGATTTCGCTCATTGATATCGCTAATTGCAGCGGTTATTTGCTTGATCGCGACACCCGCCTCATGAGCGATTAACAGTGTCAAATCAGCTTCTTCACTGCTTTGCTTCATCGAGTGCACAGCGTTGGCGGAATCTTTCTGGATGCTTTGAATCATCTGTTCGATTTCTTGGGTCGATGATTGGGTGCGATGCGCCAGCGCCCTGACCTCATCGGCAACTACCGCGAATCCACGACCCTGCTCGCCTGCGCGCGCCGCTTCGATGGCAGCGTTCAAGGCCAACAGATTGGTCTGCTCGGCAATAGAGCGAATGACGTCAACAACCTTGGCGATGCTCTGCGCCTGATTGGCCAGACGTTCTACTTCAATACCGGTCTGTCCAACGGTGGTGCTTAGTTTCTGAAGTGACGCGATAGTCTGGCGTACTCTCTCATGACCAGTCTGAGCAGAACGTTCAGAAGCTTGGGTGGATTCAGAAGCAGAGACCGCGTTGCGCGCAACTTCCTCGACGGCAACAGTCATCTGGTTGACAGCAGTAGCGGCTTGGTCAGTTTCCAAGCTTTGGCGTTGTATTACCGCGTTCGACTCTTGGGTGATCGCGCTCATCTCTTCAGCGGCTGAAGCCAATTGACCAGAAGACTCAGAGATATGTTGGATGGTGCTCTTGAGGCTTGAGCGCATTGCTGCCGTTGCGGTTTGCAAGTCAGTGATTTCGTCCGCGCCATTAATATCAATTTTTGTACGCAGGTCGCCTTCAGCTATTTTTCGAGTGCTGCCGAGCAGCGCCAGGATAGGCTGACTGATACTCCGGATAAAAACGGTCGCTACTATCATCGTAATAAATATTGCCAGGATACTCAGCACAAAAATAATCGTTAAGCCGCTTTTGAAGCTATCATCTGATACTTGACCTGACTGCTCAGCACCCTTTTCATTAATAGCAATCTGATTTTTTATAGAGCCTTGCAGGACGATAGCTTGAGGTCTGATGGAATCGTTAAAAAAAGCTGTCATGTCTTGATAGGAGCCGCTTTTGCTTAAACTAACAAGTTCGTCAAGCTTGGCTTGATACGATGCGACGTCTGCCTTCACTCTGTTGAATATTTCTTGCTCTGCGGCGCTGGAAACTAAGCGTGTATAATCTTCAGTCGCTTGAGTTAACACATTCTTTGCTTGATTTATTTTCTGGATAGAGCTTTCGCTCAGTCTGTCATCATCCATAAGAAAGCGCCGTGCATCCAAACGGTAAAGCAGCGCGGCTGTCTCTATTTTTGCGGACTGCAAGGCACCGGGCAACCAGTCTGTCTGTAGTTGAGATGCGGATTTATGTACATCGTTGAGCTTAGAAAGAGCCGTACCTGCCAATGCGATTAAAATCAGGCAGATAACACCAAAACTGAGAACCGCTCTCATCGTTAGTCTAACGCTTCGTATATTCATATTATTTTTCCCGAGTAGTCATGGCGATCTTAGTATCGTTTTGATGCTTAAACGCTGCTAGGTAGCTTGTGTAGTACATGCCCAGATTTTTTCAGAGGGGGATTATTTGTAAATCGCAATACCGCTTATAGACGGGTCGATATTCAATAAATATCCGGATTTCGCCGACAGACTGTTTGGCGCGCGAGTTCACGCAACCCGTCGAGCGAGCAGTAGAACCCGATCATTAGCGTAGTTAAACCTAGGAAACAAACGAGGATTTTGTCCACTCCTTATACCAATTCAATATTTGATCCTCTGGTATGGGGCGGGCAATCAGATAGCCCTGGGCACTATCGCAACCCAGTCTTTGAAGTAGTCGGTACTGCGCCTCTGTTTCTACGCCCTCTGCCACTACTTTCATACCTAGGTTATGCGCCAGAGCAATCGCCGCAGAAACTATTTCACGCAATCCTGAATCGATATCAATATCCTGAATAAATGAACGATCAATTTTAATTTGAGTGGCTGGCAACCTGTGTAGATAGGCCAGCGAAGAATACCCTGTGCCAAAATCGTCAATAGAAATACAGATGGGAATGCCGCTAAGTTCTTTTAGCACGTCAATAGCTTTCTCTGGATTTCTCATAATTTCCGACTCCGTAATTTCACATTCCAGGTATCGGCTGTCGACGTCATATTCCTCTAGGGAAGGTCTGAAGTAAGGCCTTCTTTTTACAGAAAATCGGGCGTCAGACGCTCAAAAAGAGAATACCTCGCTGAAATTTCTGAAATATCGACTTTTTTCGATGAATAAGCCGGTTTTAGGCGCTTATTAACCCTTAATTTCCATACTGCGGACGCACCTGTCCTACAGGCTCCAGCAAATGTCGGCGCGCCATCCACAGGTTCGACAACGCAAACAGTGTTACCAACTGCGCGGTGTTTTTTACCAGTCCGCGAAACCGCACTTTGGTGTAACCAAATTGGCGTTTGATGACCCGAAACGGGTGCTCAACCTTGGCCCGAGTTTGCGATTTAGCATATTCGATCTTGCGCAACGCACGGCCAATGACGCTTTTTTCACCATGTTTGCGACGGCTGCTGGGCCTGGCGGAGATCGACCAGATCATCTCGCGCCCCTCATGTTCCGGCCGCTTTTCCACCCCGGTGTAGCCCGCGTCGCCGCAGACATGGCTCTCTTCGCCGTGCAACAACTGATCGACTTGGGTAACGTCCGCGACGTTGGCTGCCGTGCCCACCACGCTATGGGTCAGGCCCGTATCAGCGTCCACCCCGATATGCGCTT
Organism: Pseudomonas sp. GG8; assembly: GCF_052976945.1. Classification (NCBI taxonomy): domain Bacteria; kingdom Pseudomonadati; phylum Pseudomonadota; class Gammaproteobacteria; order Pseudomonadales; family Pseudomonadaceae; genus Pseudomonas; species Pseudomonas sp. GG8. The sequence goes on from NZ_JBRIIP010000001.1 coordinate 2,947,151, forward strand.
TCATCCCGAAATAATATTGATTTCCTTTCTTGGTCTGATGCATCTCGGGATCGCGTTTACCCTCTTTATTCTTGGTCGAGGTCGGCGCATGAATGATCGTGGCGTCAACGATAGTGCCTTGACGAAGCATCAAGCCTCGGTCGCCCAGATAGCCATTAACGACCTCCATGATGCCCCTGGCAAGATGGTTTTTCTCCAGCAGGCGACGGAAGTTGAGGATCGTGGTTTCGTCGGGAATGCGCTCCAGATTCAAACCCGCAAACTGGCGCAGAATCGTTGTCTCATACAGCGATTCTTCCATGGCCGGATCGCTGTAGCCGAACCAGTTCTGCATCAGGTGCACACGCAACATCGCCATCAACGGATACGCCGGACGTCCCCCAACACCCTTTGGATAATGCGGTTCGATCAACGCAATAAACCCCTTCCAGGGCACGACCTTGTCCATCTCGCTCAGGAAAATCTCACGGCGGGTCCGCTTACGTTTACCTGCGTACTCAGCATCAGCGAAAGAAATCTGCTTCATGGGGCTCAACCGTTCAGCTCATGTGATGGAGGGTATTTCACCAGATTTGGAAACCTTTTTCAGAGTTTCCCTAGCAAGTGAAAAACTTGCTTGGGAAACCTTTCATTATTCAGATTATGGCTGGACAAATTTACGGCAATAACGGTCAATAACCCCTGTTCTTTTAACCTATTGAATTGGATTAGCGCCGCTTCTATTGCCCAGAGGCTAAATACGTGGATCAACGCGGTTCGTTCGATCAACGGAATAAAACGATCTGGCGGTACACTCCCCAATGTAGGATGGTGCCAGCGTGAAAGCGCTTCAAAACCCACCAATTGCCCCGTCTCCAGATTTACTTTTGGCTGGAAATACAGAGTTAACTCTGAAGAGTTCAACGCATCTCGCAGACTACCCAGAAGAATTAAATTCAGGCGCTTATCTGAATTCATAGCTGAAGTATATAGCGCTGATCTCACACCCATTTTTCGAGCATATTCGCTGGCTGACTCAGCTTGATTTACTACTTCGCGCCGGCCATTGCCTGCGAGCTTGGCATAGCCGACATGTACATCAAAATGAATAGGCAAACCTTCATATATAATGGACCTCTCAAAGATAGATTCCACGCTCTGCATCTGTTTAGGTAGTTCATCATCAGAACATGAAAACAATACCGCGAGACTATCACGATTATAATGATAGACGGTCGCACCAGAGTCAAATTCACTCATGAGCACCTCCCAAAGAGAGACAATTAATATATCGGCAGATACATACCCGAAAGTGTAACTTATGTCGCGGATATTATTTATTGAAATGACCGCCAAATCACTTTTTGAATTAACTCTCGAAGAGTTTAAAAATGAGTTATCCAACGCTTCAAAAAGTGCGCGGCGACCGGGCAATCCGGTGCCCGCATCATGTTGCATTAAGTGATTTAATTTTCTACCGTAGAACTCATAAGCGTGTATTGGGATAGCAACAATCATTCCGATCAATACATATAATACCAATCTGAAAGGTAGCTCGACCGCCCAAACTATCCCATCGCTAAATAGAGTTCCTAGGGCGGTCATTAACACCGCAGCCGGTAAGGCGCTTAGCAAGCTACCCGGCACACCAAACAGCACACTAGCCATCAAGACAGGCACTAGCATGAGCGCCGGATAGCCTAGGTTAATCCCACCCGCAAGATAGATATGACCGCAAACGGCCACATAAGAGATTAAAATAACCACCAGTCCTAACCGTTTGATGTAAGGCCGTAAATTGGGTGTCCAACGATCAAAAATGTGTGGCAGCTTGTATAGACGGCTCAATTTTATTTTCTTTGTATGTTCCATCTTTTTAAACTCCGTGGAGGAATCATCCTACTACATCGCGGCAGTTATTAAAGACACTGAATAACATTCAAGTGTTCAGCATGAAAACTTACAGTTTTTTATAATATCATGTAGAACGTATACGAATAACATTTTCCGCAAGCACCCCGTTTGCAACACTGACATAAAACCACAGCACGAAAACCTATACATCCGTCATTCGCGTGCTACTTATATTCGCCAAAATAAGCTTTTTGGCGAGATAGACAGCAGAGACCACTCGCAATCAATACGTAGTAAATAGCAAGTACCAAACAGTAAATCAGAGCGGTATCAGCAGTTACGATGAGTATCATGACGCCTTAAATCAAGCACTAAATTTTAAATATATCCTACAATTTTTGTTTTTTTATTTTATTTTATTTTATTTTCCTCAAAATCTATCCATTTGGATAGCGCAATACTTTTTTATTTTAGAATAGCGTGAGGTGATCAAGATCATTGGCTAAAGAGCAGCCTAAAAAAGTAATTCAAAATGTTTAAGTGGCTTTTCTAACTACCTTCTCTTTGGAGGCGAAAACACAGGCAAGCAAAAGTGCGTCTTCAGACGCCCAAGAGTATTCAGGTTTTGGTCGCAGTAAAAAGCCCCCCCTATAAGTCGGAGCCAATATTGTACAGCGCCTGCTAGCACCGAAAGGCTTTTTTGAACTCAGCACATTATGCTGGGCTCAGCGGTTACTAAGTATACTTATATAATCAGATCTCGCCAGAATCTACACTTAATTGTATCGGCCAGAGTTAAAGTTACAAGATAGTCAGAAAACCATTGTAACGTTAGTCGATTTCATTCACGTCATTACTCTCCTATGCCCGTAGAGACTCATATTATTTATCAGACTCTGCGTATGCTATGTAGCGTGGCCGGGGCTGTAATACTTATAAAATTAGATCCAGCCTTTCGCACTAACTGGCGCCACTCACCATCACTGATAAGCCCCTCTAGTTCCATATTGTCTGCAACCTTCAACAGCTCGTGGTACTGCTGCTCTGCGTTCATCCAGGCTGCTGGGCGCTCAAGGGTCCTAACCCATGAGGCCAGCGCCCGCGTCCTTAGTTCACCCATACAACATCAACCCCTTGAAGCGTGATATCAGATAGCCACTATACACAAAAAGTCCCGACCTCTCTTCACTCTTCGCTACCAGCTAATACCGTGAGTACGGAATAAAACGGTCAAACTAAGCCTCCACATAAAGCACCACCGTAAGCTAACGTGCTTTCGGTCACGCCCGCGTGCTCCTGTTAGCAATTCAAGGTTGTCGCGGCTTGGCAGCCAGCATCATCACGGTAAATCCTGGAAGATACCGAGCCTAGGAAAATGCTCTCCCCGCCTGGCGGCAGCAAGAGAGCCTGTGTAGCTCTACTCCTATTTAACGGGCTGGACCTTTCGGCGGTTACCTTGCATATTCAAAACTCAATAGTTCAAGGCTGAGGATCATCAACACGTTCATTTCTTCAAGTCCCGAAGCAGTCAAAACATCACTCAGTACTTCAACCCCCGGCTGGAGCAGTTGAGACTCCAGCCGCCCCGCTCGTAATGACAGTGCCATTGCCCCCATCGTCCCCGCACTGCCCTTGATGGCATGCAGTACCAAACTAGCACCGGCAACATTTTGGCTGTTAATTTGGTCTTGAAGTCTCTCGAACTGTGTGTGCATTTCAGGACCAAAATCCTTTAGTCCATTTCTAATCAGTTGGAGATTACCGCCCATACGCCGAAACACCGACGCGCGTGATTCTAGAATGCAGTCGTGTTCCTCTTCTTTTTTCAGTGTCGCCCCATCAGGCAGTTTTCCGGTCTGAGCTAATAAGGTCGCAATCAGCTCCTCAAGGTCGATGGGTTTGCCGACATGCTCATTCATGCCCGCCGCAAGACACTCATCTCGGTCGGTTTTCGACGCATTCGCCGTCATCGCCACGATGGGTAGATTCGCGAAACGCGGGTCTGCGCGGATACGCCGAGTGGCTTCAAGACCGTCGATATCAGGCATCTGTATATCCATTAATACTGCATCGAAAACCTCAACTCTCGCAATTATCTGGTTGACCCCTTCAATGCCACTCTCGGCCAACTCAACAGTAGCCCCCTCGCTGCTGAGCAACAATTCAGCAATCTGCCGATTGATCATGTTGTCTTCTACGACCAATAACCGAAGCCCCGCTAGACGCGTCGAGCCTTGAAATGCTGGAAAATAGGCATCAGGGTGCAGCATAGGAACACCGTGAACTGCATCCCGAATCGTCGCGGCCAACTGCTGGGGCGTTACAGGTTTTGTAAGCACCCCAACGAAAGGTGCATTGCCCTCTTGGTAGACATCATTGAGCATCTCCCGACCGGAAGCGGTGACCATAATAATGATTGGCGAAGGGTGATTTATACCTTGACGATGAATGACTTTAGCAGCGCTCAAGCCATCCATGCCCGGCATACGCCAATCCATCAACACCAAGCCATAGCCTCGACCTAGTTTTCGAGCTTCCCGGACACGCTCAACCGCTAATGCTCCATCCATCACATAGTCTGCCTGCCAACCCAAAGCAGTGACGGTACGCATCAGGATTTCGCAAGTAATGGCATTATCGTCGACAATCAAGATACGCATTGTAGGGCTATCCACAAATTCAGCAGTCAGCAGCAAGGTGTCTTCTGGTGCGACATCCAGTGTGATGTCAAACCAGAAGCGGCTGCCTTTACCTGGCTGACTGTCAACCTGGAGCACGCTGCCCATGAGCTTGACCATATTCTGAGAGATCACTAACCCCAAACCCGTCCCACCATAGCGCCGTGAGGTCGACGCCTCACCTTGCGTAAAACCTTCGAATATTCGGTTTAGCTGTTCAGAACTAATGCCTATTCCGGTATCGGTAACCGCGATGCGTAAAACGATGCTCCCCTCATGCTGATCAAGCTGCTTGACGCTGACGACCACTTCGCCGCGAGAGGTAAACTTAAGGGCGTTACCCGATAGATTGATCAAAATTTGCTGTAAGCGAAAACTGTCTCCAATCAACATTGGAGGTAGTCCGACATCAAGATCGAACATTACTTCGACATCATTCACTCCCTGGTTGGCTGCCAGTACTACGGCAAGATCTCTCAACAACGTCTCAGGCTCGAAGGGATGCAAGTCCAGTTGCAACTTGTCGGCCTCAATTTTGGAGTAATCGAGAATGTCATTGAGGAGTCTTAGCAGTGACTTGGCGGCAGTCTGCGCCTTGGTCACATACTCGTGCTGGCGAACGTTCATGTCGGTTTGCATAACCAACTGCAACATACCCAACACTGCGTTCATCGGTGTACGGATTTCATGACTCATGTTCGCCAAAAAATAAGATTTGGCGGCACTAGCGGCATCCGCCTGCTCCTTCGCGTTCCGTAAACTGGCCTCTAGCTCCCTTCGAACCGTAATGTCGATAGCAATGCCCAGGTAACCACTGAGCTGACCGTTGATATCGCGCATAGCAGTTACGACCAATATCACTGGAAAACGTGATCCGTCCTTACGTACAAAAACCCACTCACCGGATTGGCCCGTTCCTTCAATTTCCGCCTTGTACACCAGCGCACGAAAACCCTCTAGAGGCTGGTCGAACTCGGCGCTCAGTTCAAGACTGCGGGAGATCACTTCCTCAGGAACATGGAAAATTATGGGCGAGTGCTTTCTGACAATCTCCTCAGTTGTATAGCCCAATTGCCTTTCGGCACCCTTATTGAATACTTGGATAATCCCATCAAGATCCGTTGAAATTATCGACACTTCAGAGGCAGCGTCCAATACGTTAGTCAGCAGCGTATTGAGTTCACTCAACTGTGACGTGCGCTGGTTGACCTGACCTTCAAGACTTGAGTTCAGCTCCAAAATTTTTGCTTCGGTATTTTTTTCGGAGGTAATATCCCGTACGATTTTAGAGGCACCGATAATTACCCCGGACTCATCATAAATAGGCGAGACGGTCACCGAGACATCAACAAGTCTATTGTTATGGCGTCGACGCTTAGTATGGAAGCTGGATATACACTCCCCACGACCAATCCTTTGCAGTATATCTGCCTCCTCCCATTTATAATCGTCCGGCACGATCAACTTAGATAACCATTGGCCAACTGCATCCCTAGAGCTATATCCAAATAGCTGTTCGGCGCCTTTATTCCAGCTCGTCACTATACCGTCGAGGGTCTTGCCGATAATACCGTCGGGTGAGCTTTCGACTATCGCCGCCAACAAGGCTTTCTGAGAAGCCATAAGCTGCCGACGTTGGCGACTTACGCCAATAAGGCCAACTAATACAGTGAACAGAAAGGTAATCAGGACGCCTATCCAAAATACCAGTCTGGGCGATACCAGATGTAACCCGTCGATAAACGCAGGGGGGGCGCTGACCTCTAGCTGCCAGCGGCGACCATACACATCCAGCGAAACCTTTTGAGTAAAAAGATCATTTAGGACAAGAGTGTCGGGGGCGCTATCGTAAAAAACTCTCTCTTCTTCCGGCAAGCTGATGTCACTCAGCCTTAAATGGATTGACCCATATTGTCCGGGAAGACCAGCCAATACATCGGCGATCACCAATGGAGCATAACTCCAACCAAATGCACTCTGCTCTCGTTCGGAAACGCTAGCAGGAACCAATATTTGTCGATAGATGGGCATCAGCATCAAAAAACCTTGATGCGGCTTATCATCAGCCTGAACCAAGGTAATAGGTGCGCTGAGCTGGGCCTTACCTGTGCGGACGGCCTCTTGCGCAGCGTCTCGACGGCCGGGATCCGACGCGATGTCGAGGCCAAGGGCGCGTTGATTTTTATCCAAGGGTTCGATGTACTGAATAACAAAGCGTTCATCTGATTGCGGACTGAGCTGTCTGATTGCAAAGTCGGGCTTTCCATCGGCCCTCGCGTCTGCCAGAAACTGCCGTTCTTGGGACACCGGTACTCTGCGAATAAAACCGAAGCCCCTTGCGCCAGGAAACTCCGCATCTAGATCACGCGTCTGGATATAACGGTGAAATGCGTCACGCGTAATCAAATGTTCCCCAGCAGTTAATACGACCCCGCGCGCACCACGTAGGCCATATTCGTAAAGCCTCAATCGACCTGACACTGTATCGACGGCTTCCAACGCTTCAAACCGGACAGCCGCCCGGGCTTGATCTTCATTGCCCTCGCGCAACCCCCAGGCACATAAGCCTGTGGTCAATAACCCAACCACAAGTGTTAGGAACGCTCCGAGGCTTACCTGGACCGAGCTATTGTTTTTGTTCATGCAGGAAATTCCAAATAAAACCGGGCTGTTAGAAAATCTGGTACAGGCATGCGCCAATGATGTTCTGAATCCTTACTAGTTAGTCGAAGAGTAGAGACAGCCCTGAGAATGGGATTGGGCGGCAATAGAGGTAGCCCTGCATGACACAGCAACCCAGCGATAAGAGAAGCTGTGCTTGAGCTTCGGTTTCTACACCTTCCGCCACGGGCTCAAGATTCAGCACCTGAGCTAGATTGATAATTGTCGCCACGATGGCTGCATCGCTTTTGTCTTCAAGCATCGTCCGCACAAAGCTTTGATCAATCTTCAGGACGTCAAGAGGAAAGCGCTTCAGGTACGCGAGGCTCGAATATCCCGTACCAAAATCATCCACCGAAATGCGTACCCCCATATCCCTCAGGGCAGATAATGTTTCGCAGGTGGTGTCGATATCTTGGACCAGAACACCTTCCGTTATTTCCAGCTCCAACATGCTGGGCTCCAGCCCCGATTCACCGAGAATGGCCTTAACCATGCCAAGGAAGGATTGGACTTGGAGTTGTTGGGCAGAAATATTGACGCTGACCGGAATTGCATGGCCGCGATCGAATAAGGACTTCGCGTCGTAACAAGCCCGTTTGAGAACGAATTCGCCTATGGGGATAATTAATCCCGTTTCCTCGGCTAGCGGGATGAATTGATTAGGAAGGACTATAACGCCGCTACTGTACAAACGTACCAACGCCTCAATGCCCACTATTTCTCGGGTTCTGGCGTCCACTTTACTTTGGTAAAAAACTTTAAAATCACCCTGCACGAGCGCGCTACGCATACTCAGTTCGAGTTTGTGCCTAGCGCGCATGCTGATTTCAATGTCTGCCGAAAAAAAACAGTAGCGATTTCTACCTTTTTGCTTGGCTTGATACATGGCTGTATCTGCATGCCAATACAGCGACTCCAGAGTATCGCTGTCATCTGGGAACAAACCGATTCCAATGCTTGCCGTGACTTCGTAATACTGCCCCTCAACATAAATTCGCTTACTTACGATTGAGAGCAGCTCAGCAGCAAAATTACCCACCGCGTCGAAGTTCTGCACTTCCGGCATAAGCACCATAAATGCGTCGCCGCCCTGGCGACTTACCGTATCGATCGCGCGCGCGCATTTCTTTAGGCGAGTTGCAACCTCCTGCAAGACCCTATCACCGATTGCATGACCGACCGCATCGTTGAGCGCCTTAAAATTATCCAAATCTATCAATAGCAACGCGACCTGTGCAGCGCTATGCCGAGCCTGCTGCAAAACTTGCTCAGTTCGGTCGTACAGCAAAGTACGATTGGGAAGCCCAGTCAACGCATCCTGGTTGGCGAGTTTTTTGGCTTCACTACGCAGTGCGAGATGCGCCTTGATGTGTGCACGAGCTACCGGAATGTTCAGCGGTTTTTGCAAAAAATGGACACCGCCGTAATCAAGGGCACGTAGCTCGTTTTCTGTTTGCGTGTGCGAGGTCACAAAGATAACAGCGCTGTCACAGGTCTTAGGGTCGGACTTGAGCGCTTTGCACACCGTAAACCCATCCATACCCGGCATTTGGATGTCGAGTAAAACGACATCGGGCCGCCAACGCCGGGCTGCGTCTAGAGCGGAACGCCCATCAGTGGCCAAATATACTTGGCCTAGATCACGAACCGCTTCAGTCAGAATCCCGACATCGGTAGCTTGGTCGTCGACAACTAGAATGACTGGTTCACCAAGTATTTTATTTCGCATACCGTTGCTCCTGACCCGGACCTAGTGAGCCGTCGCGAATAGATTTTATGAGGGGAAGACACAAGCTACTGGAAAAGCAACCCACCTAAAGCGATGTAATTTTGACGTCAATTAATCAAGTGCAGCATTATTAGCATGCTGAACGGCGGATTCATAGGTATCGATGACTAATGTCATGCATCACCTACCTGATAAGGCGTATCTGATGCATGAAGCCTACCTACCGCCAGAATATCGCCTCGTCTAACGCACATGTGATTCCGACAATAGTGCTAGCCGATGAGTTGGGGTTCTCTCCACTGTTCAGCGCATGCAAGCTGATGAGTACAACGCCTGCGCCAGCGCAACACGGCGATGGGAAAACGCGCTGCTGCGTAGCAATCGTTGTGCTTCGTCAATTCGTAAGCCGGTCAACCACGCTTGAGAGGCCCTTCCGAAAAGCTGCCGAAAACGTTGATGGAGTTGGCTCATGCTCATATAGGCCGTTCGAGCCATCACCTCGTTGCTCCAGCTCACTCCAGGATGTGCTCGCAGGCGGGCTATCAGTTGCTTCATGCCGGGCGATGACTGAAAAGTATCGGAGCTGAGCAATGAAAGAAGCAGAGGTGCCAGTTGCGATGCACCAACCGAGAGCTGGTCATTACCCACTAGCTCTACGAACTCGATAAGTCGGCGAGCGGCTTAAGAGATCGGGACGTAAATGCGTTGAGCGAGGCGCTTAAAATTGAGGGTCTCAAGCCTTGCAGGCGCACAGTCCAGAACCAAAAAACGGTTGTTTGAATGAGTGAGCTGCGAATGCACAGACACGAGTCACGAGGGCCGCAAGTGATTGATCTATGCAGCCGCCCTGACCGTCCACGTCGATTTCCATACGGCCGCAGATCGGCAATACCAGCTGAGCAAAGTCGTCGTGGTGGTGTCGCGGGTTTTCGGTCCTGTAACTTCGGATTTCGAGATTCAAAACCAATTTAGCGCTCCAAGCTACCCATTTGGCACTTCTAGGTGATGCGTACCACTGCTGTCACGCCCCGCACGGGTAGTCGCCTGTGGACCTGCGCTTCTAGCACTTGGGGATCGGCAGTTCATCGCGCAAGCGGTCTTGGGGCGGCGTACAGTAGAGGGCCAGCTAGGACCCGCACACTGACCAGATCTCGGTTTCTGTACCACCCCCTTGCTGGCCAGCCCCACTTCGCTGGCGCCCTTCCGCGCAGCGGGTTTGGCAATGCGGCGATGATCAACAGAGTGCGGTTTAGCGGGAAGAATGACACTGGGCAAAAATCGAGCAACTGGGTTGAGCACTGTACAAATAAACAGCTACAGTACTCCTACCTCCCCACGACCCCGGAATACCCCATGACTGATGAAGAGTTTGATCGTGACTACCTGACCATTGAAGCAATGGCGATACGTCAATTCACCCCTGAACATTGTGTAGAAGCCCGTCAGCAGCTTGGCTGGTCACATGAGGCGCTTGCGGCAGCGTCTGGCGTGTCTGTGACCGCGATTCAGAGATTTGAAGCGAAAGAGAAGTTGTTAGACGTTACTAGGCTGGCTCTGGCGTTCAGGCTAGAAGGCGAAGGACTGATCTTCTTGCCTGGAATATCGCCAATGAGGGGGGAAAACGTGAAGGGACCGTCCCCTGATCCTAGAACCCGCAATGATTTCGCTATGATCGAGTGACACTTCTTCGCAACACAGATAACGGCTATCCGCCAGCCTTTGTGCGTCTGCTCAGAGGTGATCCTGATTGCCTTGGCGCGGCCGTCATAGAGTGGCGTCTTGAGCGCTTGCTCGGCGTATTGCTTAGCAGGGAGCCCACCCGAGTGCGGTTTTTTTCGCGGTGAAGTTCATACAGGCGGGAGCCCAACGTGGGTTCACCACCAGCTTCCGAGCGGAGTAATGGGCCGGATGTAAACGGCGCTGGCCAGTCAAGTCGCGTGTCATTAGGTTTATACCTGCGCCCATGGGGATGCATGGTGCAGAGATACGCGCGGAGGGTGTACTTCAGGATGGCTTAAGGTTTGATCAGCCTGGCGGGCTAACGGAAAATTACTCCTTCTGAACCACTGTGAGGAATCTATGTCCTCCGACGGCAGGAGGGCCACATTCAAGGGATGGCAAAGATATGGAACGGACCCTACCGAACTGCGGAGCTTTGAGAACGTCAGCAGCTAGAGAGGAGCCTGAGCGAGCTTTGAATCGACCTCGATCGGCACGAACTCCAGATCGGCAATCAATGCTATTGGCGTCACTATGCTGATCCTTGTCGATCGAGAAGATCAGCAGGACATTTTGCGGTGGATCGAAGGTGCTTTCAGAAGTAGTGGCTGAAGTAGTGACTAAATAGTGAAGACAGGGGAAGAAGACGAGCAAAACCCCAATGAAATATGGTGTCCCAGGGCAGGTTCGAACTGCCAGCCTTCCCCTTAGGAGAAGCATGGAGAAAGGACAGCCCTGCATATTGACAGTGGCCTGCTGAAAATCGAGCTTCGCCACCACCAAAACTATAGGTAGGGAAATCCGAGATTTGTGATGTGCCCTATATGTGCCCTAAATCGAGATTTTCTTTAACGCACAAAAAAGCCGATCTATCTGACCGGCTCAAGTGCCTGATTTTAATCAGTAAATATGGTCGGGACGGAGTGATTCGAACACTCGACCCCTAGCACCCCATAAAGGTGAATAACCGTCCAATAGAGCCCTACAAAATCCAAGCTTACAGCTTACCCCCTTGAAATTACTGGACAATCCTCTTACATACGTCCATTGGCATCCGCTATCATCCGCTTAAAGCTCCTCTCAATTCACTACCAATTCACTACCAAGGATATAACCGTGGCCAATCTCACAGATAAGGCGATGAAGGCGAAGCCTGGCCACACTCATAAATGGATGAGTGAAGTAGCAATTTGGGGCCATGGCTCCCTTTTGGCGCGAATCACCCCGGCCGGGGATCGCCTTTTCTATTTCCAATACACAAACGAGGCAGGCAAGCGATACGCTCTGCCAATTGGTACGTATGGTCCGGGGGACGATGCCGCTACCATGACTCTGTCGGATGCACGACAAAGAGCAATGGAACTCGCGAGCCTGCACAAAACAGGCATCAAAAATATCCGTGAACATCTTGAGTCCGAAGAAGCCGCACGTATCGCTGCCCGCGACGCTAAGGTGGCACAGCTAAATGCTGAGAAAGCTACTGCAGCAACCGAGCTCGCCCGCCAAGCTGCCCGAAAGAGCGTTACTGAACTATTTGAACACTGGGCCAAAGTCGACTTGATCAATCGCAAGGACGGAGGCGCGGAGGTGCGCCGAATGTTCGAAAAAGATGTACTACCTTTTCTAGGCAACATCGCGGTAGCTGACGTGAAAAAGGGACATATCACAGAAGTAACTGATGTAATGCTCTCGCGTGGCGTCAATCGTGCTGCAAAAATAGCCTTCTCCCTTATGCGTCAGATGTTCCGATTTGCAGTAGATCGCGACCTGATCGAACACGATCCCAGTGCTGGGATTCGCAAAGCCAAAATTGGCGGTAAAGATGTCGAGCGTGATCGAGTCTTAAATGATGACGAGATACGCAACCTTTCCCAAAAAGCTCCGGAAGCCGGTCTGCTGGTGACAACCGAAGCGGCCATCTGGATTGCACTATCCACCTGCTGTCGTATTGGTGAGCTGCTGAGCAGCAGATGGGAGCATATCGATCTTGAGCAGCGCACCTGGTTAATTCCCAGCGAAAACAGTAAGAATGGAAAACCACATCTCGTCAGCCTGTCGAACTTTGCAGTTGCCCAGTTCAAGCGAACACAACAGATTAACGGCAAATCAACCTGGTGCTACCCAAATACAGATAACAGCGGCCCTGTCAGCTCCAAGACCGTGACCAAACAACTAGGGGACCGTCAACGCCAGCCTGAACAAGGGACTCTGAGCCGGCGCAGCTCCAAAGCCCAATCCCTGCTACTACCAAGTGGCAAATGGACACCGCACGACCTACGTCGCACAGGGGCCACTCTGATGACGGCACTGGGAGTATTACCAGAAGTAGCTGAGCGCTGCCTGAATCACACTGAAGATAACAAAATGAAACGAATCTATCAGCGGCACAGCTACGCCACCGAAATGGCCACCGCCTGGAATTTACTTGGCGAGCACCTGGAAACACTCAGAAACTTTGAAGCGGGTAACCCTCACGCGCCAATATCGATCTCCGCTGAGACGGAGAATTAATGCGACCGTTCTAATCGAAGCGCCTGTTGCTGCACCCGCTCGACGAGGAGATTCGTAAATCCCAAAACGGCAAGATCCGCAACATTCCTATTCGCGTGCTGTTCAATGAGCCCGATCTGAACTTCCGCGCAGAGTACAGCCTGTTCGACCGTAACACTGGACTACCGCTGTGCGCAGGCAATGGCGAAACGTGTAAACGCCAGTGTGAGGACGGCATCAAGTCCCTGCCCTGCCCTTCGCCGGACGCTTGCTCTCTGGCGAAGGGCAATGCCTGCAAACCATATGGACGATTGAACGTAGTGATCGGAGACGATGACCCGCTAGTGGCCTGAGCGGCTAGTCCATTAATTTATTTTTTATCACGCTCAGCTTCGCCTTGTGTACCGAGCTAATGATGGCCTCAGCCGTTTTATTCCACTTGAACGGCTTGGCTGAATGCTCATTGTGAGCCTCGATAAATTGTCGGATAGCCGCCCTCAGGTCGGCGACGCTGGTGAAGGCGGCCCGGTACAACGCTCGTCTTTCCAGCTGCGCAAACCAACCTTCCACGGCGTTCAGCCAAGACGCGCTGGTCGGTGTGAAGTGCAATTTGAAACGCGGGTGCTTTTCCAGCCACTGCTTGATTGCAGCAGTTTTATGGGTCGAACTGTTATCCAGAATCACATGCAGATCCAGTCCGGCTGGCGTGCTGCGGTCAATCTGTTGCAGAAAAGCCAAAAACTCCTCGGCTCGATGGCGCTGGGTAATCCGTCCGATTATTTGGCCGGTCATGATGTCGAAAGCCGCGTACAGACTCGCCGTACCATGGCGCTTGTAATCATGCGTGCGACGTTCAACTTGACCTGGGCGTAGTGGCAGCATCGGTGTGCGATCCAACGCCTGGATCTGGGTTTTCTCGTCAATCGACAACACCAAGGCATTATCCGGTGGGTTCAGATAGAGCCCGACCACGTCGACGACCTTGTCGGCGAAATGAGGATCATTGCTGATTTTGAAGGTCTTCAAACGATGGGGTTTGAGGTCGGAAGCGGCCCAGACCTGCCTAACCTGCCACGTGGTAACCCGCGCATACTTGGCCATCAAACGAACGCTCCAGTGAGTGGCTTCCTGGGGGACGCGCCGGGTGGTCAGTGTCAGGATTTCGTTGATTTTTTCGGGACCAAGTTTGAGTGGCTGGCCGCTGCGCGGCAGATCGTTCAACCCTTCGATTCCCGCCTCCAGATAACGTTTTCGCCACTTGAATACCGTCGGCGGCGTGACCTGCAACTGCTCGCTGACGGCCTTGGGCGTCAATCCATCAGCCAGTAGAAGCAGGATGCGCGCTCGCTGGACGAGGCTCTGTTCCAGTGTCCTCATACGCAACCAACCTTGCAGGGCGATGAAATCAGAAGACGTTAAAGCGAAGGGGGAAGTCGGTCGGGCCATGTGCATAACCAATCCATGACATTGGATGCACAGTATATCGTTATCTTTAGATAAATGAATTAACCGCTCAGTCCAATAGATGGTCGAGTTCGGCAACTGTGACTGAGCGAACGCTGTTTAGGTATGCCGGTCTGTAGAAGAACCCGTCCCACCCAAGCGGAAAACCGACCGAAACGAAAGGTCTTGGCATCGCCTTGTCAGTGGGTGTGCGTCAGCCGCATCGGCCTTATTCATGAGTGAGTGCAAATGGGCGTACCATTCCCGGCTTGACCAAAGAGATACATGCCCTCCCTAGGGAATCGAATATTTCTGGCCTTCCTTTCCTCACGCATGAATGCGCGAGCGCTACCTCACTTCTCTTTACGAAGCACAAGCGTTCCTCTAACCGGAACTGACACCCTTAGAAGCCGCATCTTGATTCTAAAAGGTTGCGGATTTTCATTCTGGAACAGCGCCAAAGCACCGCCACATTTTCGAAACGGGGCGATAACCGCACACACTTTTCATAACTTCAACCGCTATCCGAGACCGAGTACCTCGACCGAACTCTTCTGCCATCATGCTTTGCGGCTAACACGTGTGTCCTTCGCTGACTTTTCTTTTTTTTGTTCACGCGCAGCACTGATGCGGGCCCTTCCCTACTGACGAGATTAACCATCCTGTACATTTTCGTTAGTATATGCGTCGCTACCGGGGGTCTGCCTATGCTTGAAAAAACAATTGGGGAATCGAGCAGCAAGCAGCATCGTTAGGCGGCTGATGCGACAACCCCATGAAAAACAGAGACTCTTTGGCATGTCATTAACCATTTTCAGTCTTAACTACCTGAATTCATAGAATAACTGCAACGCTTGAAACGAGAGGCAGAGAGCCAGCCACCGGTAGAATCCAGGCTCTCACACCAAAGGATTCAAGCGCAGATGACCACGCCTTACCGGCAGCTGACTCATGGCCAACGTTACCAGATTGAAGCGGGTCTGAGGGCTAAAGAGAGCCAAGCAAACATTGCTAAACAGGTGGGCGTGCACCCTTCGACGATTAGTCGTGAGGTTCGCCGCAACCGTTCTGAAAATGTTTACGAGGCGGTTTCGGCGACCCATGAAAGTGATGTCCGGCGCGCTGGGGCTCGGAAGTTTTGCAAACCGGTTACCTGGTTGAGTCATCACCTTGCGATATGGCTCAACCATGGAATGAGCCCAGAGCAGATTTGTCATCGGCTCAAGCAAGAGCGACCAGATCAGGCGGTCAGTCATGAGTGGATTTATCGGTTTATTGCCACCGACAAACAGGGCGGCGGCGAGCTTTATACGCATCTGCGGCACCGTCGAAAGCGTTACCGTAAACGCTATGGAAGCCACGACCGGCGGGGACAGTTGCGAAATCGGGTGTCGATCACTGAACGTCCTGCTGAGGTCGAAACTCGAGAACGGCTGGGCGACTGGGAAGGTGACACAGTGCATGGGGTGGGCGGTAATTTGGTCACTCTGGTTGAGCGTAAAAGCGGCTATCTGAGCGCTTACCCGGTCAAGCGCTCAGATAGCCGCCAAGTCACTCGGGCGATCAATTTACAGTTCAATGGGCATGTGGTGCATACGTTGACGCTGGACAACGGCAAGGAGTTTGCCGGCCATGAGCGCATCGCGAACAAGAGCCGTTGCCAGGTCTATTTTGCCGACCCGTATTCGTCCTGCCAGCGCGGCACGAATGAAAATACCAACGGTTTACTCCGCCAGTATTTTCCCAAAGGCAGTGACTTCAGCAAGCTGACGGTTGCTGCTGTAAACCGTGTGGTCGCGCAGATAAATTTACGCCCTCGCAAACGCCTGGGCTGGAAGACACCGTATGAAGTCTATGCGGGGGTGAGCGTTGCACTTATGTGTTGAATTCAGGCTAGAACAAACCTGAACCAATGTTAACGATTTTGAACAAAAAAATATCACGACAAACCTGTACACTTCATATACAAAATATATTCTTGCACAAGAATTTTGCTTTTTGAAACGTACAGATAGTGACATCACTATGCCATCATTTCACTATCATGTTAACATATGAACATCTAGCTTCATGAAAGCTCTTAAACACATATTTCTGGCTGAGTGTCGACTGATTTCAGTGAAAATATCGCCTACGGCGCGATGTTTGTTTGCAAAATAAGTCGTTAGGGAAACTCTGAAAAAGGTTTCCAAATCTGGTGAAATGTCCTCCATCACATGAGCTGAACGGTTAAGCCCCATGAAGCAGATTTCTTTCGCCGATGCTGAGTACGCAGGTAAACGTAAGCGAACCCGCCGTGAGATTTTCCTGAGCGAGATGGACAAGGTCGTCCCCTGGAAGGGGTTGATCGCCTTGATCGAGCCGCATTATCCAAAAGGCGAAGGGGGCCGGCCGGCGTATCCGTTGATGGCCATGTTGCGGGTACATCTGATGCAGAACTGGTTTGGCTACAGCAATCCGGCGATGGAAGAAGCACTCTACGAGACCACGATCCTGCGCCAGTTTTCGGGGCTGCACCTGGATCGGATTCCCGATGAAACCACGATCCTCAACTTCCGCCGCTTGTTGGAAAAACATGAGTTGGCAGGCGGGATTTTGCAGGTCATCAATGGCTATCTGGGTGATCGTGGTTTGATGCTGCGCCAAGGCACGGTGGTCGATGCGACGATCATTCATGCATCGAGTGCGACCAAGAACAAAGAGGGTAAACGCGATCCCGAAATGCATCAGACGAAGAAAGGAAACCAATATTTTTTCGGGATGAAGGCGCACATCGGCGTTGATGCCGAGTCGGGTTTAGTGCATCGCCTGGTGGGCACGGTGGCGAATGTGGCGGACGTGACGTAGGTCGATCAGTTGCTGCACGGTGAGGAAACTTAAGTGTGTGGCGACGCCGGTTACACCGGCGTGGACAAACGTCCCGAGCATCAGGATCGCAAGATGACCTGGTCGATTGCCGCCCGGCCAAGCCGCTATAAAAAGCACGCAAAAAAGAGTCTGATCGGGCGCATGCGACGCAAGATCGAATACGCGAAAGTGCAGGTGCAGGTGCAGGTGCAGGTGCAGGCGAAGGTTGAGCATCGGTTTCGCGTGATCAAGCGCCAGTTTGGTTATACGAAAGTGCGCTTTCGTGGTTTGTCGAAAAACATCGCGCAGCAAACAACGTTGTTCGCTTTGTCGAACCTGTGGATGGTGCGAAAACGGCTGATGGGTATGGGCGAGGTGCGTCTGTAATGCGGGCCAATTGCCCTGAAACAGCGCGACTAGAGGAAAGAACCGTGGATTAAGGACAAGAAAGGTCTGATTTTCGCCGACTTATGATTTTTTGAGCCTCAAGTAGTGAGGGCATCAAAAATCGGTGGGTACTTCAGACCGTCCTTAGCCATAGAAGAGTTTTGAATTCCTATGCAATGGCGAGCAGCACCTACCTGACTGTGTACCGACAGATCAGTGCACATCCTGGATATTGGTAGATCAAGCTATTTCGGAATTTTTTTCGGACCGAAACAGGAAATAGATATGTCATCGATATGAAGGCACATCTCGACGTAAATACTGAATCAGCTTTTCAATAGCTTGACGGCACCTACGCCAGAGCTTTCGACCCGTGACGAAAAACACTCTGCGACTGACCATACTTTTTCCCTGCCCAACCCTTGGATGGCGGAGGCAAAGTTAATGATCAATAGAAAGCTGCACCCATCATGCAGAAATTGAGCTGAAAAGCGACGAACTTGATGAAACCAACGCTTATTCTACAACACAGCAATACAACATAGGACACCTAGGGAAACTCTGAAAAAGGTTTCCAAATCTGGTGAAATACCCTCCATCACATGAGCTGAACGGTTGAGCCCCATGAAGCAGATTTCTTTCGCTGATGCTGAGTACGCAGGTAAACGTAAGCGGACCCGCCGTGAGATTTTCCTGAGCGAGATGGACAAGGTCGTGCCCTGGAAGGGGTTTATTGCGTTGATCGAACCGCATTATCCAAAGGGTGTTGGGGGACGTCCGGCGTATCCGTTGATGGCGATGTTGCGTGTGCACCTGATGCAGAACTGGTTCGGCTACAGCGATCCGGCCATGGAAGAATCGCTGTATGAGACAACGATTCTGCGCCAGTTTGCGGGTTTGAATCTGGAGCGCATTCCCGACGAAACCACGATCCTCAACTTCCGTCGCCTGCTGGAGAAAAACCATCTTGCCAGGGGCATCATGGAGGTCGTTAATGGCTATCTGGGCGACCGAGGCTTGATGCTTCGTCAAGGCACTATCGTTGACGCCACGATCATTCATGCGCCGACCTCGACCAAGAATAAAGAGGGTAAACGCGATCCCGAGATGCATCAGACCAAGAAAGGAAATCAATATTATTTCGGGATGAAAGCGCATATCGGGGTGGACGCTGATACGGGCCTGACCCATAGCGTGGTGGGCACGGCAGCCAACGTCGCGGACGTTACCCAAGTCGATCAGTTGTTGCACGGCGAAGAGAGCCATGTCTGCGGCGACGCGGGCTACACCGGGGTGGAAAAGCGGCCGGAACATGAGGGGCGCGAGATGATCTGGTCGATCTCCGCCAGGCCCAGCAGCCGTCGCAAACATGGTGAAAAAAGCGTCATTGGCCGTGCGTTGCGCAAGATCGAATATGCTAAATCGCAAACTCGGGCCAAGGTTGAGCACCCGTTTCGGGTCATCAAACGCCAATTTGGTTACACCAAAGTGCGGTTTCGCGGACTGGTAAAAAACACCGCGCAGTTGGTAACACTGTTTGCGTTGTCGAACCTGTGGATGGCGCGCCGACATTTGCTGGAGCCTGTAGGACAGGTGCGTCCGCAGTATGGAAATTAAGGGTTAATAAGCGCCTAAAACCGGCTTATTCATCGAAAAAAGTCGATATTTCAGAAATTTCAGCGAGGTATTCTCTTTTTGAGCGTCTGACGCCCGATTTTCTGTAAAAAGAAGGCCTTACTTCAGACCTTCCCTAGCAGGCTTTTGCGGGGATGCTTATCGAGTGTATGCAAGAAACTCTCACACACGACTCTTAAAAGGGGCGAGTGCGAATAACTACGTCCGGATATCCAACAATGAGATCGATTCACGGGCTATAGCCGCCCTGACGAAATGCTGCCAGCTTGATTCTAAGGCGAAACCGCTAACCAGTGGGCTTTATTCTGTGGGTATCAGTCTACGGCATGCTCCTTATGTCTATTTTCACTATGCACTCATGCAAATGTACTAAGAGCAAGCGAGGTCACAGAGCTGCTACTGCACTGCCGCTATCGATGCAATCATGCCAGGCGCGCTTACGCATTCTGACGCACGTCGGGATACGAAATGGCAAAGACTGAGAACAATACCCCATAAAAAAATGTTATAAATTGTCGAATTTAAGAATGAACCAATATGGCAAGATGACAAACATACATATTCAAGTATTTGGGTAGTTGAAATGGATTATACATCGTGCTCGAAGGGACAAAAAAATACTGTGATTGTAGCGTTTGGTCATACGCAGGCATTGGCAGAAGGCTTAAGGCAGTTGACTGTGTCGGAAACTGTACATGTAGATGTTTTAGAATACAGTACGCCACTCGATAAGATTTCCGACATAGCCAGCGCAAGTGCAATCATCATTGAGATCGACGCACCTGCATGCTTAAATGAAGGATTAGAACTCGTAAAAAAAATCCGTACCCAGCATTTTCTTGTGAGTATTATTGTATTAATCACACACACGAAGCCATTTAAAAAGGTAAGCTGCTACATAGCAGGTGTTGACCATTGCATTACAATACCGGCCGAACGCACTGAAAAAGAAAACTTTCTTTCCAAAGCATTTCATAACTTTGAACTGGAAAAGAAAATACATCTTGTTTTAGACCGAACATGTCTATGCTTGCGCGGACATTTAAATAAACTAGAGATCTCTTATACAGAAATGAAAGTCCTGGACGCTTTGATATGTGCAAAACAGCACATTCTAAGCCATGACGATATCGCCAGAGTTCTTGAGCTGAATATAAAATTCTATGATCCTCGCGCGTTGGAAAAAAAAATCAGCAGGCTGCGTAGTAAAATAAAAAGCACCTACGACATCAATGCCATTCAAAACGTGCGGGGCTTTGGTTATAGACTGTGCCGGGGGATTATTATATAGACATAAAACACCTGACCACTACTAAAAACCTAGGCATCCATCATCTGACGAGAAACATTCAAGTATGGACAACCTTACTATTGAAACACCTAGTGAATCGACCTTAAAACTGAACAGACTTTCATTTAATCACCTGGTGCACGGATGCATATCACAACCCGAAGTGAAATCAAAAAAATGTCATCACTGCCAAAGGCTCTCAACAACAATAGCCCGGTAGTTTGGGTGACAGCACGAGCACTATCCATCCAAATTTAAAGCAACACTGCAATTTACTGGATGGACAAAAAAACCATTATTCCTCTGCATTTCTCACAGAGAGGGTCCTAACTTGAAGATTTCGATTTTGTCCGAGTACGCTAAATCACTCACACAAAACCAGAGGATAACTGCGAGCTCTGTTATCCACGCACCGAGCATTTCATCGCAGAAATATGTCTTTGATTATGTTCACGCACCCCATATAGATCACGTTAAAATCCAGCACCCCGATCATGAGGCATGGTGGTTTAGCTGCGACCAACAAACCTTGGTCCACGACCGAAAAAAAATCCCGCTCACAAACATAGAGTCGTTGCTAATCAAACAGCTACTCCTTAGCGACCGACGAGTATGTAGCAAGGCAGAGCTCATACTTTGCATCCATCGAGACCCCGCTCACTACCGTGGCCTTGAAATGTGCCTGAGTAGGTTGCAAGAGAAATTCAGTACCTTTTCTAATGGAGAGCGCCTGCTACGATCCGTGAGGAATCGCGGTTATTGCCTAATCCAAAGAATCAAAGTGTCGTAATAATAAAGATCATGTCGCGCCAATAACAAAAAAGTCCGCGTCAATACATCACTTTCTTTACTGCCTTTTTTACAATCTCCAAACTGACTTCATTACTATTCCCTAGTCAGCCAAGGACATTATTGTCCAGCACTGATGTGCTGCGTTTCGACTCAGTGCGCAACACGTTACTGGCCCGCCTACCCGATGCATTGGGTGGTGCCGACCGGCTCGGCCTCGCGCCTCGCTCGAAGAACTGTCGCTGAAGTCTGGCGAATTCGCAGCGCAGATGCCCCCGGAAGCTCCGCACTATGTATTGATCTGTGATCTGTTGGCGTCTTCGTTGCCAACGACACCAAGGCCCTGAACCTTAGGGATTCATACCTTCAAGATACGTCCACTCAGCGAAACACCCAGCAGCAACACGGCGACAATCAGAAAGGCCAGACTCAGGCTGCTGGCGTGGGCGATGAAGCTAATGAAACGAGCCAATAATTTTTCAAGGGATCATGATGATCGAATCAGACAAGGAAGCGGAGTCTATTGCGCTAATGTCGCGCGACCCGGAAGCTGCACCGCGTGTTGTCAAGGGTCGCGGCCGCGTGAAAGCCGGCGGCTTACCGATCGACAACAACGTCTCCGAAGTGCGACACGAAGTCGATTACAGAAGTTGATCCCACTTGGAGGGAACCACCCGTGTCACCGGGTGAATCTAGAAGACTGAATCAAGACCGCCTTTGGACAATGTAACGATGCACCGCGAGGTGCAGGCGGCGTTTTGCAAGGTAGTTGTCGCGTCAGCTGTGTTTTTATGCGGCTATTTTCAGTGTCGGTAAGTCCCTTTCCGGATTGAGTGTGACAGCACCGATGGGCTGCCAATTGCGTGTCGCACCCGACCAGCGGTGTGGATGCTGATTGCGGGCTTGCTGATACAGCGCATGACGCTTGGCTAAGATCTCTTGATCCTCGCCTCGATGACGCTGTGCCGGGGTCACGAAGCGGATGCGGCTGTGGCGGTGTTGGTGGTTGTACCAGCGGATAAAGTCGCGCACCCAGCTGCGTGCCGCGTCCAAATCTGCAAATCCACCAGTAGGCCATTGCGGGCAATATTTCAGGGTTCTAAACAGCGATTCTGAGTAGGGATTATCGTTGCTCACCCGTGGTCGCCCTCGTGATGGGGCGATGCCGAGTTCGTAAAGTTTGCTCAGCAGCGTCACCGATTTCATCGGTGCGCCGTTGTCCGAGTGCAGCACTAAGGGCCGCCCGGCGCAGCGTTCGGTGAGCACGGTGCGCTGCATCAGTTCAGCCGCCAGCTCGCCAGCTCGCCACATTCTTGCTCGTAAACCTCCCAGCCCACAGCCTTTCGGCTGTAGATGTCCTCGATCAAATACAGGTAGTAGTACTTCCCACGCACTGGCGATGGCAAGTAGGTGATATCCCAAGACCAGACCTTATTGGCTGTGGTTGCGTGGTGAGTAGTCGGCGTAGCATGCTTGTGCGGTGCATGGCTGCGGCCACGTCGGTGCTGCTGATCAGCTTCCTTCAGGACGCGGTAAAAGGTGGCCTCTGAGGCCAGATAACGGCCTTGATCGGCCAGTATCGGGACGATCTGGCTGGGCGGCAGGCTGACGAATGGCGAGCTGTTGCACACCTCCAAAATAGCGAAACGTTCCTGTTCACTCAGGGCATTGGGCGGTCGCGGGCGTAATGTGGTGGTGCGCACATCGGCCTGCATAACTGGTGTCAGGGCCCAACGTTGCAGGATGCGCAGCGACAGCCCGATCTCCGCGCTGGCAATAGATTTGCGCGCACCAGAAGCAACGGCTTGGTTAAAACGTTCAACGAGTTGTTGCCGTTCTGGCAGCGAGGTCAGACGTCCTCGCTGTCGTTTCCCCAGAAGGCATTCATCTTTTTTCGCAACACCAGAATCGCGGCGGTTTCAGCGAGCGCCTTGTCCTTGCGCCGCAGTTCGCGCTCCAACTCGGCGATGCGTTTTTTGTCGGCGCGCGCCTGTTCTCGCTCGGCCTGGCGCTGTGCCTGGGCTGTCAGCTGGCCACTGATGCAGGCTTGACGCCAAGCGCTAACTTGCTCTGGGTACAAACCCTTGCTGCGACAGTATTCGCTCAGCTCGATCTCGCTCAACGTGGCCGTGTGCAACACAGCTGCGAACTTGGCTTCAGCCGACCAGTTATCGGCACTGCTTTTATCTCCGGGCACCACTGCGTCTCCTGCTTTGAGCTTGGTTCGCCAAGCATACAGGGTGGCTTGAGAGATGCCTTCTTGACGCGACAACGCGGCCACGGACATGTTTTGAGGCGGCAGTAATTTATTGATAAGGGCCGCTTTACGCTCAGGTGAATAGCTCGACATTACAGCTCTCTTTTATGCCCCCGATCTATCGTTTTGATAAATCAGCTCAGGCGACAACTAGCCTGACACCGGGGGCAGGTTATCAATCGCGAGAGCCCCCCCTTCTGGCAGCCATAGCCGAATGAGTACTAAATAGTCGGTACGGTGAACACATGCGAACCCGCATAGAGATAATTACATTGAACGACCGAAAATGGGCTGGATAGAAGTTGAAACATTACTTCACGCGAAGCAAGGATCCCAGCGTAGAACGGCCGGGCTAAAAATATCAACTGAACTTAACCTGACAGTCACTACCGGAAACCCATAACCGCCAGATCAAGTCTGAACTTCTACAACTGAGAGGAGGAAAGGTCTAATTTTCGATTAAGTCGATATTTTTTGCCACTCAAACGGAGACGCCGTTAAAATTAAAATTGTTGCTTACTTCTTCCCTAAGGGCCTACCTATTCCTGAGCCCAGCCCTCTACCGCCTCAGTACCGTACGTCTGCTGCCATTGTTTCAAAATTTTGTGGTTACCACCTTTTGTCTCAATCACTTCTCCCGACTCTGGGTTCTTGTAGCGTTTGAGAACTCTAGCCTTACGTTGCTTTTTCTCACTACCGCCATCTGCGGACGCACGAAGTGACACATTTGGATCAAGAATTACGATAACACTACGAAGATCTTGATTGTACTGCGACATCAATTTTTTCAGTTTGCTTTCAAACTCGATCGATTTCTGAAGGACTGGGTCGTTTTTGAGTATTTCCAGATCTTGAATCTGGCGTGCAAGCTGTTGCTCTAGAGCACGAAATTCTGCGAGACGGGACATGTTTATTTCCTAATTGTAGTTATTCACTATTAAATCAATATAAGGGAACGCCATTATAATTACTCGGACCGTTTTATCAAAACAATCTCATCAAGGTATTGATTCGTAATGCGTAGATACTGGCACCGCGAGGTGCTCTCATAAAGCGCCTCTCCCATTGCGGGATCACTCGGTACAAACCAGCTTTTCAGCTGGTGAGTGCGCAGTGTTGCATCCAGCAAATGAAGCTTGTCGACCGACGCCAACTTTGGAATATTAGAGTTAATACCTAGCGAAAGTAGTCTCCCTAGGCATTACCGCTTCAATGTTGGCAAGAAACCGTTCACAGAGGACTAACTTACACATAATCGAAATCGAAATCGAAAAAGCTCGTCGGACTCATGATAAATTCGGCTAGGTCATCACAATATATTTGAGTACATATGAGCACTTTTTCAAAGCCCCTGAGCAATCATTATATAATGAACCCGCTCATCAATCGTCTGAGATCATATTATCAAGCGTCAACCGACAGCTTTAAATGTATGCGGCACTTCGCTTAATTTCAGATACAAGCGCTGGGTTTTCCGTTCGAAAAATCAAAGCACAACCTAGCTGTAATTTACGAAAAGTCCTACAACTTAACGTGGGCCATGTTATATTTCCACCGGGCACCACTGAATATTATACACAACGACTACATATCTAGTACTCGAAGAAATTCTGAGTCCTATTCAGGACGGGTAAAATTAAAAAAATTAACCAGTCACACTGACTAGGAAGTGCCACATCAACAATGTGAGGCTGTCTCATCTACTATAAGAGCAGGTAATAAAACGACTGACAAGTCTATGATATGAAGAGCCCCACCGTCCCAATTTACTCCAAACGAAGCGGTCGTTCGCCTACCCCAATGATTCACCACAATCAAAACAAACGTCAGCACTAATAACGCAAACGCACGTAAAAAAAACTTCAACATTTGTGACATTGCATTCTCTAATCAAGCTTACTATGGAGTTATATATACAGCAGTTTAAAATCAACCATATTGCTTTTTTGAAGGAGCCACTCTTCAGGTTTACTATAGCGTTAATCTCATACTTTTCGGCCTCAGCCTAAAAACAAGCATGTCGTAGTACCGATACAGCGCTGCAAAGCCTATAGCGCCCCCCAACGACAAAAATACAGGCCAGACACTTATATATTCCCATGCCATGAGACACCAGACGAACACCATCAAAGAGAGCGTTGAAAGTACACTGCATAATAAGAGAGAAAACCCACGGGACGCACAAAGAATATGCGCAAGCGTTACTTTGAGGATTCGCACTTTAAGCTCCTTTAAAACGCCCAGCCTCACGACAGGTATGTCCCGTGGCTACTACGTAATTAGTAACTGAGCACTAACCTATCAATAGAGTCCGGCTCAGGTACGCCTGTCAGCTCCGCTGTTCGGAGGTGTTCTCAACGTCTACTCACAACTGTCAACGGTAGACAGACTCTTTGCTCACGCTGCAGAACGTTCATCAGCAACACCACTCGTTCGTCCCCATCCATTGCCAAAAAGATTGCCTCCAGCTCGGCAAAGGGCCCATCACTAATACGCACCGTCTCACCGTAGGTAAAATCCGCCTGCACTGTGGCTTCGCTGTCGCGCTCATGAAGCCGGGCAATCAGCGCATCACGAACCGCTAGCGGCTTGCCACCAAAGCTGACAATCCGTGATACGCCGCGAGTAGATCGTAGTGGCCCCCAGTTATCATAAGAGCCTAGTTGGATAAACATATAACTCGGAAAGAGAGACTCACGGACATCCTTTCGCAGCCCTCGCGTAACGCGTTCACGACTGTGCTTGGGACGAAAACAGATATACCCTTGGCGGGTCAGATTTATTTCAGCGCGCTCATCCTGGCTCGCCTTGCACTGGATCAAATACCACGCTCTGGAGGTAAGGCTCTCGTCGCCAATCATCTCAACAGCTGTTCCGTTATGTGCCAACATCCTCAGTCCCTTCTCCCGTCTATCTGCTCAAGCAGTTCGGTGGTTTTCTCCTGCATCAACGCGACATCGCCGCGACTTTCCACACACACACAAATTTCGGGTTCGATGGGCGAGAGACGCAGTTTAAAACGCCAATCAGTTAACAGCAGACTTAGCCCTTCCGCCCCATCCATTTCCAACTCCAACGCCAACGCAGCGTGAAGATCCTTGATACGTGCCAACACCACAGACGGATCGTCAACCTTACGGCGTATTTCCCCTGGTGACGGAAACGCCCAAATGCGTTCAACCAACAAAGACCACCGTGCGTGGAAGCAGCCCTGTAAATCATTACCCATGGTGTGGTTGAGTTCGTCTTCGTTTGAAACCGTTGTGCTCATAGCTGCTTCGCTCATACGAATACAAAACCTGATGCCAATTCAACAAACGGCACCTTAGAAAACTGTGCGCATCAGATGCCTTTCGGATATATATGCTCAAAGCAAAAGTGAGTCGCTTCAACAAAACCCTCAGCGCCGCCACAATCAAAGCGTTGACCTTTAAACTTATAAGCCAACACGCAACCATTTTTTGCCTGCTTCATAAGAGCATCAGTGATCTGAATCTCACCGCCCTTCCCTGGTTCTGTATACGCGATCAAATCAAAGATGTCAGGGGTCAAAATATAACGACCAATGATCGCTAGATTGGACGGAGCGTCTTCCGGCTTTGGCTTCTCGACCATGCTGTCAATACGATAAATTCCTTCGCGGATCTCTTCGCCGGCAATAACACCATATTTATGAGTCTGATCGTGCGGTACTTCCTGGATCGCCACGATCGAGCAACGGAAATGCTTGTACAGCTTGAGCATCTGGGCCAAGACACCATCGCCCCCCAAATTCAAACAAAGATCGTCAGCCAACACCACAGCAAAGGGCTCGTCGCCAATCAAAGGACGGCCGCAAAGAATTGCGTGGCCAAGCCCCTTCATCTCCACCTGGCGCGTGTATGAGAAAGTGCAAGTTTCGATCAACTCACGCGTACCAGCCAAGAATTTCTCCTTGTCAGTGCCTCGGATCTGATGCTCTAGGGAAGGTCTGAAATAAGGCCTCCTCTTTCCGGAAAATCGGGCGTCAGGCTCTCAAAAAGAGAGCACTTCGCTGATTTTTTTGAAATATCAATTTTTTTCGATCAATAAGCCTCTTTCAGGCACTTGTTAACCCTTAATTTCCATACTGCGGACGTACCTGTCCTACAGGCTCCATCAAATGTCGGCGCGCCATCCACAGATTCGACAGCGCAAACAGTGTCACCAACTGCGCGGTGTTTTTTACCAGTCCGCGAAACCGCACTTTGGTGTAACCAAACTGGCGTTTGATCACTCGAAACGGATGCTCAACCTTGGCTCGCGTCTGCGATTTTGCGTATTCAATCTTGCGCAGCGCGCGACCAATGACGCTTTGCTCCCCATGCTTGCGACGGCTGCTGGGCCGAGCAGAGATCGACCAGATCATTTCACGCCCTTCATGTTCAGGGCGCTTTTGCACCCCGGTGTAGCCCGCATCGCCACAGATATGGGTCTCTTCTCCATGCAGCAATTGATCGACTAGGGTCACGTCCGCGACATTGGCTGCCGTGCCCACCACGCTGTGCGTCAGGCCCGTATCAGCGTCGACTCCGATGTGCGCTTTCATCCCAAAAAAGTACTGATTGCCTTTTTTGGTCTGGTGCATTTCGGGGTCTCGTTTACCCTCTTTATTCTTGGTCGAGGTCGGTGCGTGAATGATCGTGGCGTCAACAATAGTGCCTTGACGAAGCATCAGCCCTCGGTCACCCAGATAGCCATTGATGACCTCAAGAATGCCCCCGGCGAGATGGTTTTTCTCCAGCAAGCGGCGGAAGTTGAGAGTCGTGGTTTCGTCGGGAATGCGTTCCAGGTTCAACCCCGCGAACTGGCGCAGAATCGTTGTTTCATACAGCGACTCTTCCATGGCCGGGTCGCTGTAACCGAACCAGTTCTGCATCAGATGTACCCGCAACATGGCCATCAACGGATACGCCGGCCGGCCCCCTTCGCCTTTTGGATAATGCGGCTCGATCAAGGCGATCAACCCCTTCCAGGGGACGACCTTGTCCATCTCGCTCAGGAAAATCTCACGGCGGGTTCGCTTACGTTTACCTGCGTACTCAGCATCGGCGAAAGAAATCTGCTTCATGGGGCTTAACCGTTCAGCTCATGTGATGGAGGACATTTCACCAGATTTGGAAACCTTTTTCAGAGTTTCCCTAGCTCGTAGCTGATATCAAAATGATCCTCAAGGGCCCGCTTGCCACGACCGGTCACAATCGCCATGTGCTGCAAACACGCATCACGAGCTTCCTCGACTGCGTACTGGATAAGCGGCTTGTTAACGATTGGCAACATCGCCTTAGTAGCAGGCAAAAAACGCGTGCCGTAACCGGCAGCAGGAAAAAGACATTTACGAATCATGGATCGTCCTTTTTAACGCCAAGAGCATTTGATAACAACATCAGGAAAATTTACTTGCCGCAATAAGCCTTCTACTTACTGGCCCACAGGTGCAGCTTTTCAAACATATTCTTATACACATAACGACATAGAAAGCATCTAAAATGTTATTTTTTGTCCAATTAAATAATAATGTTATCTATTGTCGCGTTCTGCGATTGGATAAAACCAACGAATTATGGCATTAAGTAGTGGCTGCCATTGTGCGGAAAAACTATTCAATTGCATGGTAGAACACGTAAAGGCTACCCTGCGAAATGAATGATGATGATGAAAATGTTACGCAAGGACTCCACTCTGGGTTCACGAGATATCAATAGGCTCCCTGCATCTAAAACAGTTTAAAATATTATCAAATATCGACTTTAGCCGAGTAATAATATGACCCACACAAGAAACGAGATGGGTAAAACCACATCAAATATCGCTGCAGATGAAGGTATCTTAGACCTGGGCCGGTCTCGTTCTGTATTTCTTTCGAAACATATAGCCACGCATTCCAATTGTATTTATTCTCAACCCCAAGACTCGCTCCTTAAACACTATGATCGACTCAACAACACTGCTCAAATTCTGAAAAGCAGAGCAAAACCGATGATAATAAAAGCGAGACTTCACCTTACCCATTACCAACCCAAGAAAAACGTATAATAGAATGACTATAAAACATGCCAAACCTCCACACACCATATCATGTGCAGTTTTTACAAACGGCATAACTACCAAGCCCTTTAATAGCGCTCAGTGTTTTCAGCAACTGACACTCTTGGAGTAATCACATGAAAACGGCATTGATCGTTGACGATTATCCCTTAATACGCATGGCGGTCAGCATTCTGTTGGAGCGTGAGGGCTTCCAGAACATCATTGAAGTTGACAATGGTGTGGATGCGATTCAGCAGGTCCGCGAACAGTTACCTGATCTTGTAATTCTCGACATTAGCATTCCAAAATTTGATGGTTTGGAAGTCATCATGAGGCTAAGCGCCTTGAGTCTTCGATTAAAGATAGTAGTACTCAGTTCCCAGCCAGCAAGCCTCTATTCTACACGCTGCATGCAGGCAGGCGCAGCAGGTTATGTATGCAAGACCGGTGATTTGGGCGAGTTAGTCAATGCAATAAGAGCAGTGATGTCAGGCTACCACTATTTCCCTAATCTGGCATTCAACTCTGTGAGACGCAGCGATGCTCAGGCAAGCGAGTTAGACTTACTGAACAGGCTGTCTGATCGAGAAATGTCGGTACTCAGGCAACTGGCCTTGGGCAAGTCTAATAAAGAGGTGGGTGTCGATATGGCGCTAAGCAACAAGACCATCAGCACCTACAAAATACGAGTAATGAACAAACTCAATATTGGCACCCTAGTGGAGTTAGCCGACATCGCCAAGCGCAACGCACTTGCCTGACGTTCTATACCCACCTCCCAATAGTGGGTACACACTGAGACATCGCCAGTGCAGGAGAGGCTACAAATGGCTTGACACCTTATCTGACGTGTACATCCAAGGGATTGAGCAACATGCCATTCGAGGAACGACGTAACTAATCCATCATCCGCACATTGAAAGTCGCGAGTTGATCCGCGATGCTGTGCTCCAGTACTTTTTTCAGAAGCCAGCTTCCCATGATAGGACCCGATGTGAAGGTACAAAAAATGTACCTCTACGCCAAACCGGTCGACTTCAGAAAATCCATCGATGGCTTGGCCGTCCTGGTCGAGATGGATATCACAGTAGCGGTATTGGACTCTGTGCTTTTCGTTTTTCTGAATCGTCACCGGAACCGAGTGAAAATCTTTTACTGGGAGTGCAACGGTTTTTGTCTTTGCCTCAAGCGCATGGAGTCTGAACGTTTCAAAACCGCGCCCGACTTCACCGACGAGCCCATCGCGCTGACTGTCCAGGAACTGAACTGGCTGTTGGGCAGTTTTAACCTGTGGCGCAACCACCCGCATAACGTTTTAATCCCTCAATGTGTCGCGTGATCGCGATATAATCCTGGCCTCAACTTAATGACAGGCGGCCACCCTGATAATTCTGTTTAACTTAAGTAAATGTTGCTTTAGATGTTAGGCCAACGCCCGTTCGGCAATGTAAAGGCATACGCCCATGAGCTGGCTAACAACACGGCTCAACTAACTATTCTGATCGCGCTGCCGAACCTATAGATAACACCCCCTGAATTCATAGAATAACTGCAACGCTTGAAACGAGAGGCAGAGAGCCAGCCACCGGTAGAATCCAGGCTCTCACACCAAAGGATTCAAGCGCAGATGACCACGCCTTACCGGCAGCTGACTCATGGCCAACGTTACCAGATTGAAGCGGGTCTGAGGGCTAAAGAGAGCCAAGCAAACATTGCTAAACAGGTGGGCGTGCACCCTTCGACGATTAGTCGTGAGGTTCGCCGCAACCGTTCTGAAAATGTTTACGAGGCGGTTTCGGCGACCCATGAAAGTGATGTCCGGCGCGCTGGGGCTCGGAAGTTTTGCAAACCGGTTACCTGGTTGAGTCATCACCTTGCGATATGGCTCAACCATGGAATGAGCCCAGAGCAGATTTGTCATCGGCTCAAGCAAGAGCGACCAGATCAGGCGGTCAGTCATGAGTGGATTTATCGGTTTATTGCCACCGACAAACAGGGCGGCGGCGAGCTTTATACGCATCTGCGGCACCGTCGAAAGCGTTACCGTAAACGCTATGGAAGCCACGACCGGCGGGGACAGTTGCGAAATCGGGTGTCGATCACTGAACGTCCTGCTGAGGTCGAAACTCGAGAACGGCTGGGCGACTGGGAAGGTGACACAGTGCATGGGGTGGGCGGTAATTTGGTCACTCTGGTTGAGCGTAAAAGCGGCTATCTGAGCGCTTACCCGGTCAAGCGCTCAGATAGCCGCCAAGTCACTCGGGCGATCAATTTACAGTTCAATGGGCATGTGGTGCATACGTTGACGCTGGACAACGGCAAGGAGTTTGCCGGCCATGAGCGCATCGCGAACAAGAGCCGTTGCCAGGTCTATTTTGCCGACCCGTATTCGTCGTGCCAGCGCGGCACGAATGAAAATACCAACGGTTTGCTCCGCCAGTATTTTCCCAAAGGCAGTGACTTCAGCAAGCTGACGGTTGCTGCTGTAAACCGTGTGGTCGCGCAGATAAATTTACGCCCTCGCAAACGCCTGGGCTGGAAGACACCGTATGAAGTCTATGCGGGGGTGAGCGTTGCACTTATGTGTTGAATTCAGGCACGAAAATGTTTAACGGGTATGGGCTAAGTGCGTCTGATAAATATGAAGCAAGGCTGAAAGCCTGCTCACTCGTCACTTGGCATAAAATATACGAAAGAGAACGCAATAGCCCGAGCTTTAAATGACTAATTCCATGGCAGGCCGAAGTTACTTGGAGTTTCCGTAGAGAGCAGATCCCACAAGCTCAGTAGTGTCCGCCGAATCCAGTTCTGAACGGCGCTTTTGTCTATTCGGTGATCCCAAGCTATCGAGGACACTGCGTGATCCTCCATTTCCTAAGCCGCACCATGCCGGCAAATCCCCAAGTACTACCCGTTTTACCCAACTCCCATCAACAAGTCACGCAAGCGGGGGTAGTGCTGGTCCTTGGCTGACAATTGCAGCTCGCCCACCGGCCATGGAATCTTCAGGTCGGGATCGCACCATAGAAGCCCACCCTCATCATCAGGAAAATACAGATCAGTGCATTTGTACTGAAAATCTGCCACCTCGCTGAGCACACAGAAGCCATGGGCATAGCCCGGGGGAATCCACATCTGCCTATGATTCTCATCATTCAATTCAACGCCAACAAACTGTCCGCAGGTTGGAGAACCCGGCTGGATGTCCACCACCACGTCATACACCGCGCCGCGGCTAACACCCACCAGCTTACCCTGAGGCCGCGAACGCTGGAAATGTAAACCACGCAAAACACCTCGCGGCGAGCGTGAGTAATTGTCCTGCACGAACGGCAACTCGATACCAATCTCGCGATATCGCTCAGTCTGAAAAGTCTCGATGAAAAAACCACGATGATCGCCAAATACTCTGGGCTCAATGATCAAAACACCCGGTAACACCGTTTCGATCACTTTCATTACACAACGTCCTCAATGAGCAAGCGTTGCAGATACTGTCCATAGCCTGTCTTGCTCAAGGCTTGAGCCTGGATAGCTAGTTGTTCTGCGCTGAGCCAGCCTTGGTTAAAAGCGATCTCCTCCAAACAGGCCACCTTCAACCCCTGACGGGCCTCGATGGTATGCACGAACTGACTGGCCTCCATAAGCGAATCATGGGTCCCTGTATCCAGCCAAGCAAAACCGCGTCCCAGCAGACTCACCTGCAATTGACCGCGCAGCAGATAGGCATTATTCAAATCGGTAATTTCCAGTTCTCCACGTGCAGATGGTTTCACTTGTCGGGCCAGCTCCACCACGGCATTATCGTAAAAATACAACCCTGTAACCGCGTAGCTTGACTTAGGCTGAAGTGGTTTTTCCTCAATGGAAAGCGCCTTACCCTCAGCATCAAACTCGACCACGCCAAAACGCTCTGGATCGCTGACATGATAGCCGAACACTGTCGCGCCGCATTGACTATTAGCAGCTTTTAGCAGCATGGCGCTGAACCCGTAACCATAGAATATGTTATCGCCTAGAATCAAACACACATCACTATTACCTATAAAAGCCTCACCGATGAGAAAGGCTTGGGCCAAGCCATCCGGCGAGGGCTGCTCGGCATAGCTAAGCTCAATACCAAATTCGGAGCCATCACCCAGTAACTTTCGAAAGTTGGGTAAATCTTCCGGCGTAGAAATAATCAGCACTTCGCGAATACCCGCCAACATCAGCACCGACAAGGGATAATAGATCATGGGTTTATCATATACAGGCAGTAGTTGCTTGGAGACACCGCGAGTAATTGGATGAAGTCGGCTGCCCGAACCGCCTGCGAGGATGATACCCTTGCGAGGCGTGACAACACTGGAAATAAGGCAGGTCATAGCATGCTCCAATAATTATAAAAAAACCGACGTCAGCAGGGTGAGAGGAATACGAACCAGGCCTCTACTACTATAGAACTTAATACTATATCTTAGTAGAAACTCAAAAGACGTCCGACACAGAAACAAACTTATAAATTAAACTACCGAACATGAAAACCATTTAGACATCGAACCACTTGATCCTCATAGCCTCATTAGGCCACTACAAATACTGATCACGTTTAAAAACAAGACATGCACGGTAGACAAATATGATTTATCTATAATCGCAAAGCGATAACGGCCCAAATCCTAGTCATCGCGAACCATAGACAGCGCACAGCACGGCAGCGAGATATCGACAACAGTATCGGTGAGTAGCAATCAGCCTCCCGCAGCCAAGGAAATAATTAAACTCTTTTCAAAGTTCCCATGACTGCATGCACATTAATCGCCAATTCGGCCCAACTGGTATTCACCGTTGAGTACGCGATGCCACCACTGAGGGTTTTCCAGATACCACCGCACTGTCTTCCGAATACCGCTCTCAAAAGTTTCCAGCGGCATCCAACCCAGTTCGTGCTGGATTTTCGACGCATCTATCGCATAGCGCCTATCATGGCCGGGCCTATCCTTGACGAAACTTATCAGCTCTTTATAAGTGCGTGACGTGCCGCCATCGGCACTCAGAGGCACAAACTCATCCAGTAACGCGCAGATTGTCTCTACCACCTGAAGATTGGGCTTCTCGTTATGTCCACCTATATTGTAGGTCTCACCTACTCCTCCCTTGCTCAACACCAAAGCTAATGCCCGGGCATGGTCATCCACATACAACCAGTCGCGAATCTGCGAGCCATCACCGTAAACCGGTAGTGGCTTGCCCGCCAAAGCGTTGAGAATAATGTGGGGGATTAGCTTCTCTGGGAAGTGGTAGGGCCCATAGTTATTCGAGCAATTACTGATTAATACTGGCAAGCCATAGGTTCGATACCAGGCACGCACCAAATGATCGGAGCTGGCCTTGGACGCAGAATAAGGTGAACTGGGCGCGTATGGTGTGCTTTCCGTAAACAGATCATCAGCCCCCTGTAGGTCACCGAAAACCTCATCTGTGGAAATATGCTGAAAGCGAAAGGTGGGCTGCTCAGCTAACGGCAATGCGTTCCAGTAACGTCTGGTCGCTTCCAAAAGGCTATAGGTACCTACAATATTAGTCTGGATAAACGCCGCAGGACCATCGATAGAACGGTCGACATGACTCTCGGCAGCCAAGTGCATAACCGCATCGGGTTTAAAACTGGAAAATATCCAGTCAAGTGCCGCCTCATTGCAAATATCAACCTGATAAAAGAGGTAACGCGGGGAACCGGTCACCGCAGCCAAAGACTCAAGGTTTCCTGCGTAGGTCAGATTGTCAATATTAACAACTTGCCAATCAGTGGTCTGCAGAATATGCCGTATTAGGGCCGAGCCAATAAAGCCTGCTCCGCCAGTAATTAGGATTTTTTTGCTCATTTATTATCTACCGGTTGACTAAACTTTAGTATCGCTACTGTTTAGTTTTTAATAAGAGACCTAAAAAACCTATTAGCAGGTTTTTCAAAAAAAACATGCACAGATACAGAAACCAGCACCAACACCACCAAATAACATAAAAAACTCAACGTATCATTACCTATAAAAGGCAGCACTGTTCTCTTTAAAACCCCATGCACTGGAACTTGAAACAGGTACAATGCATAGCTCGCCTCGCCCAACAAGATCATCTTCCTGTTTTTAAGAAAACCCAATTCATCATTGTTAATTGCGACCACCAGTATCAACAATAGAAAAACAGGTGAAAGCAAACCATTTGCTGTATTTACATATGCATTGATAACCTGACAGTATTCCAACACAACAGCACAAAAAAGCAAGCATGCGACTACAAATCCAAGCCCCCTAAACCGTTTCAAAAAGGCCGGCTGTTCTATAAATAACTTACCCCCTACGATACC
Source organism: Pseudomonas sp. GG8 (assembly GCF_052976945.1). NCBI lineage: Bacteria > Pseudomonadati > Pseudomonadota > Gammaproteobacteria > Pseudomonadales > Pseudomonadaceae > Pseudomonas > Pseudomonas sp. GG8. The sequence continues at coordinate 2,983,310 of NZ_JBRIIP010000001.1, forward strand.
TAGAATAAATCCTGGCAAATGCATCGGCGGAAAATAACTTAAGAAATTATCACCGCGCCAGTCCCCATCCAGAATGACTGCGCCGATCACTTGAGTAGCCAACCAAACAGCGAAACTTTGTAGACACAATACAGAGACGGACCGCCCATTACTATTCACAAAATGGAATATAAAATGAAACGAGACATAAAAAAACATTTCCACCGAAAGCGACCAGCCCGGTGAATTTAATACAAGAGCGTAACCGGGCACCCATGATTGCAGAAAAAAAATACTCAGCAAAAAATCAGAAGTATAAAGTTTACCCTGTATATAGCTCGAAAAAACAACTAAAGACAAAGCCATAAAATAAGCAGGGGCAATACGAGTAATGCGGCTGAACATAAACTCTGTAGACGAAAAAATCCGACCCTTATAAGCGATAGACAATACGAACCCTGAGAGCACAAAAAAGAAGGTTACCATCTCCGGACCACGAATAAGAAAACCCGGTAAATAGTTCAATTCTCTACCAAAGTGAAAAATGACGACTATAATCGCTGCTGTAAATCGAAAGTGAGTCAACGCTAATATTTTCATGAGAGCCTAATAATCTAACGGGGGCAAATACATTTGTCATTGAAACTCTATGACAACCGGATCTAAATACCGCTCTAATGGAGCGTCGTATTTTATTTCAGAATATTTGCATGCCGTTCAATTCCAACACCATTATCAGAAGAAAATACATACCTTACCCATCGAAAATTAACCTTTAAATATGAGTCTCATTTTACTTCGCAACCAATAAATGGCTTCCCCTCCTGGGAGGTATCTAATCCACTCTCGAGTACAAACATCCAACAGTTTTTTCCTAAAAAAGCTCGCCAACTCACTATTCCCAACGCGCTTATAGTATGACATTAAAGCCGCATAAGTAGAGATTGACATATCTACCCTTGCGCTCCGACTCGATTTAGAATGTAAACCCGCACTGTGTACTCTATATCGACTAGGCCGCTCAGTAGGCAAGTATTTACCCTTGCCGTGATGACCTAAAAGAGACCATATAAATAAATCTCCGTACTTAGCCATCGCGGCCTCTGGAGGCACAGTGATTATATTTCTAAAGCAACTTGTCAATGTATAAATAGACGGTGATTCTTTCATCTGATCAGCAGACAAGTCTCTACGGACGCCCCGATAATCAAACGCTACATCCCCAAACTCATCAAACGGCTGACAGTCTGAATAAACAACGGAGTACGTTAGGTTATTCTCTAAAAAATCGACTTGTTCCTGGAGTTTGGTGGAATCAACCCAATAGTCATCGCCCTCACAAAAAGCAATATACTTACCATCGCAAGACGTCATGCCATGTGAAAGAACATTGCCCGCGCACGAGTAAATGTTAACGTCCTGAAATACCAGCTTTATTATTCGTGGGTATTTTTTCTTGTAACCTAAAATCAATTCCTGCGTCTTATCAGTAGACGCATCGTCATGAAAAACTATTTGAAAAGGATATTTAGTTGATTGTTTTAAAAAACCGCAAATTGCGTCTTCAATAAAGGAAGCGTGATTATATGTAAGACAAAGAACACTGACCAATGGCTTATTATTATCCCACCCATCCATTATCTTGCTTTCAGATCGTAGCACCTTGTTTTTTCCAGAATTCATTGAAGCACCATGTATTTTTAGTGATTATTAAATGCAGAGAATTTCCCATTCTTAAAAGCAATAACTGCAATCGGTATGGCTATGGAAAACGAAATAAGACCCAAAACCGAAAAATTTATAAAGCTGCTCATACGATCATTGCTATATGGCAGTATATAAGAGCCCAACCATAGCCCTATAGAAACCGGAACCAAAATAATTAGCACATCAAACGTAAGCCAGTTTTTGTGCAAGCCCGGTGCAAGTCTATGATGTACGTAGGCAGTCCAGATAAACAGATAAGCACAATTGAAACCAATCCAGACCCAACCTGCACCTATGGCACCATAATGTGATGCCACATAAAAAATTACTGGCACCAGCAGCAAGGCCATTCCTGCATTGCCTATCAAATGCAACCGCAAATTACCAATCGCATATTGCAGATAATAAGGGAATGCACCCACTACTAACAACCCATAGCCCAGCGCGTATAGCTTTAAAATAGGCGCTGATTTATTGGCCGTGACTATATCGCCACTCCAGGCATATAGTAACGATTCTGCGCCAAATGTCAGAGTCAGCGATGTCACACCGGCGGTCAAACAAACCATTTTCGTCGCTGCACAATATAGCTCTAGTAACTCTTTTCTCCGATTCTGTGCATGTAATCTTGCCATGCGCGGCATTATGATATTGCTGATCGGGCCGCTTACAAGTAGTATCCCGCCAGCAACCACCACAGCAAGAGAAAAATAACCATACTCATTCAAAGGTAGCACGCCGGATAAAACCATTTTGTCTGCTTGAGTAACCAATAACCAGACGAACGAGGTAAATGCTACACTTAAAGAAAACTTTAGGACCGGCATGATTGGTTTGAATGACCAACCAATTGATTCCGTTTTTTTTATTTTAGGCAATAACGTATAACACTTCCAAGTCAGAACAGAAAACTCTAACAACACGGCAATAAGTTGATGTAAGAAAAATACAACAGGAGTAAACCCAAAAAAATACATACTTATAAAAACAGTTACTGATCTCAGGGTTGCAAAAAAAGCATAGCATCCCCCAAGCCATACAAGCTGCTCAGCACCTGTTATAGCACCTTTATATAAACCACCCGCCCAGCGTAACGCAACGCTGAAGATCATGACTTGAATGGCTAATATTACTTCACTGATTGGAATGTCAGTCACATGGAGCCAGCGTGTTGCCAACAATTCAGAAAAAAACCATAGGCACCCGCCTCCCAATACTGCCACGCTCAAAAAAACGCTGCTCAGTGCACGGAAGAGCTTACGATAACTAAGTGCCGTAATAGCGCCGCCATAATATCGCGCTGTTTCACGGCTGATCGTTGGAGTCAACCCTAAATCGAGCAAAATAAACCAGGTTTGCAACATGGTGAAAAATGCTACCAAACCATAAGCTTCCGCTCCCATATGCTTAATATATAAAGGAAGAACCAGAATACCTACTAGTGCAACATAGATCTGGCTAGTGTAATTCACCATAATATTCAATTTTAGTGACAATGTAATAGCCGCTCGCTTTAGACAAATACTATTACTGACTAAGCTTCTCATTCACGTTGAAGAGAAACTGTCGCTCTAACTCCAGTACATCTCTTTTTCGCTCCTTGATGCGTTTAGCCGGCACGCCTGAGTACACCCCAAAAGCTTTGCAGCTTTTAGATACTAAACTCAATGCCCCGACGGCCACGCCTTCATCAAGGACTACACCAGGGAGAAGGACACTACTCGCACCAATAATCACATGTCGGCCAACGACAACATCCGCATCATGAACATTAGTGAACTCATTAGGAATCATCGGATTCGTCATGCTTAAACCACTGTAGTCATCACAACTGCTATAAATTGAAACTCTCGATGAAAGACCGCTAAAGTCATGCAAGCTGATTTTCCCGGCACCGATTAAAAAACTATATACGGCAATATGAATATGGCTACCGATCACTATTCCACCAGCGCCCGCCGAAAGCACACAAAAGTCATCAATCCGTACATTGTCACCTATGATAATATTGGCGCAGTTGTAATAAGATGCTTTGTCGGAAAGCTGTGGACTCGCACCAACACTTGCAAATCCCATGCTCTCTATTTCCTGTCTATTCAAGAGTCCCATTATGTTCTCTCTATTACATTAATAATCCGTGCGAGATCATCGTTGGTCATGGCGGGATATATTGGCAAACATAAAACCTTTCCGGAAATCTCGTTAGCAACAGGCAGATTGTTACGCTTTGCAGATGGCATGCCACGATACATAGGAAACTCGCTAATTAGCGGAAAAAAATAGCGACGTGTGAATATGTTCTTAACCTTCATTAGCTCATACAATTCGTCACGACTGAGCGGGTAGTCTGGCTCGACTAGAATCGGGAAATAGGAGTAATTAGCAGTTTTTTGTCCAATCGTTTCTACAACCCTAATACCTTTGATATTTTTCAAATGCTCTCGGTAAATCTGGTCAATTTCATGGCGCCGAACCATAATTCGATCAATATGCTGCAATTGCAGGAGACCAAAAGCCGCATTTATTTCACTCATCTTTCCGTTGATGCCAGGCGCTACCACTGTGACTTCATCAACGATGCCAAAGTTTTTTAAATTATTGATTCTTTGCTTAGTTTTTGCATCCGGGCAAACTATTGCCCCCCCTTCAAATGTGTTGAACACTTTAGTGGCATGAAAACTCAACGTACAGAGATCGCCATGGCGCAGAATACTTCCACCCTGATCACGCACTCCAAAAGCGTGAGCACCATCATAGATAACCCGCAAATTGTAGTTGTCCGCGATTTTTTGGATAGCCTCTACAGAGCAGGAGTTACCGTAACAATGTACCGGCATAATGGCCGTAGTCTGCGGAGTAATAGCAGCCTCAATTTTTGCCGGATCAAGATTGAGGGTGAGCGGATCGATATCCACGAACACGGGCTTAATACCGTTCCACAATAGAGAGTGGGCAGTAGCCACAAAAGAATATGGAGTAGTAATAACTTCCCCTGTGATCCTCAAGGCCTGCAGCGCCGTAAGCAGCGCAATAGTGCCATTATTGAACAGAGCAATATGTTCAACACCAAGATAGTCACATAACGCTTCTTCGAGCTGCTGATGCATTGGTCCGCAATTTGTTAGAATTTTATTATCCCATATCTGTTCAAGATAAGGAATGAATTCGGCAATCGGCGGCATGTAGGGCTGGGTTACATAAACTGGAGTTTCACTCATGTATAAATATCCATGTTTGACGGACAACTGGACACCCGTTAGCAACTGATATTTCAGACGGAGTTAATATTTCCGATAACTTTTTTTTATTCGGACAGTCTTTAAATCAGTAATTTCCGGATGTAATTAATTAGTGAGTCATCTGCTTGGGAGGCAAAAGACGTAGGCGAAGTCTTATAGGACGCGTGCCTGGCTGCTCCGATAACATCGGACAGTGAGGTATCACTGTCCGCAACATACAGGCCTGGTATATGCCTAAGCTTCGTCGCTGTGGCTATTTGGTGATCATTGCGATGTTCGCCGAAGCGAAACTCCCTAGGCATAATTACAATGGGCTTGCCCAGTGAAAGGCAGGAAATGATGCTGCCAATACCAGCATGCGCTACCACAAGCTCAGCGCGGTCAATAAGGCAATGCAATTCCTTGGGTGGAATAAATTCAGTAGCACGCCCTATCAAAGGGCGGTAACCGTTTAGGCCTACCTGAAATACAATATCACTGTGGCAAGTGCTTATGGCCCAACTCTCGACTCTCTTGATCAGCCGATCGAAGGGTAATTGTGTACCTACTGTTACCAGAATCAAAATACCCGACCCTCGAAATACGGGCCTTCAGGCCGCGCAAGTTCAGGCCACTGTGTCAGCCAGATATCAGCCCATTTGCCGACTTTTTTGCCTGCCAGGGAAAGTTCTTCGGCATTAGCAATGCTGTCGACCCAAACAGTTTTAGCGCCTATAAAATTGCCCCACAGAATTGCGAAGAAGCCTGGCGCCGCGCCCGTTGTAATCACTAGGTCAGGACGTATGCGCATCACTATCCAGAAAACCTGAATCCCCTGAATAATTAGCCGAGATCTGCTATCCATACTGGCGTCGATAACAGTAGAGAATTCATGTCCCGCAACCTGATGATGCAATTGCGGATCATTACAGACAAAAAATACATCCTGGTCCGCCCACACGCTCTGCAGACGCAACAGTTGCAACCAGTGTCCACCTTTGGACGATATGGCAAGTATTTTTTTCTTTTTTTCTTCGCCCTTGATTTTTGCGTTACCTCGGGAAGACTCATCCCTTTGCCATTTATAGGATGCTATTTTTTTGTAGTTTTTACGTGCCAAAATAAAGGCCGTGAAATTCACAGCCATGTATATCAATCGACTAACCAGTGCTATTTTTTTTTGAAATACCGGGCCGGTTGTATTTTTATTCTCAACAGCGTTATTTCTTTCTGATAACTGAATATTTCCTAGCTTACTGCGCGTCTTAACTTTGATTAATTCGCTAAAACTGCTCGGAGCTCGGACATAGGATTTGGCTTCGACCACACGAATTATATGACGGTTATCAATGATCCTCCGCACAAATCCATCGTCAGAAATAACAGCAGGAAACGTATGAAATAATAAGCGAGCGCTCTGATTCAGACCATACACGCCGCTGCCATAGCCATCAACTAGGCAATACTTACTATTCGACCATGCCTTATAATAATGCCTGACACTGAACGATGAGTCTACGGTCCTTGTCACGGCTAATGGCGCAACAAGTGCAGGCGCGGACTCAATAGCAAGGCGTTCTATAAGCGTCAATATAGATGCGTGGCTTATCAAAACATCCGCATCGACATAAATTCGCGGATAGCCGGACGCCTCTTGATCGGCAAGATTTAACGCGTTTATCTTGGAAGGTTCTCGGCTACTCAGACATAACACCCCTGCATACTGCTGAGCAATAGCTAGCGTACGATCAGTGCAGGCGTTACAACTGACAATAATTTGATAATCCTGTTCCCAGTTTGCTGCTGTCAAACCGTCAAGCAAGGTGCCTATATTTGCTTCTTCATTATAGGCAGGAATGATGACTGCCGGCCGACGATTAGCTGTTGATACCTTCATCAAAACTTCCAACCTTTCTGTATTTTTAAAAAATCAACCCAGAGCTGTTTCTTTGAAATGGTTGACGACTTAAATACGGCTAAAGCGGAGAATATAACAATCCGAAAATGAGTTGCCAGACGAACCAAGAGTTTGGCAACTTTGAATTTATGCTTCCCCCAATACTTTTGGGAGTACTTAAGTTTATGGTAATAGAGGTAATTCAATTTATTGATACTGTTCAGCGTCTGACTGCCATGGTGTATAATTTTCGCTGTTGTGGTCGATAATGGCTTGGCGCCCATTTCGCGTGCGCGGCGGCAAAGATCTATTTCTTCACTGTACATAAAAAAACGCGGATCAAATCCATTCAGTTTTTTCAATAGGCCAGTATCAATCAGAAAGAAACAGCCCGATATTGCATCGGCTTGAATATACTTATCTTTGGCTTTCAGTTTGTACCCGTCCGGTATCGACCACCCTAATTTCTTCAAAAGCACATCAATAAATAGAGCCCAGCAGGCAATTCCAAGCAACGTTGGTTCACGCCAGGCGCCTTTGCCATCATCAAGGCCTTGAGCATCAAGTGCTCGGCCCCCCCAGATCAGCGCATAGGAATGATGCACCGAAAATTCCAGTAAGTTTCGGATACTGTCAGGATAGAGGTTTACATCAGGGTTCAATAACAAGGTTTTAGGTGCTGATAGATACTCCATAGCTAGATTACAGCCAGCGCCAAAACCTAGATTATTACCGGACTCAATAATTTTCATGTCGATGCCTTCAATGGCCCTCAACCGTTCAACTGAGTCATCAGCAGAAGCATTATCAACCACAATAAAACGAATTTTATGTAATGGATAAGAACCTTTACGGATATCTTCAATAACCAGCGCGATATCAACACCACAGTTGTAACATACGCTGACAATATCAATTCGTTGCATATCGATCCCCTCACAGCATGGCTACACCTTATAGAGGGAATATCCCCCAGTGCAGTGGCCGAATATTTTCTTAAACTGTTTGAATACTGGGCTTGCGCTTAAGTTGTATGCATTTCTCCTCTATTAATCGCCATGAAACAAAAGCAAGAGGGGCCGTCAACGCCAACGAAACACTGAACATTATGCCCGGTGTAATATTTACGAACTTCAAAATCAATAGCTGCTGTATTGGAAATGAATAGATGTAAATCCCATAAGATATATCATCTTTCATTTTCAACCTGGATACCCAGCTCACCTGACAATATGCGATATAGATAATCAAATAAGGAAGTGATACATAGTACACGATCAAAAATAACGATTGAGAGTAGCACCCTGCGGCAACTAACAATGCGAACAACAACAACGCTACCTTGCTGGAGACCCTAATGAAACTCTTATATATTTGGAGTAACACGCCACAAAAAAATACTGCAGCCAAACGAACGTTATGATTGATTTGCTCACCCTGCGCATTGTAATACATCAGTGTCGCCATGCTCGTAATTACGATGATCCAGACCACCCACTTCAATTGATCAGTACTTTGCCTCTTAAGCAATCCGAGCGTAAACCAAAGCACCGCCAGCAATAAATACATGCGAATTTCAATAGGCAACGACCAAAGGGAGCCATTAACAGCAAATGAATACGGTATATTTTCAAAAACCCCCGGCAATGAATAACTGGCATTGAAAATTAAAATCGCATTTTTTATCAGATACTTCCACGTCCCCCATTCCGAAAAATAATAACGCCCAGGCAACGCACTTACCAGCGGACCAAAAACTAAAACTGTGAGTAACAACATGACCCACAGTCCAGGAAATACACGTAGCGCTCGAGCCCAAAGAAATTCCCGAATTGAGCTACGCCGAAACAAACTACCCGAGATTAGGAAACCACTGGCTATAAAGAAAACATCCACCGCTAGATGTCCAAGACTGATACCCAATACGTAAGTTAGCGGCTCTGACGCTGGGTCACCAGAAACCAATACATAACTATGACTAAAGACTACCGAGCAGGCCGCGAGCATGCGTATAAGATTGAAATTATTGTCGGTACCTGGTGCGATATTAATGCTGCCCATTATAATATCCTGGATATTGTCCGATAACAGGCACATCTCCTGACGTCTGCAAAAAAGCACAGTACGTAGAATTTAGTGTTTATCGGTATGAATTTGTGCCTTCATACAGCGGCTCAATGAATTATTTGGAAACATACAAGCACGGTTTGAACTAGTGCCTACTACGAAAACCGGATCACTTATAGTTATGCCGCGCAGCTCACATGCGGATCATTTTATATTATTGAATATACGGCATATACGGTCTGCATCTACCGGCTACAGACAAGGTCGATGTTCTACTACTCGACAGTCAAAGCCAGCATTACACATCAATCTAGTTTAGTGCGTAACATGGCATGCACGGGGTGATGATCGCTGCCATAGTACTTACCCAGAACGTCACCACTTATCAACTTCATGTTTTTCACATAAATATCATCGATAGACACAAAAGGAAAAAGAAATCCATAGCTCCTGTATTTTGTAGGGAACGTTGCTAGCCAACCACTCCCCGCGTCATGCAGAGCGCTACTAAAGTTGAGGCTAGGTAACTTACCGCGCCAATAGTTATTCTGAGTCGAGTTAAAATCACCAGCTATTACGATTTTCCCTTGTTGATTGTTTTCTATACTTTGAAAAACGCCAGCAAAAAATTTATTGTACAGAGCTAGATTACTTGAGTATTTGGGCGCATGTAGATTATAGACTTGAAGTGTATTATCAGGATCAATCTGCAATGTTACCCGCTGCACATTTTTTAGATGAATACTTTCAACTGCAGGAAATCGACTTAGGACGACTGTCGACTTTCCAGGCTGATAATAACAGAAATAACCCGGGTAATTTTTCAATACATCTAACATTAACTTCTGATCCTGCAATTCCTGCACAGCAACTATGTCGTAACCCCCTTTTAGCATCTCGGCCAACAGCATCCCAACCTGAGGATTACTGCTGCGCACGGAAACAGACACCACACTAATGTCTGTTATTGATCCCGCTTGGACAGGTTTTAATATCGGCGATAAAAATCCGCTCATATTGACTACATAAGCGCTCCCCATCCCTAACAACCAGACTGCTGTTTTTTTATACCTGCCACGGGCCAAACTAATGCCAGCGGCGAAAAAAAATATAATCGCCCATATCTGCTCCATCAGTAAATTTAGAAACGCCATCCATAACGAATTTTCCATCATATGTTCAACTTTCCTGTCTCCGTCGATTTTTTGGAGACAAATGAGTTGAAGAACCCCATGGTCAAGTACAGCATCAACTGTGCACGATCAAAATAATCGACAGTGAACGCACCCAATATGAAAGAACAGATAGCTATAAAAAAACAAAAATACAACCACTCACGTGTAACCTGAAACGCCTGCCAATAGGCTTTGAGTGAAAGTATAAAAAAAACCGACAACGCAATCAATGCCGGAATCCCACTTTTCAACATAACCGTTAACCAATAGCTATCAATACTGGCCGCCATCCAGTATGGCCGAGCCCACTCATTAAACCCTATTCCAAATATTGGGTTTCTTAACACCTCCATTGAGGCAAATTGCCATTGCATATAACGAGCAAATGCAGTGTCTGTGTTGAGCGACGTTAGTTGTATCAGTAATTGGATCGGCCCCTGATTTGAAGCAAAGGATAAAAATATAAAAATGAACCCGCTCAGAATGACTGCCAACTTAAAGACACTTGGAAAATACCGAGTACTCTTCTGCATCAAAAACAGCACCAACAACATCAACAACATCAACAAACCTGCCGAAGTCACGGACGTAATTATGGCAGTCAATATCGCAAAACAAAATAGAACTATCAAAGGCAGATTGTATAACCTGAACAACAGGCCAATGTACATCACGGATATGACAGAGTACAAAATAGGGTGAGCGAACACAGTGCCTGCTCGGTGTAATCCATGCCTGAAGTAAGATTCACCTAAGTACGCATCTACTTTTGTATCTGCTATCGTTGCAAATAATACATGAAGAGAACGATACCCACTCAGCGATTCTACTATCGCGAAAGGCACCAGCAATAAAAACATCGTCATAATCAGCGTAATGCATCCGCGGAGCTTATGGATATTCCCGCCAACTTGCAGCCCTATCCAATAGCTGACAAACACTTCCAATATTAGAATAAGTGCGGATTGCACACCCGCCGCATTATGGACATATATATAACTTATGGCAGACAAACCGCAAAAAATCACCAGCGCCAACTCTTTTCGGTCGTATTTATGATTCATCATTTTCGAAGCTAAAAGAAGCGCAGCTGCTATCAAAAACAACCTATAGGCTTCAATCCTGACCGGTCCTATTAACCAGTTAAGTTCAGCCGGTATAAATATAAGCAATATATAGACTAAACAGATTAGCGGTGCTTTCGCACGTATCCTTTTCATTAAAAAGCTTCTTCAGTTTTTTTTAGGATGCCTAGCTTACCTGTTTTGATATCCGTTTTTATAATCTTAGCCGGATTCCCTGCAACCACCACATTGCTACCCACCGAGCGAGTAACTACTGACCCTGAGCCAATAATGACCGAGTCACCAATTTCAACTCCGGGCATGATAATCGCATTACCACCGACAAAGCAGTTCTTGCCTATGCGTACTGACGCATTTTTGTTGCGGCACATGTCATGGGTCAAAATAACAGCACCAAAAGCAATGTAAGAGCCTGAGCCTATATAAATCCCTTTGGGATTGGTCAGATCAAGCTTTGCCTTTAACGATATGCGAGCATCCGATGCGATATGCATGCCATACAGGGTGTTTAGATATTTAACTCGCAAGCTCAGTATCCAGTGCCTGAATGTCACATGATAAAACCATGCAATTTTTCGCTTCATTTTTTAATCCGCCTATTTTTTCCAGCGAAGCCATAGATAGATATATATATATATCTATGAACAAGACTTCTCAATATCAAAATTTTATATCAGACGGCTATAATTTCTTGCGCCCCACCGAATAATAACCGAGTCCTTTCTCAGCCATTTTATGTGGATCGAATAAGTTTCTTCCATCAAAGATGATGGGCGTCTTGAGCAACGTTTTGATCACATCGAAGTCCGGAGCTTTGAACGCAGACCAGTCGGTAACTATGACTAGCGCATCAGCGCCAAGTAGCGCCGACTCCTTGGTACCACATAGTCTAAGGTCATCGCGGTTGCCATAAATACGCTGAGTTTCTTCCATAGCCTCCGGATCGAAAGCCTGAACCCTCGCGCCGGCGTGCCACAGTGCTTCCATAAGAACTCTGCTTGCTGCCTCGCGCATGTCGTCTGTATTGGGTTTAAAGCTAAGGCCCCAAAGGGCAAAGGTCTTGCCATGTAGGCCACCGGCAAAATGCTTATGGATCTTGCTGAACAACGTGGTCTTCTGCTGATTATTGCGACTCTCTACCGCTTTCAAAAGCGTTGCGTCGAAGTCAATGCTGTCGGCAGTGCGGATCAGTGCCTGGACATCCTTGGGAAAGCAGGATCCACCGTATCCAGCGCCAGCATAGATGAAATGGTAGCCAATGCGCGGATCAGAGCCTATGCCCTGGCGAACCATCTCGATGTCGGCGCCTAGTATTTCTGCCAAGTTGGCCAGCTCGTTCATAAAACTAATCTTGGTGGCGAGCATGCAATTGGCCGCATACTTAGTCAGCTCTGCGCTACGTACATCCATGACGATGATCTTTTCATGGTTGCGATTGAAGGGCGCGTAAAGCTCGCGCATCAACGCTTCGCTTTCCGCACTGGATGTACCTATGACAATACGGTCTGGACGCATGCAGTCGGCCACGGCAGAGCCTTCCTTGAGAAATTCCGGGTTGGAGATCACATCAAAACTCAGATCGTTGCGGCCGCGTTGGTTCAAAGTCTCTTTTACTCGGGTAACGACTTTATCTGCAGTGCCTACAGGTACCGTGGACTTATTGATGATTATCTGCGGTCCTTGCATGTTAAGCCCTATGGTCTCGGCCACCGCTAGTACGTACTTTAGGTCCGCAGAGCCATCCTCATCAGGCGGCGTTCCTACGGCAATAAACTGTACTTCGCCATGGGCTACCCCTGCCGCAGCATCGGTGGTGAAACACAGGCGGCCACTGGCGAGATTTTCTTTGACCAAGGCTTCCACGCCTGGTTCGTATATAGGAATGATTCCACGCTTGAGGCGTTCAACCTTATCACCATCGACATCCACGCACACAACATCATGGCCTACTTCCGCCAGCACAGCACCCTGGACTAGGCCTACATAACCAATGCCGAAAACAGTAACTCTCATGTCAATTTCCTTTGAGCGTGGTGCGCGCAGCAACACATGGGATATCTGAAGCTAGATTTATAAAGAAAGCCGCATGATCAAATGATATGCAATACTCTTGGCTGCACAGTCTATGATCTAGAAGATAAACATATTTGAACGTGTAACACTAAATTTTCACAGTACCGCGAAAGCGGTATTGCTCCCGTCTTACGTGGGACGCCGCCTGCTTGCTTTAGAGATATACGTTGCAACACTGTTTAAGGGGGCTTCTGTTGTACAATGCGCTAGCTGTCCAATCAATTTCGACCGTTTGATAACCTCCTGGATCTATGGCTGCGTACAATGAATAGGGCCCGGCTGATGCAAAGGTTACGTGGCGCTAGGTCTATCTGAGCTAAACCTGGCACCACATCGCTCTCTGCCAACTCGCGCTCAACCTAGATACCCATAAACCTAGAAACATCGTCATGCTTACGGGATGGTCGAACGCCTGAAAACTGCGTTTTCTGTGAGCAAAGCATGCGATTTCGGATCGGTTGGCTCGCACTAGCAGCACGGTACTAAATTCCACTAACCCAGCATTGCGCGTAGGCGCTATCTACAGCCGCCTATAGAAACACGGAATATTTTTTCCAGCTTTGGATGCTGCCTAGAGGGCTATACATATCAGGGTATCAGCGTACGGCCTCTAATGCTGCGCAATGGCCTATCTGCCAAGCCGTGAATAATATGCGCAAATGGTCTGGGCCCGCTAGTGTGCAGTGTCAGAATAAAGTCATTTTTCATCTTGGCTTTTCTTCATAAAAATCAGATGGATATGACCGCCTCACGGGAACGTTTATTTCGAGATAGCACACTAGTTAAGGCAAGCCATTCCTTTAAAGCCGACTAAACCATCATCATGCGTCTGCCAAGCATGCCTCCCAAACACAAGTCAAACATTAATACCACCGACGCTATTTTTTTGATGCAAGGCATCACACGCTACGCTTTTGCGCAACCTACGCAGAAATAAAACTCTTACAAAAAAAGCGACTGAGCGATAGCCCACGGTGTAGCACATACCAAATCATGGGCTTTAGTATCACCAATTATCTGGGCGACTTGGTGCATCCCCTCATACAGCAATGGAGGACGGTGCTGTAAGTTGTGCGCATCGCTTGCCATAATGCTCACCATATCCGCTTTCAGCAGTGTATGGACAAATGTCTGAACAGTGGGGCCAAAGTGACCGGTTACCGCTCCAGCGGTAACCTGTAGCAGGCAGCCCTGCTGTACAAACCCCTTGAGCCTACTAGGAGTTCGCAAAATGCCTTTATTGCGCTCGGGATGAGCCAGCATCGGTGTGATATTTCGTTTTACAAGCCAATCAATCATCCGCTCTGCGCCAAAGGGTATTTCGCCATGTGGAAGTTCCAGTAATAACACACGACGCCCCTCAAAATCACCCAGAAAAGGGACAGCGTTGAGGTTTATACCAATAGTCAATTCTATTCCAAAACGAACTTCTGCTGCTGTCGCTACCCGCAGTTTTATATGCGCCTTCTTGAGGCCATTCACGAATGAACTCTTCGACGCCTCAATACTCTCTAAACTGTTGGAGTAACGACCCGGGTGCATATGTGGCGTGCAAACCATATGGGTTACTCCATCCGATACCGCAATCTGTGCAAGTGCCAGCGCTGTTTCAAGATCAGGCGCCCCGTCGTCGATACCGGGGAGTAGATGGTTATGCAAATCGATCATCGCATACTCAATTCCTAGCACGTTAGCAGGAGAAGTTTAACACCGCCGCTCATGAGTATTTACGGCTGACCATCATAAAATACGTATATTATTTTCCGCATTAATCTGTCAGATCGAAACAACCCAAAGACCGAATTTATGTAATATCGCTACTGTAGTCGTAGTAATGCCCTTCATTTATATATCCATATTTTTCAGATTTTTTGATATCGACCTGACTGAGCACTATCCCGGTAACGGGCGCGTTGTTCTGCAGCAGTTGACCGATGCCTTTCTCTACCAACGAAATCGAAGTTGAAGCGTACTTGACAACATAGATAACGGCATCGACGTAGGTCGATAGGACCATAGCGTCAATTACCGCTTGGGTCGGAGGCGAGTCGATAATAATGCGATCATAGCCACTCATGAGGTCTTCAATCGTCTTATCGAAATGCGAAGAAGACAGCAACTCCAGCGGATTTGGTGGCACTGTACCTGCGCAGAGAACGTCTATACCGTCCACAACCTTGATGCACTCTTCCCTGCTAGCAGTACCAGCAATCAGGTTAGCCAAGCCAGGCGTACCAACGGCGAACTCAAAGTTCTTGGCCACGCTCGGGCGACGCAGATCAGCATCGATCAATAGCACTTTTTCCAAGCTACCAAAGGCGTAGGCTAAATTTATTGCCACCGTGCTCTTACCTTCGTCCGGAATAGCAGAAGTGACAAGCAGCACCTTGCGTCCGTGTTCGCTACCGGCCAGTACAATGCTGGTACGGATTGTTCGGACTGACTCAGAAAAGCCCTTATCTTTGTCACTGTGGAACATCCGAGCCATATCAATGCGAGTGAACGACTTGAGAAGTGGCAAAATCCCCAACACCGGAATATTCAGCTGGCTTTCCACCTGCTCCCTACTTTTGAAAGTATTGTTCAGCAACTCTAGGATTATGACCAAGCCAGCACCAGCACAAAGAGAAAGCAAAGCTGCGATCACGACTATCAGAGATTTTCTTGGTTTGATTGGCTCGGTGGGTACCACGGCCTGATCTACTATTCGAGCATTCGCGCTGTCCAGGTCTGATATAGCGTCGGCCTCCTTAAGACGATTCATAAACGTGTCGTAAAGCGCCCGATTGTCATCCACCTCTCGTTGTAGTTCACGCAATTTGAATTCTTTCCGGGAGATGCCCTGAATAGCAGTACGATTTTCATTGAATGAGCTTTGCAGGGAGTTCTGGTTGGTCAACGCCAGTTGATAGTTGCGCTCGATACCGGCAACCACCTGCTGGACTTGTCCACGCAAACTTGCATTAGCGGCATTTAGGTCTGAACGCGCAGCATCCATAGCTGGGTGGCGGTCGCCATATCGACGCGACAACTCATCTACCTTAGCCTGCGCGCGAGCCTGTTCAGCCTTGAACTGCTGAATCAGCGGATGACCAAGTACAGCAGGCACACTCGCTAAGCGTTCCCAATTATTTCCCATGACTTGCACCTGGCGCCACTGGCTTTCGGCTTCGGCGCGCTGGCTCCTGGCATTAATCATCCGCTCGCCAGTCAAGGAGAGTTCGTTTGCGCTGATAGTGCCTACCCCGCCCATATCAACCAAATTTTCGGATTCTCGATAGTCCTGTAAACGCTGTTCAGAACTCTTCAACTGAATGCGTAACTCACCTAGACGGTTGTTCATCCAACCTGTCGCCGACGTGGACGCCCGGGTATTTGCTTCCAATTGATCTTCGATAAAACCATTGGCTAGGGCATTAGCGGCGCGAGCAGCGATAAGCGGATCGGCCATATCCACTTCAATGGTCACTAACTGACTTCGCCCTTGAGGTGAGACGACAATCCCCTTGCGAAAGGCCTGGGTTACACCATCGAAGATTTGCTCTGGTGTAGCATCCAAGACTGCGGTCTGGCGGGGCGCAACCTGACCGTCTGACGAGCTTAGATGTAATAAAGTACGAAAATCCAGCTTGCCCAGCAAGCCACGGAAATCTAGCAGTGTTTTTTGCTGCTGGCGCGGGTCGAACAATGGATTATGAGTTAGGTCCAACTCACGCACTACCCGCTCGGCGAGAAAACGCGACTTGAGCAGTTCCAGTTGAGTCTCTAAAAAGCCAAGGCCAGCACCGTCCACACCATAGATCTGCTCGATAGATACCACTTTGGTGTTTTTTTGCTGAATCAGCAGGGTGGCGGCTGCATGGTACGTTGGCGTCTGAACTAGTACCACCAAGCTGGTCGCCAAGCTGACAATCAGGCCCAGGCTAAGGATACTCCATTTGCGATGCCATACAGCCATGAGCAGCTTGACCATGTCCATAGGCTTCTCGTCGTCCTCCAGACCTTGGGCAATCTGATTGTGCTCGATAAGCTGGCTTTTACTTTTCATGTATGGAGAAACTCTGAAGTTGTATATGAGAAAACTCTGGTACGCACCTCAAGGGTGGCCAGTTCTGCGCAGGGCTCCGTTGATTTAAAGCACTGCGTAGTTCCCTAATTAGCGACAGCGCCTTAGAAAAACCCTGAATCAATGATGATGCTGTCCCCGGGCATGACAGAAGTGTCAAGACTGGCGCTTTCAGTTTTACGATCCATACCCGTATCACGAATGATACTTATGCGGTTGGTAGATGCCCGTTCTGTTAGCCCGCCCGCCAGAGCCACCGCACGACGGAGCGTCAGACCAGGCTGGAATTGGTAGCCACCCGGGACCTTTACCTCGCCGCTGATAAAAAATTCGCGGTACTTCAATACGCTGACTGTAACCCGCGGATCAACGAGATAGTCACCCTTAAGCTTGTCGATAATCATCTGTTCGATATTGGTGGTGGTTTTTCCTTGGGCCCTGATTTCGCCAATGAAGGGATAGGAAAATGTGCCCGTTCCAGTCAGCCGTACTTCGTCAAAGCTCAAATCCTTTTCGCCAAAAACATGGATGCTAATAACATCTCCAGATGCCAGCTGGTACTGGGGTGTTCCTTCAGCAAACGTAAAACCGCAGTGCAACACCAGCATTCCCAGCAACAGAATGAAAAACCTATGAATGGCCATGTACGTATTTACTCTTGAATAGCACGCTTATTGTCTTAGAGGCTGGCGGTGAAGCTGATTGAGAAAATATTGCGCTCGTAGCTTTTGCCCCAGAGGCTGGAATCATTTTTCAGTAATTGGTAGCCAACCCCTACATCCAGCCAACGACGCATTTCATAAGTCAAACCCAGCCCAAAATTGGACTCTTGGTCGCTGCGACTGACATCTTGGTATTGCTTTTCAATGTAGCTGTAGCTCACCTCGGATGTCAGCCTATCAAGCCACTGATTTTTCCACTCCAGTCTTGTGCGTTTAGTCTCAATAGACGATGCAGCGACAGTGACGTTGCTATCATCGTTCTCTTGTATGGCTCTGAGAGTCGACAGGTTGAACGTGGAGTAAATGCCCGGATGCCAGCTGACTAACGCTTCCCAAAGAGAACCGCTTCTAGGACTAAGACTGGAATCGTCGAAGCGTTTGCGCTCCGCACCGAACTTGAAAGTACCAGATATTTTTGCTGAGACATCCCAAACCAAGCCGCCAAGCAGTCCAATATCATTGCTATTTAGAGCGGTATTTGAAATATAATCGTAATTGGTATCTCTGGCTTCAAACAGTACGCGTGTTTTGGGCCCCACGCGATAATAGAAAATACTACCAAGCGACGTTGTATTGCGTTCTAGGCTAGAGCTCAGATCACCACTGTTATGATAGCGAAGCTGCTCGTAGTTACCGAAAAAATCGACCTGCATAAGAGAACTCTGCGGGACCCCATAGCTATAAAGTCCTCCGACATTGGCAGTGCTGAATTTATCATTCTCGAGGCTGTATTTATTCACATTTTGCGACGCTGTATCTTCAACCCTATGGTAGCCAGCACCTAGCTGTAGGCGATTATGTGCATCGAACTCATAGTTTGCATCAGCCATTAAATGATGGTCTGTATGATCGGCCGAAGGGCTGGAATGAAAAATGTTACTTTCCGCTGAATAACTCAGAATGTAGTCGCTCTTAGCATTTTCGGCATCCAGCACGAAGGTTGGCGTTATCCCAGTAATCCACGACGACTGCTTACCATTTTGAACAGCCCTGAAGTTATCATCATACCTCTCAGCAACTTTAAGACTCGGGGTAAACATTACCCCTTCAAATAATTTTATACTTTGCGGATCAAGTGCCCAGGCACTGTTGCACAGCGCAGCTGAAACCCCCGCCACAAATAGACATTTAGCAGACTTAATGTGCATAAATAACTCCATCGTACTACTTCGTGATTTCGATAATAGACCCGGAAACTATGTATCAACCTGAAGCACCGACATCGATATTTATTCAACCCACGGCTAATGTCTGGCATTCTGGAGAGAGTCGCTTTCGACATCAATCGCTTATCCGTGTAGCAATTGCAAGCCCCTCAAATTGCTACACTACCCACATACCGCAAAGACGTTAACCCTAATTATGACTTTTGCAGCGACACCAGTAACGCAGCAGTTTGATCCAGAGAAACAGTTCTGTCGCAACTATGCTTTCGAAATCTATGCTCAACGCTCTGGCAATAATAGCTGCAACATCCTCGACGTTTGCCGACTAACCTGACGATCACTTTATCCAATATGTGACTATTTACGGAGGTAATGGAATTCACTTCGGTTGCATTCGTTTGCACACCTGCGCGCTGTAAACCACTCATTTTATTAAGTTCTGACCTGCAAAAACTGAACGATTCTCAAATGCAGCCCCAAACAAAAGGTGGTCCGAGTTTTGAGCACAACCAGCGCCTTTATTACATCGTGCACTAAAACCTATATCTTACCTTCTTATCCACAAAAGAATTATAGTTTTATCTGGCTGCAGCTAATCATGTGGGTGTCGGAAAATTAATGGGTTCGCCATCGGAAATGCTACCGCCCCAGGATTCCTATTAGGCCCTGATGCTATTTGCTGAAAATTGGCAATCCCATAAAAAAATGCGCAGTAAACTGCCAACTAAAGCAGTTCAAGAAAATTGCTTACGAATTCTTTCTACTTGGATTATCACTGACTGAATCGTTCAAAAAACGAAGAAATTTCTCTATCCATTGTAGGAATTTTCTTTAATTGCTCCCTCCCTGGCCTAGCCATGGCTGGCGCATTGCGGTGCTCATATGCAAATTTGGATTTTGGAAGGCTGGCTAGTGTACAGAGCCGATTTTGCCCACTAACCAAATGGCACCCCGCGCTTTGGGGAGCATGCCAACACGACGCCAGAACATGACCAACCCGACGGCCAATAAACGGCCAGCACTATCTTAAGAGTCCTTAGCTCGTGGTTTGTTGGCCTCTGGATGCTGCCTGCACGATCCATACTTTGGGCTCCAGCGGAGCACGCCAAGACGGGACTCGGTGACCTGCTCGAGTAATCGACGGGCCGTGTTTATAGGAAGGGCGGATTTGAGTCCGCGGCCGGGCTTGTCGAGCAGGCCTTCTAGACGTAGCGTCTGAAAACGTTGGCACCAACAGGTAATCGTAGGGGTGTTACATCAGTTGGCCATCGGTTTCCACACTCAAACAACCCTGGGCTGCCAGCAGGATACTTGCGCGCGACGACCTCCGCGCTGACTGATGTTGGGCAAGCTTAGACGGCGGCTCAGTTCGCGAACCGAACTGAAACTGCCGTCACGCAGGGACACCGTGATATCGCGAAAGAAGCGTTCAACCCTGTTCATCCACGAACTGGAGGTCGGAGTGAAGTGCATGTTGAAGCATTTGTGCTTCTCAAGCCACGCCTTTACTTTTGGATGCTTGTGCGTGGCATAGTTGTCGGCGATCAAATGCAGCTGAAGATGCTTGAGCGTTTCGCGATTGATCTTCTTGAGAAACTCCAGCCATTCCTGATGCCGGTCTTGGCGCTCAATGGAACTGATCAAGCGTCCCTGAAGATAATCCAGCACAGTGAACAAGGTTGCGTTGCCATGGCGGACATAGTCGTGCAATTACGTGCGCAATTGCACGACTCCCAAAAGCAGTCCGGGCTGGGTGCGCTCCAAGGCCTGGACCTGGTTTTTCATCGCAACGGAGCACCAATGCCTTATCCGGCGGATCCAGATACAGCCCAATGACGTCCCAACATTTTTCTTCGAAGTTTGGATCGTTGGACAGCTTGAAGGTGCGTGTCAGGTGCGGTTTTATGTCGTTGGCGACCCATATCCGCTGGACGCTGGCCGGTGAAATGCCAGCGACTCGAGCCATGCTTCGACAGCTCCAGCGGGGCTGACCGATACGCGGCTGAGTAACTTGCTCAAGGGTTCGTTTCACTTCGGCCGGCAGGGATGGCTTCCGACCTCGTCCGGGCAGGCCCACCAGGACTTGCAGACGCAGCTCTTGAAAGCGCTTGCACCAGCGGGTGACTGAAACAACGGAGAGAGCGGTCAACTGGGCAATCTCGTTACGAGAATAACATTGAGCGACTAGCAAAATCACCTGCACGCGACGACCGTACGGCGTTTTGCAAGGTAGTTGTCGCGTCAGCTGTGTTTTATGCGGCTATTTTCAGTGTCGGTAACTCTCTTTCCGGATTGAGTGTGACCGCGCAGATGGGCTGCCAATTGCGTGTCGCACCTGACCAGCGATGTGGATGTTGATTACGAGCTTGCTGATAAAGGGCATGACGCTTGGCCAAGATCTCTTGATCATCGCCTCGATGACGCTGCGCCGGGGTCACGAAGCGGATGCGGATGCGGCTGTGGCGGTGTTGGTGGTTGTACCAACTGATAAAATCGCGCACCCAGCTGCGTGCCGCGTCCAAATCTGCAAAACCACCAGTAGGCCATTGCGGGCAATATTTCAGGGTTCTAAACAGCGATTCTGAGTAGGGATTATCTTTACTCACCCGTGGTCGCCCTCGTGACGGGGTGATGCCGAGTTCGTACAGTTTGCTCAGCAGCGTCACCGATTTCATCGGTGCGCCGTTGTCCGAGTGCAGCACCAAGGGCCGTCCGGCGCAGCGTTCGGTGAGCACGGTGCGCTGCATCAGTTCGGCCGCCAGCTCGCCACTTTCTTGCTCGTAAACCTCCCAGCCCACGGCCTTTCGGCTGTAGATGTCCTCGATCAAATACAGATAGTAGTACTTCCCACGCACTGGCGATGGAAGGTAGGTAATGTACCAAGACCAGACCTTATTGGCTGTGGCTGCGCTGTAAGTCGTCGGCGCAGCATGTTTGTGCGGCGCATGGCTGCGGCCACGTCGGTGCTACTGATCAGCCTTCTTGAGGACGCGGTAAAAGGTCGCTTCTGAGGCCAGGTAACGGCCTTGGTCGGCCAGTATCGGCACGATCTGGCTCGGCGGCAGGCTGACGAATGGCGGGCTGTTACAGACATCCAAAATAGCGCAACGCTCCTGCTCGCTCAGGGCATTGAGTGGTCGCGGGCGTAACGTGGTGGTGCGCACATCGGCCTGCATCACAGGCGTCAGCGCCCAGCGTTGCAGGCTGCGCAGCGACAGCCCGATTTCTTCGCTGGCAATCGTTTTGCGCGCACCAGAAGCCACAGCATGGTTATAACGTTCAACGAGTTGTTGCCGTTCTGGCAGCGAGGTTAGACGTCCTCGTTGTCGTTTCCCCAGAAGGCATTCATCTTTTTTCGCAGTACCAGGATCACGGCGGTTTCTGCCAGCGCCTTATCTTTACGCCGCAGCTCGCGCTCCAACTCGGCGATACGTTTTTTGTCGGCACGTGCCTGCTCTCGCTCGGCCTGGCGTTGTGCCTGAGCTGACAGCTGGCCACTGATGCAGGCCTGTCGCCAAGCGCTGATTTGCTCCGGGTACAAACCCTTGCTGCGACAGTATTCGCTGAGTTCGATCTCGCTCAACGTGGCCGTGTGCAACACAGCTGCGAACTTGGCTTCAGCCGACCAGTTATCGGCACTGCTTTTATCTCCGGGCACCACTGCGCCTCCTGCTTTGAGCTTGGTTCGCCAAGCATACAGGGTGGCTTGAGAGATGCCTTCTTGACGCGACAACTCGGCCACGGACATGTTTTGAGGGGGCAGCAATTTGTTGATAAGGGCCGCTTTACGCTCAGGTGAATAGCTCGACATTACAGCTCTCTTTGACGCCCCCGATCTATCGTTGAAAGGCCCTTTCCAGGCGTCTTGCCAACATGAAAGCTACATCACGTCAAAGCTCTCAGCAGCCTTACATAGCCAGATACGCAGTAAAGTCAGAATAGGAAATCAAATACATAAATTTAAGCTGTTCTATCAAAGATTTCCAACTGAAAGCTAGTATTTGCTATGGAACCGTTTACGTCAAAGCTCGTACGCCACTCTGATCAACTAACCGTTCAATAAAGAACTCGACCCCTCCACTCGGTGAGCTCTCTAAAGGCCAGCGATTAACTTTTTGTGCGAGTGCATTGAATCCCAAGGCTGCTTTGGAACGCGGGGAAATTTCACTTAGCGCACGCTGACGCCTAAGTGCATTAACAACGCATTCATCATAGATCACAGCGCCAGCATAATGCAATGCCGCGTCAAGATAGGCATCTGTCATTTTGGTTAATGTATTGAATAGATTGATGCCTTCTTGCTGACTCCGCACCATATTAGCCAATATCCGAAACCGAACAATACTATAGTCCCTATTTAGTATTCTTATAAATGCGTAGGCGTTCGTGATAGAGGCTGGCTCGTTGCACACAACGACCAGAACCTCCCGTGCTGCCCGGACGAAGTTAACGACTAGATCACCTATTCCAGATGCGGTGTCAATCACTAACACATCAATATCGTCATCAAGGTCGCTGAAGGCTTGGATCAGCCCACCGTGCTGCGTGGTCGTTAGATTCATCATACTCTGATTGCCTGAGGCAGCAGGTATGATACGAATTCCACTAGGCCCTCGAAGCAATATGTCACGCAGTTCACAGCGACCTTCGACTACGTCGACAAGAGTGACTTCGGGGTTAAGACCAAGCGAACAGTCAATATTTGACAGTCCAAAATCAGCATCCAGTAAGACTACGCGCTTGCCGAGCTTGGACAGCGCCAGTGACAAATTTATAGAAACAGTAGTCTTGCCAACACCGCCTTTACCACTGGTGACGGCGATAACCTGTACAGGGCGCATATTATTCATCGTGCTCTCGTTCTATTCAATTTAGTAACTGCAAGCTCTACTGAAATCAATTGACATAAGAAACCCTGACGGCACTAATAAATATTCTTCGACAATAAGGTGAGGGGGGTCTTCATCAGAATTTTTATATCAAGCCATAATGACCAGTTGTTGATGTAATACAGGTCGATCTCGACACGCTTTTGCATTTTATCGATTGTTTCAGTTTCCCCCCTGCAACCGCTGATCTGGGCCAGACCGGTAATACCGGGCTTGATACGGTGGCGTGTCATGTAGGCGCGAATTTTTCCAGTATAGTAGTCATTGTGGGCGATGGCATGTGGACGTGGCCCAACTAGCGCCATATGGCCTTGCAGAACATTGAAAAACTGAGGCAATTCATCGAGAGATGTACGCCGTATAAATTGGCCCACCGCTGTAATGCGTGAATCATTACGGCTGGCCTGTCGGACATGCTGGTCGTCATGTAGCCGCATTGAACGAAATTTCCAAACATTGATAATCTTTCCGTTCCAGCCATGGCGCTCTTGCTTGAAAATAACCGGCCCCTCAGAGGACAGTTTAACGGCAATGGCAATCAGTAACAGGAGTGGACTCAGGACGATAAGGGCAGCAAGTGCTAAACCATGATCCAACAAAGCCTTACTCAAGGCCGCCGTCGGGTAGCTGGTCAGGGGGCTTTCATTGAGGTGAATGGCAGGCAAGCCATCCAGTTCGCTTACCGAATGATTAAGGAGCGTCATGCTGTTCAGATCTGGAACCCAGACGACGTCAACATTTAAATCAAGAAGATCA
Organism: Pseudomonas sp. GG8; assembly: GCF_052976945.1. Taxonomy (NCBI): domain Bacteria; kingdom Pseudomonadati; phylum Pseudomonadota; class Gammaproteobacteria; order Pseudomonadales; family Pseudomonadaceae; genus Pseudomonas; species Pseudomonas sp. GG8. The sequence continues at coordinate 3,008,110 of NZ_JBRIIP010000001.1, forward strand.
ATATACAAGGCCTCGATGCGCTGCACTTCGCTTAACGAAAGGGCAATATACAAGCACCGAACACCATGACTATTTATTAGTGCGCGCAACTCATCTAGCTGGCTTACTACGAAGGTGGGTATCGAACCACTTAGCTCTGTAGGTACCAAACTAACAAGACCAACCAAGGTAAGGTGCTCATGCTTAGACAGCGTGCCGGCCAACTTTAATGCAAGCGCGTTATTCCCTATGATCAACGTTTTATGCTGGCGATTTAATTGCCGATGGTAATATCCGGATAGGTAGTGAATTGGAACATATAGCAATATCTGCACGCACAAACCCAGCAGCGACCATACTATTATGATTTCCAGTGAAAACAAGTCACTCGTATTACTCAGCAAACCGATGCTTGCCAAACCGAGTAACGTAACCAGCCAACCCAGCGAAAGCCTGCATAACCCATTTAAGTGATGATGTTTTTTATGATACACATGGAGCAGAGAATAGCACGGCACAGACCCCAGCAGCGTCAGGGCTGCAAGTACGCGGTATTGAGAATTTACGGCCCCCGTTTGATAATAAGCAAGGATAAACAACAGTGCAATGACAACGGACATCGCAGTGGTCCACTGCCCCCAGAATGTGAACCCCTTAGCTACCAATTTTCGGTTTATACGAGTGTGTACCAAAGCGCAAGTCCTATTGTGTTGTTACCTGCTCATCTATGCATGACAACCAACCTGTATTGATGGCTGACGCAACCCACTCACCTTATATGCATAATAAAAATAAGGCTGTAACCGACTATATAATGCGCTGATCTATCTATTTTTCGAGCGATAATGGCAGACTATTTATAACGATAGGCCTTGGATTTTCAGTCATTGTTAGTATGAAAATACTGTCAGTATCAAACCGGAAATTTTCGATATGCAAATGCTACGAAAATTTGTGTTGAGGGCTCCCGAAGCTCAGGGGGGGGGGTAGTCATGCTGACGTATCGATAGGAGCATTGTGCAGGCCGACAAGTCTACTAGCCCTGATGGAGTCCGCTGACGAGGCCCTCATCTGAAAATTGAGTTGATGATTTGCCCATAGCTCAAACTCCCGGCCAGGTTTACCTCGTCACGGCCTGACCTATTTCGCCATCACGTAGCTACGCCTTCTATTTATAAGTTTTTTTCAATACCCTTCGGGGCATGCCGTAAAGAGTTCGGGCCGATATTGGGAGCCTTTACCAGTAATGCCCAAACGATTTTTGCGAGTTTATTGACCACCACCACCACCACCACCACCACCACGTTATAAGGTCGCCTGGCAATCATCGAACGGGCACCATAGTGGCCTGAGCGGTTAGTCCATTAATTTATTTTTTATCACGCTCAGCTTCGCCTTGTGTACCGAGCTAATGATGGCCTCAGCCGTTTTATTCCACTTGAACGGCTTGGCTGAATGCTCATTGTGAGCCTCGATAAATTGTCGGATAGCCGCCCTCAGGTCGGCGACGCTGGTGAAGGCGGCCCGGTACAACGCTCGTCTTTCCAGTTGCGCAAACCAACCTTCCACGGCGTTCAGCCAAGACGCGCTGGTCGGTGTGAAGTGCAATTTGAAACGCGGGTGCTTTTCCAGCCACTGCTTGATTGCAGCAGTTTTATGGGTCGAACTGTTATCCAGAATCACATGCAGATCCAGTCCGGCTGGCGTGCTGCGGTCAATCTGTTGCAGAAAAGCCAGAAACTCCTCGGCTCGATGGCGCTGGGTAATCCGTCCGATGATGGCCTGGTGGAGTGAGCATATCCAGAAGGCGGCCACCGCCAGCCTGTTAGCATATGCGATCAATCAAACCAAGGACCGCAACGTCGTGCCGATACGCTAAAGGTCTCCCGGATAGCTCCGGCACTGGGATGCCACCCAGCGTGATCAGCGGCAGGCTCATCCATTGCTTCAGAATCGAGTAGGAGGCGAATTTACACCCGCCGTCCGTATGCGTCCGGGCATCCCGTCTTGCGCAATTAAAGCGGACGCCATTTATGCGGTAGCAGCTCTTCAATCTCACTCGCCCGTTGCGTCGGCAGGCGCGTAAGGACGCCCTTCAAATAAGCATACGGATCATGCCCATTGAGCCGCGCCGATTGGATCAAACTCATGATCGCCGCTGCCCGTTTGCCGCTGCGCAGCGAGCCCGCAAACAGCCAATTCTTGCGACCTAGCGCCCACGGCCGAATCTGGTTGTCGGGTAGTCAGACGCGGTTACCCGCGTCCAACCCCCTAAGAACCGTGCATGCGAGTTTCCCAGCACACGGCTCAAGCCTCTACAAAGGCACTGTTAAGTACCCGGCTATACCTCTTGAACATTGGCGTACTGCTGATCTCTGGGGCAACGCAGGTGATAGATCTCAAGATTGACTGCGGCGTCCGTTCCCCCGTCGGCCAACTTTACGATGTGGCGACTATGCCACGGCGTATCTTTGGTAACGGGCTTATGACAAACAGAACATAGACCGCCTTGCTGTCGCCAGACGCGATAAAGCTTCGCTCGTCCCTTCGTTGATTTGAGCATTTTCTTGCCCCATCGGAACTCGAAATACTCATCCCAATGGGGGTCATGCGAGTTGGCAGCAGACTTGATCTTGATGTGCCGCACTATCGGCGTATCCGATTCTTTCAGTAAGGTGTATTCCCTTACCTTACCGTCTGCGGATTTTTCAACGGTGGTGAACACCCAGCGGCGCGATCCTCGGACTTTAAAATACCTGTCCTTGACCCACCGTGTTCCTTTGCGCGGATGTCGTCTCACCGCCCAGCGCCAGAGCATTATCCAGACTTCGCTATCCACCTGATTGAAGACTTTCTTGGCGACCACGTGGCTGTGATAGTTCGCCCATCCCCGTAAAATCGGATTGAGCAGCCCGATCAAATTGACCTGTTTGATCGCCTTGTTGGTCTTGATCACTTCCCGGAGCTTGGCTAGGTGAGCGCTGATATTTGCTTTCGATGGCTTGATCAGGTGTAGTGGTCTAATGAAACCGGACACCCATTTAGGCGAGAATGCTCGCCAGATCGAGGTGTCAAATGACCAAACAACGCCGTACCTTTTCTGCTGAATTCAAACGCGAGGCTGCCGACCTCGTGCTCAAACAAGACTACAGCTACATCGAAGCCAGCCGTTCACTCGGCGTCGGCGAGTCGGCACTACGCCGCTGGGTCACGCAGGTTCAGCAGGAGCGCCAAGGCGTTACCCCGCAGAGCAAAGCGCTGACACCGGAACAGCAAAAAATCCAGGAGCTTGAAGCCCGGATCGCCCGCCTTGAACGGGAAAAATCGATATTAAAAAAGGCTACCGCGCTCTTGATGTCGGAAGATCACGAGCGTACGCGCTGATCACTCAGCTGAGCGTCCATGAGCCGGTTGATTGGCTGTGTAAAGTGTTTGAAATCAACCGCTCAAGCTACTACGCCCACCGTCTCAAGCGCCGAACGCCTGATGTCGAACGGCTTCGATTGCGCAGCCGAGTGAGCGAGTTGTTTTCACAAAGTCGCAGTGCTGCGGGCAGCCGTAGCATCCTCACCTTGATGCGTGACGATGGTGAGCAACTCGGCCGGTTCAAAGTGCGCAGCTTGATGCGTGAGCTTGACCTCGTGAGCAAACAGCCAGGTTCACATGCCTACAAACGAGCGACGGTTGAACGGTTAGATATTCCGAACATCTTGAATCGGGAGTTCGATGTCCCGGCACCCAACCAGGTGTGGTGCGGCGACATCACCTACATTTGGGCCCAGGGGAAATGGCACTATCTGGCTGTCGTGCTGGATCTTTGCGCACGCCGAGTGGTGGGCTGGGCGTTGTCAGAAAAGCCGGACGCCGATCTGGTTATCAAGGCGCTGGATATGGCTTACGAGCAACGAGGAAGGCCTCAGGGCCTGCTGTTTCACTCGGATCAAGGGTCGCAGTATGCGAGTCGTTTATTTCGCCAGCGTCTGTGGCGTTATCGAATACGCCAGAGCATGAGTCGCCGGGGAAATTGCTGGGACAACGCGCCAATGGAGCGCGTGTTCCGCAGCTTGAAAACTGAATGGATACCGACTCTGGGTTACAGAACCGCCCAAGAAGCCCAGCGTGATATCAGCCTTTTCTTGATGCATCGGTACAACTGGATTCGACCCCATCAATTCAACGGTGGGATGGCGCCAGCTCGGGCCGAAGAAAAACTTAACGTCGTGTCCGGGATTAGTTGACCACTACAAGGAGCTTTCCGTTGTACTTGCGCAAGTTCCATCCGAGGAAGTCGAACCCGTCCTCTATGTGCGTTATTTTGGTTTTTTCCGCAGAGAGGACAAGTCCACGCTCTGCCAGAAACTCAACCAAAGCGGGCCTGACTTCATTCTCCAGCCATTCTTTCGAACAGCCAGTGATGATGAAATCATCTGCATAACGCACCACGCGCATCTTTCGGCCTGTCCACTTTGCATTGGGAAGTTTCTTCGCCAGCATCGCTTCCAAACCATCCAAGGTCATGTTGGCCAACACCGGAGAAATAACGCCGGCAACAACAGAGCAAACTCTCGGATAAAATGGGGGCTGCGCATTGCCAGGGACAGTTTCGCCCCAAGGCATGCAGGATGCCCCCACGTCGAAATTGTTCTCGTCATTGAGGGCATTACCCCCACTGATGGGAGACTTCAGTCATGAGCCGAAAGTCGCGTATCTGGCATATTCGTCTGGCTTTTGAGCCAAATCGGTTCTCTTGTGAGCAGCTCGAGAGGGCCTACGAGCAGCTTAAGCCGACAGAATCGCGGGCTTCCTCAGAATTGTCGCCATCCCAGCCCTCTGTGACAAAGCCTCGTGCTGCCAAGCGAGGTGAGCAATGAGCGAGACTGTGATGGTGGCGCTCTACGCCCGCGTGTCCTCTGACCAACACGCTCCATCACCACAAAATCCCTGCCGTTTTCGCTGAATACTTGCCCATTACTGGTCATACCCAAACATTGGTAATGACGTACCCTCTCTTTCCTCGCGTTGCACCATATCGTGGTGATTTTTTTGCGCTGCAACTCGGTCATGACATAAGCCAACAATCTCTCGGTCAAGCCCTGGCCTTGATGGCTTGGAAGGGTGGCGAGCTTTCTGAACTGTACTCTGTCGGACTGGATGAACACCGACATCACACTGATCAGCACACCCCCCTCGAATAAACCGTAGTGTGTGCCCGCGCCTTCAGCGTGGGCCACAACACCCGCAATACCTTGGTCATACCAAGTCACCGCGTTGATCACCGTCAGGGTTTGCTCGGCGCTTATCTCTCGCATTGAGATATTCATTGCTATCAAGAAAGCGCAGACAGACCGTTTTCTTGACGCGTTAGGGCTATCAACTCTCGATAACCGTCCTCCAGCGTTCGGTGCTGGATATCCAGCTCGCGCTCCATGCGGCTGCTGTCGATGGCGGGAACCGGCATTGCAGGCGCGCGTTCATTGAAGCTGATCTGCATCCCGGGCATCAGCGATCGGCCGATATCCGCAAGCTCCCCGAACGAAACATAACGCCCACCAATCTGGTAAACCTCATGCGGCAACGTCGGCGCCAATAACGCCTTGGCAAACACTTCAGCAATGTCATCGACATGGGCCAGTACGATGTGTTGCTCAGATGAATAGGGGAAGTTAACTGGTAACCCCATGCCGCCCTGCGTACCTATCAGATTCACCCCGCGCGCGCCCACTTTGACACCCGGTCCATACACACCGGGAATACGAAAACTGACGATGTCTGTCTTCAATAGACGGTTGTATTCGTGGGCCAGGTGCTCACACAAGTGCTTGCCGATCCCATAAGTCGTAGAAGGCAATGCCGGTGATTCTTCGGTGATGGGGCCAGGAATCGTCCACGGTTTTTCCAGCCCATGGTATTGCACTGAACTGGGGAACACGACGCGTTTGACACCCGCCAGCCTGGCCGCCTCAAACAGATGAAAGGTGCCGGTATTCATGATCATTTGCTGCTTATATAACTGATCGGCTTGCTCTGGCCGTTCACTGACACCGCGCTCTTGGGCCGAGAAAAACACCATGTGCGCGATACGATCAATCTTGTACTCACTGAGCGTGGCAGCAATCGAGTCGTAGTCCGTTATATCACCGACGACCATACCGATTTTGCTAGCGAGATCACCCAGCCTGCCGGGTGAATCCTTTAGCTCAAGACACACCACCTCCTCGCCCCGTTCCACCAGATTCTTGATGACGCTGGCGCCAATAAAGCCCTTACCACCTGTTACCAAAATAGCCATGCTATCTCTCCTTCTTTCTATAAGTAGCTTAAATACGCGCGGGTGATCACTCGCTAACACGGGCGCCACAGACAGGGCGCCCCGTCAAAGCATCAAACAGTTGTCAACGAACGCCATCGCTGCGCAGCGCGTTGGGCGAAAAATCGTTGGCCGAGGTTTTTAAGCCATACTGAACCGAGTTTTTTTCCTCGTTGTTCATGCCAATGGCGATATAGCGGCCGGCGACCAAGTCACACAACGCCTCAAGCGCGTAAATCGGCACTTGCTTGTCGTACTGGGTGTACGACTGAGCCTCGCCGACACGCCACAACTGTCCACGCCCGTCGTAAAGATCCGATTCGGCGATTTGCCACGTGTCCTCATCCAGGTAAAAGCGACGCTTACCATAGATGTTGCGATCACTCGGTTTCAGGGTCGCCTCCACTTCCCATATCCGGTGCAGTTCGTAACGAGTCAGGTCCTGGTTGATATGCCCTGCCTTGAGAATGTCGGCGTACTTCACCTTGGGCGAAGCCAGGCGAAAATTGTTGTAGGGGATGTAAACCTCTCGCTTGCCGATCAGTTTCCAGTCGTATCGATCAGGTGCGCCGTTGAACATATCGAGGTTGTCTGAAGTTCGCAGGCCATCGGCGGCAGTGCCTGGACTGTCATAACCAATTTGTGGCGCCCGACGAACCCGACGCTGGCCAGCGTTGTAGACCCAGGCCATACGCGGCACCTTCACCTGGTCGATGGTTTCGTGGACCAGCGAAACGCCTCCGGCCAGACGCGCCGGGGACGTTATTTTTTGCTTATAGAGATAGAGGATGTTTTTCGCCATTTCCGGATCAAGATCAGGAAGGCTTTCAGGCATTGCCACTTCATCTTCAAAAGTGACCAATTGGTAATCGCCGCCGGCTTGCGGCGTTGCCTGCACAATGCTGCGTTTGAGGGACCCACCGCGATAACGGGTGATGTGATTCCAGATCACTTCAAGTCCGTTTTGCGGAATCGGGAACGCGTAATAGCGACTGTCCGTGAAGTTACTGAGGCCACTGCCACCTTCGAGAAGCCCTGTTTTGGCGGCACTGATTTTGGCGGCATCATAGATTTTCTGGGGTAGAGCAGCCGTTCGATGGGTCACGAATATCGGCAGGTGATAAGTCTGCGGATAGCGTTGAAACATCGCCAACTGGCCGGCGGTAAGCTTGTCTTTGTATTGCAGGGCGTTTTGCGCCGTGATGGTGAACAGCGGTTTTTCATTGGGAAACGGATCGCCCACAAAACCGTCGGTGACCGGCGCCGCGTTGAGCGGCAAGCCACCGGTCCAGGCGGGAATGCTGCCATCGGAATTGCCGGCTTTTTCCGCGCCGATGGGTGTCAGTGTGGTGCCCAGCTTTGCGACTTCACTGGCAGGAACGGCAGCCATTGCGCTACTGGCGACCAGCGTCAGTGCGCTGAGCATTTTTATTGTTGTGTGCAGGTGCATATGCGTCCTCATTGACTGAAGTGCGTCTTAGAAATTCACGCCGAAACTGAGAGATAGAAAGTCGCGATCGATGAGCGAGTTGTATTCACCCCCGGAGAAATCGGTGTAAGACAGGTTGGCCGTATAGGTGTTCTTGTAATCGGCATCGACACCAAAACTGAGGGCCTTGGCGCCCTGATTGAACAGGCCGTTCGGCCCATAGCCATGCACATCTTGGGACCAGGACACATTGGGTTTGAGGTTGATCCCCGCAAACACGTTGTTGTAATCCCAGATCCCGCGCATCCGGTATCCCCACGAACTGGCGGTCACAAAACCGCTGGTGCCGTACTCGGCCAATTGCGTCGGATCATCCGGGCTGCCGTAGGCAGGGTCACGGCCGTAGCGCATTTTGTCGGTACTCTCCAGACCACCGACGTAGGTAAACGCAGCCTCACCTACCAACGTGAAGCGCTCCGCGCCCATGACTTGATCGAAGAAGTGGGTGAACGTGGTCTGGGCCTGATAGATCTGCTTGCGGTTATAACCCCGGTTGTAAGCGCCTTCGGTCGAGGCGACAGGTGACGCCGTGCCTCCGGTCAAGGGGTTCAGGGTGGCGCGAGTCATGTCAGTGGGGTTGATTTGCAGGGGTGCGTTGGGCCGATAGCTGAACTCACCCGACCACGCCGTGCCCTCGGGCAATGTGGTGGCGAAACTCAGGCCGTACAGGTGAATATCTTCAGGGTATTCGAGGAAGTAACTGTCATTGCCCAACGTCGCGCTTTGCAGCAATGAGCTGGTAGCACTGGCGAGCTGAGCACGCGCCGCCGCCGGAATGCCAGGATTGGTCAGGCAGTTAGCCGGCAGCAGTTGGCTGGCACAGACCCCGCTGGCCAATGCGCCCGCCTTGGCCAGTACACCCGACGCGGTGCGCGTGGAGATAAACGGCGTTCGGCTGTGGTAGTTCATGTAGTACGCGTCGTACTCGGTGTTGTCGCCCTGCCAGCGCAAGACCAAACCGAACTGCCCGGCGTTGCGCGGGTCGTTGTCGCTGCCCCGTGGGATCTCCACGCCTTCACTGTTGACGTTGAAACCCAGTCCAACCGCATTGGCGATCGGCTCAAGGGGCGCGATGGCTGGGCTGCCAACACGGTTGTTGGCGTTACAACCCCGTGCCGCGACATCGGTGGATGAGAAGAATGTACCGCAGTTGTCCAGGACTGTTTTTTCCCAATTCAGCTGATAAAAACCTTCGACGCTGAGCTTGTCAGTCACCCCTTGAGACAGGTACAGCATGTTGACCGGAATCAGGCCTTCCTTGATCTCCGCACCCGGCCGCCGAAACGCCGAGACGTCGATCGGGTTGATACTGTTGATCGAGTTGCCAATGAAGGTACTTTCGCCCCAACTGACCACCTGCTTACCGGCGCGCACGCTGCCGGGTAAATCGGTGATGCTGTAGTTGTGATAAACAAAAGCATCGAGAATTTCCCCACCGGAAGACTTGGCACCTTCATCACGGTGATCATTGCTGATGGATTTGAAATCGCGGTCGCCGTCCTCCAGCTCAAAGTCGTACCAGTACTTGCCCCGAACAAAGACGCCGGTATCGCCATACTTGAGTTCAAGGTCGTGGATGCCTTTGAATATTTTCGAAAAAGCGTCGCCGCGCTTGAAGTTCAGACGGCCATCGTCGCCAGTTGCTGAGAATGCTTTGCCGCCGTTATTGATACCGACCAAACTCTTGTTGATCGCCGAGGTGCCCCGACTGGCGCCCAACGACAGTGATGAGTCAAATTGGCCCTGAATGTCTCCCATGTCGAAACTGACCGCGTAAGCCGGTGCGGTCATGCCTACCGCTATCGCGATGGCCAGCGTGCGCGTAGGAAACGTGTCAGGCCGTATTGTCGTTGTCATTCGGCACTCCTGATTATCGATATTATTTTTGTTATAAACGGCCACGTTTGGTGGCCGGATCAGTTGTCTGTTTTGCGTCTATGGCTAAGTGTTTACAGGGTTCAGAAAGGCTTTTGAGAATCAGCTTTTTTCACGCCACGAGCCTTCGGCTACACGGGTGCCCGCATTGATCAGCGCCTCCTTGAGCTCATCCAGCGTCAACGACACACAATATGCCGGGCGAGCGCGTTCGAAACGCCAACCCTCGGCCAGAGGGCCTGCGTCCAGAACATCAAAACCGAGTTGGTCAATGAGGTCGGCGACGACCTGTTTTGCCTCTTTATCGTCCCCCGCAATCGGCAGCGCACGGCGTCCTGGCGTGCCCGCCTCCTGTGCACCGGATTCGATATCGCGCTCAAGGATGGCGTTGAAAGCCTTCACGATCCGGGCTCCTTCCAAGTGTTTTGCAACCAGCTCACTGGTGGTAGTGGACTGGGTGTCGAGTGCGTCGACGTTGCCGTCGCGCTGGGGGTAATAGTTGTTGGCGTCGAGCACGACTTTGCCTACCAGCGGCGTGGGATCGATGTCTTGATAGGCAGAAAACGGAATGGCAACCAGCACGATATCGCCGAACCGGGATGCGTCCGCGGCACTACCAATTTTGCATCCCACCGAAATCATGGTGCTGGTCAGCGGCACCCCTCGGACAAAAAGGTCGCATCCAGGTGCTAGGCGTGTGATTTTTCGCTCAGTCGGAACACCACCATTTCCACGTCCATTTCGGCGTTGTATTTAAAAACCGCCTGAGTCCCTTTGGGTATGCTCGGAAAACGATAGGTATCAGACCCTCCTGTCATGCCGCGAATGGGCAGCTTGAAAGGTGCTCTTGATTCAAAAGGCTCTCCGTACTGGGATCGTATTCCCCCCCTGATTCATTCGGTTTTTAAGTTCGTAGGGCAGCTTGCCTTTGTAAGTTGGCTCTCCTTCGAAGCTTTCCTGCAAGCTAATAAATAGAGTTTCAAACCGTTGATTGCTGGCCCAGAATCCCAGCTCGATACCCGGCTCAGGCGACCTTGATAAGGTGTCGCTGTCCTCAAAAATACCTTTTGGCGGGCCGCCTGGAAGATACATTCCGGATGCGATCAGTTCGGGGTAAGCGCGTCCGAGACTTTTCACCAGGTCATCAATCATTGCTGCGTTCATATCAATACCAGCCTTGTTCCTGATGGAGGTTGTGCAGGTCGGTGCGTGCCGTTTCGATCTGCTCGTCGGTAAAGCCTTCTTCCAGTAGGTAAGGCTTGGTATCACCTTACATTCCTTACATTGACACTGCCAAACCGCCCGGCATCCCTGGCTATAACAGCTATATCGGCAACCATAAGTTGACTGTCAAACTCGACACTAAGTATTGACACATACTGATGCCGGTCAGGAGCTGGTTTGACACACATAGCGGAGCGAGTTAGCTCTAGGACTGTTGTTGCTGATGCAAATTTGACCCACAGGGGATGCGGCGGAAATCTTGGACTACCTGGAGGTAGTTCATGTATTCATACGAAGACCGTATCCGAGCGGTCAAGCTCTACATCAAACTGGGCAAGCGAACCGGGGCAACTATTCGTCAGTTGGGCTACCCGACGAAGAACTCTTTGAAGAGCTGGCACGCAGAGTACGAGCGATGCCTCGACCTGCCGCGTGGCTGCGAGAACTCGAAGTCGAAGTACTCACTGGCCCAAAGGGAAAAGGCTGTCGGGCACTATCTCGAATACGGTCGCAACATCGCCGCTACCATCAAGGCGTTGGGCTACCCCGCGCGGGATTCGTTGCGTGCCTGGATTTACGAAATGCACCCCGAGTTGCATACGCGTGTTGTCGGTCGATCAGACGGGTTAGCCCGGCCGCCAGCGGTCATCGCGCTGTGCACGCGAAAAGAAAGTGCGAAAGCCCTGGCTCAAAAGCTGGGCGTGTGCAGGCCGACCTTGTACAACTGGAAAAAACAGCTACTCGGCCCAGAGGTATCCCCATCCATGAAGTGTCGACTTGAACCCTCATCGTCACCGGAACGAGAGGAGTTGCAGCGGCAACTCGAATCTCTCCAGCTCGATGTTCGCCGTTTGCAGCTTGAACATGACCTGTTGATGAGGGCGAATGAACTCATAAAAAAAGAGACGGGCATCAACCGGCAAGTCCTGACCAATCGGGAGAAGACATTGCTGGCTGATGCCCTTAGGCAGAGGTACTCCTTGCTAGAGCTGCTTGACGCGTTGGGCTTGGCCCGAAGTTCCTATTTCTATCATCGAGCCCGAATGCAGGTCGCGGAAAAGTACACCGAAGTGCGTCGTGCCATGGCGGACATATTCGAGCGCAATCATCGTTGCTATGGCTACCGTCGGATGCGAGCTTCGTTGAGCAGGCAGCGTGTGCGCCTTTCAGAGAAGGTGGTGCAGCGCTTGATGAAGCAGGAGAGCCTAGTCGTCGCCAAGCCGAAACGGCGTCGATACAGTTCCTACCTCGGGGAGATCAGTCCGGCGCCGGAAAACCTCCTCAACCGCGACTTCACGGCCCTAGCTCCGAATGAGAAATGGCTGACCGACATCTCGGAGTTCCAGATCCCGGCCGGCAAGGTGTACCTGTCCCCCATGATCGACTACTTCGATGGGAAGGTAATCAGTTGGTCGATCGGCACGCGTCCCGACGCCGAGCTTGTGAACACGATGCTGGATGCCGCTATCGAAACGGTGGCCAGCAACGATAAACGGCCTGTTGTTCACTCCGATCGTGGCGCTCACTACCGCTGGCCCGGCTGGTTATCGCGCATCGCTGATGCGAAGCTGATTCGTTCGATGTCGCGCAAAGGCTGCTCACCAGACAACGCGGCTTGTGAAGGTTTCTTCGGCCGACTGAAAACGGAGCTGTTCTATCCTCGCAACTGGCAGTCAACGAGCATCGAGCAGTTCATTCAGGCCTTGGATTCATACATTCGCCGGTACAACGAAAAACGTATAAAGATTTCCCTCGGCGCGCTCAGTCCCATTGAGTATCGTGAAAGCCTAGGCTTCGCGGCATAACCAGTCCAAGTTTTTGTCCGCATCCCCGCATATCTGACGACGTTTATCTTGGACTTTTCACGCGCGCGTTTCGTCGGTCCCACGCTGGCATGCACTGCCGCTTCCAGTCCGTCTAACGCCATGTTTGCGATCACCGGTGAAATGATTCCCCCCTGCGGGGTACCGGCCTGCGTCGCAAACAGAGTTCCTTCATCGATAAACCCAGCCTGAAGCCATCGCCGCAGGATCGTCTTATCCATCGGTATATTCTTGAGCATCCATTCGTGGCTAAAGTTATCGAAGCAGCCACGGATATCACCCTCAAGTACCCACACTGGCGACTTACGTTTGGCCAGCGTGATGAAACAATATTCGATGGCGTCGGCGGTCGAACGGCTGGGTCGAAACCCATAAGAGTTTGGATCCGCTAAGCTTTCTGAAACAGGTTCCAGAGCCAGCTTCCACAGTGCCTGCATCGATCTGCAGAGCATGCGGGGAATTCCCAGCGGACGCTTCTGGCCATTGCTCTTGGGGATGTAAATACGTCGAAGCGGCAACGCCCGGTAGCTGCGATGTCGCATTGACTCCATCCCGTTCCACTTGGCCGCCGGGGTCGCCCAGATTTTGCCATCGACACCCGGCGTTCTCTTGCCACGATTTTCTGTCACTCGTTTGACGGCTAACATCTTGCCGCTGTGCGAGTGGGTCAACAGGTGTTGCAAGGCTTTCACCTTGCCCCACCGGCCTTCCATTGTTGCCTTAGCGATACGCCCTTGGAGTCGTTTCACGTCTTCTTTGATGAGGCCCCAGTTTGCCTGAAGCCACATCCTTTCAGCGTGCGAAGGCGCACCAGTACCGATCGCCGCTGCTTTCACAGTGCTACCAATAGCCGTCATCTGCTTTCCTTCGAGTTACGATTAATCAAGTTCTCTCGCCATGAATGACCCTACGGAAGTCTGCCCACTTTCGCGTCGAGCAATATTTCAGCCCGTATCCCGCCCATTACAGGCAGGCCTTCGCTTTTTCCGTATTCCTCTACCCGCAGCACCCACAGCGTTCCTTGCGGTCCACCTGCCGTTTCCGGCGGCACTACGGGCTTACCCTGTTCCGTCTGAATTTCTGAGCGGGGCGGCCCCCTCCTATTCGCCGGCGGCCTGCTGTCCATGATGACCCAGGAATCAAGGGGTTCATACCTGGCCGCGTACCGTTTTGGTTCAAGCCTGTCAGCACATTTGGCTTGTTGAGCATGACGACGTTTAACAGAGGTTCACATATGTTGGTCGTAGCCGCTCGTTCCTAGCCCCTCACCACCTTTGTGCTGGTAGATTCCGCTTCCCCTCGCGGGTAGGCGTACCGAAAATCGGCGGGTACATTGTCCCCAGAGCTTCACACCGAGCTGTTACCGGCCCCGCATGTCCAGGTAGGAAACGGTTGATGGAACAACCGGTTTTATCAGGAGAAAACTCTCCAGTAAAACAGAAATTCAGACGACCTCAGGTCGCACGGTTCCGTTGCTCCCCAAACCCCTCCGATAACTCTTGGCACAGAATGGTGTTTTCCACCTCCTCATGGAGTGCGCTGTCCATGCAAAGTAGCCATTGGTCGCGTTCGGACTCACTGATGGAAAAAGGCAGGTGGCGCCGGCGCAGCATGGGATCGCCATATTCCTGCACATAAAGCGCTGGTTCGCCCATCCAGCCACACAGATATTTGAACAGTTTTTCCTGTGAGCCTTGCAAGTTTTCAGGGTGCAGATGACGAATGCCATAGGACTCCGGCAGTTCGTCCATGATCTGGTTGAAGCGCGTGACCAGCGCGCGTACCTTTTCAGCACCCCCGATTCGGTTGTAGTGCGTCGTCACTTTTAAAATCAGACTGAAAAAGAAGATCCGCAGCCGCAAGTTGACGTCGCGCCCGGATTTTTGATGACGAATTGTGCCCCTTCCAGGTCATTCTTGTAGTCGATTTCTGCGCCGACCAGGTACTGGTAACTCATAGAATCGATGAGTAATTGAACGCCATTTTTAACCATCGTCGTATCATCTTCATTGACTACTTCGTCAAAAGAGAATCCGTACTGAAACCCTGAGCAACCACCTCCTTGCACAAATACGCGCAGCTTCAAGTCCGCATTTCCTTCTTCCTCAATTAATTGGGCGACTTTCGTTGCTGCATTATCACTAAAAATGACCGGTGCTGGCATTTCAACAATTGCATTCATTTGTTGCTCCAAGTAAATATTAAAATTAAACCGCTAATGCTGAGCTTGTATCGATCATCAGACTACTCCTGCTCTGGCTGCCTGCTCATCGGCATGGTATGAACTGCGCACCATCGGGCCGCACGCAGCGTTCACAAATCCCATATTGTAAGCTTCTTGCTCATACATCTTAAAAGTGTCCGGGGCCACGTAGCGGCGCACCGGCAGGTGGCCGCCGGACGGCCGCAGGTATTGGCCAATGGTCAACATAGTGACGCCGTGCGCGCGCAGGTCGCGCATCACTTGCAAGAGTTCGGCATCCGTCTCGCCCAGCCCAACCATGATTCCGGACTTGGTCGGTATGCCTGCATGCCTATCCTTGAAATGTTGCAACAGGTTGAGTGAATTTTGAAAATCGGCGCCGGGACGCGCTTCCTTGTATAGGCGCGGCACGGTTTCGATGTTGTGGTTCAAGACGTCGGGCGGAGCGCTGCTGAGGATTTCCAGCGCCAGGTCGAGCCGACCACCGAAGTCGGGCGTCAGGATTTCGATGCGCGTGTTGGGTGACTGCGCGCGGATCTGACGGATACATTCGACAAAATGGCTGGCGCCGCCGTCGCGCAAATCATCGCGATCAACCGAGGTAATGACCACGTAATTGAGTTTCATTAACGCAATGGTCTTGGCGAGCCGTTCCGGTTCGTTGGCGTCGAGTGAGTCGGGGCGGCCAGTGCTCACGTTGCAAAACCGACAGCGCCGCGTGCATTTGTCGCCCATAATCATGAAGGTCGCGGTGCCTTTGCTCCAACATTCGCCAATATTGGGGCAGGATGCCTCTGAGCATACGGTCACCAGTGCGTTGGTGCGTACGATGTCCTTGATGTCGCTGTAGCGGCCCGACGATGAGGGGGCCTTGGCGCGGATCCAGCTTGGCTTTGGCAATCTTTCGCCTAGAAGGACTTCGTTCCGCTTGGTCTTCTGCGAGCCTCTTTGCTGGTCCGGCCGATTATGGAGATGATTGGTCTCGGATGGATGCGGCAGTACAGATACAATATTTCTAAAGGTGATGGTTTCGGTGGTCATGTTACTGGTGCCCTCACTAATTTAGTTATCAATCCCAGCGATCGTCGCGCACCTGAATCTCGCTGTTTTCGATGCGTACCGGGAAGGTGCGGGTCGGGTCGTAAGCTGGCGCAGACAATGCCGCGCCGGTGCGGATGCAAAAACGTGCACCGTGCCGCGGGCAAACGATCTGGTCGCCTTCGACGGTGCCGCCCGTGAGCTGTCCACCATCATGGGTGCAGACGTCTTCGATGGCGTAATACTGGCCGGCGAGGTTAAATACAATGATCTGCGTGTCATCCACATCTATAACCCGCCGCTCGCCTGGCCCGACCTCTTCGGTCCGTGCTACCGTGATCCATTCATTCATTCATTGCATTCCTTCATTCATACACCGACCCCGCCACATTGCGTGTTCGGTACGACCTTGTGTCATAAGAGATCCGCTCCCTCGTAACGCCGAATCGGATCGGGCGGCGTGGGCGAACTCAGGTTTGGTGCGCATTAAATTTTCAGCCGCCGATATAAGACATCTCGATTTTCTTCGTCCGCGCAGTCTCTTCTGTGCGAATTTCTGAATACCTGTCTTCGCGCTGATTCCAGATCAAGCCTATGGCAGCGGCAATCTGCTCGTCGCTCTTGCCCGAACGCATGAGCGCGCGCAAATCATGGCCGGACTGCGCGAACAGGCAGGTGTACAGCTTGCCATCGGTCGAGAGCCGGGCGCGGGTGCAGGTGGCACAAAAGGCTTGCGTCACGCTGGAGATGACGCCGATTTCGCCGCTGCCATCCGCATAGGCCCAGCGCTCGGCGACTTCACCGATGTAGTGGGGTTCGGCTTCGATGAGCGGCATCTCGGCGCTGATCATGCGCACAATCTCGGCCGAGGGCACGACATCGTTCATGCGCCAGCCGTTGGAGGCGCCCACATCCATGAATTCGATGAAGCGCACGATGTGGCCGCTACCCTTGAAACGCCGCGCCATCGCAACCACATCCTGATCGTTGACACCTTTCTTCACCACCATGTTGATCTTGATGGAGGCAAAACCTGCGGCGTGCGCAGCGTCTATGCCCTTCAATACATCGCTCACCGGAAAATCGACGTCATTCATAGCGCGAAACACCGCTTCATCGAGCGAATCGAGCGAGACGCTGATGCGCTGCAGGCCTGCTGCCTTGAGCGCGCGGGCTTGTTTGGATAGCAGCGAGGCGTTGGTGGTGAGGGTCAGATCCAATAGTTTTCCGTCATGCGTCTTGATGGCGGCCAGCATCTCGATCAAAACCTCGATGTTTTTGCGCAGCAGGGGTTCGCCGCCGGTGAGGCGGAGTTTCTCGACGCCGTGCGCAGCGAACAGGTGCGCCATGCGCGAGATTTCCTGGAAGCTCAACAGCTCGGTTTTAGGCAAGAATTTGTATTCTTTGCCGAACACTGCCTTGGGCATGCAGTAGGTGCAGCGAAAATTGCAACGATCTGTAACCGAAATCCGCAGGTCGCGCAACAGCCGGCCGCGTGTGTCCGCAAGCGTGCCGCCGGGCACGAGTTGAGGTCGACTTTGCTCCGCAGACTGTCTCGAATGAGAGGTCATACGTCTTTACCCTCTCACTCGGGAGTCGCTCGGCGGCGCCCACAAGGCGAGCGCTGGGTTGATCTCGACTGCATGAAACACCCTGGCTTGCGGCCCCACTGCATTACCGGCGAAGCGTCCGAGCCGCGTTGCGCAGCCGAAGAAGCCCGGCGCTGGCAAGCCGCCGCACGCCTTGCTGATGACCCTTGCGACCATGAACTGCTCCAGCGCCTCGGTGACCTGATGAATGGTGTTCAGCGATGCGAGTTCTTCCCATCCGAGTTCATTAGTCATTTTTATGGCTCCTATTTTCGATCATCGTGAACTGAGTTTTCGATACGGCGGGCGTATACGGTCATTTCCTTCGCGGCTTGTTTGTCGCCCTTCGCTTCAGCCACGGCGATGCCTTCGCGGTAGGCGAGCAAGGCCTCGGCGGGCTGGCCCGATTCGACTAGCGCGCGAGCCAGCAGCTTCCATGCGGCGGAGTATGTTGGATCCAGTATCACTGCCTGCTTCAGGTGGTTTGCGGCACTGGCCGGGTCACCGGCCTTAAGGTATTCGTTGCCCAGGGAGAAACGCAGCAACGTACTGTCCTTGCCGGCGGCCAGCATTTTCTCGAAGCTCTGAATGATGGATGTGGTCATGGGTATTCCAGGTTGTGGCTTTTTTGTCGAACCAGATTGATCAGACTGCCCGCCAGAACCATTTCAACCTGGCGCGGCGTCATCGGATGTTCGGTCTCATAGGTCTCGTTCTGGGTCAGATTGATCACCTGCACCCGATTTCCGTTGCGGATGGCATTTCGCACATCCGCGATGGCAAGCACATCACCTTGGGCGATTTTTTCCCAATCCTGCGGATCGACAAAGGTCAGGGGCAGGATGCCGAAGTTGCTCAAATTCTGCTGATGTATCCGCGCAAAACTTTTCGCAAGAACCGCCTTTAGGCCCAAATAGCGGGGTCCCAGGGCTGCGTGCTCGCGGCTCGAACCCTGCCCGTAATTGGCGCCGCCCACGACGAACGAGCCCTGCTGCCGACAGGCCATGGCCCTTGCATAGTAGGTCTCGTCGATCTGACTGAAAGCAAACTTGCTGAGCTCCGGGATATTGCTGCGCCAAGGCAGCGCCTTGGCCCCGGCCGGCATGATGCTGTCCGTGGAAATATCGTCCGCCATTTTCAATAGAACCGGCCCTTCGAGCTGATCGGGCAGCGGCTCCAGAGTCGGCAGCGGTTTGATATTGGGACCCTTCTCCAGCTCATACGACGCACCTTGCGGCGCGGGAGCAACCAGCATCTCGGTATTGAGTCGGTTGTTCTGCGGCTCCTTGAAGCGGGGGTAGGCCATGCCCAGCGTGCGCGGATCGGTGATCACGCCGGTCAGGGCCGAGGCGGCGGCGGTTTCCGGGCTGCACAGATACACCTGATCTTCCTTGCTGCCCGAACGGCCAGGGAAATTTCGCGGAACGGTGCGCAGGCTAATACGCCCGCTGGCTGGCGCCTGTCCCATGCCGATGCAACCGCCGCAACCCGCCTGATGCAAGCGCGCACCGGCGCGGATGAGTTTGCCGAGAACACCCAATTCGATCATGTTCTGCAAAATCTGCCGGGACGTGGGGTTGACGTCGAATGAAACACGATCATGTACCTGTTTGCCCTCCACGATCAGGGCGGCAATGGCAAAATCGCGCAGCCCAGGATTGGCCGATGAGCCGATGTAGGACTGATAAATTTCCCTGCCCGCCACCTCGCGCACCGGCACCACATTGCCCGGACTGCTGGGCAGCGCGATCAGCGGCTCAAGCTCCGACAGATTGATTTCGCTGTACTCGTCGTACTCTGCATTTTTGTCGGCGACGATTTTCCGCCAGGCATCCACGCGCCCCTGACGCTTGAGGAACACTTTGACCACTTCGTCCGATGGGAACACCGTCGCGGTGGCGCCCAATTCGGCGCCCATATTGGCGATCACGTGCCGGTCCATGGCGCTCAGAGTCCTCAAACCGGGACCGTAATACTCGATGATCTTGCCGATTGCGCCGTCCACATCGTGGCGCCGCAGCATTTCCAGGATCACATCCTTGGCGCTCACCCAGTCGGGAAGCTCACCGACCAGCTTGACGCCCCATATTTTCGGCATCTTGACGTAAAAGGGCTCTCCCGCCATCGCCATCGCCACCTCGAGGCCACCCGCCCCTATGGCCAGCATCCCCAACGAGCCGGCTGCACAGGTGTGGCTGTCCGAACCCAACAAGGTTTTCCCCGGCACACCGAAGCGCTCCATATGCACGGGATGGCTCACGCCGTTACCGGGCCGGCTGTACCAAAGACCGAACTTCTGGCAGGCGCTGCGCAGAAACAGATGGTCGTCTGGATTCTTGAAGTCTTCCTGGAACAGGTTATGGTCCACATACTGAGCGGAAAGCTCGGTGCGCACGCGCGAAATTCCCAAGGCTTCAAATTCCAGCATGACCAGCGTGCCGGTCGCATCCTGGGTCAGTGTTTGATCGATTTTCAAACCGATTTCTTCGCCGGGCGTCATGTTGCCTTCGACCAAGTGGCTTTCAATCAGCTTCTGCGTTACGTTTTTGCTCATGGCTGGCGCTCCTGTCGGTTGCATCCATAAACGGCTGTAGATTTCTGCGAATCCAAGCTGGACAGCACGAGGCTTCGATGTTCGCCGGCGCAAACCAGGGTTGGCCCCGCGGCGGCGACGACCGTTTAGAACGTGCGAATATCCAGAAATTCTCCGCTATGTTCGTGACGCTTTCCTGCGTCGTCGTACCAACAAAGACGATTGCCGTCCTCGTCCTTGGCGAGCTTATGCGCTCCGTCGCAGAACGGCTGATTCAGGGATAAGCCGCATTGGCATAGATATTTTTCTTCGCCGCCAATAACTAGCTTGTAAGGGCTACTGTGAGTGCGTTTTACCATGCGTGGCATCATGATCTCCGGTGGTATGTCTGCGTGTTGCTTTGTTGCTCATCGTATTGCTTGCGATATGGGCGCTTCTATAAAGCCCCGCTATCAAGTGGGTGTCCGAGTCTTCAGACGGTCGACGGCATGCACCGGGCCCTTGTCACCGTTTATCAGATCGGCGATGGCGCCATACACCAATCGCTGGCTCTGGAGCATGTTCTTGCCGGCGAACACTGCCGAGATCACCTCGATGTTGTAGTGACCGCTGCCGCCGCTCACTTCGGCCTGTGAATCGGGGATCTGGCGCTCGATGGCTTCGCGTAGCGCGTTGATGACGCTACCTTGGAACTCAGTGGGATGGGATGACATGCGGGTCTCCTTTATATAGATGATCTGTTCACGATCGAGCATTGACGCAAGTTTGGCTGCGCGCAGTTGTTTCACCCTTGGTCCTTGACCTGCACACCGATGAGCTGTTGGAGTTCTCCGGATGCATGCATCGCGTGGACGATGTCGCAGCCGCCGACGAACTGCCCATCGATGTAGAGTTGTGGAATTGTCGGCCACTCGGAGAACCGCTTGATTCCATCGCGGATCTCGGCAGAACTCAGTACATCTACCGTTTCGTAGCTTGGCTGCAGCTCGTCGAGGATCTTCACGACCTGGGCGGAGAATCCGCACTGCGGCATGTGGCGAGTTCCCTTCATGAACAGGACGACTCGGTTTTGCGCCACGAGGTGGGTGATCTTCTGGCGCAGAGGTTCGTTTAGGGACATGGTTGCTCCTTACTGGTTGGTTGTGGTTCTGTCCGGATTGTCGGAACAGTGCGTGGAATGATCATCGTTCTTCCTGGAAGTTGTAGGCAGGCAATGTGCTGAGTCGGCTGTCTTCAACCGGAGCGCCCACGGTGAAGTGGTAGAAACTCTGCCACTCGCATGAACCGATCCCGAAGGCCGCGTGGACCGGATCGTCGAAGTAGCAGCCGATCCCGGTGGCGCGAATGCCCGCCTCTTCGGCCTCCAGGTAAAGCAGCTGGCCCACCATGCCGGCCTCCCAGAACAGGTTGCGGTAGAAGGCTGCGCCGTACGTGGCCAGGCTGTCCCTGTAGTCGGCAATCATGGCCAGGCTGAAGGCACCATCGCCGGCGATATCCTGGCCGCGGGAGACGGTGCTCGACAGCGCTCGACAGTCCCCCTCCTGGAGGAGGTACAAGGGGAGCCCGGGCGGGCAGTCGGGTACGCGCTGCCAAGAAAATTCTGAACCCATCACTGCCTTGAGAATATCGACCTTGTCCGGGTCCCGGGCGAGCGCGTAGAGGCCAGGCACCAAGCCGTCGACGCTGTGGACGAAGAGCCCGAGGTGGATGCGTGGTCGCCAGGGGATCGCGTCCCAAGGCATCGATCGCCGCTCATGTGTCGGAATCAATCGAGCGAGCATGCGGAAGAAGGCTGCCAGAGAAATCGCCGTCGAGCCATCCATCGCTACCGCGCTGCGGCGGCCAAGAATGGCCTGCTCTGCGCTGAGTAGGCCCTGACGGACAGGTGTCCTGAAAAGTGCATCCTCCGAAGGGAAGCCGGAGAAGTCTTCCTGGATAGGCGCGCTTTCACAGTGGCGCGTCGCCCGCGCAACCTCGTCGATCACGGGCCACTCGGCGCTGTGTTCGGGGCTCAGCGTGTTGGCCAAGCCCTGCCAATGCACGTCACCCCCGTGCGCTGTCAGCGGCTTCGAGTCGGTCGCAAGCGGCGTCGAAACATCCGGTGTAATCAACACCAGCAGCTCAGCTTCCTCCCGCTCCGCCGCCGCAAAATCCGCATCTCGGTCAAGCCCCAGCAGGCTGGCGAGGGTGCTGTTGCTCACGCCATCCAGAAGCACCAATTTCCAGCCGAGCGCCGCTGCCGCGATACTCAGGCAGGCCAGCGCGTGCCCAACATCGTGCTGGCAGTAGCGGAACGCGCGCTCGCCGTACTTCCAGGCTTCGCGCCAATGCACCGAAGACAGACCCACGAGAAAGGAGCCATCAGGGAAAGGCGCAACCAGCTCGGCCCAGCGCTTCGCGGGTAGCACCGCGCGCCGTTCAAGCGCGTGTTCCCTCGGTGCATAGTGGTACACGGCGGCCGTCTCGCCGAGCCGATCAAGCGCAGGCAGTACCGCATAGCCCTCGGTCGGATGCAGATTGCCGCTCGACGGATTTGCGCGCAACGGCCACTGGGTCTCGCCGACTTGCTTCCATGCGGTCAGCGAAAGTGCGTAGCGAAAAAACAGTGACACCGATTCCAGCGACAGTGACGCCGGCGGCACGGTCGGGCTCGCATAGAGCTGCCAATAAGGCAGTGGGCGGCCCGCTTTGGGCAGTGGGAGGCGAACCAGGTGCGCCCCCCCGTAGCGCCGAAACGGATCTGGCTGCGTCGCCCAGTCCATATAGCCCTGCGCCGCAGCGTGGCGGTGGAAATGGTGCTTGGTGCGCTCGTGGTAGGCGACGACCCCCTCTTCGGGAGAGGCCGCTCCCGCAAGAAGGCTCGCTCGCTCCAGCGCAGCTGGCTCCCCCGATAAGGGTGAAAGACGATGCGGCGTGAGGGTAATTTTCGTCATACGGTGAAGTACTCAAACAGTGCCTTTGCGCTCGTCACCGGCAGGTCACAGCTGCGGATTCGGTACACGTAGGCAGCGGGCTGGCCGCCGACCGGGTACCGGCCCTGACCGATCAGTTTTCGAAAAATCATGACGAGCAGCTCATATACGACAACCCCGCGACCTCAAAGAACTCAGACGGCTTGGGCCTATAGTATTTCTCCTCCACCTCCTTCGACTGCTCGGCGTAGGGCTGCGTCATGACTTCCAGCAGCTCTCGAACTAGAGAGTAGTTCCCCGCAGTCGCTTGGCTGTACGCAGGCACAACGAACCACTCTCGCAAACTGTATTTTGGGTTGACGAGTTTCATCTGCCTAGAGAGCTCCTCACGGGAAGGGGGCTGCGCAGCATTCGCATCGGTCGTGCTGGCGCTGACTATGAGAGATTTCCATTTTGCGAGCCACTCTGACCAGCGCTTGTCCATCCCTTCGGAGTCTTCGTAGAAGCTTTTTTTGAGTGGGCCAATTTCGTCGGGTACCATCGAGAGCTCGCGGAAGAAGAGGGTGTAATCGACAGGAGTTTGCACCATGAGCGTTTCGAGTTCACTGAACAACGCCGCGTGAAAAGTGCCGAGTCCAAGTTTGGCAGCCCACATCTTCTCCATTTGCGCTTGCATCACTGTCGCAAAGCCACTTCGAATCTCGTCGAGCTGTCGCAGATAGTCCTGATGCGACGTCAGTGATGTCAGCAAGGGCCGCAACGCCGTACAAAACATGTGGAAGTTGCGTTCCGCTGCCACGGTTTGGTTCAGGAACGCGAAGTGATGTCCGCCACCCGTCCATGGCTGGTAGTGCGGGTTGAACACATCGCAGAATCCGAATGGACCGTAGTCGAGTGTGAAGCCACCGGCCGCGCAGTTGTCGCTGTTGAAGTTGCCCTGGCAGTAGCCGACGCGGATCCAGTTCGCCACAAGCGACGTCAGGCGGCTGCGGAACTCGCGCGCGAGCAACACCCCTTTTTCGGCAGTGCTTAGTTTCTTGTCGATGACGTCAGCGTACTCACGATCGATCAAGTGCAACACAATCTGCTCGAGCTCCTCCATCGCTTTCGGGTGTTCCTTCTTGCGCGCACGGCGACCGAAGAGCTCGAGTTGACCGACCCGAATGAACGACGGTGCGACGCGCGTCGAAATGGCGACTGCCTCCGATATAAGCATGTCGGGATCCTGCGAGCTCGAGCCCTGCGAATACCACGGCCGCTTGACCTTCTCCGTTTTTGAAACATACAAACTCAGAGACCGTGACGTTGGCACACCGAGCGCATGCATGTGCTCTTGCGCTAAGAACTCCCGGACACTTGAGCGCAGGACGGCGCGACCGTCCGCGCCGCGGCAGTATGGCGTCCGGCCGCCACCTTTTAGCTGCATTTCCCAGCGGCGACTGTTGATGACGGCCTCAAGCACGGAAACTGCGCGACCGTCGCCGTATCCGTTGCCGGTTTGGAACGGGCACTGTTGGGTGTATTCGATACCGAAGATGGACAATGCGTACCCACACGCCCAACCCACCTTGCGCATCGGCTTCGGAACGTGCGAGATGTCGCCGGAGAACATGCGGACGAAGTCGGCCGACTGAGCCATGCTGTCGGCGAAGCCAAGTTCGCGGAAAAAGTTTTTGCTGTGAGCGACGTACTCGGGGTCTTTGATTGGCGTGGGATTGATGGGGACATAGTGGCCCGTAAAAACTTGTCGCGGCGCGTGGTCGGCTCCGTCTGCTTTCGCGTCAGGATCGCAGTTGAGCGTGTCCATAAGCGAGTAATTTGCCAACTTTGCAAGATCGTCGAGCGTCGCGATGGTTGGGGAGGTTTCTTGGGACAGTCGATTTGTCATAGGTCTACTCATGGCTCGGGTAGAAAGGCTGCTTACCTGCGGCGTGATCCGTGACATCGACGATTTCCACGATTTCTGGAGCGACTCTTTTCACCATCACTTCCAAGCCCTGCCGCAGGGTGACTTGAGAAGACCCGCAGCCCTGGCAGCCGCCGCTCATGCTGATGAAAAGCTTGCCTTGGCGGACGTCCACGAGTGAAATCTTCCCACCGTGGTTCGCGATGGAACGATTGACTTGCCTGTCCAGCAGTTGCTGAACGACCACGCCAAGCTCGACGTCGGACCTTCCTTGAGTGCTGGCATAGGCAGCCATCTCCAGGATCACCGGCACGCCGCTGAGCAGCTGCGTCCGGATCGCCGTGCCGATGGCCGCTTTCAGTCCAGACCAAGAGGCGTTAGGTTCCTTGCCGATGGTCACCACGTTTCCGGCAATGAGCACGTTGGCCACACCCGAAAGCCCGAACAGTCGTTCGCCGAGCGGCGACCCGGCAGCCCGCTCCCTGTTGCCGAAGAAGAAGGGGCCGCCGGGATGCAAGCTGCGGCTCACGGTGAACTTGCAGCTGTCGGGGTCGGCGAGCGAAGTCTCCGCGCGGATGCTGACCGGCTGTTCCGCCAGCGTCGGATTTGCAGACGCCCTATCCACAGTCAGGGCTTCAGACATTTTCGACGTTCCTCGCCGCAGCGCGCTCGCCCGAGGCGCGCAGGTCGTTAAACGAATGGATGCCGCTGTTGTGGCCATCGCTCCAATGGAAGCCGAGCGCGTAGTTGCCCACGCTCACGATCTGGAGCGGGCTCACATCAGCGCGCACCGTCTTGGGAACGAGCAGCTTGCGTCCGCTCATCTCCTCGACGCAGAGGGCGCAATGACACGCTAGGCGCAGGTCGCGCACGTCGAAGTCGTCGCGATGACCGTCCTCCCAGAGGATCGACAAGGTACGCGGATCGCGGCGCAGGAGGCCGATGGGCGTGTTGCGCGCTCCCGCAGGCCGCACCGCGTCTTCCAGCCAGGCCGGCGCCCCCTCGTTGCTGTCCCACTTCCAGACAAAGGGCTTGAGCGTCGCGACCGCCGCCTGGAGCTTCTCAACCAGCGCTGCGGCGATGGCGGCGTACACCAAAGAGCTGACCGACTTCGGTTGGTCCGCCACGATGGGTCTGCCCTCATCACCGCAGGTGACGACATCGGCATCCAGCGGTAAGGCGCCCAGGAACGGGACGCCAAGCTCCTGGCTCATCTGCTCGCCGCCGCCCTGACGGAAGATATCCGTGTTCTCACCGCAGTGGGAGCAGGTGAAGGTGCGCATGTTCTCGACGATCCCGAGAATCGGCACCTGTACTTTCTCAAACATGCGCAAGCCGCGTCGGGCGATCTTGAGACTCACGGCCTGGGGTGTGGTCACGATCACCACGCCCGACAGCGGCATGCTCTGCGCCAGCGTCAACTGGGTATCGCCGGTGCCGGGTGGGAGGTCGAGGATCAGATAGTCCAACGGCCCCCATTGCACGCCGCCGACGAACATATTCAGGTATTTGCCCACCATCGGCCCGCGCAGGACGGCCGGGTTATCGTCGCCGGTGAGCATGCCCATCGACACCACCTTCAGGCCGTGCCGCTGCGCCGGGATCATCCTGTTGTCCGGGGTCATCGCTGGAGGCTCACCCGTCGCAATGCCCAGCATCCCGGGGATGCTGGGGCCAAGGATGTCGGCGTCTACTATTCCGACGCGCAACCCTAGCTGCTGCAGCGCGAGCGCCAGATTGACGCTCACCGTGGATTTCCCGACGCCACCCTTGCCGCTGCCGACAGCGATGATATGACGGATTCCGGGCAACTTCTCGGGCCCGACGGCCGCGTGGGATGAGGCGCCTGGCGCGGGCTGTTGGCTGTAGGATTGTTCAGTGCTCTGCATGGCGAAGCCCCTTGTATTAAATTGCGCTGAATCCGTCGTCCCGCCGCTTAGGACTCGTTAGGGATTGCGCATGCAATCCCTCTAAAATTGGTCGTGATTCAATAGATCGGTATCGCGCTGTCAACTTGCTGCGACCACGCATGGACGCCACCTGTCAGGTTTCTAATATCTGTAAAACCATTCCGTTCTAAAAATAACGCAACCTGCATGCTGCGAACGCCATGGTGGCAGATGCAGACTATCGGCTGCTGCGTGTCCAGTTCGGACAGCCTGGCGGGAATGGTATTCATTGGCATCGCCAATGATCCGTCAATATGACCGGCTTGAAATTCCCACTCCTCACGTACGTCGAGTAACACGGGCTTCAAACGCAGGTCAGTCGTAAGCCAATCGGCCAGTTCAACGGGTGTCAAATTTTTCATCTTCATCTTCATCTCATCTCTAAACAGGCAAGACTTCGATCTCCGGTTCAATCGTTCGAAGCAGATTTTCGATGCCTTTGAGCGTGCCGGATATCGAGCTTGGACAGGTGCCGCAAGCGCCCTGGTAGTGCACGCTGAGTTGGTTGCCGGCCAAGCCAACCACATGCAGATCGCCACCATCGCTTTTCAGATAGGGGCGTATCTGGGAATCCAGCAGCACGTTGATATGCTCAAGGCGCTGCTGATCTTCGGCGCAGAGATCAAGGGTTGCCGTGCGCGCCGCGAAAACTGTGGCGGCCGATTGCGCCGCCGCTGCCGGTGCGGCGCGCAGTGGCACGGCAATCAGGCGCACCAGCTCCGGCCAGTCGGCAGCGCCATCCTGCGTGACCGTGAGCCAGCGATCCACGTAAAACACATTGCTTACGTGCTCAATGTCGAACAGCGTGGAGGCGAGCACATCGTCCCTGGCTTGCTCTGCGTTCTCGTAAGAATGCGAAATGCCCCAGGTCAGCGGCTCATGGAGCGTGAACTTCACCGCATTCGGGTTGGGCGTATCTTCGATTTCAGCAATTTTTGGCATGGTAATTTTCTCAAACTTATTCCACTGCTGCTTGCAGCAATTTTTGCAGTTCACCCTGCTCGAACATCTCGCGCATGATGTCCGAACCACCGACAAATTCGCCCTTGATATAAAGCTGCGGAATGGTCGGCCAGTTCGCGTAGGATTTTATGCCATTGCGGATTTCCGGGTCGGCCAGCACGTCCACAGTGAAGAGATCCGGCCCGCCACAAGCCTTGAGCATCTTGATCGCCGCACCAGAAAAGCCGCACTGTGGGAACTGCGGCGTGCCCTTCATGTACAGCACAACCGGGTTCGTCGTTACTTGTTGGTTAATTCTTTTCTGAACATCCATCATGATTATTCTCCAAAGTGATTTAGTTGCCGTCTTTGACCCAGGCTTCAGGCGTGAAGGTTCGTATCGATAGCGCGTGAATCTCTGAACGCATGCGCTCGCCCAGTGCCCGATACACCAGTTGATGCTGCTGCACCATGTTCTTGCCGGTGAATTGCGGGCTGACGATCACCGCTTCAAAGTGCTGTCCGTCATCACCGCGCACTTCGATGTGATCGCTTGGCAGGCCATCCAGGATGTAGCCTCGTAAGTCAGTTGCTGTCAGCATCGCTTTCTCTCAATACAAAGTTGGATTGGCCCAGATAAGGAATGCAGGAACGGAGCAAACCTGAAACATCTCTGCGTTCTTTGAAGAAAAATATTTTCATCTTCAGGCATCACCGATAGTCATGTGCATCGGATCATGCTCGGCCTCGGTCGATATGTTATCAACGGCGCTGAATGCGGCGCGCAGTGTGTGCCACGGCAAAATTGCGCATTTGAAGCGCACCGGCAGGTCGCGTATGCCGGCAAAAACCATCAGCCGTCCGAGGTGGTGATCGCCGTTCAGATCGAGCTTGCCGGTCGCCATATCGATAAATTCCTGAATCAGCAGTTCCGCCTCAACCCGGGTCTTACCTTTGATGGCCACCGTCATCATCGACGCCGACGCCTTGCAGATGGCGCATGCCTCACCCTGAAATGCGATGTCGTCGACGCACTCGCCACCGAGTTGCAGCGCCAAGTCGATATGGTCGCCACACAGCGGGTTGTGGCCCGCGGCGTGGTGGTTCGCGTGCGCGAGCGCGCCGTAATTGCGCGGCTTCTTGTTGTGGTCGAGGATGACCTCTTGATACAAAGTTCTGGGATCGGCCATTATGAAAACACCTTCTGTACGGTGCGGATGCCAGCGAT
This sequence comes from Pseudomonas sp. GG8, assembly GCF_052976945.1. Lineage (NCBI taxonomy): Bacteria > Pseudomonadati > Pseudomonadota > Gammaproteobacteria > Pseudomonadales > Pseudomonadaceae > Pseudomonas > Pseudomonas sp. GG8. The sequence continues at coordinate 3,037,107 of NZ_JBRIIP010000001.1, forward strand.
CAGCGCATCAACTTCTGCCAGGGTGTTGTAAAACGCAAACGAAGCGCGTGACGTTGCAGGCACCTTGAAGCGCTGCATCACCGGCTGCGCGCAATGATGTCCGGTACGCACTGCGACGCCCTCCTGGTTGAGCAGGGTCCCCAGGTCATGCGGGTGCACATCGTCGACGATGAACGATATGACCGAGGCCTTGTCGCGGGCGGTGCCGATAATGCGCACGCCTGGCAGTCGAACCATCTGCTCGCTGGCGTAGTCGAGCAAGGTCATCTCGTGCTCGCGTATGGCGCCCATGCCGATGGCAGACAGATAATCAATGGCGGCACCCAGTCCGATCGCAGCCGCAATCGGCGGTGTACCGGCCTCGAATTTATGCGGAATCGTGTTGTAGGTGGTCTTTTCAAAGGTGACCGACAAAATCATGTCGCCGCCGCCCTTGAAGGGCTGCATCCGCTCTAATAACGCAGCCTTGCCGTAGAGAACGCCGATGCCGGTCGGGCCGCACAGCTTGTGACCCGAAAACGCGTAAAAGTCGCAGTCCAGATCCTGCACATCAACCTGCATGTGCGGTGCGGCCTGCGCCCCATCGACCAGCACCGGCACCGGCACGCCGCGAGCATGGGCCAAGGCGATCATCTGCTTGATCGGGTTGATCGTGCCCAGTGCGTTCGAGACGTGCATCACGCCAACAAATTTGGTGCGCTCGTTAAATAGCTTTTCGTATTCGTCTATGAGTAGCTCGCCAGCGTCGTTAATCGGTACCACACGAATCGTCGCGCCTTTTTCCTCCGCCAGCATCTGCCACGGGACAATGTTTGAATGGTGCTCGAGCGTGGTCAGGATAATTTCGTCGCCGGGCCCAATGAACTTGCGGCCGTAGCCGTGCATCACCAGATTGATGGCTTCGGTGGTGCCGCTGGTGAAGATCACTTCGCGTTCTTCACGCGCATGGATGAAATGCTGCAACTTGCGCCGTGCTTCCTCGTATTCGTTGGTCGCGATCTCTGACAGGGTATGCACTGCACGATTGATATTGGCGTGCTGCGTGGTCTGATAACGCACCATGCGATCAATCACCTGCTGCGGCATCTGGCTCGACGCCGCGTTGTCGAGGTAGACCAGCGGCTTGCCGTTGACCTGCAGCTTGAGGATCGGAAAATCGGCACGAATCCGCTCGACGTCGAGGCATGGCGCCGTTGGTACTTTGCGTGCAGTCTGAAGGGCGTTCATGGCATGCTTCCAGTTTGTTCGAGCACCGCCTGCTCGAGTTGCCGCTTGAGTGATGCGATAGGGATGCGGTCGATGATCTCGGCGCCAAACGCATAGGTCAGCAGGTTACGGGCAGCGACCTCGGTCAGCCCGCGGCTTTGCAGATAAAACACCTCCTCGCTGTCGAGCTGGCCAACGGTCGCACCATGCGTGCACTTGACGTCAGAAGCAAAAATCTCCAGCTGCGGCTTGGTATCGATGTGCGCCTTCGCGGTCAACAGTAGATTGCGATTTGACTGCTGGGCGTCGGTACGCTGCGCGCCTTCGCGCACCATAACCTTGCCGTTGAAGACCGCATGGGCACTGCCGCCGATGATGCATTTGTGCAGTTGGCGGCTGCTGCCGTGGGCATGGGCATGGTCCATGCAACTATGGGTGTCGGCCAGTTGCCTGCCGGAGATCAGCGTCAATCCGTCAAGCGCACAGGTGGCGCCCTCTGCCGTTTGCAGCACGTTCAGGTTGTAGCGTGAAATGCGCGCGCCCAGCGCGACGCTCACCGACTGGTAATTGCTGGCGCGCCCGAGCGACACCGAACAGTTTGCAATATGAAACGCTTGACTGCCTTCGCGCTGAACCCGGATGTGCGTCACATGCGCATTGTCTTTCAGTACGACTTCGGTGACAGCATTGGTGAAGTGGGCATCTTCTTGCCAACGCGGCTGGTACAACACAACGTAATCCTCGATCACTGTTACGGCGCTGCCCGCCTCGGCAAGCACCAGGCAACGCGGCGTGCTCACAACATCTTTTTGGGTCGCAATAAACAGCAAATGGACTGGGGCTGCCACCGATACGTCACGCGGGACGATGACCACTGCGGCATCGTGCAGAAATGCGGTATTTTGCGCGGCGAATGCATCCTTGCTAAATGGTGCATGCTGGCCGAGATGCGGCTTGATTACCGCCGCGTGCGTTGCCATCGCTGCCGTCAGGTTGGACACCACCACGCTGCTGTCGGTACTCGCACTGGACAACTGCGGCGCATAGATACCATCAACAAACACCAGTCGGGTGTTCGCTTCTTCAATAAAAAAGTGAGCAACATCTGCCGCCTCCAGACAAGTGGCACTGAGCGCTGACGCAAACGAGGTCTTGCTGAGTAGAGAAATATCGGTAAAGCGCCACTCCTCGTCTCGCGTGGTTGGAAGTTTCAACACGCCCACGCGCTCGACCGCCTCCGCACGCAGCGCCTTGAGCCACGCCGAGGGACTCGCCGCCTGCTGCGGCTGTCCTGCCAAAAGGCTTTCCAGATAAGGCCCGGCAATCGCCGGAGTCGGTGTGGTGGCTGCACTCATGCGGGCACACTCGCTTCAGCCTTGTGCTCGGCGCTAACCCACTCGTAGCCGCGCGTCTCAAGCTCCAGTGCCAGCGCCTTGCCGCCGGTCTTGATGATGCGTCCGCCTTCCATCACGTGCACGTAGTCGGGCACGATATAGTTCAGCAGACGCTGATAGTGCGTCACCATCACAATCGCATTGTCCTTGGTGGAAAGCTGGTTGACGCCTTGGGCGACAATTCTGAGAGCGTCGATGTCCAGGCCGGAATCGGTCTCATCTAGGACCGCCACGCGCGGCTCTAACAACGCCATCTGCAGTATTTCGTTGCGCTTCTTTTCGCCACCGGAGAAACCTGCGTTGACGCTGCGGTCAAGGAAATCGGGACTCATTTCCAGCAGCTTCATCTTTTCGCGCACGAAGTCGTCAAACTCAAGCGGGTCGAGCTCGTCCTTGCCGCGCTGTTTGTGGATTGTGTTGTAAGTCAGGCGCAGAAACTGGCCGTTACCGACGCCGGGCACCTCGATCGGGTACTGAAAGGCCAGAAAAAATCCGGCTTGCGCGCGCTCTTCGGGTTTCAGCTCAAACAGGTTCTTGCCTTCGAACAGCACGGTGCCGCCCGTCACTTCATAGGCAGGGTGGCCCGCGAGTACCTTGGCGAAGGTGCTCTTGCCGGAACCGTTTTGGCCCATGATGGCGTGGATCTCGCCGCTCTTCACCGTGAAGTCAAGATCCTTCAGAATTTCGATGCCATTCACGGTTGCGCATAGTCCACGCACTTCGAGCAAAATCTTGCTGTCTGGGTAAATCATCCGACACTTCCTTCAAGTTTGAAACTGAGGAGATTGGTCGCCTCGACCGCAAACTCCAGTGGTAATTGTTGAAATACGTCTTTACAGAAGCCATTGATGATCATCGAGACCGCTCCCTCGGCATCGACACCGCGCTGGGCAAAGTAAAACATCTGGTCTTCACCGATCTTCGAGGTTGACGCCTCGTGCTCAACCTGGGCGCTGTTGTTAAGCACCTGGATATAGGGGAAGGTGTTGGCGCCGCATTCCTCGCCAATCAGCATCGAGTCGCATTGCGAATAATTGCGTGCACCGGTCGCACTGGCCGCAACCTTGACCAGCCCACGGTAGCTGTTGTTCGACTTGCCTGCGGAAATGCCTTTGCTGACAATCGTGCTGCGCGTATTTTTGCCAATGTGGATCATCTTGGTGCCGGTGTCGGCTTGCTGATAGTTATTGGTCACCGCGACCGAATAGAACTCACCAATCGAGTTGTCGCCCAGCAAAACCACCGAGGGATACTTCCAGGTAATCGCCGCACCGGTCTCGACCTGGGTCCACGAAATACGCGAGTTGACACCTTTCGCAAGGCCTCGTTTGGTCACGAAGTTGTAAATGCCACCGACGCCGTTTTCGTCACCCGCATACCAGTTCTGCACCGTTGAATACTTGATGTCGGCGTCGTCGAGGGCGACCAGTTCGACCACCGCCGCATGGAGCTGATTGGTGCTGAACGCTGGGGCAGTACAACCCTCCAGGTAGGACACGGATGCCCCCTCCTCGGCAATGATCAGCGTGCGCTCGAATTGCCCTGACTCCTCGGTGTTGATGCGGAAGTAGGTCGACAAATCCATAGGGCACTTGACGCCCTTGGGAATAAAACAAAACGAGCCATCGGTGAATACCGCCGAGTTGAGCGCGGCGTAAAAGTTATCGCCGCTGGGAACCACGCTACCGAGATACTTCTTGACCAGCTCGGGATGCTCCAGCACCGCTTCCGACATCGAGCAAAAAATGACGCCGACCTCGGCCAGCTTGTGTTTGTAGGTGGTGGCTACCGAGACACTGTCAAAAATCACATCGACCGCAACGCCCGCCAGCGCCATGCGCTCATGCAGGGGCACGCCAAGCTTCTCGAAGGTACGCAGCAACTCGGGATCGACCTCGTCCAAACTGTTTAACTTCGCTTTGATCTTGGGCGCGGCGTAATAGCTAATCGCCTGGTAATCGATCTTCGGATAGTGACAATTTTGCCACTCAGGCTCAGTCATCTTGAGCCATGCCTGGTACGACTTGAGGCGAAATTCGAGCAGCCACTCGGGCTCATTTTTCTTGCTCGAAATCAGGCGAATCATGTTTTCATTCAGGCCCTTCGGCGCGACATCCGACTCGATTTCGGTGACGAAACCATGCTTGTAGGGTTGATTGACCAGGTTTTGCAATACCGCACTCATGTTTACCTCGATAGTATTAACTCTCACCCATGCGGCATTCCTGCCCGCCCCCAGCGGTCACTTTGCGACTACTGGGGCGAAGTGTTGGTTAAATACCTTTCAGATTGAAGCTCTCACCACAGCCGCACTCACTCGCGGCGTTGGGATTATTGAACTTGAAACTCTCATTGAATCCTTCCTTGACGAAATCAACGTCTGAGCCGTCAAGAAATGGCAGGCTGACAGCATCCACCACCAGCATCGCGTCATGCGACTCGAACACATGGTCTCCAGCCCGAACTTCGTCGGCGTAGTCGAATGTGTATGCAAGGCCGGAACAGCCGACTTTTTTCACACCCAAGCGCAGACCCAAGCCCTTGCCGTTCTTCGCCAGTTGCGCCTGGATTTGTTTCGCTGCTTTTTCCGTCAAAGTGATTGCCATTGGTTCCTCCTACTTATTGCGGCGCGGCGGAGCGTGCGACACCACCGCGCGCGGATCCTAGCGGGTGATGGCGTCATCAACGCACTCGCCGATTGCCCAGCGGGGCTATAAGATACTTTGCAAAGTAGATTGTATCTTAAGTCTTTTCGAAAGTAATTACTTTACAATCTAAAATAATCCCTAGACCAAAGCCCATAAATTGTCAATAATGTGTTTTCAAAATGAGTGAAAAGAGAAGCGACTATGCAAGCTGCCAGCGTGAGCGCGTCAGAGCCCGGTTCCGGTCGCGATCGCATCCTATTCCTGCTCAAGAGGGACGGGGCTCAGTCGACCGCTGCACTAGCGCAACAGTTGGCCGTCACGGCTATGGCCGTGCGCCAGCACCTTTCCGTCCTGAACGCAGAGGGTTTGGTCGAGTTCAGCGACGAGCAGCGCAAACTGGGACGACCTGCACGTATTTGGCAGCTGACAGCCGAGGCCCATGGGCGATTCCCGGATCGCCACGCCCAGCTCGCGGTTGGCATGCTGCAGGTGGTTCAGAGCGTCTTCGGCGAAGAAGGCCTGGAACAACTCACCGACGAATGGACGCGCCAACAGGTGGTCGCCTATCGCGCACAGATGCCCAGCCCGGATCTGCCACTAGCCCAGCGCGTCGCCGCACTGGTCAGGATCCGCCGTGAGGAAGGCTTTATGGCCGAGTGCAGCCCGGCCCGGAATGGGGCGATCGAACTCGTCGAGAATCACTGTGCGATCGCCAAAGCAGCGCACCTTTGCGCCAAGCTCTGCGGCGGCGAACTGACGCTGTTCCGTGCGGTTCTCGGCGTAGGTGTCACGGTTGAGCGCGTCGAGCACTTCCTCGCTGGCGATCGCCGCTGCACTTACCGCATCCTGGCGGAGTCTGGCGTGCCCTTGCCGAGCTCCGGCCAGTAGTTGTAGTGACTCGCGTTTGAAAACCCACTGACTTGCAATCGCCAGCCTCTTGGGGTTGACGGGTCAATACATATCAGCTGCCAATGGATTCGCGATAATAGCGGCCAATTGGCGGCCTTTTGCAAGGTATTTGTCGCCTCAGCCGTGTTTTTTATGCCGCCATTTTCAGTGCCGGTTGCTCCCTCTCTGGGTTGAGCGTGACGGCCCCGATGGGCTGCCAATTTCGCGTGGCGCCCGACCAGCGATGCGGGTGTTGATTGCGGGCTTGCTGGTACAGCGCATGACGCTTGGCCAGTACCTCTTGATCCTCACCGCGATGACGCTGCGCAGGGGTTACGAAGCGGATCCGGCTGTGGCGGTGTTCGTGATTGTACCAGCGGATAAAATCGCGCACCCAGCAGCGAGCAGCGTCCAAATCTGCAAAGCCGTCCTTGGGCCATTGCGGGCAGTATTTCAGGGTTCTAAACAGCGATTCTGAATACGGATTGTCGTTGCTTACCCGTGGCCGTCCGCGCGACGGGGTGATGCCTAAATCGTACAATTTGCTCAACAACGTCGACGATTTCATCGGCGCGCCGTTGTCCGAGTGAAGCACCAAAGGCTTCCCGACGCAGCGTTCGTTCAGCACGGTGCGCTCCATCAGGGCGGACGCGTGCGCGCCACTTTCTTCTTCGTAAACCTCCCAGCCCACGCCCTTGCGGCTGTAAATATCCTCGACCAAATACAGGTAGTAGTACTTGCCGCACACCGGCGATGGTAGGTAGGTGATGTCCCACGACCAGACCTGATTGGCCGTCGTTGCGCGGTGCGTGGTCGGTGCGGCGTGCTTCTGTGACGCATGGCTGCGGCCGCGTTTGTGCTGCTGACCGGCCGCTTTCAGGACGCGGTAAAAGGTCGCCTCCGAGGCCAGGTAACGGCCCTGATCGGCCAGCCTAGGCACGATCTGGCTGGGTGGCAAGCTGGCGAATGGCGCGCTGTTGCAGACCGCCAAGATCGCGCCGCGCCTTGCTCACTCAGGGCGTTCGGCGGCTGTGTCCGTAGCGTGGTGGTGCGCACATCGGCCTGCATAACAGGTGTCAGCGCCCAGCGTTGCAGGCTGCGCAGCGACAGCCCGATCTCTTCGCTGGCAATCGCCTTGTGCGCACCAGAAGCGACGGCATGGTTAAAGCGTTCAACGAGTTGTTGCCGTTCTGGCAGCGAGGTCAAACGTCCTCGCTGTCGCTTCCCCAGAAGGTATTCATCTTTTTTCGCAGCACCAAGATCGCGGCGGTTTCTGCCAGTGCCTTATCTTTACGACGCAGTTCGCGCTCCAGCTCGGCGATGCGTTTCTTGTCGGCACGCGCCTGATCACGCTCAGCCTTGAGCTGTGCTTTGGCGGACATCTGGCCGGTGATGCAGGCTTGGCGCCAGGCGCTGATTTACTCGGGGTACAAACCCTTGCTGCGACAGTATTCGCTGAGCTCAATCTCGCTCAACGTAGCGGCATGCAATACCGCCGCAAACTTGGCTTCGGCTGGCCAGTCATCGGCGTTGTTTTTATCTCCGGGCACCACTGCGCTTCCAGCTTTGAGTTTGGCGCGCCAAGCATATAGGGTGGCTGGCGCGATGCCTTCTTGACGAGACAACTCGGCCACAGACATGTTTTGCGGCGGCAGTAATTTGTTGATAAGGGCAGCTTTACGCTCAGGTGAATAACTCGACATTGCAGCTCTCTTTGACGCCCCCGATCTATCGTTTTGATAAATCAGCTCAGGCGACAACTAGCCTGACACCGGGGGTTGGCAGCAACTTCGACGAAGTTCTGTTCAAAGAAGCCTGATTGCAAGACGCTACAGCGACGGCCATGAAGCGAGTCATTGCCTGGCAGATCAAGCAGGAAATGAAAGTGCAAAGCTTTCCAATACAGCAATGGCTGTCACGGAGGCCGCATGAAAAGCCATGCCTCTGTTGACGGACTGAACGACGCCGAGCGAACGATGTTGGTTGATGGCCTGCGAGCGCGCCGCAAGAAACGCAAAGCATGGAACGAGGCCTGCGATGCCGCCGACACAGCCAGAAGGCGTCGGCCAGCGCTGCGCCAGTTCGGCATTCACGACATCATCCGGCTCGCCCTGCGGCTTGGCAGTAGTGTCGCACACAGGCTCGACGACCAGGCGCCAGAGGCTTAACCCAGCTTTCCGTTCCACTGCACCTCAAACCTCAGTTTCAAAAGGGGCTGTTTTGCCCGAACTGAGGCAGCGCAATACGGGATGCAGGCACAATGCGAGGCGCAGTTGATCCAGGCGCGTTGGCCACAGGGTTTCCGCTGTCCAAAATGCGCCCACGATAAATCTTCGCAATTCCAACGTGCGGAGCTGCGTTACTGGCAGTGCAGTCCCTGTAGTCATCAAACCAGCCTGCGCGCAGGGACACTGATGGAGCACAGTCGCTTATGCAACCCATCAAGTTGCCTGAGGCGTTCGGTACTCAGCGAGCTGACTGGATAACACCGCCTTGTCTTGCAAGAGAAGCTGCTTTTCTGTGGTCAGTTCGGTTAGTTGGGTTTCAGTGTGGGTTAAGCGCTCCGCCAGCAGGCTTCGCTCTCGCTTAGTCACGGCCAAGTTCGTCTGTACCTCAACCAAGTGCTGCTCGCCATGGACATAGTGCTGTTCCAGCGCCTGATGCATTTGTTTCAACTCGGTGAATTGACGTATGACGTGCTCATGCTCAATCTGGCTCTGCGCGAGCGTCGCTTGCGTCGTTAGCAGGGTTCTCTATAGGTGATCGTGGTCCTGCGCCAAGCGTTGTTCCTGCGCCTGTAGTTCGCCCAGTCGGGTTTGCTGAGCGAGCAGACGCTGCCGAAGCTCTGTCAGCTCCTGTTCCTGTCGACTATGGCGTTGTTCCGCGGCCCGGCGTTCGTCGGCGCGCTGTTGCGCGACTGATGCTTGGAAATGCTCAAACTGTACCCGCACTTGTTGAAGTTGTTGAGTCAGTGCGGCGACCTCGGAAACGCGGTCGACCAGGCGCTGTTCGAGCCCAACCTTTTCACTGCCCAGGCTGGCCAGGGCGATCTCCTGACGCTGCACAGTTTCCTCCAATCCCTGGGTCCGCTCGTTGGCTGCTGTGAGCGATCCGATCAGCTTTTCTTGGGTACTGGCTAAGGCGTTCCGCTCCGCAAAACTCAGCTGCAACTGCTCCTGCAAGGCAGTGGTGGCTATCTGATGCAGCTGCACAGTCTGCTCGACTTGCAGAGCTGCATCCGCCTGCACTTTTTCGTAGACACCTTTCAACCCCAGCACCAGTTCGGCCGGAAGGCCGAGCTCGGCCTGGGCCAGCGTGCTGGGGTGCACGGCTTTCCGGCGTTTTAACAAGGGGGCAATCGTGCTTTTGCTACCGGTCCCGCCCAAAGCCGCGCGGATACCGTCGATCGTCGGATTGTGGCCGTCGGCCACCAGCCGGGCCGCTGCGTTTGCGACATGCACATAGAGGACACTGGAACGGGCCATCACCACCTCGGATTTTTTCGTACCGTATTATGGACAACGTAATACATCAATTTAAGTACAGAATAGTTAAGTCCGTTGAGACTGCCCGCTAACCCACGATAAGGTCAGTTATCGTGAGTTAGGCGCTCACGATCGGCATTCGCTTCTATAATCTGCGGTACACAGGGCCTAAACAGGCGTTTCGTGATGACAGCCCGCAATAACCACGAAAGCTTCCCTTCGGTACTGCCCGAAGAAGCGGCGGTGCCGGCGCGTACCGCCGGTACGCTCGCCACGCCTGAGCAATGGGCGGAGCAACACCAACGTTTTCTCGCGGCCGCTACCTCCGACAACACCCGTCGCACCTACCGCTCGGCCATCCGCCACTTTCAGGCCTGTGGCGGCGTCCTGCCGTGCGATGAAGCTGCGCTGATTCGCTACCTGCTGTCCTTCGCGCAAGTGCTGAACCCGCGGACCCTGGCGCTGCGCCTGACCGCGCTGGCGCAATGGCACCGCTATCAGGGCTTTCCCGACCCGGCCGCCAGCGCCACCGTGCGCAAGACCTTGCGCGGGATCGAGCGGGTGCATGGGCGCCCTCGACACAGAGCCAAGGCCCTGCTTCTGGGAGATCTCGAACTCATCGTGGCGCACCTGAACACGCTCGAAGGGCTGGCGGCGCTGCGCGACAGCGCGCTGTTACAGGTGGGGTACTTCGGCGCGTTCCGCCGCAGTGAGCTGGTCACGCTGGGGATTCAATACTTGCAGTGGGAACGGGAAGACCTACGGATCACGCTGCCGCGTTCCAAAACTGATCAAGAGGGTGAGGGGCTGGAGCGAGCGATCCCGTATGGCGACAGCCTCTGCTGCCCAACGAAAGCATTAAGACACTGGTTGGATGCGGCTCAAATTGAGCAAGGCCCGTTGTTTCGGCGCATTAGCCGTTGGGGCGTCGTCGGCAATGTTGCGCTGCACGAGGGGAGCGTCAATACCATCCTGGCAGCGCGTGCCGAAGCAGCGGGACTGTTGTATGTGCCAGAGATGAGCAGCCACAGCCTGCGCCGAGGGTTGGCCACCAGTGCTTACCGTGCCGGGGCGGACTTTCTGGAGATCAAGCGCCAGGGTGGCTGGCGGCACGATGGCACCGTACACGGCTATATCGAGGAGGCTAAAGCCTTCGAGGAAAATGCCGCCGGCTCGCTCTTACAACGTAAACCATTAGTCTAGATCTTCGATCTTGAGGGTACCGGTTAAGTACCTAAACAAAATTGATCCTATATCTCTCCCCATAGCCTGACAGCACGTTGAGCACATGATCGGTGAGTGACTGGAAGCTCTGATAGGCCGTGACAGGCAACCACTCATACTTGATTTTCTTCCAGAGCATTTCGATCAGGTTGAGCTCGGGTGAGTACGGGGGCAGGAAGATTACATAAAGCCGTTGTGCCCGCCATTCCAGCTCCTTGCTCTTAAACAAGGCAGAGCGATGAATGCTGGCATTATCGAGCACGACGATGGCAAAGGTCTGCGGCGATTTCTGCCCCAGCAAACGATCAAAGGCTTCAATGACCACCGGCGTGGTCACCGTGTCGGTGGTGGTGTGATACACCAGTTTTCCCCGGCGACTGAGAAAACCTAGCACGTTGAGGCGTCGGCTGTGCGAGAAGGCTGGCAGCTCCAGCGGCTGACCCACGGGGCTCCAGGCATAAGGCAGGGAGGAGACTTGCGAAAAGCCGGACTCATCGAAGTAATACAGCTCGGCTTCTTCGTGGTCTTCCCATTTCCAGAGCTCTTGCAGCAGGTTCTGGGTGTTGCGAAAGTCGGTTTCATCACGCCGCTCTTTCAAGGAGCGGCGAGCCCGCTTGAAGCTATACCCCAGCTTTTTTTAAAGCCCGCTTGATGGTCATCGTGCAGGAGGTTTTACCCGTTTCTTGTTGCAAGCGTGCCTGAACAGCCTTGATCTGATGAGGCTCCTCTGACACCAGGGCCTTGAGTCTATCCCGGTCCTGTTCGTCGTAGATCATGGGGCGACCGGTGCGTGGTTTGTCATCGAGGCCTTGCAAACCCTCGGTTTCCAAGCATCAAGCCAAATCGATACCGTTGGGCGAGTGACATCGAGAATGCCGCTGATCTGGCTGAGGGTATAGCCCTTGTGACTGAGCAAAATGGCATGAGCCCGACGGCGCAAAATGGGCTTCTCGCTTTGCCTGTAAGCCGTGTTCAAGGCTTGGAGGTCGGTATCGCAAAGAGGTGGTATAGATTTCATGAACAGAATTCTAAAGAACTCTGAAGCGGGGTGTCCATCGCGAGCGGAAAATTTTTGTTCTGGCACTTAAGACGTTCGGTTAGGCAGTCGAATATTGGCTTTCTAAGGCACTAATTCCAAGGTGACATGACGCGAAACGCGGTTTACACATACCGGCAAAACCTTGGACATGAACCCATGTTAACTGTGGTGTTGGTAAACCAGCTGCAAGCCTATGCAGGCTACGTCGGGGAGTACCATCCGGAAAATCTTATGCATTAGCGATGGACCTCAAAAAGGGCCTATAACCATTGCAGAAAGAACCGAATTTTGTGTTTTTTTGTGTGAAATGACGATCCTGCGTAATTGCATGGACTTGACCACCCATTTGCATGGCCACTGACCAGTCAATTGCATTCGTGCTGACCAACCGTTTGCATTCGACTTGACCAGCACACGCGGTAGTGACGACCGCCAGAGAACGGCTAGAAGGGACTATCACTGGGTCTAGACATCAGGACCAGCTCAGCCAGCTCGGTAGGCATCGAGCATGTCGGCCATGTCGTCAGCAAGCGCTGCTATCTGATCAGTGGGCACATTGCGCTCGGCAAACGCCCGCAATCCGATGATCTGCGTTTGGAGCAAGCGGGCCAGCCGCGGGCACTCAACATCAGCACGCAACTCCCCCATTGCCTTGGCCTGCTCGAGCACCTCACAAAGTCCCTGTTCGATGGTTGCAAGCATTGCCTCGACCTGAGTCCGTAATGCGGCGTCCTCGGCATTAACCTCAAGCAAGGTCTTAATCAGCATGCAAGCCTGCGCAGGCGCTTGCGCGTCGCCGCTACAGGGCCGGGCGAATGAGCGCAGATAGCGCTTTAACCCGCTTACAACGTCCGGAGATCCTTCGATTATCTGACGAAAGTCATCACCGGCACGGGCGGCGTAAGCCTCAAGCGCTTCGGCAAATAGACCACTTTTGCTACCAAAGGTGGCATAGAGGCTGCCGGGGCGCATGTCCAAAGCCGCCTCAATATGCTTCAGCGAAGAAGCGTAATAACCTCTTGACCAGAACAGTTCAACCGCTCTATCTAGGGCGACTTGGCGATCAAAGCGAGCAGTGCGGGACATCGTTGTCTCTCGGATAAAAGGCCTCAGTGTAACCGGCTGGACTGAATCTGAGTGATCGCTCAATATTAGTTTGACTGCACCCCAGGCTGCAATTAGGATTGATCTCATATTTGAACGATCACTCAAAAAAGATGCCTCTCAATGAGCACTTTTACTCTGCACGACCAGAACAGCGCACCTGACGCAGCCAAGTTCCCTGTTGGAGAAGTCTCAGAAAGGCTTTGGCATGATTCCAGGCTTGCATGCAGTGATGGTCGAAGCCCCCGGTTTGCTTGAGGGCACACCAAGTGCTGCATGCCCAGTTTCTTAACAGCAGCTTTAACGCCGATGAAAAAACCGTGGTGTGGCAAATGATCAACGTTGCAACACGTTCGACCTGCATCAGCTTCTGCATTGGGCCGATCAGCAAGGGCGCATGCACGACTTGAAACAGGCCCTCTTTGCGGCTGACTTCACCAGTTGCCGGAACCTGTCTGACCACAGTGTGCTGGCGGATGTGGCCGCAGAAGTCGGATTGGAACGGGCCGAGGCCCTAGCCGTTCTTGAAGATCAGCGCTTTGCCACAGACGTGCGTACTGCCGAAAGCGCCTGGATTAACCAGGGCATTCGGGGTGTGCCAGCGATGATCTTCAACCGTCGCCACCTCGTAACTGGTGCGCAAGGGGTCGAGAATTACACGCGTATCTTGCAACAGTTGGCCGAGACGAATAACTGAGCGGAAAGCTGATAACCCGCCACACCCAGTGTTTGTCCGAAATCCAGCAGCGCCCGAGCATGGGCCTGCCCCTAACATGAAAGAAAGAGGTCTGGATCATGTCTGGCATGAACAATTACGAACCACCCAAAGTCTGGACCTGGAACGCCGAAAATGGCGGGGAATGGGCCAAGACTAACCGCCCCATTGCCGGGCCCACACACGAGGCCACTCTGCCGAGTGGAGAGCATCCTCTACAGCTTTATTCGCTGGGCACGCCCAATGGCCAGAAGGTCACCATCCTGCTTGAGGAACTCTTGGCGCTGGGCGAAGCAGGTGCGGAATATGACGCACACCTGATCCAGATTGGCGAAGGAAACCAGTTCTCGTCGGGCTTCGTCGAAGTTAATCCAAACTCGAAAATCCCGGCGCTTTTCGATACCGAAACCGGCAGTCGTGTTTTTGAAAGCGGCGCGATTCTTCTCTATCTGGCGGAGAAGTTCGGACACTACCTTCCTAAGGAAGCCGCGGCGCGCACTGAGGTCATCAACTGGCTCTTTTGGCTGCAAGGCTCGGCCCCCTATCTGGGCGGCGGGTTCGGGCACTTCTACGCCTACGCGCCGGAGAAATTCGAATACCCAATCAACCGCTTCACGATGGAAGTGAAGCGCCAGATGGACGTGCTCGACCGCGAGTTGGCCGAGCACCGCTATCTGGGCGGAAACGAATACTCCATCGCCGACATCGCCACCTGGCCCTGGTTCGGCAACCTGGTGCTGGGCAAGGCCTATGGCGCGGGCGAGTTTCTGCAGGTCGAAAGCTACAAGAACCTGCGGCGCTGGGCCGAAGAGATTCTTGAGCGGCCCGCCGTTCAGCGTGGCCGCAAGGTAAACCGCACCTGGGGCGAGCCGTCAGAGCAACTGCACGAACGACATGACGCCTCGGATTTCGATCTGAAAACTCAAGACCAACTGGCCCCTGAAGGCGCCGCTTGAGAAGCTTATCCAAAAAGGAAGACATCATGCTGAAGTTCTACTACCACCCGACCCCGAACCCGATGAAGGTTGCCCTATTCCTCGCAGAAGCCGAGCTGCCGTTTGAGCTGGTGCCCGTGGACACTGCCAAGGGCGAGCAGCACGAGCTGGCGTTCCGAGCCTTGAACCCCAACGGTAAGGTTCCGGCTATCAACGATGACGGCACCGTTGTATTCGACAGTAATGCCATCCTGCTCTACCTCGCTGAAAAGACTGAGAAGTTCCTCGGGAACACTGAGGATCGCGGCGAATTGCTGTCATGGCTGATGTTCGTCGCTTCGGGCCTGGGGCCTTTCTCCGGCCAATCGGTGCATTTCCAACGTGCGGCTCCGGAAAAGATTCCCTATGCGCAAAACCGCTATCTGCGAGAGGCCGAGCGCCATTACGACGTGCTCAATACGCGCCTCAAGGGGCGTGAGTTCATCGTGAGCGACAGTTTCACTATTGTAGACATCGCCACATGGGCCTGGGTCGACCGCGCAGACCTTGTCCTAGGCATGGGACGGATAAGAGAGTTCTCGGAAGTGGATCGTTGGTTCCAGGCGGTGAACGCCCGTCCAGCGGTTGCCCACGCACGCATGATTGGCAAGGATGTCGAATTCAAGGCACAAGGCGACGAGGCCTCGCGCCGCGCGCTATACCCGAGCAACTACGCCGCGACGACATCGCTGCTGGCCTCTAAGCTCTAGGCTATGACAGCGACACAGTGAGGCCAGCGGCGTGCTGATGTATGCGGGTCTCACCGAGAACTATCGTATGCGCCCTGAGCCGGAAGACTTTTTGCGGGTATTTGCCCAGGCCGGTATCTAGCACGTTAGGGCGCCTCCAACGAAAACAGCGTGTGCGCAGAAGCGTGCAGCATCACGAAAAAGAGGTTCTTCATGGCAGAGCACAGGTTCGCCCCGATCATCGTTTTCGACGTGAATGAAACCCTGCTCGATATCACCACGCTCGGACCGCTGTTCGAGCGTGTATTTGGTGATCGAGCCGTTTTGCGCGAGTGGTTCGCGCAGCTGATTCTCTACTCGCAAACCATGACCCTGTGCGGGCGCTACAGCCCATTTGGCGAGCTGGCCGTAGGCACCCTGCGCATGCTCGCATCTATCCATGACACCACGCTCGACGCTAGCGACATGGATGAACTGCAGGCACGGATGAGCACTATGCCCGCGCACCCGGATGTACTGCCGGCGCTCAACAGCTTGCGTAATGCAGGCTTTCGGCTGGTGACTCTGAGCAACTCGGCGAGCGGTTCATCACCTTCGGCACTTGAGCGTGCCGGGTTGTCTGAGTTCTTTGAGCGCAGCTTCAGTGTCGAGGCTGTGGGCAAATTCAAGCCCGCCCCGGAAACCTATCAACTGGTTGCCCGGGAGTTGAATGTCGAGATGGCGGACTTGCTCCTGGTCGCTTGTCATCTTTGGGATACGGCTGGGGCGCAAGCTGCGGGTTGCCATGGCGCACTACTGACCCGACCGCACAACGCACTGCTACCGGCATTCGAGATGCCCGTGCCAGATCTGGTCGCCGCAGAGTTAGGCGACCTGACCAAGCAGATCATTCGGCGCTGGGGGCACCTTGAACGCGTGTCCTGCTGAGTAATGTCCGCAACCCTCATATCGGGGCTTTGTGTACACTCTTGATGGCCAAGGCGAAGCTAAAGGCCAAGACCGAGCACCCGCTGCGGGTGATCAATTGTCAGTTTGCTTACAGCGCGGTCCTCTTCTGGGGCCTGGCGAAGAACACCTCGCTACTACTCAGCCTGTTCGCGCTGTCGTACCTGTGGGTAGCGCGCGCAGACATTCGCTGAGCAATGCGGGAGAGGTGCGCCAGTGATACCTGCCTGTTGCCATAGGCTGCTTCGGGTCCAGGCTGTGTGAAAACGCACTGAATACGTCGAGAGCTGAGAATTTTGTGCGTTACCTACGAAACCAGCAGGCGAAAGCGTGAATTGCCCTAGTCAGCTACATAGGCGTTCGTAATGCTGTTTGGGCCGCGTCAGCGGCACAAACAGCCACTCACGGACGATCAAGCAGTTGGTTTCACGCCCTGATCGCTTCAAGCAGTCCTGCGATGCCGAAGATGTTCATCATTCGTTTGAGGTTGTAGGCGAGCACATGAAGGCTCATCTCAGTGCTCACCCTGGGCAGGGTTTTGGTCAGGAAGTGGGTACTTCCCATCCAGTACTTGAGCGTTCCAAAAGGATGTTCAACGGTCTGTCGACGAACCCTCATCATCGCTGGATCATGTTCTAGCCGAACCTGCATCGCGTCGACTACAGCCTCATGTTCCCAGCGCTTCACTCGGCGCTCCTTACCCGTAGGACATTGCTTTTGCATTGAGCAGGACTGGCAGCCCGAGAAGTAGTAACAATGCAATAACATGCCGTCTTCCATCGACGAATGCCGCTTGGTTAGTAACTGCCCCGCAGGGCATTGATACTCGTCCGACGCAATAAGATATATGAAATCCTGTTTGCCGAATCTGCCTTCGGCTTTGCTGCCTGATGTGAGGGGTTTCGGTACGAAGGCAGTGATGCCGGCTTGCTCGCAAGCAAGGATTTCCAGACCTTTGTAATAGCCTCGGTCGGCCACCACCGTTAGCGATTCGGCCTCGATTTCTTCACGCGCCTGGTTCGCCATGTTGCTCAGTTGCCCACGATCATTACCAACGTTGGTCACCTCATGGGCAACGATCAGATGGTGTTTGTCGTCGACAGCTGTTTGTACGTTGTAGCCAACCGTTCCGGTGCCTCGGCCGCTCGTGGCCATTGAGCGTGCATCTGGGTCTGTGAGGGAGATCTGCTGGTCTAGACTTTCATGGAGTTGCGCCTCGATTTCCTTGAGTTTCTGCATCTGCTTTTTCAGTGTTTCTATTTTTTCTTTAAGCCGCTCTGCTTTGGCCTCGGCCACTTCGGGCGTTGCCCGATCCGCCGAATCCATCGCCGCTAGATATCGATCAATGCTCTGCTCGATCTGCTGCATACGTGCCTTCACCTTGCCCTGAGTGAAGTTGCGGTCGCGATTATTGACGGCTTTGAATTTGCTACCGTCGATGGCGATGATCGACTGAGAGAAGAGATTGAGGTTGCGGCAAAGAACTACGAACTGGCGGCATACGCTGCGAATGGCTTTGCCGTTGTCTTTGCGAAAGTCGGCAATGGTTTTAAAGTCCGGAGCCAAACGCCCCGTTAGCCACATCAACTCAACGTTGCGCTCGGCCTCACGCTCAAGCCGGCGGCTGGACTGAATCCGATTGAGGTAGCCGTAGATATAGAACTTAAGCAACACCGCTGGGTGGTAGGCCGGACGACCCGTTGCAACAGGAGCGACACCCTCAAAACCAAGTGCGCCCAGGTCGAGTTCATCGACGAAAACATCGACCACGCGCACTGGATTTTCTTCGGCTACGTAATCGTCCAGACACTCCGGCAGCAGCGTCACCTGCGTCCGAGTCTCACCCTCAATGAATCGCTTCATGATCGCCCCCGATACGATCTAGATGACCAGAAGGTTAGACAATCACTGGCGTTTTCACACAGCCTGGGTCGGTTGCAGTCCTTCAGTGCTTGGCTGACGTACTCACCCTGAGTGGCACCCGCTGACACCCATCAACTGCAAACAGCTGGTCAGCGCGAATGCAAATGACTGGTCAGTGGCGATGCAATTAGGTGGTCAAGTGAGATGCAATTACGCAGATCCATAAAAAGCTAATTAAATCATGCTGCTATAGGTCTAATGTCCTAATTTTCCCTTATCTCGGCATGACCCCAGATACAGCCCAATGACGTCCCAGAATTTCTCTTGGAAGTTTGGATCTTTGGATCTTTGGACAGTTTGAAGGTGCGTGTCAGGTGCGGCTTTATGTCGTTGGCGGCCCATATGCGCTGGACGCTGGCCGGTGAAATACCGGCGACTCGCGCCATGCTTCGACAGCTCCAGCGAGGTTGACCGATACGCGGTTGAACCACTTGCTCAATGACTCGCTTAAACGCTTCGGCCGGCAAGGATGGCTTGCGACCTCGTCCGGGCAGATCCACCAGACCTTGCAGACGCAGCTCTTGAAAACGCTTGCACCAGCGTGTAACTGAAACAACCGAGAGACCGGTCAACTGGGCAATCTCGTTACGAGAACAACCTTGAGCGGCCAGCAAAATCACTCGCGCCCGACGACCGTCGCGCTGACTGATCGTGGCTGATCTTATGCGCCGACTCAGTTCAATTTGTTGTAACCGCGCCATAAACCCCACATTCAAAGCCACACTCTGATCGCTGACGCTGTGCTCCCGATCTCTCTCTGGAGCCAGCACCGTCATGATGCGACCCGACGCCAAAGTTGAAAAAGTGTACCTCTACCCAAAGCCGGTGGACTTTCGAAAGTCAATCGACGGCCTGGCCGCTCTGGTCGAACTGGATATCAAAGTCGCCGTGTTCGACCCTGTACTCTTCGTCTTTCTGAATCGCCCCCGTAATCGAGTGAAAATACTCTACTGGGAGCGCAACGGTTTTTGCCTTTGGCTCAAGCGCCTGGAGTCCGAAAGTTTCAAAACATCACCCGACATCACTGACGAGGCCATCGTGTTTAGCGTCCAGGAATTGAACTGGTTACTCGACGGTTTTGATCTGTGGCGTAACCGCCCCCATCAGGTTTTGACTCCAAGATTTGTCGCCTAAAGGTTATAATCCGCGGCATGGTGCGACACGAGATCGCGTGTTCAACTGTTTAACTTCAATAGGTTAGCAGTCAAACACGAGTCGTAAGCTCTGGATCTCATTGCTCAACTCCGCTTTCTGGAGTAACGAGCCTGACGTGTATCCGTCAGTTCACTAGATCGGCATGCGTCAGGAGCCAATCTTGGGGTGTGAAGCCCGATCAACAATGTCCCTCCCGCAAGAGAGTGCAACCCGGTAACGGGATGCGCAGCACAACCGAATTGCACGGTAGTACGGGGACTAGTGACCCAACCCGCATGGCTAACATATGTGAATCGTCGACAGAACCCTCGTAAGGATTGACGGGCCTACGGCAATTATCGGCCCCAGCCAAAATGGCATTGCAGCCAGCCATTCCTGTCATGTAATGGGATGCGGTACTAGAAGCGCTGCCGGGGGATAGACGAAGCCTAAACGGGGAATTGATGCGATTCAGGGAACGTGGCAATCCCGACCACTTGCCTTACCAGCCACATCGGCAAGGCAGACTTTCCGCAAGGGACGTTGATGAGTGTGGGGAATAGGAGGATGCAAAAAGCAAAGGGCCGTCTGTAACGGATGGCATACCGGTTTCAACATTACCGGCAGGGGCAACCCTGGCTGACGTGCATCTGGTTTACGAGCGCAAATACAACTGTTGATTCCGTCGAACTATGAAGTTGGCACGGGTACACGCTAAGAGATCCTGTGCAAACAGTTTCTAATTTCGAGCAGGACTGTATGAATACGCAACCACCGACTTCGGTTACGTCTGCGTCCTCGGATGGGGCTATGAATTGGTACGGTCTCGATTGGGCCAGAATTCAAACCTCTGTTCGGAAAACACAGTTGAAAATTGCGCAGGCAACAAGGAAGGCCGACTGGCGAAAGGTGAAGCGCCTGCAACGCATGCTGACTCACTCGTTTCATGGGCGATGCTTAGCTGTGCGGCGAGTCACGGAGAACCGGGGTCGCAGGACGCCGGGGGTCGATGGCGAAACGTGGGAGACGCCCCAAGCCAAACTTCGAGGGGTGATGTGTCTATCGATCAAGCGGGGTTACTGTTCTAAACCGTTGAGGCGGGTATGGATACCGAAACCTGGTAAACAGGAGAAACGCCCACTCGGAATTCCCACGATGTTGGATCGGGCCATGCAAGCGCTTCATCTGCTGGCAATTGAACCTGTTGTAGAGAGCCAGAGCGACCCCCGAAGCTACGGCTTCCGACCGGATCGCTCGACGGCCGACGCAATGGTAGAGCTGTTTCATTTGCTGGCCGCCCAAGTAGCCCCTGTCTGGATTCTGGAAGGGGACATCAAAGGTTTTTTCGATAACATCAGCCATGATTGGCTTTGTCAAAATATCCCAATGGATAAGACGATACTGCGCAAATGGCTGAAAACCGGGGTTGTTGACCGGGGGCAATTTGTTGCTACGGAGGCAGGCACGCCACAGGGCGGTATCATCTCTCCCTGTCTGGCAAACGCCACCTTGAATGGTTTGGAGCTTTTGCTGAAAGATCACTTGAAAAAACGCTTTGGCACCATAGAAGCGAAGAAAACCAAGGTTCAGGTTGTGCGCTATGCAGATGACTTTGTGGTTTTGGCAAACTCGAAAGAGTTGCTTGAAAACGAAATCAAGCCTTGGATAGAGCAATTTCTGTCTGTACGAGGGGTTGCATTATCGCAAGAAAAAACGCGCATCGCACACATCCATCAAGGCTTTGATTTTCTTGGGTGGAATTTTAGGAAGTACGTCCCGAAGTCGCCGCACAGAAAGACAAAGCTGTTTATCAAGCCTGCTAAGAAGAATGTTTCAACGTTCTATCGGAAAGTGCGAGATATTATAAAAAACAGCGGAACCCTTACTCAGGGCGCACTGATGGGGCGACTGAACCCAGTGCTGCGAGGGTGGGCGCAATATCACTCCCCGGTTGTGGCGAAAGCCACCTTTAACAAGCTGGACAACCTTATCTTCTGGCGGATCTTGAGGTGGGCAAAGCGTCGGCATCCGAGGAAGTCTGTTGGTTGGCTTAAACGACGATATTACTGTTCCGGAATTCACCGGGCATTTGTATACCCAGTAAAGGGGATCGACGGGACAGTGAAGTTTCGCCAGCTATACATGCTGGCGGATACCGTAATCGTTCGTCACAAGCGCTTGCCGGGTGCGTATCAGCCGTACGATGCAGAACAGGAGTTCAAGTGGGAAGCATTAAGGGTTCAACGGATGCTACATAAGCTCCGGTATCGGCGGCAGGTACTGAGTCTTTTCAGGCGGCAACAGGGTAAATGTGCTTTATGCGGGCATGCCATCAGCAAGGATACCGGCTGGCACGATCACCACGTTGTCAGGCGGGTGGATGGCGGCCCGGATAAACTAAATAACCGTGTACTGCTCCATCCCGACTGCCACTTACAGTGCCACAAGCAGGGATTCAAGGAGCCACTTAAGCATAGCGGTTTGCAAAAACCACCTTCCGCGTGACCGGCCAGTAATAGACTGGCTTTCGTAAGCTTGAGCCGTATGCGGGGAAACTCGCACGTACGGTTCTAAGGGGGCCCCGGATCAGTAATGATCTGGGGCTACCCGACAATTTGATGCCTGATAGCCTTCCTGATGATCCGGTTCTGCTCAAGCAAATGCTTGTGCAAATGCTCGGTGAGCGTCAAGTAGACAAGGGCCAGATCGTCGATCTGAAAGAACAGATCAAGTTGTTGCGCGACCGATTGTTCGGTCGAAAGTCCGAGCAAACAGTCGATCCGCAGGCGCCTGACACCGGGGGAGGTACTCCCGTCGATCTCAAACTGCTAACCGTCAGGCATTCGGACCTAAAGCGGTGGATGTGTCACTACTATTCTATCGTCGACTCTATAACGGCGCATTACGGTGAAGTTCCGGGACTGAAGATAACAAAATGAAACGAATCTATCAGCGGCACAGCTATGCCACCGAGATGGCCACCGCTTGGAATCTACTTGGCGAGTACCTGGAAACACTCACAAACTTTGAAGTTAGTAACCCTCACGCGCCAATTTCGATCTCCGCTGAGACGAACAATTAATGCAACCGTCCTAATCGAAGCGCCTGTTCCCACCCCTTATCACGCTATGAAATTCGGCGTCAACTAATCGCACTCAAAAAAAACTCCGTCATACATTACGAACCTGTACCTATCCGCATTAATCATCACAATCCCAGACTCAGTAGCTCACCACTCAGGTAGGTCGCATACGCGACCTGCTTGATGGGCTCTATGCCCGTGCAATGACTTCACATCCCAACTCTCTCGGCAGGAAACCTGTACATGACCACTCAATGCCCACGCTGTCACTCCACCGCTGTCATCACCAAGGATTTAGCCAGGAAAGTCGGCGCCCTCATCGGCGGATTAGCCGGTGCGGCGACCGGCTGCATCGCGGGCGCCAAACTCGGCGAAGTCATCGATGAGCGGGTTTTGGACAATTACACTTGTCTCGACTGCGGACTGTCGTTTAGCGACCGTCATTCCGCTTGAACTGCTCATCTCCCGCTTGACGCTGCCACTGCCACTGCCACTGCCCATCTGATCCATCGCTAACCCCCTCACTGTCAACACCCCGCACGCCGACTGATCCCTGCTGAGCACTCAGCGGCTTCGCCGTGCGCAAATGAAAAGGAAGCTCTCCATGGCACACCTCGTTGAACAAATGGCTTACGTCGGTACAACGCCCTGGCATGGCCTGGGCAATCAGCTCTCGCCCAAACAACCACTGGAAGTCTGGCAACAAGAAGCCGGCATGAACTGGCAGATCCAGGAGTCACCTGTGCGCTTCATGGCTGATTCCGTCGACCATCTCTGCACCATCCATTCGTTTCCCGAACAGAAGGTGCTCTACCGTTCGGATAATAAGGAAGCCCTGTCAGTCGTCTCGCAACGCTACCAGGTGGTCCAGCCGCGTGAGGTCCTAGAGTTTTACCGGGACCTGACCGAGCGTTCGGGTTATGAGCTGGAAACCGCCGGCGTGCTGAAGGGCGGGCGCAAACTCTGGGCGCTGGCGCGGACCGGACAGTCGACCGCCCTCAAAGGCAATGACGTGGTGAATGGCTATTTGCTGCTGGCAACTTCCTGTGACGGTACGTTGGCTACCACGGCAACACCGACCACCATTCGCGTGATCTGCAACAACACCCTGACGATTGCGGTCAATGGCGCCAGCCAGGCGATCAAGGTCCCGCACAGCACCCGTTTCAACCCACAAGCCGTTAAACAGCAGTTGGGCATCACCGTTTCCCAGTGGGACGACTTCATGTACCGCATGCGCACACTCGCCGCACGTCCAGTGAAAGCCCATGAAGCAAAGGACTATCTACTGAGCGTGCTGTGTGAGACCCAAACGGGTAACCCAGAGCGGACCGGCACCTCGAATGAACGAGCCTTAACCAAGGTGCTGAGTATGTATGACGGTCATGGTCGAGGGGCGGAACTGGAAGCGGCCAATGGTACGGCTTGGGGCTTGCTCAACGCGGTCACCGAGTATGTCGACCACGAGCGCCGCGCCCGCAGCAACGAATACCGCATGGACACCGCCTGGTTCGGCCAAGGTGCCGCTATCAAACAACGAGCGCTCAACTCCGCCCTGCAACTGGTGGCCTGAAGAGTTCACAGCATAAAGGGAGGCTCACGCCTCCCTCGTGCAATGCGTTATCTCAGTGGTTAACCCTTTCACGGAGCTCCACCATGCCCCTATGCTGCCTGATCTGCGAGTCCAAGGCTGTACTGTCCAAGGAGGCCGCCAACGCGGCCGTCCTGCTCATCGGAACCATAGATAGCTTTCTGCTCGGCGTTCGCCAGGCACACATCCAGGACTCTGGAGTCGACTCGGAAATCAAACATGAAAGCCTGCTCATGCAGTTGCTTGACCTGATCGGCGAGAGCGTTTCCAGCGCGACATCTGGCTACACCGCCATGACGGCCTTTGCCAGGGACGTGCAGAAATATCAGTTCAGCCACTATGACTATCTCTGCTTACGCTGTGGGGCCAAGTTCGATCAGAACGCCAATACCTGAAAGCACCACAGCCCAATCATGCCTTTCCTAGGCGTTCGGCCAGGCGCTCAACCAGATCGAGGATCAGCTGTCGATCATCATGATTCAGAGGGATTAATAACCGACTGATCCGGTTGGCCTGGTCGTCCGGACGCGAACTCGCCTCGGTCAACAGTTCTGCCGCTTCGCAGTCAAAAATTCCTGCGAACTCCAGCAAGCGCCCAATGTTGGGAATCACGATACCGCGCTCAATGCGGGAAACGGCTTCGTTGCCGATTCCCAGACGCTCGGCCACTTCCTCCTGCGTCAAGCCACTGCGAATGCGTTGCTTGGCAATCGCACGGCCCACCACACCCGCCAAATACTTCTGATCAGTCTCTTTCACAACGCCCCCCATCTCGACCTAGATGGTTGGGCATCGCCTCATTGACATGAAGAACTCAAAAGGTTGAAAATCACCCTTAAAGGTTGCTTGTCATTCATTTATACCCGCAGTAAAAAAAAGGAATTTTTCATGCTGGAAATGAAAGGCAGTTACCAATGGTTTTACGAAGAAAAAGGCGAACGTAAAAGAGGGATGGATACGCAGCAGATCATCTGCGCTCATTCAGAACGGCAAGCTGATCTATGGCGGCTTGGTCTGGAGGAACGGAATGCCAGGCTGGGTACGGATCGAAAAGATGGAACTAGGACACCACCTGGCAGTGCTCTCACCACCGCCACTAACAGGAGCTGGTGTCAGCAACACCCTCGCCTGGCTGCTGGCTTTCGCACCTATCATCGGTTATCTGCTGGAGGCGTTTGTCGCCAGCTTGATGGGTAACAGTGGGGCGCAATTGAATCACGCCTTGGCAGACAACCGTTACTGGTACGTCAGCCTGATCCTGAACATCTCATTGTCTCTATTCGATGAAATGCGCCTGAAG
Source organism: Pseudomonas sp. GG8 (assembly GCF_052976945.1). NCBI lineage: Bacteria > Pseudomonadati > Pseudomonadota > Gammaproteobacteria > Pseudomonadales > Pseudomonadaceae > Pseudomonas > Pseudomonas sp. GG8. Next base: position 3,062,448 of record NZ_JBRIIP010000001.1, read on the forward strand.
CAAACTGGGCACGACACCAGCCGCTTCAAGAGCTGGGCATTTATCGTACCGGTCTATCTGTACCAACGCGCCAAGATGCTGAATCAAAAACTTGGCGTACTTTATCGTGTGGATAGCCGGTTGGGCACTTACGTTGTTTGTCTGACGCCAGCAAACTAAATGTAGTTTTCGATACAGCCATCTAAACTATTATTATCTCCCTTAAGGATCTCGAATGAAACTTCTAACCAACGCCTCATTGCTCGCCGCGTTCGCGCTGATTTCTGCGTGTGGCCGGAGCGAAACCTCACCCATTGAAGTATCTCTTGGCCAGAGCATGGGCCTCCCTGACGTTTACTTACAAGCCATTACTGACAAAGTAACAATTAAAGGCCTTAAGATAAATCGAGGAAGTTGCATGGGTATGGGCCCAAGCCTGCCAGCAGACTTAGTGTTTGGTGAGCGGCGAACAATATCGGTATATGGATGTACTGTGAAAGAAGTTTCAGTTGAAACTGACCATGGAAACTTCACGTATTCTTTCTAGTTTTTTAATATACAGTAAAGAATTCAACCAATGTGCCGACATCCAAGGCAATAGATCAAAAGTTATAACCTAGCGACTTTACTCGCTTAAAAATCAGGTGCTGCCGGAAAGTTCAGGGACTTTACTGGGCATAAGAGAGCACCTTCGCCACAGTTCATCGATATCTAATCGAAAAGGCTTGCAAACCATGCGCAGCGATACTGCAACAATAACGGACGCTCTCGAGGAAGCGATTCTTAACGTCATAGAGGGCGTAGGAAACATCAACATCATCGTTGCAGGAAAAACCGGCGTTGGAAAAAGCACGCTGATCAACTGCGTATTCCGTGGCGAGCTTGCAAAAACTGGCTCTGGTAAACCGGTGACGCAACAAATTGAAGAAATCACGAAGGAAGGCCATCCGCTAACCATCATCGATAGCAAAGGCATGGAGCTTAAGGACTACCAAAAAATCTCCGCCGACCTTGAGTTTTTCATCAAAAAACGCTCCATCAGCGGTGACGAAAACAAGCATATTCATGCGGCATGGCTGTGTATTCAGGAAAGTAGCAATCGAGTCGAAGATGCTGAAATAGAGTTGTGCAATATGCTCAAAAAACTGTCGATACCGGTCATTGTGGTGATTACCCAGAGCATGTTTGGCAAGGAAAATGATTTTATCACCAAGGTCAAGAAAGACCTGAACGCTGCGACTGCTTTCGTACAGGTAAGAGCACTCGCTGGGGAGTTTGAGGATGACGACGGTGAACTTTATAAATTTAAAGAAAAAAACATCAACGCTTTGATTACCGAGACAGCGGGGCTAATACCTGAAGCAAAAAAGCGCGCATTTGCTAACGCCCTTAACTCGCGGCATCAATCGTCGATGAAAATCAAGATTGAACAGGCCGGAAAAGAAGTTTTGGCCGCTAGCACGCTTGCAGCAGTAGCCGCTGCCTCGCCGATTCCGTTCTCCGATGCCATTTTGCTGGTTCCGATTCAGGTAGGAATGCTGGCAAAAGTTGGCGTCACGTTCGGTATGGATGTCAGCACCAGCGCTTTGACAACGTTGGTAATGTCCGCTGTTGGTTCAGGTGCAGTAACCGTGGTGGGGAGAGTGCTAGTAACCGGACTCCTGAAAATGATTCCGGGAGTAGGAACTGTCGTTGGCGGTGTTATTGCAGCAACGACTGCGGCCGCATTGACAAAAGCATTGGGTGCTAGATATATCGCTGTACTGACTGACTTCTGCGAAAAAAACCCAGGCAAAGATCTCGATATAGCTTTGATCGGTGCAGAACTGAAGAGGAAGATGAGTTTCTCTTGACCGTAAGGGATCCCCGTCCATGACCGCTGGAAAATCAGCTCAATAGGTTGATTTTCCAGCCCTCCTTTCCAACCACCACAACTCCACCTACTAGCCAGAAGGAAACGTCTGCATGAACAAGAAATTTTTATTGGCCTTAGTCCTTGGCGGGATGACAATCAATACCGCATGGGCTGGAACTTACGAATGGACATCGGGCTGGGCTCAAGGTAATACAGAGAGCTCGGTCGATGACGGCAATGGCAATACGCTGAACATCACCTGTCCTGGTGAAGATGAGGACGAAGGCGACGTCAGAGCTTACGCGAGCATTGCAGGCCAAGAGTACTCATCCAAAGATACTTCAGGCGCAGACTTCGACGTGATCGTTGACGGCATCCACTACAGCAACCCCTTTGAAACCAACTGCGACGCCTGCTCCTCCATCTTTCCAGCGTTCTGGAAAGCGCTGCGTAATGCCAACAATCTGCAAATCAGCGCCGCAGGCAGAACCGTTAAATTGCCCACCAAAAATATGAAAAAGGTACTGCTTCCCCTCGATAATAAGGAAAATACTTGCCGTTCCACATGGTAACAGTCGCCCATGAACTTCATCGCACGCCGTAAGGTAGATAACTTCGCCGTACGCTTGCCTATGCCGGTGTCGAGCGCCGCAGTTTGCTCAGAGTTCAGTTGCAGTCCCATACAGCTCGATCCATTCCTTTGCACATAAAGAGGGAGGCAGTCGTAGGAGCTGCGGAGCACCACGAAAGCATCTAAACCTTGCACCTAACCGAGCTTCTAGCAGACCAAACTCCACTCACGTCCTAGTAGAACCCCGCAACTGCGCCCCGGCATCCTTCTTCAGCAACTCATACACCACCGTCAGGAAAAATCCCGCGTCGCCTCGTCGCCATCAAAACGATCGAGCAACAGGATATCATCCGGGCCGGCTTAATCGAACAGCGGACGGCCAAAGCCAATCAGATCCGTGGGCTTGTCGCCGAGTGCGGTCTCGTTGCACCGAAGGAATTGCTGATGCTGCGTCGCGCAATACCATACTGGCTAGAAGATGCGGATAACGGTTTGACGGCACGCTTTCGTCGTCTACTGGATGGTTTGTGGGACTACCTTCGTACGCTGGATGGGCGCATATGCAAGCTTGACGGCGAGATCACTGCGTGACGGTGCAACGCCCTTTGAAAATCACCGTACAGAGAATCAGATGCGGCCATTGATGTGAATTAACAAGAATTGGCTCTTTGCAGATCCACTGCACAGCGTAAAACTGACGGAAAAATAAGAGTTAGGTCCAGCACGGCTCAAAAAGCACGGTCCGTATGCCGATCTGAAGGACGTCCTCTCGCACAGCATGTCGTTTTTCAATTCAGTTCAACGCGTTTTTATAATCTCAGGCGCAGACTCGATCACTGCGAGGTTGCATTCTAATTCGACCCCGGTCTTAGGCAACCAAACGCCCACCGTGAATCCACCCCATGCTTGTAGACGCAGCTGAGCACGATTTCCTCGAAACGTGACTTAGATTGCCGACGGCGAGAATGTTGGATGAAGTAGGAACCACGCAAAATCGCCGATCCCGATCATCGCCGACCGTTCGGCTTCCAACGTAAGTATGATCGTGACCCAATCACGGGGTTCCGTCGGTTCAAATGTCGCAGTCAGATGAAATCCGTCGAGACTTGACTGCCCGCCAAACCTACCCAGGTTCGGATCATCGTCAGGACCCAAAATTCGGCCGAGCGATGGCATCTGCGATAGTTGATACTCAGGTTCTACGACAGAGGAAAGAAAAGTGTCGTCATCCGATAATGGTTGAAAGGAGTTAGGACCTCCTCCGATTATCTCGATATTGCCGGCACTCACCTGCCCTTCAAATATTATCGCGGTGTGACTCTGCCGCAGTCTTCCGGACACATCCCGTTTCGGAACAAGGAGCTTGTCACTTTTTAAGACATCAAGATCGCGTGCTAACCAAGTGAATGTCAACCCCGCCCCACGCTGAAGTGGAAGCTCTCAATGCCAGCGGCTATAAAGGCGGTCGAATTTGTTCACAGTAGCCGGCTGGAACCGCGCCTTACTCTCTCTGAAATATTCAGCGATGCCTACTACCACCTCTGCGAATAACTGGTTGGTGTAACTGTAGTAGGGCGAGCCAGCAACTTGCGCTTTGGAAAGATAAGCTACCGCGGCTGCGACGGCTTCGTCCTGTAATTTCTGCGCATCCCGGGTCTCAACAGCAGATATTTTGGCTGCAGTAATTACATAGTAAGCCCGAACTACAAATGCGTCGAAAGTCCAGCCAGCCCGCTCTACAAGTTTTTCTACCCCCCCCCGGTGTCAGAATAGTTGGCACATCTGCGAATTTTCCTGAAAAGTCATATCGGGGGCGGAAAGAGATTGGCCGTGGCCATGTCGGGCGCGTAATGGGAAGATCAGAACATGCTTCTTCTCAGAAGCATCGTAACGTCATTGCCATTCAAGCTTCGGCATCGACGACGACCAACGTCGCCGCTGGGGATCTTCCTCTTTTGGCCGCTCTCAGCCCGTCATCATCGACGAGGCTGGGTCGAGGCTTTGTGAAAACGTTTAAAACAGGTTTGACGGTCAGACCTGGAACGAAAATCGCGTTCCTATGCAAATTGCAGATCTAGCTGATTAACCAAACGCTTGCAGATTTTACGTAGCAACGCAGACTTCAAAACGATGGCTGCGTTTCCACAGAGCCTGGCCCCAAAAGAGACCGTTGTGCCAGTGTGTACGACGTGCGCTGGCCTCGGTAGCTATATGGAATGGGTCCGCTATAGGTGCGTGAGAAAGTCACACAAAGGTCACGCACGCTTAATCCCCCTCCTCAGCGCTCTGCCGACCGAAACAATCCACGTTTCTGTATCAAGCTAATTGGCGGATCGAGGAAACGTGGCAGTGAGCGTCGTTCCGCTTCCGATCGAAGACGTCACTGTCACATCACCGTGATGCGCTCTTGCGATCTCTCGAACAATGAATAGACCAAGCCCGAGACTGTGCAGCTCAGCATTGTCATGACTGCCGCGAATCATCGGCTCGAACAGGTTGTCGAGCAGCGCCGGGCGTATTGGCGTGCCAACGTTGTGCACGACAATACTTACTGCGTGGTCCTCACAGAGCGACGAGACGGTTACCCCACCATCCGCAGAGCCGTAGGAGATTGCATTGGCAACGAGGTTGCCTATAAGCTGATAAAGTCGGTCACTGTCCGCGGTGAACTCGCAGTGTCCAACACGCAAGTGGGACAGCTCATGTCCGGGGAAGGTCCGTCTTAACTCGTCCAAGCATCCCGCCACAAGTTCGTGCAGGTCGACCGGCTTGGGGGAAACCGCGATACCTCGTCCAACTTGAGTCAAAGTGAAGTCAAGAAGGTCTGCGACCAAACGCTGTGCCCTCTGCGCCGAGTGAGTGATATGACCGAGTACTTGCCTCTGTTTGGCATCAAGCTCCCCGCGGCCCAGCATATCCGTTGCCATTATTATCGCCGACAGCGGGTTTCGCAGATCGTGGCTGACGATACCAATCATCTGTTCGGCGAAAAGGGCCCTGTCTTCTGCCGCAGCGTAGGTAACACGCAATTTGTCCTGGGCAGCATTCTGAGCGCGTTGAGCCTTGAGGTGTTTTGCCAGATGCCTTTCGGCGACCATCCGCGCATTGAGTAGGTCACGTTCGTATCGATGTCGCTCTTCGGCCCTGAACAATGACAACTCGTGAAAAATACCGGTGGAGTGCTCACACCTGATTGCGCTGAAAATCATCGGGGTTGCACAGCCATTATGATGAACGAGGTCGAATTTCACATCAGCGACCTCCTCCTGAATTTGCATTAGGGATACCCAGTTCTGATAGAAGCTTCTCCCCGTGAGCCTCATAAGGCTCTGAATCTGACGACCGAGTAGTTCCTCTCGGCTGTAACCGATCCAGTGACAGAAGGTGAGGTTAACCCGTTTAATCTGACCGTCTTCTGCGGTGAGCAGCAATCCACGATCCGCATCATCGAAGAGCATTTCGGAATCTGGCAGCGATTCGTTATCTGCTTGCATTTTTTCCTGCTCACAAAGAAGGGGCTGAATTACTGGAAGTAACTATAGTCACCACACTAGGAATTGACCATTCCCTGAGCACTTTTCCGTGTACGGGCGGTGTCCGTGCGCCTGGACTGAGTGGCGGCTAACTTAACTGAGCAATCAAAACCACATTGGTGTAGATCAAGCTGCCATCACTGGTCCGATGCCCGACCAAATGGAACTGGCCGCGTTGGTCGTCGCTCAAATAGACGCGTAATTGGCAATCGGATAGGGGGCCGTATCCCTCAGGCATGATCAAGTCCATTGACTTCATATCGACATCGACCATGACTTCTGACTCATGGCCATTCTGCAGGCGTTCTTCGGCCTGCTCCAGACGCAAATGGACAGGGCCTTCGATGTTAAAATGGACGTCCCCCACCGGGGTGGACTTTTGGTCGTCGCTAATTTTGCACCAGCCTTCGATCGTCAGGGTACTCATGGCAAAACCTCTGATGTAGATTGTTAGACTCTGTAACCCTAGCTTGTTTTTAATTTCATATCTAAACGTTCAATTCAAGGCACGCAACCCAAACGGCCGGTTTTCCGTGTTTTATCAGGGAAATCTTCGTTCCTTCGATGCTGACCCCGGCCATTAATCCTTGTTGGACGAATGTGAACGCGCAGGTATCGTCCTTCAGCGTCGAGCGGGACAGATTCTTAGCGCCCCTTCGTCAACCACAACAACGGTTGGTCCTATACCGATTTCCCAGCCCTTGGTTTCGCGTAAACAATTCACGGCTTTTTCGATCATCAGGAAAGTTGCATAGTCATACGACCGGACACCTGCCTGCAGCTCCCATGACCCGGTTCTGGCGTTGTAATAACCCTTTACTTTCGAGCCCTTAAATAATTCGCCTTGGCGATAGCTGCCACCAAACGCAAAGCCCGCCTTGATGATTTTCGCGATGACGATCGATAGGAAGAACTCCACTGACTGAGTCATTTTGTACTCCGATGCGGCAGACCGGATGTTACCAACGGTCAGTGTCTGCACCAGACAGGATCCGTATCTACTGGAAGTTCTCCGGCTCACCCTAAAATGTGGGAGTTACAGGCTCCGATGGACCAGAAACACCATGAACACTACGACCCGCAGAATGTGAGTGAGTCCACCCATTAAGTATAGCCGTGGCCAGTGCCAGCGGATATTCGGATGCGCCAATGAAACCAACGGTGATCCCATGATTGTCATTCCACATATCTAGACATAAAGCTCATCACGGAATCGTCGTCAGAGGCTGCTTTTGGCCGTTGGTTGCCTGTCGTGAGCGGCCGGTTCGGGTCACCACCTGCCTTCCGTGACAGGCAGGAGTCGGTCAATAGCGAGCGATTCTTGTAGACTGAGTTCCAGTCTCCAAAGGTTCTTAGCAAGGCTCGCGAGGGACAGCCCACGCGCATTCGGTAGAGCATCCCCTCAACCGTCACTCGCAGATCAGGCTTATGGTAAATGGCTTGTTGAAGCAGAATTTTTTCCAGCGTCGACCAAAGCTCGTTACTGAGCATCACATCAATCGGGACATTGCAAACTCGCAGGGTTGTCGGCGTAGGAACCTTAATTCTGCGGTTTTGCTCTTCTTTCTCAGCCTCCCTAGCGCGAAACGTCAACAGCCCCTAGGCTGAATGATCTCTTTGACGGCTCAGCCTGAGGTCAGGGGATCAATGAATACTCAGCGGATTCTCTCCTTTTTTCGGTTGCGTCGACTTGAAACAGGGTTTCGTCTGTGGCGAGACTCGACTCGCAAGTTCGAGTACGAGCCTGCCTTGCGCGCCGAGTTGTTCAGCACCGAGCAGATGGCAAACCATGGCACTCAACTGGCTCGCGAACACATCTTGAGTCCGCGCTCGGCGGCGGACCCGCTACTGGCGCGACTGAGCGATAACGAAGCCCTGCTGGTCAGCAGCTGTGAAACCCTGACCACAGCGACGTTGTCCAGTCGACGCGTCATGCCCGCCGCAGAATGGTTGCTCGACAACTTCTATCTGATCGAGGAACAAATTCGAATCGCGCAAAGGCACCTACCCAAGGGCTACAGCCGTGAATTGCCGCGGCTGGCGAATGGCCCATCGACCGGGCTGCCGAGGATCTACGACACCGCGCTGGAGATTATTTCACACGGCGATGGCCGGGTTGACAGCGAGATCCTGGACCGTTTTGTTGCGGCCTATCAGGCAGTAACGCCGCTCACACTCGGCGAATTGTGGGCGATCCCCATCATGCTGCGGCTGGCGTTGATCGAGAATCTGCGCCGCGTTGCTTCGCGGGTCATGGCGAAATGGAATGATCGTTGTCTGGCCGACGACTGGGCCGACCGGATGACCGAAACTGTCGAGTGCGACCCGAAGAATGTCGTGCTCAGTGTGGCCGATATGGCACGCTCGAAGCCGCCGATGACCAGTTCATTCGTCGCCGAGCTGGTGCGGCGACTACAGGGACAGAGTTCGGCACTGGCACTGCCGTTGACCTGGGTCGAGCAAAACCTGGCTGAGGCAGGACAAACCATCGAGCACATGGTGCAAATGGATGCGCAGCAACAGGCGGCCGACCAGGTTTCCATCGGCAATAGCATCGGTAGCCTGCGCCTGCTGTCGACGACAGACTGGCGCGAATTCGTCGAGAGCTTGAGTATCGTCGAGCAAGTGCTGCGCGAAGATCCATCGGGGGTCTATGTCAGCATGGACTTCGCGACGCGTGACAATTACCGCCATGTCGTTGAGCGCCTTGCGAGAAATAGTACGCACTCCGAGAAAAACGTGGCGCGGGCAGCGATCAAGTTGGCACAGGCCAACGCCGGGGCTGATCACGTCGGAGCTGTTACCAGTCACGTGGGTTTCTACTTGATCGGCAAGGGACTGCCTGCGTTGGAGCAACACCTCGGCGCACACTGCACCTTGGGTGAACGATACCAACGGCTGCTGGGCCGCTCGCCGCTATCCTTTTACCTCGGTTTGAACACGGTGCTGATGTTCCTGTTCGCTGTACCGTTCTTCGCCGCGGCGCAGGCCAACGGCTGGCATGGGCTACTGTTGGTATTGCTCACAATTCCCGCGCTGCTGACTACCAGCCGCTTGGCGCTGGCTCTGGTGAACTGGCTGGTGACCCTCTCTGTGCCGCCGAGCATGCTGCCGCGCCTGGACTTTAGCGCGGGCATCCCCGCCAAGGCGCGCACGCTGGTGGTAGTTCCGACGCTCATAGCCCGTGCGAAGGACATCGAGGAGCTGACCGAGGGGCTGGAGGTGCGCTTCCTGGCCAACCGCGACGAGCACTTGCATTTCGCGCTGCTTACCGACTTCATGGATGCCTCGACCGAAGTTCTGGAGCAGGACGCAGCCTTGTTGGCGCTGGCTCGTGAGCGCATCGATGCGTTGAACCGAAAATATCCCGACAGCAATCACTTTTTCCTGTTCCATCGCGCGCGATACTGGAATTCGGCTGAGCAGGTGTGGATGGGCCACGAGCGCAAGCGGGGCAAGCTTGCCGAACTCAATGCACTGCTGCGCGGCACCGGGCAGGAGCGCTTTGCGCTGATTGTCGGCAACCTCGCAGGGCTGCAGCAGGTGCGTTACGTCATCACCCTCGACACCGATACCCAGCTGCCGCGGGATACGGCACGACAGTTCATTGGCGCCATGGAGCATCCACTCAACTGTGCCGTCTACGATCCGCAGCAGCGTCGCATCAGCGCCGGCTACGCGATCCTGCAACCACGGGTCGGCATCAGCCTGCCCAGCACGGCACGATCCGCCTATACCTGCCTGTTCGGTAGCGAGGCAGGGATCGATCCCTATACGCGCGCCGTCTCGGACGTCTATCAGGATCTGTTCCAGCAAGGCTCGTTTATCGGCAAGGGCATCTATGCGGTGGATGCGTTCGAGCAGGCCGTCGCCGGTTGCTTCCCCGACAACCGCATTCTCAGCCATGACCTGATCGAAGGCTGCTACGCCCGCACGAGCCTGCTCAGCGATGTGCAGTTGTTCGAGGAGTACCCCTCGAGCTACAGCGCTGACAGCCAGCGCCGACATCGCTGGATTCGCGGCGACTGGCAGCTATTGCCCTGGATTCTGCCGCAGGTGCCAACCCAGTGCGCCGGCTTCGAAGCCAATCGCCTGTGCGCGCTAGCGCGCTGGAAGATATTCGACAACCTGCGCCGCAGCCTGGAGCCCGCGGCACTGCTGGCGATGCTGCTGGCAGGCTGGTTCGGCCTGGCGCAGCCGGCAGGCTGGACCCTGACGATCCTCGCCCTGCTACTGATCCCATCGCTGCTTCCGCCGATACAGGCGATGTTCCAGAAGCCCCACGACGTGCCACTCGACCAGCACCTGGCGGTGGTGCTGCGCGCCGCCGGCCAGGATGTCCTGCGCACGGCACTGACTCTTGCCTGGCTGCCGTGCGAGGCGCTGAGCAGCCTGGATGCAATCGCCAGCACGCTGTGGCGGATACTGGTCAGCCATCGCCGATTGCTGCAGTGGAACCCCTCTTGCGAAGTAGAGCGCACCAGTGCCCACGACCTGCCGGAACTCTACCGGCTGATGTGGGCAAGTCCGCTGCTGAGTGGGCTAGTGATCCTGGCGTTGCTCCCTAGCCCCGGCGCATTAGCGCTCGCCGCTCCGCTGGTGTTGCTTTGGATGGCATCGCCGGCCATCGCTTGGTGGCTGAGTAAGCCGGCCACCCGCGCGGCATTCACCCCGACGAACGTCGAACTGCGCTTTCTGCGGAACTTGTCGCGTCGGACCTGGGCTTTCTTCGACAGCCACGTCAGCCAGCAAGGCAACTGGCTTCCTCCGGATAATATCCAAGAAGAGTCCACCGCCGTCATCGCCCACCGAACCTCGCCAACCAACATGGGCATGTCCCTGCTGGCGCATCTGGCCGCTTATGACTTCGGCTATCTGAGTGCCGGGCGACTACTGGAGCGCCTAGACCAGTCGTTCGCGGTCATGAGCCGACTGGAACGGCATCGCAACCATTTCTACAACTGGTACGACACCCTGTCGTTGCAACCCCTGCACCCGCGCTATGTCTCGACGGTGGACAGCGGCAATCTAGCCGGGTTGCTTCTGACCCTGCGCCCTGGCCTGCTTGCATTGGCCGACGATCCGCTATTCGACGCGCGCCAGTTGACAGGCCTGAGCGATACCCTTCATGTACTGCGCGACACACTCCCGGCCGCTGCGCTCGACAGCCGCGAGATGCACGCGTTGCAGGCCGATCTGCGCGCGGCGCTGGCCACTGTGCCGCAATCGCTGCCAGACGCAGCGGACTGCATGCACGGGTTACTCGATCGTGCCGTGGCGCTGGCCGCCGTGCTCAATGCCACACCGGAGAGCGACGTCGCCTTCTGGCTGGCGGCGCTGATCACCCAATGCGGCGACCAGCAGGCCGAGCTGTATCGTTTCATGCTCCCATCGACCATGAATGGCGCGGGAGGTGATGCTGTTACGCCGCTGCCGACCTGGCGCCACTTGGCGCAGCTCAATGCCGATCTGTGGCCCCAGGCCCTGCGTGGGCAGGTCGCCGAAGTGCAGCGTGATGCCAGCCAGCGCATCGCCACCGCCACACGGCTGGCGAAGCTGGCCGAGGACCTGGCGACGATGGATTTCAGCTTTCTGTACGACACACGCTGTAACCTGTTCGCGATCGGCTTCAACGTCGACGAGCATCTGCGGGATGCGGGTTACTACGACCTGCTGGCCTCGGAGGCGCGCCTCACCAACTTCGTGACCATCGCCCTGGGCCAGTCGCCACAGCAAAGCTGGTTCACACTCGGCCGACTACTCACCAGCAACGGCGGCGTGCCGGTATTGCTGTCCTGGTCTGGGTCGATGTTCGAGTACCTGATGCCGCTGCTGGTGATGCCGAGCCCCGAGGGTACCCTACTAGACCAGACCTGCCGCGCGGCGGTGGCCCGGCAGATCGAATACGGCCGCCAGCTGGGGCTGCCGTGGGGCGTATCCGAATCGGCCTACAACACGCGGGACATCAACTTCAATTACCAGTACCGCGCCTTCGGGGTACCGGGACTCGGGCTCCAGCGAGGGCTAGGCGAGGACATGGTGGTGGCGCCATATGCCTCGGCGCTAGCGTTGATGGTGGCTCCGCAGGCTGCCTGCCGGAATCTACAGCGGCTCGCCACCCAAGGCTTGGCTGGACGCTACGGCCTGCACGAGGCCATCGACTACACCGCGGCACGCTTGCCGCGCGGACATGACTCGGTGGTGGTCCGCTCTTTCATGGCGCATCACCAGGGCATGAGCCTGCTGGCACTTGCCAGCGTACTGCTGGACCGGCCGATGCAGCGACGTTTCGAGTCCGAACCGCAGTTCCGGGCCAACGCCTTGCTGTTGCAGGAGCGGATACCGAAAACGGCAGCCGAGTACCTGCATGCTTCCGGCCTTACCACCCCCGATGTGGGGGCACAGCCGGCGACAGCCCAGCTGCGCATCTTCACTGACCCCGACCGTCGCCGGCCCGCTGTGAAACTGCTGTCCAACGGCCGCTATCATGTGATGGTGAGCAGTGCCGGTGGTGGCTACAGTCGTTGCCGTGAACTGGCGGTGACCCGTTGGCACGAGGACATCACCTGCGACAACTGGGGCATGTTCTGCTATCTGCGTGATGTCGCCAGTGGCACCTTCTGGTCCAGTGCCCATCAGCCAACACTGAGGCGCCTGGAAAGTTACGAGGCGATCTTCTCAGAGGCGCGCGCTGAGTTCCGCATACGCGAACGTGACTTCGATACTCATACCGAGATCGTGGTATCGCCGGAGGACGACATCGAGCTGCGGCGCATCCATGTTACTAACCGTGCACGGGTGCGACGCACAATCGAGCTCACCAGCTACGCCGAGGTGGTGCTGGCTCCCGCGATCAGCGATGCGATACATCCGGCCTTCAGCAATTTGTTCGTGCAGACCGAGCTGCTGCAGCCGCTGCAGGCGATCCTTTGCACGCGCCGGTCGCGCTCCAGCGAGGAAGTAGCGCCCTGGATGTGTCATCTGCTGGCGGTGCACCAGGTCGATATCGACTCGATCTCTTACGAAACGGACCGCCGGCGCTTCATCGGTCGCGGCCGCAGTATCGTCCAGCCAGCGGCGATGGACGCCACGCCCGACGATCAGGGTCTGCTCTCCAACAGCGCCGGGGCGGTGCTCGATCCGATCGTGGCGATCCGCTGCCGTATCACCCTCGATCCCGACCAGTCGGCGACGATCGATCTGGTGACCGGCGTCAGCGACAGTCGCGAAGGCTGCCTGCAACTGATCGACAAATATCGCGACCGCCATCTGGCCGACCGCGTGTTCGACCTGGCGTGGACCCATAGTCAGGTGTTACGCCGCCAGTTCAATATCTCGCAGGTCGATGCGCAGCTGTATGAACACCTGGCCACCTCGGTCATCTACGCGAATGCCGCCTATCGGGCAGAGGCCGGCGTGCTGGCCGCCAATCAGCGGAACCAGTCCGGCTTGTGGGGGCATGGTGTCTCCGGTGACCTACCGATCGTGCTGCTGCAGATCCATGCGGCAGAGAATATCGAGCTGGTCCGCCAATCGGTGCAAGCGCATACCTACTGGCGGATGAAGGGCTTGGCGGTGGATCTGGTGATATGGAACGAGGATCGTGCCGGCTACCGGCAACACCTGCATGATCTGATCATGGGCCTGATTGCCTCGGGTATTGATGCCAGCCTGATCGACCGGCCGGGCAGAGTCTTCGTGCGCTTGGCTCAGCAGCTCTCGAACGAGGATCGGACTCTGATGCAGTCGGTCGCCCGCATCATCCTCAGCGACGACCATGGCAGCCTGGCCGAGCAGGTGCACCGGCGTCGCGTGGATCCGCCGCTGCCGCAGTTCGAACAGAACCTCCCGCGCCTGTTCGAAACGACCCCACCGCAGCCCGCCCCCAAGCAGGGAGAGCTGATCTTGTGTAATCCGTACGGCGGCTTTACGGCAGACGGCCGCGAATATTCGATAACTCTCATGCCGGGAGAGGCGACACCGGCGCCCTGGGTCAACGTGCTGGCCAACCCAGGGTTCGGCACGGTCATTTCCGAGAGCGGCAGCGCCTATACGTGGAGCGAGAACGCCCATGAGTTCCGGCTGACGCCCTGGCAGAACGATCCTGTCGGCGATGCCTGCGGCGAGGCGTTGTACCTGCGCGACGAGGTGACCGGGCACTACTGGTCGCCTACGCTGCTACCGCGGCGCGGCCATGGCGCGTACATGACCCGCCACGGCTTTGGTTACAGTGTTTTCGAGCACAACGAAGACAGCATCCACACCGAGCTGTGGGTCTACGTGGCGCTGGATGCGCCGATCAAGTTTTACCGGCTTAGGATACGCAATGACTCAGGGCGCCTGCGCCGCCTGTCCGCAACGGGTTATGTCGAATGGGTGCTGGGCGATTTGCGCGAGAAGTCGGCGATGCACGTGGTCACCGAGTTCGACCCGCTCAGCGGCGCCCTACTGGCGCACAACACCTATTCGATCGAGTTTCCAGGCCGGGTGGCATTCTTCGATGTCGACTCGCCAAGTCTAAGTGTCACCGCCGATCGCAGCGAGTTTCTCGGCCGCAACGGCAACCTCGGGGCACCAGCAGCGATGACACAGGCGCGACTGTCTGGCCGCACCGGAGGTGGTCTTGACCCGTGCGGAGCGATCCAGGTCGGCCTCGAACTGGGCGCTGGTGGCAGCCACGAACTGGTGTTCCGTCTGGGCGCAGAGCGCGATGCCTCGACGGCGAGCGCCTTGCGCCTGCGCTACCGTGGCAGCATGGGGGCGGTCGAGGCACTCGACGCCGTGCAGGCCCACTGGCGTGAGACGCTGGGCCGGGTGCAGGTGGAAACGCCCGATCCGTCGATCGATGTACTGGTCAACGGCTGGTTGATGTATCAGGTCATTGTCTGCCGCTTCTGGGCTCGCAGCGGTTATTACCAGTCAGGCGGGGCGTTCGGCTTCCGTGATCAGTTGCAGGACGTCATGGCCATGCTCCACGCCGCCCCGCACGCCGCACGCCAGCATCTGCTGCTCTGCGCCTCACGCCAGTTCCCCGAAGGCGATGTGCAGCACTGGTGGCATCCGCCGCTGGGGCGAGGCGTGCGTACACTGTGCTCTGACGATTACCTGTGGCTGGCCCTGGCAACCAGCCACTATGTGCGGGTCACTGCGGATCACAGCGTGCTCGACGAACCGGTGGGCTATATCGAAGGCCGCCCGCTGGACGCAGGCGAAGAGTCCTACTATGACCTGCCTACGTGCGCGCCGCTGGACGAAACGCTGTATCGGCACTGCGTGCGGGCCATCGAGCACAGCATGGGGCGCGGCGTCCATGGCCTGCCACTGATCGGTGCCGGCGACTGGAACGATGGCATGAACAGGGTCGGCGAGCAGGGGCGTGGCGAAAGCGTGTGGTTGGGCTTCTTCCTGTACGAGGTATTGCAGCACTTTGCCAAGACCGCACGCGGCTATGGTGACGAGCCGTTCGCCCGGCGCTGCGAGGAGCAGGCGGGCACGCTGCAGGACAGCTTAGAAGTGCATGGTTGGGATGGCGCATGGTACCGCCGGGCGTATTTCGACGACGGCACACCGCTAGGTTCGGCAAGCAACGACGAATGTCGGATCGACTCAATCTCACAGAGCTGGGCGGTACTCTCCGGCGCCGCACCAGACGGACGAAGGCGCCAGGCTATGGACGAGCTTGATCGCCATCTGGTGCGCCGCGATGTCGGGTTGATCCAGTTGCTCGATCCACCCTTCGACCGCTCGGCGCTCGACCCCGGCTACATCAAGGGCTACGTGCCCGGCGTGCGAGAGAACGGTGGCCAGTACACCCATGCAGCCGTGTGGGCAACCATGGCCTTCGCCGCACTGGGCGACAGTGCACGAACGTGGGAGCTGCTGCGCATGATTAATCCGGTTAACCATGGCTGCAGCGCTGAGGCGATAGAGGTTTACAAAGTCGAGCCGTATGTGGTGGCCGCTGATGTGTACGGGGTGTTTCCGCATGCCGGACGCGGCGGCTGGAGCTGGTATACCGGCTCAGCAGGCTGGATGTACCGGCTGATGGTGGAGTCCCTGCTGGGCCTGCAGCGTGAAGGCGAGCGACTCCGCATACGGCCGGTGCTCCCGGCGCACTGGCCTAGCTTCACGTTGCATTACCGGTTTGGTGAAACCATTTACCATATCAGGGTGCGACAAACCGCCGTCGGCGAGGGCCTGTCGCAATTCAGTCTAGACGGCACGCTGCACAGCGGCGAGGACATTCCGCTGATCGACGATGGCCGCGATCATCAGGTAGAGATCAGGCATCCATCGGAAGTTTCCGAAACCTCAGTAACCAAATGAGCTGGTGCTGAATCATCTTCAGATCAGGCTAGTTGACTACTACAACCTGCGCTCAAAAACGGGGTTATGCCGAGATAAGGGAGAAGTTGGATCGAATCCAACTACGTCAGCTCAAAAAGCTAGAGTTGCTCATGACCCCCTTGGATGGCGCGATTCAAATTCTCAGCCAAGAACCAATTGATCAGGAAGCCGGCAGCTAAATCTTCGAGTATCTGTCTCCCCAAGGTTGCCGAGGTAGCGCAGATGCATGCAGTCATCCCTTAGCCATTGGCATTGCCATCAAGGACGACTGCTGATCCATCATCTTCATCATCCCTCCCATGCCCGCGGAGGCCAAAAACTCATCCTTTTCGACGCTAAGCATTTCAATTAACCGCTCGTCAGCCATTCGGCTCAACTGACTGAACATATGTTGCTTTTCCCTGACAGATAAGTGGTGAGCAGACGAAATATTCCTTTCGTTTTGCTAATGGGAGAACAACATGAAAGCAATCGTTTACAACGGCCCGCGTGACGTGAGCGTGCAAAATGTCCCGGATGCCAAAATCGAAAAACCTACTGATGCCTTGGTTCGAGTCACTGCCACCAACATCTGTGGTTCAGATCTGCACATGTACGAGGGTCGGACTTCGTTTGAGACTGGGCGCGTATTTGGACACGAGAATCTCGGTGAGGTGATTGAGGTCGGGGCCGGTGTTGATCGGGTAAAGGTGGGGGATCGCGTTTGTCTGCCGTTCAATATTGGCTGCGGGTTCTGCGAAAACTGCGAGAAGGGCCTGACGGGGTTTTGTCTGACCGCCAATCCTGGTAATGCGGGCGCTGCTTATGGATTCGCAGAAATGGGGCCATATCAAGGAGGGCAGGCTGAATTGCTTCGCGTACCCTACGCCGACTTCAACTGCCTGGTGCTGCCCGAAGACGCGCAAGAGCGTGAAGATGACTACGTGATGCTGTCTGACATCTTTCCTACCGGTTGGCATGCGACTGAATTAGCCGGCCTATTACCCGGTGAGAGCATCGCGATTTACGGTGCCGGCCCGGTCGGATTGATGGCTGCCCACTCCGCCATGATCAAAGGTGCCTCCCAAGTATTCGTGGTCGACAATCATCCAGATCGTCTGAAGCTGGCGGCTCAAATGGGTGCCACACCGATAAACTCCCTGGAGAAAGAAGCGGTGGATCAGATACTCAATCTGACTCATGGCAAAGGCACTGATCGTGGTTGCGAATGTGTGGGTTATCAGTGCTGCGACCGCCATGGGCATGAAGCCAATCACCTGACGATGAACAACCTCGTTGCCTCGACAAAGGCTACCGGTGGAATAGGAGTCGTCGGCGTATTCATACCGAAAGACCCTGGTGCAAAAAACGAACTCGCAAAGGAAGGCAAGATGGCCTTCGACTTCGGTGCATTCTGGTTCAAGGGGCAGCAAATTCGCACGGGCCAGGCCAACGTCAAAGTCTACAACCGCAGGTTGGCACAACTCATTCACCACGGGCGAGCTAACCCCGCGCAGATCATTTCTCACCGCTTGAAGCTCGCTGAAGGGCCAGACGCCTATAAGCACTTCGATGCGCGTGACAATGGCTGGACAAAGGTTGTGCTCAAACCGGCTGATTGAGTGGATGAACCTGATGCCTTCGCTTGCTCCGAAAATACCGAGTAGGTCATAAACCGTGATAGCTAAGCACCGAAAAGGCCCGCCCGTGGCGCAGTGCGCGATTAAGGCGGGCTGTCGGTGTGAGGAAAAAATAATGATTACAAAACATCGCAAACTGGTCATCGTACTTTCAGCAATCGGAGTCGTTACCTTCTTGAGCGGATGTGTTCGAGACCCTGACAAACCTTCAGTTTCTCAGCTTGCTGTCAGCGGTACCAAAAGCATGCTGCGCACTGATTCGGACATGCACAAAGTGCTGAATAAATTTGCCAGCTTCGATGGCAAAGCAGTTGAGAAGATCACACCAGCCGAAGCTCGCCAGCAACCGACCATGGCCGACGCCGTTAAAGGGGTACTGGCTGACCAGAAACGCGACAGCACGCCCACGACACTTGTGCCAGGCGTCACCACTCGCGAGATCCAAGTGCCGGGCGCTGCAGGCTCGATGCCCGCGACTGTGTATACACCAGACGGCACAGGGCCGTTTCCGGTAGTGTTGTACTTCCACGGAGGCGGGTGGGTTTTCGCCGACCGCAAAGTTTATGACGGCGGCGCACGAGGTCTAGCGAAGCAGGCTAACGCTGTCGTTGTTTCCGTGGACTATCGACTCGCCCCGGAGAACAAATTCCCCGCCGCACATGAAGATGCCCTAGCTGCTTACCGTTGGCTGACAACCAAAGCGTCTTCGGTGAATGGTGATCCGAAGCGTCTTGCGCTTGCTGGCGAGAGCGCAGGTGGGAACCTTGCCGTTGCGACGGCGGTAGCGGCTCATAAGGCGGGGTTGACTGCTCCGAAGCATGTGCTGTCGGTTTATCCAGTAGCCCAGTCAAATACCGACACTGAGTCGTATTTGAAATACGCCGATGCGATTCCCCTCAACCGTCCAATGATGCTGTGGTTCATTTCGCAAGTCATTACCAGCCAAGCTGATGCCAAAGATCCGCGCATCGATCTTGTGCATGCCAATCTACAAGGTCTGCCTCCGGTCACATTGATCAACGCCGAGATTGACCCGTTACGTGACGACGGTGCTCAGCTGGAACAGGCGCTGCGAAGCGCAGGAGTGAGCGTTGAACGCAGGCTCTATCCAGGAGTAACCCACGAGTTCTTTGGTACTGCAGCTGTGGTGCAAAAAGCCCAGGAAGCTCAGATCTATGCCGGCGAGCGTTTGAAGGTTGACTTGGAGAAGTAGTGCGTTAAAAAACTTCATTGATCGGCGCAAAGTCCACCTGACATAGGCAGCTTTGCGTTCGAGCAATTCAAATTAGAAAAGTGCTTTCGCCTCTGCGGATTTTCCTGAAAAGTCATATCGGGGGCGGAAAGAGATTCACCGTGGCGTACTATTCATCCGAACGAAGAGCCGCATTGCTCAAGATGTTGCCACCTCCGCTTAACCTGTCGATAGCCAAGGTTTCCCGGCGCGAAGGGGTGAGCGAAATGTCTTTGTACAACTGGCGCAAGCAGGTCAGTTCAGAAGGAAACGTAGTGCCCGAAAACAAGCAATTGGCCCAGAACTGGTCAGCCGAAAAGAAGTTTGCTGTTGTCCTTGAGGCCGCCGGTTTGTCCGAGATCGACCTGGGAGAGTATTGCCGACGCCAAGGCCTTTACCCGGAGCAAATCCTCGTCTGGCGGCAAGCGTTTATCAGCGGCCAGAAGTCTGAACAGGACCAGCAAAAAGACGACCGCGAACAAGCACGTAAAGACAAGAAATGCATCCAGGAACTTGAGCGTGAACTGCGCAGCAAAGACAAGGCGCTGGCCGAAGCCGCCGCGCTGTTGGTGCTGCGAAAAAAGCTCAATGCCTACTGGGGGTTCGACAACGAGGACAACTGACGCCCTTGCCAGACCGGCACTTGCTTGTGCACACACATGACAGGTAGCCCACTGAACGTGTGGCCGTAATGTATGCGCGAGAGTGCGGAAGGAGGGGTGGCGCTGGAGTCAGTGAATTGTTTCATAACGGATCAACCTGCTGGATTGGGTCATATCTATCTCAATAGGCTTTTTTTAACTGATCTACCTGGGGCTGGCACTGATCAGGGTCATAGCCTTGATTGTCAGCAAGGCTATGTGACTGCCCCATATAGACTTTTCGGTCTATATGGGAGCGTACTGATAGCGTCGATCAAATGCCCTCTGGCTTCATTTGAGGGCCAACGAGCACGCTCAAATCCGACTGACGCCACAGCCATGACTGCCATCCCCAAAGACTTTAGTAGCTGCTTTGCAGAGATAGCTGCTGCAGGTTAGCCGGGAGGGGGGCTATCCCCTACTGCAACCAAACACATGGCATCGATTGCCGTACACCTTGGTCGCGGCCTTGCAGAGGTAGCTCACGCGAAGGAAGTACCGATCCATCTCCTCTGGATCATCCTGAGAGAGGTGGTGCCCAGCGTTATCGGGGATATGCACCAAGCCATAGGCATCGTCGACAGGAATTCTCAACGCACTGGCCCAGGCAGCATTTAGGCGGCTGTATGTATTCTGCTGTGCCGAGTGAAAGCGTCCCACGGTGTGGTACGCATCCCAGTTGAGCAGTAAGACGAAGTGATAATGCAGTCGACCCTCTTGCCCAATCTCCCTGACCCAGCACCAGCGCACCTCTGTCTGATGAGCAGTATCGTTCAGGCGCACGGAGCGCCCCCGTGCTGATTGAATTCTGTGGGTCAAGGAGTCGACGTATTTGGAGATGACTGATTACGCTGCCTTATTCAGATAGCAGATAACCGCTTGGGCAAATCAGAGCCAGCACGATGGTGCTGATCCGTAGACTTTTCAAACCGTTGCTCTGTGAATACGACCAGTGCGGTAGGCTCTCGCCCCAACAGGCTTCATGCGCAGATATTGGTTGTCCTTGGTCAGGTAACTCACGGCATTGATGACCTTTCGACATGCCTCGCTGTCAGCTCGCTTGATCACCCCGATTCCGAGCTCGTCACCATATCTGTCCTTGTCATCGTTGCAGCTGAAGAAGTAACCCAGGCCACAAGTGATCTGCTCCCACAACTCGCCAATCTTTCTCGCTTTAGCAAAATCGCTGCGTACCCCAGCACCGTTGAAGAAGAAGGCTGCATGGATATGAAAGCCTTTATCCTCTCCGTGCTCAACTGAGCAGATATAGCCTGTCTCATGCTCGAAGATGGGATTACGCTCCCGCGCACGAATGAGCTTATCCAAGTCATTGAACACATGCTCAATGCGCAAGCGTGGCCAAGCCATCGCTCGATAATGCAGATCAACACGGACGACCACCGTGCGTGAGTAACGATCAAGCACCTGGCTGACGTACTCGCTGAGCGTGGCTTGCTTGCGACTAGCCTCGTAGCGGCGGTCATCCGCCTTGCGCTTGTACCTCTTGCTGCTGATTAGCTGACGAATCCGAGCAACCAGTACGTTCATGGCATGATAGAAATCCAGATAGGCCGTCCCTTGCACATTCAGGCAGGTCACTCCAGCAGGACTACGCTCCAAGCCAATGTCCTGACAGGCTTCCCAGAAGGCTTGCAGGTGCTCGCTATAGCCGTAGGGGTGACGATCATCGAAGAGATCGAACATCTGCTGCATGGAGTCGACGTATTTGGAAATCCTGGTCCGTTGTACACGTTCGTATCCAGATTGAGTTTGGATGATCTCGAAAGCCGGCTTGTCAGTACGCTCAATGGACTGAACGAGTCGTTCGATCCTGATCGAGGCTTGAGACTGGGAGAAGCTGGCGAAAACGGTAGTGTTGAATGAGTACATGATTGAGTACCTGGTTGGTTGGATGCACACCAGATACTTAGTGAGTGTGTTTTAACTGCTGAGACGTTCTCTGCTTGAGACTATTGAAAGGGGGTAGCTTATTGGATATGGCTATAGTTGACTGTAGATATGCCTATGCCTATATCAATAAAACCAGCTTTGTCAAGGGAGGTACTGCCCGGAGAAGCCGGGCAATGGAAAGCGATAGAGCCCTGCCTATCGAGACTTTTTGCTATGAGTCGACCGAGGGTGTTGTCTGAGATGCCACCATGGCAGCCGGCTGATGTGGCATATAGGCCATGACCGGGGAAGCCCCAGTCATGGCCTATTGAGACTGCCGGGAGCGCGCATCCAAAGCTCACTCCGGATGCCTGCGAATCACGCAGCGCTTCCCTCGTGAGCATCACGCGCCTCGATTCGGGCCATGACCCAGCCCATCACTTCGCTTTCAACCCACGCTACAGCTCTCTCACCCAATGACACTGACTTCGGAAAGCCCCCTTCTTCGATGTACTTGTAGATCGTGGACCGACCTAGGCCGGTGGCGTGCTTGACGTCTTTCAGGCGAATTAACCTCATGAACTGGCTCCTCTGTATTCCGTTCAGAGGATTCGGGTGGCCTGTAAGAAAATACCTACGGGTTCTTCACTTTGCTGCCTGGCCGGGTCAGCAAGCCAAATCGGTATCGATCCTCAAGGGGAATATCGGACTCGCAGGGAAAGAACTGCGGCTCCACCCTATTGTCAGCATTCGGCTCAATGACTACGCCGCCACGCCAGCCATCTGACGAGCGGGGCAAGGCAAGCAATGTGAGAAGAAAATAACCAGACCTCAAAAGTCTAGGGATGATGACGAAATCCATTGCCCCAAACGGAACCCCTGATACTTGGTCAAATAGCTCAGTAATCCAGATCGCCAAGCTATAAGCACCATGATAGAGCTCATCGACTAAAATGCCGCACCGGTCTCTGCCGAATACTTTCAGACAATCATCACCAGAGTCTGAGAGCCGAGCCGGAGGCCGAAAGTCATTACGAATCCGCGCCTGTAGCTCTTGATCATCAATCCACTGACTAGAAGGGCAGTTAACAAGCACAGACCAATATTTGGAGAGCAGATGAGCGGCGTACTTCTCCAACATGACCTGTAAAAAATGAAAGAACGAGGGTTGCTGGTCCTTACAGAGGCTAAGAACCTCTCCGTATGGATAATTCTGATGTGTCGTGGGATTTTGACGAGTATTCCTACGGATCGTATCCGCATGCTGCGCTCTAGTGGGAAAATCAAGTCTCGTCGTGCAAACCAAAACTGAAGTGGCATTGTCCCCGCCTGATAGCTCTGGATGGTTCAGATTGAGGAAGTAGATGCTTTTCATTTTTTCGAAAAGAACCGAGCTGGTTGCACCGGGCACATAGGTTCTTATCAGGCCCAGGTCAATCAGGCACAGCACTCTATTCTTCAATCGTTCTTTACTGAGCCCCGTGATCTTGCATAGAGCTGAAAAGCCCAGGCCACTGACCACCCCTAGACGGTCAGCGCGACACAACAGCACGCTCAGCAACAGGCTATTCACGATACTCAACCGGCCGGGCTGTCTTTTCCTCCGTGCGTCGGCCGCCAGATCCACACCCTCATTATGCTCCTCGGCTTTTTCGCTTGCTTGGGCAGCCTTCCTATTTTCGTGCTTCAGCAGCCTGCTGACAGCTTCCTCATGGTCCGTGGCTGGCTGCGCGGATGCTTTATTGAGTTTGTTGTGAAAGTCATCCGTGAGTTGGTAGCTCCTTTTTGGTCGCCCCTTACCCGCAGGAGTGGATAAAAAGGTCATCACGCCGCGCTTATCCAACTCTTTTAGCGACGCAGTCACATGGCGATCAGAGAGCCCAAACTGCTTCGCCAAAGCCTTCACACCAAGCTCCACCGGCTCTTCTCTTCCGAAGTGCTGAATGAAGCGCACCAGGAAATATTTATCCTCTGGCTCAAGCCCTTTCACTTCATAAAACAATGCAGATAGAAACACGCCAATCCTCCATAGGCCCAGGACAGAATATGGCTATTTTATCGCAATAAATACAGCCTGTTTTCAATACTTAGTCATGATGCTGAAACGTGACGATAAACGTGATGAAGTAACGTGATGAATAAGGAGCTATAGTTTCACAAAATGACGCTAAAAATTTGGGGAGGGGGTTTGGGTATGAGTCGGAGGTCGCTTGGACTTACATGGCTTGATAGCAATGATCACAAGCAGCAGAAATGGGCTCACAAATATCTGCAAGGGAAAGACGAAATAGACCAGCAACATCGCTCCTCAACGATCGATCAGCTCCTTCGGATCGGCGAGAGACTGGAGGATTCAAAAGAGGGCATATTGATCATTGGCCAGATGAGAGGCGCATGGCGGCAGGTAAAATGCAGCGCTTCAGATAAAGACCGAAAGACCTATGCCTTCAAGCTCAAAATCGATGTAAAAAAAGATCTGGTATGGCTCGCCAAGAAGAACAAGATCACTGCAGCCGACATGCTCAGCAGGTTGATCTCTATGGAGCAGGATGCTCATGTAAGGTTTGAGGAGAAGCTCAACGAGGTAAAAAAGACGCACAAAGAACTGCTGAGCCGCTCCAGAAACGTCACTGCCCACTACAGACAGATCAACGGGACTCTAAAGGAGTTGCTGCACGTCAGTGTGGCGCAACTGTGTCAATCTGAGATTCTGCTGGAAGATGCCTCAATCTCGACAGAGAGCATCACCGAGGATCAGCAGCGCAGGATAGAAGAGCTACGCAAGCAAACAATGGCCGAAGTTGGCGCAGATATAACAGGTGAGATTAGGCTTCGACGCTCAGGGCTCCTTGATCGCCCCATAAAAGGAAGCAATGCCAACCGCCAAGTAGCGAAAGAGGCAGAGCCCAAAACCACGCGCAGCACACTAAAGCACCAGGCGGACTTGACTGGCCAGAAGCCAGCCACCCGTCAACAGACCCCAGAAGCAAAGCCAAAGCCCAGCTCGACGCTCGTAAGCGATAGCGCCAGCCCAATAATCAAACATCCTGCCAGTGAAAATCTAGAGGCGCAGCCTAATAAGAATGTCTCATCTCACATCAAGACAGGCGGAGCACTCCAGGGCGCCCAGATAGCCACACAAAACCCACCCGGCAGCTTTAGGGTCTATGTAACTACAGGGGCAGATGGAGTCATGAACTTATTTATAAAGAAGCATCCCGCCAGGGCGAGGGCTGATTAGAGTCAGGCTGAACGCCTCCTTGGGCAGGCCGCCCAACTGCTCCTCCTGGGGCCGCTCGTGAAAGCCACGGTGTATCCCTGGAGAGTCTGTTTTGAGCTGGCAGGAAGGGCCAACCTTGCATCGGCACTGACCCCTATTCGGTATCGATGGCGATTCAATACAGTGATTGCGACATGACGACGATAGCGTACTGACTGAGCGCAGCCGTAACGCCTCAGGGTGCTAGAGCGGGCATGTCATCATCCACCATTATGATTTTCTAGACCTAGCGCTCACACTGCTGCATCCATGCCCCTTAAAAGGCCGTAGAGTAAAATCACGCAAAAAGAGAGCGGGGGAACATATGGGGGAACAGAAACAACAGAAAGCAAAAAGGCCCCATAAAATGGGGCCTTTAGGTACAAATATGGCGGAGGCGATGGCCCGCTACTGGAGGACTCAATCTCAGCATAGTGAAATACCCCCACTTAAATGATGGGGGAACGCCAGAGAGTCAGCAAATCTCAATTCACTACCAATTCACTACCAAAAAGCAAAAATCGCAAAAATGAAAAAGCCCAATCTTTTCAGACTGGGCTAAGTCATTGAATTATATGGTCGGGACGGAGTGATTCGAACACTCGACCCCTAGCACCCCATGCTGGGGACGGTAGCGAGCTAACCTATTGAATTAAAACGGATACCACCCCTTTTAAGGGTGGCAAAACATCCGTTTTTTTGTGCTTATGCAAACGTAAACTCGTGGCCTGCAGCGGAGGTTTTGCGCACCTATTCTTCAGGCTTCTAGCCGACCGGACACCGCGCAACTATTGATTGGCGGCTATGGTTACGACTCATATGTGTTCATGCCCAGGAGAAGATCATGACGAAATCTGGCGGAACAAAGAGTGGATCGGGAGGAAAAGGAACGGGAAGCGCGCCGAAGAGCGCTCCGGTTCCAAATCTGCCCAGCACAACAGGGAATAAATCTGGTGGCGGACGTGGGAATGCACCGCCGAAAGGTAAGTAGGTGCATCATTTCGGCGCCTTCGCGAAAGGCGCCGAAATTGTTTGAGCCACCATCATGTCAAGGTGACTTCTATTAAAGCCTATCCTATTGAATGTAAAAGAAAATATCTACTTTATTAGCTACCAAAAAAGCCCCAATACACACTATAAGAATCAATAACTTAGCGTTGTATTTTCATACAGTAGTAGCCCCTACTCCGGCGTCCTGCCGACCGAACACAATCCCCACCAAACACACCAACTGCTGTGCTGTTCACTCCACCGAGGAACACCAATGCCGAACTCTGACCTGCTCCCGCCCCTGCTCTCAAACTCTACGAAAACCAACTAGCCTTGAGGCTCCATCATTATGGCGTTGATCGATTAGGGCGAGAAGGTGACCTTCGCTCAAGATCGAGAAAGCATCTAGGGACTTTCCATCAGCGTTGGCGATCCTGATCCATCGCAATAAAACCGTTTGGAGCTAGCGGCTTGCGCATCCAATCTGAAAAGACCGCTGGCGTTTTCCAGCAAAGGCGATATAAAAAACTTGTACATTATTTTTTATTTGTACAATAATTCGCAACTTCCCTTCTCACAATACGTTCTGTGGATTAAAGCTAGGAAGTCCCTGGGCCTTTACGCTCACCTCAACTGGATTCTGTTTGATGAATACGACTCGCCAGCTATGCCTCGTCTTGGGCGACCAATTATCTTTCGACCTTGCCTCACTGCAGGGTCTGGATAAGGAGAGCGATACGGTGCTCATGGTCGAGGTGATGGAAGAAGCTAGCCATGTCCCACATCATCCGCAAAAAATCACCCTGATCTTCAGTGCTATGCGCCATTTCGCCGAGGCTCTGCAGCAGCGTGGAATCCGAGTTCAATACGTCACCCTTGATGATCAGCAAAATAGCGGATCGGTGCCGAGCGAGTTACGCCGCTGGCAGGCACTCCTACAGCCAGATGAGCTACACATGACTGAATGCGGCGACTGGCGTTTGGAGCAATCAATCAAGGACTGCGGCTTAGCGATCGAATGGCATTCCGATACTCGCTTTCTCTGCACGCGCACCGAGTTCTCTAACTGGGCGAAAGGCAAAAAGCAGCTGCGCATGGAATTCTTTTACAGAGAGATGCGGCGCAAGAGCAGGTTATTACTCAATGGCGACGGCAGTCCGGTCGGGGGCGCTTGGAACTTTGATACAGAAAACCGCAAGGCATTACCAAGGGGAGTTAGGCCGCCTTCGCCTGCCCGCTTCACGCCCGACGCAATCACCCAGGATGTGCTTGCGTTGGTGGCAAGACACTTCACCAGCCACTATGGCACCCTCGACACGTTCGACTACCCGGTAACCCATGCGGAAGCTCAGGCCCTATGGGATTACTTCCTCGACTGGGGCATGGCAGCTTTCGGCGACTATCAAGACGCCATGGCCAGCGACGAGCCCTTTCTGTTTCATGCCCGTATAAGCGCTGCACTCAATATTGGCCTACTGGATCTTCGTCAGCTTTGCAGCGATGTGGAGTCAGCGTACTGGTCGGGCAGCATTGCACTCAATGCTGCCGAAGGCTTTATTCGCCAACTAATCGGCTGGCGGGAATATGTCCGGGGCGTCTACTGGCTGAAGATGCCTGACTACGCCAATGGCAATGTGTTCGGTAACACAAGGTCGCTTCCAGAGTTCTACTGGACAGGCGAGACCAAGATGAATTGCATGCGCCAAGCTATCAGCCAAAGCCTCGAGCATGCCTATGCTCACCATATCCAACGGCTGATGGTGACCGGCAATTTCGCCCTGCTCGCGGGCATCATACCGAGTCAAATATGCGAGTGGTATCTGGCGATCTACATGGACGCCTTCGACTGGGTGGAGCTACCCAACACACTGGGCATGGTCATGCACGCCGATGGCGGTTACCTGGGCTCTAAGCCTTACTGTGCGAGTGGCCAGTACATCAAGCGGATGTCTGACTATTGCCGTGGCTGCGCTTACAAGGTGAGCGAAAGCACCACTGACGACGCTTGCCCCTTCAACTCGCTCTATTGGCACTTCCTGATGCGTCACGGCGACCGTCTGCGCGGCAACCAACGCATGAGCATGATTTATAAAAACCTCGACCGGATGCCTGAATTCAAACAGCAGGCGCTTTGGCAACGTGGCCAGTCATTGCTCGCCAAATTAGATGGAGATGAGTCATTTTGAAAAAGAGTGAACTCCCAGTCAAAACTTGCGTGATCTGCGGCCTCCCCTTCACGTGGCGGAAGAAATGGGCTCGCTGCTGGGAGGAAGTGTGCTACTGCTCGGAACGTTGCCGACGTAGTAAATGTCTAATGTATTGATAGTAAAGCTGATTGCTTAAATTTTTGATTGGCACAGCTAATGCATTTCTACCTAGGAAACAAAGCAGTGACGGCGACGACCGTCCCACGTCATTCCGAGATAGATGAGGCAACCAAAATGAATGCCATCGATCTTTTAAAAGCTGACCACGTACGAGTAAAGGACATCCTCGCCCAATTGAGCGAGTCGACTGATCGGTCCCAAAAAAAACGTACTGACCTGCCTGGTAGCCAAGCTCGAAATGGAAATCACCATCCACACCAAGCTGGAAGAAGAGATCTTATATCCCGCCTTCAAGGAAGCAGGTGGTAAGGAACAGGAGGAAATGTATTACGAGGCCAAGGAAGAACACCGCACTGTCGACTCTCTGGTACTTCCCGACCTCAAAGCGACAGACCTGAGTTTGCGGGTCGCACAAAGTTCGTTAAGGAGTTGATTGAGCATCACATTGAGGAGGAGGAAACCGAGATGTTTCCTCAGGCGAAAAAGCTGCTCGGCGAAGCGACACTGGATGCGCTGGGCGAGCAAATGGAAGCGATGAAAGCCGAATACAAGAAAGCTCTCGGCACGCCGAATAATGCCGCTTAACAGGCCAGCGTACAGCCCGGCCCAGCGCCGGGCTTTTTCGTATCCACGACATCCTTTTCACAAAATACTCACAGACTTTAGCGCAGATTGAGCGGTCAAAAAGGACTTGGCACCATTGGCCCAGAAACTGGCCCAACCTCTCCGGCGTCCTGTCGACCGAACACAATCTCAATCACGCGGCTTGCAATACCACGACTGCGCATAAAGAAAGCAGTCGATCTCTTCCACGCTACTCAGTGCGAAATTGCACTCCACTTGATTCCCGTGTTTGCATTTGATCTGACCAACGATTGCTTCGGATTTGACCAACACGCTTCGTAGCCATGATCGGTACAAAACTGCCGATCGGTTCCGATTCAGACAATTGCGCATGCCAGCCTCCAGAATAGGCTGCGGAAGTAATATGTAACGTTCCCAAATCCGGAGTAATGCCTTCAGCGATCTACCCGGCAAAGGAACCGCGGCAATCGTATTGCCGTCCCTCAGCCTCAGCTAAGTTTCGCTAAGTATCTTCTCCCCTGCGCAAGTTCAGCGCCGCTCAGGAGAGGCTACCCGCACATGAATCCCGAAAAATCCGGATGGCTCAACAAAGTACCCGAAGTGACGCTGTCATTCTGGGTGATCAAGATTCTGTCCACGACGGTGGGTGAAACCGGCGCGGACTTTCTGGCCGTGGATGCCAGTTTGGGCGCTGGTTGGACGAGCATCGGCATGGCCGTCTTGCTAGCGCTCGCGTTGTGTTTTCAACTACGTACCAAGGCCTATTCACCCCGGATCTACTGGTTAACCGTGGTGCTGGTAAGCATCGTCGGGACACAAATCACGGACATCATGACCGACATGCTCGACATCAGCCTGTACACCAGCACGGCGGTCTTTGCCATTCTGCTGACGATCAATTTCCTGGTCTGGTACCGGGTGGAGCACAACCTGTCGATCCGCGAAATCGTCACCCCGCGAAGGGAGCTTTTCTACTGGACAACCGTGCTTTGCACCTTTGCACTCGGCACAGCAGCGGGCGACCTGGCCACCGAAGCGCTGGGCCTGGGTTTCACCCTTGGCGTCGTGATTTTCGGTGCGCTTATCGCCACGACTCTGCTGGCTTGGCGCTTAGGCGGCAATGTGGTGCTGACCTTTTGGATGGCATACATCCTGACCCGTCCATTTGGCGCCTCTCTCGGTGATTTGCTGACCCAAGCTAAAACTTATGGTGGCCTCGGCATGGGAGCCGCTTGGACGAGTGCCATCTTCCTGTGCGTCATTGTTCTTTTGGTCGCGGCCGCGCAAATCAGTGTTGGCAACCGTAAACCCGTCAATCAATAACCTGTCAAAAAGCCAATCAAGGAATCGTCATGCGTCCACTTCAAAATGTCATTCGCCACGTTGCCATCGTCTCGTCGATCTTTTTGCTCAGCATCGCCACCGGCTGCTCGAAACCTGCCGACAAACCTAGTGCTGGCACGCCGACCACATCGGCGAGCGCATCCGCCCAGCCAGGTTCAAAACTGGGTGATCTGTCTGAGTTCCGCACCATCGCCGCTGATGTTGCCGCGCTCGTCGATAAAAACGACCTGCCGGGGGCGAAAACCCGCATCAAGGATCTAGAAACGTCCTGGGACTCCGCCGAAGCTGGCATCAAACCCCGGGCTGCAAGTGACTGGCATGTGCTGGACAAAGCCATTGACCGGGCACTCGACGCCCTGCGCGCCAGCACACCGAAACAGGGCTGTTGCAAGGCTTCGATGGATGATCTGTTGAAAGCCTTCGACTCCATGAAGGTGAAGCAGTGACCGACAGCCGCACATTGCGTTGATCCGGCGACGGACAAACGCCGACCCAGATGCTTCAATACAGGCGCGACGGTCATGATCGGCGCGCCTTTTTCTGGAGTGATAAATGCGGATATTGCTGGTCGAAGATGACCCGATGATTGGGGATGCCATTCAAGGCGCGCTGAACGATGCTAGCTACGCCGCAGACTGGGTAAAAAACGGACTCACCGCCCTTGCAGCACTGGAAACACAAGCTTATGACATGGTGCTGCTGGATCTCGGCTTGCCC
Source organism: Pseudomonas sp. GG8 (assembly GCF_052976945.1). Lineage (NCBI taxonomy): Bacteria > Pseudomonadati > Pseudomonadota > Gammaproteobacteria > Pseudomonadales > Pseudomonadaceae > Pseudomonas > Pseudomonas sp. GG8. Next base: position 3,093,336 of record NZ_JBRIIP010000001.1, read on the forward strand.
GGCAAAGACGGGCTCGATGTGCTCGATGGCATTCGTGGACGCAACAACCCGGTGCCGTTGCTGATCATCACCGCAAGGGATGGACTCGATGATCGCCTGCGCGGCCTCGACGGCGGCGCAGACGACTTCCTGCTCAAACCCTTCGCCATGGCGGAGTTACTGGCACGCATCCGCGCCGTTTTACGCCGCAAAGGCGGCAGTGCCCAGTCAGTGCTGGACAACGGTGTAGTGTCGCTGGATTTGCTATCCAAACAAGCGGCTACTGCCGAAATCCCCGACATTCAACTCTCCAGCCGCGAGTTCGCCCTGTTACAGGCCCTATTAATACGACCTGGTGCCATTCTCTCGCGCAGCGAGCTGGAAGACCGTATTTACGGCTGGGGTAATGAAGTGGAAAGCAATGCGGTGGAGTTTCTGATTCATGCACTGCGGCGGAAACTGGGGAGCCATGTCATCAAGAATGTCAGGGGAATGGGATGGATGGTTTCAAAAAGCGCTTGAATGATTCGGTACAGATGCATTTGTCTGTAACGCTGTCGCTAGCCATCCTGATCGTGGCGGTACTGGCAGGTTTTTTCGCTTTTGTCTCTGCGATTAACGAGACGCACGAAATGCAGGACGAGACCTTGCGTCAAGTGGCCATCCTTTTTGATCGGCAAAAGATGACCTTCCACTATCCTGTGGTTGAACAGGTAGTTGGCGACGACGAAGAGTCCAGGGTTATCGTCCAATACCTGACCGACAGCAGTAAAGCGACCGGAAGTGATGACGCAACAACACCGTTACCCTTCCCGGTAAGACTAGCCGATGGCTTGTCGACCTTGAGCGTGGCAGGCGAAAATTTTCGCGTGCTGGTTAGAACAATGGTCGGTGGCGAACGCATCGTTGTCGCCCAAGAAGCTGACGTGCGTGAAAAAGAGGCGCGAAAGAGCGCTTGGCGTAGTCTGTTGCCGTTTCTCATTCTGTTTCCGGTGCTGTTGCTGGTGGTGAGCGATCTGGTACGCAAACTGTTCCGTCCCATAGCAACCCTCTCGGACGAAATCGATCAGCGCGACGAACAGGCGTTGCATCCTATCGACGATAACCACCTGCCAACCGAGATCCGACCTTTCGTCGTGGCCATCAATCGATTGTTGACGCGCGTTGCGCAGTCCATGGAAGCCCAGCGTCGCTTCATCGCCGATGCAGCCCACGAACTGCGTTCCCCGATGACGGCCCTGTCACTACAAGCCGAGCGACTGTCGGCCATAGAAATGTCGGCGGCGGCCTATGAACGTTTTTTGCCATTGTCTCGGGGAATTGAACGCAGCAGAAAACTGATCGATCAACTGCTGGCCCTGGCGGCAGCACAATCAAGCTCGGATCGATCACAGACATCAGTTTCAGTCCATGAAGTCTATCGACGGGTACTAGAGGACTTACTGCCGCTGGCAGAGCGCAAGCGCATCGATATCGGTGTTGAAAGCATCGAAGACGTACAGGTCAATATCAACGCAATGGATCTGTTAATCCTGGTCAAGAATCTGGTGGATAATGCTATCCGTTATACCTCCGTTGGCGGACGAGTCGACCTGACGGTAGAGTTGGCGCAGGAAACAGTGATCCTTCAAGTCAAGGACTCAGGCCCAGGCATCAGCGCGGAAGAACAAATGCTGGTGTTCGATCCGTTCTACCGAAGTTTGGGAACCGATGAAGCAGGCTCCGGGCTGGGTTTATCGATTGTAAAGGCGATAGCCGATCGTGCGGGGGCGCACATCCGATTGAGTTTTTCGGATGAGATGAAGAAGAGCGGATTATGTGTTTCGGTCTGTTTTAAAAGACCTGAATTCAACACATAAGTGCAACGCTCACCCCCGCATAGACTTCATACGGTGTCTTCCAGCCCAGGCGTTTGCGAGGGCGTAAATTTATCTGCGCGACCACACGGTTTACAGCAGCAACCGTCAGCTTGCTGAAGTCACTGCCTTTGGGAAAATACTGGCGGAGTAAACCGTTGGTATTTTCATTCGTGCCGCGCTGGCAGGACGAATACGGGTCGGCAAAATAGACCTGGCAACGGCTCTTGTTCGCGATGCGCTCATGGCCGGCAAACTCCTTGCCGTTGTCCAGCGTCAACGTATGCACCACATGCCCATTGAACTGTAAATTGATCGCCCGAGTGACTTGGCGGCTATCTGAGCGCTTGACCGGGTAAGCGCTCAGATAGCCGCTTTTACGCTCAACCAGAGTGACCAAATTACCGCCCACCCCATGCACTGTGTCACCTTCCCAGTCGCCCAGCCGTTCTCGAGTTTCGACCTCAGCAGGACGTTCAGTGATCGACACCCGATTTCGCAACTGTCCCCGCCGGTCGTGGCTTCCATAGCGTTTACGGTAACGCTTTCGACGGTGCCGCAGATGCGTATAAAGCTCGCCGCCGCCCTGTTTGTCGGTGGCAATAAACCGATAAATCCACTCATGACTGACCGCCTGATCTGGTCGCTCTTGCTTGAGCCGATGACAAATCTGCTCTGGGCTCATTCCATGGTTGAGCCATATCGCAAGGTGATGACTCAACCAGGTAACCGGTTTGCAAAACTTCCGAGCCCCAGCGCGCCGGACATCACTTTCATGGGTCGCCGAAACCGCCTCGTAAACATTTTCAGAACGGTTGCGGCGAACCTCACGACTAATCGTCGAAGGGTGCACGCCCACCTGTTTAGCAATGTTTGCTTGGCTCTCTTTAGCCCTCAGACCCGCTTCAATCTGGTAACGTTGGCCATGAGTCAGCTGCCGGTAAGGCGTGGTCATCTGCGCTTGAATCCTTTGGTGTGAGAGCCTGGATTCTACCGGTGGCTGGCTCTCTGCCTCTCGTTTCAAGCGTTGCAGTTATTCTATGAATTCAGGAGAGGTAAAACGTGAAGCTTTTGTGCTGGATTGTGAAGCGTCTCTAATATCCTGGAAACCATAACGAGCAGCTATGAGTCGACTTCTGCCGGTCAAGTCCGATGCAAAAGGCTGGTCAGGTCGAATGCTAACGGGTGGGCAAGTCAGTGCCATTACCCAACTCAGCGCGAATCCACCGGTAGCCATTCCTGACAGCCTGACATCGAGCAACGGGTTGAGCGGCTCCGGCCCGACCGGATTGCTCTTCCTGACGGTGGCTATCTCCGCATTCCGGTTCAACGCTTCGCACTGAGCTGGCTGGACATAGATGACTAAGTGATTCGAACACTCGAGCCCTAGCCTCCATACTGGGATTAAATACGCATAACATATTGTTTAATAAGGAATAAATACCATATTCAGAGTGACAAATTATCCGCTTTTGTGTGCTTATGCAAACGGTAAACCGTGGCCTATAGCGGAGGTTTTGCGCAATCCCTCCCCCGGCGTCCTGCCGACCGGACACAATCTCATATCGACAAGCGCTCGTACCCCACCAATGCTCAGAACCTAAGACCGGCCTCACAACTTCCTCCCGTAAAATGAGAAACATTCTGTAATCCTATCGGACTTGTTCGTAGCTGATGACCATGTAATCAATAGAACTTTTCATGGAATATCACTATGCCTGCCGCACAAATCATCCTCGTCGCTATTTTCGGAGTGGCCATACTTGCCTGGGGTGTCCGCCTGGATATGAAGAACCATAAGAAAGAACAAGCTGAACGATCGAAGCCTAACGAAAGTACACGGTGAATTTTCAGATCCTTCGATTTTGCGCAAGTTGACAATGACTCACGCTTGACGAAAGGCGGAATCCCCCATAACGGGGTTCGGTCCGAACGACCAGCTTTACATCAGGTGTAACGGCGTAAAGATCAACAGGAAGCGCACCCGCACGGGCTAAATGCTAATTTTTCGGTATCCGTCCGGGGAATACACCTACCGGCCCCCAGCATTAAGGACGATTGTGCAGGCGTATTTTTAAGCGGACGCCATCACCCTTGCCTAACTGCTGCCGCATAGATGACAACCGGTTTAGTTGCGCAAGACCGGATGCCCGGACGCGTACGACTATCAGGCTTAGGTCCAGGAAGTCTCAAGCACGTAGCAGAAGTGGCGTATTACTGTGCGTTGAATGCAACTGGAAAACCTTGCTCGCACAGGGTTCGCCAGCCTTTTGCAGTGCATCCGGGAGATTACGCTTTAGTGTTTATGGTCTCGCCGGTTATCTGCCCGTTACCATTCACAACACCAGCCGTCGGGGCTGCCGTGTTTGCGGGTTGATGGTTCTGCTTTTGCATCAAACGCTGTGCCTGACGATCACCATGCCCCGCCTCTTGAGCGGTTTGCGCGGCAGTCTCAGTAGCTTCTTTCAGCGCTGCTGCGACATTACTGGCTGTGGTAGAGGCCGTTGCCTGATTTGCTTTCGCCTGAGGCTGACTTTGGGCAGAACTTAGCCCGTTGATAGTCACTGGATTTGAAGCTGATACGGATCCGATGGACATAGGTAACTCCTGAATGAATGGATCTCACGTGCGTTTTTAGTCATTGCGATTACGTCAACGTTACCCTTCGAGTCCCCGCTCTCAGGACTGCTTTGCTTACCCTCCTCGATATCAACCTATGGCAGCGCCCAGAGTAAGCACCCAGTTGTCTGGCCTCTGTCGGATAGATGTGAAAGTTTCGTTGTTTTCAGTGACGAGAGTACCGAGTTACTTGGGGATAACCACGCAAGGTATGTTGGGTAGACGCTTACGAAAAAATTAACATTCAGTCGTAGAAGTCGAGCTTTACTGGCAAGCGCTCACCGCCGCGACTAACTCCTTTTCGTAACCGATATGCTGCCGACGCTCAGCCAGCAGCGCCCTCACCTTCACCTCGAGCGAATCCGCTTTCTTCAAGCCAGCCGCAGCGAACACCGGCGCCGCAATGATTGGTGCCTTGCACGGAACCTGCACTGGAACCTCCACTCGCACAGTGCGTATTTCGGGTTCCTGCCCAGCGCATCCCGCCAGCAAAAACACCACCCCCATCAGCAGCAGTCTCATAACCCTAGTTCCTGATCAATGATCGACGCCGCAGCCATGGCCGGGTCACCGCCTGTATGTCCCTGCTGAATCGTGTTTGCCGCAGCATAGTCAGGCTTCGCCTCTTCCTTCGCCGTAGCCACTGCTATTTTGGCGGCCTCCTGTCGTTTCTCGCCCGCCTGCACCAACCCACCAAGCGCCAGCCCCTGCTCAGTGGTAAGCGCTAGCAGGTTGCCATTGACGGTCTTGGCCGAGGCTAGATCTGTCTCAGCGGTGTCGAGCAGCGGTCGATAATGTCCTGATGCCAGCCATGCTCCGCAACCGGCACCCAGCGCCAGCAGCAGTGCGATGGCCAAGCCCAGTCCGATCAACTTCCACGCGGAGTCCGTCATAGCCCCTCCTCGTCCCAATCAGGAATATCCACGGTCTGGCCAGCCAGGCCGTGCGTGCAATCGCCAAAAAACTGGATGCGGCCGTCAGTCACGAACGAATGACATATCCGGGCGGTGCGCCACTCCTTGAACTCTTCCCCCGCATCCGGGTTGGCTGGATAGCTCACCAGAATCGACGGCGTGAAGGTTGGTTTCTCAGCGTTTCCATTCCAACCCCAGCGCGGGCCAGATCCGGCACCATGCTGGATGCGATGCGCGCCATCGCAGCCTGGGCACCAGAACATCAGGCCATAATCGGCGCTGGATCGCAGCACTCTGGATAGGCAGCTCATGGCACATCCTTAAAGAAAATATGATGCCCCAGCTTCAGGGTCTGCTTGGCCTTCGACGCCCACGCTGGGGCCTTGGGCATGGTCGTGGCGTAGTAGTGAGTCGCACCGCCAGTTGGATCTGGCGCCGTACCATCGATCACCGTCGCCGCCGCACTCTGGCAAGTCGCAAACTCACCAGAAGGGATCGGCTTCGCGCCGATCAGGAATGGATAGTTCGGGTCGTTTTTGTTCCAGCAGCTGAACTGCCACGGGGCTTGGCAGACGCCGATATAGCCTTCGCCCCACCAGTCGGGCTTGCCGTCATTGTGCAGGTCGGTATCCACTCTGTTGCGGATAGACCAGGCCACGGCGATCATTCCGGCGAAGCCCTCCCCGCGCGCTTCACCCCAAAGTGTTCGGGCCACCACGTCTCTGTCGCGATCTGTTGCAGTCATCACTTTTCTCCAGGCGAAAAAAACCCGCTCAGTGGCGGGGGCGGTGTTCGACTTAAACTGTGCTGCTGTCAGCGTTGTTACTGGTCTCTGACGTTACCAATCCAGGTACTACTTACGTTGCCATACACTTCTGTTCGAGATTGTTGAGTGGTGTTGCTTGCACATCACGTTGCCCAGCAGGCTGGTGTAGCGCCTGTAGATGTGGACGAGACTGCCCCGCCAACCTCGCGTATTTCCCAGCAATCATGCGGCCACCGTCTGGCCGAGTACGTCCCAAACGTTGATCGCTACACGCTTGAGCGTGACGGTCATAGCCGCTGCCATGGTCAGCGTGCCGCCATTAGGGGTATTGAGCGTTACACCCGATGCGGGCGCCAACGTCAGCGTTCCCGCACCTGCGTGACGTATCGTTATCTCGGTGTTGTCGACCCACGCAATAGTTGCCTGCAGAGGCACCGTGATCGCAGGGGCTGCACCAGTCATTCGCAGGTATGTGCCAGCATCCGCAAGGATCAAGGTTCGCGCCGTGGCTGCCTCGATCACAACTGTTCCGTACGTTGAAGGTGCTGCCCACTCCAGGCCTTTAGCTGTGCGCGTCAAGACTTGCCCGGTTACACCCGCAGCAAGTCGCATAGGTGCGCCAGCAACGCCGCCAATAATCAGGTCGGCCGGTGCAGTCATTGGGTTGCTCAAGCCCGCAGCGGCTAACGGCGCCCATAGGTTACCGTTCCGCACATACAGGGTTGAGTCTGCCAAGTTGTAGCCGTACCGGGCCGCCTGAAAAGTCCAAAAACCAGGTGCCGCCGTCCAGCTTGCGATCATGCCCGCCTTACCCGCCCACAGACCCGTTGGCGCCGTACCGACTGCATAGCGTGCACCGTCAGCAGGTGACACTGCAGGCGCGTTCAAGCCGACGCTTACGAAAGCCAGTTGCAACAGCACGTCGATAGCAATCAGGGCGTTATTGATCCCGGCCGCTGGATCTATGGTGTTCTCTGGCACAAAGGGGATCGCGTTGCTTATCGTATTCATAGGGTGAGCGCCGTTGCGGGACCGGTGCCGGTCAGTTGATTGATTTGCGCAACGCTGATGATCACGCTGCCGCCTGGATCTGGAATGGTGAGAGTCCTTGCGATAGTTGTTTGGGTTACGCCGTTAATCGTCACCTGAAAGCCCTTGAAGAACGTACCCATGGCCACGTTTGCCCCGCCCCCGACTCTTCCGATTCCCTGCCATGTGATCACAATATTGCTGCCCACTCGGTGCGCAGTGAGATAGGCCGGAGCCTGCTCGGCCTGGGACATTCCGGTGAAGGTGTGGGTCGAGACGATTCCAGCCGATCCACCGTTGGTGGTGACGCGGAAGGTCAGCGCACGGTTGAGGCTGAACATCTCGGCATCGATGAAGAACAGACGATTGCGCTGAAGCATCACGAACCGTTCGCCTACAGGGTGCGCAGAGACGGGCGAACCCTTACGCCCGCGCAGCAGGTTGCTCAAGTCCCAGGTACCAGGGCTGGTTTCGTCGGCCTCGGCAAAGTTGATGATTTCGTTGCCGACCAATGCCAGATTCAGACGATTCATCATCCCGGCCAGGTTGGTGCTTTGCAGGTCGACGTCATCGCGCAGCAGTTTCACGCTGACAGTGTTTTGCAGATCGGAAGTAACCGGGCGGCTGTGATCACCAACTGGAGCAGTGAGCGAGCCCATGGTCGCCCGTATGCTGCCGCTGGAACGGTCGATGTAGTTCGCCCCACCATCAAGCGACAGCTCAATGACGGCGCCATCCCACGCAGGGGAAGTGCCAGATACAGCCACGTAGTAGCCGAGACAGTCATCAGAATCACGCAGGATGTGGCTGTCGATGAATTGCAACACTGTGTCGCCCACCACCAGTGTCGGCGGCTCAGCCTGTGGTGCTGCAGGAATACCGATAACGCTTGAGATGTATGCGCTGGCTCGGTCGAACGAGCATTTGTACTTCTGGAATCCCTCGTCGATTTCCACTGAGGTGATCCGCAGGCGCTCGCCGTCAAGCATGATGGTGTCCGCTACTGACAACCAGCACCATGAATCCGGCAAGCTGAATGCGTACTCGCCGCGCTGCTCTTCAATGGTGACCTTGTGCGTCACCACCACCGAACGAGCAGCGTCGTCAGCACGCATGAGCACGGTTGTTTCTGATTGCGCCTCTGACTTCGACCGGCTGTCCAAACTGCGGTCGCTGGTCTGTATATCAGCCTGAAGGCCGCCGTCGATGTCGAAGTACTGCAGGCTGAGCACTCGCGGGATATCGATAGCATCACGCCGGGTCAGCTTCTGGATGTCTTCACCGTCGTCGATCAGGTCGCCAATTTCAATCGTGGCAATCACCGGGCGCCCGCGAGGCACGAAATGCAGCGCTCCATCCCAGTTGGCCGCATCGAACAGAAAGACATTACCGAGGTTTTCAAGCCCGGTGAAGGCCCCATATTCGCTGGTCATGCTGAACCCGTCGCACATCCCGCCGAGGCCCGCCAAATCGATCTTGGCGGGCGGAATACCTGCGCGCTGGCAGATCTCGGCAACAATGGATGAAACGGCCCAACTTGCTTCCAGCGGAGCCAGGCCAAGGCCCGGCCTTGTCCACTCAGGAGGCAGACTCATCGGGCAACCTCCATCATGAATTGAAGACGCAACTGATCACTAAAGCCAATCCGCAGCAGGCTGGTGGTTACGCCGTCAGTGAGTAGTCGTTCAATCTGGTAGCGGTCGCGCTGTTGGCGGTAGTACAACCCCCCGCCGCGCACATAGGCGAGGATCACGTCGCAGCTGCTGGTCTGGGTTTGGCGCTTGTCGTCGAGAATGACCTTTGGCGTGATTGAGCCTGCCGGGAGGTCGGTAACAATCTGCGCGCCAACAGTTGGGTCATACCAGCGATAACGTGCGACACCGCCCTGCACGAACGCCAGCACCGGGCGCATGTTCTGATCGAACGTCAGGCTAATTTCCGTCAGGCCAGGCCCCGCAAACATCACGAATTCTGGCGTGTTTGGCGCGCTTACAAGCACTTGATCCTTGATTAGCAGCGCCTGCCAGATTTGGTACTGATTGCCACGGGTCGAGTCGTTAAGCGCTACGCCACCGTCCTCATAATCGACGATAGGTGTTACAGCGAGCGCACGGGCGCCCACTATATTGCCGCGCACTGTCTGAGACGAAAGCACGTTATCGGGCATCATTACAGGGTTTTCCTTGCCCATGAGTGTTTGACAACTAGCGTCAATACGTCTTCACTAGTTTTCATAATCTGAGGCGAAAACGAAATTTGACTAACACCAATACCATGCACAGTAATTATTGCACCGATGCCAGTAGCGTAGTTCGCTTGGTTCAAACCAAACGTTAACGTCCCTTCACGTGCGTAGCTCCCTGATGAATACGCGGCATCTGAGATAGATGATGCGGCTGTCACGTCGCCGGTAGGCGCGCCAGTAACAGGGCCAATTGTTCCGTCTGTAGCCTGATGCACACCAGGGTTACTCATAAGCCAAGCACCGCGCGGCATATACCAACCCTGGTATATGTTCATTGATGTAACCATTGCTGCGCGTGAAGTCCATGTATGGGTAACGCCGCGCAATACGATAGTGCCCATCACATCAGCAGTAGGCGCGTAGCAACGGAATTGATACGTTACATCCAGAATTTCGTCAGGCAATACGGTTATCGTTGTCGGGACACCCGAACCATCGACGATAAGTGCACGACTAAATAGCGACCCGGTTTCAGCCCAGCCAACGCCAACTTCCGACAAGTTGCCGACAGCCGTACCAATTGCAAATCGGTATGTCGTTGTTGCGCTGATGTAGTACGGCGCTGTTGATTGCATGGCCTGTACAGGGGTGGGGCCGCTAGCACTTCCAACACGGGCCGCTAGTGTTGTGTCGGATACGTTGGCAATAGTAGACCCGCTGCCAACTTGACAATACCATAGCCAGTCAGCGTATGCGCCCATCCTATCTAGCCCAGCGTTGGTGATAAGATTCCTGAAATCTGGAACAGGCTTGTGGCGTGAACCTTCAATCTCATTTCCATTACTATCGACTTTAAATTTCTCGACAGAAAACCAACCCTCAACAGCCTGCTCTGTATTTAGTTTAACTACACACATCAGCCTAAACTCCCACGCTGTATAGATTCGCCAGTGACGATAGCTTCTGGCGCATAATTTGCGTAACGTATAAGCGTTCGAGTCAGCGTGCCACTAACAAGTACACCGCTATCATTTACAGCTTCTGGCGCATAATTCGGATACGCTTTAAGTATTGAACGCAGTTCGGCGCGTATCAATGTTTCAGCGATAAGCTGGGTGCCCTCAGGCGCATAGTTTCGATACGTTTGAAGCATTGAACGCATCGAACCCGTGACTAATGATTCGCCCGAATCGACACCCTCAACCCGATTGATAAATGGTGCCCCGCGCAAACCAACCGTACCGTTTTCCTGGACTGCCTGGATATCCTCAATCGGATAAATACGCGATGTAAGCGGCATGCCCTCGGCGCGCTCAACCTCGAAAATGAACTGCGGAATTGCACCGCCCAGGTCGGTCAGGTCTTCGTCACTCATCGTCATGTAGCAGGTACCACGGTGAGCCGTGACCGCAGCTACGCCGAAGATCGATTGCAGCGCCGGCGATGGAAGCTGATCCCAGCCGCCCAGGTAGAAAGTGGCCTTGGTCAGGAACACACCATTATTGGTCGCGCCCCAGGCATTGCCGCGCCCGTCGTACACCAGCTTCGTGTTGCGCCAGACACGGCGTATGCCGGTGATTGGCCCCTCACAGATACGAATTGCGTAGGTGCGATAGACCGCATTGACCATCGTCTTTTTACTCTTGCTACCCCCGCCCTTCCCGCCGCTGTCTGTTTCGGACTCGATCTGACGAATGATCGGCTCGGAGGTGGCAATTATGTTGCCACCGATGGGCCGGACGATGCCCCATATGATCGGACGGGCCACCCCTTCCTTGCTGGTCTGCGATGCCATCTCACCCAGCGATGCACCTTGCAGTGGCTTGGCACCGAACTTCCTGTCCAGCCAGCCTGGAATGCCCAGGCCGAGGATGTTGGTGGCCTTGAATATCGCGCTGTCGCGGCCAAAGAGCGTTGCGCTGAGGCTCATGGTCGATAAACCTCAATGATGCGTTTGTTCCAGGCCTCGTCGATCCGGTGCTCGCAGACCGCAACCAGGCTGTAGGAGTGAATCAGGGACAGTCCGCCTGGGTAATCACCAATGACGCCGACGTGTGAAGGCTCGGCGCCGCCATCCCAACTGATCAGCGCGATATCGCCCGGTTGCCATGCCTCTACTGGCTCGCCAAGCTGGTCGCGCATCTCTTGCCGCAAGCCGTCATTCCACGGCTCACGGCCGTAGTTCTGCCGGTCGACCATCTGGAGCCCGCCGGCGGCCACCGCGCGAATCACCAGACCGATGCAGTCCAGCGACCAGGACTTGCGGCCACGATGGCGCCATTTCACGCCGATGTAGCTGCGGGCCTCGGCAACGCGAAGCTCGGCGGGCGTCATTCGACCACCTGCGAACCAACGAAACCGCCTGCTATCTGGCCACCCGGTGTTAACAGAGGGACGCCGTCACCAATCGGAATCAGTGGCTCGCCCTTGTAGTTGATGAAGTTGCCGAAGGCAGTGCACGCCGTAGGGTTTTTGGGGCAGTCGCGGCGGATGTCGAAGGTGTCGCCGACCTGCACGTCGAACGGAAGCGGCTCAAGTAGGCCAATAGTTCCAGACACCGAGCTGTACGCCTCGATCTGATACAAGCGGCTGGCACTGGCATTGCGGCCGCCAGTCCAGCGGATGCGGCCAGGGATCGGCGAAGGGTTCAGCAGGAGCGCGCTGTCTGCAAATACTCGGCGTGGTTCATCACCCATGCCCGTCACAGCCGCCGACATCCATAGCACCTCGGCATTCACGCCGCAGCCGGTCTGTGTGTTGGCCGGAGTGCCGAAAGTTGCCCGGCAGGTCCGACTGTCCACATGCCCGATTGCCTGGCGCAAGCGCATCGCATAACTGAGCAGCTCAGGCATGTAAGCCACACCACTCTGGGTCGTAACCTCCCCGGTGTCGCCCGCATCAATGATCATGTGACCCATGTTCAGGTCGCGATAATTGATCAGCAGCATTTCCCACTGGGCATTGTCGAGCTGGCCAGAGACCACTATTTCAAGAGTAATGCCCAAGGCATCTGCCGACAGCAGCGCATAGCCTTCCGAGTTATCGACGCTCAGTCCGGCGTCCGTGGCGATCACGCTCGAGTCAAAGCCGTTGACCGATGAATAGGTGACGCCCTGGTACACAACATCCCGGTCAAGCGAGGTCAGGCCAAAGATGCGGCCGTCAGCCAAGATGAAGCGAAGGATGCGGCAGGTCGTGGTGACGGGTTGCTGCAAGTGAGCGCGTAAGGCTGTTGGAATAGTTCTCACTGGCGATCCTCCACAAGGTCAACATCTGCGGTCAGCACATACCCATTGCTGAATCGGGCGATGGGGTCGCAGTCGAGACGGTCAGATTCAAAGCGAACCGGAACATCAAACTCGCCTGACCAGGTGATCGGCGAACCCGGTGGGGCCGTGACGGTGACCATGCCGGTCGTGTAATTGACACTGGCTGCTACCGGCTGGCCACCCTCATAAATAACGATCGTCCCGGCCACCGGTTTGGTAATCGGACGGGCAAAGCTGATGGGACCAAAGGCATAAGACTTCGACAGGGCAAGGGTCTGTGCAACACCGGTGCCCTCCCCAATCAACTCATGTTCGCCGAGATAATCCGTCCAATCCTTGAACCGGAATGCAATCAGACTTCCCATACAGGCCATGTGTGCGCCGCGAACCAATAGATGGTCCTCAGGCTTTAGCGCCTGGTAGGTCACGCTGTATCTGCCCAATGGCAGAGCCCAATCCGCATTACGGCGCTCACGCCCATTACGCAACTGGGTGATGCGTGTTTTGAATTCCTGCCCGAACTGCGACCCGTAAGAGACGCAGTCCAACAGCCTGGTTTCGTTGAACATCAGCCAAGCCTCGCTTGAGCGATACGTTGTTTGCGGGCAGCGTCATTGTTGAGCTGTGTAGAGGTGCGGCGGTCTACACGACCCTGGACGTTGATGGTTTGGTTGACTACTGATTGGCGCCCGCTGTTGCCCTGGCCACCTGATGACTCGATACCCGCAAGGGTTTTGTCCAGCTTTGCGCTGGTCTGGGCAGTTGTGACGCGCTCGCCCTTTTGCAGGAGCCAGGTGCCGTCTTGCGGTACAGAGTCGATACCGTCGTGCGCCATACCCGAGAGTGCAGCGCCTTTGGCAACGGCGTTGGTTGCCAAAATACCGGCAATGGCTGGAACAGAGTTGCCACCGAAGGACGCGAGCGAAGCGGCGGCGGCAGCAGGCGCGTACGCCGTAGCGATTGCAGTACCTGTAATGCCTGCACTGGCGATGGCCGCGGTATCACCAACTCCACCAATAACCAGTTTTATGGCTTGATGGATTAGCCATTGCGCAATCATGTCGGCCAAGCCTTTGACCAGCGAAGTCACCATGCTGTCGACGATGTTCCGGAACGAATCGCCAAGGCTCTGGTTCTCAAGAATCATTGCTGAAATGGCATCGCCAAAACTGCCTTGCAGGGTATCGAGCTGACTTGATACCTGATCGTTTACGATTTGCGCGTAATCACTCGCCGTATCGGCATAGTTCGCCCACGCCTCAGAAACGCCATCAAGCCAATCGTTCTGTGCTTGGTCCTGACGCTCATAGTATTTTTCTTGCAGCTCCATGCGCTTATCGAGGTTTTCGCTAAGCAAGTCCGTCTCTTTAGCGTAAACATCATCTGATATGGCACCGCTGTTCTGCTGTTCTTGCAGGTCTTTAATGTCCTGCGCATATTGTTGACGAATCGCAAGGTCTTGCTTCAGTCGATCCCTGACCTTGTCACCCATGCCCGCCCCAGCCAGCTCCAGGTCGAAACCGTTTTTCTGGGTCTGGTAGGCAATGTCCTGCGCGGCCGCAAACGCTGCAACTTTGGCGGCGTCCTCGTTGGTTTGCTTTAACTGCTTCTTGATGTCCAGCTCGGCAGCGAGCCCTTTAAGTCGCTCCTGCTGCTCAGCATTGATCCCAACCAACTTTCCCGACTCAATTTCGAAGGCCAGCTGAGAGACTTCACTCGCCTTTTTTCGCTTATCGGTGGTGGTGTTGATCAGCTCAATTTCTCGCTCATATCCCTCCGCCGAGTTTTCGAAAGCGGTCAGCAATTTTTGCGCAGCCGCAGCGGCCGCCGAAATTTCTTTGTTGCTTTCGCGCTGACTGCTTATCAGCAGCTTATTGGCGGCGACCTGCGATTTGACAGCCGTCGCAGCCGACACAATGGCAACACGGTCAGTCTCGGAAAGATCGGCATGTTCTGCGATGTAGCGGTTCGCCTCTTTCACCGCATCGCCATTGTCTTGCAGGCTTCCGAGCTGTTTTGTCAGCGTATCGAGATACTTTTGCCCGGCCCCAGTAAAGCCAGCTTTGGCGATATTATTGGCATTTGCCTCGGCCGTGTTGCGGGCTAAAATATCGCTCTGAAGTGCCAACCTATCGTTAACTTGGCGCAATACAACGTCCGCGTCTGCCACGACGCTCGCTTGCGTTTCCCAACTTTTCAGCTGTGCCGGACTGATCTGCCCACTGGAGGCTGCTTCGCGAAGGATTGGCCCCAACGCTTCGCCATTCGCTTTCGCCTCATCCAGCTTTCCAATAAAGGCATCGTAGCTGCGAACCTGATCGGCGACTTTTGCCAGATCGACCATTTCAATGTTGGAAATGTCGACAAGCCCACTTTGGACGGACGTCTTTAGATCGGCATAGGCGTTATCCACGGCCATCGTGGCGCCCAGCTGCTTGTCGCGCCAGACATTCACCTGATTTTGCTGCTGGTCCGCATTTAACTTATTGAACTCAAGCCGTACTTGATCGACAGCGGTACCCAGGCTGCTCAGGTCCCCCTTCAGCTTGTCCGATTTGCTGCTGAAATCAACGAACGAAAGCGCAACAGCTCCTGCAATGAATGCCAGCCCGACTGGCCCCCCAAGCAGCGCGAGCAATCCCGAGCCGGCACGTACTAAGCCGGCGCCAGCTGCGCTTGCTGCCCGCAGAGCAAAGCCGTAAGCAGTTGTAGCGGATGCGGAGAGCGTTGCCGCAGTCGCTTCAGCTCCTCGTGCCCCAGAAAGTGCAGCACTCGCCGCGAGTGCCTTGGCCTTGGCCGCATCAAGCAGCCTCTCAGCAATGGCTATGTCATTCACGCTGGTAGCCAGCGCAAGATTTAGGCGAGCGTTGGTCACTGCGTTTTTTGCGGTGACTAGATCCACCTCAGCTTTACGCACGGCAGCCGCCGTGGCTACAGCGTTGGCGGCTGCAACTTCACCCATCGCGAGGACGTTCATGCCGGCAGCGATGGCTGTATTTGCAAAGCCGGCGGCAACTCGACCAAGGGCACCAACTAAGCCGACCCCCAGTACAGATACGATTTTTTCGATGTTGGCCGTATCAAGCGATTTGGAAATACTGACCAATGCGCCAGCCGCCTCCACCGAAACGCCCGTCAACTGATCCATGGTCCCGACAGTGCGGGTCACTGAGTTTTGAACGGTCGTGAAAGCATGCGCAATAGTGGTCTGTGCTTTAGCAAACGCCGCGTCGATTGCCTCCGTTTGCCCAAGAATCGCGTTAAATACTGCCTTGGATGTGAGCGTGCCTGCTGCACCCAGGGTGCGCAGCTCGCCAACCGTGACACCCATGCCTGCCGCAATAGCATTCGCCAGAGCGGGTGCTTGCTCCATCACAGAGTTCAGCTCTTCACCGCGAAGCACACCCGAGGCAAAGGCCTGGCCTAACTGGACCAAAGCAGCTGAGGCGGACTCAGCAGAAACACCTGATGCCGACATGGCTTTGCTGATCGATTCGGTCACCCGGATTGCTTCAGTCTGTGAGACACCCAGCACCTTGGTGCTGGACGCAATCCGCTGGTACAGCTCGGCGGTAGGCTCGAGCGCAGAGGTTGACCGCTGAGCAACGTCGAACACCGCCTGCGTGGCTACAGCCAGCTCCTGCTGAGTACCAGTGACTTGCTTCAACCTGTTTTGGACGGAGGTCCAGGTTTCGGCGTACTGAACGATCTGCTGCGTACCCAGGTAGCCAACAGCAGCCACCCCGATGGTTTTCAGCGAATTGGTAACCGACTGGCTAGCATTCTTGGCACTACTTTCGATCTGGCCCATCGACTTTTTGGCGGATTCACCGGCCTTGTCCATTGGCCCGGTAAAGCCGCCGATTTTTGCTATGAGGTCGAGCGTCAGAGTGCCCAGCGAGCGAGCCATGCGCGTTCCTTACTGCCATGTTTCCATAGCGCGTTCGAGTGTCAGTTCTGGTAGGTCCATATGAGGCGCGAAGTCCTCAATGGCGAATGTTTTTTTGCCGGTTTTGACGTTGCCGTACAACGTCATGAAACGCGCTATCGCCACCTCGATACGCATCCCCTGATTCAACGATCCGCGCTTGCCGCGAAACTTGCACCAGATCATAAATTCAGGGTACGTAATGTTTTCTTGCGCTTCGGCGATGGTGCGGCCGCCGATTCCGTTCATCACCAGCTCGCACCATATTTCGTCTATTTTTTCGAGGTCGGCGTCTTTCCCAGGTTCTGCACTTCACCAATGGCGATCAGCAGAGCGTGAGTCAGCGAGTCGGCGATAGGCCCGCGCTCGGGGTCGTTTTCGCCGGTGAGGTCTGCCACGGCAAACACAGGCTTTCCGTCGCCATCACAGATGCTGGAGGCGATCCTTGCGGCTAAGAAATTGTCATTGCGAACAGAGCTGATATCACCCACGGCCGTGTGATAACCCAGCGGGCGGATATACGTTTTAAACTTGTGCTTCACGCCGTCATGTTCCCAAACGATTTCCTTGGGTACCGGCTTCGATGTGAACGCTTTGGACTTGGTGAGGTTTTCAATACTCAGGTCCATCACACGGCGACCTTACGAATCCAGGCTGAGCCGCCCGAGCGCTGGATGGTGGCTGCGGTGGTCACGACAGTGTTGGCTGCAAAGTCGAACGGAAAGTCGCTGACATAGCCATCGAAAACGAACCAGGTGCGCGTTTTGGGCAGCACGAAGTCATCGCCTTCAGTGCTGAGGGTTGGGGGAATATCTTTCCCATCAGACCAGCCAACAACCCAGTGCACACTTTCAATCGTGTCGTCTTCAGACAGCTGATACAAGCGCACATGGGATTCATTACGCGGGTCAGCATTGAGCGTCAGCGAGGCCTGACCAGGCGTGCGCAAGCCACGCATATAGCTGCGAACCATTGCGCTCAGGCAAGTGGTCTCGATCTGGTCAGCAGGATTACCGCCTGGACTGAATGCCGTTGCGCACTCGATTTCGATGACTTCCAGCTTTGCTGGGTCAGCTATGGTGGGTACGAGAGCATAGATCTGCGTGCCCTGGGCAAGAATGGACATAGGTGTCTCCTACAGACGAAAAAAAACCCGCATAGGGCGGGCAGAATTTGCGGGTGGGTTAACGCGGGACTAACCAGTCAACATCGAAGCTGTAGCGGTAGGTTTTGGTTTGAGGATCTCTCGACTCACCACCCCAGCGGATGATGTAAGCCTGCAACTCGATGGCGTCCCGGATGGCCGCTGCAATTGCTCGCACCTGAGAACCTGTCGGAGCATAGGCATCCACTTGCAGCGTGAAACCGTCCACGTCCGGGCGACCAGCCAGGTAGTTTTCCGGGCTGCCAGTGATCATTTGCCACACTGCGTAAGGGTTTACGGTGTCTTGGGGTGCCTCGCCAAATGGATAAAGTCTTGTCGGGCTGGTGCCCAGCAACGCGGTCACGCCCGCATCGGCAGCGCAGACCGCAAATATCGGTGCAAACATCGGCCACCTCAGACTAATCGATCAATTTCGCTACGAAGTTCGGCAGCAAGCTTTTCGGTCACCGCTGCGACATTGCTTTGCAGCGCGGGCCGCAAAAACGGATGAGCCTGCATGTGCTCTGTACCGAGCTCAATGTACCTCCAGTGCCGGGTGTCACCGCCGGGATTACCGGAAGCGTCCTGGCTGTACTGGTTTCTGCTGGCACCGCCACGAACGCCAACACGCATCATGATCCCGCCTTCGCGCTTGCCGCCGCGCGGAGACTCCTGGGTCACGATGTTTTTCCAGACCTTCTCCTTGGTTTGCGGATCATCGATCGCCTTGGCATTCGCTCGAGCAGCATCGCGGACGATGTTCATTGCTTTGCGGGAAGCACGGCGCAGACCTGTTTTTTGCAAGCGAGGCGCGAGGGTTTTCAGCTTTTCGATAACGCCATTGAGACCTTCAACTCTGAATTCAATGCTGTCAGCCATCATTCACCCCTGCAGCGACAAGCAAGGTCAGGTACTCCAGCCCTGATACCTTGTCAGGGAGTGGTAGGCCTTGGATGTTGTAGATCACGTCGCGGTGAAGGATGCGCATCGTCGGCAGGATGCCAGTCCGGTACCGGATAACGATCCGGGCGCTGACCTCTGACTGGCCTGCCTTAGCTGCGATGAGATCGCGAGCGCTGAGTGCCTCAATGGAAGCCGGAACCTTGCTCCAGACTAATGTCCAACCCTCAAGCATTTCACCTGTGGCCGGATCCTGCTGCAGACCTGGTGCTTCGAAGTCCAAACGATGCCGCAGTTTTCCTGAGCGCATCACACCCCCCAGCCAATACGATACGGCGTGAGCAGTGAGCGAGAACCCATCGGCAGTTGAGAAGAGGTCGCGCCCACAATGACGTCTTCCCTGCTCTCAAAAAGGCTGCCCAAGATCAGCAAGCAAGCAGCACGGACAGACGGATTTATCAGAATCGGATCAGTACCAGCAACGCCATCCAATACCGCTTGATCCAGCGCCTGCTGGTCAGCATAAAAATGTCTGTTAAGAAATTGTGCAGCGCTGTCCTCGGCAGCCTCGAGCAACAACACTACATAATCCGAATCTTCCTGCTCAGCCCGTAAGTGCTGCATGGCAACATCGACGGTGATAGCAGTCATTTCAAGCTCCCGGTTTTTCGTCAGTTGCCAAACCTTTGGCTATGAGCTGCGCAGCTTCATGCTTTGGCGACTCATATCCTTCACCTCCTGCGCGCTTGATCTCTTTACCATCCAGGTAGCTGCGCAACGGGTAAATCGTTACCCCCCGTCTCGCCCCTCCCGTTTCCGGCTGAGGCTCTTTGGCTTGAGGGGTTACCGAAGCTGTAACGCCCTGCTGATCTTGGGTACTTGCTGGAACATCACTCTTTGAAGTGCGAGCCATTTCCTCTCTCCTGCGTACAGCAAAGCCGCCCCGTGGACGGCTGGCTGTTGTTTCGCGGTGCGAATTAAGCCGCGGTCAAATCGCCAGTGACGAACGCTTCTGGGCGATAAACCGCGAAGGCCAAACGCTCTTCAGCACGGATGGTCACCATGTTGTTTTCGAAGTCCTTGTCGTTCTCGGTAGAGACCAGAACTTCGATGCCCATGCGGTCAAAAATCTGCGCTGCCAGATTGAAAGAGCCAACCAGGAACTGGTCCTGAACAATGGCCTGGGTCTCCACTACAGGCAGGTTCCACAAGCGTGGCGACGTGCCTTCCTGAGGCTTGCCGATGATGTAGCGGCCTTCGCCGTCCTTGAGCAGCTCAATAGCAGCCCAGTCAATCGGGTTGAGCACGATGCCTGTAGATGGGAACTCCGCCAGGGTGGCCTGCAGCAGCGCCAGACGAATACGGTCGATACGCTGCGCGGCTTCCACGGTGATGCCGATCGGCGCTGCATAGGCCTGAGCCTGGGGGATGATGCCGTGCAGGTTATTGCCAGTGCCGTTGCCGTAGAGCAACTGCGCTTCTTCGGCCAACAGCAGACCGTAACGAGCTCGGGCATCGATGTAGCTTTGCAGCGCCGCGGCGTCGTCCAGAATTTGGCGGCTACCTTTGAACAAGTGAGCGATGGTGCGAACGTTCGCGTTTTCCAGCGCGAAGGTCAGTTCACTGTAAGGCTTGGCCAAGCCCTCACCCACGATCGCCGCATTGTTGGTGAAGCCGGTTTCACGAACGTATTCGACAGCGTTGCTGCCAGTAGTCCCTGGTGCGAGCAGGTCGCGAATGGTAAGCCGGCGCTGAGGTGCCAGAATCACACCGACGCGATCAGGTGCAACCAACGCTCCACCAGAGGCCGGAGCCGAGGTGATGGCCGCGCGCGGAACTTCCACACGACGCGAGCCACGAAACGAGCTGGTCATACCCTCTTCTGCCAGCTTGGCCGCAACCAACTGACCGGCAGAAAGCTGTTGCTCAGGCTCATGCTGTTTGCCTGCATTGACCAGCTTCTGCTCGGCATCCTGCATTCGTGCTTGCAGTTCGCCTTGCTTGGAAAGCAGTTCGTCGACCTTGGCGCGGGTCTCGGTTTGCATTTCACCCGAGAGCTTGATTTCTTTCTCGGTACGCTCGGCGTAAGTCTTGATCTGATCGCCGACAGCTTTGAGGTCGGCCTGAGTTTGCTTCTGGGAAGCTTCGATTTGAGAAAGATCTGCGGGCATTTTTGTGTTCCTTTCAGAAATGAAAAAACCGCCACTCGGGCGGTTCGTAATCAATTGCGAGAACAGTTTTCAGCGAATGGGAAGCAGCCCTTTCAGTGCTGAAGCCTGGGTTGCGGTTTCTTCAAACGCGGATACATCAAGGGCAGCGCAAGGCGTACCCACAACGACAGCGCGGAGCGTGCCGTCACCAGCAGCGCCAGGCGTGCCAGTTTTGATTTCGGATAAAAGCTTTCGGCGTTCGCTGCGTGGCATCCCGGATTTAGCCAGGGCCGCGTCGAGCTTGCGGGCGGCGTGCGCTTGCGACTGCCCGTTATCGGGCGCCTCCGTAACCTCGGCAGCAGAGATAAGCCCCGTTGCAAAGCCCTTCTCCAAGGCGTTCGCACCATTCATGTAGGTCTCGGCGTCGAGCATCTTCTCTACGGCTTTTTCATCCTGCCCGCTTGTGTCGGAATACAGGCTGATCATCGCTCGGTCGAATTCCTCCATGGTATCGGCCAGTTCGCGAATCGCATGCCGGTTACCGGCGAAGTACGTCCAGCAGTTGTGGATCATCAGGAAAGCCGTCTTGGCCACCTCCCGCTTAGTGCCCGCCATTGCGATCACGGACGCGGCAGAGGCAGCCAACCCGAGCACTTTGATGGTGATCTCCTGCGAATGTTCGAGTAGGCGGTTGTAGATCGCGATACCTTCGAACATATCGCCGCCGGGCGAGTTGATGTAGACAGTGACTGGCTTGTCGCCAATAGCCCGCAGGGCAGCGTCGACACGCTTGAGTGTTACACCCTCTCCGTACCAGTCCTCTCCGATGATGCCGTACATGGTGATGGTGTCAGTACCGGCCTCCAGTGCAGCACGAAGGTCCGGGTTCCACATATCGAGCGCGCGAGGGCTCAGCTCACAGCGAAAGCTGCCGGCCTTGATGTTCAGCTGCATGGTTACTCCTGGTTCTGGCCAAGCCAGTTTTGTAGGGCGGCCTGCGCGGCCTGGCTATCGGTTGACTTGCCCAGCTGGTCGATGGGAGCCAGGTTGGTTTGTACGGTGAGCACCGCGGCATTACCGCCATGACGTGGAAGGTTCTCTTTAACTCGACACTCGTCACGGGTCATGATTCCGTTCTGGGTCATCTGGCTGTACCAGGCTGATCGCCCGGCGCTGTCCGCCTTGAGGAAAGCCTCCAGGGAGAACTCAGCGTAATAAGACTGGCGCTCAACCGGCGTGAGCAGCCGCTTGTTTACGCATTGCTGAATCTGGTTGGTAATGGAACTAATGCTGAAGGTCAGGAACGCAATCATCTGCTGCTCCAACCCCGTCCCCCAGTTGCTGCCAGAGTCCGTCTTGCCAACCATCCAGGGTGGGACGCCAAACCAGCGGCAGACCTCTTCAATGCTGTAGGCCCTGGACTCCAACAACTGAGCATCAACCGGGTTGATGCCAATGGACTCGGGCGTAATTCCCTGTTCGAGCACTGGTGAGCGCCCTGCGTTCAGTGCGCCTGATACCTGTTTCACGTAGTCGCGGAATTCTTCACGCTGTTCCGGTTTAAGTATCCGGTCGACCTTAAAGGCCACTGCCGGCAACAGCCCATTCTTGAAGGTGCCATTCGCCGCGTCGTCCGCCGACATCGCGGCGCCAAAGACGTCAGCGCCGTAACGGATAGCTGAAAGACCCACACGGCCATCAAGGCTAAAGGCTGGAATATGCAGCATGTTCTGGCGCTCGATCTGTCGGCGAGCACCCTTCCGTGGTCTGTACCAATATGTGATGCGCCCGTCGTCATCGAGGTCGAGATCAACGCGCGATGGCAACAGAAAATCCAAGGCCACAATGCGAGATCCGATACGCAGGATCTCTGCAAAGGCGTTTCCGCGCAGCAGCATTGCCGCGACCATTGCCTGCCAGAACTGGAACGCGGTCATGTCCTCGTTGGGGCTGTTATGGATGACGTCGTACAAGCCAAAGTCGCGAGCATCCTTCCTGCCGCCGTCTGCCTCGCGGAGATAGACCCCAAGCGGAAGCCCTGCGACCGATGTCGAAATGATCCGTACACAGGACCATACCGCCGATAACTGCATGGCGTTGTCGACGTTCACTGTCTTGCCAGAACTTGATTGTCCGCCGAGAAACTGTCCCCAGAACCCGCCATCGCCCAGCTTGATAGACTTTCCAAACCATTCGCCAATGGACGCACTGGGCTTGCTGGCAGCGCGACCTATCACGGCCGATAAGGATCTAGTCACCTGTCAGCCCCTTGCGTACAAAACCAGCGATGAGAAGTAACGAGCCTGCGCCCGCCAATAATGCCCAGCCCAAACCGAACAGGACGTATACGCCAGTAACAGCCAGGGCGAACCCGGACAAGGCGGTCAGAATGAATACGTACAATGGGTTCATACGATGATCGGATTCCGAATGGCGGCCATGAAGTCGTCATTGCCCCGACCTTCGGGGTTCAAGGAAATCAAGGTCACTGCGTTGAATAGAGCCATCAATGGATCGATCTTGGCCGACCCGCTGGCCTGCTTGGTGATCAGGATGGAGTTGGCCCGAGGCTCGACCTTTGCGTTGCTCACGCACCAGGCCATCAGCGGTTGGCCTCCGTGTTTCAAGCCACCCTCGGCGAGCTTGCGTTCAGCGGTTTTGATGGCTCCGCCCAGTTTCCAGCCCTGGCTGATCGCAACTATCTTCTCCGCCGGTATCTCCCTCTCAATCATCGCGTCGTAGATCGCGCCAATGCCCACCGGGTCGCAGCCGACCTTGTCGAGTAAGCCGGACGCCTCAATCTGCTCGACAAGGTCGGCGACGTCCGCCACGTCGTCACCAATGCGGATAGACAACGTCAAATCGCCGTCCTTCTCGAAGTCGTGGAACCGAGGCGCTTCGGCCTTGCGGCGCTCAAGCACTGAAGGGTGAGCCCAGGCGTGGGTCCAGATCAGCCAGTCACGCGTACGCTTGTCCCGGCCTACTGCTGCGAAACCCAACAAGTCGTCCAGGCCACCGCCATCAATACCCACATCAATCACTTCGGACATTGAGATAAGCATGTCGAGTGTCAACACCGGCACGGCCGCTGCAACCCAAAAGTCCGCGCCGGCCCATCGATCTGACCGCAGCGCGAGACCAATCTCGACGTTAAGGTGCTTGGACATGAAGCCCAGCACCTCAGCCTCTCCAGCCTCCTCTGCCTTTTTCATCTCCCTGATCAGGAATTTCTCGCTGACCGAATACCCCATGTTGGGGTTGGTGATGTAGAAGTTTTCAGGTTTACGATGTTCCTTGGCATCCAGGATGTGCTTCGGGAATTCGTAGATCACCGGCAGAAAGTTTGGATCGATGATCGTGCCGTCCCGAACTCCACGGGCGTACTGCAGCTTCTCCCGGAAAACCCCTGCTGGCGGTTGGTCGGACTGAGTGGTCAGGTAGATCACGAAACCTTCCGGCCTGGAGGCCAAACCGCCGGTGGCTTCCCGCAGCATGTTCGCCGCGTTCGGGTTCTTGCCGAACAGGTGAAGCTCATCCACAAGGACGACCGCTGCCTTCTTGCCGCCGACCGTGTTCTGGTCGGCCGCCACAACCTTCAGCGTAGCGCCGGACTCTCGGTGAGTGATCGTACGGAGGTGATCCTGAACATGCAGCAGCGCAGAAAGCTCTTCATCGTGCTTGACCATGTCGCGGGCTGGCGCGTAAGCGTTGTTCGCAACCTCAATCGTTGGCGCCAGGATGATGAACTCTGCCGACTGCCGCCAATTTCGGATTAGAACGGTGAGCATAATTGCCGCAGCGATTGTGCTTTTAGCGTTTTTCTTGCTGATGAGCAGGAAGAACTCTTGGATCAATCGCTCACCGGTACCGGCGTTGTAAGCCCCAAAGATGGCGCTGGCCAGGTCGTTAATCCAAGGCGCAGATGAATCGCCAATCAGAGGGCTGCCAGGAGCGTCGACAATTTTCAGATTGTTCAGGACCTGCATACAAGCTGCAGCCTCGCCCGGAAACAGCGGCGGGAACGGCACCAACGATTGTCGATTGACGACCCTCGACTCCCAGTCCGGGCACGAGGTGTCCCAGGTGGGTTCGTTCACTTATGTCACCTAGCGTAAATGAGATGGAGGCGGAGGCGCTGCGCAACGGTAGTGCCTGTCAATCGCTCGCTTCTTCCTCCTCGAAATCATTAAGCGACTCGTGGAAATAGGGCATCAAGGCCACTGCCGCAGCTAGCCGATCTGCCCGAGATGCGCTTGCATCGTTCATCTCTGCCAGCAGGTAGTCCATCGGATCGCTATGTACACCAGGTGCAGCCGTTTTCTTGTCTTCGTCACGATCCATCTATTTCACCGAGCGTAATTGGATGGGTGGTGGGGATGACTGGCCAAATCGGCCTTTGGCTGCCTTTTGCGCGTCGGCTTCTTTTGCGTCCTTTTTGCCAAAATCGGCCTTTTTCGGGTGATCGTACGGCATCAAGCCTAGGGCTATCTTGGCGGCCAGCTCTGGGTTCAGTTGCTCATTATCACGCGCAATCCGCTCAAGCAGAGCCCGACTATCGAACGTCGGCGCATCCAGAGTCAAAGCATCGTCGAGGTTAACTTTTTCAACTTCAGACTTAACTTTCTTAACCTCGGACTTAACTTTTTGCGGAGGGGCATTTGGTGCACTGCGCCGCTGGAGGTAGCCGGTCACGTCTTGGTCCTTGAACAGCTTGGAGCCCGCTTGTGGCGCGGTCTTCACGCTATAGCCAGCATCAATAGCAGCTTGGGATTTACTCACTCCAGACAAGAGAGCGTCAGCAAACCGGCGCTTTTTGTCAGTTAATGCCATTTAACTTTTCCTGAGCGAGGGGAAAAAATCTCTACGTGCGGTGGGGGGCGGTGTCCGACACAAAAGGCCCCATGGTTTCGACCCGCCCCGTGGGCGTGTGACGTGCCACACCAAACCGGTGCATTTTCCAGCTTTTCTAGCACGCCACTGACGTGTCAGTCACCAACCGCCACCCTGCGCTGCCTCGGCCGCCGTCTTGGCGTGGTGGCAGGGCACGCAAAGCGCCTGGAGGTTGGCGTCATCGTCGTTGCCGCCTTGGGCAATGTTGACGATGTGGTCGACCTCAAGGTCCAGCGTAACCACGCCGCACTTCTGACAGGTGTACTTGTCGCGCAGCAGGATCGACTCGCGCTTACGCCGCCATGGACGGCCGCCGCGACCTGAACCCCAGCCGCCCGCACACTCTGCGGGAGTCAATGTCCCGAGCTTGCGGCCCTCGACCTGGGTCATTCGTGACTTGAGTGTGGTCAGCCTACTCATTGACCGGGCTCCCATCCATGTAGGTCGCGGGCAGTGCATCAGGGTCCTCGCCATCAGGATCAGCCAGTGCCTCGATCAGCAGGATCTGCTGCTCTGCCAGGCGTTCGAGGATCGCCGTGTGCTTCACCTGCTCGCCCAGTATCTGGCTCAGCAGGTTTGCCAAAGAGTTCTGCTGCTCGCTCATATCCAACCCTCATCCACTTCTTGGCCCATTCGCGACGGGCGGAACATCCACTGCAGGCCATGGCCGCACCTCACTCAATAGAACAGGCAGGCCAAATCGACCGAGCAAAGGCCAGCGCATCAGAGTGGCTATGGTCTTCAGGCATGATCATGGGGAATGGTAGATAGCCTGGTGCAGTCACACGCCAAGACTTCTTCATCAATCAAGCCTCAGGATGCGCGCCACATTGCCCTTGGCCCGCCACACCAGCATGGCAGCCAAACAGTAGAACGCTGTGTTGAACCAAGACGCATCGGCAAAGTCATCGTGCAACACCATGCGACCAACCAGGCTCATGAACTGCATGCCGGTGATTGCGCATGCAGCCCAGGCCATGAGGCTGATCGCTGGTTTGTAGCGTGAGTCAGGGAGCGGGCGGTAGTGCAGGCCGATCATGATGAAGATCAGCGCACAGAGCGCGGCTTGTAGGATGGCAACCATTCAACCCTCCTTCCCGGCGAACCGGCTGAGGAACCATTGAAGCCAGCGCGGCATGGCGCCGGTCTGCATCCATTCGATAACACTGGCCAGTAACACGACGCAGAAGGCGCCGCAAAGGAATGCACTGAAACCTGCTGTCTTGGTCCAGGCCCAGCCCATGACCTCAGCAGACCCGAAGTAGCCGCCAATCCAGCCAGCGAACAGGTAGCCAACGCGCCGCCACGACGTGATGTCCTTGGCGAATACGACATAGAAGAAAGCCCCACCGAATGCCCCGACCAATGCGGCCAAGTCAATCTCAGGGAAGGCAGCACCCAGGCTCACGCTGCCAAGCACGCCAGCTACTGCGAGGGCGCCCGTGCTCGGTTCGGCCATAGGGTGTGCTCCATGAATAAAAAAGGCTGACTGCCAGCCAAAGGAATAGGTGCCTCCTATCTACGCGTTGCCGAAGCAAGAGGCTTGGAGGTCTTTTGGGGAAATCGAGAGCAATAAAAAGCCCCGCTCAATGGCGAGGCAGAAGGAATCATAGAAAGCAAAAAGCCCAACTCCAGGGTCGGGCTTTGCTCGCGGAAAAACCGCAAAGTAACGTGAAAACTATATGTAAGGACCGGGGCTGTCAAGCAGCCTTGCGACGAAAATCAAGCGCGCCATCAACCCATGCAACGCCGGCCTTCCAGAGCTGCCTGGTCTTCTCTTCGCCGAACCCAAGCTTCTTACCGACAACCATTAATGAAGTGTCGCGGGACGTGTAGTACTTGATGATCACGTTGCCTGACTCGGCATATCGATTACGTAGGCGGCCAACCAGGCTATCCATTAATAGAGCATCGTCGTCCGTGATCATTGGCTGGTGTAGGTCGTTCTCGCGGGATGCGCAGCAGGAGACGCCTGAGCCCAACACGACCCAGCGGCCCCAGTGTTCCAACAGGTCTTCAACGGTTCGGTCGTTCCTATTCATGGTCATCCTCTCAATCCCCAGTGTAGTTGGTACCGCCGGCACCGCGACGGTTGTTCTGTTCGTATTGCTGACCAGGGCCACTTGCTGGCCGCTGGAGTGATCGAATTATTTGCTCTGCCACCTGCAACTTCATATTCAGCTGCAGGACCAGATCGGTGAGCGGCAGCGCGGCGCCGGTCTCTGCGCAAATCCAGCCCGATGCATTGCAGGTGGCACACTCCATTTCGTGGAAAACACCCCGGACTACACCAACACCACGGCAGTCGAGGCATTCCCGAAGCGGCCTGAGCGCTTTGCGGAAGGCGGGACCGTGGCTCTTTTTCACGTTTTTAAACCTCGCCTATGGTGGTGTTGGCAACTGCGCCAGAGACCACGCCATCCGTGGGCTGTAGCTGATTATCAGAATCTTCGAATCTAAAGCCGGTCAATGCGTGAATCAGGTCAAAGCCCTTCCCGTCTAGATGGGCGTTCCACTTCTTCAGGGCATCACGCTTGCGGGCCATCACGCCCGACTGGACGTAAACCTTCACGTTGTGGCCCATGGCATGGTTGATCAGCAGCTCACCAATCAGGTGATCGATCCCGATGTCTGCCCAGCAGGTGCGAGCCAGTTTGCGCAGGTCATGGCTGGTCCACTCACCCTTCCCTACCCGAGCGAATACCGCACTGGCCCGGCCCTCGCTGAGACCTTCACCGCCGCGACCGGGGAACAGGAACTGCCCGTCGTAGCCAGCGGCCTGCTGTTTGTCGCGGTACCAGATCAGCAATTGCCGCACCTGGTCTGTCAGTGGCAGATGATGCTCAACGCCGGTCTTGGTGTTCTCGCTGGGAATGAACCACTCGCGCTCAGCCAGGCTGATGTGAGACCACCGGGCCTGCCGGGTTTCGCCAATGCGTGTGCCATGGCAAAGCATCATCATGGCCAGCATGCCGTCATGGGGATTGGACGCGATGACCTCGGCCAGATGGTGAAGCAGGTCCTGCAATTGAGTGCCGCGAAGCCTGGACGCCTTGATGCCGACCTTAGCTGTAGAGAAGTCCTTGAACTTCATGTCCTTCATCGGATTGGCCGAGATCAGACGCAGCTTGAATGCCTGCCGGAAGGCCAGCGCAAGCAGCTGGAATGCGGATCGAACGTAGTCGATTTCAACGGTTTGCTGCATCGGCCAAATTAAGCGGCTGTCCAGCGTGGCTTTGTCGATGCTGGCCAAGGCTACTTCTCCCAAGCATGGTACGAGGTGACGCCTGAGCATCGACGCACTTGTGTCCTTGCGCTTTTTCGACAGGCTTCGGTCGCGCGAATACCGCTCGGCAAACCAATCAAGCAGCTCACCTGTGGTCGCCCATTTGGATAGTGTTGAGTTGGCACCTGCCTCGATGCGAAGGCGAATGCCCGGAAGCGCTGCTACCACCTGCTTTGCTGTCAGATCAGGGAAGCTGCCGACGAGGTTCCATTTCCCCTTGCGCACCAGGTACCACGACGCACGGGCGCGGTCCCGAGTGAAACGCAGGTACAGCCCGCGATTCTCAACATCGCGCAAATCCCGGACATCACCGGAGACCTGCCGCTTGATCTCGGCATCGGTGATCTTTACGGCGACGGTGCTCATGCGGCCACCACGGTACGGGGCTGTTTCAGATAGGCACCGATCACGTCGAGCGCCTCGCGGTGCCCACGGCATACGACGGCGAGATAGCCCTGCTCATTGAACGTATGAAGGCAGGCATCTTGCTGGGGAGAGACCGGAGAATCGTGCGGCGGCGTGGCTTTGAATTCGATCAGCAGGCCAAAATATCCGCCCCGTGCCATTGGTAAAACCAGATCGGGGATCCCCGCTTTGACGCCCTGCTTTTTCAACTCAATGGCCACCAGCTTGTGCCGGTGTCCGCCATTGGGCACATGGAAAATCAGCTTGGAGGCCATCGGGTGCCGCAACGCCAGTTCGAGCAGAAGCGTTTTCTGCTCCATGCCCTCCCAGTCGATAGGCTTGGCCCGTGCGACCTTGACCTTGAACGGCTTGATGACCAGGGGCTTCACGCTTCCACCTCCGAACCATCTAGCCAAGCGAGGAAGCCCGCCGGCACATCTTGGCCAGCCTCGGCGATGAACTTGGCGCAGAAGTTCAGCAGTTCCGATTGCTTTCCGTATGCCTCTTCAAACTGCACCTTTTGCCCGTGCACAGCGTAACCGGGGAAGCCCTCGGCGCCGTAACCATGCTGGTGGTGTCCGGCGCACAGCGGCAGCACATACCAGTGCGCGCGCGGCTTGGTGCGGCCGTCGACATGGTGAATGCTGCTCTGGTCGTTGTAGATATCCTGGCCGACGCGGCACGCGACGCATCCGATGGTCTGTACCAGCATGCTGTGCCAGCGCTTCTGCTGGGCAGTGACGGAACGGCCTTTCATACCTTCTCTCCGGTGACGATATCGATTACTTCAAAGGTGCTTGGCCACAGCGCGCGGCCAAATTGAACGGCGACGGAGCGATGTTCAAAAAGACCCACGGCGCGGTCGGGCTTGTCGGTGAGATCCCACTTGTAGCCGCAGCAGTGCACCGCGAAGCGGTAATCGGCAGGATTGGTATTGGCGAGGCGCTGATCAGACATGAGCGTCTTCCTTTGCAAGGGCGGCGATTGCCTGCTGAGACAAAAAGGCCCGGCGCGCGGCGAACTCCTGCTCGGCTTTTTCACGAGCCTCTTTCTTCCGCTCATCGCTGACACCTCGCATTTCGAGCATGCTGGCTTTGATGCCTTTCAGCTTTTCCCTTATCGCGGCAGTTGGCTTCACGACTTGCCCGGTAATCAATCCAGCGAGCGCGCGACCGTCTTCAGTGATCGGCTCATGACTCAAATCAGCCAGGTAAAGCCGGCCGCGCTCTTGCGGAATGCGTTGCATCTGCACAGCAGCGTTTATGGCTTCGACTCGGCGATTTGCATCAAAGCCGATGGAGACATGCCAATTGACTGACTTGGTTTCGGCCCGGGCCCGGGTCACAAGCCGTTCGTAAGCATTGATGAATGCCATGCGGGCACCGACCTTGTCGCCAAGACTCAACACAGGGCGGGCCGCAGCGAGTGCAATCTGAATCTCGTCGGTCATCACCACAGTGTCGAATTCATCGTTGGAGGCCAGCGCAATAGCCCATGCCTCGTCCTTGTCCGGGCGGCCATCGGCTGCTTCGATTCGCGACAAAATGTCCGACATCGTCAACTTCCCACGAACCTCTTTCCGGCAAGCCTTCAATGCCCTTTCGATCAAGCCCAATGGGTGCTCACTCAAATCGACTGCCATGATTGCTGCTGCGTTTGGACTCAACGTCACGCCCATCGCTTCGGCGGTCCCGCAGAGAAGATCGATCGCCAGATCCAGCTCGTTCTGGTTAAGCATTGCCGGTACCACGCTTACGCAACATTGCTTTGGCCTGTTCGGCCGTCGACATGTTCGCCTGGGTGTTTTCCATCTGCTTGGCAGTAGTGCCATTGATCTGGGTATTGGTAGCCCACTGGGTCCGATAAGCCTCAGCCTTTGCCAGCAGCGAACCCATGTCGTGGCAAGCGCGGATGAGGTAAGAGTCGTTGATCGAGACGTAGTACTCGGCCACAAATCGAGCCTCGTCGGCACCGAGCCGCTTCAGCAAGTTATTGATCTGGGTGTTCACCGTCGCATTGCGAACTGGTTCGGTGCTGTAGCGGTTGAAGTACGCTTCGGCGTAACTGATCCAGATTCCCCGGCAGGCTTCCTGGCGATCAGCCTCGATTTTTGCCTTGGTGCGTTTTTCCTGATCAGGGTCGATCAGTCCACTTTTGCCCTGCCCGACTAGGGCTGGGAAAGAAGATGGTGGTTCTACTGACGGATCAATGGCGGTTCTATTACGGTTCTGGGTGCAACCACTGCGGGGGGGTGGTGCATCATTTGCGGGGGACGGGCGCAGCGATTGCGGGGGCTCTCCCGCACCATCTGCGGGGCGCATATCCTGCGGGGGTGCAAATGCTGCCGGGGTTATGGTGTACATAGTCGAGCGGCCCATTCGCTCCCGAACCGAAAGCACGCCAGTCGAGCAGAGCCATTTGATTGCGCTTTGAACGGTGCGCTCAGCCAGGCAGGTTCTTTGCCCAATCTTGGCGACTGACGGCCAGCACACGCCTTCATCGTTAGCGTTGTCGGAGAGAGAGATCAATACGGATTTTTGAGCAGGGCTCATGCCCTGGAGCGGCCAGCAGGCACTCATGATGATGGTGCTCACAGGGGCGTTCCTAGGATTTGTTCGGCCAGGGTGGTGATGCCGCGGCGAGTGACCATGACTTGCTCGACGACTTTGAGTTCTTCTGGATTGCCGCCGACCTTCACCAGCTTGTGCTCGAGCAGACCGCTGGATAGCCGTGGCTGGAAAGCAGACCAACTGGCGTGACTGGCCCGACGATAGATCCAACGGTTGTCGCTCAGCCACGTGAACAGCCGCATAGGTGCCACCCCAAGCTGCTTGGCGGCATTGGTGATGCAGACGGAACCATGGGTATTGGCAAGGCGATTCAACGCCTCGACCTTCGGCGCCTGCTTCTGGATGACTGCCTGAAGCTGAAGATTATGCTCGGCCTGGTCGGCGGCGAGTCGGAGGGCTTCCGGAAGTGTTTGTGGAACCGTGACAACCTGTCGTGACACGTTTTCGAGTTCGCTCAAACGTGTCACGACACGATAGCGAAGCGGGATGCTGTAGCCGGTCAGAAGCGTTTCCGTCAGCAGGCGATCAAGACGAAACTCGGCGGTGTAATCCCGGCCATCCTTGATCTCGTGGAGATGGCGCAGATCTGCGCCATCCGACTCCAGCGCTTTCCGCATCGCGCGAACATCACGGATCACGTCTTTATGCTGTTTACCTGTGAGTTCGGCGATTTCCCGGCTACTCATGGTTACCGTGTTGCTTGATGTGGTGATCGTGTTCATAATGGCCCCACGTTGATACACCGTTGTTGAAGAAGCCGACCTCGCCGTCGGCTTTTTTGTGTCTGAAATTCAGGCAGCCTTCAGCGATTCGCGCAGAACGTTCAGCGCGTCGATGGCTTCCAAAATGGCTTTATCGCCCTGGGCTTTTTCGTGCTGACTGATGTGGTTATCAGCCGTGGCATCAAAGATAAGCCGGCCCACGTCTCCGCATTCGGCGGACAGGAAGCCAAGCGCAGTCAGGAGTGGTTTTGGTGCCGGGCGCTGACGCGACACCAGGTCAAAACCGAAGCTGTCGGCCCATGCGATCAGGGGCCGAAAGTCTTGGGTGAACTTCATGATCCGGTGTAGCTCCGGAACATTCATGCTATGGCTGTCGTAGTCTGGATTCGCCTTCTGCGACAGAAGCGTCCTAGATGTGAAGCTGGCACCTTCGGCGATCTTCTTGGTTCCGAATTCATCCACTACGTCATAGATCGCTCTCATCAATGCCTGCATGTAACACCTCTAAATTTGTTACGTGGCTTGATGCCACTAGTTCCGCGATCATTTGCTTACTGAAATTGATCAAGGACGCATCCGTGACCAAACCATCCGAAGCGCAAGGAAAAGCTGCTCCTTGCTTTGGTTAAATTGGTTTAAGCGGCTGATTTTTGAGAGGGAAACGGGCGCTGCTCTTGAGCCTGAAAACTTCCATCTGGAAGCTCGAGCACGCGGATGTCCCGTTTCGCTGATAGGGCTTTGTGAATGGCTGGGGCTGTTACCCGAAGAAGCCGTGCGGCTTCGGACTGCCCTTTGTCAGCCACGAACCTATCGAGGGAAGTCTCATTCATGGTCACGCCTCTGCTGGATATGAGGCAGATATTAACCATCTGTTAATTATTAATCAATACCGATGGTTTCTTCTTATTTTTAACCATTGGTATAAATTCGCGCCATGACGAAAAAACGAATACTCCCGCCCGACCGACTTGCTGAGTGCAAGGCGGCACATGACCTGTTTTTGGCGAAGAAAAACGAGCTGAAGCTTAGTCAGAAGAAAATTGCCGATGAAGCCGGCATGACGCCGGCTGCGGTAAATTTGTACTTCAAGGGCATAAATCCACTGAACACGCAGTTCGCAGCAGTGCTCTCGCGAATGCTTCAGGAGCCCGTTGAGAGGTTCAGTCCGCGCTTGGCAGATGAAATCGAATCACTGACCAGTACGACTAAGCCAGCCGCTACGCAGTCATCTGCCGATATCGTCCAGCAGATGCTTGCCAAGCATGGCAAGAATCTTACGGAGGACACCAGGCAGAAGATTGCCGATGCGGTCCAGGAAACAGTGATTAGTGTGAGCAGCGGAAATGTGATCGTTGCCGACTTCTCCCGCCATGGCCTGGTCGGTGACGAAATCCGAATCGCGCACTACGACATCCGTGGCTCCATGGGTAGCGGGCAGAAAGCAGCTGATTTCCCAGAGATGCTCAAGGACGTGCGCGTCAGCCAGAAGCATCTACGCGAGCTGGGAGTTGAATACGAGGATTACAACTACCTCAAACTGGTGACCGGCTGGGGCCAGTCGATGGAGCCCACCATCAAGCATCGTGATCCTCTGATTGTAGACATCAGCATTCGCGACTTCGTTGGCGATGGCATCTATCTATTTGCCTGGGATGACTTGCTCTACATCAAGCGTCTCCAGGCGACGGATTCAGATAATTTCGAGATGATCTCGGACAATACTCACCATAGAGCCAAGCCGATCAGGCGTGACGACACACACATTCTGGCTCGCGTGCTACTGGTGTGGAATGCCCATCTAGTCTAGCACCGCATACTGGCCAGGTGACCTGGCGCGGCGGGAAGTTATAGGCCGTAGCGTACCCCCTGGGAAAGACTCGGATTCGACCTCGGCAGTAAGTATTTATAATTCAAGGATGATCATATGACTGATATGCATGGTGAATTTGAAAGCAGCAAATACTTTCATAGTGCGAGGATCGATAGGCGCTCAGCTGACGCATTGGTTGGCTTAGCTGCCGGACTTGCAGCCGATGGCGTTGTCTCTACGTCTGAGGGGCTGTTCCTCAAGGACTGGCTCGAGACCAACCTGGCCCACCTTGATGATCCAGTGATCAATTTGTTATATGCCCGCCTCTCAAACATGCTCTTGGATGGAGTGCTTGATGCGGACGAATCAATTGAGTTGATAGGACTATTACAGAGCTTTTCTGGCTTGAGCATCAAGAAACCAAAGCCTAGCGATCAGAGGCATGCAACACCCAATGACTTACCCTTCAATTCGCCCGAGCCTGACTTGACGTGGAATGGCCGGCTGTTCGTATTCACTGGAATCATGGCCTACGGCCCACGGAAAGACTGTCAGATACTGGTAGAGGAGCGCGGCGGAATTATTGGAGGTGGCGTTAGCAAGAAAATCCACTATCTGGTTGTCGGAAGTGTCGGGAATGAGCAGTGGCGTCACAGTAGTTACGGGGTGAAAATCATGAAGGCTGTAGAGCTACGCCAAGCCGGCTCCCCTATAGCTATCATCGGCGAACACCAATGGCAGCGAGCCCTGTTCGAATAAGCGCGAGCGGTGTGGGAATTTGTAAAATCAGGAGGGTGATTGTGAGTACCGAGATTGCTAGGGCACACATGATTTCCGAGCTTTCCAGGCTCGCGGAAGAGTTCGAGTTTTCTGCGGCAGGCTTGAGCGCGCTCAGGAAAGCGGAGGGATTAATTGATACAGAATCAGCAGACCTGATAAGTCAGCTTCTTTACACCTCCTCCCAGCTGAGGGCTCTTGCTGATGCAGCCGAAAAGGGCATCAAGGATCAGAGCAAGGCTGAGTAAATGGCGCGACGGGAATTCGTAGCTGATCTGGCGCAAGGATTGATAGGCATGGCACATTCACCTCAATACCAGATAGCAGAATCCGTTCGTACCATTGAGATCGAGGTGGGCAAGCTGCTTGACTTGGCCGCAATGCTTAAAGAGGCTGGCAATGAAAACCTGGCTGCGGATGTCTCGACCCAGGCGCATAAGCTTCTTGGGGCTGCGGTAGCGCTCAGAATGGCTACTGCAGAAGGAATGCCGGGCTGGCACGGCGGAGATTTGTAGGGATGTCGCAATGGCCATGAACAAACCAACGCAATACATGCGGCGTGATCTCAAGAAGGTCGCCGGAACGCTAAAGTGGTCCTCGGTCGATCTTTTGGGCATTGCTGTCCGCCTGAGCGAGGCTGGCATTGAGGATGAGGCTAAGGAGATCCTGAAGCTGGTTCAAGGCTTCAATGAGGCTGAGGAAGTGTTGCTTGGGTACACGAAAGAAATCGGCACGGGACTGATCGTCAAGGCGAGTACTCACTAACCGAAAAAATATGCCTCACCTCCGCTGAACGGGCGCACCAGATCACATCGGACAAAATTTCATCGATTAGCCCAAGCATTTTGGCGGGCGACGTATTCGCGCTAAAAATTGAAAGACAAAGCAATGCCCTGCAGAAGGGTTACTGAATGCCGAAGAAACAACCGGAAAGTAAAGTTGCAGTGACTGCTGCTGAAATTGAGCGCTCTATCCAGGCCCTGAACAAAATGGCGGAACGCCTTTGGGGAGATGGTCGAGAGGCTGAGGCGAAAGCTCTCCTTGACGCCTTGGACGCATTAAACCGGGCGCTTGATCGAATCAGGATTGGAGAGAGTAGAAGGATTCTCCATTGAGGGTACAACTTAGCTGGCGGCTGGCGGCTGATTTCAATGGACGGGGATTTGTAGGACGTCGAATGACCATGAACAAACCAACGCAAGACATGCGGCGCGATCTCAAGAAGGTCGCCGGAACGCTAAAGTGGTCCTCAGTCGATCTTTTGGGCATTGCTGTCCGCCTGAGTGAAGCTGGCGTTGAGGATGAGGCTAAGGCGATCCTGAAGCTGGTTCAAAGCTTCAATGAGGCTGAGGACGTGCTGCTTGGGTACACGAAAGAAATCGGCACGGGACTGATCGTCAAGGCGAGCACCCACTAACCAACGCAAATCGTCGAGTCGCTGAGCCTGGCCAAGAACGATCCAGACGCCCAGGCAGTGCTACGCATGTGCATGATATTCGTTGCAGGCGAAAGCAAGCTGAATGGATATGCGAGGTGGCTGATGTCGGACTAATTTTTGCGGGGAAAGGCATAATAGCTGACACTCCAACCACCTAACCAAAATACGAAAACCCTTAACAAACAACCCATAATTCTTGACATTAAAGGCTGCAAAGCAGACAGTTCAAGGCTGAAAATCAAAAACCGGGTCTGAACTGTGGAACCACTTGTAGAAATCCAGGGGCAAGACCTTGTATCCCTAATAAATGCGGCACTTGAAGCCAATTACACCGATGTGCGCAAGCTAGGAAGCAAGCTAGCCTCCCAAATCGGCCGAACGGATATCGGGACTGCGCAGCAAATCAAATCATCATTAAAAAAAAGAGGAGTGCCACTTCGCACCTCTGGATATACAGAAAGCTTGCCTACCGACCCCAAATCCAGAATCCCCCTAGTCGAGGAGCAGCCTTGGCCAGTTACACCCATATTCCTCGAAGACAATCTTAAATCTACATTTAAAGCATACATCAGCGACATCAAGAACCATGAAAAACTAGCATTACACGGTCTCACAGGAAAATCTAACCTTCTTATGTCGGGTCCTCCTGGAACGGGAAAAACATTGGTTGCTGGGCATATTGCATCGCAACTAGGGCTTCCCTTGTATATCGTTCGACTTGACTCGCTGGTATCTTCTCTCCTTGGCGACACAGCAAAAAATATAAGAAACGTATTTGACTATGTTCCGCAGATGGGCGGCGTTCTTTTTCTAGACGAGTTTGATGCTATTGCTAAGGTTAGAGATGACAAGCACGAGCTAGGCGAACTTAAAAGAGTTGTAAATACACTCATCCAAGCGATAGATGCGCTTGATGATCATGCAATATTAATTGCCGCCACCAACCACTCAGAGTTGTTAGACAGGGCGATTTGGCGACGATTCCCTTATAAAATGCATTTTTCTTTACCGTCCCTTGAACTAAAAAAACACTTATGGAACTACTTTCTTTTCAAAGATAGCGGATCAGATGCTGACCTCAATATGCTGGCTAAGCTTTCGGCAACTCTTTCGGGCGCCGATATCGAATCAATTGCTCTAGCCGCAAGAAGAGATGCTGTAATAAAGGATACGGAACTAGATATTGGGCATGCTTCTTTGTCGATCCTTGATCTAGAGATGAGAAGTGCAAGCTCTCCTTTTTCCGAATGCGACATATCCAGCAAGAAAAACGCTGCAAGATTTTTGCACTCTAAGTATGAACTGTCACAAGCAGACATAGGCAAAATCTTAAATCTAAGTAGACAAACAATAGCCGGTTACCTCAAGGAAAAATAAAATGGACACAGGGAAGCCACTAATAAATCCGGTGTTAAAATTCATGCGACAAGCGTCTCCATCAACGGTGTCGGGAGGCGGTAAAAGTGCAAAAAATATTGTGCTCGCTAGACTTCAGTCTCAGCAAGAAAATCTATCAGAGGCTGTCCTCAATCTAGATAAAAAAAATAAGACTGCTCATGATGGCATGACGCACCTGATTGCCAGGATGTTTGATGACTCTCACGCGCCTTCTTGGACACCAAGTGACGTTTTCGGCTTGAGTGCTGGCTGCAGAATCAT
This sequence comes from Pseudomonas sp. GG8, assembly GCF_052976945.1. NCBI lineage: Bacteria > Pseudomonadati > Pseudomonadota > Gammaproteobacteria > Pseudomonadales > Pseudomonadaceae > Pseudomonas > Pseudomonas sp. GG8. The sequence goes on from NZ_JBRIIP010000001.1 coordinate 3,131,632, forward strand.
TGCTCCAGCACATGAGGGTTATCTCATCGAGGTGGAAACGTCTGCATTTTCGACTTTGGCGAATAATATCAAGCGACCCCGGACCGTTAACGAAAAGGTTGACATATCAAGAGTAAGCGAAGTCAACCTTTTCGATTCAAACGAGGTAATGAGGAGCTTGCCCGTTACACAACTATGGAAAGAATCTAGAGACAATGGTGGTGACGGGTATTTTAATGTATGGCTATTGCCTTTTACTAATAAAGCGCCCCGGGAATCCGTAGCTAATAGCCTTCGTAATATTCATAAAAAGCATAAACTTAGTTTCGGGGACATTGAATTCTCCAACGCATTTAAAAAATCTGACAGCGTACCGATTACACAAGAAAATTCCGACACACTTTTCCTAGAATCGCTGCTGACGAACTATATTTTGCAGGGTCATGCTATTGCATCCATCCAGCTTCATACCGAAGCCGCGCTTTCAGATTTAGTCACGTCGGGATCCGTTTATCGTGTTGATCCAGTAGCACCAATCGGTTCGGTTTCTACACCAGGAGCCGGCGCTGAGCCTACCCCTCCGTCTCAAAAAAACAACCTACCGACTGTCTTGATAGTGGATGGCGGCACTAATGCATCAAGCTACCAACACCTTCAAACATCAAAGATTAATGTGCTCGTAAATGATTTCAATGCTGATATAAAGCACGGAAATCAGGTTACCTCGCTGATTTGTCACGCCCACTCTTGGAACAATAACAGATCTCTGCCCCAGCTAAATTGCAAGTTTATATCAGCCCAAGCAATTGCCAAAAGGTCAGCGGCAAAATCACCTTCACTCAATCAATTAATTTCATATTTAAAAGCTGTCGCCAAGGAAACTGGGCAACACTCAAAAGTCTGGAACATGTCGTTCAACCAAGAAAAACCTTCACTTTCCAAAACGGAGGTTAGTTACCTGGGGCATGAAATAAGTAAAATAGCGAGGGAATACGGAATTTTGCCGATCATCTCCATCGGCAACGTGCTTAAACTAGGGGACAAAGCCCTTTGCCCTCCTGCTGATTGTGAAGCTGCTTTAACCGTTAGTGGCCGAATTGCAAACGCAGACGGAACTCCAGGCGTAGCATGTAAGACTAGCCTAAAGGGGCCGGCTCCAGCGGGCATGATAAAACCGGATCTTTCGTGGTTTTCAACCCTTCGGATGATTGGCGGCGTGGTAGAGACGGGGACTAGCTTCAGCACCCCGCTAGTATCCGCGCTCGCGGCGCACACATTTAATAATCTTAAGGAGCCGACGCCTGACCTAGTTCGGGCGTTACTTATTAATACATCGGAACTTCACACGCACGACCAATCACTAGGCTGGGGCACACCTTGGAGCGCAGAAAGCTTGCCGTGGATGTGCGAAACCGGCGCAGTGACTCTAGCTTGGACAGCAAAAATTAAGCCTGGTTTTTCGTATTACTGGAACGACATTCCACTACCTGTAGATATGATTGAAGATGGAAAGCTAACTGGAACCATTGCGTTGACGGCAATACTTAAACCTGTCGTCTCCAACCTAACCGGACCAAATTATTTCTCGACTCGTCTTCAGGTCGCACTGCAAAGTACCACAAAGGCTGGAAGAACAGAAAACCTACTTGGTTCTATGAAGGAACATAAAGAGAAAGAGCTATCCGCCCGAGAAGACCTAGCAAAATGGAGTCCTATCCGCAGACATGTAAAAGAATTCTCATCGAAAACCTTGGGTAAAACAACAGCTCGACTACACGCACGAATATTCGCCCGAGATCTTTATCAGTTCCAAATGGCACACCATTCCGAGCTCGGAGATCAAGAAGTTTCATTTGTACTCACATTTAAAACCAATAAAACTGGTGAAGATATATACAACAACATGGTAACCGAGTTGGGTAGCGATATAGAAAGCGCTATTATTGAACAAAATATAAACCTAGAACTTCAATAACAGCTCGACGATTTTATTTTAAAGTCTTAGGCCCGGCCAAGCGCCGGGCTTTTCGTATATGCCTGGCCGTCATATATTCATCACACTAGCCGAGCACAGTACACCTCGCCAAAAGGACTTGGCACCATCGACACAGAGCCCGCTAGCATGCGGGCTTTTTGTTGTCTGCTGCTAAGCTTTCCTTTTTCAATGGAGAACCAAGCCATGGCAGACAAAGATCTTCTCCCTTCCCTGCTCTTCAAGCTCAACGAGAATCAGATCGCCCTGGAGGCTGCCATCATGGAGCTTGCGCTATGGGTTGAGCAACGCGGATCCACAGATGTCGGCGGGAACGTACGTGGGGCGCTGAGCACCATCGAGGACAACCTGGAGTTTATGACGCTCGGGATCGCTGAGCTTATGGGGCCGGAGCGATAGGCGCTTTCGTTAACTATCGTCTCGTCTTGCCCGCCTGTACGTCGCGCAGCTATCCGGACTGGCGCCGTATCCCCTATGCCTACCGCCCGACCTTTACTTGCGCTTAACACCATTGCAAGGCGCTGCTAAGCTGGAGAACACCCTTCAAAGCAGTGCATATGGAAGACAGCCATGACTGAGATAGGCGCACGCCTGAAAAGTGAGCGGATTCGGCTTAACCTGACCCAGCGGATGCTTGCGGATGTCGGCGGAGTCCAATCCAACGCGCAAGGTAAGTATGAGAGTGGTGAGCGATGTCCGAGAGCGGACTACTTGGCAAGGATATCCTCAGCAGGCATCGATGTTTTGTATGTGATCACGGGGTGCTACACCCCGCCGATTAACCCGTCAGAGCCGACCACCTTGTCCAGCATCGATGATTTTAGATCGAGCGTTTCCATGTTGTCCGACGCATTAGAGAGTTTGGTATCGGACCAGAGGCGACTCAAAGAGCCAGGTAAGCACCAGCGCTGATTATCAGCCGGAAGTAGAGGTTGATTCAGAAAACTGACCAAGACTTGAGTTAAGGCCTGCCACGCGCGGGCCTTTTGTTGTCCGCCCCTTCCTATGCCCGCTATTTGCAATACCGCGAAACATCCCTCGTGCAGCATGCATGAGCCCTTACTGCCATCACCGCGCCTAAGGCATTGAAAGTTAAGCTGATCGCTTATTGCTGCGATTGGCACAGGTAATGCTCCTCTGCCCAGGTACCCAGAAAAACAAAGCGGTGCCGGTATCCACTGGCCCACGTCATTCCGAGATAGATGAGGCAACCAAAATGAATGCCATCGATCTTTTAAAAGCTGACCACGTACGAGTAAAGGACATCCTCACTCAATTGAGCGAGTCGACTGATCGGGCCCAAAAAAAACGCACTGACCTGATAGCCAAGCTCGAAATGGAAATCACCATCCATACCAAGCTGGAAGAGGAGATCCTCTACCCCGCCTTCAAAGAAGCTGGTGGTAAAGAGCAGGAAGAAATGTATTACGAGGCCAAGGAAGAACACCGCACTGTCGACTCCCTGGTGCTCCCTGACCTCAAAGCAACAGACCCATCGACTCCTGAGTTTGCGGGTCGCACGAAGGTCGTTAAGGAGTTGCTTGAGCATCACATTGAGGAGGAGGAGACCGAGATGTTTCCTCAGGCTAAAAAGCTGCTCGGCAAGGAGATGCTGGATACATTGGGTGAGCAAATGGAAGTAATGAAGGCGGAGTACAAAAAAGGGCTCGGTGCTGGAAGCATCGCGGGATGAGTACCGCCAACTGACAAAGTTTTTATTAAAGCCCGGCCCAGCGCCGGGCTTTTCGTATCTGCCTACCGCTTCCCTGCCTGCTCATACACTGAGCTGCGCTCACGCTTACCGATAGCCAGCACCAGGATGACAATCCGCTCATCCTCAACGCGATACACCAGACGATAACCCGCCCCGCGCAGTTTGATCTTGTAGCAATCCTTGAGGCCGTGGAGCGCATCGCCGGGCACTCGCGGGTGACTCTGCCGCTCCTGAAGCTTTCGCAGAAACTGAAGGCGGACGGCGCCGTCGAGCTTTCGGAGTTCCTTCAGTGCCTTCGGGTCCCACTCAACGCCGTACTCATCGCTCATTAGCAATATCGGCCTCAGCCTCGCCAATGAGATCATCGAGAGACACTCGAACAGGCGTCTCGTTGCCGTCGATCCGCGCCTTAACTACTTGTGCCAACTCAAGGTCATCCAGGCGCTCAATCATCGCCTCGTAGACATCAGCCGGGACCATATAACCCATGACGCGGTTGTGGTTCAGTACAGCCACTGTCGCCCCACCCGCCCCGCTCAGCACGGCAGACGGGTTCTTTTTGAGCTCGGATACGCTGACGACCACATCAGCCAAGACGCTTTGCATAGAGAAGACTCCTGTAGAGGTCTTTATTTTGGTCTTTATTTTTCGTACGGGCAAGCACCCTGCCCGCCTGACCTGACCCATGAGCCCGCCACTGAGCGGGCTTTTTCACACCAGTCAGAAAGGGGCGGCCTCCTCCACCGGGTCGTCTACAGCCTCTATAGGACGATCCTCGTCTGCTATCGCCTCCCACTTCACCGTCACTGCGCCATCATCGTCAAAGGCGATGTCCAGCTCGTCCGTCTCCGATAAAACGCCCATCACCTCGTCCCACTCCCTGTCCCCGTCTGTATCAAGGCGATGGATCTTCACCCAGCGCTGAGCCTGCGCTGCGGGGTGATTGATCATCGATGAGACGCGCAGCCCTAGGCGCTCTACCCCGGACATCTCAACTCGTACTACTGACATCGCCTTCTGCGCCCTGCTCATGCCTATCTCCTAAAGCTGTATATCCATCCAGTCATAGCAAAAGCATACCGCACGCCAATCAAAATTAAATTAACCATCGGTATTGACGTATAAATATACCGATGGTTAACTACGTCCATCGCAGCGATACACCACCGCAGCGATAGGCCCTCATAAGGCTGCCGCTCTTTACTCAATCTGAAATCTTCGCGGATCGATCCCCGGCAACGGGCACAGCGCGAAACATAAATTTCGATCCCCATGCCAGCGCTGGAACTGGATATCGCGGGAGAACCCGCCGACTCAATGTCGTGATGAGCGCCAGTCAGCCAGGAACGCAGGGTTGGCCGCACAGGGCACGACAGAGAGACGCACCAAGGTCGCCACCTACCAGATCCAAGATGAGGGTTTTCACTGGCAAGGCGTGGACAGGTGACCAACCAATAGGAGGAACCAAGTCATGAAGTAGTTAGCGATTCACCCGTGTGACGCAGTAAGCCTGAAGGCTGCGTCCTGTACCTGGCAGGCAGCGGAAAGTGTGCCGTCGATGTCACCGCGCATCGGCCGAAAGGTAAGCCAGCCTGAGATACCCCGGATGACGACGCAACAAACCCAGGCTGTTGCCAGTAGCAAGCCTGGGCGCAACACGGACAGCTCGCTGATTCAAGCGAGCCATCTTCACCAGTACCGACGGATCGTCGGTAGCGGGAAGATAACCAAGGAGCAGGACCATGTTGATACTCACCCGTAAGCCAGGCGAAACCATCCGCATCAATGACGACATCAGCATCACGGTGATAAGCGTGCAAGGGCAGCAAGTGCGAGTTGGTATTTCGGCACCGGCGGATGTCGCTGTGCATCGCGAAGAGATCTACCAGCGCATCCAGGCAGAAAAACCAACGGCTGATAAAGCGGCCTGATTGGAAAGCATCACTAAAACGCCGGAGCGATCGGGCGTTTTGGGATGACCACCAACCAGAGGTAACACCATGTTAGGCAAATTGTTCGGCAAGAAAACCGGTCAGGCTCGCGCCGCAGTGGCCAAGCTGGCAAACCGCGATCTGATGGAGGCTGTGGTTTACGGAGCAATCTACGTCGCCGCAGCTGATGGCGATCTCGAAGAAAGCGAACTGAGCAAGGTTGAGACCATTCTCAGCAACAACCCCTCGCTGCAAGGCTTTGGCGCAGAGCTGTCGAACACCATCGACCGCGCCAAGACTGACTTCAAGTCAGGTGCACGCATCCTGCGCCAAAACGCGGAGAAAGAACTTGGCGACCTGGCTCACAGCCCAGCCGAAGCGCTGACCGTGCTCAACATCATGCTCACCGTGGCAGAAGCTGATGGCGAGATCGAACCAGCAGAAATGGTAGCGCTTGAGCGTAGCGCCAAGTTGCTCGGACTCAACCTTAAAGACCACCTGTAACCGTGCTGGGCGCGCGCAGCAATAAGGTTCGGCGCTGGGCGGCCTTCGGGCTTGCCGGTGGCGTGGTGTTCGTCGACTCGGCAAGTCGCATCTTCTCAATGGTAGGAGACCTGATCTTGGTGTCGCTTCTGCTGATAGTGCTGATGACCGGAAAGACCAAAGAGAAAACGTAAAGAGGGCGACAGCATGTTCAAGTTCTTGGCCAGGCTATTCAGCCGTAAGCCACCAGAAGCGATTCAAGCGAAACCGGAAACAAGGCAGGCGACTACACCAGTCAAGCCAACCCCACGGCCAACAGTTCGAACTGCATCACCCGTGCCGCCTCCGCCAATACGGCGTGGCGATTCACCTCGAGCCATGCCAGCAGCAGATCGGAGAAACGTAGACGACACGTTCAGCAACCCGCTAAATCCGGTGAGCACCATTATTTACAGCTCAAGCGACGATACACCGACCCGGTCGCACTGTAGCGGGTACAGCGGCGGCGACAGTTACAGCAGCAGTGACAGCTCGAGCTGTTCGTCGAGCGATAGCAGCTCTTCCAGCTCAAGCAGCAGCGACTGATCAGCCAGCGCCACGTCAGCCTGACGTTAACTGCCCGAGCACCTGGTACTCCCCAGCACCAGGCCGCATCGGAGATCGCTCGGCCCTCTGTCGTGATAGCAGGGTGGCCACCTTGCCCTGAGCTGGCGCGATAAATAGCGCCTTGTAAAGACGGGCAACACTCAGAGCGGATTCGAGCGATCTCCGATGCGGACGAAACTGCGGCCTATAACCGCCCACCTTCATCAATTCCGAACAACCCTAAGAGGATTTGCAGCCATGTAAACGTCAATTACCGGGTCCGCCATATGCGCGCCAGGTCAGGTTCACATACGGAGGTGTTAGTGAGCCAAACAGAGCCCAGTTTCGACTGGGCTTTTTATTACCCGCATTTATTCGAATGCGCCATCAGGTCGAGCCAGCATTCGAATAGACGTGAACCAACAAGAGGATCAGCCATGCACCCATCAATTCAGCAGAGAGTGGACGGCGTTAAAGCCCTTCACGTCCGCTCCAGTATCGCCACAGCAGCTTTCTACGCCTTGATTGGCAGGGACGCACCGGCACAAGCCGTTCGCTATCAGGTCACGACCAAGGGCCCGAAGGCATATCACATCATCGAGCTGTCGACCGGCAAGGTGAAGGGCTTCCGGTTTAGCTGGAAGGACGCGGTCAACTTCGCTCAGCAGCTCGAGGCAAAAGCCGACGGCGTCGTTGTTGTGCTGTCGGAAGGTGCACGGCAATGATCGGCGTACCAATGGCCGATCCTCGGCACAAGACCATCGCTGACCTCAGCGCCCAGATCGACTACTTCCTTGCTACCGGCAAGAAGATTCAGGACATACCGCGCGGCGTCAGCGCCAGCGCGACATTCTCCGGTACCACCACCTACTCCGAAAAGCTTAGGGCGCGGCGCGATGCCAAAGCACCTGAACTGAGAAAGCATGCCGATGCCGGGCTGACCGTTGCGGAAGCAGCAAAGGCCGTTGGCATCCACGTAAAAACCGTAGCCCTTATTGCCAGGGAAAACGGCTTCACCTTCAGCAAGAAGACCTGATGCGCCGGATCAACACCAAAGTGCACCGCCGTCGTCGACAACCTCAACTCAATCTTCCACCAAGCGGGCTCAACGCCCTCCCGGAGAATCATCCATGCCCATCGCAACCGATACCGCCGAGTTCCTCGAGGAGCTGAATGGCGGCGCCTTCGCCAGCCAGATCGGCCACGCCCTTTCCGAAGTCGCCGCAGGCGTTGTTGACCACGGCAAAGTCGGGAAGCTGGTCATCACCCTGGACTTCGCCCAGATCGGCGAATCGAGCCAGGTGAAGATCAAGCACAAGCTCGACTACAAGGTTCCGACCAAGCGCGGTACCCGCACACCAGTCTCGACACGCCGATGCACGTTGGCAGCGGCGGCAAGATCTCGCTGTTTGCCGAGAAGCACGACCAGCTGTTCACCCGCGAACAGGCGCCGATCAACCCGCGCACCTGATCCCTATTGCACCCCTTCCCCATAGAGACCTGAAAACATGTCGCTAACAGCAGAAGCAATTCAACTGATCACGGACACCGCGCTGATCGCCACAGCAAAAGCGCTGGATACGAACACTCCCACAGTGGTGTTGCCCGAAGGCGCGAAGATTGTCAGCCTTGAGCAGTACAGCGCAGGTCGCAGCCGTTTCCGTGGCACCTTCTCCACCAACTCGCTGCTCGATTTCGGCAAGTACGTCATCGACCGCAACGTCGCGGACGCCCAGGGCTTTATCAACCAGGACGAAATGACCTGCGCCGTGCTGTTCAACCTTGGCACGGAAGAAGTACCAGGCCACGCCGATGACCGCGCCGTGTTGAAGCTGAAAGCCACTGCTGGTTATCAGGCAGTGCAGGCGATCAGCGGCCGCGCAATGTCGCAGAAGGACATGAGCGATTGGATCGAGGACTGGCACAGCACGCTGTCGGCTGTTGGTGAAGACCTCCAGAACATCAGTCTGGTCAAAGCCATCGCGGCGGTGCGCACCATCTCAATCAAGGCCACTTCGGAAAGCGATCACACCGTCAGCGAAACCCGCGCCAGCCGTAGCGCAATGGATGCCATAGAGGCAACCAGCAAAGAAACGCTGCCCACGTCGCTGATCTTCTCGGTGGTGCCGTTCGAAGGCCTACAGCTGCGCGAGATCATTCTGCGCATTTCAGTCATCACCAGCGGTGCACAGCCAGCGCTGAAACTGCGCTGGGTTGGCGAAGAGGTTCAGCGCGAAGAGATCGCCCAAGAGTTCAAGTCGGTGCTCGAAGCGCAGGTAGGTGAAGCCGCCAAGCTGGCGCTGGGCACCTTCAACCCGAACTAATCACCACGCTGGTCATCCGTGATACGAAATACGCCTAGGCGAAAACGTAGCGCGGATGTTTCAGGATGAGAGCTTGGTAGATCTGAAGCACTATCCGGTTGGCGAAATCGTTAGTCCATCCGGACTGAAAACTTAAGTCATGCCGTAATAGAAAATCGTCATTGCAAAACTTGATACCAAGAACTTTAGAGTTAACTTTTCACTAAATCATAAAACAAACCCATCGTATAATTTCGATTGTTTAAATACGCCTTTATCAACACCATATTTTTTTGAAATCTCGATTAATGTCGATGCCAACCAAGGCTCCATAGTTGGCGACAAGTACACATCTGAAATTAACGTATTCACATTGACTTTCAAAGTCATATAAGAAAGCGCATCATCAAATATTACAGCGCGCACGCCATCACTGTTCTTGGAGCTGAGAGGATAGTGCCTGCACATCAATCTCACTTCGTTTTCATGAGTAAAACTTGCACGCTTTAGAAAAGCAGGAGCAAGCGTCATCCATGGGATAGTTATCGTCTCATCGTCGTAATCAATATACTCAACAGACCCAATAAAAACATCACCCTCACCATCAAGACTGTCTTTAATTCGACCTACAGTGCTTCTAATTGCCACACCCGATTCTCGACTACTATAGAGATCCCACATTGCCGCAGATTCGCTGTTATTTGCGTGCCAGCAATGAACAAACATACATTTTCTATTATGCTCAAGCATGAAGCGTTTTAGTTCATTAGATTCATCCTGCGAGGCCTTATCTATAGAGCGCAAGTATTTATCAAGTTGCTTTCTCGGCCAAACACCTTCCCACGGATCATCAAACCCATCCACCCGACACAAGAACAGCTCTTGACTGACTAAAAGTGAAAGATATTTCTCTATCGACATATAGCGCCATATAACCGTCGCATCTACAGGTGTTGAGATATCGTCGTGCTCTTTATACATATTAATTCTTACCTTTTCGGCTCCATGTCGGTCCAGAATAAATACGCCATTCGAAACCAAATAGCCACCACTGCCATATCCAGTTATGGAGAGTGGCGCCTGACTGGAAATCACCTATGACTATCACCGCGCCAGTCATCCGCTACCACGGTGCCAAGTTCCGGCTTGCGCCTTGGGTACTGCAACACTTCCCGCCGCATACCTGTTACGTCGAGTCATTCGGCGGTGCGGCCGGAGTGCTGATGCAAAAGCCTCGATCGTATGCTGAGGTGTACAACGACCTGGACGGCGACATCGTCAACCTGTTTCGCGTCCTGCAGGATCCGGTTTCGCGATCGGGACTCACCGAGCGTCTGGTGTTCACTCCCTACTCCCGCGAGGAATTCGAATTGTCCTGGGAGCCGAGCGCCGAGCCGATCGAACGGGCGCGTAGGACGATCATCCGCGCTCAGATGGGTTTCGGTTCAGCAGGTGCAACGAAGGGCGTCACCGGGTTTCGCATCGATACAAAGCGGCAGTACGGCACGGCCCAGTCGTTGTGGGCAACTTACCCGGAACAACTTTCCGAGGTTGGCCAGCGCCTGAGTGGTGTGCTGATTGAGAACCGACCCGCGATCGAGGTCATAGCTGCACATGACGGTCTGCAGACCTTGCACTACGTTGACCCGCCATACGTGCATGACACCAGGTACAAGGGCGCATCCAGCGGCAGATATTACAGACACGAAATGGACGATACCGCGCACCGTGAATTGCTTGGCGCTTTGCTCGAGCTAGAAGGAATGGTCGTACTGTCGGGATACCCGAGCGACCTATACGCTGAGTTGCTACCGGGCTGGACCAGCTACAGCACATCAGCGCGAATATCCGCCGGGCGAGGCACGGCAAACAGGACTGAATGCATTTGGTTAAACCCAGCTTGCATTGAGCGGGTCAGCCAGATCGGCCTGGATCTCGGCGAACGCGCCTGACCCACCCTCACCTATTGCGCCGAGAGCCGGCAGGTAACGCGCCGCACAATGGATATGCAGCGCGCCATCCGACATCAGCCTTTCTTACCTGACGGAGCATTGCCCCGATTTACGCCCGAAGGGCCTGGAGTTGTACTTGGCCAATTACCCCCTGGCCCCGGATGACTTGAAGGACCACGCGATGAGCCGCCGGCTCCTTTGCTCGCTCCACCAGAACCGCCTGAGCTTTTACCACTTCCACCTTTGGACATGATGATCTCCTCAATAATGGGAACTGCCCGTCAAGAGTAGGTCATCGCTAGCGCGCACCTGCGTCCCGCCTGTCCGGAGACCCCATTCAACGAATCACGCCACACCTGCGAGGCAATACTATGAGCCCTATTGCAGCGAGAGCCCTCGAGCGGGCGCGACAGCAACCGGCTGTCCCCGCTCCAGAACAAAAGACAAGGCCGCGGCGCTTCTGGACGACTGGAGAGGAAACTCGCCTCAAGACGCTCTATCCCGCAACGCCTATGCCGGAGCTGATCAAGTTGTTCGGCAGGCCAGACCGGGCAATCTATTCAAAGGCAAAGTTACTGGGCCTGAGGCGCTGCGACGAATATTTAGCGAGCGAGCACGCCTGCCGCCTTCGTCGCGGTGACAACACGGGAGAGGCAACGCGCTTCCGGAAAGGTGGTACGTCCTGGAACAAGGGTTTGCACTTTGTGTCCGGCGGCCGATCAGCCGAAACCCAATTCAACAAAGGGAATTTACCGCACAACCATGTTCCTGTCGGAACCGAAGTGATGGGTACGGACGGTTATCTCAAAGTGAAGGTAGCCGAGCCCAATCAATGGGAATGGACGCACCGTCGTAATTGGGAGGCGGCACATGGACCAATCGCTAAAGGGCTCGCCCTGGTGTTCAAGGATCGAAACCGCACGAACTGCGATGTCGACAACCTCGAGCTGCTGACGCGCAGTCAACTGATGCTACGCAATACCATTCACCGTTACCCGCCGGAACTCAAAGACACTATTCGCCAACTCGGCAAATTCAATAAAGCGATCGATGCCGCCCGTGAAAAACAAAATGACTGATCTGAGAAATCATCTTTTCGCCACGCTGGAAGCGCTGCAGGACCCCGAAAAACCCATGGATATCGAGCGTGCTCGAGCTGTCGCAGAAGTCGCCAAGGTCCTGGTGGACTCGGCAAAGGTGGAGGTCATGTTCATCAACGCCATGGATGGCGACGCGAAGACTACCGGATTTATTGAATCGGCCCGAGATCTTCCGCCACCAATTAGAGCTGCAGTGCAATAACCACACTCACCTATTGCACTGAAAGCCGTAGCACTATCATTTCAACGAATCACGCAACTACCTGACATCTACCCAACCAAGAACATCAGAAAGACCGGCATAGAGACTAATCAGTTTGGATGCCAGGTCAATGCCATGCAGCTTTGCATCTCTGAAGGTCTGCCACTCGCCAGTCGTTTCGCCGAGTTTTGCGTAACTCTCTCCATCCTTCACCCAAATAATAATTCCGATAGGCGCCACTTTTTGTGGCTCCCCCCAGATGAAGTCAATCCTTGTTTGCTCTCCAGTTGGGTGGATGTAATCAACCGGATAAGGCCTTCCTGCATCTGAATGCATATCGATCTCCCTAATCTGGATCCAATCTGAATTACATCAATAGACCACAACCTAAAATCACGCCAGTCCGGGCATGACCCGGCTTAGGACGCCCCATGCCCACAGAAAACAGTAATACAGAATCAACTGATATCCGCGCCATCGTCACCGATGCCCTGATCGGCATGATAGCCACCGTCACAGGTCTGGTGCCGCCGGCTAACACGGCGCCGCCTCATTTCATTCAGGCTGCTATTGATCGGGCTGTTGATCGCATCGCCCACCGTCTAGGTGAGCCAGAAAAGTTTATCTATCCGGCCGTTTCGACATGGCCTGAATGGGCCAGATGGATTGGTCTCGATGCAACCGGTTACTGGGTGTTTTACGAGAACAAGCCGGAGACGACCGAAGTCGGAAGGATTCCGCAAGGTGGGCAATGGGGCAGGCCGCGTCTAGCCGAGGCGCAGCGGGGGTGGGCTGAAATGCTTTATGAGCGGCCGACGCAACTGGTTCGCGGATGACCTATCAAGTCTACTTTTCTCCGCAATACGGCAACCGCGGCGGCTGGTACGCCTGCACAGTCGATCAGTTCGGAGTATGGCGCTGCAACGGGATGTACATGCCTGCGCCCAGCGCTGACCGAATCAAGTAACCCCCTCCCACCTTCTGCCGCCATAGGGCGGCTGGAGATACACTTTTTAGCGCCCCGGACGGGGGTGAGGTATGAAATGAAGCGCGAACTGATCAAGATCAGCGAGTTTCAGCGCAGACGCTGGGGATCAAATGGAACCCCGCAATGCCCCCAGGCAATTCGCAACCACATCCGAAATGGCGCAGTCCCCGGCGAGCAGATCGGGAAGCTCTGGTACGTTGACTGGACTGCATTCAACAAGTCCAGCGGTAACGACCTAGTCGCGATGGTATTGAAAGGAGCTGCATAATGTCCCCAAGGCCGCGCAACGCTGCGAACAAGAGCCTTCCGCAGAATCTGTACTTCGATGCGCGGCGCTCGACCTACCGTTATCGTCGGCCTACCGACGGCAAGTGGTTTCAATTCGGCGCCGACCGTATCAAAGCTATCGACGCCGCAAAACAACTGAACCTGGAGTTTATGCGCGGTGCAGATCTAGTCGGCGCCGTGATGGGCAGTTCATCAGACTCTTTTGCAGGTTTTTTGGATAAGTACGAAGCGGAGGTCCTGCCGCCCCGCGAGCTGGCCAAGGGTACGCTCGGGCTGTACGCCGTTCACTTCAGGCGCTTCAGGAAACAGTTCGAAGGCAAAGCCGTTGACCAGATATCGATTCGCATGGTCGCGGAGATGCTGGACGCACTCACACCGCGCACCGCTAACCAGTGCCGTGCACTGCTGAGCGACATCTTCAACCACGCCGCGGCCAAGGGCCTATGCCCGGATAACCCGGCAGCGAGCACGATCAATCGCATCGAGAAGAAACTGCGCAAGCGCCATACCGTCGAGGGACTGAAAGCCATCCGGGAGAAATCGCCTGCCTGGCTGCAGAACGCAATCGACTTGGCGCTGATCACAGCCCAGCGGCGCACCGACATTCTGGACATGCGGTTTGACGGAGTGCGGGAGTGCCACCTGTACGTGGTGCAGAAGAAAACGGCCAAGGCCACTGACGCAGCATGGATTCGCTTTCGGGTGACGCCGGAGTTGCAGGTAGTCATCAGCCGGTGCCGCGACGATGTTGTCTCGCCTTATCTGGTGCACCGCAAGCCGGATCGTCTGAAACAGAAGCAGGCGCAAACCAAGGACCACTGGACGAAGGTTGAAGAAAGGTATTTGACTCGAGCATTCAAGGAAGCCCGGGAGGCGGCAGAATGCTACAAGGGATGGAAGGAAGAAGAGATGCCTGGCTTTCACGAAGTGCGAGCGCTGTCGCTGCACCTGTACAAGAAAGCCGGAAAGGATGGGCAGAAAATTGCGGGGCATGCGAGCGAGGGCATGACCAAAAACTACCAGCGTGACCATGAGGAAATCGTCTGGTCGGAGGCGATTCCGGACCTGAATATCAGCGAAATCACGGGGTAGTTTTGCGCCAGTTTTGCGCGGGTTTTGCGCAGGCACAAAAAAGCCGATCTATCTGATCGGCTCAAGTGCCTGATTTTAACCAGTAAATATGGTCGGGACGGAGTGATTCGAACACTCGACCCCTAGCACCCCATGCTAGTGCGCTACCGGACTGCGCTACGCCCCGACTAGGCGTGAATCTATTATCGCAACCTGCGAAAAACGATTAGAAATATACCCTAACCGTTTGAATTATGGAAGTATCTGGACAACCGATTCACTTGCGCAATACCACCAATACATCTTCCAGCTCTGAAATCATCTGGTGGATCATTTGCTTGTATTGCGTGGTGTCGTCCTTTGCCTCATCACTGGACATGCGCAAACGCGCACCGCCGATGGTGAAGCCCTGCTCATAGAGCAAAGCGCGGATCTGTCGGATCATCAGCACATCCTGTCGCTGATAATACCGGCGGTTTCCGCGTCGCTTGACCGGATTGAGTTGAGGAAACTCCTGCTCCCAATAACGCAGAACGTGCGGTTTTACCGCGCAGAGCTCACTGACTTCACCGATGGTGAAGTAGCGTTTGCCTGGAATGGGCGGTAGCTCGTCGTTATGACTTGGTTCCAGCATAAGCCTCAACTCGGGCCTTCAACTTCTGCCCTGGACGAAAGGTGACCACACGGCGAGCCGTAATCGGGATTTCTTCTCCCGTCTTTGGATTTCTACCAGGCCGCTGGCGTTTATCGCGCAGATCGAAATTGCCAAAACCGGACAATTTGACCTGCTCGTTATCTTCCAGAGCGTGCCTGATTTCCTCAAAGAAAAGCTCTACCAGTTCCTTGGCTTCTCGTTTGTTCAGGCCTAGCTCTTCATACAGACGTTCGGCCATCTCAGCTTTCGTCAGAGCCCCCATACGCTACTTCCTTAACGTGGCGTTTAACCTTTCCTCGAGCGAGGTGAGGATTTTATGCGTCGTCGCATTTACCTCATCGTCATTAAGAGTGCGCGATGGATGCTGCCAGGTCAAGCCAACTGCTAGGCTTTTTCTATGCGGATCAATGCCTTTACCCTGATACACGTCAAATAGCCTGAGGTCCGTGAGCCATTCGCCTGCGTTTTCACGAATAACATCCAGCACCGCCGCTGCCGGAACATCACGATCAGCTACTAAAGCAAGGTCCCGACGAACTTCCGGGAAGCGCGAAAGCTCCTGGAATTTCGGCAAACGACCTTGAGCCACTTCCGCCAGCACCAGCTCAAAAACGAAAACCGGACGGTCCAGACCCAAGGTTTTCACCAATTCTGGATGGAGCGCACCCACATACCCAACTTCCCGACCATCACGCTCAATGCGAGCGGTCTGGCCTGGGTGCAGCGCGGGATGATGCCCCGGCGTGAAGCTGAACGCTTCCAGCGCACCGGCGAAACCGAGCACTGCTTCGACGTCGGCTTTGACATCAAAGAAATCAATCGCATCATGGCCTTGTGCCCAACCTTCAGGCAGTCGGCTGCCACAAATGACACCAGCAAGCATTGGCTCTTGCTTCAAACCTTCCAATTGACCGACAAACCGCAGACCGCTTTCAAACATGCGCACACGATCTTGCTGGCGATTGAGGTTGTACTGCAGGGCCTTGACCAGACCTGGCCACAAAGAAGAACGCATGGCTGCCATGTCGACCGAAATCGGGTTGGCCAAGAGCAGAGGCTCTACGCCCGGATTGAACAGCGCGAACCATTTTGGATCAATAAAGCTGTAGGTGATCGCTTCCTGATAACCACGGGCAACCAACAAGCGACGAAGCGCAGGCAGATCACCCTGCGCTTCCGCCTTGGCTTGAGGCGCCAGGCGTGCCTGCGGGTAACGAACCGGCAGGCGGTTGTAGCCATACAGCCGCGCCAGCTCTTCGATCAAGTCGACTTCCAGACTGATATCGAAGCGATGGCTTGGTACTTCTACCCGCCATTGCCCAGCTGATTCAGAGGAAACCTTCAGATCAAGACCGGTGAGCAGGCGCTCGACCTCAGCCGAATCCATTTCCATGCCCAGCATCTGGCTGATCCGTTCAGCGCGAAGAATGACCGGAGCAACCGAAGGCAGATACTGTTCGCTGACAGCTTCTACGATCGGACCCGCTTCGCCGCCAGTTATTTCCAGCAACAAGCCTGTCGCCCGCTCCATGGCTTCGCGTGCAAGCTGCCAGTCCACACCGCGCTCGTAACGGTGAGAAGCATCCGTGTGCAAGCCATAAGAGCGCGCTTTGCCAGCGACCATAATGGTGTCGAAGAACGCGCTCTCCAGAAAAATATCGTGAGTCTTGGCGCTGACGCCACTGTGTTCGCCCCCCATAACGCCGGCAATGGCCAAAGCGCGCTGATGGTCCGCGATCACCAGGGTGTCGGCACGCAGGCTGACTTCCTGACCGTCGAGCAGAACAAGCTTCTCGCCATCTTCTGCCATGCGGACGCGTATGCCGCCGTTGATTTCAGCCAGGTCGAATGCGTGCAGCGGCTGACCCAGTTCGAGCATCACATAGTTAGTGATATCGACTGCGGCATCAATGCTGCGCACATCGGAACGACGCAAACGCTCCACCATCCACAGCGGCGTCGGACGGGACAGATCCACGTTGCGCACCACGCGGCCCAGATAACGTGGGCAAGCAGCAGGCGCCAGCACCTCGATAGGACGCACTTCGTCGTGCACAACTGGCACTACAGCCACCTGAGGACGTTTGACTTCAGTGGCGTACAACGCGCCCACTTCCCGTGCCAGACCGGCTACCGACAGACAATCGCCGCGATTAGGCGTCAGATCGACTTCAATGCTCGCATCGTCCAACTCAAGGTAAACACGAATATCCTGACCCACTGGCGCATCGGCAGGCAGCTCCATCAAGCCATCGTTGCCCTCGCCCACTTGCAGCTCGGCTGCGGAGCACAGCATGCCGTTCGACTCAACGCCACGCAGCTTGGCTTTCTTGATCTTGAAATCGCCGGGCAGTTGAGCCCCAATCATGGCAAACGGAATTTTCAAACCAGGACGCACGTTGGGCGCGCCACACACGACCTGAAAGGTCTCTGCGCCATTGCTTACTTGGCACACACGCAGCTTGTCGGCGTCTGGATGCTGTTCGGTGCTCAGCACCTCGCCTACCACCACGCCAGTGAATTCACCGGCGGCCAGCGTAACGCTGTCAACCTCAAGACCGGCCATAGACAGACGAGCGACCAGCTCGTCGCGGGAAACTGGCGGGCTTACCCAGCCACGCAGCCATTGTTCACTGAATTTCATCCTGCTCTCCAAATAGATTCGTTACGGGCGTGCGACCTAGCGAAATTGCGCGAGGAACCGCAAGTCGTTGTCGAAGAACAGACGCAAATCATTGACGCCGTAACGCAGCATGGCCAAACGTTCAACACCCATACCGAAAGCGAATCCCTGGAATTCTTCAGGATCTATGCCGGACATACGCAGTACGTTCGGATGGACCATCCCGCAACCCAGGACTTCCAGCCAGCCAGTTTGCTTGCACACACGGCAGCCTTTGCCGCTGCACATGACGCACTGGATATCGACCTCAGCCGATGGCTCGGTGAACGGGAAAAAGGACGGACGGAAACGCACCGCCAGTTCTTTTTCGAAGAACACTCGCAAGAACTCTTCGATCGTGCCCTTGAGATCAGCGAAGTTGATATCGCGATCAATCAGCAAGCCTTCGACCTGATGGAACATCGGCGAATGGGTGATATCCGAATCACAGCGATAAACCCGGCCCGGGCAAACGATGCGAATAGGCGGTTGTTGCGTTTCCATGGTCCGCACTTGCACCGGAGAGGTGTGGGTGCGCAGCAGCATGCTCGCATTGAAATAGAAGGTGTCATGCATCGCCCGCGCCGGATGGTGGCCAGGGATGTTGAGCGCTTCGAAATTGTGGTGATCGTCTTCGACCTCGGGGCCTTCGGCGATGCCGTAGCCAATATGAGTGAAGAATTGCTCGATCCGCTCCAGCGTTCGGGTAATCGGATGCAGCCCACCCGAGGTCTGACCACGTCCCGGCAGGGTCACGTCAATGCACTCCGCCGCGAGCCTGGCGGTCAGTTCCGCCTGCTCCAACGACGCTTTACGCGCATTGAGAACCTCTGTGACACGCTCCTTGGCGAGATTGATGAGTGCGCCGACTTGCGGACGCTCTTCAGCAGGCAAATTACCCAGGGTCTTCATCACCTGAGTCAACTCACCCTTTTTACCAAGGAAGTGAACCCGGATTTGCTCCAGGGCATTGATATCTTCAGCGTGTTGCACGGCCTCAAGTGCTTGAGAGACCAGCGCATCCAGGTTTTCCATTTACAGACTCCAGATACGAAATAGGGGAAGAGCTTAAAAGGCTCTTCCCCTATTTATGACGTTTAACACCGAACCCGGAAACCGGGCCCGGTGATTGTCGGGGACTTAGGCCAAAGTGGCTTTAGCTTTCTCGACAATCGCAGCAAACGCCGCTTTTTCGTTCACTGCCAGATCAGCCAGAACCTTACGGTCGATCTCAATGGACGCTTTTTTCAGACCGGCGATGAAACGGCTGTAGGACAGACCGTTAATACGAGCACCAGCGTTGATACGAGCGATCCACAAAGCGCGGAACTGACGTTTTTTCTGACGACGGTCACGGTAGGCGTACTGGCCTGCCTTGATTACCGCTTGCTTGGCTACACGGAATACGCGTGAACGCGCGCCGTAGTAACCTTTAGCCAGTTTCAGAATTTTTTTGTGACGTTTACGGGCGACTACGCCACGCTTTACACGAGCCATGATCTATTTCCTCTATTCTTGACCAAAATTAGCAAAGGCGCAGCATGCGCTTCACTTTTGCCACGTCAGACGGATGCAGCAAGCTGCTACCGCGCAATTGACGCTTACGCTTGGTGGACATTTTGGTCAGAATGTGGCTTTTGAAAGCATGCTTGTGCTTGATGCCATTAGCGGTTTTCAAGAACCGCTTAGCTGCACCACTCTTCGTTTTCATCTTTGGCATGTTCGGTACTCCGCATTCAGTTGATAAACATAACCGCAAGGCCTGCCGTGCCCTGGTGGTTACTTCTTCTTTTTCGGGGCGATGACCATGATCAGTTGGCGTCCTTCCATCTTAGGATGCTGTTCGACCGAACCGTATTCAAGCAAGTCACCTTCAACCCGCTTCAACAGTTCCATCCCCAGCTCCTGGTGGGCCATCTCACGACCACGGAATCTTAACGATACCTTGGCCCTGTCCCCATCACTCAGGAAACGTACCAGGTTGCGCAGTTTTACCTGGTAATCCCCTTCCTCCGTCCCTGGACGAAACTTGATTTCTTTAACCTGAATCTGCTTCTGGTTTTTCTTCGCAGCGGCAACCTGTTTCTTCTTCTCGAAGATCGATTTGCCGTAGTCCATCAGCTTACAAACAGGGGGTACTGCATCGGCGGAAATTTCCACCAAATCCAGTTTGGCCTCTTCAGCCTTAAGAAGCGCGTCTTCAATTGACACAATCCCAAGCTGCTCACCCTCAGCCCCAATTAACCGAACCTCGCGTGCCGAGATATTCTCGTTGATCGGGGCCTTCGGTGCAGCTCGTTTATCTTGTCTCATTTCACGCTTAATAATAATTACTCCGAATCATGGCGACCACGCCGGGAAACCGCTTGAGCGAGAAATTCAGCGAATTGTGCGACCGGCATCGAGCCTAGGTCAGCACCTTCACGTGTCCGCACAGCGACAGTTTGCATTTCGACTTCCCGATCTCCAATCACCAAGAGATAAGGAACCTTGAGCAAAGTATGCTCGCGGATTTTAAAGCCGATCTTTTCATTTCTCAAGTCAGACTTGGCACGAAACCCGCTTTGAGCGAGAGTTTTTTCCACTTCAAGGGCAAAATCTGCCTGTTTATCAGTGATATTGAGGATCACTGCTTGAGTGGGTGCCAACCAGGCCGGGAAAGCGCCTTCGTAATGCTCGATCAAAATACCGATGAAACGCTCGAAGGAACCGAGTATCGCACGGTGCAACATGACCGGGTGCTTGCGACTGTTATCTTCCGAGACATACTCGGCGCCCAAACGGATCGGCAAGTTGAAATCGAGTTGCAATGTACCGCATTGCCATACCCGACCCAGACAATCTTTTAGCGAAAATTCAATCTTGGGGCCATAAAAGGCACCCTCGCCCGGCTGCAGATCATACGGCAAACCAGCGCTGTCGAGTGCGGCCGCCAATGCGCTTTCGGCGCGATCCCACAACTCGTCGGAACCTACGCGCTTCTCGGGACGCGTGGACAGCTTGAGCTCGATGTCCTTGAAGCCAAAGTCAGCGTACACGTCCAGCGTCAATTTGATGAACGCGGCGGATTCTGCCTGCATCTGCTCTTCAGTACAGAAGATGTGAGCATCATCCTGAGTGAAAGCACGCACACGCATGATACCGTGCAATGCACCTGATGGCTCATTGCGGTGGCAAGCACCGAACTCCGCCAGACGCATCGGCAACTCGCGATAGCTTTTCAAGCCCTGATTGAATACCTGTACGTGGCACGGGCAGTTCATCGGCTTGATGGCGTAGTCGCGGTTCTCGGACTCGGTGGTGAACATGTTGTCGGCATAGTTAGCCCAGTGACCGGACTTTTCCCACAGGGAACGATCGACCACTTGTGGAGTTTTGATCTCCAGATAACCGTTCTCGTGCTGAACCTTGCGCATGTATTGCTCAAGAACCTGGTACAGGGTCCAGCCGTTCGGATGCCAGAATACCATACCCGGCGCTTCTTCCTGGGTGTGGAACAACCCCAAACGCTTGCCAAGCTTGCGATGATCGCGCTTTTCAGCTTCTTCGATCCGCTGGACATAGGCAGCCAATTGCTTCTTGTCTGCCCAGGCCGTGCCATAGATTCGCTGCAACTGCTCGTTCTTGGCATCACCGCGCCAGTAGGCGCCAGACAGCTTGGTCAGCTTGAACGATTTCAGGAAGCGCGTATTCGGCACGTGCGGACCACGGCACATGTCGACGTATTCTTCGTGATAGTACAGACCCATGGTCTGTTGATCGGGCATGTCTTCGATGAGACGCAGCTTGTAGTCTTCATCGCGAGCAGTGAACACTTCGATCACTTCGGCGCGCGGAGTGACTTTCTTGATGACGTCGTAATCTTTTTCGATCAGCTGCTGCATACGCTGCTCAATCGCCGACAAATCGTCGAGCGTGAACGGACGCTCATAAGCGATATCGTAATAAAAGCCTTCGTCGATTACCGGACCGATGACCATTTTGGCCGTCGGGAACAACTGCTTGACTGCATGACCGACCAAGTGAGCGCAAGAGTGGCGAATGATCTCAAGCCCCTCCTGATCTTTGGGCGTGATGATCTGCAGGCTGACGTCGCCGTCGATTAGATCGCTGGCATCGACCAGCTGGCCATTGACCTTGCCAGCCACGGTGGCTTTAGCCAGGCCAGCGCCAATGGATAGCGCGACTTCGGCTACGGAAACCGGATGATCGAATGAACGCTGACTGCCGTCGGGAAGAGTAATGGTGGGCATGGCGCCTCCTCTCCTAGTGGTGACCCCTACCAAAGGTCACGTGGGTTGGGATGAGCCAGTACAAGATCCGGTGGTATGCCTGCCTCACAGTGGCAGGAGCCCTAGGGCCAACCGTTTAACCGAACCAGAGTGACTGGAGTGAAAATAAAATAGCTACAGGTGCGACCTGTCGAGAAACCCTTGAGACGTCGCGGATGTTCAGGCGCCGCATGTTATCACACATGTTTGACAACAGCACTTCAACTTGAGCCCAATCGGTTGCCGCGAACAAATGAAATGATCCGGTGAACTTGAGGCGACCAACACCCCTCAAATAATGAGTGGATGTTGTGACACAGCCCCCTCATTACAAGGAGCATTCAACCATGCGTCTTTATCGCTTACTCACTCTCGCCGCCCCTATCGCCATGTTGTTGCCCCTGAGCGCCCAAGCCGCCTGGCCCCCTGGCGCGCGCGATCAGTACATGAACGAGTGCATCGCCACCGCCACTCAAAGTGTCGATAAGGCCACCGCCCAGACGCATTGCACCTGCGGCGCGAACGTCATCGAGAAAAAATTCAGTACGGCAGAGACGAAGGAGTTAAACAGCCAGACTGCCGAAGGCGGGGCGTTACGTGCGAGATTGCTAAAAGAAATCGATGCGTCCTGCACAGCCAAAAAATAAACGTGACAGCTTGGCAAAACTGGAAATCCCCGGCCAATTTCAGCCATTTCCCGACAGTCCAAACAGCAAAAATGGATTTTTTTTACGAGTGACTGAAATTGGCCGCAAGCAAGATAAATCAAGGCCTCCGGGCGCATTAGCCAATGAGCGGAGCGTATTGCTTTCGCAAACTGTTTTGCGAAAGACTTCTACATCCAAACATTTCGACTATGATAGCCCGGTGTGCCCAGTTGGCCTGAGCAGCACAGCACTACTGAAAAATTATGTTCTTGGAGATACACCATGTCTAATCGCCAAAACGGCACCGTAAAATGGTTCAACGATGAAAAAGGCTTCGGCTTTATCACTCCTGCAAACGGCGGTGACGACCTGTTCGTACACTTCAAAGCTATCGAAAGCGACGGTTTCAAAAGCCTGAAAGAAGGCCAAGCCGTTTCCTTCGTACCTGAAAAAGGCCAGAAGGGCATGCAAGCTGCTCAGGTTCGCGCGGAGTAATTTCCCCGGACTAAAAAAACCCCGTCCATGTGACGGGGTTTTTTATGGGCAAGACAAAGGTCTCGTGCATTCAGCCGCAGTTGACTCGAGTGATGATCGAGCGGTCATCTGCGTTCAGATTCAAGCGATCCGACCTGTATTCCAGCGTGACCATGTCACTGGGCTTAAGCACGCGGGCATTCTGCGCACCCGACTTGACGCGAGCCTGTTCCAGCAGTTCCGCGGAGGCCTTCTGACCAATGGCAAATTCTGCTGCAGCTGCATTGCATCGGCCAGCCCCTGCTTCAGCCGCCGAAACCACAGGCTCTTTGGGCTCGGACATACTGCTGCACCCAGACAGCACGAGCGCAGCGATAACGGAACCCAATGATGCGAACTTCCAAGGCATATGCGACCTCCTCACTAAATAAATATTAACCAGAACATGTGCGACAACGGTTGCGATGCGTTTGTTGCAACGGTTACCCGCGACCCCGCTCCGACAGTGGATCAGTGGATCAGTGGATCAGTGGATCAGTGGATCAGTGGAAGTCTGCCCCAGTCGACAAACAGGCGCGCAGCCAAATCATGTCAAAACGTTTTCAGTACACGTCTACATAATCAAAACGTGGGTTAGCCCAGTTGTCCTTGAGTGCATTGAATATCTGCATGACCCAGACGCTATCACTGGCCGCCACCGGACCAACGCACCCGGAGCCTGCCGACCAGGTCTCCAAACGAAACAGCAGCCCGTCAATGGCTACGCCACCCACATGGGTAGATGAAATCCAGGCAATACCCGCCTTGCTCACACGCAGCTGGTTGTGGACATCATCGTTGGCT
Organism: Pseudomonas sp. GG8; assembly: GCF_052976945.1. Taxonomy (NCBI): domain Bacteria; kingdom Pseudomonadati; phylum Pseudomonadota; class Gammaproteobacteria; order Pseudomonadales; family Pseudomonadaceae; genus Pseudomonas; species Pseudomonas sp. GG8. Next base: position 3,155,773 of record NZ_JBRIIP010000001.1, read on the forward strand.
GCAGCAATAAGCTGGCGCACAGCATCAAGGGTAAAGCTAACGGAGTTGTTCAGATCAATTTGCACGTCGGCGTCCTCGGAAATTTGTCGACAAGTTTGGCATGAGCGTCGGCCCATGCCTAAGTCGCAGTGCCAAATGATGTCGGAAATGGTTTACTTGCCCGCCGCTGCGCAACAGCTCACCGATGGGTGCCACACGCGCAATGGCTTTTTTTCGGACAATACGGGACACAAATGGCAATCGTATCAATCGACGCTGACATCAAGGCCAAATGGCCCCAAGGGCAATGTTCTTACAGTCCGGGCAGCCCGGAAGAACTGGCAATCATAGCGATAGACTTGCTGTTCAAAGCATTGGGCACCGCAGCCGCCCAGGCATTCGTCAGCCAGGTCTTCGAAAAATACCCGCACGACCATTCCGCTGCCGATAGCAGCGAGTGAGGACTTGCGGCGACCTGAGCGGGACTTACTTCAAGCGACCCAGACGCGCGGTCAGCAGGTTGAAGAACCCTTGGGCGTCGCCATTTTTGACCCAGAACACGTTCTTATCTTGCTTGAGCGTGTCGTACCAATCGGCAAGCGTCTGACCGAAGGTGATGCCTTCGCGACTATCGATGACCACATTGATCTGCTTCCCGGTAAACAACTCCGGTTTTAGCAAGTAAGCGATCACACTGGCGTCATGTACCGGCCCACCGGGCAAACCGTAATGCGCCATGTCCGCTTTGACATACTCATTGAGAATGCCGCAGACCAGCTTGCCCGCCTGACTATTCAATCCCGCGATCTGATTGAGCCTTTGTTCGCTGGTGAGGATTTTATGGGTCACGTCCAGCGGGATGTAGGTCAGTTTTACGCCGCTGGCAAGCACGATTTGCGCGGCATGAGGGTCGGCATAGATATTGAACTCGGCCACCGGACTCATGTTGCCGCCATTGAAGTGCGCGCCCCCCATGACCACTATTTCTTTGATACCTTGCGTGATTTCCGGCGCCTGCATCAGGGCCAACGCCAGGTTGGTCTGCGGTCCAAGCATTGCGAGGGTGATGCTGTGCGGGGCTGCCTTGCTCAAGGTTTCGATCAGGTAATCCACCGCATTGCCCTTGGCCATGCCCACCTTCGACTCATGCACAGCAACACCCGGCAACCCCTCCTTACCGTGCATGTTCTCGGCATAAATCGGTGTCCGCACTAGCGGTTTTGACGCCCCGGCGTATACCGGCACCTCTTCGCGCCCAGCCCATTCACGCGCAAGCCGGGCATTGCGCGAGGTTTTATCAAGACGCACGTTGCCCGCCACAGTTGTGATGGCCAGTACGTTCAGCTCATCAGGCGATGCAAGGGCCAGTAGCAGCGCCACCACATCGTCGGCCCCAGGATCGGTGTCAATAATCAGGTCATGCCTTTCGACAGTTTGAACGACAGCGGCACTTAGTAAAGACACGAACATCACGCTCCGAAGCAGGTGCAGGTAATGGCATCGCAGCGCACAGGAAACTTCCGGTTCCGAAAGTGATGCACTTAGAACGTCACGCCAGCGACCAAAGCAATGTTGGTGTAGGGCCGACATTCGCCCGTACGGACGATGGCCCGGGCCTTGCGACTCAGGTTCTTCAGTTCGTCATGGCTGACAAGGCACTGCTGGCCCAGTTCGCCCTGCAAACTCAAACCTTCAATGACCACCAATGCCGGTGGCTGTTTGAGCAGCATTTCCTCAGCCAGTACATGTCTCTCGACCTGCATTTCCGTCAGCACGACGCGCAACACGCTGACAAAGTCCGGGGTTCCTTGTGTGAGTGCAAGATCAATAAGCTCGACACCCGGCGGCACCGGCATTCCGGCGTCGACGATCATGACAATGTCACCATGGCCGAGGGAGGCAATCAACCGCGACAAGGCGATGTTTAGCAAAGGTGTTTTTTTCATGACTGATGGAAGCCCTGCACGTCATTAAGAGTAGGAATAGAGGGCTGAGCACCGGCACGAGTGACCGATAACGCCCCTGCAATCTGACCAAACCGAATCGCTTCGACCTCGCTTTTTCCTTGCGCCAATGCCGCAGCAAACCCACCCACAAAGGTGTCGCCAGCGGCGGTGGTATCCACCGCTTGAACTCTGGGTGCAGGAAAATGCTCGACGTGCTGACCGTCGGCGAACAGTGAGCCTTGGGCGCCCAGCGTAATGATGACTTTTGTGGCGCCAGCTGCCAGAAGCCGGGTCGCGGCAGCTTCTGCCGATGCCAGCGAATCAACCGGTAAACCGCTCAACGCAGCCGCCTCGCTTTCGTTGGGAATCAGATAATCGATCAGCGAATACCAGTCAGCAGGCAACGGCGCGCTGGCCGGCGCAGGGTTAAGGATGACGATTTTACCCAACTCACGGCCGCGTTTGAGGGCATAGGCCACCGTATCCATCGGCACTTCAAGCTGACAGATGATCACATCGGCTTCAGCCAGCTTCGCATCAAATGCTGCAACGATATCCGGCGAAAGCCGACCATTGCCCCCGGCCACGATGACAATGGCGTTCTGACTGCTGGCATCTACCACGATCAGCGCAACACCACTTGAAACATCGGTCACCGTGGTTACGGCCTGACAATCGATGCGCTCGACCAACAGGCCTGCACGCAGTTGCTCGCCATAGGCGTCATCGCCAACGCAACCTATCATGGCGACACTCGCCCCCAGGCGCGCAGCGGCTACGGCTTGATTGGCGCCCTTGCCTCCCGGCACAATCGCGAACGAGTCACCCGCTAATGTTTCCCCAGCACGAGGCAGGCGCTCGGCACGGGTGACCAGGTCCATATTCAAGCTGCCCACTACCACTACTTTTGCTTGCATGCGTCAGCACTCTTTAATCTGTTTCAGCGAAAGGCGTTGAAGATATTGGCTGGGGGTGCCGTGGACTCGCGAAGGACAATGTCGGGCTTCACGATCCGATGCTCGACAGCCGTGGCAGCGGGCGCAGCGATACGCCGCAACAATATCTCGGCGGCCATTTCACCCAATTTCAGGATCGACTGCCCAACAGTGGTCAGCGCTGGATACACGTAGCGACTCATCTGAATATCGTCGAACCCAATAACCGACAAATCACAGGGGACGCGAATGTTGCGCTCGGCGGCAGCGCGCAAAACGCCGATGCCAATCATGTCGTTACCCGCAAATATCGCGGTCGGCGAATTTTGCGTCAGGAGTCCCACTGCAGCCTGATAACCAGCGGGACTGGTGAAGTCGCTTTCCACCACCCACTCGTTCGGTACAGGCACCTGAGCTTCATGCATGGCGCGACGGTAACCCGCCAGGCGCATCTGGGCGACGCTCGTTTCCGCTGGCCCACAAATGCAGGCAATATGCCGATGACCGAGCTCAAGCAAGTGGCAGGTCGCCAGGTACGCGCCCAGCTCATGATCGATGCGCACCAGATCGGCAACAATGCCTTCCAGATCTCGGTCGACAATAACCATCGGCGTACGCACGGCGGCTAATCCAGCCGCCAATCCTGGATCGCCACCCACCGACGAGACAATCAAACCATCGACACGTTTTTCCAGGAGCACGCGCAGGTAACTGCGTTGTTTTTCCGGGTTGTCATCGGAGTTGCACAAGATCACGCAAAACCCGTTGCGCTCGCAGTAGTCCTCAATCCCCCGCGCCAACTCGGCAAAGTACGGGTTGATACCGTTAGGAATCAGCAGGCCGATGGTCGACGTCGCCCTGGCTTTAAGGGATCGAGCCACGGCACTCGGCACATAGTCGAGTTGAATGATCGCCGCCTCGACCTTCCGGCGGACGTCGTCGCTGACCGGGCGCGACTTGTTCAGCACATGGGACACCGTCGTGTAGGAAATTCCTGCCAGCGCGGCTACATCTTTGATCGTGGACATATCAAGCCTTCCGACGTGCGCGATTGCTGCGATAAGTATCAAGCACCACGGCGACAACGATTACCGCGCCCGTGATGATGCGTTTGGTCGGTTCGGTCGCTCCGATCTGTGCCAATCCAGCAGCAAGTACCGAGATAATCAGGACCCCGAAGAACGTACTGATCACGGAGCCGCGCCCACCCATCAGGCTGGTGCCCCCAATAACGACCGCCGCGATCACCTGCAATTCCAGACCGGAGCCAGCGTTAGGGTCTGCGGCTTCCAGACGCGAGATCTGGAACAACGCTGCGACCCCGGCCAGCAGCCCCATCAGCGAAAACACCATAATCTTGTAGGGTTTTGGATTGATGCCGGCCAGACGAACCGCTTCTTCATTAGTGCCAATACCGATCAGGTAACGGCCGAACACGGTGCGGGTCAGCACGGCTTGGGCGATGAAGATGATCAGCAGCGCAATGATGAAGGACGGAGAGATCCCGAAAGCGACCGGGTTCGATAGCCACGCGAATGCATCACCGATATAAGCGGTTCGCGACCCCGTCATCTGGTAGGCCACACCACGGGCCATTTCCAGCACGCCGAGGGAAACGATAAACGATGGAATGCGCCAAGCCACCGTGATCGAACCGGTGATGGTGCCCGCGACGGCCGCGCAGGTCATGCCCAGCAAGGCTGCTGGCACGACGCCCCAGCCCCAGCCGAGGATTGCCACACTGACTGCAGAAGCTGCAAGTGCCAGAACAGATCCCACCGACAAGTCGATGCCGCCGATGATCAGGATGAAAGTCATGCCCACCGCCAGCACCATCAAGTCCGGTATCTGGTTGGCCAGGGTGCTGAAAGTCTCATAAGACAGGAAGTGATCACTGAGCACGGAAAACAACGCAATCATTGCGAATAACGCACCGGCCAGTCCCAGGTAGGTGCCGAGTCCGAAATAATGACTGCTGCGCTTGCCCGACGAAGGCAATGTTTGGGGTGCGGCTGAAGTTTTCATCAGTTATTCCTGGGAGCGACTTCAGTGAGCCGCGTATCACGTTTTGGGTAGCCGGCAAACGCGGCGGCAAGCAATTCATCCTGGGTCCAAGTGTCGCGTTCGAAGGTATCGATCAAACGCCCGGCCGATAGCACCCCGATACGATCACAGATCAGCATCAACTCACGCAGATCACTCGACACGACGACCAGCGCCCTGCCCTGGCGTGTCAACTCTCCCAGCAACGCATAGATATCGAATTTGGCGCCAACATCAATGCCTCGGGTCGGCTCATCGAACAGCATCACTGTGCAGTCACGCTCAAGCCAGCGACCGATGACGACTTTTTGCTGATTGCCACCAGACAACTCGGAGACACATTGCATCGGACTGGCGCTGCGAATGCGCATGGCATCGACCTGACGCTGGGCCAGACGCAGTTCATCATGACGATTGACCACGCCGGCTTTGGAAATTGCCGGCATATTGCCCAGCGCGATATTGGCGCTGATCGATTGGGTCAGTAGCAGACCTTCGCCCTTGCGATCCTCGGTAATCAGCGCAATACCCTGCTTGACGGCATCGACTGGCGAATGGATGGTCACCGACTGCAGGGGACTGCCAATCTCGATACCGCCCGTGTCGGCGATGTCAGCACCGTAGATCAGGCGCAGAAGCTCGGTGCGCCCGGCGCCGATCAATCCGGAAATACCGAAAATCTCGCCGCTACGCACCTCGAAAGAGACATCACGCACCTTGCCCGCGCGACCCAGGCCTTTAACCGCCAGGGCAACGTCGCCAATCTGACGTGGACCGAGGTCGATCTGCTCACCCAGTTCACGCCCGACCATCAGCGTGACCAGTTGCTCGCTGCTGTAGTCAGCCATCGGTTCGATACACACCAACCGGCCGTCACGCAGCACGGCAATACGCTGTGCAACCTGGGCCAGTTCTTCCAGCCGATGAGAGATATAAATGATCGACACCCCGCGGGCTTGCAGGCGAGTGATCTGCTCGAACAGCATCTCGACTTCTCGAGACGTCAACATCGCGGTGGGTTCGTCGAGAATCAGGACATGGCAGTCACCGATCAGGTTACGGGCAATCTCGATCATCTGTTGATGCCCAATCCCCAACTCGCCGACCAGCGTGTCTGGGTCGATAGCATCCAGCCCGACCTGAGCCATGGCCTGAATAGCATCAGCGCGCAGTTGCTTGCGATTGATCCAGCCCGCGCGACTCGGCAGGTTGTCCAAGAATAGATTTTCCGCCACGGACAACGTGGGCAGCAGATTCAACTCCTGCATGACCATGCGAATACCCAGCTTTTCCGCCTGGGTTCGACTGCCGGGTTCGTAGGCCTGTCCCTGAAATTGCATCTGCCCGGTTGTGGGCGAGACCAGCCCGCCGATAATCTTCGACAGGGTACTTTTACCGGCGCCATTTTCGCCCGTCAGGGCCAGCACTTCCCCGCGCAGAAGCGTCAGGTCGATGTCGCTGAGAACCGGTTGGGCGTAGGTTTTACCGACGCCGCTGACAGATAGAACAGCCGCCTGAGCAGACACAGACATAACACTCTCCACGCGCCCGCCACGATGAGCGAACGCTGCATGCGGGAAACTACTTCTTGGTGATCAGTTCAACTGGCGTTTCGATCACGCCATTGGCGGCGCCCTCGACAGTTTCACCCTTGAGCATTTTCAGCGCAGTCTGGATACCGAACACCGCCTGTCTGGCCGCGAACTGATCGGCAGTGGCCAATATGCGGCCGTCCTGCAGCATGGGCTTGATGGCGTTGATGTTGTCGTAACCAACCACTTTTACTTTACCTGCCTTACCTGCCGCCCGAATCGCCGAGACCGCGCCCAGCGCCATGCTGTCGTTACCGGCCAGCAATGCCTTGAGATTCGGGTACTCGTTGAGCATGGCCGAAGCTACGGCGTTGCCTTTATCGATTTCCCAGTTACCCGATTGCGTGGAGACAATATTCATCTGCGCGGCATCCATGGCATCCTTGAAACCCGCTGTGCGTTGCTGGGCATTAGTGGTGGTCGAAACGCCTTCGATAATGCCGACTTCATCGCCAGCTGCTAACTGCTTGGCCAGGTAGTCACCCACCAGACGTGCACCTTTGTGGTTGTCCGGGCCTACGAACGGCACGCTGATGCCTTTGCTTTTCAGCACATCGACATCCAGTTGGTTATCAATGTTAACCACGATAATACCGGCATCCCTAGCCCTCTTGATCACCGTCACCAGCGCCTTGGAGTCCGCAGGAGCAATGACCAGCGCATTGACTTTCTGCACGATCATCTGGTCGACGATAGCGATCTGGGCACTGGTGTCCGACTCATTTTTGATGCCATTGGAGATGAGATCAAAATCAGCCGAATGCTCTTTCTGGTAGGCCTTGGCGCCGTCTTCCATGGTCAGGAAGAACTCATTGGCCAACGACTTCATCACCAGCGCGACTTTGGGCTTTTCCGTGGTTTGAGCATGCGCAGCAGAAAGCGGCAGGATGGCAGAGGCTGCGGTGAGCATAGCGACAGCGAGAAGACGTGCAGCGAATGGCAGCTTCATGAGTTCACTCCGATCTTATGATTATTTTTGCATCGATTGCGCGCACGCAAACGTTTGCTTTGCCGGACTATGAGAACGGCGGCCATTTTTGTCAACCGCCACGGCGCGCCGCCATACGGGATAATAAAGTTGCGGAGCGCTATTCCTCCATTCTGCTTTCGGATAGCCGAACAGCGAAGTCTCCAATGTTCGGAAAGCCGAATACCAACACACCCACCTCTAAAAATAAATAGTTATAAATCAGTATCTTAGATCAATACATAATGATCAATTCTGTTGGTATAGATCATGCTCTTGTCTAGTGCGGCCCGGGTCAGGTGAACCTGCAACAGGTTCGCAAGGCTCATGAATCAAGCACTCCCATAACAAGAGAAATAAAAATTGAAAACTATATTCCATAGCTTTGTACCGAGCGCCCTTGCGCTGATGCTGCTGTTGCCGACAGGCGTTTCAGCCAAAGAAGCAGAACAACAACAAAAGCTCGCTAACGTCGTCATTCTTGCCACTGGCGGCACCATCGCTGGCGCTGGCGCGAGCGCTGCCAACAGCGCGACTTACCAGGCGGCCAAGGTCGGTATTGATCAGTTGATTGCGGGTGTGCCGGAGCTGAGCGCACTGGCCAATGTGCGCGGCGAACAAGTCATGCAAATCGCCTCGGAAAGCATCACCAACGAAAACCTGCTGCAACTGGGTAGACGTGTCGCCGAACTGGCCGACAGCAAAGATGTGGACGGCATCGTGATCACCCACGGCACCGATACCCTGGAAGAAACGGCCTATTTTCTCAATCTGGTAGAGAAGACCGACAAGCCCATCGTTGTCGTAGGCTCCATGCGTCCAGGGACAGCGATGTCTGCGGATGGCATGTTGAACCTGTACAACGCGGTTGCCGTTGCGGGCAGCAAAGAGGCACGAGGCAAGGGTGTTCTGGTGACCATGAACGACGAGATTCAGTCGGGTCGCGACGTCAGCAAAATGATCAATATCAAGACCGAAGCCTTTAAAAGCGCATGGGGTCCGCTAGGCATGGTGGTCGAAGGCAAGTCCTACTGGTTCCGCTTGCCCGCCAAGCGTCACACCATGGATTCGGAATTCGACATCAAGCAAATCAGCACGCTGCCTAAAGTCGATATTGCCTACTCCTATGGAAATGTCTCGGACACTGCTTACAAGGCACTGGCTCAGGCAGGCGCAAAAGCGATCATCCACGCAGGCACTGGCAACGGCTCGGTATCGTCCAACGTAGTGCCCACCCTGCAGGCCTTGCGCAAAGACGGGATCCAGATCATCCGTTCATCCCACGTTAACGCTGGCGGTTTCGTACTGCGCAATGCGGAACAACCTGATGACAAATACGATTGGGTCGTCGCCCACGATCTGAACCCTCAAAAAGCCCGCATTCTTGCAATGGTCGCGCTGACCAAGACCAACGACAGCAAAGAGCTGCAACGGATTTTCTGGGAGTATTGATCATTCCTGCACTTGCCCGCTCTGCGCGCTGCACTGCGTAGAGCGGGCAAGTGCCACTCCATCTTGTTGTCAGACCTTAGCGCGCTTTACTCCTGCACATCGAGGCAGAGACTCGACAGGCAGTTGCGAAAATCCTCACGTTGAAATACTGTATGCGCATACAGCCAACCAAGGATCTCCTCCGTGGCAAAGAATTCTGCAGCAGCACCTTCAGCCCCCAGCTCCTACGAACGACTCGGCATCCGGGTTCAGAAAGTGATCAACTCACCAACCGCGCAAAAGGCCCGGGCAGCACTGATATACCGATTGACCGACGAGGTAGAAGACGAGTGGAATCAGTTACTTGAAGAAATAGCGGAGAACGACAACGTCACCCTCGCCTACCGCGATGACGGTGGCGTGCAGATATTCTGGACCGTGCCGAAGGAAGATTAACGGCATGATTGTTCGAATAATTGCCCTGCTGACCCTAAGTTTCTGCATCGCCGCGCATGCCGACGCACCTCGCACCTTCAGTGAAGCAAAAAAGATCGCCTCGGGCCTGTATGCCCCGCAGTCGACAGAGTTCTATTGCGGCTGTAAATACAGCGGTAATCAGGTCAATCTCGCCGCTTGCGGTTATGTTCCGCGCAAAAATGCCAACCGCGCCAAGCGGATCGAATGGGAGCACATTGTACCTGCCTGGCAAATTGGCCATTTACGTCAATGTTGGCAAAACGGCGGCCGGGGAAACTGTACAAAAAACGACCCTGTTTACCAACGTGCCGAGGCTGATCTGCATAATCTGGTGCCCAGTATTGGTGAAGTGAACGGTGACCGAAATAACTTCAGCTTTGGCTGGCTTCCGGTTCAGGCGGGGCAGTACGGTTCTTGTCTGACGCAGGTGGATTTCAAAGCAAAGAAAGTGATGCCACGTCCGTCAATTCGCGGAATGATCGCCAGAACGTATTTTTATATGAGCAAGCAGTACAGCCTGCCCTTGTCCAAACAGGATCGCCGACTCTATGAGGCCTGGAACAAGACTTATCCCGTCGACACGTGGGAAACTCAGCGCAATCAACGCGTGGCATGTGTGATGGGTCGAGGCAATGCCTTCGTTGGCCCCGTTAACCTGAAAGCCTGCACATAACAGCAAAAAAGCCCGGCACGTGTGAAAGTGTCGAGCTTTTTTCGCGGCTGGACCAGATTTTATGGCGCCTCAGCCGCATCCTCTTCCGCCTGAATGCGCAGAGAACGCTGGATCATCAACTCCGAGGCGTAATCAGCGGCCAGCTCGGCAGCATCAAGCGGTTCGATGGCACCACGACTGATCAACCCGGTCAAGGCAGAGGCCGCAAACATATCCCAAATGTCTTGTTCATCATCAAGCAGTGACATGTGTACTTCCTCATTTGAATGTAGACGGCACTGTAACACCAGATGCTGACTTCACCGTCCGACTTCCCCTCAGAATCACCAAGAGCCATAAGCCACTCAACCGTTTCAGCTTTGCGCAGGCAGAGTGCCACTGATCGGATAGGCATTCTAATAGATACAAAGTAGTGCAAAACGGTGTAATTATTTTTGCGGGGTTAATCCCCACTAAAGTACGGCAATCCTGAGCCCGATATCGGGGATACACACTTCACCAAGCAATGGCATCCGCGCCGTAGCCGCTTGAAATTGTTTGCATGCCTACATCGACGTAGAAATGAAAAGTAGTGCATTACGCCTTCTGCGTGGATGCCCTACGGGTACAAGGGAACGTGCATATTTTCAGAGACGTGATACGTCTAACGAGCGGAGGGGCGATATGGATCAGTTGAAAGCGTTCGAGATTAATTATCATTTCAAGGGGCAGTGTCGGCATTTTTTTCATGAGGCCCTGCACCTGTGCGAAAGCGATGCATTGCACTTCGCTACGCTGCATGCGGGGGTAGGAAGCGTCAACGACAATGTAGCGGCAGGACCCGTTCGGCTGGCACTCCGCCAGGCTGAAGGTCTTGGTGTAACCGAAGTTCAATGGCGGCGAGCCACGTAGACTTGGTGTCCTCCCTGCACGATGCGGCTCTGATCATCTATGAGCCGGTCAGAACTGCATCGCATCAGGGGAACGGGAAGCGGGTTACAGCGGGTGTCTAATACTCGTCATCCCGACAACTGTGACTTTATTGGTCTGCCCATGTGCGTGGAGCCGCAGGACGGTCAAACAGGCGCATATTCACCGGTGCCCTCGGGCCATGGTGTCAGCAGTTCAAAACCGGTCTCAGTGACAGCAACCATATGCTCCCATTGAGCGGAGAGGGATTGATCGCGGGTGAGTACGGTCCAGCCATCGGGCAGCACCTTGGTCCCAGGCTTGCCGACATTAATCATCGGCTCAATGGTAAACACCATGCCCACCTTGAGCTTGAGCCCTTGCCGTGAGCTACCGTAATGCAGCACCTGCGGTTCTTCATGGTAGTTACGACCAATGCCGTGTCCGCAGTATTCGCGCACAACACTGAAGCCCTCGCGGTGCGCTACCGTCTGAATGGCATGACCGATATCGCCCAAGGTCGCTCCCGGTCGGACAGCGTGAATCCCGGCAAGGGTTGCCTCATAAGTGGTATGCACCAAGCGCTTCGCGGTCGGGCTGACGTCTCCCACGAAATACATCCGACTGGTATCACCAAACCAACCGTCCTTGATCACAGCCACATCAATATTAACGATATCCCCATCTTTGAGAATATCCGACGCCGATGGGATTCCGTGGCATACCACAGTGTTCGGCGAGATACAGGTGGATTTGGTAAAGCCGTGATAGCCGATGTTCGCTGGAATAACCTTTAACTCATCAACGATATACGCGTGACAAATCTTATCCAGCGCTTCAGTGCTGACACCCGCTTTGACATGACTGCCAATCATCGCGAGCACATCTGCAGCCAACCTTCCGGCAACCCGAAGCCTGACCAGATCATCTTCAGTCTTAATGCTGACAGCCGCACTCATTACAACGCCTCCTGCAAATTTTCCATCGACGGAGAGAGACCGAACGGGGTTACCGACAGGACCGTGCCACCAGCATTTTCGGCACGAATGAGCAATTGGCAGATGTCGCTGTAATTGAGTGCAGGATGCAGTTCAGCCATCATGCCGATCTTCATCCAATGCTCAGCTTGAGCGTTGATAGAGCGGCTTAACGCTGCGCTCGCGGTCCGAGCATTGGCATGCATGTGTTCCGAAATTTTTACCAGGCCCACAGGATCACCTCAGGAAAATAATATATGAATCATATACGATTCATATATCAACGATCAAGAGCGAGGAGCGGTAGAGGACGCGTTGCAGATGAAACAGGATGTAGCAACACAGTGAGACACTGCTATTCAGTCAGGCATTCCGATAGCGACAGCGCCAACTGGCTGATCGCATCCTGGTCCAGGTCGGTCAGTGTGCGGTAGTGAATGATTACATTTCGTTCCGCATCACTGAGACTGTCGATGCGCAACGGTGTTCGGCACCCGGAGAGGAGATAGAGCACATCGACACCCTTGACACCCAGCGCCGCCAAATAGTCCGAGCGCGGGGTACGCTCGCCACTTTCATACTTGCCTTGTGCATTGGCCTCTACACCGCCAATTGCAGCAAATTCCTGCTGAGAAAGCCCTAGAGTCTTTCGCTCTTCCTTCAACCGCGAACCAAGATGATTCATTTGGGTTTACCTAAAGAGGAATGTCACTCATAACGATACGCTCACTTTACTTGCGACGTTGAATAATCAGGCGAGCACGGCATGCAGCTACCTGGCAGTCGGCCGCCTTCCTCCATCAGAACACAGGGCAATCGCTGGACGCTTCGGTAGCGGCGTGCGGTCAGCCCCCGAATACCCCCATCAAAACAGCCCGACCAATGGAGATTCTAATTCCATGGTCTGAACAATTCAGGCCTGGCAATAATCAATTTTCAGAGGTGTTATCGGGGCCGCTGGCGTTTTGAAGCGACTACACGGAGGCTCACTCGTCAGCGCATGACCAAGTCTTCGTCGGGTTTCGTGGGCCGCGGCGAAATAATTTCGAGTGTAGCCAGATTCACCAGCGTGAAATAACCGCTGCCATTAAAACGCCAGCCACCCGTATCAATGTGGAAAACGTTGCCCAACAGTTCGGGTCGGCTCAAGGGAGAATGACCGACAAACAGGGCGCGCACATCGGGTATTCCACTGGAATCTCTGAGGCGAAGGCGCTCACGTGACCATTGGCAGTATTCCTCGAGACGCCCCGAATCCGGCAGATGCCCCAAAAGCGCGCCACGAAGCAATGCCCAGGTAGGTGTCGGACAGTCGGCATGCACCATGCCTATCAACCCTGACGGGGTATCGACTTCAATAGCGATGGGCATCTGCTTAAAATATGCGACGAACTTCTGCTGCTCGCTAGGGGCAAGCCTGAGAAACCAGGCGCCCCCGCTTGCCCGATACATCGGATAATCAAGATCGCTGTGCTGCACATGCTTGATAGCCAACGCTTCATGATTGCCCTGCACCGCAAAAAACCAAGGCTGGGCCAGCCAATCGAGAACCCGTTCACTTTCAGGGCCACGATCAACCACGTCTCCCACGCTAAACAAGCGATCGACCTCCGGAGCGAAACCAACTGCTTCTAACGCGGCTTGCAACCGAGTGAAATGCCCATGGATATCACCCACGACGAAGTCACGGCCCTGCGTGTTTCTTTCAAAGTGTTTGAACCTGCTCACGCCGCGCCCTCCCCTTCGTCGATCAAAATGCCCTCTTCGCCAGGCAATTCCTCAACGCTCAGAATGACCGGTCAGGGCTTAAGCGGAAACTCTTCGTCCTGTTCTGACAAGCTTTTCCCGTCATCGGGATGCTTCCAGTCTTGCGAAGGAGGAGTTTCGTCTTCGACAGGGAGGCTGTTGTCCGGATCAGGCATTCCCGATCCGGAATCAGGAGAGTGATCGCCTCTTTGTTTTTTTTGATCAGTGTTCATATGCACCTCGCTATAGAACGAACCCACGGTCGTCGCTTCGCCAAAAGACACTGACACATTGCGCCCCGATTCTTTAGCAGAATAAAGCGCTGAATCAGCACGCTCAATAAACTGCTCAATATTCCCATCGACGCCTGGAAAGCAGGTATAGCATCCAAGGCTTATGGTGAGGTTACCGAGCGGGTTACGTTGATGAATAATATGTTCACTCATAACCCCCAGTCTGATTTTTTCCGCGATGACAAATGCGCCCTTCTCATCCGTATCAGGCAGAAGCACCGCGATTTCCTCGCCCCCATAGCGCACAGCAAGGTCTGCTTCCCGCTGCAAAGACTCACGGACAACACGTGCTACTGCGGCAATGCAGTGATCGCCAGCAACGTGACCATAGGCATCATTGAAGCTTTTAAAATAATCGATATCTAACATGATAAGGCTCATTGGGAGGGTCGTCCGTGCGCCTCGCTTAAACTCAGCGTTTAAGGTTTCCTGAAAAAGCCTACGGTTCGCAAGACCTGTCAGACCGTCGTGCGTTGCCATAATCTGCAAATCGTCTTTCGCGCTGCGTAAATCGGTTTCGACACGCTGACCGTTCCGCAACTGCTGTATGAATAACACCCCGAACAGGCAATTGATAATGAGCACGGCCCCAATGATCGCGGCAGATTTGTACACATTTTTTTGCCATTCGTTAAGGATAGAATCTCTAGAGATGGCGGCTACCACTACCAGCGGATAGGTTTTCAACTGTTGGTATCCACAGAGCCTTACGGTCTGGTCAACCACTGACGTTATCATTGCGGTGCCGGAACTGGACCGTGGCAGATAGTTTTTAAATATATCCCCTTGCGCGACAGACGTCCCGATCAACGCGTCGTTGAACGGACGTCTGGCCAAGAGCGTCCCATCGGTTAGCGCAATAAACATCGCACCGTTTTTGTTGATATCAAAACCTTCAAAGAACTTATCGAAATAAGACATCTTGATGGCCGCCAACACCACACCGTTAAAATGACCTTCTCGGTCATTCACCCGACGGGAGATAGTAACAACCCACTCGCCCGTCGCTCGACTGCGGATCGCATGGCCGATCCGCGGGTTTGGATCATCATTATTTTGATGATAGATGAAATAGTCTCGATCAGAGCTGTTCATCTCAGCAGGGATGCCAGTAAACGAAGTCACGACCCATTGACCATGCTTATCAAAAAAGAATAGTCCATGCAGCTGTTCAATCGCACTCACACGATCGACAAAAACCTCATGCAAACGGTCTATTTGACCGGGGCCATAACCGTCAGCTTGCAGCCATCCTACCAATCCGGCCAGTACAATATCGGCTTCGTCAAAGGTGTCCTCCGCCTCCTGCGCCATCGAGCGCGCAAGGTTTGAAGAAGATATCTCAGCTTGCGCCAGCTCGTGGACCTTGGACTGCTGCAGTTGAAGCAAAGACAAACCGATGATGGATGAACAGACCACGATGATGAATACCACCGCGCATTTCAGCATAGGTATGCGTTTTAATTCTTCAGCGGGCAAAGCATTGATGAGTGGAGGCACTGACTAATCCTGATAATACGGTGTTGCCGTTTAATGAAACATAAGCCTGTAACAGTGGAACCAGCCCGCCTGATTCCGGATCAATTATAGGCTTGTGTGGCCATCAGCTGCATGATGCGAATTTTTTTTGAGACCTCGGTACCGTGAGTAAGCCGAAAAGAAAATTATGTCGCGACACCCTTCGATGATTCGCGCAATCTATTGCACAACCGCGAACGCATCGCAGCCTAATTTTTTCATCTGGACGTCAAATGATCCCCAACGCAGAACTCTACAATCCATCCACCGAATATGCCGACAAACTGGTCACACGCATCGGGCAGACACCTGCATGGATCGCAAAACGCATCGGCGTCACCGACAGGCGCATACGCTACATCCTTGATGGCTCACGAACCGTCAAAGGGGTAACCAGCCCTATTCAGATGACCTATACAGAGCAGTTCGCCCTTGAGTGTCTTGTGGCCGAGGTTAAAACCAAAAACAAATAATCCCGCCGCACGGGCCTCTCCGGGGTTGGAGCCCGTTTGCCTCACTTACGAGCGCCCATCGTTTTCAGGCTCGATATTCCAGACATTCAGCGCCCATTGATCGACCCCAGCATGTCGCCGGGGTCTACGCTCCAACCTGACAATTGACTGCATACCCGACGACTCAACTGGAGGCTCAAATCGGATGTCGCTTGCGCTGGTTTATGCAGAAGCTGGTGACATTGGAATTTGCCAGGCTTGCCCTCCGCTGAAGAAGCTTGAGCTCTACCTGCTTGCATCGTGTATCCATCGAGGATTCTTGCTGCAGGAACAGTTCACAGTCCGTATCTGCGGCTCTGGCGATTTCAATCAGCCTCTGCGCTTTAATCGGATCTTCAGGTTCGTACATTGTTCGCCCCTGCTTAAACCGCGCGCCCCTCTATGCAGTCCTACTCGTGAGCCATGATAGTTGCGCTCTCACATACACATATAAACACTTCTGAACCTTATTGAGCCATTTTATACACTTAATAATATTTGTCTGAACCTCTGCATGGTACAGAAATAAAGTCGCGCCAAAGTTGCTTAAAAAAAGAGATCGACAAGAGGTGCGCAGACTGCACACCGAGTAAGGGTCATGCTCACTCTTGAGAAGCACAAAAAGTGAATTCGTTCATGTCAGCGATGCTGTTGCACATGGGGATTAACGTGTGAGCGGATGGCCGAACGGAACGCTGAAGCCAGCAGCATTACGGTGGCCACCGCCACCGTAATGCTGAGCGATTACCGAGACATCCTCGCCTGCGTCTGAGCTACGCAGGCTGAAGAATCGGCCGTCCGGGGTGTCCCAGTAGCAGGCGGCGAAAGGCTCGCCCGCACACATCAGGTGCCCTGCATCGCTGGTCAGCGTATACGGGAGGTTTGCCACCGGCACGTCATGGCCGCCGATCACCATCCGGCGCTTGGTCACGCCAACCAATTCCGCGACATCCTTTTGCAGCTTACGCTCGATAGCGATGCCGTCTGATCGAAGCATGGCTAGATCAGACTCGATCAGCCTGTCCCAGACGTCGAAGTCATAGGGGTAACTGAAGACGCTGGCCTGTATCTCGCGGGTGCCGTCCAGCTTGAACAGCCACAAGTCCCGATCCTCGATGTGATTGATTAGCGCGGGGCGAGGTGTTTCTGGAAAAAAGAAGTCCCAGGCAATGCCTGCGCCCGAGCGGTTCATATCAAACAGTGCGCCTATGTGGGGGGAACCTGAGCTGATGCATTTGCTCCGGCAATCCGTTTGGAACTGCGCATAGGTGTTGCCAGCAAACGGTAGGGACTTGAGATCGTCCTGTGCCGTCTTGTGATGATCCAGGATCAAAACAGAAGCCGCAGCTTCGCCCATCGCTATCAATACCTCGGCAGGGTACGAAAAATCCACAATCACGACATGCTTGCCCGCAACGTCCGGCACCGGCTTGCCGTAAATGCCAGCATGAAACTCGATGTCGGCGCCCAAGGCTTTACGGACAACCCAGGCGGCGCCAAAACCGTCTGCACAGTGACCGTGGTAAATGCAAAGGATGGGGCGCTGATTATCGGGCATGGAGAATTCTCGTCTGGCGGCACCGGCTGCACGTATTGTAAGTGAATACCCTGCAGTGATGACGTGTGGTGTTCGGTGCGGCGTTTGAGCTCGGATTTGATCCGTATGCTCTGGCACTATAAGCCAAGCTTGATGTGGCCACCTGCGTTAAGGGGGCCTCCCGGTAGTCCGCTACTCGGTGATGCTCTCTTGATGGTTCAACTGCATTGGGCTTGATTTTTCACCTATGTGGCTCCAATGACTGTGAGGCTTTCGGGATGGCAACCAAAAATAAAAGCCTGACGCTATGATAGAGCGGACAGGGCAGGTGGTGATGTAAACAGAATGGATCAGGAGGATTCGGCGTTACCTTTCGTCTCTTTCTCATCGGAGTCAAAAAGCGTGCTAATCAAACGCTTGATGTCGTTCTGGACGTCTTCTGGCAAACCGTCCAACTCTTCCAGAACCTTGGCATCCAACGCAGTGATGCTGTCGATCGACCTGGCTTTCCTGACGCCGGTCACCACGAACAATATGTCTACGCCCACGGCTGCGATCAAGGAGAGATAGGTCGCGTTCGGGAAGCGCTTGCCTCTTTCGTACGCACCTTGCGCATTGGCTTCAATTCCGCCAGCGGCGCCCAGGCCGGCTTGAGAAAGCCCGAGTCTTTTTCGTTCTTCTTTTAGTCGCAAACCAATGCCATTCATGTGACCTCCTTTTGAAGCCGAAGCAAACATTCATAGGAGGTTAGCGCAAACCTCAGCATTACATGCATAGCTTGTCTGACGCAGGTACAAGCGATGGGCGCAGCCTCCAGGCTGACAGTGTCACACAGTGAATCATTGATCTATTTAATGGTCGTATTACTTGTTGATCGCCCCATGACTAAAAGTCACTGGCAGCGACAACTCTTCGCAGGGGTTCTGTCCTTGCTTTATCGGACGATAAAATGAAACGAACAGCTATATTTATCTTGGTGATTTCGGGCTCCCTTCTGCTAGGAGGCTGCTGGCCGTACTGGGAGGATGGAGGAGGACGTGGTCGTGATCATGACCGCGGTCATGATCACGAACGTGGTAATGACCGTGGCGATGATCGGGGATATGACCATGACCGCGGGCGTGATCGCGATGGTGGAGACCAGGATTATCGCCGGTAAGCTGCTCCAATAGCGCGAACCCGTTTTGCTGTCCGTCCCAGTATCCCGCAAAGGCTTCTGGCGGCTGCAATCCGGGTAGGTGCCAGTCGGGTTAACCGAGAGACTTCCACTTCCACCGGATGATCCATAGGCCTCCCGGGTACCTATGGCCGCAGAAATATAGTTGAGCATCTGGATGCATGTTCAGACTGTATAATCCCTGAAAAGCTCCTCTTTGATAATCAGCAACGCGTCATCGTAGTAACGCTCACCGCGAGCCTCACTTAGCGGTATGGACCTGACGCTTCCCTCACCACCAAGAGGCGTATGCTCGCAGGTGATAAAGAACTCTGCGGTTTCTGCCCTGAATTCCAAGTAGTAAAACAGCTCACGTCCCTCTCGATCCCAGTAACCTATTTCTCTTCGCATCAGTTTCCACCGCAGGACTGTAAAGTTTCCCATTCTACTGGCCGCGGCCACTGCGCCAAAATTCGCTCATGACTGAATGTAGCTTTCGAGCTATCTGTACGCAACGAATCACCCTCACCTACTCCGAAACGATTAGATGGCCCGCCATTGATCGGGCCGTCTGTACTAGCCCCCCCTTCGTCGCCTCGACATTGATTTCGCGTCACCCCGCTGCGCACACTGATCCTACTGAAGGATCAGTACCCATGTGTGAAATAGAGAGCCCGCCCAGCGCGGGCTTTTTTGTGGGTGCGTCAGGCATGACACGTTGCGCGCAAGCGTAACCAGTTTGGCTGTGGTGACCACGCGGGTGACTTGGAGATGAAAGTCCTCTACACACCCGGCAAAGGGAAGTGTTAGCCAAAGGCAAGGGTGTCGCGGGCGATTGCGAACCGGAAGGAAGCCCGAGGCAAATTACCTTGGGATATCTGAACGTTTGCCACTGTACTACCGAGCGTCCCGAGGCGACGGGATGAGCTGGCATCAACCGCCGAGGCTAAGGGTGGCGAGGATGAGCCTGCATCGCTTGCGCGACCGTCTCAGGGACCTGCTACGCAGTGCTCGGGACCACAAGATGGCGAGCGTCATCAGGCGGATAAACCGCCTTCTTCTCGACCACCTCGTTATCTTCGGTCGCTATATCCACTTCAGCGTCACAGTGCCGTCATCGTTGAAAGCCATTGCGATCAAATTCGTATCCGCCAGTAATTCACCCCCATGCAGCCCCGCACCCATGATGCGGCCCACCTTCGGCGAAGGTCGCGCATTCGACTCATGGTTTTACGAGCAAAAAGAGTTTCCAGAGGAATATGCCCAGGCACGTCCTATGCAAACCCCGGACACGCGGCTATCTTCGATATGGCTATAGCTTTGACTGATCTGTACACCGGGACGGTTGCGAAAGGTCGTGCAGAGGTATCAAACCCTGACTACCGTTATATGTGCCGGATCATCGCAGCAATACAGTCGGCTCTGCGCCAGGAATAGCAGTAGGTGGCGGCACAATTAACCTTTTTGGCACCTGATCGCCAAGCTGCTCGCTTACTCAGCGTTCCTGGAGGTCGACTATGGTAGCCGTCCTGTTTACCTTGTATATCCACTACTGCACAGCCCAAGGTTGCGAAACCAAGCCGCTCAGTCAATGGCCCACGCTTGAAGAATGCCTAGCCCAGATCGCGATGTATCACGCAGTTGTGCCCGGAAATTACTCCATGGAATGTAAACAATAAAAATCGGGGCTGGGTCGTCGAATTCAAACAGAGAACACGTGCCCCCTACAGGATGGGCCTTCATTGCTTCAACTACTGCGAAGGAGCTTGGCCGCCAATAAGGACTCGTCGATAACCTGCTGAACGCTCTCAGTGCGCCTTAAAGGCTCCCACTTGTCGTAAGTGTCCACATCGAGTTTGGCTTGCAGAGCCAAGGCATATGGGTCAAATCCGAGCTCAAACGCCGCACCGAATATTGCCACAAGCGTTTGCGCGTAAACGCTTTCTGATCGGATTGTCATATCAGCTCCCTTAGTGGCTTACAGAACCACCTTACAACCCCCCGAACAAAACAATTCGTTTGGGTGCCAAAAGCAGCATTCAACCACCCTTTTGCATACCATACAAATAGCAACGCATCGTTCAATGCTTAAAGTGACAATCGGTCATAACCACTTACCGCTCCTTCCTCTTATCCACACACCACTTACCAACACGGCGGGACATTCCCTTAAAATTTACGCTGCAGGTACCGACCACCGAGGATCACTCATGCCAGCAAACCAGCACCCAACGATCGACATTTGTCACGGCAACTGTGCGGCGGCTTCGGTGCCGACTGGGAAGATGCAGAGGGGTACGGAAATCCGGCACACCTGCGCATAAAGATGGGCCTAGACTTGCAGGAAGTGGACAGTGAGCGAGTGCGCGCCCCCTACTGCCTCCCCTCATTGGACGTCCGTTACACCGAACTACCTGACGAAGGAGTTCAGGAAGACCATACCGACAAGGTGATTGATTATGTGGGCGCGGATTGGCATTTTGAGGCGGGGCTTTGCAACAGTTTTGCAAATCGCAAACAACAAAAAAGGGCCAACCTTTCGGTTGACCCTTCTAGACCGCCAGCAGGAGCGGATTTTGTTTGGTAGGTACGACTGGACTCGAACCAGCGACCCCACCATGTCAAGGTGACTTCTAGCCACACCTAACCCATTGAATATAAAATAAAATATCCATTGTATCAACTGGCCAAAAAGCCCAAATACACGCTATAAGAATCAATAGCTTAGCGTTGTATTTTCATACAGTAGTAGCCCCTCACCGGCGTCCTACCGACCGAACACAACCCCTATTTTTTATAGGCACTCGGAAAAGGTTATTGTAAGCGCATGACCCAGCTCCAAAGCGCCGGTAACATGATGCCCACGCCCGATATGCTGTACGGGGCCTCTGAATCCGTGTCACCAACGCATAAAGCCATCAATGAGCCCCATCGCTGACCTTGAAGTCAGTTCTGAGGGTTTCTAAAGGAAATTGGCCATAGCCCACAGCACAGCCAGGAACGACCCAGCCAATAACACCAGGAACATGTGAAACTTAAAATTAGTCATGACTCTTATTTCGCAAGGTCACGGCTAATCTATTTATAATATGTTCTACGGCGTGTTTATCGGAAAAGTCCGCAGTCCGTAAAAACTTAATAAGTGCATATTCATCAGCAGAAAGTTCAGCAACAGCATACGGCGTTCGTTTGCCCGTCACGACGAACAGCACATCGATAGCCGTAGTAGACAATCGGCTCAGGTAGTCAGCCCTCGGACACCTCATTCCGCTTTCATAGAGTAATTGCGCATTGGGTTGTATGCCACCAATGGCAGCAACGGCGCTCTGGGTCAGGCTACACGCTTCACGCTCGAGTTTTAATCGCATGCCCAGATTCATCAACGCCATTCCCTTGGATATAACAATGGCGCCATTATAATGGCGCAATGACATCACTGATCAA
Source organism: Pseudomonas sp. GG8 (assembly GCF_052976945.1). Taxonomy (NCBI): domain Bacteria; kingdom Pseudomonadati; phylum Pseudomonadota; class Gammaproteobacteria; order Pseudomonadales; family Pseudomonadaceae; genus Pseudomonas; species Pseudomonas sp. GG8. The sequence continues at coordinate 3,177,866 of NZ_JBRIIP010000001.1, forward strand.
TATCCATTCGGATTAAACCAAGAGAAAATAAATATCCATTTGAATGCAATAATAACTGCACATATCAGATCAGTTGAGCAGCCAAGAAATGGAGCACCTATAACGGTATAGGGTTCGTAGTGAGATGCTGCATGGGTATCTAGGTCGTTCCCTGAACGCCGCGCCTACGGTCCACGAAAAGACTGTCAGACACTGGTAGAGGAGCGCGGCGGAATTATTGGAGGTGGCGTTAGCAAGAAAATCCACTCTCTGGTTGTCGGAAGTATCGGGAATGAGCAGTGGCGTCACAGTAATTATGGGGTGAAAATCATGAAAGCTGCAGAGCTACGCCAAGCCGGCTCCCCTATAGCTATCATCGGCGAACACCAATGGCAGCGCGCCCTGTTCAAATAAGCGCGAGCGGTGTGGCGATTTGTAAAATCAGGAGCGTGGTTGTGAGCACCGAGATTGCCAGAGCACACATGATTTCCGAGCTTTCTAGGCTCGCGGAAGAGTTCGAGTTTTCTGCAAAAGGCTTGAGCGAGCTAAGGAAAGCTGAAGGGTTAATTGATACAGAATCAACAGACCTGATAAACCAACTTCTTTACACCTCCTCCCAACTGAGGGCTCTTGCTGATGCCGCCGAAAAGGGCAGCGAGGATCAGGGCAAGGCTGAGTAGTTGGCGCGCTGGGGATTTGTAGGAGGTCGAAATGGGACTCAACAGACCAACGCAAGAGCTGAATCGCGAACTCAAAGACGCAGCGCTGAGCCTGGAGCAGGCAGCGTCTGAAGTACTCGAAATTACCAAGAGCTGCGGGGATGCCGATGTTGTCGCTGCGCTAAAGCTAATTGCGAAGCTATATGAGGAAGCAGATCGGCTGGCGGCGCTTGCGGATGAGGTGAAGGCGGGAAGGATTGTGCGGGGGAAGGCTGAATAGCTCGCGATCCTAGCCCAAGCATTTTGGTGGGCGACGTATTCGCACTAAAAATTGAAAGACAAAGCAATACCCTGCAGAAGGGTTACTGAATGCCGAAGAAACAACCGGAAAGTAAAGTTGCAGCGACTGCTGCTGAAATTGAGCGCTCTATCCAGGCCCTGAACAAAATGGCGGAACGCCTTTGGGGAGATGGTCGAGAGGCTGAGGCGAAAGCTCTCCTCGACGCCTTGGACGCATTAAACCGGGCGCTTGATCGAATCAGGATTGGAGAGAGTCGAAGGATTCTCCATTGAGCGAGGCTGGCGTTGAGGCTAAGGCTAAGGCGATCCAAAGCTTCAATGATGCCGAGGACGTGCTGCTTGGGTAGTGACACCGTGATCGCCCTCGCCTGAATGGCATGGCGCATCTACTCGGGATTGCAGTGATGAAGGCCCGCATCGAGAAGAAGCTCAGCAAGCGCCTGGTAGAAATTGCCCCATCGATATTCGCTGGTGTCTGGATCGACAAAGACGAGCCAAGCGAGCTTGCGTACAAGCAGCGCACCCGCGTGAGCCACGTATATCCCCCGGTAAAACCCAAGGTTACGAAAACCCGATACACCTTGAAATTGTAATGGGGCAGTCGTTGAGGGAGGTTGTACTGGAGTGCCTACGATCTCCTATCGTCTCTCCATTTCTCATCCATTACAAAACGAAGTCCCGGCGGCGCGAACAAGTGGAAGCCAAGGAGCATTGGTCATCAGTCACGCCTGACTATCTGACCAAGGAGTTCACCAAGGCAAGAGACGCCGCGCATGCTTACGATCACATTGGGCCGGCTGAGCGACCCACTTTCCACGAAGTTCGCGCTTTGGGCTCATGGCTTTACGAGCAGCAAGAGTTTCCTGAGGAATACGTCCAGGCACGTCTAGGGCATTCGGATGCGAAGATGACGCGGCATTATCAGGAGGGACACACCGAGAAGACTATCGAATACCAGACCGTCGGAGCAGACTTGAAATACTGATACCGCTGGTTCGTTTTTCCAAAATATTTCCAAAGTTTTTCCAAACGCCAACAACAAAAAAGGGCCAACCTTTCGGTTGACCCTTCTAGACCGCCAGCAGGAGCGGATTTTGTTTGGTAGGCGCGACTGGACTCGAACCAGCGACCCCCACCATGTCAAGGTGGTGCTCTAACCAACTGAGCTACGCGCCTGCTGTGGGTCGGCATTCTACGGATATATGGATTCGTGTCAACACCTTTTTCGCGCTAACTCCATGAATATGCGTATTTTTTACGGATCGTCCTCTGCCTGTGATCTCACCGCTCACTGGTCGAGGTTTTTTTTCTCAGGTAGCATCTCGGCATCCGTAAAAAATATAAAACAGAGGTTGCAGGATGGCGAACACTCCTTACCCACAGTCTTATTACGCAGCGTCTGCGAACGCGGTGCCTGAGCGCCCTCGACTGGAAGGTGAGGTGGAAACCGATGTCTGCGTGATTGGCGCAGGTTATACCGGGCTTTCCAGTGCGCTGTTTTTGCTGGAGCACGGGTTTCGTGTGACGGTGCTTGAGGCTGCCAAAGTCGGCTTTGGTGCATCGGGGCGTAATGGCGGACAGCTCGTCAACAGCTATAGCCGCGACATCGACGTGATCGAGCGCACAGTCGGGCCCAAGCAGGCGCAACTGCTGGGGCAAATGGCATTTGAAGGTGCCGCGATCATTCGTGATCGGGTGGCCAAGTATCAGATTCAATGCGACCTGAAGGATGGCGGCGTGTTTGCAGCCATCACCAACAAGCAGATGGGCCACCTGGAAGCACAGAAGAAGCTCTGGGAGCGATACGGACACACTCAGCTGGAACTGATGGACAAGCGCCGTATTCGCGAGGTGGTGGCCTGTGATGAGTATATCGGCGGCATGCTCGACATGAGCGGCGGTCATGTCCATCCCTTGAACCTCGCGTTGGGTGAGGCTGCTGCGGTGGAGTCGCTGGGCGGTGTGATTCATGAGCAGTCGGCGGCGATTCGAATCGAGCGCGGCGCCAATCCAGTCGTGTATACCGAACACGGTCGAGTCCGAGCCAGGTTTGTCATCGTAGCCGGCAACGCTTACCTGGGTAATCTGGTGCCGGAGCTGGCGGCCAAGTCGATGCCTTGCGGTACTCAGGTGATCACCACCGAGCCGCTGGGTGAGGCGCTGGCGAGGACGCTGTTGCCGCAGGACTATTGTGTTGAAGACTGTAATTACCTGCTCGACTACTATCGACTGTCCGCTGACAAACGCCTTATTTTTGGCGGCGGCGTGGTGTACGGCGCGCGGGACCCGGCCAATATTGAAGCGATCATCCGGCCGAAGATGCTTAAAGCCTTTCCGCAGCTCAAGGACGTAAAAATTGATTACGCCTGGACCGGAAATTTCCTGCTGACGCTGTCGCGTTTGCCACAAGTCGGTCGTCTGGGCGACAACATCTATTACTCACAAGGCTGTAGCGGTCACGGTGTGACCTATACCCACCTGGCCGGCAAGGTATTGGCCGAAGCGTTGCGTGGGCAGGCAGAGCGTTTTGATGCCTTTGCCGACCTGCCCCACTATCCCTTCCCTGGCGGCCAGTTGTTGCGTACACCGTTGACGGCGCTGGGCGCTTGGTACTACGCCCTGCGGGACAAGTTTGGCTTTTGAGCAGCCTTCCAATAAAAACGGCGCCGAGGGCGCCGTTTTATTATTTCAGTCGGTGCTATTTATCGCGCCTTTAATGCCTTGGTCGCTTCGCCTGCCGCTTGCGCTTGTCCAGCCTGGGTCAAATCATTCGCCGCGTTCAGCCAGCGCGGCTGGTCGACTTGCGCCGGGATCTGCCGTGGACCTTGCACCAGTACAGCCCAACTGCCTGCGTCTTTCCAGGCAGAAGTAAAGCTGCTGAAACTCATCAACTGACGACGGTTCATGCCCGAGTGCAGCAGGACCGTCTGCTTGTTGCGGTTGTAGCCTATCAGCACCGCGTAACGGGGCTCCGCCCACCAGGCCGAGCCATCGGTGTAACGCAGCATGACGGGGTATCCCGCCGACACCTGAGTCAGCAGGTCCTGTAATTCCCCATCGAGGGGATAGACCATAAATCCGTACCCACGCGCCACGGCCTGCATATTTTGCTCGAGCTTGGCTTCGCCACCTGGCAAATGCAGGGGCTTGTCCAGCAATCCAGGCGTGATAATCACCCCTTGTTGCGACAACATGCTGGCCAATACCCCTGGCCCGCTTTGGTAAACGTTGCCTTTGAAGAACGGTACCGAATTGAGCTCAACCCGATCAGGTAAACGCTGGATCCCAGGGGCCACGCTGCCAGCGCAGGCAGTCAGGGTCGATAGAAGGGCAAGGGCCAGGTACATCCGCTTCGAGCGAGCGGCAAGAATTCGAGGTAATACCAGCAGCATTTTCACTCACTTCAACAAGCGCCGGGCAATCCGCGACCCGGCTCGGACCCTGATCATAGGTCGGCTCAAGCCTTCGGCATAGTTCATTTAGTGCGGACTTTTGCCTTACATAGATCAAATCGATCATGCATTGCAGACCATTAGTCAATTGTTGGAAACATGCGCAGTACTAGACTGTCAGTCAGATGCACAGAGACGCTGAAAACAGCAGAGGCACGTATGGGCCCGGAAATAACAATTGCAATGCTGATAGCCGCTTGGCTGGCAGTCGCCGCAGCCATGCTGTGGGGGGTGATGCGCATTTCTCGCCGGCATCATCACCGTGAAATCGAACACGAAAACCCCGCGAATATCGAGACCAGGCACGATCACTCCACTTCAAACTCCTTCCGCTTGCGTTGAAAAAGGCCGGTAATGGAAAACTCCACACCGACCCTTGGACTTTCACCCGCAACAAACCCTCACACTCAGACAGCCACGGCCTTCGACTTCGCCTTGAGCTTCGACCTGCGCGACAGCATATTCAGACCTTCGATTACCGCTGAGAACGTCATCGCCGCGTAGACATAGCCCTTCGGAACGTGCGCACCAAAGCCCTCGGCGATCAGTGTCATGCCGATCATGATCAAGAAACCCAGCGCCAGCATCACAACGGTCGGATTGTCATTGATGAACTTCGCCAATGGCTCTGCCGCGACCAGCATCACCACAACGGCAGCCACCACAGCGATCACCATGATCGGCAAGTGTTCGGTCATGCCCACGGCAGTGATGATGCTGTCGATGGAAAACACCATATCAAGTATCAAAATCTGGCCGATGGCGGCAGCCAAGCCTAGTGTGACGCCTGAAGAGGCCACCTTCTCGTCTTCATGCCTGGCTTCGACGTTGTGGTGAATTTCGGTAGTCGCTTTCCATAACAGGAACAGACCACCGGCAATCAGAATCATGTCTTTCCAGGAGAACACCTGCCCAAACAGTTCGATCACCGGCTCAGTCAATTGCACGATATAGGCGATGGTGCTGAGCAAGCCCAGACGCAGGAACAAGGCCATGCCGATCCCCAGACGCCGTGCTTTGGCACGTTGATGCTCTGGCAGCTTGTTGGTCAGGATCGAGATGAAGATCAGGTTATCGATGCCCAGCACGATTTCCATCACCACCAGCGTCGCCAAAGCGATCCAGGCGGTAGGGCTTGCAGCCAGTTGTAATAGATATTCCATGTGAGTGAACCCTGATTCAGCCTGAAAAATTGAATGAATTTCCGGGGCGTAAGTAGACCCGGCGATAGCGCTGCATTCTAGGGAGACAAACACATCAGAAAAATTCGTATTTTTGCCGTGTATACTTCGGTTTTTACGAATCGGGCTGCTCATGCTTAATTATCGACAGCTGCATTACTTCTGGGTCGTGGCTAAAACCGGCAGCATCGTAAGGGCTAGCGAGCAGTTGAACCTGACGCCGCAGACCATCAGCGGACAGATCAGTTTGCTGGAGCAAACCTTCGGTATCGACTTGTTTCGCCGGGTGGGTAGGCAATTGGAGTTAACAGAGGCAGGTCGCCTTACCCTGCCCTATGCCGAGCAAATGTTTCAGCTTGGAGGTGAACTGGAAGCGCTGCTTCGCGCCCAGCCCAATGAGCAGCAAATCCTGTTTCGCATCGGGGTTGCAGATGTGGTGCCCAAGTCGATTGTGTACCGCCTGATTTCGCCGACCATGCAGCTGGCCGAGCCAATCCGCATCACCTGCCGCGAAGACAAACTTGAGCGCTTGCTGGCCGATCTGGCCATTCAGCGCTTGGACCTTGTGATCTCCGACAGTCCAATGCCTTCGCACATGGACATCAAAGGCTATAGCCAGAAGCTGGGCGAATGCGGGATCAGCTTTTTCGCGACTCAGGCGCTGGCCGAGCGCTATGGGCCGAATTTCCCTCACGGCTTGCAAGGCGCGCCACTATTGATTCCGGGACAGGAAACCGTAATCCGCAACCGCCTCATGCGTTGGTTTGCCGAGCAAAATGTGCAACCACGGATTATCGGCGAGTTCGACGACAGCGCGCTGATGAAGGCTTTCGGAAAATCCGGCAGTGGGATTTTCATCGCCCCGAGCGTGATTGCCGATGAAGTTCAGGTGCAGTACGGGGTGCAAATGATCGGTCAGACCAACGCCGTAACCGAGTCTTTCTACGCGATCTCAGTCGAACGCAAGGTCAAGCACCCAGGCATTGTTGCCATTACCGAGGGCGCTCGACGCGGATTATTCATCCAGTCTGATTAAGCCCAAACAGGTACGGGCTTGGCGGACATCAACAGCAGCGCCAGCAGAATCGACAGCAGGATAATCCCCGCCGCCGCAAACCCCAGACTGCCCAGACCGAAGTTGTCGATTACCTGCCCACCGATGATCGCGCCAATGCCAATCCCCAGATTCGCCCCGGCAATGTTCAACGAAGCCGCAAAAGCGGGCGCATGGGGAGCCGCCTTCATCAACCGAACGTGGCTGACGAGGAACAACGCTGCCTGCGTGATGCCCCAGACGGCTAACGCCAGACCAAGACCAAGCGTCGAATGCATGCTAGGCACCACGGCCACCATGCCGGTGATCATGAACGCACTGAAGAACAGGCTGGCAATCAATGGGTGGTGGTCAACCATGCGCCCACCCAACGAGTTACCCAGCAAGCCGACCGCGCCAAATCCCATCAGACACCAGCCCACCACCGTGCCATTGAACCCGGCCAGACGTTCCAGCATGTCCGCCAGATAGGTATAGGCTGTGAACATGCCACTGAACACCAGCACCGACAACAGCACATGCCCGAGCATCAATGGGCTACGTAAAATCTTGAACTGCGCGAGCAATGAAACCGGCTCTTTGTGCTTATTCGTCGTGGGCAGGTAGATCAACAACAGCAATGCTTTGGCGAACGCTACCACCGCCAGGATGGCGAACGCGCTACGCCACCCCCAGGCATCAGAAATCAATGTCCCGACCGGAATGCCGAATACCGTCGCACAGACGATGCCGAAACCAATCTTTGAAATGGCTCGCCCGGCGTATTCCGGACCCACAATATCCACTGCTGTCTCACTGGCCAGCGCCCAAAACACTGGCAGCCCGAGCGCGGGAATCAGTCGCGCCACCGCCATCACGGCAATGTTGGGTGCCAATGCCGCCAACAGGTTGGAAAAACCGAACATGATCAAAATGGTGATAAACAGACGTTTGCGCTCAAAGCGCGAAAAATACGCCGTGAGGAAGGGCCCGAAAGCGGCCACGGTGAAAGCAAACAACGTCACCAACAAACCGGCCTGAGACACCGAGATATCCAGGTCACGGGCTATCGCAGGCAACAGGCCGACGATGACGAACTCTGTGGTCAATACCGTAAAACCGGCAGCCGACAACAGCAAAATAGGCAACAACATGAACACTCCAGAACAACGAAGCAGATCAAGCCATAAGGACCGATCTGTCAGTAAATACATCTACACGTGACACGGGGCATAAAAAAGCCGCGGCACGAAACATCTCGTGCAACGGCTTGGCGTCAATCCAACAGGTCGCTCAACGAATCAGTACGCGCCCATGTAATCGCGCTTGCCGACTTCAACGCCGTTGTGGCGCAGGATGGCGTAGGTCGTGGTGATGTGGAAGAAGAACTGCGGCAGACCATAACCCAACAGGTAGGTCTGAGCGTCGAAGCGCTTCTCTTTAGGAGTGCCCTGACGCGTGACGATCTCGCGACCTTCCTGGCCATTGATTAGCTCAGGGCTGATGCTACCGATGAAGGCCAGGGTCTTGGCGATCAAGGCTTGCAGGTCGGCGAAGGTTTTTTCGGTGTCGTCAAACTTCGGTGGCTCTATACCCGCCAGACGGGCGGATACGCCTTTGGCGAAATCAGCTGCGATTTGTACCTGACGGATTAGTTGGAACATGTCCGGGAACAGGCGAGCTTGCAGCAAGGCGTCAGGTTCAATGTTTTTTGAAGTGGCATGGGCTTCAGCCTTGGCCAGTACGTCACTCAAAGCAGTGAGCATTTGTTTGAAAACCGGGACGGAAGCGGCGTACAAGGAAATAGTCATGGCAGATCCTGAATTGAAGGTGACGTGATTATAGTCATGGAGGGCGCACGAAAGCGGCTTGTCTTTTATATCACTGAGCCCCTAGGCTAGTTGCCTTCAAACGCCCAGGGAAAGCGCCATGTCTACCGAGCCCGTGTCTACCGACTCCGCCGATAAGCTGCAACTCAACAATGTGGAAGTTCGCATCCTCGGCTGCCTGATCGAAAAAAAGGCCACCAACCCCGAAACCTACCCCTTGACCCTTAATGCGCTGGTCACTGCCTGCAATCAAAAAACCAGCCGCGAACCGGTGATGAGCCTGACTCAGGGCCAAGTCGGCCAAAGTCTGCGCGCCCTCGAAGGCCGTGGCTTAACACGGTTGGTGATGGGCAGCCGTGCTGATCGCTGGGAGCATCGCGCTGATAAAGCCCTGGAATTAGTGCCTGCACAAGTTATCTTGAGTGGTTTGTTGTTCCTGCGAGGCCCGCAAACGGTCAATGAATTGCTCACTCGAAGCAACCGCATGCACGACTTTGAAGATATCGAGCAAGTCGCCCATCAACTGGAACGCTTGATCGCCCGAGGGCTGGCGACGTTGTTGCCGCGTCAATCCGGCCAGCGTGAAGATCGATATATGCACTCACTCGGTGACCCGGAAGACATCGAGGCTATTCTCGCGGCCCGACAAAATCAGCCCGAACGCGCCGGTGGCGGGTCGGCCTCGACAGAGCGTCTGGACGAACTCGAAGCGCGGATTACGGCGCTGGAAGAGCGTTTGGCAAAGCTTGAATAACCTCGCCCTGCGGCGCACAGAATGGCCTTTGCCAACGCGGCCAAGTCCGCGATAATAGCCGCCGGACACACTTACACAATCTTTACTCACGCGATTCGCAGATTTCTCCGAAACCGCTGTCTTAGTAGTATCCCGTGGCAGTGCCTGAGCGTAACGCAGGCTCGCGACAACGGGGTTGAAAGCCGAGGAATACTCATGATTCGTCACATCCCCAAGGTTGCCTTGTTGTTAGGTGCCCTAGCCATCGCAAGCCAAGCGTCAGCAGACGGGCGAGGTTGGGGTGGTCCAGGTCTAGTGGTAGGCGCCGTGGTCGGGGCCGTCGTGGCGGGTGCCGTGATGTCATCCAACCAACCCCGGACAGTCTATGTGGAACCGCAACCGGTCTATGCACCACAACCGGTTTACTATCAGGCACCGCCGCCACCGGTGTACTACCAGCCGGTCGTAGTGGCTCCAGCCCCGGTTTATTATCGTCCTGGGTATTACGGCCCACCGCCAGGCTACTACGGTCGTCCACATGGCTATTATGGTCATGACAGGGATGAACGAGGCTACCGGGGTGACGGCCCTGGGCGCTGGTAACATTCTGAAAAATAGCCCTGCCCCCAAAAAGGCGGGGCTGTTTTTTTAGCGTCTACATCAGTTCGATGGAGGTCGCTGGGGGGACAGCGTGTTTGCTTGAGTCCGTCATTATTGACGTCATCGTTGTGAGTACGGTGCTCTTCAGCAACGCTTACTCAACGACATCAGCCTTCATAACAATAAGGACGCCCCTATGCCGACTCAGCATCCCCACCATGCGGAGGGATTGTGCACATCGGACAAAGTGTATCGCGCACTGACCGAACTCAAGAGTCTGGAAGGCCATCGTAGCGCAAAGTTTTTGTCCTTGCTGGCACAGAACCTGGTTGAAAAAGGTCTTCTGAACAATCATGAAGTGATGGCAATGCTCGATCAGGTCGTCGACTGATCAGCCCTGGACACGCAACGGCAATAACCGCAACGAACCCCATTATCATCAATGTCCACTATCGAGAGCAGTGATTATCACTCGCTCGCAGGGCGCCGTAGAGTAGCGGCATTGATTGATGGAGGTACTTATGACCAAGGTTCAGATCATGTCGGTAGTCGGTAGCGCAGTTCCAGCCCAGCTCAGAGCGTGTGGCCTGCTTGCCTGCTGGTACCTGGTACAGGAAGGCGAGCCCATAAGCGGCCCCTTCGCCTCCCTGCCAGCGGCCCAGGCCTTGTCCAAGAAGTTCGACACGTGCCAGATGAACGCCTGACGCGGGCTGACTGATTAAATACCCGTTCTAGCGAATCGTGTTGCCCTGACATCGTGCGTTGCTCCGCACATCCCCTTGCCCGCATCTCTGATGTGGGCTTTTTTATGCGCAGCAAAAAGTCTGATCAGAGACGCTCAGCCATTGCCGCATTGACCTGAGTCCGGTGCGCCAGTTTTTGCAGGCGCTTATCCAGATTCATCATGACCACTCGATCTGCACGGCCGCTCTCAAGCTCATCGACCAACTCGTTAGCCACCTGCCGCAGTTCGTGAGCAATCACCACACGGTCATCATTCAGATCACGCTTATGCGATTCGAACAAGCGATGCAGGAAATCCTGAAGGGTATGCTGCAGCCGATGCCTGTCGGTGGCGCGAAGATGCGTCAGGTTAATATTGATTTTTGCCAGCAGCTCATTGAGCTCACCGCACAAGTATTGCAGTCGGCGAGCGTACCCCACCTCCCGCTCACGCATTAGTTTGTGCTGGCTCGCAGCGTCCTGCTTTTTCTGAATGCCCGGCACCGCTATCGCGACCATCAAGCCAACAATAAGACCGGTCGCCTGAATCCAGCCCGCCCAATCCGCAGATTTCTGAAAAAAACCAACCCCAAGCAAGAGCACTGCAACCACAGCCGCTACTATTACCAGTGCGAGGTAATCCTTGCTGATAAAACTCTTGGGCATTGCGCGACTCCTGAGTCGTTTGAGAACACGTGGCATTAACCGCACAGGATGCTAATCGGTGTGCTCGTCAGACACCATGTCTATTGCTGGTTTTGGTTAGCAATCGTGGTTTTTTCACCTATAAAAGCGCATTGCTGCTCTAAACCTGAATTCAACCGACAAGACCCATCGACAGCGCCCGGAGCGTGCTCATAAAATGAAGTGTTTGCGTAGAGACCCCGTGTTAAACGGCATATTCCATTATTAGTGAGCCCAGCTCGTGAAAATTCGTCATTCCATTCTGAGCCTATTATTTGTATATACAGGCGCCGCACTCTCTCAGAGCGCGTTGGCAAATGAACCCGCCCCTCTTAATCGCGACCCTTCACAACTTCACCTGGCCTCGGGCAGCTCCATGGTGGTTGACCTGCAAACCGACAAAGTATTGTATTCGAGCAACCCGGACATCGTCGTCCCTATCGCCTCGGTGACCAAGCTGATGACGGCCATGGTGACGCTGGACGCGAAACTGCCCATGGACGAAATGATTCCAGTGTCGATCACCAACACCAAGGAAATGAAAGGTGTGTTCTCCAGGGTCAAGCTAGGCAGTCAGCTAGACCGCAAGAACATGCTATTGATTTCCCTGATGTCCTCGGAAAACCGGGCCGCGGCGAGCCTCGCTCACAGTTATCCGGGTGGCTATAACGCGTTCATCCTGGCGATGAATGCCAAGGCCAAGGCGCTGGGTATGAAGCACACGGTTTATGTCGAGCCCACCGGTTTGTCCATCTACAACGTGTCCACCGCCCGCGACCTGACCAAACTGGTACTCGCCTCGCGCAAATACCCCATGCTGAGCGAACTGAGCACCACCCCCGAAAAAACCGTGACATTCCATAAGCCCACCTACAGCCTGGGCTTTAGCAACACCGACCACCTGATCAGAAAATCCAACTGGAACATCACCCTGACCAAGACCGGGTTCACCAATCAAGCGGGCCACTGCCTGGTGTTGTTGACCACGATGGCCAATCGGCCGGTGTCGGTGGTGATTCTCGATGCATTCGGCAAATACACTCACTTCGCCGATGCGACTCGTTTGCGCAATTGGATGGAAACAGGGAAAAGCAACCCGGCCCCGCAAGTTGCCGTGCAATACAAGATTCAGAAAAACCTGACCATGAGGCAGGCAGGGATTCAGCCGAAAGAGTAATCAAGGATACTTTCGGACTTGCCGACCGTGTTTGTTTCCTCTCCTGAAAGCCCGGGTCAACGGACGGCGCTCCGATGCAATGTTCCTGCAAACCGCAGCAAGAGCTGCTCGTCAATGAAAGCCCGGAACAGTGTGAGGTTCGGGCAAAATGTCGAACAGTACACTACGACTTGAATACCGGCTGCTGGATAGATTGTTTTTTTATCGTCATGAATGGAGATTCACAACCATGCTCTTCAAATGGTTCCTGGCAACACTGCATCTATTGGCATACGGCGTTGCACTGGGGGCGGTACTCAGCCGTGGAAGATCTTTGCGGCGGCTGAGCCGCACCAACCCCTCCAAGCTTAGGGATGTGTTTGTGGCCGACAACTTCTGGGGTATTGCTGTAGCAGTGCTGCTGGTAACCGGGGTGTTGCGTGCATTTGGCGGGCTTGAGAAGGGAACCTTCTACTATCTGCATCAACCGCTGTTTCACCTGAAGATGACGGCGTTCATTGCGATCATCCTGCTTGAAATCGCGCCTATGGTTGCCCTGATCAAGTGGCGCAACGCGTTTAAAAATGGCACCCCGATCGATACCCGGCGCGCCCAGCTGTACTCCAAAATCAGCCACATCGAAGTGGGTCTGATCATCGTCATACTCGTGGCAGCCGCAGGCATGGCGCGCGGAGTGTTTATCAGTTAGCCATCGATGAAAAAAGAGAAGAAAATGACTGCCTTTTAACTTGCGCAAGGCAGCCACATGAAAATCTGCGGTATCGAAATCAAAGGCAGCGAAGCCATTTTCGCGGTCGCCACGCGTCAAAATAACGCGTTTGAACATCTGCCTCTGACCACAAAAAAAATCACCCTTGAGGACGATGACGAGTCGGCGAACGTCAAAGCGTTCGCGGCCCTCGTCGAGGCGTTTGTTCGTGATCACGGTATCGACCACATCGCGATCAAGAAACGCAGCAAAAAAGGCGAATTCGCGGGCGGCCCGACCACCTTCAAAATCGAAGGGATTTTACAGCTCCTGAGTCAGTGCGAGGTGTCCCTCGTTTCGCCGCAAACCGTCAGCGCTCAACATAAAAAACATGACTTTGCACTGGCCACCTCGCTAAACAAATATCAGCACGAGGCCTATAAAACCGCGTGTGCGGCACTGATGAAAGCAGCGGTTTGAGCAGATTTTTTTGATTGTGCGGGGCCGTGCCGACACTGCACCCCCTGCCACTCAAGGCATGCCGGACCGGACTGCCAGCGCCAAGCTTATCCCGATTATTTATACGTATGACGCATCAATGAATGCGAACTATGCATTTCTCAACTCAGCCCCTCTCAGACACTATTCGCTCCTATAACAATCGTGCACGCCAGGTGCATGCATAAAAGTGTCGGGAGACAAGTAGATGGGCTCAACTCAAAGCGTAACAGCGTCCGCCCGTTCCAAAGCAAGTGCGGTTTTCCGGGTAACGTCAGGTAACTTTCTCGAGCAGTTCGATTTCTTCCTCTTCGGTTTTTATGCCACCTATATCGCAGCCGCCTTTTTCCCGGCGAGCAGCGAATTTGCATCGTTGATGATGACCTTCGCCGTGTTCGGTGCAGGGTTTCTCATGCGCCCGCTGGGCGCAGTCATTCTAGGTGCCTATATCGATGACGTCGGCCGCCGCAAGGGACTAATCGTCACGCTATCAATCATGGCCAGCGGCACCATTCTGATCGTGTTGGTACCGGGCTACGAGAGCATCGGCCTGCTGGCTCCGGCCCTGGTGCTGATCGGGCGCTTGCTTCAAGGTTTCTCTGCAGGCGCAGAATTGGGGGGCGTTTCGGTGTACCTGGCCGAGATGGCGACTCCCGGTAAAAAGGGCTTTTTCACCAGTTGGCAGTCGGCAAGCCAGCAGGTCGCGATCATCGTCGCTGCCGGGCTAGGCTTCGCCTTGAACCAGTGGATGCCTTCATCGATGATCGCCGATTGGGGCTGGCGCGTGCCCTTCCTGATAGGTTGCCTGATCGTCCCGTTCATCTTCGTCCTGCGCAGCAAACTTGAGGAAACCGAAGAGTTTTCTGCGCGCACGCACCGCCCGACCATGCGTGAAGTGTTCAATACCTTGATGCAGAACTGGGGGATCGTCGTCGCAGGCATGCTGATGGTCGCGATGACCACCACGGCTTTTTACCTGATCACTGTCTATGCGCCGACTTTCGGCAAGACCGTACTCAACCTGAGCACCGCCGATGCCTTGATGGTGACGCTGTTGGTGGGGGTCTCTAACTTCATCTGGCTGCCTATCGGCGGCGCGCTGTCTGACCGCGTCGGGCGGCGACCAGTGCTTGTGACCATGGCCGCGCTGGCCATTGTTACGTCCTACCCTGCCCTGTCATTTCTGGCCCAGGCACCCAGCTTCGGCCATATGCTGGAAACGCTGTTGTGGTTGTCCTTTCTATACGGCATGTACAACGGGGCAATGATCGCGGCCCTGACCGAAATTATGCCCGTTGAAGTTCGCGTCGCTGGTTTTTCCTTGGCCTACAGCCTTGCCACTGCGGTGTTCGGCGGTTTCACACCGGCCATTTCCACGGCACTTATCCACCTCACCGGTGACAAGGCAGCACCCGGCTACTGGATGAGTTTTGCCGCCGTCTGCGCGTTGTCCGCGACTCTGTTTCTGTACCGCAGCAAAGCCGTGCAACTGCGCCTTGCAGTGTAATAAGCCTTACTTCCCGGCGTGGAGAAACAGTTTATGAAAGCACAATGTTTGAGATTTGCCGCATGGGTATTGCTCGGCAGCCTGAGCATGACGGCGGCAGTGCACGCCGCCGAAATCCACGTGATGACGTCCGGCGGCTTTACCGCTGCTTATAAGGCACTTAGCCCAAAATTCGCCGCAAACACCGGCAATACGCTGGATACCACGCTGGGTCCATCCATGGGCAAGGCGCCTGAAGCCATTCCCAATAGGCTTGAGCGCGGTGAAAAAGCTGACGTGGTGATCATGGTCGGGTATGCACTCGACGATCTGATCAAGCAAGGCAAAGTGATACCTGGCTCACGGGTCGAGCTTGCAGATTCGAGAATCGGTGCCGTCGTACGTGCAGGGGCGGACACGCCGAAAATCGCGTCCGAAGACCAACTCAAAGCGGCCTTGCTCAAGGCTCGCTCAGTCGCTTACTCCGACAGCGCCAGCGGAGTATATATCCAGGATCAACTGTTCAAGCGCCTGGGAGTCGAAAGCCAATTGCAGCCAAAATCCAAGATGATTGTGAAAACCCCAGTCGCCTCCGTGGTCGCAACAGGCGACTACGAACTGGGCTTCCAGCAGGTCAGCGAACTGCTACCGGTTTCCGGCGTAATCTTCATTGGCAAGATCCCGGAGTCGCTGCAGTCGGTCACGCGCTTCGCCGCAGGGATCCCTGTCGATGCCCAGAATCCACAGCAAGCAAAGGCCTTGCTCGATTACCTTGCATCACCTGGCGTCCAATCGGAGGTGCGTGCGACCGGACTCGATTCCGTCAGCCATAACTGACGGCACGCAGTCTTAATGCACCGCCGTCGGCCCCTGGACTGACGGCGGCAGCGCTTTCATCTCGACAATCAGTCGCTCCAGCTCCCGCGCCGCCGGCGTCAACGTGCGCCCCCGGCGCTTGATCAAGCCAACGCTACGTATCACCTGCGGCGCGGTCAGCGGCACACTCATTAAAATCGGATGTCCGGCGGTCGGCATCGCCATCGCTGGCGCGGCAGCAATCCCCAGGCCCGCCTCGACCAACCCCAGCATCGTCACCACATGCCGTGTTTCGCAGACACTCGGCCGCGCCGGTTTAATGTGAATCAGCGCCTGATCGAGCAGGAAGCGATTGCCTGACGTTTTATCTACCGCAATGTAGTCGTGCTCAAAAAACTCGCTCCACGTCACGGCCTCCCGACTCGCCAGTGCATGGTCACGGCGGCAGGCCAGCACATAGGTATCCTGTACCAATAACTCAAACTCAAGCCCGACATCCAGATTACCCATGAAACTGAGGCCCAGATCGGCTTCGCCACTGACCACCGCGTCGTGTACATCGTGAGCGCTGGCATCAAGCACCCTTACTCTGATTTTTGGGTAGAGCTGATGATAGCGAGCGACCACCCGCGGCATGAAGTAATAGGCCGCCGACGGCACACATGCGATCGTGACATGGCCCAGGCGTGTCGACGCGACATCGCTGATACCCAGTAATGCGTCGTCGAGGTCGTCGAGCAAACGTTCGGCACGCGGTGCGAACGCACGCCCGACCATGGTCAGACTGACACGGCGAGTGGTGCGTTCAAACAGCTTGACGCCCAATGCATCCTCAAGCTTTTCGATACGTCGGCTCAGGGCGGGCTGAGAAATATGAATCGCTTCGGCAGCTTTTCCAAAGCTGCCTTTTTCCACCACGGCGCGGAAAGCCTGGAGATCGTTCAGGTCGAAATTGATAGCCATGGATAACGCACGCCAAGGGGCAATTAATAGGTTGAATACGTCGCGACAGGGAATAGGGTCATGGATGCATGGTTAAATCCGAGACTCGCATCTTGGCGCTGCGTATTGGAAATGCAAGGCCTGGCCCGTGCAGATGAACAACAGCCACGACAGCAGCTCGGGAAGATCAACAGGCGTGCCGATAAAGCGTCCGGTTTTCTCACTGAGGTAGAGCAAGATGGCGCGGAACTCGGGGGTGCTGCTCGCCTTTGCGTTCTAGAACGATTGATTTAGAATAGTTTGGAAACGACAAAGGGGCAACAGCTTTGTCTGCCGCATGCTGAGGAACCGCGAGATGGCTCGACCAAGAGAATTTGATGAAGCCGCAGTGCTCGATGCAGCCGTGCAATGCTTCTGGGTACGAGGGTATGAAGCGACCTCGATTCGCGACCTTGCCCAGAAAATGGGGATCACGGGCGCCAGCCTTTACAACGCGTTCGGTGATAAGCGTTTACTGTATCGACGCGCGCTGGACCACTATCTGAAGCAACGCCTGGTTGAGCGCATCAATCGTCTGGAGAAGCTGCCCCCGCGTGAAGCGATTGGTGCATTCTTTAGCGAAATCATCGAACGGTCCCTGAACGACCCGCAGAACAAAGGCTGCATGCTGGTGAACGGGGCGCTCGAAGCCTCCCCCCTTGACCCGGAGTTCCAACGCGCCATTGCCGAAGTCTTCACACAGATGGAGGCTTTTTTTCGCCGGTGCGTGGTAACGGGTCAGCACACCGGGGCAATTTCCACCTCACAGCCTGCCGATGACTTGGCGCGCCTTCTTCTGGGCGTCCTACTGGGCATTCGCGTCCTCGCCCGCGCACGGCCAGAGCGCGACCTGCTGGAAGGCTTGGTGCGTCCAGCCCTCGCCCTACTCGACCATCACACCACTGCAATGGGAAGCATCCGCCATGATTGAGCTCTATTACTGGCCCACCCCCAATGGCCATAAAATCACCCTATTTCTCGAAGAGGCCGGGCTGGATTACACCCTCCACCCGGTCGATATCAGTGCGGGCGATCAGTTCAAACCAGAGTTTCTGGCTTTCTCGCCCAACAACAGAATGCCCGCCATCATCGACACTGCACCGGCGGACGGCGGTGAGCCAATAACGATTTTTGAATCTGGCGCCATCCTGATGTACCTCGCGGAGAAGACCGGGCTATTCCTGCCCAGCGATGTTCGCGGTCGTAAAACCGTGTCTGAGTGGCTGTTCTGGCAAGTAGGCGGCTTGGGCCCCATGGCTGGACAAAACCATCACTTCGGCCTCTATGCGCCCGAAAAAATCCCTTACGCGATCAATCGCTACGTCAACGAGACGAAGCGACTGTACGGCGTGCTCGACCGTCGGCTGGCCGGTCGGGAGTTTATTGCCGGCGAGCACTACACCATCGCGGACATGGCATCTTACCCTTGGGTTGTCCCATGGAAACAACAGCAACAGAACCTTGACGACTTCCCCAACCTGCGTCGCTGGTTTGAAGCCGTGCAAGCCCGTCCGGCGACGATACGGGCTTACGCCAAAGGCGAACCCTTCTCTAGCCGCCCTGCCGTCACCGAGGACGGCAAGAAAATCCTGTTTGGGCAAACGGCGCCAGAGCGCCCCTAGGGTCAGTAAACCTATGGACCACAGGAGCGAAGCCAGCCGGTCATCCTCAAACCATCGGCGATGTACTCACCACCCGTAACGCGAGGCCTTCATAAGCGTCCAGGGTGATGGTGAATTCGCCTTGCTCGGTCAGATCCCCCTCGACTCGTTCATTGATGATGTCAACGACCGGGCCGGGGGCGATGTCGGGCAGATGCAAGGTCTCGACGACGGGTTCAGCACTGAAGTTCAGTGCGGTGATCTGGGTGCCCTTCCCGGCTGGCAGTTCGTGAACCATGATCAGCAGACCTGGATGCTGCACGTCAGGGATCAAAATCTGGCGACTGGCGGCGATGTCATACGCGCGCCGCACAGCCAGTATTTTCTTGAGCAGAGAAACAAAGGAGTCCGGCCGCTGCAATTGATCGACCAGGCTGCCGTATAGGGTCTTCGGACGCGGCATGTTGCCGGCCGAAAACTCCGCGTCAGGGTCGAGGTCGACCAGATCGTAAGCCCCCCGATGAATCCAGCGCGTATCGCCGTCCTGCATCAAATGTTGAACCTGTTCGGCCGGCAGTGTCAGCGCGCCCACCAAGTCCCAGCCGGACAAGGCGAAAACCCCCGGCTGCATCGCGTTGTACATCACCAACAGCACATGAATGTGCTGGATCCGCTGAATGTCTGCCTCAGTGATGGCCTCAAGGTCCCGAATGCCCAAGGCGGCCGTGATGATACTGGCCGTGGTGCAGGACACGCCGTTAGTGACGAACTTGAGATTGTAGGGCGCGTGCTCCCCTGCCAGCCGTTCGTACATTTCTTCGCGGATGTGTTCGCGCAAGATGTTTCCGGGGAAGGTCTGCCCCTGATAGTGATAAGTATCGTGGGCGTGCAGCGTCCAGAAGTGCACCAGTTCAAGGGTCAACTCATCATGGTTTTGCAGCGCGTGAATCAGCGACGCAGGATCAATCCCGAACACATGGACCTGACGCAGCATCAGGCGCAAGAACTCAGTATTGCCGGTCAGTAACGCGTGCTGATAAGCCGGTCGGGTAATGAAGTCGTAGGACAGATCGGCACCGCCGTGGGACATGGCGGCGATGTCATCCAGGGTCAGGTTCAGCTCCTGAAAGCTGAACCCTCCGGCTTTGCGAATGGCCCCGCCCAGCAGTTGATTACCGGTGATCGACAACGGGTGACTCTCTGACCAGGCATTGCCTTCAGCCTTGCGCTCGACCCCGAGAAAACCATTGGCGTCGAGACGCAAGACCCGTGCGCCCATGACATCGATGGCATGCAACGCATCGCCGATGATCATCTGTTGTGCGGCAAAGCTTGGGTCCAGCCAATTGAGTGATGGCTGGCCTTCTTTGAAATAGTGCAGATACACCCAGCGCCGGTCCTTTCCGTCCACGCCCTGAACCACCGACGTGGCACTCCAATCGGTATCCTTGATACCCGGCTCGAAGAAAATAACCCGCTGCAATTGCCCCACGATGTAATGCTTGTCTCTGAGACAATCGACGATTTCCGGCGTGAGATTCACCGCATCCCGACCTTGCGGAATGTCAGGTAACAGGTGCCAGTCCTCTTCCCTGATCTCGACCATGTGGTAGAGGCCTGGATAGTCTTCGTAAGCCATTTCAGCCAGACGAAAATCAGCGCCTTTGCCCGTGTGAGAGGGGATCACATCGTCGATGATGACGGCGTTGTGCGCAGCGGCGATGCGGCTCAAACTTTGAAATTGCGCGTCGGTGCCCAACTCTGGATCGATCTCGAAACTGATCCTGTCGAAGTTGCCATCAATGCTGGGTGTACGAAGACGCCCTTGCAAACCACCGGAGGTTTTGAGTGGGCCGTTGTGAATGCCTTCAATACCGATTTCGGACAAGGCGTGCCACAGCGTCTCATCGGCAAGCGCCTCCAACACAGAGCCGCCCTCACGGGTCACAATCGATGCCGGGTAAGCGGTGAACCAGACCGATGCAATGGCCGAAGCATCTCGGGGACGAGTCTGCGCATAAGGCCTCTGCCAGAGCCTGCCCTGCCCCGAATACAATTTGGCGCGCTGCTTGGCGGCATTGAGCATCGACTGCTCAACCAGCCACTCCACATACTGCTTGTCCGGGGTTGTCATCTGTTCAGTCACTCCCTCTTTAAGGTGGATTGGAGAAGAATGCCTAAAGCGATATGAACATCCTTGAACCAATCCTGTCTGCGCTGTTGCCTACTTCTATGAGCGCCTGCAGCGGCAAACGTTGCATCTTTTGCCTATTTCTCCCGTCGCAGTGGATTCGGTGAGGTCGCCCCATCACCCGTTTTTTGGGACCCGCGTCTCAATCAAGCCAGGCTATTTGGCTTTGCGGCGCTTACTGGCGGTCGCGGTCTTGGGTGCGGCTGTACTGCGCTTCTTCTTCCAGGGCGTAGTGCCGCGACCCGCCGGGCTCGCAGGTCCGGCAATGCTCAGGCCCAAGCCAGCACAACGATCCACTTGTTTGCTCATCCAGGCTGACTGTTTGGCCACAAAGTCCTCCAGGCTCATCTCGCCGCTCTGAACCATATCCAGCGCCTGCTCCCAGATGGCGGTGGTTCCGGGATCGGCGATGGCTCGGGGCACGGCGTCGATCAGGCTGAAGGCTGCCGGGGTGGCGGCTAATGCCTTGCCCTGCTTGATCAGATAGCCCCGATTGAGCAATCCCTGAATGATCCCGGCGCGCGTCGCCTCGGTACCGATGCCGGTGGTGTCCTTGAGTTTCTGCTTGAGACGGGGATCGTCTACCAGTTTGGCGACGTTCTTCATCGCCTTGATCAGATCGCCTTCGGTGAAGGGCTTGGGCGGCTGGGTCCAGAGGTCTTTCAGCGTCACGTCCGCTACGTCACACTCTTGCCCTTCGGTCAGGGCCGGCAGAATTTGGGCGGGAGGCGCTTCGCGGCCTTTGGCGGGGGCCACGGCTTGCGGAAGTGCACGCCGCCAACCGGGCTCCACGATCACCTTGCCCACCGCGCGCAACGCCTGCTCGGCGCAATCAAAATCGGCTTGGGTTCGGTCGTATTCGTGGTTCGGCAGAAACTGCGCCAGATAGCGCGCCCGGATCAAGGAGTAGACCGCCCGATGCTTACCTACCAAGCGCCCAAGGTCTATCGTTGCGGCAGTCGGGATGATGCCGTGGTGGGCACTGACCTTCGCGTCGTTCCACGCCCGCGAGCGGCGCTTGGGGTCTACGTGTTTCAGCAGGTCCACCAAGCCCGGATCGGCACGGCCCAAGGCTGCCAGGATCGCTGGCGCTTCGCTGTGCTGGCTCAGCGGCAGATAGCCGCAATCACTGCGCGGGTAGGTAATGACTTTATGGGTTTCATAAAGTGCCTGGGCGATATCCAGGGTTTCTTGAGCGCCAAAGCCCAGTTTCTTGGAGCACACCTCCTGAAGAGTACCCAAATCGAACAGCAACGGCGGTGCTTCGCGCATACGCTCGGTGCGCAACTTGATCACCCGTGCGCTGGCGGCATTGGTCATGGCGGCTGCAGCCTCTTGAGCCAGTGCCTGGTTCAAGCAGCGACCGTGCTCGTCACATGTGTCTTCGTGCGCGCGCCACTGGGCGGTTAAATACGTGCCGTCGCAGAGTAGCTGCACATCAATCGCCCAATACGGAACCGGCACAAAAACGGCAATGCTGCGGTCGCGGTCCACCACCAGACGCAGGGTCGGTGTCTGTACCCGCCCTACCGGCAGCACGCCCTGATAGCCGGACTGGCGCCCAAGCAGGGTGAATAACCGACTCATGTTCATCCCAATCAACCAGTCAGCGCGCGAGCGGCCCAGCGCCGAATGATAGAGACTAAATGTCTCGGCACCGGGCTTGAGCGCCGCCAGCGCCTTGTGGATCGACGCATCGTCGAGGGCTGATAACCAGAGCCGTTGAATCGGCCCGCGATACCGACAGTACTCCACCAACTCGCGGGCAATCATTTCACCTTCACGATCGGCATCCGTCGCAATGACCAGCTCGCGGGCCTCACCGAGCAGACGTTTGACAGCCTTGAACTGGCTTGCGGTCTTCGGCTTGACCAGCATTCTCCACTCTTTGGGTATGATCGGCAGATCGGCCAGGACCCAACGTTTGTACCGGGCGTCATAGGCGTCTGGCGGTGCGGTCTCCAATAGATGACCGATGCACCAAGTCACCGTGACGTTTGATCCCACCCAGCAGCCATCGCCGCGCCTGTTAGCGCCCAGCACCTTGGCAATGTCTTTGGCCTGGGAAGGTTTTTCACACAGGAAGAGCCGCATGGTCGTCATCGTTCATTGCGTCGAGGGGTGAGGTGCAGCATGCGCAGTGTTGGGGGTTGAAGCAACCTTTATCTGTATGGATATACAGCCTTATCCAAATTGGGCCTTGCCCTTGGCGCATGTCTGACGAGCCTCGCCTGCCCACGCGCCCGTTGGCCTGGAGCCTGTTCGGGATCATCAGCGCCGCGAACATCAGGTTGATTGCGCAACTGGCTATATTAAGGTTGATCCACATCAAATACTGCGCCACGACTCGGAACATGCTTGCGTTAAACGGCTATTATCGCTGGCAACTAACGACTTTTTCGCCGGGGTGCATCATGACCAACCAACAGCGACTCATGCTCATTGTTCCTCCTTTGCTGGATAAAACCCCGGCGTTTGAGCGCGCCACAGCATTGGCAAAAGCCAAAGGTGCTGCGCTGCACATTGTTGCCTTTGATTATCTGGAAGGCTTGGCGACCGCCGGACTGGTCAACGAACGGGCACTGGAAGAAATGCGCTACAGCTATGTCGAGCGCCATCGTCAATGGCTGGAAGAGCAAGCGCATCCGCTACGTCATCTGGGCATAGAGGTCACGACAGAAGTGGTGTGGGCTGAACATCCCCTGAAGGAAATGCTTACATACCTGCACGAGATGCCTGTTGATCTGGTGATCAAGGATTTGCAACACGAGTCGTTATTAAAGCGTGCTGTATTTACCACCCTGGACCTGCAGTTGCTTCACGAGTGTCCCTACCCTTTGCACTTCGTTGCAAAGAGCCATAACCCTACGCCTCGCAGAATCGTTGCAGCGGTTGATCTACTCCATCCCGATGATCAGTATTCGGGGTTCAATGACACGATCATTCACGAAGCGTTAAAACTGGGCATTCAATGCAACGCTCAAGTTGATGTGGTGTATGCCTATGACCTGTCGATGATTGATGCGGCGGATTATAGCTACGCCAGTGCCTCGATGATGTTCGATTCAAACCTGACACCGACCACACCGACATTGTACGAACTGGAAAACGTAGCCTTCGATACATTGGCTGAACGCAACGGTGTTCCGGTGGAGAACCGTCACTTTATGTTGGGAAGCCCTTCCAAGGTGTTAGCCCGCTTTGCCGAGAGCCAAGACATCGACGTTATCGTTATGGGCCGGATACACCACCGAAGCTTGGGGCATCTGCTCGGAAGCACGGCAGAGCGCATTCTTTACAAGATGCCCGGCAGTGTATTGATACTCAATCCAGACAGCTCGGTTTAACGGCGTTGGTTGAACGGGCACGAAGGCCCCACTTGACGCATTCGAACCAGATCAGGCTCACGATCGAGACGCCGAGTGCCGCCGCGAGCAACACAGGCGTTGGCGTCACGAACGAAAACAGCCGGCTAATGGCGGGTACGAAAAGCACCCCACACAACATGGCGATCGTTCCCGCCGCGATCCAGCCGAATTGCCGATTGGAGGCACTGCTGCTGTGCCACGAGGTATGGACCCAAGAGCGATTGGCCTGTATCAGGGCGAGGTTCGATAGCACCAGCACGACAAATGTCAGCGCCCGCGCCATGTCATCACGACCGGCATCAGAAGGCACTATTAAGTGCGCACTCGCGTAAGTCCCCAGCAACAACACCAGCAAACCGCCCCCCTGCCACAATCCACGCACCATCAAGGCCCTGTCGAACAGGCGCTGATCCGTCCGCCGTGGCGCAACCTTCATCGCGTCCGCCTCCAGCGCCTCGGCTTCGAACACTACCGAACACGCGGGATCGATAATGAGTTGCAGGAAGAGGATGTGCACCGGCATCAGCAGCATCGGCAAGCCGATCAATACAGGCAGGATCGACAACCCGACGATGGGGACATGCGCCGCCACCACGAAGGCAATCGCTTTGCGCAGGTTGGCGAACACCCGGCGACCATAACGAACGGCCGTCACGAGTGAGGCAAAGTCGTCGTTCAATAAAACCAGTGCAGCGGCCTCGCGCGCGACCTCGGTGCCTCGCGCGCCCATGGCAACGCCGATGTCGGCGGCCTTCAGCGCCGGGGCGTCGTTGACACCGTCGCCCGTCATCGCGACCACATCGCCCCGAGCGCGGAATGCCTGCACGAGGCGCAGCTTCTGATCGGGCTGCACACGGCAGAAGATGTGCGTGTCGGCAAGGCGCGCAGTCAGAGCCTCATCGCTCAATGTAGCGATTTCAGTCCCGGTGATGACTGGCGCCTCAGCACTCAAGCCCGCCTGCCGCGCTATCGAGATCGCAGTGGCCGGGTGGTCGCCCGTCATCATCACGACGCGTATGCCTGCGGCTTTGCACTCCGCAATGGCCTGCGGCACATCGGGCCGCACCGGGTCCTCCAGAGCAACCAGCCCGAGGAACTGGAAATCGAAGTCGTGCTGCAGTTTCGGCAGCGCCTCTGTATCAAACGTGGCCTGCGCGACACCCAGCACGCGCAGGCCGTCGCTCGCCATCGCCAAGACCTGCCTGGCGATCACAGCACTGCGCGTGGCATCCAGGTGACATAGATCGACGATGGCCTCCGGCGCGCCTTTGGCCGCAATGAGTCGGGCAGGTGAGCCCTTGTCCGGACTTTGCCATACCCGAGACATTGCCAGCATTTCGGGTGATAACGGATAGTCGTCGACGAGCGTCCAGTTGCCATGCAGGTGTTCGGTATTCGCCAACAGGCGCTGGCCGGCTTCACCAATGGCCAACTCCATCGGATCAAACGCACGGCGATGACTCGCCAGCACCGCGTACTCCAGCAGGCCATGCAACTCGTCCTGCAGCGGTGCCGCTCCCCCCGCCTGCGAGGTGTCATAAATTGCCTCTTCGGACCACAGACGCCGCACCGTCATTCGGTTTTCGGTCAGCGTGCCAGTCTTGTCAACGCACAACACCGTCGTCGCCCCCAGCAATTCAATGGCGGGAATGCTACGCGCCAGTACCTTCTCGCGAGCCAGACGCCAGGCACCCAGCCCCAGAAAGAGCGTCAGCACGACCGGCAGCTCCTCGGGCAGGATGGCCATCGCCAACGTAAGTCCGGCCAATAAACCCTGCAACCAGCTACCGAGGATAAGTGCGTGGGTAACGGCGAGGGAAGCGGCCAGTGCCAGGCCGACGAGCGCCACGCGTTTGACAACCCAACGCGTCTCCTGCTGGATCGGTGTGGCCTCGACTACGATCCCCGCGAGCGATTGGCCGATGCGCCCCAGCGCGCTGCGCTCGCCAGTAGCGATAACCCGCCCACGCGCAGTGCCGCGCGTGACCAGCGTGCCCGAAAAGGCCCGCGACAGATCCGCTGTATCCTGTGCGATGGCCCTATCGTCATCGATCACGTTCAAAGGCGACGCATGCTTGTCCACCGATGCCGACTCTCCTGTCAGCAGTGACTCGTCGACCGCGAAGTTCGGTGCGTCGATGAGTTGCAGGTCGGCAGGCACCCGGTCGCCTTCAGCGAGAAGCACGATGTCGCCCAGCACCAGCTCTCTGGCCGCGATCCGGCGTATTAGGCCGTCGCGCTGGACCTGGGCTTGCGGGCTGGACAGATCGCGCAGAGCGTCCAGCGAGCGCTCGCTGCGCCGCTGCTGGACAAAGCTCATGCCCATGACCACAAAGACGAAGCCCAGAAGCATCAAGGCTTCCTGGGCATCCCCCAGCACCATGTAGAGCGCCCCACACGCCAGCAACAGCAGAAACATCGGCTCAGTCGCGACCTGGCGAACCAGACGCAGCACGCTTCGTGGTTGCGAAACCGGCATCTCGTTCGGGCCATCCCGGCCAAGACGAAGTTGGGCCTCACACTCGCTCAGGCCCACCTCAGCAGTGGCGTTCGCCTCCAGAGGCGAGAAATCTTTCATCGTATGTCCTGTTTAACAGGTCTTTCATGATTAAGGTCGGGTCGGGAACACGGATCGACACTCACGACAATAAACACACCCGAAGTCAGCCGTGCGGCGGTCTCGAAACGCGGGTGTCTGTGGGGGGTAGTTGTCGTGCTTGATCTGACCATCCGCTTGACTCTACTCGTGTTCAGAGTTTGCGTCCGTGCGTCACGTGAACATATATCGGGTGACCGTGAGTGGCTTGATTTGGGTCAAAAAAAGCAAGGGAAGGTCTGAAGTAAGGCCTTCTTTTTACAGAAAATCGGGCGTCAGACGCTCAAAAAGAGAATACCTCGCTGAAATTTCTGAAATATCGACTTTTTTCGATGAATAAGCCGGTTTTAGGCGCTTATTAACCCTTAATTTCCATACTGCGGACGCACCTGTCCTACAGGCTCCAGCAAATGTCGGCGCGCCATCCACAGGTTCGACAACGCAAACAGTGTTACCAACTGCGCGGTGTTTTTTACCAGTCCGCGAAACCGCACTTTGGTGTAACCAAATTGGCGTTTGATGACCCGAAACGGGTGCTCAACCTTGGCCCGAGTTTGCGATTTAGCATATTCGATCTTGCGCAACGCACGGCCAATGACGCTTTTTTCACCATGTTTGCGACGGCTGCTGGGCCTGGCGGAGATCGACCAGATCATCTCGCGCCCCTCATGTTCCGGCCGCTTTTCCACCCCGGTGTAGCCCGCGTCGCCGCAGACATGGCTCTCTTCGCCGTGCAACAACTGATCGACTTGGGTAACGTCCGCGACGTTGGCTGCCGTGCCCACCACGCTATGGGTCAGGCCCGTATCAGCGTCCACCCCGATATGCGCTTTCATCCCGAAATAATATTGATTTCCTTTCTTGGTCTGATGCATCTCGGGATCGCGTTTACCCTCTTTATTCTTGGTCGAGGTCGGCGCATGAATGATCGTGGCGTCAACGATAGTGCCTTGACGAAGCATCAAGCCTCGGTCGCCCAGATAGCCATTAACGACCTCCATGATGCCCCTGGCAAGATGGTTTTTCTCCAGCAGGCGACGGAAGTTGAGGATCGTGGTTTCGTCGGGAATGCGCTCCAGATTCAAACCCGCAAACTGGCGCAGAATCGTTGTCTCATACAGCGATTCTTCCATGGCCGGATCGCTGTAGCCGAACCAGTTCTGCATCAGGTGCACACGCAACATCGCCATCAACGGATACGCCGGACGTCCCCCAACACCCTTTGGATAATGCGGTTCGATCAACGCAATAAACCCCTTCCAGGGCACGACCTTGTCCATCTCGCTCAGGAAAATCTCACGGCGGGTCCGCTTACGTTTACCTGCGTACTCAGCATCAGCGAAAGAAATCTGCTTCATGGGGCTCAACCGTTCAGCTCATGTGATGGAGGGTATTTCACCAGATTTGGAAACCTTTTTCAGAGTTTCCCAAGGGTGCATGGAGTAAGTGGACTCATGACTGCGGAGTGCTAAAGTCGGCACTTTCAGAACGAGGAAGCATAATGCGGATGCTCATAGCTGCCCTGACCTTGGGGATGTTGGCGGGATGTACAGCGCCGGCCATGAATGAGGCCAGATCCCAAGGCCCGTACAAGACGTTTTTATCTCAAAAGTCAGGCGAGCTCGTCGCCCAATGTATCCAGTTCGCCTGGCAGGATGAGTCAGTTTTTGGCGTAGAGGGTGATGCGTTTATACATTCCGGTAGCCAGAAAGAACTCACGGTCTACACAAGGGGCTCGGAGTACTTCGTTGATGTGCTCAGTGGAGCGTCCGGCACAACTGTCAATTATTACCAGGCACTGAGTAATTCGATTGCAGAGCGCAGGCTTAGCGCGCTGGCCACCTGCCTCTAAACATTGACGTCAGGTTAAAGGGGATTTAGTTACATCAGATCCCCTGCAAGGAAAATTAAAAGAACGCCCTCCGCTTTACCCCTACCAACCTCGATTTTCAGGCATCGGTCAATGCGACATTCCTCTTAGCGTCCTGTCACATGATTGTCATGTCATTGTTTCCTAATGCGTTTCAAAATATTGCACAGATAAAGGCGTTGACCGCCAGCATCGCAATACTGCCGTTTGAGTAGCTGATCGGCAGTTTGAATACCCCTGTGAACGAGACCCATGATGATCAAGAAACTGCACAAACCCATTGTCGGCGCCATATTGGGCAGCGTAGTGATGTCTGCTCAAGCGGATTTTATCGACGACAGCCATGCCGACCTTACGTTGCTCAATCGCTACCTTAATCAGCAGGGTCGCGGTATAGATGGCAATAACAATCCTAGTAAAGCAGCCAAAAGCTACCGTGACTGGGGGCAGGGCTTTCAGCTCAACTTCAAGTCTGGCTACACCGAAGGCGCCGTTGGCGTTGGTCTGGATGTTGAGGGCTTCTATGGCCTCAAACTCGACTCCGGCGGCGACCTGAACGACAAGAGCAATCAAAGCCGTTACCCTGGTAGCATGTTCCCGCTGGATAACGGCAAGTCCGCCAATGACTTCGCCGTGCTGACCCCTACCCTCAAAATGCGCTTCCTTAAAGATGAGTTGCGTGTGGGCGGGCTGTATCAAAACAACCCGATGCTGGCCAATACCGATGGGCGTCTGTACCACCAGACCAATACCGGGGCGCAGTTGGTTTCCAAGGATTTGTCAGACTTCACCTTTACCGGTGGCGATATCATTCGGACGAAAATCCGCAACGAAACCAACGACAGTGGCATGATCACCGGTGGCGGCGCCAAACTCAGTGATCGCTTCCTCTATGGCGGCGCCGATTACACGGGCATTGCCGACACCACATTGAGCCTGTGGTACTCCAACCTGCAGGATTACTATCAGCAAGCCTTTATCGGTGCCAAGCACATCACTCAACTACCCGTCGGTAGCCTCGCCAGTGATTTCCGTGGTTACCGCAGCCTGGGCATAGGCGGCAACGCCAATGGCGACAGTGACTTTGCAACCAATGGCTACTACGGTAATGGCCTGAGCAAAGGGCGGATCAACCAGTCGACTATTAGCTTGATGGAAAGCTATAGCCTGGCAGGCCACACCTTAGGTTTGGGCCTTCAGAAAAACACCGGCGACAGCGACTTCCCTTACCTGGACTCAGGCCTGAACAGCGGTGACGCCCGTCAGGGACCGGGTGCGGGCGCTGACACCCCAGCGCTGACCAACATGCAATTGAACAAGTTCCAACACGCCGGCGAGCGTACTTGGCTTGCGCAGTACAAGTATGATTTTGGCCAGTTGGGCGTCAAAGGATTGGGCTTCGCAGCCACTTATGCCCATGGTGATCAGATCAGAGTGGCCAGCGGTGGTGACAGCGAATGGGAACGCAACCTTGCGTTGAGCTACCAAGTGCCTGAGGGGAAACTGAAGGGCCTGGGTGTTACCTGGAAGAACGCCAGGGCCAACCCGAGTATTACCGGGCAGACCCTGCAGGACGAAAATCGCTTCTACGTGAGCTATATCGTACCGCTGTGGTAATACACAGCCAGGCATGAACGCTGTCAAGGCGACGTAATCCGGCTTACCCATGCTTCGCGTGGGTAAGCCGCCTTAAAATGAACAGGTTGACTGTTGGCGCAACCGCGAAAACTCCCGCTCGAAAAGCAAGGAATCCTTGAAGAGGCATTCGTCGAATTCAAATCCACTGGGCTTTGCCTCATACTCTGCGCTGAGATATGACGATACCAGCACCTTGACCTCACGAATCCCCCCAAGGAGCCCGATACGCTGATGCTGCCTTCCCCCCTTAAAATCCTTACCAATCCCGCGCGGCTGCACACACAGAAATGGCGTGGGCGCGTTGGCCTGTGTCTGGTTGCCGGTCTCTCGGTATTGGCAGGCATGACGGATGCGATCGGTTTTATGGCAACCGGTGACTTCGTATCGTTCATGAGCGGCAACACCACCCGCCTGGCCGTGGCCATAAGCGAAGGCGACTTCGGGCTTATGCTGCGACTGCTTATCGTCGTTGCCACGTTTATCGGCGGCAATACACTGGGCATTGTCGTAAGCCGAATGACGGGGCGACGCGCCCTTCCCTTGCTGCTGTGCATCGCTGCGTTGTTATCCGCTGCGGCAGCCTTGCCATTGACCGCTCAACTGCCAGCACTGTTGGCCGCTATTATCGCCATGGGCATGCTCAACGCCGCCGTCGAAGAGGTCAATGGCTTCCCGATTGGCCTGACTTACGTGACAGGCGCACTCTCACGATTCGGCAGAGGATTAGGCCGGTGGATGCTGGGAGAGCGAAGAAATGGATGGCGAGTTCAGTTGATACCCTGGACCGGCATGTTTGCAGGTGCGGTGATCGGCGCCCTGCTTGAGCAGCAACTGGGTATGAAAGCTCTATTGTTCAGCGGCTTGCTTTCTGCCGTTTTGGGGTTTGCCGCACTGAAAATCCCACGCCGCTGGCAACTGGCTTATATGCCTAAATAAGGGTAATCAGCACTCCCCCCGCTTTTCCAGACTGCGCAGCAGCTTGCAGGGGGCATGGTCATACCATGACGACTCTATTGCCCACGACCTACATTGCCCCAAATAAGGGAACCGGGAAACTTATCCGCACCCTTCTGGTTCAATGTACTCATTAGCATATGACCCGATCATGTTTCCCGGTGCGTAGAGAGCACCTGAAAAAGACCCGCTGTGTAGCGCTTCAACCCTCCTCCGCTTAGCGATCTCTGGATAGAAAGACGTCCATCCGACACTGGCATGAAACCTGCTTTAGTCCTGACAAACCTGTAGAAATCTCCTATAGGACGTCCAGGCGTGGTCACCGACGACCACCTTCCAGTACTGGCGCAGGACGGGTGAACCAGGCAGCGCGGCTTCGGTTAATCACCCCACCACACATCCATGAATACCAGGCAAAGACGCCTGGAGCCGTCACACGGCTCCAGGCGTTTTTTTTGCTTTTTTTTCTGGCCATGCCACGGCAGCGGCTTCGACTGAGGAAAGGTTATGAACGCAACCGCCACCCCGATCAAGAGCGAAACACTGGTCGTCATCGGCAACGGCATGGTCGGCCATCATTGCGTCGAGCAGTTGATCGAGCATGGCGCGCTCGCCCACTATCACGTGCATGTGTTCGGTGAGGAGCGGCAGCGTGCCTACGACCGCGTCCACCTCTCAGAGTACTTCGGCGGTCGTGATGCAGAGTCCCTCGCACTTGGTGAGGCCGATCTGTATGCCCGCCACGGTGTGCAGCTGCACCTCGGCGTGCAAGTGCTCGACATCGACCGCGAGCGCAAGGAAGTAGTCACCAGCGCCGGACGCCAGGCTTATGACCGATTGGTGCTGGCCACCGGCTCCTATCCCTTTGTGCCGCCGATCCCCGGTGCCGAAGGCCGCTCCCGGTTGGTCTACCGTACTCTGGACGACCTAGACGCCATCCGCGAGGCGGCTACCAATGCCCGACGTGGCGTGGTGGTAGGTGGCGGCCTGCTCGGCCTTGAAACCGCCAATGCACTGAAGTCCCTGGGGCTGGAAGCCCATGTCGTTGAATTCGCCCCACAACTGATGCCGGTGCAACTGGACGCCTCAGGTGGCGAAGCACTGCGGGCACGGATCGAGGCCCTGGGCGTCGGTGTGCACCTTTCGCGAGCGACCCAGGAGATCGTTATCGGTGAAGAGTATGCCTACCGCATGAACTTCAACGGTGGCGAATTCCTTGAAACCGACCTGATCGTATTCTCTGCCGGGATCCGCCCGCAGGACGCTATCGGCCGTAGCGCCGGGCTGGACGTGGCACCGCGTGGCGGCCTGGTCGTGGACAATCATTGCCGCACCAGCGACCCCTACATCTTCGCCATCGGCGAGTGTGCGTCCTGGAACGGCAGCATCTTTGGTCTGGTCGCGCCGGGCTACAGCATGGCGCGTAACGTTGCCGCGCAACTCGCGGGTCAGCATTACGACCCCTTTACCGGCGCAGACATGTCGACCAAGCTCAAGCTGCTGGGCGTTGATGTCGGTTCTATCGGCGACGCTCACGCGGCGACTCCCGGCGCCAAGAGCTACCGCTTTATCGACGAGGCCAGCGCCAGCTATCGCCGCCTGGTGGTCTCTGCCGATGGCAAGCATGTGCTGGGCGCGGTACTGATCGGCGATAACAGCTATTACGACACCTTGCTGCAATACGCGCAGAACAGCATAGCGCTGCCCAAGGACCCGTCCAGCCTGATCCTGCCGCTGTCAGACGGCGCACCGACACTCGGTGCCGATGCGCTGCCGGACACCGCCACTATTTGCTCCTGCCATAACGTTACCAAGGGCGCGGTGTGCTGTGCGGTCGACGCAGGTTGCACCGACCTCGGCGAACTCAAGGGCAAGACCAAGGCAGGCACTGGCTGCGGCGGTTGCAGCGCACTGCTCAAGCAGGTCTTCGAGCACGAGCTCAGTGCCCGTGGCGTCGCCGTCGACAAAAGCCTCTGCGAGCACTTCGCCCATACCCGTCAGGAACTGTACGCCCTGGTACGGGTGGAAGGCATCATTAGCTTCGACGAAATGCTCGCCAAACATGGACGCGGCCACACCGGCTGCGATATCTGCAAACCCGCTGTGGGCTCGATTCTCGCCTCATGCTGGAACCAGCCGATCATGGACCCATTGTTGGTGCACCTGCAGGACACCAACGACACATTCATGGCCAACATGCAGAAGAACGGCACCTATTCGATCATCCCGCGCATCGCCGCCGGCGAAATCACCCCGGACAAGTTGATCGCCCTGGGCGCTGTCGCGAAGAAATACGACCTCTACACCAAGATCACTGGCGGCCAGCGCATCGATCTGTTCGGCGCCCAATTGCATCAGTTGCCGGACATCTGGGGCGAACTTATCGAGGCCGGTTTCGAGACCGGACACGGCTACGGCAAGTCATTGCGTACGGTCAAATCCTGCGTCGGCAGCACATGGTGTCGTTATGGCGTTCAGGACAGCGTAAGCATGGCGCTGCTCCTGGAGAACCGCTACAAGGGCCTGCGCGCACCGCATAAATTCAAGCTTGCGGTTTCCGGCTGCACCCGCGAATGCGCCGAGGCGCAGAGCAAGGACGTTGGGGTGATCGCTACCGAGAAAGGCTGGAATCTCTATGTCTGTGGCAACGGAGGCATGCGCCCGCGTCACGCCGAATTACTAGCCACGGACCTGGATGACCAAACCCTATTGCGCTACGTCGACCGGTTCCTGATGTTCTACATCCGTACTGCCGACAAACTGCAACGCACCTCTGTCTGGCGCGAAAGCCTGGACGGCGGCCTGGACTACCTCAAAGACGTCATCATCAACGACAGTCTGGGGCTTGGGGCTGAGCTGGAATCGCAAATGCAACTGGTCATTGACCGGTACGAATGCGAATGGGCAAACGCTATCAATGACCCGGAAAAGCTCAAGCGCTTCCGGACCTTCGTCAACGATGAGCGCGGTGACCCGGATATCCATTTCGTCAAAGAACGAGGCCAGCGCCGCCCGGTGCATGCTAACGAACTCCACCTGATTCCCGTTACCCAGGAGGTGCTCTGATGAGCCAGTCAAACGTCGTCCGTATCGAACCCCGCCACGCTATTGAAAGCCCTGCGCAATGGCAGATGCTGTGCAGCCGCCAAGACCTGGTGGCCAATTCCGGCGTCGTCGCCTGGCTCGATGGCGCCCAGGTCGCGTTATTTCACCTGCCTGACAGTCTGGGCAAGACCCTCTACGCCATCGACAACCTCGACCCAAAGTCAGGCGCCAACGTCATTGGCCGTGGCATCGTCGGCAACCTTAAGGGCGAGTTGGTGATTGCCTCACCCCTGTACAAACAGCACTTTCGTCTCGAAGACGGCAGCTGCCTGGAATATCCAGAGCAGAGCCTGCGTGTCTGGCCCGTACGTTTGAACGGGGATGCCGTAGAGATCGGAGTAAGCGCAGCGCGCTAGCTTTAAACAGTGGAAACAGTCCTGACCCTACGACCTGTGCCGCAGCGTCAGGGCGGTTCGCGGCCACCTATAAGAATGGTAGTGGAGAAACCCGCATGAAGACCGTTGCGCAACTGCTCAAGTTAAAAGCCATCCACAATCAACATGTCCATACCATCGCTCCAAACCAGATGGTGCTAGAGGCGCTGCGGGTGATGGCCGAGAAAAATATCGGCGCTCTACCGGTGATAGAAGACGGTCAAGTGGTGGGCGTAATCAGCGAGCGAGACTACGCACGCAAGATCGTTCTCCAGGGCCGCTCCTCCATCGGCACGTCTGTCAGAGCCATCATGAGCTCGCCCGTGGTGACGGTGAACTCCCACCAAAGTATCGAGACGTGCATGGGGGTTATGACCGATAGCCACCTGCGCCATTTACCCGTCGTGGAAGACGGACAACTGCTCGGCCTGCTGTCCATTGGTGACTTGATTAAAGAGGCGATAGCCGAGCAGGCTGACCTGATCCGGAAACTGGAACAGTATATTCGCGGGCATTAAACTGACCGTTATTCCGACCGATCAAAAAAGAATACAACCGGACCCAACTGACGACAGAGCCGTATTGGGCCTCAGGTCATCATTGGCTAATGTTTGTAGATCATATATTTGCCGCGCCCGGTCTTTTTAGCTTGATACATCACTCTGTCTGCGGCGCGCAGGAGATTATCCGCAGAGCTTTCCCTGTCCCACAGTGCTATTCCGATCGAAACGTCCACGATGCACGATGTGCCGAAAATAAAAAATGGAGTTTTCAGTGCATCGATACATTTAGCGGCGATGGTGCTGACAGCCTCTTCGGCATTGTCCTCAAGGTCACTGAGCAGCAAAACAAACTCGTCACCACCAATACGCGCCAGGGTATCGGACTCTCGCAGAGTACTGGCGAAGCGCTTCGCAACCTGCCGCAACACCTCGTCACCAGCCTCGTGGCCGAGCGTGTCGTTGATATTCTTGAAACCATCAAGGTCCATGAATAATAGGCCGACCTGTGTTTCATCACGGCGCGCGCGCGCTAATACCTGACGAAGCCGCTCAGAAAGATGCGCTCTATTGGGCAACCCCGTCAGCGTGTCGTGATGAGCCATGCGGGTAAGTTCAGTTTGATGGTCGTTGAGTTTGATCAATAAACGATTGAACGCCGATATCAAGTGCCCAACTTCATCATCGCGGACGACAGGCAAGGGTTCGAGCGGCAACTCGTCCCGCGTCATGCGGTCGGCATGCTCTGCCGCATAAAACAAATGGCGGAGGACGAAATACAGCCCGGTAGTGGAGAGAATAGCGAATACCAAAATAGCGAAGACTGCATTTTTAATCAAAAAATGCTGCATCCGCCCCACCGTCGCAAACGCCTCACTGCTCGGCACTCGGCCGACGACAAACCAGCCCGTGCTCGGGACAGACACCATCGCAGCGACCTCTTCAACACCCTGCTCGTTGACCGTTATCCCGGTACCGCGAAAGCCCGCCATGGCCCGATCATGAAGCACATTGACGCCGGGGGGCGGTGTGGGTTTGAGCACACTATCAAGTTCAGAGGAGGCGACAAATAACTTATCTCTCGGGGAGACAAGCAAGAACCCACCCGTAGCATTACCAATTCGACTCTGGAGTAACGAATCAAGAAACCCGGGGGCAGCCAGTGCCGTAACACCCACCAAAACAGCTTGAACCTCACCGTTTTCGCTTCTGACCGGAGCAGAGATCGGCAGAACCGGTTCTTTTGCAGAACGGCCAACCACAGGACGACCGACAAACGAAGCACCGCCTAATCCAGCTTTAATATAGTCACGGTCAGAATAGTTGATCGTCAGTGGATCACGCAGAACAGGATAATCCGCGATTGGAACGCCATTAGGCGTTACCACGAATAGACCTGCCGAGAACAACGTTTGGTAGTCGAAGTGCTCTTTCAGCCATGCATGTAGTTGCTCAGGCTGCGCAAGCAAACGCGTCGGCAAGGCGGCGGCAAGGCGTCCAAGCAAGACCTGGCGCTGAACAATCTTCCCATCAATATCGTGGGCAACATAAGTCGCCAACGCTAATTGTTGGTTTTCCACTACCGCGCTCAAATCCTCACGCAAAAAATGAGTCAGCACGAAATAGCGAACGACTGCACCAGAGATCACAATGCACAGCGCCAGTACCAACAGCCGAGTAACGATGCTATTGAAAATGCGGGGAAGGCTTGTGCGCACATAATATTTTTTTGGCATCTTGGGAGTTTACCCGAGGAGCCGCGTTTTTTGTGCACTGGAACAGGCGCAAAGGCAGAGTTTGCTATCAGTTCGCCATTAACTATCCAGGACTTATGCCCTATGACGGCCTGGATCGAAAACAGAGGCTGCGATGTGGCAATGTATCGCGCCAAAGAGAACCGACGCGATAGCATTGTTCAACCGTTGACAGGTGCCCAGAATTCAGCGATGGCGCACATTAGAACGCATCACCGGGTACACGGACCCATCCTTCCATCAATACGCGAGCACTGCGGCTCATGATGGCCTTGGTCACCGTCCACTCACCATTGACCTGGCTGGCTTCAGCACCCACGCGCAGGGTGCCCGAGGGGTGACCGAAGCGCACAGCGCTACGTGCACCACCGCCAGCTGCCAGGTTCACCAGCGTGCCCGGAATCGCCGCAGCGGCACCAATGGCCACGGCGGCCGTGCCCATCATGGCGTGATGCAGTTTGCCCATTGAGAGCGCACGCACGAGCAGGTCGGCGTCACCGGCAGTCACCCGTTTGCCGCTGGACGACACGTATTCGGCTGGCTTGGCGACGAAGGCGATCTTCGGTGTGTGCTGGCGCTTGGCGGCTTCAGCAATATCCTGAATGAGGCCCATACGCAACGCGCCATAAGCGCGAATCGTCTCGAACATCGCCAGTGCCTTGGAATCGCCGTTAATCGCGTCCTGCAGCTCGGTGCCCGTATAGCCGATGTCTTGCGCGTTAACGAAGATAGTCGGGATGCCAGCATTGATCATCGTGGCCTTGAATGTGCCAACACCCGGCACTTCAAGATCGTCCACGAGGTTACCGGTGGGGAACATCGAGCCGCCCGCGCCCTCTTCGTCGGCTGCCGGGTCCATGAATTCCACCTGCACTTCGGCAGCGGGAAAGGTCACGCCGTCGAGTTCGAAGTCACCGGTTTCCTGGACAGCACCATCGGTGATAGACAGGTGCGCGATGATGGTCTTGCCGATATTGGCCTGCCAGATGCGCACGGTCGCCATGCCGTTGTGCGGGATGCGACTGGCGTCAACCAGACCGCTGCTGATGGCGAACGCACCGACGGCGGCAGACAGGTTGCCGCAGTTGCCGCTCCAGTCAACGAACGGCTTATCGATGGACACCTGACCGAACAGGTAATCGACATCGTGATCGGTTTTTTTGCTCTTGGACAGGATGACCGTTTTGCTGGTGCTCGAGGTTGCCCCGCCCATGCCGTCGATCTGTTTGCCGTAAGGATCCGGGCTGCCAATCACGCGCAACAACAGTGCATCGCGCGCCGCGCCGGGGACCTGTGCGGAGACGGGAAGGTCTTGCAGGTTGAAAAACACACCTTTGCTGGTACCGCCACGCATGTAGGTGGCGGGGATCTTGATCTGGGGTACGTAAGCCATGGAAATAGTGTCCTGATAAGACTCAGGCGCAACGTTGCCGTCGCGCCTGAGTATGTTGCTTAGACAGCCGCAGTCGATTCAAGGAAGTCCTGAGCGAAACGCTGCAGGACACCGCCAGCCTCGTAGATCGACACTTCTTCGGCGGTGTCGAGACGGCAGGTGACCGGCACCTCGACACGCTCGCCGTTCTTGCGATTGATCACCAGGGTCAGCGTGTTACGCGGGGTACGCTCGCCGATGACGTCGAAGGTTTCGGTGCCGTCGATGCCCAGTGTCTTGCGATCAACGCCCGCCTTGAACTCCAGTGGCAACACGCCCATGCCGACCAGATTGGTGCGGTGAATGCGCTC
The DNA here is from genome assembly GCF_052976945.1 of Pseudomonas sp. GG8. Lineage (NCBI taxonomy): Bacteria > Pseudomonadati > Pseudomonadota > Gammaproteobacteria > Pseudomonadales > Pseudomonadaceae > Pseudomonas > Pseudomonas sp. GG8. Next base: position 3,216,379 of record NZ_JBRIIP010000001.1, read on the forward strand.
GAAGCCTTCAGCCGCGATGGCTTCCACGCCAGCCAGACGTACGCCCTTGGCAGCCCAGTCACGGGAAGAGCCCTGACCGTAGTCAGCACCGGCGATGATGATCAGCGGCTGCTTGCGCTCCATGTAGGTCTCGATAGCTTCCCACATGCGCATGACCTTGCCTTCTGGCTCGACGCGGGCCAGCGAACCCTGTTTGACCTTGCCGTTTTCCTGAACCATCTCGTTGAACAGCTTCGGGTTGGCGAACGTGGCGCGTTGCGCGGTCAAGTGGTCACCCCTATGAGTCGCGTAGGAGTTGAAGTCCACCTCTGGCAGGCCCATCTTGGCCAGGTACTCACCGGCCGCGCTGTCGAGCATGATGGCGTTCGACGGCGACAAGTGGTCGGTGGTGATGTTGTCCGGCAGCACCGCCAGCGGGCGCATACCCTTGAGCGGACGAGCGCCAGCCAACGCACCTTCCCAGTACGGCGGACGGCGGATATAGGTGCTCATTTCGCGCCAGTCGTACAGCGGTTTTACTTTGGGACCGGTGTCTTCCTGGATAGCGAACATCGGGATGTAGACCTGGCGGAACTGCTCCGGTTTTACCGAGGCCTTGACCACTGCGTCGATCTCTTCGTCGGTCGGCCAAATGTCCTTCAGGCGAATTTCCTTGCCGTTGGCATCCAGGCCCAGCACATCCTTCTCGATGTCAAAGCGGATGGTCCCGGCAATCGCGTAAGCCACCACCAGCGGCGGCGAAGCCAAGAATGCCTGCTTGGCGTACGGATGGATCCGCCCGTCAAAGTTACGGTTACCCGAGAGTACCGCGGTGGCATACAGGTCGCGATCGATGATTTCCTGCTGGATCACCGGATCCAGCGCGCCAGACATGCCGTTACAGGTGGTGCAAGCGAAAGCCACGATACCGAAGCCTAATTGCTCCAGTTCGCTAGTCAGGCCGGCTTCATCCAGGTACAACGCAACGGTCTTCGAACCGGGCGCCAGGGAAGACTTGACCCAAGGTTTACGGGTCAGCCCCAGCTTGTTGGCGTTACGCGCCAGCAGGCCAGCGGCGATGACGTTGCGTGGGTTGCTGGTGTTGGTGCAACTGGTGATCGCCGCGATGATTACCGCACCATCCGGCATTTGCCCAGGCACCTCATCCCAATGGCCGGCGATGCCTCGGGCCGCGAGGTCCGAGGTGGCCACACGGGCGTGGGGGTTGCTCGGGCCCGCCATGTTGCGAACCACCGAGGACAGATCAAAGGTCAGCCCACGTTCGTATTGGGCGCCCTTCAGGCTGTCGCCCCAAAGGCCGGTCAGTTTTGCGTAACTCTCGACCAGTTTGACCTGCTCGTCTTCACGGCCGGTGAGCTTGAGGTAGTCAATGGTCTGCTGGTCGATATAGAACATCGCTGCGGTGGCGCCGTATTCCGGGGCCATGTTGGAGATGGTCGCGCGATCACCAAGAGTCAGCTTTGATGCCCCTTCACCGAAGAACTCCAGCCAGGCGCCGACTACCTTTTGCTGGCGCAGGAACTGAGTCAACGCCAGCACCATGTCAGTGGCGGTGATGCCCGGTTGCAATTTGCCGGTGAGTTCGACGCCGACAATTTCAGGCAGGCGCATCCAGGAGGCACGGCCGAGCATGACGCTTTCGGCTTCAAGGCCACCGACACCGATGGCGATCACGCCCAACGCATCGACGTGCGGGGTGTGGCTGTCGGTGCCGACGCAGGTGTCGGGGAACGCCACGCCATCACGCACTTGGATCACTGGAGACATTTTCTCCAGGTTGATCTGGTGCATGATCCCATTGCCCGGCGGGATCACGTCGACATTCTTGAAGGCTTTTTTGGTCCAGTTGATGAAGTGGAAGCGGTCTTCATTGCGACGATCTTCGATGGCGCGGTTCTTTTCGAACGCCTTGGGATCGAAGCCGCCGGACTCAACGGCCAGGGAGTGGTCGACGATCAATTGGGTCGGCACGACCGGGTTGACCAGCGCGGGATCGCCGCCTTGGGAGGCGATCGCATCACGCAGGCCGGCGAGGTCGACCAGCGCCGTCTGACCGAGAATGTCGTGACACACCACACGGGCCGGGAACCACGGAAAGTCGAGATCGCGCTTGCGCTCGATAAGCTGGTTCAGCGATGCGGTCAACGTAGCCGGGTCGCAACGGCGTACCAGGTTCTCGGCCAGCACGCGCGATGTATAAGGAAGTGTGTCGAAGGCCCCAGGCTTGATTCCGTCCACCGCCGCGCGCGTGTCGAAATAATCCAATCGGGTGCCGGGTAAAGATTTGCGGTATTCAGTGTTCATGGCGTTGGGACTCAATCACGGAATGTTCAGGGATGGGCGGGGAGCACCGAAGATCACGGTCCACTCCCCTTTTCCCAATCAGCGTTGTTCGATGGGCACGAACTTGCGCTGTTCGACGCCGATGTATTCGGCACTCGGGCGGATGATGCGGTTATTGCCACGCTGTTCGAACACGTGAGCGGCCCAGCCGGTCAGGCGTGAGCAAACAAAGATCGGCGTGAACAGCTTGGTCGGGATACCCATGAAGTGGTAGGCCGAGGCATGGTAGAAGTCAGCGTTCGGAAACAGTTTTTTCTGTTCCCACATGGTTTTGTCGATGGCTTCGGACACGGGGTACAGCACGGTGTCGCCCACCTCATCGGCCAGTTTTTTCGACCAACCCTTGATCACTTCGTTACGCGGGTCGGACTCTTTATAGATCGCGTGACCGAAGCCCATGATCTTGTCCTTGCGCTCAAGCATGCCCAGCGTGCCTTTAACGGCTTCTTCGGCAGAACCGAAGCGCTCGATCATTTCCATCGCTGCTTCGTTGGCGCCGCCATGCAGCGGGCCGCGCAATGAACCAATGGCTGCGGTGATGCAGGAATACAGGTCCGACAGCGTCGAGGCACAAACCCGTGCGGTAAAAGTCGAGGCATTGAATTCATGCTCGGCGTACAAAATCAACGAAACGTCCATCACCTTGCGGTGCAGTTCGCTCGGTTTTTTATCCAGCAGCAGGTGCAGGAAATGCCCGCCGATGGACTCTTCGTCCGTCACGCAATTAAGGCGTACGCCGTCATGACTGAACCGATACCAGTAGCACATGATGGCTGGGAACGCCGCCAGCAGGCGATCCGTGACGTCATGCTGCTGCGCAAAACTCGCTTCTGGCTCCAGGGTGCCGAGCATCGAAGCACCGGTACGCATGACGTCCATTGGGTGGGTCTCGGCAGGAATGCGCTCAAGCACTTCCTTCAAGGCTTGCGGCAGATCACGCAAGCCTTGCAGCTTGTTCATGTACGCCGAAAGTTCGGTCTTGGTCGGCAGCTCGCCGTAAAGCAGCAGGTAAGCCACTTCTTCAAAACGCGCCTCGGCGGCCAATTCACGCACGTCGTAACCACGGTAGGTCAGGCCGGCTCCGGCCTGCCCAACAGTGGACAATGCGGTCTGCCCCGCCACCTGGCCTCGCAGGCCAGCCCCACTCAACACTTTTGCTTCAGCCATTGCTTTCTCCAATCTTGAATTTATTTGGGAATCGGCAATCCGGTCCAGACGACGTTACGCCTGGACCGGCACCCAGAATCACTTCTTCTGCGCGAACAACGCATCGAGTTTCTGCTCGAAGATGTGGTAATCAATGGCGTCGTAGAGCTCCATACGGGTCTGCATGGTGTCGATGACATTCTTCTGCGTGCCGTCGCGGCGAATCGCGGTGTAGACGTTCTCTGCAGCCTTGTTCATGGCGCGGAACGCTGACAACGGGTAGAGCACCAGAGAGACATCGGCCGACGCCAGCTCATCAGTGGTATACAACGGTGTAGCACCGAACTCGGTGATGTTGGCCAGGATCGGCGCGCCAACCTGGGCAGCAAACAGCTTGTACATCGCCAGCTCGGTGATAGCTTCCGGGAACACCATGTCAGCGCCCGCTTCAACGCAGGCCGCAGCCCTTTCCAGTGCCGACTCCAGCCCTTCGACGGCCAGTGCATCGGTACGCGCCATGATCACGAAGCTATCATCGGTGCGCGCATCGACGGCGGCCTTGATACGGTCGACCATCTCTTGCAGGGACACGATTTCTTTGTTCGGGCGATGGCCGCAACGCTTGGCGCCGACCTGATCTTCGATATGGATCGCCGCTGCGCCGAACTTGATCATCGACTTGACCGTACGCGCCACGTTGAACGCGGAAGAGCCGAAACCGGTGTCTACGTCCACCAGCAATGGCAGGTCGCAGACGTCGGTGATACGACGCACGTCGGTCAGCACGTCATCCAGGCCAGTGATGCCCAGGTCCGGCAAGCCGAGCGAACCTGCTGCCACGCCGCCACCCGAGAGATAGATGGCTTTGAAACCGGCGCGCTTGGCCAGCAGTGCGTGGTTGGCATTGATCGCGCCTACCACTTGCAATGGATGTTCGCTGGCGACGGCATCACGGAAACGTTGACCGGGAGTAGTTTTGGCGGTACTCATTTTTCACCTCGGGCTGTCGGTTGGGGAGCGGCCTGATAATGGCGCTCGATGTTGCGTTTGGATGCGCTGATATGGCGGCGCATTAACAGTTCGGCCAGTTCGCCGTCACGCTCGGCAATGGCATCAAGAATACGGTGGTGTTCGGCAAACGCCTGACGCGGACGATTGGGCGTCGCAGAGAACTGGATGCGGTACATGCGCACCAGTTGATAAAGCTCGCCACAGAGCATTTGGGTCAGCGTGCGGTTGCCGCTGCCTTGAATGATCCGGTAATGGAAATCGAAATCGCCTTCTTGCTGGTAGTAGCCCACACCGGCCTTAAAAGCGGCATCTTGTTCATGGGTATCGAGGACGCGGCGCAATTCGTCGATCTCTTCGACGGTCATGCGTTCGGCGGCCAGACGACAAGCCATGCCCTCCAGCGATTCGCGAATTTCATACAACTCGATGAGCTCGGCGTGGCTCAGGGAAACCACACGAGCGCCCACATGGGGGATACGCACCAACAAGCGTTGCCCTTCGAGGCGATGGATCGCTTCACGCAGCGGTCCGCGGCTGATGCCGTAGGCGCGCGCCAGCTCTGGCTCGGAAATCTTGCTGCCGGGTGCTATCTCTCCACGCACGATGGCCGACTGGATACGCCGGAACACATGCTCGGAGAGGGTACCGGACTCCTCGCCTACAACCTGGGTTTCTGCAAGAACTTCCATTACATTGTCGACACATTGGCAATTAGATGGCGGAAAACTACGACCAATCCCCATAAATGTCAAATGTCATTAGACTATTGTCGACAATGCGCCACGCCAACACCGAGACCTGACCTAGATCATGCACCGACTTCAGTCAAGGCCGTGCCGACGGTTATCGAGAGGGCTTCGGGGCTTCGTTTTGCAACGTCGCCGCCTCAGAAAACCCTACACGGGGCAACGCCAAAACGGACGGATCTACAGGTTGATTCAGCGCCCGCAGCACTGGAGAGTCGTACCCGTATACGTCAGGTTTAAACGTCACTCGACCATCATCACTCAGGCCCACTGTCCAATAGGCCAGCAGCACAGGCACCTTCACAGGGAGCCTGATATTTTCTGTAATGCCGTTGGCCAGTTGAGCCTGAATACCGGCGGCGTTCCAGCGACCCGGGTCGTTAAACAACAACTCGACCAACTGAAGCGGGTTTTCAACCCGGATACAGCCTGAACTCGTCGCGCGGCGTGCCTGGGCAAATAACTCGCGATGCGGCGTGTCGTGGAGATACACCGAATACTCATTTGGAAACCGTATGGCAACCTGACCAAGAGAGCTGTCCGGGCCTGCATCCTGGCGCAGTGTGATGCCGCCAGGGTTATGCCAATCAACGGTTGATGGATTCAAGACAGTCCCTTGACGGTCAAGGACACGAATACGGTTTGCGTCAAGGTAATGAGGGTCCTTTAGAATCTTGGGAAGAACATCATTAGTGAGAATGGTCGGTGGAACTGTCCAGGTGGGGTTAAACGTTATGTGCGTAATTTCGGATTGAAATACCGGCGTGCTGCGGAAGGGTTTACCGACCTGCACACGAGAACGCCAGATAACCTTGCCGTCACGGTAGAATGCAATCTTGTACCCGGCGATATCAACAACGACGAACGTGCCCTGAAGTTTATACAATAGCCAACGCGCGCGTTCCATGTTCACGCGGACTTGGTCTATACGCGCACCTATGGGTATATTCAGCGCCGCAAGTGTCGCCGCACCGGCAATGCCATCCACGGGAAGGTAGTGCTCGGACTGAAACCGTTTAACCGCCGCTTTAACGACGTCGTCGTAGTCAGTCCGGGTTGCCACTTGCTTGTCCAGATAACCCCCTGCCGCCAAACGGGCCCGCAACGCCAAGACTGAAGCACCGGCAACGCCTGGCTTAAGTGCCTGCCCGACAGGAATCAGTGACCAGCCACCTGAGTCTCGAAGCCGGCGCAGTTGCGCCAACCCCTCTCGCAGCCGGCTGTAAATCGCATTTTGTGGCGGCGCCTGTTTGAATGCGCGTGCGACGTCATGGTTTTCGACGGCAACAAACAATTCTTTGAGATCGTCACGAGGGTCGACACCGACCGGGTCGAAGTTCCAGTGTATTTCCAAACGCGAGGGGTCGACTTTGCCGCGCCGCAACTGGAGCAGCGCTGCGATGTAGGCACGGGTAGCCGCAATATCAAACATCGCGCGTTGCGTTGGGGACGGCGTCGCTGCATGCATCGACGCGGCTGCCCTGGATAGCTCATCAATACGGAAATCACGGGGATCCAGGCCGTCTGCCTGAATGTCGTTCAGACTTTTCAACAGCTGCGCGACGTCGCTAACGTTCGTCCAGGCCGCACGAAAGCTTCGTTGAGCATAAAAATCGATGACCGCACGACCGACCTCCAGCCGTTGGTGACGGGGTGGGGTGACGGGCAGAGGGGAAGAAGGCGTTACGCCCGACGGGGCGAGCGCGGCCTGGATCGTCTGTGCCACCTCGTCGGCTGGCGCAACGTCACTGACGCTGTGTGCTAAGGTTGTCGCCGAAACAGGCAAAGGCTCTGCCGTCGCTGAGTTGCTTATCAGGACTCCCATAAAAAAGACGCGGCTTAACATGGATAAGTTTGATAGTTGCAGCATGGACGTCCTTAGTTTCTCGTATCAATGGAAAGCTAGCATTCCTAACACTGCTAGGCTCGTATAAATAGCCATGAGACAACCCACATGACGCTCGACCGCTTTGGCTGTTTAATGGCCTTCATGCTTCTGATATCCCTCTCTGCCGAGGTAGCGTACGCCGATTCGCTTGAGGTCGCGCTGGTCAAAGCCGCGCCCGACGCTAACGCCAAGGTTATTGCGTTGGCTGTCCATGCCTCTCAGTGCAGACGGGCACAAGGCGAATCGCCTGCGCAAAGACTCGCCGTCATAGATTACTCGCTGCCCTCCACCGAACAGCGACTGTGGGTGTTTGACCTGCAACGCCGCACATTACTGTTTCATGAACTGGTTGCGCACGGCCGAAACAGCGGCGAAAACATGGCCCGTCAATTTTCCAACCAGAATCAAAGCATGGCCACCAGCCTGGGGCTGTACAGAACGCGTGCGACCTACCTCGGCCATAACGGTTACTCATTGCGCATGGAAGGGTTAGAACCCGGCTTCAATGATAATGCCCTTGACCGAGCGATTGTGATTCATGGGGCACCGTATGTCAGCGGCGATCTGGCGCGTTCGAACGGCCGTATTGGCAGAAGCTTAGGTTGCCCGGCCGTGCGGCCAGCGATTGCTCATCAACTCATCGACTCGATGAAAGATGGCCAGTTACTATTTTCTTATTACCCCGATCCGCGCTGGCTTAACTCGTCCTTGTTTATCAATTGCGATAACGCCACCGTGGCGGAAGCGTCAAAACCGGTTAGAACGTTTCAATAAGTTGACGCGGGATAGCGTGGGACAGTACTGCCATCCCCGCCCTACCCCGCGTATGCCACAACAGCCTGCGTGCTACTTCACCAGCACCACCGGAACCGATACCTCGTGAATGACCCGGTTCGCTACCGAACCCAGCAGCAATCCGCCGAAGCTGCCCAAGCCTCGCGTCCCCATGACCACGGTATCGCACCCCAACTGTTTGACGGCCTCATTGACCTGCTCCGCCACATTGCCGAGGGCCGCGTGGGTTTCATGGGCAACGCCAGCCGCCGACAGTAAAATCGCGGCCTCTTCAAGTACGCTATTGGCCTGGGTCAAGAGCCCTTCGTTGACGTCTTCGACCATTCGGCTCGTAAAGTAGTCCCCGTAGATAACCGGCCCATATTGTGCGTTAAGAACATGAATCTCCAAGGGCCGAGCACTGTCGCGAAAGAGATCAATCACGTACTGCAGAGCACGTTTCGAAGGCTCCGAGCCATCAAAAGCAACCAGAATTTTATGCATTTCAAATCTCCCTTAATGTGTGAAACAACCATAGACCATTTCCCTCAGCGACAGATCCACACCAAGACGACTTGAACGGATGAAACCCTGACACCGATCTTCGACACAGAAATTCCAGGCCACCCGGCCAGGGCTGACGTGTGTGTCGGGGGTAGAAAGTCTCTATGAGTACCTGCGTTGCACATGAGCACTGGCAAGACCAAATTCCCGCCCACAAATGGATTGCGCAATAAATTGACAGCTGCCCGCCAATCCATGATATAAAAATATTATCATCGTGATTACAGATAGAAATGTACCATTTTTACGGATTGCTCAATGAAGACAGTGAAACAACGTTTGCTCGATAGCCTCGAACAATCAACCGCCTCCGGGCGAGCTATCGCCAACTACATGCTGGCTAATTTAAACGAGTTGCCATTCGAGACGGCCGCGAGCATCGCGACCAAGGTTGGCGTCGGCGAAATGTCTGTGGGCCGGTTTTGTCGCTCTATCGGCTATATCCACTTCAAAGAGCTGAAAGCCGATCTTAAAGGCAATATCGGCGACAGCCCTTGGCTGGTTGGTGATCGGCTCAGAGAGTTCGCCACACGAGCACAGTCAGGGAACGACCAGCTCGCCTCCAGCCTGGAGTTTGAAATCAGCACAATGGTTCGCGTTTACGAGATGGCTCAAAGCCCCGAGTTCGAACGCTTCGTAAAGCGTCTGGCGACCCAAGAAACCGTCTACTGCGCGGGATTTCAAACAGAGCGGGGCGTTGCATCGATTCTTGCACATCAGTTGCAATATCTACGCGACGGCGTGCATCTGGTCGATCAGGCCGCTGGCAATTTCGTCGACGTGCTGCTAACCGATCCTTCCAAAATCATGTTGGTCATCATCGACACTCGTCGATATTCGCGCCAAAGCCTGTTATTGGCGACTGCAGCTCAGGCTCGCGGCATACCGGTGACCATCATTACCGACACCTTTTGCGATTGGGGGCCGTCGGTTGCCAGCGAGGTTTTCGCCGTACCGACTGAGCTCAACCACTTTTGGGACTCTCTGGGCCCACTCGTCTCTCTGGTGCAGTTGGCGATAAATGGTGTCTTCGGGCAATTGGGCGCCACCGTCGAGGATCGCTTGAGCCAGATTTTTACCTGCTACAACACGTTCACCGGATACGTAGGAACGCCTCAGGAAGACTAATACCGAGTAAACCAACCCACCGACGGGTCAACGCGGGGAGCGCACATCATGAATGTAATCAAAGGCAAGTTTTACGGGTCGCTGTTCGCTCTCAGCTTCATCTGCGCCGGAGGACTGCTATCAAATGCCGCTTCGGCAGACACCGAAGCGACCTTTGTGCTGCCATCTTCCCAAGCGGGTGCGCCATCTCTGGACCCGATCCGGAGCTCCCTGGTAACGCTGGTCGATGGCCTGATCTATGACCGTTTAGTGGACCAGGGCGCGGATCAGCAATTTCATCCGCATCTGGCGACAAGTTGGGAAACCACGGCAGATGGCATGAGTTGGGTCTTCCACTTGCGCGAGGGCGTCACGTTCCACGACGGTGAGCCCTTCAACGCTCAGACCATTGCCTGGTGGATTCCGAAATTTTCCGGAACCGAAAATGCTTACCTGGTCAGCGCCATCGACAAAGTTGAAGTCGTCGATGACCACACTGTGCATTTCGTCATGAAGCATCCCGACGCCAACCTCCTCTACAACCTGTCGAGCGGTTTTATGGGGGTTCCCAGCCCCAAGGCCTATGACAAGGCGGGCACTGATTACGGCGTGACGGTTGCCGTCGGCACGGGTCCGTACAGGCTTGAAAGTTTTGCTATCGGTTCCGAAGCGGTAGTGGTTCGTAACCCCGCCTACACGTGGGGCGGCGCCCTTTCCGCGAACAAAGGACCGGCAAAAATAGACAAACTGACCTTGCGTGAAATTGCCGACTCCTCGACGGCCTTCCTCGAGTTCAAGACCGGAGGAGTTGACCTGGTGATTGATGTCCCAAGTGACATCCTGGCGCAGTACAAAACATTGGACAACGCAACGATTGAAAGCCAGTCCGGCTTCGGCATTTACTACATGCCAATCAACACCACCGTCGAGCCTTTTACCGATCTCAGGGTACGCAAGGCCGCGGCCCTCGCCATCAACCAACAGGAGATCGTCGACAATCTGTTCGGCGGCAAGGGACGAGCCGCGCACAACTTTCTGATTTCTTCACTGCCGGAATCAAAGGTCGATCCCAAGTTCAATATTTCCCATGACCCTGCACAAGCCAAGGCCTTGCTCGAAGAGGCAGGCTGGAAGGTCGGATCTGACGGAATCCGTATAAAAAATGGCACGCCCTTGAGCGTGACGTTAGTGACGCAAAGCGATACCGAGTTCAAACGCCTGACAGAAGTCATCCAGGCACAACTGAAAGCCGTAGGCATCAACGCAAAAATCTCGGTTTTCGATACCAGTTCGATTCGCGCCGAATACAAGAAGGGCACACAACAACTGGCGGTGCGCAGCTATGGCTGGAACAACGCAGACATCCTCGATTGGTTCTTCAGCGCCGAACGCCTCGGCTACCCCAATGTTTCGATGTGGAAGGACGCCAAGGCGGAGGAGCTGCGAACCAAGGCGTTGACCGGTTCGCGCACACAAGAAGAGCGAACCGCTAATTTTCTTGCTTATCACGAATATGTGCTCAGCCAATATCCCTTCGCCCCTATCTACGAGCCGGAACAGAGTTTGGTCTTCGACAAGGAACACTTGGTACTGCCGGGGAAGATCGATGGGCCACAATTTTCAGCCCAGAGCGTGCTTGATATCGCCATCAAGAAATAAGGATCAGAACATGACGGTGCAGAGACGACTGACATGGTGAGCTATTTCATTCGGAGGCTGCTGGCGATGATTCCGGTCTTTTTCATCGTTTCCGGCGTCGTCTTCCTGATCGTTCATCTGGTGCCGGGAGACCCGGTCGACAACATGATGAGCGTGGGAGCGTCGGTAACCCAGCGAGCGGAAATCATCGCTCGCTACGGCCTGGACCGCAGTCTGACCGAGCAATACTTCACCTGGCTGAACAATATCGTTCACGGCGACCTGGGGATGGCAATCGTCATGCGTCGCCCGGTGGCCGACCTCATCATGAGCAATCTCGGCTACAGCCTGGCGCTGGGCGGCTGGGCATTAATGTTCTCGGCAGTGGCAGGAGTGCTGGCGGGAACGATTGCCGCATCTTTTCAGAATCGCTGGATTGATCACAGCCTGATGGGGGTGTCGTTGCTGGGTTCGACGATGCCCACTTTCTGGCTTGGCCTCTTGATGATCATGCTGTTTGCCGTCGAACTCGGTTGGGTGCCGGTGTCTGGCGCACGTCACTGGACCTCGTTGATTTTGCCCGCGATTACCGTTGGGCTAAGCGGCATGGCGCTGGTTGCGAGGGTGACACGCATTTCCATGATTGAAATTGCCCGCGAGGACTTCGTAATGCTGCTACATGCCAAGGGCCTGTCTCGCTGGACGATCCAGATACGCCACATCCTGCGTCACGCCCTCATTCCAGTGGTCACGATCCTGAGTTTACGCATCGGTCTGATCGTCGGCGGCTCGGTGACAGTGGAGTATGTATTTGCCCGGCCAGGGCTGGGCTCACTTTTAATCCGGGCCCTGGCGCAGCGCGACTACCCGCTGATACAGGGCTGCCTGCTGTTCCTCGCCATCGCCGTCATGCTGGGCACGCTGCTGGGTGATCTGCTGCAAGCGGCGATGGACCCGCGTCAACGTGAGGAAGCCGCCCAATGACCGCCCATTCTTCCGCCGTCTGGAGGAGCATCACGGTGTTGATGCCGACGTTCAGCTCGGCCATCTCGGGTGTCGCTCTGCTGATTCTGATCCTCATTGCCTGCGCTGCGCCCTGGGTGACGCCCTACCCCTACGATCTGCAACATCTCGCCATCGCCACCCAGGCCCCGTCTACCGCCCATTGGTTCGGCACCGACGAGTTCGGCCGGGACGTACTGTCGCGCGTCATCTTCGGCGCCCGGACCTCACTCAGCGTGTCACTGATTGCCATTAGTCTTTCGGTGACGGTTGGCATTCTGATCGGCGCCATTTGCGGCTACGTAGGCGGGCGAGTGGATCGCGCGGTGATGTCTGTCGTCGACCTGACGTGGAGCTTTCCAGAAATCGTGCTGGCACTTTTGATCGTTGCAATCATCGGTCCCGGCTCGTCCAGTACGATCCTTGCCATCAGCATCGCCTACCTGGCGCAGTTCACACGTCTTACCCGCACCCAGATCAGAAGCCTGAAACGTCAAACGTTCGTGGAGGCAAGCTTGAGTCTGGGCGCGGGACCGACGCATATCATCCTGCGTCGGCTGCTGCCGAACGTGGTGGCCCCGGTCATCGTCGTAGCCATGTTGTCGACCGGCAACGCCATTCTCCTGGAAGCGACCCTTGGCTTTTTCGGCATGGGCGTTCAACCGCCGGTGCCCAGCTGGGGAGCCATGATGAGCACTGGATCGGCGCAATTGTTTAGCGCGCCGTGGGTCATTCTGTTGCCCGGTGCGTTCATCGCCCTCTCTGTCATTTTCATCAATCTTTTTGGAGAGGGTGTCTTGCATGCCTTGGATATCAAGGCTCAAGCGAGGAGTCACTAGGCCCATGCTATTGACCATTGAAAATCTGAAAATTGGTTTCGGTCCGTTCGAACCGCTGTCTGGAGTAGACCTGGACCTCGACAAAGGTGAGATTCTTGGGCTCGTCGGTGAATCCGGCTCTGGCAAATCGATGACTGCGATGAGCATCATGGGGCTATTGCCACTGATGGGGGGACGGGTCAAGGCCGGCAGTATCCGGTTTGATGGCACGGAACTCACTACCCTGGACGAACGTAGCTATCGCGCATTGCGTGGCGGGCGGATCGCCCTCATCACGCAAAACCCCATGACTTCACTAGACCCCGTGGTTCGCGTCGGCAGGCAAATCGACCAAGTGGCGCAACTGCATCTGCACCTCGACCGTAAAGAAGCCAAAGCCCGATCGGTCGAGTTGATGGAGCGCATGCGCATCCCGGACCCGGCGCTTGCCTACGATTTGTTTCCACACCAACTGTCTGGCGGAATGCGCCAGAGAATCGTAATCGCCATGGCCTTGGCCGGTGATCCAGAGCTGCTGATCGCCGATGAGCCGACCACCGCGCTGGATGTGACCGTCCAGGCCCAGATCATCCAGCTTCTGGTCCAGCTCGTTCGCGAACGCGGCCTTGGGCTGGTGTTGATCACCCACGACATGGGAGTCGTGGCGCAAACCTGCGACCGGGTCGCCGTGATGTACTGCGGGCAAGTGATCGAATACGGCTCGGTGACGACCATTTTCGATCACCCGCGACACCCTTACACCGGCGCGTTGATCGGCTGTATTCCTCGGCCAGGCATGCTGCCTGGAACCCTGACGGGAATCCCTGGCGTGGTGCCTTCGGCCGGCAACATGCCTAATGGTTGCCGCTTTAATACCCGCTGTAACAGGGTTATGGATGTATGTCGCCAATCAATGCCCACACCCATGAATGAGGCCGGACGCAGCGTCTCTTGCTTCCTGCACACCGCAGGACAGTTGCCATGAAGCCGATCCTCTCAGTACGCGGTCTCGGACGAACCTTTACCAGCGGCGGAGGCATTCTCAAGCCCCGACGTCACTTTCGCGCCGTCAGCGATGTCTCGTTCGACGTGCAACGCGGGGAAATCCTGGGCGTCGTCGGCGAGTCCGGTTGTGGAAAGTCGACCCTTGCCCGCCTCATCATGCGACTTTTGACGCCCACCTGCGGCGAAGTGCTGTTTGACGGCACGGATATCGCCAGCCTTACGGTACGGGCCTTACGGCCACTGCGGCGTCAATTCCAGATGGTTTTCCAGGACCCTTATTCCTCGATCGACCCACGCCAGAAAGTGCGCGATACGTTGCTTGAACCGTTTCAGGTGCAGGGCATCCACCTGTCGTCTGCACAGGCCAGCGCCAAAGTCGATGCGCTCTTGACGATGGTCGCCCTGCCGCTGCACCTGGCTGGCAGCTATCAACATCAGATGTCCGGTGGACAGAAGCAACGGGTAGGCATCGCCCGGGCGCTGGCGCTCGATCCATCGCTGATCGTGCTCGATGAGTCGACAGCCTCCCTTGACGTGTCGATCCAGGCGCAAGTGATCCGTCTACTGCAGGATCTGCGCGATCGACTCGATCTCACCTACATGTTCATTTCCCATGACCTGGCGCTGGTGCAGTATTTCTGCGATCGCACCCTGGTGATGTACCTCGGCCGCGTGGTCGAGGTCCTCCCTCGGGGCGCCACACCGATCCACCCCTATACCAAGGCGCTGATGGCCAGCGTTCTGGTTCCCGACCCGCACCAGCGACACGAGATCGTGCGGATCACCGGCGAAATCCCGAGTGGCTACGATGTACCACTCGGTTGCGCCTTTGCAGGGCGCTGTCCAAAAGTACAACCGCGTTGCCGAGAAAGCCTGCCCATCCTTCGAACCCAGACTGGCGACCATGCCGTGGCGTGCCACGTTCATGAATCGACTTTCCTTGCCCCGGAGCTCTAAATGTCATTCAAAGTCCTCACCGCCGAATTCATGCACGAATCGAACACCTTCAGCACCCGTAAGACCGGTCTGCCAGAGTTTCGGCGCGAGACCTTGATGCTGGGCGAGGAAGCTGTGAAGAAACGTGGCGAATCCAATACCGGACTGGCGGGTGCGCTTAGTTGCGCTGCCGAATTCAATTGGGACATGCACCATGTCGTCAGCGCCTGGAGCGAGCCCTCAGGCCCGGTAACAGTCGAGGCTTATGAATACCTGACGAGGTTGATTGTCGACGCCTCCAGGGCGCAAAAATTCGACGGTATTCTGTTGTGCCTGCATGGCGCCATGGTTGCCGAACATACCGACGATGGCGACGGTGAGCTTCTGGCGCGATTGCGCGCAGTGGTCGGCCCTGATCTACCTATTGCTCTTACACTGGACCTGCACGCCAATGTGACCGAACGCATGTGCGCATTGGCGCAAATTCTTGTTTCCTACAAGACTTATCCGCATATCGACCTTAAGGAGACCGCCTGCCACGCTGGAAACCTGCTGCAGCGAACCATGACGGGCGAAATCAAGCCGCGTACTCTGCGTATTCATCTGCCAATGCTCGAAGAGGCCAATGGCGGGCGTACTGACACGGGACCGATGGTCGAGCGCATCGCCAAGGCCCGAGCCTGGGAAGCAGAACAGCCTGGGGCGTTCGCAGTCAGCATAAACGGCGCATTTCCAGAAGCCGATATTGCCGAAGTCGGGCCTACCGTGCTCGTCACCTATGAAGGCAATGAGCGCCTGCATCGCGCCTTTGCCCAAAGCCTGGCAGACGACATCTGGAACCGCCGCGACGAAGTGATCAATACCTATTACACCGTGGACGAAGTGGCGACGATCGCCCACGCTTACCCCCGTCAAAACGGTCCATTGATTGTCGCTGACTATGCCGACAATCCGGGAGCGGGTGCTTATGGCGACTCCACTGAGCTGCTGCGTGCCCTGCTGGCTGCCGGGGTAGAGGACGCCTGCTTCGGCCCGATGGTCGATCCAGAGGTCGCCGCGACTCTGTGCGAAAAGGGTGTAGGAACCACGGTCACGGTAACAGTCGGAGGAAAGAGCGATGCCCGTTTCGGCGGCGAACCGCTGACCGTGACCGGACGTATCCTGCTGGTCAGCAATGGTGATTTCATCGGCGATGGACCGATGATCGGCGGCCTGGAACAGAGCTTCGGAACGAGCGCGGTGCTGGTGGTCGACGGCATCGAAATCCTGGTCACCAGTGCTGCATTGCAAATGCTGGATCTCCAGCAATTTCGCGCCTTTGGCATCGACCCGGCAGCAAAGCGTGTCGTCGCGCTGAAATCGATGCAGCATTTCCGAGCCGCTTTTGAGTCGATTGCCAGCAGCGTGCTGGTCTGCGACAGCGGTGCACTCTGCACATTGGATTATGGACGCCTGCCCTTCAGCAAAATACCGCGTCCGATCTACCCGCTAGACCGCGAAATGATCCGCACTACACCACCGCGCTCCGGAGTTTAATATGTCTCAGATTTTTGACGTTGCCGTCATCGGTGGCGGAATTGCCGGTGCTTCTTTCGCCTATCGGGTTGCGGGTCAGCGCTCGCTGATCCTGCTCGAACGCGAAAATCATGTCGGCTATCACTCCACTGGCCGCTCGGCTGCGGAGTTTTCCAGTCAGTTCCAAAGTCCATGGGTCGGCACCCTCGCCGAAAACTCCTACGACTTCCTGGTCAACCCCCCAACCGGCTTCACAGATATCGATCTTCTAATCCCGCGCGGCAACCTCATCATTGCGGCGAGCGCGCGGGCGCCTTTGATCGAGTCAGCATTTCGTCACGCCCTGTCTACTTCACCCGAGTCACGCATGTTGCATCCAGACGACGCTTTGGCGATGGTGCCGTTTTTGAAGGCGGACTATGTTGCTGCTGCCTTCTACGATCCGTTGAGTTGGGATATGGAGGTAGACAGCCTGCTGCAAGGCTACCTTCGCCTGGCACGACAAGCCGGGGCGCAGGTGCAGGTCGCAAGCCCGGTCACCTCGGTCCATCGTGAGCACGGTGTCTATCGTCTGCAAACGCCGGGTGGCGAGATACTCTGCCGAAAAATCGTCAATGCGGCGGGCGCCTGGGCGGATGATTTCGCCGCGCTGGCAGGCCTTGAACGGCTGGGCATCGTGCCCTACCGCCGCACGGCAATCACTGTCGATGGGCCTGAAGGCATGGACATTTCCGCCATGCCAGGTGTGAACGAAGTCGAAGAGGCGTTTTACTTCAAACCTGAATCTGGGCGGATCATGGTCTCACCCGCCGATGCAACGCCGAGCGAGGCTTGCGACGCACAGCCCGATGAACTGGACGTCGCCTACGCCGCACACTTTCTGTCAGAGTCGACGACGCTACCCGTCAACCGAATCACTCACAAATGGGCGGGGCTGCGCAGCTTTGCCCCAGACAAACGGCAGGTCGTCGGTTTTAGTCCGAAGGACGCGGATTTCTTCTGGCTGGCAGGCCAAGGCGGTAGTGGAATTCTAACGTCTCCAGCCCTTTCCGCATGGGCTGCCGGCTTGTTTCTGGAGGGTGCGCCGCCAGCCGACCTATGTAAGGCCGGGATACGACCAGACTTCTTTTCACCCGCTCGCCTGTCAACCCTCAAACAATAGAAATTGTCCGACTCCGACAACAGGATGTGTCGCGGCATTGGTGCTTCTTCAACGACCCGATGGATTCAAACGGCCTTGGTCAAGATGGACATCCGCGAGGAACAGGACGGCCATCTCCAAAAGGCGGCATCAATCACTGAAGTCAGCGTACTCGGCTCCCATCCTGCCGCTACGCTTGACTTGATAGAGCAGCCCGTCGACTTTCTCGACAAATTGCAGCGCAGTGTCATCGTGCTTGGGGGTCGTGGTGCCAACTCCGAGGCTCAGGGTCAAGAGTGCTGAAACTTCGGACGTTGGATGGCTGATCTGCTGTTGGCGGATCAGTTGCAGGCATTTCTCCGCCACATCCCTGGCCTTTTCGGCAGTGGTTTCAGGCAGTAACCAAACGAACTCTTCGCCCCCGATACGCGCAATGAAATCCCCTGGACGGTTCGCCGCCTGCGACAAGGTCTGGGCTACTCGCCGCAAGGCTTCATCGCCCTTCACATGCCCGTAGTGATCGTTGTACTGCTTGAAGTAATCGATATCCAAAATAATCAAAGACAGCGGGCGTTGATCCCGTTGTGCACTGCTCCACTCGCGTTCGAGCACCCTGTCGAACATGCGTCGGTTGGCTATCCCGGTCAGTCCATCCTGGAAGGAATATTCTTCAAGTTGTTTTTGCAGGCGTATTAGATGTTCTTCGGTCTTCTTGCGTTCGCTAATGTCAAACATGAAGCCGACCAAGGCTTCAACTTCGCCATCCTTGCGCACAACGTGCACCACATCGCGTATCCAGACGTAGTCGCCATCCTTGGTCAATGCTCGATAATCCGCCTCATGATCGACACCAGCCCTGGATTGCGACACGCAGAAGTTAACCACATAGTCGCGATCATCAGGGTGCATGCGCGCAACCCAGTCATCAACCCCGATCCAGCTGTCCGGCGTCCACCCGAGCAGCCCTTCGATCTGCGGTCCTATGTAGCTGAACGTCATTGTTTTCCAGTCAATCCGCCAAGGGATTGCCTTGGTCGACTCAAGCAGGGTTTTATAAACAGCACTATCGGTTTCAGGAGGGAGTTTGGCGGTGTTCATATCGACCAGGCCTCAATGAAGGAAGTGCGCAATAGCATGTTGCCACCGTGGCGGCGAATCAAGGTCGAATCCATTGAAGCGATGCGCGGAGCTCCACAGTGTTCGCTGAACGCTCCAGGGCCAATTACAGGTAATATCAACGGCCCAAGAGCACACTCAAATAAGCGCTTTAAGTGCTTGCTGGAATTGTTCGATGTTCTGCTCGTGGCGTTTGTAATACGTCCACGGGCCAATGCGCTGCGACGTTACCAGTTGAGCCCTTTGCAGCGCGGCGAGGTAAAGCGAAACCGTTGATTGCGACAAGTTGGCCCGCGCCTGGATAATGCTCACGCAAACACCAACCTCATCGGCATTGACCTCTTGTTCGGGGAAATTTTTACGAGGCTCTTTGAGCCACGCAAGAATGGACAACCGAGTGGGGTTGTCCAAGGCCTTCAGGGCTTCGCTGATATCAATACTCATAGGTCATTCGCATCTGCTTTTCGAGATATTACGATATCTACGCCGAAAATACAGCGCGCCGCCCCTCGTGGCGCATCCGATGCTTAGATGCCGTGGAAAGGATAGTCGGTATACCCCATCGCAGTGCCGCCATAAAGACTGGCGGGATCAGCCAGATTCAGTGGCCAGCCGTTGGCGATGCGTTGCGGCAAATCCGGGTTGGCGATGAAGGGGCGTCCGAATGCGATCAGATCACTCCAGCCCTCGCCAATGGCTTTCTCACCGCGCACTGCCGTGTATTTGCCTGCGTAGATGATGCGCCCACTGAACGCAGCGCGAGCAGCGTGACGAAAACTCTCCGGCAGCTGCGGTGCGTCGTCCCAGTCAGCCTCGGCCAGCGACAAGTAGGCGATACCGATGTCCTCCAGTACCTTGATCGCTGCGATGTAGGTTGCATGGGGGTCGTCTTCAACCAGCCCGAGGTAGACGCGCGCTTCGTCGGTGCTTTGAAACAGCGGCGAGAAACGCACCCCTACACGATCTTTGCCCACGCGATCAGCTACAGCCTGGGTCACTTCCCTGAGAAAGCGCAAGCGGTTGTCCAGGCTGCCGCCGTATTCATCCTCACGCTGGTTGCTGTGCCGAGAGATGAACTGGTTGATCAGATAGCCATTGGCGCTGTGGATCTCAACGCCATCAAAGCCCGCATCCATCGCGTTCTGTGCAGCTTGCGCATAGAACGAAACCAGCTCTGCGATCTCTTCGCGTGTCAGCGCTCGTGGCTGGGACGGCGCGCTTAACTCACCCGTGCCCGGTCCTGTTTCGATGAATACGCTGACCCCTTGTGCGGCAATTGCCGAGGGCGCTACCGGCGCGCCACCATCAGGTTGTAGCGAAACATGCGAGACCCTGCCGACATGCCAGAGTTGGGCGAAGATGACTCCGCCATCGGCGTGCACTTTGGTTGTCACCTTGCGCCAGCCCTCGATTTGCTCTGCAGTGTGGATACCCGGTGTCCAGGCGTAACCCTGCCCTCTTGGTTCAATCTGGGTACCTTCAGTGACCATGAAGCCCGCACCACTGCGCTGGGAATAGTAGGTCGCCATGAGGTCATTCGGTACATTGCCTGGCTGCGAGCTACGAGAGCGGGTCAATGGTGGCAGGACCACCCGGTTTTTCAGGGTATAGGGGCCGAGTTCGGTGCTGCTGAATAGAGTCGAGTGTTTCAACGTAGAATCCTTGTGGATCACGGGTACTGATTAATGACAGCGGCAACTATAATCTGCATATTGATATATCTCAATATGTATATCCGAAAAGACCACCTGCCAGGGTGGCTCTCCCGAATTTTCGCGTCAGATCAGCGGTACTTAGAACGCGAGACAGATTTTCCCCAGGTGAGCACCCGACGCTTCATGGGCAAAGGCCCTACCGATATCAGTCAGCACGAAGGTACTGTCGATCACCGGTTTGATGCCCGTCGCTTCAAGCCCGCGCACCATGTCCCGCTGGTTCTGCCGGCTACCCACGATCAACCCCTGCAGACGTTGTTGTTTGGCCATCAATGCCGCCGTCGGCACCGGACCTTCCCATCCTGTAAGGACGCCGATCAGGGCGATATGCCCACCGATACGGCACGCGATTATTGATTGAGGCAGCGTGCCCGGACCGCCGACTTCGATGACGTGGTCAACTCCTCGGCCGCCGGTCAGTTTAAGCACTTCGTTGCCCCACTCGGGCTGTTGGCGGTAGTTGATCGTGTGGTCTGCACCCAGCTCTCGAACCTTGGCCAGCTTGGCGTCCGATGACGAGGTGGCAATCACTGTCGCGCCCATCGCCTTAGCTATTTGCAAGGCGAAAATCGACACGCCTCCGGTCCCCAGCACCAACACACTGTCACCCGCTTTGAGCCCGCCATCGACGACAAGTGCCCGCCAGGCGGTAAGCCCTGCCGTGGTCAATGTGGCGGCTTGCACATGGCTGTAACCCGCAGGCGCCAGCGTGAACCAGTGACTTGGCTTGACCACTACCTCGCGGGCATAACCATCCACGCCATCGCCGGGTGTCGTGCTGAAGTCAGCGATCACGGCACCGCCGGTTTCCCAGTGCGGAAAAAAACACGAGACGACATGGTCGCCGACCTTGAACTCACTGACACCCTCACCCACTGCTTCCACCACACCCGCGCCATCGGCCATAGGGATACGCCCATCGGCGGTCGGCATCATGCCGGTCACTACCGCGTAATCGTGAAAATTCAATGAGCACGCATGAATGCGCACACGAATCTGCCCGGCAGCGGGTTTTCCAGGATCGGGCAGCTCGACCAGTTGAAGGTTTTTCAGTGACGCAGGCAGCGTGATCTTGATAGCTTTCATTGAGCAATTCTCCAAAAAAGAGGCTTCGATAAGGCTCGCGCGCCGCGAAAAGCCAACACTGACAAGACAGACACCCGAGCAGCAGAAGAAATTCGACCTTCACCCCGAAAAACCGAGAATAGCACCCCGCTCTAGCGCTGGCGGTATCGCTGAGCTGTGGCTGTCGGGGCTGTCGGGGCTGTCGGTGGCTGAATATTCAAACGCTATCCGACGCCTTAACAGCCAGGCCGTCTACTATCATGAATCTACCAAACAGCCTGAAGACAACGACAACGGAGGTTGAACTTGAATCATCTGGTGATCGCGGCAGTCGTTTTCATCTGTCTGTTCGGTAGCGCGCTGCTGGGTTCGTATCTACGCGGGCGGCTGCCCTCTCAACACCTGAGCGATGAATCCATCAGCGTAGTGAAACTCGCCACAGGCCTGATCGCGACAATGGCCGCCCTGGTGCTTGGTCTTCTTGTCTCGTCAGCCAAAGGCACTTTCGATACGACCAGCGCCGAGCTCGTGGGAACGGCGGCCAAGGTCGTTCAATTCGACCGAGTGTTGTCCCGATATGGGCCGGACACCCAAGAAATCCGCAGCCTGCTCAAGCATAACTACGCAGGCGTCATGCAAGTGCTTGCATCACGCGATGCGACACAGATCGCAAAGCTCGACAGCCCCGAGGCAATAAACCGGTCTGAAGAGCTGCAGCGCAAGGTGGAAGCCCTTTCCCCTGGCAATGATGCTCAGAGCGCGCTCAAGGCACGTGCCTTGCTGGTTATGGATGAAGTGTTTGCTACCCGCTGGCTGGCACTCCTTCAGGCAAATGGCTCGATCCCGCTTACGATGCTTGCGATTCTGGTGTCGTGGCTGTGCATTATCTTCGGCACCTTTGGCTTGTTCGCGCCTCGTAACGGCACCATTTTGGCCGTGCTAATGATGTGCGCACTATCAACCTCCGCGGCGATTCTTCTGGTCGAGGAACTGAACAGGCCGCTCGATGGTTTGATCGGTGTATCACTTGAGCCCATACGCGACACACTAGGCAGACTCGGTCAGTAGCCAAATTCCAGGGCGAGCACGGGTGTGAGATAGAGGCGCCTATAGTTTTTCAAATTCGCTTTTAAGCTGATCTGAATCAATGGCCCATGACCGACAGCGCTATAAACAGTACGTTTGACTGAGCAAGGAAATAACCGAGTTATGTGTAGCGCCAGGGTAAGATTCAGCAAACTGACACCTGATGGCATCACGCTAACCATCACCGGTTATGTCAGTAGCCCTAGAATTGTTAGCGCGACCAAGAGTGACCTCCTCTTTGAAATACTCAAGAGACTGAGCGCTGCCGGTATTCCGTTGGCCAGCCCTAAACCTTGATGCCTACGAAATTTTCGGGTTGGATTGATTGTTTAAATGCAGTGGGCCCGTTTGTATAGATAGCTACCCGGCTGCACGGATCTGCCTACCCACCTTCCGACGCCATTCCTGATAAACTTTCATCTCCCGCCTCACCCACCTAGATACCCAATGCCCCTAAATCTCGCCACGGCACCACCCCAATCCTTCTCCCGCCGCTTCAGCGTTGCGCCGATGATGGATTGGACAAACTATCCACCGTACGCCATTAAATAAAGGCCTAAATAGCTGCCAGAAAACTTCCGTACCAATTTTGTACCAGATAAATCCGCCCACCATCAATTCCCACCTCATCCTTTGTAGCAAATATTAAGCAATCGTTTTCGGCCCCAATTACGAGCACTATCGCTACCCTCCAAAATCCCTGACGCATTGGCGTCCGATGGGCCAATGAATCAGAATCATACGGCTCTGACTGTTCAACCCATGTAAATAATGCTAAAAAACAACGCTATCAATCTTACGTCTTTATGAAGATCCAAATTTTACGATAATGCCCCGCGATTTTTCAGACCCTCCAATGAAGGAAATTTTGGTAGATAACACATGACGGATAAGAAAACAAACGAAGTAGACGTAGATGAAGAGTTACCAGTTAAATTCCAGGTAGCCACCAACAATAGTAACTACCAACCTAAACTAAAACGACCTTATGACAAAATACTCACCGACCTGTCGGAAGAAGACCTCCAGTCACCAGGTGTTTATAAATTAATACTCTCCAAAAGTAGCGAGCTTGAGTACGAGAACTACGAACTCAAAAAAAATGATATAAAACATAGGAGTCTTGAAGTAGCCCATGCATCCATAAGCGCGGAACTTACTAATCTCAAGTCTGCAAGAAAGGCCGTCGACTTACTTTTCTCCGCATCCTTAGGTACGGGGACATGCCTAGTCGGGCTGGCATTTTCTATATATTCAGCTGGGGCTTTTCTAGGGAAACTCTGAAAAAGGTTTCCAAATCTGGTGAAATACCCTCCATCACATGAGCTGAACGGTTGAGCCCCATGAAGCAGATTTCTTTCGCTGATGCTGAGTACGCAGGTAAACGTAAGCGGACCCGCCGTGAGATTTTCCTGAGCGAGATGGACAAGGTCGTGCCCTGGAAGGGGTTTATTGCGTTGATCGAACCGCATTATCCAAAGGGTGTTGGGGGACGTCCGGCGTATCCGTTGATGGCGATGTTGCGTGTGCACCTGATGCAGAACTGGTTCGGCTACAGCGATCCGGCCATGGAAGAATCGCTGTATGAGACAACGATTCTGCGCCAGTTTGCGGGTTTGAATCTGGAGCGCATTCCCGACGAAACCACGATCCTCAACTTCCGTCGCCTGCTGGAGAAAAACCATCTTGCCAGGGGCATCATGGAGGTCGTTAATGGCTATCTGGGCGACCGAGGCTTGATGCTTCGTCAAGGCACTATCGTTGACGCCACGATCATTCATGCGCCGACCTCGACCAAGAATAAAGAGGGTAAACGCGATCCCGAGATGCATCAGACCAAGAAAGGAAATCAATATTATTTCGGGATGAAAGCGCATATCGGGGTGGACGCTGATACGGGCCTGACCCATAGCGTGGTGGGCACGGCAGCCAACGTCGCGGACGTTACCCAAGTCGATCAGTTGTTGCACGGCGAAGAGAGCCATGTCTGCGGCGACGCGGGCTACACCGGGGTGGAAAAGCGGCCGGAACATGAGGGGCGCGAGATGATCTGGTCGATCTCCGCCAGGCCCAGCAGCCGTCGCAAACATGGTGAAAAAAGCGTCATTGGCCGTGCGTTGCGCAAGATCGAATATGCTAAATCGCAAACTCGGGCCAAGGTTGAGCACCCGTTTCGGGTCATCAAACGCCAATTTGGTTACACCAAAGTGCGGTTTCGCGGACTGGTAAAAAACACCGCGCAGTTGGTAACACTGTTTGCGTTGTCGAACCTGTGGATGGCGCGCCGACATTTGCTGGAGCCTGTAGGACAGGTGCGTCCGCAGTATGGAAATTAAGGGTTAATAAGCGCCTAAAACCGGCTTATTCATCGAAAAAAGTCGATATTTCAGAAATTTCAGCGAGGTATTCTCTTTTTGAGCGTCTGACGCCCGATTTTCTGTAAAAAGAAGGCCTTACTTCAGACCTTCCCTAGGTGGCTATGTCGTGGCGGGCATCGGCGTTGTGCTCTCCGGCATAGCTATCGCCGTGATCTTGCCTGGACGGAATACAAAATGAAATACAAAATTCGGGGCTTGAGAGAGCCGGGAAATCTCGAAAAAGAACGCGTTGCCATTGAAATATTAGAAGATGGAGATGCGGGAAAGTTGATTGTCACTTCTACCACCCAGCAAGGCCCAGACAATGTCTCACCCAAAATTAAGAACCCCTATTGGATCCCAGACCAAGAGGTGAAAAAGGGGGATTTAGTAATTGTGTACACAAAAAAAGGACAGAGCAACGTCCGAAAAAACAATGACGATACAACAAGTTATTTTTTCTATATGGGGATGACAGACGCATTGTATAACGAGGACAATAAAACAGTCGCCGTTTTCAGCATTGCAAAATGGACTTTTGCCAGGCGCGAAGAGTGAGTATGAGTATCTCCTGATGATTTCGAGGCTCTCGAAAATGCAAAAACTTTATTAATTACAAACCACGTCTAACTTCTCAGTCGTATTTTCTCACCCCGGACATCTCGTTATGAGCTTCCCAGCTGATAACGAGGGTTCGATTCCCTTCACCCGCTCCACTATTTTCAAGGCTTCCAGCCTACCCCGCTTCAATTAGGCGTCTGTAAAGGTGTCTGTTTCTTGTTTTCTCAGGCTCAGAACGGATATGCTCACGGCAATTTAAGTTTGTAGATTTACACTCAAGTATAGGGAATATAACTCATGAACTCGCTACCACAAGGAAGTGAACTATGTTGAATGCGGTTATTTCTGGCAAGAAACAAGGCACTGGGCTTGAAGGTACCCGGTTGATACTCGGCCAAGCAGAGGGCGCGGAAGATGTTATCACAGCGAGTGTTTTCGAACGCCTCGCTTACTTACCAGATGATTTATTCAGTGCCACGTTAACTACGTTGTTGGGAGTAGCCTTCGGTGCAATCAAAAGCATCGTCTTTTGGCCATCGTGGTACCTGCCCGATGGTCGTCGCGTCGAACCCGATGTAGTGATAAGCGATGGGCAACATTCGCTGTTGGTCGAGGCCAAGCGCCATGACTATTCTCGGCAACAATATGCAGGGCAGTTAGCGGCAGAGCTGCAAGCTGGTTGGGCTGAGGGCAAGCTAGCCGAAAACTGTATCTTGTTGACGCTCGGTGGCTTGACCGATCTAAGCCACAGCACACATGAAGGGCTGTACCAAAACATCATCAAAGCCCTCCCTTCTTGCAGCGACTACCGATTCAAATTGGTCTGCTGTAGCTGGCAGGAGCTGTTCTGCATATTGGAGGACGAGCTCAAAAAACAATCTGAGCCCGGACTGCAACGAATGCTTTCAGATATCTCCGACTGCTATTCCTGGCATGGTTTACGCACTCATCGGATGCTATGGCTAAACGCCTTAAAACCGGCGAATTTAACTACAAATCCAAGTATCTTCGATCAATGGAAGTTGAAATGAATCAAGACCTTAACGCAGCCTTGCTTGATGTCCGCCGCGCTTATCGCTTGCTGGCCAACTACCAGAAACGTCAATTTGATTTGCTTTCCTACATACGTAACAAACTTGACGCTGTACCTTACCATCAAGATTATGTATTTTCTCGCCAAGGCGACCTACGCGGTTTGGAAAATCAAGCCAGTGCCGGATTACGTTTCCTGCCATTCCTAGGGAAGGTCTGAAGTAAGGCCTTCTTTTTACAGAAAATCGGGCGTCAGACGCTCAAAAAGAGAATACCTCGCTGAAATTTCTGAAATATCGACTTTTTTCGATGAATAAGCCGGTTTTAGGCGCTTATTAACCCTTAATTTCCATACTGCGGACGCACCTGTCCTACAGGCTCCAGCAAATGTCGGCGCGCCATCCACAGGTTCGACAACGCAAACAGTGTTACCAACTGCGCGGTGTTTTTTACCAGTCCGCGAAACCGCACTTTGGTGTAACCAAATTGGCGTTTGATGACCCGAAACGGGTGCTCAACCTTGGCCCGAGTTTGCGATTTAGCATATTCGATCTTGCGCAACGCACGGCCAATGACGCTTTTTTCACCATGTTTGCGACGGCTGCTGGGCCTGGCGGAGATCGACCAGATCATCTCGCGCCCCTCATGTTCCGGCCGCTTTTCCACCCCGGTGTAGCCCGCGTCGCCGCAGACATGGCTCTCTTCGCCGTGCAACAACTGATCGACTTGGGTAACGTCCGCGACGTTGGCTGCCGTGCCCACCACGCTATGGGTCAGGCCCGTATCAGCGTCCACCCCGATATGCGCTTTCATCCCGAAATAATATTGATTTCCTTTCTTGGTCTGATGCATCTCGGGATCGCGTTTACCCTCTTTATTCTTGGTCGAGGTCGGCGCATGAATGATCGTGGCGTCAACGATAGTGCCTTGACGAAGCATCAAGCCTCGGTCGCCCAGATAGCCATTAACGACCTCCATGATGCCCCTGGCAAGATGGTTTTTCTCCAGCAGGCGACGGAAGTTGAGGATCGTGGTTTCGTCGGGAATGCGCTCCAGATTCAAACCCGCAAACTGGCGCAGAATCGTTGTCTCATACAGCGATTCTTCCATGGCCGGATCGCTGTAGCCGAACCAGTTCTGCATCAGGTGCACACGCAACATCGCCATCAACGGATACGCCGGACGTCCCCCAACACCCTTTGGATAATGCGGTTCGATCAACGCAATAAACCCCTTCCAGGGCACGACCTTGTCCATCTCGCTCAGGAAAATCTCACGGCGGGTCCGCTTACGTTTACCTGCGTACTCAGCATCAGCGAAAGAAATCTGCTTCATGGGGCTCAACCGTTCAGCTCATGTGATGGAGGGTATTTCACCAGATTTGGAAACCTTTTTCAGAGTTTCCCTAGACATATCTGCTATCTGGCTACGCCGCCAAAATCAGGAAGAGTTTGGGGACAAGCACTTACCCGGCGACTTGATGTTTGGCGCGTGGGTGCGCAGCGATACCGGCTTCGATAAATATCAAGGTATCTACACAGAAAAAACAGCCGAAATATCCAAAAGTGTACTTGTTCTATCTGTTGTGATTTGCGACAAACTAAACGACAGCCCAGGCAACTGGTATAACAAAGTCTGGAATCCACTGCCTTATCCAGAAGATGGTAAAGTGGGTACCAGCGAGTCCGTTCCAGGGTATCGCGTATATTCCAATAGTATCGACTTGGCTGAATTGGCCGATCAGCTTTCGGTGGATGCATCCATCGAAAAATGGCGCAAAGATGCTGCAACTGCGCTAAACGTATCTCTAATATGACTCAAGAATTCAAACAACCCCGCTGTTCCGGCTTTTGGCTGACAACTGTTTATGCTGACTGGCAGCTGTATTGGGTCGATTCTATTGAAAAAGTCGGCGGCGGTTTCCATCGCAGAAAAGTACGCGTCTGAGATTGAAGTCCTGAATTTTCGCAGAGATTTTCGGGCTGAGATTTCACGTAGAGGCGTGCTAAAAAGGCGCTTCCACCGATCAATGTTCCGGCAGTTTTGGAAAACCGATTTTTTCAACCGAATCGGTCGAATGCGGTCATTGCAGCACGACCTTGTGTGAGGCGCGGATAGGGATTCGAACCCGACCAGCACACACTGTAGCCCGCTATAGGCCGCAATTATCGGGAGTTTCAGGTCGACTGCAAGGATAGGAACGGCCTACAGCGGCCTAGGTTTTGCCCTAAATTTGCCCTATCGCGTCGAAGTCCATTGTAGTGTTCAGTGCTGCGCGTTACGCGCAACGATTCGATCCAATAGCCGCCTCAGCTCGCGCTCCTCATCCGAGTTCGAATCCGTGTGCTGATTGATTGCCAGATACTCTCGTCCCCTCGGTCCTTCGCGATACAGCACCCAATCTCCAGAAGCCTGGCTAATTCTTCGAGAGAATTTATTGATCAATTTTTCAAGCTCCGCGTCGGGATCACCGCCCTTGGCAACTACCTTATCAGCCAGATCATCTATGGTGATATCCAGCGACTGGGTGATCGGCTTGCGAAACCCAGCGGCGAGGTTCGTTGCTGCCCAATCGCCCCTCCGGTAATGGAAATGGCCATAACCCGCCAATAGCCCAGAAGACCTGAAGTCTCCTGGAAATCTGGTAGTTGGGCTCCCAGCCTCGACTGCGTCAATCGCTCGTCTCAGGCGCGCAAAGTCGTCGCACTTAAGCCCTAAAATCTGCTCGATCAAGTGATCGGATAGCCGATTGAAGTAAGGTTTCTCATGCAGCACCGAGAGCACGAATTCCTCAGAATGACAGACCATCTGAACTCCGTTTGTCTAGGTATGTAGAGGCAGCTCTATCCCGGCTGTAGTCAAGCGTCCGAGACGCAGGCACCCAGAAGATAGCTATTTTTCCACAGTTTCCCAAGCCGATAACGGTTCGATCCCCTTCACCCGCTCCACTATTTTCAAGGACTCCAGCCTAGCCCTACTGGACATAGTCCTGCACCGGCTCCCCGACCCGCTTGCAAGCAACGGGATCAAGCTTCATCGTTGTAGCAATTTTCAAGCAGCCAACATACGGTTTCGGCAGCTGCTATGCGAAGCTCTTCTCGAATAGAATCGATACAAATGCTAAAAGTGCTTGAAAGGATGTGTCACAACCAGCTTGCCCTGAAGACAGCTGTGGTGGAGTTAATACCTCAGGTCGAGAAGCAGGGCGGGTGGTCTTCCATAACCGTAACTATCTGGGTGGGTGGGTGCATTTTAGCGCTATGGAAACTCTGGGCATCTCACGCCACAAAATCTGTTGCACCAATGCTCAAACTGACACGGTGAAAAAATTGGACCAAGAGGTAGCCCGTAATTTCGCGCAGCTATGGACGAACGGTCTGCTCCCGGTAGTCGCGGATGCTCACCGGCGGTTAACTTACCTCACGTACGGCCTATGGCAGCAGGTACGGACGAGTGAGGCTCCGACAAACTGCCATATCGCTAAACCGCTTACGCTGATAGAAAATCTGGGCGCAATCTGGGTACATAGCAACGTCAAACTGACTTCGCGCAAGCCCTCCATCGAGAACACTGTTCCAACACCACTAAGGATGTGTCACCATGTTCGACGCACCCAAACATTATGACCACATTGAAATCAATTGGGAACAAGATCTCACATGAGCAAATACCTAATCACCTTCGACATGAACACCAGTTGCCTGAAAGAAAACTACCACAGCAACAACTACAACAACGCCTACGCAGACATAGGGCGAACTCTTAAGCGCTATGGATTTAACAATATACAGGGCAGTGTCTACTTGGGCAGTGAGGGTGTAAGCGAGGCTCACGGCACAATAGCTATCCAGGAGCTAACAGCAACTTACGACTGGTTCTACTCATGCGTATCAAACATTAAATTTTATCGCTTAGAGAGTGACTTGGATGCGCAATTTATAGCAGACGGGGTACATGCCGCCAAAGAAAGATTCCGCAAAAGATTCCTCGATCTTGAGGAAAGCCTGAAAAAAGCCGGCTTGACTAATGACCAGATTCAGACCGTAATGGCCGAGCAGAAGTTTGATTTCAAAGAAATCGGCAACAACTGAAAAAACACTAGCCACACTTATCAACAATAATTTCAAACTTCTAAATGACCAATAAATTGCATTTAATCTGCCAGAGTTGATCAATCTTAGTTGTATAGGGCTAGCTTATGAGGTCACGTACGCTACCGTACTTGCTATTGATCTGATACAGGATTGCGGGGCTCGATAGCGGTGGTCTGTGGATATCTGAACCACATCACTGAGATCTCGGGTCGTACCACGAATCCAGCCTCATTTACAAATGGGTGACCCGTAACCTCGAGGGCAGCAGCGGCAGACTCGCTTCCCTCCACCACTACCAACGTCCCACCCCATTCCTGATAAACTGCTGCTCTTCGCCTCACCCATTCAGACTTCCAATGCCCCTACAAACAGCCGCACCACAACAATTTTTCCGCAGGTTTAGAGTGGCGCCTATTATGAACTGGACGTCCCCCAACGCCTCAGTCTGACTGGCTAACCCGCTGAGAATGCCTCTCTTTGTAGCAATCTCTAAGCAAGTTGTAATAACTGCCTGACAGGGGCACCGCCGGTACGCCGGTACTATGCTTATACTTTTTATCGAAAGGAGTCGAAGCTATGCTGGTGCTTATTCGCTGTCGGATGTGCTGGAGAGGATCTACCACAACCAGCTGGCACTGGAGGCGACGATAGCCTTACCAAATATTACCCTTTAAGGTAATACTCAAAAGCCACGGTTTATAAAGGCTCCAGCCTGTCCCCCGCATGCACTTACCAAAATTACCATTTTGCCGAGACGTAGCTGAAAAATGGCCATGCACCATCTTTCCAGCGGTGTGATACAAAGGCCGAGAACTCTCAGGGACGCGACCATGCAACCTCATCCGTTACGCGAGAAAGTTATCCACCGCTTCGTTGAAAGCTGGAGCCGCGCCAAAACGGCAAACGCAACGATCGCCGTCGAGTTTTTGACATCTGTTTATGACCGATTTCGAGCAGAGGGTCTTGCAGATCCGACTTTTGAGAAGCAACTAGCATGTGGATCTCCCGAAAGTTACTGTCAAAGGGTCGCTGAGCTTTTACTAGCAGATATGCTGTGGAAGGACGGCTTTTCGCTTAAAAGCTCCAATGCAGGGCCAGACCTTCACATAACCAAGGAAGGCAAAAGCGCATGGGTGGAACTTCAGACTCCCCAGCCTATGGGTATTCCGCCAGAGTATCTTGAGAGGCCGGGGACGACCTCGGTAGTCAGGGGTGTTCCGCACAATGCTATAAATTTGCGATGGACTAGCGCTATTGCGGAGAAAACCAGGCAGCTGCGCAGGTACCTGGAGAGCGGAATCGTCAAAGCCGATGAACCCTACATAATCGCCGTCAACGCTCACATGTTGAATCCCATGGCTATGACAGGCTTGTATGGGATAAGCCAGAAGCCGGCCCCTGTAGAGGTTCTATTCAGCCTTGGCCCGATCCAAATAGAAATTGATCGAGCCACCGGCGATATCGTTGACCAATATCACCAGCACAGACCGCGAATCGAAAAGCCTGGCAACGACATTGGAGTGGAAGCAGATACCTTCCTGGATAGCCGTAACGCATGCATCAGTGCTGTGCTGGGCCTAGATCTTCTGGAACAGGTAGCACTCAAGGGAGAGCATCACTCCGCATTGGTCTACAACCCGCTGGCGATCAATCCGGTCTCACCGCTATGGATTACCGCTCAAGAGCACTGGAGTTGCGCAATAGAACCCGACGCTCTCAGGGTGAGGAAGCTATAGCATTGCCATTCGAACGATCTGCAGCACTTTGGCATTGCGAACAAAATTGAAAATGGCATGGCTGCGCTGCTGCCCATGAGGAGTAAGTATTACCGCTTTACTTTTGACTTATTGGCTCCATGGGCTAAAGGCTTGATAAAATAAAAGCTTGAAAAACACACTGACATCAGTGCTCTAACACAACAACAAACAAGTTATTTATTGAATGGAGGCAATGTGAACGCAAACGAAGAGTGCCCCAAATACGATGCATTATTAGTTGACACCTCTATCTTCGACAGGCACGGATTGCGCCTAGAACGAGGTTTACTGGGAAAGCTGACTCAATTCAAAGACAGTAAGTATATATACGTCCTTCCAGACGTGATAAAAAGCGAGATCAGCAGCCATCTAGAGCGGCATATCAAAACCGCACGCTTATCACTGGAGAAATCCTTAAGCGATGCATCAGAACATCTTTTTTTCGACGGAAGCGCTCTCACCGACGCAAAAGACAAACTAATATCAGAGGAAATAATTGAGTCACTGGCAAAAAAAAGACTTGCCGACTTCATAGAAAAAACAGGCGCCCTAGTATTAAACTCAGAAGATCACGTTAGCCTTTCAAAAATATTAGACAAGTACTTCTCTAATTGCCCTCCATTCGCTGAAGCGGGAAAAAAGAAAAACGAATTCCCTGATGCAATTACTTTATTTGCCGTCGAGGGATGGGCCTCGAGTAACGACTATCAAGTTCTAGCTGTAGCTGATGATAAAGACTGGGAGAGCTTCTGTGAAGCTTCCGAATTTATCACCTACGAAAAAGATCTAGCCGCAGCATTAGCTCAGTTAAACAAATCCAGCCCAAAAATGGTATTCAACTTATTGACCAATCTGAAACAAGCATTGGAAGGGGACGAAGCTCAAGAGTTTATTGAGACGGTGGAGTCGTTGCTGGAATCAGAACTTGATGGATACACACCTGACCAAGAAGCCAACTCATATCATTACTGGGAGGCGGATGGGTGTAGCGTAAAACTTTTATCTTTTGAATTCCATTCTTATGACTTTCGTATAGTTATGAGAAAGCCCGAGTATGTAGTACTAGAAGCGGACGCCATAATATCCATTGAAGACATCGGTGATTTCTCCCTGTCAATGCAAGATCCTTATGACGGCGACTACGTCTCACTTGGGAGCACAACCGAATCCATAGAAGTAGAATTCGAATCCGAAATACTCATAACTATTTCTGGCGACCTCAATGGAGACGTAAACAATCTAGATATCCATGAAATCGAAATCGTAACAAAACCAAGCAATATCAACTTTGGCACAATAGAGCTTGATAACTATCAAGAAGACTAATCGATCAATTGGCAAAACTAAATAACCCCATGAGCCAAAACCCAGCAGCGCCGCAGGCGCTGCCGTTTAATATAAAAATACTATCCATGTATTTTAACAAAAACCCCTATGACCAGCGACCGTGTCAATCGTCGTACCCTTTAATTAAAACAACCCTCCAAGCGCAGCCGGCTCCCAGTTCATAACGACCAGCTCCCCACTGACCTCAGCCTTCCCCTGCCGCTGATTCGTCGTGCTGTAGCGAATATCCAACGTTTCAAAGTGAAAGCCCTCAAATACCCGCCGTATGTCGGGATGGTCAT
Organism: Pseudomonas sp. GG8; assembly: GCF_052976945.1. Lineage (NCBI taxonomy): Bacteria > Pseudomonadati > Pseudomonadota > Gammaproteobacteria > Pseudomonadales > Pseudomonadaceae > Pseudomonas > Pseudomonas sp. GG8. Next base: position 3,250,424 of record NZ_JBRIIP010000001.1, read on the forward strand.
TGATACTCACCATCACCTTCCCTTTGCACCGGCGCATGAAATCAGCCATGCGCTCGTAGTTCTCGAACGAAAAGTCCACCCCATACCCGGCTGTCTGCCAGTAAGGAGGGTCCATGTAGTGGAAGGTATGAGCACGATCATAGCGTTCGGCGCATTCAAGCCAGGGAAGGTTTTCGACGTAGGTGCCAGACAGCCGCTGCCACGCGGCTGACAGGTTCTCCTCAATCCGCAGCAAATTAATAGCCGGGCCGGTGGTTGCGGTACCGAACGTCTGCCCGGTGACCTTGCCAGCGAAGGCATGGTGCTGCAGGTAGAAGAACCGGGCGGCGCGCTGGATGTCGGTGAGGGTTTCGGGGCGGGTCATCTTCTGCCACTCGAACACCTGGCGCGAGCTGAGCGCCCATTTGAACTGGCGTACGAACTCTTCAAGGTGGTTCTGCACCACGCGGTACAGTGTCACCAGGTCGCCATTGATGTCGTTGAGGACTTCGACGGGTGCCGCCTGGGGCCGCATGAAGTACAGCGCGGCGCCGCCGGCGAAGACTTCGACGTAGCATTCGTGGGGTGGGAAGAGCGGAATGAGGCGGTCGGCCAAGCGGCGTTTGCCGCCCATCCAAGGAATGATGGGTGTGGACATAGAAAGCAAGACCTTTACTGTATGGATGAACAGGTGCTAGGCTCGCCGCGCTTTGTGCACGAAGCGGAGGCCTTGGCTGGACTTGCAGGAGCTATCTGCGGGTTCGGCGACCGGTCGGCATGTTGACGCATGCTGCCCGGTCGCTTCTTTTACTTCGGAGTTGAAACGGTTTTGGCGTAAGCCTGGCAAGCCGCGAGCGCGATCAATCCTTGGTCGCCGTCGTCGGTGATGCCGATAATTCGTTGAGCATGCGCTGGGTCAAGGTGGGCTCTAGCGGCTCCATGAACCACGCCACCGGCGCCGGTGGTGGCTGGCACTCCGCAGAGGCTGGTGGTGTCGGTGGCACTGACAAGGACTGACAACCGCAAGTCAGCAGTAGCAAGGCGCTCACGCAAAAGACCTTGGCGTTTTTTCGCATCGGTAAGTTCCTGATGATGGGTTTTGTCCTGCGCCTGCAGCTGCTGTTCAACCTGCAGGCGCTTGTCCTGCTCTTTTCGTTGCAGAGCCGCAGAGGCCAGGGTGATTTCGTTGAGGGTGTCGCTGTGTAAGCGCGCCTGATGTTCCAGCTGCTGACCGTAACGCCAGTTCTGAACCTGCCAGGCTGCGGCCGCTAAAGCGCCGACTAGCACTGTCAGCAGCAGGCCTGCCGCGAGTACGCGGTATTGCGCCGGAATCCAGTCCGTGAGGCTCATGCCAGCGATCCGCCGGCGGCGATGAAGTGAACCAGCAGATCCTCGACCTTGTGCTCGCGTTGGTTGTAGCCCGCGCCGGGCAGACTCGCCCAGATGTTCCGGCACTTGGCGATGGCCTCGACGATCCGGCCGGCCTTCACAGCATCGAGCGCACCACGTTCCTTGATCAGTTGGATGGCCCAACGGTCCTGGCTGACCGGTCCAAAGTCCGGCAGCTTGAGCTGGTCGCGGTAATGGATCCAATCCTTGAGCATGAACTGCGCCCGACCCGAGGCGTTCGAGGTCAGGCCCTTGCTGTTGACCACCTTGGATTTGCGACCGTTGGCAAACGGGTGTGTTGAGTAGTCGCTGAACAACTCAAGCTTCCTGTCAATGCCGGTCACGATGACGTTGTAGCCGTCGTCCGAGCGTTTCAGGTAGTCGTCCCCCAGCTCTGACCAGGCGAGCATGTCGAGAAAGGCGAGGACGTTTTGACCGCCTGCGGCGGCCTCGGTGATTCTTGGCATGTTTTCTCCAGACGAAAAAAAACCGCTCGATGGCGGCAGGTTGATGACGATGCGACGTTGAACAGTCAAAGCTGGACGACCTTGACCTCCTTCTTCTTTTTCTTACCCTTGGCTTTGGCCTTGCCCTTCTTGCCACCATTACATTCAACGGTGGTGGACCAGCCGGACTGGGTAAAAACCTGTTCAACCGAATCCACCAGGTACTCGCCATCGAGGCCGACCTTGAAGCCCTGAGCATTGATCTGCAGTTCGGCAAACAGATCGGTACGCCCAGGCATTTCCAAACGCACCCCGGCGGTCGAGCGGTTGAATGCGCTCAGGCGAGCCTTGGCGGCCTGCTCGGCAGCCGACTTGTTCGGATAAATGTGCCGGTCGGTGTGCACAGGGGGCAGACCATCGGGCGCGTCTTCATTGTCCAGGGATACCACGACGAGCTTGCCGGTCTTCTTGTCGTGGTGTTTGGTCGCAACGGCCTTGTGGGTGGCGCGATCTCCCAGATGGAACTGCCAGCGACTCACATCGGCGCGGGTCAACGTGATAACACCCAGTACCTTGCCACTCGCGCTCTGCCCGGCTTGGCGCGGCATGACCAACAGCTTGCCGTCTGCGACCTTGGCGGTGCAGTCGTACTGCTTGGCCAAGCGCGTAATGAAGTTAAAGTCGGACTCGCTCAACTGGTCGGCCCGGGGCACCTTGGTGGTCACCGGGCACACCGCCTCCCAGCCATTGCGCGCCGCGATATCGCGCACCATTTGCGACAGCGGCACGTCCTCCCAACTGCCGCTGCGCGTGGTCTTGCCACTGCCGCGCATGTCGCTGGCCTTGCCGCGAATGACCACCGTATCCGGCGGACCCGAGACCTCAATCTCGTCGACCGTGTAGCGACCCAACCGAGCAAGCTGGCTGCCGGCATAACCCAGGAACACTTCGATACGCGCGCCTTTGGTCGGTAGCGACAGCGCGCCGTCGCGGTCATCGATACGCAGTTCAAATTCGTCGGACTCCATACCGGGCTTGTCCGACGTGCGCAGCAACAACAGGCGGTCGTTGATCAGGGCGGTGATGTCGCTGCCATCGGCAACGATGCGAAAAGCGGGTTTCATGCGCGGATCCCTAAAATGAAGAACCCCGCACAAAGCGGGGCTGGGTAGTCATGGTTGTGCGTCACGGCATGGTCAATCCCACAGCATGACGACCTCGTCTGTCGGGTCCGGCAAATCCGACAGCACGATCAGGACGCCGGCACGAAACGGCTGTTGCTCGTCGGCCAACCCTTGATTGGCATCCAGCACCGCCTCGACGGTGCCGATCAGGTGGCCGTAATAGTTCTGACAAAGGGTGTCGAGTTGATCCCCGTCAGACGTTCTGCAGGTCGTCGCCATAGCGCGTGAACTCCAACGTGAACCCTTGTTTGCGAGGAATTCCGCCCTGCAGCAGTGCGCTCTGTTCTTCCTCAATGTTCTTCAGGCACCAGGTGCCGAGCACGTCGCCATACCCTGTGGTCAGGGACAACGGCAGCAGTTGGGCACCCACCGCGCGCAACGTGTCGAGCTGCTTGAGCCCGCCCTTGAACCCCGGAAAGATCGCCCCCTTGAGGGTGATTTTCTCCTCGCCCATGCCGACGGCCTGTTGTGCTGGCCGCCGAGTCAGCCGCTCTTGCGAGGCCCATCGAAACTCTGTCGAGCGGCGCAGTTCGTCAAAGGCCGCCGTATCCAGGTTGAAGTAGTACGGCGTCGCCTCGGGCTTGAGCGGCTGGATGATCAGTAGATGCGGAAAGGGTTTTACCGCTTCCACCGCCGGTGTCGCGTCCGTGGCAAACGCCGCAGTGGGTATGATATTGGCCAGTGACGGGCTGATCTTGCCGGCGATCTTGTTGATTGCGGTCGAGGCCTTGGCCGCCTGTTCCTTCAGTACCCTCAAACGCTCGTCAATTTGCGAGACCGCGCGGCTTGCCTGATTGTAGGTCGCGACGACTGCACCGACCTTTGCCTGGGCGGCGTTCACCCCGCGCATGACCCGCTGCAGCTTGGCACCCACAGCCGGGCCAATGATCGGCAGTCCTTCCAGCTCCGAAGTCGCGCCGGTGATTTCGCTGATTGCGCCATTCACCGGCCCGAGCATGCCGTCCAGACTGCGTCGTCCGGTTTCACCCGCTGTCGCCAGGTATTTCACCCCAGCCTGCAGTTGCTCCATATAGGCCATCAGGCCCCCTTACCCGACATGCGGGGCATCAAATAGGTTTCTGTTTGCCATCTGCCGATTGAGGTCATCGAACTGCTGCCGCATGTAAGGCTCCAGCTCGCGCGCCAATTGCCGGGGATCCTTGACGTCGCCCTGGACGGTGACCGTCAGGACCGGTGCAAAGGTCATCTGCTGCTCGATCTTCGGCGGCTGGATCTGTGCGACCGGCACTGGCGAACGCATGAGTGCAGCGGATGGACCACCCGGTCCTTGCGGCATCATCATCGAACGCACCACGTCGCCCGGTTTCGACGCTTTCGATTCCGCTTCAGGCAGCAGCATCCTGGACGCATCAAACGAACCACCTGCAGGTGGTGTCACTCGGCGTCGACCCTCAAGCTGCAGCAATTGAGCCGGCGTCGTGACCATTGATGGCACCAGTGGCTTGAACGACTGCGCCGCAGCGGCCAGGCTCGGCACTGCCGGACCCGGCATGGCCTTACCTGCATCGGCCATCATCAGCGGCCCGCCCAGCGGCATATGTTTCAAGGACTGATCAGTACCGAACGCCTTTTTGCCAAGGTAGCCACCCGCCGCGTTGCCGCCCATGCTGCCGAGGCAACCCCCAATCAAGCCACCGACAATCGTGCCGATGACCGGAACCATCGAACCAATGGCGGCACCTGCAGCAGCGCCCGCCAAGGTCCCTGCCAGACCACCAGCGGCTTCGCCATAGCCTTGCGCCTTCTCGTCGCGGGTGGTGGCGTTGTCGTAAGTGTCCTTCGCCTTGATGGCGGCATCGACCACCGCGAAGACGGCGGCCCCCCTGACCGCCGTTTTCGCCTCAACCAGTTGCCGAGAGCCGGCCGACCGCCCGCCTTTACCACCGGCTTTCTTGCCACCGACGTCCGCGCCGCCACTCCCGTCCACCCCACCGCCTGCTGACGGGTTCATCACAATGACTTTTTGCGGGATATTCGGGTTGCCCATCAGCGAACCCTTGCCTAGGTTCAACAGTCCGCGTCCGATTTTCAACGCGCTCAAGCCGGTACGCAACGCGATGAACCCTGCCCCCACTGCGGCGATGCCGGACACGACCTTAGGCGACTCATCCCCCATCACCGTCAGACTACGGGCGAACGAGGTGATGCCGTCGGCGACCGCATCCGTGACAGGCCGCAGCGAGTCACCAATGCTGCGCATGGCATCGTCCATGCTCTGGGCCATTTCGGACCACTTCTGTGCAGAGGCCTCGCGTCGTTCTGCCAGGTTCTTGTCGAGAATTCCCGTGGCGCTGCCGGCGTCTTTCTTCAGTTGCTCATACAGCGCCTTGTTCTGTGTAAAGGCCGTCAATGCTGCCTTGACCTGCATGTCGGAAAACAGATCGCCGGTACGCAACGCCTGTTCCAGAGACGCCATCATCTGCTTGGCCTTGGCCGGATCCGCTTCCTTGCTGATCTTCGCCGTCGCCTCGGCCATCGCTGCCGCCTTTTTGGGGTCGGTGGCTTCGATGTATCGTTGTGCCAGGGCGAAACTGGATTCAAGGGTCGACATGCCCTTCTGCAGACCGGTCTGCATGGATCCCTGATAGTCGATGCCGACCTTTTTGTAAGCGGCCACCGTATCCCCGGAACCGATTTTCTCCATCCAGTTTTTGAGGTTGTTTGCCGCTTCGTCGGAGCTGCCAGCGGTCTTCATCTGCACTTGCAGCAAGGCGCCCAACTGGGCCACAGAGTCATTACCGGTGATGCCCAGTTTGCCCATGCCGGCCAACAGTTCAGGAAACCACTTGGCCATGTCGCTGGCTTCGAAGCTGCCTGCCTGCCCCTGGTAAGCGATGGCCTCCAGCGCCTTCTGCATGTCCTTGGCGTCAGTGATCTTGGCGTTCTGCCCCAGGGCGTTGATCATCTTGGCCGTATCAGCACCATCAGCACCCTGCCCCACCACAAATTTGGCAGCGGACGGGGCGTACTCCAGCGCTTTGGACAGCTCCATGCCGGCGCCGACCAGGGCGTTGACCACTTCCGCCACGTCATTACGGGCCATGCCGGTATCGCGCGAGGTTGAAATGATGGTCCGCGACATCTGTGCTTCTTGCGGCTTGTTGGCAATGCCGGCCTTGATCGCAATGTCGCGAACAATCGCACCGTAATCGGCACTGACCTTGGTCGGAATGGCCATCGCGGCACCGCCTGCCACTGCCTGGCCCACGGTGTTTTTCAGCCCCGACTTTCCGGCCTCGATCTGCTGATAGCCCTTTGCTTTGAGATCAGCACTGCGCGCCGTCCGGCCCAGCGTTTGATAAGCCTTGGACAGGCGTCCGACCTCGACCCCCTGTTTGCGCAAGACATTGAGGTTCGATTCCAGCTTGCCCAGCAACTTGTCGGCACCGGCTGCACCCGTGTCGTGCGCTTTCTTCCATTCATCCCGTAAGCGGATGGTGTCGCCAATGGTGTTCTGCAGAACACGCGCTTTGTCGCCCCGCGCGCTCAGCTGCTTGATCCGGTTTTCTACATCCTTGAAGGCAGCGCCGACCGTAGGACTGACGGCGCCACCGATCTCCAGACCCAGCGAAAGATTCTTGGCCATGTAGGTGCCCTATGCGTCTGATTGCATCCAAGGCGGCTCAGTCCGTGAGCCACCAGATCATTTCGGAAAACGGCATGCTCTGAATCTCGGCAGCGGAAAACCCTGTCTCCGCTGCCAGGCGCTTGGCCGCCGCCTTCATCACTGCCGAGTTACAGCTCGTCTTCGTCGACCAGGCGAAAATAGCCTTCCTGTAAACGGCGATAGTCGAGCAGCTTGAGTCCGACCAGGTCTTTTTCACCGACTTCGGTCAGACTGGAAAACAAGGACATTTCCCGGGCTTCGGCGTCGCCCTTGGCGCCCGCTTCCGCTGCCCGCAAATCGCGAACGCTCGGTGGGCGCATGAACACCTTGCCGACCTTGACCGCGTTCAACTCGGTCGGGTATTTGAACGTCACCGTCACGCCTTCGTCGCTGACGTCGAGCCAGGACGGGGTTTTCTTTTCGATTGCTTGTGTCATGTTCAATCGTCCTTAGAGGCCAAGGGCACTGCGCTCGGCAGCCAGTTGGTCGACGCCATCGATCACCCGCACGGCGTTGATCATGTCGATTTCGTATACGACGCGGCCGTCGACCTCGAGCTTGTAATAGGTCAGCGCCATCGCGTGCTTGATTTCGGCCTTGTCACCAGGCTTCCAGTCACCCAGATCGACCTCTTTGAGCATGCCGCGCACGGTGGCAATCACCGGAGTAATGGCGCCTTTCAAGCCTTTGAAAGAGGCACGGAAAACCGCGTTGCACGCCGTCTGGTCAGCCAGGCCAAACCACTTGAGCGACTCGCGGCGCACGCCGTTGGTGACAAAAGAGGCCTCCATCTTGTCCAGGCCCATGTCCATTTCAATCGAGCCGGCCATGCCCCCGCCCCGATACTCATCGGTTTTGATGGCCAGTTTGGGCAGCGTCATCGACGGCACGTCACCGTTAAAACTCACGCCATCCACGAACAGATTGGCGTTGGAAAGGATTTGAGGAATCATCGAGCGGGCTCCTTAAGCGGCTTCAAGAACTTCGGTCAGCCATTGATTGGTGACTTCGACGCGGAAATTTGGGTTTTCCGCTGGCGGCACGTCGGTGAAACGAATGTTCCAGTACACCTTGCCCTGCTCCAGCTGGCTGGCGGTGTTCAGTTCGGTATCCGCGTAGACTTCAAAATTGATGATTGCGCCCTGATTTTTCAGGTCGCGCATGAATGCCTGCAGGCCCTCGGTGACGTCCTTGATGTAGGTCTTGGTGATCGAGCGGTCGACCGCCCATTTATGCCCGTACAAGATCGCGTCCATGACGATATCCATGGTCCGGACCCGCGTGACGAACGACCATTTTGGATCGCTGGACAACGTGCGGTTGCCCCATAGGCGGAACCCGTCATCGCGGATGATGGTGCAGATGTTCGCGTTGTTGAGCAGGTTGGCGCGGCAGGTTTCGTCGCCATCAAGGAACTCGACCGGCCGCGTGGTGCCGGTGATGCCGACCAATTCCTTGTTCGACGGAGAGGCCCAAAAGCCGTATTCGGCATCGGTGTAGGCAAACATGCCGGCAGCCCAGGCCGAGCCCGGCGCATCGACCGTCGCGCTCAGTACGGTGTCCCAGTACTGCACGCCGGGGTCGACCATAAACACGCGCTTGCTGCCGAAGTTTTCCGCGTAGGCCATTGCGGCCTCGTCGGTGGTATTCGGGCCATCGACAATGGCCACCGCGCGCAGCTTGGCAGCCAATGCATCCAGCGCCGTACCCACTGCCTGAGTGGCGCTGTGCTTGGGCGTGATCAGCAAACGAGGCTGAGCGTTGAACTTGCTCTTGCCGTCCAGCAAGGCCTGCATACCCGTACGTTTACCCGAGGCCAGCACCCCGCCGATGATGGCCGAGGTTTGCAGCGCCACGTCTTCAAGCTTCTCGACGCCACAGGCAACAATCACCGCCTTGGAACGCACATAGATCGCCTGGCAGGCCTTGGTCATGGCCGAGTCCGCACCGAAAGCCGCAATCGCCTCGCGCTCGCTGGTGATCAGCTTCAGTTCATTGGCCAGTGCCGTTGCCAGTAGGCCTGGGGTGAAGGTGTCACACAGGCCGATGATCGACGACGACGGCAGGGAAATGACCCGCGCGCCGGTGTCGACGTTCGTGACGGTAACGCCGTGGAAGAAACTCATAAAGCAATCTCCAGAATTGAAAAAGCCCCGCAATGCAGGGCTTCAGGGAAAACTTGGCAGGCAAGAAAACGCCCCGTCAGTGCGGGGCGTTATTGGTCTTGCTCAGCCAACCAGGAAGGTGCCACCGGACGGTGTTCCACCAGAGGAAACTCAATCCCTTGCGGCCAGTCACGCAACTGACGCCGATAGACCTGCAACTCGACGTATTGCTCAGCCGTGAGTGTGGAGGGACCACCGCTCTCCAGTTCATCACGATGACGCGCCACAACGCCGTCAGTAGTCGCCAACTGCACACCACGCCAAATGCGCTCAACCTCAGCAAGCTGTTCTGGAGACATTGGCGGATGATCAATCAATTCAGGACCATCGACAGCATCAAAGTTGATGCACTTACCTGCCGTCTGGCCTTCCATTAACTCGGCGTGCCGCGCCAACTCTATTTCCATGGCGTCTTCGGGAATTTGATCAGCCTTATGAATTTCACTGTCGTAGAAACCATGGGCCGTCCGGCTCCAATACATTGTCATTTTGCTTCGCCTTTCCGAAGGTGTAATGGGTCAAATCAGCGCCCAATAGCCACCCAATTGAACGTTACCAGCGCGTAGGCACTGGCACCATTCGCACAGGCCGCCTGAAAGCTCGATGGACTTCCCGCAAGGTTGACCAAGAGCGTGGTGTTATTGGAAGTGCTGCTAATTACATTTCCAGAAACGTTATAGTTAACGCCGGGAAAGGCAATCGGCAGAGTGACGACGCCGTACCCTGAACTGGGTGTAGAGGCCTGCCCCCACTGAATAATTATTCCGCTGGGCTGTTTTTGATAACCATTGGTGCCGCTCAAAAATCCGAACGGCGCGATACTGCCAAACACCCCAGTCCCTAGCAGCAACCAAACACCACCACCGAGGTGGGTGATATCGACGTAGGTATCAGGCGGAATTGCTCTGGCGGTAGCCGACGATGCAGTCGCAAGACTTTCCTGCATCTTGTCTGTGCCCTGAACCACAAGGCCCAGGTTTACAACAGCCCAGTTTTGCAGTCGAATCGTAGCGCCTGCCGGAATGCTGTTAGCCACCGAGTCAGGAATGCTGTAAGAGACAGGACCAGATCCGAAAAAATGGACAAACCCACCCACATGGGCCACAAGGCCTGTTAACGCCGCATTGGCCGTGAAGAACCCGCCGAACTCTATCCCCCGGGATTTGGCCCAGTCCGTCGTTACAAGTTTCTTCGTATTGTCGAATCTTGGCGGGGTATTCGCTGTCGGGTTAACCAGCGCCGGTGAGTTGATCGGCGCGTACCCTTGGGTCACGTCTTGAAAAACCAGCGCAGTGCTGCCGAGGATAATCACCCCGTCCGTGACCAGTTGCCAGCGAGTATCGGCCAGTGCGGCGCCCTGCTCGACGGAAACCACCAGTGCCGACGTCACTTCGGTGCTGGTGTCGGCATCCAGTGCGCGTGGCCAGACACCGGACGCCACGATATACAGACCGTTGTCCTTCGCGACCGCCTGGTTCTTCACCAGCACCCGATCACCAGCGACCAGAGCAACCGTATCAATGGCTTGAAGACCCGCCAGTGCGATGTTGGCCGTGGTAGCCACCCGCACCGACTGCTTGCTGTCGAGCTTATACAGCTCTTCCAGAATCCGCGAATCGACATAATCACGGGTGGCCAGCACCACGGACGGGTCTATTTTTAACTCGACGTTGCTGGAGTTGCTGACTTGCATGTTCAGCCGCACGACCTGCGTACGGCCAGATCCCTGCGTCAGCAGCGGCTTGAACGATGGCGCACAGTTGGCAACCGCCACCATGTCGCCGTCCGTGTCATACAGGGCGATCTCGCGAATCCAAAACCCGCCGACCTCAGCGGGAATGACCTGCTCGGCGATGATGATGGCACTGTTGGCCGGATCCACTTTCAACTGATTCAGCGGCGCCCGGCGCCGCTCGTTGATCAGCTTGGTTTGCGTACCGCTGGGGATAGGGTCGGTATCATTGGCATCCCCCACCCCCATTTGTGCGATCTTCCACGGCACGCCCAGGGCGTCGGCGTTTGCCTGCTTGGCGACGCCGACATTGGTCAAGATGGCGAAGAACTGCGAGTTCTGGTTAATCATGCGAACACATCCAAAGTATCGATAGTGGTTTCATGCCCGCCCAACCCGAAAAAGCCCGAGACTTCGATGTCACGCGGCGCAGGTGGGTAAACGTCGATTTCGTCACCGTCGTAGAGGCAGGCGGACACATAAACGCTCCCCGTGGTTTCAAGGCTGATCGCAAGGCCGGTAAGGTGCCGACTGACAGGCTTGGCGTCGTCGATCAGCCAGGTCAGTTCCTCGTACATTTCCTCGGTGATACCGGTGTCCAACACACCGACCTTGAGCGCGAAGGTGCCCGGTATCCCTTCAGGAACGGTTTCCCACCACTCCTCAACCTCAATCAGGTAGCCCAACGGTTCGACCACCCGGCGCAGGGCACCGATGGTTCCCTTATGCGCATGGACGTAGAACGACGAAGCAATCGCTCGGCGCTTGACCGCTTCGGGCCACTCGTTGTCCCAGCGATCCACCGACCAGGCCGAGGCCAACTGCGGCAGCAACTGCACGGGGCAAGTGGCCGGGTTGTAGAGGGTGCGCAAGGGCACCGGCAGGTCGTCGTAGTTGGCGGCCTCAATGGCACGCTCCAACGGGGTGCTGTTGAGCGGAAGCAGACTTTTCATGTCAGGCCCCCAACATCACGTTGAAGCTGGTGCAATAGGCGGCCTGCGCCTTGGTGGGCACTATGTCGACCCAACCTATCAACTCCACACGACGGACGCCGCTGATGTGCAGCCGGGCGTCAATTGCCGAACGAGCCACCTCAACTGCCAGCCGACGACGCGGGTTGATCCAGGCGGCCAACCGACTTTGACATTCGGCCAGGATGGCTTCGTTTTCCGATCCGGTGCCGGCCATGTGCAGCACGGCCTGAATGCTGTACGGGATCACTTCGGCACTTTGCACCGTGAGGCGGTCACCCACCGGGCGCACGTTGTCGTCACTCAGCCAGGCATACACCGTGTCGAGTAACGCCTGATCGGCCACGCCGGTACCCGCAAGGCTCAGCACCGTCACCACTACGACCGCCGGCGAAGGACTTTCTGCCGTCGCGTCCGCAACCAGACCCGAGGCGTTACGCGCATGCAGGATGTAGCTGTTACGCGGCCCCGCCGTGGTCAGGCCTTCATAGACCAGCTGGATTCGTTCGCGCAGTGCATCGTCTTCCTCCAGCACTTCAGCCGTGGGAGGCACCACCGTCGTGTCCGCCGCCTGAATGACCAGGCGCTTCAAACCGACGTTTGCGGCCAACTGGTCAAGATCGCTTCGGCGGGCATAGGCCAGCAACAGCGCCTTAGCCCCATCGTTCACCCGCGCGCGATTTTGCAATCGCCGCCAAGCGCCGACCTCCAGCAGCTTGACCACCGGATCGCTCTCGACCGGGGCGGTCCAGTTGTCGCCCATCGACAGCCGAAAACTCGACAACTCTTCGGCATAGGCGTCTTCAAAGTCCAGCGCCTCCAGTACCTCTGGCACCGGCAGAGCCGATAAATCCACGCTACTCATGCGGTAACCTCCATCATCAGGCTACGGCCCAAATACTCGCCCTTCAGTTCAAAGGTAATCATCCCGCCCAGGACCGCAGTGACCCGTACCGACGCCAATTTGAGACGGGGCTCCCAGCGCCCCAAGGCGCGCGCGACCTCGGCCTGCACCGCACTTTTCCAGCCGGCATTGACCGGCAGATCGACGAACCGGCGCAGCTTGCTGCCGTATTCGGGCCGCATGCGCCGACTGCCCAGCGGGGTAGTCAGGATGTCTTCGATGGATTGGTGCAGATGTGCAATGCCGGAAATGGCCTGGCCGGTGTGGCGATCCATTCCGATCATCCCCCTTACTCCTGCAGTGACTGGAACTCGGCGCTAGCGTTCAGGTAGTCCAGCAACTCCTCGTCGCCGTCCAGCACGGCCACGTGCTTTGCCACGACAGGCACCGCGCGATGACTTGGCAGGATCAAGGTGCGGGAGGTGTAGAGCTTGTCCGTGAAAACGGTTGCGGGCTTCGCCGCAACGGGCGCGGGAATGGGGCTGGCCGCGTTGAGTTCTGCATTGGTCTTGGCCATGCGTTTCTCCAGGAATGAAAAAACCCGCACAAGGCGGGCCGTAGGAACATTCGATTAGTGCGTGTGGTGATTGCTGTTGCCTGCGGCGTCCATGATCGTTCCGGCGCCGGTCACGTTACCGGTTACGTTCAGCGGCCCGTCAATATTCACTGTACCCACCAGGCCAATGGTCCCCGCCGTCACCGTTACCGCGTTATCCGTCACGGTGACGCTGGAGCCGCCGACCTTGATGGTGACGGTACCGGCTGGGAGCGTGATGCTGTAGCTGCTGGCCTGCCAGTCGTAAATCAGCGAGCCGCCGTCGTCGAAGCGCCAGACCTCGACATGATCGCGGTTATCCGGTGGTGGCCCGCCGTCGCCGTAAAGCCCCGGCACGAACGTGCCCTGCGCCGCCTGACCGCTGGGGCTGATCAACACACCCTGCTCGCCCAGGCTTGGCGCACGCCAATGGCGTGCCTTACCCGCCGCCTGGCTATGCCAGCGAACCCAGGCACTGGTCCATTCGCCATCCGACACCCGACAAGCAGGCGGTGACGCCGCCAGATCCACGGCCACCACATAGCACTGCTTGACCAGGGCTGCGATCATCCGGTCATGTTCAGCACTGGCGTAACTCATGCCATGGCCTCGGGCGGGAGGTAACCTCCCTCACTATTCGGTCCGGTGTCCGGACTGAAACCCCAGACCAAGGTGCCAGGCGGCTCATCCGGCCACGGCCATTCCTGCTCACCCAGATAAATTTGCTGGTTCCACTCCACCACCCAGACGGTGTATCCGTCGAGTTCAGGCTTGGTCCAGTCCTGCGCCGCCTGGACGAACTCGGCAGCATCCACTTCCAGCCCCCAGGTCTGCATCCGCAGCAAGACGGCAATCTGCGAAGCGAGGTGTGCGGCCTGCTGGTGGTGATGCGCTCGCTCAGGTGCGACAACAACCCGCGCCTCGAACTTGCAGATCAGTGTTGTTTCGCCGGTCCCGATGTCCTGCCCGGGTTCCATTTCCGCCAGCTCCAGAAAGATCGCGGGCAACGCAACGCGATCACGGATATCCGGCCAGGTGCTGACCATTTCGACGGTCGGTAGCGCCTCGCGTAAATGGCTTTCGATAGCGGTGTACAGCTGATCGAGGCTAAAAGGTTGATCAGACACGGCCTGCCCCCTTGAGGTATTTCTGCAGTTCGTAATTCAATTCCTGCCGCAGGATCTCCAGCAGACGTGCGTCCGCCAGTCGGCTCCAGGTGTTGAACAATGGGCGAATGTCTTCGAGCATCACCTTGGCTTTAGCCAGCGGAAAACGCCCGTAGGCTTCCTTAACAAAACCGGATGTTCTGCGACCGTCCGTGCTGCCCGGATAATCCTCGGCCGAGAATTGCTTGCTGCCGGTACGGATCCAGATGTCAGCATTGCTGCCATAGACCCGTTTGTAGAACGCGCCCTTGTATCGACGGCCCCCGACGCTGACACCACTGGCGGTTTGATTCGGCCGACCGATCCGGCTTGCCTCCAGCGGATTGATGCCGAACCAAAGCTTCCCTTGGCTGGATCCGCCCCGTACCGGATAGCTGCGCAACCGTTGCCGAACCGCCGTTACCGCGATTTTCTCTTGCCGACTGACCGCCCGCGCAATGTGGGTACGCAGCCAACCCAGCGTCTTGTTGATTGCTCGACGCTGAGCTGCTGCAGCGGCCTTGGGCACGACCTTGGCGAAGTCCTGAAAAGCTTTCAGGTTGGCCGCCGAGGACTGGATGGTGATCATCCCGCCACCGGCTGACTGCTTGGTGTAGCTGCCGACACTCATGGGCGTTTCCTCAAGATCAGGGCCACCAGACCGGTACCGTCAGGTTCAAGGTTCACCAGGTCATAGTCGCCGCCGCCATCCAATGGCGGCAGTTCGATATTGACCTGCTGCGCCTTGTCGACACCCTCGGCATCGGCCAAGCGGATCGTGAAGCGCGGTTCGCGCAGCCCTGTGTTCAGGCGCCCCATTTGCGGCTGCAGCCAAGGCGCCGCGAACATCCCCAGAACTCGGCGGCCTTCTATATAGCCGACGTCAGACAGCACCTCGAACACCGTTGCATCAACCCGGGCGACCAGGTCACGAAAGCCCACGGTCAGAGTTCGAGCAGGATCTGTGCCCGAGGTCGCGTGCACAGGTGCAATGGGTTCGACTGGGCTTCGCCCGCAATTCCTTTGCCAAACGGCAGCGGTTCGACCTTGCTGTAATAGGGGATGCCTTGAGTGTTGACCGTCTCCATGTAGTCCGCCGGCGCGAACACCGAGATGTACAGATCGGGTACACCCTCAGGCACCAACAGCGCCTTGTCATCGTTGACGAACGAAATGCCCGCCACCTTGCCGCGATAGCGCTCCCAGACGATGCCACCGAACTCAAAGCTTTCCCGCGCATCACCGCGCAGTGCAGCCGCCTGCAGGGTGTTGAGGTAAGTTTCTTTGACCGATTTGTGGGTGATCAGCTTGTTCCAGAAGTTCTTGCCGCAGAAAGCGCGGGATCCGGAACTGGTCACGCTGCCCAGCGCATCCTCTTGCATGTCCAGGGCTTCGCCGCTTTTGACTCGCAGCTCGGTGGCCGGATCATTCAGCCCCATGGAAAGGCGCTGACGCTGCACACCGAACCGGGCGTAGATATCGAGCAGCGGGGTCTGGCCGTCGGCATCGAGCACCAAGCCGTTCAGTGCGCCCATGCGCTGGAATTCGTGAGTGGCATCGAGCTGACGGCGAGCCTTGGCCAGGCGAGCGTTGACCACATCCTGCACCGCCTGCAATTCGGTGCGGGTGCCGAACGCACGGATGCCTTGAATGGTGTCAGCCTTGATGGTGAAGCGCTCAGGCAGGTGCACGGTGTTGAATGGAATCAAGGTGCGCTTGCTCGCGCCGACGATTAGGCCGGATGTACCGCGCTCACCGGCGGGTACCAGGGCCAAGGTGTCACCGTCCTTTTCGATCTGGACGGTCAGGGTTTCGATGCCTTCCTCTTGAAACAGTCCGAGGCTGCTGATGCGGCCCGGCAGGTAGGGTTGATCGTTGATGGCAGCGGTCAGCGCTGTGACGGTAAACGCCTCGTCATCAAAAATGGCGATATCGGCCATGGGTACACTCCAGAAATTAAAAACCCCGCTCGCGGCGGGGTGTGGGGAAGCGGTGGTGAACGTCTTAGCGAACGATCACAAAGTGGGTGGCCAGATCTTTTTCAGCAGCGAGATCCAGACCGGTGAGGTGCGCCTCACTGACTTCTGCCAGCCGCACGACGGCGCGACCGCGCCGAACAACATCCGACTCCCCCAGTGGCCCGTACAAAATCGCCACGGCGTTTTCGCTGCCGTCTTCGGCGGTCGGGTTATAGGGCGCGAAGTCACCGGTGGCCGTGACCAGGCCGAGGAGCTGACCGGCGTTCAGCGCGGGACCGGCGGCGACATCAATCGCTTCACGCGAAATTTTCCCGGCGCCCTCGGAAAGGAGAAACTCGCCAGCGTGGATCGGCTCTTGTCTGATGTTCATTGGTTAAGCTCCTTTCGAGGATGATGTTTGCCCGGTCTGCGCGCCCTTGCGGGCCGCCCAGATCGACGGCGGGTCGGGTTGTTTGGCCTGCACTTTCGGTGGCGGATCGTTTTGCAGCGGCAGGCTGTTGTCGATTTCGAAGCCTTTGCCGCTGCCGACGAGCTTGTCGAACAGGCGCCCGCGCACCGCCTCGGCGTCCAGACCTGCCGAAACAAACTCCAGGGTGAACTCTGGAAAGCGGGCCGCTACGCACAAATCGTTTACCGCCTTGGCGCGGGTCAGTGCGGCCTGAACCGTGGCCTCATCCACCAACTTGGTCGATGTGATCAGCGGCTCGATCAGGTTGCTGATACCGGCTTGCGTGCAGCTCTGGGTGATTATCAGCGCCAGCTTCGACGCGTCGACCACTGCTGGCGGTGGCGGATCAATTGGCTCAGGCGGCTCAAGTTCTGGCGGTTCGGCGAGCTGGGCCAGCAGCGCTTTGGGCGCATGCTGAAAGCGCTGCAGCGCGGCGCCCTGCCCGAGGCACGCTTTGACGGTGACGCCCTCACCCACTTCATCGGCCAGACCCAACGCCACCGCTTCATTGGCGGTCAGCCAGGTCTCGGCGTTGACCAAACGGCGCAGCTCGGCCTCATCGATGTTCGGCGCTTTGGACTTGTAGGCCGCGATGATCGCCTCCAACGTCTGATCCAACACATCAGCGACACGCCGCAAATCCTCGGCATCGCCCCCGGCGAAGGTCCACGGGTTGTGGATCATCAACATGGCGTTGGCCGCGATGACCACTTTGTGTGCACCGCATGCCGCGACACTGGCCGCGCTGGCTGCCAGGGCATCGATCCGTGCCGTGCAGCGCTCGCCCAGACGAGACAAGGCATTGTGAATGGCCAGGCCGTCGAACAGGTCACCACCGATGCTGTTGAAAGCAGCCACCACCGGCGAAACACCGTCATCCATGGCGCGCAGATCCTGCACAAACTGATTGGCAGTGATGCCCCACGTACCGATCTCGCCATAGACATAAATTTCGATGCTGCGCTGCCCGGCATCGCCGACCGCTTTGACGCTGTACCAGTGCTGATCCTGCACCTGCCGTTGACCTTTCGCCTTGTTGAAAATGCGCAGTGGCTTGAGCGGATTCATGGTGTTTCCTTTTGATCAGGCTCGACAACTTCAGCGAGCGTTTTGTAATTGAGGCCCAGGCGCCGTGCCCGTTCGGCATCGGCGGCGTTTTCCAGATCGACCGTTTCGGCGTCATAGCCGGTGCGCAGGACCATCTCGCTGCGCGAACCGAAGCCTGCGTTGACTTCCAGTATCTTGGCCTGCACGTCCTGCACCGGCTGGATGTAGGCCCAGCCCTGCGGCACCCAGCGCGTACGCTGATATTCGCGACGGCGCTTGGCATAGTCGGGCAAGGACAGCGCGCCGGAGAGCACGCCCATGTCCATCCATGCAGCACGCACCGGACGGCAGAGCTGGTGCACGTAGACACCGAACTGCAGTTGCTCCAGGCGCCGCCTGAATTCGGTCAGCACCACACGCAGCGCCCGGTCGTTAACCCCACGCATGTCGCCGGTAAGGATTTCGTAGGGCGTGCCCGACCCTGCTGCAGCGGCCATCAATTGCTGCCGCATGAAGTCCGGGTAGTTGTTGCCAGCATCCGGCGGTTTGGAAAACTCCACCTCCTCACCGACGCCCAGTTCCTGCATGGTCCCTGGCTCGAGCGCGACCATCGGCGTGAAGCCATCACGGTCAGGGTTCAGCAATTGCCCGGTGACCGGATCCCTCGGCACTTGACCCGCGTCCTGCGCGGGCTTGGTGATGAAGCCGGCAAACAGGTTGGCCACTTCCTGACGAAACAGCACTGCATCGTCGTAGTTATCGAGACTGCGCAGGCGTTTCAACACCGGCGACAGCCGAGGCACACCGCGCAACTGACCCGGCTCGACGGGTTCAAAAATGTGCAGCACCTGGCTGGCTGGAACGCGCACCAGTTGGTTGTACCCGCTGTTCAGCGAAGAGGCATCGCGCGGATGCGAGCGGTACATCCAGTAAGCCACCCGCTTACCAATAGGGCTGAATTCGATGCCGGCCCGGATGATGTTGCCGCTTTTGGTGGTCTCGAATTTGTCGTGCGGCACGAATTCCGGGGCCAGCACCTGAACCTGCAACGGCACCGCAAGACCTTCGTCCAGGCTGCGCGGGCGCAAGCGAATAAAGGCCTCGCCCGCCGTCTCGACCGTACGTGCGATCAGGGCTTGCTGACCGTAGAAGTCGGTCAGGCCATCGGCGTCGGACTCTTCAACCCAATCGTCCCAGAGTTCCTGCAGGACTTTGCGCAACGCATCGTCGTCGATCCGTGGCCGAGGGTTGATGCCGGTGCCAATCAGGTTACTGGTGCGTTTGTCGATGGCATTGAAGGCATACGGGTCGTTGCGCACCGCTGCACGGGACCGCGAGCGCAGATTGCGCAATGCCGGCATGACGATGCTGTTGATCCCGCTGTCAGGAGCATCCCAGCTGGCCGATCTGCGGCCTTCACCGGCGCCTTCGTAACTGGCCTTGATGCGATCCGGCAACAGGAATCCGTTACGGGTGAGCGTCGGATAGTTCGCCATTACAGTCCCTTGCCTCCGTGGTAAAGCCGAACCACGCGGGAGCGAGGTGCGGTGGCACTGATCAGCGACATGCGGATCTCTTCACGCGCCTTGAGCAACTCGTCGACCGTGCGGTATTCGACGGTACGGTCGCTGTAGCGCACGGTTTTTTCACCGCGAGCGATGGCCGCCTCAACCGCGTCGAGGTGCTTTTTGGTAAAGGACATTGAAATATCTCCAAATAGCTTAAAGCTTCTCCAGCCAAATCTAAAAACTGTACTTTTTTGCATGTGCAAAACTGAAAACCATTCTCGCGCGACGGTCAGTCAAGGCGAAAATAGTTGAAAAACGGCTGGTATCGCATCCGGATTTAGGGGCCTAAATGAGCATGCCGATCATAATTTAAAACAGACTGGTCGACGCAAAGGCAGTTTTCGTAAAAAACACACGGTTGGTTCTTGCTTGTGCTGACCTTGATTTCGCTGCCAATGTGTATCTGGGGGTCAAACTCAGAAAAGTCGCTCCTACCCCCACTTAAAGTACCAATAACTATACTACTTATTAAAAATACCTCTAAAAGAGGTATTTTCATCTTGGATGAGAACTAAAACCTACTTCGCAACATAACACCAATGCAAATCCCCAAAGCCAACGTCATTCCCGCATCCTGCAGAACAGGGCCGCCTCCGAGAAACTGCTCGCGCAGATGAGAAATCAACTCATCCGACTTGTATTCCGGATGATCTTCAGCGTACGCAGTAATAGCCCCGGCTATCTCTGTAGCAGGGAGCGGGTCAATTACCGCGCTATCCTTTAGCTTTCTAATCTCTTCAAGCAGTGCGTCATAGGTGGTTATCGGAGGCAAACTAATCGGATTAGCAGACATTATTTTTACCCTCACGAATTTAAGCAATTGGAGAATCGAACTGTTTGTACTGGGATGCTACATATTATGCGTAGACGGCTTTTCAGGAATTGTCTGTGTTCACTCGTCAGAAAATGCATATCCTGTACAAAGGTAGCCCTATGGATAATCAGGGCACACCCAAATTATCAACGAGATATGTGATCTTTTTTAATATCTAGGTGATAAAGAGCTACCAAATTGATGATATATCGAACATTTGCTATTTTAGCAAGCAACATTGCTGCTAGCACTTCGCGTTAAACATGACGAACAGTCAATCTCATACATAGCTTCCACCTCCATATTTCTAGATATCAGTACAATTATTGAAGCGTAAACGGGTATCGATATCTCAGTCCTCGTTCGCACCAGGTGTTCATTCCTATCTGGTTAACGTCTTTTCAAGTATCCACTGCTAGAGCTACGTCGTTGAGATGGCAAAGTTAATCGAGATTTAATAATAGGAGCCATTGATTGTTGAGACGGTTGATCTGTCGTAATGCGCGGCGCGGTGGCTGGCATCAGCTCGATGGCTACCGTCCTTTCATCGAACAAACCAGACTGTGCCAGGGCCTGTCGGACCCGCTCCCAGTCGTGCTCTTTGTAGCGGTTGACACCCAAGTAATGCGCCATAGCCAGGCAGTACACCATCAGGTCGAGCGCCTCGTTGCGCTCGGCCTTGCCCTTGACCCATTCGATACGCTTGTGGCCCCGCACATAGCGGGCGACCTTGCGCTCGGCCACACACTGGGCGAAAAAATCGTCCGGCAGGTCATTGGCAAAGTGCAGCGCACCCGGTCCGTCTTCGAACGGGTAGCGGTTGTAGATCCAGTCCTTGGCGGTGTCGGTACCGACGAACCACAGCTCCGCGCCACCGCGTTCGGTCTGGCCTTTCCATGTCACGTCAACCATGGACGGCCGCTGAGCAATCACGGGCTTACCGGGCTTACTCGCCCCCTTGATCGCAAAGATGTTGCGCCAACGCCGCACCCGGCAGAACTGGTAAACCTCATCCGTGTGGTGACCACCGGAGTCGACTGCTACCGCCAGAATTGCCAAGCCCACGCCGCACGGATGCCGGTAACGCGCCTTGAGCAACTCATCCAGTGCGGCCCACGTACGTTCGTCCGAGGGGTCGCCCGAGATCACCTGGTAATCAACCACCCAGCGTTCCATGCCGACGCCCCAGCCCATCGCCATGAACTCCAGGCGGTTGGCCTGAACGTCGACGGCGCCAGTGAGCATCAGCACGCCAGCGGGCATCGAGCCGAGGGAATAGACTTCCAATCGCGCCCGAGTCATCAGCACATCGGCTTTGGTTTGCTCCTGAGCGCTGTCCCAAACTTTGGCCAGGCGGGTGTTGTAGAACACCTGCATGGGTTCCAGATCGCCTTTAGCCTGGGCCTTTTTGGCCTTCTCGAATTGCCTGGCCAAGGTGCGCCAGTCCATCCAGCCCAGCGGCGAATACAGGGCGTTCAGGTTGAAGCCAACCGTTTCGCCGTCACCTTCCGCGTGAGCGCGCCACTCACCTCGGGCGAGCATGTCGCCTTTGTGGTGCTCCTCGATCAGCACGTCACAATCAGGCCCGGCGCATTGGTAGTGCACGACGCGATAATCCGCCGAGTAGTGCAGGCGTTCCCACTCCAGTGTCTGCATGTGCCCACAAGTCGGGCACGGCACATAGTAATAACGCTGGTCGCTGCCCTCGAACAGGTCGGCGATCCGCGAGGCGCCCTTAATTGTCGGCGAGCTGGAGAAATAAAACTTGGCGTTCCGGCCGAACGTACTGCCCCGCGTTTCCGCGAGTTCGATGGGATCACCCTCCTCGCCGATATCCACTTCCCAGCGGTCGATCTCATCGCCATAAACGTAGCGCGCCGAGAGTTCCGACAGGTTGGCCGCAGAGCCGGCGGTGGTGACGTACAGCGAGCCACCCTCGAACTCTTTGGTGTCCATCGTATTGCGCGAGTCCCGCGAGCGGCTGGACGCCACACGTTCGCGCAATACAGGCGTCGCCTTGATCGTCTTGCTGATCCGCGACGACACCCGCTTGGCCAGGCCAAGGCTCGGCAGCAGGGTCAGGATGTTGGACGGCGCCATGTGGATCAGGCCGCCGATCCAGTTCAACGCAATCTGCGTCTTCATCAACTGCGAGGCCACCATGGTGACCACACGTTTGCAGGAATGCGCCGGCGACAAGCAGCGCATTGGCTCGCGGGCATACGGGGTGCGAGAGGTGCGGTATTGGCCGGGTTCGGCAGCGCCGGTGTCACGCGGGATGCGCATGTACTCGTCGGCCCACTCATCCACCCAGAGTGCCGGGTCAGGTTTCAGGCCACGGAAATACGCCTCGCGGTACGCCTCTGCACCGTCAGGGATTTCCATGAGCATGGGATTAACTCGTTGTCAGGGCGTGTTCAAGGTCCGCAGAAGACATGCGCTCCGCGTCTTCCAGCGTGCGGCGGATGGCCGCCGTCAGGTGTCTTTCGATTTCCCAAGGGTCGGTCATGGCCGCCAGCTCGGGCGCAAGCTGTGGCGGCATGCCCAACAACTGATCGCGCAGCATGCGGCCCGCGTTGTAGGCGCCGGTTTGCACCGCTTCAAGCAGGACCAGAGAGCCCTGGCTCTTGTGAAAATTGGCTTGTTCCTGCAGGGCCAGATAGTGCTCCCGCAAAGCGCGGGACTTCTGGAAGTCCGCCGCCTGCCCGATTTGCGGCACCGCAGGTTCTTCGGCGGTAATTTGCGCCTCCCGTTGAAGGCGAAGCCGTTCGTGCCGCTGGGCGACGGCGGCTTTACTTGGGTCAGCAGACTCGGCCAGAAGGGCTTCGGTAGCTTCCAGTTCTACCTTGCCATCCTCTGTCAGTACCAACCGATCCTGATTAGCCAACTTGGAGACGTACGATTTAGCCCAGCCACGCCGTGCCGCAAACTCCGTTTTGCTGATAACAGTCATGTTGGAAAGTCCTGTTCACCTAATGAATACAGGGGGTTCACCAGTTCACCGCAGTTCACTAAGCTGGTGAACCAGCCGCTAACAAAGTCCCGCGGGTTTCATGCCCCGTGAGGGTCAGAAACCCCCAGGGTCCCCGGCGCAAATTTGCGCACCACTTTGGTGCGCTTTCGCTATAGCCCTAGAGACCAACGTCGCGGGGTTGTTGGCAACAACGGCGGCATATTCGGCGTAGGCCATTATCTAAACCACAAGGTTAAGCTGTTGATCAGGGGCTGGGCAATTTGGCGCTCGCATACCGCTCCACCAGGCTGGACACCTTTCTCGCGCCGAAGTAGCCAATCCAGATGCCCGCAGCGGACGCCAGGTTCTGCGACAACTCGAACAACTCAAGGACCGGTATCAGGCTGAGGGTGAACAACATGCACATCGGACCTTCAAGCAAGGCCTGGCACCATGTACCACCGCGATAAAACGTACGAAGCACGGTCATGACCAGCGATAAGCCCACTGCGTACATCATCGAGGCGTGCTCGTGTAGCCACGCAAGCACGATGGCCCATGTGTAGGGTTTGTCTGGCATCTGGGTCTCCTGCGTCTCCCGAGCGGGAGTAGAAAAGAAAAACCCGGCGCGAGGGCCGGGTTATGTATCTGGTGCGAGGTAAATGTTTCACGCTACATCGCGGGTGGAATATGATTCGATTTTGACATCACCAAGGATGAATCATGGTTCCTATTACTACAGCCATTGCAGTTCTGACGTTCCTCATACCGGCGATGTGGAAGTGGGTTGAGGCATCGCCTATTCATCGAGCTGCGTTCAGAAACCTCGCGATCAGAATCATTGTGTGGGTCTTGCTTCTGGCAATCATCGGAAACTCCATCAAAGGCATCACCGATTTTGGATTGTCTGACGCCCCCATGACCCGCTTTAGCGTATTGGTGCTGCTGTTGCACTGCTTCAATCTGGTTTGCTATACCGGAGTGACGATTGCAGTCCGGCACTTTCAGGCAGAGAACAAAGCCGCCCGGCTGGTCGAGCAGGCATAAAAAAACCGACCTATTGGTCGGTTGTATTTGCGTCGCTCTCCGCTGTCGCACCTATCGAAGATGACTACTTTTTACAGGTCGAGTTTACTGGCAGCAAGCCCCATTTAATGCCATCGGCGAATATCCCTGCTACACCTAGCGAATGTCTGGCGAATGTCGGTGAATGCACCTCACCGGCTCCCAGCGCCTTTGGCGCTGTCCTTCCTGTCCCACTATGCATTGGCAAGGTGGGACAGGTGAGAGCAGCTAAATTCAAGGCTTTGACCCACTGTCCTACTCTTTTTACTTCCTTCTCCCGTAAAGAGAGAAAGATAAAAGCACGCGTGCGCGCAACATGCGCGCGACGCTGCCCGCTGCGCTCACATGTGCGGAGGGCATTAGATGGCGGGACTGTGGGACAGCCCAATAGGCACGCGGCCTGAGCCTGTCCCACCATGATGCTGGATGGTGGGACAAGGTAGGACCGAAAGACGGTGAATGGCGCGGATGGGCGAAGAGTCACGCAGCTTTCCTCACCAGAAGGCCAGCGATGCATTCGTGTGCCTCATGCAGTCGCTCGTAATAGGTTTTTCGACTGCACCCGCAATGGGTGATCTTCTGAGAAAGGAAGCTGTCGTGATTGCAGTAGTGCTCACGGACGATGACCGACAGCTGCGGTGCCAGGTGCTTGTTCACTATCAGCTCAATGTCCGCTGATTCATCCAGCAACACTCGACTACCGCGCGTGCCCCTGATCAGCTCGCCCTTGCACTCCATCAGCATGGCGATCATGTTGCCGCCCGACCCACCGCCCTGTGACTCGCTGTGCAGGTCCTCGGCCCAAAGCTTAAGCATTTCGTCGATATATCTAATCAAAGCAAGGCTCCTCGAACTCGACACGCTCCAATGTCGAGGCGCCACCCCAGCCTGCCGGTTTCTTATAGGCCCAAGGTCGTTGCCCACTCTTTGCAAGCGCTGGCAGGCGGACACGGCGCCACCCGAGCCGATGCATGATTTGCCCGACACGCATCTGTTCGGGCTTACCCCAATGGCCAAAGTCCAACTTGAGAGCGCTCGCCAAGACTTCACTGCCGGTGGTGGTTTCTCCGATCTGCGACTCTTCCAACCAGGACAGAATCGGGCCTTCCCATTCATCAACAACAAAGCGCTCATCCTGGGCTTCAGCGAACATCCCAGCCTCTTCCCGATTGACCCACCAGATATCGCCGGCCTCATAGCAAAACATCGCCTCAGCCCAGAGCTGATCGCGGATATCCCGCAACCTATCCAGATCGACCTTGGTACAGGCCACCGGCCAATAACGGCGATTGCCGGTGGCGTCCTTGAGGTATTCGTCCTGGTTGGTGGTACCCACGAAAACACACTGGCGTGGCACGTCATTACTTCTGCGGCCGTAGCTCTCACGGTAGGTATCAGTCGAAGCGGAAAAGAACTGTTTGGCCTTGGTGCTTTCGGCCTTGTTGAAGCTGTCCAGCTCGCCCAGTTCAATGATCCATTTGCCACGAATCGCCTGGAAGCCGTCCTTGTCGCCGAGGGCAAAAGGCGTGTCCATGAACCATGCACCGCCGAGGATGCTCATGGCCGTGGACTTACCTTCGCCCTGCCCGCCTTCAAGGATCATCACAGAATCAGCCTTACAGCCGGGACGCATCACCCGTGCAATGGCCGAGATCATCCAGCGCTTACCAACCTTGGCGGTGTACTCGCTGGCCACGACTCCCATTACGTCAGTCAGCCAGCTTTCCAGACGCGACACACGATCCCATTCGAGCTTCTGCAGGTACTCACGCACAGGGTGAAAGGCATGGTCATGAGCGACAACACTCACCGCCTCGATCACACTGGAAGGCTTCACCCGCAGGTTGTACTGCTGGGCCAGCCACTTCATCACGCGGGTGTCATCGATGTCGGCCCAATCGCCAACGTCACCGCCATAAGGCGCGGCTCGCAGTTTGACGATCTTGGAGCTGAACGCGCTGAAGCTAATAACCCCGGCCCAGCGCTCGTCGTTGCCAAGGATCAGCTCGACGTTCTGCATGTGTGCAATCAAGGCGCCGTTTTCGGTACGTGCCAGATGATCCTTCCAACCACCCGCTGCAGGCGGCTTAACCACCGCGAGCACCTGGCGGCGAACCGCCTCCAACCCTTCCGCGCAATGCAGATCGTTAAAGTCGGTCCACTTGTCGTGACGCTCGGCTGAGAACATCGGGCCGACCACCTGACCACCGACGATCAGCGCCGCATTGCTACCCTTCTCTTCACCTGGGTTCCAGAGATCGCCATTCGGCCGCTTGGTCTTCCAGTCATCGTCGCGGCAAACGATCAAGGGGCGACCCGGAAAACGCTCGCGCATGGCCTTGGCCACCTCGCGCAGGTTGCCCGCATCAAAGGCGATGGCCACCGGCGCCGAGGTAGCCATGTGCAAGCTAGCGCCGGTGGCGTACCCCTCACACACTAGCACCGGCTCACCCGGTTCCGGGTGTGGGCCTATCAGGTGAAAGGCGCCCTCTTTCGACATGCCATAGGGCCAATAGATCTTGTCCCTGCCGGTGTCTTCTTGCTTCTCCGGAAAGATCACCTGCAGACCGACCATCTGATCCCGAACATTAATCATCGGCACCAAAACCGCGCCGGAGCGCGGTGCATAACGAACGCCAAACCCAACGATCTGCTTTCGATCAAGATAAGCGCTGCGGCCTTTTTCAGGCATGCGCTTAAACATGCCCGAAGCCCGATTAGCCGCTCGACGTGCCGCATTGGCCGCGATCTCTGCAGCTCTACGCTTGGCCTCTTCCTGCCGGGCGCGCATCACCTCACGTTCTTCAGCGCTCATCCGCCCAGCCTTGACCTTGATCTTATGTGACTCGCCAGAACGCCATTCACCAAAACTGCCGAAGATCAGCGTCTCGTTTTTCTCAGTGCGATGTTCATGCACCACATACCAACCGTTCTTCTCTTTACCCTTGTCCTGCCGGGTTTTGCAGCGGGTCAATTTGCCGAACGTGAGTGGCTGCTCTGGTTCCAAGCCGTAATCCGCGAACTGTCCTAGAACCTCATCGAGCATGATGGGCACGCCTTAACTCATCGACACTCTGGCAACTCACGCATTGGGTGCAGCCCTGAACAGCAAGGCGACGCGCCAAAGGAATTGGCGCATCGCAGTTTTCGCAAAATAGAAAGGAGTGGCGAGCAGGAGCAGGCTTGCGTGCAGCAAGAGCCTGATCAATACGTTCCTGCACCAGGTCATTAGCAAAGTCAGCGATATCAGCCATGGTCAGCACCCCCGCGTCGTTTGGTTGACGTATGACGCGCGGTTATACATGCCAAGCAGACCCTGAATACCGCGAAACACCAACTGGCGAATTTCGGCCAATTCACCATCATCTACCAAACCATCACCGATACTCTTGGCCCAGGTATCAGTGAAATCGGCAACCTGGCGCAGGTACACGGCGATACCAGCAGTCAGCGTCTCAGGCATATCGTCGGTGTATGCGTCCGCGAGTTCCTGCCAAATCGTATCGCCGACCAGGGCATGCACCGCATCGAGAATCCGACGGTCTTTGGTCAACTCAAGGATCTCGCCGAACTCCTGGACGTTCACGACATGACTCGGATGGGTCGGTGACAGCTTGTGTTGCAAAGTGCTGGGGTTACGGCCGGTGGTGGCGGCTATTGCAGCGGCACCGCCGGGATAGTCCCGTGCGGCGTGGTACAGCGCCAATTCGAGCGTCAGGATTTCCCGCTGTGCTCGATCAACGCAACTCAGAGCGATTCGGCTCATGGCATTAATCCTTATAAGTTGCCAGTGCCGCGCGGTATGTAGTGGTGATACATTTGCCGCGTGGCTTGAAAGGGCCCAAAAGCCGGCGAGATCTTCAGGATCGAAACCGGCACCGTGCCGAGGCAAACGATCCGTCGTTTACCTCTGGCGCAATAGCTGCCCAATCTGTGGTGGAGACGGCAGCAACCCAAGGCATCCGTGCCTTGAAAGCGCGGTAAAGGTCGGCGGTTTAGCATGTGGTGTGCCCGCCTACCTTTATCGCGACCCGACAACACTGTGGTGGTGTGTGCTGGGAGGAACTGGGCGGCCCTTTGGTCGCCTTTTTTCTAAGCTGCCTGGTCGTGATCACAAACGGGGAATACATCATCCAAAACACAGATGACTCCCTGTCTGTTCAGCGCGGCGGTAATCGCTCTGCTTTCAGACAGTCCTGGTGTACGTGTTCCGGACTCGTAATTGCTAAGTCGGCTTTGCGACCAACCAAGCTCATCAGCCAAGGCTGTTTGCTTGATATTTCCATCGATTCGTAGAGCAGAAATCCTGTTCATCGCGAAGGCTCATTTTTTGGACCAAACAACAATAACAACAGATCGTTATTTTTTCAATACGTTTAGTTTTAAATTAAATACACGAACTGTGATAATTTTTGCACATGGAAACTCTAGGCCAGCGCCTTGCGCGCTACAGAAAAGAAGCCCGCTACACCCAAACCAGTCTTGCCACAGCTTGCGAGTGGGAAAATGGTCAAGGACGTATCGGAAACTACGAAAAAGACAAGCGCGAACCCAGCCTTGCGGATCTACGCACGCTCTCAAAAGCGCTAAATAAGCCGCTGATCGCTCTCATTGAGGGTGAGGAATCAGACCGTGGCACAAGCCCAAGTGCCGAAGATTACGCATTGATCCCTCAATACTCCGCCCATGGCTCAACAGGAAATGGGCACTTTAACGAACACGTCGAGATTAAAGGCGGGCTTGTATTCAAGCGTGATTGGCTAGCTCGCATGGCCTTGAAGGAGCGAAACCTTCATGTGATTTCTGCTAAAGGGCAAAGCATGGAGCCAACCATTTGCGACGGCGACGTAGTATTACTGGATGAGATCCAAGCCGAACCGAAGGACCGCCGTATCTACGCCATGCTCAAGCCGGATGGCGAGTTGATCATAAAACGCCTTGTACAAAGCATGACTGGGGGCTGGATTATCCGTAGCGATAACGAAAATAAGCGCCAATATCCCGATGAAAACGCGACCGATAACGAAATCGGACACCTAAAAATCGTGGGTCGTATCGTTTGGCATGGCGGCGCACTGTAAGAGGTGATACCGCCAGTAGCACTACCAGCGTGTCAGATGGGAGCAAGCTTGAAAAACACGTAGATTGATTTTTCGCTGATAAATCCTAAGCCGACGCCTGACAACACCAGCACGCCAATGACGAAAATTCTCACACGCCAAAATAAATATAGAGTCCTCCAAAACCCTCGATATCGCAGCATGTAACGCTCCACAATTCTTCTGTAGTCTCCCCCCGCCCCAAATCCCCACAAGGCAATCACAAGCAAAAAAAACCAAGCAAACGGCTCCGGATGCTTGAACTGCATAGCTGTCGCAGCAAGGGCCATGGCAAGCACTCCCACGACATCGTTCGAGAAATCAAAATACTTCCTTGCGACATGCTCATCAGCGTCATTCAAAAACATATTTAACCCAAACCTCAAGCTCAGCGAACGAAAACAACATAAGCATGTAATATTGTGTAGCCGCATCGATCTGACCAGTCACTTACATTCACGCCGACCACCCTAAACAAACTAAATATCTTCAGCGGTTGCTGCTTTTTAGCTCACGCCTGCCACAACTCAAAAGCAGCGCCAACTCGGCGCGAGCATTGACGACTATAGACTACTTGACGAGCCAATTTTCGCACATCAAAGCTGCATACATCATTAACCTTACGACCAAGCTTAACGCACTTGGAATGCTCTCGAGACAACCATCCCTCCAGGCCGCTGCCTTCAGTTGCTCGAAGTAGAATATCAACCGAGCCAAGTACGCAATCACTAGTTAACCAGTTACAACCCCTCCACCTTAGCCGCTAACTCCCTAATTGGGGTAACATTCTCTGCTGCAGTGGAAATGGAAACGAGAACACACAATCCGGTCCCCTCGTTGACCCATTGGTTGCACGAAAAAGAAAGTGAGTTTTTATTTTCCGAAACATCCAGCTGGTACTTAGCCCCAACAACAAATATCGAGTGCTCTTGTATTTTTATATTCCCATCACAGTAGATATAGAATCGAAAGCCATCTGTTGGCTGCAAGGCCTTAAACTGAATTAATTTCCAGTGATCCTGCCCATACTCAGTTAGCTTTAACTCCACATCGACGTGATTTTGCCCTACCGCAAACTCCTGCACTGGTATTGTTGAGCGATACGATATATCACCACCCTCGCTAAACTCACTAAGGGCCGGATTTTCAACGACCTTGCGCTCGCCTTTTGGAGTACATACAGACACAGAAGTGCAGAATGATTGCTTATCTTCAAAGCCCAGAACTATATCGTTAAATCCGGTGGCGCTAGGATAGAGGCGATACGTGTATATCCCCTCAATTGCTATTGCTGACTTAGCACGACAGAAATAAGCCCTTGCATTGATAGAATAATTACTGCGTACACTTTTCTCTTTTATCTCAAGTGTTTTCTCGATCGAGAAACCATAATAATCTCCTATATTAGGGTATTTATTTTTTTCGCTGAACGATGGTTGTATAAGGGCCTTCAATGCTTCTTTCTTGGATTCCGGGTCAATGTTTGAGAGAAAATCCCGTTTTATTACAATATCCTTGAGGAGGTTTTTTATCTTATCTGTAAACTCAGACGAACCCGATGCAAATGTGAACACTGAAGCAATAATAACAGAAACACCAATTCCATCGAGCAACTTTATAGCAATTGATAGAGGCTTGCCGCGCGTAGACTCAGGATAGTATAAATCAAATATTATAGAAACTAATAATATCACCACTCCGAGCCACATATAATTTACAAAAAACCTTTTGAACCAGACCCATGTAGTCTTCATTTAAAACCTTTTCCAACTTTAAAAGTTATTAGGCTGAGTCGATATCTCTTAAAACTCTTCTGACTGTCAGAAAGCTAAATTCTTGATTTCTAAGTCGCCATTCGCAGACACAAGATATGAAAAAGTTACCCAGTTCACGACCAAGCATTCTTCAGTGCTTACCAATGCTACTGTTTGGCCATCACTCTGTCCACTGCCAGCTCATTGACCTTGAGTACTGTTGCAGTGGCTGACCAGGCTGGATGCAAACGGCTCATCAATACGAGTGCAATTAACCGGTCGGCGGCTATGCAGATGGATTGTCAAGCAGCATACAAATATGCAAACGATACTGGCCCTCTCAATTAGCTCAAAGTCAAAACACCGTTGAGAGCTGCGCAAAGAATAAGTAGCTATAAATAATCTAGGAGCGTTTTCGCTAACACCACATTTCGACGACAATTCGTAAAAAAACAAAACGTGTTGATTTAATAAAAACAATATGTGATATTTACCTCACTCTTCCACCACAGAGCGAGGAAAAACCATGCACACCACCGCAACCCTTCACGTCCACCCGACCGCAGCTGATCCGTTCCGCATCTTCGAGGTTCGCCGCCTAGCCCGCGAATTCGGCTGCGCGTACATCGCAGCCAAACCCAAATCGCAAGCCCGCCCCACCCCTTTCGATCCAAACAAGGGAGGGCGTGCAGCATGAACAACTTCTCTCTGTCTCCCCAAACCGTGCAACGGCTTGCCGCTCAGGTCAACTTGAACGGCACCTTCAGCCACACCTGCCAAACCGCGATGACAGGGCATCAGTTGAGGTTCCGTTTGCTGGCCGAGCGTAACAGCGACACCTCTACGTTCAACGTCGAAATGGGCAGCGAAAAGCACAGCATCACCATTGCGCACGGCTCAAACGGCAAACATCAGAAACTTGTCGACTTCATCGAGACCATCGCCAACGGCCGTATGGACACCGCCGAGCCGGCAGCACCGCGCATTAAGCCCAAACCGATGGAGCGGGAACGGTTGTTGGATTCAGGTCAGGAACAGCAGTTGCGTGATCTGGTGCGTAGAGGCGGCTCGTTCGACATTGAGCTGGGCTTTGAGCATCCCATCAAGGTGGCTGTTCATCGCACCATTACCCGGGCCGGCATCACCGCAATCGTGAGCATTGGTGTTTCGCGCCCTCGCACCCAGTGCTTCACCGTCCATGGCGACTATCAGCACGCCTTAGACGCGCTAACTGAATCCATCGAGTACATGGCGACCGTTGCGTCTCCCGCAGTGCAAGCGGCCTAGGAGGCAGGATGGAACGCACCTTAGCGCAAGCCGCCAAGCACCTTGGCATCACCCGGCCCAAGTTGATCAGCCAGATGCACGAAAAAGGCCTGCTTAACGACCGCAACTTACCGGCCTACCCAACCCGTGACCGTGAATATCTACGGGTAAAGGACAGCAATTGGTTTCACGCAGAACTGGGCATGCAGTACAGCCAGTCAACTCGAGTGAAGCAGGCGGGCATTCGCTGGTTGGCCGAACAGTTGAGCCTTGAGCTACCACCAATCCCGGCAGATGCCCGTGACGTGGCCTAGGGAATTCGCCCGGCAGATCATTGCAATGAGGACACGCGAGGAGCGCAACGCCGCGCTTCTCGACGTGCCCGAACACCTGCGCGAGCTGACGAAGCGCCACTGCCTGAACGCCTGGAGTCACCCGGCAAGACAGCAACGGATGGAGAACCAGAAAGCCTATGAATAGAACCAACCAAAGCCCGCTGCGCCTGATGCCAGCCCCAGAGACGGCCACCGTCGAGTTGCTCTATCGCACCTTCGGTGACGTGCTTATCCCCCTGGACAAGCTGCGCGTGCAGTACTTCCGCAATCTCAACGAGCAGTCGTTCGCAGCCGAGATCAATAGTGGCCGCATCCAGCTTCCAGTCACTACGCTGGACACCAGCCGCAAGGCACCAAAGTTCGCGCACATACGGCATGTCGCCGCGCTGATCGACATCCGCGCTTACAAGGCAGATGAAGAGCAGGCGCGACTGCAAACCGACGCAGCCGAGCCAACCGAATAATAGACAGCGGCTGCCACCACCAGCCATGCGAAATGACCACCAGGAGCACACCACATGACGGCAATACACGTTTGTGTATCGGATGGACCAACTCACCATCGAAAACCGGAGGAAAGCGGCATAAAGATCGACCAGACAAACGCCAATCATCCAACCGCTTTCCTCTGCTGCACTACCTGCGTCGGCGCGCAAAAAACAAAGAGCCTCTGCTGCGTAGCAGTAGGCATTACTACCCCTATCAGCAGCACCGCCGAGGCGCTTGTACCCCACGAAAAGCTGCGCGAGGCAGCCACACCTAATGCAGCGCTAATCGCTCAGAATCGCCCGCCCGCGCAGCCTGTCGTGGGGTATATGCA
The DNA here is from genome assembly GCF_052976945.1 of Pseudomonas sp. GG8. Taxonomy (NCBI): domain Bacteria; kingdom Pseudomonadati; phylum Pseudomonadota; class Gammaproteobacteria; order Pseudomonadales; family Pseudomonadaceae; genus Pseudomonas; species Pseudomonas sp. GG8. The sequence goes on from NZ_JBRIIP010000001.1 coordinate 3,283,650, forward strand.
CGTTTCAGGCTGCGTGGATGCCTTGCCCGAATCGACAGCAGGCCGGCGGTACTGGCTCTTGCCCGAGACCGTGACCACGATCTTCAGTGAAGCCGAACCGCGTGACGGATCGGACAGCATAATGATCGGAGTCGCCGAGCTTGAGCTAATCCTGCAGCAGAGCCTTGAGGCAACCCATAACCGTATAGTCGCGATGGAGCAGGACAAAGCAAGCGTATGGAACGACGCCCAAGCCCTCGTGATTGAATCCTACCAGGACCTGCCAGAAGCCCGGGAGGCAGCATGAACACAGCCTTTATATTAATGGCTCAATACAACGGCAGTGTTATTATCCCCTTACATAAAATCTGCGAAGATTATTTCACGCACTTAACTCCAGAAATGTTCCAACGAAAAGTTCTCGCTGGACAGATAAAACTTCCAATTACACGACTCGAAAAAAGTCAGAAAAGCGCAAAAGGTATACATCTTGCGGATTTAGCTCAATACATAGACGATCAGAGAGAAGCCGCGACCAAAGAACACAGACAACTAAACAATTTGAAATAAATAGCACACGGCGCTTAGCGTAAACAAGCGCCACAACCAAACAACCTTAATCAGCACTAGAGCACTCGGCTCGCATATATACATCGTAAAAAGAACAACACCAAGAATCAATATTGAAAAACCATCAAAAAAAATATATCATGCCGCATTTTTAGGACATTTCAATGCTAACTCCTTTACGCTACCCAGGCGGGAAAGCTAAGCTAGGCGCATGGCTAGCCCACCTTCTTCGTCACAATAGCATCAACGGCGCCTACATTGAGGCATACGCAGGCGGCGCAGGGGCGGCAATCTACTTACTAAGCAACCGCTATGTTGAAAATATAGTTATCAATGATCTAGACCCAGCAATTTACAGCTTTTGGTCATCCGTAGTTAACAACTCTGAAAGCTTTATCAAACTCATCATGGATACTCCCGTTACAATGGAGGAGCGCGACAAGCAAAAATCTATCTATTTACAACCATTCAAGCATACGGAGCTTGAATTGGGCTTCGCCACATTCTTCCTAAATCGCACGAATAGATCAGGAATAATCAAAGGTGGCGTAATCGGCGGAAAGAACCAAGACGGAAAATATAAAATTGACGCTAGATATACTAAGGACAATCTAGCAAAGCGCGTGCAAGATATAGGCGCAATGAAAGATCGAATTAGCATCCACTCCGAGGACGCTTTAAAATTTCTGAACTCTATCCGACTAGACAATAACAGCCTGATAAATCTCGACCCTCCATACTACAATAAAGGCAGCCAACTATATTCAAACTTCTATAAGCACGACGACCACGTAAGCATATCGAATTTAATTCACAAAATTAAAACACCTACAATCATCACTTACGATAACTGCGAGGAAATACAAGAGATATACGAAGATCATCAATCTTTAACTTTCGACATTATCTATTCTAGCCACCTAGAAAGACCAATTGCCAAAGAACTACTCATTTACAAAAACATAGAAATCGACCCCCTGCCTTTTACCTCAAAGCAGGTAAGGCCGATTAAAGAATCTCAACCTACTTCTATCTGATCCCAAAGCAATTTTAAAAGATGATAGAAGTCATCCCATGTACTTTTTACCTTATCATCTTTGGGATTAAAAATTTCTGAATGGATATATTTCTGCATCGAAGGAACAGAAACCAGTGCATCCTCAAGCAGATCATCGACCTTTAGATAGTAATCGCCCCCGGCAACAATAACCTCATCTCGGATCAGTTTAGTTTTTATTGCCCGCAACATTTCCTTAATCGAAGCGTTATCAAAATTACTCTCTCTTACGAGCTTAAATTTCCTGACATAGGCCTTGAACGTCCCCTCGATGAATGCTCGAACAAGCATCATACCGGCCACAGGACACTTCTCTAGCATAGTTAGTTCTTTGTATATATCTCTTAGCTTTTGTTCGTCTTTTGGTAGCGTTAAAGGGTGCCCACCCTTTGTCACATATTTTGCACGATTAGCGCTATGCTTTGTTGGAATGCTTCCACTTTTACCTCCACCTACCGAAGTTACTTTTGGCTGAGACTCGTCCTTTTGTCCAACCCCAGAGGGCGACTCTTGGGCCGATGAGGGCGAGCCAGGTGGATTTGGATTTGGATTTTTTCCTGCCTGAGGTAACTCACTAGGGCCGGCAATGGGGCGCCCATGGCCGGACGCTTCAAATGCAGCTAGCCCTTCATCTTGGCGAACTAACTCAACATAATAGTCCCGATTAGCCGGGGCCATTAAACTTAGAGTTCCCGGCGTTTCATTACGCTTAACATGAACCGCCCCAGTTTCCACATCAGAAATAATTCTCTTTGCAATCGCATGCGCATACAGAGGCGGCACGCAAGGTACAATGTTTTCATCTTCATCAAACCCGAAACCCAAAAGCTTGATATTTTTGTTCGCTCCGAAAAATCGCCCGAGCGTAGTAACCGCGAACTTCTCCGGCACTGAAATATCATTTTCATCAGCCCAAAGAGTAAGTTTTGCGGCCTTCCAAAAGGTTCCTTTCTCGCCAATAGATAGTTGATAGTACTCTTGCTGAAGCGACTCCCAGTTCTTTCTACCAATACCACCATTTTCTCCGGTATGCGCACGCAAAATATACTCATTAACTGCGGCGATATCCGAGCCAACCTTACAATCTACCTTATGAATTAGATTTCCGTTTTGCTCAGCAAGCTCCGCGAGCCTTTCAAAGCGCTCCCTAACAGGCTTCTCTTTACACAAGTGAGGGCGATTAAGTAGTTTAAGAGCAGAAATACGTCGATTACCGTCCTTGACGACATATTTCCCTTTTTGCTTAATAACAACAATATTTTCAATTGTTAATCCAGCTTCAGCAATATCCTTGGCTATAGCAAAAAAAGGTTGTCCGAGAGCAATCATTTTCTCCAGACATGCATCTTGATCCCTGCCGAACCCAATCCGTGGATTACGCTCATCTAACAGTAGCGAATCGATCGATACCGCTTTTTGATCCTTGAAATTATTTCTCATTCGCAGACGATCTCCTGACAACGAAACTCGTGCCAGTCAATGATGGCACTTCAATTTCACTGCAGGATACCCATCTAACGCTTACCCAACAACTATGCGAGACCTAACCTTGCGCCGAGGGCAACCGGAGACTTGGCATTCTACCTTGACCTGCAGCGGGAGACCCCAGTGAAGGAGTGCAACCAACTCAATTGGCTCCGCCGATCCAGTTAATTTACTGCTTGCCCCAGGCACCCAGCTTCACAGGCGCCTGAATGATTTTCTCCAACCAGGGCCATTTGGCATAGTGGTCCCCCCTTCCGCGCAAGTGGGTATATCGGCGCAATGAGTTCCAGTCTCGATGTCCCGAGACGCTAGATACTCGCGGAATATCCCAGTCCATTTCGAACAATCGGCTCACCCCATCGTGCCGCAGATCGTGGAAGTGCAGATCTTCTATCATCAGAAACTTGCAAGCCTTTGCCCAAGCAGTGGCGATCGATGACGAGTTATAGGGGAAAATCTCTGCACGCTCCTTTGGCATGCTTTTCAGAATGCGCCAGGCTTCATCCGGGAGGTGACACCAAACATCGTTACCAATCTTCTGGCCCGGGTTCTTCATGTCCCGCACCATCACCCGCTGACGCTCTTCATCGACGTCCTTCCAAAGCATTCGGCCGATCTCGTCTTGCCTACGCGTGGAGAACAACGCGAAACCGGTGACTTTGAGCATGTTGATAGAACTAGGGCGACGCTGCTGAATACCTACAAAGTGCTCCAGCACCTTATCCAGCTCTTCCTTGGTCGGCCGCCGATCCCGCTCGCGGCTTTTCATGTTGTAACCCAGTTTTCTCAACACCTTTCGAGCGTCTGCCATCGCGTGGATATCGACCTCATACCCCCAAGCTGGCCGTGCAATCGATAGGACAGCCCCAAGGTGCGCCAGATCGTTGCCGGCCGTCTGCGGCTGGACACCGCCGCCCTCTTTGCTCATACGCCAGAGTGCAAAATCCACCACTCGCTGACTGTTGATAGCCGAATCAACGGTCTGGCCAAACTCCGTCGCCGCGATAGCATTTAGAGTGGCTTCCTTGGTTTTACCCAGCGGCCGGACTTTCTCCATTTCATCCAGGTACTGCTTGATCATGTCATGTACGGTGACGCCCTTGCGGTTCGCTCGCTCAATCGCACCAGGCTGATCTAGCTCTGCCTCACGTCGCCGCACCCACGCTTGTGCCGCCTGTTTCCGGGCGAAGGTCTGGCTCTCTTGGTAGACTTGCGCTCCATCGCGAAACAGGCGTATCTGTGCCGTGTAACTGACTGAGCCATCGGTGCGTTTTCGTGCTCTGATCGTTGCCATAGTCGACTGGTACAATTCCGAAAGTGATTGGTACATTGTACCAGCGCCATCGAAAAAACGCCTGAAAACGCCTAAAAACACGCTATAAATACGTTGAGCCTAATGGTACCAAACACCCACTCCAGAGCAGTAAACTCAAGCCCTGCGCTATCTCGGCGGTTTTCCGTTGCGCCTATGATGGATTGGACCGATCACCATTGCCGCTTTTTCCTGCGGCTGTTGTCGAAAAACGCGCTGCTCTACACGGAAATGGTCACGACCGGCGCGCTTCTCAATGGGGATCACGCTCGTTTCCTGCAGCACGATGAAGCAGAGCACCCACTGGCTCTTCAACTGGGCGGGAGCGTTCCTGCCGACTTGGCGGCCTGCGCGCGTATGGCTGAAGCCGTAGGCTATGACGAGGTCAATCTGAATGTGGGCTGTCCGAGTGATCGGGTGCAGAACAATTTGATTGGCGCGGTGTTGATGGCGCATCCGGGGTTGGTGGCGGATTGTGTCAAGGCGATGCTGGATGCAGTGTCGATACCGGTGACGGTGAAGCATCGGATAGGGATCAATGGTCGGGACAGTTACGCGCAGTTGTGTGACTTTGTCGGACAGGTGAGTGAGGCGGGGTGCACGAGTTTTACCGTGCATGCGCGGATTGCGATTCTTGAGGGGTTGTCGCCTAAGGAGAACCGCGATATTCCGCCGCTGCGCTATGACATAGCTGCGCAGTTGAAGGCGGATTTTCCTGACCTGGAAATCATTCTCAACGGAGGGATCAAGACGCTCGAGCAATGCCGTGAACATTTGCAGGTGTTCGATGGCGTGATGTTGGGGCGTGAGGCTTATCACAACCCTTATGTGTTGGCCGAGGTCGATCAGCAGCTATTTGGCAGTACCGCGCCGGTGATTTCCCGGGCGGAGTCGCTGGCGACGTTACGGCCTTATATAGCGGCTCATATTGCCAACGGCGGTTCGATGCATCACATCACTCGGCATGTGCTGGGGCTGGGTACGGGTTTTCCGGGAGCTCGGCGGTTTCGGCAATTGCTGTCGGTCGATATCCATAAGGCGAAAGACCCGCTGGCGTTGCTGGATCAGGCGGCGCAGCTACTCGAAGGTCGGTAGTTACCGCGTCGCTTGGGGAACAACCGGTACGGATCGGGTTCAAAGGATTCTGGATCGCTTATCCGCCTCTTGGAGTGCCGATAAGGATGCGCCCTTGAGTGGCTGGCAGCGCTCGGGTAATGTCTTCTAACCGCACAGGACAGAGCACGCTCATGACTTCCAAGCTGGATCAACTCAAGCAAATGACTACTGTGGTCGCTGATACTGGCGATTTTGATGCCATCGCCCGCCTCAAGCCGGTGGATGCGACGACCAACCCTTCCCTGCTGCTCAAGGCCGCGTCCAGTTCGAACAACGCCGAACTGCTCGCCGATGCGTTTAGCGGTAGCAAAAACGATATTGGACTCGCTTGCGACCGGTTTGCCGTCGCGATCGGGCAAAAAATTCTCAACGTGGTACCTGGCCGCGTTTCCACTGAAGTGGACTCCCGGTTGTCATTCGACACTGATGCCATGATCAATCGCGCCGAGCGTTTGGTTGGCCTTTACGATGATGCCGGCATTGGCCGCGACCGGATACTGATCAAACTGGCGTCGACCTGGGAAGGCATTCGTGCCGCCGAGAAGCTCGAACGCGATGGCATTCAGACCAACCTCACGCTGCTGTTCTCGTTTGCTCAAGCAATCGCCTGCGCCGAGGCTGGCGTGTTCTTGATTTCGCCGTTCGTAGGGCGGATTTACGACTGGTACAAAAAATCGGCTGGTCGTGATTTTTTTGGCGCTGAAGACCCAGGCGTGCAATCGGTCACCCGGATCTACAACTACTACAAGTCCAATGACTACAAGACCGTGGTCATGGGCGCGAGCTTCCGCAACCTCAGCCAGATCGAGCTACTGGCCGGGTGTGATCGTCTGACCATCAGCCCGGACTTGCTGGAGCAGCTGTCGAATGACAACGGTAAGCTGGAGCGAAAACTGGCACCGGGCAATGCCGGTGAGAAACGTCAGAGCTTGAGCGAGAACCAGTTCCGCTGGGCCTCGAACGAAGATGCGATGGCCACCGAAAAACTGGCAGAAGGCATTCGTCAGTTCGCACGGGATCAGGAAAAACTCGAAGCATTACTCGCCGCCAAGGCCTGAATACATCAAAGGGCGGCACCTTCACAGGTCCGCCCTTTTTAATTCCCGCGCAACAGTGCCGCTATCAGTGCCGCTCTAGCGCATTGACCAAGTCGTGAAACGCTTCGCGATTAGAGTCGTTCAAGCCCATCAGTATCTTGTGCGCTTCCAGCACTTTGGCCTTCACTACTTCTTCGGACTGATCCTGCGACGGTAAGTCGGTCAGGCACTCAGGACATGGGATCGGCCGATCTACTATGTTGAACACTTGATCAAAGCCCATCGACTGCAACAGTCGAGTGATGTCTTCGTGGGTGGTGACGACCGTCGGCAATAACCCCACTTTTTGGCGCGACAAGATGGACAACTTGGCCAGCAAGCCGAGCGTCGTGCTGTCAATGCTACGGGTTTCGGTCAAATCGATGACGATTGCCGAAAAATTCCGCGCAGTGAAGATACGTTCAATAGTTGCATCCAAAGCCGAACAGAGCGTAAGGCGCACTTCGCCAACAAACTTGAGGACAAAAGTGCCTGCTTGCTCAGCGAACTGGATTCTACCGGTACTCATTAAAGGTTCCTGCTCAACACCAACAAGGCGATATCATCCGGCATCTCTCCTAGCGTGGCCAATCCAAAAACTTGACGCAGACCATCCAGGCTGCCGCCGGCCTTTTTTACCAGCTGAGGTAAAATGGCCTCTTTCTCTTTGAGTGTATCACCGGGCAAAAGGTCCAAAATCCCATCGGAGAGTAAAGTCAGGCTGAAGGTCTCAGGCAAGTCCAGTACGTGATCCTGATAGGTCGCCTCATTGAACAGCCCGACCGGCAGGCCACGGCCTTCCAGATAATGGACATCCGTGGGCGTGTACAAGATCGGTAGCGGTAAATGGCCACCGATGCTGTAGGTCAATTTCCCGGTTTCTTCGTCGATCACACCACCCACCATGGTCACATGCTTGCCCAGGTTGCAGTTGATCAGTCCACGGTTGATATGACCCAGCACCTCCGAAGGTTTGAACTCCGGCAATGTACCGCTACGTTTGAATTCGAACAACAGGCGCGTGGTCATGAACTTCAGCAGCACCGTGACAAAGGCTGAAGAAGCACCATGCCCGGACACGTCGGCGAGGTAAAACGCCACGCGGCGCTCGTCGACCCGAAAGTAATCCACGAAGTCGCCCGACAGGTATAGCGACGGGATGATCTCGTGAGCGAACTGGAACTGATCGACCGCCCATGGATTGACCGGCAACATGTTCATCTGCACCTGTCGACCGGCGTTCTGGTCTTCCTGGAGCAAATGCAGGCTGGCTTCGAGTTCGCGGTTGGCCGTTTCGAGCTTCTGACGATAGCGCTGGTTTTCCAGAAGCAGCCGCGCACGATCCAGGGCTCGACGCACTGAGTGCTCAAGCACCGCTAGATCTTCTAGAGGCTTGACCAAGTAATCGGCAGCACCCAGGCGCAAGGCCTCGACGGCGTCGCTCATGACTCCTGCCCCGGATACGACTATCACTGGCGTTTCAGGCGAGAGGGTAGTTACCTGACGGATCAGCTCGAGGCCGCCCACCTGAGGCATACGCAGGTCGCAGATCACAAGGTCGGGCTTTTTTTGCTCAAAGACCTGAAGACCCTGCAAGCCATTGCTCGCTTGCAGGACGCTGAAACCACTGTCTTCCAAATAGGCGGCGATGCTAGCTCGCACTACTTCGTCGTCATCGATTATCAGCAGCGTGGCACTGGTTTTCTGCATGTGGGCAAACGGCGCCAGAGTAGGTTGGCGTAGGCGGCTCGGTTTTTACCGGACTCGCGTACTGGATTCGCTTCTAGCCTCTCTGAACAGTAACGACAGACTTTTGGTCGTGCGCAGCGCTGTTCAAAGGTGCCCTTCAAGGCGCAGACGGTACTCCCATACGCCGGGCGTTTCAAGCTCACGCCGATGGTCACTGGATGTCTTTACATCGCAAATCACCCGGAGTTATAAGAACAGGTAAATCAGCAACGAAATCGAAGGACATGTCATGAGCCAAAATGATCGGAACTACGCGGAAAAGAGAGATTACATCCGCATGCGTGTGGATGCCGACGTGACCCTGTTGTACGCCGGCCAGATCATTCCAGCAGTCTGCGTGGACCTGTCAAGCTCGGGCATGCAAGTGGAGACGCCTCGCGTGTTCAAGGTCGGAGACAAGCTGAGTGTGCGGATCGATTCCGACCATACGGCGCTCAAGGGGCTGGAAGCAGATACCGAAGTCGTGTGGCTAACCGATCAAGAAGAAGGGGGTCAGAAGCTAGGCCTGACTATTCTCTCAATGAATTGAATCGATTTTTTTCGAAGGGAAAATCAAACAAAAAAGGCGACCAGAAGGTCGCCTTTTTTACTGGCCGGAAGACTAGAAATCGTCTTTGACCTTGCCGTCTTTCACCTTGAACTCACGGTTTTGCAAGTAGGCGTTACGGATGAACGTGTATTTGTCGCCGCGGATCAACTTCTCAGCTGACAGCAGGCTCGCACGGGTGTCAATAATATCCACACCCCACGTGGTGTTACGGGCCGGTATGTCATTCATGTAATGGTACGGTGCATCGTAAGTATCAGGGTACAGGGCGAGGCCATCGCGCACGTTGCTAGGACCGAGCAACGGCAGCACCACATATGGGCCGCTCGGCAAACCCCAATAACCCAAGGTCTGACCAAAGTCTTCATCGTTACGCTGCAAACCCATTTTGGTACCGACGTCGAAGAAGCCGGCCACACCAAGCGTGGTATTCAAGAGCAGACGCGTTGTGTCGACGCCCGCAGCGTACGGCTTGGCCTGCAATACATCATTGGCGAAGTTGCGAACGTCACCGATGTTATTGAACATGTTGTGGATGCCGTCTTCAAGGAACTGCGGCGTGATGTACTGATAACCCTGCGCCAATGGCTTCAGCGCATAGGTATCGAGCGTGTCATTGAAGCGGAAAATGACTCGGTTGACGCCTTCCCAAGGGTCTTCATCAGCGGCCTGAGCAACCATGGGAACCAGCGCAACACCGGCACAAATACACAATTGAGCCAGACGATCGATAAAGCCTGCACCAGTCACGGGCATAGCAGACACTCCTAGAGACAGTAATGGGACGGGCGCTACGCCCTGCAACTCAAGACGCGCAGTATAAAGCCTTCCACGACTATTTAGGCAGCTTAGTGGATCCAGAGGCTGACAAAGCACAAAATCAACGGCCCACCCTCGTGACTAAGTCGTCATGCGACTGTCATCTATCACCCGTAGCGTGTGAGGATACTTCAGGGACGTCACCATGCCTGCGCCACGCGCCACACCAGCCCCCTCTCCTTCGCCGACCTTCACTGCCCTGCTCTTTGGCCTCAGTGGCTGCCTGGTCGACTTTGGTGCTCGCGCCCGAGCGGTGTCGGCCCGAAACGCACTCGACGCACAGCCGCAGGATATTCAATTCGAGATGAGCGAGCAGGCCCGCGTCACACCGGGCGCTCTGGATATTCTGCAAACTCTAAGCCGACAAGGCGTACCTTGCGTATGGCTGGATGATCTCCCCTCCACGGTCAGCCAGCGCTTGGCGGCGCCACTGCTGGAATGGGTTCAACCGGCCGATCATGCCACTCCCTCCTGCGCAGCCTGGCCCGCACCCGATGCCTGCTGGCAGGCGTTAATGGCCTTGAAGGTGAAACAACTCGATGGCTGCGTGCTCGTCAGCGGTGAACCACGCCTGCTGCAGTCCGGGCTCAATGCCGGACTCTGGACCGTCGGCCTGGCATCTTGCGGCCCCCTCTGCGGATTGTCGCCTAGTGAATGGCGAGCGCTGAACAGTACTGAACGCGAATACCGACGCGGCCAAGCGACCCTACAACTGTATGGCCTTGGTGTGCATTCAGTGATCGATCACCTTGGGGAACTCGCTTCCTGCCTCGCCGATATCAGCTTGCGCCGCACCAAGGGTGAGAAACCCTGATCGCGACCCGTTGATCAAGATCATGCATGCAGCTTCGGAGTGGATTAGTCTTATACTTATCAAGGACCTTTAGCTCAGCGCTAAGGTCCATGCCAGAGACTATCCATAAAGGGAGCACGCTATGCCTGCCCGCGAACTGCAAGAACAACTCAATACCCTGCGCGAGCAACTGGAGCAGAACCCGCCGCTGTCCGAATCGGAACGCGAGCACCTGCATGATCTGATGCAGAAGATCGAACTGGAGCTGCAACTGGAAACCGTGACTCAGGATTCGAGCTTGGCTGACAACGTCAATCTTGCCGTCGAACGCTTTGAGCTGGAACATCCAGCCATTGCCGGAACATTGCGTAGCATTGTTCAGACCTTGGGTAATATCGGGATTTAAGCCCACCCGCGAAACACATCGGTTACGCACCACAAAAACCCGTCTGATTTAGACGGGTTTTTTCGTTTACTGACGTGCCAGCCTGCGGTTTTCCAGACTGATCGCCTCGGTACTGCGATAAGGGTTGATGTCCAACCCGCCGCGTCGCACGTAACGTGCGTAGACCGTTAACTTCTCTGGCTTGAGCAAGCGTTGCAGATCGAGAAAAATCCGCTCGACGCATTGCTCGTGAAAATCGGAGTGCTGACGAAAGCTGACGATATAGGCCAACAAACTGGCGTGATCCAGAGCGGAACCGCGATATTCCACAGCAACGCTACCCCAGTCAGGTTGGCTAGTGACCGGACAATTAGACTTGAGCAGATGGCTGTGCAGGCTTTCTTCGATCACCCGCGATTCATCGCAACGCAGCAGCTCTGGGCGCGGCGTTTCATAGCTGTTGATGCTCACGTCCAGCTCATCGATGCAAACGCCCGGCAATGCCGCGACACCCTCTGCTTCAACGTCACTCAGGCTGCGAATGCGTACGCCCACCGGCTTGCCAGCGGCGGCAGACAGATCCGCCTGCAACGTCGAGACCAGGCTGGCGCGATCCGGGAACTCGGTCTGGTTCAGCGAGTTAAGGTAGAGCTTGAAAGATTTAGACTCAATAATATTCGGCGAGTCTGCCGGGATGGTGAATTCACCAATAGCTACCACCGGCTTGCCCGACGGCAGCAACCAGGACAACTCGAAACAGTTCCAGAAGTCGACACCTTGATAGGGCAGCGTTTCAGCTGTGAGCCCAAGCTCGGCCCATTTCGCCGCGCGCGGGATCGGGAACAGCAGGGACGGCGTGTAGGTAGCAATGTATTCACTGGACTTGCCCAGCGGCGAATGTTCGGCTGCGGGATGCATGGCGGGGACCTGGCTAAATAATCCCCGCAAGTTTATAGGGTTTGCCCGCAGCTTTCAGCGCCTAGTCGACGACGTTGATCTTGCCGACCATACCCGCCTGATAATGCCCGGGAATGTTGCAGGCAAATTCCAGGTTGCTGGCCTTGCTGAAGGTCCAGGTCAATTCGGCGGTTTTGCCCGGCTCAACCAGCACGCTGTTGGGGGCGTCGTGTTTCATGGGTTTATCATTATTCATTGCACCTTGCATCATGCTGTCATGACCCATACTGCCGTGATCCATTGCCTCATGGCTCATTGCCTCATGACTCATACCCGTCGGCGAGAGCATGCCGCCTTGCTGCATCGCGAGCATTTCCTTCTGATGTTCCGCGTGCATGGCCGCGTCGCCAAGGTTGAACTCGTGCAGCAACTGCCCCTTGTTGACGAGGACGAAGCGCACCGTCTCACCCGCTTTGACCTGAATAGCCTTGTCCTGGAAAAACATATCGCCCAAGGTCAACTCGACCGTGCGAGTAGCCTGAGCCGCCGGAGCAGCGTGACCGAAGTTCAGTGTATGGGCAGACGAAGCCATTAGCGGCAGGCTCAACCCCAGCAGCCCCGCGACCACGGCAATACGAACAAGCGAAACCATAGACTTCTCCAAATAAGCGACAATCAATCACCCTACTGTAGAGAGGCAGCGCTGGCAGTTAGCTGACCGGGAGATTACAACTTTGTCAGCTTCGGCCTTGGATCTGCCATTCGCGTTATAAAGTACCGCTGCATAAGCTCCTCCGCGGTCGCCACGAGTCGCCCATGAAATTACTAATCGTCGAAGATCAACCGAAAACCGGCCATTACCTGCGCCAAGGCCTGAACGAGGCCGGTTTCATCACCGAACTGGTGGCCGATGGCACCACGGGACAGCACTTGGCGTTGAGCGGCGACTACGCGCTGCTGATCCTGGATGTGATGCTGCCCGGCCGCGACGGCTGGCAGATACTCCAGGCCGTGCGCAGCGCCGGACTGGAGACGCCTGTGCTATTTCTCACAGCCCGTGATGCAGTGGAGGATCGGGTTCGAGGCCTTGAGCTGGGTGCAGATGATTACCTGGTCAAACCCTTCGCCTTCTCTGAACTGCTCGCCCGGGTCCGCAGCCTGCTTCGTCGTGGCAGCAGCGTCGCGCAGGAAACCCATCTGCAACTGGCGGATTTGCGCCTTGACCTGCTGCGTCGACGTGTCGAGCGCAATGGACACCGCATCGACCTGACGGCCAAGGAGTTTTCGCTGCTGGAACTGCTGTTGCGGCGCCAGGGTGAAGTGCTACCTAAATCGCTGATCGCATCACAGGTCTGGGACATGAATTTCGACAGCGACACCAACGTGATCGAAGTCGCCATCCGCCGCTTGCGCTTGAAGGTCGATGATGATTACCCAAACAAACTGATCCATACCGTGCGCGGCATGGGCTATGTCCTTGAAGAGCGCCCCCTGTGATGGCTCGCCTGTCCCTCAGCAGTCGTTTGGCACTGCTGTTCGCAGCCTGCACTGCCGTGGTTTCGTTGACCGCGGGCGTACTGTTCAATCGAGCCAGCGAAGCACACTTCATCGAGCTGGACCAACAATCACTCGACAGCAAGTTGCAGACATTTCGCTCGGTATTGAAGGGTGTTGCAAGCCAAACCGATCTCATCGGTCGACAAGCGGCGCTGCAAAGCGAACTCGGCCGTCAGCCTGACTTGGCGCTGCGTATCAGCGGCAGTGACGGAGGCATCTGGTTCGACAGCCTGCCGACGCTCCCGGCAACATTGTCCGTTCCGCACGGCCTGCACACCTTGCACAGCGCAGAGACTGAGTATCGAACGTATCACGCCTTGCTGGAGCCAGAGGCCGTTAATTCACCGCAGCTGACGCTGTTGCTGGACGTGACTCATCACCAACACTTTCTTCAGCGCATGCAGCACTTGATCTGGCTCACGGTCGGTTTTTCCGCTCTGGCCACCGCACTGCTGGGCGCATGGGCAGCACGCAGTGGCCTGCGCCCACTCAGACAGATGAGCGAAATCGCCGCCAGCGTCTCAGCCAGTTCGCTGACCACACGGCTGCCGCAGACGGAAATGCCCGCTGAACTGGCGGAACTGACGCACGCCTTCAACGCCATGCTTGGGCGCCTCGACGACGCCTTTCAGCGGCTCTCGGCATTCTCTGCGGACATCGCCCATGAGCTGCGCACACCGCTGTCCAACCTGCTGACCCACACCCAAGTCACCCTCACCCGCCCGCGCTCGACCGAAGATTATCGCGAAGCCTTGCTCGGTAATCTTGAGGAGCTGCAATGGATGGCGCAGATGATCAACGACATGCTGTATCTGGCCAAGGCCGAACACGGTTTGCTCAACCCGATGCGGGAAACCCTGCAACTGGAAGACGAAGCGGACGCAGTGCTGGAGTTCTTCGCACCCTTGGCCGAGGACGCACAGGTGCGGCTGTCACGCGAAGGCAACGCCACACTGGCCGGTGATCGCAACATGCTGCGCCGCGCTATCTCCAACCTACTGGACAACGCGCTGCGCTTCACCCCGGCGGGCGGACAGGTCGCAATGCGCATATCCCACTCGGATCAAGGGGTGCAACTGAGCATCGAAAACAACGGCGCAACTATTCCGGCACGAGCGTTACCCCATGTGTTCGATCGGTTTTTTCGTGCGGACCCTGCACGCAGCGAAGGCAGCAGTGAGCACGCGGGATTGGGGCTGGCGATCACTCAGTCAATCATCCGCGCCCACGGCGGACAGATTCGCTGCGAATCGGCGGACGACTGGACGCGCTTTGTGATTGAGTTGCCGGCTTGAGTTCAAGCGTGAATCACTGCACAGCAATCACTCGTAACGCAGCGCATACGCCGGCTGAATCTGTGCCGCACGCCAGGCTGGGTAGAGCGTCGCGAGAAAACTCAGGATAAACCCGGCGCTGCAGATCAGCGCAACGTCTGCCCACTGCAGCTGGGATGGCAGATTGTTGACGAAGTACACATCGGAACTGAAGATGTGCTGCCCCGTGACGCGCTCCAGCCAACCCACCATCTCGCTGACATTGAACGCCGCGATCACACCGAGAACGCCGCCGATAAGGGTACCGACGATCCCGATGACTGTGCCTTGAACCATGAAAATCATCATGATCTGCCCTGGCGTGGCACCAATGGTGCGCAAGATGGCGATGTCAGCACCTTTGTCGTTAACCACCATGATCAAGGTGGCAATGATGTTGAACGCCGCCACCGCGACAATCATCAACAGCAGCAGGCCGATCATGGTTTTTTCCATTTTCATCGCACTGAACAGGCTGCCCTGAGTGTGAGTCCAGTCATCGGCGCGGTAATCAGCACCGAGGCCGGCAACAATGGCAGCCGAGACTTGCGGCGCGGTGTACAGATCCTTCAGCGCCAGACGTACGCCTTGCACTTGATCAGGCTGCCAGCGCTGCATTTGCGCAGCGTCGGCGACGTTGATCAGAGCCATGGAACCGTCCAGTTCGGCACCCACCTTGAACACGCCGACCACCGTCAGCCGCTGCAGGCGCGGGGTAATGCCGCCGGGCGCGTTACTGGCTTCCGGGACGATCAGGGTCAGCTTGTCGCCGACGTTCAGGCGAAAACGTCGAGCGGTGATCTCACCGACCACCACACCGAATTCGCCAGCCTTGAGGTCTTCCAGGCGCCCTTGAGTGATGTGCTGAGCAACAATCGAAACCTTGTGCTCCAGCGCGGGGTCAACGCCGCTGATCTGGATCGGCTGCATCGAACCCTTATAGGAGAACATGCCCTCCATTTCAGTGAACGGAACGGCAGCGGTCACCTCGGGGTTCTTCATCGCCGCAGCGGCTGCGGGCTTCCAGTCGTCAAGCGGCGTTACGCCAGCGATAACGGCGTGGGGCACCATGCCCAGAATCCGCGAACTCATTTCACGCTGAAAACCATTCATCACCGACAGCACCACGATCATCGCCAACACGCCCAGCGCGAGGCCAATCATCGAGGTCATCGAAATAAACGAAATAAAGTGATTACGGCGCTTGGCGCGGGTATAGCGCGCGCCAATAAAAATTGATAACGGTCTGAACATTCGCGGAGCACCGTAGAAAAAATGAAAACCCCGACGCTGTGACAACCGGCGCCGGGTTGATTGAATCAATCAGCGACCAAATGACCATCTTCTAGACGCAACACCCGATCCATCTGCCGGGCCAGAGCCATGTCGTGGGTCACGACCAGAAACGCCGTTTGCGATGAGGTACTGAGCTCCAGCATCAAATCCTGAATGCCCTGCGCCGTGTGATGATCGAGGTTACCGGTAGGTTCGTCGAGCATCACCAGTCCCGGCCGGTTGACCAGCGCCCGGGCAATCGCCACGCGCTGACGCTCGCCGCCAGACAATTCCGATGGCTTATGCGCCAGGCGATGCCCCAGCCCTACCCGCTGCAGCAACTCGGTGGCACGCTGACGGGCTTCCGGGATCGCCGTCCGGCCGATCAACAGCGGCATGCAGACGTTCTCCAGAGCGGTGAACTCAGGCAACAGATGGTGGAATTGATACACAAACCCCAGCGCCCGGTTACGCAACAGACCCCGGGCTTTTTCGCCCAACGCCGACAATTCTTCACCCGCCAGCCACACGCTGCCTTGCGAAGGCGTATCCAGACCGCCAAGCAGATTGAGCAAGGTACTTTTACCGGAACCCGAACTGCCGACAATGGCGACGCGCTCGCCGGGGTGCAACTCCAGTTGCAAGCCCGAAAGGACCACCACCGATTCTGGGCCTTCCTCGTAGGATTTGCCCAGATTGCGGCAACTCAGTACTGCTTTATCACTCATGCCCGACTCACTCATAACGTAGCGCCTCCGCAGGCTGGGTGCGCGCAGCACGCCAGGCTGGATACAGGGTGGCGAGAAAACTCAGAATCAATGCAGCACCGCAGACCAGCAGTACGTCTTCGGCCATCAATTGCGACGGCAGGTAGTCGATGAAGTAGACGTCCGCATTGAGAAACTTGTGCCCGAGCAAACCTTCCAGCGCGGAGATCGCAGCGCTGACGTTGAGCGCGGCGAAAATCCCCACCACGGCACCGATCAGCGTCCCGACCACACCGATGACAGTGCCCTGCACCATAAAGATAGCCATGATCTGCCCAGGTGTAGCGCCCAGGGTCCGCAGGATCGCGATATCGCCCTTCTTGTCGTTGACCACCATCACCAACGTGGAAATGATATTGAAGGCAGCGACCGCAACGATCAGTAACAACAGCAAGCCGATCATGGCTTTTTCCATACGGATCGCCTGATACAGATTGCCTTGGGTCCGGGTCCAGTCACGGGCATAGAAATTATGATCACCCAACGTCTGCGCGATTTCCCATGACACCCGGGGCGCCTCGAACAGGTCGTCGAACTTCAGACGCAGCCCTTGCACCTGATCCGGTTTCCAGCGATGCAGACGCGCCAGATCGGTAAGATTGGTCAGGCCGAGGTAGCCGTCCAGCTCGCCAGCGCCGACGTGAAAGATGCCGACGACGGTAAAGCGCTTCATCCGCGGAAATATTCCGGCGGGGGTGACCGTCACTTCCGGAGCGACGAAGGTCAGTTTGTCACCGAGGCCTACACCCAGTTTCGTGGCGGCCTTGTCGCCGATAACGATCCCAAAGCTACCGGGTGCCAGATCATCCAGACGCCCCTTCAGCATGAAGTTATCGATGATCGAAACCTTGCGCTCCTGCGCCGGATCAATCGCGTTGAGCAGCACCTTCTGCACCTGACCGTTGCTGGTCAGCAAACCCTGCATCTGGGTAAACGGCGCAACCGCGACAACCTTGGGGTTCGCCTTGACCTTGTCGCCCAGGCTTTGCCAGTCACTGATCGGCTGATCGGACTCGATGGTCGCGTGGGGCACCATGCCCAGCACACGGGTGCGCATCTCATGATCGAAACCATTCATGACCGATAACACGACGATCATCACGACGACGCCAAGGGCGAGGCCGATCATCGACGTCAGGGAAATGAAGGAGACAAAGTGATTGCGGCGTTTTGCACGGGTATAACGCGTGCCAATAAATACAAAAAGAGGTCTGAACATGTCGGGGCTTGTTCGGAGGAAAGGGAACGTCCTTGTGGCGGGGCTCAGCGAGCAGCTTTACACTCAGAACACCGCCGCTACCATGGGTTCGCCATGTCGACATTAAATGAAGAAGATCGCCGCGAATACTACCGTATCGAGGACACGATCGCACTGGAAATTAACCACTTGTCCGACACTCACGCGCCCCATCAGGCGCCAGCGCAGGACACGTCCACGCTGTTCAACCTGCTCAGCGAGCTGCACATCAGCGAGTTCGAGTCTCAACATCTGCTACGCCAGTTAGGCGATCACGACCGCGCGCTAGGCAGTTATCTAAAGGCCCTGAACAAGCGTATCGATTTGCTCGGCCAAGTCGTGGCACACACCGTCCTGGGCAAGATCGGCGAGCCACAGCTGGTGATTCTCTCCGAAGGCGGCGTGCTGTTTCATCATCCACTGCCGATTCCCACAGGCACAAAACTGTCCATCAAGATGGTGCTGATGCCACAAGCACTGGGCTTGATGATGAACGCCAAGGTCACGCACTGCGACGCTCGCGAAATCGGAAATTTCGAAATCGGCACTGAGTTCGAGGACCTGCCGGATGCCCAGCGACAGCTGCTCGCCCGTTATATTTTGCAACGACAATCCCAGCAACGCCGCCTGGCGCGAGAGCAAAACAATGGCTCAGAGACTTGATACCTGACAAATTCGGCTATCCCGTGAAAACATCCGAACCCAGGTAACGAAGACGCTTAGGCAATAAGCAGCGCAAAAACCCACAAGGAGTAAACGTGACCCTTATTTACGGCCACCGCGGCGCTAAAGGCGAAGCACCGGAAAACACCCTGACCAGCTTCCAGGAATGCCTCAAGCACGGCGTTCGCCGCTGCGAGTTGGATCTGCACCTGTCCCGTGATGGCGAATTGATGGTAATCCATGACCCGACGCTAAAACGCACCACGGATCGGCGCGGCAAAGTCATTGAGCAAGACGCTGCTGACTTGGTGACTTTTGATGCGCGCAAAGGCGGCCCCGGCTGGATTCATCCCTGCCCGATCCCACGCTTGGAGGAATTGTTCGAGCAATGCGCCTTCGATCATTGGCAACTGGAAGTCAAAAGCGCATCACGCACACGCGCTGCGACCACCGTGCTGGCAATTCGGGAGTTGGCCCAGCGTCACGGCTTGCTGGACAAGGTCACCGTTACGTCGAGTTCGCGGGAAGTATTGCGCGCAGCGCTGGACCTGACACCCGACCTGTCACGCGGACTGGTGGCTGAATACGCCTGGCTCGACCCACTGAAGGTCGCGCAAAGTTATGACTGCAAGATTCTGGCGTTGAACTGGACACTGTGCACCCCCGAGCGCTTGCAGAAAGCCCAGCGTCAGGGATTGCACGTATCTGTTTGGACCGTCAACGAACCCGCGCTGATGCGCAGGCTCGCCGACTTCGGCGTAGATAGCCTGATTACAGACTTTCCCGGTTTGGCCACTGCCACTCTCGGGAATTGCTGAAATCGGTCTCCCCGGCCGGCTCAGGCCACCGGCCGGAGCCGCTCAAAAAAGCCGGTTGAGGCCATCGTAAGCAGCTACCCGATAAGCTTCTGCCATGGTCGGGTAGTTAAAGGTGGTGTTGACGAAGTACTTGAGGGTATTGGCCTCACCCGGCTGGTTCATGATTGCCTGACCGATATGCACGATCTCTGACGCCTGGTCACCAAAGCAATGCACGCCCAGCACTTGCAGCGTCTCGCGATGGAACAGGATCTTCAGCATGCCGACCGGCTCGCCGGAGATCTGCGCCCGGGCCATGCCCTTGAAGAACGCCTTGCCAACTTCGTACGGTATTTTCGCCTGGGTCAGTTCGTGTTCATTCTTGCCGATCGAACTAATCTCCGGAATGGTGTAGATCCCGGTTGGTACATCGTTGACGAAACGCCAGCTGCCATTGTCGACGAGACTGCCCGCCGCTGAACGACCCTGGTCATAAGCCGCACTGGCCAGGCTAGGCCAACCGATCACATCGCCCGCACCATAGATGGTCGGTACGCTGGTGCGGTAGCTCTCGTCGACTTCAATCTGACCACGGCTGTTGGCCTTGATCCCGACGTTTTCCAACCCGAGTTTGTCGGTGTTGCCGGTCCGGCCGTTACACCAGAGCAAGGCGTCGGCCTTGATCTTTTTACCGGACTTGAGGTGCAGGATCACACCATGATCCAGGCCTTCGACCTTCTCGTAATCTTCGTTGTGGCGAACCATTACGTTGTTGTTGCTGAAGTGATAGCTCAACGCCTGAGAGATTTCCGAATCAAGGAAGCTCAGCAGTTGCTCACGGTTGTCCACCAGTTCGACCATCACCCCAAGACCGCTGAAGATCGAGGCGTATTCGCAACCGATAACACCGGCACCGTAGATGATCAGCTTGCGCGGGGTATGCCCGAGGCTGAGGATGGTGTCGCTGTCATAAATTCGTTGGTGGGTGAAATCGATATCGACCGGGCGATAGGGACGCGAGCCGGTGGCGATGATGATCTGATTGGCCACCAACTTTTCCAGCGTACCGTTGGGGCACACCACGTCGATGCTGTGCTCATCGGCAAAACTGCCCGTGCCTAAAAACACGTCGACACGGTTACGGGCGTAATAGCCGGTACGCGATGTCACTTGCTTGGCGATGACTTTTTCAGCGTTTTTAAGTACGTCCGGGAACGAGAACCAGCGCGGCTCACCAATGGCCCTGAACATAGGGTTGGTGTTGAAGTGGATGATTTGCTTGACCGAGTGACGCAGCGCCTTGGACGGGATGGTGCCAAGGTGAGTGCAGTTGCCGCCGACCTGACGACGGCTATCGACCATCGCTACTTTGCGTCCTGCTTTAGCGGCGTTCATTGCCGCGCCTTCTCCCGCCGGGCCTGAACCCAGCACTACTACGTCGTAGTTGTAGACAGCCATGCGTACTCCTTTAGAACAGGCCGAGGCACCACTCTGGCGTCTCTGGCTAAATCATGCCGCGGCCAGCGGCATGAAGGATCGAAACTGGTGCGCAGTCTAACCAAGCGCGCAAGCGGCGAACATTAACCCTTGGTCGCGTCGTAGGCTAATACTGTCTGCACTACATCACACGCCTGGGTGATAAATCGCTGTCGGACTACTGCGATTTCCCGGCAAACAGCCTGTCAAACTCCGGATTGCTGCGGATGATAAAACGCTTGTCGACACGAATCACAAAAAAAGCGGCAATTTTATGCTGCTCTGCAAAAGCCCAACCCCGTTCCGGTCCGAGAATCAGCAGCAGAGTGGATAAACCATCAGCCATCAACGTCGAGTGATCAATAACGGTGACCGATGCCAGCGCATGATCAATGGGCGCACCGGTCAACGCATCAAGGGTATGGGAGTAACGGTGCCCATCCTGTTCGAAATAGTTACGGTAGTCGCCAGAGGTGGAGACGCCATAACCATCGAGTTCGATGGTTTTTTCGACGACCCGCTCATCGTCCCGGGGCGCTTCGAGCGCTACACGCCAGGGCGAACCATCAGCTTTTTTCCCAACCGCCTTGAGTTCACCTGTCGCCTCGACCAAAAAACTGCCGATACCCAACGCCTGCATCCGCGCGCTGATGCGGTCCACCGCATAACCGGCTGCGATGCTATTGAAGTCCACCTCCACCGACGCATCCTTGCACAACTGATCGCCGTCGATATGCAAGTGACCATACCCCACCCGCTGGCGCACCACGGCCAACTGCTCAGGCGTCGGCACTTGCTCGACCCGGGCCTGCGGGCCAAAACCCCACAAATCGAGCAAGGGTTCCACCGTCAGATCATATGAGCCGTCGCTGTCGATGGACAATTGCTCCCCCACCCGCACCAACGCCAACACCCCTGCGGGCATCGTCTGACAACTGTTCGCTGGCAGCCCATTGAACCGCTCAATGTCGGAATCACTGCGGTAGGTCGACATCTGCTGATCGACTTCAGCCAGAATCGCTTCCACCTCCGGCTGGACGTGCGCAACGTCTGGCCCGGAGGGGCCGCGGATGTATTTCACCGAATACGTACTGCCCATGGTCGGACCGCCAAAGCGTTCCAGGCCATCACCCGAACCGCATGCGGCCATGGAGCCCATCAGCAGTAAGGGCATCCAAAACTTGACGAGCCAAACGCTGCAATTGAGCGCGCGCGATTCTGCTATCCAATCGGAACACATTTATTCCTCGCAAGCCCGGCATCGAGCAAAAATTGACTTAACCTGTCAGTAGGCATTCAACGAAGCGCGGCCATTATGCGACATCTGATGATTTACCTGCTGCTGACATTCAGTCCATTGGCACTGGCTAATCAAGCAGAGCGCCTCAAGGAAGCAAACTTCCCCGCGCAACTCAGCGACCACTCACCTGTGCTTGAACGCAAGAGCCAGGCGGTACTGACGTATTTATGGGTCGACGTATACGCTGCAGCCCTGTTTGCTGAACCTTCGACCAGCGTCCAACAGGCGGTTTCCGCCCAAAAAACGCAGCGCCTCGAATTGTATTATTTTCGCGACATTGATCGTCAGGACGTGATCAAAGCCGCCAGTGCTACGCTCGAACGCCAGCAAAACACAGCAACCCTCGCCCGCCTGCAACCACAACTGGATCAGATCAATCAGAGCATCCAGAGTATTCGTCGCGGAGACAGGTACGCCTTGACCTGGCAGCCTGGCCAGGGACTGAAGATGGAATGCAACAGCAAGGTCATCTTCAGCAGCCGGGACAGCGAATTGGCCCAGGTATATTTCTCGATCTGGCTAGGGACTCAGGGGGTCTCAGACGACTTGCGAGAAGCCTTGCTCACGCAGAATTGAGCAAGGCTGTTGTGCTTCGTATCAGCGAGCTAACACCAGGAACAAGCGTTGCGCCAGCTCCTTGCCAATTACACTGCGGTAAATGCTCACGACTTCTTTATTGTCACTGGCGGCTCTAAGCAAAGCCTTATAACCCAGACGTCTCTGTTCAGGTAACTTCAGATGTGCAGCCGTGAAGGCCTCGGAACTGGCGCTTTCTGTGGCGTAATGAAAATGCGCCCACCATAAGATCTGGTTGTCCTTGTCGCGAATCGCGTACTCCTGCAGAAAGTCGTCACGCCGGGCACCCGACAAGTTCTTTCTACCGTCGAAGCGTGAAATATTGACCTCCCCTTGCCTATCCAGGTAGTTGATTCGTGCCGCCGTCGGCGGCCGAGCCTTGATCATACTGATACGAATGCTGCGCCCCTCTTTGGTCAATCGGGCCGCTGCCGCCCGAAGGTCTTTGAGCACGCTGACCACCTGCGCATAAACCGATTCAGCCAGCATTGCATCATTGCTGTACACGTCGAGCCGGTCCGCAAGCTCGCTCAGCTTTCCGGCCTTTTGCACCAGAATATCTTGCATATCTTCAGGTTCACTGGCCCTCTTGGACTGACGCCAGGCGCTGCTGACTGTTCGCTCCACTTGACTGAGCGACTCAAGCGCATCGCGTTGCAACTCATTCAATGGCACGTTTTTGACTTTCGGGGTGGTCGTGGGTGGCTGAGCAGTCTCGATGCCCACCCATTCCCCGTCGGCATGCTGGTGATAGGAGCCGATGACTCGATGGGTGATCAGGTCGGTCACATCTACAACCTCGCCGGGAAAATCCGGTTCTTCCGAGCGAACCTGCCCCACCAGCGAGCGCTGACCTCGTGTCCTGATTATTTTTTTCCTGGGCTGCTCAACCTTGGGTACATATTCAGACGGCAGTGCAGACGAGTCTGTTTCCTCTTGAATCAGCGCAGACAAACGGGTTTCCGCGCTGTCACGTATGGCAACCATCTCAGCCAAAAATCGCTTCAGGTACTCACTCTGAACAGAGTCAATTTCAAAGGACTGCGCATAAACCGCAATATCAACGGCCCTGCCATATTCGCGAAATGCACTTTCAAGCACGTTGATCTGCTCGATCAGCGAGTAGTCGTTAGGCTTGTCCAGCTCGGCGTGAGAACTGAGTGCACCGTGAAGGCCGTCGTCGTTACGCAACGCCTTGAGCTGCTTCAAGCTTTGATCCATGAGCATTTGTTCTTTGCTGAAACACAGTTCAAGCAAAGAGAACAGGCGCGTCACTTTCCACTCCAGACGGGTGAACATATTATTCTTGTGCAATTCCAATACCTCGACGCGCCAAAGC
Source organism: Pseudomonas sp. GG8 (assembly GCF_052976945.1). Taxonomy (NCBI): domain Bacteria; kingdom Pseudomonadati; phylum Pseudomonadota; class Gammaproteobacteria; order Pseudomonadales; family Pseudomonadaceae; genus Pseudomonas; species Pseudomonas sp. GG8. The sequence goes on from NZ_JBRIIP010000001.1 coordinate 3,307,735, forward strand.
GACTCTCCCACCTTGGGAACCGCACGCAACTGCTGCCAAAGTAATTCCCTGGCATCTGCCCATTTCGCGCCCATTTCCTGCTGCACCAGAAGCTTCCTGAATAAATTCAGGTATGCATCGACATTAGCGGGGACCACCACACCATCCGAGGATGATTCTTGCAGGATCGCGATGTCATGCCGCGTCATGCGTTGAATATCCTGAAGCAAAAGCCCTTCGAAATAACACACGTGCCTGGCAGCGCCCCGAAGATCAGCCGCAGTCACCTGCTCTAAAGGACGATCTGCGGACCTCAACGCTTGGCCCTGCTTGATTTTTTGCTCGACAACTTCAACGACTTCCTGCAAATCTTTTTCATAACGCAGGAAAAACAATGAGCGAAGCTCGCCGGTCGCGGTCCGGAGCTGCGTGTCGTAAGCCATGATTTTTTTATACAGTGCGTCTAAACGCGACTGTGACTGCATCCTGCTTTCCGTGATTTGTTTGAGCTTGGCGGCGTTTTCCTCAATCATTTTTCCAGCTTTTTTCTTGGGGCCTCCACCGCGTAATCTCAGCCTCAGGTCCAGATCCCAGACCGGACCATCATGCTTGAGCCACGGCCCGGTTCGCAGTGAATCATTCAAGTCGACAACGACGACGCCGTCCTCCTCAAGCATCACCCGGTAAAGGTCTGAATCGACCCTGGCATACCATGCTCCCTCAACCTCATACAAACCCTCATGAGGACCGGCAGCCGCAGGAGCCCCCAGGGTCGACGCAAGCGAGACCTTAAAGGTGTCCAAAATCCCTCGTTGAGTCGCGGTCAATTGATTCCTCGGATTCGACCAAGTGAAATCGAGCACAGTTCGTCCGGCGCCAATCGGCTGCATCGCCAGCGGCTCGGATTGCCGAATAACCATTTCAGCCACAACCGATGGGGCTGCCTCGTCTCTGCGGCTCAGCCCTGATGTACGAATGGCTGACCCGCTGACAGAGAGACCTTGGTGCATGAGAATCAGAGAAATATTCAGCAAAAAATCGGCCAGCGCGGTGGCCTGGACGCTGGCATCAGTGCTGCCTTGAGCCTTCAGCGCCTGATCAACGCTGACCATCAACTGTGCAAGCCACACGGCATTGGCCACCGGACCACTGACAAAAGGCAGCAGGACATTGAGCAGCAACCAGCCACCTTGCTTGAGCCTCGCCCAGCGACTTTCGGTGTTAGAGACTGAGTTTCGGTCAGCCAGATCAACCAGCGCCCGGGCATTGGCGGCAAAAAGGACGAGCAATGGGTCGCCATCAACCGTGTCGACACTCAGCACAGCTGGTTGCGGGCGCTCCAGCGGCGCAAACTCGGAGCCCAGACCGAAGCGCACACTATGCGGTTCCTGAAAGCCGCCGTTGGCGTAGTTCAATCGCGCCCGGTCACCCAGCCAAACCAGAACGGTCTCCTGCATGTCGCCCGGTTGTTGTATGGCAGCCAGCAGCGCTGACCATGAGCCAAATTCAGTCAACGACTGACTGGCGAACGGCCGGTAAAGCACATGCGGCCCGGCAGCCACTTTTTCAGGGCCAATCACGAACATATTGCTGACCACGTCAGCGCTTGCGCCTGGGTGCGAGAAGAATGCCAAGGGCCGGATGACGATGCCGTGAGTCCCGACCTTTCGTTCGCCTGACGCTTTCATGAGCGCGGCGACATTGCGATAACCCGCCTCGCTGAACCCGCCCTCTCCCTTGATCTTCTGTTCCAGCGCCTTGAGCGGCAACTGAATCCGCAATTGTCGGGCAAACAATACCTGACGCCGCCCGGCTTCCTCGGTATCGGTAATCAGAGACCGCTCAAGCAGATGAGGATAGGCCTGGCCAATGTTCGCGCGTGCAGTCAGCGCTTTAAGGTAGTCCACCGAGAACCAGTCGGGTATTGGCTGAGCGCCGGCACGATGCAGGGTAATGCTTCCATAGGGCAGACTCGACAGGTTTTCCAGTGCGAACTCGCTCAGTGTCATACGCACCCGTTCAACCCCGCCTACCGACACGATCTGCCCGCCCGATGGCAACGCTGCAGCCGTCACTTTGTCGATCACGATCTCGATGTCGTCCAGCGACAAGTCGCTGGCACCGGGATGGTCTTCCAGCACATTCAGGCGCAAGGTCTGAAGCGTAAAATCGGTGATCGACGGCAAATCGTCATTAAACGATTGGCCGTTCGAGTGTTTCTGCTCTACCGCTAACGCAGTCAGATATCGGCTGTAATCCAAACGGTCAGTTATCGAGGCATGCTGAAGCCATTCGGGAAGCGTCTCGAGGGCCAGTGTCGGAACCCGGGTATCGGCAGAGGCCGGCGCGTCGAACATGCTGCACAGGTCTGTGACCGAGGCCAGGTGTTGCTCTAGAGACTCAAGGTCATACGAATCAGCACCTTTCAGCGCCTGCAGGGTGTTCAACTGCGTCTCCAGAAGGACCTGAGTCAACGCCTCGAAAATATTGCCCTCGGGCTCATACAGCGTCCATTGGAGCTGATCGACGTCCCACTCTCTGCCGAGCCTCGCACCCAGGCTTACGCCTAACTGATCCTGGGATGAACAGGATTCGACCTTCCCCGAAGGCCAGCACACCATCACGATCTCGTCTCCAGCCGTGTGCCCGACCAACACAATCGCAGGCAGTGGCTCGTCGTTGGATTCGCCCTCTTTGCCCATATTGAGGTAAGCGATGCACGCGCGCAGGTCATCGTCGGCCTTGCCAGGGATCGCACCGAGCAAGGCGTTGCGTTGAGCCTTATCCGCAAACATGGCAACAGCACTCAGGGCTGAGCGTTGCGCGTCAGTCTGCTGCGGAAAAGCCCCCGCTATGACCTTGTCGCTGAGCTGCTGCTTCAGCCTGCTGGACAACCATTCCCAGCGACTGATACCCGTGGTGCTTGGCTGACACCAATAGTCCGCAGTAGCCTGTTCAAAACCTTCGATCAACACCAGCGACAACCTGTCGAGCAGGGCGCTGATGTCTGCCATATCGACGGCCAGCGGCATCCATTCGCCAGCCGATGGCTGAGCCACAAGCACATGCTGTCCTTGCGTGAAGTGCCACGGTCTCTGGCTAGAGAAATTATCCAGCAGACAGTCCGTCAGTGTCATGAGGCGGCCTGCCGTGTTTGCGTACTCGCGACTCAATGGCGGTTCGGACACAACCGCCACCTCGGGTTCAATGCTCAGCGCAGGGTATTTTTCGCTTAGGGCGTCACGGAGCATTGCGGTTGCCACGTCACGCAGTGTTGGGCGGGTCAAAAATTGTTCGACCACATCGATTTTGATTGTCATCTCGCAGGTTTACTCACTCAGTTGGGTTGTTCGCCCCCAAACGTAGCCATTGCTATGTTTGAGGGGGCACGGCCGAGTGAGTTAAGGGTGCGCCTCTGAGCCGAGTGACATACATAAGTAGTGATGCCTGAATAAGCTTTCGATATCGGTAGTCGTATGGATTGTTCTGCAGGTGTGAAACCGACCGCCACCACACTGGCAGTCACCTCTGGCGGCGCCGGTAAACGGCTGATAGCCAAATCGCGTCCAAAAAAATGCCCCGAACTGAGTCGGGGCACCTTTCTACCTTTTACTTGGCCTAGTGGTTACTTAACGCGGGAAAGCAGGCGGGTTGACCCCGGACATGTCTTCCATCACGCGAACAACCTGGCAGCTGTAACCGAATTCGTTGTCATACCAGACGTACAGAACAACACGGTTGTCATTGCAGATGGTCGCTTCAGCATCCACTACACCGGCGTGACGCGAACCCACGAAGTCGGTGGAAACCACCTCCTGCGAATGCACGAAATCGATCTGCTTGTGCAGGTCCGAGTGCATGGCCATGTAGCGCAGGTACTCGTTGATTTCGTCGCGGCTGGTTGGCTTCTCAAGGGTCAGGTTGAGAATAGCCATGGACACGTTTGGCGTTGGAACACGGATCGCGTTGCCGGTCAGTTTGCCAGCCAGTTCAGGCAGGGCCTTGGCAGCGGCGGTAGCAGCACCGGTTTCAGTGATAACCATGTTCAACGCAGCGCTACGGCCACGACGATCACCCTTGTGGAAGTTGTCGATCAGGTTCTGGTCGTTGGTGTACGAGTGAACTGTTTCAACGTGACCATTGACGATACCGAACTTGTCGTTGACGGCTTTCAACACCGGCACGATGGCGTTGGTGGTGCAGGAGGCCGCCGAAACGATCAGGTCTTCAGCCGTGATCTGATCATGGTTGATGCCATGCACGATATTCTTCAGTTTGCCTTTGCCTGGCGCGGTGAGAACCACACGCTCGATGCCTGCGCAGGTCAAATGCTGGCCCAGACCCTCGGCATCACGCCATACGCCGGTGTTATCCACCAGCAATGCGTCCTTGATGCCGTACTGGGTGTAATCCACCTCGGTCGGGTTCTTCGCGTAGATCACCTTGATCATGTTGCCGTTGGCGGTGATGGTGCTGTTGGCTTCATCGATAGTGATGGTGCCATTGAACGGGCCATGTACCGAGTCACGACGCAGCAGACTGGCACGCTTGACCAAGTCATTGTCGGCGCCTTTGCGCACGACAATGGCGCGCAGACGCAGGCCATCGCCCCCACCGGTTTTCTCGATCAGAATCCGCGCCAGCAGGCGACCGATCCGGCCGAAACCGTACAGCACGACGTCCTTGCCTTTACGAGCAGTGGCGCTTTGTTGACCGACGACGTCAGCCAGCTCTGCACGCACGAACTGCTCGGCAGTACGGCCTTGGCCTTCTGCCTTGAATTTCACGGCCAACTTGCCCAGGTCCACCGAAGCGGCACCCAGCTTGAGTTCGCTCATCGCTTTTATAAGCGGGAATGTTTCGTGTACGGACAGCTCACTGCCATCGGCCTGGCGATGACGAGCAAAGCGATGGGCTTTGAGAATCGCGATGACTGAACGGTTGATCAGACTGCGGCCATAGATCGAGCTCACCACATTGTTATTGCGGTAGAGCTGACCGATGAGGGGGATCATCGCCTCGGCGAGGGCTTCACGATCGATCCATTCACCAAGACACTGGTCGGGCTTCTGAGTCACGGGAACCTTCCACATGTAGGGGCTGAAAAAAGGGGCTACATTATGCCGCCGCCTTTGTTTATGAGCAATGCACGGCTATCAGATTACATGGCACTACATTTTCCGGCGCGCTGAAAACTGACAGCACCTACCTCCTCCCGCTACAATCGCACCCCCTGTTGCAACGCTTGGAGCTCAACCTCCCGTGCCTGTCCTGCGCCTACCGCTACTCCCTGCCGCTGCAGGTAAACAACACTGGGGCAATTTGCCTGGTGCCGCCCTGAGCCTGGCCATCGCCGAGGCTGCCAGCGCCGCCAAGCGCTTCACGCTGCTGTTGACCGCCGACAGCCAGAGTGCCGAACGTCTTGAGCAAGAGCTTAGCTTCTTTGCGCCCACGCTGCCGGTTCTGCATTTTCCGGATTGGGAAACCCTGCCCTACGATTTGTTCTCGCCGCACCAGGACATTATTTCCCAGCGCATCGCCAGCCTTTATCGGTTGCCGGAACTCGCGCATGGCGTTTTGGTAGTACCGATCACGACGGCGCTACACAGACTGGCACCCACCAAATTCCTGCTCGGCAGCAGCCTGGTGCTGGACATCGGCCAGAAGCTTGATGTCGAGCAGATGCGTACCCGGCTTGAGGCCAGCGGCTATCGCTGCGTCGATACGGTGTATGAGCACGGCGAGTTCGCGGTCCGTGGCGCCCTGATCGATCTGTTCCCGATGGGCAGCAAACTGCCGTACCGGATCGACCTGTTCGACGACGAAATCGAAACCCTGCGCACCTTCGACCCGGAAAACCAGCGCTCCATCGACAAGGTCGAATCGGTTCGCCTGCTGCCGGCGCGAGAGTTTCCGCTGCAAAAAGATGCTGTCACCCGCTTCAAGGCCCGCTTTCGCGAGCGCTTCGACGTGGACTTCCGTCGCTGCCCGATCTTTCAGGACCTGAGCAGCGGCATCACACCGGCCGGTATCGAGTACTACCTGCCGTTGTTCTTCGACGAAACCTCAACCCTGTTCGATTATCTGCCCCAGGACACCCAGGTGTTCTCCCTGCCCGGCATCGAACAAGCGGCGGAAAATTTCTGGAACGACGTCCGCAACCGTTATGAGGAGCGTCGCGTCGACCCTGAGCGACCTTTATTACCGCCCAATGAATTGTTCCTGCCGGTGGAAGACTGCTTTGCTCGCCTGAAAAGCTGGCCACGCGTGGTTGTCAGCCAGCAGGACGTCGAGCCTAGCGCTGGTCGCGAGCGCTTCCCGGCGCTGCCGTTGCCGGACTTGGCGATTCAATCCAAGGCCACGCAACCGTTGGCGGCGCTGTCGACATTTCTCGAAGGATTCCCGGGCCGTGTGCTGTTCACTGCTGAATCCGCCGGGCGCCGGGAAGTCCTGCTGGAACTGCTTGAACGCCTGAAGCTGCGGCCGAAAACCGTGGACAACTGGCCGGACTTCGTCAGTGGCAGCGAGCGCCTGTCGATCACCATCGCACCACTGGATGAGGGTCTGCTGCTGGAACACCCCTCCCTGGCACTGGTAGCCGAAAGCCCACTGTTCGGTCAGCGGGTCATGCAGCGCCGGCGCCGGGAAAAACGCACCGACGGCGGCAACAATGACGCAGTCATCAAAAACCTCACTGAACTGCGCGAAGGCGCACCGGTGGTGCATATCGACCATGGCGTTGGCCGCTACCTGGGCCTGGCCACGCTGGAAGTGGAGAATCAGGTCGCCGAATTCCTGATGCTGGCCTATGCCGAAGACGCCAAGCTATATGTCCCGGTTGCCAACCTGCACCTGATCGCCCGCTACACTGGCAGCGATGACGCCCTTGCGCCGCTGCACCGACTGGGTTCGGAAACCTGGCAGAAAGCCAAACGCAAAGCGGCCGAGCAAGTGCGCGATGTCGCCGCCGAGCTATTGGACATCTACGCGCGACGGGCCGCCCGTGAAGGGTATGCCTTCGCCGACCCAAAAGCCGACTACGCGACGTTCAGCGCCGGCTTCCCATTCGAAGAAACCCCGGACCAGCAAACCACCATTGATGCCGTACGTGCCGACATGCTCGCGCCCAAGCCGATGGACCGCCTGGTGTGCGGCGACGTGGGCTTCGGCAAAACCGAAGTGGCAATGCGCGCAGCCTTTATTGCCGTACATGGCGGACGTCAGGTGGCCATTCTGGTGCCGACCACCCTCCTCGCCCAGCAGCACTACAACAGTTTCCGCGATCGCTTTGCCGATTGGCCAGTAAGCGTGGAAGTCATGAGCCGCTTCAAGTCTGCCAAAGAAATCAACGCAGCAGTCGCGGACCTGGCAGAAGGCAAGATTGATATCGTCATCGGCACGCACAAGCTGTTGCAGGACGATGTGAAGATCAAGAATCTGGGCCTGGTCATCATCGACGAAGAGCACCGTTTCGGCGTGCGTCAGAAGGAGCAACTCAAGGCCCTGCGCAGTGAAGTCGACATTCTCACCCTGACCGCGACCCCGATCCCGCGCACGCTGAATATGGCGGTTTCGGGCATGCGTGATTTATCGATCATTGCCACACCGCCAGCTCGCCGCTTGTCCGTGCGCACTTTTGTCATGGAAGAGAACAAAAGTACGGTCAAGGAAGCACTGCTCCGTGAACTGCTGCGTGGTGGCCAGGTTTACTACCTGCACAACGACGTGAAAACCATCGAGAAATGCGCCGCCGACCTGGCCGAACTGGTGCCTGAAGCCCGTATCGGCATCGGCCATGGACAGATGCGCGAACGCGATCTCGAACAGGTGATGAGCGACTTCTATCACAAGCGCTTCAACGTCCTGATCGCCTCGACCATCATCGAGACGGGTATTGACGTGCCCAGCGCGAACACCATCATCATCGAACGTGCCGACAAATTCGGTCTGGCGCAATTGCACCAATTACGTGGCCGGGTCGGCCGCAGTCACCACCAGGCTTACGCCTACCTGCTGACCCCACCCCGGAAACAGATCACTCCAGACGCAGAGAAGCGCCTGGAAGCCATCGCCAACACCCAGGACCTCGGTGCGGGCTTCGTGCTCGCGACCAACGATCTGGAGATCCGTGGTGCTGGCGAACTGCTGGGCGACGGGCAGAGCGGACAGATCCAGGCCGTGGGCTTCACCCTGTACATGGAAATGCTTGAACGCGCGGTCAAGGCCATTCGCAAGGGCGAGCAGCCAAACCTCGACCAACCCCTGGGCGGCGGCCCGGAAATCAACCTGCGCTTGCCAGCGTTGATCCCTGAAGCCTACCTGCCCGATGTTCATACCCGCCTGATTCTGTACAAACGCATCGCCAATGCCGCCGACGAAGAGGGCCTCAAGGACCTCCAGGTCGAGATGATCGACCGCTTCGGCCTGCTGCCCGAACCGACCAAAAACCTGGTACGCCTGACGCTGCTCAAATTGCAGGCCGAGCAGCTGGGCATCAAAAAAGTCGACGCCGGACCGCAGGGTGGACGAATTGAGTTCAGCGCCGATACCCAAGTTGATCCGCTGGTGCTGATCAAACTGATTCAGGGCCAGCCCAACCGCTACAAGTTCGAGGGTGCCACGCTGTTCAAGTTCATGGTGCCGATGGAGCGCCCGGAAGAGCGATTCAATATTTTAGAAGCGCTGTTCGAGCGCCTGACTCCAAAAACGGCTTAAGGATTCACCCATGCGTGTGCTCCACTCATTGATTCTGCTGCTGACACTGGTCACACCGGCAGCGTTTGCCGACGGCCTGTATCAGGTCGAAATGATCCTGTTCCGGCAGATTGGCCAACCAGCCACGACCAACCAGCCCTCCCCCGAAGCCTGGGCCGCCGGGGCGCAGAAAATCAGCCCCGAGAATGAACGCAGCCCGGCGCTGACCGGAATGGCCAGCAAACTGGAGGCGAGCGGCAACTATAACGTGCTGCTGCATCGGGCCTGGCAGCAAAACCTGAGCGCTGACCCGAGCAAAATGGCGGTCAGCAGTGGTCAGGAGCAGTTTGGTCACTTTCCCATTGAAGGCACCGTCACCTTGAGCCTGGCGCGGTTTACTGATATCACGGCAGACTTTTGGGTCAATCAGCTCGATGCCTATGGCGTGGTGCGCACCAGCGAGCGAATGACCCAGACGACCCGGGTGAAGAATGGCGAATTGACCTATATGGACAATGGCAGCCTGGCCATGCTGATCAAGGTTTCACCTCTTTAAGCATCCAGGGAGCGCGTTGCGCTCCTTGCCCTTTGAGCATCGCTGCGGCGTCGGGCTGTACTGAACTGTGTCGTCCATTCTTGAAAAAGTTCTAGCCTCTTCATGGGCACAAGTCTTCAAAGCTCAAAGCCTTGAGCGAGGGCGCGACTACGCCCAGCAGCAACGCATCAAGTTGCAGCACCTGAGTCCCGAGCTGGTCAGGACAGTGTGCAAAGGCTCGGGCCTGGAAATCTACACGCAAACCCTCACCCTCAAGGACCCAGCCGAGCATAAACAATTCGTGGCGTGTAAATGCACCTGCCCCGTGCGCAACAATTGCAAACATTGCGCTGCCGCTCTTTTCTTTCTGCAGGACCCGGAAAACAAGGCCTCGATCCTCACCGCGCTGGGTGCGCCAGACCGTGCGCCTGCGCCAGCACGAGCCGAGCCCAAGCCCGCATTGCCAGAACGCTTGATCGACACCCAGCCTCGGCCTCGGCTGATTCTCGCCAGCTTCGAGTTCAGCGCTTACGAACCGCGCAATGGCCGTATGCAGCGCCATATCCAGCATCGCGCCGCGCTGGCGTTTGGCTACGGTGAGTATTACGCGACGGGAAGCAAAACCACCGACGTCCTGGAGCACTTCGATACTGAAACCGTGCGCATACGCCGCTATCCAGAGGCAGAAAAGCACTGGCGACAGGTTATTCAGGACCTCGGTTTCAGGCTGGCGACTCGGCAAAGCAAGGCCTTGCCCGATAGCGCTGGGGACATGTTCGAACTGCCGAGCGACAAGGCCTGGCTGAATTTCATGACCCACGACCTGCCGCAGTTGCGTGAGCAAGGCTGGGAGATCGACGTCGCGGAGGATTTCGCGTTTGACGTCACCCCCGTAGACGACTGGTATGCAGTCATTGATGAGCAGCCTGAGCACGACTGGTTCGACCTGGAGCTGGGCATCATCGTCAATGGTGAGCGCCTGAGCCTGCTGCCGATTCTGATCAATCTACTGCGCAGCCACCCCGAACTGATGAGCCCGGCCGGGATCGCCAAGCGTCGGGATGATGAGCAACTCTTGGTCCAGCTCAACCACTTCACCCAGCGAGGTGGCGGCCCGGTGCAAGTCGCCCTGCCCTACGGCCGTCTAAAACCAGTACTGGCAACCCTGGGTGACTTCTATTGGCGCGAAGACGGCAATACCGCGCTGCGCCTCAATACTGCAGACGCCGCACGCTTGACCCAGCTGGACGATATGCCGCTGACATGGGAAGGCGGTGAACGCCTGCGCCAATTCGGCGAGCGCCTGGCGGACATCAAGAATTTTTCAGTAAGTGTCCCCGATGGCTTGAATGCGACCCTGCGACCCTATCAGCTCGAAGGCCTGAGCTGGATGCAATCGCTGCGCGAACTGGAAGTGGGCGGCATCCTGGCCGATGACATGGGCCTGGGTAAAACCCTGCAAACCCTGGCCCACCTGCTGGTGGAAAAACAGGCCGGTCGCCTTGATCGCCCGTCCCTGGCCGTGATGCCCACCAGCCTGATTCCCAACTGGATGGATGAAGCTGAACGCTTCGCACCTCAACTACGTGTATTGGCGTTGTATGGGCCAGGTCGGCGCCAGGACTTTGCCAACCTGCAGGATTACGACCTGATTCTCACCACCTATGCATTGCTGCCGCGCGATGTAGAATTGTTGGCGCAGCAACCGCTGCATGTGCTGATCCTCGACGAAGCGCAGTACATCAAGAACCCCAACAGCAAGGCCGCTGAGGCCGCGCGCAGTCTAAACGCCCGACAGCGCCTGTGCCTGAGTGGTACGCCGCTGGAAAACCATCTGGGCGAACTCTGGTCGCTGTTCCACTTCCTGATGCCCGGCTGGCTGGGCGACAGCAAGCAGTTCAACAGCAACTACCGCACCGCCATCGAGAAGCAGGGCAACGAAGAACGCTTGCAGCACTTGAACGCGCGAATCAAGCCGTTTTTGCTGCGTCGTACCAAGGAGCAAGTCGCAACCGAACTGCCGCCCAAGACCGAAATCATCCATTGGGTCGAGCTCAACGACGCCCAGCGCGATGTGTATGAGACGGTGCGCCTGGCCATGGACAAAAAGGTGCGCGACGAAATCGCCCGCAAAGGCGTTGGTCGCAGTCAGATCATCGTACTTGAGGCGCTGCTCAAACTGCGCCAGGTCTGCTGTGATTTACGGCTGGTCAACAGCGCACCTGCAACGGGGCGCCATGGCAGCTCGGCCAAGCTGCACAGTCTGATGGAAATGTTTGAAGAGTTGCTGGCAGAAGGTCGAAAAATCCTGTTGTTCTCGCAGTTCACCTCAATGCTGACCCTGATCGAAGCCGAGCTGAAACAGCGCGGCATCGAATACGCATTGCTCACCGGGGCAACCAGAGACCGTCGCACACCGGTGCAGGATTTTCAGAGCGGCAAGCTTCCGGTTTTCCTGATCAGCCTCAAAGCCGGTGGCACCGGCCTGAACCTGACCGCAGCCGACACGGTGATCCATTACGATCCCTGGTGGAACCCGGCGGCCGAAAATCAGGCCACCGACCGCGCGTACCGCATCGGCCAGGAGAAACCGGTGTTCGTCTACAAGATGATCGCGCGCGGCACCGTGGAAGAGAAAATCCAGCGTTTACAGCAGGAAAAATCAGCGCTGGCGTCAGGCGTACTGGATGGCAGGACCGCAGGTGACTGGAAGCTGGGAAGCGAAGACATCGCCGCCCTGTTCGCGCCATTGCCAGCGCCGGTCAAAAAGATAAAGCATTGAGTCAGCCACCCCTAACTTACCCTGTGAAAGCTGAGTGAGCGTTCACTGGGTAAGCGAGGGGTAACAATAGATGCAGGAGCGGGCTTGCCCATGTCCGTCCCCAGCGCAGCCTTCAGCCAGCAGCAAGCACCCGCGCCAAAGTTGCCTTCACCTTGCCCATTCCGTCATGCAGTGCCTGTTCAATTTCGGCCATGGTAATCACTGCCGACGACTTGCCTGCCGCAGGGTTGACCACCAGCGCCAGACAGGCGTAATCCAGTTCTATTTCGCGGGCCAGTGCCGCTTCAGGCATACCGGTCATACCGACGATATCGCAACCATCACGCTCCAGGCGGATGATCTCCGCCACGGTTTCAAGGCGCGGGCCCTGAGTACAGGCATACACGCCCTGGTCGCTGTAAGCACAGCCTTCAGCCGCCAGCGCTGCAATAAGTCGCGTGCGTAGCACTTCGCTGTAGGGGTAGCTGAAGTCGATGTGGGTCACCTGCTCCAGATCATCGGCAAAATAGGTGTGCTCGCGACCGCTGGTGTAGTCGATTAACTGATGCGGTACGCAGAAATGCCCAGTGCCCATCGCCGGATGAATCCCGCCCACAGCATTCACGGCCAGAATCGCCTCTGCCCCGGCCTGCTTCAATGCCCACAGATTAGCGCGGTAGTTGACCTGATGCGGCGGTAGGCGATGGGGGTGACCATGGCGCGCCAGAAACAGCACCTCGCGGCCTGCATATTCGCCAATCTGAATCTCGGCCGACGGCGCACCATAAGGCGTATTCATCGGCAGGGACTGACGGATATTCAAGCCCTCAAGTTGGGTCAGGCCAGTGCCGCCGATAATCGCGTAAACAGTCATTAATACATCCTTCAGTCGATCAGTTGGGCGGCACGCAGTGCATCAAGGGCCGCCAGCCAGCGTGGGTGCTGACGATATTCAGTAGTGGCGTACGCCTGGCCTCGCATCCTCGCAATGCGTGGCGACGGCTTAACCTTCAGCCGTTGCGCAGCACCGAGTGCCAGCTCGGCAGCAGCCCGATCATTGCAGACCAGGCCCATGTCACACCCGGCGCTCAAAGCAGCCTCGATACGACTTGCAGCATCACCGACCACATGTGCGCCGGCCATGGACAGATCATCGCTGAAAATCACCCCATCGAACTGCAACTCGCCGCGCAGGATATCTTGCAACCAACGCCGGGAGAAACCAGCAGGCTGGGCATCGACTTGCGGATAAATGACGTGGGCCGGCATCACGGCAGCCAGTTGCTTGCTCAGGCGAGCGAACGGCACAAGGTCCTTGGCGCGGATTTCATCCAGGCTGCGCTCGTCCGTTGGAATCGCGACATGGGAGTCGGCTTCAGCCCAGCCATGGCCAGGAAAATGTTTCCCGGTTGCCGCCATGCCCGCGGCGTTCATGCCACGAATAAAGGCGCCCGCCAGCAACGCCACACGTTCAGGATCACCGTCAAAAGCCCGGCTGCCGACCACGGCACTGCGCTGATAATCCAGATCGAGGACTGGCGCAAAACTCAAATCCAGCCCGACCGCCAACACTTCGGTGGCCATCAGCCATCCGCAATGCTCGGCCAGAGATTCGGCATTCAGGTTGTCGGCAATCGCCCGCATTGCGGGCAATCGGACGAATCCCTGACGCAGGCGCTGTACCCGCCCGCCCTCCTGATCGACCGCCAACAACAACTCAGGCCGTATCGCACGGACAGCGGCACTGAGTTCACGAACCTGGCGTGGATGCTCAATATTGCGCGCGAAAATAATCAGGCCACCAACTTCGGGCTGACGCAAAAACTGGCGATCCTCAGCGGTCAGCCAAGTACCGGCGACATCCACCATCAACGAGCCTTGCAGGCCAGAACTCATATGCAATTCCTTAACTCAACGCAGCCGACACCCGATCCGGGCGTGGCATCAAAGCGCAGTGAAGACAGCCAGACGCACACACCGCTGCCCATCGGCGAAGCCGGACACATACGGAGTGGCGTGGGAGACATGAATAAATCGAGGGTACGCATGGGCGGCTAGCTTAGCCGATGAAAGCTGCCGCGCCCACCCATCAACAGTCAAACCTTGGCGACGGCGACCGTACTTTTGCTACGTGGCTTGAGTTGTGCAGAAACCATGGCCGCGTCGGTCACGCCTGTTTCGGCGCGCATGCCGGCTGCCAGGAACGGCACCATCAGACGCATGACTTGTTCAATGGAGGTATTGACCCCGAAATCAGTCTCGGCGATCGCTCGCAACGCTTTGATCCCGGACATGCTGAACGCCGCAGCGCCGAGCATGAAATGCACGCGCCAGAACAGTTCGATCGGTGGAATATTCGGGGCGGCTTCATTGACCAGTAGCATGTAGCGGCGAAACACCTTGCCGTACATGTCTTCCAGGTAACGACGCAGGTGCCCTTGGCTCTGACTAAAGGCCAGGCCCAGCAAGCGCATAAAAATCGACAGGTCGTTACCGCTCCGCGGCTGCACCACCAACGCTTGTTCGACGAGGATTTCCAGCAGCTCTTCAAGTGTCGGCTTGTGTTCAGGCTTGGCCTGACGACGCTCCAGCTCTCGATCGAGACTGATACAGAACGGACCGAGGAAGCGCGAGAAAACCGCCTGAATCAGGGCCTTCTTCGAACCAAAGTGATAATTCACCGCGGCCAGGTTGACCGAGGCTTTGCTGGTGATCAACCGCAACGATGTTTCGGCAAAGCCTTTTTCCGCGAACAGCTGCTCAGCAGCATCAAGGATACGTTCAACTGTTTCCGACTGGGCCATGGTTTTTCTGCCTGACAAACACTCGTTTGAAACATACGTTTCAGCCGGGCTATTTGTCAAGTCTGCCCGTTCGTTTTCTGGCTGACCAGTCATGCATTTAATCATATAACCCGGGGCCTGTAGCCATTGCGTGATTTATTGCCTCGGATCACCTGCCAACACCCTTCTGCACACCGTCCAGCGGCCTGAGTAAAAAGGACGATTGCCAAGACGCAATCACTGTATATAATCCCAGTCACTGTATAAAAAGACAGAGCGATCATCATGATAAAACTGACGCCACGCCAAGCTGAGATTCTGGGTTTCATCAAACGCTGCCTTGAAGACAACGGCTACCCGCCGACCCGTGCGGAAATCGCTCAGGAACTGGGCTTCAAGTCGCCCAATGCGGCGGAAGAACACCTCAAGGCTCTGGCGCGCAAAGGCGCTATCGAAATGACGCCAGGCGCCTCGCGGGGTATTCGTATTCCAGGCTTCGAGGCCAAGTCCGAAGAGCGCAGCCTGCCAATCATCGGTCGCGTTGCCGCTGGCGCACCGATTCTGGCGCAGCAACATGTCGAAGAGTCCTGCAACATCAACCCGTCTTTCTTCCATCCGAGCGCAGACTATTTGTTGCGCGTACATGGCATGAGCATGAAAGACGTCGGCATCCTCGATGGCGACTTGATTGCCGTTCACACCTGCCGCGAAGCCCGCAACGGTCAAATCGTCGTGGCGCGAATTGGTGATGAAGTGACGGTTAAACGCTTCAAGCGTGAAGGCAGCAAGGTCTGGCTACTCGCCGAGAACCCGGATTTCGCCCCTATTGAAGTGAACCTCAAAGATCAGGAATTGGTGATCGAAGGCTTGAGTGTCGGCGTCATTCGCCGCTAAAGGAGACGTTATGCAGTTCCCCCAAACACCACAGCAAGCACAACTACCACTGTTCGAGGCATTCATGGCTCAGCCCATCGCCCCGCTCCTTAAAGAAGTGGTCGACACGCCCTGGAACACAGAGCCAGACGCTTTTAGTGAACTGTCATTGCGCGGCGCAGCCGGGAACTGTCTGAACCTTCTGGCGCCGATTTTGCGGGAGCTGAGTCAGGACCAGGATGCACGCTGGCTGACATTGATCGCGCCGCCTGCGAGCCTGACTCAGACCTGGCTGCGTGATGCGGGGCTTAATCGTGAACGGATTCTTCTACTGCAACCACGCGGCACACAAAGCGCGTTGCAATTGACCTGCGAAGCTCTGCGACTGGGTCGCAGCCACACGGTTGTCAGCTGGCTCAACCCGATTAATACCGGGGCGCGCCAACAGCTGGTCAGCGCTGCCAGAACGGGTGATGCACAAAGTTTGAATATTCGGCTGGGCTGAAATCAGCCCGTGATCAATGAAGAACGCGCGGGCCATCGTGCTTATCAAGGTCGCCTTCCGCAAGGCGCCCAGCCATCTGAACGCCGACGCTCAGCATGGCTTTAGCGATTTCTACGTGCTGACCTTGCAAAAAAGCTTTGGCATCAGCGGAGAAATCCAGGGTAACCAAGGAGCCCTCGTCCTCAGCACGGCGCAGTTCGATACGGCCGTCGGGCAACTCGACAATTTCTAAAAAGGACGTTGGCATAGGATCTGTTCTCCACGAAAGGCCAGCATTGTATCAGCCTGTCGACTCAGCCCCTAGCCCATCGATCAATCAGCACTCGCTCAGCCCTTCGCGAAAACGAATCGTCAAGCTCTTGAGCTGCTGACGCCAACTTTCCATTTCCTCGCGGCCCAACTCAGGCTCAGGCTCGTCATCCAGGCTGACAGCGATAATCATTGGCTGCGTAACGTCACCCTTGGCTTTCCTTGGCGCACGTGGCGGCAGGAACAGCGCGTTGTAGGCTGCTAGCAACTGCGCAAGCCAGGTTTCCCGGTTTTGTGCCAGCTCGATCAGCTCGGCCATTTCAGGGATCGCGATAGCGTCCAGCACGTCCTTGGTCAGCAGCAGCTCTGCGCGCGGCGCATTGGCTTGGGGCAAACGGTAAAATCCTGCGATTTCATGGCACAAACCGAGCAACGCGCCATACAGGTGAAACAGTACGGACTCACGCTCAGCCTGAACCAGCGCGATAGCGTTCATTGCCCGGCTTTCCTGAGCCTTGCCCAGCGCCTCAAGAGCAAGCCCTGCAAAATAGATCTTCTGGTTGGTACGGGTATAGAGTTCATGGGCCATGGTGGCATTCTCCATCACAAACAAAAAAGAACGGCTCGACTCAAAGCAAATCTGGCTCGCGCAACGCGCTTTGGGCGCACCGGGCGAGCCAGCATCAGACAATCGATGGGCGCCTGACAGGTGGCGTCAGGCGTAATAGATCAACGTTTGTCTTCGACCTTCCAGGCCTTGCCATCGTAGAACGCGCGCCAGCCTGTCGGCTTGCCTTCCACTTCGGTCTGCACATATTGCTCTTTGGTTTTGCGGCTGTAACGAATCACCGCAGGGTGCCCGTCGGGATCTTTCTTCGGTGCTTCGCAGAGGAAGTGGTACTTCGGATCGATTTCATCCTTGTGCGGCACGATCTCGATCACCAGCGGAGCGCGGGTCTCGCGGTTTTTCGGGAACTGACTGGCCGCCAGAAACAGGCCGGAAGCACCGTCACGCAGAATGTACGTGTCGGTGACCTTCTCGCATTTGAGTTCGGGCATTTTCACCGGGTCCATTTTCGGCCCGGCCGCTTCACCGCTTTTCAGCAGCTTGCGGGTGTTCTTGCAGTCAGGGTTGGTGCAACCGAAGAACTTGCCGAAACGACCCGTCTTGAGCTGCATCTCGGAACCACACTTGTCGCACTCCAGGCTCGGGCCTTCATAACCCTTGATCCGGTAGGTGCCCTCTTCGATCTCATAACCCACGCAATCGGGGTTATTGCCGCAGATGTGCAGCTTGTGCTTCTCGTCCAGCAAGTACGCATCCATGGCCGTACTGCAAATATGGCAACGGTGCTTGCCACGCAATACGCGCGACTCGGACTCACCCTCGTCATCCTCGGCAATTTCGTCGCCGGGTGTGAGGTTGACGGTCGCCTTGCAGCGCTCTTTAGGCGGCAGGCTGTACCCGGAGCAACCGAGAAACACTCCGGTCGACGCCGTACGAATCTGCATCGGGCGACCGCAGAGCTTGCAGGGGATGTCCGTCATCACCGGCTGGTTGGAACGCATGCCGCTGTCTGGCGCTTCGGCTACTTCGAGCTTCTTCTTGAAGTCACCGTAGAACTCGTCGAGCACGTTTTTCCAGTCGCGCTGACCTTGAGCGACGTCATCGAGGTTCTCTTCCATGCCGGCGGTGAAGCCGTAGTCCATCAGGTTCGAGAAGCTTTCAGACAAGCGCCCGGTAACGATATCGCCCATTTTTTCGGAGTAGAAACGGCGGTTATGCAACGCGACGTAACCACGATCCTGAATAGTCGAAATAATCGCGGCGTACGTCGATGGACGACCGATACCGCGTTTTTCCATTTCCTTGACCAGGCTCGCTTCAGAGTAGCGCGCAGGCGGCTTGGTGAAGTGCTGGCTTGGATCGAGCTTGTTCAGCTTCAGATTGTCGCCCTGAGCCATGTCCGGCAACACATCGTCGTCACCCGGCTTGGCCATCTGCGGCATGACACGGGTGTAACCGTCGAACTTGAGGATGCGGCCTTTGGCGCGCAGCTCAAAGGTGCCAGCAGCGACGCTGACGGTAGTCGACAGGTATTGCGCCGGTGGCATCTGGCACGCGACGAATTGACGCCAGATCAGCTCGTAGAGGCGCTCAGCGTCACGTTCCATACCCGTCAGCTTGCTCGGGTGGGTGTTGACATCGGACGGACGAATCGCTTCGTGCGCCTCTTGTGCGCCTTCTTTGCTGCTGTAGACGTTTGGCGATTCAGGCAGGTACTTCTTGCCGAACTCGGTTTCGATGTAGCTGCGCGCCATGGTGACCGCATCGACTGACAAGTTAGTCGAATCGGTACGCATGTACGTGATATAGCCCGCTTCATACAAACGCTGGGCCATCATCATGGTTTTTTTCACGCCAAAGCCCAGGCGGTTGCTCCCCGCCTGTTGCAGGGTCGACGTGATGAACGGCGCAGAAGGTTTGCTGCTGGTCGGCTTGTCTTCACGCTTGACGATGCTATAGCTGGACGCTTTAAGCTTCTCCAGCGCAGCCATGGCATGGGTTTCATTCAACGGCTTAAAAGCTTCGCCGTTTTCGCGAGCCACTTCAAAGCGTACGTTGGCGCCTTTGGTGGTGCCCAGATCAGCGTGGATTTCCCAATATTCTTCGGGATTGAACGCACGAATCTCGCGCTCACGCTCCACCACCAGCTTCACGGCAACCGATTGCACACGGCCTGCCGACAAGCCACGGGCGACTTTCTGCCAGAGCAGCGGCGACACCATGTAACCCACGACACGATCGAGGAAGCGACGTGCCTGCTGGGCATTGACCCGATTGATATCCAGCTCGCCCGGCTTGGAGAACGCTTCCTGAATCGCTTTCTTGGTGATTTCGTTAAACACCACGCGCTTGTAGCGGCTGTCGTCACCACCGATGGCTTCGCGCAGGTGCCAGGCAATGGCTTCCCCCTCGCGGTCCAAGTCGGTTGCGAGATAGATGATGTCAGCATCCTTGGCGAGCCGGCGCAGCTCCTCGACCACCTTCTCTTTACCAGGAAGGATTTCGTACTTGGCTTTCCAGCCATGATCAGGATCGACACCCATGCGCGAGACGAGCTGGCGCTTGGCTTTTTCCTTTGGCGTAAGCACAGGCGCATCACCAGCGGCAGCCTTGCCACGCTTGGCAGCGGGCTCTTTGCTGGCGCTAGCGGAACCGCTAGTGGGCAAGTCTCGGATATGGCCGATACTCGACTTCACCACGTATTGGTTACCCAAGTACTTGTTGATGGTCTTGGCCTTAGCCGGGGATTCCACAATGACCAGCGATTTGCCCATGGATCAGAAAATTCCTGAATTCTAGAAATGAAAGGCGGTTGGTGCCTGTCGAGGCCCGCTATATATAGTGGCAATCAGGTGAGGTCAAGCACAGGTTACTGCGCGATCTCAGCTCAAGGCCTTGAAAACAGACTGGGTTCAACCTGAACCAAAGCAAAGCGAGGCACCTGTTCACCGTCAACTTCGACGGATTCAAGGAACATGCTCAAAGGCCGCACCCACAGGCCGTAATCGCCATAGAGTGCTTGGTAGAACACCACTTCCTCTTCGGTTTCAGAGTGTCGGGCAACGCTGAATACACGGTACTCAGGGCCCTTGTAATGGCGATAGAGTCCTGGCTGTAACTGCATGCTGCTGCCCTCGTAAAAAATCCGAAATAAAAGATTTCAAAAACAATTTTTCAGAAAAACAAAAGCCGGGGCACAAGGCCCCGGCGTCCATCACTCGAACCGTTTAGACGCGTTCGAAGACGGTGGCAATGCCCTGACCGAGGCCGATGCACATGGTAGCAACCCCAAGGTTACCGCCATTTTGCTTCATGACGTTCAGCAACGTGCCGGAGATCCGCGCGCCAGAACACCCAAATGGATGACCCAGAGCGATCGCGCCGCCGTGCAGGTTAACCTTCTCGTTCATCTTGTCGAGAACTTTCAAATCTTTCAGCACTGGCAGGGCCTGTGCAGCGAAAGCTTCGTTGAGCTCGAAGAAGTCGATATCGGCAATGCTCAGACCGGCACGTTTCAACGCTTTTTGCGTTGCCGGTACTGGACCATAGCCCATGATCGCCGGATCAACACCTGCCACTGCCATCGAGCGGATAACCGCCATAGGCTGGATGCCAAGGTCTTGAGCGCGTTGTGCGGACATGACGATCATGCACGATGCACCGTCGGTGATTTGCGAGGAAGTCCCCGCCGTCACGGTACCGCCTTTCGGGTTGAACGCAGGCTTCAAGGCGGCCAGGCTTTCCAATGTCGTTTCTGGACGAATGGTCTCGTCGTAGTCGAACATTTTCAGGAAGCCGTTCTCGTCATACCCTTGCATCGGGATGATTTCGTCCTTGAACTTGCCTTCAATCGTGGCCTTGTGTGCCAGCTGATGCGAGCGCACACCGAAAGCGTCTTGCGCTTCGCGGGTGATGCCGTGCATTTTGCCGAGCATTTCTGCAGTCAGGCCCATCATGCCGGAAGCCTTGGCCGCGTGCAGTGACATATGCGGGTTCGGATCCACGCCATGCATCATGCTGACGTGGCCCATGTGCTCGACACCGCCGATCACGAACACATCACCGTTGCCGGTCATGATCGCTTGCGCAGCAGTGTGCAGAGCGCTCATGGACGAGCCACACAGGCGGCTGACTGTCTGTGCCGCCGAGGTGTGCGGGATCGGCGTCAGCAGCGACACCATGCGAGCGATGTTCCAGCCCTGCTCCAGGGTCTGGTTCACACACCCCCAGATTACGTCTTCGACTTCCGCAGGATCGACCTTGACGTTACGTTCCAGCAGCTTGGTGATCAGGTGCGCGGACATATCTTCAGCGCGGGTATTACGGTGCATGCCACCCTTGGAGCGGCCCATCGGAGTGCGACCGAAGTCAACAATCACGACATCTCTCGGATTCAAGCTCATAAATTCCTCTCAATCGTTGGGCGCTTAACCGAAGAAGCTCTGGCCATTCTTGGCCATCTCACGCAGCTTCGCGGTGGGTTGGTACAAGGCGCCCAGATAAGCGTACTTGTCAGCCAGCGCGACGAATTCAGCGACACCCACGGAGTCGATGTAACGCAGCGCACCGCCACGGAATGGAGGGAAACCGATGCCGTAAATCAAGCCCATATCAGCTTCGGCGGCCGTTTCAACAATGCCGTCTTCCAGGCAGCGTACGGTTTCCAGGCACAACGGAATCATCAACCAGTTGATGATGTCGTCGTCGGACACTTCGCGCTGCTCGTAGACAATCGGCTTGAGTACTTCAAGCACGGCGGCATCGGCGACTTTCTTCGGCTTGCCCTTCTTGTCCATTTCGTAGGCGTAGAAACCCTTGCCGTTCTTCTGACCCAGACGATTGGCTTCGTAAAGCACGTCTATAGCCGAACGACGATCATCCTTCATGCGATCAGGGAAACCTTCAGCCATGACATCGCGGCCGTGGTGGCCGGTGTCGATACCGACTACGTCCATCAGGTAGGCCGGGCCCATTGGCCAACCGAATTTTTCCATGACCTTGTCGATGCGAACGAAGTCCACACCGGCGCTGACCAATTTGGCAAAACCGCCGAAGTACGGGAACAGGACACGGTTGACCAGGAAGCCCGGGCAGTCATTGACCACGATCGGGTTCTTGCCGATTTTCTTGGCATAAGCCACAGCCGTCGCAACCGCGACTTCACTGGATTTCTCACCACGAATCACTTCGACCAGCGGCATCATGTGCACCGGGTTGAAGAAGTGCATACCGACGAAGTCTTCCGGACGCTTGAGGGCCTTGGCCAACAAACTGATGGAAATGGTCGAGGTGTTAGACGCCAGAATGGTGCCTTCCTTGACCTGAGCTTCGACTTCAGCCAGTACAGCTTGCTTGACCTTAGGGTTTTCGACCACGGCTTCGACGACGAAGTCGACGGTGCCGAAATCACCGTAGGACAGGGTCGGACGAATTGCGTTGAGGGCCACAGCCATCTTCGCCGAGGTCAGGCGACCTTTGTCGACACGGTTGCCCAGCAGCTTGGACGCTTCGTTCAGACCCAGTTGAATGGCGTCTTCGCGGATGTCCTTCATCAGGATCGGCGTGCCTTTTACCGCCGACTGATAGGCAATGCCGCCGCCCATGATGCCTGCACCGAGTACCGCCGCCTGCTTCACGTCTTTTGCGACTTCATCGTAGATCTTGGCTTTTTTCTTCAGTTCCTGATCATTCAGGAACAGACCGATCAGACTATGCGCAGCCGAGGTTTTGGCCATTTTGACGAAGCCGGCAGCTTCGATTTCCAGCGCTTTGTCCCGGCCAAAGTTGGCGGCTTTCTGGATGGTCTTGATCGCTTCGACCGGCGCCGGGTAGTTCGGGCCAGCCTGGCCTGCAACGAAGCCCTTGGCGGTTTCGAATGCCATCATCTGTTCGATGGCATTGAGCTTGAGCTTGTCCAGTTTCGGCTGACGCTTGACCTTGAAATCGAACTCGCCGGAAATGGCGCGTTTGATCAGATCCAGCGCGGCTTCACGCAGTTTTTCAGGGGCAACCACCGCATCGACAGCACCGACTTTCAGAGCATCTTCAGCACGGTTTTCTTTGCCTGACGCGATCCACTCTATAGCGTTGTCGGCACCGATGATGCGTGGCAGACGCACGGTGCCGCCGAAACCTGGGTAGAGGCCCAGTTTGACTTCAGGCAGACCGACCTTGGCGCTGCTGGACATCACGCGGAAATCCGCTGCCAGGCACATCTCGAAACCACCGCCCAGGGCGATGCCATTGATGGCCACGACGGTTGGAACGCTGAGGTCTTCAAAATCGCTGAAGATTTTGTTGGCTTCGAGGTTACCCGCCACCAGCTCTGCATCCGGCAACTTGAAGTTGTCGACGAACTCGGTGATGTCGGCGCCGACGATGAAGACGTCCTTGCCGCTGGTGACAATCACGCCCTTGATCGAACCATCTGCCTTGATGGTGTCAACGGCCTGACGCAGGTCGTTGAGGGTTAGACGGTTGAACTTGTTGACGGACTCACCCTTGAGATCGAAATTCAATTCGACGATGCCACTTTCAAGAGCCTTAACCGTGATGGCTTTACCTTCGTAAATCATCAACTGATCTCCACGATATGGAAGCTGAACAATACACGTCGGACACTGGAGGCCGGCGTGACTACGACGTTTCCGTCAATGCTAACGCCAAACCGCCAGACACACCCGCCGACGTGTTAGTCGGGATTCTGTAAGAGCCTTCTGACAATGCAAACGCTCAATTCATACGCCCGTTTGATTTGGGTAACACACCTTCACGGAAATCCTGGCAATTGTCAAATCAACAAAACACCAATAAAAGCGGCGAATTATGGGGGCACATGATCATTCATCAGCACCCATCACAGGTTTGATGCATGCTTAATGGGGAAGTATTCATGCCCGTTATGACGAACAGACTGACGCAAAGTGTCAGGCAAACCCTGCACGCTTGAGGTGACGGGCATCTTTTGCGAATAAAATGATGGAAGCGACAGCGACAAACGCTTCGGGAGCGACTACATTCAGCGCACCGAACGTTTCAGGCCAAACACGTCCGGCCGAAACATCGCGCAGCACAGTGCCTTCCCAGTCTCGTCACAGGGATCGCTACAGATTATCGGCCTGCCTGGCCACCCCCAGCCCGATGTTGTTGTCGGGCTTTTTATTGCCTGAATTTTGAGGTGTGGCTGATTACCAATACCGGCAGAATCATCAAGCCAGCGCCTTAAGCACGACGGAAATGCGTTGCAGTATTTCGGGTTCGCCGCGCTCGCCCCAGTACAAGGCGATCATCTGCTGACCCGCCTCGACCTTGAACACGTTGGCTGGAAGCGTACTGAACTGGGCCATCAGTTGCGCATCCTCGCAGGGCTCACGCCATTGGTTGAGCCAGACGCCCGGCGTGGTTTGCCAATAGACCCAGCACGCGGCCCGTTCGCTACGGCGCGGTCGGTGGTATTGCGCGCAGGGGCTTGGCGGCTCTTCTGGCAGCCAGTGCGGCCATTCTTGAGGGGCCAGCTGCATGCCAAGTCCAATACGCCGTGCCTCCATGCGCAGGGCCATCTTGCCGCTCTGGTGGCGCGAAGGTCGCAGCCACGCCAAAGGGCTCAGGACCAGCGCAAGGATTGACAACACTATCCAGACCGTCATATTTCTTATTCCCAGAAGTAATTATCAATTTAACCGCGCACCCAGCCCAGGGTGAAAAGAGCCATACTTACAGTTATCGCAATCCTAAAGAGGAACTCCTCATGCCATACGAACACATTTTGGTCGCTATAGACCTCACTGAAGAGTGCGATCCTGTTATCCGCCGCGCTCGCGAACTCGCCGTCAGCAATGGCGCCAAATTGTCCCTGGTGCATATCGTTGAACCCATGGCCATGGCCTTTGGTGGCGATGTACCGATGGACCTTTCCCAACTGCAACAGCAGCAGTTCGACCAGGCCAAAGAGAAACTCGAAGCCTTGAAGCTGAAGTACCCGGAAGTCCGGATCGGCGACAGCCATCTCACCTATGGCCAGCCACGACAGGAGATCCATCAACTGGCCAAGACACAGGGCTGCGACCTGATCGTTGTCGGCAGCCATGGCCGGCATGGCTTGGCGTTGCTGCTCGGCTCGACCGCCAACGACGTCCTCCACGGTGCGCCGTGCGACGTTCTTGCCGTGCGCCTGAAGCGCCCTGAGTAACCGGGATGTAAATTGAAGGCCGGTGCGACCAGCCTTCAGTAAAAAGCCCGGGCCATTTGCAAAATGGCCCGGGCTTTTTTATTCAGCTCAGCAAAGCAAAACGCATTACGCGTCCAGCTCGGCCCAGCGCTCCAGCAATGCATCGAGTTGCGCTTGCTGGTTTTCCATTTGCGCCAGCACTGCCGCAGTCTGTTCGGCTGGACGCTGATAGAAACCGGCATGAGCCATTTCAGCCGTCAGAGCAGCCATCTGCGCCTCGACATCGTCGATTTGCGCAGGCAGCCCTTCCAGCTCGCGTTGCAGCTTATAGCTGAGCTTCTTCTTGGCCACTGGCATTTCCTGCGCAGCCACCGGCGTCGCAGCAACAACCGCCGTCGCCAGTTCGGCTTTACCGGATTTATTCTCGGTCACACCCAGCAGGCGCGGCGAGCCGCCCTGACGCAGCCAGTCCTGATAACCACCGACGTACTCACGAACCTTGCCTTCACCTTCGAACACCAAGGTGCTGGTCACGACGTTATCGAGGAATGCCCGGTCGTGACTGACCATCAACACGGTGCCTTTGAAGGTCAACAGCACTTCTTCAAGCAACTCGAGGGTTTCCACATCGAGGTCGTTGGTAGGTTCGTCGAGTACCAGCAGGTTGGCTGGCTTGCTGAACAGTTTGGCCAGCAACAGACGCGCACGCTCGCCACCGGACAATGCCTTCACTGGCGTACGGGCACGTTGCGGGCTGAACAGGAAGTCGCCCAGATAGCTCAGTACATGCCGGCTTTGACCGTCGATATCGATGAAGTCCCGACCTTCGGCCACGTTGTCGATAACGGTTTTTTCCAGATCGAGCTGGTGACGCAACTGGTCGAAATAGGCCACTTCCAGACGCGTCCCCACTTCCACGGTGCCGCTGGAGGGTTGCAGGTTATCGAGCATCAGCTTGAGCAAGGTGGTCTTGCCGGTACCGTTGGCGCCCAACAGACCGATACGGTCCTCGCGCTGCAGGACCATGGAAAAATCCTTGATCAGGAACGGGCCGCCCGGGTGAGCGAAGCTGACGTTGTCCAGAACCATCACTTGCTTGCCGGACTTGTCGGATGTATCCAGCTGAATGTTGGCCTTGCCCGTGCGCTCACGACGCTCGCCACGTTCCACACGCAACTCTTTCAAGGCGCGTACGCGACCTTCGTTACGGGTACGACGAGCCTTGATGCCCTGACGAATCCAGACTTCTTCTTGCGCCAGGCGCTTGTCGAACAACGCGTTGGCGGTTTCTTCAGCCGACAACTGGGCTTCCTTATGGACCAGGAAGCTGGCGTAGTCGCCATCCCAGTCGATCAGACCGCCACGGTCCAGCTCAAGAATGCGAGTGGCCAGGTTCTGCAGAAAGGACCGGTCGTGGGTAATGAACAGAACCGCGCCCTGGAAGCCCATCAAGGCCTCTTCGAGCCAAGCGATCGCGCCGATATCCAAGTGGTTGGTCGGTTCGTCGAGCAGCAGCAGATCGGGCTCGGAGACCAACGCCTGGGCCAGCAAGACTCGACGACGCCAGCCACCGGACAGCTCAGCCAGGGTTTTGTCGGCCGGCAATTGCAGGCGGCTCAAGGTGCTGTCGACCAATTGCTGCAGACGCCAGCCGTCGCGGGACTCAAGGTCGTGCTGGACATGCATCAGCTTGTCCAGATCCTCGGCGGTGACGATGTTCTGGCTCAGGTGGTGGTATTCGGCAAGCAATGCGCCGACGCCATCCAGGCCTTCAGCAACCACATCGAATACTGTCCGATCGTCGGCCACCGGCAATTCCTGCGGCAACTCGCCGATTTTCAGGCCCGGGGCACGCCACACAGAACCATCGTCAGGCTTTTGCACGCCCTTGACGAGCTTCAACATACTGGACTTGCCAGTGCCATTGCGGCCGATGATGCACACCCGCTCACCACGGGCGATCTGCCAGGACACCTTGTCCAACAACGGCATAGCGCCGAAAGCAAGGGACACATCGCTGAATTTGAGCAGGGTCATGAGTTTCTCCAAAAACTGGGCGCGCATTCTACCTGAGATACCCAGGCTATGTCGGCATTCAATGACGAACAACCCGCCGCGGCTGAACGCAAATCCCTGATTTTCGCCCTGGAACAGACGCGGATGAATATTTCTGTCACACGTCGCGTAGTCGGCAATGCTTTCACCTAGAGCTGGCAAAGGGCTAAGCTAGTAGTACCTTTCACGGTTCATCTGCACGGAAGTCTCATGCGCAGTCGTTTGTTCAGTTTTTTATCCTGCCTGCTTCTCTCTGCGACCGCTGCGCAGTCGGCCCAAGCAGCAGATCTCACCCTTCAGCGTCAGTATTACGACGAGGCAAAGCGCGCACTGGCCAAAGGTGATTCCGGCCCCTACGTGCGTTACAGCCAGGCGCTCTCCGATTATCCGCTGGAACCTTATCTGGCCTATGACGAGCTGACCGCACGACTCAAGACCGCGACCAACCCGGAAATTGAACGATTTCTCTCGGCTCACGGCGACCTGCCTCAGGCCAACTGGATGAAGCTGCGCTGGTTGCGCTGGCTGGCAGAACGTGGAGATTGGCAGACATTCGCCCAGTATTACGACCCCAAGCTCAATTTCACCGAACTCGACTGCCTCTACGGCCAATACCAACTGAGCCATAACCTGCGCGCAGAAGGCTATGCCAACGCCGAGAAGCTGTGGATGACCGGCAAGACTCAGCCTGCCGCGTGCGATGCGTTATTCTCGCGCTGGGCAGCTGAGGGCCAGTTACCCGAAGAGAAACGCTGGCAGCGTGCCAAACTGGCCGCACAAGCACGCAATTACAACCTGGCCAATTCCCTGGTCGACAGCCTCGTTACGCTGGCCCCGCAAGGCAAACTGCTGATCGCGGTCGCACAGAAACCCGAACTGCTCAACGACCCTTCGCGCTTCACGCCGGTCGATGAAGCCATGTCCGACGTGGTCGGTCTTGGACTGCGACGTCTGGCCAAGCTGGACCCGCAGAAAGCCATGGACATGCTCGACAGCTACTCGGCGAAGATGCATTTCTCGCGCGATGAGCAAGTGGAAATCGCCAAGGAGATCGGTCTGACGCTGGCCCGCCGCTTCGATGGCCGGGCGCTGGAGGTCATGACCAAATATGACCCGGACTTGCGCGACAACACGGTCACCGAATGGCGTTTGCGCCTGCTGCTGCGCCTGGGCCGTTGGGACGATGCGTACCAGTTGACCCGCAAACTGCCGCAGGACCTAGCGATCACCAATCGCTGGCGTTACTGGCAAGCGCGCTCTCTGGAGCTGTCACAACCGACTAGCCCGCTGGTGCCAACGCTCTACAAAGCGGTCGCCAAGGAGCGAGACTTCTATGGCTTCCTTGCCGCCGATCGTACGCAGACCGCTTATCAGCTGAACAACAAGCCACTGATGCTCAGCCAGCAACTCATCAACAAGGTCCGCACGACGCCTGGCGTACGTCGGGCACTGGAGTTTCACGATCGCGGCCAGGTGGTCGACGGTCGACGCGAGTGGTACCACGTCAGCCGCCTGTTCAACCGCGATGAAATGGTCGCTCAGGCCAAACTGGCCTATGACATGCACTGGTACTTTCCGGCCATCCGCACCATCAGTCAGGCGCAATACTGGGACGATCTGGATATTCGCTTCCCGATGGCCCACCGCGACACGTTGGTACGTGAAGCCAATGTCCGCGGCCTGCACTCCAGCTGGGTGTTTGCCATTACGCGTCAGGAAAGCGCCTTCATGGACGACGCGCGTTCCGGCGTCGGCGCCAGTGGCCTGATGCAACTTATGCCAACCACTGCCAAGGAGACCGCTCGCAAGTTCAGCATCCCGCTGGCATCGCCCCAGCAAGTGCTCGATCCGGATAAAAACATCCAGCTGGGCGCTGCCTATCTGAGCCAGGTACACAGCCAGTTCAACGGCAACCGCGTACTCGCATCGGCCGCCTATAACGCAGGCCCCGCCCGCGTTCGCCAATGGCTCAAGGGCGCGAACCACCTGGCATTCGATGTGTGGGTTGAAAGCATCCCCTTCGATGAGACCCGCCAGTATGTGCAGAACGTACTGTCTTATTCGGTGATCTACGGCGAAAAACTCAACTCCCCGCAGCCTCTAGTGGATTGGCATGAGCGGTTTTTCGACGATCAGTGAGCACTCATGGTGTCAGGCGGCTGCTGCCTGACACCATATCTTCTCTTCGCGCGCGTGTGAATGATGGGCACACAGTAGATATGCGCACCCGCTTTCGCCCTACTCCAACACTGTCACCGGCATCCCGACGTCGAGAGTGCCAAGACCGTTGCTGACCATGTTCTGTCCAAACCACACCTCCCCTTCGCGCTCGCGATAGGTCTTGAGGGTGGTCAATGGTTCGCGATCCTGGGTGCGCTCACCGGTCTTGGGGTCGATGGTCGTGAGTATGCAACGCGAGCAGCCCTTTAGCAGACGAAACTCGATGTCGCCGATACGGATGCGCTTCCAGCCATCCTCGGCGAACGCTTCACTGCCCTCGACCACCAGATTGGGCCTGAACCGGAGCATCTCCAGTGGCCAGCCGACCTTTGTCGACAAATCATCCAGCGAAGCCTGACCGATCAGCAGCAAGGGGAAGCCGTCGGCAAAACCCACCCTGTCTTCAACCGTGCCGTAACCGCTGGGCAACCAGCGAGCCCGGTTGTCGGGCACGTGAACCATGCGCGTAGGCTTGCCCATGAACTCGCTGAGCCAGCGGGCCGCCTCATCCCCCGCATCGGGCACACGCAGGGTGTCGCGCCACACGGTCACGCCACGCAGCGACGCTTCAGTGTCTTCAGGCAGGGGCACATCAAGGGCCTGGAAGCCAGGAGCATTGAGGGTCACCCCACCGTCGGCATTCCACAACACCGACAACTGTGACATGTGCGGCATGGCTCGCTGAGTAAAGAAGCGCCCAGAAGCCTCTTCCACCAACATCCAGCGTCGATCCCCAGCCAGGCCCAGCCCATCGAACCGGGCTTGTTGCAGAGGTTCGGCCATGCCAGATTTGAGTGGAAATCGATAAAGCGCGCTGAGACGCAACATGGTCAGCTCCGTAATGGGCAAAGCGTTAATCTATACGAGTTAACACCCCGTACGACACCCCAAACCCACCTCGAAACCAAAAATCCGTCAGGCCTGATCCAGCATCAGACGCTCACGCACCACGTCGACCAATTTGTCCGGCTGGAACTTGGAGAGGAAATTGTCGCAACCGACCTTCTTCACCATTGATTCGTTGAAGCTGCCCGACAACGAGGTATGCAGCACCACATACAGACCGCGCAAGCGCGGATCGTTGCGGATCTCGGTGGTCAGGCGATAACCATCCATCTCCGGCATCTCGGCGTCGGTGAATACCATCAACAGTTTGTCAGTCATGACTTCGCCGGTATCAGCCCATGCCTTGAGCATATTCAACGCCTTCAGACCATCACGAGCGATGTGCATCTTCACCCCAAGCTGGGACAAGGTGTCACGCAGTTGCGCCAATGCCACATTCGAATCATCCACCAACAGTACTTCGCGACCACGGGCAAGCTCCAGGACGGGATCCTGCAATTTGTCACGAGACACTTTGGCGTTGTAAGGCACGATTTCAGCAAGGACTTTTTCGACGTCGATAATCTCCACCAACTGATCATCGACCTTGCTGATGGCGGTCAGGTAATGCTGGCGGCCAGCACTGGCAGGCGGTGGCAGGATCGCCTCCCAGTTCATGTTGACGATGCGATCCACCCCCCCGACCAAAAACGCCTGCACCGACCGATTGTACTCAGTGACGATGATTGTACTGGTGGGCCCTGGTATCAGCGGACGCATACCAATTGCCTGGGAAAGATCGATAACCGGGAGCGTCTGACCACGCAGGTTGACCACACCACAGACAAAGGGATGACGCTGCGGCATCAAGGTCAATTTGGGCAGTTGCAAAACCTCCTGAACCTTGAAAACGTTGATCGCGAACAGTTGTCGCCCGGCCAGGCGAAACATCAGAATTTCCAGGCGATTCTCACCCACCAGCTGCGTGCGTTGATCTACCGTGTCGAGAATGCCAGCCATTAATGACTCCTGGGGGGGGGATAGTTCGTATTGAGAGCGCTCAACCCGTTATCGGCCGAAGTGAGCAGGACCTTAATTGCAACAAAATGAGAAGCAAAGCAATTGATGTCATATTGATATCATGGTTTACTCAATTTGCATTTCCAACGATCGAACTTTCGGTCACGATGCTGCTTATCCCGCGATGGAAACTGACTCCCAACTCATCCTCTAGGGAAACTCTGAAAAAGGTTTCCAAATCTGGTGAAATACCCTCCATCACATGAGCTGAACGGTTGAGCCCCATGAAGCAGATTTCTTTCGCTGATGCTGAGTACGCAGGTAAACGTAAGCGGACCCGCCGTGAGATTTTCCTGAGCGAGATGGACAAGGTCGTGCCCTGGAAGGGGTTTATTGCGTTGATCGAACCGCATTATCCAAAGGGTGTTGGGGGACGTCCGGCGTATCCGTTGATGGCGATGTTGCGTGTGCACCTGATGCAGAACTGGTTCGGCTACAGCGATCCGGCCATGGAAGAATCGCTGTATGAGACAACGATTCTGCGCCAGTTTGCGGGTTTGAATCTGGAGCGCATTCCCGACGAAACCACGATCCTCAACTTCCGTCGCCTGCTGGAGAAAAACCATCTTGCCAGGGGCATCATGGAGGTCGTTAATGGCTATCTGGGCGACCGAGGCTTGATGCTTCGTCAAGGCACTATCGTTGACGCCACGATCATTCATGCGCCGACCTCGACCAAGAATAAAGAGGGTAAACGCGATCCCGAGATGCATCAGACCAAGAAAGGAAATCAATATTATTTCGGGATGAAAGCGCATATCGGGGTGGACGCTGATACGGGCCTGACCCATAGCGTGGTGGGCACGGCAGCCAACGTCGCGGACGTTACCCAAGTCGATCAGTTGTTGCACGGCGAAGAGAGCCATGTCTGCGGCGACGCGGGCTACACCGGGGTGGAAAAGCGGCCGGAACATGAGGGGCGCGAGATGATCTGGTCGATCTCCGCCAGGCCCAGCAGCCGTCGCAAACATGGTGAAAAAAGCGTCATTGGCCGTGCGTTGCGCAAGATCGAATATGCTAAATCGCAAACTCGCGCCAAGGTTGAGCACCCGTTTCGGGTCATCAAACGCCAATTTGGTTACACCAAAGTGCGGTTTCGCGGACTGGTAAAAAACACCGCGCAGTTGGTAACACTGTTTGCGTTGTCGAACCTGTGGATGGCGCGCCGACATTTGCTGGAGCCTGTAGGACAGGTGCGTCCGCAGTATGGAAATTAAGGGTTAATAAGCGCCTAAAACCGGCTTATTCATCGAAAAAAGTCGATATTTCAGAAATTTCAGCGAGGTATTCTCTTTTTGAGCGTCTGACGCCCGATTTTCTGTAAAAAGAAGGCCTTACTTCAGACCTTCCCTAGGGGAAACCCTGAGTGGCAATCAGGCCCAACCTGATATGAGTAATATCTAATAGCCATTATTGTGACGCCATTCTCATTGCATGAATGGAGTCAGGCTCTTGTTTGCTATCGCAGGACCACGTTCAGACAACACCATAAGGGTCTCGGCCTTCCTTGATCGCGCATCAAGGTATGTCACGGGCCAAAAACAACTCGCCCGGTACTTTGCAACGCATTCGCAAAAACGGGAGGCGGTGTCGCAGAACGCGATCAAAAAACAATATTCGGAAATAGACTACAGACATCCGTTTGCTTTCAACATTAACTTGAAGCCACTCGCCGAGCGCGACCTACGATCGCTGTCCATGAGTTGTGGAGATAAAACATGTTGAACGGCAACGAGTGGCAACATTCGCTCCCTGATTTTTTGATCGCATCGCAGACGCTTCTCGCCAAGTCGGAAGAGTGCCTGTGTCATCTGGATTTGTTCATTAACGATAAGGACGCTATCGAATGCTTGCTCAGCACCCTACTCACCCTCTCCCACGAGGCTGACGCGCTATCCCTTGAGAGTATTGCTGACTTCTCCGGGCAGATTCGTCACCTCCTGAATCTTGCCTCCCCCCACATCAGCCTTCAGGGCGATGCATTGTCCACCCTCAGGGACTGTTTCGCTCTTCTCGCCTGGCAACTGGAACTGGTCGATACCGACACAGGAACACTGTTACTCGACGACGGCGAACAATTGGAACTACTGAACGCATTCGCGACTATCGTAGGGTTTGAAGATCAACTCGCAAGTGTTATATCGTCTAAGCACTGGCCTACGGCTCTGGCACTGAAACCCGAAGTAGCACCAGAAAGCACCGCTGCTTCAAGGATTGCCTGACGCCGCGAGCTGGAAATAAGCTTCGGGCCAATTGTACGGCCCCCTACGGTGCGACATAGGGTTGCCTGTATCAATAACAACCCTGTGGATCAATCAGCCATATAAAAGCATCAACTTCGTCGTGCACCACGATGTTTCAAGCGCCGCACTGATTGCCTGTCTTCACGCTGAAGGACGAACTGAGCGACTGCGTTCGACAGGCATATTACTGACCCGCCAGACATGCATTGACCGGGTTTTTCTGCCGACAACACCCAAAACAATTAATTATTCAAACAATTGAGGTAAGCTCCACGCGTTCGAATTGACGGTCGAAGTTTTTTATCCAGAGAGGCATAAACTCCATCGTCACCTGACCAACCACTGGCTGGACGAATGATGATCCTAAGGTGATGCGTCGGCACCGTCGAGCTCCCTCACACTGACCTGATAGCAGCCGAAACAGGTTATCCGCAGCGAACATCCAATGGCTCCATCAGCTATGCATGCCAGCATCAAGTCATTCAAACTTTGGCCCCTCAGCAAAAAAAGCGCCAGCCGGCTTACCGCCTTACTTTGCGTGGGTTCAGTCGCGGGCAACCTCACGGTCTATTTCAACGGCATGGCATTACCAGCCGGCTTGCTTGCACTGAACCTTGCAACCATCGCCAGCGTTTGGCACGTTCAGCGACAATTTGGCAACTCGATCAAATTCCAACCTCGAGAACTGGCCGAACGCATGCTTGAGGTGCAAGAAACCGAGCGCCATAGGATCAGTCGTGAATTGCACGACGACATCGGCCAGATGCTCACCGCCGCCAAGATGCAAAGTGACTGGCTCCAGCGTCGCGTGGCGCCCGAGTGGCATAAGCAATGCGCGATTCTGTGCAGCACACTGGATGAAACCCTGACCAAAGTGCGCGACGTGTCTGCCATTCTCAATCCTCGCCAATTGGCCAGCCTAGGACTAGAAGCCAGCTTGCGTGCGCATCTAGTGCGCACACTGGGAAACACAACAGTGAACTGGAGCATGGAATGCCATCAACGCCTGGCGGGCATCCCGGACGATATGGCAGTCGCCGCGTACCGGATCACCCAGGAAGCCGTCACCAACATGTTGCGTCATGCCCAGGCCGATAATGTACTCGTGCGCCTGGAACGCTCGCCCGAGGGCTTGCTGCTGCATATCGCAGACGATGGCCTTGGTTTTACTCCGGCAGAAAATCCGGGCCAGGAAGGCCAGTGCGGTATGGCGGGCATGGCCGAACGGATAGCTTTGCTGGGAGGTGCACTGACAGTCCATAGCGAACCCGGCCAAGGCACCCAGATAGACGCACTTTTCCCTTGGGCACCACGTGTCCGCGAACGAGCCAACAAAAGTAAGGGCTTATGATCAACTTGCTTCTGGTCGATGACCACGCGCTCATCAGGGCCGGCGTACGTGCACTGGTCTCGGACATCCCTGGTTATGCCGTGATCGGCGAAGCCAACGATGGGGCGCAGTTGCTCGATCTTGCACAGCAACTGCGCCCTGACATCATTCTTCTGGATATCTCCATGAAGGAGACCAATGGCCTGGATGCACTAGAAACGCTGCTCCTGAAGCTGCCCCACAGCAAAGTGCTTATCCTGTCGATGCACACAGACCCCGAACTGATCATGCGAGCGCTTGAGATGGGCGCTCATGGCTATCTGCTCAAGGACGCCACCGGCACTGAGCTGGAGCAGGCCCTGAATGCGCTACACAATAATGAACGCTACCTGAGCCCCGCAATCGCCCACACCGTGATCAATCAAGCCCTTATCAGCGTGCAGGCGAACAGACCCGAGCGGATTGAAAATCACAACCTGACAGCACGCCAACTGGAAATCCTGAGGTTGATAGTGCGCGGTAAATCCACGCGCGAGATCGCTGGCGGTTTGGGCCTGAGTATCAAGACGGTGGAGGCTCATCGCTCGCAAATCATGAAGCGCTTGCACATTTACGATGTCGCCGGCCTGGTGTTGTTCTGCGTACGAGAGCGGATCATCAGCCTCGACGACTGATTCGGCTCAGCCGCACCGAGCCTTGACGAGTGCAGCACCCACAGCGGAACGAACCTCTTCGTTGAGGGCCTGCTTGCCGTGCAAAACCAAAATGTCTTGCGCAGTGTCATTACTGCCTTCTCCCTCTCGGTACTCAATACCCATGTGGCTTGCGCAGACTATTGACCATGCGCCAGGCAAAAAGGCTCCATCGACCAGAAAAATGGTTAATCCCTTAACGCCATCACAAAGCGACACCCTCCGTTTCACTCGCCTCAAACCATAAAATCAATCCAGTTGAATTGATCCTGGAGGTAAAGCAGAGAGGCCTGAAATATTTTGTAGAAAAACACTGCCTAAATACAAATTGCCATTGAAATGCAATCAGGGGCTGTGTTTAATTCGACAAAATATTGGCTATTTATAAAAATCAATTCACACAAGTCATTTTATTGACTTTACTCATGAATATCCATCTCAGTACCGCGGGATTTGGCACTGAATTCATGACTCGAGGAATGGACAGTTATGCGCTTGCAACCTGTTGACAGTCTTCTGCTTACGCGCTCCAGCTTGGTCGAATATTTTTTGTTCGATATTCGCCTCGTGCACGGTATGACCTGCATTTTCCCGGGATTATTGATTCTGGCGCTCTGGCAAACTGACCGCCCCATTGCACTGCAGAGCTATTTAACGGTGCCGATGTTCCAGCGTCTCATGCAAAAAGGCTTTTTCCTGCAGAACGCGATCATTCCCGGTGCAACTGAAAACGGTCAGCGCCTGGCCGAGTACCTGGCGCAGAATCAGGACATCCGTTCCGGCTTTTCCGAGCTTATCAACGACCGTATCGGACGCATGCCTAACTCAAGACC
This sequence comes from Pseudomonas sp. GG8, assembly GCF_052976945.1. Classification (NCBI taxonomy): domain Bacteria; kingdom Pseudomonadati; phylum Pseudomonadota; class Gammaproteobacteria; order Pseudomonadales; family Pseudomonadaceae; genus Pseudomonas; species Pseudomonas sp. GG8. The sequence continues at coordinate 3,344,127 of NZ_JBRIIP010000001.1, forward strand.
AGCCTTGACGAGCCGCCACAACTGCTCAACGTCTTCGCCGACAGTATGTCCGGTCGTGCCGCACGCGCCTTACGCCACGGCAACCAAAGCTGCGGACATTCTTTTTGAAGAAGCGGTCAAAGAATACACGGCTCGCCATCGGGTCAAACCAGGCATTACTGGCCTAGCGCAAATCAACGGCTATCGTGGTGAAACGGACACGTTGGAAAAAATCGAAAAGCGCGTCGAATTCGACCTTGAACACATAGAAAACTGGTCGGTCTGGTTCGATTTGTACATCCTTTTCCGCACTGCTCCTGCAGTGCTGTTCACTCGTGAGGCCTATTGATGAGCACTCTCATCCCTTGCATTATCGCTGGCGGCGCTGGCACCCGACTGTGGCCGGTTTCCCGCGAAGCCATGCCCAAGCCCTTCATGCGTCTTCCCGATGGAGAAAGCCTGCTGCAAAAAACCTTCGTTCGGGCCGTCGGGTTGGCCGACGTCGACCGAATCTTGACCGTGACCAACCGTGACGTGTATTTCCGGACGGTGGACGACTACCGCCAACTCAATAAGAACCACGTAAGCCTGGACTTTATCCTCGAACCGTTCGGGCGCAATACGGCCCCGGCCATCGCGGCTGCGGCGCTGCATGTCGCTCGTTTGTATGGCGACGATGCTCACCTATTGATTCTTCCAGCCGATCATTTGATCAAGGATGTGGAGGCGTTCGCTCAAGCCGTGAGCACCGCTCGAGAACTGGCCGACCAAGGCTGGATGGTGACATTCGGCATCGTGCCGACCAAGGCTGAAACCGGGTTTGGTTATATCGAAAAAGGTCAGTCCTTGAATTCGACAGCCACAGCCTATCAAGTGGCCCGTTTTGTCGAAAAACCAGACGCCGATACTGCTCAGGGTTACCTCGACGGTGGATTGCACCTGTGGAACGGCGGCATGTTCTGCATGCGCGCCGACACGATCTTGCGCGAGCTGCAAGAGCACGCGCCGCAGGTATTGGCCTCGGTCAAAGCTTGCCTGGAGCGAAGCCCGAGTAAGGAAGGCAATCACGAATTGCAGCTGGAACTGGACAGTGAACTGTTTGCGCTGGCCCCGGACATTTCCATCGACTACGCCGTGATGGAACCCTCGCAAAAAGTCGCGGTGGTGCCCTGCCAGCTGGGCTGGAGCGACATCGGCTCATGGCAGGCCATGCGCGAACTGAGCCCGGCCGACACCGATGGCAACCAATGCAACGGCCAGACCGTCTTGCATGAGGTGACCAATTGCTACATCGACTCGCCACGACGCCTGGTGGGCGGCGTCGGCCTGGATAACCTGATCATCATCGATACCCCCGACGCGCTGCTGATTGCCGACGCCAATCGTAGCCAGGACGTCAGAATCATTGCCAAGGAGCTCAAGCGCCAGGGACATGATGCTTATCGCCTGCACCGTACCGTCACCCGCCCGTGGGGGACCTACACCGTGCTCGAAGAAGGCAAGCGCTTCAAGATCAAACGCATCATGGTCCGCCCTCAGGCATCGTTGTCACTGCAAATGCACCATCACCGTAGCGAACATTGGATTGTGGTCAGCGGTATGGCACGGGTGACCAACGGCGACAGTGAGTTTCTACTCGACACCAATGAGTCGACGTTTATCAAACCTGGCCGCACTCATCGCCTGATCAACCCCGGCGTCGTCGATTTGGTCATGATCGAAGTACAGAGCGGCGAATACCTGGGTGAAGACGACATTGTTCGTTTCACTGACGTTTATGGTCGAGTGCCCGTGGAAACGCTCAAGACCTAGAAGGTCGACATCACCCTCGAGAGAACTGCAGGCCAGTAGCGACGGCTGTACCCGCTCAGGCCTGTTCAGAAATTTCGATCAGGTTCAGGTCCGGGTCGCGCACGTACACCGAGCGAATGGGCCCGATGGCGCCCGTGCGCATGATCGGGCCTTCGACAATTGGCCAGCGGGCCTCAGCCAGGCGCTCAATCACCTGCTCCAGCGGGATCGACGCAATAAAGCACAAGTCCAGCGCACCCGGAACCGGCAGATGCGCCTTGGGCTCGAATTCGTGCCCGCGAATGTGCAGGTTGATTTTCTGGTTGCCAAACATGAACGCCATACGTCCGGCACCAAAGGTTTCCAGTTGCATGCCGAGCACGCGGGTATAGAAATCTCGCGTGGCATCGGCATTGCTGGCGGTCAGGACCAAATGGTCAAGATGATCGATCATTGACTGGGCTCCTTGAGCAGGGTTGAAGGCACTTGCTGGTGCATTTTAATGACGCGGAATGGAATCGAGTGCCCGAGCACAATGTCCCGAATGCCGGGTTGAGGTACGCGCGACGAAATGATTGCCGATGCGCGAGACCCAATTGATCCATCAGCTCGCCGGACTTGAACGAAGGATGGCTTGCGAGAACCTTGAGTAGTGTTTTTTACCGGGTCGGTTTGTCGTTTCCCGCAACGACGACAAGCGACCGACCTCTTCGCTGATATCTGCGACGAGGGCGAGCATCCGTGAGGTCAGTGTCAACGGTGGCTGGTATTTCTTCATTTACTAAAGTCCATGATCAATCTTCATGTTACAACGTCGGTTTCTCGCTGAAATCCTTTACGTGTTCGATGAAGCGCACCACCGCCGGAGCCTTTTCAAAACGGCGATAAACCAGCGACAAGAATGACGAAGGTTGGCAGTCTTGAATACGCCGGTACACCACCTTGGGCAACTTGATGTGGTCCACCATCGACTCCGGCACCACGGCCACACCCTGGCCGAGGGACACCAGCGCCACCACAGCGACTAACCCACCCGGTTGAGGCCCAAGCGTTGGCGCATAGCCGCCTTGCGCAGCGACCTGCAAGGTGCCGGATATCTGCTCAGGGAGAATGAAGATTTCATTCTGCAGATGCACCGCATTGATTTCTTTCAGACGACACAGCCACGAGCTGTCTGGCAGCGCCAGCGCAAAGCCTTCTACCAACAGACTGACGGTGCTCAGGGCTTCGGGTAAATGCATCGGCGAGCGAACATAACCGACATCCAGCCGCCCCTCCTCGATCAATTCTGGCAAGGCCGGCATCAGGTTCTCGCTGATGGTGAAGCCAATGTCCGGATAACGCAGGCGAAAGCTGCTGACCTGTTTTTGCAGTACCCCGGAAAACACCGCCGAAGCCACATAACCCAGCTCGATGTGGCCGGTCTCACCGCGCCCCGCACGCTGCGCATTGAGCTGCGCGGTTTCGAACTGACGCACGGTCAGCTCAGCCTCTGCCTGCAAGGCCCTGCCTGCATCCGTCAGGCTGACCTCGCGTTGCAGGCGCAGGAACAAGCGCGTGCCCAAGGCGCTTTCCATGTCCTGAATCTGTCGGGTAAGCGTCGGCGGAGCAATGCCCAGTTGTGCTGCGGCACGGCTGAAATTCCTGTGCTTGGCGACGGCCAGAAAGTAACGAAAGTGGCGTATTTCCATGACAGGATTAGCTCAAAGGTAATGAAGTACTCAAGCCCGAGTAATAAAGCGCCTAAGGCATTGCAATAAGCTTGCTGGCACGTTACCCATAAAGCAATCGTGTATCTGCGAGGAATGACATGAAATCGCCCAGCCCGCGCATGACCCTGTTGACCGCCTCGGCGGTCTGCTCGCTTATCGTTCTGGACACCAATATTGTAGCCGTGACCTTGCCCAGTATTGCCCGTGACCTGGGGGCCAATTTCGCCGACATCGAATGGGTGGTCAGCGCCTACATGCTGGCCTTCGCCGCACTGCTATTGCCCGCAGGCAGCATTGCCGATCGTTTTGGCAGGAAGAAGACCCTAATCTGGGGCCTGGCACTGTTCATTCTGGCCTCACTGGGCTGTGGCGCGGCGCCAAACATCCTCTTCCTCGACATTGCCCGAGCGATCAAAGGCGTAGGGGCCGCGCTGTTGTTGACCTCGGCACTGGCGACTATCGGCCATGCGTTCCATGACGAGACCGAACGGGCCAAAGCCTGGGCGTTCTGGGGGGCCTGCATGGGCGTAGCCATGACCGCCGCGCCCACCGTGGGGGGGCTGATTGCCTCGTTCGTGGGCTGGAGCTGGATTTTCTACCTGAACCTGCCGCTGGGCTTACTGTTGGTGAGCATGGTATGGCGCAACATTGACGAGTCGCGCAACGAACAATCGGCGCGGCTCGACCCTTGGGGCAGTCTGGCGTTTAGCGGCAGTCTGCTGTGTCTTATCTGGGGCCTGATCGAGGCCAATCGCATTGGCTGGGACAACTCATTGACCACCCTGCGCTTGCTGGCCGGCGTACTGTTGATGGTCCTGTTCGTGGTGGTTGAGCGGCTACAGCTTCGGCCTATGGTCGATCTGCAATTGTTCAAACACCCGCGGTTCGTTGGGGCGCTCCTGGGCATGTTCGCTTACGCAGGTTGTGCCCAAGTGATGATGACGCTATTACCGCTCTACTTGCAGAATGGCCTGGGGTTCACTGCAATCGCCTCCGGGCTGGGCATGTTGCCGTTCGCGCTGACCATGCTCACCTTTCCGAAGATCGGCACGCGGTTATCTCGCCTGTTATCGCCAGCCAGCATGATGGCCCTCGGGCTGACCCTGGTCGGTTGCGGCAACCTGCTAAGCGCCTGGGCGTTGTCGATGGGCGGCTACCTGAGCTTTGCCTGCGCCATCGCCGTCACCGGGGCTGGCGCAGGACTACTCAATGGCGATACCCAGAAGAACATCATGGCGTGCGTACCGCGTGACCGCGCAGGCATGGCGTCCGGAATGAGCACCACGATGCGTTTCAGCGCGATCATGCTTGCCATCGGTGTGTTCGGCGCCTTGTTGGCCAGCCACTCGCAACAGACCTTGACCCGTAGCCTGCAACTCAATGCTCCCGGTTGGCTGGCTCAGACTGATCACATCGTGTCCCGCGTGGTAGCCGGTGACATGGTCGCGGCGATGCAGCCGCTGACGGAGAATGCGCGGCTGATCGTCCAGCCGCTGGCGCAACAGGCATTTGTTTCAGGCTTCAGCACGGTCCTGTGGGTGGCCGGATTGGTGGCGCTGCTTGGCGCCCTGCTGGTGGGCACCCTTATGCGCAACCCGATACCCGCAGTTCAGTTGAGTGCGGCATAAACCCTCATGACACCACTCTGTCGCGCAGCGAACTCGGTCGGGGAAGGAACACGCATCAGCGCGACGCAGCCAGCCGCCAGACCCGGGCCAGATCACGGGCTCGATCGTGCAACAAGCTCGCGGCGTTGCGACAGGCATAACCGAGCGTCATTGGACCGCTGGTCAACGCAAACGCCGCACTGATGCCATGCGCGTACAGGTCGGCATAGCCCTCACCCAACGTCCCTGCCAACACGATCACCGGCACCCCCTTGCGCCGGGCAATGCGGGCGACACCGAACGGGGTTTTGCCACGCAACGTCTGGGCATCAAAACAGCCCTCACCGGTAATCACCAAATCGGCACCGTCCAGTGCATAGGCCAGGCCCACAAGGTCGGCCACCACCTCTACGCCAGGGTGAAAAGTCGCGTTCAGGTAAGCCTTGGCAGCGAAGCCCACGCCTCCGGCCGCCCCGCAACCGGGTTGGTCGCGCACGTCATAACCCAGCACCAGGGCCGAATGATCGGCGAAATGCCCCAACGCGGCGTCCAGCTCCAGAACTTGCTGCGGGGATGCCCCCTTTTGTGGGCCAAAAATATGAGAGGCACCCTGCAGACCGCACAATGGGTTGTCGACATCCGCCGCAACCTCAAAGCGCACGTCGCGCAAACGTGCATCAAGACCGTCCAGTTCGATCCGTTGTACCTGCGCCAAAGCCTGACCATTCGGTATCAGAGGCTGATCATTACCGTCTAGAAAACGCACACCCAACGCCGACAGCATGCCACTGCCCGCATCATTGGTCGCGCTGCCGCCAATCGCCAGGATGATACGTTGCGCGCCAGCGTCCAGCGCCGCACGAATCAACTCGCCCGTGCCATACGTGCTACTCAGGCAAGCGTCCCTTTGCTCAAGGGTCAGTAACTGCAAGCCGCTGGCCATGGCCATTTCAATGATTGCGGTCCTGGTCTGCTCCAGCCAGCCCCACTGAGCCTCGACCGCAACGCCCAACGGTCCGCTGACAGTGGCGCTCATCCACTGCCCATCACAGGCGGCCAGAACTGCTTCGATGGTGCCCTCACCGCCATCGGCCATCGGGCATTGAACCAACTCGGCGTCAGGCCAGACTTCGGCCAGGCCCCCGGCAATAGCATTGGCGACAGCCTGGGCACTCAGGCTGTCCTTGAAAGAGTCGGGTGCGATGACGATTTTCATGAGGGGCTCCTATCCGTAATGAGTAGATGGTCTCACCCTAACCGACGTTTTCCGCCTGACCTTCGCCCAAGAAACATGGGCAGTTATTGGTCATTAGACCAAAACAACATACTGGATTTTAGTCCGCAGTGATTCGAGGCGTCATTTGTACGCCCAGATACAGGCGCAACAAGTCGTCAGTTTTGTAGGGGTCGCAACCGCTGAGCTCCGCGACCTTTTCCAGTCGATAACGCAGGCTGTTGCGGTGAATGCCCAGCGCGTCTGCACAGGCCTGACTTTCGCCGCTGTAGTCGAACCAGCTGCGCAGGGTTTCCAGCAACTGCCCGCTGTTGCTTTCTTGCAGCCGGATGATCGGGGCGGCCACGCCTTGGGCGAGCCAATCGTTGCGATAACGCCAGAACAGCACGGCCGGACGATGAACGGCCAGACGCAACAGCCGCCGCTGCGGATGGACATGGCGGGCGTAATCGAGCAAATCACGCCCCGCAGCACAGGCCTGTTGCAACGTCGCCAGATCGGCCGATTGCTCGACCGTGACCATCCGCACCACGGGCCAGCCCTGCTCGTCGAACTGCTCCAGCAGCAGCGTATCGTCGCGTTCCTTGCCTGCGGCGCGGCACCAGTGCAACAACGTCGGCTCGCGCACCACACACCAACTATGGGCATAACGGGCGTTCAACCAAGTGGCAATCTGGCTGGCCGCAGGCGTTTGCGCAGGCAGCTCGATCAATACCGACTGACGCGGCAATTGCGGTTGCAGCCCCAAATGCTCGGCTTCGTCGACCTGGCTGTCGGGGCAGTCGACCAGCAACAACCGCGAAAGCAGGTCCTCGCTGCGCTGATGCCTCCACTGTTGATCCGCCTGCTGGCGCCGGTGCTCCATGAGCATCTCGGCGGTCATCTTCACCAGCTCGCCATAGACCCGGACCTCGTCCGGCTCACCGGTAATCCCCAGTACGCCCATCAATTTCTGGTCAAGCATCAGCGGCAGATTGACCCCCGGACGCACACCATTCAGATGCTTGGCCGTCTGCGAATCAATCTCCACCACCCGGCTGTTGGCCAACACCAACTGAGCACCTTCATGCCGGGTATACAACCGATCAGCCTCGCCACTACCAATAATGATGCCCAGACAGTCCATCACATTGACGTTGCACGGCAGGATCGCCATGGCACGGTCGACGATGTCCTGCGCAAGGTCGTGATCAAGAGCAAACATGGTGGACTCCGGAGAAGGTGGGTTGCGGTGAAGGTGTTTATAGAAACACTTTTAAATTAGATGGTGAGGAGTCTGCCTGGTTCGGTAAGTTGCAGAGCCTATAAGTTGCAAGTGCGGTAAGGCTATTCCCAACGTGGCGCGCGGCGCGGAATCACTTCCGCGCCGTTTTTTCTTCTGGCGCAGAGGCCGTGCTAAGGTTCGCCAAGACTCTGACCACGATGCCCTCAAATGCCCCATCTCGCCCACACCCACCCTCGCCTGACCGCTGCGGCACTGCTCGGTTGTGTCGGTGGTTTTCTTTCCAGCTACGTTGTTCCCGATCTCGCGCCCACCACCCAAATATTGATTGGCTGGAACGTTGGGGTGTGGACCTACCTGATCCTGATGATCTGGCTGACGTTTCGCGCACAAGCCGAGGACGTCAAACGCTTCGCTATGATCGAGGACGAAAATGCCGGACTGGTGTTGGCGACAGTATGCGTGGCGGCGATTGCCAGCCTTGCAGCGATTACCCTGGAACTGGCTGGCAGTAAAGACCTGAGCGTCCACATCAGGTTGCTGCATTACGGTTTTACCGGCCTGACCATTGTCGGTTCCTGGCTGCTCACCGGTGTAATATTCAGCCTGCATTACGCTCGCCTGTTCTACACCGCCACTACCAGTAAACCCCCTCTGCGCTTCGCCGATGGCGAGAAGAACCCGAACTATTGGGACTTTCTTTACTTCTCATTCACCATCAGTGTCGCGGTACAGACAGCAGACGTAGGGGTCGCAAGCCGAGACCTGCGCAAAACCGTACTGGCCCAATCACTGATTGGTTTTGTGTTCAACACCGCGATCCTGGGGTTCTCGATCAACATCGCTGCGGGGCTGTTTGGTTGAGCGGGACCCTGCTTCAATCGCAATCTACCTGGCGGCACTGTTAGTCTCACGAATAATTTCACTGTGTTTTTGGCGAGGAAAACCACAATGGCTGAACATTCCCTCTTACAGATCGCCGTGCTCGATGACTGGCAGTCGGTGGCGAGTAACGTGGTGGACTGGACCGTTCTCGACCTGATCGGCGAAGTCAGTTTTCTGCACGAGTTCCCGGCAGATACCGCCAGCATGGTGGCGCGCCTGGAGTCGTTTGACGTGGTGTGTGTCATGCGTGAGCGCACCCTGTTCAACGAAGCCTTATTGAGCCAGTTGCCGCGCCTGAAATTGTTGGTCACCGGTGGCATGCGCAATGCCGCAATCGACCTTCCGGCGGCTGCACGACTAGGCATTCAGGTGTGCGGCACTGACAGCTACAAGCATGCCGCCCCGGAAATGACCTGGGCCTTGATCATGGGAATTACCCGCAATCTGGTGGGCGAAGCCAACTCATTGCGCGACGGCGGCTGGCAGATCGGCCTGGGCGGCGATTTATACGGCAAGACCTTGGGGATTCTCGGTCTGGGCAGCATTGGTAATTGGATTGCACGCTATGGCCAGGCCTTTGGCATGCGGGTGATCGCCTGGAGCGAAAACCTCACGCCCGAGCGTGCCGCGGAATCGGGCGTGACGTACGTCAGCAAGCAAGCGCTGTTTGAACAGGCGGATGTATTGTCGGTGCACCTGGTGCTCAGCGACCGCAGTCGCGGGATGGTCGATGCACAGGCACTGAGCTGGATGAAGCCCTCCGCGTACCTGATCAACACCGCACGCGGCCCGATCATCGACGAAGCGGCATTGATCAATGCACTGCAACAACGCCGAATCGCCGGAGCGGCTCTGGATGTCTACGAACCTGAACCCCTGCCCGCTGACCATCCATTCCGGCACATGGACAACGTGCTGGCGACACCACACATCGGTTATGTCACCGAGAACAACTACCGGACATTCTTCAGCCAAATGATCGAAGACATCCAGGCATGGCACGGTGGCACACCGAGTCGGGTGCTTGGCTGATCATGACCGGCGGGGCAAGCGTGCGCAGCACCTACTCGCCTAACGCAAAGCTCTTCAGGGTTTCGCCGTCCAGCCGGTAGCGCACCCACTCATCCTGCGGCGCGGCGCCGATGGCTTTATAAAAATCGATAGCCGGTGTGTTCCAGTCCAGCACGCTCCATTCGAAACGACCACAACCGCTGTCGTATGCCAGCTTCGCCAGATGCCGGAGCATTTTCTTGCCCGCCCCGCCGCCGCGATGGCTGGCCGAGATGAACAGGTCTTCCAGGTACAAACCCTTGCGCCCCTGCCAGGTGGAATAGCTCAAGAAGTACACGGCGAAACCAATCGGTTCATCATTCTGCAGGCAGATCAGCGCCCGTGCTGGCGACGGCTCGTCAAACAGGCTGCGCTCGATGTCCGCCACACTGGCCAACACTTCATGCTCGGCCTTTTCGTAGATCGCCAGTTCGGTGATAAAACCCAGAATAACCCTGGCATCGGCCCTGGTCGCTTCGCGGATATGGATGCTCACGGTCACGCTCCTGAATTTGAACGGTTTTACTTAACGAAATGCTCTCACCCCGGAGGGCGAACGCTCAGCAGCGAATTGTGTCTCAACCATCAGTGCCGTGCAGCATTCGATGCACGACTTAGCGACATTACTAAATTCGACCCGAGGCGCTTATGGACAGTGAAAAAGATGGCAAGACCCCTGGTCTGTCCGCTGAAGAAGAAAGAGAGGTCGACAAAAACCAGCCCCCACGTGCCGCCGTGCTGCACGAAACCATTCGCCTCCAGGGTGATCAGGAGCTTGAGCGCAGCATCGCCGCTCTTTGGTGGTCGGCCCTCGCTGCTGGTCTGACCATGGGCTTATCGCTGATGGCCATGGGCCTGCTCGATGCTCGACTGCCCGAAGGCGATACCAGCAAAGTAATCGCCAGCCTGGGTTATTCGGCGGGGTTTCTTGCGGTAATTCTGGCACGTCAGCAGTTGTTCACCGAAAACACCCTGACCGCCGTGCTGCCGGTGATGACCAAACCAACGCTGGGCAACTTCGGCCGGCTCTTGCGTTTGTGGGGCGTGGTATTGATCGGCAACCTGACCGGCACCCTGTTGGTGGCCTACGTCATGCTGCACTTGCCGATTTTCGATGCAAAAACCGATGCAGCGTTTCTCGATATTGGCCGTAAGGTCATGGAAAACAACGTCAGCCAGATGTTCTCCAAGGGCATCATTTCCGGCTGGATGATCGCCACCATGGTCTGGATGATCCCGTCCATGGAGAGCGCAAAAATCTGGATCATCCTCCTCATCACCTACCTGATGGCGCTGGGCGATTTCACCCACATCGTCGTCGGTTCGGCCGAGGTTTCATACCTGGTGTTCGCCGGCCAACTGCCGTGGAAAGACTTCTGGCTGACCTTTGCCGGGCCGACCCTGGCTGGCAACATTATCGGCGGCAGTTTTATTTTCGCCCTGATCAGCCATGCCCAAATCCGCAGCGAAAGCGGTCCACCCAAGCAACGAGGAAGCAAGGACCTGGGTCAGCCTGACAAACACAAGAATGAAGAGATAAAGCGCGGATAAGAGCGCGCGCCTATCTGGAAACGGAGCGTCGCGCCTCAACGCCGCCAACGGAAAACTGTTCGGCAAAGGCGGCGCGGCGGAGCTGTTGGGGCTTAAACCTACAACCCTGGCTTCAAGGTTGAAGCGGTTGGACATTGAGTTGGAAGGCGGAAATAAAGGGTAAGCACCCCATCATTATTTTCAGGAATAGTCGCTATCACCCTCACCCCCCTTCTCACCTCGCGGCAGAACAATTAGCCTGCGCGCAATCTATTACCAGACAGCCTTTCGCGCGCATGTTGCAGGCGTGTTTGGTTCACTTGTCCGCCCGAGAACGCTTTTCTTATGAGTACCACGACCCAAACCCGCCACGCCGAGGCCCCCACTATGACGCGAGGCATGGTAATGCTGTTCGCGTTTTGCTGTGGCGCTATTGTCGGCAATATCTATTACGCCCAGCCAATCATCGAGCTGATTGCGCCCGACATCGGCCTGTCCAGCACCATGGCCAGCGTGATCGTGTCGCTGACTCAGATCGGCTACGCGCTTGGGCTGTTCTTCCTAGTGCCGTTGGGCGACCTGCTGGAGAACCGACGGTTGATGATCATGACCTCCCTGTTGGCCATCATCAGCTTGTTGGGCGCAGCGTTCAGTCAACAACCGAATGTGTTTTTGCTCGCGTCGTTGTTGGTGGGGTTCAGTTCAGTGTCGGTGCAAATCCTGATTCCGCTGGCGGCGCATCTAGCACCTGAGGAATCTCGGGGGCGGGTCGTTGGCGGGATCATGGGCGGGTTACTGCTGGGGATTCTGCTGGCACGGCCACTGTCCAGCGTGATCGCCGACCACTTCGGCTGGCGCGCGGTGTTTGTCTCGGCATCGGTACTAATGATGATCATCAGTGTGGTGCTTGCCACCACCATGCCCAAACGCCAACCTGACCATAGCGCCTCGTACGGGCAACTGCTGTTTTCACTGTGGACCTTGCTGCGTACGCAACCAGTTTTACGTCAGCGGGCGTTCTACCAAGGGCTGATGTTTGCTGCGTTCAGCTTGTTCTGGACCGCCGTACCGCTGGAGCTGGCACGCAACCATGGCCTGTCGCAGACACAGATCGCCTTGTTCGCGCTGGTCGGTGCCATCGGCGCGATCGCAGCGCCCATCAGTGGGCGTCTGGCCGATGCCGGACACACCCGCATTGCCAGCCTCGGGGCATTGGTTCTGGCTGCGTTGAGTTTCTTGCCGGCGCTGATTCACCCGATTTACAGCGTGATCGGACTGGCCGTGACCGGTGTGGTCCTGGACTTCTGCGTGCAGATGAACATGGTGTTGGGGCAGCGTGCGGTCTACGCCCTGGATGCCGCCAGCCGCAGCCGCCTGAATGCGCTGTACATGACCAGTATTTTCATCGGAGGGGCCTTCGGTTCGGCGATTGCCAGCGTGCTGTATGACCACGGCGGCTGGCTGTGGATCGTCGTTGCTGGCAGCGCGTTCCCGGTGGTAGCGCTGCTCAGTTTCCTGAAAAACGCGTCAGGCGAACGGCGCGACGCTGTCATCGCTGGCTGATCAGCGCATTGACCCGTCCGGAACATGAGGGGCGCCCGGCTCGAATGCCTTCGCGCACTACACTGCGCGTGCCGGGGTGCCCCACAGGTTCAGATCGTCAGAGATGCAACGCATGCCCCAGCGCACGTAGCGCCGCTTCCTGAACCGCTTCGCCGAGTGTCGGGTGGGCGTGGATGGTGCCTGCGATGTCTTCCAGGCGAGCGCCCATTTCCAGGGATTGGGCAAAGGCCGTAGACAGTTCCGACACGCCGACCCCGACGGCTTGCCAGCCGAGAATCAGGTGATTGTCACTTCGCGCGACCACCCGCACGAAACCGCTTTTCGATTCCAGGGTCATCGCCCGGCCGTTGGCAGCGAACGGGAAGTTGGCGACCAGCACGTCCAGTCCTTCGGCCTTGGCCTCCTGAGGCGTCTTGCCGACCACCACCAGCTCCGGGTCGGTAAAGCACACGGCGGCAATCGCCAGCGGATTGAACTCTCGGTGTTTGCCCGCGACCAGCTCCGCGACCATTTCGCCTTGAGCCATGGCGCGGTGAGCGAGCATCGGCTCCCCCGCCAAGTCGCCAATGGCCCAGACATTACGCATGCTGGTCTGACAACGCTCGTCGATCTTGATCGCCGCGCCGTTCATGTCCAACGCCAGGGCTTCAAGGTTCCAGCCTTGGGTGTGCGGACGACGACCGACAGCGACCAACACCTGATCAGCTTCCAGCTCGAGGGTCTCGCCCTCTGGATTACGCACCTGCAAGGTCTGCGTGACGGGGTCGAAACCTTCGACGCTGTGTTGCAGGTACAGCTTCACACCCAGGGTTTTCAGGGTCTCGGCAATCGGCTGGGTCAGTTCCTGATCGTAAGCCGGCAAGATCCGGTCGCGAGCCTCGACCACGCTGACGTCCGCGCCCAGCTTGCTGTAGGCAATGCCCAACTCCAGGCCAATATAACCGGCACCGACCACGATCAAACGCTTGGGGATGGCGCTGGGTGTCAGCGCTTCAGTGGACGAAATGATCGGCCCACCGAGGGGCAGCATCGGCAGATTGACCGAGGTCGATCCGGTGGCCAGCAGCAGGTGCTCGCACTGAATACGCATGCCAGCGCCTTCAACCTCGACGGTCTTGCCGTCAATGATCCGCGCCCAGCCGTGAATGACCTGAACCTTGTTTTTCTTCAGCAACGCCGCGACGCCCGAGGTCAAGCGGTCAACGATGCCGTTCTTCCAGTTCACGCTTTGGCCAATGTCCAGGGTGGGCGGCTGGACACTGATACCCAGCGCCGAGCCTTGACTGAAGCGCGTGGTCTGATGGAACTGTTCCGCGACGTGGATCAGCGCCTTGGACGGTATGCAGCCGACGTTCAGGCAGGTGCCACCCAGTGTCTGGCCTTCGATCAAAATAGTCGGTATGCCCAACTGCCCGGCACGGATCGCCGCGACATAACCGCCGGGGCCGCCGCCGATGATCAGCAAGGTGGTGCTCAGAGTCTGCTGCATGATTACTCCACAAACAGGGTGGCGGGTTGTTCGAGCAAGCCGCGAATGGCCTGGATGAATTGCGCCGCGTCCATGCCATCGACCACGCGATGGTCGAAGGAGCTGGAGAGATTCATCATTTTTCGAATCACGATCTGGCCTTTAATCACCATCGGCCGCTCGACGATGCGATTGACCCCGACGATGGCCACTTCCGGCAGATTAAGTACCGGCGTACTGACAATGCCGCCCAATGCGCCGAGGCTGGTCAAGGTAATCGTGGAGCCGGACATCTCGTCGCGACTGGCTTTGCCTGTACGTGCAGCGCTGGCGAGCCGGGAGATCTCCTCAGCGTTGGCCCACAGACTGCGGGCTTCGGCGTGACGGATTACCGGCACCATCAGACCGTTATCGCTTTGGGTCGCAACACCGACATGCACCGCGCCGTGACGAGTGATGATTTGCGCTTCATCGTCGTAGCGAGCGTTGATCTGCGGGAAGTCGCGCAGAGCCACCACCATCGCGCGTACAAGAAATGGCAACAGCGTCAGTTTGCCGCGACTGGCGCCCCATTTTTCGTTGAGGTGGACACGCAGTTCTTCGAGCGCGGTGACGTCCACTTCTTCGACATAACTGAAGTGCGCCGCACGGCGGGTGGCGTCTTGCATGCGTTGGGCGATTTTGCGTCGCAAGCCGATCACTGGGATCTGCTGTTCGTCATTGCGCTCGGCGTAAGCGGCTGCGGGGGCTGCACTGGCCTGCTGGCTCTGCTCGATATACGCGTCCAGATCTTCATGCCGAATAATGCCGGCCGGACCACTGCCCTGCACAAAACGCAATTCAATACCGGCATCCAGGGCACGCTTGCGCACGGCTGGCGAGGCTAACGGACGATCATTGGCCTGCCGAGTAGACCGGGCTTCCAGCGAGCGTTTTACACCGGGGACAGGCGCGGCTTGAGGTTTGGCTTCAGCCACGACGCTGACATCGACCTTGGGCGGGGCGACAAGCACGGGCTCACGGGCGGATTCGGCCACGGCACCCGAGGCGGTCTCCTTGAGGTTACCGGCGCCTTCGACTTCGATCCGAATCAGCTCACTGCCTACGGCCATGACTTCACCGGGCTGCCCGCCGAGGGCGATCACCTTGCCATGTACCGGGGACGGGATATCGACCATCGCCTTGTCGGTCATGACATCGGCCAGCACCTGGTCTTCAACGACCATATCGCCGACCTTGACGTGCCACTGAGACAATTCAACTTCTGCAATGCCTTCACCAATGTCCGGCATTTTAATAACGTGCGTGCCCATTCAGACCTCCATGACCCGTTTCAAAGCCGCACCCACTCGGGATGGACCGGGGAAATACGCCCACTCTTGAGCATGAGGATAAGGGGTATCCCATCCGGTGACGCGCTCGATAGGTGCTTCCAGATAGTGGAAGCAGTGTTCTTGCACCAACGCCACCAGTTCAGCGCCAAAGCCGCAGGTGCGCGTGGCTTCGTGAACCACCACACAGCGACCGGTTTTCTTCACCGAATTGACAATGGTTTCCAGGTCCAGCGGCCAGAGGCTGCGCAGATCGATGACTTCAGCGTCAATGCCGGTTTCCTCGGCCGCCACTTGAGACACATACACAGTGGTGCCATAGGTCAGCACGGTGACGTCGTTGCCGGGGCGGGCAATCGCCGCCACGTCCAGCGGCACTTTGTAATAACCGTCAGGCACGGCACTCGCCGGGTGTTTCGACCACGGCGTTACCGGGCGGTCGTGGTGACCATCGAACGGGCCGTTATACAGGCGTTTGGGTTCAAGAAAAATCACCGGATCATCATTCTCGATGGAGGCGATCAACAGGCCCTTGGCGTCATAGGGGTTGGACGGCATGACCGTGCGCAAACCGCAGACTTGGGTGAACATCGCCTCAATGCTTTGGCTGTGAGTCTGACCGCCATAAATGCCGCCACCGCAGGGCATGCGCAGGGTCAATGGGGCGGTGAACTCGCCGGCCGAGCGATAGCGCAAACGTGCGGCTTCAGAAATGATCTGATCCGACGCCGGGTAAACGTAATCGGCGAACTGAATCTCGACCACTGGCCGCAATCCGTAAGCCCCCATGCCCACCGCGACGCCGACGATCCCGCTTTCGGAGATCGGCGCATCGAACACTCGCGAGGTGCCATATTTGCCTTGCAGGCCTTCGGTGCAGCGAAAAACGCCGCCGAAATAGCCCACGTCCTGGCCGAACACAACCACGTTATTGTCACGCTCAAGCATGATGTCCATGGCCGAGCGCAAGGCCTGGATCATGGTCATGGTGGTTGTGGTCATGGCGGTTTCCAACTGAATATTATTGTTGTGATCGTTCATGTCAGATCCCCAGTTGCTGGCGCTGCAGGCGTAGGTGCTCCGGCATCTCTTTATAGACGTCTTCGAAGATGGTCGCGGCGCTGGGCATTTGCCCGCCCGCCAAGGTGCCGTAGCGTTCGGCTTCTTTCTGCGCAGCGATGATTTCGGCTTCGAGCTCGGCGCTGGTGGCCGCGTGCTCCTCTTCGGACCATTGGCCGATGCGGATCAGGTGTTGCTTGAGGCGCATGATCGGGTCGCCCAACGGGAAGTGACTCCAGTCATCGGCCGGACGGTATTTGGACGGATCATCCGACGTCGAGTGCGGGCCGGCACGGTAGGTCACCCACTCGATCAGAGTCGGGCCCAGGTTGCGTCGTGCGCGTTCAGCCGCCCAGGCCGAGGCCGCGTAGACCGCCACGAAATCGTTGCCATCCACCCGCAACGAGGCAATACCGCAGCCCACACCGCGACCGGCAAAAGTCGTTGCTTCGCCGCCGGCAATGGCCTGGAAGGTAGAGATGGCCCATTGATTGTTGACCACGTTGAGGATTACTGGCGCACGGTAGACGTGGGCGAACGTGAGGGCGGTGTGGAAATCCGATTCGGCGGTGGCGCCATCGCCGATCCAGGCCGACGCGATTTTAGTATCGCCCTTGATCGCCGACGCCATGCCCCAGCCAACCGCCTGGACGAATTGGGTGGCCAGATTGCCGGAGATGGAGAAAAATCCGAAGTCACGTACTGAGTACATGATCGGCAGCTGCCGTCCTTTGAGGGGGTCGCGTTCGTTGGACAGCAGTTGGCAAATCAGATCCACCAACGGCACTTCGCGGGCCATCAGGATGCTTTGCTGACGATAGGTTGGAAAACACATGTCGGTTACGTTCAATGCCAAAGCCTGGGCGCTGCCAATGGCCTCTTCGCCAAGACTCTGCATGTAGAACGACATTTTCTTCTGGCGCTGGGCAACGACCATGCGGTTGTCGAAAATCCGCGTCTTGAGCATGGCACGCATGCCTTTACGCAGGATTTCGACAGAAACGCCTTCAGCCCATGGGCCGAGTGCCTGACCTTGATCGTCGAGCACCCGAATCAGGCCTTTGGCGAGGTCAGCGGTATCGGACGGTTCGACATCAATCGGGGGCTTGCGGACGAGACCGGCATCGTTCAGATGCAGGTACGAAAAATCGGTTTTACAGCCTGGACGGCCAGAAGGTTCAGGAACGTGCAGGCGCAGGGGTTCGTATTCGTTCATGGGCTTTCTCTACGCTCGCTTTTGTCATGTGTTTTTGTTGGGCGCTGGAGCTTGTTCAATCATTGGACGCCGATATCCCCTTTGGAAAATCTTGTCCTACACAAATCATAGGCCTGAGCGTGGAGAATATTTTTCTCAACTTCGTTGCGTGCAGAGCCATTTAAAGATATTTATTCTGAATAAATAGAATAAACAGGCGTATTTGTCTCATGAGAAAGCTTGATCGTACTGACATAGGGATTCTCAACAGTCTTCAAGAGAATGCCAGAATCACCAATGCCGACCTCGCACGCTCCGTCAATCTCTCCCCTACCCCCTGCTTCAATCGGGTCAAGGCGATGGAAGACCTGGGGCTCATCCGGCAACAAGTCACCCTGCTGGACCCGGAACTATTAGGACTGCACGTCAACGTGTTTATCCATGTCAGCCTGGAAAAGCAGGTTGAGGAAGCCTTGCACGAGTTCGAAGAGGCCATCGCCAATCGTCCCGAAGTGATGGAGTGCTATTTGATGGCGGGCGACCCAGATTATTTGATCCGGGTGCTGGTGCCGACCATTCAGGCACTGGAGCGTTTTTTGCTGGATTTCCTGACCAAAGTGCCAGGAGTGGCCAACATTCGCTCCAACTTCGCGCTCAAGCAGGTGCGCTACAAAACGGCGTTGCCATTGCCAGCCAATGGGCTGAGTCTGGAGCGTTAGTGAGCTTGGTACGGACGCTTGTCAGCGTCTGACCCGCTGCAAACGAACCGCCCGTCAGCCACGGCCGTGTTACTATCGCCCCTCATTCGCAGCCGTCTGGCATCGTCGTGAAATCTTCTCTTCTCTTCTTTTTTTGCCCATGACCTCGACGTCCGATACCCAACCCGACTTGCCGACAATTCTTGTTGTCGATGACGAGTTGCGCTCGCGGGAGTCGCTGTGTCGGGTGCTGAATCAAGAGTTTGAAGTGCTCCTGGCCGACTCGGCGATCGAGGCCCGCAAGCTGCTCGAAGAGCACCCGGTCTCGGTGATTATCTGCGACCAGCGCATGCCCGGCATGAGTGGCATCGAGTTCCTCCAGGAAGCTCGCGAGCGCTGGCCGGAAGTCGTGCGTATTGTTCTTTCCGGCTACACCGATTCGGAAGACATCATCAACGGCATCAACCTCGCCGGGATCTATCAGTATCTGCTCAAACCCTGGTTACCGGAGCACTTGCTGAGCACCGTACGCAACGCGGTGGAAAGCCAGGCCCTACAAAATCATATGCAACGACTGGATCTGGAGCTGCGCGCCGGCACGCCAGTGTTGCGACGGCGCAACCAGGAGACCCTTTCCAGGGTCCGTGAAACCTTCGACTTTTCACGCATTGTGCGCGCCGTTGGCGGACCGCTGGATGCGCTCTGTGAAATGGCCGCGCGCGTTGCCCGCTACGACCTTCCAGTGCTGCTGCTGGGTGAGTCGGGCACCGGCAAGGAACTGCTCGCTCGCGGCATTCACTATGCCAGCCCGCGAGCGGCCAACGCGTTTGTCATGGAGAACTGCGCGGCGCTGCCCGACACCCTGCTTGAGTCCGAGCTTTTCGGTCACAAGCGTGGCGCCTTCACCGGCGCCCACCAGGATCACATCGGCCTGTTCCAGAGGGCAAACGGCGGCACCCTGCTGCTCGACGAGATCGGTGATACTTCACCGGCGTTTCAGGTCAAGTTATTGCGGGTTCTGCAAGAAGGCGAGCTGCGTCCGGTCGGCGCGTCCAGCACAGTTCGAGTCGACGTTCGGGTCATTGCCGCGACCCACCGCGACCTTGAAGAGGACGTGCGCGCCGGACGTTTCCGTAGCGATCTTTATTACCGGCTGGCGGGCGTCAGCCTGGCGCTGCCGCCACTGCGCGAACGCAGCGCTGACGTATTACCGATTGCCAACAAGTTGCTGGATGACGCCCGCCAGGAACTCGATTTACCCGAATTGAACTTCGCCAACGATGCCTTGGCCAGCCTGATCGGCTATTCCTGGCCCGGTAATATCCGCGAACTGCGCAACGAGATTTACCGCGCCGCCGCCTTGTCCGATGGCGCGCAAATCAACGCGCGGGCCTTCTCCTGGCGCGTATTGCAAGGCCAGGCCAGACTTGCCCTGTCCACCAGTACACCGACCTCAAGCCCAAGCGGGACACTGCAAGAGCAACTCGACGCCATTGAGGCAACCCTGTTAAAAGAGTCGCTGTTGCGTCATCGCTGGAACAAGACCCACGCGGCCCGTGAGTTGGGCCTGTCCCGCGTAGGCTTGCGGCAGAAACTGCGCCGCTTCGGTTTGGAGGAGTCCTGATGAAAGACAACGCGTTCAACGTGCTTTGGCTGCAATCGGGTGGCTGTGGGGGCTGCACGATGTCGCTGCTGTGCGCCGACACTCAGGACTTCGCAGGCATGTGGCGCAGTGCCGGAATCGAACTGCTCTGGCACCCGTCGCTGTCGCTGGAAACCGGCGACGAAATGGTCAGTATCCTCAACGACTGCTTGCAGGGACGTACCCGTCTCGACGCGCTGTGTATCGAAGGCTCCATGCTTCGCGGCCCCAACGGCACCGGGCGCTTTCACATGCTGGCCGGCACGGGTCGGGCAATGATCGACTGGGTTCGGGACCTGGCCGAAGTAGCCGAATACACGTTGGGCATCGGTACCTGCGCCGCGTATGGCGGCATCACCGCTGCCGGTAATAACCCGACGGACGCCTGCGGCTTGCAATACGACGGCCATCGCCTGGGCGGCTTGCTGGGTGCCGATTACCGTTCACGTCGCGGCCTGCCGGTGATCAACGTTGCCGGATGCCCGACTCACCCTGGCTGGGTCACCGACACCCTCATGTCACTGGCCGCCGGCCTGTTCGCCGAGCCCGACCTGGACATCCTGGGGCGGCCGCGCTTCTACGCCGATCAGTTGGTTCACCACGGCTGCACGCGTAACGAGTTCTACGAATACAAGGCCAGCGCCGAGAAACCTTCGGACCTCGGCTGCATGATGGAAAACCTCGGCTGCAAGGGCACCCAGGCCCACGCTGATTGCAATACGCGCTTGTGGAACGGCGAAGGCTCCTGCACCCGTGGCGGCTATGCCTGCATCAACTGCACCGCCCCTGGTTTCGAAGAACCGGGGCATGCGTTCAACCTCACGCCCAAGGTGGCAGGCATTCCCATCGGCCTGCCAACCGACATGCCCAAAGCCTGGTTTGTCGCCCTGTCAGCGCTGTCCAAATCGGCAACGCCCAAGCGGGTCAAGCAGAACGCCACGTCCGACCATCAACTCATCGCGCCCGTTGTGCTTATCCCACGGCGTTAGGAAAGCCTTATGTCACGTCTGGTGGTGGGTCCTTTCAATCGTGTCGAAGGTGACCTCGAAGTGCAGCTTGAGGTGGAAGACGGCCGCGTGCGTTCGGCGCAGGTCAACGCCACCATGTTTCGCGGCTTCGAGCAAATACTGCTACAACACGCCCCGCTTGATGCGCTGGTCTATGCCCCACGTATCTGTGGGATTTGCTCGGTATCGCAGTCGATTGCCGCCGCCCGTGCACTGGCCTCACTGGCTGGCGTGCAACCGCCTGACAACGGTCTGCTGACGATTAATCTCATGGCGGCGACAGAGAACCTCGCTGACCACCTGACTCATTTCTATTTATTTTTCATGCCCGACTTCGTGCGCCCGGCGTATGCAGAACGACCGTGGTACGCGGCGGCTCAGGCGCGCTTTACGCCGGGCCAGGGCAGCCAGCAACGTCTGGCGGTGTCCGCCCGCAAACGCTGGCTGGATCTGATCGGCACCCTGGGCGGAAAGTGGCCGCACACGGGCTCCATCCAGCCCGGCGGCTCGACCCGTGCCATTGATGCGGCCGAACGCCTGCGTTTGCTGACACGGGTGCGCGAGTTCCGCCAATTTCTCGAAACCGAGCTGTTCGCCACCCCACTGGAGCGCATCGTCGGGCTTGGCAGCGAAAACGAACTTTGGGCCTGGCAGGCAGAAGCGCCAGGCCAAGGCGATCTGCGCCAGTTCCTCGATATCACGCTGGACAGCGGTCTGGAGCATCTCGGTCCGGGACCGGGGCTCTACCTGTCCTATGGCGCCTATCCGCAGCCCGACGGACATATGGTGTTCCCACAAGGCCTGTGGAACGCTGCTACGCAGCGGGTAGAAAGCCTGGAGCTGGCGGATATCAGCGAGGACGCCGCCCACGCCTGGCTGGATGACAGCGGCGGCCCGCTGCATCCGGCCCAAGGCCAAACCGAGCCGCTGGCAGAAAAACTTGCCGCCTATACCTGGAACAAGGCCCCACGACTGGCAGGCGCCGTGCTCGAAACCGGCGCCTTGGCCCGTCAACTGATCGCGGGTCAACCGTTGCTGCGCGACGCTGTCGCCCGCTGCGGGGCAACCGTCTACACCCGTGTACTGGCTCGGCTGGTGGAACTGGCCCGTGTAGTGCCGCTGATGGAGCAGTGGCTGATGGCCCTGCGCCCCGGCGAACCCTATTATCGCGCCGCAGAACTGCCCGACAACGGCAGCGCCGTGGGCCTCACTGAAGCGGCGCGCGGCGCCCTCGGCCATTGGCTTCGGGTCGAGCACGGACGCATCGCCAGCTACCAGATCATCGCGCCGACCACCTGGAATTTTTCCCCGCGTGACGCTCAGGGTCGACCCGGTGCACTGGAGCAAGCCCTGGAGGGCGCACCCGTGCTGCCCGGCGAGAAAACGCCGGTTGCGGTGCAGCATATCGTTCGTTCTTTCGACCCGTGCATGGTTTGCACGGTGCATTGAACCTGGAGAACGTCATGGCGCGCAAAGCAGCGCCCGGCAACCTCGACGAGGACGCCTGGCTGGAAGTGATCGGCAAGATGGATGAAGTCTATTCACAGCTGGTGCAGGACGAAATCGCCCTGGAAGAAAAAAATGCCGAGCTGGAGCAGTCGCAGCAATTCATCGCCGGGCTGCTGTCGTCCATGTCCGACGTGCTACTGGCCTGCGACCCGGACGGACGCATCGAAGAATCCAACAATGCCCTGCGCACGCTGGTAGGACGCGACGAACAGACACTCCTCGGCAGCCCGGTCTACGCCTTGCTGGCCGACGCGCGAAGTGACGAACAGCTGCGCAAGACATTGGCCGGCCTGCGCAGACCCAATGCCAGCGCCAGCCTCGAACTGAATTTCAAAGACGGCCTCGGCGCGCCGGTGCCAGTGGATATCAGTTGCACCGTGCGCAGTACTGGCAACGGACGCTGCATCGGTCACGTGCTGGTGGGGCGCCCGCTGGGTGAGCTGAAACACGCCTACCGCCAGTTGCACGAAGCCCACGAAGCCCTTAAGCGCACCCAGCAACAACTGCTGCATGCGGAGAAAATGGCCTCCCTCGGTCGGTTGGTCGCCGGGGTCGCCCACGAACTGAACAACCCGATCAGCTTCGTACTCGCCAATGCCCATGTTCTGGGGGGTTACCGAGAGCGTCTTGAGCAGTATCTGGAGGCGGTCAACGCCGACGAACCACGGGAAATACGTGAAGCCCTGCGCCGACAGTTGCGCATTGACCCACTGCTGGCCGACCTGCCGTCGCTGATCGAAGGTACGCTGGAAGGCGCGCAACGGACCGCCGACATTGTCAGCGCGCTGAAGCGCTTTTCGGCGGTGGATCGCGAGACGCTGGGCGAGGTTGCGCTGAACGAAGTAATCGAGCGGGCCATTCACTGGATCACCCGCGGCATCGCACCAGATCTGCGCGTGCACTGGCACCCCGAAGGTGCACCTTGTGTGCACGGCAACAGCGGGCAGTTGCTGCAAGTGCTGATGAACCTGATGCAAAACGCCTACGACGCCGCCCAGGCTGCCGAGCGCGAAACACCGGAAGTGTGGATAAGCGTCGAACAGGAACCCGGCTGGGTCACCCTGCGCCTGCGCGACAACGGCAGCGGCATTGCCGCAGAACATCTGACCCAAGTGTTCGACCCCTTCTTCAGCACCAAACCGGTTGGCAAGGGCACAGGCCTGGGGCTGTCGATCAGCTACAGCATTGTCGAACGCTGCGGTGGCCGTCTGATCGCAGGCAATCATCCTAAAGGCGGGGCCGAGTTCACCCTGATCATCCCCAGCCAGTCCGCTGACTAAGCACAGACGCGCCTAGCGCCACTGCAAAGCGAGTATCCGTTTACCCACGAACAGTGCAAGAACAGTGTCCAGCGCACGGCACACAAACACGGCTGCAGCGCGTTCGAACAGGGCTGGCACAGGGTTTGTATGACATTCTCTTTGATTTCCAGCCAGCCCCCCTTCCTTGCGGAGTACCCATGCCTGTATCCAACGCCGCCGGAACCGCCAAAAGCGCGGCACCTTTGATCTTCAAGCGCCACGTGGTGATGATTTTCGGTGGCCTGCTCGCCGTCAATCTTATGGCCTGGCTCTGGGCCTTCATTGCCTTCCGCGACTACCCGTTGCTGCTCGGCACCGCGTTCCTCGCCTACAGCTTCGGCCTGCGTCATGCCGTCGATGCGGACCATATCGCCGCCATCGATAATGTCACTCGCAAGCTGATTCAAGAGGGTCAACAGACCGCCACCGTGGGCCTGTTCTTTTCCTTGGGACACAGCACCATCGTGATCCTCGCGACCTTGGTCATCGCCTTGACCGCCTCGACGTTCAAGGCGGACATTGAGGCGTTCCACGGTATCGGTGGCCTGATTGGCACCTCGGTTTCCGCCGTCTTCCTTCTATTGGTGGCGCTGATAAACCTGATCATCCTGCGCTCGGTGTACCTGGCTTTTCGCCGGGTTCGGCGCGGCGAGCGGGTCGGCGAACAAGAGATGAATGCAATGCTGGCGGGCGGCGGCCTGATTGCGCGACTGGTACGCCCACTGTTCGGCCTGATCAGCCGCAGCTGGCACCTTTACCCACTAGGCTTTCTGTTTGGCCTGGGCTTCGATACCGCCACGGAAATAGGTTTGCTGGGCATTTCAGCGGCACAGGCTTCGCAGGACTTGCCCATCTGGTCGATCCTGGTCTTCCCCGCGCTGTTCACCGCTGGCATGGCGCTGGTCGATACCGCCGACAGCGTGATGATGACCGGCGCCTACCACTGGGCTCTGATCAAACCTGCGCGCAAGCTCTACTACAACCTGACCATCACCTCGGTCTCGGTGTTGGTGGCGCTGCTGGTGGGTGGCCTGGAAGTGCTGCACCTGATTGCCTCGCGCCTGGGTCTGGAAGGTGGCGCATGGGACGTTATCGCGTCCCTGAACGACGACTTCGGCTTGATCGGCTACCTGATCATCGGGCTCTTCATCCTCACGTGGACCCTCTCCCTGCTGTTCTACCGTCTTAAAGGCTACGACCGGCTGGACCTCGACTACCCTGCGGCTTAAAGCGGGTCCCCGCCTGACAAACAGGTCGGAGCCTTCGGGGCAGCGTTGGCTGAGCGACAGCGCTGCCCTCACCGATCAGCCCGTTACCAGTAAAGAAGACCAGTGGAAACCAAGTATCCACTACTGCGCGTTCGACCCTAAAGCGCAACGCTCGAATACGATTAAAAACTCCTTAAAAAACAACCGCATACATGAAATTAAGCGCTACCCGGCAAGACCGCGACGAAATGGCACAGGTCTTGTAGTTACCAGGCATTACTTTCAGTACGTGGCGTGCAACCCCACTCGAAGAATATTCCTGGGGAGGAGAAAACAGGTGACCGAAACATTTTATGAAGTGATGCGCAGACAGGGCATCTCACGTCGGAGCTTTCTCAAGTTCTGCTCCCTAACCGCGACGTCACTGGGGCTCGGCCCGGCGTTCATGCCCAAAATCGCCTGGGCGATGGAGAACAAGCCGCGCACGCCGGTGCTCTGGCTGCATGGCCTGGAATGCACCTGTTGTTCCGAGTCGTTCATCCGCTCCGCGCACCCGCTGGCCAAGGACGTGGTGCTGTCGATGATCTCCCTGGATTACGACGACACCCTGATGGCTGCGGCCGGGCACCAGGCCGAAGCCATCCTCGACGAGGTCATGACCAAATACAAAGGCAACTACATCCTCGCCGTTGAGGGCAACCCGCCGCTGAATCAGGACGGCATGAGCTGCATCATCGGTGGCAAGCCGTTCATCGAACAATTGAAGCGCGTTTCCCGCGATGCCAAGGCGATCATTTCCTGGGGCTCCTGCGCCAGTTGGGGCTGCGTGCAAGCGGCCAAACCCAACCCGACCCAAGCGGTGCCGATCCACAAGGTCATCACCGACAAACCGATTATCAAAGTGCCGGGTTGCCCGCCGATCGCCGAAGTCATGACCGGGGTGATCACCTACATGCTGACCTTCGACCGTTTGCCTGAACTGGACCGTCAGGGTCGGCCGAAAATGTTTTACAGCCAGCGTATCCACGACAAGTGCTATCGCCGTCCGAACTTCGACGCCGGCCAGTTCGTCGAGGCCTGGGACGATGATGCCGCACGCAAGGGCTACTGCCTTTACAAAGTAGGCTGCAAGGGCCCGACCACCTACAACGCCTGCTCGACCGTGCGCTGGAATGGCGGCACCAGCTTCCCGATTCAATCCGGGCACGGCTGTATTGGCTGTTCCGAGGAAGGGTTCTGGGACAAAGGTTCGTTCTACCAACACCTGACTGACGTCAACGCCTTTGGTGTGGAGGCCAATGCCGATCAAATCGGTCTTGCCGCAGGTGTCACGGTCGGCGCTGCGGTCACTGCCCATGCCGCAGTGACCGCCCTCAAACGCGCCAGCAACGGCAAAACGCCCACTGCACCGCATGACGCCCCAGCGACAAGACAGGAATAACCATCGATGAGCAACTATTCGACCCAGGGTTTCGACCTGAACAACACTGGCCGACGCATCGTCGTTGACCCTGTCACTCGCATCGAAGGCCACATGCGCGTAGAGGTCAACCTCGACGCCAACAACATCATTCGCAACGCGGTCTCCACCGGCACCATGTGGCGCGGCCTCGAAGTGATTCTCAAGGGCCGCGACCCGCGTGACGCCTGGGCGTTCGTCGAGCGCATCTGCGGCGTGTGCACCGGCTGCCACGCGCTGGCCTCGGTACGTTCAGTCGAAGATGCACTGGGCATCCGCATTCCGCCGAACGCGCACCTGATCCGCGAAATGATGGCCAAGACCCTGCAGATCCACGACCACGCAGTGCACTTCTATCACCTGCATGCGCTGGATTGGGTTGACGTGGTGTCCGCACTCAAGGCGGACCCCAAGCGTACTTCGGAATTGCAGCAACAGGTCTCGCCGTCTCACCCGTTGTCGTCGCCCGGCTATTTCCGCGACGTACAGAATCGGCTGAAGAAGTTTTTCGAAAGCGGCCAACTCGGGCCGTTCATGAATGGCTATTGGGGCAACCCTGCCTACCAATTGCCGCCGGAAGCCAACCTGATGGCGGTCACCCATTACCTCGAAGCCCTCGACCTGCAAAAAGAATGGGTGAAGATCCACACCATTTTCGGTGGCAAGAACCCGCACCCGAACTACCTGGTGGGCGGCGTGCCCTGCGCGATCAATATCGACGGCGATCTAGCCGCCGGTGCCCCGCTGAACATGGAACGGCTGAACTTCGTCCGCGCCCGCATCGATGAAGCGCTGACCTTCTGCCGCAACGTTTATGTACCGGACGTGCTGGCCATCGGCACCATCTACAAACAGAAAGGCTGGCTGCATGGCGGCGGTCTGGCCGCGACCAACGTGATGGACTATGGCACTTACGCCAAGGTCAATTACGACGACAGTACCAACCAGTTGCCGGGCGGCGCGATTCTCAATGGCAACTGGGACGAGATCCTTCCGGTTGATCCTCGCGATCCGGAGCAAGTGCAGGAGTTCGTCACCCACTCTTGGTACAACTACCCGGACAACGATAAAGGCCTGCACCCGTGGGACGGCATCACCGAGGCCAATTACGAGTTGGGTGCGAAGACCAAGGGCACTCGCACCGCCATCGAAGAAGTCGACGAAAGCGCGAAATACTCTTGGGTCAAATCGCCTCGCTGGCGTGGGCATGCCATGGAGGTCGGGCCACTGGCTCGCTACATCCTTGGGTATGCCCACGCACTCAAAGGCAACCCGCACTGTCAGCGAGTCAAAGAGCAACTTGAGGGCGCGTTGCAGGCGGTCAACCACAGCCTGCCCAAGACCCTCGGCATGCCTGAGACCGACTACAGCGCCAAGATATTGTTGCCGAGTACCATCGGCCGCACCCTGACCCGCGCGCTGGAGGCCGAATACTGCGCGGAGATGATGGTCGACGACTGGAACGAGCTGATGACCAACATCCGCAACGGCGACCGTTCCACCGCCAACGTCGAGAAATGGGACCCTGCCACCTGGCCGTCCGAAGCCAAAGGTGTCGGCATCGTCGCCGCACCGCGTGGCGCGCTGGGCCACTGGATACGCATCAAGGACGGTCGCATCGAAAACTACCAGTGCGTCGTGCCGAGCACCTGGAACGGCAGCCCGCGTGACGCCAAGGGACAGATCGGGGCTTTCGAAGCCGCCTTGATGAACACCCCCGTGGCCATTCCCGATCAGCCGGTGGAAATCCTGCGCACCCTGCACTCCTTCGACCCTTGCATGGCCTGCGCGACCCACGTGATGAGCGAGGACGGCGCAGAGCTGAGCACCGTCAAGGTGAGCTGAGTAATCAAGGCATCCGGCAGGTGCGAAAAGGCACCTGCCCTTCCAAAGGTGAAGATATGACCCTCCAGACCGAAACACCCATAGGCCTGCCGGAGTACGTTTACGAGGCACCGGTGCGCCTGTGGCATTGGATCAACGCCGCCTGCATTCTGGTACTGGCGGTAACCGGGTACTTGATCGGCTCCCCATTGGCCACCCAGCCAGGCGAGGCCAGCGCACACTTCCTGATGGGCTACATCCGTTTTGCGCACTTCAGCGCAGGGTATGTGTTTGCCATCGGTATCCTGGGCCGCGCCTATTGGGCGCTGGTGGGCAACCATCACGCCCGCGAGCTGTTCTCGGTTCCGGTGTTGAGCAAAGCCTACTGGACCGATTTCCTCAGTTGGCTGCGCTATTACCTGTTCATTGGCCCTACGCCGGAGCCCACATTCGGGCACAACCCACTGTCGCGCTTCGCGATGTTTTTCGTCTTCCTGCTGAGCTCGCTGTTCATGGTGCTGACCGGTTTCGCCCTCTACGGCGAAGGCTCGCAAATGGGCTCATGGCAGGAACGAATGTTCGGCTGGGTACTGCCACTGCTAGGGCAATCCCAACAAGTCCACACCCTGCATCACGTGGGCATGTGGGTCATCGTGGTGTTCATCATCCTGCATGTGTACGCCGCTGTGCGCGAAGAAATCAACGGTCGCCTCAGCCTGATCGGCGGGATGATCTCCGGCTACAAGACCTTCAAAAAATGAACACACCGACAGAGTCGCACATGAACACCTCAGAATCGCCCCGTCCGCGCATCACCGTATTGGGAATCGGCAACCTGCTGTGGGCCGACGAAGGCTTCGGCGTGCGCTGTGTCGAGGCATTGCAGCAACGCTATGAGTTCGCCGACAACGTCGCGCTGATCGATGGCGGCACCCAGGGTCTGTACCTTATCCAGCATGTACAGGAAGCCGATTACCTGCTGATTTTCGACGCCGTCGACTACAACCTCGCCCCCGGTGAATTGAAATTCATCGCCGATGACGAAGTGCCCAAGTTTCTCGGGATCAAAAAGCTCAGTCTGCACCAGACCGGCTTTCAGGAAGTGCTGATGCTGGCCCAACTGACTGCTCACTATCCTCAACGAGTCCTGCTGATTGGTTGCCAGCCAGAGCAGATGATGGACTATGGCGGCAGCTTACGACCCAGCGTCAAGGCAGCCATGGAAGGCGCGCTGGACGAAGCCGTTCGGGTGCTTGAAACCTGGGGTGCCGAGCCGCGCAAACGTGCTTCGCCGCTTAACGGGGACGACGCTGTGACCCTGCCGCACCTGGAATTGCAACGCTACGAAGGCGAGCGTCCATCCGCGCAGACCGCCTGCCGGATCGGTGACGAACGCATCCTCGCCAGGCGCACCTGATATGTGCATCGGACTGCCCATGCAAGTGGTTGCCGTAAACCCTGGTTCAGCGCTGTGCCGTAACCGCCACGGCGAGGAACGGCTCATCGATACGGCGCTGGTCGATACCTGCACCGTCGGTGACTGGTTGCTGATCTTCCTCGACGCAGCGCGCGAACACCTCGATGCACGACGGGCAGCGGAGATCGACTCGACCCTCGCCATGCTCGAAGCCGCGCTGTACGGCACCCCGCCAACACCCGACAGCGCGCCCGGTTTCAGTCTGCCCTCCGCGATGAACGCCGAACAGCTCGCCGCCCTGCTGGGCCAGATGCCACCCGTTGCTGCGCGTACGCGGCCTAACCTCAAGGAACCCATATGAGTGAATCCGCCGCCTTCATGGCGCCCATTCCCGCCACCCCTGCTATCCCGCCACTGATCACCCGTCTGGTAGAGCAATTCGATGCCACCTGGATTGGCAGCGACAACCTCGACGCCTGGCTCGCTGAAAGCGGTGACTGTCTGTTACTGCTGTGCGGTGACCCGGTGCGCCACCCTGAATCCCTGGATGTGGCGGTGGTGTTGCCCGAACTGCGCCAGGAAGTTGCCAGGCGCCATGGCTGCACCCTGCGGTTGGGCGTGGTTCATCGCGCCGAGGAAGAAGCCATCGCGGCACGCTTTGCCCTGCGTCGCTGGCCAACCCTAGTCTGGCTGCGCGACGGTGGCTACGTCACCACCATCGACGGCATGCATGACTGGGACGAATACCTCAGCCTGGCCGACAAGGCCTTGAACCTGAGCAACGCCCGCATCCCCTTGTTCGCCGAAACGCCCAGCGGCGCTACCGGCGGCTGCCAGTGAACAGAGGAACGCCCATGGCCCCGCAAATGTACATCCCGGTGGTCGATCTAGGCCCAGGCTCTCAAGTGGAAGACGAGGTCCTCGAATACATCAGCATGCCGCAAGGTATGTACACCCACAGCGCCCCGATACTGCCCGAACCGGAAGAATTGGACACGCTGCCAGGCGCCCGCCAAGCCTTGCAGGACCTGCTGCAAATGCTCCACACCTGCAATCGCGGTGAAGTGACCCGGAGCCTCGACCTCAGCGGACTTGAAGCCGGCGACCGCACGCTGCTCGATCAACTGCTCGGTGAGGGCGAAGTCAGCGTACGCGTTGTCGTGCAAACCCCGTTGCGCATCCAGGAATCGATCTTCGCCGGGGTCTGGCGAATTTACGGTGAGGGCCACGACTATGTCGAAGTCGGCGCCGCACCTGTGCAACTGCGCACTACCGCCCATGCCGCGGCCCGACCAGCCGCGTTTGACCTGCCGTCACAACTACCGCCTGGCGTGATGAACGCTCCGGCGATTCTCACCGAGGTGGAAGACCAGACCCGGCACTGGCAAACCGGTAGCCCCGCGCACGTGATCAACCTGACACTGCTGCCGCTGTCCGAACAAGACATTGCCTTCCTCGACGCTTATTTGCCGGTCGGCCCGGTGCGGGCACTGGCTCGCGGTTACGGCAATTGCCGGATCAGCAGCACACTGGTGCACAATTGCTGGCGCGTCACCTACTTCAATTCCCAGGACGCGCAAATCCTCGACACCATCGAGATCACCGACTTGCCAGAAGTGATTTGTGCTGCGCCGGAAGACCTCAGCGATTCGCTGGAACGCTTCGAGGATGTCATCCAATGGTTCGAAGGGCAGTAACATGACCGACAGACCCAGCTTCGAAGGCAGCTACAGGGGCGACTCCGCGCGCATCAGCGATACCACCCGTCTGGAGTGCAAAATCTGCTGGTGGGTGTACGACCCGAGCGAGGGCGACCCGGTCTGGCAAATCGAGCCCGGCACGCCGTTTTCAGCGCTGCCGGACCATTGGTGCTGCCCGAACTGCGATGGTGCCGCCGAGCAGTTCATGGTGATCAATGACACAGTCTGAATCGCCACCCTCCCCGACCCTGCGGGGTGAGGCGCTGGCTGCCCACTTCAGAGACATCGCCGACACCCGCATGCGCGGCCTGCCCTTTCTCAACCCAAGGCTGGACGTCGAGGCGGTAGGCTTCGCCGTGCAGATTGCGGGTGAAGATGCGACCTCTGGCGTACTCGGCATTCTGATCACGCCCTGGTTCATGAACCTGATGTGGCTCGCGCCCGCCTTGAGTGCACCGCTGGCCCAAGGTGCCTCCCGAGAGCATTTTTTCGGTGGCCAGCGTCTGACATTCATAGGCGCAGTCGACGAGGCGTTCGGCGTTTACCAAAGCTGTTCGTTGTTTTCCCCGATGTTCGAGTTCGCCGATCAAGCGGCGGCCCGCGCTACCGCCGAACAGGTGCTCAGCCTGTTGCGCGACACCCCCAAAGAGGAAGAGCCGCAATACCCGGCGCTCAGTCGTCGCGCCCTGCTGTTCGGGCGTCGGCCTGGTGCCTCGGAATGAATGCCTCAAGCAGTTTGTCGCCACTCGGTGGATCGCTGAGAGTGCGTCCCGGTCAGCAACCGGCGATCATTGGCGGTCGGCCATTACTGGCGGCTCGGCTATTGCGAGGCCAGCCACCCGAGGCCGCCGCGCAACGACTGCCCCTGCTCTACAGCCTGTGCGGTCAGGCCCATCGTTTGACTGCACAACTGGCCATCCGCGCAGCACTGCAGGGCCAGACGAACACCCTCGTGGCCGCCAGCCAGGCGTTGCTGGCCGAAACTCGCCGTGAACACTTGCGACGCGTCTTGCTGGACTGGCCGCCGCTACTCGACCCAGGCGCTCCGCGCCCCTCTCCAGGGGAAATGCGCGCGTGGGATCAGGCACCCGAAGCGGCCATGACTTTCTGGCTTGGCGGCCCGGTACGCGTCTGGCTACAGCAGTGGGAAGACGACCCTCATCACGCGTTGCTGGAATGGACCCAGCGCAACGAACACTGGCTGAGCCGCATACTTGCCAACTGCCGCAGAGACGCAGACGCCCTGCAATTGCCGGTGCATGCACTGCAACTGATCACCGATACCCCGGCGCTGCACGCCGTGGCAGATCACCTGCGCCGTTCCACCGACTTTGCCCTGCGCCCTGAGCTGAATGGACAGCCGTGCGAAACCGGCAGTTGGACCCGGTTCGGCGAAACACATCCGGAACGCTACACCAGCGCCTGGCTGAGGTTGGGGGCGCGGGTCGCCGAATTGGCACGACTGTCACTGCCCGATGCCCGCCCACCGGCGCTTGGGGTGATAGCGTTGGGTCAGAACGAAGCCCTGGCCTGGAGCGAAACCGCTCGCGGTCTGTTGCTGCATCGGGTATGTCTGGAACGCAGCGGCGGCACCGTGCAGATAGCCGACTATCAGATCGTCGCCCCCACCGAGTGGAACCTTCATCCGCAGGGTGCTCTGGCCCTGGCGCTGTCATCGCTGCCGAGCGCCGATCCACGCAGCCAGCGCCAGGCTGAACTGTTGATGGCAGCCTTCGATCCCTGCATCGCTTTTACGCTGGAAACAGACAAAGACAACCACCAAGGACAATCAAGCCATGCATGAACTGAGTCTGGCGGGCGGAATTCTCAGCGCCGTGGAAGCAGCGGCTGCCGCTGATCCGTTCGTGCGCGTCAGCCGTTTGCGCCTGGAAGCCGGAAAGTTGGCAGGGGTCGAGGTACACGCGCTGCGTTTCGCCTTGGAAGCGCTGGCACCGGGCACCTTGCTGGCCGGTGCGCAGATCGACATCGAAGAACCGCACGGACAGGCCTGGTGCCTGGACTGCGCCGCCACTGTGCCATTAGTCGAGCGCGGCGCACCGTGCCCGACCTGCGGCGGTTTCTGGCTGCAACCTACCGGCGGCACCGAATTACGCATCCTCGACCTGCAGGTCGAGGATCACTGATAGTTGATTTCTGATTTGAAATCTGGAGGAACGCCATGTGCGTCGTTTGCGGCTGCGGTACCGGCCATTCACACGAGCAACACCCAAGCAACGAGTCAACCACCGATAGCGAAGCGCGGGTCGACGCCACGGGCGATCTGCATTACGGCGCGGGCGAAGCGCGGGTCTCGGTGCCCGGCCTGAGCCAGGCAAGGACGATCCGCATCGAGCAAGATGTGCTCGGCGAGAACGACCGCCACGCCGCACGCAACCGAGAGAATTTCATCGCCCACGGCGTGCTGGCCCTCAATCTGGTGTCCAGCCCCGGCTCCGGCAAAACCACCCTGCTGTGTGCCACCCTCCTCGCCCTGCGCGAGCGCCGAGCCGGGTTGCCAATCGCGGTGATTGAAGGCGACCAGCAGACCCGCAACGACGCCGAGCGCATCCGCGCAACAGGGGTGCCGGCGATCCAGATAAACACCGGCAAGGGTTGCCACCTGGACGCACGGATGATCACCGAAGCTTACGCGCGCCTGCCGCTGCACGACGCATTGCATGCCGCAGGGCATGAGCATCACCACCCAAAGGCCCCGCTGCTCTCCAACCACCATCATCACCACGCCGCCCACGATCATCATGCACACGGCGCAGGCGAACCGGCGGGCATTCTGTTTATCGAGAACGTCGGCAACCTGGTGTGCCCGGCACTTTGGGACCTCGGCGAGGCCGGTAAAGTGGCGATCCTGTCAGTCACCGAGGGCGAGGACAAGCCGCTCAAATACCCGGACATGTTCGCCGCTGCAAAGCTGATGATCCTCAACAAGATCGACCTGCTGCCTCATCTGGACTTCGACGTGCAGCGCTGCCTGGACTATGCCCATCAGGTCAATCCGCAGTTGCAGATCATTCAGCTCAGTGCCCGTGACGGCACCGGCCTGGACGCCTGGCTCGACTGGCTACTGGCGGGTGCGCCGGAGAGTGACCGCAAGGCTGCACGCATCGCCGCACTCGAAGCCGAACTGGCAGCGCTGAAAGCGCCGGCCAAGGGGGCCTGACGTGCATAGCCAAAAACTCCCCAACGCGAACGTCTGGCCGCCCGTATTGGCCTGCGGTGCCTGGCTGAAAAACGCAGCCTGTCTGCTGCAACGCGATCAAGTGCTGTGGTCCCCAGTGCATGGCGATTTGGGCGATCCACAAAGTTGTCTGGACCTCGAAGCCTCGCTGGAGCGTTTGCTCGCGCATGCCGACGCTACCCCGCAGGCAATCGTCCATGACCTGCACCCGGACTTCTACAGTTCCCAACTGGCCGTGAGCCTGGCCGCTCGGCTGGACGTGCCCGCGCTGGCGGTCCAGCACCACCATGCGCATATCGGCGCACTCATGGCCGAACATGGGCTCGACGGCCCGGTGCTGGGTCTGGCGCTGGACGGCGTCGGCCTCGGCAGTGACGGCGCCGCCTGGGGGGGTGAGTTGCTATGGGTCGCGCCCCACGCCTGGCGCCGACTCGGGCATCTGCTGCCACTGCCACTGCCGGGCGGCGACATCGCCGCCCGTGAGCCTTGGCGTCTGGCCGCAGCCGCGCTGCATCTACTGGGCCGCAATGAAGAAATCATTACTCGCCTCGGCGCGCTGGTCGGCGAGCAAAGCGCTGGCACCGTTGCAGGCATGCTCCGCCGTAACCTCAACTGCCCACCCAGCAGTGGCGCGGGACGCTGGTTCGATGCCGCCGCCGGTATTCTCGGGATCAGTGTGCGCCAGCAAGCCGAGGCAGAAGCCGCCATCGCCCTGGAACGTCTGGCCAGCGACTATCTGGCAGCGAATGCCGAGCCAACGGTCGAAGGCCTATGGCGCATCCGCGCTGACGGCGTGCTTGATCTACGGCCGCTGCTCACACGTCTATTCGACTTGGCCGATCATGGCCGTAGCGCCGAAGGTGCCGCACTGTTCCACCTGACACTCGCGGCGGCCCTGACTGACTGGGTGCTGCAACAGCCTGCAAAACTGCCGGTACTGCTCGGCGGTGGCTGCTTCGCCAACCGTCTGCTCAGTACGCGCCTCAGCCATCTGCTCGGCACCCACGGCGTGCCGGTCTTCAGCGCACAGAGCGTGTCCTGCGGCGATGCCGGACTGGCCCTCGGCCAAGGCTGGATCGCCGCCCACTGGCCCGAACTTGAAAGCCAAGCGGCGTTGCCGCTGGAGGAACCTCTGTCATGTGCCTAGCTATTCCCGCCCGTGTGGTCGAACTGCGCAGTGGCGACACCGCACTGGTCGATCTCGGCGGCATCCGCAAAGAAATCTCTATAGCGCTGGTGCCCGAGGCACAGGTCGGCGATTACGTGATTATCCACGTCGGCTATGCCCTGGGCCTGATTGATCCAGAAGAAGCCCAGCGCACGCTGGACATGTTCGACGAGTTGAACCGCACGCAACGGGAAGCCTCATGAAGTACATCGACGAATACCGCGACGGCGAGCTGGCTCAACGCATCGCCGCACGCATCCGCGGAGAAGCCCATCCCGACCGATCCTATCGGTTTATGGAGTTCTGCGGCGGCCACACCCACGCGATTTCCCGCTACGGCGTCAGCGAGCTACTGCCCGACAACGTGCGCATGATCCACGGCCCCGGCTGCCCGGTCTGCGTGCTGCCGATTGGACGTATCGACCTGGCGGTGAAGCTGGCCCTGGAACACGGAGCAATCCTTTGCAGCTACGGCGACACCTTGCGTGTGCCCGCGTCTGAAGGGCTTTCCTTGCTCCGCGCCAAGGCCCACGGCGCCGATATCCGCATGATTTATTCGCCGCTGGATGCACTGAAAATCGCCGAAGCGAACCCGGAACGGCAGGTGGTGTTCTTCGCCATCGGTTTCGAAACCACCACACCGCCCACGGCACTGATCATTCGCGAAGCGGCGGCACGTGGCCTGGATAATTTCAGCGTGCTCTGCTGCCATGTCCTGACTCCGGCTGCGATTTCGCACATCCTCGCCGCGCCGGAAAAGGACGCCGCGTCGGCGGTGGAACTGGATGGTTTTGTCGGCCCGGCGCATGTCAGCATCGTCATCGGCTCGGCGCCTTACGAAGCCTTCGCCCGCCAATACCACAAGCCAGTGGTCATCGCCGGTTTCGAGCCGCTGGACGTGATGCAGGCGATCTTGATGCTGGTGCGCCAGGTCAATGAAGGTCGGGCTGAAGTCGAGAACGAGTTCATCCGCGCTGTCGGACGCTATGGCAATACGGGCGCCCAGGCGCTGATGGATGAGGTCTTCGAGTTGCGCCCCAGCTTCGAATGGCGCGGGCTCGGTGAAGTCCCCCTCAGCGCCCTGCGCATTCGTCCGGCCTTCGCCCGCTACGACGCCGAAGTGCGCTTCGACTTGGAGTACCAGGCGGTGCCGGATCACAAGGCCTGCGAATGTGGCGCCATCCTCCGCGGGCAGAAAAAACCCACGGATTGCCGCCTGTTCGGCACCGTGTGCACACCCGAAAATCCAATGGGCTCGTGCATGGTGTCCAACGAAGGCGCCTGCGCCGCGCATTACGCCTACGGGCGCTACAAAGACATTGAGGTAGTGGCTTTATGAACGCTGGTTCCCCCGTCAAGCGCGGCTATGTCCGCCCCCTGAACCTGCGAGAAGGACGCATCGACATGAGTCACGGCGCTGGCGGCCGTGCTTCGGCGCAATTGATCGAAGAACTGTTCGTCGCCGCCTTCGATAACACCTGGCTGCGTGAGGGCAACGACGGCGCGGTCTTCACACCCGAACTCGCCCCCGGCGAGCGCATGGTTATGGCGACGGACGCGCATGTGGTTTCGCCGCTATTCTTCCCCGGCGGCGACATCGGCAGCCTGTCCGTGCATGGCACCGTCAACGACGTCGCCATGACCGGTGCGCGACCGCTGTACCTCGCCGCCAGCTTCATCATTGAGGAAGGTTTCCCACTCGCAGACCTGAAACGCATTGTCGACTCCATGGCCCGTGCCTCCCGTCAGGCGGGCGTCCCCATCGTCACCGGCGACACCAAGGTGGTCGAGCGCGGCAAGGGCGACGGCGTATTCATCAGTACCACCGGGATTGGCGTGGTCGCCGCCGGGGTGAATACCAGCGGCCATCGTGCTCGCCCTGGCGATGCCATTTTGCTGTCCGGGAGCATTGGCGAACACGGCGTGGCAATCATGTCCAAGCGTGAGGCGCTGGAATTCGACACCGAGATCATCTCCGACAGCATCGCCCTGCACGAACTGGTTGCCCATATGCTCGCGACCGCCCCCGGTTTGCGCGTGCTCCGCGACCCGACACGTGGTGGCTTGGCGACAACGCTGAACGAGATTGCCGGTCAATCCGGAGTTGGCATGCTCCTCGACGAAGCCATGATCCCGGTGCTACCACAGGTCGAAGCCGCGTGCGAACTGCTCGGCCTCGACCCGCTGTACATCGCCAACGAAGGCAAGTTGATCGCCATCTGTTCCGAGGCCGACGCTGAACCGTTGCTGCACGCCATGCGCCAACACCCGCAGGGGAAAGACGCGGTGCGCATCGGCACCGTATTGGATGACTCGCACGGCTTCGTGCAAATGCAGACCCGTTTCGGTGGGCGCAGGATAGTAGACTGGCTGACCGGAGAGCAGTTGCCTAGAATCTGTTGATCATAGGGTTCGAGCTGCCGGACAGCCCGTGACTGAACGGCCTCGACCCACAGACCAAGAGTCTCATTGAACCGATGTATGACCTTCGATCATCGCGACTCCCCCCGCTTCTACGCAAATTCCTGCGACCGCTGCTGGATCCCTATCGACGCTACCGTAACGCCAGGCTTATCCACGCCGTGCGCGTATCGCTGGGGTTGCTCGCGTCGATCTTGTTGACCACCGGCATCAACCTGCCCCACGGGGAATGGGCCTCGGTCACCATGCTGGTGGTAATCGGCGGACTTCAGCACCATGGTAATATCGGCAAAAAAGCGGCCGAGCGGGCGTATGGAACGCTGATAGGCGCCGCCGTTGGCCTGTTGCTGGTCGCCCAGCAAGCGTACTTGGGCATACCGTTGCTCACGTACCTGGGCATGTCTGCGGTATGCGGCTTTTTTGCTTATCACGCGATCGGCAAAGGCGGCTACACGGCGCTGCTGTCGGCAATCACCGTGTTCATCGTCGCCGGTCATGGCGATAACCCGATATCCGATGGCCTTTGGCGCACTGTCGATATCCTCATTGGCATCGTCCTGGCCCTGGCGTTCTCTTTCGCGCTGCCCCTGTACGCGGTCTTTTCCTGGCGCTACAACCTGGCGAGCGCACTGCGTGACTGTGCCGCGATCCACAGCCGCATCATCAGTGGCCAATCGGTCAGCGACGACGAGTACCTCAAGCTGATGAACCGACTGACCGGCGCCATGGTGCAACTGCGTTCGTTGATGCCCTCCGTGTCCAAGGAGGTGCGGATATCACTCAATAAACTCGACGCCATCCAGCGCAATCTGCGGCTGTGCATCAGCACCCTGGAGATCCTCGCCAACACCCGGCCCACCGCCAACGACGAACAGGCCATGGCCGTGTTGCAGCTGTCCCTCAACGCCGAACACAAACAGATACGCGTACAGCTGATTGCAATGGCGCGCGCACTGCAAACCGGTGTCTCGGAGCGGATCGAGCGCCCTGTCGGCGGGGCAGACAATACGGCCGCGTTGAGTGCCCCGGTCTACTCGGCACTGGACGGCTACCGACTGTTGACCCTGCAACTTGCCGCCACCGTCGACGATCTGCGCCAGCAACTGGCGAACACTGCAAGGAAATGGAAGATCTGACTGTTACTCATTGGACCGCGAAAACGCCCTCCACGATGATTCAATACACCTGCGTCACAAAAAAGGTGCCCGCACTAATCCGACAGAATGAACCGTATTTTTCAGGGGCCCTCCTATACTCCACTGCGCACGCCGTCTAACAGCAACACCATGCATGCCTTGTTTTTCATCTATTGAATAACGAAGGGAGCAGACTGTGCGACCCACTCTCCTTGATCAGATCCGCGCAGGGGCCTTGCGCTGGTGGCAAGAGTCCTTTATTGATCGCTATCGCCTTTGGCGCGCCCGCGTTAACGGCATTGAAGTGACACAGTCGATCCAGTATTACCGAGCTGCCGAACACTTAACCGATAGCGCCGACCGTGGACCGGATAACTCGGTCCAGTTGGTGGCGTACAAAGCGGCCTGGGTTCGGGTTTATGTACGTTCCGGGTTATTAAGCTCCGTTGCCAATGTCACTGGTTCGCTGGACCTCGCGCGCCGTAACCACGCCTTGAACTATGACGCCGTCGCGACTTACGCCGCTCAAGGTGCGGCGACTGTTACGGCTGAGCAAACCGTTGATTACGCAACCGAGCGCAACAACATAAACCGTACCTTGAACTTTTTGATTCCTGCCCAGGAGTGTCATGGCACGTTACGGCTGACGGCGCGCCTGCAAGGCATTGAAAGTTCAGACAGCAGCATTATCATCAATACGAACCTGGTTCAGACCCTGCGCGTGCGTGCCATTCTCGTCGCATACAACGGTCCCAGTTCCGCCAATACACCCGCACCCGGTCAACCGGCCATTACCCAACTCACGCTTCCCGCGCCGACACTCGCGGATTTGCAAACCAATGCATCGATGGCGTTCGCTGCCATGCCCGTGCAGGCCACCGGATCGTTCGCCAGTTGCGGCACCTTGAACTGGGCAACCCCACTGGACGACGTACGCTCTGGACCAGGAGCCTGTTCAACCAATTGGGGCACCCTGCTCAACTGGCTTGCACTACTCCGGGACAACGACGGCAACCGCACGGACGTTGTGTATTACGGTTTGCTCCCCGCTGGCATCCCGCTCAACGTGCCAGGCTGTGGACAGGATGGCCTGGGCGCTGGAGCCGTGGGTAATCAACTGACGTTCCTGCATGAAATCGGCCATGGCTATGGCTTCCAGCACACCCCATGCGGTGCCGCAGGGGCGACCGATCCAAACTACCCGACTTACGAACCCTATGCCTCCGCGTCCATTGGTGAATTCGGGCTCGATATTCGCAACGGCGCGGTGTACGACCCGACGACGGCGCGGGACTACATGTCCTATTGCAATCCACGCTGGATGTCTCTGTATCAACACGACCGCTTGCTTCAGCACCCGCGACTTGAGCCCCGGTGGTTGAGAGAGCGTTCGATTTTCGATGATTACCCTCTGGAAAGGGCTTTTGACATCGAACACCTCTGGTGGCCCGATCCACCATGGCTACAGGACGAACTGCAGGGGCGAACGATGAATCCGGTCATTTCCATCGTGGGTCATGTCGAGGAAAACGGGGAGATTCAGGTTCAATCTGTCGCACGTGTCCCTGTGACAGCATTGCCCACGGGCGTGCAGACACACTGGGTTGCGCAACTCATGAACGAGCAGGGCCACGTGATTGCAAGTGGATCGCTGGTGCGCTCCGACTTCCAGGGTGGATGCGGCTGTTGCCAGGGCCACGGACACCCGAACCAAGACCCCGACCGCCCACCGTTCATGTTCAAAGTCTACCTGCCTGACAGAGCGCCCGGCTCATCGCTGCGCATCGCAGGTCCGGCAGAGCAAGTCTGGACACGCCAGGCGCCTGCACGTCCTGCGCAGTTCGTCAGCGCCACAGCCGACGTGACGTCGACACAACAACTGGCGCTGAGGTGGCAGGTCGACGCCGAGAGCGATGTCGACGTCTGGGTGCAATGGACTGTCGATAAAGGCGAGCGATGGCACGGCTTGGCCGTTGGCCTGCGGGGTGGCGAAGCGGAGTTGCCGCTGACCGGTTTACCCGCAGGACAGGTCCAGTTGCGCTTACTCGGACATGACGGATTTTTCACCGCCGAATCGCCAGCGTTGGTCGTCGACTTGCCCGAACGTGCGCCTGAGGTGGCGATTCTTTACCCGCAGAACGGGCAGACGCTGCGAGCCGATCAACCGATACAGGCGTCAGGCAATGCAACTGACTCCGCAGGGTATCCACTGTCAGCGGAGCGACTCACCTGGATGCTCGACGACAAGGTTGTAGGACGGGGGCGCGAAGTATGGCTCTCCCCTGCTGCCGGTCGCCATGAATTGGTACTCGACGTCGACTGGAGCCAAGGCCGAGTTCAAACGGTTGTGGTTTTTAATACGGCAAAAGATCAGGGCCGAACGGGTCCTCACGCCCGGTGAGAAAGGCACCTGCTCAGGGCTGGATTTCGACCGAAAAGCACCTACACACGTGAGCCGACTCATTAAGCGTGCCTGTGCCCACCTCTTACAGGCGATAATGCCCCGCAATAGTGTTATCCACTCAACAAAGGGGCGCTGCAGCAGTGATGTTTGAGATCAAGCAATTCAATCCTGAAACCTATCGACGGCAAACGCGACGCAGTACGCTGATCATTATCGTGATCTTCGCGCTGCTGGCCATGGTGCTGTCCAGCGTTGCCGTGAAGCTGTTTGGCGAACCCGGTGGCGATAATTTCCGCTTGAATGCGGCGGGCGTCATTGCCGCGTTGGCAGTGACCGTGACCGTGGTGCGGTTCCAGTTCTGGTCGCAGGCATGGATGGCACCGGCCGTCTACGGCTGGCAGCTGAAACGCAGCCTAATGAGCATTACCAACGTCATGCATTACGTCACCGAGGGCGTGCAGGCCAGTGACCCGACGGCCATGAAACTGCTGCGCTTTTATCACTTGGGGCTCACGCAGATGCACCAGTTGGATGGCAACTCCGGCGCAGCAAGCCAGACAGTGCGAGAGGCCGACCTGCACAAGGCGCGCATGGAAGCTCTCGGCATTGATACCGACCAGCATCGACTGGATCCCGCCTGGCTTGCGGCGGCGAAGAAAGCCAGTGCGGCGAAGGCGAAGTAACACCCTCGCGATACAGTATCGCCCCAACGACACGTTGATACCTGAGCGTTGGGGCCAGGCCCGGAACGATGACCGCCCGAGCCTTTCAGGCTGTTTTTGACGCCCAGACAATCACTACGGACAGGTCACATCCGGTTTTTACGTGACCACCTGATAACAAGGCACATAGGCCGCGCCGCCTGGCAGCTTCATGCGGTGCTGCTCGACGAACGATTTCAATAAGCGGTCCAGAGGCTGCATCACCGCCGCGTCGCCACGGATCTGGTAAGGGCCATGCTGCTCGATCAGGCGAATGCCCTTGTCTTTCACATTACCGGCAACGATGCCGGAAAAGGCACGCCGCAGATTGGCCGCCAATTCGTGAGGAGGCAGGTCCAGGCTCAGTTGGAGACTGGCCATGTTGGCGTGGGTGGGGTCGAACGGGCGCTGAAAGCCTTCCTCGATCCTTAGCATCCAGTTGAAATGGAAAGCGTCATTTCGGTCTCGACGGAACTGCTTGACCGCTTTTAGTCCCACGGTCATTTGCCTTGCTACTTGAACAGGATCATCGATGATAATTTCGTAACGAGTCTGTGCGGCCTCCCCCAGCGTAGCGCCGACGAACGCGTGCAACTGATGCAAGTAGGGCGCGGCACTCTTTGGCCCGGTCAGGATGACAGGGAGCGGCAGGTCCTTGTTGTCAGGGTGCATCAGGATCCCGAGCAGGTAGAGGAACTCCTCGGCTGTGCCCGCGCCGCCTGGAAAAATGATTACACCGTGGCCGACGCGCACGAAGGCCTCGAGGCGTTTTTCTATGTCAGGAAGGATCACCAGCTCATTGACGATCGGGTTAGGCGCCTCGGCAGCGATGATTCCCGGTTCGGTCAGGCCCAAGTAGCGGCCGCCGATGATTCGCTGCTTGGCGTGAGCAATGGTGGCACCCTTCATCGGCCCTTTCATTACGCCAGGCCCACAACCGGTGCAGATGTCCAGGCTGCGCAGGCCCAGTTCGTGGCCGACCTTTTTGGTGTACTTGTATTCCTCGGTGTTGATCGAATGGCCGCCCCAACACACCACCATCTTCGGCTCCAGACCGGGACGCAGGGTGCGGGCATTGCGCAGCAGGTGGAAGACGTAGTCAGTGATCCCCTGCGAGCTGCTCAGGTCGATGCGCTGGCTGTCCAGCTCACTCTCGGTATAGACGATGTCACGTAGCGCGCTGAACAGCATCTCGCGGGTACTGGCGATCATCTCACCGTCGACGAAGGCGTCCGCAGGCGCGTTGAGCAGTTCGAGGCGCACGCCACGATCCTGCTGGTGGATGCGAACCTCGAAGCTCTCGTAGGCCTCAAGAATAGTCTTGGCGTTATCTATGTGGGCGCCTGTGTTGAGGATTGCCAAGGCGCATTGGCGGAACAGCTTGTAGATGCTGCCAGCCCCGGCTTCGCTCAGTTGCTGAACTTCACGTTGGGACAGAGTCTCCAGGCTGCCCCTTGGGCTTACCGAAGCGTTAATTACATGTCTTGGGGCCATTCTAGGTTCCTGAGATCGATGCCACCGAGCCCGGTAGGGTCAGTTGCATCAGGAGGGTGAGTGCCAAATGCAGTCGCGCGTGACGGGTATTTTCTCCGGCGACCGGGCTGAAAAGCAAACGTTGCGGTGAGATCCTCCGGGGTCGAGCGCCTTCACCACAGCAGAGAAAGCGGCAGCTAAAGGCCAATGAGCAGTTTCGTCATCTTACCCGGCCACGCATGGAACGGCGCTAACTCATAAGATCGCTGGGTTTTCTTGCCCCCCCTTTCACCACCTATACTCAAAAGGCCATGACCCGAGACGCTGAACGCCCCTTCCAATGGGGAAGGCGCAAAGCGGCAAAAGCACTCCATGCCGGGTATCAGAAGGATAGCCGCGCACTGAGGCTTGCGAATCAAAAAAGGCGTGGAGTGTTTGTTTGAAGCTCATCCAATGCCGGATGGGTTAACGCGGTCGAGTCTATTTAGAGGACTGCGATCTTGAATCTGCGTTCCCTGATCCTCGCCCTTATCGTCGCCTTGATGATGGCGTTGGTAGGGTGCGCCTCCAAAAATC
The DNA here is from genome assembly GCF_052976945.1 of Pseudomonas sp. GG8. Classification (NCBI taxonomy): domain Bacteria; kingdom Pseudomonadati; phylum Pseudomonadota; class Gammaproteobacteria; order Pseudomonadales; family Pseudomonadaceae; genus Pseudomonas; species Pseudomonas sp. GG8. Next base: position 3,388,593 of record NZ_JBRIIP010000001.1, read on the forward strand.
ACGCCCCCGATCAGACTCCGCCGGTTCTGGTTTCGGAGGATACCTGGCGACAGGTCGACTGGGATATTGTCACCGCGTCGCTGACCGCGAAAGGATCGGCCAAGGACTATGCGCGCAGCTCCATGGCAAACTGGAGGGACCTCGCCTACCAGCGCACCGAGGCAGACTTCATTCCGTGGTTTACCGGCTACTGGACTCAGCAATGGCTGACGCTCAAGGTGGCCTGGTACAAGGTGAGCACAGGGAAAGAGACCGATCCGGCCAAACGAATGGCTAACTATCTGCAGGAGCAATACCACAATCGCGTGCTGGACCCTGTTGCCAAGCAGATTGATCCCGGCGCGGTCATGGAGCAGACGACGAAACTGTACATCCAGCTTCTCGGCACGCAACTTCAGGGCATTGCGCCACGCTACGGTGTGCCTCTAGACCAATTAGACCGACGATTCAAAGACATTCCAGCAATCGAGCTGGCGCCACCACCCAATCGTAACGCTTCGCTCTACCAGATCATCCACATCGATCCTGTCGTCAAGCTGCCGGCGTATGTGGCTCTGGTCAATCAGATCCGCAATACGCCAAGTGGTGCGGGCGCCGGTCCATCGGACGCAAGCATATCGTCAGTGGCACAACGGACCAGCGAAAAACTGGAGGCCACGCTCCCCACCCGAGGTGTCGCAGGCGCTGTCGCCGCGGCGGTTGGCCGAGTAGCAGGCACGATGATTTCCCTTGCTGTGTCGGGTTTCGGCGCCATTGCGCACGAGAAAGAACGGTCAGAAATGGTGGAGCAGCTTCGGGTAATCCTGAGCGCCGCCCTGGACGATGAGCGGCGTAACCTGATGGACAATCCCACCGCCGGGGTAATGGCAGGGGTCTATCACTTGTCAGGACACATCGAGGGAAGCCTCATCAAAACCTTTACCCCGTCGGTCGAATTAGAACCGATACCTCAAGACCTTCCTCCGCCCGGTGAGCAACCTCTCCAGGACAACAAAAGTGATGAGCAAGCGCCGAGCGACGACGGGAAGGCGACTGAATAACGCCACAAGGGTCGGGGCATTTTTATCGCGACGGCACTCAAGGAAGATAAATAATGAATTGACCGCCCCCCAACTTGCCGCCGTTGGCCAGTTCGATATGTCCATGCACGCCATTGCGCTCGTGCCGTTTGGCGATGTGCGCTGCGAAATAGAGGCCTAGACCGGTACTGCCGCTGCTTTGATTGATGCCCTGCACATAGTCTGACTGACGCTCGATCATCTGCGCTGGATACCCGGGTCCGTCGTCATTGATCGTCAACACAAGTTGGTCTCCCTCCTCATGGGCGCTGATCAACACAGCATGGCGCGCATAACGGATGGCATTGATAATAATGTTCGCCACCACCGAACCTATCAGTTCACGGTCAAAAAAGCCGAGCACATTAATGCCCTGGAGTTCGTAACTCGCGACGATCCCGTGACTGTTCAAGACATCCTGATGGCACGCCAGTTGTGCTTCGATGAAATCATCGAGCTCATGATAGTCAGGCCGCAGCGGCAACTGGTTGACGCCCAACTTATACAAACCGAGCAACTGCACCAACATCCCGTTGAGATGGGCGAATTCGTATTCGATGGCCCCATGCTCGGGGGTGCCTTGCTGCACGTCGGGCAGCCGCATCAGCCACTGGCTATGAGCGTGCATCAATGTCGCCAGGGAGTTCTTCATGTCATGCACGATGGAGGCGATCACCATCGAGAAGTCGAGGCCCTCATCGTTAGTATTCATGCGCCAAACGCCCGACTCTGCAACTTCTGATAACGCTCATAACGGGGATCCGTGTCAGGCATCATGCCGATCATGTTCAGGCACACCCGACATTCTTCAAGCCGTGCAGCATCTGGAGTCACGCCCTTCGCAGGCAACAACGATTGCACCATGTTCAGGGCGATACTGATGTTCTTCGATTGCAACGCCAACGCGCGGCGGAAAAAATCCTGCGCTTCGGCGAGATTGCCAGCCTTGTAACTGCGTACGCCTTGAAGGTTGAGGTCAGCGGCGGCCTTGCCCGCACCAAGGATCGCAGGATCATCGGTCAGGCGAGAGATGCCCTGCATGACTGCGGGGTCATCGCCGTAGATTTCTGCGCAGTTTTTCAATACCCCTGCTCCAGCTTCCTCTTGACCCAAGCGCTGAAGCTGGGCGGCAACCGCCAGTGCCGCGTCGGCGCCGAGAAAGCTCTCCATGCCCTGAAGAACTGCCAACGCCTGCGCGGTCAGCTTCGCGGCGGTCTCAGGGTCCGACTGTTGCAGACTGGTCGCCTTCATCAGACGAGTGCGCAATTGCAGCCCCTGATCGTTGCCGTACTCCTTAGCGACCTCGCCCAGCGTCTGGTTGATCTCCACCCGGGCCCGGGCATCCAGGCCCTTATCACCATTCTTGCTGATCAGTGCTTGTGCCAGGCCGAGGTTGCTCTCTGGATCCTTGAAGCGCGAGTACTGCCCTTGGGACACGGCATGACGATAAGCCTTGGAGGCGCTTTCAAAATCTTCGTTACCCATCGCCAGCTTGCCCAGCAACCTTTGCCGACGCACCGCCAATGGCGACAAACGTACCGCATCCTCGAGTACGCTTTGGGCGCGTCGCGCGTCACCACGGGCAACTAACACATCAGCCAGGCCATCGTAGAGCGTCGGGATCATCGGAAAGGCAATCATTGCCCGCTCGTAAATAGCCTGAGCCTCGCTGGCCTTGCCGCGCTTGAACAATAATTTGCCAAGCGCCGCGTAAGCCCAAGGCGTAGCGCGGTCGGCCAGGATCATCTTGAGAAAGCTTTCCAGCGCATCATGCTGATTCAGATCGCGCAGGGCATCAGCCTTGTAGCGCTGGCAGAGGGGGGCAAAGCGCTGGTCCTTCTCGGTGAGGCTGGTGCAGGCGGCCAACACATCGGCAGGCTTGCCGCGATCAAGCGCCTGGAGAATCGGTTTGAGCAACGTCTTGCGCTGGTCAAGCTTTTCAAGGCGCTGGGCCAGGCCCGCTCGGTTGAACGGCTTGGTCAGATAAGCATCCGGCTCCCATTCCAGGGCGCTCATCACCATGGCCTGGCTGTTCTCGGCGGTGACCATGACGAAAACACCTTCATGGCTTATCAGCTTATCGGTCATCAGGTCTTCAAGCACCTGCTGACCATTTTTCTTACCGTCACCGAAATTGAAATCATGCAGGATAAAGTCGTAGCGTTTCTGCGCGCACATGAGTAGCGCCTGCTCACCCGTATCGGCGGTGTCTACTTCCACAACGCCCAGTTCGCGCAACATGGACCTGACCGAACTGCGAAAATCGGAGAAATCATCGACGATAAGAAACTTTTTTTGGTTGTACGCCAGCATCGAGATTCCTGTCATGGGAAGTAAAGAGTAGGAGCCCAAAAGCAAATACCAATGCAAGGACGGATTGAGCTTCGCTGCCCATTTCGGCGCGCACATAATAGCTAAGCGTAATAGGTCATCAAGCGACTTTACATAGCAATGCTATCCTTCTTGCTTGCCGCATCGCAATGGCCTTGATCCAAGCGTTTCCAGACGCTCGGGCGAACGCTATAAGAGCTTCAGCGGCAACCGGATTTTTGGTCAATTCGGACAGCAGAAAGATAGTCTCCTATCGACCCAAAACAGGAAATCAATACTGGTAGAAATCGGCAAGAAGAAGACTATGAACACGATACCCATAACGCCATAAATTGCCCAAGAGCCATGTCGCTCTTTCTGTGCAAGACAGTCAAGCAGAACTCGGAGTCATGCGTGGACAAGGACCGTAATCAGACGACAAATAGGGCAGAAAAAATTATGCATGTTTGTCACCTGATTACAGTGAGTGACTTATAGGAATTTTTTGTCTTAATACACTAAACGCAACGAACACTCTTTACCGTGAGAAGTTTTCTCTGACCTGCCCCTCTGGAGAGTGCTTAAAGAGTTGGATTAAATAGTATCCACGGTCAATGGCCGAGGCATTTGTTTGATCGCCCAAGGACATTGATAATGGCAAAATTGTTCCTGCCGCAGTGATCAGCGATGCTTAATCAGGAGGGCGACTCGCAGCGGTTTTCCCCCGCGTCCGAGAGGTCGAATGAGTAGGTGTTGCGACCCGACTTCTTGGCTGCGTACATCGCATGGTCCGCGTGCTGGACCAAGGCTTCGATATCGTTGCCATCACGTGGGAACATGCTGACACCCATGCTTGCATTGATTCTCACTTCATGACCATCAATGAACAGGGGAAGCTGGAAGCGGTTATGCAGCTTCTCCAGGATGGTGACAATATGCTGGGTATCCTCAACCGCCTCGAAGAAGATGACGAATTCATCCCCCCCCAAACGTGCCACCGAATCGTTTTCGCAGGTGGCAGAACGTAGCAGGTTGGCCACCGCCTTGAGCACATGGTCACCGAGGCTGTGGCCGTACCGGTCGTTGATGCTCTTGAAGTGATCGAGATCGACAAACAGCACCGCCAAGTGCTTGCCGCTACTCTGTGAATTGATCAAGGCACACTCAAGGCGATCAAAGAACACCCGACGGTTCGGCAGACCGGTCAGCGGATCATGTCGAGACAGGTGTTCGAAGGCCGTGCGGCTGTGCGTGAGGTCGTCCAGTTGGCTGAGGATTTCTTCCTCCATTTCGCGAAAACTCTGGGCCAACTGGCCCAATTCGTCCTGACGCGAGGGCAGCTCGCTGATCTTGCGTTCACGGGAAAATAGCTGCACGGCTCGGGTCATGCTTTTCAGCGGCCGGATGACCGCACGCGAGGTGATGATCGCCGTGAGCAGGGCCAGCAGACTGAACAGCAGAACAATCTGGACGATCTTCTGGCCTACACGCGAGGCCTCGGCGAGTACGAGGCTTTGTGACTGGCCGAGGCCGAGGACGATGAAAGGTTCTGAGGTCTGCGCATTGTTTGAGATTCGTACAAACGCTGCAACCAGCCCATCTTGCTGCTCCTGCGCGACGCTACGACTGATTACGTGGTCCTTATGCCTCTCACCCAGCAGTCTGGCGACTTCCGGGAACTCGTCCTGGATGAACAGACGACGTCCCTGGTCAAATCCGAAAGTGCGTTGGTGGTCTGGGTGGACCAGCAGGTCGCCCCAGCGATTGCTCAGATACACTTGGTATTGCGCGGGCAAATCTCCCTGCAATTGGCTAAAGAGCTGGTCGAGGTCGACGTTGATCACCATCAGGGCGAATACTTTACCGCTGGCGTCAGCCACGGGTGTGGACACGTGCAGGGTCGGCTTGCCCAACCCGGAGTGAGCGCCCTGCTCATGATTGATCACTATCGGGGACAAGCGTGTTTCACCGGGCGCCAAGCGCAAGGTGTCGAACACGTAAGCGTAATGGGCCTTCTCCTGCAGATCGGCACCGCTGACGCGTAACAAGCGCTCACCGTCGCGATCCACCCGCACCAGTTCGAGGCCATGGTCGACAGCGCTGATCAGGCGAACCTGCATATAGTCTGGGTGCACTTGCAACATCGCGCGGAACAACTCGGCAAGGTTATCTTGCGCATGTAAACGCGTACTCTGGCTACCGGCGTCCGAAAGCTCGCGTACCTCGGGGCCGTTGGCCAGCAGTTGCGCATCGAGACCGATGTCGTCTAGGTTGCCGTGCAAGTTGCGTCCGAGCACCTGGGCGGAAGTGAGCAGGTCACGTTCTGCGGCCTTGAGCAGAATGTCGCGACTACTGATGTAGGAATAATATCCGGCCAGACCGGTGGGCAGGATGCCGAACAGAGCCATCAGGCACCCGAGTTTGAGGGCGATACTGAACCTCATCGCGCCTCCTGCAGGGGCGGCCGGTCGCCGGACATGATGCGCTGCCATAGCGCAGTACGATGTGCATCATCCTCGACAGGACGCAGCCAGATCAGTTGTGCCGACGGGTCCATACCAACCGGCTCCACCAAGGTATTGGACAAGCCCTGACGCTCGCTCAAGGCGCGACTGACATGGGGCTCGAGGGTGAAGTTGATCCAGGCTTCGGCCAACACTGGATCGCGCGCGTTGCGACTGATCGCCCAACAGTCGAGCCAAGCCAAAGCACCTTCTCGCGGAATCACGTAACCGACATCGGCGCCAGCGTCCTGCAACTGCTTGAGCTGCTGCCGGCCATAGTTGGCAAATAGTAGAGCCACCGAGTGCTCACGGAACAGTTCGGCAGCTTCCTCCGGTAGAGAATAGAAGGTCAGCACGTTGCGGCGCAGAGCGATCAACTGATCAGTGACCAAAGGGAAGTCAGCGGCGGCGATGTGGAACGGGTCGCCACCGCGCGCCAGGTTAGCCAGAGAGAAGTTATGGCTGCTGGTGTTGAACGCCAATACACGGCCTTGGAATTTGGGGTCCCACATACTGGTGATCGACTGCGGCGGCTGACTGAACTGCTGTCGGTCATAGATCAGCCCCATGTCCGAATAGGTGTAGGGGATCGCGTAGACGCTGCCGCCGGCCATGATCCCGGGGATCTTCGAGTAGTCGCGAAAGCGCAAGAGTTGGCGCGAGGTGTTAGTTATACGCGCAGGTTGCAATGGCTGTAGCAGTTGCTGACCTATGTAGTACTCGACTTCCGCAGTGTTGGCAGCGATCAAGTCGTAGTTGCCACCCTGATTTTCCGCCAGCTTGCTACGCAGCACTTCGTCGCTGCCAACCAGAGTGACTTCGACCTTCACTTTGTAACGCGCCTCAAACTCCGCGACCAGGTCGCTGTCGGCATAGCCGGGCCAAGCAAGCAGACGTAGCGTTTGAACGCCAGCCTGTGCCAGGGTCGGGACCAGGATGGAGAGAAGGACGAGCAGAAATGGGTAGAAGTGCTTCATCGACAAGGCCAAAAAAAGCGAGATTTTGAGTATATAGATGGCTATATGCCTTAGTCTTTAATACCACGCCCAACTTTCGCCGTTGGTCGGAAACAGTCTATTCGCGAGATCAATGAGGGCAAGACCCCCCTCTGCGTTTAAACCGGAAAGCAGCTCACCAAAACCCGATCATGTGTCATTCGAACCATCACAGAGCATTGTGGCTCAGCAATTCCCACGACTGGTGCGTTGATCGCCTCTTCCGCCTTCGCCGTAAACATCGAAATAAAGCCTGAGGAGAAAACAGGTCAGCCAGTTCCTATCCTTAACCAGCGTTTTCCAACAAGCGTGTTCCGTGCTAGGCCAATCGTTCATCGATATCAATCGAACAGAGTCACCCTTCTCACTGCGTGGTTGACACGTTTCCTTGCGGCCGACGGCAAAGACTGGCAAGCAACTTGCTTGATCTGATCACACTTGAGCCATCAACGACGATGGTTTCACAACTATTACGGGCAACGGCGTCCGCTCACCTCCGCATTGCGGAAAGTGAGCGTGCGCCGTTTTTGCGTTCACACTGGTTCAAAAGGAAATCCTCATGCCTGCTCAAGGAGTCCTCCCAATGGGCCATGCCACCGCAACGCTGCACAGGGGCGCAGGCAAGTGCCGTCCTACTGGCACGTCATTCGGCAAAGCATTGTTCAAACCGGGCATAGCCCTACTGGAACGCAGCGGGATCAACCTCTGGTTACCGCTCGGATTGGCCCTCGGCGCCTGTGGTCTCGCACTAGCCGAACAGCCTGCCAGCGCACTGACCCTCATCCCTGGAGTTCTCTACCTAGGCTGTGCCTGGCAATTGCGCGAGCGCGATCAACGCCATCTACAGACATTCTGGAACACCGAACTGGCACGACTACTGCGCAGCTCCCGGAATGCCGACCTCGCGACGCTGCTGGTGACCACAAGCACTTCGCTACGCAACAGCGAACGCATGCGTAGCGAAGTGCAGTTCGCCAGCCGCGCCTTGGAACAGATGGCCCAGCAGACCAGCGACCAAGGTGAGGAGCAGAGCCAACGGATCGCCATGATCGCCGCTGCCAGCGAGCAGATCGACCAGACCCTGCACAGCATCGACGCCTTGGCCCAGGATGCATTGGCGGCCTTCGCCGACGCCCACGCCCGAAGTGACGCCGGCTGTCTGGAGGCTCGCGCCGTAGGCGGAAGCATGCTCGCCATCCAGCACAGCCTGGGCAATACCGCGCAGGCTGTGGAAGCTTTGCTGCAGCGAACGGCCGCAGTCGAAAAAACGGTGAATAGCATCCAGGCGCTGGCCAAACAGACCCAGTTGCTGGCACTCAATGCATCCATAGAGGCCGCCCGCGCAGGCGAGCATGGCCGTGGTTTCGCCGTAGTAGCCGATGAAGTCCGCAGTCTGGCCCAGGCTACCGACCAAGCGACCCACGAAATCACCAAGGTCGCGACAGCGATCGCCATGGCTGTGCGCCAGGTAGATGGCGAGGTCAAAGAACACCGCCATTTGTTGGAAGCCGGCAACCGGCAGAGTGAGCACCTCGCCACCAACCTCGAAGACCTCGCTCAACGAAGCCAGACCAATCTGCAACAACTCGGCGCCATGCAACAGGCGCTCAGCGAACACCAACAAGCCAATCATGCTCTCAGCGAACAGCTGCAACAGGTCAATGGGGCCGTGCAGGTGCAGAGCACACAGACTCATGCGCTGCACGACCTGACCCGCTATCTCAACCAGCTCACCGCCGGAAACCGAACATGAACCCACAAGCCGCCGTGGCATTCGATTCTATCCAGCCGCCGCAGGGCGACCCAGCACTGCGGCGGGCATTATTGCAGGGCATTGACCTGCTGCAAGGCCTGCAGCAGCATCGCGGTCTCGGCGGACAAACTACCAGCGAAGCACGGCAGCGTTGCCAAACGCTGGGCGCCTCGCTCGACCACCGCTGGAAGGAATGGCCCTATGCTGAACAGCGGCAGAACTGGCAAGCGTTACGCCGTGCCCCCGCAGATTTCGATGGCCATTGCCGTTTGCTGCAAGACCTGCTGGCCACTATCCAGCACCTTGAGCTACACCGTTGCGCGCTCAATCTGCAGCCCCCAAGTATCGCCGAACGCTGCTGGGAACTGGAAGATCTTGGCCGGCTGCGGGGTCTGTCAGTACGCGCAGCCGCCCATCGAACCTGCCCTTTGGAAATGCTTATCCAGTTGCAATACCTGCACGAACGCTTACTCAGGCATGCCCCCCGCTCGCTGCATAGCGCTCTCGATCAGTTGCAGCACTGCCTTATTGATACTCGAATCGTGTCCATCGCCCCTGCGGAGTGCTACGCCCTGCTCACCCCATTACTCGACGAACGCCTGGACGCCATCCGCCGAGATCTGGACTAAGGCGGCTCTCCGCTCAACTTGGCAACAGAGCGCTATAGTCGTCGCACGCAACTCTTGAGCCCTATTTTCCTCGCACACAAACAAAACCCCTGTTTGCGTAAGCAAACAGGGGTTTCGGAATTTAATCTTGACGATGACCTACTCTCACATGGGGAAACCCCACACTACCATCGGCGATGCATCGTTTCACTGCTGAGTTCGGGATGGGATCAGGTGGTTCCAATGCTCTATGGTCGTCAAGAAATTCGGCTGCCGGATCGTCGTGCTTGCGCGCAACGGGCCAACTAATGGGGATGTGATAGATCTGTGGTTTGTTGCCAATTTTCGGTTTGTGTCGTCTTCACACACCGCAATCTGCTCTTTCGACGCAAATTGCTTGGGTGTTATATGGTCAAGCCTCACGGGCAATTAGTATTGGTTAGCTCAACGCCTCACAGCGCTTACACACCCAACCTATCAACGTCGTAGTCTTCGACGGCCCTTCAGGGGACTCAAGGTCCCAGTGAGATCTCATCTTGAGGCTAGTTTCCCGCTTAGATGCTTTCAGCGGTTATCTATTCCGAACGTAGCTACCCGGCAATGCCACTGGCGTGACAACCGGAACACCAGAGGTTCGTCCACTCCGGTCCTCTCGTACTAGGAGCAGCCCCTCTCAAATCTCAAACGTCCACGGCAGATAGGGACCGAACTGTCTCACGACGTTCTAAACCCAGCTCGCGTACCACTTTAAATGGCGAACAGCCATACCCTTGGGACCGGCTTCAGCCCCAGGATGTGATGAGCCGACATCGAGGTGCCAAACACCGCCGTCGATATGAACTCTTGGGCGGTATCAGCCTGTTATCCCCGGAGTACCTTTTATCCGTTGAGCGATGGCCCTTCCATACAGAACCACCGGATCACTAAGACCTACTTTCGTACCTGCTCGACGTGTCTGTCTCGCAGTCAAGCGCGCTTTTGCCTTTATACTCTACGACCGATTTCCGACCGGTCTGAGCGCACCTTCGTACTCCTCCGTTACTCTTTAGGAGGAGACCGCCCCAGTCAAACTACCCACCATACACTGTCCTCGATCCGGATAACGGACCTGAGTTAGAACCTCAAAGTTGCCAGGGTGGTATTTCAAGGTTGGCTCCACGCAGACTGGCGTCCACGCTTCAAAGCCTCCCACCTATCCTACACAAGCAAATTCAAAGTCCAGTGCAAAGCTATAGTAAAGGTTCACGGGGTCTTTCCGTCTAGCCGCGGATACACTGCATCTTCACAGCGATTTCAATTTCACTGAGTCTCGGGTGGAGACAGCGCCGCCATCGTTACGCCATTCGTGCAGGTCGGAACTTACCCGACAAGGAATTTCGCTACCTTAGGACCGTTATAGTTACGGCCGCCGTTTACCGGGGCTTCGATCAAGAGCTTCGCGTTAGCTAACCCCATCAATTAACCTTCCGGCACCGGGCAGGCGTCACACCCTATACGTCCACTTTCGTGTTTGCAGAGTGCTGTGTTTTTAATAAACAGTCGCAGCGGCCTGGTATCTTCGACCGGCATGGGCTTACGCAGTAAATGCTTCACCCTCACCGGCGCACCTTCTCCCGAAGTTACGGTGCCATTTTGCCTAGTTCCTTCACCCGAGTTCTCTCAAGCGCCTTGGTATTCTCTACCCAACCACCTGTGTCGGTTTGGGGTACGGTTCCTGGTTACCTGAAGCTTAGAAGCTTTTCTTGGAAGCATGGCATCAACCACTTCGTGTGCCTAAGCACACTCGTCATCAGCTCTCGGCCTTAAGATCCCGGATTTACCTAAGATCTCAGCCTACCACCTTAAACTTGGACAACCAACGCCAAGCTGGCCTAGCCTTCTCCGTCCCTCCATCGCAATAACCAGAAGTACAGGAATATTAACCTGTTTTCCATCGACTACGCTTTTCAGCCTCGCCTTAGGGACCGACTAACCCTGCGTCGATTAACGTTGCGCAGGAAACCTTGGTCTTTCGGCGTGGGTGTTTTTCACACCCATTATCGTTACTCATGTCAGCATTCGCACTTCTGATACCTCCAGCAAGCTTCTCAACTCACCTTCACAGGCTTACAGAACGCTCCTCTACCGCATCACCTAAGTGATACCCGTAGCTTCGGTGTATGGTTTGAGCCCCGTTACAT
>NZ_JBRIIP010000001.1:3402500-3557500 GCF_052976945.1 Pseudomonas sp. GG8
CTACCATACTCTAGCTCGACAGTTTTGAATGCAGTTCCCAGGTTGAGCCCGGGGATTTCACATCCAACTTAACGAACCACCTACGCGCGCTTTACGCCCAGTAATTCCGATTAACGCTTGCACCCTCTGTATTACCGCGGCTGCTGGCACAGAGTTAGCCGGTGCTTATTCTGTCGGTAACGTCAAAACACTAACGTATTAGGTTAATGCCCTTCCTCCCAACTTAAAGTGCTTTACAATCCGAAGACCTTCTTCACACACGCGGCATGGCTGGATCAGGCTTTCGCCCATTGTCCAATATTCCCCACTGCTGCCTCCCGTAGGAGTCTGGACCGTGTCTCAGTTCCAGTGTGACTGATCATCCTCTCAGACCAGTTACGGATCGTAGCCTTGGTGAGCCATTACCTCACCAACTAGCTAATCCGACCTAGGCTCATCTGATAGCGCAAGGCCCGAAGGTCCCCTGCTTTCTCCCGTAGGACGTATGCGGTATTAGCGTCCGTTTCCGAACGTTATCCCCCACTACCAGGCAGATTCCTAGGTATTACTCACCCGTCCGCCGCTCGCCACCAGGTACAAGTACCCGTGCTGCCGCTCGACTTGCATGTGTTAGGCCTGCCGCCAGCGTTCAATCTGAGCCATGATCAAACTCTTCAGTTCAAACATCTTTGGGTTTTGACAAAACCCTAAACTTAGCTCAGCAATCGTTGGTTACATCTTTGATTTCTCGCGGAGTAACTTGTGATGCTGATAATCAGTTGACTTCAGTCTTACAACACAAGCACCCACACGAATTGCTTGATTCAGTTGTTAAAGAGCGGGTGGTTGAGATCTTTCGTCTCAGCCGAGGCGCGCATTCTACAGCAGCCCTTGTTGCTGTCAAGCGGTTATTTTAACAAGTTTCAAAGTTTCCTTTGCAACTTCAACCACTTGCGCTTCGATCAACTTCACGTCTCTCGTTAGCGGGAGGCGAATTCTACAGGATTAAAATCAGCGGTCAACCACCTTTCCCATTTTTTTCTACACAGATACAACATATTAGGATGACGCTATCAGAAGCCCTTCCCCACGCTATCAAGCACACCCAGCAGTACCTCCCTGACAAGCATCATTACGAAGCGCATACCTGCATCAAGGCAGTCTGCATGCCGCAGACAACATCCTGCGGTGATTGAACTGGCGGACGATGCGGCAGAACTGCATGACAAGGCCTTTCAACGATTACCGGGGGCGGCCTCCAGAACGTGTACATATAAAGAGTACCAGTGACTCTCGCTACAGATGACAGGCCTGAGCGTCCTCCCCGCTCCTCGCACCACACGAATGACTAGAGGACGCCCCGTTACTGAACGTCTTTCAAGTAGTCCTTGAGCGCAGCCAACGGGGCATCAAGCGCGCCCATCGTCTCGGCGCAACTAAAGCAAGCTGTCAGCTTTTGAAGCTCGCGCCCTAGCGGCGTGGCGGTGCCGCCTAAAGCTTTCAATGCCAACCCCAGACACTCATCGATTTTAAGCCGGATAGCTTCGATATCACCTTTGCACACAAGCAAGCCGAACTCGTCCCTCTGATACCCACTCATTATCGTGTCTTGACGCAAAATCGGACTATCCCCTTCCTTCTCGTAAGCCAGCTTGAGGGAGAAAAGGGCGACCGTTTCCAGTGACAACTCCATAACGCGAATCCTTGTAATGTCTTACCGGACCTGGGCAGGTTTGGGCAGGCAGTCTGCAGCCTGCTTGAGGGCAAGCTAATTCACGAGTTAATACATCGACAAAGAGGACGGGGCACCTCACTGACCGCAGACGCCTGCTCGGAAATCTCACGCACGTTGAGCGCGCTCCGAGCGATCTCATCGGAGACTGCACTACGGATCAGAGACCACGGATGAGCTAGCACTCACGCAGCGCGCGGGAAAAACACAAAACGCAGAATGCAAAAAGGCCCCGGAATACGGGGCCTTTAGGTACAAATATGGCGGAGGCGATGGGATTCGAACCCTTATCTAAGGTAGCCCCCCTATTTCTCGCTTGGGCGGCTCGTTCAACCCTTCCTCACTCCGCTTGAAGCATAACAAATTCGGGCCTTTTATCAAACTCTCGAACGCCTCCTAAGCATGCAACCAGTTGCACACTTGGGAGCGAATTGTAGTGGTCAACTAATCCCGGACACGACGTTAAGTTTTTCTTCGGCCCGCGCTGGCGCCAGCCCACCGTTGAATTGATGGGGTCGAATCCAGCTGTACCGATGCATCAAGAAAAGGCTGATATCACGCTGGGCTTCTTGGGCGGTTCTGTAACCCAGAGTCGGTATCCATTCGGTTTTCAAACTGCGGAACTGAGAGCCCCAGCAATTTCCCCGGCGACTCATGCTCTGGCGTATTCGATAGCCTCGTCGCAAGGAACCAGTGTTACTGCCTGATACGAATATCCGGTTGAGCTGGCGAGGATCTAGGCATTGAATACACGCACCATCATCAACCGGACATGCCCCATGACCAACCGCATAAAAGCTTTCGGGCACGCCCTGCACAATCCTAACTGTCGGGAGCAGGTGCTTATCGGGTATCTGCTCGTAGTAATGTGCATAGCCGCTGTCTGCCAAACGCCGCAAATCATCGAGCCTTTTGTCGCTTTAGGAATGCCTACAAACCTCGCTTTCATTTTGGTGATCGTACTCGGAGCCCCCCTACTGTCTTGGCCGTTTCGCAACCTGCGCAGATTACATCTCAAGCTGCGGGGCAAGACCCTGATGACCGATGAAGGTTACGAGGGTATGGAAAGGCTCGGCAGACGATTAGCTTTTGCAGCGGGTGTGGGGTGGACTTACTTGAAGCAGAATGGAGTGCATGTCTTAGGCCTGGTATCTATGCTGCTAGCTGCATGGCTTGCTAACTAAGAAATCACATAGGTACGGGCACTGGGGTGAGCTGTCAAGGCCTACTGCCATCGCCTGCGGTGACTGGCTCCTAGAGCAAGGGCCTGGAATTCCACTGAGTGATCATCATGGTCGTTGAGCAACGATCTCTGCACAGATGCAAGAGCAGCGACCGCCCCGAGGCCGGTTCAAAACACAGCGCCTAGGTTCCTCATCGAACAGCCACGGGCTTTCATCTGCATTTCCCCAATCGCCATGCTCATTCCGGCAATGGATGGTACTCAAACCGCGTATCACTGACTCGCCGAAGGGTGCCTTGTATACTGGGATTACGGGCCTGTAATTCCGCCAGCGAGTTTTCAATGTAACGTCGAACGCAGTCGAAGCTGTTATGCCCAAACTGGTCTTTATCAATCTTACGCAACCTCAGGTTGCTAGATCGAACCTGGTCGAAAGTCGCTGCGCCAGCCGAGAAAGCGTCCGTAACATCAGGTTGTGTGGCAGACGCCGGATGCACAGACAATGAGAACTGATGGCTACGAGATGGCTGCTGAATAAGCGCTCGGATTTGACGCACCACATCGGTGTACGAAGCGTTGCGCGTTTTACCCGTCGCGGGACGGTGCGTCACCAAACGCCGACAGACCTCCCTGTAATCACCCGATGAAATTACTGCCCCACGTCGGCACCAGCCTGCCCCACGCCCGAGCGCTGCTTCACTAGTGACTGAAGATTCATCCTAATGCCTTTGACGTCCATGAAATGCCCCTCAGCAAAACCAACGAAGTGAGCGCAGAGAAACTCAGTGAATCGCTGGTTGGGGCCACTTTTCAATGCCATATACATCATTGCCACCGCCAGTCTGGACTCAATAGTGCCTGGGTTACCGGAGTCCAGGTAAAGACTTATGCCATGATTGAAAGCGTGGGCGCTAAAGGGCGTCCAAGGGGTGTAGAGTGGCCGTAGTGCATCAGGGCTCCTCCCTGACTGAAACCAGCTTTTGAGATTTACAACGATGGTATCAAGCAAGAAGAGCTGTCTTTCGTCTCCCGCAAAAATATGGCGACCTTGATTCTGAATGATCTTGAACAGAATAAATCCTGCCAGCGCGTTTGGGGTGGCGGCCAGATAATGGATGTCACTGAAAGTGAGCGGTAACGGAAGAGCGCCGAGGGCGTAGAGCAAAAAACCATGCCGTTTGTGCTCAAAATCGAACGGTGAACTGGCCATCGCCCGCACTATGATAGCTTGGACATTTGCCGTCTCATGCCCGCTGGAGTGGTGAAGCGAAGCAAACGCCCCATCCATACAGAACCATGGCACCTTATTGGCCACTGACAGCTGCATTGCGTCGTAAACAGTAAGATCAACACCCTCTTTGACCGAATACAAATCAAGTAAGGCGTCATGCACAACCGGATGGACAACAACAGCAGTGCCTAGGATCAGGCGCAGCGCCTTGAGCGTATGTCCGTCACGAGCCCGGAGATCTGACGCAGTCGTCCGAGAGAGATTGCCACTGGACGTCAGGCCCAGCAGCATGAAGCTCTCGTCAGAAATTTCCGCAAGAAACAGGGTGAGCGCCTCCTTGGTAGCCGCTGGCAGGACAAAAGACATCCCTATATCCAGTAACCGCTGTGCAAGATCTGTGACTGCCAGATAGCCAATACCGTAGGCGTCGAGCACAACGGAACTCGGCTGCGCATCGCCCAGAGCGAAGAGCGGCGATTTGGGGAAGTTCACGTCAGTCCAGCAATTGAGTGCGCCCTTAAAGGCGCTGTCCGGATACAGAGCATGCCCCCGCATGGACAGCGGTATGGCGTAAACCATGCCTAGCTGCGCACGCGTCTCGGCGCTTTGATTTAGCTTTTTTTCCAAGTACGGTATCAATTGCGCTTTGTCGGATGGCATCTGCAACATCGCGAAGCAATCACTGCCGTCATTGTGGTCATGCCTAAGCCTAAGAGCGATTCGCACGCATGCGACATAGGGCGCCAAATGCTCCTTAACCTTATAGCTCGTCATACCCAAATCGGCGCTTTCATCAATAGGCAACCTCAGAAGCAACTTCGCCAATTGGCTGGAGGCCTTCAGGGTGCACTCGCTCGAACCATGCTGGTCATCGACAATCAGCCTGATCATCGTGCTTGCGTCCTGCTCGAATTGAATGGCCGCCGTGCATTGCTCCAAAGTGAGCGAAACGTCGAACTGATACTGGCGACCACTGCTCAGCCCAAAATGGAAGTTCACGAGCTCAATCGCATGTCCTCTCGGGTCTTGGATAAACCATTCCACCCACCGCGACTCTGCGCGCTTGAAATTTCCCGATCTGGTCAGGAAATAGAGAATGGCCACCACTTCCGACGAAGGGTTTTGCAGCAGTGAGTCTGGAATCCGCCGCTGAAACTCTCGCTGCTCTGCCTCACTTAGATAGCGGTCACGTAGAAAGCAGCCTCGGTACCAACAATGCGGTACCTCCGGTGCCTGTAAAATCATCTGATCACTGATCTTGATGGCCGCGTCAATCTCCCCCATTCGCTCTGCTTTCAGTGACTGGAAGCTCATCAGCGTGAGGGAAGTCTCTGCTCCCACGACCCGGCTAACGACCTCATCAAAGGTCTTGTACTGCTGGGTTTCCAAGAGGAACTTCAGGTGTTCCAGGACGAAGGGTGATGGCCACAGTGCGTGATCAGGTACCAGCCGCGTAGTGATGCTAAGCGCCTTGTGCGGCAGCTTTGCAGAGAACAGTTTCTCCGCCAATTCAAACGCCCGCTCAGCCGCAATATTTTGGATGTCGTCCGCCCACTCGATCACGAAGGCGTCGACCTCCTCAGCCAATTGATTTCGCTGAACGAGATCCTCGGGCTGCTCAGCACCCCGGAACGAAGAAGCAAAAAGCCTTATAAAGGCCACCTCCATCGCCGATGTATCGTCAATCAATGTCTCCAGGGATAACCACTCGCTGATCTCGCCGGGAGTCGCAAGGTGGATGAAAGGAATCACTTCTTCGAGCGAGCTTTTGCTCGATGTCAGAAAATTGCGGCACCAAGCAGTTCGCTTCTTCGGGCTTTCCTTGGCAGCGCAGAGGTCACGCTGCCGCTGGGTAAGATCCGTATCATCTCCTGCAATGGCTTTGAATCTGGCAGCCGTTTTGGAGTGATTGGGCCCTAGATACAACAGATATTTCTTCAGCGTCTCGTACAGAGCGGGCGGTGCCAAGCCCTGATAGGTCTCGAAAATAGGACATGCCATGTTATAGAGGCGTAGATCAGTACCATGCGAGAGCTCAAGAAGCCTAACAACCTGAGCGGCGAGTTCATCCAAGCGCTGTTTAACCTCCGGCAAGTTCAGCCAGAAGTGTGGCTGAGCCAGATCCGGATTGATTTCACAGGCATTTGCCATTACCTGAAGCACCTTGGCATTGTCGGACTCGAAATCCTCGTTCAGCCGCTTGGCCATAAGGACTGCTCGGCCCGTCAGCTCCAAGCGAAGAGCCCCTTCAACAACGCCAGTCAGTTCTCCTTCTGAAAGAATGAATTGCCTCCCAGCCGCCTCAATTTCGCCCTGATCTGCATAGGAACGCAGGAAAGTTTCTCTGGCATACAGTCCTGGGGCAGGCTCTGCGAGGTAATGCTCTTTCGCTGCTTCTTCGCGCTCGGTGTTGCGGGACAGGCGCAAGAGTGCAGCCAAACAAACGTCTTTGATGATGTCGTTCTGAGCGGACGCGGTGATCTTTGAAACCGTTCCCCAGGCGGCGCTGTGATCTTCAGCCTCGACGAGTCCGCCGTAGATGGAGATAACCTCAACCAATGCAGCAGCTTCAGGATCTCTCTGCGCTATCGATTTCAGCACGGCCATCTGGATCTTGGCCTTAGCACGATCATTTTTGCGCAGGCTCTCGAAAACCATCTCCATGGGGACAACGAGATCGGCCGGGGCCAACGACTTGATCTCGACGTAGATCTTGTCACGTCCGACGTTATCCCCGCTGCCGCTGTGATGCTGGTCGACAGAGCTCAAGCGCGCTACCTCGGATGGGTTACTGAATGATTTTGTTGCCAGCAACATTATCACCGCCGCCAGTATGGGTTTGCGTGACGTTGGTGATCGTGGATGGCGCAACCAAGACTGCCTGCGCATTGATGTCACGAATCAAGCGGGTGATTTCGGGCGATTGCTCAAGACGTCGAGTAATGGCCACCTCACTCATCTCGTCGCTGATCCCAAGCCTAGTCAGCTCTGAAGCTACCGCGTCAGCGACAATCTCGTCTTTGAGCCATTGACCCAAGCGCTCCTTAAGTCCTTGCGCGCTGATTTTGACTCCTGCTTTGAAGATGTCATAAGCCGAGCTCGCGATGATTCCAGCGGTGATGAAGTCCATGTTGGACACTCCTTCGAATGGGATAAGTACAGGCCTATCCGATTAACTAGACCAGGGTCAGCTATGGCCTGTTCGATATCAGGGCGTGGCAAGCCGGCAGTAGGTGCCTGGCCATCCTGCTGCGCTGAATCCAAAACTCCGGAGCGGCTGTCGGCTCAGCTTTACTGAAGGTGGCTAGAGAGACAAGCGCATACGGGAACTCTGGATGACGATCAAAAAACGTCTTGATAACGCTGCTCTTATCTGCGCCATATCCACCAGCGATTGCGATGTTGAGGATTTCCTCACTGCCGAGCATGTCCACCAGTTCGCGCTCGTAACGGGTGAACCGACCGTCCTCAAGCAACGCTGGGGTCAACTGTTCAAATGACCCTTCTTTCTCCCGCTGTGATCGCACGGCTTTGAAAGCCTTCCGAGCAGCAGAAAGCCCGACAGTGAGTGCGAGCCAATCCCGCCTAAAAGTCCCTTTAATGCCTTCAAACATCTATCTTGATCCTGACTTCTGGCCATCCATGCTGTCCGACTAGACAAGCATCCGCCATGCTAATACGTGCGAAGACACTATGAATCCAAGCGCGCCGCTGCGTAGCGGCTATATGCCACAGATTGCCTCAAACTGCTACTGTGAACGAAGAATAGAAGACCGCTCCAGCTGGGGCTGAATGAATATCATCGTCGCCTAGCATTAACTCCAGAGGAGCCTCGAAGCCCTCACAATGAATTGAAGCCTAACCACCGTTTTCGCAATACTGCCACGCACGACGGGCCTTACGATTTCAACTGTTCTCAAAAAACACTTCCAGAATCAGGTATCCCGAGGTTCCAGATGCAAAACAGCTATACCATCATCGAGCATCGTCATCGGTTCGCCCTTTGGGCTGCAGGCAGAGCTTATTCCAGGCAAGGGCCTGGTCACACGATGGACGTAGCCAAAAAACTTTTGCGCGAGTCGGGCGTAGACAGAATCTCGACCCCAGATGACCTGCCACCCAGTGAAGAAATGGATGCGTTTCTCGATGGAGATTTCAGAAAGTGATTACGCTAGCATCGGGGATGACATACACACACCTACGGGAGGACAAACCAACGGAAAAACCACTCTGAAGTCCGCAGCCTTCAATGCTCGTACGGCCGAGGGCAGAAACTTGTGAACGTATATTTGAAATCAAAGCTCGTGTGCGCGGGCAACGGTTATGAAGACGCCATCGAGGCCCTGCACCCGCCCCTTGATCGGCAACTTATCGAAGCGATTTGACCTTTTGTGCTAGTAAACAGGTAGTACCTGTTGATTGCTTGCCATGACCCCCAGCACGTATCATCGCGGCCCTACCAACCGGATGCTCTACACTAGGGCATGCAAGACAGTCCTGAATAGTCACCTCTATGAAAAACCCTCGCTCTGACCCGCATACCGTGATCTCAAAGGTCATCCGTGCCACATCGGATATCATTACAGAAAATGGGATAGGTTCGGCGACCGTACGCGCCATTTGCAAAAGAGCTGGAGTTCTGCCTCCGCAAATTTATCGGCAACTGGGAAACATCGCCGAAGTACTAGATATCGTAGTGATATACCAATGGCAAATGCATATTCTGACTCAGAGTGAAGCTAACAGCTCTGTATCTAACCTTCACAACGCGATCGACACTCTGATTGCCTTTGGGTTGGAGAACTCTGGGTTGTACCTGCATGCTAGCACGCCCCGAGACGGCGTCGTTTCAGAGCTTTGGGGCGTGCAGCAAGTGTATCTAATGGAGCGAGTACGGGCCGTAGCGCTGACTGGGCGCCTGCGAGTGAGCGAGGAGCAAGCAGTTGACCTTATCCAGCCTTTTTGTACCGGTATGATTTTTACTTGCCTTCATGAAACCAGTCGCTTTTCCGATGTCAGCTGGCTTTCCCTCCAGGTATTACGTCCTCTGCTTCGAGGTGAGGAACCTGACACGGATGCCAATCAAAACGCCCCGGCATTCGCATCGGGGTTGAAGGCCAACCTCGTAGGGGTATCTGTGCTCAGCCCCGGAGAGCAGGCTCTTCTAAGAGAGCTCTTGCAGCGGATCGCATCGTCCTGAGGGTGAGATGGCGTCCCGAGGACTTATAAGGACAACGCATTGGGAACTATGTGCTAACCCCAAAAGCATCCTGCCAGCCCACGGTAGGTCTAAGGGTGAGAATCACACGCCCCCCCCTGCTACACCCTCTAAATGAGAGTTAGCAACGTCCGGTGCCGAAGCGTTTAGGCAAAAAAATATTTATTTTTTACCATATTGACAAATCAGTTACTACCTGTCGCCACCCTGATTATTTGTTATTCAGCAGCGCTGAATCAATATACGTCATAATCGAGTTCCTAGTAAAAATCCGCCGCTCGCAACGAATAATGCGGCGCGCCACACAATTAACGCACAGCCGTCAACGATAACGCCGTTAATTAAAAACAATAACTACGATAACAGATATAGAAAGCAGACTTTAATTCACGACAAAGCATGCATTAGCACGCAGTTGCACACCTGCATTCTCTCGTGCAAGTATTTGGCTACCCCAGCAGTATCGGAAGCCGTTATGAAACTTCGCTCGCTCGAAAAAGAGATAGCCCTACCCTCACCACTCATACTTATTCCCATTGTTCGAAACGGGAGAGAGAGCTTTAGACTTGTCTCCAACGATAAAATCCAAGATGAGTTTTTTGACAGCTGGTCTCATCAGCTAAGCAAGAAAAAATCGAAAAGAACCACGAAAAGCTACTCCCAATACAACAAAGTATTCCTTGAGTATATCCAAGAGATCGCCTATCACGAGAAAGGGCTGACCCCCGTTGCTCTCATACAGGCCGTTGAGAACTACGAGAGCTTTTTGGTGTTCGGCACATCCAGCGACATTCCAATTGTGCGGAAAGTGGCGCGAGTATTGGGGGATCGAAATCTCTCAGGTAGTTCAGTAGGTGTAGCGTTGGCAGCACTTAACAGTTTCGTCGACGCAAGCGAACGCCTTCGCTTGGGTCTAATGGAGCTGGAAGGCCTAGGTTATATCGCGTCTAAATCGTTGTCTGGATTCTCCTTGGCCCAAACCGTGAGAGTCGAGTCGCCAAAAAGTGTCCGCGCAGCAATAAAGAGGAACAGCTGGCTTGCCGGATGCTTGGCCGGTGGTGCACGCAGGGTTAAGCGCAAAGGTCTTTCCGCCATATCCAAGACATCGTCACTGGCTCATACAGACATGTATGGGGGCGACGAATTCGCCTTCCCTATCGACAAATGCATGGAGCTTATCCACAGCGCAACCTGTAGCCGAGACAAAATGCTATGGAGTTTGCTCGCCGCTTCAGGAGCTCGCATTTCAGAAGTCATGACCATGCTTGACGTGGACATCAAGCCCGAAATGGAATCAGACTTTAATCGTGTTCTGATCATCGATCCGGACACTCGACGCACTGTGCTAATAAAATATCTAACTGAGAGCGAGATTAACTCACTCCCACATAAAGGCCGGGCGCATTCTGAAACCTTCCTGATCGAACCATTCGCGTCTATGTTCTGGATTGCACTTGAAGAATACAAAGCTGAGCTGCGCGGACAGCATTATCTCGCCCCCGTTACACATGGTTTCCTGCTGCGAAATTTGAAAAACGGCAATCCGATGCATAAAAGCTACCAGACGCTTTATGAGCGCTTCAATGAGGCTGCACGCCGTGTAAGCGGCAGAGCATACGGGTTCCATAGTCTGCGACACATGTATGGATATTATCTGCTTAACCATTGCCCGAATCCCAATCCGCACAGTACTCGGAAATTCGGATTGGACTTGGAGACCGTCCAGAAGCTGATGGGTCACAAGCTCAGTAAAACCACTAAACGCTATGCTCGCCAAGATGCCCATTTACTTCAGGCAACCTTGGCAGCCGCAAATCTTGCCCGCATTTCTGGCGGCCCAAAAACTGTGATTGAAGCGCGAATTGCGTTTCATCAACAAGAAATCAAACAGCTTCAGCAGCTCGCCCTGGAGGCCGCATGATAAATACATCCCATACCGATCCCATCTGGCTTATAAAGAAGAAAAAAGTAGGAGCAGCTTTCGACATGGCAATGATCGACGTGAGGCACCGTTTCTGGAAATCACACCAGAACACTAGCGGCGGCCGGCAGCGTGAAACCCTGGACGCTCTTAACAACCTCGGCCCTCGCCCCTTTTCCGCATTGCACAGACTGCAGATAGAACAACTACTCACTTGTTGCTTTTCCGCGAACGGCCAGAGAGAGGCCATCATCCAGGAAATCATTCCAAACTTCCCCGAAGCCCGCATTCCCCAATTTTGCTCGATGTTGAAACTCGCTTTTATGCGCCTATGGATAGAGAAGCAGGTGATTCTTCCGCTTGCATGGTCGTGCCCGATACACTGCGACGACATTCTAGACGAAGTTATCGAGGAACAAGCGAAGCTCTCAAAGTGCGACCTACTGTTTAAGGTCAGAGCTATAAACCCAGTCTCATCGCTTGGCTACACCGGTGCCATGACTGAGAAAAATCGAAGCCTGCGGGCGACCGGCTGGCTTAGGCTAGTGCTGGCATCAAACGTGACGAGCACCAATAACTTTACCATTGAAACTGCCAGAGACCTGAAGCTTAGAAGCTTTGGCTCGAAATCCGAGCTCGCTCGGTATTACACTGATGACTTCTCCCTTTTTATCGCAGACGCCTCTAATGACCCATCGCTTCGAGCTGACATTGACAAGGTTCTTGCAGAGAGTCGTGCGCAAATGGTGCAACTGCGCAAATTAAAAGAACCAGCTATCCAGAAGAAAAGAGTATCTAAATCCCGTGAAAAAATGATTACCATCACGCGTGAATTTTTAGATGGCAACTCCACCAGCATCGTAAGCTTCGCGAATATATTCAGCGAGTCACGGGACATGAATACCGCATTCAGGATCGACACTGATGATGAGTTACCCGGTGGACTTGAGCTTATGCCAGAAAAAGTTGTTAACTTCTGTAAGATGTTAACAATCACCTACCAGGGTTATTTAAAATCGAGACGCTTGGAGCGGGTGAAGAATCAACAGTCATCGCTCTACTTCCTGATCGCATATTGCGGGCCGTATCTATATAAGTTCTTCATGACCCGAGATGGGAACCTCGACCAATACCCCACCACGTTCAACGAATTTACCTGCGCACTCTATGTCACTGCAGACCACGACCTGTTGAAAGATTTGGCCGTTTTTGAACAGGATCCGCCGGAGACACTTCTTTATCTAATCGAAACCCTTGCCGACTTGAACCAGTGGACGCCTGATACGCACTATCAAAAAGTCTATCCTTTAGAAGCTTTTATTGATTTCGTTGTCTCCCAGGCGGACTTGATCCCTGACGCTGACAAAATGCGTAATAGCTTCTCCCCAGATTGTTATCCAAAGTTACGCAAACGATGGGGCACAATTAAAAAGCCTATTCCACGAGTCTACTTTTCAACCTTTGTGAGCATGCTTGATTCGCTTGAATATCTGACCATGCACCTGAACGAGATGGCTGACGGAACCATGAACGGCGTGGTTGCAGGTGTCTTGAAGTGTCCAAATATCAGCGAACTTATCCACAGTTCCGACTGGGCAGGCTTATGGGGTTATGAAGGCATGAGCTGTGCCTGCCTGGATTTCTCTGCCTTGAACTACACACCTATTTTCTACTATGGGGGTAAACCGAGGCCATTCGAATACATCCCGCGATTCTATCGAATCTCCGAAATGCACATTGGGGGCAACTTGGAGCCACGGATCATCATGAACGACATTCGGGTAACACAGCTTATGTGCGAAACCGGAATCCGGCAGCAGCACCTGCTCTGGTTAGACTTAGATCGCTATGCATCCTACATAGACCGCTCAGTCAGCAGGCCACTTGCCCCATTACTTGTCAGCAGCGATAAAGCCCATGGAGAATGGACAGCCATCGTGTCGAACAAGGTCATAGCACTACTGGATAGGCAAAGTGCGTGGTACCGCCGCTGCACCTTGCCTGACTATCGGCAAAAGATTTGGTATAACCTCACTAGTGGCTCGCAGTTTGGACAGTTCAAGCCCCTCTTCAGGCTCCCGCTTAGACCGAACGGTTGGTCAAACTACGACTCCTACAGGATGCTGTTGCTGTGCCTACAGTACTTCATCAAGGAGGAGTGCAACGACCATAAAGTGCCTGATATTGTCTGGAGAAAATCGCCAGCCGCTGAGCGAAATGACGAAACCCCTTTCTATATTACTGATCACACAATTACCGCGCTCGCTTCAATTCCTGCAAGTGCGCTGACTAGTGATTATACCCCTCATGGTTTGCGCGCAGGGTTTGTCTCGGAAGCCATCAAATTTCTTCCGCCTAGCATCGTCGGCCAGTGGTTGACCGGGCAGACTGAGCCGTTGGTCTCCTACTACTCTGTTTTCGACGAAAGTGATCTGGGCATGACCCACCAACAGATGCTGTGTATGGCGCTTGTGAGCAATCAGGACAGGCTAACCGCTGGTGACTTTCCTGACTTGGCAGAAGCCATATCAAGGATCAATCGTACGCTGCATGATGACATTGCTAAGGATCCGCATGCAGCGATTACCAAACATCGCCTCATGAGCCTGTCGAACAGTAAACGAGAGATGGACACCGGTCTGGATCGCATCATTGCCAAGGAGGTCAGCGAACTCGCCTTCAACCCCACGCACATTTGTCCGTTCGACAACATTTGTCCGCAAGAGGTGATTGATCTATTTGGTGAGTCGAATTGTTGCTCGGCTTGTCCATACGCGATTAGAGGGGTTGCTCATCTTCCCGCTGTTTCTGCCAGAAAGGATAAGTACAAGGAAATGATGGTAGGAAGCCTGAAACTGATTGATCAATACCTGAGCCGCAAACCCGGCGCGCAGGTCAGATCCGAGCTTGAGCATCTGGAACATGAAAATGACCGTTTTGCTCGTGAAGCCTGCCTTTTGGAAGCCATAGAGCATCAGCTCGTCCAGATGTACGAAAACGGCTTCGAGCAGGCGATGATGGCTAAGAATCGGGAAGAGATTATCAGGCACTATCAGAAGTTGGATTTACCCGAGGAGTCGCTACTATTGAAGCGGCTGATCGATGTTCAGAATTTTCCAGATACCAGCAGCGAAGACTTGAACATCCGGCTGTCTCACCTACGCCACGCACTGCTTATGAGGGAGGGAAATCTTTCAGCTCTTTTGGGCATCGGTGAGGACAACTCAGTGCCATTAGCGACGAAGCTTGCCCTTCAGGTTTCCACCATGGTGAAGTCAGGGGCGATTGATGTATTCGAGCTATACGCAGCCAGCACGGGTGACCACACTGCGATGAAGCGACTCGCAACCATTGCCAATGATGCGCCCAAATTGATCCATATGGTGGCCTGATGGTGGGCCGATAAATGAAAAATAAAATCGACGTGCCTCGATCAAGGAAACCTTCGACATTCGATCAGTATATTGCTGAGCGGTCTGCGCAAATCGAAAAGATCATCGAGCACACGTTACGTGTAGTCGATGCTAAGAATTACAGTAATCTTACAGATTACTGTAAGGCACTGGCGGCCATCATTTCCGAGATTCGTGCTGCGAAAGCAGGAGACCCCTCCACACCGTTTTACAACAAGGTCGTGCGCCCTTTCAGCTATGTCACACTGCTTCGTAATGAGGGCTATAGGCGTCTTGTCAGCGCAATGTTTGAGCACAGCCGAGGGACTCTTGAACAGCCTGAGGCCGTTTCCGAGAGCGCCATCCTCAAAATAGCCAGCCTCAATGCTCAGCTCAATCTCCTAAAAGACAGGCTTAGTGGCACCAAGACAGGGACAGGTTCCAATGCGCTGGCCGATGCTGGGGCGCATGAAAATATTGCCAAGCTCCGGGAATATCTGGCTATCACCCTTCAGGTCTACACCAAGTTGCGTGGAGACTTTAAAGACATAACTAAGGTTGTCACCACACCCACTGAAAAATACACGATCACGGGTTTATATAGCTCCTACGGACTTGTCACAGAAATTGAAACGCTACAGAAGATTGATGAGGGTCGAAAATTTCTGGAATACTTATCAAAGTCTGTGGCGCCGGTCGATTGACCAATAAGCAATTGACCTCCAACAACGCGGATTGCTAGGTCTTTCATGACGTCGAGCTCAACATGCCACCCTTCTCACGAATGCCTCACCTACTCACCTCCAAAAGGCTATATGAACGAGCATCCACCCCGCCAACCCTCTCGCCCCTGGCCCCGATCGCATGGACAGGAACCCGGGGATGAAGACTCTCAATGCTCGCAGCCAGGCGATTTTGAGGTCGAAGATGTAGAGCTGATATGGTGGACGCTCGCCTCGCGAATGAGCAAAAAGGAGATTAGGGCCTGGGCGAAAAGCATCGTGAGCGGGAGCCTTGCTCGATTCGACGGATTTTTATTTGTACCGCTGAGCGATAGCAGCGGACGAGGTCGCTATCCTCGCGGAGTGGTGAAGGTACTCAGGCAGGTATTGAGACCGCTACGACTCATGCCCGGTTTTTCTGGTGAGGGCGCGCAATACATCGAACAACAGGTCTGGCACCTTTTGACCTTGGCGGCCCTGCGACGCTGCCCTCCAGACTGGCTTCCTGAGTATCTATGGGAAAGCAAACTGGGAGGCGAACTCGGCTTGTAAGCGTGCCGTTTGGGGAGACGATGACATTCACTAATGGCATGAACGTCATTGCTCCAAGAATGATGCTGAATCAGTAACGTCGATCGAAAGATGAGCTGAACCCGTACCCGCCCACAACAAGAGCAATCAATATCGGCCACAACGTGTACCACTCTGCCCACCATGCGAGTCCAGCAAATTCACTGCCATGGAGAACAGGAATCTTCTCACCCCACTCCTTGATCGCTGGCCAGAAACCTCGAAAGATCATTCCAAGCGCAATTGGCCAAGTAAGCTCCAGAGGTATAACTCCAAAACCAGCGCTGAAATAGATCACTAATAAAAATACGGCAGCAGCAACCGTCCAACCGAAAATTGCTGACCCGGCGTCAAAGGACACATGCAATGCCTCTGAAAACTGCCAGACTTCATAAGTAATAAAGGCCGCAGCAGCAAAAATAATTACCAGCCCGATTGGAATTCCGTCATTTCTACTGCGCATTGATCACCGGTTTTTTGAATTTATCGAAGCTCGGGAATGTAACTCAGCAAATTCCCCAAGAGCATCGCTCAAGACTCTACGCAATCTGCTCCTGCCAGGCTCAATGGCTGACACCAAGAAAACTCTTTTGGACTCAATAACAGCCTCCGACTGATTTTTCGGATTGCTTTTGCGGAGGTGCCTCACATCTTGAGTGAGCTCATCCATGGGACAGCATCAAAAACACGCCCTTCCCCGCCCCACTCTATTCGACCGGGGATTCAGGACTACTTGAGTTCCTCATCCTCCATATCAACCACCTGCTCAACCAGCTCACCTCGGGTGATGAGGATTTCCTTGGGCATACCTGAACGACTGGCAGAAGGCTCGTCAGAGATCAATATCGGCAGGTAGTAGATGCAACGCCCCCCGATCATCACAAAATCGAGGCCGTCTCGCTGATCAAGCTCCAGTGCAATTCGATTGGACGTCGCAATGAAGGTGACCAGGAAGCCCGAGGGTTCCGAGAAATCGTTGCAATAACGTGCGACTTGATGTAATCCAGAGGCGATCTTGCGTACCACTGAGCTTCTGGTTGAGCTCGCCGCAATGTATTTGGCATCAATAACCAGCTTACGGCCGTCACTGTTAATCAACACCAGGTCAACCTCGCCGCTAGCAGAGGCCTGCTCTACGACAAAATCGACGCCTTGTCCAAGGATGTAGTCGTAGAGGTCAATGGCAAGCCCCCGCTCACCGGTCTTCCCTTCCAATCCGTTTTCCGCATAGTCCCTCAGACGCCGATTGTAGAACCACTCGCAGCGCTGCTTGTACTTGAGCAACACTGCGTATATTGCGGAGTCGGAGTCCAGTCGCTCATCCAGATACTCAAATAAACCGTCCAGTGCTACGTTCCGAATAGCCTCGATGGAATCGTCGATGTTGTGGACTTGCTCGCGGAGCATAAAACCTGCAAGGAGACCAAGTCCTCGCTGAATCGCCCGATAATCTAATTCAGCTAACGCTGCTACCGCCTGCACGATGTGAAGGCATATGGCGGCGTGCCCCTCGAACGTCGTGGCATCATAGCTACGCGTGACTTCCTCGACTTGTTCTCGGCGCAAGATTTTAAATATCTCATCGACCTCATCGCTGGCAGTTGTCTCGATGTCCCGCAACCTACTCAGGTGCATCGAGGTAAGAGTATGAGTTTGCAACCAGCCAAGCAGCTGATGACAAGCCTCAGGAATGAGGTTGGCCGGGCAGGTCTGAGGCCAACGAAATCGACTTTTGAGCACGTAGCGGGTTCTTTGAACGAGTAGAGGATCCATCTCAGCGCTCCAGGCTCTTAAGCATACGGATGATTTTCTTCTGAGCCCTATGAACGGAGCTCATGTGATCCAAAAGATGGATAGTGCAGTAGCACCCACGACAGACGACATAGTCCCTGCGACGGATTTCACCGAGCTTCACGGTGGTATGCAAGTGGCAACGCGGGCACGGAATGGACGTCCTGATTTGATCAAGATTGGGTATGTTCACCTTGATGGAAATCGTCATCATACTCAGCACATTCCATCATCGTTCATGAAAAGCAGCTCCGACGAACAGCCTCCTTTCCCGACGGGTAAGGCGGTCAAAACAGAGCGCACTGAACTCACTGAGAGGGCCTTAGCAAGGCAGGCTCGCCAACAGAGCCCTCGGGCTCTCTTGTCTCATATCTGATATGCAAATCCACCACCTCCCCGACAACCCGCTCGCCAGACAAAAAATTCTTTTCTTGGTAATCGGATGGCCCGTACTGCAGAAAATGTTTTTCCGGCAAAAGGAGTGGCGCATAAACGAAATCCTTTTTTTGCCCGCTCTCCTCACTCAAGGGGATGACGAGCTGATATTGAAAGTTTCCATACTGGAAGATCAATTGGTACTGGAATACGGCTTCCCGATAGCGCTCCTTTGCTCGCGCGAGTAAGCACATGATCCTGTTTGGGTTGACGGGCCCGCTGATCATCCACTCGATGACGGGTACAGCACCGCTAAACGCCGGAGCGTGGTCTTTGCTCAGCAACCATTCTTTCAGCCCTGCAAATTTGGCATGGTCGGCAGCAGGCATCACCGCCAAGGCTATTTTCACCAAGGACTTATGAATCGCGGTTGGGTAATACGGCTGTCGCGCCAAGGGTAATTTAAGCCGATTTTCTCCCTCTACCTTCAGGGCGTTCAAACCCTCCTTGCCCTGCGACCAGATTTTTAAGTTGGACTGGTCGGAAGCGGAAACCCGGAAATCTTTGTCTTTATAAACTGGAATCCCGCTCCTCCCCCTCGTTCTCTGGAATGAACGGTGAGGATGCGTGTAGTTTGCAAAGCTGTTTTCAAAATGGTCACCAAAATGGTGATTACAGCGATCGCATTCCAGCAAATCTATGACGGTTTTGTTCCCGAGAAATATCGGGATAGCATGCGACTGCTCCTTGAAGGTCGTTGAGGACGCGTCTTCCCCACAGTACCTGCAGATCCTAGGCTGCCCCTGCCCCAAGTAAATTTTGTCCTGTGTAGGCGAGACTATGCTGACCACCCGGAACTCATACCTTTGCGAAAACGCCTGTAATCTATTCCTGTTGAGGCCTAAAAACTTTTCTATCATCCGCCAACCCCACGCTTGCAATCGCTATTCAATATTTTAACCTCCCCGAGGCGCATCCCTCTGGAATTTAAAAGTCACGAACCTCGCTCTAGTACTGCGCTCGATTGGAGCTCGAACGGTCTCAACCAAGCCCTAGATCTCTCATACAGGTTTAGTAGGAGACGGTGACCAAGCGAATCGCCTGGAGCTCAAACGGCTTTCACTGCACGATCGACTTCGGCACCTGACGTAGGCTCGACCGCCCGTTGATTTGTGATACCGAAAGGGATGTGAACGGAGGGTGCAACTGCGCTCGCAGACTTGAGATGGCCTGACTGGTCATCAAAGAAAATGTGTGGCTTCAGCACACCAAGAATCTTGCCTTTGTCGATGCCTCCGAGGAAAAACGCATCGTTGGCCATGACACCCCAACTCTTCAAGGTGTTCAACGCGCGTTCGTGCGAGGGGGCATTGCGGGCAGTGACGATGGAGACACGGATCCGGTTCTTGTAATCGGGATTTAGTTTCTTATGCGCCTCCTCCACAGATTGAATTTTCGACATGCGCACCATGAACTCTTTCAGCGGCCCGGGGTTATGAGGCTCCATGACGTTCTTTACTTCGTAGGCGTGAAACTCCGTCAACCCGGAAGATTGCATGACGGTCTCAGCCTCATCGCCTGCGAGCACGCCGTCAAAGTCGAACGCGATCCGAAGTGTCTTGTCCGCTTCGTCATCGTTGAACTTCGAGTCCAACACCTGGCCGGCTGGATGTCCCGCTTTTATAGCGGCCTCAACATCGGATTTGTTACCCGACAAAAATAACGCGATGTTCAGAGCGGGGATGTACTCATGCGGCGATTTGCCCTGCATGAAAATGGCGCGCGTCATCCCAAGTCCATAGTGCTCGATGGTCTTCATCACCCGCATCCCGGTGTCGGGGTCATTTCTGGAAAGAAGCACCACCTCAACAAGTGGATCGGATGGGTCTGCGCTTAGATCATTGAGTGAGAGCAAGCGCTTAATGAATGGATAGGCGATTCCCTTGGCAAGCGGATTATCAAGGTTCTTCTCTTGAAATTTTCGGTATTCTTCTTCCCCTTGGCTCTTGAAAACAGCGTCCGATTCGAGCAGATCAAAAACGGCGCTGGAAGCGACGCCGATTACCAAGCGGTTGTCTAACTCATACGGCATTCAACATATCCTTTAATATCCGGCGGGCGTGAATGAGACCCCAAGCATCCTGCGCGAGGAAAGGCCTTTTCACAACTATGCGATAGTCGTCATTGCTACCCTGCCCCATGATGCCTTCTGACTGGCATGACGGTATGGTGCGGTATCTAATCAAGGATGAACCATGGCCACTCCCATCACCAATCACATTCAGAAACATCTGGCGGTACTGATCGATGCAGATAACGCGCCTGCAGCGATCGTCGAAGGCTTGTTCGAGGAGATTGCCAAATACGGTGTAGCCAGCGTCAAGAGAATCTATGGTGACTGGACTGTAGTGGTTTTTGGTGTATACGGTTGGGTAATTACGCTGTTCAACGACTGCGACTCTCTTGACTACTGCGCAGCGCCGGATGGACGCAGTGGGAGCTTTGAGAGCTGGAGTAGATTCGGCACAGATCCAGTCAGCTCTCTGAGTGTTTGAGAGTATCAGCAGCTACAAGGGTTAGTCGCGACGCTCTAAACACCACTAGGCAGGCAGCTAACCGCGTCTAAAGTACCAGCGCCCTATACTATGTCGGAAACACAATCATGGAGGATTAAAGCGCCGGAGGCTCCCAGCCATTGAAGTGCTTCAACGCGTCCAAGTCCCCGATCAACTCCTTCGCTTGAGTCAACCGCTCCATGACGACAATCCGCTCCTCACAGCCGAGCTTTTGCGCGGATCGCTCAATATCGTCAAAGAAGGCCCGAATGCTGTTCACCTTTGCCCAAGTCTGAATCACAGTCTCTAGCAGATCTCGGCTATCCTGGATCGTATGCGTCCGGGCATCCCGTCTTGCGTAACTAAACGGGTTGCCATTTATGCGGCAGCAACTCGGAAATCTCACTCGCCCGCTGCGTCGGCAGGCGCGTGAGAACGTCCTTCAAATAGGTATACGGATCATGCCCGTTTAGCCGTGCTGATTGGATCAAACTCATGATCGCCGCCGCACGTTTTCCGCTACGCAGGGAGCCTGCAAAGAGCCAGTTTTTTCGACCCAGAGCCCATGGTCGGATTTGGTTTTCGGCCCAATTATTGTCTATGGGTACGGCCCCGTCATCGAGGTAACGCGACAGCGCCGCCCAGCGTTTTAGGCTGTAATCTAAAGCTCTGGCGATAGCCGAACCATCGTGCACGATCTGACGCTGGGCGATCATCCAGGCATGCAGGGCATCCATCACCGGCACGGCTTTTTCTTGCCGTCTCAGGCGGCGAAAATCAGGCTCTAGATCACGGACTTCACGCTCGACTTCATACAGCAGCTGGATGTATCGCAAGGCTTGTTCTGCCAGTTGGCTTTTGTGCGTGGCGTGCAATTCGAAAAACTTGCGCCGCGCATGGGCCATACAGCCGATCTCGGTCACGCCGAGTTCAAAACTGGCCTTGTAGCCGCCAAAATCGTCGCAGACCAACTTGCCTTTCCAGCCTTCCAGGAAGTTGCGGGCGTGTTCGCCTGCGCGGCTGGGGCTGAAGTCGTAAACGACCGCCGCCAAGTCCGAAAACTGGCTGGTAGCGTAGGCCCAGACATAGGAGCGATGGGTTTTCTTTGCGCCGGGCGTGAGCATCTGTACCGGCGTTTCGTCGGCGTGGATCACGCCGTGTGCAAGAACGGCATCACGCAAGGCATCCACCAGCGGCTGCAACTGCACACCACAGTTGCCAACCCATTGCGCCAAGGTTGAGCGAGCGATGACCAGGCCAGCTCGACCAAAAATCGATTCCTGACGATAGAGCGGTAGATGGTCGGCGAACTTCGCAATCATGACATGGGCCAGCAGCCCTGCGGTCGGGATGCCCTTGTCGATAACGTGCGCCGGAACCGGTGCCTGGATCAGCGTTTCGCAGTCATCACAAACCCACTTGCCTCGGATGTGGCGTTCGACAGTGAACACGCCCGGCGTGTAGTCGAGTTTTTCGCTGACATCCTCGCCAATACGCTTGAGGGCGCAGCCACACTGGCAATGGCTATTGTCGGGTTCGTGATGGATCAGGGTGCGCTGGAACTCCGGCGGTAACGCTGTGCGCTTAGGCTTTTGCTTTGTTTCGGTAGGAACGGAAGGTGTTTGCAGTGCCTGAAGCTCAGCTTCAATCGCAGCGATATCGGTATCGATCAGATCGTCCAGCAAGCTGGCTTGTTGCGGATTTAACTGCTCGCTGCGCTTGGCAAACTTGAAACGTTTGAGCTGTGCAATCTCGTGGGTCAGCTTCTCGATCACCGTTTGGTTACGATGAATCTTTTTGCCCATTGCCTCGACTGCCTGATCGAGACTTTCGACACGCTGCATCAACTGCGCCGCCAAAGCACGCAGTTGTTCAGGGTTTAGTTGGTCGAGATTGGGGAGCGAATTCATACCGCCGATTTTGCCAGAACAGGCTAATACCGACGATAGATCCATCGGACAATTGCACGGCCCGACTGGCTATGGCGGGCGTTATAGGATGGAAATTGCGCCACTTGGCCCGACTCTTTGCCAAGGCAAACCCAGCACCAAAGCTTGCAACTGTTCCGCACCCAACTCCACCTGAGTACCGTGTCGAGAACCCGGCCAGACGAACTTGCCCTGGTGCAGACGGCGGGCCGCCAGCCAGATACCCAACCCGTCATGCACCAGCACTTTCATGCGATTGGCGCGGCGATTGGCAAACAAATAAGCACAGTGCGGCTGCGCCGCACCGAACACTGCCACCACTCGTGCCAGAGCAGTTTCGGTGCCGGCACGCATGTCCATGGGTTCGGTGGCGAGCCAGATTGAATCGATGCGGATCATCGCAACAGATCTCGAAGAAAAGTTGCACAGGCCGCTGCGTTTTCGGTTGGCCAGCTCACTTTGACGGTGCCACGCGGGTGTGGGATTTCGAGGCAAATAGTGGCTGGATTGATATCTGAGCGAGAGACGGGCGATTGTAGAGCCAGCGGAATGAAGGCTGGTTGCTTGGCAACACTTGTCTGCGATTGCAGTCGAATCCACTTATGGACGAGGTTTGCGTTGATGCCGTGGCTCAGTGCGACGCTGGCAATCGAAGCGCCGGGTTGCAGGCATTCCTGGATGACCTGGGCCTTGAAGGATTTGGAGTAAGAACGACGTGGTGGTTGCATGCGATACCCGCTTAAAAGGCTAGAACTGGTGTCCACTTCAATTTAGGTGGACACCATCGCCTTTGGCTCTGGGGTCAGGAAGATGTGTTGGCCGGACGCATACCCTGGATCAACTTGAGTCGACGTTTTTCCTCTTCTTGTCTCTGCCTCGCCTCCATTTCCAGCTTGTGCCTCTGCCACTCGAGCGCCCTCCTCTCCCGCTCAATTTCGACTTTATTGGCAAGTACGGGGGTCTCGGCAATCAAGAGCTTTACGATTCCGGGAATTTTGCTGACCAAATCGCCAGGCTGGTCTTCGCTCCAGCGGTGAATCCACTCCGCTCGGTAGTAAGGGGAATAAACCTGAAGGCAGAGGCGGCCGCTGGGCATGTCAGCACTCATTACCCACCCTTTGGGATAGGGAGAGCGACGTTGGCTGGCTGGAAGCGAACTCAGCCGAACGTACTCCTTGTCTGCATGCTTGACCTGCACGTACTCACTGATCTCGTAGATGGTCAATCCAAAAACTATGGTTCCAATGTAAACCACCGTGGGACGTTGCGGCTGCCAGAGTGCGGGGTGAATGTACCTCGTTGAAGCCTTTTCGCGATTATCAACTGACTCGCGATTCATATGTGTGGCAGGATCAGACAGCGCCACAGCAAGCCCTTCTTTCATCAGCGCCAAATACAACTGATTGGCAAAGTCGACGGCATGGTCGAGACCCGTGCGACTGACAATCACATCAGCCATGGCGCGCTTTGTCGGCCTTAGATAGCCGTTCTCACTTTCCCGTACTTTCCTAAAATGTTCCTCGACGCTCAGTAGCAGTGGGTGTCGGCGAGGCAGTGCCGCACTGGTCAAAGCCACCTTACGGCTCGTTTTCTGAGGTTCCTTTGGCAAAGACCGGAAACCCTTAATGGGCGCGCCATTGCGACTCCAGGCAATGAGCGCACCGGGTCGAGTTTCAGGCAACACCGGGGGAGTTTTACCCTTTCCTACCGCGACCTGAGCCCAGTACCCCACCGGCGGACGAGGGATATCCAAGTGAGTAAACACTCGAGCAAGGTAGCTCGAAGACACCCCATATCGCTCCGCAATTTTGGTCATGGGTTTCGACCAGGCTTGCTCGTACAGCGACTCTCTTGTCACGACGTCTTCGGACGAATCATCGGGGTGGGTGTCTGGTATATATTCCATGGGTTAGCGCTTAAAGAAAGGTGGCTTTGACTAAACATCCTAGCTCAAGCGGTATGACGATCCAGGGTTGAGACCGTGCTGGATCATCATGGATGACCGTACCCCACTGGCCATTTATCTCATCCAACACCGTCACGACCTTTTCCGTAGCTGGCAAAGGTTAAGCAGGAGCACCTCGGCCTTGCTGTATTTGAGTCCTAACCGGAAAACCCGACCCACCTCACCCACGCTGTTTTTGTCATCAAACCCATGTCATCCCTTGGGTGCAAGCAACTGGCGTTACATCGACGCTAGAATGCGAGCATCAAGCAAAGCGCGTACACCCACGCACCCCACGAGAGCCAGGCATGAATTACATAGAGCTGATACAGCATCAAGCCGAGCAGATCTTTGGCAACAAAAATAAAGCAAACGCATGGCTGAATCAGCCGAAAACAACTCTGGGTGGCCGAGCACCGTTGGAACTCGCTCACGATGGTAGTGATCTATAAGGTTGCAAGCATTTTGGAAGGAGCGAGGTCATTACCGACTACAGCGCCGGTGGCGTAAATCACTACAGAGTTTGCGCCGGCTAACGCGTGGGCTAATACCAACCGCCAGATGTTGCCGCGTTGAGTTTGCTCCTACAGCACGAGAGTCGCTTCGTTCATATGAGAGATCCTTTGGGTATCCGTGTGGAATGACCGAGTCCGCCGAGCGCGATCAGCTCTGTTTTTGGAGCATCAGGCGGACGCCTAATGCAGCTGCTTCGATGGCGCCTGCGATGTACCCCGGAAACTGCGGTGACCATTCACTGCCAATTCCAATCAACCGCCCCGCCCAAGGGGAGGAATCAACTGTTGCTTCCAGGCTGATTGAGTGTTGCCCTCCGTCGAGCAAATCTTGAGCAACAGAGGTGAGAGGATCCTGCGCCCAGTCTTTGAGGAATTCAGCCACAGGCTTACCCGCCTCCGGCCCGAAAAGCCGCACCAACTGAGCGCGACACATTGTCTGCAACTGTTCTTTAGGCATTACGTTGCGCATCTGAGCCGGGATGCCTATAAAGCCGAACAGCGCGGCATGTCCACCAGGCGACGACGCGTCATGAATCTCCACCATAGGGCCTACTGCGCTCCGTGCTTGTCCGGACAATCCGGTTTTGTTCCAGAATGCGGAGTCGAATACGGCGAGGTATTTGGCGTGAGGAGCCATCCAGGTTGGGGTACTTCGCCATAGCTGCGCAACCGAAGGGGGAAGTCCTGGTAAAAAGTCTATGTCTTGGGCCAGCAATCGCGGTGGAGCGGCTAACAGAATATGCTCGACCGCCCATGATTCTCGGCGGCCATCCCCGCTCTCACTCTCTATTTCCAAGTGCTGCTCGCAGGCATGGATACGACGTACTGCCCGTCCCATGCGCACTTTGTCGGGATTTACGTTGGCAGCAAGCGCATCGACTAAAGCCGCCATGCCTCCCAGTAAGCGTACCGAAGGCGCCGAAGTAGAGTAGCCCTGCGTGCGTATAGGCCTCGCTCCGGCAATGCGCTCGATCACGCTGTCGCCTTGTACGTTCTGCACAAACCGCTCTAGGCCGAGATCGGCTACCAGGCGGTCAAGCTGCGGCTGGAAATCGGGCCAAAACCAAGACGGGCCTAGGTCAAAGCGTTCGGAGGGATCTGATAGGCCTGCGACTGTGCCCTCAAGGGCAACGGATAGAGCTCGTCCTCCGAGTCTCTCGCGGGCTTCAAGTAAGACATAATCATAGATACCTTGGGATTCGAGTAAATAAGCCGCGTATAGCCCGCTGATGCCGCCGCCGATGATCGCGATGCGAATCCGGTTCATGGTAATGCCTTGCTTGAGAGCCCGATCAGGCGTCCACGCCTAAAATAGATCGTGCACCCCTCTATTGCGGTATACAGCTGCGGGTGTTCTCCCGATGGAAAACGTAGCCAGCTGCCAGACTCGTAATGCCGTTCGGCTTCCACCAAACTTCCAGCCAAGACCAAAAGCTCGGAGTTCTCGACGGGAGCATCGAATAACATTGCACCCGCAGGTAAGCGCACCAGACACACAGCCTCGGATTCACTGGCATGTAAGGGGCAGACCTCGCGGTCGCTTTCTTGTTGCCATGCATCTCGCCGTCGCGTGTCGATCCGTACCTTGACCTGCTCATCCGCAGACATCTGCCAAAGCTTCACGAAAATGACCGTGCCTTCAGGGCTGGAAGGCGCATGACTGGAACCCGGAGGGTTGCGCAGATACCAGCCTGCGGGATAGCTGTCGTCATCGTCTACAAACGTACCGGAAAGGACGAGGATTTCCTCTCCACCTGGGTGTTGATGAGGGGCAAAACTGGAACCGGCTGAGTAGCGAACAATACTCGTTGCACGAGCTCTTTCGCCGCCGACTCGATCAAGCATGACTCGCTCAACGCCTGACTGTGGCGATGCCACCCAGTTGTAGTCATTAGCAGCGACAGCAGCGCGCTGGGTAAAGTCAGCATTGATAAGCACGGCTGTTCTCCAGGGAATTAAATGCAGGTATTGGGCTACGGTGATCACCGCCGCCGCGTATCGATTCTCAAGCAGCAGGCAGTTGAGCGTGTGCTTCCAGGTCTCTTGCCGAATACACCAATGTAGCGCCTGCATTGAGCGCGATGGCAACACCTAGTGCCTCGGCAATCTCGCCCCGGGTTGCGCCATGTTCGACAACCTTCTTGGTGTGGATGCTGATACAGCCATCACAGCGGGTAGTCACCGCCACAGCCAATGCGATCAACTCATGCGTCTTGGCATCCAGATGGCGAGTCTTGGCAGCTGCGCCGTCCACCGTCGTCAAACCACGCACAACATCGGGACTTTGTTTCGCGTATTCGCCAACGCGATCAAGAAGAGCGTCGCGATAGGCATTCCAGTCTTACATCATTGCAGTGTCTCCAGGCGATTCAAGTGATAGCAATCGCGCATGCCTGCCTCTGAAGGCATGCTTGGATCTAAATTAATTACGCCCGGCCATTACACCGCCATCGACGTCCCAGATAGCACCTGTGACCCAACTGGCTTTTTCGGACAACAGGAAGGCAACCACCTCTGCTACCTCCTCAGGAGTCCCCACTCGTCCGATTGGGTGGAAGCTGTTGAAGCCCTGCAGCGCTGAATGAACCTCAGCCTTGGGAATGAAACCTTCGTAGATAGGGGTCTGCACCACCGCAGGCGATACGGCATTGACGCGGATATGCTTGGATGCGAGTTCCATCGCCAAGTGCTGAGTCAGCGAATGCAAGCCGGCTTTTGCCATTGAATAGGCGGAGGACGGAGTGGCGGCGATAGCCTGCTTGCCCCACATGGAACCAATATTGACGATTGCGCCGGGACGCCCCTTGGCGACGAGGTTGGCAGCGACTTTTTGGGTGATGAAGAAGGAGGCCTTGTTCAGCTGCATATACTGATCGTAGTCGGCGTCCTGGTGCTCCAGAAAAGGCTTAGGGAAAAATACGCCCGCCGCGTTGACCAGAAGGTCGAAGTCAGCGTGATGCTGATCAATTTCCTGGAGCAGCGCTGCCAGGCCCTGTGCGTCGGTCAGATTTGCAGTCAGCGCGCTCACCTGGCCGAATGCTGCCAGCTCCTGACGAGCCTGCTCGGTTTTCTCTGCACGGCTGCCCACGATGACTACGTTACCGCCTTGCTGTAATACGAGTCGCGCGGTTTCCAGGCCCATTCCACTGGTGCCGCCGACGACTAATAATTTCTTGCCGGTGAATTGATTGCTCATTTAAATACTCCAGATAGTGAGTGAGGCTATGCGGGAAACCGAGAACCGGTCATCAGCCTTTAAAACGTGGCCCTTAATCATCCGCCCCTACGATGTGCTGCTTAGGTACGAGCGAATTATTGAGCTCTATCGATGGCGGTACAAACGAGATAAAGTGTCAGGTCGATAAAGAAAAGGTTTACCGCTATGGCAGCGCCCGTCCATCTCAATGCACTGCGGGCTTTTGAAGCCAGTGCTCGTCATCAAAGCTTTTCTGTTGCTGCCGAAGAGTTGAACGTCACCCCGGCAGCCGTTGGGCAGCTAGTGCGCACCCTTGAGCAGTGGTTAGGCACGCCCCTGTTCCATCGAGGCTCCAGTGGCAAGGCACGGTTGGTCGCTACGGAGGCTGCTGAGCGTGCGCTCCCTGACATTCGGGCTGGATTCGAGCGGCTTACGTTGGGCATGGAACGGATGAGGGAGAATTCACCCAGCGGGGTTCTGACGGTCACGGTCAGTCCCGCATTTGCCGCCAAATGGTTATTGCCGCGAATTGAACGCTTCCACGCCGCTTGGCCAGATACTGACGTCCGGCTTGATACGCAGCTCAAAGCAGTAGACTTCCTGACTCAAAGAATCGATATCGGAGTGCGATATGGTGCCGGTCACTGGCCTGGACTGATCGCAGAAAAACTTATGGACGAGGAAATCTACCCTGTTTGCTCACCTCTACTGAAAAATACGCCGGACTGTTTGCAAACGCTGGCTGAATTGGCAAATGAAACCCTGATTCATGACCTGTCGATGGACGGACACGCCGGATTCACGACTTGGGCTACCTGGTTGCAAACGGTTGGGATGAAAGACCTATCGACGCAGCGGGGGATGAAGATCAACAACTCTGCAGCGGTGCTTCAAGCGGCAATAGATGGGCAAGGGATTGCGCTTGCGCGCAGCGTCATGGCCCAAGATGATCTGGCTGCTGGTAGGTTGATCCGCTTGTTTCCGGACATTCAGTTTGTCTCTCCATTGGCCTATTACGTTGTCTATCGCTCGGAATGTGTAAGCCTACCGAGATTAAAGGCCTTTCGAGACTGGTTGTTTGAGGAGGCTCGCACCCTATCAAAAGATCGCTGGCTCGCTTTTGGTGCGGCTATCGCCAAATAGTATTCGAGCGCTTTAGATACTTTGTTCCCTGAGCGCTATCAACATTGGAATGATTTGGCACGACGTCGCGTGAATGCATTGCACGGTTCAGTCAGGACAACCGCAGGGCTCGGGGAGGAGACAGTATGCGCCCCGGGCAACCCGCCTGGCGCGATCAAGCTGGCTGCCACTTGTGCGGCAGCAACTGATCGATTTCACTCGCCCGCTGCGTCGGCAGACGCATGAGAACGTCCTTCAAATAGGCATACGGATCATGCCCATTCAGCCGCGCCGACTGGATCAAACTCATGATCGCCGCCGCCCGTTTTCCACTGCGTAGCGATCCTGCAAAGAGCCAGTTCTTGCGTCCAAGAGCCCATGGCCGGATCTGGTTGTCGGGTAGTCAGACGCGGTTACCCGCGTCCAACCCCCTAAGAAGGGGCTCTCCTTTTTTTGCACTCCGCGCGTCAGGAACCTCTTTTACGACGGGAGGGGCGCTGAGTTATGCCTGAGACGAGTTTCGGTATACGGAGCAAACCGACATATTGTCAGATACCCCATTCCACAACGGCCCGCTTGATAAAGCTCGTTTATTGGCCCACCGCCCAGCCTGCAAACCACCTACGCACTTAATGGTCATGTCGGTGGTGCGCGTCGGGGAAGTGCGGATGATCATGGGCCATGGGCTGGTGCTGATGCCAATGTCGGTGTTTGGTGCCCGGTGTGACGGGTTCATCATGTGCATGTTGGTGGTGCTCGTCGTGTACATGCTCGTGCTCGTGCTCCATTGCCTCGTGCTGGTGTTTATGTTCATGGCGTTCGGTCAGGTGCAACCAAATGCCAACGGCCATTAGCGATCCGGCGATTAGCAGCGGCAGCGTGACGGGATCGCCCATCGCCACAGCAAGCAATGTTCCTAGGAACGGAGCCACAGAGAAGTAAGCCCCCGTGCGGGCGGTGCCTAGGTGACGCAGGCCTATGACGAACAGCGCCAAGCTCACGCCATAGGCAAAAAAGCCTACCGCCAGCGCTCCTACCAAGTTGGGCAGCGGCGGCAACGTCGTCCCTACAACAAAAGCCAAGACTAGATTGACCGTTCCAGCGACCAAGCCTTTAACCGACGCAATCCAGGTTGCGTCTGTCAGCGACACCTTGCGGGTCAGGTTATTATCAATTCCCCAGGCAAAGCAGGCGCCTAAGATTGCCAGCGCTGGCCATAAGCCGGAAAAATGCGCTTCACCTGGCCAACTCAGAACGAGCGCGCCAGCCACGATGGCGATCATGCCCAAGGCAATATGCCGGTCAAAGTTCTCCTTGAAGGCAAACCACGCGAGCAGGGCGGTAAATACACCCTCGGCGTTGAGCAACAGTGACGCGCCGGATGCGGGCATGCCGGCTAGTCCCACCATCAACAATACCGGCCCAACAATGCCACCCGCTGCAATCGCTCCTGCGAACCAGAGCGCTTCGTTGCGTGGCAGACTTACGCTGGGTGCGCGGCTCAGCAAGCGATATAGCGTTAGCCCCAGCCCTGAACCAAGATAAAGCAGGCCCGCTAGCAACCAGGGACTGACACTGTTCAACAGCATTTTCGCCAGCGGTGTACCCGCGCCGAACAGCACGGCTGCACCGAGAGCGGCCAATACGCCCGATTGACTCAGTCCATTCTTCCAGCTCATGTGTTCAATTCCCCGCTCACCCAACTGAGCCTTATGCGTTCAGGCCGATCCAGCCATGGATCCCCATGTACAGACCTACGCCAATAATGAGCACACTCGAGAAGTAAGGCGCACGTCGAGCGACACTACCCAGCCAAGGCCACCGATTGGATGCCTGTCGAGCCCCGACCGCAGCGGCAACACCAACAGTAACCAAGGTCAACGCCAATCCGATACTGAAGCAAAGAACCAGTACTGCCCCCAACGCCACCTCTTTGACTTGCAGGCAAAGCAGCAAAACCGTGATGGCAGCCGGGCAAGGAATCAATCCACCGGTCAGGCCGAACATAATGATTTGACCGGTGCTTACCTCACGATTTGTGAAACGCTTACGTATATCGCTGGCGTGCGCTCGCTCATGAGCGTCCTGGTAGCCCTCAATTGAGAGCTCCAGCCCCTCCAACTCAGAGTGCTGATGTTCATGGCCGTGCTCATGAAAGTCCAGGTCATAATCATGACTATGGCCTGCATGACCAAGACAAAGTTTGGCGGTAAATTCGTGAGGTTCGGGAATGGCCTCCAAAGACTCCAGATATTCGCCCTGGTTAGCAAAACTGAATGTCTGAACTTGTCCATCGGGGCGAGTGGTCAACAGACTCACGTCCGCAGCAGACCAGGCATGACCACTCAACGCTTTCATCCGCCACCTTGGTAGCACACCGGTTTCGAAGATCGAGAGTTCTATTCTGCCGTGGCCTGTGTCGATGCGTTTGGTTTCATCATCATGGCTATGATGTTCATGCCCATGATGATCGTCGCCCTCTTCAAACGTCCACATTTGCTCGCCACGCCAAGTGCGCCAGAGCATCCATAGAGCAATGGTGATGATGATTGCAGCCGAGGCAAGCTGAAAATAGGGCTCGGTGGTGGCCGCGTCCAGATTCTGTCCCAGATACATACCACCCACGGCGACGAGCCACACGACCAGCGTATGCGAAAGCGTAGCCGCCAACCCCAGCAAAATGGCCTGTTTCACAGAACCACGGACGGCAACGATGAATGCCGCCATCATCGTTTTTGAATGCCCAGGCTCAAGCCCATGCAAAGCGCCCAATAGAATCGCACTGGGGAAATAAAGCCAAGCATGAGCTGGGCCCTGTTGCAGAATCTCTGCGAAGGTCGACATGGATAATCCTAGAGGTGCGTGGTCATTTGTTTGGGTATTTCCAGTGGCTATGGCCCGCGTAGTAACGTCCGGCAGCACGTACCCAGCGGAGCCTCCCGATCTCAGGAAAGATTCATCTGAGTCAAACCCTGGCATCGATAGGATTTACTCGCCCCCATCCGCTTGAACTCCCCATCAGCAATCGTCACTGGCGGTGCGACGACCACTATTAACGGCCCTTTCGTTCAGGTGGATATGGCGAGTGACATTTGCTACCGTCCCCCTATACAGGCACGAAATATACTATACCCCAGTATACCTCCATGAAAGAGAGAAATCCCATGGGCCATACCATTCACGAAAAAAAGAAGTTATTAGCACGCGTTCGCCGTATCAAAGGACAAGCAGAGGCGCTGGAGAAGGCGCTGGATAAAGAGGCTGAATGCGTAGCGGTGCTTCAACAGATCGCTGCGATCAGAGGTGCGGTGAACGGCTTGATGACAGAAGTGCTCGAAGGACATATTCGTGAGCACCTAGGGCCTGATGCTGTCTCCCCAGAAAGCAGGCAGGAAGATGTCGAACAGGTGGTTTCCGCTCTGCGCTCCTACCTCAAATAACCATCAGAATTCAGATACGAGAATGGTGCAGTTGATGCCAGAGCGACAAACAAAGTGGCTGGGCAGCCCTAATCAAGCAGCACCAATTGAAGGGGCCGGCCCTGATGAGCTTATCGCACTGCGCCTTTTAGAGAGCGCTTTCTACCCAGCGTATTTTTCCGATTGAAACGGAAAAACAACCTGAACCCGCAGCCCCAAGCCATTTGGTGCAGTATCGAGTACGACCTGAGCCCCGTGTTGCTCCGCAATCGTTTTAACAATTGCAAGCCCCAGCCCGCTGCCAGAGCCCGTTTGATTGTTGCCTCGGTAGAATCGCTCAAGCACTCGCTCACGCTCCGCTGCACTTATTCCTGGGCCGTTGTCGCAGACCTCAAGCACGACCCCTTGGTCGGTATCGCGTACTGCCACGTCAATCTTTGCGTGGGCACCTGCGTAGCGAATGGCGTTGTCGACCAGGTTATTGAGCAGGATTCGCAGCGTTTCGGGATCCCCAAAAATGCTAGATGCGGCATGCTCGGTCAGCCCGAGATCAATACCAGAGGCTTCAGCCCTACGAACCTGATCAGTGATCACCGATTTGCAGAGAGCAGA
Organism: Pseudomonas sp. GG8; assembly: GCF_052976945.1. NCBI lineage: Bacteria > Pseudomonadati > Pseudomonadota > Gammaproteobacteria > Pseudomonadales > Pseudomonadaceae > Pseudomonas > Pseudomonas sp. GG8. Next base: position 3,435,907 of record NZ_JBRIIP010000001.1, read on the forward strand.
TAACTCAACGCTCTGCATGACTGGCGACTGCGCGTCAGGCTCCAGGCGAGCCAAGGTCAATAACTGTTGTGTCAGGTGAGTAAGGCGCATGACACCCGACTGCACCTCAGAAAGTGATACCTGCCTGTCTACTTCCTGAGTGGCACGTTGCGCCAATTCAACCTGGATACAGAGCGCTGCTACCGGGGTGCGTAACTCATGCGCGGCATCAGCGATGAAGTGCTTTTGCATGGCGAAGGCATTTGCCAGGCGTTCCAGCAGATCGTTGAGAGCATCAACCAAGGGCTTAACTTCGCCTGGCAACTCTTTCGAAGCGATAGGCTTCAGGCTATTCACGTTACGCTCAGACAGTTCTGTCGCCACTGCCCGCAATGGCTTTAGCCCATAGGTGATACCAAACCACAAAAACAGGGCTAGCAAGGGGATCAGTGACACCACTGGCCACAGTAGATGCACGGCTAAACCGGCGAGCGCTTCCCAGCGTTTATTTTGTGCTTGAGCCACCCGGATAAACTTATCGCCGCGCTGGCTCACAAACGTGTGCCAGATTTGATCTCCGACCTGAACATCACTGAAGCCTGTTTGCTGCGGCGGTGGCAGCGTGAGTGCGGGGTCAGTCGTAAAACTCAAGGCTCCTGCGCTCCAAACCTGAAGCAGCACTTCGTCCGCATTATCATCACTGAGTGGACTGGGTTTCCTGCCAGTATCCGTCAGTACCACATGCTCACCAGGATCCACATTGATGTGTTCTGCGAGGTAACGCATTTGGTCGTTGAGCAGATCATCCAATTCAAGGACAGCCCCCCAATAGGTACCGATACTTGCCAGCAGCCCAGCCAGAAAAGTGGCTGGCAGCAGCCATAACAGCAGACGTCGACGGAGCGAACTCATGCCTCCTCTCCAATGTGATATCCGACACCTCGGACAGTACGGATTACCTCGGCCCCAAGCTTTTTACGAAGATTATGGATATGAACCTCCACTGCATTGCTACCGACCTCGTCTCCCCAACCGTACAGGCGATCCTCTAGCTGCTCACGGGATATCACCGTATCCGGCTCCTTCATGAGCTCGTGCAGCAACGCATATTCTTTGGCCGACAGGCTGACAGGCTCGTTGCGTAACCACAGCAGGTGTCGTACAGGATCAAGTCGCAGGGGGCCGCCTCGAAGCTCGGTCTGCACACGGCCTGATTGACGGCGGCTGACGGCACGGATGCGTGCAACCAGTTCCTCGATCGCGAACGGTTTAACCAGGTAATCGTCAGCGCCGTGATCAAGGCCAGCAACTCGATCTGGTAGCGAATCGCGGGCGGTGATTATGATTACCGGCAAGCGCTCATCGTGTTTACGCAGTACCCTGAGAACATCCATTCCATCTTGGCGCGGAAGTCCCAGATCGAGCAGCAGCAGCGCATAAGGGGTGGTTTCCAAAGCGAGTACGGCAGCCTTGCCGTCCGTGACCCAATCCACTATGTACCCTTCCTGGCGCAAGCCTTTTTGCAAGCCGCTGCCAATCATCGGGTCATCTTCTGCAAGTAATATTCGCATCGCCTGATCCCTCTCCTCACATCAGTCTGTAGTGGTCTAATGAAACCGGACACCCATTTAGGCGAGAATGCTCGCCAGATCGAGGTGTCAAATGACCAAACAACGCCGTACCTTTTCTGCTGAATTCAAACGCGAGGCTGCCGACCTCGTGCTCAAACAAGACTACAGCTACATCGAAGCCAGCCGTTCACTCGGCGTCGGCGAGTCGGCACTACGCCGCTGGGTCACGCAGGTTCAGCAGGAGCGCCAAGGCGTTACCCCGCAGAGCAAAGCGCTGACACCGGAACAGCAAAAAATCCAGGAGCTTGAAGCCCGGATCGCCCGCCTTGAACGGGAAAAATCGATATTAAAAAAGGCTACCGCGCTCTTGATGTCGGAAGATCACGAGCGTACGCGCTGATCACTCAGCTGAGCGTCCATGAGCCGGTTGATTGGCTGTGTAAAGTGTTTGAAATCAACCGCTCAAGCTACTACGCCCACCGTCTCAAGCGCCGAACGCCTGATGTCGAACGGCTTCGATTGCGCAGCCGAGTGAGCGAGTTGTTTTCACAAAGTCGCAGTGCTGCGGGCAGCCGTAGCATCCTCACCTTGATGCGTGACGATGGTGAGCAACTCGGCCGGTTCAAAGTGCGCAGCTTGATGCGTGAGCTTGACCTCGTGAGCAAACAGCCAGGTTCACATGCCTACAAACGAGCGACGGTTGAACGGTTAGATATTCCGAACATCTTGAATCGGGAGTTCGATGTCCCGGCACCCAACCAGGTGTGGTGCGGCGACATCACCTACATTTGGGCCCAGGGGAAATGGCACTATCTGGCTGTCGTGCTGGATCTTTGCGCACGCCGAGTGGTGGGCTGGGCGTTGTCAGAAAAGCCGGACGCCGATCTGGTTATCAAGGCGCTGGATATGGCTTACGAGCAACGAGGAAGGCCTCAGGGCCTGCTGTTTCACTCGGATCAAGGGTCGCAGTATGCGAGTCGTTTATTTCGCCAGCGTCTGTGGCGTTATCGAATACGCCAGAGCATGAGTCGCCGGGGAAATTGCTGGGACAACGCGCCAATGGAGCGCGTGTTCCGCAGCTTGAAAACTGAATGGATACCGACTCTGGGTTACAGAACCGCCCAAGAAGCCCAGCGTGATATCAGCCTTTTCTTGATGCATCGGTACAACTGGATTCGACCCCATCAATTCAACGGTGGGATGGCGCCAGCTCGGGCCGAAGAAAAACTTAACGTCGTGTCCGGGATTAGTTGACCACTACAGTCAGCGCTTCGCTGGAACACCGCGCAGTGTGCCGAACTCTTGACTCCAAGCATATGGCGCCCTAACCATAGATAATTCTGACCCCACTCGGGCTCTCAATATTCGGAACTTAGCCCTGCGACCTGTGCCTTGAAAGCAACACTTTGGAGCAACGGCCTCTCAGGCCTATAAAGACGATAAGACTGCCAGCGTCAGCCTTAAGGTGGACTTAAGGAAGCAACCATTACGGTGCGTATCACTCGCACCGCGATCGCAACGTGGTGCTTCCTAGCCTCCTGAACGGGTCTCCCCATGGAAGAGTTCAATCACGCCCTGTTTTTGGCTATCAACGCCAGCGTGCACGCCTCGGCGGAAATGCAGCTATTTGCGACTTTTCTGGCGCAGTGGCTCATCACCGGCGTACCACTGTTGCTGATCGGATTGTGGCTGTGGGGGACACGCCAGCATCGAGCAGCTGCGGTAACAGCCACGCTGAGCATCGTGTTCGCGCTTGGGTGCAATCTGCTGATCAGTAGCCTTTGGTTACATCCACGACCCTTCATGCTGGGGCTAGGACAAAACCTCCTGGCACACACCCCGGAGTCCTCTTTCCCCAGCGATCACGCCACTGTGATGTTCACGCTGGCCTTTGCTCTGATGCTGGCATCGCTGCGCAAACTTGGTGTGTTGATTCTGCTGCTGGGCGTGTTGGTTGGCTGGGCGCGTATCTATTTAGGCGTGCATTTTCCATTCGATATTGCCGGGTCGCTGCTGATCTCGTTGATAAGCGCGTGGCTGGTACCACAGGTGCTGAGTTGGAGGCATCTCGACGACCGTTTGCTCGACGCTCTTGAGCGTCTATATCAACGAGTTTTTCCAGACACCGCTCGACGCAACGCTCAGCTGTAGGAGGAGATGCGTGCTTTATTCACGAAGTTCAGCGTGCTCCACCATTTTGGCCTCAAAGAAAATTCTAATGCGCAAACCCTACCTTTTCATCGTGATGGCGCTGCTTACCGGCTGCGCCAGTTATCAACCGCAACCACTGGCGCCTCTGAAAATGATGGCTGCTTATGAAGAGCGCTCTCTGACTAAACCAGAGCTTCAGCGCTTCATAACAGCGAGCCTCCCCAAAACCACTAGCGCCTGGGGGCTGAGCAAATTAACTCTGGCGGCCTATTACTACAGCCCTGAGCTGGACGCGGTACGCGCCAAATTAACTAGCGGTGAAGCGGCGACAGAAACGGCGAATCAACGACCCAATCCGTCCTTGTCGTTGCCACTGCAATACGCCGATCAGCCGATAAAACCGTGGACGTACGGACTGGCCCTCGACATCCCGATTGAGACTGCCGGTAAACGTGGGTATCGAGTGGCACAAGCGCAACAACTCTCAGACGCTGCCCGACTCAATATTGGTCAAACCGCCTGGCAGATCAGGAGTCGTCTCCGCAGCGCATTGCTTGACCTTTACGCCGCCACCCAGCACCACTCGATTATCGAGCGTCAGGTCGACATCCAGCAGAACATAGTCACCATGTTGGAGAGGCAGCTTTTGTTGGGGTCGGCCTCTAGGTTCGAGTTGAGCCAGGAACAGATCATTCTGGAGCGTGATCGTAGCGACTTGTCTAATAACGAAAAGCTTATGCTGGACGCCAAAGCACTGATTGCTCAGACCATAGGCATTCCTCTCAGGGCTCTTGAGCCCATCAAGATAAATCTGAGTGACTTTGAGAGCCTGACTCCGCAGATCCCTGATAACGCTGCCCGTCGTCAAACCATTCTGAACCGCACTGACATTCTTGGGGCTCTGGCCGAGTACGACGCGAGCCAAACCGCTCTCCAGCTAGAGGTTGCACGGCAGTATCCGAACCTGTCACTTGGGCTCGGATACTCGTTCGACCAAGGGGTGAACAAATACAGCGTTACACCGGCAGGCATCACCCTCCCCCTGTTCAACCGTAATGAAGGGCCTATCGCGGAAGCCGAGGCGCACCGTAAGGAAGCTGCCACCCACGTCGAAGCACTTCAAGACCAAGCGATCAATCAGACCGACAGCGCCCTGCAGCACTATCACCTGGCCACGCAGAACCTTGTGCTCATCGACACTCAGGGGGCGACCCGAACAGCCGCCTTTCAAGCTGATCAACGTTCCTTTGATTTAGGCGCGATAGACCGACTGGCGTTATCACGCTCACGCCGTGCGGTGAATGTCGATGCAATGACCCACGTTGATGCAGTGGTTCAAGTCCAGCAAGCCATCACCCAACTTGAAAATGCCATCCAGCAACCGCTCGATGGAATCCCATTGCACGCCCAGTCAACCGAAGCGGTCATTCGAAAATGAACACTCCATTTCGTAGCAAAATCCCACTGATCGCCCTGGCGATGTTAGCCGCTGTCGGGTTAGGCGCTTTAGGTTCCTTCTTTTATCAAACCCTGCAGGCTGTGCCTGTAACTGCGGTAGCGGCCCCTACAAGGGTCACCATCGAAGGAGGTTTGACCATTGTCACGCTAGATGAAACGACCCAGACAATCAGTGGTATTCAAGGTGAGCCGATAACTGCGTCCAAGCATCAAGTGGAACATCTTGCTTACGGCAGTGTGCTTGATGTGCAAGGGCTTAATGATCTGAGCACTCGTTACGCTATGGCTCAAGCAGACTCAGCGGCAGCACACTCTGCAGCTTCGGCTTCTGGCCAGGAATATGAGCGCAACCTCGCGCTTTTCAAGGCGAACCAGAGCGTGTCCTTGAAGGTGCTGCAAGCCTCGCAAGCAACATGGAATACAGACAAGACTAAGCTACAGGCAGCGAGTGCCAACATACAGTCAGTACGTAATAGCGCACTCCAACAGTTTGGTGCGCCCTTGGCCGGCATGATTGGAGCACCAGACGCCACGCTTTTGCACAGGCTGTTGAGCCGCGAGGACATGCTGTTGCGCATTGTCCTCCCCCTTGGTGTTGATTTGGCCGCTCCTGAACTGATTGCGGTCGAGTCCAGTGAACATCATCGAGAACCGGCTCACCTCATTTCAGTATCGCCTCAAATCGACCCCTCGACTGAAGGTCGTGCCTACCTTTACCGAGCGGCGGCTACTCTTCCAGTCGGTAGCAAAGTGGCAGCCTATTTGCCATTACCCACACCCACCAGCACCCGTCTCGTCATACCTGAGGCCGCCATCCTATGGTTTGGCGGTCAGGCGTGGGCGTATGTACAAATTGCCAAAGACCGGTTTACCCGCCGTCCTGTCGCAGACCAAACTCCCTACGACAATGGATACCTTGTCAGCACAGGATTTGAGTCCGGTGATCGTGTCGTGGTGCATGGCGCACAACTGCTGCTGTCCGAAGAACAGCGCCCGCCAATCACCGCATCGGCTTGCAAAGACCCCGAATGTGACGACTAACCAGACGGCAGCGAATACATCATGTTGAATTCAATTATCCGCTTCGCTGTGCGCTTCCGAGGCGTGGTTATCGCCCTCGCGTGTCTGCTGGCAGGTTATGGCATCTACACCCTGACTCAGGCCCGGCAAGATGTCTTCCCCGAGTTTGCTCCACCGCTGGCGGTGATTCAGACCGAAGCTCCAGGGCTATCGTCCGAGCAGGTTGAAATGCTTGTTACCCAGCCGGTCGAAAATGCCATGGGTGGCACCCTGGGACTTGCGAGCATGCGATCCAAATCGTTGCCGGGGCTGTCAATGGTTACGCTGACCTTCAAGGATGGGGCTGACCTATACCGAGCCAGACAACTGGCTGCGGAGCGACTCAGTACGCTCACCGGTATTCTCCCGCACGGGGTTAAAACACCTGCGCTATTGCCATTAACGTCATCGACCAGCGTCACTCTGGTCGCAGGTATTACCTCTGGCACCCGCTCGCTGATGGAGATGCGCACACTGGCGGAGTGGACGATCAAACCGCAACTATTACGCGTGCCAGGCGTGGCTGATGTAATCGTATTTGGCGGTGATCTAAAGCAGTTTCAGATTCAGGCAGATCCCAAAAAGCTGGTGCAATACGGTTTCGCTCTTCAAGACGTGTTGAGCGCTGCACAACGCGCAACGGGGGTTAGAGGCGCAGGTTTTCTGGAGACCGCTAACCAGCGCATCGTCTTGAATACCGAAGGTCAAACCGTTACACCGGAGCAGTTGGCGCAAACGGTGCTCAACTACCAGAATGGAGTCGCCGTACGCTTGGGCGATGTCGCCACAGTGACCTATGGGCCAGCTCCCGCAGTCGGTGCGGCGGCAATCGAGGGTAAGCCAGCGGTGTCGCTGATAGTGGAAAGCCAATACGGCGCCGACATGATGAGCGTTTCCAGTAGTGTGGAAAGCGCCCTGGACAGCTTGAAACCTGCGCTAGAAGCAGAACAGGTGAGCCTGCACCCGGACATCTTCCGCCCAGCTAGGTTTATCGAAACCGCGATTGGTCACTTGCAGATGGCACTGCTATTGGGCGGCGTGTTAGTTGTCCTGGTGCTGTTTCTGTTCTTGTTCAATATCCGCACTGCAATCATTTCGGCTACGGCGATTCCGCTGTCCTTGTTGACGGCGGTGATCGTGCTCCATCACTTCGGTGTGAGCCTCAACACCATGACCTTGGGCGGTCTGGCCATCGCCTTGGGAGAGGTGGTGGACGATGCTGTGGTAGACGTGGAAAACATTTTCCGTCGGCTGCGCCAAAATCAAGCGCTGGAGCATCCCCTATCACCAGCCTTGGTGGTATTGCGCGCCTCGTTCGAAGTCCGTAGTGCAGTGGTGTACGCCACCTTGGTTGTCGCGCTGATTTTCCTGCCCGTTCTAGCACTGTCAGGGATCGCCGGGAAACTCTTCGCCCCCTTGGGGCTCGCTTATATCCTGGCGATTTTGGCGTCCCTTGTGGTGGCCCTGACGGTCACGCCAGCGCTGGCGTTTATGTTGTTGACCACCAAGCCACTTCAATCGGAAGAACCAAGATTGGTGCTGCGACTGAAGACCCGCTACCTGAAATTACTCGCCAGTATCGAGTCGCACTCTCGCTCAATCGTCTGGATGATCGTCATTCTCTGCACCGTGGCGGCCAGCGCACTGCCGTTTTTTGGCGGCAACTTCATACCGGAACTGAAGGAGGGACATTACCTCATCCATATGGCGTTGGCCCCAGGCTCCTCTTTGACCGAATCCATGCGCGTGGGCGACCGTGTAGCGCAGGAGCTGAGTACAGTCTCCGGCGTGCGACTGGTAGCGCAACGCGCAGGGCGAGCCAGTGAAGTAGTCGACCCGACTGGCGTCCATGTCAGTGAGTTCGAAGTGGATTTAAATAGCTTGTCCGCCGCAGAGGAAACCCAGGCCGTAGCGCGTATTCAACAAGTGCTGGCCAGCTTCCCAGGGCTGACGACGTCGGTGAACACGTTCCTGACTGAACGGGTGGACGAAAGCATCTCCGGCGTCACCGCGCCGGTCGTTATCAATGTTTTTGGCCCTGATCTGGATGTGTTGGACAGCAAAGCCCAGGAAATTGCACAGGTGATCAGTCGAATCCCCGGCACCATCGGCTTGAGAGTCGAGTCCGCCCAGCATGTGCCGCAATTAACCATCAGGCTGCGGCCTGAGCAATTGACACACTGGGGATTCGAGCCGGTTGATGTGATGGACGCGATCCAGGTGGCCTATGACGGATTGACCGCCAGCCAAATCTATCAGGGGAACCAGATTTATGATGTCACCGTCTCGTTGACTCCCTCGGCCCACCACAGCATCGCGACTGTCGGTTCACTGCTGCTACGCAACAAAGCCGGAACAACGGTGCCTCTCGATCAATTGGCCCTGTTCACTCAAACCACCAGCCGTTACCAAATCATGCACAGCGGTGGTCAACGCCTGCAAACAGTCTCGACCGCAGTACATGGCCGCGCGGTGAGTGACTTCGTTCAGGAGGCTCAACGGCGTATTAACAAGGAGGTCACTTTACCCAAGGGAACCTACGTCTTGTTTGCTGGAGAGGAACAAGCACGTGTGCAATCGCAACAGGACTTAATGGTTTACACAGCGGTTGCCATCATTGGGATCATGCTGCTTCTGTTCCTCGCCCTCAAAAGCATGCGTGCGTTGGTATTAGTCCTCGTGAACCTGCCCTTCGCCTTGGTAGGCGGTGTATTGACTGTGTTGGTGTGCGGTGGAAACTTGTCATTGGGATCACTGGTCGGGTTTGTCACCCTGTTTGGTATCACGCTGCGCAACTCCATCATGCTCATCTCCCATTACTCACACCTGGTGAATGAGGAAGGTATGACATGGGGCCCGGAAATAGCTCGAAGGGGTGCCGCCGAGCGACTTGTACCGATTCTGATGACAGCCGTGGTGACCGCGTTGGGACTGCTACCTTTGGCGCTCGCCAGTGGCGCTGCCGGCAATGAAATTGAAGGGCCTATGGCTATCGTTATCCTGGGTGGGTTAGTCACCTCGACAGCTCTCAATCTACTGGTGCTACCAACCTTAGCTTTGCATTTTGGACGCTTTGAAAAGCGCGTCGAAGAGTTTCCAGCTCAGTTAACACCCGTTGAGTCCGCAACCTAGTGCGAGCAATGGAGATTCACGACTCAGATTACCTTGCGACAAAAACAGTAAACAAACTTCTGCTCATTGCCCCCTGGCGTATGGTGAGACTCTTTTTCATGTCCAAGCATGATAAACGGCTCACCGAATTCAGCATGAAGCTCATTGGCATCGTAACGCATGACAGACAAGCCACTGCACTTGCTTGGCCCATCCTCTGCAAAGGTTGCCACGATGACCTGACCGCCTGGTTTAACCGCCCTAAGCACAGCTTGGACATATGCATGCCGCTCTTCTGCAGTGGTTAACAAATTAAATACGGCCCTGTCATGCCACACGTCGTAGGCGTTCGAATCGTGATTAAACGGGCACCCACCGTGTGGCAATAACTCGGAAAACGCGTTAGGGCATCCTTCAAATACGCGTACGGATCATGGCCATTTAACCGTACTGACGCGATCAAACTCATGATTCGTACTGATCGGTTCACTTCCGTAGCCTTGATGAATAGGGCTCACACTCTATTACGGCTTGCGGTGGATATTATTTGCCCTGCACCACTCGAACATGTGCATGGCTTATGGCTTTGTAGACGCGAATCAATCTTAAAAGTGGCCACCAGTCATATAAAAAAATCTGCAGTGGTCGCCACATTGCCACCCAACCAACGATCATCAGACTTTCGCGCACTATGCCGACTACAGCGCCAGGACTAAGTTGGCCAATAACATCGACTACGATCAGGCAAAGGGTAACAAAGGCGATGCCGATCAACAGGCTAATGCGGCCCTCTCGAAGGAGATGTTTCAACTCACTGCGTACGAGACCTGCTTTATGATCAAAGTAATTGTGGATTGCCTCGATAATGATCGCACTTGGATCGCCTTCTGCTGGCAGATGCTCAAGGTGGATTGTGATACGAAGCCGGCTGTCCGACGAAAATTCTGCCGCCCAGGTCTCGATGAACGCTTCAGCTTCGCGATCAAGATCCTTGTTAAAAAAAGGTGTCGGATCCATCGAATTAAACAACTGTCCAACTTCGCGTACCCGGAGTTGAAGGTGATGCTCTGATGATGTTTTTTTTCTCATGGCACTACTCGATTATCATGCATTGGCAGTTTCGAGTCGCGCGACTCGCTTTCGCTGCTCCTCTGTCCTTGCACAGCGCACTGACCGCCGCTGGCATCACCGTCAAACCTTAACCCCAATTTACCCTACAGCCTGCCGGTGAGCGGCGGGCAAGAATGACCTGTATCCAAGAGTCCAAGAGTCCAAGAAAGCTGAGTTTAGTTTGGCCGAAATCAATCGACTCGCAAAGATTGCACTCTCGGAACCATGGCCACAGCGACCTCTGCTTGCAGCGAGACGGTTATCCCGAGCAAGCGTAGCGAACCACTTGTTTGGTTGAAGTCGGCTCAGCTATTGCGTTGGTGCCTACACTGGAACAAGTTGGGTTTAACAGGCAAATGTACGGCTAAACGGCTTGTGGAGCAGTGCGGCACCGTCGAGTTGGCGTTTGGCAGCCTTTTGTGTGAGCCCGACATCCTATTTCGCATGTGCATTTTCCGCGTACGGCGTTCATCGTCACTGATGACTACGTTGTATGGTCGGCCTCCCCTTGAAATGGGCTTGATCTAAAATGAAAAATGCTCGGCACGACACTTACTCTGAAACCAATTGGGTGCTTTGAAAAACTCACCGAGGAATTTCCCGCTGCCGTGGCACCTGCGTAATAACGATTGTGCGATTTATCGGGAAGACACGTAGATTGATCGCCTTATCACCGACATTACATGGGCTGCCCACGAATGATGACGTCCCTGGTCTCATCGATCATCGAGTTCCTCACGGTGCATCCGCATGTTGCCTATCTGGCGGTGTTTCTTCTGGCACTTTCCGAGTCAATCCCGATTATCGGTGCTGTCGTTCCCGGCACCGCCGTGATCCTCGCGCTCAGCGCCTTGGTGCCGAGTGGCGTGTTATTGCTCTGGCCGTTGCTGGTCGCCGCCACTTTAGGTGCCGTCGCTGGTGATGGTCTTTCGTTCTGGCTCGGGCATCGATACCACCGCGAGATTCTTGGTTTCTGGCCATTTAACCGCCACCCTGAACTGATTCAGCGCAGCGAGGATTTTTTCAAGCGTCACGGCGCCAAAAGTGTGTTTCTCGCGCGTTTCATACCGGGCGTCCGCGCCTTTATTCCGCTCTTTGCAGGCATTCTGGGAATGGCGGTCAGTCGGTTCTACGCCATCAATGTTATCTCGGCGCTCGCGTGGGCTCCGTCGCATATCTTGTCCGGTGTGCTCCTCGGCGCAACGTTCAGCATTCTCGGTGCGACCGCAAAGCCGCTCTCGATCCTGCTGGTCGTTCTACTTGCAACGGGCTGGGCGCTCCTACATATCGTGCGTTTGACGTTGCGGCGTGGCGTCCCTTACTTCATTGACGTACTCGGGCGGCTACAGCGCTGGGCGGGTACTCACGACACCCGGCTGAGCCGCAGCCTCACCCATTTACTTGATCCTTCGCGGCCCGAAGCACGGACTCTCGCATTGTCGGCTGTACTTCTCGTCGGTGCAGCATGGCTCTTCCTTGGCATCCTTGAAGATGTAGTCACCGGTGACCCCTTGCTGCTCGCAGACAGCGCGATATACCGCGCGCTTCAGGATCTTCGTACAGCGCCAGGCGATGCGGTGATGATCGCTATTACAGAACTCGGCGACACCAAGGTCGTGATGGCGGTCACGATTGTTGTCTTGCTGTGGCTAATGTGGAAACGTGCCTGGCGTACAGCTGCCTATTGGCTGGTTGCGATTACCGGTGCTTCGGTTCTTAACACGGTCATCAAAGTTGCGCTGCATCGAACTCGACCTGGTGAGCTTCTCTACTCAGGGTGGAGCGCGTTTTCCTTCCCCAGCGGCCATAGCACCGTCAATGTCGTGCTCTACGGGTTCCTCGCTTTTCTCATCGCGCGTGAGATCCGCCCGGCATGGCGCCTCGTGGTCGCTCTCGGCGCAGCAACCCTGATATTTCTGATTGCATTCTCGCGCCTCTACCTCGGTGCACATTGGCTTTCCGACGTGCTCGGGGGGCTGGCATTTGGATCCGCGTGGCTGGCGCTGCTCGGTCTGTCCTACCTGGGGCGCCAAGCCGGACGCATTGAGCCAAAGGGCTTACTCGCCGCCGGATGTTCGGCACTGATTCTCGCCGGAGGACTCAATATTTATCGTAGCCATGCGACCGACAGCGACCGATATTCTGTCAAGGTAAGAACTCCGTCCATGGCCGCCAGCGATTGGTGGGCGTCGGATTGGCAGCAACTGCCGGTGCGGCGTATTGATCTCACTGGCGAGACAAATGAGCCCCTGACGTTCCAGTGGGCCGGTGACATGAAGGACTTGCAAGATATCCTGGAGCGCAACGGGTGGCGCAACTCGGCGGACTGGACACCGCTGAATGCCCTGAATTGGCTTTCCGTCCAGACCGACTCGGCAGTTCTTCCGGTAATTCCACTTTTCGCCAGTGGTCGCCTCCCCAGTCTGACGCTCGTTCGACCGAATAGTGGTGGTGCACTTACCAGCTCGCGCCTCGTACTACGAATGTGGGTCGTCGATTTCGAGCTCACGAACGGGCGTACTTCACCGCTGTGGATGGGCTCGGTTGTCGAGGAGCGTTTTTATCATCCCCTATCCCTCGTCACGTTGACGTCGACACAGCCCGATGTGAATGCACCACGCAGCACGCTAGCTACCGCTTTTGACGATGCGCGGCAGCTATCTCGAATCGAAGGAACGGCAGATATGGATTGGGATGGCCAAGTCCTGTTAGCTCGTCACGGTAAGGCACAGAAATCGATGTCCGATTGATCGCGACGAACTATTAATTGTCTGGATAACGTCACTGTGACCACTTTGCACTCAATGCCCCCTTAATACATATGGACGATGAAAGCGTTGCGCCCAAAAACTGATAGCAAGGAACGGCAAAGAGGGGTAAAAATTCGAAGGGTCGACGTTGACTTTACGATTTGGCCACAGCACAAGAACCGACATCCGGTTGCATACGTTGATGTGGATCAATCGCGGCGCCTTGAGGTGCTGATATTTTTAAAAGATCAACACCCGTCAATCAGTGCTGGAGACGCTGTATGTTCTCGTTTCGCCACCACCAACCAGCGTTCATACGCCTCGCCATCGTGCTGTGGGTGTTAGCGTTTGGTATGGCCGCGACACAGGGATGCCTGACACAGCCCAGCCACACTCCCGCGACAACCCATGCCTCGCTCAACACCGCGCAAGATGACGATAGCCACGACGCCCACACCCTTGGCTGTATCCAACACTGCGCCGATGCGGCGATTGCCGTGAGTCCCTCGCCGCATCTTCAACTGTCTGACCTGTCCATTTGGACGTTCCTGTTACTGATCCCTGCGTTGCTGATTTTTTACCCCGCCCCCCCTTCTGCTTTTGCCTTTCTTGCATTGCGGCACCCTGCGCCCGCCAGACCGCCCGCTCGCCTGATTTTCGTCCGCTTCAACATTTAGACCGACCTTCTGCGCGCCGAATTCCGGCCGCACTTCTTGGCTGCGCCACTCTGGCGCGGCTTTGTATTACCTGTGTTGCCCTCACCCTTTGGAGATTGTCATGCATATGTCATTGAAATTGATCCTCGCTGCCCTGCTCGTTAGCAGCCCACTCATGGCCTCGGCCGCCGATGAACCACAGCCAGAGCCGTCGTCGACCACGCCAGCTCAAACAAGTGAAATGCCCATGCAGAACAAAGCCATGACCGAGCAAATGCACAAAATGCAGGCGGCACACGACAAAGCAGCGGCCGCCAAAACCCCTGCCGAGCGACAGGCCGCCATGCAGGAGAACATGAAGACGATGAAAGACAGCATGGGCATGATGCAGAAAAACTGTAATGGCATGGGCATGTCCGGCAACAAAGACGGCATGGGCATGATGAACATGATGATGAAAATGATGGATCAGCAGTCGAGCATGATGGCGATGCCCATGAACAAGTGATCCCGAGGTAGCGTTGTAAATGCAACGGCGGTTTCACCCTGGCCAACGTGGCAAGGATGAAACCGTCGTGCATCGAACCTGTAAGACAAGACGTCCCAAGGAATACCACTCCCTCAGGAGTTCAAGACCATGATGAGTTCACCGCACTCAGCTAATACTCCTCCAACATTTTGGAGGAGCAAAACCGGCGTAGCGTTGGGCATGCTGCTGGTGATCGCCCTGTTCTATCTGGCCAGAGAACACTACGGTCATATGTTGGGCCTGCTGCCTTACATGATTTTGCTGTTGTGCCCACTGATGCATGTGTTCGGGCACCACCACGGTGGTCACAGCCATCACGGAGAAACTGCAGACTCAACCAAGGACGCGAACAGGAATTAGGTCATGCGCAACCCTGAGCTTCGCCAAGAGAACAACCCAATACAGCAGTCCGAGCCCTCCCCCGTCGGCTCGCATGACCCTGTATGTGGCATGGCCGTCAGTAACGACAGCCCGTTCAGCACGCAATATGAGGGGCAAACCTACCGGTTCTGCAGCCAGAAATGCCAAGCAACGTTCAAGGCCGAGCCCGGGCGCTATCAAGCATCTGCACCTGAAATCGAACAGGCGTCAACAGCACCGCTAGCAGCGACCACTGAATACACGTGTCCCATGCATCCGGAGATCCGCCAGATCGGCCCCGGCACCTGCCCCAAGTGCGGCATGACCCTGGAGCCGGTGATTCCCGAACTCGAGGAAGAAGAGAACCCCGAACTCAAGAACTTCACCCGGCGCTTCTGGTGGACATTGCCACTGACAGTGATCGTCACCGTGCTGGCCATGGGCGGCCATGCCTTGGCGCTGTTCCACGGCCCCACACAAAACTGGCTTGAGCTGGGACTGGCCACACCCGTCGTGCTGTGGGCTGGCTGGCCGTTTTATGTGCGCGGCGTGCGTTCGGTGGTTCAGCGCAGTCCGAATATGTGGACACTGATCGGCCTCGGCACGGCGGCGGCCTTCCTTTACAGCCTCGTCGCCACCCTGGCCCCCGGCGCATTCCCCAGCACCTTCATGATGGATGGCCGCATCGGCGTGTACTTCGAGGCGGCGGCGGTGATCATCTCACTGACCCTGCTCGGCCAGATGCTCGAGCTCAAGGCTCGCTCGCAAACCTCGGCCGCCATCAAGTCGCTGCTCGGACTGGCACCCAAAACGGCCCGACGGATCAATGCCGATGGCACGGAAGAAGACATCCCGCTGACACACGTACACAGCGGTGACACATTACGTGTGCGTCCGGGCGAAAAAGTGCCTGTCGACGGCCAGGTACTGCAAGGCGAAAGCGCTGTGGACGAGTCAATGCTCACCGGTGAGCCAATACCGATAATGAAGAGGCCTGGCGACGCGTTGATCGGCGCGACCCTCAACACCCACGGCAGCCTGGTGATGCAGGCACAGAAAATTGGGTCGGCCACCCTGCTCGCACAGATCGTGCAGATGGTTGTGCAGGCACAACGCTCAAAAGCACCGATGCAACGTCTGGCAGACGTGATTGCCGGCTACTTCGTGATCGTGGTGATTAGCATTGCCGCGCTGACTCTACTCGGCTGGGGGCTATGGGGGCCCGAGCCAAGCTGGGTGTTCGGCCTGATCAACGCTGTAGCGGTAATGATCATCGCCTGCCCCTGTGCCCTGGGCCTGGCGACGCCGATGTCGGTCATGGTTGCCACCGGCAAGGCCGCTGGCAGCGGCGTCTTGTTTCGCGATGCCGCCGCCATCGAGAACCTGCGCAAGATCGACACCTTGATTGTCGACAAGACGGGCACTCTCACTGAGGGGCGGCCAGCGTTCCATAGCGTCGAGGCTGTACCTGGATTTACTCAGAATGAAGTGCTGCGCCTGGCCGCGAGCCTCGATCAGGGCAGCGAGCATCCGTTGGCCCACGCTATCGTCGAACAGGCACGCGCTGCAGGCCTGACCCTGAGCCCGCCTGAAACCTTTGAGTCAGCCTCCGGCATTGGTGTCAGCGGTCAGGTCGAGGGTCGCCGCCTGACATTGGGCAATACCGCACTGATGCAGGAGGCCGGCGTCTCCACCGAGAGTTTGCAGGCACAGGCCGAGACGCTGCGCGGCGACGGCGCGAGCATCATGTACCTGGCAGTCAATGGCGCCCTGGCGGGTTTACTGGCCGTTGCCGACCCCATCAAACCCACCACGAAGCTGGCAGTCGAGCGTCTGCAGGCGGACGGCGTCAAGGTCATCATGGCCACTGGAGACGGCCTTACCACTGCGCGTTCGGTAGCTCGCCAGCTAGGTATCGAGGAGGTGCATGGAGAGGTCAAACCGCAAGACAAAGAACGCCTGGTCGCGGCTCTGCAACACGCCGGACACCGCGTGGCGATGGCCGGCGACGGCATTAACGATGCCCCCGCACTGGCTCGCGCCGACGTCGGTATCGCGATGGGCACTGGCACTGACGTCGCGATGAACAGCGCGCAGGTCACCCTGGTCAAGGGTGATCTGCTCGGCATCCTGCGTGCTCGTAGCCTGTCAGTAGCAACGGTGAGAAACATGCACCAGAACCTGACATTCGCCTTCCTTTACAACGCCATGGGCATCCCGCTGGCCGCCGGTTTGTTCTACCCGCTTACCGGTCACCTTCTGTCGCCACTGATAGCCGCACTGGCCATGAGCGTGAGTTCGGCGTCGGTGGTACTCAACGCTTTGCGCCTGCGCCAGGTGTCGATTGATTGAGTGACAAGGGCCGCTTGACCTTGCCATAGCAGTAAGGTTGAGGATAAGCCAAGGCCAAAGAAAAGCCTCATGCATCAGTCTTTCCATGATCAATTTTGTTGTGAGGAGTCACCAATGAAAACTGTTGAACTGCAAGTCCAGGGCATGAGCTGTGGTTCATGCGTCAAACATGTCACCGAAGCGCTGCGCCCACTTGAAGGCGTCAGTGACGTGGCAGTGGATCTACAATCCGGACGGGTGAAGGTCAGCGGCGATTCGGACAGCCATGCGCTACTCGCAGCCCTGCAGGACGCTGGCTATCCGGCACACCTGGCGACAGCCGAAAGCGTAGCCAGTAAAAAAACCTCAGGTTGTGGCGGGAACGGCGGTGGTTGCTGCTGCCGGTAATCGCTCTTTTTTGAACAGGAGAATGCCTATGAATACCAGACTGCGCATCGCTGCGCTCGCAACCCTACTCATGACCGGAGCAGCACAAGCTGCTGACGTCATCGACGTCTACCGCGACCCTAACTGTGGCTGCTGCGAGGAGTGGATCAAGTACCTTGAAGCCAATGGCTTTAGCGTGCGCGACCATGTCGAACCCAACATGAGCGAAGTCAAACAGCGTCTCGGCGTGGCTCCGCGCCTGGCCTCCTGTCATACCGCGATGATTGGCGGAAAGTTCGTCGAAGGGCATGTGCCAGTGGCACAGATCCTCGATCTGAAGAATCAGCCCGACCTCGTTGGGGTCGCGGTGCCCGGTATGGTATCGGGTTCGCCCGGCATGGAGTATGACTCGACCAGACAGCCGTATCAGGTGATAGGTCTGACTGACAGCGGCACTGATCGGGTGATCGCGGATTACCCCGGCAATTGACGATACCCCTTGGGGCGGAACACATGGCGCCCGTCGGAGCTGCCAAATAACAAACGCTGTTCAATCGCCGCGCAAGCTAGGTTGCCTTTTTGCCAACCTGACGGAAATGTAATCACTCGCAACGCTGGCCTATGGCATCTTGATCAGCAATTGGCGGTTGGCAACGTACTCTTGAGGCACGTCCAAGCCGCCCTATGGCAGCGCATTCACCTGCCCGGATTCTGACAGTTGGATACCTTCGATGCATTCCAGAACATCAAGACGCACGTTCGTGAAAGCCTTGGCGGCAGGTGGAATTCTCGCCGGCTTCGGGCTGTGGCGCAGCCCGGTGTGGGCGATTACGAGTCCCGGACAGCCCAATGTTCTTGCTGGCACCGATTTCGATCTATCCATCGGTGAGATGGGGGTGAACTTCACGGGGACGCCCAGCACCGCCATGACCATTAACGGCAGCCTCCCCGGCCCGCTATTGCGCTGGCGCGAAGGTGATACGGTGACGTTGCGGGTCAGGAACCGGCTGAAAGAAAACACCTCGATCCATTGGCACGGCATCATTCTGCCGGTGAATATGGACGGTGTGCCAGGCCTGAGCTTTGACGGCATCGAACCCGGCGGCTTGTACGTTTACTCGTTCAAGGTCAAACAGAACGGCACGTACTGGTATCACAGTCACTCCGGTTTTCAGGAGCAGGTCGGTGTATACGGGCCGATTGTCATTGATGCCAAAGACCCCGACCCCTTCAGCTACGACCGCGACTATGTGGTGATGCTGTCCGACTGGACTGATGAAGACCCCGAGCGGGTCATGAAAAAACTCAAGAAGCAATCCAGTTACTACAACCTGCACAAACGCACCGTCGGCGACTTCATTGATGATGTCAGTAAGAACGGTTGGCCTGCCACCGTCGCGGATCGGAAAATGTGGGCTGAAATGAAGATGAACCCCACGGATCTTGCCGACGTTAGCGGCGCCACCTACACCTACTTGCTCAACGGGCAGGCTCCCGACAGCAACTGGACGGGCATTTTCCGGCCTGGCGAACGGCTGCGCCTGAGGTTCATCAATGGCTCGGCGATGAGCTACTTTGACGTGCGCATTCCAGGCCTGAAGATGACTGTCGTCGCAGCAGACGGGCAGTACGTGAAACCGGTCAGCGTTGATGAGTTCCGCATCGCCGTGGCTGAAACCTTTGATGTGATCGTCGAACCTACCGAAAACGCGTACACCTTGTTCGCCCAGTCGATAGATCGCACAGGTTTCGCGAGAGGAACATTGGCCGTACATGAAGGGCTTTCAGCCCCTATACCGCCCCTAGATCCACGTCCGTTGATCACGATGAGCGACATGGGCATGGGTGATATGGCCGGCATGGATCACGGCGATATGAATGGCATGACCCAGAATTCGATGCAAGGCATGGAGGGCATGGATCACAGCCAGATATCAGATACCGCAGACATGTCTGGCCACTCGATGCAGGGCATGAGCGGCATGAGCGGCATGGGAGCCATGGAGCCTCACCCGACCTCCGAAACCAATAATCCACTGGTTGATATGCAAACGATGAGCCCCACGCCGAAACTTAACGATCCCGGCATGGGCCTGAGAAACAATGGTCGCAGGGTACTGACCTACTCAGACCTGAAGAGCACCTTTCAGGATCCCGATGGCCGAGAACCGAGCCGCACCATCACTCTGCATCTGACCGGACACATGGAAAAGTTCTCGTGGTCTTTTGACGGCGTCAAGTTCGCGGATGCCGAGCCGCTTCGCCTCAAGTATGGAGAGCGTATTCGAGTGGTTCTAGTGAACGACACAATGATGATGCACCCCATTCACCTGCATGGCATGTGGAGTGATCTGGAGGACGAAAACGGTGATTTCATGGTGCGTAAACACACCATCGACATGCCGCCAGGAACCAAACGCAGTTACCGCGTGACCGCCGATGCCTTGGGGCGATGGGCGTACCACTGCCATTTGATGTACCACATGGAAATGGGCATGTTCCGCGAAGTCCGTGTGCAAGAGTAGGAGCCAGACATGAACTTCGAAAAATCCGCTAAACCGGTACTCGCGGGCTTGGCCATCCTAGGGATGGGTATCATGCCGCTTGCGCTTGCCTATGGGCAGACCGAGCCGATGCAAGGCATGGACGGCAGCCAGATGCAGGGTATGGATCATTCCCAGATGCAGGGCATGGATGACGGCGAAATGCAGGGCATGAAACCCACTGCGCCCCAGCAAAGCCGTACACTGATCCCAGTACTCACCGACGCGGATCGCGCAGCAGTGTTTGAAAGCCATGCTGGCCACCAGATGCGCGAGCGCTCGATCAACTCGTTCTTCCTGATCGATCAGCTCGAATGGCAAGACGCCGACAAGGGCAGCGCACTGCGTTGGGAAGCCAATGGCTGGATTGGCGGCGACACGGATCGTCTCTGGCTGCGCTCTGAGGGCGAGCG
This sequence comes from Pseudomonas sp. GG8, assembly GCF_052976945.1. Taxonomy (NCBI): domain Bacteria; kingdom Pseudomonadati; phylum Pseudomonadota; class Gammaproteobacteria; order Pseudomonadales; family Pseudomonadaceae; genus Pseudomonas; species Pseudomonas sp. GG8. The sequence continues at coordinate 3,456,315 of NZ_JBRIIP010000001.1, forward strand.
AACCAACGGCGTCACTGAGCGCGCTGAACTCCAGGCTCTTTGGGGACATGCGGTTAGCCCTTGGTGGGATGTTGTAAGCGGCGTGCGGCAAGATTTCAAACCCGGCGCCCCCCAGACTTGGGCGGCGCTGGGACTGCAAGGCATGGCGCTTTACGACTTCGAAACGCAGGCCACCGCCTACCTGGGCGAGGCTGGCCAGACTGCGCTACGGCTCAAGGGCGACTACGATATTTTGCTGACCAACCGTTTGATATTGCAGCCCACCGCTGAAATGAACCTCTATGGCAAAAACGACCCTCAACGGGCCACCGGCTCCGGGCTGTCGGACACCGAGGTCGGTCTGAGATTGCGTTATGAAATACGCCGCGAGCTCGCACCTTATATCGGCGTGACCTGGAATCGCTCGTATGGCAAAACCGCAGATTACGTCCTTGAAGAAGGCGAAAACCGTAGTGATACCCGTTTTGTTGTCGGTTTGCGGATGTGGTTCTAAACCTGACCGATACGTACACCCCAAATCCATTCAAACAATAACCCCATCATCCACGGCTCAGGCCGTCAGGAGCCTTGCATGTCATCTCTTAAAACTCTCAGCGTTGTCGCAGCACTCAGCGCCGGTTTGTTGTTGAGCGCTGTTGTCCAGGCGCATCCAAAGCTGCTGTCCTCTACCCCAGCCGAGGGCGCCACAGTGGCGCCGCCGGCAAAAATCGAACTGATTTTTTCGGAAAAGCTCACCACCCAGTTTTCTGGCGCGAAACTGATCATGACCGAGATGCCGGGCATGTCTGCCCACTCCCCTATGGGCGTCAAAACCAGCGTCGCGGGCAGCGCCGATCCGAAAATGATGGTCATCACCCCGGCTGTACCGCTCACACCAGGCACATACAAAGTTGAGTGGCGGGCTGTGTCTTCTGATACCCACCCGATCACAGGCGCCGTGACCTTTAAAGTCAAATGATCCATGGACGACTCAATCTACATTAGCCTTCGCTTCGCACTCTATATCGACTTGATGCTGCTCTTCGGGCTGGCACTGTTCGGCCTGTACAGCCTCAAAGGAAAGGAGCGCACGGGCGGTACCGTATTGAACTTTGGGTCGTTGCTGGTGGGAACTGCCGTTATCGGAATACTGCTGTCGATGGCGGCCATGCTGCACATGGCCAAGACGATGAGCGGTATGTCCAGCGTCATGGAACTTCACCACCACATTCTGCAGATGATGCTGATGGACACTGACGTAGGGTTGACCTGGATGGTTCGAATAGCCTCGTTGACGGTGGCGGTCATTGCAGCGACCCTCAATCAACGGGCCCCGGCATTGAGCCTCCGGTTGGTCACACTGTGTGGGGCCATCGCCCTGGCGACGCTGGCCTGGACAGGACATGGCGCTATGGATGAAGGCTCTCGTCGCTACCTGCATTTCACAAGCGATATTGTTCATCTTCTGGCTGCAGGCAGCTGGTTGGGTGCTCTCGCCGCGTTCGCGCTTTTATTGCGCTCAAACAACCTTACGGGAGATCTGCAGATCCGGTTGTTGGCTCGAATGCTGACTGGTTTCGAATCAGCGGGGGCGCTCATCGTCGCAACCCTGGCTATCACCGGAGTAGTCAACTATCTGCTGGTTGTTGGCCCGGTATTGGAGACGTTGACAACCAGCACTTACGGAGCACTGCTGTCTTTGAAGGTCTTCTTGTTTGCGGGGATGCTGGTATTTGCAGCGGTGAACCGTTTTCACCTGAGTCCACTGCTTGAGCGATCCATTCAGACAGGCACTCCTAACGTCGCCATTAATGCCTTACGACGTAGCATGATCCTAGAGTTGTCGGTCGCGGTGATCATTATGGGCCTGGTTGCCTGGCTAGGCACCCTCAGCCCAGAGATGGAGATGTCAGCTGAGTAGACTGTAAAGCGAATGCGGGCAGTGCTTTGCAAGTTTGTAAGTTGAGCCAGTGCGCCCCCGCTGAGTCGGCCGTAGAAATTACATCAGCTTGTATTGGGGCATCGGTTTTGGCCGCAAACTGCTGCAATACAAATCGTGGAACCTGCCAACATGAAACTCTTGGTAGCTGAAGATGAACCAAAGACCGGAATTTACCTGCAGAAAGGCCTCACTGAGGCCGGCTTCAGTGTTGACCGTGTCATAACCGGGATCGACGCTCTTCAACACGTTCTGGACAGATCCTACGATCTACTCATCCTGGATGTGATGATGCCTGGTCTCAACGGTTGGGACGTCCTGACAAAGATCCGGGCCGCAGGCGTAAGTATGCCAGTGTTGCTCCTCTCAGCTCGGGATGGTGTAGAAGACCGAGTTAAAGGGTTGGAGCTGGGTGCTGATGACTACATGGTCAAGCCTTTTGCGTTCTCCGAACTGCTTGCTAGAGTTCGAACCTTGCTGCGCAGAGCAACCCCTCCTTCCAGTCAGACCCATCTAAAAATCGGAGATCTTGAGCTTGACCTACTAAAGCATCAGGCGTTTCGAGGAGGGAAACGGATTGACCTAACGGCGAAAGAGTTTTCGTTATTGGAATTTATGCTACAGCACCGTGGTGAAGTTCTTCCGAAATCACTCATTGCATCACAGGTTTGGAATATCCACCTTGAGAGTGGCACCAATGTCATCGAAGTTGCCGTGCGTAGACTGCGAGCGAAAATTGATGACCGTTTTGAATCCAAATTGATTCACACCTCACGCGGCATGGGTTATGTCATCGACGTATCGTAGATCAAATGACTCATTTGTCGGTGAGGGCCTGTCAGAGGAGTGTGAGCCACCTCCGTTTTCTTCGACAGGTTTGAGCGGTAGCTTTTGACCGTTTCTGCCCGGCACGACTGCTGCTTCACGCCCTGACGATGTCAGTTAACCTTAATCAAGTTTTTAACCTCGCTGACCGCTGAATCATTTTACTGGCATTCATGTGCCTGCTGACAGTTTGTCTGCCCCCTCCTTCGGCAAAATTGGCTCCGCTAGTTTGCTGCCGAGACGGGTTCTGATACCTCGACAAGCACACCGTCCTTCAATTTGAAGTGAAAGTGGGCGTTTACCGGTTTCGACCACAGGTCTTTGTCCTTCATTTCACGAGCGAACGTTGGAACACCAACAGTGACCGTGGCGGCGTAAACACCATCACCAGCCAAGGGACTGTTTTCAGAGTAATGCAAACCACTGCCGCCCCACATTGGTGGTAGAACCGTTTCTACGCTCTTTCCATTGGCTTTGTTCGTCGCAGCGAAGGTAACCGTGGAGTACGGGAGTCGCGTCTTGGTTGCATTGTCCGTCACCTTGATCTCGATATGATACCGCTCGTTCTTTGCGGGAACATGCTCACTCCACTGAGCAGGTGTTCCCATCTGCATCCACATAGCTTCGGCGCCCTCAAGCTCCAACTGGATTGTCAGCCCGTCGTTGATGACTCTACCTATTAGAACTGCGCTTTCCGTTGGATCTTTCGGTGAGGTGAGCGTCTTGATCTGCGGCTCTGCCGCTTGTGCAAGGCATGTGGCAACTGGCAGTGCGATTGCGGATCCTAAAGCGAACAGCAACTTTTGGGTGTTTGTCATTTCAAGTGCTCCTGGCTGAGTGAAGCTATCGCGGATGCAATTTCCAACGCCAATTAGATCTCACTGTCGTTTCCACCAATCACGTTTGAAATAGCATCAATGGCTAAGCGCATCTGTAAGCCCTTTGAATAGCTACGTTCGTTCTTCACTCTAGCCCATAGACTACCTACCGCCGGCTAGCTGTCAGAAATGTAATATTTCACACAGCGAATCAACTCTGCTCTCGCATAGGCTTTCGATTGCCGACTTCTGGCCCAGGCTGTGTGTAAAAGCGGGGGCACCTTCTTGAAGACGTCGTTGCTACGTAAAAGCTGTCAGCGCGTAGCTAGTCAGCAGACCAAAATTTTGCGCAGAAACGCGTTTTCTGTCCCGATTCTGGCCGCCAAACCTGCTCTAAAACGCTTTTTCACAGCCTCGGCCAATTTCCGTCGGTCACACAGGGCATGTTTCGACCCAACATGTTGAAATAGGTCGTCAAGGGCCCATTGCTCAGGGCGCCTTGTTTTCGATCAGACAATTACCGCCATCCACCACCAGCACTTCACCGGTGATATAGCTGGCTTCTGGAGACGCCAGAAACGCCACTGCAGCGGCAACCTCTTCTGGACGACCGGCGCGGCCGATCGGAGTGTAGGTACCGGCACGGTATTCTTCCTCGGTCAATGCCCCCGTATCAATCCAGCCTGGTGCAACGCTGTTGACGGTGATGCCCCGTTTACCGACTTCCAGCGCCAGGCTCATATTCATCCCCAGCATCGCTGCTTTGGCCGCACTGTAAGCCGACTCACCTGGATTGCTGCCGCGTGTACCGGTCGTTGAACTGATGTGGACGATGCGTCCGTAACCGCGTGTCTTCATCCCAGGCAAAACCGCACGAGTCAGCAGAAAAGCGCTGGTCAGGTTGCGCGCCAGAGATAGATTCCAGGTCGCCAAATCCATGTCCGCCACTTCGACGAAGGGTTCCGGGCTGCCGACCATAGCCATACCGGCGTTATTGACCAAAATGTCGATATGGCCGAACTGCTCATGAGCCCAATCGGTCAGCTCCTTGACCTGCAATTCGTCAGTCAAGTCGGCTGTCATCGCCCGAGCGTCTATACCCTCAGCCTGCAACTCGGCGACACGTTGCTGGATCCGCGCACTGCTGGCAGTGATCAATACACGCGCGCCTTCGCGGCCCAAACGTCGGGCGATCGCCAGACCAATACCACTTTCACTGCCCGCACCGCTGACCAGAGCGACTTGACCTTGCCACATTGAAATCGCCATTTCTTATCTCTTTGTGATCACAAATTTAATGCACGATAGCAAAAAAGCCGATGAATGCGGGTGATTCGGGAATTTGTGATCAGGCCGGGTACCGGTTGACATTGATACCTGGAAGTCAGGTGGTGCTGGCTTTATGTGTGGCGCAGATTGGCCTTAATACGCTCTGGACACCAGTGTGTATAGGTGCTCACCACATTTTCGCCGGTATGGTGATCCTGACGCTACTCTGGGTTGTGGCCGCTGCGATGGTGGTGATGGCATTGCAGCTTGACGTGATCACTGGCTTGATCATGTTTCCTTAAACCCACCAGTCACTTTTTCTGCGGGATACAACGTTCCAGCCGCACTTTTTATACGCATGTGCCCAATGGGAGCTGCAGCGAATTGCTGCAGCAGAAAGAGATCAATCGACATCCCTGGCGGTACTACCGTTCTCGACAATATGTGCCGAGGTGCGGCACCGGCCGGGATGATATCGTGCAGAAAAGCTGGGGCAGGCTCACACCGAATATCCCACTCCAGTGGGAGGTTCGCACTGACGGCCGCCGCTTTAACCGTACCCAGTTGAATGAACTGATCCGCAAGATATTCGGGCAGATAGTTGATGTTGCACCGGCTTCGCAGGCTATCTCCAGGTGAATCGAAGCTGACCACAAATGCATCATGCCAATGGCCTTCCGAGTGAGTCTGGAGCGTGATGAATCCCATACATCTCGGCAAACTGCCGAAGCCTCACTGTGCTTATTGGGGGCCTAAGTAGCCCCGGACAGCGGGGAAGATTTCCTCGACCAGCGTCGCTGAATCACTTCATTCGCGAGCAAGGCACTCCGCCCAAACATGGAGCTTTTCCCAATCTCGCAACTACCTGACGAGCCCTGAAAAATTTTCATGCAGCGCTGCGACAGCAGGCACGCTTACGTGCTTTCTTGCACCACGACCGGCCAGAATGTACAGCTTGTCTTTGCTTTCAAAAAAACAACCATGAAAATCTTTTTGATAGCTTGTGATGAAACTACCGCCATCCGAGATGCGAGCTGCGAGCTGCGCTATCGAATACGACCCGATGGGCATACAGGACTGAGGCTGCAGCCCTTCCTTCTTACCTCACTCTCTTGGGCCTCAGGGAGTAGGAGGTCGAGTATCATCCAATTTCGCACAACGCAAAACGGCTGCCCTTCGAACTCCTCGCGCGCCAATTTTATTAGCTCGTCATCATCCAGTCGCGAGCCACCCAGCGTACGCGCTGGGCCGTACAAAACATCTGCCACCAATTCCGCTTCCACACCACCGCCTACATTTTCAAACTTTTAAAAAGCTGCTCGAAAGCCATTCATGCGCAAATCTTGGCTATTTTTACCTGTCGATACCTGCATTTGTCAGTGGATCATATTGACCACGGGCACGGTGCCGTTCTCGTGCCACCAATGGCAAATGACATATCGACTGCCGCTAAACGTCTCGCAGAGCAGATAGCCCTGGAGCTGAAAGACTTTTTCGATCTTGGACGTACGGATCCTTCTTCCATCCGCAAAGCGGCCCCGTGCGTCTGTAAAAACAATGCCTATCAAACACGGCGGTTGGAATTCGGTGCAGCACAGGTACCCAGTGACGTTGACGCCAAAATCAATATTTTGGGCATCCAGAATGCTTCTCGGGATAGCCATTTCTACTTCCCTTTACCTTCGATTTTTTGATACACACAAACGCCCCTGGACGACATCAATCAACCCTGTCGAACCTGTCTAAAGCACCATTTTCAAAAAGCCAGTGAGCAACGACGTATACGCCCCCATCGACCGTGGTGACGACCTCGAAACCTTCGCGTTGGTATCGGTTATACGTCGGACTGCTTCAAGCGCGCCACACTGATCAGCGCATGGGAATTACGCAGTAACGAATTGGATATGTCCTCAACCAGTCCGCCGATGCCCTCCAGCTCAATTGCACGCCCCATGCGTAAATCACTGAACATCTCGACAACGGCTGCCTTGGAGCGAGAACACAGTTTCAGCGCCTGTGATATTTCCTCCTGCATTGATACTTGAGGCCGCGTAAGGCCCTCTATTAACAGCGCCTTCGCAGAGGCTTGAGCCGTGTGCAGGGAAACTCGCATGCACGGTTCTTAGGGGGTTGGATGCGGGTGACCGCGTCTGACTACCCGACAACCAGATCCGGCCGTGGGCCTTTGGGCGTTCGAATTTGTTGTTTGCCGGATCGCTACGCATCAGAAAACGGGCGGCTGCGATCATGAGTTTGATCCCGTCGGCGCGACTTAATGGACATGATCCATATGCCTACCTGAAGAATGTTCTCACGCGCCTGCCGACGCAGCGGGCGAGTAAAATTACCGAGCGGCTGCCGCATAAATGGGCGTCCGTTTAACCACGCGGGTGCAGGAGCGCTTAGCTAGCGTAGCGAGTTTTCTGATTGGCCAAATCCTACGATTTACTGCTGCGTTGGCATGCTGCGGTCTGTGTCGTAACGGCCATGATTCAGGTCGTATTTGGATGCACCTGAATCTTACCGGTCAGTATAGTCAAGTCCGTCACGATGCCGGAGTGCCTTAAATTGGACAATACCCGTGAGCGCTTGATTGACTCAGCGCTGAAGCTGTTTCTGTCACAAGGTATATACATTACTGGTGTGATGGCCATCGCCGCGATGGCGGGTGTTACCAAGATGACGCTCTACAGCCATTTCCCCTCCAAGGATGCGCTGATAGTGGCTTGCCTTGAGGAGCGTGACCGACGCTGGCGTGAAGAGGTAGCGCGCACCTTGGCAGGGCATCCTGACCCGGTCAGTGGCATGCTCGCGTTTTTCGATTTGTATCAACGCTTTCTTTTGCAAGATAGCGGGCGCGGGTGCCTGTTCGTCAACAGTGCGGCTGAATTCCCCCAGTTTAGCCACCCTGTGCATTTGGCAGTGAGCAGGCATAAGCAAGGGATACGCGAAAATCTTACTGCATTGGCCATGAGCGCCGGTATAAGCGACCCTGACGTAGTTGCTGAGGGGCTGTTTATCTTGCTGGAGGGCAGTTTTGTCAGCGGCGCCATGGGCCAGGACGTGCGGGTATTCGACACTGCCCGGCACGTAGCTCATTGCTGGATCCGGAAGCAGGGCCAGCAGGAGCAGAGCGTATGACCCTAGGCTTATTAGCGGCCATTGCCGCCACTTTTTCCTGGTCGCTGCTCTACATATTTCCGGGGCTGGTCGGCGATTACAGCCTTTTTGATCTGGCTGTGGTGAGCTATGCCTTTGCCGGTTTAGGTAGCCTGCTAGTGCTGTTTGTTTACCGTAGCGAAGTGCGGCAATTGCGACTGAGCGACTGGGCCTGCGCCGCACTGCTGGGCTTCTTGGGATACATCGGTTACTTCTTTCTGATTACCACTGCGGTCTTGGCAGCTGGGCCGGTGATCCCTCCGGTGATGATGGGGTCAGTACCGATCGTGCTCGCGATTGCCGGCAACATGCGAAGCTCCAGCGTGCCCTGGCGCGCCATTGCCGGGCCACTGTTGGTGGCGGCATTGGGCATAAGTTTGGTCAACCTGAGCGTGTTTGATTTTAGCAGCGCAACGGTGGTGCTTCCGCCCGGTTCGATACTGCTTGGGCTGCTCGCATCGTTAATGGCAATTGGATTTTGGACTGGTTTTGGATTGTTAAATGAAAGTGCTTTGGCTCAACGCCCAAGCATATCTCCCATGTTGTGGTCAGCCATGCTGATATTCATGTGCAGCGTCGAAATGCTGGCCTTCATCCCAGTTGGGCTGTACTTGAAACTGTCCCACTTCGCTAGCCATCCGAGCGGGTTAGCAGGTACTCAGGCGCTAATAGTCTGTGGGTTAATTCAGGGGTTAGGGGCCACCCTTGCAGGTGCCTGGGCATGGTCAATCGCAACTCGGCGTCTACCTCTGGCTCTAAGCGGGCAATTGATCGCCAGCGAAACCATTTATGCAACTACGATGGGCCTGCTCATCAACCAACGCTGGCCCTCTCCTATGGAAGCGCTTGGGACAGGGTTGCTATTCGTAGGGGTGGTGTGGGCTATTCACGCCTTTTATCGCAGGCAAACACGCTTCGAGACGCATGGTGGGATAACTGACCTTAGCCAAAACTAATGCGACTGTGCCGGTATGGGCATTTCAGGTGTCCGCTTTGGATTGATTTGGCATCATTGCCCTAAGTGTTGAGGTCGGGAAGGTGTGTTGGGCGGACGGTTACGCAGGAAAAGGTCATTTATGCGATAAGGGCGCCGTATCCACCTATTTCAGAATGCGCAAACTGCCTAACGGCCTCTTGGCAAAATCAACCAAATGCCTTTGCTGGGTATTTATTCGATAGCACCAATGGAGACCAACTCGAAAAATCTATACTTCTCTTTGGTCGCTGCTTTTCGGGCTAGCTGCTCGGCGTCGAAACGACTCAACGTATTTGCATCGTGAACGAAGAGACTTTCTTCGCCTTCAAACTCACGTGTCACCCGAAGAGTAACGCGAAGCCCAGTGGAAGCTCGTTTTTTAGGCCTCTGTGGTTCCACAGGCGTCGAGACCGGAGTTTGCTCTGGCTCCTCTGGCGCGGCCTCGACTTTGATCTCAAGCCCCAAAGCGTTTCGCATTTCTTGCTCAGTCAGTCCTGTACTCATTACGACGCCTTTCTTGAGGGGAGTTAAGTGCAGCTTTATAGACACGAGCGGAGATTGACGCAATGCCCCTGGGGGCAATCGTTGCGATCCGTCTGGAGCCGTGACACGCTTCGAGGCCCCGCCTGCTTGTAGTGTTCGCAGAAAACCAGCGAGGCTGAACGGAGTGTTGACGCCATTGCGTAGAAATCTTGTGAACACTAGCTCGCGTCCAGGGACAGCAATCAGCTCCACAACAATGAGATGACATATGTTTTCTTACAAGTGGTCTAAAACAGCGTTTGTTGCGGGTGATCGTCTTCTCGATTTTCTCAATACCGTGGATTTTTCCGGGAGAACGGGGAATCACAATCGCCTGACTAGCTACTCCTCAGTAGTGGAGTGGAGTTTAGCCGCAGCGATAATTGACTCGGCCGAGGCCCAAGCGATCTCTTTAATTGTCGCGAACGCACCGTTCCAAGCGAAGCAAGCCTTAATCGATCTAGTGCAATGGAGGGAGACCGTTTACCAAGTTTTTTCAGCAGTCTCTCAAAAAAATGAACCATCGCCCGAAGACTGGAGAATTATTGAGGTATCGATTCAAGATGCCATCTCCAGCGCCTCGCTAAAACGCAACGACATAGGCATTGCCCATTGGGTAGCCGTTTCAAACGGCTTAACGACCATCCCACAGCGGCTAGCGTTAAGCCTGAACGAGCTGCTGAGCAGAGATTTGGTTGTGAAACTCAAAAAGTGTGAGGGGTGTACATGGCTTTTCATCGATACATCGAAAAGTCATCGACGGCGTTGGTGCGCAATGGCTACGTGCGGTAGTCGTGCAAAGGCGCAACGATATAGCCAGATGACCGCATTGGATCGCGGCCGAGCTGTGGAGACTCACGTTCACAACGTTATCCTTTAATCGATCCCTGCCTGAGTAATACTACTTGGGGTCGAAATATGAGGTCTTGCTGGCTTCCAGGCCTGACCACAGTTCGTCGATGCCTTTGAAACCCCAATCTTCAACTTTCTCGCGACTGATAATTCTGTCCTCCCCTACCCGCTTCGCCAGATCCACTATGGTTTGCTCAATTGGCATTCCGGATTGAGCCGAAAAAAACACCTTCACTTTCGGGGTCAGCAGCGACTTGTCATGCTGCTCAATGACTACACCAATGCGTCCGCCTTTCACCCTAGCCAACATGCCGCGCACTGAACCTGTACGACGTTTCGCTGGATAGCGCTCCCTCAGGGTTTAGTTTAACCAAGGCCGCTCTAGCCCTCAGACTCGGCCTCACGAGGAGATTTAGCGTCGACCTCCAGACGATACCCTGCGCTTGGCACGGTCTGTATCAACGAACCGGAAAAACCTTCGTCGAGTTTGCGGCGCAAGCGATAAATATGCTTATCGATCACATTGTCGTTAGGGTCAAACTCGTAATCCCAGGCGCTCTCCAGGAGCATGCTGCGGGTCACGATCTCACCGCTGTGGCGCATCAGCTTTTCCAATATCAAGGTTTCCCGATAGGCTAGTGCGATGGTACGCCCCTGGCGAGTTGCCTGACGTGTAGCACAATCGAGATGAAGCTCCCCAGCACGGAGTGTTCGTGAAGGGCCAGGAACTTGATCCCGTGTCCGCAGCAAGGCGTCCAGTCGGGCCAGCACTTCAATAAAGGCGTAGGGTTTGGCAAGATAGTCATCGCATCCGGCCTGCAGACCTTCGACCCGTTGAGAGGTCGAGGCCAGCGCGCTTAGCATCAGTATCGGGGTGTTCAACTGCCGGCGGCGTAATTCACGCACAAGCGCCAGGCCATCCATTCCCGGCAACTTGCGATCGACGACAAGCACGTCATACAAATCCTCGAGCGCCATCGCCAAGCCTTGTCGGCCCTCTTCGGCGACATCGACGATATGACCGCTTTCACTCAAACCGCGTAACAGATAAGCCGATGCGCGAGCATCGTCTTCAATTACCAGGATGCGCACACGCAGCCCTCCGATAGCGAACCTAAACTTTCTTTCATGTTCACGCGACCTGTGCGTTTACTTCGGTTTGGCACACTATGATGCCACTGAAAGGGTCGAGGGCCAGCGCCACGCCCCATCTGTTCGCCCAACCGAGGCCTGTGCAACGCTCATGACCCATGTTCTAGTCGTCGAGGATGACCCCACCACTGCCCGCGAAATCGAAGCCGCCTTGCAGGATCATGGCTTTGACGTGACCTGCTCCAACAACGGTCGCGACGGCCTGTTAAAAGCCATTGGCGACACGTTCGACATTATCGTCCTGGATCGTATGCTTCCCGGTGCCCTCGATGGACTAGGCATGCTCACCGCCTTGCGCGCATCAGGTGTCGCAACGCCGGTGCTGATTCTCAGTGCGCTGAGCGCACTCGACGAGCGGGTTCGCGGCTTACGTGCTGGCGGTGATGATTACCTGACCAAGCCATTCGAGTTCATCGAGTTGACCGCGCGTCTGGATGCCCTGAGCCGACGGCGAATCGCGCAACCGGGCCAAGAGCGGGAAAGTCGTCTACGGGTCGCCAATCTTGATCTTGACCTATTACGTCGCATCGTGCGCCGAGGTGATAGGCAGATCGACCTCCTTCCCCGGGAGTACGCCCTGCTTGAATACCTGGTTCAGCATGCAGGCCAAGTGGTGACTCGCACGATGATGTTCGAAGCGGTCTGGAATTACAGCTACGACGAACGCACCAACGTAATTGAGGTACATATAGGGCGCTTGCGCCGCAAGATCGATGCCGAAGGCGAAGAACAGATGATCCATACCATTCGCGGAGCCGGCTATGTTCTCCGTTCACCTGCGTGAAATACCGCGCACCATCAGCTTTCGTACCGCACTGATGTTTCTGGCGCTGTTCGGCTGTTCGTTCCTTGCCCTGTTTGGCTACATATATTGGCAAACTACCGGCTATTTGAAGTCAGAAGTCGACGCAGCGCTATTCCACCAGATCGACATCCGCAGCCGACAAGCGCCTGCATTGCGACAACAGGAAATCCTTCAGCATGCCGAACAGGACATAGAGAGTCGTACCCCACACGCCTTATTTAGCGCCGATGACCAGCTGATAGCGGGTGCGATCCAGGCGTTGCCCGATTTCAACCGTTACGACAGAGCCTATCAGTTCGTATGGCATAAGCAGAACGAACACAGTCGTCCCATTCGTTTCATGGTTCACCAATTGGAAAACGGGCAAAAACTGCTGGTGGCTCAAGACATCTACGATATTCATGAATTCGATGAGCTGTTGATTAATGCGTTGATCTCTGGGGGCGCGCTGCTGGTGGTGGTCGGCCTGCTAGGAGCGATCGCCCTTGGCTATTCCGCCAGACGCCGGCTGGACGCCCTTAGTCGTTCGATAGAACGGATCATAGAGGGTGATCTCAGCAAGCGTTTGCCGACTCGCGGTAACCGAGATGACATTGACCGTATCGCTAGCGTCGTCAACGGCATGCTCGATGAACTCGAACGGCTGATGAGTGAAGTCAAGGGTGTCTGTGACGACATCGCCCACGATCTGCGTACCCCACTTACCCGCCTGATCGCCGGACTTGAACGTGCCCAGCGACGCAGCCTGAGCAAGGACGAATATGCGGCGGCCATCGACTCAGCCATTGAAGAGGCCATGGGGCTTTTGCAGACATTTCGAGCGCTGCTGCGCATCTCCGAAATCGAAAGCAGCGCCCGACGCAGCAACTTCGCTATGGTCGACCTGAACCGGATCGCGGCAGATGCCACGGAGTTGTTCGAGCCGCTAGCCGAAGAGCGCGGCATGACTCTGGAACTGGTTCCCAGCAAAAAACCGGCTAACCTGTCAGGGGATCCTCAGCTGCTGTTCGATGCCGCCTGTAACCTGCTCGACAACGCCATCAAGTTCTCACCCGATGGAGGCCGCGTTCAGGTCACCGTGGTTGCTGACGCAACCCATAGCGGGATCCGAGTCAAAGACAATGGGCCTGGCATTCCTCAGGCTGAACGCGAAGCCGTGTTCCGCCGACTGTACCGCTCAGAGTCCAGCCGCCACATGGCGGGCAACGGACTAGGCTTAAGCATGGTGTCTGCGGTTGCCCGCCTGCATGACATGACGTTACAGGTGCAGGACGCGCAACCAGGGTGCCAGATCGACCTGGTGGGTAAAGCGCTGTCAGTTTGAGCGCGCGGCGTTGCCTGCGGCGGTTTTCTGGCTGCTGACCACGGCATGGGCATACTCGGACTGAGTATTGCTCGCGCCGCGCCCATGCGGGCCATTACCTAGTCACCACCGCCTTCAGCCATGCTGCTGACGGAAACACCCAACAACTCGATCAGCTCACTCGAGAGCTGGGAATTTTTTGTTCTCGTGGGAAATATCCCAATAACCCTTTCGATTTCTTACCGGTAAGCCAGTTTCAGGCAACCCTGATCTTGATGCTCATGGCAAGCCCATATCCGAATGGATATCGGTCATATATCGCCATAGGGGATGCGGTACCTGTTCGTTTGCAGGAATGCGGGAGATGTTGACTATCAACGTAGTCTGGAGCATTTCCAGCTTATTAAAATCGAAAAAAAATCCTGTCAAAAAATTTATGAACAGGGGAACAGCCTGTAAGGGTGCCGGCTCTAGGATGAGCACAAGCCTGAAGCTTATGCCAGCCACCTTCGAGCTGGCATTACCTGAACAGTGGAGATTTCCTAATGAAAACCCTTAAAGCTCTTTTGATCGTTAGCCTGATGAGTGCCTCTGTAGCTGCGTTGGCTGAAGGTGGTGGAGACCGGGTCGTGGCACGGATGGATGCCGCACGCGAGGTCTCGATGAAGCACTACCAGCAAGCCGAACATAAAGAGGCCGTAGTGATTGTACAGAAAGCGGTTAGCCACGATGTTGAGCGCTTGAACTGACAATGAGCCGCCCATTTATTCAACTGGGTCGCCATGTGCTTGAAGCGTCATGGGATGCAGTGGGGCAACGTCTGGAACCAGAGGTGAGTTGAGGGTTTGCTTGCCATGTGACGGCAGAACTCGACGTGGTAACGACGATAGATGCATTGGGCCGAGGAGTATTCCATCCGGCCCGGGCTATCGACATTGAAATACCATTTTTCGGCCACAAAAGCAGTAAGTAATCGAGGTCAAAGTACTTATGACATGCTCACTTCCGACTAAAGCAAACTACAGTATTGTGCTGGTTAATTATAAATCACTTGAACTGACCAAGGCTTGTCTGGAGCTGCTGCGCGATGGATTGAAGGAGACTGGCGTTCCTATTTTTGTGGTGGATAACAATTCGGGTGATGCGAGCAGCGAATACCTGCGCACACTGAATTGGATCAACCTGATTGAACGTAAAATAGACACCCCTGAAGCAGGAAACGTAGCTCATGGCCGAGCGTTGGATCTTGCTTTGGATCACGTTAAAACCGAGTATTTGTTTCTGTTGCACACCGATACTTTTATTTACGATCCAACTATTTTCACCGTAATGCTCGACCAGTGCGCTGGCCCATACAAAATAGCAGCTGTAGGATGTCTGGAGCAGTTGAATCGAGGTATTACGCGATCGGCCTGGCGTCTGTTTTCACGGTTTTTCAAGCACTACACCCGGCGGAGCTTTTTAGCCATGGGCTTCAAAGCAAGGGCGCCGAAACAGTTCAGAGAAACTCACTTGAAAAGCTTCTGCACCCTGTGGAATGTGCGTCTGATTAAACAGCACGGATTGCACTTTCAAATGGACGAGCGTAATCCCGGTTATGAGTTGCAAGACAGAATGGTAGCGCTGAACTATAAGATCAGCTTCATTCCACCACGAAAATTATTCCGTTACCTGGATCATATTCAAAGCGGGACAGTTTCAGCGATGGGTGGTTACGCGAACGATCATCGAAGAGTCAAAATCTACAATCAATTTACCCATAAAAGTCCATTAACACCCCACTCCCCCGGCCTAAATATTCGCTGGGGATCTCTTCAGCAAAAATAGACACTCAGGCCTGCCTCTTACGTCAGGGGCGAGTCACTTAATGAATTTAATTCTGATTTGGCTTTGACGGAATTTTTACCTTTTACAGCGTAAGGTGTGCCCGCCTATACATCGCGCTGTAGCTTGATCGTTGCCCTCATAACATAGACCTGTTGTCCACAGTGGATGCATGTGAATCCAGGACGAACGGCGAGTTTTTAAGACGTTGTACTTCATAGTTCTAATCCGATTTCAGGAGCCCCCCCTATGAGCACCCCTATCAGTCTGAACAAGCTGCCGGAAATAACCATGGCGTTCTGGGTGATGAAAATCTGCGCCACCACCCTCGGCGAGACCGCCGGCGATTTACTGTCGATGACTCTGAATGTGGGGTATGCGATCAGCTCACTGATCCTAATAAGCGCCTTCCTGATTACACTTGGCTTGCAGCTGTTTTCGAAAAGTTATAATCCTGTGTTGTACTGGATCGTTATTCTCTCCACCAGTACCGCAGGCACCACCATGTCGGACTTTATGGATCGCACCCTGGGCCTAGGTTATGCGTCCGGCTCGCTGATTCTGATCAGCCTGTTGATCGCGATTTTTACCGCCTGGCGCTTTAGCGAAAAAAGTCTGTCGGTGAACAACATCCACACCACTAAAGGCGAGCTGTTCTATTGGGCGGCCATTCTGATTTCCAACACGCTGGGCACAGCGTTTGGCGATTACCTGGCGGATGACTCCGGCCTGGGCTTTGCTGGTGGCGCACTGCTGATAGGGTCGGCGATTGCCGCAGTGGTGCTGGCCAAGTTCTACACGCGGATTTCCACCGTGCTGCTCTTCTGGTTGGCCTTTGTCCTGACCCGACCGTTCGGCGCGACACTCGGCGACTTCCTGACCAAGCCCCACGAAAAAGGTGGTCTAGATTTTGGCACCGTTGGTTCATCGTTAGTACTGGCCGGCGTATTGGTAGTGCTGGTGTCCTTCGCAGCCAAGGCCCGCAGCCCTGAAGAAATGTATGGCTAAACAGCTTGTGGAGCAGTGCGAAATCGTCGAGTTGGCGTTTGGCGTTTGGCAGCGTTTTGTGTAAGCCCGATATCGTATTTTGCATATGCATGTTCCACGTAAGGCGCTCATGATTGGTGATGACTACGCGGTATGGTCACGCTCCCCTTTAGATAGGACTAATCGAAAACGAAGGTATGCTCGGCGCAACCTTTGCCCAAGGGCTAATAGCGCACCAATGCGCGCCCAGGCAAAGGGGCTGGGGCCAGTTTGCGGATAAGCTACGCACAGTTTCAGATTGCACTGCGCGAAAATCCATTGCGACTGTGCGGACTAGGAAAATATCCCGCATGGCGTTGGATATGATGCAGCGTGACGTTGTCAGGATAACGTTCAATTACATCTGGCTGACTAACTGATTTAAGCCAAATGTCTCACTGGTGCAAAAATGAGGCGTTGATGTACTTAGAGCAGCGCCAAAAACTCAAGATATCCACCCGAGGTGGAATCAAGAACGCAATGAAGCCCATGTATCAAAAAACAATACACCATAGAATGCGATCACTTGTTGGGTCGATCCTACAGACGTGCAAACTCCAGCAACTGGCAGCAACTGGCAGCAACTGGCAGCAAGCGCCGGTGCCACGCAGGAGGCACATGAGATGCTGACGATCATGGTGGAGGATGCCGTCGCCCCATGATCGAAGAGTGAATGCACAGGTTACATCAATGATGATGTCGTCGCCGCATTCAAAGATAGACCCAAGACCTTGGGTGCCGCGCACGCCATGGAGATGAGGGGATGAGGGGCGATCTTGCAATCAAAGCCACCACCGATGAATGGAAAAACGACTCGGACATTGGCCATGCTAAGGCCTATCCACTCAGCGATTACATTTCGCCTCCCGTTGGCTCGACTCATATACCGTCAGACTATAAGCGTTGGGATCAGAAAAGCGTATTGCTCGGTCGGTTACGTTCTTGGGATGAGACCATCTCGATCATGGCCAAACACGTAGGACGCGCTGTATGCCTGGTGCAAGGAGTGTCAGGGCGAGTCGCATAACTGGCCTCCGCAGATGTGAAGAGGCCTGTTCACCCTGAAGCTCAACCCATTGCTGGGCTCATGATCAGTGAAACACTACACGTTCTAATCTTACGTCACTGGGACAAAGGCAGGCCGATTGAACCCGCCCTGCCCGAGCAGAAGAAGGCCTCATGAAACTATGGCGTAATCGACGCTTCGCTCTGCCAGTCTTCGTCGCCCTGCTGACTGCGCTAGCCGTTATGGACTTCGCAAGCCTTCGCTACTGTCAGGCAGCCGACAAGCCGCCAACTAGCGCCCTACCACTGAAGCACGTCACTGACATTCCATTGCCCGGTGGCGCCACTCGGCTCGACTACGAGAGCTACGATCCAGACCGCAACCTGTTGTTCATCGTACATCTTGGTGACGGCGAGGTTATCGCCTTTGACATGCGTGAGTCCCGCGTTGTTGGGCGCGTTGCGAACGTCTCGTCGGTACACGGTGTGCTCGTTATTCCTGAGTTATCGCGTGTCTACGCTTCGGCGACGGGCACCAATGAAATCGTTGCGATTGACGAAGCGAACCTGGCAATTGTCAGTCGCATACCGGGTGGCATCTATCCAGACGGCATGGCCTATGCGCCCGACGTTCACAAGCTTTACGTATCGAACGAAAGCGGCGAGACCGAAACGGTGATCGACGTGCGCACGAACACTCGTGTTGCGACAATTCCACTGGGAGGTGAAGTCGGCAACACACAATATGACCCGATATCACGACACATCTTCGTCAATATCCAGACTCGTCGGCAACTTATCGAGATCGACCCCGCGACCGACCAAATCGTGGCGCGCATTGATTTGCCCGGCGCGCGTGGCAACCATGGCTTATTGATCAATCCGCGTGACCAGCTTGCCTTTATCGCGTGCGAAAGAAACGACAAGCTCCTCGTACTAGACATGCACACCATGCGGGTTATCCAGGAGTTCGATACGGGGGGAGTCCCTGATGTGCTTGCGTTCGATCCAGTGCTGGACACACTTTATGTGGCCGGAGAGGCCGGCATTGTGTCGATGTTCCACGTCAAGGGGACAGTCGTCACGGAAGTCGGCAATGGCAGTGTAGGCCCGCATGCGCACGTCGTTGCTGTCGATGCCGCGACGCACCGCTCGTATTTTCCGCTCAAGGATATCGACGGACACCCGGTGCTACGGATTATGGAGCCCCGGTAGCGCATCCAATCCTGCTTCTTCAATCCTGACCAGCACTCGTTGAGTCCTTTCAAAAGTGTGGTGACTGGCGCATATCCTCTGGCGGCGCCATAACCACCTCCAAGGCTCTCCTTTCGAATCTTGAACGATGCAGGCCACCTGTTCCTTGAGCGGCTCAAACTAATAGTTTACGATCAATTATATCCCCCCCAGGGGGATATGAGTTGCTTCCCTTGTGTCCCGAGCCCTCAGACTCTGAGGTATTCGGTAAAAGCCCAGCAACTCAAACGACAACGATGAGCGTCGTCCTTAAAACCGACATCGTGAAACGTACTTGTCAAAAAGACCGTTGGCCAATGCGCTTGGCCGTCTGAGGCTTCACATGCTGAAAATCCTAGCTAACCGAACCTACCGTCACCTCTTCTTGGCTCAGGTGATTGCACTCGTAGGGACTGGCCTTGCCACTGTCGCGCTGGGCCTACTGGCGTTCGATCTTGCAGGGGCACAAGCAGGTGCCGTTCTGGGGACAGCGTTAGCGATCAAAATGACGGCCTACATCGGCGTTGCGCCGATTGCGGCGGCTTTTGCAGAGCGTCTGCCCCGTCGAGCAATGTTGGTCTCGCTGGATTTAGTGCGAGCCTTGGTCGCGCTTGCTCTGCCGTTCGTGACGGAGGTCTGGCAGATCTATGTGCTGATTTTCGTCCTTCAGTCGGCCTCGGCAGCATTCACTCCGACGTTCCAAGCGACCATTCCGGACATATTGCCGAATGAAGACGACTACACCCGTGCCTTGTCTCTTTCGCGTCTGGCCTACGATCTCGAAAGCGTCGCGAGCCCGATGCTCGCCGCTGCACTGCTGACGGTGATCAGCTTCCATAACCTGTTTGCTGGTACGGTCATCGGTTTCCTCGCCTCAGCGGCTCTGGTCTCCACGGTGTTGTTGCCAAAAGCGAAGCCGACTCCGCGACGTAGCATCTATGAGCGAACCACCCGAGGAATGCGCATATTCCTGGCTACACCCCGTCTGCGGGGGCTTCTGGCTCTCAATCTGACGGTAGCTGCCGCCAGTGCCATGGTTATCGTCAATACAGTGGTACTGGTGCAGTCGCGCTTCGCTCTGCCGCAGAGTTCTACGGCATTGGCGCTGGCCGCGTTTGGCGGCGGTTCTATGATCGCTGCCTTGGTCTTGCCTCGCCTGTTGAAAAACATCAAAGACCGAACGGCCATGCTGTTTGGCGGAGGAATATTGGTCGCAGGCTTGGCCGTTGGCATCAACCTGACCACCTACAACTTCCTGTTGCCTCTGTGGATGGTACTCGGCGTGGGCTATTCCCTGGCCCAGACTCCGAGCGGTCGACTGTTGCGTCGCTCGGCACATGCCGAAGATCGCCCAGCGTTGTTTGCCGCCCAATTTGCTCTATCCCATGCCTGCTGGTTGATTACCTACCCCTTGGCGGGATGGCTGGGTGCCAACGTCAGCCTCACTGCTTCGTTTATTGGGCTCGCTGTCGTGGCAGGTAGTGCACTGGTGGTCAGCATCGTGATCTGGCGTCCAGCTCATGACCAAGAGTCGATCAAACACACCCATGCGAATCTGCCGGTCAATCACACGCACATCGACGGCCAGGAGGGTGCGGATCACGAACATCCATACGTGATCGACGACCAGCATCGCCGGTGGCCAAATCGGAGATCGTAAACTCCTGACGTTTACCAGGGCTGATTGGCCAGCCCTCAAACCAGGAAACGTAGAGCTTGCAGAGCGGCAAGGTGGCCCGGATAAAACCAGTAGCCCCATTGCCGCACAGGCCAGACCTTGATGGTGAACGTCTGGCGCAGAAGCCAGAGTCCGATCAGGGGATCCGCGAACGCAGCGCTCAAGGCCAGCAGTGAATAGACTTCCAAGTCCATCGCCCTGGTCACGATGCTGCTGCGGGTGTTGCTCATCAGGCATAGAATCGCTGGTAGCAACCAAAGAACACCGGGGCTCTTGATCGCTAGTAAGACCGCCGCAGGAACAAGTGCCCCGTAAAATCCATACATCAATGGATCATCCAGCACATAGGCAATTTCGGCGGCAATCAACGCGATAGCACCGCTCAACAAGGTGCGATGCTGCCATCCCCAGGCAATCACCAATCCCAATGCCAAGGTAACCAGCACATTGAGTGACCCCGAGTTGCTGATGTAGCGATAAGGCACTTCTGAAACGGCAGCGAACAACAGCATCAACGCAAGGTAACGACCATTAGCAGGCGTCAGCAACTCGCCCGATTTGGAGCGCGCCACGTTGGCCGCAATGGCGACACAGAACAGCGGAAAAGAGAGCCTCCCCGGAATGAACAGGTTGTCCATCTCCGGCCATACCAACCGCAAGTGGTCGATGACCATGGTGAGCATCGCCAGCCACTTGATCAGATCCAGGCTACTGCTTCGGCTTTTGAGCGAGGAGTGCTGGGCAGCATGAGCAGCCATCATGCCCACCCCAGCGTGACGGCGGTCAGCACGAGATAACGAACTCCCTTAGCCAGGGTGACGATCAGCAGGAAACTCCAGAGTGGCTCGCGCATGACTCCTGCGACGACCGTCAGCGGATCGCCAATGATGGGCACCCAACTCAGCAGCAATGACCAGCGCCCGAAACGCAGATAGGACTGCTGGGCTTTTTCGAGCTGGTTCTCGCTCACCGGGAACCAGCGCTTGTGACGAAATTGCTCAATAGAGCGACCCAGAATCCAGTTCAGTGCAGAACCAAGCACGTTGCCTAAGGTCGCGACCGCCAATAGCGTAGAAGCAACGTATTGGTCGGAGAACAACATCCCGACCAACAAAGCCTCAGACTGCATCGGCAGCAGCGTGGCGGCACCGAATGCCGCCAGGAACAGACCAAGGTAGCTGGTGAGTTCAAACACTCAACTTCACCTTATGCGTTCAGGCCGATCCAGCCATGGAAACCCACGTAGAGTCCAACACCGATGATCAAGACACTGGATAGGTACGGCGCACGACGAGCCACAGTGCCCAGCCATGGCCAACGGTTGGAAGCCTGTTTAGCACCAATAGCTGCCGCAGCGCCGACAGTAACCAAGGTGAGCGCCAAGCCGATGCTGAAGCACAGGACGAGCATGCCACCCAGCGCGACTTCTTTAACCTGAAGGCATAGCAGCAGGATGGTGATGGCCGCAGGGCACGGAATCAGACCACCAGTCAGACCGAACATGATGATCTGACCCGTGGTCACCTCGCGGTTGGTGAAGCGTTTACGGATATCATTGGCATGTGCACGCTCGTGCGCATCCTGATAGCCATCAATCGACAATTCCAGGCCTTCCAGTTCGGAATGCGCGTGCCCGTGATCATGCTCCTGGTATTCCAAGTCATAATCATGGGAGTGACCCGCGTGGCCCAGACTCAAGCGGGCGCTGAACTCATGAGGCTCCGGGATATCTACTACCGACTCCAGGAAACCTTCGCGCTCGACGAAAGAGAATGATTGAGTGCTGCCGTCCGGACGAGTGGTCATCAGGCGAACATCTGAGGCTGCCCAGGTGTGTCCGGTCAATGTCATCAGGCGCCAGTGCGGTGGCACGCCTTCTTCGAAGATCGATAGCTCAACACGGCCATGGCCAGTATCGATTAGGTGGGTCTCATCATGATGGCCATGGTCATGCTCGCCGTGGTGGTGATCATCATCTTGCTCAAACTTGAACATCTGCTCGCCACGCCAGGTACGCCACAGCATCCACAGCGCAATCACGATGATCAGTGCAGAGGACGCAAGCTGGAAGTACGGCTCAGTGGTTTGCGCGTCCAGGCCTTTGCCCAGGTACATGCCACCGATGGCGACTAACCAGACCACAGCGGTGTGTGACAGCGTCGCGGCCAGTCCCAACAATACAGCCTGTTTGACCGAGCCACGGATGGCCACGATGAAGGCCGCCATCATGGTCTTTGAATGGCCCGGTTCCAGGCCATGCAAGGCACCGAGTAAAATAGCGCTCGGGAAATACAGCCAGGCGTGAGCCCCGCCTTGTTGCAGCAGTTCAGCGAAGTTGGGCATGTCAGACCTAGAGATACTTGGTGATTTGTTTGAAGGCTTCCAGAGGTGCGCGCTCGCCATTGTTCAGCGCCGAGACGGTGTCCTCCAGGCAATGATCGATGTGATCCTGGATGAGCGTGCGCTTGGCTTGGCACACCGCTTTTTCAACCGCATGCAGCTGCTGGGCGATGTCCACGCACTGACGACCCTCTTCGATCATGGTGATGATGCCGCGTAAATGACCGTCCGCCCGTTTGAGACGCTTGATAATCGCCTCGTGACTTTGGTGGGTGTGGGGATGGCTGTGTTCGTGTTCGTGCTCACTCATGACTTGAGCCTCAGGCCTCAATGAATTACGCTGGCATCCTATCCCCCCTAGGGGGATATGGTCAAACGCATCAATGCCCTACAAAACGAGTTGAAACCCGAACGCTATGTTCAGCAGAACACTGACAACGACGGTGGTAATCGCGCTTGTTCTCGCCATGTTTGTGGCCTGGGCCGGGCATACCTATACCTTGTCAGTGACGTCGAAACAGCCAGCCTGGGAGATTGCGCAAGACGCCCATCACTCCCATGAACAGCAAGCCGAGATGTCGTGTGCGAGCTGCTCGGATCACTATCACTCCCCGTTGACCCCTGACCATCAGCACGAAACGCCGCAACTCACCTCTGCATTGAGTTTGGCTGCGCAGCCGAAGCTCTCTATGCGAGTCGATGCGCCACGCTATTCCGTTCCTCGTCCGCCGATTTTCCTGATCGAGCGTCCACCCCGTCCTTCGTTCGCATCCTGACCATGGCCGCACTGCGGCCTTTGATCCCTGCAACGTAGGATTGATCTATGCATTCGCACTCGATGAGAGGCGTTGTCGCATTCACTGCGCCATCGCACCGCCCGCTATTGCTGTTGTTTTTACTTGTCGCTGCACTTTTCCTCGGGATGCCCGAGGCCATGGCTCACGCCGTCGCGGAAGGTGACAAGGGTTTTATCCAGGAAAGTTCCGGCGTCATGTTGCTGCCCTTCATCTACATGGGCGCCAAGCACATGATGACGGGCTACGACCACCTGCTGTTTCTGTTCGGGGTGATCTTCTTCCTCTACCGCCTGAAAGACGTGGGGCTCTACGTCACGCTGTTCGCTGTAGGCCACTCGGTCACGCTGCTGCTTGGCGTTCTTACCGAAGTCAGCATCAGCTCTTACATCATCGACGCCATCATCGGTTTCTCTGTGGTGTACAAGGCGCTCGATAACCTGGGCGCATTCCAGCGCTGGTTCGGTTTCCAACCCAACACCAAGGTGGCCACGCTGATCTTCGGCCTGCTTCATGGTTTCGGTCTGGCCACCAAGATTCAGGAGTACGAGATATCGCCTGATGGCCTGATTCCGAACCTGATCGCCTTCAACGTTGGCGTTGAGATCGGCCAATTGCTGGCCCTTAGCGCGATTCTCATTTTGATGGGGTATTGGCGGCGCACCGGCAGTTTCTGGCGCCACGCCTATACCGCCAACGTCGCCATGATGAGTGCCGGTTTCCTCCTGATGGGTTACCAGATCACCGGCCTGTTTGTCTCCGCGTAAGGAATTCTGACCATGTTCAATACTCCGCTTCCAACTGTTAATGAATTGCCTAGCACTCGCAAACTGGTGCGTTCGACCGTCATTGCACTGCTGACTGCGGTCGGCCTGCTGGTGACCGTGGTCATGCCTTCGGAATATGCCGTTGATCCTACGGGCGTGGGCCGCGCACTGGGACTGACCCAGATGGGTGAACTGAAAATCATCCTTGCCCAGGAAGCCTTGGCGGATGCCGCGCCACCGCAACCAGCAGCTCCAGCTCCGCAGGTTGCGCAAATCCAACCTGCTGCGTTACCTGCGGCCCAACCAGCGACGGCATCTGCCCCAGCTATGAAGTCGAATCAAATGACCGTCACACTCAAACCTGGTGAAGGGACAGAGATCAAACTGGAAGTGCTGAAGAACAAAACTGTCAGCTATGAATGGACAGCCGCTGGCGGGCTTGTGAACTACGACACCCATGGCGAGCCCTACAACGGTGAAAAGGGTTACTTCCACAGCTACAACAAGGGCAAGCAGGTTAAAAGTGATAAAGGTGAATTCACCGCCATTTTTGACGGCACCCACGGTTGGTTTTGGCGTAATCGCAGCAACAACGATGTGACCATTTCACTGAAAACGACCGGCGATTACTTGAGCGTCAAACAGTAATTCGAGGTAGCGATGGCTGTTCTACTGCTAGAAATGCAGAGTTCAACCTGACCTCAGACCATTTATTTCATCCATTTTTTGAAGAGTCTCCCCATGAAAACCCAAACAACTCTGATCCGTTCGATGCTTCTGATCTGCTTCCTAGGCCTGATGACGGCATGCGGCGTTGGTGAGAAAGGTGCAACCTCCGAGAGCGCTGAGCACGGCCATTCACACGAGTAACACCCGGAATAAAACAAGGCCGCATTTACGGCCTTGTTTGCTTATGCATGAAAATGAACGCCTGCTTCGTTTGCATTCCTTCGCGAAAGACCGCAATCGGCCTGAAGTGGTGTGTCGTGATTAAGGGACTATGTGCCCGCTTCATGTTGATTGCGACTCTTCCGGCCGACACGCACGAGCGAAGATGTAAGACCCGAGGTCGGCGCGGAGCTAGCATCGACACTGGATAGCGTATATTCGACAGCCAGATAATGACTCCGACGAAGGGTGCCAGATGGCAAATGGGATGGGGGGAGCTGCGGTCGCGCCGCAGCCGTTTAGTGATGACGACGTGCTGGAAGCGAGCTTCCGCCTAGAAATAGCGACTGAGGGAACAGAGCCTGCACGAAAGCTATTCCTGCGAACGTACATGCTTGCCAACGCTCAGGCCCGAACTTGGCATGCACTGCCTGAGGAAGATTGGCCGCTGCTGGCGACCATCCTTCCAAACAGAATCATCATGCGGCCGATCCATATAAATCCGCACGCACAGCGTTACCTGGAGCCCAAGAACGGGCGTTTCACCACAGTCATCTACGTCGATGACTGCGGCGACGAGTTGCCGGATGACGCTGACGCTGCGGCGTTGCGCATTGACTCGCGCTTAGCCTGGCGGCTCTTTGATCCTGCAAGCAATGGCCTCGGTCTTAACAGTGACCTTAATCCAGTCTGGCAAGGCCTATCGCGGATTCAACACGCTGACATACTCGTGATCAGCCAACACCCGGAAATGCACGCCAAAGACGGCGTGGTTTCGGTTAGCGCTCAGGAGGTCGACAAGCTGCGCCGCGCCTTCAATCGAGTCACGACGAACGGCCGTAAGCTGATTCGTCAAACAAAGCAACGCATCGTGCACGACGAAGTGCTCACTAGGCTTAATCCAGAACGATTCCAGCGAGTTGTGCAGGAGAACCAGACCTTGGTCGAGGTTCGACGCGAAGGTGCGAACCAGGCTGCGGCGCGGGAGCGTGCCGAGCGTCGATCCAACGTGCAGGCCGTGCGACAGCAGCTTAGTGCGCTTGTCACGGAGGCCCCCCAAGAGCTAATGGTTCTGCACGCCGAGATTGAGCGGGTGACACTCGCAAAAATGATTGAGGCATTCAAGGTGAAGCTCGCCACTAGACTCACCGAACCGCACTGGCAGAGGTTCTTTGAGCAGAACAAATTCGTTCTGAGTATGGCTTTTGCGCGTCCTGTCGAGCTAACTCATACGCAATTCCATGCAAAGGGGTCTGCCTTGACCGGTGCAGGTGCTCAGATCGGCGACTTCCTTTTCAAGGAATATGGTCAAGCACTCGCCATCGTTGAAATCAAAACGCCAGAGACGGCCTTGCTACAGGGCGCGGCTTACCGTGGGCAGGATGTATTTGGGCCGAACTCGGCCCTTTCTGGTGCTGTGACCCAGGTGCTGTTTCAGCAGAGCGAGCTTAGACAACGCTGGATGAGTCATGTATATGACAACCCGGCCCTGCGCCTGTCCGGTGCCGATGTCATCAAATGCGTGGTTGTCGCAGGCCGCACCCCCACAGATCCAATGAAACTGCGCTGCCTTGAGGTATTCCGAAATGCGTGCAAGGACGTGGACATCGTTACCTTTGACGAACTTCTAGCGAAGCTTGAGTTCTTGGAGATGGAACTGACTCCGAAGCCTGAACCAGACCTGTTCTAACCAGGATCCCGCCTGGTGATGCCGGACACGACGGTCGAGTCCGCCGGGAGTCCTGTACTAGGCTTTCGACTCTACCTCGGTGTCAACTATCGCTAGCACCACCATACACCGCCTGGCGCCCTTCAGCCGAGGTCGCCACGCAGTACCTCAATCAAGCAGTGAGACACCGCTGCTCATGCGGCGTTGAGGCGACGGGGGCTAATGTGCTCTGTATAGATATACAGTTTTCGGCACGCATTTCATGGCCATCGAATTTATCGCCTACCTCACAGAAGAGGGCAAGCAACCCCCTCTCTTTTCCTTCCTAGTTCCAGCTGGGTTCCCGTCCCCTGCGCAAGATCATTTGGAGCGCACGATTTCGCTGGATGAGATTCTGAAAATAAAAGCCCCGCACACCTACCTGGTTCGCGCCGGCGGGGACAGCTTGACCGGAGCGAGTATTTTCAGCGGTGATTTGCTAGTCGTTAACCGGGCACGTGAGGCTGTATCACGATGACATCGTGATTGCTGCCGTGAACGGCGAACCTACAGTCAACCGCTTTGTCCGGGAAGGAGACCAGATCGTCCTTTATCCGGAGAACCCAAAATACTCTCCCCGCACCGTTTGCGACCGCGATGAGTTGATGGTTTGGGGCGTCGTCAATTACAGCGTTCGCTGCCATGGAACCTGGACTGGCCTTCCGCGCTGATCACCGTGCTGTGAGTGGCAGGAAAGGACGTCTGTGCGAGAGGGCACCGTATCTCCCATTTCAACGCGCAATAAACCGCCTAACGGCCTCTTAGCAAAATCAACTAGATGCCTTTGCTGGGCGTTTACTCGATAGCTCCAATGGAGACCAACTCGAAAAATCTATACTTCTCTTTGGCCGCAGCTTTTCTGGCTAGCTGCTCGGCATCAATACGACTCAAGGTATTTGCATCATAAGCGAAGAGACTCTCTTCGCCTTCAAACTCCCGTGTCACCCGAAGGGTAACGCGAAGCCCAGTGGAAACTCGTTTTTTAGGCTTGAGTGGTGCTACGGGCGGCGAGACCGGTCTTTGCTCTGGTTTCTCTGGCGCAGCCTCGACTTTGATCTCAAGCCCCAAAGCGTTTCGCATTTCTTGCTCAGTCAGTGCTGTACTCATTACGACGCCTTTTTTGGGGGAGTTACGTTCAGCTTTATAGGCACGAGAGGAGGTTGCCGCAATGCCCCTCGGTGACAATGTGTACCTTTTCATCTAGATCGTTGCGATCAGTCTGGGGTCGTGGCACGCTTCGAGGCCCCGCCCGCTCGTAGTGTTCGAAGAAACTCAGCTGGGACACCGTGGTGTGGAGACCTTGTGAACATTAGCTCGCGCCCAGTAGCGGACTTCTGTTTGTAACCAAATCAAGCGCAGCGGCCTGACAGCCAAAGGGGCGTTCCACTCTCGATCGATGATCGTCACTGCCTTGTTGCGCCAAACGCGTTACAGCGTCCGCTTTGATCTCGCTTCAGTGAAGCCAGCGTCCTAGGATCATTGAAGGCAGGCGTCGCGCTACAGACTCAGATCGCGAGCGAAAAGCTCCTCAAGGATCATTTCAGAGGCAGAATCGGCCTGCATCAGGTGCCATTGCAGACGAGCATGCAGGTGATGCCTTAGCCTTGATCGCACAGAAACATAACCGCACAAGCCGTTGCTGCCACCGGTAACAATATCGTGTCGCTTCAACGAGGCCCCCAGCACAGCAATCGCGTGCTCACCAATGTCGGAAGCATGCAACCGCTCCGTGACATCTATGCCCGGCCGGCGCTTATATTCTCCAACCAGTTTGTCGACGGTGCTCGTGAATCCAGGGTCTCTGAGCAACTGCTGTGCGAGTGCCCACACGTGCGACTCCATCCCTAAATCCATCCAGCAAACCTCATTTTTGCGTCCACGATCGTGATCAAGGTTGATGTTGTCCGACACGAGTATTTTTCAAAATTTTCGATAGTTATTTGAAGCCAAAAGCAAAGCGGCGGCCTGACGGCCGAATCGGCGATTTCTCTAATGCCCCTAGGGGGCATCACCACCGCATTCAGTCAAAACCGATTAAAAGGCAGAACAACGACAGTGTCAAAAGCGCCCCATAAAATGGGGGAAAGACCTCCAGCAGGAGGGAGGCACAGATCCGCGCTTTTTCTTTGGTCTCAAATATAAGAACTCCGTCTCAAAAATTTTTTATTAAGGGGGGCGAGTGCATATTGTCGTACTAGCCATATCCTATGTCATATATGCCACTAAATATGTGCTTAATCTGACGTCTTGGCTCCACTCCAACCTTCACATTTCCTACGGACAGTATCTGTAGAAATCTCGATTGCAGTGGGTGGCGGAAGGTAGCGTTCGGCCAAGAGCGTACCGTCCTGATACTCGTTTGCAACGAGCCTTTCTACTTTTTTTGCTCTAACGCTTCATTCAGTTTCTCGTCGTTCTCCATCAAGACTTCCACCTGTTTGATGCGCTTGGCGTAGTCAGCCGCTGCGGCTTGGAGGATGGCTTCTTGCCTTTGAGACGTATCTGAAGTTTTTTCATCAGCCAATGGGCTAAGCGAGTCAACGCTACACGGCACCTGTTGAAAAATGCTCTTGCCGTCTGGATTGGTGCATTTGTAGATAGCACCGGCGCTCGCAGTGCTTGCACCTGCCAAGAGCATTGCAAACACGACCATTGGGGAAAGGATGTTAGTTTTACTCACGCTGTACCTGTCGGTGGCATCGAGCTTTTCAAAATATCGCTGTTACTTTCATCCATATTGTAGTCCATTGCCAGCGGGTTGAATGGCCTCCGACACTGAGGCTCCATTGCATTCGACATGTGCAACATGAGTTGAATGTGAAGGTTGGTATAGGCACCTTGAGGATGGCAGTAGCGACGGGCAACAATCGGCCGATTGTGTTGAAAAAGTCGGTTTTCCCAAGCCGCCGGAACATTGGTCAGTAAAAGCGCCTGATTAGCACACCGCTACGTGAAATCCGAGCCTGAATACCTCTGCGAAGATTCAGGATTTGAATCTCAGACGTGTACTTTTCTGCCATGGTAACCAAGCCGACTTTTTCAAAAAAAATCGGCCAGAAGCAGCCAGTCGACAAGATCGTCACTCATGATGTATCCCGTTTTTTCATGTGCTGCTCCTGCCCACTTCGAAACTATCTGACGGCCCCCCGCAACACCGCAATGTCCCGCTTGGGTGGTGCGCCAAACAGTCGACTGTACTCGCGACTGAACTGGGAGGGGCTTTCGTAGCCGACGTTGAATGCTGCACTCGATACATCCAGGTGTTCATTAAGCATCAAGCGTTTTGCCTCGTTCAACCGCAGCCATTTCTGGTACTGCAATGGGCTCATCGCAGTGAGTTGGCGGAAATGGTGGTGAAAGGTCGGAGCGCTCATCTGCACTTGTGCGGCGAGTTCTTCTATGCGAAGCGGCGAGGCGTAGTGCAGTTTCAGCCAGTCGATCGCCTTCGAAATCCGATAGCCCTGACCATCCACAGACGTGATCTGGCGCAATCTAGCAGCCTGGTCACTCAGCAGCAGTCGGTAGTGAATTTCTCGCTGAATCAATGGCGCCAGTACAGGGATCGCCTCGGGCTCCTCCAGCAACTCCAGCAGACGCCCAAACGAGGCTAACAAAGCCGGGGTCGCTGAGCTGATTCCCACGCTTTTCCCAACGGCTTTATCACCACTTGGCGGCAGGCTGCCCTGGGCGATCAACTCAGCCAACATGCGCAGATCGAGCTTCAAAGTCAGCCCCAAACAAGGCTGCTCAGGGCTCGCCACCAGCACTTCTGAATTGGCGGGCAAGCCCAACGAGGTGACCAGAAATCGCGATGTGTCATACCGATAGCCTTCACCGCCGACCCACAGGCGCTTCTCGCCTCGGGCGACGAGAATGATGCTTGGCTCGACCATGCAGACAGCTGGGGGTGATGGGTGTTCACGCCGAAAGAAACCGAGACCAGCGATAGGCGTTGGGTAATCACCCGGTTGGGTGATCCGAGCGCCAATGATCTGCGCAAGAGCCTCTTGGGGCGATGTGTTCTGAGCGTGGGTGTCGATCTTGATGTTCATGGGTGCGTATACCTCGTGAACGAACTCTAACTCGCCAGCCCGTGCCCTTCCCAGCCAGAAAGCGAAAGCTCATCGGATTAGGCAAGTAATCCAGCGAAATGCGCTACAGGACAGACGAGCAGCGCCGGAGAATGTGCCCCTAGCAGGCAACAACTCAACGGCAAGGAATATCACATGAAAAGCATGCTGCTGGCCTTAGGGCTGCTCATCACCTCTTTCTCATCAATGGGAGCCGACATGTCAAACGGTGCGGACAACTTCTACCAGAGCGACGAAGTCACCATGCAAAAGGTCGCCTTCAACAACCAATACGGGATGAAGGTGGCAGCAAACCTGTTCATCCCGAAGGGCCTCGACGCCAAAACCAAGCATGCCGCCATCATCGTGGGTCACCCGATGGGCGCGGTGAAGGAGCAGAGCGCGAATCTTTACGCCACCAAAATGGCTGAACAAGGTTTCGTCACGCTGTCGCTGGATTTGTCCTTCTGGGGCGAAAGCGCGGGCACTCCGCGTAACGCCGTATCCCCTGATATTTACGCGGAAGACTTCAGTGCCGCCGTGGACTTTCTGGGCACCCAGCCGTTGGTTGATCGCGCGCGAATCGGCGTCATCGGGGTCTGCGGCAGCGGCAGCTTTGTCATCAGTGCCGCCAAGATCGATCCGCGCATGAAGGCTATCGCGACCGTCAGCATGTATGACATGGGTGCGGCCAACCGTAACGGTTTGCAGCATGCCGTCACCCCGGAGCAGCGCCAGCAGATCATCCGCGAGGCGGCCGAACAGCGCGATGTAGAATTCCAGGGCGGTGCAACCAAGCTCACTGGCGGCACACCGCAGAAACTTACGGGCAACCCAGTCGGTGACGAGTTCTACGATTTCTATCGCACATCGCGGGGCGAGGTCACACCTGCCGGAGCAACGCCACAAACGACCACCATGCCGACTGTGACCAGCAACGTGAAGTTCATGAACTTCTACCCGTTCAACGACATCGAGAGCATCTCGCCACGCCCGTTGCTGTTCATCACCGGCGCTGAAGCACACTCTCGCGAATTCAGTGAGGACGCCTACCAGCGCGCAGCCGAGCCCAAGGAACTGCTCATCATTCCGGGAGCAGGTCATGTGGATCTGTATGATCGGGTCAGCCTTATCCCGTTCGCCAAACTGACTGCGTTCTTCCAGAGAAATCTGAAGTGATTGATCGGTGCCTGAGATAGGCACCGTTTCTCTCGCGGTACTGATCCTAGTGCCACGTTTCAGCATCTGTACCACGCCTGAGTCCCCCTTCATCAAGGGTTCGTGCGATGACAGAGACCATACGCCTGTCAATTCCACCGACAGTGCGCATCAAGATACCCAGGTTCTTTTATCCATGACCGATCAAATAGTCTCCCTGCAAAATCGCCCGCAATCCTGGGGCGCAGTTTTCGCCATGTCGCTCGCCGCGTTTGCGCTGGTGGCATCCGAGTTCATGCCCGTCAGCCTGCTGACGCCAATTGCAGCCGACCTGCACATCACTGAAGGCCAGGCCGGCCAGAGCATTTCCGTCTCAGGGCTGTTCGCTTTGCTGACCTGTCTTAGCATCGTAGCGGTGGCAGCACGCGTTGAGCGCAAACGGCTGCTCCTGTCCCTTACGGTGCTGATGATCGTTTCCGCAACGGTGGTGGCCTTCGCGCCGAACTACACCGTATTTATGGTTGGCCGCGCGCTTATCGGCGTCGCCATTGGCGGCTTTTGGTCACTGTCGGCGGCTACCGCCATGCGGCTGGTGCCGGATGACCAAGTGACACGCGCGTTGGCAGTCGTCAATGGCGGTAATGCCTTGGCCACAGTGATTGCCGCACCCCTTGGCAGCTTTCTAGGTGCGCTGATCGGCTGGCGGGGTGCGTCTTTTTGTATCGTGCCGGTCGCCGCAATTGCCGCCATATGGCTTCTGCTCAGTTTCCCCAAAATGAAGACCGAGCGTCGTTCCGCCAGCGGCAATCTATTCAGACTAATGAAGAGTGCGCCGGTGGCATTGGGCATGCTGGCGGTCGGTGTATTTTTCATGGGGCAGTTCATACTGTTCACTTATTTACGACCGTTTCTGGAAGCTGTCACCCATGTCAGCGCTTCCATGCTGTCGCTCATATTGTTCGTTTTAGGGGCAACTGGCCTCGCGGGTACTTTCCTGATTGAAGGCGTCCTGAAGAAAGGCATGTATCGGACGTTGATCGCCATTCCCATGCTGATGGCCGTCATTGCCCTTGCGCTCATTGGGTTTGGAAACTCGGTGATAACTGCAACCGTCTTGCTCGGCTTCTGGGGCCTGGTTGCAACAGCAGCACCGGTAGGTTGGTGGTTATGGCTCGCAAAAACACTGCCAAATGACACGGAAGCGGGAGGTGCACTGATGGTGGCCATTGTTCAGCTGGCAATTGGTTCCGGCGCGACCATTGGCGGTCTGGCATTCGATCTTAGTGGGTATCGAGCGACCTTCGAGTTGAGCGCTGCGGTGCTGGTGGTTGCGGCCGTGTTTGCCTACCTGGCTGGACGTGCATCATCAAGAACGCTTGCAGCTACTGGGGATGCCCCAGCCTGCGGCACACAAGAACACCCTAGACAGTATCAAAGCGCTCTCGGAAATCAACTTTCGCAATAACCTAGAAGAGGTTCGAATTGCCGACGCTGGTTTACCCCGGAGTGCCAATCGCTTTGCCCCAGATGGGTATGCGCATTTTGCTATCTGGTCGGGTGCTGTCGTAAGGCCAAAACTACCTGCCACGTCACAAACTGGCCCCGGTGTATCGCGGCCATGCCAATTATAGGAACAGACGCTACTGGCCCGTTGTTGCAACATCGGCAGGAGATGGATCCCTCAACGCCAGAATTATTCGCTATCCTAAAAAATCATTTTGCTGAGCACAATCACACCATCTACGCGCTTGCGGATATTAAGTACGTCACCTTCTTGCCAACCCATTTCCTGTACCCGCTCATCAGGCAAGCTAACGATCTGATCGCCGCTGCCGTCACCGGCATTAATCAATGTTGACTGAAAGCGGCTCTCGCCCAGGGCCTGCAACAGTAACCGCAGGCCACCTCCGTTCGACACAAAACCACGTGCACTGATCAGTCCGTATTGTTCCAGCAAATCGGTAGCGGCATCGAGCACTTCTGTCGGCACAACGTCGGTCGAGCGGATTAGCTCAGTGACATCGCCAGCGGCGTGCTGCACTGCTGACATCGCTGAAAGGATTTGTTCAATACGGTGTCGCGGGTCGTCCATGACGCCTCCTTAGGTGCTGAAAACCGATGTGCAAGCAGTTCGAATAACAACCTTTTACGCAGTATGCCAATCTCGTGATCACTCACCTATACACCCCGCCGCCGACCAGTTCGTATGCTCATCACAACGGACGCTGACCCAGCGCGTTCCTACCAATTGCCCAGGCATTCCACAGACCTCACAAACCGACAAAGATGCCTCTTGCGCGTTGTCGACCGCTGCGCGGCACCTGCCGTCACCGCCTTCATAGTAGAAACGCAATCCGCCAAATTTCTCCTTGATCTGTCGTACCATTACCGGAGGAACATCAGGGTTCTCATTGAGGTAATTCGTGAGGTTTCGACAGAGCTCATCAAGCAACTCTAACCATCCCGGATAACACGAAATTTCACGCATATGCTCGCCAGAAAACATCTCGGGATAGCGCCTTCGCAATAACGGCAGCAAATCATCTGTCATCAGCCTCCACTCCCATTGCTCGACGAATATGTGGATCTCTCAGCGTGGCTAACTCAGGCATGCTGATAAGCTTTCTGGCAGCTCGGCTGAGGAGTGTATACAGCGTGTTTTTGCTTTCAAAACAGGAGCCGTTGACCAGGCGGCGTGAGTTGGACAGCGCACACGATACCGTCGCTTTCCAATCCGCTTCCCCTCACTACCGCATACCTCGCAAATCGTCAGCGAACCCTCCATAGCTTTGTTCACTATGCCCCGGCAAACCTCATCCCCTCCGCGATAATATATCCGCAGCCCGCCACACTTTTCTTTCACACGTATGACTGTGATCGCTGGGACATCGTGGTGCGCATCAAGGTAGCATTGGAGCGCCTGACAGACGTTATCCAACACTATCCACCACCCGGGCATGCATGCAATTTCACGTATGGCCAAGCCATCAAGAAGCAGGCGGTGTCGCACAGGCAAAACCGCCAGGAGATCACTTTCCATCGTCCACCCGGAATTCGCTGCCGCACTGCTGCGCCAGCGCAAAGACCGATGGCACTCCAGCAGACTTGCGTGCCCCCCGCCCTGCGAGTACGAAGAGCAGCATGTCCTCGGTCTCAAAAAAACAGTCCTCGTAGCTGCGCTGGAAACCGGACAGCACACCGTGGGATAGGTCACCCGCCGCATCATCCGCTCCACCAATCGTGCTCCCGTAAAGCACCGCCGGTTTTAAGCCGTTCGCTTTGATCAGACGGTCGTGCCGATCAGTTAGCAAGACGTCGATAATCATCCAATTTCTGACAATGCAAAACGGCCGGGCCCCGAAGGTTTCGTGCGTGGCCTGCAGTAGCTTTTCGTCTGTGAGCTTTGATCCGTACAACACGCGGGCTGGGCCATACAGCAGATCACCCAGTAGTTCAATGTCCAAAAAAATCTGCCTTACCTAGTCAATAATGCGGGAGCACACTCTCGTGGCCCCTCGTGTTGCTCACGGTTTTAGTCTCAGCTAACGATTGCCAAGATCGCTTCAACGCTCGCCTTTTTCCGAAGGCCCGGGCCCATCAACAGATAGGTCGTATTTTTCGTTTCAAACAAGAAGCCTTGAGTGAATGAGCGCTGAAATGTGCTCCGCACCCAATCACCTGGTCGACGCTTGCCACCGCTGTGCAGAACAACATCCGAGGCATAAAGCACGTAAGGCGATAATCCATCTGTTGCTAGCGAGACCTTATAATCTTCGGAGACATCAACTTCGATGATGCTCCAGGCTCGAACCAAGCAATATGGGCGACCAGTAAAGCTCATAATCGCCTCGGCCTCGGCTTCGACCTGCCCCATATCAAAGCCCTCAACAGGCTCGCCGCTGCGATCGAACAGAGCTGCGACTTCCTGCAAAATATCAGTCATACGAATGCTCCCTAGGGATCAGGTACTTCAGTCAATCTATAGTCTGATCGGAACCCATTTCTGCGTAACGGGATTGCCTACTCGTCGAGGCTCATGGGCGTCGCTCTCCGGTACCAAAAATTCATACCTGCTACTTTCCTGGTCATCACAGAGCGGGTCAGTGCAACTGGCCCGTGAAACGAAGGCCAGATTCGTCATGAGCCCAGCTGCAAATGACATAAAGACTGTTGAGCGTCTCAACAAGGACATACCCTTTCACCACGGCTTGGCTCAGGACGCTCGACGTGTGGATACCCTTGCCGTTCTCAAACCTGCCGAACAAATCTCCGAATATGATGCCAATTGCGTAGTTTCTCTCAAAAGCCGCGCAGCATAGATACCCTGTGATTAGAGTCCCAAAATCAACCTTTAGGGCTTCCGTCACGACGCTCGGAATTCCAACAGGATCATCTGCATTTGTGATTACTCGACTAGCAAGCAGCCTCCTTCTGTTTTTCATCATCAATGCACTTTATGAAATGGGCCTAATGCGCCGTTTTGGTGATACCAGTGAGCAACGACATAGAGGCCGCCACCCTCCACTTGGACGATGAGATAACCATCGCGGTAATACCGTTTCACTATTGGGGGCGTATGCGCAGGAAGACCCTCAGGAAATCGCTTACGACGATCGCAAAACATCAACCCCGTCATCTGCGGTGGGCGTTCCAATGCACAAGCGAGGAATCCCGCAACCTCCTCGTCGGGGATTGCTTCCCGAGCTTGTTGAATGACTCTTGGAAGCCGAAAAAATTGGAGGTCGGCGAGCGTCGCTCCGAAGGTTTTTATCCAGTAACTGGCATGCGTGGAGCCGTTCCGATTCGCCTTAGAAGACGTCATCAGATCTGCACCTCAAAGCCACTGTGAAAGCCCGTGTCTTCACCCGGATAACCCCTCGGATTTGAGATCACTCTGCACCCTAAGAGCTCAACGTCGACTGCTCTATGCGTATGACCAAAAACCCAAAGATCCGCCTTCTCGATGAGCTCAGGCCAATGATTTGCGTATGCAGCACTTAGATGGCCGTCATGCTTGTCGCCGATGACAGCAGGCGTTGGAGCATGATGAGTCACGACGATCGTTCGCCCGGGAAAAGGCTTTTTCAGCTCTTGAGTTAACCAGCCACGTGCCACCTTGTTTCGAGAGACCAGGTCATCCGGGCGCAAACGACGATAAGAAGCATCGGCCCTGATAACTCGAAAATCGTTCATGCAATCTCGGGCTAGAGTGCTCGCAGCGACCATGTTTCCCGTCGTAGAAAAATCAGTCCACGCGGTCGTGCCGAGAAAGCGGATTTGCTGCCAAACAAAAACTTCGTTTTCAAGTATGTGGACATGGGGCGCGGCTGCGTCTTTCATTTTTTTCAGCGTTTTGTCGATGTGACCTTTGTAAAATTCGTGGTTTCCACATACGTAAATTAAAGGGCACGAAAATGTCTGGTTCGCCCATGTCACCCCCCTGGCGTGAATGTCGATGTCACCGGCCAGGATGACTAAGTCGGCGTCCGTTAGGAGTGGGGTGAACTGGGAAAACTCATTATGCAAGTCCGACAAAATATAGAGTTTCATGGCCCCCCGCTAAGCTTCGATTTAGACCTATATTGATTGGTATGCCGCTGAGAAACGCGGTCATCCATGGGGGCGCGTCACCTAGCACAAGTAAATTGATCGCCGACCCAGAATAATCCGGATGGGGAATATATACCGTCGCTCCGGACTGATCAACATGGCTCTATCCTCGCTTTTCCGAGGGATGCTGATGTCACTGAGCAAAGGTTTAGCAGCGGCGCTAAAAGCTGCGCGATCGGTCAGAGCCCTTTCTCAGCAAGATCTCGGGAACGCAGGTGATCGTAAGCACCTCTGGCTAATGGAAAACGCGAAATCTTCACCGACCCTGAACAAGTTTGATGAGCTGTCCCGCGCCCTCAAGCTCGACCCGGTTACGCTTCTCGCGCTCTGCGTTGCTGCCCGAGACAGAATTTCGCCGGCTGACGCGCTTGTCCGGGCGCAAAGGGAGATCGATGAGTTCGAGCAGTTGGGAGGCATCGAGAAGCTGCTACGCAACTTCGAGGGTGATGGGCAGAGTTCGCGCGCTGAAGAGAGAGCGCACAAACTTGCTGCGGTTCAAGAGTGCAAACGCCAAGGGCTGAGCCAGAAAGCCACGATCGAGAAGCTCGGGATTCCGAGGTCGACGGTGAGCGATATGTGGAAAGTTGAAAGCCTGGGTGAGTAATCCCACCGGCCGTGATTGGCGGCGAAACAGTCAATGAACATCCCCTGCCCGCTTATCTTGAAGCGACCCCGCACAAAAGCAGGCATGCCTTGGTGAACCTGGCGACCATTGAACAACTCAACCCGGCGCAGCTTAAGGATCGGAGTGCCGGCGGCGCGAGACGCTCCGAATTGCGCTACGTCAGTTCCCGAATCCTAACTGAGTCAGTTGGGACTTAAGGAAGCTTTCCTTCAATACTCTCGGGAAAGACACCGCAAGCTTCCACATCACGTAGATGAATCCTACAGGGACAATAATGCCCAGCCATCCACCCATCAGCAGCCCCACAAAGCTCAGCGGAATAAAGAGCAGGGCCAGCATACCGGCGCTCAACCGCATCTTGCCGATCCACGTCTTGAATCCATTCTCCTCATAGATTTTCTGGCCATCTGACTTTTTGATTGCAAAAAGGATGTAGCCCAGCCGACCAAGTTTCACGAAGTAAAAATCACCCTCAATGCCCGGTCGCATGTACGACTCGATGAGCTGCCCTACTCCGACTTTTTTGACGAGCTTGGTGCTGCCGTCTTTCTCGGCAATGCGCAGATAGGTGTATTCGCTGCCATCTGGCTTGTTTGACGATGGGCCGACCACTTCCAGCTTACCGCTGACTACGGTTACTTCTGACATCACACGCATCCTTGGCTATTAATTTTTGGCGTCAAAACGCCATCACAGCGAAATCCTAAGTAACTCTTAGCATGGCGTCAATTCAAATCTAAGAATCTCTTAGCCTTTGGGCGTGAGAGAAATGACGATTTTCAGTAAGCGTCTTAAGCAGGCTAGGAAGGCGGTTGGCCTATCTCAGGAGAGATTGGGGATTCTGGCCGGGATCGAGGAAGCTTCTGCCAGCGCGAGGATGAATCAGTATGAGAAAGGTGTTCACGAGCCTGGCGAGGGGACGGTCAGGCAGATTGCTGAAGCCTGTGGTTACCCGGTGGCGTTTTTTTATTGCGAGCAGGATGATGAGGCGGAGTTGCTTTCAATATTCCATAAATTGAAGAAGGCGCAGCGTGGGGAGTTGTTGGCATTGGCCAAGGAGTTGGCTGACGCATGAGTTCAGGCGACCCGGGGCTTTTTGTGGATTATCGATGCCACCCCGCCAAGAGGCTTTCATCCATATCAGGTACGCACGCGATGACGTAGCATTACCATTTAATACCTCCATCAATGTAGAGCAGACGGCTCTTATCAGACAATTACACGTCCAAGGAAAGGATTGATGGCAGATCAACCGCTTCACACATCGCTTTTTGAAGAAGATTACCTCCTGCGTGAATTGGGGCCTGTCGCTCATGTCCCTCAGGTTGCGCTGACTGAGCTAGTTGCTAATGCTTGGGACGCCGGCGCAACCAAGGTTGATCTTTTCCTTCCAGAGGATACTGGCGGAACGTTGACCATTATTGACAACGGCCACGGCATGACGCCAGAACACTTCCGCAAGCGCTGGATGACGCTGCGGTATGACCGTCTCAAACACCAAGGCTCAGGCGTCGAATTTCCCAAAAGTCTGCAACAGCGACCCAGAAAGGCTTATGGCCGCAATGGAGTCGGCCGCCATGGATTACTATGCTTTTCCGACGAGTATCAGGTAGATACTTGGCGCGACGGCACTCTGAACACCTTCATTGTCGGAACGGAATCGGGCCCCAGTCCATTCGTATTGCGCCGCGAAGAATTTGGTATACACGAGGGATCAGGGACGAAGCTTTCAGTTTCGGTGACTCGTAAACTACCAGACCCTAAAGAAATCTTGACCGTGCTCGCAGCGCGCTTCATTCACGATCCCGAATTCCAGATACAAGTGAACGGCACATCGCTGACGCTCTCGAAGCTTGAAGAGCATGTCACTGAGCACACCATCGCGTTGAGCGAAGGTCGGTCAGCGAAAGTCATCGTGATCGACTCCACCCGACTCAATCACTCCTCAATCCATCAAGGCGTAGCTTTTTGGGTTGATCGCCGACTCGTTGGCGATCCCTCTTGGGCGATTGGACAAGTCGCCAACTTCGACGGACGTACGCGCTTTGCGAAGCGATACAAAGTCATAGTGGACACAAGCGGCTTCGACAATCACGTGCAAGCAGACTGGACAGGCTTTCGCGCAACACCAGCAGTTGAAGAGTTGTTCAAAGCCACTGCAGAACATGTAGATAAAGTTGCAAAAGGCTTGGCCGCTGAAGTGGTCGAGGCCACGTCCGAAGATGCTTTGGTTCAAAATCGAAACGAATTGAAATCTTTAGGGCAAGGCGCACAACTAGAAGTTAGCGAATTTACGAAAGCAGTCGCCCAGGCCCATCCCACCATTTCCCCCGACTTCCTTGCCACTGCAGTAAAAGCCGTAATAAACCTCGAAAAGTCCAAGAGCGGTGCAGCACTGCTTCAAAAGCTCGCCGAGCTTTCGCCTGCAGACGTAGAAGGCCTCGATTCCTTGTTGGAAGACTGGTCAGTGAAAGACGCCCTTCGTGTGCTCGACGAAATCGATAGCCGCCTAAGTGTTATAGAAACCCTCCAACGCCTGGCCGACGATCCGAATACAGACGAACTCCACACCCTTCACCCGCTTATTCTACGTTCGCGGTGGTTGTTCGGCCCCGAATACGAGTCGATGGAGTATTGCTCCAATGCAACGTTGAAGAGCGTGGCAAGACAACTGTGGGGCGACCACAGTGCCTCATTTATAAACGAGAAAAGACGTCCTGACATTGTTGTCCTGCCAGACCGCACCATGGTGCAGTTGACCGGCATCGAAACTTTCCATCCAACTGACACCACCATGATTCAAATGCAAAACATTTTGCTGATTGAGCTTAAGAAAGGTGGTTTCAAGCTTTCCAGAAGCGAGGTCACCCAGGCCGACGGATACGTGCAGGACATTGCTTCCTCCGGCTATATCAGCGGTGCTCCCTTTATCAATGCTTGGGTCGTCGGACAATCTGTAGCGGCAGGAGTCAGTACGGACAAGCTAGTAGGTGACGCTAGCCGACAATATGGCCGAGTGCGCGCCACAACCTATGGTGCCCTCGTCGACACGGCCAATGTGCGCCTGATGCGTCTGCGCAAATCGCTAGAAGAGCGCTATGACAACCTGCAGACCGACCAGCTTCTCGCGAAAGTTTTGTCTATCCAAGAACAAGCCGATCTTAATCTGAAAATGCCCAGCGAAGACCTCCTCGCGCAAAGCCATGCTAGCGGGAAGGCCTAAGAGCCGCAGGGATTCATTCCGAAATCTGATGAGGATATCGGATAGCAGAGTTAGCGCTTATGCTCTTCCAAACCCCCTCTGTGAGCGCAGATACCTAGCTGCCCTGCTGTGTCATAACCTCTGGCATCTGCTGTATTACTTTGGCGTGCTTGCTCGCCTGCCCTCCTACCTACTCTATTCGCGGCGCTGATGACTACCTCTCCCTTTGCTGTACCCAGTGACCTAGTCATAAAGAACTTAAAACGCGTCGCCCAGCATTGGGGCTTTGTAAGCGTCATATTGGGAGTCTTGGGTACAATCTTTGGAATCGGCACTCTGTACACATACTTCCAGGCGATTGGTCTCCCGGAGCTATTGCCCTTGGCTTTGGATACAAAGACATCGCTTATTCCTTGGATGATCGTGGTTGGCATTCTGTTCGTCATGTATGTCGTGGGGTTGATCGTCACCTCGGCCGCGTATGCATGGGTCGTAGCAACGTTCAATAAACAGCCGTCTTACCAGCCCTTAATGGCTGTGTTACTGACGATACCGGCGCTAGCGGGAATTACAGTATTGATCGTCGCGATATTCCAGTTTCAAGAATACGGGACTCCGTGGAAGCTTTTGGCTTCCGGCATCACAGTTTTCGCCGTCACCCTGTTGCTTATGAAATTTCAGAAATTCAAGATGGCTATCGATGTCACAGCATTAATGGCACATCCCACGACTAAAATCGGATGGCAACGCAGAGCCGCCGTCCTGTTCACCGTTACTGGAATTTTGTGCGGCACAGTGTTTATTGCGGTATTACCAGTGCTGTTGTTACTAATGACGTACCAAGGCCCTGAAGACAATGCGGCTCTTTATAAGCTCACGTGGATGTCGATCGCTGCCGCCGGAGTAACACTAATTCCAGCAATGGCATTTTTCATCTCCCAAGACAGTCTTCCAACAAGGCTTCGAAATACCTTCGTGGGGCTGGTACTTATGATCGTTGCTATGCTGTCTTTCGCCCCGGCCACATTGCCAATTATTGTTTATAGAGCCGCGCTGATGATGGGTGTTCGGAGCAATCAGACGGCGTCGTATATGATCACTGACACCTATGCGTCTGAAGATTTCGACGCGCGCTGGGGTACCGTGACAACGCTACGAGGCCATCCAGTGGTGGAAGGGTTTCCACTGTTTACTGTGGGATCACTAATCCTGCTTTGCCCTGCGAACCTTGTAGAAACCAAGCTTCAGCACTGGCCGGAGTTTTCTCAGGCTTGTTTGGTGACTGACACCAAGACAGCTAAACGAATGCCCACGAAAACAACGGCTAAATCTGGTATGGCCAGCGAATCACCGTCGCCTTCCCCGTAGCCAAAAATCAGGCTGGACTGAGATTATGAATAATTACTAGAACATTATTCCGGCGGATCGCGATTTATCAGTAGCGGTATACATTACCGGTCAATCTTTCGCGTAGCTATCAAGGTCGTTTCGATCAAGCACCGCGATCACACAACTATGTTTCAGCGTCCAGAAACATCCCTGGATACTTTTGCTTTCAAAACGCCCCATGTCGGCCTTGGACTGGTCGAGCACGAAGATGGCTAGCCATGATTGGCGGAGTTTTTGTTTTAACAGCAGCGCATCCTCTGAGCCCTCCTCTGCAGCCTTGACG
This sequence comes from Pseudomonas sp. GG8, assembly GCF_052976945.1. NCBI lineage: Bacteria > Pseudomonadati > Pseudomonadota > Gammaproteobacteria > Pseudomonadales > Pseudomonadaceae > Pseudomonas > Pseudomonas sp. GG8. Next base: position 3,499,514 of record NZ_JBRIIP010000001.1, read on the forward strand.
TCGTTATCAAACTGCTCGGCATCCGCATCCGACTTTGGCACATAGAACCTGTTGAGAGCGAAATGCCAAAGGTCGAAGCATGACAACGCGATGAGGTTGGACGAGAAGCCATCCTACGGCAGCAGGCAGCAAAGCGTTTAGTTCCGGCACACATGGCACGAGATTGCCTGCCATCAAAAAAGTCCTACTTGAGTATACGAAATGAGCACGCAGTAAACCGCTGTATATTCAGCGGACATTCAGTAAGCAGCATGAGATAGTTCAGACGGACTTTTCGCTATTCGGCCCATGGTTGCCTTAGGGAAACAAGTAAAACCCATCAGCGCCGTCGCTTGCTCAAGCCTTAAGCTCAGCAGGAACGCTAACCTGGCTGCTTGCTCACGAGATCAAGCTCACGCATCAAACTGCGCACTTTGAACCGACCGAGTTGCTCACCATCGTCACGCATTAACGAGAGAATGCTTCGGCTGCTGGCAGCACTGCGACTTTGTGAAAACAACTCGCTCACCCGGCTGCGCAACCGAAGGCGTTCGGCGTCTGAGGCGGTGGGCGTAGTAACTTGAGCGGTTGATTTCAAATACTTTGCACAGCCAATCAATTGGCTCATGGACGCTCAACTGATTAATCAACGCGTACGCTCGTGATCTTCCGACATCAAGAGCGCGGTGGCCTTTTTTAATATCGATTTTTCCCGTTCAAGGCGGGCGATCCGGGCTTCCAGCTCCTGGATTTTCTGCTGTTCCGGTGTCAGCGCTTTACTCTGCGGGGTAACGCCTTGACGTTCCTGCTGAACCTGAGCGACCCAGCGGCGTAGTGCCGACTCGCCGACACCGAGTGAACGGCTGGCTTCGATGTAGCTGTAGTCTTGCTTGAGCACGAGGTCGGCAGCCTCGCGTTTGAATTCAGCAGAAAAGGTACGGCGCTGTTTGGTCATCTGACACCTCGATCTAGCAAGCATTCTCGCCTAAATGGGTGTCCGGTTTCATTAGACCACTACAGTGAGCAGAACATAAATGTGAAGCCCACGAACCTCTCTCATGTAGCTCAGCAGTTGCCCCTCCTTCAACGTAGGTTGGGCAGGGTCATCGATCAGCAACATCGAATCCTCATACCAACCTTCTGGGTGCTCGTAACCCTGAACCTTTTTAGGCGCTCGTGGCTTACCAGCACTTACAAAACCGAACGGGTCGTCTGGATCGAAGGTGTCATCATCCACTTCCGGGATGGTGAACTGCACGACATAGCTACCCATCGTGCCCGCCTGATGGCCTGCCATACTCGTGTCGTAGTCAGTCATTACGCGACTCTTACGTTTCAGCTCGGCCAATGCGAGGTCAAGCAGGCTGGAGATTCCAGAACCGTTGTCCGCTTCTACTGTGATGGTTAGCTTTGACACGGAGTCTTCCCTATTGAATGAGTTGGCAATGGCTCGGCCATACTGATGTTGCAGGTAGCCCAACCACATTCGCTGTGCCGATCAAAGTAAGGGTAATGGCTACCGGCCACGCATTCAACGTTAGACAACCGTCAAAGCTTTCGAGGACAATGCTCAAAGCATCAGGGGGGGTTGTATGACTTGTAGCTGATGGACGGTTTAAAGCGGCATGCGGCCACTTTTAGGCACTCTCGTGACCGCAAATATCGAGGCCTCGGCAACGGCCATCCTGCAAGCACAGCGCGCAGTCCTGATGATGGAAGCCCGCAGCGCCAAGACCGGTGACTTGGTTCACGAAAGCCATCCCGCAGGGCGCGCCGGATAAAATCCCTCAATACCTCGGGAAGCACACAGCGAGCCGACCATAGCGCTTTAATGGGATGCTCTGAACGACAGTAAAGCGAATTCGACTGATCTGGCGCGATCTCGACTTCAAAAGTCAGCGTGATCAACAGCTTTGTGAGCCTCCTCCTTCCCTTTCGGAGTTTTTTCCTTCAGCGCCATCGGTTCTGCCTTGTAGCTCACATGGTGAACAGAATGGCACACCAGGCTGCCGCTCACATACTCGATGCAAGCCCCTTCCGACTGCCTCGCTCCGCTGACTCCGTACCCACCGCCAATGGTGCGCCATGTCATCGATGATGGTGCACATGCGACATGCGAAAATAGAACGATGTTGCTCCCGGCCCTGTCTTGCACGGACTTAAAGATCACGCCGTCAATCTTGGGTTTACAGTGCGTAGCCAAGTATTCAGCAATCACCTGCGTGATGAGATAGTCTCGCTCCGCCCCAGGGAGTACAGGTATCGTGATCTCGTTATGCAGGTATTTCAGGAACTCTTGACGCCCGGTCTTTGCATGATGCTTCGGGTCGAAAAAGCTTGGTGAGGGCCCGAGATCTGCCTTCTCAAAGCGCCCAAAATCCAGCACCCGCACCATCCTGCTCAACCTGAATTGACCGCTGACCACCGTACCGCCTACGGGTGGGCGGAGCTCAGCAATGCAGGTGTCACGCTCAAACGCGCCATAGAAGGCAGGTACACCGACGGGGTTCATTCTTCCATCCCCGGCAAGCTCTTTCGAAGGAGCAGCCAAATTGCGCGCTGGATCAGCCATGATCTCGTCAATACTCGAAGATTTCACGCAGGTGCGAGCACGGAAAATCGGCGGAGAATCCTCAGGCGTGAGCAACCGGATAACGGCATGCTCGTCTGACGACGCAGAGTACTTGTCCAGGTCTTTGAAGATCCAGTCCAAAAACGTTTTCGCGCTGTCATTGAAGAAGCGGTTACCGTGCTTCATCCCTTCCTGAAAATCCCCCCACTGGTGGCCAATGTCGTCCAGTCGGTAGGGCCGCTTGGAGTAATTGGCATCGTTGCTGTAAGAGAGCAGGCGAGCACACACGGCCCCCACGATGGGCTCGATGTTGTCGCAGCCGAAGATCTCGCCGACCCAACATTCAAGGCTGTCCCCTTGCTGACTGTCTTCCAGCCCATCATTCCAACGGCGGTAGTACTCGCCCTCGTGGACGTAGCCATCAAGGATTTTCTCGACGCGGGACGCGAGGTTGGACAGGGGGATGCATTTTCGTTTGGCATTGCAGAGGCTGCAGGTGGTTGATGCCCCAGTACGTTTAATCTCGCCGGCCAGATAGGGATCATGAACACAGTTGTAACAGACCTGATCCTGATGAGCGCAAGACGCCATGTAGTTCCTCATTTTTCCATTTGTCTAATCGATGCAGCAGGATGCCAGCCCGTGCCCCAACCTCACTCACGTGAACATCGCGCCAGCTAGGCTCCAGAGCATCTCCACCCATTGAAGAGCCTCATGGATGACGTAACGCATTCCTTGCCAATGAGTTTGCCCAATGGCGACTCCGAGTATGATCGTTGATGCGCCCAGAAATTGTGTCGCCGCTTTCAGCAGCCACAATCGTCTCCAAATCGGAAGCTGTGCCGAAAACTCAGGTTCATATTTCCGAAAATTGCCCCCGACCACATAGACCACAAGACCTAGGGCAACCCCTACTGTTGCGGCCAGCCACTGCGTTAAGGGGAAGGTAAGCAGGAAATAGGCTAGCCGCCCGGGCCATACCAGTTTTTTTGCGTACCGCTTGGCCGCGACTTCACCTTGGGTTTCGAAGCGCGGGTTGTATTTCCTGAGCATCAACATTTCGTCATCCTTCTGCGCTCACTCACTCACTCACTCACTGATCAAGCGTTTGCCTTCATGCTATGTCAACTCGCATTCTAACTGACCGCCCGCGCCAAGAACCTAAGAGACAGGCCGCTGGTGGTGGTGCTCGGCAAGCAGAGCGCGCAGGCGTGCGGATGGAAGCCCGAAGGGCCAAGACAGGCCAGCATGGCCAGACTTGGTTCACGACAGCCAGCCCGCAGGGCACGCCAAACGGTAGCTCAGCCACGGTCAAATTTAGGCTACTGCTCGGAGCAATCGCTCCCTATTTAACCGTGAGCAACCCCTAGCCGGTAATACCTGACCCAAATATCAAAACACACGAGCAAATGCCCAGACTGGATGCCCAACAGCATTGTTCCGGGAAGAAGGTGGCGGCTAAATGGCTTTGCTGCGGACTGAACACAGTAGACGCTCAGAACATCAGGTTGACTATTCCCCCCGGATGAAGCGCAACTTGCCAATTGCTATCGTGCAGCAACGCGTCGTTTAGAGAATCGATAACTGACTGGTTTAGCGTAAGAGAACTGGTACTCATCATGCCGCCTTTTTCTCCCAGTAGGCGCTGAACCTATTGCGCATTACGCTGCTCAACCCGCACGATGAAATATGGGTGGCTATTTGAACCCGCTCATAGTCGTTGGCCCTTATAAAAAAATAAAAAGGAATGTGCTAACCATGAAATTTAATCAGAACACACCATTCTCGGGCTATCGCGACAATCTGATCCTCATCGCTCTGGTGGAAGTCGACCAGCTGAAGCGCCTAAGCTCAGCATCCAGGAGTCTCTCCAGAGCCCTCTCGTCCTTTAAGGAACCAAAAGGCTTTCTGGATCTCGTCAATGAACTCGCCTACCGAGCCATTGGTCACATAGTACCGGAGGTATTCGCCGAGTCGGTCGAAGAAGAATTGCAAGACATTCCCATCAGCGCTAACGAAATTGATGAAATTCTCAAGAGACCACTCGGCTCGGCCTTACAGATGCTTGTGAGCCAGTAGGCGTAGGCGCTCGCTTCGATGATAGGTGTTGAAAAAGAGTCCTGAATCGAAACTCAACGTCTTCTCGTGCAAGACCGTGGCTACGCCAGTAGCCGTATTGAGTTCCACTACCACAAGTTGTATCCGGTCACTGCCAAATTCTTCGTTACCGACTTGATGCTGATTAAAGTACAAATGAATCTTACGGGCCTTCACGCCTTCCTTTCTTTTTACGAACCCATACCTATCAACTTCAAATCCAGATGATTTTTTACCAATATCATCTGCAAGCTCATCACCAACCCTGCAACCCCAGATATCACGCCCCTCAGTCATATAGGCAAAACCAAACGGCAAATTATATAGAGTGATCGCCCTGTACTTATGACCTTGATTGCCCTTAAAGTCATCCAGTAGCCCAACCACCAAGTCATCCGTGAACTTCATCCCCGTCGCCTTTTCGAGAATATTGATAACGAGATGCAAGTGATTACGCAAAGCGTTTAGAATCTCATCGTTCCTGGCAGCACTCTTCCGAAGCGTCTTGCTATCAAACCTTTCAGGATTGTGCAGGGGACAGTCTTCATATGCAGCCTGATTATGCTCTGCCAATCCAGGGACTGAGCTACCCTTGTGTTTTGCATACAAAACTTGGGAGTCGGTAGAGGGGACATTCCTGTTAACTAGGGTTACAGGGTTTTGGCAGGCAGGGCACAACGCGTAAGAGTGAACCTTGTTCCCGTCATTGAAGATGTAGGGCGCAACTCTACGCGTCTTGTCGTTGTAGCTCTTTTCAGTGAGAGTGACGGCAAATTTAGGGTTGGTCTTGATGCTGAATACGTTCAACGGCTTTCCTTAACGTGTCCTGGGCTTGGGCTGCGGGTTTAGGATTGCAGGGTGCCAACGGCTATTAAGGCTGCTTCCAGAGATGACTGTTTTCAAAGTCAGCTCTGTAGCTACCGAGTTTGCCCAGCAGCCTGTAAACCACGAGATAGAGTGGTTTGTCGCTGGAAGCAATCATGGCAACACGGCACTGATGTAGCAACCCTGTGAGCTGGGGATTGTCGGGATGACGGGACTGATCGGTTCAGGGTTCAGGGTTCAGGGTTCAGGGGACGATCGGGGGCAGGACGCGCTTGGGGTACAGTGCAAGGCGTTGACTTGATCAAGTCTGGCTTTATCTTCGATGGGACTTCAATGATCAGCGACCTAGAGTAGTCTGCTGCGTGCAAAACGAATACTTAATGCCGCGATCAGCATGCGCTCTGACCAACCTCCCCCCTCAATGACTTGAGAGACAGGCCGCTGGTGCTGCTGCCAGGCAAGCGGAGCGCGCAGCCGTGCGGATGGAAGCCCGAAGGGCCAAGACGGGCCAGCATGGCCAGGCTTGGCTCACGACAGCCATCCCGCAGGGCACAGCCGAAACTATGCTATCGCCTTCATCAGGAGTTAGGCGACGGATCAGCGTCCGGCCCATGTGATCCCCGAGGCTTTTTCTCCGGATCGAAGCCATTGGGAAACCTCGTGAAATGCATGCGCGCCCCTTTGAGCCCGACCCTTTGCATCTTGGCGTCGCGGATATCAGCACTGTCGAGTATCGCTTGAGGCATTTGCACATTCCGAAATGACGACTTCCTAAAATCTCCATTACCCAAAACCGCTTCATGCAATGAGCAGCTCTCGAACCGGGAGTGATCTGCCATCACTTGGAGCAGATCGCTTCGCTTCATGTCGCAACCGCTAAAGCGCGCATAGCTAAGCTTGGAACCCTGCAAGCAGACGTCCACAAGATCGCACCTCTCTATCACCGCATAGCTCAGGTCGACGTATGGCAACTGAGCGCCTCTGAGGGCGACTCCCCTGAGCTCGATACCTCGAAGATCAGTCAGCAGATCTGGATAGTCCGCAGACGAGTGGATTGCGCGAGGAGCATGAAAATCCTGTTTCCACTCAAGTGGTTCATTCCTCAGCTTCATGAGGAACTGACGTAGTGAGTCTTGGCCTTCCGGAGTAAACCAGCGAGACCGCAACTCGCCTATCAAGGCATCTGATAATTTGGGTTGTATGTCCATGTTCTCACTACCAAGCAACCAGCTGACGCCACAACAACGCCCGCCTTATGGATCTGATGGGGTGCGATCCGAGATGGCACCGATGTTTCTAACTCAATCGCGTAGGGCGACCCTGTGAAGCGTCCTGCAAAGCCTACCTGCCCTTCCAGCAGCTTCTCAGGATCCCAGCCCAGCATAGGCCCAATCTCGTACACCCAACCCCCGACGTTTGCCCAGTGGATCGCACCTTGACCCAATTGCTGGTTGACGTTCGCCAGGACAGTGGTTCCCCGAAATGCACTCTGGGGGTTTTGTTTCACGTGCTCATAAAGTCTTCTATCGAGCCCTTTCAGCGGGATGCCACTTGAAAACGCCTGCTGAATATCAACCTTGTCTGTCCCGTAGTACAACATCCCATAGGGTTCGGGATCGACCTCATAGCCGTTCGGAAGAATAGCTTTCACGAGTTACCTATCAATAGAATTCACACAGAGCTCAACCCAACGCAAGCATCATGAGCAATATACCTTGAACCGCCTGAGCTATTAGCCTCACCGCCTTTTATCGTATGTAGTTGGAAAATGAGCGAATGAAGCACCCGAGTGCGGTTTGATGGTGGGTCAATTGCGCTTCGGTGGTGCTTCGGCGGCGCTTCGATGAGGGTGAGTGTTAGTAGTAGGCAGTAGATAGTATGGATGGATTGGGCATTTTCTACGGACTCCCCCTGGGTCTTGAGGGCTGGGGGTGGCTTTTGGGGAGGACGATTTGATGAGGTTTCGGGGCTTGGGAGTATCTGGGGATAGGGGAATAGTAGGATTTCTGTAGGAGAGATAATGTAGAAAATCAGATTGATCGAGTTTTCCAGCGACGTCCTGGACAACGACTCTGCAGCTGAGTAGCTACCAATTTTGAGATATTGCAGGATCGCACGATTCACATCCTCAATGATCTCGGCAGTGGTGTAACAGCAGACCTTCGTGGCGAAAACAAAATCACCTAGCCCATCCAAGGTGACGCTGTGTAAAACGCTGTCGATTTCACGCTGAAGCTGCTCAAGCCTATGGAGGTGACGCATATGAGCGAAGTGCGGTTTTAGCAGATGCTCTCTACGATCAAATTGCTCCACAGCTTCCAATTCTCAATATCGGCCAAGGGCCTGGAGCTTACGCCTGTTTCATCAAAGGTTGCCATTCCAAGGAGCCGAACTATCTGGCGATTCGTTTTGCGAGCAAAGTCAGCTCACTTTCCTCTGGGAGATAGGTCAACTGCAGGACTGGACGTTGGTTCTTGATGGGGTAGGGATGAGCTTTCATTGGATGCTCAGCAGCTTTGAACGGCAAAGAAACCGAGGCTTTCGCAAGCGTGCAGTTGGAGACGCCTTGCCTTTCTGGTGCGCAGCAGAATGCAGTAGCGTGCAACTGGGTGGATGCATGCTTGGGATTCTGATCTTTGGGGGGAATTGATGACAGCCCGGGGCTTTGCGGATGAGCAGGCATAAAAAAGGGCCTAGATCGCTCTAAGCCCTGATTTTACTGAGTTTGGCGGGAAACCAGGGATTCGAACCCTGGGAACGCTATTAACGTTCGCCGGTTTTCAAGACCGGTGCATTCAACCACTCTGCCAATTTCCCGGGTGCTTCAATGCGGAGGTGCGTAGCGTGCAGTCAGGATGTACCTAAGATAAGAACTCATGGACCTGTTACAGTCGGCAGTTTTCAAGACTGCTGCCTTAAACCACTCGGCCACACCTCCGTTGCGTTGCGGGCGCCATAATACCCGAATGAAACACACTGTCAAACTCTCTTCATAACTAGCGGCAAAGCGTCTGTTATGATCTTTGCGTCTTAACATTTCAATCACCAGGAGTTGCGCCATGCGCGAACAGGATTACGCAGTGAACAACGGCGTGCAGGCCGAGCAGCTAGAGGTTAGCCGCGTCCTGCGCAATACATATGGTCTTCTGGCTATCACCCTTGCTTTCAGCGGTTTGATGGCTTTTATCGCTCAGCAGAATCACGTTCGTTACCCGAACGTATTCGTTGTGCTGATCGGTTTTTATGGCCTTTTCTTTCTTACCAATAAATTACGCGACTCGGCGTGGGGCTTGGTATCGACCTTCGCTCTGACCGGTTTCATGGGTTACCTGCTGGGCCCGATTCTCAACCGTTACCTGGGAATGCAGGGCGGTGCTGAGGTTGTCAGTTCCGCGTTTGCGATGACCGCGCTGGTATTCGGTGGTTTGTCCGCCTACGTGCTGATCACCCGCAAGGACATGAGCTTCCTCGGTGGTTTCATCACTGCTGGCTTCTTCGTCCTGCTGGGCGCGGTGCTGGCCAGCATGTTCTTCCAGATCAGCGGGCTGCAATTGGCGATCAGCGCAGGTTTCGTGCTGTTCTCCTCCGTTTGCATCCTGTTCCAGACCAGCGCCATCATCCAGGGCGGCGAACGTAACTACATCATGGCGACCATCAGCCTGTATGTATCGATCTACAACCTGTTCGTCAGCCTGTTGCAGCTGTTTGGCCTGATGGGTGGCAGCAGAAACTGATTCTCTGTTGAGCTTCAACAAAAAGCCCGCTTAGCGGGCTTTTTGCTGTCTGACTCTATTATCATTGCCCAAGATTCGTTGACTGAGCCGACCATGAAGTTCTCCATTGCCCTTTTTTCTGCGGCCCATGAGCCCTCCTCCCGCCGCGCCCTCCTGTTTGCGCAGGCGGTGCTGGCTGGCGGCCATGAGATTGTCCGGCTGTTTTTCTATCAGGAAGGCGTGCACATCGCGTCGGGCAATATCGTCACGCCTCAGGATGAGCAAGATCTGCCACGCCAATGGCGCGAGTTCGTCACCCACCATCAGCTCGACGGTGTCGTGTGCATCGCCGCCGCCTTGCGACGTGGCGTGCTTAATAAAGAAGAAGCTCAACGCTATCAGCGACCAGCAGCCAATGTCTCAGCGCCGTGGGAGTTGTCGGGGCTAGGCCAACTGCATGATGCGGTGCAGGCAGCCGACCGACTGATCTGCTTCGGAGGACCTTGAGATGCCAGCATCACTATTAATTATCAGCCGTCAGGCGCCTTGGTCCGGCCCGGGCGCGCGGGAAGCGCTGGATATCGTATTAGCGGGCGGCGCGTTCGATTTGCCCATCGGATTACTGTTTCTCGATGATGGCGTGCTGCAGCTTTTGCCCGAGCAACAGGCTGCTCAAGTGCAACAGAAGGACTTGACGGCCAATTTGAAGGCATTGTCACTGTTCGGTGTAGAGGACATTTTTGCCTGCAACGACAGCCTGGTAGAACGCGGAATTCCCCCTAAGGAGTTAAATTTGGATACGCTGCAGCTACTTCAGGCGTCAGAAATTTCCGCGATTATTGACCGTTACGACCAGGTGATAACGCTCTGATGTCGACCTTGCATGTTTTGTCTCACTCCCCTTTTGCAGACAGCCGCCTGACCAGCTGTCTGCGCGTGCTCGGCCCGGACGACGCCATCCTGCTCTGCGGTGACGCGACGTATGCCTTGCGCCCTGATTCCGCGCCGCGCCGCGCATTGGAGAAACAAATAGAGTCGCTAAAGCTGTTCGTGCTTGAAGAGGACATCCTGGCGCGTAACCTTGAGATTCCGCACGGGGTCGAAAGCGTCGATTACCCAGGGTTCGTCGCATTATCGATCTGCTTCGACAAGGTCAACACTTGGCTATGAAACAGCTGACGATTGCCGAACACAGCATTGCACTGGACAAGGATGGTTTCCTGGTAGACCTGAACGACTGGTCAGAAGAGGTTGCAACAGCCTTGGCCTTGCGGGAAGAAATCACCCTCAGCCCGGAACACTGGGAGATTCTGCAACTGCTGCGGGCTTTTTATACCGAGTTCCAGCTGTCGCCCGCGACTCGCCCGCTGATCAAATACACGGCGTTGAAGCTAGGCCCTGAAAAGGGCAACAGCATGCACCTCAATCGCCTGTTCAATGGCACCCCCGCCAAACTCGCCGCTAAGCTGGCGGGCCTGCCCAAACCGACGAATTGCATATGACCGAATTTGCCCCGCTGATCACAGAAACACCTGCCGAACATCCGTTCGCCCAGTTCGTGCGCATCCTGGGCAAGGGCAAACGGGGCGCCCGCGACCTTACTCGCGTAGAAGCGCGTGAAGCCATGGGCATGCTGCTCGATGAGAAAGTCGAAGACACCCAGCTTGGCGCCTTTCTGATGCTGTTGCGGCACAAGGAAGAAAGCGCGGAGGAACTGGCAGGCTTCACCGAGGCGGTACGTGAACGCTTGCAGACCCCGGCATTGCACGTCGATATCGACTGGCCGACTTACGCCGGCAAGAAGCGCCATCTGCCGTGGTACTTGCTTGCGGCCAAGTGCCTGGCGCAAAACGGTGTGCGCGTGTTGATGCATGGTGGCGGCGCGCATACCGCAGGGCGCCTGTACAGCGAACAACTGCTAGACCTGCTGGGCATCCCGCTGTGCCGCAACTGGCAGGAGGTCGGTACGGCGCTCGAGCAACACAACCTGGCGTTCATCCCGCTAGGGGATTGGGCGCCGCAGTTGCAGCGAATGATCGACCTACGCAACATCCTCGGCCTGCGCTCCCCTATCCACTCACTGGCACGAGCCCTCAATCCTCTGGGCGCTCGTTGCGGCCTGCAAAGTATCTTCCATCCCGGTTATCAGGGCATGCACCGCGAAGCCAGTGGTTTGCTGGGTGACAACGCCATCGTGATCAAGGGCGATGGCGGTGAAGTCGAAATAAACCCGGACACCATCAGTCACCTTTACGGCACTACAGCCGGGCAAAGCTGGGATGAGGAGTGGCCTGCGCTGTCACCAAGACGCCATGTCAAACCGGCCACGCTCGACCCGACACAGTTAACGGCACTCTGGAGAGGTGAAGTCGAAGACAGCTACCCGCAGCTGGCCTTGATTTCGACCATTGCTCTGGCCTTGCGCGGCCTTGGAACCCCACGCGATGCCGCCTTCGAATTGGCTCAGCAGTACTGGGATAATCGCGACAGATCTATTTAATCGATCATAGTCGCCCATGCTTTGCACTATTCGTTCGAACCAATGCAATTAGACTGGCCTCCAATGCAAAAGAGCTTAGGAGTCAGACATGGGCCTTCTGGTCGACGGACGCTGGCATGATCAGTGGTACGAAAGCAGCAAAGACGGCGCCTTCCAGCGTGAAAACGCGCAACGCCGTCACTGGATCACCGCTGACGGCCAACCCGGCCCCAGCGGTGAAGGTGGCTTTGCAGCACACGCTGGCCGCTATCACCTCTACGTTTCCCTCGCCTGCCCATGGGCCCATCGCACACTGATTCTGCGCAAACTCAAAGGTCTGGAAAGCTTGATCGACGTGTCCGTGGTCAGTTGGCTGATGCTGGAAAATGGCTGGACCTTCGATAAACAAAAGGGCTCCAGCGGTGACAAGCTTGATGGCCTGGACTTTCTTTATCAGCGCTACACCGCCGATGACGCCGCCTACACTGGCCGCGTGACCGTGCCATTGCTGTGGGATAAACAGCAACAACGTATCGTCAGCAATGAGTCGTCCGAGATCATCCGCATGTTCAACTCGGCGTTCGATGGCCTGACCGGTGATCGCCTGGATTTCTACCCTGAACCGCTGCAACAGCAGATTGATCGATTGAATGATCGGATCTACCCAGCAGTCAATAATGGCGTTTACCGCGCAGGCTTCGCCACTTCGCAAGGCGCTTACGAGCAAGCATTCGATGGATTGTTTGCAGAACTGGATTGGCTGGAGGTGCTGCTTGGCGAGAAACGTTACCTGGCCGGTGAGTACCTGACCGAGGCCGATGTACGCCTGTTCACCACCCTCGCTCGCTTCGACGCGGTGTATTACAGCCACTTCAAATGCAACCTGCGCCGCATTGCCGATTATCCGAACCTGAGTAACTGGTTACGCGAGTTGTATCAGTGGCCGGGCATCGCTGAGACGGTGGACTTTGAGCACATCAAGGGTCACTACTATGCGAGCCACCGGACCATCAACCCGACCGGGATCGTACCTAAAGGACCAGCGCTGCACCTCCACGCCAGCCATGACCGCGAACGGCTTACAGGCCGTGGAATCTGGCACAAAACTGGAGTTTGAGGATAAGGCATGAGGTGCTGCCTTGATCACCCGTAAACCCGGATCATCAAGGCATGCACTTAAAGCAGATGCGCTAGAGCTGTCCTTGAGCGCCTTCGAACCACGCCAGTTTTTCTCGCAACTGGACCACTTCGCCGACGATCACCAGCGTTGGCGCATGCACTTCATGCTCAGCGACCAGTTGTGACAAGTTGGCCAATGTGCCAGTGAATACCCGTTGATTCGAGGTGGTGCCCTGCTGAATCAGCGCTGCAGGCGTGTCCGGGGAACGGCCATGCTGGATCAACTGTTCACAAATAATCGGCAAGCCGACCAGGCCCATGTAAAACACCAATGTCTGCGCCGGTGAGACCAGATCGCTCCAGGGAAGGTCCGTGGTGCCGTCTTTCAAATGCCCGGTAACAAAGCGCACTGATTGCGCGTAATCACGGTGGGTCAGCGGAATACCGGCATAGGCTGCGCAACCGCTGGCAGCAGTAATGCCTGGCACCACCTGAAACGGAATACCGTGGGCCGCCAGCTCTTCGATCTCTTCGCCACCACGCCCGAAGATGAACGGATCGCCGCCTTTGAGACGCAGTACACGCTTGCCTTGCTTGGCCAGAACAACCAACTGCTGATTGATCTGATCCTGCGGCAAAGCGTGATCGGCACGCTGTTTACCGACATAGACTCGCTCGGCATCGCGCCGGCAAAGTTCCAGAATCGCCGGCGCCACCAGGCGGTCGTAAAGCACCACATCGGCTTGCTGCATCAGACGTAAAGCGCGGAAGGTCAGCAAATCCGGATCGCCCGGCCCTGCGCCCACCAGATACACCTCGCCGGGTGCGCTGGGCGCCTCACCATTGATTTTAGCAATCAGCAGACGCTCGGCTTCAGCGCCCTGCCCGGCCAACTGGCGATCAGCGACAGGTCCCTGAAACACCTCTTCCCAAAATGCCCGGCGCTGCTGAACATCGGGGAACAGGTTTTTCACCTGACTGCGGAATCGCGCCGCCAAGCCGGCCAATTGGCCATACGTCGAGGGAATCCAGGTTTCAAGCTTGGCGCGAATCAACCGCGCCAGCACCGGCGCATCACCGCCACTGGACACCGCAATCACCAACGGTGAACGGTCAACGATTGCAGGGAATATAACGCTGCACAACGCAGGCGAATCCACCACGTTGACCGGCACACAACGCTGCCGGGCATCTTGCGACACCTGAGCGTTAAGCGGCTCGTCATCGGTGGCGGCGATGATCAGCACGCACCCCACAAGGTCGCCTTGGGCATAGCCACGTAAAATTAGTTCGCCGCCGCTGCGCTCCACCAACTCGCACAATTGCGCTTCTATCTCGGGCGCAACCACCCGCAATAACGCACCGGCATCAGCGAGCAAGCGTGATTTGCGCAAGGCAATTTCACCCCCGCCGACCACCAGCACGCGACTGCCACGCAGGTTATGGAACAGCGGCAGGAATTCCATTTAGCCTATAACCTCAAGCCCACCCATGTAGGGTTTGAGTACTTCAGGAACACGGATAGAACCGTCGGCCTGCTGATAGTTTTCCAATACGGCGACCAGCGCCCGACCTACAGCCAGACCGGAACCGTTCAGGGTGTGAACCAATTCTGGCTTACCGGTTTCCGGATTACGCCAGCGCGCTTGCATACGTCGCGCCTGGAAATCGCCACAGTTGGAGCACGAGGAAATTTCGCGGTATTTGTCCTGGCTTGGGATCCAGACTTCAAGGTCGTACGTCTTCACCGCACTGAAGCCCATATCACCGGTGCACAAGGCCAGTACGCGGTAAGGCAGTTCCAGCAGTTGCAGAACGCGCTCAGCGTTGCCGGTGAGTGTTTCCAGTGCCGCTTGCGACTGGCCAGGCTCTACGATCTGAACCATTTCGACTTTATCGAACTGGTGCTGACGAATCATCCCGCGTGTATCGCGACCCGATGCACCGGCCTCGCTGCGAAAGCATGGGGTATGCGCAACAAACTTCAGCGGTAATTGCTTTGGATCGAGAATTTCGCCAGCAACGATATTGGTCAGCGACACTTCCGCAGTCGGGATCAAGTACAGATCCGCCTCGCCTTCGCGAGTGATCTTGAACAGGTCTTCCTCGAACTTCGGCAACTGGCCTGTGCCCTGCAACGCGGGTGCCTGTACCAGGTACGGGGTGTAAGCCTCTTCGTAGCCGTGATCGGTGACGTGCAGGTTGATCATGAACTGCGCCAATGCACGATGCATGCGAGCAATAGGGCCCCGCAACAACGCGAAGCGGGCGCCAGACAACTTGGCGGCGGTTTCGAAATCCAGCCAGCCGTACTTTTCGCCAAGCTCGACGTGGTCCTTGACCTCGAAGTCAAACACGGTAGGTGTGCCCCAACGACGAACTTCAACGTTGTCGTCTTCATCCGCGCCGACTGGAACCGATTCGTGTGGCAGGTTCGGCATGCTCAGCAGCATCCCGTCCAGCTCGGCCTGAATATTATCCAGTTCGACTTTACCGGTGCTCAGTTCGTCAGCCATACGCTCGACGTCGGCCATCAACGGCGCGATGTCTTCGCCGCGCTGCTTGGCCTGACCGATGGATTTGGAGCGGGCATTACGCTCGGCCTGCAACTGTTCTGTGCGGGTCTGGACGGTCTTGCGCTGGTTTTCCAGCGCTTCGATGCGGGCCACGTCCAGGGTAAAACCACGGGACGCCAGGCGATCCGCTACGTCCTGAAGTTGGGTACGTAACAGTTTGGAATCGAGCATATCGTTCTCTCGTCTATCAAAGTTTGGTCAAGGACAGGCCAGCCCACGTCGCGAGCAGCCCGCCGAATACGGTGATTGCCGCGTAGCCCAGTGCCAGCGGCACCTGCCCGCTTTCCAGCAAGCGCAGCGTATCCAGTGAAAAAGATGAAAATGTCGTCAGGCCACCCAAAAAACCTACCATCAGGCCTGCACGAAGCTCGATCGGTACTTCGGGACGCAACAGGAACAGTCCGTACAGATAACCAATCAGCAAGCAGCCGACGATGTTAACGGCCAATGTTGCGGTGTAGAAGTGTCGCGGCCAGTTCGCCGAGATCCAGCTGGCGGTGGCGAAGCGCAATAATGTACCAGCGATACCCCCGGCGGATACTGCAAGAATCAATCGAATCACTACTTTCTCCGCTTACGTGGGCTTGCTTTGTCCAGTGCCGCCAGGTGATTAAGCTTTTCTCCGATCTTCAGCTCAAGGCCACGCGGTACCGGCTGGTAGTACTGGCGCGGCTCAAGATCGTCCGGAAAGTAGTCTTCGCCAGCGGCATAAGCGTCGGGCTCATCGTGGGCGTAACGGTATTCTTCGCCATAGCCCAGCTGCTTCATCAGCTTGGTCGGCGCATTACGCAGGTGCAGCGGAACCTCCAGCGAACCATGTTCGGTCGCTTCGCGCATCGCTGCCTTGAAGCCCATGTACACGGCGTTACTTTTTGGCGCGCAGGCCAGATAAACGATGGCCTGTGCCACCGCCAGCTCACCCTCGGGGCTGCCCAGACGCTCCTGCACATCCCACGCCGACAGGCATAACGTAAGCGCCCGAGGGTCAGCATTGCCGATGTCTTCACTGGCCATGCGCACAACACGGCGCGCCAGGTACAACGGATCGCAACCGCCATCGATCATCCGCGCGAACCAGTACAACGCCGCGTCAGGGTTGGAACCGCGAATCGACTTATGCAGCGCTGAAATCTGATCGTAAAACGCTTCGCCGCCCTTATCGAACCGACGACGACTGTCGCCAAGCAGGCTTTGCAGCAGCTCGACACTGATCTCGGTGCCATCTTCGGCGAGGTCGGAAGCGTTCTCCAGCAGGTTGAGCAAACGCCGGCCGTCACCATCAGCCGCAGCCAGGAGCATCTTGAAACCTTCGTCGCTCAGGCTCAGTTGATGTTTGCCCAGACCACGCTCTTCCGTCAGTGCACGCTGCACCAGTTTGTACAACGCCGCTTCGTCGAGGCTTTTCAGGACATAAACCCGCGCACGGGAAAGCAAGGCGTTGTTCAGTTCAAAAGACGGATTCTCAGTGGTCGCGCCGATAAAAATCAGAGTGCCGTCTTCTACGTAAGGCAGGAAGGCGTCCTGCTGCGACTTGTTGAAACGATGCACTTCGTCGACGAACAGAATGGTTCGGCGACCGTATTGCCCCGCCTGCTGCTTGGCAATCTCGACGGCTTGACGGATTTCCTTGACCCCGGCCAACACTGCCGAGACCGTTTCGAAATGCGCATCCGAGACTTTCGCCAACAGCCGTGCCAGCGTGGTTTTACCCACGCCCGGCGGCCCCCAGAAGATCATCGAATGCAAAGCGCCCTGCTCAAGCGCCTCACGCAGAGGCTTGCCATGAGCGAGCAGATGTTCCTGACCGACGTATTCATCCAGATTGGCCGCACGCAAGCGCGCGGCCAAGGGCTGAGCTATCGGATCGCTACGAAACAAGTCCATGGGCCGCGGTTAAAACCTCTTATTCCTGAATGACATCAGCGCCTTTCGGGATATTGAATTTGAATTTGCCGGCAACAATCGGCTCGTTGGCTTTCACGCCCGTGAACAGGATATTGGTGCGCTGGCCGACGCTGTCAATCAACTGCATGTCATTGATGACGCCATTGCGAAAAGACAGCCGCAGGCTGTCGAACAGTGTGTCCTTGGTCTTGGGTTTGAGCACAAAGTCGATCACGCCGCCGGCTTCCTTCGCGCTGATGTCAAAGCTTTCGCTGATCTTGGACACATCACCGGACAACAGCAATGCAGGGGTCTGGGTCAGCCGCTGGTCGAGGGTCTTGATTGTCACCTGTTCCAGATCCGGGTCCCACAACGAGACTTTTTTCCCGTCGGATACCATCAACTGTTCCTGAGGCGCGTCTGTATGCCAATAGAACAGGCCTGGACGCTGCAACGCCATGTCACCGGCTGTTTCCTGCAATTGGGTACCGCCGCCGTCCAGTGTCAATTGAGAAAACCGGGCGGTCAGGGTTTGTGATTTTTCAAGCAACTGAGTGAGTCGCGCGACATCTTTGCTATCGGCATAGGCCGGGATAGCGGAAAAAGCCAGTGCAGATACCAACAGCATGCGGATAAGACGCATGGGAGTCCTCATTGAATTCAGTGGAGCCCAGACAGCGCACTGTCGCGCTGTCTGGGTTAGTCGCGCATTGGGCTCGGTGCGATGACCTCACGCGAGCCGTTGGTGTTCATGGACGTCACAACGCCCGCCATTTCCATTGCTTCGATCATTCGGGCGGCGCGGTTGTAACCGATCTTCAGCTTGCGCTGCACCGCGGAAATGGAAGCGCGGCGGCTTTCCAGGACGAAACGTACCGCTTCGTCATACAGAGCATCGCTTTCGCTGTCATCCGAGCCTTCGCTGCCGCCATCAAAGCCACTACCGGGCTCTTCAACGCCCGCAAGGATGTCTTCGTTGTAGTCAGGTGAGCCACGCAACTTCCAGGCCTCCACGACGCGGTGGACCTCTTCGTCAGACACAAAAGCACCATGGACACGAATGGGCAGACTGGTACCCGGCGGCATGTACAGCATGTCACCGTGACCGAGCAGTTGTTCGGCGCCGCCCTGATCGATGATGGTCCGCGAATCGATCTTGCTCGATACCTGAAACGCCATGCGAGTAGGAATGTTGGCCTTGATCAAACCAGTGATCACGTCCACCGATGGCCGCTGGGTCGCGAGAATCAAGTGAATACCAGCTGCCCGGGCTTTCTGGGCGATTCGGGCGATCAGCTCTTCGACCTTTTTGCCGACGATCATCATCATGTCGGCGAATTCGTCGACCACTACCACGATGGTCGGCAATTTGGTCAGCAGCGGCGCTATGTCGTGCATGCTTTCGCGTTTGTACAACGGATCTTCGAGCGGCGTGCCGGCGTCTTGAGCTTCTTTGACCTTGTGATTGAAACCCGACAGGTTACGCACCCCCATCTTCGCCATCAGTTTGTAACGCCGCTCCATCTCGGCGACGCTCCAGCGCAGGGCGTTGGCCGCGTCCTTCATGTCGGTGACGACAGGGCACAGCAGATGCGGAATGCCTTCGTAGATCGACAGCTCAAGCATTTTCGGGTCGATCATGATCAGTTTGGCGTCTTCCGGCCCCGACTTGAACAGGATCGACAGGATCATCGCGTTGACCCCCACCGACTTACCGGAACCGGTAGTACCGGCCACCAGCAGGTGCGGCATCTTCGCCAAGTCGGTAATCACCGGCCTGCCGCCAATGTCATGCCCCAGGGCCAGAGTGACCGGGGACTTGGCGTCATCGAATTCCGGAGTGGACAACACCTCGGAGAAGCGCACGATCTGCCGGTCTTCGTTAGGAATCTCGATGCCGACGGTGGTCTTGCCCGGGATGACTTCAACCACACGCACACTGGTCACGGCCAGCGAACGCGCCAGATCCTTGGCCAGGTTGGAGATTCGACTGACCTTGACCCCGGCGGCGGGCTGAATTTCGTAGCGCGTGATCACCGGTCCCGGATGAATGGAGTCAACGGTGACTTCCACACCAAACTCTTTGAGTTTGATTTCCAGAAGATGACCGACGGCAGCCAGCGATTCGGGGGAGTAGTTGAGCTTTTTCTTCTCTGCCGGATCAAGGATCGAAATCGGCGGCAAGGTACCTTCCACCGCGCTGTCGATGAACAATGGCGCCTGTTTCTCTTTCTGCACGCGCTTGCTCGGCTCCACCACTTTGGCCGGCGCCGGAGCAATCACCGCGGGTACGTGATTTGCGCGCTCGGTCATGTGTTTGCTGAGGGCTTGTTCGCGCTCGATCAAACGCTCTTTGGCCTTGGCCTGCTCCCGGCGATCAGGGGCGACAGGCGCCACCACTTCACTGACACGGGTATCAACCTCACGCAGTTGCGCAACCATCTGCTTGCGCTCGCCACGGGCCGTCCACCAGCGATTGGCCGCGCCCTGAAACAACTCGAACAGGTCAAGCGTGATCTTGCCGGTGACATCCATCACCTTGAACCACGAAAGATCGGTAAAAACCGTCAGGCCAAACAGAAACAGCGCAATGAACATCAGGGTGCTGCCCTGGATATTCAACGCGTTTTTTGCCAGATCGCCCAGACTTTCGCCCAGCGCACCACCGGCCGATGCTGGCAGGCCCGCAGTGAAGTGAAAGTGAATATGGGCCAAGGCCGCACCAGACAATACCAGGAAGACCAGGCCGATCAGGCGCCAGGAGAACAACCAACCGCTCCACTGCCACGGCTCATGACGCTGACGAAAGATTTGATACGTCTTGACCGCCAACAACAGCGGGAAGATGTACGCAAAATAACCCAACACCATGAACAATATGTCAGCCGAGAATGCGCCAGCGCGCCCCGCAGCATTCTGCACCTGCCGGGCACTACTGGTATGGCTCCAACCGGGGTCGGCCTGATCGTAGGTCAATAACGCCATCATCAGATACAGGCACAGGGCGCCGATAGCGATCAGCGCACCTTCCTTGAGCCGGTAGTGCAACTGTTGACGCCAGAGCGGAATGGAACTGGATGCTACGGTGGATTTCTTCAAAACGCTTCTTTTCCTGCGCCTTAGCGCGAACATCTGATGATTGACTACGAAATACTGCTGTCTAGCGTTCGGTAAAAATGAAACAAATGGATACGCTTATCTACAACCCGGCTAATCACTTGAAAAAACACCAATAAGGGCGGCATTGTACGGGTTTGCACCGCCGTTGCCACGCTAGTCTGGCTTGCGTGTAGCATATCTTCAAGCGCCGGACGAACGACTCAATTTGAGCATGCATTGTCTTTCGTGACAAAGGCTTATGGAGTGTTTTTATGAACGACATCAAACATCCGGATCCTGCCGTGTCGCACACCCAAGCCATTGATTGCATCGTTTGGCTACACACATCGGCCTCAGGTTTCGTCAACGGGACCGTCTACGACCACACCGACGCCATAGAGTTGCAGCCGTCGAGTGTACCGCCCTCCCCCTTCGATAAGTCTTGATACCATGCTGACCTGGTTACAACGTAACGACCTGACCTTTCCTCCACTGGAAAAAGCCATGCGTGAGCCGAACGGCTTGCTGGCCGCAGGCGGTGATCTATCCGCCGACCGCTTGATTCAGGCTTATCGTCATGGCTGCTTTCCCTGGTTTCAGGAGGGACAGCCGATCCTGTGGTGGTCACCAGATCCGCGCACGGTATTATTTCCCGAGGAACTGCACATTTCTCGCAGTTTGGGCAAAGTGTTGCGCCAGGGGCGCTACCAGGTGACATTTGATCAGGATTTCACAGCCGTCATTCAAGCGTGCGCCGCGCCGCGCGATTACGCCGATGGCACCTGGATCACCGACTCGATGCAATCGGCCTACCTTGAACTGCATCGACGCGGCTATGCCCACAGCGTGGAGGTTTGGGAGCAGGATGCCTTGGTCGGAGGCCTTTATGGCCTGGCAATAGGCCGGCTGTTTTTTGGCGAGTCCATGTTCAGTCGGGCGGACAACGCCTCGAAAGTCGGCTTTGCCACGCTGGTCGAGCGCCTGAAGGCGTGGGGTTTCGTACTGATCGACTGCCAGATGCCAACCGAACATCTGCACAGCTTCGGCGCCAGAGCGATTACCCGCAC
Organism: Pseudomonas sp. GG8; assembly: GCF_052976945.1. Lineage (NCBI taxonomy): Bacteria > Pseudomonadati > Pseudomonadota > Gammaproteobacteria > Pseudomonadales > Pseudomonadaceae > Pseudomonas > Pseudomonas sp. GG8. The sequence goes on from NZ_JBRIIP010000001.1 coordinate 3,520,924, forward strand.
CACATTTGCCGACTACCTTCGCCAGCACCTGGATCAACCTAATATCGCCGACTGGCTGCCTAGGCGAGTTTCATAGCCTGACATACACTCTTAACTAGAGATTTTATCCGAGGGTTGATCATGACAGAGCTGGCGCGGCTTAAGTTTTATGCCACTCAACCCCATTCCTGCAGCTATTTGCCTGAGGAACAAGCGACGACGCTGTTTCTGGACCCTAGCCAGCCGATGGATGTTCAGGTGTACGCCGATCTTTCCGACATGGGTTTTCGCCGCAGCGGAGACCATCTTTACCGGCCTCACTGCCAGAATTGCAGCGCGTGCGTTCCTGCTCGCATTCCTGTGGGACTGTTTGTTCCAGATCGTCAGCAAAAGCGCATTTTCAAGCGCAATGCCGATCTGCAGGTGACCCCGACTCAGCCACGATTCAGCGAAGAGTACTTCGACCTGTATCAGCGCTATATCGAGCAGCGGCATGCTGATGGCGACATGTACCCCCCTAGTCGTGACCAGTTTTCAACATTTCTGGTACGCGACCTGCCTTTCTCGACATTCTACGAATTTCGCCTCGACGAACGCCTCTTGGCAGTCGCCGTTACTGACCTTTTACCCACCGGCCTTTCGGCGGTTTATACATTCTATGAACCAGGCGAAGAGCGCCGCAGTCTGGGCCGCTACGCGATTCTCTGGCAGATCGCCGAGGCGACCAGATTGCAGCTCCATGCGGTCTACCTGGGCTACTGGATAAAGAACTGTAAAAAGATGAATTACAAAACCCAATATCGGCCCATTGAGCTGCTTACGAACCAGAGATGGGTCACTCTTTATTGAAGCACTTGGCTTAACCCCTATTTTTCGGGCACAATGCACGCCGCTTTTGCCTGGAGCAGTTGCACCAGGCCACTCATCGGATACCGAGGCCTTTTACTACATGGCGAAAGAAGAAGCTTTTGAACTGGAAGGCACGGTCGTCGACACCCTGCCCAACACCATGTTCCGTGTGGAGTTGGAAAATGGGCACATTGTCACCGCGCATATTTCCGGCAAAATGCGTAAGAATTACATCCGTATTCTTACCGGCGACAAGGTCCGCGTCGAGTTGACGCCCTACGACTTGAGCAAAGGGCGTATCACTTACCGCGCCCGCTAACAGGTCTTAACAAAAACGCCCGGCCTGTGCCGGGCGTTTTTGTGTGAGCGGGATTTGGCTTCCCGCACTGTCGCGCAACACAGATTTCGCCCATGAAAAGCCCCGTACCACCCGATCAAAGGTGAGATACAGGGCTTTTTGGTTTTGGCTTAAGCCATTTCTGCCGTTGTTTCGAAGTCGAAGGTCATTTCTCCGTCCTTGACGTCGATATGCACCACGCCACCGTGCTCGGCCAACTCACCGAAGAGAATCTCTTCAGCCAGCGGACGCTTGATCTTGTCTTGGATCAAACGAGCCATGGGTCTTGCACCCATCTGCGCATCGTAGCCACTTTCAGCCAACCAGGTTCTGGCGGCGTCAGTCACTTCAAGCAGCACACGCTTGTCTTCCAGCTGCGCCTGCAGTTCGGTAAGGAACTTGTCCACCACACTTTTGATGACCTCATGATTGAGGCGACCAAACTGGATAATGGTGTCCAGACGGTTACGGAATTCCGGCGTGAAACTTTTCTTGATCACTTCCATTGCATCGGAAGAGTGATCCTGATGCGTGAAGCCAATCGAGGCACGCGCAGCAGTTTCTGCGCCAGCGTTGGTGGTCATGATCACGATCACGTTGCGGAAGTCCGCCTTGCGCCCGTTGTTATCAGTCAGCGTACCGTGGTCCATGACCTGCAGCAGCAGGTTGAAGACTTCCGGATGCGCCTTCTCGATTTCATCGAGCAGCAGTACGCAATGCGGCTGCTTGGTAATCGCCTCGGTCAGCAAACCACCCTGATCGAAGCCAACATAACCCGGCGGTGCACCGATCAAGCGCGAAACGGTATGACGCTCCATGTACTCGGACATATCGAAACGCACAAGTTCAATGCCCAAGGCTTTGGCCAACTGCCTAGCCGCTTCGGTCTTGCCGACCCCCGTAGGACCTGCAAACAGGAACGAACCGACCGGTTTATCCGGCGATTTCAGACCGGCGCGCGACAACTTGATCGCGGTCGACAGCGAATCAATCGCTGCATCCTGACCAAACACGGTCATTTTGAGGTCGCGCTCAAGATTACGCAGCAGTTCCTTGTCGGAGCTGTTGACATGCTTAGGCGGAATACGCGCAATCTTGGCAACGATATCTTCAACCTGAGCCACTTCGATACGCTTCACGCGCTTCTCGATGGGCTGCAAGCGCTGATAAGCCCCGGCTTCGTCGATAACATCAATGGCCTTGTCCGGCATGTGCCGATCATTGATGTAGCGCGATGCTAGCTCGGCAGCGGCGCGCAATGCCTCGTCGCTATACTCGATACCATGATGCTGCTCGAAACGCCCCTTGAGCCCTCTCAGGATGCCAATGGTGTCTTCCACGGACGGTTCGGACACATCAACCTTCTGGAAACGCCGCGCCAAAGCCCGATCTTTTTCGAAGATCCCGCGAAATTCCTGGAACGTTGTCGAGCCGATGCAGCGGATATCCCCCGAAGACAGCAGCGGCTTGAGCAGATTCGATGCATCCATCACACCACCAGAAGCAGCACCTGCGCCGATGATGGTATGAATTTCGTCAATGAACAAAATCGCCTGCGGACGCTTTTTCAGCTCATTGAGCAACGCTTTGAAGCGCTTCTCGAAGTCGCCACGGTATTTGGTCCCGGCCAAGAGCGCACCCAGGTCGAGGGAATACACCACGCTATTGGCGAGCAGGTCAGGCACTTGATTGTCGACGATACGCTTAGCCAGACCTTCGGCGATGGCGGTTTTACCCACCCCGGCCTCACCGACAAGCAGCGGGTTGTTTTTGCGACGACGCGCCAGAATCTGCGCCACACGCTCGACTTCCATCTCACGTCCGACCAATGGATCAATCCGGCCCTGACGCGCCAATTCATTCAGGTTGCTGGCGTAGGCATCCAGAGGATTGCCTGAAGAAGAAGACTCGCCGCCCTCGTCATCCTGCATATCTTGCTCACCTTCCGAGTGATCGCCATGCCCTGGCACTTTGGAAATACCATGAGCGATGTAATTGACGACATCAATCCGTGCAACGCTCTGCTGTTTGAGCAGAAACACTGCCTGGCTTTCCTGCTCGCTGAAAATGGCAACCAGAACGTTAGCGCCAGTGACTTCACGCTTGCCCGAGCTTTGGACGTGAAAGACAGCACGTTGCAGTACCCGCTGAAAGCCCAGGGTCGGCTGGGTTTCGCGATCCTCGTCATGGACAGGAATCAACGGTGTCGTGGAGTCGATGAACTCCTGCAGATCATGCTTGAGTTTGTCGAGGTTTGCGCCACAAGCGCGCAAGACGGTCGCGGCAGCCTCATTATCCAAAAGAGCCAGCAAGAGATGTTCAACCGTCATGAATTCATGACGCTTGGAACGTGCCTCCTTGAAGGCAAGATTGAGGGTGACTTCGAGCTCACGGTTCAACATAGCTTCACCTCATACCCAAGTGGTCGGCGTTAACCGTCCTTCTCGATCTCACAGAGTAGCGGATGCTGGCTTTCCCTGGCGTATTGGTTGACCTGCATTGCCTTGGTCTCGGCGATATCGCGGGTAAACAATCCACATACTGCCCGTCCCTCTGTATGGACGGCCAGCATGACCTTCGTCGCCAGCTCGCGATTCAGGTTAAAAAACACCTCGAGCACTTCGACGACGAAATCCATCGGTGTGTAATCATCATTAAATATAACCACCTTGTACATCGGTGGCGCCTGCAGTGCTGGCTTGGCCTCCTGTAGCACCACTCCAGCAGCACCATCCTCGTGTGTCGGACGGTCCTGATTGAATGTTAGTCGAATCTGGCTGAATGCATGCATGGAAAGAAAGGTTCGTAGGTGGGCGGGTTCAGTAATTAGTCGCAGTCTGACCGGTTTTCAAGTGGACCGCCGCATGACCTTGACTATCGGCAAAACGGTGTTACAAAGAATAGAACCCACATTGGGTAAAAAGGGTCCGTGCAGTCAACCAAATTTTTTTCGGTCCGGCGGATGAGGTGGATCATACTCCAGACGGAGTCCTTTGCAGAGGGATGTGAGCATGGCAAGCAGTAACCCCAAGCGCGGCAAGGTTAAGTGGTTCAACAACGCAAAAGGCTACGGATTCATTATTGAAGACGGCCAGAGCGAGGATTTGTTCGCCCATTACTCGGCGATAAAGATGGACGGCTACAAGACCTTGAAAGCAGGTCAGGCCGTTAATTTTGACATCATTCAGGGGCCCAAAGGTTTGCACGCTGTAGAGATTGCAGCTGCGAGCGAGACCCAAACCTCCTCCCCTGTCGACGTTCCAAATCTGACCCATCAACCGCTGGATGTAACTGCCTGATTCGTCAGCAATCAGGCCGCTAAACCAAAAACCAGCCGAAAAAAAACCGGCCAGTTCAAGTTAATTGAACTGGCCGGTTTTGCTTAGCGCCGATCAGCTCACATGTGAGAGATCAGGGCATCGCCGAACGCAGAAGAAGACAGCAGTTTAGCGCCATCCATCAGACGTTCGAAGTCATAGGTCACTGTCTTGGCCGAGATTGCGCCGTTGGTGCCTTTGATGATCAGGTCAGCAGCTTCGACCCAACCCATGTGGCGCAGCATCATTTCAGCAGACAGGATCAACGAACCTGGGTTCACCTGATCTTTGCCAGCGTACTTCGGTGCAGTACCGTGGGTCGCTTCGAACATCGCAATGGTGTCGGACAGGTTAGCGCCCGGAGCGATGCCGATACCGCCAACTTCAGCAGCCAGTGCGTCGGACAGGTAGTCACCGTTGAGGTTCAGGGTCGCGATCACGTCGTATTCGGCCGGGCGCAGCAGGATCTGCTGAAGCATGGCGTCGGCGATGGCGTCTTTAACGATAACGTTCTTGCCGGTTTTAGGGTTCTTGAACTGCATCCAAGGACCGCCGTCAAGCAAGGTAGCGCCGAATTCTTCAGCAGCCACTTCGTAGGCCCATTCTTTGAAGGCACCTTCGGTGAACTTCATGATGTTGCCTTTGTGCACAATGGTCAGCGAGTCACGGTCGTTGTCGACGATGTACTGCAGAGCCTTGCGTACCAGACGCTTGGTGCCTTCCAGAGAAACCGGCTTGATGCCGATACCGCAGTTTTGATCAAAGCGGATCTTGGTAACACCCATTTCCTCTTTGAGGAACTTGATGATCTTGATCGCTTCCGGCGAACCGGCTTTCCACTCGATGCCAGCATAAATATCTTCGGAGTTTTCACGGAAGATAGTCATGTCGACGTCGCCTGGCTTCTTGACCGGGCTAGGCACGCCTTCGAACCAACGCACTGGGCGCAGGCAGACGTACAGGTCCAACTGCTGACGCATGGCAACGTTCAGGGAACGAATGCCGCCGCCGACTGGAGTGGTCAGCGGGCCCTTGATAGAAACGACGTAGTCTTTAACAGCGTCCAGGGTTTCCTGAGGCAGCCAGGTATCCTGATCGTAGACTTGAGTGGCCTTCTCGCCAGCGTAGACTTCCATCCAGGAGATTTTGCGCTCGCCGCCGTAAGCCTTTTTAACTGCAGCATCAACAACTTTCATCATGACCGGGCTGATGTCGACGCCGATACCATCACCTTCAATGAAAGGGATGATCGGGTTGTTCGGCACATTAAGAGAATGGTCTGCGTTGACGGTGATTTTGTCGCCGACTGCTGGAACCTGAATCTTCTGGTATCCCATGCTGGACTCCGTTTCTTTCGTGGTCTGACATCTGCTGCGCGGATAGCGCAACGGATGGATATTTGGGTCGCGAAAAGGCGCATCATTCTTGTAGCTTTTCTACAGAAAGTCACGCACTTTTCCATCGTCCGATGTCACCCTCACCTGCTACAACCCCCTGAATGCAGGGCATGTAGCCACACTACAAAGCGACTACATCGCTGCTTTGGATGAGCTGACATCACTCCAGAACCAAACGTCGGTTCGCTGAAAAACAGGGCGAACAGCTATTATGGCTCCTCTCGCGGCCAAGCGACGCCGCTTAATTAAAGGAGATCCACCTTTCATGCGTTTTATTCCGCACGTGACCGTGGCAACCGTCATCGAAGACGAGGGCCGTTTCCTGATGGTCGAGGAAGTCGCTGAGGGCCGAGCCGTATTTAATCAGCCTGCCGGGCATTTGGAAGCCGACGAAAGTCTGATCCAGGCCGCTCTACGCGAAACACTGGAAGAAACCGGCTGGGATGTGGAGCTGACCGGCGTGATCGGCATCTACCTGTACACCGCCCCCAGCAACGGCGTGACTTACCAACGCGTCTGCTTCGCCGGCAAGCCATTGCACCAACGACCCGATTACACGCTCGACGAGGGCATCATTGGACCACGCTGGCTCACTCGAGAAGCGCTTATGGAGCAGCGCGACCGCTGGCGCAGCGAACTGGTGATGCGCTGCATCGACGATTATTTGACCGGCGAACGCTTCGGTTTAGGCTTACTGCGTGAGACTGCTTGATCACGGCCTGTTAGAATTGCGTCCTTTTTGAAGCCACCCATTGAATTCCTATGCGTGATCCAGCCCCCCACGATCCAGCTCCTCATGATCCAGAAAGGACCCGCGTCATTGTCGGTATGTCCGGCGGCGTGGACTCTTCCGTCTCTGCCCTCCTGCTGATTGAGCAGGGCTATCAGGTGGAAGGCCTGTTCATGAAGAACTGGGAGGAAGACGACGGAACCGACTATTGCACCGCCCGCGAAGACCTGGCCGATGCGCAGGCCGTGTGCGACAAAATCGGCATCAAACTGCACACCGCCAACTTTGCCGCCGAGTACTGGGACAACGTGTTCGAGCATTTCCTGGCTGAATACAAAGCCGGACGTACGCCCAACCCGGACATCCTTTGCAACCGCGAGATCAAGTTCAAGGCATTTCTCGATTACGCCATGATGCTCGGCGCAGACCTGATCGCTACAGGCCATTACGTCCGTCGTCGCGACATCGACGGCCGCACCGAACTGCTCAAAGGCCTGGACCCGAACAAGGACCAGAGTTACTTCCTGCATGCTGTGGGCGGCGAGCAGATCGCCAAGACCCTGTTCCCGGTCGGCGAGCTGGAAAAACCTGCCGTGCGCGCCATCGCGGAAAAACACGAACTGGCCACAGCAAAGAAAAAAGACTCCACCGGCATCTGCTTCATCGGTGAGCGTCGTTTCAGCGACTTTCTCAAGCAGTACCTGCCCGCCCAGCCCGGCGAGATCAAGACGACCGAAGGCGAAGTCATCGGCCACCATCATGGACTGATGTATCACACCATCGGCCAGCGCCAAGGGCTCGGCATCGGCGGTTTGAAAGACGCGAGCGACGACCCGTGGTACGTACTGGCCAAGGACCTGGAAAACAACGAGCTGATCGTCGGTCAGGGCAATGATCATCCGTGGCTGTTCTCCCAGGCACTGACGGCGTCGGAAATTTATTGGGTCAACCCGATCGATCTGAGCACCCCACGTCAACTGACCGCTAAAGTGCGTTATCGCCAAAGCGACCAGAAATGCACGCTTGAACAGACAGCCACCGGCTACCGCGTCACGTTCGAAGAACCCCAGCGCGCAGTCACACCAGGCCAGTCCGTGGTGTTTTACGAGGGCGAAATCTGCCTGGGAGGCGGCGTCATCGAAGTGGCCGAGCCTTGGCACAGCAAGGACAAGCGCTGATGACTCCGATGCAAGAGCAACTGGTCGCCTTGGGCGGTGTATTCCAGGCGGCCGTGCTGGTCGACAAGATTGCCAAAACTGGCCAGGTCAGTGAAGCGGCGCTCGGCTGCATGCTGGGTAGCCTGCTGGTCATGGACCCCAAAGACACACTGGAAGTCTACGGCGGTGACGACCTGAACCTGCGCGAGGGTTATCGTTCGTTGGTCAGCGCACTGGAAAGGGACCCGACCAGCCTGCAACGCGAACCACTGCGTTATGCCCTGTCGATGCTGGGCCTGGAGCGGCAATTGGCCAAGCGTGACGACCTGCTAGAAGTAATCGGCAAACGCTTGCCGCAGATCAAGTCCCAGGTTGAGCATTTCGGCCTGGTTCACGACAACGTAATTGCCGCGAGCGGCGCGCTTTATCAGGACACACTGAGCACATTGCGCCAACGAATTCAGGTTCATGGCGACATGCGTAATCTGCAACAACCCAACAATGCGTCGAAAATTCGCGCCCTGCTGCTGGCCGGTATTCGCTCCGCGCGATTATGGCGACAGCTGGGCGGTCATCGCTGGCAATTGGTCATCAGCCGTCGCAAGCTACTCAAAGAGCTTTACCCGATGTTGCGCGGCTGATTCGCAACGCTGTACGGCTACCCCTTGAACACCGACACTATTAACTATTGCGCGCTCTACGCTGGTCAGTCCGAACAGAACTGACCAGCATTTCATGTATGATATGCGCCCCTTTTCGTTGCCCGACTGTCCGAGAGCACCCCATGCAGCTTTCTTCGCTCACTGCGGTTTCCCCTGTTGACGGCCGCTACGCCGGCAGAACCCAGGCCCTGCGCCCGATTTTCAGTGAATACGGCTTGATCCGTTTTCGCGTCATGGTTGAAGTACGCTGGCTTCAGCGCCTGGCTGCTCATCCGCAAATCACTGAAGTTCCGGCCTTTTCGGCTGAAGCCAACGCGATCCTCAATACGCTGGCCGAGGACTTCTCCACCGTCCACGCCGAACGCGTCAAAGAGATCGAGCGCACCACCAATCACGACGTCAAGGCCATTGAGTACCTGCTCAAGGAACAGGCCGCCAAGCTGCCTGAGCTGGCCAATGTCAGTGAGTTCATCCACTTTGCCTGTACCAGTGAAGACATCAACAACCTGTCCCACGCGCTGATGCTGCGCGAAGGTCGCGACGGTGTGTTGCTGCCACTGATGCGCCAGATCGCCGAATCCATTCGCGAGCTGGCCGTACGCTTCGCTGACGTACCGATGTTGTCGCGCACCCACGGCCAACCAGCATCTCCGACCACTCTGGGCAAAGAGCTGGCAAACGTGGTCTATCGCCTGGAGCGCCAGATCGCTCAGGTGGCTGCTGTTCCGCTGCTGGGCAAGATCAACGGCGCAGTCGGCAACTACAACGCGCACATCTCGGCTTACCCGGACATCGACTGGGAAGAGAACGCACGCGCGTTCATCGAAGACGAGCTGGGTCTGGGCTTCAACCCCTACACCACGCAGATCGAACCGCACGACTACATCGCCGAGCTGTTTGACGCGATCGCTCGTTTCAATACCATCCTGATCGACTTCGACCGCGACATATGGGGCTATATCTCCCTGGGGTATTTCAAGCAGCGCACCATCGCTGGCGAAATCGGCTCATCGACCATGCCGCACAAGGTCAACCCTATCGACTTCGAAAACTCCGAAGGCAATCTGGGTATCGCCAACGCTCTGTTTCAGCACCTGGCCAGCAAGTTGCCGATTTCCCGCTGGCAGCGCGACCTGACCGACTCCACCGTTTTGCGTAACCTGGGCGTGGGCTTCGCCCATAGCATCATCGCGTATGAAGCCAGCCTTAAAGGCATCAGCAAACTGGAACTCAACGCGCAAAAAATCGCCGCCGAACTGGATGCGTGCTGGGAAGTGCTGGCCGAACCGATTCAAACGGTCATGCGTCGCTACAACATCGAGAACCCGTACGAAAAGCTGAAAGAGCTGACGCGGGGCAAGGGCATCAGCGCTGAAGCACTGCAAACTTTCATCGACGACCTGGAAATGCCTGCGCAAGCCAAGGCTGAGCTGAAAAAGCTCACCCCGGCCAATTACATCGGCAATGCCGTGGCTCAAGCCAAGCGCATTTGACCCGCAACAACTTTTGCACACGCCCGGCTGTGCCGGGCGTTTTCATTTCAAGGGCTTACAAATGAATCCTGATATTCCTCTTCAACTTCTGGGCGGCATCAGCGCGCGTGAATTCCTGCGTGACTACTGGCAGAAAAAACCGCTCCTGATCCGTCAGGCGCTGCCGGACTTCCAGAGCCCGATCGACGCCGACGAACTGGCCGGCCTCGCCCTGGAAGAAGAGGTTGAGTCCCGTATAGTTCTCGAGAATGGCGAGCGCCCTTGGGAACTGCGTCGCGGTCCGTTTACCGAAGACGAGTTCAGCAAGCTGCCAGAACGCGACTGGACCCTGCTGGTGCAAGCGGTTGATCAGTTCGTACCCGAAGTCAGTGAGCTGCTGGAGAACTTCCGATTCCTGCCCAGCTGGCGCATCGACGACGTCATGATCAGCTTCGCCGTGCCAGGCGGAAGCGTTGGCCCGCACTTTGATAACTACGATGTGTTTCTGCTGCAGGGCCAGGGCAAACGCCACTGGCAGATAGGCCAAATGTGCGATTCCGAGACCCCACTGCTGAAACACGCAGACCTGCGCATCCTCTCGGGCTTCGAAGTCACTGATGAGTGGACCCTGGAACCGGGCGACATGCTGTATTTGCCGCCGCGCTTGGCCCATTGTGGCGTCGCCGTGGATGACTGCATGACCTATTCGGTCGGTTTCCGCGCGCCAAGCGCAGCTGAGGTGCTAACGCACTTCACCGACTTCCTCAGCCAGTTCCTGCCGGACGAAGAACGCTACACCGACGCTGACGTACAGCCGGTCAGCGATCCGCACCAGATCCAGCGTGACGCCCTCGACCGTCTGAAAAGCTTGTTGGCCGAGCACATGAGCGACGAGCGGTTGCTGTTGACCTGGTTTGGCCAATTCATGACCGAGCCACGCTATCCCGAGCTGGTCGTCGGCCCCGAACTGGAAGAAGAAGACCTGTTCCTCAGCCTGGAGCAAGGGGCGATACTGATCCGTAACCCGAGCGCGCGCCTCGCCTGGTCTGAAGTCGATGACGACCTTCTGTTATTTGCCAGCGGTCAGAGTCGGCTGTTGCCGGGTAATCTGCGCGAACTGCTCAAACTGATCTGCGCTGCCGACGCATTGCACAGCGAAAACCTCGACCCATGGCTGGCCGATGAATATGGACGCAACCTGCTCTGCGAGCTGGTCAAACAAGGAAGTCTGGGGTTTGCCGATGAATAAGATCTCCGTACGTGTCGCCGATTGGCAGAAAGATAACGCCGACATTCGGCGTATCCGGGAAGCCGTTTTTATCGCAGAACAATGCGTACCACCTGAACTGGAATGGGATGCCGAAGACGCCAGTGCAGTGCACTTTCTGGCATTTGAGGGTGACTTTCCCATTGGCACTGCCCGCTTGCTGCCTGACGGTGAAATCGGGCGCCTATCGGTGCTCAAAGACTGGCGCGGCCTGAAAGTCGGTGATGCACTGATGGAAGCAGTGATTGGCGAAGCCGAGCGCCGCGGCCTGAAGCAACAGATGCTCAGCGCACAGGTCCAGGCCACACGCTTCTATGAGCGCCTGGGCTTTGTCATTGTCAGCGGAGAGTTTCTCGAAGCCGGGATCCCTCACGTCGACATGGTGCGCGGCGCAGCGTAATCGCTAGACTTAGCGAAGATGCATCCCTGACGCCCCGCCCGCTTCACCCTAGGCTAACTATGCTGAGGTCGAAGATGTCGGGGCGTTTTTTTGCCTGCGATTCAACCTGGCCCAACCCGGGCCGATAACTGTCAAACTCACGCCTTTACGCGCTCAATTGCGGAGATAACGGACATGTTCCTACGCACCCTGTTCACGTCACTGCTGCTGGCCTGCAGCTTTAACGCCATTGCCGCGACGGAAGTCGTCCCCCTGAACTATCGCACCAGTGACGACCTGCTGCCGGTGGTCAGGTCTTTTCTGGGCAATGAAGGCACGGTCAACGCTTACAACAACCAACTGATCGTTAATGCCGAGCCAGAAAAAATTCAGGCGTTGCGCAGCCTGCTCTCGCAATTGGACAAGGCGCCCAGACGGCTGCTGATCAGCGTCGACACCAGCGACAGCAACGCCCAAAACGACCAGGGCTACGCCACCAATGGCACCGTGCAGACGCAAAACGGCGATGTCAGCGTCCGCAGCCAGACCCGTATCATCCATAGCGGCACTGACAGCCGTGACGGCGGCGTGCAACAGGTTCAAGCCAGCGAAGGCACGCCTGCGCTTATTCAGGTAGGCCAGTCCGTCCCCCTGACGACGACCCAGACCGACGCCTATGGGTACACGCAAAGCCAAACCCAATACCGCAATGTCACCCAAGGCTTCTACGTCACTGCCAGTCTGACGGGCGAGACTGTGCACCTGAGCATTAGCACCAACCACGATCGCATGAACCAGGAACAGCCTGATGTCGTTAACGTGCAAAGCACCGACACCCAGGTCAGCGGTCGGTTGGGCGAGTGGATTACCCTTGCCAGCGTCAGCGAGCAATCCCGGGCAGATCAACAGGGACAGGTGCAGCGCTATATCACACAAGGCCGGAGCGATATGACGTTGCGCGTGAAAGTCGAGACACTGGACTGATACTCTAGACTGAACACCGAGACCAAAGCACCCCAAACTGACTGCCTGGTCGTATTAGACCAAAGATGTAGTGCTCTACAAAAAGCACTACAAAACATTTGACGGGTCAAAATTCACGAGGCATGATTGCCCCGCTCCCGCTTATCAGAGGCTCTGCAAAGAGCTTTCGAATCGCCGCTCTAACTTACACACCTGAGCCGATTCGTGTCTGGACCGCCCACAAGGCAGTTTGACGAGGTTGCGACTGGATCGAAGTTGTCCCGAGGGACGGAAGCGTAATACGGTAGATCGGCAATACCTCTGCATGATCGCATCAAGGCATCCACGAGCCAAACTGCGAACATCAGACATGCCCTCAGCCTCACACTCTTCCCCTCTCGAGCTTCTCGACCTTCTGTCGCGCCCTGCCAAACCCCAGCTCGACCGCTTAAGTTTCTGACAAGCGAGCAGCCAGCAACGCGCCCTCTGAAAACCAGGGCGTTTTGGCGGAGCAAGAATTTTCCACCCAAAACCTATGCGACGAGGTTTATCTCCATGGCACTGACACGCGAACAGCAAATTGCAGCTCTTGAAAAAGACTGGGCTGAAAATCCACGCTGGAAACACGTGACCCGCAATTACTCGGCCGCTGACGTTGTCCGCCTGCGTGGCTCGGTTCAGCCTGAACACACGCTCGCCAAGCTGGGCGCTGAAAAGCTATGGAATCTGGTCACCCAAGGTGCCAAGCCTTCCTTCCGTCCCGACAAAGATTTCGTCAACTGCATGGGCGCCCTGACTGGCGGCCAAGCAGTGCAACAAGTCAAGGCTGGCATCCAGGCGATCTACCTGTCTGGCTGGCAAGTAGCTGCGGACAACAACTCCGCCGAATCGATGTACCCTGACCAATCGCTGTACCCAGTGGATTCGGTTCCAACCGTGGTCAAGCGCATCAACAATTCGTTCCGTCGTGCTGACCAGATCCAGTGGAAAGCCGGCAAGAACCCAGGTGACGAAGGCTACATCGACTACTTCGCACCAATCGTTGCAGACGCTGAAGCCGGTTTCGGCGGCGTACTGAACGCTTACGAGCTGATGAAAAGCATGATCGAAGCTGGCGCTGCTGGCGTTCACTTCGAAGACCAACTGGCATCCGTGAAGAAATGCGGCCACATGGGCGGCAAGGTTCTTGTGCCAACCCAGGAAGCCGTACAGAAGCTGACCGCTGCCCGTCTGGCTGCGGACGTTGCTGGCGTACCGACCATCATCCTGGCCCGTACCGACGCTAACGCTGCTGACCTGCTGACCTCCGATTGCGACCCTTACGATAAGGAATTCGTGCTTGGCGAACGTACTCCAGAAGGCTTCTACAAGGTTCGCGCCGGTCTGGACCAGGCTATCTCCCGCGGCCTGGCTTACGCACCGTACGCCGACCTGATCTGGTGCGAAACCGCCAAGCCGGATTTGGCCGAAGCACGTCGCTTTGCCGAAGCGATCAAAAAGGAATACCCGGACCAACTGCTGTCCTACAACTGCTCGCCTTCCTTCAACTGGAAGAAAAACCTGGACGACGCGACCATCGCCAAGTTCCAGCGCGAACTGTCGGCCATGGGCTACAAGCACCAGTTCATTACTCTGGCTGGCATCCACAACATGTGGCACAGCATGTTCAACCTGGCGCACGACTACGCCCGCAACGACATGACTGCCTACGTGAAACTGCAAGAGCAAGAGTTCGCTGACGCCGCCAAGGGTTACACCTTCGTGGCTCACCAGCAAGAAGTCGGCACTGGCTACTTTGACGACGTCACCACCGTGATTCAGGGTGGCGAGTCCTCCGTGACCGCGCTGACCGGCTCGACTGAAGAAGAACAGTTCCACTGATACCGCTTAGCCACCTAAGCAAGCGGCCATTCCAGACCGTTTAAAGAGCAACTGGAATGCCACATGACTAACGCCCCGACTGGTTCGGGGCGTTTTTTTTGCTGAAGCTTTTGTGGCAGCCTCAGCCGAGCGTGATACCGGCCCAATCGTTGAAGCAGGTCCTGACCTACCCAGGAGGAGCAGCACTCGCACGAGGCATCACGTGAGTCCTTAAACATTGATCCAGAGCGGTATTTAACGCCTAAAAAAGAGTAAAACAGCGAATCTCGCAACTGCGATACACGGCATATAAAGACAACTTCTCCGCTTTAACCATGAGCAACAGTTTAAAAACCCCCACAGATGACATCAATTATCATTTGTGCGTGTCGACCTTCATTACACCCCTGACAAAACACATTCAACAAAACTCCGGCTAATGCCCGCAGCGTATGGCCTGCGCCTGTTTTTAAGGTCTCAATGTCCTAAAGTATTAGAATAATTTCGCTATAGAAAATTTACTTGCTACCTGTTTACCCATAAAATCATCGCGATAGATTTCGATGCGACATATCGTCACTGCTTTATTTCTTTATCAAGCTCAGAGACCTTTGCTCTCTGCCAAGGATTACCAGAATGCCCGAATCGACAGGTCTGATCGCCCATAACTGGGGCTTCGCCATTTTCCTTTTGGGTGTTGTCGGCCTCTGCGCCTTCATGCTCGGCGTATCCAGCCTCCTGGGCAGCAAAGCCTGGGGGCGCAGCAAAAACGAACCGTTTGAATCCGGCATGCTGCCCACGGGCGGCGCCCGTCTGCGGCTTTCGGCAAAATTCTATCTGGTCGCGATGCTTTTCGTGATCTTCGACATTGAAGCCCTCTTTCTCTTTGCCTGGTCTGTGTCCGTCCGCGAAAGCGGCTGGACCGGATTCGTCGAAGCACTCGTTTTCATAGCAATTCTGTTGGCAGGTCTTGTCTACCTATGGCGGGTTGGGGCGCTCGATTGGGCTCCTGAAGGTCGTCGTAAGCGGCAAGCGAAGCTAAAACAATGAGGCTTTGTCGATGCAATACACTCTCACCAGGATCGACCCGGATGCGCCTAATGAGGAGTATCCAATCGGTGAACGGGAAACCGTTTCCGATCCGTTAGAAGATCAAGTCCACAAAAACATCTACATGGGCAAGCTTGAAGACGTGCTGAACGGTGCGGTCAACTGGGGGCGTAAAAACTCCCTGTGGCCGTACAACTTCGGCTTGTCGTGCTGCTATGTGGAAATGACCACCGCCTTCACGGCGCCCCATGACATCGCCCGCTTCGGTGCCGAGGTTATCCGGGCATCACCGCGCCAGGCGGATTTCATGGTTATTGCCGGGACCTGCTTCATCAAGATGGCGCCGATCATCCAGCGCCTCTACGAGCAAATGCTCGAGCCCAAGTGGGTCATCTCCATGGGTTCGTGTGCTAACTCCGGTGGCATGTACGACATCTATTCAGTGGTCCAGGGGGTCGACAAGTTCCTTCCCGTGGATGTCTACGTGCCTGGCTGCCCGCCACGCCCCGAGGCTTTCCTGCAAGGATTGATGCTGTTGCAGGAGTCTATCGGCCAGGAGCGTCGCCCCCTTTCCTGGGTCGTCGGTGATCAAGGCGTCTATCGCGCCGAGATGCCGTCGCAAAAGGAACAGCGCCGCGAACAGCGTATCCAGGTTACTAACCTGCGCAGCCCCGACGAAGTCTGATCCCACTCTTTCTTTTTACAAAAGAGACAAGACTCTGGGTTCATTCTTTACGTTGACCGAAAGCGATCGAGACCATGACTGCAGGCACCGCTCTGTACATCCCGCCTTACAAGGCTGACGACCAAGACGTCGTCGTTGAATTGAATACCCGTTTTGGCCCTGAGACGTTCACCGTCCAGTCAACCCGTACCGGCATGCCGGTGCTATGGGTTGCGCGTGCCAAACTGGTCGAAGTGCTGACCTTTCTGCGCCAGCTGCCAAAACCCTACGTCATGCTGTATGACCTGCACGGTGTCGACGAACGCCTGCGCACTCATCGCCACGGCTTGCCGGGTGCCGACTTCAGCGTGTTCTACCACCTGCTGTCGATCGAGCGTAATAGTGACGTAATGATCAAGGTGGCCTTGTCTGAGGGCGACCTCAGCTTGCCGACCATCACCGGCATCTGGCCTAACGCCAACTGGTACGAGCGTGAAGTGTGGGACATGTTCGGCATCGACTTTGCCGGCCACCCGCACCTGACCCGGATCATGATGCCGCCGACTTGGGAAGGTCATCCGCTGCGCAAGGACTTCCCGGCTCGCGCTACCGAATTCGATCCGTTCAGCCTGACTCTGGCCAAACAACAGCTCGAAGAGGAAGCCGCACGTTTCCGCCCTGAAGACTGGGGCATGAAGCGTTCGGGCGCGAATGAGGACTATATGTTCCTCAACCTCGGCCCGAACCACCCTTCGGCTCACGGCGCATTCCGCATCATCCTGCAACTCGACGGTGAAGAGATCGTCGACTGCGTTCCGGACGTCGGTTACCACCACCGTGGCGCCGAGAAGATGGCCGAGCGTCAGTCATGGCACAGTTTCATTCCGTACACCGACCGTATCGACTACCTCGGCGGCGTGATGAACAACCTGCCGTATGTCCTTGCGGTCGAGAAGCTGGCCGGTATCAAGGTGCCGGAAAAAGTCGACACCATCCGCATCATGATGGCCGAGTTCTTCCGTATCACCAGCCACCTGCTATTCCTGGGGACATACATTCAGGATGTGGGCGCAATGACCCCGGTGTTCTTCACCTTCACCGACCGCCAGCGCGCTTATACCGTGATCGAAGCCATCACCGGCTTCCGTCTGCACCCGGCCTGGTACCGCATTGGTGGTGTCGCTCACGACCTGCCACGCGGCTGGGAAAAACTGGTCAAAGACTTCGTTGAATGGCTGCCCAAGCGCCTGGACGAATACCAGAAAGCCGCTTTGGACAACAGCATCCTGCGCGGCCGGACCATCGGCGTTGCGGCATACAACACCAAGGAAGCGCTGGAATGGGGCGTCACTGGCGCCGGCTTGCGTTCCACCGGTCTGGACTTCGACCTGCGCAAGGCACGCCCTTACTCGGGCTACGAAAACTTCGAGTTCGAAATACCGCTGGCCGTCAATGGCGATGCCTATGACCGCTGCATCGTGCGTGTCGAAGAGATGCGCCAGAGTATCCGGATCATCGACCAGTGCATGCGCAACATGCCGGAAGGGCCGTACAAGGCGGATCACCCGCTGACCACGCCGCCGCCGAAAGAACGCACCTTGCAGCACATCGAAACCCTGATCACGCACTTCCTGCAAGTTTCGTGGGGCCCGGTCATGCCGGCCAACGAATCCTTCCAGATGATCGAAGCGACCAAGGGTATCAACAGCTATTACCTGACGAGCGACGGCGGCACCATGAGCTACCGTACCCGGATTCGCACCCCAAGCTTCCCGCATCTGCAACAGATCCCTTCGGTGATCAAAGGCAGCATGGTCGCGGACTTGATTGCGTACCTGGGTAGTATCGATTTCGTTATGGCCGACGTGGACCGCTAAGCATGAACAGCACGCTTATCCAGACAGACCGTTTCGCATTGAGCGAAACAGAGCGCTCGGCCATCGAGCACGAGATGCATCACTACGAAGACCCGCGCGCGGCGTCTATCGAAGCACTGAAGATCGTCCAGAAGGAACGCGGCTGGGTGCCTGATGGCGCTGTTTATGCTATTGGCGAAATCCTTGGCATTCCGGCCAGCGACGTTGAAGGGGTGGCGACGTTCTATAGCCAGATCTTCCGTCAGCCTGTCGGCCGTCACATCATTCGCGTCTGCAACAGCATGGTTTGCTTCATCGGTGGCCACGAGTCAGTGCTCAGCGAAATCCAGACTTCACTGGGTATCGGCTTGGGTCAGACCACCGCTGACAACCGCTTCACCTTGCTGCCCGTCTGCTGTTTGGGCAACTGTGACAAGGCTCCGGCCGTGATGATCGATGACGATACTTTCGGCGACGTGCAGCCTGCTGGCGTAGCCAAAATGCTGGAGGGTTACCTATGACCATCACGTCTTTCGGCCCCGCCAACCGCATCGCGCGTACGGCAGAAACTCACCCGCTGACCTGGCGCTTGCGCGATGACGGCGAACCGGTCTGGCTTGATGAATATCAAACCAAAAACGGTTACGCCGCCGCACGCAAGGCTTTCGCCGAGCAGTCGCCTGACGAAATCGTTCAGGCAGTCAAGGACTCCGGCCTCAAGGGTCGGGGCGGCGCAGGCTTTCCCACGGGGGTGAAGTGGGGCCTGATGCCCAAAGATGAGTCCATGAACATCCGCTACCTGCTGTGCAACGCGGATGAAATGGAGCCCAACACCTGGAAAGACCGGATGCTGATGGAGCAACTGCCCCATTTGCTGGTCGAGGGCATGCTGATCAGCGCCCGGGCGTTGAAAGCCTATCGTGGCTACATCTTCCTGCGCGGCGAGTACACCACTGCGGCCAAGAACCTCAGACGCGCCGTGAAAGAAGCAGAAGCGGCCGGTTTGTTGGGCAAGAACATTCTGGGCACCGGTTTTGATTTCGAACTGATCGTCCACACCGGCGCCGGGCGTTATATCTGCGGCGAAGAAACCGCACTGATCAATTCCCTGGAAGGCCGCCGCGCCAACCCACGCTCCAAACCGCCCTTCCCGGCCGCTGTCGGCGTCTGGGGCAAGCCGACGTGTGTCAATAACGTCGAGACTTTGTGCAACGTGCCAGCCATCGTCGGCAACGGCAACGACTGGTACAAATCCCTGGCCCGTGCGGGCAGCGAAGACCAAGGCACCAAGCTGATGGGCTTCTCCGGCAAGGTTAAGAACCCTGGCCTGTGGGAACTGCCTTTCGGCCTGCCCGCACGCGAGTTGTTCGAAGACTACGCAGGCGGCATGCGCGATGGCTTCAAGCTCAAGTGCTGGCAGCCAGGTGGCGCCGGTACTGGCTTCCTGCTCCCTGAGCACCTCGACGCCCAAATGTACGCCGGTGGCATTGCCAAGGTCGGCACGCGGATGGGTACGGGTCTGGCCATGGCCGTCGACGACAGCGTCAACATGGTTTCCCTGCTGCGCAACATGGAAGAATTCTTCGCCCAGGAGTCCTGTGGATTCTGCACCCCCTGCCGCGACGGCCTGCCGTGGAGCGTGAAGATCCTGCGCGCTATCGAACACGGCGAAGGCCAACCGGGCGATATCGAAACGCTGTTGGGGTTGGTCAACTTCCTCGGCCCTGGCAAGACCTTCTGTGCCCACGCACCGGGCGCAGTGGAACCTCTGGGCAGCGCAATCAAATACTTCCGGCCGGAATTCGAGGCGGGTATCGCGCCACAGCGTGATGCCAACGCGACCCTGGCCCAACGCCCGATTGTGGTTGGCGCATAACAAGACAGAAAAGGTCGGTAGCCCATAAAGCCGCCGACCTCATACCCGATGACGCCTTACAGGCTGTTTGATACGGGTAGCACCGAGATTCCATTAGCCACGCCCGCTGACAACGGGCCAACGAAGAACTTTGAACCATGGCCACTATCCACGTAGACGGCAAAGCGCTCGAGGTCGATGGCGCAGACAACCTGTTACAGGCATGTCTGTCGCTGGGCCTCGATATTCCTTATTTCTGCTGGCACCCCGCCCTTGGCAGTGTTGGCGCTTGTCGCCAATGCGCAGTCAAGCAGTACAGTGACGAGAACGACAAACGTGGTCGTATCGTCATGTCCTGCATGACCCCCGCCACTGACGGCAGCTGGATTTCCATCGACGACGAGGAGGCCAAGGTCTTCCGCGCCAGCGTCGTCGAATGGCTGATGACCAACCACCCGCACGACTGCCCGGTCTGCGAAGAAGGCGGTCATTGCCACCTGCAAGACATGACCGTAATGACCGGTCACAACGAGCGTCGTTATCGCTTCACCAAACGGACTCACCAGAACCAGGAACTCGGCCCGTTCATCGCTCACGAGATGAACCGCTGCATCGCCTGCTACCGTTGCGTGCGCTTCTATAAAGACTACGCTGGCGGCACTGACCTGGGTGTATTCGGCGCCCACGACAACGTGTACTTCGGCCGGGTCGAAGATGGCGCACTGGAAAGCGAGTTCTCCGGTAACCTCACCGAAGTCTGCCCGACCGGTGTGTTCACCGACAAGACTCACTCCGAGCGCTACAACCGCAAGTGGGACATGCAGTTTTCGCCAAGCATCTGCCATGGTTGCTCCAGCGGCTGCAACATCAGCCCTGGCGAGCGCTACGGTGAGATCCGTCGTATCGAAAACCGCTACAACGGTTCGGTCAACCAGTACTTCCTGTGTGACCGTGGTCGTTTCGGTTATGGCTACGTCAACCGTGAAGACCGTCCACGCCAGCCACTGTTGGCTGATGGCCACGTCAAACTGAGCCTCGACACTGCGTTGGACAAGGCTGCAGATTTGCTCCGCGGCCGTAACATCGTCGGTATCGGCTCACCCCGCGCCAGCCTGGAAAGCAACTTCGCCCTGCGCGAACTAGTCGGTGCCGAGCACTTCTACTCGGGTATCGAAGCCGGTGAGCTGGAACGCCTGCGTCTGATCGTCAAGGTGCTCAATGAGAGCCCGCTGCCGACCCCGACAATGCGTGACATTGAAGATCACGATGCGATTTTCGTCCTCGGCGAAGACCTGACCCAAACTGCAGCACGTATGGCCCTGGGCCTGCGTCAAGCCGTCAAGGGCAAGGCCGAAGACATGGCTGCGGCGATGAAAGTCCAGCCGTGGCTCGATGCCGCAGTGAAGAACATCGGTCAGCATGAATTGAACCCGCTGTTCATCGCGAGCCTCGCCGAGACCCGTCTCGATGACATCGCCGAAGAGTGCGTTCACGCAGCCCCCGACGACCTGGCGCGAATCGGCTTTGCCGTCGCCCACGCCCTGGACGCCAGCGCGCCCGCAGTCGAAGGCCTGGACACCCAAGCCCTCGAACTGGCCCAGCGCATCGCCGCTGCCCTGCTCGCAGCCAAACGTCCGCTGATCATCTCTGGCAGCTCCCTGGGCTCGACCGCACTGATCGAGGCCGCAGCCAACATCGCCAAGGCATTGAAGCTGCGCGACAAGCAAGGCTCAATCAGCCTGATCGTCCCGGAAGCCAACAGCATGGGCCTGGCAATGTTCGGCGGTGATTCCCTCGACGACGCGTTGCAGGCTGTGATTTCCGGCAAAGCTGACGCCATCGTGGTGTTGGAAAACGATCTGTACCACCGCGTCGACGCTGCCACGGTCGATGCTGCGTTCAACGCTGCGAAAGTCGTGATCGTCGCTGACCATCAGAAAACCCCGACCAGCGATCGCGCTGATCTGGTACTGCCGGCCGCCAGCTTTGCTGAAGGCGACGGTACCCTGGTCAGTCAGGAAGGTCGCGCCCAGCGCTTCTTCCAGGTGTATGACCCGACTTATCTGGACGCCAGCATTCTGGTCCACGAAGGCTGGCGCTGGTTGCACGCCCTGCGCAGCACCCTGCTGAACAAGGCAGTGGACTGGACGTTGCTCGATCACGTCACCGAAGCCTGCGCAGCCAGCACCGCGCAATTGGCCGGGATCGTCAACGCGGCACCGTCTGCGGCGTTCCGGATCAAAGGTTTGAAACTGGCGCGTGAACCATTGCGTTACAGCGGCCGCACGGCCATGCGCGCCAACATCAGCGTGCATGAACCGCGTACTTCACAAGACAACGACACCGCGTTCTCCTTCTCCATGGAAGGTTATTCGGGTTCGGCAGAACCTCGTCAGCAGGTGCCTTTCGCCTGGTCGCCGGGCTGGAACTCGCCACAAGCCTGGAACAAGTTCCAAGACGAAGTCGGCGGTCACCTGCGTGCAGGTGATCCGGGAACTCGCTTGATCGAAAGCAAGGGTGATGGTCTGTCCTGGTTCGCCAGCATACCGGGCGCATTTTCCCCGGCTCGCGGTACATGGCAAGTAGTGCCGTTCTATCACCTGTTCGGCAGCGACGAAACATCGTCCAAAGCCGCACCGGTTCAGGAACGCATTCCAGAAGCCTACGTGGCGCTGGCCAAATCCGAAGCGGATCGTCTGGGTGTCAATGATGGCGCCATGCTCAATCTGAGTGTTGCC
This sequence comes from Pseudomonas sp. GG8, assembly GCF_052976945.1. NCBI lineage: Bacteria > Pseudomonadati > Pseudomonadota > Gammaproteobacteria > Pseudomonadales > Pseudomonadaceae > Pseudomonas > Pseudomonas sp. GG8. The sequence goes on from NZ_JBRIIP010000001.1 coordinate 3,543,456, forward strand.
GGTCATACCCTGCGTCTGCCGCTGCGGATCAATGAAGAGTTGGGCGCCGGTCTCGTGGCCCTGCCTGCCGGTCTGACTGGAATCCCGCCTGCGGTGTTCGGCAAAACCGTTGATGGTCTGCAGGAGGCAGCGCTATGACCTGGTTTACCCCTGAAGTGATCGACTCGATCATCTCGGTCGTCAAAGCCATTGTGATTCTGCTGGCCGTCGTGGTCTGCGGCGCGCTGCTGAGCTGGGTCGAGCGTCGTTTGCTCGCCCTTTGGCAGGACCGTTATGGTCCGAACCGGGTTGGCCCTTTCGGTGCTTTCCAGATCGCTGCCGACATGATCAAGATGTTCTTCAAGGAAGACTGGACACCACCGTTCGCCGACAAGGTGATTTTCACCCTGGCACCGGTCGTGGCCATGAGCGCCTTGCTGATTGCGTTCGCAATCATCCCGATCACCCCGACCTGGGGCGTGGCGGATCTGAACATCGGCTTGCTGTTCTTCTTCGCCATGGCCGGCTTGTCGGTCTATGCGGTGCTGTTCGCCGGCTGGTCGAGCAACAACAAGTTCGCCCTGCTCGGCAGTCTGCGGGCTTCAGCTCAGACCGTGTCCTATGAAGTGTTCATGGGCCTGGCGCTGATGGGCATCGTGGTGCAGGTTGGCTCGTTCAACATGCGCGATATCGTCGAGTACCAGGCACAGAATCTGTGGTTCATCATTCCGCAGTTCTTCGGCTTTTGTACGTTCTTTATCGCAGGCGTTGCGGTGACTCACCGTCACCCATTCGACCAACCGGAAGCAGAACAAGAGTTGGCCGATGGTTACCACATCGAATATGCCGGCATGAAGTGGGGCATGTTCTTCGTCGGCGAGTACATCGGTATCGTGCTGATCTCGGCGCTGCTGGTGACCTTGTTCTTCGGCGGCTGGCATGGCCCGTTCGACATCCTGCCTTCGCTGTCGTTCTTCTGGTTCGCCCTGAAGACCGCGTTCTTCATCATGCTCTTCATTCTGTTGCGCGCCTCTATCCCGCGTCCACGGTATGACCAGGTGATGGATTTCAGCTGGAAATTCTGCCTGCCGCTGACCCTGATCAATTTGCTGGTGACCGCTGCGATCGTGTTGTTGAACACGCCCGCTGTCGCGGCTCAGTGAGGATAAAGACCCATGCTCAAGTATCTGTTTGACATCGTGCATGGCACCTACACCCAGCTTCGCAGCCTGGTGATGGTGTTCTCCCATGCATTTCGCAAGCGCGACACGCTGCAGTACCCGGAAGAGCCGGTGTACCTGCCGCCGCGCTACCGCGGCCGTATTGTCCTGACCCGCGACCCTGACGGTGAAGAGCGTTGCGTAGCCTGCAACCTGTGCGCCGTGGCCTGCCCGGTTGGCTGCATCTCGTTGCAGAAAGCCGAAACCGACGACGGTCGTTGGTACCCGGAGTTTTTCCGCATCAACTTCTCGCGCTGCATTTTCTGTGGCCTCTGCGAGGAAGCCTGCCCGACCACCGCGATCCAGCTGACACCGGATTTCGAAATGGCCGAGTTCAAACGTCAGGATCTGGTTTACGAGAAGGAAGATCTGCTGATCTCCGGCCCTGGTAAAAACCCTGATTACAACTTCTATCGCGTTGCCGGTATGGCCATCGCCGGTAAGCCTAAAGGCTCCGCGCAGAATGAAGCCGAACCGATCAATGTGAAGAGCTTGCTGCCTTAAGGAAGAAAGATGGAATTCGCTTTCTATTTCGCATCCGGCATCGCTGTTGTGTCCACCCTTCGGGTGATCACCAACACGAACCCGGTGCACGCCCTGCTCTACCTGATCATTTCGTTGATCGCCGTCGCCATGACCTTTTTCAGCCTCGGTGCTCCCTTTGCCGGCGTACTGGAAGTCATCGCTTACGCAGGCGCCATCATGGTCCTGTTCGTGTTTGTGGTGATGATGTTGAATCTGGGCCCTGCCTCGGTGCAGCAAGAACGTACCTGGCTCAAACCCGGTATCTGGATCGGCCCGATGGCGCTGGGCGTAGTGCTGCTCGCCGAGCTGCTCTACGTGCTGTTCGCCAATCCGAGCGGCGCTGCCATCGGTCACACCACGGTGGATGCCAAAGCGGTAGGTATCAGCCTGTTTGGTCCTTATCTGCTGGTGGTGGAACTTGCCTCGATGCTGCTCCTCGCAGCAGCGGTAACGGCATTCCATCTCGGCCGCAACGAGGCGAAGGAGTAAAGCCATGAATGCAATCCCTCTTGAACACGGTCTGGCGGTCGCCGGCATCCTGTTCTGCCTCGGTCTGGTCGGCCTGATGGTACGGCGCAACATCCTCTTCGTGCTGATGAGCCTGGAGATCATGATGAACGCGTCTGCTCTGGCGTTCGTCGTTGCCGGTAGCCGTTGGGCGCAGCCGGATGGACAAATCATGTTCATCCTGGTGATCAGCCTTGCAGCCGCCGAGGCCAGTATCGGCCTGGCGATCCTGATGCAGCTGTATCGCCGCTTCCACACTCTCGATATCGACGCTGCCAGCGAGATGCGCGGATGAACCTTCTCTTTCTGACTTTCGTATTCCCCCTGATCGGTTTCCTGTTGCTCGCGTTCTCCCGTGGACGCATCTCGGAAAACCTTGCCGCGCTGATCGGCGTTGGCTCCATCGGACTGTCGGCCATCGTGACAGCCTGGATCATCTGGCAATTCAACGTCGCACCGCCTGAGGGTGGTCACTACACCCAACTGCTGTGGCGCTGGATGTCAGTGGACGGCTTCGAACCGAACTTCGCCCTGTACCTTGATGGTCTGTCCGTGACCATGATGGGTGTGGTGGTGGGTGTAGGCTTCCTGATCCACCTGTTCGCTTCCTGGTACATGCGCGGTGAGGCCGGTTACTCGCGCTTCTTCGCCTACACCAACCTGTTCATCGCCAGCATGCTGTTCCTGATCCTCGGCGATAACCTGTTGTTCCTGTACCTGGGTTGGGAAGGCGTGGGCCTGTGCAGCTATCTGTTGATCGGTTTCTACTACAGCAACCGCAACAACGGTAACGCCGCGCTCAAGGCCTTTGTCGTCACCCGCATCGGCGACGTGTTCATGGCCATTGGCCTGTTCATCCTGTTCCAGCAACTGGGTACGCTAAATATCCAGGAGCTTCTGGTGCGTGCACCGGAGCATTTCAGTGCCGGTGATTTCTGGATTGTGCTGGCAACCTTGATGCTGCTCGGTGGTGCGGTCGGTAAATCCGCGCAACTGCCGCTGCAAACCTGGCTGGCAGATGCAATGGCGGGCCCAACGCCTGTGTCGGCATTGATCCACGCCGCGACCATGGTGACCGCCGGTGTCTACCTGATCGCACGGACCCACGGTCTGTTCGAACTGGCACCCGATGTCCTGCATCTGGTCGGTATCGTCGGTGGCGTAACGCTGGTGTTGGCAGGTTTCGCGGCATTGGTGCAAACCGACATCAAACGTATCCTTGCCTACTCGACGATGAGCCAGATCGGCTACATGTTCCTGGCGCTGGGTGTGGGTGCCTGGGAAGGCGCGATTTTCCACTTGATGACTCACGCCTTCTTCAAGGCGCTGCTGTTCCTCGCGTCCGGTGCGGTGATCGTTGCCTGCCACCACGAGCAGAACATCTTCAAGATGGGCGGTCTGTGGAAAAAACTGCCACTGGCCTACGCCAGCTTCATCGTCGGTGGCGCTGCGTTGTCTGCCCTGCCACTGCTGACCGCCGGTTTCTACTCCAAGGATGAGATTCTTTGGGAAGCCTTCGCCAGCGGTAACCATGCGCTGCTGTATGCAGGCCTGGTCGGCGCGTTCATGACGTCCCTGTATACCTTCCGCCTGATCTTCATCACCTTCCACGGTGAAGCGAAGACCGAAGCGCACGCCGGTCACGGTATTGCTCACTGGCTGCCGCTGTCGGTGCTGATCATTCTGTCGACCTTTATCGGCGCACTGATCACCCCACCCTTGGCCGGTGTCTTGCCGCAGAGCGTCGGCCATGCCGGTGGTGAAGCCAAGCACAGTCTGGAAATCGCCTCGGGGGCCATTGCCATGGCCGGTATCCTGCTCGCGGCCATGCTGTTTCTCGGCAAGCGTCGCTTTGCTACTGCTGTCGCCAACAGCGCTCCGGGGCGGTTCCTTACGACCTGGTGGTTCGCGGCATGGGGCTTCGACTGGCTGTACGACAAGCTGTTCGTCAAACCTTATCTGATGATCAGCCATGTGCTGCGCAAAGACCCACTCGACCACACCATTGGTTTGATCCCGCGTCTGGTCAAGGGCAGTCATAACGCCCTGAGCCGCACCGAGACCGGCCAACTGCGTTGGTACGCTGCCTCAATGGCTGCAGGCGCTGTATTGGTGCTAGGCGCCATCGTGCTGGTTGCGGTCTGACATGAACCTTGCGAATTTGCGAAAGGAATTGAGCCCGTCATGATTCTGCCTTGGCTAATCCTGATCCCCTTTATCGGCGGCCTGCTGTGCTGGCTGGGTGAGCGCTTCAGCTCTACCCTGCCACGCTGGATTGCGCTGTTGACCATGTCTCTGGAACTTGCCCTCGGCCTCTGGCTGTGGACCCATGGAGACTTCCACTTTGCTCCGGCGCCTGGCGTCGACCCCACATGGGTTGTCGAATTCAAGCATCAGTGGATCGAACGCTTCGGCATCAGTGTGCACCTGGCCCTAGACGGCCTGTCGCTGCTGATGGTGTTGCTGACCGGCCTGCTCGGCGTGCTGTCGGTGTTGTGTTCGTGGAAAGAGATCCAGCGTAACGTTGGCTTCTTCCACCTCAACCTGATGTGGATCCTGGGCGGCGTGGTTGGCGTGTTCCTCGCCATCGACCTGTTCATGTTCTTCTTCTTCTGGGAAGTGATGCTGGTGCCGATGTACTTCCTCATCGCGCTCTGGGGTCATAGTTCATCGGACGGCAAGAAGACCCGGATCTACGCGGCGACCAAGTTCTTCATCTTCACTCAAGCCAGCGGCCTGATCATGTTGGTGGCGATCCTGGGTCTGGTGCTGGTCAACTTCAACACCACCGGTGTGATCACGTTCGACTACACCGAGCTACTCAAGACGAAGCTGGCACCCGGCACTGAATACATTCTAATGCTGGGCTTTTTCGTCGCCTTCGCGGTGAAGCTGCCAGTCGTGCCGTTCCACTCCTGGCTGCCGGACGCTCACGCTCAAGCACCGACCGCAGGTTCCGTCGATTTGGCCGGTATCCTGCTGAAAACAGCTGCTTATGGCTTGCTACGCTTCGCCCTGCCGCTGTTCCCCAACGCATCGGCAGAGTTCGCGCCCATTGCCATGACCCTGGGCCTGATCGGTATCTTCTATGGTGCGTTCCTCGCGTTCGCCCAGACCGATATCAAGCGCCTGGTCGCGTTCTCCAGCGTCTCGCACATGGGGTTCGTGTTGATCGGTATCTACTCCGGTAGCCAGCAAGCCCTGCAGGGTGCCGTGATTCAGATGCTCGCTCACGGCATCTCGGCAGCCGCACTGTTCATCCTCAGCGGCCAATTGTACGAACGCATGCACACCCGTGATATGCGCGAAATGGGAGGGTTGTGGTCACGCATCGCTTACCTGCCAGCGATCAGCCTGTTCTTCGCGGCCGCGTCCCTCGGCTTGCCTGGCACCGGTAACTTCGTTGGCGAGTTCCTGATTCTGATGGGCACTTTTGTCAGCGCGCCCTGGATCACCGCGATTGCAACGTCTGGCCTGGTACTCGGCTCGGTCTACTCGTTGATCATGATCCACCGCGCCTACTTCGGCCCTTCCAAGTCGGATGCAGTTCTGGCCGGGATGGATGCACGTGAATTGATCATGGTGCTGGGGCTGGCGGCACTGCTGGTCTGGATCGGCATTTACCCGCAACCGTTCCTCGATACCTCTGCCGCTACGATGCATGGCGTGCAGCAATGGCTCGGCACCGCCTTCACTCAACTTGCTTCGGCCCGGTAGAGCATTATGGACCTGACGATTCAACACTTTATTGCGCTTGCGCCGCTGCTGATTACCAGCGCCACGATTGTCGTGGTGATGCTGGGTATCGCTTGGCGTCGCAATCATTCGCAAACATTCCTGCTCACCGTGGCCGGACTCAACCTGGCACTCCTGTCGATCTACCCGGCGCTTAAAGTTGCGCCACTGGTGGTGACACCTCTGCTGAAAATCGATAATTTCGCCTGCTTGTACATGGCGCTGATTCTGGCCTCGACCTTGGCGTGCGTGACCTTGGCGCACGCCTATCTCGGCGAGAAGGCTTCGGGCTACCCCGGTAACCGCGAAGAGCTTTACCTGCTGATTCTGCTGGCGTCTGCCGGTGGTCTGGTATTGGTCAGCGCGCAACACCTGGCAGGCCTGTTCATCGGTCTGGAACTGCTGTCGGTGCCGGTCTACGGTCTGGTGGCTTACGCCTTTTTCAACAAGCGCTCACTCGAAGGCGGCATCAAGTACATGGTGCTGTCGGCCGCAGGGTCTGCATTCCTGTTGTTCGGTATGGCGCTTCTGTATGCCGAAGCTGGCAGCTTGAGCTTCAGCGGTATCGGTTTGGCCCTTGCGGCGACCGGCCTGCCTAGTCCGATTGCGACATTGGGCCTGGGCATGATGTTGGTGGGCCTGGCATTCAAGCTGTCACTGGTGCCATTCCACCTGTGGACCCCGGACGTTTACGAGGGTGCCCCTGCACCGGTGGCGGCTTTCCTGGCCACCGCGAGTAAAGTTGCAGTGTTCGCTGTCCTGGTGCGACTGTTCCAGATATCCCCGGCGGCCAGCAGTGGCGTGCTCCACGATGTGCTGGCGGTCATTGCAGTCGCTTCGATTCTGATCGGCAACCTGCTGGCGCTGACTCAGACCAACCTCAAGCGTCTGCTCGGTTATTCGTCTATCGCCCACTTCGGCTACCTGATGATCGCACTGGTTGCCAGCAATGGCATCGCAGTCGAGGCGATCGGCGTGTACCTGGTGACCTACGTGATCACCACACTCGGCGCTTTCGGTGTCGTCACCCTGATGTCCTCGCCTTACAGCGGTCGTGACGCAGACGCTCTGTTCGAATACCGTGGCCTGTTCTGGCGTCGTCCGTACCTGACTGCAGTGATGACCTTGATGATGCTATCGCTGGCGGGTATCCCGCTGACGGCCGGCTTCATCGGTAAGTTCTACATCATCACCACGGGCGTCGAGTCGCACCTGTGGTGGTTGTTGGGTTCGCTAGTCATCGGCAGCGCCATTGGCGTGTTCTATTACCTGCGAGTGATGGTCACACTGTACCTGGTCGAGCCCAAGCTGCACCGTCACGATGCTCCATTCAACTGGGCACAACGTGCCGGCGGTGTGATGCTGCTGGTGATTGCAGTCCTGGCCTTCGTTCTGGGTGTCTACCCACAACCATTGCTGGACATGGTGCAACACGCAGGCCTGCAACTGGTCAGCTGATACGTTGAAGTACAAAAAACCCTGCTCACGCAGGGTTTTTTTTTGCGAGAAATCTAGCCAGGCAAACGCATGGCCCACTTGGCCCGACAAACAAACCCCAGCGGCCACCACTGGCGCGATGACAAACCCGAACACCCCGAACGCCTTGCCAAATCATGCCGCTGAGCAGGATGTAAGCCGCCGTTCGATCAACCAGGTCATGGGGTATCGCGAAAGCGGGATAAGGCCGTTGCGGCCTTATCCCGAGCAGGTCAGATGCGGAACTGCCCAACCAGTTTGCCCAAGCGTTGACCCAGGTCTGCCAGACTGCGCGAAGTCTGTGCGCTTTGCTGGGTTTGGTCGGCGACACTGTCCACCGATTGGGCTATCTGATGCACGCTGCGGTTGATCTCTTCAGCCACTGCGGTCTGCTCTTCGGCGGCGCTGGCAATCTGCGCGTTCATTGAGTTAATCGTACCGATCAGCGCCGCAATCGTGTCCAGCGAGACACCTGCTTCATTGGCTCGCGCCGACGTACCATCGCCCGCCTCACTGGAGCGACGCATGGAGTCTACGGCGCCCTGCGTGCCCAATTGCAGACGATCGATCATGCCCTGAATCTCTTGGGTACTCTGCTGGGTCCGGCTGGCCAACGCACGCACCTCATCTGCTACCACGGCAAAGCCTCGTCCGGCCTCCCCAGCCCTCGCGGCCTCAATCGCCGCGTTTAGCGCCAGCAAATTGGTCTGATCAGCAATCGAGCGAATCACTCCGAGCACACTCACAATCGAAGACACATCATTCTGTAGGCTGTCCAAGGACGTGCCGCTGCTACGGATGTCATCAACCAACGCATGGATCTGCTTGATACTGCCATCCACCACACGCTTGGCCGCCTGGCCTTCCACGTCGGTCTGTTGGGCAGCTACTGCGGCGCCTTGTGCACTTTTAGCCACCTCATGAGCCGCTGCGGACATTTCGTTGATCGCGGTAGCTACTTGATCGGTTTCGTGACGCTGACGCTCCATCGCTTGCTCAGAGCGATGGGCCTGGTCGGATACTTCGCTGACCAATCCTGTCAGTTGCGTGGTCATTTCGGTAATTTGACGGACCATCCCATGAATTTTGTCGACGAAGCGGTTAAATGAGCTGGCCAGATCGCCTAACTCATCCCCGCTAGTGACCACCAGGCGACGAGTCAGATCGCCTTCGCCAGCGGCAATATCGTCTAGATTGGCTTTCATCAAACTCAATGGACGCACAATGGTGCCCGCCAGGACCGCCCCAACAATGGCAATCAACACCAGCAGCAGCAGAGCAACGCCGATGATGCTCAGCAATATCTCCTCCAGGCGCGCATCAACGTTCTTCTTGACCTCCATGACCTGAGCTTCGATCCCATCCAGATTGACGGCGGTACCAATGACCATATCCCACTTGGGCAGGTATTCGGTGTAAGCGAGCTTGGGAATCAATACTTGAGAGTTGCCGGGCAACGACGACGAGTATTGTACGTAATGGGTGGCTGCCTTGCCGACCGCGACCAGTTCGCGGTTGACATAGACCCCATTGGGATCGCGGGCGTCTTTGAAGCTTTTACCAATGTCTTCCGGGCTGCTTCCCTTAAACAGACGTACCGCTTCCGAGTCGTAGCCGAAGAAGTAACCGTCCTTGCCATAGGTAATAGTGGAAAGCATTTTCACCACCTGCGCTCGCACGGCCACGTCCCCAGGGGCCGCCGCGTCATACAAAGGCTTGATGGTACCCAGCGCGACGGCGACGTAGCTTTGCAGTGTGGCTTTGGTTTCGTTGAGCAGACGCTGTCGGGTGTCCTCGACCTCCTTTTTTGCCTGTCCCTGCAACATCAACACCGTGGTAGCGCTGATTACCAGAGCAAAAATCAACACCGGCAGGACTGCCAATGACAGTACTTTGGTCTTCAAATTAAGACGCATAAGTTTCCACTCTTATTGGTATTCCAATGTTTAGGTCGCAACGTTTTATTGGTTAGCGGCCCCAACCCTAAAAAGTTGAGAAGCGTCCGTCAGCTTTGTAGCCAAAAGCGTCTTTTATTGTCGGGATGAAGAAAAAATGTGAATCGCAGATAGCGATAAAATCTCCCGCTCTATCCGCTGGAAAGATATCTCCATGTCGCTCAGTCAGCGTTCCATTCAATGGAAATTAACGGTGGTACCCGAGTGATCGAGCATCGTTCGCTCGGGAAGATCAATGTGTACCTGAAGCCCGCCCAGAGGGCTGGACAGCAACTTCAGCTGACCGCCCCATGCATCGACAATGTCACGCACGATACCTAGTCCCAAGCCGTGGCCGTTGACCTGTTCATCCAGCCGTGACCCACGGCCGAGCACCTCGTCGCGACGAGTCTCAGGAATACCAGGGCCGTCATCATCGATCAGCAAACAATAACTCTTCGACCGGTGCGTAATACTCAGACGCACCACGCTGTCGGCCCACTTGCAGGCGTTGTCCAGCAGATTGCCCATCAATTCAAGAAGATCCTCCCTGTCCCATGGCAAACGCAGGCCGGGCGTAACCACCCAGCTCATTTCCAAGTGATCGCCATGGATCATACCCAGTGTTGCGAACAGCCCCGGCAACTCGGCGTCACAATCGAACTGCGCACCGGGCAAGGCGTCTCCAGACAGGCGTGCACGGTTCAATTCACGGGTCAGGCGCTGTTGAATCTGCTCCAGTTGTTCGCGCAACGTACTGCGCAAGGCTGGGTAAGCATCAAGCGTTTCACTGGCAGCCAGACTCACCAGCACCGCGAGAGGCGTTTTCAATGCATGCCCCATGTTGCCGAGAGCATTGCGTGAACGCTTGAGGCTGTCCTCGGTATGAGCGAGTAAGTGGTTGATCTGCGCAACCAACGGCTCAAGCTCGACCGGCACTTGATCATCAAGCTGTGAGCGCAGCCCCTGCTGCAACTGGGCGATCTGCTCTCGCGCATTCTCCAGTGGCCTCAGCGCACGACATACTGTGAGGCGCTGCAGGACGAGGATCAAAATCAACGCCGCACCCCCCAAACCCAGGCCAATTTGCTGCACACGCTGAAAGCTGGCTTCCACCGGCGTGTAGTCTTGAGCCACGGTAATGGAAATCACCTGTCCGAATCGACGGTAGTCCGCACGCAGAACCAGCAATGACTGACCGCTTTGTCCCAGCTCGAAATTGGTGTGCAGACCCGGCGTTTCCGGGGTGGGGAACTCAATATCCCACAGCGAGCGGGAGCGCCAATGCCCTCCCGGAAAGTCGACCTGGAAATAATGGCCCGAATAAGGCTGCTGGTAGGCAGGTGTCAGGTGACGCTCATCCAGCTGAAGGCCTTCTGGACCCCGCGCAAGTGCTACCAACAGGTTCTGGCTTTCATTGCGCAGCCCTGATTCCAGGTAGCGCTGCAATCCCAGCTCAAACAACCACAAGCTGGTCTGAGCCAATACCAGCCCTATGATAAGCAGCACACTGATCAATCCCAGACTGAGACGAGCCTGTATGGACCTCACTCGACTTCCTCACCGAAGCGATAGCCTTGACCACGACGCGTCTCGATCACCGTGCGGCCAAGTTTGCGCCGCAGGTGATTGACATGAACTTCGATCACATTTGAGTCGCGTTCGCTTTCACCGTCGTAGAGATGCTCGGCCAAATGGCTTTTGGACAATATCTGCTCGGGATGCAGCATGAAGTAGCGCAGCAAACGAAATTCAGCTGCGGTCAGCTGAATTTCAACGTTGCCCTGGGCCACGCATTGACGGCCCTCATCCAGATGCAAACCCGCTGCCTCTAGCCTGGGCTTATTGGCCAGGCCATGTGACCGCCGCAGCAATGCTTGAATTCGCAGCTGTAGCTCTTCAGGGTGAAAAGGTTTGCTCAGGTAGTCATCGGCACCCGCCTTGAGCCCTTCAATGCGCTCAGCCCATGAGCCTCGGGCGGTCAGAATCAAGACCGGGGTAGCCAAACCACTGGCACGCCATTGCTGAAGTACGTCGAGACCCGGCAAACCGGGAAGCCCCAGGTCCAGGATAATCAAATCATAGGGTTCACTGCCCCCCTGATACACCGCGTCACGTCCATCGGCAAGCCAGTCTACTGCATAGCCCTGGCGTTTAAGCCCGGCGACCAGTTCATCTGCCAGCGGCACATGGTCTTCAACCAGTAACAGCCGCATCAATCATCTTCCTTGTCCTTTAATAATCGACTGTCGCGAGCGTCGAACTTCAACTCCCGAACCACACCTTCCACAGTCAGCAACTCTATGTCATAGAGGTATACGCCGTGTTTCTCCTCAAGCTCAGCCTCCAACAGCTTTGAGCCTGGGTAACGCCCCAGAGCTAGCCCTATCAGTTGATCGAGCGGCTGGATCACTCCTTGCTGGCGTAATTTCAGCGCTTCGTCCTGATCCAGGTCCCGCGCGCACAGCTCAGAGCAGAACAGAGCCAGGAGCAATGCGAAAAACCTGTAAGGATGCTCGCTTACTTTCATTACGTGTCCTGATGGTCCTTGAGAACCTGGCCGCTGGCGGCGTCCACTTCCACATCCCAATCAACGCCCTGCAGGTCACGCAGTTCGACCTGATAGACATGCTTGCCGTATTCCTCTTCAAGCCCGGTATCGGTAATCGCTGAGCCAGGGTGTTTAGCCAACGCGTCAGCATCAAGCTTTTCGAATGACTGAATAGTACCCGCATCTCTTAACTTCAACGCCTCACCCGGGCCTAAATCCCGAGCCAGGGCGATACCTGCGGTAAACGTAAGAGCTGCGACAGTGAGCAGTGCTGTGACGGCTTTCATATCAGGCCTCCTTAGAAATAAATGCTTTGCACGACTACAAAGATAAACAGCTCAACTTAATTGAAGCTGAATTTATCTGGCCAGGTGCCATCATCCATCAGGCGTTCAAGCAAGCAGCTTACAGCGTACTGGCCTGCGGTTTGTTTTAGCGCATAGGACAAACCATTGCTGCTAAACTGCTCGCCTGCTTTTATCGCCCTGGCGATAGCCACTTTCTAGAGTCGAATACACTGTGGAAATTTTCAAAGAGTTCACCTTCGAATCCGCACACCGCCTGCCCCACGTTCCTGAGGGCCATAAGTGCGGACGTCTGCATGGGCATTCATTTCGCGTGGCCATCTATTTGGCGGGAAAAGTCGACCCTCATACCGGTTGGATTCGTGACTTTTCCGAAATCAAAGCGATCTTCAAGCCTCTCTATGAGCGTCTCGATCACAACTATTTGAACGACATTCCGGGCCTTGAAAATCCAACCAGCGAAGTCTTGGCAAAATGGATTTGGGATCAGCTGAAGCCTTTGCTACCAGAACTCTCAGCCATTCGTATTCATGAGACCTGTACAAGCGGTTGTGAATACCGCGGCGACTGAGCTGAATTCAGCCATAAAAAAACCACCAGATAGGTGGTTTTTTTATGGCTATCGATTTTGTACCGCATGCAAGTGCAGGCTCTCGATGCGAGCGGACTGAAGCTTTTCGATGGTCGCCGTAAGCAACTCTTGAGCCCTATTTTCCTCGCACACAAACAAAACCCCTGTTTGCGTAAGCAAACAGGGGTTTCGGAATTTAATCTTGACGATGACCTACTCTCACATGGGGAAACCCCACACTACCATCGGCGATGCATCGTTTCACTGCTGAGTTCGGGATGGGATCAGGTGGTTCCAATGCTCTATGGTCGTCAAGAAATTCGGCTGCCGGATCGTCGTGCTTGCGCGCAACGGGCCAACTAATGGGGATGTGATAGATCTGTGGTTTGTTGCCAATTTTCGGTTTGTGTCGTCTTCACACACCGCAATCTGCTCTTTCGACGCAAATTGCTTGGGTGTTATATGGTCAAGCCTCACGGGCAATTAGTATTGGTTAGCTCAACGCCTCACAGCGCTTACACACCCAACCTATCAACGTCGTAGTCTTCGACGGCCCTTCAGGGGACTCAAGGTCCCAGTGAGATCTCATCTTGAGGCTAGTTTCCCGCTTAGATGCTTTCAGCGGTTATCTATTCCGAACGTAGCTACCCGGCAATGCCACTGGCGTGACAACCGGAACACCAGAGGTTCGTCCACTCCGGTCCTCTCGTACTAGGAGCAGCCCCTCTCAAATCTCAAACGTCCACGGCAGATAGGGACCGAACTGTCTCACGACGTTCTAAACCCAGCTCGCGTACCACTTTAAATGGCGAACAGCCATACCCTTGGGACCGGCTTCAGCCCCAGGATGTGATGAGCCGACATCGAGGTGCCAAACACCGCCGTCGATATGAACTCTTGGGCGGTATCAGCCTGTTATCCCCGGAGTACCTTTTATCCGTTGAGCGATGGCCCTTCCATACAGAACCACCGGATCACTAAGACCTACTTTCGTACCTGCTCGACGTGTCTGTCTCGCAGTCAAGCGCGCTTTTGCCTTTATACTCTACGACCGATTTCCGACCGGTCTGAGCGCACCTTCGTACTCCTCCGTTACTCTTTAGGAGGAGACCGCCCCAGTCAAACTACCCACCATACACTGTCCTCGATCCGGATAACGGACCTGAGTTAGAACCTCAAAGTTGCCAGGGTGGTATTTCAAGGTTGGCTCCACGCAGACTGGCGTCCACGCTTCAAAGCCTC
>NZ_JBRIIP010000001.1:3562500-5673401 GCF_052976945.1 Pseudomonas sp. GG8
CTGTTGCTGGTCCTACGTCCTTGGCGAGCGACGTTGACCGCCAAGTCATTGCGCACCGTCATCATCTATGGCATCGCGCTGGGCGGCATGAACTTCCTCTTCTATATGTCCTTACGCACCGTGCCACTTGGGATCGCCGTCGCGCTTGAGTTCACAGGACCATTGACCGTGGCTCTCCTCTCTTCGCGCAGGGCAATTGACTTTGTCTGGATAATCCTGGCTGTCACAGGCTTGCTGCTGCTCATACCGACCGGGGAGAGCGGCGCGAATATCGACCTGACCGGGATAGGCTACGCACTCGGCGCAGGGGTCTGCTGGGCGATGTATATCGTGTCCGGCCAAAAAGCTGGCGCGGACAACGGCATTCAGACCGCAGCGCTAGGCGTATTGATTGCGGCGATATTCATTGCGCCTATCGGGATCGTGCACGCAGGCTCGGCATTGCTCAACCCGGCGTTGCTCACGACCGCGTTAGGCGTGGCAATTCTGTCGACCGCCTTGCCCTACAGCCTGGAGATGATGGCGTTGACGCGCTTGCCCGCCCGAACCTTCAGCACATTAATGAGTATCGAACCCGCGTTTGGGGCACTGTCCGGACTACTTTTCCTGCATGAAAGCCTTACGCTGACGCAGTGGCTAGCCATTGGCTCAATCATTCTGGCTTCGGTGGGTGCGACACTGACCATGCGCCCAAAACGACCAGCGTTGGTACCCGCTGACTGACCCCGCTTTCGGGGCAGATATAAAACGCCTCTAGCATTTGTAACGCGGTTGAGCCATGTTGAGCTCCGTAACCGCTATTACCCTTGGAGCTTCATCCCGACCTGGACGTCACCGGCACCGGTCATGCACACACGTGAATTTAGAGCAAAGCGCTGGCATTCATGCATTCGCCAGGTAAGGAAAGAAATGAAACACATAGTGATCGTCTTGGCATTACTGGCGCTCGTTGGCTGTGCAGCGACCTACAAACCGGTGAAGATCGGCAAACGCGGACTTCATATCAACTGCTCCGGACTCACCTCTTCCTGGGACAAATGCTATGAACTGGCGGCCAGCTCATGCGACGCGAAAGGCTATAAACTCATCGCCAAATCCGGCGACGCTGTGGAAGATCCAGGTGATTACCCTTTTGGTCTCAACCCAGCGGGCTATACCAGCCGCAGCATGATCATCATCTGCAAGTAGCTCTATTCGCTTATTCGCTCACCCCTTGCGCATCGATTTGCCGGACCAGCCAATCGTGACTGACATCGAGAACTTGCTGTTGAATCCGGGGAGTAGACAGCATTCTCGCAACCACCGATGCACCGATGCATTGCGACAGCGCGGCCCGCGCCGGGCTTTCAGCCACAACCGAACTCGCACGGTCGACTATAGGGTCGAAGCCTTCGCCGCTGCGCCGCAGGTATGAGCCGGCAGCGCAATCGACGGGTTAGACCGCGACGGTGCGTGTACGCAACCACTCCAGAGCTGGCCCTTGCAGCAATGGGCTGAGACGCTTGTTGACCTGAGCATGGTAGGCATTTAGCCAGTCACGCTCGTCTTGGGCCAGCAAGGAAACCTCAAGACAACGGGTATCAATAGGGCACAGGGTCAGGGTTTCGAATTTGAGAAACTCACCAAATTCGGTTTTCCCGGCATCAACCGCGAGCACCAGGTTTTCGATGCGCACCCCCCAGCGACCAGGACGGTACGTGCCCGGTTCAATAGAGGTGATCATGCCCGGCAGCATCCCCGTTTGCGGTGCTGCAACGGCTTGATAGGCGATAACTTGCGGTCCCTCGTGCACATTGAGGAAATACCCGACACCATGCCCGGTCCCGTGACCATAATCGACGCCCTCAGCCCAGATCGGCGCTCGAGCGATAGCATCCAGCAACGGTGAAGCGATCCCGCGCGGGAAATGTGCCCGAGACAGCGCGATCACACCCTTGAGTACACGCGTGCAATCACGTTTTTGCTCGGCGCTGGGTGTTCCGATGGGCACCATCCGCGTGATGTCCGTAGTGCCACCCAGGTATTGACCGCCCGAATCGATCAGCAGCAGGCCATCACCTTCAATCTGCGCATGCTCGCGCTCGGTGGCACGATAATGCGGCATGGCCCCATTGGCATTGAAACCCGCAATGGTGGCGAAGCTTGGTGAGACATAGCCCGGACGACGGGCGCGAGCCTGACCTAAATGAAGATCAACGGACAACTCACTGACCGGCTCCTTTCCCTGCGTCGTTTCCAGCCAGGCAAAGAACTCACAAAGTGCAGCACCATCCTGTTCCATGGCCTGACGGATGTGTTGAACATCGGCATCGCTTTTTTGCGACTTGAACAACGTTGTCGGGTTGAGCCCTTCAACCAGTCTCACCTCGGCTTTAAGGTGATCCAGCAAGCCACAGGTGACACGCGTCGGGTCAATCAGTAGCCGTGCATCGGCCGGTACATCACGCAACGCCGAGGCAACGTTGGTGTATTCGACGAGTGTGATGCCCTCCCCCTCCAGTGCCTGGCGCAGCTCAGCATCAACTTTGACGGAGTCGACAAACAGACTGATCCGTTGAGGACCAATCAAGGCAAAGGAGATGAACACAGGATTATAGGAAACATCGGCACCGCGCAGATTGAACAGCCAGGCGATGTCATCTAGGGTCGCTATGAAATGCCAATCCGCACCGCGCTCTTGCAACGCCTGACGTAATTTGGCCAGTTTGTCGCCTCGACTCACGCTCGCCTGAGGTGGTAAATGCTGATAAATGGCATTGGTCGGCAACCCAGGACGGTCAAGCCATAGTTCTGTGAGCAGATCAAAATCCGTCCGCAAACTAGCGCCACGCTCATATAACCTGGCCGCGAGCGTACGCGCCGAAGCAACCGCCAGCACGGCACCGTCCACGGCGACAACACTTTTGCTCGTGGCCTTTTCAGCCAGCCAATCCAGCGGCCCAGGCTGGCCCGACATCAATTTCACCAACTCGATGCCACTGCCCGCCAGCTCTTTAGTGGCTTGCTCCCAATAACGGCTGTCGGCCCACAAACCCGCAAAACTCTGGGTGATGATCAGGGTACCGACCGAGCCATGGAAACCCGAAAGCCACTGCCGGCCCTGCCAATAGCCCGGCAGGTATTCAGAAAGGTGTGGATCCGCCGACGGCACCAGGTAAGCATCGATACGCTCCCGGCTCATCAGGGCGCGCACTTGCGCCAAACGTTCGGCGACCACTCCGTTGGTTTTCGACTGCGTACTCATTGACTCTCCCGCTGAACCGGTAATTGGCATGTTCCGGTTCAGATAATGGAGCAGCACTCACGGCTGAGCAACTGCCCAGAAGGCAGGCTCGGTCAATGAGGCCTTGATCAACCGGACGGCACGGTCAACATCGTCCTCCGTGGTGAAGCGCCCGAGGCTCAAGCGAATGGTCTGACGCGCAGACTGCACATCGTGACCAAGGGCAAGAAGCACATGCGACGGTGCATTTTTTGCCGAGTTACAGGCTGACGTGGACGAAAAGGCCAAGTCACTGCTCAGTGCATCCAGATTCAGATCGCCTTTGCCAAAGGTCAGGCTCAGGGTGTGCGCGACCCGCTGGGTAGGGCAGCCATTGACGCGCAAGCCCGGAATCTCGGCCAGTTGCTGCCGCAAGCGCAATTGCAGACGCTCGATCTGAGCAGTCTCATGCTCAAACACTTCGGCAGCCAAAGCGAAAGCAGCACCCATGCCCGCAATTTGATGGGTGGCCAGCGTGCCCGAACGCAGCCCCCCTTCGTGTCCGCCACCATGGATCTGAGCCTGCAAGCGCTGGTCGGCACGCGGCCCGACATAGAGCGCACCAATACCTTTTGGACCGTAGACTTTGTGTGCGGAGAACGACATCAGATCAACCGCCAGCGCGGCCAGATCAATGCTTACTTTGCCAGCACCTTGAGCGGCATCGACATGGAACAGCGCGCCGTGCTCACGGACGAGTTGGCCTATGGCTGCAATATCGTTGAGCGTGCCCAACTCGTTATTGACCAACATCAGGGACACCAGAAAGGTGTCCTCTCGAAGCGCGGCGCTGACAACTGCAGGAGCGATCAAACCCTGAGCATCCGGCGCCAGGTAAGTCACCTCGTAGCCAGCCGCTTGCAATTGCTGCGCCGTATCGAGAATCGCCTTGTGCTCAAGCTGGCTGGTGATGATATGCCCACCCCGCTGCACTCGAGCCTGTGCAACGCCCTTGAGCGCCAGGTTGTTCGACTCGGTCGCACCGGACGTCCAGACTATTTGCGTGGCCTTTGCGCCGACAAGATCGGCAATCTGTTGACGGGCCTGTTCGACAGCTTGCCGGGCCTGCTGACCATATAGATGGGAGCTGGATGCAGGATTACCAAAATTCCCGGATCGGCCCAGACACTCGACCATGACCTTAATGACACGCTCATCCACAGGTGTGGTAGCGGCGTAATCGAAATACAGCGGAAGGCTTTTCATAGACAGATAACTCTGAGGCGCACAACCCAGAACGCTGGAATGTTTGCGTGATGTCGAAGCGTCGAAAGCTTGATAGTGCCTGATTTTAAATAGATCAAAAAATTATTAATTATTATTTATATATTCCTGAAATGCATATAAAAAATATCACCCTAACCCAAGCACGCTTACCCCACTGATCCGGGCTCATCCTTGCCTGTCGGCTCAAGGTGATCAGCGTCATGGACGATACTCGTCTTTTGTCAAATAGCCCTACTAGACATAAGGGTTATTTCTACGTCTGCTGGCAGTTGAGTCCTAAACCGCCACATTCAACTGATAAAAAGTGAACCCCCTCTGCGGAGACCAGGAATCGACCCGCTCAACTTTCAAAAACCGCGCCCAGCAAAAACCACTCAACACCATAGTTACAACAGTGCCAATGCACTCATTCGAGCAGTTTGTGTCCTTTAATAAAAGCCAACTACACTCACTGCGGACCGGTGATTACTTGCCCAGACTTCACCGTGATTAATTGCATTATTCCCGCCTTTCTTATGCGTCTAAAAAACGTCGCAGCACCTAAGCGGTGCAGGCGATGGTTTTTTAACTCTTAATAAAATCAATAGCTTATAATCACAACAAAACCGTTTATCAAAAATTTAACAGTTTCTTGACGAAATAATTTGACAGAAAGGACGCCGCCGTCGATATATATGTCTGTCAGACGATTCGTTGCCAATGCAGCCCTGTCAAAGAGCAGAGCGCGCAACGCGTCAAGCCAACACGTTCTACAGTTCTGCCCACACAAAATTAGTTTTAGGCACGGTGCAGTTTCTTGCGCCTGTGGGAGTCCGTTAACTAATTGAACACTTGTTTTTTTACTGAGCGTGCTCGGTCGGGCGGTAGCATTGCCTGAGGGTTTACTTCGACCGCTCGTCTAAGTTACAGCGTGAACGTTTAAACGAACGTTTAAACATTGTTATTCAGTCACCAGGCCGCGGCGGGATCAGCAGATTCGGGCGGTAGCGTGTTTAAACGATGTGATGTGAAGGTGTTTGTTTGTAATGCATGCCCCTCAGCAATGGCAGCTGCACCGGATGGCCGTCCCGCTCACTTACTTACCTATAAAGAGCCTGAAGCGATGCCTTTATCTTTTGACATTGATGAGCCGCACGTAAAAAAGCTGGCCAATGAGATTGATACCAATGGCTTTGCCCAACTGAGAGGTGTCGTCAGCGAAGCCGATCTACAACAGCTGCGCACCTACACCGACCACCACGCGAACCTCCATCCCGGCGAGTATTTTGCCTATCACGGCGAACAGGCATTAGCTGGCAGCCTGCTGGTGAATATCTGGGCCGACCCCCGGTTCAAGGCATTGCTGGCCAGGTTGTATCGCGAAGCCGCAAACAAACAGGCCATCAGTGACCAGATTTTTCCGGTCCTTCGCTGTGTACAAGGGAACGAGGGACAACGGGAGTCCAATTGCTTTCATTACGACGCCAGTCTAGTGACCGCACTGGTTCCCATCTTTATTCCGCAAGACGGTGAAGAGCGCGGAGATTTAGTTCTGTTTCCTAACTTACGAACCGTGCGCTCGAGCGTGGTCCTCAATGTTATTGAAAAAGCGCTGCTGCAAAATCGTTTCAGTCGCACGTTGATGTGCCTGGCAATGCAACGCGGCTGGTTCAAGCCCACCACATTGCAGTTGGAGCCGGGCAGCATCTATTTCTTCTGGGGTTATCGCTCGCTGCATGCAAACCGTACTGTCGGCCCCGACCTGAAACGTGCGACCGCCATCTTTCATTATGGCGATCCTCATGCGGGCAGCCTTGCCACACGAATCATTCTTAAAATCAACCAACGTCGAGCCCGGTTGGTCAGCCGAAAAACAGGCAGTTAGCCGCCCACATCAACGCTCGGTTAGTTCAGTACTTCAATGCTCGCTATCACTATTCAGCGTCAGACATGGAGGCTTCGATGATCAACGTGACCAAGACCTACCTCGGAGACATCAACAAGTTCAAAACCTACGTAGAAGGCATCTACGCACGGGGCTGGCTAACCAATCATGGTCCCTTGGTGTGCGAGTTGCAGGAGCGCCTCAAGGCTTTTTTGGGCGTTAAACATGTGCTGCTGACCAATAATGGCACGCTGGCCCTGCAGGTCGCTTATCGCGCACTGGGTCTGAGCGGCAGCGCTGTGACTACACCGTTCAGCTTTGTAGCGACCAGCAGTTCGTTACAGTGGGAAGGTATTCGGCCGATCTTCGCCGACATTGACTCGCGCACCTGGAACATCTCCCCCGACCACATCGAAAGCAGGATCGTTTCCGATACCACGGCGATCGTGGGTACGCATGTGTTTGGCAACCCTTGTGCGGTCGAACGCATCGAGCAAATTGCGCGTAAACACCAACTAAAAACCGTCTACGACGGTGCCCATGCATTCGGGGTTCGTCATGCCGGTCAGTCGGTGCTCACGTGGGGCGACATCAGCACACTCAGTTTTCATGCGACCAAGTTATTCCATACCATTGA
Source organism: Pseudomonas sp. GG8 (assembly GCF_052976945.1). NCBI lineage: Bacteria > Pseudomonadati > Pseudomonadota > Gammaproteobacteria > Pseudomonadales > Pseudomonadaceae > Pseudomonas > Pseudomonas sp. GG8. Next base: position 3,569,491 of record NZ_JBRIIP010000001.1, read on the forward strand.
GGGTGGAGCGATCATCACCAACGATGACGAGCTGGCCCGGCGTGTGTACCTGCTGTGCAACTTCGGCATCGCCGACACCGACAAAATCGACGGCCTAGGGATTAACGCCAAACTCAACGAGTTTTCGGCGGCCATGGGGCTGTGCATTCTCGACGACATCGACAGCATCTTCGAACAGCGTGCTGAAATCGCTCATCGTTATCAGTCTCGGCTGGGCGATTACGTGGATTTTCAACAAGCCACACCCAATAGCGAGCTTAACAACAGCTACTTCCCCATCGGCCTACACAGTGAACAACAACTATTACGGGTGCGGACAGCCCTTAACAATAAAGGCATCAACCCTCGGCGTTATTTCTACCCGTCTCTGGACACCCTCGAATACCTGCAGCCCCAAGCCGCCCAGAGCGATTCGCGAGCCTTGAGCCAGCGCGTACTTTGCCTGCCGATCTATCCGGGGCTGGCACACGATGACCAAGACAAGATCATCGACACCCTTATCACTGAATGCAGTCTTGGCCCGATCAGCTTTAAAGATACGGCCTTCGCTCAGGTTATCTAAACGCCATGCCGAGAAAACTTTCCGTCATCAGAAACACCACCTTGAGCTATGCCGGACAGGCCTACGCGCTGCTGGTTGGCATTCTGATAATGCCGTTCTACCTCGGCCATCTAGGGGCCGAAGCGTATGGCCTGATCGGTTTCTTTTCCGTCATGCAGGCATGGCTACAGCTACTTGATGCAGGGATGTCACCCAGCCTGGTTCGTGCTGTTGCGCACCAGCAGAGTTTGCCGACTGAAGAACGAAACGCGGGGCATTTGCTGCGCTCGTTCGAGATTATCTTCGTGCCACTGGCAGTACTGTGCTGCGTGGTGATTTACGCGGCCAGCCCATGGATTGCAGTGAAATGGCTCAACGCTCAGGTCTTGGATCACCAAACCCTTATCAGCTGTATCAGCATGATGGGGCTGATCATCGCCTTGCGCCTGTATTCGACGCTCTACAAAAGCGGCATACAAGGTTTGGAACAACACGCGTGGCTAAACATCGCCAATGTGATCATTGCCACCCTGCGCTATTTCGGCGGGTTGCTACTGGTCAGTTCCATTTCGAACGACCCTCGGGACTTTTTCGAATTCCAGGTGCTGGTGGGATTGATCGAAACCTTGATCTTCGCGGCCCGGGCCTACCAGCAAATGCCAACCCCGCATCTGTTGAGCGGTTTCAACTGGGCACTGGTCAAGCCGATCATTCCGTTTGCGGCCAGCATGTCCCTGACAACCGTGTTGTGGATCGTCTTGACTCAGATAGACAAGGTGTTGCTCTCGGAAATGCTGCTGCTCAAAGAGTACGGTTATTTCTCGCTGGTAGCACTTATCAGCACCGGCATCCTGATGTTGGCCAACCCACTGGCGCAAACGCTATTACCCCGCTTGACTGTACTGATGGCAGAAGGCCGTCAGGACGATATGCATGCTCTGTTTCTATCCGCCAACCGATTCGTGTGCACCGTTCTGTTTCCACTGGCTGCGGTGATCGGGGTGCACGCCGAACCGCTGATTTACGCTTGGACCGGTGACCACGTTGCTGCCCAATGGAGCCATTCGATACTCCTCTGGTACTCATTGGGCAGCGCGATCATGGCCGCCAGTGCCTTCCAGTTTTACCTGCAATACGCCCATGGAAAGATCGAGTTGCATGTTTGGTACAGCGTGGTGTCAGCCGTAGTGACCGTGCCGGTGATGCTTCTGGCCATCCATTATCAAGGCGCCTACGGCGCAGCAGTGGCCTGGTTCGCTCTGCGCCTAGTGTCTTTCCTGATCTGGCCACCGATCGTGCACAACCGATTGGCACCAGGCATTAATGGCCGATGGCTACACGATATTTTGCGTATCAGCCTGATGACCGCGATCGGGATTGTTATCAGCGAACCGCTGTTTCGCATGATTGCAGGTGATGACCGCATCACGACGTTCATGGGCCTGGCGGTGTGTGGTCTGGTAACCCTGACGCTGGTGGCAGCAAGCTATAAGCCTCTGGCCGTGAAGATTTTCATTTTGTTCAGCAAACCGAGTACTTGAGCCATGGATGCCACCTCGCAAAATGCCACCACTGAGCCGCGCGCTCCCGAGCCGCTGTTGAGCATCGTCTGCCCCGCCTATAACCAGGAGGCGTTTATCGCCCAGACGCTAGAAAGCTTTCTGGCACAACAAACGAATTTTCCTTTCGAAATCCTGATCAACGACGATGCGTCCACCGATGGCACTGCGCGCGTCATCGCCGAGTATGCCGAACGTTATCCAGGAATCATCAGGCCGTTTTATCAAGACGTTAATCAGTACCAGCAAGGCAATCCCTGCGTACCGGCACTGTTCAAGGAAGCGCGTGGACGCTACATCGCTTATTGCGAGGCCGACGACTACTGGACCGACCCACGCAAACTTCAAATCCAAGTGGACTTCCTCGAGAGTCATCCGGATTACGCACTGACCTATCACGACGCCATGTCCTTCGACCACGATGGTGAGCGAGGCATCCAGTTACAGGGCGAATTACGTCGCGACGCCAGCGCCATCGAACTGCAAAAGGCCCGACCGATTTCAACGCTGACCGTGTGCTTTCGTAATGTCTTTTTCAAGCTGCCGCCAGAGTTGCTCCTCGCGCCACTCAACGACCTGTGTTGGTGGTCGCTGCTCGGCGCATTTGGCAAAGGTAAATTCCTCGCCGAGATCAAGCCTGCCATGTACCGCCTGCATCCGGGTGGAGTTTTCTCCATGCGATCGCACAAACGGAAATTGCACATGAGCCTGCAGACATGCACCAGCCTGGCCAACTACTACAACCGTATTGGCAATCAGGAATTGTATGAATACTTTCTGATTCAGGTGTTTGGTTTGTCGCTGTCGGCCATAAGGCCGCTGAACAAACTACACGCGTTGCTGCTGGTGGCACGTAACGTCAGCGTCAATCTAAACAAACGTCTGTGGCTGATGCTGTCGGGCAGCAAAGGTCATGTTCAATAACCTGTTAGTGATCTGCGTCGGCAATATCTGCCGCAGCCCGATGGCTGAGGCGATGTTCCGCCAACGCGTGCAGGCATCCGGTGTGCAGATTTCATCGGCAGGGATTCACGCAATGCTTTGCGCGCCGATGGACCCTCTGGCCCGCGAAGTCCTGAAGACGCATCAAGTGCCTGCTCACCGCCATGAGGCGCGTCAGGTCGACCGACAGATGTTGCGCCAGGCCGAGCTGATCCTGCTCATGGAACAGGCGCAGATGCAAAGTATTTTGAAACTGGCTCCAGAAGCGCGCGGCAAAGTGTTTTTGATTGGCAAATGGCAACACGAGCTGGAAATAGCCGACCCCTACCGGCGCCCGAAACTAGCCTTCGAACAGACCTTCGAGCACCTTTCGCGTTGTGTCGATGACTGGCTCCCTTACCTACAGTCAGGAGTAACAAGATAAATGACCGCTATGAACCGCTCTTCCCTGGACTATTACCAGGACACCCGGATCGATTTGGCAACTATCTTGCGCACATTGTTTGATCACAAGGGTCTGATCGCCTCGATCATCAGCTTTTTTTGCCTGATCGGCGTGGCCTACGCCCTGCTCGCGACACCGGCCTATCAAGCCGCTGCGATGATTCAAATCGAGCCTAAAAAAATCGGCATTGAAGCGACTACCGAAGTCAGTGGCAAGCCTATGTCTGTGTCTCAGGCCACTACCGAGATCGAGCTGATCAAGTCGCGGGCCGTGCTCGGCCGTGTGGTCGAAGACCTCAAGCTCAACATTATCCAGAAGCCACGGTACTTCCCTGTGTTCGGCGCATACATGGCCCGAACTTACAAACCGCTAACCGAAGGCAGCTTCGCTGAACCCTTGTTCGGCCTGAAGAACTACGCGTGGGGGGGCGAACAAATCAGCGTCTTCCAGCTGGAAGTTCCTGACGCACTGCTCGGCGAACCGATGACACTGGTGGCCGACGGAGCAGACGCGTTCTCGCTGTATGACAAAAAAAGCAAGCTGCTGCTCAAGGGCCAGACCAATCAGACCGTCGAAGGCAATGGCGTAAAAATCCAAGTGGCCACGCTTAAGGCTCGCCCCGGCACTGAGTTCAAGCTGACCAAAGAGCGCACGCTGACCAGCGCACTGGAATATCAGGGCCGCCTGACCATCAATGAAGCCGGCAAGGATTCAGGGATCATTTACCTGTCCATTCAGGACACCAACCCCATACAGGCCAAGATTATCCTCGATGAAGTCAGCCACCTGTACGTGCGCCAGAACGTTGAACGCAGCTCTGCCGAAGCCGCACAGCGCCTGGAGTTTCTGCGCTCGCAACTGCCGCTGGTACGTAAGCAGCTTGAGCAATCAGAGCAAGCCCTGAACGCTTTCCAGGCCAGCGCAAAATCGGTGGACCTGAGCATCGAAACCAAATCAGTGCTCGACCAAGTAGTCAACCTCGACTCCATGCTCTCCGAACTGAAACTCAAAAGGGTCGAGGTTGAACGGCTGTACACCCGCGAACACCCTACCTACCGCGCGCTGATGACTCAGATGGGTCAACTTGAAGCACAGAAACAAGGCCTGTTGAAAAAAATCCAGGCGTTGCCTGTCACCCAGCAAGAGTTGCTGCGCTTGACGCGCGACATGCAAGTCACCACTCAGACCTACACCTTGCTGCTGAACAAGAGCCAGGAACAGGACATCCTTCGCGCCGGCAGCATCGGTAACGTACGCATCATCGACAACGCTGACGTCAATGTCGAAGAGCCAGTCAGGCCCATGCGCAAACTGATCGTGGTTATCGCAACCTTGATTGGCGCATTGGTGGCAGTCATCGTGGTATTCCTGCGCCAAGCGTTCTATCGCGGCGTGGACAACCCGGAAATCATCGAAAACCTGGGCATGCCAGTTTATGCCTCGCTGCCGTACTCGCGAAAACAAGAGCGCCTGGAAAAACATAACCAGAGCCGTTCCGCGGGCAAGGAATCGAAGTTGCTGAGCGTCTCCGAACCCTCCGAGTTGGCCGTGGAGTCGCTGCGCAGTCTGCGCACCAGCCTGCACTTCGCGATGCTCGAAGCACGTAACAATGTATTGATGATTTCCAGCCCGTCACCCGGTTCGGGCAAGTCGTTCGTGTCCAGCAACCTGGCGGTGATCATTGCCCAGACGGGTAAGCGTGTACTGCTGATCGACGCTGATATGCGCAAGGGCTATTTGCACAAGGTATTCGGCCTGCACCCTAAACACGGTCTGTCCGATACGCTCGCCGCTCGCCTGACAAGCCGGGAAGTGATCAACGCCACCGAAGTGCCTAATCTGGACTTTATCTCCTGTGGTTTTGCTGCACCCAACCCGTCGGAGTTGTTGATGCACGACAACTTCAACAAGCTACTCAGCGACTTGTCGCCGCTCTATGACTTGGTAATTATCGATACGCCACCGATCCTCGCTGTGACCGACGCCACCTTGGTCGGACGCCAGGCGGGCACCTGTTTACTGGTCACCCGTTTCGGCCTGAGCACCGTCAAGGAAATCGAAGCCTGCAAACGCCGTCTGGGCCAAAACGGTGTGGTCATCAAAGGCGCCATTTTCAATGGCGTTTTGCGCAAGGCATCGAACAATGCCTATGACTGCTCAGCCTATGGATATGACTACAGTCCCGCTCGAAAGTGAACGCACGGATATCACTGACATCAAGGAGATGAACATGGCCAAGACGCTCGCAATGATGCAGCCGTACCTGTTTCCCTACCTGGGTTACTTCCAACTGATTGCATCAAGCGATGTCTTCGTCCTTGGCGATGACTTGCAGTACATCAGGTCGGGTTGGGTCAACCGCAACCGCATCCTTTACAACGGCGAAGCCAAACTGATTACCTTTCCGCTGAAACGGGATCGATTCGATCTGCCGATCAACCAGCGTGAACTGTGCGACAACTTCGCCGACGAGGCTCAACGCCTGATAAGCCTGATCACCCAAAGTTATCGCAAGGCTCCGTACTTTGCTCAAGTCATGCCCTTACTGGAGCGATTGATAAACTTCCCTCAACAGAACCTGGCGCTTTACATCGAACATTCGATCAGGGAAATGTGCGCCTATCTGCACATTGATACGCCGATTTTTCGTAGCTCTGATTTGGACATCGGCCCCCCCATCGACAAACAGGATCGGGTGGTACGAATCGTGCGCAATCTTGCTTGCGAGCGTTATCTCAATCCCATTGGCGGGGCTGAGTTGTATGACCCTGAGTATTTTGCGCGACATGACCTGTCGCTGCAGTTCTTCAAAATCGACCCCATCGACTATCGGCAATACAGAGATCCCTTCGTAGCCAATCTGTCGATCATTGATGTACTGATGTTCAACTGTGTCGAGCAAGTTCAACAACTGCTGTCGTGCTACTCGCTCAGTAACAGCACCGCGCCTCATGGACATAAGGCCTTGGCCGCCACCGCCTGAACACCTGATGTTGTACTACCCAGTCAAACCCGGATTGCAGTGGAGTAAACATATGTCTTACACGGAAAGCCCCGCTCGCTGGTATCTAATCCAGACCAAGCCGCGTCAGGAAGCTCGCGCTGAAGAGCACCTGCAACGTCAGCAGTTCGAATGCTATCGCCCACTCAAAGCAGCGGCGCCGAAGAAGCGCAATCCACGGGCCGTCAGCGAGGAAGAGTTATTCCCCGGCTACCTGTTTATCCGCATGGATCAGGTGCACGACAACTGGTACCCGATCCGCTCAACGCGTGGGGTAGCGCGCATCGTCACCTTCGGTGGACATCCGGTGCCGGTGCAGGACGAACTGATTGAGCAAATTCGCCAACGACTGTTGTCCCCTGCCCCACAGCCGGAGTTTCAAGAGGGCGAGCACGTACTCATTAAGTCCGGCGGTTTCTGCGACATTGAAGCGATTTTCCTCACCGCGGACGGCGAAGAGCGTGCAGTGATCCTGCTCAATCTGCTGCAACGTGAACAAAAGGTCACGCTGCCCATCAGCAGCCTGGCAAGGATGGAAGCGCGAGTCTGAAAGGTCGCTTGCACAGACCTTCGATTTTTTCTAATCGCCTGGAACTCACCATGACCCCTAAAACAACGCTGGTGACACTCACCTATGGTGATCGCTTGTCTTACCTGCAAACGCTGGTCGGTCGTTCCTTGGCCAGCCCCCAGATCGAACGGGTAATCATCGTCAGCAATGCGTCGGTGGCGCCACTCGAATCCCTGACTCGGGCCTGGCCCGGCCAGGTTCAAATCATTTACCTGCAGCACAACACCGGTTCTGCCAAAGGCTACTCCGTAGGTATCAAGGCTGCGCTGGATGCCGGTGCCGATTACATCTGGCTGATGGACGACGATAACGCGCCGACCGTCAATGCCATCGCGACCTTGCACCAATGCCTGTATCAACGCGAGCGCATTGATGGCCGTGAGAAAGCCGCCGTATTGGGATTCCGCCCGACCCATCAGGCAGACTTCGCCGCCGGTGTCCCCAAGCGCTTCGCCATTCAGCGGCGCTCGAGCTTCTTCGGTTTCCATATCGCCCAGTTGCCCTACAAGATTTGGCGGCGCTTGCCTTGGGGCCATCCTCGGGCCAAGCAGTCGCAAATGCCCATGGTGCAATTACCGTTCGCGACCTATGGCGGCTTGCTCGCCCACCGCAGCCTGTATGAAAAAATAGGTCTGCCGCTGGACGCGTTGTTGCTGTATGCGGATGACAGTGAATACACCTGGCGTATCACCGCTGGCGGCGGCCGGATATTCCTGGTCCCCGACGCGCTCCTCGACGACCTGGAAGAGTCGTGGAACATCAAGGCCAAAACCAACAACATCTATGAAAGCTTCCTGCTGGGTGGTTCAGACCTGCGCGCCTATTACGGCGCGCGTAATCAGGCATGGTTCGACAAGAACATCTGGGCATCATCGTCATGGCTGTACAGTCTCAACCGCTGGGTGTTCTTTCGCCTGCTGCGGGTGATCGCCAAACGACGTGGCGCAGAACAACGCTTGAGCCTGATCGAAAAGGCCATTCACGACGGTGAGTCCGGCGTGCTAGGGCTACATCAGTCGTATCCACTATGAAAGTACTGTTCATCAACAGTCTTTATCCTCCACATATCGGCGGCGGCGCAGAGATCATCCTGCAGCGCACTGCGGAAGGCCTGCAAGCACGTGGCTGCAAGGTGGTGGTATTAGCCACTGCACCAGAGCCGGGGCTGAGGGAAGACTCGCTAAACCAGATCAAGGTTTATCGCGCGGGCCTGCGCAACCTCTATTGGCACCATACCGAGCAGCGCCCCGGGCAGTTGAGTCGACTACGCTGGCATATGCGCGACCGCTATAACAGCGACATGCGCGAGTATGTACGTGATGTCATCCGCGCAGAGCAGCCAGATGTGGTGGTCTGCCACAATCTGAGTGGTTGGTCGGTTTCAGCCTGGGACGAGATCCGCGCAGCTGACTTACCTATTGTCCAGGTATTGCATGACATGTACCTGCTCTGCCCCAGTAGCACGATGTTCAAAAACGGCAAAAACTGTGAGCGCCAGTGCTTCAGCTGCAAAGTGTTTCGCAAGGGCTATGACTCGCGCTCGGCCCAGGTCGATACCGTGGTTGGAGTAAGTCGTTTCATGCTCGACACCTTGCAAGGCCAAGGCTATTTCCAGGGTGCCAAGGCCTATGTCGTGCACAACAGCAGCCCATTCCCCGCGCCAACGGTAAAGCCTCGGCACGCCAATGCCCTGAACACTAAGGAACCGCTGCGTTTTGGCTACATGGGCACGCTGTCCGAGGCGAAGGGCGTGCACTGGCTGATCGACCAATTCCAACGCCTGCCGTTCGACGCCACATTACAGATTGCCGGACGCGGCCAGCGCAATGATGAAGCGCGGCTCAAGGCGTTGGTGACCTCGCCAAACATCAGTTTTGTCGGTTACCAAGTGCCGTCGGAGTTCTACAGCCAGATTGATGTGGCTGTAGTGCCATCCATCTGGAACGAGCCCTTCGGCATGGTCGCCGTTGAAGCGTGCGCCCATTCACTGCCGGTTATCGCCAGCCGTATGGGTGGGTTGCCCGAGCTCATTCAGGATCGGCTCAACGGCCTGCTATGTAACCCCGATGACCCGGACTCACTAGGTTTGGCCATGCTGAGCTTGCATCAGCAGCCGAAGCTGCTCAGCCGGCTTAGCGGCCAGGCACGTACGAGCGTCGCTTCGCTACTCAACTTGGACCTGATGCTCGACAGCTATCAAAGTATTTTCGCCCAGACCCTTCTGGACAAAATCGTACGGCATGAAGATCAACCCCTGTCCCATTCGGTATTGCCCGGCCCGTGACCCTGAGCAACCGCTCCGGACCGTTGTTTCTTCACTGAGACGAAACATGCTCACTCCTAATCTAACCACGTCACGCCAGCAACTGACGTTATTTCTCACGAGCCTGTTTCTCAGCATCGCAGCCATGGGTGATGAATCGTTCATCGTTGGCGTTGGTACTCACCTGCTCAATAAAAACGACTCATCGGCCAGCGCCATGAAATTGATCAGCGACGCTGGGATCGACTCGGTACGTGACGAAGCCTATTGGTCGACGGCTGAACCCCGGCGTGGCCAGTTACATATCGACCCGGCCTGGAAAGACTGGTTGAGCAAAGCGCACGAACATCGATTAGGACCGCTGTTGGTACTGGGTTATGGCAACCCGTTTTACGCCAACAATGCAAAACCCCGCGAGCCGCAAGTCAGGGCAGCCTTCGGCAACTATGCAAGTTTCGTCACTAGGAAGTTGAGGGGCCGCGTCGATTTTTTCGAAATATGGAATGAGTGGGACTCAGAGAACCCGGCCGATGCGGGTTCCTCAGCCGATTACATCGCCTTGATTAATGAAACTGTGCAGCGTATTCGAGAGCAAAACCATCCTGTAAAAATTCTGGCGGGCGCTATCACCAGCAGAGGAATCGACTTGGGATTCGCTGATCGTTTACTCGAAGCGGATGTGCTGTCCAAAGTGGATGGCCTGTCACTGCATCCGTCTGTGTATTGCCGGAATGTCGAGCGCCATACCCCGGAACACTGGATTGCCTGGCTGCGCGAGGTGGATGCAAATTTTAGGTCGATTGCGGGCAAACCAGTGCCTTTGTACCTGACTGAAATGGGCTGGCCCAGCAACGAAGGTAAGTGCGGCGTGGATGAAAAAACCCAAGCTGCGTACCTCGCCCGCAGCTTCTTTCTGGTGCGTACCGTGCCGGATATCAAGGGCATGTGGTGGTATGACCTCCTCAATGACGGCGAAGACCGCAGCGATCTGAAACAGAATTTCGGCCTGCTGGAGCAAGACATGACGATCAAGCCGGCCTACCTGACCCTCAAGGCAATCAGTCCAACGTTACGCGAATACAGTTATGAGCCGGAAAAAAGCCGAGTGGAAGGCTCGACTTACCTCCTGCGTTTCTCCAAAGGCCCGGAACAGATACTGGTGGCCTGGAGCGCAGGCGAGAACCCGCAGCAGATACACATAGATGCCAGCAGCGCGCAGCGTGGCAATGTACAGATCATTGACACCGGCGAGCCCGAAAAGGGCCGTTTCGACAGCGGTATTGCCTGGCAATGCGACGACAGTCGCTGCTCGGCACTGCTCCCTATAACCGGTTTTCCTAAAATCATCAGCCTGGGCATCAAACCTCCGCTCTTTAGCCCGGTAAATTGCGCGCCCTTACAGCCATGGCCGGCAACTGACCCTATTTTTACCCTTCAACCTTCCCCTCAGGTCGCCTCCGATGATTGTGATCAATGCTCGTTTTCTCACTCAGGAACTGCGCGGTGTGCAACGGTTCGCTGAGCAGACCTGTCTGGCGCTCAAGCAGATGCGAGACGACGTGGTCTTTGTTGCCCCTCATGGCATTAAAATGCACGAAAGCGCCAAGGCGCTAGAGGTGCAATGCATTGGCCGCAATAGCGGTCACCTCTGGGAACAACTGGACCTGCCGCTGTATCTGCGTCGCCAGGGCAACCCATTGCTAGTGTCACTGTGCAGCACTGCGCCGCTGATGTATGGCAACCAGATTGCCACCCACCACGACATCACTTACGTACGTCACCCGGAAAGCTACACCCGCGCATTTCGTACCCTGTATCGGGTGATGACCCCCATCCTGCTGATGCGGATCAAAGCGCTGTTGACCGTGAGCAATTTTTCGAAAGGGGAAATTTCACAGTTCTATAACTACCCCGAGAGCAAGATTTTCGTAGTACCCAATGCGGTCAGCGACGACTTTCAACCGGGGCCGCCACTCACCAACAAGCAAAACTACCTGCTGGCGGTGTCTTCACCCAGTGCGCACAAAAACTTCAGTCGCATGATCGAAGCATTCCTGACATTGCGTACACAAGAGGATCTGCAATTGCACATTGTCGGTGCCGCGAGCGAAATCTTCTCTGACCCTAGCCTGCAACGTCTGGCCAGCAGCGATCCCCGCATCCACTTTCTCGGCAGGCTCAGCGACACCGAGCTGATAGCACAATATCAGGGCGCAACAGCTTTCGTATTCCCCTCACTGTATGAGGGCTTCGGCATCCCGCCGCTGGAAGCACAGGCCTGTGGTTGCCCGGTACTGGCAGCCAATGCCGCATCGATTCCCGAGGTGCTGCAAGCCAGCGCGCTGTACTTCGACCCGCTGGACGTCGGCCATATTGCCTCGGCCATGGAGCGCATTCTTACCGATATTTCGTTACGTCAATCTCTGCGCCGTCGCGGCTTGAACAACGTGACACGGTTTTCCTGGGAGGACTCGGCCCGCCGCGTTTCCCAACGCATCGATGCCGTGCTCACACAACCCAGCGCCCCAGAACTGCCCCGGCACACGGCGACGAAGCAGGCTGTTAACGAGAGCATTCCTGCGAAATCGTCTTCCAGCAAGTCTTGAAGTATTCCTATTGCTGCTATGGCTGGGTGCGATCAGTCATTCGCGGAATCTGTTGCGCCCATCAGTGTTGATGCTGTGTCGAACTGCCTTTTATCAAACTCGGTACGCGCCTTAACTATCGTCACACCAAGACGCAGCCTGCCCGAGCCTGAACCCGGGCGTGTGCACACATGAGAAAATCCAATGAAAATTGCTATCGTCCATGACTGGCTGGTGACCTACGCTGGCGCCGAGCGCGTGCTCGCTGCGCTGATAAAGGCCTGGCCGGAGGCTGATCTGTTCTCGGTGATCGATTTTCTCAGCGATCAGGATCGCGCCCATTTGGGTGGCAAGAAGGCTCAGACTACGTTCATCCAGAATCTGCCAAAAGCCAAAACCCATTATCAGAAATACTTGCCCTTGATGCCGCTGGCCATCGAGCAACTGGATCTGTCCGGTTATGACCTGATCATTTCCAGTAGCCATGCCGTGGCCAAAGGGGTGCTGAGCGGCCCCGATCAGTTGCACATCAGCTATGTCCATTCGCCGATCCGCTACGCCTGGGACTTGCAACACCAGTACCTGCACGAAGCCGGCCTGAACAAAGGCTTCAAAGGCAAGCTTGCGCGGATAGTTCTGCATTACATACGCATGTGGGATCAACGCACCGCCGCCGGGGTCGATGACTTTATCGCCAACTCGTATTTCATTGGCCGGCGCATCTCCAAAGCCTATCGCCGCGAATCGACAGTGATCTACCCACCGGTGGACACCTTGGGGTTCACCCTGCAAGAAACCAAACAGGAGTACTACCTGACGGCCTCGCGCATGGTGCCTTACAAGCGCATGCCGATGATCATCGAAGCTTTCGCGGCAATGCCGGACAAACGTCTGATCGTGATCGGCGATGGTCCGGAAATGGCAAAAGCACGCGCCATCCACGCGCCGAACGTGACCCTGCTGGGTTATCAACCGTTTGCCGTGTTGCTCGAACACATGCGCAACGCCAAGGCCTTTGTCTTTGCCGCCGAGGAAGACTTCGGCATCAGCCCGGTAGAAGCGCAAGCCTGTGGCACCCCTGTGATCGCCTATGCCAAGGGTGGCGTGCTTGAAACCATCTGTGGCCTCGACCATCCCATGCCGACCGGCGTGTTCTATCACCAGCAGACGGTATCCGCACTGGTGGCGGCCATCGGCGAATTCGAAAACGCCAAGCCCCGGATCAGCGCCCAGTCCTGTCGCACCAACGCCGAGCGTTTTTCCTGCGAGCGCTTCGAGCAAGAGATCAAAAACTTCGTCGAAGCACGCTTGAGCGCCGCGCACACCTCGCGCCATCCTCGGCCAGCGAGCGCAGCAGTATCTACTCCGCCAGTGGCCGTCGCCGATCACCACGCACGTGTAGTTCCGATCAAATCACTCTGAACGAGCACAGGTCATGAGCACACAATTTCGTGGCATTTTGCATGCTAACCAATCCCTGCTATCCGTCGCCCACCGCTTGCTTGATCTAACCGTCATCGTGCTCTGCGGCTATTGGCTGAACCGGGTCGAAGGCTCACCCATGGGCGCCGAGCCGTGGATCCTGATCATGCTTTCGGTGCTGGTCTTCCACTGGATCGGCGAGTATCACCAGCTCTATGGCTCTTGGCGCGGAGAACGCATTCTGCGTGAACTGACCAAAATCTTCAGTTATTGGTCGACGACGTTCGTCATCCTGCTGACGGTGAACTACCTGCTGTTTAACCACGTCAGTGTGCCGGACAACGGCCAAATGGCCTGGTTCGCGCTGGTGCTGGTGACGCTGTGCAGTTATCGACTATTGATCCGCAGCCTGTTGCACAACTTGCGGCGGCGAGGCTTTAACACTCGCCGCGTGGCTATTGTCGGTACGGGGCAATGTGGTGAACGCTTGGCCACCTCGATTTCCAGCGCCCCCTGGATGGGCATGGATCTGCTCGGTTTCTACGATGAGGAGCCTCAGCAGATGGACCTCACCGTCGTTGGCCGAAGAGTGCCGGTACTGGGCAATCTGGAGCAGTTGATCAACGATGCTCGTGAAGGTCGCGTTGACAAGATTTACATCACCCTTGCACTCGGTCAGCCACACCTGTGCGAGTTGGTCAAAGGCTTGAGCGACACCACCGCATCGGTGTACCTGATTCCGGATATGTTCATGTTCGAGCTGCTGCACGCACGCAGTGAGAGCATCAACGGCCTGGCCAGTATCAGCATTTTCGATTCCCCCATGGACGGCGCCTCGCGCGTGGTCAAACGCGTGGAAGACATCGTGCTGTCCAGCCTGATTCTGTTGATGATCGCCTTACCCCTGGTATTGATTGCAATCGCAATCAAGCTCACATCCCCCGGCCCCGTACTGTTTCGACAGCGTCGTTATGGACTGGATGGACGGCCAATCATGGTCTGGAAGTTTCGCAGCATGAGCGTGCAGGAAAACGGCGATAACGTCCGTCAGGCCACGCGCAATGACGCACGAATCACACCCCTCGGCGCTTTCCTGCGTCGCACCTCACTTGACGAGCTGCCGCAATTTTTCAACGTGTTGCGCGGTGACATGTCCATCGTCGGCCCACGGCCTCATGCGGTGGCGCACAACGAGCAATACCGCAAGCAAGTCAGCGGTTACATGCTGCGGCACAAGGTCAAACCGGGAATCACCGGCTGGGCGCAGATCAATGGCTGGCGTGGCGAAACGGACACGCTGGACAAGATGCAGAAACGCGTCGAATTCGACCTTGAATACATCGAACACTGGTCAATCTGGCTGGACATAAAAATCATTCTGTTGACCCTGTTCAAAGGCTTTCTCAACAAAAACGCATTTTAAATAAATCATCTATCTTTTGTATAACCAGGCTCGTTGAGGAGGCGAACCGGGGCGTGCACGACTGCAATAACGCGGTACCGGTGTTGGTAAGGGAAGCAATGAAATCACTGTGGTGCACCGTGCACCTTTCGGAAGGATAAAATATATGAAGCGAACCCTAGCTGTTGTGCTGCTTTCCAGCCTGATTTTGCAAGGCTGCGCATTTGCTCCCGGGCAGCATATGACGCCAGATGAAGTCGAAGACAATGGACCGGACGAACCTAAAGTCCACCTCGTGGCCATTACGCCCAAGAGCGTGCAGCAACAACATATCTCAACCAAAACCTCAGTGCTGCCGCCGGAGCTGGTGAACTACCGTACTCCCGAATACGTGGTCGGTGCAGGTGACACTTTATTGGTGACCGTCTTCGAACACCCCGAGTTGACAGCCCCGGGCTCCCTGGACCAGCTCGATGCCAACAGTCGGGAAGTGCTGAGCGACGGAACGGTGTTCTTTCCCTATGTCGGCAAGATCCAGGCCGCGGGCAAGACCGTCGCACAGATACGCGAACAGTTGAGGATGGGCTTGCTGCCGCAATACACCGAGGTCAAAGTCGACGTCAAAGTCTATCGTTACAACAGCCAGCGCATCGTGCTGTCAGGTGCGTTCAAGAATCCTGGAACGCAACCGATCACCAACATCCCGCTGAGTCTGGTGCAGGCCATCAGCGCTGCCGGGGTGGACCTGACCGACGCCAACCTGGCGGGGTTGACCCTCAGTCGTGACGGTAAGGAGTACGTGCTCGATATCGACGCACTCAACCGCAAAGGTTCGCAACTGAGCAAAATCCTCCTCAAGAATGGCGACTACCTGCACTTGAACAGCAACTCGCAGAACAAGATCTATGTGCTGGGTGAAGTCATGCGCCCGCAAGTGATCTCTTTCGGCACAACCAGCGTGACGCTGATGGAAGCCCTTGGCAATTCCGGTGGCCTCAGCCCGGACTCTGCCGACGGCAATGCGGTCTACGTGATTCGCGCTGCGGATAACGATGGCCAGGGCGCAACGGTCTACCACCTCAACGCAACAAAACCGACCTCCTATGTGCTGGCACGTCAATTTGAACTTGAGGCACAGGATGTGGTGTTCGTCGGTCCGGCCAATATCACCCGTTGGAACCGCTTCATCAGCAACTTGCTGCCATCGGCCAGCGTAGTCGCTACTGGCACCGCCTTCAAATAACTGAACCGCACTACAACCCTCCCCGCCTTCGCCGAATGCGGGGTTTTTTTTGCCTGCGATTTGGCGGCTGACGACTGTTGCGTAAGGGGGCAGCGAACACACCTTCCGAACCCGGTCGATAAGGACGATGGTGTCCGCGTATTTTGATCTGACCCCCTGAATATTGGACATCAACATTGAGGGGGTCATGAAAAAGTACACAGAACAGGCGAAATTGTCGGTTGTTGAAGATTACTGTTCGGGGTGCAGGTCACAGAGAGGTCGCGCAGCCCAAGCGCATGACGTTTGCCAAGCGCAGCAGCTGAATTCGCAGCAGGCCAGTTTGCTTGATGACCTGATCGATACCGAGACCACAGCACTTGAAGCAGAGCTTCAAGCGCTGTAATCCATCAGTGGCTGTACGAAATCGAAAGTGAAGTCCGAGACCTGGAACCGGATTTACGGCGCCGAATACGACAAGAAAAGCCGTACCGGTGATATATATGCTGCATGCCTGGATAGTCGCCCAGCGGGCAATTGGAATCGACCAATTGCTGGCGCAATAAGTGGCGACCGGTTTCTCTGCTCAAGGCTTGATGCCCGTGCGCATACTAACAATGTGTGTGTGTGTGAAGCCTTCACTTGCAAGACCCATTGAGCCGACGTTTAACGCTGACCTAAAGTTTCCATCATATATTCGACAAAACAGCGCAATTTTGATGTCATCCGATGGTCCGCTGCGTAAAGCAGGTGGATGGGGCGGGCAGGCCCCTCGTAAGTGGGGAGTATTCGAACTAAGTGGCCCGATGCGAGGTCGGCCGCAAGGGCACGCTCGTAACCGATCAAGATGCCAAAGCCGTCGCACGCGGCTACGTGCAGTGCTTCCCAGTCATTGATCTGCAAGCGGCCGCGCACCGGCACCTCCGTAATCTGTCCATCCTGCTGAAAATGCCAATTCCGACTGAGGTCGGATACCCAAGGGGCGAAGCCCAGGCACTCGTGGTCGATGAGATCCGACGGCAGTTGTGGCGTACCGTGCGCAAGCAGGTACGCCGGAGATGCACACGCTACAAGACGATAGGTACGCAACGGCCGTGCAATAAGCGCGAGATTTTTTTGCAGCGGACCGAGACGCACGACAGCTTCATAGCCTTCTTCGACCGGATCGATTAGGCGATCTGATAATGTCAGCTCAACGTCAACATCGGGATAGCGATTAAGAAACTGCGTGACCACCGGCATCAACCCGTGGCGTCCAAAAGTAACAGGGGCATTGACGCGCAAACGACCTTGCGGCCTGGCATGCGAAGACTGCGCCAGCATGTCGGCGGCTTCCACTTCGGAAAGGACCGAATGGCATCGGTCCAGATAAAGCCGGCCAAATACCGTCAAGCTTTGCTTCCGGGTCGTCCGATTTAATAAACGAGTTTCCACCCGTTGTTCAAGCGCCTCGATATGTTTAGCCACCATCTGTGGCGACATATTGAGCTTTTCCGCTGCGGCAGCGAAGGACCCATAGCGAACCGTTTGGACGAACACCGTCATGCTTGTCAGTCGATCAAGCATTAACAACCACCCGTTGTTAAAAAAACAAATGTACACCCATTTATCGAGTATCTAACGGCAATTATCCTCATCGTGTGTCACTGGATTGGCAAAAATCCAGTGAAGGTACCCATCGTTCGAACGTCATCAGCGCGCTGGCCATTGAGTGGTGGGAGTCTTCATTCGGCTTACTTGCCGATGACTCATCCAAACGATTGCCATCTGCCCTGGCTAATGCGACATGAGTGTCAAACGCTCCTCCTCTGTCGTCGTGCCCACGATGAACCCTAGGCGGGGTCTTGTTGATTTGAATAGTCGAGATATCGCATGTTTTATGAACTCACAACACTAAGTTGTCCACCGCTCACAGAGGGCGCCGTCGCGACTGCCGCGTGCGCGTGGATGGCGCAAGGGCCTGGCCAATTACTCGGTGTCTGGCGCTCAGAGATTGGCGACCTTTTCCAAGTTAAACTCCTGCGCGGGTTTGACACTGCGGATGCTCTTGAAGACGAACGTCGCCGAGCGCTGATGGTGAAAGCGCCTTTCGGGATCACTGATCCCGCCATCCGATTGAACACGGAAAGCTATATGCGGTTTCCGTTCTTGGCGGATATTTCCCCCGCGGCGTTTGGAAATTTTTATGAATTCAGGACGTATTTTCTTAAGCCGGGAGGTCTCACACCTACGCTAGCCAGTTGGGAGGATGCTCTTGCGCCGACAAATGAATATACCTCTCATCTAGTGCTGAATATGTACGCGTTTGATGGGCCGCCGCGCATCACCCACATCTGGGGGTTTTCCAGTTTGGAAGAGCGCGGTGTGCTAAGAGCGCGTCATTATGCTGAAGGCCTTTGGCCGCCCAAGGGTGCACCTCAGCAAATTGCCAGAGCGACAACAATGATATGCATACCAGAACCTTACTCGCCTCTGCGCTGAAGGCGTGTGCAAGGCGTCCGATTAGCTGCATCAGCTAAGGCAGCTCGTCGGATCATATCTTCCAATAGTTCACATCTGCCCTGTCCTCAGGCTGGAAGGTGGCCTATCCGTTATAAGTCGGCTACGTCGAATATTGGACGCGGTCGATGTCCCAAGTCCCATATCCCCAGCTAGGTGAAGGTGTATTGGCTGGACGCTTAAACTGTTGCCACAGAAACAGCGAACCAACAGTTACGTGCCTATTGCGCAGTCATAACGACACACGGGCGCGTCATATATTTCTATAAAATCGTTTATTTTCAAAGCGTTAGATAATTATTCGATGCTGGCATGCATGCTGCTTTGTACTGGGTAACAGACCGAAGCCATCACCATGGCGGGTGACATTGACCCAAGGAAATACAACATGTTGGTAGTTTCTCTCTCAGGCAGCCCTGCCCTGAAATCCCGCTCCGGCGTGGTCTTGGAACACGCGCGTCATTGGCTGCAAGCCCACGATGTGAACGTCCAGGCCCTGAAAATTCGAGACTTTGCGGCGGAAGACCTGCTCTACGCGCACTTCGACAGCCCGCAGGTCATCGACTTTATCGAAGCGGTCAAACAGGCCGATGGCCTGTTAATCGGTACACCTGTGTACAAGGCGTCATTTTCCGGCGCACTGAAAACCCTGCTCGATCTGCTGCCCGAGCGTTCGTTGCACGGCAAGGTTGTTCTGCCTCTGGCCACCGGTGGCAGCATCGCGCACATGCTAGCGGTGGACTACGCCCTGAAACCGGTGCTCTCGGCGCTCAAGTGCCAGGAAGTACTACACGGCATCTTCGCCATCGATACCCAGATCAGCTACAGCAACAACGAACAGGGTGGCGAACTCGACGATATCCTCACCGAGCGTCTGCATGAAGGATTGGAACATTTCCATCATGGATTACTGCGAAGGGTCCAGGCCCGGCACTCGCTGGCCGGCGGCCATTTGAAGCTGGCGCTGTGAACCCCCGTCAACCCTGACGATCAGGGTGAGCGACACCCTGCGCTGCATTCATCTCGCCGCGTTTGTCGAATTCATGGACGATCTGTTGCGAGTGGGTCAATTGGGCTTTTTTGGTCTGGTATTCATCAAACGACAACCCGCGACGGTTCAAGTCTTCAAGCGCCAGTTCGCGAGTCTCTTCGGCGGTGTAGGGACGCAGCTCAGGAGCGTGGCTGGCACATCCTGAGAGAACGGCAGCGGTGAGCAACAGGGCAAGGGTCAATAGGCGATTCATGGGCGTGTTCACAGGGCTCTTTTCGGAATGAGTCAAGGCTACTCGCCACCTAGGCCGAGTAGAAATCATCACGCTCGATAGTCGCTATCGATTCTCCTGTGTTCTCCACTCGTCCTCAGAAAGCCCGCCCACCCAAACATTCCTCTAGTGAAGTCGGGGCATTCCCGAGACTTGCTCCTGCGCACACCCAATCAACACCTCTCGCAAGGCCTGGGCCGCCGTCGACAATGTGTGATCAGCCAGCATCATCAAGCCGATGCGCCGTTCAATACGCGGCTCGATCAGCGCGATGCAATGCGCGCCCAGCTCGCGCATTTGCTGCACGCACAACGACGGTACCGCGCTGACCCCGAGCCCATTAGCGACCATACGGCCAATAGTCGCCAACTGATGACTTTCAAACGCGACCGACAGCTTGCCATGCGGCGCCTGCAGGGCTTGCTCCAGCAACAAACGCACGGCGGATGGCCGCTGCAGTGCGATGAAGTCTTCCTGCAACAGCTCACTCCAGGTCACTTCCTCGCGTTCGGCCAACGGCGAATCCATAGGCACCACGGCCACGAAACGGTCCATATAAAACGGGGTAAACAGCAGCGAATTGCTCGATTCCGGCTCAAAACCGATACCCAACTCCACCCGACGATGACGAACCATCTCAAGCACTTGCTCATTGATCACGTCATGCACCGCGACGTTGACCCGTGGGTAGCGATCACGAAACACCTTGAGTGCGCTCGGCAGCCAGTTACCGGCGAATGACGGCATCGCCGCGATCGATACTTTGCCCAACTGCAAGGTGAAGCGCTGGCGCAGCAACTCTTCGGTGTTGTCCCAATCCGCCAACAACTGACGCGCCAGCGGTAACAGGGTTTCGCCCTCCGGTGTGAGGCTGACGCTGCGCGTCGTGCGACTGAACAGCGGCCCGCCAAGGTCCTCTTCCAGACTTTTGATGGTCAGGCTCAACGCTGGCTGGGAAAGATGCAGGCGCTCCCCCGCCTGGGCGAAGCTCAGGCATTGCGACACGGCGAGAAAAGCCCTGAGCTGTTTGACGTTCATCTATTTAGTTTTCTTATCAATCCATCAGAAAAACAAAATTAACAAATCATTACAGGCAAGGGAAGATGCACTGAACGCTCTCCGACAGCCTGCTTGTCGGTCAACAACTACAAAAGGCGGATCATTATGGCTGGGCTCGACAAACGAGTGGCAACGTACGAAGAAGCGCTGGATGGGCTAACCGATAACATGACGGTCTTGTCCGGTGGTTTCGGTCTGTGTGGCATCCCTGAAAACCTGATCGCGGAAATAAAGCGCCGTGGCGTCAAAGGCCTTACGGTTGTTTCCAACAATTGCGGCGTCGACGGCTTTGGTCTCGGTGTGCTGCTCGAAGACCACCAGATCCGCAAAATGGTAGCGTCTTATGTTGGCGAGAACGCGCTGTTCGAACGCCAGCTGCTCAGCGGCGAGCTGGAAGTCGAACTGACCCCGC
Source organism: Pseudomonas sp. GG8 (assembly GCF_052976945.1). Lineage (NCBI taxonomy): Bacteria > Pseudomonadati > Pseudomonadota > Gammaproteobacteria > Pseudomonadales > Pseudomonadaceae > Pseudomonas > Pseudomonas sp. GG8. Next base: position 3,590,676 of record NZ_JBRIIP010000001.1, read on the forward strand.
AAGGCACTCTGGCCGAAAAACTTCGCGCAGGCGGCGCCGGCATCCCCGCGTTTTACACCGCCACCGGCTACGGGACTCCCGTCGCTGAAGGCAAGGAAACCCGCGAGTTCAATGGACGTCACGTGATCCTTGAAGAAGCGATCACCGGCGATTTTGCTATCGTCAAAGGCTGGAAAGCCGACCATTTCGGCAACGTGGTGTACCGCAACACGGCGCAGAACTTTAACCCGGTCGTCGCCACCGCTGGCAGAGTCACCGTGGTCGAAGTCGAAGAAATCGTCGAGCCAGGCGAACTGCTGCCCAGCGAGATTCACACCCCGGGTATCTATGTTGATCGCGTGATCCTGGGCACCTTCGAGAAACGCATCGAACAGCGCACCGTCAAGAAGGCCTGAGGCCGTTCTTTCGCTGCACTCAAAGAGTCTTCTCGCCCAGAACACTCTCGTTCCGAACAATAAGAGAACCTGACCATGGCACTTTCCCGCGAACAAATGGCACAGCGCGTCGCACGCGAACTGAAAGATGGTTTTTACGTCAATCTCGGCATTGGCATTCCGACCCTGGTCGCCAACTACGTGCCCACCGATATCGACGTGATGCTGCAGTCGGAAAACGGCCTGCTCGGCATGGGTGAGTTTCCGACCGAAGAAACCATCGATGCCGACATGATCAACGCAGGCAAACAAACAGTGACCGCCCGCAAAGGCGCATCGATTTTCTCCTCGGCTGAATCCTTCGCCATGATCCGTGGCGGTCATGTGGACCTCACCGTGCTGGGTGCTTTCGAAGTTGACGTCGAGGGCAACATTGCCTCCTGGATGATCCCCGGCAAGCTGGTCAAAGGCATGGGTGGCGCGATGGACCTGGTGGCCGGTGCCGACAACATCATCGTCACCATGACCCACGCCTCCAAAGACGGTGAATCCAAACTGCTGGCGCGTTGCAGCCTGCCGCTGACCGGCGCCGGTTGCATCCGCAAAGTGCTGACCGACCTCGCTTACCTGGAAATCGCCGACGGCGCATTCATCCTGCGCGAACGCGCGCCGGGGGTCAGCATCGAAGAAATCATCGCCAAGACCGCTGGCAAACTGATCGTGCCGGACGATGTCGTGGAAATGAGTTTCTGATCCTTTTGTGGTGATAGCCAAGAGGTCACCAAACGACGCCTCCACGCTGTGCCATTCTGCCCCTTCAGTACTTGAAGGGGTTTGTTGTTTTGTAGCTTCACCGCTTTGCGCGTGCTCTAACAAAAACGGGCTACACCCTTAGCCCCTCAATAATAAATTCAAAAAAAGGTAGGACCCATGGCCGCCCATATCGAAGACAGCCGCTATGCCCGCTTTGCCCTGCGTTGCGCCAATTGGGCCGAACGCTGGTTCCCTGACTCCTGGGTATTTGCCGTGTTGGCTGTGGTTATCGTGGCCGTTGCGACCATGGCCATGGGCGCCAAACCGACTGAGGCCGCCACCGCGTTTGGAGACGGTTTCTGGAGTCTGATTCCATTCACCATGCAGATGGCTTTCGTGGTGATCGGTGGTTACGTGGTCGCCAGCTCACCACCTGCGGTACGCTTGATCGACCGCTTGGCGCGTATCCCGAAGAACGGGCGCTCGGCGGTGGCCTGGGTAGCGTTGATCTCCATGGTCGCCTCTTTGCTTAACTGGGGCTTGTCGCTGGTATTTGGCGGTCTGCTGGTTCGCGCGCTGGCGCGGCGCACCGATTTGCGCATGGACTACCGTGCCGCCGGCGCGGCTGCTTACCTGGGCCTGGGTGCGGTGTGGGCGTTAGGCCTTTCGTCTTCGGCCGCGCAACTGCAAGCCAACCCGGCCAGCCTGCCACCGTCGATTCTGGCGATTACCGGCATGATCCCCTTCACCCAAACCATCTTCCTTTGGCAGTCAGGCGTGATGTTGGCGATCCTGATCGTGGTCTCTCTGGTCATCGCCTACGCCACCGCGCCCGGCCCTTCCAGCGCCAAGGATGCAGCGGCCTGCGGTGTCGACCCGAGTTTCAGCCTGCCGGCAATGCCCAAGCGCTCACGTCCTGGCGAGTGGCTTGAGTACAGCCCGATACTGATCATCCTGTTAGTGCTGCTGGCTGCTGGCTGGTTGTTCCATGAGTTTTCGACCAAACCGGCGATCACCGCCATCTCCGGGCTGAACACTTATAACTTCCTGTTCATCATGACCGGTGCCCTACTGCACTGGCGCCCGCGCAGCTTCCTGGATGCGGTGTCTCGCGCGGTGCCAACCACCACCGGCGTATTGATCCAGTTCCCGCTCTACGGTTCGATTGCGGCACTGATGACCACGGTTAAAGGCAGCGATGCGCAGACCCTGGCCCATCACATTTCGACCTTCTTCACCCAGATCGCCTCGCACGATACTTACGCGTTGCTGATGGGTGTGTACTCGGCGGTGCTGGGCTTCTTTATTCCGTCAGGTGGTGGTAAGTGGATCATCGAAGCGCCTTACGTGATGCAAGTTGCCAATGACCTGAAATATCACCTGGGCTGGGCGGTGCAGATCTACAACGCAGCCGAAGCCCTGCCGAACCTGATCAACCCGTTCTACATGCTGCCGCTGCTGGGCGTTCTGGGCCTGAAGGCGCGTGACCTGATTGGCTTCTCATTTGTACAGTTGCTGGTCCATGCGCCTCTGGTGCTGTTCATGCTGTGGGCGTTGGGCACCACGCTGACGTATCTACCGCCGGTCATGCCATAAACCATTGGCCACTTCTTGCCGATGCAAGAGGTGGCCTTCTTAGCGGTTCCTCCACCATCGAGATAATCCTTCCGATTGAGTTAGCCAAGGTTTCCAGCGTGCTCTGGCATTTTTATTGATGACTCCCTACACCTGGCGGATGTCTCTACAATCAGGCCCTCTGATTTGAAGTGAACCCACATGGACATCGACCTGGCTCGAACCTTTGTAGAGATCGCGCGGTATGGCAGCCTTGTCGCTGCCGCCGAACGACTTCATGTTACGCAGACGGCCATTACGGCCCGCGTGCAGAAACTTGAGAGTCATCTCAACTGCACGCTGTTCATCCGCAACCGGGCCGGCGCTAAATTGACGGCTGATGGCGAAGCGTTCGTCGCGTATGCCAATCAACTGGTGCAGACCTGGGAAGCGGCGCGTCGGGACCTTCCTCTGCCTGAAGGCTACCGCAATGTGCTGCACATCGGGGGTGAAGTCAGTTTGTGCAACCCGCTGATGCTGAGCTGGGTGCAACAGCTACGTGAAAAAATCCCGACCCACGCCTTGCGCGCAGAGATAGGGGACGGCAAGCAACTGTTGCAACAACTTGAACTGGGTGTACTGGATGCCGCGCTGGTCTATCAGCCAACCTACTGGCCGGGCCTGCAAGTCGAGCAACTGCTGGAAGAGAAACTGATTCAGGTGCGCCTGACATCCAACCCGGAGCCCTACGTGTATGTCGACTGGGGCGATGACTTCCGCAAGCAACACGATGCGGCGCTTCCAGACCAGGCCAAAGCGGCGATCGGCTTCAACCTGGGGCCATTGGCGCTGCACTACATTCTTGAAAATGGCGGTGCCGGTTACTTCCGTACCCGGGTGGTCCAGAGTTATCTGGACAGCGGCGTATTCGAGCGCGTGCCAAAGGCGCCAGAGTTCACCTACCCCACCTATCTGGTCTATTCGCGTGATCGTGACTCGGCGGTATTGCAGTCGGCTTTCGAGCTGTTACGAAACATCGTCAAAGCAGACAGTGATTGGTCGCAACGCTGGGACCCAATCATCTAGTCATCCAAGGTGCATGATCAAATCCCGATGAAGCGCTGCAATCAGATCGGTCTGGGTCACGATGCCGACCAGCTCTCCCTTCTCGATGACGGGCAGGCAGTGCAGCCCCGATCCTGATAACAGCGGAATCAGTTCGACGACATGTGCATTACCGCTCACACACGTGACTGGGCGGGTCATCACGTGCTCCAGCACCCTTCCGCGGCGCAGGCCCAATCGGCCCAATACCCCCAATCGTCTGGTATTGCGCGAATGCCCAAGCAAATCAATCAAGCTGACAATGCCGACAAGGCGCCGCTCCTTATCCAGAACAGGTAACGTCTTGAGGTGTTGCGAGGTCAGCATATTCAGCGCCTGCTCGACCGGCGTGTCCGGGGTGGCACACTGTAAATCGCGCGACATGATCTGAGACGCCGTGATATCCCCCATGCTGCGCCGTAACGCATATTTTTCAGTGGCACGCACGATGTCTTCGAGCTCTTCACGTGTCACATCGACAAACTCACCGATGTCGGCCAACGCCAGATCCAGGTCTGCAGAGGTGATGCCGACGCGCTCCTCTGGGGCTGGATCGTCGGTAGCGCGTACAGCCGTCACAACGTGCAGTTTGGGATAACGTACTCCGGTGATGTTGTTGTAGAGCAAGGCCGCAACCAACAGGCAAATCGCATTGAGCATGACCGGGTAGAACACCTGAAGGCCCATCCCCGAGAGTTCGGTATCCGCCAATACCAGGCATAGGGCCAAGGCCGCCCCAGGGGGGTGCAAGCAACGCAACACACACATCGCGCCCAACGACAGGCCAACGGCCAAGGCGGCGCTTTCCAGCGAATAGCCGACATAATGGGTGACAATCAACGCCACCGCTGTTGAGGTCAGATAGCCGCCAATGACCGGCCAGGGTTGCGCCAGTGCCCCCGAAGACACGGCAAACAGGATAACGGCCGACGCCGCCACCGGCCCCATCAAATGCAATTCGACTGAACTGCCAAAGACTGCGCGACAGATCAGCGTGCTGACCAGCAACCCGAGAAAACTTCCGACACTCGCTCTCAACCATTCTTTGGGACGTGTGTTTAATGTCGCCGGCGTAAAACGAGCAAGCCAACCCATAAAGCGATAACGCTGCATAATCAAAACCAGAATTAAAAAGGCGCACCCAAACAAATGGATGAGCCTCGTATCAGGGCGACGATACTAAAAAAAATTCATCCCAGGACAGGGAAGCGCTTCACATCTCTTGTCGTCAATCAAGCCACGGCCACAATCGGTGATTGGACGTTGCGCTCGCCTGCTCGCACAGTGCGCCAGGTGTTGTAGGCCATCAGCAGCATCCCGCCAGCGAAGGTCGAGCCGCCGATAAGTCGCACAACGTAGCCTGGGTGACTGGCTTGTAGCGTTTCGACGAAGGAGTAAGTCAATGTCCCGTCATCGTTGATCGCACGCCACATCAAACCCTGAGTGATGCCATTGACCCACATCGACGCGATGTACAAAACGGTACCGATGGTCGCCAGCCAGAAGTGCACGTTGATCAGCCCCACGCTATGCATGTGTTCGCGGCCATACAGTTTGGGGATCATGTGGTACAGCGTCCCGATGCTGATCATGGCAACCCAGCCGAGCGCGCCAGCGTGTACGTGGCCAATGGTCCAGTCGGTGTAATGGGAAAGCGCATTGACGGTTTTGATCGCCATCATCGGCCCTTCAAAGGTCGACATGCCGTAGAACGCCAGGGACACGACAAGGAATCGCAAAATCGGGTCAGTACGCAACTTATGCCACGCCCCCGACAGGGTCATCATGCCGTTGATCATGCCGCCCCAGCTTGGCGCCAGCAGAATCATCGACATCGCCATGCCCAGCGACTGAGCCCAGTCGGGCAGTGCGGTGTAGTGCAAATGGTGCGGACCCGCCCAGATGTACAGAGTGATGATTGACCAGAAGTGCACGATGGATAACCGATAGGAGTAAATCGGCCGCGCGGCCTGTTTCGGCACGAAGTAATACATCATGCCCAAAAAGCCGACAGACAAAATAAAGCCCACAACGCTATGGCCATACCACCACTGGACCATTGCATCGGTCGCGCCGGAATAGACCGAATAGGACTTTAGCAAACTGACCGGAACCGAAAGGTGATTGATCACATGCACCATGCCTGTCACCACGATGAAGGCACCGTAAAACCAGTTACCGACATAAATATGTTTAACGGTGCGGCGGGCGATAGTGCCGAAAAATAAATAGGCATACGCCACCCAGACGACGGCCACCGCTATCGCAATTGGCCATTCCATTTCGGCGTATTCCTTGGACGTGGTATAGCCCAAGGGGTACGTGATCAGCAGGGCAACGATAATGGCTTGCCAGCCCCAGAATACAAAGTTGGCCAACCTGTCGGATATCAACCGAACCCGACTGGTGCGCTGAACCACATACAATGACGTTGCAAATAATGCACCGCCACCAAATGCAAAAATCACCAGATTAGTATGGACAGGCCGCAAGCGGCCAAACGTGGTCCATGGCATATTCAAGTTCAGCTCCGGCCAGACTAACTGTGCGGCCAGAATCACGCCCATCCCCATGCCAAGGATCCCCCAGAACAGGGTCATTAACGTGAAGCGGCGAACAACGTCGTAATTATAGGAAGCGTTGATATCGGGAGCGGTTACACGGGCCATAATTATTCCATTACAAGCACACTGAGTGACTCACACTGATCGCCGAAAAAAAGACACATGTGTGCCTTGAATCCAAGCGTCAGAACTCAATGAAGCAAGCACTCGAGACAGCGGGGATGGAGACAGTAAACCGTGAGCGCCCGCAGTGTGCCGATCAGCGGCACGCTGGGCAATGTCAAATTAATGATGTTTAACTTCACTTTTATTGAAGTGACTTGCATTACACCTGTTACTCACTTGAGGTGTGAGCCGGCATAACAGACGGGAGAACTTTGCGGCCCTTGCTTATCCAGTTCTTCTTCAAGCCACTCCCTCAGCACGATTGCATTGTTATGTTCCGTGTCCTTCGCCGAATAGATGAGTGTCAGCGTGCCTTGGCGGGCAGGTTCGAGAAGTCGCCACCAATGTTCCGGATGAGCCGTCAGTTCTTGGCGATACCCCGTACAAAAATCCGCGAAGCTCATCGCGCCGCTTTTGAACGCCTTTCTTAACGGGGTGGTCGGGCCCGTGTCAGGCAGCCATTCGTTGAGGACCAAGCGATCTTTGCGCATGTTTCTTGGCCAAAGTCGGTCGACCAATACCCGATAACCATCTGCGGGGGACGCCGGGTCATAAGCGCGCTTGCATTGAATCATGGCCTTCTCCTTTTACCGACGGGCTACGTAACAGGGTCACAACGTTAACGCTCGATTCAACTGCGCACTGGGGTCAGCACCGGTTGCCCGGAAAAGTACGCCAGCAGATTGTCCGCCACCAACTGAACAGTACCCTGCGAAGCTTCCGGAGAGAGTCCTGCGACATGAGGGGTGAGCACCACGTTGCTCAACGCCTTGAGCGCGTCCGGTACCTGCGGTTCATTATCGAAGACATCCAGTGCGGCGCCAGCGATACGATCATGTTCAAGCGCATCGATCAGGTCCGCCGTCGAAATGACGCTGGCACGCGCGATGTTGACGATAAAACCGTGAGGGCCCAGGGCATCCAGTACGTGTTTGTCGACCAACTGCAGAGTTTCTGCCCCACCCGGTGTCGCGACGATAAAGAAGTCCGAGGCGCTCGCCAGTTCGACCGGGCTTGCGCAATAAGCGTAAGGCACATCACTGCGAGGCTGGCGATTGTGATAACTCACGGACATATCAAAACCCAGAACGGCACGTTTGGCGATCGCCATGCCCACCGCGCCCAGCCCAAGAATACCGAGGCGTTTGCCAGCCAGCGAAGGACGCATGACTTTACGCCACTCGCCGCGCCGTACCGATGCATCGGCACGCGGGATATCACGCACCAGCGACAGCAACAGCGCCAAGGCGTGGTCGGCGACCGAGGGTGCATTGACCCCGGCCCCGTTTGTCACCGTAATATTCCGAGCCTTGGCGGCCTCAAGGTCGACATGCTCATAGCCGGCGCCGATCACGCAGATGATTTCCAGATGAGGTAGCGCGGCGATCTCATCGGCATAAAAACCCAGCGGACCGCGGGTTAATACGGCATTGATCTGCGCACCATGCGTCTCGATGGCTTTTGCCCGCTCGGCCGGACTCGGCGCGAGAATCAGGTTAAAACCACTGTTTTCGAGTATCGGCAAATAGTCGTTAATGGTTTCAACCAGCACTAGAACAGTCGTCATACGTTCCTCCATCCCCAAGTCCACTGTCAGACCACACTCAATCAGTCTGAGGACTATGCCGTCTATCAGGCCTGCCCGTCACGTGGCAAACGGCGGTCGCTCCCGCGAAATGATACAAGGGCATGAGGCATGTAAACTTGCCCACCCGTAAACCCCGTATGGATCCCCATAATGGCGACTCGTTTGACCTTGATCTGCCATGCCCGGACACTCGCACAGAAGCTCGCGCGTTTTCCGCTGGACGAGCCTGTCGAACTGGATTGGCAGGCTGCAGGGCATTCGCTGGCCGACCGCTTCAAGCCCTCCGTGCATTTACTCAGCGCACCCGAGATCCGCGCCCGGCAAACCGCTCACCTGTTCGGGTCGCAGATGGATATCGTCCCTGAGTTGCGCGATTGCGATTTTGGACTCTGGCAAGGCAAACGCATCAAAGACCTCCAGGCGCATGAGCCCGAAGCACTCCAGGCCTGGAGTGCAGACAGCGCTTCAACTGCGCACGGCGGCGAATCGGTGGCCGAGGTCTGCGCCCGCGTCGGCGCATGGCTCGACACCCTGCGCACGCAGGGACACTTCGTCGCGATCACCCACCCCTTCGTCATCCGCGCCGCCATCCTGCATGCCCTGCAGTGCCCAACGGCAGCCTTCAACTCGATAGACATCGAGCCATTATCCGCGACTGAGTTGCGGTTCAACGGGCGGTGGCGGTTACGGATGCAGGAAGGGCTTTTGTGAGGATTCTAGAGCGGGCGCAAAAAGGCACCCGAGACGCCCTTATGCACATGATGTCAGGTCAAAAAAACCAGATGATTCGATGAGTGTCAGATCTGGTTCCGGGGGACTGAGCGAAGGAACTGTTTGCCGTCTTCGTCATAGATGAAATAAACACGCTTCTGTGACCACACGTACTTGTCATGCATCGAGTACAGCCCGACATCCACTGTCTCCAAGTTCTGATCAACGTCTATTTCGTAGAGCAGTTCGGTATCAGTGAAGCTACGGATACAGCTCGAAAAGAATACGCCAGGCTCTCGCTTCGCTATGTTGAGTTCCAAAAAAGTCTTTACCGTCATCTCCATGCCTGGATGATTCCTCACTAAAAATTGGCGCCATTTTAACCGTGACCTGTCGGTTCCTGGAATACCTGAAACGGGCCGAATCGTTGCAAAAGTGACCGACGGCTCACTCACCATTTCGTCATCGACGACTTGCTACAGTGCAGCAACGACAGCTTGATTGCTCTCGCTGATGGTTGCTGTTAATGCTTGAGACTTGGGAGGCCTCGATTTATCGGGGCCTGCATGGCGATCAAGACGGGCGTGAATGATCCGTGCAGAAAAGGAAAATCAAACATGTTGAAAGGTATTCCACGAGCGGTCGGGCTCATGACACTGTTGGCGAGCGCGCTGCTGATGAGTGAGTCCACGCTCGCGATTGAACCGCCGAGCAAGACACTCGCCGCCAAAATCGGGGTGCCCTGGCCTGCCGTCATTGCGCACCGGGGCGCGTCGTTTGATGCGCCAGAGGAAACCATTCCCGCTTATATGCTGGCTCGAGAGCTGGGGGCTGATTATCTGGAAATGGATATTCAGCGCACCAAGGACGGAGTTCTGATCGCCCTGCATGACGATACCCTCCGACGCACTACCAACATCGCGCAGGTCTACCCGGACCGGATCACGCAACCTGTGAGCAGCTTCACGCTGGCGGAGCTCAAACAGCTGGACGCTGGTTCCTGGTTCAATACCGCCTTCCCCGCCAGAGCCCGCAGCAGTTATGTCGGTTTAAAAATTCTGACCCTGGACGAAGTCATCGATATCGCCGAGGGCGGTGAGAACAAACCGGGGCTGTATATCGAGACCAAGGTTCCCGCCCAGTTTCCCGGCATAGAAGAAGACCTTAAAAATGTCCTGGCCAAACGCGGCTGGCTCGATCAACGACCCGAAGCCGCCCAGGGCCGGGTGAATGTCGCGCACATGCCTGGTCGCGTGGTCTTGCAGACCTTCGAAAAACCAAGCCTCGAACTGCTGCAAAAAAGCATGCCACAGGTGCCAAAAGTGCTGTTGTTGTGGTTAGGGGATGGCTATATCCAGGCCAGTTCGGACGCCACGTTCAAGACCTCTGGCGCCAAAGACAAGGCCAGCTTTTATGCCGGACAGGACGTGAAGTCCGAAGCGGAGTTCGCCGGGTGGATTGAGTGGGCCAAAGCTCACGGAGCAATCGGCATTGGGCCTTCATCAGCGCTCAAAGACGGTGGCGATCAAAGTTATGTGGACTTGGTCAAGCCATGGATGAACCGTATGGCCCATGACAAAGGCCTGATAATCCATCCCTACACCGTCGATGACGAGGTGGATTTCAAAGCACTCAGCGCCCGCGGAGTCGACGGTTTCTTCACCAACCGCGCGGCACAACTGCTGACGTTCTATGGCCGTCCGTCTTCAGAAAGCCTCGACACCCTTCTTCGTCGAAGCGGGTATTGAGCGCATTTCACCCGTGCTGAAGGCAAGGCTCCGTTATCGGCTCAAGGCAAGCGCTAACGAGTCCTTGCTGAACAGCATGTTTACTGCGACCCCGCACTCAAGCGGGATCACGCACGACCTGATGAAATGCCCCGTCAATCAAACAACCGACCCGGTCACGCCCCGTGCTTTTAGCCCCATACAGCGCCTTGTCGGAGTCACTTAGCCAACTGGTCGCATCCAGATGGGCAGGGCTGTAGGCGGCCAGTCCAATGCTAAGGCTGACCCTCATCGCCGGTTCCCGTTCGTAACGGATGGAGCCGAAGGTATCGCGCAGGCGGTCCATAATCTCGGCCGCGACCACGATCGGGGTATCAGGCAAGATCACGCAAAACTCATCGCCGCCATACCGCCCTGCCAGATCCGAGGCCCTCAGGTTTTGTTTGAGTACCGTGCTCAATTGCCGGAGCACATAGTCCCCCACCACATGGCCATAGGTATCGTTGATCACTTTGAAGTGATCGATGTCGATCAGGGCGATGGTGCCACTCTGCTGCGTATTGCTGCAGGACTGGAACTCAAGGTCCAGATGATCCTTCCACGAGCCATGGTTCAACAGGCCCGACAAGCTGTCGGTACGACTGAGGGTCAGCAATTCGCGCTTGTGGTTTTTCAGCAGATGAGTCTGTTTGTACGCAACCCAGCCAAGCGCCAACGGGTAGATAGCGAGCAAAGGTACACAGGCATACATCTGGAAAACTGTGGTTTCGGGCGTAAATACCGGGGAAAAAATCAGCAGGGAGACCGCAATACCCAACGCTTGTGCCAGCCAGCCTCCCAGCAGAAAACGCGGCCCCGCGATGGCCATATTGTTCATGGACATCATTGAAAGAGCGATGACGCTGGGCAGCAGGTTGAATTGCATGGCCCCCACCCAGAGGCCGCCTAGACATGAATCAATCAGTAGATTGCGCTGCTCAGCCTGGAATGGAACCGTCGATACGCGAGCCCATTGAAAGGCCAGATGCGGCCAGACAAATCCGGTAAGGACCATCAGCCCCCATACCCAGCCAGACTTGTGCAGTGGGTAGACGACGGCGGCAACGCAGAAAAACCCGAGGATCATTCCCAGCGTGCGCGACTTGTACAGCCGCTTCGTGAGTGAAAGTCCTTTTCCTCCGGGGTCTTGCATGGGGTCGAGGCTCCTCTGCCCTACCGCTCGATAAGGGCGGGGAATGAGACAGGATGGCTGTTCGGGCAATCGATCCACAGGCAATCACACATCCATGGCATCCACTTCTGTTGAGGGTGCGAACCGACGAGTAGCGTCATTCAGCTAACCTCCTGGCTCACGATCTGAAGCTTATCAGAGAGCTATCAAATAGCCATCACCCTCTTGTCCGGATACAGAACGCATCGGGACGGGATTAAACATCCAGCTGAACGTGCGGCCCCATATTTTCATATGGTTGGTGATAGTAGAAGTATTCGCGATCAGCACTATTAGCGTTTTCCGGCGTGCTCGCCAAAAAGGTCAGGCACCATGCCCCCGCGCGATTATAAAAAAACAAACCCTGTCATTGTTCAGTTTCAACGACGTGCTGCACCAAGAGATGATGAAGCTGTTCGGTCTGGGCCGCGCCCAACTCATGGTCTTTGGCGTGTTTCAACTGCCATACCGGTCAACTTTGTGCAGCGAGGCAAAGAGCAAACCCTCTCACTGACACTCTGGTGTAAGCTCCCGTGCTATCTGGCTAACGCTTCGAGAGGCTTATGCGCTCCACTTTCAGACGTTCCATCCTGCCCACGCTTCGTGGTTTTGCCTTGGCAGCCGATGCAATCACGATGTTGCCCCACGCCACCGACTACCGACGCTGCCTGCTGGAGAAAATCGCTGCTGCGACTCAGCGAATCTATGTGGTTGCCCTGTACCTGCAACAGGATGAAGCCGGTCAGGAAATCCTCGACGCCTTGTACGCCGCCAAAGCAGCGCGGCCGACACTGGATGTCGTGGTGTTGGTGGATTGGTTTCGCGCACAACGAGGGTTGATCGGTGCCGGCAAGCAGCCCGGTAACTCCGCGTGGTATCAGGCGCAGAACCTGGAGCATGACGTTGAAGTGCCGGTGTATGGAGTGCCTGTGCAGACCCGCGAACTGTTCGGGGTGCTGCACCTCAAGGGAATCGTGATCGATGACTGCGTGATCTACAGTGGCGCCAGCATCAATAACGTCTACCTGCACAAGTTCGACAAGTACCGCCTTGATCGCTATCACCTGTTGCAGAACAAGGCACTGGCCGACTCGATGCAACACTTGGTGCGCAACGATGTACTCACATCCAAAGCCGTGCACCGCCTGGACCTGCCCGCGCCTCCCACCTCTCGCAGTTTGCGGGGTGAAATCCGAGCCTTCAGGAGCCATCTCAAACGCACGTCATACGACACATCGGACGGCAGCGATGAAACCGGTGGCCTGCGTGTCATTCCCCTGCTGGGTGTGGGCAACAAGAACCCGCTGAGTCGCACTATTTGCGAGTTGATCGCGGCCAGTCAGACACAACTGACGCTGTGCACGCCGTATTTCAATCTGCCGGTGACCGTGACGCGGGAAATCAATCGCGCCCTCAAGCGCGGCGTGACCATCGATATCATCATCGGCGACAAGACCGCCAATGACTTTTTCATCCCGGCCGACGAGCCCTTTAAAGTCATTGCCGCACTGCCTTATCTCTACGAAATCAGCTTGCGCCGCTTCGCACAAAAGCATCAGCAGGCCATCGCCAAGGACCAGTTGAATCTGCACCTGTGGAAAGACGGCGACAACACATTCCACCTGAAAGGACTCTGGGCCGACCAGCGCTACACCTTACTGACGGGCAACAACCTCAATCCGCGAGCCTTCCAGCTGGACCTGGAAAATGCTCTGCTGATCGACGATCCAAAGTCCGAGTGGACTGCAAGCCGTGATGTGGAAGTCACTCAACTGATGCGTAATACCTTGCGGGTCGGCAAGTACGACGAACTGGACACGCTGAGCGAATACCCGGTCGCCGTGCGCACGTTTCTGCGTCGGGTCAGCCGGGTTCGCATAGAGCGTTTGTTGTACCGCATCCTCTAATTGCAACGTTCGATGATCGCGTAGCGCGCCCACGACAGGGCTCAGTGACCGAGCAGGGCCGAATCGGCTTCACTCGAGGGCGCTTCGAAGCGACTGGCCCACTCACCCAACTGGCTCAAGCGGATATCCAGTTCGTTGAGCAGTCGCGCGGTCGTCTCGCGAACTTCCCGACCATTAAACAAGCCTGGCTCTTTGGTGTAGAGCTTATAACGCTGATTGATCTCGGCCGGACCCAGGACCTTCCACATCGCTTTGGCATTATGGTTGACCAGTGCCACCAGCATCCCGTTGGGGCTGTCGTCAGCGTTGCAGAAGATCAGCGAAACAACCTGTCCCTTGCGCATGGGGATGTTGCTGTCAAACAGATAGATCGGCTTTTCGACCCCGTCCGGCAGTCGGATCCAGAACTCATGGGCCGTGTTGGTTGTGGCGTTGACGAAGGAGTGGCTGGACACATTCATGCTCACCGAGCCGGTGCCTTGCCAAAGAAACCCGCCACCTGTGCTACTGAGCGAATGGCTGGCAGACATCCTCACCTCAGAACGCTTGTCAGACGCCAGTACTTCACCCGTGATGCACATGAAGTTCAGCGAGCGACCGTAATGGTTGAATTTCTCGTCGATGAACGCCAGCGACCGCGGGGTAAGGGTCATCAAGTACATGGTCCTTACGTACTCGGCGTGGGCCACCTTGTCGTTTCGGGCTTTCTCTTGCAGAACCGCACGCTGAACCTTGGCTTCTTCGAGCGCTTTGATCGCCTGCGCCTTAATGATCGGAGATTTTTCTTGGGCATAAGCGCTGGCTTTCGCAGACGCCTGCTTGATCACGGGAGCGGCCTTGTCAGCCATTTCAACAGCGACCTTCTTGCCTTTCTCCATCAACTCGGATGTGCGAGCGAGCAGATCAGGAGAGGCCTCATTGATCTTGTTCTTGATTTTGTCCAGGAAACTGCTCACGTACGTACCCTCTCTTTCCATTGAATGGACCGATGGTATGGCAAATGGCCTGCAGCGAATAGCAGCGATCCGAACAGAAACCGCTGGCTGGCAAGACATACCAATGTGCCTACCAGCCAGCAAGGCATTTCCTGACCGTTCAAGACAGAAGCTAACTCTTCAAGGCATCGTAAGCTTCGAGTGCGTGCAGAGAGAAGATGCTCGCGGACCACGTCACCCGCTGGCTTGTCGCTACGCAGGGCGATAAATGCCGCCTGACGTAAACGACACTTGAGTTTGATCCAGTCCGGGCTGCGTTTGGACACGTAAGGGCTGCCAGAGCCTTGGCTTGCAGTGGTAATCGCTCAGTCCAGTCGTTGCCGTTGCGGCGGAGCAGGCGCACCTGTCCAGCGCTGAAATGGGTCAGGATCCGGTAGCCGTCGAATTTGATTTCATACAGCCATTCGCCACTCGGCGGTCTATCGACCAGCGTTGCCAACTGAGGCGCCAGCGTGTCAGGAACGTGGAAGGACGTTTTGGCTTTTTTGGTTGTATCCACAGTGCGTGTCTCACCCACAGTCGCGCCACTGATCACGCTCTTCGGTAGCGCCTCGACGAGGTCGTACTCCTCTGCAGGTCGCGCGCTTCGTGCTTTTGCACCACAAAACTCAATGACTTGGCCCCGCGCGAGGTCTGCTTTCGATCAGCAAGCTCCGACGGCTCGGAAGTGATGTCGAAATTGCGTTTGCGAGCGTACTCACTCAATGGCTTGGCCATGATCGATTACCTTGCGCTGGATCGGAGCAGGTGGAGATTTGCTTAAAGAGACCTCAAGAGGCTTTGCTGGTTTTCTTTCGGGCAGGTGCCCGTCCTTTGGCCGGGCTTTTGCTGCTCAGGCTGCGCTTGAGCAACTCGGTGAGGTCAATGACATCGGCGCTTTTGCGCTCCAGTTCGCCGACACTGGTTTCGACATCCTCGATTTTTCCTTCGCGGCCCTTGGTCTCGACCAGTTGCATGATCTTTTCTTCGAAGGTGTCACGGTACTCATCGGGCTGCCAATCGACGCTCATGTCCTTGACGATATTTTCCGGGGTCATTTCCTTGCCGGTGACCTTGTTGATCCGCTTGTAACCGACCGGTTCCATACTGCGCTTCAACGCGACCGGGATATGCACCAGCCCGAAACCGATCGCACCCTTCCAGATTGCTCGTGCCATCACCTGACTCCCTGCGCTGTCGTGTTATAGAAATGGCAGGAGCGTCGAGACAAAGTTTCGGGGAGGCGACGAGTGAAGGCTGCGATGAGGCCGACCAAGGCAGGAGCCTTGGTCGATTGGCAATCACTGATCGGTCTTGTCAAGCGTCCGCAGTTTGGCCGGCAAAGCCCAAAGCAGCAGCCCGGCGGCAATCAGGCTGGCGATGCCGATCACGTACAGCGCTGGGGTGGTGCTGCCGGTCAGGTCTTTGATTCGGCCGACCATGATCGGGCTGACGATACCGCCGAACTGCCCGAGGGTATTGATTACCGCAATACCGCCGGCTGCACCTGCGCCAGCACCGGCCAGCAGTTTTGGTGGCAGGGCCCAGAAGGCAGGGATTGAGGCGACGATGCCTGCACCCAGCAAACTCAGGGAGATGATAAGAAACAACGTGTGCTCGGCGAATATCCCGGCGCTAAAGAAACCGATCGCTCCCAGCACCACCAAACCGGCCACGTATTTGCGCCGTTCGCCGCTGGCATCGGACATCCGCCCAACTACCACCATGCTGATGGCGCCACAGATATACGGGATAGCCGTAAGCAAACCGATGATCACCGGGCTTTCAGTGCCAGCGCTGCGAATCAACTGCGGGGCCCAGAAGTTGAGGCCATAGGACGCCACTTGAATCAAGAAGTAAATCAGCCCGAGCATCAAGAAGCCTGGCAGCTTCAATGCCGCCAGCAAGGAGCCGCCGCCTTTGTGGGGTTCGTGGTGGGCGACGCGGCTGGCCAAATAGGTCTTTTCCTGGCCCGTCAGCCAATGCGCATCGGCGATCTTGTCCTTGAGGACAACCAACACCAACAGGCCCAGCAGCACACAGGGTAAACCGCCCAGCAGGAACAGCCAGTGCCAGCCGCGCATGTTCATCACGCCATCAAGATGACCGAGGACCAGGCCCGAGAGCGGCGCGCCAATCAGACCGGCGAAGGCCGAGGCCAGGAACAGCATCGAGGTGATCCGCCCGCGATAGTGCTGTGGGAACCACAACGTCAGGTAATACAGCACGCCCGGCGCGAAGCCCGCTTCCATCGCGCCAATGATGAAGCGCAAACCGTAGAACTGCCATTCAGTATTGACGAAGACCATCAGCGCCGTCGCCACACCCCAGGACATCATGATCCGGGCGATCCAGCGCCGTGCGCCGACCTTGTACAGCATCATGTTGCTGGGCACTTCGAACAGCACGTAACCGACCACGAACAGCCCCGCGCCGAGACCATAAGCGGTGTCGCTCAGGCTCAGGTCAGTCTGTAGCTGGAATTTGGCGAAGCTGATGTTGATGCGGTCGAAGAAGGCGAACAGGTAGCAGACCATGATCAATGGCATCAGGCGCCAGGCGACTTTACTGATCAGGGCCTTTTCCGCGCTCACGATCTCGGCAGGACTGCTGTCCGCGTTCAGAACAGAGATTGTCATTTCATTTTCTCCAGACGGACTTCCCGTGGGTGTCCGATTGTTTTTGTTGTCTGGTCCGGGGGCGTGTGCCCCCTTGGTCACGCTAAGGGGTGAAACAGGATCAAACGGGCATATTCTCCGGCGCGGAATGCAGGTCGCAGTTGCGACCGGCCTTGGCTACCTGACCGGGCATTTCATGACCCAACAGCGCAGGCAAACGGCGAGACATCTCCAGCAAATGAGGCAGATCGGTACCGGTGTGAATACCCATTTCCTCGCACAGGTTCACCAGGTCTTCGGTGCAGATGTTGCCGGAGGCGCCAGGGGCGAACGGACAACCTCCCAGCCCCCCAAGGGAGGCATCGAAGCGCCGTGCGCCAGCCTCGTATGCAGCCAACACATTGCTCAGGCCCAGACCTCGGGTGTTGTGGAAGTGCAGCGTCAGCATTGACGCCGGAACCTGCGTCAATACGCGTTGTACCAGACGATAGACCTGACGTGGATTGGCCATGCCTGTTGTGTCGGCCAGGGTGATGCCCTGCATGCCCAACTCCAGATAAGCATCGACGATCTGCATCACCCGGTCTTCGCTGGTCACGCCTTCGAAGGGGCAACCGAAGGCGGTGGCAATGGAGGCATTCAGGCCCAGCGACGTGCCGCGAGCCAGTGCCACCACATCGGCAAATGCCGTAAGCGATTGCTCGCAGCGCATGCGCATGTTTGCCAGGTTATGGGTCTGGCTGGCGGACATCACCAGGTTCAGCTCATCGGCACCCGCGCTGAGGGCGCGCTGCGCACCTTTGAGGTTGGGCACCAGCGCAACGTAGGTCACGCCAGGCTGACGCTGGATGCCCAGAAACACCGCTTCACCGTCGCGTAACGCTGGGATGGCTTTGGGGGAGACGAAGGAGCCTGCTTCGATACGGGAAAACCCGGCCAGTGACAATTGATCGATCAAGGCGATCTTGTCGGCAGTTTCTACCCACTTGGGCTCGATTTGCAGGCCGTCTCGCGGCGCGACCTCCTGGACGATCAGGCTGTCGGAATAGTCAGTAATCATTGGACCACTCCATCGTGTTTGAGTCGGGCGATATCCTGCTCGGTCATGCCCAGTTCGCTGAGTACGCTGGAGGTGTGCTGGCCCAGGCTTGGCCCCTGCCAATTGATTGAGCCCGGTGTCTCGGAAAGTTTGGGCACGATGCCCGGCATCTTCACCGCAACCCCGCCCGGCAACTCGGCGTCGAGAATCATGTCGCGTGCCTGATAGTGCGGATCGGCAACGATGTCAGCCACTGAGTAGATGCGCCCGGCCGGCACCTCAGCCGTTTCCAGGGCCTGCAACACGGTGTCGATGGGCTGGCTCAAGGTCCAGGTGCTGATCGCTTCATCGAGCATCGCGCTCTGCAGCGCCCGACCATCGTTATGCGTCAATTCGGGGTTTTCGCCCAAGTCGGGGCGGCCGATGACCTGCATCAGTCGCTTGTAAATCGGGTCGCTATTGCCCGCAATCACCACGTAGGCGCCGTCGGCAGTCGGGTAGGTGTTGGAAGGTGCGATGCCTGGCAAGGCGCCGCCGCTGCGCTCACGTATATGGCCTTGCATGGCGTATTCCGGTACCAGACTTTCCATGACGTTGAACACGCTTTCGACCAGCGACACATCGACAACCTGACCTTCGCCCTGCCCGGTCTTCACCCGCAGCAACGACATCAGTGCGCCCATCACCGCGTGCATCGATGCCAGCGAATCACCCAGGCTGACGCCGACCCGCGCTGGCGGTGAACCAGGCGTGCCGGTGGTGTAACGAATACCTCCCATGGCTTCGCCGATGGCGCCAAAACCGGGACGGTCACGATAGGGACCGGTCTGGCCGTAGCCTGAGATGCGCACCAGGGTCAGCTTGGGGTTCAGCGCATGCAAAACGTCCCAGCCCAGACCCAGTTTTTCCAGGGCGCCGGGGCGCAAGTTCTCGATCAGCACGTCGGTGCTTTCAGCGAGCTGCTTGACGATGGCGATGCCTTCGGGAGATTTGAGATTCAGTGCAAGGGATTTTTTGTTGCGTGATTGGAGGTACCACCACAGGGAGGTGCCCTCGTGGAGTTTTCGCCATTTACGAAGAGGATCGCCCTGCCCCATCGATTCGATCTTGATCACTTCAGCGCCGAACTCCGCCATCAGACGCGCCGCGAAGGGTGCCGCGATCAGTGTTCCAATCTCGATAACGCGGATTCCACTCAGGGGAGCCGTCATCTTCAGTGCCTCATATTTTTTTATTGGAATGTAAGCCTTGTAACGTGAGCCAAGGCTAGAGGACCAGGCACTGAAGAATCCAACCTTCTGTTGGCAAGCGTCGTTCGCGAAACGCGAACGCTTGAGGTGGTGTGTCTAGTTCGCGGGATTTTCCAGGCGGCGCAAGTGTTCGAACAACAAACAGCTGACCGGTGACAACGATGCCTGGTCGCGGGCTACCAGCAACAAGGTGCGTTCGGACCAATCATCGCTCAACGCCACCGCCGTCAACCCGAGCGAGCGACCGAACAGTTCATACGCCTTTTGCGGCAGGATGCCGATGCCCATATTGGCCTGCACCATCCGGCACACCGCATCGAAACCTGGGACATGAATCCGCAGGCGCACGATCCGCCCGCAGGCACGAGCCGCTGCGTGGGTGCGCATGTTGATCGAACTGGCCGCATGCAGACCGACATAGTCATAGTCCAGGGTATCGGCAAAGGCCACGTGATCACGATCGGCCAAGGGATGGTCGCTGCGCATCACGACCGCCAGCGTATCCTGGCGATAAGGCACGCTGAACAGGCTTTGGGTGTCGGTGTCCATCGAACAAATGCCGATGTCCGCCACGCCATCAATGATGCCCTGCACCACGCCATTGCTGGGGCGTTCTTCGAGGTCGATTTTCACTTGCTCATGGCTGGAGACGAAGTCGTGCAGGTCTTCCGGCAGAAACTGGATGATCGCCGACAGGTTCGCCAGCATCCGCACATAACCGCGTACGCCCTGAATATGTTCGCCTAGTTCCAGGCCGATTTTTTCCACATCGAACAGCATCCGCCGCGCATGGTGCAACAGCGTTTCCCCCGCTGCGGTCAATGCCATGCCTTTAGCGTTACGCATGAACAGGCCAATGCCCAGTGCATTCTCCAACTCCATCAAACGCTTACTGGCTGCCGACACCGCAATCGCCTCCCGCGCAGCCGCCCGAGTCAACGTGCCTTCTTCGTGCACGGCGACAAACAATTGCAAGGTAATCAAGTCAAGACGACGGGTGAGGTTTTTGTGGCGCATGGGGTGCGGCTCTCGGCTTCGCGATGAGGCCGAGGATATCCGTAAATCAGCTGCTGAGGTTTAAAACCCCACACTCGCCTGCACGAAAAACGTCCGTGGTAGGCCCAGGTAGATGCCTCAGTGCTCTGCTCGCGAGCAGCAATCCAATTTGCTCAGGATTTGATACGCCAAACGAACCCGAGGCTCGTTGGGATAATTCTTGTTGGCCAGGATCACAATGCCGAGCTTCTTCTCAGGGATGAAGGCAGCGTAGGCTCCAAACCCGCGGGTTGAGCCCGTCTTGTTCACCCAGACCGCCTGTTGCGGGGGCTGGGGCGGGGTCAGCTTGGTGGCCGCCTGACGCTCATAAGCCATCTTGTCAGAGTTGCCTTCCAGTAGCGTATCGAGGCTAACCGGGTACCCATATTGTTCCCATATAAGGTCCTGGGTCATCGGACCAAGCTGGAAGTAACCTATATGGGTATCGGCGATTGCGCGCTTAAGCGTGGCATCTGTCTGGGTAAGGTTCAGGTTAACCTCGACGAAGCGAATCAAGTCCTGGACGCTGGTTTTCACTCCGTAGGCTTCGGCTGCAAGCACTCCTGGGCTAAGCCTGACTGGAGCGTCCTGTTTGTTATAGCCCTGTGCATAGAGCGGCATATTGCTTGAAGGCACATTGATGTAGCTGCCGTGCATGCCAAGTTTCGGGAAAAGCTGGGCCTCAAGAGCCTCATCGAAAGGAATGTTCATGCTCTTGGCAGCGATCATCCCAAGCAAGCCGATACTGGGATTGGCGTAAGTCCTGTAGGTGCCAGGGGCGAAAAGGGGCTGCCAAGACCTGAAGTAGTCCATCAACTGCTCGTTGTTCTGGACGTCATCAGGAATCTGAAGGGGAAACCCTCCCGCCGTATGAGTCCCCAAGTTGATCAGCGTCACCTTGTCCAACTGGCTGCCCTGGAGCTGCGGCAGGTATTTGCCGGGGTTGTCACTGAGTGCAAGCCGACCGTTGACCTGAGCGTAAGTGGCCAGGGTCGCCGTGAACGTTTTGCTGATCGATCCGATCTCGAACAGCGTATTGCGGGTGACCTTTCGCCCGGTTTCCCTGGAGGCCACCCCGTAGTTGTAGAAGCTTTGTTTACCATTAGCGGTAACTGCAATAGCCAGGCCGGGAATCTTGTACTGCTGCATGATCGCCTGGGCGGCGTCTTGCACGAGGTTGTCAATATCCGACTTTTCCGTATCCGCAGCTGCTGAGGTGCCGAACAAAGCCGCACAGACAAGAAAGAGAAACGGTGCGCAGAATTTTCCATTCGAGTGCATCCGGTCGTCCTTTGGGGGTTTCTATTGGACGGCGAAAACTATCACATGATTTAGTTTTTCCAGAACCGCTGCTTGGCGACTCTCGGTACTGAAGTACCTTTTTCGGCGATCAAACACGAACCATGCCCCATGCCATCACTGCTCGCCATTGATGCGTCTACGTGCGCGCCCATGATGGCGCCTTGAGTGTGTCGGGCCTCGCAGCCTCGCGTAGCACTGCAAGCCTGCAGCGCCCGAGCATAGGACTCATACATATATATTAAAGTTATAAAAATATGAAATTAGGTTCTTTTGAGGAATAACTCATAAGCTTTATAACTAGCACTGACTCAATGCAGTGTTGGCCCAGCAACTGTTTGCCCGGCAACAGTCATTCAACAAAAGCGTTGCCGGTGAACAGGTGACTGACGCTAGCCAGCGCTGCCCAAGGTGTGAATACGGGGGGCTCGTTGATACAGCTCTTGCTCTGAGCCCGTGAACTTCATTACCGACTGAGACACCGCTTTTTTGCCCTACTGCATAACGCGCCGTACTGCTGTTCGGCGTCCATAAAAAATTGGCTGCACATTGTTTGAAGGATTTGTCATGGATGTTTTCTGGTTCCTCCCTACTCACGGCGACGGCCATTACCTGGGCACCACCAAAGGCGCCCGCCCCGTCACCTTGAATTACCTCAAACAAGTGGCCCAGGCAGCGGATGACTTGGGTTATCACGGGGTGCTGATCCCCACTGGCCGCTCTTGCGAAGACTCCTGGGTCATCGCCTCGGCGCTGGTGCCATTGACCGAGCGCCTGAAGTATCTAGTGGCCATCCGTCCCGGCATTATCTCGCCGACCGTGTCCGCGCGGATGGCGGCAACCCTGGATCGACTGTCCGGTGGCCGACTGTTGATTAACGTGGTGACCGGCGGCGACCCGGATGAAAACCGTGGCGACGGTATCTATCTCGATCACAGCGAGCGCTACGAAGTCACCGACGAGTTTCTGCACATCTGGCGTCGCGTGCTGCAAGGCGAAGCCGTGGATTTTGAAGGCAAGCATTTGCGCGTGCAGAACGCCAAAGCGCTATACCCACCGATTCAGAAACCCTATCCACCGCTGTACTTCGGGGGATCTTCCGAGGCTGCTCACGAACTGGCCGCCGAGCAGGTGGATGTGTACCTGACCTGGGGTGAGCCGCCAGCCGCCGTCGCCGAGAAGATCGCTGACGTTCGCGAACGTGCCGCACGCAAAGGACGCACCGTGCGTTTCGGTATTCGTCTGCATGTGATTGTGCGTGAAACCAGCGAAGAGGCTTGGAAAGCCGCCGATACCCTGATCGAGCACATCAGCGACGAAACCATCGCGGCCGCGCAGAAGTCGTTCTCGCGCTTCGACTCCGAGGGCCAGCGACGCATGGCAGCGCTGCACGACGGGCGTCGCGATAATCTGGAAATCGCACCAAATCTGTGGGCCGGTGTCGGCCTGGTTCGTGGGGGGGCTGGCACCGCGCTGGTGGGCAACCCGCAAGAGGTCGCGGCACGGATCAAAGAATATGCGGACCTGGGGATCGAGAGCTTCATCTTCTCCGGCTACCCGCACCTCGAAGAAGCCTACCGCTTCGCCGAGTTGGTGTTTCCGCTGCTGCCCGAGCCCTACGCGAGCCTGGCCGGTCGCGGGATCACCAACCTGACCGGGCCATTTGGCGAAATGATCGCCAATGACTTGCCGCCTCAGGCCAAGTGATCGGTTGCGCCTGACATACCGTTTTCGCAGGCAAGTCTGCTCACACAGCCTGAACAGGATCGGGGGGGCGTGACACTTCCGTCCGACCCTGCATTAACCCTTGAGGAAACCCGTGTGACTGCCAAGCCGCCAAGCGCCCCGTCCACGCCCTTGCAGACAGCCCAAAAACTGGCTGCACAATTTGCCGAAACCGCCGCAGAGCGTGATGAACGTGGTGGCACTCCCAAAGCCGAGCGCGACGCACTGCGCGAAAGCGGCCTGCTGGCGCTAAGCATTCCTCGTCAATATGGCGGGCTAGGTGGGCGCTGGAGTGAAACCTTAGACATCGTTCGCGAGTTCGCCAAGGTCGACAGTTCCATCGCTCATGTCTTCGGTTTCCATCATTTGATGTTGGCCACCGTGCGCCTGTTCGCCAAGCCGGAACAATGGCAGCCCTGGTTCGAGCAGACCGCGCGCAAGAATTGGTTCTGGGGCAACGCCCTCAACCCGCTGGACACACGCACTGTCGTCAAAACATTCAACGGCTGGCGGGAGTTCTCCGGCAAAAAAAGCTTCTGCTCCGGGGCCAGCGATTCACAGATGCTGATCGCTTCGGCCGTGGACGAAACGGCGGGCGGCAAGTTGCTGATCGCCGCCATCCCCAGCGGGCGCAGCGGTATCACCCTGCATAAAGACTGGAACAACATGGGCCAGCGTCAGACCGACAGCGGCAGTGCCAGCTTTGAGCGGGTGCGGGTCGACGAGTCGGAGTTGCTCCTTGACCCCGGTCCTTTGAGTACGCCCTTTGCCTGCTTGCGTCCGCTGATCGCGCAACTGACGTTCACCCACATGTTTCTCGGTATCGCCGAGGGGGCCTTCAATGAAGCGCGGCAATACACCCTCACCGAAACCCGCACCTGGTTCAAATCCACGACCGAGGACATCCGCCAGGACCCTTATGTGTTGGCACACTACGGGGAGTTCTGGGTAGCGCTGGAAGGCGTGCGGTTGCTGGTAGAACGGGCCGCCGAACTGCTCGATGCCGCTTGGGCCAAAGGCCCGGATCTAAGCAACGAGGAGCGTGGTTATCTGGCAACAGCGATCGCCACCGCAAAAGTCGCCGCCAGCCGCCAAGGCCTGGAGCTGTGTAGCAAGCTGTTCGAGGTGACGGGGGCGCGCTCGACCCACGCGTCCCTGCGTCTCGACCGGCATTGGCGCAACCTGCGCACTCAGACCTTGCACGATCCTGTGGATTACAAACTCCACGAACTGGGTGACTGGGCATTGAACCGATCTCTGCCTGTTCCGACCTTCTACTCATAGTGATAGAGATGCCCATGCAGCTTCTGACCTTACCCCCATCGCCAGCTTTGGCGACGTCGATCCGGGCCACCGCTCAGGTCTTCGAAGATCCAAAATCCCAAGCCCTGTTGGCGCATGTGCAGCAGGTCGCGCCCAGCGAAGCCAGTGTGCTGATCATCGGCGAGACCGGCACCGGCAAGGAACTGGTCGCGCGCCATATCCATAACCTCAGCGCCCGACGCAATCGCCCCTTCGTGGCGGTCAACTGCGGAGCCTTTTCCGAATCGCTGGTCGAGGCCGAGTTGTTCGGTCACGAAAAAGGGGCCTTCACCGGCGCCCTCAGCGCTAAAGCCGGCTGGTTTGAAGAGGCCAATGGCGGCACGCTGTTCCTAGATGAGATCGGCGATCTGCCAATGCCCATCCAGGTAAAACTGCTCCGGGTGTTGCAGGAGCGTGAAGTGGTGCGTCTGGGCTCACGTAAAAGCATCCCCATTGATGTGCGGGTCCTGGCGGCCACCAACGTACAGCTGGAGAAAGCCATCAATGCAGGGCATTTTCGCGAGGATCTGTATTACCGGCTGGACGTGGTAAGCCTGGAGTTGAGCCCGCTGCGCGAGCGTCCCGGCGATATCCTGCCATTGACCCGGCACTTCATCGAGGTCTATAGCAAGCGCTTGGGTTATGGCCCGATCAGCATCAGCGCAGAAGCCGAACACAAGCTCAGGAGCTACAGCTGGCCGGGTAATATCCGCGAACTGGAAAACGTCATCCACCATACCCTGCTCATCTGCCGCAACGGGTTGATCCAGCACAACGATCTGCGCTTGTCGAACATGCGCATCGAGCGCCTGGATGATACGGCGCCTGTTGACGACTCCGCCGCGGCGCTGCTGACGCGAGCGTTCCAGACCCTGTTCGAAGAGCAGGCCGGCGCCCTGCACGAAAAAGTCGAAGACGCCCTGTTGCGCGCGGCCTATCGCTTCAGCCATTACAACCAGGTGCACACCGCCAACTTGCTCGGTTTGAGCCGCAACGTCACGCGGACCCGCCTGATCAAGATTGGCGAGCTGGCAGTGAACAAACGTCGTCCCACTGAACAGACGGCAGGAGATCGCGTGCTTCAGCTATCAATCTGAACGCCGATCAGGTGTCTGGCACGAAGTAAAAAGGTGTAGGACCGTAACGCTTCGATCAGAAACGACAGTATCTTCGACTGCTCAAACCCAGCATTTACGGGGGGAAATATTAACTATTTAATACCGTACGAAATCCCCTACTAAACCTAGTCACGAACCCTGCATCTATGCAGGAAGCGTCTGACAGATTCAGGGGTCGACTCCCGTTATGGTTGCGCCGGCTTATTTATGCCCGAGCACAAACCACCAGGAGTCACCACACATGAAGAAGTTATACCTTGCTGCCGCTGTCGCCACCCTGATCGCAACGACCAGCGGCTGCGTGAGCTATAACATGAGCCAGCCAACCGCGCCGATTGCTGGCTCGGTCACCGCTGACTTGAAAGCCGATGTGAAAGTAGGGGAACAAATCAGCGGCGAATCATCCACCACGATCCTGTTCGGCTGGCTTAACGTGGGTGGCGATACCCAGTTCGCCGATGGCGTTACTTACGGTGGTGCGGGCGGTTCCGCAATCGGCCTGCCTGACCCGATCTCCGCAGTGAAAGCTGCCGCCGCGTTCAAAGCGGTGAAAAGCTCCGGTTCCGACCTGATCGTCGCACCTCGCTACGAAGTCAGCGTTGAAGACTACTTTCTGTTCAAGAAGGTCAACGTCAAGGTTACCGGTAACAAAGGCAGCATCAGCAGCATCCGCTAAGGACTGCTCGCTCTGGATTGAATCCCAGTGACGTGAACGAACGCCGCTCAGCGCATATCCGCTGAGCGGCGTTTTTTATGAGTCAGTGTTTATCCAGAGAAGCCAATCGCTCCGCCAGGGCTTTGGCCTGACTGGCGACGTCGGTTACTGCAGTACTTTCCCACCACATTCCGCGCAACGGCGGCCCCATGGCGAACAGCCGCGGTGAGACGTTCCCTTGCGCATCAAGCAACGCACCATCGGGCTGCGCGGCAATCCCTAGCGCCAGCGGACCTGGGAGGATAAGGCCCCGCGCCAAAAGCTGCCTGGGCAATGCACGGTCCACCCGACGCCAGTCGTATTCGATGCCCGTGGAGTTAATCAAGGCATCGCCAATGACGTGCGACGACTCAGACTCTCCGCGACGACGGATGCGAATCTGTACCTGCCCTGTCGGCAGCACTTCCACCCCCTGCAATGACGCGGCGTGAATGGTCAGCCGTCCCTCTTCCACACGTCGCGCCAGCAGTGCTGCACTTGGCGGTGGTGAACGATGGTGATGGCTTTCCCACCAGGGCCGCACATGGCGAACGAATTGCCGACGCTGCACATCGCTGGCCTGGGACCACAGACGGCCAATGTGCGCACGAACCGTATCCAGCGGCGCCTGCCAATCAATCCCGTCAGCAATGGCGTGTTCGCATTCCTCGCGGACCTTGCGCAGCAGCTGACGCGTGCTGCGAATACTGTGATCTTCGGCCAGAAAATCCACCCACACCGGCGGCTGGCGGCGGACGTGGGGCAATAGACCGTGACGGGAAAACACGTCGATTGGTCCGCGATGCCCGGCCTGCTCCAAGGACACCAATGCATCGACCATGGTCAGGCCCGAGCCGATGATCAGTACGTTTGCCAAAGGGTCGAGCTCGCGCATGGCGTCGACATCCCACGGATCGACAGACGCCGCATTAAGCCCGCTGGACTCGCGTTGTGAGGTGCGCGCAGCAGGGAACATGCCGGTGGCCAGCACCGCAAACGTGCCCTGTAATTGGCGGCCATCACTCAGGGTGATCCGCACACCCGCATCACTGCTTTCCAGATCAGTTGCTTCGCCGCGCACATGTTCCAGGCTAGATCCGTATGAAGCGCCGAGCACCCGCGCATCCGCCAATCGTTGCTGCACATACAGACCAAAAATACCCCGTGGCGGGAACAGCTCTGCCACGGGTACGTGTTGCCCGGCAGACTCCGGCCAGCCGCCAGCCGCAATG
Organism: Pseudomonas sp. GG8; assembly: GCF_052976945.1. Taxonomy (NCBI): domain Bacteria; kingdom Pseudomonadati; phylum Pseudomonadota; class Gammaproteobacteria; order Pseudomonadales; family Pseudomonadaceae; genus Pseudomonas; species Pseudomonas sp. GG8. Next base: position 3,618,619 of record NZ_JBRIIP010000001.1, read on the forward strand.
TAGTCGCCCAGCCATTGGGTCAGGTCATCGGGGTTGTCTGGATCGACACCCATGCGTGCAGCATTACCATTGAGGGTGTGGCCCAATTCAGTCGCGCTGTAGGCTTCGCCACGCCCCAGCTCACTGCGCGACTCGATAATCAAAATCCGTCGTTTACCCGGCAGTCTCAATAATTGCGCAGCCAACATGCTGCCGCTCAAGCCGCCACCCACAATTAAAATATCGGCTGTACGGACGGCAGAAATCGCCTGCCCTGAATGCGACTCGGTCATTCCCCTATCCTTCAAAAAGCGCAGCAAAAAGTAATGTCTGCCACCGACCTTGCACAGGGCATGCCTGATCAAAAATGATCGCTTTTCTTGGCCTTGCCTGCAATCTGACAGTGAAAAAGTCCAGCAAACCTACACAGTGTTCAAACGCTGTTGTTGGGCAAACAGTTCGCGAGCCATCACCCCTCTTCCGTGAACGGCTTACAGCACCACGTTGCGCACAAACCGAACAGCCACCGGCCCATCGTTTCGATAGGTATGGGCCTGACTGCTGGCGAACATGTAGAACTCGCCGCGTTCAACGCGGTGGACGGTATCGACCAGACCGATGTTCAAGCAACCTTCGAACACATAGACCTGCTCACTCCAGCCTTCAGGGTCGGCTTCCGACGCATAAACCTCACCCGGTTCCAGGCAAAACTCCCACAACTCGACTTCGCGCTTGGCCACGGCCTTTGCCAGGAGCACTGCTTTGCTGCCAGGGATCAGTCCCGCCCACGCGACCTCGTTGATGCGGCTGGGATCGCGCACATCCGGGGCCTGGATCAAATCGCTGAACGCCACGTCCAGCGCATCGGCGACCCGATCAAGGGTTGCCAGGCTAACGTTTTTCTCGCCCGCCTCGATTGCCACCAGCATTCTGCGGCTCACCCCGGATTTCTCTGCCAAGGCACTCTGACTAAGGTCTGCGGCATTGCGCAAACGGCGCACATTCTGACTGACGTGTTGTAGCACCGGGGCTCTCTGAGCGATGTCTTTGTGCACTATATTGCTCGCCTGATTCGATTTGCGCAGTATACTGCCCACTTTCGACGCATTCTGCGTCTCACCTTTGTCACACGCAAGCCCCAATAGCCCGGTGAACACCATGAAGTCTACCCGCCTGACGCCACGAATCAGTAAAGCAGAAGCTGTATTGATCCTGATCACCGTGATCTGGGGCGGGACGTTTCTGCTGGTGCAGCATGCACTGACGTCCAGTGGACCGTTGTTTTTCGTCGGGCTGCGGTTCGCTGCCGCCGCGAACATCGTTGCCCTCTTTTCCCTGCGAATTCTACGCGACCTGACGCTGCTCGAGTTCAAGGCCGGGGTGTTCATCGGTGTGTCGATCATGCTCGGCTATGGCCTGCAAACCATCGGCCTGCAAACCATTCCCAGTAGCCAGTCTGCCTTTATCACCGCGTTGTATGTGCCTTTCGTACCGTTGTTGCAATGGCTGGTGCTGGGACGTCGTCCGGGTCTTATGCCAAGCCTGGGCATTGGCCTGGCCTTCGCCGGGTTGATGCTGCTGTCCGGGCCCAATGGCGCCTCGCTGAATTTCAGCCCCGGTGAAATAGCCACCGTGGTCAGCGCTGTGGCAATTGCCGGCGAAATTATTCTGATCGGCGCCTACGCTGGCAAAGTCGACGTGCGTCGAGTAACGGTAGTGCAACTGGCAACCGCCTCGGTATTGTCGTTTCTGATGGTCGTCCCGACCGGAGAGCCACTTCCACCGTTCTCATGGTTGCTGGTGATCAGCGCGGTGGGCCTCGGGGCCGCCAGCGCGGCGATTCAAGTCGCAATGAACTGGGCGCAGAAAACCGTTTCGCCGACCCGTGCCACCGTGATCTATGCCGGTGAGCCGGTATGGGCCGGAATTGCCGGGCGTCTGGCCGGTGAACGCTTACCCGCCATCGCCTTGCTCGGTGCGGCATTAATCGTTGCAGGGGTCATTGTCAGCGAACTTAAAGTGCGGGCCAAGGCGGCAGTGAAAGACGAAAAAGATCGAGGTGAGGTGTTGAGCGAGGCCGATTGAGCCCAGCAACACCGAGTGCCTTCATTCGCGAAAGCGACAGCCCCGTCACAATAAATCCCTCGTAAAACCGGGCCCCCAACTACCCTTGCCTTTAGCCTTTGTAGGATTCTGCCACAGCTTGCGAGTTGGTGATCTGGGACCTGACACGTATGATTCCAGATAATTCCCAGCAGATTAGAAACCTATGTCCCTGATAGTTCTACTGCTTTTGCCTTTTATCGGCAGCTGTCTCGCGGCCCTTTTGCCGCACAACGCGCGTAATACCGAGTCCATCCTCGCAGGTCTGGTGAGTCTGATAGGCGCGATCCAGGTCGCCCTGTGGTACCCGCAGATCGCTGACGGCGGTGTGATTCGCCAGGAATTCTTCTGGTTACCAAGCCTGGGCCTGAATTTCGTTCTGCGAATGGATGGTTTTGCCTGGTTGTTTTCCATGCTGGTGTTGGGCATCGGTGCGCTGGTGTCCTTGTATGCACGTTATTACATGTCACCCGACGACCCGGTACCGCGCTTTTTCGCCTTTTTCCTAGCGTTCATGGGTGCCATGCTGGGCCTGGTGATCTCCGGCAATCTGATCCAGATCGTATTTTTCTGGGAGCTGACCAGTCTTTTCTCCTTCTTGCTAATCGGCTACTGGCACCATCGCGCCGATGCCCGCCGAGGCGCCTACATGGCGCTGGTGGTCACCGGAGCTGGCGGCCTCGCCTTATTGGTGGGGGTCATGCTGCTCGGCCATGTGGTCGGCAGTTACGACCTGGACAAGGTACTGGCGGCGGGTGACGTAATTCGCGCCCACGCCCTGTACCCGGTGTTGCTGCCGTTGATACTGATTGGCGCCTTGAGCAAGAGCGCGCAGTTCCCTTTTCACTTCTGGCTGCCCCACGCCATGGCCGCCCCAACCCCGGTTTCGGCCTACCTGCACTCAGCGACCATGGTCAAGGCCGGGGTATTTTTACTGGCGCGTTTCTGGCCGGTATTGTCTGGCACTGAAGAATGGTTCTGGATCGTCGGCGGGGCCGGCGCCTGCACGTTGCTGTTGGGTGCCTACACAGCGATTTTCCAGACCGACCTCAAGGGCCTGCTGGCCTATTCGACCATCAGCCATCTGGGGCTGATCACCCTGCTACTTGGCCTGAACAGTCCATTGGCCGCCGTGGCGGCGGTGTTCCATATTCTCAATCACGCCACCTTCAAGGCCTCGCTGTTCATGGCCGCCGGGATCATCGACCATGAAAGCGGTACCCGCGATATTCGGCGGCTCAGCGGCCTGATCAAGATGATGCCGTATACCGCCACCCTGGCCATGGTCGCCAGTGCGTCAATGGCCGGGATTCCGCTGCTGAACGGCTTTCTTTCCAAGGAAATGTTCTTCGCCGAGACCGTGTTCATCTCTTCTACCGCGTGGGTCGAGATGGCTCTGCCTGTCATCGCGACCATTGCCGGGAGCTTCAGCGTCGTCTATGCGCTGCGCTTTACCGTGGATGTATTTTTCGGTCCGAAAGCCACCGACCTGCCCCATGCACCTCACGAACCGCCACGCTGGATGCGCGCACCGGTGGAGCTACTGGTGCTGGTCTGCCTGATCGTCGGCATCTTCCCCGCACAGTCCGTGGGCCCGCTGTTGGCCACTGCAGCACGGCCGGTCGTGGGGGGCACGCTGCCCGAATACAACCTGGCGATCTGGCATGGCTGGAATACGCCGATGATCATGAGCCTGCTGGCCATGGTCGGCGGAATCGTGCTGTACCTATTGTTGCGCCCGGCCTTCAAACAGGAGCGATTTACCGGTGCGCCCCTGGTCTCCCGCCTCAATGGCAAGCATCTGTTCGAGCGCAGCCTGGTATTGATGGTGCGTTGCGCACGGCGTTTCGCGCGAAAGATCAGCACCCGCCGCCTGCAGGCCCAGCTATTTCTGCTGGTCCTGGTCGCATTCGTTGGCGGACTGATTCCGCTCTACCACAGTGGCCTGACCTGGGGTGATAGACCAAAGATTCCAGGCTCAGCGGTGTTCGTAACGCTGTGGCTGATTGCGATTGCCTGCGCACTCGGCGCCGCGTGGCAGGCCAAATATCACCGTCTCGCGGCACTGACCATGGTCAGCGTCTGCGGATTGATGATCTGCATCACCTTCGTCTGGTTCTCTGCCCCGGACCTGGCTCTGACCCAGTTGGTGGTGGAGGTGGTCACCACCGCGCTGATTCTGCTGGGCCTGCGCTGGCTGCCACGACGCAACGAAAACGTCGCGCCACTGCCGAGCACCCTCAGCCAGGCTCGGGCACGTCGTCTGCGTGACTTGCTACTGGCGGTGATGGTCGGTGGCGGCATGGCGCTGCTGTCTTATGCGATGCTGACTCGGCCAACGCCCAATACGATTTCCTCGTTCTATCTCAGCCGCGCCCTCCCTCAAGGCGGCGGCAGCAACGTGGTGAACGTGATGCTGGTGGACTTCCGTGGCTTCGATACCTTGGGCGAAATCACTGTATTGGCGGCCGTCGCCCTGACGATATTTGCGCTACTGAGGCGCTTCCGCCCCCCTAAAGAAAGCATTCCGCTGCCCGCTCAGCAACGCTTGCTGGCGCGTGACGTGGTCACCGACCTGGTTAATCCGCGCAGCGCCAGTGACACCGCACTGGGCTTCATGATGGTGCCAGCGGTGTTGGTACGCTTGCTGTTGCCGATTGCCTTGGTGATTTCAATGTATCTGTTCATGCGCGGGCATAATCTGCCAGGCGGCGGATTCGTCGCTGGGCTGGTGATGTCCGTGGCCTTCATTCTTCAATACATGGTGGCGGGAACGCAGTGGGTCGAAGCGCAAATGAGCCTGCGTCCACTGCGCTGGATGGGCATCGGAATGTTGTTTGCGATGTTCACCGGGCTGGGTTCGATGGCACTCGGCTACCCGTTCATGACCACCCATACCGCGCACCTGCAGTTGCCGCTGCTGGGCGATATCCACTTCGCCAGTGCGCTGTTCTTCGATATCGGCGTGTACGCCGTGGTGGTCGGCTCGACGCTGCTGATCCTCACTGCTTTGGCTCACCAATCGGTGCGAAGCCATCGTCCGACCTCGCTGCCCAAGCCCATAGCAACGCAAGGAGCCGTCTGATGGAAGAAGTCATCGCAATCGCCATCGGTGTACTGGTTGCCTCGGGCGTCTGGCTGATCCTGCGACCTCGAACCTTTCAAGTGGTGATGGGGCTGTGCTTGCTGTCCTACGGGGTCAACCTGTTCATCTTCAGCATGGGCAGCCTGTTTATTGGCAAGGAACCGATCATCAAGGACGGAGTGCCGCAAGACTTGCTCAATTACACCGACCCCCTGCCGCAAGCCCTGGTCTTGACGGCGATTGTCATCAGCTTCGCCATGACCGCTCTGTTTCTGGTACTGCTACTGGCCTCGCGGGGCCTGACCGGCACCGACCATGTGGATGGTCGGGAGCCTAAAGAATGACGTTGATGAATCAACTGATCGTCGCCCCCATTCTGCTCCCCCTGCTGACCGCCGCCCTGATGTTGATGCTCGGCGAAAAGCATCGTCCGTTGAAAGCCCGAATCAACCTGCTCTCCACCTTACTTGGGCTGGCGATCTCGATCAGTTTATTGATATGGGTCCAGCAGGCAGGTACCACGGGCTCTATCGGCGTATACCTGCCGGGTAACTGGGAAGCGCCCTTTGGCATCGTGCTGGTGGTCGATCATCTTTCCGCGCTGATGCTGGTGCTGACCGGGATCATCGGTGTCTGTGCGCTGCTCTTCGCCCTGGCCCGCTGGGACCGGGCCGGCGCCAGCTTTCACGCCTTGTTCCAGATCCAGCTGTTGGGCCTTTACGGGGCCTTCCTGACCGCTGACCTGTTCAACCTGTTCGTATTCTTCGAAGTGCTGTTGGCCGCGTCTTATGGCCTGATGCTCCACGGTTCGGGACGCGCACGGGTCTCAGCGGGCCTGCATTACATCACCATCAACCTGGTGGCCTCGTCGTTGTTCCTGATTGGAGCGGCACTGATTTATGGCGTGACCGGCACCTTGAATATGGCCGATCTGGCAATAAAGATCCCGTTAGTGCCCGAATCCGATCGCGGCCTGTTGCATGCTGGCGCCGCGATTCTTGCCACGGCGTTCCTCGCCAAGGCAGGCATGTGGCCGCTGAATTTCTGGCTGGTGCCGGCCTACTCGGCAGCCAGCGCCCCTGTGGCAGCGATGTTCGCGATCATGACCAAAGTCGGTGTCTATACCCTGTTGCGGCTCTGGACCCTGCTATTCTCGGGGCAAGCAGGCGCCTCAGCTTTTTTTGGCGGCGACTGGCTGATCTACGGCGGCATGGCGACGATTTTCACGGCAGCCGTAACGATTCTGGCCGCGCAACGCCTGGAACGCCTGGGCAGTCTGAGCATTCTGGTGTCGGCAGGTATCCTGCTGTCGGCCATCGGCTTTGCCCAACCCAGCCTGACCGCTGGCGCACTGTTCTATCTGGTCAGCTCGACCCTGACTCTCAGCGCCCTGTTTCTGCTGGCCGAACTGATAGAGCGCTCGCGCTCAGAGAACGAAATCCCCCTCTTTGAAGACGCGGAGCGGCCTCGTCCGCTGGAATCGTTGCAGCCACTGCCGGGTATAAACCTCGACGAGGAACAGAAAGCCGTGGTGGGTCAGGTGATCCCGAGGACCATGGCCTTCCTTGGGCTGAGCTTCATCGCTTGCGCCTTATTGATCATTGGCATGCCGCCTCTGTCCGGCTTTATTGGCAAGCTGACGTTGCTCAGCGCTTTGCTCAATCCACTCGGGCTGGATGTGGCCAAGGACGAATCGATTTCAGGTGCCAGTTGGGTCCTGATCAGCCTGTTGATCTTCTCCGGACTGGCCTCGCTGATCGCCTTTTCTCGCGTCGGCATTCAGCGTTTCTGGGCTCCGAGGGAGCGACCTTCGCCTAAGCTGCGCCGCAATGAGTGCCTGCCCATCCTGATCCTGTTGGGTTTGTGCATTGCGCTCACGTTCAAAGCCGAGCCGCTGCTGCGCTACACCCAGGACACTGCGGCGGCCCTGCATGATCCGCAGCAATACGTGCTGTCAGTCATGGCCACCCGCCCACTGCCCGGCCCGACCACGGCTGCTGCCCAGCAGGTGCAGCCATGAAGCGCCTGTTCCCTGCCCCGTTGCTATCGCTGGCGCTCTGGTTGCTCTGGCTGGTACTGAACCTGTCTCTCAGCCCCGGCAATCTGTTGCTCGGCGCATTGCTTGGGGTTGTCGCCCCCTTGCTGATGAAGCCGTTGCGCCCTCTGCCGGTACGGATTCGCAGGCCTGGCGTGATGCTGAAATTGTTCCTGCGGGTGGGATGCGACGTGGTGTCATCGAACATTGCCGTGAGCTGGACGGTGTGGAACGCTAAACGACGACCACCCCGCTCAGCGTTCGTCAAAGTGCCGCTTGACCTGCGTGATGCCAATGGCCTGGCGGCCCTGTCGATGATCACCACGGTCATTCCGGGCACGGTGTGGTCCGAACTGGCCCTGGACCGTAGCGTGTTGCTGATGCATGTGTTCGATCTGAACGATGAGGCGCAGTTCATCGAACACTTCAAGCACTGTTACGAACGCCCGCTGATGGAGATTTTCCAATGAGTGCCCTGCTCTCCAACGCCATTTTGCTCAGCCTGTTCATCTTTGTGATGGCGATGGTGCTGACCTTTATTAGGCTGTTCAAGGGCCCGTCTGCGCAGGATCGGGTCCTCGCTCTGGACTACCTGTACATCATTGCCATGTTGATGATGCTGGTGCTGGGCATCCGCTACGCCAGCGACATGTACTTCGAGGCCGCGCTGTTGATTGCGCTGTTCGGCTTCGTCGCCTCCTTCGCGCTGGCGAAGTTCCTGCTGCGCGGCGAGGTGATCGAGTGAATTCGCTCAGCGTGCTGCCATTCTGGGTCGAGATCATCACTGCGGCGCTATTAGTCGCCAGCAGCCTGTTCGCCCTGACCGGCGCTCTCGGTCTGCTGCGCATGAAAGATTTCTTTCAGCGCATGCACCCACCCGCACTAGCGTCCACCTTGGGCGCATGGTGTGTAGCGCTGGCGTCGATCATCTATTTTTCGGCGCTGAAATCCGAACCGGTGATTCACGCCTGGTTGATCCCGGTACTGCTGTCTATCACTGTGCCGGTCACGACCCTGTTGCTGGCCCGCACCGGACTGTTCCGCAAACGCATGGCGGGGGATGACGTACCGCCAGAGGTCAGTGGCGATCGCAACGAAGGTGATCCGGGCGGTAACTGATGGGCGGCATTTCAGCTATGCCGCCTCATTTCAAGCTGGCGCTGACCTTGGTCGCAATGTCTTCGGGCAGCCAGGCCTTCCAGACATCCGGGTGTTCCTTGAGGAACACTTGGGTAACATCCCGTGGGGCCAGGTGTTTTTCGCTCATGTCCGCCAACGCCTTGTTCAGCGGACCCATTGGCAGATCAACCTTCTCGAAGAACGCTACCGGTTGCGGATAGTGCCGCTTAAACGGTCTGGAAACCCCGATGCTCAGCGTAGACCGAAGAACGTCGGCTGCGGATTGAGATTTTTCGCATCGGTCAGGGTTTCCCAAGCGGATGCATCAAAGGCCGGCTCCTGAAGTTGAATCAATTTGTAGCGGCCCAACAGCGGCGTCGGCGACCAGTAATAGAACAATACCGGCCGGACTCGTTTCATGGACGAGGAGATTTCGGCATCCCGTGCTGCGCCCGACCCGCTTTGAAAATTCACATAGCTTTTCTCGAGCCCATACGCCTTGAGCTTCTAGCCGTTGACCACGCCAGAAGTCCAACCCATTGGGCTGTTCAAAATTCGCCCTTTGCCCGGTAACTCGGGGTCTTTGAACACATCTTTGTACCGAGGCAAATCCGACACACTACGCAGCTAGGGCGCCATCGGCTTGATACCGCGCTCAGCGTCGCCCGTGATGACGTATTCGGTTCCCATGGTTTCAAAATACTCTGTCAGCAGATCGGCGCAGAGGTTCCTTTTCGACGGAGCCCGGCTTCGAGGGGTTGCCTTATACGGTGCACACTCGTTCATTCGCGAGCAAAACGCAGCGTCTTGTTCTCGTATTATTCACTGGCCTTGAATGTCAGCTCACCCTTGCGCCATTTCGCGGCTTTGCCGGTAACGGCTTTCAGGGTCTTGCTCAACGTACCTTGCAACTGCTCGTTGGCGGCAAAGACCGTAACCACGGCACGGCCTTCCTTGAACACAATACCGTGGCCATCAGGCGTATTAACGTAGGCGTAATCACCCAGACCATAGACGGTCAACTTGATATCTCGAAACTTCAGTTCTAACTTACCGCCTTCACGGCTGGGCAATACTGCCGCACGAAAGTGATCGCCTACTTTGAGTTCCAGACGCTGCTTGTCGTCTACCACCAACGCGGTTTCGGTATCAATTTCAGCGATGTAGATGCCTTCGGCGGTTTGCTCGGTGACATAGACAAAACGGGATTGGAATTGCTTGACTAGCTTGGCACGAAGATCGCCAAGCACGAATAATGCGTGCATATCCAGATTACTTACTGCCAATGACGAGTCCTCTAACTTGAAAATTATCTTGCCCGACAACGTTCGAGCACCACACAAAACGGGTTGGATATAGCTATTTTCCGCCCCTGTTCGTCGCACAAAAAATATTGACTGACCTTGATCCAGTCTCCCTGACGTTTCGAGGAAGATTGTCAACTTGGAGCCTAGGCGTCTGCCAACAACCCGGCACAGAATATTAATGGATAACCGACTCGGCGTCTCGCCACCTGGGCGTCCAGCCTTGCAGGAAATCGCGCTTTCGGTTGCCAGAGAATAGCAGGCAACGTATTCAGGAATAAAAATACGATTCTACCGGTTAGCCCCCCCTACAGGGTATATACCTTTCGTCCGGCGACGACGCGGAGAGCAGAAATCCACTCGTTAACGTCCGACTCCCGATAACCTGTCATTCGTCATCGTGAGAACTAAACCCCGCCTGTCCACCTCAACAACTGCCATACTCGCCAACATCAAAAAAAACAGACGATACGCCTGCGTGCCGTAGCGTATTCACTCGTCATCCATGGGAAGGTAATAGTGATTGAATTTGATATTGGCGAGTTCTTCATCTGGGGCGAAGCCAAAGAAGTCGACGGCGAGTTCCAGGCTGTAATCGTGATGCGCGCCAAAGAAGCAAAAAACGCAATCAGCTACCACCAAGTCGAAAAAGACCGGTGGTTTAAAACAGCAGATGTTGCTGCGACTGCCGCAAAAGACGCTGCCAAAGCCTTGAAAGAAGCGGTCGATGCGGGTGCTTTGAGCCTCTAGCTCACTGCAGTCGGGAGGGCCAGTACTCGCCGGTTACCTTTGCTGGCCATCGGCGCTCAGGATCGAGTGTAAAAAGAATCTGTCACTGCCCGCTTATCCCGTCGAACTCTTGCCGAGCGCGGGCCTCAGATACGTTGCCACCGCTTTATTAACGGCTTCCACCACTGCACGGGTTTTTCCCGTCAAGGAGATCACATGGAATTGACTACGCCTACGCTGGCCACCCTCTTCGAACAACTGGGCCTTGAGTCCGACCCGGCCAGTATCGATGCATTCGTCTCCAGCCACTTTCTGCCAGAAAACATCAAGCTCTCCGAGGCCGAATTCTGGACACCGCAACAGGCGCGATTCCTGAAAGAAGAATTGCGCGAAGACGCCGAATGGTCGCTCGTTGTAGATGAACTCAATGAGCGGCTGCATTTGACCAAGTAGCACCCATACCGCATCCACACCATGATCAGGCCGCTATCGACAATTGAGCGGCCCATGCCGCGCGGCACTCTTCTGCTTCGCTGCGGGAGGAAAAAGCGGTTCCGCGCCGCTCCCCATTGAGCAGCACCACCCAACAAACGCGACGCCCCTGAGCACGCATTGAAGGCGGAACCCCTGTACCTATCATCACGGCGACATCGACTTTGCTGTGCATGAGCATTCTCCCCGGATTTAACAAGCAACCTAACGATATCGCCATCATAGAGACTTGCCCCGCCGGGAAAAAGCTATCGCCCGCATAGCTTCGTTACATAACCGGTAACAAAATCCCAGCACGGACCCTTCGCCCAGCGCCCTCGCTGATACCTCATCGGGGATAACCGGGCTGACTGACGTGGGGGTGATGAACACGCCCGCCAGGCTGTGGTGCATGGACGAAAACAGCGCCACTCAGACTGCCACCACTACCGACTGCGGCGTTCCAGTGAGCGGAGCGATGGATATAGCGCTGACGCAACATGCGCCGTTCACTTTCATCGAGCGTGTCGGGGCCGCCCTTGGCGTAGGCAATCAGCTTTTGCGCAACCACTTGCAACTCGGGTACAAGCCTCAACTCGGGGGTGTCAGGTATCGGCCCCAGAGGCACCCCTTCGGCACAGGCCAGCGCGTGCATCACGCGTAAATAGACCCTGGAAAGATGACCGAATACGCGACGTTCCAGACTCACAGCGGCCAGGATCGTTTTAACGCCGACCTTGTTACTGCCTGCGCCGGGATAGCTTTCACAACACTCGACGCGCAACGAAGCGCCTACATCCAGAGGATCGAGCCATTGACTGGCATCAATCGCCTGCAGATCCAAATCGCTTTCCAGCCAGGCACCGCTGGCGTGGCAGTGCGTATCGAGGCTTACGATGCTTCGGCGCGGCCGGGTCAGAAATAGCTTTTCCCGCACCTGCGGATGATAGCCACCGCCAACGTCCGAGTGCGCCCCAGGCACCACGACCTCCTTCGACCAATCCGGGGCGACGCTGTTCAAGGCGAAGTTACGCCGCAACTCGTCGCCGGCGACCAGGTGCAACACCTGCTGTGCCGACCTGGGAGGCAGATAGAGATTGACCCCACGGTTCGCGGCGTCCCGCACATTACCCCAATCTTCGATACTACCTATGGCCGCGACGGTGTCGAACAAGCCTATCACTTTCAATTTCACGCTTGCGTTATGCCAGGCGAAATCTTCACTCCATGGGATTTGCCTCTGATCGAGTAAGGGGCCAAGGGCGCCTTTTGCCTGCTTCAATACTTCATTGGCAAAGTGCCGGGCGGCTGCGGCACCGCGACTGAAGCCGAAAAGATCGAGTTCCAGCCCATCGATAACGCACCCTGGGTTCTCGGCCTTGAAAGCGTCAAGGACGGTACCAAGCTTTTTAACGCCCTTGGCAACCTTGGCGATGACACCCGTGCTGCCACGCCCGAAACTTTGGCCCGCCCACACTGAATCGCACTTACCGGACGTTGTGCCGATACCGCTTATATAAATCGGCCAGCACGCAGCCCCTCCATTCTTCGTCGCGCTTACCTTGAACTGCTGACAATACAGTTCATACAACCTGGCCACATTACTTAAATCATTGCTGTAACTACTGGCAGGCTGGGTATGGCGCCCCGCGCACTCTCTGATGTGTGAGTTATTTATCACGACCTGCGCACGGCAACGAGCCGCGATGTAGCTATTGACCCGATTGTTGCCTGTCCCGTCGAAAAACAGACCGATACGCAGCGTAACACGGTGCATTTCCGGGGCAGCGCTGCCCGCAGCCTGCTGGGTTGTCTTTATCCCGCTCATGGTATTTTCGCCCTGTATGGCACAACTGGAAGCCAGCCTGCTTAAATCAATAAATACTTCTGATTTAAAACAGCTTGCTCAGCCATACACAGACGTCAAGGCACTCAGGACGATTTCAGAATCGTCCCACACACCACAGAGAAGTTAGAGAGTCTATTAACTAATAAGTCTTACAACGAAGACTAATAGAGCCCATTAAGCGACATAAACGACTGCATTCACTTGAATGAAACCATCAAAGACCCGTCATCAACGGCAGACGTATTTCGAAGGCGATTCCTGGCCTTTGGGAGGTGGAATCGCCGGAGTACTCGGAAAGGTTTTACCCGCGTTTGGGTTGCGGTAGACCTTCGGGTTTGTAGCCCAGGCGCAGGCCACCCCAATGGCGCCCCTTGACCATGATCGGCACTGACAGGTCGTGCATCAGTTCGCCGGTATCGCGGGTGTAAGTTTGCAGCAGTACCGGCTGTTGATGGCTGCCACAACGAATACCCGTGCGGTCATCGAACTTGCGCTTGGTGCGGTTCTGCACCGTGTCGAGCTTGATGTCGCCGGTCAACGGCTGACTGAAGACCTTGTTATGCGTCGGCACGTAGCCTTGCTGCGTACAGGCAATGGCGAAGACCAGGCCCTCATGGCTCGGCAAGATCGGCTCCAGGATCGACGGCAGCACCTGATCGGTGTAACGATCAAATCGCGTCTGGAACTTGCTCGGCGACGTCTTGGGAATCAATTGATAACTGCGATCGAACAGGTCCTCGAGGCTGATGCGGTTCTGCTCGATATCCGCTTCGAATTGCGCAGAAATCTGACGGGCACCTTCGCGGGCAAGGTCATAGATACGCTGGTGATAATCGTCCAGCCCTACCTGGGCCAGGCGCTCACTGATGCTCTCTGCCTGCCCCTCCATCTGCACCGCGGCGCTGGCCAGTTGTCGAGTCTGCTCATCACTGATCGCCAAATCACTGCGCATTTGCTCGACAGCAGTAAACAAACCGCTCAGTTGCTCCTGATTGTTCTGTGCACCCGCAGCAATCCCGTTGACTTGCGCTTCTACCCCGGCCGCCAGGCGAGCGATGTTTTCCAAATGCTTGCCGGTGTGTTCGACCTGCTCCACGCCGCTGTCCAGATCAGTGGACAGCTGTCTGATTTGCTCCACCACTTGTCCGGTGCGCTGCTGAATATCAGCCACCATCTGCCCGACTTCCTCGGTGGCACTGGCGGTGCGACCGGCCAGACCGCGCACCTCGTCAGCGACCACGGCAAAGCCACGCCCGTGCTCGCCGGCACGGGCAGCTTCGATGGCAGCATTGAGCGCCAGCAGGTTGGTCTGACTGGCAATCGACTGAATAACCAGAGTGACACGCTGAATTTCTTCGCTGCGCTGGCTGAGGGCTTCAATCAGTTCACGGCTGCCAATGGCACGTTTGCTCAGTTGGTGCATGCGGGTGATGGATTCCGCCAGTACGGTGCGCCCGGCATCACTGCTCTGTCTGGCCTCGCTGGCCGCCGTGAGCGCTTGCTGGCTGAGCTGGGAGGTCGCCTGCTCGGTAGTGATCATCACATCGGCGCTGCTGACGATCTGCTCAGCGGCATCGAGCTGCGACTGAATCCTGGCCGCCAACTGGCGTACGGAAAAGGCCACGCCTGCCGCAGAGAGCGCGTTATGGCTGGTGGTGCGGGACAAGTCGCGGGTCAATTGGGCGATATCAGTGCCGCTGTTCTGAGCCACGACCGAAGTAGGCTCACGGGTCAGCAAGCGCGGCAGCCAGATCAGTAATACTGCCACTGGCAAGCACACGTAGACCGACAAACCGCTGAAGGCCATCGCCAGCAACAACAGGCACAGCGCCAGACTCTGCAATAACGGTGCGAGCCAGCGTGTTTTTTTGAGGGGGGTCAGTTCAGGGGACTGAGCCTGCGACGCAAGCGTCCCTACGAGAAATCCGTCTCCAGCCATGCTTATCACCCACCTGTACTTATCGTTATTTGTCTGCATTAAACGCCAGACAACAACCATTAGCCATGAGTCGTTAGTGCTAGATCGACAGGTAATATTGAACGGATGAAGACGTGCTCAGACGGATAGAACAACAGGCGCAACTCTACCGGGGCATTTGAATGCCCCTATAAAGCAAACGCCAGAATCGATCAGGCCTGACGTTGGTGCTTGTCGATTTGCTCGTGACGTTCTTGAGCTTCGATGCAGTACTTAGTGGTAGGGCTAATCAGCAGGCGCTTGAGGCCAATCGCCTCGCCGCTGTCTTCGCACCAGCCAAAGCTGTCGTTGCCAATTCGTTCAAGGGCCATTTCCAGCTGCGGAAGCATGCGCTGATCACGATCGATCACGTTGACCAACCAGTGACGCTCTTCTTCGACCGACGCCGCATCAGCAGGATCGGAAGGCGTGTCCAGGCTTTCGATAGCAATACGACTCTGCTCGATTCGCGCGTGGATCTCGACTTTCATGCCTTGCAGCAGCTCGACGAAGAAAGCATGCTGCTCGGCATTCATGTAGTCATCGGCCGGCATCGCCAGCAACTTGTCCTTTGTCATTGATTTCTCTATAAAAAATACGTGCATTAAGGCGAATTAAGGAGCGGTTCAGCGTTGCCGAAAAAGCGCCATCGTCTCCAAGGGCCACCTGACACTCAATTTATGAGGGGCGGCAGTCTAAGGCCGGCGTGTTGACTCAGCAACATAATTGACGCGGATTTGCTCAACTAGTCGCGTAAGGCAACAGAAAAGGGCCCAGAAGGGCCCGTTCGTCGGCGAAAGCACTGTACCTGACACACCACTGCGCCCCGTTCGCCAGTACTGACTCAGCGCTTTATTTTGCGTTTGTTGCGGTATTGGTCGATCACCACGGCGACCACGATGATCATTCCCTTGATGATGTCCTGGATGTAAGCGTCGACGCCGACGAACGTGAATCCGCTGGCCATGACCCCCAGGATCAAGGCACCGATCACGGTCCCGGTGATGCGCCCCACGCCACCGGCCAGGCTGGTGCCGCCGATCACCGCAGCAGCGATTGCGTCCAGCTCGTAAGACATGCCCATACCGGCCTGCCCCGTTGCCGCACGCGCCGAAGCCACCACCCCCGCCAGCCCGGCCAACAAGCCCGCGATGCTGTAGACGATGATCAAGTGCCGTTTGACGTTGATCCCCGACGTTCGCGCCGCCTGCATGTTGCCGCCAATAGCGTAGGTATATTTGCCGTATTTGGTATAGCGCAGGGCGATGTGGAAAATCACCGCGACTACCAGGAAAATGATGACCGGCATCGCCCCCTGACCGATGGAGGTGTACGGATCTGACAGCATGCTCACCGGCTGGCCTGACGTGTAGAAGCGCGCCACACCGCGAGCCGACACCATCATGCCCAGGGTCGCAATGAACGGCGGAATCCCGCTGAGGGCAATGATACTGCCGTTGATCGCCCCAGCCAGCAGCCCCACCCCCAGACCCGCTATCACCGGGATCCACACCGGCAAATCGGTGAGCGATGGAAACACGGCTCGGGCAAAGTCCGAGGTTTGCGCCAGACTGGCGGCGATCATTGCCGACAGCGCCAGAACCGAACCCGAGGACAAATCGATACCAGTGGTAATGATGACCTGAGTCACGCCGATGGCCAGCAAGCCAATGATCGACACTTGCAGGATCATCAACACCAGACGCTGAGAGTTAAAGAGAAAACTCTGATCGCGAACGATCCAGCCAAACACCTCAAAGACCAGGCCGATACCGATCAGCACCAGAAAAATGCTCAATTCGGTGGGCAAGCGCCGCTTCGATTTGACCGCCGCTACGGTGGGTTTATTGTCCAGAATCGCGTTCATTGCGGTTAATCCTCATGTTCTGCTGTGTGCTGACCGGCCCGCTAGTGAACAGAATGGCCAGAGGCGAGGTGCATCACTCGCTCCTGGGTCGCCTCGCTGCGGTCGAGTACGCCCATCATCTCGCCCTCATGCATGACCATGACCCGGTCACTCATACCCAGAACTTCGGGCAACTCCGAGGAAATCATGATCACCGCCATGCCTTCGCTGGCCAGATAGGAAATCAATCGATAGATCTCCACCTTGGCGCCGACATCGATGCCACGGGTCGGCTCATCAAGGATCAGCACCCGTGGATTGGTCATCAGCCAGCGTGCAAGCAGGGCCTTTTGCTGGTTGCCACCCGATAAGGTGTCGATGCACTGCTCCAGCGACGGAGTTTTCACCCGCAGTTTCTTGCACATGTCTTCGCACAAGGTGCGCAGGGCTTTTTGCTGGATAAACCCCCCGCCGGCATAGTGCGGCAACACCGCCATTTCCATGTTTTCCAGCACTGACAGACAGGGGAACAGGCCGCTGAGCTTGCGATCCTCGGTCAACAGGCCGAAGCCTTTTTCGATGGCCAGGTGCGGATCACTGATACGTACGCTGACCCCGTCAAGCTGAATATCACCACCGTCACTGGGGGTAATACCAAAAATGGTTTCTGCGATATTGGTCCGCCCGGACCCCATCAGCCCGGCGATTCCCATAATTTCGCCCGCGTGCAGATCAAACGAAACACCCTGGAATACCCCATCCAGACGCAGATCGCGCACTGACATCAGCAGGTCGCCAATCGGTTTTTCACGTACCGGAAACAACTGGGTCAGTTCACGACCGACCATCATGGAAATCAGGCTGTCACCATCCATGCTGTCAGCACGCTGCAGGCCGATATAGGCGCCATCGCGAAACACCGCCACTTCATCGGCAATGCTGAAGACCTCGTTCATTTTATGGGTGATATAGATGATGCCCTTACCCTGCGCCTTGAGGTCGGCAATGATCGAGAACAGGTGGGCGACTTCCTTGTCGGTAATAGCCGACGTCGGCTCGTCCATTATCAGAATGTCGGAGTCGTAGGACACCGCCTTGGCGATCTCCACCATCTGCCTCTCGGCGATGCTCAGGTTGCCCACCAACTCCTCCGGATCGAGGTTGATGCGCAAACGCTCTAGCAATACGGCGGTACAGCGGAACATCTCCCGGTGATCGATCATGCGCAGGCCATTGAGCTGCTCACGGCCGATCCAGATGTTTTCGGCGATGCTCATGTGCGGCATCAAGTTGAGTTCCTGATGGATCATCGCGATCCCGGCCTGCAACGCGGCCAGCGGTGTGTCGAAACTGACGGGGTTGCCACGCAGGCGCAGCTCGCCGTCGTCGGGCTGGTAGATCCCGGCGACGATCTTCATCAAGGTGGATTTACCGGCTCCGTTCTCGCCCATCAACGCCAACACCGAACCGGGGCGCACACGCAGTTGCACATTGGACAGGGCCAACACGCCGGGGAAGCTTTTGCTGACGTTGATGATTTCCAACAGATAGGGCACATCGGCAGTATCGGTCGCAGCAGCGCCAGCCGATCGATCGGTCCTGGCGGTACTCGAAGCAGTAGCTGAAGCGAACATGTGACAGGCTCCTCAAGCGACATTATTATTTTTGGGAAGAAGAAAAAGAGCTGCTATTTGAACGAATCGACATTTTCCGGGGTGATCAAGCGATAGGGTACCCAGACAGCGTGTTCCACGGGTTCGTGCCTGGCCATTTTCACCGCGGTGTCGATCGAGCCATCGGCCTGGCCCTTGGCATCCTGGAACACCGACATGGTCAGCGTCCCTTTCTTCACCGCGTGCAAGCCATCAGGCGCGCCGTCGATACCTGCGATCAAGACCGAACCCTGTTCAACGCCAGCCTGTTTGAGTGCCATGGAAGCGCCAATCGCCATTTCGTCATTGTTGGCGACAACCGCATCGAACTTTTTGCCCTGAGTAATCCAGTCGTTGGTCAGGTCCATGCCCTTCTGGCGCAGCCACGTGCCGGTCTGCTCTTGGGTAATTTTGATGTCCGGGTAGTTGGCGAGCACTTCTTTAACGCCTTTGGTGCGGTTCTGAGTAGAGTTGTTCGCCAGATCCCCCAGCAGGATCACAATATTGCCTTTGCCCCCCATCTTGTCGGCCAGGTACTGCATCTGCATCTGACCGGCCTCTTGGTCATTGGAGGCAACCGTGACCACGCCCTTGGGCAGGTTCAGATCATCGGGTCTGCGGTTGACATAAACCAGCGGGATACCGGCCTTGACCGCGGCGGCGGTAATTTTTTGGGTGGCGGCGGTGTCCACCGGGTTGACCACAATCGCGTCGACTTTTTGGCTGATGAAGTTCTCGACCTGACTCAACTGCTTGACCACATCGCTGCGGGCGTCTTCGAATTGCAAGTTGACGCCGCCTGGCATGGACCTGGCTTTCTTGTCCATTGACTCGCGCAAGTAGGTTAGCCAGGTATCGTCGAACTGCGACATGCTCACGCCAATTTTCAGATCGGCCAAAGCGGCCCCGCTACTGAGCATCAGCGCCAAGGCAAGAGAGGTGAAGCGAATCCTGGTCTTCATGATCGGTCTGTCTCCAACTGTTGCTTTTGTTTTATGGATAACCTGGAAACGACTCTATTGGAAAATAATTTCTATATCAATTAATTTTAGAATATTTTTCTATTTTTATTTTAACTGCAGAAGTAACCGGACTATCAAACCGATAGATCCACCACCCTCCCCTGTTCAGCACTTAAACGGGCTGCATCCAGCACTACTGCCGACGCCACCGCATCACGCGGATCGACCGGGTTTGCCCCCCTGCCCCCAACTGCGTCCTGTAGCTGGCGATAAAACGCGTCCCAGCAACCGCGCTCGGAGGGGATGCGCTCGCGCTGCTCGCCTTGCTCGAACCACCCCCAGCGTCGATGCTCCTCGACGCCCCAGCTGTCGCCTTCACTTTTGGGTGACAGACCGGCCAGCAAGGCCGCTTCCTGCCCGTCCAGACCTTCGACGCTGTAACAGCCTGCTGATCCACTGACCCGGAAGCGCGGCCCAGGGCAGTTCTGCAAACAGCTGCCCCACAGGTGCGAAACCACACCACTGGCATGGGTTAGAGAAACAAAAAAAGCATGATCGAGCGGTGTGTCCCGGGTGGCGAAATCCAGCTCGGCATAGACCCGTGATACCGGCCCAAACAACAACAGCGCCTGGTCCACCAGATGGCTACCCAGATCACGCAGCATCCCACCACCACTCACCTTGCCCACCGATTTAGGCGAGTAACGTTCGACCCTGGATTCGAATCGGCTGATTTCGCCCAACACGCCGTTGTCGATCAGTTTGCGCACCGTAAGGAAGTCGGAATCCCAACGTCGGTTCTGATAAACGCTAAGCAACACGCCTTTCTCCTCGGCGGCCAGGACCAATTCGCAAGCCTGCGTGGCATCGCTGACAAAGGGTTTGTCGCTGACCACCGCCACGCCCAGTTCAATAGCCTCAAGGATCAGCGCCTTGCGCGATGCCAATGGCGTGGAAATCACCACGGCATCGACCCCTGCGGAGACCAGATCGGCGAGGCTGTCGAACGCCACCACTTTTGGGTGATCCTGCGTCAGTTCCCGACGACGCTCTGGCGAACGGGTAACCACGCCGACAAACGTCGCACCGGGCAAACTGGCGATCAAAGGCGCGTGAAAATAGCGCCCACCCTTGCCATATCCCACTAATCCAATGCGCATCGGGCACTCCTGTTGTCTGGTGTTTCAAATTCAAATTTCTGGGGGTTTGTACCAACGTCTTCGCGGATAAGACTGCGCGTCCCGATTGCTCCTACAGAAGATTGAATTTCCTTCCGTGCGTGCCGATTCATTCGCGAAAGCCTTCTATCAGGCATAAAAAGCAGGGCGCTCCGGCAAGCTCACCGGGACGATAGCACCGCTGCTCTGCGCTTCGATGCACGCATCAGCGGTGACCGCCGCCGCATAGCCATCCCAAGCTGACGGCCCCCCGACCTGGCCTGCCTGTACGCCATCGATAAACGCCTGCAATTCGACGTCATAGGCGGCGATGAAGCGGTCCTTCCAGTCCATCAAGATCGAGGTGGAGAGCTTCGCCCCGCTACGCAGTTGCACTTGCGAAGGCTCCGGCAATCGGGCGATCCCGGTTTCACCCACGACTTCGCACTGGATGTCATAACCGTATTGGCAATTAACGAACACTTCGACATCAATGCGTGTGCCTTTGGCGGTTTCCAGCAGAACGATCTGCGGGTCCTTAAGGTGAGCGAAGGCCTTGCCAGACTTGCGTGGGAACACCACCTGCACTGACACATAGTCATCATTGAGCAACCAGCGCAGCACGTCGATCTCATGGATCAAGGTGTCGGTGATTGCCATGTCCGTCTTGTAATTCTCGCCGACAGTCGGGTTGCGGTGAGCACAGTGCAGCATCAAGGGTTCGCCGATCTGGCCACTGTCGATCACTGCTTTGAGGGCGCGATAGCCTTCATCGTAAGGGCGCATGAAGCCAACCTGAACCAGTCGTTTGCCGTGGGCGATTTCGGCCTCGACGATCCGCCGACAGCCCTCAGCGGTCACCGCCAGTGGCTTCTCGCAGAATACCGGCTTGCCAGCGGCAATCGCTGCCAGCACAAACGCTTCATGGCTCGGCCCCCAGGAGGTGACCAGCACCGCTTCGACTTCCGGCGACTGGATCAGTGTGTGCCCGTCGGCATATACCTCGGCAGTCAGGTTCAGGTCGCGGGCGACCTTGGCGGCCTGTTCCAGATTGATATCGGTCAGGGCCACGACCTGACTGCCCAGCAGGGTCTGGCTGCAGCGCCGGATATGGTCCTGGCCGATTGCCCCGGTGCCGATTACGCCTAATTTCAATGCCATGTCAGTACTCTCTTGGATGTGTTTCAGGTCGCTGGAGGGGTTCTCAGTATTTGCGGGCTTTCGCCAACTCTTTATTCAGCTTTTCGAAGACCTGGGCCGTCGAGCCTTTGGTCGACACTTCGGCCACCCCCACCCGCCACCAGGACAGGTATTTGTGGATCATGGTCTTGGGCAGGACCTTGATATCAATCAGCGTCGACACGGTTTGTTTCTGCGCATCGATCAGTGCCGCTTCCAGCTCAGAAAGGGTATTCACCTTGTAGGTCTTGCAGCCGTAGGCCGCAGCGCTCATGGCGAAATCCACAGGCACGAATTCGCCATCGAGCTTGCCGGTTTCCGGGTTACGGAAACGGAATTCGGTGCCAAAGCTGTCCATCCCGTGTTCCATTTGCAGGTTGTTGATGCAGCCGAAGGTCATATTGTCGAGCAGGATGACGTTGACCTTGCGTCGCTCCTGAATCGACGTGGCCAGCTCGGAGTGCAGCATCATGTAAGAGCCGTCGCCGACCAGTGCATAGACCTCTCGCTGGGGCTCGGCCAGCTTGACCCCCAACGCGGCATTGACCTCGTAGCCCATGCACGAATAGCCGTATTCGACGTGGTAGGTGTTAACCCCGGTGCTGCGCCACGCCCGTTGCAGATCCCCTGGCAAACTGCCCGCCGCAGCAACGATCACCGCGTCGCTGGGCAGGTTCTGATTCAGCACGCCCAGCACCCGACTTTGGGTCAGGCAAGACCCGGTCAGCTCGATAAATTCGCGCAACACCGCAGGGTCGAGATGGTCGTTGATTTCCGGGACGAAATCTTGAGTCTGGTATTCGACCGCGTAGAGACGGTTCACTTCGGCCTCCAACTGCGCCCGCGCCTGTTGTGGCTGGTCACCCCAGGCCGAGCGATAGCCGCTTTGTTCCAGCGCTTCGGTCAGCGCCTCCAGTGCCACTTTGGCGTCGGCCAGCACCTGCACCCCATCCAGTTTCTGCGCATCAAACGCACTGACGTTGAGGTTGAGGAACTGCACCTCGGGATTCTGGAACAACCATTTGGATGCGGTGGTGAAATCGCTGTAACGGGTGCCCACGCCGATGATCACGTCAGCCTCCTTGGCCAACAGGTTGGCGGCCAACGAACCGGTCTCGCCCAAGCCACCGAGGTTCAGCCTATGCGCCGAGACGATGGCGCTTTTGCCGGCCTGGGTTTCGGCGAACGGAATATCAAAGCGTTCGGCAAACGCCTGCAACGCCTCGGCCGCACCGGAGTAACGCACCCCGCCGCCGCACACCAGCAACGGTTTACGTTTGCCTTTGAGCAACGCCAATGCATCGCCGAGCATGGCATCGCTGGCCGGGCGACGGTCGATGCGGTGCACACGCTTTTGCAGGAAGCTGTCAGGGTAGTCATAGGCTTCGGCCTGTACATCCTGAGGCAGCGCGAGGGTGACGGCGCCGGTTTCAGCAGGATCAGTCAGCACGCGCATAGCATTGAGCGCCGCGCTCATCAATTGCTCGGGACGGTTGATCCGGTCCCAATATTTGCTCACTGCCTTGAACGCATCATTGGTGCTGATGCTCAGATCGTGAAACTGCTCAATCTGTTGCAGCACCGGGTCTGGCTGACGGCTGGCGTAGACATCGCCCGGCAACAGCAGCAGCGGGATGCGATTGGCGGTAGCCGTGGCGGCCGCAGTCAGCATGTTCGCTGCCCCCGGCCCCACCGATGACGAACACGCGTAGATCTTGCGCCGCAGGTTCTGTTTGGCGAAACCAATGGCTGCGTGGCACATGCCCTGTTCATTGCGGCCCTGATGGACGATCAACTGGCCGCTATCCTGCTCTAACGCCTGGCCGATGCCCAGCACATTGCCGTGCCCAAAGATGGTGAAAATCCCGGCGACGAATTTACTCTGAACCCCGTCGACTTCGACGTACTGGTTATCAAGAAACTTCACCAGCGCCTGGGCCATGGTTAAACGTGTGGTCTTCATGCTTGATTCCCTCGCGATCTACTGTGGGAGCAGGCTTGCCTGCGATGAGGTCAGCACAATCACCGCTGCAAGTAAGCCATGCTCGCCGAGACCGCCTGCTGGATGTCGGTCAGTTCATGCACGCTGTTGGCGAACGGTTCGAAGGACAAATGCCCGGCATAACCGTCTCCGAGCAAACGCTCGATCTGGGCGGCGTTGCCGAGAATGTCCGCCTCGCCGACCAGCACCCGATGCCCGTCACGAATGCTCGCCAGCGGCACTGCGTCATCTTCGACCCCTGAGATGTGCACCAGTCCGGTCAAGTCGGCAAAAAATTCTTGTTCACCCGCCAGATGGTGGTGAAAGGTGTCGTGTACCAGACGAAACACATCCAGCCCGCCGACCGCCTTGATCGCATCCACCGCTTGACGCTTGCGGCGCAACGAACACTCTTCAAAACCCAGCGGTTCGACGAACCCAAGAATGCCGTACTCGCGCAGGATCGGCGCCAGTGCGCTCAACGCCGTGCGCAAACCCGCAGCGCGCTCAGCAGCGTTGCGCTGATCGGCGCGGTCGTTCGACGGGCAGAGCACCACTGCTTCGGCCCCACACTCACGGGCATAGGCCGCCAGCTTCAGTGCCTGGGCACGGCGTTGGTCATTCCACACATCGAAGGGGTAAAGGGCATTGATCGACAACACGCGAATACCCTGTGCGGCGCACAGATCGCGGACGGTCTGTGGAGCAGTTCCGTCCTCGATCTCGATGCCTTTAAGGTCATTGCGAATTTCAATGGCATCGGCTTTCAAGGTCACTGCCAGCGCAACGAAATCCGCCAGTGACAAGCGTGGGGCAACCATACGGTTCAAGGCAAAACGCAGGGGATGGTTCATTGTTCTTGTTCTCCAAAATGTCCACGCGCACACGATTTATTTAGCGGTCGGCATACTGAATTCGGGGCCGTTGGCGATGCTGTCGGGCCAGCGCTGCATTACGCTTTTGTAGCGGCTATAGAAACGCATGCCTTCTTCGCCATAGGCGTGGTGATCGCCGAACAGCGAGCGCTTCCAGCCGCCAAACGAATGCCAGGCCATGGGCACGGGGATAGGCACATTGATACCGACCATGCCAACCTTGATCGTGCGGGCGAATGCGCGAGCAATGCCGCCGTCACGGGTGAAGCACGACACGCCGTTGCCAAATTCATGGGCATTGATCAGCGCCACCGCGCTGGCGAAATCTGCTACGCGGACGATGCCGAGCACCGGACCGAAAATTTCTTCTTTATAGATGCTCATTTCAGGCGTGACGTTATCGAACAGTGTGGCGCCGACAAAAAAGCCCTGTTCGGCGCCCGGCACCGTGAAGTGGCGTCCATCGACGAGCAGTTGCGCGCCCTGCGCCACACCCTGATCAATGAAGCCCTCGACCTTGGCCTTGTGCACGTCGGTCACCAGCGGGCCCATGTCGATGTCGCTCTGCATGCCGTTGCCGACCTTGAGCTGATCAATACGTGGCAGCAGCTTTTCAATCAGACGATCACCCACATCACCCACCGCCACCGCAATGGAAATCGCCATGCAGCGCTCGCCCGCCGAACCGTAAGCCGCGCCGATCAGTGCGTCGGCCGCTTGGTCCAGGTCGGCGTCAGGCATAACGATCATGTGGTTCTTGGCCCCGCCCAAGGCTTGTACACGCTTGCCCCGGGAAGTCCCTTGTTGGTAGATGTACTCGGCAATCGGCGTCGAGCCGACGAAAGAAATCGCCTCGATGTCCGGGTGTTGCAGCAAGCCGTCAACCGCCACCTTGTCGCCCTGCACCACGTTGAACACACCATCAGGCAGACCCGCTTCGGTGAGCAATCGCGCCATCAACAGGCTGGCCGACGGATCGCGTTCGGAAGGTTTTAGAATGAAAGCGTTGCCGGTAACCAGCGCCATGGGAATCATCCACAGCGGCACCATCACCGGAAAGTTGAACGGTGTGACCCCGGCACAAACGCCGAGTGGCTGACGCAGGTTCCAGTTGTCGATGCCGCCACCGATGTTGTCACTGAAGTCGGTTTTCAACAGGCTCGGCGCACCGCAGGCGAACTCGACGATTTCGATCCCGCGCGTCACTTCGCCCTTGGCGTCGGAGAACACCTTGCCATGTTCGCGGCTAATGATTTCCGCCAGCTCGTCGTGGTGCTGATCGAGCAGCTCCTTGAACTTGAACATCACCCGCGCACGGCGCAGGGACGACTGATCGGCCCAGGCCGGGAACGCCGCCAGCGCAGCAGCGACGGCCTCGTCCACGGTTTTCAAGGTTGCCAGCGCGACCCGTGCCTGCACGCTGCCGGTCGCCGGATTGAACACGTTGCTGTAGCGCTCGCTGGCGCCTTCTTGCACCTTGCCATTGATGTAATGGCCGATAACCGGGGACTCGCTCATGCCGCTGCTCCTCGCACTCAATTCAAACACTAAAAAAACAGAATCAAAGATCCAGCAGCCAGCTGTGCTGGGGATCGTTATGAAATTGCCAGGCGCGCTTCGGCCCGGCCATTACGTTCAGGTAATAGGACTCGTAGCCATACGGCACACTGACCGGGTGATAGCCCTTGGGCACGGTCACCAGATCGTTGTTTTCCACGGCCATCGACTGATCAAGGCTGCGATCATCGGTGTACACGCGCTGGAACACGAAACCCTGAGGTGGGTTGATCTGGTGGTAATAGGTTTCTTCCAGAAAACTTTCGTGCGGCAGGTCGTCCTGATCGTGTTTGTGCGGTGGATAACTCGACGAATGCCCGGACGGTGTGCGCACTTCCACCACCAGCAATGAATGCGCTGGCTCAGTATCGGGAAGGATGTCGCAGACATAACGGGTATTGGCCGCCTTGCCCCGCGTGCTGCGTTTCATGCTGCCGGGAGTGATCAAGCGCGCAGACAGATTTTTCGTGACATCGCCAGGGGCTGCGCAGACCGCGACCTGCACAGCGCTGAGCGCGGTTATTTGGGCTTGGCTATGGGGCGGCAGGTACACCGCGAACGGCGATTTATCTTCGAAGACCGACTTGCGATCTCCGATGTTTTCCCACTGAAAACCACCCTGCCCCGGCGCCTCACCCTTGATGCTAACCCGCCCGCTGAGCAGGACCAGACACAGTTCTTTGTCCCCGGCACTGACTGGCAGACTTTCGCCGACCGTCAGACGATAGGCGGCGAAGCCCACGTACTCCAAAACTCCAGCACCGAGTTCGACCAGGGTGCGGCCTTCAGGCTTGCTTTTGACCAACAGGCTCATTGTCCGGCGCTCCTTTTCTGAGCATGGGTCAGCAGACCGCGCAACGTTTCGTAGCCTTTTTTTGCGTAGGCGTAACTCGGCGCGACAGCCGGATCCTGCTCCGCCTCGACCACCAGCCAGCCGCTGTAGTCCGCAGCCAACAGCACGTCGAGCAACGCTGCGAAGTCGATATCGCCATCCCCCGGCACGGTGAATGTGCCGTTGATGATGCAGTCGGGGAAGCTCCACAGGTTGTTGCGCGCCAGTTGCACGACCGGCTTGCGCACGTCCTTGAAGTGCACATGGCAGATGCGCTGGAGGTGTGTTGTCAGCACCTGCAACGGCTCGCCTCCGCCCATATAGCAATGACCCGAATCGAACAACAGCCCGACTTCATTGCCGGTCAAGGCCATCAATTTATCGATGTCCTGCGGCGATTCGACGTAGGCACCCATGTGGTGGTGATAGGCCAGGCGTACACCTTGGGACAGGGTGAAACGTGCCAACTCGGTGAGTTTGTCGGCGTATTCCTGCCAGGCCTGATCGCTGTGAAAGCGCGGTCGTTCAACCAGCGGGATGCGCTGGCCTTGAATCGAGTCGGCGACCTCGCCGTACACTAAAACGTTGGCGCCGTTTTCGGCGAGCAACTGAACATGACCGGCAATGGCCTCGATTTCCTCCGCAACAGAACGTCGGGCCAGACGGCTGGAATACCAACCGGACACCAGTGCCAGATCGTAAGGACGCAGTACATCGCCGACACCCTTGGCGTCCTTGGGGAACTTGCCGTTGAGTTCGAAGCCTTCGTAGCCGATCTCCTTGCCTTCGCTGAGGGCCGTGCTTAAAGGTGTTTCGCCACCGAGGGCTGGCAGGTCATCGTTGCTCCAGGAGATCGGGTTGATGCCAATCCGGATCGCTGAAGGGCCGGTGGGAGAGAGCGCGGAAACGGGCATGGCTGCACCTTTTTTGTTTTCAACGGACAGGTTTCAAATCACAGCGGCGACGTCAGGTACGAGCCTCACGCCAGGACTCGATTAAGAACACGAAGGTGCTTTGCACGCGGCTGATCAAGGTCGCGTCATCGATTTCGCCAGCCATCCAGGCCCGACTCGGCGCCTGAAAGATCGTCCGCCCCACGGCAAAACCCCGGCAACTACTGCTGTGGCGAGCTTGCTTGAAGCCATTTGCCAACGCTTCGACAGGCGCGTTCAAGCCCAGCAACACCACTCCTCGGCAATAAGGATCACGCTCACGGATCAACTCATCGAGTTGCTGCCAGACCTCGGCGGTCTGCGCTTCGATCTTCCACCAGGCGGGGAAAATGCCCAGGTTGTACAGGCGTTTCAGCGCGCGATAGAGCACATCGGGATGGCGGGACGGGTGATCTTTGGGCGGAATTATTTCCAGTAGCAGCTCATGCCCGCTGACGTGTGCGGCCTGGTACAGCCCCATGAGCTGTGCCTCTTGCTCCAGACGCAACAGCGGCTCGTCATCGGGATGAAATTGCACCAGGCACTTGATGATGTGTTCCTGAGGCCAGCTCAGCAGATTGCTGCCGATGGAGCGACCATGTTCGAACATCAGCGGCCGTGAGCCCTGCACCTCCACTGGGCGGGCGACCCACCAGCCTCGACCGGTAGCGGCGTTTAGTGAATCCTGCCCAAAACGCTGATCAGCCAACACCCCGACATCGGCGTCGATGCCCCGCTGTTTCAAATCAATTTCGACCCGCTCCACTGCCTGAATAAATAGCTGTTTGAGCTGACTGATGCTGCTCAGGTCACGACCCGCCTTCTGGGCCAGTTCCACCAGTTGCCCACGATGATCGAAGGCAAAGATAAACAGCTGCTTCCATTGTTTACGCGGCACGCTGACTTGATGCAGGCGCTGC
Source organism: Pseudomonas sp. GG8 (assembly GCF_052976945.1). NCBI lineage: Bacteria > Pseudomonadati > Pseudomonadota > Gammaproteobacteria > Pseudomonadales > Pseudomonadaceae > Pseudomonas > Pseudomonas sp. GG8. The sequence continues at coordinate 3,647,143 of NZ_JBRIIP010000001.1, forward strand.
AGCATCGGGTCCTGGTCCGGGCGAGTAATCGGCACCGGGCTGTTGAACAGATAATCAAGTTCCGCCGGGGTCGGCATGGCGGGTGCGCAGGCATGCCGGGACACCACCAGACCACCGCAGGCATTGGCCAACTGGCAGCAACGCTCGTCGCTGGCATCGTTCAGCCAACCACTCAGATAACCCGACATGAAAGCGTCGCCAGCCCCCAGAACGTTCAGTACTTCAACCCGCACGCCGGGGTAGATCGCGCCATCTTCGAGGCAGGCCGGAATTACCCCGTGAATCACCGTACAGCCTTGCGGGCCGAGCTTGACCACCAGTGTCGCGGCAGTCAGTCCACGCACCGTGCGCAACGCACTGAGCAGGTCGCTGCAACCGCCAGCCATCAAAAACTCTTCTTCGGTACCGACGATCAGGTCGAAGCGCGGCAGAATTCGCTGCACATGCCGGCTGACCTTTTGATCAGCGACGAACCGGGTTTCGCCATCGGCTTTGCTTGCCAAACCCCACAACACCGGGCGGTAGTCGATATCGAGGATGCGTTTGACGTTGTGTTTTTCGGCGTAATCAAGTGCCTCGCTGCTGGCCTTGAATACCTGATCGGTGGAGAAATGGGTGCCGGTGATCAACAGCGCTTTACTGGAAGCAATCAGCGTTTCACTGATGTCCTCGCTGCGCAGCGCCATGTCTGCGCAGTTTTCGCGATAGAACACCAAAGGAAAGGTTTCGCGGTCCTTGAGACCCAGCAGAACCAGGGCGGTCAAGCGTTCCGGATCGACCTTGACCCCGCTGACGTCACACCCTTCCCGGACCAGTGACTCGAGAAGGAAGCGGCCCATATGGTCGTCGCCGACCCGGCTGAGCATGGCGGATTTGAGCCCCAAACGAGCCGTACCGAATGCGATGTTCGCCGACGAGCCACCGAGGTATTTGGCAAAACTGCTGACATCTTCCAACCGTGCACCGACCTGCTGCGCGTAAAGATCGACGCCGAGGCGTCCGAGGCAAATCAGATCCAGTTGACGCCCACTGGCAAAACGAGTCTGGCCCATGCTGGCTCCTGTTATTTTTATCAGCCTGCGTTGCGCGCCGAGGTTGCGCGAAACGCTCTTGGTGGGTGCAGACTAGAACGTCTGTCGACGCCGATCAATATTTATTCTATAAATTTTTTATTTAGAATGTTTTTTCCAATGCGCGTTAGTGTAAGGGCACTTCGTGCTAAACAGACGAGGATATAACTCACAACCCCTGTAAACTGCACAGTCTATTGTCAGGGGCACAGAGCCGGTTCTTTCGGCGCGCAATGCCTTATAAGAGCAAGCCAGAAGGATTGAATCGTATGCCCAGCACTGATCAGCACGCCTTGCCCGAAAACAGCGCCGACATGCCTCCAGCGAACGCCAAAAGTCTGCTCAAGCTGATCACCACTGAATACGAAAACTTGCCGCGTCAGCTCAAGCGCATTGCGGCCTACATGAGCCAGCAAAGCGACCGAATCATGGTCGACCGCATCAGCGATATCGCCCGCGAATGCGAAGTGCATCCGTCGGCCATCGTGCGGTTTTCCCAGCGGTTCGGTTTCAGTGGCTTCAGCGAAATGCAGGCGCTGTTTCGCGAGGCCTATACCCACAAGACCACTCCGGTTCAGAACTACCAGCAGCGCATCCGCAGCATGATCGCCAACAAGTCACAGAAAGCCAGCGGCGGCGACCTGGCACGTGACTGTGTGAATGCCACGCTGTCCGGGCTGGAGCGTCTGGGCGCAGAACTGGATGATGAAGCCTTCGATAAAGCGGTTGATCTGGTGGTCAACGCCGACAATATCTATGTGGTTGGTGTGCGTCGGTCCTTCGCGGTCGCCGATTACTTGGTGTACAACCTGCAGCACACCAACAAGCGCATCCACCTGATCTCAGGCCTGGGCGGCAGCTATCGCGAGCAAATGCGCAGCGTGCGCGCCAACGACCTGGTCATCGCCATCAGCTTCACCCCCTATGGCAAAGAAACCCAACACTGCCTGCGTATTGCCCAGCACAATCAAGCCAAGACCCTGATCATCACCGACAGCAACCTCTCCCCTCTGGCCAAACGCGCCAACGCAATACTGCTGGTCAACGAAGGCAGCTCCTTCGCCTTTCGCTCCCTGAGCGCAACGCTGTGCTTGTGCCAGGCGTTGTTCATCGCCGTGGCTTATCGGCTGGAGTTGAAAGTCGATCAGATACATGAGCAGGTAGGGTTTGAGGATTAGGCTCGAGCAACGGCCGACAGGTTCAGGGCGCACTTTATTCACGACCCCTCCAAAACAAAAGCATGCAATTCAAATGACTATAAGCTGTACAAAAATAAAATTTCGTACAACTAATTACAGCTTTTTAGACCAAAATACGTATGATGGCCTTCTAGCATAACCCCATGTAAGAGGGCTTCTGTTCGCCACATTGGCTACGGACCAGGCGCTTTTACCCATGCCTTTTTCCTGAGCCAGGTGCAGCATGCTATTTTCCTCACGTAAAAAAACTATACATGACTTGCAGCAAATCATTGCCCAGCAAGCCAGTCTGCTGCAGGCCATCGACCGCTCCATGGCGGTCATCGAGTTCGACTTGAATGGCACCGTGCTCAGCGCCAACGACAACTTTCTCAATACCCTGCGTTATCGACGAGAGAGTGTGATCGGTAAAGAACACCGATTGTTCTGCACTTACGAGTACGGTCACAGCGACGAATACACGCAGCTGTGGTCACGTCTGCGGGCGGGGGATTTCGTGTCCTCGACTTTTCGCCGCGTCGCAGGCGATGGGCAACCTGTCTGGCTCGAAGCCAGTTATAACCCGGTCAAGGACGCCATGGGCAAGGTGGTAAAAGTCGTAAAATATGCCCTGGACGTCACTCAGAAAGTCCAATTGGAAGCTGAGGCGCGAAACAAGCTTCAGGCCATCGACCGCTCCATGGCAGTGATCGAGTTCGATCTGGATGGACGCATTCTCGCCGCCAATGGAAACTTTCTGAAACTGGTGGGCTACACCCTGACTGAACTGCTAGGTCAGCATCACCGAATGCTGTGCCCGCCCGAACTGATCAACAGTGATGAGTACGCGAATTTCTGGCGATGCTTGAACACGGGTGAGTTTTTCAGTGGCCAGTTCAAGCGGGTTGGCAGGCGCGGCCAGACCCTCTGGATGGAGGCCAGTTACAACCCGGTATACGACGCCAGCGGCAAATTGTGGAAGGTGGTCAAATTCGCCTCCGATATCACCGCACGCGTCGAACAACATGAACAGGATGCGCGTAGCGCCGCGCAGGCATTTCACATTTCGGTCGAGACACAAAAAGTCACCGAGCAAGGCTCACAAGTGATTCAGCAGGCCGCCAGTGAGATGCGCCAGATATCCCTGAATATCGAAAATTCCTCCCGGATCATCACCCAGTTGGGTGAACGCTCGGACCAGATCAGCGCCATCGTCAATACCATCCGCAGCATCGCCGACCAAACCAATTTGCTGGCCCTCAATGCAGCCATTGAAGCCGCTCGGGCTGGAGATCAGGGTCGAGGATTCGCAGTGGTTGCCGACGAAGTCCGGCAACTGGCAGGGCGTACCAGTCGCTCCACCGCAGAAATATCAGACATGATTCAGGTGATCCAGAGCGAAACCCAGTTGGCCATAGACAGCATGAACAATACACGGGCCACCGCAGCCAAAGGTGTGGAACTGGCGGATCAGGCCGGCTCGGTCATTGTGCAAATCAGCGACGGTACAAGCCATGCCGTGGATGCAGTGAGGATGTTTGCTCATCAGGATGTGGCGCGCTGAAAACAAGCGCTTCAGCACCACTGAACAGCTCCGCTCATCGGTTGCTTATCTCATTCGTTAAACCTTTTAGGGTCCATGACTTCAAATCCTTTGTGAGGTGCCAAGACCTCGCCGCAGCACGCATTCATAGCGCGTGATCGGTTAGCCTTACCGAGCCTTGTTGTTTATCCGTCTGAGGTACTCAAGCATGAAGCGCTATTCTTCTATCCTTCGAGTGACCGGTTTTGCTCTGTTGTTCGGTATGGCCTGCGCGCCTGCCTATGCGGCTTACCCGGCGGTCTTTGTTGACCATGCCTCGGCCAAAAGCATGGCAGTAATCCAGACCAGCCAACTGGCGCTGGAAAAAAGCCAATCCGAGGATGTGAAAAACTTTGCTCAACTGATGATTAAGGACCACACCGACGCCAACCAGAAACTGGCCACCGTCGCTAAAGCATTGAAGGTACCGTTGGCGCGCGAAACCGAGCTGATGGATCGCACCAAGAACATGATTCTTCAGTACCGCGGTGCGTCGTTCGACAACGCCTACGTCAGCAACCAGGTGAAGGCGCATGAGGCCATCATCCAGTTGTTTGAAGATGAAGTAAGAACATCGCAGACGCCAGCACTCACTGCCTTCGCCAAAGAGACATTAATCACGTTGCAGGAGCACCTGAAAATGGCGAAACAGCTCCAGGCTAAATACAACGAGTGAACTCAACCCGCTGCACGCGCCTCACAGGCAAACCAAGCACTCCACATGGCCCTACTCAACAGGCTCATACGCGGTCGAAGCCCTTTTCGCCTTCTCTCGACTGCCGCAGATACTCATCTGGCACCAGCGTCGACGACCATTTTTCGAGGTATCGAGAAACAGCCAGTCGCAGGCAAGGGTTGAACAGAGCTTGAGCCGGGCCAACTCTGGAGATGTTAATAATGAGGCTGCCTGCACCGCCAAGCGACCGATCAGGCTTGCTATCACTTCTTCCAGCGTGTGGCTACGACACCACACCCATGTCGTAGCGCCCTCCACCAACGCCAATTGACGGTAAGGCGCTGCATCTACCAAGGCTTTATTAAGGGAATCAAGGGCTGCGGGAGTTATCCGGTGCCCCTCGGCAATAGGGAAAAATAACCCATATAGCTGTTCGCGAAACGCGATCATCTGCTGATAAGCATTGTTCTGCTGATAAGACGAAGCCGGGATCAATGCCAGAAGATGGTCGCGTTCAGCCGTACTGATCAAGTTCGCATGCTGAAACCAATAAATGACGTCCTCCAGGGTCAACAAGCTTTCGGCAACTTCGCCCAATGACGTTCCTGGTCGGCGGCCATTGCAACTGTTTAAAAAATCCAGCACCGCCATACCCCCCACCAAGCGAAGCGAATGTATGCTCATAAGACGAAGAGGCATGGCGAACTCCTGTCACTGTTTAAAAAACAATAATGACAGAGAAAAACGGCTTGCCAATTATTTTAGACGGGGCGTTCCAATGTGATGCCGAACGGTTCGGTCAGCCCCGCAGACGCGTGCACATCCATGACACGATGATATCCACTGCCTCCTCGACGGTCACACAATCAGACGGTATATACAGTTCAGGGCATACCGGCGCCTCATAAGGGGAGTCGATCCCTGTGAAGTCACGGAGTTGCCCGTTCCTGGCTTTGCGATACAGCCCTTTAGGGTCCCGCGCCTCGACCACGCTCAAGGGCGCATCGACAAACACTTCGACGAATCGATCATTGCCAATGATCGAGCGAGCGTGATGACGTGAGACCGAGGTCGGTGAGATCAGCGCCACAATCACCATTAATCCCGCATTGACCATGAGTGCAGCAACTTCGGCAACACGACGAATATTCTCAGCGCGGTCATCCAGGGTAAATCCCAAATCTTTGCACAGACCGGTCCTGAGCGAATCACCGTCGAGAACGCAAGAGGGGCAACCGGCGGACTGCAGCACGCTGTACAACGCACCGGCAATAGTCGACTTTCCTGAAGCCGACAAGCCGGTTAACCACACGACAACGGAGGCCTGTTTGAAGTCGGTAATGTCAGGCTCGCTAACGGTGGAAGAAAAAAAGTTAAACGTCGAAGTCGAGCCCACGCACTGAGTTTTCATGAAGCACCGTCCCTGGTTTAGAGGCCACTCATTGGTAATGGATCAGTCGCTTTGGCGCACGTTAGGCAGCATGGCGACCACCACCAGTTGCACCAACAGAAATATTGAAATGAACATGTAAAGGGGGGCGAACGAGCCCAGTACATCTTTGCAAACCCCACCCAGAAAGTTGCCGCACACCCCGCCTAGTCCAATCAGCACATTGGCGATCCCGAACGCTTGGGTCAGACGACTGACACCCACGATCTGGCCGATATACGTAGGCACCAGGCCGAAAACCGGATAGAACGCCAGGGCAAAAAGAAAGCCGGCAACATAAAAATAGCCCTCACTGTTGAAGTGATAGACGCAGAGGCTCGCCACACAGGCGCTGGTGAAACACAGGATCAACGCCAGACGAGCGCCGATTCGATCAGCGATCCAGCCCACCAGAAAGCCGGCCGCCATACCCACCGCTCCAATAGTCGACCAGACCAGGCCTGCGGTGGAGGCGGAGATGCCGAGTTCCTCGCGCATGAACGGGGCCAGGTAGGTTTGAAAGGGCAGCAGAGTCAGGCCATTGAGAAAAGCAACCAGCCACATCAAATAGAGGGAGCCGCTCAGCCATTCCTGATCGCTCGGCTCGACAACCGATTCCTTACTCGACGGAATGGCCGGTGATGGCGTGTTGCGCAGTAAGAAGTAAGCCAGGACGCATAACCCCAAGGACACCAGGCCAGCGGTCAGCCAGATATTTCGCCAACCACCCTGCAAGGTGAGTGAGCTGACCAGCAAACCGTTAATGAACACCCCGTAACTGGTGCCACTGGAAATCAGCCCCATGACGCGCGCGCGCTTGTTGGCCGAGAAGCTTTTGGTCACGATCTCTGCCAGCGGGATATAGGCCGATGCTGAACAGCCGCCGAGCAGTATCAACAACGCACCCGACAACCAGATGTTGTTGCTCATGGCCAGACCCAATAGCGACAGGGCTGTGACGAGGGTCGAATAGAGGCTTATTTTCCACCCCTGGAAAAATCTCCCGAGGTAGCTGGTCAGAACCGAAAAGCTCAAAAACCCTACCTGCGCGCCCCCGGTTATCAGGCCCACGGCGGTATAGCCGAACCCCAGGTCACGGCGCATATCGACCACCAGACTGGCGAACAGGTACACGCCAAAACCATAAGTGCTGGCGACAAAACCTGTCAGCACGATTGCCAGAACGACCCCATTGACGCCCGGAGCCCGTGCATCTATCGCGTAGGTTGTCATTGATCTTTCCTCTCGAAGTTGATGTTCTGCCGACGATTGAATGCCTGTTACAGCGCGATGGCCGTATGAACAATGAAATCGCTGTTCATGGCATCGTAAATCGGTTTGAAATCACCGTAGGATCGGGGCTGACTGAACGCTGCCTGCGCTATTTCATCGCTCAGTTGCTGGGGAAGAATGGGGTAAACCCGCAACCGGAAAGTGGCGCTATCACTGAAGGTGTACACGAACTCGCAAACATGGTCGTTCACCTCGCCGACGCTCACATGAGCGGTTTTACCGCAGTAGTAATACCGACCAGACGTCTTGAACTTACCAGCCCGTATAGCCTGAAAGTTGCGCTGATCAATGATCAGCAAACCACCCGGGTTCAATAGACTTCTGAAACGCTGAAGCACCTGATGTCGCGCCGTGTCATCGAACACGTGACACAGCGAGCTACCCAGACAGACCACGGCATCGAATTTACCCAGGACCTCGCTGTCCAGCTCCAGCCAATCGGATTGGCGAATAGGAATACTCAAACCATGCCGACGAAAATTGACTTCAGCGCGCTTGACCATCGTCGGGCTGCCGTCACAGGCCACCACATGAAACCCCGCCTTGCGCAACTGCACCGCGTGAAAACCGCTGCCCGTGGAGACATCCAACACCTTGAAAGCACCCGCCTTGCGCAGCAGATCGATGAAAAAAGTGCCCTCACCTTCGGATCGCTTTTGCCAATCGATCAACTCGTCCCAGCGACTGACAAAGTCATCGTCGTATTGATGAGCATAATCGGCGTCGGGATAGGCGCCGGAACCTGCTTTGGCTTTGGCGTCGGGAGCGTTAGTGCTGGCAGCATCATCATCTGTCACGGTAAACGTGGACATGGCTTGATTCCTTTCAAGGGGGGCGGTTACCAGGCTCTATCAGCGTAGGCTTTGTATTTGTGTGCCAGCTCGACGGACCACTGGCGTGCATCGTGAAGTTCCATTTTGGGCATGGAGAAGCCCAGCAGCGTCTCCATAACGGCCATCTGTTCCGACTCGAACGTCACACTGGCGTCGGCTTTTATCGATTCGATACCGTCTTGGCGTTGACAGCTTCGGTTGATCTCAATGGCGTCAGCCCGGGAAACACCGCGGGGCAGTGAAAGCTGCACCCGACCCAGGCCAATTCTCACTGGATAACCACCCGGCAGGCCGTTTGGGCCGGGCGCGTGTGCTTCCACTTCGTCAGTGGAGAGAATATTGCTGATTACCGTGACCGCCGAGGCTGCTGTCAGAAACTGTCCCGCTACCCCTCCCAAGCGCCGAAAGTCCGTACGGACACACCGGAAAATCTCGGCATCCTGGAATTTCCCCGTCTGGTCGACACCCTTGATGCGGTAGGACAACGTGTAGTTGGCCTCACTCGGCAAACCACCGCGGGGCACGTAATGACTAAAGTAATGCTGTGCGATGAGTTTGACCTGGACCTGATCCGCGGTGCACTCGTCGAGTTTGGCGATCGCTGAACGTATCGCCGGGACAAGATTGGCTACATTGCCTATGCCGACATCGGGTGCCATGCCGACCTTGTCCAGCACGACGTTGACCGCATCGGGAAACGCAGCATTGATGGTCACTGACCTGACACAGGACTGTTTCACCGCACGCATCAAGTCGTATGCGGGCACGAGGTGCATCGGTAGCCAGGGGCCAAACTGCGCTTGATCCAAGGCAACGAAAAAAGGCGTGGGCAGCTCGGTGATTATTCGCCATGACTGCAAGGTCGCGCAGTTGACGATGATATCGGGCCTGATCTGAGCGATGGATGCGGCCGTCCTGGAGATATCGCACAGATCCATCTCGATGGGAGTGATTGAACTGACCACGCCCAGTTGCAATGCACCGAGACGTATCAGGTTGCACAACCCCGTGGTTTTCTCCAGATTCCGGCTAGCAACGTAAACGTGAAACGTGTCACGCGGGGCCAGAATCTGCAGGATCTGCAGACACAAATTGCCACCCCCGACGATGAGTAATTTTTTCCTGTGCATGGCCGTCTCCTGTTGTTTTTTATTCGCTATCGAGGGTAGGCGCCGTTATCCACAGCAACGATTTTCCCGGTCAGGTGCCGGCTTTTTTCTGACAGCAAAAAAACGATCACATCGGCCACGCCAGCGGGAGTGATCGGGTCTTTGATCACCTCTTGGCGCTCGTATTCTTCTCGTCGGTAATCGGGGATCATGGCGTGAATTGCCGTTTCGCGAACCAGGGCCGGCGAGACGGCATTCACCCGGATGTAAGGAGCGAAGTTCCAGGCGTTGGCTTTGGTCAAGCCGATCACCCCTGCTTTGGTAGCACCGTATAACGCATCACAACTGCCGACCTCTCCCGCCACCGAAGTGATGTTGACGATACTGCGAAATGCTTTGGATTCCATTTCCCCTTCTGCAAAGTCTTTGGACAGGTACACCAGAGCTTTAAGATTGACAGTCCAGATTTCGTCGATTTCGCTATCGGTATAGTGATAAACACTTTTGCCGTGATACAGCCCCGCGTTATTGATCAGCGCGTACAGCGACGTGTGCTTCTTATACAAACCAGGAATGAACGATTTGATCGTGGTGAATTTGGAAAAATCCGCGAACTGAATCTCCAGCTGCTCACACCCGACTTCCGCGGCCAGGCACTCAAGCCCGCCCCGGTCCTTGTCTGCGGCAATCACGTAGAAACCTTCGGTAATGCATGCCTTGACCGTCGCTTTGCCAATGCCATTAGCGGCACCGGTGATCACTACCTTTTTCATCAGGATTACCTCAGTGGGTGAACTGATTCATGCGTTCATAAAACGGCCGGTGATAGTCGTAATACGCCATTAATCGAGGGATACGTTTTAGCGCGTCAGCATCAAAGTCCGAGGCCGGGGTCGCGGTTATCCCCGTGCTGTTTTCAGCGTCCTCATGCCAGCGCCTCCACGGTAGCCATTGGGGTGGGCAGGCCTTATTCCAGTTGAGGGCCTGAGGCAAATACTCAATTTTCAGGTGCTCGCACAACCTGCGTACTGTCGCCTCGGGGTTGCGGGCCAGGTCATCGGCATTGATGACGTAGGGGATTTTTCCGGTGAGTCTGGTCACCTCACAGAACACTTCATAAAGTGCTTTATGCCCAATGGCACTGAGGGGCATCTCCGGAAAAATAGCGAAATGCGAAAGAATTGAACGACCCGGCTCGCGAATAATGAATATGTTCTCTTGCTCGATCAAAAACTCCCGGTCTGTCTTTAGCTCACGGAGGCAGTGGTAGCACATGTCTTTATGGAAGACGTGGCTGCGCTCGCGTGCCGAACGCAATAGCGCTTTGATCGCGACATAGGTTGTGGGCAGCCCGCAATCGAGGTTGTCCGAAGGGATCGCGGAGTGGTCATCGAAAGCCATATGCGCAAAGGGTTCGTGAAACACTTCAAAATCCCTGCGTTCGATAAACACACGCTCCAGCACAGTTGAGCGTGATCGAGGGTGAGCCCAGAGCGCGATCATTTTGTTCATGCTGAAGCTCGCAACAAAACAGCCTGATCGGCGGTCTGTCCGGACCGAGACACGGCTCCGGTGAAAGGCACGCTCATCGGCAGCGCCTGGCTCGCCCCCTGGATGAAGTCCGACAGCCGCTGATGTGCAAAAACGGCTTCACTATGAGCGCAGATAAATGCCGGGTGACGGGCAAAATCGCGGGCAGCGATAGACTCTTCAAAACGAGCATCGCGGAAATAAGGGATCTTCATCAACTTATGGAGAACCGCGCGAGGGACGCGCGAAGCCGAAGGTTGTACCGAACAACCGATGTTTTCGCGCTGCACCAGAAACTCAATAGTTTCCGGCGTCAGCGTGTAGCAGGTTTCACGCTCCCCGGTTTTTTCCAGGTGCCAGCAACGACTGATTTCGCCGGGCATACGGTCAACCTTGATGCTGGAGATCAACAGTCGGGCCGGACTATTGGACCGCAACAAAAGGGCCTGAATAGCGTGATAAATCGCTATTTCTGCCCAGCGCTTATCCACAGGCGTTAGCTCAATCCCGCGCTCACGGGCTTGCGTGTCCAAGAGTGACTCGGCGCCAAACCGGCCGATCATGAATGTAATCACGTAGCGTGCGCCGCTCACGTCCGTACCGTTGTGCAAAGCAGCTGCCTGACCCAGACGAATGGCCCTCAGGCAGGCAGCAAACTGCGAAACGGTGAAACAAAACGTGTTGTTGATTGAGCACCCTTGCGCGACCAGTTGCTCAATGGCGTCGTAACCGGCCTGGCTACCCGGAACCTTAATCATTACATTGGGGGCGATTTTCGTCAGTGCCAGCCCCTGCTGGACCATACGTTCGGCGCAATGAATGTCATTGACGTCGACCTGAGCCGAGAACCAACCCTGGCGGTGCCAGGTTTGTTGCCACAACGGGTTCAACAAAGATGCACCTTGGGCAATCAACTCGGTATAGAGCCTGTCCTGAACGTGCGCGGCGCTGAGTGTCTGACTCAGTGCCTGAATGCGCGGCACCCACATTGACGATTCGTCGATAATAGCGGCGGTGACCAGCCGGGGGTTAGTGGTCACGCCACTGACCCCAGACGGACTGCAGGAAAACAGCTCAGGTAACAATTCATTGATGTAATCGCTAACAGTCGGATAGCGGTGCAATAACTGTTGTTTGAACGCCGAGTAGCCTGTTGGAGAAGAGTCCCACCACACTTCGGAGTTGGCATTAAAACTTTTTAGAAGGCGAACAAAATCCCGGTCGTCCATGCTAATGATCTCCTTCGTTATCGAAATGGATTCACGCCATCAAGCCATGCAGTTGATTCATTCTGGAAAAGGTCACGGCACCCGCCTTTTTCAGTTCGGGATGTCGATCAGGAGGACCGAACCCCAACACCCGTATCCCGGCAGCCACCGCGGCCTGAACACCGGGAATGCTGTCTTCTATGACCAATGCCCGATCAGGATTGACGCTGTTGCTCAGACACGCTGTCTGAAAAACCAGCGGATCAGGCTTCCAGGTACCCACGTCGTAACAGCTGAAGACCTTGCCTTCAAACCAGGGCCACAAGCGGGTCAATTTCAAACACTGTTCGATCTTCGAACGCGGTGCGCTAGAGGCCACACACAGGCGAGTATTGAGGCTCGACACCAGATCAATAATGCCTTCTGTGGCCTGCAAATCGGTTGTATAGAGACTTAAGGCCTGCTCCCTGAGCACGGTTTCAAAATAGAGTGGCAGCACGGTCGAATACTCATCCTGAAGTTCATCAAGACACGTATTGATCTTGCGCCCTCTAAAACGTCGGATGCAGTCGTTGATCTCCAGCGGAGGCCACTCGGGACGTCTATCGAGCAGGTGGGCATTGAATAACTTTGCCAATACGCTGAGGGTAATTTCTTCGCTCTGGACCAACACGCCGTCGCAATCAAAGATGATCAGGTCAGGCAGGTTTTCAATAGGTAAGGCGTCAATAATGCAAGGGGTTGGAGTGATGTCTTGAGCATGACCGTAAGTGTGCATGTCCATCCCCGTTGACCGTCAGCCAATGTAACCGTTTAGAAACACAGATTGGATCCAATATTAAAACCTGTCAAAGGTGTTTTAGTGGCTCTTTAAGCACGAATATGAATTAAAAATATATTTTAATTCCCATTATTCAATTAATTTGATTAAGCCACTGATATATAAAGCATTTAGCTTGGCGCGGAAAACTTCCAATTACCCATATGAATAGCATGGATATCGTAAAACACTCGTTCGCTTATGATTTATATCCCCGTATACGGTCTTAACGTTCAAAATAATTCATATACGACATGATCCACGGCCGTCTGCATGAATAGCCGGCCTGCTGCTTCGGTCAGAAATCCAGCGTGGCGCGAGCAATCAGCTGGCGAGGTTCGCCAATGACGATGGCTGGCGAACCGAGACCACTGCTGGACACGTAATAGCGTTCGTCGAACACGTTTTTCAGGTTGAGCTGCAGCGTCAGGTCACGGTCTTTAATCTTCATTTTGTAGCTGACAAACGCATCGGCCACGGTCGAAGACGGCAAGTAATACTCGATGCCAGCACCATCGTTCACCCCCCAGCGGCTGGCGTAACGGGCGCCCGCTCCAGCACGCAAGTCGCCCACACCGACATGGCCAAAGTCTCGGGTCAGGTACGCCGCCGCGGTGTGTTTCGACACACCGTCCAGGGGAGCACCTTCCAGGATCGGGTCTTTGAGCACCTCGGTGTCGGTGTACGCGTAGCTGCCAGTGATGCTCCAGAACTCGTCGAGCTGGCCGGTGATGTCTGCTTCAAGGCCACGGGACCGCACCTCGCCGGAGACCCGGGTGCAGATTTCAGTGCCGCAGGCTTCGCTGGTCTGCACGTTCTTCTTGTTGATCGTGAACAGCGCTACCGTAGTGGTGATCGCGTCATTTTCAAACTTGGTGCCAAACTCGTAAGCCTTGCCTTCTTCAGGTGGCAAGTCACCAATCGGCGTGGCGATCGAGGTGTTGGGGCGAAACGATTCGGTGTAGCTGCCGTACACCGACCAGTCAGGCTGAATCAGGTACACCAGCCCTACACGCGGCACGACGTTGCTGTCCTTGACGTCGGCACCGACCACAAACGGTCGGCCCTTGCCGGTGATTTCATCGAATGCGTCGTAGCGCAGGCCACCTTGGACAATCCAGTGCTCGCCCAGGTGCATCGAGTCCTGCACGAAGAACGCATGGGTTTGCAGATGGTCACTCTGGTCACTGTTTGCTGCGCTGACCTTGCTAGGCAGCGGCGCCATGCCATACACCGGGGCGTTGTAGTTGAAGTCGGCACTGGCGGTGTTACGCAGCAGATCACCCAGATCCCGCTGGTTATTCATGTAGTCGGCGCCAATCAATACTTCGTGCAGCGTATCGCCCCAGTACAACTTGCCCAAGGTATTGACGGTGGCGGTATGGGCCGCCTGCACCGCATCGCGGGTCGCATCGGCGCGCCGGGTCACCAGACCGGTGTCGTTATTGGCCGACATGAACCGCGATTGATTGTCGTTGTAATAGTTGCGGCTGTAGCCGTAACCGGTATTGAGCGTCCAGCTGTCGTTCAGGCGATGCTCCATACGCAGGTCCACCGAATCCGAACGCCCGGCGGTGACGTTGAAGGGTTCGTCCAGGCGTCGATTGCGCGGGATGTCGAGCACCTTGCCGGTTTTCGGATTGATCTGCGTGCCTCGGTCGAATGGCACCGAATATTCCATGTGTTCGTAGGCGATAGAGACCTTGGTGTCCTCGCCATACCAGGCCAGCGACGGCGCAATCACTGTCTGATCGATGCTGCCGAAATTGCGCCAGTAATCGACGTTCTGTTTGTCGGCGATCAACCGGTAGGCCAGACCGCTATCGCCCAATGGCCCGGTGAGATCTATCTGCTCGCCTCCGCCACCAAAGCTGGAGCCGAATGCAGAGATCGAGTGAGCGGCTTCCAGCTGTGGCTTTTTGGTCACCACGTTGATGATCCCACCGGGGTCCTGCACGCCATACAACATCGACGCGGGGCCTTTTAGTACCTCGATACGCTCGGTGGTGGGCGTGAAATTACGCGCCTGCACTGATTGCATGCCGTCGCGCATGATCGAGTTGTCCCGGTTGGTGCCGAAACCGCGTTTCTGGATCGCGTCCTGAGTGCCGCCCAGGGTGTTGCCCTGTTTGACCCCGCTGACGGCATTGATCGCTTCGTCCAGACTCGCCGGCTGGCGGTCTTCGATGACCCGGTTGGTGACCACATTTACCGATTGCGGGACCTCCACCAGGCGCTCATCGGTGCGGGTAGCGACCGTGGCGCGCCGTGCCTGATAGCTTGTGCGGCTGCGCTCAAGTTCCTCGGCTTCGAGCGATTGAGCCTTGGCATCGATGTTGACCGCCTCAAGCTGCATCTCCTCGGCAAAGGCCATCGGCGCACTCAAGGCGCACAGCGTGACTGTCGCCGTGTACAGATTGCGCAGTCGATACGACAGAGGCGCAACCGCTGTCGACACGGGCACATAACAACCGGCTTGATGCTTTGTCATGAATAAACCAGAACTCTCGAATAGTGCTTTCGTTACATGGTAACGAATCTTATTCTCATTACTGATTTACTGAAACGTTTTATCCCACTGAATTCCAAAATATTTTCTGATGATCACATCAATGCAAGTCATCCCCCCCTGCAGGAGCTGTGACTCAGATAAACCCGCCGCTCTAAACCTCCATGTCCAGCAACGCTGCCCCTAGCGCCTTCCCATGGGCATCCAGTGCCAGGGACCGGGTCACGCCGCCGCGCAGGATGCCGGGCAGGACGAAGTTCAGGGCATGGACATTGGGCAACTCATAGCGCCGAACGGGGCCTGCCGCCGGGTCGAGCAACTCGGCAAACCAGGCCGTGACGCGCTCGACGCTTAGCGCCTGACACAGGTGTGGATAGTCTTCGGCACGGTAGGCGATTACCGAAATATTTGAGGTGTCGCCTTTGTCGCCGGTACGGGAATGCGCCAACTCTCGCAGCTTGACGGTACTCATAAGGCATCCTCCAAATGGATTCGTGGGGTGACTGCATCACGGGGCAGGTACAGCGACGCAACTGCCACCACCTGACGAACGCTTTTGCTTGCCCCGCCACCGCCGCAAGGACCGTTGGTGTACAACGTTTCTACTTCATTGCCGACTCGCACCGCTTCGGCCCGATCAGTACAGCGCGCGGCCACCCGCAAACGCACTTCCCACGGTTCGCTGCTCGTACGTGAACCTAGCCCGGCCCCGTGCAGTGCATCGACGCCAATCAGTTCGGCGCGCACTTCGTCGTAGATCACGCCGGTCAGTTTCAACCGTTCGAGCACAACCTCACGGGCCAACTGTGCCCGGGCCACAGCCCCCGGCCCGCCATACGCGATCTGCCCTTCGCCGATCCAGCCATCGAGATAGCCCACCGACACCTTCAAGGTTTCAGGCCTTGGGTGCCCGTCTGCCCCTGCAATACGCACCCGGTCAACGCCCTCGGTGCTGAAGCTGACCGCAGAAAAATCAGCACTGACATCCGGCGTCAGGTACGCCGCAGGGTCGTGCACTTCATAGATCAGTTGTTCGGTGCAGGTGGCGGTGTCAATGCGGCCGCCCGTGCCCGACACTTTGCTGATCACTGCCTGCCCCAAAGCATCCACCTCGGCCAGCGGGAAGCCGAGCCGCGCCAGATCAGGAACATCCTTGTAACCGGGATCGGCAAAGTACCCGCCGCTGATCTGTCCGGCGCATTCGAGCAGATGCCCGACCAATGTGCCGCGACCCAACAAGGCCCAATCATCTTCAGCCCAGCCAAACTCGAACAACTGCGGTGCGAGGAACAACGATGGATCGGCAACCCTGCCAGTAATCACCACATCGGCGTCGGCCCGCAGCGCGTCGACGATGCCTGAAGCGCCCAGATAAGCATTGGCCGAGATCAGTCGTTCACCCAGCGAGCCCAGGCTTGCACCGTTGTCGAGTAACAAGGAAGGATCGGCCTGCAACGCATCGAGCACATCATCGCCGGTCAGAGCGGCGACTTTCAGGCTGTTCAACCCCAGCTCCGCAGCGATCCGCCTGACCTCACGAGCGGCCGCCATTGGGTTGGCGGCGCCCATGTTAGTGATCAGGCGCAAGCGCCGGCGATTGCCATCAATGCCACGACCGACAAAAGGCAGCACCCGGCGCATACGCTCGCTCAGCAAAGGGTCGTAACCCGCCTCTGGATCAGCCAGACGGGCCTGCTGTGCCAGAGCAATAGTGCGTTCGGCCAGGCATTCAAAGACCAGATAATCCAGATCGCCCTGCTCGGCCAGTTCCACGGCCGGCTCAATGCGGTCACCCGAGTAACCGGCGCCAGAGCCAATGCGTAAGGTTTTCATGTCAGAAGACTCCCAGGAGCAACGCAGTCAGGGTCATTAACACCGACGCGGCGAACATAAAGGGGATGGTGAAACGCTGGTGATCGGCCAACTCGATCTTGCACAGGCCGACCAACAGAAAGGTCGCCGGCGTCAGCGGGCTGACTGGGAACCCGGTGGTATGTACGCCGAGCAACGAGGCCTGAGCCACCTGCAGCGGGTTGACGCCCAGCGCCTTGCCGACTTCAGCGATCACCGGCATCACACCGAAATAGAACGAGTCTGGATCGAACAGCAGGCTCAATGGCATGGACAGAAAGCCCACTACCGCCGGGATCAAATGACCGTGGCCAGCCGGGATCTGTGCCACCGCCACTTCAGCCATCGCTTTGAGCATGCCACTGCCCTGCATGATCCCGGTGAACACCCCGGCTGCCAGGAGGATGCTGGCCATGGTCAAGGCCGTTTTGGCGTGCGCATCGACGCGCTCCCGCTGGGCGTCGACGTTTGGGTAGTTGATGCACAGCGCCAATACGGTACCGAGCATGAACATCACCACTGGGTCGACCCAGCCAGCAATCATCACGCCCATCACCAACACGGTCAGCAGCAGATTGAGCCAGAACAACCGTGGCCGACGCAGCCCTTCTTCTTCCGCGCTGAGGGTACGCTGGGGAACCACATCAACCGTGACGCCAGCGCCAAGGCCAAGGCCAAGCCGACGCTCTTCGCGGCGACCAAGCAGCCAGGCGCAGGTGAAGACAAACACCAAACCCACGATCTGCACCGGAATCAGAGGTTGAAACAGGTCCGATACCGGCACATGCAACGCCGCCGAGGAGCGCAGCACCGGGCCGGTCCAGGGCAGGAAGTTAACCCCGGCCGCCATCGCCGTGACGCACGCAAGGATGCGCCGGTCCATGCCGAGACGGTTATAGAGAGGGAGCATGGCCGGGATAGTCACCAGAAAAGTGACCGCCCCCGAACCATCCAGGTGCACCAACAACGCCAGTAACGCGGTGCCGGTCACGATCCGTGTCGGTCGCGTCCCTACCGTGTGCAGGATCCGATCAATGATGGGATCAAGCATCCCGGCGTCCGTCATCACCCCAAAGAACAAGATGGCGAACACGAACATGCCCACCACCGGGGCCACGTTCTTGATGCCGGTAATGATGAAGGCACTGGTTTCCAGGCCGAAGCCGCCGATCAATGCAGCAATGATCGGCAACGCAATAAGTGCAACCAGTGGCGAGAGGCGTTTGCTCATTACAGCGGTGAGCAAACAGAGGATGGTGATAACACCGAGCGTGGCGAGCATGGGCAGGGTCCTGTGTGTCATTCCTGACCGCCTGGGGCAGTGGAATGAACCGTTGTTGTTTTCAACGAGTATTGAAAATCGGGGTAATCTTTGTAAATTGAAATGTTCACCGCATCTCGTTCGGAAAAACAGAATGAAGAACTCAATTCAGCATATCCGTGCCTTTCTCGCCGTGGCCCATAGCGGCAGCTTTGCCAAGGCGGCAGTCGCCTTGCATCTGTCGCCTTCGGCGCTAACCGTGCAGATTCAACAACTCGAAGACTGGCTGGGGGTGACACTGCTCGAGCGCAGTCCGCGTCAGGTCAGCCTCACGGCGGCCGGGCAGAAGACCTTGGGGCCGATGGAAAAACTACTATTGGACCTGGACAACATTGTTGCCGGCTCGCGGGATTTGGCGGCGCTACGCCGAGGTGTGGTGACCATCGCGGCCCTGCCCTCGATCTGCTCAGGCGCACTGCCTCCAGTACTGAAGCTGTTTCGCGAACAGTTTCCCGGGGTCGAGATACGCCTGCGCGATGTGGTAGCGCAACGTATCGACGCACTTGTGCGTGATGGCGAAGTCGATTTCGGTCTTGGGGTGCGAGCCCGGCTGGGACACGGCCTGGACTTTGAGGTGGTGATGGTGGATCGGTTGTGCCTGTTTATCCCAAGCGATCATCCGCTGGCATCACGCCAATCAGTAAGTCTCTCGGCGCTGACAGGTCAGCCGATGATCCTCACCGGACGCGACAGCAGCGTGCGCGAACGGGTGGAGCAGCTGTTCGCCGAAGAGGGTCTGCACCTGATACCAGGCCTGGAAGCCAACTATATGTCGACAGTGCTGGCCTTGGTCCGCCAAGGACTGGGGATGACCCTGCTGCCGGAGTCCGCCGACGATGGCCGTGGCGATCTGGCGCGTGTGCCAGTCGATCACCCTGGTGTCAGCCGAGAAATCGGCCTTATCACCCGCGCAAGTCAAAGCCTGAGCCCGGCGCCACAGCGGTTTGTAGAGCTGATGAGGTCGGTGCTGGATCAATCAGACCCACTGCCCACGACCTGAACCTAACCTGTACGAGCCTGCAAAAAATCCGAAACTTGAAAAAAATGATATTCTCATTCGGTAATGAGTATCATTATGTTGCAGATTCTCAAACGCGCAACAGCCTCCGTTGCGCATCTGGTTACACGCCCAGCAGCTCTTATTTTGGTGACACATGCTCGTTCCTTTTTTGATCATGCTGCGCGAAGGGATTGAAGCCGCGCTCATCGTTGGCATCATTGCCAGCTACCTGAAACAGACCGGCCGCGGAGAATGGATGCCCGCCGTGTGGATCGGTGTTTTTCTCGCGGCAGCCTTGGCGCTCCTGGTCGGGGGCGGCCTGGAATTGGTCAGCGCCGAATTCCCGCAAAAACAGCAGGAGTTGTTCGAAGGCGTGATCGGCCTGGTGGCCGTGGGCATTCTCAGTTCGATGGTGTTCTGGATGCGCAAGGTCGCACGCTCCATCAAGCACTCATTGCACGCCTCTCTCGATGCCGCACTTGCCACCTCGAAAAATCAGGTTTACGCGCTGATCGCCATGGTGTTTTTCGCCGTCGCCCGTGAAGGGCTGGAGACTGTTTTTTTCCTGCTGGCGGTGTTCCAGCAGAGTGAGGGGACGGCAGCCCCGATGGGGGCCCTGCTCGGCCTGATCCTGGCCATCGGCGTGGGGTTTGCCATTTACAGCGGCAGCATGCGCCTGAATCTGGGCATGTTCTTCCGCTGGACCGGCCTGTTCATTCTGGTGGTCGCCGCCGGGATTCTCTCTACGTCGGTGCAAGCGCTGCATGAGGCCGGACTGTGGAATCACCTGCAAACAGTCGTGTTCGACATCAGCGCAGCGCTGCCAATGGACGGCCCATTAGGCTCGGTATTGGCCGGCATGTTTGGTTATCAAGATTCTCCGACCGTCAGCACCCTGAGCGTCTACCTGATCTACCTGATCGGCGCATTGGTGTTGTTCTTCCTGCCAGCGCCGGGGACTCAATCGGCTAAACCCGTGCTTCGCCAATCATCTTCCGCTACGAACGAATAAGGGTACCCATGTCGAATCTTCCCTCTGGGCTTCCTGAAAAAGCCAGGTCTCATAACGTCTTGCGATTGGCCGTAGTCGGCTCCGTGATCATCATGATCGCGGCCGGCGGGCTGTTCTACTATGCCTCCCGCGCTGCGATGCAAAAGCGCCAGGCTAATAACAGTGCCGAGACCCTCGTCAGCATTCATGCCCACAGCTGTGAGCCGAATGCGTTGACGGTACCTGCTGGACGCACCGCCTTTCGTATCGTCAACCGCTCCGAACGTGCCGTTGAGTGGGAAATCCTCGACGGTGTACTGGTGGTCGAGGAGCGCGAAAATATCGCGCCGGGGCTGAGCCAGGTGATCAATGCCAACCTGATGCCGGGCGACTACACCATCACCTGCGGCCTGCTGAGCAACCCACGCGGCACCCTGCATGTGACCCCCACCGCTGAATCCGACGCCAGCGCAAAGGCCCGGCCATCGATGGTCGCGTTTATCGGACCACTGTCCGAATACCGCGTTTATTTGAGCAGCCAGAGTTCAGCGCTGATCAAGGCCGTTACCGCCTTGCAACAGGCCATCGACGTAGCTGACCTGGATCAGGCACAAGCGGCTTACCTGCAGGCCCGAGTCGTCTATCAGCGGATTGCACCTGCCGCACAGCGCTTTGCCGATCTGGATAACGCCATCAACGCTCGTGCTGATTACTACGAAAAACGCGAACAAGACCCGGGCTTCAATGGCTTCCATCGCATTGAGTACGCCTTGTTCGATCAGCACAAAGTCGATGGCCTGGCGCTGACGGTGCAGCGTCTGCAAACCGACGTCACTGGCCTCAAGCAACAATTGATGGCGCAAACCATGGCCCCCGAGCAACTGGTTGGCATCATTACCCACAACATGCGCTCCCTGGCCGAAGTCCGCAGCAACGGCGAAGAAGAGCGCTACAGCCGTGCTGACCTGAGCGGTTTTGCCGCCAATCTGGAAGGTACACGCAAAGTCATCGACCTGTTGCGTCCGCTGCTGGCCAAGACAGCTGGCGAGCTGCTGCAAAGGATCGATGCGGCTTCAACGGCCTTTGGCGCTGAACTCGACAGCTTGAAAACCGAGAGCGGCTACCGCCCCTACGATCAAGTCGCGAATGGGCAGCGCCAACAGATAGCAGACAGCGCCAAAGCATTGGCCGACGCACTCGATGGAATCGATCCAGCCTTAGGCCTCAAGGGCCTCTAAGCAGTGTCCTTTCAGACCCGTAATAGAACGAAGACCTCATCACTATGAAAGATTCAGATATGTCCAACGCCCCGCTTTCAGCCCAACGTCGCCGCGTGCTTCTGGGACTCGGCGCGGCGGGTGCAGCATTGGCGGGTAGCAGCCTGAGCAGCAACGTTTTGGCGGCGTCCCAGGCGCAAGTCACCGAAGCGCCGCACAGCGAAAAGACCCAGGACCGTAACCTGTTCCATGGCCGTCACCAGACGGGCATTGTCACGCCTCGCCCGGCTGCGGGCATGCTCGTATCGTTCGACGTACTGGCTGCCGACCGCGAAGATCTGGAGCGTCTGTTCCGCACGCTGAACGAGCGTATTGCGTTCCTGATGACAGGAGGCGTCGTGCCGCAGGTCGATCCGAAATTGCCACCGGTGGATTCGGGCATCCTCGGTCCGGTGGTGACGCCGGACAACCTGACCATCACCGTGTCGGTCGGTGAGTCGCTGTTCGACGAGCGTTTCGGCCTGGCGTCGGTCAAGCCCACGCGCCTGATCCGGATGATTGGCTTCCCTAATGACGCGCTGGAGCCTGACCGCTGCCACGGTGACTTGAGCATTCAGTTCTGCTCCAACACCCCCGACAGCAATATTCACGCCCTGCGTGACATCGTCAAAAATCTGCCCGACTTGTTGTTGGTGCGCTGGAAGCAGGAAGGCACCGTGCCGGCTCAGGCCCCCGTCAAACCCGGGCAGCCCGCAGAGAGTGCACGTAACTTCCTCGGTTTCCGCGACGGTTCAGCCAACCCCGATTCCAACGATCAAAAAGCCATGGACTACCTGGTCTGGGTTCAACCCGGCAGCGATGAGCCCGCATGGGCTGTCAGCGGTAGCTATCAGGCAGTGCGGATCATCCGTAACTTCGTCGAGCGCTGGGACCGGACGCCGCTGCAGGAACAGCAAGCGATCTTTGGCCGGGTCAAGACCACCGGCGCGCCGATGGATGGCAAGCAGGAGACCGACGTGCCGAACTACGCTGCCGATCCCCACGGCAAGCAGACTCGCCTGGACTCACATATCAGGATGGCCAACCCACGCACCGCCGACACTGAACGCAACCGGATTTTGCGCCGCCCGTTCAACTACTCCAATGGCGTGAGCAAGAACGGTCAGCTCGACATGGGCCTGTTGTTCATCTGCTACCAGTCCGATCTGGAAAAAGGCTTTATCACCGTGCAAACCCGCCTCAATGGCGAACCTCTGGAGGAGTACCTGAAGCCCATTGGCGGTGGCTACTTCTTCACGTTGCCCGGTGTCGTCGGCGATCAGGATTACCTCGGTCGGTCGCTGCTTGCCGCCTCCACACCGACGAAAACGCTTTGACCCACACTAATTTCACCCGGAAAAGTCCCATGAAAAAGTCGCCTCTCGTTGTGATGCTTACCTTTGGCTTGCTCCAGACTCCCTTGGCCGCCTTCGCCGCGACAGCGCCGCTGGACCTGGTGGGACCGATCTCGGACTACAAAATCTACGTCACCGAACAGCTTGATGAGCTGGGTAGCCACACCCAACAGTTCACCGATGCCGTGAAAAAAGGCGACCTGGCCACCGCCAAAAAACTGTATGCGCCGACTCGCGTTTATTACGAGTCCGTTGAGCCCATCGCCGAGTTGTTCAGCGACCTGGATGCCTCCATCGATTCACGCGTTGATGACCACGAAAAAGGCGTGACCGCTGAAGACTTCACCGGTTTCCATCGCATCGAATACAGCCTGTTCTCCGAGAACAGCACCCAGGGCCTGGGCGAACTGGCCGATAAACTCAACGGCGATGTCAAAGACCTGCAAACACGCGTTGCCGGCCTGACCTTCCCACCTGAAAAAGTGGTTGGCGGTGCGGCAGTGCTGCTCGAAGAAGTCGCTGCCACCAAGATTTCCGGTGAAGAAGACCGTTACAGCCACACTGACCTGTATGACTTCCAGGGCAACATCGACGGCGCCAAAAAAATCGTCGACCTGTTCCGCCCGCAGATCGAAAAGCAGGACACGGTGTTTGCCGCCAAAGTCGACAAGAACTTTGCGACGGTCAACAAGATCCTGGCCAAATACAAAACCAAAGACGGTGGCTACGAGACGTATGACAAAGTCAGTGCAAATGACCGCAAGGCACTGATTGGCCCGGTCAACACCCTGGCTGAAGACCTGTCCACCTTGCGTGGCAAGCTGGGTCTGAACTGAGTGAAAAGCAGCTTCAGTATCCAGGAATCCTGAAGCTGCTCCCCTGAAGGCTGCGATCAACTGTGCAGCGGTTGCTTTAACTCCCGCTAAACCAGTTATAGCCCTGGTCTTCCCAGTACCCGCCCGGGTATTCATTGGTCACGAAGAGTTCGACGATGTGCTTGGGATTCTTGAACCCCAACTTGGTCGGCACCCGCACACGCAATGGATAACCATAATCCGGTGGCAGTGCTACTTGGCCGAAATCCAGCGCCAGCAAAGTTTGTGGATGCAGCGCGGTCGGCATGTCCAGGCTTGAGTAGTATTTGTCAGCACATTTGAACCCGACGAATTTTGCCGTGGTGTCCGCGCCAATGTGTTCCAGAAACGTGCGCAAAGGGACCCCGCCCCATTGGCCAATCGCGCTCCAGCCCTCGACGCAGATCAGCCGCGTGATGTCGGTGCGTTGCGGCAGCTTGCGCAAGTTTTCCAGGGTCCAGGGTTGCGTGTCACGCACCAACCCGGACACCGCCAGACGGTACGTGGAAAGATCGACCTCGGGCACATTGTATTCAGGGTAGAACGCATTGAACGGGAACGGACTGGTGACCTTTGCCAGATCGTAGGTCGGCGCCAGACGTTGACCGCTGAACAGCCAGGCCTGAACCCGGTCGTTCCAGCGCGACATGGCCCACAAAGTTTTATCCACAGCATCGTCACTCTCCAGGTTGCAGCCCGTGAGCATCGACATTGCACCGATCGTCAGCCCGGCGCGCAGAAACGAGCGCCGTTGAATATTGATCAATTGGGTCTGCTGCGCCGGTTCCAGGCGCAAACCAGGTGGCCGCTGTTTGGGTTCAGTCATTGGAATTCTCCCGAGTACCACCGGTAATCATCGGCACAAATGTACGTGGCACCAGCAGTACCAACACCAAATGGACGACGACGAATGCACCGATCCCGGCCATGGCGCCAAAATGCACGAAACGAGCGAAGTCGTACCCGCCCAGCAAGCTACACAGCACCTGCAACTGGACCGGCTTCCAGATCGACAGCCCGGACAAGACCACCAGCACGCCCAGCGCCAACACCAGCCAATACGACAACCGTTGCACGGCGTTGTAGCGCCCCTGTTGGTGAGCCAGACGCAAGCGCAGGGCATCCCCCAGATCACGCCTCACCGCGTCCACTGAAATCGGTAACAAATCGCGTTTGAAGTGCTGACTGAACACGCCGTACAACACGTATGCCAGGCCGTTGATCACCAGCAGCCACATCACTGCCAGATGCCAAGCGATGGAACCACCGAGCCAACCGCCCAGAGTTATCTCGCGGGGGAAGCGGAAAGAGAATAAAGGTGAAGCGTTGTAGATGCCCCAGCCGCTCATGAACATGCCAACCATGCCCAGCGCGTTGAGCCAATGCGTAAGCCGCACTGGCCAGGGATGGATATGTCGAGTGCTCATGGCGGTCTCCTGTGGTGTCTGAATCCGACGCCCTCGCTCTGCGTTACATCGGTGGCGTGAAACCATCCTTGCCCACGGCAATACCGCGCGCGGATTTACCGTCATCGGCCGGGAACAGAACGATCTTGGCACCGGCTTTCAGTGCGCTGCGCTCGCCAGGTTGAACGTAGGCGATCGGCACGTCTTCTGGCACGACCAGCTGTTTTTCGCCGCCCTTATAGAGCACGGTCAAGGTGCGACCATTGGTTTTTGCCAGCGTACCAACCGTGCCGTTGGTCATGGTGCCGGTACTGCCGTCGGCATTTTCCCAACCGTAGTGGCCTTCACCGCTGCCTTTGAGGCTAGCTTCGAACACGGTAACTTCCAATGCTTTCAACGTGCCATCAGCCTGCGGTGTGGCCGCCGAACCGATAAAGCTGTCAGTTTTGATCGAATCCAGGCTGGTTTTTGAAATCAAGCGAATCGTCGTCTTGTCGGTCAAGCCGATGCTCTGATGTTGACCGGCACGGTTGGTGAAATTCAACGTATCAGCCTGGAGGCTATCAACAGTGCCGCGCATGGGCTTGACCACTGGCATGTCGGCGGCCTGGGTCATGACTGCGGCGCTGAGCAGAAGCAAGCCGAACGTTGTGGACAGTGCATTCTTCATGTCGATACCTGGTTGAGTGAGTTAGCAGCCATCATCACCCTGGAACCCGCACGGCAGCATGACCGCCGAATGACATTTTTGTCATTCGGCGCAGGTAGATCGCGCATGACAAAAATGTCACCGACACCCTCATGGCACTTGGTTAAACTCCAACCCTGCCCAACGCTCCTCGTTGGAAACGCTCCAGCCTGTGTGAAGAACATGGAGACCCAACGGTGCACATCCTGCTCATCGAAGACGACACCAAGACCGGCGAGTACCTGAAAAAGGGCCTTGGCGAGTCGGGTTATAAAGTCGACTGGACCCAACACGGCACCGATGGCCTGCACATGGCCCTCGAACAGCGCTATGACTTGATCGTGCTCGATGTGATGCTGCCAGGCATCGATGGCTGGCAGATTATCGAAGTGCTGCGCGCCAAACAGGATGTGCCCGTGCTGTTCCTCACTGCGCGCGATCAATTGCAGGATCGCATTCGTGGCCTGGAGCTGGGCGCCGACGACTATCTGGTAAAACCGTTTTCCTTCACTGAGTTGCTGCTGCGCATCCGCACCGTGCTGCGTCGGGGCGTGGTCCGCGAGCCGGATCATTTTCATATCGCCGACTTGGAGCTGGACCTGCTGCGACGCAGGGTGACCCGCCAGCAACAGGTGATCGTCCTGACCAACAAGGAATTCGCGCTGTTGCATCTGCTGCTGCGCCGCGAAGGCGATGTACTGTCCAGGGCACAGATCGCCTCGGAGGTCTGGGACATGAACTTCGACAGCGACACCAATGTGGTCGATGTCGCGATCAAACGTCTGCGCAGCAAGATCGACCTGCCCTACCCGGTCAAACTCATCCATACCGTGCGCGGCATCGGTTACGTCTGCGAGGTGCGGCCATGCGGTCCCGACGCCCGCCATCCCTGACCCTGCGCACCACACTCGCATTCGCCCTGGTGGCGATGCTCACCGTGGCTGGCGCCGGCCTGTATCTTTACGTATCGATAGAACGGACCGTGATGCAGCGCAGCGACCATGCCGTGCTGGCCCGGCTCGATCATTTTCGCAAACTGCTGCGCTACGACCTGACCCTCGACAAACTTGAGAGCAGTCCGCAACTGTTCGAAAACATGCTCGACAGCGAAGAAGACATTTTCATCATCGGTGAACCGGGCAAGCCCCCGGTGATTTCGGTCAATCCGTCGCACGCGCCGCTGCCACAGGTACCGGTGGTCGGCCAGGATCAAGCCCTCAACGACACCGACCTGCGCAGTGGGATGAGCCTGGAAGGCGTGCCCTTGCGCGCCGCATCCGTGCAGGCGCTGTCGGGCAACACCGAGGTGCACCTGCTGGCCGCGCATGTAATGGTCAAGGAAATGGCCATGCTCGCCAGTTTCAGACAGCGCATCTACGTGGCCATGACCCTGGCTTTCGTCATCGCCGCGCTGCTCGGTTATCTGTTGTTACGCCGTGGTTTACGCCCGTTGCGGCGAATGGCGGCACACGCGGCAGACATCACCCCGGCGACGCTCGACAGCCACAGAGGTAGCCGCCTGGACAGCCACGACACACCCGTGGAGCTGCATCAACTCAGCGACGCTTTCAACGCCATGCTTGATCGCCTGGCCGACGGTTATCAGCGGCTGATGCAGTTTTCCGCAGACCTGGCCCATGAGATTCGCACACCTGTCGGCTCACTGATGGGGCATTGTCAGGTTGCGTTGCGCCAGACCCGCAGCGTGGATGAATACCAAGCGTTGCTGGCCTCGAATCTTGAGGAGTTGGAGCGGATTTCCCGACTGGTCGAGAGCATCCTGTTCCTCGCCCGGGCTGATGACGCACAAGCCGTGCTCGAACGTCAGCCACTGAATCTGGAAGACGAACTGCAGCGCGTCGCCGGTTATTTCGAAGGGTTGGCAGAAGAGCGTCAATTGCGCATCCAGACTTCTGGCGGCGGGACCTTGAACGCCGACCCGATCCTTCTGCGGCGGGCGTTGAGCAATCTGGTGGCCAATGCCATTCGCTACGCCGATGCGGACAGCGAGATTCTGGTGCGCGTCGACAGGCGCGATAGCGAATGGCTGATCCAGGTGGAGAATCAGGGTCCGGTGCTGGCGCCTGCGGCCTTGACCCGGTTGTTCGACCGTTTCTACCGCGGCGACGCTTCACGCCATCAACGCTCCGACTCCAATGGTCTGGGGTTGGCCATTGTCGCCGCGATCATGCATCTGCATGGCGGACGCGTCACCGTCGCGCAACCGGTTGCCGCACCGATTCGGTTTACCCTGGTCTTTCCGGCTTGACCCCACTCAAGCCTTCTTGTCATGGGTAATTGTCAGCTTGTAGAACGTCGCCGCCCCGCCTTCAGTGGTGTAGCCCGTATTGTCCTGAACGTAGACGCCTGCCTTGAAGTACAAAAGCCGGGTGCTCCAGGATGAATCCAGAGCTGCGGTCCAGACATGGTCGAATGCGTTGACGGTCAGGTTGCCGTTGGGCGTCAGGTGAATGGTGTAGGTGAAGCGCTGATTCATCGGCACCTGTTCGGCAATGATGATGACCTCAGGCTCCACGCCGGGTGCGCGTCGAAACTTGACAACGATGTTGCCGGTCTTGAGCTTTTCCTTGTACTGGTATTCGAGCTTGAGCAACGGCTCCGCGCTTTGGTAACAATGAATCTGACCAATCACGATTTTGCCCGTCGAGGGTACCTGACTGACCAACAGCGCGGCACGCAGGACGTTGTCTGCCTGGGGAAATTTCCAGTTGCTGACGCTGCCATCGGCCTTGGTCTCGCGCAGTTCGGTCCGGGGATATATCGCATTTTCAGTTCTGGAGCCGGTTACCGGCACCCAAAAGAACAAGGTGTCCCCCGAGCGGAAGTAACCATCCTGATAACCACCCACCAGTGTTGGCGTATCAATGGTGACGGCGGGAGGACCGACAGGGACGGAGAGGTTCCAGGTAGCGAGATCGATCATTCAAGACTCGAAGGGGTGCGGCTTGCGCACCAGCAAGGACGGATCGTTAAAGGTGGTGTGCAACCACCCAGCGGTGTTGTCCTTGCTATCGGCTGAATCGATGATTGTTGAAATTCAATCGCCGACCTAATGACGTCAAAAAACAGGCGATCCGCTGTAAGGCCACTATTACGGCATCATTTGATGACGACATCAGGATGAATAAAAGGTTCACCACAGACTGCATTAACAAAGGCGCCAGGTCCGAAACCTTGCGTCATTTTTTTGAATAAAAGCGCGATAAAGGCGCCCAATACCGTTTTTTATTACCGACAAACGGTAGTCATCTATTCAAACTCCACTGCTTTTTTTGCCAGTGAAAAGCTCTGCATCGGGCATCTTGCGTGTGGAAGGGAATGGTCACAGAGTCATGGAGATGGGCACTCACGGACTTCAGCCATGTGTGATTGCCTGGACAAGCAAGATGACGGTTGACGGCGCTGCAACAGTGTTACAAACTATTTATAGTTAGCAAGCTAATAATGTGATTTCAAACTATTATCACTGGCAACGCCATGACTCTCGATATTCTCCAAATGAGCATCAGCCGCGGCATCGTGGCAGCGTCCCGTCACTGGCGGCGCATCTGTCACACGACGCTCGTCGACTACGGCATCTCCGAAGCGTGCGCGATGCCTTTGTTGATGATTCTGCGCTTGGGCGACGGCGTGCGCCAAGTGACAGTGGCCCAGGCCGCCGGGATGGAAAGTCCATCGCTAGTGCGTTTGCTTGATCAATTATGTGCAGCTGACGTGGTCTGTCGCACCGAAGATCCCACAGACCGCCGCGCCAAATCCTTGAGCCTGACCGAGAATGGCCGCGCGCTGGCGTTGTCGATTGAAAATGAGTTGATTCGTCTGCGCAGGGACGTGCTCAAAAATGTCGACGTCGCGGATCTCGAAGCCACCCTGCGGGTGCTGAAGGCATTTGAAGATGCCGGCCATCACAGCACGGTATGGGCATCTTGAGCGGTTTTTTTACCGGGGTACCGCCGGCACGTGACTGGTTCTATGGCGTGCGTACCTTCGCCGCCTCAATGATCGCGTTGTATATCGCATTGATCATGGAAATGCCTCGGCCTTATTGGGCCATGGCCACGGTCTATATCGTTTCCAGTCCCTTTGTTGGCCCGACCAGTTCCAAGGCGCTCTACAGGGCGCTGGGGACCTTTGTCGGCGCGGCGGCGGCCGTTTTTTTCGTGCCATTGTTCGTGCAGACCCCGTTCTTGCTGGCCATCGTGATCGCTCTCTGGACCGGGACCTTGCTGTTCCTCTCGCTGCACCTGCGCACGGCCAACAGTTACGCGCTGATGCTCGCGGGCTACACCCTGCCGCTGATTGCCTTTCCGGTTGTGGATAACCCGCTGACAGTGTTCGACATTGCGGTGTCACGCACTGAGGAGATTGTCCTCGGGATCGTCTGTGCCGCCGTGGTGGGCGGCATGTTCTGGCCGCGCCGGCTGGCGCCCGTGATGCTGGGGGCGGCTGACAACTGGTTTGCCGACGCCAGCGCTTACAGTGAGCTATTTTTGGCGCGCACCCTGGCCCCGGAAGACATCGGCCGCCTTCGCACCTCGATGGTTGCTACTTTCAATACGCTGGAACTGATGATCGGTCAGTTACCTCACGAAGGTGCGCGCCCTCAGACAATGCGCAACAGTAAAGAATTGCGTGGACGGATGATTCACCTGTTGCCGGTTGTCGATGCATTGAACGACGCCCTTTTGGCACTGGAAAAACGCACACCCGAACAGGCCGAACGCCTCGCGCCGCTGCTGGCAGAGACCTGCGCCTGGTTGCATAGCACCCGTGAGGGCGCGCCGGTCGAACATTGGCAAGCGCTACGCGATCATCTGGAGCGCTTGCAACCCAGCTCGACGCAGCTGGATGATCGGCATCAGTTGCTACTGTCCAACGCCCTCTACCGACTCGGCGAATGGATCGATCTGTGGCAGGACTGTCGCAGCCTGCAACATGCGTTGCGCACTGACGACCAGTCCTCGTGGCGCGCGGTCTATCGGCACTGGCGGCTGGGCCGGCTGACGCCGTTTTTTGATCGCGGCTTGATGCTGTATTCGGTGTTTTCCAGCGTCACCGCAATCATCGTCGCGTCAGTGTTGTGGATTCTGTTGGGCTGGACCGATGGCGGCAGCGCGGTGATTCTGGCTGCGGTGGCGTGCAGCTTCTTCGCCGCCATGGACGACCCCGCACCGCAGATCTATCGCTTCTTTTTCTGGACCGCAATGTCGGTGCTGTTCGCCAGTCTCTATCTGTTCCTGGTGCTGCCCAACCTGCATGACTTCCCGATGCTGGTGCTGGCCTTCGCCATCCCCTTCATCGTCATCGGCACCTTGACCGTGCAGCCCCGCTTCTACTTGGGGACCTTGCTGACCATCGTCAATACGTCCTCATTCATCAGCATTCAGGGCGCCTACGACGCCGACTTCCTGGCCTTCGTCAACACCAACCTGGCGGGGCCAGTGGGGCTGTTATTCGCGTTTGTCTGGACCCTGGTGGTACGCCCCTTCGGCGTTGAATTAGCCGCCAAGCGCCTGACCCGCTTCAGTTGGCACGATATTGTCACCCTGAGCCAGCCGGCGACACTGGCCGAGCATCGGCGCATGGGCGTGCAGATGCTCGACCGCCTGATGCAGCATTTACCGCGCCTGACCATCACCGCTCAGGACACCGGGGTTGCCCTGCGCGAACTGCAGGTCGCCCTCAACTTGCTGGATTTGCAGGCGTATATCCATCGGGTACACGCAGTCCCCCAAGCGCTGCTACAGCAGGTGATCGATGAGGTCGGCGTTTATTTTCAGGCCTGCCTCAACGCCCGCCAACGCTTGCCCGCGCCCAAAGGTCTGTTGATGACCATGGACCGCGCACGGCGCTCATTGACCGCGCAATGGATGGACGACGATCCAACCCGCACTCACCTGCTGCATGCGTTGAGTGGCCTGCGCCTGGCGCTGCTGCCTGGCGTCGAAATAATGGCCACCGGTGAGGCCAAAGAACAACCGCCCTATGGCATCGACGGAGCGCCTTTATGATCGGTGATCTGGATATCAGCGGGGTGATCGTGCCCACGCTGATGGTACTGATGGGCATCACGTATTTGCTTTATCTAGTGGTGCACGCACTGCTGACACGCGCCCACTTCTATCGCCTGGTCTGGCACCGGGCATTGTTCAACGTAGGTCTATACGCTGTGTTGCTCGGCGCTGTGGATACTCTCAGTCGATACCTGATGAAATGAAAAAACCCTTACTGACATTGGGCCGAGTGGTCCTGACCCTGCTTATCGTGACCTTCGCCACTGTCGTGGTCTGGCGCATGGTGATGTATTACATGTTTGCGCCCTGGACCCGCGACGGTCGTATTCGCGCCGACGTGGTGCAGATTGCCCCAGACGTTTCCGGCCTGATTCAGAAGGTCGAGGTGACCGACAACCAGGTGGTGACCAAGGGCCAAGTCCTGTTCACCATCGACCAGGACCGCTTTCGTCTGGCCCTGCGTCAGGCCAAGGCGACGGCGGCCGAACGCCAGGAAACCTATGAACAGGCCCGTCGTGAAAACAAACGCAACCGGGGCCTGGGCAATCTGGTTGCCCAGGAACAACTCGAAGAAAGTCAGTCTCGCGAAGCGCGTGCATTGTCGGCCTTGAGCGAGTCACAGGTTGCGGTCGATGCCGCACAACTGAACCTGGACCGCTCGGTGATCCGCAGCCCGGTGGACGGTTACCTCAACGACCGCGCACCGCGTTCGCAGGAGTTTGTCACCGCTGGCCGCGCCGTTCTGTCGGTGGTCGACGGCACCTCGTTCCATATCGACGGCTACTTTGAAGAAACCAAGCTGTCTGGTATCCACATCGGCCAGGCTGTGGATATCCGCGTGATCGGTGATAGCGCACGCTTGCGCGGTCATGTGCAGAGCATCGTCGCCGCTATCGAAGACCGTGATCGCAGCAGCGGCACCAACCTGCTACCCAACGTCAACCCGGCGTTCAGCTGGGTGCGGCTGGCACAACGGATTCCCGTGCGAATCGCCTTCGACAGCGTGCCGGATGACTTTCGCATGATCGCCGGGCGTACCGCGACGGTGTCGATCATCGAGGACGCTCACCCTCGGGAGACCGCGCAATGAAACAAGGCGCACGTCTGGCGACCGTAGCCCTGGGTTTGCTGTTGTCCGCCTGCCAGATGGTGGGGCCGGACTATCATCTGCCCAAGGATGCCGCACTGAACCGCCCGGATTTGCAGGGCAAAATCGCGGGTCAGGGTGCCAATGCGATGTCAGCGCCGGTACCGGCAGATTGGTGGCGACTGTATCAGGACCCTCGGCTCGATGAGCTGGTACGTCAGGCCATGGCCTCCAACACCGACCTGCGGGTAGCGGCCGCCAATCTGGCCCGGGCCCGAATGCAAGTGGAGGAAGCCCAGTCTTTGGGGGGATTCCACAGCGGGGTAAAAATGGGCGCACAACGCTTGCAGGAATCGGGTGAAGCCTTTCTGTTAGCCGATAAAGTGCCCGTGGCCAATGTCGGCGACATCGGCATCAGCACCTCTTACCAGTTCGATCTGTTCGGCACCCTGCAGCGCGGCATCGAAGGCGCACAAGCCAGTGCCGATGCGACCCAAGCCGCAGCGGACACCGCGCGCATCACCCTGGTGGCCGACGTAGTACGCGCCTACACCCAGGTCTGCGCCGCCAATGAAGAGCAGAACATCGCCCTGCATTCGCTGGACCTGCAACAGCAAAGCCTGACCATGACCCAGCGCCTGCGCGACGCGGGGCGCGGGGATGAAACCCAAGTCACCCGCTCACAAACCCAATTCAAATCCCTGCGCGCCGAATTGCCCCGCTACAACGCCGCCCGTCAAGCCGGACTGTTCCGCTTGTCGATGCTGCTGGCCAAACCGCTGGCACAACTGCCTGCTGGCGTGACGACATGCGCTGAACTGCCCCACATCGCGCAGCTCATGCCCGTCGGCGACGGTGCCGCATTGCTCAAACGCCGGCCTGATATTCGTCAGGCCGAGCGTCGACTGGCAGCCGCCACCGCAGAGATTGGTGTCGCCACCGGCGCGCTGTACCCGGACATCAGCATCGGCGCGAGCATTGGCACCGTTGGTATTCTGAGTAACCTCGGCCAACCGGCCACTAATCGCTGGGGCTTTGGGCCCTTGCTGAGCTGGACGGTGCCATCGAACGGCTCCCGTGCGCGGATCCATGAAGCCGAAGCCTCGACCCAAGCCGCACTGGCGCATTTCGATGGCGTGGTGCTCAACGCGATCCGCGAAGCCCAGACCGGTCTGGCGCAATACACCGCCTTGCTGGAGCGGCGTGAGGCGCTGGCCGACGCCGAACAGTCGGCCCGGCAAGCGGCCGATCAGACTCACCGTTTCTTCCAGGCTGGCCGCGCCTCGTTCCTTGCCGACCTCCAGGCTACACGCACCTATACTGATGTTCGTGCCCAATTGGCTTCGGCTAACACCCAAGTCGCCATGGGCCAGATCGATCTGTTTTTGGCTTTAGGTGGGGGTTGGGAGAATGGCCGTACGGCGGTGGTGAATAAATGACCGATATCACCGCTTTTCCCGGTCCGGTTTGAACCTGCTCGTCATCCTGCTGCCAGAATAGATATCACCCACTGATTGTAGGAGATTACATGCAAACCCTCGAATTGGCTGGCGCATCCGTCCCCGTCATCGGCCAGGGCACCTGGCACATGGGCGAAGATCCGCATCAACGAAAACATGAAGTGGCCGCGTTGCGTTTGGGCATCGAACACGGCATGACCCTGATCGATACCGCTGAAATGTACGCAGAAGGCGGTGCCGAGGAAGTGGTCGGTGAGGCCATCGCCGGGCAGCGCGACCGCGTGTTTCTGGTGAGCAAGGTTTACCCACACAACGCAAGCCGCACCGGCATAGTAGAGGCGTGTGAACGAAGCTTGCGACGCCTCGGCACAGAACACATCAACCTGTACCTGCTGCACTGGCCCGGCCAACACCCACTGGAAGAAACCGTCGAAGCCTTCGAACGCCTGCGCGAAGCCGGCAAAATCGGTGGCTGGGGCGTCTCCAATTTCGACGTCACCGACATGGCGCACTTGGCCAACCCGGCCTGCGCGACCAATCAGGTGCTCTACAACCTCGAACAACGCGGCATCGAATTCGATCTACTGCCCTGGGCGCAGATCCACCTCATGCCGCTGATGGCCTACTGCCCCATCGCTCAGGCCGGGCACCTGCTGAAAAACCCGGTGCTGCAAGACATCGCTGCCCGGCATGACGCCACCCCCGCGCAGATCTGCCTGGCCTGGGTGCTGCGCAATAAAGGCGTCATCGCGATTCCCAAAGCCGTCAAGCCCGAGCACATACGCCTCAACGCTGCTGCCGCACAATTGACCCTGACCGCAGAAGACCTGCACGCCATCGACAGCGCTTGGCCTGCGCCCACTCGCAAGCGGGTGCTGGCGATGGTGTGAGCCGCTGCTTAAGCGGTCACGGACACACCCGACTATCCGCCGAACAGCCTCATCAGCGTGCGGCGGATTACCACGGGAGGAAGCACTACGCCATTGGGCGCGATCAGCTTCTTGGTAGCCCCCCCGCGATATCAGTATTGTCTGGCCGCGAAGGGATCATCGCCAGTTGCACTTTGACGTTATTCTCTTTATGAGCCCTCCAGCGCTTGAGGCTCGCCTCAAACGCTGGCGACTGCGCAGCATTGCCATAAACATCGGCCGGTTTTAGTTTGGTGGCGTTCAATTTCCCCAAGCGGCCAATGGTCGTATTGAGGCGACTTCTTTCTGCTGCAAGGCGGGTTGTTGTATGACTTGAGCCCTCATCGAAACTACGTGCATTACTGCTCACGGGCGTATTTGCATATCGCAGTGTCCTCAATGGATTCACAACCGAGGTCCCAGAGAATGGAAGACTTTTCGCCATCACTGAACGTCACCGGCATGAAATGCTGCTGTTTCCCATGATGCCGATAAGGCTCGCCACCCATACGTCCAAGCCCAAAACCGAACAGCAGCCAGCCGTAGGGAAACTTCCTCGGACGGCAATCAGAATGATTTCGTCATGATGGCTAACAAACGCCTGGGTTTCGGTACCCCCGATCAATTCCGGGTCGGTGTAGAAGTGCAGCCTGGCCGGATGCTCCTAATTAAAAGGGGGGGTCTCGAACTTAAAAGCACTTTCTATGCACAATTTAAGGACCCACTCCATCATAGTCTTTACGGGTAATCCACATTGCTTGAAAGGTGCTGAGCGAAGCGAGTATAGAACCACCAATCCAAACGCTGTATTTACGTTCAGGTGGTGCAACAACCTTAATTTTCATGGTGGCAGGTGCTAGCGCGACGATTTCCTTTTGCAGCCTTTCAGCCATGCCCGAAAACATTGTAGAGCCGCCAGTTAAAATGATATTGCTATAAAGATCTTTTCGAATATCAACATCGCACTTCATGATGCTGTTATAAACCACCTCATGAATTCCTGCGAATTTGAATCCAGTCAGTGAAGGTTTAAACAACACCTCCGGGCACCGGAAACGTTCGTCACCCACAGTGATTTCTTGGCCATCTGCCAGTTCATACGATTCCTGAAGACTGCTGGAGGTCGCTGCGCCTTCCATTTCAGCCTCAAAATCCATTGCGACGTAACACAGCTTTTCTTTGATCTCCTGAACAATTGAAGACTCTGCCGTTGTGGCAAAAGAGTAGCTGCGTTCTGACAGTATTTTAACCAGGTAGGCCGTCAGGTTTCGCCCTCCAATGTCCGTCCGCAAGACTGCGTGAGGTAAAGCATAGCCTTCGTAAATCGGAACAGCATGAGTAACGCTATCGCCCACCTCCAAAACTATCCCCGTTGTACGTCCTGAGGCATACAGAGCCAAAACCGCTTGAATCGAGACATAACAAGCGCGGCAATTAAATACCTCAAATAATATTTTAACCATTTTCTCCCGGCTACTACGTGGGTTAAGCGGCGGCTCCGTCAAGAGTATGTCATGCTCGGCAGGTTTCACTTTTAATACGTTGTCAAATACATGGTGTAGAATGAGCTCGAAATCGTCCCAGTCAGTGATGAAGCCATACTTTACCGGCCAGCTAAGTTTCAATGTATCTTTTTTAGCTAGCGCTTCCTCACCCACGTACACTGCCTTTTGGTTTGCATCAGCCGATTCTGGCCTGCCTACTACGGTGGGAAATACCGCTGGACTGGCGTCACCGGCGAAACCTACCTTCATCGTGCTACTGCCAATATCAATAACTATCGCGCAGACTTCTTCACTCATGATGTATTGCTCCTATTATTCAATAACAGCGGGCAGTCGCAATGATATTTGCATTAGCCCCAGTGATTGAGCGCATGGTCGTCATCATGCTGCCCGTTGCTCACGTACAGTTTCTCCAATAAGGTTTTTTCCGTCTACTGTCATATATGACAGTGATCTATTCTCTTTTCGAATACTTTCTTATCTTTTTATAGTCATATTTATGAATGCTTTCGAGCATTCCGAATTCCGTGATCTGATCTACCGCGGCCAGCGACCCGTCCGGTGGAAGCTTGAGTTAGGGAAACTCTGAAAAAGGTTTCCAAATATGGTTCATCTAAAAAAGCCGGTATTTCCGATATTTCAGTGAATTACTTTATTTCTGAGCGCTTGACGCACGATTTTCCGGCAAAAAGAAGGGCCTACTTCAGACCTTCCCTAGCAGGGTAAACACGCCGCGCTGATCAATCGCTTAAACGAAGATTTTATTCGCCACAAGAAGGAAAAATATGGCCTTCCGTTGGCGGTCTGGAGGGCGTGCGAGGTTCAGGATAGTTATTGCCGCTGCGAATTTTCTTGAAAAGTCGTACCGGGGGCGGAAAGAGATTGGCCGCAGCGTACTGTTCATCCGAACGAAAAACCGCATTACTCAAGAAACCCCGGCGTCCGCCGACCTCTAGGTACGACCTTCAAGTTCGGGGCAATCCCGGCCTTGAAGAACAGGGATGTCTTTGCCGCACCCGTTCCCACGTGGAATGCCTTCTTCTTGGCCATGAGAGACCCCCCATGTTCTTGCAAAAATCGCTGAGAGCCCAGATTCTGGCGTTGCTCGGTGGCAGCCTGTTGGCGATCCTGCTGATCGCGCTGGCCTGTTTTCATTTCCTCTCCAATAGCGTGCAGAACTACAAAGGCCTGATCGACGGGCCGTTGCACACATCCCAACTGATCGATGAGGCCAACCTCCAATTCAAAATTCAGGTACAGGAATGGAAGAACGTCCTGCTGCGTGGTAAGGAACCGGCAGAGCTGAATAAATACTGGGGACAATTCGAGGAGCGCCAACGTGAGGTGCAAGACATCCTTGGGCGCCTCGCCAACCAGACGCCCCCCGAGTTGAAAACCCGGATCGAGAAACTGCGCGAAGCCCATCAAGTGCTGGGCACCGCGTACCAGAAAGGCCGCGATGCATTTATAGCCTCTAACGGCGACCCTGTTGTAGGTGATACGGCAGTCAAAGGCATGGATCGGCCCGCCAGTGAACAAATGAGTGAGCTGGTCGCCCAATTACGCGAGCAGGGCAGCCAACAATCCGAGCACATCAGCGCAGACGCAAACCAAACAATTCTCCTGGGTATTGCGGTGATGCTGGTGTCCGGGCTGTTGATCGGACTGCTGAGCCTGTGGCTGGTCAATCGCAATCTGATCGATCCAGTTCGACGATTGATCGAATACGTCGCCCAGCTCAGCCAAGGTAAATTCGGTGACCGCGTCAGCACCGAGCGTCAGGATGAGCTAGGCCGTCTGGCCGTGGCCGCCAACACGCTTCGAGACTTTCTGGCAGAGACCTTCAACCGTTTGAAGGTCAGCGCTACGGACCTGGATAGCGCCAGCAGTGAGTTGAATGCGATTGCACAACTGATCGCTCAGGGCACCAACGAGCAGTTCGAGCGCACCGATCAGGTCGCCACGGCCATGAACGAAATGTCCGCCACCGCGCAAGAAGTGGCTCGACACGCAGAGCAGGCCGCCACTGCGGCAGACGCCGCCGACCACAGCGCCCAGCAAGGCGAACAGGTCATGCAGACAACCATTGCCGCGATTACTCACATGCGTGGCGAGATATCCAATACAGCCTCGGTCATCCGTCAGTTGGAAACCGACAGCGGAAGAATTGGTAAAGTACTCGAAGTCATTCGCGGTATCGCCGAGCAGACCAACCTGTTAGCCCTGAACGCGGCCATTGAAGCGGCGCGCGCCGGCGATGCAGGACGCGGGTTTGCCGTTGTCGCCGATGAAGTCCGCAGCCTGGCACAGCGCACCGCTGCCTCAACTGCCGAAATCAATCAAATCATCCACACCGTACAGACTGGCGCCCTCGACGCAGTGAAAGCGATTGAGGGTGGCCAGTCTCGCAGCGAAGAAAGCGTCGAGCAGGTCACCGAAGCAGGCCATATGCTGCATCGCATCACCGAAGCGGTCGAGGCGATCCGCGACATGAACCGACAGATCGCCACGGCGGCCGAAGAGCAAACCTCGGTCGCCGAAGATATCTCGCGCAATCTGGTAGAGATTACCCAAATCGCCAGCGCCAATCAGGACAATGTAAAACGCACCGAAACGGCCAGCCGTAACCTGCACAGCGTGTCGGGTCAGTTGAATGAGGTGACAGCACGGCTGAGTGCCTGAGACACCGATTGAACTGTAACAAAACTGTCAAAACAGATTGCCATGATGCGGTTTTAGCAATCCTGCGTCCCTGACAGGCGTATTCAGGTCAGCGAGCATCCATGAACAACAGCATCGTGCACGATCATCAGGATTCAGACTTGTTCGGCTTGATCTATGGGTTTCGTTTCCTCCCCGGTGAGCGGGGCCGGGAAATCGATTCGGCCGCCGCCCTGGAGTGCCTGCACACTCCGGGCGACCCCGAAGAATTCATCTGGCTGCACCTGAACCTGGCCCATGCAGGCTGCCAACGCTGGATGAAATCGCATCTGGAGCTACCGGAAGAGTTTTTCGAAGCCCTGCATGAAGGGTCGCGCTCGACACGCATCGAACACATCGACTCGTCGCTACTGGCAGTGGTCAACGATGTGGTGTTCAACTTCGGCATGGTGTCTTCAGACATCTCTACCTTGTGGGTCTGCACCCGCAGCCACATGATGATCAGCGTCCGCTTGCAGCCTCTGCATTCGGTAGACAGGCTGCGTCACTCGGTAAAACGCGGGGAGTTTTTCCGCTCGCCGCTGGAGCTTCTCGTGCATTTGCTGCGCGATCAAGGCGAAGTCCTCGAACAGATTGTGAGGAAAACCACGGTCAGCGTCGATCAAATCGAAGACCAACTGTTGTCTTCACGCCTGAGCGATAACCGCGCAGACCTGGGTGCAATGCGCCGGGTGCTGGTGCGCCTGCATCGGCTATTGGCCCTGGAACCCCGGTCCCTGTTGCGCCTGCTCAACCGCCCACCGGCCTGGTTCCAGAAAGAAGACGTGCAAGAGCTGCGTAAATCCACCGATGAATCCGCACTGGTGATCAGCGATCTCACCGCGCTGGGCGAGAGGATCAAGCTGCTGCAGGAAGAAATCGCCGCCAAGCTCAACGAGCAGAGCAGCCGCACCCTGTTCACCTTGACCGTGGTCACCGTGCTGGCGCTGCCGATCAATATCATCGCCGGCTTCTTCGGGATGAACGTCGGCGGCATTCCACTGGCCACTGACCCCGAAGGCTTTTGGGTACTGGTGGCGTTGGTCGCGACGTTCACCCTGCTCGCGGGTCGCTGGGCCTTTCGCAAACGCGACGACTACTGAAGCGCGCAAGCATTCAGCGCACGGCTCGCGCCAAGAGCCGTTCACTCAGCGGCGTTGATCGGCTCGTTCCGGGGCTGAATCGTCATCAACCTGATCAGGCGGTACTTCGCCGCTCTGGCGGGTGTCGATGCTCACCACCACTGACATCCCCGGTCGCAAGCGTTTGGCCTGGGGTTGATCGGGGTCAACGACGATCCGCACCGGTATCCGCTGGGCAATCTTGACGAAGTTCCCCGTGGCATTGTCCGCGGGTAGCAGGCTGAACTCCGAGCCAGCGGCGGGCGAGATTCGCTGTACCCTGCCCTGCATCTTCTGATGGTCGAGGGCGTCGACGCTGAAGGTTACCGGCTGACCGAGACGTACGTTGGCCATCTGGGTTTCTTTCATATTGGCGATGATCCACAGCCGATCCGGCACCAGCGCCATCAGTTGCGCCCCCGAATTGACGTAAGCGCCCAACCGCACGCCGATCTGCCCCAACTGACCATCACGCGGGGCTGTAACCCGCGTGTTGGACAGGTCGATACGCGCCAGTTCGATGGCGGCCTCGGCATTGGCCACCGACGCTTCCAGCGAGCCACGATTGACGATCACGGTTTGCAGATCCTGGCGGGAAATCTCCAGCGAAGCTTGCGCCTCGGCGACGGCGGCGACAGCTTGGGCATTGTCTGCGCGGCTCAGGTCCAGGTCGCGCCTGGACACTGAGCCATCGGCGACCAAATCCTCGTTACGGCGCAAATCAGCGGCGGTCTTGCGGCCCTGGGCAATAGTGTTGGCCAGAGCGGCCTGTCGCAGGAGGATGGTCGCTTCGGCACTGCGACGCTGCTGCAGGTTGTTGGCCCGCGCCGCTTTCTGCACCGCCAGTTGGGCCAGCGCCTGATCCAGGTGCTGCTTGTAGATCCGATCATCGAGACGCACCAACACATCGCCAGCCTTGACGAACTGGAAGTCCTGCACGGGCACCTCATACACATACCCGCTGAGCTGAGGCCCGATGATCGTCACCTGCCCCCTGACCAACGCGTTTTCCGTACTCTCGATGGCACTGCTGAACGGCGGTAGTTGCCAGGCGTAAAGCACGATCAATATGCCGATGAGCGCAATCGAGCCAAATATCAATGAAGAGAAAATCCGTACCCGCAACGGACGCGGCTGAGTACTCGGCGGTTCCGTGACGGGCGCCGGCGGTGGGCCTGAAGAGGCCGCTGGTGTGGCGTTTGCCGGAGTATTGGGCTCAGTCATGAAAGTTCAGCGCCACTGGAGGGGTCGGAGGACGTCGTTGTCGGGGCAGGAGCAATTTTTTCGGTGGTCATCTTCAGCCAGAGACTGCGCAGGAAAATCCAGATAAGGGTCAGCACCGCGATCAGCGCGATCATCATGAATACATCGTTGTAGGCGAGAACATTTGCCTCTCGGGTCGCCGCCGCTGCAAGGGTGCGAATCCCCTGGTTGGTACGCAGCGACGGGTCGGCAATGGCGGAGGCATAACTGCCACTGGCGATTTGCAGGCTCGATTGCACCTGGGCATTGATCAACGTCAGGTGTTCGACGATGTGACTGGAGTGAAATTTCTCGCGCACAACCTGCAGCGTGCCCAACGCCGCCGACCCGATCAGCCCGCCAAGGCTTTGGGTGATACCGAACAACACCGAAAAGCTCACCAGATTACGCGGGTTGCCAATCACCCCGCTCATCCCCTGTACCAGGGTC
The DNA here is from genome assembly GCF_052976945.1 of Pseudomonas sp. GG8. NCBI lineage: Bacteria > Pseudomonadati > Pseudomonadota > Gammaproteobacteria > Pseudomonadales > Pseudomonadaceae > Pseudomonas > Pseudomonas sp. GG8. The sequence continues at coordinate 3,689,610 of NZ_JBRIIP010000001.1, forward strand.
GGACCGAGGAAAAAGGTACCCCCGAAGGCCAGCAGAAACTGGCTCAGGTACATGTTCTCGGGCCGGGTCAGATTGGTCGAGCTGCTGTCCATCCAGGCACCCACGGCCATTGTCGCCAGCGAAATGATCACCGGTTTGAACAGGTGCTGCGGATCGATGGTCAGCGCACTGGCCGCCAGCCCCACCACGCTGCCCAGCAACATCACCAGATACAGGCTGTGCATCTGCTGGCTGCTCATGTTCAACACTTGCAAAAAGCCCACCGCGCCGATGGACTGTTCCGACAACACGATACGAATCAACATCACGGCCAAACCCAGACGAAGGATTCGGCCGCTGCCCAGCCAGCGAGTGATCAGCAAGGGGTTGGTGCGGTTATGTTCGATCGCCAAGCCAGCAAAGACCAGGGCGATCGATGCAGCCGAGGCGATACCGATCCATGGCGCCTCAAGCCACCAGTCAATCCGTCCCAACGACAGCACGGCGCACAATAAGGCAAAGCCGCTGGCGAGCAGGCCGAAGGTGAGAAAGTCGAGTGTTTCAAACGCCTTGAACCGGTCGCCCGGGGGCAGTTTCAGCAGGAGCACGCAGCCCAGCGAGAGCAACGCCATGCCCAGTTCAAAGAGATAAAGGCCGCGCCATTCGGCGATTTGCAACAGGTCTTCGGACACCAGTCGCGCCAGAGGAATCGCCAGCTGCGAAGTGCCCAGGCCAAGGACCAGCGCCTTCATTCGCCATTTCTGCGGGAAGGCCTGGATCATGTAGTACAGCCCCAACGAACTGAGTGCCGCGCCGACCATACCGTGGGCCGCACGCACGGCCACCGCCGACCCCAGGTCGTTGACGAACAGGTGCGCGAACGTCACCAGCGCATACAACACCAAAAATACTTCAGTGAATGCACGCAAGCCAAACTGCTGGCGAAACTTCACCAACAGCAGGTTCATCGACACGTTGGTCATGACATACGCGGCGGGCAGCCAGGCAATTTCCGCAGTCGTCGCACCCAGAGCGCCTTGCAGGTACGGTAGATTGGCAACCACCAGTGCATTACCCAGACCGCCGGTCAACGCAACGATCACACCGACGATTGCAAACGCCCAACGTTTGCCCGTCGAGTGCAACGGCGTGGACGGGGAGCCAGGCAGTACCGGGCGCTCGTGGGGCGCCCAATGGCGAGGGGTGTACTCGTTCATCGAGTGGACCTGATGGAGTATCTCCTCAAATGTTCATGAACCGAGCGAGTCCAGATCAGTAAAGCGCGCGGTCAAGGCGTAGTAAACCGTAGGACAGGAGTTCTTGCCAGCGTTGGGTGAAACCGATTGAAACGAGCCTTGGACTCGCTGATTTCAAGCGGACAGGAATACCCGGCAGCCTTTTATATTCCGCGATCCGACATTCGGTTTGAACATTACGCGCGCACTGCACATCACAGTTATTACCCCTGTCAGGGTGACCTTCAAAGCCGAAGGTGTACAGGGCTGAACAACGTGCCAGCCATTGAACTGCCAAAGAGAGGACCTGATGATCAGCACCTCAAGCGAGCGACGTAATATCCCCACCGGTAACGCACGTCTCAAGCGCTATCTGTCTATTCGACGCAGGACCGAGAACCTGATCGCACCACTGAGTGCCGAGGACATGGTCGTTCAGTCAATGCCTGACGCAAGCCCGACAAAATGGCACATGGCGCATACCACGTGGTTCTTTGAAACGTTTCTGCTGGCCGAGAACGTTGTCGACTACCGCCCTTTCGATCCGGCATTCGGTTACCTGTTCAACTCGTATTACGAAGCCGTCGGCCCGCGTCATCCCCGACCGCAGCGCGGGCTGATGACACGTCCGAGCGTGGACAGAGTACTGGACTACCGCAAGCATGTGGACGAACACATGCGCACGCTGCTTGAGGCAGACATAACCACCGCCACTGCCGATTTGCTTGAGCTGGGTCTGGCCCATGAGGAACAACATCAAGAGTTGTTGCTGATGGACATCTTGCACCTGTTCAGCACCTCCTCGCTCAAGCCGGCCTATGACCCACGTTGGCCCAAAGACCTTCCCGGGCGGCGCGGCCGGTTCAAGCCGCTCAAGGGGGGGCTGACGGAAATCGGCCACAAGGGCCAAGGCTTTGCCTTTGACAATGAAGGCCCCCGACACACCACCTACCTGCAACCGTTCGAAATCAGCGACCGCCTGGTGACCAACGGCGAATGGCTGGCGTTCATGGCGGACGGTGGCTATACCCAAGCCGGGCTATGGCTATCGGACGGCTGGGCCGCGGCCCAGGAACATGGCTGGAATGCCCCACTTTATTGGCAATACGACGCGCCCGGCTGGCGCCAGCTGACCTTGCGCGGGCTGGAAGCCATTGACCCGACAGCGCCAGTGATCAACATCAGCTATTACGAAGCGGCCGCCTTTGCCCACTGGGCTGATGCGCGCCTGCCAACAGAGGCCGAATGGGAAGCTGCCGCAGAGGCCGGACTGCTGGAGCAGGTGGATGACGTCGCCTGGCAATGGACGCAAAGTGCCTACAGCGCCTACCCGGGGTTTCGTCCGGCTGCTGGCGCGGTGGGCGAGTACAACGGCAAATTCATGATCAACCTGATGGTCCTTCGCGGCGGGGCCAGTGTCACCGCCCCTGGCCACACCCGCACGACCTACCGCAACTTTTTCCACCCGGAAAAGCGCTGGATGTTTTCCGGCCTGCGCCTGGCCCGTGATGCCCGCCAGCCTGGCGCAGTGAACAGCCACGACAGCGAGTTCGCCCGCGACGTGATTGCCGGGTTGTCGGCGTCGGTGAAAAGTCTGTCGCCCAAGTATTTCTATGACGCTGCTGGCTCCGAGCTGTTCGAGGCCATTTGCGAGACCGCCGAGTACTACCCGACCCGCGCTGAAACCGCCCTGTTGACTCACGTGGCCCAACAGCTTGCCAGTACCATTCCAGACGGTGCAGCGCTGGTGGAGTTCGGCAGTGGCGCCTGCGAAAAAACCCGTCTGTTGCTCGATGCAGCGCCGCAGCTTGCGCTGTATGTACCGATCGACATCAGCGCCAACGCATTAAAGAAGGCCGCCGTACGACTGAGGAAACGCTACCCGCACTTGAACATCGTGCCTCAGATTGACGATTTCAGCCGCGCCCTGCAATTGCCGACCGAGGTAGCCGGGCACACCTGTGTGGGATTTTTCCCCGGCTCGACCATTGGTAACTTCACTCACGATCAAGCCGTGAAGTTTCTGCGTTCAGCCCGGACCTTGTTGGGCGATCAGGCACATTTCATCGTTGGAGTGGATCTGCTCAAAGAGGCCGACATTCTGGTGGCCGCTTACGACGATGCCGACGGTGTCACCGCGCGTTTCAACAAGAATCTGTTGACCCGTATCAACCGCGAACTCGACGGCGACTTCAACGTCGAGGCCTTCGACCATCTGGCGCTGTGGAACGAAACCGAGGAGCGCATGGAAATGCATTTGGTGAGCCGCCGCGAACATGTAGTCAAGGTCGCTGGACACACGTTCCACTTCAACGCTGGCGAACGCCTGCACACCGAGAATTCACACAAGTTCAGCATCGAATCATTCACCGCGCTTGCGGCGGACGCCAACTGGTCGGTGAGTGCTTTCTGGGTGAGCGAAGCCCCCCAAGTGGCGCTGTTCAGTTTGAAGGCTTGAGGCCTATTTGGCATGTCCTCTCTTTGGCCCATGCAAAAATGCCCAACCGCACTGCAGTATTCTCGATTGTCATTTGCAAATTTGCACTGGTAGCATCCGTGGGTCATTTCTCGCACCAGATGAGAAGCAGAACAATAAAGCAGCAGGGAGATAGCCATGACTGCCCAGGAATTACCCGTTGGAACTGGCAACGCTGTACTCGCCACGGTGCGTAACCATATCGGCCATTTGACCCTCAACCGCCCCGCTGGCTTGAATGCCCTCTCCCTGGACATGGTCCGCATCCTGCAAAAACAGCTCGATGCCTGGGCTCAGGACGATGAGGTGTACGCCGTGGTCTTACGCGGCAGCGGCGACAAGGCCTTCTGCGCCGGTGGCGATATCCGTTCGTTGTACGACAGCCACAAAAATGGCCTGACTGTGCATCTGGACTTTTTCGTCGAGGAGTACGCCCTCGACCTGGCCATCCACCGCTACCGTAAACCCGTGTTGGCGCTGATGGATGGCTATGTGCTTGGCGGCGGAATGGGCCTGGCTCAAGGCGCCGACTTGCGGGTGGTCACCGAACGCAGCCGACTGGCGATGCCGGAAGTCGCCATCGGCTACTTCCCGGACGTGGGCGGCAGTTATTTCCTGTCGCGGGTACAGGGCGAGCTGGGGGTTTACCTTGGCGTCACCGGCGTACAGATTCGTGCGGCGGACGCACTGTATTGCGGGTTGGCCGACTGGTACCTGAACAGCGAAGTTTTACCGCAGTTGGACCAGCAACTGGACAGCCTGCTGTGGAATGACAACGCACTGAAGGATTTACAAAACCTGCTGGCAAAAAACGCCGTGCAGCAATTGCCCGATGCCCCGCTGGAAAAACTGCGTCCGGTCATCGACCATTTCTTCAGCCAGCCGAACGTGCAGAGCATCATCGAACAACTGCGTGAAGTCACCGTGGCTAACAGCCACGACTGGGCGATGAGTACGGCTGCCTTGATGGAAAGTCGCTCGCCGCTGGCGATGTCGGTCACCCTGGAAATGCTGCGTCGAGGTCGCCATTTACCACTTGAAGCCTGCTTCGCTCTGGAGCTGCACCTCGATCGCCAGTGGTTCAAGCGCGGCGACCTGATCGAAGGGGTCCGCGCACTGATTGTCGACAAAGATAAAAATCCACAGTGGAACCCACCCACCGTGCAGGCGCTCAGTGCCGAGCATGTCCAAAGCTTCTTTAACGGCCATGAGGGCTAAGCCATGCACGACCTCGAACTGACAGAAGAACAGGTAATGATTCGCGACATGGCGCGCGACTTCGCCCGTAATGAAATCGCACCCTATGCCCAGGCATGGGAAAAAGCCGGCTGGATCGATGACGCCCTGGTCGCCAAAATGGGCGAACTGGGCCTGTTGGGCATGGTGGTCCCGGAAGAATGGGGCGGCACTTATGTCGATTACGTCGCCTACGCCCTGGCCGTGGAAGAGATTTCCGCAGGCGATGGCGCGACAGGTGCGCTCATGAGTATTCACAACTCGGTGGGCTGTGGCCCGGTGCTCAACTACGGCACCGAGGCGCAAAAGCAGACGTGGCTGGCCGAGCTGGCAAGCGGTCAGGCCATCGGCTGCTTTGCCCTGACCGAGCCTCAGGCGGGCTCCGAAGCACACAACCTGCGGACCCGTGCTGAGTTGCAGGGCGACGAATGGGTCATCAATGGCGCCAAGCAGTTCGTCAGCAACGGCAAACGCGCCAAACTGGCCATTGTTTTCGCCGTGACCGATCCCGAATTGGGCAAGAAAGGCCTGTCGGCGTTTCTGGTACCAACCGACACTGCGGGCTTCGTGGTAGACCGTACCGAACACAAGATGGGCATTCGCGCATCAGACACCTGCGCCGTGACCTTGAGCAATTGCCGCGTTCCCGCCGCCAATCTGCTGGGTGAGCGTGGCAAGGGCCTGGCCATTGCCCTGTCCAACCTTGAAGGCGGACGCATCGGCATTGCCGCACAGGCACTGGGCATCGCCCGCGCCGCGTTCGAAGCCGCATTGGCGTATGCACGTGAGCGGGTGCAGTTCGACAAGCCGATCATCGAGCACCAAAGCGTCTCGAATATGCTCGCCGACATGCACACCCAACTCAACGCTGCACGCCTGCTGATCCTCCACGCGGCGCGCCTGCGCAGCGCGGGCAAACCCTGCTTGTCGGAAGCGTCACAAGCCAAGCTGTTCGCGTCGGAAATGGCTGAGAAAGTCTGCTCCAAGGCGATGCAGATCCATGGCGGCTATGGCTACCTGGAAGACTACCCGGTGGAACGCTATTACCGGGATGCGCGGATCACCCAAATCTACGAAGGTTCCAGTGAAATCCAGCGCCTGGTCATCGCCCGTGAGTTGCGGCACTACACGATTTGATTCGCCGGTATAAGAGCTAAGACGAGCCGCTTTAAAAAGCGGCTCTTTTTCAATGCAGCCTCGATGCACCCGACAAGCGAGTCAAGCGGCGAAGCGTTGGCGCCCCAACAACGTGACGAGAAGGCCCAAAGAGTCAGCATTTCCCAGGATGATTTCGCTGCGTTTTTCAGCATCGGCCAGAAAAACCGGGCGAGCGTCTGCCAGGGTTGTCTGTCCGGTGATGTTCAGAACGAATTGCTTACCCTCCCCTTCATCATTGATGTCTTGCCACTGGCCATTTTTAAAGTGCTTGAACAGCTGACTGATGGGGGTCCGATGCGAAAGATAGCGGTGATGCAACTCCTCCAGATCGGATTTGATCCGAATCTGGTCCGGCGTATCGATGGCCAACAAATCGAGGAAAGGGGCCGTGGCCTCCAGGTAAGCGATGTCGTGCGTGTCATTGCTCAGGTGAGACAGTTCGTGGATGAGTGCAGCCGCTCGATAGTGGGACCTCAGATTGAAACCCGCGCTGCCAACGGCTGAAGGCTTGAGGTGATATTTCGACGCTTCAAAAAACTGCTCGCTCAGGTAGATACGCTGGAGTGGATCAGCTTTTAGCGTGAACGCGACAGTGGTTTCGTACCCTGCCCGATTCACCCCCAAGACAAAACGGGGTGAAGAATAAGGTGCCAACGAGGCATCCATCACGGCGTTGAACAAGCCCGTTGTCGACTTTTTGATTGCATCGACAAGTCCGGCACTCGGCGTCTGTACACCGAAGAACTCACCAATGATTGTGTTGACCTGTGCATTGAGCGGTGCAGCGGGCGTTCGCACGTTCAGATTTTCCAGGCAGGTCTCGATATAGCGTTTGGTTTGCAGATGGGCGCGACCAATCCTGCGCGCGTGGTCTCGATACCCCAGACGTATCGCAGGCATTCCACTGGCCAGAACGTCGAACTCATGATTGACCGCTGCGTCGATCTCACTCGGGGTTAAAGCATCAGGAGATTTAGGCCGAGTAAGAAGCCCGCCTCCCCCCTCAACCCCCAACGCACATTGAGTTCCCATTGCTGATGGTCATTGAGTTTCAGGTTCGGCCCGACATTGTCACCACTGACAATGTGCCAGGCCCCCTCATCCTGCATCTGTACCTGATAGACCTTGCCAGCGACAGCCGCATACTTTTTCAGCGTCAAGGGCGCCTGGTAAAGGTTGTACAGCTCATCTTTCATCAAATCGCTCAATGCGATATCGGACACTTCGAACGCCTGCAAACGGACTTTTACGTCTGGGGGCAATTGGGCATTTCGCCAAGAGAATCCCAGCGGCGCGTCAAGGTCACTCAGCACCTCAGAGGCTGAATCGTCGACCTCCAGCGCCTTCAAGGCTGAATGTTTGGCCGACACAAAAATGGCCAAAGCAGCGGTAAACTCCGACACTGCCTCGCCCCAGTGTCGACTGGCGGCCGAGGTGGCTGATGAGTGAAACAACGATAGCCCTTGCCAGCCAGCAGCCATCAGGCCGAGATCGCCGGGCAGAAAAATAAGGACTTGCTCGGCCTGAAGCGTCATCAGGTACGTGAGCGACTCCCAATCAGCCTGGGCAGTAGTGACTGTCTGCGTTTTCGCTATTTCCTTGAATACGCTAACGGCATCACGGAACAGATACTGCAAAACATTGCCCTCAACAGGTTCGCTGTCCAGGGTGATAGGCCCCAATGAAAACATTGGGAAATCCGTATAGAACTCGGTACTCCACACCGGAGGCAGAAGGAAGCTGTGATGGCCATAACGCGTTTGCACGTCGGGCGTGACACGCTGCATGAGCTGAGTTTGCAGGCTGCTTGATGTACGTATGTCCTGCAGCAGGCTGGCGTTGTCGGCGTACTCCTTGAAGCAAAAATTCTGGTTAAAAATCGAATAAAGGATCACCGGCCCCTGAGATGGGTCCTTTGGGCCTATGACGTAAAAGCCGGGCACACTGTCCGCCATGGCGCCCGCCTGCGCGATCAGTCGAAGCGGACACAGGATAATGTCCTCTTCATGTACAGTTTGCCGGGCAAGACTATCGGGCATCTCCATGAGGCCCTCGATGTAATCGTAGGCGCTGGCACTGAGCTGCCCTTCAAGCTTTTTCTGAACAGCAGTTTCGATCATCAGCGCTGGCAACTGCTTGAAAAATAAACGTCTGCGAAGGCTGTAGTCTGAATGACTGCTGTCCAGCTTTTGCGTCAGCAGTTTTTGATAATGTGCTCCCACATCCAACGTGTGGATCAACCCACTCAGGTAGGCGGGCGTCAACAGAACGGTAGCCAGGCTCTCTTCAGCAGAACTCACCGCCAGGCTCGCCCCCTGGATCGTCGAAAAATGATTAAGCGAGTATTCGGTCAATGTTTCGGTGTTGACATCGGTCACTGCGGGCAAAAAAGAAGGCGTCTGTCCCGTGCCCACCGGGGCTCCAACGTATCGCGTAAGGGTTATTCGCAAGGTGTCCGGGTCAAATGACTGGCCGGGGAAGTCGATACTCAGCTGGTCGAGTATTTTTTCGCGGGCGTACGCCTTTAGATACGGAATGCCGAATAGAAAATCATTGATCGGATCACCGACCCGAAAGTAACGCTTGAGTACGTCGGCATAGCTCTGCAAGTCGTCAATCGAGGCTTTTTTTAACCAGGCCGGCATTTGCGCTTCGAACAGGGCACTCTGAATGGCCCCTGACATCGCATCCAGTGCTGCATCCATCTGGTCATTGGCCTGGGCAGCGGTCACGAGGTTGCTGAACAGTTTCGTCTCTAGACGGCAGTCCGTTGCGAGTTGAACCGCGTGCTCGACAGCCTTGCATTGCCGGTCCTGCTCGACCCGTTGCAACTGCTCAATGAAATGCTCATTCAGCGGAATAGTATCGATAGACAATAGATTGCCATCGGGTTGCTCCAGGTGTTTGCGGATCATGCACTTTTCAGGCTCGGGAAAAAGATCCAACCATTGCTCGCGGTGATGAGTGTTCGCCAGCTTCGCAATCAATAACCGCTTGAGACCAACAAGTGAGTCGAATCGTCGTACACCCAACAATGAAGACCAGAGCACTACACCCGTGGGGGCGAGTGAGGGTTGATGCAGCATGAAAAGGTTGGTCATCTGCACCGATGGGCGCTTCTCGTCATAGGTGCACGACAGGGCGCAGACTTCGACGATAGCGTCGCCAAATACCCGGCGCAGACTACGCACAGGGTAATCCAGTACTTGCTCAAGCATGACCTGCGCTGGCTGATCGAGGTCGTCCAGACGTCCCTTCAGGTTCAGCTCCAGGCGAAGCAGTGCTGCCGTTATCTCGCACGACAACGCCCGAGGGTCCAATCGGGAGTTGACCTGACGCAGAGCATGCGTGTGGAACCGCCTGGTCTGACGTGCCAGCGCTGCGGGAAACTGGGCATGCGCGTATTTCAGCAGATGATTGACCTACGCAGGCGTCAGCAGTGTGCTGGGGTCTGTCTGCGCAATCGTTGCCGGAGCAAGGATAATCTGATTGTCGACGTGCACATCGACTACTCGATGACCGCTCACCCGGTCGAGCAGCAGGGTGATCAGATCGACTGGGGGCATTGTCGGACTGACTGCGCCAGCTCGGGCTTCTGCCGTGTTTCTCAGCACCTCGACAGGCAATGCCTCAATGAGCTGCACGTGAACATCCTTCGCATCCAGACGGCCATCACACAGGATGGCCAACTGCCTGTTCAGCACATCGCGGGCGCAGGATTCGATACCCGGGTGCGCTTTCCAGATAAGCCGGGATGCATCATCAAGCGTCTGCATCCGCTCTAGCCAGGATGGACTGAGCGTGGCCGCCACGGCCTTGGCAGGTGGGAGTGCCAGTGGGATCGAAGGTGTCAGGCGCCATGCTTCACCGAACGTGCCCGGTACATCACGCCATCGACCACCGCCACCCAGCCGCGACAGGCGATGGTCAATCAGATGACGAATATCCAACGCATCGTCAATCATGACGGCTGCCAGATCGCGGTCTCTGCGAGGCTGATCGATAACGAAAGCCAGATTGCGGTTCTGCAAGGCGATGACCGAGTCGACTCGATCCAGAAACAAGGGCCGGTCGATGTTTTCAAACGCCAACTGCAACCTGGCCGCCGTGCGCACCCGAGCGTGATCATCCAGCGACAGGTAGTGAAGGAGTTCTGTGCGTCCTTCGCCTGTGGAGAAGTGATCGCTCAATTCCCTTCGATTTCGAAACGAACGCAGTCCCTTTCCCACTGAGTAAAGCAGCAGTTCCGACAGCGACGGCACAATCCACTCCACCAGAAATACGCCCGCCAGCTCCGACGGATCTCGATGATCAAGAGACAGTGTGAGCTTCCTGAGGCGAACCTGACCACCATCGCCCCATTGCTCAAGAGACGGATCTAACAGTGAGCTGACTCGTCGAAACTCATGAGCGTCGAGCTTAGCATCGTGCCTGCGTGCCAGCAGCGCCTGTCGGAAGCATTCGGACAACGCAGCGGCAACGTATTCACGACGCGTCTGGCCATGACCTACCGGAGACCACCAAAAATGACCCAGTCGATTATCAAAAGACGTTTTCAGTTCCTTGACCGTATCAGACAGTGCTTGTCGTTGAGGTTGCGCCTCCAGTGAGTCAAGGGTCGTACCCGACGGCCCCAGAAAGCGGTGCTCAGCGCCTTGCGGCAATTCCCGGTCGATGTACTCGTCCAGTGCCTCATCCACGAGCGACTGGACGGCCGTGACGTCTTTCATCGACGACCGCGTTGTTGACTGGATGATCTGCAGAATGTGCGTCGAAGGATCGATTGACGTCTCGGGTATTGCGGTCTTGATCTGCCCTTCCAAGCCGTATTTCAGTACCGATTGCAATGAGGGTGTTTGCTCAAAATGCTGGGCCAGCTCAACGAGTTCTTGTACTTGGTGATCGATGATCTTGAGCATCCGAAACTCAAACAACGGCTCATCGATCAATTGATTTTCGAACGCCGGCACGTCACTTGTTTGCGATCCGAAACGCTTTAGCAATTTGACCAGCAGTTGTTCCCTATCATCGAATCGCTCCAGGCCATACAGCAGGGTACTCAGGTAAACGGTGGTGTCGCTCGATGGGTAGCTGATTAACACGGCCGCAGCCAGTTCAACGTCAGTGGGCAGACCACCGGTTTTGATCACGCGGTCCAGCCGCGGTGGTATCACCGTCCCGTCCAGAGCAGAGGGACCCACCAGCGTTCGCAACCAGCGCGCTTCGTCCTCGTCTATACGTTCGGCGAGGACGGCGTCCGTCACGTCGCGGGAAAATCTTTCTTTGAGCGATTCGGTATGGAAGTACGGGCGGGAGGGGGATGTCATGGCAAGTTTCCTTTTGCGCTGAAAACCACCCCGCCGAACGAATTCCGCGACGGTGGTTGAACGTGAAAGAGAAACTTACCGAATTACCTCGCCTGCCCTGCGTTACATAATGCAAGGCAGGCGCTGACGCACCGCCTTTAGGCGTTAAACCTTCTTATGCTGCTCAACCCAGGCCGCAAACGCGTTCATGAACGTTTGCAGGAAGGGCTTGGTTTGCTCGGACACCGTACCGGCGGCATCGAAAAAAGTCCCCGCGTTGCCCAGGTAGGCTTCCGGCTGCTGCATGCACGGTACGTTAAGAAAAACCAGCGATTGACGCAAATGATGGTTGGCGCCAAAACCGCCAATGGCACCCGGCGAGGCACTGACTACTGCGCCTGGCTTGCCGTCCCAGGCACTTTTGCCATACGGACGCGAACCCACGTCGATGGCGTTTTTCAGGACACCCGGTACCGAACGGTTATATTCCGGGGTGACGAACAGCACGCCATCGGCTGCGCTGATTTGCTGGCGAAAGGCCGTGTAAGCGGCCGGAGGAGAGTCACTATCGATATCTTCGTTATATAGGGGCAAATCGCCAATTTCGACGATATTCAGCTTTAGGCTGCTGGGTGCCAACGCCACCAACGCGCGCGCGACCTTACGGTTGATTGAGTCCTTTCTCAGACTGCCAACAACAACAGCGATCGTATAGACCTGGCTCATGAAGATTTCCGCTCACTGATTAATGGAGGTGTAAGTTATAGATGAAGTCACCTATTTAGTCTGGTTTTCGGGTCCGACCATTACGATTGAACTGTTGAAAACGCCACGCACAGCCACTTGCTACCCGCAGTACCAACGGCTCAGACTATTTTTTCAGCACTGGAAAACTAGCCTGCAAAACAGCGGTCTGACAAATATAGGTGTAGCAGCTGAATCAATTCGTTCAGACTTACCTTACAAGCGGGCATCGATTGTCAGCGCGTGGTGTTAGCATGTCAGCGCAAATGAGCGGTTATCTCCAGAGGTTACAAAGCAAATGGCTTCAGTTCTCGTCCGACATTTTCATGCAAGAGATGCGGAAGGCCGCGTCTACTCGGTGCATGAATTCCAGGAATCACAGCCCGATGCGGCCAGCGGCACGGAGCCTGTTTCGACCTACCGTCTGGCCATTGGCGATCGAGTCAATCATTTGGGCGGAGATGACTTCGAGTTGCTTCAGTCCGGCGTAAAAATGACCCGCACTCCCTGATCCGGGAGCGTGCATCGTTAACTGTGCTGAATCGTCAGGTTACCTGTGCGCCGTTTTAACGCCCCGCACTGACGTGGCCGCAAGCGGCGATTCAGGTCCGTTTTTGGACATAATTAAATTGCCGCGCTTGCGCTTTCTGTAAATCCAAATCGCTACCCCCTCCCCGCACGCCCCAAGAATAACGTTCAGTAACTTCTGACGTTAGTCTTCAAACACCAAGTACCAGAAAATCGCGGCTTCCCGTGTTTCAGGGTCGATAGCCCGATACAGCATGTGATCGATGCCACCCATCACAAAACCGCAACGCTCGTAGAGCTTGCAGGCTGCCAGATTATTGTTTTGAGTTTCAAGCATAAGGCCCGGCAGGCGGTGCTTGCGGCTCCAGAACTGCGCAACATCCAGCAGTGACCTCGCCACCCCCTGGCGACGCGCCGAAGCGTCCACAGCCAGCTCGTCCACATGGGCAAAGCCATTCCAGTGAGTGCTGAGCACCACATGGCCCACTGCCCGCTCGCCTAGCCAGGCCACCAGTACCGTGCTGCCAGCAGCGTCCCGATAATGGCAAAACTCTTGGGAATCGATCCCGTAATTCTTGCGATAAGGCTCGACGGGGTCGATTTCCCAGGAGTCGACACGCTGACCAACCTGCGCCAACGCATAGCCGCTGACGGTGAAGGTGAACTCGCTGTTGAGGATGTAATCCTCGAAGCACTCATCCGCGACTCGAATGGACAGTGCCGGGTTTTCCTGAGTCATGACACCACTGCGCTATCTGAAAATGAGTTTACTGGGGAGTTTGCGCTTGAGCCTCTTGCAACTGCACCCACAACGCTGGCGCACCGGCAGATTTCGCGATTGCCGCCATGCGCACGTCGTGCTCAGCCATTTCGCTGTCGCTGGCCCGGATCACCCGCGCCGGTTGCCGATCCGCTGGCAAGCGGCGAATTTCACTGGCCGTGTTGCCCGATCCTTCTCCCGAGCCGTTGCCATCGGTCGCATTGCCTGCCAGAGACAGACTGGTCTGCCCGCCGGTCATGGTCAGATAAACGTCGGCAAGAATCTCGGCATCGAGTAAAGCGCCGTGCAATTCACGGCCGGAGTTGTCGACACCGTAACGCTTACACAGTGCATCAAGGCTGTTGCGCTGGCCAGGATGACGCTCCCGGGCCATCGCCAAGGTGTCGAGGATGGTGCAATGCTGAGTAATATCAGCCTTGTCACGCTGCCCCATCAGGGCGAATTCGTTGTTAATGAAGCCGACGTCGAACGCTGCGTTGTGGATGATCAGCTGCGCGCCCTTGATGAACTCGAAAAACTCTTCCGAGACCTCATTGAAGCGCGGCTTGCCCACCAGAAACTCGTTGGTGATGCCGTGGACCCCAATGGCGCCCTCATCACTCTCGCGATCCGGTTGCAGGTACACGTGGAAATGCCGCCCGGTCAGGCGGCGGCCGATCAACTCCACGCAACCGATCTCGATGACCCGGTGGCCATCGGTAACGGGCATACCGGTGGTTTCGGTATCGAGTACGACACTACGCATGTTTGATGCCTCTCACTTCCTCTACACCGCGGTTGGCCAACTGATCGGCGCGCTCGTTGCCGTCATGGCCGGTGTGCCCACGTACCCACTTCCAGGTCACGGTATGGCGATTGACTTGCTCATCGAGCAACTGCCACAAGTCGGCATTTTTCACCGGTTGTTTAGCCGCGGTTTTCCAGCCGCGTTTCTTCCAGTTGACCAGCCACTCCTTCATGCCCTTCATGACATATTCGGAGTCGGTAACAACCAGTACGTTGCAGTGCCGTTTGAGTTCTTCAAGACCACGAATGGCCGCGGTCAGCTCCATCCGATTGTTGGTGGTATTGGCCTCGCCACCCCACAGTTCTTTTTCGACCCCCTTGCATACCAACAAGGCGCCCCAACCGCCAGGGCCAGGATTACCTTTACAGGCGCCGTCGGTGAATATTTCAACGCTTTCGCTCACTACAACCGTTTCCATCAAACCTTCCATCGAGCTTTCCACCGAACTTTCATCGACAAACCATCAACCGGCTTGTCTTGCGTAACGCTTTACGGCTGCGGATTGCGCCGATTGACCTTGGCCATCGGCAATGGCAGCAGTTTGCCCATGGTCTCACGCCGCACCTGACGCACAGGACGCAGACCGACCACGATCTTGCGTGCAACCAGTAAGTAGAAGCCGCCGCCGGGACTTTGCCAACCGTCGCCGAGGCGTTCCAGCCCGGCCAGTCGTGCTTGCCAGGCCGCTGAAGCAAGCGGCGGACGATAGCACCCGAAGCGTCGTTTCTCCAGCGCAAAGCCCAGCAGGTTCAACCAGTCCACCACCCGCGACGGCGAAATGCAGCGGGCCTTGCGCAGGGCATCATGAGCGAAAACATGCCGCAGCCCCCAGGCGCTCCACGGGTTGATCCCGATAATCAAAAGATGTCCACCGGGGCGCACACTGCTGGCCGCTTCACGCAGCAAACCGTGAGGCGACAGACAGAAATCCAGACCATGCTGCATGACCACAACGTCGGCGGCGTGCTCGCTCAGGGGCCAGGCCTGTTCTTCACAGACGATTTCCACGCCGGGCAAAGGTGCACCCAGACGTACGTTACGCTGGACCTGTTTAGCCGCTGGCGGCGCTTCGGCAGAAGGGCCGTAATGCACCAGGTAGCCGCCAAAAAAACGGCCCAGCTCATCTTCGAGCACCCGCCGCTCCTCCTCCAGCAGCAGTTGCCCTACCGGTCCGGACAACCACTCACGGGCTGAGCTGATCAGCGCAAGCCATTCAGAATCAGCCTGGGCGAAAGCTTTATCAGTCATTTCTGTTCTCCATGAGGGCACTCGCGTAGAACCTCTATAGACCCTAAGATGCACCATTGTTTCCCGCTTAGCGAACTGCGCCATGATACAGATTGATGCCCTGCCCGCTTTCACTGACAACTACATTTGGTTGTTACAAAACACTGCCAGCCGGTGCTGTGCGGTGGTCGATCCTGGCGATGCTGCACCGGTTCTGGCCTGGCTGGAACAGCATCCGGGTTGGCAGCTCAGCGACATTCTGGTCACCCACCACCATTTCGATCATGTGGGCGGCGTCGAGCAACTGAAAAAAGCCACTGGTGCCCGGGTACTGGGTCCTGCGGCCGAAAACATCCCGGCGCGAGATGTCGCGCTTAACGACAACGACCCGATCAGCGTACTCGGCCTGACCTTTGCTGTGTACGCTGTGCCCGGTCATACCCTGGGCCATATCGCGTTCTACCACGACGACCCGACCACGCCGTTACTGTTTTGCGGCGACACGCTGTTCGCGGCAGGTTGTGGCCGACTGTTTGAAGGCACACCCGAGCAAATGCATCAGTCATTGAGCCGTCTGGCGGCGCTGCCGGACAGCACACTGGTGTATTGCACACATGAGTACACCCTGAGCAATCTGCGCTTCGCCCAAGCGGTAGAACCGGGTAATTGCGACATCGCCGAACGCTTCGCCCAAGTGAGCCAATGGCGCAGCGAAAACCGGATCAGCCTACCTTCAAATTTAGCGCTGGAACGACGCACTAACCCATTCATTCGGACCCATGAAAGATCCGTTAAAGAAAAAGCAGACGAACGGACTGGCACGGACAATCAGTCGCCAAGTGCTATTTTTGCTAGCTTGCGTGCTTGGAAAGATAAGTTCTAAGCACCGTCTTGATCAGCATAGAAATTCTGAAAGGTTGACCGTTGGCTGGCTGGTTCCTAGAATCGCCCGACATTTTCGCCTGGAACTACCCCCCAGCCAATGTCGTCATCCATACGCAAAGTCATCAATTCAGACGCATTGACCCGACTGGTCCAGGCTATCGCCGTGGCCCTGAGCGCTACGCTGGCCGGCTGTCAGACCACCAGCCAAATCGACTCTGTCAGTACCCATCACGCGCCGAATCTTGCCGCCGGCATCAAGCAAAAACCGATTTTTCTCAGTGACAAACCGACCCCACTAGTACCTCAGGATGTCTGGGAGCGGATGCGTCAGGGCTTCCAGTTGCAAGAAGGCAACGGTCAGAACCCACGTATCGATCAACAACGTCTATGGTTCGCCAACAATCCATCCTTTCTGGAAAACGCTGGCGAACGCGGCAGCCTCTACATGCATTACATCGTAGAGCGCCTCGAAGAACGCAACATGCCGCTGGAACTGGCCTTGCTTCCGGTAATCGAAAGCGCCTACAACCCCCTGGCCTATTCACGCAGCGACGCGGTAGGCCTGTGGCAGTTCATTCCATCGACCGGGCGTTACTTCAACCTTCGTCAGACCAGCTTTTACGACGGCCGCCGCGACATTACCGCCTCGACCATCGCCGCCCTGGACTACCTGACACGCCTGCACGATATGTTCAACGGTGACTGGCTTTTGGCGCTTGCTGCCTATAACGCTGGCGAAGGTACCGTCAGCCGGGCCATCGAACGCAACCAGAAACTTGGCCTGCCCACTGATTACTGGAACCTGCCACTGCCGCAGGAAACTCAGGATTACGTGCCCAAGTTCCTCGCACTGTCCCAAGTGGTGCTCGCACCGGAAGCCTACGGCGTCAACCTCAATCCGATTGCCAACCAGCCCTACTTCCAAGTCGTTGAACTCAACCAGCGCATGGACCTGTCAAAGGTCGCCGCCATGGCGGATATCGACGAAGACGAGCTTTTCCAGCTTAACCCGGCGTTCAAGAAACGCATGACCGTCGACGGTCCACAGCATTTGCTGGTGCCAACCGCCAAGGCACAGTTGCTGACCGCCAGCCTGTCGAACATGAAACCTCAGGAACTGGCGGGCTGGCAACAATACCGCGTGCGCACTGGCGACACGCTGGCCAGCCGCGACAAACCCACGCGAAGCCGCAACTACAGGGTGAAAAAGGGCGATAACCTGGTAGCCATCGCCAAAGCCAACAAAGTTGAGGTCAAAGACCTGCAGCACTGGAACCAACTGTCCGGGCGAAACCTGAAAGTCGGGCAGACCCTGGTCATGCAGGACATGATCAGCCCCAAGGGTAAAGGCAAAAGCAAAGGCAAAAGCAGCGACAAGAAGTCGACCCAGTACACGATACGCAAAGGCGATTCGATGTACATGGTGGCCAAACGTTTCAACGTCGAGATGGAGCATCTCCAACGCTTGAACCCACGTAGCGGCCATGCCCTCAAACCAGGCCAGACCCTGACCGTGTATCAGGCCCCTTGAGATCCACTGGCTTGCACCCCTGAATAACCAGACGGGATACGCAGCAAAGGGCCACCCTGGAGGTGGCCTTTTTCCAACGGATACAAGCTGTTACTGTACCGACCAAGAAGCCCAAGCCTCCTGGATCGAATCTCTGACTTGATACGCCTCCTCCTGTTATTCACCTTGGTCTTGAGCTTTTCCGCAGGCGCAACCATCAGCGAAAGCCATGGTTACGCGCAGTTCGGTGTGCTCAAGTACCCAGCCAGCTTTACCCATTTCGACTGGGTCAATCCCGAGGCGCCGAAAGGCGGTACCTTGCGGATGATGGCATTTGGCACTTTCGATACGCTCAACCCTTACACGTTCAAGGGCAGCAGTCCGATTTCGACGCCAAATTTTCTGCAATACGGGGTCAACGAGCTCAACGAACCGTTGATGGTCGGCACCGGTCAGTACGACCCGTCCGGTGATGAGCCGACCTCCAGCTACGGCCTGATCGCGCAAACCGTCGAATACAGCGAAGACCGCAGTTGGGTGGTCTTCAACCTGCGCCCGCAGGCGCGTTTCCATGATGGCAAACCAATCACCGCGTATGACGTGGCGTTCTCCTATCGGTTACTGCTCAAGGAAGGTCATCCGCAATACCGCACTGCCCTGCAGGAAGTGCAGCGGGTCGACATTCTTGGTCGCCATCGCATCCGCTTCGTCTTCAAGCGTGCCGGCAACCCCTTGCTCATCCTGCGTCTCGGCGAACTGCCGGTATTGCCGCAGCACTACTGGAAAGATCGCGATTTCAAAGCCACCACCTTCGAACCACCCGTGGGCAGTGGTCCTTACCGGATTACCAAGGTGCAACCCGGACGGCAACTGGTGTTTGAGCGGGTCAAGGACTGGTGGGGCAAAGATCTGGCGGTGAACCGTGGCAAGTACAACTTCGATCGGGTCAACGTGGAGTTCTACCGCGACAGCGATGTGGCATTCGAAGCATTCAAGGCTGGTGAGTTCGACATCTACATCGAGCATCAGGCCAAAAACTGGTCCAACGGATACAACTTTCCGGCGATCGCCCGTGGCGACGTGATCAAAGCGCAGATCCCGCACAAGATTCCAACCCAGACCCAAGGGCTGTTCATGAACTCCCGGCGCGGCACCTTCTCGGACGTCAAGGTGCGCGAAGCGCTGGGGCTGATGTTCAATTTCGAGTGGACCAATCGCGCGCTATTCAGTGACGCCTACACCCGCTCGGCGAGCTACTACCCTAACAGCGAGTTCTCAGCCACCGGCCTGCCGTCAGGTCACGAGTGGCTGATGCTGTCGCCCTGGCGTGATCAGTTGCCGCCGAACCTGTTCACCCAGCCGTTTAGTGTGTCTAAAACCGAGGGGGGTGATATTCCCCGGGAAACCCTGCGCAAAGCGCTCGGGCTGTTTGCCGAAGCGGGCTGGAAGTTGTCGGATCAGCGGTTACTCAATCGCAACGGGCAGCCCTTGCGCTTCGAAATATTGCTGGTCAATCCCAACCTTGAGCGGATTCTGCAGCCTTACATTGAGGACCTCTCTCGCCTCGGGATCGACGCTCGCTTACGGACGGTAGATCGCGCCCAATACAAGCAGCGCCTGGACCAGTTCGATTTCGATATGATCTTGATGACCTTGAACCAGAGCCTCAGCCCCGGTCTTGAGCAATGGCAGTACTTTCACTCCAGTCAGGCTGGAATCAAAGGCAGCAAGAATTACGCAGGCGTATCCAGCCCGGTGGTCGACAGCCTGCTCGATCAATTGCTGGCGGCACAATCACGCGACGAACAAATCGCCGCAGCCCGTGCCTTGGACCGGGTGTTGCTTTGGCAGCAGTACTGCATCCCAAACTGGTACCTCGATTATCATCGCCTGGCGTACCGCAACCGGTTCGCCCAGGTCACCACCCCAACCTACACTCTGGGTTTGCGTGCGTGGTGGCTCAAGCCTTCGGAGAAAACCCAATGATTGCTATGCGCTCCCTGCTGATGCGGGCCAGCGGCATGTTGCTGATGGGCGTGGCCTGCATAGCCCTGGCCGCCCCCGAACACGCAGTGACCCTGTACAACGAGGCGCCGAAATACCCCGCCAATTTCAAACATTTCGATTACGTCAATCAGGACGCGCCCAAGGGCGGCAGCTTTCGTCAGGCCGGCTTTGGCAGTTTCGACAGCCTCAACCCCTTTATCAATAAAGGCGTGCCAGCTGACGACATCGGCATGATTTACGACACCCTGACCCGCCATAGTCTGGATGAGCCCTTTACCGAATACGGCCTGATTGCCGGCAAAATCGAAAAAGCGCCGGACAATAGCTGGGTGCGCTTCTATTTGCGCCCCGAAGCCCACTTCCACGATGGTCACCCCATCCGTGCCGAAGACGTGGTATTCAGCTTCCAGACCCTGATCAAGAACGGTGCCCCGATGTATCGCGGCTACTATGCAGACGTTGATCAGGTCATCGCCGAAGACCCTCTGCGCGTGCTGTTCAAGTTCAAAAGCAGCAACAACCGCGAGTTGCCACTGATCCTCGGCCAACTGCCGGTCCTGCCCAAGCACTGGTGGGAAAATCGCGACTTCGCCAAAGGCAATCTGGAAATCCCGTTAGGCAGCGGCCCGTACAAGGTGGCCGAAGTCAAAGCCGGGCGCTCGATCCGTTACGAACGGGTCAAGGACTACTGGGGCAAAGACCTGCCGGTTAACCGTGGTTTTTACAACTTCGACACCCTGTCCATCGATTACTATCGAGACAATACCGTTGCCCTTGAAGCACTCAAAGCCGGGCAATTCGATTATTGGCTCGAAACCAGCGCCAAGAACTGGGCCACGGCTTACAACACGCCTGCCGTCAACGCCGGTCGGTTGATCAAGGAAGAAATCCCCAACGGCAACCCTACCGGCATGCAGGGGTTTGTCTTCAACCTGCGGCGTCCGATATTTCAAGACGTGCGGGTGCGTGAAGCATTGAACCTGCTGCTGGATTTCCAGTGGACCAACAAGCAACTGTTCAATGGCGCCTACACCCGGACCAAAAGCTACTTCGATAATTCGGACATGGCCTCCAGCGGCTTGCCGAGTAAAGACGAACTGGCCGTACTCG
Organism: Pseudomonas sp. GG8; assembly: GCF_052976945.1. Lineage (NCBI taxonomy): Bacteria > Pseudomonadati > Pseudomonadota > Gammaproteobacteria > Pseudomonadales > Pseudomonadaceae > Pseudomonas > Pseudomonas sp. GG8. Next base: position 3,710,579 of record NZ_JBRIIP010000001.1, read on the forward strand.
AGCCGTTGCGCGGCACCATTCCTGACCGGGTGTTCACTGACGAGTTCAAGCTGCCGGTCACCGATGCCAGCGGCATGATTCGCCCACAACAGCGTAAAGCCTTTCAGCTGCTGCAAGAGGCCGGCTGGAGGATCGTCGGCGACAAGATGGTCGACGCCCAAGGCAAGCCAGTGACCCTCGAGTTCTTGTTGGCGCAGACCGAATTCGAACGCATCCTGCTGCCTTTCAAGCGCAACCTCAGCGACCTCGGCATCGATCTGGTGCTGCGTCGGGTCGATGTCTCGCAATACGTAAACCGCCTGCGTTCGCGTGACTTCGACCTGATTGTCAGCGGCTTTCCGCAATCCAGTTCACCGGGCAACGAACAACGCGAGTATTGGCACTCCTCCAGCGCCGAGAAGCCGGGCAGCCGCAATTTCATCGGACTCAAAGACCCGGCCATCGATAGCCTGGTCGACGGACTGATCGATGCCGACTCGCGGCAAAGCCTGATCACCCACGCCCGTGCGCTGGACCGTGTGCTGCTTTGGGGCTACTACGTGATCCCCAACTGGCACATCAAAACCTGGCGTGTGGCGTACTGGGACCATATCGGTCATCCCAAGGTGACACCGCTGTTCGACGTCGCTACCTCGACCTGGTGGATAAAACCCGACGCCAAACCGGCCAACCCTGCACAACCCCCTGAGCAAGCCGAGCCGGCGAGCGTGGAGCAATAAGATGCTGGCTTATATTTTTCGGCGTTTGCTGCTGATCATTCCGACGTTGTTCGGCATTTTGCTGATCAATTTCGTGATCATCCAGGCAGCGCCCGGCGGTCCGGTGGAGCAGATGATCGCCAAGATCGAGGGCTTCGATGGCGCAACCAGTCGCATTGCGGGCGGTGGCGCAGAGGTGTCGGTGGCAGGCTCCAGTTATCGCGGTGCGCAAGGGCTTGATCCAGCGCTGGTGAAGGAAATCGAGCACCTGTATGGCTTCGACAAGTCAGCACCCGAACGCCTGTGGATCATGATCAAGAACTACGCAACGCTGGATTTTGGCGACAGTTTTTTCCGCGATGCCAAAGTGATCGATCTGATTATCGAGAAGATGCCGGTGTCCATTTCCCTTGGACTGTGGAGCACCTTAATCATGTACCTGGTATCGATCCCGCTGGGGATTGCCAAGGCGACACGTCACGGTAGCCACTTCGATGTCTGGACCAGCTCGGCGATCATCGTCGGGTACGCCATTCCGGCCTTTCTGTTTGCCATCCTGCTGATCGTGGTGTTCGCTGGCGGTAGCTATTTCGACTGGTTCCCCTTGCGCGGCCTGACCTCGAACAACTTCTCCGAGCTGAGCTGGGGCGGTAAAGTGTTCGATTACTTCTGGCACCTGACGTTGCCCGTCACCGCACTGGTGATCGGCAACTTCGCGACCATGACCCTGCTGACCAAAAACAGCTTTCTCGACGAGATCGGCAAGCAGTACGTCATCACCGCCAAAGCCAAGGGCCTGAGCCAGCATCGTGTGCTGTACGGCCATGTGTTTCGTAACGCCATGCTGTTGGTGATCGCGGGGTTCCCTTCGGCCTTTATCAGCATCTTCTTCACCGGCTCGCTGCTGGTGGAAGTGATCTTCTCCCTCGACGGCTTGGGCTTGATGAGTTTCGAGGCGGCCATCAACCGCGACTATCCGGTGGTCTTCGGTACTTTGTTTCTTTTTACCCTGCTCGGGCTGGTGGTGAAATTGATCGGTGACATCACGTATACGCTGGTCGATCCACGTATCGACTTCGAAAGCAGGGAGAATTGACATGACCCTCTCCCCTCTCAATCGCCGACGCTTCGAGCGCTTCAAGGCCAACAAGCGCGGATGGTGGTCACTGTGGTTGTTCCTGGTTCTGTTCGGCCTGAGCCTGGGCGCCGAACTGATCGCCAACGACAAGCCGCTGGCCGTGCACTATGACGGCGAGTGGTATTTCCCGGTATTCAAGCGCTATCCCGAAACGGTCTTCGGCGGCGAATTTCCGCTGGAAGCCAATTACAAAAGCCCCTACATCAAGGAACTGCTGGCAGCGAAGGACGGCTGGACCCTGTGGGCACCGATCCCCTACAGCTACCAGAGCATCAATTACGACCTGAAAGTCCCGGCCCCTGGCCCGCCGTCGCGGGAGAACTACTTCGGCACCGACGATCAGGGCCGCGATGTGTTGGCACGGGTCATCTATGGCTTCCGCATTTCCGTGCTGTTTGCACTGACCTTGACCGTACTCAGTTCGATCATTGGCGTCATCGCGGGCGCCCTGCAGGGTTTTTATGGTGGTTGGGTGGATCTGCTGGGGCAACGTTTCCTGGAAGTCTGGTCCGGGCTGCCGGTGTTGTACCTGCTGATCATTCTGGCCAGCTTCGTCCAGCCTAATTTCTGGTGGCTGCTGGGCATCATGCTGCTGTTTTCATGGATGAGCCTGGTGGACGTGGTACGCGCCGAGTTCTTGCGGGGGCGCAACCTGGAATATGTGCGCGCCGCACGGGCCCTGGGCATGCAAAACGGGGCGATCATGTACCGCCACATCCTGCCCAACGCCATGGTCTCGACCATGACCTTCATGCCGTTCATTCTCACGGGCGCTATCGGCACCCTGACCGCCCTGGACTTCCTCGGTTTCGGCTTGCCAGCAGGCTCCCCGTCGCTGGGTGAATTGGTGGCCCAAGGCAAATCCAACCTCCAGGCCCCTTGGCTTGGGATCAGCGCCTTTGCCGTGCTGGCCCTGATGCTCAGCCTTCTCGTGTTCATTGGCGAATCCGCCCGCGACGCTTTCGACCCAAGGAAATGAGATGAACAAGGACAATTTGATCGAAGTCCGCGATCTCGCCGTCGAGTTCGTTACCGGCGAGCAGGTCCATCGCGTGGTCGAAGGCATCAGCTTCGATATCCGCCGGGGCGAAACCCTGGCGCTGGTCGGCGAAAGCGGTTCTGGCAAATCAGTCATCGCGCACTCGTTTCTGCGCCTGCTGCCCTACCCGCTGGCGCGCCATCCCAGCGGGACCATCTACTACGCCGGGCACGACCTGCTGACGCTGAGCGAAAAAAGGTTGCGCGCGATCCGTGGCAACCGGATCGCCATGGTTTTCCAGGAGCCGATGACCTCACTTAACCCGCTGCAGTCCATTGAGAAGCAAATCAATGAAGTCCTCGGTCTGCATAAAGGCTTGCAGGGCAAGGAAGCCACCCTGCGCACACTGGAGCTGCTTGAGCTGGTGGGTATAACCGAGCCCGAGAAACGACTCAAAGCTCTGCCACACGAGCTCTCAGGCGGCCAGCGACAGCGTGTGATGATCGCCATGGCCTTGGCCAACGAGCCTGAACTGCTGATCGCCGACGAACCGACCACCGCACTCGACGTGACGGTACAGCTGAAAATCCTCAAATTGCTCACCGAACTGCAGGCCCGACTGGGCATGGCGCTGCTCCTGATCAGCCACGATCTGAACCTGGTTCGGAGAATTGCACATCGGGTATGTGTCATGCAGCACGGTCGCATCGTCGAACAAGCGTCATGTGAGGAGCTGTTCCGTTCACCTCAGCATCCGTACACACAAGAATTGCTGGGTGCCGAGCCCAGTGGCGGCCCGGTGGACAACGTTGCTGGCGCGCCGCTGCTCGAAGTCGATGACTTGCGGGTGTGGTTTCCGATCAAGAAAGGCCTGTTCAAAAAAACCGTCGATCATGTCAAAGCAGTCGATGGCATCACCTTCAGCCTGCCCCAAGGGCATACCTTGGGGATTGTCGGTGAAAGCGGCTCGGGCAAATCGACGCTGGGTCTGGCGATTCTTCGGCTGATAGGTAGCAAGGGCGCCATACGGTTTCAAGGCAAAACGCTAGACTGCCTGACGCAAAAGGAGATTCGTCCGCTGCGTCGGCAAATGCAGGTGGTGTTTCAGGACCCTTTCGGCAGCCTGAGCCCCCGCATGTGCGTAGGCGAAATTGTGGGTGAGGGCCTGCGTATCCATGGCATGGGCACAGAGGCTGAACAGGAACTCGCCATCATCGAAGCGCTCAAGGAGGTAGGCCTGGACCCGGAAACCCGGTACCGCTACCCTCACGAATTTTCCGGCGGGCAACGGCAGAGAATCGCCATTGCCCGGGCATTAGTGTTAAAACCGGCGCTGATTGTGCTGGACGAGCCCACCTCGGCGCTCGACCGGACCGTTCAGCGCCAAGTGGTGGAGCTACTGCGCTCACTGCAAAAAAAGTACAACCTGACCTATTTGTTTATCAGCCATGACCTGGCGGTAGTCAAAGCGCTTAGCCACCAGCTTATGGTGGTCAAGCAGGGGAAAGTCGTTGAACAGGGTGCGGCGCGCAGCATTTTTGCCGCACCGCAACATACCTATACACAGCAGCTGCTGGAAGCCGCCTTTTTGGCACCGGTAGCTGTCGATTAACCTGAAGAGGAACAACACATGGGTTTTCTCGCCGGTAAGCGCGTCCTGATCGTCGGTGTCGCTAGCAAACTGTCCATCGCATCCGGCATCGCTGCCGCCATGCATCGCGAGGGCGCAGAGCTGGCCTTCACGTATCAGAACGACAAACTGAAAGGTCGTGTCGAAGAGTTCGCAGCAGGTTGGGGCTCAGGCCCGGAACTGTGCTTCCCTTGCGACGTGGCCAGCGACGAAGAGATCGCCAAGGTCTTCGAAGAACTGGGCAAGAAGTGGGATGGCCTGGACGTGATCGTTCACTCGGTTGGCTTCGCCCCTGGCGACCAGCTTGACGGTGACTTCACCCAAGCGACAACACGCGAAGGTTTCCGCATCGCTCACGACATCAGCGCCTACAGCTTCGTCGCATTGGCCAAGGCCGGTCGCGAAATGATGAAAGGCCGCAACGGCAGCCTGCTGACCCTGTCCTACCTGGGTGCAGAGCGCACCATGCCTAACTACAACGTGATGGGCATGGCCAAGGCCAGCCTGGAAGCCGGTGTACGTTACCTGGCCGGTAGCCTTGGCCCGGAAGGCACACGAGTGAACGCAGTATCGGCTGGCCCGATCCGCACCCTCGCCGCCTCCGGCATCAAGAACTTCCGCAAAATGCTCGCTGCCAACGAAGCGCAAACACCGCTGCGTCGCAACGTGACCATCGATGAAGTCGGCAACGCCGGCGCGTTCCTGTGCTCGGACCTCGCGTCCGGCATCAGCGGCGAGATCATGTACGTCGACGGCGGCTTCAACACCACCGCGATGGGCAACCTCGAAGAGTAAAAACTCAACGCGCGGCACCCAAAAAGCCCGCCGTTCTCACGAACGGCGGGCTTTTTGTGTTCGGCCCTACGGGAGTTGCGAAAGCGTCTGTTCAGGCACAAAAAACTTCAGACAAAAAAAGGCCACTCATTGAGCGGCCTTCTTTTTTGTCGCGGGATCAGACGTCAGTAACGGGTGATCTTCGCTTTGCTTTGCAGCTGTGCGCGGTAAGCAGCGAAATCCTGCTGACCGGCACGCGAGGCGAGGAAGCGACGGTACTGGGCCTTCTCATCGGCTGTCGGTGCTGCGGCTTCGTTGACACCATTAAGGCGCACCACCACGAAGCTGCCATCAGCCAACGTCAGGCTGGTGTAGGACGGCTTGTCCTTGCCTTGAGGCTTGGGCATGCGGAACAACGCCTGCAGAACCACCGGATCGATGCCTTCCTGACTGCGGGTGACCGCTTCCAGGACTTTCCAGCTTTGACCGTTCTGCTTCGCAGCGAGAGCGATCTTGCCATCGCGCAGACCTGCAACCAGCTCGGCACCTTTGGTCTTGACCGCTTCGGTGGCGTGATTCTTGATCAGCTGCGCACGAATGCTGCTGGCAACGCTTTCAAGTGGCAGCTGCTCTGGCTGACGGTGTTCCTTCATCCGTACGACCACAACCGTTTCCGGATCAAGTTCCAGCGGAGCACTGTTGGAGCCTTCTTCAAGCACTTCCGGGCTGAACGCGGCCTGGATCACTGCACGGTTGGAGGTCAGGCCTTCACCGCCCTCTCGACCAAATGGCGCAGTGGTTTGCACTTTCAGTTTCAGTTCTTGAGCTGGCTGCACCAGATCGGACGCTTCGAACGCCGAATCTTCAAGCTGCTTGGTCACGTCAACGAAACGCTGCTCGACCTGCTGGCTTTTCAATTCGTGGGTGAGCTTGTCTTTCAAGCTGGCGAAGCTCGGCACCGACGGTGCTTCAACGCCCAACAACTTGATCAAGTGCCAACCGTAGTCGCTGCGTACCGGACCCGAGACCTGATCTTTCTTCAGGTCATACAGCGCCTTTTCGAAAGCCGGATCATAGACACCCTTGCCCGCGTAACCCAAGTCACCGCCTTTGCTGGACGAACCCGGGTCCTGGGAAAACTCCTTGGCCAGGGCCGCGAAATCCTCACCTTTGGCCAAGCGCTGTTGAATCTCTTCAACCTTCGCTTTGGCCTGAGCTTCGTTCAGTTTGTCATTCACTTCGATCAGAATGTGCGCAGCACGACGCTGCTCGGCAAGGTTGCCGATTTCTTTCTGATAAGCCGCCTGCAAATCGGCGTCTTTGACTTCAACCTGATCAAAGAAAGAAGACTTCTTCAATTCGATGTAGTCGAGTACGACCTGCTCCGGGCTCATGAACTCTTTGGCGTGTTCGTCGTAATGCGCTTTGACTTCATCGTCGGTCACTTTCGCGGCCGCAGTGTCCGCTTTGAATGTCAGCGTGGCGAAATCGCGAGTCTGTTTTTCCAGACGAGCGAACGCATCAACCTGAGCATCGGTCACGAAAGCGCTACCTGCCAAACCGGCACGCAACTGACCAATGAGCATTTCCTGAGTCAGCATTTGGCGGAATTGCAAACGGCTGAAGCCCAGTTGACGAATCACCTGATCGAAACGGTCAGCGCTGAATTTGCCGTCTACCTGAAATTCAGGTGTCTGCAAAATCTGCTGATCCAGAGCCGCTTCGGAGAAAGCAAATTTCGAATCGGCTGCACCTTGCAGCAACAACTTGCGATCAACCAGCCCTTTCAAGGCTGCGTCGTGCAACATTTTGTCATCCAGCAGCGCAGGATCGAAATCCTTGCCCAACTGCTGAATAAGCTGACGGCGTTGCATATCGACCGCCTGACTCAGCTCGTTTGTCGTGATTTCTTCACCATTGACCTTGGCAGCATCCTGACTCGTGCTGGTGGCCCTGAAAATGGCGTCAAAACCGGTCAAGGCCATCAATGCCACGATGACCCCAATGATCGTCTTGGCAATCCAGCCTTGGGAATTGTCCCTGATATTTTGCAGCATGCGTCCCCCAGAACGGTTGTAAAGATTAACCAACCGCGGAGCGTGGGTGGAATCCGGATAGAAGAAAGGCGCATCCGAGGATGCGCCTTCTCGTAACTGGCGGAGCGGACGGGACTCGAACCCGCGACCCCCGGCGTGACAGGCCGGTATTCTAACCGACTGAACTACCGCTCCGCTGCCAGGACAAGAATGACCAGGTCCTGGATGGGCAAAGGCTTGAAAGAAACTTAGTTAACAGCTTCTTTCAGGGCTTTACCGGCTTTGAAACCTGGTTTTTTAGCTGCTGCGATTTCCAGCGTCTTGCCGGTCTGCGGGTTACGACCGATACGAGCAGGACGATCTGTTACGGAGAAAGTACCAAACCCTACCAATACCACAGAGTCGCCAGCCTTCAGAGCGCCAGTGACGGATTCGATTACTGCGTCCAGCGCACGGCCAGCAGCAGCTTTCGGGATATCAGCAGATGCAGCGATAGCATCAATCAGTTCCGACTTGTTCACTCTAAGTCCCCTTATATCTATTGAGTATGTTTCTAAGTTTTTTGGTGTAGACAAAAACGAGTGCTGAATGACGAACAGACACTTTAAGAGCCGCTTTATAACAAGGGCTCTAAAAAGCTGTCAAGGAAGGTCATTCAGGCTAATGCGTGCTGATTCTCTCCTTAGAGTCAGTCTCGCGCTTTTCGTCCTTCGCAACCATCTCCGGGGCCACATCCGGCAAGGGCTCCGGCGCGTATTGCAGCGCAATTTGCAGGACCTCGTCAATCCATTTAACCGGTTTAATCTGCAGGTCCCGTTTGATATTGTCCGGAATCTCTTTCAAGTCCCGTACGTTTTCTTCAGGAATGATCACCGTTTTGATTCCGCCACGGTGCGCCGCAAGCAGTTTTTCCTTCAAACCACCGATGGCCAGAACCTGCCCCCGCAGGGTGATTTCACCGGTCATTGCCACGTCAGCACGGACCGGGATCTGTGTTAGCGCTGAAACAAGGGCCGTGCACATACCTACGCCAGCGCTAGGGCCGTCTTTCGGGGTGGCTCCTTCTGGCATATGGATATGAACGTCACGCTTCTCATGGAAGTCCACGGGGATTCCCAGGCTTTTCGCACGACTGCGCACAACGGTCAGGGCAGCGGTGATGGATTCGACCATCACATCACCCAGCGAACCGGTCTTGATCAACTGGCCTTTGCCAGGCACCACGGCCGCTTCGATGGTCAACAATTCGCCGCCCACCGACGTCCACGCCAAGCCTGTCACCTGTCCGATTTGATCCTGTTGCTCGGCCAAACCGTAGCTGAATTTGCGCACACCCAGGAAATGCTCAAGCATTTCCGCAGTAACGCGGACCTGGAAGCGTTTTTCCAGCGAGTGTTCCTTCACCGCCTTGCGACAGATCTTGGCGATTTGCCGCTCCAGACTCCGCACACCCGCTTCACGGGTGTAGTAGCGGACGATGTCGCGAATTGCTTCCTCGTCTATCTCAACCTCGCCTTTTTTCAAGCCGTTGGCCTGAATCTGTTTTGGCGACAGGTATTTGATCGCGATGTTGATTTTTTCGTCTTCGGTATAGCCAGGCAGCCGGATGACTTCCATCCGGTCCAGCAATGCCGCAGGAATGTTCATCGAGTTCGCGGTGCACAGGAACATCACGTCGGAAAGGTCGTAATCGACTTCCAGGTAATGGTCGTTAAAGTTGTGGTTCTGCTCAGGGTCGAGCACTTCCAGCAATGCAGAGGCCGGATCGCCGCGCATATCACTGCCCATCTTGTCGATTTCGTCGAGCAAAAACAGCGGGTTGCGCACGCCCACTTTCGTCATCTTTTGTATCAATCTTCCCGGCATGGAACCGATATATGTCCGGCGATGACCGCGAATTTCCGCTTCATCACGCACACCACCGAGGGCCATACGCACGAACTTGCGGTTAGTCGCATTGGCAATCGACTCTGCGAGAGACGTTTTACCCACACCCGGCGGACCTACCAGGCACAAAACCGGACCGCGAATTTTCTTCACGCGTTTTTGCACGGCGAGGTATTCAAGGATGCGTTCCTTGACCTCATCAAGACCATAGTGGTCGGCATCAAGAATGTCTTCAGCACGAACCAAGTCCAGACGCACCTTGCTCTGAGCCTTCCACGGCACTTGCACCAACCAGTCGATGTAGGTACGCACCACGGTCGCTTCAGCCGACATCGGCGACATCTGCTTGAGCTTGTTCAGCTCAGCCAGCGCTTTGGTCAAGGCGTCCTTAGGCAAGCCGGCAGCGTCAATGCGCTTTTTCAGCTCTTCGATTTCGTTGTGACCTTCGTCACTGTCACCCAGCTCTTTCTGAATGGCCTTCATCTGCTCATTCAGGTAGTACTCGCGCTGGCTGCGCTCCATCTGCTTTTTGACGCGGCCGCGAATGCGCTTCTCGACCTGCAACAGATCAATTTCGGCATCCAGCAAAGCCAATACGTGTTCTACCCGTGCAGGCAGGTCGACGATTTCGAGAATGGCCTGCTTCTGCTCGATTTTCAGCGCCATGTGCGCGGCCATGGTATCGACCAGGCGGCCCGGCTCATCAATGCTATTGAGAGATGACAAGACTTCAGCCGGGACTTTTTTGCCCAACTGCACATACTGCTCGAACTGGGCCAGCAAGCTGCGCACGAACACTTCAGATTCGCGATCAGGGGCATCGACCTCGTCAATCAAGGTCACTTCAGCGCGGCAATGGCCATCGACCTCAATGAAACGTTCGACAGCGCCACGCTGCTCGCCTTCGACCAACACCTTAACGGTGCCATCAGGCAACTTGAGCAGCTGCAACACGGTTGCAACGGTGCCGACGCTATAAAGAGCCTCTTCACCTGGATCGTCGTCTGCAGGGTTTCTTTGCGCGAGCAACAGAATCTGCTTATCCCCAGACATCGCGGCCTCGAGGGCTTCGATAGATTTCTCGCGCCCCACAAACAGCGGGATAACCATGTGCGGATAAACCACGACATCGCGCAATGGCAGGAGAGGCAATTCTATGGTTGTCTTCATGATTTCGCCTCTACGGCGGCCATAAGGCCGGAACATATGGAAGTTAGCTTGAGGTCAAGATGGGGGTAGCGTCTTAAAAAAACAAGCTCTGGCGCAGGAAAAGCAGAAGGGGCCCGAAGGCCCCTTCTTTATTACCTGTCAACGCAGCAGCTTCACTTACGCGTCTGGGGCAGCCTTGGCAACCGGCTCGCTGTTTTCGTAAATCAACAACGGCTTGGACGTGCCCTCGATGACGCTCTCATCGATCACCACCTTGCTCACCTCGGACTGCGAGGGGATCTCGTACATGGTGTCGAGCAGAACACCTTCGAGAATGGAACGCAGACCGCGAGCGCCTGTTTTGCGCTCAAGTGCGCGTTTGGCGATCGATTTCAGTGCATCAGCACGGAACTCGAGTTCCACACCTTCCATTTCGAACAGTTTTGCATACTGCTTGGTCAGCGCGTTTTTCGGCTCGGTGAGAATCTGCATCAAAGCAGCCTCATCCAATTCGTCCAACGTCGCCAGAACAGGTAGACGGCCAACAAACTCTGGAATCAGACCGAACTTGACCAGATCGTCAGGCTCAACCTCACGCAGCGATTCGCCAACCTTCTTGCCTTCGTCCTTGCTGCGTACTTCGGCATTGAAGCCGATGCCGCCGCGAGTGGAGCGGCTCTGAATAACCTTTTCGAGGCCCGAGAAAGCGCCACCGCAGATAAACAGGATGTTACGCGTGTCCACCTGCAGGAATTCCTGCTGTGGATGCTTGCGACCCCCTTGAGGAGGAACGGAAGCCACGGTGCCTTCAATCAGCTTCAGCAAGGCTTGCTGCACACCCTCGCCGGAAACATCGCGGGTAATCGAAGGGTTGTCGGATTTGCGCGAAATCTTGTCGATTTCATCGATGTAGACAATGCCCATCTGGGCTTTTTCTACGTCGTAGTCACATTTCTGCAACAGTTTCTGAATGATGTTTTCCACGTCCTCCCCCACATAACCAGCTTCGGTCAGGGTGGTGGCGTCCGCGATGGTGAACGGCACATTGAGCAAACGAGCCAATGTTTCAGCGAGCAGCGTCTTGCCGGAGCCGGTTGGGCCAATCAGCAGGATGTTGCTTTTACCGAGTTCAACATCATCATTCTTCTTGTCGCGCTGGTTCAGACGCTTGTAGTGGTTGTACACCGCTACTGCCAGAACCTTTTTTGCACGTTCTTGACCAATCACATACTGATCAAGGATACCGCTGATTTCTTTAGGCGATGGTAATTTATGCGCGCTGCTTTCGGCCTGGGCTTCTTGCACCTCCTCTCGGATGATGTCGTTGCACAGGTCGACGCATTCGTCGCAGATAAAAACCGAGGGGCCGGCAATCAATTTGCGCACTTCATGCTGGCTTTTGCCACAGAAGGAGCAATAGAGCAATTTGCCGTTGTCCTCGCCGTTGCGGGTGTCAGTCATTCGATCGATCCAATCCGGTAGGCTTGCAACACAAGATGAAGGCTATTGCGGGCTTTTTCAAGTCCGCAGGTGGTCAGTTGTTCCAACCACCTACGATTGAGCTGCTTAGCGAGCCATTTGACGCTGAGTAAGAACCTGATCGATCAAACCGTATTCAGCAGCGCGCCCGGCGCCCATGAAGTTATCCCGATTGGTGTCTTGCTCGATGGTCTCAATCGTTTGCCCGGTGTGGTATGCGAGAATTTCATTCAAGCGAGCACGAATGGACAGGATTTCCTTGGCATGGATATCAATATCCGATGCCTGCCCCTGAAAGCCGCCCAGTGGCTGGTGAATCATCATTCGCGAGTTTGGCAGGCAGTAACGCTTTTTAGCGGCGCCGCCAGCCAGCAGGAAAGCACCCATGCTGCAGGCCTGACCGATGCAAATGGTCGACACGTCTGGCTTGATGAACTGCATGGTGTCGTAGATCGACATGCCCGCAGTCACCGAACCGCCTGGTGAGTTGATGTAGAGATGGATGTCCTTGTCCGGGTTTTCGGCTTCAAGGAACAACAGCTGCGCCGCAATCAGGTTGGCCATGTAGTCTTCTACTGGACCTACCAGAAAGATCACCCGCTCCTTGAGGAGGCGCGAGTAGATGTCATAGGCGCGTTCGCCACGGGCGGACTGCTCGATAACCATCGGGACCAGGCCGCCAGCGGCCTGGATGTCAGAGTTCTGCTGAATATAAGAATTGCGGGACATGTCTCGCATTCACTCCCAAATAGTCATTTCTTGAATACACATAAGCCAGCGCGAAGGCTGGCTTATGGGTGTTTTCGAACGAGAGAAAAAATCAGTCGGCGTGTGGAGCTTCTACCGGCTTGACTGCTTCTTCGTAAGAGACCGATTTGTCGGTCACGCTAGCTTTCTGCAAAACAGTATCCACAACTTGCTCTTCCAGCACAACCGAACGCACTTCGTTCAGTTGCTGGTCGTTCTTGTAGTACCAGGACACGACCTGCTCAGGCTCTTGGTAAGCCGATGCCATCTCTTGGATCATCTCGCGAACACGGGCATCATCAGGCTTGAGGTCGAACTGCTTGACCACTTCAGCAACGATCAGGCCCAGCTCTACACGGCGCTTGGCTTGTTCTTCGAACAGCTCGGCTGGCAGTTGATCCGGCTTGATGTTGCCGCCAAACTGCTGAACAGCCTGCACGCGCAGACGGTTCACTTCGTTTTCGAGCAGTGCTTTAGGCACCTCGATCGGGTTGGAGGCCAGCAAGCCGTCCATCACCTGATTCTTGACCTTGGACTTGATCGCCTGACGCAGCTCACGGTCCATGTTCTTGCGAACTTCGGTGCGGAAACCGTCGATACCCGTTTCCTTGATGCCGAACTGAGTGAAGAACTCTTCGTTCAGCTCAGGCAATTTAGGCTCGGAAACAGTGTTGACCGTCACGGTGAACTCGGCGGCCTTATTGGCCAGCTCCAGGTTCTGGTAGTTTTCCGGGAAGGTCAGGTTCAGAACACGCTCTTCGCCGGCTTTAGCGCCAACCAGACCGTCTTCGAAGCCAGGGATCATACGACCGGAACCCAGAACCAGCTGAGTACCTTTGGCAGAGCCACCAGCAAACACTTCGCCATCAACCTTGCCAACGAAATCGATGTTCAGTTGATCTTCGTTCTGAGCGGCACGCTCAGTGACTTCGAAACGAACATTTTGCTTGCGCAGGATTTCCAGCATTTTGTCCAGATCGGCGTCAGCCACGTCTGCACTCAGACGCTCGACAGCGATGGACTCGAAGCCTGCAACCGTGAATTCCGGGAATACTTCGAAAGTAGCCACGTATTCCAGGTCTTTACCTTTTTCAAAGGTTTTTGGCTCTACAGAAGGTGCGCCAGCTGGATTGAGCTTCTGCTCAACCACTGCTTCGTAAAACGTTGCCTGAATCAGATCGCCCAGCGCTTCCTGACGAGCGCCATCTTCATAACGCTGACGGATCACGCTCATAGGCACTTTGCCAGGACGGAAGCCTGGGATCTTAGCTTTACGGGCAGTCTGCTGCAGACGCTTGTTGACTTCAGTCTCGATGCGTTCGGCAGGCACGCCAATGGTCATGCGGCGCTCAAGAGCGGAAGTATTTTCAACAGAAACTTGCATGGATATTCCTCGTTGCACAGACGTTAGCCGGCCGTTTCCGACCCCAGAATCAAGGGCATGCATTCTAGTGGGTCAAACTCAAGAAGTCACCCCACTGAAAAGGGTAAGTAAGCAGCATGAAATCAAGCAGCCGGCAGGGGGGCGACGACGCCCATTGCGAACGATTGACGCAAGGCAGCAAGCGACGCGTCTGGCACACCCTATATAAGGAACCCCTGATGCGTCGCCAGCTCTCTGCATCAACCAAAAATCGCTGAACGCCAGAGAAAACAGGCGAAGCGAGTGGTCGCGCCGGGCGAAACTTTCAATATTCCGAAACAAAAAAAAGCCGCACTAGGCGGCTTTCTGTTGCTTTATGAATGCTGCGGGCATTTCACAAAGCTTGTATCTTGGTGCGGACGGAGAGACTCGAACTCTCACACCTTTCGGCGCTGGAACCTAAATCCAGTGTGTCTACCAATTCCACCACGTCCGCGCTTCAAGCCTTTAAAGCAAAGGCGCCGGATTTTTAAGTCAGGCGCCTTTCGAATATGGGGTGGACGAAGGGGATCGAACCCTCGACAACGGGAGTCACAATCCCGTGCTCTACCAACTGAGCTACGCCCACCATATAGCGTGTGACCGATGAAACATTACTTGTGCCAAAGTTGCCTAAATGGCGCACCCGGCAGGACTCGAACCTGCGACCATCCGCTTAGAAGGCGGATGCTCTATCCAACTGAGCTACGGGCGCTTATTTAATCTGTATTCATTAACCGATTACAAATTAAGAGCTTCAGTCACGCTGAGCCAATCTACAACTCTGCCCGACGTTCTTAACCAGTGCTAGGCTGTGCCCGACAAGTGCGACGAATCTTATAGACGAGCCCCGAGGTCGTCAACTCTTTTTCGAAAAAAATTCAGTTAGATAAAGGAGTTAGAGGAATATACAGACCAAGCGCCTTTGCCCTCGCGCCATGGCATGCGAGAATGCGCGCTCTTTTTCAATCCCTTTCGATGGTTAATCACGCGTCATGACAGCAAAACTAATCGACGGTAAAGCGATCGCAGCCGGCCTGCGCCAGCAGATCGCTAAACGTGTCACCGAGCGTCGCGAACAGGGCCTGCGTACACCGGGCCTCGCGGTGATTCTGGTTGGCAACGACCCCGCGTCCCAGGTTTATGTCTCGCACAAGCGTAAAGACTGTGAAGAAGTCGGCTTCAATTCCAAAGCCTATGACTTGCCTACCGACACCTCGCAGGATGAGCTGACCGACCTGATCGATCGCCTCAACGACGATCCAAATATCGACGGCATTCTGGTGCAACTGCCACTGCCCGCGCATCTGGATGCCTCAAAATTGCTGGAGCGCATTCGCCCGGACAAGGACGTGGACGGCTTCCATCCTTATAACGTCGGTCGGCTGGCGCAACGCATCCCCCTGCTGCGCCCCTGCACCCCCAAGGGCATCATGGCCTTGCTGGAAAGCACCGGTGTCGATCTTTACGGGATGGATGCCGTCATCGTTGGCGCCAGTAACATCGTCGGACGTCCGATGGCGATGGAGTTGTTGCTGGCCGGCTGTACGGTCACTGTCACGCACCGATTCACCCGCGACCTGCCAGGCCATATCGGCCGTGCTGATCTCGTGGTTGTCGCTGCCGGCAAGCCCGGCCTGGTCAAAGGCGAGTGGATCAAGGAAGGCGCGATCGTGATCGACGTCGGCATCAATCGTCAGGCAGACGGCAAGCTGGTCGGTGACGTGGTGTATGAAACCGCCCTGCCCCGCGCCGGCTGGATCACCCCGGTACCGGGCGGCGTTGGCCCGATGACCCGTGCCTGCCTACTGGAAAACACCTTGTACGCCGCGGAAACCCTGCACGTCTGAGTGCGCGGGATCAGGCATAAAAAACGGCACCCTCGGGTGCCGTTTTTTATGGTTCAACAGTCAGTCCGCCAGACGCCAGGTCGTTCCACCCTTGCCGTCTTCCAACACCACCCCCATCGCGGTGAGTTGGTCGCGAATGCGATCCGATTCGGCCCAGTCCTTGTTGGCACGAGCGCTTAATCGGGCCTGGATCAGCGCTTCGACTTCAACCGCATCGACCCGACCCTCTGCTCCTGCACGCAAAAAGTCATCCGCCTCAAGCTGCAAAACACCCAACACACTGGCCAATTCTTTCAGACGTGCCGCCAAGCCCGCAGCTGCCGCCAGATCGGTGTCACGCAGACGGTTGATTTCGCGCACCATCTCGAACAGCACCGCGCAGGCTTCCGGCGTGCCAAAGTCGTCGTTCATCGCCGCGGAGAAACGTTCGACGAACGCTTCGCCACCGGCAGGCGCTACGGCAGGCAAGCCTTTAAGGGCGTGATAGAAACGTTCCAACGCGCCCTTGGACTCTTTCAGGCTGTCTTCGGAGTAGTTGATCGAGCTGCGGTAATGGCTGGACACCAACAGATAGCGCACCACTTCCGGCTGGTATTTCTCCAGCACGTCGCGAATGGTGAAGAAGTTGTTCAAGGACTTGGACATCTTCTCGCCATTGATGCGGATCATGCCGCAGTGCATCCAGGCGTTGGCGTACGGCTTGCCCGTGGCCGCCTCGCTCTGGGCGATTTCGTTTTCATGGTGCGGGAACTCGAGATCGTTGCCGCCGCCATGAATATCGAAGGTCTCGCCCAGGCAGCAAGTCGACATCACCGAACATTCAATGTGCCAGCCCGGACGCCCAGCGCCCCACGGCGAATCCCAGCTTGGCTCGCCCGGCTTGACGCCCTTCCATAGCACGAAGTCCAGCGGATCATCCTTGGACTCATCCACTTCGATCCGCGCACCGATGCGCAGGTCTTCGATTTTCTTGCGCGACAGCTTGCCGTAACCCACAAACTTGCCGACGCGGTAATACACGTCGCCGTTGCCCGGGGCGTACGCATAACCTTTGTCGATCAAGGTCTGGATCATGGCGTGCATGCCCGCGATATGATCGGTCGCGCGCGGCTCCATGTCCGGCGGCAGAATGTTCAGCCGCGCCTCGTCCTCGTGCATCGCATCGATCATGCGTGCGGTGAGCGCCTCGAATGACTCGCCGTTTTCACGCGCACGATTGATGATCTTGTCGTCGATATCGGTGATGTTGCGTACATAGGTCAAGTCATACCCGCTGAAGCGCAACCAGCGAGTGACCAGATCGAACGCAACCATGCTGCGGCCGTGCCCAAGGTGGCAGAAGTCATATACGGTCATGCCGCACACGTACATCCGCACCTTGTTGCCGTCCAGAGGCTTGAAGACTTCTTTGCTCTTGGTGAGCGTGTTGTAAATTGAGAGCACGATGATTCCTTAGCTCTGACCCCATGAGTCACGCAGCGTCACAGTACGGTTAAACACTGGCTGACCGGGTTTCGAGTCCTTGATGTCCGCGCAGAAATAACCTTCGCGCTCGAACTGGAAACGGTCTTCCGGCTGCGCTTGCGCCAATGACGGCTCAGCACGGCAACCCGTGAGCACTTGCAGGGAATCAGGGTTGATGTTGTCCAGGAAGCTGTCGCCGTCTTCCGCTTTGTCCGGGCTCGGCGAGCGGAACAGACGATCGTACAAACGTACTTCGCACTCGAGGCTTGCCGCTGCCGGCACCCAATGCACCACGCCTTTGACCTTGCGCCCTTCAGGGTTTTTACCCAGGGTTTCCGGATCGTACGAGCAACGCAGTTCGACGATGTTGCCGTCGGCGTCCTTGATCGCTTCGTCGGCGCGAATCACGTAACTGCCACGCAGGCGCACTTCGCCGTTGGGCTCGAGACGCTTGTAGCCTTTTGGCGGCTCTTCCATGAAGTCATCACGGTCGATGTAGATTTCGCGCGCAAACGGCAGTTCACGTACACCCATGTCTTCTTTCGGGTGACGCGCCAACTCGAGCTTCTCGACCTGGCCTTCCGGGTAGTTGGTGATCACGACTTTCAGCGGACGCAGCACGCACATGGCACGTGGTGCGCTGTGGTCGAGGTCATCACGGATGCTGAATTCGAGCATGGCGAAATCGACAACGCCATCGGAACGGTTGGTGCCGACCATCTCGCAGAAGTTACGGATCGAGCCCGCAGTGTAGCCGCGACGACGGAACCCCGACAAAGTCGACATGCGCGGGTCATCCCAGCCATGCACATGCTTCTCGTCGACCAGTTGCTTGAGCTTGCGCTTGCTGGTGACGGTGTAGCTCAGGTTGAGACGCGAGAACTCGTACTGACGCGGATGGCTCGGCACTGGAAGGTTGTCCAGGAACCAGTCGTACAGCGGGCGATGGCCTTCGAATTCAAGGGTGCAGATCGAGTGGGTAATGCCTTCGATGGCGTCCGACTGACCGTGGGTGAAGTCATAGTTCGGGTAGATGCACCACTTATCGCCGGTCTGATGGTGATGCGCATGGCGAATGCGGTACAGGATCGGGTCGCGCAGGTTCATGTTCGGCGAAGCCATGTCGATCTTGGCCCGCAGTACACGCTCACCGTCTTTGAACTCGCCAGCCTTCATCCGGGCGAACAGGTCCAGGTTTTCCTCGACGCTACGCTCACGGAACGGGCTGTTCTTGCCAGGCTCGATCAAGTTACCGCGGTATTCCTTGGACTGCTCGGGGCTCAGGTCGCAGACGAACGCCTTGCCAGCCTTGATCAGTATGATGGCCCACTCATGCAATTGATCGAAGTATTGCGAGGCATAACGCACTTCGCCGGCCCACTCGAAACCCAGCCACTTCACATCGCTTTCGATGGCGTCGATGTATTCCTGGTCTTCCTTGGCCGGGTTGGTGTCATCGAAACGCAGGTGCGTTACGCCACCGAACTCCTGAGCCAGACCGAAGTTCACGCAGATCGCCTTGGCGTGGCCGATGTGCAGGTAACCGTTGGGCTCAGGCGGGAAACGGGTCACGATCTGGGTGTGCTTGCCAGAGTCCAGGTCTGCCTGCACGATTGCGCGCAGGAAATTGGTCGGGACAGCAGGACCTGCCTTGGAATTCGCAGTGGAGTCAGTGGGCTTGCTCATAGGATCCTTGAACGTACAAGTGCGCGGCCAGGGTAGGCCGACTAAATCAAAGCGCTTATCATAGCCGAAGCTGTCAAGGTGTTGCGACCAGCGCGCGCGCCTTCCACGAATTCAAAACGAGTGATTTTTAAAATGTCCAAAGTCAAACTGAGCACGAACCACGGCGACATCGTCCTGCAACTGAACGCCGATAAAGCGCCGGAAACCGTAGCCAACTTTGTGCAGTACGTTAAAGAAGGCCATTACGACAACACTATATTCCATCGTGTGATCAGCAATTTCATGATCCAGGGCGGCGGTTTCGAGCCGGGCATGGCACAAAAGAAAACCCGCGCCACGATCAAAAACGAAGCCAACAACGGCCTTTCCAACCGAAAAGGCACCGTGGCCATGGCCCGCACCATGGAGCCGCATTCGGCGTCCTCGCAGTTCTTCATCAACGTGGGCGACAACGATTTCCTTGACCACACTGCACCGACCGTTCAAGGCTGGGGCTACACCGTCTTTGGTGAAGTGGTAGAGGGTATGGACACGGTCGAGAAGATCAAAGGCGTGGCGACCACCATGAAAGCCGGTCATCAGGACGTGCCCGCCGAAGACGTGATCATCGTGAAAGCCGAGATCATTGAGTGATATTGCTGATCTCTGATCTGCACCTGGAAGAGCAGCGGCCGGACATCACCCGGGCGTTTCTGGAATTACTCGACGGCCGGGCCCGCACGGCCGAGTCGCTGTACATCCTCGGGGACTTTTTCGAGGCATGGATCGGCGATGACGCCATGTCGCCGTTCCAACTGTCTATCTGCCAAGCCCTGCGCGCACTGAGCGACAGCGGCACGCTGGTGTTCCTGATGCACGGCAATCGCGATTTCATGATCGGTAAGGCGTTCTGCAAGGCGGCGGGTTGCACCTTGTTGAAGGACCCAAGCGTGGTCCAGCTCAATGGCGAGCCTGTGCTGCTGATGCATGGTGACAGCCTGTGTACCCGCGACGAAGCCTACATGCGCATGCGCCGTTACCTGCGCAACCCGCTGACCTTATGGGTTTTGCGTCATTTGCCCTTGGGCACGCGGCACAAACTGGCGCGCAAACTGCGCAGCGAAAGTCGCGCACAGACCCGCATGAAAGCCAACGACATCGTCGACGTTACGCCCGAGGAAATCCCACGGATCATGGCGCAATACGGTGTGCGCACGCTGATCCACGGTCACACCCATCGTCCGGCGATCCATAAACTGCTGATCGGCAACGATGCGGCGAAGCGGATTGTCCTGGGGGATTGGGATCGTCAGGGCTGGGCGTTGCAGGTGGATGAACAGGGGTTTCAGTTGGCGGCGTTTGATTTTGTGCCGGTACCGGCGCTGACTCACTGACACCATCGCGGCGGGACGCGTAGTTGCCAGCCCGCCACCATGAATTTTCGGAGAACCACAGACCTGCTTCTGGTGACCCTCAATGCCCCGCCGGCGGTCCCGCCTTCGCCGTAAACGGAGGCTTGGCCATCCACACCAGTACGATCAAGCCCATAAAAGCCCAGCCCAGCATGTGGAAGTAGTCGACGGTCGACATCATGTACGCCTGACTGTTGAGCATCCCCTCGAGTTGCGCGTAGGCCTGACTGCCCGCCCCGCCCAGATTGTTCAGCGCGTCGCGGGTCGCGGGCTCATAGGTGCTGATGTTTTCGCTCAAATAGGCATGGTGCTGATTCGCCCGCCGAATCCAGATCCAGGTGGTGAGCGATGCGGCAAAACTCCCTCCCAGGTTCCGCAGAAACGTCGCCAGCCCCGAGCCATCGGCGATCTGGTCAGGCGGCAAGTCAGACAGCAAGATGGTCAACGTCGGCATGAAGAACAACGCCACGCCAGCCCCCATGAAGAGTTGCACCAGCGCGATATGCTCAAAATCGACCTGACTGGTGAAATCGGCGCGCATGAAGCAGCTCAGCCCTATCGCAAAAAACGCCAGCCCGGCCAGCAGTCGCAGGTCGAATTTGTGCGCGTATTTTCCGACAAAGGGCGACATCAACACCGGCAGAATACCAATGGGCGCCACCGCCAGCCCGGCATAGGTCGGGGTATAGCCCATCTGTGTCTGCAGCCATTGCGGCAGTAGCAGGTTGATGCCGAAGAATCCGGCATAGCCCCCCACCAGGGTGATGGTACCGATGCGGAAGTTGCGAAAGGCGAACAGGCGCAAATTGACGATGGGGTGCCGGTCGGTCATTTCCCAAATGATGAATATTGCCAGGAAGACCACTGAAATGACGGTGCCTATCACGATGAAGCTGGACGCGAACCAGTCCAGATCATTGCCCTTGTCGAGCACGATTTGCAACGCACCTACACCCACGATCAACGTCAACAGGCCGACGTAATCCATGGGTTGTCGGCTGGTAACCACCGGCCGCGTACGCATTTGTGTGCGCACAACGAACGCAGCGAACAGACCGATTGGAATGTTGATGAAGAAAATCCATGGCCAGCTGTAGCTGTCGGTGATCCATCCACCAAGGATCGGCCCGGCAATGGGCGCCACCACCGTGACCATCGCCAGCAATGCCAGCGCCATCCCCCTTTTTGCCGGGGGATAAACCGCAATCAGCAGCGTTTGGGTCATGGGGTACAGCGGACCGGCGACCACCCCTTGCAGCACGCGAAAACCCACCAGCTCTGGCATCGACTGGGAAATCCCGCACAAAAACGACGCCATCACGAATAGCACGGTGGCCCAGATAAACAGTTTTACCTCGCCCACCCGGCGGCTGAGCCAACCGGTCAGCGGCAAGGCAATCGCGTTACTGACCGCAAACGAGGTGATGACCCACGTGCCCTGCTCCGAACTCACCCCCAGATTACCGGAGATGGTCGGCAAAGCGACGTTGGCGATGGTGGTGTCGAGCACCTGCATAAAGGTCGCCAGCGACAGGCCGATGGTGCACATCAACAAACTGGGCGGCGTAAAAGAGGCCGGGGCGGTCGAGCTCATCGCGAATCCTTTAACACTTGAACGTTGCTCCAGCCACAGGGCCGGAGCGGACGGATTGGCGAATCAGCGCTGAACCGTTCTGCTGTTGTTGGCGCTGTTATCGTGGATCAAACGCGTGATCAGGGCGTCGGCGTCGGCCAGTTGTTCTTCGTAGATATGGGTACTGAACGAGGCCTTCTGCGGCGGTTGCTGTGCCAGTACCGGGCCGCTCTGATCGTGCAGGTTGACGTTGGCCACGGTCGACAGGCCAATACGCAACGGATGCTCTTTCAACTGCTCGGCGTTGATGTGAATCCGCACCGGCACGCGCTGCACGATCTTGATCCAGTTACCGGTGGCGTTCTGCGCCGGCAGCAAGGCAAACGCGCCACCCGTGCCGGCACCCAGGCTGTCAACCGTGCCGCTGAACTTCACATCACTGCCGTACAGGTCAGATTCAATGTCCACCGACTGACCGATGCGCATTTTGCCCAGCTGGGTTTCTTTGAAGTTGGCATCGATCCACAGCTGATCCAGAGGAATCACCGCCATCAACGCGGTGCCGGGTTGAACCCGCTGGCCCAACTGCACGGTACGCTTGGCTACGTAGCCGGTGACCGGGGCAATCAAGGTGCTGCGGGCGTTACCCAAGTAAGCCTGACGCAACTGCGCGGCAGCTGCTTTCACATCCGGGTGCGAGGACACCACCGTGTCGTCCACCAGCGCGGAGCTGGTAGCCAATTGCTGCTGGACGTTGTTCAACGCATTTTGCGCGGTCGTCAGGTCGTCGCGAGCATGGGACAACTCTTCCAGAGAGATCGCCCCGCCTGCGGCAAGATTCTTGCGGCGGTTGTAGTTGTCCTGGGCTTTCTGCACCTCGGCCCGTTGCGCGGCCAGCTGGGCCCTCATCCCGTCGACATTACTGTAAAGGCCGCGCACCTGGCGCACCGTCTTGCCCAGATTGGCTTCGGCGCTTTGCAGGCTGACTTCGGCATCGCTCGGGTCGAACTGGATAAGCACCTGGCCCTCTCGAACCAGATCGCCATCGTCGGCGCCGATGCTCACCACCGTCCCGGTGACCAGCGGGGTAATGACCACCACGTTGCCGTTTACGTAGGCGTCATCAGTGCTTTCGTTCCAGCGCCCGTAGATTTCATACCAGCCCCAGATACCGAGACCGCCGAGGATCACCAGCATCAGGACCACCAGCAGCCAGATCTTGCGCTTGCGCGGGTTCTGATCCCGATCTTTGTTCTGAACTTCGTTCTGAGCTTTTGGGTCGTGTACAGACGTCTTTTCGGTAGCGGCAGTAGCCATGACGATTACCTTGAGTTATTCAGTCAGCGAAGCGGTTGATGGGGTGTTCAGGCCTTGGCTTTCGCCTTGAAAGCCTCCGCCCAGTGCCTGCATCAACTGGATCGACAAATCGATTCGTTCGGCGTTGAGATCCGCCAGTTGGCGTTGTGACTGGAGCAATTGCTGTTCAATGCTCAGCACATCGAGGTAGTTGCCTATCCCCGAGCCAAATCGCTGGACCACCGTGTTGTAGGAGTCTTGAGCGATGTCGGTGGCGCGCTGTTTGGCGTCGATCTGACCACCGATGGCACGCAGTTGAGAGAGCGTGTCGCTGACATCACCCAACGCCCGAACCAGGCTTTTGTTGTACTGCGCGACGGCCAGGTCGTAATCGGCATCGCGAGCATCAAGATCGGCGCGCAGGCGTCCGCCGTCGAACAACGGCAAGGACACGGCAGGCGCGATATTGAAGAAGCGGCTGGCCGAACCGAACAGCGCGTCACCCAGCAAAGACTCGGTGCCTGCGGCAGCGCTCAGGTTCAGGTTTGGGTAAAAGCGGGTTTTGCCAGCGACAATACTTTTGCTCGCGGCTTCCACCCGCCAACGCGCGGCCACCAGATCGGAACGACGCCCGAGCAGCTCAGCTGGCAGCGCCGACGGCAAGGCAACTGCACTGGGCTGGAGAACCTTAGGACGGGCGATCTCTTCACCCCGGTCCGGCCCTTTGCCCAGCAACACCGCCAAGGCTATTTTCGCGCTACGCAGACGTTTTGCGGCATTGATCAGTTGTTCTTCAGAACTGGCTTCGAGACTTTGGGTCTGCTGGAACTGATAGCGACTGTCGATCCCGGACTTCAGACGACGGTCACCCAGTTCAAGCATTTGTTGGGTGCGTTTCAAGTCGTCAGCCGCCAGATCATGAACCACATGGGCCTGACCAAGGTCGCTGTAGGCGCGGGCAACGTCGGCCGCGAGGGTCAGTTGCGCGGCTTGCTGATCGACTTCGGCGGCACGTGCCTGGCCAAGTGCAGCTTCCCACGTGGCGCGTTGACCGCCCCACAGGTCGAAGGTGTAATTGAAATTCACACCCAGATTACGCACGGTAGAGTAGGTACCACCCTCGCCTGTCGGGCTCTGATCGCGAGCCAGACGTGAACGACTGATACCCCCCTCGGCATCAACGGTCGGCATCCGTGCAGCGTCGGTGGCATACGCCGCGGCGCTGGCCTGATGCGCCCGGGCACTGGCAACTTGCATGTCTGGGCTGTCGCGCAATGCTTCACTGATCAGACCATCGAGTTGCGGGTCACCGAGGCTTTTCCACCAATCGCTTTTCGGCCAGACGGCGGGCGACAACGTCACGCCATCGAGCGCCTGCGCGGCCTGGAGGTTTTTCGCATCCAGGCGTGTGCCTTCGGGGCCAAGACCACGGTAACTGGCGCACCCGGCCAGGCTCATGGCGAGAAACACCAGACTCACTGAGGTCCGCAGAGTCAGGTTACTCATTTCCCACCTGTCGCTTTAACGCCTAGACGGGCAATAGTGATCTGATCATCGGCCGCCACCAGCACCTTGGTCAGTATCTGCTCAAGGCTCTGCAATTCGGCCGGTTCGAGCGCACCCAACAGGTCGTTCATGGCCTCGGCACCGATCTGCGGAAGGCGGTCCGAAAGCGTTTTCCCCTCTTCGGTCAACGCCAGATGTACCTGGCGCCGATCAGTGTCCGAGCGGGTGCGGGTGATCAGTTCTTTTTGTTCAAGGCGGTCCAGCATGCGAGTCATTGAGCCACTGTCGAGGGACAGGTGACGGCACAGGTCGGCCGGGGTGTCGGCAGAAAACTGGGCAATGATAACCAACACTTTAAACTGCGATGCGGTCACACCGTACGGCACCAGATGCGTGTCCAGCAGGCGATCTTTGAGCGCGTTCATGCGCCCGATCAACAGACCCATGAGACCGGAGTTGAAGTTGTCAGACGTGAAAT
Source organism: Pseudomonas sp. GG8 (assembly GCF_052976945.1). Taxonomy (NCBI): domain Bacteria; kingdom Pseudomonadati; phylum Pseudomonadota; class Gammaproteobacteria; order Pseudomonadales; family Pseudomonadaceae; genus Pseudomonas; species Pseudomonas sp. GG8. Next base: position 3,735,742 of record NZ_JBRIIP010000001.1, read on the forward strand.
GCTTCATCGAACCACCAAAAAGCTGCCTAGGCAGAGAGCTGGCGAAATACTACTGCCTAGGCAGCGAATGTCAATGCATTAATTAGCAAGCTTGCTAGTTGGACGGACAACAGCCGTTTTTATAACCCTATCGAACAACAGATGGACCTGGACACCCGCAGCGCATCCATCGGCAAAGTCGTGGCCGTCAAAAGCCGCGAAAGCGCGCCGCGGGCCTATTCACACAGAACGTTGTGCGACTGTAGGCTGAGGAGCTTTAATCTCGGGGCTGAGGGCTCGGAATACCACTGTGAAAGCGGAACTCGACATCGGGACTGTCGATGAGGCTGGCTTCGAGTACCCTGACTTTTTCGACGGTCCGCTCAACGTCAGCAGCTTCACCGTATTGATAGGCCAGCTTGAGGTAACCCTGGAAATGCCGGGCTTCACTTTTCAGCAACCCATCATAGAAGCGGCCCAGCTCTTCATCCAGATACGGCACCAGGGCTTCGAAACGCTCACAGCTTCGGGCTTCGATAAACGCACCCACCACCAGCGTATCGACCAGTTTGACGGGCTCATGGGTCCGCACCGCTGCTCTCAGCCCAGAGGCATAACGACTGGCTGACAATGCGCGCCATTCGATTTTGCGCTTTTTCATCAGCCGCAAGACCTGTTCATGGTGCACCAACTCCTCACGGGCGAGGCGCGACATCATCATGACCAAGTCAGGATACGAACCGTATTTGGCGATCATGCTCATGGCAGTGCTGGCGGCCTTGAATTCACAGTTCTTGTGATCGAGGAGCATCTTTTCCTGATTGGCCAACGCCGCCTCAATCCAGCCCGCGGGGGTCCTGCACCCTAGAAACTCATGGATTTCAGGCAGCACGGGCGCCCTCGAAACCTTGGTTACAGGATGTGAAGCGTCGATTTCAGGGTTCAGTTGCATAGGCTCACAGCACGGCTGGGTGGGCAAAACGCAGCATTATACGAGGGCAGAGCGAATGAACCAGCGCCTTGCAGCAGATTTGACCTGATCTGGATCAACAACCCAGTCAGCGGACTGCAACTATAGTTGTAGCTAAACAGCCGCCGTGAAAATAGTCAGTCGCATCTAGGGAGATCCAACTCATGCAAGCCGTTCGCAGCATCCTCGTGATAATCGAGCCTCAACATGCCGAAAGCCTGGCCCTTAAACGCGCCAAACTGATCGCAGGGGTGACTGGCGCACATCTGCATTTGCTGGTCTGCGACAAAAAACATGATCACTCGGCCCTGCTCAGCGTTCTCACGACCGGGTTGATCAGCGAAGGCTTCAGCGTTACCGCCGAGCAAGAGTGGAACGAGACGCTGCATCAAACCATCATTGATGCTCAGCTGGAAAAAGGGTGTGGCCTGGTCATCAAGCAGCACTTCCCCGATAACCCGCTGAAAAAAGCGTTGCTGACTCCCGATGACTGGAAATTGCTGCGGCTATGCCCAAGCCCGGTGCTGATGGTCAAAACCTCGACGCCGTGGACTGGCGGGGTGGTTCTGGCGGCGGTTGATGTCGGTAATTCTGACGGTGAGCACCGTGCCCTGCACTTCAACATCGTTGATCACGGCTTCCAGATTGCCGCGCTGGCCAAGGCGCAATTGCATGTCATCACCGCGCACCCTTCACCCATGCTGTCAGCCGCCGATCCGGTGTTTCAGCTCAAAGAAAGCATCGAAGCGCGCTACCGGGATCAATGCCGGGCGTTTCAGGCCGAGTTCGATGTCGATGACGCCCACCTGCACATCGCCGAAGGCCCGGCCGACGTGCTGATCCCTTATACCGCGCGCAAACTCAACGCGGTCGTCACCGTGATCGGCACTGTGGCGCGCACGGGTATTTCCGGCGCACTGATCGGCAACACCGCCGAAGTGGTGCTCGATTCACTGGAAACCGATGTGTTAGTGCTGAAAACCGAAGAAATCATTGCTCATCTGGAAGAGCTGGCGGCCAAGGGCTGATAGCGTTTGTGCCCGTTACATCGCCTTCGCGAATGGCTTGAAGCGATTTACCTGACGCCAAACGCATCCTTGAGAAAACCCGGGGCGATGTACCGTTCGTAATGGGCTTCTGACAGCAGAAAAAACTCGCGATCAATCGCATCGCGCAGTTCTGGCAGGGCCCAACTACGAAACTCCGGCATCAGCACCACCCCATACGCATCAAGCTGACTGATAACCCGCGCACCGCGGGCAATCAGTTGGTAGGCCCAGCAATAGGCCGACTGATGTGGCACAAAGCGGATTTTGCGTTTTTCCAGCTGCTGACGCAGCTTGGCAGCGTCGAACACTTCAAGCTTGGCGGTCATGACCTGGACGAGCAGTTGTTCCAGGCGCAGCCAGACCGCACGCTTTTCATCCTCGTTGTAACCATTCCAGTTGATTACTTCGTGGTGGAATCGCTTGCAACCACGGCACACCAGATCCCCATAAACAGTAGAACAGAGGCCGATGCAGGGAGTCTTGATGGTTTGATTGGACATGGTCGAGAGGACGGCAACAGGCAAAACAAGCGCGCATGTTAGCCCTTTGTCTAACGAGGGTCACCCCTGAACATGCAGGGTCTAACTTACCTTTACCCGATTTTTGCCGTAGAATCATCGAGCCTTTTAAGGCGCCAATGTCCGTTAGAAGCTGTTTTCAAAGCGTCACGAGCACAGTCAAGTAACCCAGCAGTCCGGTGTTGATGCAGGTATTTCTCTTCGAAAAATTCTGTGTCGACACTCATCAGCCGTCCTGCAGGCGTAAAACTTTGAAAACAGCTTCTGTAAGAAATTACCGACTCCCCGGCCAAATGGCTCAAAAAGCCTAAAAAGCGCATGGGTGCGGATAATTTTCTGGATGAGCGTCCCGGACACCCATTTGGGACCACTGATGAGGGTAATACTGTGCTTGAAGCCTACCGTAAACACATCGAAGAGCGTGCCGCCCAGGGTATCGTGCCCCAGCCGCTTAACGCCGAACAAACCGCAGGCCTGATCGAGCTGCTGAAAAATCCCCCGGCTGGCGAAGAAGCTTTCCTTGTCGACCTGATTACAAATCGCGTTCCACCAGGCGTTGACGAAGCTGCATACGTCAAAGCTGGCTTCCTGTCCGCTCTGGCCAAAGGTGAAGCCACCTCTCCGCTGATCGACAAAAAGCGTGCTGTTGAACTGTTGGGCACCATGCAAGGTGGCTACAACATCGTCACCCTGGTTGACCTGCTGGACAACGCTGAATTGGCGCCAGTCGCTGCCAAAGAACTCAAGCACACCCTGCTGATGTTCGACGCGTTCCACGACGTGGCTGAAAAAGCCAAGAACGGCAACGTTCATGCTAAAGGTGTTCTGCAATCCTGGGCCGACGGCGAGTGGTTCCAGAAGCGCCCTGTTCTGGACGACAAAATCAGCCTACGCGTGTTCAAGGTCACCGGCGAAACCAACACCGACGACCTGTCCCCTGCACCTGATGCCTGGTCCCGTCCTGACATCCCGCTGCACGCCCTGGCCATGTTGAAAATGGCCCGTGACGGCATCGTGCCTGATGAACAAGGCGTGACTGGCCCGATGAAGCAGATCGAAACCATGCGCGGCCAAGGTTTCCCTATCGCCTACGTCGGTGACGTGGTCGGTACCGGTTCTTCGCGTAAATCAGCCACCAACTCGGTGCTGTGGTTCTTCGGCGACGACGTTCCTTTCGTACCGAACAAGCGCTCCGGCGGCTTCTGCTTCGGTAACAAGATCGCTCCAATCTTCTACAACACCATGGAAGATGCCGGCGCTCTGCCGATCGAATTCGACGTTTCCCTGATGAACATGGGCGACGTGATCGACCTTTACCCGCATGCCGGTAAAGTCACCAAGCACAACAGCGAAGAAGTCCTGGCCACCTTCGAAATGAAGACCCCGGTACTGCTCGACGAAGTTCGTGCTGGCGGCCGTATCCCACTGATCATTGGCCGTGGCCTGACCGAAAAAGCCCGTACCGAACTGGGTCTGCCACCTTCGACCCTGTTCAAGCTGCCTGAACAACCGGCTGCCAGCACCAAGGGTTTCACCCTGGCGCAGAAAATGGTCGGCAAGGCATGCGGCGTCGCCGGCGTTCGTCCAGGCACGTACTGCGAGCCGAAGATGACCACCGTCGGTTCCCAGGACACGACTGGCCCGATGACCCGCGACGAATTGAAAGACCTGGCTTGCCTGGGTTTCTCTACCGATCTGGTCATGCAGTCTTTCTGCCACACCGCGGCATATCCAAAGCCGATCGACGTCAAGACTCACCACACCCTGCCTGACTTCATCATGACCCGCGGCGGTGTTTCCCTGCGTCCGGGCGATGGCATCATCCACAGCTGGCTGAACCGTATGCTGCTGCCGGACACCGTCGGTACCGGTGGTGACTCGCACACCCGTTTCCCAATGGGGATTTCTTTCCCGGCCGGTTCCGGTCTGGTCGCGTTCGCTGCTGCCACGGGCGTTATGCCGTTGGACATGCCGGAATCGATCCTGGTCCGCTTCAAAGGCAAAATGCAACCTGGCGTCACCCTGCGTGACCTCGTTCACGCCATTCCTTACTACGCGATTCAGGCTGGCCTGCTGACCGTAGAGAAGAAAGGCAAGAAAAACGCATTCTCCGGTCGCATCCTGGAAATCGAAGGCCTCGACAACCTGAGCATCGAACAGGCTTTCGAGCTGTCCGACGCCTCTGCCGAGCGTTCCGCTGCCGGTTGCACCATCAAGCTGTCGAAAGAGTCGATCGCCGAGTACCTGAAGTCCAACATTACCCTGCTGCGCTGGATGATCGGCGAAGGCTACGGCGATGCTCGTACTCTGGAACGTCGTGCTCAAGCGATGGAAGCCTGGGTTGCCAACCCTGAGCTGATGGTTGCCGATGCTGACGCCGAATACGCCGAAACCATCGAAATCGACCTGGCTGACATCAAAGAGCCTGTGCTCTGCGCGCCAAACGACCCGGACGACGCCCGTCTGCTTTCCAGCGTTGCTGGCGAGAAGATCGACGAAGTATTCATCGGTTCGTGCATGACCAACATCGGTCACTTCCGCGCTGCAGGCAAACTGCTGCAGAAAGTTGAAGGTTCGCTGCCAACCCGTCTGTGGCTGTCGCCTCCGACCAAAATGGACGCGCACCAGTTGACCGAAGAAGGCTACTACGGCATCTACGGCAAAGCTGGCGCACGCATGGAAATGCCAGGTTGCTCGTTGTGCATGGGTAACCAGGCACGCGTTGAACCTAACGCTACCGTGGTGTCCACGTCGACCCGTAACTTCCCCAACCGTCTGGGTGATGGCGCGAACGTTTACCTGGCCTCGGCCGAGTTGGCGTCTGTTGCATCGATCCTGGGTCGCCTGCCGACCGTTGAGGAATACATGGCCTACGCGAAAGAAATCGACACCATGGCAGCGGACGTTTACCGCTACCTGAGTTTCGACCAGATCGCCGAGTTCCGTGAAGCTGCAGCGAACGCCAACATCCCGGTCGTTCAAGCGTAACGAAACACCGCGTTGAAAAAACCCCGTCCTGGTGACGGGGTTTTTTTTGCCTTCAATACTGTCAGAGTCAGAAAACAAAAAAGCCCCACATCTCGCGATGCAGGGCCCTTTGTTACCGCTTCAACTCACACCATCAAACCACAACCGCCTGACCACTCATCGCCAAATCCAGCAACTCACGGTTGGCGACGGCATACATCGCGTAGTCAGTTCCGCTGGCCGCACGCAGCTCAACCAGCATTGCCCGCCAGCGCTCGACCATTGGCAGGTGCTGTTCAAGCCACAATGTCAGGCGCGCTTCGACATCCGCCGGAGCATCCGGCATCTGCAGGACCGACACAGTGATCGCCCGTTGCTGCCAGTCGATGTCGTCACGGAAGGCTTCACGTGCCAGGGCCTGCCAGTTGTTTTCCACCGGCAGGTTGCTGATCTGTTGCAAGTACCAAGTCACGTCCAGCGCGCTGCCCACGGCGAAGTAAGCCTTGGCCACATCGGCAGCGTTCTGCCCGGTGACATCCGACGCTTCGATGATTGGCAACAGCGTGTACAAGTGGCTGGTGCCTGCGACCATGCGCGCCAGCAACTCGGGTACGCCGGCTTCGACATACGTTTGATAACGAGCCTGCCAGACTTCCCGGGTCGGGCCTTCCAACAGCTCGTCAAGCTTGAGACCCAACGCCGCGATGTGCGGACCGAAGTGTGCGACGTCGCGTCCAGCATCCAGTTCGTTGCGACGGCTACGCAGGAACCAGCGCGTGGCGCGACGACCCAGACGCATCAGCTCGTCCATCAGGGCTAACTGGATTTCGGCCGGAACCTTGTAATCCAGGGCCTCGATCTGCCGGAACCAGTGCGGCAGGTGGAAGATGTCCCGCACGATCACGTAAGCGCCCGCCACATTGGCCGCACTCATGCCAGTGGACTCTTTGAGCCGCTGAACGAAGGTGATGCCCATATGGTTGACCAGGTCGTTGGCGATCTGGGTGCTGACGATTTCGCGCTTGAGGCGGTGACGACGCATGGCCTCGGAGAACTTGGCGGCCAGCGAAGGCGGGAATGCCGTCTCCATGTCGCGCACCAGATAATCGTCATCTGGAACGCGGGACCCGAGCAGCGATTCCTTGAGGTCGATTTTGCTATAAGAGATCAGCACCGACAGTTCGGCACGGGTCAGGCCATGGCCCGCCCCAGTCCGCTCGGCCAACTGCTCTTCGGTCGGAAGGAACTCGATGGCACGGTCCAGCTTGCCACGCGCTTCCAGATCGCTCATCAGACGCTTGTATTCAGCGATCCGCTCATAAGCGCGACGCGCGGCCAGGGACAAGGCCTGCGTCTGCTTATAGTTGTTGCCCAGCACCAGGCTGCCGACTTCGTCGGTCATGCTTTCGAGCAGCAGGTTTCGCTGCTTCTCAGTCATGTCACCGGCCTGAACGACTTCGTTGAGCAGAATCTTGATATTCACTTCGTGGTCGGAGCAATCCACACCACCGGCGTTGTCGATGAAGTCGGTATTGGAGCCGCCGCCATTGAGGCCGAACTCGACCCGACCCAATTGGGTCATGCCCAGGTTGCCGCCCTCGCCCACTACTTTACAGCGCAGTTCATTGCCGTTCACACGCAGCGCATCGTTGGCCTTGTCGCCGACATCGGCGTGGCTTTCTTCGCTGGATTTGACGTACGTACCGATACCTCCGTTCCACAGCAGATCCACCGGCGCCTTGAGCAGCGCATTGAGCAACTCGGTCGGGGTCAGCTTGTCGGCCGTGATGTCGAAGCGTTCTTTCATCTGTGGGCTGATGGCGATGCTTTTCGCACTGCGCGAGAAGATCCCGCCGCCTTCGGACATGATGCTGGCGTCGTAGTCGCTCCAGGCCGAACGCGGCAGATCAAACAAGCGCTGGCGCTCGATGAAACTGTTGGCCGGCTCAGGATTCGGATCGATGAAGATGTGCAGGTGGTTGAACGCAGCAACCAGCAGCAGCTTGTCGGACATCAACAAGCCGTTGCCGAACACGTCACCGGCCATATCACCGATACCGATCACACTGATGCTGTCTTGCTGGACGTTGATGTCGCGTTCACGGAAGTGACGCTGCACACCGACCCACGCGCCTTTAGCGGTGATGCCCATTTTTTTGTGGTCGTAACCGGCCGAACCACCCGAGGCGAAAGCATCGCCGAGCCAGAAGCCGTAATCGATGGCAATCCCGTTGGCGATATCAGAGAACGTTGCGGTACCTTTGTCAGCTGCAACGACGAGGTACGGATCATCCTCGTCATGCCGTACCACATTGGTCGGCGGCACCAGGCCACCGTCCTTGAGGTTGTCGGTGATGTCCAGCAAACCGGAAATGAAGATTTTGTAGCAGGTGATCGCTTCAGCCTGAGTCTCGTCACGGCTGCCGCCAATCAACGGCAGGCGACGCGGAATGAAGCCACCTTTGGCGCCCACTGGCACGATGACCGAGTTCTTCACTTGCTGGGCTTTTACCAGACCCAACACTTCGGTGCGGAAGTCTTCCTCACGGTCCGACCAGCGCAAGCCACCACGAGCGACGTTGCCGAAGCGCAGGTGCACACCTTCGACCCGTGGCGAATAGACGAAGATCTCGAATTTTGGCACCGGCTTGGGCAGCTCGGGAATCAGGCGCGGGTTGAACTTGAAGCTGAAGTAGCTTTTGTTCTGACCGTTGGCGTCCGGTTGGTAGAAGTTGGTCCGTAAGGTAGCTTTGATCAGGTCCAGGTAACGACGCAGGATGCGGTCTTCGTTGAGCACCTGAACGTTGTCCAGTGCCGCCAGAATCGCTTGTTCCAGGCGCTGCTGCTTGTCTTCCAAGTCGTCGGAAGTCAGTTTTCGCGCCAGATAGAAGCGCGTTTTGAACAACCGCGTCAGCTCGCGAGCGATATCGGTGTGGTTGTTCAGGGTGCTGGCGATATAACCCAGATCAAAGCCCAGACGAATCTGCTTCATGTAACGGGCATAAGCACGCAGCAACGCGACATCGCGCCACGGCAGACCCGCCGTCAACACCAGACGGTTGAACGCATCATTTTCGGCATCGCCGCTCACGATATGTACGAACGCATCTTGCAGCGTGTCATTGAGTTGCTGAATGTCGAGGTTCAGGCCTTCACCCGCCGTAAAGGCAAAGTCGTGAATCCAGAACTCGCGGCCATTTTTTCGAAGCAGGCGATAAGGGAACTCACCCAGCACGCGCAGGCCAAGGTTCTCCAGAATCGGCAGGACGTCGGACAAGGCCAGCGGGGTATCGGCGTGGTACAGCTTGCAATGCAGTTGCTGCTTACCGGCTTGCGCCAGCGGCTGGTAGAAGCTCATCACCAACGGATTGGCTTCAGTCAGGCTGAGCAAATGCTGCATGTCGACCACGGCCGAATGCGCAGCAAAGCGCTCACGGTAACCGGCCGGAAAACCTTTAGGGTAGTCGGACAGCACATTGGTGCCGTGGGCTTCGCCGAAGCTTTCGATAACGAGGCTGGAGTAATCGTCCTGCCAAGACCGGCAAGCCTGTACCACTTCGTTTTCCAGCTGCTGTGCGTCGATGTCGAGACGGCTTTTCGGGTCCACTCGCAGGATCAACTGCACGCGCGCCAATACTGACTCGGAGAAGAAGGTCCAGAATTCGCAATCGCTGGCCTTCAAGCGATCCATCAGTACTTGCTGGATTTTCTGCCGGACTTCGGTGGAATAAACGTCGCGCGGCACATAGGCCAGGCAGTAGCAGAACCGGCCATACGGGTCCTTGCGCAGGAACACGCGAATCTTGTTGCGCTCCTGGATCTGGACGATGGACATCACGGTGCTGAACAACTCGTCCACCGGGGTCTGGAACAGATCATCACGCGGCAGCACTTCCACCACCTGCGCCAATTCCTTGCCCAGATGCGCCTTGGCATCGAAACCGGAGCGACGCTCGACTTCGGCAACCTTGCGGCGAATGTAAGGGATCTGACGCACGCTCTCGCCGTACACCGATGAGGTGTACAGGCCCATGAAGCGGCATTCCTTGATCACTTTGCCGGTAGCATCGATCTTGCGGATCGACACGTAATCCGGGTACGCCGGGCGATGCACCCGGCTTGGGTGTGCGGCCTTGGCGAACGACAGCAACATCGGCTCTTGCAGATAATTCACTGCGTAGTCTTCGATGTGCAGGTCTTCTTTGGTCAGCCCTGCGCGCAGCAGCTTGGTCAGACCGAGGAAGGACGACTCGTCATACACGAGATAGCCGCCGCCATTGTCATTACGGACTTCGAACTCTTCGTAGCCAAGGAAGGTGAAGTGGTTGTCCACCAGCCATTGCAGGAAGACCTTGACCTCGGACTTCTCGCCTTCTTCAACGGCAAACTCAAGGGTGTCGATACCGGCCAGCAGCTCGTTGATCTTGACCTTCATCGGTTCGAAGTCAGCGACCGCGATCCGTACTTCATCCAGCACTTGCTCGAGTTCACGAACCAGCACATTCATTTCGGCAACATTGGCGCAGCGATCAATCTCCAGGTACATCAGAGACTCTTCCAGGATGTCCTCGCCGTGAGAACCCTTGGGCAACAACTCCAGCAATTCGCCCTTGCTGCCGCGACGCACGCTCAGCACGGTGGTTTGCAGGGTGTGAATGCTGTAACCGCGACGGTTCAGCTCGGTACGGACCGAGTCCACCAAAAACGGTAGATCGTGATGCAGAACCTCGACCGCGGTGTGGGTCGACTGCCAGCCATGGCGCTCGTAATCAGGGTTGTAGACCCGCACTTGCGGATGAATATGTTCGAAACGTTCAAGCAGTCGCCAGGCAGACAAGGTGCAACCGGCCAGGTCGGATAGCCGGCGCTGGGTCAGTTCATCAAGGGAAATAATGCCGAAGAATTGCTCAGCGAACAGCGCCACTTGTGGCAGTGCCTGTTCACTGATGTGCTGCGCCAGTGCCGCTTGCAGTTGATGCTGGAAGTCGGACTTGCTGGCTGCGGTGAAGAACGCCATCTGTGGTACTCCGCTTGGGCTTTTTATTGATAGAAGCGTCGCATCCCGTTCAGGGAATCGCCATCACGCGTGCTGAGTTTCAAACAAACGCAGCACAGCATGACAGGGTAATGAAGCTAAAGAACAAACGCTCGTCACGATCGGGTAGTCACATTCATTTTCCCGAGAGTGAACTCGGTGAAGAAAATGGGCATCTACAAAAACGACTGCCCGGGCGGGCTGTGTCTTTAGAGGTGTCCATCCTGCTGCGAAGCTTAACGATAGCGGGCCCGACCCTGCTTGCGGTGCTGCGACATATTCGGTCATCGGCACGTAACAGGCGCGCGAAATCCCCTCTAAATAGAGGTCGACACCGAATCAGGTGTTCTTGAATGATCAAGGGAAGGCATTGCCGAGACTGAGAAGAGGATCACAGCCAGCCGGATAAAGCGGGGGATTGTGGATAAAACGTCACGGGGTGCGATTGCGCACCCCTGGACAAGCAGCCGATGATCAGGGATCAGGCTTTTTTCAAGAACTCGGTACGCAATACCAAGCCTTTGACTTTCTCGACCTTGCATTCAACTTCATCTTCGTTATCGGTCAGGCGAATGCCCTTGACCATGGTGCCACGCTTGAGCGTGACCGAAGTGCCTTTGACTTTAAGGTCCTTGATCAGCGTCACTGAGTCGCCGTCGGCCAGTTGGGTACCATTGCTGTCTCTAACAATCAGGGTCATATCGAGTAAACATTCTTAAGCATTACGAAGGTGTAATGGCCCGCATTATAGCCCCTGCCCCGCCCAATAAAAACCTAGCAGGCCACTGGGACATAGCGTGTAATTAACCGACAAACAATCGCCGAGACTGGCAAAATCAAATTTTGTCTGCCTCGATAGATCAGGAAACCATCATGCAAATCAACGCGACCGCCCTCATCGTCAACCCTTGCGATGACGAATACGACGATATGGCCTTGTTCTGCTGCCACGGGGAAACAGGCGATCTGTTCTCGCTGACCCGCTTCCCTGACGAGAATCAGGTGGAGATCACAGTCGGTGACGACAAGACACTGACCCTGGAAAACTTGAAAGTCACCTTCAGCGCCGAACGCCTGCTGGTTGAAATCGACCCCGCCGACGCTGAGCAGCTCGAGGGTCATGTCACCTATGAAATTCGTCACACAACACCGGCGGACGAGTTGCGTGATGTCCAGGAAACCTTGCAGATCATTCTGGAAGACATCGGTACCTACGTCAGCGAAATTGCCTGAACCCCATCGCTTGATCGTCAACCGACACTAAGACGGGAACAGTCATGACCCCATCGATTTTCGATGCCCACTGCCACATCATCGATTCGCGCTTTCCCCTGGTGCCCAACAACGGTTATCTGCCCGAACCTTTTACCGTCGAGGATTACCTGGCCCAAACCCGGCCACTGGGCGTCACCGGCGGTGCGGTGGTGTCCGGTTCTTTCCAGGGCTTCGATCAAGGTTATCTGCTCGACGCCCTGCATCGACTAGGGTCAGGCTTCGTCGGCGTGACCCAATTGCCAGGCCGCGTGACTAACGCCGAACTGCAAACCCTGAATGGCTTTGGGGTGCGCGCACTGCGCTTTAACCTCAAGCGTGGCGGTTCGGAGCAACTGGACCAGCTTGAAGCGCTGGCCCATCGCGTGCACGAGCAAGTGGGATGGCACTCTGAGCTGTACATCGACTCCCGTGAGTTGCCCGAGATTGAACAACGCCTGCTGCAATTGCCGGCGATCAGCATTGATCATCTGGGTTTGAGCAAAGAGGGTCTGCCCAGCGTCCTGCGTCTGGCCGAAAAAGGCGTACGTATCAAGGCCTGCGGTTTTGGTCGGGTGGACTTCCCGGCAGCCTCGACACTAAAAGACATTTTCGCCGCCAACCCCCACGCCCTGATGTTCGGCACCGACCTGCCCTCCACTCGTGCGCCACGGCCGTTTGCAGCGAGCGATATCGAACTGCTGATCGATGCAGTGGGCGAACAAGGCGCACGGCTGGCGCTGTGGGACAATGCGACGGCATTTTATCGGGTGTAAGTACTGCGGAAGGCCGTGATGGAGATTTATCCAGCAGCAATCTCCTACACAGCTTAAACACGACACGTCAGACAATTCCGATATTTACGCAGGTTAAATCCGACAATCCCGGAAAAAAGCCCATAGCCGTTAGTCGGCACAGCCCCGGATGGATTAAAGTAACACCCCCAACCTCAGCGTCGTTTGACGCTGTCGGTCACCCTGCCAGGAACAGTCAACGATGGAACATCGTGAAGCGCTGATTGCGCTGCGAACCTTTCTCTCAACGCAGATTCTCGGCCAGGAAAAACTGATCGAGCGGCTGTTGATTGCCCTGCTCGCTGACGGCCACATGCTGGTCGAGGGCGCACCGGGTCTGGCCAAGACCAAAGCGATCAAGGAACTGGCCGAAGGCGTCGAAGCACAATTCCACCGCATTCAATTCACCCCTGACTTGCTGCCTGCCGACATCACCGGCACCGAGATCTATCGTCCGGAAACGGGCAGCTTCGTCTTCCAACAGGGGCCGATCTTCCACAATCTGGTGCTCGCCGACGAAATCAACCGGGCCCCGGCCAAGGTTCAGTCAGCCTTGCTGGAGGCCATGGCCGAACGTCAGGTCAGTGTCGGGCGCAGCACCTATGAACTGTCGCCGCTATTTCTGGTGATGGCGACGCAGAACCCCATCGAGCAGGAGGGCACCTATCCGCTGCCCGAGGCCCAGCTCGACCGCTTCCTGATGCACGTCAAAATCGGCTTCCCGGACGCGGCAGTCGAACGCAAGATCCTTCAGCAAGCTCGCGGCGAAGCACTTAATGGTGAAACCAAGCCAGAACGCCGGGTCAGCCAGCAGGCGATTTTCGCTGCACGCAAGGAAATCCTCGGGCTGTATATGGCCGATGCGGTGGAGGAATACCTGGTACAGCTGGTGATGGCCACGCGCACACCCGCCAAGTTCGACCCGGAAATGGCCGACTGGATTGCTTACGGCGCCAGCCCGCGTGGCTCGATTGCCCTGGACCGCTGCGCACGGGCTCATGCCTGGCTGGCTGGCCGGGATTTCGTCAGCCCCGAAGATATTCAGGCGGTGCTGTTCGACGTGTTGCGCCACCGTATTATTCTGTCGTTCGAAGCGGAAGCCGCCGGTATCGATCAGGACCGCGTGATCCAGCGCATCCTCGACGTCGTGGCTGTCGCCTGACCCCATGCAACCCCAACCGATTGCCGAACCGGGAATTCGCGTCAGCCTCGCTGAGCTGATCGAGATGCGCCATCGCGTGCGCGAAGTGCAGTTGTTTTCCACCCCGAGCCAGCGCAGCCCGTTGATCGGCCTGCACCACTCGAAGCTGCGCGGGCGTGGCGTGGACTTCGATCAGGTGCGGGTTTACCAGGCTGGCGACGACGTGCGCACCATCGACTGGCGTGTCACCGCCCGCACCCAGGAGCCGCACACCAAGCTGTTCCATGAAGAGCGCGAACGTCCCATCTTCATTCTGGTGGAACAAAGCCGTCGGCTGTTTTTCGGGTCGGGCCTGATGTTCAAATCGGTCCTCGCCGCTCAGGCTGCGGCACTCATCGGCTGGGCCGCCCTGAGCCATAACGACCGGGTCGGCGGTCTGGTGTTCGGCGACAACGAGCACTATGAGATCAAACCCCGGCGCAGCAAGCAGAGCCTGTTGCAGTTGCTCAACCGGCTGGTGCGGGTCAATCAATCACTGCACACCGAAATTCCCGCCGACCGTGACGCTTTTGGCACCGCCCTGCGCCGCGCCCGTGAAGTGCTGCGCCCCGGCAGCCTGGTGATCGTGATCTGCGATGAGCGGGCGCTGTCCGATGCGGCCGAGCAGCAACTGAGTCTGCTGTCCAGGCATTGCGATCTGCTGCTGTTGCCGCTGTCCGACCCACTGGATCACGCTTTGCCGGCAGCCGGCCTGTTACGCTTCTCCGAACGCGGCGCGCAGTTGGAACTCGACACCCTCAAACCAGACTTGCGCCAGGCCTATCGTGCTCAAGGCGAAGCCCGCGTTGCACACTGGGAATTACTCGCGCAAAAACTGCGTGTGCCATTGATGCCACTGAGCACACAGAGCGAAATGGTCGAGCAGCTGCGCGAATACCTGAATCCCCAGCGTCCCGGTAAACAACCATGAATAACCTGGAGCAATTGCAACCGCTGATCCCTCCCGCGGCGGTCAGCCTCTGGCCACCGGCGCCGGGCTGGTGGCTGCTTTTGTTCTTACTTCCAGTGGCGGCGTGGTGGCTGTGGCGTTTGCGTCGTTACTGGCCCGGCAAGCGCCCGGTCAGCCGTGCCGAGCAACCCCTGGATCCGTTGAGGGTCGCGGCCCTGGAAGAACTCGCCGGACTGCCCAAGCCTTACGACGGAGCACCTGCTGGCGCCTGGCTGCAGCAAATCAACGCGTTGCTCAAGCGCCTGTGCCGCAACCACTATCCCTACAGCCAAAGTCACACCTTGAACGGCCGCAAGTGGCTGGCCTTTCTCGACAACCGGTGTCCCGCTGCGGGCCTGACCCGCTGGATGGTGCTGGTCGAAGGCGCGTACAAACCGGAGTGCAAACTCGATGACAAAGCTATCACCGGCCTGAATCAGGCGGTCGACACCTGGATTCGCAAACATGTTTGAGTTCGCCTGGCCGTGGGTCTTCGCCCTGCTGCCTCTGCCCTGGCTGATGAGGATACTGTTGCCTGTGGCAGACAGCGGTGAAGCAGCACTCGAGGTCAGTTTTCTCAGCGAGCTGGAAGGTCTGGCCGGACGTCGGGCACGGACCAGTTTGCCTGGGTGGCGGCAACAGGCACCACTCATTCTGCTATGGCTGTTATTGCTGATGGCCGCTGCCCGTCCAGAGTGGCTGGGTGAGCCGCTGCCAATTGCTGCCAGTGGCCGCGACTTGTTAGTGGCCGTTGATGTCTCCGGTTCCATGGACTACCCCGACATGCACTGGAACGGCGATGAGGTCAGCCGCTTGACCCTGGTCAAAAATTTGCTGGGAGACTTTCTCGAAAGTCGTGAAGGTGATCGTGTTGGCCTGATCCTGTTTGGCAGCAAGGCCTATCTTCAGTCACCTCTGACCTTCGACCGACACACCGTGCGTATCTGGCTGGATGAAGCACGGATTGGCATCGCCGGAAAAAACACAGCCATCGGCGACGCCATCGGCCTGGGTCTCAAGCGTCTGCGTCTGCGCCCGGCACAAAGCCGGGTGTTGGTGCTGGTCACTGACGGCGCCAACAACGGCGGCGAAATCGATCCGCTGACCGCCGCGCGCCTGGCCGCCAATGAAGGGGTCAAAATCTACCCGATTGGCATCGGTGCCGACCCGGAACAAGGCGCAACGCTAGGCATGCCGGGATTGAACCCGAGCCTGGACCTGGACGAGCCCACCCTTAAACACATTGCCGACATCACCGGGGGCACATATTTTCGTGCCCGCGACGGCCAACAATTGCAAAAAATCAGACAAACACTCGATACCCTGGAGCCGGTCGCCCAACAGCCTACCCAAGCACGCTCGACCCAGGCGTTGTATCACTGGCCGCTGGCCGGCGCGCTGCTATTGAGTATGCTGTTGGTTATCCGCGAACGCTTTCCGAACAACCTGCTGCAACGCTTCTTCAAGCAGAAAGTTTTTCTGCCGTCGAATGAGCAATGGCGTCAGCGACTCAAGCGTTTGCGGAGGCGTCGATGATCACATTCTGGCCGCACTGGCTCAGGCCTTGGTGGTTGCTGCTACTACCGCTGCTGGGCTGGTTGCTGTGGCAACTCTGGCACCGACAAAAACGTGCAGGACGCTGGCAGATGATCTTGCCTGTGGCTTTCCACGCGGTACTGCTCGGAGGCGGCAGTGGTCGAGACAGCAAATTGCCGTGGGTTGCGCTGGGCCTGGCCTGGACCCTCGCCGTGCTGGCGTTGCTCGGACCGAGTTGGCAGCACGTCGAGCAATCCAGCCAGAAGCCCGCCGACCCGTTGGTCGTGTTGCTCGAGTTGACCCCGGAAATGCTCGCCACCGACACTCCGCCGACTCGCCTGGAGCAGGCGCGACGTAAACTGCTCGACCTGTTGCAGAGCCGCAGCGATTCGCAAACGGCGATCATCGTCTATGCCGGTAGTGCTCACACCTTGGTGCCGCTGTCTGACGACCTGACCACCAGTCGCAACCTGCTCGACGCGCTCAAGCCCTCTATCATGCCTGAAGCCGGCCACCGCGCCGATCTGGCGGTAACCAACGCACTTGCCCTACTTAAGCAAAGTGCGCAGGGCCAAGGGCGCTTGCTGTTGATCGGCTCGTCACTCGGCGAACAGGAACGCCAAGGCATCCGCGAGGCTTTGAGCCGACAGTCTAACCCGCTGCTGATCCTCGGCGTTGGCACCGCCGACGGTGCGCCGGTCATGCAGGAAAAAGGGGGCTTTCTCAGAGACCCACAAGGCGCGATCCTCCTGCCTCGCCTGGACAGCCCAAGCCTGAAAGACTTCGCCAACCAGATCGACGGGCGCTATCGTCAGGCCTCCCTGGATGACTCCGACCTGCGAGGACTGGGCCTGTTCGACAGTCCGCAAAGCCTGCGCAGCGATGGCCAGACCGTGCATCTGGACAGCTGGGACGATCAGGGTCCGTGGCTGCTGCTGCCACTATTATTGCTCGCGGCCTGCGCCGGGCGCCGAGGCTGGTTGTTGTGCCTGCCGCTGTTATTCATGCTTCCACAGCCCAGCTATGCTTTCGAGTTCAACGACCTGTGGTTGCGGCCCGACCAGCAGGGCCAGCGCCTGCTCGAACAAGGTCGGCCTGCCGAAGCTGCACAACACTTCAAGGACAGCCAATGGCAAGGTCTGGCGCTGTACCAGGCCGGCGACTACGCCAGTGCCGCTCAGCGATTTGCTGAAGGCAACAACGCCGCCGACCACTATAATCGCGGCAATGCGCTGGCCAGGGCTGGCGAACTGGAAGCCGCGCTGGATGCCTATGAACAGGCCCTGGAACGCCAGCCCGATTTGCAACCGGCTTTGAAAAACAAGGCGCTGGTCGAGCGTTTGCTGGAACAGGACAAGCAGCAACAGGCCTCCAACCCCAACAAGCCGGACGGCAGCAAAAAAGACGACATCGGCGAAAGTCCACAAGCTGGCGCGGCGACAGCACCGCAGAATCCAAATCAGCCGCTACCCCCATCAGGCGACGACAGCAGCGCCAATAACAACACCGTCACCAGCAACCCGAACAGCCCGGCTGGCGGCAACGACGTACCTGGCTCACAACTGGGCGATGAAAACACCACCCGACCACCGATAAAACCCGCCGACACCGCCCTCGACGGAGAACGACGACAAGCTCTGGAACAATGGTTGCGACAGATCCCGGACGATCCCGGCGAATTGTTGCGACGTAAATTCTGGTATGAACAGCAACAGCGTCAGGAACAAACCCGATGAGTCGCCCGTACACTTTATTGATCAGCCTCATGCTAGGTCTTATGACGCTGTCGGCTCAGGCTGCAGAGCTGGTGGCCAGCGTCGATCGCGCACGCCTGAACTCCGGCGAAACCGTAGAGCTGACCCTGGAATCCAATGACGTCACGTTGTTCGGCAAACCCGATCTGACCGTGCTGGAGGTTAACTTCGACGTACACGGCACGCGGCAGATCAACCACCTGACCACCCTGGACGGCGGCGCTCAAGCCACCACCCGCTGGATCATTACCCTGCTGCCGAAGCAGAACGGCACCGTGGTCATCCCCTCGTTGCAACTGGGCGAGCTGAAAAGTCAGCCGATCACATTGCAAGTGGTACAAAGCGAAGCCCAGGACCAAGAGACGCTGGCGCCCGTGTTCATCGACGCCAGCCTCGATCAGGAAAACGTCTACGTTCAAGCTCAGGTCGTGCTGACCCTGCGCGTCTATCACTCGGTCGCACTGTTCGATGACAGCAACCTGACGCCTCTGCAGATCCCGGATGCACGGATCGAAAAACTCGGTGATTCGCGCACCTATGAAAAACTGATCAATGGCATTCGCCACGGTGTCATTGAGATACGCTATGCGATTTATCCACAGCACAGCGGTGAGTTGCTGATTCCCGCGCAAGTCTTCAGTGCAACGTTGGTGCAGGACGCTCAAGCCCAGAATCAGGGACAGGCTCAGGGTGTCAACCCGACGGGGCCGAAGCCAGGCAAGCAGGTGCACGTCAGCTCCGCCGAAATCCCCCTGTGGATAAAACCCCAGCCCACCGACTACCCTGCCGACGCCCCATGGTTGCCCGCACGCAGCGTGAGCCTGAGCGAAGCCTGGAACCCGGAACCGGAACCGGAACACATCCTGCTCGGCGACTCCCTGACCCGTAGCCTGACGATCCGCGCCGAAGGCTTGTCGAGCGCGCAACTGACGCCACTGCCCAGCACCGACGTCAGCGGCCTGCGTCGCTACCCCGACCAACCTCAACTGGCCAACCTGACCAGCGAGCGGGGCCTGATCGGCAGCCGCGAAGAACGTGAAGCCCTGGTGCCTACACGCACAGGCGCAATCGACTTACCGGCAGTGGACGTGGTCTGGTGGAACACCCTTGACGATCATCTGGAACACAGCAGTCTCCCCGCACGCACCCTTCAGGTGGTGAATAACCCGAGTCTGTCTCTGAACACTCCGGTGAGCACCGATGCGAACGGCATGACCATCGCAGGGCAATCGTTGTGGCCATGGCAACTGAGTACATTACTTCTGGCCTGCACTACCCTGCTCGGCTTTGGCCTATGGTGGCGCGCGCGTTGGCAACCGGCAGTGTCGCGGGTTGTGCAAGCGGGTCCGAGCCCACGCACCGTACTTGATGAACTCAAACGTGCCAGTCTGTCCAACGATCCGCAGGCGACCCGCCAGGCGCTGGATGCCTGGGCCCGCCAACAACCGGAAACCCTGGCCGACATGGCTGCACGTTTCGTACCCTTGTCCGACGCCCTCGACGGCCTGAACGGCGCGCTGTACAGCGAGGCAGGCCAGTACTGGCAAGGTGAAGAACTGTGGCGCGCCGTGCGTACATTGCCAGCAGGTGAGCGGGTTCAGAATCCGGCCACCGACACCAGCCTGCCGCCGCTGTACCCGAAATAATTTTGAATATCTGCGGTTTTTATTCGATCTTCATTGACTGACCCGGCCTCTTCGCGGACAAGTCCGCTCCTATCAGGCTGTACAAGGATTCCCCATGCGTTTGTTCCACACCTCCGACTGGCACCTTGGCCAGAACCTGCATGGCCAGGAGCGAGACTTCGAACACGCCTGCTTTCTGACTTGGCTGCTGGGCCGCCTGGTCGACCGCCAGCCTGACGTACTGTTGATCGCGGGGGACATTTTCGACACCGTCAACCCGCCAGTCAAAGCCCAGGAGCGCCTGTACGACTTCATCGTCAACGCTCACGAACAGCTGCCGCTGCTGACCATTGTGATGATCGCTGGCAACCACGACTCCGGCTCGCGCATCGAACTGCCCGCACCACTGATGCGCCGTTTGCGCACCCATGCCCTGGGACGGGTGTTATGGCTCGATGACGGACAACTGGATGCCGAGCGCCTGCTGCTGCCGTTACCCAAGGCCAGCGGCGAAATCGGCGCCTGGTGCCTGGCGCTGCCCTTTCTTCGGCCCGCCGAAGTCACGGGCGCCACCCTGGGCGACGACTACTTGCGTGGTATTGGTCGGGTCCATGAACTGCTGATCGAAGCCGCCAACCTCAAGCGCCAGCCGGGACAGGCATTGATCGCCATCAGCCACGCGCACATGGCCGGCGGCTCGGTGTCCGAAGACTCTGAACGCAGCCTGATCATCGGCAACGCCGAGGCCCTGCCCGCCAGCCTGTTCGGTCCGAGCATCACCTACGTTGCCCTTGGCCACTTGCACAAGCCGCAGAAGGTTAACGGTGAAGATCGCATCCGCTACAGCGGCTCGCCGATCCCGCTATCGTTTTCGGAGATCGGCTATCAGCATCAGATTCTCGAAATCAATTGCGACGGCGATCAGTTGATCAGCGTCGAACCCTGCTTGATTCCTCGCGCAGTCAATCTGCAACGCGTCGGTCCTGCACCTATGGCGGAGTTATTGGTGCAACTGGCGTCCTTGCCAAATATCGATCTGCTGGCTGACATCGAACGCCAACCCTGGCTGGAGGTTCGGGTGCGCCTCGACGAACCGCAACCGGACCTTCGCCAGCAAATCGAAACCGTGCTGCAGGGCAAGGCCGTGCGTTTGGTGCGCATCGCCACCGAATATGCGGGCAACGGCGGCGCCGAGGGCGATGACAGCGGCAACGGCCTGATCGACCTTGACCAACTCAGCCCCCTGGAACTGTTCAGCCGCGCCTGGCAGGACAGCTACGGCAGCGAGGTCGACGAACAAACCCTCAAGGATTTCGCCACGCTCTTGCAGGACGTACAACTGGAAAGCGAACAGCCATGAAAATTCTCGCCATTCGCCTGAAAAACCTTGCCTCCCTCGCGGGTCCGTTTGAGCTGGATTTCACCGCTGAACCATTGGCCAGTGCTGGCTTGTTCGCCATCACTGGACCGACCGGGGCCGGCAAAAGCACCCTGCTCGACGCGCTGTGCCTGGCGTTATTTGGCGCCATCCCACGGCTGAGCAATGTCGGTCAGTCCAAAGTGCCGGAAATCGACGGTGATATCAGCACCAACGACCCGCGCACCTTGCTGCGGCGCGGCACTGGCAGCGGCTACGCCGAAGTGGATTTCGTCGGCATCGACAGCCGTCGTTACCGTGCCCGCTGGGAAACCAACCGCGCACGGGACAACGCCAGCAAAAAACTCCAGGCAAGCCGCCAGACCCTGACCGATCTGGACAGCGAACAGGTGTTGAGCAGCCAGAACAAAACCGAATACAAAACCATGCTCGAAGCGCGCCTGGGCCTGAACTTCGAACAGTTCACCCGCGCCGTCATGCTGGCGCAAAGCGAGTTCAGCGCCTTCCTCAAGGCCGATGACAAAGAGCGCAGCGAGCTTCTGGAAAAGCTCACTGACACTGCGATCTACAGCCAACTGGGCCGGCGCGCCTACAGCAAGAGCAAGGAAGCGGAAAAGGTCCATGAAGATCTGAAAGCACTGGCCACCGGTGTAACACCGCTAGCGCCAGAGGCCCGCGCCGAACTCGACCAGCGTTTCAACGAAGCCCAACAACAGCTGAAAACTCAGCAAGTGCAACTCAAGCAACTCGAGCTTCAGCACCACTGGCTCAAGGCCCTGCATCAGTTGCAGGACGAACAGCAAAGCGCTGCCGAACAACTGCAACAGGCCCAATTGCAGTGGGACGGCCAGAGCGCCGAACGTCTGAAGCTGGCCCAACTGGAACACCTCGCGCCGCAACGTCACCCGTTCGCTCGCCAGGCCGAACTGAATGCCCAGCTCAGCCCGCTGGTGGCGCAGATTCAGCAACATCGACAGCTGCAGATCGAACGTCAAGCCCAGCAGACACAGCTTGAGAAAACCCAGGTCGATGCCCACGCAGCGTTGCTCAACGCTCAGCAGCAGCAGACCGACGCCACACCGCTGTTACGTCAAGCCTTCGAAACCCAAAGCACCGTCGCGCGCTTGATCGACGAACTGAACCAGACCACTGAACTCAAACAACAGGCGGAGCAACAGTGCATTCAGGGACAAAGCGCCCTGCAAGGCCTGCTCGACCAGCAACACCAAGTAGCCGAGCGCCTGCAGCGAATTGCCGGACAGCTTGAGCAGAGCAGCGCATTGGCTCCGCTCAGCGAAGCCTGGAATGCCTACCGCGAACGCCTGAAGCAAGTGATGCAGATCGGCAGCCGCTTGAAACAGGGCCAAATCGAGTTGCCGCAGCTTGAGCAGCGTGCCGCCAGCGTCAGCCAACATCTCACCGAGCAACGTAGCGCCCTGGAGCTGCTGTACCACGAAGCCGGTGCCGAAGCGCATGCCGTCGCTGAGCAAATCCAGATCCTCGGCAGCCTGCTGCAAGACAATCGCAAACAGCAACGGGCCTTCGAAGACCTTGCGCGTTTATGGACCGAGCAGCAGGAACTCGACACGCGTTCGCTGGCGCTTGCACGGAAACAGCAGCATGCCCAGCAACAGCGCGAGCACCTCAACCGCGAGGGGATTCAGGCCAAGGATGAACTCGAGGTCGCCGAGCAAACCCTGGCAGTCACTCAGCAACTGCTGGAGCGCCAGCGCCTGGCTCGCAGCGCCAGCGTTGAAGAATTGCGCGAACAATTGCAGGACGATCAACCGTGCCCGGTGTGTGGCAGTCGCGAGCATCCGTATCATCAGCCCGAAGCCCTGCTGCAAAGCCTGACCCGGCATGACGAAAGCGAAGAAGCCAACGCCCTGAAAGCCGTGGACACACTGAAGGAAAAATTGATCGACCTGCGTACCAGCGTCAGTGGGTTGATCGCTCAGCAAAAAGAATTCCTGCACCAACAGGAACAACTGACCACACAGCAACGCGCCTTGACCCCGAGTCTCGAGGCTCATCCGCTCAGCACCCGACTCCTGGAGCAGGACGCGGCCAAGCGCGACGGCTGGCTGAGCCAGCAGTTAAGTCAGCTGTCTCAAAACATCACCCAAGATGAACAGCGCCAGAGCGCATTGCTCAAACTGCAACAAGACGCCGGGCGCCTGCAGCAACAACTGCAAAGCGCCACAGAAGCCAGCCAGACCGCTACTCAACATGTGGCCGAACAGCGGCGCCAACTGGCCAGCGACCATGAGCGGCTGGAAGAAGAACTGGCGGCTTTCACCCCACTGCTGCCCGCCGACATCCTCAATGGCTTGCGCAACGAAGCCGCAGCGACGGTCATGCAGCTCGATCAGCAAGTGACCCAGCGCCTGGACCAGTTGGAGCAGCAACGCGATGAGCTGCTTGAGCAGAGTGGACGTCAGCAAAAAATCGAGCATGAGCAGTTCCAGCAACACGCCCGCGCCAAGCACCTGGAAGACCTGCAGCAACGTTTTGCCGCCCTCACCCAGCAGCAGCACACCAGCCAGCAAACGCTCGCTGAACTGCTGGGTGGCCAAGCCGGTGAACAGCGCAGCGCTGAACGTTGGCAGCAACAACTGGAACACGCCGTCGAACAGGCGCGTCACGTCGAAAGCGCAGCAGGCCAAGCGTTGCAGGACGTACGCAGCCAACTGATCGAACTCGCCGCCGAACTCAAAGCCAGGCAGGAACGCCTGCAAAGCCTGGAGCAAGAGCGCAGCGAGCTGAGCGCCAGGATTGCAGAATGGCGCAGCCTCCATAGCGAGCTGGATGACAGTGCTCTCGAACAGTTACTGAGCATCGACGATGAACACGTCAGCCAACTGCGCCAACGCCTGCAGCACAGTGAAAAAGCCATCGAGCAAGCCAAGGTCCTGCTGCACGAACGCGAACAGCGTCTGCACAGCCATCAAGCGCAAGCCAATGGCTACCTTGACGCCGAGCAACTGGACAGCGCCTTGAGCGAGCTGCAGGGGCTGTGCGCCGCCAGCGAACACCTCAATGCCGACCTGCGCGCCCAACAAGCCGACGATCAACGCCGCCAAGACGCCAATCAAGCGTTGGCGCAACAGATTGCCGACGCCTATGCCCAGTATCAACGCTGGGCGCGCTTGGCCACGCTGATCGGTTCGGCCGAAGGCGACAAGTTCCGCAAGATCGCTCAGGCCTACAACCTTGACCTGCTGGTTCACCATGCCAACGCACAGCTGCGGCAACTGGTGCGCCGTTATCGCCTGAAGCGCGGCGGCAGCATGTTGGGCTTGCTGGTGATGGATACCGAAATGGGCGATGAACTGCGCTCGGTACATTCGTTGTCCGGTGGAGAGACCTTCCTCGTGTCGTTGGCCCTGGCCCTGGGCCTGGCGTCAATGGCATCGAGCACGCTGAAAATCGAATCTCTGTTCATCGACGAGGGCTTCGGCAGCCTCGATCCGGAGTCCCTACAACTGGCCATGGATGCCCTCGACGGCTTGCAAGCCCAGGGGCGCAAGGTTGGGGTGATTTCCCACGTGCAGGAAATGCATGAGCGAATCCCCGTGCAGATTCAGGTGCGGCGCCAAGGCAATGGTTTGAGTACGATTGAGGTCAGCAATTGATAAACCGACAGGCAGCCCCCATTTTCTGTGTCAGACAAAACTGCCAAGCGGAATTTCTGTACCCTACACACCCACGGCGCGACCCGTTGCGCCACCTCAAATGAGAAGGTAACTACCCGTGTCCAATCCAAAAGTATTTTTCGACATCACCGCCAACGACGAGCCAATGGGTCGCATCGTGATGGAACTTCGCGAAGACGTGGCACCGAAAACCGCTGAGAACTTCCGTGCCCTGTGCACCGGAGAGAAAGGCGACGGCCTGCACTACAAGGGCTCCTCGTTCCACCGTGTGATCAAAGACTTCATGCTGCAAGGCGGTGACTTCACTAACCACAACGGCACCGGCGGCAAGTCGATCTACGGCGAAAAGTTCAAGGACGAGAACTTCACCCTGAAGCACACCGAGCCAGGCGACCTGTCCATGGCCAACGCAGGCCCGAACACCAACGGCAGCCAGTTCTTCATCACCACCATCGTCACCAGCTGGCTGGATGGCAAACACGTGGTATTCGGTAAAGTCATCGAAGGCATGGACGTTGTGAGGGCCATTGAAGCACTGGGCTCGCAATCAGGCAAAACCAGCAAAAAAGTCGTGATCGCCGACTGCGGCCAACTGCCTGCCGAAGCGTAAAGAGACCCGTTGCTGAGCGCAGTGAACACCGCGACGCCGATTCTTTACTCTTTCCGGCGCTGCCCCTACGCCATGCGTGCGCGCATGGCGTTGTTTTACGCGGGCTGCGCACTGGACATTCGCGAAGTCAGCCTCAAAGAAAAGCCGCCGCACATGCTTGCCTGTTCACCCAAAGGCACTGTGCCCGTCCTGATCTGTGAGGGAGGACGCGTGATCGACGAGAGTCTGGGCATCATGCGCTGGGCACTGGCGCTCAACGACCCCGATGACTGGCTGCTGGCAAATGACCCGCAGGCCCAGAGCGACATCGGGGCATTGATCGAAGAAAACGATCACGTCTTCAAGCACCATCTGGATCACTACAAATACGCGGTCCGCCATCCTGAACACTCGCAGGAACACTACCGCGACCTGGGTGCACTGTTTTTGCAAAAGCTCGAAAAACGCCTGCTACAACGGACCTTCCTGGCCGCTGAGCACGTGACCCTGGCCGACATCGCCCTGGCGCCCTTCGTGCGGCAGTTCTGCTACGTCGACCCCGACTGGTTCTGGCAAAGCCCCTACCCTCGCCTACAGGCCTGGTTACAGCGCTTTCTCGCGTCAGAGCTGTTCATGGGTGTGATGACCAAGCCGGTCTGACACATGGCCAACGCCCTTTACTTAGCCGACAAGTATCGCTTCATCGTCTTCAGAGTGGTTACCTTCGCCATATGAGCGCACTCAGGACACCAATGGCCATTACGTATGATTGACAGATTGGTGTGCCAGCCATGCCCTCGTTCGCACAACCAGTGCATTTTTGTGTGGCAGTTCTCGTATTTGGTGGACAGGCATTTCCCACCTCTTGCTCGCGCGGCCTGATGGGCATCGTCGAGGCTTAGCCTGCTCTTTGGACACCGTTTGCACCAACCACCCTGTCTGATAGTCCCCATCGGGGCAAGCCAGCGATGTCCGTTCTGGCATTGCCATTGAAGCTTTATTTGGGCATTTACATACTCAGTGGACAGGCATGTTCCTCCTTTTGCCGCGGCTGCCCGATGCGCGTCATCAAGGGTGAGTGTCTTCGCCTTCAGGTGGCATGTCACACACCAGCTGCCATGCAAGGCGCTCGCCCCCAACCTCATCCACTCATGCCCGGCATCGCAACGAAAGCGATAATGATGCTTTACGCCCAGGTACTTCTGGTCAAGACAGACTCCGCCATGGCGTTCTGCCACTTCACGCAACCGTGACAGTCCGTCCACCCCCTTTTCATGGATAAGCCTGGGCTGGATCGCGCACTCATGACACCACGCGCCGCCCATGATATTGACACCTAGGGACTCCCACACGTGCCCTTGGGCACAGCGAAAACCATACCGTTGACGGGTACTGGTGTAAGCATCAGCCAAACATACCCCGCCGTGCTGCGCAGCGATCTGCTGCAAACGGGTCAGTCCGTCGGAGAACCCCTTGAGGTTTCTGGCCTTGTCTCGCTTGCAGAGGCTGCAATCAGGGTGTAAGCCCATGGTCGAAGATTTACGTTGCCACGTGTGCCCCTGCGAACAACGAAAGTTATGGGGCACGCCATCACCCAGCCACTGCTCATCCAGCCACGTCACCCCGGCCTCCAGGGCAATGGCGCGGACCCGCTCCGTAAAGCGATCCTGAATACACGCCTGACAACTCTCCTGGCTTCGGCTCATCCGTCTCGGGGTCTTGAGAAAAACATGCCCTTTAGAACAAACAAAACGATGCAACTCGTTCCAGCCCAGCCACGTACTTTCCAGGCACCCTAACTGCTGTCGGTCAGCGGCGGCACGCAAGGATTCGGTTTGATCGAGGACAGGGTGTTTGGCCGTTGACATGGCAGTGCGTCGCCTACAAAAAAGTTCGGAAGAACTGCAAGATGCGGCGACACAGGAATGGTTTCAATGAGGGGGATACAGGTAGGGAGTTGTCTTGCGAAGTTTGAGGATGGGTCCTACGTGCATTGGCGTGAGAGCGTCCAGCCGGCATCAATATCCGTACCTAGGCGGGAATCTCGACAGCGACGGATGGGTTTTCGCCCACTCTTTGGCGTAGGCTTTGCCGGCGTCTATTTGTTCGGGGGTCATTTTGGCGGCGACACTTGGCAGTACTTGCCCTCCGTAGCCGGGCGATGACGGCCTTCTACCGGGGTCCGCTTCTGCCATGAGCAGTGTCAGACCATAGGCTTTTACCATATCAAGCGGGTAGCCGACTTCGTCGGGCATATGAGCAGTCCACGCGGCGTAACTAGACATAGAACCAAAGTGACCGGCCTCGGCTGCTTTTTCTGTCCAATAACCAGCACCTTTGAGATCTCCAAATTTTTGCAGTAAATCGGCATAGCTACTCATACCCGGCGCATAGCCACTTTCCGCCGAGGCCCGGTACCATTTCTCGATTTCCTTTTTCCGGTTGCCGGGGATCAGAAAAGTGCCAACACCTTCTTTATATAAAGAGCCGAGCCATTCCTGCGCATCAGGGAAGCCGGACTCCGCTGCTTTGACTAACCAATCAAAATGACCGCTTATCATGAAAAGTTGCTGCATGGCCTCACCATCCCCCTGAGCGGCTCTTTCTTTGGCCAGTGAGCGAGCGCTTTCCAGCCACTCTTGAGGTGTTTTTATATCAGGCGGACAATTTTCCATGATGTGGCAAAGGTCATCACCTTTATCGGACAATCGCATCATTGAGTAGATATCGCCTTTTTCGGCGGCGGCTTCGTACAGCTCCTGAGCTCTCGGCGTTATAACTTTTTGGTTCCGCCTAAGAATTTCAGCCAAGTAATACTGTGAATCCGTGTCCCCAGCCTCGGCTGATATTTCAAGGAAGGGGCTTGCCTTTGCACTCTTGATCATATTTAAGAAAAATAGACCTTGGCTGCGTGCCTCTTCTTGCTCTGGTGTCAATTGAGCCCAGGCGCAATGACTGAACAGCAACAGCAGGCCGGTTAGTTTCACTGCAACAATCAATATCTTGGCCATGGTGCCAGCTCCGTCCCTGCATCTGGGTTCCAGAATTTTGTCTGTGATGCAAAATCACAGGCAGTGTCCATCGCCTCGCCCAATCGACGTCTCGCTTTTCTATAACGTTCCTGCATGATTCTATCTTCTATTTTTTCACCAGCATTTGCCGCCATGAAATTACTCATCCGGTATACATTTTCACAATAAATAAACTTGGGATTATCCGGTTTATTAAAGGATGAAAAACGCAGCACTGCTTTGCCAAACCGCTCTTGCGCCGAGGCCAGGCTTTCATAGCCGATCGTGTTATATGCGCTTGCCGTGGCATTCTCATGGATGGAAGTTAAAATGATTTCGATCGCGTGCTGCTGCAATAAATGGCATTGCTGCGCTGTATACCTCACCGTCCTTGTGCCACCCATATCGCCCTGCGCTTCTACTTCAAACGCCCTTGGCCTTTGAAGTAGCGTATCCAGCAGCGACCCCAACCCCTCTGGCGTCAAGGTTGAATACCACCGCCTCAATTCCTGATCGTCTTGTTTATCAAAAATCTCGTGAGCCATCGGCCCCGCCCGCCCGCCAGCCTTTATCACGTCATACATCCGACTCACAACGTTATACCCCCTCAAAAAAGCCCACTGCATGTCCACGCCGACCGCACTGAGCAGTTGCAGTTTGCTGAAGTACGCGAAGGCCTCCGGTTGTACCCAGACCATTTTCTTATAGTTGTTTTCAACCAGGGCTTTATTGAAGATATCCAGGATCTGAATAATGGCCTTGTAGCCCACGACGAAGTTGAAGGCGCCTTGCACGCCGGGGCCGGCAATGATGGCGGCGTTCATGCGCAGGATCACGTAGCCGTTTTGCAGGGACAGGTTAAGCCCGGCCTTGGTGCCGACACCCAATGCGGCGGAGGCGTCGATGCCCAAGGTGGCGAGTTCCAGCCAACCGTCATTATCGACGTGTTTCTTGAAGATCGGGTGGCGCAGGGTCAGCAGGTCGTCGGGCGGAGTTCAGAGCAGTGAGCCATTGATTTTGACCCCACCTTGTACGCCAGCGAACAGGTTGAACTGTCCGCCGAGGAGGTCGTCGTGGCGGATGTGGGGTCTCAGGCCGGTCTCCGCTCGGCTGAGGCGGCGCTCCGCGTCGCGGCCGGTGTCGAGGCCCAGGTCGTCGTTTTCCTGTTTGTTCGGCCCCACGCGCAGGTTGGCGCTGAGCATCATCGAGGCGCCGGCGAAGCCCCAGGCCTTGATGCTGCCGGTCAGGCAAAACTTTCCGAACGTGACGATACCGTCTGCGACTTTCTGGCCTTGGTCGTCGTTTTCGTTTTTGTAGCTCAGCGTTTTCGGTGTCGCCTCGGCCCTCCCTGGCAGCTCAAACGAGGCCACATCAACTTCGCCCTGCGCCCGATTGACGTCCAGCGTCACGTTGGCCGACGCGCCCAGGCCTTTTTTCAGGCTGACGCTGGGGTCTAGTGTTTGAGTGGCGAGTTGCACGTTGCTCTGGGCCGGGGTCAAGCAGCGGATCAAGCGCGCCTGCGGGCTGTTATCGAATAAGCGCAATGGGCCGAGGATGCTTTTTTTGAACAGGATCTGTTCAAGGTCTTTGCCCCAGGCATCGAAGGTGGCGTCGTCGCGCAGGTTCTCGATGTAGATTTTTTCGGTTTTGATGTAGCGCTTGAACGTTTCGGGCTGGAAGAAGCCGTTGCGGTCGAACCAGCCGGCCTGGATTTCAACGGGCCGAGCGTCGTTCATTCTCAGCCAGGAGGTGAACAGATCCGGGTCGGCACTGGTATTGCCCGCAGTCACTCTGACGGTGGGATCTTTGGCTTGGGCCAGTGCTTTGTTCAGGTCGTCCTTGAGCAGGTCGCGGGTGCTTTGGTTGAGGTGGTTGAGTACGTCGGTGAGGCTCAAGTGACGCAGGCGCGTGCGCTCGGTGGGCACGCTGATTTCTCGCAACGGAAAGTTAGTGCGTACCAGTCGTTGTTGCGGTTTTGGCGCAAAGGTCTCGGGGTTCCAGAGCAGGTGGCGTAGGGGTTTTGAGCGTTTGACGAAATCTTCGGCTTTTTTCTTCAGCGCCTGTTCTTGGGCTTCGAGTGCCTGCCACTGCACGGCTTCCGTGGTGAACAGGCTGCTCGGAGGCTGTTGTTTGGCGACATTGACCCAATTGTCGAATGATTTTTCGACGTGTTGATCCAGGGCTGCTTTTTGCCTGAGCCAGGCGTGGTATTTCTCGTACTCCTCGAACCCGTGCTGAATATCCCCGTTGTCGCCTTGCAGAGCGTATTCGGGCAAGGCCAGGCCGTAGGCGGCGGCTTCGAGAAGGGTTTTTACCAGTTCGGAATAATGAAACTTTCCTGTCGAATTCCGTACCCATTGCGCAATGTCCAGTCGCGGTGAAGTGAGGTCACGAGTCGCACTATCAATCTCTGTGAGCAGTTGGGCCTGCTCTCGGGAGAATTGCTCGATTTCTTGCTGGCTGAAATGAGGTTTGCCGAGGTCCACCAGAATCTGGCGCTGTTTGAGATAACGCTGGATGATCTCGCGAGCTTTCATCGCCTCGGCGCTGTACAGATGACCGTCTTCAAAGCTATAGCCGCGTTCGAGGCCGATTTTATGGCCCTTGGCATCGAGTGCAGCCAGTTCGCGGCGTAACGGCAGGGCGGCCTGTTGCTGTTGGTTGACGTGTCTGAGCTGCTCAACCGTGAGACTCGGTACGTGTTTGACGTCCTGCAAGCCCTCTTCGCGTATCCCCAGACGTCCGAGGTCGCGCCCTGTCTGGCCCAACTCATGCTCGATTTCGAGATACCGCTGGCTGTCTTGGGCATCCAGAAAACTGTTGGTTTTGGGTTCGAGAAAAGGCTCCAGCAGGCCCGCGTCATTCAGGGCGTTGATCCGTGAGTCGGGATTAGTGGTCAGCAGCTTCTTTTGTAGACTATCGGCAGCGGCGACCAGCGTATTCAGGGTGTGTTCGCGCAACAGCCAGAAGCGTTCCTGACCGACTTCATAAATAACGTCGGCGTAATGGGTGTCTCGCGTGCACGGCTGCTCGCCGCAGAAATTGACGGTGCAGTGTTCAGGCGGCGCGGCAACGGGGTCGAGGTGCAACACCTCCAGAGCGCTGGTGTCGGGTGCGAGCGCCGGGTTGTCCGCCACGCGCGCGTTGGTGGTGTCCGGCACATTCAATGTCCACCCCGTGCGGATGTAGTTCGGATTGTTGATAAAGGGATTGAGACGTCGTAATTCGTCAACACCGCTGTTCAATCGCTGCGCGAGACCGCTGAGGGTGTCGCCTTCCTGGACGGTATAAATGTGAGTGGTCATGGCTGTAATCCCTGTAGCAGTTGCTCGACCCGACGCTGTGGCCGTTCGCGCGAGGTGAGGATCGGGAGCAGGTCTTCGCGCTCACGCACGTCGCCGTGGGTGATTAGCGCAGAGAGCTGCAACAGGTCACGGTCGATACCGATGCCGTGCTTCACGAAGAAATTGAGGTTGCTGACTGCGCGAGGCAGTTCATGATCTGGCACCTGGGCAAAGTGCTGTGGGTTCTGCCGTAGCCAGTGCAGCCAGCGGATGTCCTTGTAGGTCGAGTACAGGGTGTCGGGGAAAACGAGGGGGTATTCGCAGGGCCCTGTGGCGGGTGTTTCGGCTTTCCAGACATGCCACTGACGTGATGCGGGATTAACGCCAGGAACCGGGGTGTAAACCTCACTCCACGGCCCGAACAGGCAGGCGTGTTGCCGGGTGTTTTCCATTGCCAGCGCGGCCCAGATAGCGGGGTCGTGAATCGACAATACGTTCGTCGGGATCATGCTCAGCAATGTTCGGGCATGCGCCAGTGCCTGCGCCGGGTCGGTGCAGGTCAAGGCCGTGCCTGCGGGGCGTTGATGACACACCTCCGCCAGCCCGTCGATGCACACTGTGTTGACCAAAAACCAGGAGGGCCCTTGGGCCATGTGCGCCTGAAACGGCGTGCCGAACCACAGCCGGTCAACGCTGTACTGCGCGCCTTGCTGCATCAGTACCTTCCATGCGTCAGGCGCGTGGGCGGCTTCGATAAGGAACGCTATCTTCTGCCCCTGTTCCAGACGAGGGCCGTTCAGGGTGGGACGCTCAAGAAACCGGATGATCGCGTCAGACATAAGCCGTCCTTTGATAGGTCTGCCAGAAAGGGCGAAACATGCAGTGGATGACGAACGGGTTCAATGCGGGGGGATACGAAGGAGACGTTTCCGGTATGGCTTGAGGACAAGTCCTACATCAACGACGGGGGGGGGGGTGGGTAACGCCTGTAGCATTTGCTGCCAGTCTGGACTCTGCCGGGGCCGATTTGAACGGCGAAAGCGCCCGCAGGGGCGCGTCCTCAAGCCAGCCTTAAAAACCGCTTCAACTGGTCACTCTGGGCCAGGGCATCGCGTCGGCCCAGTTCGATCAACTCACTGCAATACCCGGTTTCGAACAACAGGTAACTCAGCACACCGGCGCCGCTGGTTTTAGTCGCGCCCGGGCCGCGCAGGAACATGCGCAAGGCGGCCGGCAACTCGTGCCGATGACGTGCGGCGATTTCGTCCAGCGGCTGGCTGGGCGCGATCACCAGCACGTCGACCGGTGCCAGACCCAACCTGCGTACTGGCTGTTGCAGAGCCAACAAATGACTCAATTCATTGAGACGTTCCAGCAATTCGATGTCGCTTTCCAGGCTGTCGATAAAGGTGCTGTTTAGCATATGCCCGCCAATCTGAGCCAGACTCGGCTGCGCGCCCCGTGTTGGCCGGTGCAGCGGAGCTTTCGCTTCGACACTGCGCGGGTTGCCGCTGACCCCGACCACCAGCACCCGATTCGCCCCCAAGTGCAACGCCGGGCTGATCGGTGCTGATTGACGTACAGCTCCGTCGCCAAAATACTCCTGCTCGATCTTGATCGGCGCGAACAGCAAGGGGATCGCTGAGCTGGCAAGTAAATGATCGACCGTCAGTTGTGCTGGCAAGCCGATACGCCGATGACGCAGCCAGGAGTCGATGGAGTCCTTACCTTGATAAAAGGTCACGGCTTGTCCCGACTCATAACCAAACGCTGTTACTGCCACGGCACGCAGATGCTGGGCTTCGATGGCATGCTCGATACCGCTCAGGTCCATACGGGCGTTGAGCAGGTCACGCAAGGGCGAGCTGTTGAGCAACGCCACGGGGACTCGCGAGCCAATCCCCATCAGATGGTGGCCGACGAAGCGGCCGGCTTGATGGACCACCCCCGCCCAATCGCTACGCAGCACCTGATGACTGCGAAAGCCCTGCCAGAACTCGGTCAATTGGTGAACGGCGGCGCAGAAGTGCGAAGCACCGCTGGCCAACTTGACGGCATTGATGGCCCCGGCCGAGGTGCCGACGATCACCGGAAAGGGATTTGGAGCACCGGCAGGCAACAAATCAGCTATCCCGGCCAGTACGCCGACCTGATAAGCCGCCCGTGCACCGCCACCGGAAAGAATCAGCCCGGTGATCGGCTCTGCGGAAGAGATTTCAGCGGCACTCATGACCGATTTTCTATGGCACGTGAACGCATTTTTTAATTTTCAGCCTGTTTAGTGTCAGCCACGCGTCTTATACAGCTTTGGCTCGCCCGCTGGTCGGCTTTTAAAGCGTCGATGCGCCCATAAGTACTGGGACGGACACTCGATGATGGCGCGTTCGACCCACTGATTGATCCGCAGACAATCGGCCTCGTCGCTTTCGCCGGGAAAATCGCTCAGCGGTGGATGAATCACCAGTCGATAACCACTGCCATCAGCGAGGCGTTGCTGGGTAAACGGCACCACTTGAGCGCGACCCAGCTTAGCGAACTTGCTGGTGGCGGTCACGGTCGCCGCCTGAATCCCAAACAGTGGCACGAACACGCTCTGCTTGGCGCCGTAATCCTGATCCGGCGCGTACCAGATGGCCCGGCCAGCGCGTAGCAGCTTGAGCATGCCACGCACGTCTTCACGCTCGATAGCGAGAGAGTCCAGATTATGGCGTTCACGGCCGCGACGCTGGATGAAGTCGAACAGCGGGTTTTTGTGCTCGCGGTACATGCCATCAATGGTGTGCTGCTGACCGAGCAAGGCCGCGCCGATTTCCAGCGTGGTGAAGTGCAGTGCCATGAGAATCACGCCCTGCCCCTCCAACTGCGCCTGTTTGAGGTGCTGCAGTCCTTCGATATGGGCCAGTTTGGCCAGCCTCTGGCGCGACCACCACCAGCTCATGGCCATCTCAAAAAACGCGATGCCAGTAGACGCGAAATTTTCCTTGAGCAGCTGTTTACGCTCGGCTTTCGACAGATGGGGGAAGCACAGCTCCAGGTTGCGCGACGCAATACGCCGTCGGTCACCGGCAAAACGATACATCACCGCACCCAGCGCCCGACCAACGGCTATCAGCGTGCGAAACGGCAACTGAACGATCAGCCAGAGCAGCCCCAGCCCCAGCCATAGCGGCCAGAAACGCGGTAGAAGAAAACGAGCTCGAAAACGCGGGCGATCCATTACAGCTTCCGTAAAGATAAGGGCCGCGCATTCTACATCGGTTCGGCAACATCGGTTCGGCTTGGCTTGCGACTCGCGAGCGTTCTCGTTATAAGTCTCGGCACTTTTAGCGACAAGCTGCTTTGTGCCGACCATGAGCCAAATCGAATTGCAAGACCAGGATCCTGTGTTCCAGCTGAAGGGCAGCATGCTTGCCATTACCGTGCTTGAGCTGGCCCGAAACAATCTTGAAAGCCTTGATCGCCAGTTGGCGGCCAAGGTTGCCCTCGCGCCGAACTTCTTCAGCAACACCCCTCTGGTGCTGGCTCTGGACAAACTGCCCGCTGGCGAAGGCGCGGTCGACCTGCCGGCCTTGATGCGTGTGTGCCGGCAACACGGCCTGCGCACGCTGGCGATTCGTGCCAACCGCATCGAAGACATCGCTGCCGCCATTGCTATTGACCTGCCGGTACTGCCCCCTTCGGGTGCCCGGGAGCGTCCGCTGGAACCGGTCGAAGGCGATGCAGCGAAGAAAAAAGCGGAAAAGCCACCTGAGCCAACCCTAAAACCGACCAAAATCATCACCTCTCCCGTGCGTGGCGGTCAGCAGATTTATGCCCAGGGCTGCGACCTTGTGGTCATCGCCCCGGTCAGTCCCGGTGCGGAACTTCTGGCCGATGGCAACATCCATGTATACGGCCCTATGCGCGGAAGAGCATTGGCCGGGATCAAAGGTGATACCAAGGCACGGATTTTTTGCCAACAGTTGGGCGCTGAACTGGTCTCGATCGCCGGGCAATACAAGGTTTCAGAAGACCTGCGCAGAGATCCGCTGTGGGGGGCCGGGGTACAGGTCAGCCTGTCCGGTGAAGTGTTGAACATCACCCGTCTTTAACGGATACTGCCGCCATTTTAAAGCATCCCTGATTCGTCGCGAAAACGTAGCAAAAGAAGTCGGAAGTCGAGAAAGCCAAGGTTTCCCAATGGTTAAACCTCTGATTCAGGGGTTCTCGATTTCCAGCATTGCTCGACTGTTGCCGTTTCAAGGGATGCCCTTCAGGGACTAACTGTCCTTTTCCTCTAGGGGTGAAACACCTTGGCCAAGATTCTCGTGGTTACATCCGGCAAGGGTGGTGTGGGTAAGACCACCACCAGCGCCGCTATCGGTACCGGTCTCGCTTTGCGCGGCCACAGAACAGTGATCGTCGACTTCGACGTCGGCTTGCGTAATCTTGACTTGATCATGGGCTGCGAACGCCGCGTGGTTTACGACTTCGTCAACGTCGTGAACGGTGAAGCAACCCTCACCCAGGCACTGATCAAAGACAAACGACTGGAAAATCTTTACGTGCTGGCCGCAAGCCAGACCCGTGATAAAGACGCCCTGACTCAGGACGGCGTTGAAAAGATTTTGATGGAACTCAAGGAAACCTTCGAATATGTGGTCTGCGATTCCCCTGCGGGCATCGAGAAAGGCGCGCATCTGGCGATGTATTTCGCCGACGAAGCAATCGTTGTGACCAACCCGGAAGTGTCTTCGGTACGTGACTCGGACCGCATGCTCGGCTTGCTGGCGAGCAAGTCCCGTCGCGCAGAAAAAGGCGAAGACCCGATCAAGGAACACCTGTTGCTGACCCGCTACAACCCAGAGCGTGTCACCAAGGGCGAAATGCTTGGCGTCGAAGACGTCGAAGAGATCCTTGCAATCCGCCTGCTGGGCGTGATTCCTGAGTCCCAGGCAGTCTTGAAAGCCTCTAACCAGGGTATCCCGGTCATCCTTGACGACCAGAGCGACGCCGGTCAGGCGTACAGCGATGCCGTGGATCGCTTGCTGGGCAAGGAAGTTGCACACCGGTTCATCGATGTGCAGAAAAAGGGATGGTTTCAGCGAGTCTTTGGAGGCCGTGAATGAATATTTTTGACTTCTTTCGTGACCGTAAGAAGGAAAGTACAGCTTCGGTAGCGAAAGAGCGTCTACAGATCATCGTGGCGCACGAACGAGGCCAACGCAGCACCCCGGATTACCTGCCGGCTTTGCAAAAAGAGCTGGTTGAAGTCATCCGTAAATACGTCAACATCGAGTCTGAACAAGTGCATGTCGCGCTGGAAAACCAGGGCAGCTGCTCGATCCTCGAACTCAATATCACCCTGCCAGATCGTTGATCCGGCGGGTGCCTGCGGCGGTATCTCGGACCTTTTGAAAAAAAGGTCTGAATACCGCCGTTGGCGTTTCCAGCGTTTCGAGGCCCGTTGCACATGCCGTTGTCGAACATCCGCATCATTCACCAGGACGCTGGCGTTCTGGTGGTCGATAAACCGACCCTGCTGCTTTCCGTTCCCGGCCGTGCCGAGGACAACAAGGATTGCCTGATTACCCGCCTGCAGGAAAACGGTTACCCCGAGGCCCGCATTGTCCATCGCCTGGACTGGGAAACCTCCGGCATCATCCTGCTGGCCCGCGATGCCGATACGCATCGCGAGCTGTCACGGCAGTTTCACGACCGTGAAACCGAAAAAGCCTACACCGCTCTGTGCTGGGGTCAGCCGGAACTGGACAGTGGCAGTATCGATTTGCCGCTGCGCTACGACCCCCCTACCAAACCCCGGCACGTGGTCGATCACGAATTCGGCAAGCACGCACTGACATTCTGGAAAGTGCTGGAACGCTGCGGTGATTACTGCCGTGTCGAGTTGACGCCGATTACCGGTCGCTCACACCAATTGCGCGTGCACATGCTGTCCATCGGCCACCCGTTGTTGGGCGACGGGCTGTACGCACACCCGCAAGCGCTGGCTGCTTACCCACGCCTGTGCCTGCACGCCAGCATGCTCAGCTTCACTCACCCACAATCGGGTGAGCGCATGCGCTTCGAGTGCCCTGCGCCGTTTTGATTGCGTGCAATCCGAACCGGACGCACATGCAAATCCCCACAAGGTCGGCGTCAGTCACAAGATACGGTAAACTCGCGCCACTGCTGTCTGGAGTAACTTATGCGCGAAGAGTTGAACCAAGGCCTGATCGATTTCCTCAAGGCCTCCCCCACCCCCTTTCATGCCACCGCAAGCCTTGTTCAACGCCTGGAAGCGGCCGGTTACCTACGTCTGGATGAACGCGAAACATGGGCCACCGAGGCCGGTGGGCGCTATTACGTCACCCGCAATGATTCGTCGATTGTCGCTTTCAAACTGGGCCGTCTATCGCCCTTGAGCGGCGGCATCCGTCTGGTCGGTGCCCATACCGATAGCCCGTGCCTGCGGGTCAAGCCGCAGCCCGAGATACAGCGCCAGGGTTTCTGGCAGCTGGGTGTCGAAGTCTACGGTGGCGCCCTGCTTGCGCCTTGGTTCGACCGTGATTTGTCGTTGGCCGGGCGTGTCACCTTCCGCCGTGATGGCAAGGTCGAAAGCCAACTGATCGATTTCAAACTGCCCATCGCCGTGATCCCGAATCTGGCGATCCACTTGAACCGCACGGCCAATGAAGGTTGGGCGATCAACGCCCAGAACGAGTTACCGCCCATTCTGGCGCAGGTGGCAGGCGATGAGCGTGTAGATTTCCGTGCACTGCTGACCGATCAATTGGCCCGCGAACACGGTTTGAATGCTGATGTGGTACTCGATTACGAGCTGAGCTTTTACGACACCCAAAGCGCTGCGATCGTCGGCCTGCATGGTGATTTTATCGCCGGCGCACGCCTGGATAACCTGCTGTCGTGCTTCGCCGGTGTAAACGCCTTGCTCACTGCCGAAACCGATGAGACCTGCCTGCTGATCTGCACTGATCACGAAGAAGTTGGCTCCAGCTCCGCCTGCGGTGCAGACGGTCCGATGCTGGAACAAGTGCTTCAACGCCTGCTACCTGAAGGCGAAGATTATGTGCGGACCATTCAAAAGTCGTTGCTGATCTCGGCCGACAACGCCCACGGCGTCCACCCGAACTACGCTGACAAGCACGACGCCAATCACGGCCCGAAACTCAACGCAGGCCCGGTAATCAAGGTCAACAGTAACCAGCGCTACGCAACCAACAGCGAAACCGCCGGTTTCTTCCGCCATTTGTGCATGGCCGAAGAGGTTCCGGTGCAAAGTTTTGTGGTGCGCAGCGACATGGCCTGCGGTTCGACCACCGGCCCGATCACAGCCAGCCACCTGGGGGTGCGCACCGTCGATATCGGCCTGCCTACCTTCGCCATGCACTCGATCCGTGAACTGGCAGGCAGCCAGGATCTGGCGCATTTGGTGAAAGTGCTTACCGCGTTCTACGCCAGCCACGAACTGCCTTGATCCAGTCCATCGTCTTCGCGGACTTGCCTGCGAAGACGATCACTTGGTCCATCTGCAAAAACCCACCTAGACTGACACTACCGAACCAGACAGGTGCAGTGCTCATGGATCCGTTCCACTCCATGCTAATACCGATAGTCGCCGGCATGCTCATGCTGTGTGTGGGTTTCTCTTACCAGGAGCGAGGTGTTGGTGTGTTCTTACTCTGGCTGGGCATGGTCTGCATCCTCGGGACGGTGGTTTACAAACTCCTCGAAAAACTGGTGTAAGCCGCTCGGCGTATGGCGTGCATAACCGCAAGCTGTCTATACAATGGCGCTCGCCAAGCCCACGCGTCACTCGTACACTCGCCAGTCATTGCCTGATGATACCGGGCGTTTTTGTGCTGATTCGAGGTTCACCGCCCAGTGCCTGTTTTTGTCCGCCTGCTCGCTCTCCCGCGCCTTTTTCTGATCTGTCTGTTGGCCCTGATACCCATTAGCGCGGCTCAGGCCCTAAGCCTGCCGGGTTCACTAGGTGGCTCACAGAAAGGCCAACCGCAAGCACAGGAACCTCTTGGTCAATCGCTGGATGAAGTGATCAAGACCCTGGAAAACGATCAACAACGCACCAAACTTCTCGACGACCTGAAAAAACTCCGCGACACCACCAAGAAAGCTCAACCGACCGCCGAAGAAGGCGTGCTTGGATTGATCGGAAGCACCCTGTCCGGTTTCGAGAAGCAATTCAGCGGTGATGACAGTCCGATTCAGCGCTGGTCCGACGAACTGACCCTGGCGCAGGAAGAGCTGTTGGGGCTGATGCTGCCCGCCAATCAATGGTTGCCGGTCATCTTCGGTTTCGCCCTGGTGATGCTGCTCTGGAGCCTGCTGGCTGCCGTGCTGATCTGGCTCAGCCATCGGGTGCGCCTGCGCTTTGGTCTGTCAGAAGAGCTGCCACAACACCCTCGTACCTGGGACATGCTGCGTTTTGCCCTGCGCAAACTGGGGCCGTGGCTGGTGGCCCTGGTTATCACCGTGTACTTGAGCTATTCCCTGCCCTCTTCGCTGGGCAAGGATTTGGCCATGGTGCTGGCGTATGCCTTGGTGGTTGGCACCTTATTCTCGGCCATTTGCGTGATTGCCTTTTCCCTTGTCGACGGCCCCCACCGCCGCCGAGCGCTGTATATCCTGCGTCATCAGGCGTTTCGCCCACTGTGGCTGATTGGGAGTTTTGCCGCCTTCGGCCAGGCCTTGAGCGACCCGCGCCTGATCGCCAGTCTTGGCGAACACCTGGCGCACACCGCCGCAACCCTGGCTAACGTGCTGGCCGCGATCTCCACGGGGCTGTTCATCCTGCGATTCCGCCGCCCCATCGGCCACTTGATCCGCAACCAGCCGCTGTCCCGTCGCCTGACCCGGCGCGCCTTGAGCGACAGCCTCTACATCCTGGGCTCGTTCTGGTATGTGCCGGCATTGATGCTGGTGGCGGTGTCATTGTTCGCCACGTTCTTCTCTGCTGGCGATACCAGTACCGCCCTGCGTCAGGCCTTGATCTGCGCGGTATTGCTGGTGCTGTGCATGGTCATCAATGGCCTGGTGCGCCGTCATGCGCAACGGCCGTACCATGGACAAAAACGTCATGCGCTGTATTCGGACAGACTGAGAAACTTCTTCTATACCCTGGCGCATCTGCTGGTCTGGTTGCTGTTCATCGAACTGGGCCTTCGCGTGTGGGGCTTGTCGCTGATTCGTTTCGCCGAAGGTGACGGCCACGAAGTCAGCATCAAGCTGTTCAGCCTGGGCGCAACATTGCTGTTCGCCTGGCTGGTGTGGATCCTCGGTGACACCGCCGTGCATCATGCCTTGACCCGGTCACGCAAAGGCCTGGCCAATGCCAGGGCGCAAACCATGATGCCGCTGATCCGCAATGTGCTGTTCGTGGCGATATTCATCATCGCCCTGATCGTCGCACTGGCGAACATGGGCATGAACGTGACCCCTCTGCTGGCCGGTGCCGGGGTTATCGGCCTGGCCATTGGTTTCGGCGCGCAGTCATTGGTGGCGGATTTGATCACCGGCCTGTTCATCATCATCGAAGACTCGCTGGCCATCGACGACTACGTCGACGTCGGCGGGCATTTGGGCACGGTCGAAGGTTTGACCATCCGCACGGTGCGCTTGAGGGATATCGATGGCATCGTCCACACCATTCCGTTCAGCGAGATCAAAAGCATCCAGAACTACTCGCGGGAGTTCGGCTATGCGATTTTCCGCATTGCGATTCCGTTCAGCATGAACATCGACGACGCGATCAAACTGGTTCGTGAGGTCGGGCATAAAATGCACAGTGACCCGCTGGAGCGACGCAACATTTGGTCGCCGCTGGAGATTCAGGGGGTCGAAAGTTTCGAATCCGGCAGCGCAGTCCTGCGGGCGCGCTTCAAGACTGCTCCGATCAAACAGTGGGAAGTTTCGCGCGCCTTCAACTTGTCGCTTAAACGCCATCTGGATGAAGCCGGACTCGATTTGGCAACCCCACGTTTAAGCGTACAGGTGAGCACCGGCGGCGGTAGCGTGATTGGCGTTGGAGCGGCCAAGGAAAAGCAATGATCGCGACCACACTGGGCGTGACGACATGATCGCGCCCTACCCCGGCACCACCGCACTCACATGAATCGCATCATGGCGCCAATACTCAAGGTCGCAGTCGATCAGACGGCCTTGCTGATCATAGTTGACCCGGGCAATGCGCAGGCCCGGGCTGCCAACGGACACTTTCAATGCCGCTGCCGCCTCGACCTGCAAGGCCGTCGGCACCATCTCGAAACGCACCTGGCCATACCGCAAGCCATAACGGCTGGCGTATAACTCGGTCAGCGACTGACTCAGATCGACATCCAGTATCTGGGGAAAGTATTCCGGATTGAGATAGTGCTCCACGTACAACACCAGTCGCTGATCAATGCGTCGCGCGCGGCAGATCTGGATCACGCTGGACAATGCTGGCAACTGCAACCAGGCACATACCGCCGCCGACGCAGGCTGCAGACGCGCTGAAATCACCTCCGTCGAAGGCACTCGTCCCTGCGCACTGACCATGGCGTGAAAATGGCTGCGGCGCATCAAATCGTAAGCCAGGCGCGGCGGCGAGATAAACCAGCCACGTCGCTCCTCGCGATAAACCAGACCCCGTGCCTCCAACTGCAACAACGCTTCACGCACGGTGATCCGCGTGGTACCGAACAACTCACTGAGTTTGCGCTCGGCGGGCAGCTTACTACTGGCCGGCAACAAGCCGTGCTCGATCTGTTCCTGCAAGGCCAGACCGATGGCTGTCACCGCCTTTGGTGCATCTTCGCGCATCAACGTTACCTATCTGGACTAGTCCAGCGCTGTTTAAGAGCAGGACCGAGCATGAATATCGCTCCTGTGAGTATCGGTCAGCCTAGACAAAGCACATGACTGATCGATGACAAAGCTGCCGAGGGACGGCCTGATACGGTTGTTCCAGATCAACAAAACCGATGAATATCAATATTTTAGCCATGGTCTACGCTTACCTTGGACTGACCTCCCTTAGCTGATGATTACCCTTGCAGGAGTGATGCCGACATCAAAGTGTCATTCAGCAGGCTTAAATTGGCTCAGGTATTGCTGACCTAGACCAACCCAACCGCACTAACGTCGATAAAAACGTAGCGTTGAAAACGCCCAAAGGAGCTTCGGATGAAACATCTTTTCCTGGCATCACTGTTAGGTTCGACCATTGCCCTGTGCACAGCCGCCATGGCTGCTGATACCGACTTGAAAACCCTGGAGGCCGCGGCCAAGACGGAAGGTGCGGTCAACAGCGTCGGCATGCCCGATAACTGGGCCAACTGGAAAGGCACCTGGGACGACCTGCTGAAAAACTACGGCCTCACGCATATCGACACCGACATGAGTTCGGCCCAGGAAGTCGCTAAATTCGCTGCGGAGAAAGACAACGCCAGCGCGGATATCGGCGATGTGGGTGCAGCCTTCGGTCCTATCGCAGTAAAACAGGGCGTGACCCAGCCGTACAAGCCAAGCACCTGGGCTCAAATCCCGGATTGGGCGAAAGACAAAGACGGTAACTGGGCACTGGCCTACACCGGCACCATCGCGTTCATCATCAACAAAAAATTGCTCCACGGCTCCGACGCCCCCAAAACCTGGGCTGACCTGGAGAAAGGCAAATACAAGGTCTCCATCGGTGACGTGAGCACCGCCGCCCAGGCCGCCAACGGCGTGCTGGCTGCTGCCATTTCCAAAGGTGGCGATGAAAAGAATATTGAACCGGCACTGTTGATGTTCGCCGAAATCGCCAAACAGGGGCGTCTGTCGCTGTCCAACCCGACAATCGCCACGATGGAAAAAGGCGAAATCGAAGTGGGCGTGGTCTGGGATTTCAATGGCCTGAGCTACCGCGACAAGATGGTCAATCCTGACGATTATGAAGTGCTGATCCCCTCCGATGGTTCGGTGATTTCCGGCTATACCACCATCATCAACAAATACGCCAAACACCCGAACGCCGCCAAACTGGCTCGCGAATACATCTTCAGCGATGCCGGCCAGACCAACCTGGCGCGGGGCAATGCCCGTCCGATTCGTGCTGAACACATCACCCTGCCGGCTGACGTACAAGCCAAGCTGCTGCCTAACGAGCAGTACAAACACGTGAAGCCGATTGCCGACGCGGATGCCTGGGAAAAAACCTCGAAAAGCCTGCCGAAAAAGTGGAACGAACAAGTCATCATCGAAATGAAATAAGCGTTATTTGAGGGAAAAACGGGTTCGCCCGTTTTTCCCTCTTTGGACCATTTTTTCTGATTGTGTACAACGCTTCTGGAGCTCATCCGTTATGAGGCACAACGTCATCCTGGTCGTGCTCGATGGTCTTAACTACCAAGTCGCCCGACATGCCATGGGACACCTTCAGGCATACGCAGGTGCAGGACGCGCCGCCCTGTACAGACTGGAATGCGAGCTACCTTCGCTGTCCAGACCGCTGTACGAGTGCATCCTTACCGGCGTGAAACCGATCGACAGCGGTATCGTGCACAACAACGTCACGCGCCTGTCGAATCAGCGCAGCGTGTTCCACTATGCCACCGACGCTGGTCTCAGCACTGCCGCAGCGGCTTATCACTGGGTCAGCGAACTGTATAACCGCTCACCGTTCGTTGCCGCCCGCGACCGCCACACTGACGACGCACACCTGCCGATCCAGCATGGACACTTCTACTATGCGGATCACTATCCGGATTCACACCTGTTCGCTGATGCCGAAAGCCTACGTCTGCGCCATGCGCCGAACTTCATGCTGGTACACCCCATGAACATTGACGACGCCGGGCACAAGCACGGCCTCGATACCCCGCAATACCGCAACAGTGCGCGCTCTGCCGACATCATCCTCGCCGATTACCTGCAAGGCTGGCTCGACACCGGTTACCAGGTGCTAGTGACCGCTGACCACGGCATGAACAACGACCGTTCCCACAATGGCTTACTCCCGGAAGAACGCGAAGTTCCGCTGTTCGTGTTCGGCGATGCCTTCAGTTTCGATAGCAATGCCCAACCGAAACAGACCGATCTGTGTGGCACGGTCTGCGAACTGCTCGGCGTCCCTCACGACAAGCCAGTGTGCCGGGAGTTGTTGAAGTGAACTCAATCACCCGAGGCAAATGGCTGGCGGCCCTGTGTCTGCTGCCCTTCTCCGTGTTTTTCATCGTATTCCAGATCGCCCCGCTGGCCTGGGTCGTGATCCACAGCCTGCAATCGGAAGACAACGGCTGGGGCCTGGCTAATTTTACTGAAG
Organism: Pseudomonas sp. GG8; assembly: GCF_052976945.1. Taxonomy (NCBI): domain Bacteria; kingdom Pseudomonadati; phylum Pseudomonadota; class Gammaproteobacteria; order Pseudomonadales; family Pseudomonadaceae; genus Pseudomonas; species Pseudomonas sp. GG8. The sequence continues at coordinate 3,780,570 of NZ_JBRIIP010000001.1, forward strand.
TGTTCAGCTCCCGGTTCTACCTGCAAGCGATCCAGCACAGCCTGGAGATCAGCTTCTGGTCCAGCGTGTTCGGAATCATCATTGCCGTGCTGGGCAGTTACTCCCTGCGTCGGGTCGACTCGCGACTGCGTAACTTCGTCAACGCCTTCGCCAACATGACCAGCAACTTCGCCGGTGTGCCGCTGGCCTTCGCCTTCATCATCCTGCTGGGATTCAACGGCAGTATCACAATCATGCTCAAGCAAGCCGGGATCATTGAGGACTTCAACCTGTATTCGAAAACCGGGCTGATCATCCTCTATACCTACTTCCAGATTCCATTGGGTGTGCTGCTGCTCTACCCGGCCTTCGACGCCCTGCGCGAAGACTGGCGCGAATCCGCTGCCTTGCTCGGGGCCGACAGCTGGCAGTTCTGGCGGTATATCGGCCTGCCAGTGCTGACCCCGGCGCTGATCGGTACTTTCGTGATTCTGCTGGCCAATGCCCTCGGCGCCTACGCCACCGTGTACGCCCTGACCACAGGCAACTTCAACGTGCTGCCCATCCGTATTGCCGCCATGGTTTCAGGCGACATCAGCCTCGACCCGAATATGGCCAGCGCCCTGGCCGTAGTGTTGGTGGGCCTGATGACCCTGGTGACCCTCGTGCACCAGTGGCTTTTGAAGAGGAGCTACCATGTCTCGCGCTGAACCGGGCTCCGCCGTCCTCTACCACCGCGTCGTGGTGTACCTGCTGTTCATCATTCTGTTGCTGCCACTGGCAGGGACGCTGATCTACTCCATTGCCACCAGTTGGTCGGCAACCATTCTGCCCAGCGGGTTTACCGTCAAATGGTATGTCGAACTGTGGAGCGACCCGCGTTTCCTCCACGCATTCGGCCAGTCACTGCTGGTATGTGTCGGCTCCCTGGTGCTGTCAGTGGTCCTGATCCTGCCACTGCTGTTCGTCGTGCATTACCATTTCCCCAAGCTTGATGCGCTGATGAATATCCTGATCCTGCTGCCCTTCGCCGTGCCTCCCGTGGTGTCATCCGTCGGGCTGTTGCAGCTCTATGGGTCCGGGCCTTTCGCGATGGTCGGCACGCCGTGGATTCTGATCGGCTGCTACTTCACCGTGGCGCTGCCGTTTATGTACCGGGCGATTACCAACAACCTGCAAGCGATTAACCTGCGCGACCTGATGGACGCTGCGCAACTGCTCGGTGCCAGCACCTGGCAGGCCGCGTTCCTGGTGGTGCTGCCAAACTTGCGCAAAGGCCTGATGGTCGCGTTATTGCTGTCGTTCTCCTTCCTGTTCGGTGAGTTCGTGTTCGCCAACATCCTGGTCGGTACGCGCTACGAAACCCTGCAGGTCTACCTGAACAACATGCGCAACAGCAGCGGTCACTTCACCAGTGCGCTGGTGGTTTCCTACTTCTTCTTTGTGCTGGTGCTGACCTGGGCGGCCAATTTAATGAACAAGGACAAAAGCCAATGAGCTTCGTCAGCGTCGATCACCTGCAAAAGAGCTACGCCGGCACCGCCGTGTTCAGCGACATCAACTGCGACATCAGGAAAGGCGAGTTCGTGACACTGCTCGGCCCTTCCGGGTGCGGCAAATCCACCCTGTTGCGCTGTATTGCCGGCCTGACCGCGGTTGATGGCGGCAAGATCCTGCTCGACGGCCAGGACATTGTCCCGCTCAGCCCGCAGAAGCGCGGCATCGGCATGGTGTTCCAGAGCTATGCGCTGTTCCCCAACATGACCGTCGAACAAAACATCGCGTTCGGCCTGCGCATGCAAAAGGTCAACGCCGACGACAGCCGCACGCGAGTCGCCGAAGTGCTGAAACTGGTCGAACTGAACGACTTCGCCGCACGCTACCCGCACCAACTGTCTGGTGGCCAGTGCCAACGGGTTGCGCTGGCGCGCTCGCTGGTGACCCGGCCACGCCTGCTGTTGCTCGATGAACCGCTGTCGGCGCTGGATGCACGGATTCGTAAACACCTGCGCGAACAGATTCGTCAGATCCAGCGTGAATTGGGACTGACGACGATTTTCGTGACCCACGATCAGGAAGAAGCGCTGACCATGTCAGACCGGATCTTCCTGATGAACCAGGGCCGGATCGTCCAAAGCGGCGATGCTGAAACCCTGTACACCGCGCCGATCGACGTGTTTGCCGCCGGCTTTATCGGCAACTACAACCTGCTCGACGCCGACAGCGCCAGCCGCTTGCTGCAACGGCCGATCAACAGCCGTCTGGCGATTCGTCCGGAAGCCATCGAGCTGAGCCTGACCGGCGACCTCGACGGCGAAGTGCGCAGCCACAGCCTGTTGGGCAACGTGATCCGTTACCGGATCGAAGCCCGAGGCGTGGAACTGGTGGTCGACGTACTGAACCGTTCAGCGGCTGATTTGCACCCCAATGGACGTCGAGTGGCCTTGGCTATCGATCCGTCGGCGCTGTGTGAAGTAGCCTAAGCGACAACCGCAGAACCTGTAGAGGTTACGAAGGCTGCAAAATTTCAGAGGACAGCAGTAATGGCGTTAGCGATTTTTGATTTGGACGAAACCTTGATCCACGGCGACTGTGCCAGCTTGTGGAGCGAACAAATGGGTCGACTCGGCTGGGTGGACGCTGAGTCGTTCATGCGCCGTAACAATGAACTGATGGCCGCGTACAGCGCAGGCGAACTGGCGATGGAGGAGTACATGACCTTCAGCCTGGAGCCCATGGCCGGTCGCACGCCGGAAGAAGTCGCGCACCTGGTAGGTCCTTGGGTCGAAGACGTGATCGAACCGATCATCTTCAGCGAGGCCTGCCGGGCCATCGCCGCCCATCGAGCGGCCGGTGACCGGATTTTAGTGATATCGGCGTCAGGCACGCACCTGGTCAAACCCATCGCCGAACGACTGGGCATCGACGAAGTACTGGGGATCGAACTGGAGGTCAAACATGGCGTCTACAGCGGCGCGACATTGGGCGTACTGACCTACCGCGAAGGCAAGGTCACGCGCTTGCTGGAGTGGTTGCAAAACGAAGGCGAGACGCTGGAAGGCTCCAGTTTCTACTCGGATTCACGCAATGACCTGGCGCTGCTGCTCAAGGTCCAATACCCCCGCGTCGTCAACCCGGACCCGGTACTGCGCGAGCATGCAGAAAAGGCCAGCTGGCCGATTCATAGCTGGAAGTGATGGCTGAATAAGCGGCCTGGTTGGCAGGCCGCTTAAGCGAACGACTTCACACCATGTGTCAGACCAGACTTTCGTCGATCACCAACACCAGTTTGCCTGACACCTGATTGGTCGCCAGCTCGGCGAAGGCAGATTCGGCGTCTTTGATCGGGAACGTTCTGGCCAGTTGCGGCTTGAGGCGTCCTTCGACAAACAACGGCCACACGTGCTGACTCAGATCACTGAGCAAATCCGCTTTGAATTGATCATCACGGCTACGCAGGGTCGAACCCAGTATCTGCACACGCTTGACCAGCACTTGCGCCAGGTCCAGTTGCGCTTCACGCCCGCCCATCAGACCGATCAGTACCAATCGCCCATCAACGTTCAGCACTTTGATGTTCAAGGCCGCGTAGTTGGCACCCACCGGATCAAGAATGACATCGAACGGACCGAGGTCTTTCAGGCTTTCCAGGTTGTCGCTGCGCACAACCCCACCCTGAGCCCCCAGCGCTTCGCAATACGCCAGACGTTCGGCAGAGCCGACGCTCACCCATACCGGGTTGCCGAACGCCTTGCAAAGCTGAATGCCAGCTGAACCAACACCACTTGCCCCGGCGTGCAGCAATACCTTTTCACCCGGCTTCAATGCAGCCAGTTGAAACAGATTCAACCATGCAGTGGCGTACACCTCGGGGATACCTGCCGCTTCCGGCAAAGACATGCCCTCGGGAACCGGCAGCACATGCCGTCCGTCGACTACGACCTCTTCAGCCATGCCACCACCTGCGAGCAATGCGCAGACTCTGTCCCCTACGTGCCAGGACGAACCCGAACCGACTTCGCTGATCACCCCGGAGCACTCCATCCCGAGGGTTTTACTGGCTCCCGGCGGTGGCGGATACAGCCCGGCCCGCTGCAATAAATCCGCACGATTGAGACCCGCCGCAGCGATCCGAATGCGTACTTGCCCTACATCACATGTCAGGCCGGGTTGTTCAAGCCATTCCACATGTCCGTCAACGCCTTGCAATGCCTTCACAGTGCCTCCATAGTAAGTCTGGACTGAGCCGGTGCTATAGACGCACGGGCTTTTTGCATTATGCGACCGGATCCGACGGAACCGGCGACTTCAAAGACGGCCTAATATGCGTTATCAATTGTCCCCGCGTCGAATCAGCATGAAGCATTTTTTCCCCAGCACCGCGCTTGCCTTTTTCATTGGCCTCAGCGTGTTGCCGCTGTCCGCCAATACGTTCGCAGCCAATAGCTGGGATAACCTTCAGCCAGATCGCGAAGAGGTCATTGCCAGTCTTAACGTTGTAGAGTTGCTCAAAAGGCATCACTACAGCAAACCGCCGCTGGACGACAAGCGTTCGGTCATCATCTACGAGAGCTATCTGAAGCTGCTGGACCCGTCCCGTAGCTACTTTATGGCCGGTGATATTACCGAATTCGACAAATGGCGCACGCAGTTCGACGATTTTCTCAAGAGCGGCGACCTGAATCCCGGCTTCACCATCTACAAGCGCTATCTGGATCGCGTCAAATCGCGCCTGAATTTTGCCTTGGCAGAACTGGACAAGGGCGTCGGCAAGTTCGATTTCACCGCCCAGGAAACCTTGCTCGTAGAGCGCAAGGATGCCCCGTGGGCCAAGAGTACTGCCGAGCTGGACGATCTGTGGCGCAAACGCGTCAAGGATGAAGTCCTGCGGTTGAGGATTGCCGGCAAGGAACCCAAAGCGATTCAAGAGCTGCTGACCAAGCGCTACAAGAATCAGCTGTCGCGTCTGGAGCAGACCCGCAGCGAAGATGTGTTCCAGGCCTATATCAACACTTTCGCCATGTCTTACGATCCGCACACCAACTACCTGTCGCCTGACAGTGCGGAAAACTTCGACATCAACATGAGCCTGTCGCTGGAAGGCATCGGCGCCGTGTTGCAGAGCGATAACGACAACGTCAAGATCGTGCGCCTGGTTCCGGCTGGCCCTGCCGCCAAAACCAAGCAAGTTGCCCCGGCGGACAAGATAATCGGCGTTGCCCAGGCCGACAAAGAGATGGTCGACGTGATCGGCTGGCGCCTGGACGAGGTGGTTAAACTGATTCGCGGGCCTAAAGGCTCAATCGTGCGCCTGGAAGTGATTCCGGCCAGCAATGCGCCTAATGACCAGACCAGCAAAATCGTCGCGATCACCCGCGAAGCGGTCAAGCTTGAAGAGCAGGCGGCGAAGAAGTCGATCCTCAACCTCAAGCAGGATGGCCACGACTACAAACTCGGCGTCATCGAAATTCCGGCGTTCTATCTGGACTTCAAGGCCTATCGTGCAGGCGATCCAGAATACAAGAGCACCACACGTGACGTGAAGAAACTGCTGACTGAACTGCAAGCCGACAAAGTCGATGGTGTTGTCATCGACCTGCGTAACAACGGCGGCGGTTCGTTGCAGGAAGCCACGGAGTTGACCAGCCTGTTCATCGACAAAGGCCCTACCGTGCTGGTTCGCAACAGCGACGGCAAGGTCGATGTCCTTGAAGATGAAGCCAAAGGTGCTTTCTACAAAGGCCCGATGGCGTTGCTGGTCAACCGTCTGTCTGCCTCGGCCTCCGAGATTTTCGCCGGCGCTATGCAGGACTATCACCGCGCGTTGATCATCGGTGGCCAGACCTTCGGTAAAGGCACCGTACAAACCATTCAGCCGCTCAACCATGGCGAACTGAAACTGACGCTGGCCAAGTTCTACCGGGTTTCCGGCCAGAGCACCCAGCACCAGGGTGTACTGCCAGACATCGCGTACCCGTCGATCATCGACACCAAGGAAATCGGCGAGAGCGCGCTGCCCGAAGCCATGTCGTATGACACCATCAGACCGGCCATCAAGCCTGTCGTCGATCCGTTCAAACCGTTCCTCGCGCAACTCAAGACGCGGCATGATGAGCGCTCGTCGAAGGACCCGGAGTTCGTCTTCATCGAGAACCGCTTGCTCCTGGCGCAAAAGCTGATGGCAGAAAAAACGGTTAGCCTCAACGAAGCCGAGCGTCGCGCTCAACACACCGACATCGAAGGCAAGCAGTTGGCTCTGGAAAACACCCGCCGCAAGGCCAAAGGTGAAGAGCCGCTCAAAGAGCTGAAGAAAGAAGATGAGGACGCGCTGCCAGCAGAAGACAAGACCAAACCCGAGGATGACGCCTACCTGGCCGAAACCGGGCGCATCCTGCTCGACTACCTGAGTTTGAACGCCGCTATCGCAAAAAAGTAAAAAGGCAGGATGGATGATCGTAAAATGCTGGCCATTTAGTGCTCTCTAGTGGCATTCAGTCATCAAACAGTCATCAATCTGTCGTGGAATAGAGGGGCTGAGCGCTATTGCGCTTAGCCCCTTTTTTTTTACGCAGAGATCACCATGACCGTCACTGAACAGCTGAGCGCACTGAGTTCAATTCTGGCTCAACGCGATTTGCACAGCTTGTTCCAACCGATACTGTCGCTGTCGGACCGCCGGATTCTCGGCTATGAAGCCTTGACCCGAGGCCCGTCCAACAGCCCCCTGCATTCGCCCATCAGCTTGTTCGCAGTGGCCCGCCAAGCTGGGCGGCTCAGCGAGCTGGAACTGGCTGCGCGAGAATGTGCCTGTCGACGTTTCAGCGAACAGAAACTTGAGGGCAAGCTGTTCCTCAACGTTTCGCCTGAGTCGCTGCTGGAACCGGCTCACCCGCCAGGTCGTACCCTGGAATTGCTGAACGCCTACGGCATTTCTCCCAGCCAGGTGGTGATCGAGCTGACCGAGCAGACACCCACTGAAGATTTCGAGCTGCTGTACAACGCACTGCATCACTACCGGGACATGGGCTTTTCCATCGCCATGGACGACTTGGGTGCGGGATATTCCAGCCTGCGCCTGTGGTCGGAGTTGCGCCCAGACTACGTAAAAATTGATCGACACTTTATCGACGGCATTCATCAGGATGCGGTCAAGCGCGAGTTCGTCGGTTCCATGCTGCAGATGGCCAAGGCCTCCAGAGCGATTGTGATCGCTGAAGGCATTGAACTGCCGGAAGAGCTCGCGGTGCTGATCGACATGGGCGTGGATCTGGTTCAGGGCTATCTGCTCTGTCGCCCGCAAGAACATCCACCGCGTGATGCCCGCGCGCTGTTACCCAAGCTCGATCCGACGGTACCGGCGTTGAACGAAGACGCCTGCGACCTGAGCGCTCTGCTCAACGAACAACCCGCAGTCAATCAGTCCACACCGACCGCCGCCGTCCTTGAGTACTTTCGCAAACAAGCCAACCTCAACTCCCTGGCAGTGCTGGACGAGCAGTCGCAACCCTGCGGTATCGTGCATCGGCACTCATTGTCCGAGGCTCTGCTAAAGCCTTTCGCTACCGACCTGTTCGCGCGCAAACCGATCAGCCGCCTGATGAGCGACGACTTTCTTGCTGTCGAGCTGAACCAGTCCTTGCAGCAGGTCAGCCGCCTGCTGACCAGTCGCGCCCGGCAGCGTATTGAAGAGGACTTCATCATCACCCTCAATGGCTGCTACTTGGGTCTTGGGCGGGTGATTGACGTGCTGAAACTGATCACTGAACTGAAAATACAGCAAGCTCGCTACGCTAACCCGCTGACTTTATTGCCCGGAAACGTGCCGATCCAGCAATGCCTGACCCGCCTGCTGCAACAGGGCCAGGAGTCAATGATCTGCTACGTGGATATCGACAGTTTCAAGCCGTTCAACGATATCTACGGCTACGGACGTGGCGACGAAGTATTGCTCTGCCTGGCGCAGTGCCTGAACGACCGGATCGACCCGAGCCGCGACTTTGTCGGACACATTGGCGGTGATGATTTCTTGATGGTCCTGGGCTCCGAAGACTGGCGCAAACGCCTGAATCTTTTGCTAGATGATTTTCAGAATCAGTGTCGGCGCTTCTATCGAGCCGAGCATCTGGAGTCGGGCTGTTTCACTGCCCTCAATCGTCAGGGCCAGCGCCAGGACTTCGCACTGTTATCGCTGTCCATAGGCGTCGTCCACCTGCACCCCGATGCCTGTGCGGATCTGGATGCCAGTCAACTCGCAGAAATGGCGTCACAAGCCAAGCACCACGCAAAGAACGTTGCAGGCCCCAGCGTGCACGTCATCGACACACTGGACTGCGAAGCATTTTTGGCACGCTAAATACCCAACTACCAGGTATGGGCCTGAAACGCTTTGGCACGATCCAGATCGGGGGGTAAGCCGGGGCCGCCCTGTTGGTACAACTGCGACAGTTTGATGGCCGCCAGTGGATGCCTGGCCTCGACTGCCATGCCCCACCATTGAGCGGCATCCACAGCATCAGGGGCCTTGCGTGTGTCACCCGCCAGGCTCAACACGCCGAGCTGGTAAGCCGACTTGCCATCACCCCCCAACGCGGCCAGACGCAACAGACGCACGCCTTCCTCGCGAGCACCCAAACCTTGACCGCGAAACGTCAGGATATGGCCGTAGAAGCTCTGAGCGCCAACATCTCCCAGATTCGCCATACGCGAGAATTGACCTTCGAGCCATTGCCAGCCTCGAGGTTGTTGCACGAACCACGACCAATGGAATAACCGCCGAGCCAGCAAGTAGCTCAATCGTGCTCGTAAACGCCACAGACTTGGATTCACACGCTCTCCGGATAGCTGTATTCAAAGACCCGCGCCACTTCAGAAGCATGCCATGACGCTGCGGCTACGCCGTCGGAAGGGCCCGAGAATCGCCCAAGCCGTTCGACGCATTCAAAGAAGCCAGTACGCGGCAAACGACTCGCGCCCTGACTGATCACCAACGAACTACGCAACGGCTGTTCGGCGCGAGCATCCAACGCTGCCAAGTGTTCAAGTGCGGCAGTAAGGGTAAGCATCGCGGGGCTGGGAAGTTGCAACCGCTCGAGTAAAGCACGGTAGGTCAATAGATGCCGTTGCCGGCGCGCCTGATCCAGCTCAGTCAACAGCCCTTCCCAGTGCAGACGGCTGATGCGCACACTCATGACTCACCCCCCCAGCCAGGGACACCCAATTCCCAGGCCAGGCTTCGGCGAATGGCCGCATCCGGCAATCGCTCGCCACTTTCGATCAAGTCCAGATACGACGGACTTATCCCGACTGCACGCGCCAACTGCGCAACTTCCAGGCCTTTGGCGGCGCGCAAGGCACCCAACTGATCAAAGCCGGGATGATCGACAGGCGCGACCTCAGGCGGTTGCGGCGAGTGTTGAACGGTTGTGTCCGAGATCCCGGCCGCTTTGAGCAGAGCCTGATACTGAGCCCAAGGCAAAACTGCGTACTCTGGCTCTCCATCACGTGTAATTATCTGAAGATCCATACAAACCCCCTGTAGGACTACAACACTTTGCGAGTAGGCTTTTTCCCTGTGTTGATATCTTAACAGCGGACAGAGGCACCTTGCGTCCTCTGAATCGACAAGCGACCGCTCAAGACAACGATAACCCCCATAAATCCGGGCGCTTCAGGGTTTGCGATGCTCTAGCACCAGGAGCTCCGGTGTTGCGGGCAATCGTTCGACGACGACAAGTTTCTCCGGTGCCTGCCTGGCTCGCCACGCTCGAAAGGCATTCAGCTCACTTTCCAGGCTTTTCATGACCCAAGCCAGCACTGCGATGTCATCGAGCATGCCGATCCCGGGTATCCAGTCCGGCACGGCATCGAACGGGCTGAGGAAATACATCAACCCCGCCACCACCGAGAGCATCGCCTTGGGGCTGACAGCTCGGTACTCACCGCGCCAATAGGCCAGGCACAGGGCCTGCAGCAAGCGCAGGTCATCCTTGAGCTTACCCAAACGGTCACCCTGCCTAGCGCCCTTGCGTGCAACAGCAAAGATCAAGGCTGGCAAACGCCCACGACTGAGCAAGCGCTGAGCCATGGGTAAAAAACGAATCAAATTCCAAGGTGTTTTCATGATCGCTCCCAACGGAGGTTGCAACAGGTGTCACCACTATGCTGCACAAAATGTTATCCACACAAGTTGTGGATAACCTTGTGAACAGACCCTATTTTCAGGCCTGAGACGCCCGCGCTGTAGGGCTTTGGCTCAAATCGGGCGTTTTTTACTCACATTAAAAATACGACAAATTCGTTGACTTGGGGCCTGACTGAAGTTACCCCCACCGCATTGCAGGGGGTCGCAATCGATCGTCCTACAATCTGCCAGCAATAGTCAGTCCGCTAATGGTATTACGACTGCGTCAGAGGGGATCCGTTCGCGTCCAAACGCCACAAACAACAACGCCCCGTCAAAGCGGGGCGTTGTGCTCAAACCAGTGCGCTCAATTACTTGGCGGCTGGCTCTTCAGGAGCTTCTGCTGCTGCAGCGGCAGGATCCTTGATAGCCAACAGTTCCAGATCGAAGACCAGAACGGAGTTGGCAGGGATCGTCGGGCTTGGGCTTTGCGCGCCGTAAGCCAGGTCACTAGGGATGTAGAGTTTGATTTTCTCGCCAACGTGCATCAGTTGCAGGCCTTCAACCCAGCCAGGGATCACGCCGCTTACCGGCAGATCAATCGGGCTGCCGCGTTCAACGGAGCTGTCGAAGACTTTGCCGTCAGTTAGCTTGCCTTCGTAGTGAACAGTCACTACGTCGGTCGGCTTAGGCTGAGGGCCATCGGCTTTCTTGATGATTTCGTATTGCAGACCGGAAGCGGTGGTGGTCACTTCTTTACGCTTGCCGTTCTCTGCCAGGAATTTCTTGCCGGCGGCTGCCGACTCTTCGCTCATTTTGGCCATACGCTCTTCAGCCCGCTTTTGCAGGGCAGCAAAGGCTTCGACCAGCTCATCATCCTTGAGCTTCTGTTCTTTTTTGCCGACGGCGTCTTCGATGCCTTGGGCTACCGCTTTGGAGTCCAGATCATCCATACCTTCCTGAGCCAGGCTTTTGCCCATGTTCAAGCCGATACCGTAAGAAGCTTTTTGCGCCGGGGTTTTCAGCTCTACGTTGGTATGCGAGTCACAACCCGCGAGTACCAGACCTACCAGGGCTACCGCCGCCGCCAACCGATGCTGTTTCATACTAATTCCTTGTTCATGCGCCAATAGGGCAAACGAGTAAAGCCGCGAGCTTATCAGGCTGCCGCGATCAATGGCTACCGGCATGAGAGGCAGAAAAGTCAGATAAGTTCAGGTATCCAAACGTTTTCTTGCACCGAGTGCATGTCGTACAGCATTGGTTCAGCTGCGCAGCAAGAGCCTATTCGCCGAGCCTGATTTTTTTCGCGACCTACAACCTGGACGAAACGCTGAACAGGGCGTTGTTCATAGCGGGTTTTATTCAAATAAGACCCGCCCCGACTTGGCCCTGTGTCGACTCACCTCAAGAACACAACAGCACTGGACACTATGAATGCTCAGGACTGGCCGTCAGTGCTGAATAAAAAGCAATTGCACTTACATAACCCCGACGCTCCAGGGCTGGCGACTCGACGCGCATACGGACCAACGCCATGACGAGCAAACTCGACCCTGCATTTGTAAGCCGATATTTCTTGCAAAAAACTCACTGATTTCATACCGTTAGTCTTGGGGAACCTATTATCTTTGCGTTTGGCACTACGAGTAGATGTTACTGAGTGACTTTGCGGAAATCCCACCTTCAAAAGCAACTTGATGACGTGATAGACGTGTGTATATACCTCGACCGCAAGCACGCTTCTAAATCCACGCTCGCCCGTTGGGTGCTCAACAGCTACGTCTGATGAGCGTGCAAGCGATTTCAATGAAGTAAATGCAGAGTTCGGCTTTCTGCATAAGTTGTTAGTATATGTACATAAGACACGCTGCCCACGTAGGAATGCCATGAGCCAGAGCTTTCTCCCCTTTTCCCGCCCGAGTATCGGTGACGAAGAAATTGCCGCCGTCGAGCAGGTTTTACGCTCCGGCTGGATTACCACAGGCCCGAAAAACCAGGAGCTTGAACAGCAATTTGCCGAACGCGTGGGCTGTCGTCACGCCGTCGCACTCTCGTCCGCCACCGGCGCGATGCATGTCACGTTGCTCGCCCTGGGCATTGGCCCTGGCGATGAGGTGATTACCCCGTCGCAAACCTGGGTGTCCACCGCCAACATGATCTGCCTGCTCGGCGCGACCCCGGTTTTCGTGGACGTCGACCGCGATACCCTGATGACTGACCTCGCCGCCATCGAAGCCGCCATCACCCCGCGTACCAAAGCCATCATCCCGGTGCATTACGCCGGGGCCGCCTTTGATCTGGACCCCCTCTACGCACTGGCCGAGCGTCACGGCATCATGGTGATCGAAGATGCCGCTCACGCAGCGGGCACTCTTTACCGGGGACGTGCGGTCGGCGCGCAAGGCACTGCCATTTTCTCGTTCCACGCGATCAAAAACATGACCTGCGCCGAAGGCGCGATGTTCGTCAGCGATGACGAGAACCTCGCCAACCGGGTCCGCATGCTCAAGTTTCACGGGCTCGGCGTGGACGCCTACGACCGCATGACCCATGGCCGCAAACCGCAGGCGATGGTCATTGAGCCAGGGTTCAAGTACAACCTGGCCGACATGAACGCCGCCATTGCCCTGGTGCAGCTCAAGCGCCTCGACGAGATCAATGCCAAACGCGAGGTCCTGGCCCAGGCCTACCTCAAGCGCCTGGCAGACTTGCCGGTCCAGCCGCTTCTGCTGCCAAGCTATCCGCAGCAGCATGCCTGGCACCTGTTCATTCTGCGCATCGATGCCGAGCGCTGTGGCCTGGACCGCGAGGCGTTCATGAAAGGCTTGCAGGAGCAGAACATTGGCACCGGCATTCATTTTATCGCCACCCACCTGCACACCTATTACCGCAAGCAGTTCCCGTCGGTCCAGTTGCCCAACACCGAATGGAACTCGGCACGCCTGTGCTCGATCCCGCTGTTTCCCGACATGACCCTCGACGACGTCGAGCGCGTTGCGTGTGCTATTGAAACCACTCTGGAACGAAGCCTGTGAAACCTTATCCGATTCAGTGCGTTTCGATCGTCATCCCGGTCTACAACGAAGAGCAGAGCCTGCCTGAGTTGTTGCGCCGCACCGAAGCGGCCTGTGCACAGTTGCACCATGAATTCGAAATCGTTTTGGTCGACGACGGCAGCCGCGACAACTCTGCGCAAATCCTTCAGGACGCCTCGGAGCGTGAAGGCAGCTCCATTGTCGCGGTGATCCTCAATCGCAACTATGGCCAGCACGCGGCCATCATGGCCGGCTTCGAGCAATGCAAAGGCGATGTCGTCATCACTCTGGACGCCGACCTGCAAAACCCGCCGGAAGAAATTCCGCGCCTGGTTGCCCAGGCCGAGCTCGGCTACGACGTGGTGGGCACCGTGCGCAACAACCGTCAGGATTCAGCCTGGCGTCGTTGGCCGTCGCGCTTGATCAATCTGGCCGTGCAACGCTCCACCGGCGTGGCCATGAGCGACTATGGCTGCATGCTGCGGGCGTATCGACGCACGATCGTCGACGCCATGCTGGCCTGCCGCGAGCGCAGTACGTTCATCCCGATTCTGGCCAACAGCTTCGCCCGCCACACCACCGAGGTGCTCGTCCCGCACGCCGAGCGCGAACATGGTGATTCGAAATACAGCCCGATGCGCCTGATCAACCTGATGTTCGACTTGATCACCTGCATGACCACCACGCCCTTGCGCCTGCTGAGCATCCTCGGCTTCAGCATGGCCTTTCTCGGCGTGCTGTTCGCCGTGTTGCTCATCGGTTTGCGCCTGATTTTCGGCGCCACCTGGGCTGGCCACGGCACCTTTGTTTTGTTTGCTGTGCTGTTCGTGTTCACCGGCGGCCAGTTCATCGGCATGGGACTGTTGGGCGAATACCTGGGCCGCATGTACAGCGATGTCCGGGCCCGCCCGCGTTTTTTCATCGAAAAAGTGCTGCGCAGCCCGCCCGCGACGTCCGCTGTAAATGCTAACAGCTCACACCCGTCTTCATCTTCCACTCAGGTCACGTTATGAATCCTAAAGCTGTCGTCTTTGCCTATCACGATATTGGTTGTGCTGGCATCGAAGCCTTGCTCAACGCAGGCTATGAAATCGCTGCCGTGTTTACCCATGCCGACGACCCGAAGGAAAACACCTTCTACGGTTCCGTCGCGCAACTGTGTGCACGCAAAGGCATTCCGGTGCACGCCCCGGAAGATGCCAACCATCCTCTGTGGATTGAGCGGATCAGCAAACTCAACGTCGACTACCTGTTCTCCTTTTATTACCGCCACCTGCTGGGCGAGCAATTGCTGGCCTGCGCGAGCAAAGGCGCCTTCAACCTGCACGGCTCCCTGCTCCCGCATTATCGCGGCCGCGCCCCAGCCAACTGGGTCCTGGTGAATGGCGAAACCGAAACCGGCGTGACCCTGCACCGCATGGTCAAGCGCGCCGATGCCGGCGCTATCCTGGCTCAACAGCGTGTGGCCATCGAACGTGCCGACACCGCCCTGACCCTGCACACCAAGTTGCGCAACGCCGCTGCCAACTTGTTGCGCGACGCATTGCCGCTGCTGGCCCAGGGCAAGTTGACTGAAACCGCCCAGGACGACACCCAAGCGTCCTACTTCGGACGCCGCACCCCGGCCGATGGCCTGCTGGACTGGAAGCGCCCGGCCGAACAGCTGTTCAACCTGGTGCGCGCCGTGACCCAGCCTTACCCTGGTGCTTTCTGCCCGGTTGGCGAACACAAACTGATCGTCTGGAGCGCCGACGTCGTTGCCGGCAATGAAGGCATCGCCCCAGGCCGAGTGATCAGTTCCGATCCCCTGCGCATCGCCTGTGGCGAAGACTCCCTGGTGATCACCGCCGGTCAGCGTGGCGACGCCGGGCTCTACCTCAGCGGCCCGCAACTGGCCCGCGAACTGGGTCTGGTCGAAGGCTCGCGCATGGTCGGCAGCGAGTCGGCACGTGCCGTGCGTCGCACCCGTGTTCTGATCCTCGGCGTCAACGGCTTTATCGGTAACCACCTGTCCGAGCGCCTGCTGCAAGACGACCGCTACGAAATCTATGGCATGGACATCGGTTCCGACGCCATCGACCGCCTGCGCAGCCACCCGAACTTCCACTTCGTCGAAGGCGACATCAGCATCCACTCCGAGTGGATCGAATATCACATCAAAAAATGTGATGTCGTGCTGCCGCTGGTGGCCATCGCCACCCCGATCGAATACACCCGCAACCCGCTGCGCGTGTTCGAACTCGACTTCGAAGAAAACCTGAAGACCGTGCGTTACTGCGTGAAATACAACAAGCGCGTGATCTTCCCGTCAACCTCCGAAGTGTACGGGATGTGTACCGACCCGAATTTCGACGAAGACACCTCGAACCTCATCGTCGGCCCGATCAACAAGCAGCGCTGGATCTACTCGGTCTCCAAGCAATTGCTCGACCGGGTAATCTGGGCTTATGGTCAGAAAGGCCTGCGCTTCACCCTGTTCCGTCCGTTCAACTGGATGGGCCCACGCCTGGACCGTCTGGACTCGGCGCGGATCGGCAGCTCGCGTGCCATCACCCAACTGATCCTGCACCTGGTGGAAGGTACCCCGATTCGTCTGGTCGACGGCGGCGCACAAAAACGCTGCTTCACCGACGTGGCTGACGGCATCGAAGCCCTGGCACGCATCATCGAAAACCGCGATGACAAGTGCAACGGCCAGATCATCAACATCGGCAACCCGGACAACGAAGCCAGCATCCGCCAGCTGGGCGAAGAACTGCTGCGTCAGTTCGAAGCTCACCCACTGCGCTCGAACTTCCCTCCTTTCGCCGGTTTCCGTGACGTCGAAAGCCAGTCGTTCTATGGCACCGGCTATCAGGACGTGACCCACCGCAAGCCAAGCATCGATAACGCTCGCCGCCTGATCGACTGGACCCCAACCATCGAACTGAGCGAAACCATCGGCAAGACCCTCGACTTCTTCCTGCGTGAAGCAATGCTCGAAATCGCGGATAAACGCTGAGGTTACTCTTCAACATCAAGCAGGAAAGCATGAGGCGCCATTTATGGCGCCTCATGCCCTTTAGTGACGGGTTGGACTATCAGTGCTGGAACTTCGACTCATTCAGTCCAGCGCTGAACGTCTTCAGCCTACATCCCTAAGTACAAGGATTTCTCATGGGCGACTATTTCCGTCAATTGCTGACTGTGGCACATCAGCAAACCAGGCTCTTTCAAACCAGGAGCCACTGGCAGGGAGCTCAACGGTCATGATTAAACGCTGGGGCATACCTCTTCTGTTACTCGCCTTTGGCCTGTTTTATCTGCTGCCATTGCCCTTTCACGGCCTCTGGATTCCAGACGAAACCCGCTATGCACAAGCCAGCCAGGAAATGCTCCTGAGCGGCAACTGGGCGGCGCCACACTTCATGGGCCTGCGCTACTTTGAGAAGCCCGCCGCCGGCTATTGGATGATCGCCATCGGCCAAGCGGTGTTTGGAGAAAACCTGTTCGGCGTGCGCATCGCCTCGGCCCTGAGCCTGGGGCTGAGTACCCTGCTGACTTACCTGATGGCTCGTCGCCTGTGGAATACCCCGCGCAAGAGCTTCACCTGCGCCACGATATACATGAGCTTTGGCCTGATCGTCGGACAGGCCGGCTACGCCAACCTTGATCCGCAGTTCACACTATGGGTCAACCTCAGCCTGGTGGCCTTGTGGTATGCCATCGACAGTACCGCACAGCGGGTAAAACTGGCCGCCTGGGCGGTACTCGGACTGGCCTGCGGCATGGGCTTCATGACCAAGGGCTTCCTGGCCTTCCTGCTACCCGTACTGATCGCCCTGCCGTACATGATATGGCAGCGTCGACTCACTGAAATGATGCGCTATGGCTTGTTAGCCGTGCTGGTCGCCGTACTGGTCTCGCTGCCCTGGGTGCTGACCGTACACATGCGCGAACCCGACTTCTGGTCATTCTTTTTCTGGCACGAACACATCCGCCGATTTGCCGGAGACGATGCGCAACACGCTCAACCCTGGTGGTTCTACTTACCGTTACTGATAGTCTCCAGCCTGCCTTGGGCACTGGCGCTGCCCGGGACTTTCAAGCATGCATGGCAGACAAAAAGCCAGCCAAAAATCGCATTTCTGTTGCTCTGGCTGGTGTTGCCACTGGCTTTTTTCAGCCTGAGCCGAGGAAAGCTACCCACCTACATCATGCCGTGCCTGCTGCCCTTAGCACTGCTGATCGGCCACACGCTGACCGGCTGGCTTGAGCAAGCCAGAACGGGGATAATCCGCGCTAACGGGCTGCTGAACCTGGCCCTTGGCCTGATTACGCTACTAACGGTGACTTACCTGCAATTCAAGCAGCCCATCTATGACAATGAGCCGCTTCATCTGACTTTTGTGCTCATTGCACTAGGGATATGGAGCATCGCCAACGCCCTGCAAGTCGCCAGACCATCGACCCTTTTTCTGGCGCCCGCAGTCGGGATGCTGGCGCTGGTCGCCTTGCTGCCTGCAGCACTGCCCAACACAATTATCTACAACAAGACACCTGACGTATTCATCTCCGAGCATGCCCAGGCACTTCGCGAGACCCGCTCGCTCTTGAGCAATGAGCTGGGGGCAGCCTCTGCCTTGGCTTGGCATACCGCACGCCCGGACATAACGTTGTACAACACCGTCGGTGAGACCCAATATGGTTTCACCTACCCTGACGCCAAGGGCCGCGCCGTGACATTAAGTACTGTCCAGCAATGGATGACCCAGGCTCGTCAGAAAGGCTCGGTCGGCGTGGTTATGCGGGTCAAAGATGACGGCGAAAGGCATGAAGTCGATCTACTGCCCAAAGATGGGAAGCGTTATGAACAGGGCAACATCGTGATTTTTATCTTTGCCCAAACGACACCATGACTGTATCCATTGCCGGAAGCCCGTTCTAACGCCTTCAATGACCATTTCCCAGTATTAAAGACGCGCTGAATGACCTTGGTCATTCCGCGCGTGATGACTATTAAATTACGACGCACACGCGGCAACAAACCTTAGGAACTGCGCATGAAAATCAGTGTATTCGGTAGTGGTTATGTCGGTCTCGTGCAAGCGACGGTGCTCGCCGAGGTCGGTCATGATGTCATCTGTATGGACATCGATGAGAACAAGGTCAAGCAGCTTTCCCAAGGCCAGGTAAACATCTTCGAGCCTGGGCTGGCCAATCTTGTTCGGGATAACCTTGAGAGCAAGCGCCTGCATTTCACCAGCGACGAAAAGCTCGCGGTCGAACATGGCGAAGTCTTGTTCATTGCTGTCGGGACACCCTCCGGCGACGATGGCTCGGCAGACCTCAGTTACGTTTTTTCTGTCGGCGATGCGATCGTCAGGCATCGGGTCACCCCCCTGATCATCGTCGAAAAATCCACGGTACCCGTCGGCACCGGCGACGCGTTGCGTGCTCATATCGAAAAAGCCCTGGCGGGACGCCCGCTGGAGTTCGATATCGTCTCCAACCCTGAATTCCTTAAAGAAGGCTCTGCGGTTACCGACTGCCGTAAACCGGACCGCATCGTGATCGGTTGCGAACGTGAAGAAGTGCGTGAGGTCATGCGCGACCTGTATGCGCCGTTCAACCGCAACCACGACCGCATCATGTTCATGGACCTGCGCAGTGCCGAGCTGACCAAGTACGCCGCCAACTGCATGCTGGCGACCAAGATCAGCTTTATCAACCAGATCGCCGAACTGGCCGAGCACCTCGGCGCCGATATTGAATCGGTACGTCTAGGCATCGGCGCCGACTCGCGCATTGGTTACGACTTCATCTATGCGGGCTGCGGTTATGGTGGTTCGTGCTTCCCTAAGGACATGCGCGCCCTGATCCACAGTGCCGACCAGGCTAACTGCTCCAACGATCTGTTGCAGGCAGTCGAAGCGATCAACGAGCGACAGAAGCACAAACTGTTCGATCGGCTCAACGCCTTCTACAAAGGAGACCTCAAAGGCAAGACCTTCGCCTTGTGGGGCCTGGCTTTCAAGCCCAACACCGACGACATGCGCGACGCCCCCAGTCGTGTCCTGCTGGAAGCCTTGTGGGCTGCTGGAGCAAATGTGCGCGCCTATGACCCGGAAGCCATGCAGCAAACCCAACTGCTCTATGGTGACCATCCGGGCCTTGCCCTCATGGGCACGCTGGAATCAGCACTCAGTGGCGCGGATGCGCTGGTCATCTGCACTGAGTGGCAGCTATTCAAGGCGCCCGACTTCGATGAAATTCACAAGCGCCTGAAAGCACCGGTAATTTTCGACGGCCGCAACCTGTATGACGCCGAACGCATGGCTCAAAAAGGCTTTACGTACTTCCCGATGGGCCGAGGCGAGTCATGCAACCTGCCAATCCCGCAACAAAAATGGGATTCCAGCAATCCTCTCTGATTGATTGATCCAGATGCCAGAGCCCTTGTACAAAAGCTCTGGCATCGTTGATCAAGTATTCAGCTATCTAACCCTGAAAAAGTTGACTCTTATTGATGAATAACCTTCTGTTCAAGGGAGGGTTATTCAAAACGTTCTATACGACACATGGACGAACTTAGCGAAGCCCCATCGTTGGTTGCCGAACCCTCTCCAACCTTGCAACGCCTCAACGTAGAATTATCTGTTCAGGCATAAACATCAGCCACTGATCAAGCCTGAACCCATCCTTTATTGATCGCAAAAGCGAACAGGCGCCGATACAGTCCTTCCAACCCCTGCAGCAGTTGCTGTTTGACCTGACCAACGCTTAGCCCTGTGATGACAACCCAACTACTGACGATGGCCACAAGAAAGGCGCCAATGATATCGAATGGAAAATGCACGCCCAGGTAAACACGGGAGGCCCCCACAACGACACCGATCAACACAAGTAAAGCACCGACATTGCGCAAGGCGCTCCAGATAAGTGCCAGCCCCACCGAGAAAAACACCACGGCGTGGTCGCTGGGGAAGGAAGATTCCGCGTCATGGCCCATGAACGTATGCCCCAACTGAATCATAAATGGCCGAGGGTGCATCCAGGCGGCGGCAATCAACTGATTGCAACTCAGGGCAACCAGCAAACTCAGCGTGGCAACCAATACCGCCGCACGGCGTTGCGGGCCTCCCCAGAGCCAAAATCCTGCCAGTAACAAGGGAACACCATAAATCAGCCACTGCGCGACGATAATGGCCACCCACAGCATCCCGGGGGCAGGATCTGCACCAGCATTGATCATTAAAAAAAGTGAACGATTCAATGCTTCCATGTTGCGAGCCACCCTATAAGCAAATTACAAACAGACTATCAATACCCCCCAAACAAAGACCGAACACGTCTAGACACCGACCTCATCAGGAAACTTAAACAGCACCTGGCCATTGAGTTCTGCCGCGCAGCGTTACGAGCACATCGATAACAACATTGCGCACTCATCCGCAAACGCTTCAGTTCAATAACCTCTGAGAGTTTAGATATGCCGCCGTGAAAAAAGAGTGAACGCACTGTAAAGGGAAACGTCGGCCTGAGAAAAGACCGCACTCTCAGCGAGCCCCTGACCACGAGATTAACGGAAATAACATCCACACGAGCATCAACCGCCCATCCGCCATAAAAGTTGGCCGAATTATGCTTTTTTTTTGCCATCCCGACACCAATTTGACAAACCACCCTATAACATTGACGCGCCTTGTCGTGCCGTACGACAAGGCCCGAAATTCCAGGGGGCACTCGGTCGCGTTATGGAAATTATAAGAATGAAGTTTTGGAGAAGCGACAGGGGAGCATTGACACTGTTGCTCGCTGTATCGGCACTGATTCTGTTGCTGGGGCTCGGAGCAAGGGAACTCTGGGGCGCTGAAACCCGCTGGGCTAACATCGCCTTACAGATGATACAAACAGGCAACTATTTCGACCCCTACCTCAAAGGCGCACCCTATTACGACAAACCACTGCCCTCTTATTGGCTGATCACCGCCACGGCAAGTTTGATGGGCGGCCTGAACCACTGGTCATTACGACTGACGTCAGTGATTAGCGCCTGGCTAAGTATCTGGTTGGTCTATCTCATTGGTGAACGCCTCTTCCGCAAAGGCACCGGACTGATCGCCGGCTGGCTGCTGGCGACGACGTTCTTTTTCATCTTCTGGGCACGGGTAGCCACGGCCGATGTTCTTACCGTGTGCGGCGTGCTCGCGGCCGTCTGGTGGTATTGGCGCGGCCCGGATGACACTCGCCTGAGTCGCTACATAGTGTTCTTTGTATTGCTGGCGCTCACGTCCCTGCTCAAAGGCCTGATTGGTTTCATCCTGCCAGGGCTTATGCTGTTGCCGCACGTGCTCAGCGAGGGGCGCTGGAAGCGTCATCTCAACTGGCGCTTGTGCCTGGCGCTAGTGATCGCAGGCGCGCTCTATATGGTGCCATTCATGCTGTCGCACCTGTATGGCACGCCCAGCTACGCCGAGAGCGGCCTGGGCCTGGTCTTCAGGGAGAACGTAGTACGGTTTTTCCACCCGTTCGATAATATCGGCCCGATCTATACCTACCTGCTCTACCTGCCGATCTATACCCTGCCTTGGGCGCCGTGCTGGATACTTGGCCTGTGGCTGGCTCTGCGCAACTGGAAGCAGATCGAACCAAACACCCGCTGGCTGATCTGGGGCCTGGGCTTGCTGTTTGTGTTCTTCACTGCCAGCGGCAGTCGGCGCAGCTACTACGTATTACCTCTGGTGCCATTCGCACAGCTGCTGTCAGCCTGGTGGGTGACCCGACACATGGCCGAACGACGGGCGGCTGGCAAAATCAGCGGTCCAGGCTGGACGAAGGGCATCGCAGCTGCGGCGGTGACACTCTTGCTGGTGCTGGGCATTATCTACCCCTGGACCAACGGTGGTGGCGGCGTCATGCAGTTCACCGCAGACATAAAGGCGCAAGCCAGCAAAAGTGCGCCCTGGAGTCAGTGGCGCATGGTGCTGGTCGAGGTCGACAATAAACTGCCGATGTACCTGCAAAATAAAGGCGCACCTTTTTACTATGTTCCGGAAAGCGAGGATTTTCCGCGCGACGGTAACAGCGCCGCATTCATGGCATGGCTAGAGAAGAAAAGCGGCGAGACATGGGACCCGCAGCACACGATCATCATCACCCAGTATCACGATATTCATCAGCTGCCTCTTGGCTACCTGGCCGCCGACCATCAGGTAATTACCACTAAGCCGAATAACGGCGCCCGACTGTTCCATGTCCGCGAATCCGGCAGCGTTGCTTTTGTCCCGGGAACATCTGCCGCAGACGCACCCCTGCCGTGATCGAAAACGACCGCGACATCGGACTCACCAAAGGAGTGAACGATCAACGCAATTAGCCCGCCGATGGATTTCGGAAGTCTACCGGCCTGGAGCGGAGGTAGACTTTGTCGACGCGGGCACAGGGACACCCCTGATTGCTGGCTCCCGATGATAATCGGGAGCACAACCCCAAGCTTCAGCGATTAGTTTTGGGTATTTAGAAAGCAAAAAAAAGCGACCCTAAGGTCGCTTTTTGTTGCTTCAAGGAGTTCAAGGGCCTTGAAGCTTAATATGGCGCAGCGGACGGGACTCGAACCCGCGACCCCCGGCGTGACAGGCCGGTATTCTAACCGACTGAACTACCGCTGCGCGTAACACTGAGAAGGATTGGTGGGTGATGACGGGATCGAACCGCCGACCCGCTGCTTGTAAGGCAGCTGCTCTCCCAGCTGAGCTAATCACCCTTCACTCTCGGTGTGGCGCGCATTCTATATAGCGACCCTATCTCTGGCAAGCACTTTTTTAAATAATTTTTATAATCCTGCCAAAGGCTTAGCACAGGGTTGGCCGCAGAGGCCGAGGAGCGAATAATGCCCCCACTTTGTACAAAGGAGAGATTCACCCCATGTGGTTCAAAAACCTGCTTATCTATCGCCTGACCCAAGATCTGCCTTTTGATGCCGAGGCGCTGGAAACCGCATTGGCGACCAAACAGGCTCGCCCTTGTGCCAGCCAGGAGTTGACCACTTACGGTTTCGTCGCACCGTTCGGTAAAGGTGAGGACGCTCCTCTGGTTCACGTCAGTCAGGACTTCCTGCTGATTGCCGCACGCAAGGAAGAACGCATTCTGCCTGGCAGCGTGGTGCGTGATGCATTAAAGGAAAAGATCGAAGAGATCGAAGCCGAACAAATGCGCAAGGTCTATAAGAAGGAGCGTGATCAGATCAAGGATGAAATCATCCAGGCCTTTCTGCCCCGCGCCTTTATTCGTCGCTCGGCGACCTTTGCTGCCATCGCGCCGAAACAGGGTCTGATTCTGGTTAACGCCTCCAGCCCGAAACGCGCCGAAGACCTGCTCTCCACCCTGCGTGAAGTGATCGGTTCGCTGCCGGTACGCCCACTGACGGTGAAAGTCGCGCCAAGTGCAACCATGACCGAATGGGTCAAGTCCCAGAAAGCGGCTGACCACTTCTTCGTCCTCGACGAGTGTGAACTGCGTGATACCCATGAAGATGGCGGCATCGTGCGCTGCAAGCGTCAGGATTTGACCAGCGATGAAATCCAGCTGCACTTGAGCACCGGCAAGGTGGTCACCCAGCTGTCGTTGGCCTGGCAGGACAAGCTGTCCTTCGTGCTGGACGACAAGATGGTGGTCAAACGCCTGAAATTCGAAGACCTGCTGCAAGATCAGGCCGAACAGGACGGTGGCGAGGAAGCCCTTGGCCAACTGGACGCCAGCTTCACCTTGATGATGCTGACCTTCGGCGAATTCCTGCCTGAGCTGTTTGAAGCGTTGGGCGGCGAAGAACTGCCACAGGGCATCTAAGCCATCAGCTGTCATGCGCTACCCGTTGCGGTAGCGCATTTCCCCTCTAATAAAAAAAGGAACAAGCCATGCGTGCGCTGGCTGCGTTGAGTCGCTTTGTCGGGAATACCTTCGCCTATTGGGTGCTGCTGTTTGCAGTGTTGGCGTTTGCGCTGCCCGAATGGTTTATCGGTTTAAAAAGCGCCATCGTGCCGCTCCTGGGCCTGGTCATGTTCGGCATGGGCCTGACGCTCAAGCTCGATGATTTTTCTGAAGTCGCTCGCCATCCATGGCGTGTGGCCTTAGGGGTGGTCGCGCATTTCGTGATCATGCCCGGCGTCGCCTGGCTGCTGTGCCAGGCGTTTCATCTGCCCGCGGAGATCGCTGTGGGCGTGATTCTGGTGGGTTGCTGCCCGAGCGGCACCTCCTCCAACGTCATGACCTGGCTGGCCCGTGGCGACCTGGCGTTGTCGGTCGCTATCGCCGCAGTGACCACCCTCCTCGCCCCGCTGCTGACACCCGCGTTGATCTGGTTGCTGGCCTCGGCCTGGTTGCCGGTGTCTTTCATGGACATGTTCTGGTCGATTCTGCAGTTGGTCTTGTTGCCAATCGTGCTTGGCGTTGTCGCACAACGCGTGCTCGGCCATCGAGTCAAAGCGGCGGTGGACGTCTTGCCGCTGGTATCCGTGGTCAGCATCGTATTGATCGTCGCAGCGGTGGTTGCCGCCAGCCAGGCGAAAATCGCTGAGTCAGGCCTGTTGATCATGGCGGTGGTGATGTTGCACAACAGCTTCGGCTTTGTGCTCGGCTATTTCACCGGCAAGCTGTTCAAGCTGCCGCTGGCGCAGCGCAAATCCCTGGCACTGGAAGTCGGCATGCAAAACTCCGGGCTGGGCGCTGCATTGGCCAGCGCCCATTTCTCGCCGCTGGCCGCCGTGCCCAGCGCGCTGTTCAGCGTCTGGCACAACATTTCCGGCGCCTTGCTTTCTACGTATTTCCGGCGCATGAGTGAAAAAGCGGACCGAGAACTCGCCACTCGGTCCGTTACCGACTAGCCACTTTATCGATACCTGACTTGCCCCCGAATCGTTTATGTGCAAAATACTGCGCACAGCCAGGACGACCTGACTGGTCCATCAGGAAAAACGATTCGGGGACGACCCCTTTATAGGAGGTCATCATGTCTTGGATCATTCTGTTTTTCGCCGGTCTGTTCGAAGTCGGTTGGGCCGTCGGCCTGAAATACACCGAAGGCTTCACCCGCCCTTTGCCTACAGCCCTCACCGTCGCGGCCATGTTGGTCAGTTTGGGCCTGCTCGGTCTGGCCATGAAAGAACTGCCGCTGGGCACTGCCTACGCGATATGGACCGGTGTCGGTGCGATAGGCACCGTGATCGCCGGGATCATTCTGTTCGGTGAGTCCACGGCGCTGTTCCGCCTGGCCAGTGTGGGCTTGATTCTGTGTGGACTGGTGGGGCTCAAGCTGAGTGCTTGAGGTTGCACTACGCCAGATCAACTACCGAACGGTGCCCCGCAACTCCGCAACTCGCGCCTGCAAACTCGCTGGTAACGCCGCCTCCATTGCCACGGCGGGCCCGGCCACCACGGTGATGCGCGACCACAGCCGACGAAAGACTCCCTTGTTCGGATCTCGGCTGAAGAAACTACCCCACAAGCCCTGCAAGGCCAGTGGAATCACTGGCACTGGGGTGTCTTGCAGAATCCGGCTCAGGCCACCTTTAAATTCATTGATCTCCCCGTCAGCAGTCAGCTTGCCTTCAGGGAAGATGCACACCAGCTCACCATTTTTCAGGTATTCAGCAATTTTTTTGAAGGCCTGATCGTAGATCGCCAGGTCTTCGTTGCGCCCGGCAATCGGGATGGTGCCAGCGGTGCGGAAAATGAAGTTGAGCACCGGCAGGTTGTAGATCTTGTAATACATCACGAACCGAATCGGCCGCCGCACAGCCCCGCCAATCAACAGCGCATCGACAAAGGACACATGGTTGCAGACCAGCAGCGCCGCACCTTCTTCCGGAATCAGCTCCAGGTTGCGATGCTCGACGCGGTACATGGAATGGCCGAGCAGCCAGATCATGAACCGCATGGTGAACTCGGGCACGATCTTGAAGATGTAGGCATTCACCGCGATGTTCATCAGCGAGATCACCAGGAACAGCTGCGGAATCGACAGTTTGACCACACTGAGAAGCACGATCGAGACGATGGCCGACACCACCATGAACAGCGCATTGAGGATATTGTTGGACGCGATGACCCGCGAACGCTCGTTCTCGACGGTGCGCGACTGGATCAGTGCGTACAGCGGCACGATATAGAAGCCGCCAAAAACACCGATGCCCAGCACATCGCTCAGCACCCACCACGCCTGACCATAAGACAGCACCGTCAGCCAGTCATTGGCCTGAACGTTTTGTGGAAAGCCGCCCGAATGCCACCACAGCAGCAGCCCGAACACGGTCAGGCCCATCGAGCCGAACGGCACCAGACCGATCTCTACCTTGCGCCCGGACAACCGCTCGCACAGCATCGAACCCAGTGCGATGCCGATGGAGAACACGGTGAGAATCAGCGTGACCACGGTCTCGTCGCCATACAGCCACTCTTTGGCGTAGGCCGGAATTTGCGTCAGGTAAATCGCGCCGACGAACCAGAACCAGGAGTTGCCGACAATCGAGCGTGACACGGCCGGCGTCTGACCCAGTCCCAAACGCAAGGTGGCCCAGGATTGACTGAAGATATTCCAGTTCAGGCGCATTTCCGGCGAAGCCGCCGCTGCGCGCGGGATGCTGCGACTGGCGATATAACCCAGACACGCCACCAGCAAGATCGCTGTCGCAACGATCGGCGCGTAGTGCGCGGAAGACATCATGATCCCGGCGCCGATGGTACCGGCCAGAATCGCCAGGAAGGTGCCCATTTCCACCAGCCCGTTGCCACCGACCAATTCATCCTCATGCAAGTGCTGCGGCAGGATCGAGTACTTCACCGGCCCGAACAACGCCGAGTGCGTCCCCATGGCGAACAACGCCAGCAACATCATCCACAGGTGGTTGAGCATGAACCCCGCCGCGCCCACCAGCATGATCGCGATTTCGCCCAGTTTGATCAGGCGGATCAAGGCATCCTTGGCGTATTTCTCGCCAAACTGACCCGCCAATGCCGAGAACAAAAAGAACGGCAGAATGAACAACAGCGCACACAGGTTGACCCAAATCGAGCGATCGCCGTCGATGCTCAGCTTATAGAGAATGGCGAGGATCAATGATTGCTTGAGGATATTGTCGTTGAAAGCCCCGAGGGACTGGGTGATGAAAAACGGCAGAAACCGCCGTTTTCCCAGCAAACTGAATTGCGACTGACTCATCGTCCGTGTACTCGAATAGCGCCGGGGTCGGCTTTTTAATTGGAGTGTCTATGTCGACTCCGAGCCACATTGGAAACGTTACGCAAGCAGATGTCGATAGGACGCGTCTGGTTTGATCGTCTCCCACGTCTTTAATACTCACTTGACCCCAGCACCCAACCCCGCAATACAAGGTGAAACGAACAGCTCTCCTTTATAGGCACCACACACGGTCCGACTCATGACGATCAGCCACAATATCGCCAGACAGCACACCAACGCACAACCGGCCAGCGAGAAGAATGTCAGGTGCAGCCTTGCTGCAAGCTTTAGGGTCGCCAATGCGTAGACACCCAATGGAAAGGTGAATCCCCACCAGCCGAGGTTGAACGGGATGCCGGTGCGCAGGTAGCGCACGGTAATAAGCACGGCCATCAGCATCCACCACAAGCCGAATCCCCACAGTGTGATACCCGCCACCAACCCGATACCATCCGCCATCTCTCCGAGCCCGGGCAAACCGTTGGCCGCAAAAATCGCCGGTGCGTCTGCGCCCATCAACAACATGCCCAACGCTCCGGTGCCAATCGGACCCAACGCCAGCCAACTCGAAGCGGCCATGTTTTCGTGGGGCAATTTATGCAGGGCCATGCGCAACAACAGAATGGACAGGATGCTGAACGCTACGGGTACCGAGAACGCCCACAACACGTAGCTGGTGATCAGCACGCCGAATTGCGCGGAGGCGTCGGTCAGATGGGGTGCCAGCAGACCACCACTGGCTGCCGCCACCTCAGCCGCGACCACGGGTAACAACCACACGGCCGTCATCTGGTCGATACTGTGCTCCTGACGCGTAAACATCATGAACGGAATGGCCACCCCGCAGGCCAGCGCCATAGCCACGTCCAGCCACCACAGCGTCTCGGCAATAGGCACTATAGCTCCGCCCCATCGAGGTAGGCCGAAGAATAGAAAGCCGTTGATAATGGTCGCCAGCCCCATGGGGATGGTGCCGAAAAACATCGACACCGTAGAGTGCCCAAACACTCGCCGCGCCTCATTGAAAAACAGCACCCAGCGCGCCATATACACGAGACTGAAGAGCACGAAGAGCGCGATATTGAACAGCCACAACCCCTCGGCCAACAGGTGCAAACCCGGGATCTGCACGGGCAATTGCCCCAGCGTCAGGGCCAGAATGCCGGTACCCATGGTCGCGGCGAACCAATTCGGGGTGAATTGGCGAATCACTTCTCGCGGATGACTCAGCGTGTTCAACGGCAGATTACGTTGGTTGGCAACGGCGTATGGCGCAGGCGTATCAAGGCAAGGCATGCTCTTCTCCAGTCCTCCTATGAGGTGAAATGAGCTTATAGTTCGATTGCATATCTATATAACGGGTAATTTCTCTATAGGTCATCTATTTTACCTATATGCAACACCGCAGACCTCGTCCTGCGGCACCAGGCCGCGCCAAGACCTTGGTCGGCACTGACGAACCCTGAACATCATGCGAGACTGTCCAGCCGGAGCAGGATCGCTTCCGGTCGGTCATTTTTTAACGAGCGCTGTTGAGAGCTATCTAGCGCTACCTGGAGTTTTACATGTCGCTGTCCAGTGGGCTGATTGCTGCAGTCGCCCTGACCTATATGGCCGTTATGTTCGCCATCGCCTTTTATGGCGATCGACGCAGTGCGCCTCTATCGCCACGCCTGCGGGCTTGGGTCTACAGCCTGTCGCTGGCGGTGTACTGCACCAGCTGGACATTTTTTGGCGCCGTGGGCCAAGCGGCCGAGCAACTCTGGTCGTTCCTGCCGATCTATCTGGGCCCGATATTACTGCTGACGCTGGCGCCTTGGGTGCTGCAGAAGATGGTGATGATCAGCAAACAAGAGAACATCACGTCTATCGCTGACTTCATCGCCGCACGCTATGGCAAGTCGCAATCGTTGGCAGTGGTGGTTGCACTGATCTGTATGGTCGGTGTTTTACCGTACATTGCCTTGCAGCTCAAAGGCATCGTCCTGGGGGTGAACCTGCTGATCGGTGCAGTCGCCGAATCCACGGGCACCCGCGCCCAGGACACCGCACTCATCGTCTCGCTGATCCTGGCACTGTTCACCATCTTGTTTGGCACTCGCAACCTCGACGCTACCGAACACCACCGCGGCATGGTGCTGGCAATTGCCTTCGAAGCACTGGTCAAACTGTTCGCGTTTCTCGCAGTGGGCGCGTTCGTCACCTTCGGCCTGTACGACGGTTTCGATGACCTGTTCAGTCAGGCAATGATCGCCCCTCGCCTGGAAGAGTACTGGAAGGAAACCGTCAACTGGCCGTCGATGGTGGTTCAAACCGGCGTAGCGATGATGGCCATAGTGTGTCTGCCACGGCAGTTTCACGTGACCGTTGTCGAGAACATCGAGCCGCAGGATCTCAGGCTGGCCCGGTGGGTTTTTCCGACGTACCTGTCCCTGGCAGCGCTGTTTGTGGTGCCCATCGCCCTGGCCGGACAAATGCTGCTGCCCAGTTCGGTGCTGCCCGATTCGTTCGTGATCAGCCTGCCGTTGGCCCAAGCCCACCCGGCGCTGGCCCTGCTGGCGTTTATCGGTGGCGCCTCCGCTGCCACCGGCATGGTGATCGTCGCCAGCGTTGCACTGTCGACCATGGTCTCCAACGATATGCTGCTGCCGTGGCTGTTGCGCCGCAAAACCGCAGAGCGCCCATTTGAGGTGTTCCGTCACTGGATGCTGTCGGTACGTCGGATCAGCATCGTGGTGATTCTGTTGCTGGCTTACGTCTGCTACCGGTTGCTCGGCTCAACGGCGAGCCTGGCAACCATCGGCCAAATCGCCTTCGCCGCCATCACTCAACTGGCCCCAGCCATGCTCGGCGCGCTGTACTGGAAACAAGCCAACCGCCGAGGCGTATTCGCTGGCCTGGCAGCCGGCACCTTTATTTGGTTTTACACCTTGGTGTTGCCCATTGCGGCCAACAGCCTGGGCTGGGCGCTCACTCTGTTCCCAGGGCTGGCCTGGCTGCACGGTAACCCATTGCACTTACCGATTACCCCGCTGACACAGGGCGTGGTGCTGTCGCTTGCCGGTAACTTCACCCTGTTCGCCTGGGTGTCGGTGCTGTCACGCACACGGGTTTCCGAACACTGGCAGGCTGGACGTTTCATTGGTCAGGAAATCAGCGCGCGCCCCAGCAACCGTTCGTTGCTGGCAGTGCAGATCGAGGACTTATTGAGCCTGTCGGCGCGCTTCGTGGGTGAGGAGCGCGCGCGGCAGAGTTTTATTCGTTTCGCCTATCGTCAGGGCAAGGGCTTCAGCCCGAACCAGAACGCCGACGGGGAGTGGATAGCCCACACCGAGCGCTTGCTGGCTGGTGTGCTCGGCGCGTCCTCGACCCGCGCTGTGGTCAAGGCCGCCATCGAAGGCCGGGAGATGCAGCTCGAAGACGTGGTGCGCATCGCCGACGAAGCCTCCGAAGTCCTGCAATTCAACCGGGCGCTGCTGCAAGGGGCCATTGAAAACATCACCCAAGGCATCAGCGTGGTCGACCAATCGCTGAAACTGGTGGCCTGGAATCATCGTTATCTGGAACTGTTCAATTACCCGGATGGCCTGATCAGCGTTGGCCGACCAATCGCCGACATCATCCGCTATAACGCCGAACGTGGTCTGTGCGGTCCCGGTGAAGCCGAAGTGCATGTGGCGCGTCGGCTGCACTGGATGCGCCAGGGTCGAGCCCATACCTCAGAGCGATTGTTCCCCAATGGACGCGTCATCGAGCTGATTGGCAACCCGATGCCCGGTGGTGGTTTCGTCATGAGCTTCACCGACATCACCGCGTTCCGTGAAGCCGAGCAGGCGCTCAAAGGCGCCAATGAAAGCCTTGAACAACGCGTCGCCGAGCGTACCCATGAGTTGTCACAACTGAACGTGGCGCTGACCGAGGCCAAGGGTACCGCGGAAACCGCCAACCAGTCGAAGACCCGCTTTCTTGCAGCGGTCAGCCATGACTTGATGCAGCCGTTGAATGCGGCGCGACTGTTCTCGGCAGCCCTGTCCCACCAGGAAGACGAGATCTCCAGCGAGGCCCAGCAACTGGTGCATCATCTGGACAGCTCGCTGCGCTCCGCAGAAGACCTGATCAGCGACCTGCTGGACATTTCTCGCCTGGAAAACGGAAAAATCACACCCAATCCCCAGCCGTTTCCCCTGAGTGCGCTGTTCGACACCCTCGGCGCCGAGTTCAAGGCACTGGCCCAGGAACAAGGTTTGAAATTCCGGGTACGCGGCAGCAACGTGCGGATCGACAGCGACATAAAGTTATTGCGACGGATTCTGCAAAACTTCCTGACCAACGCTTTCCGCTACGGCAAGGGTCCGATACTGCTAGGCGTAAGGCGTCGAGGCGCGCAGCTGTGCCTTGAAGTCTGGGACCGCGGCCCAGGTATTCCGGAAGACAAACGTCAGGTGATCTTCGAAGAGTTCAAACGCCTGGACAGCCATCAGACCCGTGCCGAAAAAGGCCTGGGCCTCGGGCTGGCCATTGCCGACGGACTTTGCCGCGTATTGGGTCATGAACTGCAAGTACGCTCCTGGCCGGGTAAAGGCAGCGTGTTCAGCGTCACTGTGCCCCTGGCCACTCATCAAATGCCATTGGCCGCCAGTCCTGCCGAGCCCAAGTCCCACCAGCCACTGAGCGGTACCCAGGTACTGTGCGTCGACAACGAAGACAGCATTTTGATCGGGATGAACAGCTTGCTCACGCGTTGGGGATGTCAGGTGTGGACGGCGCGCAATCGCAGTGAGTGCGAAGCCCTGCTGGGCAAAGGCGTGCATCCGCAGCTGGCGCTGGTGGACTATCACCTGGATGAGGGTGATACCGGCGCCGCGCT
The DNA here is from genome assembly GCF_052976945.1 of Pseudomonas sp. GG8. Classification (NCBI taxonomy): domain Bacteria; kingdom Pseudomonadati; phylum Pseudomonadota; class Gammaproteobacteria; order Pseudomonadales; family Pseudomonadaceae; genus Pseudomonas; species Pseudomonas sp. GG8. Next base: position 3,812,789 of record NZ_JBRIIP010000001.1, read on the forward strand.
GATGGCCTGGTTGCGCACGCGACTGGGTGAGCCGGTACCCGGCGTGGTAATCAGCGCGGACGGTCGACCTGAACTGATCGCGCAGATCCACGCTGCCGGCCTCGATTACCTGTCGAAACCGGTCAAACCGGCGGCGCTGCGGGCATTGTTGAGTCGGCATGTCAGTTTGAGCTGAATCCAAAAAGGGGGCAGCGTAATCTGCCTGACACATGATGGCGGACACCCGCTATTCTTTGCCTACCCCTTTGTCAGGCGAGTGACTTCATGCTTCAGGTGCAAGGCGTGTTCAAGAGCTACGCGACGCCACAAGGCCCGCTGGCGGTGTTACAAGGGGTCGATTTACAGCTCGAACACGGCAGCAGTCTGGCACTGATGGGAGAGTCGGGTAGCGGTAAAAGCACCCTGCTGCACCTGGTGGCCGGGCTGGACCAGATCGATCGCGGCAGTATCCGCGCCGGCAGGCATCGTCTGGATCAAATGAGCGAAGCACAGCTTGCCCATTGGCGGCGCACCGAGATCGGCCTGGTGTTTCAACAGTTCAACCTGATCAGCAGTCTGTCAGTCGACGACAATCTGGCGTTCCAGGCGCGCCTGGCCGGACGTTATGATCCGTCCTGGCAAGCACAGCTGATCGAGCGGCTGGGACTCGGCGCGCTGCTCAAGCGCTACCCGGAACAGCTGTCCGGCGGCCAGCAACAGCGGGTTGCCATCGGCCGCGCGCTGGCCTCGCGTCCAGGCCTGCTGTTGGCCGATGAGCCCACGGGCAATCTGGACGAAGCCACCAGCGATGAAGTCCTGCAACTGCTCCTGGACCTGCTGAAAAACACCCCGACCAGTTTATTGATGGTCACCCACAGCCCGCGAGTAGCGGCTCGATTGGCAAGCAGAGTGGTACTGCATCGCGGGCGACTGGCCGATGTCGGCGAGCGCTGAGATGCGCGTATTTTATTGGACATTACACGCCCTGCTCAGCCATTGGCGTCAGCACCCGGTGCAGTTTTTCAGCGTGCTGACCGGGCTGTGGCTGGCGACCAGCCTGTTGACCGGCGTGCAAGCGCTGAACAGTCAGGCGCGGGAAAGTTACGCCCGTGCCAGCCAGTTGATCGGTGGCGAACCCCAAGCCAGTCTGAGCGCACCGAATGGCGCGTCCTTCTCTCAGGAGGTGTTTGTCAGTCTGCGCCGCGCGGGTTGGCCGGTGTCTCCAGTGCTGCAAGCACGCCTCTCGCTCAAGGGGCATGACGATCAGCGCCTGCAATTGATGGGCATCGAACCGGTGTCGCTGCCAGGCGGTTCGGCGGTGGCCGGGCAAGCCCTGGACATGGCGCAGATCGTTGGATTTTTCAGCCCGCCGGGCAGCACCTGGATCGCCCCGCAAACCCTGCAGGTCTTGGGTTATCACGAAGGTGACCAACCCCTGACCGAGAATGGGCTGGCCTTGCCACCGCTGCACAGTCAGGCCGACATGGCCCCGGGGTTACTGCTGGTGGATATCAGCTTCGCCCAACACCTGCTGGGCATGCCTGACCAAGTCTCGCGGCTGTTGTTGCCTAAAGACTTTGCGGCCACACAACCGGCATTGCCTGCTGAACTGGTCGGGCAACTGGTGCTCAAGAGCAGCGGTGAAGAAAACAACTTGTCGCGCCTGACCGAGAGTTTTCATTTAAACCTCGATGCACTGGGCTTTCTGTCGTTCGTGGTCGGTTTATTTATCGTGCATGCCGCCATTGGCTTGGCACTCGAGCAGCGGCGCGGACTGCTCAGGACTCTGCGCGCCTGCGGTGTCAGCGCCCGTATGTTAATCCTCAGCCTGGGCGTGGAGCTGGGTGGCCTGGCCTTGCTGGGAGGCCTCGCCGGGGTCGTCAGCGGTTACTTCCTGGCCAGCCTGTTGTTACCCGATGTCGCCGCCAGCCTGCGGGGCCTGTACGGCGCCGAAGTGGCCGGACAATTGAGCTTGAGCCCGTTCTGGTGGGCCAGTGGTGTGGGTTTGAGTCTATTCGGTGCATTGCTGGCCGGGGCCAGCAGCTTGTTGCGTGCAGCGCGGTTGCCACTGCTGGCCCTAGCCAACGCACAGGCCTGGCATCAAGCCTATGCTCGCTGGTTGCGACGCCAGGCGTGGGTGGCGGCCATCGCAGGCGTGACGGCGTTGTTGGCCTTGTTATTGGGTGACAGCCTGGCCAGCGGTTTTGTGCTGATGGCCGCCCTGATGCTGGGCGCGGCACTGAGCCTGCCGGTGCTCCTCAATGCGCTGCTTAAAGCCTTACTGGGCCGCAGTCGTTCGGTATTGGGCCAGTGGTTTCTTGCCGATTGCCGCCAGCAGTTACCGGCGTTGAGCCTGGCTCTGATGGCGCTGTTGTTGGCCCTGGCCGCCAATATCGGTGCGGGCAGCATGACCTCGGGATTTCGCCAGACATTCAATAACTGGCTGGAACAACGGCTGACCGCAGAGCTATACCTCAACCCACAGAACCCGGCCCAGGCACGTAGCCTCCAGGCCTGGCTCAACGAGCAGCCACAGGTGCAGGCCGTGTTACCCACCTGGCAGGTCTCGATCCAGCTACAGGGCTGGCCTGCGGATGTAGTCGGCGTGATCGACCACCCGACCTACCGTCAGCACTGGCCGTTGCTGGACACTCAGGCGGACGATCCCTGGGATCAACTGGCCCGGGACGACACCCTGATGCTCAGCGAGCAACTGGCACGCAGGCTCAAGGTTCAGGTCGGCGATCAATTGACGATTCCCACACCACAAGGTCAGTGGTCGCCGCGCATCGTCGCGATCTACGCCGACTACGGCAATCCCAAGGGCCATCTGCTGGTCAACGCTCAACACCTGCTGCGCTATTGGCCGCAGTTGTCGCCCAATCGCTTCAATCTGCGCATCGCCCCTGTGTCGGTGCCGCCGCTGGTGCGCGAACTTCAGTCGCGCTTTGCCCTGGAAGACAGTCGCATCGTCGATCAAAGTCGGCTCAAGGGCTGGTCCACACAGGTCTTCGAACGCACCTTCGCCGCCACTGCCGCGCTCAATAGCCTGACACTGGGGGTCGCGGGAGTGGCGTTGTTCATCAGCCTGCTGACCCAAAGCCAGAGTCGGCTCGGACAACTGGCGCCGCTGTGGGCACTGGGCGTGACCCGACGCCAACTGATGCTGCTCAATCTGGGACAAACCTGGCTACTGGCAGTGCTAACGCTGTCACTCGCATTGCCATTGGGTCTCCTGCTGGCCTGGTGCCTGGACGCGGTGATCAATGTGCAAGCCTTTGGCTGGCGCTTGCCGTTGCAGGTGTTCCCTGCCCAACTGGTGCAGTTGATGGGGCTGGCCCTGCTGGCGACCTTGCTGGCCTCGGCGTGGCCGTTGATCAAGCTGTATCGCAGTCGCCCGGCCGACCTGCTGAGGACCTTTGCCAATGAGGATTAGATGGCTATGGCTATGGCTATGGCTCTTGCTCGGCACCCTGCTCTTGAGTGCCTGCGATGATCAAAAGCCGCCTGCCGATGGTTTTGCCGGGCTGGGTAACCAGGCCTCGACGTTTGCTCGGGTCGTCCCGGGCAAGGTGTTCAGTTTTCCTCGGGATCACGGCCCCCACGACGGTTTCCGCATCGAGTGGTGGTACGTTACCGCCAACCTCAAGGATGACCAGGGCCGGACCTTCGGCGTGCAATGGACGTTGTTTCGCAACGCGCTGAAAGCCAATACCCAGGTGCAGGGCTGGAGCAATCAAACGATCTGGATGGGCCATGCCGCAGTGACCTCGGCCAGCCGGCACTATGCCGCCGAACGTTACGCCCGCGGCGGCGTCGAGCAGGCCGGGGTTAACGCCTCGCCGTTCAAGGCGTGGATCGATGACTGGACATTCGACAGCCAGTCAGGCCTCGAAAACCCGCTGGCAAACATGCAACTGCACGCCCGTGGACAGAATTTCAGTTATCGACTGCAACTGACAACCAGCCAGCCGCTGGTGCTGCAAGGCGAGCAAGGTTTCAGTCAGAAGTCAGAACAGGGCCAAGCCTCGTATTACTACAGCCAGCCATTTTTCCAAGCTAAGGGCACCGTCGAAATAGACGGCAAGACGTATCAGGTAGCGGGCCCCGCCTGGCTGGACCGTGAGTGGAGCAGCCAGCCACTGACCGCCAATCAAACGGGCTGGGACTGGTTTTCCATGCACCTGGACAGCGGCGAACAACTGATGCTGTACCGGATGCGGCAGAAAAACGGCGAGCCGTATCTGACAGGCACCTGGATCAGCGCTGACGGCCAGACACAGGTATTGAAGGGGCCAGAGATCCAGCTCACGCCACTGACCTCGAGTGACGTCGCCGGGCACGCGCTGCCAACCCGCTGGGGAGTGAAAATCCCCGAAAAACACCTCGACATCACCACAACCGCGCTAAACCCCAATGCCTGGATGAACCTGCGCATCCCGTACTGGGAAGGCCCGGTGCAGTTGAGCGGAAGTCATTCGGGCACCGGGTATCTGGAAATGACCGGGTATTAAGTCGAGCGAGGGCTCACACCCGACACTTCCCGACAGCCGAAGGCACTTTGGCTGCCGGGCAGTCTGCGGGAGACGATCAAATGACCGTGATCAAATGCCTTCCAACGTCCACCGCTCCAGCAAGGTCAACTCGCTCAACACGCGCCGCTCTTCTTCCTCTCGCTCCTGGCGCAAGGCATTCACCTGATTGAGATACTCACCCTCCATTGCCGGGGGTGCCGCTGTGAGGTCTTCGAGTCGGAGATCGAAAGCCGCCAGTCGTTCCTCGAACCGAGCCGCATAGTGCTGGTGCAAGTAATCGCTCCAGAAGCGCTTCTGGATCATCGAGTCAACGTACTCAAGCGCCTGTTCACGCTGCAAAACGGTGCCTTCGGCGCTGATGATCGCATCCTCGCTCACCCCCGCTATCCGCCGATAATTCATGCCGTGGGGCTGTGCAGGCAAACCCAGCCGGTCAGCCAGATCCGTTCGATAAGCCAAACGTACCTCGGCTTCATCGACGAGCAATCTCATGCTCTTCCTGGTGGCGATATCTTTCTCGGCGATTGCTTCGACGGCCTCGAGACGAAACAGACTCTTACCCAGCTTGAACAAAACACCGCCTTTGCCTTCCTCGGGCACGTTCAACAGGGCATTTCGGCTGTAGACCTCCACCTGAACATCGCTGAACAGCAAGCGCGCACCGTCTGTGCAGGTTTCACAACCTTGTGCAGCTCGCGCATTCAGAGTGCCTCGCAACTCAGCGTCTTCTGCCGCAGCCTCCAGCACCCCAAGTACTTCAATGGTCAGTTCTTCACGGACCCGGTTGAAATCCTCGCTGCCTCGCAATTGTTGAATCAGCGATAGCAGGTCGGGGGCATCGTTGGTCTCCTCAACCCGTTGCCACGCGAGCTCGATTCGGCTGTTCAGTGAATCACTTCCCGGCACTTGCCAGAGATGCACACCCTCCGCGGCCTGCGGATCTGGAGTCGGTGGCTCCGAGTCTGAAGATTCAGGAGCGGAGAATAGATCGTCCGAAGCCTCAGACTCCGAGGGCGACGAGCGACGTGAGTGAAGCGCCCTGATGTCGTCCGGATAATCCGCAAGCAACGAATATCGCTGATTCCAGCCACTGTCATTGACCCATGCGGTCTGCAGATCGTCATGGGAAATCGGATTCCCGTAGGCCCTGACAGTCAAATGTTGGTTGCTGTGGCGTTGGTTCTGCAAAATATGATCGGGTAAATGCACGATCTGGTTATCGGATATGTCGAGTTCCTGCAGTGGAATGTCCTCGACCCACTGCGGCCATTCGGTCAACCCCATCGACTCAAGGGCTAACACGTCCAGTCTCAATCCGCTGCTACCGGCAAAGCTGCCCAATGTATTGCCCGACAGATCCAGCGTCAGCAACCGAGGCATAGCAACGAATATATCCATGGCCTGCTGATTGATCACCATGTCCTGACAAGCTATGGACACATAATTCAGTTGGGCGAACCCGGTCAGCCCCGCAGGCACACGTGAAAGCCCGCCGTTAGTAATAGACAGCTCTTTTAGCCCTGTAAATTTGCTCAAGAACACATCGAACTGCTCGGCATCAGCCGTCACATTGCTTAGGATGATTTCTTCGATTTTGCTGTAGTAATCCGGCAGATCCGGCAGATCGGAGAGGTCAGGCAAGGTAACGGAATCGAGACTAAACGTAGTGCGCGGCTCTGGCATGACGGCTATCACATGCTCGCTGTAGCGCCAGGCACGAGAAAGTTCGTCTGCGATTCGCCCTCTTGTTTGACGTTCCAGCGCAGTCAGCAGCGGATTGGACTCCGAAATATCGACCCAGCCGTCCAGCGCATTGCGCAAAGTGCCAAATGCTTGAATCTGCTCATTCAAACGCGCGCTGACCCGCGCTACATCTCGGCCGGCCAACCGGTCGACGTGGCCCGCATCAGCGCTTTCAGGATAAAACGTGCGCAGTCTTTCGCTGAGCGCCTCTGCGCTCTCTTGCTGGTACACAACAGCCGCTGCCATCGCCCCACGTCCACTCAACAGGTAGCCGATTCGGCTATTGGATAGACGGGACGGCACAGTGAAGCTCTGTTTGGCGCGCGATTGGCCGAGAACCCTGGCCGCGTGATCACGTTGACCCATGGCGACTGCGGCCAAACGCTCTCTGAACTGGCTGACGTTCCAGACGCCGGACACGCCAATCGACTCGCGGGCCGAGTCCGGCAACGCCTGCATGACCGCCGTAAAAAAATCAGCAGGCGCGTGTAGCTCGTTGCCCTCGCTGTCATGAGCCTGATAAGTCTTGCCACGCTTGACCAGCGTTTTAACCTGCGATGCCGTCGGGCTGCCGACACGATTAAGCAACTCGCCGCCCGTCGAGCCATGTCGGACCTCGATCATCAGGTCTGTCGGCCAGCCCGGCAGTTTTTCAAGCGAGATCAGCGCGAGCTTTAGGGTGTCTGGGTGCGCACTGCCCGAGGCAAGGAAAAAACCTTCATAGGCACGGTTCAGTTGTGTTTCCCGTACATAAACACGGGCTTGTCCCGCCAGTCGCGAAGGAATGCGTTGCTGCCCGGTCATCTGCGCAATTTCGGTCGCATTAGCCTCGACAATGATCTCCTTGGCGGCTGCCGTTGTAATGCTCGGAAAGTCCCGTTTGATCACATTGATGAGCGGATCGGCGGAGGCCTCGCTAGCCTGATACTGCGCGTTGAATATTGCGGGCAAGTCCTCGTGCGCACCGGACTGCACCAACTCTTGGTCCAGTCGAAACCGTTTTATGGTGTCCGCCAACTGTGGTGTCGGGGCCTGGTTTCCCAGGTGGATCCTGCGCAGCAGCGTTTCATCGGTCCCTGTGAGTGCCAGAATGTGCTCGGCTGTTTTTTCGGAAAAGGAATCTACCGAATACCCCAACCGCTTGAATAACGTGTTGATCTGCCAGCTGTGCGGGCTTTCGCCCTCGACCCGCCATGCGCCTGCGCCGTTATGTTCAAGGAGGGGCGAATACGTTTCGACATAGACCGGGGGCTTGAGCCGCCAGGTGTTGATCGCCGGATCAAGCGCTATCCGATAGAGTTTGTCGTTCAATGGCAGGTAGTCCTTGCCCTCAAGCGTGATGCGCCCTTCGGCATCCGCCGCGACCCAATCAGGCAGCAGTACGTCAGACTCAAACGGCTTGAGGTCAACCTTCCACAGACGGCTCTGACCATTGGCCAGTTTTACTTCGATCAGCGTGTCGATAAAGGCCGAACCTTCAACGGCCGGCACGTGGGACGCCCCGCTCGCCCCCAACGCAACGATCAAGGCGGCATTGCTTGCCACACCAAAAAGGTGCGCCAGCGCTTCCTCGACTTCCGCATGATTCCAGGCCTCGACACCTTCGAATAACTCGTTGAACAGCTGCGCGCCGGCGACCACCATCATGATTTCGCCCACACCCGGAACGAAAAAGGCCGCGAGATTCAGGACACTCAAACCAATGCTCAGAAACTCATCGTAGAAGGCCAGGCTGCTCTTGAAATCCTCATCGTCGGTGCGCACCACCAAGTAGCGCGCATCATCGAGCACTTGTTGCAGTTGCTGACGGTAAAGGGTCAAGAACAGGTTACCCACCAACGGCGTTTCGCCGAAGCTCAGGGTGGCATTTTTATCCAGCGTTTGCGTCCAGATGGCACTTGGACTGGGGAACATTCTCTTGATCAAGGACGTGCCAACTGCGCCCTTCTGCAGAACAGGGTCTGGGGTGAAGACGCGGTAAGGCAGCGAAGGGAAAAGACGTGTGTTCAGGGCTTTGAAAAAAGCTGGCCGCTGCCGTTGAGTGATAAAACGACTGAAGAACTGCTGATAATCCGCTGACCCCAAACGCTCGGTCAGCGCCTTGGCGAAATCAGCAGTTGAGGCGTACTCCTTCAACGGGTGCAGGGGGTCTCCCGGGATATACGCCACGCAGGGCAACGCCTTTCCATCCTCATGGCTTCGATCCGCGCTGATCACCACTATTTTATGGATCGGCGTCTCGAACAGGGTCAATCGTACGACACTCGGCAGTGACGCCTCCGAGCGCTGAGCGGCCACCTGCAACATCATCTGATGGGCGCTTTCGCTGATATCCCCTTTGATGCGCGCGACAGTGATTTCAACCGATAGCGCATCCCGCTCACTGACCAGGAACAGCGCTCGACGATTAGCACGTACCGCCACAGGGTTTTCATCCAGCCCGGTGTAGGGCTGAAATACCGAATCGAGGTGATCCTGATAGAGTTGCCCCAGGTTCAGATTGCGACAGGCACGGGCGAACTGTTCAGGGGTAATAGGCAGACGCTCTCCAGAGTGCTCATTGAGGAATACGCCAGAGCCTGTTTTGAAGGCGCCGTCTTTACCCTCGTGCGCTTCGAAGTTTTGCAGCGCAGCTTCGAGCAGACTGCTGCTGGATGTTCTGTAGTCGACGTTGAGGTTAAAGAATATCGCGGTGCGCACATCGACTTTCACGTTGAACCAGTCTTGCAACGCCTTGGTCAACAAAGGCTCGGCGAATGTGTCAATGCTCTGCAGTTCCTCAAGCACCTCGGCGACCCGCGTTCTCGAAAAACTACTGACTGCCATTTGCACCCGCAGGGTTTCACGTAGCGTGGGGTCTGCCTCTTTTAGCCAGGCGGGGGTATTGCTCTTGATGAAATGGAGGTTGGGTTGAACTGGATTTTTAGCGTTTGAACGAGGTGAAACAGTCATAAAACACAACCTGCTGGCATGAATAGGACTGACCACGTTATGCATTCGAAAGGTTTAACTGAGGTACACAATTAGCACCGACGAAATCAGCCCTTCTGTTTTGCATAACCGTGTGGGAATTGGCTAAACGCAGAGGGTGTGCTCTGGGTCGAAAAAATAGTGCCCGGCACGTCGAGAAATAGCGCCTTCGATGATGACTACCTTTACACTTCACCACTTATCCACTCCCAAAGACCAACGTCCATGTCTGAAGACTTCGAAGTCCCCAGTCCGCACGAACATCACCTGAAACACGTCAACGAACACGCCCATGCCAGCGGCGACAATTTCGCGGGCAAGATAGCGGTGATGACGGCGATTATGGCGACCCTCGGCGCATTGCTCAGCTATCAGGCCGGCTCCACGGAGAGCGAAGCGGCCATGGACAAAAACAACGCCGCGATCAAGAAAACCGAAGCGTCCAACCTGTGGAATTACTACCAGGCTAAATCCAGCCGGCAAAACCTCTCTGAACTGGCGATCCATATCCCCGGCCTCGATGCCGCGCATTACACCGCCGAAGCCCTGCGCTATAAAAATGAGAAAGAAATCGTGCGCAAGAACGCCGAGGCCCTCGAAACAGAGGCTCGAGAGTGGGATGAAAAGTCAGAGTTGGCACTGCATCAGCATCACCGCTGGGCGCAGGCGATGACTGCGATTCAGATCGCTATTTCGCTGGCGGCGATTACCTTGTTGACGCGCAAGGAGTGGCTCAAAAAGGTGGCGTACAGCGCAGTGGGTGTCAGTGTCGTGCTGGGCACACTGGCGTGGTTCCATATTTAAGTCGGACCAGAGTCCCTTCTTATCGTCGGCCACGGCAAAGGCCGATTCAATCATCGAGCCGTCCACCCCGCCAGCAAGAACAGCTGCTGGCGGCATGAGCCCTGTCATCAAACGTTCGGTTTCAGCGACCAAGCCAGGTGAACGCGAGATCAATACCGTGTCGCAAGGCCTCGCCGAAGGTGCGCCACTCGCCCATTTCCTCGCCGAGCTTTACCCTGTCATTGCCAGCCTTGAGCCAAATAGTAATTCCGATAGGCGCCATACTTTTTGGATCTCCCCAAATGAAGTCAATCTTTGCTTGCTCTCCGTTCGGATGGATATAGTCCACGGGATAAGGTCTTTCCACAACCAAATGCATGGCAATCTCCTTGAGCCGGCCCCGCGCCGGAATACACAAATAGACCATGAATTGAAATCACGCCACTCCGCGAAGTCCCCCTCTGCCCCATAAAAACAAGGTCCCCCCCCAAAAAACCGGGGCCAGAGTAGTGGAGCTTGTCGATTAATTTTCCGATGCATGTGACGCCCTATCCCCCTACGTCATTTCCAGGCGCTTTCTTATACCTGTCGCGCCCGGGAGCGTTGATGGCCCTGCGCGGCAGCGAGGTCGACCCGCGACAGCGAAACGCCCGAACCTGTCGGATACACGTCGATGAAAACGTCCGGGAAAAGCTCCCGACCAAAGCCACACGGGAAATTTTATTGAACGATCGGGCTCTGCATGCACTCGAAAAAGTCAGACCACTTACGGCGGCGCGCTCTGATGATGCGCTTGCGCCGGAGGGGACGGGTGAAAGATCAGAGCACTATGTCCGTTCCAAAACAGGACCTGAAACAGGCTGTGTGAAAACGACTGCGCTCGGCATGAAGCACCGCGGTGGTACGTGCCAAGCACCCATAGCCTTGGAGGGTCCGGAACACATAGGGTTTATGCACCATGTGCGGATTAGCTGGAGAGTTACGTTTCGACCATCAACCGGCAGACATCGCGGCGGTTGAACGAATCACCCATCATTTGGCCCCTCGCGGCCCGGACGCCTGGGGTTTTCATAGCCAGGGGCCTATCGCTCTTGGTCACCGTCGACTGAAAATCATGGACCTGTCCGAAGGCTCGGCGCAGCCCATGGTCGACAATCAGCTGGGGCTGGCGCTGGCGTTCAACGGTGCCATCTACAATTTCCCGGAACTGCGCGCTGAACTGGAAGCACTCGGTTATCCGTTTTATTCCGGCGGCGACACCGAAGTGCTGCTCAAGGGCTATCACGCCTGGGGCGTCGATCTGCTGCCCAAACTCAACGGCATGTTCGCCTTTGCCATCTGGGAACGTGACACCCAGACCTTGTTTATGGCGCGCGACCGACTGGGCGTAAAGCCGCTCTACCTGTCACACACCGACAAGCGCCTGCGGTTTGCCTCATCGTTGCCTGCACTGCTCAAAGGCGGCGATATCAGCCCGATGCTCGACCCGGTCGCCCTGAACCACTACCTGAATTTCCACGCCGTGGTTCCAGCGCCGCGCACCCTGCTCGCGGGCATTGCAAAACTGCCACCTGCCAGCTGGATGCGCATCGACGCCAGCGGCAAGACCGAGCAGAAAGTCTGGTGGCATCTGCCCTATGGCCCGCGCGCCGATGAAGCGAATCTGACCCTCGAAGACTGGACTGACCGGGTGCTGGACAGCACCCGTGATGCGGTGGCGATTCGTCAACGTGCAGCGGTGGATGTCGGCGTTCTGCTGTCTGGCGGCGTCGACTCCAGCCTGCTGGTCGGCCTGCTGCGGGAAGTCGGGGTCAAGGAGCTGTCGACCTTTTCCATCGGTTTTGAGGATGCCGGCGGCGAACGCGGTGACGAATTTCAGTATTCGGATCTGATCGCCAAACACTACGGCACTCAACATCACCAGTTGCGCATCAACGAAAGCGAAATCATCGAGCAGTTGCCTGCGGCGTTCCGTGCCATGAGCGAACCGATGGTCAGCCATGACTGCATTGCCTTCTATCTGCTCTCGCGAGAGGTGGCCAGGCACTGCAAAGTGGTGCAGAGCGGGCAAGGTGCCGATGAGCTGTTCGCCGGGTATCACTGGTACCCACAAGTGGACGGCGCCAGCGACCCTTATGCGGCCTATCGCGCAGCGTTCTTCGACCGCACGTATGACGAATACGCCGCCACCGTGCAGCCCCAGTGGCTGACCGCCAATGACGCAGCTGGCGACTTTGTCCGCGAGCATTTCGCCCAACCTGGGGCCGACGCCGCTGTGGATAAAGCACTGCGTCTGGACAGCACGATCATGCTGGTCGATGACCCGGTGAAACGTGTCGACAACATGACCATGGCCTGGGGTCTGGAAGCGCGTACGCCGTTTCTCGACTATCGCCTGGTCGAACTGTCGGCCCGAGTACCGGGGCGCTTCAAGTTGCCCGATGGCGGCAAGCAGGTACTCAAAGAAGCGGCGCGAAGGGTGATCCCGGCCGAAGTGATCGACCGCAAAAAAGGCTATTTCCCGGTGCCGGGGCTCAAGCATTTGCAGGGCGACACGCTGAATTGGGTACGCGACCTATTGCTCGACCCGAGTCAGGACCGAGGCCTGTTCAACCCGGCCATGCTCGACAAACTGCTGACCGATCCCGAGGGCGAATTGCCCCCCTTGCGCGGCTCCAAGCTATGGCAGCTCGCAGCGCTGAACCTGTGGCTCAGCGAACAAGGACTTTGATCGATGAAACACAATGCTTCGGCTTTTAGCCAACGCCTGTTGCGCGGCCAGGCGCCCTCTTATGAGCGCCTGCAAGCACGCTTCGCGGAAGACGGCAGCGAGCCTGACGCCCAACCTCTGGCCCTGCATTGCGGCTGGGGCCGGCTGCTGATCGGGCACACCTATCCTGACCCGGCGACGCTGGCTGACGACTTGCTCAATGAGAAGCTCGGCGAGCGTGACATCGCCCTGTATGTCGCGGCGCCCCAGCAGGTGCTGGCGCAATCGCCACAACAGCTGTTCCTCGACCCGTCCGATACCTTGCGCCTGTGGTTCAGCGATTACCGTCCGGCACAGCGGGTGTTTCGGGGTTTTCGTATTCGCCGTGCGCAGAACGATGCGGATTGGCAGTCGATTAACAACCTGTACCTGGCGCGGGGCATGCTGCCCATCGCCCCTGCCCTGCTGACCCCGCGCCATCAAGGTGGGCCGGTGTACTGGATTGCCGAAGATGAGAGCAGCAATGCCGTGATCGGCAGCGTGATGGGCCTCAACCATCAAAAAGCCTTTCATGACCCGGAGAACGGCAGCAGCCTGTGGTGCCTGGCCGTTGACCCGCAATGCACCCGGCCGGGTGTGGGCGAAGTGTTGGTGCGGCATTTGATCGAGCACTTCATGAGCCGTGGCTTGAGCTACCTTGATCTCTCGGTGCTGCATGACAACCTGCAAGCCAAAAACCTGTACGCCAAGCTTGGTTTCCGCAACCTGCCGACCTTCGCCATCAAACGCAAGAACGGTATCAATGAATCCTTGTTTCTCGGGCCAGGACCACAAGCAGACTTCAACCCGTATGCGCGGATCATCGTCGAAGAGGCCCATCGACGTGGTATCGACGTACAGGTCGATGACGTCGACGCCGGCCTGTTCACCCTCAGTCATGGCGGACGTCGTGTGCGCTGCCGTGAATCCCTGAGTGACCTGACCAGCGCCGTCAGCATGACCCTGTGTCAGGACAAGAGCATGACCCACCATGCACTCAAGGCCGCAGGCTTGAATTTGCCGGCCCAGCAATTGGCAGGCAACGTCGATGACAATCTGGATTTTCTGAACGAACACGGGCAGATCGTGGTCAAGCCGCTCGATGGTGAACAGGGTCATGGCGTCGCCGTGGACCTGCGCACGATTGAAGACCTCCAGAATGCCATCGAGCGCGCCCGCCCGTTCGACAGCCGGGTGTTACTCGAGAGCTATCACCCGGGACTGGACCTGCGCATCGTGGTGATTGGCTTCGAGGTGGTGGCAGCCGCTGTCCGCAGACCAGCCGAAGTCATCGGTGATGGTCACCATGCAATTGGCGCGCTGATAGAAGCGCAGAGCCGACGTCGTGAGGCCGCTACATCGGGAGAAAGCCGTATTCCGCAAGATGAAGAAACCCAACGCACAGTGCGCGACGCAGGGTTCGACTACAACACCGTGTTACCACCGGGTCAGCGCTTGGCGGTCCGACGCACCGCCAATTTACACACCGGCGGTTGCCTGGAAGACGTCACGGCAATCCTGCACCCCGTACTCGCCGATGCGGCCGTACGTGCGGCTCGAGCGCTGGACATTCCGGTGGTGGGCCTGGATTTGATGGTGCCCGCTGCCGACCAGCCGGAGTACGTGTTTATCGAAGCCAATGAACGGGTCGGCCTGGCAAACCATGAACCGCAACCGACCGCCGAACGTTTCGTCGACCTGCTGTTTCCACACAGCCTGCCGGCACACAGCTAACCGCATCGCTTCAGGAGCGCCCCTCATGACCCCTGCAAAAATCCTCGAACCGGATCTGAATTACCTGCAGAAAGTCCTGCTGGAAATGCTCGCGATCCCCAGCCCAACCGGGTTCACCGACACCATCGTGCGCTACGTCGCCGAACGCCTGGAAGAGCTGGGCATTCCCTTTGAACTGACCCGACGCGGGACCATTCGCGCCACCTTGAAGGGCAAGCAAAATAGTCCCGACCGTGCCGTCTCCGCACACCTAGACACCATCGGCGCCAGCGTACGAGCGGTGCAAGACAATGGGCGTCTGTCCCTCGCACCGATAGGGTGCTGGTCGAGCCGTTTCGCCGAAGGCAGCCGGGTCAGCGTATTCACGGACACCGGGGTGATACGCGGCAGTGTCCTGCCCTTGATGGCGTCAGGGCATGCGTTCAACACGGCGGTGGATGAAATGCCGATCAGTTGGGACCATGTCGAGCTGCGTCTGGATGCCTACAGCACCACCCGTGCCGACTGCGAATCGCTGGGCATCGGCATCGGCGACTTCGTCGCGTTCGACCCCCTGCCAGAGTTTACTGAAAGCGGGCATATCAGCGCGCGACACCTGGACGACAAGGCTGGCGTCGCGGCCCTGCTGGCTGCACTTAAAGCAATTGTCGACAGTGGCGCCGAGCCGTTGATCGACTGCCATCCGTTGTTCACCATCACCGAAGAAACCGGTACCGGCGCGGCAGGCGTGCTGCCGTGGGATGTCAGTGAGTTCGTCGGGATCGATATTGCCCCGGTCGCCCCAGGTCAGCATTCCAGCGAACATGCAGTGAGTGTCGCGATGCAGGACTCAGGAGGCCCTTACGACTACCACTTGTCACGGCACCTGTTGCGCCTGGGAGCCGAGAACGAACTGCCGGTACGCCGGGATTTATTCCGCTACTACTTCAGCGATGCGCACTCTGCCGTCACGGCCGGGCATGACATTCGCACCGCCCTGCTCGCCTTCGGCTGTGATGCGACCCATGGGTATGAACGCACCCACATCGACAGCCTCAGTGCCCTGAGCCGTCTGCTGGGCGCCTACATGCTCAGCCCGCCGGTGTTCGCCAGCGATGCACAGCCGGCGAAAGGGTCGCTGGAGCGTTTCAGCCATCAGCTCGAACATGATGCCCAGATGGAATCCGACACCCGGGTACCGGCTGTAGAGAGCTTGATCGGTCAGCGCACCGAGGAGGTTTGAGGCATAGGGCGGTGGGAAACCTCCTGCCGCCCGGATGGAAGCATCGTCCTGGGATGTAGCCTGCTGACCTCAACCGCGCTAGCATCGCGGGAATTCATGCGAGAACCCCATGCTGATCCCCTACGACCAACTTGAAGCCGACACCCTTACCCGTCTGATCGAAGATTTCGTCACCCGTGACGGCACCGACAATGGCGACGAGACACCGCTGGAAACCCGCGTGCTGAGGGTGCGTCATGCCTTGGGCAAGGGTCGGGCGGTGATCGTATTCGAACCGGAAAGCCAGCAGTGCCAACTGATGCTCAAACACGACGTGCCCAAGGAATGGTTCGACTGATACCGGTCACGCCGTGGGCTCCGGCTCTTGCTCCGCCAAACGACTGGCGATGCGTCTGAAGACTTCCGCTCGATTGATTTTGATGTGCTTGGGTGCGGTAATTCCCAGCCGGACCTGATTGCCGTTCACGCTCAGAATTTGCACGGTGATGTCATCACCAATTGAAAAGGTCTCTCCAACTTCTCGCGTCAATATAAGCATTTTCCCTGCCCTCTTTTGTTACAAAGAGCAAAGACTGCACGGCGAAATCGGCCTCTTCAATGCATCTGCAGTAAATCAGTAATGCCCTTCATTCCGGCCAGACCGATCCTACGGAATAGGGCCACATGGCGATCAAAACCATAGGAGAAGTCAGCAACGCAGACAGGTTTTGGGTTTCTCAGGCGTTAGAAAATCGTGGGCCGAACAAGATGATGCTGGCGCCGATTACGCAGAGTGCGGCGCCCAGCCAATCGGACGTCAGTGGCCGAACCCGCTCGATCAGCCCCAGCCAACCAATGGATGCAACGATATAAATACCACCATAAGCCGCATAGGCACGTCCGGCGTATGTGGCTTCGATTCGGGTCAACAGCAACGCAAACAGTGTCAGGCTGAGCAGCGCCGGCAGCACCCATAACACGCTCTTGCCCATGCGTAACCACATCCAGAATGCATAGCAACCGGCGATCTCGAACAACGCCGCAAGAAAAAACCACAGATAGTTGAGCACGTCGGCATCTCGTCAAGGTTGCTGGGGCAGATGCCGGCAACCCTAACTGCATGCTGGAGGCGGAGCAAGCCTTCGCGAAAACAGTGGCATGCGATCTACTTACTCGCGACCCGGCTTTGCCTTGGCGCGCATTTTTTCGGCCATGGAAATCATCTCGTCGTAGAGCATCTGCGGATTCTTCTGTTTCAGCTGCCAGGCCATGCGTCCTTGCTCGTGGGGCAGGATCATGAATTCGCCTTGGGCGACATGCTCAAAGATGTAGTCGGCAATATCGCTGGCGGTGATTGGCGAGCTTTCCAGCAGTTTGCCAACCTGGGCTTTCATCGCCGGGGTTGGACCACGGAAAGAATCGAGCAGGTTAGTCTGAAAAAACGACGGGCATACCACGTGAACACTGACTTCCTGTTGATGCAGTTCGACCAGCAGGCTTTCCGACAGCGCCACGACGCCGGCCTTGGCCACGTTGTAGTTGCTCATGGCCGGGCCCTGCATCAAGGCGGCCATTGACGCGATATTGATGATCTTGCCCTTGCTCGTTTCCAGCAACGGTAAAAACGCCTTGCAGCCCTTGACGACGCCCATGAGGTTGATCGCGATCTGCCAATCCCAATCCTCCAGCGACAGCTCGCTGAAAAAGCCACCGGAGGCAACGCCCGCGTTGTTGACGATAACGTCTATGCCGCCAAACTTCTCTTCGCACGCTTGGGCGAAGGCCGTCAGCTGGCTGTAATCCCGCACATCACAGCGTTGGATAAAACCGTCGCCGCCAACCTCGCGTACTGACTTAAGGGTTTCCTGCAAGCCAGGCTCATTGACGTCCGACAACGCCAACTGCCAGCCTTCACGGGCCCAGCGCAGCGCGATTTCGCGACCCAGGCCTGACCCGGCGCCGGTGATCATCATGCGATTTTGCATAGGGGAATGCCTTGTTGTTCCGGGGAAGATGAGTCGCAGTGTAGCGAAGGTCATCCCCGTAACACCTCACCATCCAATTGCTGAATACCAAGGGCAAACCCACGGCTTATAAGGCGTTGCGCTGACGCCAATGACGTCTTATCAAGCAGAAATAAACCACCCCATTGATCACCACAACCCCAGCGCCTAACCACAACTGGGTCTGCGGCGTAAGCCCCGCAGGGTAGATCAGCGGAATCAGGTAATGCTCGATAAACCCACCGCTGAAACCTTGATCACCCGCCTTCACGCGCAACTCGTTTTCCAGCGGTGTAAGCGGGCAGTACAGATGACATATCTCGACAGCCGCGCCCCATGCAACCGCCGGAAGGTGCAGTGCAATAAGCCAGCGCCAACGTATCGCCAGTAATCCACCGAACAAGGCAAAGAGAATAAACAGCACATGCATGAGGACAACGGCATCGGCGGCGATGTGATAAAGCACAGTTCTGCCCCCCCATGAAATATTACGACACAGACCACGGACTTTTTTCAAACAGCCGCAGTCGGATCATTTAAGCAGCACACACTTTACGCATTGGGCGTTAACTGCGTGAACTGCAGAAGCCACTCACCAAGAGGGAACTCGTCATGGGCATCGGCACAATTCTTATCATCATCCTGATCCTGCTGCTCGTTGGCGGCCTGCCGGTATTCCCGCACTCCAGAAACTGGGGTTATGGGCCATCGGGCATCATCGGGACTGTTTTGATCATTCTGTTAATCCTGGTCCTGCTCGGCAGGATCTAGTCCGCTGGCTGCAGAACGCCCCGCTTTATAGCGGGGTTTTTTATGGTTCAGCAAAAATAACCGTTTTCACGTCCATAAAAAAAGCAGCCCGAAGGCTGCTTTTTTCATGACATCAACAGACGTTAGTGAGCGACGGCGCCGGTGGCACCCAAGCCAGTCTGCGAGCGGACAAATTGCGGGAAGAACAAGGCACGTTCTCCCTCTGCCGCTTTGGACTTGTCGGTGATGGAGAAGAACCAGATACCGATGAACGCGATGGCGATGGAGAACAGCGCCGGGTATTCATACGGGAAGATGGCTTTCTCGTGGTGCATGATCGTTACCCAGATGGTTGGGCCAAGGATCATCAAGCCTACTGCGCTGACCAAGCCCATCCAGCCGCCAATCATGGCGCCACGGGTGGTCAAGTTTTTCCAGTACATGGACAGCAACAGGACAGGGAAGTTACAGCTTGCCGCGATGGAGAACGCCAGGCCAACCATGAACGCAATGTTCTGGTTTTCGAACAGAATGCCCAGGAAGATAGCCAGAACACCCAGTGCGAGAGTGGTGATCTTCGATACCCGAATCTCATCTTTCTCGTTGGCTTTGCCGCCCTTGATTACACTGGCATACAGGTCGTGAGACACCGCTGTTGCGCCAGCCAGGGTCAAACCTGCAACCACTGCCAGGATGGTAGCGAACGCTACCGCAGAGATGAAGCCCAGGAACAAGCTGCCACCGACTGCATCGGCCAGGTGAATCGCCGCCATGTTATTACCGCCCAACAGCGCGCCAGCAGCGTCTTTGAAGGTCGGATTGGTGCTTACCAACAGGATCGCGCCGAAGCCGATGATGAAGGTCAGGATGTAGAAGTAGCCGATGAAGCCTGTTGCGTAGAGCACCGACTTGCGAGCTTCTTTAGCGTCGCTCACGGTGAAGAAGCGCATCAGGATGTGTGGCAGGCCAGCGGTACCGAACATCAGTGCCAGACCCAGAGAGAACGCAGACACAGGGTCTTTCACCAAGCCACCCGGGCTCATGATCGCTTCACCTTTAGGGTGAACTTTGATCGCCTCGGAAAACAGGGTGTTGAAGTCGAAGTTAACGTGCTTCATGACCATGATTGCCATGAAGGTTGCACCCGACAGTAGCAACACCGCTTTGATGATCTGAACCCAGGTAGTCGCCAACATGCCGCCAAACAGGACGTACATGCACATCAGGACACCCACCAGAATCACCGCGATGTAGTAGTCCAGACCGAACAGAAGCTGAATCAGCTTGCCGGCACCGACCATTTGCGCGATCAGGTAGAACGCAACCACCACCAGAGAGCCGCAGGCAGACAGCGTGCGAATCTGGGTCTGACCTAAGCGATAGGATGCCACGTCAGCGAAGGTGTATTTACCCAGGTTACGCAGGCGCTCGGCGATCAGGAACAGAATGATCGGCCAACCCACCAGGAAGCCGATCGAGTAGATCAGGCCGTCGTAGCCGGTGGTGAACACCAGCGCGGAAATCCCCAGGAATGATGCTGCCGACATATAGTCGCCAGCAATCGCCAGACCGTTTTGCAGACCGGTAATTTTACCGCCCGCCGAGTAATAATCTGCCGCCGACTTGGTGCGTTTGGACGCCCAGTAGGTGATGCACAGGGTGAAGCCGACAAACACCACAAACATGGCAATAGCAGCAACGTTCAGCGGTTGTTTTTGCACTGCACCGGTAAGCGCTTCAGACGCCCACAGAGTCGGTGCGAACACAGCAAGGCCAAGGGCCGTTAGTAGTCGCCGGATCATTGTTGGGCCTCCTTCAGAATCGCTTTGTTCAGGTCATCAAATTCACCGTTCGCACGGTATACATAGATCCCGGTGAGGATAAACGCTGAAAGAATCAGCCCGACCCCTATCAGGATCCCCCACGTGATTGATGATTCAGGGCTGATTTTGCCCCCGAGAACCTGTGGCGCATAAGCGATTAAAAAGATAAAGCCCGCATACAACCCAAGCATGATCGCTGAAAGAATCCAAGCGAACCGCTCTCTTTTTGAGACCAGCTCCTTAAAAAGGGGGCTGTTTTGAATCGAGATGTAAATGCTGTCGTTCATTATTTTTGTCCTCGCAGCACAGATGAGTTTGAACGAATTACACTTTAGTCTGGTCCTGAGCGCACTCCAGACGACCTTAGTATTAGAACGACATTAGCTACGATGCGCGACGACGCACGCTTATTTGAATAAAGCAGGGGGATGATTAAGCGAGAGGGCGCGGATGGCGGGCAGTTATAGTCAGGCAAAAGGCCATCTTGCAGTAATGCAAGATGGCCTTTAAAGGTGCGACGTAGACGCGTTTAAGCGCTTTTACTTAGTCCACTCGGCAACACGTTCCGGGTGCTTGGCAACCCAGTCTTTCGCGGCGACTTCAGGCTTGGTGCCGTCCTGGATCGCGAGCATGACTTCACCGATTTCATCCTTGGAGTTCCAGGAGAATTTTTTCAGGAAGGCCACCACTTCAGGTGCCTTTTTCTCTAAACCCTTGCTGCCGATGCTGTTCACTGTCTCGGCTGCGCCATAAACGCCTTTTGGATCTTCAAGGAAGCGCAGTTTCCACTTGGCAAACATCCAGTGCGGAACCCAGCCAGTGACGGCAATGGACTCATGCTTTTCTTCAGCGCGGGTCAACTCGGCAATCATTGCAGCGCCGGAGCTGGCCTGCAATTTGTAGCCCTCCAGGTTGTAGTCCTTGATCGCTTGATCGGTCTTCAGCATCACGCCTGAACCGGCGTCGATGCCCACGATTTTTTTCTTGAAGGAGTCATCGGTTTTCAGGTCGGCAACACTTTGCGCTTTGACGTATTCCGGGACGATCAGACCAATTTTGGCATCTTTGAAGTTAGGACCGTAGTCGACAACCTTGTCCTTGTTCTTGGTCCAGTACTCGCCGTGCGTGACTGGCAGCCAGGCCGACAGCATCAGGTCGAGTTTACCGGTCGCAACGCCCTGCCACATGATCCCGGTCGCAACCGGCATCAGCTTGACGTCATAACCAAGCTTCTGCTTGATCACTTCAGCCGCCACATGGGTCGTGGCAACGCTGTCAGACCAACCATCGACATAGCCGATGCTAAGCGTTGATTTAGTTTCTGCAATCGCCAGCGTGGAGCTGATCGCAAGTACCAGAGCGGCACCTGCGCCAAGGATTCGTCGAATCTTCATCGTTACTTCCCCGAAAGTGCTAGGCCCGACGACATGTCGAGCATGTTTAACGTTGTTTTTAGGGACCGCAGTTCATGCCCGGCTTTGGAGCGCTGCCGCCCCTTCACGCTTCGCCTGTTCACCTGCACAGACACATTCACCGTGCTGGCACCTTGATAATCAACCTGCAGGGGGATGCCTCCTGCTCTGTCAGCGACCTCAAGGCACCGAGAAACGACATCACCAATCCATCAACGACAAACCACCCTAAATAAGTGGTCTAGTCCGCCCGAACTTTGCATGTCCCTCTTCAGGTCAGCGCCAAAGAGCTTCTCCTGCCCTGGAAAAATACAGGTAACATGCCGGCCTCAGCCCCATTACGGCCCCATCATGCCTGCGATTTCCCGCTTTCCCGTTGCACCTTATCTGTTCGCGTGTCTGCTTGGTCTGTTCGCCCTTTGCGGCTTCTGGTATGGACTGGGGAAGCCGGTGATTCTGCCGGACGCGGCCACGCCTACGCACAAATTGCAGTGCGCCTCGTACACCCCGTTCGACAAGGATCAATCCCCGTTCGACCAGCCCTTCAAACTTCGACCGGAACGGATGGATGCCGACCTGGCCCTGCTCGCCACCCGATTCCAATGCATTCGCACCTATTCCATGACCGGACTGGAAGCCATTCCGGCGCTCGCGCGCAAACACGGGCTGAAGCTGATGCTAGGCGCCTGGGTTAATGCCAATCCCGTGGACACCGCCAAGGAAGTCGATGCACTGATCGCTTCGGCCAATACCAACGCTGACGTGGTCACTGCGGTGATCGTCGGCAACGAAGCGCTGTTGCGCAAGGAAGTGACCGGCTCGCAGTTGGCGAAGCTGATTCTTCAGGTCAAGGGCCAGGTCAAACAACCGGTGACCTACGCCGACGTGTGGGAGTTCTGGCTGCAGTACCCGGAAGTCGCGCCTGCAGTGGATTTTCTGACCATCCATTTGTTGCCGTATTGGGAAGATGATCCCAAGGGCATCGACGACGCTCTGGAGCATGTCGCACAGATTCGTCAGATCTTCGGCAGTCGCTTTGCGCCCAAAGACATCGTGATCGGCGAGACCGGCTGGCCCAGCGAAGGTCGCCAGCGGGAAACCGCTGTGCCGAGCCGAGCCAACGAAGCACGATTCATTCGTGGTTTTGTCGCCATGGCCGAACAGAACGGCTGGCACTACAACCTGATAGAAGCCTTTGACCAGCCGTGGAAACGCGCCGCCGAAGGCGCGGTAGGCGGTTACTGGGGATTGTTCGATGCAGACCGCCAGGAGAAAGGCGTGCTCGCAGGCCCGGTTTCCAACCTGCCTTACTGGCCTTTCTGGCTGGCCGTCAGTGGGCTGTTATTCGCGATGACTTTGGCAGTTGCTGGCCGCGTGTCCACCACACGCGCGGCGTTGGTCTTACCGCTGCTGGCCGCGCTGGGTGCTTGCTGCGTCGGCACCTGGGGCGAGCTGGCACGGATTACTAATCGTTTTGCGGGCGAATGGGTCTGGGCCGTGCTGTTGGTTGGTTTGAATCTGCTGGTGCTGACCCATGCCGCGCTGGCGCTGTCGGCCAAAGACGGCTGGCGGGCTCGCGCATTCCTCTGGTTTGAGGCCCGCGCCGGTTGGTGGGTAACCGCCACGGGGTTCGCCGCAGCGGTGATGATGCTGGCCATGGTGTTTGACCCGCGCTACCGCAGCTTTCCCACGCCGACCCTGATACTGCCCGCCTTGTTCTATCTATTCCGGCCAGTGCGTGTTCCGCGCCGGGAAGTCGCGCTGCTGACGTTCATCGTCGGTGCCGGTGTCGCGCCGCAGTTGTTCCAGGAAGGGCTCGCCAGCCAGCAGGCATTGGGCTGGGCATTGGTCAGCCTGCTGCTGACCGCTGCGCTGTGGCGTTGTTTGCGGGTCCGTCACGCCTGAACAGGCTGGGAATGTACCCATTGTGTTACCGGCCACACAAAGGCCGGTACCCATTCGGGTAACACGGAAACAAATGCTGATGATTTTTATCGAACGCACCGATACGACTTTATTTAAGTTACTGATTTTAAAGGATTTCTATAAACTGGCACGGCTCATGCTATATCTCTTGCACAACAAAAATAAAAACAAAGCAGCAACCCAATAAAAACAATACGTATCGGCTCTGACATAACAAGAACAACACGGACAGAGACGCAGCTAACAGATTTTTTTGGAGTGGAAGGGCTTTACCGGGGTTTCGATCCCGCAACCGGGCAGAGAACAATAAAACTACCTCAGGTAGCTACCAACGGGTTGGGTCACATCAGTGATCAAAGCAAGTCAGCGCTCAAAAAAATACGTTTGCTCTTGATCCCCAATGGGATCGCACAAAACAGCAGTAAAGGGACAGGTCGCCAAAAACAAGAACAGGCCACCCTACAATAATAAAAAAAGAGCACGCAATACGATTAGAGGGGAGCTTCGGCTCCCCTCAGTGCTGTCTGGGGTTTGAGATTCTGGATGTTGAATCAACGCACAGCGCGCGGTGCTCTGACCAACCGCAACCCGGCAATCACTACGGCAAACACTGCAAGGCTCGCACTGTAGAGCACCAGCGCCGGAATCCCGAACAGCACCGCTAGCACTGCCAAACCCCATCCGGCCCGACCTGGCACACAAAAAGCGATGACCGATGTCACCAACGCCGCCCAGGCGATCACCCCGAAATGAATCATCAACCCAAGGCTCGAACGCATCTGGCATTCCCAGTTCAATGCCTCGTTGGCGCAGAGACCGACCCAGCGGGCATCCTCCATCAACGAATAACGTAAACCATAGCTGGCAGCGAGCCAGAGCGGCAGAACGATCAGCAGCACAATCAGTGGCAGACGGCGGGACATGCAATACTCCAGAAACCAACGCGGCCGAAACCGGAAACGGCGCCCAGCATAATCGCCCGACACCCGTATGCAAGGGGCTCCAGCAATAATAAGACTGGCTTTACTGTCAGTTAACGGTACAGAACGTGTATCGTCTCAAACCTATACACGGCGTTCGCTTGCAAGTACGGCACTTTGGCACTACCCCAGTGGTCATAACCTGCGTACCTCACTCAGCACTTTCCCCAAGGGATTTAGTCATGCTCCGTTTTCTGCGCTGCGCTGCCGTTTTCGGCGGCCTCATTTTGAGTGCGTCCGCTCTGGCGGTCGATGTCGACCCGACCAGTTATGGCTTCCCCCTGACCAACCCCTTCGAAGCGACCATTGCCACAACACCTGCGGACCTGCGTCCAGACCTACCGGCCGATGCCGATATCGATCAAGCCGATTACACCCTTAACTTGCGTCCTGAACGCGATTTCACGCTGCCTGACAATTTCTGGGCAGTGAAAAAACTGCGCTATCGTCTGGCCAAGCAAAATCATCCGGCTCCGTTGGTCTTTTTGATTGCGGGCACCGGCGCGCCGTACACCAGTACGCTCAACGAATTCCTGAAAAAACTGTACTACGGTGCTGGCTATAACGTCGTGCAGTTATCGTCGCCCTCCAGCTTCGACTTCATGAGTGCCGCCTCGCGCTTTGCAACACCCGGAGTTTCCAAGGACGACGCGGAAGACTTGTATCGGGTGATGCAGGCCGTGCGTGCCCAACAATCGAACGTGCAGATCACTGATTACTACCTGACCGGTTACAGCCTGGGCGCACTGGATGCAGCCTTCGTCGCCCACCTGGACGAAACCCGACGCAGCTTCAATTTCAAGCGGGTGCTGCTGCTGAATCCGCCGGTCAACCTCTACACCTCGATTACCAACCTCGACAAACTGGTACAGACTGAGGTCAAGGGCATTAATAACAGCACCACGTTCTACGAACTGGTACTGGCCAAGCTGACCCGTTACTTCAAACAGAAAGGTTACGTCGATCTTAACGACGCGGTGCTTTTTGACTTCCAGCAGTCCAAGCAGCACTTGACCAATGAACAGATGGCGATGCTGATTGGCAGCACCTTCCGTTTCTCGGTGGCCGATATCGCCTTCACCTCCGACCTGATCAACCGCCGCGGGTTGATCACCCCACCCAAATACCCGATCAGTGAAGGGACCAGCCTGACCCCGTTCTTCAAGCGTGCGCTGCAATGTGATTTCAATTGTTACATCACTGAACAGGTCATCCCGATGTGGCGTGCACGCACCGACGGCGGCAGTCTGCTGCAACTGGTGGATCAAGTGAGCCTCTACGCGCTCAAGGATTACCTGCACAACAGCTCGAAAATTGCCGTGATGCATAACGCCGACGATGTAATTCTTGGCCCTGGCGACCTCGGTTTCCTGCGCAAAACGTTTGGTGACCGCTTGACTGTTTATCCCTACGGCGGCCATTGCGGCAACATTAACTACCGCGTCAACAGCGACGCCATGCTGGAGTTCTTCCGTGGCTAAACATCTCTTGTTTATCGCTGCCCTGTTGTGCGCAGGCGTAACCCATGCGGCCGATGTCCCACCAGCGGCCCATCCCCCGATCGTTGCCAGGGTCTCCAATCCGGACGGTTTCACCGAACCGTTGAAGTCACTGAAATTCAACCCGGGCCTGGACCAGCGAGAGTTCGAACGCGCGACCCTCAACGCCCTCAACGTCTATGACCCGTTAGAGTCGTGGAACCGTCGGGTGTATCACTTCAACTATCGCTTTGATGAGTGGGTATTCCTGCCGGTGGTCAACGGCTATCGCTACATCACACCGAACTTTTTGCGCTCCGGCGTCAGTAACTTCTTCAGCAACCTGGGCGATATCCCGAACCTGTTGAACAGTCTGTTCCAGTTCAAGGGCCACCGCTCGCTGAACACTACGGGCCGATTGCTGCTCAACACCACGGTCGGCGTCGCCGGGCTGTGGGACCCCGCGACCATGATGGGCCTGCCACGTCAAAGCGAAGACTTTGGTCAAACGTTGGGCTTCTATGGCTTGCCAAGTGGTCCGTACCTGATCCTGCCAATCCTCGGGCCATCGAACCTGCGTGACACCGCGGGGCTGGTCTTCGACTTTACGGCCGAATCGCAGATCAACTTCCTCAATGTCGCCCAGGTCAGCGACAATCACCCGGAAATCTACCTGTTGCGGGCTATCGACCGGCGCTACACCAACAGCTTCCGCTATGGTCAGGCGAACTCACCGTTCGAGTACGAGAAAGTGCGCTACGTCTACACCGAAGCGCGTAAGTTGCAGATTGCCGAGTAAGCAACTGAGCAACTGAGCAAGCGTCATAAAACGGCCAGCCTGGGTAACAGGCTGGCCTTTTTATTGCCTGCTTTGTTATTGCCCATAACGATCAACTGCCGCTGACAGGGGAAAGCATCAGAATAATTGATAACCAAGGCATAAAAATCGCACCATTCCCTCAACGGGACAGGCATAACATAGTCGCCATTCCCACCTGATCAGGAGCTGCCGTGATGACTCAATTTCGCAACGTGCTGGCGATTCAAGCCGGTCAGCCTACTTCCGACGGTGCCGGCGTGCGCCTGACTCGTGTGTTCGGCGGCGAAAGCATGGAGCTGTTCGACCCGTTCCTGATGCTCGACGAGTTTGGCTCGGACAAGCCCGACGATTACATTGCCGGTTTCCCTGCGCATCCGCACCGAGGTTTCGAGACGGTCACCTATATGCTCGAAGGTCGGATGCGCCACGAGGATCATCTGGGCAACGTAGGCTTGCTCGAAGGGGGTGGTGTGCAATGGATGACGGCAGCCCGCGGGATTATCCACAGCGAAATGCCTGAGCAGGAGGAAGGTGTGATGCGCGGTTTTCAGCTGTGGCTGAACCTGCCGGCCAAGTCCAAGCTCAACCCCGCCAGCTATCAAGACATTCAACCGCAGAACATTCCCCGGTTGACCACGAAGGCTGGTGTGGAAGTGGTCGTGATCGCCGGGCAGTTCGACGACGGTCAGGTGCAACAGGCGGGTGCAGTGCAGCGCCCGGATACCGAACCGTTTTATTTCGACCTGCACATCCCCGCTGGCGCGAGCATCAGCCCGCAGATTCCACAGGGCCACCGCGTGCTGCTGTACGTTTACGAGGGCACCCTTGAACTTGCTGGTCAGCCACAAACAATCGACACCTGTCGTCTGGTACGCTTGTCTGACGTCGGTGAGTTGCAACTGCACAGCGCCTCAGGGGCAAAGGTGTTATTGATCGCAGGCAAGCCGTTGCGTGAGCCCATCGTGCAATACGGCCCGTTCGTGATGAACACCCGAGAAGAGATCGAGCAGGCATTGCGTGACTTTCGCGATGACCGCCTGACCGCCTGATCGACCGCGTAGTCGTTGGCATTGCAGAGACGGAGGATGACGCAGCATCCATAAAAATGTGGACGAATCCATTCCCCGTTATCGGTCTTATCGTTAACGGGGAATGGATTCATTGCAGAGAGGCGTTCATTGCTGGGTTTTGTGATCCAGTGCCGCGTAGAAATGGGCGCTTTGTTGCAGATATTTGGTGGTGTAGCTCTGGGTGACATTCGATTTTTTGTCGCTGATCTCGACACTGGCGCTGGCAGGCAGGGCGACAGCGGCGGAGATGGCGGATGCTGCAATGACAGAGAAGATATTGAAGTTCATGTCGTAAGCCTCGGATGTTCAGGTTGGATAACTGCCGTTTAAGGCCGTGACTCAAACTTACGCCCGGGGGTCTGATCTCAGAAATGCTTTGTACTGGTAGCCCATATCAACTCAATTAATAACAGGCTGCAGCGCCCGGAAAACGGGGCTTAAGCCTATTATTCAGGGGTTAGCGGGTGAGGAATCTGAAGTCAGAGGGTGAGTCGATGTCCATTTTTTGCACGGTTTCGCCCAAAAGACCGGTCTTGGTGTCGCGGCGGAGGATAACGATCTGGTTGCTTTTCTGATTGGCAATCAACAGAAAATGACCACTGGGGTCAATGCTGAACTCGCGCGGCTCAGTGCCCTCGACCGAGCGCCGCTGGACTTCCTTGAGCTGGCCGGTCGCCGGCGCGATGGAAAATACCACTAGCTGATTGGCCTCTCCCCGATTGGCGACATACAGAAATTTACCGTCCGCCGAGCTGTGTAGGCCTCCTGCGCTATTTTTCTGCTGCATGCTCTTGTCAGCCAGATCAATCAGCTGGGTGCGCTTGAAAACCCCGTCGTGGTAATCGAACAGCGCCACCTGCGCCGACATCTCCAATGTCAGATAGGCGTGCTTGCCGTCGTGACTGAACAACACATGGCGAGGCCCGCTGCCCGCAGGTAATTCCACCGCAGGGTTCCTGGCGGGTTGAAGGGGTTGCTTGGCCTTGCTGTCGTATCGATAGACAAACAGCTTGTCGGCCCCCAGATCGCTGGCGATCAGGTACTTGCCGTCCGGTGTCGGTACGACCGAATGCACATGGGACGACGCTTGGCGCTCTGGATCGATATGGCTGGCCGGATGGCTGCTGGTTTGCGCAACGGCGGACAGCTTGCCCGACGAATCCACCGGCACCACTGCCAGCGCGCCGCCCGGATCGGGGTGCACGGCGTAGTTGGACACGAACAGGAAGCGTCCGTCAGGGCTCAGACTGGAATGGGTCGGCTCATCGCCCTTGCTCTCGACCTGATTGATCGGTGTCACTTCATGGCTTTTACCATTGATGGCGAAGCTGCTGACCTTGCCCACGGTGTTGCGCTGACCTGGACCGTTCTCATTGACCACGAACAGGCGGCGCTGATCGTCGGAAAGCGTCAGCCAGGACGGGTTTTCGCTTTTGATCACTTGGCGCGGGTGCAGGTCGATCTTTCCACTCTGACTGTCGAACCGGTAGCGGTAGATGCCTTCACTGTTACCTTGGGTGTATGACCCCACCAGCACATCGTACTCAGTGACATTTTGCGCTAAAACGGGGAAAGCGCTGATCCCACTCACCATCACCAGCCAGGGCAGAGTTTTACGGTTCATGAGCAGTTCTCTAATTGTTGGAGGTGTTGGGCGCCCTACTTGGCCAATCGCGCTATCGCCATCGATTCTATGACAGCGCCCGTGATGCAATCGTTTTATCGCGGCGTGTTATCAAGGTTTGGGCAGCGCGAATGCCATCACGTAATCGCCCTTCCGGGTGCCGAGCGAACCATGACCGCCAGCCATAATCAGCACGTATTGGCGACCGTCTCCACCGGTGTAGGTCATGGGCGTGGCTTGACCGCCCGCTGGCAGGCGGCCCTCCCACAGTTGTTTGCCGTTGCGGATGTCATAGGCCCGCAGGTATTGATCCAGCGTACCGCCGAGGAACGACACACCACCGGCGGTGCTGATCGTGCCCCCCATGCTCGGCACACCCATGGGCAACGGAACCGGCAGCGGCGCACTGTCGCGAACTGTACCGTTCTTGTGTTTCCAGATCACTTTATGGGTGGTCAGATCAACCGCCGCAACGTAACCCCAGGCCGGTGCCTGGCACGGCAACCCCACGTGTGAAAGCAGTGGCGACAGGATCACCCCATACGGCGCTCCTTTGTTCGGCTGCACGCCTTGGGTTTCACTTTTGCGTGCAGGGCCTCCCTGCATGGCGGAGCGTGGTACCAGTGTCGAGGTGAAGGCCATGTAATTGGGCGAAAGAAAGGCAACCTGCCGCACCGGATCGACGGAGATGCCGCCCCAATTGAAGACGCCGACATTGCCTGGATAGATGATCGACCCCTGAGTCGAGGGTGGCGTGTAAATCCCGTCATAGCGCAGCGAACGAAACGTGATGCGACACAGCATCTGATCAATCGGAGTCACGCCCCACATGTCCGCTTCGCGCAAGCGCGGCGGCATCATGTTCAGCGCCGACATGGGCTGGGTTGGCGAGGTGAAGTCACCCTCCACCGCACCCTGCGGCACAGCGGTTTCCTTGATGGGCACAATGGGCGTACCGGTGCGGCGGTCGAGGACATAAATGCTGCCCTGCTTGGTCGATGCCAGCAGGGCCGGCTTGATCCCGCTCTCGGTCTTGAGGTCCATCAGTGTCGGCTGCCCGCCGACGTCCATGTCCCACAGATCATGGTGGGTGAACTGAAAGGTCCAGCGCACCTTGCCCGTGGCAATGTCCAGCGCGGTCACGCCGGCGCTGTACGGCTCAGGCTGCTGGCGATCACCGCCCCACTGATCCGGCGTATGGTTGCCCATGGGCAGGTAGAGCATGCCCAGCTTTTCGTCGACGCTCATCACCGACCACATGTTGGGCGAGTTGCGGGTGTAGGTCAGGCCGGGCAGGATTGGCTCGGTGTTGTCGGGGTTGCCGCTGTCCCAGTTCCATACCAGCTTGCCGCTGCGCACGTCGAAGGCACGAATCACCCCCGACGGCTCGTCGATGGATTCATTGTCGGTGACATGCCCGCCAATGATCACCAGATCGCGGGTGACCGCAGGTGGCGATGTAGAGTAATACCCGCCCGGGGTGAAGTCCCCGATATTGCGGGTCAGGTCGACCGAGCCTTGATCGCCAAACTCTTCGCACAGCGTGCCGTTATCCGCGTTCAGGGCGATCAGCCGGGTATCTGCGGTGGGCACAAAAATGCGCCTGGGACAGGTGTTCTTCACCGCCACGACGGCTTTGCCAGAGGGGGTTTTGCCAGAAAACGCTTTACCCTCAGGGCTTGAGGGATACGCCCCGACATCATGGTAGGCCACTCCACGACAGGTCATGTGCGCCCAACCTTTAAAGTTGGCGGCATTCTGCGTGCTGAGTTTGGGATCGAAGCGCCAGATTTCTTTGCCGGAATCCGGGTCCAGGGCAATCACCTGGCTGTGCGGAGTGCACAGATAGAGCATGCCGTTAACCTTGAGCGGGGTGTTCTCGGCAGTGGTTTCCTGCGGATCGTTGGGACCCGGCAGATCGCCAGTGCGAAAAGTCCACGCGAGTTGCAGCTGATGCGCATTGTCCGGGGTAATTTGCGCCAGAGGTGAATACCGGTCACCGAACGCACTGCGCCCGTATGACTGCCAATCGCCGTCAGGCTGCTTTGGCGCACTCTGCTGCACACCCGCATCGGCACGTGCCAACTCACCCTTGATTTCATCGTACTGCGTGTATTGACTGGCCCATGCTGCAGCACCGGCAACCAACACTGCCAGGCTCAGACTGGCAGTGGAAAACCGTTGATGTTCCGGCCTCAAAGGACGCCGAACAGCCGGCAACAACAGTACGATGCCCAGGACAAACCACAAGGACAAGCGCGGAACCAGCTGCCACCAATCCAGCCCGACTTCCCACCACGCCCACAGCGTGCTGACGAGCAGCAGCACGGCATACAGCCCAATCGCAGCACGCCGCGCCAGAATCAGCAACACCCCGCTCAACGCAAAGCCGGCCCCGGCAAGTACGTAATAAAACGACCCGCCCAACTGCGCCAGCTTGACGCCCCCGGTCACCATGACCAGTCCTAACGCCAGCAACACCGTCCCGACCAGAGTCGGTAACAGGCCCGCACGTTTCTTTATTGCACCTTGGGTGCTCATAATGGATCTCCCTATCGTTTGTGGCTCAAATCCGTTGAGCCGATGTGAAACGCAGTATAGCTGCCGTAAGAAACTCGACCCGTCGACGCGAATCAGTCCCGCCCGGAAGCGTCGTCGACGTCGACGTCTTCGTCCACATCATCATCGCTTGGCGTAAACGCGCTGAGGCACACGATCCGGTGATCAGCACTACCATCGCTGAGGGTCCAGCTCTGCAATTGCGTATCAAACGTCGCTGCCTGCACCTGCGCAAGGCTGAAACGCCAGATTTTGCGCTCGCGACCGTCTATTGCCTCAACCTCCAGATGTTCGTCGCCCAGAGAAAACTCCCAGGCATGCAGCCCGTCAATTTCCAACATGTTGGCCGTTTGCAAGGCCGCAAGCAGGGTTTGGTTAGTGCTGGTCATAACGTTCAATCGCCTGAGTTAAAGGACGAATGATAGGCCAAACGGCGGGACGTTCCCACGCACTGCCAATCTCTGTTTATGAACGACCCTGAATTCCCCACCGAATCAGCCCATCGCAGCCGTTGACGCCACCCCATCCACCAATCGCTGAATGCCCAGCGGGTTGGCGTTTTTTAGGGCGGCGGGCAGTGCGCTGTCCGGGTAGTTCTGGAAACACACCGGGCGCAGGAAACGATCGATCGCCAACGTCCCCACCGACGTCCCACGGGCATCGGAAGTCGCGGGATAAGGCCCGCCGTGCACCATCGAATCGCACACCTCGACCCCGGTCGGATAACCGTTAAGCAGGATACGGCCGACTTTCAGTTCCAGCAGCGCAGTGAGTTCGCTGAACTGCTGCAGGTCGCCCGGTTCGGCGATCAAGGTCGCGGTGAGCTGACCGTGCAAGCCGTGCAGGGCTTCGCTGAGTTGGGCTTGATCGACGACTTCCACCACCACGGTGGTCGGGCCGAATACTTCTTCCTGCAACACCGCGTCGCCGTTGAGCAACAGGCTGGCATCGGCCTTGAACAGTTGTGGCCGGGCCTGATTACCCTGCTGTTCACTGCCTGCCAGGTGCGCGATGCCAGGGTGCGCCTGCAATGCCTGCAAACCTTTGGCATAGCTGCCTAGCGTGCCCGCATTGAGCATGGTTTGCGGCGCTTGATCGTTGATCTGCGCGCTGAGCTGTTGCACGAATTCGCTGAACGCGGGCGAGCGCAGACCAATGACCAGACCGGGATTGGTGCAGAACTGACCACACCCCTGAACCACCGACGCAGCCAGTTCGCCGGCAATGCTTTCGCCGCGTGCAGCCAGGGCCTCGGGAAGGATGATCACCGGGTTAATGCTGCTCATCTCGGCGAACACTGGAATCGGTTGTGGGCGCGCTGCCGCCATGTCGCACAGGGCGCGGCCACCTTTGAGCGAGCCGGTGAAGCCCACGGCCAGAATCGCCGGATGTTTGACCAGCGCTTCACCCACGCCGGCGCCGTAGATCATGTTGAACACGCCGGCCGGCATGCCGGTCTTTTCCGCCGCGCGGATGATCGCATCAGCGACCTGTTCGGCGGTTGCCATGTGCCCGCTGTGGGCCTTGAACACCACCGGGCAACCGGCCGCGAGGGCCGAAGCGGTATCGCCACCGGCCGTCGAGAACGCCAGCGGAAAGTTACTGGCGCCGAACACGGCAACCGGGCCCAGGCCGATGCGGTACTGACGCAGGTCCGGGCGTGGCAACGGTTTGCGTTCCGGCAGCGCCTGATCGATTCGCGCACCGTAGAAATCTCCACGGCGCAGGACCTTGGCGAATAAGCGCATCTGGCCACTGGTACGTCCGCGTTCGCCCTGGATACGCCCGGCAGGCAGCGCGGTTTCACGGCAAACCATGGCAACGAAGTCATCGCCCAGCGCGTCGAGTTCATCGGCGATGGCGTCGAGGAATTCAGCCCGTTTCACTGCGCTCAATTGACGATAGATCGGGTACGCGGCAGCGGCTGCCTTGGCGGCGCTGTCGACTTCTTCGAGGGTGGCCTGATAGAAGTCGTGGGGCAGCTTTTCGCCGGTGCTGGCGTCGACGCTGTGCACGATGACCTGGCCGGCAGCGCTACGCTGACCGCCGATGTAGTTGTAACCAAGAATGTGGGACATGAACGGTGCTCCTTAAAGGGTGCCAATGGCGCCGGGCTGAAAAGCCGCTTCAGCCGGGGCGATGCCGTTGATCAACGGGGCGCCGAAGTCGGCCTGACTGATTTCGAACGTATCCCCTGGCCGAGCGCACACGCCGTCGGCAAAAGACAAGGTCGCGGTGCCGAAGAAATGAATGTGCACATCGCCCGGACGCAGGAATTGGCTGTACTTGAAGTGGTGGTATTCGAGGTTCTCGAAGCTGTGGCACATATTGGCCTCGCCACTGAGGAACTCTTTTTCCCAGAGCACCGTGCCGTCACGAAGGATCCGGCTGGTGCCCGACAGGTGTTGCGGCAGTTCGCCGACCCGTAACTCCGGGCCAAATGAACAGGCGCGTAATTTGGAGTGAGCGAGGTACAGGTAGTTCTTGCGCTCCATCACATGGTCGGAAAACTCATTGCCGATGGCGAAGCCCAGACGGTACGGCGTGTGGTCAGGACCAATCACATACAAACCGCTCAACTCCGGCTCTTCGCCAGCATCTTCAGCGAACGGCGGCAGCGGGAACGAACGCCCTGGGCGAACGACGATGCCGCCGTCGCCTTTATAGAACCATTCTGGCTGCACTCCGGCCTGGCCAGCGGTCGGTTTACCACCCTCAAGACCCCATTGAAAAATGCGCATGCTGTCGGTCAATGTCGCGTCATCAACCGTGTGCTGGTGCATTTTGTCCCGCGTCGCAGCACTGCCCAAATGCGTCAAGCCAGTACCACTAACCAGCATGTGTGCCGGATCGGGATGGTCCAGCGGTGGCAGAATGCGCAGGTCTTGCAGCAGTTGCGGGTAATCGTGATCGGTACCCAGCCCTTGGCGTTCGACCTGTTGCACCAGACTGACGCCCGCCTCAATGGCGGCCAGCGCCAGTTCGCGAACGCTGGCAGCGCCCACCACTTCGCGCACCCGCTCGCCGTCCACCACGCCAACCCGACGCTGGCCATTGCTCAATTCGAACTGTACTAAACGCATGTGCATGCTCCCTTCTTTGCAGGCTTCAAGGACGGCTGACAGGCTGAGCCCTTTGGCTTCGGGCGCTGGCAGCAAATTCGGTCGGAGCCAGAGCGTGTTTACGCTCCAGCAGGCGGTAGACGACGCCGGTCAGAAACAAGCCGAAGACCATGACGCCAGACAGGAAGTACAGGCCCGACGCAAGGTTGCCGGTGTACTCCTTCAGCGCGCCGATCACGAACGGTCCGATGTAGCCGCCGAGGTTGCCGACCGAGTTGATCAGGGCGATACCGGCCGCCGCGCTGGCCCCGGCAAAGAAGCGTCCCGGCAAGGTCCAGAACACTGCCGTGCAGGAAAACAACGCGAACGCCACCAGGCACAGGGCCGCCAGTTGCAGTACCGGCATCGTCAGCCAGGCGCTGAGAAACAGGCCAATAGCGCCGAGCACATACAGCACTGCCAGATGCCCGTAGCGGTCATTCAATCGGTCGGAGCTGCGCGGGATGATCAGCAAACCAATGATGCCGAAGATATAAGGCACCGCCGAGACGAAGCCGGTGGTCAGGTCGCTACCGCCGAACTGCTTGATCAAGGTCGGCAGCCACAAGCCCAGTCCATAGATGCTCAGGGTCACGGGCAGGTAGAACAGCGCCAGCAGTAACACTCGCTTGTCTTTAAGGGCATGCAACGGATTGCCATGGCGGGTCTGGCCGTACTCTTCCAGGTCCTTTTTCAGCTCACCGGCCAACCAGTCCTTCTCGGTCTGGTCCATCCACTTCACCTGTTTCGGACCATCCGGCAACCAGCGCAAGACCGGCCAGGTCAGCAGAATCGCCGGGGTGCCGATGACGATGAACAGCCACTGCCAGCCGTGCAGACCCAACACGCCATCCATCCCCAGCAATCCACCGGAAACCGGCCCGGTGATCATCATGGCAATGGGTTGCGACAGGATGAACAAGCCGAGGATCTTGCCGCGATGGCGAACCGGGAACCATTGGGTGATGTAGTACAGCACCCCCGGAAAGAAGCCCGCCTCCGCTGCGCCCAGCAGCAAGCGCATCACGTAGAAACTGTGCGGCCCTTGGACAAACGCCATGCCGATGGTGATCGCGCCCCAAGTGATCATGATGCGGGCGAACCAGCGGCGGGCACCGAAGCGCTCAAGCATCAGGTTGCTGGGGATCTCCAACAGAAAGTAGCCGATAAAAAACAGCCCGGCGCCCAACCCGTAGGCCGCGTCACCGATGCCCAGGTCCGCGCCCATGTGCAGCTTGGCGAAACCGACGGCAGAGCGATCCACGTAAGCAATCAGGTACAGCAGGATCAGGAAGGGAATCAGTTTCAGGGTGATGCGGCGTATAAGCCGGAGTTC
Organism: Pseudomonas sp. GG8; assembly: GCF_052976945.1. Taxonomy (NCBI): domain Bacteria; kingdom Pseudomonadati; phylum Pseudomonadota; class Gammaproteobacteria; order Pseudomonadales; family Pseudomonadaceae; genus Pseudomonas; species Pseudomonas sp. GG8. The sequence goes on from NZ_JBRIIP010000001.1 coordinate 3,849,365, forward strand.
CTGGCTCATGAAGGTGGTCTCCAATTGTTTTTGTTATGGAACCTCGGGGATCGCCTCTGCACCTTACAGCACTGGCAGGGTCGTCCCTCGCTGGAAATCGACTATATAGTATTACTATTTAAGCCACAACTCTTCCAAATACAGGTTTTTAGGCTTACTTTAACCAGAGAAAACGCCATTAAGTCTTACAATAAGAGTGATGATCATGTCTGATTCCGAAAAAAAACCACCCCTGCGTTCTGCCCAATGGTTTGGTACTGCCGACAAAAACGGCTTTATGTACCGCAGCTGGATGAAGAATCAGGGCATCGCCGATCATCAATTCCATGGCAAGCCCATCATTGGTATCTGCAATACCTGGTCGGAGCTGACGCCGTGCAACGCACATTTCAGGCAGATCGCCGAGCACGTCAAACGTGGGGTGATCGAAGCCGGCGGCTTCCCGGTGGAGTTCCCGGTGTTTTCCAACGGCGAATCCAACCTGCGCCCTACCGCCATGTTCACCCGTAACCTGACGAGCATGGATGTCGAAGAAGCGATCCGTGGGAACCCTATCGATGGCGTAGTGCTGCTGACCGGCTGCGATAAAACCACCCCGGCACTGCTGATGGGCGCCGCCAGTTGCGACGTGCCTGCCATCGTCGTCACCGGCGGGCCGATGCTCAACGGCAAACACAAGGGCAAGGACATCGGCTCCGGCACCGTGGTCTGGCAACTCAGCGAACAGGTAAAGGCCGGGCAGATCAGCCTCGACGACTTCCTCGCGGCTGAAGGCGGCATGTCCCGTTCGGCAGGCACCTGCAACACCATGGGCACCGCTTCGACCATGGCCTGCATGGCCGAAGCCCTCGGCACTTCCCTGCCCCATAACGCCGCGATTCCCGCCGTCGATGCACGACGCTACGTGCTCGCGCATATGTCCGGCATGCGCGCAGTAGAAATGGTCCGTGAAGACCTGCGCCTGTCAAAAATCCTGACTAAAGAAGCCTTCGAAAACGCCATTCGGGTCAACGCCGCCATCGGTGGCTCGACCAATGCGGTCATCCACTTGAAGGCAATTGCCGGACGAATCGGCGTCGAACTGGACCTCGACGACTGGACCCGCATGGGTCGCGGTATACCGACCATCGTCGATCTGCAACCCTCGGGGCGCTTCCTGATGGAAGAGTTTTACTATGCCGGCGGTCTGCCTGCAGTGTTGCGCCGCCTTGGCGAGGCCAATCTGCTGCCCAACCCGGGTGCCCTGACTGTCAACGGCAAGAGCCTGTGGGAAAACACCAAAGCCTCACCCATCTATGGTGAAGACGAGGTAATCCGCACCCTCTCCAACCCGATTCGGGCCGACGGCGGCATCTGTGTGCTGCGCGGCAACCTTGCACCACTGGGGGCCGTACTCAAACCTTCAGCCGCCAGCGCCGAATTGATGCAGCACCGTGGCCGGGCCGTGGTGTTCGAGAACTTCGACCACTACAAGGCACGGATCGACGACCCTGAACTGGACATCGACGCCAGCTGCGTCATGGTGATGAAAAACTGCGGACCGAAGGGTTATCCAGGCATGGCCGAAGTAGGCAATATGGGTTTGCCCGCGAAACTGCTGGCTCAGGGCGTGACCGATATGGTGCGCATCTCCGACGCGCGCATGAGTGGCACCGCCTATGGCACGGTGGTCTTGCATGTGGCACCGGAAGCCGCTGCGGGCGGACCGTTGGCGGTGGTGCATGAAGGTGACTGGATCGAACTCGACTGCGCCAACGGCCGTTTGCACCTGGACATCTCCGATGCCGAACTGGCCGGGCGTCTGGCCGACTGGCAGGCGCCAGAGAAATTACTGCTGGGCGGTTATCGCCAGCTGTACATCGACCATGTCATGCAAGCCGATCAAGGTTGCGATTTCGACTTTCTGGTTGGCTGTCGTGGCGCCGAAGTACCGCGTCATTCGCACTGAGTTTGCGGGATAAATAACGGGGCGACGATACTATCGTCGCCCTGTCTGGCTCCCTGCGCGATGCTATTATGCGCGGCACTTATTGCTCAGGAACGACCCGCCCCTCATGGACTACCGTAAGCCCTCTGTCCGCAAAAGCATGCATGCCCGAATTGTTCAGGACATCGGCATGCAGATCGTATCCGGCCGCTTCAAGCCCGACGATAAACTGCCTGCCGAAACGACCCTGTGCGAAGAGTACGCAGTTAGCCGGCCGGTGCTACGTGAAGCCACGCGGGTGTTGGTCGCCAAAGGTCTGGTGTATTCCCGGCCACGGGTCGGTACGGTGGTCAAACCACGTCGCGAATGGCATTTGCTCGACCCGGACGTGCTGCATTGGGTCATGCAAAGCAGCCCGCAAAACGAATTCTTCAACCTGCTGACCAGCGTGCGCAGCATCATCGAGCCCGCTGCGGCCGCCCTCGCCGCGCAATACGCAACCGATCAGGACATTGCTTCGATTGGCGAGGCCTACCAACGCATGGAAGCCGCGCCGACGCCTGAAGCACTGTTGCAGCCAGACCTGGACTTCCACAGCCGGATCGCCGACGCCACCCATAACGACCTGCTCGCCCACCTGTGCAACATGCTGTCGCTGGCCCTGCGCGAAGCGTTGAAACACTCCAACCAACGACCAAACCTCCATGAGCTGGCGATGCCGCGCCACAAAGCGATCCTCACCGCCATCGAAAACCGCGACGCCCTTGGCGCACGCCATGCCACGCTGGTGCAACTGGATGACGCAAGAAGCGCCCTGAACGTGGTGTTGGGGCAGGATGTGGCGTTGTAACAGAAACCAATCCTAACTCGGCAATAAAAAACCGCAGCCCTTGAGCTGCGGTTTTTTTATTGCGGACGACTTCAGTGAGAGAACAACGAGTTCCCGACCTTGCCCGCCATGTTCTCCGGTTTGATCAGGAACCGCGCCAGTGCTGGCAGTAGCCACAGGGCACCGAACATGTTCCACAGGAGCATGAAGGTCAGCATCAGGCCCATGTCAGCCTGAAACTTGATGGCCGAGAAGATCCAGGTGCAAACCCCGATAGAGAGGCACAAGCCGGTAAACAGCACCGCTTTACCGGTGGACTTCAAGGTCTCGTAATACGCTTCCTGCAGGGGAAGACCGGCACGCAGGAAGCTTTCCAGACGGCTGTAAACGTAGATCCCGTAATCCACACCGATGCCCACACCCAGTGCGACCACCGGCAAGGTCGCAACTTTCACCCCAATGCCCATGAAGGCCATCAAGGCGTTGCCCAGTACGGACGTCAGCACCAGCGGCAGGACGATGCACAAGGTCGCCGCCCATGAACGGAAGGTGATCATGCACATGGTCGCCACGCAGAGGTAGACCAGGATCAGAATCGTCAACTCCGACGCCTTGATCACTTCGTTGGTGGCCGCCTCGATCCCCGCATTACCCGCGGCGAGAAGGAATTGCAGACCATCCTTGTCGTTGTCCCTGGCGAAGTCCTTGACTGCATGCACCGCGCGATCAAGGGTTTCGGCCTTGTGGTCGTTGAGGAACACCAACAGCGGTGCCAGCGAGCAATCGTTGTTGTACAGGCCGTCAGCGCGGGAGATGGAGTTGTTCAGCACGTCCTTGTTACGCGACAGGGATTCCCATTTCAGGTTGCCCTCGTTCATGCCCTTGATCATCTGCTTGGACACGGTCACCAGGGAAATCGCCGACTGCACGCCTGGGGTGTTCTCCATCTTCCAGGTCAGTTCGTTGATGGCAGACATCGTCGGATAGGCCGAGCAGCCTTCTGGCGGGGTCTTGACCATCACCACCAAGACATCCGAGCTGGTGGAGTAGTTTTTGATGATGAAACTGTTGTCTTTGTTGTAGCGCGAGTCCGGACGCAGTTCCGGCGCCCCCTGATCGAGGTCACCGATTTTCAGGTTCTGGCTGTACCAGAGCCCACCACCGAAGGCCAGCAACGCCAGGCCAATAGACACCGGCGCAACTTTTGCGCTGGCGAAATTCGACAGCAGGCGCCAGAACGGATGCTCACGCACCGCATCCTTTTTACTGCGTTCAACGGCTTTCTTGCTGATGCCGACATAGGAAATCGCCACCGGCAACAGGATCAGGTTGGTGAAAACGATGACCGCGACACCAATCGACGCGCCGATGGCCAGCTCGCGGATCACGCCGATGTCGATAATCAGCAAGGTGATGAAACCCACTGCGTCGGCAAGGATCGCGATCATCCCCGGCAAAAACAGTTGGCGGAACGTCCGTCGAGCAGCGGTCAAGGCGTTGTCGGCATCGCTGGACTGCATGGCGATGCCGTTGATTTTTTGTACGCCGTGGGAAATACCGATGGCGAAAATCAGGAACGGCACCAACATCGAATACGGGTCCAGGCCGAAGCCCACCACGTGCATCAACCCCAATTGCCAGACCACCGCAATCAGCGTGGTGCTGAGCACCGCGATGGTGCTGCGGATACAGCGCGTGAACCAGATGAGCAGCACCAGGGTGATCAGGAAAGCCACACCAAAAAACAGGACCACCATGATCAGGCCATCGATCAGGTCGCCGACTTTCTTGGCGAAACCGACGATGTGCACCTTCACATTAGGGTTCTGCGCCTGGAACTTGTCGCGAATTTTCTCTTCGAGCTGATGGGAAAACTGCCGGTAATCGAGGGCAAGCAGCTTGCCTTGATCATTCGGGTCCGGGTAGGACTCGAGCAACGGAATATCCACGATGCTCGATTTGAAATCGTTGGCCACCAGTCGACCGACCTGACCCGACTTGAGCACGTTGTTGCGCAGTTGATCAAGGCTGTCTTCGGACCCGTTGTAGCTTTGCGGGATGACTTCACCACCAGCAAACCCTTCTTCGGTCACTTCGGTCCAGCGCACGCTAGGACTCCACAGCGACTTCAACCCGGATCGATCAACGCCGGAGATGTAGAACACCTCGTCATTGATCAGTCGCAGGGTCTCCATGTACTCCTTCGTGAAGATGTCGCCGTCCACCGCTTCCACGGAAACCCGTACGGTATTGCCGAGGTTGGCCAGATCGTTGCGGTGTTCAAGCATCTTCTGGATGAAGGGATGCTCGAGCGGAATCATTTTTTCGAAACTGGTCGAGGGCCGAACCAACGTCGCCTGATAGAACAGAAAGGTACTGACCAGCAGGCAGATAAAGACCACTACCGGGCGATTGTTGAAAATCAACCGTTCAAGGAACGTCGCCTTGTCTTGATGATGAAGTGCTTGATGATTGGTCATGCGAAAACTTCCTCGCCTTAATAGGTCTTATTGTTGGACCAGCTCAGCGCCGGTTGGCGAGGTAACGCGAACGCCACCCTGTCCTACCAGAATCAGATCGCCCTTATCGTCGGCGGTCACGCCTGCCAGGGAGATGCGGTCAGGACGATTGGACACCTTGAACGAAACGCCGTCGTCAGTGCTGCGCATCACACTGCCGCCATTGCCCACCACTACCAGCGAGCCGTCAGACAGCAGGGCCGCATTCGACAGGCCGAACTCCAGCGGGCCACGTGCGCCCTTGAGTTCGATGGTGGTCCAGGTAGTGCCGAAGTCAGTGGACCGAAACAGGTTACCGCGCAGGCCGTAGGCCAACAGCGTGTCGGATCTGGCAGTGCCGATCACACCGAACAGGGAACCCTGATAAGGGCTTTGTACGCGCTCCCAGGTTTGTCCCTCGTCGGCAGAACGGAACATGCTGCCCATTTCCCCAACAATGAACAGACCCGAATCCTTGACCTGGGCGATGCCGTTGTAGTGGTACTGGTCCTGGTTGTCGATTCGGTCGCTGACATCGGCCCAATGCGCGCCGCCATCAGTGGTCGTCAGCAAGGCGCCATAGGCTCCCACGGCAAAACCTGTCTGGGCGTCCTTGAACCAGACATCCAGCAAGGGTGCTTCGCGGTTGAGGTCTTCGAATTGCTTGGTCCAAGTCGCGCCTGCATCGGCACTGGCAAGAATCTGTGCATCGTGCCCGACTGCCCAACCATGCGTGTCGTCGACAAAATAGACCGCCGTCAGCAACTGCCGGCTCGGCACTTTGGCCTGAGTCCAGGTCTTGCCCTGATCATCGGAATACAGAATGTGGCCCCGGTCGCCCACAACGATCAGCCGCGCACCGGCATGGGTCACGTCGAGCAATAACCCGTGAGAGGATTTGGGCGATTCGATGGAAAAAGTAGAGTCTTCAGCCGTGCTTTGCGCAGCCTGCAAGGGCGCGGCAAAACCAGATACCGACAGCGCGCCGAGCAGCGAGATGGTCACTGAGAGTGCCGCCGCCAGGGACTTGCCTTTACGTAACGCCGATGGACGACCTATAGCCGCATCCACATCGGACTGGGTGCGCCGATTTACAGGCTCACTCATAGACCTCTCCCCCGTTATTGTTATTAGGTCGACCTCAAGGTGTTCCAGAGGGCCGCAACCGCTCTAGAAAAACCCTTTGGAAGCAGACCTATCCTATCCAGCTTTAGAAACGTATGACAATCGACATGACGTTATCTTTTGTTAAGCCGGGCATGCGTGATTGATGGCTTATTCGTTTGCTTGATGACCAGGGTGCGAGCGGACATACCCTATCAAGAAGGGCACGCCTGATTGCAAGACTGCCCGTCCCGGCAGATCGCGCACCTGTGTGGTGACACGCGAGACTGCGATGAAGGGGCCAGGGCAGTCTCACTGCCCCCTACCGGGTACCGCGCCGGCGCAAGGCAGCTGGTTTGAACTCGCTTTCATCAGGGCTGATCTGGCTGAAGTCGATGGTATTAGGCTCCTCATTGTCCAGGTTCTGCACGTGATAGCGACGGGCCTGAAGATCGTGAAATACGTCCAGTGCAGACCAGGTGGTGGGCAGTTCGTAGTAGTTTTTCAGGTAGGCCATCGATACCCGCCACAATTCGCCGCGGCTGTCGTACTGATCGACCACCGCCGCTTGCCAGCTGTCCTCATCCAGATACAGGGTCCGTCTGGAATAGATATGCCGTGCGTTCGGTTTGAGCGTGCCCTCCACCACCCACACCCGATGCAACTCGTGACGCGTATAGGCAGGGTTCAAATGGCCCGCCTGCAACAATTGCTTGTAACTGACCTCCGGGCTGGACACCTTGTAGTTGTTGTAGGGGATGTAAATTTCCTTTTTGCCCACCAGCTTCCAGTCGTAACGGTCCGGCGAACCGTTGAACATGTCGGTGTCATCAGCCGTGCGTAAACCGTCGGCAGCGGGGATTGGCGTGTCATAAGCCAGATTCGGTGCGCGCCGCACCCTGCGCTGGCCTGCGTTATACGCCCAGGCCTGACGTGGCTCCTTAACCTGATCAAGGGTTTCATGCACCAGCACCGCAGAACCGGCAAGACGCGCCGGGCTTTTGGTGAACGACAGGTAATAGAACATCACGTTGCCCAAGCCGGCGTAAGAGCCATCGGGTTCATAAAACTTGAACTTGGCCTCCTGCTGCGACGTGATCGGACTGAAACTGCCATTACGCTGTACAGCCACTTCCGACGCACGACGCACCACATAGGTACCGCGGTAGCGGGCAATGTGGTTCCACAGCGCTTCAACCCCGCTTTGCGGCATCGGGAACGGAATACCTCCGTATGCATCGACAAAGCCGTTGCCGCCACCGATCAATTTGGCGCTGCCGGCGTTCTTGCGGGTGTTGTCATAGACCCATTGCGGTGCCGCTCCGGTGCGGCGAGTGGTGTAAACCGGCATCTGGTAGCTGTTCGGGTACGTTTCGAACATCGCGATCTGACCCGGCGTCAGACTTACTTTGTATTGGTCTAGATTGGCCTTGGTGATGGTGAACAACGGCGTGTCTGTGCCAAAGGGATCGACATGCGGTTTGCCGGGGCCTTTGTAACCCGCAGGCGCTTGGGTGAGACCACCACTCCAGGCCGGAATGGTGCCCGCCGCGTTGCCAGCCTTTTCAGCGCCCAGTGGGGTCAGGCTTTTATCCCACGCAGCAGCGTCCGCGGCCTGGACAGTGTTGGCCGTCAGCGTCAGGACAAAGGCGACTGCCATTGACCGATGCGTCTTGAGCATCTGTTTCATGAGCATCTGCACTCTCCTTGATTTCAAAACGAATATTTGACGTTCAACCCGATGTTGTCCCGGTCGCGAATGGCACTGTTCTGCCCTGCCCCGTAAAACTCGGTGTATTGCAGCTCGGCTTCCAGACGGTTCTGGTAGTTGGCCCTGACGCCGAGGGTGTAAGCCTTGCGTCCCTCAATGAAGTTGCCGGTCTGGTGAGAGTTGCCCTCGAAGTCATCCTTGTAGATAACGAAGGGCGACAGGTTGACCCCCGCATACGCATCGTTCCAGGTGCCCTGGAACATCAGCGTGTAGCCAAAAGCATTTTTGTTGACCTGGTCGTCCCGGCCATGGCCATTGATGTACGGAACGTTGCCACGGCTGGAGTAATAACGAGTGCTGCCATCCCAAGCGGTATATTTCAAGCTGCTACCGCGCAAGTGTTCGGAAGACAGCTCGGCGACGCCGGTCAGCGAATCAAAACTCATCCGTGGGCCGAAGTTGTAGATCGTGCCCAATGAGGTGTTGAACATTTCGACGCGTTCGGCGTTATGGATCCTGTCCCCCAGCCCGACGTCATTACCGCCGATATTGACCAGAGCACCCGAGGCCATTTGTGGGGCCTGCATCAGTAAATCGCCGAGCAAATCGCTGGTGGTGGCGATACCAATCGGCATGTTCGGCCGATAAGCCAGTTCCCCGAACAACGAGGCGTCACCCAGAGTCGTATTGAAGCTGACACCAAACATGCGGATGTCTTCAGCGTATTCGCGACGCCCCTGGACCTGATTGGCGACGTCCATGGTGGCCATCCCCCCCCACCGCCGAGGTCAGGGTGCTGCGATAGGCTTGGGCCAATGGCGAATTGGGGGCGGCAGCCAGTGCCGCCTGCAATTGCGCCACGCTGATACCGGCCTGAGCGGCCACCGCCTGTTGAATCGCAGGCGTGGTCGCGGCGGTCAGCTCGGCCAGATTCAACCCACTGTAGCTGCCCAGGTCAGCGTAAATGGTCGGTTCTTTGGCGTGATAGTTGACGAAGTAAAAGCCGAATTCGGTGGCGTTGAGCTGTTCGGCCAGATAGCGGAAAGCCACGCCGTATTGCCCGTCGTTTCTCGCGTTGATATCAGGCCCGATCGAGGCCACCTTGAAATTGCCGACGGCGTCAGCACCACCTCCGCCTTGCAGGCCCCCGGCACCCGCCGCACTGAGGCCCTGATACAAACCGTTGAGTTCGGTCAGCTGCGGCATCACCGCATAGGCCGTATTGCCACCATCGGCAAACAGATCGGTTTCCGAAAAATAGGTGCCCACCGGATCAACCTGGGTTTCCTTCCAGCTGAATTGGTAGAAGGTTTCCATCGACAGGTTGTCGCTCAACCCCACGTTGAAATTCAGCGCCTCGATGGGCACCAGTACCTCCTTGAGTTCAGAGCCAGGCAACCGGAATTGCGCAGCATTGATCGGGTTGGTGGTGTTGACTCCACCTCGATAGAAAAGCCCCTCGCCCCAGTTGAATACTTGTCGGCCCAGACGCGCCGTCAGCGGCAAATCACCGACCTCCCAATTACCGTAGACATAGGCATCGAGAATTTGTGCATCGCGCCCGGCACTGTGACGAGTGGCATAAGTGAAGCTGTCGTTATGCGGAAAGTTCTGACTGGGTTGCGACGGATTATTGTTACCCGAGTAATCGGTGCGCTTATCCATAATCTGTGTGTCATAGAACGCCGAGCCACGTACGAAAGCTCCATAGTTCTTGTAGGAAACTTCCAAGTCACTCGTAACTTTATAAACCTCCGAGACCAATCCGGTATCAAAGTTACGATTACCGTCATTGATATTGACATCATCATTAGTCTTGTCCCGGCCTTGCACTCGCCAAAGCTGCCCATAAGACAATGTGGTATCGAACGAGCCTTTGATTTCATCATCGGCGAAACTGAACTCGACAGCCTCGACCTCCACGCCGCCCAGCAAGGGCAAAAGCCCGGCCAAGGTAAAGCCCGCAATCCTTGGTGCGAAACGCAACCGCGCCCTGACAGGTCCCTTCTCCATAATGACTTACTCCCTGAAGTTACTTATTTACATGCATTAATTATTTTTATAAGAAACATCCCTTTAGCTTGTAGGAAATTTCACAAGTTAAACGCACGCAAGCCGTTCTCAAGTTAAAAACCCGCAATCCGGATGCCAAATGTAATAACAAAGGAGAGGATAAGTGTTACAGAACAAAAAACCAATCATTAAGGCAATAACATACGCCGTTCAACGCACGGAGAATATCCCAAGCAGTATTTCAGGAGCGAATACAATCCGACACACACCGAAAAGTTAGTAACTGCATGTGAGTTATCCGTCCAAGACAGGCCGTCGATACTTTCTTTACGCAAAAAAAATGTTACCCCATTGTTTGCGGGTAACACTTTTCAGAGGGGACTTTCCATTGTGCCTGTTGCTGGCGAAGGCGATGAATCAAGCCAGACTTTTGCTCACCACCTCATACACGTCGCTCGACAGATCGCCCGAAGCACGAATGCGCTCCAGTTCGGCCTTCATCAGGGCCTGACGGGCGCTGTCGTATTTGCGCCAGCGTGTCAGCGGTGCCAATTGGCGCGAGGCGATCTGTGGATTGAAGGCGTTCAGCTCAATCACCAGGTCCGCCAGGAAGCGATAGCCCGAGCCATCCGCCGCATGGAAGTTGATCAGGTTCTGACCGGCGAATGCGCCGACCAACGCACGAACCTTGTTCGGATTTTTCATCGTGAAGGCCGGGTGCGCCATCAACGCTTTAACCCGTTGCAGGCCACCGGGCAAGGTGCTTGCAGCCTGGACGCTGAACCATTGGTCCATGACCAGCGGATTGTCCTTGAAGTTGTCGGCAAACGTGGCCAGGGCCTTGGCTTTCTCTTCGGCGAATGGCGAGTTCACCAACACCGCGAGCGCAGTCAAGCGCTCGGTCATGTTGTCGCACGTATCGAACTGCTCAAGGCAGGCCGCAAGCACCTGCGGTTTGCCACTGAGCATCAGGTACGACAGGGCGATGTTTTGCAGGCCACGACGGGCAAAATGCTCGGCCTCGGCGACATAAGCGGTCTTTTTCGACAGCTCGCGGTTGGCCTGGTAACGCTGCCATAAGCCCTCGAACAGGCTGTCGGCCAATTGCTTGCGGGCAAACTCGCGGGCGGCATGGATCGCGTCCACGTCGGCGACTTCGCTGATTTCTGTCAGATAGGCCTCGCCCGGCAACGACAGCATCTCGGCAACCATGGCCTGATCAAGCTGATCGTCAGCCAGCACGCTATTCAACGCAGTGACCAGACGCTGATCGAGCACCAGGGCCTCACCCTTCTGGTGTTGGCCGATCAATTCCTGCAGCACCTGTACCGACAGTTGCTGGCCTGCTTCCCAGCGATTGAAGCCGTCGCTGTCATGCTGCATCAGGAACATCAGTTGGTCACGGTTGTACGGGAAGCTCAGTTTCACCGGTGCCGAGAAACCACGCAGCAACGACGGCAGCGGCTTTTCAGCGATGTCGACGAAGGTGAAGGTCTGCTCGGCTTCGTTCACCGAAATCACCCGCGAGGTGCCCGACGCCATTGCTTCGCCATACAGACGCAAGGCTATTTCGCCGCCCTGCGCATCCAGCAAGCCGAGCGCCACCGGGATCACGAAGGGTTGTTTTTCCTGTTTGTCCGGGGTCGCCGGGTAGCTTTGACGGAAAGTCAGGCTGTAGGTTTTCGCCGCGCTGTCATACGCCTCGCTCACCGCCAGACGTGGGGTGCCCGCCTGGCTGTACCAGCGTTTGAACTGGGTCAGCTCGACGCTATTGGCGTCTTCCATGGCTTTGATGAAGTCATCACAGGTCACGGCTTGACCGTCATGGCGTTCAAAGTACAGGTCGCTGCCTTTACGGAAGCCCTCGGTACCGAGCAAGGTGCGCAACATGCGCACCACTTCCGAGCCCTTCTCGTACACGGTCAGGGTATAGAAGTTGGAAATCTCGATGAAGCTGGCCGGGCGCACGGCGTGGGCCATCGGGCCGGCATCTTCGGCGAACTGGTGGGTACGCAGGTAAGCGACGTCTTCGATGCGCTTGACCGTGCGCGAGTTCATGTCGGCCGAGAACTCAGCGTCACGGAAGACCGTGAAGCCTTCCTTCAACGACAGCTGGAACCAGTCGCGGCAAGTCACGCGGTTGCCCGACCAGTTGTGGAAATATTCGTGGGCGACCACCGCTTCGACCCGCTGGTGCGCGGCATCGGTGGCGGTTTCGGCGCGGGCCAGCACACAGCTGGAGTTGAAGATGTTGAGGCCCTTGTTCTCCATGGCGCCCATGTTGAAGTCGTTGACCGCCACGATCATGAAGATGTCCAGGTCGTATTCGCGACCGTAGGTCTCTTCGTCCCAGCGCATGGACTTCTTCAGGCTGTTCATGGCGTGCTCGCACTTGTCGACGTTTTCAGGCTCGACATAAATGCGCAGTGTCACGTCGCGCTGGTTCATGGTGGTGAACACGTCTTCGATGCACCACAGATCGCCGGCCACCAGCGCGAACAGGTACGCCGGCTTCATGAACGGATCTTCCCAGGTCGCCCAATGCCGACCGTCCTCTCCCGGGCCACTGGCAATCGGGTTGCCGTTGGACAGCAGTACCGGATAGCTGTGCTGCTCGGCGCTGACGGTGGTGGTGAACTTGCTCATCACGTCAGGTCGGTCGAGGTAATAGGTGATCTTGCGGAAGCCTTCGGCCTCGCACTGGGTGCAGAACATCCCGCTGGACTTGTACAAGCCTTCCAGCGCGGTATTGGTTTCCGGGTGAATCCGTACCGAGGTGTCGAGGGTGAATTGCGCAGCCTTGGGTTGCACGGTCAGCTGGTCGGGAGTCTGTTGGTAGTCGCCGACACCCAGTTCAGTGTCGTCGAGCTTGAGCGACAGCAGTTCGAGCAACTGCCCATCCAGCACCAGCTGCGGCAGACCGGCACCGCGCGCCGGGTTACGACGCATCACCAGTTGCGCATGGACCAGAGTGTGGTCCTCGAACAGTTCGAAGGTCAGGTGCGTCTCGTCAATGAGGTACTCAGGCGCCTGATAGTCTTTCAGATAGATCATTTTCGGTTGTTCTGTGCGCATGCTGGAGTCCTTACTGATGCACGGCGAGCTGATAAGCCGTGTACTTACGAATATTGATCACGCCGGTATCGAAGATCAGGTACTGCCCCTTGATCCCCATCAGCGTGCCTTCAGCGATCGGGTTCTTGTCCAGATTGAAGCTGACGATCTTGGTCGGATAAGCCTCGACCGGGTAACGAATTTCAATTGGCTCGACGTCATGCAAGAGTTGGACGGCCTGCAGGCCGAATCGTTCTTGCAAGCCGAGCAAGCCTTCGCCACAGGTGTCGAACAGTTGCTGGCGAACGGCTTTAAGGTCCACCGGCGGTGCATCGCCCTTGAGCAAGGCACGCCAGTTGGTACGGTCGGCCACCTGACTGCGCAACAGGTCTTCGACAAAACCGGACTGCTGCCGCGTCGCGACGCGCACAATCGGCACCGCCTGACTGGCCCCCTGATCAAGCCAGCGGGTGGGCAATTGCGTGGCGCGGGTGATGCCTACCTTGACCCCGGAAGAGTTGGCCAGATAAACCACATGATCGGTCATGCAGAACTGCTCGCCCCACGCCGGATCACGGCAGGTGCCCTGTTCGTAGTGGCATTTTTCCGGGCTCATGATGCAAATATCGCATTGCGCCAGTTTGGTCATGCACGGGTAGCAATACCCTTGGCTGAAGCTGGTCTTGGTCTTGCGCCCGCAATGGGTGCAATTGATCGCGCCCAGGTATTCCAGGCGCACCGTCTTGCCGATCATGGGATTGACCGGTATGTCCGTGTCGCCCAGACGAAAACCGTACTGCACCCACGGCGCGTCGAGACGCGCCGACATTTTGCTGATTGCACCGCGGCCAATCTCGATCAATGGATAGCATCCGACTTGAACAGGATGTTAGGCACTGTTATCGATTTTGAACTGCATTCCTGCGGTCCCATATAGCCGGTGCGTTGTTCCTCGGGCAAGTTCTGGACTTCCCAGGCGATCAACGCTTGCAAGGACAACTCACGCTGTTCCTGGGACAGCTTGCGACCGTCGGACCACTTGCCGATTTCCACTGCCAATTTCAGGCTTTGGTAAATGTCCGGGGTAATGTTTTCGATCATTTCAACAAAAGAGGACATATCACTCTCCACAGTAAGGACACAATTTTAACCAGCCCGGCGAGCTAAAGCTCCGCCTACAAGACCCGTAACACAACCGATGATCAGGCCGCCGACATGAGCGCCGTTGGCGATGGCGCCGAAGCCCAGCATGCTGATCAGACCCGACAGGCACAGCAGCAGCCAGACCAGCATCATGATCAGTACGCCGCGAGGCAGACGATAAACAGGGTTCGGCGCCAGCCACTGGAAGATCCAGCAATGGCCGAGCAGGCCGTAGAGTACTCCCGAAAGCCCGCCAAACAGGGTCGGCCCACTGACCAGATATTGGGTGTAGTTGGACACCAGGCTGAACAGCAACGTCAGCCCGAGCAAGTGCCAACTGCCCTCGCGCGACTCGATCCGCCGCCCCAGTTCCCAGTACCACATGCCGTTCATCGACAGATGGAGAATACCGAAATGCACCAGCATCGGTGTGACCAGCCGCCACCACTGCCCCGCTGCCAGACTGTCGGCCAGTGGCATGAAGGTGATGTAGTCACCCCGCACGCGGAAGTCGAGAAAAGTCAGCCAGCTCAGGGTGTCAAACCGGTCACCGAGCAGGGTGACGGCGCCAACCACCAGGCACAGCAGCAATACCAGTGTCGTAACCGGGCTGTTGCGCAATTGTTGGACAAAGCCCGGCCGGGCGTAGGTCGCCCCCAGCTCGACAGCGGGCAATTCATAGGCGGGATCGCCTTCGGGGAAGCGTTGATACAGCACTCGGATGTCATCTGCCAACTGCGCATTTGGCACCCACAAGACCTGCTCGCCCGCCTCCTCGCTGACCCGATGGGGCACGCGCAGGCGTCGCAACAAACCGACGAAGCCGCTCAAGTCAGTGGTCAACGGCAAGCGTAGTACTGCGACAGGACTCATTGCACAGCCTCTGGACGTTCAACATCGACCCAGACGAATTTGCGTGGGTCGATGCAGGTTTCCTGGTCCAGCCGATAGGCGACCAGCTTGCCGTAAAGCACGGCGCTGTAATCCAGACAGGCCAGGTTCGGCCGGATTGGGGCGGGGTTGCCACTGCGCCAATAATGGCCAACGAACAGCAAGGGTTCGTCGATGCCGTAGCGTAACAAGGCATTTTTTTCGAGTGGCGACAACGGTGTCTTCGCGACCAGATCAGGCAAGGCGTCCGGCTGAAACACGACGTCGCCGTACGTTTGCGGGTCGTCTTCCCAAAACTTGGTGCGGAAAAACGCACGGGTCAGGCCATCGCCGCCGGTCAGGGTCAGGCCATGCGGCAGGCGCATGTCTGTCCCCCGCAGCAGACGGTCGAAGACGTTGCTGGCGAAACTGCCGGGCTCGGCGGACGCCTGAACAAAGTGCTCATCTATACAACCGTCGCTGTACTGCGCCCGTAGCGGCTCGATCAAACCCGCGTCCCAACAGGCGTGAACCATGCGAAACCGCCCGGCATCGATAAACAGCGGCATCGTGTAGAACCACGCGAGGAAGTCATGCCAGTCCTGAGGATGCTGGTCGAACTGGCTCAGGGTTTCCTCAAGCAGCCGCGCGTGACGCGGCGTATGTTCGCGCACGAATTGCTTGTGGCTGCCCGGCAAAGCCGGCGTGCTCCAGCCCAACGCATTGAATTCATGGTTGCCCATGATGCAGTGGGCCTGGCCCGCTTCGACCATGTCATGAACGATGTGCAGCGCTTCGCGGATTCGCGGGCCACGGTCGATGATGTCGCCAAGAAACAGCGCGATACGTTCAGGGTGACGCCAGACGCCCGCCTGAAAACGGTAACCGAGGGTGTCGAGCAAGTGCTCAAGGGTATGGGCACAACCATGCACGTCACCGATCAGATCATAGCTACGCGCGGGATCGAGCATCAATCGCCTCCACCACCGAGCCGGCTGCCCCAGCCAAGCTTGGTGCGGCAGACTTCGTAATAATTGTGATCAAGCGGATGAATCAACCGCAGCTTTTGCGGCTTCTTGCTGATGTTGATCGTATCACCGGGCGCGCAGGTGAAATGGTTCTGCCCGTCACACGAGACTTGCGGGTAGATCTGCATGTCTTTGGACACGACGATCTTCAATTCGCTGTTGCCATCGACCACGATCGGCCGGCCTGACAGGGTGTGCGGGTACATTGGCACGATGACGATCGCGTCGAGTTTGGGGTGCATGATCGGCCCGCCCGCCGACAGCGCGTAGGCAGTCGAACCGGTCGGCGTGGCGACGATCAGGCCGTCGGCCTTCTGGCTGCAGACGAACTGGCCGTCGATATACAGCTCGAACTCGATCATCCGCGTCGATTTACCGGGGTGCAGTACCACATCGTTGAGCGCATCACCCTGACCAATGGCGTCGCCATGGCGCCGTACTTCGGCCTGAAGCAGGAAGCGGTTCTCCACCAGATAGTGGCCGTCGAGCACTTCGGCGACTTTCACTTCCAGCTCATCGGGACGGATATCGGTGAGGAACCCCAGGCTGCCCCGGTTGATCCCCAGCACCGGCACGTTATGACGCGCCAAGGCCCGGGCAGCACCCAAAAGGCTGCCATCACCGCCGACGACGATGACCATGTCGCAGACTTCGCCCAGCATTTTACGCGTCGACGTCTGCAGACCATGCCCCGGCAAGACTTCGGCGATGGTGTCTTCGAGGATCACGTGCATGTGCCGCTCGAGCAGAAACGCCTTCAGTCGGCGAACGGTATCAAGCACCTGCGAACTGCCGAGGCGACCAATGATGCCGATATTGCGAAATTGCTCCATGGGGCTCCTGCGGGATTCGATACGACTCAAAGAAAGCGATTATGGGTGAAAGGCCTGCCCAGCGGCAAACCGGTGCGGATTATTTGCCTGCCCGGACATCCTCGCGAATGACCCAACCCCTTCAACACAGGCTATTCTCGCTGAATGACTTTATTCCCGAGCCTACTCGACCTGCCCCGCCAGTTGCGCCACCCCGAAGTGCGCGACCTGGCGTGGGTCATCCTCGCACCGCCGATGCTTGCCGAAACGCCCTGGCCCCAGCGTCACCCCCTGACGGGCAGTGATTGGGTGCAAGCGCCGCACACCCTGGCCGACTGGTTACTGCGTCTGGATCAGGACAGCAGCGCCCTGAATCACTGGCTGGCACTGGGCGCGACCCGACGCCTGGGCCTGTATTACGAGCGGCTGTGGCAATTTGCCGTGCAGCAGGCACCCGGCGTTGAAATGATCGCCGCCAATTTACCTATTCGCCTGGCCGGTCACACGCTGGGGGAGCTGGACATGCTTCTGCGTGACCGGGACGGCGTGCACCACGTGGAGTTGGCGATCAAACTCTATCTGGGGCCGCAACGGGGCGATGGCAAGGACCCCGCGCAATGGTTGGGGCCCGGTTGTCATGACCGACTGGACCGCAAGCTCGCGCACCTGAGCCAGCATCAACTGCCAATCTCGGCACGACCCGAGGCCCGTGAAGCCCTTGATGCGCTGGACATTCGCCAGTTCAGCGCTGAACTGTGGCTGGGGGGGTACCTGCTTTATCCATGGCCCGGGAAAGCACAATCACCGGCGGGCGCGCACCGTCAGCACCTGAATGGACGCTGGCTGCATCAGCATGACTGGGCAGATTTCATCGCGCAAAGCCCCGCAGGTCGTTGGCAACCCCTGCCGCGCCATGCCTGGCTGGCTCCCGCCCATTACAGTGAAGCGCAGACCTGGCAGGCCGATCAGTTACAGGAGTGGCTGCTGCAACTGGACCCGCTGGCGCCAGCACAGCTCTTGGTGCGCTTGACCGAAAACGGTGGCGGCGATTGGGAAGAGGCCGAGCGCCTGTTCCTGGTCTCGGATCAGTGGCCCTATCTAGGGAATACCACCAACGCCGTCGCCTCAGTCGCCGTACCAATGCCGCCGGCTTGAGCGTTCGGCCGGAATCTATGCAGTGATAGGTGATCAGACTTTTTTGGTATTGGGCAACAGAACCGTAAAAATCCCCAGCAGTGGCAGGAACGAGCAGAGCGAGTACACGTAGATGATTCCGTGGATATCGGCCAGGTAGCCGAGCAACGCTGCGCCAATCCCACCGAAACCGAACATCAAGCCAAAGAACACCCCGGCAATCATCCCCACGTTGCCCGGCACCAGCTCTTGAGCAAACACCACAATGGCGGAAAACGCCGAGGCCAGAATGAAGCCGATGATCACGCTCAGCACGCTGGTCCAGAACAGGTCCGCATAGGGCAGCATCAAGGTGAACGGCGCCACCCCAAGGATCGAGAACCAGATCACCGTTTTACGCCCGACTTTGTCGCCTATAGGGCCGCCAAAGAACGTACCGGCGGCCACCGCACCGAGAAACAGGAACAGGTGCAGTTGCGAACTGGCCACCGACAGGTCGAATTTCTGGATCAGGTAAAACGTGAAATAGCTGGTGAAACTGGCCATGTAGAAGTATTTGGAAAACACCAGAAAGCCGAGGACCATCAACGCGCCGGTCACCCGCTTTTTCGACAGGCCATGGGTCGCTTGCTGCCCTGCCTTGAGTTTGAACAGGTTCAGGTGCGCGCGGTACCAACGACTGATCGCGTACAGCAAACCGATGGCAAACACCGCGAACAGCCCGAACCAGGCGACATTGCCTTGGCCAAACGGAATGATGATGGCTGCAGCCAGCAGTGGGCCAAATGCCGACCCTGCGTTGCCACCGACCTGAAAGGTAGACTGAGCCAGGCCAAAGCGGCCACCCGAGGCCAGTCGGGCGATACGCGACGCTTCCGGGTGAAATGTCGAAGAACCAACGCCGATCAATGCCGACGCCAGCAGAATGAGCGGAAAGCTGCCGACCATCGACAGCATGACAATCCCTACCAGCGTACAAATAGCACCGGCCGGCAATAGCAGCGGGTTCGGATGACGATCCGTGTAATAACCCACCCAAGGCTGCAACAGCGACGCCGTGATCTGAAAGGTCAGGGTAATCAATCCGACCTGAGTGAAGGTCAACCCGTAGTTGGCCTTGAGCATTGGATAGATCGACGGCAGTACCGCCTGAATCAGGTCATTGATCAAATGCGCCAGAGCCACGGCACCAATGATGCGCATGACCAGAGGACTGCTTTGGCTCGCTGCCAAGGGCGGGACCGGGCTGGACTGAATATTGCTGATAGCCATGAAGATCATCCGTAACAATGGGTATGCGCTTTACAACCGTGATTGCAAAGGATGCCGCCAACAGTGGCGGCGCCAATGTGCCACTTTTTAGCGCATGAATGCCATTTTTTGTTGCGGACTCTGCCTGGCTGGCAAAATTTATCCTCCCTGATGCCAGTGCATCCAAAAGCATCAGTAGAGGTATTCGCTAAGCGACAGATCCCTGCGGCGACACTTCGAATTCATCTGAGCCATCAGCCCCGTGCAAGGAAACCTTCGACGTCTCCGGCAACGCCAATCCGCCCGCCAGCGCCAGCACTGCGACGGCCATCAGGTAAAAAGCCGGGGACAGGTTGCTGCCGGTCGTGGTGATCAGCCAGGTGGCAACCAGTGGCGCGGTACCACCAAAAATCGTGTAGGCCATGTTGTAGGTGATCGCCGAGGCGGTGTAGCGCGTACGTGTAGGAAAGGTTTCGGAGAGCAAGGCCGCCGTGACCACACCACAGAGCACTGCTCCCACCGCCAACAACATTACGCCGATGATCGACGCAATGAACGAGCCGGAACTGGCCATCAGGAATGCGGGATACACCACCACAAGCAACAACACGCCAGCGCTCGCTATTGTCGCCCGCCGCCCGACCCTGTCGGAAAACATCCCGGCCAATGGGCAGATCGCGGCGGCAAAAATCAGCGCAATCACCGACACCAGCAATGCCGTGGCCCGGCTCAGACCGCCTGCGACTTGCAGGTACGTGGCGAAATAGGTGGTGAACATATAAAACGAAAGCGCCGTCAACGACACGAACGCGCCCAGGCAGCAGATCGCGGCACCATGGGTACGCAGGGTTTCGCGCAATGGGGAATGGGCCACTGCAGCCTCGTTGGCGACGGCTTGAAACGCCGGGGTTTCATCCAGTTTCCAGCGCAGATACAGCCCGACCAACCCCAACGGGGCTGCCAGCAGAAACGGCAAACGCCAGCCCCAAGTGCTCATGGCGTCCAGCGACAGCGACGACTCCAGCGCATAGGCCACCACCGCCGCGCAGGCAAAGGCGGAGAACGTCGAGACCGGCACAAAGCTGCCATACCAGGCGCGCTGGGTGCGCGGTGCATGCTCCATCAGATAAGCGCAGGCGCCAGCGTATTCACCCCCGGCGGAAAACCCCTGGGCACAGCGAATCAACGTCAACAACACCGGCGCCAGCACGCCAATTGCCGCGTAATTGGGCAGCACGCCAATCAACGTCGTCGCACCCGCCATCAGCAGGATGGTCAAGGCCAGGGTTTTCTTGCGCCCTACCCGGTCACCGAGCATGCCGAAGAAAATACCGCCCAAGGGCCGAAAAGCGAACGCCACAGCAAAGACAGCGAACGTCTTCAACAACGCGGCGCTGGGGTCGCTGCTGGGGAAAAACTGCTGAGCGATAGTCGTCGCCAAAAAGCCGTACACCGCAAAGTCGAACCACTCGACAAAATTGCCAATGGCCGCCGCACAGATCACGCGTCTCAAGGTGGCAGGGTCTACAGCCTTCATTGCTTGGGTTGTCATGCTGACCTCGGCGCGCTCATCAGGAAGGTATCGATTAGAAGTTATCGATTATCCGGGCCGCGCCGAGATGTACGTGCTCCACATGTGTCATCCGCATACTCAGGGCCGACCCGTTACCAAATGAGATTCGCAGGATTCATGCCATGAGACTCAGAGCGTGGTCCTCGCCGCCATCCCGCGCCGCCCCTGCAAGCCGCCGGTGTGCACAAAAATCAAGCGAGTGCCTCGGGCCAATAACCCTGCTGCCACCCGATCATGCAAAGCCAGTAGCGCTTTGCCGGTATACAGCGGCTCCAGTGGCAGGCCGCTGTCGGCTTCACTGACGGAGATGAAGTCCAGCAAGTGCGGATCGGTCCTGGCAAAGCCGCCGCGGCTCGCGTCCAGCAGGTAATAGCTGCAATGGCGCTCGTTAGCCCGCTCGATGACAGCAGAGACGTGCTCGGCGACACCGTGGTCGTCCGGCACCGCCAGAGCGCCATAGACCGGGTGGGCGCCCGTTTCAGCCAGGACCAGCCCGGCCAGGGTGGTTCCGGTGCCTGCCGCCAACCACCAGGCGTGATAATCGTCCCAACCCAGTTGACTCAATTGGCTGCGCGCTTGAACCACCAAATCGGCACAGCCCAAAGCACCGGGCAATCCACCACCGCCTTCCGGTACCGGGTGCAGGTGCGGGTAAAGTGCTTGCCATGGCAACCAGAAATCCGCCTGATGCCGAGCCCGATAACCGGCGTAACCCAACCAGTGCAGCTGCATGCCAAATGCCTGCAAATCAAGACTTGTCGGGGTGTCTTGCGCATGGCCGCGCAGCAGGCCGACGGTGGGGAAACCGAAGCGTTTGCCCGCTGCGGCCAAGGCATGCAGGTGATTGGAATGCGCACCGCCGAGGCTGATCACGCCTTCAGCACCGGCCTCGGCTGCCGCCGCCAGATGATGAGTCAGCTTGAACCACTTGTTGCCGGAGATCAGCGGGTCGATCAAGTCCAGACGAAGGACAGCCACCTCGACACCAGCCTGTTTTAGCCAAGGCAGATGCAAGGGTTGGAGGGGGGCGTTGGGCGGGTGGGGTATTGGGGGAAACATGAGGTTGGAGTCAGTAAACAAAGAGGCCGCAGTTTAGCATTGCGCCCTCTTTGGTTTTTTCAGGCAGACCGGCGAATCGGGTTCATTCGCGACAACGGGGCATTAGAGCTCGGCCGCCAACCGCGAACCCTGATTGATTGCGCGCTTAGCGTCCAGCTCGGCAGCGACGTCCGCGCCGCCGATCAGGTGCACGTTCTGCCCGGCTTCGACCAAGCCGTCATACAGTTCGCGCAGCGGGTCCTGACCTGCGCAAATGACAATGTTATCCACAGGCAATAGCTGCGGTTCACCTTCACCGATGCGGATGTGCAAGCCAGCATCATCAATGCTCAGGTATTCGACACCATTGAGCATTTGCACCTGCTTGTTCTTCAGACCCGTGCGATGAATCCAGCCAGTGGTTTTACCCAGGCCGTCACCGACCTTGGTTTTCTTGCGCTGCAAGAGGAACACCTGACGCGCAGGAGCCTGCGGCTCGGCCTTGATTCCGGCGACGCCACCACGCGCCTCCAGCGTCGCGTCGATGCCCCACTCTTTCCAGAACGCAGCGCAGTCGAGACTCGTGGACACGCCCTTGTGCACCAAATATTCCGACACATCGAAACCGATACCGCCCGCGCCGATCACTGCGACGCTTTTCCCTACTGGCTTACGCCCCAGAATCACGTCGAGGTAATTCAGCACTTTTTCATGCTCGACACCGGGAATAGCCGGCGTACGCGGGGCAATGCCCGTCGCCAGAATAATCTCGTCGTAACCGGCACCCAGCAGATCGCTGACAGCCACCCGGGTGTTCAAGCAGACCTCGACACCGGTGGTTTGCAGCTTGCGAGAAAAATAGCGCAGGGTTTCGGAGAACTCTTCCTTGCCCGGCACCCGTTTGGCAACGTTGAACTGGCCACCGATCTCGCTGGCCGAATCGAACAATGTCACCTGATGCCCGCGCTCGGCAGCCACCGTTGCCGCGGCCAGACCCGCTGGACCGGCACCGATCACCGCGATTTTCTTGATCTGCTGCACGGGCAGGTAGTTGAGTTCAGTCTCGTGGCAGGCGCGCGGATTGACCAGACAACTGGTCAATTTGCCACCGAAGGTATGGTCCAGACAGGCTTGGTTGCAGCCGATGCAGGTGTTGATTTCATCACTGCGACCGGCGGCGGCCTTGTTGACGAAATCCGCATCCGCCAGAAACGGCCGCGCCATGGACACCATGTCGGCATCGCCCTCGCTGAGTATCTGCTCAGCAATTTCCGGGGTGTTGATGCGGTTGGTGGTGATCAGTGGAATGCTCACCGAGCCGCGCAATTTAGCCGTGACCTTGCTGAAAGCCGCCCGCGGAACCTTGGTCGCGATAGTCGGGATTCGTGCCTCATGCCAACCGATACCGGTGTTGATCAGGGTTGCACCCGCCGCCTCGATGGCTTTGGCCAGTTGCACGATTTCTTCCCAGACGCTGCCACCTTCCACCAGATCGAGCATCGACAGGCGATAGATAATAATGAAGTTCGGGCCTACCGCCTCGCGCACGCGACGGACGATTTCCACTGGCAGGCGCATGCGATTTTCATAGCTGCCACCCCAGCGATCAGTGCGATGGTTGGTGTGAGCGGCCAGGAACTGGTTAATGAAATAACCTTCCGAGCCCATGATTTCAACGCCGTCGTACTCGGCGATCTGCGCCAGGGTCGAACAGGTGACGAAATCCTGAATTTGCTTTTCGATGCCCTCTTCGTCCAGTTCTTTGGGCTTGAACGGGTTGATCGGCGCCTGAATCGCGCTTGGAGCGACTTGCCTGGGGCTGTAGGCATAGCGTCCGGCGTGGAGGATCTGCATGCAGATTTTGCCACCGGCTTCATGCACTGCCTTGGTGACGATGCGATGTTTGTCCGCTTCTTCAACCGTGGTCAACTTGGCTGCGCCGGAATACACCGCGCCTTCATCGTTGGGGCCGATACCGCCGGTCACCATCAGGCCAACACCACCACGGGCCCGCTCAGCGAAGTAAGCCGCCATGCGTTCGAATCCGCCGGGCTTTTCTTCAAGACCTGTGTGCATCGAGCCCATCAGGGTGCGGTTGCGCAAGGTGGTGAATCCCAGGTCCAGCGGGGCCAACAGGTGCGGGTAGAGAGCGGCGGCCATAAAAACTCCATCGAACGTCATCACGGGATGCGGGGGCCTCTATGGGCTCCCGTCAATTATTCAGGCAGGAGGCAAACTCACTGATCTGTCCATGGCACAAACATTAAAGAGCCAACCGGTCACACTCAATGACTCAAAGTGACAAGTTATTGATCCAAACGAACAGCGAGGGTTGGCAAGCGCGGCTCATCGCCCTACCCTAGTCGGTGAATCCTGCTCACGGCTGCTCTCTGTGTCTCCCATGCGCAAAATTTTCAATGTCTCCGTTGCCCTGCTGTTGATCGCCATGATCACCGGTTACGCCGTTTGGACCGGGCAACGCCCCGTAGGCCATTATCTTTCGGATCTGCGCATTCAACTGGCAGTGAATGACGGCCAACCCGGCGAGCGCGGCAACCTGCTGGGTATCCAGCCGGAGCTGTTCCCCACCGATTATCAAAGCCTCGAGCATCTGCACCGCAAGCTGGCGGCCTACCTGCAACAAGCCCGTGACCAGGGCCTGCTTAACGACAAAACCATCGTGGTGTTGCCTGAGCACATCGGTACCTGGCTGTTTGCCAGAGGCGAGAAAGATGAGTTGTATCAAGCCACGACGATCAATGAAGCCATGAACTGGCTGTCGGTCAGCAACCCCCTGCAATTCCTCAACGCGCTGATACGGGCCAAGGGCAGTAACCGGCTCGACGACGCTCATCTGCGCATGAAAGCACGGGCCATGGCCAAGGATTACCAGACGCTGTTCGGCGGTCTGGCCAAAGAGTTTGCCGTGACCCTGGTGGCAGGCTCAATCGTATTGCCCGAACCGAGCATCGATAACGGCCAACTGCACATCGGCCCAGGCCCTCTGTACAACAGCAGCCTGGTATTCAGCAGCGACGGCCTGCCGATTGGCCAGCCGCAGCGTCAGCTGTACCCGACGTTCGCGGAACGCAATTACATCCAGCCAGCGACGCAGGCTGCGCTGAATGTCGTCGACACCCCGGCCGGACGCCTGGGGGTGCTGATCGGCAGTGACAGTTGGTATCCGCGTAATTACGCACAATTGAACAACAACGGCGCCGAATTGATTGCCGTGCCTGCGCTCGTCGTGGGCCATGGTCTCTGGTCCAAACCTTGGCAAGGCTATAAAAGTGCTTCGACACCTGAGGGCGTCAGCCTCAAGCCGGGAGAAATCAGCGAAGGTGCGGCCTGGCGCCGCCTGACCTTGACCGGCCATGCACCGGCCAGTACCGCACGTGCTGGGATTAGTGTGTTCATGCGTGGACAGTTCTGGGATCAGGACAGCTCCGGCGACAGTTTTGCCAATCGCCAAGGGCTGACCGGCACCGATCAAATCAGCGCCGACCAGCCTGGGCACGGTGCGCGCTTGATTAACCTCTGGCTGTGAATCGATGACTTCGCCACGGGTGCGTTTGGGTGATTTGTCAGTAGGCTTCGTGCACAGCCTGGCCGACGCTGTAAGCAGTTTCGGCCAGGACCCGGAGCCGTTGCTGGAACAATACGGGCTGGACCCGGCACGCTTGGCTGAGCCGGGTGCACGCCTGTCGATCCCGCGTTACATGCGCCTTGGGCACGCCGCCATCCAGCTGACTGGCGAACCGGGGCTGGGCCTGCGCATGGGCCAGTTGAGCCGTATCAGCCAAGCAGGACTGGCGGGCGTGACCGCCGCGCAGGCGCCCACCGTGCGCGAGGCAGCACGCTGCCTGATCCGCTTTGAAGCGCTTTTCGGTTCGAATTACCGAGGGCGGTCGAGCTTTCATGAGGACGCTCAAGGCGCATGGCTGCGTTTCTATTCCATCAGCCCGTACAACGCCTACAACCGCTTTGTGGTGGATTCGATTCTCGCCAGCTGGATTCAGCAGCTTTCGAGTCTGGCCGGCTGCCGCCTGCGTGCGGAAAAGGTCGACATCGAGTTTCCCGCGCCGGCTTACGCGGGGTCTTACAGCGACTTGAGCGATAACCCTGTAAGTTTTGCTGCTGACATCAATCAACTGCGCCTGAGCCTGTCGAGCCTCGGGCTACGCAACCCGGAGCACTGCCCCAGCACGTGGCGGCACTTGTTGCAATTGTGTGAGAAGGAACTGGAACAGCTCACCCGCACCCGCAGCCTGCGAGAGCGCATCACTCAGTTGCTCGGGCCGTTATTGAATGGTGGTCGGGAACCGGATCTGGAAGAAGTGGCCGCACGACTGAAGCTGCCGACTTGGACATTGCGTCGCAAATTGGCTGACGAAGGCACGCAGTTTCGCGCCATTCTCAATGACACCCGCCGCGACCTGGCGATGACCTATATCCGTGATACAGAACTGGCCTTCGGCGAAATAGCCTACCTGCTCGGCTTTGCCTCGGCCGAGGCTTTTCAACGCGCCTTCAAACGCTGGAACGGGCATACCCCGGGAGAGTTCCGCCGCAGCCAGCGTCAAGCCGGTTGACGCTTACAGCTCGGTAGCGTCGTCGGCGGGTTCCACTGGATCAAGTTCAAAAGCCTGATACTCAAGCAGTTCTTCCTGGTATTCGTCCATTACGCATGCCCTCTTTGGCTGATGCTCACTATTGGTTTTATGACTGACCACGGTTTTCACCTTAAAGTGCCAACGTGACGAAAAAATGAATGCGTCGCCCCCTAGGGAAAGGGATACCTGGTTCTGCGATCATCAGTACACCTGACACGACGCCATCGCGGCGGGACGCGTCGTTGCAAGCGCGCGCCTACAGTTTGCTGCGCGACAGCGCGGCGAGGCCTCCTACATAGCCCGTGTAGGCTTGACTTGCCCACGCCATCCGAAATAGTCTTCGATACATGAACCTGACCCAGCATGTCGTCCGCCCGATTATTATTACCGCCATTCCTATCTTGGCGGGTTAGCTGACGGCTGCACCCAACCCGCCCTCGAGGCGGGTTTTTCTTCTGTCTCCTGGGCAACACCTCTCGTACCAGGAGCCCATCAATGAGCGATTTGCTCAAGCAGTACGTCAAGAAAATCCTCACCTCGCGCGTCTATGACGTGGCCGTTGAAACCCCCTTGCAGCAGGCTCGCCAGCTGTCCGAGCGCCTCGGCAATCAGATATTGCTCAAGCGCGAAGACTTGCAGCCGGTGTTCTCGTTCAAGATTCGCGGCGCGTACAACAAGCTGACGCAACTGAGCGAAGCCGAACGGGCCAAGGGCGTGGTCACCGCGTCGGCCGGCAATCACGCGCAGGGGTTGGCGTTGGCGGCCAAGGTATTGGGGGTCAAAGCCACGATCGTCATGCCAAAAACCACCCCCGAGATCAAGGTCGAAGGCGTGCGTTCGCGCGGCGGCAAGGTGGTATTGCACGGCGACTCGTTCCCCGAGGCGCTGGCGTTCTCCCTGAAACTGGTCGAAGAAAAAGGCTACGTCTACGTCCACCCGTATGACGACCCGGACACCATTGCCGGGCAAGGCACCGTGGCGATGGAGATCCTGCGTCAGCATCCGGGCCGTCTGGACGCGATTTTTGTCCCGGTGGGCGGTGGCGGCTTGATCGCAGGTATCGCGGCGTACGTGAAATACCTGCGCCCGGAGATCAAGGTGATCGGCGTCGAGCCTGACGATTCCAACTGCCTGCAAGCGGCCATGGCCGCAGGCGAGCGCGTGGTGCTGAGTCAGGTCGGTCTGTTTGCCGATGGTGTGGCGGTGGCGCAGATTGGCAAGCACACCTTTGATATCTGCAAGGATTACGTCGACGAAGTGATCACCGTCAGCACCGACGAAATCTGCGCGGCGATCAAGGACATCTACGACGACACCCGCTCGATCACTGAGCCTGCCGGTGCATTGGGCGTGGCCGGGATCAAGAAGTACGTCGAGCGTTACGGCGTCAGTGGTCAGACCCTGGTGGCCATCGACTCCGGGGCCAACGTCAACTTCGACCGTCTGCGCCACGTTGCCGAACGCGCCGAGCTGGGCGAAGGCCGCGAAGCGATCATCGCGGTGACCATTCCCGAGAAGCCGGGCAGCTTCAAAGCCTTCTGCAAAGCCATCGGTAAACGCCAGATCACCGAATTCAACTACCGCTATCACACCGATCGCGAAGCGCACATCTTCGTCGGCGTGCAGACCCACCCGGAAAACGACCCGCGCGCCGCGCTGCTCAGCAGCCTGACCGAACAGGGCTTCCCGGTGCTGGACCTGACCCACAACGAACTGGCGAAGCTGCATATTCGGCACATGGTCGGTGGCCATGCGCCAAGGGTCAGCGATGAAGTGGTGTTCCGCTTCGAATTCCCCGAGCGTCCCGGCGCGCTGTTCAACTTCCTGAACAAGCTCGGCGGCCAGTGGAATATCTCGATGTTCCACTACCGCAACCACGGCGCTGCAGATGGCCGCGTTATGGCGGGGCTGGTGGTGCCGGAAGAGGAGCGTCACCTGATCCCTGCGGCACTGGCCGAGATCGGTTATCCATACTGGGATGAAACGGATAACCCGGCGTACAAGCTTTTTCTAAGCTGAGGAACGCTGCCCATCAAAAAGCCGCTGAACGGAGAAGTCTCAGCGGCTATTGGGCACCGGATGCTGCTTGCCAGACGCTAAGGTGTCGTTGCCTCCGGCTGAACAGGTGTCGGCGCAGGCGCTACAGGTTCGACCTTAATAGACTCGTGCTCAGCCGGTGCTGGCGCTGGTTCACTTCCATTGGCGGCAGCAGGAGCCGTCTCCGGAGAGGATTCTTTCGCAGGTTCTGTCGCAGGTACCGCCTCTGGAGTCGCAGGCTTGGTCTCGGCCAGCGCTGCCGGCTTTATCGCTTGAGCAGCCGGTTCTGGTATGCCCAGATCGGTTTTCGGTTTTTCAGGGATATGGGCGGCTTTTTTCACTTCAGGTGGCAAGAAGATTTCTACCAGCGTAAAGAAGCGATCATAGAACGTGGGTGACGAGACCGTCTCGCTGGCAACCTTGACCATCGAATCGTCAGTGGAGCCAATCGGCATCGACACCGAACCCAGTACGCCAACACCCACGCTCGCCGAATTGTTGACCTTCTTCAGCGCATAACGGTCCTGCAACGCATTGGCGAACATCGTCGCCCCATTAGCGGCAGTACCATCAGACGCGCAGACCACACTGAAGCTGATCTCCATATGGGTTTCACCCGTCTGCTGGAAGCTTTTGTGCCCGCTGATCACTTTCGGGTCACTGCTACTGATGATGTAGCCCTGGCTGAGCAAGGCTCGACGCGCCGCCTCACAGGACGCGGAATCGCTGACCGGGTAGTTTCTCGAAAAAGTACCGGAATCGTCGAAATTTTCATGCTCGTAGACCGCCGGCTTGGGCGATGAGCAGCCTGCGGCAGCCAGCAGGGTGGTGACCCAGCATGCGGTACGAAAGCTCAGTAATTTAGACATTGAAAATCCTGGGGAAAATAGCTGTCAGTAGAACTACAGTCCTGAAACGAGGGGGTAAGTCTGCAACAAGGCTGGCGTTCGATCAACGCAGTTTGGAGGTATGGTCGATTTGACTGACGCCTGGGGATTCTACACCCGTTCGGCTCACGCGCCGACGTTGATTATCCAAGGCGCCGATGGGCGTGACGAAGTGGAGCTTCTCCCGTAATGTCGACACTGTGCGACGCTGCCCAAGTTAATCGAAGGCCGCCGGGCCCTGATTTGAATTGAACCGATTTTTCCAGGCTGTGATTACGGCCCGCGTATCAAGGATTTCCCATGCATTGCGACACCATCGTTCTGGGCGCCGGGATTGTCGGCGTCAGTACCGCCCTGCAGTTACAGGCACGCGGCCGCAACGTGGTATTGCTCGACCGAGAGCAACCCGGCAACGGCACGAGCCATGGCAACGCCGGGCTGATCGAGCGCGCCAGCGTGATCCCCTATGCGTTTCCGCGCCAGCTGTCGAGCCTGCTGCGCTATGCCCTCAACCAGCAATCCGATGTGCGCTACAGCCTGCGTTATCTGCCTAAGGCAGGTCCGTGGCTGCTGCAATACTGGCGTAACTCGGGACCCAAAGGCCTGGCCGACGCGACTCGCTCCATGCTGCCGTTGGTCGAGCGCTGTGTCAGCGAACATGACCTGCTGTCGGAACCGGCAGGCATGGGCGGGCTGATCAAGGACAGTGGCTGGATCGAGGCCTTCCGCAACCTGCCCGCGTTTGAAAAGGCCAAAGAAGACGCGGCGGCGCTCAAAAAGTACGACTTGAACTATGAAGTGCTTGATCAGCAGCAGGTACACGAGCGCGAGCCCGGGCTGCATGCCAACGTCGTCGGCGGTATTCACTGGCTCGACCCGAAGACGGTCAGCGATCCGGGCGGTCTGACCCGCGGCTATG
This sequence comes from Pseudomonas sp. GG8, assembly GCF_052976945.1. Classification (NCBI taxonomy): domain Bacteria; kingdom Pseudomonadati; phylum Pseudomonadota; class Gammaproteobacteria; order Pseudomonadales; family Pseudomonadaceae; genus Pseudomonas; species Pseudomonas sp. GG8. The sequence continues at coordinate 3,879,806 of NZ_JBRIIP010000001.1, forward strand.
CTGAACTGTTCATCAAGCGCGGCGGCGTATTCGTGCTGGGTGATGCCTTGAGCCTGAGCCAGCGTGCCGACAAATGGGAGGTGCAGAGCGAAAAGGGCCTGATCATTGCCAACGAAGCCGTGGTGGCCCTCGGTCCTCAGGCCAGGGGCATTTTCGAGCCGCTGGGTTACCGGATTCCGCTGGCGGTGAAACGCGGCTACCACATGCACTACGCAGCCAAACCCGGTACTCAGTTGCATCACCCCATCGTTGACCGTCAGGGCGGTTATGTACTGGCACCGATGGTGCGAGGGATTCGTCTGACCACCGGCGTCGAGTTCGCCGACAGCGACGACCCTATCAATGAAATCCAGCTGCGCCGTTGCGAAAAGCTGGCACGCGGCTTCTACCCCCTTGGAGAACGTCTGGATGCCGAACCCTGGCTGGGTCGACGTCCGTGCCTGCCGGACATGTGCCCGGTGATCGGTCCGGCCAACCGTCATCCGGGGCTGTGGTTCAACTTCGGCCACGCCCACCACGGTCTGACGCTGGGCCCGGTCAGTGGCCGCCTGCTCGCAGAGCTGATGACCGGCGCCGAACCGTTTACCGACCCAGCCCCCTATAGCGCCGAACGCTTCCACTGATCGCCGGGGGCGGCAACTACCCGCATGAGCGTTACATCGCGGATCAACCCAGCGCTGAGGTCATTGGAAACTCAAGGGTAAACACCGCCCCGGCGCCGGGCCCGTCACTGTGAACCGTCAAGGTGCCGCCCATCTCCTTGGCGGCCAACGCGCAGCTGTGCAGGCCAAAGCCATGGCCCTCTTTGCGTGTCGTAAAGCCATGAACGAAAAGCTGCGGCAGATGCTCGGGGGCGATGCCTTCGCCGTCATCTTCCACACTCAATTGCAAACGCCTGCCCTCGCTGTTCTTGACCACCCTTGCGCGCAGGGTGATCGGGCCTGTCAGGTCATCGATAGCGTCCATGGCCTGCCTGGCATTTCGCAGCAAGTTGACCAAAATCTGGATAAACCGCGACTTATCCAGGAGCAACGCGGGCACATCAGAATACTCCTTGAGCGCGAGAACCTGATGCGCACCTACGACCCCGGCCCCCAAACGCAGGACATCCTCGATCGCGACATCCAGATCGACATCCTCGATAATGCTGGCCGAGCCCGCATGGGACTGCTGGGTCGCGACAATACTTTTGATGTGGTTGATGTTTTGGGTCAATGAGCCGAGCTCATCCAGCACGTTGCGCTGCTCGGCGGACAACGCGGCCGCCAGCTTGAACAAGTAAGGCAGCAACAGCTTTCCTTTTTCATCTCGCGCCAGAAACTCACCGATGTCGTCCGAGTGCTCCTGGATAAGCTCCACGACATTACTCAGGCTGCGAACCTTCGACTGGCGCAGCGTGGAACACACGATATCGGCCGAGATATTCACGCTGTTAAGCACGTTGCCGACGTTGTGCAGGACGTTGTTTGCGATTTCGGCCATACCGGCCAGGCGCGCGGAGGTCACCAACTCCCCCTGGGTCGCTTTCAGCTCGCGGGTGATGCTTTCGTTATTGCGCAGCGCGGTTTCCAGATCCTGCGTGCGCTCATGCACCATGTCTTCCAGCATGACAGTGGTCTGAAACAGATCGAAATCGGAACCTTGACCGTTGGTCCCACGTTCGGCGCGGTCCATCAGGACCTCAATGATCTTGTCCTTGCGAGCGATCTCGGCGTACAGACGCTTTTCGTCATCGGCGGACAGCTGGGTTCGCTCAAGCATGATCCACCTCGGGCAGCGCTGCGCCAATCGCGATACCGGTCAATGTCTGGTTGACGTGCACTCCGCGAAATTGCTCACCATAGGTCGTGAACCCGGTGACATTGTTGCTGCGAAAAATATCCTCAACGGCGTCATCAAGGCCATTGAGGGTGATTTCCATCCTGCGCAGGACGCAGTCGAACCCCAGAACCAACTGCGGTGGCCCGATTTCCGCGTTGAATGCGGCAAAGGACTGCTGGAGGTTTTCCACCAGATCCTCGCCATGCGCCAGGCGTAGCACCAACCCTTCCTCGATGGCACAGAAAAACGTCAGGCTCCCGTCACTGTTGGCCGACTGAATGGCACGCACATAGCTCGTCTCGCCGATCACCACCACCAGGGGCGACGCGGCGAAACTCAACGGGGTCAGGTCGCTTACCTCAACACCGATATAGCGGGCATATTCCTCGGCGGCGGGCAATCCGTTGATTTCTTTCACCACGCGATGTGCGGGGTCGGCCGCGGTCACCACCAGCCTTTTGGACGTCGGTACAAAATGCTGGATTTTGAATAGTTTGAACGGCAACGGGGTACTCAGCAGGACCACGACCGCGCTATCGCTGTGAAATGTCCCGTCGAAGTAGACGTAGGTATGGCCAAAAGACAACGCATCGGCTGCAGACCCACCGATCAGTGGCAACTTGCCCAGGGACCGTTGCAACGCGTTAGCCAGCGGCTCTTCACGCACTGAAAGGCCATCGGTCAGGAGCAGCGCAAAACCACTTGGGTCCACCACCCCTGACGCCTTGATCGTGAGCCTCTGTAACTGCCGTTGCGCAAACTCCATGACCTTGGCCGCTTCAAGTTGCTGCAGGTGGTCAATAGCACCCACCACCGCCACAAAATCACTTTCAGGAAAACTGACTCCGGTGATGCTGTCGGTGCAATAACCGACAGGGCCAATCTCCCCCGCCGTCGAGCAGCCAACAACGTCTACGCCTGGGAACAGACGCGCCATTTCTTGCGCGACTATCTCCCGGTCATAGGTCGGCGAACAGAAGAACAGCACCAGTGCCATGTCGTGCTGAACGACCCCTGCGTGAAACTCACGCACCGCCTCTCGTGTATCGGAAGCGAATGACTGCGCCCTGCGAATACTGCCTGGAGACTCCATGAGTCACTCCCTTTCACCCCACCAAGGCCGCAACCGATGCCAAAACGCCTTCACGCTTCGAGCATAACCTAATCCCGGAGCATGGAAGAAACAGAAGCGCTCACCGCGTGAGTGCTGGCGATGGCGTCCTGTAAAATGACGGACGCAAAAAAGCGACCCTAAGGTCGCTTGTTTGTTTGCTTCAAGGAGTTCAAGGGCCTTGAAGCGGGATATGGCGCAGCGGACGGGACTCGAACCCGCGACCCCCGGCGTGACAGGCCGGTATTCTAACCGACTGAACTACCGCTGCTTGTCGCTCGAGCTTGCACCCGATGAACTCATTTGAAACGGGCCTTCGAGAGCCTGTTTCGTTGTAACCCTGACTGATCAACCTTGCGGCTTTCCAGTCTCAGACCGGGCGAACCCAATCTGAAAAATATGGCGCAGCGGACGGGACTCGAACCCGCGACCCCCGGCGTGACAGGCCGGTATTCTAACCGACTGAACTACCGCTGCTTGTCGGTGGACTTTCGTCCTGTTCTCGTTAAAGAACACTCAATAAATGGTGGGTGATGACGGGATCGAACCGCCGACCCGCTGCTTGTAAGGCAGCTGCTCTCCCAGCTGAGCTAATCACCCTTTGCTTCGTTGAGGCCGCGAAATTTACGCAGGTATCGAACCTAAGTCAATACCCTGCTTGAAGTTTTTTTGAAAAGTACCATTTTGAATCAATCGTCTGACATCGTTTTACCGAATCACATTTGCGGGAGCGTATCTATCCGCGAACAGATCGGCACATTCAGGTCATGCCGGTTTGATGCAGCGCTTTCGCTGAAAACCTCAATCCTGATAAACCATCTTCCTGGTCATGCCGCCATCGACCACAAACTCCTGGCCGGTGACGAACCCTGCATTTTTCGACAGCAGCCAGACCACCATCGCAGCCACGTCTTCAACCGTCCCCACCCTGCCCACCGGGTGCTGGGCATGGTCGCTATCGGACAAAGGCTCTGCACGCCGCACTGACGGATCACGGGCATCGATCCAGCCAGGGCTGACAGCGTTTACACGAATTTCCGGCCCCAAACTGATGGCCAGAGCATGGGTCAACGCCAGCAGGCCGCCCTTGCTCGCTGCGTAGGCCTCTGTGTCCGGTTCCGATTGTGTGGCACGGGTCGAGGTCAGATTGACGATGGCGCCACCGTGAGCGCGCAGGTAAGGCGCGCAATGCTTGGCCAGCAGCATCGGCCCACTGAGATTGACGGCCAGTACCCGATTCCAGTCATGAAGACTCAAGCTTTCCAGTGTTGCATTGTGTGGATCGGCAACGGCCGCATTGCACACCAGCGCATCAAGGCGACCGAACTGCCCCAGCACTTCAGCCACACACAGCGCCACTTGCTCTTCACTGGACACGTCCATGGCAATGAACCAGGCGTTTTCGCCAAGCACCTTGGTCACTTTCGAACCACGAACACGATCCCGGTCCGTCAACACCACCTGCCAGCCTTCGCTGACCAGCCAGGCGGCAATGCCCAGACCGATACCGCGAGCAGCCCCTGTGACCAACGCGACCCGGCCATTGCTGGCTGGGGCCGCTTCCACCGCCCACTCACTCACAAAGCCGCCAGCCCGCGTGCCAGATCCGCCTGCAAGTCAGCAACGTCTTCGAGACCCACCGCAACCCTGATCAAGCTGTCACGAATCCCGGCAGCTTCCCGCTCTTGCGGCGCCAGACGCCCGTGAGAAGTGGTGCTCGGGTGGGTGATCGTGGTTTTGCTGTCGCCCAGGTTGGCGGTGATCGAAATCAACCGCGTAGCATCGATAAAGCGCCAGGCGCCTTCTTTGCCGCCTTTGACTTCAAAACTCACCACCGCACCAAAGCCCTTTTGCTGACGTTGCGCCAAGGCATGCTGTGGATGGCTCTTGAGGCCTGCGTAATGAACCTTTTCGATGCCGTCCTGCTGTTCCAGCCACTCGGCCAGAATCTGGGCGCTGGCGCAATGAGCGCGCATACGCAGACTCAAGGTTTCCAGGCCCTTGAGAAAGATCCAGGCGTTGAACGGGCTCAGCGTCGGCCCGGCGGTCCGCAGGAATCCCACTACTTCTTTCATCTGCTCGCTACGACCAGCAACCACACCGCCCATGCAACGGCCCTGGCCGTCGATGAACTTGGTCGCCGAATGCACGACCACGTCGGCGCCCAACAACAAAGGCTGTTGCAGCGCAGGCGTGCAGAAACAGTTGTCGACTACCAGCATCGCGCCTTTGGCATGCGCAATTTCGGACAGTGCAGCGATATCCACCAGCTCGGCCAGAGGATTTGACGGCGACTCGACGAACAGCAACCGGGTGTTGGCCTTGATCGCTGCATCCCAGCCAGACAGATCGGCCAGCGGAACATAGTCGACTTCGACACCGAAGCGCTTGAAGTACTTCTCGAACAGGCTGATGGTCGAACCGAACACACTGCGCGACACCAGCACGTGATCACCGGCGCTGCACAAGCTCATCACTACAGCAAGGATCGCCGCCATGCCTGTGGCGGTGGCGACGGCCTGCTCAGCACCTTCGAGTGCGGCAATACGCTCCTCGAAAGAACGCACGGTCGGGTTGGTATAACGCGAATAGACGTTGCCCGGCACTTCACCGGCGAACCGCGCCGCCGCATCGGCGGCAGTGCGGAACACGTAGCTGGACGTGAAGAACATAGGATCGCCATGCTCACCTTCCGGCGTGCGGTGCTGACCGGCACGCACGGCAAGGGTGTCGAAACCCACGCCGTCGAGATCACTGTCCAGCCGGCCTGCATCCCATTCGTGAGCCATGCCGCCTACCCCTTCTTAGTTGTTGTACAAATCGATAATGGCACTGACCGCCTGAGTCTTGACCTTGGAGGCGTCGTTGCGCGCCTGCTCGATCCTGTTCAGGTAATGCTCGTCGATATCGCCGGTCACGTACTTGCCGTCAAATACCGCGCAGTCAAAGTTTGCGATCTTGACCTTGCCGCCGCCCACTGCATCGATCAGGTCACTGAGGTCCTGATAAATCAGCCAGTCGGCGCCGATCAGGTCCGCAACGTCCTGCGTCGTACGATTGTGTGCGATCAGCTCATGAGCACTCGGCATGTCGATGCCGTAGACGTTCGGGTAACGCACAGCCGGTGCCGCAGAACAGAAGTACACGTTCTTGGCCCCGGCTTCACGGGCCATCTGAATGATCTGTTTGCAGGTGGTACCACGCACGATGGAGTCATCCACCAGCATCACGTTCTTGCCACGGAATTCCAGGTCGATAGCGTTGAGCTTCTGGCGCACGGACTTTTTCCGCGCAGCCTGCCCCGGCATGATGAACGTGCGACCGATGTAACGGTTCTTGACGAAACCTTCGCGGAACTTCACGCCCAGGCGATTGGCCAGTTCGAGCGCTGCGGTACGGCTGGTGTCAGGAATCGGGATGACCACGTCGATGTCGTGATCAGGGCGCTCGCGCACGATTTTGTCCGCCAGCCGCTCGCCCATGCGCAGACGCGCCTTGTACACCGAGACGCCGTCGATGATCGAGTCTGGACGCGCCAGATAAACGTGCTCGAAAATGCACGGTGCGTATTGCGGGTTGGTCGCACACTGGCGAGTGTGCAGCTTGCCGTCTTCGGTGATGTAGACCGCTTCGCCCGGCGCCAGATCACGGATCAGTGTGAAACCGAGCACATCCAGCGCAACGCTTTCGGAAGCGATCATGTACTCGACGCCTTCGTCGGTATGACGCTGACCGAAGACGATAGGACGTATGGCATGCGGGTCACGGAAACCGACGATGCCATAGCCAGTGATCATGGCGACCACGGCGTATCCGCCACGGCAACGGTGGTGCACATCGGTCACGGCCGCGAAGACGTCTTCTTCTGTCGGCTGCAACTTGCCGCGCTGGGCCAGTTCGTGAGCAAAAATGTTGAGCAACACTTCCGAATCGGAGTTGGTGTTGACGTGGCGCAGGTCAGATTCGTAAATCTCCTTGGCCAATTGCTCGACGTTGGTCAGGTTGCCGTTGTGCGCCAGAGTAATGCCATACGGCGAGTTGACGTAAAACGGCTGAGCTTCGGCCGAAGTCGAGCTGCCTGCGGTGGGATAGCGCACATGGCCGATACCCATGTGACCTACCAGGCGCTGCATATGGCGCTGGTGGAACACATCACGGACCAACCCATTATCCTTGCGCAGGAATAACCGGCCGCCATGGCTGGTTACGATACCGGCAGCGTCCTGGCCGCGGTGCTGGAGGACGGTTAGCGCGTCATACAGCGACTGATTGACGTTCGACTTACCGACGATACCGACGATGCCACACATGCGACGCAACCCCTACTTAGTGGAACTGGATTTACCGAACACTTCTTGCGGCATTGTTGACGGCAGGAGGTGTTCCTTGAACGGGAGATCAGCGGGTACGCTGATACCGCTGGCTAGCCACTTGCTGGACAACCCGAGAATCAGGTTTTTCGACCAGTCAGCGACCAATAGAAATTGTGGCATCAGTTTAGACTGCTGCCACCATTGATCTTGCTGTACGGGGCCCAGGCTCAACAGCCCGACCGCGACAACCACTAGCAAGCCTCCGCGCGCAGCGCCGAAGACCATACCCAGAAAACGATCGGTCCCGGAAAGCCCGGTGACGCGAATCAGTTCGCTGATAAGAAAGTTGACCATGGCGCCTACCAGCAAGGTGGCGACAAACAGGATGGTGCAGCCGGCAATCACGCGAGCTGAAGGTGTCTCGATGTAACTGACAAGGTACTGCGAAAGCGAGCCGCCGAACATCCAGGCAACAACACCGGCAATGATCCAGGTGAGTAACGACAATGCTTCCTTGACGAAGCCGCGTTTCAAACTGATCAAGGCGGAGATGGCAATGATCGCAATGATCGCCCAATCAACCGGGGTAAATGGCACGTTGAAGCCTACGGACGGATAAGGCGGCGTATTTTAGCAGAGCACCAGCCCGCCCGTAAGCAGCTATTACCGATTAGATGACGGACTCAATTTCGCTCAGGCTGAAAGCGCACCACCAAACCGTTGAGTTTCTGCTGTTTGCTCAACTGATCACGCAAACGATCAGCCTCGGCACGCTCAATCAGCGGCCCGACAAACACTCGGTTCAAGCCGTCCGAGGACCGAATATAAGCATTATAACCCTGAGCACGCAGGCTTTTCTGCAACGTGTCGGCACTGGCGCGATTGGACAGACTGGCCAGTTGCACCGACCAACTGACCGACAGGCCATTGGCATCCACACGACTGGGGTCCGCAGCGGGTTTGGCGGGCGCCTGAGCCGCTGCCGGCTTGACTGCCGGGACTGGCTGCGTGGTCGCGACCGACGGGGTCACAGTGGTTATTGGCACAGGCACTGAAGAGGCCTTGGGCTGAGCAAGGTCTTCGTCCGTCGGCACAGGCTCCTGCGGCAACGACTGAGGCTCTGGAACCGCTACGGGCTCGACCTGCACTTGAGGCGTCGCCGGTGTTTGCGGCGTGGCGGGCACATCGACCGACACGCGACGCGTTTCATCCTGGCGCGAAAACAACATCGGCAAAAAAATCACCGCCAATGCAACCAATACCAGTGCACCGACCATCCGCTGCTTGAACACGTTATCCAGCAAAGCCATTTGCAATGTCCTCCTTGGCGCGCCGGGCCAGCCATTCCAGGGCCTCGGCGACGCAATAAAATGATCCGAACAACAGAATTTCATCTTCGGCAGTCGCTTGATCGCACTGCCCTTCCAGCGCCAGTGCGACACTCTGATAAGACGTCACGCTTGCGCCAAGGTTCTGTAGCGCGGCCTGCAACTCGCCAGCCGAACAGCTACGGGGCGTCGGTAAAGGTGCAACAGCCCACTCCTGAACGCTGCCAGCCAGCTCGGCCAGTACGCCCTTGAGATCCTTGTCCGCCAGCAATCCGAAAACTGCCAGGCGTTTACCAGCCAGCGGCCGACTTGCCAGCCGCTGCGCCAGATAGTGTGCCGCATGAGGATTATGGCCGACATCCAGCAAAAGCTTCAGTGGCTTGCCATGCCAGTTGATCTGGCGCCGATCCAGACGACCGGTCAACCGCGTGCTGCTCAAGGCTGCACTAATGTGTTCCTGCACCCAGGGAAGATCCAGCAGCAGATAAGCCTGCAACGCCAATGCGGCATTTTCCATCGGCAGGTCAAGCAGCGGCAAGTGGTGCAATTCAACCAATCGGCCGCGCGCATCATGCCCCTGCCAATGCCAGTCACTGTCGGTCACCGCCAGATCGAAATCACGACCGCGCAACAGGAACGGGCAACCAAGCGCCTTGACGCGTTCGAGCAATGGCGCGGGAGGGTCGAGGTCGCCGCACAGGGCTGGACGCCCCTGACGAAAGATCCCGGCCTTTTCGAAGGCGACCGACTCTCGGGTATCACCCAACCAGTCAGCGTGATCAACGCCAATACTGGTGATCACGGCCAAATCGGCATCGATCAGGTTCACCGCATCCAGACGTCCACCGAGGCCTATTTCAAGGACCACCGCATCCAGCGCCGCACGCTCGAACAGCCAAAACGCCGCGAGCGTGCCCATTTCGAAGTAGGTCAGGGAGATGTTACCGCGAGCGGCTTCTACCGCCGCGAAGGCCTCGCACAGCTGGCTATCGGTGGCTTCAACACCCTGGACCTGCACCCGTTCGTTGTAACGCAACAAGTGCGGCGAGCTGTAAACACCCACCTTGAGCCCCTGCGCCTGCATCAATGAAGCAATGAACGCGCAGGTAGACCCCTTGCCGTTGGTCCCTGTAACTGTGATCACCCTGGGTGCCGGCCGGGTCAATCCCAGCTTGCCCGCCACTTGTTGCGAACGCTCCAGCCCCATATCGATGGCCGATGGATGCAGTTGCTCAAGGTAAGCGAGCCAGTCGCCCAAGGTACGCAGGGTCATACAGTGGCCGGTGCCGGCGGAACGATGATCGGTTCCAAAGGTGCGGCGATGAATTTTGGTGTCGGCAAGTTCATCATTTGGGCCAGCAGATTACCCAGACGCGGACGCAGTTCTTGACGCGGAACGATCAAATCGATAGCGCCATGTTCCAGCAGGAACTCACTGCGCTGGAAACCTTCTGGCAGTTTTTCACGCACAGTCTGTTCGATCACACGAGGACCGGCGAAGCCGATCAGCGCTTTAGGCTCGGCAATGATCACGTCGCCCAGCATCGCCAGACTGGCGGAAACACCACCGTAGACCGGGTCGGTCAGGACCGAGATAAACGGCAAGCCTTCCTCGCGCAAACGCGCCAATACCGCCGACGTCTTGGCCATTTGCATCAGGGAAATCAGCGCTTCCTGCATCCGCGCACCGCCGGAAGCAGCGAAGCAGACCATTGGGCAGCGATTTGCCAGTGCGTAGTTGGCCGCGCGGACAAACCGCTCGCCGACAATGGCACCCATCGAGCCGCCCATGAACGAGAATTCAAACGCGCAGGCCACGACGGGCATCCCGAGCAGCGTGCCGCTCATGGAGATCAGTGCATCTTTCTCGCCGGTCTGCTTCTGCGCAGCGACCAGGCGGTCCTTGTACTTCTTGCTGTCGCGAAACTTCAGTCGATCCACTGGCTCAAGGTCGGCGCCCAGCTCTGCACGCCCTTCCACATCGAGAAAGATGTTCAGACGAGCACGCGCGCCAATGCGCATGTGGTGATTGCACTTGGGGCAGACGTCCAGGGTCTTTTCGAGTTCCGGACGATAAAGCACCGCTTCACAAGACGGGCACTTATGCCAAAGCCCTTCTGGTACCGAGCTTTTTTTCACCTCGGAACGCATGATCGAAGGGATCAGTTTGTCTACCAACCAGTTGCTCATGCTTTCTTTCTCCAGTACCGGTGACTCGATCGCGCTAGCGATTCACAGTCCCGCGTATGCCCTTGAGCTAATTCATGTGTACAGCGGCGACAAGCACTTCAGGGATCGGCATACCGCCGGACCTGCCTGAACCGAACCTCGTCACTCGCCATTGTGACGACGCGCATCAGCGTCGTCGCTTATTCAATGTCGACCCGCGCGCTTATCGCTACGCCAGGCTTATGGACGGTGGCTAAACACTAACCGTCACATCAGGCAAACAACCTGTCAACGGGCGGATCAAGAACCCCGCACCGCGTGCATGAACGCACGGATCTTGTCGTGATCCTTGATGCCCTTGCTCATTTCAACTCCGCCGCTGACATCCACCGCATAAGGTCGGACCTGAGCGATGGCTTGCGCGACGTTGTCTGGCGTCAAACCGCCCGCCAGAATAATCGGTTTGCTCAGCGTGTGCGGGATCAACGACCAGTCAAACGCTTCGCCTGTGCCGCCCGGCACGTCGGCAACATAAGTATCGAGCAGGATACCGCTGGCCCTGGAATAGGCCCGGCAACTGGCGGCGATGTCGTCACCCGCCTGCACGCGCAACGCCTTGATGTAAGGTCGATGATAGCCGTCACAGTCTTCGGGCGTTTCGTCGCCATGAAACTGCAAGAGATCCAGAGGTACGATTTCCAGTATCTCGGTGAGCTCGCAACGGCTGATATTGACGAACAAGCCGACGGTGGTAATAAACGGTGGCAAGGCAGCAATAATTGCACGCACCTGCTCGACGCTGACGGCACGAGGGCTTTTGGCGTAGAACACAAAGCCGATGGCATCGGCCCCGGCATCAACCGCGGCCAACGCGTCTTCTATACGGGTAATCCCGCAGATCTTGCTGCGAACGCCTGACATGCAGTGAAAACCTCAAGCCTTGTTCGGGAAAGTCCCGGATGTTAGCAAATGCTTTTCCGGGCGTCAGCCGCCAAGTTCAGAGAAGCCGGTCAAGAAGTGCGGGCCGACGTAACGTTCCGGCAGGGCAAACTCATCGTGGTATTCCACTTTCACCAGGTAAAGCCCGAACGGGTGCGCGGTCACGCCACCGGTCCGACGGACCCGGCTCTCCAGTACTTCCCCGGCCCATTCGATTGGCCGCTCACCGGTGCCAATGGTCATCAACACGCCGGCGATATTACGCACCATGTGGTGCAAAAAGGCGTTGGCGCGAACGTCGATGACGATCATTTGACCGTGACGCGTCACCCGCAGGTGATGCAGCTGCTTGATCGGTGACTTCGCCTGACATTGCCCGGCACGAAACGCACTGAAATCATGGGTGCCGACCAGGTACTGAGCAGCCAGCGCCATGCGCTCTGCATCCAGCGGGCGGTGGTTCCAGGTGATTTCCTGGCCCAGGTGCGCCGGCCGAATCGGATCGTTGTAGATGACGTAGCGGTAACGACGGGCAATCGCCTTGAACCGCGCATGAAAATGCGCCGGCATGACTTGGGCCCAGGTCACGCTGACATCGTGAGGCAAATTGATATTGGCGCCCATGACCCAGGCTTTCAGCGACCTTTCGGCCTGAGTATCGAAGTGCACCACTTGCCCACAGGCGTGAACACCCGCATCGGTACGCCCGGCGCACAACAATGAGACGGGGGACGCAGCAACTTTGGACAATGCGTTCTCAAGGGTTTCCTGAACGGTCAGTACGCCGGAAGCCTGGCGCTGCCATCCGCAATAACGCGAACCTTTATACTCGACGCCTAATGCGATTCTGGAAAAGCCGGCGGCAGCCATCTCGGCTGCCGCAGTGGTCATATTTTTCAATTTGTTACGCCAATATCGTTTTCGCAGTGGCGGCCATTATACGCACCTGAAAGCTGAGTACCACGCAGGCCAGCCTTCCTTTATAGAGCGCTCCGTGGCCATCGAAGAAACAGCGGTTTGCCAGCCAGCAACCCAACAACCTCCTCACGCGCTATCTGGTCGCTCTTTTTTCGCCACCCTATTTTTTGCAAAAAAGTAACATTAAGGTGCTCAAGCGCCGCGATTCATCTGTTCCAGCCAATGCTTGAGGTCGGCCACTTCAGCTTCATTGATCGAATGCCCCAAGCCGGGATAGGCATGAAACTGCACCGTGACCGAACCACCCTTCAAGAGTCGATCCGCCTCGATAGCCAAAGCGAAGGGCAATGTCCCATCGGAAGTGCCATGACCGATGAACGTGGCCGGCATTCCCAGAGGCTTGCCCGGTTCCACTTCAGCGCGCAGAGAGGGCAGCATCGTTCCGCTCAGCGCCGCAATTCCGCCGATAGCCTGCGGATGGTGCAGCGCAACGTAGTAACTCACCATTGCGCCCTGGCTAAAACCTACCAGATACACCTTCTTCGCCGAAGTCCGGTATTTCTGAATCGCCGCAACGACAAACTCGGCGATCAGCCGCTCACTGTTTTTCACCTGCGCGGTGTTGCCGTCATATTCACCGGTGCGATTAGTCTTGTCGAACCATTGGAAGACGCCATCGGCCAGGGTCATCGGCGCGCGAACAGACAGGTAAGTGTAGCGGGCAGGTAACGATTCTCTCAGCCCGAACAAGTCATTCTCGCTACCACCATGACCGTGGAGGAAAATGACCAGAGGTTGATTGTTCGAACCTGGCTGGGTCTGTTCCAGATAGCTAAGCGGCAAGTCGCGTTGCACAGCCTCTTCGGCATAAACCGGAGACGAGCACAGCAGAACCATCAATGCGAGCCACTTACTCATTATTCACGACCTGGGAGGATGAAAGAGGCTAAAAAGATTAGCACGTCGGGTACACGGTATTGCACGCAATGGCGAAGACCACACGTTGTAGGCGATCATGTTCAAGCCCGATAAAATCGCCAACCGCCTTCATGTGTCGTACGTTCTGAGCGACACACATGGCCACTTGAACCTTGACGGAGTCGCTCATGCAGTTTCTCGAGAACGCACCACGCTTTCTGTTTTTTACTGGCAAGGGGGGTGTAGGTAAAACGTCGATTGCCTGCGCCGCGGCCCTGGAACTGACGGCACGAGGGAAACGCGTACTTCTGGTGAGTACCGATCCTGCATCCAACGTTGGCCAGGTATTTGGCATCAGCATTGGCAACCGCATAACCCCTGTACCCGCAGTTGCTCATTTATCTGCGCTCGAAATCGACCCGCAGGCGGCAGCCCAAGCCTACAGAGATCGCATTATCGGGCCTGCACGCGGTGTGCTGGACGCCAATGTCGTAAAGGGCATGGAAGAACAGTTGTCCGGGGCATGCACAACAGAAATCGCCGCCTTCGATGAATTCACAGCGCTATTGGTGAGCGCCACGTTGCTCCATGACTATGATCACATCATCTTTGATACAGCGCCTACCGGGCACACCATTCGCCTACTCCAACTGCCTGGCGCCTGGAGTGGATTCCTTGAAGCAGGTCAAGGCGATGCCTCTTGTCTAGGGCCATTGGCGGGGCTCGACAAACAGCGTGATCAATATCACAAGGCGGTTGAAGCCTTGTCCGATCCGGCACTGACTCGACTCATCCTGGTCGCTCGTGCCCAGAACGCCACGCTACGCGAAGCTGCACACACCCACGAGGAACTTGCGAGTATCGGCCTGCGCCAGCAATACCTGGTGGTCAACGGGATTTTGCCCAGGACTGAAGCTGATAAAGATCCTTTGGCTGCCGCAGTATATGCACGGGAACAAGAAGCCCTTGCGCAGATGCCGGACGCGCTCAAGGCGTTGCCCGCTGATCAACTCCCCCTGAAAGCTTTCAACCTGGTTGGGATTGATGCACTGAAACAGTTGTTACGCGAAGACGACGGCGCGGCTGAAACGCTTGACTCTCCAACTACCGAGATTCATGCGCCCAGCTTGAGCGACCTGGTGGATGACATTGCGGCTGATGGCCATGGACTGGTGATGGTCATGGGTAAAGGCGGCGTCGGTAAAACAACACTGGCGGCGGCGGTGGCCGTCGAGTTGGCACACAGAGGATTGCCCGTTCACCTCACCACGTCCGACCCGGCGGCTCATCTAGCAGAAACCCTGGACGGTTCAATGGCAAACCTCACCCTCAGTCGCATTGATCCTCACGTTGAAACCCAGCGGTATCGCGATCAAGTGATGGCCTCTAAAGGCGCGCATCTGGATGAGCAGGGAAAAGCGCTTTTGGCGGAAGACCTTCGCTCTCCCTGCACCGAAGAGATCGCGGTCTTCCAGAGCTTCTCGCGCATTATTCGGGAGGCTGGCAAGAAGTTCGTGATCATGGATACTGCCCCAACCGGTCACACCCTTTTGTTGCTTGATGCCACCGGTGCCTATCATCGCGATATCGCCCGGCAGATGGCAGGCAGCAACACCCACTTCACGACGCCGATGATGCAGCTTCAAGACCCCAAGAAAACCAAGGTCTTACTTGTCACGCTGGCTGAAACAACCCCCGTGCTAGAGGCTGCCAATCTGCAAGCCGACCTGCGACGGGCGGGTATTGAGCCTTGGGCCTGGGTGATCAACAACAGCATCGCGGCAGCCAAGACCCAATCCCCACTGCTTCGTAAGCGGGCGACAAATGAGCTCAAGGAAATTGATCATGTAATCCACGAGCATGCTCACCGCTATGCCGTAATCCCGCTGATGGCTGAGGAGCCTGTCGGGGTAGAACGTTTGCTTGGATTGAGTGCAGCACTGTAGTTTTTCTGCTGTTTCTCCCCTTTACCCTGCAGTGCCATGCGCAGGACACGCCGCAATCTCCAGAGCCCTTCCACGCCCAAACAAGACCCGGTTTGGCGGACGAAAGGCAACGAGACCGCGGCGTGGTTATCTGCGCCTGGGAACTGGCACAAACCTGATACCCGACTAAGCTTGCGTTTGCCGATCGCCAGCAGTAAACATCCACACTACACAGGCGTTTTTACGATGAGGGACAGAAGCTATTGGGTTGATTACGCAAAAGCGATAGGTATCATTTTAGTTGTATATGGTCACGTCGCCAGAGGCGTTTACAGTGCCGGGCTGCCTATCGATGCCTATACATTTCGAATGGTAGACAGCATTATTTACAGCTTCCACATGCCGCTGTTTTTCTTCCTGTCAGGCCTGTTCTTTTACGAGTCGCTCACGAAGCGTGGCGCGGGCGGACTGATCGTCAACAAAATTGATACCATCGCCTATCCATTCATTATCTGGTCTTTGTTGCAAGGCAGTATTGAGTTTGCACTGTCGAATTACACCACCCACAGCACCTCTTATTTCGATGTGCTTTCTTTTGCCTGGAATCCAAGGGCGCAGTTTTGGTTCTTGTATGCTCTTTTCTGGATCTTTGTTTTAAGTGCGCTTATTTATTCGCTGGTCAGCAAGGCTTATTCGGCACTGTTGCTCTTGTTTTTCGCTGTCCTGTTTGTGGTCAGCAAAGAACTGCACGCAGGGGTCATCGTATATTACATAGCCGGAAATACCGTTTTCTTTGTCTTCGGCATTGTATTCAACGATATAAAGGATTTTTTCGAGCGGCGCTGCAAGGCATTGGCGATGGGCCTTGGTATTGCTTTTCTGGCGGGGCAATACATTTTTCACTTCGTACTGGGACTGACCTACGACGTCGTCGGCGTTACGGCATTAATGCTCGCGGCGGTCTCGATTCTGTTTGTTGTGTCGTTGTCCATGTGCCTGGATAAAGTTCGCCTGGAATGGTTCATGTTTTTAGGGACGTCCTCCATGGCGATCTATCTAATGCATGTTCTGGCCGGCAGCGGTGCACGGATAATCCTAGTGAAGGTCGCCGGAGTACAGGCTGCGTCCGTTCATTTGGCGGTAGGAACTCTGGTTGGCATAACCGTACCACTGCTCGCCCTCACGCTCATTGAACGCTACAAATTAAACTTCCTCTTCGTACCCCCTCCGTCCATTTCTGCAACCTGTCTGATCGGAAGGCTGAGTAAAAAGGCCAGCTCAACTTAAACCCTGAGTCACCGGGGGCACGCCTCAGGGAGGATGCCCCACACCGTCCATGACGAACCTGCCAAACGCCATAAACGCAAACGACCGCCAAGGCGGTCGTCATACGGTAAAACCAAGAGCATCGACTCAGAGCAAGCGCGCCAGCATCTCCTGTGCTTCGGTTTTCTGGGTTTCATCACCTTCGCCGACCACTTCGTCGAGAATATCGCGGGCGCCATCGTTGTCGCCCATCTCGATGTAAGCCCTGGCCAGATCAAGCTTGGTCGCAGCCTCATCCGTACCCGCCAGGAAGTCGAACTCAGGCTCGTCGTCCGCGAGAGCTGCGTCCTCTGCGGTAACGCCCGGGGCTTCGAACGGCTTGGCGATCGGTGGGTGCTCAAGGCTCTGGGACAAACGATCCAGCTCGGCATTGACGTCGTTGAGTTCCGAATCGAAAGCATCGGGCGCTGCTTCAGCGTCAATTTCATCGGCCAACGACAGGTCGAAATCAGCCGGCAATTCCAGATCGTCCGCAGACGACTTATCGACGACGGGTTGATCCAGGGTCGGAGCGTCATCAAAAGCGGGAAGATCTCGCAGGTCATCTTTGAGGCTGAGCAGGAAGTCATCCTCGGCACTCAACGATGGCTGCTCTTCCGGGAGATCCAAGTCGAAATCTGCCAAATCATCGGACGGGGCTTTCCTGGCGTCCGTCTGTTGTTGCAACACCGCGTCAAAATTCAGGTCATCATCGAGCAACGCGTCGGTCACCAAAGGCGCATCAAGGTCCAGATCGTCGCCCAAAACAGGCACATCATCGAGCGTCGACTCGACCGGGTTTTTGATGATCGCAGGCGAGGCTTCTTCCAGATCATCCAGACTCAGGTCGAAATCCTGGTCAAAATCATCGAGATCATCGGACTCCGCGACAGGCGCCGGAGCTGGAACCGGAGCAGGTGTTGGTGTTGGTGTTGGTGTTGGTGTTAGAACTGGAGCCGGAGTTGCTGCCGGAGCAGGCGCTTCAGGCTCGTCAAGCATCAGGTCCTCGACGTAGTTGGCGTCTAGTTCGGCTGCCAGGGCCGCAGCGCTCAAGCCAGCAACTGCTGCCACCAGCATCGTCGGATAGCGGCTTTTCAGTTGTTCGACTTCAGCGTGATTTTTGCCGGTGGCCACCAACTTGCGTTCCTGGCCAGTAAAGCCACTGCGATTACCTTGCTCTGCATAGACTTCCATCAGTTTCAGGCGCAGGTCGCTGCGTTGCGGCTCTTCCTTGATGGCCTCTTCCAGAAGTTCGGCAGCCTGATTGAGACGACCGTTGGCAAGATGAACCTCTGCCTGACCAAGAACATCAGCCGATCGTTCACGCACCGGCTCAACGGCAGGTACTGGCACTGGCACTGGCGCCAGCATGACGCTTGGCGGCGGAACATCGACACCGTCGAAACTGTCTTCAGGCAAATCCATGTCAGCCGCAAACTGGGTTTCTTCGGCCAGCGCCCGAGCCATACGTTTATGTTTGTCAGACGCTTGCCGAGCATTGCGACGTCGCGCCAGGAGCAGCAGCAAGAGCAGCGCAATCAACAGCGCGCCGCCACCCACCAACCCCAACATCAGCGGGCTGGCAAGCAATTGATTCAATGCATTATCTGCATTTTCTTCTGCTGCGGGCGCGGCAGGCGCAGGAGCGATCGGCGCGGCATCCGGCGCTGCGCTGGCTTGCGCAGCACCCGGTGGCAGAGCATCTTCGGGCGCAATCTCGCCCGGGACCTTCGCAACCATATCAGCCGCGACCAGTTCAGCAGGTAGCGGTGGCACGGTATTAGTGGCGCCAGGTGCGGTCGCCCCATCAGCCTGCATCTTCGCCAACTGATCATTTTTCAACTGGATCAAGCGCTGCAACTTGTCCAACTGGCTTTGCAAATCAGTCATGCGGCTTTTCAGTTCCGCATTATCACGACGCGTCGTGTCGAGGTTTTCCTTGGCTACCGCCAGCTTGTTGCTGAGCGCCTTGCTATCACCCGAGGCACCTTTGCCGCCCGCCTTGGAGCTGCCCGAGACCAGGCTCAAGTTATCCTGCGCGTCGACCTTGGAAGGTGCGGCGTCGGCACGAGCGCGACGGGTCGCATCAACCTGACGCGCGGCTGCGGGCAAACTGCGACGCTGACGCCAGGCCACATTTTGCTCCGCCACCTGAGCGACGGCCTGCGGCTGAGGGAGCGTGGTGATTTGCTGCTGATCGGGAAGACGCAACACTTGACCGGTTTTCAGCCGATTGATGTTACCGCCAATAAACGCATCCGGGTTCAGCGCCTGAATGGCCAGCATGGTCTGCTGAACCGACCCACCATTGCGCACGCGGGCGGCGATTTCCCACAACGTATCGCGTTTACTGGTGGTGTATCGAGCAGGTTTAGCCTCCGCGACCGGAGTCGGCGCAGGCGCCTCTACCGGTGCAGGCGGCGTTGCGGCCGGTGCTTGAGGCTCGGCGGGCGCAGTGGCCGGAAGTTGCGCAGCAACGGCCGCTTCCGGCGTAGCCTTCGGCGGATCGAGTAACAGGCTGTATTCGCGCAGCAACCGGCCGTTAGGCCAGAGCACTTGCACGAGGAATTTCATGTAGGGGTCACGAACCGGCTTGCTCGACGTAATCCGCAGAACGCTTTTACCGCCGGCATTCAGCACCGGGGTAAACGTCAGATCATCGAGAAATGCCTGCCGAGCAACGCCAGCCTGGGCGAAATCAGCGGATGGCGCCAAGCTCGGCACTACCTGCCCGGCATTCAGGTCTCGCGCATCAAGCAACTCGATCTCGGCAACCAGAGGCTGGTTCAGGGTCGACTTCAATGTCAGGTCCCCGAGCACCAACGCATGCGCCATACCGGACGACAACGCCGAAGCGGCAGCGATTGCTAAAACCAGTTTGCGAACCTGAACCATAGCCCATCCCTTGTTTGAATATTCCTCGGCAACCGAGAAGGTAAAGTCTGAAAGCTAAAACGATTCTTGAATTGTTGCCAAGTATCTTTTACACAAGGTCTTTTATCAACAATTCAGCCACTTGCACAGCGTTCAACGCCGCACCCTTGCGCACATTATCAGACGTGATCCACAGATTAAGTTCCTCCGGGTCGTCGATCCCTGTACGCACTCGTCCTACATAGACGACATCCTGATCCACGGCATCACCAACCGCCGTGGGGTAATCGCCCGCTTCAATCAGTTCGATTCCCGGTGCAGCCTCCAGCACAGCATTGACTGCCGCTAGATCGACCGCGCCCGATAGCTGCAGCGAAACGCTAAAGCTATCGCCAAAAAATACAGGAGCTTGAACGCAGGTAGCGGACACCTTAAGCAATGGCATGGCAAGCAACTCGCGCAACTCTGTGACCAAACGCTTTTCCAACGGCGCATGGCCTTGGGTGTCGGGCGTACCGACCTGAGCCAGCAGGTTGAACGCCATCTGCCGATCAAAAAAGCGTGGTTCCATCGGTCGCACATTGAGCAGCTCAGCGGTTTGCCGAGCCAGCTCCGCCACCCCTTCGCGGCCCTGACTGGACACCGCAAGGCAGGCAGTGACATTGACCCGGACGACGCCGAGCAGCGCACGCAACGGCGCGATCACCACTGCCAATGCCGTCGCCGACGGGCTGGGACTGGCAATTTGATACGGCTTTCTCAGCGCGCCAAGCAGGG
Organism: Pseudomonas sp. GG8; assembly: GCF_052976945.1. Lineage (NCBI taxonomy): Bacteria > Pseudomonadati > Pseudomonadota > Gammaproteobacteria > Pseudomonadales > Pseudomonadaceae > Pseudomonas > Pseudomonas sp. GG8. The sequence goes on from NZ_JBRIIP010000001.1 coordinate 3,900,204, forward strand.
CCGCGTTGACTTCTGGAATAATAGTGGGCGCCTGCTCAGCCGGCAAACCGCCCGACAGATCGATCACCGTGCAACCCGCCGCTGTCGCCCGCGCTGCATAGCTGCGGGTAATGGCTGGGCCAGCGGCAAAAAAGACCAGCTGGACTTTGCTGAAATCGAATTCATCCACTTCACGCACGCGCACGTTCTTGCCCTTGAACGGCACCGAATGGCCCGCCGATTCGATGCTCGCCAACAAGTGCAGACTGGCCACCGGAAACTCGCGCTCTTCAAGAATCTGGACGAGGGTTTCGCCAACAGTGCCGGTGGCGCCGATCACGGCAATATCAAAGGACTGCTTCATGCAAAAACCTCAAGCAAAAACGGGGAGCGGCACTTTAACCGTCGAGGTACCGACAGGCAATTAACCGCAGGAACAGAGACAGGTCCAGAACTGCTGACAACCCACTTCAGGGTTCGAGTCCGATTCGAAAAAATTCGCCACCACTCCATACGCCCAACCAACGCTGGCCATCTATTTCTCGCGTTACCGCCAGATCAACCAATTGATAGAACACATTGCGGTGCATCAGCGCTTCCAGATTGACCCGCACATGGACATAAGGCGCTGGTTCCTGAGTGAGCGGGTCAATTTCTACCCGTATCGGATGCTCGGGCCCCGCCTCGGTCTGATCCTCGACATTGGTGGTGAAGCGCAAACGCTGATCTTCGCCCTGGCCTTCCACTTCAAGGCTGACTGCAACAAAAGGTGCGTCATCCACCCTGATCCGGACCTTCTCCACGGGAGTGATCAGAAAGTAGTCGTCGCCGTCACGGCGCATGATCGTGGAGAACAGGCGCACCATGGGCTTACGTCCAATGGGCGTGCCGAGGTAGTACCACGTGCCGTCACGGGCGATACGCATATCTATATCGCCGCAAAAATCGGGATTCCACAGATGAACAGGCGGCAACCCCTTCGACTTGGGAATCTGCGCGAATAGATCGTTGGCATTGCCGGAACCACTCATGCCTTTCTCCTTAGCGACTCATGCCTAACAGACTGCGAGCGTAGTCCTCCAGGGGTGGACCAAGCAAATCTTCGGGCTTAGTGTTGCGCAGTGTCAGCAATCCGCCGCGGGTGTGAATCCGTGCGGTATCGATCAAATAGCGGGTACTGGTTTCGATCAGCATCAGCTGAATCACGCCGCTGTCGACGCCCAGCCGATCCACGGCTTGCTGGTCGTGCCATTCGTCAGTGTTGCCAATCCTGTCGTCAGCTTTGGCGAAACGGGTGTACAGCAAATAATGCGCACCCGCCGCGCGCGCCTCGCTTAAGGCTGCATCCAGACCAATCGGCGCTCGGGCCCGACGAACCATAGGGAAGTATTCGACAAAGCCGTCAAAGGCTTCTTCCGCCACGACATTAGGCCGCGGATAGGCATTGCCGGGGGGAACGAATGAGCCCTGGGCAATATAGATAAAGGAGTCTGCCTGTATACGCAGATTGTTCGCGCGACTCGTGTTGCTGTGATCGAGTAAGCCCGCATCACTCAACTGATCGTGAGCGCCCTGCCCCATGTCACTGACACTCATGCAGCCACTCAACGCCAGAAGCGTCAGTAGCAAAACCAGACTACGCATCATCCACTCCCTCGTGCCGGTGACGGAAAACCGGCGAATGGGCACAAGATGCAGCTTCCGCGCCATCAAGCAGTGTATGAGCGACGATGATGGACAGTTTTACGTGGGAACGCCGGGATGCGAGAAGCTTAGCCGCCAATAATTTTCATGATCGTGGCGCCGCCGGAAAACGCGACTTCTTGCTTGTCGCCCAAGGCTCTGACCAGCAAACGCTGGAGCGCTGGCAACGCTTCGTGGCGTGGCTTATCCAACAGATCGCCTACGTAATGGCGGTTGCTGGAGGACAGGCAACCGTGCAACCAGCCCGTGGAAGAAAGGCGCAAACGTGAGCAGGTACGGCAAAACGGTACGCTTTCGTTGGCAATCACGCCGAAAAAACCAAGGTCGGGAATTTGATAGCGGACAGCTGTAGCATCGACTGGCGCGTCGGCTTGCAGGTACTCATAACGCTCGCCGATCAATGCCAGCAATTGTTGCAGACTGACAAACTGCTGCAGGAAGGCATTCGAATCGTTGGCCAGATGGCCCATGCGCATCAACTCGATAAACCGCAGCTCGTATCCGCGCTCAAGGCAGTAGTCGAGCATCGGCATCACCTGATCCAGGTTTTGCCCGCGCAGCGGCACCATATTGACTTTGATTTTGATCCCGGCGGCGCGCGCCTGATCCATGCCGTCCAGCACGCTGGCCAGATCCCCGCCACGGGCAATCTGGCGGAAGGCCACAGGATCAAGGGTATCGAGGGACACATTGAGCCGACGAATACCCCCATCGACCAGCAATGGCAGCTTGCGAGCGAGTAATTGTCCATTGGTGGTCAGGCTGATATCAGCCAGCCCCAATTGACCGACTCGCCCCATGAACGCTTCCAGCTTCGGGCTCACTAGTGGCTCGCCGCCAGTAATACGCAAACGCTCAATGCCCGCGGCTTCGATCAGATAGGCTACGCCACGCGCCATGGCATCGGCCGACAATTCATCCTGCGCAGCCACCAACCGCTTGCCGTTGGGCACACAGTAGGTACACGCATAGTTGCAGGCTGAAGTCAGGCTGATTCGCAAGTTGCGGAAACGCCTGCCTTGACGGTCAACGATCATGAGCGACTCCGGCTAAGAAATTAGGCCGGTAAAACATGACTGGACATCACGTTTCAACCAACCCCGGGGCCCAGTATATTCCCGCACCAACGATCCCTGCATTCACTACCTGACGCTATAACGGTACCGAATATATCAGCTGCCTGGCGGGGTATCGGTATCACGCTTGCGCTTGTTACCCATACGCACGCCGATGTCCATCAGGAACTGAAAAAAGCCCTCCTGATCTTCCAGCACATTGCTCCAGAACGGCGAGTGATACAGGGCCACGGCGCCATGCACCAGTGCCCAGGACGCACAGTAATGAAAATAAGGCGGCACATCTTCGAGCTTGCCTTCGCTGATCCGCCCCTTGATCAACAGGGTCAGGCGCTCGAAGTTCGACGCGCGAATCCGGTGCAACTCCTCGATCATCTCCGGCACCTGATTGCCCTTGACCACTTTTTCTTCCAGTCGATCGAACAACCGGTAGCGCTGAGGATCGCGCATGCGGAATTCGAAGTAGGCGCGGGATAAAGCTTCCTTATCCTTGTCGACGTCGGCAGAGTGGAGCAACTCGTTCAAATCGCGCTCGTAGTCGAGCATCAGGCGCAGGTAGATTTCCGCCTTGGACTTGAAGTGCTTATAGATGGTGCCTTTGCCGATACCCACGGCATCAGCGATCATCTCGACGGTGACACTGTCTTCACCTTGATCGAGGAACAGCTTTAGCGCGGTATCGAGAATTTCTTGCTCGCGGCGACGAAACTCACGGACCTTACGAGGTTCTTTTTGCATAAGAAAAGGTCTGTAGGGGTCAAAATCGAAGCCGCGTATTATGCCTAACTTGCGCCAAATTGCACGGATCATCCGACCATGTCTACGTTTCTTGATGAATTTGCACAGGCCCCGGGCCTGCGATATTTAAACCACGCTGCGGTCGCCCCCTGGCCAAAACGCGCCGCGACCGCCGTCAGCCGCTTTGCCCAGGAGAACGTTTTATTGGGCGCGAGGGACTATCCAGACTGGATGGTGGTAGAGCAACGCTTGCGTGAACGCCTGATGCGCCTACTGAACGCACCGTCGACCGATGACATCGCTCTGGTCAAAAATACCTCGGAAGCGCTGTCATTCGTTGCATTTGGACTGGACTGGAAAGCCGGCGACCAGATCGTTATCAGCGATGAAGAGTTCCCATCCAACCGCATCGTCTGGGAGGCGCTGGCGCCCCAAGGCGTCGAAGTCATCCAGGTCAGCCTCAAAAACGACGACCCTGAGGCGGCGCTGCTCGCCGCCTGCGGTGCTCGCACACGCCTGCTGTCGATCAGCGCGGTGCAATACGCTTCGGGCCTGCGCCTGGATCTGGAGCGTCTGGGCCAGGGCTGCAAACAACGCAGCGTGCTGTTCTGCATTGATGCTATCCAGCAACTGGGCGCCCTGCCCTTTGATGTTCAGGCAAACCAATGCGACTTCGCCATGGCAGACGGCCATAAGTGGTTGCTGGGCCCGGAAGGCCTGGGCGTGTTTTATTGCCGCAGCGAATTGCGACCACAACTGAAACTCAGTGAGTTCGGCTGGCACATGCTCGAGCACATGGGTGACTACAACCGCACGACATGGGAGCCCGCCCTGTCTGCGCGCCGCTTCGAATGCGGCAGCCCGAACATGCTTGGCACCATGGCATTAGAGGCCAGCCTTTCGCTGCTCGAAGACGTCGGCATGGACGCAGTGGGGAAGGCCATTGCCGAGCGCATTCTCTGGCTCGAAGACGGGTTGAGCGCCATTCCAGGTGTCCGCTTGCACACTCCAAAAAACCCTGAGAAACGCGCGGGAATCCTGAGCTTCAGCCTGGACGGTATAGCGAACGCCCACGTATTCGAGCACCTTAAACGGGAACAGGTGGTGTGCGTTCAACGTGGACCCGGCGTCAGATTTTCCCCACACTTTTATACTGAGTCGCGGGTGATCGAAGAGACATTGGCCATCGTACGCACGCTGGCGGCTCATTGAGAACTCAACAGAAGCGGATGTATTCCAAATCTGTTTAAAAAATGAGCATCTGCGACTGGACGCCCGCCAATCATGACCAATACTAAGATAGTTGACGCGACATCTCCCCCAAGTGACGCGTCAATGAAGGTGCCGATGGACCGAGCGCCTTTGTTTTACTCCTAATGGTCTTAACCCGGATTCCCCCCCCAGAGCCCGGGTTTTTTTTGCATGAAAATACCCTGCAGGGCAGCGCTCGAGAAAAGAGTGCCTAGCGCTTCACGTGCGCCAGAGGGAACAGCCGCCTAAAGTTTTCAGTGGTCTGCTCGGCAAAACGCTCGTAGGACTCACCACGCAACATCGCCAGAAACTCTGCCACTTCCCGCACATATTGCGGAAGGTTGGGTTTGCCTCGATAAGGAATCGGTGCCAGGTAAGGTGAGTCGGTCTCCACCAGTAATCGATCGACGGGCACCTGACGTGCCACGTCTCGCAGAGCATCGGCATTACGGAAGGTGACGATCCCGGACAACGAGATATAAAACCCCAGGTCCAGCGCCGCCCTGGCCATCTCCCAATCCTCGGTAAAGCAGTGCAGTACGCCAGCGTGCGGCAACGCAGCTTCTCGCAACAGGTTCAAGGTGTCGGCGCGAGCGCCACGAGTGTGCACAATAACCGGCTTGCCCGTGATGCTGGCCGCCTGCAGGTGCAGACGAAACGATTGTTGCTGAAGCTCGGCAGCCTCAGGCTCATAGTGGTAATCCAGTCCCGTCTCGCCAATGGCCACCACCCGCGGGTGATTCAGCTCATCCAGCAGCCAGTCCAGTGCCGGTGCCTCGCCCGGCTGCAGGTCCAGCGGATGAATACCCACCGAACAATCCACGTCGTCATAACGCTCAGCCAAGGCTTTGACCGCACCGGCATTCTCGGCGCTGACACCGATGCACAGAAAATGCCCGACGCCCCGCGCCCGTGCAGCGTCAAGGGCTGCATCGAGCGAACCTGCATGCACAGCGAGATCGAGACGGTCGAGGTGGCAATGGGAATCTACAAGCATGGCAGGATGGCAACTACATGGTATGGGTTGGACGGTCGGATTTCAGGGCTCCGGCCAGGTACGTTTCAATCTTGTTCCGGGCCGTGTTGTCGCCATCATTGAACTGGACGCCAACTCCCGCCGCCCGATTACCCTGAGCGCCCTTGGGCGTTATCCAGGCAACCTTGCCCGTCACCGGGATTTTTTCCGGCTCGTCCATCAGGTTGAGCAGCATGAACACCTCGTCACCCAGCTTGTAGCTTTTGCTGGTAGGGATGAACAGCCCGCCATTTTTGATGAATGGCATATAAGCGGCGTACAACACGGATTTGTCCTTGATCGTCAGGGACAAAATGCCGTTCCGTGGGCCTGGACTCAGCGGCAAGTTCATTGCAACTCCTGGGGACATGATCCGAATAATAGGGTCTGTTGACGTTTGTTGGCGAACCGCGTTGCGATGCCAACGTGTGCGAGGCAAGGCGCGGGATGCCGCTAATGGTTGTTCCCTTGGCAAATCCCGCAACGCAGCCTCGCGCACGTTGGCGCGCAACCCGAAGGGACGGGGCCCATTTGGCGCAGGGCTGCGTTGCTCGGAACTTATTTGGAACAACCAAACCGCGTTCCTCGCGCCTCGCCCTGCGCCAAATGGGCCTCCGTCGCGGTCGTCACCAAACGTCAACAGACCCTAGAGTCTAACCTTGTCCGGGCAAGCCTGCCCACTGCACCAACAACGCTTCGAGCAACAACACCCGGTTAAGATTGGCTTTGGACATGACTTTCTGACGCTGGGCCAGCACCCAGTCCTGAATCCCGAGGACCTTGCTCTGAGTGGATTTCTGCGCCAGGTATTGCAGCACCTTACGCATATCCCCCAAGCCTAGCCCCGCCTCATCCTGGGTCAGCTGATAGCGCAGAATCAGATGCGACCAGTCGCAGAACCAGTCGAACAGCAACAACAGCGGAATATCTTTCCAGCCTTCAGCCAGCTGAGTGGGTGATTGCTGGTGTTTAAGCAGTTTTTTCACACCGTCCACCACCAGCGCCCGCTGCTCCCGTACGCCCTGAGCCTGCAGGCTGACTGCCGCCAAGGGCGAACCGGCGGCCAGCGCCAGCAGTTCGACACGCTCATCCTCCGCGCAATCGGGCAACGCGCTGGCCAGCCAGTCCAGGCTCATCGCCTCATTGGGCAGCGGACAGGCCTGTTGCACGCAACGGCTTTTGACCGTCGGCAACAAACGGCTCGGCTGATGACTGACCAGCAACAGCACGGTATTGCCGGAAGGTTCTTCGAGGCTTTTGAGCAATGCGTTAGCGGCGTTGACGTTCATCGACTCGGCAGGCTCGATCAACACCACCTTGCGACCGCCCATTTGCGCGGTCTGCACGACGAAGCTGACCAGATCGCGAACCTGATCGACCTTGATTGCTTTGTCCGCCTCTTCCGGCTCCAGCACGTAATTATCCGGGTGACTGCCCGCGACCAGTAGCAGGCAGGACTTGCACTGACCACACGCGTCCAGTCCTTCAGGGCGCTGACACAACAAGCGAGCCATGAGGCGCTCCGCCAGTGCGCGCTTGCCGATGCCCGCAGGCCCATGAAGCAAGTAAGCGTGCGCGTGCTGGCTACGCCCGGCCAGTTGCTGCCAAAGACTTTCTTGCCACGGGTAGGCCTCAGCCACGTTGAAGCTCCAGCAACTCGGGCAGCAAGCCATCAAGTGACTGCTGAACCTCCGACAGCGACAACGCTGCGTTCACCAGACGGTAGCGCTCAGGACTGGCGGCCGCACGTTTCAGATAGGTACTGCGCACGGCATCGAAGAACGTCCGACCTTCCTGCTCGAAACGGTCGAGCCGCCCACGGGCCGTCGCACGCGCCAGACCCACTTCCACCGGCAAGTCGAACACCAGGGTCAGATCGGGACGCAGATCACCCTGAACAAAATGCTCCAGGACGGCGATTCGCTCATGGGACAAGCCACGGCCACCCCCTTGGTAAGCGTAGGTTGCATCTGTAAACCGATCACACAGCACCACTGCCCCGCGAGCCAGTGCCGGACGAATGACTTCAGCCAGATGCTGGGCTCTGGCAGCGAATACCAACAACAGCTCGGTATCGGCGTTCATCGGTTCATCGCTCGGCGCTAACAACAGCTCGCGAATCCGCTCAGCCAAAGGCGTGCCGCCCGGCTCCCGGGTCAGCACAACATGGACACCATGGGCGCGCAGGCGCTCGGCCAGGTATTCGCGGTTGGTGCTTTTACCGGCGCCTTCCGGACCTTCCAGGGTAATAAACAAGCCAGTCACAGGCAGTCCTTAATCAAATTCATTGCGGGCCCTGCTCGCTTTTTTCATCTGGCGTGGCAGTGGATGCGGGAGCCGGTACGACCTCTGGCTCCGACGTTGGCATGGAGCCCGGAGCGGGAACAGGCGCCGGACTGGAACGATAGTCCGCACGTCGTTTGAGCTGAAACTCGCGAACCGCGTTGTTATGGGCGTCCAGATCAGCAGAAAACACATGACTGCCGTCACCGCGAGCAACGAAATACAAGCTGCTGCCAGGCACTGGATTAAGCGCGGCATGGATGGCTTCGCGTCCCACCAACGAGATCGGGGTCGGCGGCAAACCAGCGATGACATAAGTGTTATAGGGCGTTGGCTCTTTCAGGGAAGCACGGGTCAACTTGCCGTTGTAACGCTCACCGAGGCCGTAGATCACGGTAGGATCGGTCTGCAACAACATCCCCATCTGCAGGCGCCGGACAAAAACGCCGGCGATTTGCGCACGCTCCTGAGGCACGCCGGTTTCTTTTTCGACCAGCGAGGCCATGATCAACGCATGATACGGGTCGACATAAGGCACCTCAGCCGCACGTTTGGTCCACTCCTCCGCCAGGACTTCATCCAGGCGGTTGTACGCCTGCTTGAGCAAGTCGACGTCGCTCATGCCGCGTACGTAACGGTAGGTGTCAGGGAAGAAACGACCTTCAGGGAATACATCGGCGTGGCCCAGCCTGGCCATCAACTCCGTGTCGCTCAACCCGGCCAGGTTCTGCTCAAGCTTGAGCTGCTTGGCCAAGGCCGCACGGACCTGACGGAAATTCCAGCCTTCAACCAGTGTCAGGCTGTATTGCACCACCTCGCCACGATGCCACAACCCCAGTAGCGCCTTGGCATTCATTGCGGGTGTCATGCGGTATTCGCCGCTGTGGAACGATTGATCCGACAGATTAAAACGCCAGTAAAGACGCAACCAGAAGGCGTCCTTGATCACCCCGTCGGCCTGCAAACGATTAAGCACGCCAGTGGGCGTGGAGCCTGCGGGGACGTCGAGTAACTGTTCCTGAGTCAGGTTCAAGGGCTGCTTCAGCGCTGCATCCTGTTGCCAGACAGACAGGCCCAGCAGTAACCCTGCCAGGACCAGACAACCTTCGAACAACACCAATAATTTACGAATCACCGATCAAACATCCAGAAGCGCGCGAGCAATGCCCTGCAGTTTACGGGTGAGCGGGCCAACCGGCCAGTTCAGCCGTGCAACCCCTCGCACGGGCCACACACCGTAGACACTGTTGCTCAGAAAAACCTCGTCCGCCTGCTCCAGATCGAGCCACTGGATGTCGCGTTCTTCAGTGCCAATGCCCAGCGTCCGGGCTTGAGCCAGCAGTTCTGCGCGCATCACACCGGCCACGCCGCAACGGCTCAGGTCGGCGGTCAGCAGCACACCCTCCTTGATCAGAAAGACATTGCTGTACACACCCTCGATTATCCGCCCGGAGGTATCGCACATCAGCCCTTCGGCGTATGCGCTGTCCTGCCACTCGCTACGCGCGAGCACCTGCTCCAGCCGATTCAGATGCTTGAGCCCGGCCAACAGGGGTTGTTCAGATAAACGAGTAAGGCATTCAAACAGGCAGATACCCTGCTCGGCATGAGCCGCCGGATAGGCTGGCGCCGCGCCGCCCTGAAGGATGCGCCGTGGCTCGGCCATGGGTGCGGGTGCGTAGCCACGCAAGCTGTCGCCACGGGTGAGAATCAACTTCATCACGCCCTCGCCCAACTGCGCAGCAAACGCCAGCAATTCGCTGCGGATCAATGATTGATCCGCAGCAATCGCCAATCGACTGCAACCTGTCGCCAGGCGCTGCAGGTGACGTTCGAACAGCAAGGGTCGCCCGGCCTTGACGGCAATGGTTTCAAACAAACCATCGCCGTAAGCCAGACCCCGATCCGTCACGGGCAGGGTCTCAGCTGGACGACCATTGATCCAGCTCGGCATCAATCAGCGTACCGACGGAACACCAGCGAGCCATTGGTGCCGCCAAACCCGAAGGAGTTGGAGAGCACGACATCGATAGGCATGCTTCGAGCCTCGTGCGGGACAAAGTCCAGATCGCAGCCTTCGCCCGGCTCATCAAGGTTGATCGTCGGCGGCGCAACCTGGCCGTTGATCGCCAGAATACTGAAGATCGCCTCGACCGCCCCTGCGGCACCGAGCAAGTGGCCGGTCATCGATTTGGTCGACGTGATGGCCAGCTTGTAGGCATGGTCGCCAAAGACAGTCTTGATCGCCGATGCTTCGGCCAAATCGCCCGCCAGGGTCGATGTGCCGTGAGCGTTGATATGCTGCACTTCATCGACATTGATCCTGGCGTCACGCAGCGCGTTGGCAATGCAACGTGCAGCGCCGGCACCGTCTTCGGGTGGCGAGGTCATGTGATAAGCGTCGCCACTCATGCCAAAGCCGATCAGCTCTGCATAGATGGTCGCGCCACGCGCCTTGGCGTGTTCCAGCTCTTCAAGCACCAAGGCTCCAGCGCCATCGGACAAGACGAAACCATCACGGCCTTTGTCCCACGGACGGCTTGCCCGTGCAGGGTCGTCATTGCGGGTAGACAGCGCCCGCGACGCACCAAAGCCACCCATGCCCAGACCACAGGCAGCCATTTCCGCGCCCCCGGCGATCATCACGTCAGCTTCACCGTAGGCGATGTTGCGTGCGGCCATACCAATGCAATGGGTGCCGGTGGTGCACGCCGTTGCGATGGCGTAGTTAGGCCCCTGTGCACCCAGATGGATCGACAGGAAGCCAGAGATCATGTTGATAATCGAGCCCGGTACAAAAAACGGAGAAATCCGCCCCGGCCCTTGCTCATGCAAAGAACGACTGTTGTTCTCGATATTGGTCAAGCCACCGATGCCCGCACCCATGGCAACGCCAATGCGCTCACGGTTAGCGTCGGTCACTTCAAGCCCGGAGTTGCGCACGGCTTGAAAGCTCGCGGCCAAACCGTACTGAATGAAAAGGTCGAGACGCCGTGCCTCTTTGGGCGCCAGATATTCCTCAACGTTGAAGCCTTTTACCGAGCCGCCAAAACGGGTGGTAAAGGCCGAAAGGTCCGTGTGTTCGATCAGACCAATGCCACTGCGACCAGCCAGAATGCCCTGCCAGGAACTCGGAACGTCCGTGCCCAATGGCGACAACATACCCATACCGGTGACTACGACGCGTCTACGCGACACAGCACTCTCCTTTAATCTATTGACGACTCTTTACATCACTTCTAAAGAAAAAACCGCACGCCGTGATGGCAGTGCGGTTTTTCCCGACAGCAAGCGACGACTACAAACCATTACGCCTGGTGGGCAGTAACGTAGTCGATAGCTGCTTGAACGGTAGTGATTTTTTCGGCTTCTTCGTCAGGAATTTCGGTCTCGAATTCCTCTTCCAGAGCCATCACCAGCTCCACGGTATCAAGGGAGTCAGCGCCCAGGTCTTCAACGAAAGAAGCAGCATTTGTCACTTCCTCTGCCTTGACGCCAAGTTGCTCCATAACGATTTTCTTGACGCGCTCTTCGATGGTGCTCATACCTTGTTTTAACTCCTAGTGGACAAATTCAGGCAGCTGGCCGGTGGGTAAGTGTATCGAAGAGGTTTTACGCATTTCAAGCTCAATGCTCATCCTCTGTAACCACACCCGCCTTCCGCCTATTAATAGATTGCAGCTTTATAACGGATTTTAGACCGCCCGTATGACATTTTTTTGAAGCGATCCGTCACATTCAACTCATGTACATGCCGCCATTCACCGGGATTGTAGCCCCGGTAACGTAGGCCGCACCTTCAGATGCAAGAAAAGCGACCACGTGTGCGATCTCTTGCGCCTGCCCCAAACGTCCCAAAGGAATCTGGGTAATCAATGCGTCACGTTGCGCTTCTGGCAGCTCGCGAGTCATATCAGTATCGATAAAACCAGGCGCAACCGCGTTCACGGTGACCGCACGCGAACCGACTTCACGGGCCAGGGCCCGGCTGAAACCTTCCAGACCAGCTTTCGCAGCCGCATAGTTTACTTGGCCTGCGTTGCCCATGGCACCCACTACCGAACCAATACTGATAATTCGACCCCAACGAGCCTTGGTCATGCCACGCAAAACACCCTTGGACAACCGAAATAGACTGTTCAGGTTGGTGTCGACAACGTCATGCCATTCGTCATCTTTCATTCGCATCATCAGGTTGTCACGGGTGATACCGGCGTTGTTGACCAGAATCAACGGGGCGCCAACGCGTTCCTGAATCAATGCCAGTGTCGCACTGACCGACGCATCGCTGCAGACATCGAGCGCCAGCCCGAAGCCTTCAATGCCGTTTTCCTTGAAGGTCGCACTGATACGCTCGGCGCCGGACTCGGACGTTGCCGTCCCGACCACGGTCGCACCGTTACGTCCCAACTCAAGAGCAATGGCTTGGCCAATACCGCGGCTCGCACCGGTGACCAGTGCAACTTTACCTTGCAGGTTCATGCAAGCTTCTCCTAATCAGGCCAATGCCGCACGGGTGGCGGCGAAGGCGTCTGGGGTATTGAGGTTGTAGGTTGTCACACCTTCGGCGCAGCGCTTATTCAAACCCGCCAACACTTTTCCCGGCCCGCACTCGACCAACCGGGTCGCGCCATGGGCTGCCAGGAACTGGATAGATTCGACCCAACGCACAGGTTTGTACAATTGTTCTAACAGATCGCGCTTGAGGGTATCGAGGTCGGCCACCGATGACGCGCTGACATTCTGTACCAGCTTGATCTGCGGTGTCTGCCAGGCAATCGCCGCGATGGATTCGGCGAAGCGCTCAGCGGCCGGACGCATCAATTCGCAATGTGACGGCACACTCACAGGCAGTGGCAATGCACGCTTGGCGCCACGGGCCTTGCAGGCCTCAATGGCACGTTCGACAGCGGCGGCAGAACCGGCGATCACGACCTGGCCCGGCGAATTGAAATTCACCGCGCTGACGACATCGCCCTGGGCAGCCTCGGCGCACGCCGCCAGCACATCGGCATCGTCCAGCCCCAGAATGGCAGCCATACCGCCCTGGCCCGCAGGCACAGCCTGTTGCATCAACTGACCCCGACGCTCCACCAACTTGACCGCATCGCTCAAGGTCAGGCTGCCTGCCGCTACCAGCGCGCTGTATTCACCCAGGCTGTGCCCGGCGACATACGCAGGGCGCAAAGCGCTTTCAGACAACCACAGGCGCCACAGCGCCACAGAGGCTGTCAGGATCGCAGGCTGGGTTTTATCGGTTTGATTGAGTTGTTCTTCCGGCCCTTGCTGGGTCAGCGCCCAGAGGTCGTAACCCAAGGCTTCGGAAGCTTCACTGAAGGTCTCGAGGATCAGTTTGTGCTGAGCGCCCTGCTCGGCGAGCATGCCGAGGGACTGCGATCCTTGACCCGGAAAGACGAATGCGAGGGATGCAGACATTGATCAAGCCCCTAATGATTTGTCGTCGAAAATTGACGCCCGGCCAGGCCAGGCGCGAAACTCAAAATTAACTGTCCGTGAATGGACAGTTGGATGACTGACCAGTCACCAGCGTCACATTTGCGCAACTCGCGCCCGGAGACAGCCTAAAGCAGCCCCTCAAGACGCCCACCCAAGCGTTGCGGGAGGTTTTCCTGTATTTCGATCAGCGCTCGTTGAATCGCGCTCTGGAAGCCTTGCACGCCTGCGGCGCCGTGGCTTTTCACGACAATGCCCTGCAAACCCAAAAAACTCGCGCCATTATGCCGTGCAGGCGCCAGGTCGGCCCGCAAACGCTTGAGCATGGGCAACGCTAAAGCACCCACCACCCTTGTAAATACATTCTGCTGGAACAGCGATTCGATCCGTGCGCCGATCATTGTCGCCAGCCCCTCGCTTGACTTGAGCAGGATATTACCGACAAAACCGTCGCACACCACAACATCAGCCTCGCCACGGTACACCCCATCACCTTCGACGAAGCCGATGTAGTTCAAACCCGGCGCAGCCTGAAGCAGAGTAGCCGCCAATTTGACCTGCTGATTACCCTTGATGTCTTCGGTGCCAATATTGAGCAACGCCACCCGAGGCCGGGGAACACCCAAGGCCTCAGCCGCGACAGCACCCATGACGGCGAACTGATAGAGGTTTTCGGCACTGCAATCGACATTTGCTCCCAGGTCCAGCAACTGGCAATAACCACGCTGAGTCGGGATGGCTGCGATCATCGCGGGTCGATCAATGCCTGGCAAAGTCTTGAGCACAAAGCGTGACAGCGCCATCAGCGCCCCGGTATTACCCGCACTCACACAAGCCTGAACCTGGCCCTCGGCCAACAACCCCAACGCCACCCGCATCGACGAATCAGGCTTACTGCGCAAAGCCTGCGAAGGCCGCTCATCCATGGCGATCACTTCGCTGGCGTTTACAACACGCAGACGTGAGCGATCCACACCGGAATGGCGAGCAATCAATTCTTCAAGAAGGGGGGCTTGACCGACGAGGGTCAGGTGCAGCGAGGGCGTAGCGAACAAACAAGCGATACTGGCCTGCACAATGCTGCGGGGACCGAAGTCCCCACCCATTGCGTCAATCGCGATGATCGGAGCGGACAAGAAATTACTCGTCAGCGCCCTTGTCGATCACTTTGCGACCACGATAAACACCTTCCGGCGATACGTGGTGACGCAGGTGAATTTCACCTGTGGTTTTTTCTACAGACAGAGTGCTTGCCACAAGAGCGTCGTGCGAACGACGCATGTCACGGGCAGAGCGGGATTTTTTGTTCTGCTGAACAGCCATAATTGATTAACTCCTAAACGTTTGGGTCACGCTTTAACTGCGCCAATACACTGAACGGGTTGGACCGCGTTACCTCGTCCACGCTCGGCTCGGACTCGTTAAGGTCCGCCGGCTGCTGGCATTCTTCCGGATGATGAGCAGGCACAATGGGCAAGGCGAGCAACAGCTCCTCCTCGATCAATGCCAGCAGATCCAATGGATCTTCGCCCAGTTCCAGCACGTCATAACCTTTCGGTAACGACTGGGTATTCGCACCCTCTTTCACCACAGCGTAACTGCATTCGCTATGGATCGGCAGGGTGACCAGCTCAAGACAACGCTGGCAAACCATTTTGACCTCGGCGTCGATGGAACTGTGGATGACCACAGATCTGCGCTCGTCTCGCTCAAAAATGAATTTAGCCTGCACCGTACCGAGGTTATCGGAAAGCGGGTCGCAGAGTCTCTCCAAATCAGCCAGCAGTACTTCTCCCTGAAGAGTAGTGCCACGATCAGCTAATTTGCGCGGGTCAACGTGAGGTGGAATCGGGTCATTCAACATAGGCGCAGCATTCTAGGGACGAGCCCTCCCTCTGTCAAAGGAAATTCAGGCCTTTCAATCTGTTGAAACTACTGCACTCGGCAATGCTGCGTTGAGAGCAGGCTCGAAATGCTCATTTACAGCCCGTAAACTCCGCATTCTCGCCTGCTCTCGCCTTGCCTTGCCTTCGCTCGCTACGTTTCAGCAGACTGAAAGCTCAATATTGAGTGCTGACTAGAATGACCTTTCACCTTTCGGAGAACAGCATGCCGCCCCTGCTACTCGCATCGAGCTCGCCCTACCGCCGTGAATTACTGGCTCGCCTGCGCCTGCCGTTCACCTGCTGCTCACCTGATATCGATGAAAGCCGCCGACCTGAAGAGCCCGCGATCGAACTGGTTCAGCGCCTGGCTCGAGAAAAGGCGCTGGCGCTTGCCGACAGCCACCCAGACCACCTGATCATAGGCTCGGATCAGGTCGCGGCCCTCAACGGCCAGATTCTAGGCAAACCCCACACGTTCGAACGCGCCCTGGAGCAGCTGTCAGCAGCCCGCGGCGCCAGCGTGACGTTTCTGACCGGCCTGGCACTGCTCAACAGCCGTACAGGCCACTGCCAGGTCGATTGCGTGCCGTTCACCGTCCACATGCGCGATCTGGATCAGGCCAGCCTTGAGCGCTATCTGCGCGCCGAGCAGCCCTACGATTGCGCAGGAAGCTTCAAGGCCGAAGGGTTGGGTGTAAGCCTGTTTCGCAGCACCGAAGGCAGCGACGCTACCAGCCTGATCGGCCTGCCCTTGATTCGCCTGATCGACATGCTACTGATGGAAGGGATCGCGATTCCTTAATCGTTGAAATGAAGAAGCCCGACCAATGGCCGGGCTTCTTTGCACGTACCGCTGATTTCGTTAACGCAACGACGGCCCCTGGAAGCCCATCCACATCGCTATCTGGTTAGCCATGCTGACACCCAGCTTCTTGGAGAAGCGATCAAACGATGACTCTTCGATGGTGTAATCGACTATTTCCTTCTCACCGATGATCTCACGCGCCACATAGCTGGCACTGCCGAGACCATCAACCAGGCCTAGCTGTTGCGCCTGCTCACCGGTCCACACCAACCCGGAGAACAACTCGGGATGGTCCTTGTCCTTCAGGCGATCACCGCGACCCTGCTTGACGCTGGCGATGAACTGGCGATGAGTGGTGTCCAGCACGCCTTGCCAGAATTGAGTTTCATCAGCCTTCTGTGGCTGGAACGGATCAAGGAACGCCTTGTGCTCGCCCGACGTGTAGGTACGACGATCAACGCCCAGCTTGTCCATGATCCCGACGAAACCGAAGCCGGCCGCCGTCACCCCAATGGAACCCACGAGACTCGCCTTGTCGGCATAGATCTGGTCGGCGGCACTGGCAATGTAATAAGCACCCGAAGCGCCGAGATCGGTGATGACCGCATAAACCTTGATATCCGGCTTCTCGGCGCGCAGCCGACGTATTTCGTCATAGATGTAGCCGGACTGTACCGGGCTGCCGCCTGGACTGTTGATACGCAGGATCACGCCCTTGGTCTTCGAATCCTCGAATGCCGTACGCAGACTGCCAACGATGTTATCGGCGCTGGCCGTTTCCTTGTCCGCGATCATCCCCCGCACTTCAATCAACGCAGTATGGTTCTTCCCGCGAGAAACACCTTTTTCGACACCCATCAGCGGCGTAAACAACATCAACGCACCAATGAGATAAGCGAATGTCAGCAGCTTGAAGAAAATGCCCCAGCGTCGTGAGCGGCGCTGCTCTTGCACACCGGCCAACAAGGTCTTTTCCAGCAGTTTCCAGCTTTTGTCGTCGGAACTACCGCCCTCGACTTCAGCCTTGCTGCCTTTCCATTCGTCCGACATGTTCAATCACCCTAAAAAATCAGCGCGCGCCCAACCAGGCGTGCAACTCTGGAAAACTCTCGATAGCCAGACGCGGCTCGAATTCGCGCAGCGATGCCAGTGTTTGCGCACCGTAACCCACCGCCACCGAATCCATGCCAGCGTTACGCGCCATCAATAAATCAAACGATGAATCGCCGATCATCAGCGCTTCCTCGGGTGCGACGTCGCAGTGCCGAAGGATCTCGTGCAGCATCAAAGGGTCCGGCTTGCTCGCGGTCTCATCGGCGGCACGCGTGATCTCGAAGTAATCCTCCCAACCATGCGCGCTCAGCACCCGGTCCAGGCCACGGCGCGACTTCCCCGTGGCAACTGCAAGCTGATACCCCTGAACACGAAACGCCTCGAGCGACTGCACGACACCCGCGAACAACGGCGAAGGCTCGGCCTCCAGCGCGATATAACTTTGCGCATAGTGATCACGAAAAGCTGTCATCAGGCTCGGAGAAATTTCGGGGTACAACGTGCGAATCGCTTCAGGCAAACCCAGACCAATGATGCCCTTGATCGAAAAATCATCGCGCGCGGCCAGATCACTAAGATGCGCCGCAGTACGCATTGCCTCGACGATACGACCAATGGAATCGGCCAGCGTGCCGTCCCAATCGAAAATCAGCAATTTATAATCAGGGCGCACTCAAACGCTCCACGGTTTTGGCCCACATGTCATCGACTGGCGCTTGCAGCTTCAGCTCACCACCGTCGGGCAACGGCACGGTCAGCATGTAGGCGTGCAAGAACAGGCGCTTGCCGCCCAGATCACGAATTTCACGACTGAAGTCTTCATCGCCGTATTTGGTGTCGCCTGCGATGCAATGTCCGGCGTGCAAGGTGTGGACACGAATCTGGTGCGTACGCCCGGTGACGGGTTTAGCCTCGATCATGGTGGCAAAATCACCGAAGCGACGCAGCACCTTGAAAATCGTCAGCGCCTCCTTGCCCTCATCGTTGACCTCGACCATGCGCTCGCCGGACCGCAGGTTACTCTTGAGCAATGGTGCGTTTACGCGCTTCTGAGTCGTCTCCCAGTGGCCACGGACCAAGGCCATATAACGTTTATCAACACCATCACCGCGCAATGCTTCATGCAGATGACGGAGCATGCTGCGTTTTTTTGCAATCATCAGCAGGCCAGACGTGTCCCGATCGAGCCGATGGACCAGCTCCAGCTCCTTGGCGTCCGGACGCATCTGACGAAAGGCTTCGATCACCCCGTAATTCAGACCGCTACCGCCATGCACAGCGATGCCGGCAGGCTTGTTCAGCACGATCAGCGCCTTGTCTTCGTAGACAATGGCCGCCTCCAGGCGCTGTAACAGCCCCTGAGCCACAGGCACGGGTTCGTCACGCTCAGGCAGGCGCAAAGGCGGGACGCGAATGATGTCGCCACCTTTCAGCTTGTACTCAGGTTTGATCCGACCTTTGTTCACCCGCACTTCGCCTTTGCGCAAAATGCGATAAATCAAGGTCTTGGGAACGCCCTTGAGATAGGTGAATAGAAAGTTATCGATGCGTTGACCGGCAAGTTCCGGCGCAACCTCAACCAGCTGGACGCCGGAGGTTGGGGGGGCAATATTCGTCATGCGGCAAATCATAACAATTTTTATGGATTTGAAGCACTTAATGATTACTGTTATAGTCGCGAACGTCGCCAAAAGCGGCCTGGCCAGCGGACAAACGGTATAACCACCGGCCCTGACCATCGCAATTACAAGGACGCAAGGCCGTCCGACGGGGCTTTCGCTGGATAACGGAAGGTCTGGAAACGTAACGAGCGCAGGTGACATGAGGCCTGAAACAAGCCAGATCGCAGAGTTATCACTCGCCTTCGGAGCCCATATTCACGGCCAGTTCACAAAGTGCAGTCGTTTGCAGACACTCAGGCGAATGCTTCGGAAATAAAGCCTCTAGCAATGATGCGCGATCTTCCCTATCGAAGACCGCGGTAAATGCCAACCCGTTGCGGATTCTGCGCGCGGCAGCACCCGAATTATCAGGGATACGTGCGGGGTGGAGACGCACAACCATCGGACCGTGTAGCACTAGGCTTTATTCAAGACGCTTCATATCGTCCGCTGCCGATGGTTGATTCCTCCTCCTGACAAAGCTTTTGCTGACAGGGTGTCTTTTGTCACCACAGCAAGCAGGAAACGTCGTCGCGACTCCGACCCCTCTGGTCGAAACTCGTTAGACACGGAGTGGCCAACCACTCCTGACGCGCCCTGACACCGACCGTGAGAAGTCGTGTGTGCCGAACGCCGTTTCCGGCAGCCCGGAAACCGACGGTACTACATGAAAAGAATGCTGATTAACGCAACCCAACCCGAAGAGTTGCGTGTTGCACTGGTAGATGGCCAACGCCTCTACGACCTGGACATCGAATCAGGTGCGCGCGAGCAGAAGAAGGCCAACATCTATAAAGGCCGGATTACTCGCATCGAACCAAGCCTCGAGGCTGCCTTTGTCGATTTTGGCTCTGAGCGCCATGGCTTCCTGCCACTCAAAGAAATCTCCCGCGAATACTTCAAGAAAGCACCTGAAGGCCGCGTCAACATCAAGGACGTCCTGACCGAAGGCCAGGAAGTTATCGTTCAGGTCGAAAAAGAAGAACGTGGCAACAAGGGCGCAGCCCTGACCACCTTCATCAGCCTGGCCGGTCGTTACCTGGTGCTGATGCCGAACAACCCGCGTGCCGGCGGCATTTCGCGCCGCATCGAAGGCGAAGAACGCAATGAATTGCGTGAAGCGCTGAATGGCCTGATCGCTCCGGCCGACATGGGCTTGATCGTGCGCACTGCCGGCCTTGGCCGCAGCAGCGAAGAAATGCAGTGGGACCTCGACTACCTGCTGCAACTCTGGACCGCTATCAAAGAAGCGTCGCTTGATCGTTCCGCGCCGTTCCTGATCTATCAGGAAAGCAACGTCATCATCCGCGCCATCCGCGATTACCTGCGCCAGGACATCGGCGAAGTGCTGATCGACAGCGTTGAAGCTCAGGAAGAAGCCCTGACCTTTATCCGCCAGGTGATGCCGCAGTACGCCAGCAAGATCAAGCTCTACGAAGACAGCGTACCGCTGTTCAACCGTTTCCAGATCGAAAGCCAGATCGAGACCGCTTTCCAGCGGGTCGTCGAATTGCCTTCCGGTGGCTCCATCGTCATCGATCCGACCGAAGCTCTGGTGTCCATCGACATCAACTCGGCGCGCGCCACTAAAGGCAGCGACATCGAAGAAACCGCACTGCAAACCAACCTGGAAGCGGCTGAAGAAATCGCCCGCCAGTTGCGTCTGCGTGATATCGGCGGCCTGATCGTCATCGACTTCATCGACATGACGCCAGCCAAGAACCAGCGCGCCGTGGAAGAGAAAGTCCGCGAAAGCCTGGAACAAGACCGTGCCCGCGTCCAGGTGGGTCGCATCTCGCGTTTCGGCTTGCTGGAAATGTCCCGTCAGCGCCTGCGTCCATCGCTGGGCGAAAGCAGCGGCATCGTTTGCCCTCGTTGCAACGGCACCGGCATCATTCGTGATGTTGAATCGCTGTCGCTGGCAATCCTGCGCCTGATCGAAGAAGAAGCCCTGAAAGATCGCACTGCAGAAGTTCGCGCTCAGGTGCCAATCCCGGTGGCGGCGTTCCTGCTCAACGAAAAACGCAACTCGATCACCAAGATCGAACTGCGTACTCGTGCTCGCATCGTCATCCTGCCGAACGATCACCTCGAAACGCCGCACTTCGAAGTGCAGCGTCTGCGTGATGACAGCCCGGAAGCCCACACCAACCAGTCCAGCTACGAAATCGCTGCGGCTGCCGCTGAAGTGGAAGAAGTGCCGCCAGCCCCGGCCGCGACCCGCACCCTGGTTCGCCAGGAAGCTGCAGTCAAAACCGCTCCGCCGCGCGCCAACGCGCCGATGCCGGTTGAAGCCGTTGCCGTTGCACCGACACCTGCTCCCGTTGCTCACGAACCAAGCCTGTTCAAAGGTCTGGTGAAGTCGCTGGTCAGCCTGTTCGCCACCAAGGAAGAGCCTGCAGCACCGGTCGTGGTCGAAAAACCAGCCGCTGCTGAACGTCCTGCTCGCACCGAAGAGCGCCGTAACGGTCGTCAGCAGAGCCGCAGCCGCACTGGCCGCCGCGATGAAGAACG
Source organism: Pseudomonas sp. GG8 (assembly GCF_052976945.1). NCBI lineage: Bacteria > Pseudomonadati > Pseudomonadota > Gammaproteobacteria > Pseudomonadales > Pseudomonadaceae > Pseudomonas > Pseudomonas sp. GG8. Next base: position 3,921,623 of record NZ_JBRIIP010000001.1, read on the forward strand.
CAAACCACGCGAAGAACGCGCCCCTCGCGAGGCCCGTGAAGAACGCGCACCGCGCGAAGAGCGTGCCCCTCGTGAAGAACGTGCGCCACGTGAAGTGCGTGAAGTGCGCGAAGAGACTACAGCCCCTCGCGAAGAGCGCGCACCTCGCCCGCCTCGTGAAGAACGCGCTCCACGTGCGCCACGTGAAGATCGCAAGCCACGCGAAGAGCGTCCGGTCCGCGAACTGCGCGAGCCTCTGGATGCTGTTGCTCCAGTTGAAGTCCGTAGCGAAGAGCGTCCTGAGCGCGCACCGCGTGAAGAACGCCAACCGCGTGCACCGCGTGAAGAGCGTCAGCCACGTGCCGAACAGGCCGTAGCTGTCAGCGAAGAAGAAGTGCTGCCTAACGAAGAGCTGTTGCAGGATGACAATCAGGATGACACCGAAGGTGATCGCCCTCGTCGTCGTTCACGTGGTCAGCGTCGTCGCAGCAACCGTCGCGAGCGTCAACGTGATGCCAACGGCAATGTGATCGAAGGTTCGGAAGGCGCTGAAGAAAGCACCACCGAAGAAACCACCTCCGATCTGGCTGCCGGTCTGGCAGTCACTGCCGCCGTTGCCAGCAGCGTGATCAGCGCACCGGCCGAAGCCGATGCACACCGTCAGGCTGAACGCGCCACTGCCGCAGTAGAAGCAAGCGATGCGCCAGCCGTCGAGACCCCAGTGGTTGAAGCGCAGGCCGCAGACGTTGCACCGAGCGCAGCAGAAGCCGCTCCGGACGTTGAAGTCCAGGCTGTAGTACCACGCGAAGAGCCCCCAGCACCGGTTGAACAACCAGCAGCCGCTCAGGCTGAACTGTTCAGCGCACCGGTCGTCGAGCACGCAGCGTCGTACCACAAAGCACCCGTAGCGCCTGTTCAGGAAGAGGTTCAGGCAACTGAATCGTCAGCACTGCCGACCGAAGCACCTGCTGCGCCGGCCGTCGCTGAACCTGTCATCGCCGAACCCGTGACGCCTGCTCCGGAAGTCAAAGCCGAACCAGCACCTGAAGCAGTGGTTGAAGCCATCGCTGAAGAAGCCCCGGCTCTTCCAGTCAGCAGCACTGGCCGTGCGCCGAACGATCCTCGCGAAGTGCGTCGTCGCAAGCGTGAAGCCGAGCGTCTGCTGAAAGAAGCTGAAGAAGCAGCTGCCAACGCTCCACAGGTTGTCGCTGTAGAACCGGCTCCAGTCGTTGCTGAAATCGAATCGACCCAGCACGTTGAAAGCACCGAACAAGTGCCGGTCATCGATGAGAACCTGCGTTCGATTGAAGACGTTGTGAAGCAGCACCCTGAAGTACTGGAAGAAAGCAAAGAGCCTAAACCGCTCGCTTAATCCCGGCTGATGAAAAAGCCCCCACCTGCGCGAGCAGATGGGGGCTTTTTCATGCCTGCGAAACGGGTTTACCCAGCGGACGCGAAGGTGGTAATCCAGGCACATCAGTCAATCAAGGCGTGAACACCAACGATGCAGGTGTATCGACGTCCCACAGCACGCCGGGGTCGTCGACCGGCACTTCCCGCACCCGCCCAGCCTGAAACAAGCGTCTTGCGCCCCGCTCGCCCGCCAATGCCATCAACGGCAGGCAAAACTGACGGCCGAATGCTACGGGATGACCGTATTCTCCAGCGCTGACCGGCACACTGACGGACCCTTCTTCCAGCGAGCCAATCACCCGAACCAGGGTGTCGGGCAAGATAAATGGCATATCCCCCAACACAACCAGCCAACCACGATGATCGGGCTGAGCGGTAACCGCCGCCGCGATGCTGTCGCCCATACCGCCTGACGCCAGCAACTCCACCTGGCAGCCATAACGCAGTCCCAGCTCAATGACCTCAAGACGCTCGGGACGGGTCAGTAGCACACAGTTATCCACAGCCCCTTTATCCACAGCCGCTTGCAAGTTCAGCAACACCTGCTCAAGCACCGGGCGCACAATTCCGTCGCGCCCGACACACGGAGCCAGTAACTTATCTTGATCCGCACCGGCAACGGCCCGATAGCGACTGCCCTGCCCTGCGGCAAGCACCACAGCACACAGGGTTGTGCTCAATGCGCCGTCTCTGCGCTGAGGGGTTTTTTCTGCTTCAAGGGAATGCCGTTTTTAAGGGCCACGATCTCTGCCATCAATGACAGCGCGATTTCTGCGGGGGTATGGCTGCCAATGTGCAGACCGACAGGCCCATGCAAACGTCCGATAATCTCAGCATCCATGCCCAGTTGAGCAAGATTTTCCCGACGCTTCTGGCTGGTGGCCCTCGACCCAAGCGCGCCCACGTAGAACGCGTTGGAACTCAATGCCGTGAGCAGGGCCATATCATCCAGGCGCGGGTCATGGGTCAGGGCAACGATGGCGGTGCGCTCGTCGGGCTCGATGGTCAACACGGCATCATCCGGCATTCCGGGCACGAAGCGCGCTTGCTGATCCTCCCAACCGTAGGCAAATTCTTTGCGCGGATCACAGATCAGCACGTCGAAATCCAGCAGACGGGCGATCTCGGCGACATACCGCGACAATTGCCCCGCGCCAATCAACATCAAACGCCAGCGCGGCCCATAGATTGTGCGCAGGGTCTGCCCATCGAACGTCACCCCCTCTTCACGACTGGCCGGGTGCAGGCTGACAGCGCCAGACTGCAGATTCAGCTCGCGAGCGACGATCTGGTGATCCCCGCAGCGCTGCAATACGTCGGCAACCCACTGCACATCGCCGACCCACTCTTCGGCCAAACGCAGCGTGCCGCCGCACGGCAGACCAAATCGGGCGGCCTCTTCGCGGGTCACGCCATAGGTCACCAGGTGCACGCCATTACTGGCGTGTACACGCCCCTCCTGCAAGCGCGCGATCAGGTCGTCCTCGATGCAGCCACCCGATACGGAGCCGATGACTATGCCGTCTTCGCGCAAGGCCAGCATCGCGCCGGGTGGCCGAGGCGCGCTGCCCCAGGTCTGCACCACGCTGTACAACAGCACGCGATGCCCCGCGCGGCGCCATTCGAGCACGCTGCGCAGGACATTCAGGTCAACGCTGTCCATCAGACTTTGGCCTGTTTCGCCTGCCAGCCGTTGAGCTGATAGCGAATCGGCAGGCTGCGGATCCGTTGGCCTGTGGCGGCGAAGATCGCGTTGCACAAGGCCGGCGCAATCGGCGGTACACCTGGCTCGCCAACACCGCCCAACGGCACCTCACCGGCAGGCGTCACCAGATGCACGGCGACGTGCTTGGGCGCCAGCGACATGCGCGCAACTTCGTACATGTGGAAGTTGTCCTGCTGAACCTTGCCGTCCTTAAAGCTGATTTCCCCCAGCACTGCGTTGCCCAGGCCCATCACGCAAGCACCTTCGAACTGCGAGCGAATCCGCTCCGGGTTGATCTGCGGCCCGCAATCCACGGCGATGTCGGCTTTGTGCACGATCAAGGTCCCGTCATCCTTGACCTCGACCTCGATCACTGCCGCCACATAGGTGACGAAGCTGTAATGCGCGGCCAGGCCAAGGCCACGGCCCTTGGGCAATTTACGCCCCCAATCGGCTTCCTTGGCGGCCCGCTCGATCACTGCACGCAAGCGCGCGGTATCAATCGGGTAACGCTCTGGCGATTCACCGTAATTCCACTCTTCACTGAGGGTACGTGGATCGATCTGCCGATCCGGGCCCAGGAGTTTGAGCTGGTACTTCAAGGGGTCTTGCTTCGCTTTGGCTGCCAGTTCATCGATAAAGCTCTGCACCGCAAACCCGTGGGGGATGTTCGATACCGAGCGGTACCAGCCCACACGGGTATGCGCCACGGCCTCGGGGTTTTCCAGGCGGACATTGGGGATTGCGTACGGCATGTTGGTGAAGCCCATGCCCAGTTCGAACGCACCTTCGTTCTTGACCCCCGGCGCAAACAGCGCGGTGATGCTCGGCGCTACGGTGCGGTGCAACCAGCCAGACGGCATGCCGTCCTTATCGAGGCTGGCCTTGAGGTATTCCGCCGACACCGTGTGGAAGTAAGAGTTATGAACATCGTCTTCCCGCGTCCATTGGACCCGCACCGCTTTACCGGGCATGGCTTTGGCAAGGATCGCCGCTTCGATCACGAAGTCCGGTTTCGACTTGCGCCCGAAACCGCCGCCCAGCAGGGTGACATTGACCGTGACCTTGTCGAAGTGGATGCCCAGACGGTCCGCGATCCGCGTGCGGGTCACTTGCGGCGCCTGGCTCGGTGCCCAGGCTTCGCATACGCCATCCTGGAAACGGGCAATGGCAACCATCGGCTCCATCGGCGATTGCGCCAGATGCGGCAAGTAATACGAAGCGTCGAGCGTGCTATGAGCCTTGCTCAGGGCGGCGTCGATATCACCCGTGCTGCGGACCACTTTGCCTGATTTCTGCGCGGCAGCTTCAATTTCCTTGCGGTAAGCGACCGAGTCGTAACTGGCGTTGACGCCATCATCCCACTCGATTTTCAGCGCATCACGGCCTTTGATCGCAGCCCAGGTGTTGCTGGCGATCACCGCCACACCGCCCAGCGGCTGGAACTCGGAAGGCAGCGGGCTGCTCTCGATTTCCATGACTTTGATCACACCGGGCACTTTCAGGGCAGCGCTGGAGTCAACGGATTTAACCTTGCCGCCATACACCCGTGGCCGCGCAATGGTGGCGTAGAGCATGCCGTCGAAATGCACATCAGCGCCATAAATCGCCCGGCCATTGACGATGTCATCACCATCGAGGGCGCGCGTTGCTTCCTTACCGATATAACGGAACTCGGAAGGCTGCTTGAGGCGCAAGCTGTCACGGGCAGGCACGGCCAATGCACCGGCCGCCGTGGCCAACTCGCCATAGCCCAACTCACGGCCTGTCGGCCTGTGGATAACTTTATGCAGCTGCGCGTGGCATTCGGCCAATGGCACTTTCCATTGATCGGCAGCGGCTTGTTCGAGCATGGTCCGCGCGGCAGCACCGCAGCGGCGCATAGGCTCATACCAGTGGCGCATGCTGCGCGAACCGTCGGTGTCCTGGTTGCCGAAGCGTACCTCGTCGCCGGGTGCCTGCTTGACCTTGACCCGCGTCCAATCGGCTTCCAGTTCGTCCGCGACCACCATGCTCAGGCTGCTGCGAATACCCTGACCCATTTCGGAACGGTTGCACGTCACCGTCACAGTGCCGTCGGCGTCGATGCTGACGTAGACCTTCGGGTCATCGATCCAGCCGTGCGGCATGCCGTCGGCGCCGAACTTCTTCTCATCGGCGAAAGCATCCTGCCAACCCCAACTGGCAGCCAGTACCAGTGCGCTGGTTGCGCCGACACCTTTAAGGAAGCCGCGACGGCTCAAATTATTCAGGGCGAAATCGTTCAGGGACTGGCTCATGCCTTGGCCTCCTTCAGGTGAGTCGCGGCCTGATGGATCGCGGTTTTGATCCGGTTATAGGTACCGCAACGGCAGATGTTGCCAGCCATATAGTCTTCAATCTGGGCATCGCTAGGTGCCGGATTGCTCTTGAGCAAGGCGGTCGCGGACATGATTTGCCCACCCTGACAGAAGCCGCATTGGGCCACGCCATTATCGAGCCAGGCTTGCTGTACCACTTGACCGACCGGATCGCTGTGCAGGTTATCGATGGTGGTGACCGGTTGACCGACCACGCTGCCAATCGGGGTGACACATGAGCGCGCCGGCTCACCATTGATGTGGATGGTGCAGGCACCGCACACGCCCATGCCACAGCCGAATTTGGTCCCGGTGTAACCCGCGATGTCCCGGATAGCCCACAGCAGTGGCATATCGTCAGTCGCATCCAATTGGTGATCTTTGCCATTGAGATTCAGGGTAATCATGGAGCACGCCGCCTATTTATCAGGGGTTCGAGACGAGCGATCTTTCTCTGGATTCAGCTCTTTGGCTGAGGCAGATCGGCTCAGGCTAATACAGGACCGTGTCGCACAGCCCCTCGGTTCGGATGCATCAACAAGTCGCTCGCCTTACATCGATAGCAAGCTAACTAAAAAGCGTTTAAGCGAACGAGTCCGCCTCAGGGATTCTGATGGTTCTAATGAAACAGGAGCAAAGCGAGGGTAGAGAATAGCCCTAAAAACAACCGAACCTTAGTAAAGGTTCGGCTCCATTTCCAATTGCACGTTATAGCGCTGGGCAATGTCATTTTGAATACGTTGCGCCAGGTTCAGCAGCTGCAACCCGGTGGCGTTGCCATAATTGACCAACACCAGTGACTGCAGGCGATGTACCCCCGCCCCGTTGCCCGCGTCGCGATACCCTTTCCACCCCGCGTGCTCGATCAGCCAGCCCGCAGCCAGCTTCACTTGACCATCAGCCTGTGGATAAGCAGTCAGACCCGGATATTGGCGCTTCAGTTCAGCTGCCAATGAAGCGGGTACCAATGGATTTTTGAAAAAACTGCCCGCATTACCCAAGACGGCCGGGTCCGGCAGTTTTTCGCTGCGGATCGCACAGATCGCCAGACTGACATCCTTGGGCGTCGGCTGAACGATGCCCTGTTCATCCAGACGCTGACGTACAGGCCCGTATTCCAGATGCAGGTGCGCCGCGCGACTCAGTAAAAAGCGCACGCGCAGAATCACCCAGTGCCCCGTGTCGCGCTTGAACACGCTGTCGCGGTAAGCGAAAGCGCAGTCGCCAAGGGAAAACTCACGCAGCTCACCTGTCTGGCGGTCCAGCGCAGTCAGGCTGTGGAATACATCCTTGATTTCGACACCATAGGCACCAATGTTCTGCATCGGCGCAGCGCCCACGGTGCCAGGAATCAGGCTGAGGTTTTCCAGGCCGGACAGGCCCTGCTCAAGGCTCCACAGCACAAAGGGATGCCAAGCCTCACCCGCCTCGGCTTCCACGATGACCTGCTCGCCATCGTCGGCAAGTAGACGAACGCCGCGACTGGTCATGCGCAGCACCAGTGCCTGAATATCGGCCGTCAGCAACAGATTGCTGCCGCCGCCAATGACCAGCAATGGCAGCCCGTGTTCAGCCGAAAACGCCAATGCCTGGCGCACCTCATCGTCGTTGTGGGCTTCGGCGAACGCTTTGGCGCTCACGTCCACGCCAAAGGTGTTGAACGGCTTGAGGGAAACCGCGGACTGCACCTGCAAGGCCATCAAACCTCCAGCAAGCGGCGCACGCGCTCAAGGTCTTCAGCGGTGTCGACACCGGCTGGCGGCGCTTCCACTGCATCGGCGACGTGAATACGCACGCCATGCCACAGGGCACGCAGTTGCTCCAGGCTCTCTGTATCTTCCAGCCAGCACGGGCCCCAACTGACGAAGTCGTGAAGGAAACCCGCACGGTAGGCGTAGATCCCGATATGTCGGCGATACGGGACGCCGGCCGGCAACTGATCGCGATCCTTGGCCAGGGCGTCACGCGCCCACGGCAATGGTGCGCGACTGAACGTCAGGGCCAGGCCATTGAGATCAGCCACGACTTTGACCACGTTCGGATTAAACAGGCTGGCCACATCGTCGATCGGTTCGGCCAGGGTCGACATCCGCGCTTCCGGGTGTGCCGCCAGGTTGTCCGCCACTTGATCGATCACCGCAGGCGGGATCATCGGCTCATCACCCTGCACGTTGACCACGATGGCGTCGTGCGCCAGGCCCAGTTGAGCGGCGACTTCGGCCAGGCGGTCGGTACCGGAGTTGTGGTCGTCACGGGTCAGCAGCACTTCGGCGCCAAAAGCACGGCAAGCCTCGACGATGCGCGCATCATCAGTGGCCACTACCACGCGCTCAGCGCTGCTTTTACGCGCCTGTTCCCAGACGTGCTGGATCATCGGCTTGCCAGCGATCATTTTCAGGGGCTTGCCGGGGAAACGGCTGGAGCCGAAACGCGCCGGAATAACAACCGTGAACGCTGCAGTCATTTATCCAGACGCTCTTCGGTGGACAGGGTGCGCGCTTCGCTTTCCAGCATCACCGGAATGCCATCACGAATCGGATAGGCCAGGCCAGCGCCTTTGCTGATCAGCTCGGTTTTGTCGGCGCTGAGCTTGAGCGGCCCTTTGCAGATCGGGCAAGCGAGGATGTCGAGCAATTTGGTGTCCATAAAAAATCCTGTGATGTTGCTGTTATTTACGGAGAAAGTGGCGAAATGGGCAACAGGCGTAACAACTGCGAATCGAACCAACTGACGAAGGCGGCTGAAGGCTGCGCATCCACAGCCAGATACCACCAATCGTCAGCGGCGAAGGTCCGGCACTTCACGGCATCCTTCTCGGTCATGATCAGCGGCAACGACGGTGTGAACGTCAACGCCTGCGCACTGTAGACTGCGTGATCGGCGAACGCGTGGGGAACAGGCTGCCAGTGTAGCCCTTCGAGGGTGTTGAAGAAACGTTGTGGATTGCCAATTCCGGCCACCGCATGCAGCGCTTGTCCGGCCGGAAAGTGATCCAGCGGCAGACGCTCGCCGCTGCGCAGGTTGACCAGGGCGGTGGGTTTGAGAACAAATGCGAAGCCGTCCTCGCGGTCGCTGACGGCGCCGTTATAAAGCACCGCATCGACGCTATTCAGGCGCTCCATCGGTTCGCGCAAGGGGCCTGCGGGCAGGCAGCGGCGATTACCCAGGCCGCGAACGGCATCGATCAATACCAGTTCCAGATCCCGGGCCAGGCGATAATGTTGCAGGCCATCGTCGCTCAGGATCAGGTCCAGCGGCTCGGCATCGAGCAAGGCACGCACGGCGCGACTGCGGTCCGGGTCGATCATCAGGGCTACGCCGCTGCGCTGCACGATCAACAACGGTTCGTCACCGGTTTCGCTGGCACTTTGCCCGACACGGACCCGCCACGGGAAACTCGGCGGTGTAGCGCCGTACCCCCGGCTGACCACCCCGACCCGCAGACCCTGGTTGCGACAGTGCTCGATCAACCACAGGATCATCGGCGTCTTACCTGTACCGCCCACCGTGACGTTACCCACCACCAGCACCGGGACCGACGCCTTATAGATGTCGCCTTCACCGGCCAGGAAGCGCGCCCGTTTTTTCTGCACCACTCGCCGGTACACCCATTCCAGCGGGCGTAGCAGGCCAAGCGCAGGATGGCCGGTGTACCAGGCATTGAGTAAACGGTCGGTCAGCGCCATCAGTTAGCCGTTGGCGCCTCGACGGTGGTCATGCGCAGGTGGCTGAAACCCAGCTTGCCCGCTGCATCCATCGCTGTGATAACGGCTTGGTGAGGGGTTTTTCCGTCGGCGCTGATCGAGAGCGGCAGTGTCGTATCACCAGCCGACTCCTTCTGCAGCGCGTCGATCAGCGTTGGCAGATCATTCTTGGGCAGCAACCGGTTATTCAGCGAATAGACGCCATCGGCACTGATTGCGATGTCCAGGTGTTTAAGTTCTGAATCGGCTTCCGGAGTGCCGGTGACCGCTTGCGGCAATTCGACACGCAACTGGGTCTCACGGGTAAACGTGGTGGTGACAACGAAGAACAGCAGCAGGATAAACACCACGTCGATCAACGACACGAGGTTGATGTCGATGATCTCCCGCGGTTTACGGCGGCGGAATTTCACGCTTTACCCTCGGTCAGATCGACGTCACGGTCGCCCTGCACCACTTCGACCAGCTTGATCGCTTCCTGCTCCATGCCCACCACCAGTTCATCGACCCGACTTTGCAGGAACCGGTGGAAGAAGATGGCAGGAATACCGACCATCAGGCCGGAAGCGGTACAGATCAGCGCTTTGGATATACCGCCAGCCAGTATCGCCGCATTGGTAGTCATGCCTGAGTTCACGAACGAACCAAAGATATCGATCATGCCCAGCACCGTCCCCAGCAAACCGAGCAACGGCGCCATGGCAGCAATGGTGCCCAACGCACTCAGGTAACGCTCGAGTTCATGAATGACCCGCGCCGCAGCCTCTTCGATGCACTCTTTCATGATCTCGCGACCATGTTTGGAGTTCGCCAGACCCGCCGCGAGAATCTCGCCCAGCGGTGAGTCGGCGCGCAGCTCTTTGAGCTTGTCGCTGTTAAGTTGCTTGTCTTTGATCCAGCGCCACACCTGACCGAGCAAATGCGGCGGGGTGATGCGGCTGGCACGCAACGTCCAGAGCCGCTCGATAATGATCGCGACAGCAGCGATGGAACTCAGAATGATTGGCAGCATCATCCAACCGCCTGATTTGACCAGTTCCCACACAGTGACGACCCCTTGAAAAAAGTGGCGTCACTCTACCATAGGGCCGCCCGCACGCCGAACCCCGCGATGAATAACCGCCCTGATCAATCGCGCCAGAAGCGCCGTCGGGCACGCTCTCCTTGCGCCTCACCGAATACCCCCAGTTGCAGACGAATCGCGCCCAGTTCGGCGCTGTCATAAGGCTGCACGGCCAAGGCTGCATAGCGCGCCATTACCTGTGGGTGCGGGTGCCCGAACGCATTGTTGCGCCCACGGGAGATCAATACTCTTTCAGGCGCCACCGCCTTGAGAAACGCCGTGGATGAGGAACTGCGGCTCCCATGATGCGGCGCCTGCAACCAATGCGCGCGAACATCGAACCCGCTGTCGAGCACGGCACGTTCGGCTCCGGCTTCAATATCGCCAGTCAACAACAAACGCTCACCATTGGCCTCGACCCGCAGTACGCAGGAAGCCTCGTTACTCTCTGTCGCGTGTTCCCAGCGCCAGGTCGAGAAATGCACACCATCCCACTGCCATTGCTCACCGTTCTGACAGGACTGAGCCTGCAAGAGTGGCGGCAACTTGGCTACCTCGCCAGCCAGTACGCGGGCAACAGGCAAGCTTTTATAGACGGCCTGCGCCCCACCCGCATGGTCGGCATGCGCATGACTGATCAACATCAAATCGAGCTGGCGTACGCCGGTCTTGCGTATCGACGGCAGCACCACGCGCTGGCCAATATCGAAATCACCGAAGCGCGGGCCTGCGTCATACAACAGCGTGTGCTGGCGCGTCCGCAACACAATCGCCAGGCCCTGTCCCACATCCAGCTGCATCACCTCGACCTGACCATAGGGCACGCTCTTCACTGGCGGGAACACGCACAGCAGCAACAGCGGCCAGCCCAACAGACGCAATGGCACGCCCTTGGGCAGCAGCAACAAGACGCCGCCAAGCATGCTCAGCCACCACGCCCACCACGGCACCGCACTGCCGATCCAGGCCGGGACCCACCCAGCGACCCACGCCAACCCCTGAAACAGCCACCCCAGCAGACCTCCAGCCAGCCACAGCAAACCCTCGCCAATACCGGGCACCGGCAATAACACAGTGCCGAGCAGCGCCAGCGGCAACACGACGACGCTGATCCATGGCACCGCGAGCAAATTGGCCAATGGCCCGCTGAGACTGACCGGCAGGTTCAACGCGAGCACTACCGGGAGCAACCCGATGGCGATCAACCATTGCGCACGGGTCCAGCTTTGCAGCCAGCTCCAGGCGCCCAGCCGACCACTGAATACCAGAATCAGGATCGCGACGGCGGCAAAGGACAACCAAAAACCGGGTTGCAAACTGACCAGCGGTTCGACGACCAGTACCGCGTTGAGTGACAACAACAAGGGCCACCACACACCCAGGTGACGGAAGCGCAGACGCCAGAGCAGGACCATACCGATCATCGTGCAGGCTCGGCGCACCGGCACTTCAAAACCAGCCAGCAAGCCGTAACCGAGCGCTGCGGCAAACGCCAGGCCACACGCACAGGGCAACCACGGCAAACGGCGCGGCCACAGCCCCCAACGCGCCAGCCCGGCGACCAGCGCGTAAATCAACCCGGCCAGTAACCCGATATGCTGGCCCGAGATCACCAGCAGATGCACAGTGCCGGTGTCCTGCAGCACTTGCCAATCAGCCGGCGTCAGCCCTGAATCGTCGCCCAGCACCAGCGCCGCCAGCCCGCCTTGACGTCCTTGTGCATCGACTGCCAGCAACCGCTGACGCACCGCATCGCGCCAAGCTGAACGCGCAGGCGCGAGCAATTGCCCATCCGCCACGGTACCGGTCGCGCCAATGCGCTGCGCCAACAACCAGGCTTCGTAGTCGAATGAATCAGGATTAATCAGGCCCGCCGGACGCTTGAGCTTGACCGCCAGCCGCCAGTGCTCGCCGCTGCGCACACCAGAGCCGCCGTACCACGCCAGACGCATGTGCTCAGGCAACCGGGCACGACGTGATTGCGCACCGTCGAGTTGAAAACGCACCACGCCGTCACTCGACTGCGGCAAGCCGACCACCTTGCCTTGCACCCATAGCGTCTGGCCGTCGAGTCGAGGCAGCAGGCGATCATCCAGCGCCCATTGCGCCGACACACACGCCCAACTGAAGCCGAACAGAAAAAACGCCAGCGGATAACTTCGAAACGGCAACAGCATCAGCGCCAAGACGGGCGTCAACAGCAACAGCCAAAACGGTGGCAATGCCGGCATGAAACGAATAGCCAAAAGACCCAGCGCGAGCGCCACCATCCCTGTGCGCATAAGTCTGTCCTTGAGAAGTCCACCCCTTGGATTAGCGCACCCTGCCAGACCCCGCTTTTATTAATTGTCACAAAGTCTGAATTTGATGTAGGCAGAATCTAGGCATACTGACCCACACACCCGGGACGAGACCCCCTATGCCGCGTCGTCTATTCAAACGCTACATGCCTGACCCGACCCGCATCAGGGAACACAAATCCTTACGTTTTCTCGGTCGTCTTCTGCATGATCCGAACCTCTGGCACCTCAATCGCCACTCCGTCTCGCGTGCGATGGGCATCGGGCTGTTCGCAGCATTTATGCCCATTCCCTTGCAGATGTTGTTGGCGGCCATGCTGGCCATCGCGGTGCGCGGCAATATGCCGATTGGCGTCAGCCTGGTCTGGCTGACCAATCCAGTCACGATGCCTCCGGTGTTTTATTGCACGTACCGGATCGGTGCCTGGCTGATGCAATTGCCACCACGCCACCTGCCGCCTGAACTGTCCTGGGAGTGGATCAGCGGGCAGTTATCAACCTTGTGGCAGCCCTTCTTGCTGGGCTCTGTAGTGACAGGCATCGTATTTGGCACACTGGCATACGGCCTGACCCAGCTGTATTGGCGCTGGTGGGTCAGCAGGCAGTGGCGTTTGCGGAGGGAGAAGAGGAAGTGAAGCTGTCAGGCTGACGCAATCCGTGGGGGCAAATAAATTCGCTTCCACGGATTGAGTACACCGCCTGTACAGAGGAAGCCTACTGACGCATCCCGCGCCCGCTGATCAGCAGACGCGCACAGCCCAGGTACAAAATAACGGTCGCCACGACCATGAACGTCAGGGCGATGCTGATGCGGATGTCCGACACACCCAGGATGCCGTAACGGAAGGCGTTGACCATGTGCAGCACCGGGTTGGCCATGGACACGGTCTGCCAGAACGGCGGCAGCAGGTTGATCGAGTAAAACACCCCGCCCAGGTAGGTCAACGGCGTCAGGACGAAGGTCGGAATAATCGAGATATCGTCGAAGTTGCGCGCAAAGACGGCGTTGATGAAGCCCAGCAGCGAGAAAATCGTTGCCGTCAGCACGACCACCACTATCGTGATCCCCAAGTGATGGACCTGCAGGTCAGTAAAGAACATCGACAACAGGGTCACGATCAGGCCCACCATCAAACCGCGCAGTACGCCCCCAAGGGTGTAGCCGATCAGAATGGTGTGCGGCGAGACCGGCGAGACCATCAACTCTTCGATCGAACGCTGAAACTTGGCGCCGAAGAAGCTCGACACAACGTTGCCATAGGAGTTGGTGATCACCGACATCATGATCAGGCCCGGCACGATGTACTGCATGTAGGTGAAGCCACCCATGTCGCCAATCTGCCGGCCGATCAGGTTGCCGAAGATTACGAAGTACAACACCATGGTGATCGCTGGCGGCAGCAACGTTTGCGGCCAGATACGGGTGAAACGACGGATCTCGCGATAGACGATGGTTTGCAGGGCAATCAGGTTGGGACGCAGCTCGGAGCCAGGATTGGAACTCATACCGCCACCTTCGCCAGGTTTTTTTCCACCAGAGAAACGAACAGCTCCTCAAGGCGATTGGTTTTATTACGCAGGCTCAGCACTTCGACTTTCTGCGCGGCCAACTGACCGAACAGCGCGGTGATGCCAACGGTCTTGTCCACTTGCACTTCCAGGGTATGGCTGTCGACCAACTTCGCCGGGTAACCAATCAAGGTCGGCGCCACCTGATACGCATCCCTCAGATCAAGCAAAAACGTCTCGACGTGCAGCGTATTCAGCAGTTGCTTCATGCCCATGTTCTGGACGATGACGCCGTGATCGATGATCCCGATATTACGGCACAGGTGCTCAGCCTCTTCCAGGTAGTGCGTGGTGAGGATGATGGTGATGCCTTTCTCGTTCAGCTCGGTGAGGAAGGTCCACATTGAGCGACGCAGCTCAATGTCCACGCCCGCCGTCGGCTCATCAAGAATCAACAGACGCGGTTCGTGGATCAACGCCCGAGCGATCATCAGACGGCGCTTCATGCCGCCGGACAACGCACGCGATGGCACGTCGCGTTTGTCCCACAAGCCCAGTTGAGTCAGGTATTGCTCGGCCCGCTCTTTGGCGATTTTGGGTGGGATACCGTAGTACCCGGCTTGGGTTACCACAATGTCGAACGTCTTTTCGAACTGGTTGAAATTGAATTCCTGCGGCACCACACCGATGCACCGCTTGAGCGCTGCGGGCTCGCGATCCAGGTCATGACCAAAGATATTCACTGTACCGCTGGTTTTGTTGACCAGGGTCGAGATGATGCCGATGGTGGTGGATTTTCCGGCGCCATTGGGGCCGAGCAATGCGAAGAAATCACCTTCAGCGACATCCAGATCGATACCACTCAGGGCCTGGAAACCGTTGCCGTAGGTTTTGGTTAGCTGCCGGATGGACAGAGCGGAACTCATATCTGAAATACGCACCAAGAAGGGGGAAGGAAGAATAAATAAGGTCGAGCGCAATCAATAACAACTGCGGCCAACCGGACAATGGTGCTTGGCAACGCCGCGCAAGTACAGCGACATGTGTTGATAGTCAGTATTAACTCAACGCGGTCATCACTGCTTTTCGATAGGCCGGCCGCGCTTTCAAGCGCTCATACCAGGCTTGAAGATGGTGCATCGCGGGGCGTTCAATCGGCATCTCGAACCAGGCATATATAAAGCTGCCCAAGGGAATGTCGCCCATCCCCAACGCCTCTCCGGACAAGTAAGGCTGTTTGGCCAACGTGTCGTCGACGACGGCCAGCAACGCCTGACACGTTTTGATCGCACCGTTGATCTGCACCCAGTCCTGCTGATCCGCCGGGGTGCGCAACACGCCCCAGAACACGCTCTTGAAGGGGTCGGCAAACGTTGAGGTGGTCCAATCCATCCATTTGTCCGCCGACGCCCGCGCGGTCAGGCTGTCAGGGTACATGGCCGAGCCCGGCGCATAACGAGCGGCGAGATAGCGCACGATGGCGTTGGATTCCCAGAGTACGAAACCATCATCCTCAATGACCGGGATCCGGCCATTGGGGTTCATCGCCCGGTATTCGGGTTGATCGACAATGCCAAATGCGCCACCGGCATCAATGGCTTCATACGGCACCGCAACCTCTTCTGCACACCACAGCGCCTTGCGCACGTTGGACGAGTTTTTCCGACCCCAGATTTTCAGCATGCCATTCCCCTTGTCAAACCCGTGATGACTCAATCGTGCATCAGTTTAATCCGAGCACGCCCCTCTAAATCCAGCGATCTATTATAGAAATTGATCGCCTGCATCTCTGGGCTGGAGCTGAAACCGAGTTCATGCCCGGCGAACTCCGCCACGGCCGGGTGGTCACTATCGATGCACTCGCTGTTGTCGCCATCTTCACCTGATGCCGACTAAGCTCTTGATCGCGGATTTTTTGCCGCTGTCGTCACGGAGGATTACCTATGCTGTTGTTGTGGATACTGGTTCTGGTGGTCGGGGTTGCTTATCTGGCCCACCGACGCGTCGCACCCCTGCCCTGCTTGGGTGTGGTCGCTGTCTTTTTGCTGGCAATGGGCGCCTTCAGCCACGCGCCGGGTTGGCTGCTGGTAGTGCTCTGGGTGTTGTGGCTGGCAGTCGCAGTGCCGTTGGCCCTGCCAGATCTGCGCCGCACGTACCTCACTGCGCGGTTGTTCTCATGGTTCAAGAAAACCTTGCCACCTATGTCGCAGACCGAGCGCGACGCCATCGACGCGGGCACCGTCTGGTGGGACGGTGAACTGTTCAGCGGTCGCCCCGCCTGGAACACGCTGCTGGCCTACCCCAAAGTCCAGCTCACAGAAGAAGAACAGGCGTTCCTCGACGGCCCTACCGAAGAGTTGTGCGCGATGGTCAGTGACTGGCAGATCGGCCAGTCAATGGACTTGCCGCCTGAAGCCTGGGAACACATCAAGCAGCACGGCTTCTTCGCCCTGATCATCCCCAAAGAATATGGCGGCAAAGGTTTCTCGGCCTACGCTCACTCCCAAGTGGCGATGAAACTGGCCACCCGCAGCGGCGACCTGGCGTCCACGGTCATGGTGCCCAACTCCCTCGGCCCTGCCGAATTGCTGCTGCATTACGGCACGGACGAACAACGCAATCACTACTTGCCACGCCTGGCACGCGGCGACGACATTCCGTGTTTCGCCCTGACCGGCCCGCTGGCGGGCTCTGATGCCGGCGCCATGCCGGACACCGGGGTGATCTGCAAAGGCCAATGGCAAGGCAAAGAAGTCATCGGCCTGCGCCTGAACTGGGAAAAACGCTACATCACCCTCGGCCCGGTCGCCACCTTGCTGGGTCTGGCGTTCAAGGCATTCGACCCTGAGCACTTGCTCGGCGACAAGGAAGACCTGGGCATCAGCCTGGCGCTGATCCCGACCGATACCCCCGGCGTGGAAATCGGGCGCCGCCACCTGCCACTGGGCGCCGCGTTCATGAACGGCCCCAACAGCGGCAAGGACGTGTTCATCCCCCTGGACCTCCTGATCGGTGGTCAGGACATGCTCGGCAAAGGCTGGATGATGCTGATGAACTGCCTGTCGGTGGGTCGTTCAATCTCCCTGCCTGCGGTCGGCACTGGCGCAGCCAAGTTCACCAGCCTGGTCACCGGGCAATATGCGCAGGTGCGTGAACAGTTCAATGTGCCGCTGTCGGCTTTCGAAGGTATCCAGGAAGCCCTGGCGCGGATCGGCGGCAACGCCTGGCTGATGGACAGCGCGCGGATGCTCACCGCCAACGCCGTGGACCTGGGGGAAAAACCCTCGGTGTTGTCGGCGATCCTGAAATATCACCTGACCGAACGTGGCCGTGAATGCATCAGCCACGCCATGGATGTGCACGGTGGCAAGGGCATCATCATGGGCCCGAACAACTATCTGGGCCGCAGCTGGCAGGGGGCGCCAATCTTCATCACCGTAGAAGGCGCCAACATCCTTTCGCGCAACCTGATGATCTTCGGTCAGGGCGCGATTCGCTGCCATCCGTTCGTGCTCAAGGAAATGGCCCTGGCCGGCCGCGAGGATCACGAACGCGCGCTGGTGGAGTTCGATGGCCTGCTGCTCAAGCACATCGGTTTTGCGGTCGGCAACGCAGCCAGTACCTTCATTCTCAACCTTGGCCTTGGACGTTTCGAGACAGTACCGGGAGACAGCCTGAGCCAGGGTTACTTCCGCGCACTGAATCGCCAGGCCGCCGCTTTTGCCCTGCTGGCCGACTTGAGCATGATGCTCCTGGGCGGCGAGCTCAAACGGCGGGAACGGCTGTCTGCCCGTCTCGGCGATGTGCTGAGCCATCTGTACCTGGCCTCCGCCGCGCTCAAGCGTTACCACGACCTCGATTCGCCCGACCACATGCGCCCCCTGTTTCGCTGGGCGATGGAGGAAAGCCTTGGCGAGTCCGAGCGCGCACTGGATGAGCTGCTGAGCAACTTCCCGAGTCGAGTAATGGGTTGCCTGCTGCGTGTGGTGGTGTTCCCGTTCGGTCGTCGGCACACCGGGCCATCGGATGCACTGGATGCCGAGGTCGCCGAAGTGATTGGTCGCGCCAAAGGAGATCCGGCCCTGGAAGAACTGCTTGCTGGCTGCTATCGCCCGCAATCGATAGATGATCCGGTCGGCGCCCTGCAACACGCCAGTGACTTGCTGAAAGCCAGCCAACCGCTACAACAAAAGCTGCACCACGCACTGAAAAGCGGTCAGTTGAAACCGGCGGCAGGTGAGCACGTTATCGATGCCGCCCTGAGCGTCGGCGTGCTGCTACCGGCCGAAGCACAAACGCTACGCGTGGCAGAGGCGGCGCGGCGCACAGTGATCGATGTCGATGATTTCGATAAAGAGGAACTGACGCTGGCCGAGGGCAAGACTCGCTAGTTGACCAGAGGTAAGACAGCGGGCGCACAGGGCTTTATACTCGTGCGCCCGTTTTTGCTTTAGAGGACTCCATCATGGCCGACGCCACGCTCGACCACCAACTTGCCCTGCTCGCGCACCTGCGCAGCATCCTGGTCGCCCTTGGCGAGGCCGAACAAGTTCCCGAAGAAAGCCATGAGCTGTTCATGGAGCGCTTCGACGAACTGGTCGCGCTATTGCCGCAAGACCCCATCGAAAGCCAATACCTGGGCCAGGAAATGCTCTGCCAGGTCATTCAGCGCTACCCGCAAATTGCCCACCTGGTCCCCCGCGATCTGTTGTGGTTCTTCGCTGGCGACTGCCTGCACTTCATGCCCGATGATGAGATCGACCTGTATCAGGCACTCGAAGAACGCCGCTACGAAGCCGAGCAGAATGAAGAACCGTTCGACTGGAATCAGGAAAAACAACTGATGGCGCTCTCGCTACAAGACAGCAGGCACTGATTGATCGGCCTTCACCTTTGAGCGCCCACCCGCAATGAGCTGACGCGTAGTTACACGTCAGCTCCCGGGGCCACACCAAAAAACGCACACACAAAAACGCCGCTCAATGAGCGGCGTTTTTGTTTGTATATGGAGCGGGAAACGAGACTCGAACTCGCGACCCCGACCTTGGCAAGGTCGTGCTCTACCAACTGAGCTATTCCCGCAAATGGCGTCCCCTAGGGGACTCGAACCCCTGTTACCGCCGTGAAAGGGCGGTGTCCTAGGCCACTAGACGAAGGGGACGCTGCCCGAAACATACTAGGTATGTTCCAGTGTCCAAAACATGATCCGAAGACCGTGCCCTGGTTTCACCAGCCCTGCCCGAAAGCAAGACTGCTTAAAAATGGAGCGGGAAACGAGACTCGAACTCGCGACCCCGACCTTGGCAAGGTCGTGCTCTACCAACTGAGCTATTCCCGCAATGGCGTCCCCTAGGGGACTCGAACCCCTGTTACCGCCGTGAAAGGGCGGTGTCCTAGGCCACTAGACGAAGGGGACACACGTACAACTTCACTACTTATCTGCGTTTCGCTGTGTGCTTTACGCTGTAAGTGGCGCGCATTCTATGGATGCTGGGGCAAGTCGTCAACCCCCATCTATAAATATATCTAAATCAACGACTTCCCCGCGCATTGATATCTTGGCCCACACGCACAGGCGCCTGAATTACCACGCCGTTAGTTTGACGAACGACCGTTACACCTATCGGCAAAAATGCTTAACCACTACACTCGACACAAACTACCCGAATGAGGTTTCAACGGTGACACCACTCATGATCACCCTGCTGATAGTCGCTGGCATCGTCATTCTGATTGCCATCGGCTTCCTCAACCACGTATCCGAAAACAAGAAGCTGGAAAAGGCTCGCCTTAAGGTCGAGCTGAATGATCGTCTGCGCCGCTGCGGAGAGATCACCGAAACTTTTCCCGGCCAGTTGATGACGCCCGCTCTCAAGCTGCTACTGACGCGTCTGGAACTGAACGTGAACCAGCGCCTGCTCGCTCTGAACAAGGGCAACAGCGCGCTCAAGGCACGTATAGATGAACTCGCGACACTGGTGAATCAGGGCGACGCGATCCCGATCAGCAACCCACCCGGCCCGATCCTGACCGAAGCCAAGGCCAAGGACGTGCGCTTTCTATTAGAAGCCATACACGGCCAGGTGACACGCGCCGCACACGATGGCTTCTTGCCTACCAACGAAGCCAAGTACTGGATCAAGGAAATCCGCAATATTCTGGTGCTGCTGCACATCGAGTTCTTCAATAACCTGGGGCAACAGGCGTTCTCCCACGAGCAGCCCGGTCAGGCGCGACTGGCGTTCGAACGCGGCGTGCAGTACCTGCGTAAACAGCCTGACCCAGCCGTTTATCAGGAACAACTCCGGTACATGGAAAGCATGCTGGCCCGCGCGAACTCAATGGTATTGACCAATACCGCGCCTGCCGAAGGCGAAGTAAACGAATTGACCGACGGATTGAAGACTGTCGAAGCAGACGGCGACTGGAAAAAGAAAGTGGTCTACGACTGAGGCTATGACAACAAGGCAGACAGGCGCAAAGCCTGTCTGCCGATAAACTCACCGACTCTGCAACCGCCACACCATCAGGCAATCAATCGCACGTGGTCAGCCTGAGAAAGATGGCCACCAACTGTTCCATGCCTGCCTGATCCTGCTCGGAGAAGCGCCCAACACTTGGGCTGTCCAGATCCAGCACACCAATCAATCGCCCGCCCTTGACCAATGGCACCACCAGCTCGCTGTTCGATGCGCTGTCGCAGGCGATATGCCCGTCGAACGCGTGGACATCTTCGACCCGCTGAGTCTTGCGGGTCGCGGCCGCCGCGCCGCAAACGCCACGGCCGAACGGGATTCGCACGCAGGCGATTTGCCCCTGAAAAGGTCCCAACACCAACTCTTCGTTGCGCGCCAAATAGAAGCCAGCCCAGTTCAGGTCATCAAGCTGACTGAACAAAAAAGCAGAAAACTGTGCGGCATTGGCAATGAAGTCACGCTCGTCCGCCAGCAACGACTCCAACTGTGCGGCGAGCAAGCCGTAGCCGTTCAGGCCAGCGCCGGTGTTTTGTAAATCGATCATGCTTGTTGCTCCAACAATTTTAGCCCTACCCAATAACGCGCAAATTGATAAGCACAACGACCGTTGCGATTACCGCGCCCGGTCGCCCAACGGACCGCCGTGATATCCAGTGCCTCATCGCGCTGCCACTCAAGGCCCGACGCTGACGCCAATTGACCAATCCAGTGTTCGACCACGCTCAGAAAGTGTTCCTGAGTGAAGGGATAGAACGATAGCCACAGGCCAAAACGGTCAGACAAGGCAATCTTGTCTTCCACCGCCTCGCTGGGGTGCAGCTCGCCGTCGACCCGCTGCCAGTTTTCGTTATCGCTTTCCTTCTCCGGCACCAGATGGCGACGGTTGGACGTGGCGTACAACAGCACGTTGTCCGGCGCCTGTTCGAGCGAACCGTCCAGCACGCTCTTGAGCACGCGGTAATCGCTCTCGCCCGCTTCGAACGACAGGTCATCGCAAAACAGTACGAAGCGCTGAGGCAATTTCTGCAATTGCTCCACCACACGAGGCAGATCGCCCAGGTGATCGCGCTCAATCTCGATCAGACGCAAACCGCACTGATGATTTTCAGCCAACAATGCACGGACCAGCGATGACTTGCCGGTCCCTCGCGAGCCCCAGAGCAACGCATGGTTGGCCGGCAGACCATCAATGAACTGCCGGGTATTGCGCGCCAGTTGATCGCGCTGTTTATCGACACCGATCAGGTCAGACAAGCGTGTGTCCAGGCTGACGTGGAGTGGCATCAAGTAACCACTGCGACCTTCCTGCACCCAACGCGCGGCCAGGGAGTGCGCCCAGTCGACGGGACGACGAGGTGCCGGCAATAGCGGCTCCAGACGGGCCAGCACCGCATCGGCGCGTTCGAGAAATGCATTTAACCGAGAGTCCACGGTGTCTCCTTAATTAAACTGAATAAAGGCAAGGCCTGATCGGCTATGATTTCCCGGCGAAGAAACACGAGGAATGGCTTTACCCCATGGATATATCGTTCACCAACCGTCTGTCGTTCAAGCAAGCGCGCCTGACAGTGCTGGTCGGTTTCGCGCTGGGAACCGTGCTTAGCCTGATTCAAATCACCCTCGATTATGCCAGCGAAGACGCCTCCATCGATCGCGAAATTCGCTCCCTGCTGGAAATCAGTCACAACCCCGCCTCGCGAATCGCTTACAACATTGACGCCGAACTTGCTCAGGAACTGACCCAGGGCTTGCTGCGCTCCCCCGCCATCATGGGCGCGAAGCTCAGCGACAACAATAATGTGGTGCTTGCCGACGTCGAACGCCCACGGGCGGAGAGTCGCTACCGGATGATCAGCGACTTTCTTTTTGGCGAAAGCCGCCAGTTCGAAGATATCCTGCACCTGAACCACATGCCCAACGACTCGATCGGCACCTTGCACCTGGATGTCGACACCTTCGCGTTTGGCAGCCACTTCCTGCAACGGGCCGAAATCACCCTGATCAACGGGTTTGCCCGCAGCCTGCTGCTGAGCGGCATTTTATTAGCGATGTTTTATTTCACCCTGACCAAGCCACTGGTGGGAGTGATCCGCGCACTGAGCCGTAGCGACCCGCACAGCCCCGAGCAAACCCGGTTACCGTGCCCGCCGTGTCATGAGCAGGACGAGATTGGCGTTTTGGTGCAAGTCGCCAATGAGCAGCTTGAAACAATAGCCAGCGAACTCGCCCAACGCCGGACGGCAGAAAACCGCCTCACCGACCACCTGAGCGAGCTGGAAAACATCGTTTCAGCACGGACGACCGAACTCAAAGCCAGTAATACCCGGCTCAGCCAGTCCAACGAGGAACTGCAGATAGCGCGCAGCACCGCTTTGGACATGGCCCAGGCGCGCTCAGCCTTCCTGGCCAACATGAGCCACGAAATCCGCACTCCGCTCAACGGCCTGCTGGGCATGCTCGCGCTGTCTCTGGACAGCCCCCTCAACGCCGAACAGCGTCAACAGCTGTCCATTGCGCATGACTCGGGCAAGGTACTGGTGGAGTTGCTCAACGATATTCTCGACCTGTCGAAGTTTGATGCCGGCCAGCTGGAGCTTGAGCATATCCCCTTCGACCTGGGTGCTCTAATCGAGGACACCGCCAACCTGCTGTCGCAAAACGCAGCACCCAGCGTCGAGCTGACCTGCCTGATTGATCCGCACTTCCCGGCATTGGTACTCGGCGATCCCACCCGGGTTCGACAAATCGTCAGCAACCTGCTGTCCAACGCATTGAAATTCACCCGCCTTGGCCGCGTCGATGTGCGCCTGAGCACCCACGCTGACGGCGTACGGATCGAAGTCCGCGACACCGGCATCGGCATCGCCCATGACGCCCAGGCAAAAATCATCCAACCGTTCATGCAGGCTGCAGCGGGTATCACCCGGCAGTTTGGTGGCACAGGTCTTGGCCTGGCACTGACCCACAATCTATGCGGTGCCATGAAGGGCTATCTGAGCATTGAGTCTCAAGTCGGTTTCGGCAGCCAGTTCAGCGCCGAGCTACCCCTGCCCAGCTACGCCCCGGCACAGGTGTTCGCACCGATCAAAGGGCAAGTGATTGTCGTCAGTCCTGCAAGCAGCGGCTTGGCGGAGTTGCTGAGCAGCCTGCTGCCCAGCTGGGGCATCGCATACCGGCGCTATAGTATCGGAGACAGCCTTTATGGCCTTGAACCCGACCTGCTGATCACCGACTGTCCGGAATGTCTGTTCGGCCTGCGTCCCGCGATCAAAGCACCGATCCTGCTGATCACGGCATACGGTAACTTCATGCCCCGCGACCAAGTCATAGCCCTCGAACCCCTGCAACAACAAGCCCGCCCGCTGGCACGCAATGCGCTGTACCAGACCTTGCGACGGGTGCTGCACGCAGACGAATCCGGCCACCGCGAACTGTCGCTCGGGAATCAGGCAACGGCGCGCAGAGCGCGAATCCTGCTGGTCGAGGATAATCCGGTCAATCAACTGGTGGCCAAGGGCATCCTCAGCAAACTCGGCTGCGAGGTGGTTGTCAGCGGGCATGGTGCCGATGCGCTCGAACGGCTTGAGCATCAGACCTTCGATCTGGTGCTGATGGACTGCAACATGCCGGTGATGGATGGCTACGAAGCCAGTCGGCAGATTCGCCAGTCCGGGCGTTGGCAACAGCTGCCGATCATTGCCCTGACGGCCAACGCCATGCCCGAAGAACGCGAACACTGTCGCGCGGCGGGCATGAGTGACTACCTGGCCAAACCCTTCCGCCGCGAAGAACTGATCAGCCTGCTGGACAAGTGGCTGCCCGTCGCCCCTGGCGGAGCCCCTCTGTAGACACCGGCCTGCCTGCGCCCTACAGCAATGCTTCGATTTCGCTGGAGAGATCCTCTGGCTTGGTCAGGGGTGCAAAGCGTTTGACCAGCTTGCCGTCCTTGCCAATCAGAAACTTGGTGAAATTCCACTTGATGCGTTTCGAGCCCAGCAGGCCCGGCGCCTGTTTTTTCAACTGGACGAACAATGGGTGAGCGTCGCTGCCATTGACATCGACTTTCTTGAACAGCGGAAAACTGACCCCGAAATTCAATTCACAAAACTCGGAAATAGCCCCTTCGTTCCCCGGCTCCTGATGGCCGAACTGATTGCAGGGGAAGCCCAGCACCACCAAACCTCGGTCCTTGTAACGCTGCCAAAGCTGTTCCAGGCCTTTGTATTGGGGGGTGAAACCGCATTTGCTCGCGGTGTTGACCACCAATACGGCCTTGCCAGCAAAATCTGCCAACGTCTTTTGCTCGCCCTTGATGGTCGTGCACGGAATGGACAGTAAATTTTCGCTCATGGCAAAGCCCTCAAAGGCTGGAGTGTGGGGGAAACATAGTGCGCAATTTAATTGCGCGCAATCTAATTCACCTCATCAATATCACAGCATAGGCAAATAGCCCGGCGGCGCGTTACTCCCGAGGAACCAGGTCCAGGCACACCGAGTTGATGCAATAACGCAGGCCAGTCGGCGGCGGGCCATCAGGGAACACATGCCCCAAATGGGCATCGCATTTGGCGCAAACCACTTCGGTGCGAATCATGCCGTGGGTCATGTCGCGAATCTCGACGACTGCACTGCCCTCCAGGGGCGCGTAGAAACTTGGCCAGCCGCAACCCGAGTCGAACTTGGTCGAAGAATCGAACAATGCTTCGTTGCAGCACACACAGTGATAGACCCCTGCGGTCCTGGTGCTGTTGTACTTCCCGGAAAAGGGCCGCTCGGTCGCTTTCAGGCGACACACGTTGTACTGCTCTGGATCGAGCATCGCTTGCCATTCTTCACGGGTTTTTTCCAACTTTTCCACGGGTACACCTCCACAGCTTAAAAAGCCCGATCTGTATCTTTTCCGCTGATCGGGCGGCACGTATCATTGCGCCTCGTTAGACGTCAGTCTGGCATCCGTGTTTCGCGCATACAAATCCATTTTCATGGCGCTATGCTCGGCAACCCAGGCTATGTGAATACAGTGGATCGTCCATTTTCGGGATCAATCGCCATGCAGGTCAGCAAATCGAACAAGCTCGCCAACGTCTGTTATGACATTCGCGGCCCAGTGCTCAAGCACGCCAAACGCCTGGAAGAGGAAGGCCATCGCATCCTCAAGCTGAATATCGGCAATCCCGCGCCATTTGGTTTCGAAGCGCCGGACGAAATCCTCCAGGACGTCATCCGCAATCTGCCGACCGCACAGGGCTACAGCGACTCCAAAGGCCTGTTCAGCGCACGCAAGGCCGTCATGCAGTACTACCAGCAAAAGCAGGTAGAGGGTGTCGGCATTGAAGACATCTACCTGGGCAATGGTGTCTCCGAACTGATCGTGATGTCGCTGCAGGCCCTGCTCAACAATGGCGATGAAGTGCTGATCCCGGCACCCGACTACCCACTGTGGACCGCCGCCGTGTGCCTCGCAGGCGGCAGCCCGGTTCATTACCTGTGCGATGAACAGGCTTATTGGTGGCCTGACCTGCAAGATATCAAGGCCAAGATCACACCGAACACCAAAGCCATGGTGATCATCAACCCGAACAACCCGACCGGCGCGGTCTACCCCAAAGAAGTGCTGATGGGCATGCTGGAACTCGCGCGCCAGCACAATCTGGTGGTGTTTTCCGACGAGATCTACGACAAGATCCTTTACGACGACGCCGTGCACATCTGCACCGCTTCACTGGCGCCAGACCTGCTCTGCCTGACGTTCAACGGTCTGTCCAAGTCGTACCGCGTCGCGGGCTTCCGCTCAGGCTGGGTTGCCATTTCCGGGCCCAAGCACAACGCCCATAGCTACATCGAAGGCATCGACATGCTGGCCAACATGCGCCTGTGTGCCAACGTGCCGAGCCAGCACGCGATCCAGACCGCGCTGGGCGGCTACCAGAGCATCAACGACCTGGTGCTGCCACAGGGTCGCCTGCTGGAGCAGCGCAACAGGACCTGGGAACTGCTCAACGATATTCCCGGTGTCAGCTGCGTCAAACCGATGGGCGCGCTGTACGCCTTCCCGAGGATCGATCCGAAAGTCTGCCCGATCCACAACGATGAGAAGTTCGTTCTCGATCTGCTCCTGTCGGAAAAGCTCCTGGTGGTTCAGGGCACAGCCTTCAACTGGCCATGGCCGGACCATTTCCGCGTAGTGACCTTGCCGCGTGTCGATGACCTGGATCAGGCGATTGGGCGCATCGGCAACTTCCTCAAGACCTATCGCCAGTAAGCTAACGAGTCACGCACTGCCTTGCGTGGTCTGAACGGGCCACGCCGCCAGCCTACGGGGCTTTTCGCGCTAGCGGAGCCCTGGATCGCCTAGGTGTGGGCTATGCTGAATGGGCGAAGGGAACAGACAGATGACACAGTTTGAAATAGTCCCCCTGTTGAATAGCCGCGTGCATCCCCTTATATACCCCGCATCACGTTACATACTTTCATGAGGAGAACGTTTCAACCATGATGCGCATTTTGCTGTTCTTGGCCACTAACCTGGCGGTCGTGCTGATTGCCAGCATCACGCTGAGCCTTTTTGGCTTCAACGGGTTCATGGCGGCCAATGGGGTTGATCTGAACCTCTCTCAGCTGCTGGTTTTCTGCGCGGTATTCGGTTTCGCCGGCTCGCTGTTCTCGCTGTTCATCTCCAAGTGGATGGCGAAGATGAGCACCAGCACCCAGATCATTTCCCAGCCACGCACTCGTCATGAGCAATGGCTGTTGCAAACTGTTGAACAGTTGGCACGCGAAGCGGGGATCAAGATGCCTGAAGTCGGCATCTTCCCGGCCTATGAAGCTAACGCCTTCGCCACGGGCTGGAACAAGAACGACGCACTGGTCGCCGTCAGCCAGGGTTTGCTGGAGCGCTTTTCGCCCGACGAAGTAAAAGCAGTCCTCGCGCACGAAATCGGCCACGTTGCCAACGGCGACATGGTGACCCTGGCGCTGGTACAAGGCGTGGTGAACACCTTCGTCATGTTTTTCGCGCGGATCATCGGCAACTTCGTCGACAAGGTGATCTTCAAGAACGAACAGGGTCAGGGCATGGCCTATTACATCGCGACCATCTTTGCCGAACTGGTATTGGGCTTTTTGGCTAGCACCATCGTCATGTGGTTCTCGCGCAAACGCGAATACCGGGCGGACGAAGCCGGTGCACGCCTGGCAGGCACCAGCGCCATGATCGGCGCCCTGCAGCGCCTGCGCTCGGAACAAGGCGTGCCGGTGCAAATGCCGGACAGCCTGGCAGCATTCGGCATCAACGGCGGCGTTCTCAAGCACGGTCTGGCGGGTCTGTTCATGAGCCACCCGGCACTGGAAGACCGCATTGAGGCGCTCCGTCGTCGCGGCTGATAAGCTTCAGGCAGTGTTACGAGAGGGCGACGCGAGTCGCCCTTTTTGTTTTATCCGGATCAGAGAATAAACCGTCATGCGCTCGCGCTCGCTCGCCCTCGCCCTCGCCTGCATCACCGTGTTCGCCCTGAGCGGCTGCCAAAGCGCGTACTTCGCCGCCATGGAAAAAGCAGGCATCCCAAAACGGCAAATGCTGGTCAGCCGGGTTAATGACGCACGCGACGCACAACAAGATGCCAAGCAGCATTTCAGCAGCGCGTTGCAGAACTATCGCAGTGTGGTGCAACTTAATGGTGGCGACCTGGAGAAACGCTACAACGCGCTGAATGATGATTACCAAGCCAGCGAAAAAAGCGCCGCCGCCGTACACCACCGCATCGGCGCCATCGAAACCGTGGCCGATGCGTTGTTCGACGAATGGAATGACGAACTCGATCAACACAGCAACAAAGACCTGCGCGCCGCCAGCGCCAAGGAGCTGGCTCGCACCCAGACCGAATACCGAGAGTTGCTACAGAAAATGAAAACAGCTGAAAGCCGCATCGAGCCGGTACTGAGCGTATTACGCGATCACGTCCTGTTCCTCAAGCACAACCTCAACGCCCAAGCGATTGGCGCGCTCAAGGGTGAGCACAGCAACCTGCAAGGCAATGTCGACCAACTGCTCAAAGACATGCAGCGCTCAATCGACGACTCCGATGCGTTTGTTCGCCACCTACAGGGCAGTGCGACGCAGTAGGCGATAGGCCCGCTCCTCAAGCCGCGTAACGCCACCCTGCAAAAATCTCCAGCTCTTGCCCAGCACATCGCACTCATCAAGGGTATCCAGCTGCCAGTCGGCTGCCAGCAACTGCTGTACTTCAGCATCAGGCACTGAAAACGGTGGTCCGTCGATTTGAGTCTGATCGTAATCCAGGGTGATCAATAACCCTTGGCACCCGCGAGGCAAAATCTGCGCGAGGTGTCGCGTATAGCGTTGGCGCATCTCAGGTGGCAGCGCGATCAAGGCCGCACGGTCATAAAGCCCGACACACTCGCCGACGTCGTCCGCCGTGAGCGCGAAAAAATCGCCGCACCACAGCTCAATCGACTCAACGCTGTAGACCTTGAACGGCCCGCGCTGACTGATCTGCGCATCCAGGTGCTGTTCGCTAAAGAAGTCCTCCACGGCCTTTTCCGACAACTCGACACCCTGCACGTGAAATCCCTGGCCGGCCAACCAGGCCAGATCCAGGCTTTTACCGCACAGCGGCACCAGCACCCGAGCATGCTTTTTGAGTTCAAGGTCAGGCCAGAAGCGTTGTAAATAAGGATTAACCTCGCCAAGATGAAAACCGATCTGATTGAGTGCCCAGCGCTTGTGCCAAAAGTCCGGCTGCATAAATACTCCTGATAATTCGATAAAAAGACGCGAAAACTTATATTAGATTTAGATCAATGTTCTGCCTGAAGATAACCCCATCTTAACGCTCAGGACTCTCGCTATGTTCCCCAGCTTATTTATCTCTCATGGCTCGCCGATGCTTGCACTCGAACCCGGCGAAAGCGGCCCTGCACTCGCTCGCCTGGCCGCCGAGCTGCCCAGGCCGCGAGCCATTGTGATCGTATCAGCCCACTGGGAAAGCCAGGAGCTGCTGGTCAACGCCAACCCGCATCCGGAAACCTGGCATGACTTTGGGGGCTTCCCGCCGGCCTTGTTTGCCGTGCAGTACCCGGCACCCGGCTTACCCGAACTGTCAGCACAGGTGGTCGAACTCCTCACCGCTGGCGGCCTGGCGGCGAAAATCGACAATCAGCGACCGCTTGATCATGGCGTCTGGGTGCCATTGTCGTTGATGTACCCACAGGCCGATATTCCAGTGGTGCAGGTTTCGCTACCCACCCGCCAAGGGCCTGCCCTGCAAACCCAGGTAGGACGTGCACTCGCCAACCTGCGTGAGCTAGGTGTGCTGGTGATCGGTTCTGGCAGCATCACCCATAACCTGCGTGAACTGGACTGGCACGCAGGACCGGAAAGCGTCGAGCCCTGGGCCAAAGAGTTTCGCGACTGGATCATCGACAAGCTGAAGAACAACGACGAAACCGCTCTGCACGACTATCGCCGCCTGGCGCCCCACGCCGTTCGTAGCCACCCCAGCGATGAACACCTGCTGCCACTTTTCTTTGCCCGCGGTGCTGGCGGCGAATTCAGCATTGCGCACCAAGGCTTCACCATGGGCGCGCTGGGGATGGACATTTATCGGTTTGGTTGAGATAGAACCTGTGCAGGCTGAGCCACAGCGAAGCCCCGTATGGAGGGGCAAGCGTTTTTGGTTACTTTTTTGTGGTCCGGCATTCCGGCGCCTGTAAAAAGTGACCCTCCGTAAGGCCGGAACCGTAACCCCAGTACCCGCAAATGCTGGATATACACGCCGAATTCATCAATCCACAAACAAAAAAATCCCCGAACCAGTCGGGGATTTTTTTGTTCAGACGATCAGCTCAAGAGCAGATCAATCTTCGCGATAGCGACGCAGCTTCAACTGCTTGCCAGCAACGCGGGTGTCTTTCAACTTGGTCAGCAGACGCTCAAGGCCATCTTCCGGCAGTTCTACCAGACTGAAGCTATCACGCACCTGGATGCGGCCGATTGCTTCGCGGGCCAGGCCGCCTTCGTTGAGGATTGCACCCAACAGGTTTTTAGCAGCGATACCATCACGCGCACCCAGCGCGGTACGGCAACGAGCACGGCCTTCAGCCAATGGAACCGGAGCACGACGCTCACGATCAGCACCGCTGCGCTCAGGACGATCACCCGAAGATGAACGATCGCTACGCTCACGTGGCGCGCTGGTCGGAACCAGTGGGCGATCACGTTCGATGGCTGCCAGGGTCAATGCTTGACCGTTGGTAGCTTTGCGCAACAGAGCGGCGGCCAGGGCACGTGGGCTGCAACCGATATCGGCGGTCAGGCGATCAAGCAGATCACCGTGGGTCGATTCAGCATCAGCAACCAGTGGAGCCAGGCTGTTAGTCAATTTCTTGATGCGAGCATCGAGAACTGCTTGAGCATCCGGCAGGCGGACTTCAGCAACTTTCTGACCTGTAACACGCTCGATCACTTGCAGCATGCGGCGCTCACGTGGAGTCACCAGCAGCAATGCACGACCTTCGCGACCGGCACGGCCAGTACGGCCGATACGGTGAACGTAGGACTCTGGATCGTAAGGCATGTCCACGTTGAATACGTGGGTGATACGCGGAACGTCAAGACCACGGGCAGCAACGTCGGTCGCGACCACGATGTCCAGACGGCCATCCTTGAGCGATTCGATGACGCGTTCACGTTGGTTCTGAGCAATGTCACCGTTCAGCGCAGCGGCTTTGTAGCCTTTGGCTTCCAGGGCGCTGGCCAGATCCAGAGTCGCTTGCTTGGTCCGCACGAACATGATCAGTGCGTCGAAGTCTTCCACTTCCAGCAGGCTCAGAACAGCCGAGGTCTTCTGGTCAGCGTGAACCAACAGGTGAGCCTGTTCGATCGCGGTAACGGTCTGGGTCTTGGTCTGAATCTTGACGTGCTTCGGATCGCGCAGATGGCGCTCAGCGATGGCACGGATCGATTGAGGCAAGGTGGCCGAGAACAGAACGGTCTGGCGGGTTGCTGGCAAGGCCTTGAAGATAACTTCGAGGTCGTCCATGAAACCCAGCTTCAACATTTCGTCCGCTTCGTCGAGAACCAGGTGGTTCACGGTAGAGAGGACTTTTTCGTCACGGCGAAGGTGATCGCACAGACGACCCGGCGTGGCGACAACGATCTGCGCGCCATTACGGATAGCTTTCAATTGCGGGCCCATCGGCGCACCGCCGTAGACAGCCACAACCGTTACGCCCGGCATTTGCTTGGCGTAGGTTTCGAAAGCGGTGGCGACTTGCAGGGCCAGTTCGCGAGTCGGCGCAAGAATCAGCGCTTGTGGTTCGCGTTTGGCCGGGTCGATGCGATGCAGGATCGGCAGGGCGAACGCGGCGGTTTTACCCGTACCGGTTTGCGCCTGACCAATCATGTCGTGACCGGCCATGATGATCGGGATAGATTGCTGCTGAATAGCCGAAGGCTCTTCGTAGCCAGTCGCGATAACGGCTGCAAGAATATTAGGGTGTAGTTCAAAAGCGGCGAAGCCGCCGATTTCCTGGGTCATGGGTCTGCCTCTAGTGCATCCGCAAAGACCCATGTTCCAAAGCTGCGCGTGCCGTGTAAGACCCTAGAGTCGCCCTGGCTGCTTTGTCGGCGGGGATTTGCGAAAACGTTTGAATGAATGGATCGTCAAGGATAGTCCGCAGAGCGAACAAGCAGCCGAAGCTGGCTTCGGGAAATTGCAATACCTGTACGAGGGCCCTGTTAAAGGCCGGCGCGCACTATACCGGAATTACGCACGAAAGTGAGGGTTTTTTAACAAAATAATAGCTGCGCGTCCGTCCGTCGCAGGCTTTGCGCAAATCCATTGCAGTGTCTATTTTGCAAAGGCCCGGTATCGCGGGGCCACGCTGCTTAAACGGTTCACTGATCCAGGTGTTCACCGCACGTCCAATGCCACTCAGCGCACAAGGATTATGCCTATGCCCTCCTCCTCCACCGGCCGAGTCAGTCGCGAACAGCGGGGTCATATCATGTTGATCGGCCTGGATCGCGTCGCCAAACGCAACGCCTTTGATCTTGACCTGCTCAATGACCTGAGCCTCGCCTACGGGGAGTTCGAACGCAACGATGCGGCGCGAGTGGCCGTGGTGTTTGCCCACGGCGATCATTTCACGGCAGGCCTTGATCTGGCTGCGGCGGGACCGACCCTGGCCAGCGGCTGGGAAGTGCCCGAGGGCGGCTGCGATCCGTGGGGCGTGTTCATCGGCCCCAGGGTCAGCAAGCCGGTGATCGTCGCCGCTCAGGGTTACTGCCTGACCATCGGCATTGAGCTGATGCTCGCCTCGGACATCAACCTGTGCGCCAGCAACACCCGCTTTGCGCAAATGGAAGTGCAGCGCGGGATCTTTGCGTTTGGTGGCGCCACCTTGCGCCTGCATCAACGGGCGGGCTGGGGCAATGCCATGCGCTGGTTGCTGACTGGCGATGAGTTCGACGCACATGAGGCTTATCGAATGGGCCTGGTCCAGGAAGTGATGGCCAGCGAGGATTTGCTACCTCGCGCGATCAAACTGGCCGGACGCATCGCCGAGCAAGCACCGCTAGGGGTCAGGATTACCCTGGCTTCGGCCCGTCAGGCATTGCTGGAGGGGGAAACCGCAGCGGCGAAAAGCTTGCCAGAGCTCATTCGTAGCGTGATGGACAGCGAAGACGCCAAAGAAGGCGTACGGGCGATGCTGGAACGCAGGCCCGGCGACTTCAAAGGCAACTAGCAGCCCCGGACAATCACGTCGCCGGGCGGATGGCTTTGATCAACGGCAGCAGCGAATAACCGAGGCGCGGCGCGAGGGCTTCGGCGCGTTCGGTCAGATGCTGCAAGTCCAGCGTCTGCTCCAGATTCGCCGGCACCATCAGAATCACGTTGCCCTCCTTCACCGGCAGTTCCCAATAGTGGCGGTGATAAAGACCGCGCAACAGCGCAGCGCCCAAGGGTTTACCGTCATCGGTCGCCCATTGATTGATCACCAGCCAGCCACCCGGATTGAGGTGCTTCTGACAGTTTTCCAGAAATTGCCAGGCCAGATGGCCGACACCCGGGCCCAGATCGGTGTACAGATCCACGAAGATCAGGTCGGCGGTTTCGGCAGTGCCGAGCAATTCAAGGGCATCGCCAATGCGTATGTACAGGCGCGGGTCATCATCCAGACCGAGAAACTCGATGGCCAGCCGCGGTACGTCAGGGCGCAACTCGATGGCTTCGACGTCTTCGAGCGGCAAAAACTTGAGGCAAGCCTGGGTCAATGTCCCCGCGCCAAGGCCCAGAAACAGCGCGGTTTCCGGCGCTTCGTGGCACAACGCGCCAATCAGCATGGCGCGGGTGTAGTCGTACTCCAGCCAGCTAGGGTCGGCGGTGAACGTGCAGCTTTGCTCGATGGCGTCGCCGAATTCAAGGAAGCGATACTCGTCCACTTCCAGCACGCGAATCATGCCGAAATCATCGTGTACTTCAGCCAGTACACGCTCCACCCTCTCCTCAGTCATTGCCGCTCCTATCAAAAAACAAGTAACCAATTGAAAAATAAAGAATAAGTGCCATCAAATTCCCAGCAAAACGCTGCCCCCTGTAGGAGCGACCGAGACGTAGTCTTGTCTGCGATCTAGCCGGGGTCGCGTCCGACCGAAGCGCTAGCAAAAATAGTGAATTCACTGCCGTCGGAAGGTCGTTCCGACCTTTTCGCAGACAAGACTGCGCGTCCCGGTCGCTCCTACGCCCTCCGGGCAGAATCGAGACCGGGCTTGCTGTACGAAAGCGCGGATTGTCCGCGAACAAGGCCCGAGAGGTCACGTTAATTATTGATTGATCCTACGGCCCCTCCGCTGGCACCCAGGCACTGAACTGCTAACATGGCCGTCCGACCGTACTGACTTAGAGTTCACCATGAGCCAACCCTGGAGCCCCGACAGCTGGCGGGCAATGCCTATTCAGCAGCAACCTCAATACCCCGACGCCGCGCACGTGTTGCGTGTCGAGCAGAGCCTGGCCGGTTATCCGCCGCTGGTGTTCGCCGGGGAAGCCCGAGAGTTGCGGCGTCAGTTTTCCGAGGTGACCCAGGGTCGTGCGTTCCTGCTGCAAGGTGGCGACTGCGCAGAAAGCTTTGTCGAGTTCTCTGCAGCGAAGATTCGCGACACCTTCAAAGTGTTGCTGCAAATGGCCATCGTCATGACCTTCGCTGCCGGCTGCCCGGTGGTCAAAGTCGGACGTATGGCCGGCCAATTCGCCAAGCCTCGTTCCTCCAACGACGAAACCATTGGCGGCGTGACGCTCCCGGCCTACCGGGGCGATATCGTCAACGGCATCAGCTTCGATGAAAAAAGCCGCGTGCCCGACCCAGACCGTCTTTTGCAGGCTTATCACCAGTCCACCGCCACCTTGAACCTCCTGCGCGCATTCGCTCAGGGCGGTTTTGCCGACCTGCATCAGGTGCACCAGTGGAACCTCGACTTCATCGCTAATTCAGCGCTGGCCGAGAAGTACAGCCAGCTGGCCGGCCGCATCGACGAAACCCTGGCCTTCATGCGTGCGTGCGGCATGGACACCTCGCCACAATTGCGTGAAACCAGCTTTTTCACCGCCCACGAAGCCTTGCTGCTGAATTACGAAGAAGCGTTCGTGCGCCGCGACAGCCTGACCAATGATTACTACGACTGCTCGGCACACATGCTGTGGATCGGCGACCGCACGCGGCAACTGGACGGTGCGCATGTCGAGTTCCTGCGTGGGGTCAAAAACCCTATCGGGGTCAAAGTCGGCCCGAGCATGGACCCGGAAGACCTGATCCGCCTGATCGACACGCTCAACCCGGACAATGATCCAGGTCGCCTGAACCTGATCGCCCGCATGGGTGCGAATAAGGTTGGCGATCACCTGCCGCAACTGATTCGGGCGGTCGAACGCGAAGGTCGCAAGGTGCTGTGGAGTTCCGACCCGATGCACGGCAATACGATCAAGGCCAGCAGCGGCTACAAGACCCGTGACTTCGCGCAGATTCTCACCGAGGTCAAACAGTTCTTTCAGGTGCATCAGGCCGAAGGTACTTACGCTGGGGGCATCCATATCGAGATGACCGGGCAGAACGTCACCGAATGCATCGGCGGCGCACGCCCGATCACCGAAGACAGCCTGTCGGATCGCTACCACACCCACTGCGACCCACGGATGAACGCCGACCAGTCGCTGGAATTGGCGTTTTTGATTGCCGAGACATTGAAGCAGGTTCGACGCTGATTGATCCGTTTCTAATGTAGGCGCTGCCCAAGGCTGGGATCGACGCTGGCGGCTGGCGCCCGTTGAATCCCTGGGCGGCCAGCGCCATGCGCCGTGCCTGTGAGCGATAGACCTGCGGACATACAGAACCTCCTGTTCAGTCCACAACGCTACCTGATCGACCGCCGTGCTGTCAGCGTTTCATTGGGTCATTCCAGAACGGCAGCTCTGCCTCCTGCTGGATATCGGCACGACTCAAACCCAAGTCCTTCAAAGCAGCATCGCTCAGGCTCGTCAGCTGCTGACGTTGACGATGCAGTTCATACCAGCGCAACAACTGACGCTTGATCATGCTGATCAGGCGTGTACCCGATGAACTGCGATTCACGCTGCTCCGCACCCACACATAACCTTTTTGACCTTTCATCATCTTGCCCTCCAAGTGGGGATGACTTAAGTCTCGCGTCAGCGCTAAGATCAATCCAACGAATGTTTCTTATGCGCTGCATCTGGGAGATTGATGAATGGCCACCTACCCGAGCATCGACAGCGAGCTGTTGCGCACCTTTGTCGCGATTGCCGATGAGGGTGGGTTCACCCGTGCCGGAGAAGTGGTCAACCGCACGCAATCGGCGGTCAGCATGCAGATGAAACGCCTGGAAGAAGACATTCTTCAGCGCTCGCTCTTTCAAAAGGACGGTCGCACCGTCAGCCTCACCGTCGAGGGTCAGGTGCTGCTCGGTTATGCCCGACGCATCCTCAAACTGCACAGCGAAGTGTTCAACACCTTGCGCGAACCGCACATGGTCGGCGTGGTGAAAATCGGTTCACCGGACGATTACGTGATGCGGTTTCTACCGGGGATTCTGTCGCGCTTCGCTCAGGCCTATCCACTGGTGCAGGTGGAAGTTCACTGTGAACCCTCCAAGCAACTGCTACAGCGCCAGGACTTGGACTTGAGCATCGTCACCCGAGAACCGGGCACCGAAATTGGCCAGATTTTGCGTCAGGAGCGCTTCGTCTGGATGGAGGCGCGAGGTTTTTGCCCTCACGAGCAAACGCCGCTGCCGCTGGCGATGTTCAATACCGACTGTTTTTGTCGGATACGGGCCTGCAATGCGCTGGACGCGATGCAGCGCGAGTACCGTATCGCTTACACCAGCGCCAGCCTGTCGGCGATCAGTGCCGTGGTCACCGCAGGCCTGGCGGTGACTGCGCAACTCGAGAGCTTGCTCACCCCGGACCTGCGCATCATCGGCGAGGCCGAAGGAATGCCGCAGTTGCCGTCCGCCAGCATCGTGCTGCTGCGCAATCCGAAAAACACCTCGCCGGTCACCGAATGCCTGGCCGAACACATCGCTGACGGCTTCAAACTTTAAACGCGAGCACCACGGCGCAGATCACCAGAAAGCCGCAGAACAACGAACGCAGGCGTTTTTCCGGCAGCGAATGGGCGAGCCTCACGCCCCAACTGATGCTCAGCAGGCCACCCACTGCCAAGGGAATGCCCATCTGCCAGTTGACGTGGTCATGCACCGCGTAAGTGACCAACGTAATGGCGGTACTGGGCGCTGCCAACGCCAGCGCCAACCCTTGAGCCGCCACCTGTGTCGCGCCGAACACGCCGGTCAGAATCGGGGTCGCCACCACCCCGCTACCGACGCCGAACAGGCCGCCTGTCATCCCCGAGCCGACACCCAGCAGCCATAGCCATTTAACATGACGCAATTCGCTGCTGGCCTGGCCCTTGTGCCAATACATTTGAATCAGGTTAAACAGCGTCAGCACAATCAAGAACGCGACGAAGCCCAAACGCATAGTGTGCGCATCCAGGCGCACCGCCCACAACGACGTCAGCCAGGCGAAGCAAAAACCGGGAATGATCAGCATCAGGGCATTGCGCAGGGAAATCCGGTTGCGCTGGTGATAACGCAACAATGCCAATAACACGTTAGGCAAGACCATGAGCAACGCCGTGCCTTGTGCCATTTGCTGATTCAGACCAAACAACACCCCCAGCGCAGGAATCGCGACCAGACCGCCGCCGATGCCAAACAACCCACCCAACGTCCCCATGACGGTGCCCAACAAAACATACATCCCGATTTCAATCACACCGCGTCCCCAGTCAATCCATGGGCGCATGCTACGCAGTCCGATGACGTAGGGAAACGCAAAGGCAGCCGCAGCGCCTTCACATTCCATGCACAGAGGCTTCGCCTTTCATGAATGCGACGGCGACTGACGCTGAGCCGTAGAATTTATCTGGTGCATTAAAGATCGCGGCACTAAATTAGAGCGCATTACCGCACACAGGACTCTCACATGAGCGCTGACGACAGCTCCACCCCCAACGCAGACAATGGCAACCATCTGCTGCTCGACAGTCAGCTGTGCTTCACCCTGTACTCGACATCGCTGATGATGACCAAGGTCTACAAACCTTTGCTGCAAGCGCTGGGCCTGACTTATCCACAGTACCTGGCGATGATGGTGCTCTGGGAACACGACGGCATGACGGTGGGTGAAGTCAGCACGCGACTGCTGACCGACCCGGGGTCCCTGACCCCCTTGCTCAAACGCCTTGAAGGCGAAGGCCTGCTGAGCCGCACCCGGAGCAAGGAAGACGAGCGTGTTGTCCACCTGCACCTCACCGAGCAAGGCCGTACGCTGCGCGAAAAAGCCAAAAGCGTGCCCTCCTGCATCTTCGCCGCCACAGGCACAACACTAGACACACTGAAAAACCTGCAACGCGAACTGCTCGCCCTGCGCGGGAATTTGCACGACAACCTTTGATAAATCTGCAGGCGCTGACTTGTCTGCGAAGACCAGACTTCACCGATCAACGCATGCAAAAAAGCCCGACTCGATGGTCGGGCTTTCGTGTGTTGCGGAACAAGACAACGCTTATTTAGCGCGGCCTTTGTAAGAACCGCCATCACGTGTGTCGATCTCGATCCTGTCGCCGATGTTGACGAAGTCAGCAACGCTCAGCTCGGTACCGTTTTTCAATTTGGCTGGCTTCATCACCTTGCCCGACGTGTCGCCACGTGCGGAGCCTTCGGTGTAGTCAACTTCACGAACGATGGTGGTCGGCAGCTCAACGGAAACCAGACGGTCTTCGAAGAAGATCGCTTCGCAAACGTCAGTCATGCCTTCTTCGATGAACGGCAGAACGGCTTCCAGGTCTTCAGCGTTCAGCTCGTACATGGTGTAGTCGGTGGTGTCCATGAACGTGTAGGTATCGCCGCTGATGAAAGACAGCGTGGCGGCCTTGCGATCAAGGATCACGTCGTCCAGTTTGTCGTCGGCGCTGTAAACGATCTCGGTCTTGTAACCGGTCAACAGGTTCTTCAACTTGGTTTTCATGATCGCGCTGTTGCGACCGGACTTGGTGAATTCAGCTTTCTGAACCAACCAAGGGTCATTCTCGAGCCGAATCACGGTGCCGGGTTTCAGTTCTTTACCAGTTTTCATTACGAATATCCGAATTTGGATGGATTTACAAATATCTAGGCCGCGCATCATATCCAATTTCGGTAAAACTGTACTAGAGCCGCTGCAAGATCTACCTGCGAAGCCTGTTCCTGACACCAGTATTCGGCGTGCAGGGTGACTTCCGACCAGTGTTGCAGCACATCAGACCAGCTTTGACCCATGTCCTGTCCGGCATTCCAGGCTCGCCAAACATCCCTCAGTGCCTGGGCAGCCGCGGGCGAGAGGCCCTGGAGATAGAGATCGAGGAACGCGTCGAGCTTGACCCAGTGTGCATCGTCATCTTGTTCATAGATGTGCCAGAGGAACGGTCGACCGGCCCATTGCGCACGAACAAACGAGTCTTCCCCGCGCACGGCGTTGAAATCGCAGCACCACAGGAGACGGTCATAGTCCTCCTGTCGGACGAATGGCAGCACGTGGACCGTCAGCGAATCACGGACTTCCAAGGCTCCCGGCCGCAAACCCTCGACGCCCAGCCAACGCTGCAGGTCGCCCATAATCCGCCCTTCCGGCACCAACAAGTGGGTCGGTCGGCTATCGGCGGCCAATGCATCCAGCCAACTGGCGAGCCCGGCGTTTTCATAGGCGAACAGCGACATCAGGCGCGCGCCTTCGTCCGGAACCACGCCCAAGCCTCGTAAAAAGTTTCGCTGCAGGGCTTGGTCCTGCTGGAAAGCGTGGCGCTGATCGAGCAAGCCGGCTTCGCGTAACAAGCCCCCGGTCGCCTGACGAAACCCGGGAAAGAAGAAAATCTTGCGCAAGCCGTTGGATTGCGGTGATGGCAACGCATGGCAACCGGACACCCACTCCTCGGCGCTGAGGTAGTCCAGATTCAGCCACAGCGGCGGGCGCATGCGCTGAGGCATGGCGTCCCGATAAGCCTGTGGCAAACGGCAGGCAAACGACTCGATCACCACGTCCGCCGGTTCGGTAGGCTGCCAGTCTTTGGTCCAATGGCAGACGCTGACCCCCTCCTGCCACTGCTGCGCGGCATCCACCTGAGCCCCCGGACACAACCGCACAAAGGGCTGCAAATCATCCACCCACAAACGTACCGCGAAGGGGTACTCTGCCGCCAATTGCCGGGCCAGACGCCACGTAACCCCGATATCGCCGTAGTTATCGACAACGTTGCAAAAAATATCCCAGGAGACTTTCATGCCTGGTTCCCTAAAGAAGAAACGCTAAAGCTGCTGATTGTCTGTCATAACGGCCTGCAAGCTCCAGCTTCGGCCGTCTGTCGTGCGACAATCGTTGGCATCCGATGGTCACACCAGGAATTTTCAATGCTCTCTCACCCCCTGAAATTGATTATTTGCATTGCCGTGGGCGTCTGGCTCGGTTTCATTGCTATCGCGGTGACGGTGGGACTGGCTTACACCACGACGCTCGCCAGCCAGGTCAGCGCATTGAACAGCGTTGTCAGCCAGTTCAAGGCTTCTACCCTCGGCTCACGTCCTCCGGCGCAACCGGCGTCGGAAAACCCGATGTTCGACAAGTACAAACAAAACCTGCAGGACAGCCAGGCCCAGCAAGCCCAGGAACAGAATCAGGCCGCTCAGGAAAAACGCCTCAGCGCGCCGAAATGCCAATTCTGGTTACAGCAGGATCAAACTGCGCCCAGTGAAAAAACCCGGGCCAATGTCAGTCAGTTTTGTGGTTAGGCCTGATGCAATCAATCCTGAATAAGCAGTCTGTACTCGAACTGATCATCGCCAGACTCGTCATTGATCTGGACGTTGCGCAACGTGCAGCCCAGACCGCCTACGAAACCGCGACCCACGAAGAAAATATCGCCGAGAACAAGTACGACACCCTTGGCCTGGAGGCGTCGTACCTGGCAGCGGGTCAAGCACGGCGCGTCGAGGAAATCCGTCAATCACTGGTGCTGTTCCAGAACCTGAGCCTGCGACCTTTCGACGAGCAACGCGGGATTCAAATCGGCGACCTGCTCAGCCTGGAGGCCGGCAACGGCAGCCAGCAGCAATTGTTCCTCGGGCCCGATGCTGCCGGCTTGAAGATCTACCTGGGCGACGTATTGATCACCGTCATCACGACCCGCGCACCGCTGGGGCAAAACCTGCTCGGCAAAGCGGAGGGGGATGTTGTAGAAATCACCATCAACGGCGCGCGCCAATCGTTCGAAGTCACTCAAGTGATGTGAGACCTATCCGTTTGCAGGGTTGATCCCCCCAACTTTTTCTGGGTAAGGTGCACTGTCGCTACAT
Source organism: Pseudomonas sp. GG8 (assembly GCF_052976945.1). Classification (NCBI taxonomy): domain Bacteria; kingdom Pseudomonadati; phylum Pseudomonadota; class Gammaproteobacteria; order Pseudomonadales; family Pseudomonadaceae; genus Pseudomonas; species Pseudomonas sp. GG8. Next base: position 3,963,097 of record NZ_JBRIIP010000001.1, read on the forward strand.
CACCAGTGGCCTGGACAGACATCCGGGAACAAGGACTCAATACGCAAGGAGATTTTTCATGACGAACGTCATCACTTTCCCTGACGCCCATGAACGTGATCGCCTCAAGTCCGATGACCATCCTGGGTTGTTATATCTGAGTAAGAAAGAGCGCCTACTGATCGAGGAGCTGCGACTGACCAGCCATGCGGGTCGGCAATATGTGTACGACTATGCGCACATCATGCAGGTGTCCAAGCCCCTGCACCCTGATTAAGGCCGACCGGCGGTATCGGCTCGCCGGACATATCGAGGCGACTGGCGTGCGGCTATAGTGGCGGCAAGGGCGTTATTGCCCGTCCGTTTACTTGAGCATCAGGAATTTTTCATGACTGCCGCCACGCCCGACGCCCCCGTTTCCGATCCCGTCGCACCGATTGCGCCGAAGAAAGCGCAGGTCGATCATCTGCGCTTCCACAAGCAGCATGCGCACCTGTCGACAACCTTCGGCAACGACAGCTTTGCCCTCAAGGCTGAAGCATTCGCACGCTTCTTCGGCACGCCAATGTTTCTTGGCGGGCAAACGTTGATCGTTGTGTTGTGGATCGGGGTCAACCTGAGTGGCTTCACCCAATTCGACGTCTATCCGTTCATCCTGCTCAACCTGGCATTCAGCCTGCAAGCGGCCTACGCCGCCCCCTTGATCCTGCTCGCCCAGACCCGTCAGGCCGCACGGGACAAAGCCCACGCCGATGCCGATGCGCAGCACCGGGAAGCACTGGCGTTAGCCAATGAGCAACGCATGGCAATGGCCGCACAGAGCTCTGCGCAAATGCTCCAACTGCTTGAGCAGAACACCCGCCTGACCGAAATGACCAAAGCCCTGACCGAGCGAGTCGAGACCCTGACCGTGGAAATGCACGGGCACTTCGTCAAAAAGAAAGTGGACCCTGTGTAGCGCACTATTGCGCAGCAAAATCGGGCTGGATTCCGCCCAGAGAATCCAGCCATTTTGCGACTGCTGCGCAGCCGATCGCAGACAAGTCAGCTCCTACCTGTCAAAAGCATTGCAACTTGTCTGCGAAGACCTTCAACGAGGCCTGTCACTGCCAGCCGAAGCGTCGGATGTAGAAGCCTTTCACCGCTTGGGTCAGGCCCATGTAGGCCAGCAGAATCACCGGCAGGAAGACGAAGTACAGCGACGGCAACGCTTGCAGTTTGAAGTAATGCGCCAACGGTCCCATCGGCAGGAAGATCCCCACAGCCATGATGACGAAGGTCATCACCATCAGCGGCATGGCCGCGCGGCTTTGCAGGAACGGGATCTTCGGCGTGCGGATCATGTGCACGATCAAGGTCTGGGTCAGCAGCCCGACGACAAACCAGCCCGACTGGAACAGGGTTTGATGGTCTGGGGTGTTGGCGTCGAACACGTACCACATCAAGGCAAAGGTGGTGATGTCGAAGATCGAGCTGATCGGGCCAAAGAACAGCATAAAGCGCCCGACATCCGCAGGCTGCCACCGCTGCGGCTGTTTGAGCATTTCCTCATCGACGTTATCGAAGGGGATGGCAATCTGCGAAATGTCGTACAGCAGGTTTTGCACCAGCAGATGCATGGGCAACATCGGCAGGAACGGGATAAACGCGCTGGCCACCAGCACCGAGAACACGTTACCGAAGTTGGAGCTGGCGGTCATTTTGATGTACTTGAGCATGTTGGCGAAGGTCCGACGGCCTTCCAGTACGCCCTCCTCCAGGACCATCAGGCTTTTTTCCAGGAGGATGATATCCGCCGCTTCCTTGGCGATGTCCACCGCGCTGTCGACTGAAATACCGATATCAGCCGTGCGCAACGCCGGGGCGTCATTGATGCCGTCGCCCATAAAACCGACCACGTGCCCGTTGGCTTTGAGCATGCGCACAATGCGCTCCTTGTGCGCAGGCGTGAGCTTGGCGAAGACATTGGTGGTCTCCACCGCGACGGCCAATTCAGCATCGCTCATGCCCTCGACATCCCCTCCGAGCAGCAGCCCTTGTTGCTCGAGGCCCACCTCACGGCAGATTTTCGCGGTCACCAGCTCGTTATCGCCGGTCAATACTTTTACTGCTACGCCATGGGCGGCCAACGCCTTGAGCGCCGGAGCGGTGCTTTCTTTGGGTGGATCGAGGAACGCCACATAACCGATCAATGTCAGCTCTTGTTCATCAGCAAGACTGTACGCGTCTCGACCCGGCGCCATCGAGCGAGCAGCCACCGCCACAACCCGCAGCCCCTCTCCGTTGAACGCCGCAGTCACCTGCCGAATACGCGCCAGCAGTTCAGCGCTCAGCGCTTCATCCTCATCGCCATGGCGAACGCGCTTGCACACCGCCAGCACTTCCTCCACTGCGCCTTTGCAAATCAACACATGCGCCTGATCCTGCTCGGCCACCACCACCGACATGCGCCGGCGGGTGAAGTCGAAGGGGATTTCATCGACTTTCTGAAACGCGGTGGCGACTTTCAGCTCGCGGTGCACTTCAACGTGTTCCAGCACCGCCACGTCCAGCAGGTTTTTCAGGCCGGTCTGGTAATAGCTATTCAGATACGCCATTTCCAGAACGTCGTCCGACTCATCGCCCCAGACATCAACGTGGCGAGCCAGGAAAATCTTGTCCTGCGTCAGCGTGCCGGTTTTGTCCGTGCACAGCACGTCCATGGCGCCGAAATTCTGGATCGCGTCGAGGCGTTTGACGATGACCTTCTTGCGCGACAGGAACACCGCACCTTTGGCCAGGGTCGAGGTGACGATCATCGGCAACATTTCCGGGGTCAGCCCGACGGCGACGGACAGCGTGAAGAGCAGCGCCTGGGTCCAGTCGCCCTTGGTGAACCCGTTGATGAACAGCACCAGTGGCGCCATCACAAACATGAAGCGAATAAGCAGCCAGCTGACTTTGTTAACCCCGGTCTGAAACGAGGTCGGAGCACGGTCGGTAGCGCTGACCCGTTGAGCCAGCGCGCCAAAATAGGTGTTATTACCGGTGGTCAGAATCACCGCAGTGGCGGCACCGGACACCACGTTGGTGCCCATGAACAGAATATTTTCCAGGTCCAGCGGGTTGTGGGTGCCTGCATCCTGCTGACGGGCGTACTTCTCGACCGGCATGGATTCACCCGTCATCGCCGCTTGGCTGACGAACAGGTCCTTGGCGCTGAGCACCCGGCAATCGGCAGGGATCATGTCACCCGCCGACAACACAATCAGGTCACCGGGTACCAGTTGCTTGATTGGCAATTCGATCCGCGATGCTCCCTGGACCGCTGCTGCCGCACCATAGAACCTGGCGAACATCGGCGTCGCCTCTTTGCTGGTCCCCCGACGCATGACGGTCGCGGTGTTGCTCACCATCGCCTTGAGGGCATCGGCGGCCTTGTTCGACTTGGCTTCCTGCCAGAAACGCAGCAACGTCGAGAGCACCACCATCGAGAGAATCACGGTGGCAGCTTTCATGTCATCGGTCAGCCAGGAGATGACCGCCAGCAAGGTCAGCAGCAGGTTGAACGGGTTTTTATAGCAGTGCCACAGGTGAACCCACCATGGCAGCGGTTGCTCGTGCTCGACTTCGTTGAGGCCGTATTGCTCGCGCAGTACTTCAGCTTCGCTGTCGCTCAGACCTTCGTTGTGGCTGCCGAGCTTTTCCAGCAAAGCACCCACATCACTGTTGGCCCCCGCCACCAGGGTTTGTGCCAGGGTCGGCGGCACCTCGCGGCTGACCGGGGCATCGGTCAGGCTGTCCAGCAGTGCCAATCGACGGAAGTGCCGGGAGAAATGTCGAGTCCGCAGAAAGCCTGCGAAAAATTCTTTCAAAAGGGCGAGTTTCATCGCTATTCCCCTAACGGTTTACGGCAGGAACCTATTGGCAGGCTCGGCCGACCTTAAGCCCTGCTCGACTTGTCGGCAAGGCAGGTCTGGCCCGCATATCGAAAACGACACGCGCGTCCGCAGCACCGCGGTGATCGACTCGGGGCTGGTCGCGCCAAAACGCCCATATGAGCGCGATCCCCCCTGATACCGATCAGTCGATCAACGAATAAACCAACGCCGAAATCGCTACCAGACCGACCACGGTCACAAAAACGTTGGACGCCTTGCCAGCGTAACGACGCATCGCCGGGATTTTGTGGATGGCGTACATCGGCATCAGGAACAACAGCGCAGCAATGACCGGCCCGCCCAGGGTTTCGATCATGCCGAGGATGCTCGGATTCAAGGTCGCCACCAGCCAGCAGACCAGCAACATGAACGCCGCTGTCAGCCGATCCAGGGTGCGTGGCGCCGGACGATGCCCGGTTTTGACGACCAGGCCTTTAAGGCCTTCGCTGGCGCCGATGTAGTGACCCAGAAACGACTTGGTGATGGCGACAAAGGCAATCAGCGGCGCGACAAAAGCAATCGTCGGGTTGCTGAAGTGATTGGCCAGGTAGGACAGGATCGACAGGTTCTGCGCCTTGGCTTCGGCCAGCTGCAGCGGCGACAAGGTCAGCACGCAACTGAACACAAAGAACAGCACCATCACCACCATCAGCCCGTGGGCGCGCGCGAGAATCTGCGAACTGCGCACTTCGGCGTGGCGGCCGTACTGGCGTTTCTGGTCCACGGCGAAGGCCGAGATGATCGGCGAATGGTTGAACGAGAAGACCATCACCGGAATCGCCAGCCACAGGGTGTGCAGCAGCGCCGACGGTTCAGGCAGCGTGGTCGCGGTGGCCAGAATTCCGCCGTTCCAGTGCGGGATCAGAAACACCGCCAGGAACAGCAACGCAACGATGAAGGGGTAAACCATCAGACTCATTGCCTTGACGATTGCCTTCTCGCCACAGCGCACCACCGCGAGCAGCCCGACGATCAGCAAAAACGCCAGCAGCGCTCTGGGTGGCGGCTGCACATGCAGTTGATGCTCGAGAAAACTGCCCACGGTATTGGTCAACGCCACGCTGTAAATCAGCAGGATCGGGAACACCGCAAAGAAATACAGCAAGGTAATCAGCGCGCCAGCGGTCTTGCCGAAATGCTGCTCGACGACCTCGGTGATATCGGCACCTTCGCGTCCGGACAACACAAACCGGGTCAAGCCACGGTGGGCGTAGAACGTCATGGGGAACGCCAGCACCGCCAGAATCAACAGTGGCCAGAAGCCCCCGATACCGGCGTTGATCGGCAGAAACAACGTGCCCGCACCGATTGCGGTGCCAAACAGGCCCAGCATCCAAGTGGTGTCATGGTGGCTCCAAGAGGCAACGCCCGCTGGCACCGATTCAACGCGTTCATCGACGCTGGTGGCCTGGTCATTCATCCGTTCGACATCTCCGCTAGCCAGTCATTACTGCAAGGCCGGGGCGGATCACAACACTGTACAGTCAGCGCCCCCAACCTTAAGAGGGGCGCGATTGTCCGGGATTAGGCTTAAGAATCAAAGCCCTGCCTGAGGAACGGTCTTCAGCGCGTCAGTACAACAGTGCTCAACGATTCGCGAAAACCCCTTACATCCAGCCCAACCACTTCCAGTAGGTCGCGCCGAACACCAGCATCAGCAGGTACCCAATCAGCGTCACGACCAGGCCGACACGGGCAAATTGTTTGGCGGTGAAGGTTTCCGTGCCCAGGCACACCATGTTCTGCGGTGCATTGACCGGCAGGATGAAGCCATAGCTGACCGCAAAGCCCAGCAGCATGGTCATGCCCAGTCGATTGAAATCGCCGGGCAAGGTTTGCAGCACGGCAATCAGGATCGGCAACATGGCCGAGGTCAGCGCGGTCGCACTGGCGAACCCCAGGTGAATCAAAATCAGAAACGCCCCGAGGATTGCGAAGACGCCCAGCGGGCCTACTTGGTCCAGGCCGGTATGGCTGACCACCTGAGTGCCGAGCCATTGACCCGCGTGGGTGTTCAGGAGCGCCGTACCGAGGCTGATCCCCACCCCGAACACAATCACCGTGCCCCATGGAATCCGCGACTGCACGTCCTTCCAAGTCATGATCCCCCAGCGCGGCAGGAGCAAAATTACCAACCCTGCATAGGTCGTCGAGGTGGTGTCGAAGCTGTGCAGTTTGCCCTCGGTGGACCAAACCAGGAGCAGCAGTATCGAGACGGTCAACAGACGTTTCTGCGCGCCGGTCATGGGCCCGATATCGGCCAACGACTTGGCAACCGCCTCCTTGCCACCGGGAATGCTGTCGCTTTCAGGCGGGAGCATCTTCAGCACCAGAAACATCAGTACGCCAGACATGATGATTGCCCACGGAGCGCCGGCAATCAGCCAGTCGATCCAGGCCACGCGTTGGCCGAGCATCTTGTCCATGAACCCGGCTGTCAGCAGGTTCTGCGCGGCGGCGGTCTGAATCCCGACGTTCCAGATGCTGGTGCCCTGCGCCACGATGATCATGATCGCGGCGGCGATATTCGAGCGTTTATCCACACCGAATGCCGCGATGACCCCCATCATGATGGGTACGACACAGGCACTGCGCGCCGTCGCACTCGGGACCACAAGGCTCAGTAAAATCGTCACCACGATGGCACCGAGCATGATGCGTCGGGTGCTGGTGCCGATCCGCGACAGCGTGACCAGAGCAATGCGCCGATCCAGCCCGGTATGGGTCATGGCCGCCGCGATGAACAGCGCGCCCACGACCAGCGCCAGCGCAGAGTTGGAAAACCCGGTCAAGGCCATGGTAATCGCGGCAGAAGAGCCGTAAATCACCGAAGGGTCCTGAAGCGTCGGCGCCGTCCCCAGCAAAAACGCCATGAGCGAGGTAATCATGATCGCACTGGCTTCGTACGACACGGCCTCGGTAATCCAGACAACCACGGCGAACGCCAGAATCGCCAGCATCCGATGGCCTGCGACGGGCAAGTCGGTCGGCAACGGCAAGAGCAGCACGCCCACCATTACCAGCGCGGCGACCACCAACCCCACAGGAAATTTGATGCGGGCCGCAGGCTGCGCCGGCACGGTCTCGGGTGCGTTCATGTCCATCCCCCTGATCCTTCATGACCTGACTCAGACAGACATCCGCAACACCGCGAGCATCCAGCTACCGCGCGCAGAATAGCAGCACAGCCGCCGACAGGCCTTGACCCGAGTCAACGGGCCCGGACCTGAGCCCTGATCCATCAATGCAGGGGGCTACTCCGCCTGATTGCTCCGCAGTGGCACCCGCAGCTCGACGCGCAAACCATCCGGCTGACTGTCGAATGTCAGGGAGCAGGCGCAGCGCTGAACAATGGCCTGGACGATGGCCAGGCCCAGGCCGCTTCCAGGGCTTTTACCGTTGCGCCAGAAACGTTCGGTGAGGTGCTGCAGGTCCTCGCTCGCAATGCCAGGGCCGTGGTCGCGCACATGGAAGCAGGCGGTATGCACATCGGCCTCAAGGCTCAGCTCGACATGCGCATCGGCAGGCGTGTGGCGCAACGCGTTATCCAGCAGATTGCGCAACGCGGCAACGGCCAATACCGCGGGCATCTCCACCGCCGCGAGGGAGAGATTTTTCGGCATGTGCAGTTCGATGCGCGAACTATCGCCCGGGCTAGCGTCGTGGATGGCCAACCGCGCAACCTCTTCAGCACTGCACTGCACCCCATCATCAAACGACAGACTGCCCTCCACCCTGGCCAGTAACAGCAATTGCTCCAGGGTTCGGTGCAGACGGTCGGCCCCCTCTTCCGCGTGGGCCAATGAGCGATCCCGCACCGGACCTTCGGTCATGCGCGCCACTTGCAGGTGGGTTTTGATAGCGGTCAGCGGACTGCGCAGTTCATGGGCGGCATCGCCGGTCAGGCGGCGCTCGCGCTCAAGGGTCTGGGCGATGCGCTGGAACAATTGATTCTGGGTGTCCAGTAACGGCTGCAGCTCGCTGGGCAGATCGGGGACGTGCAACGGCTCGACGGAATCCGCACTGCGCCGCTTCAAGGCATCGCGCATTCGATTGAGCGGCGCCAAACCCTGACCAATGCCCAGCCACAGCAACGCCAGGCTACCGAACAAGGCCACCGCCACCGGCACCGACGCCGCGAGCAAGATGGAATGCTGGAGGGTGTCGCGTTCAGCCTGTCGATCCGCCGTGGTAATGCGCAGATCCCCCTGGGTCAGGGTGAAACTGCGCCAGTGTTCGTCATTGATCAATTGATCGTGAAAGCCGGACTGCTGGGCGTCGAGGGCCTGATCGGGGTCGGCATGACTGCGCACCAGCACCTCCCCCCGCAGCGAACTGACCTGGCACGCGAGCCCGCCGGGAATACCCAATTGCTCGGCACTCAGCGGCGTGCCGTCACTTTTGCCGGGGGTCGGCAACTGCTCGAGCAGACCGGCAACCATGTGCGCCGACGCGCCCAGACGCTGGTCGAGGGACAGCATCATCTGGCTGCGCAAATCGCAGAGCATCCAGGCCGCTGCCAGGGCCCAGATCAACACGAATACCGACCCGAGAATCAGGCTCAGGCGCACCCTTAAACTCATCATGGCGCCTCCGGCCCGGCGCTCTTGGCATCCGCAGGACCGAGTCGATAACCCAAGCCACGCACGGTTTCGACAATCGTGTGGCCCAGTTTTCGACGCAGGTGGTGAATGTGCACGTTGAGCGCATTGCTCTCCACGTCATCGCCGAAACCATAGACGCTGTCCTTCAGTTGCTCGCTGGACAACACCCGACCGCGGTTATGCAACAAGGCATGCAACAGCGCCTGCTCGCGACGGGAGAGGTCCACCGGCTGCCCGGCCAGCACGGTTTCGCGGCTGCTGGGGTCGTAGGTCAGGCAGCCGTGTTCGATCAGGTTCACCGAACGCCCCGCCACCCGACGGATCAGGGTGTGCAAGCGAGCGCTTAACTCGCGCAGATCGAAGGGTTTGAGCAGGTAATCGTCAGCCCCCGCCTGCAAACCGGCGACCCGATCAGTCACCGTGTCCCGCGCCGTGAGAATCAGCACGGGCAATTCAAGACCGTTCTGGCGCAGTTGGCGCAACAGCGTCAGGCCGTCTTCATCGGGCAAGCCGAGATCGAGAATCAACACATCGAACTGCGCCGCCAGCACCATCGCCCGCGCAGCCGCCGCCGTGGCGACATGGTCCACCGTCAGCCCTTGGGCATTAAGGCCCGCGACAATGCCGCTGGCGATCAAGTCATCGTCTTCGCAAAGCAATACGTGCATGGTGGACTCGGGAAAAAAAGCTATTAAAGCAGAACACGATTAACCCGCGATTAATCATCCCGTGTCCACCCACCCCTGTAGGAGACTCCGCAGCGTCGAAGACGGTGCCCACGCTCCGCCATTAACGCTCGCTTAATCGACATGCCGCATCCTTACCCCACCTGTCACTTCAAGGCTTTTTTGTTCATGCGGATTTTTTGGCTGTTTATCTTTTATCTGATACCCGCCCTGGCCCAGGCACTCCCGAGCACCGACCCTTTCGCTCAGGCGGACTTTCTGCCAGCGGACAAGGCGTTCACGTTCAGCTCCGAGCGCCTGGCCTCGGGCGAGACCCGCCTGCACTGGCGCATCAGTGAAGGGTATTACCTGTATCAGCAGCGCCTGAAGTTCGAGGGCTTGTCGCCGGATAACAGGCCCGTACTGCCTGAAGGCGAGCCCCACAGCGATGAGTATTTTGGCGCACAGGCCGTGTATCGCAACACCTTGGACTTGATGATCCCCGCCGCTGCCAGCGGGCAAGTGAAGCTGAGCTGGCAAGGGTGTGCCGACGCCGGGCTGTGTTATCCACCGCAAAACAAAGTGCTCGATCTGGGCGGCAACAACAACAACAACAACAACAACAACAACAACATCAATTCAGGCATTTCTCAGGCGCCGGACCAAGCACTGGCAAGTAGCCTGCAGCAACGCGCACTCGGCTGGAGCCTGTTGATTTTCTTTGGCCTGGGCTTGCTACTGGCCTTTACCCCCTGCTCGTTACCGATGCTGCCGATTTTGGCCGGTGTGGTGGTCGGCAGCGGTGCGAGCCCCAAACGCGGGCTCGCCCTGGCCAGCAGTTATGTGCTGAGCATGGCGCTGATCTACGCAGGTCTCGGTGTACTGGCTGCGCTACTGGGCGCCAACCTGCAAGCGCTGTTGCAACAACCCTGGCTACTCGGCAGTTTCGCCGCGCTGTTTGTGATACTGGCGCTGCCGATGTTCGGCCTTTTCGAACTGCAACTGCCCGCCGTCCTGCGTGATCGGCTGGAAAGTGCCGGGCGCCAGCGTCAAGGCGGGAGTCTGGTGGGTGCCGGGGTGTTGGGTGCCTTGTCCGGGCTGATGGTCGGCCCTTGCATGACCGCACCGTTGGCCGGCGCGTTGCTCTACATCGCGCAAAGCGGCAATGCGCTGCACGGCGGCCTGGTGTTGTTTGCCATGGGCTTGGGCATCGGTGTGCCACTCTTGCTGCTGGTCACGATGGGCAATCGCTTCCTGCCGAAACCGGGCGCCTGGATGAACCTGCTCAAAGGCGTGTTTGGCTTTCTGTTCCTCGGTACCGCATTAATCATGGTACGACCGCTACTGGATGAGTCGCTGTGGGTCGGTATGTGCGGTGTTCTGCTATTGGTCGCAGCCTATGCCGCCGTGATGCAGGCCCGGCAACTCAAGCGCGCCGCGATCCTGTTCGGCCCCGGCGGACTGGTGATCGGACTCTGGGGAGCCTTGATGCTGATCGGCGCGGCAGGCGGCGCCGAAGATCCGTTGCGCCCATTACAGGTGTACAACGCCACGCCGGGGGCTACGGTGCAGAACGCCGTTGAACATAACGCGTTCACCACAGTCAATGAACCCGAAGCCCTTCAGCGCGAACTCAACGCTGCAAAGGCGCAAGGTCAATGGGTGTTCCTCGACTACTATGCCGACTGGTGCGTGTCCTGCAAGGTCATGGAGAAACAGGTGTTCGCAAAAGCCGAGGTGCTGGCCGCATTGAAAGAGGTCCGCCTGCTACGCCTGGACGTCACTGCCGACAATGCCGCCAGCCGCGAACTTCTCAGTCGCTATCAAGTACCGGGGCCGCCGAGCCTGCTGTGGATAAGTCCTACGGGCGAAGAACGGCGTGACCGACGCATCACCGGCGAGGTCGACGCCCAGCCCTTTCTGCAACACTGGCAAGCAACCCGGGAGCGTGGCTGATGTTGAGTTTCTCGATTGGCCCCTTCGCCCTCGCGATGAACCACGTGCTGCTGATCGCCGCTCTAGGGTTGGCAACCCTGGTCGGCTGGCGTGTCGCCAAGCGTGGCGGGGTCAATCCCGAGTCGGCGCTATTCAGCCTGTTCGTGCTCGGTCTACTCGTCGCTCGGCTGGGGTTTGTAATCGCTTACTGGCCACAGTTCCGCGAAGAACTCTGGCAGATCGTCGACATTCGCGACGGTGGTTTTCTGATCTGGCCCGGCGTGCTCGCAGTGATACTGGGTGGCCTTTGGCGCGGCTGGCGTCAGCACGCGTTGCGCCGACCGCTGGGGCTGGGCTTGAGCAGCGGCTTGCTGTTCTGGTTGCTGGCAACCATGGGCCTGAATATCTACCAGGAAAGCGCGCGCCTGCCTCAGCTGACCTTGCGCAATGCCGCCGGAGAATCGGTGCAGTTGGCCGATTACGCAGGCAAACCGTTGGTAATCAACCTGTGGGCAACGTGGTGCCCCCCGTGTCGCCGGGAAATGCCGGTGCTGCAAAAGGCGCAGGCAGAACGTGAGGACGTGGTCTTCCTGTTCGTTAACCAAGCCGAAAGCCAGCAGACCGTCACCGGTTTTATCGCCGACCAAGGCCTGCATCTGCGTAACGTGTTGTTCGATGGCAGCGGCAAACTGGCGCAAAGCGTCGGCTCCATGGCCCTGCCCACCACCATTTTCTATACCGCCGATGGCCGCCTGCGCGGCAGCCACCTCGGCGAATTGTCCAACGCCAGCCTGGCGCGTTACCTCGATAACGTCGACAGCGATGCACCCTCTTCATACTCAAGGACTGCCCCATGACACTACCCCGTCACTTTTTAGCCGTCTCCATCAGCCTGCTCGCCCTGCAAAGCTCGCTGCTGCACGCCGAAACATGGCCCGAACCGATCCGGGCGATGGAAGCCAAGGGCGCGCGCATCGTCGGCAGTTTCGATGCCCCGGATGGCCTGCGTGGGTATGCCGCCGAGTATCAGAATCAAGGCATGGCGTTCTACCTGACAGCGGATGGCAAACATGTGCTGGCCGGCAATCTGTATGACGAAAAAGGCAAGGACTTGAGCAAGGCGCCGCTGGACAAGCTGGTGTATGCGCCGATGGCGAAAGAAGTCTGGAACAAGATGGAGAACAGCACCTGGATCGCCGACGGCAGCAAGACCGCACCCCGAGTGGTCTACCTATTCAGCGACCCGAATTGCCCCTACTGCAACATGTTCTGGGAACAGGCACGGCCGTGGGTCAAGGCCGGCAAAGTGCAGTTGCGGCACATCATGGTCGGTATCATCCGCGAAGACAGCGCCGCCAAATCCGCCACGCTCCTGGCCGACAAATCCCCCGAAGTCGCGCTGAACGCTCACGAAAGCGCTGGCAAAGGCAGCCCGCTCAAACCCCTGGCAACCATCCCGAAAGATATCCAGACCAAGCTCGACGCCAACCTGCAATTAATGACCGATCTGGGCCTGTCCGCCACCCCGGCCATCTTCTACCTCGACGACCAAGGCCACCTGCAACAGCAACAAGGCGCACCATCGCCCGAGACCCTGAACAAAATAATGGGCCCCAAATAAACCTGGCAGGATATGGAACTGACTTGCCTGCGAAAAAGCCGGGGTCGCGTCCGACCAGGAGGACCTTCATGCGATGGTGAACCCAGCTATTTTGCGACGGCTCCGCAGCCGATTCGCAGACAAGTCTGCTCCTACGGCCTAGCGGCCAGAGGCTGAGACAGTGTGGGCAATGCTTTTGATAGGTAGGAGCTGACCGGGACGCGTAGTTTTGTCTGCGAATAAGCCCGGCACGGGCTTCCAGCTAGCACGGCAGCGCGGGATTTCCCACAGAGGTCAGCGGCGTTTCAACGTCACCGACGGCAATTCACCAAATTGATTCTTGTAGTACTCGGCGAAGCGGCCCAGATGGAGGAAGCCGTAATCCAGAGCGATTTCGGTCAGGTTGCGCACGCCCTGGCTCGGGTCAGACAAACTGGCCTGAATTCGTTCGAGCTTTTTGCTGCGGATGTAGTTCATCGGGGTGGTGCCGGCATGGCGTTCGAACAGCGCATACAGCGAACGAATGCTCATGTGGCTCAACTGCGCGAGTGACTCGACGGTGATGTCTTGCTTGAGGTTCTGCGCAATGTACTGGGCCAGTCGTTCGAATGGCGCGGACTGCACGTCAAGCGTCTCACGGTTGACGTTGGTGCCCAGCAGCGAGAGCAGTTTGCTCGCAATGATCTGGGTGTAATGCTCACGAACCCGAGGCAACACCAAGTCCGTTTCCGCTTCCTGACAGACCAATCCCAACAGGCTCATAAAACCATCGAGTTCGGCCAGCTTATGGCGATTGGAGGCAAAACGAATGCCTTCGCTGGGCTTATGCCAGCGTAACTCGGCGCAGGTCAGGTCGAGCAAAGGCAGCGGCAACTTGAGAATGAATTTTTCGCAATCGGCGGAATACATCAGGTCCACCGGATCGTCCGGGTTAATCAACAGTAACTCGCCCGGCGCGAAGTAATGCTCCTGCCCATAGGATTTGGACAGGCACTGACCCCGCAGTAGAATTTGCAAGTGATAGATAGTTTCAAGCGCGGGAGACGTCACGTGAACACTGGCGCCATAACTGATACGGCACAGGTCGAGACTGGCGAACTTAGTGTGATTCAGACTGGCCTGCGGTCTTGATGTTGCAGGCAGCCGGATGCAGTGGGAACCGACGTGTTGATTGACGTATTCCGACACCGCGTAAGGGTCGGCGCGCTCAAACACCATGCTCTTTTCGTTAAGCAGAAGGCTTTGCATACACCGCACACCCATCTTGTTTTTATAGTTGCTCACAATGCCCGGAAGACCCGGGCATTGGCACTATCAAGAGGGTACTGGAGATAGCGGGCAAACAACAGACGACTGTCCGATCACCGAACACTCTCTGCAATCAACTGATAGCCGGGCAACTGTCCAGTGAATGTTTGATGCGACATGTTGCGCATCCATGTGAAAATGACATACACCATCTCACGAGCCCTAATCGGGAGGCTCCAGCAATGCGCTACTCGGAAGACCATAAAGCCCAAACTCATCAACGGATCGTCAACGAAGCGTCTGCGCGCTTTCGGCGTGATGGCATCGGCGCAACAGGCCTGCAACCGCTGATGAAAGCTCTGGGCATGACCCATGGCGGCTTTTATGCTCACTTCAAATCCAAAGATGACCTGGTTGAACAATCACTGCGCAAAGCTGCCGACGATGTGACTGTTCGTTGCAACGGCCTGTTCGCAGAGGAAAACCCGCTGGCAGCTTTTATAGACAGTTATCTGTCGTCTGAGCATCGCGCATCGCCAGATACAGGCTGCCCGCTGCCGACCATGTCCGCCGAGCTGGGCCAACGCGGACAGGCCAGTCCGACGACCGATGAATGTATCCAGTCCCGGCTCAAGTCCATCGAAAACACCCTTCCCGATCAAACCAATGCCAGAGAACAAAGCATCGTCATGCTCTCGACCTTGGTCGGTGCATTGCTACTGTCGCGTAGCGCAAATGACCCCGCGCTATCCGATCGAATCCTCGACACCACGCGTGAGTGGCTTAAGCAGCAAGCCACCGCATGACGATTCACTTACACCCACTCAATCATGCCAACGCCGAAACAGTACGCTCGCATTGACCCCGCCAAACCCAAACCCGTTGGACAAGGCATATTCAATGGCCATCGGTCGTGCCGCGCCATGGACAATATCCAGGCCCTGCGCCGCTTCATCGGGATTGTCGAAATTGAGGGTGGCTGGCGCAATTTGATCGCGAATCGCCAATGCCGTAAAAATCGCCTCGATCCCGCCTGCCGCGCCGAGTAAATGCCCGGTGGCTGACTTGGTCGACGTCACTGCAATCGACGCCTGATCACCAAACACCGCCTTGATCGCCGCCATCTCACCCAAGTCACCCACCGGCGTGGACGTGGCGTGCGCATTGAGATGCTGGATCTCGGAAGGTTGAATCCCCGCCTGACGAATCGCCGCCTGCATCGAGCGCCGAGCCCCACTGCCATCTTCCGGCCCGGCGGTCAGGTGATAGGCATCAGCCGTGGTGCCATACCCCACCAACTCGACAATCGGCTTGGCCCCACGCGCCAACGCATGTTCCAGCGACTCAATCACCAAAATCCCTGCGCCCTCCCCCATCACAAACCCATCGCGATCACGATCAAACGGACGCGACGCACGCTCCGGCGTGTCATTGAACGCACTGGACAGCGCCCGTGCCGCTGCAAATCCGCCAAGGCTCGCGCGATCAATCGCCGCCTCTGCACCGCCACAGACCGCTATATCCGCCTCACCGCAACGAATCATCCGCGCTGCATCGCCAATCGCCTGAACACCCGCCGCGCACGCAGTCACGGGTGCGCCCAACGGCCCCTTGAAACCATGCTGGATCGAAACATTGCCCGCCGCGAGATTGACCAGAAACGAAGGGATCGTGAACGGCGACAAACGGCGCGGGCCACGGCTGTCCGTGATCCTCACCGCCTCTGCAATCGCACTGAACCCCCCCACGCCAGAACCAATGATGGTCGCCGTGCGCTCCTGAGCTTCTTCGCTGTCAGCAACCCAACCCGCCTGAGCCACCGCCTCCTTGGCCGCCGCCAGCGCGTACAGAATGAAGCGGTCCATCTTCTTCTGCTCTTTAGGAGGCGCAGCAGCGTCCACATCGAACCCAGCCTCGGCGTCATCGGCAATTAACGGCACAACCCCACCGACCTTGCCCGGCAAATCGGCCACCACCTCTTCCGGTAACCGAATCACCCCGGAGCGGCCCGCCAACAAGCGTTGCCACACCACCTCCACGCCACAGCCCAAAGGTGACACCAGGCCCATGCCCGTCACTACAACTCGGCGTTCGCTCATGCAATAACCCTCAACGTTGAAATAGAAGCTCAAGCAACCGGAGCTTCGTAACGAGCCGCATCAAGCTGAATCATACGATCCAGATCGCGCGCAACTAACAACAAATCGTAGCCGCGTTTGGCGAAACGGTCGGCATAAGTGTCGATTGTTTGATAGGAGGCCTCGCCTTGTCGCACAGCAAACACAACCTCGATTCTGCCCCGCGGGCGTAGGAGCTGACTTGTCTGCGAATAAGGGCGGCACGACCTTCATCCGGTGGTAAACCCAACCATTTTGCGACTGCTACGGTCGGACGCGAGGTGTCTTCTGACTTTTTTTGATAAAACCATGCAACAACCCCATTTCACACACCCATTAAAAAAGGCCAGTCAAAAGACCAGCCTTTCATCCACCGACGCCTGTTTAGTTAATGCTGACCTTGTCGCGATTTTTTTCAAGGATCGCTTTGCCGATGCCTTTCACCTCAAGCAGCTCATCAATCGACGCAAACTCGCCGTTGGCTTCACGGAAAGCCACGATGGCTTTGGCCTTGGCTTCACCCACTCCAGCCAATTCACGCTGAAGCATCTCGGCATCCGCAGTGTTGAGATTGATTCTTTCACCCTGCTCGGCCTGCATCATGGCTGGAGCGCTGGCAGGGACCGGCGCGGAAACCTCGGCAACAGGCGCGGCACTCACAGCGACCGAAGCAGTGGTGAACAAGGCAAACAAGAAGGACGAGAGGACAGAATTACGCATAAGTGACGCTCCATGTTATCCAGGGTGAGGGCAGCTTTCCGAAGCTGCCTCTCAAAGGTAGCCGAGCCCCGCCCCCCGTCAAAAACCGAAGCGTTACCGAATATTTGAACGCGCATGCAAAGCCGTAGCGAACATCAGCCCCGCCCAAAAGCGCCCTTCGAGGTCACTTGAAACAATTATTTCTCAAACAAACGCTTTCTTCTGCTTGAGCGACGTAATTATGTCGAAGCATGACAACCCAACATCTTCCCGCGCTAGCACCATGAAATCATTCATTAAAAAAAATGCCAAAAAACCGCCAAAACAGAAAAACGTCAACTTACCGACAACCACACAACTTCAACCCAAAAAAAACAAACGGAAGCCATTTTTTTGACGAAAAAACAATGGCTTTCAGCTTGAACAACTTAATTTTAGAGGTAAATTTAGTTCGGGAGTTTTTTGACGCTCAGCAAAAAAGGCTCGAATCCGCGGTTGTTCGAACAAAGAAATACCGAATCAGGAGTAGCAAAATGGTCACTTTTTTTCTGTGCTGGGGCGCTGCTTCGGTAGTCGGCACTTTAATCGCACTGAGCCTTATCTGGAGCGGGAAACGCACCAGTCAAGAAAGCAGCGAACTATCATCACGTACTGCCGCTAATTCGGCGGTGGCGCCAAGAACGTTGCGGGCCTGAACTGTTGGCTCAATTGATCGAAAAGAGCATGGCCAGTCCGAACGTCTTGGCGATACTGCTGACATACCAAGTATGTCGACGAATTACCGCTGCATCGTTTCGAGACGGTGTTGAATCGACACGGTATCGATATCCCGCGTCAATCCCTAGCCCGCTGGGTTATCCAGCGCAGTGAACACCTCCAACCGCTACTGAGCGCTGATGCGCAACCGGCTGCTGGAAAGTCCGGTCATCCATCGCGATGAAACCCGCGTCGAAGTCCTTAAAGAACCGGATCAAGACCTGACCAGCCAATCCCGGATGTGGTTACAAGCCAGTGGGCCGCCAGATCGAAAAGTCGTGCTATTCGACTACACCTCCGGCCGTGCGCAGGTGTGCGGTTGCGCTTGCTGGACAGTTATCGCGGCTATGTGATGACGATGATTACGCAGGCTATAACGCCTGGGGCGCGCAGCCGGGCGTCACACGACTGGCTTGTCTGGCGCACGTTCGTCGAAGCCTAAAAAGTGCAACCCAAAGGCAAAACTGCCCGTACCAATATAGCCATCACGATGATAAACAAGCTGTACGGTATCGAGCGCGAGATGAAAGACGTGAACGATAAACCACGTTCGGTCGTCAGAAACATAGCCTGCCGATGTTAATGCAATTTAAAAGTCGGCTGGAGAAAATATTTCTCCATATTATGCCGCAGAGCGTCCTCCGCCAAGCCGTCAGTTATTTGGCCAAACGACTGGAGCAAACTTGATCGTTACACAGAGACCCGCTTCCGGCCTATCGATAACAACAATGCTGATCGAGCGATGTGATCAGCCTTAAGGCTTGACTGTTCAGCGGCACTCCTAAAGACGCCACCGCGAGTGCTCAGATCGAAAGACTGCTCGAGACCGCCAAGGTCAACGGCCAATAACCCAACACGTGGCTACCACTGCGCAGTCAATTGAAGACTATGAAGCCTTGCTGCAGTGGAACTGATCGCCAGAGATTCCAGGGTAAACCGTTAACTCACCTTTGGTAGGTGGGGTTCGCGGGCAGATTATGTTAAATAAAATTTACGTTAAAATTGCACACAAGCTCTGCGGGAGAGCAGACGTATGCTCTGACAGCCTAAACACTGTATTATGTCGCGAAAACCTCTGGCTATGATTTCAGATACTAAGGATTCAAGTGGAAATAATAAGCACTTCTGCTGCGGCTGTGGCTATTCTTGTTGCGCTACTGTCAACTCATTTAATATCTAATAAGATTGTTACTCCGTCTCCCCATGGTCGTTTTTTAACAATTGATGGTTTACGCGGATACCTAGCATTTTTTGTTTTTTTACATCATTCGTGCATCTGGTATTACTACTTGAAGTCTGGTGTTTGGGTCGCACCGCCCTCTCAGCTTTTTGTCCACTTTGGACAGGCAGGCGTCGCACTGTTCTTCATGATAACGGGATTTCTATTTTTTTCGAAATTATTGGATGACCGTGATTGCGGTGTGGACTGGCTCCGATTATACGTGTCCCGTTTTCTAAGACTAACTCCGCTTTATGTGTTCTCTATTTTTTTATTACTTTTGATTGTTTGGATTTTAACAAAAAATGGACCGGCAGCTCCGACTTCAGAAATAATCACTAGCATCATAAAATGGTTGAGCTTTACTATTTTCGGGGCGGCTAATGTTAACGGTTTTACTGGAACCAACCTCATTAATGCAGGTGTAACATGGTCCTTGCCCTATGAATGGTTCTTCTACATGGTGCTCCCCATCATTGCTTTCGTGATTGGTATTCGGCCTCCAGCTAAGTACGTTATCATAAGCGCTTTGTCAGCTGTAGCGTTTAGCTTTTATTATTTGGGTGATGGCTACTACTGGCTTTTCCTCGGAGGCATTGTCGCAGCAATTTTGGTGCGATCTGCGCGCTTCAGAAAATTTGCAGTGTCGAAGTTAGCCACACTACTTGTAGCTACCCTTGTTATATACACCGTAGCTAACTACTCATCAGTATACGGGAGCTCAAAGGCAAAATTCTTCCTGACGATAGCATTCTGCCTCATTGCAGGGGGTAATAGTATTTTTGGTACGCTTAAAAGTAAGTTATCCCGGGCGATGGGTGAAATGGCGTACAGCATTTATCTCCTACATGGCATTCTTCTTTTCGTGATTTTCAATTTCGTGATTGGTACTTCTCTCGCGAGCAAACTGACACCAATCCAGTATTGGGGAGTAATCGTACTACTTACTCCTTTTTTGATTTTGGTCTGCGGCATAACTTTCAGGCTCATAGAGAAGCCAGCAATTAAGAAGACAGGGGTATTGACGGAGTGGATTAGAGCGCAGAAAATCACGCACGCGAGCCATCTCTAAAATAAGTTTCTAACCTGAGCTATGTTTGTGTGGTTGAGTCAGTGCTAGAAGTGATCACATGAACTCTCAAGACATCGTGCTCAGTGAAAAAGAACAAATTGAACTGAGTCGGCGCATAGTATCCGATCCATGAACTACACCTACCCCAGACTACAGCCTCGTTTACCGTAGCATCTCTGGCGAGCAGTTCCATGGCAATAGCGCTTCGTAGTCGGCCACCGACTGCGCATGCGGCAGTCGTTCCAGTACGTGGCGCAGCCACGTATAGGGCTCTTGGCCGTTGACCTTGGCGGTCTCGACCAAGCTGTAGATCTGGGCACTCGCGTTGGCGCCCTTGGGTGTGTCGCTGAAAAGCCATGCTTTGCGGCCTATTACAAACGGTTTTATTGCGCGCTCAGCCCTGTTGTTGTCTATCGGTAAAAAACCAGCCTCCACGTAACGTTCCAGCCGGCTCCAGTTGCTGGCCAGATAACTGACGGCTCGGCCCAGCACGCTCTGCGGCGTAATCTGGGGATGTGTTTTCTCCAGCCAGCTTTTCAGTTGCGCCGTATCCGATCCATGAACCACACCTACCGCCAGACTACCGCCTCGTTTACCGTGGCATCTCTGGCGAGCAGTTCCACGGCAACAACGCTTCGTAATCCGCTACCGACTGCACATGCGGCAGTCGTTCCAGTACGTGGCGCAGCCACGTATAGGGCTCCAGCCGGCTCCAGTTGTTGGCCAGATAATTCACTGCCTTGCCCAGCACGCTTTGTGGCATTACCTGCGACTGCGTTTTCTCCAGCCAGTTTTTTAGTTGGCTCAGGATCGGCAGGCTCTTTTCCTGACGGCCAGTAAAACGCTGTTCATCGCTGACGTCCTTGAGTTCACGCTCGATGCCATACAGCTTGTTGATCATCGTCAGCGCGAGATCGGCACGTCCCGTCTTGCCCTTGGGCTGCACTTTTTGCGCGTCCACGAACTTGCGTCGCGCATGGGCCATGCACGCCAGACGCTCCACGCCCGGTTGCAACGCCAACGCGTTATAACCTGCGTAATCGTCAGTCATCACGTAGCCTCGATAACTTTCCAGCAGGCGCAACGGTACTTCCTGCGCACGGCTGGAGGTGTAGTCGAACAGCACGACTTTTCGATCTGGCGGCCCACTGGCTTGCACCCACATCCAGGATTGGCTGGTCGGGTCTCGACCTGGCTCCTTGAGTACCTGGACGCGAGTTTCATCGCAGTGGATGACCGGGCTTTCCAGCAACCGATCACGCATCAGATTCAGCAACGGTTGCAAGTGCTCGCCGCATTGGATGATCCAGCGCGCCAGGGCTTGACGCGGGATATCGATACCGTGTCGGCTCAGCGCCGTTTCAAAACGATGCAGCGGTAATCCGTCGACATACTTGGTGGTCAGCAGCATCGCCAAGACGCTAGGACTGGCCATGCTCTTTTCGATCAACTGAGCGGGTTTGTCAGCAGTGACCGGAGCGGTTTCACAACCACGGCAACCGTAGACTTTACGGATGTGTTTGATCACCCGAATCTGCATCGGCACGATATCCAACTGCTCACTGGTTTCTTCGCTGATCACATGCTTGCGGCAACCGCAGGCACAGGTCAGTTCGTGCTCAGGCAATTCGTGGATGACTTCGATACGCGGCAGATCAGCAGACAGTGGCTTGCGTTTGCCACGGCGTGGAGCTGGAGCAACGACTTCTTCGTCAGCGTCGCCGATTGAAGGCATCGGCTCACTTTCGGGCTCGTTGAACAGTGCCAGTTGCGGCGTGTTGGGTTCGACCGTTTGTTCGGACTTACGGCCAAATATACGGTCACGCAGTAACTTGATCTGCTCTTTCAGATCAACGATATGGGTCTGGTAAGCCTCTTTGACTTCCTGATCACGTGCACGCGCTTCGTACGTCTCAAGCAGCATCTGCTTGAGAAGCACGGGGTCATCAGGGAGGTTGTCAGGCATGGAAATGTCGGGTAGCCCCAGATCATTACTGATCCGGGGCCCCCTTAGAACCGTACGTGCGAGTTTCCCCGCATACGGCTCAAGCTTACGAAAGCCAGTCTATTACTGGCCGGTCACGCGGAAGGTGGTTTTTGCAAACCGCTATGCTTAAGTGGCTCCTTGAATCCCTGCTTGTGGCACTGTAAGTGGCAGTCGGGATGGAGCAGTACACGGTTATTTAGTTTATCCGGGCCGCCATCCACCCGCCTGACAACGTGGTGATCGTGCCAGCCGGTATCCTTGCTGATGGCATGCCCGCATAAAGCACATTTACCCTGTTGCCGCCTGAAAAGACTCAGTACCTGCCGCCGATACCGGAGCTTATGTAGCATCCGTTGAACCCTTAATGCTTCCCACTTGAACTCCTGTTCTGCATCGTACGGCTGATACGCACCCGGCAAGCACTTGTGACGGACGATTACGGTATCCGCCAGCATGTATAGCTGGCGAAACTTCACTGTCCCGTCGATCCCCTTTACTGGGTATACAAATGCCCGGTGAATTCCGGAACAGTAATATCGTCGTTTAAGCCAACCAACAGACTTCCTCGGATGCCGACGCTTTGCCCACCTCAAGATCCGCCAGAAGATAAGGTTGTCCAGCTTGTTAAAGGTGGCTTTCGCCACAACCGGGGAGTGATATTGCGCCCACCCTCGCAGCACTGGGTTCAGTCGCCCCATCAGTGCGCCCTGAGTAAGGGTTCCGCTGTTTTTTATAATATCTCGCACTTTCCGATAGAACGTTGAAACATTCTTCTTCGCAGGCTTGATAAACAGCTTTGTCTTTCTGTGCGGCGACTTCGGGACGTACTTCCTAAAATTCCACCCAAGAAAATCAAAGCCTTGATGGATGTGTGCGATGCGCGTTTTTTCTTGCGATAATGCAACCCCTCGTACAGACAGAAATTGCTCTATCCAAGGCTTGATTTCGTTTTCAAGCAACTCTTTCGAGTTTGCCAAAACCACAAAGTCATCTGCATAGCGCACAACCTGAACCTTGGTTTTCTTCGCTTCTATGGTGCCAAAGCGTTTTTTCAAGTGATCTTTCAGCAAAAGCTCCAAACCATTCAAGGTGGCGTTTGCCAGACAGGGAGAGATGATACCGCCCTGTGGCGTGCCTGCCTCCGTAGCAACAAATTGCCCCCGGTCAACAACCCCGGTTTTCAGCCATTTGCGCAGTATCGTCTTATCCATTGGGATATTTTGACAAAGCCAATCATGGCTGATGTTATCGAAAAAACCTTTGATGTCCCCTTCCAGAATCCAGACAGGGGCTACTTGGGCGGCCAGCAAATGAAACAGCTCTACCATTGCGTCGGCCGTCGAGCGATCCGGTCGGAAGCCGTAGCTTCGGGGGTCGCTCTGGCTCTCTACAACAGGTTCAATTGCCAGCAGATGAAGCGCTTGCATGGCCCGATCCAACATCGTGGGAATTCCGAGTGGGCGTTTCTCCTGTTTACCAGGTTTCGGTATCCATACCCGCCTCAACGGTTTAGAACAGTAACCCCGCTTGATCGATAGACACATCACCCCTCGAAGTTTGGCTTGGGGCGTCTCCCACGTTTCGCCATCGACCCCCGGCGTCCTGCGACCCCGGTTCTCCGTGACTCGCCGCACAGCTAAGCATCGCCCATGAAACGAGTGAGTCAGCATGCGTTGCAGGCGCTTCACCTTTCGCCAGTCGGCCTTCCTTGTTGCCTGCGCAATTTTCAACTGTGTTTTCCGAACAGAGGTTTGAATTCTGGCCCAATCGAGACCGTACCAATTCATAGCCCCATCCGAGGACGCAGACGTAACCGAAGTCGGTGGTTGCGTATTCATACAGTCCTGCTCGAAGTTAGAAACTGTTTGCACAGGATCTCTTAGCGTGTACCCGTGCCAACTTCATAGTTCGACGGAATCAACAGTTGTATTTGCGCTCGTAAACCAGATGCACGTCAGCCAGGGTTGCCCCTGCCGGTAATGTTGAAACCGGTATGCCATCCGTTACAGACGGCCCTTTGCTTTTTGCATCCTCCTATTCCCCACACTCATCAACGTCCCTTGCGGAAAGTCTGCCTTGCCGATGTGGCTGGTAAGGCAAGTGGTCGGGATTGCCACGTTCCCTGAATCGCATCAATTCCCCGTTTAGGCTTCGTCTATCCCCCGGCAGCGCTTCTAGTACCGCATCCCATTACATGACAGGAATGGCTGGCTGCAATGCCATTTTGGCTGGGGCCGATAATTGCCGTAGGCCCGTCAATCCTTACGAGGGTTCTGTCGACGATTCACATATGTTAGCCATGCGGGTTGGGTCACTAGTCCCCGTACTACCGTGCAATTCGGTTGTGCTGCGCATCCCGTTACCGGGTTGCACTCTCTTGCGGGAGGGACATTGTTGATCGGGCTTCACACCCCAAGATTGGCTCCTGACGCATGCCGATCTAGTGAACTGACGGATACACGTCAGGCTCGTTACTCCAGAAAGCGGAGTTGAGCAATGAGATCCAGAGCTTACGACTCGTGTTTGACTGCTAACCTATTGAAGTTAAAAAGTTGAACACGCGATCTCGTGTCGCACCATGCCGCGGATTATAACCTTTAGGCGACAAATCTTGGAGTCAAAACCTGATGGGGGCGGTTACGCCACAGATCAAAACCGTCGAGTAACCAGTTCAATTCCTGGACGCTTAACACGATGGCCTCGTCGGTGGCATCGGGCGATGTTTTGAAACGTTCCGACTCCAGGCGCTTGAGCCAAAGGCAAAAGCCATTGCGCTCCCAATAAAGTATTTTCACTCGGTTACGGTGGCGATTCAGAAAGACAAAAAGCACGGGGTCGAACACGGCAACTTTAATATCCAGTTCGACCAAGGCGGCCAGGCCATCAATGGATTTTCGGAAGTCCACAGACTTGGGGTAGAGGTAGACTTTCTCGACTTTGGCGTCGGGTCGCATCATGACGTGCTGGCTCCTGAGAGAATTCGGGAGCACAGCATCGGAGATCAGATGACGGCTTTGAATGTGGGGTTCATGGATCCCTTACGAGCGATGAACCACGCTTTGTCGGTCGACAGGAAAAGAGTTTGCCGGTCCTGGCGCAACTGAAAAGCTGGCTGGAGAAAACACATCTCCAGATTACGCCGCAGAGCGTGCTGGGCCGAGCCGTCAGTTATCTGGCCAGCAACTGGAGCCGGCTGGAACGTTACGTGGAGGCTGGTTTTTTACCGATAGACAACAACAGGGCTGAGCGCGCAATAAAACCGTTTGTAATAGGCCGCAAAGCATGGCTTTTCAGCGACACACCCAAGGGCGCCAACGCGAGTGCCCAGATCTACAGCTTGGTCGAGACCGCCAAGGTCAACGGCCAAGAGCCCTATACGTGGCTGCGCCACGTACTGGAACGACTGCCGCATGCGCAGTCGGTGGCCGACTACGAAGCGCTATTGCCATGGAACTGCTCGCCAGAGATGCCACGGTAAACGAGGTGGTAGTCTGGCGGTAGGTGTAGTTCATGGATCGGATACTGTTAATGCCGCTCCTTCCCACTAAAACGAGTGTAGCGATGGGTCACTTACCATTTAATTAATCTGGACCATCTACCACTTGGTTACACTTGGAAGTAAAAAACTCCAAGACCGAGCTGACGACGGCAAATACATATATGTAACTAAAAACCAGATAGTACTCAGCCTGTGTAAATGTATTATTGAAGAAAAACAATATTGCACACGCAGAAAAGTGAACAGTAAAAGCCACCTTGTATTTCCCACTCAAAGAGAAAATACCAATAAGATAGAATAATAATAGCGATAGCGAGTGCACAAGCACTCCGAAAACCCCTGCATATTTTACCGACAATCCAAATCCTGAGGCAACGTTTAAATGGGGCATTACATAATCCGGCTCAGGACGCACAACATCAAGTCTTGTGTATAAAAATTCAGGTACAAATATATTTACCAGCAATACCTTTACATCATCTATTCTGATCTCAAAAATATCATGACCCTTGAAGTTGTAGGATAAGTTATATATTGGGCATACAATATAAAGCCACATCCAATACAATGACGATGGAACCTGTAGGCCTTTATCATTTGCACCTCCTACTTTCAGTATATAATCACCATCACCTGACTCTCTTATATTGCCAAGCATTCCAAAAAGCACAGAGACCAAGGCGCACATTGTTACAATATGCCAAGCTTTTAGCTTCCCCCTTGACGTAAGAGAAATAATTAACACAAGAAAAGAATACATCATTAATTGTCGCGTCATCATTAGCGCCCCAAGGGTGGATGACACGATAAATATTAGCACTGATGGCTTTAAAGATTTAAGGGTTGATGACTTTACGTTTAGATAAAATAGAAACCCATAAAATAGGACATGCCAAGTCTTGACACCCGTAAACTCAGAGCGATCTAATCCAAGTAACGGTATGCCATAAACCCCGAGTTCCACTAAAAAATAAATAAAAACAAATAATGTTTGTATATAGAAAATTGAGTATTCCTTCGGTGTTGGTGCGGGCAGACTGCCTAGTTTACTAAAAGGGGCTGCCATTATAAATGTACATACTACAATTACCAACACAGCAAGAGAGGGTAATAAATCCACCTCATCATAAAAATATGAAAGCCTAAAAGTAGCTAAAAACAAACTAAGTGAAAACGCTATGATGATACCAGCTGGAAACAAGGTAAGACGATTCATTGTACTCACTAGTTTAGTTAGATTTTGCAGCCTGGAGGAAATAGACAACAAAATCGCAGTATTTTATAGATACTGCATAAATATGAATTTTTGAGTTTTATCATCGCTCGCTCCCCCATCTACTCGCCTACCCAACAGCTCTTATATCTATAAAAAAACGCTAGCTCTCTAGTTCTAGGGTTCGAGACGGTGCTGTAAAAATATCCAATCAACAATTTCACCTTCTGGTGTGTATCCGCTTACCGTTTCACGTAATATCTGTCGAACTTTGCTATAGTCATCGCGATCTACAGCGACAAGAAGTTCCGAGAGTTTTTCTTTCAGCGTATCCCATGGAAGAAAATCTTCATTTGCGCTCATGATCATTGGGTGTCTTGTCGCTGCGACGTTGTCGCCAATCAGTAGTTCCTCGTAAAGTTTTTCACCAGGTCGTAATCCACTGAACTCTATAGCTATGTCGCCATGGGGAGTTTTCTCTGAGCGAACGCTAAGGCCAGAGAGATGAACCATTTTCTCTGCCAGTTCAACAATTTTCACTGGCTCCCCCATATCCAACACGAACACATCTCCCCCTTGCCCCATTGAACCAGCTTGGATCACTAACTGCGCGGCCTCAGGAATGGTCATGAAATATCGGGTAATTTTTGGATGAGTGACAGTTAGCGGTCCACCTGACTTGATTTGCTTATGGAACAGAGGAATCACGGAGCCTGAAGACCCTAATACATTCCCAAATCTCACCATGGTGAATCGCGTTTTGTTTACCTGAGAAACTTTCACTTTGTCGCCAAACATAACAGGAGCAAGCTCTCTGCTTAAGGCTTGCAACGTGAGTTCTGCAAGTCGCTTTGTGCTTCCCATTACATTCGTTGGCCTAACCGCTTTATCAGTAGAGATTAATACAAAATTAGCTACACCTGCCTGCAACGCTGCTTGCGCAGTGTTCAGAGTACCTACCACATTATTCAAAACACCTTCGGCAATATTGTGTTCGACCATCGGGACATGCTTATAAGCAGCAGCGTGATAAACCGTGTTCACGCTCCAAGCTTTCATCACATCAAGAAGTTTTGATTGATTACGGACCGAACCTAAGATTGGTAAAAGTTTAACTGGCAAAGATTCACGCGCAATACGTTGTTCGAGTTCAGAGAGAATGGTGTAAAGATTGAACTCACTATGTTCAAATAGCAAGAGCGTGATCGGCCCTAGCGATAGTATCTGTCGGCATAACTCGGAACCTATCGAGCCTCCAGCCCCCGTCACAAGTACGGATTGACCTTTAACACAAAGCTCAAGTAGGTCTTCTTGAGCAGGCACAGTATCTCGGCCCAACAAGTCAGCAATATCAACCTCTTGAATATCATCTACCTTAACCCTGCCGCTGGCCAGATCCATGAATCCTGGCACACTCCTTACGTGTAGCGGGAACCCTTCTAAATAACCAAGAATTTCTCTACGACGGCCACGTGAGCAGGAAGGAACGGCCAGTAGAATTTCCTGCGCGCCCGTTACATCGATCAATCGCTGGATATGCCTTGGCTTATAGACTTGCAAACCAGAAATGACACGGTTCGAAATGCTATCATCATCATCTATAAAAGCAATAGGTCGCATCAGCCTACCCATGCGCAAGGCTGCCACGAGCTGGTTGCCAGCAGCACCAGCACCGTAGATCGCGACCTTGGGCAGACCGTCATCACGATTCGTAAACGGAACATGTTGAGCCGCCGCGAACCAATCGCCCAGAAAATACTGCCGCATGGCTAAGCGCAGACCGCCAATCATCACCAAGCTTAACCACCAATAATTAAACATGATTGAACGAGGCACTACGGGCTGGTGATTACTATACCAGTAAACAATAAAGCCTAGGATCAGTGCGGAAAGGCTAACGGCTTTAATGATAGCGATTAACGCATCGTTACCAAAATAGCGCATGACGGCGCGATACATGCCGAAGCGGATGAACAATGGAATGGCTACGACAGGGGCTGTTAGAAAAAGCCAAAGATGGTTAATGAATGGATTGACCATCTCGTCTATCCCAAGACGCACCATAAACGCAAGCCACAGGGCAACCCAGACCAAAAATACATCGGCAATGACCTGAATGAACCGTTTCTGACGGCGTGGTAGCCCTAGCAACAATGCTCGTAATTTGTCCATGGTTTCTTCGAACACCTTGTATCGCTCCCAAAACAAATCTCACACGCCTATTTTACGTATCTTGAACCAATTAGCACTTTATAAAAATGAATGCCTAAATCGGACCCGAAATCGAATGGACTTCTTCTAGCTCACCCGCGCGATATTTGACTGCCAATATTACTAATGGCACGTAGGCAACAATTAGACCTACCGCGCCGTCCACCCCCATTAAAGTCACACATAATGCAATAGGCAGAAGCCAAAAAAAATTGATTGCGCCAACCGCCAACGTCACCGGCAAATGTTTACCCCACTGGCGCGATGCAAACTGATAAGCATGGCTACGGTGAGCCTCGTAGACCTTGTCTCCGCGCAATAAACGGCGCATAAGGGTAAAGGTTGCATCAACAATGAATACGCCCAGAAGGATCAACCAGCTCCAGAGAAACTGAGGAGAAACCCACGCAGCCTGCAGAGAGATAACACCTAGGGCAACTCCTAAAAATCCACTCCCTGCATCCCCCATAAAAATTCGGGCGGGCGGGAAATTCCAGAAAAGGAAGCCAGTTACAGCCATGGCCAATACGAACGGTAGCCAAATAAGTCCGAAAAATCCATTGAGCCAATAAAGTAGGCATGCTCCAAGGCAGGAACAAATAGCTTCGATACTTGCGATACCATCTATACCATCCATGAAGTTGTAGAGATTGAGCATCCAGACCAGATAGACGGCGGCAATAATATGGCCAAACCAGCTGAGATCTACGGTCATGCCAAATATGCTGACGGCAGGTAGTCCCCCCAACCAAAATAACGACCATGCCGCAGCACTGAAATGGCCTAATAACCGCCACCGTGCTGCAATATGACCATGATCATCCATAAATCCAATGACCGCGACCAAGATCCCGGCACCACCCAAAGCTATCAGGATAGTACCAGGGACGAATCCCGCCCAACCTAAAACTGGAAGGGCCAGGGAAAACGCGACAACAATAGCAACGCCCCCTCCACGAGGAGTAGGGATTGAATGCGAGCTACGCGCATTTGGAACATCCATCAAGCTTCGAGCCAAAGCATACCGGCGTAAAGCCGCAGTTAGAACAAAAGAAAAACAAGCTACAGCGGGAAGGAGCCACCAATGGATCATTATTTTTGACGTTCCTGAAAATACAATGCTGTGCTCTTAAGAGCCCTATGGACACTAATAGGTGGCGTCCACCCTAATAGTGATCGAGTTTTACCTATATCTACTTGTAATGAGCCGCATAGGCGCTGAGTGACCGCTTCTTTGCCTAGCAGCGTCGCGCAGTTCTGTAAAAGCTTCTGAGGCAAGGGTAGCAGACGCGCAGGCTTATCTAGAGCAATCGCCATGCGGCGCATAAGCTCGGTTGTGGACAAGTCTTCGCCATCACTGACCAGAAAAATTTGATTCGCCGCCGCTGGGTGGTCGATACACGTCACAATAAGGTCGACTAGATTATCAAGCGCTACCAAGCTTCGACGATTATCAATAGAGCCAAAAGGCATCGGCAAGCCCTTGGCCAACCAACGCATCATGGTAAGAAAATTAGCTTTAACTCCCGGACCATAGACCAACACTGGTCTAATGATAACTACCTCGAGCCCCGTTTCATCCGCTATTCTCTTTAAACCTAATTCAGCCTCCATTTTGGAGACGCCGTAAGGGTCTACCGGTGCAGGGACGTCATCCGCGGAGTACGCGGTACCAGGTAACGTACCCTCGCCGTTAACTTTGATAGAACTAATAAAGACAAAACGCTTGACCCCGCAAGCTGCCGATTGAAGGGCCAAATTCAGAGTGCCTTCAACATTTATTTTTCGAAACTCATCTATTGGACTAACTGCGGCATCATCCATGACATGGACGCGCGCTGCAGCATGCACGACAATGTCGGTGCGCTTAACTGCGCTCGTCCAATCGACGGAAGATGAAAGCCCCTCGATTTTGAACAGTTGTACCGACGCAGGACGATCAAAGGCTTCATGACGAGCAGCAGCACAAAGTTCTACTCCCTCTTTCCGGGCCAAAACGTCAAGAAGTCTTGAACCGATAAACCCCGACGCCCCCGTTATCAAAATGCGCATGGTACATTCCTTAAGCTTTGGACCACACAGTTCGATTAATATAATCAGTATAGCTATGAACAATCCGAACGATTTTTTTGGACACGGGCCCGCCCAGATAATCTTTCACCACAGAAACGACTCTTGTATTCCTGTCATGCTGACTTGTTACAATCCGGACAGCGTCAAGAACACGATCAGGCTTAAGACCGCACATGATCAACGTTCCATCATCCATTCCCTCAGGACGTTCGTGCGCATTACGAATAGTCACCGCAGGCAGGTTCAGCAATGATGCCTCTTCGGTGATCGTCCCACTGTCAGACAGAACACAAAACGATCCCATCTGTAATTTTATATAGTCAAGGAGCCCATACGGTTTCACAAATTGTATAAGTGGATGATCGAGTTTCTCGCCAAGTGCTTCTAATCTTTTACGGGTGCGCGGATGCGTCGAAACAATTATCGGATATTGGTACTTATCCGCCAAAGCGCGAAGAGACGCCAAAAGGTCTCGAAGATTATCAGGGGTATCGACATTTTCTTCTCGGTGCGCACTCACGACAAAATATTTACCGTCCTCAAGGCCCTCCCGACAAAGAACATCAGAGGCCACTATTCGTGGCATATAATATTCGAGAACCTCTTCCATATGAGACCCGGTTTTAATGATAGTCTCAGGGCGAATACCTTCATCCAATAGGTAGCGACGAGCATGCTCGGTAAGCACCAAGTTAATGTCGCTTAAATGATCAAGTACTTTACGATTGAGTTCCTCGGGAACACGTTGATCAAAGCAGCGATTACCGGCCTCCATATGAAATACTGGTATTTTTCTGCGTTTCGCCGCGATTATTGCAAGGCAAGTATTGGTATCACCATAAAGTAACAGTGCGTCAGGTGCTTCACGTTCGAAAATCTCATCCGCTTTGGAGATAACCTCAGCAATAGTTTTAGCAACCGTCTCACCCACTGCACCCAAAAAATGATCAGGTTTGCGAATTTCCAGGTCGTCAAAAAAAACTTGATTCAGTTCATAATCATAATTCTGTCCAGAATGGACCAAAATATGATAGGTCTGCTTGTCAAGCTCAGCAATCACACGGCTCATCTTGATGAGTTCAGGTCGCGTGCCAACTAAGGTCATCACCTTAAGCATTAAGTTGTTCCTTAATGTAATCAAGTTTCAGAAGAAGCTTTTTGACACCTGCGACATTGAGACGTTCCGTATTATGAGACGTATAATCGTCAAATTCAGCGATTTTCTGCTCTCCTTCGACAAAGTACTTATTATAATTTAGATCCCGATTATCTGCGGGTATACGGTAATAGCGCCCCATATCCTCTGCTTTTGCCATTTCTTCACGAGACACAAGTGACTCATATAACTTCTCACCGTGACGTGTACCGATCACCTTCACTTCATTGCTTTTACCGAAAAGCTCCCTGAGCGCCAATGCGAGATCCCCCACAGTAGACGCGGGAGCTTTTTGAATAAAAATATCACCTTGCTTACCGAATTCGAAAGCGTGTAGCACAAGGTCGACTGAGTCTTCGAGCGACATCAAAAACCTGGTCATTTCCGGATCAGTGACAGTCATGTCCTCGCCGCTACGAATTTGATTAACAAACAGAGGTATCACCGAGCCTCTTGAAGCCATTACGTTTCCATAACGAGTGGCACATATTACCGGCCCACTATCTGGAATCATTCTCGACTTCGCTACAACCAGCTTCTCACCCATTGCTTTAGAGATGCCCATTGCATTAATCGGATAAACCGCTTTATCCGTGCTCAGGACTACGACGCGCTTCACGCCTGAGGAGATAGCGGCGTTCAGGACATTTTCTGTCCCCAATACATTTGTACGAACTGCCTCCATCGGGTAAAACTCACAGGAGGGGACTTGCTTGAGGGCTGCTGCGTGGAAGATATAATCGACACCCACCATCGCCTGCTGGAGACTGTCGAGATTTCTGACGTCTCCAATATAAAATTTTACCTTATCGTTGGCTAAAGCAATGCGCATATCTTCTTGCTTTTTCTCATCACGACTAAAGATCCGGATTTCTTTCACGTTAGTATTCAAAAACCGCTTAAGCACTGTGTGGCCGAATGATCCAGTCCCACCGGTAATCATCAAAACTTTATTATCGAACATAGTATATTCCATAGCTAATAATTACCTTGAACTGTGCATCAACTGAATAAGTGCAGGCCATGCTGGCGCATTGTAACCAGTCGCATGTTTAAATCGCTCACTCACCAAGGATCGATCAATCTTAAATGAATCGTCCTCTATTATGTCTATTTTTTTATCGTATATTTCAGCGACAAGTTTCAGTAAAGAGAACTTTGAAATAGGCTCAACTGAAACATGATAAAGACCATTTAGACTAGGATTTGGTAAAACAAAATCCTTTATCACGCGAGCAAGTTCAATCGTGGGCAGACCCGAAAAAATAGCCCTGGAAAAACCTTTAACCGCCTTGTCCTGTGATAAAAACCAGTCCACAAGCGCGTAGTGGCTAGCGAGTTCATGACCAATTATAGAGGTGCGCAATGTAATCGCATGGTCAATGTCTTGTAACTCGCCAATAAATTTTGATTTCCCATAGAGATCATCTGCATCGGAAGTGTCACTTTCTGTATACTGCCCTTTACGCCCGGAAAAAACACAATCGGTGCTAATATGAACTAATCGAGCACCCACCATTCCACACAGGAGGGATAATCTGTGGGGCAGCATCGCATTAATGGGTAAAACCGATAGTGGATTATTGGCATCTGCAAGCTGCTTTATTAAACCCACGCAGTTAATCACAACGTCCGGCTTGATCCGATTAAAAACAGAGACAATTGAATCAAAGTCACTGACATCTACACCGCTGATCAAGTTCCCCCTTGTCTCTGGCGCAAAGTACCTAGCACCAGAAGCATTACGAAGAGTTCCCCAAACCTCGTAACGCGAGTCGCTACAGAAGGCCCTATAGGCGGCATTGCCCAGCATGCCTGTTACGCCAAGCAGTAAAACTTTCATTATTCATTCTCTCTTGATTTTTTAAGTTTTTCCTGAAGAATATTAACTAAATTGTGTACTTGCTGGCGCATCTCGAAATTTTTCTCATAGAATTGTTTACCTGACACACCCAAGTGCTGGCGCTCCACAGGATCCAAATCCATCATCTTTTTAATACATAAAACAAGTTCTTCCGCGTTTTCTGGTGCACATGAAAACCCTGCGCCAGCATCTTTAACCACCTGAGCCCCTTCACCTCTAAGTGAAGCGATGACTGGACGGCCAGCTGCGAGATAACTTTGTATTTTGCTAGGTATTGTATACGAAAAGATCTCGTCATCTTTTAAAGATACAAGCAGCGCAGATGCCTTTTCAAAAATTGACGGCATCATTGCTGCTGGAAACCTACCAGGTAATATAAGATTGTCTAATTTATCTGATTCTTTGCACGCTTTGACCCAGTCTAACCGGCTCCCGCTCCCCACCATAAAAAGTTTAAAATCACTATCACCTTTTAAACGCCTGCACGCCTCGATAAGTGTTTCAACTGCCTGCGCTGTTCCAATATTTCCCGCGAAAACCAAATTAAATCCAGAAGATAGTTTCTCTTGCAACTCCGCAGGTAGCATCCCATTTTTCTCATCTAGCGAGCTCGATAGAAGTGAATTTGGATAATACAAAATTTTATTACGAGCAGCAAATTTTGCCACCGGCTCCACAAATGATTTCGATTGAACGAGTAAGGTGTCGCAATATGAATATATTGCTCTAACGCCCCAACCTACTACCTTTAAGGCCATTTTATTCTTTATAAATCCGGTAGCAGCCAAGCTTTCCGGCCATAGATCCTGCACCCAAACAGCCAGATGAGCGCGCTTAATTTTTTTCAATAATAAAGCGGGTATAACCTGCAAAATAGGTGAAGGTGCAAATACGAAAATCACATCGAACTGCTTACCTTTTAATAGCTTAGGAAAGTACCACAGCCCATAACATACAAAAGAGAAATAATTTTTCAACAAATTAACAGCGCCCCCCTTACCTCTAGGATATAAAGGTACTCGCACTACCTCGATATCATCGAACCAGGTATCACGCATGACACCATCCTTTGAGTACCCCGGGAAAATTTTTCCATCTGGATAGTTTGGTTTGCCTGTAGCAACTACAACCTCATTACCCTGAGCTGATAGTACTTTAACAAAGTCATTAATAATAAAGTTTTCAGGCCAAAAATACTGAGATAGAACCAAAATCTGCATATCACCCCTATAGATCGGATACGAAATCCAACTCAAGCCAAGTTATTGAACAAATCACGGTTTGCTTGAATACTTTCTGGATTTGCTAATCTTTCAGCAATTTTTGACTGAACCAACTTCCGATGCTGGAATCGCGACGCAGGGGTGCGCGAGGCAAGATCAGCTATAGCATCGGTCATCTCAGCATGTGAGTCCAAAGGGATATCCCATCCCAAACCGTCTCGCGCCAGACCCTTCCAAGGTGTCTGATCGCTGATGAGTACAGTAGTTCCCGCGCACAACGACTCTGCAATTACATGTCCATAGTTTTCACCTCTTGTCGGAAAGAAGAACAAATCATACTTAGAAAATGTACTGCTCACGTCATCGGGTGCAACAGGGCCGCAATAATTTACCTTAATGTTTTTTGGGAGAGTCTCTATTAATGCTGAACACACCTCCCAATAAGCAACATCCTCGATAGGTCCGTAAATATCAAAAACGATATCAACGGTAGAGTTGTGCAACATCTTTAAAGCAAAATCCAGGTTTTTCATTGGTGAAATACGCGAAAGAAAGACGACCCTTAGCACCGACTCAGTTACTAATTTGTGCGGCTCTGCTGCGAGATGTTCGCAAGTGCCTTTACCCGGTAAATCGATAGCAATTTTTACAGGAGGTTCAACATAACTCATAATATCTTTAATGTAGTTAGCCTCAAACTCACTTGAGGCTTGAAATGTCACACCCTTGTATATCCTTAGAGATTTTGAAACATGTAAATATATTTTTTTCTTCAGACTTTTCAAACTCAATGCCCCTGGCGAAAACTCTCCCCGTGGTGCAAGGACTACCGGACGCTTAGCGGCAGTGTTTAGCAAAGCGTTTGCAAGCAGAGGTTTAATTGAAAAATCGACATCAAAAAAACTATTCAAATACAAAATATCGTAATCTGTTCTAGACAAAAGCCCTTTGAAGAAACTAACTGACGCATCCCTCTCAGGTAAATAATATAATTTAGCTCCCTGAACATCTAGCCATTCATTGCAAACAATATCAGGGTAAACATTTTCCTCACCAATATCATGATCGCGTGTAACTATGAGGAACTCAAATTCGTCACTTAAGCTACTCACCATATTCATAATAGTGCGTAAAGGCCCACCACTTTTATAGCCAGGCAGATAAAATCCAACAAAAGTTAATATTATTTTTTTTCGAACCGAACCTGTGCCAGACAGCTTAGATTTCACAACATTACAAGGGACCATATTCCCGCCTTTTAAATTTTTCTTTCGGCGCAGCACTCATATCAACAATAGATCACATGTAATAAACTATCTTAACGCAACCAAAACCGTTTAACGTCCGTCTAGAAGCATGAATAAGAGAAAGAAGAAGGTATAACTTTTTTTTTCTTTCCAGTAGGGAATCACATTATTTTTCAAAAAAACAAACCTACCCGAGGCAACTCTTAGATCAATATATGATTCAGTTCTATATTCCGATAGACATTGTTGCATTGCTGAATTTTGATTAATACAACCGATCACCGATTTTCTCACATTGGATAGAAGCTTCTTAATCGAAATCAATTTTCCGAAAAAATTGCTTCCGGCCCCTCCAACAACATTATTCGCGTGCTGCCTGTAATAAATCGTACTTGAATCAACATATACAACGGCTCCCGTGTGCAGTGCTATCAAACACAACCACTGGTCGTGCATGGGAACGCCAGAAGGCAAAGGCAGGGCCTGCATCAGTAGTGCTCTGTTAACTATTACAGTGCAACCATAAACTGTAGAGCGCCATGACAGATACTTGATATCCAAGTTATGTATAGGGTTTAGCTTATTACTCTCGTAAAAGCTTTCCTCAGTGACGCTGCCTTTCTCGTCAACGAGACAGAGATCCGAGAATGCTAAAACTGGTTTTTCTGCGCCCACCTCTAACTCTTTTTCTTTTATCGCAGCGAGCATACTTGAAATCTTAGCAGGCATCCAAATGTCGTCCTGATCACAAAACATTATATGATCAGACTTCGAAAAGCTCAGCGCCTTATCGAAGTTTTTTACCACACCCCCTTGGCGATCGGTATTAACTACGGTTATCCTTGAATCTTTTAACATATAATCTTTTGCAATTTTAACTGTATTATCAACCGACCCATCATCGCTAACATACAGTTTCCAATTTGTATGGGTTTGCAAAAGAAGAGACTCTAGCTGTGCCACTAAATACCTTTCGCCATTGTAGGTCGCCATTACGATATCAACGCAGTCCATTAGAGCCTCTCTCAACTTTAATGATCTGTCGCGACGCTAGGTCCAAAGCTACATAATCGACAAACACCCTAAACGACCAAGCGATAGCGGCACCGACCAAGGACAACTCTTTCACCAAAAAAAACATGAGTAATACATACGGGACAATTTCTGCAAGGTGTATGAGCGCTGTTATTTTAGAGTGGCCGCCCGCCTGGATTTTTGCAAATGGTATTTGTGCAATTGAATTAAATACAAACCCTACAGCCAAAATCCGTAGTACGGTTACCGACTCTCCAATATAGTCTGGCCCCATCCATAGCAATAATATTTCATTCGCCAATATAAATACAAAAATTGCCATCACAACGCTAAAGACAAGCAGTAACTTAAATGCAAAATCGGTCTGAACATTAGCATTCTCATGCTTAGCACTCAGCATGGGGAATATCACTTTAGAAATAGCCATAGGGATCAATAACATTCTCGCGACGGCCTCGGCTGGAGCAGTATAAAAGGCAACGGACTGTGCACCTAAGGCATTCGAAATAAAGAACCTATCAAAATACACCATCACAGGACTCAATATATTACTAACCGTTATCCATCCACCAAACCTGAGTAGCTCTTTTAAAGTCTGCATATCTACAGTTACTATATCTTTCCTGAACCGGCCCAATCCATAACCGTAGGCTACTAGCGCTGTGAATAATCGACCCAAGACCAAACCAATAACAGCTGACTTAAAACTCACCTGATAAAAAACAACAACAACAGGCATTATAGCGATTGCCACACCAGTGATTACTTTAAGCGTATTTAATTTCAAAAACTCACTTTCCCCTTCTAGATATGAAAACCAAATCGTACTAAGCAGAAGTGGAACAACTGCAAAACTCAACCATTGAAACCCTTCAACTGCATCAGCACTAAACGCCTCTGAAACCGATAAATAGAATGTGATGTTTTTAGCATTTAGATACAAAAGCAACGAGGCACATATACTTAACCCCAAAACAAAGACAGTTGAGGTACCTAAAATCTCTCCTAGCTTTTTATCCTGATCACGGTGCATAGCCACGGCTCTGATCACCGCCCGTGAAAGACCCGCATCAAAAATGCTCGCATAACCAACGACCGCATAAGCAAGTGTGAATAACCCGAATCTTTCAACACCTAATACCCGAGCCAAATACCCTATAGCAGGTATAGCTATAACAATAGGGATGGCAAATCCAGCGATATTCCAAAAACTATTTTTAATCAAACTCATATAATTATATGCTGACCAAAGGAAAATCTGCAAGACAGGGTGCGCCTGCATCTTTTTCATTAATTATTATCGCTACGTCTAACTCTGGCCATTTAATGTTTATACCAAGATCATTCCATAGCAAGTTTCTTTCATGGCGCGGAGAGTAGTAGTCTGTTGCTTTGTACAAAAACTGGGTATCATTTTCTAACGCTAAAAACCCATGAGCAAAACCTTCAGGAATCCAGAACATTCGCTTATTTAGTGCACTCAACTCAACGCCTACCCACCGACCAAAAGTTGGCGACCCTTCACGGATGTCGACAGCAACGTCATAGGCAGCACCTTGAACAACACGAACCAATTTTCCTTGGGCGCAGGGTGTGGTTTGATAATGCAACCCTCTGAGTACACCCTTCCTAGATACAGAATGGTTATCCTGAACAAAAGGTCGTGGCTTTGGCAAAGATAAAAACTCTAATTGCTCGTAAAAAGATCGTTCGTTAAAGCTTTCAAAAAAAAAGCCTCGCTCATCTTCAAACACGGAAGGCTCAATTATTAGCAATCCTGAAATATCGGTAACCACAATATTAATACTCATTCGCAACCCAACAAAGCAATTCGATTTGGGCCGCAGCCACTTTTTCTTGATCGGGCCAGCGTTGTTTTTACTATGCCCAATCGGTTTATCAGAGAACGATAACTGAATATCAATAGAGTATTATGCGAACAGACACGCTACCGCCCCAGGATTTACCGTTGGTTTCCTGAGAACGCCGTGTTCACTAACATGTCTGGCCAGGGTCATTAGGACCGAGGTGATTTACTCGTTGCTGCAGATGCTTGCCATAGGCACGCTAATTTGCTGCTGACGATTGAGGAGGTTGATCAACAGAATGACCCGCTCATCTCCATCCATCGCCATAAAAATTGCATCGAGCTCAGCGAACCCATCCTCGGTAATTCGCACATTATCGCCTGGCTTTAGCTCCGGTTTTGCGTCGATTTCTGCTCGTGCCTGAAGCTGTTTGATGAGGCTGTCGCTCACTGCCACGGGCACGCCACCAAAGCTAACCACACGACTTACTCCTCGAGTCGAGCGAAGCGGTCCCCAGTTTGACTCTGTGGGTAGATTGATAAACAAGTAACCCGGAAATAATGACTCCACCGCCCACTGACGCTGCCCACGAATCAGCCTCTGATACCGGCATTTCGGGCGAGAAATCTCATAACCCTGACGCGCCAGATTGTCTTCAGCACGCTCATCCTGACGTGGTTTGCATTGCACGAGGTACCAGCTTTTCTGCTGAACGCAGATTGAAGCGCCTTCGTCATTATAAATATTCATCTCCAATCCATCACTGACATCGCATCCATTGCATTGGGCATTGACCGCAAAGACTCTTACGACGACCGCTGCTGCTCCGCGCCAGCCTGGACTGTCTATGCCGCACAGGCTGGCGTGGTATTTTAACTACCCGCTATTAGCACGGCTAACTCGTGGCCTTTCAGTTGGGACTTCCTAAGCAAGACAGCCTGAAGCGCTTTTTTGGCCTGCGCGTCACCATGTACCAGCCTTACCTCTGACGGCCAATCTGCCATGTCAGTTACAAATTCTACCAAACCTTTCTGATCCGCATGAGCGGAATAGCCGCTAATCGTGCTCACGCCCGCAACAATGGGATAGCGCTCACGGTCCAGCTCGACATAACCACCCATCTGACCATGCTGCTGAATAGCCGCGCCCGGCGTGCCTTTGGCTTGATAGCCCACAAAAAGCACATTATGCCTGCTGTCACCGAGCATGGCTTTCAGGTAGTTGACGATTCGACCACCGGAGCACATGCCGCTGCCCGCGATGACGATAGCGGGTCGGCCGGTGCTGGCAAGGTAGTTGACCGTTTGCATATGCTTTGCATGGGTGTCGATGGTAATCAGTTGGTCGAATCGTAGCGGCTTGCGCCCGTTGTCTAGTCGCTGTTTAGCTTCGGCATCCCAGAAGTCATCAAGTTCCTGATAGACCTTGGTAAAACGGCTGGCCAAGGGTGAATCCAAGATGATCGGTAGCTGAGGCCAATCGATGGATAGGGAGCTGCCTGGATCTTGCTCGGATGCGGGGCTTTCAAACGCCACCCCCTCATTGGCGGTGTTTGGGTTCCGCAGCGCTTTGCGATGGAGAATATCTTCGATTTCGTAGAGCAATTCCTGAGTGCGCCCGATGCTGAATGCGGGAATCAGTACCGTGCCATGATCTGCCAAAGCCCTGTCAATGACCTCTTCCAGTCGCGACAGGCGTGTAGCTCGGTCTTCATGCAGGCGATCACCATAGGTGCTTTCCAGCACCAGTAAGTCCGCGCGTTCTGGGGATTTTGGACGAGATAACAGTGGCGTGTGCGAGGCGCCCAGATCACCCGAGAAAACGATACGCTTATTGCGGCTTTCGACGGGGTAGTCGATATCGCATTCGACATAAGCCGAACCAAGAATATGCCCAGCACGCTGCAGACGAACTCTGCAAGAAAGCTCAGGGGTTTTTGCCAGGCTAAACCAGGTGTCGAAGGGCAGCGCAATGATCCTCGACTCGATTAGCTTGAGATAGCGCTCGACGTGTTGTTCGTCTCGCCCGTATTCGAGCGTGTAGGCGTCTTCCAGCACCAGCGGCAACAATTTAGCCGACGGCTCGCTGCAGAGAATCGGACCTTTAAAGCCAGCGGTCAGGAGATTAGGGATACGCCCGACATGGTCAGCGTGCACGTGCGTAACGATCAGGGCTTTGATGGTTTCGATGGAAAAGTCGATGGCCGATGAATCGGCCCCGACGATACCCTGCTTGCTGGTTTCCAATCCCTGAAATAAGCCGCAGTCGATCAGCAGGCTGCTTGTTGCATCCAGTTGCAGTTGATGGCAAGAGCCTGTGACACCGTCAATGGCGCCGTGGTGGATGATTTCCGGGTAAAGCATGAGAGTCCCTCTCGGTCTTGCTACATGAAAGACGATGTTCGCCCATAAAAAAACGGTCCAGCTTAGCCGGACCTTGGGCGTTGATCAGTCTTTAACGTTTTGCAAACCTTGTCCGTTGCTGCCTTGCAGGGTGCCATTCAATGCAGGTGCGAGCGCCTGATGATGAACAACCGATAGGCGTCGTGTGCTGACGAAATGGCGGATCAATGCCAACAGTACACCCAGCATCGCGCCCACTATCAGGCCAAGAATGACAATCAATACCTTTTTAGGTTTGACGGGCCGTTGAGGCTCCAGTGCCTTACGGTCGATTGTGACCAATTTGAGATTCTGCAGATCGATGTTCAAGTTACGCAGGCGTGCACGCTCTTCACGTAGAGGCTCGATGCCGGTCAAGAAAATGTCTTCGTTTTCACGCTTGCTCAGCACTTCAACCTGGCGGTTGTTCTGCAGCAGTAGCAGTTCCTTGGCGATCTCGGCAATTCGGTCTTCGGTGAAATCGTCAGATTTACGCTGCTGCAAGGCATTACGCTCCGCCTCCAAGGCTTCTGTGCCCATGAAGTACAGGGGGATTTGCTGATTATTGACTTCCGTACGCATAACACTGTTAGGGCCTGTGCGCTCAGTGTCACCCAACGAGGACGGAGTGGTAGGTCGCTTGATACCCAATGATTTGGCAATACCTATGGCTTCACTCAACTGAGCCATTCGATCACCGCGCTGGGTTTTTAACTGCAAGCGTAGGGCTTTTAGCTCGTCCTGCAGTTGCGCACGCTTTAGGTTATCCGCCTCAAGCAGCACCGCGATTTTCGATTCTTTGTCGGTATCGTAGCTGGCACGCGCGGCATCAATTTTGCCTTTCAACTCATTCAGACGGTTATTGACGATCACATCCATGTCCTCCGAAATCTGCTCACGCTCAGCCTGAATCCCGTAGTCAATAAAGCCGTTCAGGATTGCAACACCATCGACACCTTTCGGATAGTTCAGCTCCAGGCCAATAGAAGCGCTGAGGACATCCACTCGCTTGGGGTCTGGCAAAACCAGCCTGATTGAGTCGCGGTTGAACTCCTCAAAGCTTTGCTCAAGGGTTTGACCTGGGCGCTTGAATTCTTTGAATAATCCTTGATTTGCGCGGAAAAAGCCTAAACGTGTGTCATAAGAGTCCAACGAAGCCCCCACTTTGAGAAGGGCATCTTTAGGAGGAAGCTTGTAGATATCCGAGCGGTTCAGGGCATCGAGTTCGTTGATCGCCGCCGGGCGCAGAACGCTGCTGACTTGATATTCCGGGGTGGTAAGGAACGCGTAGGCTGCGGCGATCAGACCGGCGACGATAGCCACTGAGACGATCAGCGCTTTCTGACGCCAGATG
This sequence comes from Pseudomonas sp. GG8, assembly GCF_052976945.1. Taxonomy (NCBI): domain Bacteria; kingdom Pseudomonadati; phylum Pseudomonadota; class Gammaproteobacteria; order Pseudomonadales; family Pseudomonadaceae; genus Pseudomonas; species Pseudomonas sp. GG8. Next base: position 4,005,962 of record NZ_JBRIIP010000001.1, read on the forward strand.
GCATGAACTAACGCAAATAGATCGATTTCATCGTTAGGGGTAGTCAAGGGAATACGGGTAATGCTACTCACAACCAAGGCCTGCCTTCAAAAGAGAAACTGCGGGCTCGTTATTCAGACAGATAGCTAAGTGCTAGTAGTTATTATTAATTCTGGTCATTGACGCGAGCTTCATGCTCGCGTCAATGACGCACAAAAGACTGACTGGTAATCGAGAACTTGCGGCATTCTGCCACTAACCTAGTTCATTACAAGTCTTGACAATTTTTAGGATAGTTCCTACAAAACGAATCGGCATGAGGATTTGAGTCTAGATGCTTCAAACCCTACCTTTCCTGGTCAGTACGAAATGGCGAACCAGCGCGATCATGAAACCCACCATGCCACCCACGACCAGCCCTAGCAGTATGATGAGGCCTTTTTTGGGTTTGATGGGACGATCAGGCTGCTCAATGGGGCCATCCTGGCGGTAGACAGAGACGGTATCTGGGCTTACCTGTAAATCCGTGTAAAAGCTTTGCTTGATCTGCAGTGCTCTTAGCTTCCCTATAAAGGGATCATCAGATTTACGAGTTTCAAGGTTCTGAATCTCGGCCTTTAGCGCTTTACTGCCGCGCATGTACGTCAGCTGCCCATCCATGCCAGCAGAGACCTCCGCGGAAAGATTGCCCGAAACGATGGGCGGATTTTGCAGGCCAATGGCCTCAGCAATCGTCAGCGCTTCGCGCAATTGGGTGATGGAGTCTTGGCGAATTCGGCTTTGTGTTTCTTGTAAGGTAGTGATCTGCTGGCCAAGGTTACGCGCCCGCACTTCGGCTTCACGGGTCGCGTTGCTGATCATTTCTTTTTCCGCTGCGGCACCCGCTCTGGCTGCAAAAGCCTTCACCCAATCGGCGGCTTGGGCAGGATCCTCGCCTTCAACGATAACGGAATAACGATCTGGCTGCTCTTTGCTCGGAAGACCTATGGTCAATGTTCTTAAAAAATTGGCGTACAACACATCTTGCGACCCGTTACGCACGGACGCTGGTAGCGAAGGCAAATAAACTTCATTGAAGAAGGCTCGTCGCAATGATTCACTCTGTAAGTTACGGGTGAATACCTCGTACACATCTTTGGTCGTAAAGGGCGTGAGCTCTGCATCTCTGGTTCGGCCGTAGTTGAAATCAGCGATGCCGTTCAAGGTTGGCGGCTGCAAATAAACACGCGCTTCATAAATAGGCTTACTGAGAAAAGCATACGTCGCCGCTGCCAGGGTTGCGACCAAAGCGACACTGATTATCAGAAGCTTCTGAGCCCATAACGCCACAACCAATTCAAACAGGTCGATCTCATCCGCGTCCTGCGTCGTTGCCGGGGTGTTCGCCATATCAGGTCTAACCTTTTCAATTTTTATAGTGGGTTGGTCGACGCGCTGAATATCTTGAGCGTCCTTGCCAAGCATGACTATTTGAGGTTAGACAATACTTTGATGTTCTGAGTGTCGAAGGTGTAAACAATTGAGATCTCTTGAAGAGAACCCGGAAAAAGTGCGCACTCCGCGCCCTCTTTCTCTTTCCGCTCGCTGATCATCCAGAATCCGGACTGAACTCAAACCAATCGAGGCGGTTTTTGTTTTCTCCGGAAGCTCACAATCCAGCCAAGCAGCGGGCCGATCATCATCCCGATCAGCAAGGCTACAATCACAGGGACAGCCACCGACAGCTCTGGCGCTGACCAGCCGAGAAAGACCAGGGAAACAGGTTGCTGATTTTCCAGCACGAACACTACCGTCGCCAAAACGATCAGCAGGATGATTACGACCAACATTACGCGCTTGAAGTTCCGCATCTGCCGCTCCTTTTGTTGGGGGCGTTAGACGCCCTCTTCTTCGTCTTCGTTGACTCGATCACGCAATTCTTTGCCCGGTTTGAAGTGAGGGACGAATTTGCCGTCAAGGCTCACGGATTGGCCGGTTTTTGGGTTGCGCCCTACGCGCGGTGAGCGGTAGTGCAGAGAAAAGCTGCCAAAGCCCCGAATCTCGATGCGATCACCGGTGGCGAGGCATTGAGACATTTGCTCAAGCATGGTCTTGATAGCCAGCTCGACATCCTTGGATGAGAGCAGCCCTTGATGGGTAACAATTCGATCGATCAACTCCGACTTCGTCATATTTTTCCCTTCTTTTTCAAGCAGCTAGATAAGCGCTCCGAAGGTTTTAGCATGACTGGAAGGATTTGAACAGTCCGAGTATTGACTTATGTGAAGGATGATTGGCGGCCCGTGAAGTTCCCTTCATTTATGACATTTTCTGGTGCATATCCAGGATTAAAACGCTCAATTACAGACCACGAGCATGCTCCTGGTGAAATAGCCGGCTGGATTCCACCCGAATGGATAGTCCTCTGGATCTTCTTTGACGTCGCTGGATTTGCCGAGGACTTTAAAGCCGCCCGGTTTGCATTCACGGGTAGCGCGGGCGTAGCAACTGTCCCAACTGGAGTTCATGCCGGAGCATTCGACCATCAATCCGCTTTGACCACGTATTACTTTGGTTTTATGGGAGGTGGCACAGCCTGTGAGGGCCAGCATGGCGACAACAATGATGATGCGGCGCATGTATTTCCTTATGCGGGGCGCGTGCCCTGCGACAGCTCGTAGACGATTCAGTCTAGTCTCGGCTTGAAGGGCTTGTCTTGTTGAAAAGACAGGAGGGGGTGATGTGTTGGTGGTATGACCGTGTGGGGCAATGACAGACGCGAAAGATATGGTGCATTTCACGGCGAAAATCACCTATGGCAGGAGGTTGATCGGGATCGAGGGGCAGCAGGTAGACCGCGCCGCATGGTCTTCGCAGACAAGTCTGCTCCTACGGCCTTGCGGCCAGAAGCGGAGACCGTATGGGCAATGATTTTGATAGGTGGGAGCTGACTCGTCTGCGAATAAGCACGGCACGGGCTTCCGGCGGGTTTGGGTTTGACCCTGCCCCTCGATCTGGATCGAGGGGCAGCAGGCAGACCGCGCCGTATGGTCTTCGCAGACAAGTCTGCTCCTACGGCCTTGCGGCCAGAAGCGGAGACCGTATGGGCAATGATTTTGATAGGTGGGACTGACCGGGACGCGTAGTTACGAGTCAGCTCAGCGGCTGGGATAGTGTGATGTTAAAGCCATATGGCGTCCCACAGTGGGTAGTCACCTATTCGCTTGACCAGCCCGGCTCGCAGGGGGTTTGCGACGATGTAGCGGGCGAGTTTTTTCAGGTCGTTTTCGGTGCGGAGGGTTGTATCGTGGTATCCGCGTTGCCATACACGGTTTTGGCTTTGGGTGGCTTTGTTGATTGCGATAGCGCTTCGGGCTTTGATTTGTTGCATGACGCGGGAAAGGGAGTTTTGCTTTAGCTCGATGAGCCAGTGCAGGTGATCGGGCATCACTACCCAGGCTAATGACTGAACCAGGCTTTGCTCTTCGGCGCGTTTTAGTTCGGAGACGACCAACCGTCCCAGGCGCCAGTCTTTGAAGAGGGGGTGGCGGTTTTGGGTGACGGTGGTTAACAGGTGTATGTCCCAGATTAGCCAAGTGTGGGGTGTGGTGTGCAGGGAGGTGTGTTTGGCGAGGTGTGTCAGGGGGGATCGTGATGGGCTTTTCGCAAGCACAAAAAAGGGCGACCGAAGTCGCCCTTTTTCTATGGTCAATCAGAACTTAGTTCTGTTTTTCCATTTGTGCGCGAAGCAGGTCACCGATGGTGGTAGGACCTGTGCTTTCCGCAGTTTCTGGCTTGGCGCGCAGGCTTTGGATAGCTTCTTTCTCGTCTTCAACGTCTTTCGACTTGATGGACAATTGGATTACGCGGCTCTTGCGATCAACGCTGATGATCTTGGCTTCAACTTCTTCGCCTTCTTTCAGAACGTTACGCGCGTCTTCAACGCGGTCACGGCTGATTTCGGAGGCTTTCAGAGTAGCTTCGATGTCGTCGCCCAGAGTGATGATGGCGCCTTTGGCGTCAACTTCTTTAACGATACCGCGAACGATAGCGCCTTTGTCGTTGACCATCACGTACTCGGAGAACGGATCGCTTTCCAGCTGTTTGATGCCCAGGGAGATGCGTTCACGCTCTGGATCAACAGACAGGATCACGGTGTCGAGCTCATCGCCCTTCTTGAAGCGACGTACGGCTTCTTCGCCCACTTCGTTCCAGGAGATGTCGGACAGGTGAACCAGGCCGTCGATGCCGCCGTCCAGACCAATGAAGATACCGAAATCGGTGATCGACTTGATGGTGCCGGAGATTTTATCGCCCTTGTTGAACTGGCCAGAGAAATCTTCCCATGGGTTAGATTTGCACTGTTTGATGCCGAGGGAGATACGACGACGCTCTTCGTCGATGTCCAGAACCATAACTTCCACTTCGTCGCCAACTTGTACGACTTTCGAAGGGTGGATGTTTTTGTTGGTCCAGTCCATTTCGGAAACGTGTACCAAGCCTTCAACGCCTTCTTCCAGCTCAGCGAAGCAGCCGTAGTCAGTCAGGTTGGTAACACGGGCTGTTACGCGAGTGCCTTCTGGGTAGCGAGCTTTGATAGCGACCCATGGATCTTCGCCCAACTGCTTCAGACCCAAGGAAACACGATTGCGTTCGCGATCGTACTTCAGGACTTTTACATCGATCTCATCGCCAACGTTGACGATTTCCGATGGATGCTTGATGCGTTTCCAAGCCATGTCGGTAATGTGCAGCAGGCCATCGACGCCACCCAGATCGACGAATGCGCCGTAATCGGTGAGGTTTTTGACGATACCTTTGACTTGCTGACCTTCTTGCAAGGATTCCAGCAGAGCTTCGCGCTCAGCGCTGTTCTCGGCTTCAAGGACGCTACGGCGGGAAACGACAACGTTGTTGCGTTTCTGGTCGAGTTTGATGACCTTGAATTCGAGCTCTTTGCCTTCCAGGTGAGTCGTGTCACGCACTGGGCGGACATCAACCAGAGAACCAGGCAGGAACGCACGGATGCCGTTAACGTCGACAGTGAAGCCGCCTTTAACCTTACCGTTGATAACGCCCTTGACCACTTCTTCAGCTGCGAAAGCCGCTTCCAGAACAATCCAGCACTCAGCACGCTTGGCTTTTTCGCGGGACAGCTTGGTTTCGCCAAAGCCATCTTCGACCGCGTCCAGTGCAACGTGCACTTCGTCGCCGATCTTGATGGTCAGCTCGCCAGCGTCGTTGTGGAACTGCTCCAGCGGGATGAGGCCTTCAGATTTCAGACCGGCGTGAACCGTAACCCATCCAGCCTGGTAATCGATATCAACGATGATCGCGGTGATGATCGAACCGGCCTGAAGGTTGAGGGTCTTTAGGCTTTCTTCAAAAAGTTCTGCAAAGCTTTCGCTCATTTTAATTCCTGTTGATCAAGGGCGAAGAATACGCCCATCTGCCACGTTCCAGACAACGTGGGTTTCGTTCAAATAAAAGAAGGCCTGTGGGACTATGCCTGGTCTCCCACACGCTTCCTTGTCATCCGGCGAGATCGCGAAGTGCGATTTCACTCAAAATGCGTTCCAGCACCTGCTCGATGGATAATTCAGTGGAATCCAGCTGTATGGCGTCATGCGCCGGCTTGAGCGGGGCTACCGCTCGCTGGGTGTCACGCTCATCGCGTGCACATATCTCATCTAGCAGACTCGACAGACTAACATCATCGCCTTTTGCCTTCAACTGCAAGTAACGGCGACGTGCACGTTCCTCGGCGCTGGCGGTCAGAAAAATCTTCAGCGGCGCATCCGGGAACACCACAGTGCCCATGTCGCGACCATCGGCTACCAGGCCCGGCGGCTCCTGAAACGCGCGCTGGCGCTGGAGCAAGGCATCGCGCACCGCGGGCAGTGAAGCCACTTGCGAGGCGCCATTGCCGATCTGTTCGTTGCGGATGGCGTGGGTGACATCTTCGCCTTCCAGAGTAATCCGCTGCCCGTGATCATCGGTGCCGACGTTGAACTGCACATCCAGATGAGCGGCCAGCAGCTTCAGGGCCTCTTCATTCGTCAGGTCGACGCCGTGGTTACGCGCGGAGAACGCCAGCAAACGATAGAGCGCTCCGGAATCCAGCAGACACCAACCCAGATGCTTGGCCAACCGGCCAGCAACGGTGCCCTTGCCTGAACCGCTAGGTCCATCGATGGTGATGACTGGCGCTCGAACTCTCATGACTGCGCCTCTTCTGCTACACGCATGCCGACTTGAGCGCAAAGCGCGAGGAAGTTGGGGAATGAGGTCGCGACGTTGGCGCAATCATGGATGCGGATCGGTGCCGATGCGCGCAGGGAGGCCACGCTGAAAGCCATGGCAATCCGGTGGTCGCCGTGACCGTGAACTTCGCCGCCGCCGATCAGGCCGCCATCGATAATGATGCCGTCCGGGGTCGGCTCGACTTTGACGCCCAGCGCCAGCAAGCCGTCAGCCATGACCTGGATACGGTCGGATTCCTTGACCCGCAGCTCTTCGGCGCCGCGCAGGACGGTGCGCCCTTCTGCACAGGCTGCCGCCACGAACAATACCGGAAATTCGTCGATTGCCAGCGGGACCAACTCTTCAGGGATTTCGATACCCTTGAGTTTGGCGGCGCGTACACGCAGGTCCGCCACGGGTTCGCCGCCGACTTCGCGCTGGTTTTCCAGGGTGATGTCGGCGCCCATCAGACGCAGAATATCGATGACGCCGGTACGCGTCGGGTTGATACCGACGTGCTCAAGCAACAGGTCAGAGCCTTCAGCAATAGAAGCCGCGACTAGGAAGAAGGCTGCCGAGGAGATATCAGCAGGCACTTCAATGTGGGTCGCGGTGAGCTTGTGACCCGACTCTACGGAAGCGGTGCTGTTCTGAACGCTGACCGGGTAGCCAAAGCCGCGCAGCATGCGTTCGGTATGGTCACGCGTCGGTGCAGGTTCGGTGATGCTGGTCTTGCCATCGGCATACAGGCCAGCCAGCAGCAGGCAGGATTTCACCTGTGCGCTGGCCATTGGCAAGGTGTAGGTCAGGCCGGTCAGACGATGGCCGCCGCGAATGATCATCGGTGGACGACCTTCAGCGGCGGTCTCGATCACGGCGCCCATTTCACGCAATGGATTGGCGACGCGGTTCATCGGCCGCTTGGACAGCGAGGCATCGCCGGTCAAGGTGCTGTCGAAACTCTGCGCGACCAACAAACCGGAAAGCAGGCGCATCGAGGTGCCGGAGTTGCCCAGATAGATTGGGCCCGGCGCGGCTTTCAAGCCATGCAGGCCAACACCGTGGATGGTCACGCGGCCATTTTGTGGGCCTTCGATCACAACACCCATGTCACGGAACGCCTGCAAGGTTGCCAGCGCGTCTTCACCTTCGAGGAAGCCCTCGACTTCGGTCGTGCCTTCGGCCAGCGAGCCGAGCATGATCGAGCGGTGGGAAATCGATTTGTCGCCTGGAACGCGGATACGTCCGCAAACGCGTCCACCAGGATTAGCCAGGAAAATCAGGTCGTTGGTGTTCATAGCGTCCACATAAGCCCGGCGGGCAAGGATTTTACTGAAATGCTCGCGAGCAACACGGGCGCGAGTGAATACGCCCAGTAATTGAAGCCCATCCCCTGCATCGACCGCGTCGCGCAAGGCGTCGAGGTCTGTGCGAAATGTATCCAATGTGCGTAACACCGCCTCGCGATTAGCGAGAAAAATGTCGTGCCACATCACCGGGTCACTGCCCGCGATCCTTGTGAAATCGCGGAAACCGCCCGCTGCATATCTAAAGATGTCCAGATTCTCGTTGCGCTTGGCCAGTGAGTCCACCAGGGCAAACGCCAGCAGATGCGGCAAATGACTGGTCGCCGCCAACACTTCATCGTGGCGCTCGACCTGCATGTGCTCGACATCCGCGCCCAGCTCAGACCATAAACGGTCAATCAGGGCCAACGCTGCCGGATCGGTTTCGGCCAGCGGTGTCAAAATCACTTTATGCCGACGGAACAGCTGGGCGTTAGAGGCTTCCACCCCGCTCTGCTCGGACCCGGCAATTGGATGTCCCGGCACGAAACGCGCGGGCAAACCGCCAAACGCCAGACGCGCAGCGCGCACCACGTTGCCCTTGGCACTGCCGACATCGGTCAGCACAGCATTGCCAAGATCAAGGGTCGCCAACAACGTCAGTAACTTTTCCATTGCCAGAATAGGCACAGCGAGCTGGATAACGTCAGCGCCGCGACAGGCGGCAGCGATATCTTCCTCGCACCGGTCGACCACGCCCTGCTCTACCGCCAGCTGGCGCGAGCGCGAATTCAGATCGACACCCACCACTTCCCGGCACAGGCCACTTTCACGCAGGCCTTTGGCGAACGAACCACCGATCAAGCCGAGGCCGATCACCACCAGGCGCCCGATCATAGGTTGAGTTGATTGCACGGGCATGACATCAACCACGTGCCAGAACCTTGGCCAAAGCCTCAAGGAAGCGTGCGTTTTCGCCCGGCAGACCGATGCTGACCCGCAGGTGGTTTGGCATCCCATACCCCCCGACCGGGCGCACGATCACGCCTTCACGGAGCAGGTCTTGATAGACCGACGCGCCTTCGCGACCGAGATCAATGGCAAGGAAGTTGGCCTTGGACGGAATCCAGCTCAGGCCCAACAGACGCAGACCTTGTTCAAGCTGTTGCATCCCGGCTTCGTTCGCGCGGCGACTTTGGGCCACGTACTCGACGTCATCCAGCGCAGCACAAGCCGCCGTCAGCGCAAGACTGTTGACGTTGAACGGCTGACGTACACGGTTCAGCACATCAGCAACAACCGGCGAAGACACGCCATAACCGACGCGCAGCGATGCCAGGCCATAGGCCTTGGAGAAGGTGCGCGATACCAGCAGGTTTGGGTAATCCGCCAGGTAGTTCAGGCCATTTGGCAGTTCCGCGCCTTCGGCGTATTCGATGTAAGCCTCGTCCAGCACCACCAACACGTTTTCCGGCACGGCGGCGAGGAAGTCAGCCAAGGCACTCGGACCGAACCAGGTCCCGGTCGGGTTGTTCGGGTTGGCGATAAACACGACGCGGGTGTTGCTATCGATAGCCGCGAGCATTGCCGGCAGGTCATGACCCCAGTCTTTGGCGGGCGCAACGCGAGCGTCGGCGCCAACAGCCTGAGTGACAATAGGATAGATGGCGAACGCATGCTCACTGAACACCGCATTCAGGCCCGGCGCCAGATACGCACGAGCGACCAACTCCAGAATGTCGTTGGAGCCATTACCCAAGGTGACTTGATTGGCTTGCACACCGCAGCGCTCTGCAAGACGCGCCTTGAGATTGAAACCATTACCGTCCGGGTAGCGGGTCAACTCGGCAAGTTCGTCGCGAATCGCGGCCAAGGCCTTAGGGCTGGCACCCAGCGGGTTTTCGTTACTGGCCAGCTTGATGATCCGGGCCGGATCGATGTCCAGCTCGCGCGCCAGTTCGTCCACGGGCTTGCCCGGGACGTAAGGCGAAAGTTTTTGCACGCCCGGCTGAGCCAGGGCGAGGAAGTCGACGCTCATGTAGTGCTAACCCCTTTAGAGAACCGCTTTCGGGTAGGAACCCAGCACCTTGAGTGCCACTGCTTCCTGACTGATCTGTTCCAACACGGCCTTGATCAATGGATCACGGTGATGGCCGACGAAGTCGATAAAGAACACATAGGTCCATTTACCGCTGCGTGAAGGTCGGGTTTCGATACGGGTCAGGTCGATTCCGTTCTCATGGAAGGGCACCAGCAATTCATGCAGCGCGCCTGGTTTGTTGCTCATCGACACGATGATCGAGGTCTTGTCGTCGCCAGTCGGCGGGACTTCTTGACTGCCGATGATCAGGAAACGCGTGGCGTTATCCGGGCGGTCTTCGATTTTTTCTGCGATACGGGTCAGGCCGTACAGCCCTGCCGCCATATCGCCGGCGATGGCCGCCGAGTTCCACTCACCCTTGACCCGCTTGGCCGCTTCGGCGTTGCTGGCAACGGCGATGCGCTCGACATTCGGGTAATGCGCGTCCAGCCACTTGCGGCACTGGGCCAGCGACTGGGCGTGGGAGTAGATGCGGCTGATGCTGTCGGTCTTGGTATTTTCACCGACCAATAAATGGTGGTGAATACGCAATTCGACTTCGCCACAGATGACCATGTCGTGTTCGAGAAAGCTGTCGAGGGTGTGGTTGACCGCGCCTTCGGTGGAATTTTCCACCGGGACCACGCCAAAATTCACCGCGCCGGCTGCGACTTCACGGAACACTTCATCAATGGCACCCATCGGCAAGCTGATGACAGCGTGACCAAAGTGCTTCATGGCTGCAGCTTGGGTGAAGGTGCCTTCCGGACCGAGGTAAGCCACTTTCAGCGGCTGCTCCAGCGCCAGGCAAGAGGACATGATTTCGCGGAACAAACGCGCCATTTCCTCGTTGCCCAACGGCCCCTTGTTGCGATCCATGACACGTTTGAGCACTTGGGCTTCGCGTTCTGGACGGTAGAACACCGGCACTTCGCCTTCAGTGAGCGTGGCCATTTTCACCCGCGCAACTTCTTGCGCACAGCGCGCACGCTCACTGATCAATTCCAGGACTTTCTCGTCCAGGCTGTCAATGCGGATGCGCAGCGCCTTGAGTTCTTGCTCAGACATTAGCCGTGTTCCTTCTCGAACTCTGCCATGTACGCCACCAGGGCGTTGACCCCATGGATGTCGACGGCGTTGTAGATGGAGGCACGCATGCCGCCAACCGAACGATGGCCCTTGAGGTTGAGCAGACCACGTGCTTCGGCGCCGACCAGGAACGGCTTGTCCAGACGATCATCGGCCAGACGGAACGGCACGTTCATCCACGAGCGATCGGTTTTGTTGATCGGGTTGCTGTACAGGCCGCTGGCGTCGATGAAGTCGTACAGAGTGCGCTGTTTGATGTCATTGAGCTTGCCGATGGCTTCGACGCCACCCTGCTCTTTGAGCCATTCGAACACCAGTCCGGACAGGTACCAGGATAGAGTCGGCGGGGTGTTGTACATCGACGCGTTGTCGGCGGCGACTTTGTAGTTGAGCATGGTCGGACAGATTGTACGGGCACGACCGAGCAGGTCTTCGCGAATGATCACGACGACAATACCGCTCGGGCCGATATTTTTCTGGGCGCCCGCGTAGATCATGCCGAACCTGGAAACGTCCACGGGGCGCGACAGGATGTCCGAGGACATGTCAGCCACCATCGGGATATCGCCGGTTTCAGGAATCCAGCTGAATTCCAGGCCGCCAATGGTTTCATTGGGTGCGTAGTGAACGTAGGCAGCGTCTTTGGACAGCTTCCACTCGTTCTGGCCAGGAATGGCGAAATAGTCGTAAGGCTTGGCGCTGGCAGCGATGTTGACGTTGCCGAAGCGCGATGCTTCTTCAATTGCTTTCTGCGACCAGATACCGGTGTCGATGTAATCGGCACTGGCGTTTTCCGGCAAAAGATTGAGCGGAATCTGGGCAAATTGCTGGCTTGCGCCGCCTTGCAGAAACAGCACTTTATAGTTTGAGGGGATGCTCATCAGGTCGCGCAGATCTTGCTCGGCCTTGTTGGCAATGGAGACGAACTCATCACTGCGATGACTCATTTCCATGACGGACAGGCCTTTGCCATGCCAGTCCAGGAGTTCTGCCTGGGCACGCAGCAGAACAGCTTCAGGGAGCGCAGCAGGACCTGCGCAGAAGTTAAAAGCTCGCTTGCTCATATCCACTCTCGTCAATGCTTGGGTCTGTACGCGTTGCACGTGTATCAAATCTGTAGGAGCTGACTTGTCTGCGATAGGGGCATACCTGATAGATACACCGCGTCAAACCATTCGCAGACAAGTCTGCTCCTACAGGTATCGCATTACTCTTCTTCTGGTGCGTCGGCTTGCTGGGATTCGTCGATGTCGCTGACATCCAGCACTTCACCTTCAAGCACTTCGCCTTCCAACACCTCACCTTCTTCGAACTCTTCGCCTTCGACTTCCGATGGCTCCTGAACACGCTCCAGGCCGACCAGTTTTTCGTCGCTGGCGAGTTTGATCAAGGTTACACCCTGGGTATTACGACCCAAACTGGACACTTCATCAACACGGGTACGAACCAAGGTGCCCTGGTCGGAAATCAACATGATTTCTTCGCCATCGAGCACTTGTACCGCGCCGACCAAACGGCCATTACGGTCGTTGCTGACCATGGCGATAACGCCCTGACCGCCACGCTTGTACTCAGGGAACTCGGTAATCGCAGTGCGCTTGCCGAAACCACGCTCGGAGGCGGTGAGAATCTGGCTGCCTTCTTCCGGGATCAGCATGGAAATCAGCTTCTGACCTTCTGGCAGACGCATGCCGCGCACACCGCGAGCGGTACGGCCCATGGCGCGAACGTCGGACTCTTTAAAGCGTGTCACTTTGCCGCCGTCGGAGAACAGCATGACTTCGCGTTCGCCGTCAGTGATAGCGGCGGAAATCAGGATATCGCCTTCGTCCAGCTCCAGCGCGATCAGGCCAACACTGCGTTGACGGCTGAATTGCACCAGCGGGGTTTTCTTCACGGTGCCGTTGGCAGTCGACATGAAGATGAACGGAGCTTTCTTCCGGTCTTCCGCCTTGATGCGGGCCTTTCTGTCTTCTTCGCTCTCGTCGCTTGCTACGTCGTCCAGTTCTGGAGTGATGACATCGTCACCGCCTTCTTCTTCGGACTTCTTGCGCATGGCTTCCATGTCTACCGGCAGCATGGTGGTGATGTATTCACCCTCACTCAGCGGCAACAGGTTGACCAACGGACGACCACGGGCAGCACGCGATGCTTCCGGAATTTCGTATGTCTTGAGCCAGTACACCTTGCCTTTGCTGGAGAACATCAACAGCGTGGTGTGACTGTTGGCGACCAGCAGGTGAGCAATGTAGTCCTCATCTTTGACGCCGGTAGCCGATTTGCCTTTACCGCCACGGCGTTGAGCCTGGTAGACGGCCAACGGCTGAGTCTTGGCATAACCACCATGAGAGATAGTAACGACACGCTCTTCTTCGGTGATCAGGTCGCCAAGGGTCAGGTCCAGACGCGCATCGAGAATCTCGGTGCGGCGCACATCGCCGTATTCAGCGCGGATCAGCTCCAGCTCTTCGCGGATGACTTCCATCAGACGTTCGGCGCTGTTGAGAATACGCAGCAGTTCGCCGATCTGGGTGAGGATTTCCTGGTATTCGGTCAGCAGTTTTTCGTGTTCGAGACCGGTCAGACGGTGCAGACGCAGTTCCAGAATCGCCTGAGCCTGTTCCGGCGACAGGAAATACTTGCCGTCACGCAGGCCATATTGCGGGTCAAGGTTGTCCGGACGGCAGGAATCTGCGCCGGCACGCTCAACCATTTCCACAACAGCACTGGATTCCCACGGTGTTTCGATCAGCGCTGCCTTGGCTTCAGCCGGTGTCGGCGAGGCTTTGATCAACGCGATAACCGGGTCGATGTTCGACAGGGCGACCGCTTGACCTTCGAGCAGGTGACCACGTTCACGGGCTTTACGCAGTTCGAAAACGGTACGGCGGGTGACGACTTCGCGACGGTGGCGAACGAATGCTTCCAGCAGATCCTTAAGGTTGAGGATCCGCGGACGGCCATCGATCAGCGCTACGATGTTGATACCGAAAACGCTTTGCAGCTGGGTCTGGGCGTAGAGGTTGTTGAGGATCACCTCAGGCACTTCGCCACGACGCAGCTCGATCACTACGCGCATGCCGTCTTTGTCGGACTCGTCGCGCAGTTCAGTGATGCCTTCGAGCTTTTTCTCTTTGACCAGCTCGGCGATCTTCTCGATCAGACGTGCTTTGTTCAGCTGGTACGGGAGTTCGGTGATGACGATCTGCTGACGACCACCGACCTTGTCGATGTCTTCGACCATCGAGCGGGCACGCATGTAAATGCGCCCACGACCGGTGCGATAGGCTTCGACGATACCGGCACGACCGTTGATGATCGCGGCCGTCGGGAAGTCAGGACCCGGGATGTATTGCATCAGCTCATCGATGGTCAACTCAGGGTTGTCGATGAGCGCCAGGCAACCGTCGATGACTTCACCGAGGTTGTGCGGCGGAATGTTGGTCGCCATGCCCACGGCGATACCGCTCGAGCCGTTGACCAGCAAGTTGGGGATACGGGTCGGCATGACCGCAGGGATCATTTCGGTGCCGTCGTAGTTCGGCACCCAGTCCACGGTTTCTTTATGCAGGTCGGCCAGCAGTTCGTGGGCCAGCTTGGTCATCCGGACTTCGGTGTATCGCATGGCTGCGGCGTTGTCGCCGTCCACCGAACCGAAGTTGCCCTGGCCGTCTACCAACAGGTAGCGCAGGGAGAATGGCTGAGCCATCCGTACGATAGTGTCGTAAACAGCAGTATCACCATGCGGGTGGTACTTACCGATAACGTCGCCGACCACACGGGCAGATTTCTTGTACGGCTTGTTCCAGTCGTTACCCAGTTCGCTCATCGCGAAGAGTACACGCCGATGCACGGGCTTCAAGCCATCACGCGCATCCGGCAGTGCCCGTCCGACGATTACGCTCATCGCGTAGTCGAGGTAGGACTGTTTCAGCTCGTCTTCGATATTGACCGGGAGGATTTCTTTGGCCAGTTCGCCCATGAGAAGCCTGATTCCTTTTTCTGGTGAAACCTCGTCACATCCATGCGGGACGAACGAAGCTCGCCGCTGCAGGCATTTGCCATGCAACGACTTACGACAAATCAACGAGTTATGCCATGGATCTGCGCAGTAAAGGCAGGCGCATCGCGCTACCCTGGAAACCGCCGAATGTTATCACAAACGCGATCAGGGACCTATCCCCTGGATAGCCTGCCAAAACACTAATCGACCAACGATCGGCCTTTATAGCGCCTCTGAGGGCCCTGCATGCGTTTTGACGATCCCGCCCTGTGTCGATTTCGATTCTGATCGAAGGTCTGCAGGAGGGCCCATATAAGATCAATGCAACCGCTTGCGGCACATCAGTTGCGCCATTTTGGCGGTGTCGGGGCGCTCGACGATGCCTTTCTCGGTCACGATGGCGTCGATCAAGTCTGCCGGCGTCACATCGAACACCGGGTTGAACGCGTCGACATCAGCCCCTACACGCTGGCCGCCGAGCTCCAGCAACTCTCGACCGTCACGCTCTTCGATGGGGATGTCTTCACCACTGGCCAAGGCCATGTCGATGGTCGAACTCGGCGCCACTACCATGAAGCGCACGCCGTGGTGCATGGCGGCAACGGCCAGTTGATAGGTGCCGATCTTGTTCGCCACGTCACCGTTGGCGGTGATGCGGTCGGCGCCGACGATGACCCAGGTAATGCCTTTGGTGCGCATCAGGTACGCCGCGGCCGAATCGGCAGTGACGGTGACAGGGATGCCCTCATTCGCCAGTTCCCAAGCCGTCAAACGCGAGCCTTGCAGCCATGGCCGGGTTTCATCGGCGTAAACGCGCTCGATCATGCCTTCTAGGTACGCCGCACGGATCACCCCCAGCGCGGTGCCGAAGCCGCCAGTCGCCAGCGCGCCCGTGTTGCAGTGGGTCAGCACGGTTTGCAGATTGCCCTGATGCTTGCGGATCAGGTCGGCACCGAGCTGGGCCATAGTCAGGTTGGCTTCGCGATCACTCAAGTGAATCCCCACTGCTTCCGCTTCGAGCGCCGCCAAAGGTGATTCGCTGCCCTTCAAGCGCTGCAGACGGTCGCGCATGCGATTCAACGCCCAGAACAGGTTGACGGCGGTGGGCCGCGACTCGGCAAGCAGGGTGAAGTCTTCTTCCAATGCTGCCTGCCAGTCGCCGCCGGCGGCAAAACGCTCGCGCGCTGCCAACACCACGCCATAGGCCGCACTGATACCGATGGCGGGCGCACCGCGCACGACCATCGAGCGAATGGCCTCAGCCACGCCCGCCGCGCTGGTGTACGTGTGCCAGGTTTCCTCGAAGGGCAACACGCGCTGATCAAGCAGATGCAGAGCGCCATCCCGCCAATCGATGGCCTTCACCTTCTCCGCAGCCAATAGTCGATCGCGCATTCCACACCCCATGTACTTAAAAATAGAAAGCCAAGATCGAGAGCAAAGCATAAAAAGCCGCTGATTATAGCGAGCCGCCCAAGAAGACGCTCGGGTATACTTCGCCGGCCCTGAATATAAGCTCTGGATGTCCTGCCATGCCCAATCCTGCTGCCCCGCTCGACCTGCTGCTCCTGCCCACCTGGCTGGTGCCGGTCGAACCTGCTGGCGTGGTCCTCAAAGAGCACGGCCTGGGCATTCGCGACGGCCTTATCGTGTACATCGGCCCCAGAGCCGAAGCGTTGAAGCAAACCGCGCTGCAGGTGCGCGAACTGCCTGGCATGCTCCTCAGCCCTGGTCTGATAAATGCCCACGGGCATGCTGCCATGACCTTGTTTCGCGGTCTGGCCGACGACTTGCAACTGATGACCTGGCTGGAGCGGCATATCTGGCCTGCCGAAGCCAAATGGGTCGATGAAGCCTTCGTCCGCGATGGTACTGACCTGGCGATTGCCGAGCAGTTGAAAGGCGGCATCACCTGCTTCTCTGATATGTATTTCTTCCCCAAGGTGGCCAGCGAACGTGTGCACAACAGCGGCATCCGCGCACAAATCACCGTGCCGGTCCTGGACTTCCCTATTCCCGGCGCACGCACCCCCGAGGAAGCACTGCACACTGGCGTCGAGTTGTTTAACGACCTCAAGCATCACCCACGAATAAACGTCGCCTTCGGCCCCCATGCACCCTATACCATCAGCGATGAAAACCTGGAAAAAATCCGGGTCCTGGCTGACGAACTCGACGCGATGATTCACATGCACATGCATGAAACCGCGTTCGAAGTTGAGCAATCCGTCGAGCACCGCAATGAGCGGCCTCTGGCACGTCTGGGCCGACTGGGTCTTTTGAGCCCACGCTTTCAAGCGGTACACATGACCCAGGTCAGCGATGAGGACATGGCTTTGCTGGTAGAAAGTAACGCCAGCGTGATCCACTGTCCGGAATCGAACCTGAAACTCGCCAGCGGCTTTTGCCCGGTAGAGCGCTTGTGGCAGGCTGGAGTCAATGTCGCGGTGGGCACCGATGGCGCAGCCAGCAACAACGACCTGGACCTGCTCGGCGAAACCCGCACTGCGGCCTTGCTGGCCAAGGCTGTCGCGGGGTCGGCTACCGCACTGGACGCGCACCGCGCCCTGCGCATGGCCACCCTGAACGGCGCCCGCGCCATGGGTATCCAGGCGCAAACAGGCTCGTTGGAGATCGGCAAGGCTGCGGATCTCGCCGCCTTCGACCTGTCCGGGCTGGCCCAGCAACCGGTGTATGACCCGGTATCGCAGCTTATATATGCCACCGGGCGCGACTGCGTAACCCACGTCTGGGTCGCTGGCAAGCAACTGCTCGAGGACAAGTGCCTGACGCGGATGGATGAACAAGCGCTTATTGAAACGGCTAAAAGCTGGGGCCAGCGCATTCATGGCCATAAAGAGCAGCAGAAAACAGAATAAAGACCGTCCGAACCCTCGTTCGAACGCTCGCCAGCATTATCAAGTTTAAGAGGACATCCCATGAGCAACGTTGACCACGCTGAAATCGCCAAATTCGAAGCACTGGCCCATCGCTGGTGGGACCGCAACAGCGAATTCAAGCCGCTGCATGACATTAACCCGCTGCGGGTCAACTGGATTGACGAGCGCGTCCAGCTGGCCGGTAAAAAGGTGCTGGACGTCGGTTGCGGCGGCGGCATTCTCAGTGAAGCCATGGCCCTGCGTGGCGCCACGGTAATGGGCATTGACATGGGCGAAGCGCCGTTGGCGGTCGCGCAGTTGCACCAATTGGAATCGGGCGTGACCGTCGACTATCGGCAGACCACCGCCGAAGACCTCGCGGAAGAAATGCCCGAGCAGTTCGACGTGGTGACGTGCCTGGAGATGCTGGAGCACGTCCCGGACCCGTCGTCGGTGATTCGCGCCTGCTTCCGCATGGTCAAACCGGGTGGCCAGGTGTTTTTCTCCACCATCAACCGCAACCCCAAGGCGTACCTGTTTGCCATCGTCGGCGCGGAGTACATCATGGGCCTGTTGCCACGCGGCACCCACGACTTCAAGAAATTCATCCGCCCTTCCGAGCTGGGTGCCTGGAGTCGCGAAGCCGGTTTGCAGGTCAAGGACATCATCGGCATGACCTACAACCCGCTGACCAAGCATTACAAGCTGGCGTCCGATGTCGACGTCAATTACATGATCCAGACACTTCGAGAGGCATAAGGACATGCGTTTGAGAGCGGTTTTATTCGACATGGACGGCACGTTGCTCGATACCGCGCCGGATTTCATCGCGATCTGCCAGAGCATGCTTGCCGATCGCGGCCTGGCGTCGGTGTCGGACAAACTGATTCGCGATGAAATTTCCGGCGGCGCCCGGGCGATGGTCGCGGCGACGTTCGCCCTGTCGCCGATGGAACCTGAGTTTGAAGCGCTGCGCCTGGAGTTTCTCGAGCGCTATCAGACCAACTGTGCCGTCCACAGCACGCTGTTCGATGGCATGGCCGAGTTACTGATCGACATTGAGAAAGCCAATCTGATCTGGGGTGTGGTTACCAACAAGCCCGTGCGCTTTGCCCAACCGATCATGGAGCAACTGGGTTTGGCCGAGCGCTCGGCAATCCTGATCTGTCCGGACCACGTGACCAACAGCAAGCCACACCCGGAGCCTTTGATTCTGGCGTGCAGCATGCTCAACCTGGACCCGGCCAGCGTGCTATTCGTCGGCGATGACCTACGTGACATCGAGTCCGGACGCGACGCTGGCACCAAAACCGCAGCCGTGCGTTATGGCTACATTCACCCCGACGACAACCCCGATCATTGGGGTGCCGATGTAGTGGTCGATCATCCACTGGACCTGCGCAAGGTGCTGGATAACGCATTGTGTCGCTGCTGAAGAATAGACTGATCTGCTTCCGGCCATAGGCTGCAGGAGACGGGTGCCTTTTTAATTGTTGAGGTTTTTAATGTTTTATTATTCCGCTCGTCCCGAACTGCTCAAGGATCGGGTGATTCTGGTCACCGGCGCTGGCCGTGGCATTGGTGCGGCTGCCGCCAAGGCCTTCGCTGCACATGGCGCCACGGTATTGCTGTTGGGCAAGACCGAAGCCAATCTGACTCAGGTCTATGACGAGATCGAAGCCGCGGGCCATCCTCAGCCAGCCGTGATCCCCTTCAATCTGGAAACTGCCCTGCCGCACCAGTATGACGAACTAGCCGCGATGATCGAGACTGAATTCGGCCATCTGGACGGTTTGCTGCACAACGCATCGATCATTGGCCCGCGTACGCCGACCGAACAGTTGTCCGGCGAGAACTTCATGCGCGTGATGCACGTCAACGTCAACGCGATGTTTATGCTCACCAGCACCTTGCTGCCACTGCTCAAGCTGTCCCAGGACGCCTCGGTGGTGTTCACCTCCAGCAGTGTCGGGCGCAAGGGTCGTGCTTATTGGGGCGCTTACGGGGTGTCCAAGTTCGCCACTGAAGGCTTTATGCAGAGCCTCGCCGACGAACTGGAAACGGTCTCTTCGGTGCGCGCCAACAGCATTAACCCGGGCGCCACACGCACCAGCATGCGTGCGCAGGCTTACCCAGGTGAAAACCCGCTGAACAACCCGACCCCCGAAGAAATCATGCCCCTCTACCTGTACTTGATGGGTCCTGACAGCACCGGCATCAACGGCCAGGCTTTCGACGCTCAGTGAAAGCCGTTGCGCTGTAGCAAAGCAAATCCAATCGAAGAATCGGGCTTGATATTGAGGTGACATAATTCTGTCACCTCAATCAGTTTGGTGGCCGAAGGCCACCAAACGAGTCAAGGAACCGCCTACCCTGCAACACCTCCCCGTTTTATAGTTCCCTAACTAGCTGAATATCAATGCATTTAATTAAATGAACTGTTTGGCACGACTTTCGCTCTAAAACACCAGCTAAGACTGCGTTATGTGTTTTAGGAGTAAAAACATGAATTCTTCTACCCAGACCAACGCAATCGACTTCGACAGCGCTAAATTGCAACGACTGGGATTTGGCCAACAACACAACGCCGCCCAGCGGCCTGTCGATTTGGCACAATTGCGCCATCAGCTTGGCCTGCAATTACAAACCAGCCTTGAACCGGAAAGAATCCTGACGATTTTTTTTCGCGGAATTCAGCGCATGATCCCGCTCATGGCACTGAGTTACGAACACCGCGCCAGCGACCTGCACCTTAAAGTGGGTGAGCGTGGGCACCATCGTGTCAGTTACAGTTTGAGCAATGAAGGCGAACACCTGGGCGAACTGGTCTTTCAGCGTAACCAGCGTTTTTCCGAACGCGAATTGGCCCAGTTTGAATCTTTGCTGCCTTGCCTGTTATTCCCTCTGCGAAACGCCCTGCTCTATCGCGAGGCGACACTGAGTGCCCTGCGCGATCCGTTGACCTGTACCGGCAACCGAATCGCCATGGATCAAACCCTGTCTCGGGAAATCGAAGTCGCCCACCGTCATAAACACCCGCTGTCCTTGCTGATGCTCGATATCGACCACTTCAAGCGGGTCAATGACGATTACGGCCATAGCACGGGCGATGAAGTGCTCAAAGCCGTCGCAAACTCAATCAAGGCCCAACTGCGCAATATCGATATGGTGTTTCGTTTTGGGGGTGAGGAGTTCTTGATCGTGCTCTCGAACACCGGGCGCGAAGCCGCTGCAATGGTCGGCGAGCGCCTGCGTCTGGCGGCGACCCATCTGACCTATCCAATGCTGGATCACCCGATTGAACTGAGCGTCAGCCTGGGGTGCGCCACGCTGTTGCCGGCCGAGTCGGCCGAAAGTATTCTGCGCCGCGCAGACAGCGCGCTGTACGTAGCCAAGCGTCAGGGGCGCAACCGTCTGGCGATGGCGGGCTAAGCTCGATTAACTCGTTTGCCAAGCCTGCCCGTCACTCAGTTTTCAACCAGCATCATGTGTTCACGCGACTGCGTCGCCTGCTCCAGCTGCATGCAGCGTTCCAGAAACAGGTACATGTAGTCGTAACTCTTGGTGACTGCCTGACGCAGCTCAGTCTGCAATTGGATACTGGGGTTGTTACCGGCCAGCGTGCAGATAATTTCCAATGCTTCCCAAGGATGCGAGTCGTCATATTGAGCGTGCATTTTCAGCCATTTCATGGCGCGCTTACGCTGATCTTCCGGGAAAGCGTCGGCATACACCCCGTTTGAGCAGACAAGTGCCGACCATTCACCGGTGGCGCCTTCAATGGCATAGTTAGTCGCCGCAATAGCGACGATCAGCGAGTCAGACGAACTGGAATGCCAACACCAATGGCTCAGAGCATGCAATTCAGGTAGAACTTGCTGGGCCTGCAACTCTTCAAGGCTGACCCCGTGGGCCAGGCTCCAGTTCACCCAATAATCAGCATGATTGAGTTCGACGCGAATATTGCGCATTAACCAACGACGCGCCATGTCCTCACCCGGATGACGGGCGAAGCGGGTTTTTGTCAGGTTCTGCGCCATGTACAGGGCGAACTGTTCAACCACCGGCCAGCCACCGATCAAGTACTGCCGCATGGTTTTCGAACTCAGGCGGCCATCGCGCATCCGCTGATATAACTCATGCCCTACCACTCGGCGCTTGGCTTCACTGCACTCTTGAATCAACTGCTGTGCCCACGCCGGATAACTGGTTGCTTCCATGAGCGGACCAGTTCTGCAGAAAGTATCGATCACTGTTTTGGCCTCCTTTTTTTGTGGTGTCATTGTTCGGTCGCGCACTGCGTTTTATCGGAATGTTCCTGGCACCCTGAACAACAAAGGTGCTGGGCGAACCGGCCGGGAATACAGACTTTCACACGTAAACACTTGCGGGCGCTGGATGATATAGCCCTGCGCGAAATCGACGCCGATCTCTAGCAGTGCCTGTTCAATCTGCGGGGTTTCGACAAACTCGGCAATGGTCCGTTTGCCCATCACATGCCCGATATGGTTGATCACTTCAACCATCGCGCGATTGACAGGATCATCCAGCATGTCCTTTACAAAACTGCCATCGATCTTCAAAAAGTCTACTGGCAGATGTTTGAGGTAGGCGAACGACGACATCCCCGCACAAAAGTCATCCAGCGAGAACAGACATCCCAAGCCTTTTAGCCCATTAATAAAGCGGATGGCACTGCCCAGGTTTGAAATGGCACTGGTCTCCGTGATCTCAAAACAAATCAGGTCGGGCGGTATTTGGTACGTATCGAATTGCTCTTTCAGGTACGCCAGAAAAGCATCATCGCCAATACTGGTCCCCGACAGGTTGATCGCGCATATCGCCATCGGCCCGCTGTGCTTTGCCTCGCGCAGGCATTGCGCGATGACCTTGAATACGTTCTGCACCACCCAGCGATCCAGCGTGGTCATCAGGCCATAGCGCTCGGCGGCAGGAATAAAGCTGTCCGGCAGAATCATCTGACCTGTTTCATCGCGTAGTCGCAGGAGAATTTCGATGTGCCCTCCCGCATGTTCACCGACATTCCCCAAGTCGGCGATTTCCTGGGAATACAGGCAGAAACGATTCTCTTCGAGGGCCATGTGCAGCCGCTGCACCCAGGCCATTTCGCCGAAACGCATGGACAGCTCAGAGTCGTCTGCGTGGTAGACCTGCACTCGGTTGCGGCCCTTCTCTTTGGCCATATAGCACGCTATGTCGGCCGTACGCAGTGAGGCCTCGAGGGTAGTCGCCACATGGGTAATGTGCACCAACCCAATACTGATGGTGGTGACGAAAGGCCGACCCTTCCAGACAAAATGCAGGCTTTGCACGGTTTGGCGCAAGCTTTCAGCAATGATTTCGGCTGTTTCCTGCGGGCAGTTCTCCAGAAGGATACCGAACTCATCACCGCCCAGTCGCGCCAGGGTGTCGCCTTCGCGCAAGCCCTGTTGCAGCAAGGTACAAATGTGCCGTAGCAACTCATCCCCCGCAGCGTGACCACTGGTGTCATTGACCAGCTTGAATTGGTCAAGATCGAGAAACAACAGCGAATGGCGACCGGCATGACGCGCCAGATTACTGAGCGTCTGCTCCAGTCGATATTCAAACTCGCGCCGGTTGGCCAGCCCGGTCAATGCATCGTGGGTCGCCTGCCAGGACAGATTGGCGATGTATTGCTGCTCTTGGGTCATGTCATGCAGAACCAGCACGGCACCGCTGACTTTGCCGCCGGACTGGATCGGCGACCCCACCAGCGCTACTGACACCGTGGAGCCGTCCAGACGCTGAATAGACTGCGAATGTTCGCTGGCGCTACTCAGCTTGCCGCCCAGGATGTGTTCTATCAGGGTGAAACTGTCTTTCTGGTCGTTCTCATCCAGCAGATTGAACAGCGCAGCCAGCGGCAAACCACTGGCCTGCTCGCTCTTCCAATGGGTCAGGTGCTCGGCTGCCGGGTTCATGTAAGTGATCGAGCCCTCGACATCGGTGGTGATCACCCCGTCGCCTATGGACTCCAGCGTGATTTGCGCCCGCTCTTTTTCCAATTGCAGCGCACTGGCGAAAGCGTGCCGCTGTGTCAGCAATTTATGCGTGCGCAGCAGGGCCAGAAGAATCAGCACCACCGCCGTTGCCAGGTTGGTGATCAGCAACAGGCGCAGAATGAACCGCGAACCCTCCCCCAGCGCATCGCTGAAGGCTTTAGCCGCGGGCGTCACACCCTCATTGATCGCATTGATCTGAGACTTCCAGCCACGCACATCATCGTTGGTCGCACTGCCCTGGCTGATACGGGTGTGCATCTGCCGGGCAACGGCATCGAGTTGTACCAGGTAGCCGTCACCGACTTTCCACAACTCAATGGCTTTTTCCATGTAGCTGAAATGACGAAAGTTCAAATACAGCCAGATGATACTCGGGACGTCATCCGGGTGGTTTCCACCTTGCAGGATACCGAGACGAGCTGCTCCGATCTCAGGGATCGGTCCGTCGAGCGCGATCCGTAGATCATGACTACCCTGCGGAATGGCAATGGCTTGCTGGTACTTCTGATAGTGCTGCTCATCCCGACTGTTGGCATACAGGTTGAGGTAGTAAATGGCATCCTTTTGCCCTTTGGACCACATGCTCTCGCCGGCGACATACCCGCGAACGGCAGACAGCACATACAAGCTCACGCACCCCAGAAGCGTCTGGAACAGCACGACCGCTATAAATGGCCAAACAATGCCCAGCAAACGGGGCCTCTCCAGAATCCGCTTTTTCTTCATGGTTTCCCTTACATGAGCGTTTCTGATACTCACCCTGCAGCTTGAGTGATAGTCCTGGAAAGAGCCTAGGCTAAAACCGGACAAGACGGCAGACCATTTTCTCAAGTTTGAGACGCAATACCGCCCGGTGGGGCCCTTTCGTTGGCAGTCTATATAGAAGATAGAGGATGTATAAGAAATTCGTAGCGCTACGATTTATTTATAACCGGGTCTTCAGCAAGACCGTTTGGTTATTATATTTGCTGCAGATGACCGTACAGCTTTGCGTACAGGCCGCCCTCGGCGATCAATTGGTGGTGGTCGCCCTCTTCGGCAACGCGTCCGCCATCGAACACCAGGACCCGATCTGCCTGTTTCACCGCTGACAAGCGGTGGGCAATGATCAGGGTTGTCCGGCCGCTGAGGAAGTGCGCCAAGGCTTGGTGCAGGTTGTATTCAGTCGCTGCGTCGAGTGCCGAGGTGGCTTCGTCGAGAATCACCACTTTGGGGTCGGCCAAGACCATGCGCGCAATCGCCAGCCGCTGACGCTGACCACCGGACAAGCGCACGCCAGAACGCCCGACGATGCTGTCCAGCCCCTGCGGCAGGGCGCTGATGGTGTCGTCGAGCTGGGCGATTTCCAGCGCACGCCAGCAGGCTTCATCGGTGCGCTCACGGCCCATGGTCAGGTTGGCGCGTACCGTGTCGTTGAACAACGCCGGATGCTGGAGCACCACCGCGACGTGTTCGCGCACGGTTTCCAGACCGATCTCCTGCTGGCTTGCGCCGCCAAACCGGATGCTGCCCGCTTGAGGCGTATACAGTCCCAGCAGCAATTGGACCAAAGTGCTTTTGCCACCACCACTGGCGCCTACAATCGCAACCTTCTCTCCTGGGGCAATCGACAGGTTCAATTGATCCAGCACCAGTTCTTCGCCATACCCAAAGCTCAGGCCACGCACCTCGATATCGACCGTTTCCCGCCCCGTGAACGGGTCTGTACCGCCAGGGTATTGCGGCTCATCGGCGCGCGCCAGCAACTGGTTGATGCGGGTCAGCGCTCCGCCTGCGGCGTAGTAGGCGTATTGCAGATTGAGTAGTTGTTCCACCGGGCCGATCATGAACCACAGGTAGCTGAACACCGCGAGCATCTGGCCGATGGACAGGTCGGAAAACAATACGGTGAGCATCGCTGCCGCGCGGAAGATATCAATGCCGAACTGGAACAGCAGCCCGCTGGCCCGGCTTGAAGCATCGCTTTTCCATTGGGAGGCGATGGCGTAGTTGCGAACCTCTTGCGCCCGCACCCCCAGGCGCCCCAGAAAGAAGCCCTGGCGATTGCCGGCACGCACTTCCTGAATCGCATCCAGGGTTTCGGTCAGCGCCTGGGTGAAGCGAGAGGTGCTGTCGTTCTCGAGTTTTTTCAGGTGTTTGACCCGCTTGCCCAACTGCACCGTGGCGTAAATCACCAACGGGTTGAACAGCAGGATCAGCAGCGCCAACTGCCAATGCATCCAGACCAGAATGGCGGCGGTGCCGGTCAGGGTCAGCGTGGCGACGAGGAAACGGCTCAGGGTTTCGCCAACGAATTTGTCCAGGGTGTCGAGGTCGGTCACCAAATGCGTGGTGACCGTGCCGCTGCCCAGACTTTCGTACTCGCTGAGGGAGATGCGTTTGAGGCGCTCGATCAGACGTATCCGAATGCGGTAAACGATGTCCTTGGCCAGCCGGGCAAACAGGCGCGCCTGCAGCACATTGAACACCAACGCCCCCAGGCGCAGGGCAAACGTCACCAGCAACATCAGGCTGATGTAGCCCACCGCCTTATGCAGGCTGTCGGGCAGCAGGTGGTTCATGAATTTAAGCGCTGTATCGCCATGCCCGAGCAGCACTTCATCGACCAGCAAGGGCAGGAGCAAGGGGATTGGCACACTGCACAAGGTCGCCAGCACAGCCACGCCGTTGGCGATCCACAATGCCTTTTTATGATGAAGTGCCAGACGGCGAATTTCGGCCCAGCTTAGTCGATCAATACGAGGTGCAGCTTCAGGCAGGCTCGGTTGTTCATGCACAGGCAGCGCGCTCCAGCCAACGGCCGAGCAACGGAGCTAATTGGTCAAGAGGTTGATAACCGTTGGTCAGTAACGCCAACTGACCGTTGCGCTCGGCGAGCAACGTCGGAAAACCGGCGATGCCCAGATCCTGTACCCAGGTGAAATCCGCTGCCGTGGCCGCGCGCTGTTCAATACTGTCGAACGCTTCAGCAAATTCGATTCGGGGCAAACCGGCCTGTTCCGCCAGCTCCACCAGAACCGAGGCGCGGGTCACATCGCGGCCTTCGACGTAGAACGCCTGCTGAATCAATTTGACCAGCGTCCAGGCGCTCTCCGGATCGAGGTCTCGCGCCGCGACCAGTGCGCGGCAAGCCGGCTCGGTGTCGTAGACAAAACCGTCCGGCAGCGCGCCCTCAAAACGAAATGGCTGACCGGTGGTGTTCGCCACCGCTTGCCAGTGTTCGAGGATATAACGCTTCGTGGTGGGTTCCAGCGCGGCACCGCTGCCCGTGCGCAACCCACCCGCTACCAGATGCAATGCAACGCCCGCCGCTTTCGCCTGCTGCACCAGAGCCTCGGCCACCGGAGCAAAGCCCCAGCACCATGAGCACATGGGGTCCATCACGTAGAGCAGGCGGGCTTGCATGTCTCAGGCCTCTGTTGGCAGTCGGTAGTTGCGACCAATCGGGTGCGGTTGATTGCGTGCCTTGGCCAATTCGATCTGCTTTTGCCGATCAATGGCGCTGCGGCGGGTCTTCTCGCTTAATTTATCCCAGCAGTGCGGGCAACTGATACCCGGTGCGTAGTGTTCGCTGGCACGGTCCTCAACGCTGATCGGGGTCCGACAGGCGTGGCACTGATCGTAATCGCCTTCGCTCAAGTCGTGGCGCACGGTGACGCGGTTGTCAAAAACGAAGCAGTCACCACGCCATAAGCTGTCTTGCTGCGGTACTTGCTCAAGGTATTTGAGGATGCCGCCCTTGAGATGATAGACCTCATCGAAGCCCTGACCGAGCATGTAGCTCGAGGCTTTTTCGCAGCGAATGCCACCCGTGCAAAACATGGCGACTTTCTTGTGCTTGGCTGGGTCGAAGTGGGCTTTGATGTAGTCCGGAAACTCGCGAAAACTGGTGGTTTTCGGATCGATGGCGCCTTCGAAGGTGCCAATCGAGACTTCGTAATCATTGCGGGTGTCGATCAGCAGGACTTCCGGATCGCTGATCAGCGCGTTCCAGTTTTCCGGATCGACGTAGGTGCCGACACTCTTGTTCGGGTCGACGCCTTCGACGCCCAAGGTGACGATTTCTTTCTTGAGTTTGACCTTGGTGCGATAGAACGGCTGATCATCGCAGTACGATTCTTTGTGATCGATATCGATCATGCGTGGATCGTTTTTCAACCAGGCCATCAAGCCGTCGATGCCTTCGCGGGTACCGGAAACGGTGCCGTTGATGCCTTCTTCAGCGATAAGCAGGGTGCCTTTGATGCCGTTATCGACCATCGCCTGCAACAGCGGCTCGCGCAGGGCGACGTAATCGGTGAGGGTGACGAATTTATACAAAGCCGCCACGACAATCTTTTGATTCATGCTGCGTCTCCAGGTGGGTGCTCTCGCAAAGAGCCGACCCGATGCAAAAAAAACGCGCCGGCTAATGCGGCGCGTTGTGGATTCTAACAAAACTGCAGAGGCATGGCTTGTTTCAGGTCATCGCGTGCGACCCGATTGGACCCGAGTCTGATACTGTCCGTCGGAGCCTTCTGTCAAACAACCTATAACCATCTGAAATAGAACATCATTTGTAGGAGGTGACTTGTCTGCGAACAAGCCCGGCACGGGCTTCCGGCGGGTTTGGGTTTGACCCTGCAGCCATGATCTGGATCGAGCGGCAGCAGGTAAACCGCGCCGAATGGTCTTCGCAGCGGGACGCGTAGTGACAAGTCAGCTCCCACGCCGGGCAGAAGCGCGACAGCAACGATCTGTCAGTGTTTGCTACCACCGGCGCAGGTCGGTGAATCTGGGGCCGCGCCGGTTTTCGCCCATTCTTCAGGCGTGTAGGTGTGCAGCGCCAGAGCGTGGAACTCGCTCATCAAATCACCCAGCGTGGCGTAAACCTTCTGGTGACGCTTGACTGCATTCAACCCGGCGAACTGATCACTGACCAGTACCGCCTTGAAGTGGGTCTGCAGACCACGGCTGTGCATGTGGCTTTCATCAAGCACTTGCAGATGCTGCGGCTGCAAGGCGGCCAAAGCCGCCTCGATTCGCTGTTGCATGGTCATGTCTGCCTTCATTTACGCCAACTGCGCTTATGGCTTTTTGGCCGGAGCAGCAGGAGCAACGGCTTTTGCCGGTTCCAGTTCTGCGGTCATGTCAGCCAGCAATTTGTTGACGACAGGCACTGCGCTTTCCAGTTTGCCCTGGGTCAATTGAGCCGACTGCTGAGTCAGTTCAGGCATCTTGGTCAGCACTTTCTTGCCCAATGGGGACTGATAGAACGCGACCAGATCCTTCAACTCGCTTTCGGTGAAGTTGGCGGTGTAGAGCTTGACCATGTCTGGCTTGAGCTTGTCCCAGCCGATAGCGCGGTCCAGGGCTGCGTTGGCTTTGGCCTGATAGGTCTCAAGCAGGGCTTTTTTCGACTCAGGGGCTTTGGTTTCGGCAAAGCGCTGCTGGAACATTTGCTGCACTTGCATGTAAACCGGTGTGCCCAGTTTGTCGGCATGAGCCAGCTTCAGGAATGTTTCAGCACTGGCGTTGTGGCTGGCGGTGTCGGCAAAAACCTGGCCGCTGGCGCATACCAGAGCAACCGCGGTACAGATGGCACGAAGACGGGTCATCGAGTTTCCTTATCATCTAGCAGGCGAGGCAGAACCCCAAGACCGGTCATTCTGCGCCCATGTCTGCTTACGGCTCAACCCCCGACTGGCGAGCGGTTAAAAACGGAGCTTAGGGAACCCAACCCGGTTAACTGAGCCTAAACTTCGCAATCAGACCTTAAGGAGTGAGCCCGATGAGCCGTATCGAGACCGACAGCATTGGCCAGATAGACGTACCTGACGATGCTTACTGGGGGGCACAGACTCAACGCTCACTGATCAATTTCGCGATTGGCAACGAGCGTATGCCGCTGGCCGTGTTGCACGCGCTGGCGCTGATCAAGAAAGCCGCCGCGCGGGTCAACAACCGCAACGGCGACCTGCCTGTCGACATCGCGCGCTTGATCGAACAATCGGCTGACGAGGTACTCAGCGGTCAGTTGGACGAGCAATTCCCCCTGGTGGTCTGGCAGACCGGCAGCGGCACCCAGAGCAATATGAATGTCAACGAGGTGATCGCCGGCCGCGCTAACGAGCTGGCCGGCAAAGGGCGCGGCGGCAAGGCGCCGGTGCACCCCAACGACCATGTGAACCGCTCCCAGAGCTCCAACGATTGTTTCCCGACGGCGATGCACATTGCGGCGGCGCAGGCGGTTCAAGAGCATCTGCTACCCGCGATTGCCGAGTTGTCTGGCGGGCTCGCCGAACAATCGGCGCGACACATGAAGCTGGTCAAAACCGGGCGCACCCACCTGATGGATGCCACACCGATCACCTTCGGCCAGGAGCTCTCGGCGTATGTCGCACAGCTCGATTACGCCACACGGGCAATTCGCAATGCATTGCCTGCCGTGTGTGAACTGGCTCAAGGCGGCACCGCTGTCGGTACTGGCCTGAACTCGCCACACGGGTTCGCCGAAGCGATTGCCGCCGAACTGGCTGCCCTTTCCGGTCTGCCGTTTGTTACTGCGCCGAACAAATTTGCCGCGCTGGCCGGTCATGAGCCGCTGACCACGTTATCGGGCGCTCTGAAAACCCTGGCCGTGACCCTGATGAAAATCGCCAATGACCTGCGCCTGTTAAGTTCTGGACCCCGTGCCGGGCTGGCCGAAGTGAGGCTCCCGGCCAATGAACCCGGCAGTTCGATCATGCCCGGCAAGGTCAACCCGACTCAGTGCGAGGCATTGTCGATGCTGGCCTGTCAGGTGCTGGGCAATGACGTAGCCATCGGCTTCGCGGCCAGTCAGGGCCATCTACAATTGAACGTGTTCAAGCCGGTGATCATCCACAACCTGCTGCAATCGATTCGTCTGCTGGGTGATGGTTGCAGCAATTTCCAACAGCATTGCGTTGCCGGCATGGAACCAGATGCCACGAAAATGGCGGAACACCTGGAGCGCGGTTTGATGCTGGTAACAGCACTGAACCCCCATATCGGCTACGACAAATCGGCGCAGATCGCCAAGAAAGCCTACAGCGAGGGACTGACCTTGCGCGAAGCGGCCCTGGCATTGGGTTATCTGACCGAAGAACAGTTCGACGCCTGGGTGCGTCCGGAAAACATGCTGGAGGCAGGCAGCAATGGGTGATCCGAAAAGCGGCGCCACCCCACTGGAAGGGGACGGCAAACGCATCCTGATGATTTTTGGTACGCCGAAAACCATCAGCCTCTGCCACGCATTGGGCGAAGCATATGCCCGAGGCGCACGCAGCGAGGGGCATGTGGTGCGGATGCTCAAATTGGGTGAGTTGGAGTTCGATCCGGTGCTGCGTTATGGCTATGAACAGAGCCAAACCCTGGAGCCAGATCTGCTGGAGGCTCAACGACAGATTCATTGGGCCCAACACGTGGTGTTTGTTTACCCCATCTGGTGGGGTGGCCTGCCAGCGTTGCTCAGCGGTTTTTTCGACCGGGTATTTTTACCCGGATTTGCGTTCAAGGCCCATGGTCGCAAACACCCTTCGAACGAGCTGCTCAGGGGGCGCACCTCCGAGATATTGGTGACCATGGACACCCCGCCGCGCTACTTTCGCTGGGTCTATGGCGCCCCGGCGCACCGGCAGTTGGTGCGTACGATTCTGGATTTTTGCGGGATCAAAAACCAACGCTTGAAAGAGTTCGGCCCGGTGCACAGCTCGTCTGAAGAGCAACGACAGAAGTGGTTGCGAGAAGCTGAACAGTTGGGCCGGGTTTAGGAGGCGGCTTTTTCGGGAAGCCTTCACGAAAGGACCAACACGCCCCACCTGATACCGATCAAACCCCGGCTATCCGTGCCCGCCGTGCCCGCAAGCCCGCCATCAACGACGGACCGAGGGCCGTGAGGGCTGAGCCGAGCACCACCAACACCGCACCGCTGTAGCCCAACCCATTGATGTCTTCGGCCTGGACATAATCAGGCCATAACCAGGCGGCGGTCGCCACGGAAGCAAAGGTCACCAACGGCGTAATCGCCAACGTCGCACTCACCCGAGACGCTTCCCAATGGGCCAGCGCTTCGGCGAAAGCACCGTACGCCACCAGCGTGTTCAGGCAGCAGGCCAGCAATAACCAACCTTGCAACGGACTCAGCTGTAACGCCTCCATCGGATGCGCCCACGGCGTCACCAACAGTGCGCAGAACAGGTAAATCACCATCATCACTTGCAGTGAGTTCCACACCGTCAACAATTGCTTCTGGCTCAAGCCATAAAACGCCCAGACAGCCGACGCCAGCAGCACCGTGAGAATCCCGGCCGTGTAGTCGCCCAACGAGGTCAGCAACTCGATCAGCCGCTGGTTGAAGAACAGGCCAAAGCCGATCAGCAGGACCAGTAAGCCTACCCCCTGCCCCAGACTGAAACGCTCCTTGAACAGGAAAATACTGCTGATCAGCAGCAGGACCGGCCCCATCTGGATCACCAGCTGTGTGGTGCCGGGACTGAGCATTTTAAGGCCGATCAAATACAGCACGTAGTTGCCCACCAACCCGCACACCGCAAGCGCCACGAGCCCTTTGCCCTTTCGCCCCAGCACGTTGAAACTTGGCAGGCGCCCCACCGATGCCAGCCAGATAAACAGCAGCGAGCCGGAAACCAGTAGCCGAAACCAGGTCACCGTGACCGGATCCATCACTTGCAATACTTGCTTGAGCTTGACCGGCAGGATGCCCCACAGCACCGCGGTCACCAACGCCAGTGACAGGCCGTACAACCAGCGTCCAGAAGAGACATGCATCGCAGATAATCCTATAAACGAGCCGTGAAAAGGCAGTACAGCAGAGCCGCTATTCTAGACGCGGTTTGGCCTGCGACACAGGGACAGTTGCGCGCAGAGATTTCCGGAAAGTGTGTTAATTGATGGCCGCCGGCCACTTATCCGATGTATTCCTGCCCGCTATTGGCAAGATTTAAACTAGGCTTTGTCCGCCACCACAGCTGTCCACTACGTCCAATCCCAGGAAACGACCATGTTCGGAAAGCGCGCACAAGATCCAAACCCGACCGTCCACTACCGCTGTGATCGTGTTTCTCTGGTCAATGGGCAGTACTTTTTCAGCACCCGGGAAAACACCCTGGAAGGCCCATTCCCAAGCCGCACCGATGCGGAGCGTGAAACCGATGCCTATATCCAGCGAATGCAGCGGATCAAGGCAGAGCAACAGTCCTCACTGAACGGCTGATGCTCAAAGATGGTTGCGCTGATAGGTGTCCTCGCCCATCGCTGCAATTTGCCCGTCGATCAGGGCCTCGAAAGGCCGCAATAGCGCGTCGAACGGTTTTGGCGCCTCCAACGTCTGCAATGCCTGGACAATGGCTTCTACTGTCGACAACGCACCCGGCCCCGGAGCTTTACGCAGTCGATAGCGTGAAGGCACGGTTTGCGCCAGGGTCACCCGGGGCAAGGCCGCCAGCAGTGGATTGAGGTGCAGTAACTTGCGCGCCTTGCGCCAGGTGCCGTCCGGTACGACCAACAACATCGACATACTTCCCGTCTTACCGCCTTCGCTCCGGTAAGCCTCCAACGGCTGCGCATCGTCGGCGGGGAACAGCAGCCTTGCCTGATAACCGGGCGGGTTCAGTAGTGCAGGCAAGTCATCGAATACTTCCCCCACAATCAATTCGGCATTGTTCAGCCCAAGCGCCGCCAGCCGTGCGGTGTTCAGGGCGTGATTGACTTCGCTCGGGTGCTGCAAAATCAGCACACGGGTGCGACTGTCGAGTTGCGGGATCAGCGCGCACAGGCAATGAGTTTCAGGTCGCAGGCAGCGGGCGCATTGGGCGCGGGACATGGTGTTCTCCTCAGCTCTGATTGAGCTGTGCCTTGAGCAAGTCGCGGAAAGTCTGGATCAACGGTTCGCGACCGCGCCCACGGCGCACGATCATCGAGAACGGCGCCTGGTAGCCGAACGTCGCTGGCAACAAGACCCGCAGATGACCGGAGTCTGCCCAGGCTTGCGCGTAATGCTCCGGCAGGTAGCCAATATAGGCGCCGGACAGCACCAGAATCAGCTGTGCTTCCATACTTTCCACGGTCGCGGCGCTGTGCTTGAAACCATGCCGCGCCAGCTCGGCCTGGCTCCAATAACCACGCCCGACCATGCGCTGCTGAGTGATGACTTGCTCGGGGATGCGCCGCTCGGTAAACAATGGGTGGCGATTGCTGCAATACAGCCAGTGTTGCTCGCGGTACAACGGCTGATAGACCAGCCCACTCATGCGCGTGGAGAAGGCGCCAATGGCCAGATCGAGGCGATTGTCCTGCACGCCGAGCTGCAATTCGTAGGGACTCATCACTGACAAGTGCAGATGCACCGCCGGATACTCATGACTGTAGGCGCCAATGGCTTCGGCGAACGGCAGTGCGCGATCACTGACGGTGGAGTCGATTACCCCGAGGTTGAGCGTGCCACGCAGTTCGCCTTTGAGGCCGGCGGCGTATTGCTCGAAATCCTCCAACTCGCCGAGCAGACGCAGGGTCTCCTGATGGAACAGCTCGCCCTTGCTGGTCAAGCTGAAACCGCCCCGCCCACGATGGCACAACACCAGCCCCAAGGCCGCTTCGAGCTGACTCATGTAGGTGCTGATGGCCGAGGTCGACAGGTTGAGTTCCTGCTGAGCGCTGGCAAAACCCTGATGCCGCACCACGCTGACGAAGATGCGTAACAGTTTCAGGTCGGGTAACGCGTTGGCCATGAGGGTTCCGGGTGATTAGCAGGAAGACACATATCCCCCTGTAGGAGCTATGTCACAGTTTAAGCGATAGTTTAGAAATCTCTGAACTAAGTATTTTGCCTCAGCGATTCTTTCAATCCTTTGTACTTTGCAAAATCCGCCTAAATCACAACAACGATGAGGCAATCCCGTGGAAAAGATTTTTCACCAACCACTGGGCGGCAACGAAATGCCGCGCTTCGCCGGCATCGCCACCATGATGCGTCTACCCCACCTGCAATCGGCTGCTGGCCTGGATGCGGCCTTTGTTGGCGTCCCGCTGGACATTGGCACGTCACTACGCCCTGGCACCCGTTTCGGGCCGCGTGAGATTCGCGCCGAGTCGGTCATGATTCGTCCGTACAACATGGCCACCGGCGCTGCGCCTTTTGATTCCCTGTCCGTGGCCGATATCGGCGACGTGGCGATCAACACCTTTAACCTGCTGGACGCTGTGCGCATCATCGAAGAGTCCTACGACAAGATTCTCGAACACGATGTCATCCCTCTGACACTGGGCGGTGACCACACCATCACCCTGCCAATCCTGCGCGCCATCCATAAAAAACACGGCAAGGTTGGCCTGGTGCACATCGACGCCCACGCTGACGTCAACGATCACATGTTTGGCGAGAAAATCGCCCATGGCACAACCTTCCGCCGCGCAGTAGAAGAAGGCCTGCTCGATTGTGATCGTGTGGTGCAAATTGGTCTGCGCGCTCAGGGTTATACCGCAGAAGACTTCAACTGGAGCCGCAAACAGGGCTTCCGTGTGGTTCAGGCCGAAGAATGCTGGCACAAATCCCTCGCCCAACTGATGACTGAAGTCCGTGAAAAAGTCGGCGGCGGTCCGGTGTACCTGAGCTTCGATATCGACGGTATCGATCCCGCGTGGGCACCCGGCACCGGCACCCCTGAAATCGGCGGCCTGACGACTATCCAGGCAATTGAAATCATCCGTGGCTGCCAGGGCCTCGACCTGATCGGTTGCGATCTGGTAGAAATCTCGCCACCTTACGACACCACCGGCAATACCTCGCTACTGGGCGCTAACTTGCTGTACGAAATGCTCTGCGTACTCCCCGGCGTTGTGCACCGCTGAGGGATGACCATGAGCGACCGCGATGATGTCCTGCAAGCCGCCGCCGACCTGGTGACGGCGTTTGTAAACAATGATCGCAGCCTATCAGGCGTTGTGGGACAGCTGGCGGCTGGAGGGATTTGAAGTACTCCGCTGCGTTTCCAGTAATGCTCACGTCATTCTGCAAGGCGACGTCGCGATTTTTATCCATGACGTTGCCACCGAGCTGCGCATGCAAGGGGAGCAAAGCCTTAGCCAAGAGCGCGAAACCATTGTGTTCCGCCGACAACACGCCACTTAAAAACAACAAGAAGGCCGCTGGCTGGCTTGCCACGAACATTTGTCCGCACTCCCTTAAGGCTGCCACCCCCTTAGCCCAATGAAATGATCGGAGCAGATCATGAATAACAACAAAAACGACCAAAGCATCAACAGCATCGAGACGTTCGGGGTTGAACAGATCCCCGATCACGCACGTACCACAACCCCCCGCGACCTGTTCCAGATGATTTTTGGTGGGTCCAATACCTTCTGGTTTGTTCACGATTCTAGTGCTGACCGTGTGCATCTATGGCTTCCGCTTCCTGCTGTGGGTCAACAAGATCGCCGTGTGGAGCGCCAGCCTGTTATTCCTGCTCGGCATCTTCGCCTTCGCCGGTCCGTTCGACATCAACTTTGCCGGCAGCGTCAGCCTCGGCAAAGAAGGCTTCTGGGCAGCCTTTATCGGCTCTGCATTGGTGGCCATGAGCAACCCGATTTCCTTTGGCGCGTTCCTCGGCGACTGGTCGCGTTACATACCCCGCGACACGTCGAAAACCAGAATAATGCTGGCCGTGATCATCGCTCAGGCTGCCACGCTGATTCCATTTCTGTTTGGCCTGGCATCGGCGACCCACGCCGCCAAGACAACAAAGCCGCTGATACCGCCACACTGCGACAAACCGTCTGATCCATCAACGCTCGCGGCGAGCCTGCCTGTGTGACCCTGCCCGCCGCGACGCCGCGTCAGATTTGCGCTTCAACATAAAAAAAATAATAGGAAACCCTCCATGGCTTTAGATATTTTCGTCGTCCTCATTTATGCCGCTGGCATGCTGGTGCTCGGCTGGTACGGCATGCGCAAAGCGAAAACCCACGAAGACTACCTGGTCGCCGGGCGTAATCTGGGCCCAACCTTATACATGGGCACCATGGCGGCCACCGTCCTCGGCGGCGCGTCCACCGTCGGCACTGTACGGCTGGGATATGTGCACGGGATTTCCGGTTTCTGGCTGTGCGCGGCCTTGGGCCTGGGGATCATCGCGCTGAACCTGTTCCTCGCCAAACCGCTGCTCAAACTGCGAATTTTCACTGTTACTCAAGTGCTGGAAAAGCGCTATAACCCGATGGCCCGTCAGGCCAGCGCGGTGATCATGCTGGTGTATGCACTGATGATCGGCGTGACCTCAATCCTCGCCATCGGCACCGTGATGCAAGTGCTGTTCGGTTTACCGTTCTGGGTATCGGTATTACTCGGCGGCGGTGTCGTGGTGGTGTACTCGGCGATTGGCGGCATGTGGTCGTTGACCCTGACCGACATCGTTCAGTTCGTGATCAAGACCGTTGGCCTGATGTTCATCCTGTTGCCGATCTGCCTGTACCGCGTTGGCGGCTGGGATCAACTGGTCGCCAAGCTGCCAGCATCGAGCTTCAGCTGGACCACCATCGGCTGGGACACCATCATCACGTACTTCCTGATCTACTTCTTCGGCATCCTGATCGGCCAGGACATCTGGCAGCGTGTGTTCACCGCACGCACTGACAAGATCGCCAAGTACGCGGGCTCCATCGCCGGGGTTTACTGCATTTTTTACGGTCTGGCCTGCGCCCTGATTGGCATGGCCGCTCATGTATTGCTGCCGGACCTGGACAACGTCAACAACGCCTTCGCCGCCATCGTTAAAGTCTCGTTGCCCGACGGTCTGCGTGGCCTGGTCATCGCCGCAGCCCTGGCCGCCATGATGTCCACCGCCAGCGCCGGTTTACTCGCAGCATCGACGACCCTGACCGAAGACCTGCTGCCACGCCTGCGCGGCGGCAAACAGTCGAGCCTGGGCATCAACCGCCTGTTTACCCTGCTCACCGGCCTTGTGGTACTCGCCATCGCGCTGGTCGTGAACGATGTTATCAGCGCCCTGACCCTGGCCTATAACCTGCTGGTAGGCGGCATGCTGATTCCATTGATCGGCGCAATCTACTGGAAGCGGGCAACCACCTCGGGGGCGATCACCAGCATGGCACTGGGCTTCCTGACCGCGCTGGCGCTCATGCTCAAGGACGGTTTCGACGCCAACACGCCGATCTACTACAGCCTGTCGGTCGGTTTGATCAGCTTCGTGGTGGTCAGCCTGTTGTCACCCCGGCCCGTGACAATGGCTAATACGGTCAAGCCCCGCGCGGCGTGAATCCGGATTACCTTGAGCGGGTGGACCGATCCGCGCGGTGCACGGCGGCCACTTCCCAAGCTTTTCAGGGCGCGCCTGCGGGAGTTGATCGACCTGTGGATGCACGAGCACGCGGCCCGGTAAATCCTTGCACCTGATACAACGCGGATTGAGCTAGCCTGATGGAGTAGTGGTCTACCCAAGCTATGGACCGCGCACGATCCCCTGGTTTCGGCAGTACCGGGTTAACTCTCTGGACATCGCAGAAACAGGGGCTTTCATGGAGCGGCCAGACATTCAGCAACGCGTCTACAACACCTTGGGTGTCATGCTGATCGATAAATCCGAGATACGCGAAAACGCAACGCTCAGAGACTTGGCGCTGGACGATTTCGAGGTAGAGGATTTACTCGATCAGCTGGAATTTGATTTCGACATCATCTTCCCGGCCCGCATCAAAGACCGAATCTACAAAGTACCGGAGCATCTGACCCTGCAAATCCTGGTCGACGTGATTTTGGTGCTAAGCACAAACGATTGAAATCAAAAGGATTTTTGCGAGAGGTTTTAACGTAATGGCCTGGTTCTGCGATTGATTTAATCAACAGCGAAACCGGGCCTTTTTAATGCCTGCAGATGAAGCACTGTGACAATGAAACCGTCGATCACTTACCGACGCGGGCGCCGCCGTTCATCATCAGTGCGGATAGGAATGGGCTGGAGTTTTGGCCGTTCGATCAGGCCCAGGGCAACTCCGAGGTCATGGAGCCATTCTTGCAATTTACTGTTCATCACGCCCCCCTTCAGGGAAATACTCAACGACTGACATCCGCTAGCCGCGTCTTATTCATCATAGTTCCGGGACCTACTTTACGCCTGCTACAGAGTATCGCGGAAAAGAATTTGTGACATATAACCTCATTTTACGCAGTGCTCGCCGTTTCGCAGTTCAAGGCGTCTGTCGCAGAGAGGTAAGCCCGGTCTTTCTGATCACCTGGTCAATCAGGCCCAGGGCTTAAACCGGCGGCGTATCCACTGCTCGCCGCTGACCAGCGTAATCCCCAACAGCACCAACACTGCTCCGATCACGAAGTTGAAGCTCAGCGGTTCATTAAGCAGCAGCACGCCGAAGGTCACGCCAAACAGGGGTGTCATGAATGAGAACACCGCCAGATTTGACGCCAGGTAACGGCGCAGCAGCCAGAACCAGATCAAATAGCTGAAGAAGGAAACAACCAGCGCCTGAAACAGCACGCTGGCGACTGCGACAGGCGTCAGGGTCACATGACTGACCTGCCCATTGCTGACGGCAATCAGCAGCAAGGCGACAAAGCCGACCATCAGTTGATAGAACAAGGTCAGCGTCACCGGTGCTTCAGACAGCCGCGACGCCCGCACCACCACCGTGGTTGCGCCCCACGCCATGCCCGCAAGAACACCCAGCGCGTCGCCGATCAGCATATTGCGGTCCATGCCACTCAATGACAGGCCGCCAACAAAGGCCGTGGTGATACCTGCGAACGCGAGAAAAATGCCCATCCATTGCAAGGTGCGCAAGCGTTCGCTGGGCAGCAACCAGTGCAGGCCCAACGCAGTGAATACCGGAGCGGTATAAAGAAACACCGACATGTGCGCCGCCGAGGTCAATTGCAGGCCCTCGGAGATAAACAGAAACTCCAGTGCAAACAAGGCACCGGCGAGTAGACCGCCGCGCCAGGTACTGCTCATGTGCCGCAGACCACCGCGCCAGACCATAAGAATGCCCACCAGCAGCGCGGCAATACCCGAGCGGCCAGCAGCCTGCATGATGGGCGCGATATCCGGCGCAGCCCACTTGATAATCACTTGTTGCACGCCCCAGATCAGACAGAGGCCCAGCATGACTTGCAGGGCAAAAGCATCGGCACTTTTACGCGGCACACTCATGATTGAAGGTGATACAGGCTGAACATGGCAGATCCAGATAGGCAAAATGTTATGGATTATTGATCAATCGGTCGGAAAATGTATGGGCAAAAGCGACATCAGTTTATTTAAAAGGATCGATTACGACGGAGGAGATTGTCTTCGCGCACTGGCTGTCACTCTCTCCCAGGATCATTCAGGCAACTGCACCACCCCATCATCATCGGTCATGGCCCTTTCAAGCAGGTCCGCTGGCAGGTTTTTACTGGCGCGGGCGCCCAGTAGTTTCAGTTGCTCGCTGCGGCTGACCAGATTGCCGCGCCCTTCGGTGAGTTTGTTGCGGGCAGCACCGTACGCTTTGTCCAGCTGTTGCAGGCGATTGCCAACTTCGTCCAGGTCCTGGATGAACAGCACAAACTTGTCGTACAACCAACCTGCCCGCTCAGC
Organism: Pseudomonas sp. GG8; assembly: GCF_052976945.1. Classification (NCBI taxonomy): domain Bacteria; kingdom Pseudomonadati; phylum Pseudomonadota; class Gammaproteobacteria; order Pseudomonadales; family Pseudomonadaceae; genus Pseudomonas; species Pseudomonas sp. GG8. The sequence goes on from NZ_JBRIIP010000001.1 coordinate 4,046,166, forward strand.
GATTTCCCGCGCATTCTGGCTCTGACGTTCCTGCTTCCACAGGCTATCGATCACACGCAAGGTGGCAAGTAAGGTGGTCGGGCTGACGATCACGATGTTGCGATCGAACGCCTCTTGAAACAGGTTTGGCTCCGCCTGCAACGCGGCGGAAAAAGCCGCTTCGATGGGCACGAACAGCAACACGAAGTCCAGGCTGTGCAAGCCTTCGAGTCGTTTGTAATCTTTGCCCGACAGGCCTTTGACATGGTTGCGCAAGGACAGCACATGCTGCTTCAACGCGGCTTGACCAATCACCTCGTCATCGGCGCTGACGTACTGTTGGTAAGCGGTGAGACTGACCTTGGCATCGACTACCACTTGCTTGTCGCCGGGCAACATAATCAGCACATCCGGCTGAAAGCGCTCGCCATCCGGGCCTTTGAGACTGACTTGCGTCTGGTACTCACGCCCTTTTTCCAGTCCTGCATGCTCAAGCACCCGCTCAAGAATCAATTCCCCCCAATTACCCTGGGTCTTCTGGCCCTTGAGTGCGCGCGTCAGGTTGGTGGCTTCATCGCTCAAGCGCTGATTGAGCTGCTGCAGGCGCTCCAGCTCTTTGCCCAACGAGAAACGCTCGCGAGCTTCTTGCTGATAGCTTTCTTCGACACGTTTTTCGAAGGACTGAATCCGCTCTTTCAGCGGGTTGAGCAATTGCCCCAGTTGCTGTTGGCTGGTTTCGGCGAAGCGCTGTTCGCGCTCATCGAAGATTTTCCCGGCCAGCTCGGCGAACTGCGCACGCAATTCATCACGCGACCCTTGCAGGTCGCTCAGACGCTGTTGATGGCTTTCCTGCTGCTCGCGCAATTCGGCGCCCAGCGACGCGCAGCATGCGTCAAGACGGCGCAATTCGGCTTCTTTGCCGGCACGCTCCAGGCTCCAGCCTTGAGCGGCTTCATGGGCGTTATCGCGCTCCTGACGCAGCAACTCGACTTCCCGGCGCACCGCCGCAAGGTCAGCCTGTTTGGCCGCATTGGCGTGGCTCAGGTCACTGATTTCATCACGGCTGGCGTCGAGCTGGGCGCCAAGACCATCTTGAGCCAACAGCGCAGTACTCAGACGCTCGTCGAGCAACGCCGCGTCGGCCTGCTGCCGTGCCAGCCGTCGCTGCAGCTGCCAAGCCAAGGCCAACAACGGCAATGCCGCGCCAGCAAGGCCAAGCAGGAGGCTGGTCAGGTCCAATGCCATAAAAACTCCGGGGGTTATAACGTCTATGCACTGAGGGGTATCGTGCCGGGCATTATGCTTAGAACAGACCGCCACGGCGACAGTCGGTATCCTCATCCGAACCTGTTAATTCCAAAAAGAAATAGCAAACACCGCTGATAAACGATCCTCTTCATGGAGGATTTTGTGAATTCCCCTACGCCAACCATGGCACCCGCGGACTAGAGCAAGCGCTTGGGACAATCCACAGAAGCTGTGGATAACTCAGTGGACAACCCACCGTGAACCTTCGCAAACGCCTATAGAACGTGGCCTGCGTTCAAACTGACGCTTTTTTCACCAATGAAAAAAAACGATGTTTTTCATTGACTTAATAATTCACCACAAGAAATCAAGCGCTTGGGATCGGATGTGACAGTGGCATGACAGGTTGTTGCGCCAGTGTGTACAACTCGATCACTGGCAGTTATAACGCGACCCTCGTTTTGACCCAACATCTGCATAGAACTCGGCGGACGACATTGCCCCCTATCTCAGCCTGCCCCACACACCTGCAACTAATTTTATTAGCTGGCTTCCAATCCAGGACTCGATCCGCTATCATCGCTGCAGTTAGTACCAAGCTGAAAGTCAATTCTGGTCGAAACAGTCCCCCGGCAAACGCTTTTCCAATGTGAAAGTGTTGCCGACCACACGGGATCGACCACCTAGATGGTTTCCAGGCATGAACTCGACACACGGCCTTCCTCAATGACGGGAAGGGTGTAGCGCAGCTCTCATGCTCTGACTCAACCAACCTGCAGATTGATCAGGAACTTCACCCCGGGCCTCGAACCTTTGCCCTTGTTGTGTTGCCTGCCCTCCTAAGTACCTACCAGTCAGCCCAAGCGCCATACGATAAAGCGCGCTTCAAACTGTCTGCTTTGTTCCAGTCAGGTTCTTCGCCCCGCCGTGCCTTGCACTGGCCCGCGGTTTACTGGAACGTTTTTATTTTGCACGGTCTTATACCGTGTCGCTTGTAGGAAACACCCATAACCATGACTACTCATATCCAGACTCAGGATGCCATTCGCACCCTAACCAGCGCATTTGCTCCAATGAATTGCCTGATCATGGCCGCTCGCAAAGGCTGCTTCAGCTTCACCATCGTCAACGAACACGGCATCGCTCGTCACAGCGAACGTCTGTACCCCGATCAGTATTCCAGCGCCGAGCCGCTGCAAGCCGTGATCGAGCGTACACGCCAGGCACTGGTTGCCTGACGGAATGCCAGCCGCTGGCTGAATCGCCCCATCAAAAAACCTCGCCTTTCAAGCGAGGTTTTTTATTGCCTGTGATTTACCCAGCGCCTGGACTGGCGGTTTCCAAGCCTGCTTTCCGCCTGGATTTTTGATCCTTTATCACCCGAGCAATAAGCATGAGCTAAGCACAAAGGGATATATACGCCATAAGCCGCCGGCACAAATATTTTAAAAACAGCCCTTTACGCCCGAAATATGACACTACACTTCAACTCAAGCGGCCCTGGCTGCTTCCGGCGAGCCTGATCCGATTCACCGCTGCCACGCGCCACGGCCTCGCCGGCTCTAATTGCTTTACAAGGGATGTCACGAGGGCTTTATGGGAATCGCCGCCAGTGAACTGTGTCGATATGTGATCCGCCCCACGCTGATCTATCTTGGACGTTATTGCTCTACTGCCGAATCCTTGCTGCTCGGGGTCGCCGCCAGCCAATCGGCACTCGGCGAGGCACTGGACAGCCGGCGCGCTCATGGGCTGTACCGCATCACCGAAGTTCGTCACCAACATCTCTGGGATGACTACCTGGCACTGGACCCGGAACGAGCCAGTCTCGTTCGAGGCCTTGCAAGTCAGCATGCATTTCTCAAGGGACCGCACCTGGAACTGACCGTTAATCTGCGTTATGCCACCGCCATCGCCTGGCTGTTGATCGAAGCACAAGGTAAACCCTTGCCCGCTGAAAACGACGTGCTGGCCATGGCAAGAATTTGGCGTCAAACCTTCCAGCCACAGGGTCGTTTACGCGATTTCACTGCGGCCTGGCACTCCTGCGTAGCCCCTCTTCATCACGTTGCCTGAGTTTTTTCTCCAGCTGCAAGATCGCTGCAGATCGACGCACTTGGACAAATTGTCCTACAAGAAGGCTCTATCTCGGGCCATCTAGGCTATGGCGCTTAGACGAAAATGTTGGTAATTTCCGACCCGTGATCAACACGGAGTTCTAATAATGAAAAAAGTAATGCTCAAGACCACACTTAGCCTCGCCATCGGCATGGTATCCACTCAAGTTTTTGCCTCAGGCTTCGCGGTCAACGAGCAGAGCGTCAGCGGCATGGGCACGGGTTTCGCCGGTCGCTCTTCTTCTGCCGAAGACGCCAGCACTGTGTTCGGTAACCCGGCCGGTATGTCGCGCATCAAGCGTGAACAGGTCAGCCTGGGCGCTGTAGCTCTCGACGCAAAAACCGATATCCATGACGGTGTCGGCCGTCCATTCGGCGGCAGCAATGATGGCGATATGGTTCCACTGATCGCCGTACCCATGGGTTACTACGTAAAGCCTATTGATGATCACTGGACCTTTGGTGTCGGCATTTACGCCCCCTTCGGCCTGGTCACCCAGTATGAACATGGCTTCGCCGGTCGCTACTACGGTAAGAAAAGTGACGTAAAAGTCGTTACTTTGCAGCCTACTGTCAGCTATGCGTTCAATGACAAAATCTCCATCGGTTTTGGTCCGACCATCAACCGCATCGACGGCGAATTGACCTCGGCCACCCCGACAGTCACCCGTGCAGGCGTAGGCCCTGACGGCCAAGTCAGGATCAAGGGCAACGACACCGCCCTTGGTTACAACATCGGTATCCTCGCTCAAGTCACTGACCGCACCCGTGTAGGCCTGACCTACCACTCAGTGGTCGACTTCAAACTTGAAGGCCATACCGAGATTGATGGCGCAGGCTTTGGCCCGTACAGCGGCAGCAAGTACGACGCTTCACTCAGCCTCAAGACACCTGAGTCCACGGACTTTTCGGTCACTCACGAATTGAACGACGACTGGACCCTCTACGCAGGTACCACCTACACCCGCTGGAGCCGTTTGCAAAACATCACCGTGAAGAACAGCGGAGTCGCAGCGGCATTGGGTGGCAGCGCAGGCCCGATCGGCACGATCACCGAGGAGCAGAACTGGCACGACACCTGGGCGCACGCCATCGGTGCCGCGTACAAGCTCAACAAGCAGTGGACCCTGCGCACCGGCTTCTCGGTTGACCAGTCGCCCACCAACAACACCGACCGCTCCCCGCGCATCCCGACGGGTGACCGCAGGGCCATCAGCTTCGGTGCCGGTTATAGCCCGACAGACGATTTGACCATCGACGTGGCTTACTCCTACCTCAAGGAAGAAGACACCACCGTCAATCTGTCTAGCCCGACCAAGGGTACCTATAGCTCCACCTACAACAACAGCGCCCACGGTTTCGGTACGTCTGTGACTTACCGCTTCTAATGAGCCCGTTCGCGACGAGCTGAAAGGCTCGTCAGCCGAATACGAAAAAGCCCTGCAGTTCAATAATGGATGCAGGGCTTTTTCATGGTTGCAGCTTAAGGCTCAGACCATCAGGGTTTGGACGCAATGGCTTTCTCGACAGCCGCAACGAAAGCGGCATCATCGGGTTTGGTCAGGCTGGAAAAATGGGCGATTACGTGGCCTTGACGGTCAATCACGTACTTATAGAAATTCCAGCGCGGCTCGCTGCTCTGCTCGGCCAGCACCTTGAACAGGTGGGTGGCATTCGGGCCTTCCACCTGTTGTGGCTCGATCATGATACCTAACAGGTACTCATGCCCAATTGCAGCGCACCCAGACCAACGTGCTGCCAGCCCCACCACACCAGCGCCAGCAGCAAAAATCCGAGGGTTATGCCGCCGAGCCAAGGCCAGACGCTGTTCACAGCACCACGCCCTGAACCTGCAACCGCGCCACCGGCCGCTCGCGCACCGGCCAGTTCAGGGCAGCAGCCAGCAGGCTGAGCAGGATCGACACGTGCCAGATCAAATCGTAATTCCCCGTGCGGTCATACACCACGCCACCCAACCAGCCACCGAGGAAGGCACCCAATTGGTGGAACAAGAAGACGATACCACCGAGCATCGACAGGTTGCGCACCCCGAACAGAGTGGCGACCGTACCGTTGGTTAGAGGCACGGTGGAGAGCCACAGCAGGCCCATGGCGACGCCAAACAGGTAGGCCGTGGTCTCACTCAGCGGCACCCACAGGAACAAGGCAATCACCACAGCGCGAATCAGGTACAGGCTGGTCAGCAAGCGTGGTTTGGACATACGCCCGCCCAGCCAACCGGCCGTGTAAGTACCGAAGATATTGAACAGACCAATCAGGGCCAACACCGTGGTGCCGACTTTGACGGGCAGGTGTTGATCGACCAGATACGCAGGTAAATGCACACCGATGAAAACCACCTGAAAACCACAGACGAAAAAACCCAGGGCCAAGAGCCGGAAACCCGAGTGGGTACAGGCTTCATGCAGGGCTTCACGCAGGGTTTGTTCGCCTCCAGTGAGTGGCGTCGGCACATCTTTGATCATTGCAACCAGCGGCAGAATCATCGCTACCAGCACGCTCAGCACCAGCAATGCCCCCGACCAGCCAAGCCAGCCAATCAGGCCGAGGGAGCCGGGTAACATGGCGAATTGACCGAATGAACCGGCCGCACTGGCGATGCCCATGCCCATGCTGCGTTTCTCGGGTGGCAGCGCTCGACCGACCACGCCCAGAATCACCGAAAATGAGGTGCCGGACAAACCGATACCGATCAACACACCGGCGCTCAGGGACAGGGACAACGGCGAATCGGCCATGCCCATGCATGCCAGGCCCACGGCATAAAGAATCCCGCCGACAAACACCACTTTCGCCGCACCGAAGCGATCCGCCAGTGCGCCTGCGAACGGCTGGGCCAGGCCCCAAATCAGGTTCTGGAATGCAATCGCAAAGGCAAATACCTCACGCCCCCAACCGAACTGAGCACTCATGGGCGCCAGAAACAAACCGAAGCCATGCCGCACACCCAGGGACAACGCGAGGCTCAACGCACTCCCCAGCAAAATCCAACCACTGGTACGCCAGACCGATGTCATTCTTATTCTCCGGCTCGCTCATCAAGCCCTGCAAAGTAGGCGTATTAGGCCCGTAATCCAACCGACGAAAACTACGCTTCACGCACAACGACTGTCAATGCATCAGACAGAGAGGGAGATGTGACTGGCGAGACGCCTTCGCAGCGGGACGCGTAGTTTTGCTTGCGAATAAGCCCGGCACAGGCTTCAGGCGGGGCTGGGTCTCCCACAGAGAATGCGATCAACCACACAATTTGAGCTGAGACAGGAACACTATGGAATCAGGCTTGCCTAGGCATAAACCAGCGCCAACACCACCAGCACTGCCACTTCCAGCAATTCCAGGAGCGCGCCGGCGGTGTCGCCGGTGGTGCCGCCGAGTCGGCGTAGCATCAGGTGGCGTAGCCAGAAGAAACAGACACACGCCACCAACAGGGCAATCAGACCGCTCACTCCCGCCACGAGCACGCACCCCACGGCGCTCAACAGCAAAACCTGCTGGCCCAGTGTGCGTGGCAGGTGATCGGCCAGTGCTTGTCCCAACCCACCCGCCCGTACATACGGTGTGCCCAGAAACAAGGCGAGCATGGCGCTGCGCCCGATCAATGGGGCCAGCAATAAGGCCACGCTCTGCCGGTGTTCGATCACTGCCAGCAGGGCACAGAATTTGAGCAGAAGCACCAGCACCAGGGTAACGACCGCGATCGGTCCACTGCGCGGGTCTTTCATGATGCTCAGGGTGCGTTCGCGGTCACCAAAGCCACCGAGCCACGCATCAGCGCTGTCGGCCAATCCGTCCAGGTGCAGGCCGCCGCTGAGCACTACCCAGGCGGTCAGCAGCAACGCCGCGTGCAACATCGACGGCGTACCGTTCAACAGTGCGTTGAGGCCCATCAGCAGCAGCCCGAACAGCAGCCCCACCAACGGATAAAACAACAACGACCGCCCTAACGCTTGCGGCTCCGGCATGCCCGGCAGGCGAATGGGCAGGCTGCTGAGAAACTGCAGGGCAATCCAGAAGGGCGACAGGTTCATTCGCTCAACACGCAGCCGCTGCCGACCTGAAGCGTCAGCAGTGCACCATGCCCAACTTCAACCTGAAGCAGTTGCTCACGGGGCAACCCCCGAGCCTGAGCCAGCAACAGGCGCATCACCCCGCCGTGACTGATCAGCAACACGCGCTGACCGGCATAGGCCTGATGCAAACGCTCGACCGCCGCCAATACCCGCGAGGAAAACGCCGTCAGCGGTTCAGCCTTGGGCGGGGTGAACGCATAAGGATTGGCCCAGAACAGCCCCAAACTCTCCGCGTCGGTCTCCATCAGTTGGGCAGCGCTGCGCCCTTCCCATTCACCGAAGTGCAGCTCCTGCAGATCGGCGTCCATGTGCAGTGGAAGGGCCAACTGGTCAGCCAGCTCTTGGGCAAAGCGTGCGCAGCGTTGCAGCGGCGAGCTGACGATTCGATCCCACGGTCCACCCTCAGCCACCGCCACGCGCATCTGCGCCCAGCCAGCAGCCGTCAGAGCGTCGTCCAGGCTGCCACGCAGGCCACCGCCGAGCTCGGTTTCGCCATGACGCAGCAGATCGAGGCGCAAGGTCATGCCGGGCGGTCCGCCACTGCCGCCTCGGCGAACGTCGCCATGCCGTTGTGCAGTTCACAGGCCAGACGCAGCAAAGGCACAGCCAACGCTGCACCACTGCCCTCACCCAGGCGCAAGCCCAGGTCGAGCAAAGGTTCGGCCTGCAAGACTTCCAGCACGTGCCGGTGGCCTGGCTCGGCGCCCCGATGGCCGAACAACAACCAGTCACGACACGATGGATTCAAGCGCACCGCAACCAACGCCGCAACGCTGCAAATAAAGCCGTCGACCAGCACCGCGATACCTTCCTGAGCACAGGCCAGGTAGGCACCGACCAGCGCTGCAATCTCGAAGCCGCCCAGACAGAACAAAGTGCGCAGCGGATCGCCAGCATGCCCGGCATGCAGCGCCAACGCACGCTCGATGACCAACGCTTTGTGCGTGACGCCCGCCGCATTGAGCCCAGTGCCCGGCCCAACCAGCAACTGTGCCCGGCATTCGAGCAAGGCGCATCCCAATGCGCTGGCCGCTGCGGTGTTGCCGATGCCCATCTCGCCGCCAATAAACAGCTCCGCGCCCGACGCCAGTGCACGGCGAGCACTGTCACGCCCAGCCTCCAGCGCGAGCAAACCCTGCGCCTCGGTCATCGCCGGCCCTTCGACGAAGTTCGCGGTGCCCGCACCCAACTGCAAATGCCGGACACCCGGCAGGTTCAACGGCGATACCGTGCCCAGATCAACCACTTCCAACTGCGCCGAAAGCTGACGAGCCAGCACGCTGATTGCCGCACCGCCAGTCACGAAGTTATGCAGCATTTGCCCGGTGACTTCCTGCGGAAAAGCCGAAACCCCTTCTGCAACCACGCCATGATCGCCCGCAAAAATGGCGATCCACAGGTTGTCGACACTGGGCTTGAGCCGCCCCTGCAACCCGGCGAGCTGCACCGCTACCCGCTCTAGCTGCCCGAGAGAGCCGGCCGGTTTGGTCAACTGCTGCTGACGGGCCAGAGCCTCTTCACGCACCTGACTATTGATTGCCTGCGCCGGCTTCAGCCACCAGGAATTGCTCATATTGCGGGTCCTTTCAAGGTCAAGGGCAGGCCAGCGACGGTCAACACCACGCGTTGGCAACGTTCGGCCAGGGCTTGATGCAGCCAGCCGGCCTCGTCGACGTAACGCCGGGTCAGTTCACCGAGGGGCACGACGCCCATCCCGGTTTCGTTGCTGACAAAAATGATTTCACCGGGCAACCCGGCGAGGCAGTTCAACAGCGCCTCGCGCTCAAGGACCAGGCGCTCAGGGTCTTCGAGCATCAGCAGATTGGTCAGCCATAAGGTCAGGCAATCCACTAACAGGCACCGCTGGGCACTGGCCTGCTCGACCAGGACACGGGCCAGTTCGAGTGGTTCCTCAATCAGGCCCCAGCTGTCGGGGCGGCGCTGACGATGGATCGCCACGCGCTGGCTCATTTCGCCATCCAGCGCCTGGCTGGTAGCGATATAGATGACGTCGAGGCTACTGTGGGTGGCCAACTGCTCGGCCAGTCGACTTTTGCCCGAACGAGCGCCGCCTAGAATAAGTTGCAGCATGTCAGTTGCCCTCTAAACCAGCGTTGTCCAAACCACACAGGGTTCGCAAAAGCGCGCCGTCCAAGTGGTTCTCAACCAGGTCCGCCAGTCGCTCGATGTCGCGTTCGCGCAGCGCGTGGTAGTCGACGTGCTGCACATTTTCCAAGCCAGCCCAGCGCAGTAATGCAGCACACGCTGGCGGCGACTCGAACAGGCCGTGCAGGTAGGTGCCGAGAATTTGCCCGTCGGCACTCTGTGCACCGTCATGGCGACCATCATCAAGGCGCACGGCGGCATGCTCCAGCGCCGCGCCAGTGGTCACCCCCGCGTGAATTTCGTAACCGCTCACGGGCGCGTCTTCAAGCGCGAGATGGCCACACACATTGCGCAGTTGTTTCTGTTCTTCCAGCACGGTGTTGATGTCCAGCATGCCCAAACCGGCGCTGGAACCGGGCGCGCCTTCGAGCCCCAGCGGGTCATGCAGCTGCTGACCGAGCATCTGCAAACCACCACAAATGCCCAACACCTTGCCGCCATAGCGCAGGTGCCGGGCGATGGCGATGTCCCAGCCGTGGCTGCGCAAGAACGCCAGATCGCTGCGTACGCTTTTCGAGCCAGGCAGGATAATCAAGTCCGCAGCCGGGATCGGCTGGCCAGGACCGACGAACTGTAGATTCACCTGTGGGTGCAGGCGCAACGGGTCAAAGTCCGTGTGATTGCTGATACGCGGCAATACCGGCACCACCACATTCAGCACCTGCTCGACCTTGTCGGTCTGGCGCTGATCGAGACCATCTTCGGCCTCGAGGTGCAAATCCATCACATACGGCAGCACGCCGATCACCGGTTTGCCGGTGCGTGCTTCCAGCCAGTCAAGGCCCGGTTGCAGTAAGGCGATATCGCCGCGAAAACGATTGATGATGAAACCTTTGACCCGCGCCTGCTCACTCGGGGACAGCAGTTCCAGGGTGCCCACCAGGTGGGCGAAGACCCCGCCGCGATTGATATCGGCAATCAACAGGACAGGGCAATCCACCGCTTCGGCGAAGCCCATGTTGGCGATGTCGCCAGCACGCAGGTTGATTTCGGCAGGCGATCCGGCGCCTTCGACCATGACCACCGGATAGGCCGCACTCAAGCGTTGGTGCGAGGCCAGCACCGCCTGCATCGCGATCTCTTTATAGCCGTGATACGCCACCGCGTTCATGGTGGTCACCGCCCGGCCGTGGATGATGACCTGCGCGCCCGTGTCGCTATTGGGCTTGAGCAACACCGGATTCATGTCGGTGTGTGGCTCGAGCCCAGCGGCCTGGGCCTGCACCGCTTGCGCTCGGCCGATCTCGCCACCGTCCGCCGTCACTGCGCTGTTGAGCGCCATGTTCTGCGGCTTGAAAGGCACCACGCGAACGCCCTGACGGGTCAACCAGCGACAGAGCGCGGTAACCAGCGTGCTTTTACCGGCGTCTGACGTCGTCCCCTGCACCATCAAGGTGGTCATGGTATTTCCTTGGTGTAGTCGCTAAGAGCTCGTTCGAACCGTTGCCAGTCGACTTCTTCAGCCGGCAGACCGAAACGCAAGGCGCTGTGGTGGGGACTGCCGGTGTTCAAAAACAGCCGCAGCAGAATCCCGCGCAGGGCACAGAACTCATAAACCTGAACAGCGTGCGGAGTCGTCAACCATTGAAACAGCGCGCAACCACCCTGAGGTTTCAAGCCATACTGGCTCAGCAGTTCAGCCAGGCGCTGGCTGGCGTGTTCGGTACGCAGGCGTTGCAGGCGATGACCTTCGACATCGCTCAGGCACACCTGCCCCAGCACACGCGTTGGCCCGCTGACGGCCCAAGGGCCAATCTGCCGCGCCAGCAATTTGAGCAGCTGTGGTTCGGCAATCACAAAGCCCAAACGCACGCCCGCCAGCCCGAAGAACTTGCCGAACGAACGCAACACGATCAAGCCGACGCGCCAGGCTTCGGCGGTCAGGCTCAACTGCGGCGTGTTGTCCATAAAGGCTTCATCGACCACCAACCAGCCACCGCGCTGGGCCAGGTGCGCGTGCCATTCCAGCAGGCGCTCCGGGACGATGCTCAGCCCGGTGGGGTTGTTCGGATTGACCACCACCAGCACATCAAGGCTGTCGATGAAAAAATCCACTTCGTGCTCGAACACTTCGCGCACCCGAAAGCCGTTGGCACGCCAGGCTTCGGCATGTTCGGCATAACACGGCGATAACACACCGACCTTGCCCGCACGACGCAAACGCGGCAACGCCTGAATCGCGGCTTGCGAACCGGGCACCGGTAGCACACGAGGGGCGCCATAGTAGGCGCAGGCTGCCAGTTCCAGGCCATCGTCGGTTTCCGGCAGCCGCGCCCAGGCTCGCGCCGGGATTTCCGGAATCGGCCAGGGCCAGGGCGAGATGCCACTGGACAGGTCCAGCCACTCGGCTTCAGCGATGCCGTAGTGCAATGCCGCATCTCGCAAGCGACCGCCGTGCTCAAGCATACAGTTCAGCCCCCACGCACAGGACCAGCAACCACAACCAGACACCGCGCTGGACCAGTTGCCAGCCACGATCGATCGACTGAGCATCAGCCGGCGCGCCTTCGCCCAATTGCGGACGCTGGTGCAGTTCACCGTGATAAATCGCTGCCCCACCCAACTCCACGCCTAGCGCGCCCGCACCGGCGGCCATCACCGGACCGGCATTCGGACTGTCCCAGCCAGGTGCTTGAGAACGCCAGCAGCGCAGGGCCAATCGGGTGTTGCCCAGCAGCGCGTAGGTCAACGCCACCAGGCGTGCCGGAATGTAATTCAAGACATCATCGATCTTTGCCGCCGCCCAGCCAAACCGTTCGAAACGTTCATTACGATAGCCCCACATAGCATCCAGGGTATTGCTCAAGCGATACAACACCACCCCCGGCGCACCCGCGACAACAAACCAGAACAAGGCGGCGAACACTGCATCGCTGCCGTTTTCCAAGACTGATTCGGTGGCCGCGCGGGCGACTTCAGTCGAGTCCAGCTCCGTTGTCTGCCGACTCACCAGATAGCCCACGCGACGACGGGCTTCGTCCAGGTCACCGCTGCGCAAGGCCTGCGCCACCGGCTCGACGTGCTCGCCAAGGCTGCGCAAACCCAGCGCGCAATACAGCGCCAGAACCTCCACCCACCCGCCTATATAGGGCAACCAGCTGAAAAAAGTCACCAGCAGCGTCAACGGGATCACCGCGATGAACCAGGCGGTGACACCATGACTGCGCCAACCGCGCCCAGCCGAATTGAAACGCTGTTCGATCCGGTCGGCAAAGCGCCCGAACGCCACCAGCGGGTGCGCCCGTTTCGGCTCGCCCAGCAGCGCATCCAGCGCAACCCCGGCGACGCTCAACAACGCCATGCTCATCGACTCACTCCCCACTGGTTTTCGTAGAGCAATTCGCTCAGCGGACGAGCCTGCGCCCACCCTTCCAGCACCAGCATGGGCGCCGGGTAAAACTCGGCCACCGGTCCCAGACACAGAATCGCCAAGGGTTTTGCCCCCGCCGGCATGCCCAGCAGGTCGGCCAGCGCTTGCGGTTCGAACAGTGAAACCCAGCCCATGCCCAACCCTTCGGCACGCGCTGCCAGCCACAAATTCTGAATCGCGCAGGACAAGGACGCCATGTCCATTTCCGGCAAGGTGCGGCGCCCGAAGATATGCCGCTCGCGATCATCCATCAGCGCCGCGACCAGCACTTCCGCGCAATCGTTAATGCCTTCGACTTTGAGCTTCATGAAATCGTCGGAGCGCTCACCCAAGGCTTCTGCGGTAAGAATCCGCTCTGCCTCGACCTGTGCCTTGATGCTCTCCCGCAGCGACCGGTCACTGATGCGAATAAAGCGCCACGGTTGCATCAACCCGACGCTGGGCGCCTGATGCGCCGCTTCGAGCAATCGCGCCAGCAGCTCCGGCGCCACGCTACCACCGATGAAGTGGCGCATGTCGCGACGCTCGGCAATCGCTCGATACACCGCCGCACGTTCGTCGGGGCTGAACGCCTGATCATTCATGGTTTGAAAAGCGCCGCAACCGCTTGAGGATTAGAAGGGAAATAGAAGTGTACGTAAGACGCGGTCATGCGCCCGTCACGATAGACCGCCTCGGCGCCGCGTCCACCGTTAGGGCTCAGACCTCGAGCGATGGGCTGCAACTCAGTGCTGGTCAGCGAGTGGTGATAGGTGTGCCCACGCAGCAAGCCTTCCGGCAGTTCGACCGCTTGCAAAGCCAGCGCGGCCAAACGTTTCTGCATCACGGCTTCGCCCGTCAGCAGCCCCACCAGTTGCGCACGCTGACCGTCGACATCGGTCAAGGCATCCAGCAGGTAAAGCATGCCGCCGCACTCAGCCAGCAGGGGTTTACCTGCTGCATGATGGGCGCGAACGGCGGCCAGCATCGGTAGGTTTTGACCCAGCGCGACGTGGTGCAGTTCGGGGTAACCGCCCGGCAGATAAAGGCTGTCGGCATCGGGAATGAAGGTGTCGTGGATCGGCGAGAAAAACGACAACTCGGCGCCCATGGCCCGCAGCAGGTCAAGACTGGCGCCGTAGGTAAAGGCAAACGCTTCGTCCCGAGCCACGGCAATGCGCACCCCCTCAAGCAAGGGTTCAGCCTTGACGATGTCGGGCGCGGCGAATTCGACAGCCGGCGGCAAGGACACCTCGCACGTGCTGCCTAGGGCGGTGGCGGCGGCGTCGAGGCGTGCATCCAGATCATTCAGTTCGCTGGCCTGGACCAGGCCCAAATGACGGCTCGGCAACTCGATCCCGGTTTCTCGTGACAACGCGCCGTACCAGCGTAAGCCCTCGGTCAGGCTGCCTTTGAGCAGTTGCGCGTGGCGCACGGTGCCGACGCGATTGGCCAAGACCCCGGCAAACGGCAGGTCCGGCTGATAACGCGCCAGGCCCAGGGCCAACGCGCCAAAAGTCTGGGCCATCGCAGTGCCGTCGATCACGCCCAGAACCGGTACGCCGAAATGGCGCGCCAAGTCTGCGCTGGACGGCGTACCGTCGAACAAGCCCATGACCCCTTCAATCAGAATCAAGTCGGCTTCGCCCGCCGCCTCCCACAACAGTCGGCGGCTTTCATCGGCGCCGACCATCCACAAATCCAGCTGATAGACCGGCGCGCCACTGGCGCGCTCGAGAATCATCGGGTCGAGAAAGTCAGGGCCGCATTTGAACACCCGAACCTTGCGCCCTTGATTGCGGTGCAGTCGGGCCAACGCGGCCGTCACGGTGGTCTTGCCCTGGCCGGAAGCCGGCGCAGCGATCAACACCGCCGGGCAGTGACGCGGCGCTCTCATGAAGGACTGCTCATAGCTCGATGCCTTTCTGCGCACGGATACCGGCCTGAAAGGCATGCTTGACCACGGCGATCTCGGAAACCGTATCCGCCAGATCAATCAGCTCGGGTTTCGCGCCACGACCCGTCACCAGCACATGCTGCATCGGCGGACGACTTTGCAGGTCGCTGAGGACCTGCTCCAGATCCAGATAACCGTGTTTGAGGGCGATATTCAGTTCATCGAGCACGATCAGGCCGATGCCTGGGTCGCGCAGCATTTCCCGGGACACTTCCCAGGCAGCTTCGGCGGCGGCGATATCGCGCTGGCGGTCCTGGGTTTCCCAGGTGAAGCCCTCGCCCATGACGTGATAACGCACCTGCTCGGGGAAACGACGGAAGAACAGCTCTTCACCGGTGCTGTTGCGACCCTTGATGAACTGCACGACGCCACACTGCATACCGTGGCCCATGGCGCGGGCAAGCATGCCGAACGCTGAGCTGCTTTTGCCTTTGCCGTTCCCCGTCAGGACCAGCAACAGCCCGCATTCATTCGGCGAACTGGCAATGCGCTCGTCCATGACGGCTTTTTTACGCAGCATGCGCGCCAGATGGCGTTCGTCACGTTCGGGGGATTCGTTCATCTCAGCTCTCCGTTTGAGCAGGGCACGCGAAAGCAAACGGAAGGCACAGGAATTGACTGCCAGCACGGTCAAAAAAGACCCTGCGCAGAGCATCGCCCGCCGTGATGCTGTTGGATGGTTCAGGCCGGTCTCCGGACTCATGAGCGGGCTTTTCCCCCACTGCGCGCCTTCCCACATTTTTTACGATGCAGTGACTGAATGCGCAGCTTTGACTCATTTACCGTTGCGGGGGCAGCGCCGGAATCGGTCGCTGGACGCGTCCTCACCGGCTTCCCTGTTTCACTCAGCCCATCAGCGATGGCTGAGCACCTGAAACACGTCGCGAAGGGTAGAGGGTTGGGGATAGAGCGTCAATCGAAGCGCCCTTTCCTTTCGCGTAATAAAGCTGTTTGACCCGTGCGAGTCATATCGATTGATATTAAACGACAGCCATCCCGCGCCACCTACTAAGCTTGCTGACTATCAACTCACCTGCAAAAGGTTGAACCTCAACAGCCCACCCTCCTCTACTGCTTTACGCGCACTTTTCGCTTTTCATGGAGATCGTCATGTTCACACTCAGACCTCAGTTGGCAGTACTGCTTGTACTGATGACCGGCCTTACCGCTTGCGGCGAGACTGCCAGCCTGCAAGTAGCGGAAGGCACGGGCCCGCAGCCGAAGCTGCCTGAACCGAACAAAACACTGATCCCGACCGTGAACATCGCCCCTGCCGTGGGCTGGGCAAAGGGTGCAAAACCTGTCGCTGCACCAGGCACTCAGGTGTCGGCGTTTGCCGAAGACCTGGATCACCCGCGCTGGCTGTACGTGCTGCCTAACGGCGATGTACTGGTCGCCGAAACCAACTCGCCGGCCAAGCCCGATGACAGCAAAGGCATTCGGGGCTGGATCATGAAAAAGGTCATGGGGCGTGCGGGGGCGGGCGTAGCGTCCGCCAACCGGATCACACTGCTGCGCGACAAAGACCATGACGGTGTTGCTGAAACCCGTACCGTGTTCCTGCAAAACCTTAATTCACCCTTTGGAATGGCCCTGGTCGGCAACGACTTCTATGTCGCCGACACCGATCAACTGCTGCGTTTCCATTATGAAAACGGGCAAACCTCGATTACCGGCAAGCCAAGCAAGGTGACAGACCTGCCTGCAGGGACACTCAATCACCACTGGACCAAGAACGTCATTGCCAGCAAAGACGGTAAAAAACTGTACGTGACCGTGGGTTCCAACAGCAATGTCGGTGAGAACGGCCTGGACAAGGAAGAAGGTCGAGCCGCGATCTGGGAAGTCGATGCCGCGACGGGCGCGCATCGGATCTTTGCCTCTGGCCTGCGCAACCCCAATGGCATGGACTGGGAACCGCAGACAGGCACGCTGTGGACCGCCGTCAATGAGCGCGACGAAATCGGCAGCGATCTGGTACCCGATTACATTACGTCAGTGAAGGATGGCGCATTTTATGGTTGGCCTTTCAGCTACTACGGCCAGCATGTGGATGTGCGCGTCTCACCCCAAAACCCGGCTTTGGTGGCCAAGGCCATTGCACCGGATTACGCCGTCGGACCCCACACCGCGTCGTTGGGTCTGACCTTCAGTGACGGAAAATCGCTGCCGGCACCGTTCACCCAAGGTGTATTCATCGGCCAACACGGTTCGTGGAACCGCAACCCCCACAGCGGTTACAAGGTGATATTCGTACCGTTCACCAACGGCAAACCCAGCGGCGCCCCCGTCGACCTGTTGACCGGTTTCCTCAACGCAGACGAGAAGGCCCAGGGGCGTCCGGTGGGCGTGATCAATGATCAGCATGGCGGAGTGCTGGTGGCCGATGACGTGGGGAATAAAATCTGGCGGGTGACGGCGGCAAAGGCGCAGTAAGCCCCGCTTTCGACGGGGCAGGATTTACTGCACGATCACATCAAATCAGGGGTTATTACGCGCCAGATGCTCTGGCTGAATGACGCGCTTGGCGTTGAGGTAGGTTTTTTGCCAATAGCTGTTGTCGAGGCTGTCCAGGCGCACTGTGCCGCCCGTTGCCGGCGCATGCACAAAGCGCCCTTCCCCAACGTAGATCGCGGCGTGACTGACCTGCGAGCCGCCTGACGTGGCGAAGAACAACAGATCACCAGACTGTAAAGCGTTGCGCCCGACGTCCGGCGCGCGCATCACAATCATCTCTCGGGTCGAGCGTGGTAGCGCGATACCGGCCGCGTCACGGTAGACATAACCAATCAACCCACTGCAATCGAAGCCCGAATCAGGCGTATTGCCGCCCCAGCGATAAGGCGTGCCGACCAAACCCAGCGCGCGAATTAGCACGTCTTCAGCAGCAGGCGAGGAATAATCGGAAGTCATTGGCGCAACGGGTCGAACAACCCATTGTTTTGAAGGGGGTGGAGCGTGGCTTGCGCAAGCGCCAAGAAGCGCAGCAGCCAATGTAATCAACCCTAGGCGTACCGTAATCGACATAAACACAACAACCTGATCTGGATGCGGCTTACTCTGCCGGGAGCCCGAACTGCGTGTAACTTGAGTTACACGCTCCGGTAATGACTAGCGTTGGCTTTGGATTGTAGTCGGCGCCATCGCTAACGCACGTTTAGCTTCGATGAAGGTCTTCTTCCAATAGCTGTCATCCAGGCTATCGACCCGAACACCACCGCTGCGGCTGCTGCTGGAATGGATGAATTGATCATCGCCCAGATAGATGCCGGCATGGCTCACACGACCGCGACCCTTGGTGCTGAAGAACAGCAGATCACCCGGCTTCAGGTTGTTGCGAGCAACCAGTGGAGCCTTCAAGTTGATCATGTCGCGAGTGGAGCGTGGCAACGTCATGCCCGCTTCTTCACGGAAAAGGTAGTTGATGAATCCGCTGCAATCGAAACCTGCTTCGGACGTACCGCCTACGCGATAACGGGTACCGATCAGGGACATGCCGCGTTCCAGGATGCTGTCGGCAAGAATCGGCATGCGGTACGGCTTGCTGTCAGCAAACTCGGCCAGTTCTTTTTCGGTGATCAACTCTTCGGACAACACGGAGTCAGATCCGTCGGCCATCTGGGAGGAGCGTGCAGACTGCGCAGTAATCGAGGCATGAGCCTGATTCTGGACCTGCTGCTGGTTCGAGGCAGGCATGTTAGCCGCGCAACCAAAAAGGAGTGAAACCAGTGCGAGGGGCACGAGGGGTGCGAAGCGATTTAGCATGGGCACGACCGTGGCTAGTGATGTAAAGGAGATGAGACTATGCCTTCTATCACCCTGATTTGCAAATTCAATCGATCTAAATGTGACTTACCAGTTCCTCCATAACTTCTAAGGCTCTACAGCCCAGGAAAACATCCATGGCGGCGCTGTGGTCGGTCGGCGTCGGATTTATCTCGGCGGTAAAGCCCCCCGACACCCGCGTACGCAGGACCGGCTCGTGAATATACGGGAAGCTGGCAGTGGTGCCGATGCTCAATACAGCATCGAAACCCTTGGCCATTTCTTCGTACAACGTTTCCAGCGCCCGCTCGGGCAACATTTCCTCGAACAACACCACTGGCGGGCGCAATACCCCATGGCAGTGCTTGCACAAGGGCGGCAATGGCCGTTGCAGGTGCTCGCTCAGTTCCGGGTCGATGGCGCCACAGGATTGGCAAAACAACGGCGCCAACTGCCCGTGGATTTCAATCAAGCGCTCAGGTGGGCTGCCAGCGGCACGATGATAGCCATCGACGTTCTGCGTCAGGACCCAGCATTCAGGCTTGAGTCGCTGCAACTGAGCGATGGCGTAATGGGCGGCATTCGGTTGCGCACCGAGACAAGCCTTGCCCAGTTCGGCGATATATTTCCAGCACAGCGCAGGGTCGCGGCGCAACATCGGGCCAGACAGCGCCATTTCGATGGGCAGCCCGTCCGAGGTCTTTGCGTTATACAGCCCGCCAACGCCCCGGTAGGTCGGGAGGCCCGAGTCGGCCGACAAGCCAGCGCCGGTAATAATCAGGATGCGCCGGGCATGACGCAACGCCGCTGCTGTTTGCAGCAATAGCTTGCGATCTACCACGGCCGCGCTACCAACCCAACGTTTCCTTCAGGAAAGGAATGGTCAGCTTGCGTTGCGCTTGCAGTGACGCTTGATCGAGACGTTCGAGCAAGTCGAAGAGCGCACTCATGCTGCGGGTACCGCGAGTCAGGATGAAATGACCGACCTCATCAGTCAGGTGCAGGCCACGGCGCGAAGCGCGCAACTGCAAGGCGCGCAGTTTGTCTTCATCGGACAGACCACGCATCTGGAACACCAGGGCCATGGTCAGCCGTGATTTGAGGTCGAGAAGTTTGACCGGCAGCTCCCGTGGAGACTGGGACGCGGCGATCAACAGGCGACGGCCGCTGTCGCGCAGGCGATTGAACAGGTGGAACAGCGCCTCTTCCCACTCCGGCTTGCCAACCACCGCTTGCAGGTCATCCAGGCAAACCAGCTCGTACTGCTCCAGATTATCGAGCAGCTCAACGCCTTGATCCATCACATCCGCCAAGGGCAAGTAAACCGCCAGCTCGCCCAACTGCTCGAAGCGCAGGCAAGCGGCTTGCAGCAAGTGAGTACGCCCGACGCCATCCTTGCCCCAGAGATAAATCAGGCTTTCGGTCCAGCCAGCATCGGCTTCGCACAGACGCTCAACATAGCCGAGTGCTGCGGCATTGGCGCCGGGATAGTAATTGATGAAGGTGGCGTCATCACGCAGACGCACACCCAAGGGCAGCTGAATCGGTTTCATGCTGGCTGAACGGCTCAAGCGAGCCG
Organism: Pseudomonas sp. GG8; assembly: GCF_052976945.1. Lineage (NCBI taxonomy): Bacteria > Pseudomonadati > Pseudomonadota > Gammaproteobacteria > Pseudomonadales > Pseudomonadaceae > Pseudomonas > Pseudomonas sp. GG8. The sequence goes on from NZ_JBRIIP010000001.1 coordinate 4,066,420, forward strand.
CTAGGGGCCTCAGTATAAAGTGGGCAAAGTTTATACCGGTGACGCTGGGTGCACAATGCGGCAGACCACAAGCAAAATCAAAGGTTTGCGTTTACTTCCGGTCATGCGCCGCATCGGTGCACCTGATCCAGTGCGAATAGACCAGGATCCGACGTAACAGGCAGATCACCTACAGATCAGGATCTACCGTGCCACCGTAAATATCCGACTCTTTATAGAGGTCATGCACATGGCGCACCAAAACCATGATGACGGCCGCCACCGGTAGCGCCAGTAACACACCCGTGAAACCGAACAGCTCACCGCCCGCTAAAATCGCGAAGATCACCGCCACCGGGTGCAGACCAATCCGGTCACCCACCAGCAATGGGGTGAGAACCATGCCTTCCAGGGCCTGACCGACCATGAACACCGCGACGATACCCATCATGGGGTACACGTCGCCGCCAAACTGGAACAGCCCAGCGATGACGGCGGCACCGATGCCGATTACAAAACCCATGTACGGCACAATCGCCGCAAGACCCGCAATCACTCCGATCAGCAGGCCCAACTCCAGGCCCACCAGCATCAAGCCGGCGGCATAGATAAAGCCCAGCGCAACCATGACCAATAGCTGACCGCGAATAAAGGCACCGAGGACTTCATGGCACTCGCTGGCCAGCTTGACGATCTGCCCTTCACGATGGCGCGGCAACAGACTGCGAATCCTGGCCATCATCAGGTCCCAGTCGCGCAGCAGGTAGAAGCACACCACCGGGATCAGCACCAGATTGGTCAACCAGCCGATCAACGCCAGACCGGATGCCGTCGCCTGAGCCAACACCACACTGACAATATCGCCCGTCTGCCCCATGTGCTCGGAAATGGCGGCCTTGACCTTGTCGAACTTCCAGAAACCATCAGCCAGGCCCAGCTTGGCCTGGGTCCATGGCAATGCCGTGTGCTGCAACCAGTCGAGTATCTGTGGCGCCAGTTCATACAGGCGGAACAACTGTTTGGCCAGCATCGGCACCAGGACCAGCAGCAGCGCCATCAGAATCATCGCGAACAAACCGAACACCGCGACCACACCCAAGGTGCGCGACAGCCCGGCAGCTTCCAGCCGATCGACCAAAGGGTCGGCCATATAGGCCAAAAGCAGCGCAATCAGAAAGGGCGTCAGAATCGGATGCAGCAAAAACACAAACACACACAGCAGGACAACCCCGCCAATCCAGAACCAACGACGTGAGTCAGCCATTACCGCCCCTCAAACCCAAGAATAAAAACCAACCCGAAGCACCGTCCCGCCGTTACCAACGAAAGTGCAACTGCGGTGCAGAAGACGGTTGAGTCACGGGGGCAACGCCATCGACCGGAGGTTGTTGTGCCGGCGTTGCAGCACTCACCTCGCCCGCTGGAACTTCCTGCAATTTGGCCAGGGACAATTGCGAACGAAGTTGATCGGCACTGCCATTGACCTCGTAGGTAATGCGATCACCGCTCACCGTTTTCAGCTTGGCGCCAAATGGATCGAGCAAGCGACTCAACTGAGCGTAACGTTCAAGGTTCATGCCCTGCACTTCCAGCACCAGCGCGGTCGACGCACCCGGCTTGACCACATAGCGCGGCGCCAGACGTTCGCTGACCGCCAGCAGGACAGCATCGGCCAAGGCTCCGCTGTCCGCGCCGGTGGCCGTGCCCTGCTCACTCTGCTGGCCCAGCCACAAACGCCATTTACCCTGCCATTGACCGTTCTCTTCACGGGCATGCACCGCCAGCAAACCATCGGCGCCATACCGCTCGGAAGCGGCCCTCAACGGCGCAGAGTCGGTGCCTTCGATGTTCTTGGCCGTTCCTACAATTTGCTCACTCAAATCCGCCAAAGGCAGACGCAGCGGCAAACCCCGGTGCTGCGCCGCGCGACGCAAGGGTTCGGCCGCGCTCTGACCATCACCCACCAGATTGGAGCCATCAGTGGCATCACTCAACCACCAACCAAGGATCGTCGGACGATTGCTGCCCCACACAGACAAGCCTGCCTGATGCAGCGAGCGCTCGGTACTGGCTGGATCGAAATCAACCAGCAAGCTCTCTGGCGGACCCGCTTCGTAGCCGTACTTGGTGATGATCTGTTGCGGGTCCTTACGCAACCCGGCCAGACCAGCGCTTTGCGGGGCCTTGGGATCACCTGTCAGCCGCAGAATCAAGGTTTCCAACGCGTGTTGCGTGGCCTGAGTGCGCTCATCAGGGGTTTGCCCACTGACTGTTTCACGCACTTGGTACAAGTTGCTCATGGTTTCAGCAACGCTGGGCAGACTGATCAATGACAGGCAGCCCACAAACAACAATTTAGAAAGACGCATGGAAGGTTCCCGACGAGCAAAAGCGGCATGAAAAAAGCCGCGTGAAAACGACTGATATGGTTGAGACCACACATCGAGCCGAATCATTCATACAGAATCATAGCGACACCTTATACAGCCGCCGACAAACGAGCCAGCTTGAGCGCATGCATCGATTATTTTGGGTTCTAATAAGCCTGCCCGTCGGCCTAAGGATGGCCGCTGCCCTGTAAGCCTGATAAAATCGCGCGCCTTCGCAGACTGGCGATGGCGGTGGCCCCTGAAAACGCAGCATTCCTTGTATGCAGCGTTTTTCGAGAGGCCCTGCCGACTTCGGTCGACCCCCCGAATCCCCTTAAAGGCCTGGATTATGAGCAAGCAACCCTCCCTGAGCTACAAAGACGCCGGTGTAGACATCGACGCCGGTGAAGCATTGGTCGAACGCATCAAGAGCGTGGCCAAGCGCACCAAGCGTCCGGAAGTCATGGGCGGCCTGGGTGGCTTCGGCGCCCTCTGCGAAATCCCGGCCGGCTACAAGCAGCCTGTACTGGTCTCCGGCACCGACGGCGTGGGCACCAAGCTGCGCCTGGCGCTGAACCTGAACAAACACGACACCATCGGCATCGATCTGGTCGCCATGTGCGTCAACGACCTGGTGGTTTGCGGCGCAGAGCCATTGTTCTTCCTCGATTACTACGCCACTGGCAAACTCAACGTCGAGACCGCGACTCAGGTCGTGACCGGCATCGGCGCTGGCTGTGAGCTGTCCGGCTGCTCGCTGGTAGGCGGCGAAACCGCAGAAATGCCCGGCATGTACGAAGGCGAAGACTATGACCTGGCCGGCTTCTGCGTCGGTGTCGTGGAAAAAGCCGACATTATCGACGGTTCGAAAGTCGCCGCCGGTGACGCCCTGCTCGCCCTGCCGTCTTCCGGCCCGCACTCCAACGGTTACTCGCTGATCCGCAAGATCATCGAAGTGGCCGGTGCCGACATCGAAAACATCCAGCTCGACGGCAAACCGCTGACCGACCTGTTGATGGCGCCGACTCGCATTTACGTGAAGCCATTGCTCAAGCTGATCAAGGACACTGGCGCAGTGAAGGCTATGGCCCACATCACTGGCGGCGGCCTGCTGGACAACATCCCGCGCGTACTGCCAGCAGGCGCTCAGGCGGTGGTCGATGTCGCCAGCTGGCAGCGTCCTGCCGTGTTCGACTGGCTGCAACAGCAAGGCAATGTCGCTGAAACGGAAATGCACCGCGTCCTGAACTGTGGCGTGGGCATGGTCATCTGCGTCGCTCAGGAACACGTCGAAGTGGCCTTGAACGTGCTGCGTGAAGCCGGCGAGCAACCTTGGGTCATCGGTCAGATCGCCACCGCTGCCGAAGGCGCTGCACAGGTCGAGCTGAAAAACCTCAAGGTACATTGATGTCAGTGCAGATACCTGCAACGTGTGACGTGGTGGTGCTGCTGTCTGGCACCGGCAGCAACCTGCAAGCCATGATCGACAGCTTCAAGGGTGTCGACAACCCTGTCCGTATCCGCGCGGTGATATCCAATCGCGCCGATGCGTTCGGCCTGCAGCGCGCCAGGGACGCAGGCATCGAAGCCCGCGTCCTCAATCACAAGGCGTTCGAAGGTCGAGAGGCCTTCGATGCTGCGCTGATCGAGCTGATCGACACCTTCCAACCCAAGCTGGTGGTGCTCGCCGGATTCATGCGCATATTGAGTGCGACATTCGTCCGTCACTACCAGGGCCGCCTGCTGAATATTCATCCTTCTCTGCTGCCGCTTTATAAGGGCTTGCATACTCACCAGCGAGTGCTTGAAGCTGGTGACAGCGAACACGGCTGCAGCGTGCATTTCGTGACAGAGGAACTCGATGGGGGTCCACTGGTCGTACAGGCAGTAATCCCGGTAGAGTTGAACGACTCGCCAGCCACCCTGGCACACCGGGTTCATGCTCAGGAACACGAGATTTATCCGCTGGCAATACGATGGTTTGCCGAAGGAAGACTAAGCCTCGGCGAACAGGGCGCATTACTGGATGGCCAGTTACTCCCGGCCAGTGGCCACTTGATTCGAATCTAGGAGATATTATGCGTCGCGCTTTGCTCTTCGCTTTCGCTCTGCTCGCACTGCCAGCTGTTCAGGCCGCAGACCTTCAGCCGTTTTCCGCCAGCTACACCGCTGACTGGAAACAGCTGCCCATGAGCGGCACCGCCGAACGCAGCCTCACGAAAAACGCGAACGACACCTGGACCCTGAGCTTCAAGGCTTCCATGATGATCGCCAGCCTGACCGAGGTCAGCACCCTGCGTGTCGACAAGGGCACCCTGCTGCCACAGTCCTATAACTTCGAACGCGGCGGTCTGGGTAAAACCAAAAAGATCGACATGGCGTTCGACTGGAGCAGCAAGGTGGTAAGCGGCACGGATCGCGGTGACGTGATCAACCTGCCCATCAACCCCGGCGTGCTCGACAAGTCGACCTACCAGCTGGCGTTGCAAAAAGACGTGGCTGCCGGCAAGAAGAGCATGAGCTACCAGGTGGTCGATGGTGACTCTGTAGACACCTACGACTTCCGCGTACTCGGCTCGGAAAAGGTCGATACCAAGGCTGGCAAGATCGACGCCATCAAGGTCGAGCGTGTACGCGACCCGACGCAAAACAAACGCATTACCGTGATGTGGTTCGCCAAGGATTGGGATTACCTGCTGGTTCGCCTGCAACAGGTCGAAACCGACGGTAAGGAATACAACATCATGCTGTTGAACGGCACCGTCAATGGCAATGCGGTCAAAGGCAGCTAACAGGCCTGAGTTCGCCAGCAAGACCCAAGCCTCCGCTTTTCAGCGGGGGCTTTTTATTGCGCGCGCTGCGCAGGACCAAGGCAAAACTGAACGTAACCTGTCCGAGACGCCGACACCCCACACCCGCGACCTCCGCGACACCCATACCGTCCGCGCCCCGGAGTTATTCCTTCACTTTATGCAAAGGTGTGTTACAGATTTCAGTCATTTACTTAGATAGCTAGCTAACGATATAACAGAGGCCTGCGACGTGTTGCCGCAGCTACCCAGAGTCAGGAGCTTACAAAGATGACCGTAAAAGTTACTGAACGCGACGCTTCCCATATCTCCCACGAAAGCAACGCCGCGGGCGTGCAGATATGGGATGTGCACCAGCAGGATTTGCTGGTCGGGATGTTCCATAACGAGACGGACGCTCATCAATACAAAGCCGAACTGGAAACACTGGAAAGCCAACGCACCCAGTAAGACGCCCTTTAGGAATCGCTGTAAAAACAAAACCGCACAGACTGTGTGAAAACGCAGCGAGCGAAGGCAAGACAAGGCAAAAACAGGCGAGGAAGCGGAGTCTACGTGTTGTAAATGAGCATTCCGAGCCTGTTTTTAACGCAGTATTGCCGAGCGCAGTAGTTTTCACACAGCCTGAGCAGAAGCGGGTTTTGTTTGTCCAGGACCTGGGCTTACCACATCAGGTCGTCAGGCACCTGATAAGCCGCGTACGGATCATCGGCATCCGGTGCTTCGGTCGGTGTATTGAGCAGCACGACCCGGCGTGGGTCGCGTTCCTGGATCTTCAGCGCGGCTTCACGCGGGATGATCTCGTAACCGCCGCCATGATGAACGATGGCCAGTGAGCCGCTGCTGAGCTTGTTACGCATCAGCGTGTTGACCGAGATGCGCTTGACCTTCTTGTCGTCGACGAAGTTGTAGTAGTCCTCGGTAGTCAGCTTCGGCAGCCGAGAGACTTCGATCAACTGTTTGACCTGAGCGGTACGGGCTTTGAGCTCGACCTTTTCCTGCTGCTGGCGATTGAGTTCCTGATCACGCTTGGCTTTTTCGGCCATGGCGTCCTGCGCCGCACGCTTTTGCGAGTCATCGGCTTCGATCTGGCCCTTATGCACCAGACGTTGTTCTTTTTGCTTGTCTTTGCTGACCTGCTTGGCCTGCTTTTGGTTGACCAGACCTGCTTTGAGCAACTGGTCGCGAAGGGAAATGCTCATGATGCGTTCTTTTCCTGACGTTTGGCTTCGCCCCAGAGAGCGTCCAGTTCTTCGAGGGTGCAATTTTCAATGGGACGATGGGTCTGGCGCAATGCCTGTTCGATAAATCGGAAGCGTCTTTCGAATTTAGTGTTCGCCGCACGCAAGGCGCTTTCAGGATCGACCTTAAGGTGCCGGGCCAGATTCACCACCGCAAACAGCAGGTCACCGACCTCATCCGCGATGGCCGGGGCGTCATTGTCCGCCATGGCTTCCAGCACTTCATCGAGCTCTTCACGCACCTTGTCGACCACCGGCAAGGCGTCTGGCCAGTCGAAACCGACCTGCGCCGCGCGCTTCTGCAACTTCGCCGAGCGGGACAAGGCTGGCAGCACGCCGGGGACATCATCGAGCAGGGACAACTGCTCAGGCACGTCAGACTTGGCCGCTCGCTCTTCGGCTTTGATTTCCTCCCAGCGCTGCTTGACCTGGGCCTCGTCCAGCTGCGGCGTTTCCAGCGGCGCATACAGATCGCCAGTAGGGAACACATGCGGGTGACGGCGAATCAATTTTCGGGTGATGCTGTCGACCACGCCATCGAACTCGAAGCGCCCTTCTTCGCGCGCCAACTGGCTGTAATAAACCACCTGGAACAACAGATCGCCCAGCTCGCCCTGCAAGTGATCGAAGTCACCGCGCTCAATCGCATCGGCGACTTCGTAGGCTTCTTCAAGCGTGTGAGGCACGATACTCGCGTAGGTTTGTTTGACATCCCACGGGCACCCGAACTGCGGGTCACGCAGTCGGGCCATCAGGTGCAGCAAGTCTTCGAGTGTGTACATCAATTGTTCTCATTCAAACCAAAGCTGCAAGTACTCAGGGTGTGCGGTTACGCCGTGTCTCGATGATGTTCGGCAACTGGGAGATCCGCCCCAGGAGTCGTCCTAGCGCATCCAGGCCCGGAATTTCGATGGTCAGAGACATCAGCGCGGTGTTGTCTTCCTTGTTCGAGCGGGTATTGACCGCCAGCACGTTGATCCGCTCGTTGAGCAGAACCTGAGAAACGTCACGCAGCAAACCGGAGCGATCATAGGCACGGATGACGATGTCCACCGGGTAGGTGAGCACCGGCACCGGGCCCCAGTTGACCTGGATGATCCGCTCCGGCTCGCGACTGCCCAGCTGCAGCACTGCCGCGCAGTCCTGGCGGTGAATGCTCACGCCACGGCCCTGCGTGATGTAGCCCACAATGGCATCGCCGGGCAGCGGTTGGCAGCAACCGGCCATTTGCGTCATCAAGTTGCCGACGCCCTGAATCTGGATATCGCCACGCTTGCCGGGCTTGTAGCCGGTGGCTTTGCGCGGGATCAGCTCCAGTTGTTCGTTGCCGCGTTCCGGCTCGACCAGTTGCTGCGCAGCATTGACCAGCTGCGTCAGACGCAGGTCGCCAGCACCCAGAGCGGCGAACATGTCTTCGGCGGTTTTCAGATTGGCTTTTTCGGCCAATTTGTCGAAATCCACCTGTGGCAATCCCACGCGCGCCAGTTCACGCTCCAGCAGGGTTTTACCCGCCGAGACGTTCTGGTCACGCGCCTGCAATTTGTACCAGTGGACGACCTTCGCCCGCGCCCGCGAGGTGGTGATATAGCCAAGGTTCGAGTTCAGCCAATCGCGACTCGGCGTACCGTGTTTACTGGTGATGATCTCAACCTGCTCACCGGTCTGCAGGCTGTAGTTGAGCGGCACGATACGCCCGTTGATCTTGGCGCCACGGCAGTTGTGACCGATTTCGGTGTGCACCCGATAAGCGAAGTCCAGCGGCGTCGAGCCTTTGGGCAGATCGATGGCATGGCCATCCGGGGTGAACACGTACACCCGGTCGGGCTCGATATCGACCCGCAGTTGATCTGCCAATCCGCCGATATCACCCAGCTCTTCATGCCACTCGAGCACCTGCCGCAGCCAGGAAATTTTCTCTTCGTATTGATTAGAGCCGGATTTGACGTCGGTGCCTTTGTAGCGCCAGTGCGCGCATACGCCCAGCTCTGCCTCTTCGTGCATGGCGTGGGTGCGGATTTGCACTTCCAGCACCTTGCCTTCGGGGCCAATGACCGCAGTGTGCAGCGAGCGATAGCCGTTTTCCTTGGGGTTGGCGATGTAGTCGTCAAACTCCTTGGGGATGTGCCGCCAAAGCGTGTGCACGATGCCCAGCGCGGTATAGCAGTCGCGGATTTCAGGCACTAACACGCGCACGGCACGCACGTCATAGATCTGGCTGAACTCCAGACCCTTGCGCTGCATTTTGCGCCAGATCGAATAGATGTGTTTGGCCCGACCGCTGATATCGGCTTTCACCCCGGTACTCAGCAGTTCGTTTTCCAGTTGGCCCATGACCTCGCTGATAAAACGCTCGCGATCAAGGCGGCGCTCATGCAGCAATTTAGCAATCTGTTTGTACTGTTCGGGTTCCAGGTAGCGGAAGGACAAATCCTCCAGCTCCCATTTGATGTGCCCGATACCCAAGCGGTGCGCCAGTGGCGCATAGATGTCGAACACTTCCCGGGCCACGCGGTTGCGCTTTTCTTCGTCGGCATTCTTGACCGCACGAATCGCGCAGGTGCGTTCGGCCAGCTTGATCAGCGGGACGCGCACGTCATCGACCATCGCCACCAGCATCTTGCGCAGGTTTTCTACCTGGGCCTGAGACCCCATCACCAACGACTCGCGAGGGCTCAGACTGGAACTGATCGCCGCCATGCGAAGCACGCCGTCGATCAGTTTAGTCACTGTCGGACCAAAACGCTGACTGACGTCCGCCAAGGGGATCTTGCCCTCGCGCACGCCACGGTAGATCACGGCAGCGACCAGTGAGTCCTGATCGAGCTTGAGATCTGCGAGGATCTCGGCGATTTCCAGGCCAGACTGGAAACTGGAGGCCCCTTCTGCCCATAAATTCTTTGAGGCGTTGTCCTGTTGCTCGGCATGGCGGGCAAACTCGCAAGCCTCTTTCAAGGCCTGTCGGTCCAATGCAAGGTCAACGCTGACTATATGATCGAGCCATGCATCAAGATTGATACTGCCATCGGTGTTGATCGGCTGGTGCGCTCTCACCTGTACCATGTTGCTTACCTTCCCTACGGCGCGATAAAAAGCGCCTTCAGTCGCTGGGCTTCTTGAGCAAACGCTCCTTGCTGGGCAGGCAAGGGCTGTGCGTCCGCGGTCCAGTCGGATTAAACGAGATTCCCTGTGAGCGGCTGACTCATTTCCTTAAGCCGTGTCGCTCACTTACTCGCTTCAAATAAAGCCATCGCCTCGACATGAGCCGTTTGCGGGAACATATCGAGAATTCCGGCGCGTTTTAATCTATAGCCCTGCTTGATCAATTCGACCGTGTCGCGCGCTAAAGTTGCAGGGTTACATGAAACATAAAGTAACCGCTTGGCACCTAATGTCGACAGCTTGCGCACCACCTCAAAAGCACCGTCACGCGGTGGGTCCAAAAGTACCGCAGAAAAGCCGTTTTCGGCCCAGCTCGCGTGTGCCAACGGCTGCATCAAATCGGCCTGAATGAACTGCACATTGTGCAGTTCATTGCTCATTGCATTACCCGTGGCACGTTCGACCATGGTCGCAACGCCTTCTACCGCCACCACTTCACGGGCCTGTCGGGCCAATGGTAAAGCGAAGTTACCCAGCCCACAGAACAGGTCCAGAACCCGCTCGTCCGCCGTGGGCGCCAGCCATTCCAATGCCTGCGCAACCATCGCGGCATTAACCGCGGCGTTGACCTGAATGAAATCCCCCGGCCGGTAGGCCAATTGCAAATTCCACGGTTCCAGTCGATAGCCCAATTGCTGACTCGGGTCGACCGGTTGCGGCTCACCCTCGCCGTGCAGCCAAAGCTGGGCATCGTGGGTCTGACAGAAAGCGATCAAGGTCGCCAGATCGGCCTCGGCCAACGGCGCGGTATGGCGCAGAAGCACCGCCGTCGACGAACCGCTGAACAACTCGACATGCCCGACGACCTGCGGCTTGCTGAAACGACGCAGCATGGCCGGCAACTCGGTCATGATAGGTTGCAAGGCCTGTACCAGAACCGGGCATTCGTCGATGGCGACGATGTCCTGACTGGCCGCGGCCCGGAATCCCACATCAAGCCGTTTGGCCTTGGCATCCCAGCGTACGGCGATGCGCGCCCGACGTCGGTAGGCGAACTCTGGACCGGTCAAGGGGGCTGCCCACTCTTCAGGCTCGACACCTGCAACCCGGGTCAACTGCTCGGCGAGCATGCGCTGTTTCAGGGCAAGCTGTTCGCTATGGGGCAAATGCTGGACGCTGCAACCGCCACACCGACCGAAATGCACGCAGGGTGCCGGCCGGCGCAGAGGACTGGGCTGGAATACACGCTCAGTGCGGGCTTCCACGACTTTGCCGTGGGCGTTGAGTACCCGCGCCTCGACCTCTTCACCGGCCAGACTGCCGGCCACAAACCAAGTGCGGCCTTCGATGAATGCGATACCGCGTCCGTCATTGGCCAGGCGCTCGATGGTCAACCGCTGCTTCTTCCCAGTCGGCACCTGGGGCACCTTTGTGCCGCCAGTGGGCTGGAAGCGCAGGCCTCTCTCTTGCTTAGCCATCAGTTAGGCACATCGTAGACGCCGGTCGACAAGTAACGGTCGCCTCGGTCACAAATGATAGCGACCATGACTGCATTCTCGACTTCGCGGGACAAGCGCAACATCCCGGCAACGGCACCACCGGACGACACACCACAGAAAATGCCTTCTTCGCGGGCCAGTCGGCGCATGACGTCTTCGGCTTCGGCCTGGGCCATATCGACGATCCGGTCGACACGGTCGGCCTGGTAGATCTTCGGCAGATATTCTGTCGGCCAACGACGGATACCGGGGATGGAGGCCCCGTCCATCGGTTGCAGACCAATGATCTGCACCTTGGGGTTTTGCTCCTTGAGGTAACGCGAAACACCCATGATGGTGCCCGTGGTGCCCATGGAACTGATGAAATGGGTGATGGTGCCGCCAGTCTGCTGCCAGATTTCCGGGCCGGTGCTGACGTAATGCGCTTCCGGGTTATCCCCGTTGGCGAATTGATCGAGCACCTTGCCACGGCCTTCGGCCTGCATGCGTTCAGCCAGGTCGCGGGCACCTTCCATGCCCTCGTCCTTGCTGACCAGAATCAGCTCGGCGCCATAAGCGGTCATCGCCGCCTTGCGTTCGGCACTGGAATTATCCGGCATGATCAGAATCATCCGGTAGCCTTTGATCGCGGCGGCCATGGCCAGCGCGATGCCGGTGTTGCCGGAAGTCGCTTCGATCAGGGTATCGCCCTGATGGATCTGCCCGCGCAATTCGGCGCGAGTGATCATCGACAGCGCCGGGCGATCCTTGACCGATCCGGCAGGGTTGTTGCCCTCAAGCTTCAACAGCAAGGTATTAGTAGTCTCACCCGGCAGGCGCTGCAAACGGACCAGCGGGGTGTTGCCGACGCAGTCGGCGATGGTTTGATACTGCAGGGTCATGACGTCTTCGCAATCCAGACTGCGGGGGCGCCTATCATAACGGCAAACGCCTAAACCCCATATCACGCAAAGTGCGCTGTATAGGGCGAAAAGATATAAGCAGTCAATACGGGCTCAGCTGCGTTATATAAATAGCCTTCGCGAATGAAACAGCCGACCGTGGTGGCTGCCTAGAGCGTGCCTTCCCATTTGGGCCGACGTAGAAGTGGGTAATTTGCCGAGATTGCCCGCGAGCAACTCGCTACACTGCCGGAATATCGATCGCTGGATGCGGTCTTGAACAAAGTGGCGTGGCTGCTGGAGAAATAGCGTGCTGAAAAAGCTGGGTATCAAAGGCCGTGTGCTGCTGTTGACCATTGTCCCCGCTCTGCTGATGGCAGTGGTGTTGGGCGGTTACTTCACCTGGATGCAACTGTCCGACCTGCAAAGCCAGCTGCTGCAACGCGGTGAAATGATCGCCGAAGAACTCGCACCGCTGGCCGCCCCGGCGCTGGGCCATAGCGACCGCGCGCTGCTCGAACGCATCGCCGGGCAGGCGCTGGAGCAAACAGACGTGCGCGCCGTGTCCTTTCTCGGCCCCGACCGCGATCTGCTGGCCCATGCCGGGCCGAGCATGATCAACCCGTCCCCCATTGGCAACAGCACTCACTTGCTGCAGCGTTCCGGGAACGACGCCACCCGCTATCTGCTGCCGGTGTTCGGTCGCCAGCGCCACCTGAGCGGTGCTCTGATCCCTGAGGAGGCCGACCGTCTGCTCGGCTGGGTCGAGCTGGAGCTGTCCCATAACGGGACCTTGTTGCGCGGCTATCGCAGCCTGTTCGCCAGTCTGCTACTGATCGTTACGGGGTTGGTGTTGACTGCGATTGTGGCGATCCGCATGAGCCGAACCATCAACGAGCCGATCAGCCGGATCAAATTGGCGGTGGCGCAACTCAAAGACGGCAATCTTGAAACACGCCTGCCGCCACTGGGCAGCCTGGAACTGGATGAGCTGGCTTCCGGTATCAACCGCATGGCCGCGACCTTGCAGAATGCCCAGGAAGAATTGCAGCACAGCATCGATCAGGCCACTGAAGACGTGCGGCAGAATCTGGAAACCATCGAAATCCAGAACATCGAGCTGGACCTGGCGCGCAAAGAAGCGCTTGAGGCCAGCCGGATCAAATCCGAATTCCTCGCCAACATGAGCCACGAGATTCGCACCCCGCTCAATGGCATTCTCGGCTTCACTCATCTGCTGCAGAAAAGCGAGCTGACCCCGCGCCAACTGGATTATCTGGACACCATCGAAAAATCTGCCGACAACCTGCTGGGCATCATCAACGAGATTCTCGATTTTTCGAAAATCGAAGCCGGCAAGCTGGTGCTCGACAGCGTTCCGTTCAACCTGCGCGACCTGCTGCAGGATGTCCTGACCATCCTTGCCCCGGCCGCCCATGCCAAACAGTTGGAACTGGTCAGCCTGGTGTACCGCGACACACCGTTGTCGCTGCTCGGAGATCCGCTGCGGCTCAGGCAGATCCTGACCAATCTGGTCAGCAATGCGATCAAGTTCACCCGCGAAGGCACCATCGTCGCCCGCGCCATGCTCGAAGATGAGCAAGAAGACAGCGTGCAACTGCGCATCAGCGTGCAGGACACCGGCATCGGTCTGTCCAGCCAAGACGTGCGGTCGCTGTTTCAGGCGTTCAGTCAGGCAGACAATTCGTTGTCGCGGCAACCGGGCGGCACCGGGTTGGGACTGGTCATTTCCAAACGACTGATCGAGCAAATGGGCGGCGAAATAGGGGTCGACAGTACGCCGGGTGAAGGTTCCGAGTTCTGGATCAGCCTGAACCTGCCCAAAGCCCGCGATGACCTGGAAGACCTGCCATCCCCGCCCCTTCTCGGGCGTCGGGTCGCGGTGCTGGAAAATCATGAACTCGCACGTCAGGCCTTGCAGCACCAGCTGGAAGATTGCGGTCTGGAAGCGGTGGTTTTCAACAACCTGGAAAGCCTGATCAACGGGGTCACTGCTGCGTATCAAACAGCACAGGCTATCGACCTGACGGTGCTGGGCATCACCGCCCACGAACTGCCGCCCGAACGGCTGCGCCAGCATATCTGGGACCTTGAAAACCTCGGCTGCAAGGTCCTGGTGCTGTGCCCGACCACCGAGCAGGCGCAATTCCAGTTGGCCGTGCCCAACGCCCACAGCCAGTTACAGGTAAAACCGGCCTGCACGCGCAAGCTGCGGCGCAGCCTGTCCGAACTGATCAGCCCCAAACAACAGCGCATCGATACCTCTACCCCCCTGTCCAGTCGGCCACCGCACTTGCTCTGCGTCGATGACAACCCGGCCAACCTGTTGCTGGTGCAAACACTGCTTGAAGACATGGGCGCCAAAGTGCTGGCCGTCGACAGTGGTTATGCCGCGGTCAAGGCGATACAGAAAGAAACCTTCGATCTGGTGCTGATGGACGTACAGATGCCCGGTATGGACGGGCGCCAAGCCACTGAAACGATCCGGGCCTGGGAGGTCGAACAGCAGAGTACTTCGCTACCGATCGTGGCCCTCACCGCCCATGCCATGGCCAACGAAAAGCGCGCCCTGCTGCAAAGCGGCATGGACGACTACCTGACCAAGCCCATCAGTGAGCGGCAATTGGCCCAAGTGGTGCTCAAATGGACCGGGCTGGCACTGCGCAATCATGTGCCGAAACGTCACAGCGAAAGCACACATCACGGCATCGACCTGCAGGTGCTCGACCCTGAAGAAGGCTTGCGCCTGGCAGCGGGCAAGCCTGACCTGGCAGCGGACATGCTAGCGATGCTTCTGGCCTCTCTGGACACCGACCGTGACGCCATCCGCGATGCCCGCGATGCCCACGACAAACTGGCACTGATCGAAAGGGTCCATCGCCTGCATGGCGCAACCCGTTATTGCGGGGTGCCGCAACTGCGCGCAGCCTGTCAACGCAGTGAAACCTTACTCAAGCAGGATGCACCCGAGGCCAACGCCGCCCTCGACGAACTGGACATGGCTATCACACGGCTGGCCGTCGAAGCACGAGTGACCGCTTGAAGGGTGATCCGTTTGCATGAACGTCCTTCTGACGTTATAGCGGGCAAGCGGGCTCCTGCAAGGGAGCATCGCCACAAGGAGATTTTATGCGCATCCTTTTATTCAGCAGTCAGAACTATGACCGCGAAAGCTTTCTCGCGGCCCGCTTACCGGCGGGTGTGGATCTGCATTTCCAACCGGCACGCCTGAATCTGGACACGGTTGCCCTGGCCAACCACTACCCAGTGGTCTGTGCCTTCATCAATGACGACCTCAGCGCGCCCGTACTCGAACAACTGGCCGCAGGCGGTACGCGCCTGATCGCCTTGCGCTCGGCGGGTTATAACCATGTAAACCTGGCAACGGCGCACGCCCTCGGGCTCAAGGTCGTGCGCGTGCCGGCCTACTCTCCGCACGCCGTGGCCGAACATGCCGTGGCCTTGATTCTGGCCCTTAACCGTCATCTGCACCGTGCGTACAACCGCACCCGCGACGGTGACTTCACCCTGCATGGGCTGACCGGCTTCGATCTGGTGGGTAAAACCGTGGGCGTCGTCGGCACCGGGCAGATCGGCGCGACCTTCGCCCGGATCATGTCCGGGTTCGGCTGCACGCTGTTGGCTCATGACCCCTACCCTAATCCGCAGGTCGAAGCCTTGGGCGCGCGCTACCTGAGTTTGCCGGACTTGCTGGCGCAGGCGCAGATCATCAGCCTGCACTGCCCGCTGACCGCGCACAGCAAACACCTGATCAACAGCACGTCCCTGGCGCAGATGCAGCCCGGTGCGATGCTGATCAACACCGGTCGCGGCGCGCTGGTCGACACACCGGCGCTGATCGAAGCGCTAAAAAGCGGGCAATTGGGTTATCTGGGGCTGGATGTGTATGAAGAAGAAGCGCAATTGTTCTTCAAAGACCGTTCCGACCTGCCACTGCAGGACGATGTGCTGGCTCGCCTGCTGACGTTTCCCAACGTGATCGTTACCGCTCATCAGGCTTTTCTGACCCGAGAAGCGCTGGGAGCCATTGCGCAGACCACTCTGGACAATATTGCCGCCTGGGCCGAGGGTTCGCCGCAGAATCTGGTCGAGGGTTAATAACAGGCTGCATGATAGGATGCGCGCAGATTTGGAGGACCCATGGTCGAACACGATTTCCGCTACACCCTGTTTAACCCACAACACACGCTGATCGAATGCCGCGCGCTGGCCCCCGGTCGTTATCAAGTCACCGGCAACGGCGGCTCGATCCACGCGGATGACGTGCTTTTGGTCACGCTCAAAGGGAGCAAGGACTTGTCCATGCGCCTGACCGTGGAAAAAGTCCGGCACCTGATCAACCCTCGCGGCCAATGGGTCGCGGTGGCGCAGGGTCCGGTCTTCGCTGAACTGGCGATTCATCAGTGGAAGGCCAGTTGCAACGGTTGCGCGACCGAGCTGAACGTCGAGTTCGCGGTCGATGCCAAGCTCGGCATCAAAGCACAAAAGCCGGCTGCCGCCGCTCGCATTGCCGAGCTGGGCTGGAAAACCGAAGGTGACAAGCACTTTTGCCCGAAATGCCAGGAGAAAGCCGCATGATTCGCGCCGTCCTGTTTGGCCTGCTCGGCAGCACCCTGATGGGCTGCGCCGCCAAGCCGGTAGAATTGACACGCGATCGGGGCTACATGCTGGAATGGATCGGTGAAAATCCGCTGATCGACCGCAGCCACCTGACCATGACCCTTGGTGAGGACGGTCGTGCCTACGGCACTGCAGGCTGCAACCATTGGTTCGCGCCGTATACGGTGGAGGACGACACGATCAGCTTCGGCATGGTCGGCAGCACCCGCAAGATGTGCGCGCCCGCCCTGATGGAGCAAGAACAACGCTTCCTCGACGCACTGACCAAAGTGCAGCGCTGGGACATCTCGCCGATCGACCAACTGCGCCTCTGGCCTGCCGAAGGAAAACCGCTACGGTTTTGGCTGGAAGACAGCTGATTTAATAGCGGCTGTACCGCCTTCTCGAATGAATTCACTCTCGCAGAGGTCTCCAGCCTTGTGGGAGTGAACTCATTCGCGAACGGCTCGCGGTGACTGACCTGCGTTACCCCTCGCCCCGCAATACCGCCAACCGCTGACTCACACCGGCTGCGGTCTGCTCACCAAGCAATTGCTCCCGCACCTTGCCCTTGTCATCAATGATATACGTCACCGGCAGCGCTTCGCTGTGGGGCAGGTCGTAACGTTCGGCCGGGTCCAGAGCCAGGACAGTGAAGGTGATACCCAGCGCGGCAGTGGCGGACTTCAGGTCTTCGCCTTGCAGGCCGTCGAAGTTGACCCCGAACACACTCACCTGCCTGTCTTTGAGCTGATCGGCCAACGCGTTGAGTTCCGGGATCTCCGTCCGGCATGGCCCACACCACTCAGCCCAGTAATTGATCACCAGCCAATGCTTGTCGACACGCTCGCTGGCAACCTTCTGCCCGTTTTGATCAGGCCCCAGGTCTGCGCCACAACCACTGAGCAGCAAACTGCCGATGAGCGCTGCTATCGCTGCCAATCGCCTTGTCATGTGCCCTTCCTTATCCAGAGATTCACTTTAACTGCGACCAATCACCGCCCAAGGTTCAGGAGCAGTCCTCACACAGGTAGAATAGCCGCCACCTTACGCAAGATGCGACCCGCAAATGACCGATCTGACGCTTTATCACAACCCGCGCTGCTCGAAATCTCGCGGCGCGCTGGAACTGCTTGAGGCCCGCGGCCTGACGCCGACCATCATCCGCTACCTGGACACCCCGCCAGACACCGCGCAATTGCGCGACCTGCTGGGAAAACTGGGCATCGGCGCCCGGGAACTGCTGCGGACCGGTGAAGATGAATACAAAGCCCTGAGCCTGGCGGACACCCACCTGAGCGACGAGCAACTGATTGCCGCCATGGCCGCCCACCCGAAATTGATCGAGCGGCCGATTCTAGTGGCTGGCGACAAAGCCGTCATTGGCCGCCCACCAGAACGCGTGCTGGAGATCCTGGCATGAGTGCCCCGTACATCCTGGTCTTGTTCTACAGCCGCAACGGCTCGACCAGCGAGATGGCTCGGCAGATTGCCCGGGGTATCGAGTTGGGTGGCATGGAAGCGCGACTGCGCACCGTGCCCGCGATCTCGTCCGAAATCGAAGCGGTCGCGCCAAGCATCCCCGAGCAAGGCTGCTTATATGCCAGCCTCGACGACCTGAAAAACTGCTCCGGCCTGGCTCTGGGCAGCCCGACGCGCTTCGGTAACATGGCCGCGCCGCTGAAATACTTCCTCGACGGCACCAGCACCCTGTGGCTGACCGGCGCCTTGGTGGGCAAGCCCGCCAGCGTGTTCACGTCCACGGCCAGCCTGCATGGCGGCCAGGAAACCACGCTGATGTCGATGCTATTGCCGTTGCTGCACCACGGCATGCTGGTCGCAGGACTGCCCTACAGTGAAGCCGCGTTGCTGGAAACCAGCGGCGGTGGCACGCCTTATGGCGCCAGCCACCATGCCGGTGCCGATGGTAAACGCGCGCTGGATCAACACGAAATCACCCTGTGTCGCGCGCTCGGTCAGCGCCTGGCTAAAACCGCTTTATTGTTGGAGACGCCTCGTGGCTAAAAAGCCTAAAGTCCTGCCCGCGCTGGAATGGCTGGAGCCGCGAGTGCGCCTGAGCCGGATCGCCAGCCTGATCTGTTTTTTCGGCCTGATCTTGCTGCTGGCTGCGTACTACCTGATCTTCGCCGACCTGCATGGCGCGCGCCCCTGGGTGATCCTGCTCATCGAACTGGTGCCATTGATCCTGCTCGCTCCTGGCATGATCAGCGGCAGCGCCCGCGGCCATTCGTGGACCTGCTTTGTGATCAACCTGTACTTCATCAAAGGCGCACTGGCCGTTTACGACCCGAACCGCAGCCTGTTCGGTGCACTGGAGATGCTTTCGAGTCTGGCAGTGTTCGTCAGCGCGTTGCTGTATGTGCGCTGGCGTTTTCAGTACAACCGCAAGCTGGCGGGGGAAGGCGCCGTCTGACAGACCGTCATCGCGAATGGCTTGATGCGATGTCAGTGGTTGACCGTATCCGCCAGCATCAACGACAGCTGACACATCGGCCGCCCACTCTCTGCGTGCCACTGGTTGAACGCACCTTGCACGGTGGCGAGGTCCTTGAGGCTGGTGGGCACTTTGTCGATGATGCCCTGTGCGTTGAGCCCGGCGACCACGTCGTAGGTCGGGATGAACGTGTCCTTGCCGACCATGCGCAGAAAACTCGGCGCTGACATCCCGCCCAATTGATGCCCGTGTTTGGCCAGGTACTTCCACAGGCCGACGATATCGGTCACTGGCCAATCGGCGATGAAATTACCAAAGCTGCCCTTCTCCTTACTGATGTCCAGAATCATCTGCGCATTGCGTGGCACACTTTTCAGTTTGCCCAAATGGCGAATGATTCGTGCGTCCTGCATCAGGCGCTCCAGGTGCTCGGCGCCCATCAGCACGACCTTCTCGGGATCGAAGCGAAAGAACACTTCTTCGAACATCGGCCATTTGGCGTCTACCAGGCTGTGCTTGAGGCCGGCGCGAAACACCCGTCGGGCGAGGGCCGACAGGTAACGGTCATTGCTGATTGCGCGAAGTTGCGCCGGGGAATTGGGCACGGGCAGATGTGCTTCAAGCGCCGAGGCCGAGCCAAAGCGGTTCAGGCAATATTCATGAAGCCATTTGTAATCGCGCATGCCCTTTCCTACTGACAATTGATAGAGGTCTGACATCTCGCCGAGGCTAGGTGTCAGGCAGCAAATAGAACAGAGTGTCGAGATCGATCAGAGGTTCACGACATTGACGAAGCGCGAGGCTGCGGTTTCATCGATCCGCAGGTTGGCGAAGTCGAACAGAGTACGGTCCGCCAGTTGCGACGGCTGCACGTTCTGCAACGCACTGAAGATGCTTTCGGTACGGCCTGGGGTCGTGCGTTCCCACTCCGACAGCATGTCCTTGACCACCTGACGCTGCAGGTTTTGCTGAGAACCGCAGAGGTTGCACGGAATGATCGGAAACGCTTTCAGATCGGAAAAAGCCTGAATATCACGCTCGTTGCAGTACGCCAGCGGACGAATCACCACATTACGACCATCGTCAGCCCGCAGTTTGGGCGGCATGGCCTTGAGCGTGCCCGTGAAGAACAGGTTGAGAAAAAAGGTCTCGATGATGTCGTTGCGGTGATGCCCCAGCGCCATCTTGGTCGCGCCGATTTCATCGGCAAAGGTGTACAGCGTGCCACGGCGCAGGCGCGAACACAGCGAGCACGTGGTCTTGCCTTCGGGGATAAGCTTTTTGACCAGCGAATAGGTGTCTTTTTCGACGATGTGGTACTCCACACCCAACGCCTCGAGGTACGCAGGCAGCACATGCTCGGGGAAGCCTGGCTGTTTCTGGTCCATGTTGACAACGACGATATCGAATTTGATCGGCGCCACTTTCTGAAAATGCAGCAGCACATCAAGCAGGGTATAGCTGTCTTTACCGCCCGACAGACACACCATGATCTTGTCGCCTTCCTCAATCATGTTGAAGTCGGCCACTGCTTCGCCCGCGAGCCGACGCAGACGTTTCTGCAGTTTGTTCTGATTGACTGAAAGGGTGCCCATGGCGCAGATATCCGCTAACGATGACTCGGTAAAAGGCCGGCATTTTACGCGACAAGGATCATAGGCGCATGCCGATTTATTGTTGGCACTCAAATAGCGCATTGCGATTAACAGCAGTCTCTCGAGCACAATTTACTCTAAAGGGCTGCGTCTTCCCTTCCTATACTGCGTCATAGGGTCGCACCCATTCCTGTATCGAGGCTGTGGCCTTACACCTGCCGTGGCACTTAGGCCCGACAGGCGCTCCGCTGGGGGGCGACGGTAAAACAAAAAGGAGTGACCGGCATGATCCATCACGTTATCGGACTGTTCACCCATCCTGATCAAGAATGGCAGCAAATACGTGGCGAAAAAGAAGAAAGCATCGGCCACATGTACCTCACGCATACCCTGATTCTTGCGGCGATTCCCGCAGTTTCGGCTTATATCGGCACCACTCAGGTGGGCTGGGTGATTGGCAGTCGAGCGGCGGTCATGCTGACCCCCGTAAGCGCGCTGTGGATGACCATCATGTCCTACATTGCCATGCTGGCTGGCGTGGCCGTCATGGGAGCATTCATCCACTGGATGGCGCGCACGTACGACGCCAGTCCGAGCCTGGCGCGCTGTGTCGCCTTCGCCACCTACACCGCAACACCGCTGTTCATTGGCGGGCTGGCGGCCCTGTATCCGCATATGTGGCTGGGAATGATCGTCGGCCTCGCGGCCGTTTGTTACACGGTTTATCTGCTATACGTCGGCTTGCCGACGTTCATGAACATCCCTTCCGATGAGGGCTTCATGTTCTCAAGCTCCGTATTGGCCGTGGGCCTGGTGGTGCTGGTCGCCATCATGGCGTTCACCGTCGTCCTGTGGGGCGTCGGTGTAGGGCCTGAATACACTAACTGACTGACTGACGGTTAACCGTTGACCATGAGCCGCCTTTGAGGCGGCTCATGCGTTTAACCATGACCATTGGGCGCCTTCAGTTTTCGGCAGGCCAGGGCTTTACGGCATACTGGCCACCTCTGGAGAGCCTTTAAGAATGCCCGAGCAGCTCAATACCCGCGTCGAAGTCTGTTATCAGCAAGCCGAAGCCTTTTTCAAACGCCCCTTCAAACGGCCGGTGGTCAGCCTCAAGCTGCGCGGTCAAAAAGCGGGTGTTGCCCATCTGCACGAGAATCTGTTGCGCTTCAACCCGCAGCTGTACCGGGAAAACAGTGAAGATTTTCTCAAGCAGACGGTCGCCCACGAAGTCGCGCACTTGATCGCCCATCAATTGTTTGGCGAGCGTATTCAGCCCCACGGCGAAGAATGGCAATTGATCATGCGCGGGGTATACGAACTCCCGCCCAATCGCTGCCACACTTACGCGATCAAACGTCGCCGCATGACCCGCTACATCTACCGCTGCCCCTGCGCAAACAGCGATTTCCCGTTCTCCGCCCAGCGCCACCTGCTGGTCGGGAAAGGCCGACGCTATTTGTGCCGTCGCTGCCGGGAGACCTTGGTGTTCAGTGGAGAAGTGCGGGTCGAGTGATGAGAGAGCCAGGTACTCCGCGCACAGCCATTCTCGCCTATCAAAAAACCCATAACCATTTGAAATAGAACATTATTTTTAGGCGCTGACTTGTCTGCGAACAAGCCCGGCACGGGCTTTGAACTGCGCCTGTGTGCAGGCGGTGTGGGTGAGTTCACTCGCGAAAGCGGTCAGGCAATAACCCCCGCCGCCCGCAATTCAGCGATCCGCTCAGCGCTGTAACCCAACCCCGCCAGCACTTCCTCACTGTGCGCACCCAACGTCGCACCGATATGCCGGGGCTCGGGCAGGCCGTCGGAGAACTTCAGCGGGCAGGCCATCTGCGCCTGCAAGCTGCCGTCTTCACGGGGCACTTGGCAGACCAGCTCACGCGCCTGTAATTGTGGATGCTCGATTGCCTCGGCAACGCTCAGCACCGGTTCGACACACGCATCCAGACCGGCAAAGCACGCGCGCAGCTCTTCAAAAGAGCGTTTCTCGAATTCAATTTTCAGCTCGTCCTTCAATGAGGCCTGCACCTCGGGGCTCGACGACAGGCCGAGCGCGGCCAACTCCGGGCGACCCAGCGCGACGCACAAGGGTTGCATGAACGCTGGTTCCAGGCTGCCCACGGAGAACCAGCGGCCATCTCGACAGCAGTAATAATCATAAAAACTGCCGCCATTGAGCATCTGGCTTTCCCGGGCCGGCTCCACACCGCACGCCAGATAACCCGCCCCGGCCATGGCATTCAGACTGAACACACAGTCAGTCATGCTGACATCCACATATTGCCCGAGCCCGGTTTGCTGGCGTGCGACCACGGCGGCCAGCAGACCCACCACTCCATGCAGCGACCCTCCCGCCACATCCGCCGCCTGAATGCCCAACGGCACCGGACCACTGTCCAGGCGCCCGGTGTAGCTGGCGATGCCCGACAGTGCAAGGTAGTTGATGTCATGCCCGGCGCGATCCCGATAAGGGCCTGTCTGGCCATAGCCGGTGATCGACACATAAATCAGTTTCGGGTTGATCGCCTTCAACGCCTCGTAGCCCAGCCCCAGGCGTGCCATGACACCCGGTCGAAACTGTTCGAGCACGATGTCGTATTCAGCCACCAACTGGCGGATCACCTCGAGCGCCTGCGGTTGCTTCAAGTCGAGGGCGAAGCTGCGCTTGTTGCGATTGAGGTAGGCGTGGCTGGCTGACGTCCCGTGATCGTGAGGCGGCAACAGTTTCAGAAGGTCCATGCGCGTCGGCGATTCGATGCGCAATACGTCAGCCCCCATGTCGGCGAGCAGCAACGAAGCGAACGGTCCCGGCAACAAGGTGGAAAAATCGAGAATCTTGAGCGATGACAATGGCCCTTGCATGCTTACTCCCTTAGCAGTTCTGTAACCAGACCTTACACCTGAGGCCTTCAGAGTAAGCAACCACGAGCCACCCTTCAATGGCCGCGCCACTCATCGTCGCTGACTGATTCGATCAATCGGCAGGTATAAAAAAACCCATCCGAAGATGGGGTTTTTTATACCTGCGCCGCGTTATGCAGTTTTAGGCGCGGTGCTGGATACCGTCGCTGGAATCGGGCCTTCATTCACGCCCAGATCATCTTCTGGGCCTGTGTTGGAGATCCCGCGACCACCGGAAGCCAGTTCGATTTGCAGCTTGTCTTCGTCCAGCTCGTTAACCCACTTGGCCACAACCAAAGTCGCAACAGCGTTACCGACCAAGTTGGTCAGTGCGCGGGCTTCGGACATGAAGCGGTCGATACCCAGGATCAGCGCCAGACCGGCAACTGGCAAGTGGCCAACGGCGGACAGGGTGGCGGCCAACACGATGAAGCCACTGCCGGTAACGCCGGCTGCGCCCTTGGAGGACAGCAACAACACCACCAACAAGGTGATCTGGTGAGTGATGTCCATGTGGGAGTCGGTCGCCTGGGCGATGAACACGGCAGCCATGGTCAGGTAGATCGCAGTACCGTCCAGGTTGAAGGAGTAACCCGTCGGAATAACCAGACCGACAACCGACTTCTGCGCGCCCAGGCGTTCCATCTTGATCAGCATGCGCGGCAGAGCGGACTCCGAAGAAGACGTGCCCAGCACGATCAGCAACTCTTCACGGATGTAGCGGATCAACTTGAGTATGCTGAAGCCGTGAGCGCGAGCGATACCACCCAGCACAATCAGTACGAAGAGTGCGCAGGTGATGTAGAAGCACAGCATCAATTGACCGAGTTGCACCAGCGAACCGACACCGTAAGCGCCGATGGTGAAAGCCATCGCGCCAAAAGCACCCAGCGGAGCCAGCTTCATGATCATATTGATGATGTTGAACATCACGTGGGCGAAACGATCGATGAAGTCGAGCAGCGGTTTGCCGTAGGCACCCAGGCGATGCAAGGCAAAACCGAAGATCACCGAGAACATCAGTACTTGCAGGATATCGCCCGTCGCAAAAGCGCCAACGATAGTGCTTGGGATAACGTTGAGCAGGAAGCCGACGATGCTCTGGTCAGCGCCTGCAGCAACGTAGGCCGCGACCTTGGAAGCATCCAGCGTCGCCACGTCGATGTGCATGCCAGCACCCGGCTGAACGAGGTTAACCACGACCAGACCGATCAGCAGCGCGATGGTAGAAACGACTTCGAAGTACAACAGCGCATAACCGCCGGTTTTACCGACTGACTTCATGCTCTGCATGCCAGCGATACCGCTGACGACCGTGCAGAAAATGATCGGAGCGATGATCATTTTGATCAGTTTGATGAACCCGTCACCCAACGGCTTGAGCGACACACCGGCTTGAGGGTAGAAGTGGCCGATCAGAATGCCAATGACAATGGCTACGATGACCTGGAGATACAGGGATTTATACAGCGGCTGACGAGTCGTCATTGCAAGTTCCTCAAGAGCATCGCCGGTCATCATCCATCTGATGCGTGCGACGCCATAAAGCGCTAACCCTCCTGCACTGGAGGGATTTGTTTTGGCGAGTTGCGCGGGCAGCCCCTTCGCAAATCTCTACCGGTATTATTGCAGGGCGCGTGCCACTTTCGACAAAACCGCTCTAGATCAACTACCCCGTAAGCTATGACGCACCTTACACATTGGTAACGGCTGAAAACATGGCGGATTTCCGCCATATACCGCAAAAATACCCCCTGCATTGGCGGGTATCCGCCTTGTCCGTTGCCCGTGCGATGACTACCATCGGCCGTTCCCAGGATGAGCACCTTATGCGCCAACGTACGATCGCCAGTCACTTCGCCCGCGCTGCTCTCGGTGGCATGCAACGACGTGGCATCGATTGTTCGAGCTTGCTGCAACAATCGGGGATCCAGTCTGAGCTGTTGAGCGAGCCTCGTGCCCGCATCGCTCCGGAACAGTTTGCTCGCCTGATTCAATTGGTCTGGCAGCAAATGGACGATGAATACATGGGCTTCGGCCATGGCCCGAGCAAGCGCGGCACATTCGCCATGATGTGCCATGCGCTGATTCACTGTCGCAGCCTGGAGAAGGCACTCGCACGCGGTCTGTTGTTTTATGGCTTGTTCCCCGACGCGCCGCGCCTGAGCTTGCGTCGAGAAGGGGATTGGGCGCGGCTGAGCCTGGACGACTCGGCACTGCGCGACCCGGACCATTTTCTCAGCGAGTGCCTGCTGGTGATCTGGCACCGGCTCGGCAGTTGGCTGATCGGCCAGCGCATCCGCCTGGAGCACGCGACATTCAGTTATGACAGGCCGGAGCACAGCGGCGAATATGACCTGCTGTTCCCGTGCCCGATCCTGTTCAACGCCGAGACCAGCAGTCTGCTGTTTCACGCACGCTACCTGAGCATGCCGCTGCTGCAGGACGAACGCACGCTCAAGCATTTTCTCGAACGCTCGCCCGCCGATCTGCTGGCCCGTCCCGACGATGGCGACAGCCTGAGCAATCAGCTGCGACGCTTGCTCAGTCGTGACTGCAACCGCTGGCCCGATCTAGACGGCGTCGCCGAGCAGATGCACATCAGCCCACAGACCCTGCGCCGGCATCTGCGTGAAGAAGGCACGAGTTTTCAGGGGTTGAAGGATCAACTGCGCCGCGACATGGCGATTTATCACTTGAGCCGCGCCGACCTGTCATTGCAGCAGATTGCCGAACAGCTCGGTTTTTCCGAGCCGTCGGCCTTTCATCGCGCGTTCAAGAAGTGGACCGGACTGACACCCGGGGCTTACCGGGCTCAGGAGGTCTGACGGTTCGCATGATGGAGGCGTGAAGCCATTCGCGAATGCGGCAGGACGCTTCATCTGGCCGGAAAATGAATCCGGAATGCGGCGCCACCCAAAGGAGAGTCCTCCAGGGTCAGGCGAGCGTTGTAGCTTTCAATGATGTCTTTGACCACAGCCAGGCCAATGCCCTGCCCCGGATTCTGCCGATCCAGCCGCTCACCACGCTCTAGAATCCGCGCCCTCTGACTCTCTGGCACGCCGGGGCCATCGTCTTCGACGCACAACTCGTCACCGGACAGCGATGCGCGCAGGCTGATGCGTATTCGGCCCAAACAGAGGCGATAGGCGTTTTCCAGCAGATTACCGAGCATTTCAAGCAAAGCGCCCTGCTCCATCGCCACTTGGCATCCGTCGGGCAGATCAAGGCAGACGTTGACCTGCTTGTCGCGATAGACCTTGTCCAGGGTATTGCACAGGCTTTCGACCACCGGCCGCAACACCACATGGTGCCGCACCAGGCCACTTTTGCGCAGGCTGGCGCGCTGCAACTGGTAACTGATCTGTTGACTCATGCGTTCGATCTGCGATTGCAGGAGGCGTGCCTGCTCCAGGTCTTGCGGACGCTTGGCCATGGTTTCGCTGACGCCTTGCAGCACCGCCAGCGGCGTTTTCAAGCTGTGGGCCAAGTCGCCCAGCGAGTCGCGGTAACGGATGCGCTGCTCGCGTTCGCTGAGTAGCAGGCGGTTCAGTGAGCCGGTCAGGCGCAATAACTCCAGGGGGTGCTCCTCACTCAGGCTTTCCCGCTCGCCGGTTTCGACCTGATCCAGCTCCTGACTCAATCCCCTCAACGCTTTAAGGCCCCAGGTCAGGCCCATCCAGAGCAATGCGAGCAAAACCACCAGGGCGGCACCGAAGCCCAGATAGAGTTTCTCGCGTAGCGCGGAGATGATCACCTGATACTCGTGCACCGGCTGCAAAGCGACGATGCTGAACGCTGCGCTTCTGCCACCGAGCAGTTTGATTTCGACGTCATAGACGAAAAACTCGTCGCCCTTGGCGTTCTTGATTTTACCGAACTGATTCCCCGTCCCGTCATAACGCGGGCGGTAATCGATACCTGCCAGTTCGGTGGCACGCGAACGCCATACCAACTCACCATTACGGTTGTAGATATAACCGAACAGGCGGCTGTCTGACAGATTGAATTGCTCGCCCGGCAACAGCAGGGGCATCAACAAACGATTGTCCTCGACCCGGGCCGCGGAAATCATCGTGGTCACGTCCGAGGCCAGGCGCTGCTCAATGGAGTCCTGCAGGGCCAGGCTGTAGGCGCCCTGTAACGCGGGCAACAGCGCCAGCATGAAGATCACCGCCAACAGCGCGGCAGCCATCATCAACCGCAGCCGCAGCGAACGGATCATCGGCAGCGCTCAGTGAACAGATACCCCAGGCCGCGCACCGTTTCGATAGGCTTGAAACCCAACGAGCCTTCCAGCTTGCGGCGCAAGCGTCCGACCAACACCTCGATCACGTTCGGATCACGCTCATCATCGTCGGGGTAGAGCTGCTCCATCAAGCGCTCCTTGGCCACCACCTGCTGATGGTGACGCATCAGGTATTCAAGAATCCGGTACTCATAGGCCGTCAACGCCAGCGGCTGTTCTTCGAGGGAGGCCTGCTTGCGGTTCAGGTCCAGCAGCAGGGGCCCGGCGGTGATGATCGACTGGATAAAACCGCTGGAACGGCGCAACAGGGCATTGAGCCGCGCCTCCAGTTCTTCGAACTGAAACGGCTTGACCAGATAGTCGTCCGCCCCGGCGGCCAGCCCTTCGACTTTGTCTTGCCAGTTGCCACGGGCCGTGAGGATCAGAATCGGAAATGCCTTGCCATGGGAGCGCAGTTGGCGAATCAAGTCCAACCCACCCATGCCCGGCAAACCCAGGTCAATCACCGCCAGGTCATGGTTGAACTGTCCCGCCTGGTACAGTGCTTCCTCGGCATTGGCCACGGCCTCGACCACATGGCCGCTCTCGGCCAATCGGGTTTGTAAGTGATGGCGCAATAATGCCTCATCTTCAACCACCAGCAGTTTCATGAGGCTCTCCCAGGCAAAATCATTCCTCTCAAGATTAAGGCAAATACAACATGACCGGTTGAACAGCGCCTCGCGCTGTTAAGTGTGCGGGCTGGGCGAAAAATGTCCAGCGCCAGTCTGTTAACGGTTAAAAGATGTAGTTGGAGGGCAGGCCAGGGTCAAAGCTGCCGAGCAAGATGGCTTGGCTCAGCTGAATACCGTTATGCGTACCGGAGACGTTGGGATAACTCGAGTAATAGTGACCCGCGACGGCTCCCAGATAGGCGCCGTATGCATCGACGCTCCCGCCGGTCTTGCCCTGGACGAGCTTGCTGGTACCGTCAGTGGTCTGTGCGGTAGCGCTGCCGCCGAGAAAAGCCAACGCAAAAAAGAGCTTATTTAAGGTGAGCATGGGAATGTCCTCTTGCGCCGGGCGCTGTTGGGGTACGCCACAAGACTAATCACCGGGCCCTGAACCCCCACTGAACGCGGCCTGAACTTAAGCTGAACGGACCCACCACCTCTAAGGCCGAACAATCGTCTAGGCTCTTTTGACGTAATCTACTTTCCCTATCGATCACAGGAGAAACCCACCATGCGTTTCTGGACTGCGTTAATCATGATGAGCCTGGCCGGGCTGGCTCAGGCCGCGATCAAGACTGAAACCATCGACTATCAAAGTGCTGACGGCACCAAACTGATCGGCTATTACGCCTACGACGACGCAATCAAGGGTCAGCGCCCCGGGGTCCTGGTGGTGCATGAGTGGTGGGGCCTGAACGAATACGCCAAACGCCGCGCCCGCGACCTTGCGGCACTGGGTTACAGCGCCATGGCCATCGACATGTACGGCGAAGGCAAGCACACCGAGCACCCAACGGACGCCATGGCGTTCATGCAGGAGGCGACCAAAGACAGCGCAGCCTCGGCCAAGCGTTTCGATGCAGGGCTTGAACAGCTGAAAAAACAAGCGCAAACCAATCCGGCCAAGATCGCCGCTATTGGTTACTGCTTCGGCGGCGCGGTGGTTCTCAATGCGGCCCGGCGTGGCGAACCGCTGGCCGGCGTGGTGTCTTTCCACGGCGCGCTGTCGACCCAATCACCGGCCACCCCCGGCAGCGTCAAGGCGCCACTCCTGATTGAGCATGGCAACAGCGATAGCATGGTCACCCCGGACAGCGTCATCGCCTTCAAAGCGGAAATGGACAAAGCCGGTGCCCACTATAAATTCGTCGGCATCGATGGCGCCAAACACGGCTTCACCAACCCCGACGCCGACCACCTGAGCCACGGCGACCATGCCCCCGACATCGGCTACAACAAAGCCGCCGACGAGAGCTCGTGGGCAGACATGAAAGCATTCTTGAAGAAAGTGTTTGGTTGAGTACTTGATCCTGTCAGCCTCAATCTAATGTGGGTGACTTGCCTGCGAATAACTTAACGCGGTGTATCTGGCACACCGCCTTCGCGGACAAGTCCGCTCCTACAATTAATCTATGCCCGACGCAGCCCCAGCGACACACACCAGAGATCGGATGGGTGTCCAACTTCTGGGGCGCAGTTCAATTAATCTGTGCCCCTACCCAGCCCGCCTCCGACACGGCAAAATGCAAGGCATGACTCAACCCCCAGTACTCCCCGCCTGCTGCCCCGTACTCGACACTCATTGGCCGCTGCCCCAAGCCCTGCCCGGCGTGATCCTGGTCACTGGCGTGTTCCATCCGCACCATCTGGCTGATGGCGATTTTCAGCGTTGCCTGATCGAGTCGCCCCACAGTATTCAGCGCTCCGTCGCCAAGCGTCAGGCCGAGTTTCTGGCGGGACGTCTTTGCGCTCGGGAAGCCTTGCAGCAGTTGGACGGCCGGCACTATGTACCCAGCATCGGCGAGGACCGCGCGCCGGTCTGGCCAGCAGATGTCCGGGGCTCGATTACCCACAGCCACGGCTGGGCGGCGGCCATTGTCGGCCACCAGCAGCAATGGCGCGGCCTGGGCCTGGACATGGAACCCCTGCTCGACCACAAGCGCGCCCAGCGCCTGGCCGGGGAGATTCTGACTGACGACGAATTGCAACGCATGGCCGCAGGCCCGGATGCGCAGATTGCACTGCTGGTTACCCTGACTTTCTCTGCGAAAGAGAGCCTGTTCAAGGCGATCTACCCCCTCGTGCAAAAGCGTTTCTACTTCAAAGACGCGCAATTGCTGGAGTGGTCAGACAGTGGCAGTGCCCGCCTGCGTTTGCAGATCGACCTGTCCAGCGAGTGGCGCAACGGCACAGAGCTGGACGCGCAATTTCGCGTGGACAATGGCAAATTGCTGAGTCTGGTCAGCGTCGCGGCCCTGTGACTCAGGGCTTTTCCTGCTGGCGCGGCCACGCCAGACTGAAGCAAGCACCGCCTAGATTTTTGCTTTTACTGATCAACGCCCTACCGTTGTGCCAGTAAATGATTCGACGAACGATCGACAAGCCCAGGCCATGCCCGCCCGACGCCCGGGTGCGACTGTCATCCAGACGCATGAAGGGCGTGAATATCCGCTCCCAAGCGCTTTCCGGGACGCCGGGGCCGTCGTCCTCGATGTCGATGCGACAGCGTAACTGACCGACCTGATAACTGACGCTGACCCTGGATTCGGCGTGACGCATGGCGTTGCTCACCAGATTCTGCAAGGCCCGATGCAAATAGCGTGGCTCAGCCTCGACCCACGCCCCGTCGTTATCAGACGCCGCCAGGCATTGCCCGCGCGTGACCGCGACATTGGCGCGCAACGGTGCCAGCTCGGCGATCACCTGATTGACCAGCGCATCCAGATCGATGCGCTGAAAGCTAAGGGTCGGCGAACCCTGCTCCAATCGCGCGTACGTCAACATCTCGTCCACCAGCTTGTCGAGGTCCTGAATATCGCTATCCATGCCGAGCCTGTATTTATCCCGAGCCTCTTGCGTGGAGGCCTGGCCGATCATTTCCAGGCCAAAGCGCAAACGCGCCACCGGCGTACGCAGTTCATGGGAGACCGCACGTACCAGCTCTCGCTGCATCGCCAGTGAACGTTGCAAATGCTCAGCCATGCCATTGAACGCTGCCGCCAGCCGCCCAACCGAGTCAGCCCCGGCCGTTGGCACGCGAGTTTCCAGGCTGCCCTTGGCGATGCGGGTGGCGGCCGATTCCAGGCCTAAAAGGCGGCGCTCAAGCCGACGCACCAACAAGTAAACCACCACCCCGATAAAACACAGGCCCAGAAACGCAATCAGCACCAGCAGCTCAGGCGGGTAAGGGTTCATTTGGTAAAGGGGACCGATCTCCAGGACCCACGGCGTGCCGACCATGCCGGCGAACACACGGATCGAGTCTCCGCCCTTGCCCAGCGCCATCACGGTATCGCCTTCATCGACCCGCCGTCGCTGGTCCTCGTCGACATCCGCCTGCTCCAGACGGATCAGACTGATGTCGAAACCAAAGCCCTTGTCCCGCTTCAGGGCGGCCAGGCGACTGGGCTGTTCATCGATGGGGAAGCGCACCAGTTCGTCGGTCAACAGATAAATCGTCGCCCGCGCCAGTTGTTCACTGATTTGCTGCACCTCCCCGGTCAACACCCACGGTTCCGCGTCGCTGACCAGTCGGTACACCTTGGCTGCATGGGGCCCAGTTTGCTCGACCACCACCTGCCCACGCAGCAGGCGACTATGGTCACCGCTGTCGAGACCGGCTTCGCTGAGTGTTTGCAGGGTCAACGGAATCCCCAGCAAACGCTCCCAGACCGCCAGCGAACGATTACGATCAATCGCGTTCATCGGTTGCAGGTTGTCGGCCATCAGGGTGAAGGTGCCGTGGGCCAGGCGCTCGCGGTACTGCTCGCCGCGCACCTGATTGACCAGGTGCAGGGCCAGCACGCCGAGCAACGCCACCAGCACCAACACACCGAGCATGCCGCCGTAGATACGCAGGAAGATGGAGTTCATGGCGTCAGGTGTTCAGCACGTAACACGTTGGGTCTTGCGCCGCTTCCGGGACGAACAGATACCCTTTGCTGCGAATGGTCTTGATCAGGCGCGGATGAATCGGATCGTCGCCGATCTTGGGTCGAATCCGTGAGATGCGTACATCAATGGAGCGGTCCTGGCCGTCATAACCAAAGCCGCGCAAGGCCGTGAAGATCTCTTCGCGGGAAAGAATCCGCCCTGCGTTGGCCACCAGCAGCCATAACAAATCAAACTCGGCACTGGTCAATTCGATGCTGTTGCCTTGCAACCAGGCTTCACGCAGGGCGTTGTCGACCACCAGAGGGCCGAACACCAGCCGCCGCGGGTTCGTTGCCGCCTCGGGTTCAGGCCCTTCGCTGCGCCGCAACAACGCATGAATGCGCGCCAACAACACACGAGGGTGCACCGGCTTGCAGACAAAATCGTCGGCGCCCATGTCCAGCCCCTGAATTTGATCGGTGTCATCGGTGCGCGCCGTGAGCATCAGAATCGGTCCGTCATAGCGGTCTCGCACCTTGCGACAAATGCTCAGGCCGTCTTCACCGGGCAGCATCAGGTCGAGAATCACCAGATCCGGCTGCTCGGCAATGATGCGTTCAGCGGCGCAAGCACCATCACCTTCAAGGGTTACCCGCAGGCCATTACTCTGAAGGTAGTCACGAGTCAGTTCAGCCAGACGCTGATCATCCTCGACAATAAGCACCTGCCAGGCTTCTTGCTCCACGGGTTACCTCTGCTGCCATTGTTCTTATTAATAGAGACATCTTTTGTCGAATCATCGCGCAAAACACCCGGTGTCAGGGCGAGATCGAAGGCGATTGTAGCAACCGCTCGCGCCAAGCACACGACATGCCAGAATACCCTTGTTATCTGTGTTTTTTGTGATAGGGTTCGCGCCCGCAAAAACCCGCGAAAACAGTAAAAAGCAGTGACAAGCGGTGCAGTCCAGCAGCGGCGCGGCCTACAGCCGACTTCCCTGTTTCATACACAATATACCCACAGCTTTATCCACAATGACCACGTTGCAATCCATCCCCAAAACGCTTTATCTTGTATCTCGCCGCAAAAAAAACCCTACATGTAGGGTTTTAGGCCAAAAAACCAAACACATTTCAACCTAGAAACTCAAGCAGTTTTCTTGTGTCGGTTTGGTTGAACTTAAGCATTTTTCAGTACACCAACCGCTGATGCGGATGGTCGCTGCTCTGCCTCAACCATCGGGGCAAAACGGCACACGTGTTGCAACAAATAGCGAGCATCCTCCAAAAGATTTCCGGTAGCGGGCATTGACCCGAAACCATCGACTTCAAAGCCAGGGAATGGCGGCAAAAGCCTTCCTTATCCGTTTTGAAGTCTTTTAGCTGACGTTTGTCGGCTGACTGCCTCAAGACGGAACGGTGGGCACGTATTCAGTGCCCAAACAAACATAGAGAACGTGGAGACACCCATGCAAACCGACACAACCCGCGAGAACCCGCAGGCCACTGCGCCGCAGGCTGGCGAATCCCATCAGGATCTGTCCGCTACGGCACCTGGTCAGCTGCGCGTGATCAAGCGCAACGGCACTGTCGTTCCTTACACCGATGACAAAATCACCGTCGCCATCACCAAAGCATTTCTCGCAGTTGAGGGCGGCACCGCTGCCGCCTCGTCGCGTATCCACGATACCGTTGCGCGCCTGACCGAACAGGTCACTGCCACGTTCAAACGTCGCATGCCTTCTGGCGGTACTATCCACATCGAAGAAATCCAGGATCAGGTCGAACTGGCCCTGATGCGTGCTGGCGAACAAAAAGTCGCCCGCGACTACGTGATCTACCGTGATTCGCGCGCCAAAGAGCGTGCTGTTCGCTCTATCGAAGACCCCGTACAAGCGCACCCGTCGATCCGCATCACCCGCGCCGACGGCAGCCTTGCGCCGCTGGACATGGGTCGCCTGAACACCATCGTCACCGAGGCCTGCGAAGGCCTGGAAGAAGTCGATGCGAACCTGATCCAGAGCGAAACCCTGAAAAACCTCTACGACGGCGTAGCGCTGAAAGACGTCAACACCGCCCTGGTGATGACCGCGCGCACCCTGGTAGAGCGCGAGCCTAACTACTCGTTCGTGACTGCTCGCCTGCTGATGGACACCTTGCGTGCCGAAGGCTTGAGCTTCCTCGAAGTGGCCGACAGCGCCACTCACCACGAAATGGTCGACCTGTACGCCAAGGCTCTGCCGTCCTACATCGCCAAAGGCATTCAGCACGAATTGCTGAACCCGATTCTGGCCACCTTCGACCTGGAAAAACTGGGCAAGGCGATCAACCACGAACGCGATCAGCAGTTCACCTACCTGGGCCTGCAAACCCTGTACGACCGTTACTTCATCCACAAGGATGGCGTGCGTTTCGAACTGCCGCAGATCTTCTTCATGCGCGTGGCCATGGGCCTGGCGATCGAAGAAAAGAACAAAGAAGATCGCGCCATCGAGTTCTACAACCTGTTGTCGTCCTTCGACTACATGTCGTCGACCCCAACCCTGTTCAACGCCGGCACCCTGCGTCCACAGCTGTCCAGTTGCTACCTGACCACCGTACCGGATGACCTGTCGGGCATTTACCACGCCATTCACGACAACGCCATGCTGTCCAAATTCGCAGGCGGTCTGGGTAACGACTGGACGCCGGTTCGCGCGCTGGGCTCTTACATCAAGGGCACCAACGGCAAATCCCAGGGCGTCGTGCCGTTCCTCAAAGTGGTCAACGACACCGCTGTAGCAGTCAACCAGGGCGGTAAGCGCAAAGGCGCGGTCTGTGCTTACCTGGAAACCTGGCACATGGACATCGAAGAGTTCATCGAACTGCGCAAGAACACCGGTGATGATCGTCGTCGTACCCACGACATGAACACCGCCAACTGGATCCCTGACCTGTTCATGAAGCGCGTCTTCGATGACGGCCAGTGGACCCTGTTCTCGCCATCGGAAGTGCCAGACCTTCACGACCTGACCGGCAAGGCCTTCGAAGAGCGTTACGAGTACTACGAAGCCCTGTCCCAGTACCCAGGCAAAATCAAACTGTTCAAGACCATCCAGGCCAAAGATCTGTGGCGCAAGATGCTCTCGATGCTGTTCGAAACCGGCCACCCATGGTTGACCTTCAAAGACCCGTGCAACCTGCGCAGCCCGCAGCAGCACGTCGGCGTGGTCCACAGCTCGAACCTGTGCACCGAAATCACCTTGAACACCAACAAGGACGAAATCGCCGTTTGCAACCTGGGCTCGATCAACCTGCCGAACCACATCGTCAACGGCAAGCTGGACACCGCCAAGCTTGAGCGCACCGTCAATACCGCCGTGCGCATGCTCGATAACGTGATCGACATCAACTACTACTCGGTGCCGCAAGCGAAGAACTCGAACTTCAAGCACCGCCCAGTCGGCTTGGGCATCATGGGCTTCCAGGACGCGCTGTACCTGCAGCACATCCCGTACGCCTCCGACGCTGCGGTCGAGTTCGCCGACCGTTCGATGGAAGCTGTCAGCTACTTCGCGATCCAGGCTTCCTGCGATCTGGCCGATGAGCGTGGCGCTTACCAGACGTTCCCGGGCTCGCTGTGGTCCAAAGGCATCCTGCCGCTGGATTCGCAACAGATCCTGATCGAACAACGTGGCCAGAAATACATCGACGTTGACCTGAACGAAACCCTGGACTGGGCGCCTGTCCGTGCCCGTGTACAGAAAGGTATTCGTAACTCCAACATCATGGCCATCGCACCGACCGCAACCATCGCCAACATCACTGGCGTGTCGCAGTCGATCGAACCGACGTATCAAAACCTGTACGTGAAATCGAACCTCTCCGGCGAGTTCACCGTGATCAACCCGTACCTGGTTCGCGACCTCAAGGCTCGCGGTCTGTGGGACTCGGTCATGATCAACGACCTGAAGTACTACGACGGTTCCGTACAGCAAATCGACCGCATCCCGCAGGAACTCAAAGACCTGTACGCCACTGCGTTCGAAGTCGACACCAAGTGGATCGTCGACGCCGCCAGCCGCCGCCAGAAATGGATCGACCAGGCGCAATCGCTGAACCTGTACATCGCCGGAGCATCGGGTAAAAAGCTCGACGTGACCTACCGCATGGCTTGGTACCGTGGCCTGAAAACCACTTACTACCTCCGTGCCCTGGCCGCGACCAGCACCGAGAAGTCGACCATCAGCACCAGCAAGCTCAACGCAGTCTCGAGCGGCAACCACGGCGACGACTCCGTACTCGCCGCCCCTGCCGGTCCAGCGCCAGTGCCTAAAGCCTGCGCTATCGATGAGCCGGATTGCGAAGCCTGCCAATAATTCATCCGGGCGTCGCACGAGTCTGAGTGGCGCCCGCGTTGTTTTGCAGTGCGGGTGTTGAAAGCAACATCAAGGGCCTCTGAGCCCTACAATTTTATGTTTTTTGCGTGCAGCAAACGTAACGCAAGCAACACACCTAAAGATCCACAGGCCAGTCCAGCAGACTGGCCCTCACGCAGGAGACGAACATCATGCTGAGCTGGGACGAATTCGATAAAGAAGACGGCGAAGTAGCCGCCAAAGCAACCAACGCCGGTCACGCCAACGAAGCCAACATGGACCGCCTCGACAGCGCTGGTGGCGCCGCCGCCCTCGCCGCCCGTGCAGTCACGAACACCGACTCGGCCGCGATCATCCGCGCCAAGGCGGCTCTGGACAGCCTCGACGTCGCCGAAGGTCTGGCTGAACTCGAAGGCGCCAGCGCCCGCGTTGCCGTTGACGAAAAGATGATGATCAACTGCCGCGCCGACCTCAACCAACTGGTCCCGTTCAAATACGACTGGGCTTGGCAGAAGTACCTCGACGGCTGCGCGAACCACTGGATGCCGCAAGAAGTCAACATGACCGCCGACATCGCTGTCTGGCGTGATCCGGAAGGCCTGACCGACGACGAACGCCGCATCGTCATGCGCAACCTTGGCTTCTTCTCCACCGCCGACTCCCTGGTTGCCAACAACCTGGTACTCGCCGTATACCGCCTGATCACCAACCCGGAGTGCCGCCAGTACATCCTGCGCCAGGCCTTCGAAGAAGCGATCCACACCCACGCCTACCAGTACTGCATCGAATCGCTGGGCATGGACGAAGGCGAGATCTTCAACATGTACCACGAGATCCCATCGGTCGCCAAAAAGGCAGCCTGGGGCCTCAAATACACCCGCTCGATCTCCGATCCGAAGTTCGAAACCGGCACCGTCGACACCGACAAAGAACTGCTGCGCAACCTGATCGCCTACTACTGCGTGCTGGAAGGCATCTTCTTCTACTGCGGCTTCACCCAAATCCTCTCCATGGGCCGTCGCAACAAAATGACCGGCGTCGCCGAGCAGTTCCAATACATCCTGCGCGACGAATCCATGCACCTGAACTTCGGCATCGACGTGATCAACCAGATCAAAATCGAAAACCCACACCTGTGGGACGCTGAAATGAAGGAAGAAGCCAGCCAAATGATCCTCCAGGGCACCCAACTGGAAATCGAATACGCCCGCGACACCATGCCTCGCGGCGTACTGGGCATGAACGCGGCAATGATGGAGGACTACCTCAAATTCATCGCCAACCGTCGTTTGAGCCAGATTGGCTTGAAGGAAGAATACCCAGGCACAACCAACCCGTTCCCATGGATGAGCGAGATCATGGACTTGAAGAAAGAGAAAAACTTCTTCGAGACTCGGGTTATTGAGTATCAGACTGGTGGGGCGTTGAGCTGGGATTGATTCTGGTTTGATTGCTTAACTGATGTTTGAAGTGGAAAAGCCAGAAGCGGTTGCTTCTGGCTTTTTTGTTTGGGTTGACCTGACAGTAATGCACCCGACGCGAATCCTCTGTAGGAGGACCGCTTCGACGTCGCGCTGTCGCGTAGCAAACTGGGTCTCGTTTCTGCCCGAAGGGCGTAGGAGCGGACTTGTCCGCGAAGACTGAATAACAAACGCCCCACAGCGCCACGGGATGCTATGCCCTGGACGGGAGGAATACTCTGAAATCAGTTTTCAGCAATGTATTCGGTCATGCCATCAGTCGCCGACGATAATCCTCAACCATCTCCTTAGAAACATCCTCTTTAAAGCAAAGCGGCGCATACCCACCAGCACGGTTATACGCGCTACGCTTGCCGCAACGGCTACCGTTTCTCGCAGAGTTATATGGGCACGGACAATTGCCTGGATATGACGATATCGAGTCGTCAATGAGGGTCTTGATGATTGCTGAATCTGAAAGCTTCACGTCCTTGCCAGACACCGAAAAAGCACAGAGCAGCGACAGCACTGCGATAAATCCTATCCCTATTTTTTTCATGGCAGTTCCTTCGCTTGCGGATGACATATCCAGCAAACTTTTTACCATGATGCCTAAAAGCCATCAAACATCACCGCTTCATCTTATGTAGGAAAGATCCCTTAATAGACACGGATTTGCCCTACACGTATCTTCGTGCCGGCATTTCAATATCGGCGCCGTTATGACGAAAAAAACATCGACTCGCTGGAACGATATAGAGCTGCGAAGGTTGCGGGCAACATGCACCGTTCTTGCTCTCCGACGGGACACCTTGTCTTGAAGTCCATCATGTTCGTCGCTTAGCTGACAATGGCAGCGACAGAACAACGAACGCCGTCGCGCTCTGCCCGAATTGCCACCGACGCTGTCATTTGTCAGCAGATGGGAAAATGTTTACAGCATCGCTCTACGAAAGACTTAATCGTTTGATTATCGAAGATCCAGATGTGAATAAATGAGCCCATAAAGCCCGGTCCAGAGCCTTGCGCCAATTAAGACACCTGACTAAAGCGATGACAGAGGTCAGGGTCACACAGCACTCAATGCCGTAACATGGCCTACTTCAATTCTGCTTTCTCCCGGTTTTTCCGGTCAGTATTTATTCAGAATTATCGTTAAAGCCGTAAATGGCTGGAGCATGCGTCCTTGAAAAGCTGGCACTGTATCGTTGGCATCCTGCTGATCACGGCAACGACCCTGCTCATCGAGATTCCTTCCGACACGTGGCTGACCTCGGCAACGCTTAGTCTGATCCTAGGCACTGCGGCGCTGGCCTATATGGCGGTTGCCGCCTTGCTGTCCAGCCGCTGGCGTGCCGTTGAGGTTTTGTTCGGGGGCCTGGATAGGGTCTATGAAACCCATAAATGGCTGGGTATTTGGGCGCTGGTATTTGCCTCTCACCATTTTGTGTTCAAGGCCTATCTGGACGTCTGGCACAGCGTGCCGATCCTTGAGATGTCTAAATACTGGACGCGTCTGGTACGCCAACTGAGTTACGTTGCACTGGGCATGATTGTGTTGCTCGCCTTGAACCGGAATATCCCCTATGGCCTGTGGCGCTGGTGGCACAAGCTGTCAGGCCCGCTGTTTGTGATCGTCATCCTGCATTGGCTGAGCTTCAAGTCGCCTATGACGTTGAGCAACCCCGCCGGCATCTGGTTAGCGCTGTTGTGTGGCACGGGTGCGCTCGCGGCGTTCTACAAACTGCTGCTTTACCCCTTCATCGCTACCGCTGGCGAATACAAGGTGTCGGCCGTTTCCCTTGGCAAGAATTCCCTGAGCCTTGAGCTTGAGCCGATCCATAGCGGCTTTACGTTCAAGGCAGGGCAGTTTGCGTTCCTGGCCATGAAGGAGAAAGGCTTGCGCGAGCCTCACCCGTTCACTATTGCTGCCGCCCATTCCGACAGTGGCCGTATCAAGTTTGTGATCCGCGCCTTGGGGGACTACACGCAGAAACTGCGCGATCAGGTCAAGGTTGGGATGCTGGCGGATATCTATGCACCGTACGGACGCTTCAAGCGTCAGCCCGGCGCGGAGCGGGAAATCTGGATCGGCGGAGGTGTGGGTATTTCGCCATTCATCTCTTGGCTGCAGGACACGTCTGCCAGCCACTTCGACAATGCCACTCTGGTCTATTGCTTTAATCCGTCGCGAGCGTTCCCGAGCGTCGAGCTTTTGCAAGGTATGGCCGAAAAGCGTGGGGTCGAGTTCGTTGGCAATGGCGGGGGTGCCGATCAGTTGGCTGAAACCGTGCGTCAGGCAGCCACCCAAACAGATCCGGCACAGATCCACGTTAGCTTCTGTGGTCCCAAGGGCTTGATGTCACGCGTCCGTGAACTGATGCGCGAAAGCGGGATTCCTGAAGGTAATCTCCACTACGAATTTTTTGAGTTCCGCTGAAGCGAAGTCATGGCTAAAAACCACCTCACTCGGCGATCTCTTCACCATCGCTGGCGAAGTCCCATGATGGGTGGACACAGTGATTGCTCAATCCATGCAACACGCCACTCACCCAACCAAATGTCGTTTGTTAGCGTTCAGCCAATGCTCAACCTGGACTAGCAAAGCCCGAGCATGAGCGATTGCTTCCAGCGCCATGCTTTCACTAACCGGATCTCCAGAGTAGTCACTGACATTGCGCTGCTTGCGAAGACCATCCAGGACGATCATGGTTTTCGCATCCAGACCAATAGTCAGAGGCAAGCTCTGGATCATCGTCTGATGATGTCCGGGCTTGCTCGTCAACGTTCGATACCCATTGGCCTGCAGAGCCGAGTTGGCAGCTTGCATGATGGCTTTGTACGCCATGTCGAAACGACCTTCGCTACTCATGTTCGTCAACTGAGCATCTGCCAGGCTGCGCCGTGCCGCATCCATCAAGCGGCTGATGCTCGCGGCATCAGGCTCGACCTTCTCCAGTGACAGTCCCAACAAATTCGCCAACGTCATCATTACGCCTCATCAACCACCAGATCTTGCTGATGCCCAATCACAAATAGCTTTGGCTTGCTCAACACGTCCCGCACAAACGCGCCCTTCTCTTCTATTAGGCGGCGCCATTCACTGATCGAGTACTGCTTGGGATTAATCTCCCTGCCGAGCGCCTCCTGAAGCGGATAGAGGTGGGTAATCAAGTCGCTAAACCTTGCGTCACCGATAACCATCAGATCGATGTCACTGCTTGAACCCGCTTTGCCGCTGGCCATGGAGCCGAATACAAAAGCCACCTTGATAGAATCTGCCAGCGGTTCCAGCGCTTCTGCCAGCGACTGAATCCAACCCTCCGTTTTGCGAAGGATACTGGCTAACTCTTCGAAAACCGGACATTCCAGATTGGCTTTGTATTGCACTTGGTTACCGACACGCATTTTTTCTAGCAAACCCGCTTCCACCATCTTGGCTAGCTCACGACTCAGGGTGCCTGAAATGGTATCGGTGAGACGGGCAATCTCACGTTGGTGATAACGTTCGTCGGGGTGGAGCAACAACAACGCCAGCACCTTTCTGCGGTAATCGGAAAATAGAAACGTACTCAGCGACATGGCAACGCCCTTATATGCTGCTTTTAAGGCAGCAATTGAAGCCTAAAAAGCAGCAATATTCAAGCATTGCAGGACGAGACAGATCGCACTCCGTAGACACCGAATCACCCTGCACGTATCTTCAGATGGCCTTTCAATATCAGCGAAGTCATGGCTAAAAAAACCTCCCCTTTCGAAGACCTCTTTTACATCGCCAGCAAACTCCCATGGTGGGTCAGTGCAATGATCGCCATCGCGTCAGGTGTGTATCTGCATTCGATCGCCATCGCCCAGACACCGATCTATTCGGGCATGCAGCACCTGGATTCAATGATCTTCAACACCGCCTTCAAAACTTTCGCCACCTTCGGCCAGTACCTGGTCCCGCTGATTTTTCTCGGCGGTGCTGCGGCGTCGGTGTTCGGTCGACGTAAACGGCGTCGGTTGCTGGCGGCGGTCGCGATGCCGGGTGGCAAGACGCTTGAAGGCATTACCTGGCAGCAGTTCGAGCTGTTGGTGGGTGAGGCGTTGCGGCATCAGGGCTTTAGCGTTCAGGAAACCGGTGGTAACGGGCCGGATGGCGGGGTCGATTTGGTTGCTCGCAAGGACGGAGAAAAGTACCTGGTGCAATGCAAGCAATGGCGCTCGCTGCAGGTTGGCGTGCCGACGGTTCGTGAGCTGTATGGGGCGATGGCGGCAGAGGGTGCGACGGGCGGATTTGTGATCACCAGCGGCCGCTTTACTGGGCCAGCGAAGCAGTTCGCTTCGGGACGGAACCTGCGGCTGGTGGATGGGGAGCTGCTGAACCAATGGATCGCAGCGACCAAGCGCCCAGGGCCGCGGCCTACTTCGGCTGTCGTAGAGGAACAGGTGGAGCCGGTCATTGTTCCTGAAGTTGCCAAAGCGCCCCCGGTTGCTGAGCCATCGGCCAAACCATCCCCAGCTAAACCGGTAGCGCCTGCTTGCCCTCATTGCAGGAAGCCGATGGTAATCAGAGTCGCCCGAAGTGGCGCTAATGCGGGGGGTGACTTCTGGGGGTGTTCTTCATATCCAGGGTGTAAGGGTATTCGTCCTATATTCCGGCCTCTGTAAGATGGCTCTTGTTAAACAACTTATAAGCAATTGAAATTATTGGATTCACCACCGCAGGAAGGTCCTTCAGCCCTTATTCGCAGACAAGTCAGCTCCTACCTGGGCCCGGCTTGCTGCGCGACAGTCCTATCAAACAATCGATAACCATCTGAAATAGCACATTATTCGTAGGAGCTGACTTGTCTGCGAATAAGCCCGGCCCGGGCTTCCGTCAGGTTTGGGTTTGACCCTGCAGCCATGATCACCTGCTGGCGGGTGTTGGATCGAGGTGCGGCAGGTGGTCCGCGCTGGATGGTCTTCGCAGACAAGTCAGCTCCCACGAGAATCGAGACCTCGTTTGCTGCGCGAGCCTTAGTCCGGTAAATCCAGCGCCATGCCACCGGGGTGTTGTTTGATTTCGCTGTAAGGCACCACCGACCACTCCGGACTTTCGCAGGCGCGCATCACGCGGGCGAAGGATGGGCCGAAATACAGGCCGCCGGGTTTGAAGTACCAGGCCGGGAAGCTCCAGATGCTCGGATCGCTATAGTTGCAGTCTTCGTCTTTTGTCGCCGGTTTTTTCATTTTTTCCGGGGCGGAGATTTTTAGCTGACTCACGATCCAGGGCGCGAACTGTTTGTTGCGGTAATTAGAGAAGGTGTCAAAACTCACGCTGGATGTGCCTTTCCCGTTAGCCTCCTCTCGATCATCGTAATGGAAGGCTTTGCCTTTACCGATCCAGAGCACGTCTTCCATCGATAGCGATTTACCCGTGTTCACATCGACACTGATTGGCGAGTCGCCGAAGTCCGGATGTGCACCGCCACAGTTATAGCGAGTGAAGATATTCACGCTGACGATGCCGGGCGACAGCAGCTCGGGAGTGACTGTTTGCTGAAAGTCCGCGCCGAAGCGGCTGCCCTGGAGCAGGCAGGCGTGGTAACTGACCACTTCATTCCACAGACGGGCGCGCAGTTGTTGATTGATGCGATCACGCTGCTCCGGTGTGTAGCCCGAGGTAATCTCGAACAATGAGAGTCTGGATTCCGGTTCCGTCCACCATTGCAGGGTGTAGCCCATGAAGGTCTGCATCCTGTCCGGCTTTAGCGGCAAGCCTTGCAGGCGCAGGTAATCATAGGGCGACTGTTGATAGATCGTCTGCCAACCCGCCTCAACACCTTTGGACGGTGGCGGTACTTGTGTTTCGGTCAGTTTAACCGTGAGGGTTTTACCCCCAGGCCCCCTCCATTCACCTTGCCAGTCTGATTGTGCCCCTTGATGCAGGAGCAGCTCGGGGAGAGCGTTACCACTGTTATCGTCCAGGCCCTCCTC
Source organism: Pseudomonas sp. GG8 (assembly GCF_052976945.1). Lineage (NCBI taxonomy): Bacteria > Pseudomonadati > Pseudomonadota > Gammaproteobacteria > Pseudomonadales > Pseudomonadaceae > Pseudomonas > Pseudomonas sp. GG8. The sequence continues at coordinate 4,110,515 of NZ_JBRIIP010000001.1, forward strand.
GAGGGTGAGCTCCTTCCCGCTCAAGACGCCGCTGAGCGGCAAGTCGTTGTGGTGTTTCTCGTAGAAGTACCGACCGCTGACCACCATCGGATCGCTCAGATCCAGCTCCAGCACAATCGGCATATTGCCCAGTGTGCCGGTGAAGACGTGCAGGGATTCACTGGCGTGAAGGGTGAATGGCAGGAATGCACAGAGGAGAAAGGCGTACGCAGGACCGGAGCTGAACAATCCTTTGGTCATGAGGCAATCCTTTAGCAAAGGGATAGACGATCCACGAACTCTAGATACAAAGCTCATTTCGTGCCCGAACAATCGCAAAAGGGGCTGACTCATTGATCATCAATGAGCCGCCCCTTTTACCCTCGTTTCGAACAAGATCAAACCTTCCTGGCGTAGTTGGTTGCACCAAACCAGTCGACCAGCACGACCGTTTCGTTGCCAACGACCCAGGCATCATGGCCTTGGGGTAACGAGGTGATGTCTCCTGGCCCGGCGATAAACTCTGTACCGTCATCCATGCGAATGGCGATTCTGCCCGTGACGTGGTACTGGAAGTGCGGCGCCTGGCAGCTGGCTGTTTTGGCCAGAGGCTTGATGTCATTTGACCAGCGCCAACCGGGTTCGAAGGTATATCGGCCCACTTCTGCGTCACCGATTTTGAGGATTTCAGCTTTGCCGTGACCAAACTCGCGGACTTCATCGGGTTTGGAGAAGGACTTGTGTTCGGTTTTTTGCTCGTGAGTGTGCATGACAGGGTTCCTTGATCGAGTGACTGGATAACCCCAAGCCCCGGAGCCTATGTTCTGGCAGCTACAAGGCTTAGGGTTCGCCCCCAATAAAGTACCTAATCAGTTTAGTACCGAATTCTGCCCCCCCCATTGATTGATCTTCCGACCGGTGACGTTCGGTTGGCATTGGCTGACGTGCGTTTGGCGATCGGCGTCGGTTGAATGCGTTCATCCGCGTGCACCCAGGCTTACCAGCAGACTTTCGGGTGTTTGTTCAGCAAAAATCACACTCAGTGGTTTGCCCAGAGTCAACTTGCCGTAAAGCTGCTCCTCACGATCCAGATAGCGTTGCTGCACGTCTCTATAGCCTTCCGGATAAATGCTCTGCTCTACCGGCAGCAAAGCGTCGAAATGTTCAAGCAGGCCTTTAAAGACCACCCTTCGCTCAACCGTTTCATGGGTTGTCGCGATCAAGCGGGCGAAAAACTGGCCATCGAAGGTCCTGAGTTCCTCACTTGCGGCATAACGCTCAGCAAGGTTATAGGGGCCCAAATCGTCATAAACGATACAGCACAGCGGAGCCCTTGGCAGGTCGGCGAAAGGGTTCTCGCCAGACGCTCGACGCTGGTGGCAACCCAGTGCAAATTCCAGCGCTTTTTCAGCCAGCATCAGCCGCGTTGGATCAGAGCTTTCAGGCAGTATTTGAAGGTAGGGCGCCTGCCGCCCCTGCTCAGCCACCTGGATGGAAAAAGCGGCCAAAATACCTCGCGGACCCACGATTCTTCCTTGCAGGTCCTGCAGTTCAGGTTTCGACAACCTCGCCTGCCGTGCGGCCAACTGCGAACAGTCCATTGGCAAACACTCATCGATATTGCAGAAGTCGATCCATTGCGGGGTATGGACGATTGCATCAGCCGCGGTCATGGAAAAATTCACGAGTGTTACTCCACTTGTTATTAACGAAGACATCCTGCTTTTGTATTTTTTTTTTGCACTCACTCATTACCCCACTACTGCCGGCCAGCAATGAAACGCCTCAGCCCCTGCGAGTAGATGAGTCAATGCGTGTTCAATACCCGCCACTATCGTTAGCCGACAACGTGAGTATTAACGTTTATTCAAGACAGCCGAACGCCCGTCAAGACAAACGCAATCCAGACAATAAACTGACAACTAATATTGACGACCGCTAATAGCAGCGAGCAGTGCTCAGATCGGCACAACGGCCCATACGGACTCAGAGATTAGTATTATGAACACACTGACTTCACACACAATCCTACAGATGTAGGGGGTCATGTTTATTTTGAATTTTTCTGGACATATACTCCACCATCAACGCAGCGCGGGTCTTGACTCCATTTTTTTTCAGCAGAGACGAGACATGATCACGAGCGGTATAGCCACTGATACCAAGGGCCTCAGCGATTTGCTTGTTGGTTTTACCGCGCAGCAGAAGGGACAGGACATCACGTTCTCTCCGTGTTACCCGCATAGGTTTCGAGCCTTTTATTATTGAGCATCTGACACACACAGACAGAAAGCTTGTTGCTGCCTCCTTTCCTGACCTTAAACAGTAAGTCGGCACATCGACCCATTTATTTAGAATGTTTTCACGCAAATAAATATCAGGCATATTTTTATGATTGTTCGCTACAGCACTAGGCACTTAAAGAATATTCCTACAATAAAACAGGACCTAGCACGTAGGCCAGATACTAAAGCCGCACATAAAATCCGCGCAAAAAAATCCTCATCGATCATTTACCTATTCAGGCAAATGATCGATGCACGAAAGCATTTCGACATCAGTTGTATAGACAGGCAGAATAAACTTCAAGAATGATAATTACAATCATCTGTTACAAATAACGCTGTAACAAAACAGTACTTCCATTGTCGAACATAGCGGTTTGACGAGGCATGGCACAGACCAGCACGCCGAGCTGACGGGGGTCAGACTGGCGACGTGCTGATTATTGCGGAGACCGTCAGGCCTGCATTTGTTTGAAGGCCACTTCGGCACGTCTGCCGATTTGTTCGGGCGTCAGGTCTTCCTTGTGGGTAGCGATGAACCACAAGTGCCCAAAAGGATCTCTCACAGCGCCAGAACGGTCACCGTAAAACTGATCCTTGACCTCACTCACGACCGTGGCCCCGGCGTCGACGGCGCGCTTGAATTGCGTGTCGACGTCGGGCACATACAGGTACATGCCAAATGAAGTTTTACTCATCGGATCGGCGCTGTTGAACCCGCCCTGATCACATGGATCGGCGAGCATCAGCCTGGAATCGCCGATCTGAATGTCGGCGTGCCCGACTTTACCGTCCGGGTTGTTGAGGTGGAAATTCTCAGTGGCGCCAAATGCCTTTTTGTAAAACTCGATGGCCTTGGCTGCATCTTTGACGCCCATGTACACGGTCAGGCTATGGAAGCCCTCCGGGATTGCTTTGACGCTCATGTCCATTCTCCTTTTTACGAAGATAGGTACGGCTTACAAAGACAGGTACGCCGGTTGGTCAACTGAAGACCAGGTCCGTTCGTTGCGGCAGATCAAACGCAGTTGGCCGTCCTTAAGGCGGGCCTGTCGTTCGAGGCGGTTTCTGCCCCACGACGTCGCTGCTCACTGCTGCTTTATTCTATGACGCATTCGGTTGCCTCGAAAGGTCCTCAGCGTGCGGCTCTTACCGCCATGACACCATCAACCTCGACGCCGCGCTGCAGGCCGAAAAAAGTCGCCGTCAGCACACCCACGCCCCCCATGATTGCGCAATAGCCTACGCATACCCAAGGGCTCCACGGCATTAGCGCGATCAATATCAACGGCGTGGTGCTGGCCCAGAGTGCGTAGGCGATGTTGTAGGTGAACGAAATACCCGACACACGGATATGCGCCGGGAACAGCCCGACCATCACCGACGGCACCACACCGACGATGCCGCAGGACAACCCCGCGATGGCATAGGCAAGACCGGGTGAGAGCCAGCCGCCGATCAGGCTGGCATACAACAACGCGATCCCCAGCGGCAACAGCAGGCTGTACAGCACCACGCCGCGCCAGGCGCCAAAACGATCCACTACCAGACCGGCCAGGACGCAGCCAATGTTCAGAAAAACAATCCCCAGTGCGCTCAGGGCGAACGTGTGGCTGGCGGTCATGCCGAATCGTTGCTGCATCACTGTCGGGGTGATCACCACCAGCACCACGACTGCAGAGGTCAGCACGCATGTCAGCAACGCCGCTGGTAATAATGCCTGGCGATGTTCGCGCAGCACCGCTCGCAACGGAAACTCGGGCTGGGCTTCACGCTGTGCCTGCAGGGCCATGAACACCGGGGTTTCGCTCAACCAGCGCCGAAGCCAGACACCCACCACGCCAAACACACCGCCCAGCAGAAACGGAATGCGCCAGGCGTAATCGAGAATTTCCGCAGGGCTGAACACCTGCGCCAGCCAGGTCGCCGTCAGCGCGCCCAGCAAATAGCCAAACGTCAGCCCGGCTTGTAGCACGCCCAACGCATAGCCACGATGACCTCTGGGCGCATGCTCGGCGACGAACACCCAGGCGCTCGGGACCTCTCCACCCACTGCGGCGCCTTGCAGGATACGCAGGGCCAACAGAATCAGCGGCGCCCAGTAACCTATCTGGGCATAGGTCGGCATCACCCCGATCAGCAGGCACGGGAGTGCCATCAACAAAATGCTCAGGCTGAACACGCGCTTGCGGCCCAATCGGTCAGCGAAGTGCGCCATCAGGATGCCGCCCAGCGGCCGAGCCAGATAACCGGTGACGAAAATGCCGAAGCTTTGCAGCAAGCGCAGCCATTCAGGCATGTCTGGCGGAAAAAACAGCTGACTCAAGGTCAGCGCGAAGAACACAAAGATGATGAAGTCATAGATTTCCAGCGCCCCACCGAGCGCCGCAAGGCCCAAGGTTGTGTAGTCAACCCGGGACAGCGGCTGGAGGCGTGGTCGAATAATGGCTGTCATGAGCAATCCAAAACGTGAAGTGATTAAGGCTCGACCGTCACGACAGGTCGCTCCATTGAAACTGTCACGCGACGCTTTTCGCCCGGACGCTGGACGCGAAGCATAGCAAAGCGCACTTGATTGGCAGCACATACACGGCGCAAATGATGGCGCCGTCCCAGGAAGGCCCGGCGCGTCAAGCCATTCGCGGCCACCAAGATGTCCCCGACACAGGAGTCTACATGCTCGATTGCGCTCTCTGATGGGCACCCATATCAGAAAACGCACTTCTATAGAGCATAAAAACGACACTTAAATAGGGTAAACCGCCAAAAAACGACTGATATGCCTGCATTTTTTGTGAAAACCGCACTTATTACAGGGAATGGCTCGGTCCTTGCCTGTTCACCCGTATCTTTGATGCCGTTGTTTAAGGAGTCCGGCATGACCCTGCACAGTGATTCAATGCAGCTATCCACCGCTGAAAAGCATTGGCTGCCCTGGTTCGGCAAGACAGGAAAACTGGCCATGAGGCGCTCCTGTCGTATGAACAAGTCCATTTACTCTGTGATCGAAGGCACGTTCGAATCGATCGCCGAAACCCGCGTCAAATTGCTCCAGCATTGGGCTCAAGAGTATTGGGAACACTTGAGCGAACTGAGCACCAACGTCGCACGCGACCTTACCCGGATCGATGCCTCGGTACTGGTGGAGAAGCTCAGCCAGGCGTCGGACTTTTCCGAGCTCTTTGTCGTCGATATTCAGGGCGAGGTGCTTGCCTCGACATGGCCAGCGCATTGCAACGCCAAGGATCTGGACCCTCGTGCGCTGGCAGAAGGCCTGAAAAAGCCATTCTTGCACGGTCCATACAGCGATCCGCTGACCTTGAAAATTGGTCCGTCGTCCTCACGCTTCCATGACGAAGTTACCCTGATGTTCTATCAGCCGCTCTTGCTCGATGGCAAAGTGCTGGGCTGCCTGTGCGGGCGGGTACCCAACGATGTGCTTGGGGATTTGATCCAGCGCGAAGCCGGGCATATCTACCCTGAGTCTGGCGATAACTACCTGTTCATGGTCAAGGCCGGCTTCGACCGCGCCCTGCAACCCGGCATCGCACTGTCACGCTCGCGCTTCGAAGACAACGCATTTACCCACGGGGAAAACCTCAAGACCGGCGTGCACACCGCTTGGGGCTCGGTGAAGATCCAGCGTCACACCGAGCTCGAATTGCGTTTTATCGATCCTGCCACTCAACAATTGCACCCCGGCGTGCGCGAAACCATTCGCACCGGCTCCAACCTGTTCGTCACCTATCCCGGCTATTCCGACTACCGGCACATCCCGGTGATTGGCAAGGGCGTGACCTTCCAGCTGCCCGGCTCGGCGGATCACTGGGGCATGATGTGTGAGGCCGACCTGGAGGAAGTCTATCGGCGTCGTTCTCTGAGCTACGGCCTGATGAAACCCTATCTGGCAACCATGGGTGGCCTGTTCACCTGCAATTATCTGGTCCAGCATTACAGCGGCCTGGGTCAGTTGCAGATCGACGGCATCGAGATATTCAGCATGGCGATCACCGCCCTGCTGTTCTCATCATTCGGGCCTAAACGCCTGGCGGTGCGCCTGAGCGACATGACGCAAGTGATCCGCACCATCGCCGAGGGCGAAGGCAACCTGCGTCAGCGCCTTGATACCGAGAAGATGGCCAACGACGAAACCGGTGACATGGGCCGCTGGATCAACAGTTTCATCGACAATCTGGATGCGGTGGTCGGTCAGGTGATCCACGCCTCCAAAAGCATGGGCAAGACTAATGCACTGATGCTCGGCAGCAGCCAGGAAGCCGGTTTTACCTCCACCGAAGTGGCTGAAGCGGTAAACCGCATGATGCTGATCGTCGAGGGGCAACTGAGTGAAATCAACCAGGCGTCATTGACGGCCGAGCAGATGAAGCAGGCCATGGACGACGTGGTTCGACGTGCCCGCGAGCAGTTTGAGGCGGTCCGCGTGGGCACCCAGTCGATTCGCGACGTGGTCGAGCGCTCGGCTTCCAGTGTGCAGTTGCTCGACAGCCGAATGTCGCAGATCAGCCAGATCGTCGGCCTGATCACCAACATCACCAATCAGACCAACCTGCTGGCGCTCAATGCCGCCATCGAAGCCGCTCGCGCCGGTGAACACGGTCGTGGTTTTGCGGTAGTCGCCGATGAAGTACGCAGCCTGGCAATCCGTACCGCCAGTGCCGCCGATGACATTAAACACATGGTCGAGGGGCTGCAAAGCGAAACCCAACAAGCCGTGGCCTTCATGGAGAGCGGCGTGCAGGACGTCGACAACCACCTGCGAACCACCGAAGACGCTTCATCGGAAAACGCTCAGCTGCACCATGAGGTTGAAAGCATGATCAGCATCATCCAGCAGCTCAGCGACCGCAGCCTGGATTATGGCAAGACCATCAAGCGCGTGGACCTGGCCTCAGGCGAGATGCGCCAGACCGTAGTTGTGTTGCAAAGCAGCGCGGAAACCGTACGCCTGAATGCCAACAAACTGCAAAAGCTGGTGGGCCAGTTTGAAGTCAGCAGCGGGCGGGAGAGAAGCGCTTTGGCTTCGTAGATATACGGCCTCACTGATGCTTCGACAAGGACGTCGTCCCCTCAGTTACCGCCCAGGCGTAACTGCCGACTCTGGCAGCACCTTCTCCATGTACAGACTGCGCAAGATGATGCCGCTGGGATGAACGTATTCCTCGTCCCTCATCGCGATAAACCCGGCCGCCTGATAGAACGCAACAGCATTCAGCGAGGAAAACAGATATACGCGCCTGAATGCGTGTTGCAACGCCAGTGCTTCGATGCCCTGCAGCAAGTGTTTGCCGATGCCTTTTCCGCTGTGGTCCGGGTCGACGAAGATGGCATCGACTTCGCCGGTTTGCAGGTCGAGGATCGCATAGCCCCGCAGTTGGCCGTCCTCTTCGGCGATCAACGCGCCTTGGCTGGCAATCAGTCGGAGGTACGTCTCTGGCGCGGTCGTCGCACTCCAGATATCGATCTGTGCCGGCGAGTAATGGCCCGCGCAACTGACCCGCACCGCGCGGGTTCTGAGCGCCCACAGGCGCGGTATATCGTCGATGAATGCCGGTTTGAGTTCGATCATTGCCTTGTTCACACACCCTGTCGAGAAGTTGTTCAACTGCGTTTGGCTCGACGTGCGGCCGCTTGCCCTTGCACGGAAAGATCCCTGTCACCGTCGTCATGGCACAACGGTATTTCCAGCGAACCGGAGACAATTAAGCCTGAATTAAGTCTGAGTGGTTACTCTGGACTCAACCAAACAGTTGAACCCAAAGGAAAATCCAATGAAAACCTTGAATGCCATGTTCGCCATCCTCGCCCTGACGGGTGTCGCGGGCCTCGCACAGGCGGATATCGGGCCCGATGAAATCGTTCGCCTGCACAAGGCTGGCACCGTAATGGACTTCGAAGTGTTGAACAAAGCAGCGCTGGTCAAACACCCTGGCGCAACCCTGCACAGTACCGAACTGGAAAACTCCTACGGTCGCTACATCTACCAAACCGAAATGCTCGACGCTAAAGGCGTCAAATGGGATGTAGACCTGGACGCCAAGACGGGTGAAGTACTGAAAGACAAGCAAGATACCTGAGTGAGCATCATTGTTGCCCGGCCAACTTTCGAATTGCGGACGAATCAACGTCTCTGCCGCCAGCGCCCCTATAAACAGATTGTGGTTCCAAGGCTTGAAGCGATTGGAATCGTAGAACGCCATGCCGCTGATGGCTGGGGACTTTTCCCATACATGGCTGGGCGCCACGGTGCCTTCGACGGTTTTGCCCTTGGCCTCCGGCGCTCTGCCGTCAGGGAAGATATGCACGACCTTGCCTTGCAGCTTGTCCAGATCCTGAGCCGTCGGGCGGTTGTTGTTTTCGCCCAAGGTGATGAACAGATAGCCATCGCGGTCGAAGACCATGCGCGAGCCGAAGTGATTACCCGTCGACAGTTTCGGTTCCTGACGGAAAATCACGTTGAAGTTCTCCAGCCCGCTCATGTCGAGGGAGAGCCGGCCACGACCTACAGTCGTGCCGCCAGCAGGCTGAACAAGGCACTGGCACAGAGTGTCGCGATCAATGTTTCCGTCGCACGCAGTTCAATTCAGGTCCCCGCGCTGGATTTTCGTGGCGCCCCCGGACGGTTGCTGGCGGTTCGGATAGCCATTGCGGATGCCACCGTTCTCTAGAGTGGGGGGGCGCGGATTGGGGACCGTGTTTGGCCCGCGTACCGGAGGAGTACTGGATTCCGTGCCTTGCCGACTATTGGGATTGGCGCGACGGATAGGGCTGTTATAGGGGTTATTTTTGCTGTTCTCGAGCATACCCGGTGAACTGGCACCCGCGAGCATCAGGTCACGATCCATAGGGGCTGAAGCGGTTTGGGAGTGGGCCATGCTGGTCATGCCCATCCCCAGAAACCCACTCAGCGTCAGTGTTGCAATACTGCGCACTAGACTATTCATCGCTTACCTTCTGTTCGAAACGGTCACGACACAGACGTTTGATAACCGTTGCGTCTCTAGGTTCGTCCTCAAACTGCAAACAGATCAACCTATGCGGGAATCAGTGTGTAACAACAATAGTCTGCGCCACTGCACGGCTCCTATTCCAGTGGCAAAGCGTTCCTGTCATGCGCCGATTTGACTGAATGCGGTTACAGTGATCGGCACGGATTCTGATCCTGTCAGCCCGAGATGAAGGAGTGGTGGCAATCATGGAAAAAACAGCCGAACAAGAGGTCACAGGCCCACAGTTTTGGCGCGATGAATACCTGCCATTCATCGAAGCCCGGTCGATTCAGGATGGGCGGCAGATCTGCTATGACCGACACGCCCATGAAACTTTTTCCATCGGCGCGGTTACAGGCGGGCGCAGCACGTACCTGAACGGGCGCTCGCAGGAGCGCATCGGAGCCGGAGTGGTAGTGCTCATGAACCCAGACGATGTTCATGCCTGCAATCCGCTGGATGATCATCCGTGGTCTTATCGAATGATGTACGTGGATGTTGCTTGGCTGACGCGCCTTCAACATGAACTGGGCTTTAGCGAAAATCAGGACTTCAGAGCGTTTTCGGCGATCATGAGCACGGAGCCTGCGCTATATGACGGGCTCAATCGCCTGTATGCGATGCTCATCGACGCCCAAACCGATACGTTGCATAAGCACACTGCCGTTATCGAGTTTTTCACCCATGTACAGCAGACACTCAACCCTGCTCCGGCCTTGGCCAAAGATGCCAACTTCAAACTTAAACGTGCTGCGGACTTCATCAGCGAGCACTGCACGCGATCATTGAGTCTGGAAGAAATCTGCGCGTCGGCTGACTTGTCGGCCTCCTACCTGATCCGCGCGTTCAAGCAGCACTACGGCATGACGCCACATGCATACCTGATAAACCGCCGCCTGCAATTTGGCCGCGCACAGCTCAAACGGGGTCATCGGATTGCGGATGTCGCCCTTGAGGCGGGCTTTGCCGATCAGGCGCATTTTCAGCGGGCATTCAAGCGCTTCCATGCCGCCACGCCACGCCAATACCGAGGCTGACGGGGGTCAAGCGACCAGCAGGTACACGGCGCTGCCGGCCAACAACAATGCCATCGCACGATTAAACACACGAACCCGCGCCGGCACCTGTAGATAGCTGCGCAGGCAGGTGCCCGCATAAGCCCAGCAGGCAATCGAGCCGTAGCAAACCACGAAGTACACCCCCGCAAACTGCCAGATCAACAGGTCTGCGCCATTGGCCGCATACGCTCCCATGCCTGCCAGCGATGCCAGCCACGCCTTGGGATTGAGCCACTGCATCGCTGCCCCGTATAAAAATGACGGGCCCTTGACCTGCTTCCCGGCGCCCAACGTGCCGTTATCCACCGCTAGCTTGTAAGCCAGGAACAACAGAAAAGCCACGCCCGCCCACTGGATGACCTGGGTCAGGAACGGCCAATGGCTAGACAGTTCATGCAACCCCAACCCAATCATCAACAGCAACACCGTGAAGCCCACAGTCGCACCACTCACATGCGGCAGACTGGCACGAAAGCCGAACTGCGCACCGGAACTCAATGCCACTATGTTCACTGGCCCTGGCGAAATAGAAGACGCCAACGCGAACGCGGCCATGGATATAAGCATGCTCATTTAATACCTTCATTTTTTACGGCGTTTTTTGAGATAGCCGTACGAAGGTAAAGACTGAGCGCCCTCGGTTATTGAACAAAATAACCCTGTGTCGCGATCAATACGGCAGCTGAGCGCGGGCTTGCCTGCGAAAAGGCACTTTTTCAGAGAGCCATGACACTCACTTGCCTATGTTTTTTATCTAATGCATGGCGGGCTTATTCGCCGATGTCTTCGTTCCACAACTCAGGCTTGCTGGCGATAAAGCCGCGCATCAACTCGATGCAGGTGTGATCCTGGACCACATCGACCTCCACGCCTCTGGAGCGCAACAATGCTTCCTCACCCATGAACGTCTGATTTTCGCCCACCACGATTTTTTGAATGCCATACAGCAGGATCGCGCCGCTGCACATCGCACACGGCGACAACGTGGTGTAAAGCACGGACTCTTTATACGTGCGCGCCGGTAAACGACCCGCGTTTTCGAACGCGTCCATTTCCCCGTGCTTGATCGCACTGCCCTCCTGTACTCGCCGATTGTGCCCACGGCCAATGATCTGGCCCTTGTGCACAATCACCGAACCAATCGGAATCCCGCCCTCGGCCAACCCCAGTTGAGCCTCTTCAATCGCCGCTTGCATGAATGGGTCCATGATTCCCCCTGCTGTTGACCAGATAAAAAGAACAGATCCGACCACCGCGGCTCACCGACAGTTTGCCGGTGCGTGATGGTCTGAACGCTAATGACTGACGGTGTCCTGCGCATCAAGCAGTGCTTTGGAGACGAAGGTCTCAAGCAGTTCGTCAGACTTTGCTTTCATGCTCATTCCGACATCCTTCTGTCTGGCGCGGAATTTATTGGCCAGCGCAGACGAAGGGCTTCCTTCATTCAGCTCGCGCAGTTCGTCAGGAGTGAAGGACTCCGCATAAGCGGCGGCCATGTTGCTGTTCCACTGCTCCTGGTAACGCGGCTGAAGGTGCTGCAACGCATCCTGGACCGTGGTTTGCGCCTGGGTCTTGCCCACCTTCTGCACAAGGGTTGCAAAGGCCACGGTGCGCGAGGCGACCTGATAACCGAGCCAGGCAAGGCTGTCGCCCAAGTGGCGCTGCTGAACGAATGCCAGCGCGACATCATTGCCCTGTCCGGCCAGCGCACTGCGCGGGCCTGCCAGCAACACAAGGATCAGCAACCCAAGGATCACATTGCATGCCGTCTGCGAAAACGATGTGCGGTATTTCGTCATGTCGCCCTCTTGGCAACAGCACTGGGTGAGTTCCAGTCCGGCAGCGTCATCCGATAGATCTTGACCCCGCGCCGATGGTATTGGCTGTGGATGAACGTGTTGAAGCCTAGCTTCTCAATCACATTCACCGACGCGATATTTTCCGGCTCGACAATCGCGATCACCGAATCGATGCTCAGCGTTTCGAACGCGTAAGTCAGGGTGGCCATGGCCGCCTCCGTCGCCAAACCCTTGCCCCAGAAAGCACGGCCCAACCGATAGCCGATTTCCACTTCCTCGGCACCTTCCACGGGTTCGGCATTCAGACCGCAGAATCCGACAAACGCCGATGAACACTTCTCGACCACCGCCCACGGACCGAAGTCATTGGCCTGATATGAAAAAAAACACCCGGCCACGAACTCACGCGTCGCCTTCTCGGTCAACACACCCCTGACCGAATGCCGCATAACCTGTGCATCACCCAAAATCAACGCGAGGGCGGGCACATCCTCGGCCGTCAACTCGCGGATAATCAGTCTGTCGGTTTCTAAATGCAGTCCTGTCCTGCCCATTTGTGCCTCGTTGTCGCACGCATGGGGTGGATTTACGCACATCATCCAGCCCTTATGCGAGCGCTTCGCACCGAGCCGGGTGCGACGCGACCTAATGGCTGAGCGTCTGGTTGAAGGCGTCGACGGGGAAATCGACTTTAGGGAAGAGTCGCAGATAAAAACGGAGCCTGATAAGGCTCCGCAGGATTGGATCAATGACCAAAAGCACCGGCATCGGATTTTTTGGCTTTTTTATCAGCGCGTTTTTCATCGAGGGTTTTAGCCGGTTTCTTCTTCGCGGCTTTCTTTGATTCCATGCCTTTGCTCATGATGCGCTCTCCACTGTGAGTGATCTTGCCTCAGTTATACACCTAATCGGATGCCACACTGGTACCGATTGCCGCGCGCTATGATGCGCTGCCCGTAAGGCCGTCTTTATAGATTAGGCCTTCTTTGATTTGTTGCCGCCGTGCTATCGAGCCTCATGTCCGCCACTCAGTTCTACGTGTTGTCCGAGCTGTCCAGACCACTGCTGGACAAGTTCTATCGAGCACACAAGTCACCGATGCGTGCTGGCAAAGACGCGCAATTGTGGGTGGCGAAACAGACTGAAATCATCGGGGCAATGTGCCTGACGCCGGTCGCCAACGGGCATTGGCTGACCGGTTTGTTCGTCGCCCCCTTATTGCGCGGCCAAGCCATCGCCAGTCGCTTGCTCGGCGAAGCCTTGACGCACACTCGCGGACCGGTCTGGTTGTTTTGCCATCCGGAGTTGTTGGCTTTTTATCAGCGCGCAGGGTTCGAAGCGATATCTGTCTTGCCAGAACCGTTGTCAGATCGATTCGAGCGCTACACTCGCACCAAGGCCTTGATAGCGATGAGCCGATCAAACCTCCAGCCATAGAACCTTTAGTTCAGTGGCATGCGCAAAAATGTGTGATCGCAGGGGGTAAATCTGCGTGGTAGCCTCCGAGCTGGATGGGCTCGAGTCGGGCCTGGACGACAAGGACTGGTAATGAAACGTCAGCTTATCGCTTACTCCCTCACCACCCTGCTCGGGACCGCTCTGGTCCAGGCCGCCGAAAACCCTGCAACCACACACCCTGAAACACTGCCCGCGCTTGCTTTCGCCGTCACGGCAGAGCAGTTTTCCAGGGTGTTATCGGGGGCATGGAGATCACCGGAAAATCGTGCAAGGGATCAATATCGTCATCCGCAACAAACCCTGCAATTCTTCGGTGTGCGCCCCAATCAGACCCTGATTGAAATTACCCCCGGCAACGGCTGGTACAGCGAGCTGCTGGCGCCGTTGCTCAAGGACGAAGGTCATTACATTGCAGCTGTACAGACACCTGCCAGCGGCGATTATTACCGTAAGGCCGCCGACAGCCTGAAACAGAAGTTCGCCGCCGATCCAGCGCGCTATGGCAAGGCGCAGATCATTGAGTTCGACCCGCAAGCACCGGTCTTCGGCAAACCGGCGTCTGCGGATACTGTGCTGACGTTCCGTAATGTGCATAACTGGGTGATGGCTGACGACGCGCCAGCGATGTTCAAGGCGTTTTACGCGGTACTGAAACCGGGCGGTACCTTGGGTGTGGTCGATCATCGGGCCAAAGAAGGAGCCTCACTGGAGGCCATCAAACAGAGCGGCTATCTGCCCACCACGTACGTGGTCAAGCTGGCCACCGAAGCCGGGTTCACCCTAGCGGACGAAAGCGAAATCAACGCCAACCCAGCAGATACCAAGGACTACCCACAAGGGGTATGGACCCTGCCACCGTCCTTGAGATTGGGAGAACAGGACCGGGCCAGGTACCTGGAAATTGGCGAGTCGGACCGAATGACTCTGCGCTTCATCAAGCCGGTCCAGATCGCCCACTAAACATTCGCCTACCCGCAGACTCACTCGTCCGCGTCGGGGTCCATGTCCGGAAACAGCACTTCAGTGTAACCAAACTTACTGAAGTCGCTGATCCGCGAGGGGTACAACCGGCCGATCAGGTGATCACATTCATGCTGCACTACGCGGGCATGAAAGCCATGAGCAATGCGCTGAATCGGGTTGCCATCCGGATCGAAACCTTCGTAACGAATATGCTCGTAACGCTCCACAGCGCCGCGTAAACCCGGTACTGACAGACACCCTTCCCAGTCCTCTTCCAGGAATGGGCTGAGGGGTGTGATCAACGGATTGAGCAGAATGGTTTGCGGCACGGCATCCGCTTCCGGGTAACGCTCGCTGTGCTCGAAACCGAAGATCACCAATTGCAGATCGATACCAATTTGCGGTGCCGCCAGACCTACTCCGCCGACGCTGTCCATGGTCTCGAACATGTCTGCAATCAAGGCCTCAAGTTCCGGCGTACCGAACAGGGCTTCAGGTACCGGGGGCGCGATTCGCAGCAAGCGCTCGTCGCCCATTTTCAGAATTTCTCGAATCATAAAAAGCCTTATAGGTCAGCCAAGGGCACAATCGTGCCACATCATGCTCATGATTCGTCAGCCTTCACAGGCATCGGGATGGAATGATCACGCCCGAGCCCGGAGATGTGATGCTTGTCATCAGGCTGATGGCTAGCGCCGAATGCTTTGTCCCCCGGATTCTTGCCCTCGGCGGACATGTGTTCGATCACCGCATTCATTTCCGCGCCGAGCAACAGCACCGCCGCCGAAATATAGAAATACAGCAACAGCACAATGATCGCGCCGATGCTGCCGTACATGGCGTTGTAATCGGCAAACGTTTTCACGTAATAACCAAAGCCCAGAGAGGCCACAATCCAAACCACCACGGCCAGGACCGAACCGGGAGTAATGAAGCGAAACTTCTGCTCCACATCAGGCATGACGTAGTAAATCAACGCCACCGCCACCATCAACAACATGATGATCAAGGGCCAACGCAGGACGGTCCACAAGGTGACGATAAAGTCCTCCATGCCGATCTGCCCGGCCAGCCAGTTCATCACTTGCGGTCCGGTGACCATGAACGCAGCGGCGGCCAGCAACATTCCGGCAATACCCACGGTGTAGAGAATCGACAGAGGGAAACGCTTCCAGATTGGCCGCCCTTCCACCACATCGTAGGCGGCGTTCATGGCACTCATCATCAAGCGCACACCCGCCGAGGCGGTCCATAGCGCGATAACGATACCGACCGACAGCAACCCGCCCTTGGACTGCTGCAACTGATCAATCACTGGATTAACCTGCTCAAGCGCCTGTGGCGGCAACACCAGTTCCGATTGCAGGCGCAGCCAGGAGAAAAAGTCCGGCAGGTGCAGAAAGCCGATCAGGGCGATGAGAAACAACAGAAACGGAAAAAGCGAAAACAGCATTTGATACGCTAATGCCGACGCATAGGTCGACATTTCATCATTAATGAACTCGTTGACGGTATGCACCATCACCTTACCCAATGGAAGCTGGCGCAACTCCGGAAAAATCATCGTATCTCCTTACCCTACAACTCAAGCCGACTTCATTGATCGATAGGTGGGCGCTTCAACTGCTCAGCCTTTCTGTCCACAGGCAGGCGTTCTACCTTAAGGTAGCCCAATTGGCGACGCCAAAGAGGTATCAATCCTTTTCCGGTTATTCGGCCCATTACTCAAGCCCTGTAAACAGCGTGATCAGATAGAGCAACGGCCATCAAAAGATGACCGTTGCGATTCACTGCTAGCTCACTTACATACTCAGATTTTATCGACACCCTTTTTCACCGCATCCTTTGCTTTGCCTACGGCTTCCTGGGCTTTACCTTTGATTTCCTGGGCCTTGCCTTCAGTCCTGAGTTTCGGGTTGTCAGTGGCTTTGCCAATGCCTTGCTTGACGTTACCCACTGCTTCGTTGGTCATGCCTTTGATTTTATCGCCACTGCTGCTCATGGTGTTTCTCCAGGGTAGGAAAATAAGCGTCATAACCTCGACATAAGGATTGACCCACCTCCGTCGCGCAGAGTTTCAAAAAATTTCCCAGTCGGTCTTTCCGTTCGTCGCAGACTCAATGCTCTAAAACCCGGCCATTTCACCGCGTAATGCAGGTTTAACTTTAAGTTTGCGCGACAACCCCCGAGAATGCGCAACGCAGTCAGGCTGTGGTGGTCAAGGCCACCGCGCTGTACACACAGATCCACAGGAACGTTATGAAACTCGATAAAAAGCTGGCCATCGCTCGTAGGAACCAGGAACTCGGCGGTGCCGTGCTCGGTGTCAACAACACCCATTTCACGGTGCTGAACACCAACAAGAACATCTGGTGGTTTGACCTGCCCATGAGCCGCCTGAAGATCGGTCAATACGAGTGGGTGCACTTGCTACTGCACACACCGAGCACCGATGAACTGCTGCACTTGAAAGTGCCAACGGTGTATCTGCGCGATCATATGGAAGGCCTGGTGGTCCGCAACAAGGACAAACGCAACTCGAGCCTCAGCCTGGAACTGAGCGCCGACAAGGACTCGTTCCTTAAAGACGTTCGCCCTGCGGGTGCCAATGTGCCGTTCGCGTCCTTCGTGCAGAAATAGGCCCCACGAGACATCCCTGTGAGATTGAGCCGACGGCTTGGGCTTTTTCCTCGAATGGGCCGCGGACCGAACGCACTGCAGGGCCACACCGTGGCCTGTCGGCATTGCGTTCGGAAAGGCTGAGCCTTCAGACCAGCTCGATGCGATCCGCGTGAATAACGATCTGGCCCTGCTTGTACAGCGCACCAATCGCTTTCTTGAAGTTACCTTTGCTGACCCCGAACAAGCCGCTGATCACTTGCGGATCGCTCTTATCGCTGACCGGCAGCACGCCGTTGTTTTCCCGCAACTTGGTGAGGATCTTCGAGTTCAGACTGCTGGCCGCTTCCTCACCCACCGGTTGCAGGCTCAGGCTGATATTGCCGTCCGCGCGAATTTCTTTGATGAAGCCTTTCTCTTCTTTGCCCGGGCGCAAGAATTTGAACACTTCGTTCTTGTGAATCAGGCCCCAATGCTTGTTGTTGATAATGGCCTTGAAGCCCATGTCCGTCGCTTCAGCCACCAGCAAATTGACTTCTTGTCCGACCTTATAATCGGCGGGCGTCTTGTCCAGATAGCGATCCAGCCGGGCGGTAGCGGTGATCCGGCGCGTGTGCTTGTCCAGATAAACGTGGACCACGCAATAATCGCCAGCCTGCAACGAATGCTTTTCTTCGGAGTAAGGCAGCAACAGATCCTTGGACAGGCCCCAATCAAGGAAAATGCCAATGCTGTTCACTTCAAGGACTTTCAAGCTGGCGAACTCACCGACCTGGACCTTGGGTTTCTCAGTGGTGGCAATCAGCTTGTCGTCACTGTCCAGGTAAACGAAGACATTGAGCCAGTCTTCATCTTCGCTGGGAATATCTTTCGGGATATAGCGATTGGGCAGGAGGATTTCGCCGTCCTGAGCGCCGTCCAGATACAAACCAAAGTTAGTGTGTTTTACCACTTGCAAGCTGTTGTAGCGCCCGACTAAAGCCATTTCCAAATACCCTCATTACGTGGGCGGCATTCTACCCGAGTTTGCCATTGTGTTCGCGGCTCCCGCCGACGAGGCGCGAGGCCGATCAGAAAGACTATAACAATCAATGATTTGCTCATAACGCCGAGCGTCCCGCGCCTCCGCTCGTCAGATCAATAGAGGCCCTGGCCCCACCGCTCTATTCCAGGTAAATCCGCTCATGAAATAACTTCTCAGTTAAAACAGTCAGTTGCGGCCAAATACCGTGACAACCTGTCCAACAGGAGAGGCCCAAACCCATGCGTTTCAGAGCTATATTTACCAAGCAATTGTCAAGCATTTCATATACAATTGCTGGCCGTATTGAATTTTACATAGGTTAATGGAAGCCATGCGCGTAAAAGCATCCAACTCGAAACCAAAGGCAGCTCCAGCCGTTGAGACCAGCGACTCGATCAACGCACAGATTGCTACGTTCCTGAAATCTGGCGGTCAGATTCAAGAGATTGCTAAAGGCGTCAGCGGCCAGACTTTCGGCCCGTCCAAGCAAATCACCCTCGGCAAGAAGTAATACCCCCGCCCCAGTTGTCGATCTCTATGCGCTTTGTTTTTCAAGGCGCTAGGGCTATCGATCCTTCGTTGCATGATCTTTTTCTCAAGCGTTGCCTTGCCCTTTGATACAGCTACGTTGCACAGCCGTAGCGGGACAGGCAGGATGATGACCTGACGGTCAGTTCCTTCCGCGGAATCCACTATGAACAAATGGATGCTTTTCTGCGCACTGCTTTGCCTGGGTGGTTGTGCATCACATCGTTGCGACACCTCAACCCGCTTCGACGAACCGTCCAGCGACACCCCCTGTCGCTCAGCGCATCTGCTTTATCAGAACGACATGCTCCAGGCCAAGCTGATGATCAGCGCAGGCGGTAGCGACAATATCGAACTGGCCAAGGCATTGCTCGAGCGCGCGGCCAGCCAGGATAGAAGCGGTGAAGCAGAGTTTTATCAGGCCGTCCTGTTGCTGCGTGCGAACAGCGATAACGCTGAAGCCATCGACCTGCTCGAACTGGCAGCCAAGCGTAATCATCCACTGGCAATCGCCCTGCTCGCCCAGCAACTGGCCAGCAGCGACGCCAAAAAAGCCGAACAGTACCGCGCCGACTATGCCGACCTGGATGTCGCCAAGAGCGGTTACCCGTCGTTCGATCAAGCCCTCCATGTAGCCAACGGCTTGATCACTCCGGCGCTCTAATCTCACAACAATTCGCCCGGATCGACGAACGGTCCGCGTCTTCCGTATTTCGCCGGTATCCTTGCACGGCTCTATTTCGCGGGTTCCGCGTGATCCTGCGCGCAAATCCAGAGGCGCGCGAACGTCACCCCTGACACTCCTTCGCCTTTTTCAGGAGTGAAGCATGTTCACGTACACCTATCGAGCGCTGGCGCTCAGCGCCTTGCTGGTCTGCCAGTCGGCCTCCGCGCAACTGCTGGAGCGCGACCTCGGCGACTTCGACCTCAAGCTCGGTAGCACACCGGCGCGCAGCATGGCGCAAGGCCTGGTGAAGCCTACCGGTGTCGGTTCGTTCCATGGCGGGCTGGACCTGACCCACGACAGTGGCTGGTACGCGGGGCAATGGTCACCCAGCGTGGGCGCCACCTCCAGCGCTGCCCTGGAAGTGGATTCGTACCTGGGCTTCAAGAAACCCTTCGATAAAACCCTGGGCTATGAACTGGGGATGATCCGCTACACCTACCCGGACGCAAGCCAGACCGACAGCCACCAGTTCTACGCCGGACTGACCGTGCTGGGCAGCCGCTTTGGCGCTGCACTGAGCAACGACCCCGGAAACCGCAACAGCACCTTGTTCGTTGACCTGGGCACACTTCAGCCGCTGGGTCTTGGCCTCCGGGTGCAGTACGCCAATCATCAGTTCGATACACCGCAATTGATCAGCGACGGCAGCGCGGTCAGCGCCTTCAATGACTGGTCACTGAATGTCTCGCGCCCCTGGTTTGGGGTCGACCTCAATCTGACTTACAGCGACTCCAGCCTGAGCGGCAACAGCTGCAGTGCTTACACGGGGCATAATACCCAATGCGAGGGAATGTTCACGCTCAAGGCAGTGCGCTCGTTTTTCTGAGGGACTGAACGGCTGTATTCCGGTAAGTGCCATTACAAAGAGCGAGTGCATCGCCCATAAAAAAACCGGCCCCCTTCAAAACACAAAGGGCCGGTTTTTTTGTGGGTTGCTTAACGCTTACTCAGCTGCTGGCGCTTCTGGCTTGCGTTTTTTCAACGGAGCCTTGCCGTCTGCACTGACCAGCGACAACGCGTCGGTTTTTGGCCGGTTGGTTATCTTGCGTTTGGTCGGCGCCTTCGCGCTGCCTTTCTTGTCGGTTTTCTTGTCGCCGGTCTTTTTCTTCTTCACGCCGACAGCCTTGCCCGACGCCTTGACCTTTTTCGGTCCGCCGTAGGTGCCTTTGACTTCCTTGATCACACGACGCTCGAAGCTCTGCTTCAAATAGCGCTCGACGCTGGACATCAAGTTCCAGTCGCCATGGCAGATCAGCGAAATCGCCAGACCTTCGCCACCGGCACGGCCAGTACGACCAATACGGTGCACGTAGTCATCGCCGCTGCGTGGCATATCGAAGTTGATCACCATGTCCAGACCTTCAACGTCCAGACCACGGGCCGCCACATCAGTGGCTACCAGGATCTTCACGCCGCCCTGCTTCAGTCGGTCGATGGCCAGCTTGCGATCTTTCTGGTCCTTGTCGCCGTGCAGAACAAATGCCTTGTACTCCAGCGCGACCAAACGACCATAAAGGCGGTCGGCCATGGCGCGGGTGTTGGTGAAGATAATAGCTTTTTGATACGTCTCGTTGGCCAACAGCCAATGGACAATCTTCTCTTTATGGCTGTTGTGGTCGGCAGTGATGATCTGCTGACGCGTACCCGCAGCCAGCTCACTCACGCTATTGACTTGCAGGTGCTGTGGATCCGTCAGGATCTTGCTGATCATTTCGCGCAGGCCGGCACCGCCGGTGGTTGCCGAGAACAGCAGGGTTTGCTCGCGATTCTTGCACTCGCCGGCCAGACGTTCGACGTCTTCGGCAAAACCCATGTCGAGCATGCGGTCGGCTTCATCAAGCACCAGCACTTCAACCTGCGACAGGTCCAGGTTACCGGCGTTGAGTTGCTCCAGCAGGCGCCCAGGGGTGCCGATCAGGATGTCCGGAACCTTGCGCAACATGGCAGCCTGGACCTTGAAGTCCTCACCGCCAGTGATCAGGCCGGATTTAATGAACGTGAACTGGGAGAACCGCTCGACTTCCTTGAGGGTCTGCTGCGCCAGTTCGCGGGTCGGCAGCAGAATCACTGCGCGAATGTCGACGCGAACCTTGGACGGGCCCATCAGGCGATTGAGGATTGGCAGCACGAAAGCCGCAGTTTTGCCGCTGCCGGTTTGGGCAGTCACCCGCAGGTCATGCCCTTCCAGCGCCAGCGGGATGGCTGCTGCTTGCACAGGCGTAGGCTCGACAAATTTAAGCTCGGCCACGGCTTTAAGCAGGCGTTCGTGCAGGGCGAATTGGGAAAACACGGGTGCTACCTCGACGAAAAACAAAAAAACAGTCGCATAGCCTAACGGTTTCGAGCGCCGAGGCCGAGTTTCTTTACGACATAAGGGCTATTTCTTTAATAAAAGGTGAGTTTTTTGTTACTCGATTTGCACACGACGGACGATCAGGGGGCAGGAATGTTCTAATTGCTGACCCTAATGACAGGACTATCACTCGCGCCCATGGACATTCAAACGGTATGGCTACGCACCCAGGAACTCTGGGGCATGCTCGATCAACACCCTGTATTGCATGCTGGTTTGGGGTTGGTACTGCTGTTGGTTGTCGCGCTCGCGCTAGGCCGAGTGGCGCGTTTCGTTATCCTGCACATGGCCAAATTACTGGGCCGACAACCGGCTATGCACTGGATTGTCGATTTACTGCACAACAAGCTTTTTCATCGGCTGGCGCAGATGGTGCCCTCTCTGGTCATCCAGTTCGGCCTGAACCTGGTGCCGGAACTGAGCAATGCCAGCAAGCACTTCCTCGGTAATGTGGCGCTGGCGTTCACCATCCTGTTCCAGGTGCTGGCCCTGGGCGCCCTGCTCAATGCCCTGCTGGATATCTACGCCCGCACCGATCACGCCCGCACCCGCTCGATTAAAGGCTACGTGCAACTGGCGAAGATGATTCTGTACATTTTTGGCGCAATCATTATCGTCGCGACGCTGATAGACCGGTCGCCGCTGCTGCTGTTGTCGGGTCTGGGCGCAATGTCGGCAGTGATTCTGTTGGTCTACAAAGACACCCTGCTGTCATTCGTCGCCAGCGTGCAGTTGACCAGCAACGACATGCTGCGGGTCGGCGACTGGATCGAAATGCCGCAAGTCGGTGCCGACGGTGATGTGGTCGACATCACGCTGCACACGGTCAAAGTGCAGAACTTTGATAAAACCATCGTCTCGATTCCGACTTGGCGAATGATGTCCGAGTCGTTCAAAAACTGGCGCGGCATGCAGCAATCCGGCGGACGCCGGATCAAACGCAGCCTGTTCATTGATGCCAGCGGCGTGCGTTTCGTGCGCGATGACGAAGAGCTCAAACTCACCCAGATCCATCTGCTGACTGATTACATCGGCCGTAAACAGGCCGAACTGAAGAGCTGGAACGAAGCCCAAGGCAACGTCGCAGCACTGTCCGCCAACCGTCGACGCATGACCAATATCGGTACATTCCGCGCCTATGCGCTGGCTTATCTGCACAGCCACCCGGATATCCAGCCGGACATGACCTGCATGGTCCGGCAGATGCAGGCCACCGCACAGGGCATCCCCCTGGAAATCTACTGCTTCACTCTGACCACCGCCTGGGCCGACTACGAGCGAATTCAGGGCGACATCTTCGATTACCTGCTGGCGGTGATGCCAGAGTTTGGCCTGAGCCTGTATCAACAGCCCAGCGGTATGGATTTTCGGGCTGGATGGACAGGCAACGCTAAATCAGCCGATTAGCAACGGCACCCTGGCGCCTGGCGCCCCATCGACTGATCCACACCGACCCCACGATGACCATCCCGCCCACGAACAACCGGCCCAGGTTTTCGTGCTGATTCCACAGCAACAGGTTGATCAGCAACCCCACCGGCACGTGCAGGTTGTTCATGACCGCCAGGGTGCCGCCGTTGACCAGGCACGCGCCTTTGTTCCACCAGTACATGCCCAGCGCTGTAGAGCACAGCCCCAGGAATAACAACACGATCCATTGTTGGGGAGCTTCGGGCAAATGCTGCGTATTACCAAACAACAGGAACGCCGGCAAGGCGACGGCCAGTGCCCCCAGGTAGAAATAGCCGAACCTGCGGTAATGAGGCAGATCACTCGGGTAGCGTGCCACCAGATGCTTGTACAACACTTGCCCGGCGGCGTAGGTGAAGTTGGCCACCTGCAACAACAGAAAACCGCCGAAGAAGTCAGAGTCGATCCCGTCGTAGCGAATGACTCCGGCGCCCAGTACAGCGACCAACGCCACCAACAAGGCCCAAGGGTTGAAACGGCGATTCAGTGCGTCTTCGATCAGGGTTACGTGCAACGGCGTGAGAATGGTGAATAACAGCACTTCGGGCACGGTCAGCACGCGAAAGCTCAAGTACAGGCACACGTAGGTGACCCCGAACTGCAAGGCGCCAATCAGTAGCATGCCGCGCATGAAGCCGGGTTCGACCTGACGCCAGCGTGTCAGCGGAATAAACACTAACCCGGCCAAGACCACCCGAATCAGCACCGCGAAGTAGCTGTCAACGTGCCCTGCCAGGTACACGCCAATCAGGTTGAACGAAAACGCCTGAATCAGCGTCACGAATAATAGATAGCCCATGCTCGTCCCTTTTCAGTGGCGGCGACCTTAGCGTTTCGGGATCAGACAGGCAATAAAAAGCCCGATCAGCACAAAAGGATGATCGGGCAGTGCACCTAAGGAGCAACAGGTACCAAGGGAAGTCGGTGGAGCGCGGGGGTCAGGCGACCTGGGCGAGTTTTGCTTTGGCCTGATTCAGGCCTTTCTCGAGGAAGTCACCGCCCATGTTCAGGCCTTCGGCGTGGATGAAGGTGACGTCGTGGATGCCGACAAAACCGAGCACTTGACGCAGGTAGGGCTCCTGATGGTCGAGGCTGCTGCCCGCATAGATACCGCCACGAGCGGTCAACACATAGGCACGTTTGCCGATGAGCAGCCCCTGAGGACCTGTCTCGCCGTATTTAAAGGTCACGCCAGCACGCAGCACATGGTCGAACCAGGCTTTGAGGGTGCTGGGGATCGCAAAGTTGTACATGGGCGCGGCCAACACCAACACATCGGCTGCGACCAGTTCATCCGTCAGCTGAGTGGAGCGCTCAAGGGCCAGTTGCTCGGTTTCATTGCGTTGCTCGGCTGGTTTCATCCAGCCTCCGAGCAAGGTTGAATCCAGATGCGGCACAGGGTTGATCGCCAGGTCACGCACGGTTATCTGATCCGCCGGATGCGCAGCCTGCCATTGGCTGATGAATTGCTGGGTCAATTGGCGTGAGACCGAGTCTTGCTGGCGGGCGCTGCTTTCAATGATCAGTACGCGGGACATGGGATGTTGCCTCCATCGAAGAGTGTCTTGAGTCGATGGAGTGAAGGTTAAACAGGAGCGAATCGATTAAAAAGCGTAAAAACCTGCTACAAACCATCTAATAAATTGTTTTATCGAAAACGGGGCATTACTCTCGCTGAAGAGCGGAAGCAGCCCCGAGCGCCCGAGCGAGCGTTTTATTTAGGCGCGCAGGTCAGCTTGATCCGCAGTTTGATGATGCTGCGGCTGAACTTGGCTGAGACATCCACACTGCTTTTAGGAGGGATCTGCACCCGCCGAGTACGTGGTGCTTCGGGGCCATTGCTGAACACCACCGTGCACTGCGCATCAGAAGCACCATAGTTGTGCAGCGTAATAGCGCCCATGTCGTAGTCGGTATCGTGGCTTGTGTAGTCGACCTGGGCACCGTTGTATTCCTTTTCCACGTCAATCGGATACGCGAAAGCAGTGACGGGCAACAACGCCAACAACACACAACAGAATTTTTTCATTCGGCAGTCTCCAATTTGGAGTGCCAGCTTAGACAAGAGGAGCGAGTGATGAAAGCGCCCCGCGTGACCCTGGATCAATGGCGGACACTGCAAGCGGTGGTCGACCACGGTGGCTTCGCCCAAGCGGCCGAAGCCTTGCACCGCTCACAGTCTTCCGTGAGCTACACCGTGGCCCGGATGCAAGACCAGCTTGGCGTGCCGTTATTGCGTATCGACGGGCGTAAAGCGGTGTTGACCGACGCTGGCGGGGTGCTCTTGCGTCGCTCCCGGCAGTTGGTCAAGCAGGCCAGCCAACTGGAGGACCTGGCCCACCATATGGAACAAGGCTGGGAGGCAGAGGTACGGCTAGTGGTCGATGCAGCCTACCCTAACGCGCGACTGGTGCGTGCCTTGACCGCGTTCATGCCGCAAAGCCGTGGCTGCCGCGTGCGGTTACGCGAGGAAGTGTTGTCCGGGGTCGAAGAAGTGCTCCTTGAAGGCGTCGCCGATCTGGCCATTAGCGGCTTCAGTATCCCTGGGTACCTGGGGACCGAAATGAGCGCCGTCGAGTTCGTCGCCGTCGCTCACCCTGAGCACCCGCTGCATCAAATGAATCGCGAGTTGAATTTCCAGGACCTGGAAAGTCACCTGCAAGTCGTGATCCGCGACTCCGGCCGTCAACAGCCCCGCGACGTCGGCTGGCTGGGCGCTGAACAACGCTGGACGGTTGGTAGCCTAGCAACCGCCGCAACCTTCGTCAGCAGCGGTTTGGGCTTCGCCTGGCTGCCA
The DNA here is from genome assembly GCF_052976945.1 of Pseudomonas sp. GG8. Lineage (NCBI taxonomy): Bacteria > Pseudomonadati > Pseudomonadota > Gammaproteobacteria > Pseudomonadales > Pseudomonadaceae > Pseudomonas > Pseudomonas sp. GG8. The sequence goes on from NZ_JBRIIP010000001.1 coordinate 4,136,582, forward strand.
CGGCACGTGATCGAGCGTGAACTCCAGGAAGGCACACTCAAAGCCCTGCCGCTGGATCAAGGCGGCAGCCGTCATCCGGTGTTCTATCTTTACTCGAGCAAGGACAAATCGCTGGGGCCCGCGACGCAGATTCTGATCGACCTGATCCGCACCTTCGACACGGCCCCGCTGAGCGCCGCATTTGCGGCCCCACAACAAGCCTGACAGGGAAATCGACCATGGCCTTTTTTGAGCATGACGGCTGTTCATTGCACTACGAAGAATATGGTCAGGGTTCGCCGCTGCTATTGGTGCACGGCCTGGGTTCAAGCTGCCAGGACTGGGAATACCAGATCCCGACCCTGGCCGCGCGCTACCGCGTCATTGTCATGGACATGCGCGGCCACGGTCGCTCCGACAAGCCCAACGAGCGCTACAGCATTCCCGGTTTCGCCGCCGACGTCGAAGCGCTGATTGAACATTTGCAGCTGGGGCCGGTGCACCTGGTCGGATTGTCGATGGGCGGTATGATCGGCTTTCAATTGGCGGTCGATCACCCGTCCTTGCTCAAAAGCCTGTGCATCGTGAACAGCGCGCCACAAGTCAAACTCAAAACCGCCAACGACGGCTTGCAATGGGCTAAACGCTGGGGCCTGGGGCGGCTGTTCAGCATGTCCGCCATCGGCAAGGGCCTGGGCCAGACCCTGTTCCCCAAACCCGAGCAAGCCGACCTGCGCAACAAAATCGCCGAGCGCTGGGGGCAAAACGACAAACGCGCTTATCTCGCCAGTTTCGATGCCATCGTCGGTTGGGGCGTGCAGGAAAAACTGTCACGAATCAGTTGCCCGACCCTGATCGTCAGCGCTGATCACGATTACACCCCGGTGGCCTTGAAAGAAGCTTACATGGGCCTGATCCGCCAGGCTCGACTGGTGGTGATCAAGGACTCCCGGCACGCCACGCCGCTGGATCAACCTGAAGCATTCAACCGGGAACTGCTGGCATTTGTCGATGACGCTGAAGCGGCTTCAGGGCGATGAGTGAACCGTAGGGGGCACCTCCATCCGGGCGCTATCCGTTCGGACAGTGCGCCCGGCACTGTCCAAAAAAACCCAAACGTGCTTACCTTGTGCCCTTGATCGCACCCGCATGAATTGCTTTTTTGCAGTCGAAACCACTACCCAGGATCACTGACCCATGCTGAAAAAAATCGTCCTCGCCGCTTGTTCCGTGCTGTTCGCCGCCAATCTGATGGCCGCACAACCGACCGCCAAGCCGACCCACGTGCTGCTGACCACCGACATGGGCGAGATCGTCATCGAGCTTGAAGACACCAAGGCGCCGATCAGCACCCAGAACTTCCTGGGCTATGTCGACAGCGGCTTCTACGCCAACACCATCTTTCACCGGGTCATTCCGGGCTTCATGATTCAGGGCGGCGGGTTTAATCAGTACATGGTACAAAAACCGACCAAAGACCCGATCAAGAACGAAGCCAACAACGGCCTGCACAACGTGCGCGGCACGATCGCAATGGCGCGGACGTCGGACGTAAACTCGGCCACTAGCCAGTTTTTCATCAACCACAAAGACAATGACATGCTCGACAACGGCGCTCGCGACTTCGGTTATGCGGTGTTCGGTAAAGTCATCAAAGGCATGGACGTGGTCGACCAGATCGCTCAGACGCCTACCAGCACCCAAAAAGGCATGCAAAACGTACCCTCAACCCCTGTGTTGATTAAGTCAGCCAAACGTATCGACTAAGTCGATGCACATCGGGCCGCCTGAAACCGCCGTGAGCAACGTCGGAGGCAGGCGGTGTGATGAGGGAAGTTTTTCACCTGCAAGGAGAGCCCGCCGCGGCGGGCGTCAGAACCAATGTTCTATCGTCGTTTTGAACAACTGATCGATATTTTCCGCGACGCCCCCACTGCCGCCCCACCGAACCAAGTCCTGCCGTTTTACATCTATTACCTGCGTCAGGTCTGGCCGAGTTTCGCCGCGTTGTTGGTGGTCGGGCTGATTGGCGCCCTGATCGAAGTCGCGCTGTTCAGTTACCTGAGCCGGATCATCGACCTGGCCCAAGGCACCCCCAATGCCGATTTCTTCAGTGTGCACAGCACTGAGCTGATCTGGATGGCCGTGGTTGCGCTGGTGTTCCGACCGATCTTCGTCGGCCTGCACGACCTGCTGGTGCATCAGACCATCAGTCCTGGCATGACCAGCATGATTCGCTGGCAGAACCACAGCTATGTGCTCAAACAGAGCCTCAACTTTTTCCAGAACGACTTCGCCGGACGCATCGCCCAGCGGATCATGCAGACCGGTAACTCGCTACGTGATTCTGCGGTGCAAGCGGTGGACGCGTTGTGGCATGTGCTGATCTACGCCATCGGCTCGCTGGTGCTGTTCGCCGAAGCCGACTGGCGCCTGATGATCCCGCTGTTGGCCTGGATCGTCTGCTACATCCTCGCCCTGTGCTACTTCGTGCCGAGAGTCAAAGAACGCTCGGTGGTGTCGTCGGAGGCCCGCTCCAAGCTGATGGGTCGGATTGTCGACGGCTACACCAATATCACCACCCTCAAACTGTTCGCTCACACTAATTTCGAGCAGCAATACGCTCGGGAAGCGATCAGAGAACAGACCGAAAAAAGCCAACTGGCCGGTCGGGTGGTCACGTCCATGGACACGGTGATCACCACCATGAACGGGGTGTTGATCGTCAGCACCACCGGCCTGGCGCTGTGGTTGTGGACTCAATCCTCGATTTCGGTCGGCGCCATTGCCCTGGCAACCGGGCTGGCGATCCGCATCGTCAACATGTCCGGCTGGATCATGTGGGTGGTCAACGGCATTTTCGAGAACATCGGCATGGTCCAGGACGGCCTGCAAACCATTGCTCAACCGGTCAGCGTCACCGACCGCGAGTCAGCGCCTGCATTGAAGGTCGAGCGCGGCGGTGTGAAGTTCGAGCATGTCGATTTCCACTACGGCAAAAGCAGCGGCATCATCCACGGCCTGAATCTGGACATCAAACCCGGTGAAAAAATCGGCTTGATCGGGCCATCCGGCGCGGGCAAATCAACGTTGGTCAACCTGCTCCTGCGCCTGTATGACCTACAAGGCGGGCAGATTCTGGTCGATGGGCAGGACATTTCTCACGTTGCCCAGGAAAGCCTGCGCGAACGCATTGGCATGATCACCCAGGACACCTCGCTACTGCACCGTTCAATCCGTGACAACTTGCTCTATGGCAAACCCGACGCCACCGATGCAGAACTGTGGGAAGCGGTGCGCAAGGCTCGCGCCGATGAGTTTATTCCACTGCTATCCGACGCTGAAGGCCGCACAGGCTTCGACGCGCATGTCGGCGAGCGCGGGGTCAAACTGTCGGGTGGTCAACGGCAGCGGATCGCTATTGCCCGCGTACTGCTCAAGGACGCGCCCATCCTGATCATGGACGAGGCGACCTCAGCCCTGGATTCGGAGGTTGAAGCGGCGATCCAGGAAAGTCTGGAAACCCTGATGCAAGGCAAAACGGTGATCGCCATCGCCCACCGGCTCTCGACTATCGCCCGCATGGACCGCCTGGTGGTTCTGGAAAAAGGCCAGATCGCCGAGAGCGGCACCCATGCTGAATTGCTGGCCCATGGCGGCCTGTATGCGCGGCTGTGGCAGCATCAGACTGGTGGGTTTGTCGGAATTGATTGAAGGTGGCTCGATCAGCTGCCTTGAACCTCAATCCTGCCGATACGGCAACGCTGCTCGAGCCTCTTCGGCGTAGGCCAGGATGCCTTCGCTCTCCTGGTCGAGGAAGTCGCTGACCGCCGCCTTCAACCCTGGATGCGCCAGGTAATGCCAGGAGTGGGTGATGACCGGTTCAAAGCCTCGAATCAACTTGTGTTCGCCCTGAGCGCCGGCATCAAAACGCTGCACCCCATGGGCAATCGCGTAATCCATGCCTTGGTAAAAGCAGGTCTCGAAGTGCAGCCGGTCGAACTCGGCCAGACACCCCCAGTAGCGCCCATAGAAACTGTCGCCGCCAATCAGGCTGAACGCCATCGCCACCGGCCTTGAACCCTGCTTGGCCAAGACCACTCGGATCGCTTCGGGCATACGCTCTGCCAGGAGGCTGAAGAACTCGCGGGTCAGGTACGGCGTTTGTCGACGTACTGCATAGGTGTTGGCATAGCAGGCATACACGAAGTCCCATTGCGCTTCGCTCAGTTGATGGCCTTCGAGCCATTCGAACTCAATGCCCTGCCCCGCCACTTGTTCGCGTTCTTTGCGCATCTGCTTACGCTTACGGGAACTCAAGGCGTCGAGAAAGTCCTGGAAGTCGCGATAACCACGATTCTGCCAATGAAACTGGCAACCCAGCCGCTGCAACCAACCCTGCTGTTCCGCCAGCAAGGTATCGGCCACCGGATCGGTGAAGTTGATGTGCACGCTCGACAGCTTTTCGATTTCGATATAACCGGGCAGGCTCGCCAATAGCTCAATCCCGGCTTCCGGGGTCGCCGACAGCAAACGCGGCCCGCTCACCGGGCTGAACGGCACGGCGACCAACAGCTTCGGGTAATAGTCGATACCGGCGCGTTTGCAGGCATCGGCCCACGCGTGGTCAAACACGTACTCGCCATAGGAATGCCATTTACGGTAGCTGGGCAGCGCCGCAATCAGTTGGCCGTTTTCGTAGTGCAGCAAGTGTTCTGCTCGCCAACCTGAATGTGGGCCGAGGCTGCCGCTGTCTTCCAGTGAGCTGAGGAAGGCGTGGCGTAAAAAAGGCTGGGCAGTGGGCACCAAGGCATCCCACAGCTCAGGTGCCAGCGCTGAAAGGCTGTCCAAACGTTGTAGCGGCATCAGCATTCCCCACGCGTTATCGCACACAAGCCTGGCGAGTATCGCGCATCCTCTGAGTAAGCCGAAATAAAAAAAACGGACGAGACAGCGCCGTTGCCACGTCTAAATCCTTACCGAATACCTGCTGCTCATGCACCAAGTGTCGGCCGATCTAACCCGAATAGGCAACCGGCGCCTCAAAGAGACATCGTCGATCAATGCTTACGCAGAATTACGCTGCCGATTGAGTAGCCAGCACCGAACGAGCTGAGCACGCCCAGTGCGCCACTCGGCAAGTCGTCTTGGTATGTGTGCAGCGCGATCACTGAACCGGCCGAGCTGGTATTGGCGTAAGTGTCGAGAATCACTGGCGCCTCTTCCAGCGAGGCTTCGCGGCCCAGCAGTTTTTTCACAATCAAGTGGTTCATGCTGAGGTTGGCTTGATGCAACCAGAAACGTTTGATGTCCCTGACGTCCAGAGCGTTTTCCTGCAAATGGGTGCCGATCAGCTCTGCCACCATCGGGCACACGTCACGGAACACTTTGCGGCCTTCCTGAACGAACAGCTTGTCCGGGGCACCGATGCCCTCTTCTGCCGCGCGATTGAGGAAGCCGAAGTTGTTACGAATATTGTTGGAGAATTTGGTCAGCAGTTTGGTACTGACAATGTCGAACTGATGCGGTGAGGTCGCCAGGTCCGCGCGTTCAATCACCACCGCCGTAGCGGCGTCGCCGAAGATAAAGTGGCTGTCGCGGTCACGGAAATTCAGGTGGCCGGTGCAGATTTCCGGGCTTATGACCAATACCGCCCGGGCCTGGCCCAACTTAACGGTGTTGCACGCTTGCTGGATGCCGAACGTCGCGGACGAACAAGCAACATTCATGTCAAAGCCGAAACCCTGGACACCCAGCGCTTCCTGAATTTCGATAGAGATCGCCGGATAAGCACGTTGCAGGTTGGAGCAGGCGACAATCACGCCGTCGATATCGGCAGCGGTTTTGCCTGCACGTTGCAAGGCTTGTTCGGCGGCAGCGACGCCCATCTGACAGAGGATCGACCACTCGTCATTGGAGCGCTCTGGCAAACGCGGCGCCATGCGCAGCGGATCGAGAATGCCTTCCTTGTCCATGACGAAACGGCTTTTGATGCCGGATGCTCTTTCGATAAAAGCTGCGCTCGACTCTGTCAGCGCCTGAACGTCTCCACGCTCAATCGCTGACGCGTTTTCGGCATTGAACAGGGCGACATAGGCATTGAAGGACTGCACCAGCTCATCGTTGGAAATGCTGTTGGCCGGGGTATACAGGCCAGTGCCACTGATGACGACGTTATACACGGTCGTTCCTCTCTTATTGATCGTTGCAAGCAACGACTTGCTGGGCTTGAAGATTGGTACAAACGTACCAATACGTACGAAAAACTGTCCCGTTAAGGCACGGGTTTCAGGTTGGATCACTTGGCAGGCGGGCCGACCTTCGGCGACTGAGCTTCCGTTTTCGCGAATTCACTCGCGAAAACGTCGGCACGGTCAGCAACGTTCTATCAGACAGCCTGCGGACAATGGTGCGAAGTGTGCCATATCGGCCCGATTTTCGCGCTATTCAGCCATCCACCTGGCTCCATTGCTTACTCAGACGCTTGTCCGAAACCGGAATTTTTGTCCCCAACTGCTGGGCAAACAGCGACACGCGATACTCCTCCAGCCACCAGCGATACAGCACCAACTCAGCGTCGCGCTTGCCTTCCTGGGCATGCTTGCTGGCGCGGGCCTGATACTGAGCCCACAAGCCCGCCAGTTCGATGCTCCAGACCCGGTCTTTCTGCACTTGGCCAGGTAGTTTTTCCAGGCGCATTTCGATGGATTTCAAATAGCGCGGCAGCTCCTTGAGCCACTGTGCAGGCGTTTCGCGGACGAAGCCCGGATACACCAGATACTTCAACTGCGACTTGATGTCGTTGAGCGCTACCGCCTGCGCCAGATCAATCTTGCCCTTGAAGCGCTTTTGCAGGCCATGCCACAGGGTCAGGATATCCAGTGTCAGTTTCGCCAGGCGCTCAGCATGCTCGGTCCAGCCGGCACGTTTGCGTTCGGCCAGTGCTGCCAGCCCGGCACCGTCACGCGGCAGGCTGTCTTCGCCATCGAGAATGCAGCTGTCGAGGCTGGCCAACAGAATGTCTTCGATCAACCCATCGACCCGGCCCAGCTCGCGGTGGAGCAACGCCAGTTCGGTCTGCCCCGGCAATTTGCTGCGCAGGAACTTGGCGGGTTCGGCGAGTTGCTGCAACAGCAGACGCTGCAAGGCTCGGCGGTGTTGATACTCGGCCTCAGCAGGCGTCGAGAAGCGCCCTTCCTTGACCGTGCCCGACTCTTCGACCAGCGCCGGGTAAACCGTCATCGACAGGCCCGCGATGTTTTGTTGGGTTTTTTCGGCTACCGGGGCGAAGATTTTGGCCTCGACAGGCAACTGGCTTTTCGAGGTGTGCGGCGCAGCCAATGCCGCTTGGCTGGCCTCGGCGAAACGCGCGGTCAACTCGGCCAAATCACGCCCTTCGCCGAGGAATTTCCCGCTGCCGTCAAGGATTTCCAGGTTCATCTTCAGGTGATTTTCAAGCTGCTGGGTCGCTTCGACCCAGGCTTCATCCGTCACTCGCGCGCCGGTCATGCGCAGCAATTCACGACCCAGCGCATGGGGCAACGAGCCCTCGCCGAAGGTGATGCGCTGCAGGGCCGCCTTGATGAAGTCGGGCACCGGCACAAAGTTTTTGCGAACCGCCTTGGGCAGGTTGCGCACCAACGCGATGCATTTGGTTTCCAGCAACCCCGGTACCAGCCATTCCAGACGCTCGCCAGGCAATACCGGCAGCAACGGCGCGGGCACCCGCAGGGTTACCCCGTCGCGCGGATGATTGGGCTCGAAGTGATAACTCAGGGCCAGGGTCAGATCGCCCAGGCGCAGGGTGTCCGGGTAATACGCGGCCGTGATTTCGCTGGCTTCGCGGGCCAGCACGTCTTCTTCGCGCATGATCAGCAGCTGCGGATTTTTCTGGCTTTCGACCTTGTACCAACTGTCGAAGGTCGCGGTTTGATGAATCTCCGCCGGGACCCGTGCTTCGTAGAAACTGAATAGCGTGTCTTCGTCGGCCAGGATGTCACGACGGCGGGCCTTGGCCTCCAGTTCGTCGAGTTGTTCCAGCAACTGAGTGTTGGCGGTCAGGCATTTAGCCCGCGAAAGAATCTCGCCACGCACCAGCCCTTCACGGATAAACAGTTCACGGGATACCTGAGGATCGATCGGCCCGTAATGCACCGGACGCCGACCGACCACGATCAGGCCGAACAACGTGATCTGCTCGAACGCAACGACCTGGCCGCGCTTTTTCTCCCAATGCGGCTCGAAATGGTTCTTCTTGATCAGGTGCCCGGCCAACGGCTCGATCCAGTCCGCATCGATCTTGGCCACCATGCGCGCGTAGAGCTTGGTGGTCTCCACCAGCTCGGCGGCCATCAGCCATTGCGGGCGTTTCTTGCCCAGCCCGGACGACGGATGAATCCAGAACCGCCGCTGGCGCGCGCCGAGGTAATCACCGTCTTCGGTCTTCTGCCCGATTTGGCTGAGCAAGCCCGACAGCACGGCCTTGTGCAACTTGGTGTAATCGGCCGGTTCGTGGTTGACCGTTAACTGCAGGTCACGGCAGATCAGGCTCAATTGCCGATGGGAATCGCGCCACTCGCGCAGGCGCAGGTAGTTGAGGAAGTTTTTGCGGCACCAGTTGCGTAGCGGGCTGGCAGTCAGGGCCAGGCGTTGTTCTTCAAAACCGCGCCACAAATTGACCAACCCGGCAAAGTCGGAATCGATGTCCTTCCATTGCGCATGGGCCTGATCCGCCGCCTGCTGCCGCTCGGGCGGACGTTCTCGTACGTCCTGCACGGACATGGCGCTGGCAACGATCAAGACTTCCTGCAAGCTGCCTTGTTTGGCCGCCTCCAGCAACATGCGCCCCATGCGCGGGTCCACCGGCAAACGTGCCAACTGGCGACCCAGCGATGTCAGTTGGTTCTCGCGGTTGACCGCCGACAGCTCTTGCAACAGGTTGAAACCGTCGCTGATGGCCTTGCCATCGGGTGGCTCGATAAAGGGGAAGTCGGTGATCTCGCCCAGACGCAGATGGAGCATCTGCAGAATCACGGCCGCCAGGTTGGTCCGCAGGATTTCCGGATCAGTGAACTCCGGTCTGCCGTTGAAGTCCTCCTCGCTGTACAAGCGCACGCACAGCCCCGGCTCGACCCGGCCGCAACGGCCTTTGCGCTGGTTGGCGCTGGCTTGCGAAACCGCTTCGATGGGCAGACGCTGAACCTTGGCGCGATAGCTGTAACGGCTGATCCGCGCAGTACCGCTGTCAATCACGTAGCGAATGCCTGGCACCGTCAACGAGGTTTCGGCAACGTTGGTCGCCAGCACCACACGCCGTCCAGGATGGGACTGGAAAATCCGCTGCTGTTCAGCCGGAGACAGGCGTGCGTACAACGGCAGGATTTCAGTGTGTTTGAGTTGGGCCTTGCGCAGCATCTCGGCGGCATCACGGATTTCCCGTTCGCCCGGCAAAAACACCAGCACATCGCCGGGGCTCTTGCGTTCGCTACGCTCGAACGCTTCCAGTTCATCAAGGGTCGCCAGAATCGCCTGATCGACCGTCAAGTCGTCCTCGACCGCATTGCCCTCTTCGTCCTGCTGGGACGTCAGAGGGCGGTACCAGGTTTCCACCGGAAACGTGCGACCCGAGACTTCGACAATCGGCGCGTCATTGAAATGCTCGGAGAAACGCTGCAGGTCGATGGTCGCCGAGGTGATGATGAGTTTCAGGTCAGGGCGACGCGGCAGCAGGGTTTTCAAGTAGCCGAGCAGGAAGTCGATGTTCAGGCTGCGTTCGTGAGCTTCATCGACGATGATCGTGTCGTAGCGTTCCAGGTAGCGGTCGTGCTGGGTTTCAGCCAGCAGAATACCGTCGGTCATCAGCTTGATCAGGGTGTTGCTGTCACTTTGATCTTCGAAACGCACTTGATAGCCAACCAGCGCGCCCAGCGGCGTCCCCAGTTCTTCGGCGACCCGGCTTGCCACGCTGCGCGCAGCGATCCGGCGCGGCTGGGTATGACCGATCAGGCCGTGCTGCCCACGACCGATTTCCAGGCAGATCTTCGGCAACTGCGTGGTTTTGCCTGACCCGGTTTCGCCCGCAATGATCAGCACCTGATGCTTGAGCAACGCCGCTTTGATCTCGTCGCGCTTGGCGGCAATCGGCAGGCTGTCGTCGTAGCGAATCACCGGCAGGCTGTCGCGCCGGGCCGTGACCTGGGCAAAAGACGCCTGCACGCGCGCCGTCCACTGCGCCAGCTTGGCCTCGTTGGGCTTCTTTTGAAGCTCATGCAACTGACGACGAAAGCGATGACGATCAGAAATCATCGCGTGGTCGAGGTTTCTCAGCAATTGGTCGATGGAGGGCGATTCGTCAGTCATCAGGTGCGCAGAGTCTTTTGATGGGTGCAAAGGCGGGGATTGTCGCACAACACAATCCCTGTAGGCGCTGCCGGAGGCTGCGATTGGCCGCGAAGCGGTCATACGGACCTTATCGCGGGCAAGCGCGCGCCTACAAAAACAATCAAGCCCCGCATCGGCGGGGCTTGGGGTGTAGCGCTGCCTGGCTTATTTTTTCAGCCCGAGTTTTTTCAGTTCTTCATCACGCAGTTCCCGGCGCAGGATCTTGCCGACGTTGGTGGTCGGCAACGCGTTGCGAAATTCGACCGACTTCGGCACTTTATAGCCCGTGACATTGGCACGCATGTGTTCCATGACCTGGTCTTTGGTCAGGGTCACACCCGGCTTGACGACGATGAACAGCTTGATCGCCTCACCAGATTTTTCGTCAGGGATACCGATGGCGGCGCACTGCAGGACGCCGGGCAACATCACCAGCACGTCTTCCAGTTCGTTGGGGTAGACGTTGAAACCGGAGATCAGAATCATGTCTTTCTTGCGATCGACAATGCGCAAGTAACCGTCTGGCTGGATGATCGCGATGTCGCCGGTTTTCAACCAGCCCTCGGCGTCGAGCATTTCATCGGTGGCTTCCTGATTGTGCCAGTAGCCCTTCATGACTTGCGGGCCTTTGACACACAACTCACCGACCCCGCCCAACGGCAACTCATTGCCTTCGTCGTCGATCACCCGGCACAACGTGGATGGCACCGGAATACCGATGGTGCCCACCTGTATCTTCTGGATCGGATTGACCGTGGCCACCGGGCTGGTTTCGGTCATGCCGTAACCTTCGCAGATTGCGCAGCCGGTCACTGCTTCCCAGCGCTCGGCGGCGGCCAATTGCAGGGCCATGCCGCCGGACAGGGTGACTTTCAAGGCAGAGAAGTCGAGTTTGCGGAACGCTTCGTTATTGCACAGCGCCACAAACAAGGTGTTGAGGCCGACAAAACCACTGAACTTCCACTTCGACAGCTCCTTGACCATCGCCGGCAGGTCGCGCGGGTTGCTGATCAGGATGTTGTGGTTGCCGATCAGCATCATCGACATGCAGTGAAAGGTGAAGGCATAGATGTGATACAGCGGCAGCGGCGTGATCAGAATCTCGCACCCTTCATGCAGGTTGGAGCCCATCAGCGCCTTGCATTGCAGCATGTTGGCGATCAGGTTGCGGTGGGTCAGCATGGCACCCTTGGCCACACCTGTGGTGCCGCCGGTGTACTGCAACACTGCGACGTCGCTACTGACAGGCGAAGCGTCCTTCACCGGCTGACCACGGCCCTTGCTCAGCACATCGTTGAGTTTGATCGCCTTGGGCAAGTGATACGCCGGGACCATTTTCTTCACGTACTTGATCACGCTGTTGATCAGCAGACGCTTGAGCGGTGACAGCATATCCGCCACTTCGGTAACGATGACGTACTGAACCTGGGTCTTGGGCACCACTTTTTCGGCCAGGTGCGCCATGTTCGCCAGGCACACCAGCGCCTTCGCGCCAGAGTCGTTGAACTGATGTTCCATCTCCCGCGCGGTGTACAGCGGGTTGGTGTTGACCACGATCAAGCCGGCGCGGATAGCTCCAAACACAGCGATCGGGTACTGCAGCAAATTGGGCAACTGCACGGCGATACGGTCGCCCGGTTGCAGGTTGGTGTGCTGCTGCAGATAAGCAGCAAACGCACCCGATAATTCATACAGCTCACCGTAAGTGAGGGTCTTGCCCAGGTTGCTGAAAGCCGGTTTATTGGCGAAACGCTCACAAGACTGCTTCAATACCGCCTGAATATTTGGATACTCGTCAGGATTGATATCGGCAGCAATGCCAGACGGATATTTATCCTTCCAGAAATTTTCGATCATGGAAGCCGACTCCTCAGCGACAGCGAATTCTACACACCGCTTGAATGCGATTATTTTTTTGTGTTTTGTTGCGGGCTTTTTTGCTTGCCAATGGGGCAAAAAGCGGGCCGAGAGTAGCAGCTTTGCCATGGGTCGACTAGAGCCAATAGCGGCCCATATAGTCACAATTGTGACTTTTTAATATGCTCAGGTCACATTTAGAGCAAAGATACTATTCAGCGAGAACCGGAGTGTCAGGGACACCGCGATGGCGGTATTTCAGGTATTCCGCGTCAAACCGCTCGCCAATAAATTCGCGCCCACAGATTTGTGAATAACCTGTGGGCGCGAGTTTATTCGCGATGTCGATGTGTCTGGCACACCGCTTTACGGGACTAATGTCTCAGGCAATATCACGCAACTCACGGCGCAGGATTTTGCCCACAGGGGTCATCGGCAATGAGTCGCGCAGCACGATGTGTTTGGGCACTTTGTAGGCGGTGAAGTTTTCTTTGCAGTAGGCCTTGAGTTCTTCAACACTCACGCCCGACTCCCGCGCCACCACGAACAGCTTCACCGCTTCGCCCGAGCGATCGTCCGGCACGCCGATCACCGCACAACTGGCGACCTGGGGGTGTGCCATGACGACATCTTCGATTTCATTGGGGTACACGTTGAAGCCGGAGACGATGATCATGTCTTTCTTGCGGTCGACGATGCGTACAAAGCCGTCCGGATCAATGACCGCGATGTCGCCGGTCTTCAACCAGCCGTCAGCATCCAGCACCTCGTCGGTGGCCTCAGGTCGCTGCCAATACCCCTTCATCACCTGCGGGCCCTGGATGCACAGTTCGCCACGCTCTCCAATCGCCAGCTCGACCCCGTTGTCATCGATAATTTTCAACGCCGTACCGGGGACAGGAATCCCCACCGTGCCCAGCCGCGCCTGATCGCCGTATGGGTTGGTACAGGCCACCGGGGAGGTTTCGGTCAAGCCGTAACCTTCAACAATTCGGCAACCGGTAAGTTGCTGCCAGCGTTCGGCCGTGGCCTTGACCAGCGCGGTGCCTCCGGAGTTGGTGAGTTTGAGGTTAGAGAAGTCCAGGCTTTTGAAATCAGGGTGCTCCATCAAGGCCACGAACAATGTGTTCAGCCCCAACAACGCCGAGAAGCGCCATTTTTTCAGCTCCTTGATGAAGCCGCCGATGTCCCGTGGGTTGGTGATCAGTACGTTATGGTTGCCGCTGACCATCATGCACATGCAGTTCGCGGTGAAGGCATAGATGTGATAAAGCGGCAACGGCGCGATCATCACTTCGCTGCCCTGTTTGAAAAGTTGGCTGCCGTCCGGGCCATGCTGCGACATGCAGGCATAAACCTGCTGCATGTTCGCCACCAGATTGCCATGGGTGAGCATCGCGCCTTTGGGCAAACCGGTGGTGCCACCGGTGTATTGCAGCACCGCAATATCGTCACTGCTGACCTTGACCCCTTGCAAATGATGGCCGCGCCCCAGCTTCAATACGCTCTTGAACGGGACGGCCTGCGGCAGGCTGAACGCAGGGACCATCTTTTTTACTTTGTCGACCAGGGTATTGACCAACCAGCCTTTGGCCGCAGGCTGCATATCGCCCATTTTTACTTCGATCAGGTACTGGATATCGGTGTCAGGCAGAACGTCCTGCACCAGCTTGCCGAAAATATTCAGGTAGACCAGTGCACGGGCACCTGAGTCCTTGAACTGATGGCGCATTTCGCGAGCGGTGTACAGTGGGTTGGTGTTGACCACGATCAGGCCGGCACGCAACGCGCCAAACACCGCAATCGGGTATTGCAGCAGGTTGGGCATTTGCACCGCGATGCGATCACCCGGCTGCAGGTCAGTCTGTGTTTGCACGTAGGCGGTGAACGCCGCCGAGTAACGTTCCAGCTCGGCGTAAGTGAGGGTTACCCCCATATTGCTGAAAGCCGGGCGATCAGCGAACGTCTTGCAGCAGCGCTCGAACACCTCGTTCACTGACCTGTAAGCGCCGAGGTCCACCTCAGAGAGCACGCCTGCGGGCCGTTTGTCGTTCCAGAATTCAGGTTGCATTGTTTTTTTGTCCTTTTACCTGAGTGTGTCTGGCCCGCTGCATTAAAAGCGGGGCTTGCCGGACGTTAGCAGCTAACACCCACAAGGCAAATAGCGCGCAGTGCGTCATCAACAACGTGAATCTTACTGCTGGTCGGTCTGCAATTTGTCGATGCGCTATACACTGCAAACAGTCGGTCACGCAGGGCATAAGGAATCGCCATGAGTCATGATGCTTTCTGGCTTGATACCCACGATCACAGTCGCCTCTACGTCAGTCATTGGCAGCCATCTGTCACGCCCAGGGCAGTGGTGATGCTGTCGCATGGAATGGCCGAGCACAGCGCTCGCTATGAGCGGTTCGGCACAGCCTTGACTGCCGCGGGTTTCGAGCTCTACGTCCCTGATCAGCGGGGGCATGGTAAAACCGCCGCCCACGGCGTGCTTGGGCACTACGCCGATAAAAACGGCTGGAACAAAGTGGTGGGTGATCTGGCCTGTCTGAGGCAGTACATCGCCCAGACGCATCCCGACCTGCCGGTATTCCTGATGGGCCACAGCATGGGCAGCTATATTGCCCTGGCGTATCTGTTGCTACACAGCGCCGGCCTGCAAGGCGCGATTCTCAGCGGGTCGAACTTTCAGCCGGTTTCGCTTTATCGCAGCGCCCGCCTGATCGCCTGGTTGGAGTGCTGGCGCCAAGGGCCAACCGGGCGCAGTGCGTTGATCGAATGGCTATCATTCGGTTCGTTCAATAAAGCGTTCAAACCCATGCGTACGGCGTTCGACTGGCTCAGCCGCGATCCGCAAGAAGTCGACCGCTACGTCAACGATCCGTTATGCGGCTTCCGCTGTACCAACCAATTCTGGCTCGACATGCTCGCCGGGTTGCAGCACATCAGCAAACCGGCGAACCTTGAACAGATTGATCCAGGCATACCCCTGCTGGTGGTCGGCGGCGAATGTGATCCCGTCAGCAATGGCACGCGTCTCAAAGACCTTGCCGACGCCTTGATTTCGGCGGGCAATCAAGCGGTAGAGCTGAAAATTTACCCACAGGCGCGGCACGAACTGCTCAATGAAACCAACCGCGATGAAGTCACTCGTGATTTACTCACATGGCTGGAGCACGCTCTGGCCAATCCACGACCTCCGCGCACCGAATGAATGAATCGGTTTTTTCAAGACATCGATACGTAAATCGTCAACCAACACGCCACAGGATTATTCAATGACTCAAGTCACCAATACGCCTTACGAAGCTCTCGAAGTCGGCCAGACCGCGAGCTACAGAAAAACTGTCGAAGAGCGTGATATCCAGTTGTTCGCTGCGATGTCGGGCGATCACAACCCGGTGCACCTTGATCCTGAATTCGCTGCCCAAAGCATGTTCAAGGAGCGTATCGCTCACGGCATGTTCAGCGGCGCACTGATCAGCGCGGCAGTCGCATGTGAGTTGCCTGGACCGGGCACTATTTATATCGGTCAGCAAATGAGTTTTCAGAAGCCAGTGAAAATTGGCGACACCCTGACCGTGCGCCTGGAAATTCTGGAAAAGCTGCCAAAATTCCGCGTGCGCATCGCTACCCGTGTATTCAACCAGCGGGATGAACTGGTGGTTGATGGCGAAGCAGAGATCCTCGCCCCTCGCAAGCAACAGACGGTCACCCTGCCGACCTTGCCGCCTATCAGCATCGGCTGAGGTCACCGCGCCCGCACTTTGGTGCGGGCACGACTAAAGTCGAAACGAAAAAAAGGCGACCGAAGTCGCCCAAAGTGCCTTGCGTGCTCATGTACCGAAACGACTCTCAGCCTTACTTGCGCTTATGCGAGTCCTTCCAGATAAAAACTCCCAGGCCTGCGAAAAACAACACCATCAAGCCCACGGTGACAACACCGGCGACAACCACATTATCGAGAAACATAACCGCCTCCCCTGACCTGCCTTGTTCGATAGGGCTAGGTTAGCCAAGGTGACGGTGGGGGAAATTGACCCAGATCAAGCGCCACCGCGACAGCCCACGGCAGGTCGCTAATAACTGATCTGTGTCAAAAAACAGGAGGGAGGGAAGCCAGCAATCAGGGTTTTTTCGGTTTGCCCTTGGGCTTTTTCTTGCCTTTGCCCATCGGCAGCGCCTGCTCGAAAGCCTTGCGCACTTCGTTGAGGCGCTTGTCATTGAGGTCGTGCGTGCGTTTGGCGCGTTCAGCGCCCAAGTCTATCAATTTGTCGTCTTCGCTCATGGTCTGCACGTCTTGACTACGGGGATGCTGCCAATAATGCGGGGTGACGGCGGCCATGACCAGTGGTGATCTGCCTTCTTACACGACAAAACCGTTCAGCGTGACCAGGCATGCAGAGAACCTGTGAAAGACGTCCGAACAACTCAAACCTCTACATCCACCCATAAGCCCTGCCTTGGCTCATCATCCATCAACGCCACCACTGGCACAGTGTTGTCGGCGTTCAATGAATCGCCCGGAACGGCCAGCGGTTCTTCCTGTGCATCCTGATGACCTTTGCCGCGTTGCCGTTCGCGCTGACGCCGCTGCTCTTCACGCAACATGATCGCGGTCTGTTCGGGATCGCGTTTGCGCAGGTCGATAGTGCTTTCGTTAGAACTCGGCTGTACCGGCACCACAGGCGGGATTTCCGGCCTTTGCTTGACGGGGTCGAGTTGCGAGGTGACTGGCACTGCACTCAGCGGAATCATTGGTGGCAGCATGTGTGGTTGTTCTCCTTATTAGCAAGCTGTCGGCTGCCGGTTCGTCGACTTGAGCCGCTTGACGCAAGACTTTCGACTATGTTCCGGCCCACAAGTGCCTTGCACGACCCTGTGCGAGGGCCCGTATCCAATGAATACGGGCTGTTTTGACGGGGCGCTTTGGTTTGGGCGCCCTGATCCGTTAATATAGTCGGCTTTTCACGGCGGGAGTCAGGCAGCATGGCGCAGCAGTATCAACCGGGGCAACGCTGGATTAGTGACAGCGAAGCCGAGCTGGGTTTAGGCACCGTTCTGGCGCAAGACGGCCGCTTGTTGACCGTGCTCTACCCGGCCACTGGCGATACCCGCCAGTACGCACTGCGCAATGCACCGCTTACACGCGTGCGCTTTTCGCCAGGTGACGTGATCACGCACTTCGAAAGCTGGAAGATGACCGTACGCGAAGTCGACGACGTCGACGGCTTACTGGTCTACCACGGCCTCAACGCCCAGAATGAACCTGTCACCCTGCCGGAAACCCAGCTGTCGAACTTCATTCAGTTCCGCTTGGCCTCTGACCGCTTGTTCGCCGGACAGATCGATCCGCTGGCCTGGTTCTCGCTGCGTTACCACACACTCGAGCACACCAGCCGCCAGTTGCAGTCCTCACTGTGGGGCCTGGGCGGCGTTCGTGCGCAGCCCATTGCTCACCAATTGCACATCGCCCGCGAAGTCGCTGACCGTATCGCGCCACGGGTTCTGCTGGCAGACGAAGTAGGCCTGGGTAAAACCATCGAAGCCGGTCTGGTGATCCATCGCCAATTGCTGTCTGGCCGCGCCAATCGAGTGCTGATCCTGGTTCCGGAAAACCTCCAGCACCAATGGCTGGTGGAGATGCGTCGCCGTTTCAACCTGCAAGTGGCGTTGTTCGACGCCGAGCGCTTTATCGAAAGCGATGCCAGCAACCCCTTTGAAGACACGCAACTGGCGCTGGTCGCGCTGGAGTGGCTGGTCGACGACGAAAAGGCCCAAGACGCGCTGTTTGCCGCTGGCTGGGATTTACTGGTGGTCGACGAAGCTCACCACTTGGTCTGGCATGAAGAACAAGCCAGCCCTGAATACTCACTGGTCGAGCAGTTGGCGCAAGTCATACCCGGCGTTCTGTTGCTGACCGCCACCCCGGAACAACTGGGTCAAGACAGCCACTTCGCTCGTCTGCGCCTGCTCGATCCGAATCGTTTCCATGACCTGCACGCGTTTCGTGCAGAAAGCGAAAACTATCGCCCTGTGGCCGAAGCCGTGCAGGAGTTGCTCGATCAGGGCCGCCTGTCACCTAAAGCACACGAAACCATCCACGGATTTCTGGGTGTCGAAGGCGAAGCCCTGCTGGGCGCGGTGGCTGACGGCGATACCGAAGCCAGTGCACGCCTGATCCGCGAATTGCTTGACCGCCATGGCACCGGCCGCGTGCTGTTCCGCAACACCCGGGCTGCCGTGCAAGGCTTTCCGGAGCGAAAACTGCACCCGTATCCACTGCCCTGCCCTGCCGAATACCTGGAATTGCCGGTGGGCGAACATGCCGACCTGTACCCGGAAGTCAGCTTCCAGTCGCAGCCAGACGTCACTGAAGAAGAACGCTGGTGGCGCTTTGACCCGCGGGTCGACTGGTTGATCGACACCCTGAAAATGCTCAAGCGCGTCAAAGTGCTGGTGATCTGCGCTCACGCCGAAACCGCGATGGACCTCGAAGACGCGCTGCGCGTGCGTTCAGGTATCCCCGCCACCGTGTTCCACGAAGGGATGAACATCCTCGAACGTGATCGCGCCGCAGCGTATTTCGCCGATGAAGAGTTTGGCGCGCAAGTGCTGATCTGTTCGGAAATCGGTAGCGAAGGCCGCAACTTCCAGTTCGCCCACCACCTGGTACTGTTCGATCTGCCGGCGCACCCAGACTTGCTGGAACAACGGATCGGTCGTCTCGACCGGATCGGCCAGAAGCACATCATCGAGCTGCATGTACCGTATCTGGAAACCAGCCCGCAAGAGCGTCTGTTCCAGTGGTATCACGAAGCGCTGAACGCCTTCCTTAATACCTGCCCGACCGGTAACGCTCTGCAACACCAATTCGGCCCGCGCCTGCTCCCGCTTCTGGAAAGTGGCGATGACGATGAGTGGCAAGCCCTGGTCGACGCGGCACGCGAGGAACGCATCCGCCTGGAAGGTGAACTGCACAGCGGTCGCGACCGATTGCTGGAGCTCAACTCTGGCGGTGCTGGCGAAGGTCAGGCGCTGGTTGAGGCGATTCTCGAACAGGACGATCAGTTCACCCTGCCGATCTACATGGAAACCCTGTTCGACGCCTTTGGTATCGACAGTGAGGACCATTCGGAAAACGCGCTGATCCTCAAGCCAAGCGAAAAAATGCTCGACGCCAGCTTTCCGCTGGGCGATGACGAAGGCGTGACCATCACCTACGACCGCAATCAGGCGCTCGCGCGTGAAGACATGCAGTTCATCACGTGGGAACACCCGATGGTCCAGGGCGGCATGGACTTGGTATTGGCCGGTTCCATGGGCAACACCGCCGTAGCGCTGATCAAGAACAAGGCGCTGAAACCCGGCACCGTGTTGCTGGAACTGCTCTACGTCAGTGAGGTGGTTGCACCTCGCTCGTTGCAGCTGGGTCGCTACCTGCCTCCAGCGGCATTGCGCTGCTTGCTCGATACCAATGGCAACGATCTGTCGGGCCGTGTTTCGTTCGTGACCTTGAACGAGCAGCTGGAAAGCGTACCGCGTGCCAGCGCCAACAAATTCATCCAGGCGCAGCGCGATGTGCTCAACCCGCAGATCAATGCGGGCGAAGCCAAGATCGCGCCGAAACACGCCGAGCGCGTGGCTGAGGCGCAACGTCGACTGGCCGCCGAGACCGACGAAGAACTGGCACGCCTGACCGCTCTGCAAGCGGTCAATCCGACCGTGCGCGACAGCGAACTGGTCGCGCTGCGTAAACAACGCGAACAGGGCCTGGCCATGCTTGAAAAAGCAGCGCTACGTCTGGAAGCGATTCGGGTGTTGGTAGCCGGTTGATCTGCTGACTGCTTGAACGACAAAGCCCGCTGATGCGGGCTTTGTCGTTCAAGCACATGACTGGCGATTGAGCTGGCACCGCCTTCGCGAATAGACCGAAGGGGTGTTTCAGGCCGTCACCGCAGGCATATCCGGCTCATCCGCCACCATTCCCACTTTCATCCGCTCGGCATCTCGAGCGAAGCAGCGCGACGCCTGGAGTAGGAACAACAGCGTCAGGAACAGCGCCACCGGAATCAGATACATCGCGTCGTGCAAGCCATCGGCCTTGAACACTTCGCTCATCTCCCCGGCACCCGCCGACAACATCGCCGAATGGGCGAAATAGTCGGACAGCAGTCCGACTACCACCGGCCCAAGCCCTCCTCCCAACAGATACAACCCGGCGAAGAACAACGCCATGGCGGTGGCCCGCAGGCGCGGCTCGACCACATCCTGGATCGCCGTGTAGACGCATGTGTAAAAGTTGTAGGAAAACAGCCAGCCCACGCTGAACACGCCGACGAACAGGCCTATTTCAATGCGTCCAGAATGCAGCGCGTACCCCGTAGCGATGGCCGCAACCAGCATGCTGACGGCGGCAAACAGCAGGCGTCCATTGGCGACACGCTGATGGATCTTGTCGGCGACCCAGCCGCCAAGGGTCAGGCCGAACAACCCCGTCACACCCACGATCAGCCCGGTCGCCATGGCGGCATCCTGCAACGGCAACAAAAAATAGCGCTGCAGCATGGGCACCATGAACGAGTTGCAGGCGTAGGTGGCGAAGTTGAACGTCAGGCCCGCCAATACCAGCCAGCCAAAGGTAGGAATCGATAACACTCGACGAATCGGCTTGTCGATTTTCTCTTCGGAGATCCGCATGCTTTCGGCGGCACCGCGCTTGGGCTCGCGGATAAAAAACATGAAGATTGCCAGGAGCAAACCGGGTACTGCCGCAATGAAGAACGGCGCGCGCCAACTGCCGAATGCCTGGACCAACGCACCGGTAGTGAAGAACGCCAATACCAGCCCCAGCGGTAGACCAAGCATGAAAACACCCATGGCCCTCCCGCGACGGTGGGCCGGGAACAGGTCCCCGATCAGCGAGTTGGCCGCCGGTGCGTAGCTGGCTTCACCGATACCAATGCCCATGCGCACCAGCAGGAACGCCCAAAAACTCCCAACCAGGCCATTGGCCGCTGTCAGCCCGCTCCACACCGCCAGGCCCCAGCCCATTAATTTGCGCCGCGAACCGGTGTCGGCTATCCGACCTAACGGCAGCCCGGCAATGGCATAAACCACGGTGAATGCGGTACCGATGATGCCGATCTGAAAATCGCTCAGATGCCATTCCATGCGGATTGGCTCGATGATGATCGCCGGAAGGGTGCGGTCGAAGAAATTGAACAGATTTGCCAGGAACAGCAGGAACAGAATGCGCCAGGCATTCTCCGCTTGGGTCGAGTTCTGCATGTGGGGTCCGTCTCTTTTATTGTTATTCAATTGGCTTTCAACACACCCAACCGACAACGAGCTTACGAGCTTCAAGCCTGCTGCAGCCGAGCCTGGAAGTTCCAATCTAGAACCCGCAAACACAACTGTCTGTAAACATTCGTCACGCTGATAGGGGGTAATGGGCAGGGCACGCAGAACACCCCCAACCCCAACCCGACAGCCTGGTGACCGGGTGCGAATACTACCGAAAACCTGTTGACCAAGACCCTTGACGGCCTCGTCAGCGCATCGATTGCGCACTCTGCCGACTGACCGTACACCGTCACCACGAGCATTCAGCCGACTACTGGGTGCTTGAGACTACGCAATACCCTAGACCCACTAGGGGTAACCCCTATCGATCAAGCTCAAGACGCACTGTAAAGTCGTAATTTCTTTCTCTGTGATGGCCCGATAACACTAGTCGAGCAGCCATCCTTTCCAGGCATATGGCGCACGATGACAAAAAAAAACGATCCGGCCAGCGCGGCATTAGAGTTCCCGTCTATTGCTCCTCTCGCCCCGCGCGGCGTTTACAGTCCGCAGCCAATGCCAGCGCACCAGTACCTGTATTTCACCGAGACTGACACTGATCGTATCCTCGATAATCTGGACGGTCTGCGTGACATCGTGTTCCCACCTTCGATTCACATCGATGACCAAGACGAATTGCGCCGCGACCAACAGTTCCCGTCGGTGTGCCTGATCGGCCTGGGTCGTTGCGGGTCGAACATTGCGCTGGATGTCGCCGAGTTGGTGTACAACGCACGGAAGTTCTACCTTAACCAGTTCAGCAATGAAGACCGTCTGGCAGACGAGAAAGGTTACAGCCCGGCCCGCTGGATTCGTAACAACCTGCGCCTGGTACAAAACAAGTCGGCCAAACCGGTATTCCTGGTGGAGCCGCTGGTGATGCTGGGTGACCTGGACAAGGACATCGCCGGGCGCATCCGCTTCTCCCGCAAGGGCGAAAAAGGCGGCTTCATCAATGACTACAGCAAAATGAAAATAATGGACCTGTCCGAGGTCCATGCGGGCGGCGCTGGTAACGCGCCGATTCTCGGTCAGTACCTGGCCAAGATCATCCTGAACAAAGACACGCAAAACTTCTCCAGTACCGACTGGAAACTGATTCACTCGTACCTGATTGATTCCTGCGGGATCAAGGCCAACCAGTCGCGCCTGTATTTCTATATCTTCAGCGCCGGCGGTGGCACCGGTTCAGGCATGGCTTCAGAGTTCGGCCTGGCACAGCAGTACTCGTACATGAACAAGACGTTTGACACCAAACCGATGGGTGAAAACGACGGCAAGCGTGGCCGCTCCTTCGTCTTTGAACCTATTTTCACCAGCGGCATCTGCATCCTGCCGAACATTTCCGACCACCGCAGTGAAATGTCCGAAGCCCTGCACATCAACGCCGGACGACTGCTGTGCAAGTATCTCGCGGAAGAATGGGACTTCTCCTACAACTTCGAGAACGAAGACAGCAGCGAAGCCAGCGTCATGGGCCGTATTCGTCCATGGAACGCGATGATGCTGATCTCCAACGACATCATGCGTTACGCCGAAGAAAGCGATGACGGCAATATCGAGAACATCGACGTCAACGCCATGGAGCGGCACGCCAACCAATACATCTCTCAGCAGATTTTCAACATTCTGACGGCGCAGGCGGTCACCACTGACTACGACCAGAACTACTTCCGTCGGGCCGGGATCGACATCGGCGAAACCATTCGCCTGGATGCCAACGACTTGTTCATGAGTCTGGCCGGGCCCGTAGCGATTGCCTACGCAGAATCCGTCGTACCGGAAACACCGGCACCGAGTTCGGACAAGTTGAAACTGTTCGAAAAAGAACCGGCACGGCTGAACATCGACGACCTGTTCTTCCGCTCCATCG
The DNA here is from genome assembly GCF_052976945.1 of Pseudomonas sp. GG8. NCBI lineage: Bacteria > Pseudomonadati > Pseudomonadota > Gammaproteobacteria > Pseudomonadales > Pseudomonadaceae > Pseudomonas > Pseudomonas sp. GG8. Next base: position 4,160,019 of record NZ_JBRIIP010000001.1, read on the forward strand.
ACCTGCCGCACTTCAACAAAGTAACCCAGGCCATCGAAGGCATCAGCCTGCTACCGATCGAGTCCAAGCGTTATCGCGCGGCGCTGGAGCAGTACAAGGCCTCCGGCTATGACGCGGCGGCCCTGCACGACCTGCACTTCTTCAAGAATTGCTCGTCAGTGGTCTCAATCGTTTCGTTACCCAAGGACTACAAACTGTCCTACATGGACCTGAACAGGCTCAAGACTCACCTCAACAGCCTGTTTCCCAATACCACGCTCAAGCGCTATGCGTTGGTGATCGGCGCTTCGGCCAACCTGTCGCTGACCACCCTGATCGCGAAAAGCCCCTGCCTGTCCGATGACTTCCTGACGCTGATCGTGGCGTTCATCAAGCGCTGCTTCGCCCGGACCGAATACCGTTTCGACGACACACTGGACAACGCCATTATCGAGTTCATCGTCAACGACGAGTTCAACGAAAGGAGCATCGACGCGTTACTCAACGAATACGAAAACCCGGCGAAGATCCTCGACACCAACTGGTACGCGATCAAACCGATGTACGAGAAGAAGTACCGCGAGCTGATCGACGACAAATCCAAGTTCGTCTCGATCAACGACATCCGCCTCTCCCGCGATAGCGTAAAGAAAGCAGTCAAATACCTGCGCGAAATTTACCGTCACCGCATCGGCAAAACACGGGTCATTTCGCTTAACCGTCACACGGGCAAAACCGAGCATTGAGCCTAATCCGCTGACAAGCCTGCTCTCCCAATGGAATGCACACTTCTGTGCAGGCTTTATGGGGGCAGGCTTGCCGGCAAATGGCTTGACCCGGTATGCCTGCCAAATCCTTAAATCAGATGGGATTTTTCGCTACGGCACTTCGCCATCCTTTATCGCTCGGTTACCGAGCTACCCACTCGCCAGCCATTGCGCACCAATAAAGAGCGTCAGATCAGACCTGCGCCCTGTCCTGGATCAATACCCAAGGCGCCACGACAACCGCCCAAAGAGGTGGATCGCGCTCAAGAAGATCCAGCGCCCGTGATTCAGCCACCTTGCTGACCTCCCCCGCAGCAAGCCAGGCAGCCACTTTATCGGCCTGATTTTCGGCCACTGCGTGCGCCACTTCGATCAAATCCAAGGGAGCTTCGACCCACAACAGGGCACCCCTCGCAAAGAATGGTTGCAATTCACTCCAAGTGATTGCGGCGGTTTCGCCAAGCAGTTTGGCATAGAGGGTGCTAGCTTCTTTCGTCATGGGTTTCACCAAAGAGAAAATCGGCGCAATCATAACGCCGCAATTTCGACAGACAAACCCAGATTTAAGTGGTTGATTGCACGACAGGTTCAGAAACGATCGGGGGTGCGGACGGACATGTGCAGCTCGCATGCTCAAGAAGCCGGTTAGATTCTGTATCTTTCTTTCAATTAAGCGACATCATACGGTTTTCCCCCCAGTAGCCAGCTTTTCAAGCGACAAACCGGCGCTCTACACTGTACCGGTACAGTTGCCAGGGGGATGACCGGGCGTTTCTAATCCGGTCCTGCAGCTTTGGCCGCCAGGATTATAAAAATTAAAACACAAGAGTGGAGCATCATGACTAAGGGTACTAAGCAGATTTCCAAGCTGTTTGCCGCATTGGTTCTGGCAGGGGTTGCCAGCCATTCGTTCGCTGCAGATACCATCAAGATCGGTATCGCCGGCCCTAAAACAGGTGCTGTTGCCCAATACGGCGATATGCAGTTCAGTGGCGCAAAAATGGCCATCGAGCAAATCAACGCCAAAGGCGGCGTTGACGGCAAGAAACTCGAAGCTATCGAATACGACGATGCCTGTGATCCGAAGCAAGCGGTCGCGGTCGCCAACAAAGTCGTCAACGATGGCGTGAAATTCGTTGTGGGCCACCTGTGCTCCAGCTCGACTCAACCGGCTTCGGACATCTACGAAGACGAAGGCATCATCATGGTGACCCCGGCCGCTACCAGCCCGGAAATCACCGCACGTGGCTATAAAATGGTCTTCCGCACCATTGGTCTGGACAGCGCCCAAGGCCCGGCGGCCGGTAACTACATCGCTGATGTCGTCAAACCGAAAGTCGTTGCTGTCATCCATGACAAGCAACAATACGGTGAAGGTATCGCGACCGCAGTGAAGAAAACCCTCGAAAGCAAAGGCGTGAAAGTCGCCCTGTTCGAAGGCATCAACGCTGGCGACAAAGACTTCTCGTCGATGATCGCGAAGATGAAGCAAGCCAATGTCGACTTCGTTTACTACGGCGGCTACCACCCTGAATTGGGTCTGATCCTGCGTCAGGCGAAAGAGAAAGGCCTGAAAGCCGGCTTCATGGGTCCAGAAGGCGTGGGTAACGCGTCGATCTCCCAGATCGCTCAGGATGCTTCCGAAGGCCTGCTGGTGACCCTGCCTAAATCTTTTGACCAGGACCCTTCCAACAAGGCACTGGTAGAAGCATTTGCGGCGAAGAAAGAAGACCCAAGCGGCCCGTTCGTATTCCCGGCTTACGCAGCGGTTGAAGTGATCGCAGACGGCATCAAGAACGCCAAGAGCGAAGACACCGCCAAAGTGGCTGCGGCGATCCGTGCAGGCACCTTCAAGACCCCGACTGGCGACCTGAGCTTTGATAGCAAGGGCGACCTGAAAGACTTCAAATTCGTGGTCTACACCTGGCACAAAGACGGCACAAAAACAGAAGCTCCGCTGAAATAACCGGCACGCTTGTGACTCACCCAAAGCCCACTGCATCCACAGTGGGCTTTGTTTTACAAGGTAACGGGAAGAGCGCTGCGCTATAGCACCTCTTCCTCCCTGAAAATCTTGAAACCGTCACCAGTGATTCACTGGGCTCACGTGAAACGTGGACAAATACCACGACGCGCGAGCGGGAAACGACTTCACCAGTGGAACACTCAGTAGGTTTTTAGGAGCGCTGTAATGCCTGAGATAGATATCTATCACTTTTTCCAACAGCTGATTAATGGCCTGACCATTGGCAGCACCTATGCCTTGATCGCCATCGGCTACACCATGGTTTACGGGATCATTGGCATGATCAACTTCGCCCACGGCGAGGTGTACATGATCGGTTCGTACGTGGCGTTCATCGCCATCGCCGGCCTGACCATGCTCGGTCTGGACAGCTTGCCGCTGCTGATCACCGCCGCATTCGTCGCAAGCATCGTCGTCACCAGTGCTTACGGCTACGCCATCGAGCGTGTTGCCTACCGCCCGTTGCGCGGCAGCAACCGATTGATCCCGCTGATCTCAGCCATCGGGATGTCGATCTTTCTGCAAAACACGGTTTTGCTCTCTCAAGACTCGAAAGACAAATCGATCCCCAACTTGATCCCTGGCAACTTCGTGTTCGGCACCACCAGTACCCATGAGGTGGTGATTTCGTACATGCAGATTCTGATTTTCATCGTCACCCTGGTCGCCATGCTCGCACTGACCTGGTTCATCTCACGCTCTCGTCTGGGCCGCGCCTGCCGCGCCTGCGCTGAAGACATCAAGATGGCCAACCTGCTCGGTATCAACACCAACAACATCATCGCCCTGACCTTCGTCATCGGTGCCGCGCTGGCTGCGGTCGCTGCGGTATTGCTCAGCATGCAATACGGAGTGATCAACCCCAACGCCGGTTTCCTCGTCGGGATCAAGGCATTTACCGCCGCAGTACTGGGCGGCATCGGCAGTATTCCCGGCGCGATGCTGGGTGGATTGGTATTGGGCGTAGCTGAAGCCTTTGGTGCCGATATTTTCGGCGACCAATACAAGGATGTGGTGGCCTTCGCTCTTCTCGTCTTGGTGCTGTTGGTCCGGCCGACCGGCCTGCTTGGCCGTCCGGAGGTTGAAAAAGTATGACCAGGAATCTTAAATCGGCGTTTTTCAGCGCCTTGCTGGTGCTGGCAGTCGCCTACCCGATCCTCGGCCTCAAGCTGGAAATCGTCGGCGTCAATCTGGCTGTCATTGGCACCAGCACCACAACCTTGTTCGCCATTTTCGCCTGCGCTGTTGCGATGTTCCTGCGGGTATTGTTCCACGAACCTATCGCCGCGGCCTGGCGTTCGACGCCAAGCATGCCGCTGATTCCAGCCAAGGCCAGCAACTTCCTGACCCTGCCTTCGACTCAGCGCTGGATCATCCTTGGCTTGATTCTGGTGGCGCTGGTCTGGCCGTTCTTCGGCTCGCGCGGCGCGGTGGATATCGCCACACTGATCCTGATCTACGTGATGCTCGGCCTTGGCCTGAACATCGTGGTCGGTCTGGCCGGTCTGCTCGATCTGGGTTATGTCGGCTTCTACGCCGTCGGCGCCTACACCTATGCCCTGCTCTCGCATTACTACGGACTCGGTTTCTGGATCTGCTTGCCGATTGCCGGGATGATGTCAGCGCTGTTTGGCTTTCTCCTCGGTTTCCCGGTGTTGCGTCTGCGCGGTGACTACCTGGCGATCGTGACCCTCGGTTTCGGCGAGATCATCCGTCTGTTGCTGCGTAACCTGACAGGCCTTACCGGTGGCCCGAACGGCATCAGTAACATCCCGAAACCGACCCTGTTCGGCCTGACGTTCGAGAAAACGGCGGCTGAAGGCATGCAGACCTTCCACGAGTTCTTCGGCATCGCCTACAGCTCGGTGAACAAGGTGATTTTCCTGTATCTGGTCGCGCTGTTGCTGGCCCTGCTGGCGTTGTTCGTCATCAACCGCTTGCTGCGCATGCCCATTGGTCGTGCCTGGGAAGCCTTGCGTGAAGACGAAATCGCCTGCCGCGCACTGGGTCTTAACCCGACCATCATCAAGCTTTCGGCCTTCACCCTTGGCGCCTGCTTTGCCGGTTTCGCCGGTAGCTTCTTCGCGGCTCGCCAAGGTCTGGTGACCCCGGAGTCATTCACCTTCATCGAGTCGGCGATCATCCTCGCCATCGTCGTGCTGGGAGGGATGGGCTCGCAACTGGGGGTAATCCTCGCCGCCGTGGTGCTGATCCTGATGCCTGAATTGATGCGTGATTTCAGTGAATACCGAATGTTGATGTTCGGCGCCCTGATGGTGCTGATGATGATCTGGCGTCCACAAGGTCTGCTGCCCATGCAACGTCCCCATATGGAGCTGCAGCGATGACCCGTCCGATTCTGCAAGTCAGCGGCCTGTGCATGCGCTTTGGCGGCTTGTTGGCGGTCAATGGCGTCGGCCTGACCGTTAATGAAAAACAAGTGGTGTCGATGATCGGTCCGAACGGTGCCGGCAAAACCACCGTATTCAACTGCCTGACCGGTTTCTACAAACCCACGGCGGGCAGCATCCTGCTCGACGGCGAAGCGATCGAAGGCCTTGCCGGCCATCAAATCGCCCGCAAAGGCGTGGTGCGTACCTTCCAGAACGTGCGTCTATTCAAGGAAATGACGGCAGTGGAGAACTTGCTGGTTGCCCAGCATCGTCACCTCAACACCAATTTCCTGGCAGGCCTGTTCAAAACCCCGGCGTTCCGCAAGAGCGAGCGTGAGGCGATGGAATACGCGGGGCACTGGCTGGAGCAGGTCAACCTCAAGGAGTTCGCCAACCGCCCTGCCGGCACCCTGGCCTACGGTCAGCAACGCCGTCTGGAAATCGCCCGCTGCATGATGACCCGCCCGCGCATCCTGATGCTCGACGAGCCGGCAGCCGGTCTGAACCCGCGCGAAACCGAAGACTTGAAAGGGCTGATCGGCGTGTTGCGCAATGAGCACAACGCCACGGTGTTGCTGATCGAACACGACATGAAGCTGGTCATGAGCATCTCCGACCATATTGTTGTGATCAATCAGGGCTGTCCCCTGGCAGACGGCACGCCTGCACAGATCCGTGATAATCCTGAAGTAATCAAAGCCTACCTGGGGGAAGCGTAAATGCTGCAATTCGAAAACGTTTCCACCTTCTACGGCAAGATCCAGGCCCTGCACTCGGTCAACGTCGAGATTCGTCAGGGCGAGATTGTCACCCTGATCGGTGCCAACGGTGCCGGCAAATCCACCTTGTTGATGACGTTGTGCGGTTCGCCGCGCGCTCACAGCGGCAGCATTCGCTACATGGGCGAAGAACTGGTCGGCCTGGACTCGTCGCAGATCATGCGTAAAAGCATCGCGGTGGTGCCAGAAGGCCGCCGTGTATTCGCACGGCTGACCGTGGAAGAGAACCTGGCCATGGGCGGGTTCTTCACCGCAAAAGGCGACTATCAGGAGCAGATGGATAAAGTCTTGCACCTGTTCCCGCGCCTGAAAGAACGCTTCAATCAACGCGGCGGTACCATGTCCGGCGGTGAGCAGCAGATGCTTGCCATCGGCCGTGCGCTGATGAGCAAACCCAAGCTGCTGTTGCTCGACGAACCGTCCTTGGGCTTGGCGCCGATCATCATTCAGCAGATTTTCGAGATCGTCGAACAACTGCGCCGTGATGGTGTAACGGTGTTCTTGGTGGAACAGAACGCCAACCAGGCCTTGAAGATCGCCGACCGTGCCTACGTGCTGGAGAACGGCCGTGTGGTCATGCAAGGCACCGGTGAAGAACTGCTGGTCGATCCGAAAGTGCGGGATGCCTATCTGGGCGGCTAAGCCTGCGCTTCAAAAAAAAACGGCCTGCGGGCCGTTTTTTTATGCGCAACGCGCCACTCGGGACGGCTGCTTCAGAGCCGTTCCAATGCGGTGCTGCTGCGCTCGAACCAGCCCAAGAGGTAATCCGCCAGTACTTTCGTGCGTCGGGGCAAGCCGCCTTCATAGGGATGCACCAGATACAACGGTGAACTGCGTGTCTGATAATCGCGCAGCAGCCAGCGCAGGCGACCGTCATTGATCTCGGCATGCACCATGTAGGAAGGCAGTCGCGCTATTCCTGCACCCACCAGTGCGCCCTTCTTCAACAGGCTATAGTGGTTACTGGTAAAAGGACCGGCCACGTGCACGCGCATCAATTGGTGCTCTTGATGGTAGAGCCACTCCTCGCGCCCCTTGTAGTGGCTGTTTAGCAGGCAACGGTGCTCACTCAACGCCATGGGATGAGTCGGCTCCCCGCAACGCTCAAGATAGGCCGGGCTGGCACAGGTCAATTCCTGCATGGCCAGCAGCGGTTTGGCGACCAGGCGCTCATCGCTGCCTACGCTGGAGCGAATGGCCAGGTCGAATCCATCCCGGTGCAGGTCGCGAAAACCGTTGTTCAGCTCCAGTTCGACCTGCACCAGTGGGTACTCTTGGGAAAACTCCATCAGCAAACCTTCGAAAAACGTTTCGCCCAACGACACTGGCACCGTAATCCGCACCGCACCGGACACTTCATCCTGCAATCGGGCCAGTGCTTGCCGGGCTCGCTCGACCTGTGTGATCAGCGCCCTGGCTTGGGGCAACAGGGCAGCACCCGCTGCGGTCAGGCTCAAACGACGCGTGGTGCGATGCAGCAACACCACTGAGTAACTGGTTTCCAGAAACTTGATGCGCTTGGACAACTGGCCTTTACTGCACCCAAGCCGTTGCGCGGCCAAGGTAAAACTGCCCGCTTCGATCAAGACGGCAAACGCCGCCAGATCATCCATTTCACTCATTCAATTGTTTCCTTTTGAAAACCAAAGGTTGCCCATTAGCACGCTTATCGACGGGAAAAAGCCACCTTACACTGCAGCTTCATCCACTCTCTTAAAGGACTGCACGATGAAAATTCTCTTGATTGGCGCCAACGGAACCATTGGCTCAGCGATCTACCAGGAACTGGCCTCGCGTCACGAGGTCGTAAAAATCGGCCGTACCAGCGGCGATTTCCAGGTGGATATTAGTGACAGCGCCTCAATCAGAAAACTATTCGAACGGACAGGTTCATTCGATGCACTGGTGTGCGCGGCCGGGAATGTAAACTTCGTGCCCTTGGCAAAAATGACTGAAAAAGACTTTGCATTGGGTCTTCAGGACAAATTGATGGGCCAGGTCAATCTGCTGTTAATCGGCCGCGACTTTGCCAACGACGGTGCCTCGTTCACCTTCACCACTGGCATTACCAGCCACGACCCGATCCGTACTGGCGCGTCGGCCAGCCTGGTGAATGCAGCAATCGATGGTTTTGTTTGTGCAGCGGCCATCGAACTGCCTCGCGGCTTACGGGTAAATTCAGTCAGCCCGAACGTGGTGCTGGAGTCGATGGCGGGTTATGCGCCCTACTTCCGCGGCTTCAAGCCGGTTCCGGTAGCGGATGTGGCGCTGGCTTACGCGAAAAGTGTCGAAGGATTGCAGACGGGGCAGACCTATCACGTCGGCTGAAGCCCTTGTGATCAGGCAGCAGGGTCAGTACCGTGGCGCAACTTGTTTGGAGACCGACCATGTTCGCCGCCCGTTCCGTTTTGATGTTTGCCCTGCTGCCAGTCTTTGCCGGGTGTCAGATGTTCAACGCAAAGCCCGAGACCCCCAATGCCGGCCTGCCTCGTATGCAAGGCGACCTGATCGGCGAAGGCGGTCAGTTGCTGTTCCAGCCGTGCAATGAACAGCGCCGGTTTGTGGTCAAGGACGGTGGCAATACTGGCGTTCTCCAGGAAGCCGCAGGTCTGGCGGCTCGCAAAGGCAAGCTGTTCGCTGACCTGCGCGGCAGTTTCGCTGCGGGCACAACGCCCGGCACCGATGGGCAACTTAATCTGCAACAACTCTATCGTGTCGAACGTTCGGGGGCGGCCTGTGACGACGCCAACTTCAAACGCCTGACCCTGCACGCCAATGGCAATGGCCCGGCGTGGAACATCAACGTCAGCGGCAAGGGCATGGTCCTTGAGCGCGAAGGCAAAGAGCCGTTGGCCCTGCCCTTCCTTGAAGAGCAATTGCCGGATGGCCGTTTCAACCTGAGCAGCGAAGCCAATGATCAGCACATAGAGCTGTGGGTTGCGCCCCAGCGTTGTGTCGATCCTGTCGACGGTTCTGTGCAGCATTTAACCGCCGAATTGCGCATCAATGGGCAGATCCAGCGTGGTTGCGCCTATTACGGTGGCTTACGCAACGACTGATTCCGCCGGTTGGCCGCTTTTTGCCTGACGGAAACCCCGCGAACCGGCTTATAATTGCCGGTTCGCGTAAAGCTGGCCCGGATACTGGACCCTGTCATGTTACGAATCACCGAATTCAAGCTGCCAATCGATCACCCGGAAGAAGACCTGCGACCTGCACTCTTGCAGCGCCTGGGCATCGACAGCGATGAACTGCTCGACTTCACTCTGTTCAAGCGCAGCTACGACGCGCGGAAAAAATCCTCTGAGCTGTGCTTCATCTACACCATCGATTTCACCGTGCGTGATGAAGCCGCTCTGCTGCATACGTTCGCCGATGATCGTCACATCGGTCCGGCGCCGGATGTCAGCTACAAGGTCGTAGGACACGCACCAGAAGGCTTGAGCGAACGGCCGATCGTGGTCGGCTTTGGCCCCTGCGGGATTTTCGCCGGATTGCTGCTGGCGCAGATGGGCTTCAAACCGATCATTCTGGAGCGCGGCACTGAAGTCCGCCAGCGCACCAAGGACACGTGGGGCCTGTGGCGCAAGAATGTGCTCAACCCTGAATCCAACGTGCAATTCGGTGAAGGTGGCGCCGGAACCTTCTCCGACGGCAAGCTTTACAGCCAGATCAAGGACCCGAAATTTCACGGACGCAAGGTGCTGCACGAGTTCGTCAAAGCCGGTGCCCCCGAGGAAATCCTCTACGTCAGCAAACCGCACATCGGCACCTTCCGCCTGACCGGCGTGGTCGAACACATGCGCCATCAGATTGAAGCACTCGGCGGCGAAGTGCGCTTCCAGCAGCGAGTCACAGACGTCCTGATCGATAATGGACAGTTGCAAGGCGTGGTGCTCGGCAGTGGCGAGCAAATCAACTCGAAGCATGTGATTCTGGCGCTGGGACACAGTGCGCGTGACACCTTCCGGATGCTCCACAGCCGTGGCGTGTACATGGAAGCCAAACCGTTTTCGGTCGGGTTCCGTATCGAACACCCACAATCGCTCATCGACCGCGCACGCCTGGGCAAATACGCCGGCCACCCAAAACTGGGGGCGGCCGACTACAAACTGGTGCACCACGCCAAGAACGGTCGGTCGGTGTACAGCTTTTGCATGTGCCCTGGCGGCACCGTGGTGGCCGCGACTTCCGAGCCCCACCGAGTGGTCACCAACGGCATGAGCCAATACTCACGCAACGAGCGCAACGCCAACTCCGGGATTGTGGTCGGCATCACGCCGGAAGACTATCCAGGCGGCCCGCTGGCAGGGATCGAGTTGCAGGAGCGACTGGAGTCCCACGCGTACATTCTGGGCGGCAGCACCTATGAGGCGCCCGCGCAGCTAGTGGGCGACTTCATTGCCGGCAAGGCCTCCACCGCGCTGGGCAGTATTGAACCGTCCTACAAACCCGGCGTAAAACTGGTGGACCTGGCCGACGCCCTGCCCGCTTACGCCATCGAAGCGATTCGTGAAGCGTTGCCGGCGTTCGACAAGCAGATCAAAGGTTTCTCACTGCACGATGCGGTGCTGACCGGGATCGAGACCCGCACCTCGTCGCCGCTGCGCATTACCCGTGACGCCACCCTGCAGAGTCTGAACGTCAAAGGTCTGTTCCCGGCCGGTGAAGGCGCCGGGTATGCCGGTGGCATTCTGTCTGCCGGGGTCGACGGTATTCGCGTTGCCGAAGCGCTGGCGCGGGATATGTTGGGAATCGTGGAGTAAACACCCATACGGGAGCGGGCCTGGATTCAAATCCCCGCCCGCAACACCCCTTCCGGCAAGGCCTCGCCCCGTTCGGCGCAGGCCGTCACGCTGTCGATCAATCCAGCCAAATCATAGCCTTGGGCCCGCAACCAGTCCTGATCGTAATAGGTCGTCGCGTAGCGCTCTCCTCCATCACACAAAATGGCCACGATAGACCCGGACTCTCCGGCGTTGACCATTTCCCGGGCCGCCAGCAGTGCACCGATCAGGTTGGTCCCACTCGAACCGCCTACCCGTCGGCCTAAACGCAGCGCGAGGTAGTGCATGGCCGCCAGCGACAAGGCATCAGGCACCTTGACCATCGCGTCGATCACCTTGGGCAGGAACGAGGCTTCCACCCTGGGCCGGCCAATGCCTTCGATCCGCGAGCCGCAGTCCAGGCGCAAGCTCGCGTCACCGCTCCGGTAATAGTCAAAGAACACTGACCGCTCGGCATCAGCGCACAACACCCGCGTGCAGTGCTGGCGATAGCGCACGTAGCGCCCCAGCGTCGCGGTGGTGCCCCCTGTGCCAGGACTTGATATCAACCAGCTGGGTTCGGGGTAACGCTCGAAGCGCAGCTGCTGGAAGATCGACTCGGCGATGTTGTTATTCGCCCGCCAGTCGGTGGCTCGTTCAGCATAGGTGAACTGATCCATGAAATGCCCGCCGCTTTCATGGGCCAGACGCTCGGACTCGGCATAGATCTGCGTCGGGTCCTGCACCAAGTGGCTTTTGCCCCCATAAAAGGCAATTTGCGCGATCTTTTCCTGAGACGTGCTAGCGGGCATGACCGCAATGAACGGCAAACCCAGCAAGCGCGCAAAGTAGGCCTCGGAAATCGCCGTGGAACCGCTGGACGCTTCGATCACCGGGGCCCCGGCTTTAAGCCAGCCATTGCACAACGCATACAGGAACAGCGAACGCGCCAAGCGATGCTTGAGGCTGCCGGTCGGGTGACTGGACTCGTCCTTGAAGTACAGTTCGATGCCGGGCAAGCCGGGCAATTCCACAGGGATCAAATGGGTGTCGGCGCTGCGCTGAAAATCCGCTTCGATAATGCGGATCGCTTCACGGGCCCAGTGACGGTTATCGCTCATTATCAGGTTCTCTTTGAGTCAAACATGTTCAAAGGCACAACAACACGTTACACCCTGAGCCGCAGAGTAAAAGAAGTGGCTGCAGGCTGACTCACAACCAGAATCCGGACACCAATTCTAAGAAAGTTCCCACAAGTGCAACAGGTACAGTCGCGACGCAATTAGTTACATAACTGCTAGGCTTTTTTTGACTTCTACTCGCACGCACACATATATAACAAAAAAGAATATAACTTTTGTTTTAACAACTAACGGTAAGGGTTAGGGTGTCAGTCCTTTTGAACCATCATGGAGAGTGACCTTGCCTCTGCGTAGCACATTCACGCGTTTCTTTCAGATGGAAGCGGCCAGCGGCCTGTTACTGATCGCTGCGGCAGCGCTGGCCCTGATCATCAACAATTCACCCTTGGCCTGGTTGTACAACGGCCTGCTAGACGTACCCGTGGTTGCACAGGTCGGCGCACTGAAAATCGCCAAGCCTCTGCTGCTGTGGATCAACGACGGGCTGATGGCCCTATTCTTCCTGCTGATCGGGCTTGAGGTCAAACGCGAGGTACTGGAAGGCCATCTGTCCAAAGCATCGCAAATTGTCCTGCCGGGTGCAGCAGCAATCGGCGGCATGGTGGTCCCCGCCCTGATTTTCTGGGCCCTGAACAAGGACGATCCCTCAGCGCTCAGCGGGTGGGCAATCCCGATGGCCACCGACATCGCTTTCGCCCTGGGCGTGCTGGCGTTACTCGGCAAACGGGTGCCGGTATCGCTCAAGCTGTTCCTGATGACCCTGGCGATCATCGACGACCTGGGGGCGATCATCGTGATCGCGCTGTTTTACTCCGGCGAAATGTCGAGTTTGTCGCTGATGTTGGCAGCGCTGTCCATCGTCGCCTTGATTGCGATGAACAGATTGGGGGTGATCAAGCTCGGACCGTATCTGATTATCGGATTGCTGCTCTGGGTCTGCGTACTCAAAAGCGGCGTGCACGCGACATTGGCCGGTGTGGTGCTGGCTTTCTGCATCCCGTTGCGAACCAAAAATGCAGAGTCCTCGCCGCTGCTGACCCTGGAGCATGCGCTGCACCCGTGGGTCGCCTTTGGCATCCTCCCGCTCTTCGCGTTCGCCAATGCGGGCTTACCGCTCAGCGGCGTGACACTCGAGAGTTTCACTCATCACGTGCCAATGGGCATCGCTGCGGGCCTGTTGCTGGGCAAGACGCTGGGCGTGTTCGGCCTGACCTGGCTGGCGGTGAAAACCAGCATGGCCACGCTGCCGACCGGGGCGAACTGGGGGCAAGTGTTCGGCGTGTCGATTCTGTGCGGGATAGGCTTCACCATGAGTCTGTTTGTAGGCTCCCTGGCGTTCGTACCCGGCGCCAGCGAATACGCCGGCATGGACCGCATGGGCATCCTCACCGGCTCGATTCTCGCCGCGTTGATCGGTTACGCGATAACCGCCATGGCCAGTGGTAAAAACCATAAGGCCTGATACCTGGCGTACACCCGCTCAAAAAAAGACCCCGGCCAATAGCCGGGGTCTTTTTTATGGGTAACGTAAACGCTTTAACGCTTAGTGAGAAACACGGCTCGTGCCATTCACGCTCATGATGCGTACGCGCTCGCCGACCCGGAAAATTTCGTTTTCAGCAACTGCCTGCACATAGGCGCGCATGGTGCCGTCATCTTCGCGTACGGTAATTTCCACACCTTGCGTACGAGTCAGCCCCTCTTCCGAGGCAGCACCCAACATACCACCGGCTACCGCGCCAATGACTGCCGTGATAATACTGCCGCGACCACCACCGACCGCGCTACCCGCCACACCGCCGACGACTGCGCCAGCACCTGCGCCGATTGGGGTTTTGGTGCCTTCAATTTTCACCGGACGCAACGATTCGATGGTGCCCATACGTACGGTCTGTACTGTTCGGGCCTCATCGCGAGAGTAGGAATCCCCGGTCAGACTTGAGGAACAGCCGCCCAGTGTCAATGCCAAGGCAGAGACCGAAGCAACCAGCAGAACAGACTTACGCATAAGATCATCTCCAAAAGGACAGATAGCCATTAGACTCCGCGACAAGAACGCTGTCACGACCCCGCAGAGAGAAATTTACTTTCATTCAGCGGAAATACAGTAACGCGTTGTTCCTGATTGATAGACGGCTGTGCTGACATTTAATTCAACGTACTACCGCGAGAAAGGATGTTATGGACTATTTCATCATTGCAGTCGCCACCGTGTCCGCCCTGTACTTCCATTGGTGGCTGCACAGACGGATCAAGCGCTGGATGGATCGCGACCTGGCGTTATCACTGGCGGGCAGTGATCCCGAAAAGAGGACGTTCATGCTGCAGCGCCTGGAACAGGCGCAGCAGCAGAAAATCAAACGCCGCGATTTAGCCGCTTGGCTGCAAGCGGCTGCCGGGCAGGCTCCAGAGGTCCAGGCAGCGCAGAAAACGCCGCAAGGCGATTAAGGGGCCAGCCGCTCGCGAATCCACTGCTGGTTATCCAGACGATAATTCAGGCGGTCATGCAGACGGTTTGAACGACCTTGCCAGAACTCGATTCGTTCGGGTAACAAGCGATAGCCACCCCAATGTTCGGGGCAATGCGGCTGACTGTCGCTGAAGCGTTGTTCGGTGATTTTGAGCAACGCTTCAAGCTCGGCGCGGTCAGCAATGACCCGGCTTTGCGGGGATGCCCAGGCGCCCAGACGACTGCCCAGCGGGCGGACCTGAAAGTAAGCGTCCGAGTCTTCAGGGCTGACCTTGACCACTCGTCCCTCGATCCGGACCTGTCGCTCCAGAGTCGGCCAGAAAAACGTCATCGCGCCAAAAGGACGCGCTGCCAATTGCTGGCCTTTATCACTGTCGTAATTAGTGAAGAAGGTAAAGCCCAGCTCATCCAGCCCCTTGAGCAACAGAATCCGGCAATGCGGTCGCCCGTCTTCATCGACAGTGGCCACGGTCATGGCGTTGGCTTCTACCGGCGCCTGCTCGGTTTTCACCGCCTCGTCGAACCATTGGCGGAACAAGGTAAAGGGTTCGTCCGGCGCCAGGGCCTCGGTCAAACCATCACGGACATACTCACGGCGCATATCGGCCAACGCTCGGGTCATGACGTGCATCCTCGCTGAAAACCCCGGGACTCGGGGCTTACCTTAATTGGACTTGGCTTGGTCAGGGACTGGCTCAACTTTCTTCGCCGGTGCTGCAGCCTTGGTCGGAGCGACCTTGGTCGGGGCAGCCTTTTTAGCGGGTGCGGCTTTTTTCGTGGTCGATGCTTTCTTAGTACCTTTCTTCGCCAGCACGGCCTTCTTGGCGGGCGTAGCCGCTTTGACGTCAGGTGCCACAGGCATCACAGGTTTAGCCGCGACCAGAATTGGAGCAGGCGCCGGCATATTATATTTGCTGAGCAAGGCCAGCATGGTGACCCGTGGCGTCATGACGATCTCGACCCGACGGTTCAACGAACGGCCTTCGTTACTGTCGTTAGCCGCTCGCGGCATTAACGCCCCCATACCACGCAGGTTCAAACGATCACGTTCCAGACCACTGAGACGGAAAATCGCTGCCACTGACTGGGCACGGTCCTGGGTCAACTTCTGATTATCAGGGTCGGCGCCGATGCTGTCTGAATGGCCCAGTACGAGCACCGCAGTTTTCGGGTCGCTTTCAACTATTTTGGCCAGGCGAGTAATAGGGCCCAAGCTCACCGGCAGCAACATGATCGGGCGTTTTGGGTTGAACGAACTGTCCGCCGGAGCGGTAATCACCAGCACGTTCTCATGGCGTTCAAGTTCGAAGGGGCTATCTTTGATGGCCAGACGCAAGCGCGGCTCATAATCATCAAGCCAGGCCTGGGTAATTTTCGGGTCAGGCATCGGGATTGCAGCCACGGCCGGGGAGGCCTTCACCTCGTCCTTTTTAGCCCCGAACGGCCACCACCAATGGCTATCGGAATCGGCCCTGGCGACAACCGGCGCGGGCTTGGCATCAGGTTTAACTACCGCAACTTCGGGTTTTGGCGCTATGGGTACGGCCGCTTTGGGTGCGGCAGTTTTATCAGGGCCAGACTGGGCAACCTTGTCGGCCCCAAAGGACCACCAATGGCCGCCCTCTGCGGAATCATTCTGGGGAGTTTGAGCGCAGCCGGTAATAGCCAGGCACAAAGCAAAGGCGACACTTTTGTTAGATGACATTGTTGACCCACAAAAATAATTAAGCAGTAATCGGGCTTGAAAGAAGCTCATTGAAACAATGCTCTGAAAGCAATCCGGCACTCAAGTTCCCTGAACGCGGCCTTAACAGACAGCCGGCCGGACTATACACACTCGCCCAACACGCGCGCCAGCTTCTGTGCGCGTGGGTCCATCAAGACATAAGGGCCGAGCGTATTGGTCACGAAACCGAAGGCGACCTCGCGCTCAGGGTCGGCAAAACCTACGGAACCGCCTGCGCCGGGATGGCCGAAGGCTTTAGGGCCCAGGCCAAACGTGGCATTCGGCACGTGCGGTTGATCAAGCATGCATCCCAGGCCGAAACGGGTCTGGGTCAGTAAGGTTTTGTCATGCCCGACGCTGTGTTCACGCGTCAACTCACCCAGCAGTTCGGCTTCCAGCAAACGACCATCAAGCAGGCCGCTGTAGAAACCCGCCAGACTGCGGGCATTGCCATGACCATTGGCGGCAGGTTGCTGCATGCGCCGCCATTCAGGTTTATTGGTGCTGGTCATGATCGACGGAGGATTGGTGAAGGCCCGTGCGGTCATGGACGTCGGTTCGCGCATGACTGCGTGCAGCAGGCGCTGCGCAGCTTCATCACCTACGCTGCCCTTGCCACGAGCAATATAGGCGACACGGTGAAACTCTTCATCCGCCAGCCCGACATGAAAATCCAGCCCCAGGGGACGTGCAATACGGGCCACGATGGACTCTCCCGGACCACGCCCATCCGCACGGAGCAGCAACTCACCCACCAACCAACCATAGGTGATGGCGGCATAGCCATGACCATGACCGGGTGCCCACCAGGGCTCTTCCGCCGCGAGCGCATCCGTCATGGCTTGCCAGTCGTACAGCGCTTCGGCCGGCATGATGTAGCGCAGCGCTGGCAAACCCGCCTGATGGCAGAGGAACTGGCGCAACGTGATTTTCTCTTTGCCAGCGGCAGCAAACTCGGGCCAAAGCTTGGCCACAGGTTCGTCCAGACTCAGCTTGCCTTCGCCCACCAGTTGCAAAGCGGTGACCGCAGTGAATGTCTTGGTGCACGAAAACAGATTGGCGATGGTGTCGCTGTGCCACGCCTCAGCGCCATCCCTGTCGGCCGTGCCAGTCCAGAGGTCGAGCACGGTTTCCCCGCCGATCTGGATGCACAATGCACCCCCGCGCTCCTGGGGATCATCGAAGAGCGCAGCGAAGGCTTCACGCACTGCTTCGAATTTAAGCTCGAAATGACCCTGAATCTGCACCCGCTCGCTCCCAGACAACTAATCTACAAAGTGGCGTGTATTGTTCCAGCGATTGAACGCTTTGGGAACAGACTCAGGCAAGAGGATGGCGATTAGCCGCTCGCAAGCAACGCCCTCCTCATTGATCACTATTGCTTGCCGCCATCGCCTTTATCGGACGCTGCCGGAGCCGAGTGTGTTTTGGCTTTTGCCGCAGCGCTGGCCCGAACCTCTTTCTTAAGGACGTCGGCCACCTGCCCGTTGCTTTTGCGCACGGCCTCGACAAAGCCCTGAAACGGCACATCGGTGATGCCGACCAAGCCCACATGACCATTCTCACCATCGAGCAAACGGCCCGTGACGGGCTGATCAAGGTACTGGAACCAGTGCACGCCGACGATTGAAGGCTCTGCCAACGCTTGCTTGAGGAAGTTGGCGTAAGCCGGACCGCGATCTTCTTCTTTGGCAACTTCCATCATGCCGCCCCAGAACGGACCGCGATCACGCGAGCCAAAATGGAATTCGCCAACCAGCACAGGCTTGCCCAGTTCGCGCAACTGGGCGAAGTCATAACCGTCTTGAGGTTTTGGCGTGTAGAAGTTGAAGCTCAGCACGTCGCAATACTCGGCGCAAGACGCCACAGCTTCTGGAGTGCTGACGCCAAAACGCCCGCCCAATAACAGGTGATTGGGCGCGTGCCATTTCAACGCATCGGAAATGGTCTTGAAGTACGTGTCGGCGAATACGCGCTGGAAGTATTTGAAGTCAGCTTCTATCTCGGGGTGTTCCGCGCTCGGCAGCGGTGGCTCGAACCCTGGGTCTTCCATCAGTTCCCAAGCGGGCAGTTCAACACCCCAGGCTTTGGACAGGCCCTGCTGATTGCGGTACTTGTCGCGCAACTGCTTGAGAAATGCCCGTTTGGCCGGAGCATCGGTGGTCATTTTCAAGGTGCCGTACGCTAAGGCGTAGCGCGATTTCGGGTCATCGCCGGGGCCCGCCCAGGCCAGTTCATTGTCGGCAAAATAGCCCACCAGCCACGGATCATCGCGATGATCCCGAGCGGCGATGGCCACGGCACGCTCGGTGGCCATGGCGAAACGTGGATCGAACGGATCCGGCATGCCACCCCACCAGTCCTTGCCCGTGCTGATGCTGCTGTAATCGCCGACGATGGACAGCGGCAAGGTATACGGCACGCGTTCATTCACGCCCAGTTCCGGAGCACTCCAGTTGCCAATCGTGTTAAAGCCCCAGGCTTGCAGACGATCCAGCGTGTGGTGGGTCCAGCGTTTGGCGTCGACGGCAGGCGAGGCGCAATCAGCAGGGGTCGCTGCGGCCACCGGCTGATCCGGCGCAATCGCGTCGGCCTTGACGCATTTTTCCTGGCCATACGTGCGGTGCAGGTTAGCGCCATAGAAATCGAACCAACGGCCGTGATTGAAACTGCGGTCCTTGTTCGCACCTGTGTTCTTGCGGTTGTCGGCCTTGCCATAAAACACGGCCAGGGGATCGGTATCTGCCGGCAAGCTCGAGAACATCCGCTCCCGACCTTCAACATAGGTCCGGCTGTCTTCCGCCGTCACGGCGTTCACACCCAGGGAGTAGAACGGATGACCTTCAGGGGTGACCAGGTACCAGCGCCCGTCGAGTTTCTCGGTGCGGAAGAAGCCCTTGGCCTCAAAGACCGGACCACCGAGCCAACCGCCAAACGGGTCCTGCTTGGGCCGATCGGCCAGCCAGGTCTTGAGCTGCTGCTGTTCCTTGACCGATGAGGCTTTCAGTTGCTCATCGCTGACAATTTTTTCCGGCCATTTGGCCCGGGTGAACTGACCATAGGCATCGACGATATTGTCGTAGGCCGCTTTCTGAACCGCATTACCTTCCTGCACACCGAAACGCTCGAGCAGGATGCTTTGTGCAACATTGGGCTGGCTCATTGCTACGGTGACCGAGACCACTTTGCTGCGATCCAACTCACCCGTGGCGCTGGCCAAGAGCACGCGCTGCCCTTCGTAAGTCCACGGCATCGGTGGTCCGGCACGCATGCCCTGACTCAGGGGCGAGCTGGTTTGCAGGGGGATGAACAAGGTCTGAGCAGGTCCTGCGGGCAAATCGACACGACTGGTGATCACTTTGCCATCAGCGCTTTGAATCCGCACATCAAGGGTCAGCGCCCAATCCATGGCGTTCTGGATACGCAGCGTCATGGCGCTGTCGCCGGACCAATCCCACACGCCGGTCTGTGGTGTCAGACTCAGGCTGGGACGAGCCACTGGATTGAAGGTAACCCGGCGCAATACTTCGCCTTCGGCCGTCTGCTCGGCGTTGGATTGCGGCAGGCTGGCATCCTGCGTCGCAACCTGAACCACATCGGCGGGACGAACGAAGTTGAACAACGTCTGTTGTCCATCCGTAGCCGCCAACAGCGGACCGGAACACAACAGCGCAAAAACCGTGGACAGCGAACGGCGAATCATTTGATTAAGTGCTCCTAAACGACCCGTTGATGGCCAGACTTCAGAGTGACAAACAACGTGGCAAACATGGACCGGACCGGGATAAGACCCGATCCGGTGCAAATGATGCCCAACAGCTGTCAGGAAATTTCGCGGCGGAACGGCGGCAGCGCGTTGAGGATCGCTTTGCCGTAACGCTGGGTGACGACGCGTCGATCAAGCAACGTGATGGTGCCGCGGTCTTCTTCAGTCCGCAGCAAACGTCCACAGGCCTGGACCAGACGCAACGACGCGTCAGGCACGGCGATTTCCATGAACGGATTGCCGCCACGGGCTTCGATCCACTCCGCCAACGCCGCTTCCACCGGATCATCGGGGACCGCGAACGGGATTTTGGCGATGACCACGTGTTCGCAGTAGGCACCGGGCAAATCCACCCCTTCGGCAAAACTGGCCAGGCCAAACAGCACGCTAGACTCGCCACTGTCGACCCGTGCTTTGTGCTTGTTCAGGGTTTCCTGCTTGGACAGATTGCCCTGAATGAAAACCTGCTTACGCCAGTCGCGCTCAAGGCCGTCGAAGACTTCCTGCATCTGTTTGCGCGAGGAGAACAGCACCAGCGTGCCACGGGAGCCTTCTACCAGTTTCGGCAGTTCGCGGATGATAGCAGCGGTGTGCGCCACGGCATCACGAGGGTCTGCCTTGAGGTCCGGCACGCGCAACACACCCGCATCGGCGTGATGGAACGGGCTTGGCACCACGGCGGTCACCGCGCCTTTGGGCAGACCTGCACGCATGCGAAAACGATCGAACTTACCCAGTGCGGTCAAAGTCGCCGAGGTCACCAGTGCACCATAGGCAACGTTCCACAGGTTACGCCGGAGCATTTCCGCCGCCAGAATCGGGCTGGCGTTGACTTCGATATCGAACAACGAGCCGCTGTCGGCCAGGGTCAACCAGCGCGCCATGGGCGGGCTGTCTTCTGGATCTTCAGCCGTAAAGGCCGTCCACAACTCCCAGTTGCCATGGGCGCGGGCCAGCAAGCTGCCGAACAGCGGGTACCACTCTTCAGCCTGATGGCTGGCAATGCCGATGTTGACCTCGCCATCCATACCTTCCTTGAGCAGCTCGGTCAGGCGCGTAAACAGGTCATCCAGGCGGGAAAAACCCTTCTTCAACTCGATGCCCATGTCGCGCATGTGCTCGGGCACCACGCCACCGATGAAGCGGTGACGTGGGCGCTCGCGGCCTTCCATGTCTTCACCGGCCTTGAAATCGGCTAACTGCTCACAGGCCGCGAACATGAACTGTTGCTGGGTCTTGATCTCACGGGCCAGTTCCGGCACCTGCTCGATAAACTTGCCTAGGTCGCCCGGTAAAGGGTGCTGGGCCAGCAGTTTAGCGAGGTTCTTGGCGGTCTGCTCCAGCCAGTCCGACGTCGAGCGCAGGCGCGTGTAGTGGGCAAAGTGGCCGATGGCTTTATCCGGCAGGTGATGGCCTTCGTCGAACACATACAAGGTCTCACGCGGGTCGGGCAACACCGCGCCCCCGCCCAACGCCAGGTCTGCCAGCACCATGTCGTGGTTGGTGACAATGACGTCGACTTTACTCATGCCCTCGCGCGCCTTATAAAAAGCACATTGGCCGAAGTTCGGGCAATGGCGATTGGTGCACTGGCTGTGGTCGGTGGTCAGGCGCGCCCAGTCCTGGTCTTCCAGTGCTTGCGGCCAGCTGTCACGGTCGCCGTCCCATTTATTGCCGGCGAGCTTTTCGATCATGCTGGTAAACAGCTTCTGGCTGGCCTCATCGACTTCGATCTTGAAGCCTTCTTCTTCGAAAAGCTGAGCAGTGGCGTTGGTTGCATCACCTTCCTGCAACAGCATGTCGAGCTTGGACAGACACATATAGCGGCCGCGCCCCTTGGCCAGGGCAAAGCTGAAGTTCAATCCACTGTTGCGCATCAGGTCAGGCAAGTCTTTGTAGACGATCTGTTCCTGCAAAGCGACGGTCGCCGTGGCGATCACCAGGCGCTTGCCCGCCGCCTTGGCAGTCGGAATGGCCGCAATGGCATACGCCACAGTCTTGCCGGTGCCGGTGCCCGCCTCGACGGCGACCACTGCCGGGTCGCCCGAACGCCGGCCTTCTTCGTCAGTGTCGATGTCGCCCAGCACTTTGGCGATCTCGGCGATCATCAAACGCTGGCCATAGCGCGGCTTGAGGCTCTTGGCTTCGAGGAAACGCGAATAGGCGCCCTGGATCTGGGATTTGAGTTCGTTACTGATCATTGGCTTAGGGCGCTACGAATGCTGAATGAAGGTGCTGGATAAATTTTCAGTGTTTCTGAGAGGCCGCTATCATACCGTGCTAATTCCTCTCGCGCAGAATGGAGTACCCGAATGACCGCTTTCGCCCTTGTCTACACGTTGCACGTGCTGGCCGCCCTGATCTGGGTCGGCGGCATGTTCTTCGCCTGGATGGTCTTGCGCCCGGCAGCCGGTGTCGCCCTGGAAGGTCCTGCGCGCCTGAAATTGTGGGTCCAGGTGTTTCCGCGGTTCTTTCTTTGGGTCTGGGTGGCGGTGCTGGTATTACCCATCACAGGCGTAGGCATGATCCATCTGCAGTTCGCCGGTTTTGAACTGGCGCCGCGTTACGTGCAGGTGATGATGGGCTTGTACGTGGTGATGGTAGCGCTGTTTATTCGCATCCAGGCACTGCAATTGCCTGAACTGCGCCGTGCGGTGGTTGCCGAACAATGGCCTGAGGGCGCTGCTGTATTGGCCCGTATTCGCCGCTTGGTTGGGATCAATCTGATTGTGGGGCTGGTGCTGGTGGCCGTGGCCGCGACTCGATTTGGGTTTTAATGGTTGAAGCGGTGTGTCAGGCACACCGATTCAACCCACTCGCAAGCCCATTAAGGCGTGTATTCGCTTACAACCGCTGCAAGGTCATCGCACCATTAGGGCCTGCCGCACCAGGCTGGCCCGGTTGACCTGGCTTACCGGATTTGCCGCCGTCAGCACGGTAGACCACGCAGCCCTTGGAGGCTCCGCCCTTGCCAGCACGCCCCCCCTCACCCGCCAGACCACCCGCACCGCCGTTGACCTGTACTTTCACACGCTCTGCCGGAAAGCTTTGCGGCAGCTCGACACGGACTTGCGCACCCGCAGCACCATCATGACCGTTGCCACCGTTGTCGCCATCGTACCCGCGACCCGCCTGGCCCCAGGTGCAACCCGGAGCCTGACCATTCGCGCCGTCGAGGCCGACAAAACCAGGCGCGCCCGAACCACCACGGGCATCGACCGATAACGCTTCTGCCGTCAGATTTTCCAGACGCAAGGTCAGGTTACGGCCCGGCAATGCGGGCTTGAGAAACGTGCCGGGAGCGCCACGGGCAGTGATCTCGCTACCTGACGCCAACTGACCACGGCCTACCACCAGATTGAAGCTCTGCTCGCTGGGCACAATCGCAATCCGCGCCTCGTGGCCCAGTATCAATTCACCGACCTTTACTTCAGCCAGACTGGAGGGAATCAGCAAGGTGCCGTAATCGGCGACTTCCAGACGTTCCAGTTGCAAGACACTGGTTTTACCGGGCAGACGCATCAGCGAATGCGAC
Source organism: Pseudomonas sp. GG8 (assembly GCF_052976945.1). Lineage (NCBI taxonomy): Bacteria > Pseudomonadati > Pseudomonadota > Gammaproteobacteria > Pseudomonadales > Pseudomonadaceae > Pseudomonas > Pseudomonas sp. GG8. Next base: position 4,183,368 of record NZ_JBRIIP010000001.1, read on the forward strand.
TCGACCGTCACCACTTGGGCGATAGCCATTGGGCTGCACAATAAGGCCAACAGGCAAAGATTACGCATGAGCAACCTCCGCCGATGGGCGGGAAATGGATTGGATGTGAAAGATACCGAACATAAGAACCAGCAGGCGATCACGCCATGGATGGACGCGCCGGCGCAGGTTGCTATTGAATAGCATCAGTTCAAGCAGGTGGGTCAACAATGCCAGGCTGCCAGCCAGACGGAGCAACACATCGAAAGGACTTGGCAGCGCAGTGGCCATATTGACCAGCACCATCAGCCAGAATCCCAGTGTCATCGCCTTCCCCAACCCCCAAAACAACTTCATACATGCCCCTGGCAGTTATTCTTTCGCGCACAGTAACGGCTTCTGCGCGAGATTTGCCAGCGTGCATTTAAAAATGTTCGAGCGCCCCGATTAGAGGTGCTGTCTGCACCGCGAAAATGCCGGGCGACACACACGCATCGACCCGCACGTCTCTTAGCCGTGCCTAGGCACTTGTCGCAACCGTCCGGGACATTATCATCGCCGCCGATCAACACACCATAGCCCGTGAAAGTGGCGTTTTGAGTCGCCCCTGATCACACACCAGTTACGCCACCAACTGCAGCAGACACAGACCAGTCGGTTTTTTTGCAAACCTGCACGTCCTGCAGACGTGCTACGCATAGGACTAGGCCATCTCGCTACAGCAGGCTAGTCTTGCAACTCAATTGAGGATTTTCGATGACTGAAGGCTTTTCTATACGCACGCCCCAACAGGCGCTGGCCGCATTACTTGATCGTTACGCCCCCAAGCGTTTGTTGTTGATCGGTGCTGGAAGTTTTCCCGCACTTGAGGCATTTCAGGCTGCTCACCCGGAAACCGAACTGGCCCATGCCGCCCCCGGCGCCTTGCCAGCCGAGCTGGCGGCGCAACGTTTCGATCTGGCACTGGTGGTCGATTGCCTGGAGCATTTGCCTAAACGCATCGGCCTGGAACTACTGGGCGGGATCCGCAACCTTAACGCCAGCCGTATTGCCGTGCTGGCAGATCTGCCCGCGTGCGGCTGGCAGGACACCGACTTTTATTCACTGGCACTGCAAGCCAGTGAACGCTTTGCCCGTGACGAGCAGATCCTGACCTTGTTCACTTACGACCTGCGTGAATACAAACAAGTCCCCGACTGGCTGAATGCTAAGTTCTGGGCCAACCCAGAGAACTTCGGCAAATACTGGTGGTAAATCATGAGTAGCTCGATCTGCCCGTGTGGCAGCGGCAATTTACTGGACGCCTGCTGCGGGCATTATCACGCGGGCCTCCCGGCCCCGAGCGCGGAAGCCCTGATGCGCTCGCGCTACAGCGCCTATGTACTGGGCTTGATCGACTATCTGCTGGACACCACATTGCCTGCGCAGAAGGCAGGTCTGGATCGTCAATCGATCAGTGACTGGAGCGCACAAAGCACCTGGCTGGGCCTGAACGTCGAGCACGTGGAAGTGTTCGGCGGTAAACCCGAGCATGCGCTTGTAACCTTTGTTGCTCGCTGGCATGACGGCAGTGGCGAACACAGCCATCGTGAGCGCTCGGCGTTCGTGCAGAATGAGGGTCGCTGGTATTTCATCGATCCCACTGTGCAGCTCAAGGCGGGACGCAACGATGCTTGCCCCTGTGGCAGCGGGCAAAAATTCAAGAAGTGTTGCGCCGGTTATCTGGGCTGAATCAGGTTCAGCTCAACTTAAGGTGCGATGTGTCTGGCGCAGGTCCTGGCTTGGGCCTCTCAAGCTGGCCCATGTCACTGCCCACCGGCGCCAGGCTGATTTGTGATAAATCCAGACGCGGCACTGGCGCCTCGGCTTTCGGGTCTTGCATATCGCTACCCACCTCGGCAATCGAGAAATCAGGGGCATCTACCGCCGAAAAAGCCGCCATGTAAGCGTCTCTTGGGGCCACTTGTGATCGGTGACTGGGTTGAGCCGGGCGGTTAAAGCCAGGCGCATCGGGCGGCGGCGCCAGCTCCACTTCCTCCATATCGACCTGCATGTCCACCTTTTCGGCCAGTGCCCCGGCGCGTTCAAGGATCGAACGATATTTCTCTGCCGCAGCCTCATCGAGATTGTTCTTGAGCACCAGACGCCGTCCGGAAAACAGCAGCTCGATGCGCTGGGCATCCGCCTGAAACAACTTCGCCAGATTCGCCTCGACCCGCTCGCGCTGGGCGCCGGGGACCAATTGGCCCGTAAAGACAATTTCGTAAAGGTTCATTGGCCATACTCCTACTGCACATGCCCCGAGTATGGCGCAAGCCCACGCTAACAGGTCAAGAGGAAGTGCTCAGAGCCCTGCTGGCTTGGGGAGATCCATATGGTCGAGGTCTGGCTTGCTCCAGGGATCGACATGCGTCATCAGGTTTAATACTCGATGACGCTGCATCACATTCTGACGCGCCTCAACTGCAATCTCATGCCCCTCTTCAACGGTAATCGAAGCGTCCACTTCTATATGCGCGTCAACAATAATCATGTCGCCCATTTTACGCGTGCGGATATCGTGAACACCCTTGATACCGGGCGTTTCAATAAGCGTATTGCGAATCATGGCGACTTCTTTCTCGTCCGCGGCACGGTCCATCAGGTCATGCAAGGCATCCCAACTAAACGACCACCCCATCTTGGAAACCATGCACCCGACAATCAGCGCAGCGATTGGATCAAGGATCGGATAACCCGCAAGGTTACCGACAATGCCGATCCCCACTACCAGCGATGAGGCGGCGTCTGAACGTGCGTGCCAGGCGTTCGCAACCAACATGCTTGACTTGACCTTCTTGGCAACAGCCAGCATGAAACGAAACAGCAACTCTTTAGCGACAAGCGCTCCGCCAGCGACCCATAAAGCAATGACATGCACGGTCTGCACGGTCTCGGGTGCTTCGAGCTTGCCGACGGCCGACCAAATCATGCCAACACCGACGGCCAGCAACAGTAAACCCAGCACCATTGATGCGGCGGTTTCAAAACGCAAATGCCCATAAGGATGGTCTTCATCCGCGTCCTTCTTACTGTTGTGGCTGGCGAACAGCACAACGAAGTCTGCCACCAGATCCGACAGTGAGTGAATACCATCGGCGACCAGGCCTTGAGACTTTGACAGTATCCCCACCGCAATCTGAGTGAACGTCAGAACGAGGTTTACGCCAACACTTACCCATGTGCAGCGAGAGGCAGCCGCTGCCCGCTCAGCAGGGCTATGAAGCTCGTCCTCTGGATCGTCAGCGAACTCTGGATGACTCATGTATAGCTTCTCCTGTGTCTGTAGAGGAAGGTGTGCTGCCCATAGTGAGTTCAGTGTGAATTCAGGAGCATCCCATGCGGATATAACACGCACTGAACGGCAACCTAAATGAACACAGCATTCAACACCCGGGCAGACCATTAAATAGGCGTTTAACAGGGCGTACATGCGAACGATTCAAAGTATGCAAACATTCTTATTTAGCAGGCCGCTATTTTAGATGACGGGCTTCTATTGAGACAAGCGCATTACTTCATATAAAGCTTAAGGTTTCCTGAACATACGTTAATTTTATACTCATAAGGGGACCTGTAATACAGGTACTGTTTATTAAGTGTCCGCTCCAGCAGGCGGCTCTTTTTACTTCAGCGGCTGAGTCTCTTTAACGACCGCCTGACCCGACAAGGATGGCCGCCCTCCGGGAAAATATGACGCTACGTGGAAATTGGGCGATAATTCCTGCCGAATTTATTCTGGAGTGACCTCGATGAACCAAGAAACCCACGTTCATGGCCCCGACTGCAACCACGACCACGACCACGACCATGATCACCACCACGACCACCAGCACGCACACGTCCATGGTCCAGACTGCGGCCACGCGCCCCAGGAACCAGTGCGCAATACCTTGAAGGATGTTGGCCGCAACGACCCATGCCCTTGCGGCAGCGAGAAAAAATTCAAGAAATGCCACGGCGCTTAATGTAACCGCCGCATCGCCAACCGCGCTGCGAGCCAACGCGTGCATGCGTTGGTCGATAAGGTCAATCCGCCGAAGCCTTGAATGCCCGGCGCCTGAAAGGGCGCCTTCGCAGGCAACGTAGTCCACATCCCTGGATAAATCCGCACATTAGCCGCGATGGCTGCTTGCGTGGCGCGTGCCGGCTCACTAACGTAGCGCCTTTCCACGCCACCCCCGCAGGAGCTTTGCCATGGCCTCGCCAGCCCTCTCATATTTTCTACCCCGGTTCGGCGTTGCCGCAGCAGTCGCTGGAGCCCTGAGCCTGGCCGGTTGTCAGCTCAACGGCGGCGGCAGCGACACGCTGCCACCGACCTCTGGGGTGTACCCGCTCAAAGGGTTGGCGCAAAATGTTTCGGTGCGCCGCAACAACCTTGGCATGCCGCTGATCGAAAGCAGCACCTTTCACGACGCGCTCTTTACCCTGGGTTATGTTCACGCCAGTGACCGCATCAGTCAGATGGTCGGCATGCGTTTGCTGGCCCAAGGTCGCCTGTCCGAAATGGACGGCCCCAGCGCACTGGAAATCGACCGCCTGATGCGCTCGATCAACCTGAAGAAAAGCGCCAGCGAGCTGTACAACGGCTCTTCGCCGCGCCTGAAACGTTTCTTTGAAGTCTATGCGCGCGGCGTTAACGCCTACCTGTTCCGCTACCGCGACAAACTGCCGGCGGATTTGGCTGCGTCTGGTTATCACCCTGAATACTGGAAGCCGGAAGACTCTGCGCTGATCTTCAGCCTGCTGAACTTCGGCGTGTCAAAAAACCTGCAGGAAGAACTGTCATCCCTGGTATTGGCGCAAAAAGTCGGCGCGGACAAACTCGCCTGGCTGATCCCGACCTACCCCGATGAAGAATTACCGTTCGCTGAAGCCGAGAAGCTCAAGGGCTTGAACCTTGGCCAGGTGTCCGGGCTTAGCGATCTGAATCGAGTCGCCAGCCAACTGTCAGACCTGAACATGCTCGGTGTGGCGGCTGCCAACAACTGGGCGATTTCGCCACGGCGCAGCAGAAGCGGCAAAAGCCTGATGGCCAACGACATACACCAGAGCGCAAAACTGCCTTCGGCATGGAACTTCGTGCAGATCCGCGCCCCGAAATATCAGGCTGCCGGCGTCTCCATTGCAGGCCTGCCCTTGGTGATGGCGGGCTTCAACGGCAAGCTGGCCTGGAGCATGACCGGGGTCATGGGTGACAATCAGGACCTGTTCCTCGAGAAGCTCAAGCGCGAAAACAACAAACTGTTCTATATGGCCGATGGCAAATGGCAGCCCGCCACTGTTCGCAATGAAACCTTCTTCGTTAAAGGTGAGCGCCCCGTTCGCGAAACCATCTACGAAACTCGCCACGGACCGCTGCTCAACAGCGCGCTGGGCGAACGAACAAGCCCACAACAACCAGTGCAACTGAACAGCGGTTTTGGTTTGGCCCTGCAAACGCCAGACTTCAAAGACGACAAAAGCATGGACGCACTCTTCAACCTGTCCCGCGCGCAGAACGTCGAAAAGGCTTCCGATGCCAGCCGCGAAATTCGCGCGATAGCCCTGAACATGGTATTTGCCGATGCACAGAATATCGGCTGGCAAGTCACCGGGCGCTTCCCGAATCGCCGTGAAGGGCTTGGCTTGCTGCCATCGCCAGGCTGGGACAGTCGTTTTGATTGGGACGGTTTCGCCGACCCGATGCTCCACCCCTACGATCAAGACCCGGTGCAGGGGTGGATAGGCACCGCCAATCAGCGCACCGTGCCTAAAGGTTATGGCATGCAACTGTCGAACTCCTGGAACTACCCGGAGCGGGCCGAACGCATCGCCGAAATGGCAGGCAGCGGTAAGCAGGACACCCGCAGCATGATCGCCATGCAATACGACCAGACCACGACCTTCGCTGCCAAACTGAAAAAAATGTTCGAAACGTCGGGCATGGCTCAATCGCTGAAACAGGCAATCGAAGCCCTCCCTGCAACTGATCGCGCCAAGGCACACGAAGCGCTCACGCGCCTGCTGGCATTCGATGGCAAGCTCTCCGCCAACTCGGCCGATGCGGCGCTGTATGAGCTGTTCCTCCAGGAAAGTGCCAAGCAGATATTCCTCGACGAGCTGGGCCCTGAAACCAGTCCGGCCTGGAAAGCCCTGGTCGAAAGCGCCAACCTCTCCTACTCCGCCCAGGCCGACCACCTGCTGGGACGTGAGGACAGCCCGTATTGGGATGACACCCGAACGCCGCAAAAAGAAGACAAACCGACCATCCTTGCCCGCAGCCTGGCAGCGGCCATCACTGCCGGCGAAAGCCAACTAGGCAATGATCACAAGGCTTGGCAATGGGGCAAATTGCACCATTACGCCTGGACCTCGGAAGGTAGCCGACGCAGCCCGATTCCCGCAGGCGGCGATCACAGCACCCTCAACGAGTCGGCCTATAACTGGGGGCAGGATTTCGACACCCGACTGATCCCGGCCATGCGATTTATCGTCGACTTTGGTCAACAGGAACCGATGATAGGACAGAGCACTGGCCAGTCCGGCAACCCGGCCAGCCCGCATTACGCCGATGGCATCGACCCTTGGCTCAAAGGCCAATACATGAGCATCCCGATGCAGCCGCAGAACTTCGACAAGACCTATGGCAAGCAGAGACTGACGCTGATACCTGGTAAATAATGGGATGCGGCGTGCCAGACACGCCGCATCGCCCCACGATGGAGCAACGTCCGTGCCTGTTCCCGGAGGACGACTCCAGCGTGCTCGTTTTAGTGGCATATTGGCCTGCGAAGAAACTCGTCTATCCTGTAGCTCGTTCTGAGCTGGCAATGAGCACTTCTCCATCAAAGTCATCATTGCGACAACTCCGTACATTTAAAACGCACGTTCGTCTCTTTGGTTCAAAAATTGCTATCTTCTTCGGGTCTGGCGCTCGCCGGTAGCAAGCCTCGCGTGTTCCCAACGCTCATTTTGGTTTTAAGGACTGATCAATGAAAAAAGCATGGCTGACCCTTTCCGCACTGGCTATTTGTCTCGCCGCTGGTAGTGCAATGGCCAAGGAATACAAGGAACTGCGTTTCGGCGTCGATCCTTCTTATGCGCCTTTCGAATCAAAAGCCGCCGATGGCAGCCTGGTAGGCTTCGATATCGATCTGGGCAATGCGATTTGCGCCGAGCTGAAAGTTAAATGCAAATGGGTCGAGAGCGATTTCGACGGTATGATTCCCGGTCTGAAAGCCAACAAATTCGACGGCGTTATCTCGTCGATGACCGTAACAGATGCGCGGATGAAGGTTATCGACTTCTCCGAGGAACTGTTCTCTGGCCCAACTGCACTGGTGTTCAAGAAAGGCGCGGGCGTAACGGCCGACCCTGCAACCCTCAAAGGCAAGAAAGTTGGCTATGAGCAAGGCACCATTCAGGAAGCCTACGCCAAGGCCGTATTGGACAAGGCGGGTGTAACAACCCAGGCCTATGCGAACCAGGACCAGGTCTATGCTGACCTGACTTCCGGCCGTCTCGATGCTTCCGTACAAGACATGCTGCAAGCCGAACTGGGCTTTTTGAAGTCACCAGCAGGTGCTGGCTTCGAAGTCAGCAAGCCAATCACAGATCCACTGCTGCCGGCTAAAACCGCAGTCGGTATCTCGAAAGGTAACAAAGAGCTCAAGGCGTTGTTGGATAAAGGTATCAAAGCGTTACACGACGATGGTAAATATGCAGAAATCCAGAAAAAACACTTTGGCGATCTGAACCTGTACAGCGGTAAATAACATCCCAACGCCCGTCGATTTCAGGTGAAAATCTACCACCCGATTCGATGGGCGTTTTTTTGACCGCAAAAGGCTTGATCCATGTTTGACGAAATGCTGCAAACCCTTGGATTGTCCGCCTTCAGCTTGAAAGGCTTCGGCCCGCTGCTGCTTCAAGGCACCTGGATGACCATCAAATTATCGTTACTGTCGCTGCTGGTGAGCATCGTGCTCGGCCTGATTGGCGCCAGCTGCAAACTTTCGAGTCTGCGCATATTGCGCATACCGGCGCAGCTCTACACCACCTTGATCCGCGGCGTGCCCGATCTGGTGTTGATGCTGCTGATTTTCTATAGCCTGCAAACCTGGCTGACCGGTCTCACAGAAGCAATGGACTGGGACTACATCGAAATCGACCCGTTCGCGGCCGGGGTCATCACCCTCGGGTTTATCTATGGCGCCTACTTCACAGAAACGTTCCGTGGCGCGATTCTCTCCGTCCCACGCGGACAGGTCGAAGCCGCCACCGCGTATGGATTGAAGCGCAGCCAACGTTTCCGTTTTGTGGTGTTCCCGCAAATGATGCGTTTCGCCCTGCCGGGCATTGGCAACAACTGGATGGTGATGCTCAAGGCCACCGCCCTGGTGTCGATCATCGGCCTCGCCGATCTGGTCAAAGCCGCTCAGGATGCAGGCAAAAGCACGTATCAACTGTTTTTCTTTCTGGTCGTGGCCGCACTGATTTACCTTCTGATCACCAGTATTTCCAACGTTGCTCTGCGCTGGGCCGAACGACGCTATGCCGCAGGTAGCCGGGAGGCACAACGATGATCGAACTTCTCCAGGATTACTGGCGGCCCTTCCTTTATAGCGACGGCTACCACATCACCGGTCTGGCCATGACCATGTGGCTGCTCAGCGCTTCGATCGCTATCGGCTTTGTGGTATCGATCCCGCTGTCTATCGCCCGAGTGTCACGCAAGTTCTGGGTGCGCTTGCCGGTACAGTTCTACACCTATCTGTTTCGTGGGACACCGCTGTATATCCAGTTGCTGATTTGCTACACCGGTATCTACAGCATCGCAGCCGTGCGTGCCCAACCATTGCTGGATGCGTTTTTTCGCGACGCGATGAACTGCACGATTCTGGCATTCGCCCTGAACACCTGCGCTTACACCACGGAGATTTTTGCCGGGGCGATTCGCAGCATGCATCATGGTGAAGTCGAAGCAGCCAAAGCCTACGGACTCAGCGGCTGGAAACTCTATGCCTACGTGATCATGCCGTCAGCGCTACGGCGTTCGCTGCCGTTCTACAGCAACGAAGTCATTCTGATGCTGCACTCGACCACCGTGGCCTTCACCGCGACCGTGCCGGACATTCTCAAAGTAGCGAGGGACGCCAACTCGGCGACGTTCATGACCTTCCAGTCCTTTGGTATCGCCGCCCTGATTTATTTGACTATCACCTTTGCCCTGGTCGGCCTGTTCCGATTGGCCGAGCGCCGTTGGCTAGCCTTTCTGGGCCCGGCTCACTAGGACTTTTTACATGCGCCATCACACGCACAATCTGCTCGCCCCGCTACCAGGGACCGCGCGGCAGATCCACAGTTTTCATTACGGCCCGGAAAACACTGGCCGCAAGGTTTATATCCAGGCGTCCCTGCATGCGGACGAATTGCCCGGCATGCTGGTGGCCTGGTACCTGAAGCAGCGCCTGGCCGAGCTGGAAAGCGCCGACCTGCTGTTGGGCGAAATTGTTGTCGTCCCGGTCGCCAACCCCATCGGCCTGGAACAAGTGCTGATGGATATCCCGCTGGGTCGCTACGAACTCGAGAGTGGGCAGAACTTCAATCGCCTGTTTGTCGATTTGAGTCTGCAGGTAGGTGACGATGTCGAAGCGCGGCTCAACGATGACCCGCAGCACAACCGTGAACTGATCCGCAGCAGCCTGCGCGCGGCGCTGTCTGCTCAGATCGTCGATACGCAGTTGCAATCGCAACGGCTGACCCTGCAACGCCTGGCTTGCGATGCCGACATGGTGCTGGACCTGCATTGTGATTTCGAAGCGGTGGAGCACCTTTACACCACTCCCGAGGCCTGGCCTCGAGTCGAGGCACTGTCACGCTACCTGGGCGCTCAGGCTAGCCTGTTGGCCACCGACTCCGGCGGGCAATCGTTCGATGAATGCTTCACCCTGCTTTGGTGGCAGTTGCAACAGCGCTTCGGCGCACGCTTTGCAGTTCCCATGGGCAGCATTTCGGTGACCCTGGAATTACGCGGCCAAGGCGACGTTAATCACGCCTTGGCCAGTCGCGACTGTCAGGCACTGATCAACTACTTGACGCTGTATGGCGTGATCGCCGGAGATCCGGCGCCCCAGCCAGAGCTGTTGTACCCGGCAACACCGCTGGCCGGTGTCGAGCCGGTCGCAACGCCGGTCGGCGGCCTACTGGTGTTCTGCGCCCAACCCGGTGAGTTTCTGGAAGCCGGGCAAAAAATCGCTGAAATCATCGATCCGATCAGTGATCGGATAACGCCAATCCACACTCTCAATTCCGGCTTGTTGTATGCCCGCTCCTTGCGGCGCATGGCGACCGCTGGCATGGTCATCGCTCACGTCGCAGGCACCGAAGCCTACCGTAGCGGTTACCTGCTTTCTCCTTAAGGACTGCACGGCATGTACAAACTGACGATCGATGGCCTGCACAAGTGCTATGGCGACAACGAAGTGCTAAAAGGCGTATCGCTCAAAGCAAGCACGGGCGACGTGATCAGCCTGATCGGTGCCAGCGGCTCGGGTAAAAGTACCTTTTTGCGCTGCATCAACTTTCTGGAAACACCCAATAGCGGCACCATGACCCTGGACGGCCAGCCCGTGCGCATGGTCAGCGACAAGCATGGTATGCACGTCGCAGACCCCGCCGAACTGCAGCGCATCCGTACTCGCCTGGCAATGGTGTTCCAGCATTTCAATCTATGGAGCCACATGACCGTGCTGGAAAACGTCAGCATGGCCCCGCGCCGTGTGCTGGGTGTTTCCAAACGCGAAGCCGAAGACCGGGCGCGCAAGTATCTGGACAAAGTCGGCCTGCCGACACGCGTTGCCGAGCAATACCCGGCGTTCCTCTCCGGCGGCCAACAACAACGCGTGGCGATTGCCCGTGCGCTGGCGATGGAGCCGGAAGTGATGCTGTTCGACGAACCCACCTCGGCACTGGACCCGGAGCTGGTCGGCGAAGTACTTAAAGTGATTCAAGGCCTGGCTGAAGAAGGCCGTACCATGATCATGGTTACCCACGAAATGAGTTTTGCCCGCAAAGTCTCGAATCAGGTGATGTTCCTGCACCAGGGCCTGGTCGAAGAGCAAGGGCATCCTGACGACGTACTGGGCAACCCGCAAAGCGATCGGCTGCGGCAGTTTTTGAGCGGGAATTTGAAATAGCGGGAAAGGCTTTTCACGCAGCAACGCGAACCGAAGACACACGCCACTCATCACGCTCCAGCCTTGGTGCATTCAAACGACGGGCTTGGGTGGCGCCTCATCAGGAAGGGTTGGCACGCCTGGCTCAGTGGGATCTGTGGGTTCGTCGGGCTGTTCGTTCGGGGAATCGGGGTCGGGCTGCCCCGGAATGCCGCCGACCCTGTTGATGTTGATCTGGGGATAAGCGAGCAACGACCACGCCAGAAGGCCCACATGATTGTGGTCGCTGACTCTTGCGGGGGCGATGCGTTTCGAACTTGACGTCATAGGGCACTCCTGAGTGTTGACTCCCCTCGCTCGGCGCGAGAGGGAACAGTCCTGACAATAGAGTGCCTGAATGGGCACTAATTCCCTGGGCGCCCGATCAACGGCAAATCAAGTGCGCGGCAATGTCACGCCGCGTTGACCCTGATACTTGCCGCCACGGTCTTTATAAGAAATTTCACACTCTTCGTCGGATTCCAGAAACAGCATCTGGGCCACGCCTTCATTAGCGTAGATTTTCGCCGGCAAGGTGGTGGTGTTGGAGAACTCCAGCGTCACATGGCCTTCCCACTCGGGCTCGAGTGGCGTCACGTTAACGATAATTCCGCAACGTGCATAAGTACTTTTGCCCAGACAGATGGTCAGCACATTACGCGGAATGCGGAAATATTCGACCGTGCGTGCCAAGGCAAACGAGTTTGGCGGAATGATGCAGACATCACTTGTCACGTCGACGAAGCTCTTTTCATCGAAATTTTTCGGGTCCACCGTCGCCGAGTTGATGTTGGTAAATACCTTGAATTCAGCGGCACACCGCACATCGTAACCGTAGCTCGACACACCGTAGGAGATCAGCCGGTTAGCGCCTTCACCGCGAACCTGGCGCTCTACAAAGGGCTCGATCATCCCGTGCTCTAGCGCCATGCGGCGAATCCACTTGTCCGATTTGATGCTCATGGCGGTGTCCTGAATAGCGAGGTGGAAAAAGATGTCTGGCATCTTACCGGGCCGGGCCTTCGGGTTCAAAGACTCTAGAGGTCACGGCCATCGATCCAAACCCGTGTTTAAGCATGAATGAAAATAATCCTGAACAAGGCATTGGCACTTCTCGAAAAACCAGTTAAGGTGACGTCACTGTGTTGCTTGTGTCACTGAGAATCTCTACACGATGTTGAATTTCGATCCAACCATCTCCAAGAATTTTTCCTGCTCTTTGCACTCAGTCTCGGCCAGGGTTCTTCCTGTGTCGCAGTTAACTTTGTCCAAGGAGATACACCATGTCTAATCGCCAAACTGGTACCGTTAAGTGGTTCAACGATGAAAAAGGCTTCGGCTTCATCACTCCACAATCCGGTGACGACTTGTTCGTTCACTTCAAAGCTATCCAATCTGACGGCTTCAAAAGCCTGAAAGAAGGCCAACAGGTTTCTTTCGTCGCTACCCGCGGCCAGAAAGGTATGCAAGCTGAAGAAGTTCAAGTTATCTAACTTGTACTGAATCGCTTAAAAAAAGCCTCGCCCTCAAAAGCGGGGCTTTTTTACGCCCGTAGAAAATGTAAATGCTTTACGGCGACAGCGTGAGCACCCAGCGGATGCCCACGGCAATACACAATCAGTCGTCGCTAATGGTGATGTTCGGCATCGCCTGCGCCTGAGCTTCCTGCAAGACGATTCTCGCGCCCACGTGACGGGCCAGTTCCTGATAGACCATGGCAATCGGGCTTTCTGGATCAGCGATTACCGTCGGTTTACCACCATCGGCCTGCTCGCGAATCACAATCGACAGCGGCAATGACGCCAGCAGCTCGACATCGTATTGCGCCGCGAGCTTCTCGCCACCACCCTCACCGAACAAATGCTCCGCGTGACCGCAATTGGAGCAGATGTGCACGGCCATGTTTTCCACAACACCCAACACCGGAATGTTGACCTTGCGGAACATTTCGACGCCTTTCTTGGCATCCAGCAATGCCAGATCCTGTGGAGTGGTGACAATCACCGCTCCGGCCACAGGGACTTTCTGCGCCAGCGTAAGCTGGATATCGCCCGTGCCGGGCGGCATATCGATGACCAGATAATCCAGATCATTCCACGCCGTTTGCGTAATCAGTTGCAGCAGCGCACCGGAAACCATCGGCCCGCGCCAGACCATCGGCGTGTTGTCATCGGTCAGGAACGCCATGGACATGACTTCAATACCGTGCGATTCGATGGGCACGAACCACTTCTGATCCTTGATCTTCGGCCGCGTGCCTTCGGGGATGCCGAACATCACACCCTGGCTCGGGCCATAGATATCCGCATCGAGAATACCGACCCGTGCACCTTCGCGAGACAACGCCAGCGCCAGGTTTGCGGCGGTAGTGGATTTGCCCACGCCGCCCTTGCCGGAAGCAACTGCGACGATGTTCTTCACATTGGCCAGGCCCGGGATTTGCCCTTGAGCCTTGTGCGCGGTGATCACACTGCGCACCTCGACCTTGGCCGAGGACACACCCTCCATCCCCTCTATAGCCATTTGCAGCATTTGCGCCCAGCCATTCTTGAACAGGGCGGCGGCATAACCCAACTCAAGTTGAACGCTGATGCGATCACCCTGAATATCAATGGTACGCACACAGCCCGCGCTGACAGGGTCCTGGTTCAAATAAGGGTCGGTATATTGGCGAAGCACGGCTTCCACCGCTGCGCGATTGACGGCGCTCATGGCTACTCCCGGTAAAAAGACTGAGTAAAACAGACGGCTATCCTACCCCTTCTGAAAGGTGCCGGCATGCTTTCACAGCATGCCGATATGTTGGCTGATCACGGGCAATGCTCGCCAACGGGGTGAAATATATCGTCCAGACCTTTATAGTGACCGACCTCCGTTTCACTTCAAATAGCCGAGCCCCATGTCCGAGCCACGCAAGATTCTCGTCACCAGCGCCCTGCCCTATGCCAATGGATCGATCCACCTTGGCCATATGCTTGAGTACATCCAGACCGATATGTGGGTGCGTTTCCAAAAGCATCGCGGCAATCAGTGCATCTATGTCTGCGCGGACGACGCTCATGGCTCGGCAATCATGCTGCGCGCTGAAAAAGAAGGGATTACCCCGGAACAGTTGATCGACAACGTCAAGGCTGAACACAGCGCCGACTTTGCCGACTTCCTGGTGGATTTCGATAATTTCCACTCGACCCACTCCGAAGAAAACCGTGAGCTGTCGAGCCTGATCTATACACGCCTGCGCGACGCCGGCCATATCGCTACCCGTTCGATTACCCAGTATTTCGACCCGGAAAAGCAGATGTTCCTGGCCGACCGGTTCATCAAGGGCACCTGCCCCAAATGCGGCACCGAAGATCAGTACGGCGATAACTGCGAAAAATGCGGCGCGACCTACGCCCCGACCGACCTGAAAGACCCTAAATCGGCGATTTCCGGGGCGACGCCAGTACTGAAAGAGTCCCAGCACTTCTTCTTCAAGCTGCCAGACTTCGATGCCATGCTCAAAAGCTGGACCCGCAGCGGCACATTGCAGGACGCCGTGGCGAACAAAATCGCCGAATGGCTGGATGCAGGCCTGCAACAGTGGGACATTTCACGCGATGCACCGTATTTCGGTTTCGAAATTCCAGGCGAGCCGGGCAAGTATTTCTACGTCTGGCTGGATGCGCCAATTGGTTATATGGCCAGTTTCAAGAACCTGTGCGCCCGTCGCCCCGATCTGGACTTCGATGCTTACTGGGCCAAAGATGCCAGCACCGAGCTGTACCACTTCATTGGCAAGGACATCATCAACTTCCACGCCTTGTTCTGGCCAGCCATGCTCGAAGGTGCAGGTTTCCGTAAGCCAAACGCAATCAACGTCCACGGTTACCTGACCGTCAACGGCCAGAAAATGTCGAAATCGCGCGGCACCTTTATAAAGGCCCGCACGTACCTGGACAATCTGTCACCGGAATACCTGCGTTATTACTATGCGGCCAAGCTCGGCCGGGGCGTCGACGACCTGGACCTGAACCTGGAAGACTTCGTGCAAAAGGTCAATTCCGACCTGATCGGCAAAGTGGTCAACATTGCCAGTCGTTGCGCCGGCTTCATCCATAAAGGCAATGCCGGCGTACTGGTCGCAGGCAATGCCGCGTCAGAATTGACCGACGCTTTCCTTGCCGCCGCACCCAGCATTGCCGACGCGTACGAAACGCGTGACTTTGCTCGCGCCATGCGCGAAATCATGGGCCTGGCCGACCGCGCCAACGCGTACATCGCAGAAAAAGCACCCTGGTCTCTGGCCAAGCAGGAAGGCAAGCAAGACGAAGTCCAGGCCGTTTGCGCGCTGGGCATCAACCTGTTCCGCCAACTAGTGATTTTCCTCAAGCCCGTCTTGCCGCTGCTGGCAGCCGACGCAGAGGCCTTCCTGAACGTCGCGCCGCTGACCTGGAACGACCACCAGACGCTCCTGAGCAATCATCAGCTCAATCCGTTCCAGGCGCTGATGACCCGAATCGACCCCGTAAAAGTGCAAGCCATGACCGACGCCTCGAAAGAAGACCTGACCGCCAGCCAAACTTCTGTTGCCCCGCAAGGTAATGGCGAACTGGTCAAAGAACCCTTGGCCGCCGAAATCGACTTCGGTGCATTCGAAGCAGTGGACCTTCGCGTGGCCCTGATCCTCAAGGCCGAACACGTTGAAGGCGCCGATAAGCTCCTGCGCCTGACCTTGAACATTGGCGACGAACAGCGTAATGTCTTTTCCGGAATCAAAAGCGCCTATCCGAATCCAGCCGAGCTGGAAGGTCGCCTGACCATGATGATTGCCAACCTCAAACCGCGCAAAATGCGCTTTGGCATCTCCGAAGGCATGGTGATGGCTGCGGGCCCTGGTGGCGAAGAAATCTACCTGCTCAGCCCCGACAGCGGCGCCAAGCCTGGTCAACGCATCAAGTAAGCCCGGCAAAAAGCCCGCGAACAGTGCTGTTCGTGGGCTTTTTTATGGAAGAAGTACGGCCTGCGTCCTTGCCGGGTACTATCTTTCTTAAAGGCTCCCTCGCCTGATCGCTCACTCCCGGCACGACCATGACCGACTTCATCCTCACCCTCATCAGCGCCGCATTGATCAACAATCTCGTATTGCAGTTGCCGCTGGGTGTCGACCCGCTACTCAAGGCCTCGCGCCCATCTGACTTCACCCGCTCGCAAGTACATGCATTGGGCATCGCAACTACGTGGATAATGTTTTCAAGCACACTCATCAGCTACCTGCTGTACCGCTATTTGCTGCTGCCGCTGGAGCTGACGTACCTGCGTTTGTTTATATTCCTGCCGGTAAGCGTACTGTTAATCACGCCCTGCATATCCATGTTGTCTCGGTTCTTGCCGCGATTGTCCTTCGACGGGCTGTGGCCACTACTGCTGGGTAACGCCGGGATTCTCGGGTTGGCGATGCTGAGCACACAGGCCGACAAGGGGATTTTCCTCACGCTGGCATTGAGCCTTGGGGCCGGACTGGGCTTCTGGTGGGTACTGAGTTTGTTTCATGATCTTCGTCAACGCATTCACATCCAGGATGTTCCACTGCCTTTTCGCGGCATGCCGATCGAACTGATCAGTGCCGGTTTGATGGGACTGGCCTTTCTCGGCTTCAGTGGGCTGGTCAAACCATGAACCTGATCCAACGTATCGATGCGCTGCTGCCGCAGACACAGTGTGGCAAATGTGGGCATCCCGGCTGCAAGCCCTACGCCGAAGGAATCGCCAGCGGCGAAGCGATCAATAAGTGCCCGCCCGGCGGCGACGAAACCATCGCAGCACTCGCCCGGCTACTGGAAGTCCCTGTCGTACAGTTGGACCTCGATCGCGGCCCCGCGCCAGCGCAGATCGCGTTCATCCGTGAAGCCGAGTGCATTGGCTGCACAAAATGCATTCAGGCCTGCCCGGTGGACGCCATCGTTGGCGCAGCAAAGCTGATGCACACCGTCATCATCGACGAGTGCACGGGTTGCGACCTGTGCGTGGCACCTTGCCCAGTGGATTGCATCGAAATGCACCCGTTGCCACTCAGCGTGATCCCGGTCGTTGGCGGTATGGCGTTTAGCAGCGAACTGCAACAAGCCCGCGCCAGCAAGCGCAACCATGCGCGCCGACGCTTCGAGCTGCGCAACGACCGGCTGCGTCGTGAAGAAGAGCATAAGCAGGCCGAACGGCTGGCCCGCTCCCAACGCCCCGTTCAAACACCCGTAACCACAGCAACGCCTGCACTCAACCCCGTACAGGCCGCCATCGAGCGCATCCGTGCGCAAAAAGCTGCGGCCGATGACCAGGCCCTGAAAAAAGCCAAAATAGCCTTGGCTATGAGCCGGGCGCAGTTGAACAAGTCGCTCAAGGCTTTTGGCCATCCGCCCACCGCCGAACAGCAAGCGCAACTGGTCGTGCTACAGCGCGAATTCGAAGCCGCCGAACACACCTTGATCACGCTCGAAGCAAACGCTCAGACGCAACCCAAGGTCGACACTCATGCCACCGCCTGAAGCAGCCGCCAGCCCGACCGAACAGGTCAGCGAGCGCCTGCAAAAGACCATGAGCCTGGTGTTACTGGCCACGGTGCCCGGCGCTCTGGTGCTTTTGTGGTTTTATGGATGGGGCGTTTTGATCAATTGGCTACTGGCGGCCAGCATGGCTCTGGCAGCCGAGGCCTTGGTGCTCACGCTGCGTCAACAGCCGCTCAGGCCCTCGCTGAGCGACGGTAGCGCACTGGTCAGTGCAACGTTGCTGGCATTCGCCTTGCCGCCGTATTCACCGTGGTGGCTGACACTGCTGGCCAGCGGCTTTGCACTGCTGTGTGGCAAGCACCTGTTCGGCGGAGTAGGAAAAAACCCGTTCAACCCGGCCATGCTTGGGTATGCCTTGGTGCTGGTGTCGTTTCCGCAACAGATGAACCACTGGCCGGCGCCTCACAGCCTGAACCTGATGGGCGGTCTGCAACAGATTTTCGGTTTCAACCTCGGCTCGACGACGCCACCCGATGCCTGGGCTCAAGCCACTGCGCTGGACGCCTTGCGGATCAATAAAAGTCTGACCGTCGACGAGCTGTTCGCAGGCAACCCGTCGTTCGGCCGGTTCGGAGGCAGAGGTGCCGAGTGGCTGAACCTGGCATTCCTGGCGGGCGGTGCATTCCTGCTCAAACAGCGGGTAATCAGCTGGCATGCGCCAGTGGGAATGCTTGGTAGCCTGTTTATCATCAGCCTGCTCTGCTGGAACGGTTCCGGGTCGGATTCCCACGGCTCGCCGCTGTTCCACTTGTTGACCGGTGCAAGCATGCTAGGCGCGTTTTTTATCGCGACAGAACCGGTGTCCGGCCCCAAAAGCCCACGCGCACGCCTATTGTTTGGGGCTGGAGTGGGCGTGATCACCTACCTTATTCGCACCTGGGGCGCCTACCCTGACGGGGTCGCTTTCGCGGTGCTGCTGATGAACCTTACCGTGCCTGCGCTGGAGCGAATGCGGCCTTCCGAAGAAAACCCGGAACCGCGTCATGAATAAACCCTCCAGAGCACTCAGCGTGCTGATCATTACCCTCATCGCCTGTGTCGGCGCGGGCCTGACGATCACTCTGCAACACGGCACAAGCGCGCGAATCATCGCTGCGCGCGAAGCGGCTCAGGCACAAGCGTTTCTATCGATTCTGCCACCAGACAGTTTCGACAATCACCCCTTGCAGCATCCTTTGACCTTGCCTGAGCAAACGCCTGCAACCCAGACAGTCATCGCCGCATATCTTGCAACGCTCGCCGATCAACCTAGCGCGATCCTTTTCCACAGCCGGACGCAGGGCTACTCCGGGACCATCGAGCTGCTGATTGGTGTTTCGACCACAGGCAAATTGATTGGGGTAAAAGCTCTCAAGCAAAACGAAACACCCGGTCTCGGTGCCCGTATCGCTACTGAACCGGGCTGGCTGGCAAGTTTTATCGGCAAATCAATGAGTGAGCCAGCAGAGTCAGGCTGGGCGCTGAAAAAAGACAACGGACAGTTTGATCAGATCGCGGGGGCGACGATTACCTCTCGAGCGACTGTCAGTGCGATCCACGAAACACTGCAATTCTTCGATGCCTATCGAGCGCAACTCCTGTCGCCATCCACAGGTAACCCGCCATGAGCGAGCGAGCGCAACATAACAATGATTTCAGCCCCCTTCTTGGCCCACTGAGCCTGACACCACTCCTGGGGATCACTGATTCACTCGTACGGGCCATGGGACTCTTGTTGGTCCTATGGATCGTCGGCGGCCTGCACAATGTGTTGGTCCGGTGGATGCGCCCGCTGTTAAACCCCGGCTCGCACCTGCTCGCCAGCACACTGGTGGCCGCCGCACTGGTCAGTTGCGCTGAACTGGTGTTGCAGGCTCAAGCGCTGGCGCTCTATCAGGGGCTGCGGATCTACCTGGCATTAATCGGCACTCATTGCGTGCTGAGCGAATACACCGGCGAAGCGACTGACGACCGGCCTCGGAATTATCCCAAGCCGATCGTTCTGTTCAGCGTATTGATGCTGAGTCTCGGGCTGCTGCGCGAGTTACTAGGCAACGGCACCCTACTCAGCCATGCCCAGTGGCTGTTCGGCGCAAGCGCGGCATACTGGGAAGTGAGTATATTTTCAGGGGGGCTGCACCTTGCCCTCCTGACGCCTGGAGGGTTTATCTTGCTAGGACTGCTCCTGGCTGCGAGAAACGTCTGGGCAAGCCGCTCAAGCCCAATTCGAACGCCTGATGCCAAGAACATCGACCGACTCTCCGCCTCCAAGGAAACGCTTCAGCCATGAATGCCGCAAAACGCCTGGAAATTTTCCGTCGCCTGCGCGAAGACAATCCGGAACCTAAAACCGAATTGGCCTACAGCTCACCGTTCGAACTGCTGATCTCGGTGATTCTTTCGGCTCAAGCGACAGACGTCGGAGTGAACAAAGCAACCGCACGCCTGTATCCGGTGGCCAATACCCCGCAAGCGATTTACGACCTGGGCGTGACAGGGTTGTCCGAGTACATAAAAACCATTGGTCTCTACAACAGCAAAGCAAAAAACGTCATCGAGACCTGCAGGATGCTGATCGAACTGCACGGTGGCCAGGTACCGCAGACCCGCGAAGCGCTAGAGGCCTTGCCGGGCGTCGGACGCAAAACCGCCAACGTTGTTCTCAACACGGCCTTTCGCCAACTGACCATGGCGGTCGACACCCATATTTTCCGCGTGAGCAATCGCACAGGCATCGCCCCCGGCAAGAATGTGGTCGAGGTGGAAAAGCAACTGATGAAGTTTATTCCGAAGGATTACCTGCTCGATGCTCATCACTGGCTCATCCTGCATGGCCGTTATGTTTGCCAGGCCCGAAAGCCCCGTTGTGGCAGCTGCAGGATCGAAGACCTCTGTGAATACAAGGACAAGACGTCTGACGATTGAGCGATAGAGGTTCCAGGGGGCAATCGATTGAAAAAATCTTTTTTACCCGGTCATGAATTGTCGCTATAAGGTGCGCCAATGACAGCCTAAGCCTGGAGTCACTTTATGAGCACTGGCAAAGAGCAATTGGACACAGAAGACGACTTCGCTACGGTCGAAGCGGATGAGGACGAGCAGGCGCCTGTGGAACAGGCAAAGACCAATTTGAGCAAACGCCGAACCATCGACAACCTTCTGGAAGAGCGGCGCTTGCAGAAGCAACTGGCTGAGTACGACTTCGACCTTTAAAGCATCGAACCTACCCGACCTCAATGCCTGGCGGTCTTTGATTGTAAAGGGTTTTCCCGTATAAAGCCTCTCACTCGCGAGAGGCTTTAGCGATGATCGGTTATCAATATACGACCACGGCAAAGCCTGCTCTCTCTTTCCCGTATTCCTGCTATCCCCGAGCACGGCGAAACGATGTCTCAGACCAGCCCATTGCGCTGAGCGAGTTCAATCAAATCAACCAAAGAACGGGCGTTAAGCTTGAGTAACAGGCGCGTCTTGTAAGTACTGACAGTTTTATTGCTCAAAAACATCCCGTCAGCAATTTCTTTGTTGGTTTTACCGCGAGCCAGCTGCTGCAACACCATCATCTCTCGGCCAGACAGCCGATCGACCATATCTGCCTCACTGGCATTACCCAGGCTTGAGCGCACGGAATGAAGTGCCTGGTTGGGGAAATAACTGTAGCCCGACAACACCGCCTTAATCGCGCTTAGCAACTCAGTGAGATCTTGTTGTTTACAGACATAGCCGGCAGCACCGGCTTGCATGCAGCGCATGGAAAAATGCCCCGGAGCTTGAGAGGTCAGAATCAGCACCTTGAAAGGCAACGTCATCGCTGTCAGACGGGCGATTACCTCCAGCCCGTCCAGCTTCGGGATACCTATGTCAAGAATAACGATGTCGGGCAAATGCTCTCGAGCCAGCTGCAAGGCGTCCACGCCATTATCCGTTTCCGCGATGACCTCATAGCCATGGCGCTCCATTAGCATGCGTACAGCAAGGCGAATGACGGGGTGATCATCCACGATCAGCACTTTATTCATGGGTAAGTCCAATTTTCGCTGTTCGATTTTTTAGAGTCAGCACAATAGCCTAGTCGTTTAGTGCTTTGCATAGCGCCCCCCCCCGAGGACCAACAGCCAGAGACCATTCCTACATATACGACAGATACGCCCTACAAAAGACGCCATGCGTGATGTACTTTTTGATCCTTTTGACAATCGGCAACCCTCGGCGGCGGATGAACTGGTTTCAGTTTTGTTTGCTGATCTCCAGCATCGTGGTTCACGTAATAGAGTTATCAACGTTTGGTCAAGCACAGATCCGACACCTCGATAACTAGTCAATCGAGATTTGGCATTTTCAGTGCTCACTCGGGATCCTGCGAAGCACAAATATAGCCATAAGCCACATTTACCAACGTTTTCAACCCTTACTCCGCGGTGCCTGAAACTGGTTTTTTACAGAGTGTCAGTGAACCATGAACGCACTGATGAACGCACGTGTCGACCCTCTGTCTATTCAGAGATGTGTCGGATTGTCAGACACAATACAGAACACCCGTCATAAATTATTACCTATTATATTGCGGATGTCTCAGCAAAATTTACAAATGTTGAATTTAAAATCCACGTATTTGCACAGCTTTTTTATTATTCTCATCCACTTTAGGAAAAAAGCTACACGACACTCAGAAAAGTCCTAAAGCTCACGCCCTCATTCAACCCGACACCAACAGAAATACTTAATCCAACCGAACTGAATAGATAGCCCGCATCACCGATGCAGGCCATTTGCGTTGCCACCTTAAAAGTTTATATAACAAACACGGCACGGTTACGGAGTGCAGACCTGAAGAAAGTCATCGACCTTACAACAAAACGCCTGCAGCCCTATACAAAGAGCTCATCCGACCTAGAGTTAATGCTATTCGTTGAACACTGGCCATACCTGGCGACACGAAGAGGAAACGTACTACATCACATTAAGAATGCCGACCCCTCCAATGTAATAACCTCGCACAACTCGCCAGGTAATTCATATAAAGCGCTTTTTTTCACTTGCAAATTCTATTACCAGTCGTTACTTTTTATTAGCAGCAACTCTATTAGAACGCTTGCCCACCCTATTTAATCGAATCACGGGATAAAGTTACTCATCGAGCCTGCTCACTGTACTGCCCGTGACTCGGTGATTTCATTGATTATTGGGCGGCGCCACTAAACTCGACAACTTAAAATCCGCCACTTTTCAAGAGCCCTTATTTTTCCCGCATAACCGGATCGAAGCGACTCACACCCAATGATGTGCTCACTTCCCCAACAGCATACAAACACAGGCCTATTACCATGAACAATAAAGCCCCCCATTCCCGCTCTAAACATGCGCCTCTGCTGGATTTGGCGACTGCCGTGGACCAGTTCATTCAGCGAGGAGGCGTTATCAATGTTATCCCGACCGGAGAGACTGCAGACACTATCCTGGCGTCAGAAATCCCCCCGCGCCTTGATATAGATCTGGAGGAAGACACCCATAAAAAACTGGAACTATTGAAAAGTTTGGTGGCCAAGGGTGCTGGCGTCAACGCTCTCCAATACTCCCTGAGGATGAACAAGAAAGATGTGAGACGGATGGCCGGGGAACACGGCCTGAAGATATCCTATAGCCGACCTATTCGCGGTATCCAGAATGAAAAAAAGGCAGAGCCTGCTACCGTTGATGACGACATTGCAGGCCACGCCATGCATTATTCCAACTTGGGGTATACGGCATGGGAGATCGCTCAGAAATTGAACTTGAGCGTGCGCCAGGTATGGAAAATCGGGCAGGACTATCGATTTGAATTCAGACAAGCCCGCGACAGAACCGACTCAAGCGACTTGCCTGAGGCGTAACACATTAAGCACCCCGACCGTCATCCGAGCCTGTGCTTGTGGGTAACGCAGCCTAACAAAACAGGTGTAAGCGTGATGACCGCATCACCGTCAGTCTTCATGCCTCGCAACGACCGGCTTTGGTCTTTTCAACCCCTGCCTGCCCGTGCCAGGCAGCCTTAAGCCAGTTGTTAGCCGACGCCATCGAAAAGCCCCACACTGTCCCTCTCTAATAACTAAAGAACTTAGTTATCTATCGCAATTAAATCCGCCCCCGCCGCCACCGTTAAACATACCCGCGTGGGTTTGCCTATTGCAAAAGATCGCACAATCCGCTTAAACAACATTACTCACTGCTCACCTCACATCCACTGACACTACCCTCAGGAACTAACATGAATAAAGACTCCATCACCGGCATGAACCCAGTGCGTATAATTGCCTTGTTCGCAGCGCTCTCCGAAGCCTCCGCCGCCACGGCGCTGCCCTTTCTACACGAGGACAACCAGACCCTTTATGTTTGGTTCCTCATTGTCTTCCCTTGCACCCTGACGCTTATGTTTTTTTTGACATTAAACTTCAACTATAAAGCCCTCTATGCGCCCTCTGACTTCTCCAATGAAAAAAACTTTCTAAAGGTCTCAAAAAAAACCGATCTTTATTCTAAAGACACGCCGCAGCAACCCCCACTCAAAGCGCCTACAAACGGGAATAAGAAGAAATCATTTTCGAAACTCTTGCTCCACCCTGCCAATAGACAGGATGCTTTTTATGGAGGGCCCATCTCCTGTCAGCGCGACTTAGAGAATACCCTATCCCTGCTCACTGTCCAGAACAGCACCTCTCACAGTAACACCCCCCCCTCTGCCCGGTGGATTTTAGTGATTAAAGACTGGGACGAACCGATGCCGCATGACGAACTCATTGAGTTAATTAACCGCTGGGCAAAAAGCACACCACACTCCGACATTTCCGCCGTATGGGTAATTGAATCAGACCGTGTTATTTATCTATGAAAACACCCGAATACACGAGAGCGCTGTTCAACTGTTCGTTGCCCGCCGTAGGAACAATACGACAGGCGCCATGGACAACTCTAGAATTAACAACACTTCATTTACTTAATTGCGTAGGCGTTTACCGTGAACACCCACCGAATTATCTTCCAACGCCGTCCGACCGACGATGAAGACCTTAAGCCTCTTAAGACGCGAGCCCTGAGAAATCAAAACCCAAACTATTCCTTTGAATGAGTGACGCGACGCCTCGTATCTAAAAAGCGACTAGTGTAATGAGAAGCCGCCTGCGAATGCCCTCAGCCTTAAAAACTGACGAGCCAACGCTAACGTAAAAACACCGCGCACCGTCAAGGTCCCTCATCCAATTGAGCAGAGCATACAATGACGCTATTAAAAGATTATCACGACACCCAAAAAGCGCTTGAGCAACAACTGTCGTTGCTGGCGTCACTCAAAAAAAATTCATCCTTAATAAAGGAGCTTGAGTTCGAGAAAAAAATCAAAGCGCTGATGACGCGCTACCGTAAAACGCCGAAAGACTTGATTACACTTTTCGACACCACAGCACCGCTCACTAACACGACTGTTCACGAACGTCCTGTCACGTACGCAACGGGGGCCAAGAGACTAAAGAAGACACCAGAATCAAAGCCTCAGTGATCCATTTCACGGGTGCACCCGAGACTGCAGAGTTGAATCACAGGACGACTTGGCAGTCCCTATGCGATGACCTGGCAGCGCTGAAAAGCGTTGCCAGACTCAAATTCAACGCTGGCCCTTGACCCGCTTCCATTGGAAAAATGGGTCAAGGGCTATATCGCTTCCGTGCACGAATACCTCAAACAAACCTTGGTTTATTCAATGGCCCCCGGCACCGGCCATCAGAACAACTTACGGCCTTTGTTTGCAGCAATGCGCATGCGCAGAGCATTCAATTTGATAAAGCCGGCTGCGTCCGCCTGATTGTAAGCGCCGCCGTCCTCTTCAAACGTCGCAATATTTGCATCGAACAACGACTCGTCGGATTTACGACCTGTCACGATGACATTGCCTTTATACAGCTTCAGACGCACAACGCCGTTCACGTGGGCCTGAGACGCGTCGATCATCTGTTGCAACATCAGACGCTCAGGGCTCCACCAGTAGCCGGTGTAAATCATGCTGGCGTACTTAGGCATCAACTCGTCTTTGAGGTGAGCGACTTCACGGTCCAGGGTGATTGACTCAATGGCGCGGTGAGCGCGCAGCATGATGGTGCCACCTGGTGTCTCATAGCAGCCACGAGACTTCATGCCCACATAACGGTTCTCGACGATATCCAGACGTCCGATACCGTTTTCGCCGCCGATGCGGTTCAGGGTGGCCAATACTGTCGCAGGCGTCATATCTACGCCGTCCAGCGCCACGATATCGCCATTGCGATAGGTCAGCTCAAGATACGTTGCAACGTTCGGCGCGTCCTCTGGGGACTTGGTCCAGCGCCACATGTCTTCTTCGTGCTCAGTCCAGGTGTCTTCCAGCACGCCGCCTTCATAGGAGATGTGCAGCAGGTTGGCATCCATGGAGTACGGCGACTTCTTCTTGCCGTGACGCTCGATCGGGATGGAGTGCTTTTCAGCGTAATCCATCAGTTTTTCGCGCGACAGCAGGTCCCATTCACGCCATGGAGCAATCACCTTGACGCCTGGCTTGAGGGCATAGGCGCCCAGCTCGAAACGAACCTGATCGTTACCTTTGCCGGTGGCGCCATGGGAAATGGCATCAGCGCCGGTTTCGTTGGCGATTTCGATCAGACGTTTGGCGATCAGCGGACGTGCGATGGAGGTACCCAGCAGGTACTCGCCCTCGTAGACGGTATTGGCGCGGAACATCGGGAATACGAAATCGCGCACGAACTCTTCGCGAAGATCGTCAATGTAGATTTCTTTCACGCCCATGGCTTTTGCCTTGGCGCGGGCGGGCTCGACTTCTTCGCCTTGGCCCAAGTCAGCAGTGAAAGTCACTACTTCGCAGTTGTACGTGTCCTGCAGCCACTTGAGGATTACCGAAGTATCCAGGCCACCGGAATACGCGAGAACCACCTTGTTTACGTCCGCCATGCCATCACTCCACCGGGTTGTACGGAAAACCGGTGATTCTACCGCTCAAACCTGTCAATTTACAGAGGCGCGACAGCTTGTGACGACGAAGCGACAGTTAGTGTCGAGAGTACGACCGATTCATGCCGCTCAGGACGTGGCAGCGGCATTGCTCGCAGCCGCAACAGGTGTGGGCTCATCAGGCGCGACACGTTCCAGCTGGATGTTGACCCGACGGTTGCGTGCACGGTTGGCGGCATTGGTGTTGGGCACCAGCGGATACCGCTCGCCATGAAAGCGCAGGGTTATCTGCTTTTCCTGCACACCTTGAGTCTTGAAGAAGTCCATCACCGCCAACGCCCTGCGCCGCGACATATCACGATTGGTCAGGCGGTTACCGCTGTTATCCGAATGGCCATCGAGTTCAATGTGGTTAACGGTGGGATCGGCTTTTAGGAACTCAGCGATGACCTGCAGCTTTGCCCGCGCTGGCGCATCAAGATCGACGCCGTTGCCTGGGAAGCCTATCTGCGCCTGCTTGACCTGTTCGAAATTCATCGGTAGCAACTTGGTGGTACAGGCTTGGTAATCGCTGAACGCCTTGTTGAACCTGACCGGTAACAGCCGCACTTCCACAGCACTATTACCCTCTTGAGAGTAATGACGAATAACCGGACTGCGACCTTCAAGCAAGCCTGCCATCAGGCGCCCGGCCTGGCCCTGGGAGCTATTGAATGGAATGCCGCCATTGCTTACTTTGACCGAGCCCAGATTGATATCACCGCGCCCCGGCTGCCAGGGCGCTGCCGCCGCCAACAGGGTCGCAGAACCCGAGCCGAGCATACTGCCAGTAGCCTTGAGACGAAACGTGGCCTGCTCACCCGCGCGGCGCACGAATTCGCCCACACCGAAATCGGTGATGGGTTGGGTCAGGCGACACTCGAATTTGTCACCTTCGACTTTCCATTCGATACTTTCCAGACGCGTCTGGAAGGTGATAGCCACTGCCGGCAGACTGGCAAACACGCTGAGCAAGGCTAGATAACGCTGGCGCACGGGAGGCTCCACTAGAAAACTGCATACGTCTGGCTATCGGTAACTTCCCGGAAAACTTGATAGCGAGTGCCTGGAAGAGTCTTTTCCGGTAGCATTCCCAGCGAGTTTGACCCGCCTGGAATCCCCAATGTCTGACCGCCTGACCCTTCTGCGTCCCGACGACTGGCACATTCACCTCCGTGATGGAGCTGTTTTGCCTCACACCGTCGCTGACGTAGCGCGTACTTTTGGACGCGCAATCATCATGCCGAACCTGGTGCCTCCCGTGCGTAATGCACAGGAAGCTGACGCCTATCGCCAGCGCATTCTTGCTGCGCGCCCGGCAGGCAGCCACTTCGAACCGCTGATGGTGCTGTACCTGACCGACCTGACCCAGCCGCAGGATATACGCGCGGCCAAGGCCAGCGGGTTTGTCCATGCCGCCAAGCTGTACCCGGCCGGGGCAACCACCAACTCCGATTCCGGCGTCACCAGCATCGACAAAATTTTCCCAGCGCTCGAAACCATGGCTGAAGTCGGCCTGCCGCTTCTGGTCCACGGGGAAGTGACCCGTAGCGAAATCGACGTTTTCGACCGTGAAAAAATCTTCATCGATGAGCATTTACGTCGAGTGGTTGAACGCTTCCCAACGCTGAAGGTGGTTTTCGAACACATCACCACCCGCGAAGCCGTGCAGTTCGTCAACGACGCTTCGGCGAACGTCGGGGCGACGATCACCGCCCATCACCTGCTTTATAACCGCAACCACATGTTGGTCGGCGGCATTCGCCCGCACTTCTATTGCCTGCCGATTCTCAAACGCAACACTCACCAGGAAGCATTGCTCGATGCCGCCACCAGTGGCAGCGCGAAATTCTTCCTCGGTACCGATTCAGCGCCTCACGCCCAGCAAGCCAAAGAAGCGGCGTGCGGCTGTGCCGGTTGCTACACCGCTTACGCTGCCATCGAGCTGTACGCCGAAGCGTTCGAACAACGCAACGCCCTGGACAAACTGGAAGGTTTTGCCAGCGTTCACGGCCCGGCGTTCTATGGCCTGGCACCCAACCGCGACACCATAACGCTGGTCCGTGATGAATGGACCGCACCTACCAGCCTGCCGTTTGGCACGCTGTCCGTAATTCCGCTGCGCGCCGGTGAAAAACTGCGCTGGCGCCTGCTAGAGGAACACGCGTGAGCGAAGATCATTTCGACGACGAACAGGACGGTCATGGCGGCGGAGGCGGAGGCGGCTCTCGGCACCCGATGGCTGCCCGTTTCCGCGGCTATCTGCCGGTCGTTATCGACGTAGAAACCGGCGGATTCAACTCGGCGACCGATGCGCTGCTGGAAATCGCCGCAGTCACGATCGGCATGGACGAAAAAGGCTTCGTGTTCCCTGAGCACACTTACTTCTACCGCGTTGAACCGTTCGAAGGCGCCAATATCGAAGCTGCCGCGCTGGAGTTCACCGGGATCAAGCTCGATCACCCGCTGCGCATGGCTGTCAGCGAAGAAACTGCGCTGACCGACATCTTCCGTGGTGTTCGCAAAGCCTTGAAAGCCAATGGCTGCAAACGTGCGATTCTGGTGGGGCATAACGCCAGCTTCGACCTCGGCTTCGTAAATGCTGCAGTCGCGCGCCTGGACATGAAGCGCAACCCTTTCCACCCGTTCTCCAGTTTCGACACCGCGACCCTAGCGGGTCTGGCTTACGGTCAAACCGTGCTCGCCAAGGCCTGTCAGACCGCGGACATCGACTTTGATGGCCGTGAAGCACACTCAGCCCGCTACGACACCGAAAAAACCGCAGAACTGTTCTGCGGCATCGTCAACCGCTGGAAACAAATGGGTGGCTGGGAAGACTTCAACGACTGAAGCCTGTCCTGCTCTCCAAAAACCGGCCCACGTGGCCGGTTTTTCATGTGCGCCATCAGGTGTTTTATAGGAGATGCCGCCCAGTATTCGACGCGGCGCTGTGTTCTGGACGCAAGGGGCGCGCTCAAACCTGTTTACAGGACAAGACTGGCTTATCCGCGACCTCCCCATCGCTCCCTGCCCGGAGTCGACAGCTCTAATCCAGGCCTCAGACAAGCTGCTTTGACAAGCATTCTCATTACGATTAGTATCCCCAGCACTGAGTCATCAACCAGCGACGGTTCTCACTTATGTATGTCTGCCTCTGCCAAGGTGTTACTGATGGGCAAATCCGGGACGCGATCCTTGAGGGTTGCTGCAGTTACCGTGATGTCCGCCAAACGTTAGGCGTCGCCAGCCAATGTGGCAAATGCGCGACCGTTGCCAAAGCCGTGGTGCGTGAAACCCTGACGGAGCTGCAAAGCAGCCAGGTAATGCTGGCCTACCCCGCAGAGTTTTCAGTTGCCTGAATGGCGCCTTTTCAAAGAACCGGACCTTGTGTCCGGTTTTTTTATGTCTTTAATTCAAACGCTTAGCCGATAAATACGGAACTCAAACACTCTTATTAGTATTTAATTCGACTTATTATTCAATACCTTAGGTTTGACAGCCCCTATTAGTGCGGCTCAGACTCCGAGCCTATCTACATAAGCCATAGAACAGGACCTCGACATGAAAGGCGACATCACCGTCATCCAGCATCTCAACAAGATCCTCGGAAACGAGCTGGTCGCAATCAATCAATACTTTCTGCATGCCCGCATGTATGAAGATTGGGGCCTGAAAAAACTCGGCGCGCACGAGTACCACGAATCCATCGACGAGATGAAACACGCTGACAAGCTGATCAAGCGCATTCTGTTCCTGGAAGGCCTGCCTAACGTACAAGATCTGGGCAAGATCCTGATCGGAGAGCACACCAAGGAAATGCTTGAGTGCGACCTCAAAATCGAAAAAATAGCGCTGACTGACCTCAAAGCGGCCATCGCGCACTTTGAAGTTGTTGGCGACTTCGGTAGCCGTGAGCTGCTCGAGGACATTCTCGAATCCGAAGAAGAGCATATCGACTGGCTTGAAACCCAGTTAGGCTTGATCGATAAAGTCGGGATCGAAAACTACTTGCAGTCGCAGATGGGCGACTGATCGCTCACTGACGAAAAAGCCCCGCACCTCAATCACGAGGGCGGGGCTTTTTAATGCCTGGTATTTGAACGCGGTGAGTCAGGCACACCGCGTCAAATCATTCGCAGGCAAGCCTGCTCCCATAGCTTCTGGGCAGACTCACATCAGCATCCATCAAGCGTCGGCTTTATCCGCTGCGGCTTTGGCGGTCGCTTCTTTGACCTGCGTTTGCAGCTCACCACTGGCAAACAGCTCGGTGATGATATCGCTGCCGCCAACCAGTTCACCACCGACCCACAGCTGTGGGAACGTCGGCCAATTGGCATATTTAGGCAGGTTGGCGCGAATTTCCGGGTTCTGCAGGATATCGACGTAAGCGAACTTCTCGCCACACGCCATCAATGCCTGGGAAGCTTTCGCCGAAAAACCGCACTGCGGAGCATTCGGAGAGCCTTTCATGTAAAGCAGAATGGTGTTGCTGGCAATCTGCTCTTTAATAGTTTCGATGATATCCATGGAGCACCTCGGCTGAACTTTCCGACTCAGATGTCGGCACGGTGGCGCATTGTAACGGAATCCCGAGCACTACGCTCGGGCTCTACTCAACCGCCGACGGGTTACTTACGCCGCCGCCACGTGCACCGGCACCCCGTTCAGTACGGCGTTACCTGACAATGCGTCCAGTTGGTGCTCATCAGTCAGGTCGTTGGCGCTGACGCCCGGCTGCTTGCTGGCGATGCTCATGTGCACCCCAGGGCGCGCATGGCCCCACCCATGAGGCAGGCTCACCACCCCCGGCATCATCTCGACGCTGCCCAGGACTTGCACCTCGACCACCCCGACCCGCGAACTGACCCGAACCCATTGCCCGTCAGTCAGCCCGCGGCTGGACAGATCATCCGGGTGCATCAGTAACTGATGACGCGGCTTGCCTTTCACCAACCGGTGATAATTATGCATCCATGAGTTATTACTGCGCACATGACGACGGCCAATCAGCAGCAGCGCTCCTGCTTGTTGAGGCGCCTGCATTGCAGAGAACCGCGCCAGATCGGCAAGGATCACGGCAGGTGCCGCCTGAATCCGCTGATTGGCCGTTTTCAGACGCGGCTGAAGGTTGGGTTTGAGTGCCCCCAGATCCAGTCCATGCGGATGATCGCGCAACGTCTCCAACGAGAGTTTGTGTTCAGTCGCATCGCCGTACAAGCCGGCGCGCAAACCCAGGTCAATCATGCGTGCTGGCGGTATTGTCGGTTTCAGCTCGCGCCCGGCCTTTGCGGAAAATGCCTGGGCCAGGCCGACGAAAATCTCCCAATCGTGCAACGCGCCTTGCGGCTTTTCGAGAATCGCACGATTGAATCGTGTGACATTGCGCACCGCAAACATATTGAACGTGGTGTCGTAATGATCGTTTTCCAGCGCAGAAGTCGACGGCAGAATCAGGTCGGCATAGCGCGTGGTTTCGTTGATGTACAGGTCAATGCTGAGCATGAACTCCAGACCATCCAGCGCCTGCTCCAGCTTGCGCCCGTTAGGGGTCGAGAGCACCGGATTGCCCGCAACCGTGATCAGCGCACGGACCTGCCCTTCCCCTTCGCTCAATATTTCTTCAGCCAAGGCAGAAACCGGTAGCTCGCCCGCGTATTCCGGCAGACCCGAAACCCGGCTCTGCCAGCGATTGAAATGCCCGCCCGAGGTCGAGCTGACCAGATCCACTGCGGGCTCCGTACACAGCGCCCCACCGACACGGTCCAGGTTGCCGGTGACCAGATTGATCAGTTGCACCAGCCAATGGCAAAGCGTGCCGAAGGACTGCGTGGAAATCCCCATCCGCCCATAGCACACCGCTTTGTCGGCACGGGAAAAGTCACGCGCCAGCTGGCGAATCTGTTCAGCAGGTATTCCACAACGCGGGCTCATGGCTTCAGCGCTCAGGTGGTCGATGGCCTGCCGCACCTCATCCAGCCCATCTACCGGCAGATGACTGTCGCGCGTCAGGCACTCGTCGAACAGGGTGTTGAGCATGCCAAACAACAGCGCGGCATCCCCACCGGGCTGCACGAATATATGTTGATCGGCAATCGCTGCCGTTTCGCTGCGACGAGGATCAACCACCACCACCTTGCCGCCTCGTGCCTGAATCGCCTTAAGGCGCTTTTCAACGTCGGGGACGGTCATGATGCTGCCATTCGACGCCAGCGGGTTGCCGCCAAGAATCAGCATGAAGTCGGTGTGATCAATGTCGGGTATGGGCAGCAACAAACCGTGTCCATACATCAAATGGCTGCTCAAATGATGAGGCAGCTGATCTACGGACGTCGCAGAAAATCGATTGCGGGTTTTCAGCAACCCCAGGAAATAGTTGCTGTGGGTCATCAGCCCGTAGTTGTGCACGCTAGGGTTGCCTTGATAGACCGCCACCGCATTTTGCCCATGACGCTGTTGCAGGGCGAACAGACGGTCTGCGACCAGGTCAAACGCCGCTTGCCATTCGATGGGCTGCCACTCGCTGCCCACTCGGAGCATCGGCTGGCGCAGACGGTCAGGATCGTTCTGGATATCTTGCAGCGCCACCGCCTTGGGGCAGATGTGCCCCCGACTGAAGCTGTCCAGAGCATCGCCCTTGATCGACGTAATCCGCACCCCGGCACCCTCTTGGGTCGTGGTCTCGATGGTCAGCCCGCAAATGGCTTCACACAGGTGGCAGGCACGGTGGTGGAGGGTCTTGGTCATTGCCAGCCTCATTTTGTTTTGGGCCACCTTACGGCAGCGGAAACAAAACTATGGCGGTTGAGGGGCGAGTACGCCAGAGGGGTTCGTCTTGTGAATCGGGGGGCATCAAGCGGGCCGATACGGCCCGTGCAGGTGTGCCGATGCGCGTCAGTTGATCAGCAGCATCAGGCTATCGGAGTGACTGACTTGTGCTGCATTTGCAACTCATCGACGGTTTCGATCTGCTCCTGAGCGACGTGAACGCCGGTCAGTTCGCCGATCAGGCGCCAATGATCATCAAGGCCGACGCTGATGGTCGCCATGCGATCAATCATGCGCCGCCCCGCCGACCGGGTAATCTCATCATTGCTGCGCAGCAACTCGAATGACATGGACGTTATCGACGCGGTGAGGTGCGTCAAAGTACGTGCCGTCAGTCCGAGTAATTCCGTAAGCTGCTGTTCTTTAGAATCCATTCCTCATAGCTCCTGTGATGAGCAATTGCCATTTATACCTCAGCCTCGACATTTATGAAATGGTCAGCCAGCCTGCTCAAGGCCGGGGCAGACAGTAATGTTATGGAACTGTTACGTGATCGACATTAATTGCCAAGGTCTTGGACCCCAGTGTACAAATGCTTCAGTCTTTCCAGAAGTCAGCGCGCTATTGGCAATACGCGACATTTGCTTATAACGGAATGTGCGGGAAATACAGGGGATTGAGCCATTTAAGCTGTTTCTCAAACCCCTGTATTTACGCTGAATTCCCTGCTCTCGCCTGAGCAATCCGCAAAGATTGGCCCAAGAATTGGCCCAACCTTCCCCGGCGTCCTGCCGACCAAACACAATCTCAATCACGCGACTTGCAATACCACGACTGCGCATAAAGGCAGCCATCTATCTCTTCCATGCCACTCAGCACAAATCCACCGGTAGCCATTCCTGAAAGCCTGGCATCGAGCAGCGGGTTAATTGGCTCAGGCCCAACTGGATTAAGCTTCCGCACCGTGGCTATCTCTGAATTCCTGTTCAGCGCTTCGCACTGAGCTGATTGAACATAGATGTCGCCCTCCAGTGGAGCGATTGCATGAATTTCAGTCCAAGGCAAAGCGGCTCCGCGCCGCCTCATCTGCCGAATCAAAAAGTACATGGCGCAACCCTATAGCTGTTTATCCATACAGTTAACTTTCATCTAGACTCAACGTCAATTGGAAGCATGGAAAACTCGACGGAGGGCTGGCCATGTGCGGAAGACTTTCCCAGTACCACGGCATTCACGACTTTGTAGAGGCGTTGAGCATGCCGAACCCCGTGGTCAATAACGTGGGTGATCAGCCTCTTGGACGCTACAACGTCGCACCCGCGACCCTGGTCGCCCTACTCCACCAGGAAGGCGAAGTGCTGCGAGCCGACCTGGTGCGATGGGGGTGGCGTCCGCACTGGGCAACGGACAAGCCTGCACCGATCAACGCCCGCGCAGAGAAAGTCGCCCACGGACCTTTCTTTCGGGCGGCCTGGCCACACCGCGCCATCACGCCGATCGACAACTGGTTCGAGTGGGTCTATGAAGGTGGACCGAAGAAACAACCCTATTTGATTCGGCGCCGAGACGGTGCTCCGATCCTGTGCGCATCCATCGGACAATTCCCCTCCGAGGAGCTGCGCGAGGATGACGGCTTTGTGATAATTACTGCAGACAGCGAAGGGGGAATGGTGGATGTGCATGACCGTAGACCGGTCGTACTGTCGCCAGAGCTGGCAAGGGAATGGCTTGACCCAGCGACACCCAGGGATCGCGCAGAGCAGATAGTGCTGCAGCAGGGAGAGCCAGCTGAAACCTTTGAGTGGTTCAAGGTGCTGACTGCCGTGGGGAATGTGCGGAATCAGGGGGTAGAGCTGATCGTGCCTGCTACATGACGGGCTATTTAAGTGAAGTCTAGTAGCAGAGGTTTTTGATTAATGGTATTTTCCGCCACCGCGAAGGTTCAGAACGGTACGAGCTATTACTCGAGCCGCTTACGATCCAGTTGGGTTGCTGTCACCGTTCCACGCTGGAAAAAACCGGGCAACCGGAAATTGGAAAATAGACAGCATTAGTCTGAATCTCCCCGCCAACTGCTACATGAGACTGGGAGAACAGCTAGGGAGGAATGCCCATGGGTATTACCAATCAGGCTGGTTCAGCAGCTTTAATCGGACGCCTAACGGCGTTCTGCGGCGTAGTCAAGGTGCTCTGCACTAGTGGACTCGACCCGGTAACCGCTGTTGTACTTGGCCTTATCGTCGCAGTCGTTTTAACGAAGATTTAAAGTTAGGCTGCCAAGTGCGTGCGCAACTTGGCGGTCGAACCTTATGCCCTCAGGCAAACATTGATCACATATTGCTGCAGCATCTTCAAGGTTGCTTAGTCGGCAATAATCCTAGCTAGCGCCCGGGCATCGCTGAGAATTTGTTATATTTCGATGCTCCGCCGATGCGGACACCAGCCCAAAACAGCCAGGCCCGCCAGGCTGCGACACCTTCCGCACGCAGCGCCCGGTAAAGCACGGCATCAGCCTGTTCCCTGGTCACTTTGCCCGTCGTGTAGAGCCAGTCATGCACCGTTGCCGCGTAGTTCCCGTAACCGGCGATGAGGGCAAACAGAGGGAACAGGAAAACATTGTGCAGTACGAGGATACTGGCGAAGTCCGTCTGAAACCCACAGGGTACGATTATGGTGCCAATCTCATCATCCGTGAGCGCAAGATAGGCCAGCAGCGTGTGATTGAACTTACCGACCTGTTTGGTTTTCAGGGTGGTGAGGAATTTGCTCACACTGGCCACCCTTCTTCCAGCATTGCATCAGTGTATGTGCCTGCAGAGACTGCTGCGGAAAGAACACCTTCTCGGTTAAAACAAGACTGGACGTGTGCTCTAACTGCCTGCCCGACGGCCTTCGTTACATCAGGCTGCAACTGTACCCAACCATCTGAGGTTTTCCAGTTACACACGTAAGTAGGGTCTAGCAAAGTTTCAACTACAGCCCCTGTGATTAACCCCTGGCTAGTGCGGTCCGTGTTAATGGACATACCGTTTAGGGTGATGCCTCGTGTTTCCGCAGTGAATCGTCGGGATGCAATATCTGCCTTGGTAGCGGCTAGCGCAGTCGCGCTCTTGTCCGACGCGGTATTGAGTTTGCTCCAGTCGATACTCATGCAGGCACCTCAGTTTGAACTTCAATGATTGGTAATGGCTGCGGGAATACGACGGGGCCGTCTGGCACATTAGTCAGATCAACAGGGAATGCCTGCTCCTGACTGAAATTAACAGGAAGCGGGAGCAGGAGCGTCAACGTTAGTTCACCGCCGGTGTTATCTACGTCTCCGACAAACCACTCTGACTGGATTGCCGAACGAGGAAGAGTGTCACCATCTTTCATTTGAGAGAAGTCGAATGTAACGTCGTTGATGGTAAGAATGTTGCCCATCTTAACCACTGAGAGAGTGTCATCGTTGCGACTAGGCGAAAGTTTAATACGCATTAGAACCATCTCCCGATAGCAGTGTATCGACCGTTTGCTATATTTTGGGCGGAAGCACCATTTCTATACATTTCTGCGTATGTGGATAGACCAATGCTGTTGGTATAGTTATACCCATAAACATCAGACGATACAGTGGGGGTGCTTCTTATGTGCACGGCATAACCCATATTGGCGAAAGTAGCTGGGAAAGTTATTGTTGGGCATTGGGTGTAGCTGTTGGCGGGAACTGAAAAATCCGCAACCGCCCCTTCACAAATTAGCAGTCCCGAAGCAAACTTAGTGTAGGTGCCATTAGAGTTGGTGCCTGTTTCAATAATAGCGCCAGTGGGCACGCCACCTGATTGCGATACAGTTCCGACTGCTGTTTTTATAGTGAAGACAATGGTCCAAGTAGACCAAGTAGTCACATCACCGTATCGTCTTCTAGTAAAGATAGTGTCAGACGAATGGTAGTAGAGAGTTTGGGTTATCTGACTAGATGCTAAACCTACCGTAAGAATGGAAAACTGGTCGGCTATAGGTATGTTAGCGGCTGTTCCGCCGCCAGAATACCATCCATTTGCAAGCGCAGAGTTAGCATCAGTAATTACTTGTGGGGCGACGTTATTACCGCCAGCTAATAGACCACCTGCCCCTACAGCTAACAAGCTACCAGCCGTTGTATCGGTCACGCTCGTCTGCTTTACCAAACCTAGCGCCAACTGGGCCGCCAATTGAGACGTCCCCCCCGTCCCTCCCTGCGAAACCGGAACTGTATCTGCAGAACTAAACTCAGCAATGGACCCAGAGCCAGAGCCATTGTCGACGAGTTTAAGGGGGATCTTGTCAGCCATTGATTGCCACCGATACTGCGAGAATTGTGCCGCTCTGCTGAGTAGCAGCGACGGTATAAGCGGTAGCGTTCACAGCGACCTTGAGCATCGCGGACGACTGCTGAATCACTGGCAGATAGCATGGAACTCCAGCGAGAGCGTCGCCCGCTGGTAGTTGGCGCGTACGGCCCCCAAACCTAACCAGAGGGCGACGGACTGCCATTACAGCGTGACCGTGTCGTACTCAACGGTGGCTAGCTCGGTAGCCGACTTCGCCAGGCCGAGGTACTGGTCCAACTTGCCAGTGTCTGCAACCGGATCAAGCGCCGCCGTGAGTACGCCGCCTGCCAACCCAAGCCAGTAGTCGCCACCAGCGACGAGCCCAGTCAGCCCAGCGTTCACAGTGTTGAGCCGGTACGCGGTACCAGTGCCCGCCGATGCGACCGCCGTGTTCACATAACCATGGGCCGGCCGGCCGTTGCTGTTGTCTGCCAGGCGCATCGACAGAACTCCAGCGTTGCTCCACAGGTTCACGAACTTGCCCGCGCCGATTGCTTCGGATGCAGGAACCGAAACCGAGTTAGCGCCGATACCAGTGGGCATCATGCTGGTGTCGATCTTACCCGTAGCGTCCAGCGCGGGGATCTTGCCTGCGTCCGCGGCTCCAACCGAGGTCTGGATACCGAAAATCTGTTTTGTGCGCCCAGCAACCCGAGCGAGGAAGCCTTGTCCAGCCATGCGTTGTTACTCCAGTTCGATTGGGTCTTGAAGGTTGATAGTGATGCGAGTTGCGGAAGTCGCCGAGCCGATCAACAGGTCGTAACCATTGGCCGGGGCAATCTGTGTAAGCGACCCATCGGCACCAAGCCAGATTCGGCCAGGCGTCCATGACCAGCCCGAGTCATCGATGATGCCGCTGCGCTGAACATTGAGTAGCTGGCCTGAGCCTCCCGCCGTGAGGGTTATTCCAAGCAGAAGGTTGATGTGTCCAGCATCTCGGTAATCCAGCATGAACACCTGGCCACCAAGTTCGTAAACAGCCAGCAATGCGCTTAGCGTTTCACCCGCTGTGCGCTGAACAGTTGAGCCGCCGGCAGGACCGGGAATACCGATACCTGGGGCGCCGCGCTGGCCGGCTAGGATTACTGCGGCGCCGTTGTCGCGCGAGACGTGCACGCAATAGCCGGGCGGCTTCGATATCGCTACCCGCAAACCTTTCGCGATAAACGCGGCCTGTTGCTGATCGCGGACGATCATGGTCACCACCACGCCCTGGTTCTTGGCGATAAACGCCTCTCCCCGTCGCGGCTGGATGACCAGGGTGCTTTTCACTGGGTGACCTCATCCGAAACCGTCACGGCGCTGATTGCCGCGATCGCGTAGACCTCGCCAGTCGGTGTGATTGCTTCGAAGTCGTAAACGCCTTTGCTCCAGGTGAGCAGCTGAGTGGCATCCGCCGACAACTTAGGAATGAAGGCGCTTAGCGCGGTATCGATCTGGATTGTGCCTGCAGGTAAGGTTGCGGGGTCTGAATCGAGCTTGAGCAGCACATCGCCGCCCACCCGGGTCTTGATCCACATCCTTGCCTTGTAACCTGTGAGGTCGACAGGCTTTCGGAACACGGCCAAGCCGCCGGACGTATAGGTCTTCCAGCAGGTCGCGTTTACCGTGTTGAGCTCAATGGTGTTGGCGTCGACAAACTTTGCGAAGTAATACGGCTCATCACCGTCCGGGTCGCTGTTGAGCTCTTCCGGGGCTTTTACGCAATCAATCCGAATCGGCCAGCCGTCAGGGATATTGTGAGCAGTGATCGTGAGCCGCACCGGCGCCAGGCTGGTCATGGCTACAATCGGCAAATAAACCAGTTCGTCTTCAGCATAGCGGTAAGCAAACTCGAAAGTCTTACCTTTGACGATGGTGATGTCGACGACGGGGGCGCCCATGGAAATCTCCTGCGATTTCCTGTGAGCGTATGTGACTGGATTTGCGGGGCAAGGGTAAAATCCCTGCAATAGCGGGATATAGATTCAGATTAGTCGCAGGAAATGTTTCTGTCTTCATAGCCCGAGGCCCGACAATCGAAGTGAGTCTTGGGTGGCGGCTGGTATTGCGGCTCTTGCTGAATGATTATGATGGGGGCAGGCTGCTCTATACCAGCGGCTATCCTTGCCTGTTTTTCTGCCTTGGCTTTAGCGATAGCTTCGCGCTTCTGCTTGGCGAGACCCATCGAACTAGTGCTATCTGGAACGATGACCAGATGACTAGACTCGTGATAAGTCATGCCAGATTTGGAGCGCATTATGTCGGCAGCTCGCAAATTTCGATCTACTGACGTGGCGCCATCATTGCCGGACGATGCGTTTCCGGCATTTGATGCAGCCTCTTGATAGGTAGAGTCTCCCTCCCATGTGGGGCATGGAATTGAGGCGAAGCTAACCTTACCGTTCTGGCCTACGCACTTATAGACAGTGCCAGCATCCGCTATGGATACGCCAGATAGGGCGAGTAGCAAAACCGCGAACCGAATCACATTAACCTCCTTGTATGCAAGCTACTACCGATCAGCCTTGGCGAAGTCTCAACGATAAGGCCTTACAGACCCTTCGATAATCCAGACGACGGCGGCGCCGAGCAGGTAGAGCACGAATGGAGGGATGAGCGAGGACATTAAAATATCACCCGTCGGAACTCTAGAGTTCTGGACGATTAGAAAGTACAGAATAAAGGCAATCCAAAGGATGGACGTAACCACCCATGCCCGGCGAAAGCCGTGACGGTAAGCGAATTTGATTTTGACGTTCTGCATGGTGCCCCCTATGCGAGGCACCATCATAATCCCTACCGCTTGACAGTGGTAGCGGGTGTTTCTGCAGATTGCGTCAGATAGGCAAGCGGCCCTACAGCGGCAACTCGGGCTGTAGTAGGCGCACTTAGATTGGAAACCCACTTCTGATACACGGTAGTGCGCATTAGCTGCTTTTCTCTGGCGACCACGTTTGCCTTGGCCTTGCCACCTGCGTTCGCTACAGCCCTGAACATGTCTTGAAATTCAGGAGACGCGAGCATCTTCGTGGCAGCCTCTTTGGCCGGTATTTTTTGCTTAGAAAGCATTGTAAACAACACCCCCGCCGTCCCCGCTCCAGGCAGCCCAAGGTGCGTTGTTATGCCCTCTGCAGCGCCCGCCTTTACTCCGAAATCAAGCAGCTTGCCGAGCATTCCCCTCTCCGGCGATGCGTCGGCCAAAACCGTTCCGACCAGACCTGTTTTGCTTTTAGCCTCCGCCGCCAGCGAAACGCCCTTCGATACAGTGGCGAGATTTTTTAGAGTCTCCCGCGCTGCCGGATCAAAGTGGCTCAGAAATCTTTTCATTGATGCATCGTTCCGAGAAAGACTTTCCCAGAAATTAGAAAACCCGGTGGCTGAAAACTTGCCAGTACTTTTGGTACCGCTGGAAAAGGCCTGGTTGAGAGCGGTAGCTGCAGCAGCTCCGCGTAAGTGCTCAGGGATTTTCTCCATAACCGAGTCGAATTTCGAAAAGTTGCCCTTCTTTAGTTGTTCCACTGAACTGCTTAAGTCATTGGAAATCGCGCCCTTAAGATCCTCTCCTAAAAGGTCTGTGAGGTTGCTGTGAGCGAGCTTTCGCTTTGCATCGAGTGCTCTCGCTTCCTGGAACGTGTCGCCTACGCCGTGAGCGTCGGCCACTTTCTGCTGATCAGACAGTAGAGCGCCGTGGAGTCTGGCAAGTTGATCGTTTTCGGGGTCGGCAAGCGGACTGGTGCGCAACTTTGACTCAATGCTGCCTCGCAACTGATCAAGCGACTTGTAGCTTGGCGTCCTCAGCGTTCCGTCCGGGGTTTTTCCGGTCACGGTATCCAGCAGGCCTTGCGATCTGGCGGCAAGGCTATCCAGTTTCTGAGCAGCGTCTGGATGCAGCAATTGGTCAAGGCGCGCTTTTGCGGCCGCATTTTTACTCAAGTTTGAGTACCAAGACGTTAGGGCAGGTATATCTAGCCCCCTCCCTTTTCCGCCGGAGAAGGTATCGCCGATGGCCGTCATTAGGGCCTGCTGCTTCATTCCGTCCGGGATGTTGCCGATTGTTTGATCGAAATCCTTGAAGTCGCCAGTGGCAAGCTTCTTCATTGCCGAACCAAGCTTGACCGCGACCGATCCACCGAGGCCTTTGCCTGTATTCTCGCTAAGGCCATCCTCAAGGTTTTTGCGCTGAACAATAAGGGCTCTGGCGTTCGTATAGTCCTCGCCCGCTCCGGCAGCGTTGACTACGCGCTGCTGGTCGTCACTAACCACGGCATATAGCTTTTTGAGCAGACCTTGGTTGGCATCTTTAAAGTCGCCTTGCTTGCTAAGTCCGCTGCCAATATCTTTGCGAAGGTCGTCAATGCGCCCATAGGTTGAGTTCTTGATACGCGTTGTAGTGTTGCTCAGTGACGACAATGCTTCGGGCGAGTTTGGGTCGATCCTGGCGGAAACCCTCCTCGGCGTTACAGCCATCAGTAGTTTTTTCTCAAGATTGGTTAGCTTGTCTGATCCGCCCAACTCCTTGATTCTGCCCTGCAAAAACCCATAGGTGGCATCGGATGGGACCTCGGTGTCTGGCGGAAGCGCCGCCCTTACTTTGCTGTAGAGTGCGGTTGATTCCGCCTCAAGCGCCTCTCCTGCCGCTTTGGTATGTTGCGTGTACTGATCAGAGAACTTTGCATTATCCAGCGAGCCGCCGAAATCGGTTACTAAGCTGTTGGCGTCGTCGGATAGAGTATTGGCCGTATCAGCGTATCTCGCGGGAACTTTAAGGCCTGCTATCGCCTGCAGAGGCTTGCCCTGGTCCGGATCCGCACTAAGTAGCTTGTAGGCTCGCTGCTCTGGCGCAGACAGCAAAGACACGTCGCCATTCAGGTTGGCTAGCTTCTCATTCAGATGAGCAAGTGCGGTATCGGCTGGCGCCGGCGTATTCTCTGGAACGGCTGCGCCAACTCTGCCGTAGAGATCATCAGAGCCCTTCTCCAGCCCCTTGATCGCAGCAAGACTCTGGTTACGGAAATCGTCAGAAAACGCGCTTTTATCAACTGACCCGCCAAAATCGCCAATCAACTTATCTGCATGGTCGGACAGGTTCTGGTAGACCAGATTCTGCTCTGTGTTAAGTACGCTTCCGGGAACCGATGCTAAGCCTTGGTTTATTTCTCGGAATGCCTGGTTGTTCGAATACTGTCCGGGAGTGAGCTGGCCTTCGATCCCGAGCTTATCCCAGGCATCAAGGACTTCCTTGTTTGGGTCTGCTTGATTAGCCAGATTAGTCAGCGCTTGATCGGTGTCGCGGGCTTTTGCGTCGGAAGCCGTGACGATAGATTGCGCGATGTTTTGCTGGTTTGCCTCTTCAGGCTGTCCGGCAAGCCTGGCGGATGCAGTTGCAGGATTTTCTCCTGACGCTACTG
Organism: Pseudomonas sp. GG8; assembly: GCF_052976945.1. Lineage (NCBI taxonomy): Bacteria > Pseudomonadati > Pseudomonadota > Gammaproteobacteria > Pseudomonadales > Pseudomonadaceae > Pseudomonas > Pseudomonas sp. GG8. The sequence continues at coordinate 4,226,618 of NZ_JBRIIP010000001.1, forward strand.
CCGCATCATAATCGGAACGAAGCGCGCCAGCCTGGGCCTGCTTGGCTGCCGTGGAGTTTCGAACGGCGTTACCAATGGCGCCAACTCCCCGAGCCACAAGTTCGCCACCTACTCCTCCGGCGCCAGCAAGTGCAACGTCAGCCGGATCGAATGTGCCGCCTGCCGCAGCCTGAGCTGCCTGCGACCCTGCCTCTGTCAGAGCGGTTGCTCCGCCTACTGCTGCCGCGCCTTTGAGAATCCCTCCACCCACCAGTCCAGCGGCGCCGCCAGCAGGCGCAAAAAGACCGGCCGCCGCCGCCAGCTGCATACCATCCAGACCCGACAAGCCAGGCTTGTTGATGACTGCTCGCGCGCCCGTCTTGTTGTTGGCAGCCAACCAGTTACCTTTTTCATCCTGCTGGATGCCGATATCCGGCGATGCAGCGCTTAAAATCTTGCCAGCCTCTTGAGGGTCGAGAGTTGTTAGCAGGGTGGCGCTGATCTGCGCTGCTTTGGCTGGCGTTATATTGGTGCCCTTGAAGAGTCCGGAGTTTTGTAGTTCCGGGAGTTCATTGGTCGCTCGCGTCTCCCGATCTGCGCCCGTGAAGAAATTCCCAACCTGCTTGAGCAGTCCAGGCTCGGCCGCTTGAGTCGCAGGGGCGGCGGGCGCTGAAATTGGTGCTGCGACCGGAGATTGGTATTTGCTCCACGGACCTGTAGGGGTGGCGTCTGGTGTCACCTGGGTAGGCGCAGGCGCGCTGGCGACTGCCTGAGGAGGAGTCTGTCCGACCGGTGACGCCACGATAGCGGGTGTCTGGTCGGGCGCAGGGGCTGTCGCGAGTGCGGCGCTTTGGTATTTTTCCCATGGGCCGGCCATCACTGAGTCCTCCATGATTTAGGGCTGGAAGGGTCGCCGCCAAGAAAGATATGCCCGTCTTCAACCGTTCCTATTGCAGGTCCGGCCTGAGTAACCCTGTCTCGCGCAGCTTGCAACGTCGTCCGGACTTCGTGTAATGACTTGCGAAAGGCGTCCTCGCTCATCTTGGTCGACAGTGCGCCTACGGACGCTGAGAGCTTCGTGTAGTGGTCTAATGAAACCGGACACCCATTTAGGCGAGAATGCTCGCCAGATCGAGGTGTCAAATGACCAAACAACGCCGTACCTTTTCTGCTGAATTCAAACGCGAGGCTGCCGACCTCGTGCTCAAACAAGACTACAGCTACATCGAAGCCAGCCGTTCACTCGGCGTCGGCGAGTCGGCACTACGCCGCTGGGTCACGCAGGTTCAGCAGGAGCGCCAAGGCGTTACCCCGCAGAGCAAAGCGCTGACACCGGAACAGCAAAAAATCCAGGAGCTTGAAGCCCGGATCGCCCGCCTTGAACGGGAAAAATCGATATTAAAAAAGGCTACCGCGCTCTTGATGTCGGAAGATCACGAGCGTACGCGCTGATCACTCAGCTGAGCGTCCATGAGCCGGTTGATTGGCTGTGTAAAGTGTTTGAAATCAACCGCTCAAGCTACTACGCCCACCGTCTCAAGCGCCGAACGCCTGATGTCGAACGGCTTCGATTGCGCAGCCGAGTGAGCGAGTTGTTTTCACAAAGTCGCAGTGCTGCGGGCAGCCGTAGCATCCTCACCTTGATGCGTGACGATGGTGAGCAACTCGGCCGGTTCAAAGTGCGCAGCTTGATGCGTGAGCTTGACCTCGTGAGCAAACAGCCAGGTTCACATGCCTACAAACGAGCGACGGTTGAACGGTTAGATATTCCGAACATCTTGAATCGGGAGTTCGATGTCCCGGCACCCAACCAGGTGTGGTGCGGCGACATCACCTACATTTGGGCCCAGGGGAAATGGCACTATCTGGCTGTCGTGCTGGATCTTTGCGCACGCCGAGTGGTGGGCTGGGCGTTGTCAGAAAAGCCGGACGCCGATCTGGTTATCAAGGCGCTGGATATGGCTTACGAGCAACGAGGAAGGCCTCAGGGCCTGCTGTTTCACTCGGATCAAGGGTCGCAGTATGCGAGTCGTTTATTTCGCCAGCGTCTGTGGCGTTATCGAATACGCCAGAGCATGAGTCGCCGGGGAAATTGCTGGGACAACGCGCCAATGGAGCGCGTGTTCCGCAGCTTGAAAACTGAATGGATACCGACTCTGGGTTACAGAACCGCCCAAGAAGCCCAGCGTGATATCAGCCTTTTCTTGATGCATCGGTACAACTGGATTCGACCCCATCAATTCAACGGTGGGATGGCGCCAGCTCGGGCCGAAGAAAAACTTAACGTCGTGTCCGGGATTAGTTGACCACTACAGTTGTTGTAATCGAACAGCGTGACAAGGCCCGTGCGACGGTTGATTTCCCAGATCGGGCCTCGGGAGGGTTTGACCCAGAGGTGGGGGAAGTAACGGATGACTAGAGCGCCCAAGGCCCAGCAAAATAGAGGAGCACCAATCCATATGGCGAGTATTGGAAGTAAGTCTATTGTTGTTTTTTGCCACGGCTCATCCAACGCAAAAAGCATAAGGAAGTACGTCATAGTTGACACTACAATCGCTAGGTAGAATAAAGCCTTTCCACCCCCCGTCAGATAAATCCAAAAGTGAGACCGTTTGGACCATAAGGCCAACCTGAAGTGCTCATGGTCTTCTCGGTGATGAAAGTCCACGTGCTCGTATGGGGCTGGAACGTAAGTGCCCAGTACCCGTTTCTCTTCCCTCTCATTTAATAAAAATTCTTGGCGACGGAGGGTGCCTGGTTTTCTTCCGGTCATGAGGCTGTCAGGGGCAACCTCTCGCGTCATGCCCCAAGGCAGACGCACCTTGGCAAAACGTCGAATCCACGAACGCTCTGCCGAAGGCGGTTGTGTGGGGATCTGATCAGAGCGATAGGCTGTAGGCGCGTAGTAAGACGAGTTCATGGTAGTCAGTCGTCGCTCACCGCTTGATGGGTGATTTCGTCGGCCCAGAACAGTTTTTCGCCTTTTTCAAAATTAGGTTTGACGTGGGCCGGACCGAACAGAGTCGGATCTTTCGGTGGTGGAGCGGGGAATACCCAGGTGCGGTTGCCATCGTTAAATGACAATTGAACACGGACCAGCCAGCGATATATCTCGGCGGGGCGGTTTTTTGAGGGTTCCGCGGGCTGGTTGCGTGGCAACGTGACAAATAACTCCATGCCATTGGGTATTGAACGATAGGCGACAGGCTTCTCTCGGGTGAGCGAATTGCGCTCGTGACTCCATTCATGGCGCAACGTGTAATGCGCTTCCGTCAGCTGCTGCCTGCATTCAACCAGGGTACTGAGTTCCTGACTCAGCAACCCCGGCAGATTGCTTTCGATAACGATGCAGGTGTTGGCCTCCCGCACGTCGAAGGGCACCGGACTTCCGTCATTGATTTTGGGGGCGAACTCGTGGTCCGGATTAGGGCGCGAGCTGATGCGGATATCGGCAAACAGGCTGACCAGATAATAGAAGGCCTGCTGGGGATCTTGCAGGTGTGGGATCCGCTCACTGCCGGGACCGAAGGGACCCGCATTGAGCCAGTCCTTGATGGGCGCGGAACTCAGCCAGTAAACGATGCCCGCGCCGACGCTGATCAATACCAGGCTAATCCAGCCTGCCGGGCCCAAGCCGAGGAAGGTGCTACCGCCGACCATCAGGGTGCCTGCGATGCTGGTCAGGCCGCCTGCGGCCATCAGCAGATGGCCCCACATGGCATCGTCTCCCCATTGATAGGCGTGCCAGGCGTCATAGAGGTTGAGGCCAACAAAGATTGCCCCAGCGAATGCTAGGGCGACCAAACGCCCCGTAAATTCCGTTAAGAAATGCTTACTCAACGGACCTAGAACTCGCTCCGCGTAGGCTTCAGAAATAGTGAATAGCGTTGTGCGAGATGCCGCTAGAACGGACTGGCTGCCCGCCAACTTTACAGTCAGTGCTTCCATCGCAATAAGCAGATCGACAACTGCGCCTCCGACACCGAAAACCGCCCTGATCGTACTTTTTTCCCTCTGAGTTTTCCGGACCGCCGCCAACTCACTCCTCAAATTCCACAACTCCAACATCCCCACCGCCGCCGCAAACGGCGTCGAGTTCAGCGCCCGATACATCCACTCGCTCTGCAATGCGTTCCGGCTCTTCACCGCATCCTGTATGGCCGTTCCCTTGGTGGTGACCTGCTCGGTCATATTCAGTTGCCACGCCGCATTGACCCGTTGGTTCACGCCGCTGATCAGTCGCGACATCCGATGATCGCGGGGCATGGCGATGACGACGGTATTGGCTCGTAGATCGCCTCCGGTGCGGTAATGGTCCTGGCCAACCTTCGACGACCCGGAGGGGCCTCGATAGTCGAGGTGAGGCCGTCGCAGGCGTTCTGACATCTCCGGCAAGTCGGTCAGGCCGAATACGTAGTAGTTCTTGTTTCTCGCCTCTTGGTGGCGCATGAAGTGTGCATCGCCAAAGGCCCCCGGCAGCATGCTGCGCAGTTGCGCCAAGGCCCGCTGACGTTGGCGCATGTTCAGCGCCGGGGCTGGGCGTTCGGCGCCAGGGACCGGAATGTGTTGGGTTGCGTTTAGCGCCTGTTCCGCCACATCCACCGAGCCTTGCAGGTTTTCGTGGAAGCTGATCAAGGTCGCCGCGACGACTTTCAGGGTGCCGGTCAGGGTGTTGTTGAGGCTGCCGCTGTCCAGCAAACCCGCCAGCAAATGGGCGTCGAGCGTATTGAGTTGCCTGGCATCGACGGCGTCGCTGCTGACGGCCCCAAGCAGCGCGTTCGGCCGAAACAGGCCATTGCCGTCATTGATGTCGGCGACCGCGGGCTGAACATAGGGCGCCTCCATATCTTGCTGTGCGAGGTCGGGCCACAGCATCCGATGCAACGCATGCCCTTCTTCATTGGCCATTCGGCTGATCAGTTGTTGCCCGGCACTGGCCTTAGTTTTGTAAAGGCTGATGCCGGTCACCGCGTCAGTGACATCGCCGTTGGCCGCAAAGGGGTCCATTTGCGCGGGGGTCATGGCGAGGCTAGCGAACAACCGACTAACGAAGTGCATGGCGGCGACGTAGTCGAAGCCGTCGAGGCTCAGGTGATCGGCCAGGGTTTGCTCGGTTTCCGGTTGCTGCAGGGCGTCGCTCAACAGCACCTGACTCATGTCCAGCTGGCGCCAGAGTTGCGCTCGTTCGCCTGTAGCGGTGAAGCGGTTGATGTCGATCCGGCCCTGCTCCTTGAGCTTCTCCATACTCTGGTACAACGGATTTTTCTGCCCACCCACGGTCTGCGGCACGATCAATTGTTGCACCAGCAGCGCGCTGGCGTGATGGGTGTAATGGCTGGCGCGCTGGGCGCACAGGTTCAGCAACTGTTGCTGGTCGTGAATCCGCGTCTGTACGTGACGCAGACGATAGTGCGCGTCGTGCAACAGCACGCCGTACAGCTCGCGTTTGCGCGCACGTTGCAGCACATCAGTGGTGGCCGGCTGCTCTTGCCAGAACTCATCGGCGATCTGGGTTTCGGGATCGCACACCTGTTCCAGCCAATGGGCCCAGGCGCCGGTTTCCACGGAGGTTGGCTGATAGGCCACTTCGCCCTTTTCACAGCGAACCACATGCTGGCGAGCTGCGCTCAAGGCAATGGCCGGGAACTGCCCGCTCAGGTCGCACAGGTAACGGCCCGGCTGGTCGAGCAGCCATTCGTAACCGGGTTGGCGGGCGCGTTGTGCGGCGACCAGGCTGACCGGGAAGGCGTGCTGCTTGAGGTTAAGCCAGGCAACATGCGCCGCGCCCGCCGCAGACTGGTTGGCCGCGTCATAGGCGTCGAATGCGCTGAACGCGTCGAGCATTGCCACGCCGTCCGGTTTGTCGAGGAATACGCGTTTGAACTTATCTCGCGAACTGCGCAAGTCCGGGCTCTGGCAGCGTTGTGCGCGCGCTTTCGGGTCTTGCTCAAGACGTCGCAAGCGCGGCCCGCTGAGCTGCACCTCGCTGAAACAGAGCTGCGGCGACACCTGCTGATCGTTCCAGCTGGACGGCAACCAGATGTCGTCCAGCGCCTGCCCGGTCGCCAGTCGGGGGCCCTCCTCAATCTCGTCGCCCATGCGATAACGGTTGAGGTCGATGTCGTGATACGTGGTCTGCTCGTCTGCGACCCGCACCTCCAGCTCGCGCCACAGCCGGTCGCCCAAAAAGACATAAATGAACCCTGCACGGCACAACACCGGCGTGCCGTGATCGTGGGCACTGTTGGCACCGGGCAACGCAACAAAGGGCACCACCGGCACGATCTGATTCCACTGCGCGTCGAACTGGCGCAGGGTGATCGCGACCTCGGGCAAGAGCAGGCGAATGGGACTGCCTTCGACCGAGTCGATCTCCAGCCACAGGCGGTGAGTGTAGTGATCCTTCCAGCTCCAGACGTGCAGGGCGCTGTCCACAAAGTAGGGCTTTTTCAGCGTTTCAGGCTTGTCTTCGGCAGTCAGGGTGTCCAGGCGTTTTCCGGCGTGGTCATAAAACGCCAGGCGCTGACTGGCCGGATGTTGGTTGCCGGTGACCTGTACGATCAATTTATTGATTTCGCAGCATGGGCCACGGCCGAGCTTGCTCTGGGCCATGTCAGGACTCCTGTCCGTTCGCAATGTACTGATCAAGGGCCAGGCTTTGTTCCGCGCTAAGCACCAAGAGGTGGTTGGAGGTGCTGGGAAGCCAGGTGTCGGCGTGAGGGCTGTCCAGGCTTTGCCATCCGGTTTCACGCGACGCATGCCAGTTCAAACGGCTGATCGGGCCGAGCCAGAGGTTGAGGTTTTCATCGGTGCAGGCGGGGAAAAAGCACTCGGCAACGGCCGGACTCCAATAATGCAGCATGCCTTTGCGGGTCTGTTTGAAGCGAATAATCAGCAGATGCCGCAGGTGTTCAAGTACCGCTTCGGCGCTGTGTTCACTCTCTATCACCAATCCCGGCCAGTGGGTGGGTGCTTCCTTGATCGCCTGTAGCAGTGTCCCGTCGCTGTCGTCTTTCACCAACAACGGGCTGAACTGCGAATAGATCATCAATTCAGTTGAATCAAACAGGCGTACAAAATCTGGACGACCCATCTGCCGGAAAAGAGAAGGCAGCAAATGGTCGGTGTGTTCCAAGAGCATCCAGGTTGTCATGAGCGAGCTCCCGGACTCATAGCCTCGCGGCAACCGCAGTCCTCAAGTGGGCAATCCATGGGTGTACTGCCTTCTGGCATTTGGCACATTTCGACAATGGGCTCACCGCCAAGGAACTGCTGTTGGAACGTGGGGCTGGGTGGCAACACGCCAACCTCAAGTGCTTGAGTACTCCCCGGCGCCAACGGCATCGCTGGCGTGCCCGGTAGTGGTGCGCCGCCTAACAGAATGGGTGTACTGCTGAAAATACCAGCCGGGCTAAGGACGATATGTTGGCCTCCGGCGCTCAGCGTCAGACCCAGGCCGGCGTTGATGACGATATCGTTACCGGCAATGTGCACTTCTTGCCCGGCCTCCATCACCAATACCTGACCCACACGGGTGTGGCTGCTGCCTGCCACCTGCAGGTGATCGCCCGCCAGCAACTGAACCTTGCGCTCGCCGGTGAGGGTCCGGTGTTCCTCACTTTTGAGTACCGAGGTGCTGTTGCCCTTGATGGTTTCCAGGCGCTGACCGCCAATTTCAGTCCGGCTGTCGTTCTGGATCAGCTGTTCCATGTCGCGCTGGGCGCGCAGGTAGACCCGTTCAGCCCCGCTCTTGTCGTCAAAATGAACTTCGTTGAAACCGGTACTTGCACTGGAACTCCGGCTGCGAAAGATGCTTTTGGTCTTGTTTTCAGGCAGTCCGTACGCAACGGGGTTCAGGTTATTGGGCAAACAGCCGACGATAACCGGCCTGTCGGCGTCCCCTTCCAAGTAGGAAACCAGCACCTCCATGCCCACCCGGGGAACGGTGACGGCGCCATACCCATCGCCTGCCCAACTGGACGCAACCCGCACCCAGCAACTGGTTGTTTCATCGTCCTGTTCGCTGCGGTCCCAGTGGAATTTGACTTTGACCCGACCGAATGTGTCGCAGTAGATCTCTTCATTCACAGGGCCGGTGACCCTGGCGGTCTGGGTGCTGTGGATTCGCGGTTTCGGGTGCTCCAGCGCCGGACGAAACTGGACCGCTTCCGCAATGGCGGTGAAGGTGTTGCGGTACCCCTGAACGATGCGCCCGTCTTCAACCGGGCTGCTGTCGGCCAGTTCTTCGAGGACCTGCGGCTGTCTTGCTTCATGCTGTACAAAAACCAGCACCCAGTGGGTTTTGGGGTCGTAATCCGGCACCAGGTGCACGCGCGATCCACTGCGTAAAAGCGGCGCATCACTCTCACCATCCGCCAGGCGAAACCCGGTTTGATGGCGCTCAAGCGCACGCTTGGATAAAACGTCACCGCGCCTTTTTTCTTCGAAAATCCCGGGGTAGACGTAATCCTCCAGGTAGGGACCGTATTTGGGGACCTCGCCGCTCTCCCATTGCGCCTGGGTTCGCGCAGGATTTTGCAGGCTTTGCAACGGGATATGGGTCTGTTTGAAGTCATGGTCGCGCAGGGCGACATGATTGGTTTGGGCGGTAAGACGTACGCCAAAGGCCTTGACCACCGGACCTTCTGCCACCAGGCCGCTGGCCGGTTTGAACGGCAACACCTGCGGAGATTGCTGCGGGAATCGGGTTTCATCGTCGGCAAAGATCAGGCAATGACTGTCTGGCGTGTGCTCAAACCGATAGAAAATCCCCTCTTCTTCGCATAACCGGCTGAGAAAGTGCAGGTCCGACTCGTCGTACTGCACGCAGTAGTCGCGCGGCGCCACGCTCCCCGTGATGCGGTCGAACGATGCATCGGTGCCCTTCAGCATGCGATGCCCTTTCAGCACCTCAAGAATGATCTCCGGCACGGTCATTTTCTGGAACGAACGGCGATGGCTCGAATGTTCCAGAAAAGCCAGATAAGGCGCCAGCACCAGATGGTAATGGGTGAACGCCCCGCCTGTTTTGCCTTTGCGGATCGCATAAATATGACCGTGCACCCCCTGCCCTTGCGCCCCGAATCTCAGGTAGGCCGCTTTATGCAGCAAGCCGTCCAACGCGTGGGATGAGCGCCTGCTCACCAGTTCGATGTTGATTTCATAGGGTCGGCTCAGCGCCTCGGTCCCGTGAAAACTCAACACCTGCAAGTCAGTTTGCTGCTGCCCGTTGATGTCCAGAGAGAGCTTCGGAGTAAGGCCGGGATGAGACATGCGCGCATCTTCGTGTTGGAAGGGGCACGCAGTGTCATTGACGATGTATGTCTACACAGCCAGCCAGCGCCGTTGGATCATGTAGGACTGTTCCGGTAACCGCGCAGGGTCGTACTGACGTACTCCGCCAAACATGGATGCGGGTCCCGTCCCCTTGAACCAATCCCCACCAAAGCGCACCCTGATGACTTGTTGCATCAACAAGAATAAGGATCAACCCATGTTCGATATCAGCGTTTTCCCGAAAGCCGACGCCGTGCGTAAAGCTGCGCAGCTGAGCCCCGCTGACTATCAGCGGATGTATCAACAGTCAGTGGAACACCCCGACATCTTCTGGGCCGAACAAGCCAAGACGTTTCTCGACTGGTCCAGACCTTGGCAGCAAGTGCAGCACGCGGACCTGAACACTGGCGAGGCCAGCTGGTTCAAGGGCGGCGAATTGAATGTCAGCTACAACTGCATCGATCGTCATCTGAAAGAGCGTGGCGATCAGATCGCGATCATCTGGGAAGGCGACAATCCGGGCGAGTCCGCCGAAATCACCTATAAAAAGCTGCATCACAACGTTGCCCGTCTGGCGAACGTACTCAAAAGTCGCGGAGTGAAAAAAGGTGACCGGGTCTGCATCTATATGCCGATGATCCCCGAGGCCGCCTACGCGATGCTCGCCTGCACCCGAATCGGCGCCGTGCATTCGGTGGTGTTCGGCGGGTTCTCGCCAGACGCGTTGCGTGACCGGATTCTCGATGCCGATTGCCGCACCGTGATCACTGCCGATGAAGGGGTGCGCGGGGGTAAATATGTCGCGCTCAAGAAGAATGTCGACAAAGCACTGCAAAGCTGCCCGAACGTCAGCACCGTACTGGTGGTAGAACGCTCCCAGGGCGACGTGGAATGGGTCGAAGGTCGCGACATTTGGTACCACGACGCCGTGCGTGGCATGAGCGCTGACTGCCCGCCCGAGCCAATGGATGCGGAAGACCCGCTGTTCATCCTCTATACCTCAGGCAGTACCGGCAAGCCCAAAGGCGTGCTACACACCACCGGCGGTTATTTGCTGCAAGCCGCAATGACCTTCAAGCATGTGTTCGACTACCAAGACCAAGAAATTTTCTGGTGCACCGCCGATGTCGGCTGGGTTACCGGTCACAGCTATATCGTCTATGGCCCGCTGGCCAATGGCGCCACCACGCTGATTTTTGAAGGCGTGCCGAACTACCCTGACGCTTCGCGCTTCTGGCAGGTAATCGACAAGCACCAGGTCAACATTTTCTATACCGCACCCACAGCCCTGCGCGCCTTGATGCGTGAAGGACCGGGGCCGCTGCAAAGCACCTCACGCGAGAGCCTGCGCGTGCTCGGCAGCGTCGGCGAGCCAATCAACCCTGAAGCATGGGAGTGGTATTTCCATCAGGTCGGCAAGGAGCGCTGCCCCATTGTCGATACCTGGTGGCAGACCGAAACCGGCGGCATCATGCTGACCCCGTTGATCAGTGCCAGCCACCTCAAACCGGGCTGCGCGACGCGTCCGTTGTTCGGGGTTCAGCCGGTATTGCTGGACGAGCAAGGCAAGGAAATCATCGGTGCGGGCAGCGGCGTTCTGGCGATCAAGGCCAGTTGGCCGGGACAGATTCGTAGCATATACGGCGACCAACAGCGCATGGTCGAGACCTATTTCAAACCTTATCCGGGCTACTACTTCACTGGCGACGGCGCTCGCCGCGACGAGGATGGCGACTACTGGATCACTGGCCGCGTCGACGACGTACTCAACGTGTCTGGACACCGGATCGGCACTGCAGAAGTTGAAAGCGCACTGGTGCTGCACGACAGCATCGCCGAAGCCGCAGTGGTCGGTTACCCCCATGACGTCAAAGGCATGGGGATTTACGCATTCGTCACGCCGATGAAAGGTGTCGAGACAAATGATGCGTTGAAAAAAGAACTGCTGGCCCACGTCGCCCAAGAAATTGGCAGCTTTGCCAAACCGGAATTGATTCAGTGGGCACCCGCCCTGCCGAAAACCCGCTCAGGCAAGATCATGCGCCGGATTTTGCGCAAAATTGCCTGCAATGAACTGGACAGCCTGGGTGATACGTCGACCCTGGCTGACCCGAGTGTGGTCGAAGGCCTGATCGATAAACGCCTGAACCGTTGAACGTGACGGGCGCAGCCCTCCCTGCGCCCGACTCAGATGTTGAGAGCCCATGGAATTCATTCGTAGCCGTATCGAAACCCAAGTCATGAGTCTGACGGGATTGTCTCTGGGTCAATTGGACCTGGAAAACCCTAAAGGTGATCCCGGCCTGTTCGGCCCCGAGGCCATCTGCTGGCAGGTGCATGGCGACTTCAGCAGCATGCTGATCGGCGGCATCAGCGCATTGATGCTGCAAGCCCTGCATCCATTGGCGCTGGCCGGGGTCTGGGATCACTCGACCTTTCGTCAGGACATGCTTGGCCGCCTTCGCAGGACCGGCCAGTTTATTTCAGGGACAACCTTCGGTTCGACCCGCGACGCCAACTGGCTGATAGAAAAGGTGCGCACCATCCACTTGCAAGTGACGGGTACTGCACCCGACGGACGCCCCTATGCGGCCAGTGATCCGGATCTGTTGACGTGGGTGCATGTGGCCGAAGTCAGCAGTTTTCTAGCCGCCCATTTGCGCTATCGCAACCCCGAGTTGTCAGGTGACGCACAGGATGCGTATTACGCAGAAGTTGCCGCCATCGCCGAACGACTCGGCGCGCGTGAGGTGCCACGTTCAAGGCAAGCGATTGCCGACTATCTCGAACGGATGCGCCCGCAGTTGATCTGTGATGAGCGCAGCCGCGAGGTGCTGCGATTATTGCTGAATGCGCCTGCTCCGAGCAGGCTGGCCAAGCCATTCGGTGCCTTAATGATGCAGGCGGGCATCGACCTGTTACCGGTATGGGCCAGCGATTTGTTCGCGATCCATCAGGGTCCGCTGCAACGCGCATTGATCCGCGCCAGCGTCAGACGTAGCGTGCCCCTGTTACGCTGGGCGGTGCGCAATGGCTCAGTTCAGCGCGCCCACCGACGGATGGGGCTATCCTGCTGACCGACCTGAAACACACTCTCGGCCGCCGGTTTCTCGTTGGAACCTGAGCGGCCATGTGTGACACCATGCGTACCATTGTCATAGCCACCGCCACAGCGAATAGGGCCAACTGAATCAGGCCCGACGCAAAATTCAATAATAGTGAGGACCTTTGCCATGCAAGACGTCGTTATCGTTGCCGCCACCCGTACCGCTGTCGGTGCGTTCCAGGGTGCCCTGGCGAATATTTCCGCAGTCGATCTTGGCGCTGCTGTCATTCGCCAACTGTTGTCTCAAACCGGACTGGATGTTGCTGAAGTCGATGAAGTGATCATGGGCCATGTATTGACCGCAGGCGCCGGGCAGAACCCTGCCCGTCAAGCCGCGATCAAGGCGGGGCTGCCTTTCGCGGTACCGGCAATGACCGTGAGCAAGGTCTGTGGCTCAGGCTTGAAGGCCCTGCATCTGGCGGCTCAGGCAATTCGTTGCGGCGACGCGGAAGTGGTCATCGCGGGCGGTCAGGAAAATATGAGCCTGTCCAATTACGTCATGCCCGGTGCACGTACCGGTCTGCGTATGGGCAACAGCACCCTGGTCGACACGATGATCAGCGATGGTTTGTGGGATGCATTCAACGACTATCACATGGGCATCACTGCCGAAAATCTGGTGGACAAGTACGGCATCACCCGCGAAGCACAAGATGCTTTCGCCGCCGCGTCACAACAGAAAGCTGTGGCCGCCATCGAAGCCGGGCGTTTTGTCGACGAAATCACCCCGATCCTGATCCCGCAGCGCAAAGGCGATCCGCTCTCGTTCGCCACGGACGAACAACCGCGCGCCGGGACGACCGCCGAATCGTTGGCCAAACTCAAGCCAGCGTTCAAGAAAGATGGCTCCGTCACCGCAGGCAACGCTTCGTCGCTGAATGACGGCGCCGCTGCCGTCATCCTGATGAGTGCCGCCAAAGCTGAAAAGCTCGGGCTGCCGGTTCTCGCGCGCATCGCGGCTTACGCCAACGCAGGTGTCGACCCGGCAATCATGGGCATTGGCCCGGTCAGCGCCACTCGTCGTTGCCTGGCCAAGGCGGGCTGGTCGCTGGAGCAACTTGACCTGATCGAAGCCAATGAGGCGTTTGCCGCGCAAGCTTTGTCAGTCAGCAAGGAGCTGGGCTGGGACATGAACAAGGTCAACGTCAACGGCGGCGCCATAGCCCTTGGCCACCCGATTGGTGCATCAGGCTGCCGCATTCTGGTCACGCTGCTGCACGAGATGATCAAGCGCGACGCCAAAAAAGGACTCGCAACCTTGTGCATCGGTGGTGGTCAGGGTGTGGCATTGGCGCTTTCCCGCTGAGTCTGCTGCGCCTGATCTGACGTCATCGCGGGCAAGCATGCTTGCCCGCGATCAATGCCCGCGCTTAACTGTTAAACTGCCGCGCCCATTTCCAACCCAAGGCGCTGTGCATGTCTTCCTTGAATCAGGCGCTAAGCGTCGCCCTCGATAACCGCGAACCACTGCTTGCCGAGTTGCATCAACAAGGCACGGATTGCTATCGGCTATTCCATGGCAGCCAGGAAGGTGCTAGCGGCCTGACCATCGACCGCTATGGCCCGCAATTGCTGGTGCAGAGTTTCCACCACTCGCTGGAACGCGAGGTCCTGCTGGAACTGCACGCGGCCGTCAATACACGTCTGGGGCTCGATACCCTGCTGGTCTACAACGACCGCTCCCAAGGCAACTCGCGAATAGACCGTAACGACGCCGTATACAAAGCCGAAGACGCGGCACTGGTGGATATGATCGGCCACGAGTGGGGCCTGAACTACCGCGTACGCGGGCGCCATGCCGGGCAGGACCCGCTGCTGTTTCTCGACTTGCGTAATACGCGTGGCTGGATAAAACAACACAGCGCCGGCAAGACCATGCTGAACCTGTTTGCGTATACCTGTGGCGTTGGCCTGAGCGCGGCGGCGGGCGGAGCGCGGGAAGTATGCAATCTGGACTTTGCCGAAGGTAATCTGGCGGTGGGTCGCGAAAATGGCGTCCTCAACCCTCAATTGAAAGCCATGAAGTTTGTGCAATCCGATTACTTCCCGGCGATCCGCCAACTGGCAGGCTTGCCCATAGCACCACGCCGCGGAAATAAGTTGCCCGAATATGTGCGCCTCGAGCAACGGCAATACGACCTGGTGTTCCTTGATCCGCCTGCGTGGGCAAAAAGTGCATTCGGCACCGTCGATTTATTGCGAGATTACCAGAGCCTGCTCAAACCGGCGGTATTGACCACGGCCACCGATGGCGTGTTGATCTGCTGCAATAATCTGGCGAAGGTCAGCATGGAGGACTGGCGCGAACAGGTGCTACGCTGTGCCAGCAAGGCCGGGCGCCCGGTACGCGACTGGCAGGTTCTGACGCCGGGCAGCGACTTTCCGTCTCAGGACCAGCAACCGCCGCTCAAAACGCTGATACTGCAACTCTGACGCCCGACGCAAGAAAGGAAACTTCCGACACGCACTTGAGGGTACTTCTGGGGAACCAGATTCGCGTGCCATACTCCAAGGACCTCCGACAGACAGACGACGCCTCACATGCCCAAAGGATTGAAACGCGCTATTTGCGCCTTGCTGACCGTCATCGCGCTTTATAGCTTGCTGGGGTTCTTGATTCTGCCCGGCATCGCATTGCGGATAGTCAATCAACAACTGGCCACCTATTCCACGGTACCGGCAACGCTGGGTCGTCTGGAAATCAACCCCTACACACTGGAAGTCACCCTGTGGGGCCTGAACATCGGCACGCCGGGCCAGGAGCAGGTCGGTTTCGAGCGGTTGTACACCAACCTGCAGATTGACAGCCTGTGGACCGGCGCCCTGCATCTGGCGGCTGTCGAGCTGGACAAACCCAAGTCCGAACTTCTCTTCAGCAAGGACGGCACGCTGAATCTGGCGAAGCTGTTCAAGCTACCGGCCAGCGAGCCGGCCAAGGACGCGCCACCCGGCAAGCCTTTCCCGATGCGGGTAGACCACATCAAATTGGCTGACGGTTATGTCCACTTCCAGGATCTACGCCCCAGCGAACCGATTGAATTCCTTTACGACAAGCTGAGTCTGGAGCTGAAAAATCTCAGCACCCTGCCCGAAGACAATGCCGACATGACCCTGGTTGCAGTAGGTCCTGGCGGCGGTCGAGTCGACTGGGTCGGGCGCGTCAGCCTGGTACCGATTGCCTCCGAAGGTAAGCTAAAAGTCACTGACGGCAAGATGAAAGTCTGGTGGCCCTACGTGCGCGATGCGCTGCCGTTCGTACTGCAAGACGGCATTCTGAACTTCAGCACCGACTACACACTCAGCCTGGCCAGCACAACCGAACTGCAACTGACCAATACCGCCTTGAGCGTTGCGCCCTTCGCGATCAATGCGCCGGACGGTCGGCCACTGGTGCGCCTGGAACGACTGGACGTCACAGAGACCTCTATCGACCTGGCCAAACAGCAGGTGACCGTCGGCAAGATCCGCAGTAATAAACTGGAAACCTGGGCTGCGCGTGAAGCGGATGGCGAACTCGATTGGCAGAAGCTGTTTGCCAGCCAACCGAAAAAACCGGCCTCCGCCGCAGCCATCAAGGCGCCGGCGACCTCAGCCGGTAGCGCCCCCGAAGTCGCCCAACAGCCCATTGCCCCAAGCAAACCCTGGCAGGTGCTGCTGCGTGATGTGCAACTGCGCAACTATCAGATTCACCTGGCTGATCGGGTCCCCAAGGAACCCGTTGCGCTTGAAGTAGGCCCGCTGAACCTCGACGTGCAGAATTTCGACAGCCTCAACAAATCGCCTTTCAGCCTCAAGCTTGATACCGGGCTGGGCAAACAAGGGCATATCACTGCCATGGGCGACGTCAATCTGAGCCCGGTCAGCGCCAAATTGCAGGTCACCACCAAAGACATTGACCTGCGTGTCGCGCAGTCTTATATCAGCCCGTTCATCCGCCTTGAACTGCGTAGCGGCATGCTCGGCAGCGAGCTGGCAGTCAATCTCAAGAGCACCGCGCCGCTGATCTTCAGCGTCACCGGCAAGGCCCAAATCGACCAATTGCACACCCTCGACACCCTCAAGCAGCGCGACTTTCTCAAGTGGCAGCAGGTGGTGCTTGAAGGACTGGATTATCAACACGGCGACAGCCTGACGATCGCCAAGGTCAATCTGCTACAACCGTATGCGCGTTTCATAATCAACGATGACCGCACCACCAACATTGATGATCTGTTGATCCCACAGCCAGCCGACAGCGGCAAACCCGCGACTAAACCAGCCGCAGGCAAGGTCTCTGCAAGCGGCGAAAAACCGATGGGGATTCGCATCGGGGAAGTGAATATCAACGACGGCTCCGCGAACTTCGCCGATCTCAGTCTCACACCCAACTTTGCCACCGCCATTCAGCAGCTCAACGGCAAAATCGGCACGCTGGACAACCGTCAGCCGAAGCCTGCGACGGTCAATATCAATGGCAAGGTTGATCGCTATGCGCCGGTGACCATCAAAGGCAGCCTCAACCCCTTCGACCCCTTGGCCAGTCTCGACATCGCGACCAGTTTCAAGCGCGTAGAACTGACCACACTGACGCCGTACTCAGGTAAATTCGCTGGCTACCGCATCCGCAAAGGTCGCCTGAATCTCGACCTGCATTACATGATCACCAAAGGCCAGCTCAAGGCCGAAAACAAAATGGTGGTCGAACAGCTACAGCTGGGTGAGAAGGTCGAGAGCGCCAGTGCGGTCGATTTGCCGATTCGCCTGGCCATTGCCTTGCTGAAGGACTCAGATGGCAAGATTTCCATCGAGCTGCCTATTTCCGGCGACTTGAACAATCCCCAGTTCAGCGTAATGCCAATCATTTGGCAGACGTTGCGCAATTTGGTAGTGCGCGCAGCTGAAGCACCCTTCAAGTTCATCGGGGGTTTAATCAGTGGCGGCGAGTCTCAAGACCTCGGCAGCATTGCGTTCACCCCCGGATCGAGTGACTTGACCAGCGACGCACAATCCGCCCTGAACAAGCTCTCCGCCGCACTCAAGAAGCGCCCGACGTTACATCTCGAGATCGAAGGCACCAGCTCGGTCAGCAGCGATGGCCCGCTGATCGCTGCTCAACGTCTGGAGCGCGAATACCAGAGCACGTACTACAAGATTCTTCAGCGTCGCGGTGACAAAGTTCCGGCTCAAGCCTCACTGTTGCAAGTGCCCGAAAACGAAAAACCACCCATGCTCGAAGGTATTTATCGCACCCTGCTCAAGCAACAACCGCCCGCCGAGTGGACCGGTCTGGGTAAGGAAGAGCGCGCCGCGAAAATGCGCGTGGACGTGATCAAATCCTGGAGCACCAACACTGCATTGCTCCGCCAGTTGGGCCAGGCGCGCGCCGGCAGCATCAAGGATTATCTGGTCGATAAAGGCAAACTGGCTGATGATCGGGTCTATTTCATCGACACCAGCCTCGGAGAGGCTCAACCCGATGGCCGTGTCGTTACTCAGCTGCATCTGGACAGCGAATAATCCATGCGAACAGCCGGTTTAGTGCTTTTGGTAGTCGCTTGTCTCGCAGGCCAGGCACAAGCAGATACCTTGCGTTGCGGCAGTCAGTTGATCAGCGTGGGTGATCGGGAGTTTGAGGTACTGCAGAAATGCGGTGAACCTATTGCCCGAAATATCATTGGCTATAAGCGCAGCGTGAATAGACGCGAAGAAGTCCAGATTGATGAGTGGATCTACGGGCCCAATAGCGGAATGTATCAATACTTGCGTTTCGAAGGCGGCCGGCTACTGCGCATAGACAGTAAGCGCGGTAGCTGACGGCCGCGCCGGGGCTTATCCTTCAATTCCCCCATCCCCACAATAGAACAGGCCCCGGCGCGAACGCAGGGGCCTGTAATGACCACATCCTTATGGTCTTTCGCATGAACCTTTAACGAACCAGCCGATACCGTCCAACGTTATCAGCGCGCTCCTTATCAATGATCATCGCGAGAGAGTGAAACGTTACTCGGATTTCAGGCCATCAGCCGAAACGGCTTGAACGCCTTTGATTTTTTTGGCGATGTCGACAGCCAGTTTTTTCTGAGCGGAGGTCAATGTGACGGTCGATGACAGGGAAACCACGCCTTTGTTGGTCTCTACCTTGATGTCAGTACCAGGAATGCCTTTTTCAGTGACCAGATCGGCCTTAACTTTGGTGGTGATCCAGGTATCAGAGGTTGCCTCTGTAGCTTTGGTCATTTCGCCAGCAGCAACAACCATCGGTGCTTGAGTGGTTTGTTGAGCAAATGCCGCGTTGACCATGGTAAAGGTCAGTGCAGTGGCAGCAGCAGCGGCAATAGCGAACTTATTCATATTCATACGAGTCACTCCTGTTTTTCTAAAATCTGCTCCAGCATCACTGGCGGCAGGGTTACAGGGTATATCGCAAGCGCTGTGCCAACCTCTGATTGAATATAATTACGTTATAAAACAATAGGTTATCTTATGCTCGAAAATTGGCTGTCGTGCAGATTGCACGTTCATCACCCTGCACTGCATGCAAGATGCATGTAGTGCAGGGCGAAAGGATTGGCTACCTATATAAGCTAAGCGCTTAAAAGCGCTCATAAAAAAAGGACCCCGAAGGGTCCTTTTTTCAGCGTATGGCAATCAGGCTAATTACACGCCCGATGCTTTTGCTGCTGCAACGTCTTTGATCGACAGTTTGATGCGGCCGCGGTTGTCCACGTCCAGCACCAGAACTTCAACTTCCTGACCTTCTTGCAAGATGTCAGTCACTTTCTCAACGCGAGCATCGCTCAACATGGAAATGTGAACCAGGCCGTCTTTGCCAGGCAGGATGTTAACGAATGCGCCGAAGTCGACAATACGCTCAACCTTACCGATGTAGATCTTGCCGATCTCGGCTTCAGCGGTGATGCCCAGAACGCGCTGACGTGCTGCTTCAGCCGCTTCCTTGGTTTCGCCAAAGATCTTGATGGTGCCGTCGTCTTCGATGTCGATCGAAGCCTTGGTCTCTTCACAGATCGCACGGATCGTCGCGCCGCCTTTACCGATGACATCACGGATTTTGTCGGTGTCGATTTTCATCGCGATCATGGTCGGAGCATTTTCCGACAGTTCGGTACGCGACTGACCAATGATCTTGTTCATCTGACCGAGGATGTTCAGGCGAGCTTCCAGGGCTTGGCCCAGAGCGATCTCCATGATTTCTTCGGTGATGCCTTTGATCTTGATGTCCATCTGCAGCGCGGTAACACCTTTGGCGGTACCGGCTACTTTGAAGTCCATGTCGCCCAAGTGATCTTCGTCACCCAGGATGTCGGTCAGGATGGCGAACTTCTCGCCTTCTTTAACCAGACCCATGGCAATACCGGCTACGGGTGCCTTCATCGGCACACCCGCGTCCATCAATGCCAGGGAAGCACCGCAGACCGAAGCCATGGAGCTGGAACCGTTGGACTCGGTGATTTCCGATACCACACGAATGGTGTACGGGAACACGTCAGCAGCAGGCAGCATGGCTTGTATGCTGCGACGAGCCAGACGGCCGTGACCGATTTCGCGACGACCAGCACCGCCCATACGACCACACTCGCCCACCGAGAACGGAGGGAAGTTGTAGTGCAGCATGAACGGGTCTTTGCGCTCGCCTTCGAGGGTATCGAGCAACTGTGCATCACGTGCGGTACCCAGAGTCGCTACAACCAGAGCCTGGGTTTCGCCACGGGTGAACAATGCCGAACCGTGAGTCTTCGGCAGAACGCCGACTTCGATGTTCAGCGGACGTACAGTGCGGGTATCACGACCATCGATACGCGGCTTGCCGTTAACGATGTTCTCGCGCACGGTGCGGTATTCGATTTCGCCGAAAGCAGCTTTGACTTCGCTGGAAGTCGGTTGACCTTCTTCGCCGGAAAGCTTGGCAACGATCTGGTCACGCAACTCACCCAGACGGGCATAACGCTCGTGCTTGACGGTGATGGTGTAAGCCTGGGAAATCGCATCGCCGAACTCAGCGCGAATCGCGCTCAGCAGTGCGGTGTTTTCTGGTTGTGCTTTCCAGTCCCACGTCGGCTTGGCAGCTTCGGCAGCCAGTTCTTTGATGGCCTGGATAACAACCTGGAATTCGTCATGGGCGAACAGTACAGCGCCCAGCATCTGGTCTTCGGTCAGCTCTTTAGCTTCCGATTCAACCATCAATACCGCTTCCGAGGTACCGGCTACAACCATGTCCAGGCTCGAAGCCTTGAGTTGTTCGTAGTTCGGGTTCAGCAGGTAGCCGGTGCTTTCGTGGAAAGCAACGCGCGCAGCACCGATAGGGCCGTCGAAAGGAATACCGGAGATCGCCAGTGCAGCCGAGGTGCCGATCATGGCAGCGACGTCTGGATCAGTCTTTTTGCTGGTGGACAAAACGGTGCAGACAACCTGCACTTCGTTCATGAAACCTTCTGGAAACAACGGACGGATCGGACGGTCGATCAGACGCGAAGTCAGGGTTTCTTTCTCGGAAGGACGGCCTTCACGCTTGAAGAAACCGCCGGGAATTTTGCCCGCAGCGTAGGTTTTTTCCTGGTAGTGAACGGAAAGTGGGAAGAAGCCTTTGCCTGCGTCAGCGTGCTTGGCACCGACCACAGTCACTAACACGCTGACGTCGTCGTCAACGGTGACCAATACTGCGCCGGAAGCTTGACGGGCGATACGGCCTGTCTCGAGGGTGACGGTCGATTGACCGAATTGGAATTTCTTGATGACCGGGTTCACGGTTTCCTACCTTCTTTGTGGCTCTTGGGGAACTGGTTTCTTGCGAATTCTTGGGCAGTGACAGGGATCGGACCCATCGACCGTCCAGATAAAACTTGAGGCTGGGAGCCTGCCACGACCCATCAGGTAAACCCGATGAGCCGTGACAAACAACCAACCTCTAGCAACGTCGTTATTAGCGACGCAGACCCAGACGAGCGATCAGGGCGCTGTAACGGCTAACGTCCTTACCTTTAAGGTAATCCAGCAGCTTGCGACGCTGGTTTACCATACGGATCAGACCACGACGTGAGTGGTGATCTTTACCGTTGGCCTTGAAGTGGCCTTGCAGTTTGTTGATGTTAGTGGTCAGCAGTGCAACTTGCACTTCTGGCGAACCAGTATCACCAACAGCTTGCTGGTAGTCGGCTACGATCTGAGCTTTTTCTTCTACGCTGAGTGCCATGTGGGCAATCCTTTATTCGAGAAACCGCTCCAGAGAGACAGTTTCAATGGGCCGAGGACAAATCCTCGTATTTTTAAATGAGATGTGACCGTGCCCATTGACAGCCACCCTCGTCCGGTCATTCTGACCGAATCAATCGACGCGGCGCGATCCGCCCGTCTTCACTCACTTCACCGATTCCGATGAAGCGACCTTCATGATCTTGCACGCGAACCATGCCAAATTGTGGCGCGTCCGGTGCTCTTACGGGCTGACCATGCAGCCAGTAAAACGAACTGTGTTCCGAGAACTGCAGCAGCGGCCAATCCAGCAAACCGCTGTCCGAAGGCATCAGGAAGCGATCAACCGCTTCGTTACCACCCTCGGCGTGTACCTGCTCCAACTCTTCCAGCGTAACCGTCTGAGCCAGGCTGAAAGGTCCGGCCTGCGTACGACGCAACTCTGCGACATAGGCGCCACACCCAAGCTTTTCACCGATATCTTCCACGAGGGTACGGATATAGGTGCCTTTGGTGCAGTCCACTGCAAGACGTGCAGTATCGACGTCGCATTCCAGCAATTCCAGGCGCGTGATAGTAACAGAACGCGGTTCGCGCTCCACCACTTCCCCTGCTCGGGCCAGCTTGTACAGGGGTTGACCATCGCGCTTGAGCGCTGAGTACATCGGCGGTATCTGACTGATTTCACCGCGAAAAAACGGTAAAACCGCTTCGATATCGGCACGACCAACGGTCACGGGACGAATTTGTAAAACATCACCTTCAGCGTCTGCCGTGGTGGTGGTTTTACCCAATTGCATCTTGGTTTCGTACGCTTTGTCCGAATCAAGCAAGTATTGGGAAAACTTTGTCGCTTCGCCAAAACACAACGGTAATACGCCCGTCGCGAGCGGATCGAGGCTGCCGGTATGCCCGGCCTTTTCCGCATTGAGCAACCAACGCACTTTCTGCAAGGCTGCGTTGGACGTGAAGCCCAGCGGTTTGTCGAGCAGGATGATCCCGCTGACGTTACGGCGTATACGTTTGACCTGCGCCACCCGCATTACTCCTTGTTGCTTTCTGGCTTGTCGCTTTCTGCCAGGGAGTTTTCCTGGGTAGCGTCTTCTGCCTGCACATTTTCCGGGTGATGGCCATCTTCAGCCACAGCACGTTCGATCAATGCAGAAAGATGAGCGCCACGCACGACGCTTTCGTCGTAATGGAAATGCAACTGTGGAACGCTGCGCAATTTCATCTCGCGAGCCAGTTGCATGCGCAGAAAACCTGCCGCAGCGTTGAGAACCTTGATGGTCTGGGCTATTTCTTCAGCACTGTCCTGACCCATCACGGTCATGAAAATCTTCGCATGACCAACGTCACGGCTGACATCGACAGCCGTGATGGTGACCAGGCCGACGCGCGGGTCTTTGATTTCGCGGCGGATCAGCTGTGCCAGCTCGCGCTGCATCTGATCGCCAATGCGTTGGGTACGGCTATATTCTTTTGCCATGTCTACTACCTGTCACTGACCCGGGGCGAAACCCGTACGGTCTGAAAGCGGCAAACGCCCGGCCTGACAAAATGTCGGACCGGGCGTTGCGTTTAGAGCCCATGACGGATCGCAGTGCATTTGCATGCGACGACCCGTCATGGCTCTTACAACTCGCGACTTAGAGGCTGCGAGCCACTTGGACTTTCTCGAACACTTCGATCTTGTCACCGGCTTTGACGTCGTTGTAGCTCTTGACGCCGATACCGCATTCCATGCCGGCACGCACTTCGGACATGTCGTCCTTGAAGCGGCGCAGGGACTCGAGTTCGCCTTCGAAAATAACGATGTCTTCGCGCAGTACACGGATCGGACGGTTGCGGTGAACCACACCTTCCAGAACCATACAGCCAGCAATCGCACCAAACTTCGGCGAACGGAATACGTCACGGACTTCGGCGATACCCAGGATGTTCTCCCGAACGTCGCTGCCAAGCATACCGGTAAGGGCTTTCTTGACGTCTTCGATGATGTCGTAGATCACGTTGTAGTAACGCATATCCAGACCTTCCTGCTCGACAATCCTGCGAGCGCCAGCATCGGCACGCACGTTGAAGCCGAACAGTACAGCGTTGGAAGCCAGTGCCAAGTTAGCGTCGCTTTCGGTGATACCACCGACACCGCCGCCGACTACGCGCACTTGCACTTCGTCGTTACCCAGACCGCCAAGGGCGCCCTGCAGAGCTTCCAACGAACCACGAACGTCAGATTTGAGGACGATATTAAGCGTCTTCTTCTCTTCCTGGCCCATGTTCTCGAAGATGTTTTCAAGCTTGCCGGCATGAGCGCGAGCCAGTTTGACTTCGCGGAACTTGCCTTGACGGAACAGAGCGACTTCGCGCGCTTTCTTCTCGTCAGTCAGTACGCTCAGCTCGTCGCCAGCGTCCGGTGTGCCATCAAGACCCAGGATTTCGACCGGAATCGAAGGACCTGCTTCTTTAACTGGCTTGCCGTTCTCGTCGAGCATGGCGCGGATACGGCCGAAGTTCGAGCCAACCAATACCATGTCGCCTTGACGCAGCGTACCGTCTTGAACCAGAACGGTTGCAACCGGACCACGACCTTTGTCGAGACGCGATTCAACCACGACACCACGACCAGGAGCGGACGGGGTCGCTTTCAGTTCCAGTACTTCGGCTTGCAACAGGACCGCTTCGAGCAGTTCGTCAACGCCAGTACCTACTTTCGCAGAGACGAGTACGAACGGAGTCTCGCCGCCCCACTCTTCGGAAGTAACACCTTGGACAGACAATTCGCTTCTGATGCGATCGAGATCAGCACCTGGCTTGTCGATTTTGTTCACTGCTACGACCAGCGGAACACCGGCGGCCTTGGCATGCTGAACAGCTTCAATGGTCTGCGGCATCACGCCGTCGTCCGCAGCAACAACCAGAATCACGATGTCGGTCGCCTTGGCACCACGAGCACGCATTGCGGTAAACGCAGCGTGGCCTGGGGTGTCGAGGAAGGTGACCATGCCACGATCAGTTTCAACGTG
This sequence comes from Pseudomonas sp. GG8, assembly GCF_052976945.1. NCBI lineage: Bacteria > Pseudomonadati > Pseudomonadota > Gammaproteobacteria > Pseudomonadales > Pseudomonadaceae > Pseudomonas > Pseudomonas sp. GG8. Next base: position 4,251,191 of record NZ_JBRIIP010000001.1, read on the forward strand.
GTACGCACCGATGTGCTGGGTGATGCCGCCGGCTTCGCCAGCTGCAACCTTGGCACGACGAATATAGTCGAGCAGCGAGGTTTTACCGTGGTCAACGTGGCCCATTACGGTCACAACCGGTGCACGGGCGAACGTCTCACCTTCGAACTTCAGCGATTCGGCCAGAGAATCTTCCAGGGCGTTGTCGCTGACCAGTTTGACCTTGTGGCCCAACTCTTCGGCGATCAACTGGGCAGTTTCCTGATCCAGTACCTGATTGATGGTCACCGGGGTGCCCATCTTGAACATGAACTTGATCACTTCAGCCGCTTTGACCGACATCTGTGCGGACAACTCGCCGACAGTGATGGTCTCGCCGATGGCAACGTCGCGAATGACCGGCCCGGTAGGGCTCTGGAAACCGTGAGCGTTACGCTTTTTCAGCTTGGCCTTGCCGCGACCACCACGACGGAAGCTGTCGCTTTCTTCGTCGGTAGTACGAGGTGCAACACGTGGCGCTGGTGCTTTCTCTTTAACGGAAGCACGGTGCGGAGCGTTCTTGCGATCGCCATCACCACCACCGCCGCTACGACGATTGTTGTCATCGCTGCGCGGTTTGTCCGGGCGACGCTGTTCGTCTTTCTTGCGGGCATCGGCAGCCGGTGCAGCAGCCGAAACCGGTGCTTGACGCACAGGTTCGGCAACAGCAACAGGCGCGGCAACAGCTTCAGTACCGTTCGATTGCGCAGGAGCAGGCTGGCTACGCGCTTGTTCTTCGGCGCGACGCTTGGATTCTTCTTCAGCCTTTTGACGTGCAGCATTTTCTACCGCACGACGTTCGTCCACTTCGCGTTTACGCTCGGCTTCGATTTCTTCCGGGCTGCGCTGTACGAAAACTTTCTTCTTGCGCACTTCAACGCTGATGCTTTTGCTGCCAGCAACGCGAAGTGTGCTTGTGGTTTTGCGCTGCAAAGTGATCTTGCGCGGCTCTTCCACTTTGGCCTTGTGACCGCTTTTCAAATGCGTCAACAGGGCTTGTTTCTCTATGTCGGTCACAACTTGTTCGGCGGCGGTGTGCGGCAAACCTGCCTCACGCATCTGCTGTAACAGGCGCTCTACCGGTGTGTCGACCACTGTGGCCAGTTCTTTCACCGTGACTTGCGTCATGCACTTCTCTCCTCAGGCCGCGCCTACTTACTCGAACCAATGGGCTCGGGCGGCCATGATCAACTTGCCGGCACGAATATCGTCAATGCCGTCGATGTCGAGCAGGTCGTCAATAGACTGCTCGGCCAGGTCTTCGCGGGTAACTACGCCGCGCACCGCCAGTTCCATCGCCAAATCCTTGTCCATACCCTCAAGCGAGAGCAGGTCTTCGGCCGGATGGGCGTCTGCCAGCTTTTCCTCAGTAGCGATGGCTTTAGTCAACAAACGATCTTTGGCCCGAGCGCGAAGCTCGTTGACGGTATCTTCGTCAAAGCCATCGATGTTGAGCATTTCTTCCAACGGTACGTAGGCAATCTCTTCCAGACTGGTGAAGCCTTCATCAACCAGTACCTGTGCCAGATCTTCGTCGACTTCCAACTCGTCGATGAAGTTGCGCAGGATGTCACCGGTTTCTGCTTGCTGCTTAGCCTGGATGTCCGATTCGGTCATCACGTTCAGGGTCCAGCCAGTCAATTGGCTGGCCAGACGCACGTTCTGACCACCGCGACCAATGGCCTGAGCCAGATTGTCTGCGCCAACGGCGATGTCCATTGCATGGGCATCTTCATCAACGATAATTGCCGCCACTTCAGCCGGTGACATGGCGTTGATGACGAACTGGGCCGGGTTATCGTCCCACAGCACGATGTCCACACGCTCGCCGCCCAACTCGCCGGAAACAGCTTGAACGCGCGAACCACGCATACCAATACAAGCGCCTTGCGGATCGATTCGTTTGTCCTTGGAGCGAACAGCGATTTTTGCACGCGAACCCGGGTCACGGGAGGCAGCCATCACCTCGATGAGACCTTCGGAGATTTCCGGCACTTCAATCCGAAACAGCTCAATCAGCATCTCTGGCGCAGTACGCGACAGGATCAGCTGAGGGCCACGGTTCTCGGTGCGGATTTCTTTAAGCAGTGCACGAACGCGGACACCCACGCGGAAAGTTTCCCGCGAAATAATGTCTTCACGCGCCAGCAACGCTTCGGCATTGTTACCCAGGTCGACGATGACATTGTCACGCGTAACCTTTTTAACAGTGCCAGAAATAATTTCGCCAAGACGCTCACGATAAGCATCAACGACTTGAGCACGCTCGGCTTCGCGGACTTTTTGCACGATGACTTGCTTGGCAGTCTGTGCAGCGATCCGACCGAATTCGATAGAGTCGATTTTAATTTCGACAACATCACCGGCTACGGCACCAGGCTGTTTTTCCTGGGCCTGATCGACAGCCAGTTCGTGTGCTGGATCGTCCAGATCTTCGTCTTCGACCACTGTCCAGCGACGGAAAGTCTCGTAGTTACCGGTCTGGCGATTAATCTCCACACGCAGCTCAACTTCATCTTCGAAACGCTTTTTGGTAGCAGTGGCAAGAGCCAGCTCCAGCGCTTCGAAAATCACACCTGCCGGTACGCCCTTTTCATTGGACACCGACTCAACAACCAGCAGTACTTCTTTGCTCATCGTACGCCTCGCCTTTCGCAAGCCATTGGATCCGCGGGATCCGCGTCTCAGTCAAACTTGGGGATAATGTTGGCTTTGTCGATCAAGTCGATCGGCAACAAGTATTCGTGGTCTTCTACCTGCACCACGATGTCTTGCTCCTCCACCCCGCGGAGAAGGCCCTGAAAGTTGCGACGACCATCGAAGGGCGAACGCAGCTTTATCTTCACTTGTTCGCCGGCGTGCAAAGCAAACTGCTCAAGCGTGAACAGTGGGCGCTCCATGCCAGGAGAAGAGACTTCAAGGGTGTATTCAACGGCGATTGGATCTTCGACGTCCAGAACACCGCTGATCTGACGGCTGACTATGGCGCAGTCATCCACCAAAACGCCGCCTTCTTTATCAATATAAATACGCAACAGTGAATGGCGACCTTGAGCCGAAAACTCAATTCCCCAGCATTCATAGCCAAGGGCCACGACCACCGGGGCCACCAAGGCCTGCAACTGTTCTAGCTTGCTCGACACCTGAACCCCCTCGTGCATGCAATGCAAATAAAAAATGGGCGAAACGCCCATCCCTGAAAACGCCGTTGAATAGCGGCGCTATGACTGTCCAGCTAACAAAAAGCCCCTAAAAAGGGGCTCCGCTAAAACTGGTTGCGGGGGCTGGATTTGAACCAACGACCTTCGGGTTATGAGCCCGACGAGCTACCAGACTGCTCCACCCCGCGACAAAGCTGGGGCGGAAGTATACGACCGATCCCTCGCAGGGTCAATCGAACCTCCACCGACAAGAAAGCCCGCTACTGCGGGCTATCTTGATAATTGGTACCGAGAAGGGGACTCGAACCCCTACACCCTATGGGCACAACCACCTCAAGGTTGCGTGTCTACCAATTCCACCACCTCGGCAATACAACTCTTTAGCGGTTCAACATCAACCGCCCGATCCGGTGTTACTTTTGCTGTGGCGCTTGAGGTACGTCAGCAGGTTTAGCCGCTGGCTTTTGCGCTTCGAGCACCGGCACATCTTCTGTAGCCGGCTTTTTCTGCGGTACTTCCAATACTGCTGGATCAGGCAAACCTACTTGAGTCAGCTGATGAGCTTTCTCTTTAGCAAAGTAACCTAACCCTAAGCTGGTTATGAAGAAACCGGCGGCAAGTATAGCAGTAAACTTACTAAGAAAGGTAGAGGAACCTTGGCTTCCGAACACAGTATTTGAAGCACCTGCACCGAAAGACGCACCAGCGTCCGCACCCTTGCCCTGCTGCAGCAATACCAGAGCGACAACGCCCAGCGCACCCAACAGATGAAAAACGACTACGACTGTTTCCAGCATTTTTTCAGTTTCCCGCGGCGCGACAAATCGCACCGAACTCATCTGCATTCAGGGACGCTCCACCAATGAGCCCCCCATCGATATCCGGCATGCCGAACAGTTCAGCCGCATTGGCCGCCTTCACGCTGCCGCCATAAAGAAGCCGCACACCTTGTGCAACCTCAGCATTCTCTGCCGCCAACTGCGCACGAATGGCTGCGTGCACTTCCTGCGCCTGTTGGGGCGATGCAGTCAGTCCGGTACCAATGGCCCAGACAGGCTCGTAAGCAATGACTGCATTTACAAAAGCACCGACGCCCAGCTCTTCGATGATGCTGCCAAGCTGACGCGCGACAACTTCAAACGTCTTACCCGCTTCGCGCTGCTCCAGGGTCTCCCCTACGCACAACACCGGCGTCAAACCACACGCCTGAGCTGCCGCGAACTTGCGATTAAGGACATCGTCGCGCTCGCCCATGATCTGACGACGCTCAGAGTGCCCTACCAGGACCAGGGTACAGCCCGCATCAGCCAGCTGACTCGGCGAAGTCTCACCGGTCAACGCACCCTGCACTGGCTCTACCGCAGAATTCTGCGCACCTACGGCGACCGACTTGCCATCAAGGCCGTCAATCACCTGATTGATGTACAAACAAGGCGGAAACACCGCTACATCAACACCGCTCGGCAAGGCCTGATTACGAAGGCCATTGATCAGCTCAGCGACGCTGGCGCGGGTACCGTGCATCTTCCAGTTACCAGCTACCATTAGGCGACGCATGCTGTACCTCGTCGGTCAAAGTGGGCGCAGATGTTACCCAACCGCATCAACACTGGCAAGCCGAAATCAGGCGCAAACTTCAGTTACCAGTTTTGCCAGCTCATCGGCGTAACCGCGAACCAGGATTTCGTCGTCACCTTCGACCATGACACGGACCAATGGCTCAGTGCCAGATTTGCGTAACAGCACGCGCCCACGGCCACCCATAGCCACAGTAACGCGCTCGCAAGCCTCTTTCACGGCAGGATGCTGGACCGGATCCACACCGCCTGCGAAGCGCACATTAAGCAGTACCTGAGGACACTTGCGCAGCGCTTGTCGCGCCAACGCCAGGCTTTCGTCGCGACGACGTAGTGCTAGCAGAACCTGCAGCGCAGCAATGATAGCGTCACCGGTCGTGGTGTGCTGGAAGCAGATAATGTGACCGGAGTTCTCACCACCGATCTGCCAGTTACGCTCAAGCAACTCCGCAACTACATAACGGTCACCAACGCCCGCACGCACGAACGGAATCTTTAAGTCCGCAAATGCCAGCTCAAGCCCGAGATTACTCATCAGCGTGCCAACGACACCGCCTTGCAGCTTGCCTCGTTCATGCAAATCACGCGCAATAATGAACAAAAGATCATCACCATCGACGATTGCACCCGTGTGATCGACCATCAGCACCCGGTCGCCATCGCCATCGAAGGCGATACCCAGATCGGCATGCCCTGCCAGCACAGCAGCCTGCAAGTTGCCCATATGGGTCGACCCGCAGTCATCATTGATGTTCAAGCCGTTAGGCTCAGCCGACAAAACTGTCACCTGAGCGCCCAACTCACGAAAAACGTTGGGTGCGACTTTGTAAGTGGCCCCGTGAGCGCAATCGATGACCAGCTTTAAACCTGCAAAATCGGTACTGCTCGGAACACTGCTTTTACAGAATTCGATATAACGCCCGGCGGCATCATTGATACGCGAAACCTTGCCCAGCTTATCGGACTCAACCACCGTCATCGGCGCATCAAGCAGCTCTTCGATCATCATTTCCACTTCGTCAGGCAATTTGGTGCCCTGACCAGAGAAGAATTTGATGCCGTTGTCATGATGAGGATTGTGCGACGCACTGATCACAATGCCAGCTTCGGCATGAAAGGTGCGGGTCAGATAGGCGATGGCCGGAGTAGGCATCGGCCCCAGCAGCATGACGTCAGCGCCAGCAGCCGAGAGACCGGCCTCCAGCGCCGACTCGAACATGTAGCCAGAAATGCGCGTGTCTTTACCGACAAGAACCCGGCAAGCACCCAAGCGACGGAACGCCATCCCTGCGGCCCAGCCAAGCTTGAGCATAAAATCCGGAGTAATCGGAAATTGACCGACCCGGCCACGAATGCCGTCGGTACCGAAATATTTTCTAGTCATGGATGCTCCCTCATTCTTATTCAGCCGATTCGACTGCAGCGATCATTCGCACCACGTCGACGGTTTCGGCCACATCGTGCACACGTAAAATGCGTGCACCCTTGATCATGGCCATGGCGGCCAACGCCAGACCACCAGAAAGCCTCTCAGCAACCGGACGCCCAAGCACCTGACCAATCATGCTCTTGCGCGACACACCTACCAATAACGGCCTGCCGAGCGCATGCAAGGCTTCCATATGCTTGAACAGGCTCAGGTTGTGCTGAAGGTTTTTAGCAAAGCCAAATCCCGGATCCAGAATAATCCGCTCACGCGGTATGCCGACTGCCGCGCACTGCTCCATCCGCTCGAGCAAAAACGCGGACACCTCCCCCACAAGATCCTCATACTGCGGATTATCCTGCATATCGCCCGGCTCGCCGCGCATATGCATCAGACACACAGGCAAACCCGTGGCCGCAGCAGCGTCCAGAGCACCCTCACGACGCAAAGAGCGCACATCGTTGATAAGGCCCGCACCGAGGCGCGCCGTCTCACGAATGACCGCTGGCGTAGAAGTATCGACCGAAATAATCACATCAAGTTCGCGACTTAGCGCCTCGACGACAGGACCTATTCGTTCAAGCTCTTCGACAGGAGAAACTGCGCGCGCACCGGGCCGCGTGGACTCGCCACCGACATCGATCAACGTCGCACCTGCAGCGACCATCTCTTCGGCGTGACGCAACGCCGCCTCGCGCTGACTGAATCGGCCGCCGTCCGAAAAAGAGTCTGGCGTGATATTCAGGATGCCCATCACGTGCGTATGGGCCAAATCAAGAACCCGGCTGCCGCAAGGCAACCGGGTTGGGTACAGCGCAGAAGTCATGTCAGACCTTAGAGTTCAGCAGCCGGACCGCCGATAGGGGTTTCTGGACGCGGGCCCAGAGGCGCGGCCGGAGTAGTACCGGAGCCACCTTCCCAATCACGCGGTTCGCGAGGAGCGCGACCGGCCATGATGTCATCGATCTGTTCAGCATCGATGGTTTCATATTTCATCAGCGCATCGGCCATCGCATCAAGTTTGTCACGATTCTCCGTGAGGATATGCTTGGCGCTGCCGTAGCACTGATCAATGATACTCCGAACTTCAGAGTCGATAAGCCTTGCCGTTTCAGCAGAAACGCTGGAGTGCTGACCGCCGCCGCCGCGACCGAGGAACATTTCACCCTCATCTTCAGCATACATCAGCGGACCGAGCTTTTCTGACAAGCCCCACTTGGTCACCATGTTCCGGGCAATTTGACTTGCACGCATAATGTCGTTGGAAGCGCCAGTGGTCACGCCGTCGAAGCCCAAGGTCATTTCTTCAGCGATTCGCCCGCCATACAGCGAGCAGATCTGACTGATCAGCGCACGCTTGGACAAGCTGTAACGATCTTCTTCAGGCAAGAACATGGTCACACCCAGCGCACGACCACGCGGAATGATAGACACCTTATAGACCGGATCATGTTCAGGCACCATGCGACCCACGATGGCGTGACCCGCTTCGTGATAAGCCGTGTTCCGTTTCTCTTTCTCGGACATGACCATTGATTTGCGCTCGGCGCCCATCATGATCTTGTCTTTGGCCAACTCAAACTCTTTCATCTCAACGATACGTTTACCGGTACGCGCGGCAAACAGAGAAGCTTCGTTGACCAGGTTAGCCAGGTCAGCACCGGAGAAGCCCGGCGTACCACGAGCGATCACGCCCGGGTTGACGTCTTCACCCATGGGTACTTTGCGCATATGGACTTTCAGAATTTGTTCGCGACCACGAATATCCGGCAGACCAACCACCACCTGACGGTCGAAACGGCCTGGACGCAGCAGCGCAGGGTCGAGTACGTCCGGACGGTTGGTAGCGGCGATGACGATGATGCCGTCATTCATTTCGAAGCCATCCATCTCCACCAGCAACTGGTTGAGAGTCTGCTCACGTTCATCGTGACCACCCCCCATGCCAGAACCACGATGGCGACCGACCGCATCGATTTCGTCGATGAAGATGATGCACGGCGCATGTTTCTTGGCTTGTTCAAACATGTCCCGGACGCGGCTTGCACCAACGCCCACGAACATCTCGACAAAGTCGGAACCGGAAATAGTGAAGAACGGTACCTTGGCTTCACCTGCAATGGCCTTGGCCAACAGGGTTTTACCGGTCCCTGGCGGGCCAACCATCAGCACACCGCGTGGGATCCGGCCGCCCAGACGCTGGAACTTGCCCGGATCACGGAGAAACTCAACGAGTTCGCCGACTTCTTCTTTAGCTTCGTCGCAACCGGCAACGTCGCCCAGCGTGGTCTTGACCTGATCCTCGGACAGCAGCCGCGCCTTGCTCTTGCCAAAGCTCATCGGCCCGCCTTTACCGCCGGCACCACCCTGCATCTGCCGCATGAAAAACATGAAGACAGCGATGATCACCAGGATCGGGAAGCTTGCGACCAGAAGCTGAGTCCATATGCTCTGCTGCTCAGGCTGCTTGCCTTCAATCACTACATGATTGTCCACCAGATCACCGATCAGGCCATTGTCCTGAATCGCCGGGCGAATAGTTTTGAAAGAGTCGCCATCGGCACGCTTGCCGGTGATGACATAACCGTCGACGGCAACCTTCTCGACCTTGCCATCCTTAACCTGCTGGATGAACTCGGAATAGTTGAGGGTTTGCGGCTCGTTTGGGCTGGAGAAGTTGTTCATCACTGTCACAAGGACAGCGGCGATGATCAACCACAGGATCAAATTCTTTGCCATATCGTTCAATTAGCTACCCTCTGAAGCAAGCCCCACGCAGGAGCGTGCCTCGCATGATATTCACCGGCCTAACTTACTACATTACCTACGGGTGTGGCAGGCGCCGTCTGTAACCCTTTGTGAAACATTGACTACATCATGTTCGTTTATGCTTCATTGGCAAGGCCATTTAATAAAACCTATCGCCGACATCAAAGCCGCTCAACGCTTTCAGCGCCCTTGATGCCGCGAAACCCTCGACCCAGCAAATACTGCTCGCGAGACCGATCGCGTGAAGCCGCCGGTTTGCGCATCTGGACCTTGTCAAACACTTGGCGAACCGACTTATGGAACGCGTCGAAACCATCGCCCTGGAAAATCTTGACCAGAAAATCACCACCTGGACGCAATACACGACCCGCCAAATCAAGCGACAGCTCGCAAAGAAACATAGCGCGTGGCATGTCAACAGCAGCCAGTCCACTCATATTGGGGGCCATATCGGAAATCACAAGGTCTACTTGTGTATTACCGACAGCCTCGAGGATTTGAGCCAGCACCGCATCCTCCGTGAAATCACCCTGAATGAAGGTCACATCAGGGATGCTGTCCATTTCGAGAATGTCTGAGGCGATCAAACGCCCCTGACCACCAATCAGACGACTGGTAACCTGCGACCAGCCTCCTGGCGCGGCGCCAAGGTCGATAACGGTCATGCCTGGGCGGATCAACCGGTCCTTTTCCTGGATCTCCAGGAGCTTGTAGCTGGCACGCGAACGATACCCGTCTTTTTGCGCCATTTTGACGTAAGGGTCGTCGAAATGTTCTTTCAACCAGTTATGGCTTGTTTTGGAACGGGCCACAGGGCACCTCAAAAATAAACGAGTCGTGATTAACTGGGCGGTCCCGGACTCGCTCGGGTAAACTGGCCGCCGCTTTTTACAAGATCAGACGCAGAGGTCAGATTATGCCGCTCACTCAGGAGCAGAAGAAACAGTACAAATCCATTGGCCATCATCTGAAAGCAGTATTGATTGTGGCTGACAAAGGTTTGACTGAAGGTGTGTTAGCCGAACTTGAACGCGCATTGGGCGATCACGAGCTGATTAAAATCAAACTCAACATCCTCGACCGCGAAAGCCGCCTGGAGGCCGTTGCAGCGTTGTGCAAGGCCGGCAAAGCGGATTTAGTGCAAGTCATCGGTAAAATGGCGTTGATTTATCGCAAGAACGCCAAGGTAAACAAGCTGTTGTCCAACGTCCACCGCTTCCACGCATAACCAGGCGGTCAGGGGCGCGCAATGCGCGCCCCGCCACTTCCACCCGGCACAGGCTGGATAACCAGCAGCAGTCCGGACAGCGCAAGCATCAGGTAGCTCAACAATTGCCAACGCACGGCATCTGGCAACCATTGGTACAGCACGTAATAACTCGCTGAAGCCAACGTCGCGATCAGCAGCAATTGCCCGCGCACATCAAGCCAAAGACTCGACAGGCGCTCGGTCTGTATCAGCACCACCATCTGCAATACCGCGCAAAAACCTGCAAACGCGACCAGCAACGTCCCTGAAAGACTGGCAACCTCATCAATCAGCAGTGGCGCCAGACCTGTTTGCTCCAGCACCGTCAACATCGCAAGATGCAGCAATACCAAGCCGCCCACCCATAACGTCTGGGCGAGCTGCCAGATAATTGCGCCCGCACGATACGGGCGACAGCTGTTAGATATGGCTGACTTCGACAATCTCGTACTCGATCACACCACTTGGCGTTCTGACTGTCACCACTTCACCCTCTTCCTTGGCAATCAAGGCACGAGCGATGGGTGAGCCGACCGAAAGCTTGCCCTGCTTGATATCCGCTTCGTCTTCACCAACGATCTGATATTTCACGCGTTCATCGGTTTCGACGTTAGCGATCTCGACAGTCGTGCCGAATATAACCTTGCCGGTGTGCACAATCGTCGTCACGTCAATGACCACTGCGTTCTGCAGTCGGCCTTCAATATCACGAACCCGTGCTTCCACCATGCCCTGCTGCTCGCGAGCAGCGTGGTATTCAGCGTTTTCCTTGAGATCGCCCAGCTCACGCGCAGTACCGATGTCCTGGCTTAGCTTGGGGCGAATCACCTTTGTCAGGTGAGTCAGTTCTTCTTCCAGGGCGCGAGCGCCCCGAATGGTCATTGGATATTTGGTCATACCTTTAATCCTGCATGTAGATCCTGCAAGCGCCGTACAGTCTTCTCTGGACCGAACTTCAGCGCTTCACAGATGGCTTCACCCGCAGCGATGGTGGTCGTGCAGTAAATTTTGTGCTGCAAGGCATTACGACGAATCGAGTAAGAATCAGCGATCGACTGACGGCCCTCAGTGGTGTTGATGATCAGCGTGACTTCGTCATTTTTGATCATATCGACCACGTGTGGACGACCTTCTGTCACCTTGTTGACGCGACGCACTTTCAGGCCCGCAGCCTCAATCAACTGAGCGGTTCCGGCCGTCGCGACAATTTCGAAGCCCAGATTGATCAGATCACGCGCGACACCGGCCACAAGCGGCTTGTCGTCATCGCGAACGCTGATGAACGCAGTACCACCGGTCGGCAGTAGCTCGCTGGCACCCATTTGAGCCTTGGCGAAGGCTTCGCCGAACGTATCGCCCACGCCCATGACTTCGCCGGTGGACTTCATCTCCGGGCCGAGAATAGGGTCAACACCCGGGAACTTGGCAAACGGGAATACCGCTTCTTTGACGCTGTAGAAGTTCGGAATGATTTCTTTTGTGAACCCTATTTCCTTCAGGGTTTTGCCAGCCATGACGCGTGCCGCGATCATCGCCAGGGAAACACCGATGCACTTGGACACAAACGGCACGGTACGCGAAGCACGCGGATTGACTTCAATAACGTAGATGTCATCGCCTTGCAGCGCCAGCTGTACGTTCATCAAGCCGATGACGCCCAGCTCCAGAGCCATTTTCTTGACCTGTTCGCGCATCTCGTCCTGGATATGCGCAGGCAGCGAGTACGGTGGCAGCGAGCATGCAGAGTCACCGGAGTGAACGCCTGCCTGCTCAATGTGCTGCATGATCGCGCCAATGACTACGTCAGTGCCGTCACAAACCGCATCGACATCCATCTCGATGGCGCAGTTGAGGAAGTGGTCCAGCAGCACCGGGCTGTCGTTGGACACTTTCACCGCATCACGCAAGTAGCGCTTGAGCTCTTCTTCTTCGTAAACGATTTCCATCGCCCGACCGCCCAACACGTAGGACGGACGCACCACTAGCGGGTAACCAATCTTGCCTGCGGCGCGAATGGCTTCATCTTCGCTGCGCACAGTGGCGTTAGGCGGCTGACGCAAATTCAGGCGCTCGACCATTTGCTGGAAGCGCTCACGGTCTTCGGCACGGTCGATTGAGTCAGGGCTGGTGCCGATGATCGGCACGCCAGCTTCCTCAAGAGCACGCGCCAGTTTCAGCGGAGTTTGGCCGCCGTACTGAACGATCACGCCTTTAGGCTTTTCGACGCGGCAGATTTCCAGCACGTCTTCCAGGGTTACTGGCTCAAAGTACAGGCGATCCGAGGTATCGAAATCGGTGGATACGGTTTCCGGGTTGCAGTTGACCATGATGGTCTCGTACCCGTCTTCACGCAGGGCCAGTGCCGCATGTACGCAGCAGTAGTCGAACTCGATGCCTTGGCCGATGCGGTTCGGACCACCGCCAAGAATCATGATCTTGTCGCGCGTCGACGGGTTGGCCTCGCACTCTTCCTCATAGGTCGAGTACAGATAAGCGGTATCGGTGGCGAACTCAGCTGCGCAGGTATCGACGCGCTTGTAGACCGGGAAGATCTCAAGCTTGTGACGATGGCGACGCAGGTTTTTCTCGGTGACACCCAGCAGCTTGGCCAGACGCGCATCGGAGAAGCCTTTGCGCTTGAGGCGGAACATCAGATCACGGTCGATGGTAGCCAGACCCAGCGTCTTGATCTTCTCTTCTTCCTTGACCAGATCTTCGATCTGAACCAGGAACCAAGGGTCGATCATGTTCATGCTGAAAATTTCTTCAACCGTCATGCCTGCACGGAAAGCGTCTGCCACGTACCAGATGCGCTCAGCGCCCGGCACCGTCAGCTCACGCTTGAGCACGGCCATGCTTTCCGGGTTGGTCAGGTCAAGCTTGGGGTCCAGACCGCAGACACCCACTTCCAGACCGCGCAGGGCTTTCTGCAGGGATTCCTGGAACGTGCGGCCGATGGCCATGACTTCGCCGACCGACTTCATCTGCGTGGTCAGGCGTGCGTCGGCCTTGGGGAATTTTTCAAAGGCGAAGCGTGGCAGTTTGGTGACCACGTAATCGATAGACGGCTCGAACGATGCCGGGGTCTTGCCGCCAGTGATTTCGTTCTGCAGTTCGTCGAGGGTGTAACCAATTGCCAACTTGGCCGCGACCCGGGCGATAGGAAAGCCGGTGGCTTTCGAGGCCAGTGCCGAAGAACGGGAAACCCGCGGGTTCATCTCGATCACGACCATACGGCCAGTGTCCGGGCAGATACCGAACTGCACGTTCGAGCCGCCGGTCTCCACACCGATCTCACGCAGTACCGCCAGCGAGGCGTTACGCATGATCTGGTATTCCTTGTCGGTCAGCGTCTGCGCTGGCGCAACAGTGATCGAATCGCCGGTGTGAACACCCATCGGGTCAAAGTTTTCGATGGAGCAAACGATGATGCAGTTGTCCTTTTTGTCGCGGACCACTTCCATCTCGTACTCTTTCCAACCGATCAGCGATTCGTCGATCAGCAGCTCTTTGGTCGGCGACAGGTCCAGACCTCGGTTGCAGATTTCTTCGAATTCTTCGCGATTGTAAGCAATACCGCCACCTGTGCCGCCCATGGTGAAGGACGGACGGATGATGCACGGGAAGCCCAGTTTTTCCAGGACGACGTAAGCTTCCTCCATGGTGTGGGCAATACCCGAACGCGGGCAATCCAGACCGATGGACTTCATTGCCTTATCAAAGCGCGAACGGTCTTCGGCCTTGTCGATGGTGTCGGCATTGGCGCCAATCATTTCGACGCCGAATTTTTCCAGAACGCCTTCGCGCTCCAAGTCCAACGCGCAGTTCAGCGCAGTCTGGCCACCCATGGTTGGCAGCAGTGCGTCTGGACGCTCCTTCTCGATGATCTTGGCAACGGTCTGCCATTTGATCGGTTCGATGTAGGTCGCATCGGCCATTGACGGGTCGGTCATGATGGTCGCTGGGTTGGAGTTCACCAGGATGACGCGGTAACCCTCTTCGCGCAGGGCTTTGCAGGCCTGGGCGCCGGAGTAGTCGAATTCACAGGCCTGGCCGATCACGATGGGGCCGGCGCCGAGAATCAGGATGCTTTTTATATCTGTACGTTTTGGCATGGGTTGTCACTCAAATCCGTAGGTCAGTCGGCAAGCCGTCTTGAATATTTCTCTGAGGGGGTTGGGCGGACCATCCAGACAGTCAATCGTCCGGGCTCCACCCACCCTCTGCTCGCTACATTCTCAAGGCAACCGGTCAGCGTCGCTTGGCCATGGCTTCGATAAAGCGATCGAACAGTGGCGCCACGTCGGTAGGGCCCGGGCTCGCTTCAGGGTGACCCTGGAAGCTGAACGCGCTCTTGTCGGTGCGCTCAAGGCCCTGCAAGGTGCCATCGAACAGCGACTTGTGAGTCGCCCGCATGTTGCTTGGCAGCGTAGTCTCGTCCACCGCAAAACCGTGGTTTTGGCTGGTAATCATCACGACACCGGTGTCCAGATCCTGGACCGGGTGGTTTGCACCGTGGTGACCATGCCCCATCTTCATGGTCTTGGCTCCAGAAGCAAGTGCCAGCAATTGGTGACCGAGGCAGATACCGAAGATCGGGATTTCGGTTTCCAGTATTTCCTGAATCGCCTTGATCGCGTAGTCGCACGGCTCCGGGTCGCCAGGACCGTTAGACAGGAATACACCGTCCGGCTTGAGCGCCAACACATCACTGGCAGGCGCTTGTGCCGGGACTACCGTGACACGGCAACCGCGATCAACCAGCATACGCAGGATATTCAGTTTGATGCCGTAGTCGTAAGCCACGACGTGGTACTTCAAGTCTGCGGCTGCGAAGTCCGGGTGACTGTCAGTCGCCAGGCTCCAGACACCGGAGAGCCACTCATAGCGCTCCGTGGCGCTGACGACTTTCGCCAGATCCATGCCCTTGAGGCCAGGGAAGCCACGAGCAGCGGCAATCGCCGCTTCTTCGGAAATGTTATCGCCGGCCATGACGCAGCCGTTTTGTGCGCCTTTCTCGCGCAGAATGCGGGTCAGGCGGCGGGTATCGATACCGGCGATTGCGACAACATTGTTGGCTTTCAAGTAGTCCGACAGGGACATCTTGTTGCGCCAGTTGCTCGCGACCAACGGCAAGTCGCGGATGACCAATCCTGCCGACCAGACGCGATTGGACTCGGCGTCTTCTGGCGTCGTACCGGTGTTACCGATATGTGGATACGTCAGAGTGACGATCTGTTGGGCATAGGAAGGATCGGTAAGGATTTCCTGATAGCCGGTCATTGCGGTGTTAAACACCACCTCACCAACGGTTTGACCGTCGGCTCCAATGGCTTCGCCGCGAAAAATGCTGCCATCAGCAAGGGCGAGTATGGCTGGCTTAGTCAAGAAGACCTCCCGTAAATAAAGCCTGAAAGGGCGTTCGCAGGTTGCAAAAAAGCGGAATGACGTATAGACACGTCACCCCGCTTTCTCTTCGAATTATCTGCGCGCTTTTAGTGGACACACTAAAGCTGTAGCTTACAGAAAAAGCCTTTTTTGGTCTACCACCAATGAGCCTTAAAGACAGGGTAATGCGACAGAACGCCACCCAAAGGCTGAAAACAGAGTCAAAGCCCACGTAACTGTTGAGCTTCAACCCTGTTTAGGCGGTCAACGCAGCCCCAGCACGTCCTGCATGTCGTACAAGCCGGGTGCCTGACCGTCGAGCCACAAGGCAGCCCTGACAGCCCCCTTGGCAAAGGTCATGCGACTGGAAGCCTTGTGCGTGATCTCTACTCGCTCACCGTCCGCTGCGAACATCACGGTGTGGTCACCGACGATATCGCCCGCGCGAATCGTTGCAAAACCGATGCTTTGACGATCACGCGCCCCAGTCTGTCCTTCACGCCCATAGACTGCGACCTTTTCAAGGTCACGACCCAGCGCCTGAGCAACCACTTCCCCCATACGCAGCGCGGTGCCCGACGGTGCATCCACTTTGTGCCTGTGATGGGCTTCGATGATTTCGATATCGACGTCATCACCCAACACACGAGCGGCAGTGTCGAGCAATTTAAGGCACAGATTGACCCCGACGCTGAAGTTGGCAGCAAACACAATCGGGATGTCTTTACCCGCGGCTACCAAAAGCAGCTTCTCTTCCGCACTGAAACCCGTGGTACCGATGACCATGGCCTTGCCCGCCTTGCGGCAGAACGCCAGGTTCTTCAAGGTCACCGACGGATGAGTGAAGTCGATCAGCACGTCGAACTCATCAGCCACGTTGGCCAGATCGCCCGACAACGGAATGCCGATACGGCCCAGCGCTGCGAGCTCACCCGCATCCGCACCGACCAATGAGCTGTCCGGACGATCGACCGCAGCGGTCAAACCCGCGCCCTGCGTTTGCTGGACCGCCTCGATCAGGGTTTTACCCATGCGCCCAGCGGCGCCCATTACTGCAATACGTCGCATGCCTTGCTCCTGACCTGTTAGCCCTTACAAATCGCCAAAGAAGCGTTTCACACCTTCGAACCAACCGCTGGCCTTGGGTGAATGCGAGCTGTCGCCTTCGAGCGAAGCACGGAACTCTTCGAGCAATTCACGCTGACGACGTCCCAGATTGACCGGGGTTTCGACCGCAACACGACACATCAAGTCGCCCGCACCACCACCACGTACCGGCGCCACACCCTTGCCACGCAGACGGAACTGCTTGCCGGTCTGAGTACCTTCAGGGATTTTCAGTTTGACCCGACCATCCAGCGTCGGCACTTCCAACTCGCCACCCAGCGCGGCATCAGCAAAGCTGATCGGCACTTCGCAGTACAGGTGCTTGCCGTCGCGCTGAAAAATGGCGTGCTCGCGAACGTTGATCACAACATACAGATCGCCGGTCGGCCCGCCCTGAGTACCCGCCTCGCCTTCGCCGGAAAGACGAATGCGATCACCCGTATCGACACCTGGCGGCACTTTCACCGACAGGGTCTTGAACTCTTCGACCCGGCCTTCGCCGCGGCATGAGTCACACGGATCGGAAATGATTTTGCCGTGGCCATGGCAGCGCGGGCAGGTTTGCTGCACCGAGAAAAAACCTTGCTGCATGCGCACCTGACCGATACCGCCGCACGTCGGGCAGGTAATAGGCGCCGAGCCTTTCTTCGCGCCGGAGCCATCGCATGGCTTGCAATTGACCAGCGTCGGCACACGAATACTGACGGTCGTGCCGCGCACAGCCTCTTCGAGATTCAGCTCCAGGGTGTAACGCAAGTCACTACCGCGCTGAGCGCCACCGCGAGCACCGCCACGGCCGCCACCAAAGAAATCACTGAACACGTCGCCGAAAATATCGGAGAAGTTCGAGCCGCCGAAACCTGCACCACCGCCACCCATGCTTGGGTCGACGCCGGCATGACCGTACTGATCGTAGGCCGCACGTTTGCTGGTGTCGGAAAGCACTTCATAGGCCTCATTGGCCTCTTTGAACATGTCTTCGGACGTTTTATCGTCTGGGTTGCGGTCCGGGTGATGCTTCATCGCGAGTCGGCGATAAGCCTTCTTCAGATCAGCCTCACTGGAGTCGCGCTCCACACCCAAAATCACGTAATAGTCACGCTTAGCCATAAGTCTTATGCACTCTTGAGGACGTCCGACAAAACCCTCCTGAGTCTTGCCAAACTCGTTGAGCCCAATACAGGCCCGGACTCAACTCACGTCGATTCAACGATTCCGGTCTTGGCTCTACGGCCAGTTCACTGACCGAGAGAAGCAGCAAAACAAGCCACATGCAGGAGCATGTCGACTTTGCCGCATCGCTTGCGGGCCGAAACCCCCAAGCTTGAAAATTCGTCTATTCCAGACACGCCAACGCGGGAGCAAGCTCCCGCGCGGCGACATCCTACCAGCCACCGCTTGAATGCAGTCAACCGGCTTGCAAGTGAGCCTGCGCTTACTTGTGGTCTTTCACTTCTTCAAACTCTGCATCAACAACGTCGTCAGGCTTTTTGGCCTCCTCAGCAGGCTTGCCAGCCGCTTCCGGCTTCTCAGCTTCGGCGTACATTTTCTGAGCGATTGGCGCGGAAACTTTGGACAGTTCCTCAACCTTGGCGTCGATGACTGTTTTGTCGTCGCCTTTGATGGCCGCTTCCAGAGCAGTCAGTGCAGCTTCGACGGCGGTTTTTTCTTCCGCAGTCACTTTTTCGCCAGCATCGCTGATCATTTTGCGTGTCGAGTGGACCAGCGCATCACCCTGGTTACGGGCAGAGGCCAGCTCTTCGAACTTGCGATCTTCTTCAGCGTTGACTTCAGCATCACGCACCATCTGCTGAATTTCTTCTTCAGACAGACCGGAGTTGGCCTTGATCACGATCGACTGCTTCTTGCCAGTCGCCTTGTCTTGAGCACCTACGTGAAGAATGCCGTTAGCATCGATGTCGAAGGTCACTTCGATTTGTGGCACGCCGCGTGGAGCAGGTGGAATCTCGGCCAGGTCGAACTTGCCCAGCGACTTGTTCTGACCCGCTTGCTTACGCTCGCCTTGCAGCACGTGAATGGTTACCGCGCCCTGATTGTCATCAGCAGTCGAGAACACTTGCGATTTCTTGGTAGGAATCGTGGTGTTTTTCTCGATCAACGCGGTCATCACGCCGCCCATGGTTTCGATACCCAGGGTCAGCGGGCTAACGTCAAGCAGCAACACGTCTTTCACGTCGCCAGCCAATACTGCGCCCTGGATAGCAGCACCCATGGCAACAGCTTCGTCCGGGTTCACGTCTTTACGCGCTTCTTTACCGAAGAACTCAGTAACCAGCTTCTGTACCAGCGGCATACGTGTCTGACCGCCGACCAGAATCACGTCGTCGATTTTGCCTACGTCGATGCCCGAATCCTTGAGTGCAATACGGCAAGGCTCAATGGTGCGTTGAACCAGATCTTCAACCAGCGATTCCAGCTTGGCGCGAGAGATTTTCACGTTCAAGTGCTTAGGACCGGTCGCATCTGCAGTGATGTACGGCAGGTTAACGTCGGTCTGCAGGCTGGAGGACAGTTCGATCTTAGCTTTTTCAGCAGCTTCTTTCAGGCGCTGCATCGCCAGCGGGTCACCTTTAAGGTTCATGCCGCTTTCTTTCTTGAATTCGTCAACGAGGTAGTCGATCAGACGGATATCGAAGTCTTCACCACCCAGGAACGTATCGCCGTTGGTAGCCAGTACTTCGAACTGGTGCTCGCCATCGACTTCAGCGATTTCGATAACCGAAACGTCGAATGTACCGCCGCCCAAGTCGTAGACGATGACCGTGTGATCGCCCTTCGCTTTGTCCATACCGTAAGCCAGAGCGGCTGCGGTTGGTTCGTTGATGATGCGCTTGACGTCCAGACCCGCGATGCGACCGGCATCTTTGGTGGCTTGACGTTGGCTATCGTTGAAATAGGCTGGAACGGTGATGACCGCCTCAGTGACTGTTTCACCCAGATAGTCTTCAGCGGTCTTCTTCATCTTCTTCAGGATTTCAGCCGAAATCTGAGGAGGAGACATTTTCTGACCGTTGACTTCGACCCATGCATCGCCGTTATCAGCCTTGACGATCTTGTAAGGGACCATCTGGATATCTTTCTGCACAACTTCTTCGTCGAAGCGACGACCGATCAAACGCTTCACCGCATACAGGGTGTTGTGCGGATTGGTCACCGCCTGACGCTTGGCCGATTGGCCAACCAGAATTTCGCCGTCGTTGGCGTACGCAATGATCGAAGGCGTAGTACGAGTGCCTTCGGCGTTTTCAATAACTTTTACTTTGCCGTTTTCGAGAATAGAGACGCAGGAGTTGGTGGTCCCCAGGTCGATACCGATGATTCTGCCCATGTTAACTTTCTCCGGAAATTTTAAATTTGGATGCCGCAACTGCGTTCACACATTGCGGTAGCTCTTAAACGCATGACTTCTAAATGGGGGCCTGATGGCTGATTTCAAGCCTGCTCATCAATCGATGGTCTAACAGGCGAAACTGCCTTGCTGACCACAACCATCGCCGGGCGCAACAGGCGACCGTGGAGCTGATAGCCCTTCTGGAACACCTTCAGCACGCTGTTAGGCTCAACGTCGGCACTCTCTTGCATGGCCATCGCCTGATGATGTTCGGCATTGAAGGGTTGGCCGTGGGGATCAATCGCTTCCAACTGATAACGCTTGAGGGTGTCCTGAAACATTTTCAGCGTCAGCTCGATCCCTTCACGCATCGGACGGATACTTTCGTCGTCCGGGTTGGACAACTCCAGGCCGCGCTCAAGGCTGTCAATGATCGGCAGCAAATCACCCGCAAATTTTTCCAGTGCGAATTTGTGAGCTTTCTCGACATCCTGCTCGGCGCGACGGCGGACATTCTGCAGATCCGCAGCAACTCGCAAAGACTGATCCTGCGCAGCAGCCAATTGCTCTTCAAGCACTTGCACACGCGCTATCACGTCATCAACCGAAGCCGCACCAGCGGCCTGATCCTGAGTCTGCGTATCCAGATTCTGTTCGTCAGCCATAGATTTCTCCTTTCAATAACGTCCGCGAGCTCAACTCGCGCTTCTGTCCCGCTATATGGGGTCTTAATTTCCAGCTTCAAGTGCAACCAAAAGCACAATAACGTCCATTTTCATCAATAACCCGCCTCGCCTTAAGCCCAGGCCGCACATGAACAAATCACATAACGGACTAAAAAAAGCCGTAATTCAACCAAATCGAGCTAAGACAGGGCATTGTCAGCAGAAAGCAAAACACTGTATAAATAACCAGACAAATAGCTTGGGAGCCGCCTCTATGCTGGTGCACCTGTCAGTACATAACTACGCCATCGTCGAACATCTCGATCTCGAGCTGGACCGAGGCATGAGCGTGATCACTGGCGAAACCGGTGCCGGCAAATCAATCATGCTCGACGCTCTCGGCCTTACCCTGGGTGATCGCGCCGATAGCGGTGTGGTCCGCCCCGGTGCCGACAAGGCCGATATCCTTGCCACCTTCGACCTGACCGATATCCCCGAAGCCCGCGCCTGGCTCGCAGAGCGAGATCTGGACAACGACGGACCGTGCATCCTGCGCCGGGTTATCACCGCAGAGGGTCGCTCGCGGGCCTACATCAATGGTTCGCCCTGCCCTCAAGGTGACTTGAAAGCGCTGGGCGAATTCCTGATCGATATTCACAGCCAGCATGAACATCAGTCATTGCTCAAGACGGACACCCATCGCCGCCTGCTTGACGAATACGCGGGCGCCACCGACCTGGCACGCCAGGTACATCTGGCGGCACAGCGCTGGCGCCAGACCCGGCAAGAGCTGGAGCGACTCGCCAATTCAGGCGATGAGCAACGCTCGCGCCATCAATTGCTCAGCTATCAACTCGAAGAACTGGAAAGCCTCAGCCTTGGCGAAAACGAACTGGATCAACTGGAGCAGGAACACAAAACTCTGACCAATGCCGAAAGCCTACTGAGCATCTGCCGTCAGGTCGTAGAACAATGCAGCGAAAACGACTCGGGCAATGTCCTGAACGCACTGACCGCCAGCCTCAATCGTCTGTCTGGCATCAACAGCTCACCGACTGCCATGTGCGAAGCCGCCAGCCTGCTGTCCAGCGCGCAGATTCAGGTCGAAGAAGCAGTGGGAGAACTGAACCGCTTCCTCGATCACTTCGATGCCGACCCGGCGCGCCTGCAACAACTTGAAGAACGTCTAGATGCGATCTACACCCTGGCCCGCAAACACCGCATTCAGCCCACCGAAGTCGCCGCGCTCCAGCAAAAACTGCTGGACGAAATCGAGACATTGAATGCAAACGATGAAGCCATTGAATGCCTCGAGAATGAATTGTCCTCCTATGCTCGACATTATCAGGACAAAGCTCGCGAATTGAGTGATCTACGTCAAGGTTCAGCGCCGACTCTGGCCAGTGCTGTGGAGCAGGAAATTCAACGCTTGGGCATGCCTGGTGGGCGGTTCAGCATCGAACTGCGCCCTAATGTCAGCAAAGAATTGCTGCCCAATGGTCTGGAGCAGGTCGAATTGTTGGTAAGCGCCAACCCTGGACAACCACTGAAAGCGCTGGCCAAGGTCGCTTCAGGTGGTGAGTTGTCGCGGATCAGCCTGGCGATTCAAGTCATCACCGCACAAACCTCACGGGTGCCCACACTGGTATTCGATGAAGTCGATGTCGGGATCGGCGGGCCGACCGCAGAAATTGTCGGCCAGCTGTTGCGTCGTTTAGGCGAGCGCGGGCAAGTCATGACCGTCACGCATTTGCCGCAGGTCGCAGCGCAAGGCCACCAGCACCTGTTCGTGCACAAGGTACGTGACAGCGATGCCACTCGCACCGCCGTGTCCAAACTCAGCAAAACCGAACGCGTCGAGGAAGTCGCACGCATGCTCGGCGGCATTGATCTCACCAAAGAGTCATTGGCCCACGCGAAAAAAATGGTCCTCACCGCGAAGATTTGATCATTCAATCAAAAACCGTGGAGCAAGGCGTCGCCGGCGTCTTGTTCGCGATAGCGGCATAAAAATCAGACAACAGAAAGCACGAAGGCGACCCTGAGGTCGCCTTCGTCATTATGGCTGTCGGAAGGTTTACACCCTCTTCTTGCGCACGTAGAGCACCAAGTTGTGGTCCACCAACTCGTAGCCGTGCTTCTCCACAATCGCTTTCTGAAGCTTCTCGATTTCTTCTTCGAAGAACTCGATCACCTCACCGGATTCCACGTTGACCATATGGTCGTGGTGGCCGCCGTCGGCCAGCTCGAAAACTGCGTGACCTCCGTCGAAATTGTGGCGAACCACCAGCCCGGCAGCTTCAAACTGAGTCAGTACACGGTAAACCGTGGCCAGACCCACATCCTCGTTCGCGTCCATGAGTGCCTTGTAAACATCCTCGGCACTCATGTGACGCTGCTCAGCAGAATCGAGCATCTGTAGAATTTTGACCCGAGGCAGGGTCACTTTTAGTCCGACTTTACGCAGTTCGCTATTTTCAACCATGGTCAGCTTTCTCGCGGATGCTGCTTCGCAGCTTCTCTTAATGCGGGTATGATCGGGGTTTACGTTGTCCCAGCCAAGATAGTGGAAGTCGCCCACCGATGCAAAACACCAAGCACCTGCTAACCAGTTTCACCTTTGTGGGACTGCTCGCACTCGCCGGTTGTTCATTCCCCGGGGTTTACAAAATCGACATCCAGCAGGGCAATGTCGTCACGCAGGATATGATAAACCAGTTACGCCCCGGAATGACCCGTCGGCAAGTACGGTTTATCATGGGTAACCCTCTGCTGACCGATACGTTTCATGCCGATCGCTGGGATTACTTGTATAGCCTGCAACCTGGGGGCGGTGAACGCCAACAAGAACGCATGACCATTGTCTTTAATAGCAATGATCAGCTCGTCAGCCTTTCCGGTGACTTCATGCCTGGCGTGAGTCGCGACGAGGCCATTCTTGGTAAGAATAGCGGTACTTCCGCTACTCCCGCTCAGGGTGAACAGCCTAAAGCCGAAGAGGCGCCTAAACCTGGCTCATTGCTCAAGCAGATCCAGGATGACGTGGACAAGAGCGAATCCGCTCCAGTACCCACTCAGGAACCTCTGGAACCATCGCCGCGGTAGTTGTGAAAAGCAGCCACCAGCGTCTTCAAAAAAACCCGGCATGCCGGGTTTTTTTGCGTCTCTGGGTTCAAAAAAAGATTACTGCGAATCGTTTTTCATCCTGGACTGGGCAGCCTTGGCCGCACGCAACCGGCGAACCTCTTTTGGATCAGCCAACAACGGACGATAAATTTCTATTCGATCACCCGCCACCAGCACTCGGGTTTCGGCGTCGCTCAGCACGTTGCCGAAAATACCTACGGAACAATGCGCAAGATCCAACTCAGGAAAATGCTGGCTGATCCCGGAAGCCTGCAGCGCGTCTCGCACCGTCGAATCCGATGCCACGCCAACGCTAAGCAGCACCTGGCGATCTATCCCAGCGTAAACCACTTCGATTTCAATCAGCGGCTTAACCATGCAGCTGTTTTGCCCGCTGGCAAAAAGCGTCGACCAGGGTGTTGGCCGCCTGATTGAACAGCGGCCCTAACGTTGCGCGCACGATGGGGCCGGCGTAATCGAACGACAGGTCCAGGCTGATCTTGCAGGCCTTTTCTCCCAACGGCTTGAACACCCAAACCCCGTGTAACTGGTTGAATGGCCCTTCTTCAAGATTCATCTCGATCGACTGCCCTGGCACCAGCGTGTTTCGCGTCACGAAATGCTGCTTAAGACCGCCCTTGGCTATTTCGACCCGAGCGCGCATGTGCCCCTCACCGGCGTCCAATATCACAGCCGATGAGCACCACGGCAAAAATTCCGAGTAGTGCGCTACGTCATTTACCAAGTCATAAAGTGCCTGGGCCGGGTAAGGCAACAGGGCAGAGCGTTGAATATGGGTAGTCATGTCAGCGTCACTTCCAAAGCTGAGCGGCAAACACAACAAGAATGCCGAACGGCGCCACATAGCGCATCAAAAAGAACGTCAAAGCGAAAAGCACCGGGCTGCGCATCGATAACTCATCACGCACCGCCTCACGACCCATCACCCAACCTGCAAAAACCACAAAACAGAACCCACCGAGCGGCAACATGATCCGCGAGGTGAAAAAATCGATGACCCCAAAGAAGTTCAGCCCCCCCACTGAGCCCCATTGGTAGAGGTGAAAAACACCGGCATCGATCACAAAAAACTTGGCCTGCTCCCAGATATTGAACGAAAAAACCGTGCCCAAACCCACGAACCAGCAGATGAATGCCAGCCAGAATGTCACCCAACCGCGGCGAACTTTAGTCCGTTCGATCAGATAGGCCACCATTGGCTCAAGCAATGAAATAGCCGAACTCCAGGCCGCTACCGCCACCAACACGAAGAAGATTACGCCCATGAGTTGGCCGAACGCCACGTTGCCAAACGCAAATGGCAAGGTCACGAACATCAGGCCCGGGCCTTCGCTGGGGTTTAGGCCCGCCGCAAATACAATTGGAAACAACGCCAAGCCTGCTAATAGTGAAACAAACGTATCGAGCAACGCCACACCGACGATGGTCCCGGAGATCGATGAGTTCTTCGGCATATATGCGCCGTAAATCATGATCGACCCTACGCCCACACTCAGCGAGAAGAAGGCATGCCCCATCGCGGGCAGCAAACCATCGAGCAGCTTCGACGCGTCGAAGTCGAACATGAAATGCACGCCCTCCATGAAGTGTCCGGTCGTCAGGCTATAACCCAACAGAATCACCATCAGGATAAAGAGCAGCGGCATCATGATCCGCAGACTGCGCTCAAGTCCCGCAACCACGCCTTTAGCGATCACCACAGCAGAAAGCAGCATGAACACCGTGTGCCACAGGGTCAGGCGCCAAGGGTCGGCGATGACCTTACCGAAGTAAGCCCCCACTTGATCGGACGCGACACCCTGAAAATCGCCACGGCCCATATCAATGATGTAATCCAGAGACCAGCCACCTACCACGCTATAGAAGGACAGGATCAACAATGCCGTGATCATTCCGGCGAATGCCCCCCAGGACCAACGCGTCGAATGCCCCGCCTCGAGCGCCAACACCTTCAAGGCGTTGGCCGGACTTTGCCGGGCGCGCCGGCCAATCAGCGTTTCGGCGAGCATCACCGGCACACCGATCAAGGCAATACAGGCCAGGAACACCAACACGAAAGCGCCGCCACCATAGACGCCGACCATGTAGGGAAACTTCCATATGCTGCCGAGACCCACCGCAGAACCGGTCGCCGCGAGAATGAACACCCAGCGGCTCGCCCAGCCGCCGTGGACAGAAACCTTGTCCGTCGACATCGTTAACACGCTCAACCGTTGAAAAAAGAGGCCGCATTGTCCGGGATTCAATCAAGCTGCTCAAGCACGCAGCTTCACCGTAGCCGACAGCGCGTTGTCTCCCTATAATGCGTCCCCTATGGCTAAGCTCAAGAAACACCCCACAGGGACCATCGCGCAAAATAAAAAGGCGCGTCACGATTACTTCATCGAACATAAGTTCGAGGCCGGTCTGGTCCTGGCTGGCTGGGAAGTAAAGAGTATGCGTGCTAGCAAGGTGCAGCTGGTTGACAGCTATGTGCTGCTCAAGGATGGCGAGGCCTGGCTGATGGGCTGCCATATCACGCCGCTCGCGGCCGCCAGCACGCACGTCATCGCTGACCCTACACGTACCCGAAAGCTGCTGCTCAACCAGCGCGAGCTAGAAAAGCTCAACACCGCGGTTCAGCAGAAAGGCTATGCCTGCGTGGCCCTTTCCATTTACTGGAAAGCACACTTGATCAAGTGTGAAATTGCGCTTGGCAAAGGCAAGAAGGAATACGACAAGCGCCACACCGAGCGCGAGCGCGACTCTGATCGTGAGCTGCAACGAGCGGTTCGCACCAAGGGTAAAGATGACTGACAGCTCGCATGTGCGAGTTGCCTGACGCACTCAGGCGCTTCATTTGCGAATAAATTCGCTCTCACCGAGGATACGCAATCTCTGTGGGAGCGAATTCATTTGCGAAATAGTCCGGGCCAGACCTCACAGCGCGTTACGTCTCTCCGCCCGCGCCGTACGCTGCACTTGCTGCCGCACCTCTTCCAGCACCTCCTGCACATAGAGCAGATGGCGGCTGGCAACTTCGCGCGCGTCTTCCGCACGGCCTTCGATAATCGCCAGATACAACTCATGATGCTGACTGATCAGCATGTCGCGGGTCTCCGTGCGTTGCTTATACATGCCACCGATATTGGTCACAACATTACGTTTGAGTAGATCGAACAGACCACGGATCGTGTGCAACAGCACTGCGTTATGGCTCGCTTCAGCGATAGCCAGATGGAAGCTCGCATCGGCAGCCCCCTCCTCGGCTCGGCTTACTTCGCCGACCCGCGAATAACAGTCCTGCAATAAATCAAAGGCCGCCCGCAGCCGCTCACGGTCGACGTCTGTCGCGCGCAAGGCTGCGTAATACGCACACGAGGCTTCCAGCGTATGGCGAAACTCAAGCAGATCACGCTGAGCATCCGGATTGCTTTCCAGCAAATGCAGCAACGGATCGCTGAACGTCGACCCCAGATTCTCGACCACGTAATTGCCGCCGCCCTGGCGGCTGATCAGCAAACCTTTGGCTGTAAGTTTCTGAATCGCTTCACGCAAGGATGGGCGCGATACACCAAACTGTTCTGCCAACGCACGCTCGGCAGGCAAGCGCTCTCCAGACCTCAATGTGCCTTCGAGAATCATCCCTTCCAGTTGCTCAACAATATCGTCAGACAAACGGCGCTGACGCACCTGATCAAACCCCATAACTCACTCCACCTCCCCGATCATCTGTCGGGACCGCCTATTCTCGCCGATTGCCACCGCGCCGACACCCTTCAGGTTCAGCTGAAAATGCCACATCAATGCTAATTTTTTCGCAAATCGACGAAAGTATTAGAAGGGCAAATTGACACATCAATAGCTAGGCTTTTAACCTAGCGTCCAGACATTGTAAATTGGTATTACCAATTTACAATGCCGGCATTCAGTGGCCACCATCCACGACGCCGCAAGACCTCTCGTCATAGCGAAAGGCTTGAGCTGGTGAGCTGTGCGACTTGTTCGTCAGCTTCGATTCGACGACCGCGATCTAGCGTGTTTACCGTCGGTAACGAGCTGCGATCTTGCGATACGGAACACCGGGCCTGACCAACAACAATTAGGGGCCACCCCATATGCAAACCTGGCAACAGTTCTATACCCCACTCGGCAGCCTTGGCTTTTCCGCCATCGCCGCAGTCATCCCCATCGTGTTTTTCTTCATGGCCTTGGCCGTGTTCCGGCTAAAGGGCCATGTTGCAGGCAGCATTACGCTGCTGTTATCGGTACTGATCGCGATCTTCGCCTTCAAAATGCCTGCTGATATGGCCGTTGCAGCCGCCGGATACGGGTTTGCCTATGGCGTCTGGCCGATTGCCTGGATCATCATCGCAGCGGTATTCCTCTACAAACTGACGGTTAAAAGCGGTCAGTTCGAGATTATCCGCAGCTCGGTCCTGACCATCACCGACGACCCGCGCCTGCAAGTGCTGCTGATCGCCTTCTGCTTTGGCGCATTCCTTGAGGGTGCAGCAGGTTTCGGTGCGCCAGTGGCGATTACTGCAGCGTTGCTGGTGGGCCTGGGCTTCAACCCGATCTATGCCGCAGGGTTGTGCCTGATTGCCAACACGGCCCCGGTCGCTTTCGGCGCATTGGGTATTCCGATTATCGTGGCGGGCCAGGTTTCGGGTATCGACGCATTCAAGATCGGCGCCATGGCCGGCCGTCAACTGCCGTTGCTGTCGCTGTTCGTACCATTCTGGCTGGTGTTCATGATGGACGGCATGCGTGGCGTCAAGGAAACCTGGCCAGCCGCTCTGGTCGCAGGTTTTACCTTCGCCGCCAGCCAGTTCCTTACCTCGAACTTCATCGGCCCGGAACTGCCGGACATCACCTCAGCGCTGCTCAGCCTGATTGCCCTGACCCTGTTCCTCAAAGTCTGGCAGCCTAAACGTACCGCTGGCGCGCAAATGGCCGGTGCTACCCCAACCGGCCCAGTAGTCGCCAGCGCTGGCGGCTTCGGTCTGCCACGCACGTCGGTCAAGTCTGAATACACCGTGGGCCAGATTTTCAAAGCGTGGTCACCCTTCCTGATTCTGACCGTCATCGTCACCATCTGGACGCTTAAGCCGTTCAAGGCCATGTTCGCCGCGGGTGGTGCGATGCAGGCATGGACCATGAACTTTGCCATCCCGCATCTGGACCAACTGGTGTTCAAGGTAGCGCCGATCGTCGCCAACCAGACTGCCATGCCAGCCGTGTTCAAGTTAGACCTGATCGCAGCCTCCGGCTCCGCGATTCTGATCTCCGCATTGCTGTCGATGCTGGTGTTGCGAATCGGGGTCAAAACCGGTCTGACCACTTTCAAAGAAACCCTGTTTGAACTGCGCTGGGCCGTCGTGTCCATTGGCATGGTGTTGGCGTTCGCCTTCGTGATGAACTTCTCCGGCATGTCCACCACTCTGGCACTGGTTCTGGCATCCACGGGCGCTGCATTCCCGTTCTTCTCGCCATTCCTTGGCTGGCTGGGCGTGTTCTTGACAGGTTCCGATACCTCCTCCAACGCGCTGTTTGGCTCATTGCAAGCAACGACCGCACACCAGGTCGGCGTTAGCGATGTGCTGATGGTGGCCGCAAACTCCACCGGCGGCGTGACCGGCAAAATGATTTCACCGCAGTCAATTGCTGTTGCCTGCGCCGCCACCGGCCTGGTGGGTAAAGAATCCGACCTGTTCCGCTTCACCCTCAAACACAGTCTGTTCTTTGCCACCATCGTCGGCTGCATCACCCTGGCTCAGGCTTATTGGTTCACCGGCATGCTGGTTCACTAACAGCATCCACACCCGCAACGACCTGGCGCCGGGCTAATCCCCGGCGTCAACCATTCATGACCGGGTCTGCAAAGCGGCTGAAAGCGTCAATGATGCATCTTTCGACCGCGGCGCTGGACGGATAACCGGGACCACCCGGAGAAACGCCTGATGAGTGAGCTCTATTACAATGCCGTACCTAATGCGACCCGCGTCGCACCGCCACAGGCGGAACCACGGCACTACCCTGATGCGAAACCTGAGCGGGTCTACCTGTTCGGTACCTGCGTGGTCGACCTGTTTTATCCAGAAGCCGGCATGGACGCGATTCATCTGCTCGAACGCGAAGGCATTCGGGTTGAGTTCCCCCAAGGGCAAAGCTGCTGCGGGCAACCGGCCTACACCTCCGGTTACACCGATCAGGCGCGTGAAGTCGCGCGGGCGCAACTGGCATTGTTCTCTGGTGATTACCCTGTGGTCGTACCGTCCGGCTCATGCGCCGGCATGCTGCGCGAGCACTACCCCGACTTGTTCAAGGACGAGCCGGAAACCTTAAAGCAGGTCCGTGCTCTCGCCGCCCGCACCTATGAACTGGCGGAGTTTCTGCTGTTCGTGTGCAAAGTGAAGCTCAAGGACAGTGGCGCACCGATCAAGGTTGCACTGCATACGTCCTGCTCGGCACGCCGCGAAATGAATACCCATTTGCACGTCCGGGAACTGTTGTCGCAAATGGTCAACGTCGAGCGGGTAGACCACAGTCACGAAAGTGAATGCTGTGGTTTTGGCGGGACGTTCAGCGTGCGCATGCCGGATATTTCCGGGGCCATGGTCGCGGACAAGACACGTGCGTTAAAAGAGTCGGGCGCGCATCAAGTGCTGACCGCCGACTGCGGCTGCTTGATGAACATCAACGGCTCGCTGGAGAAACAACGGGAATCGCTACGCGGCCAACACGTGGCCACTTTCCTGTGGCAACGCACCGGAGGTGGACAATGAGCACGCAAACACTGATCCCCACCGTTGAGGTACACGAAGATTTCCGTGCCCGAGCCCACAAAGCCTTGGGCGACAGCCAACTGCGCAACAACTTCCGCACCGCCATGGACTCGCTGATGACCAAGCGCGCGGCCGCGTTCAGCGATGCTGACGAGCGTGAACGTCTGCGCACCCTGGGCAATGCGATTCGTGCGCGCGCCCTGTCCAAGCTGCCCGATTTGCTTGAGCAGCTGGAACGAAACCTGACCCGTAATGGCGTGAAGGTGCATTGGGCGGAAACGGTAGAAGAAGCCAATGACATTGTCCTCTCGATCGTCGAGGCTCATGAAGCCCGGCAAGTGATCAAGGGCAAGTCGATGGTCAGCGAAGAAATGGAAATGAATGATTTCCTCGCCGCCCGCAGCGTTGAATGCCTGGAATCGGACATGGGCGAATACATCGTCCAGCTCGACCACGAGAAACCGTCGCACATCATCATGCCGGCGATTCACAAAAACGCCGTCCAGGTGGGCACCTTGTTCCACGACAAACTGGGCGTGGACTACACCAAAGACGTCGACAAACTGATCCAGATCGGTCGCAAAGTGCTGCGCCAAAAATTCTTCGAAGCCGACATCGGCGTCTCCGGTGTCAACTTCGCCGTGGCTGAAACCGGCACCCTGTTGCTGGTCGAAAACGAAGGCAACGGCCGCATGTGCACCACGGTTCCGCCGGTGCATATCGCCGTGACCGGCATCGAAAAAGTCGTCGAGAACCTACGCGACACCGTCCCACTGCTGTCGCTGTTGACCCGCTCGGCGCTGGGCATACCCATCACCACGTACGTCAACATGATCTCCGGTCCACGCAAAGCCGATGAACTGGATGGCCCGCAAGAAGTGCATCTGGTACTGCTCGATAACGGTCGCAGCCAAGCGTTCGCCGACAGTGAACTGCGTCAGACCCTGAACTGCATCCGCTGTGGCGCCTGCATGAACCACTGCCCGGTCTATACCCGCATCGGCGGTCATGCCTATGGCGAGGTGTACCCAGGCCCTATCGGTAAAATCATCACCCCGCACATGGTCGGCCTGAACAAAGTCCCGGACCACCCCAGCGCTTCGTCGTTGTGCGGCGCCTGCGGCGAAGTCTGCCCGGTGAAGATTCCGATCCCGGCCCTATTGCGTCGCCTGCGCGAAGAAAACGTCAAATCGCCGGACGCGCCGAATAAAGTCATGCGCGGCCAGGGCAGCAAATACTCACGCACAGAACGCTTTATCTGGAATGCCTGGTCGCGCCTCAATAGCTCGCCAGCGCTTTACCGTTTGTTCGGTTTTTTCGCTACCCGCCTACGCAATTTGACCCCAAGCAACATCGGCCCGTGGACGCAGAATCACAGCGCACCGAAACCGGCAGCTCGCTCGCTGCATGAGCTGGCCCGTGAACATTTGGCCAAGCAGTCGATAGAGAAGCAACCGGGAGCCAAGCGATGAGCGCCAAACAAAACATCCTCAACAAGCTGCGCCACAGCCTGACCGGTGCCACGCCGATTGCCGACAACTTCGACGAAGACCTGGTGACCACCCCGTGGAGTTACGCCCCCGAACAACGGCTCGCGCAGTTGCGCAAACTGATGGAAGCTGTGCACACCGAAATCCATCTCAGCACTGAACAGGGCTGGCCGGAGCTGCTCGGACAATTGGTGCATGATCGCCAATTGCCGAGCCTGTTGATCGCGCCTGGCACGCCCCACGGTCGACGCGTCACCGAGCATTGGACTGTGCACCCCGAGCTACCGCCGCTGAAGGCCTATGACCGTGCGGTAGAGACGTGGAAAACCGAGCTGTTCGACGACACGCCCGCCAGCTTCACCACCACCTTGGGCGCCATTGCCGCCACGGGCAGCCTGATTCTATGGCCGACCCGCGAAGAACCGCGCCTGATGAGTCTGGTGCCGCCCGTGCATTTCGCCCTGCTCAAGGCCAGCGAAATCTACGACAACTTTTATCAGGTCCAGCAACAACAGAACTGGGCAGCCGGCATGCCGACCAACGCACTGCTGGTGTCCGGCCCATCAAAAACCGCAGACATTGAACAGATCCTGGCCTACGGCGCTCACGGCCCGAAAGATCTGGTGGTACTGATTCTGGAGGATGCATGAGCCTGCCCGCTGTATTCCTGCGCGAAGCCGAGCGCCTGATTCCCAAGAACAGACGCTTCGACGACCCGCTTTCAACCCTGGCCTTCGGCACTGATGCCAGCTTCTACCGGCTGATCCCGAAACTGGTGATCCGCGTCGAGTCCGAAGACGAAGTGGTCGCGCTGCTCAAGCTGGCTCAAGCTGAAAACGTGCCGGTGACGTTTCGGGCTGCAGGCACCAGCTTGTCCGGCCAGGCCATCAGCGATTCAGTGCTGATCGTACTCGGCGACAATTGGAACGGCAGAGAGATTCGCGGTCAGGGCACGCAGATCCGCCTGCAACCCGGGGTCATTGGCGCCCAGGCCAACGCTTGGCTGGCACCGTTCGGGCGCAAGATCGGGCCGGACCCGGCGTCAATCAACGCCTGCAAAATCGGCGGCATCGTCGCCAACAATTCCAGCGGCATGTGCTGCGGCACCGCGCAGAACACCTATCACACCCTTGCCGGGATTCGCCTGGTATTGGCTGATGGCAGCCGCCTGGACACCGAAGATTCCGCCAGCGTCGCCGCGTTTCGCGAGAGCCACGCCGACCTGCTGGAACAACTGGCCCGACTCGGCCGCGAGACACGTGCCAACAGCACACTGGCCGCAAAGATTCGCCACAAATACCGCCTGAAAAACACCACCGGCCTGTCACTCAATGCCCTGGTGGATTTCGATGAGCCACTGGATATCCTCAGCCACTTGCTGGTCGGCTCCGAAGGCACCCTCGGTTTTATCAGCGCGGTCACTTACGACACCGTCATCGACCACCCGTACAAAGCATCGGCGCTGATCGTGTTCCCCGATGTGGAAACCTGCTGCACCGCCGTCACCGTCCTGAAAAGCCAACCGGTTGCCGCAGTCGAACTGCTGGACCGACGCAGCATGCGGTCGGTGCAAGACAAACCAGGCATGCCTGCCTTCGTCCGTGAATTGTCGGAAAACGCTTGCGCACTGCTGATCGAATCCCGCGCCGCCTCCCAGGCATTACTGCATGAGCAGCTCGCGCAGATTATGGCCTCGCTGGCATCATTCCCGGTGGAAAAGCAGGTCGACTTTACCGAAGACCCGGTGGAAAACGCCCGTCTCTGGGCGATTCGCAAAGACACCTTCCCCGCCGTTGGCGCCGTGCGTAAAACCGGTACCACAGTGATCATCGAGGACGTTACGTTCCCGGTCGAACAACTGGCGATTGGCGTGCGTCGACTGATCGCGCTGTTCGACAAGCATCACTACGACGAAGCGATCCTGTTCGGCCACGCGCTGGAAGGCAACCTGCACTTCGTGTTCACTCAGGGGTTCGACAGCCCTTCGCAAGTCGCCCGTTATCAAGCGTTCATGGACGACGTCACGCAACTGGTGGCCGTAGAGTTCGGCGGCTCATTGAAAGCCGAGCACGGCACCGGACGCAACATGGCGCCCTTTGTCGAGCTGGAATGGGGCAGCGATGCCTATCAACTGATGTGGCAGCTCAAACGGCTGCTTGATCCTAACGGCATCCTCAACCCGGACGTGGTGCTCAGCACCGATCCGCAGATCCATTTGAAACACCTCAAGCCACTGCCCGCCGCCGACGAAATCGTCGACAAATGCATCGAGTGCGGTTTTTGCGAGCCGGTGTGTCCGTCCAAAGGGCTGACGCTAAGCCCACGACAACGCATCGTGATCTGGCGCGATATCCAGGCGAAAAAACGCGCGGGCATCGACACCACTGATCTGGAGCGCGACTACCACTATCAGGGCATCGACACCTGTGCCGCGACAGGGCTGTGTGCGCAACGTTGCCCGGTCGGGATCAATACCGGCGAGTTGGTGAAGAAGCTGCGCAGCCGCGAAGCGACCCATGGCAAAACTGCGGATTGGCTGGCCCATAATTTCAAGACCGCCCTGCAAGGTGCGCGCTTCACGCTGCACGTGGCCAACGGTGCGCGGATGCTCTTGGGCGCTCCACGCCTGGCGAAAATATCCGCAGCGCTGAGTAAGGCGTCGTCAGGTCGCGTGCCGCAATGGACCGCCGCCATGCCGCAGCCGGAACGGGCCATTCGTTTCAGCCCACCGATCAATGATCAGCGTCCACGTGTGGTGTACCTGGCGGCCTGCGTATCACGCGTCATGGGCCCCGCTGCGAGTGACCGCGAACAGATGTCGCTGCTGGACAAAACCCGTGGGCTGCTAGAGAAGGCCGGGTATCAGGTGGTATTCCCCGACAATCAGGACAGCCTGTGCTGCGGGCAACCCTTTGCCTCAAAAGGCTACAACGAGCAAGCCGAGGACAAACGCCAGGAACTGCTCGCAGCCTTGATCAAGGCCAGTCGCGGCGGTCTCGACCCGATCTATTGCGACACCAGCCCATGCACCCTGCGCCTGGTTCAGGACCTGAAAGACACGCGCCTGGACCTGTACGACCCGGTGCGCTTCATCCGCACTCACCTGTTGGACAAGCTGCACTTCACCCCCCAGCAGGAAGCCATCGCGGTGCACGTCACCTGCAGCACCCAACACTTGGGCGAGAGCCAGGCCTTGATTGAGCTGGCGCGCCTGTGCAGCCAGAATGTGGTGATACCCGAAGGCATCCATTGCTGCGGCTTTGCCGGTGACAAGGGCTTCACTACGCCAGAACTGAACGCGCATTCATTGCGCACCTTGAAAGACGCGGTGCAGTACTGCAACGAAGGTATTTCCACCAGCCGGACCTGTGAAATCGGCCTGTCGCAACACGGCGGTATCGATTACCACGGCCTGGTTTATCTGGTGGACCGAGTGACTCAAGCCAAGTCTGCGTAGGACCTCCCTGACGGGGCCCACACGCCCCCGTCAGAGCGCCGGACGTCGCAAGAACGGCTTTTTCACAGGCAGTTCAAGAAAAAATAGAACCCCTGCGCCAGGTAAGAGTCAATCTATTCAGGCCCTCCCCAGAAGTGAACCGGGCTTACCACAGCGCTCGGGCCATCGGACTCATAGACCGTCCATCCCCGAGTCCACAGGCTAAGGAGACACACATGAAGCGCACTGCACTCACTGGATTGTTCCTCACCGCCGCCCTGTTGGCTTCCCCGGTATTTGCCGCTGATGATCTGTGCGACGCCAATCTGCAGCAGATCAAAGATGACCTGACCACCGGCGCAACCGACATGGGCGACGACACCCTGATGAACCTCAAGGAAGCGCAAAAGGAAGCCATGGCCGCAAAAGCAGCTGGCGACAATAAAAAATGCATCGAGCTGACCGAAAAGGCCTTGGAAGAGGCCGACAAGGGTGAGGACAGGTAAAAGCATTGCCAAGGCCAGCCCTGGGGCTGGCCTGTTTCACCCCGTCGCCTGACAGAAAGTCGACGTCCTCCCTGCATTGAGGTAGACTCACCACTTGACTGCTAGAGCAGTTGTAATTGGGGCCGATTAGGATTCGACGCCGGTCGCGAAACTCTAGGGGCATGCCGAGTTGGTAACAGAACTCGTAAATCCACTGTTGCAACTTCTTATAGTTGCCAATGACGAAACCTACGGGGAATACGCTCTCGCTGCGTAAGCAGCCTTAGCCCTTCCCTCCTGGTCGCTTCGGCGCCAGCAATCACTAGGGGATGTCTGTAAACCCGAAGTGATTGTCATATAGAACAGAATCGCCGTGCAGTATGTTGTGGACGAATCGGCTAAAAATTACACAGCTCGCCCAATGCACCCTGCCCGTCGGGCCGCTGAGGGTTAACTTAATAGACACGGCTAAGCATGTAGTCCCGAAAGCGGAGTACTGGCGGACGGGGGTTCAAATCCCCCCGGCTCCACCACTTCAACATCTAAAGACGTCCACGGACGTCTTTTTTTGTGCCTGTAATCCAGCAAAATCAAGGATTTAAGCGCTTCTGGGGGCCAACGAGGTTTTTGGAGTTCCAGACAGTTTGGTATCCCAGGTGGTATCCCGGGCTACCCGGTGCTATTTTTAGGATACCAAAACGGTGCCCGAGGTAGCTCCCATGCCTACTCAAGCAACCCGTCTCTCCGATCGCCAGCTCAAGGCGGTCAAGGCAACTGGTAAAGACTTCGTCCTTAGCGACGGCGACGGCCTACAGCTTCGAGTACGCGCCAGCGGCTCGATGATGTGGAATTTCAATTACCGCGAACCGTTGACCAGAAGCCGTATCAATATGGCACTCGGTCCATACCCCGACCTCTCGTTAGCCAACGCCCGGAAGAAAGCCGCAGAAGCGCGTGAGTTGCTCGCTCTGGGCATTGATCCCAAAGCTCAACGCGATGAGGTAAGGCAAGCCAAACTCGCTGAGACCGAGCACACCTTCGAGAAGGTGGCCACCGCCTGGTTCGAGCTAAAGAAGGACTCCGTGACGCCAGCATATGCCGAAGACATTTGGCGCTCGCTAACGCTGCATGTTTTTCCAGACTTGAAAACAACGCCTCTCTCGCAGATCAGCGCCCCGATGGTCATCAAGCTCCTTCGTCCCATCGAAGCCAAAGGCAGTCTCGAGACAGTGAAGCGACTGAGCCAACGGCTCAACGAGATCATGACCTACGGAGTAAACTCCGGGCTGATTTTCTCTAACCCCCTCAGTGGTATTCGAGCGGTATTCAAGAAGCCCAAGAAAGAGAACATGGCCGCGCTACGACCCGATGAGCTTTCCGAGCTCATGATCGAAATCGCGAACGCCAGCATCAAGCGGATCACCCGCTGCCTGATCGAATGGCAACTGCACACCATGACCCGTCCTGCCGAAGCGGCTACCACTCGATGGGCAGATATCGACTTCGACAAACGCATCTGGACCATCCCGCCGGAGCGCATGAAAAAGCGTCGTCCGCATACCATCCCACTGACCGAACAGGCACTCGCGTTACTGGAGGCGCTCAAGCCCCACAGTGGTCACAGGGAATACGTGTTCCCGGCAGATAGAAATCCGCGCACCCACGCCAATAGCCAGACCGCCAACATGGCGTTGAAACGCATGGGCTTCCAGGACCGCTTGGTCAGCCATGGTATGCGCTCCATGGCCAGCACCATCCTGAACGAGCATGGGTGGGATCCGGAGCTGATCGAAGTCGCGCTGGCGCATGTCGACAAGGACGAAGTCCGAAGTGCCTACAACCGAGCGGACTACATCGAACGCCGGCGTCCGATGATGGCTTGGTGGAGTGAGCACATTCAGAAAGCGGCCACTGGCAACCTGTCGGCATCTGCGATCAATCAAACCAGGGACCATAACGTCGTGCCGATACGGTGAGCGCTCACCGGACGCCGCCGGTAACCGAGAATGACTCCCCAGATTGAGTGATGGTTGATTTGGCGACAGCGGCGACACCGGCGACAACCCGCGTAATACCTGGTCTGCAGCATGGCGACAGGAGTGGCGACTGTCGCCGCTGCAAGCCTCTCTCTTGGGGCTTTCTCGGTTAAGCCCACGCGAGCGGGAAGGCTCCGCATTCCCACTCGCATGGGCTCTGCGCAATTGCATCTACTTGACCAGTCATTTGCATTCGCGCTGTTCGTGGCCTACGCGCCCAATCGTCACATCAGTTTCAAGTTGCGGGTGTTCATCGACTGGATCGTCGAGTTGATGGCGGGGTATGGGGCGCAAATCGCGCGTTGACGGCAGAGGGGAGCATCGGCGATGCCCCCCCCGATCCGCGCTACGCTTTCGGCTGGCAGATGTAGTTGCCGCTTCGCAGGAAGGTTTCGTGTTTGTTCGGCGAGTAGACGCTCAAGGTGCCCTGCTCGTTGGCCGCGAAGTGCTTCCAATCGCCTTCTTCGAGTACCAGTTCCGCAAAGGTTTCTCCTGTCTGGCTCACGTAGAGCGCTTCCCGGCCCCAGCGCGTCGTAAACAGGCTCACATCCCGCAGATGGGCGTAGGCATTGATGCGGATGTCCTTGGACTGAAGCTTCCACTCGTAGCCATTTTTGTCGGACGTCATCACGCGGTCCGAGTAGAAGCACATCAGCGTCTGGCCCATACGCGTGATGAGCGGCGCATCGTAGTGGTCGTCTTCACTGGCCCAGGTGCAGGTTCGCCAGCCTTTTCCGGCAGTGTAGTAGCTGACGAAGGAGGCTACGTTGTTCTTCTTTTTCGACGTCGTATAGAACCAGTCGTACTTACAGAACGCGAGCAGGGTGTTTCCGTCCGGCAATGGCTGGAGGCTCTCCACCACGACACCTTCCGAAAGGCTCGGTGTGTCCTCCCAACGCTGCCACTGATTGTCGAGGTTCGCAGTGCAGAAGACGGCTATCTTGTCGTAGCTGTTGGTCTTGGTCGAATCGAAGATAAGGCCTTTTTCAATGTAGGAGTACTCCTTGCGCTCCTTGAAGTGCCAGAGCCACAGGCCGTTGAAATAGACGATTTCTTCGGTGCGGGTGAATTCGTAGCCCGCCACGTCCGGGAAGTGGCTCTGTTTCCAGTTCTGAGCATCGCGGGAGTAATAGAAGCCGTCGCTGTAGCCCGCCACGGCGATCCACATGCCGCCCACAAAATCCAGTTTGCTGATGTACGGCGAGTCTTCGGAGGCGCTGAGGCGCACGGTGTGCCAGTGCTCACGGTCGAGGCTGCGATAGAACCGATTGTCGTTGTCGACGATCAGCCAGGTGGTGCCATCGGTCTTGATGTACTGAATCTTCTCGGGGTCGCAGGGCGGGTGCTCTACCTGGCTCCACTCGATGCTGAACAGGTGATCACGGCCGTCCCTTTCGATGATGACCGACTGTTTGGCCAGTTTCTCCTGCTGGTGCTGGTCGAGCCGTTCGGCGCGCTGTTTTGCTTTGCGTTCGACCACCGACTCGTCGAATTGACCTTCCGTAAACAGATCGAGCTGTTCGGCAACATCGGTGCAGGCTTCGGAAAAGGAAGTGAGCGTATTGTCCAGCTGGCATTCGAAGTGATTGAACTGGTCGTACCAATCCTCGTTCGTGACGGAATTGTCCAATTCGAAATTGGCATACCCCGATTCGTCCTTGAACGTGATCGTTGGCAGTCCCCAGCGCGCCAGCACGCGATTACCCTGATTCAGCAGGCTGGAATGTCCGGAGATGAAATCGCTGATTTTCTTGCGCATCTCGTTCAGCGAGGACAGGCAGGAACCACGGCCAAGAGTGTAAGCCGTTCCCTCCACTTTGCTGCTGACCTTGCTCAGGAACGAGTCGTCCCATGCTTCCATGAAGAACGAATAATCAGAGGCTTTCAGGGTCGCTTTCGTCAGATCGTACGAAAGACTGCTGGCCTCATGACCGACCGTGCGCAGTCTGGCGCGAGCCTCGGTGAAGGTCTGCTCAAAACGCAGCTCGCGGTAGCGAACGATGTTTTTCCAGCCGTTGGTCTGCTGCTGCAACTTCTCGGCAGCCGCAAGCAGGTTCTCTTCATCCTGTTCGGTGATGATCACCAGCGCACGGGCGAAGTTTTCCTTGAACTGTGCGGGCTTGAGCGCGTTCAGGATACGCAGTACATGAGGACCTTCGATCTGTTTCTGGCACAGCGTCAGCAGGTAGAACGCATCGAGCAGCCAGGTGTAGGTCTTGTCGTCGCCTTTGAGCAGATCCTGAAGGATCGGCAAGTAGTCCTGAGCCTTGCGGGGGTTGTCCGCCAGCGCTCCGATTTCGCCCGGCACCTGGGGGCAACCGGCCTTGTGTGCCAGCAATTCCAGAAACTCACGGCCCTGTCGGTTCAATGACGCCGAGTTATCGATGCACAGGGCGAACAGCAACAGGTAATTGTGTCGGGCGGTCAGGTCATCAGTGGCGTCGAAGAAGGTATGGGTGTGGATGTCCGGCAACGATGAGGTTAGCGCGACGGGTTCTGCATGGGCCTCTTCGACGGCCTCATCCGTCAGAGCGTTCAGGCCGTGCTGATCCTTGTAAATCTCCAGGATCAGCAGGCTACCGCCGATGATTTCCTCGATCAGGTCGCGCATCCGGTACTGGGTATAAAGACCGGAAAATTCTTTGCCAAAGAACTTGGAAATGATTTTTTCGCGTTTCTCGTCGCTGTCACAGACATCACCGTCCGAGATCATGTCGATGATGCGGTCGTACTCGTCGGAGAGGTAATACAGCGAGTTGAACGCCAAACCCGAGATGTTTTTCTGGACGAAGTACGAATCGGCGACATGCTCTTCGAACGATAGCTCGATGACCGAGCGGTAGCGTTCGATGCTGGTGGTTTCGATCTGATCGATCAGGTCGATGATGAAACTCAACAGCTCGACTTCTTCGTCACAGTCCACGTCCAGCTTTTCCAGCGTGACGATCAGGTGGTTGATGTCTTGCGTGGTCAGCATGACGCCGGGGTGGCTGCGCATGAAGTCATACGCCAGGTTGAGCACCAGCAGCCCCTTGGGCATCGATTTGAAGCGACGTTTGTTCGCTTCGATGTTCAACGACCATTGATGAAAGTTAGTATTGTTTTCAACCCGGATCAGGCGGCGATTGATCTTGTCGACCGCCACCAGGACGAAATTCCGGGTTTCGATGATGTATTCGTTCATCGTGCCCAGGTTGTTGCGGATCACCGCAATACTCTGGGCGTTGATCAGGTTCTGCTGCTGCAGTTGCTTGAGGTAGTGCCAGGCGAATTTCTGCATGTGCAGCGCGTCAACCTGGTTCTGCAACTGGTTCTGGCGATTCTTGCCGCTGAATGCACCGGCAAACCGCTTGAAGAATCCGCTCTCGGCTTGTTGTTTCAGGCGTTCCTCGCTGCACGTGACCAGCCGTGAAGCATCCACTGCCAGTTGCTGGGTCAGCGCTGCGTTGTTCTGGTGCTGGGCAACAAGTGCCTCAACCGCTTCCTGCTCCGAGGCGTCCAGCGGTTGATTGAAGATTTCCTGGGGTGCTGCTTCGACCGTTTCGCTCATTGAAAATACGCCTTAAAGATTATCGATCAGGTTCTTCAACTGTGTGCTTTGGGCGGCCATGGTCTTGACCTGGCCAGCAAAATGGCGCTCGGACAAGTACAGGCCCTTGTGAAATTCGGCATAGAACGACTGCGACATCTGCAGGTATTCCAGCGAGTCATGCATGAGCATGGCGTTACCCACCACGTGTTCGGTGGCGGTCAGTGTCAACCGGAAACTTTTCTCGATGTGGTTGTCGATAGCGA
This sequence comes from Pseudomonas sp. GG8, assembly GCF_052976945.1. Lineage (NCBI taxonomy): Bacteria > Pseudomonadati > Pseudomonadota > Gammaproteobacteria > Pseudomonadales > Pseudomonadaceae > Pseudomonas > Pseudomonas sp. GG8. Next base: position 4,293,059 of record NZ_JBRIIP010000001.1, read on the forward strand.
TGCTCATGGCCATCGTGGTGATCAGGCCGCCGATAATGCCGCCCACCAACGCACCGATCGGTCCACCGAGAGCGCCCACCGCAGCGCCCACCGAGCTGCCGACGACAGCTGCACCAGTCTGCAGTAGATTGTGGCCCGTTCGGGTTTCCAGCTCTTCGCTTGTGATCTTGCCCGCGGCAAACAACACCACGTTTTGCACCACGTCCACGGCACATACCGCAGCAGCAGCCACACCATTGTTGGCGAAGGTGCGCTTGAACGCCGAGCCCGCGAACAGGACCGGCAAGTTGCGTGCTGTGATGCTGACCGTCGCAGTCGCGATGCCTGCCTTCAGCGCGCTGTCACCGGCGGCGATGGCGGTGTTTTGGAGAATCTGGAAAGTCGCTTGCTCCACCGTGATTTCGCCGTCGCGGACTTGTTTGATCGACTGGAAAGTATTGATACTGCCCGCGATCACCGTAGTGATGACTGCTGCCGAACCTGCCGCGTGAAGGCTTTGTTGAACGGTGGCCTTGTTCAGGTAACCGTTCTGCATCTTTTCATGCAATTGCTTGCCTGCCTCGGTGCCGCTGCCCAGATGCTCGGCGTCCCGTTTGCCCAGAGGCGTTGACTGAACGCCCTCGACATCGAGGTTGTCCGTCGTCTTCTCGCGAACCTTTTCGGCGGCATTGGCCACTTCCGGCCGCGTTTGCTGGTTTTTCAGCATGTCTCGTTTGGCCGCTTCCTTGATCTGTTCGATCTGGTCTGCAGGCCCGATGAATGCATCACTGTCCTGATACTGATGAATGCCGTCTTTGGTGGATCTGAATGCCTTCTGCGTGGCATCGCCATTCTTGAAATATTTCAATTGCGCACCGAGCAGTTGCTCGTCGCCCTTCATGACCACGATATCGTGGGTGGTGTGATTCTTCGCTAGCGGGGTGTTGGTGAAGTTGTCAGTGAAGGCGCGGACTTCCTTGTCCTTGAGGATCGCGTCCAGGTTGAATGATTCGGCGTGCCATGTCTCTGCGGCGAACCCACCTTTGATCGCGCTGTTTTGCGCGGTTCCGGCAATCTTGTCGATGATGGCGTTCGCGTGATTGATTTCGCCCAGCATGTGGCCAATCTTTTCCGACGCCTGGGTGGGCCAGATCGGGCAGAGGCTGACTGAGCTGTTCAATGCCTTTTTACGTTGGTTGTCCATGGAGCTTCCTTGGCATCATCTAGATACAGAGGGTTGATCGGCGCGCTGTTGGGCATCAGGTGCTTGTTGAGGCGGCGTCGCAATAGAGGGTTCGCAAGTTGTTCAGCTTCTGGCGGATCTCATCGACCCAGACCTGTGGCGCATGGACCCGAATGTTGTCGTTGAGCCCAAAAATCCACCAAAGCGTGTCCCGGTCCAGCGACACTTGAGCGTGCAACCGTTTCCAGTTCTGGTCGGGGAGGTCGCTGAGGTTCTGCACACTGCTCAGCGGTGTCTCACTGAGCAGGGCGGCAATCTGCGGGTGAACGTCGGCGACCAGTTCGACCTGCGCATCGGCTTGTCGATGGTTGAAAATCCCTGTGTCGATGTAGTCGTCGACGTCGAACGTGGCGTGCAACTCCGCTACTTCATCCAGCACCCTGACCTCGCGAATGCGATGCAGGGCGAACTGACGAAGATCGTCGTAGCCGTCCACCGACGCCACCAAGTAGCTGATGGCGTGTCGCGACACCAGTCCGGCGGGGTGCAGACGGAACCGCTTGAGTTCGCTTTTGCTGCGGCTCTGATACGTCACTTCCAGTTTCCGGCGCTCCAGCAAGCCGGTTGAAACCTCACTCCAGACCTGGGGTGCAATGCTGGCAGGCAGCAAGGTTTTGCCGTTGGGAACCGTTCGGACCCGCTTTGCCCAATCCGCCAGGCCGTTGTTACCCAGATCGCCCAGAAAGTTTCGGGCGCGCCTGAATTGGGGGCCGAGTTGGTCCAGCACCGCTTGCGGGAGCAGGGTGGTCAGATGTCGTTCGGAGAGGTAGAGCGCCAGCGCTGTCGGGGTGTCCATGTCTTCCAGTTTCAGCGGCGCGTCGCGGGTAAAACTCCAACGAAAGGGCGTTTCACTGTCGTCGCACTGCAGCGAGAAGGGAATGGACAATCGGTTCAGATCGCGCTGAACGGAGCGCAGCGTCACGGAAAAACCCTTGTCCCGGAGTTTTTCCAGCAGCGTCGAGGTGGCGATGCGCTGCGGCTCCGTGGGTATCAGACGCAGCAATGCGAACAGCCGCAGCAGCGTATCCTTCGCTTGAGACATGGCAACTACCTTGTAAGCCTATTCAATGGATGGTCGCCATTTTGGCGCCAACTTAGCATCGATGCTACGAGATTGGATGGCTTAGTGCCATCTTTCTGTATTCCATAAAACTAAAGTCTCGACATGTGCAATTGTCTGCGCCTGCTCAACCGGGGGCACGCCGGCTCTGGGCATCGCGTTTGAGATCGCTGTATTCGCGATAGAACGCGTAGCCTTTCTGCAGAACGACAAATAATCCGATCACTGCAAGCAGGTTTTTCATAAGAGGCTCCTTGATTTGCAGTCATTGTCTTCAGTGGGGCGACAAGGTATGTCGCGCTCTATCTTGTTCAGGACCAGAAATTCTTCCAGACGCGCCTTGAGCACCTCTTTGTGGGTCGCCTCCCGGTATCCGAGCGGCAAGTCATGGCAAGCCGGGCAGCTTGTGGGAGGCGGCAAAACGGTCGGTCTTGAATCACAACAAGGCAAGACGGTCGTTTTCCAGAAGCATTCGGGACAGACAAAGGTGAGAGGGAGTGACATGAGCATGGCGACCACGTGCAATCTTCGGTGCTGCAAGATTGCTTTGCGGGGGCGACAGCACATGTCGCTCATCCGTAGGCGCTGAGCAGGAAAGGAGGCGGAACGGGCGACTCACTGAACTAAAAGCCATCGTTTTATGTTTTTTCGCCAGAACCTGCCCATAGAGGCGGCACTTGTTGGGAAGTAGCCTGCTCTTGACCTTCGGTCATAGCGTTCACGTCAGCACTCTCGGCAGCAGCCGTGGCGTGAACATCTTCGGAAACATCCGCGAATTCGTGACTGGCAGTTTTGGCCGTTCTCCGCCGGTCGTCACTACGGCGTGTGCTGGTCAAATCGAATGCAAACGGTTGATCAGCACGAATGCAATTGACTGGTCAGTGACGATGCAAATGGGTGGTCAAGTCCATGCAATGACGCAGGCTCACATTAAAAACCGACGAACGACCACCCGGCCATGGAAAGCCACCGGCCTCCAAGGTCTTCCAGCGCTACCGATTGGCGCAAGATTCGCCCCCAAAATCCGGTTGACCGCAAGCAGAACGAGCGCTAAACCAGAACCGTACCAGCGCTGTCCTCGACAGCACCCAGGTAGCCAGAACCTTTGAGGCTATGCCACATCGTGGTGGTTCTCCCCAAGTGCGATTAGCGTCCGGCGGCTCGCACGGTCACAGCAATGTGATGGATGCCCACTTCTTCCAGAATGCCCACCACGGCAACTCATGCCCCCACCTGGCTGCTCTGCAGCAATTTATCCGCTTGGCCATTTCTTGCGCCAAGTTTTTGCCCGTCTCTTTGCCCCCTAAAGAGACGGGCGCTCCTACCACTGCTGCAGCCCTGCTCGCACGGGTCTTTGCGGCTTTCCCCATCGTGACAATCGGTGTGACAACCACCGAATGCTCACTCACCACAGCGATGCCGATGACGGTGCCGCAGCCCACGGAATGGACTGCACCTGACTGACAGTCAGGCATGCCCCGGTCATCGCATCACTGCCTTCACCCGACTCAGGATCTCGCGGCGCTGGTCTCGTCAGCCAGTGCAGCCTCCACCCGCCCACCGCTATCGGTGTTCAGGAGGCCAGATCATGAGATGCCCCAGCTCCCGGTCGTAAGGAGCCGTCAGTCCCGCGTTAGTGGACAAACCTCACAGGTCGCAGGGGCCTTGATCCCTGATAACACTCAACAACCGTGGCGGGATGAGTGAGGACGACGTCGATAATCTCAGGAGAATTGTGATGCAACTGTGCGAAGCGTTCGAGCCCCCACAACCCTTGCTGGAATACCAGCAGGCGCCACTGTCCTACCCGGTCGAAGCACTCGGGGAATTGTTGGGCCCGGCGGTCGAACGACTGGCCGAGGTGATCGGCGTGCCCTGCGCCATGGCTGCGCAATCGGTGCTGGCCAGCGCTGCCCTGGTGAGCCAGGGCCATGCCAATGCCCAACTCGATGGCCGAAGCTATCCGCTGTCCCTCTACCTACTGACAGTGGCGTCCTCGGGTGATCGCAAAAGCGCGGTGGACCATCTGGCACTGAAGGCAGCCCGCGACTGGGAACGACAGCAGTGGAGCCTGTATGAGGAAAAGCTCAAAGCCTATCGCGCCGCTACCAGCATCATGGCCAAACCCAAAACCTCAAAGACAACCTCCGAGGCGAAAGGCGGCGAGCTGTCCGAGCCGGTGCCACCGAGACTGATCATTGCCGAGCCCACCATTGAGGCCCTGGTCAAAAGCCTGTGCCATGGCTTGCCCAGCATGGGTTTGTTCAATGATGAAGGTGGCCAATTTTTGGGTAGCAGCACCATGAGCAAAGAGAATCTGCTCAAGGCAATCACCACCTTGTCGATGCTGTGGGATGGCAGCCCGATCGACCGGGCTCGCTCCATGGCCGGAGAAAGCCTGCGTGCCTATGATCGCCGCCTCAGCCTGCATCTGATGCTGCAGCCCTACCTGGCCAACCAGATTTTCAAAGACCCGGTGATCAATGGACAAGGCATCCTCGGCCGTTGCCTGATCAGTTGGCCTGAGCGCCTGGCCGGCCAGCGACTCTACAAGGCAATCGACCTGACCCGCGATGCCAAAGTCCAGCGCTACCAACAACGGATCACCGCCCTGCTGCAAAAGCCCTGGTCGCTTCACAAGGATGGCTCACTCAATCCCGCCACGCTGGAGCTGACTCCCCGTGCCCGTCGTGCCTGGATTGATATTCACGACACCATCGAATGCCAGTCTGGCGAGTTCGGCGAGCTGGCCGGCGTCCAGCCTGTCGCGAGCAAGGCCGCGGCGAATGTACTGCGCATCGCAGGTGTGCTGGCCATGGTGGAAGAGGCCAGTGCGTTGGAAGAAGCACACATACAGCGCGCCTCCACGCTGATGGATTACTACCTGGCCGAGATCCAGCGCCTGACCGAACAGGAGCCGGTCAATAGCCGATGCGAAGAGGCGGATCGACTGCTGCGCTGGCTGGTACAGAAAGGCTGGACTCACTTCACCATTCGCGACGTCAATCGCAACGGCCCTCGTTTTGCCCGTAAGAGCGCTGACCATACCGCCTCTTTATTGGTCGTGCTGATCACTCATCGCTGGCTGACCAGCCGCGACGGAAAAACTTTCGAGGTTCGCCATGTTTCGCCTCAATGACGCGGTGCGCCGCTACCAGACGCAACATCAACCGCAGCCAGAATCGCGGTGTGTCGCCGCCTCAGTCGCCACCCTGTCGCCACGCGCCAGGCCAGAAACGACGCGGGTTGTCGCCACTGTCGCCGCTGTCGCCACACCACCCCTAGAACCTGCCCACATCACTCTGCTGATAAAGCAACTGCGTGAGGAAGGGGCGCTGCTGCAACACCACGGGAACTCCCTCCTGATTCGCCCGACACACTGGCAGCAGCTGGCCAGGCTCAGCCCCCACTGGAAAGCCCTACTGCTCTTTCTGCAAACAAACGAAAACGGTGAAGACGATGGCCCTGGTCGGACGGCGTGATGGTCGCAACTTTGGCTATGGCCGCCAGCTGAGCTACGCCGGCCCACAAGCGCTAAAGGATTTGTTTGGCGGCGGCCACTTTGCCACGGTCAAAGCTCATAGCGATCGCTGGCAAGCGTTCGTGCGTTGGTGTCGGTCAGAGGACGGTCCCGGTTACAACGATGCGCGCCAGATCGATCGACGGACGCTGCAAGACTACGCTGCTTACCTGCGCCAGCAGATCCAGCAAGGTGAACTCTGCATCGCGACCGCGCAGAACCGCCTGAGCAGCGTCAACCGTGCCCTCGCGGCGCTGCGCGGTGATCAGGAAGTGAGGATCGCCAGCCCGAGTCAGGCGTTGGGACAACAGCGCTCGAGCGTACGCACCCGTGCGCCGGATGGCCAAGACCACCAACAGGTGCGGCGAGTACTCGAGGCGCTTGGCGAACAGCAACACGAGCGGGTGGCCGCGATTGTCCTGTTGGCCCGAACAACCGGCATGCGCCTGCGCGAAGCGATCCTGGCCGACCTGCCACGCTTGCACCGCGAAGCCGAACACTTAGGCCGCATCAACATCCAGGACGGCACCAAAGGCGGCCGTTCAGGGGCATCAGCGCCGCGATGGGTTGTGGCTAATGAAGAGGTGAAGGCGGCGCTGCAGTTGGCTCGTCATGCGTCGCCGCCCCATAGTCGCAACTTGCTGGCCCGAGACGAAAGCTACGCCGCGTTCCTGCAACAGACCGTGCTCCCCGCCCGCGACACGCTACATGAACACGGGCTGAAGGGCTTTCATGAACTGCGAGCAGCCTACGCCTGCGAGCGTTACGAACAGCTCACTGGCCACGCCGCACCGGTCAATGGTGGCCACTGCTATCGCCTTGACCGTGACCTTGATCAACAGGCGCGGAAACAGATCAGCCTTGAACTCGGGCATAACCGGATCGATGTAGTTTCGGCCTACATTGGAGGTCGAGCGTGACCAAACCCTTCGATATGGCGCTGTTCCTGAGCGGCGTACTGAATGGCTCGCAGGCCACCCAGCAACGACACCTACGGCAAGCCCGAGTCATGCAAGCGGCCATTCAACAACGATGGCAGCGAGACAATCCCTGGACCTGGCAGCTCAAGCATGTGCGCTGGTTTCTCACTCAGCACCTGAAAGACCACTCCGACGCCACCCAGTATTACTATCGACTCACCACCCTATTGATCTGGAAACGCTTAGGAAATGACCGCGAAATGCTGATCTAACGCTCGAATCGTGGATAGGCCCCCCGGACCGCCCTCAGAAATCGTAGGGCTACTTGCTCAGCGAGATCCTCACCTTCACGGTTATCGGGCAACCTATTTTCGGTGCATGCTATTTTTCGACTATGGATCACCAATGTAGGTCAGCGCGTCTCAATGCCGGAGCTGATAGGCTTAGCTAACGCTACAGTACCCACACCACAGTTGACATTTCACTTGACAACTGATTAGATTGTTAAAGATCGTCTTTTAATGCGTTAAAGGCTCACTAGGTACCAACAGGAGGGCTGGCTACGCCAGCCCTCCTGTTGGTACCTAGTGAGCGAAAAACAACTGTTTTTTTCACACAAAATGGTCGCAAGGTAATGCATTTCGTCGGTTAAAGCCTTGCAATCACAGCCCTTCACCTGTAAATGCGCAGACTGAATGTGCTAACCTCAAATTCAAGTCTATATCTCCACCCTTATGGGTACTTTGCCATGATCAGCGGCCACCAGCATTCAAAAGACCTTAGCTTTGCGGAAATGATGAGCCTTAAAAGCAGCTCACGTGACCGCCAGGTTGATGCTGTCTATGCAGCTGACCCTCAGATGCTTGAAATGGCTGCTGCCCGTGCCAAAGCCGCCCTTCGTGGCAACTCTGCTTCAATCGCTCGCCCACAACGATTCTCTGCGCTAAGCAACTGATGCCCGAAACGGTAAACGAAGACGCTCCGTTCGCCCTACTTGAACGTTCAGAGCTCTTCGCTTTCCTGCTCGATCTAATTCAGCGCGTCTACCGTCCCTCAATTCAATCAGCTGTCACCGATTACGGCCTTGTGATCGTTGGCGGGCAATCGCTTACGCTTTGGGCCCGGCAATACCTCATCGACGAAATGACAGGCGAGGATGTCGGATTCGTCACTAGCGATGACTTGGACTTTATCGGCAAGCCCAACTCTATTGATTATTGCGCCCAGATGATGGGCGTCCCTTTTCGCAAGGCGAAGATGGACGACAACACGATAAATATTGCCGCCGCGTACATTGACTGGGTTGACGGTAAAGAGGTCATCGTCGATATCCTGGAAATGGATAGCGTCGGGGGCGCGCCCAAAAAAGAGATTTTCAAATATTTATCCGTCCTGGATATCGAAGGTGTGCAGGTCGCCGTCATCGACCCCATCACGTGTCTAAAGTCCCGGTTGTTCAATCTATTCGCTTACTGGCAGGATCGAAAGCACCGGGAGTCAGTGCGAGTGAAGATCGCACTACGCGCGTCGAACCACTACCTGCGCGACTTGCTGGTTCATGATGGTTATCGAGTCATATCAGAGCATATCCATCGAATTAAGGCCTTGGCCCTGACACCGCTCGGCAAGCGTGTGTATGTCGAATATGGGATCGACGTGCTGGACGCCATCCCTTACGATCCGACGCTGTTTCCAGCGGCCTACATGGATCGGGAACGACCGAACATGCTCCGCCAAATTGGTGATGTACGCCGACGGAAGTTAATTCAGTACCAACGATTCGCTTGTGGCCCTATCCACCCTAGCCATCTTCAGCCCGCTGCAGAGAACGATCCAAGATAAAGGAATCGGGACGACGCAAAACACTCGCGCGGTCATGGCTACGACTCATCTTGCCTACAGCTTCAACCACCAAAATCCGATCTTCCCCCGTGCCACTATCAAACAAGGTACATTTACGCCCATCGAGCACGATCAGCAGTGCAGGAATAGAGCGACCAGGCCGGCTTGAAAGGGAATTGGGGTTATGGATAAAAAGTCGCTTTCCGAGCGCGACATCTGCAGCAAGTACATCGCCCCAGCCGTCCAGCGAGCTGGATGGGACATGCACAAGCAGATGCGCGAGGAAGTCAGCTTTACCAAAGGCCGCATTATCGTCCGGGGCAAACTTCACAGCCGTGGAGAAGCACGCCGCGCAGACTTCATCCTCTACCACCAAGCCAACCTGCCTATCGCGGTGATCGAGGCAAAGGACAACAAGCACTCCGTTGGATCGGGCATGCAGCAAGCCCTGGGCTATGCAGAGGCGCTGGACGTACCGTTCGTGTTCTCCAGCAATGGCGATGGTTTCCTGTTTCACGACCGCAGTGGCACAGGCAGCCAGGTAGAAACCGAACTCACCCTTGATCAATTCCCCAGCCCTGCCGAACTTTGGCAGCGCTACTGCCAGTGGAAGGGGCTGGATAATACCGCCCAGCACAAGATCGAAGCCCCCTACTACGACGACGGTTCCGGGCGCATGCCGCGCTATTACCAGATGAATGCCATCAACCGCACCGTCGAAGCTGTAGCGCGTGGCCAAGACCGTATCTTACTAGTGATGGCCACGGGCACCGGTAAGACCTACACCGCCTTCCAAATCATCTGGCGGCTGTGGAAATCGAAACAGAAGAAACGGATCCTGTTCCTGGCTGACCGCAACATCCTGGTCGACCAGACCAAGAACAACGACTTCAAGCCTTTCGGCCAGGCGATGACCAAAATCGCCAAACGTCAGATCGATACCTCCTACGAGATCTACCTGTCGCTCTATCAGGCCGTCACCGGCACTGATGAAGAGATGAACATCTACAAGCAGTTCTCCCGCGACTTCTTCGACCTGATCGTGATCGACGAATGCCACCGTGGCAGCGCCTCCGAGGATTCCGCCTGGCGTGAAATCCTCGAATACTTCTCCAGCGCCACCCATGTCGGCCTTACCGCCACACCAAAGGAAACCAAAGAAGTATCCAGCATCACTTACTTCGGTGAGCCGATTTACAGCTACACCTTGAAGCAAGGCATCGAAGACGGCTTTCTCGCCCCCTACAAAGTAGTGCGTATCGACTTCGATAAAGACCTGCAAGGCTGGCGGCCACCCAAAGGCATGCTCGATAAGAATGGCGAGCTGATCGAAGACCGCATCTACAACCTCAAGGACATGGACCGCACCCTGGTTATCGAGGCGCGGACCCAACTGGTGGCGCAGAAAGTTACCGAACTCCTCAAGGCCACCGATCAGTTTCAGAAAACCATCGTCTTCTGCGACGACATCAACCACGCTGAGCGCATGCGCCAGGCACTGGTCAACCTCAACCCCGAGCGTGTGGCTGAGAATCGCAAATACGTTATGCGTATCACCGGCGATGACCAGGAAGGCAAGGCCGAGCTGGACAACTTCATCAACCCGGAAGAGCGCTACCCGGTGATTGCCACCACCAGCAAGCTGATGACCACGGGCGTCGACGCTCAGACCTGCAAGCTGATCGTGCTCGACCAGCACATCAAATCGATGACAGAGTTCAAACAAATTATCGGTCGCGGCACTCGCATCAACGAAGACTACGGCAAGTACTGGTTCACCATCATGGACTTCAAAAAGGCCACCGAGCTGTTTGCCGACCCGGCTTTTGATGGAGACCCAGTGGTGATCTACGCCCCCGACTGTGACGACTCCCCCGTACCTCCCGACGATCCGCTTGCCGATGAAGACGGCATCAGTGCAGGCGATGCTACCGATAGCGACGACCTGGAATTCACCGGCGAGGATGAAGACAAAAAACGCATCAAATACATCATCGACAACGTCCCGTTTTATGTCATCGCCGAGCGTGTGCAGTACTATGGCCCGGACGGCCGACTGATCACCGAATCGCTACACGACTACACCCGCGCCTGCGTGCAAAAGCAGTTTGCCTCGCTGGATGACTTCCTCCGGCGCTGGAGTGATTCCGAGCAGAAGAAAGCCATCATCGAGGAAATGGCCGTCCAGGGAGTGATGTGGGAAGCCTTGGCCGAGGAAGTGGAAAAGAAGCAGGGTAAGCCGCTCGATCCGTTCGACCTGATCTGCCACGTCGCCTTCGATCAGCCCGCCCTATCACGCCGCGAGCGGGCGGAGCAGGTGAAAAAGCGCAACTATTTCGCCAAGTATTCTGGCGCAGCCCGCCAGGTACTGGAAGCATTGCTGGATAAATACGCCGATACCGGCATAGAGCATATCGAGGACATCAAAATCCTTCAGCTCGACCCATTTAGCCAAATCGGTGCGCCCATCGAGCTGGTCAAAGCTTTTGGCGGCAAGGCTGGCTACAACAAGGCTATCCACGAACTGGAAGACGAACTTTACGCAAGCTAAGGGCTAAGCGCCGACGACATGCCAAAGCAGTCGTCTCCACTATCCGGTAGAATTTCGCCCCCCTTGCGGTACGCGTTGAGAGAACTTCATGTCCATTAGCTCCACCATCAAGTCCATCCAGGACATCATGCGCAAAGATGTTGGCGTAGACGGCGACGCCCAGCGCATTGGCCAGCTAGTTTGGCTGCTGTTCCTGAAGATCTTTGATGACCGTGAGCTGGAATGGGAGCTGATGGACGACAACTACCGCTCGCCCATTCCTGACAGTTGCCGCTGGCGTACTTGGGCCGCCGATCCGGAAGGCATGACCGGCGACGTGCTGAAGGACTTTATCGACAACAACCTGTTCCCACAGTTGCAGAACCTGCACGAGTACAGCAACACGCCCTCGGCCTTTGTGGTGCGCAGCGTGTTTGAAGACGCATACAACTACATGAAGTCCGGGCAGTTACTACGCCAGGTGATTAACAAGATTCAGGAAGGCGTGGACTTCAACAAAGCCCAAGAGCGCCACGAGTTCGGCAACCTCTACGAACAACTGCTGCGCGACCTGCAAAACGCCGGCAACGCCGGCGAGTTCTACACCCCGCGCCCAGTCACTGAATTTATGGTGCGCATGGTCGACCCCAAGCTAGACGAGAAGGTCATGGATCCGGCCTGCGGAACAGGCGGCTTCCTCACATGTGCCATCGAACACAAGCGCAGCCGCTATGTAAACACCGCCAAAGACGAACGCACCCTGCAGGCCAGCATTTTCGGCGTGGAGAAAAAGCCACTGCCGCACTTGTTGGCCACTACGAACATGATCCTGCACGGCATTGAGGTGCCGAATCAGATCCGCCACGACAACACCCTGAGCAAACCGCTGATCAGTTGGGGCCCGAGCGAGCGCGTGCACTGCATCGTCGCCAACCCGCCGTTCGGCGGTATGGAAGAAGATGGTATCGAAACCAACTTCCCCGCCGCCTTCCGCACCCGTGAGACAGCAGACCTGTTTTTGGTGCTGATCATGCAGTTGCTCAAAGATGGCGGCCGCGCCGCTGTGGTACTGCCCGATGGCTTCTTGTTTGGCGAAGGCATCAAAAGCCGGATCAAGGAAAAGCTGCTGACCGAGTGCAACCTGCACACCATCGTTCGCCTACCCAACGGCGTATTCAACCCCTACACCAGCATCAAGACCAACCTGCTGTTCTTCACCAAGGGCACACCGACCAAACAGGTGTGGTTCTACGAACACCAGTACCCGGCAGGCGTTAAGAACTACTCCAAGACCCGCCCCATGCGTGTCGAAGAGTTCTCCGTCGAAGAGGAATGGTGGGGCAACGAGGCGGACGGCTTTGCCGCACGGGTGGAGAACGAATTTGCCTGGAAGGTTGGCGTCAAAGAACTGCAGGCACGCAACTGGAATCTAGACTGCAAAAACCCACATATCGGCGAGCTGGTCAGCCACGACCCGGACGAGCTGCTGCGCAACTATGCCACCCTGCAAGGCGAGATCCGCGACCTGCGTGACCAGCTTAAAACCTTACTGGCTGAAGCCCTTGAGCGCCAGGTATGACCGTATTGCTGACCGATAACCTACCGCTGCTTGCTGGCGCGCCTAATGGCATCCAGAAACTGCGCGAGCTGATTTTGGAACTGGCGGTGCACGGCAAATTGGTACCGCAAGATCCGAGTGATGAACCAGCCAGTGAATTATTGAAGCGAATTGCTGAGGAAAAAGCACAGCTGGTAGCTGAGGGCAAGATTAAGAAGCAAAAGGCGCTAGATGTAATAGACGAGGAAGAACAGAGATTCTGCTTGCCTGTAGGGTGGGAGTGGGTACGTCTTGGCAGCCTGAGTCAGATAAAAGGTGGTAAGCGCTTACCTGCTGGAGCAACCTTTTCACCTGAAAAAACTCCGCATGTGTACATCCAGGTTACCAATATGAAAGGTGGCACCATTATTGATCAGAGCCTCAAATATATTGATCAAGTGACTCAAGGTGCCATTAAGCAATACACCATATCGAAGGATGATCTTTACATAACTATCGCAGGCACTATCGGCGATGTGGGTATGGTGCCCGACCACTTCGACGGAATGAACCTTACTGAGAATGCGGCAAAAATAGTTTTCCAAAAAATTGATAGACGCTGGTTTCAGCGAGCACTGAATAGCCAGTTCGCTCAACGCCAGTTTTCAGATAGCACGAACCAATTAGCTCAACCGAAGCTTGCGCTTCATCGGATAGCGGATTCAATTCTCGCTCTTCCACCCCTCGCGGAACAACACCGCATTGTCGCCAAAGTCGATGAGCTGATGGCCCTGTGTGACCGCCTGCAAGCCCAGCAGGCCGACGCCGGAAGCGCCCATGCCCAACTGGTGCAAGCGCTGCTCGACTGCCTAACACAAGCCAGCAACGCCACCGATTTTACTACCAACTGGCAACGCCTGGCCGAGTACTTCCACATCCTGTTCACCACCGAATCCAGCATCGACGCCCTCAAACAAACCCTGTTGCAACTGGCAGTGATGGGCAAACTGGTACCGCAAGATCCCAGCGATGAACCGGCCAGTGAACTGCTCAAGCACATTGCGGAGGAAAAAGCGCGATTGGTATATGAGGGGAAGCTCAAGAAGCAGAAGCCACTGGCGAAAATTGGGGAAGAGGAAAAGCCATTTGCGTTATCGAGGGGGTGGGAATGGTGTCGGATCAATGATTTAGTTTCTATCAAACACGGCTATGCGTTTTCAAGTTCATATTTCAGTGAATCTGCCTCCTCGCTAATTTTAACCACGCCAGGAAACTTCTTAGAGACGGGTGGCTTCAGAGAACGTGGCAGCCGAACCAAATACTATCGCGGCCCCGTATCGCAAGAATTCATTCTTGAGCCAAGTGATCTGATCGTTGCGATGACCGAACAGGCTGCAGGACTTTTGGGAAGTGCCGCCTTTGTCCCAACAGATGGCAAAACCTATTTGCATAATCAGCGGCTGGGAAAACTAGTTTTTAATCGCGAGCTTCTTTCGCCTGAGTATGTCTTCCACTACTTCAACGGACCATTTCTGAGGGCGTGCATTGCCGATAGCTCGACTGGAATGAAAGTGAAGCACACATCCCCTGAAAAAATGGGGTGCATCTTATTCCCCCTCCCCCCTCTCGCAGAACAACACCGCATAGCTGCCAAACTCGATCAATTGATGGCGCTCTGCGACCAACTAAAACCTCGCCTAACCCATGCACGCCAGTTGAACGAACAGTTAGCCAGCACTCTGATCGAACGTGCCCTGACCGAAGATGGTCTGCAGGTTCCAATTGCCACGGATCGGCAAACAGCTCGCACCCTGCTCGCCGCAGAAATTACTCATCAACTGCATAGCCAACGTACCTTCGGCCAACGCAAGCTGCAGAAAGTGATTTATCTGGCAGAGCACGTGGCCAGGCTCGCCGCTATCCAGGGTGACTATCTGCGCGACGCCGCAGGCCCCCATGATCGCCAATTGATGAATCAGATCGAAGGTGAGTTGCAAAACCGTAAATGGTACGAGCGCATCGAACGCGAGACTGTTGGCTATGCCTACCACCCGCTGTGCCAGGCAGGGCAACATCAGCAGGCATATGAGAACGCCTGGTTAGCCGCAGAACGTGCCTCTATTGATCAGGTTATCGAGCTGATGCGAGGCTGGGATACCGATCGTTGCGAAATGACCGTAACACTTTACGCCACTTGGAACGACTTCATCCTGGAGGGCCGCCCAGTTTCCGATGACGCCATCGTGGACGAAGTCATGCATAGCTGGAACGACACCAAGCTACGCTTTGGCAAAACCGAATGGTTGGCGGTACTCGCAGAGATGAAAAAACACAAAATCCTAATGCCTACCGGCTTTGGCAAGCGCACCAAAGGCGGCATGCTCAGCTTGCCCGGCTTCGAGTAAACAGATGATCCTTTTGGCCGTCCTTTGCAAGATACGGAAACGAAGCATATTGCTCATTCCAGCTTCTCTCGGTATTCCAATCGGTATTCCAAAGAAATTTACAAACTCACATTAAGCAATTAAATCAAATACCTAACGATCCAATTCAAATTACCCCGGCCCACCAAATCCACAAAAAAAGACGTCCACGGGCGTCTTTTTTTGTGCCTGAAATCCAGTGAATACAGGGGTTTCAGAGCCACCAACGTCCATGGACATCCGACAGAATCCACATCACCTGGTATTCCACATGGTATTCCAAGCCCCTCAGTGGTAATTTTTGGAATACCGAATGATGTCGTGGAATACCTCATATGCGCCCAAGCCACCCGCCTCTCTGATCGCCAACTCAAAGCTGTAAAACCGAAAGACAAGGACTACGTCCTCAGCGATGGCGACGGCTTACAGCTGCGCGTGAGGGTCAATGGCTCTACGCTCTGGAACTTCAACTACCGGCACCGGTTACCAAGAACCGTATCAACATGGGCCTCGACACCTACCCAGAACTCTCGCTCGCTCAAGCCAGGAAGAAAACGGTCGAAGCCAGAGAACTTCTCGCTCAGGGCATTGACCCGAAAGAACAACGTAGCGCGTTGGAGCAGACAAAAAGGCAGGCAACCGAGCACACATTCGAGAACGTCGCGTCTGCTTGGCTTGAACTGAAAAAGGATTCTGTAACTCAGGCTTATGCCGAGGACATCTGGCGCTCGCTCACGCTGCATGTTTTTCCATCGCTGGGAACAACACCTATCTCGCAGATCAATGCCCCGACGGTCATCGAGCTGCTGCGCCCTCTAGAAACCAAAGGCAGTCTGGAGACAGTGAAGCGACTGACCCCACGGCTCAACGAGATCATGACCTATGGCGTGAACTCGGGAATGATCTTTGCCAAGAAACATAGGCACGCATATGGCCGAGCCGCCTGATCAGTCGGTGGCCGACCGCCCTGCCAAGAATCAATCCGAGGAAGTTGACCGCCATCAGAGCCCCGACCCAGAACTCACTGACACCCTCAACGCCCAGGCGCAGCGCCAGATAAGTGCTGAGAAGGCACGAGCCAAACTGCATCAGTAATGAGGCCAGATACAAAGCACTGAAACCTTTTACAAGCCTGAGCACTTGTATCTCCCCTCTTGCAAAGAAGCGCCAACCTGCATCCTGTCCAGACCGTGGTGACTGCACCTGCCGGGTGGGGAAATATGGCGAGGACCTGTTTAGTCCTCGCCATAACGCTTAGGCCGGTTTGAAGCAGTAAGCGGCCAGCTTGTTGCCGTCGAGGTCGCGGGTGTAAGCGGCATAGGCGTTTGGTGCCCAGTCGCGAGTACCTGGAGCGCCTTCGTCGGTACCGCCGGCAGCCAGGGCGGCAGCGTGAAAAGCATCTATTGCAGCTCGGTTCTGCGCCTCGAAGCTGACAGTGACACCGTTACCCACACTGGCGGGAGCGCCGTTGGCCGGTTTAAGGACGAAGAAGGATGGTGCACTCTCGCCCCAGATCGAGCCGTTGTCGGCCAGGTCGGCGATACGCTTGTGGCCCAGCTTACCCAATACGCTGTCGTAGAAAGCACGGGCTTTGTTCAGGTCGTTGGTGCCGACTGTAACGTGGGTGAATATGCTCATTTATTATCTCTCTAAGGTAAAACGAGGGGGGTGGGTGTTGCAGCTCCGTCAGGGAGGGTTACCCCGACAGTTATCCGTTGTGCTTATTGACTCAACGATCGAAGTGAATAACGGTGCGGATGCTCTTACCTTCGTGCATTAACTCGAAGGCCTTATTGATCTCTTCCAACGGCAAATTGTGGGTGATAAAGGTATCCAGCGGGATCTCGCCCTTCTGCGCCTTTTCCACATAGCTCGGCAGCTCGGTACGACCTTTTACGCCACCGAAGGCCGAGCCACGCCATACGCGACCGGTCACCAGTTGGAATGGCCGGGTGCTGATTTCCTGACCAGCACCGGCGACGCCGATGATTACCGACTCACCCCAGCCCTTGTGGCAGCTTTCCAGGGCGGCGCGCATCAACTGCACGTTGCCGACGCACTCGAAGGAGTAGTCGACGCCTCCATCGGTCATCTCGACAATGACTTCCTGAACCGGCCTGTCGTAATCCTTCGGATTGACGAAGTCGGTGGCGCCCAGCTGCCTGGCGATCTCGAACTTGGCCGGATTGATGTCGACCACGATGATTCGTCCGGCCTTGGCCATGCTCGCGCCAATGATCGCCGCCAGACCGATGCCCCCCAAACCGAAGATCGCCACCGTAGCGCCCTCCTCGACTTTGGCGGTATTGAGCACCGCACCGATGCCGGTGGTGACGCCGCAGCCGAGTAGGCAGACCTTTTCCAGCGGGGCGTCCTTAGGAATCTTGGCCAAGGAAATCTCTGGCAGCACGGTGTACTCGGAAAAAGTCGAGCAGCCCATGTAGTGATAAATTGGCTGCCCCTGATAGGAGAAACGGCTAGTGCCATCGGGCATCACGCCGCGCCCCTGAGTACTGCGAACCGCCTGACAGAGGTTGGTTTTGCCGGATTTACAAAACTTGCACTCACGACATTCGGCTGTGTACAGCGGAATCACATGGTCGCCGACCTCGAGCGAGGTGACGCCAGGCCCCACTGCGACGACGATACCACCCCCCTCATGACCGAGAATACTTGGGAAAATGCCTTCTGGATCAGCCCCAGACAGGGTGTAGGCATCGGTGTGACAAACGCCAGTGGCGACGATACGCACCAGCACCTCACCGACCTGTGGCGGCGCGACATCCACCTCAACAATCTGTAATGGTTGGTTGGCAGCGAAAGCTACAGCGGCGCGCGATTTGAGCATGATCTAAATTCCTGTTCTTTCTGCGGATTGATATAAGCCATGTGCATCTCACTGAAGCGAATCATTGCGCGCTGCAAGGCAAGCACCTGCTCCGCCATGGCGACGATGACGTGCGCGGTGATCGGGTCGCACTGCCGATCAACCCGTCCGCTGAACGTTTCGGTGCCAGCGGGGTAAGCGCGGTCATCTGTAGCCCTCCAGTGGCTATTGCCGAAAACAGATTGCGCCCGACCAAATTCCAAGTCACGCTCATTATTCTTGGCTTTTTTGTGAATTTTTTTCAGGTTCTGTCCATGAAACTCAGTTTGGATCATCTGGTAATGCTGCAGTGCCTGTCGGAAGTCGATTCGATAACGGCGGTTGCCGAGCGGTTATGGGTGACGCCTTCGGCGGTCAGTCATCGTATCCGTGAGGCGGAACGGCGCTTGGGTGTGAAGCTGACGGAGCGCGCGGGAGGCAAGTTGCGACTGAGTCCCGCCGGCGTGCGACTGGAGCGGGCGGCAAGAGATATCACAGCGATTCTGAACGAGGCGGAGGCCGATGCTAGTTCCATGGCTGGCGGCGTATCCGCCTTCGTACGGCTGGGGGTCACTTCCTATGGCCCCTTCCGCTGGATTCCGAAATTCATCAAGCATTACGCCGCACTGCGTCCCGATATCGAAATCACGCTGGTCATGGTGCATCGCGACGAAATTTACACCAGCTTGATTCAAGGCAAGCTGGATGTCTCGATCATTGACGATGGGATGGTGCCAAGTAGCGTCGCTAAACTCCCACTGTTTCGTGACGAGCTGATCGCCATCATGGCGACAGATCATCCCTTGGCCGGAAGGCACACTATTCACGCTGAAGATTTCAAGACCTATAACCTGGTCACCTATTCGACCGAGCGATCCAAAGGCTGGGAATACGACCGTTTCTTTGCCCCGGCCGGTGTTCTGCCGCGTCGCATGATCACGGTGGAGGTGATCGAAGCCATTATCGAGCTGGTGCGCTCCGGCTACGGCCTCAGCATCTTGCAGCGTGATCTGGTGACACCCAGCCTGGAGCGAGGTGAGCTTGCCTGGGCGGCCCTTAATGACGGGCTCGATATTGCCTGGAATGCCATTGTCAGGCCCGCGGAGCCGGAGGGCAGCGAGGTGAATCAGATGGTTACAGAACTGACTAGCTGGATGACTACGCAGAGAAACGCTGAAAACTTTCAGGACTTGCCCTAACACAGCCTAAAGATTGCGCTCGCCCAACCAACAACTCTGGTGGGCTCAACCTGACCACACATGGCGTCACCTCGCGCAACTGTCAAAAACTATTTGGCCGTAGTCGTTATTTCCTCAACAGTGCCAGCATCCGCTTGATATCGGCACGGCCGGTCTTGGCGATGGGCACAAAGGAGCAGTAAGGATGACCCAGTCGTAGTGACACCGATGACAAGGCGATCAGTTGTCCAGACTCCAGATCACTGCGCGCCATAAGCTTTTGCCCCAGTGCGATACCCAGGCCCAGGCGCGCCAGTGAAATCGACAGACTGGATAATCCGCTACGTCGACCTTGTTTCGGGTCAGGATAGTGGCTACTTCCCACCTGGGAAAACCAATCGCGCCAGGTCGGATGGGACGCATAGTTGATGCCCCAGTGAGTATGAATGAATAGGTTCTGCTGGATTTGCGCGAGGTCGAATTCCTGGTTGCCATGGGTATGCCAGAACTCGGGAGAACAGACCGGGATCACTTCGTCATGCACCAGAGGTATCACTTCCAGGCCAGGATAGTGGTAATCCCCATAACTAACTCTAAGGTCAATATCATGGCGCGCGAGATCCACTGGGTCATCTTCCACGCGGATATCGATCGACAGCTGCGGATAGAACTCCAGCAGCGCTGGCAACTTCGGCGCGAGCCAGGATTCGGCGAGGGAATACGGAACGCTGACAACCAGCCGCCGCGCATGCAAGTCCCCCTCGAGAATCCGCGTTGTCATGGCGGCTATATCGCTCAGCGCCCGGGAGGCCTGCGGATAGATGGCATGCCCGGCATCCGTCAGGGTGAGGCGGTTGCCGGCTCGCACGAAGAGTTTGCGCCCGAGGAAGTCTTCAAGATGCCTGACTTGCTGGCTAACGGCCGCGGAGGATACGCCCAACTCCGCGGCCGCTAATACGAAGCTGCCCATCCGCGCGGCAACTTCGAAAGTTTTAACTGCATTGAGCGGTGGAAGCCGGTTCATATCGAACTCCTTCGAAAGATTTTCTAAGGAAACGCTAACAATTTATGCCGTTGTTGGAAAGTTTTTCAGGGGGTAATTTCGTACTTCACTCACGGGGGAGGTACTGATGAAAGACATTCTAGATCTCGAGCGCTATCCACTGGACCAAGAAGGCAGCCCACAATGGCAGGCCGCAGTCGACCGTGCCGCTGTCGAGATGCAAACCACGGGCATGTTCAATCTGAACCAGTTGATGAAACCGCAAGCCTTGAAAAAGGCCACAGCGGAAATCAAACCAGTCATGGACAGCCAGTCGCATGCTCACAAGCGCCGACACAACATTTATTTCCAGCCCGACTTCAAGGGACTCGACCCCAAGCACCCAGCGCTGCGCGAGGTCGAATCAACCAACCACACGCTGTGCGCCGATCAAATCGTGCAGAGTACAGTGCTGGCCATCTATGAATATCCACCTCTGCTGCGCTTTATCGCCGCAGTCATGGGCAAGCCAACCCTGCATGTAATGGAGGACCCTCTGGCACGCGCCAATGTCATGAGCTATCGCGAAGGTGAAGCGTTGAACTGGCACTTCGATCGGTGTGAATTCACCACCACATTACTGCTGCAGGAGCCACTCGACGGCGGCAAGTTCCAATACCGGAGCAATCTGCGTACGGCAGAGAACCCCAACTACGAAGGCATTGCGGCCGTGCTCGACGGACGTGACCCCGACGTTAAAACCCTTACACTTGAGGCCGGAACCTTAAACGTATTTCGTGGTGTGAACTCGTTGCACCGCGTGACACCCGTACAAGGGTCGAAGGAACGCATGATCGCCATCTTCTCCTATTACGAGAACACAGGCGTAATGTTCAGCGATGAGGAAAGCATCGGGTTTTACGGGCGCGCGTCTTGATTAGTTTCCCCTGGTAAGCAACAACGGCTTCGCGGTCCACACCGCAAGCCATTACCTATGCCATCTATCGCTCACTGCAATGCGGAGCATTTATGAAAACAACAAAAATAAAAAACTCAGCAAAACTGGCGAAGTACGCCCTGATCGGCGCTGCTTGGCTCTGCGCATCAGCATCCGAGGCTAAAGAGTGGACCTCTGTGACCATCGCCACCGAAGCCGCTTACCAACCTTGGAACATGACGCTTCCAGGTGGCGCCATCGGCGGCTTCGAACCTGAGTTGATGGCAGATCTATGTGCACGCATCAAGCTTCAATGCACCCTGCTCGCCCAGGATTGGGATGGGATGATCCCTAGTCTGCAAGCCGGCAAGTTCGACCTCATCATGGATGCCATTGTGATCACCCCCGAGCGCGAGAAAGTCATTACCTTCTCTCGGCCCTACGCCGCAACCCAGGGTGTACTGGCTGCAAGCGACCCGAAACTGATCGCCCAAGCAGGTGTAGCCGGGGAGATAGTCAAGTTAACCGGGGATGCCAAGGTGGACAAACCCTATATCGACAAGATGCGGATCTTACTCAAGGGTAAAACTATCGGCATTGCCTCCGGCACGGCGTATACCCAATTTGTCGAAACCAACTTCAAGGACATCGCGACCATTCGTGAGTACAAAAAGTCCGATGAGCATGTGCTGGATCTGCAGGCCGGGCGCATCGATTTCTCCTTCGATGACGTGACCTTTTTCAGCTCCGTACTCGACCAGCCCGAGAACAAATCGCTATCCATGGTCGGGCCCAGGATCGGCGGCACTATCTGGGGTCCGGGCGAGGCACTTGGCTTTCGTCAAGACACACCTGAGTTGAAAGCGAAATTCAACGAGGCGTTGAGTGCTGCGTTGGCGGACGGCACGGTGAAGAAACTCTCCGAAAAATGGTTCAAGGCTGACATCACGCCATAAAAGACTGACATCGGGCCGGTAATGGTAATAGAGAATTGCTCCCGCGCTTGCGGATACGCGGTAATTCAATGCCGGCCCAATAACTCCTTGACCCGTCGTTGCGAGCCTAGCCCATTGGCTAAGGGTCAACGATGAGCGTTTCGATAAAAGGATACAGTTATGGATACCTTGCAGATGCTCAGTTTCGGTGACACCGGCTGGGGCTTCACGTTGTTGAAAGCCGCAGGCATGACGCTGTCACTGACACTGGTGTCGTTGCTGGTCGGTGCCGTATTCGGCAGCCTGGTGGCAGCGGCCAAACTGTCACATCGACGTAGCCTGCGATTGTTAGGTGACTCGTACTCGGTGCTGTTCAGAGGCGTTCCCGAGCTACTGGTGATTTACTTGTTCTACTTTGGCGGTGCCACGGTAGTGTCTGCCGTCGGTCACTGGTTCGGCGCCACAGGTTATATCGACATGCCGCCTTTTGCGGTCGGCGCGCTCGCGGTCGGCCTGCTTTCGGGCTCTTATCAGGCCGAAGTCTATCGTGGCGCATTCCTCGCAGTCCCCCGCGGTGAACTGGAAGCGGCACTGGCCATTGGCATGGGCCGCGCAATGCGTTTCAGGCGCGTGTTGATCCCGCAAATATTGCGTTATGCGCTCCCTGGCTTGGGCAACGTCTGGCAGATGACCCTGAAAGACTCCGCACTGATATCCGTCATCGGCTTGATCGAACTGATGCGCGCCAGCCTGATGGCCGCCGGCTCTACTCGCCAATATTTCACCTTTTATATCATCGGAGGCATCGGCTATCTGCTGCTGACCGGGTTGTCGGGGCGAATATTCAATATCGCCGAGGCTCGCGTGCGTCGTACGCAGCGCCACAGTCCTATCCAACACTGAGACAGGTGAGCCTCGAATGATCGACTTCGCATTTTTGCTCGATACGCTACTCAAGTTGCTGGCGGCGCTGCCCACCACGCTGACTTTATTCTTCAGCTCGCTGTCACTGGGGCTATTGTTGTCATTCGCCATTGTCAGCATGCGCGTTTGCCGTTGGCCACTACTGAGCTATCCGGCACGCTGCTACATCATGATTTTTCGCGGCACGCCGCTGATCATTCAGATGTACCTGATCTATTACGGGCTGGGTCAATTCCCAGCGGTCCGCGATAGCGTCGCCTGGGTTGTTCTGCGTTCGTCCTACGGCTGCGCAGTCGTCTCGCTGGCGCTGTGCACAGCAGGCTATACCGCCGAAATCATCCGTGGCGGACTGCTCAGTATTCCCTATGGTCAGATCGAGGCCGGGCAAGCCATCGGCATGTCGCGCTGGGAGTTATTGCGCCGGGTCATCGCCCCGATCACCTTGCGCCAGGTGCTGCCGGCCTACTCCACGGAAGCCATCCTGATGCTCAAGGCCACAGCACTTGCCAGCCTGATAACCGTCTGGGATGTCACCGGTATCGCTCAACAGATCATCCAGCGGACCTACCGCACGATGGAAGTGTTCGCCTGTGCCGCACTGATCTACCTGGTGCTCAACTACATCATCGTGCGCGCCATCGGTTGGTTCGAGCATCGCTTGACTCCGCACTTGCGTGAGCGGCCAGCGTACGTGCCGACGAAAGCCAACCTCGACGCCAGCAGCAATCCGAAATCCCTGCGGAGCTCACTATGAATAGTCAGTCAACGGCCGCCCTGTCGGTTACCAATATCCAGAAATCTTATGGGCAAGCGCATGTGCTCAAGGGAATATCCCTGAAAGCCCATAAGGGCGACGTCGTGTCGATTCTCGGTGCAAGCGGCTCCGGAAAAAGTACATTTTTGCGCTGCATCAATCTGCTCGAAACACCCGATGAGGGCAGTATCAGCCTCAATGGCGAAACCATCGAAATGAAGCGCCTGCGTGACGGACGCCAAGTACCGAGTAATACACGCCAGGTTGAGCAGATACGCAGTCGTCTCGGCATGGTGTTTCAAAGCTTCAACTTGTGGTCGCACAGGACCGTAATAGAGAACGTTATAGAGGGGCCAATGCGGGTTCTCAAACGCTCTTATGCCGAATGCATTGAAGAGGCAGAACACTTATTGCAGAAGGTAGGACTGTACGATCGACGTGATTACTACCCTGCCCATCTATCCGGCGGCCAGCAACAACGGGTTGCGATTGCCCGGGCCTTGGCGATGAATCCACAGGTCATGCTATTTGATGAACCCACTTCAGCACTGGACCCCGAGTTGGTCGGTGAGGTACTCAAAGTCATGCGCTCGCTTGCGGAAGAAGGCCGCACCATGT
Source organism: Pseudomonas sp. GG8 (assembly GCF_052976945.1). Classification (NCBI taxonomy): domain Bacteria; kingdom Pseudomonadati; phylum Pseudomonadota; class Gammaproteobacteria; order Pseudomonadales; family Pseudomonadaceae; genus Pseudomonas; species Pseudomonas sp. GG8. The sequence continues at coordinate 4,317,307 of NZ_JBRIIP010000001.1, forward strand.
TGGTAGTCACCCACGAGATGGGTTTTGCCCGGCACGTATCCAATCGAGTGGTCTTCATGCAGGGCGGCCGTATCGATGCTCAAGGCACTCCAGCGGAGCTGTTCGAAGGCTTGCCCACCGAGCGTTTTCGTCAATTCGTGGCCAGCCATCAGTTGAGGAGCGCAGAATGACTAGAACCGCCCCTGCAGGTGACATCGATATGAGTCCAGTATCAGAGGACGCCTTATCACCTCTGCACCTGACCGCCGACCTCACAACTGAAAACCTCCATAGCGTTACTCTTGCCGACACCCCGTTGACGTGGAGAGAGATCGTCAAGGTCGCACGACAGGGTGCCAAATTGCACCTCTGCGACTCGACCTGGGCAAGAATCGACAACGCTCGCGCCATCGTCGACCACATTGTGGCACAGGGTGAGCGGGCTTACGGTATCAGCACCGGTTTGGGCGCTCTAAGCGACGTTATGCTGCAAGGTCCGCAACTGGCGCAGCTGTCTCGAAACACCCTGCTGAGCCACGCGTGTGGTGTCGGCGCACCACTAACGGTCGAGCAAACCCGGGCCATCATGTGCGCAGCTGTTAACAACTATGCGCATGGTCACTCAGGTATCAGCCGCAGCGTGGTAGAAGCGCTGATTGCGCTACTCAATCTGGACATCACGCCAAGCGTGCCGTCACAAGGCTCTGTTGGCTATTTGACGCACATGGCGCACATTGGTGTCGCCTTACTGGGCTTCGGCGAAGTGATGTGGCAAGGTCGGCCAATGCTGGCGATGCAAGCGTTGCGCGAAGTGGGCATGGCGCCGCTGGAGCTGCGCGCCAAAGACGGCCTCAGCTTGGTCAACGGCACTCCCTGCATGACCGGCCTGGCCTGTTTGGGACTAGCCGATGCCTTCAATCTGGCCGAATGGGCAGACATCATCGGCGTAATGAGCTTCGAGGCACTGAGAGGTCAGATTGATGCCTTCGATGAAGTGGTCCTGGCGCTCAAACCCCACCCCGGTATCCAGCGAGTCGGTGCCAACCTGCGCGCGTTACTGGCGGGAAGCGAAGTCATTGCCAGCAGCCGAGGTATTCGAACGCAGGATGCCATGAGTATTCGCTCGATTCCTCAGATTCATGGCGCATGCCGCGATCAATTGATTCACGCCGAGCGGCAGATCAATGCTGAACTGGCTTCGGCCACCGACAATCCTCTGGTAATGGGTACACCTGAAAATTATCGCGTTCTGTCTCAATCCAACCCCCATGGCGAGTCCCTGGCAATGGCTGCCGATCTACTATGCATCGCGGTCGCTGAACTCGCGGGAGTTGCCGAACGCCGCCTGGATCGTTTGATCAACCCCTTGGTCAGCGGATTGCCAGCGTTCCTGGTCAGTCAACCCGGAGTTAACTCGGGAATGATGATCGCGCAGTACGTGGCAGCCTCCTTGGTCGGAGAAAATCGCCATCTGGCACAGCCAGCAGTGGTCGATAACTTTGTGACCTCTGCCCTGCAGGAAGACCACCTCAGTCTTGGTACCGGAGCAGCCCTTAAACTGCTCAAAGTCATCGACAATACGACCCAGGTTCTCGCTATCGAATACCTTCTGGCAGCCCAGGCATTCGAATTTCTCAAGGAACAGCGCTTCGGGGTCGGAACCGGTTCTGCCTGGCGCCTCCTGCGCGAGCAGGTTCCACCTTATGATGAAGATCGCTGGCTCGCGCCTGATATCGAAAGCGCCGCTCGCCTGGTTCGAAAAGAACCTCAGCTAGATAGTTTGCGCAGTGGCTCACTGTCCCGATGATGTGCTGAGTCACCGAGAGCCCCAGCGTAAACGACTTATACCCTAGCGATACATAGTTTTTAGTGAGCAACCAGAAAACCTAGGCAGCACAAGGTTTTATGCATCAAGTCCTTGCGATGTATAAATACATCCTAATGGCATCGTAGCTTCTAAGCGCCGGCAGTAATGTCGACGCTTTTTTATGACGCGATTCGTACCCGTTTGGGGCGCTGGCCCAGACTCCCATACTTTCCTGTGAAGCAGCCATCGAGGGGACTTTAGCGCTCCACGCGTTTGTCTAAGACGCTACTCCACTTCTGATTCATCGCCGCAAAAACCGAGTTGAAATGATCGTCAGGGAATTTGGCAATCTTGCCGAACTGATCGGTTGCATCCATAAGTACCTGCAACCCAATGGCGATGACTGCCTGTAGAAACTCTGGGAGGGTCGGCGTTTTGCAAGCTTCCAAGTGATGGCGTGATGCAGCAGGTCCTTTTTCTACAACGGCTCGCAACGGAGCTCGAACATTCCATGCCTGTCGACGCGCTAACCTATCCGGCGAGCCAGCAGCATGGCCAACACCGGTGCCAAAGCGAAACTGGCAAACAACCACACGGCAGCCGACTGCGTGCCCGCGATGCCGTCCTGCCCGCCGAGCCCTGCCGCATTCGCAACCAATCCTGCGACAGCCGCGCCCATGGCCATGCCGTACAGTTGAACCGTGGTGATTGCGGCAGACGCCATGCCGCCTTCACCGGGTGGCGCCAGGGTCAAAACGCGGGTCAGCAGATGAGGCCAGCAAATGCCGACCCCCGCACCCAAACCGGCCAGCGCCAGACCGCAGAAAAGTGTGCGTATACCTGCAGGCAGGTCGTCGACTGCCGGCATCAGTATTGCCAGCACCAGTAAGCTGGCGGCACAAAGCATTGGACCGGCGCGCAATAGACGCGCTGCAGTAACACCGCCGTGGCCTGACGAAAACAGCGACGCCATGCTCCAGCCAGCCGCCATCGCCGCAGTCAGATAGCCTGCCGCCAGCGGTGTCAGACCCTGCAGTTTCTGCAGGAAATAGGGCACGAAGATTTCCGTCGTGGTACCGATCAACAGCAGGGCCACGCTCGCATAGACAGCGCCCAGCGGCGTGCCGATAGCGGTCGCGCCGACAGGCAGCAAGCGCACCGTGGCACGCCGATCACACACGACGGCACTCATACCCAAGGCCAGACCAGCGACGACACCAAGGCACTGCCAAATCAGGGCTGCCGACAAGCTGCCCGCAGCGATGGCCAGCACGGAGGTTGCCAGCAGCCCGATCTGCATGAAAGGAATACGAGGCGTGCTATCCACGGAGGATTCCCGCTCATCCATCGGGCGCAATTGCCCGATCACCAGCATTCCTTGCAACAGCGCCACCGGCAACAGCGTCCAGAACGCCCAGCGCCAATGTCCCGACTCGGCGAACAGCCCGCCCAATGCCGGTCCGCATAGCGTGGCCACCCCCCACATACCAGAGACCAGTGCCACAGCCCGTGGCCATAGCCGCGGCTCGAACACGACCCGAATCAACGCATAACTGAGCGCCGCCAGGGTGCCGCCACCAAGACCCTGCACGCTGCGACCTGCCAGCATCCAGGGCATTGAAGTGGCGAGTGCGCAACCGGCCGACCCCACGGCGAACACCGCCAGCGCCGCAACACAGGCTCCCCGTTGACCCAGCACCGCCAGCAGCCAGACAGACAGCGCCGCACCGACAATGGAGGCCACCACGAAGAGCGTGGTGTTCCAGGCGTACCAGTCGAGTCCTCCAATGTCCTGCACCACTGATGGCAACACCGTAGTGACAATGTGTACGTTGATCGCATGCAGCGCCACGCCCCCCATCAGTGCCAGCGCCAGCACACCATTTCTGCCTCGCAGCAAGTCACCCCAAGCGGTGACAGTCAGTGAATCTGTGTGCATTCTCATTCCCTCGACAAGTGGACAACCAACGCCTAATATCCAAGCATTGGCTTGGATATTAGGTGGCTACATTGAATTACACAAGTGAAAGCTTTGATATGTCGGATTCACTGCCAACGTCGGATCGCATCCTGTTCTTCATCAAAACCAAGGGCTCCGTTTCAAACGCAGCCATTGCCAAAGCCCTGGACATGACTGCCGAGGCGGCGCGTCAGCAGGTGCAAAAGCTGGTAGCAGCGGGCTTGATCGAAGGTCGACTGGAAGCAGCATCCGGCGTCGGTCGCCCCCACCAGAACTGGGTGCTCACCGAGGCCGGTAACGGCCGCTTCCCTGATACGCATGCCCAATTGACCGTGCAGTTGATTGGTTCGGTGCGCCAGATTTTTGGGGACGAAGGTCTGGATCGCTTGATTGCGCAACGCGAAGTGGAAGCGCGAGCGAGCTATCAACAGGTCTGTACTGGCGACTCCTTGCAGGAGCGACTGGAGCAGTTAGCGATGATTCGCACACAGGAAGGGTATATGGCGCGCGTCGAGCGCGACGGCAAGGATTGGTTGCTGATTGAAGACCACTGCCCGATTTGTGCAGCCGCCCGCACATGCCAAGGCTTCTGCCGTTCCGAGTTGCAGCTGTTTCAGGAAATCGCCGGACAGGGCGCGACGGTTATCCGGGAAGAGCATCTACTCAGCGCCGCACGACGCTGCGTCTACCGCATTGCCTGCATTCGAATGACCACGACGTGACGCTTTCTATGATCAATCGATACTTAATCATAAGTCTGCTGCTAACGCTGAGCGCAAGCGCACAAGGGTCGATGCGTTGTGGTAGCGGCATCGTTTCCGGAGGAGAGACCACCTCAGAGGTCATCGAAAAGTGCGGCAAACCGTCGGAGTCCAGCGTGATCAACCCCGTCATCGGCGAGAACGGATATCCAAAGCAAGGATCTGTGACCGTTGAACATTGGGTCTATGGACCTGCCAACGGTGGTTACCGATACCTTAAATTCATAGATGGCAAACTGGTAGGGATTGAGTTCAAGCGGAAATAATTGCGTATCGCTATAATCGATGCGCTTCGGTCCAATGGATCAGAGCCTGTATCCAATCCCGGCGACCCACGCAGATTACGCCGCGTCCGCCGAGCCCCCATGCTCAAGGAGATGTCCATGAAGCGCGTAGTAATGACTGGATTGTTCCTTACCACTGCACTATTGGTGGCCCCGGTGTTTGCCGGGAACGAAAGCAGCCTGTGCCAGATAAACCTGCAAAAAGTCAGAGACGCTCTGGTGAGCAATCCCCAATTGAACGAGCAACTGAAGGGCGATGTCGAGACCACCATCCATAGAGCCGAAGCAGCCCTCGCCAGGAACAACGATGAAGGCGCGCGAGAATGCATTTCTCTAACGACCCAGGCACTGCAAAAAGCCCAGAGCCATTAAGGCGACAGGTAAGTCGCGGCGAGCCTCATCAACTCCGCTCCAGGCGGCAGGTGATGGGGCTCGACACGGCAACTGGCCGCTTGTTGTTGCTCCCCTTGCTTAAACTTTGAACTGCCCCACCAACCCTTGCAGTTGAGCACCCAGACTACTCAGCTCGCGGGCTGTCTGCGCGCCTTCTACAGCGTCGATTGCGACACTGTCCACGGCGACAGCTATCTGGTGAACGCTACGATTGATCTCCTCAGCGACTGCGGTCTGCTCTTCCGCAGCACTGGCAATTTGGGCATTCATCGAGTTAATCGTTGTGATCAACTGAGCCATGGCGTCCAGCGACGTACCGGCAAGATTGGAGTGCTCCTGAGTGTCCTCTCCCATCTGACTGGCATGCTGCATGGCCGCAACAGCTTTGCTGGTGGCCGTTTGCAAACGATCAATCATTACCTGGATTTCACCCGTGCTGTGCTGGGTCCTGCTTGCCAAGGCGCGTACTTCATCAGCAACCACCGCGAAGCCACGTCCCGCTTCACCCGCTCGCGCCGCTTCGATCGCCGCGTTGAGCGCCAACAAATTGGTCTGCTCGGCAATCGAACGGATCACGTCCAGAACGCTCACGATGCTCTGCACATCCTGACGTAATGTTTCCATGGTATCGCTGGAGCCTCGAACCTCGGTCACCAACTGATGGATTTGGGCGATACTTTTATCCACGACTTGCTTGGCCGTCTGCCCTTCCTTGTCAGTCTCGCTCGCTGCGTCGGCAGCTTGCTGAGCGCTGTGAGCAACTTCATGGGCGGCAGCGGACATTTCATTGATGGCTGTGGCGACCTGGTCAGTTTCATGGCGCTGAGCACTGATCGCCTGCTCGGAACGATGCGCCTGATTGGTCACGGCCGTGACGAGCGTGGAGAGTTTGCCGGTAGTGCCCGCGACCTGTTGTACCAACACATGAATCTTTGCAACGAACAGGTTAAAGGAGTTGGCCAGTTCCCCCAGCTCATCCTGGCTTGTCACCAGCAAGCGCTGAGTCAAATCGCCCTCGCCAGAAGCCATATCGTCCAGATTGCGTTTAATCCGTAACAGTGGCTTGAGCAAGGTGCTGCTCATCATGACGGCCAGCACCGCCATGAAGACAAGTAGACCCACCGCAGAGCCGATCATCACCATCAAGAGGTTGTGAACGCTGGTATCAAATTTACTGCGCGCGGCTTTTACTTGCACCTCTACATCATCAAGATTGACGGACGTGCCGATGACCATGTCCCACTTGGGGAGGGACAGGGAGTACCCCACTTTCGGCACTAACACATTGCTATCACCCAAGAGAAAACTGTAGCTGACATAGTGACTATTGTCTCGCCCTGCACTCACCAACTCGCGAATTGCATACACGCCATTGGGATCTTTGAACTCATAGAAACTTTGACCAATTTTATCATTGGTGTTGCCTTGAAAAATACGTACAGCATGACTGTCATATCCCCAGAAATAACCACTTTTACCGTAGTTTAAACGCTTCAGTAGGGTGACTGCCTCGTCACGCGCCGTTATGTCGTTATTATCCGACCGGTCATAAATAGGTGCGATGGCATTCATCGCCAACTCTACATATTGCTTTATTTCGACGCGATGATCTTCAATCAGACGCTCGCGGGTCTGGGTTTCTTGTTGATCCGCCAGCGTCTGCAACGCCTGGACGACGATCGCGCAAACGATAAAAGCCAGCGCACAAATGGGCACCAGCGTTAGCAGCAACAGCTTACTTCTCAACCGCAAATTAGTGAGCATGGAAGACCCCTTCTAGTTATTAATAATGGCGCACGTAATCGAATCTGTTAACGCAAATACCTAGGGAAACTCTGAAAAAGGTTTCCAAATCTGGTGAAATACCCTCCATCACATGAGCTGAACGGTTGAGCCCCATGAAGCAGATTTCTTTCGCTGATGCTGAGTACGCAGGTAAACGTAAGCGGACCCGCCGTGAGATTTTCCTGAGCGAGATGGACAAGGTCGTGCCCTGGAAGGGGTTTATTGCGTTGATCGAACCGCATTATCCAAAGGGTGTTGGGGGACGTCCGGCGTATCCGTTGATGGCGATGTTGCGTGTGCACCTGATGCAGAACTGGTTCGGCTACAGCGATCCGGCCATGGAAGAATCGCTGTATGAGACAACGATTCTGCGCCAGTTTGCGGGTTTGAATCTGGAGCGCATTCCCGACGAAACCACGATCCTCAACTTCCGTCGCCTGCTGGAGAAAAACCATCTTGCCAGGGGCATCATGGAGGTCGTTAATGGCTATCTGGGCGACCGAGGCTTGATGCTTCGTCAAGGCACTATCGTTGACGCCACGATCATTCATGCGCCGACCTCGACCAAGAATAAAGAGGGTAAACGCGATCCCGAGATGCATCAGACCAAGAAAGGAAATCAATATTATTTCGGGATGAAAGCGCATATCGGGGTGGACGCTGATACGGGCCTGACCCATAGCGTGGTGGGCACGGCAGCCAACGTCGCGGACGTTACCCAAGTCGATCAGTTGTTGCACGGCGAAGAGAGCCATGTCTGCGGCGACGCGGGCTACACCGGGGTGGAAAAGCGGCCGGAACATGAGGGGCGCGAGATGATCTGGTCGATCTCCGCCAGGCCCAGCAGCCGTCGCAAACATGGTGAAAAAAGCGTCATTGGCCGTGCGTTGCGCAAGATCGAATATGCTAAATCGCAAACTCGGGCCAAGGTTGAGCACCCGTTTCGGGTCATCAAACGCCAATTTGGTTACACCAAAGTGCGGTTTCGCGGACTGGTAAAAAACACCGCGCAGTTGGTAACACTGTTTGCGTTGTCGAACCTGTGGATGGCGCGCCGACATTTGCTGGAGCCTGTAGGACAGGTGCGTCCGCAGTATGGAAATTAAGGGTTAATAAGCGCCTAAAACCGGCTTATTCATCGAAAAAAGTCGATATTTCAGAAATTTCAGCGAGGTATTCTCTTTTTGAGCGTCTGACGCCCGATTTTCTGTAAAAAGAAGGCCTTACTTCAGACCTTCCCTAGGGCTCCTGTGGCTCCATATGACTGTTATTAATCGCCAGAATAGCGGGCCAGTTTTTATAAAAGTGCTCGGCCACTGTCGGATCAAAGTGCTTGCCGGCATTGTCTCCGATGTACGCGGCCGCGTCCTCCACCGGCCAGGCTTTCTTATAGGGACGTGCTGAAGCCAAGGCATCGAAGACATCGGCCACCGCAACGATACGCCCTGCTTCAGGAATGGCTTCACCCGACAGCCCGTTGGGGTAGCCACTACCGTCCCATTTTTCGTGATGGCTTAACGCGATAACACGTGCCAGGCACAGTAACTCTGAATCTCCATGTTCCAGAATTTCCGCACCAATCGCCGCGTGGGTTTTCATCACCTCCCATTCTTCGGGTTCAAACTTGCCGGCCTTGAGCAGAATCGAATCCGGAATACCAATCTTGCCGACATCGTGCATCGGGCTGGCGTGCAGCAATAGCTCACACTCGCTGTCAGACCATCCCATGCTCTTGGCCAGCAGTGCCGAATACAGACTCATTCGGACAATGTGCAGTCCCGTTTCGTTGTCGCGGTATTCCGCGGCACGACCAAGACAATGCACAACCTGTATCCGTGCCTGGTACAGAGCATCCGTACGGTGCTGCACCATGCGTTCCAACGTTGCTTTCTGCCCGTGCACTAATCGATGAGCCAAATGAGCATCCAGCAAATTACGCACACGCATCAGTAGCTCGACACGCATAAAGGGCTTGATGACAAAATCCCGCGCCCCCGCCGCAAGCGCTTTCAGCAGATAGTCCTGGCCGCACTGAGCGGTCAACATGATGATGGGCGGCAACAAGGGATCATCAAGCGCTTTAAGCTGCTCCATCACCTGATAACCGTCCAGGTGGGGCATATTGATGTCGAGCAAAATCAGATCGGGCTGTAACGCCTTATAGCGGTCAAGAACCAGGCGCGAATCCTGTATCAAGACTGGGTTGGAATACCCCTCACTGACTAGCATTTTGTGCAGCAGTTTGAGGTTGGTCGTCTCATCGTCAATGACAAAAATGCAGGAATGGTTCGTGGGCTGTACGCTCATGTCTGAGCCTCCTTACTGTCAGCCAAACAGCCTTCTACCGTGCTCATGAGCAGGCCGAAGTCGATGGGTTTGGTGAGACATTTGGCGAAGCCGGCGGAAAGGGCTTTTTCGATGTCATGGGGCATGGCATTAGCCGTCAACGCGATAATGGGCGTTTTCTCAAAGCGCCCTTCCAGTACGTTGAATACTTTATAGCCGTCCATGTTCTGCATGTTCAGGTCTAAAAGTATCGCATCAGGCCGATAGGCTAACGCCAACTCAAGACCTGACTGTGGTGTGGCTGCGGTCACCAAGTGTATATGACTGTGCCTTGCAAACGCGCCCGCCATCAACTTTATATTGACTGGGTTATCATCAAGGTACAGCACACACTCTTGGCGCGAGGGCTCATTGCCAACGGGCATTGTATTGCCGACGTTGTTATTCGAATCGGGCCTCTCTTCTGTGGATTGAGTAGGCAGCTCAACCCAGAAGGTCGTACCAACCCCCTCCTCGCTGACAACACCGACCGTCCCACGCATCAACGCTATCAAACGACGAGAAATAGTGAGCCCGATACCGGTACCTTCAATATCACTGTGTTCTGCGCCCAGTCGATTGAAGGGTTGAAAAAGTTCGTGGATACGGTCAGATGGAATGCCAATTCCCGTGTCCGTCAGCGTGACTCTAAGTGTGTCATCGTCAACAGACTGTACACCGACGCTAATATCACCGCCCTCACGGTTATACTTAACGGCGTTTGAAAGCAGGTTCAAAAGGACCTGTTTCAACCGCACTCGATCCGCACACACGACGCTCCCCGCGGGTACATTGAAATGCAAGGTAATGTGCTTTGCTTCCGCCAGAATTTGGATAAAACTCCAACACTCCTTGAACAGGCTGCCCAGCTCTATTGTCTCGAGTGAGAGGCTGACATGCCCCGATTCAATGCTGGCTAAATCAAGCACTTCATTGATGAGTTCCAGTAGGTGTTTACCGCCTTTTAGAATCTCCTGGACACTGTCTTTCTGATCAGCGTTCAGGTCACTGTCGCATTCGAGCATTTGCGCAAAACCGAGGACGGCGTTCATTGGCGTGCGCAGCTCGTGGCTCATGCTCGAGAGAAAATCAGATTTAGCCTGGTTCGCTTGATCCGCCGCTTTCCTGGCGTCGGCGAGTTCACTGCGACGGGCCAGTTCTTCACTAAAGTCGGTGAAGATGTTAAATAAATTCTGCAGTTCCCCTCGCTCGCCTCTGACGAAACCAATGCTGCTGGCGGAGATATAGACACTGCCATCCTTGCGGCGAATGGGAATATACCCCACCCAGTCTTTACCCTCAGCCGCTGAACTTAACAGCTCAGTGATGTAGGTCCCTGCAGTCTTCTCGGGCAGAAAAAAAGTAAACGGTTGCCCGATACACTCTTTGTCTGAATAGCCTAATTCTTGAGCATGCCGCTTATTCTGGTAAATAATCAGCCCTTGACCGTCGGTGATACTGACGCATTGACCACTGGCGTCAAACACATTGCGAAACAGGGCCAAGCGTTGCTCGGCAATTTTGCGCGCCGTAATGTCCTGCACTTGATAGACGAAATGGACGTACTGCCCGTCGTCGTTATGCACTACCGAAATATTGAGCAACACCCAAACAACCCGGCCACCCTTGGCGTAGTAACGCTTTTCGTGCTGCCAGTTTGACATTTCGCTACTGAGAAACTGGCTTAAAAAAGCTTGATCGACCGCGATATCATCCGGGTGGGTCAAGGTTTTGAAATCGGTGGCGAGTAGTTCATCCTCGCTAAAACCGAGCATTGAGCACAAGGCGCTGTTGACCAACAACCAAGCGCCTGACAATGAGATCAAGGCCATGCCGATACCAGAAGCTTCGAACGCCCCGCGAAAGCGAACTTCACTTTCTGCTAACGCAATTTCGGCCATCTTGCGCACGTGAACATCTTGCACAACACCCAGCATGTGAAGAGCGCCATCGGTCTCGTCACTGACAACAGCCCCTTTTTCTTGCAGCCAATGCACCGTGTTGTCTGGCCACACGACTCGAAACTCAACTTCATAGGATGAGCGGTTTTCAATGCTGGCGTTAATGATGCGGGTCAGGTTTTGACGATCATCAATATGCACCGCGATGAGAAAGTCACCGTAGTCCCTCTTTAGTATCCCTGCCGGATAGCCAAAAAGTTGTAAGGTTCGGTCCGAACAGGAGACATCACCGTTCGCCAGGTTCATGTCCCAGGTACCGATATGGGTGACTTCCTGACTTAAGCGAAGCCTTTCGTGGCTTAAGCGCAGCGCGTTTTCACTGCATTTCAATGCGGTAATGTCCGTGCGAACGGACATGTATTGAACGGGTTTTCCGGCAGCATCTAAAAAAGGGATGATCGTTGCCTCAACCCAATAGGCATCACCATTTTTGGCTCTATTGCACAGTTCGCCGCGCCATGTTTTACCGGCACTGATGGTTCCCCACAACGCTTGATAATAGGTTGAGTCGTGAACAGTTGACTTAATCAGCCGGTGATTTTTTCCCAGCAACTCCTTCCGGCTGTAACCACTGATCTGACAGAAGCGATCATTCACATGCACAATATTGCCAGCGCCATCCGCGACGCTAATGATGGCATGTTGATCGATCGCGGAACGCAACGCTTTAAGACGGACACGCGCTCGAAGTGCATCCTCGCGTACGCGAACAAAAGCACTTTTTACAGAACGATAACCCAACGCTTGCGAGGTGAGGGTCGCCACCAATAACGCTAAGCCGACAGGCTCGGTCAGAAAACAAACGCCGCTCGACACCTTGGCCTGCGGCATCGCCTCAACGTCAGCGCTTCTCGTTAAAAAGATGATGGGCAATAAAGCGTTGTCAGGTCGTTGCCGTGCAATGACCAAGAGTTCCCCGGCTGATAGGGAGGGCAAATGAGCGCTCGCCACCAAAACGTCCGGTTTGAAATGATTAACGGCGTCTAACGCCGCCAGCGGGTCGGAGGTGGAGAAAACATTAACACCGACATCTCTTAAGGCTTCTGACTTGGAGGTCAAGCTTGACTGATCGCAGTCAAGCAAAATGACGCGCAATGGCTGTGCGTTGCATCGAGCCTGAGCGGCTTCGATGAGAGAAACGACACCATCGACATCCAGCGGGCACTGGAAAAAAAGACTGACCCCGAGTCGCAGCCACTCAATTTGATCCGGGACGCTATCCGCTGCGTCGGATAACACAATCCACTCGGCTGCATCGCGTGCGCGTTCACTTAACTCCCCTCGCTCGGTTAATGAGCGTGTACTGAGCCACGACTGCTCTGTCAGCAGCACCTCTTGGCGGCCCGATGGAGCGGGGAGTAATTTGAGACTGCGACACTCACTAACCTCGAATCCTTTTAAATCGAGGCGCGTTACAAGCAACGACATCTCCGTAGAGAATTCACCGAGCGTTATTATTATCAATGACTGGGTACCAACATCAATTCGTCGAACCACACCAGGAGGGGCTAGACGGATTAGCCAATACATTCCCCCTGTACAATGTCAGGTCATTAGAAGGGCTATTCGCTATTGTGTCCATCGCTAAACGTGCCACCGCCTTCACTCATATGGGCAGTCACCGGTCTCGTTGCGTAAAATCGAGTTAAAATAAGATCTACGCAACCCATTGAAAAATATCAACTTAATTAAAAATATCCTTGAAGAATGCGTGTAGCATTGACACCTTTCTGGGGGCACACCTTTCGTCTATAGTACTTTGATCTAATCAAATTAAGCCTTGACGCCTCCTCTAACCGATAGCTGCCTATCAAGAGCATTTATCAATGTAACGTTGCCCGAATAAAGTCATACCGTTTCCTCCGGTTCCGCACTTGGCCGCCTTGATAATCGACCCTGTGATACGGCAACTTTGCCAGCAAGCTATGCCTATTGCCATGAAGTATGTCATGTGCAATCCAATGCCTAAGTGCACATACCTGGCACCTACAAAAACAGGCGCCGAAGCACCTGTTTTTTTACAGTTTAAACCCGCCTGTCAACTTTCCAGCGCGCGCACCCGCTCCATTCGCCCCTGCTCTTGGGTCGTGTCGGAGGATTGCACGGTGAAGTCGAAGTCGATTTCGGCAAAGCGGCCTTCGACACCATGGGCTCGCGCGGCAGCCGGGTCTTCACTGAAGCGAATGTCGGCGATCAGCTCGTCACGTGTGGCGTAGGCGAAGTCGTCGTGCAGGTACTGCTCACCTGACAGGTTGATCTGGGTCGTCAGGTGGCGATGACCGGGGGCCGAGATGAAGAAGTGGATATGCGCCGGACGCTGCCCGTGGCGCCCCAATTGGTCGAGCAGCTTTTGCGTTGGACCGTCCGGTGGGCAGCCGTAACCCGACGGCACGATGCTGCGAAAACGATAGTTGCCTTGGGCATCGGTCTCGATACGGCGACGCAGGTTGAATTCCGATTGCGTGCCGTCGAAGTACGAGTACGTACCCCCGGTATTGGCATGCCAGACATCGACAATGGTGTTAGCGACTGGCTTGCCGTCCAGATCCTTGACCTGGCCTTTCATGAACAACACGGTACCGGCATCAGTGCCATCGTCCAGTCGCGCTTCGACTTTGCTCAGGGGAGCACCAGCCACATACAACGGACCTTCGATGGTGCGCGGCGTGCCACCTGACTTGCCGGCCTCTTCGTCTTGGGCGTCCATCACCAAGTCGAGGTAGTGCTCCAGGCCAAGACCTGCAACCAACAAGCCTGCTTCCTGGCGAGCACCGAGTTCATTCAGGTAGTTGACCGCTTTCCAGAATTCTTCCGGGGTCACACTCAGCTCTTCGATGATGTTTACCGTGTCTTTCAGGATGCGATGCACCAGCGTCTTGACCCTCGGATTACCCGCGTCATTGAGCTGACCACTGGCTTCCTTGAGGAACTGCTGGACGCCTTCGGTTTGAGCAATTTTTACAGTCATTATCAGAGCCTCAAATTTTGTATTTATTAGGAAGCACGCAAGCACGGGAGTCGGCTATCGGTCGTCTTCGCGAATGGATGAAGGGTGACGGCACAAGGCATTCACTTCGATGGCCATGTACGGATACAACGGCAATTGCATCAGCAGGTCGTGCAGCTCCTGAACGCTGTCGACGTCGAACACGCTGTAGTTGGCGTACAACCCGGCGATGCGCCAGATGTGTCGCCACTTGCCGGATTCCTGCAGACGCTGGGAGAGCGCTTTTTCTTCAGCCTTGAGCCGGACGACCTTTTCCGGGTCCTCGTCGAGGGGGATATTCACGGTCATTTTTACGTGGAACAACATGTTGATGGCCTCCTCAGGCAAGGCTGATAGCAGTGGACGTCTTGTCACGGCGGAAGAACGCCAAGCGCTCTTCATCCAGGCTCAAACCCAGGCCAGGCGTGCGTGGAACGTGCAGTTGGAAATCGCGATACACCAGCGGTTGGGTCAAAATATCTTCGGTCAGTAACAGTGGCCCGAACAGCTCGGTGTCCCAGGTCAGTTTGGCAAGGGTCAGGAACGCGTGAGCAGAAGCCAGCGTGCCGATGCCGCCCTCGAGCATGGTACCGCCATACAGACCGATACCTGCCGCTTCGGCGATTGCAGCGGTACGCAACACCGCACGTGGGCCGCCGTTCTTGGCGATTTTCAGGGCGAACACCGAGGCTGCGCCTTCGCGAGCCAGGTTGAAGGCATCTTCAACACATTCGATGGATTCATCGGCCATGATCGGTGCCGGGCTGCGCGCATTCAGGCGGGCCATGCCCGCACGGTTATTGCGCGAAATAGGTTGTTCGATCAGGTCAATGCCATTGTCGGCCAATACCTGACAAGCACGGATTGCCACGGCTTCATCCCACGCCTGATTGACGTCGACCCGCACACTGGCGCGGTCGCCCAAGGCGTGTTTAATCGCGATAACGTGGGCCAGATCCTTGTGTACGTCTCCGGCACCGATTTTCAATTTGAAGATCCGGTGGCGACGGATATCGAGCATTTCTTCGGCTTCGGCGATGTCACGCACAGTGTCGCCACTGGCCAGGGTCCAGGCCACTTGCAACGCATCGCGGACCCGGCCACCGAGCAGTTCGCTGACGGGCATCCCCAAACGCTTGCCTTGCGCATCGAGCAGTGCACTTTCGATCCCGGATTTGGCGAAAGTGTTGCCCTTGGCGGCGCGATCAAGGCGCAGCATGGCTGCGTTGATATTGCCCGCATCCAGGCCCACCAGCAGGGGTGCCAAGTGGGTGTCGATGTTGGTTTTAATGCTTTCCGGACTTTCGTTGCCGTAGCTCAGGCCACCTATAGTGGTGGACTCGCCGACGCCTTCAACACCGTCGGAACAGCGCACCCGAATCACCACCAGTGTCTGATTCTGCATCGTGTGCATGGCCAGCTTGTGCGGGCGGATGGTCGGCAGGTCGACGATAATCGTCTCCAGCGACGTGATCACGGTAACGGTCATTTCAATACCCATCAGGTTCTTTTGTTTTCGAACTTGATATTGAGCCGACCTTTTTACTCTTTCCAATATAGAATTAGTCTCGTTCGATACTTTAAAGGTATGCAGAAGCCCCTCACGCGGCGCTGCCCAAGGAGTCCCTATGGAGCTTCGTCATCTGCGTTACTTTCAGGTGCTCGCCGAGACCCTGAACTTCACCCGTGCTGCGGAGCGGTTGCACATCGCCCAGCCACCGTTGAGCCGGCAAATCCAACAGCTCGAAGATGAACTCGGAGTTGTATTGCTGGAGCGCGGTCGCCCGTTGCGCCTGACCGAGGCCGGGCGTTATTTCTACGAACACTCTCATACCCTGCTCAATCAACTTGGCACCGTTTGCGACAACACTCGACGCATTGGCGCTGGCCAGAAGACCTGGATGGGCATCGGCTTCGCCCCTTCGACCCTGTATGGCGTGTTGCCAGAGTTAATTCGTCGACTGCGCAGCGACGGGCAGCTTGATCTGGAACTGGGGCTGTCGGAAATGACCACGCTGCAGCAAGTGCAGGCCTTGAAAGCCGGACGCATCGACATCGGTTTTGGTCGGATTCGCATCGACGATCCAGCGATCCATCAACGCATCCTCACCGAAGACCGGCTTGTCGCCGCCCTCCCCGCCGGCCATCCGCTGCTCGCGGGGCCCGCTACACTCGCGCAACTGGCACGCGAGCCTTTTGTGCTGTATCCCGGCAACCCGCGACCCAGCTATGCCGACCACATCCTGGCGCTATTCGCCGCTCATGGCCTGAGCATCAACGTCGCGCAATGGACCAACGAAATGCAGACGGCGATTGGTTTGGTAGGCGCAGGCATCGGCATCACCCTGGTGCCCGCGTCAGTGCAATTGCTGCACCGGGTGGACATTGGCTACACCACGTTGCTCGAATCAAACGCCACCTCACCCATCATCCTCAGCCGCCGCGTTGGTGATGTGACGCCCAGCCTGACTCATTGTTTGAGTTTGATTGATGAGTTGTTGGTGGAGTGAGTCTGCTGATGCCCCGTGGGAAGTTCTATATCGCGAATAACCTCGCCCCCACAAGGCCCCTGCACAACCTCTGTGGGCGAATTTATTCGCGAAAGGGTTGATGCGATATCACGTAATCGGTGCAGGGTTGAACAAAGTAATGTCGTTGTGCAGCCGCAGCGCTTCGGCGCAGGTTTTTTTCTTGCCGCTGGCAACGTCCAGGTAGAAGTGGAACAACTCCCAACCCAGGTCTTCGATGCTCGCGCGCCCCGTGGCGATGCGCCCGGCATCAATGTCGATCAGGTCCGGCCAGCGCCGAGCCAGCTCGGTGCGAGTCGACACTTTCACCACCGGCGCCATGGCCAAACCGTACGGCGTACCCCGCCCCGTGGTGAAGACATGCAGGTTCATCCCCGCCGCCAGCTGCAACGTACCGCAGACAAAGTCGCTGGCTGGTGTCGCGCAGAAGATCAGTCCTTTGCGCTTGAACCGTTCACCTGGGCCAAGCACGCCGTTGATTGCGCTGCTGCCGGACTTGACGATGGAGCCCAAGGACTTCTCGACAATGTTCGACAACCCGCCCTTCTTGTTGCCTGGCGTGGTGTTGGCGCTGCGATCCGCTTCGCCCTTAGCGAGGTAACGGTCGTACCAGTCCATTTCACGGACCAGTTCTTGCGCGACTTCTTTGGTTTCGGCCCTGGAAGTCAGCAGGTAAATGGCGTCGCGCACTTCGGTGACTTCGGAGAACATCACCGTCGCCCCCGCCCGCAGCAACAGATCCGAGGCGAAGCCCAACGCAGGGTTAGCGGTGATGCCACTGAACGCATCGCTGCCGCCGCACTGCATGCCCAGAATCAGCTCGGACGCCGGCACGGTTTCGCGACGACGCTGATCGAGCTTTTTCAAGCGAGCTTCAGCCATCGCCATGATCTCCTCGATCATTTCAACGAAGCCGTGGCTGGAATCCTGCAGGCGATACAGCCAGGGGTCATCGAGATCCACCGAGCTGTCGTTTTCATGCATGACCTGCCCTGGCTGCAACTTCTCGCAGCCCAGACTGATCACCAAGGCCTCACCGCCCAGGTTCGGGTTGCGCGCCAGATTGCGCACGGTACGAATCGGGATATAAGCATCAGTCGCGGTGATCGCCACGCCACAGCCATAGCTGTGGGTCAGTGCCACCACGTCATCGACGTTCGGGTACTTGGGCAGCAACTCATCACGGATACGTTTGACCGCATGATCGAGCACACCCGTCACGCACTGCACGGTGGTGGTGATGCCGAGGATATTGCGCGTACCGACGGTACCGTCGGCGTTGCGATAACCTTCAAACGTGAAACCTTCCAGCGGCGCCTGTTTTTCCGGCACATCGGTAGACAGTGGCAAGCTGTCCAGCGGTGGCGCGGTGGGCATGCGCAGTTGGTCTTCTCTCACCCAGCTACCACGCGGAATCGCTTGTAAGGCATAACCGATGGTTTGTCCGTAACGGATCACCGGTTGGCCTTCGGCGATGTCCACCAGATTGACCTTGTGGCTTTGCGGCACGTTATCGAGGGTCACCAGGCCGTTATCGAACCGTGTACCGGCCGGGACGCCTTGGTCATTGACCACAACCGCCACATTATCCAGTTCATGCAAGCGGATGTAGCGCGGCGAGTCGGCATGTTGAATCAGGTTCATCACGGTTTTCCTCAGGATTTTGCTTGAGAAAGTGTGCCGGCGTTGTCACCGGTCAAAGGCCCCTTGGCTGGCGGCTCGGTCAAGACGACACGCTTGATTGGCCCGACGATCACCAGGTAGCTGAACACCGCCACCAGCGCATTGGCGCCGACGAACACCAAAGCCCATTTGAATGAGCCGGTGGCGCTGATGATGTAGCCAATCACGATCGGGGTAGTGATTGAAGCGATGTTGCCGAACATATTGAACAGGCCACCGCTCAAACCGGCGATCTGTTTCGGCGAGGTGTCGGACACCACTGCCCAACCCAGCGCACCAACGCCTTTGCCGAAGAAGGCCAGCGCCATGAAGCCGACCACCATCCATTCGATATCAACGTAGTTACAGGCCACGATAGTGGTCGACAACAGCAGACCACCGATAATCGGCGCCTTGCGAGCAAAGGTCAGGGAGTGACCTTTACGCAACAGGTAGTCGGAAATGATCCCGCCCAGCACCCCACCGATAAAGCCGCAGATGGCAGGCAGCGAAGCAATAATGCCCGCCTTGAGGATAGTCATTCCACGCTCCTGAACCAGATACACCGGGAACCAGGTCAGGAAGAAGTAAGTGATGCCATTGATGCAGTATTGGCCCAGGTAAACGCCAAGCATCATGCGATTGGTCAACAGCTGACGCACGAAATCCCACTTCGGACCGCCGCTGGCGCCTTTGCCTTTGTCTTGATCCATGTCGACCATGCCGCCATTGTTAGCGATATGGTTGAACTCGGCTTCGTTGATCTTTGGGTGATTGCGCGGGCTGTGGATAACGTTCAGCCAGATCAGCGAAAACACGACACCGACGCCGCCCATGACCA
The DNA here is from genome assembly GCF_052976945.1 of Pseudomonas sp. GG8. Lineage (NCBI taxonomy): Bacteria > Pseudomonadati > Pseudomonadota > Gammaproteobacteria > Pseudomonadales > Pseudomonadaceae > Pseudomonas > Pseudomonas sp. GG8. The sequence continues at coordinate 4,336,579 of NZ_JBRIIP010000001.1, forward strand.
CGAATACATGCTGCCAGCCGTAGGTGTAGACGATCCATCCCATCAGCGGCGCGAACAACACGGTGGCGAAGTATTGCGCAGAGTTGAAGATGGCCGAGGCCGTGCCGCGTTCGGCGGTCGGGAACCAGGCGGCCACAATACGGGCATTGCCGGGGAAGGATGGCGCTTCAGCCAGACCGACCAGGAAGCGCAGCATGAACAGCGCAACGATGGCGGTCGAGACACCGAACTCACCGACATAACCTTGCAGCACGGTGAACAGCGACCACGTGAAGATGCTCAAGGCATAGACTCTTTTCGAACCGAAACGGTCGAGCAGCCAGCCGCCAGGGATCTGACCAGCCACATAGGCCCAGCCGAATGCAGAGAAGATATAACCGAGGGTAACCGCGTCGATGCCGAGGTCTTTTTGCAGGCTGGAGCCCGCGATCGCGATGGTTGCACGGTCGGCATAGTTGATCGTGGTCACCAGAAAAAGCATGAGCAAAATCAAATAGCGGACGTGAGTCGGCTTGGCCTGTTGCATGTGCATGTACTCCCACTAATTATTTTTTTGTGCGGGTAAAACATCTTTATGTGTGGCTCATGTAGACGCTGCCGAAGGCTGCGGCAGCGTCTACAGATCGTCGACTTACGAACCGATGTAGCTGGTTTTTACGACGGTATAGAACTCTTGCGCATAGCGACCCTGCTCACGCGAACCGTAGGACGAACCCTTACGACCACCGAACGGCACGTGGTAATCAACACCGGCCGTTGGCAGGTTGATCATCACCATCCCGGCCTGAGAATGACGTTTGAAGTGGTTGGCGTACTTCAGCGACGTCGTCGCGATGCCCGCCGACAGACCGAACTCGGTGTCGTTGGCCATGGCCAGCGCTGCTTCGTAATCCGCGACGCGAACAATGTTCGCAACCGGACCAAAAACTTCTTCCTTGCTGATGCGCATCTCTGCGGTGCTGTCAGCGAACAGGGTCGGTGCCAGGAAGTAACCTTCGGTGTCGCAAGTGACCAACTCACCGCCGGTTACCAGACGTGCGCCTTCATCCTGCGCGATGGCGACGTAGCTCATGTCTTGATCAAGCTGGGCCTTGGATACAACTGGACCGATATCGATGCCCGACTTCAGCGCATGGCCAACCTTGATCGAACGCATGCGTTCGGCCATGGCTTCAACGAATTTGTCATGAATGCCAGCCGTCACGATAAAGCGGCTGGAAGCGGTGCAACGTTGACCGGTGGAGTAGAACGCGCTCTGGACCGACAGCTCGACCGCTTGTTTGAGGTCAGCGTCATCGAGAATGACCTGCGGGTTCTTGCCACCCATTTCCAGCTGTACTTTGGCTTGACGCGCAATGCAATCGACCGCGATCTGGCGACCAACGCCGACCGAACCGGTGAAGCTGATGCCATCAACCTTGCGGCTTTTGACCATCACGTCACCGACCACACGCCCACTGCCCATCACCAGGTTAAACACACCCGCCGGGAAGCCTGCACGGGAGATGATTTCAGCCAGCGCCCAAGCACAACCCGGAACCAGGTCCGCAGGCTTGATCACCACACAGTTGCCGTAGGCCAGCGCTGGAGCGATTTTCCAGGCCGGAATGGCAATCGGGAAGTTCCACGGCGTGATCAGTCCGACCACACCCAGCGCTTCGCGAGTCACTTCAACGTTGACGCCCGGACGCACTGACGGGATGTAATCGCCAGAAATGCGTAGGCATTCACCGGCGAAGAATTTGAAGATGTTGCCCGCGCGGGTCACTTCGCCAATTGCTTCAGGCAAGGTTTTGCCTTCTTCACGGGCAAGCAAGGTGCCGAGCTCTTCGCGACGGGCGAGGATTTCGCTACCCACTTTGTCCAGCGAGTCGCTACGCGCCTGAATACCGGACGTCGACCACGCAGGGAATGCGCTGCGGGCTGCATCAATGGCGGCATTGACCTGCGCCACGTCGGCTTGGGCGTATTCACCGATCACATCCGACAGATCGGACGGGTTGATGTTGGAAGAGTAGGTCGCACCGGCAACCCACTCACCACCCATGTAGTTATCGAAACGCTTTGAATCAGACACGGACATTCTCCTGAAAAGGCAAAAAACCGCTGACGGATCAGCGGCCTTGATTCATACGACTTTTACTGCGCGCCCTGCTTGTCGATCAGCGCAGCCAGCATTTCGAACTCTTCAGGGGTCAGGTCGGTCAGTGGGGTCCGTACGGGACCTGCGTCGTAACCGGCGATTTTCGCGCCTGCCTTGACGATACTGACCGCGTAACCCGATTTGCGATTACGGATGTCCAGGTAAGGCAGGAAGAAGTCATCAATCAGCTTGCCGACGGTGGCGTGATCGTCACGGGCAATGGCGTGGTAGAAGTCCATCGCCATTTTCGGCAGGAAGTTGAACACCGCCGAGGAGTAGACCGGAACGCCCAGCGCCTTGTAAGCCGCGGCGTAGACTTCGGCGGTCGGCAAGCCACCCAGGTAGCTGAAACGATCACCCAGACGACGGCGGATCGACACCATCAGTTCGATGTCACCCAGACCGTCTTTGTAACCGATCAGGTTCGGGCAAGTCTCAGCCAGACGCTCCAGCAGCGGCGCAGTCAGGCGGCAGACGTTACGGTTGTAAACAATCACGCCGATATTGACCGATTTGCACACGGCTTCAACGTGCGCGGCAACCCCGTCCTGGCTGGCCTCGGTCAAGTAGTGCGGCAGCAACAGCAAGCCTTTGGCGCCCAGGCGCTCGGCTTCTTGAGCGTATTCGATGGCTTGACGGGTAGAGCCACCGACACCGGCCAGGATCGGCACACTGGTGGCGCAGGTGTCTACAGCCGTCTTGATCACTTCGGAGTATTCGCTGGCCGCCAGGGAGAAGAACTCACCGGTGCCGCCAGCGGCGAACAAGGCCGTGGCGCCGTAAGGGGCCAGCCACTCAAGACGCCTGATATAGCCCGCGCGATGGAAATCGCCCTGAGCATTGAAATCGGTGACCGGGAAGGACAACAGGCCGGAAGAGAGGATGGACTTCAGTTCTTGTGGATTCATTATTTGAACACCCTGGATAGCAAAATGTGGAGGAAGCACATCAGCTCCAAACTGATGTCGTACGTCATCGTACAACTGAAAATAAGATCACTCAACAGGAATGTGCGGGAATTTGATTTGGGGGTGTGAGAGCCAATCAGCGGTCAGGAAAACTGCATCGACTCAAATTTAGGAATTGTGACTTGCCTGCTAAGCCTGCTGCGACTCCGCCAGTTCATGGGCATGACGCAGGCGTTCACGGCTGTTGGTCAGGTGCAGGCGCATGGCCGCGCGGGCAGCGTCGGAGTCCTGGCGGGCGATGGCCTCGAAGATTTCTTCGTGCTCGCGGCTCAAGCGGTTCAGGTAGTGCTGCTGGTCATCATGAGCCAGACGCGCCGAATTGATTCGGGTGCGCGGAATGATGCTGGTACCCAGGTGGGTCATGATGTCGACGAAGTAGCGGTTGCCGGTGGACAAGGCTATTTGCAAGTGGAATTGAAAGTCTGATGCCACCGCATCACCGGCTTGGGACGCACTTTCAATCAAGGCATCCAGCGCAGCACGCATGGCGGCCAGTTGCTCGGGGGTGCGACGTTGCGCGGCCAATCCTGCGGATTCCACCTCAAGGCTGATGCGCAACTCAAGAATCGCCAACACATCACGCAAAGTGACAATGGTCGCCGGATCGATTCGAAAGCCGCTCGGGCTCGGCGTATCCAGCACGAAAGTGCCGATGCCATGCCGGGTTTCCACCAGCCCGGACGCCTGCAAACGCGAGATCGCCTCGCGCACCACTGTCCGGCTGACGCCCTGCTCTTGCATGATCGCCGACTCGGTCGGCAACTTGTCTCCGCGCTTCAATTGGCCGTCGCGAATCCGTTCAGACAGTTCAGTGACCAATTCCTGAGCGAGGCTGCGGTGCTTTCTGCGAACGCGGGGCGCAGGACTCTGATTATCCATGTCGAACATTTGTCCCAAGGCGATAAAAAACACATGATAGCTCAACCGAGTTGTACGACAACACTCGTAACAACTCGGCCGGTTTCAGATTATTGGTTTCAAACAACCAATTCAGGATGAGATTGCTCGCGCAGTTGCCCACCGTCAATCCGCAGATGCCGTCGATGGAAGCGTTTGAGACTGCTGCGATGGCCGATACTAAGCAAGGTCACGTCCGGTAACTCGTCGATCAGCGCCTGGTACAGAACCGCCTCGTCTTCCTCGTCCATGGCTGAAGTCGCTTCATCCAGGTACAGCCAGCTGGGTGCATAGAGCAACGCCCGGGAGAAGGCCACACGCTGTTGCTCGCCTGGGGACAACATGCGCTGCCAGTGATCGCTTTCATCCAGACGCGGTACCAAGTGCATCAAACGGCAGATTTCAAGCACCTGAGCAAAGCGCTCGACGGGATACGCTTCGGGTGCCTGTGGATAACTTAAGGCTTCGCGCAGTGTGCCGATTGGCAAATAAGGCCTTTGCGGCAAAAACAGATAACGCTCGGCGGGCAGCTTCACGTTGCCCTGCCCATCGCTCCACAACCCGCCCAACGCTCGCAGCAAGGTACTTTTGCCGCTGCCGGAACGACCGCTGAGCATGACCCGGTCACCGCGAACGATGTTCAGGTTGGCGCCAGCCAGCAGCTCACGACCATCCGCCAGGTTCAGCGCCAGATTGTCAAAATGCAGGCCATCACCGTCTCGGTCCAAATTGATGGTTGAGGTGCGCGCTTCATTGTCCGCCATGCCCTGCCGGAAGCTCAGCAACCGGTCACACGTGGCGCGCCACGAGGCGAGCGTGGTGTACGCATCAATGAACCAGCTGAAGTTTTCTTGCACGTTGCCGAATGCAGAGTTGATCTGCATCAGACCGCCCAGCTCGATCGCGCCGGAGAAATAACGCGGTGACGCCACGACGAAAGCAAATACGGTGGCAATCTGCGAATAACCCGCGGTGAAGAAGGTCAGGCGTTTGGAGACCTTCATGACGTTCCAGTAGTTGCTCCAGATCATGCCGAAGCGTGCGCTCAAGCGCTTGTTTTCATTAGGCTCACCGTTGGAGAACGCGATGCTTTCAGCATTTTCGCGAACCCGCACCAGGGCGAAACGCAAATCGGCTTCGTAGCGCTCTTGCTGGTTGCTCAGCTTGATCAGACGCTGCCCAATTTTGTGGGTCAGCCAGCTGCCCACTACCGCATACAGAAACGCGGCCCAAAACATGTAGCCGGGAATCGTGATGCCGAAGAGGTCGATACTGCCCGACACACCCCACAGAATGATCGAGAACGATACCAGACTGACCACCGTCCGGATCAAACCCAGTGCCAGACTCAGGGTGCTGGTGGTGAAACTGTTGAGGTCTTCGGACAGCCGTTGGTCAGGGTTATCGGTGTAGCCGTGTTGCTCCAACTGGTAGTAGTTCTTGTGGCTGAGCCATTTGGTAAAGTGCTGTTCGGTCAGCCAGCGACGCCAGCGGATGGTCAGCATCTGCGTCAGATAGAGACGGTATACCGCCCCCAGAATCGCCACCGTGGCGATGCCACAGAAATACAGAATCAGGTGGGTAAACGCTGCCAGGTCTTTCTCTTGCAGCGCGTTATAAAAGTCTTTGTACCAGCTGTTGATCATCACCGAGATCGCCACGCTGAACAGCGAAAGCGCGATCACGGAGACCAGCAGTAGCCAGGCCATACCCTTTTCTTCACTGCGCCAGTACGGCGTTATCAGCTTCCAGACGCGGCGAAAGAACTCTCCGCGTACGGCGTCATTGACCGCAGAATACTCGGCGTTGCGATTCATTATTCAGGCTCGATTGGGATAGAGAACTCGCGTCGGGCCGATCATAGATGATCGGCTTGCTGCTTCGCGAAGTCCTGAGACATTCGTTCAGTCCCCGTTCAGCGCCGAACCGGCCGCTTCTGCAATTTACGCTGCAAGGTCCTGCGATGCATGCCCAGCGCCCGCGCCGTCGCGGAAATATTGCCTTCGTGCTCAGTGAGCACACGTTGAATGTGCTCCCACTGCAGGCGATCCACCGACATCGGGTTGTCTGGCACCAGCGTATCCAGATCAGCGTGCTCGGACAGCAAGGCCGCCAGCACATCATCAGCGTCGGCCGGCTTGCACAGGTAGTTGCAGGCGCCACGCTTGATTGCTTCGACAGCAGTGGCGATGCTCGAATAACCGGTGAGGATCACCACGCGCATTTCCGGGTCGATTTCCAGCAGCTTGGGCAGCAGAACCAAACCGGAGTCGCCATTCATTTTCAGGTCGAGCGCAGCGTATTCAGGCACGTCATTCAAGGCCAGGGCCAGCCCCTCTTCTGCCGAACCTGCGGTGCTGACGCGGAAACCACGGCGGCTCATAGCCCGCGCCATCACGCGGGTGAAGGTGGCGTCATCGTCTACCAGCAATAAATGCGGCAGCTCTTCGCCTTCCACTTGGATCTCGTCACTCATGTTTGTCTCCTCGGGCGCCACGGGGCAGGCGAAGCTCAGTGAGCGTCCCGCCTTCCTCATGACTGTAGAGTTTTACCGAGCCACCTGCGCGGGTCACGCTGGCCTTGCTCAAAAATAGGCCTAGGCCGAAGCCTTTGCCTTTGGTGGTAAAAAACGGTTTGCCAATTTGTTCGGCGATTGCCGGCGGCACACCCGCCCCATGGTCACGAATACTGATGCAGATTTCTTCGGCGTCCCAGCCCAGATGTACTTCCAGCCCTTCCGGGCAGGCATCGGCGGCGTTGTTCAGCAGATTGAGCAATGCCTGAGTCAAGTCCGGCGGCGGCGCCAGGCTTGGCACTGTGCCTTGGCCCAGGCGCTGGAAGCGATAGCTGGCTTCGGGGCGCATCAGGTGCCAACGGTTAAGGGCTTGGTCCAGCCAATCGGTGACGTCTTGTTCATCGATCACCAATCGCCGGTTAGCTTCAGCCGCGCGCACCAGCTGTTGCAGGGTTTGCTTGCACTGTTGGACCTGCTCTTGCAGCACGCCGAGGTCTTCCTGTAACAGCGGATCGCTATGATCCTGGCGCATTTCCTTGATCAGCACACTCATGGTCGCCAAGGGTGTACCCAATTCGTGGGCCGCGCCAGCTGCCTGGGTCGCGACCGCCAATAATTGTTGATCACGCAGGCCTTCTTCCCGACGCTCTGCACGCAGTTGTTCCTGACGCCGCAACTCTTCGGCCATCTTCGCCGCAAAGAAAGTAATGACCGCCGCCGCCAGAGCAAAGCTCAGCCACATGCCATAGATCTGCATGTTCTCGCGGGCGATGGGAAAGGTGCCCATCGGATAAAACTGCACCAGCAACAGCGTGTAGCTGACCAGCGCCAGGCCCGAGAGCATCAGTGAGTACAGCCACGGCAGGGTCACCGCAGCAATGGTCAACGGCACCAGATAATAGGAAACAAACGGGTTGGTCGAACCGCCGGAAAAATACAGCAGCACACTGTGGATCAGCATGTCGAGTGCCAGCTGTACGGCGTACTCCAGCTCGGTAACCGGCCACGACGTGCGCAGGCGAATGGCCGTCATCACGCACAGGACCATGGAGACCCCGAGGGTGATCGCCAATGGCAGCCACGGTAGTGGCAGCAAGTCGAACAAATAGGCAATACCCACCGAACCCGCTTGCGCGGCCAGTACCAACGTACGGATAACGGTCAGGCGCCACAGGTTCTGGCGGGTAGCTGAAAGCAGTTGAACGGGGGCGAGCATGAGCTCTCCTGATGAGCGCTGCAGGCGAATCGCAGCGAGTATAACCAAGCAAAGGTGAAAACAGCGAAAACTGCGTCAAAGCGCCACATACGCTGAAAAGACGCAAACGCCTCTATACAAAAGGCCGCGTGGGAGCGGATTCATTCACGAATGAATTCTCCCACAGGGAAACGGCTGCCGGAACCTGAATGGTTCGTCTACAGTCTTATAGTTTTCCGTCTGACGGTTACCCGTCGCAGCCGGTTCGTTAACAAGGAGTTTTTATGTTCAGCCTTCGCCCCACTGCCGCCCTCTTCGCCCTTGGCGCCACAACGCTTGCCAGTCTGCCTGCGTTGGCTGAAGAGGTTCGTTACAACCAGGTTTCTGTACGTGCCGAAGTCAGCCAGGAAGTCCAACGCGACTTGATGATGGTCACGCTGTACAGCGAAGCGCAGGACACGGATCCGGCCAAACTGGCTGCACAAATCACCGAAACCATGAACAAGGCCCTCGGCCAGGCGCGCCAGGTCAAGGACATCACGATTCGTCAGGGCAGCCGCAACAGCTACCCGATCTATGATGACAAAGGCCAGAAAATCACCGGCTGGCGCGAACGCTCCGAATTGCGCCTCGAGAGCGCGGACTTTGCCGCACTCTCCAAACTGACTGGCGAACTGCTGGAAGATTTGAAAATGGGCGGCATGGACTTCGCCATTTCCCCTCCCACGCGCAAAGCCAGCGAAGACACCCTGCTCAAGGACGCCGTCGCCGCTTTCAAAAACCGTGCTCAGCTGGTGACCGACGCCTTGGGTGGCAAGGGTTACAAGCTGGTCAACCTGAACCTCAATACGTCGGGTTATCCGCAGCCATACCAGCGTGCCCCCGTCATGATGATGAAAGCCGCCCGCGCCGAGTCCGCCCCCACCCCGGAAGTCGAAGCCGGTACCAGCCAGGTCAGTGTCAACGCCGATGGCGTGATCGAAGTGTTGATGCAGTGATGCAATCACGGCGGCAGCCGCTGGTTGCCGCCGTTTTCTGTTCTTCCCCACCCACATTCCGCCCTCCCGCCAGACCGTTGCCCTACAGCACTCGCTGATCCGCCTGATTGGCATCAATTGCGCAAACCGTAAACTCCATCCTCGCAACACCTACTCATTCTTTTGCGCATTGAGCAGCCCTCAAACAGGGTGCATTGACGCGCCACTTTTTATGGAATCACGGATGAAGCCTCTTAACGACCCTTCAGATAACCCTCGTTGCTACACCGAACACTTGCTGCGCCCCACCAAACCAACTGCCCGGCGCCAGGTATTCATGTACATGGATCCCCCCCCAAACCAGTTGCACAGCACCTTTGCTCTGGACCACTTGATGGCACTGGCAGAGCGCACCACCGGATCAGAGTTCGCCCTCTTGATGGCACCGATTTTCGGGCTCGATATTCCGTCGCACACTTACATGAAACTTCAAAATGCATTAAGAGAAAGGACAATCCAAAACCCTGAATATCAGGTGGTATCCGAAGGACATTAGTATCCGTCCGGCCAACACACCTTCCTGACCCCGACGCCAAAGGGCGATGGTGTGCACTTAAATTAAGTGGACACCATTTCTAGCCTTTTAAGCGGGTCTTTCATGCAACCACAACGCCGTTCCTACTCCAAATCCTTCAAAGCCGGTGTCATTCAAGAGTGCTCTGAACTTGGCGCCTCGATTGCCAGCGTCGCGCTGAGCCACAACCTCAACGCGAACCTCGTCCATAAGTGGATTCGGCTGCAATCGCAAAAAACTGTCGCCCTACAACCTGCCTTCATCCCGCTGACATTACCGTCGCCGACGTCACGACCTGATATCACCGCTGCTACTATTTGCCTCGAAATTCCCCACCCACGCGGCACAGTCAAAGTGAACTGGCCGACCGAAAGCGCGGCTGCCTGCGCGACATTTCTTCGAGACTTGTTGCAATGATCCGCATCGACTCCATCTGGCTCGCCACCGAGCCCATGGACATGCGCGCCGGCACCGAAACCGCTCTGGCGCGTGTGGTCGCCGTGTTCGGTGCGGCGCAGCCGCACTGTGCTTATTTGTTTGCCAACCGCCGCGCAAATCGCATGAAAGTGCTGGTGCACGACGGGTTGGGTATTTGGCTGGCGGCGCGCCGCCTGCATCAAGGCAAGTTCTTCTGGCCGGGTTCTCGACACGGCTCTCAGGTGGAATTAGGTGCCGAACAACTGCATGCCCTGGTGCTGGGTTTGCCTTGGCAAAGAGTTGGGCCAGGCAGCGCGATTTCCATCGTGTGACGCCTGCCATGGCCAGCCTGGCCGTGCAATTGTCCGATGAGTCTATCGCCGGTGTAGCCTTGCTCTGGCAGAATCGGCGGCATGACTTCGCTCCCCAATCTCGACCAACTAAACCCTGAACAACTGCGCGCTCTGGCGGCGCAGTTGATGCAGCGTGTCGAGAGTCTCGATCAGAAAGTCGAGACAATGGGCAAGCAAATCCACCACCACAAAACGGTCAACGAGAAACTGGCCCACGAGATCGCGCAGCTCAAGCGCTTCAAGTTTGCCAAGCGCAGCGAGCAATTATGCCCGGATCAAGCCAGTCTGCTCGATGACCTGATCGACACCGATATCGCAGCCATCGAAGCCGAGCTTGAGGCGCTGCAACCTGCGCCGGTTTCGACCGAGACTCGGCAAAAACCTAAACGCACCGCGTTGCCGCCGCAGTTTCCGCGCACCCTGATCCACCACGAACCCGACAACAGCCACTGCCAATGCGGCTGCGCCCTCAAGCGTATCGGCGAGGATGTCAGCGAGAAACTCGACTACACGCCCGGCGTGTTCACCGTCGAGCGTCACATCCGTGGCAAGTGGGTCTGCGATCAGTGCGAAACCCTGATCCAGGCACCGGTTCCGGCGCAGGTCATCGACAAAGGCATACCGACCGCCGGGCTGCTGGCCCATGTGATGATCGCGAAGTTCGCCGACCACTTGCCGCTCTATCGCCAAGAGTCGATTTTTGGTCGCGCTGGTTTGGCCATCGCCCGCTCAACCTTGGCGCAATGGGTCGGCAACTGTGGCGTGCAGTTGCAGCCGCTGGTCGATGCCTTGCGTGATGCTGTGCTCGAGCATGACGTGATCCACGCCGATGAAACGCCGGTGCAGATGCTCACGCCGGGAGCGAAGAAAACCCATCGAGCTTATGTCTGGGCCTACGCCACCAGCCAGTTCTCGGATTTGGCGGCGATCGTTTACGACTTCAGCCCCAGCCGCGCAGGAGAACACGCCCGCAACTTCCTGCAAGACTGGAAGGGCAAGCTGGTCTGCGATGATTTTGGCGGCTACAAGGCAAGCTTTGAACTCGGCGTGACCGAGATCGGCTGCATGGCCCATGCGCGGCGCAAGTTCTTCGAATTGCACGCCACCAACAAGAGCCAGCTCGCCGAGCAGGCCTTGCGCTACATCCAGTTGCTGTACGAAATCGAACGTGAAGTCCGCGACCTTGAACCGGATTTACGCCGCCGAATACGGCAAGAAAAAGCGGTACCGGTGATGGATGCTCTGCATGCCTGGATGATCGCCCAGCGCCAGATCGTGCACGACGGCTCGGCGATAAGCAAAGCTCTGGATTACAGCCTCAAACGCTGGACGGCGCTGTCGCGCTATCTCGATGACGGTGCTGTGCCCATTGATAATAACTGGGCAGAGAACCAGATCCGGCCGTGGGCGTTAGGTCGCAAAAATTGGCTCTTTGCAGGATCACTGCGCAGCGGTAAACGCGCGGCGGCGATCATGAGTTTGATCCAGTCGGCGCGGCTCAACGGGCATGACCCGTATGCTTATTTGAAGGACGTCCTCACGCGCCTGCCGACGCAGCGGGCGAGTGAGATTGCGGAGCTGCTGCCGCACAGGTGGCAACCGGTTTAGTGACGCAAGACGGGATGCCCGGACGCATACGGACATTACCCTGCCGAATACGACAATCAGGACCGCACCATTCGAATCCATGCAACAGCATTGGAGTACGTCGTCACAAATCCAGAGACCTCATGGGAGTTGCTGGCGGTTCTGCTCCATGAATTCGGACATCATTTGGACAATGTATTACGCAAGGATCTGGCGGACGTAAAACCTGACGGCACCGCCCTCCTGAACAAGGATGCTCCTGGAGAAGAAGGATCGAGGTATGCATTGCATATGTCTCTGTTGAGCCCAATCGACCTGACCGAAGTGCATATAGCCCGCTATATCACAGACGATGGAAGCGAGTTTTCCATCCCTGTCAATTACACCGAAGCGATGCATTTGATCTCTCAGATTCCCATCGACGAGAAGCTGTCGTCATCGTCGCAGAATGCCGACAGGGAACGCTTCGAAGCCGGAGCCGGGGACAAAACGAAATCGACCCACCGGACCATTGAGGAGGTGCTGGCCTCCGTCGCATTTAGCACAAATGAGATTGAGGCCATTTATTTCGGTAACTGGTTGCGCGACTACTCGCAATTGCTTGATCCCAAGATTGTGCGAGCGACTACCATGCCTAAAAATTTCCCGGACGTGCTCTCCCGTGAGGCGTTGACGCAGATAGTGGATGTACTGGCCATCCGTGAATTCCCAGCGTTGATGAAGATAGATCGGGATAAATTCAAGGTGACGCCACAGAGGCTGGGCGTCTATCGTCCAAGCGAACACATTGATAATCCTAAAGTGGTGAAACCTGAACCGGCCGATCCCAAGCAGCGCGACGCGGACTTCGAACCTTGGGTTCTGCCTGACAATCCGTTGTTGCAAGTCGACTTCGAGACCTCGAAAAAACGCTATATCCAACGTTCGGTTGACGTTATGGTCGGCGAATTGAAGAAGGCAATGCAGGAAGGGCCATCATCTACCGACGGGCTCAGGTCGTTCGGCGCGGCACTGCATACTCTGGAAGATTTTTTTGCTCACTCCAATTTCGTCGAACTGAGCTTGATCAAAATGGGCTACGAGGATGTGTTGCCATGGACCTCGAAAGCCGATTGCAAGCGGAGCCTGCCGCTGGTCACCGGCATGTTCGGTACCAGCGATGTTATCGCCAGTCTGGCAGCACCTCTCGGGGAGATATTATTTTCGACAAAAGACACAACGTTTGAACCCACCAAGGCTGGCTTTCGCTCTGAACAAGACCAACTGATCCTGATTTTGCTCGGTGAGCATCCAAACGAAATGCTGCTTCCGGCCTTCGAAGGATACCTTCAGGTTCGTGATACATGGGCCGACTTGCCTTTTTCCGAATGGGTGGAGAAGCTGCAATGGCAGTTGGGTACCCCCCTACAAGTACTGAGCAATGCTGTCGGTACAATCATGCAAGGCATGCTGACATTGTTGGGAAACAGCATCGACGATAGCCAGACCTTGCTCGGTGACAACCCCAATACCAGTGGCTCAACTGACCCGACCCACTCACAGCTGGCCAAGGATCATGCCGAACACCCGCTTCATTCCCTTGCCGTGTTGCTGGCCCGAGATGCAGTTCTTCGGGTTGCACAAGCCATGCTAGGGCATTGGGAAGATAAGCCGGGTGCCGATCCTGTAACTGTCGCATCCTCTTACTTCGTCCACCCCCTGGATTGCGACTGGCAGGATGGTAAGGTACGAGAGTGGGCCGAAAAACACCCCGACCTCGTCCTTAGCAGCACGCGAATAAGCGATTTGGATAAAGTGCATGAGCAACTGCACAACAGCGTTGTGCAGGGACTGGAGAGATTTAAGGAAGACGGCTCCCACTTTTTAAACGCCCTGATCGGTACTGACGCTAATCCCCTACTTGAACTGTGGAAGCTCACCCCTGCTGGAGTCACCGCTACTAAATTCAAGGAGTTCCTGGGGCAAAAGGACTAAACAAACCTTGTAGGGAAACGAAGTAGTGCGACATTCTGTCGTTGTCTGGTAAGCGTCTGGCCAATACACCTTCCTGATCCCAACGGTTAGGGCGATGGTGTCCACCTATTTTGATCTGCACCCCAAAGGTTGGACATAACCGTTGGGGTGTCTCATGAATAAATACACAGAGCAGACGAAGCTGTCCGCCGTCGAAGATTACTGCTCCGGGAATGCGGGCCTTAAAGTTGTCTCACATCGTCACGGGGTAGATGCTTCATCGCTACGGAAATGGGTCGCAGCGTTCCGGGTGCATGGCATCGCAGGCATTCAAAACAAAAAGAAGAAGCACTACAGCGCAGCCTTCAAACTGAACGTATTGCAACGCATGCGCGATGAGGAGCTGTCCTACCGTCAAGCTGGTGCGCTGTTTGATATCCGGAAATTCGACATCATTGGTCAGTGGAAGCGCCGGTATGATGAGGGCGGGCTAGATGCCTTGTCCCAGCAGCCAGGAAGCGGACTTCATAAACAGATGCCGAAACTGACACCACCTACTGAAATCGAATCTTCAGGCGAGAAGCTGGACTACACGCCGGGCGTGTTCACCGTCGAGCAGCACGTGCGTGGGGAATGGGCCTGCCGCGAGTGTGAAACGCTGACTCAGGCACCCGTTCCAGCCCAGGAAATCGACAAGGGCATCCCGACCGCAGGGCTACTGGCTCACGTGATGGTGGCCAAGTTCGCTGACCATTTGCCTCTGTATCGCCAAGAGAAAATTTTTGGCCGCGCCAGTCTGGCAATCTCCCGCTCGACACTGGCGCAATGGGTCGGCCAAACCGGCGTGCAACTCCAACCCTTGGTCGACTCGCTGCGCGAGATAGTGCTTGCTCAAGGCGTGATCCACGCTGACGAAACGCTGGTGCAGATGATCGCGCCGGTTACAAAGCAAGCTTCCAGCAAGGCATCACCGAAATCGGCTGCATGGCTCACGCCCGCCGCAAGTTCTTCGACCTGCACGCGACGAACAAAAGCCAACTGGCTGAGCAGGCACTGCACTCAATTGGCGGGTTGTACGAAGTCGAGCGGCAAGCGCGGGAAATGACCGACGAAGATCGTTGGCGAATACGGCAGGAAAAAGCGCCGCAGCGATCATGAGCTTGATCCAGTCGGCGCGCATGAATGGGCATGCCCCATATGCTTATCTCAAGGATGTGCTTGTGCGTCTGCCGACACAGCGTGCGAGTGAGATCGGACAATTGCTGCCGCATCAGTGGGTGCCTTCCTGACTTACGCAAGGTGAGTTGGGCAGACGCTTACTTTGAGGCGTATGAAGTCGGGCTGTTTTTTCTTTGAATCGGTCGTGTCCTTTACCCACTCAAACTAACCCGTCAGGACTCAGATGTTGCGCTCTGCAGCGCTCAGCCCTAAATCCTGAACTGTGACACCTGCTTATCCAGCATCAGCGCTAACTTCTCGATGGCCGTCGCATTTCGCGATGCTGCTGTGATGTTATGGCTGCTGCTTTGGGCCATCTGAGCAATGCGCTCGACGCTGCGGGCAACGTCCTGACTCGCTGCGCTTTGTTCGTTAAGCGCCATTGAAATTTGATCGACGACGCCGACAATTTGGCTGGCACCGCCGCGAATCTGGTCAATTGCAGTATTGGCAGAGTTCGCCAATACCAACCCGCTATTGACCTGTTTCACACCCACTTCCATCTGTTTGACGGCGTCTTGTGCGCTGATCTGAATTTTCTGGATCATTTCGCCGATTTCAGACGTCGACTTGCCGGTGCGCTGCGCCAGCAATCTCACTTCATCGGCGACGACGGCAAAGCCACGACCCTGATCTCCTGCGCGTGCAGCCTCGATGGCGGCATTCAACGCCAAAAGATTGGTCTGCTCGGCGATTGCACTGATCACGTTCACGATGGAGGTAATTTGCTCAATGTCTCGGCCCAAATCAGCTATTTGGTGAGCGGAACTCTGCACCGTACTGGCTATCAGGTTCATGCTTTGCAGTGTGTTTTGAATGACCGTACCACCCTCGATCGAGTGCCTCCCGGATTCAGTGGAGATGCCGTGTGCTTCATTTGCACTAGCCGCTACGTGACTGATGCTCACCGTCAGTTCTTCGACTGTGGCAGCCATTGACGAAACTGATTGAGACTGATCCAACGCTGCTGCCGATAAGTCATCAGAGGTGTGAGAAATCTCGGTGGCCGAGCTCAGCAATTTTTCAGCGCCGCTCTTGATCTCGGTGATCATTGTGCGTAGCCGTGTTTGCATCTCGCTGAAAGCTTCGAGCAGCCTGCCAATCTCATCTTGGCTTACGTTTTCGATTGGGATGTCGAGACGTCCAGCGGCAATATGCTTTGCAGCGTCAATCGCCAGATTCAGACGCCTGCGAATCAATGAGGACAGGCTTAAGGCCACCGCCAGCGCCGCCAATGCCGCAAGCAGGCCACCGATGAGCATGCTCAAATTGGCCGATCTGGCTGCATCTTCCAACGTCTTGGTGCGTACGCCCAGGAGCTTCTGCTCATCCCCTTGCAAATCGGCAATCAGCTTGCGCATGCCGTCCATCTTCACTTTGTCCTGACGACCCTTGATGCGCAGAACGAGGTCATCGAAGGTCGCTTTTCCTGCGACCACAGACCGCTTCAAGGCCAGCGTGCCCTCAATGTCTTCGCTATACCATTTTTGCTGCGTTGCCTTAATCTCCATCAAGCGTTGCTGTTGCGCCGGATTATCGGAGGTCAGCCGTTGAAGTTCTCCAAGCGACTGGTCGAAGCTGCTTCGTCCAGACGTCAACGGGGCCAAAAAATCGTCTTCACCACTCAGTGCGAAACCCCGCATCCCCGTCTCGATATTGGTCAGACTGATGACAAGTCTATTGCTGATATCCAGAACCATATAGGTATGAATATTCCAGTTCGTGGCGTCTTCGATTTTGCTGAAGGCGTCGCGAACCAGACCGATCAAAATGCAGATAATCAGAATGATTAATCCGAATCCAGCGCTTAGTTTCTGAACAATAGTGAATCTGGAAAGCATGGGGTGACCTTCAGGGTTAGGTAAGCGCTCATTGTCATTATCGCTAAGTCTTCAGAAAACTTGAGCCGAGTTTTTCTGCTCAAGGACTGTGAGCGTCCACCCGACATCTGCGCGTCAATCGTTTACGTGTACTGAAGCTGCAATTGCGCCAAATTCGTATCTGCAAATAGCCAGTCTGAGCGCCCACGCTGGCGTGGCCATCGCCAAGTACAGCCTGAAACGCTGAAAGGCCTTGTCTCGCTGTCTCGATGACGGTGCAATACCCATAAATATCAACCACGCAGAGCAGCAGATCAGGCCTTGGGCGACAAGTTGCAAGAATGGACTCTTTGCTGGATCGTTGCGCAGCGGCAAACGCGCCGCAGCGTTGATGAGCCTGATCCAGTCGGCCAAGCTCAATGGGCATTGATCCGTACGAGTATCTGAAGGACGTACTGATGCGACTGCCGACGCAGCGGGCGAGTGAAATTATCGAGCTGTTGCTGCATAACTGGGTGCCGTGATGCAACCTGTAATGCCCGCTCGCTTACGTTTATCGTGGCGATCCACATCGCCGGATCATTTCCGACAACGCGCTTGCACTACTTCCTCGAGGCCACTATGGACAAGACTGCCTTTAAACCACTGCTCCTCGCCGCCGTATTGCTGGCCTGCACGCCTGTCGCCCAGGCCGCCAGCACCCTGGTGTACTGCTCGGAAGCCAGCCCTGCAGGTTTCGATCCAAGCCAATACACCAGTGGCACTGACTTCGATGCGTCGGCCGAAACCGTGTTCAATCGGTTGACGCAATTCGAGCGCGGCAGCACGGAAGTCGAACCTGGCCTGGCCACCCGCTGGGAGGTGTCCAGCGATGGCCTGAGTTACACCTTCCACCTGCGCGAAAACGTTAAATTCCACACCACCGATTACTTCACACCCACTCGGGATTTCAACGCCGACGATGTGTTGTTCACCTTTGATCGCCTGCTCGATCCGAATCATCCGTTTCGCAAGGCTTACCCGTCCGAGTCGCCGTACTTCAACGACATGGGCCTGAACACCACGATCAAGAGCGTCGACAAGGTTGATGAACACACCGTGCGTTTCAGCCTGAACAACGTCGATGCCGCCTTTATCCAGAATCTGGCCATGAGCTTCGCCTCGATCCAGTCCGCTGAATATGCCGCGCAGTTGCTCAAGGAAGGAAAGGCCGCCGACATCAATCAAAAGCCGATTGGCACGGGGCCTTTCGTGTTCAAGCGCTATCAAAAGGACTCGCAGATCCGCTACAGCGCCAACCCGACGTATTGGAAGCCAGAGGATGTGAAACTCGACAATCTGGTGTTTTCTATCAACAGCGATGCTGCGGTGCGTCTGCAAAAACTCAAGACCGGCGAATGCCAGGTCAGCGGTTACCCGCGCCCACAAGACATCGAACTGATGGAAAAAGACCCGAACATCCAGGTGCTCAGCCAACCCGGCTTCAACCTTGGTTTTCTCGCCTATAACGTCACTCACAAACCGCTGGATCAGCTCAAGGTACGCCAGGCGCTGGACATGGCCATCGACAAGCCGGCGATCATCAAGGCGGTTTACCAGAGCGCCGGGCAACTCGCGCAAAACGCCCTGCCACCCAACCAGTGGAGTTATGACCCCACGATCAAGGATGCACCCTACAACCCAACCAAGGCCAGGCAACTGCTCAAGGAAGCAGGGATCGCGCCGGGCACCGAAATCAGCCTGTGGGCCATGACCGTACAGCGGGCGTCGAACCCCAATGCGCGAATGTCAGCGCAGATGATCCAGGCCGACTGGGCAAAAATCGGGATCAAGGCCAACATCGTCAGTTACGAATGGGGTGAGTACATCAAGCGCGCCAAGAATGGCGAGCACGACGTGATGATTTATGGCTGGACCGGCGACAACGGCGACCCTGACAACTGGCTCGGCGTGCTCTACAGCTGCGCGGCGGTCAACGGCAGCAACTTCGCCAAGTGGTGCGATCCGGCGTATGACACGCTGGTGCAGCAGGCCAAATTGAGCCGTGACCGCGCAGAGCGGATCAGGCTTTATCAGCAGGCTCAGCACATTCTCAAGGAGCAGGTGCCGATTACTCCGATTGCCAATTCCAAGGTATTTCAGCCACTGCGCAAAGAGGTGCAGAACTTCAAACTCAGCCCGTTTGGCCTGACTCCGTTCTATGGTGTCAGTCTGAATAAATAGCAATCAGTAACACTCTCGCGCTAACCGGGTGCATTTCACACGCCCGGCTGCCCTCCTGCGGTGCAGCGAACTCCTCTGAAAACAACCACGCAAACGATCAAATAGGCACGAACGTACATGAATGCGACATTCTTGTACGCTCGTACCACTGTTTGACGATTCCTTGGCGCCACCATCTTGCTTTGGGTACGGCCCCTGCATAAGTATCGGCAGGATCGACTCACGAGGTCGCACCCTCTATCTAAAAAATGACAACAACATGAGGCCACCATGCTCAAAAACGCGGTCATTCCGTTTCTACTCAGCGCAGGTTTGATTGCCAGCGCTCCCTTCGCCCAAGCCGCTACCAACCTGGTGTTTTGCTCCGAAGGCAGCCCGGCCGGTTTCGACCCAGGCCAATACACCACCGGCACCGACTTCGACGCGTCAGCCGAGACCATGTTCAACCGTCTGAGCCAGTTCGAGCGCGGGGGCACTGCGGTCATTCCAGGGTTGGCGACCAGTTGGGACATTTCTCCTGACGTCCTGACCTACACTTTCCATCTGCGCGACGGGGTGAAGTTCCACACCACGCCTTACTTCAAGCCGACGCGTGACTTCAATGCCGATGACGTGCTGTTCACGTTCAACCGCATGCTCAACAAAGACGATCCGTTCCGCAAAGCCTACCCGACCGAGTTCCCGTACTTCACCGACATGGGCATGGATACCAATATCGATAAGGTCGAGAAACTTGACGACCACACCGTCAAGTTCACGCTCAAGACTGTCGACGCTGCGTTCATCCAGAACATGGCCATGAGCTTCGCGTCCATTCAGTCCGCTGAATACGCCGCGCAGTTGCTCAAGGAAGGCAAGGCTCAGGACATCAACCAGAAGCCGATCGGCACCGGTCCGTTTGTGTTCAAGAGCTACCAAAAAGATTCGAACATCCGTTACACCGGCAACAAGGATTACTGGAAGCCTGAAGACGTCAAAGTCGACAACCTGATCTTCGCCATCACCACCGACCCGTCGGTGCGTATGCAGAAGCTCAAGAAAGGAGAATGCCAGATCACCCTGTTCCCGCGCCCAGCCGATCTTAAAGCGCTCGAAGCGGACAAAGAGCTGAAAATGCCGCACCAGGCAGGTTTCAACCTCGGCTACATCGCTTACAACGTCATGGACAAGATCAAGGGCAGCGACACGCCAAACCCGATGGCCCAGCTGAAAGTACGTCAAGCGCTGGACATGGCGGTGAACAAACAGCAGATCATCGATTCCGTGTATCAGGGTGCGGGCCAACTGGCCGTCAACGCCATGCCGCCGACTCAATGGTCGTATGACACCACCATCAAAGATGCGGGCTACAACCCTGAGAAAGCCAAAGCGCTGCTCAAGGAAGCCGGCGTTAAAGAAGGGACCGAGATCACTCTGTGGGCGATGCCGGTTCAGCGTCCGTATAACCCCAACGCCAAGTTGATGGCCGAGATGCTCCAGTCCGACTGGTCTAAGATCGGTATCAAGGCCAAGATCGTCACGTACGAATGGGGCGAGTACATCAAACGCGCCAAAGCGGGTGAAAACGGCGCGATGCTGATTGGCTGGAGCGGCGATAACGGTGACCCGGACAACTGGCTGGGCACCCTGTTCGGTTGCGACGCACTGAACGGCAACAACTTCTCGAAATGGTGTGACAAACCGTACGACGCCATCATCAAGCAAGCCAAGGCAACCCCGGATCAGGCCAAGCGCACCGAACTGTACAAGCAGGCGCAACACCTCCTCAAAGACGCCGTGCCGATGACGCCTATCGCGCACTCCACCGTCTACCAACCTATGCGCAGCAACGTGCAGGACTTCAAGATCAGCCCATTTGCTCTGAACTCCTTTTACGGTGTGAGCGTTAGCAAGTAAGGGTGTTGTCACTGCGCTGTTATACACGGCGCAGTGACATCCACTTCCGGGACTTATAGAAACTCAGGTCAGTTGGGTAACTGCCGAATCGGCAGTTACCCACACTCTCTAGGTATGTTTCCTACAAGTTCTGAAGCACTCGGGACTATTTACTGGACGGCCTGACGAACATACCTTCGAAGGCTTATGGCTTTGCTATTGGCGAACATAACTGAGTGATCAGAGCACACGTCTGGATCACGGATGTTCCGTCGTCGTTTGCTCGATATTCACGCTGGGGCGAGATCTTCGCTTCCGGCAACGCTATTCCGGCGATTTGATGCCTTGCGTGCACAGAGGCATTGAAGCGTGCGCTAGCCGTGTTCCATCAAGCCAGATCACCCATAAGACTGGCCCTTATAAAAGTAGTAAAGGGAGCTTCATATCGTGAGAAAGACCAGTACCGTTCTATTAGCCGTGTCCGTTACCACCTTGGGCGCCATGGCTCATGCAGAAAACGCCAGCCAGGCGTTCGTCCCGACAACGTTGAGTACCTCCAACGCTCAAGACGGCGCCAAAGGCTTTATCGAAGACCAGCATCTGACAGGATCCACCCGTAACTTCTACGCACGGGAACGCAGTACGCGCGAAGACCTCTTCAGCTATCAAAAAAACGGCCAAAAAGTTCCCACCAACCGTCGTGATACCTGGACCCAAGGCACCATCTTCAACTACACCTCGGGCTTCACCGAAGGCACGGTCGGGATTGGCACTGAAGTCGCCATTTACAACGAAGTCGCGCTTGAAGCGGGCCATGCGCGTATCGCCGGCGGCGGAAACCGTACCCTCACCGATAGCAACGGTGATGCCGTCGACCAATGGAGCAAAATGGGCCTGGGCAACGTCAAGGCGCGTATTTCCAACAGCACATTGACCGCCGGTCGCCAGTCCATGAACACGCCGGTCATTGCCTACATTGGCAACCGTGCGCTGCCTTCGAGCTTCAACGGTTTCAGCCTGCTCAGCGAAGAGTTCAACAACCTGTCATTTCAGGCGGGCAGTTTCGACCGCGTATCGCCGCGTACCGAACAGAGCATGACCCGATTCCGCTCCGAGTACGCCAGCAGCACCGCCACCGCCGACCGCCTGAGCATGGCCGGTGTTGACTACAAACCCTCCAAAGCCCTGACGGCCAGCTTCTACGCATCTGACCTGGAAGACTTCTGGAAGCAGTACTACGTCGGCATCACTCACGACCTGGGTGACACCTCGATCGTGGGCCTGACCACCGGGTTCAACTACTACAAAACCAAGGACTCAGGCCAAAGCAAACTCGGCGCGATCGACAACGACACCTTCAGCCTGTCGTTCACCGCGACTCACCTTGCGCACAGCCTGACCTTCGCGTACCAGGAAGTGGCCGGTAACGAGTACTTCGACTACGCCCACGAGACCAACGGTATTTTTCTGGCCAACTCCCTGCTCTCGGACTTCAACGGACCGAACGAAAAATCCTTCCAGATCGGTTACGTGCTGAACATGGCTGCGTACGGCGTACCAGGGCTGAAATTCAATGTGTACGAGGCTCGTGGCTGGGGCATCGACGGTACTCACTACACCGGCACTGCCTACGACGTGAAAAAGATGGACGGTGAGAAACACCAGGAATACGGGATCGGCACCAGCTACACCCTGCAGAATGGCCCACTCAAGGACACCACTGTGCGCGCGACTTACACCACCCACCGCGCCAGTGAGAACCAAGTCGACGGCAGCCTGAACGAGTTGCGTCTGGTGACCACGATTCCATTCAACATTCTTTAAATCGTCGATAGCGCCTTGTGCGGCTGAAACCCGGAGCCCTCCGCAATCAGCCGCACAGGCCATCACCGCTCATGTGTTTACGGAGGGTCTATATGAAATTGCTTTCTCTACGAACCTCGATTGCGTTAGCTCTGCTCAGCGTCGCCGTCAGTGTTTCAGCCAAACCCCTGGTGGTCTGCACCGAGGCCAGCCCTGAAGGTTTCGATATTGTGCAGTACTCGACGGCCGTCACAGCCGACGCCTCGGCGGAAACTATCCTTGATCGACTGGTAGCGTTCATACCCGGCACCAGCGATACCGCACCGGGTCTGGCCGAACGTTGGGACATCAGCCCGGACGGCCTCAGCTATACCTTCCACTTGCGCCACGGGGTGAAATTCCAGACCACTGATTACTTCAAGCCGACGCGTGAGATGAATGCCGATGACGTCCTGTGGAGCTTCCAGCGTCAACTGGACCCGAAGCACCCATGGCATGATAAATCACTCCTCGGATTCCCCTATTTCGAGAGCATGGGTTTTAATGACCTGCTCAAAAGCGTCGAAAAACTCGACGACTACACCGTCAAGTTCGCCCTGTCCCGTCC
This sequence comes from Pseudomonas sp. GG8, assembly GCF_052976945.1. Lineage (NCBI taxonomy): Bacteria > Pseudomonadati > Pseudomonadota > Gammaproteobacteria > Pseudomonadales > Pseudomonadaceae > Pseudomonas > Pseudomonas sp. GG8. Next base: position 4,359,704 of record NZ_JBRIIP010000001.1, read on the forward strand.
TGAATCTCCTTTCCTGCGCGACTTGGCAATGCCCTTTACGTCGATCTACTCAGCCGAGTACGGCGATCAATTGCTCAAGGCCGGTAAAACCGGCGAGCTGAACAGCAAACCTATTGGCACCGGCCCGTTCATCCTGGTTCGCTACGCCAAAGACGCACAGGTCCGTTTTAAAGCCAACCCTGACTACTGGAAGGGGACTGTGCCCAGCGAAGCGCTGATTTTCGCCATCACGCTCGACAACAATACTCGCCTGCAAAAGCTCAAGGCTAACGAGTGCCAGATCGCGCTTTATCCAAAACCTGACGACATTGCCAGCATCAAGGCTGACCCCAATCTCAAGATTGACGAGATGGAAGCCATGATGACCAGTTACATTGCGATCAATACGTCACACCCTTATTTGAGCGATGTGCGGGTGCGTGAAGCGATCAATATGGCCTTCGACAAAAAAGCCTATATCAGAGCCTTGTTCGGTGAAGGCAAAGCCACCGAAGGGGTCAACCCGTATCCGCCAACGCTTCTCGGCTACGCTGCAGATATCCAGAATCCACCTCGTGATCTGGACAAGGCCCGCGCACTATTGAAAGAAGCCGGTGTCCCAAAAGGGCAGGTGTTCACCCTGTTCAGCCGTAACGGTGGTGCCGTCACCAACCCGAATCCGCTGGTCGGCGCTCAGATGCTGCAATCGGATCTGGCGCAGATAGGTATCAAGGTGGATATTCGCGTTCTGGAATGGGGCGAGATGCTTAAGCGCGCCAAGAACGGAGAACATGACATGGTGTTCGCCGGCTGGGCAGGTGACAACGGTGACCCGGACAATTTCCTGACACCGATCCTCAGTTGTGACGCCGCAAAAAATGGTGAAAATTACGCTCGTTGGTGCAACAAGGCATTCGAAGAAGCTATCTCCAAGGCACGCGCGACGACCGACCCCGCAGAACGAGCCGTACTCTACGAGCAAGCCCAGCACATTTTTCACCAGGAACAACCGTGGATAAGTTTGGCCCACCCCAAACTGTTTACGGCGATGCGCAAGAATGTCGAGGGCTATCACATCAGTCCGCTGACCAATAACAACTTCGCCACCACTCGGGTGAAGTAGATAAAAACACCGGTGCCGCTCGTAACCCGAGCTTCACCGGGGCACGCCTAACCGGCTGATGAGGTACACCAGAAGATGTTTAGTTTTATTGCCCGCCGCGTGGGATTGTTGATACCCACCTTCTTCGGCATCACCCTGCTGACCTTTGCCTTGATTCGCTTGATCCCGGGTGATCCGGTCGAAGTCATGATGGGGGAGCGCCGGGTCGATCCGGAAATGCACGCTCAAGCCATGGAACGTCTTGGCCTGAACAAACCCCTGTATGCGCAGTACCTCGATTACGTCGGCAAGCTCGCCCACGGCGATCTCGGCGAATCGTTGCGCACGCGCGAAAGCGTCTGGACGGAGTTCACCGCGCTGTTCCCCGCCACCCTGGAGCTGGCGACTACCGCGCTGATTTTCGCGGGCATCCTGGGCCTGCTGGCCGGGGTGATCGCGGCACTCAAGCGGGGATCGCTGTTCGACCATGGGGTCATGGGCATCTCCCTCGCGGGGTATTCGATGCCGATCTTCTGGTGGGGCCTGATCCTGATCATGTTCTTCTCGGTATCGCTGGGCTGGACCCCCGTGTCCGGGCGCATCGACCTGCTGTACGACATACCGCCGAGAACCGGCTTCATGCTGATCGATACGTTGCTCAGTGATGAAGCAGGCTCCTTCCTAGATGCCCTGCATCACTTGATTCTGCCGGCCATCGTGCTGGGCACCATCCCCTTGGCGGTGATCGCCCGGATGACTCGCTCTTCGATGCTCGAAGTGCTGCGTGAAGACTATGTGCGTACCGCCCGGGCCAAAGGCCTGTCGCCGGCGCGGGTAGTGTTCGTTCACGGCCTGCGTAATGCGCTGATCCCGGTACTGACTGTATTCGGTCTGCAAGTCGGCACACTGCTGGCGGGTGCGGTACTGACCGAAACGATTTTCTCCTGGCCCGGTATCGGCAAGTGGCTGATCGAAGCCATTGGCGCCCGGGACTATCCCGTGGTGCAAAACGGCATCCTGTTAATCGCCTGCCTGGTGATTCTGGTCAACTTCGTGGTGGACATCCTCTACGGCTTTGCCAACCCACGCATCCGTCACCAGCGCTGAGATCATCCTAATGAGCACACCTACTCCCGTGGTAGCAGTCGATCAAAGCCTGCTGTACCCCTCGCCGTACAAAGAATTCTGGCAAGCATTTGCGCAAAACAAAGGCGCCGTTGCCGGTCTGATATTCATGACCTTGATCGTGTTCTGTGCCCTTTTCGCCCCGTGGGTCGCGCCCCATGACCCCACCGAGCAATACCGCGACTTCCTGCTGACCCCACCGGTCTGGCTCGCAGGCGGCCAATGGCAATTCCTGCTCGGCACCGATGAATTGGGCCGCGACCTGCTGTCGCGTCTGATCACAGGCTCGCGCCTATCGCTGCTGATCGGTTTGTCCTCGGTGGTCATGTCATTGATTCCGGGGATTCTGATGGGCCTGCTCGCCGGGTTCTTCCCGCGTATTCTCGGCCCGTCGATCATGCGCCTGATGGACGTCATGCTGGCCCTGCCATCGCTGCTGCTGGCTGTAGCCATTGTCGCCATCCTCGGCCCTGGCCTGATCAACACCATCATCGCAATTGCTGTCGTGTCCCTGCCTTCGTACGTGCGCCTGACCCGTGCCGCAGTGATGGGCGAACTGAACCGCGACTACGTCACTGCTGCCCGTCTGGCCGGTGCCAATCTGCCGCGCTTGATGTTCATCACCGTGCTGCCTAACTGCATGGCGCCGCTGATCGTACAAGCGACCTTGAGCTTTTCCTCGGCGATTCTCGATGCCGCGGCTCTGGGCTTCCTTGGCCTGGGCGTGCAACCGCCAACCCCTGAATGGGGAACCATGCTGGCGTCGGCCCGTGACTACATCGAACGCGCCTGGTGGGTCGTAAGTCTGCCCGGTCTGACCATTTTGCTCAGCGTGCTGGCAATCAACCTGATGGGTGACGGACTGCGCGACGCGCTGGACCCGAAACTCAAGAATGCCGCCTGAGGAGATTCGTATGTCACTTTTAGAAATCAAGAATCTCAACGTTCGCTTCGGCGACGCCAAGGCCGTGCCGGTTGTCGACGGCCTGGACCTCAGCGTGGAAAAAGGCGAAGTACTGGCCATTGTCGGCGAATCGGGTTCCGGTAAATCGGTCACCATGATGGCGCTGATGAGCTTGATCGATCCACCCGGCGTGGTCTCTGCCGATTCCCTGAGCTTCGATGGCCAGGAACTGCTCAAGCTCAGTGCGCGTCAGCGTCGACGGATCATCGGCAAAGACATGGCGATGGTCTTCCAGGACCCGATGACCGCACTCAACCCCAGCTATACCGTGGGTTTCCAGATCGAGGAAGTGTTGCGCCAGCACTTGAACATGTCTGGCAAAGCCGCACGCCAACGCGCACTGGAACTGCTGGAGAAAGTAGAGATCCCCGGCGCTGCTGCTCGCTTGCACGCCTACCCGCACCAACTGTCCGGCGGCATGAGCCAGCGTGTGGCGATTGCCATGGCGATTGCCGGCGAGCCGAAACTGCTGATCGCCGACGAACCGACCACGGCGCTGGACGTGACCATTCAGGCACAAATCATGGACCTGCTGCTGAGCCTGCAAAAAGAGCAGGACATGGCACTGGTGCTGATCACCCACGACCTGGCGGTAGTCGCCGAAACGGCCCAGCGCGTGTGCGTGATGTACGCGGGGCAAGCCGTTGAAATCGGTCAGGTGCCGGGGTTGTTCGACGTCCCCGCTCACCCTTACAGCGAAGCCTTGCTGGCCGCGATCCCCGAACACAGCATGGGCGCAGAACGTCTGGCGACACTGCCCGGCATGGTGCCAGGACGTTATGACCGACCACAGGGCTGCCTGCTGTCACCGCGCTGCCCCTACGTGCAAGACAACTGCCGGACACAGCGTCCAGGCCTGGACTCGAAAGCCCATAGCCTTGCCCGCTGTTTTTACCCGCTGAATCAGGAGCTGGTGTTATGAGCGTCGTTCTTACCGCCCGCGACCTTACCCGTCACTACGAAGTATCCCTTGGCCTGTTCAAAGGGCACGCTCTGGTTCGCGCCCTTAACGGCGTGTCCTTCGAGCTGGAAGCTGGCAAGACCCTGGCGGTGGTCGGCGAATCGGGCTGTGGCAAGTCCACCCTGGCGCGCGCCCTGACCCTGATCGAAGAGCCCTCCTCCGGCTCGCTGAAAATCGCCGGGCAAGAAGTTACCGGTGCCAGCAAAGCCGAACGCAAACAGATGCGACGCGACGTGCAGATGGTGTTCCAGAGCCCTTATGCATCGCTTAATCCACGGCAGAAAATCGGTGATCAGTTGGGCGAGCCGTTGCTGATCAACACCAATCTGACCCGTGCCGAGCGCCGGGAAAAAGTCCAGGCGATGATGCAACAGGTCGGGCTGCGACCCGAGCATTATCAGCGTTACCCGCACATGTTCTCTGGCGGTCAGCGCCAACGTATCGCCCTGGCGCGCGCCATGATGCTGCAACCCAAGGTGTTGGTGGCGGATGAACCGACCTCCGCGCTGGACGTTTCGATTCAGGCGCAGGTACTCAACCTGTTCATGGATTTGCAGAAGGAGTTCAATACCGCTTACGTGTTCATCTCCCACAACCTGTCGGTGGTGCGTCACGTGGCCGACACGGTACTGGTGATGTACCTCGGACGTCCGGCGGAGATGGGACCCAAGGAAGAAATTTATAACCGGCCACTGCACCCTTATACCCAGGCACTGCTGTCGGCGACCCCGACTATCCACCCGGACCCGCTGAAGCCGAAGATCAAAATCATCGGTGAACTGCCCAACCCGCTCAACCCGCCAAGAGGCTGCGCCTTCCACAAGCGTTGCCCCTACGCGACCGAGCGCTGCACTATCGAAGAACCAGCCCTGCGTCTGCTGGACAACCGCCAGGTTGCCTGCCATCACGCAGAACAGTTCATCGTGTGACGGACTGAAGGCGGTGTGTCAACCACACCGCCTTCGCGAACGTTTGACGCGGTGTGTCTGACACACCGCGCTCAATACACATCCCGTCGATAACGCCCCTGCTCGACTAAACTCGCGACCTCTAGCGCCCCTAGCACGTCGACCAGTACATCTTCGACACCCATTGCCATGCCTTGCAGGCTGCCGCAGATATAAATGACCGCGCCTTCAGCCATCCACTTGCGCAACTCATCCGCGGATTCACGCAAACGGTCCTGCACATAGATTTTCTCGGCCTGATCGCGAGAAAACGCCAGGTCCAGTCGTGCCAGATCACCTGCCGCCAACCAACCTTGCAGCTCCTCTCGGCAATTAAAGTCGTGGGCGATATTGCGCTCGCCGAACAACAGCCAGTTGCGTTGCTGTCCTTGGGCAATGCGCGCTTTAAGCAAACTGCGCAACCCCGCCAGACCCGTGCCGTTGCCCAGCAGGATCATCGGCACCGCCTCGCGTGGCAGATGAAAGCTGCTGTTTCGTCTTAGACGCAGACTGATGGACGCGCTGAGCGTGGCCTGCTCAGTCAGCCAGCCTGAACCCAGCCCAAGGCGGCCATCTGCATGCACTTCCTGACGAACGATGAGCTGCAGGCTGCCGTCCGCCGGAATCGACGCGATGGAATATTCGCGTACGACAGCACTGTCAGGCGGCAGCACTTCGACCAGGTCCCCAGCGTCCCACTCCTGCGCAGTCGGTGGCGTCAGGCTCAGCAAAAACACCTTCGAACCTCCACTGCCGGGGTTCAGCCACTCACGTCGGCTCAATGTCCAATGGCTGAACGCCGGTGCCTGCCAAGCCATCGACGGCGCGCTACCGGTCAATTCCCCGAGCTGCCGTTGCCACTGCTGCAGCGCGACGCTGTCAGCACTGTCGACTTCAATCGGCGCGAACAGCGTGTTACCGCCGCGCTCGGCCAGCCAGCCGTGCAAGCGTCTGGCGAAGCCGCAGAAATGCTGATACTGGCGGTCGCCCAGGGCCAGCACCGCGTAGTTCAGGTTACTCAGCGACAAGGGCTGGCCGAGCAACGTGCGCTCGAAGCCTCGAGCACTGTCTGGTGCCTCGCCGTCACCAAAAGTGCTGACGACGAACAAGGCATTGTGGCTTTGCTTCAAATCCTGCGCCGTGATGTCCGCCAAGCGCTGTACACGCACCGGCAAGCCCGTCGCCTGTAGCTGCCCGGCTGTCTGCCACGCCAGCTGTTCAGCGAAACCGCTTTGGCTGGCGAAGCCGATCAGCCAGGCAGGCGCGTCGCTGGCCGTGCCGACATCTCGCATCAGTTGGCCACGCGCAGTTTTGATCTGGCGTTTCTTGCGCCGACGGTCTAGGTACAACAACCACCCGGTGATAAAAAACAGCGGCATCATCAGCGATGCAACCGTCACCACCACGCGCCCGACGATCCCGAAATAACTGCCCACGTGCAGCGCATAATTGCTGATCAACACCTGCGCGGAGAGGCTCTTGTCGGCATAGCGGGATACGGCGCCGACCTTACCCGTGGCCGGGTCGAGGGTGATCTGGTTCAGGGCTCGCGGGTGCGGCGAATCCTTGAGCAGGTAATAGACCGTCGCTGCCTGCCCCGCCACAGGGGGCAGTCGCAGGTTCCAGCTGCTCAGTTCAGGGCCTGCGACGCTTTGAATACTGGTCCACACCGCAGGGTAGTCAACCATCGGCAACGGACCTTCTGCTGCCGGCTGCCCACGACTTGGGCGACCGCCGCCGCCCTTGCGCTGCTCGCCAGCGGGCGCGTCGCCCAGCAGTTTAGTCACACCGTTGCTGTACCAGTCGTAGGACCACATCAGGCCAGTCAGCGCTGACACCAGATAGAACACCAGGCACCACGTGCCCAAAACCGAGTGCAAATCCCATTTGAAACCTCGGCCTTTTTTTGCCCAGTCCAGGGTCAACCAAATGCGCCAGTTCAAGGCTCTGCGCGGCCAACGCATATAAAGACCAGACAGACATAAAAACACCAGAATCAAGGTGCTGGCAGCGGTGACCTGCTTACCGAACTCGCCCAACACCAGGCTACGGTGCAACTGCAGATTCAGACCGAAAAAATCCTGCCCGAAGACCTCTCCCTGCAATTGGCCGGTGTAGGGGTCGAAGTACTTCAGCTCGCCACGACGCTCCCCCGGCGGCGGCGTAAATGCCACCCGTGCAGCCTTGTCACTGTCGGCATCGACCCACAGCGAAGCGACCACCTTGCCCGTCTGAGCCTCAAGTTTGCTGACCAGTTCAACCGGCGATAAAACCCCTGAGACGCGTTGCTCCACGCGTAACTGACTCGGGTTGAGCGCCTCCAATAGCTCGTCCTGAAACGAGTTGATCGCCCCCGAAACACCCATCAAGGCCAGGACCAGTCCGGCGCTGATACCAAAGAACCAGTGCACCTGAAACAGGTTTTTTTTCAACACCGTGGCTTACCTCACTCAACCGCTGCGGCACATCACGCGCCCAGGCAGCATGCATTCTCGATTGCACAGGCAAGCGCCCGGGTCACGTAAATGAACCGGGCGTTGAATGACCATGGCTTAGAAGTGGAAATTGACACCCATCAGCGCGGTACGACCGGCCGCAACGTGCGCGTAGTGGGTCTGGAACACCTGATCGAAATAACGCTTGTCGGTCAGGTTCTGCACGTTGAGCTGCAAGTCGACGTTCTTGGTCAGGCGATAGGTCGCCATCGCGTCATAGCGCCAGTAGGACGGGACTTCCACCGAGTTGGCTTCGTTGCCGAAACGTGAATCGACGAAGGTGGCTCCAGCGCCGAGGGTCAGTTTCGGCATCACGTCATAGGTCGACCACAGATTGAAACTGTTACGCGGGGTGCTTGGCATGTGATTGCCCTGGTCCGCCGCAAGGGTGGTTTTGACCAGTTCGCTTTCCATGTAGGTGTAGCCGCCGTAGACCTTCCACTTGCGGGTGATGTTGCCGGCGTAAGTGAACTCCAAACCATCGACGCGCTGTTCGCCATCCAGGACCTGGACGGTCGCGTTATCCGGGTCGTTGATGCGGGCGTTGGTTTTTTCGGTGCGGAACAGCGCAGCGGTTAACGACAGGTCATCGTTAAAGAAGTCCCACTTGGTGCCCACCTCATAGCTGCGGTTCTTTTCTGGCTCGAGATCGGCGTTGTTGGCGGCGATTTCCAGACCACCGTTACCGCTGGTTTCACCCGCCGGGTTGCTGGAGGTGGACCATGCCGCGTAAACGCTGCCGTTAGGCAGTGGCTTGAAAACCAGGCCAACCTGGTAGTTCAGCAGCCCGCTGGTTTTCTGCCGGGAAAAGGTGCCGGCAGACGTGGTGCGCCCGGCAGTCGCATACCCGCTGGACTCAACGTCGTAGTGGTCATAGCGCAGGCCTAGGTTGAGCGACCATTGTTCGTCGAACTTCAGGGTATCGAACACATACGCAGCGCTGGTTTTGGTGTCGGTATCGGTGAACGCCTGACTGTCCGTGATGGTCCCGTTCCACGCGTCACCGGGCGTCGGGTTGTACAGGCTGGTGCAATCGCCGGACGCCAGCAACGCCGATGAGCATGTCGATGCCATGGCGCCGCCGCTGGCGTTGAGCACGTTGTAGTTGCGGTTGTGGGTGTCCTGATAGCTGAACTCCAGCCCGGTCACCAGGCTGTGCTCAATGAAGCCACTGTTGAACCTGGCGCTCAGGTCCGTCTGGTTGACGAAGCCGCTGGAGGTCGAGTTACGGCTTTTGGCCGAGCGCGAAACGGTTCCGTTTGCCACGTTGCCACGGCTGTCGTCCGGATTAGTGACGATGTAGTCCAGGGTCGAGCGCGACATGCGGAAGCTGTTGGACACCGTCAGGCTGTCGTTCAGGTCGTGCTCGATCCTGATCGTACCGCTGTCGTTGGTGCTTTTGCGGTAATCGCGATCAGTCAGGCCATAGAAATTGTCCTTGCTGACGCTTGCGGGTTTGTCGACATTGTATTTGCTGCGGGCGGTACCGCTATTGGTCAACGGGATGCCGTAGTCCGGCATGTCATTGGTGTCCAGATGGTAGTAGTCGACCCTCACCCGGGTATCGGTGCCCAAGCCAAACGCGAAGGATGGCGCCACGCCCCAGCGGCTGACGTCCACAGCATCACGGCCAGCCACGTTGGCCTCGTGCTTCATCAGGTTCAGGCGGAACGCTGAGGTGTCGGTCATCTGCTGGTTGATGTCCAGCGTATAACGTTGGGTCTGGTCGGAGCCGAAGGTGTAGCCGCCGTTATAGGCGTCTCCCAAGTGGGCGCCCTTGGTGATCAGGTTCAAGCTGCCACCGGTAGAACCCGCTCCGGTGAACGCCGAGCCTGGACCCTTGCTCACTTCCACCGATTCGATGTTGAAGATTTCGCGGCTTTGCGCGGCGATGTCGCGCATACCGTCGATAAATACGTCGCTCTCGGCGTTGAAGCCGCGAATGATCGGCCGGTCGGCGGCGGGATTACCGCCCTCGCCTGCTCCAAAGGTGATGCCGGGCGTGGTGCGCAATGCATCGGCCAGACTGGTGGCCCCGGTGTCGCGGATGACTTGTTGCGGGATCACGGTGACGCTCTTCGGCGTCTCGCGCAATGGAGCGGTGTATTTCTTCGACGCGGAGTCGTCGGCCTTGTAAGCCGTGTCTGTCTGCTCGCCAGTGATAGTGGTGGCACCCAGAGCAACGGCCTTGTCCTCAGTACTCTCAGCCGCCTGAGCCATGTGGCCCACGGACATCGTAGCGATGGCCACGCCGACCGCTGAAGCCAGTGAACGCGACGAGTTGGCAGAAGATTTTAGTTGTTGGCACGACATGGTGAGTTCCTTCCCCAAGGAGTTAAGGCGAAGGAATATAGTGCAAACAGGTATTACTATCAATTGAGATAGATTATTATTCGCAATCTTTCTTCCTACAGGTTCTGCGGCATGCTCCTACATATTCCCGGCTTATTTTCTCGCGAAGAGGTGCTGCGCATCCGCAAGGCTCTGGAGCAGGCGGACTGGGCAGACGGTAAGGTCACTGCGGGCTACCAATCGGCCAAGGCCAAGCACAACTTGCAACTGCCCGAAGGCCACCCGTTGGCGATCGAGATCGGCTCCGCCCTGCTGGATCGACTGTGGGCCAATCCGCTGTTCATGTCGGCAGCCCTTCCGCGCAAGGTGTTTCCCCCGCTGCTTAACTGCTACACCGCCGGTGGCAGCTTTGATTTCCATATCGATAACGCTGTGCGTCAGGCCAAGGGCAGCCCGGAGCGGGTGCGTACCGACTTGTCGTCCACCCTATTTTTCAGCGACCCTGATGAGTACGACGGCGGCGAGCTGGAAATTCAGGACACCTACGGCACCCGCCAGATCAAACTGCCTGCTGGCGATCTGCTGCTCTACCCCAGTACCAGCCTGCACAAAGTCAATGCGGTGACTCGCGGCGCGCGTTACGCCTCGTTCTTCTGGACGCAAAGCCTGGTTCGTGAAGACAGCCAGCGTGCGCTGCTGTTTGAAATGGACAATGCAATCCAGCAACTGACCCAGGACGTGCCCGATCATCCTTCACTGATCCAGTTGACCGGCACTTACCACAACCTGCTGCGCCGTTGGGTCGAGGTGTGAAGCATGACCTTCTCCCTGCTACGTGAAGAAACTGTGGACGGCGACCAGCTCAGCGCGATGCTGGTGCAAAACCCCGTACGCGCCGCACAAGCGATCCTCAGCGCGGCGAAAGCCAACTTCGTCGACGCTCAGGCGTTGCTGGGACAGATTCTGCTCGACGGCAATGGTATCGAGCGCGACCCGGAGCTGGCGGTGACCTGGTTTCAGATTGCGGCCAGAAACGGCCATGTCATGGCGCAGAACATGTTGGGGCGCTGCCATGAACATGGCTGGGGCTGCTGCGCCAGCCCGCTTAAAGCAGCCGCGTACTATCAAGCGGCCGCTGACGCCGGGCTGGACTGGGGGCTATATAACCTGGGCAACCTATTGGCCACCGGGCGTGGCGTTACCCAGGATCAGCAACGCGCGCTGGCCTGTTACCGCCAGGCAGCCGAATGGGGTCACGCCAAATCCATGAACCTGGTAGGCCGCTATCTCGAAGAAGGCTGCGTCTGTCCCGTTGACCTGCCAGCCGCCCATGAGTGGTATCGGTGTTCGGCCGAAGGCGGCGACTTTCGCGGCCAGTTCAGCCATGCCGCGATCCTTGCGGACAATGGGAAAGTCGACGAAGCCTTGCATTGGCTAGGCATCGCCCTGGAGAACGGCAATCTGAATTTTCTGCGTGTGAGCAGCACGACGCTATCAGGCGCGGCACATTCGGAAATAAGAGCGTTGGCGGTCAAGTACCGCGAACGGATAACGGCACGTGAAAACTCGCTGAAAGTACATAATTAAATAACACACTTCGCTCCCTATAATTACACTTACTCGATAACTACTTACTTCCTACATTCCACGCCCCTTTTTCCATTTTGACACCCCTGCGTGCACGCTCTACTCTCTTCATCAGCAACTAATCAACCCACGAAAGTATTCACAGTGCTCTGTCGAGACTCTCTCTACGAGCCTCATGGATAAACATCAAAAGGAATTAACAGTATGAGCAATGAAGCCCTGTCTTTAAACGGTATAACCGACGATGAACTGGATAAGCTAGCCGATAATGCCGCGACGATACCCGCCGAATTTGTTGGTGCCTCGACCGGCGCCATGAAGGGCGTCAATCGTCCTCCTGGCATCGTCGTGACCAAAGAGCAGATTATCAGTCTACGGCATTACGAATTGCAGGCACTGGCGCTGCCAACGACACTGCAGGACGTAAAAAACTATTTGAAATATGACACCGGTGACGGTGCCGACAACGGACTAGAGCCAGAAGACTTCCAGAAGAGTTTCCTGCTTATCCACAAGCATGCGCAACGCTGGGACCCGCTACGGACGCAACTTAAACTCGTGGGCGGTGAGCTCCGGCTATTTGCCAAAGATATGCAAGTGTACGGCGATTCCATGGAGAAGGTTAACGACGACATCGAGCAGATGAAGGTACTGAAGGAGTACTCCATCGAAACCCTTGAAGATGTGAAAAAGCTCGAACTCGATCTGGGGGACAAATTTCCTGGCATCCTGCTCAATGAAGCGGACAAAAAAACCGCTTCGGACTTTTCCTTTTATCTGGGGCAAATCCTTGAAACGGTTGAGGCGCGCAAGAACGACGCCGAAGCGATTAAGAAACAACTGGACGATTTTAGCCGTGACTTGAGCATCTATGTGCTCCCCGAGATACAAAAAAAAGTACGTCTGATCGACACCAGCTCGCTCCCTGAATTGACCATGCAACTGACGGCCACCATTGAATTACGCGCCCAAGAAATTGACGAGCTCAATAAAGCCTATGGCGAAGGGGTCAAAAAGGCTATTACTACGGCGCTCGCCGGCGGTGGTTTGATCTTGGGTATCTATTTCGGAATCGAGGCGGACAATATACGTAAGCAGCGAAATGAGCTGATGAAAAAACAGGCACTCGATATTCAGGAGCTTCAGAAGAAGAACAACGTTCTCGGTTCATTAAGCCGTGTCAAATTCGACATGCAAGACTTACAAACCGTTGTATTGGACGCTGATGTCGCCACGCAAAATTTACGACACTCCTGGAACTCGGTTTATCAGTTTATCGAGCGTTCTCATTTACACACGCAAAAAATCGATAATGCGTTGAGTGTTCGCCGTTTCATGACCCGTTTCCAACAAGTTATTGAACCGTGGTCTGATATCGAAAAAGAAGCTTCATTTCTGTTGGAAATATTTAACGAAGCGGATGAAGAATACAAACGAATTTATGGAGAGCAATAAGATGACCACCACCAATAACGTCGTCACCCTCGGTGCCCATGCTAATTTTGCAGCGCCCGATATGCAGCAACTGACCGGCGCCGTGCGTGCAATCAGGGACTTGAGTGCCAACACCGACGTGCAGTTCATGAAGGTCAGCTACTTGCCAAACCTGCACGACAAGTTCAAGAGCCTGACCGGAGACATCTACGACAGTAATAGCCAGGTCCGCGAGTCTTCCCAGAAATTGATGCACCAGCTGATGGCCGCACTCAAGACCGTAAGACTCAATGAAACAGCGCCGGCCCCGTTAACCGACGAGCGTACGGCCGAAAGCATCGAGATGATCAGCGATACCCTTGATGTCGTGAAGTTAGAAGGTGGAAAACTGGAAGCCCGTCTAAGCGCAGTCAGTTGGCCGCTGGATCGTCAAAGTACTGACTCGTTTATCGCTGGCCTGACGGATGACATCACACGCATCACCCAGGACATTGATCAAGCCACCACCACGGTCGATAGGTTGAATGAGCAGCGTAAGGTGCTGACCGCGGGGATTGACGCGCTGGAAACCAAAGACATAACTGCATTCGGAAAAGATAGCATTCTGACTGCCGAGAAGGTGCTGGCTCTGGGGGTGACGCCGCCGGAAGTCGAACTCATCAAGCTAGCCTTGGAGCAGATGAAGAAACTGGTAGAAGAGATTGGAAAAGGTATCACTTTCTTCACTCTTGTCAAAGAACGCGATGCACTGGTAAGTAAAATCAACAGAACTCGCGACACCGACGCTCTAAAAAATAATGAAAAGCGACTCATGGAACAGCGCATCGAGTTTATCAACACGCTATACAGCATTGATGATCAACGAGTGCTATACGTTAATGAGGCCCGCAAGATCAATCTGTCGACCCAGCGATTCATTGACACCCAGAGTGCCCACTCCGCATCCACTGAAGAACGTGTGGCCGTGTTTATCGAAGGCGCTGTTGCTTTCAGTGACGATTTAAACGTGATCGATAAATCGCCAACGCAATAAGTACGGCACGCCAGCGTGTATGGCTGGGCCGGGCACTGCGGTGAACGGGCCCGGCCTTGTTGTCAAGAGTATTGAACTGAGGAGGGGAAGGGCATGACCGTTTTCTTGATCAACGAGAGAGATATTGCTGGCCTGAATAATTATATGTATTTCTTGAGCGAGCTCCCCGAATACATTGAGTCGTTTAAAATAAACTTCGACCTGGTGAGTCCGAAAGACTATGGCACGTACATCGAACCTGCGCTCGACCATATCGTTCCACAAGCCACAAAGCTATCGAACCTCTGGACCATCAACCGTAAACCTCTGCAACAGCTTCATGGGGAACTGGACGACTCACTCAAAGCACTGATTGCATTTTCCGAACGGGTGTCCGCGCATGTGGGGCGACTCAGCAGCACGGGCAAGAGAAGTTCTATCGGACAAGACGGAGATGAAAATCTGCTGATCGACTTATTCGGTCCGTTGAAAAAAGAGCCGACCAACAGCGTGAACGATATCCTCCGGCAGTGCGCAGAGGAAATAAATCACTATCAGCATATCTTTGTCGAGAAAGGTTCTATCGCTTCCGAACTGGAGCGTTCGGCCTACAGCATTATCCCTCGCATCATTGATTTCATGAACAATCATATCAACGCGCATGGACACTCTGCGTCCTACCCTCCCGATCGGTTGGAAACGGCGAAGAGCCGAGTACTGTTGACAAAAAAACAGTACGAGCAGTATACGTCCTCCGCGTGTAATATGAAGGTTTACTGTTTTCGCATCAACTACCTGATCGCGAGAGCGCAGAACAAATTACCCCTGTTAAACAAGCATTCCACTTGGTCAAACTTTGATCTTTCCATGAGACTGATGTCGGCATCGCTCATGGAGATATTGACATTATCCAAGAGCATGGGGCGTTTGTTAATCATAAATATCTAACATGCAATAGCACACTTAAACGCATAAAAAAACCCATGACACGTCATGGGTTTTTTATTCCAGGAACGTTTACACGTAATAAGATTTCAATGGTGGGAAGCCATTGAACTCAACTGCGCTGTAGCTGGTGGTGTACGCGCCGGTGGACAACCAGTACAAGCGGTCGCCGATGGCCAGGTTCAGTGGCAGGCCATACTTGTAGTTCTCGTACATGATGTCGGCGCTGTCGCAGGTTGGGCCCGCGATGACCACTTCTTCCATCTCGCCATTCTTCTCGGTCCAGATCGGAAACTTGATGGCTTCGTCCATGGTTTCGATCAAGCCAGAGAACTTGCCCACGTCCGTGTAAACCCATCGCTCTACGGCGGTACGCGATTTACGTGCAACCAATACTACTTCGCTGACCAGAATACCGGCGTTGGCAATCAACGAACGGCCTGGCTCCAGAATGATTTCCGGCAAATCGTCGCCGAAGTCTTCCTTGAGGAAGCGGATGATTTCTTCCGCGTAGGTTTCCAGGCTGTTGGTACGGGTAATGTAGTTGGCCGGGAAGCCGCCCCCCATATTGATCAGCTTGAGAATGATGCCGTCTTCTTCTTTCAATCGCTCGAAGATTACTTTGACCTTGGCGATGGCTGCGTCCCACACACTGATGTCACGCTGCTGCGAACCTACGTGGAACGAGATGCCGTAAGGCACCAGGCCCAGTTCACGTGCGAGGATCAGAAGGTCCATGGCCATATCGGTCTGGCAACCGAACTTGCGGGACAATGGCCAGTCAGCCGTGGTCGAGCCTTCAGTGAGAATACGCACATAGACTTTCGAACCCGGCGCGGCCTTGGCAATGTTGCGCAGGTCGGCTTCAGAGTCGGTGGCATACAGACGCACGCCCTTCTCGTAGAAGTAGCGAATGTCTTTGGATTTCTTGATGGTGTTGCCGTAGCTGATCAGGTCTGGACCAACGCCCTGATTCATGACCTTGTCCAGCTCGTAGATCGAAGCGATATCGAAGTTCGAACCCTTGCTTTTGAGCAGGTCGATGATTTCCACCGCAGGGTTGGCTTTGACAGCGTAATAGATCTTGGCGAAATCAAAGCCTGCGCGCAGGTCGTCGTAGGCCTTGCTGATCATTTGGGTATCAATGACCACGAACGGGGTTTCATGCTTGTCGGCGAACGCTTTCATTTTGTTGAAGGTTTCGCGCTCAAAATAGTCTTCGACCTGGATCGTCATGCTGGGAACTCCTACTGGCAAACTAAATTAATCAATGGGTGCAAATGAACGTCCTCCGTGTGTATCCCCACTTTGGTTCGCCTACTTCCCAAGGCATGTCCGCCGAAAGCAAAAAAGGTCAACCGGGCCCTGAGGGCGTCTGGGTGACCTTGCTGTCTCGTCGTCAGTACTTGAGCCGGATGGATCGTTTCCAGCATGGACGTTCGGCGCGAACTTTAGGACTTGAGGCGCTTGAGATCAACAAAAAATGTCGCGTTTTTGCACACGTCCGTCGCCAGACGAGGATCACTGACTTATGTAACGGACCGATGTGACAGCCTGATGTTCCCCGAGCCGGGATTTTGAGGGGAACCGAATCGCCCAAAGTCGCGGACCTGCGCGATCCGTTGTAGGAGCGCGCGTGCCCGCGATGGCATCAGATCAGACTGGCGCTGCCTGCTCAGCCAACTCTGCAGGCGAGGTGATGCTGGTTTTGCCGCCCTTCGAACGGCCCGAGCTCAGGTACTCGGCAATTGATTCCTGGGTGACTTCCCCGAGGAATACGCGCTCGGCGTCCATCACCGGCAACCATGACCGATTGAACTCGTACATGCGCGACAGCAGTATCCGCAGGTGTTCGTCGAACGCGGCGGTAGCATTGAATTCGCGCAGGTACTGTGCGCAAGTGCCTTGCTGACGGTGCAGGTCGCGTCGGCGGACATAGCCCAGGCCTTTGTTATCGGCATCGGTGACCACCACGTAGCGGCGGTCGAGTTCGTCCATCAACTCCAGCGCTTCGGCGACCGGGGTTTCCGGGCTGACGGACGGTGCGTTGTCGGCAGCATCTTCGGCGCGGACCAACAGCAGGCGTTTGAGCGTGCTGTCCTGCCCCACGAAGTTGCTGACGAAATCGTCTGCCGGGTGTGCCAGCAAGGTGTCTGGATGATCGAACTGAATCAGCTTGCCGCCACGGAAGATCGCGATCTTGTCGCCCAGCTTGATCGCTTCGTCGATGTCGTGGCTGACCATGATCACGGTCTTGTTCAGCGCCCGTTGCATCTCGAAGAACTCGTTCTGAATCATCTCGCGGTTGATCGGGTCGACCGCGCCGAAGGGTTCGTCCATCAGCAACAACGGGGCATCGGCCGCCAACGCACGAATCACGCCAATTCGCTGTTGCTGACCACCGGACAACTCACGCGGGTAGCGGCTCAGGTACTGCTTGGGCTCAAGCTTGATCATGCTCATCAACTCGCGGGCACGGTCGTGGCATTTCTGTTTGTCCCAGCCCAGCAAACGCGGAACGATGGTGATGTTTTCTTCGATGGTCATGTTCGGGAACAGACCAATCTGCTGAATCACGTAGCCGATATTGCGACGCAGGGTCACTGCATCCAAATCAGCGGTGTCTTCGCCGTTGATCAACACCTTGCCGGAAGTCGGCATGATCAGCCGGTTGATCATTTTCAGCGTGGTGCTCTTGCCGCACCCAGAAGGCCCGAGGAATACACAGATCTCGCCTTCGTTGACGGTCAGGCTCACGGAATCCACGGCGATGACGTCTTTACCGTTGGTGTGAAACGTCTTGGTCAGGTTCTGAAGTTCGATCATTTGCTTTGGATTCATCATTTCAATAGACCTTTTGGAGTCAGCGTGCGTTGCAACCATTGCAGAAGCAGGTCGGCGAAGATGGCCAGAAGACTGACCAGTACGGCGCCGACGATCAGCATCGACATATCGCTGCGGCTGATTGAAGCGAGAATAAGTACACCCAGGCCACCGGCACCGATGGTCGCGGCAATGGTCATGACGCCAATGTTCATCACCACGGCAGTACGCACTCCGGCGAGAATCACTGGCACGGCGATGGGCAACTCGACCATCCGCAGGCGCTGACCGAAGGTCATACCGATGCCTTTGGCCGCTTCACGAATGCCAGGGTCGACCCCTGTCAATGCCAGGTAGGTGTTACGCATGATCGGCAGCAGCGAGTACAGAAATACCGCGGTGATCGCCGGCATCGGCCCGAGGCCCTGGCCGAACTTCGAATAGAACGGCAGTAACAGACCGAACAAAGCAATCGAGGGCACGGTGAGCAGAACCGTGGCGCTGGCTTGCAGCGGACCGGCCAATGCCGGGAAGCGCGTCATTAATACGCCCAACGGGACGCCAACCACGATGGCCAGGGTCACGGCGATCCCGACCAGGGTGATGTGCTGCCAGGTCAGGTGCAGGACCAGCGGCCAGTCCAGATGGGAGAAGGTGCTGAAGATATTCATTGCTTCTCCTTATTGTCTTGAGGGACAGGGTGCAGTGGGTGCTCGCGCAGAAAGTCCGCAGCAACGATAGAGGGGCTGTCGTGATCGACATCGACCCGCGCATTGAGCGCGCGCATGGTGGTGTCATCCAGCAGTTCGGCCAGCGGCTTTAGCTGCGCAGCGAGGTCCGGATGAGCGTCCAGGTATTCCTGGCGAATCACCGGTGCGGCGGTGTAGTCCGGAAAGTAATGTTTGTCGTCTTCGAGTAGCTTGAGCTGGAACGCGTTCAGGCGCCCGTCCGTGGTGTAGACCAACCCGGCGAAAACCTGGCCGTTACGCAGCGCGGTGTAGACCAGCCCGGCATCCATCTGGCGGATGCTCTCGCGGTTCAGGTTCATGTCGTATTGCTTGACCATCCCAATCAAACCGTCGGAACGGTTGGCGAACTCGGTATCCAGCGCAACGATGTGTTTGTCTTTCACCTGGTCTTTCAGGACGCGGCTCAGGTCGCTGATGGTGTTGATCTGCGGGTACTGGTCAGCGACTTTTTTCGGCAACGCCAACGCGTAGGTGTTACTGAATTTCGACGGCGAGAGCCAGACCAGCCCCTTCTTCGCATCCAGCGTTTTGACCCGTTCAAAGGTCTGCGCGCTATCGAGTTTTTCGTCGACATGGTTGTAACTCACCAGGGATACCCCGGTGTACTCCCAGATCAAATCCAGTTGCCCGCTTTCTTGCGCACTACGTGCCAGAGTACTACCCAGGCCACCGGTCACGTTGACGTCGTAGCCCTTAGTGCGCAAATACTGAGCGGTGAGTTCCGCGAGGATCGTTTGCTCGGTAAACACTCGGGCACCGACGCGGATTACCGGCTTTTCAGCCGCTTGGGCAAATCCCGAGAGCAGCAAGGCAAAGCCTATAAATAAGCATGATCTTTTCATTGGAATTCCTTTCAATCAGCGGGTCAGACCGCGTTCCAGCCAGAGTCGGCTCGCCAGTGTCACCACGCCATCAAGCAGCAGTGCGAGCAAGGCGGTACACGCCGCGCCGAGCAATAGCTGCGGCTGATTGTTCAAGGCGATGCCGGGAAAAATCAGACTGCCCAGGCTGTTGGCGCCAATCAGAAAGGCCAGCGGGGCCGTCCCGACATTGATCGCCAAGGCCACCCGCACACCGCCGACAATAATCGGCACGGCATTCGGCAATTCGACACGCAGCAGCACCTGGGTGGGTGTCATACCGATGCCGACTGCGGCTTCCTTGAGTGAACCCTGAACATTTTTCAGGCCTTCATAGGTGTTGCGCACGATGGGCAACAATGAGGCGAGGAACAGGGCGAAGATGGCCGGTCCGCTGCCAATCCCGAGAATACCAAGGGCAATGGCCAGCACGGCGAGAGGTGGGACGGTGTTACCAATATTGAAAATCTGCATGAAGCGTTCGGCGCGGCCAACCATGTTCGGTCGGCTGAGGGCAATGCCAGCCGGGATTCCGACCAACAGGGCTGCCAACATTGAAAGCATCACCAGAATCAAATGGGCTTGCAGATAAAACAATAGATCGTCTTGGTACTGTAAGAGGGTACTGATGCCGATCCAGTGGATCAGCAGGGCCAGAAATGCGATGACAACCGCACCTCCCAATAGCCCCTTGCCATAGCGATTAGCCACAGGCGGACTCCTTATTTCAGTCGGCAAACGCGTTGCAAGGCCAGCCAATACTGGCAGCACACAAACGTTCGCGAAGAGCAGCGGGTGGGTCGCCGTTAAGGGGTTAACCTCGGCGAAAACACAAGCCATAAGCGCAGCTTCGTCAAGCTAACTTGCTGATTTTTCAACCCCTGACGTTGGCTGTAACAGGGGAGTGGACGTCTCCACGACCTGAAAGGTTCCCACGAAAGACACTATTTCGCCACCTTTGATCGACTGAGCGGTTCGGTTATTGCATCAATTTGGGCTATAATCGGCGCCCTTTTTTGAATCACCTGCCAGGCGATTTCCCATGAGCAACCAGGCCGCCGAAGTCGCGAAACGCCGCACTTTCGCCATTATTTCCCACCCGGATGCGGGTAAGACCACCATCACCGAAAAATTGCTGTTGATGGGTAAGGCCATTGCTATCGCCGGCACGGTGAAGTCACGTAAATCCGACCGCCATGCGACGTCCGACTGGATGGAGATGGAGAAACAGCGCGGGATTTCCATCACCACATCGGTCATGCAGTTCCCGTATCGCGATCACATGATCAACCTGCTCGACACCCCGGGCCACGAAGACTTCTCCGAAGACACCTACCGCACCCTGACAGCAGTGGACTCGGCATTGATGGTGCTCGATGGTGGTAAAGGCGTCGAACCACGGACCATCGCGTTGATGGATGTCTGCCGTTTGCGCGACACACCGATCATCAGCTTTATCAACAAGCTCGACCGCGACATCCGCGACCCTATCGAACTGCTCGACGAAATCGAAGCCGTCCTTAAGATCAAGGCTGCGCCGATCACCTGGCCCATAGGCTGCTACCGCGATTTCAAGGGCGTGTACCACCTGGCCGACGACTACATCATTGTCTACACCGCCGGTCACGGCCATGAGCGTACCGACGTCAAGATCATCGAAAAGCTCGATTCGGATGAAGCCCGCGCCCACTTGGGTGATGAGTACAAACGCTTCGTCGATCAGCTCGAGTTGGTGCAAGGCGCCTGCCACGAGTTCAACCAGCAAGAGTTCCTCGACGGCCAGTTGACCCCGGTGTTCTTCGGCACGGCACTGGGTAACTTCGGTGTCGATCACGTACTGGACGCTGTTGTGAACTGGGCACCTCAACCGTTGGCCCGGGTTGCCAATGAGCGCACGGTAGAACCGAACGAAGAAAAGTTCAGCGGTTTCGTGTTCAAGATTCAAGCGAACATGGACCCTAAACACCGTGACCGTATCGCCTTCATGCGTATCTGTTCGGGTCGCTATGACAAAGGTATGAAGATGCGCCACGTGCGTCTGGGTAAAGAAGTGCGGATCGGCGACGCGCTGACGTTCTTCTCCTCCGAGCGTGAGCAGTTGGAAGAAGCCTACGCTGGCGACATCATCGGCCTGCATAACCACGGCACGATCCAGATTGGTGACACCTTCACCGAAGGCGAGAACCTGGGCTTTACCGGTATCCCGCACTTCGCACCGGAACTGTTCCGCCGCGTGCGTCTGAAGGATCCACTCAAGTCCAAGCAGTTGCGTCAGGGCTTGCAGCAATTGGCCGAAGAAGGCGCCACGCAGGTGTTCTTCCCGACGCGCAGCAACGACATCATCCTCGGCGCCGTGGGCGTTCTGCAGTTCGATGTGGTTGCCAGCCGCCTGAAGGAAGAATACAAAGTCGAGTGCGCCTACGAGCCGATCACCGTGTGGTCAGCCCGCTGGATTGAATGCAGCGACAAGAAAAAGCTCGAGGAATTCCAGATCAAGGCCGTGGAAAACCTTGCAGTCGATGGCGGCGGTCACCTGACCTACCTGGCACCGACCCGGGTCAACCTGGCCCTGATGGAAGAGCGCTGGCCCGATGTGAAATTCCGCGCAACGCGTGAGCATCACTGACAGTCTTGTCGGCAGTCAGCTCAGGCACGAAGATGGCTCCAGCGGTCGCTATTGCAGCTGTCCCGCGCGCCCCAGCCAGCCCGGCGCAGCTTTTTGCAGCCACTCGCTGGCGACCGGATTGTGCCTGACGCGGCTGTCGAAAAAGGCCTGGCTGATCACCTGAATGGCGGCGACTTGTTTAGGGTCCGGAACAGGCTCGGCACCGACCGGGCTGTGACTGGAGCTTGCAGATCGGGCGCTTTTGCCCTTGGCATGACTTTTCCCGCCAGGGGTGTGCTCGTCGCCTGGCGGCTTGCTTATACCTTTTCTGTCAGGCGGAATAGGTACCAAATCAGAGCCGGACAAGGTTTTGTAAGTAGAGCGCGCCAGCTTCAGGCGATAGCTGCCAGCAACCGTCACCGACTCGCCGAGTAATTCCCTCTGTTGGTAAGAGCTGACCCAATTAAAGGGGTCTTCGTCGTCCGGGCTGGTTATCGTCAGTACCGGCGAAGTTATGCGAGCGAACACCTCAGGCCTGGCCCCGACGTCAACATAAGGACTGAGCAGCAGCAAGGCTTTGGGCTGAATATCAACGCCCGATGCGACTCCCGCTTCTCCCCCGCCAGCCACCGCAGCGGCGGTCTGCGCACCCAAGTCAAAACCGGCCACGACCACTTGGTTCCAGTCGATGGAAGCAAGTTGCGCATCACCTTTCGCTGCCCGTGCCCGTACTTCAGTCAGCACCTTTTGCAGGGTTGCCAGACGGTCGCGCAGGGCTGGACCGGAGTAGCGATCAGCCGCCAGCTCACGAAATACACCCGCTTGGGCCTGACTCGTGGAATAGAGTGCAGGGCCGTAGTATTGCCCCTGAATCGCCAACACCGCGTACCCGGCCTGCGCCCAGGCATTACGCCACTCTTCACCTGCCGTGGCGGACTCGCCGAGGCCCGGCAAGTAGATAATCAGCGGTAAACGCTCGTGGGTGTCGGGCGCCAACCAAGCAACATCGACCGATTGCCGCCCGAGCTGCCAGGTCTCATTCCAGTTGGAAATGTCGTTGCGGGCAGGTTGATAGGCCGTGGCCAGATCCTGATTAACCAATTCGGCGAATTTGATGTGCGGGTCAGCTGGGTCGCTGGCGCAGCCAGCTATCAGACCCAGGGTGCCTATCAGCACACTTACAGCAAGCCAGTGTCGCGGTTGAAGAATCATATGCCCCACAAAGTTCATCCCTATCAGTTGGCTCGGCCATAACGAGCAAGCCTAACCGTACCGGCCTCATGCAACGAGTGGGACACGGTAAATAATAGGTAAATCATCCCTACGCGGCGTAGTTCGCCAACTTCTTTTGGATGAAATCCAGAAAGCATTGAATGCGCAGCGCCAACTGCGAGTTCCGGTAGTACACCGCATGAATCGGTTGCCGATAACCGCTGTTGGCTTCCGGCAGAATCACCTGCAGGCGCTTAAGGCGGATGTCTTCGTGAGTCATGAAGTGCGACAGGCAGACAATGCCCTCCCCGGCCAACGCCAATTGACGCAAGGTCTCGCCACTGGAGGCGGACACCGCAGGCTGGATCTGCAATCGATCACCCTCAGCGTGACGCAACGGCCAATGGTTCAAGCTTTCTGTCTGGGTAAAGCCGAGCAAAGCATGGCTTGCCAGTGCCTCAACGGTGGTCGGCGTGCCATGTTTTTTGAGGTAAGCCGGGCTGGCGAGAATACTCAACGGACTACTGCCCAACGAGCGCGCATGCAGCGTCGAATCGGCGAGGACACCAATGCGAATCGCCACATCCGTGCTTTGCTCAAGCAAGTCGATGACCAGGTCGTTGCTGTTCAGTTCAAGCTGAATGTCCGGGTACAGCGTGCGGAACTCGGCGACGTAAGGCACCACCGCGTGCAGCATGAACGGCGACGCGGCGTTGATCCGTAAACGGCCGGAGGGCACGTGTTGGCGCAGGGACAAGCGTTCTTCAAGTTCATCCATTTGCGCCAGAATCTGCTTGGCTTTTTCGAGGAAAAACTTGCCCTCTTCCGTCAAGTCCATGCGTCGCGTGGTGCGATTGATAAGGGTGGTTTCCAGCTTCGCCTCAAGCCGCGACAATGTCCTGCTGATCGCCGAAGGGGTTTGCCCCATGTGTTCGGCAGCAGCGGAAATCGAGCCGCTTTCAATCACCGAAACGAATACCTGCAACTCATCTGATCTGGCTTTCACTTTTGTCTCCTGCTCAAAACCGGCTAAATATTAGCCTTGTTTTTCGCAAAAGACAGGCTGTTCATTCGCGACGCATGTCCCTGGTTGCGCCTACAGAATCAGATGCTGAATACGTCAGCCAGATGCCGCTCATAGCGCTTCACATCAGCCTCTATGGCCGGGACTTTCATCACGTCGACAGAGAGGAACGTCGGCAACGCTGTCAGGCCCAAAAACTCGTTGGCTTTATGGAACGGGAAGTACACCGCATCCACGCCTTCCCCTT
Source organism: Pseudomonas sp. GG8 (assembly GCF_052976945.1). Classification (NCBI taxonomy): domain Bacteria; kingdom Pseudomonadati; phylum Pseudomonadota; class Gammaproteobacteria; order Pseudomonadales; family Pseudomonadaceae; genus Pseudomonas; species Pseudomonas sp. GG8. The sequence continues at coordinate 4,384,067 of NZ_JBRIIP010000001.1, forward strand.
CGAAGAAATCGCTCGGGTCATCGAATGCTTGCTGTGGCGCGTTCCAGGTGGCGGAAATCATGTACTGCTTACCCTGCAATAAACCACCGCTACCGTATTTCTGCGATGCATCGGAGCGGGTACGACCGTCGTTGGCGTACAGGCTGCCATGACCTTCGGTAAACACTTCATCGACGTACTTCTTCACAGTCCACGGCGCGCCCATCCACCAGCCTGGCATCTGGTAAATGATCACGTCGGCCCAGATAAATTTGGCCACTTCTTCAGCCACGTCATAACCGGCGTCGATTTGGGTTTCTTTGATATCAAAACCGGAGTGATCAAGGAACGCCACTGCCGCATTATGCAAGGTGGCGTTATACAAACCTTCGGAGTGCGCGAATTTTTTGCCGCCGTTCAATAACAGAATTTTTTTCATGAAAGGTCTCATCAGTATTCAATTGCAAGCCGCACTGCAGACGCGGCTGATTGAGGAGGTTAAAAAATTGACTGACGGCAGAGTACCGATAAGACCGCGAATGAATAAGCCGCAGCCGGGCAAAATACTTTTGACTCAAGCGCACGAATAGCACTTAGATTATTGCTGCTGGGTTTTGAGGCATCGCGTGCGGGCCCCGCGCTTCTGGATAGCTCAGTGTCGAGCACAGACAATTGCCCCTGACGTAACCGACCTATGGTGTCCGAGCGCGGACTGCACCGTCTGACAACCGCGCCCCCACCCTTGGAGTTGTCATGTCTACGCCGATTACCGTCCTTCGCAATACTCACCCACTGCCCCTGCTCGACGCCTGCAAATGGGAAAAACTCGAAGGTGACCCGCACACCGTCAACCTCAACGCCTACACCTCCGAGGATGGCAGCAAGATCATGGGCACCTGGATCTGCACCCCTGGCAAGTGGCGGGTGGATTATGTGAAGTGGGAATACTGCCATTTCCAGGAAGGCTACTGCATCATCACCCCTGACGGCATGGCGCCGATCCACCTGCGGGCGGGCGATATTTTTATTGTTGAGCCTGGAATGAAGGGGACGTGGGAAGTCGTTGAGACTGTGCGCAAGTATTTTGTTTTTGCTTGAGCTGTTGTTTATCGATCAGCGCCAGTCATGGTGAAAACATCAGCCGTGACCAAGTAGACCGGAGAGGTCCAGCGACGGCTGTACGTGGAACGCTGGCCGCGCCAGGCGCTCGGAAATGAGTGCCTGGCGCGATCCGCGAGTGCCCTCGGACGCTGCAGGCCCGGACTACTACCGACCACATCGGCTTTCAAGATGGACTTCGAGCTACACACCACTAGCTGCGCATTCGAATGCAGCCTCATAGTGCTTCGGTTTGATGCCCTGCCGCCCATCTCGAGTGATGCCTTTATGATCGGAGCGCCCCCTGTGAGCCTGCAATTACATCACTTTGAAAGTGCCCATGCCGTATAGCGTCTTGATGCTGGTGCATGTCACGGCGGAGGCGTTTTCCCAGGCATTGGATTGGTAGTCCATTGGCTGGGCCCGCGCCCGCGTTGCAATCGTTATGACCAGCCATCACCACGCAATAACATTACTTCATAGCACCTGACTTCATGGCGCCAGGAGCCATAGAGTCAGCAGCTTTAGTGCCTGGAGCCATGGCGCCTGGAGCCATGGTATCAGCCGCCATGGCGCCAGCAGCTTTGGTGCCTGCGGCCATAGAGCCATGAGCCATGGTATCAGCCGCCATAGAGCCATGAGCCATAGTGTCAGCAGCCATGGTGCCAGCAGCTTTAGTGCCAGCCGCCATAGAGCCAGGAGCCATAGTGTCAGCCGCAATGGCGCCAGTGGCCATCGAAGAGAACGCGAGTGCCACGGCAACGAGTTTAAGAATGTTCATGATGACTTCTCCAGAGCAATGAGGGGTAGTCCGCATGCCAGTGCGCTCGAGCACTGTACTTACGATCCGTAAGGTAGTTCGCCGTCGCTCGCCATCTGGTTACAGCGATCTGGAAATATTTTTTCGAACGTTTTTTCTGGCCTGCTCCGTCAACCCCGGCAAGAATGTTTGCGGTTTTGGCGTAATCAACGCTCACAGCAGTTTCGATCCCCGCTCGCTGCGAGATGGCCAGCGGAAGGCCGTGCTAAAAAATAATTCACCTATTGTGTAACCAGAGCGAGCGATGGACCGAACTACACATAACGAGTCGTTGCGCAGCCGCGAAATATATCTTCAAGCGCTGTTCCTCGCAGGACTGAGGGGTGATGAAACGGCCTACCGGACGTTTCTTTCTGAATTGAGCACGCATCTACGCGGCTTTCTCAGGGCCAGGCTTCAGCGCCAGCCGGGCGAAATCGAAGATTTGCTGCAAGAGGTATTGCTGGCCGTGCATAACGGACGCCAGACATACCGGGGCGAGCAGCCTTTGACCGCCTGGGTTTTCGCCATTGCGCGTTATAAACTCACGGATCTTTTCCGGGCACGTTCGCGTCACGACGTATTCAATGACTCCATCGACGATGCGATGGAGCTGCTTGCCGAGTCACATCTAGAGCCTGCGCAGGCTAGCCGCGACCTGGACAAACTGCTTGAGCAGTTACCCGACCGTCAGCGCCTACCCATCATGCACGTGAAACTCGAAGGTTGGTCGGTCGCAGAAACAGCTCAGATGACGGGATTGTCCGAGTCAGCGGTAAAGATTGGCGTACACCGCGGGCTCAAAGCCCTGGCGGCAAAGATCCGAGGCACACGATGAAAACTGATGATCTTGTTTCACTGCTCGCCGCTGGCGTCACACCAATAGACCGGTGGGCGCTTGCCAAGCGCTTCGGCATCGCAGTCCTGATTGGAGTGCTCGGTGCGGGCCTGCTACTGGTTTCGACCCTGGGTGTGCGCGCAGACCTCGCCCAAGTATCAGTAACCGCAACTTTCTGGGCAAAAACCGCCTTCCCGCTGAGTCTGGCGATCGGGGCGCTGTTGATGGTAACCCGCTTGGGCAGACCGGGCATGAGCAGCGGATACGGCGGGTTACTGGTCAGCGCTGCAGTCGCCGCGGTCTGGTTGAGCGGGGTTTATGTGCTGGCCGTCGCGACGCCCGGCACACGGGTCTCCATGCTGCTCGGCAAAACCTGGCGAGTGTGTGTGCTGAATATCATGCTGCTCTCGATCCCCGGATTCATCGCGGTGTTCTGGGCGCTGAGAGGCCTTGCACCGACCCGTTTGGCATTGACCGGTGCCTGTGGTGGCTTGCTCGCGGGATCGATGGCGACCCTCGTCTATTGCCTTCATTGTCCCGAGACGGGAGTGCCGTTCTGGGGTGTCTGGTACACGCTTGGCATGTTACTGCCAACAGTCATCGGCGCAGCATTGGGGCCACGCTGTCTGCGCTGGTAACCAACGCATTCACCGTGCGGGCTTATCCAGCACGTTAGATACATTCAGACGTTGACGAGTGCGGGAACGACCTCCGGACGCGTTCGAAAACGGTTGAACCAGAGGTAAACCACCGGTGTGGTGTACAACGTCAACAGTTGTGAGACCGCCAGACCGCCGACGATGGCGATACCCAGTGGCTGCCGTAATTCAGAACCGGCGCCATGACCGAACGCCAACGGCACTGCACCCAGCAATGCGGCCAGCGAGGTCATCAGGATCGGTCTTAGGCGTAGCAGACAACCCTCACGTACGGCCTCGCGAGGCGACAAGCCCTGCGCTTCTGCCGCCAGCGTAAAGTCGACGATCATGATCGCGTTCTTCTTGACGATGCCAATCAGCAGAATGATGCCAATCATCCCGAGCACCGACAGGTCTTGTCCGCACATAATCAACGCCAACAGCGCCCCGAAACCCGCCGATGGCAACGTGGAGATAATCGTCAGCGGATGGATCGCGCTTTCGTACAGGACGCCCAGCACGATATAAACGGTCAGGATCGCCGCAAGAATCAGCCATGGCTGGGACTTTAGTGAGTCTTGAAATGCCTGAGCGGTCCCCTGAAAACTACCCACAACACTGTCAGGCAACGCCACCGCCAGCGATGCTTGCCGAATCGCGGTAACGGCCTCGCTCAAGGCGTGTCCCGGTGCCAGGTCGAACGACAGCGTGATCGCCGGGAACACACCTTGATGGTTGATGATAATCGGCATCAGTTCGTTCTTGATGTCGGACAGCAGGTTCAACGGCACCAACGTGCCAGAACTCGAACGGACGTACAGATGACCCAGTGTCGCAATGGACAACTGCCAGCGCGGATCGATCTCCAGGATGACCTGATTCTGGTCCAGTTGCGTGAACATCGTCGCCACCTGACGCTGGCCGAAGGCGTCATACAACACGTCGTCGATGGCCTGTACCGAGACCCCCATCCGAGCCGCCGTTGCCCGATCGATCACTAGGGTTGCCTGTGTCGCCGCGTGCTGTTGATCGGAGGTGACATGTTGTAGCTGCGGCAAACCCTTGAGCGTTTCCAAAAGCACCCCGCTCCAATGATCCAGTTCAACACTGTCCGGGTCCTGAAGGGTGTATTGATACTGCGTCTTGCTGGCCCGCCCGCCGACTTGTATGTCCTGGTTGGCTTGCATGAACAGTTTGATCCCGGGGACTTTGTCGAGCTGCGGCTGTAACCGGGCGATCACCTGCTGGGCAGACGTGGTGCGATCGCTGAAGGGTTTGAGGTTGATCATCACCTTGCCCTGGCTGATCGTAGGGTTCGGTCCGATCCAGAAATAGACCTTGGCCACGGCAGGGTCCTGGCCGACGATATTCGCGAGAAGAGCAACCTGATCACGCATCGCCTTGGGCGAAATATCCGGTGCAGCTTCAGCCACGCCCTGAATCAAGCCATTGTCCTGTTGCGGGAAAAAGCCCTTGGGTATGTAGACATACAATGCCGCCGTCGCCACGAACGTCGCCATCGCGACCGCCAGGGTCAAGCGTTGATGGTCGAGCACCCAGTCAAGGCTGCGGCGATACCCATTCAGGATGCCGGTAAATGCGTTTTCACAGCCCTGCGAGAAGCGCCCTGGACGGGATTCCTCCTCGTGCTTGAGTAACCAGGCGCAGAGCATCGGGGTGATTGTCAGCGACACAATGCACGACATTAAAATGGCCACACTGACGGTCACCGCAAACTCACGCATGAGCCGCCCGACGATGCCGCCCATCAGCAGAATTGGCAAGAACACGGCAATCAGCGACACCGTCATCGAGACAATGGTGAACGCCACTTCACGCAGCCCATCCACCGCTGCCTGCATTCGGGACTTTCCCATCTCCAGATGGCGGACAATGTTTTCCATGACCACGATGGCATCGTCGACCACAAACCCCACGGCAATCGCCAGTCCCATGATCGACAGGTTATCGAGGCTGTAGCCGAGCAGGTACATCACCGCGAAAGTCGCCACCAACGACAACGGAATCGTCAGACTCGGAATCAGCGTTGCGGTCGCTTTGCGCAGAAAAACGAAAATGACCACGACAACCAGTGCAATAGAGAGCATCAGGGTGAACTGAACGTCGTTAACCGACGCTTCGATGGTCTGCGTACGGTCGCCCACCACTTGAACCTGAACATCGCGAGGCAATGAAGCGGTCAGCTCCGGCAGCCGTGATTTAATCGTCTTAATCGTCGACAGAACGTTGAAACCAGGCTGTTTATGGATGTCGACAATGATAGTCGGCTGTCCACCGATGGCCGCTGCTTGCCGGGTGTCTTCGGCACCATCGATGACCTTACCCAGGTCGCCCAGCTTGATGGGCACACCGCTTTTGTAGGCCACGACCTGATCACGATAGCCCTTGGGATCAAGCAATTGGTCAGTGGCGCCAAGGGTGATCGAACGGTACTGGCCATCAAGGCTGCCTTTGGGCTGGTCGAGGGTACTCAGGCCGATCACACTGCGCACATCTTCCAGTGTCAGACCGCGAGCGGCCAACGCGTCCGGGTCGATCTGGATACGCACGGCAGGTTTTTGTTCGCCATGAAAATCCACCATGCCGACCCCAGGCAGCTGCGACAGCTGCTGGGCCAGGTAGTTATCGGCATAGCGGTCCAGCTCGGGCAAGGTGCGGGTCGGTGAGGTAAGGGCCAACGACAACACCGTGAACTCCGCAGGGTTGACCTTGTTGAACGTCGGCGTGCTGGTCATGGTTTTTGGAAGCGTGGCACTGGCAGTATTGATCGCCGACTGCACGTCCTGGGCAGCACCATCAATATCGCGGGACAGGTCGAATTGCAGCACGACCTGGGTTTTGCCCGCCGCGCTGGTGGAGGTCATCGAAGTGACCTGTGGTATCGCCGAAAACGCTCTCTCCAGCGGGGTCGCCACCGACGTCGCCATGGTTTCGGCACTGGCCCCGGACAATTTCGCAGTGACTTGAATGGTCGGAAAATCCACGGTCGGCAGTGGGGCCACGGGCAACTGGAAGTACGCGAAGCTCCCCAGCAGCATCACCCCCACCGCCAACAGGCTCAGACCTACGCGACGCGGGATCAAGCTCGACAGTGCGTTCATCGAGGAACCTCTATAACGGCGGTCGATTGCGATTCAGCCAGTGTTTGTGCGGCGCTTGCTTCGGACTTGATCGCCGCGACCCGAATACCCGGTGCGATACGCGACTGCCCCTGCACGACGACGGTTTCACCGAGAGCCAGACCTTGGCGAATCCATTGTTGATCGGCCACTACCGACGAGGCATCCACCTGACGTGGCTCCACCCGTTGATCAGCATTGACGACGTACACGAACGAACCTTTCTGACCTTGCTGAACAGCGGTAGCTGGCACCACCGTGGCACCGCGCTGGGTGTGCAAGAGCAACCGCGCGCTGACCAATTGACCAGGCCACAATTGGCTTTGAGCATTGTCGAACTCGGCCTTGAGCTGGATCTGCCCACTGGCCGCCGACACCTGACTGTCGATGAAACTGAGATGACCGGTCGCGATCTGCTTTTTACCGTCCCGCGTTACAGCCACCACTTGCAATGCCTGTCGACCGTTCTCCTCGAGTATTTCGGGCAGGTCGTCCTGGGAGACAGAAAAGGCCACAGAAATCGGATTCATCTGGGTAATGGTGACCAGCCCGCTGGCCTCCGCGCCATGCGCAATTGAGCCAACGTCCAGCAAGCGTTGGCCGGTGCGCCCAGTCAGCGGCGCCATGACGTGGGTAAAGCTCAACTGCAGCCGGGCGTTATCGAGCACCGCCTGATCCGCTTGAACGGTGGCCTGCTGGGCCGCCAGTTGAGCGCGGAAGGTGTCCACATCCTGCGTAGGTCCCGCCTTGGCCTGCGCCAGCTTGATGGCCCGATCAAGATTGACACGCAGGTTCGCCAGTTGCGCCTGATCCTTGGCCACCAAGGCCACTGCCTGCGCTACCTGGGCCTGATAGACCCGGGGGTCGATCTGCGCCAGTTGACTGCCCTCGGTGACCATCTGGCCCTCGGCGAACAGCACCTTCTGCAACTCACCATCGACCCGAACCCGCACGTTTACGCTGTTGAGCGGTTGCACGTTACCGATTGCTTCGAGCCATATAGGCAGGTCCTGTTGCTGGACTTGCTGCATGAGTACAGGGACTGCGGAATCCTGTTGGCCAATCGGCGCGGCCTGGGTTCGCCCCGCCCACGCGAAACGAGCCAGTAAAATCACGACGATCATCACGATGATCAGCCCAGGAAAACGCCAACGTGTAGGCAAAGCGGATGGCATGAAGTTCATGGATGGTCGGCCTTAACGGTGGGTGAAGAAAACACTGAGGTTTTCGAATAGGCGGTAATGGTTGCGGGCGTGAAGTCCCCCCCCAACGCCCGAAACAGGCCGACTGCAGACTGCAAATGCTGCAAGCGGACCTGCAACAGACTGTCTTCGGCCTGGTATTGGGTGCGCTCGACAATGAGCAGTGTCTGGAAGTCGGTGGAGCCCAGCCGATAACGGACCTGAGCCAGCCTGGCGGCTTCACGCGCGGAAGTGACTGCGGCCTGATTAAGCCTGTAGGTCTGATCAAGCTGATGCGCGGCGCTGAGCTGCGTCTCCACATCTTGCAGAGCCTCAATCACTGACTCCCGGTAACTGGCGGTCAACTCCTGAGCATGGGCCTGATCGACATTCAATTGACCTGTGAGCCGGCCGCCCGCGAACACCGGCTGGGCCAGCGTGCCGATGGCACTCCAGATGCCGCCGCCCGCGAGAGTGTCGACACCCCCCATCAGATCCAGCGAAATATTGGGAAGAAACGCCGCCCGTGCGACACCTACATCGAAGTTGGCCGATTTCAACCGAGCCTCCGCTGCTTGCACGTCCGGGCGTTGCCGCAACAGGCCGATGGGCAATCCCATAGCCGGGTGCGGAATCGCAAGGTCTTGCAAGCCGGTTTGATTAACCTGGAAACCTTGCGGTGGGACACCCACCAATACCGCAAGCTGATACAACGCCTGATCGCGCTGCTGACGCAATGGCGGCATCGCAGCCTGAAACGTCTGCAAGGCATTGCGTTGCTGTTCTACCTCAAGGTTGGAAACCACGCCTTGGCTGGCCTGGACCTCAACCAGTTCAAGCACCTGCTGCGCATCGTCGGCGATCGATTGAGCAAGGCGCAGTCGATCATCCAGCGACAGCACCTGAAAATACGTGGTAGCTATGGTCGCGCCCAAGGTCATTCGAAGCGTCTGGGCGTCGAACACACTCGCATTCGCCAGCGCGGTGGAAGAATCAGCCGCCGCCCGCGATTTGCCCCAGAAATCAACCTCGTAGGTGGCATCGGCAAACACGCTGCGTTTTGCGGTGGTCCCGTAATTATCCTGGCGCTGAACATTACCGCCGAGGGACAGCAGCGGGTACTGCGCAGCCCCCGCTACCTGTGCAAGGCCCCGCGCTTCATCGATCCGGCTCATGGCGGCCTTGAGCGTATAGTTTTCGCTCAGCCCCTTGGCGATCAGCCCGTCGAGTTCCTGACTGTGAAACTCTTTCCACCACAGCCCACCTGACGCTGGCGCCTCAGCGCCCCCCTGCGCCCCCGTCCACGCAAGGGCGAGCGGCACGTCGGGCTGGCTGTAGGAAGGCACCAGAGAACATCCCCCGAGCATCAGCCATCCAGTGAACACCAGGGACCGGACTGCCCGTCCTGATCTGATCGTTCGCCCTGGAGATAAACGCTGCGTGAGCGCCGACGGTAGTGTTGCGGCTGGCATGTGCTGATTGTCTCCGTTAACCCTTGTGGCATAACCCACGAATGGCACGAAGATAGCGAACGACGACTGTCAGAGCGGTCCTCTGTACTTAAACAATTGTTTAAGTAGCCCATCCGCACAACATGACTTTGAGCGCGCAGGATGCTGAACCGGGTTGTCAGATCGATTTGATGGGGTGATTTGATGGGGTGACGTCATTCGACACGAAGGTGAATGGATCTTGCGCCATCAATACCCTCAGCCCGCTCGTTGAGACGTTCAACGAGCGGGCCGGTGGCTATCAGGCTTGCCGCTTTACTCAGCCTTGCGATACGACTCGATAATCGCCGAGAAATCCTTGCCACCTTCGCCACGCAGGCTCATCGCCTGATACAGCTGTTGAGCCACCGCGCCGAGAATCACCGGCTGATGGGCGACCCGCGCGGCTTCGGTCGCCAAGCCCAGGTCCTTGAGCATCAGCTCCGCCCCGAAGCCACCGGTATAACCGCGTGACGCTGGCGCGGTTTCGACGATACCCGGCCATGGGTTATAGACCTCGGAACTCCAGCAACGCCCAGTGGAACTGTTGATGATACCGGCCAGAACGCCAGTATCGATCCCCAGCGAATTGCCCAGAGCCATGGCTTCGGCCACGCCGATCATGGAAATCCCCAGCAGCATGTTGTTGCAGATCTTGGCGATCTGCCCGGTGCCGACGTCACCGCAGTGGACGATGTTCTTGCCCATCTGCGCCAATACCGGTTTCAGTACTTCGAAGTGCTCTGCGCTGGCGCCAACCATGAAGGTCAGGGTCCCGGCTTGCGCACCGCCGGTGCCACCTGAAACAGGGGCATCACCCAGCACCACGCCTTGTTTGGCCGCAGTCGCCGCGACATCACGGATCGTCTGTGGATCGATGGTGCTGCAATCCACTGCGGGCACCCCTCGGGCGATGCCGGCCAATACGCCATCTTCATTCAGGTACACGCTGCGCACATGCGCTGCAGCCGGCAGCATGGTGATGACCAGCTCACTGCCCTTCGCCGCGTCCTTGGGCGAGGCGCTGATGTGACCACCCAGTGCGGCGAGCTCGGCCAGCACTGTCTGGTTGAGGTCAAACAGGTTCAGCTGATGACCGGCCTTGATCAAATTGCGGGCCATGGGCGCGCCCATGTTGCCGAGGCCGATGAATGCAATTTTCATAATCGTTCTCCTGTCAGGCGACTTAGCGCAGGTTGATCGTGGTGTTCACGCCATCGTTCACGCTGTCGTCGTCGAACCAGCGGCTGGTGACGGTTTTAGTCTGCGTGTAGAACTGCACCACTTGCTTGCCGTACGGACCCAGATCACCGAGTTTCGAACCACGCGAGCCGGTGAAGCTGAAGGATGGGACAGGCACAGGGATCGGAATGTTGATACCCACTTGGCCAACATCAATCTCACTCTGGAATTTGCGCGCCGCTGCACCACTTTGGGTAAACAGGCCTGTGCCGTTGCCGTACGGGTTGGCGTTGACCAGGGCAATCGCCTGATCGAGGGTGTCGACTTCCAGCACGACCAGTACCGGGCCGAAGATTTCCTGGGTGTAGATCTGCATCTCAGTGGTCACACCCGAGAACAAGGTTGGGCCAATGAAGTTACCGTCTTCAAACCCGGGTACCGAGACATCACGGCCATCCAGTTCCAGCTTGGCGCCTTCGCGAACACCGCTTTCGATCAGGCCCAACACACGTTCCTTGGCCCGCTTGGAAATCACCGGACCGACATCAGTACCGGCTTCGCTACCGGCATTGACCTTGAGTTTCTGCGCCAGAACCTTGAGGTCTGGCAGCCATTGTTTTGCCGCGCCCACCAACACCACCACAGACGTCGCCATGCAGCGCTGACCGGCGGCACCGAAGCCGGCACCGACCAACGCATTCAGGGTCTGCTCGCGATTAGCATCGGGCAGCACCACGGCGTGGTTTTTCGCGCCCATCATTGATTGCACGCGTTTGCCGTGTTGACCAGCAAGGTTGTAAACGTGAGTACCCACTGCGGTCGAACCGACGAAGGACACGGCCTTGATGGCTTTGTGGGTGCAGATCCCGTCCACCACTTGCTTGCCGCCGTGGACCACGTTAAGCACACCGGCTGGTACGCCCGCCTCGACGGCCAGTTCCACCAACAGCATAGTCGACAGCGGGTCTTGTTCCGACGGTTTGAGGACGAAGGTGTTACCGCAGGCGATGGCCATCGGGAACATCCACAGTGGAATCATTGCCGGAAAGTTGAAAGGCGTGATCCCGGCGCAAACGCCGATCGGTTGACGCAGGGTGTAGGTATCAACACCGCCCGCGACGTTTTCAGCGAACTCGCCCATCTGCAAAGTACCGATGGAGCACGCGTGTTCGACCACTTCCAGACCACGGAAGATGTCGCCTTCCGCATCGGCGATGGTCTTGCCCTGTTCTGCACTCAACACCACAGCGATGCGTTTCGAATGTTCGCGGATCAACGCCTGGAGCTTGAGCATGATGCGCATCCGCGCACCAATGGGGGTCAAGCGCCAGGTCTTGAAGGCTTGCTCGGCGGCCGCAACCGCAGCATTCAATTCAGACTCGGTGGCGAAGGGAACTTGCGCCAGCACTTCCTGAGTTGCCGGGTTAACGATGTCGTGCCATTCGTTGGTCTGCGAATCGACCCATTCACCGCCAATCAGCAGTTTGACGCGAGCCACGGCGGTGTCGTTTTTATTGATGGAAGGATTGAGCGAAGCGTTCATTGGAGTTCTCCTGGATTCGAGCGGCCCGATGCGGGCGGCAAAAAAAGTCAAAGCAAACGGCGGCTATAAGGTTCTGCGCCGTGCCGGGTCAGGTTTCATCAGGGCGGTGCAGAACAATGCCACCACGCCCATGCCAATCAGATAAACGATAACGTAATGAGGGCTACCATCAGCGTAGGCCAACAATTTGGTGGCGATCATTGGCGCGAAACCGCCCCCCAGTACGCCAGCCAGTTGCACCGACACCGAGATGCCGCTGTAACGAATTTCTGCCGGGAATTGCCGGGCGAACAACAGCGATTCAGGCGCATACAGAATCGGAAACACCACCCCGACCGCCAGTACCATCGCCCACCAGACCAACAGTGGCTCGCGTGTTTCGAGCATGGCGAAGAACGGGTAGACGAATGCGCAAAGCAGTAATAGCCCGGCGAAGTACAAGCGACGTTGCCCGACCTTGTCGGACAGGTGCCCGCAGAGTGGCATGGTGATCAGTGATAGGGCCGCGCCAGCAGTGATGGCGTTGAGCACATCGCCACGCGGAATCTGCAACTGGTTGGCCGCGTAGGCCAGGGCGAACGTCACCGACATATAGAACCAGGCATTTTCTGCCGTTCGGGCGCCGATGATGGTCAGGGTTTCGCGCGGATGATTGCGCAGCACCTGAAACAGCGGGATCTTGACCGCGATATTCTGCTTTTTCATTTTTTCGAAGTCGGGTGATTCCGGAACTTTCAGACGAATCACCCAGCCGACGCCGAGCAGCACGATGCTGGCGATGAACGGCAGGCGCCAACCCCAGCTGAGCATGTCCGCTTCAGGCAATTTGGCAACCAGGCCCATGGCCAGCGATGCCAGCACCAGACCGGCACCCACACCGGTTTGCGGCAAGCTGCCGTAAAAGCCTTTCTTGCCTTCGGGCGCATGCTCAACGGCCATCAACACCGCCCCGCCCCACTCGCCGCCCACCGCCATGCCCTGGAGAAAGCGCATGAGCACCAGAATCAATGCGGCCCAGTAGCCGATCTGATCATAGGTGGGGATCAGGCCGATGATGATGGTCGGTATCCCCATCATCAGCAGCGTCAGTAACAGCATCGACTTACGCCCGATACGGTCGCCGAAGTGGCCGAAAATCACGCCGCCCAATGGCCGGCCGAGAAAGCCCACGGCATAGGTAGCGAAAGCTGCCAACACACCGCTGATAGGGTCCAGGGCGGGAAAGAAAATCTTGTTGAAGATGAGCGCGGCAGCCGTGCCATAGAGGAAAAAGTCGTACCACTCGATGGTCGTACCGGCCATGCTCGCCATACCGGCAAGCCGATAAGGTTTGGCCTTTTTCGCAGGGTTGGCACCGATTGCGCCAGCGTCCGCCGTTGTAGCGTTCTTCATAAACTCCTCCGCTTATTATTTTTGTGCAGGGTGTTATGGCAGGTGGGTGTTGCCTGGGATGTGGCTCGCGGCCTTGCGGGTCTTGCTCCTGAGCCGCTGATCAAGAAGTTGGTCATGGGCGTGTTTTGGAGTATAGATGTGCAAACTTCTAATAAGAACGCTCATAAAAGCCGGATCAATATGCAAAAAAACATCACGTCCTTGAACCTCCTCAATTGGGACGACCTGAAGTTTTTCCTTGAGGTCGCCCGCACCCGCAAAGCCAGCACTGCGGCCAAGCGCCTGGCGGTGGACTACACGACGGTGTCCCGACGGATCAATTCGCTGGAGGGATCGCTGGGGACATTACTGTTCGAGAAATCGCGCACTACCGGTTTTATCCTGACGCCCGAAGGCCAGCGCCTGCTCGGTTATGCCGAGTCGATCGAAAGCACGCTGCACCTGGCCTGCGAGCAGGTGTCAGGCTCGGGAGTGGCCCTGTCCGGCCATGTACGCATGGGTTGCACCGAAGGGTTTGGCAGCTTTTTCATCACGCCACAGCTGACGCACTTTCTCGACGCGTACCCGGCTATTTCGGTGGATATCCTGCCGCTGCCACACTTCATCAGCCTGTCCAAGCGCGAAGCCGACATCGTCATCGCCCTGGAGCGCCCCGAACATGGACCGTATGTCTGCTGCAAGCTGTGCGACTACAGCCTGCGCCTATATGCCACCCAGGAATACCTCGACCGCCATCCACCGATCCGGCGCAGCGCAGACCTGGCTGACCATCAGTTCATCAGTTACGTCGACGACCTGGCCTTCAGCTCGGAGCTGCTTTATCTAAGCAATTTACTCCCCGGCGCCAACGCGCATCTGCGCAGCACCAGCGTCATTGCCCAGTACGTAGCGGCGCTGCAAGGTCGGTCACTGGCGATCCTGCCGTGCTTCCTGGCAGCACAAGACCCGCGCCTGCTGCCCGTTCTGGAAAGCGAAGTGAAGATCACACGACAATTCTGGATGTACTGCCGCGAAGACCTGCGCAAGCTCAAGCGGATTACCCTGTTGTGGGATTACATCCGGGCGGTGACCGAGAAAAACAGCCAGCTTTTACTGGGTGAAACGAAGAAAATGCTGTTTGCAGACCAGCCGGGTGAACACTAACCCTGTGTAGGAGCGGGCTTGCCCGCGATAAGCCGGGCTCACGGCGGATCGCCGGCAAGCCCACTCCTACAGTTGATCTGTGTCTAGATAGTTTAGAAATCTCTGAACTATGGATTTGAGCTTTCCTATTCTTCCCACTCCCGCGCCACCCCTAAGATCCATTCCACCAAGGGACCGGATACCCAGAGATTCGGCCTAAAGATTACCCCTTCGCTACTGCCCATCGTTGCCGACCCGGCTTATGCCGTCGTCGCGCTGTGCCGTAGCCCGAGGAATCTTTGAGGTCATCAATGAAACTGGATATTTTCCGCACACTCTGGGGCTATACCGCGAGCAAAACCCAGGCGCTGGAAGAGCTGCTGGATGCTGGCTTCGACGGTATGGAAGCGCGTCTGCCGCTGGAAGCCAGCGAGCGTGCAGAGTTCTCGGCGTTTCTAAGAGCCAACCAACTCGGCTATATCAGCACCGTTTTCACCGCCTACAACGTCTTGCCCGAGCAGGCGGCACCAGTCACTGAACACTTGGTCGACCTGGACAAAAAACTCGCCTGGGCCGCCGAACTGTCGCCGCGCTTCGTCAATGTGCTCGCCGGCAATGACCGCTGGCAGTTGCCACAGCAGGTCGACTTTTTCGGTCGGGCGCTGGAACTGGCACGCAAACACGGTCAAGTGTGCAGCTTCGAAACCCATCGCTCGCGCTCGCTGTTCAATCCGTGGATTACCCTCGAACTGATCCGCCAACTGCCTGATCTGTTGTTCACCAGCGACATCAGCCATTGGATCGTCACCTGCGAGCGCCTGCTCAACGACCCCGAGGACGACCTCAGCGCGTTCGTTGATCGCGTGCATCACATTCAAGCCCGGGTCGGCTATGACCAGGGCCCACAGGTCCCGCACCCGGCCGCGCCGGAATACGCCAAGGAGCTGGCCTTCCATCAGCAGCATTGGGAAGCGATCTGGCACTCGCAAAAAAGACGCGGCTATCAGGTTAGCACTCTGACCCCGGAATTCGGCGCCGACGGTTACTTGCATCACCTGCCCTTCACCAACGTGCCCGTGGCCGATCTGTGGTCGCTGAACGTGTGGATGGGCCAGACCGAGCGCGAGCACTTCCAGCGTTTCACTCAATCGACTTGTCTTTGAAGGAGCGTTTTCGTTATGCCTGATCTCTCCCAAACCTCGGCACCCTCGGTCGCGGCCAACTTCAGCAGCATCCCCGTGGTGGACATTGCCGGGTTGTTCAGCACCGACGTCGCTCAGCGTCAGGCCGTCGCCGCAGCGCTAGGTGCTGCCGCCCGCGAGGTCGGTTTTCTGTACATCAAAAACCACGGCATCGACGCGCAGCTGATCACTGGCCTGTATCAAGCGGCCAAGGATTTTTTCGACCAGCCCTTCGACACCAAGATGCAGCACTACATTGGCACCTCAAAGACCCATAAAGGCTTCGTGCCCGAAGGTGAAGAGGTTTACGCCAAGGGCAAGCCCGACCATAAAGAAGCCTTCGACATCGGCTTCGAAGTACCCGCCGATGACCCGTTGGTGCTGGCCAATACGCCGCTGCTGGGGCCCAACGAGTGGCCGCTGCTGCCCGGTTTCAAAACGTCGGTGCAAGCCTATTACGCCGCAATTTTCGCCCTTGGCCGCAGGCTGTTCGGTGGCTTCGCCCTGGCATTGGGCCTGGAAGAAGACTACTTCGACGCGATGGTCACGCGTCCACCGTCCAAGCTGCGGCTGATCCATTACCCGTTCGACGACGCTGCGCAGGACGCGCCCGGTATTGGTGCACACACCGATTACGAGTGCTTCACAATATTGCTTGCCGACAAGCCGGGTCTGGAAGTCATGAACGATCTGGGCCTGTGGATCGATGCGCCGCCCATTGAGGGCGCCTTTGTGGTCAACATCGGCGACATGCTCGAGGTCATGACCGCTGGTACGTTCGTTGCTACGGCTCATCGGGTCAGAACGGTGAGTGAGGAGCGTTACTCCTTCCCGCTGTTCTACGCCTGCGACTTCCACACCCAGATCAAGCCGCTGCCCAGCTTCGCTCAGGCCGGCAAAGACTACGAGGAAATCGCCATCGGTGAACACATGTTCGGCCAGGCCCTGCAGACCTACCAATACCTGCGCAAACGGGTAGAAAACGGCGAGATAGCACTGCCGGAAAAAGCCCGCAAACCGTCGAGCTTCGGGCACCTGAAAAACCAGACCCCGGACGCTCCCTAAATGCAGTCCTGTCACGATCCCGTTAACCCATGTCGCCTTTTTTCTACTGTGGAGTCACCGACGATGCGCAACAAAAACAACACCGCTGTTCGCTTGACCGTACTTGCCGCCGCCGTGTTTGGCGCCACCCTGGCCCACGCCGCTACAACGGTGACGCCGGGGCAGTTCAAGGTGGGTATGGAGATTACTTACCCGCCGTTCGAGTCCTATGACAAAGACAAGAACGTGGTTGGCTCCGACCCCGAGCTGGCCAAACTGCTGGCCAGGCACATGGACCTCAAGACCGAATTCGTCGACACCAAGTTTCCGAGCCTGATCCTTGGCCTCAACTCCGGCCACTACGATGCGATCATCTCCGGGATGTACATCACCCCTGAGCGCCAAACCCAGGCCCAAACCATCCCCTACGCCAAAACCGGCGCTGCGATCATGGTGCTCAAGGACAGCCCGCTGAAACCGAAAACCCCGGAAGACCTGTGCGGCCTGAAAGTCGGCCTGGAAAAAGGCACGACCTGGGTGGCGCAGTTCAACAAGCTGTCCACTGACTACTGCGTGCCGAACAACAAAGGCGTCATCGCGGTCAGCGAATTTCCGTCAGCACCGGAAGTGACCCAGGCGCTGCTGTCCGGCAACGTCCAGACTCAGGTTGAAATCGATGGCGCGGCCGGCATGATCGCCGAGCGCACCAAAGGCCGTGTGGTGGTCAGCACCGAGCATTCCATCTATCAACAGACCCTGGGCATCTTCGTCAAAAAGGGTAACGAAGCGCTGTATCAGGCGTTGCTTAAAGCCTTCGACGACAGCAAGAAAAGCGGCGAATACGCGGCCCTGTTGAAGAAATACAACCTAGAAGAACCCACCCACTGATTTTTCCCTGTGTGACCTGCCGGCCCCCTGTGAGGCCGGCAGCTTGAGGTGTACATGCAATTTGAATGGTCGTACTTTTTTTCTCTGTTCTCCGTGTCGGATTTCTGGGAAGCCTGCATCACGGTGATCGAGCTCAGTGCCTTGGCCTGGTTCATCGGCATGCTGCTCGGTTTTCTGCTGGCCTCGGCCAAACTCTCGACCTCACGCTGGTTGAGTGTGCCCGCGTCGATTTATATCTGGTTCTTTCGCAGCATCCCGCTGCTGGTGTTGGTGGTGTTCGTCTACAACCTGCCCCAACTGTTTCCGTTCACCCGCGAAGTGCTGTCCAACCCCTTCTATTCCGGCTTGTTCGCCTTGGTGGTGACCGAGGCGGCGTACATGGCGGAGATTCATCGTGGCGGCCTGATTTCAGTCGCCAAAGGGCAGAAGGAAGCCGGTCGGGCACTGGGTATTGGTCTGATTGGCATGCAACGGCTGATCGTGATCCCACAAGCTTTTCGGATTTCCCTGCCAACCCTGATCAACGAATACATCACCGTGGTGAAACTGACGTCACTGGTCTCGGTCATCTCGCTGACCGAGCTGCTGACTGTCGGCCAGCGTCTCTACGCGCAGAACTTTCTGGTGATGGAAACCCTGTCAGCCGTGGCGGTGTACTACGTGTTGATCGTCAGCCTGTTCGGCTGGTTGCTGCAGCGGCTTGAGCAACACCTGGAATTGAACAACCGCACGCCACAAACCCTCGACGCGGCCGGCGTCGCTCAATTGCGCGCCAGCCTGATACCGACATCCAGCGTCGTCCGTCCGCAAAACGGCATCGGTGCCGCACCCGCGCTACAGCTGCATAACATCCACAAAAGTTATGGTCAGCATGACGTGCTCAAAGGCATCGATCTGGACGTGAACGCCGGCCAGGTGATTTCCATCATCGGCCCGTCCGGCTCGGGCAAGACCTCACTGATCCGCACCATCAACAGCCTGGAGAGCATTGATCAGGGCGAGATCATCCTGTTCGGCGAAAGCTTCATCCATGCCGGCGACAACCTTAACAGCGCCCAGATCCGTTACGGCGTGCAGCGCATCGGTATGGTTTTTCAGAGTTTCAACCTGTTCCCGCACCGCACCATCGTCGACAACATCACCCTCGCACCGTTCTACCACGGCCGCGAACAGCCACCGAGCGAACAGCGCGCCTATGCACTGCTGGACAAAGTCGGCCTGCTGGCCCACGCCCACAAATACCCGCATCAGCTGTCTGGCGGTCAACAACAGCGCGTCGCCATTGCTCGTGCCTTGGCGATGGACCCGCAGATCATGCTGTTCGACGAACCCACCTCCGCCCTTGATCCAGAGTTGGTGGGCGACGTGCTCAACGTCATCCGCGACCTGGCCAAAGAGGGCATGACCATGCTCATCGTCACCCACGAAATGGACTTTGCCCTGTCGATCTCCGACCGGATAATTTTTATGGAGGACGGGCTCATCCAGGTCGACGCCACGCCGCAAGTGATCAGGGCGCATGACGCGGGTGAGCGGGTCAGGCGGTTTATGGGGTTACATCCGCTATAACCCCAGCATCAAACCGCTCAGGCGCTTGACCTTGCGCCTGAGCGCCTCGTCGAAAATGCCCTGGCGCGGCTCGATCAGGCTGAACCAGTGCTTGGCCCGCGTGATGCCGGTGTAGATTAGCTCTTTGGTCAGTACCGGATTCAAGGACTCAGGCAGGATCAGCGCGGTGTGGGCGAACTCCGAGCCTTGAGATTTGTGTACGGTCATCGCGTACACGGTTTCAACATCGTTGAGCCGGCTGGGCAGCACGAAACGCACGCCGCCACTGCCGTCATTGCGCGGAAACGCGACGCGCAGCACCTGGCGTCCCGCCTCCTCGGTGCTGCGTTCAGGCAAGCGCAGGGCGATGCCGATGTCGCCGTTCATCAAGCCCAACCCGTAATCATTGCGCGTCATCAGTACCGGACGCCCCTCATACCAGTGCTGATCGCTTTCGATCAGGCCCGCGTTGAACAGCGCCTGAGTGATGCGTTGATTCAGCCCTTCAACACCCCACGGGCCTTTCCGCACCGCGCACAGCAACTGGAACGAATCGAACGCTTCCAGCACCGAACGCGCCCAGAGTGTCCAGCATGGATCTTCAAGCGCGGCCCCTGCGGCTGGCCGCTGATCGGCCAGCACACCCAGATAATGCCGATAACCTTGCGGGCCTTCGGTGCCCTGTCCCAACCCCTCCAGCAGCAAGCGCTCCAGCGAGCGGTCCTGCTCACCCTTGAGCGCCAGTGCGAACAAGTCATTGTGGCTGCGCGCGGCTAGCAATGCCCGTGCGTCTTCGGCCTGTTGTTGATTGACCAGCCGGGCCAACTGGCCGATACCGCTGCCCTGCACAAAACGCCGGGAATGGCGCAGCATCACCACTTGTTGGGCCAACGGGAATTGCGTGGCGTCACCTTGCTGCAGTCCGCTTTTGCCCAGGTCTTCGCCGCTGACCGCTTGCAGCCAGGCTTGGGTTTGCGGGCTGTAGAGGCCCGCCTCCGCATCGCGGCACAAATCACCCAACACGGCACCGGCTTCCACCGAGGCCAACTGGTCTTTGTCACCAAGCAAAATCAGGCGCGCATGGGCCGGCAACGCAGCCAGTAGATTGGCCATCATTTCCAGGTCGATCATGGAAGCCTCATCGACCACCAACACGTCCAGCGGTAGCGGATTACCCGCGTGATGGCGGAAATGACGAGTGCCCGGACGGCTGCCCAGCAGACGGTGCACGGTGGTCACGTCGCTGGGGATTTTTTGCCGCACGTTTTCAGCCACTTCAAGGGACTGGACTTGATGACTGATGGACTCGGTCAACCGCGCAGCCGCTTTACCGGTGGGTGCCGCCAGACGAATGCGCAACGGCTGGCCGCTCTCCACGGCAGGCGCCTGCAACAACGCCAACAGCCGCACCACAGTCGTGGTTTTACCGGTACCAGGGCCACCTGTGATGATGCTGAAGGCGCTGCGTGTCGCCAGCGCGCACGCCAGCTTTTGCCAGTCGATCAGCGCATCAGGAGCCGGATTGGCCTTGCCGAACAACGCATCGAGTCGTTGCGCCAGATCTGTGGGCGCGGCTTCCTGTTGCGCCAGACGCTGACGCAATGCAGCGGCGATACGTCTTTCGTAGCTCCAGTAACGACGCAAATACAGACGCCGACCCGACAGCACCAATGGCCTGTGCGCAGCGGCCTCGCTGTGATCATCGGCCTGCGCCACCAAGGCACTGCCAGCCAACGCCTGACACCAGGCGCCACCGTCCAGCGCCACCAGCAATTGCGAGGGCAACAGCATCGGACCTGACTGCAGATCGCCCTCAGGTGGCAACGACAGGGCGAAGTCCGGCTCCTTCAGTGTTTCATGCAGGTCCAGGCAGACGTGCCCATGACCCAGTTGATGGCTGGTCAAGGCCGCTGCCAGCAGCACCAGCGAATCCGCCTGCGGGTCCAGTTCACTGAGGAACGCGACAAAGGCCCGATCCAGCGCCCGCAGCCAGCCACGTTCGACCCAGCGTTCAAGCAACAGCAGCAGATCGTCGACACGACTCAGCGGCGTCAGCTCGGCCAGGCTTTGTGCATCCAGCGGTGTGGGCAACAGTTCAGCGAATGAACGACTCATGCGGGCTCTCCTGACAGCACATCTTCCTGGGGCAACGACTTGCCTTGAAACAGTCGATCCAGACGCTCGATCAGCTCACGCGGCGGACGGGTGAAGTAGGCGCCCTGACTCGGCGCACGGGTGCCGCGCAGGAACAGGTACAGCGCGCCGCCCATATGCCGGTCGTAATCGTAGTCAGGCAGACGCGCCTTGAGCTGGCGGTGCAGGGCCAACAGGTACAGCACGTATTGCAGGTCGTAACGGTTGTCCAGAATCGAGGCGGTCATCGCTTGCTCGGTGTAGGCCTCTTCATCAACGCCCAGCCAGTTGGACTTGTAGTCAGCCACGTAATAACGACCCTGGTGCTCGAACGTCAGGTCGATAAACCCTTTGAACATGCCGTTGAGCGATGCCGCTTCCGCCGGTGCTCGCGGCGCGCCGTCATGGGTGTAGCGCCGAACCAGCGCATCCATCCGTGCCACGTCGACCTTGTGACAGGCGAACCAGAACTCTATTTCGACCTGATACTGACCCAACTGCCCCAGCGACATAGGCTGGTCATTAGCCTCCAGACGCAACGGCACATTGAGCAAGTGCGTCATCCAGTCGGTGAGCGTCGGAATCCAGCCCTGCCAGCCACGCCGATTGCAGCGGCTGCCGATGGCTTTTTCCAGCTTGACCGGGTCGGCTGCCGCTGCGGCAAAACCTTCACGCCCGGCCCACTCCAGCAAGCCGTGCAGAAAGGTCCCGGGATTAGGTCCGCGCGGGAACCGATGGATGTCGCCACCACTGACCAGCACCTCGCGAGGTGCATCGGGATCGAGTCGTTCGTCGTCGAACAGTTTTTGCGCCTGCGGGCTGTCCGGGGATTCGTCGCTGCCTGCGGTGAGGGTGTCGCCAATACGCAAGGCGCTGTAAGACGCAATCCACCAGTTTTCGGCCGCGCGGCGTTTTGGCAGGCGTGGTTTAAGCAATACGGCTTCGTTGCGCGGCGGACTGAACGTGATGTTCGTCGGCGCAGGCATGGCTTCGACGCTGAGGGCCGTGCAGTGTTCTTTCAGTTGGTGCAGCCATTGGCTCAGCCCTGCGGATTCGGTCAACGGCGTCCCGCCACCCAGCAAATAACCCAGCGCAGAGCGGTGCAGCGTCGAGCTGTTAGCGTTGCCACGCTTGAGGTCCGCCACACCCAACCAGCAGACGAATTCTGCTCGTGTGAGGGCGACGTAGAGCAGGCGTAAATCTTCTGCGAGACGCTCGTTATCTGCTTGTTCGATCAAGGCCGCCGTGGGCTTCAGACTGATCTGTGCCCTTCCGTCCGCATCATGAAAGTGCAACGGCAAACGGCTGCCATCCACCGGTTTTGAGGAGCAGATGAACGGCAGGAACACCAACGGGTATTGCAGGCCTTTGGACTTGTGGATGGTCACCACTTTGACCAATTGCTCGTCGCTTTCCAGGCGCAGGATCTGTTCTTCACCGGCCTGACCGGACAACGCCAGATGCTCGCCTAGATGGCGAATCAGTGCTTGTTCGCCATCCAGTTCGGCAGCGGCTTGTTGCAGCAGTTCAGACAAGTGCAGCAAGTTGGTCAGCACGCGCTCGCCGTCGTTGCGGCTGATCAACGCCTGCGGCAATTGAAAGTCGTGCAACAAGCGTCTCAGCATCGGCAGCACACCTTGGCTGCGCCAGATCGCACGATAACCACGGAACTGCATGACGCGTGCTTCCCACGCCAATTCGTCCTGATTCAGACGCTCAAGCTCGGCCAGTGACAGGTTCAGAGTGATGCAGGCCAAGGCGGCGCGCAGGGTGCGTTCGGAGTCCGGTTCGGCGCAGGCTTTGAGCCAGCTCAGGACGTCGTGGGCTTCCTGGGCGGCGAACACCGAATCCTTGTCCGACAGATAAACACTGCGCACACCACGGGCCGACAGCTCTCCGCGCACGGCCTGCGCCTCTTTACCGTCGCGCACCAGGATCGCGATATCGGCGGGCAGTAAACCGCGCAGCGCTTTACCCGGCAGGCCGAACCCGGTGAGACCTTGCTGGCCTTCATTGAGCAGGCGCACGATTTCGCTGGCACAACTGGCGGCCAGCTGTTGTCGATAGGTCGCACCGGAGACCGGCTGATCACTTTCCAGCTGCCAGACATTCAGCGCGGCGGGGGCATGACCATTGACCTGAAACAGTTCTTTGCGCCCTTGGGATTTGGCAGGTCCGAACGGCACCTGATTGTCAGCGCCGTCACGGAACAGAAAGGCGCCACGCCCCTGCTCACGTTGCTCGGCGCGTTCGAATACATGATTGACGGCCTCGACCATGGCGTGGCTGGAGCGAAAGTTTTTATCCAGCGTGTGCCAGCGCCCAGTGGTGGCAGAGCGCGCGCGCAGGTAGGTGTAGATGTCAGCGCCACGGAACGCATAAATCGCCTGCTTGGGGTCGCCGATCAGGAACAGCCCGGTCTCGCGGCTGTTCTCTTCGAGTCGGTAGATGCGCTCGAAAATCCGGTACTGCACGGGGTCGGTGTCCTGGAACTCATCGATCAGCGCGACGGGGAACTGTTCACGAATCAAGGTCGCCAGACGCTCGCCCCCGGCGCTGCCCAATGCCGCATCGAGCCTGAGCAGCATGTCGTCGAAACCCATTTCCGCCCGCCGACGCTTCTCTTCTTCGAAGCGCGTGCCTACCCATTGCGCGGCGTGTTCAAGCACTGCAGCATCGGGCGTGGGTAGGGTGTCGAGACTGGCCTTGAGTTCAAGCATCGCTTCGAGCGCCGGGTGCGATGGTGCGTCGCCCTTCCACGCTTCGGCAAAACCATCTGGCGTAAGGCGAGTGAAGCCAGTGCCCAGATCGAGTTCTTCCTGATCCTCGTCAGCCGCCCATGCGGTGAGCTTTTCGAACCACGGTTTGAAATAGCGCTCCTGCATCTTGCGACCATCGACGGCCTTGCGTGTGACAGCGTCAATGCAGATCACCTGTAGCTCGGCGGCCCAATCGACCCAAGGGGCTTTCAGGGCCTGCAACGCTTCGCGACGTTGCTGCAATGTCGCCGCGATCAGCTCGGCAGGCTCTTGGGTTGTATTGCCTCTTTCGCCGTCGCCAGCGTTGCCGAACAGGGCTCGAACCCTCGGCAGCAATGCCGCAGGACTGCCCCAATGAGCGCGCACCCACTTCAGCGCATCACCGTTCATGGGATAGCAAAACCGGCGCCAGTAATCGCGCAGCACTTCACTGAGCAATTCGCTGTGATCGGTTTCCAGGGTCTGGGTGAACAGGCTACCACTGTCGAAGGCGTGCTCGCGCAACATGCGCTGACACCAACTATGGATAGTCGACACCGCAGCCTCATCCATCCACTGCGCTGCAATATCCAGGCGATTGGCGCACCCGGGCCATTGCTCAGCGCTGTACTGATCGCGTAACTCAGCGATCAGATCATCGGGTGCAGCCATCTCATCACGAAAGAACCGTGCAGCTTCCGCCAAGCGCGTGCGAATACGGTCGCGCAGTTCTTTGGTGGCGGCATCGGTGAAGGTCACCACCAGAATTTGCGGCGGCAGTAACTCGCGGCCGAAACCCGATTCGCCGCCATGGCCGAGGACCAGGCGCAGGTACAACGCAGAAATGGTGAAGGTCTTGCCGGTGCCGGCGCTGGCCTCGATCAACTGGCTTCCGTGAAGAGGGAAGCGCAGGGCCAGGGATGCCGTCTGTTGTTGGGTCGGCTGTTCTGTTTGATTGAGGTTCATGCGCTGGCCTCCGCAGTGGACAGGGATTGCCAGGAGGCTTCGAATAACGGTCGATACAGCGCGTCACACCAACCCACAAATTCTTCGCTGCCGATCAGTGCTGCAAAGTCCGGGAACTGACGGGCCAGCGCCGTGCTTTCGCGACGCTCACCATTGGTGGTCTGACCATCGCCTTCGTAAGCCTTACAGGCTGCTGCCTCTGCCTTCGCTTCGTCACTCTGACCGAGCCAGGCAAACGCGGTTTTTACGGCCACGGGCAGTGGTCGCTGCATACCGGTTTGCCAGGCCATCAACAGATGATTAAGCGCAGTCGCCGCAGCGTCTTTTTCCAGCGGGTCCAGCAACAGGGTTTCATCGCTGGCGACCAACGCCGTGCTCAGCGATAGACCACACGCGCAGGCCACCAGGTGAATAACCCAAGGCCGCGTCAATCGATGCCACTTGCGGGTTCTCTTCGAGCCAATGGCGTTCGGAATTGCGGTCACGGCCAACAACCCACCGCTGCTGTTTTTATGCAGCCCGCTGAGCCAGCCGTCCAGACTCACCTGCTGGTGAGCAAAGCTGACAGGCAATGCACTGTTCAGCGGTTCGGGCCACTGGCTCAGCAGGTCGTGATAACGCTGGAGCAGGTCAGGTAACGGCTCGATCAGCTCCTCTTGCAGACTCGCACCAAAACCGGCCATGGGCAGCAACCCACTGCCTTGCAGTCGTCGGGCTTGAGACAGCAAGGCGTCGTCGATCTGCTCGGGTCGAGCCAATGCTGCTTCAAGCAGGCTTTCACTCAGGCTGTATCGCTCAAGGGCATCGAGCACGAAGGGTTCTTCATCCGCGAGGGGCGCTTCGGCCACTTCGAAGAAAATCTTCAATCGCTGGCTGAAGAAGTGCCGGACGGGATTGCGCAAAAAATCTTGTAATTGCGCGAGGCTCAGCGGCTCCTCCTGCTGATGCTCCGACAGTGCTGGCGCTTCGACAGCCGGGATGTTCGACTCATGCAGCATCTGCCATTCGCGAGCAAAGCTAAAGAAACCGCTGCCGTCATGGAAATACTGCGCACTGAACGGCTGCAAGGGGTGTTCGAGGGTCAGCTTGTGGAGCAACTGTTCGCCGGGATTACGTTTCTCCGTGTCTTCTGGCTCTGCCGCGCCGACCGGCTTCCAACCGCTGGCGAGATGATCGCGAAGTTGACCAATCAGCACCGACGCCGGACGTTCGCTGTTGTCGCGGATGCTGCGCCCGACCCAACTGATGTATAGCTGATCGCGGGCAGAGAGCAGCGCTTCAAGCAGCAAGTAACGATCATCTTCACGCCGGGAGCGATCACCGGGACGGTAGTCGCTGCCCATCAAATCGAAGTCCAGCGGCGGTTGTGCCCGTGGGTAATCGCCATCGTTCATGCCCAACAGGCAGACCAGTTTGAAGGGGATTGCCCGCATGGGCATCAGGGTGCAAAAGTTAACCGAGCCTGCCAGAAATCGCTGAGACAGACGTCCTTGGTCAAGGCCGGCCAACCAGGCTTCGCGGACGACGGTCAGGGGAAGTTCGTCGAGCAAGCCAACCGCTTCACACGTTTCCAGCCAGGTTTCACGCAGTTGCTCAAGTTGGCCAAGCAGGTAGTCGTCATGCTCACTGTCGGCCGCGAAGAACACGTGCATCAGGGCTTGCAGGCGCGCGCCCCAAACGTGAGGCGGCGCCGGGAGCGAGAGCTCACTATGAGCGACCTGTAGGGCATCGATCAGTGAGACCAGTGGGCCAATCAGCGCGGCATCAAGCCCGCCAATCTCATCGTACGGTTCAATGCCGTAATAGGAGGCACCCGCCCCAACGGCGTAACCCAGCAGCATGCGACGCAGGCCGAAATGCCAGCTGTTCTGCTCCAGTTCATCAGGCAAACCCAGGCCCGCGCGCTGCTTGGCGTTCAAGCCCCAACGAACACCTGCACCTTCAATCCAGCGATGCAGCGTCGCAAGGTCCCGCTCTTCGACGCCAAACCTTGCACGCAGCGCCGGGACGTCCAGCAGGTCAAGGATTTCACTGACCGGGAATCGACTGTCCGGGATCTTCAGTAGATGTTCGACTGCAATCAACAACGGCTCACGGCCGCGCTGACCCTGGTCCGCCAGAGTGAACGGAATGAAACGTCGATCATCACGCTCGAGCTGGCCGAACACAGCACGGATGTGCGGGGCATAGCTATCGATGTCGGGGACCATGACGATCACATCGCGCGGGCGCAGATCAGGGTCAGCGCTGAAACGGGCGAGTAATTGATCATGAAGGATTTCCACTTCCCGCTGCGCGCTGTGCGCTACATGGAAACGGATCGAACGGTCTTTGCCAGGATCGACCGCTGTCCACAGATCGCGGGTCTCGCTGAGTGGGCGCAGTTCGAGAATGTCGTCCTGTAGCTGGTTCAATATCGTGTGAGGTTCGCTCTCACTGAACAGATCGATACGTCCGTCTCTGAACGCTGCCCGGTAGCTGTTGGGCTCGTCATAACTGTCCAGCAAATTGATGTAGTCACGACCTTGTTTGCCCCACGCGGCGAGCAGCGGATGTGCATGCTGGTGCAGCGCTTCGGGATCCAGCACAACGGGCATTCCGGCTTTACGCGCCTGACGCTTATATTGATGCCGTAACAGGTCTTTATCGGCGACGATGTCTGCCCAATGGTGCCGACACGGGTTGTGCACACAGAGCAGCACCTGACTGAATTTTGCCAGACCGGCCAAGGCTTCGAGCGCTTGTGCCGGTAGCGAAGAGATGCCAAACACAATGACCCGCGAAGGGAGGCCCGCAGGTGCCTCGGTCAGGCTATTGATACGCTCGATAAAACGCTGGTGAACGCCCGCGCGACTTTGCGCCATGTCTTCGACACCGACGTCCAGCAGTAGCGCACGCCATAACTCTGCCTGCCAGCAATTGGCCGGTGTCAGAGCTTTGCTCTCACCTCGGCCATTGCGCAATTGATGATGGCCGGCAGCCCAGTCTTCAAGCCAGTCAGCCCGGTATACCTGGTACTGGTCAAACAGGTCCGCGAGTCGCTCAGACAGCTGATAGCGCTTGCGTAGATCGGTGTCGTTAGTGAGGAAGCGTTGCAGAGGCTCGAAATGCGGCTGGTCAATCAACGCAGGAAGCAGGCGCATCAAACGCCAAGTAAGAGGGGCCTTGTCCAACAGCGAAGTCGCTGGAATTTCATCACGTCCCAACACCACTCGGTACAGCTGCCACATGAAACTACCGGGGAGTTGCACATCCACTGCGGCTGCAATTCCGCATCCACCCTGATCGTCGTCCTGAGAGTCCTCAGCCAACGCCAGTTTCAACCATTGAGCGATGCCGTTGCTTTGCACCAACGCAATCTCATTCTCCAGGGGCGCCAGCGGATAACGCCGCATCCAGGAAACGACAAGGCTGCGCAACTCATCCAGTCGGTTGCCATGAACCACCATGAATCCAGCAGTGAGCGTTGGTGTAACCGGCATAGCTGCTTCCTTGACTGATACCGTCATTGAGTTTCGCGCAGACGGCCCATGAATTGGATGAAAAGCTGATGGCAGAACCTTAAGGGCAAGCGAGCAGGATTGCCACCTGATCCAACTTTTTCTCGCACACAAACAAAACCCCTGTCTGCGTAAGCAGACAGGGGTTTCGGAATTTAATCTTGACGATGACCTACTCTCACATGGGGAAACCCCACACTACCATCGGCGATGCATCGTTTCACTGCTGAGTTCGGGATGGGATCAGGTGGTTCCAATGCTCTATGGTCGTCAAGAAATTCGGCTGCCGGATCGTCGTGCTTGCGCGCAACGGGCCAACTAATGGGGATGTGATAGATCTGTGGGTTGTTGCCAATTTTCGGTTTGTGTCGTCTTCACACACCGCAATCTGCTCTTTCGACGCAAATTGCTTGGGTGTTATATGGTCAAGCCTCACGGGCAATTAGTATTGGTTAGCTCAACGCCTCACAGCGCTTACACACCCAACCTATCAACGTCGTAGTCTTCGACGGCCCTTCAGGGGACTCAAGGTCCCAGTGAGATCTCATCTTGAGGCTAGTTTCCCGCTTAGATGCTTTCAGCGGTTATCTATTCCGAACGTAGCTACCCGGCAATGCCACTGGCGTGACAACCGGAACACCAGAGGTTCGTCCACTCCGGTCCTCTCGTACTAGGAGCAGCCCCTCTCAAATCTCAAACGTCCACGGCAGATAGGGACCGAACTGTCTCACGACGTTCTAAACCCAGCTCGCGTACCACTTTAAATGGCGAACAGCCATACCCTTGGGACCGGCTTCAGCCCCAGGATGTGATGAGCCGACATCGAGGTGCCAAACACCGCCGTCGATATGAACTCTTGGGCGGTATCAGCCTGTTATCCCCGGAGTACCTTTTATCCGTTGAGCGATGGCCCTTCCATACAGAACCACCGGATCACTAAGACCTACTTTCGTACCTGCTCGACGTGTCTGTCTCGCAGTCAAGCGCGCTTTTGCCTTTATACTCTACGACCGATTTCCGACCGGTCTGAGCGCACCTTCGTACTCCTCCGTTACTCTTTAGGAGGAGACCGCCCCAGTCAAACTACCCACCATACACTGTCCTCGATCCGGATAACGGACCTGAGTTAGAACCTCAAAGTTGCCAGGGTGGTATTTCAAGGTTGGCTCCACGCAGACTGGCGTCCACGCTTCAAAGCCTCCCACCTATCCTACACAAGCAAATTCAAAGTCCAGTGCAAAGCTATAGTAAAGGTTCACGGGGTCTTTCCGTCTAGCCGCGGATACACTGCATCTTCACAGCGATTTCAATTTCACTGAGTCTCGGGTGGAGACAGCGCCGCCATCGTTACGCCATTCGTGCAGGTCGGAACTTACCCGACAAGGAATTTCGCTACCTTAGGACCGTTATAGTTACGGCCGCCGTTTACCGGGGCTTCGATCAAGAGCTTCGCGTTAGCTAACCCCATCAATTAACCTTCCGGCACCGGGCAGGCGTCACACCCTATACGTCCACTTTCGTGTTTGCAGAGTGCTGTGTTTTTAATAAACAGTCGCAGCGGCCTGGTATCTTCGACCGGCATGGGCTTACGCAGTAAATGCTTCACCCTCACCGGCGCACCTTCTCCCGAAGTTACGGTGCCATTTTGCCTAGTTCCTTCACCCGAGTTCTCTCAAGCGCCTTGGTATTCTCTACCCAACCACCTGTGTCGGTTTGGGGTACGGTTCCTGGTTACCTGAAGCTTAGAAGCTTTTCTTGGAAGCATGGCATCAACCACTTCGTGTGCCTAAGCACACTCGTCATCAGCTCTCGGCCTTAAAATCCCGGATTTACCTAAGATCTCAGCCTACCACCTTAAACTTGGACAACCAACGCCAAGCTGGCCTAGCCTTCTCCGTCCCTCCATCGCAATAACCAGAAGTACAGGAATATTAACCTGTTTTCCATCGACTACGCTTTTCAGCCTCGCCTTAGGGACCGACTAACCCTGCGTCGATTAACGTTGCGCAGGAAACCTT
This sequence comes from Pseudomonas sp. GG8, assembly GCF_052976945.1. NCBI lineage: Bacteria > Pseudomonadati > Pseudomonadota > Gammaproteobacteria > Pseudomonadales > Pseudomonadaceae > Pseudomonas > Pseudomonas sp. GG8. Next base: position 4,414,485 of record NZ_JBRIIP010000001.1, read on the forward strand.
GGTCTTTCGGCGTGGGTGTTTTTCACACCCATTATCGTTACTCATGTCAGCATTCGCACTTCTGATACCTCCAGCAAGCTTCTCAACTCACCTTCACAGGCTTACAGAACGCTCCTCTACCGCATCACCTAAGTGATACCCGTAGCTTCGGTGTATGGTTTGAGCCCCGTTACATCTTCCGCGCAGGCCGACTCGACTAGTGAGCTATTACGCTTTCTTTAAAGGGTGGCTGCTTCTAAGCCAACCTCCTAGCTGTCTAAGCCTTCCCACATCGTTTCCCACTTAACCATAACTTTGGGACCTTAGCTGACGGTCTGGGTTGTTTCCCTTTTCACGACGGACGTTAGCACCCGCCGTGTGTCTCCCATGCTCGGCACTTGTAGGTATTCGGAGTTTGCATCGGGTTGGTAAATCGGGATGATCCCCTAGCCGAAACAGTGCTCTACCCCCTACAGTGATACATGAGGCGCTACCTAAATAGCTTTCGAGGAGAACCAGCTATCTCCGAGCTTGATTAGCCTTTCACTCCGATCCACAGGTCATCCGCTAACTTTTCAACGGTAGTCGGTTCGGTCCTCCAGTTAGTGTTACCCAACCTTCAACCTGCCCATGGATAGATCGCCCGGTTTCGGGTCTATTCCCAGCGACTAGACGCCCTATTAAGACTCGCTTTCGCTACGCCTCCCCTATTCGGTTAAGCTCGCCACTGAAAATAAGTCGCTGACCCATTATACAAAAGGTACGCAGTCACCCAACAAAGTGGGCTCCCACTGCTTGTACGCATACGGTTTCAGGATCTATTTCACTCCCCTCTCCGGGGTTCTTTTCGCCTTTCCCTCACGGTACTAGTTCACTATCGGTCAGTCAGTAGTATTTAGCCTTGGAGGATGGTCCCCCCATATTCAGACAAAGTTTCTCGTGCTCCGTCCTACTCGATTTCACTGCAAAGAGATTTTCGCGTACAGGGCTATCACCCACTATGGCCGTCCTTTCCAGAACGTTCCGCTAATCTCAATACAGCTTAAGGGCTGGTCCCCGTTCGCTCGCCACTACTAAGGGAATCTCGGTTGATTTCTTTTCCTCAGGGTACTTAGATGTTTCAGTTCCCCTGGTTCGCTCCATACACCTATGTATTCAGTGTAAGGTAACGGTCTTATGACCGCTGGGTTCCCCCATTCAGACATCTCCGGATCAAAGTCTGTTTGCCGACTCCCCGAAGCTTTTCGCAGGCTACCACGTCTTTCATCGCCTCTGACTGCCAAGGCATCCACCGTATGCGCTTCTTCACTTGACCATATAACCCCAAGCAATCTGGTTATACTATGAAGACGACATTCGCCGAAAATTCGCAATTTAACTCACAAATTTTACCTTAGCCCGTAACACCACCAGTGAAAGTGCTGTCCGGTCTAACTTTCTATCACATACCCAAATTTTTAAAGAACGATCTAATCAAAGACTAGAAATCAACATTCACCATCGAACCGATGGAATGCTCATTTCTAAACTCTACAATACAGAAGCAGTAAGTGGTGGAGCCAAACGGGATCGAACCGTTGACCTCCTGCGTGCAAGGCAGGCGCTCTCCCAGCTGAGCTATGGCCCCGTATCTCTACAGGCGTTTCCCACACAAAATTGGTGGGTCTGGGCAGATTCGAACTGCCGACCTCACCCTTATCAGGGGTGCGCTCTAACCAACTGAGCTACAGACCCAATTTCGGGCTGCTTCTAAATCGTCTTTTTCAATGAATCAAGCAATTCGTGTGGGAACTTATGAAGAAGCTGATGTCTTCGATTAAGGAGGTGATCCAGCCGCAGGTTCCCCTACGGCTACCTTGTTACGACTTCACCCCAGTCATGAATCACACCGTGGTAACCGTCCTCCCGAAGGTTAGACTAGCTACTTCTGGTGCAACCCACTCCCATGGTGTGACGGGCGGTGTGTACAAGGCCCGGGAACGTATTCACCGCGACATTCTGATTCGCGATTACTAGCGATTCCGACTTCACGCAGTCGAGTTGCAGACTGCGATCCGGACTACGATCGGTTTTCTGGGATTAGCTCCACCTCGCGGCTTGGCGACCCTCTGTACCGACCATTGTAGCACGTGTGTAGCCCAGGCCGTAAGGGCCATGATGACTTGACGTCATCCCCACCTTCCTCCGGTTTGTCACCGGCAGTCTCCTTAGAGTGCCCGCCATTACGCGCTGGTAACTAAGGACAAGGGTTGCGCTCGTTACGGGACTTAACCCAACATCTCACGACACGAGCTGACGACAGCCATGCAGCACCTGTCTCAATGCTCCCGAAGGCACTCCGCTATCTCTAGCAGATTCATTGGATGTCAAGGCCTGGTAAGGTTCTTCGCGTTGCTTCGAATTAAACCACATGCTCCACCGCTTGTGCGGGCCCCCGTCAATTCATTTGAGTTTTAACCTTGCGGCCGTACTCCCCAGGCGGTCAACTTAATGCGTTAGCTGCGCCACTAAGAGCTCAAGGCTCCCAACGGCTAGTTGACATCGTTTACGGCGTGGACTACCAGGGTATCTAATCCTGTTTGCTCCCCACGCTTTCGCACCTCAGTGTCAGTATCAGTCCAGGTGGTCGCCTTCGCCACTGGTGTTCCTTCCTATATCTACGCATTTCACCGCTACACAGGAAATTCCACCACCCTCTACCATACTCTAGCTCGACAGTTTTGAATGCAGTTCCCAGGTTGAGCCCGGGGATTTCACATCCAACTTAACGAACCACCTACGCGCGCTTTACGCCCAGTAATTCCGATTAACGCTTGCACCCTCTGTATTACCGCGGCTGCTGGCACAGAGTTAGCCGGTGCTTATTCTGTCGGTAACGTCAAAACACTAACGTATTAGGTTAATGCCCTTCCTCCCAACTTAAAGTGCTTTACAATCCGAAGACCTTCTTCACACACGCGGCATGGCTGGATCAGGCTTTCGCCCATTGTCCAATATTCCCCACTGCTGCCTCCCGTAGGAGTCTGGACCGTGTCTCAGTTCCAGTGTGACTGATCATCCTCTCAGACCAGTTACGGATCGTAGCCTTGGTGAGCCATTACCTCACCAACTAGCTAATCCGACCTAGGCTCATCTGATAGCGCAAGGCCCGAAGGTCCCCTGCTTTCTCCCGTAGGACGTATGCGGTATTAGCGTCCGTTTCCGAACGTTATCCCCCACTACCAGGCAGATTCCTAGGTATTACTCACCCGTCCGCCGCTCGCCACCAGGTACAAGTACCCGTGCTGCCGCTCGACTTGCATGTGTTAGGCCTGCCGCCAGCGTTCAATCTGAGCCATGATCAAACTCTTCAGTTCAAACATCTTTGGGTTTTGACAAAACCCTAAACTTAGCTCAGCAATCGTTGATTACATCTTTGATTTCTCGCGGAGTAACTTGTGATGCTGATAATCAGTTGACTTCAGTCTTACAACACAAGCACCCACACGAATTGCTTGATTCAGTTGTTAAAGAGCGGGTGGTTGAGATCTTTCGTCTCAGCCGAGGCGCGCATTCTACAGCAGCCCTTGTTGCTGTCAAGCGGTTATTTTAACAAGTTTCAAAGTTTCCTTTGCAACTTCAACCACTTGCGCTTCGATCAACTTCACGTCTCTCGTTAGCGGGAGGCGAATTCTACAGCGTTACACGCTGCTGTCAACACCTCTTTTTTACCGCTTTCGATCCAGAAGATCAAAACCCCTTCCTCGCCGCTTACTCTGGATAACTCTTTGATTTACAGAGAGTTTTCCGCTTCATCTGCTCCGGAAGAGGTGCGAATTATAGACAGATTTGACGGGGCGTCAACACCTAATTTCACAAACCTGTCACATCGTTAAAACAGGGCTCTAAACGCAAGAGGCGGGCCTCACGGCCCGCCTCTTTCATCCCTTACAAACTAGGAAAGGCAAACTGCGAAGCCTCATGGCTGGCACGTTGCGGCCAACGCTGGGTGATGGCTTTGCGGCGGGTATAGAAGCGCACCCCATCCGGGCCATAAGCATGCAGGTCGCCAAACAGCGAACGCTTCCAGCCGCCGAAGCTGTGATAGGCCACCGGTACCGGCAGTGGCACGTTGACCCCGACCATACCGACTTCAATCTCGTCGCAGAACAAACGCGCGACTTCACCATCACGGGTAAAGATGCAGGTGCCATTGCCATACTCGTGATCGTTGATCAGTTGCATGGCCTGCTCCAGGCTATCGACCCGGACGATGCACAGCACCGGGCCAAAGATCTCTTCTTTATAGATACGCATCTCCGGCGTGACCCGATCAAACAGGCAGCCACCCAGGAAGAAGCCCTCTTCATTGCCTGCAACGCTCAGACCACGACCATCGATCACAAGCTCGGCACCCGAGTTCACGCCGTCTTCTATATAGCTACAGACCTTGTCGCGATGTTGTCCGGTCACCAACGGCCCCATATCCAGGCCACAGGTAGTCCCGGCACCGATTTTCAACGCCTTGATCTGCGGGACCAGTTTGGCCACCAACGCATCGGCGACCTGATCACCTACACAGACAGCAACCGATATCGCCATGCAACGCTCGCCACATGAACCGTACGCAGCGCCCATCAACGCGCTGACCGCATTGTCCAGATCTGCGTCGGGCATCAGCACCGCGTGATTCTTCGCGCCGCCCAATGCCTGGACTCGCTTCCCGCGAGAAGTAGCTTCTCTATAGATGTATTCAGCGATAGGCGTTGAACCGACAAAACTCAACGCTTTGACTTCAGGCGCTTCGATCAACGCATCAACCGCTGTTTTGTCACCGTGCACGACGTTAAGCACACCGTTTGGCAGACCCGCCTCATTCAGCAGTTGAGCAATCAACAACGTCGAACTTGGATCACGCTCAGAAGGCTTCAGGATGAAGCAGTTACCGCACACAATCGCCAGTGGGTACATCCACAGCGGGACCATGGCCGGGAAGTTAAACGGCGTAATACCTGCAACCACACCCAGCGGCTGAAAGTCGGACCATGCGTCAATGTTTGGCCCTACGTTGCGGCTGTACTCCCCCTTGAGGATCTCTGGCGCGGCACACGCGTATTCGACGTTCTCGATCCCGCGCTTCAACTCACCGGCGGCGTCTTCCAGGGTCTTGCCGTGCTCTTCACTGATCAACTGCGCGATACGCGATTCATTCTGTTCCAGTAATTGCTTGAAGCGGAACATCACTTGCGCGCGTTTGGCGGCGGGCGTATTGCGCCAGGCTGGAAATGCAGCCTTCGCAGCATCGATTGCTTGCTGAACAGTTTCGCGGCTGGCCAAGGGGACTTTATGAACGGCCTGACCGGTCGATGGATTGAACACATCGGCAGTACGGCCGGTATCGGTAACGAACTCGCCATTGATCAGGTGTTGGATGTTGCTCATGACAGGACTCCAAAAAATACGGTCAGGCGCGATCTCGGCCGCGCCTGTGGTTTAAACCCACAGCGAATCAGTCGATCTGATTCAGCACGTCGCCGACAGCATCGAACAAGCGATCCAAATCCTGCGGTTTGCTATTGAAGGTTGGCCCGAACTGCAGCGTGTCGCCGCCGAAACGCACGTAGAAGCCCGCTTTCCACAGTTTCATCCCCGCCTCGAAAGGACGCACGATGGCATCGCCATCACGGGGCGCGATCTGGATCGCACCGGCCAGACCGTAGTTACGGATGTCCACAACGTTTTTCGAGCCTTTGAGGCCGTGCAACGCGCTTTCGAAATGAGGTGAAATCTCGGCGACTTGCTGAACCAGATTCTCCCGCTGCAACAATTCCAGCGAGGCAAGACCCGCCGCACAGGCGACCGGGTGCGCGGAGTAGGTGTAGCCGTGTGGGAACTCGACCGCATACTCGGGCGTCGGCTGGTTCATGAACGTGTGATAAATCTCGCTACTGGCAATCACTGCGCCCATCGGGATCGCGCCGTTGGTGATTTGCTTGGCGATACACATCAGGTCAGGCGTCACACCGAAGCTGTCGGCGCCGAACATCGACCCGGTGCGACCGAAACCAGTGATGACTTCGTCGAAGATCAATAGGATGTTGTGCTGATCGCAGATTTCGCGCAGGCGCTTCAGATAACCTTTTGGTGGAACGATCACACCGGCAGAGCCCGCCATCGGCTCGACAATCACTGCCGCAATATTGGATGCATCGTGCAACTCGATCAGTTTGAGCATCTCATCGGCCAGCGCAATGCCGCCCAACTCAGGCTCGCCACGTGAATAGGCATTGCTGGCCAGCAAGGTATGAGGCAAATGATCGACGTCCATCAATTGGCCGAACATTTTACGGTTGCCGTTCACTCCGCCCAAGCTGGTGCCACCAATGTTGACCCCGTGATAACCACGGGCACGACCGATCATTTTGGTTTTGGTGGCCTGACCTTTCAGGCGCCAGTAGGCGCGCACCATTTTCACTGCGGTATCCGCGCACTCAGAACCCGAATCAGTGAAAAAGACGTGGTTCAGATTGCCAGGTGCCAGGTCGGTGATTTTCTCAGCCAGCTGGAAGGACAAGGGGTGGCCGTATTGGAACGCTGGCGAATAATCCAGAGTGCCCAACTGACGCGAGACCGCCTCCTGAATTTCCTTGCGCGAATGCCCGGCGCCGCACGTCCATAGCCCGGACAACGCGTCATAAATCTTGCGACCCTTATCGTCCGTCAGGTAGCTGCCTTGCGCCGCCACGATCAGCCGGGGATCGCGCTGAAAATTACGGTTTGCGGTGTATGGCATCCAATGAGCGTCGAGCTTCAATTGGCTGGCCAGAGAATTCTCGGCGGATTCAGGAAGAGTCATGGATGCAAATACCTCACGGGGCGATGGGGCAGCTTATTGAGCTGTGTGGTTGCAGCTAAGTTGCCACGGGGATAAAGTCTTAAAAACCCAACATTTATAATCTTCAGTTAGACAATCACTAAACTATGAGCATCCGTCGACCCGATCCACTGGCCCAAGTCAGCGACTTTGATATTCGTTTGCTGCGCATCTTTCGAAGCGTAGTCGAGTCAGGTGGCTTCTCGGCGGCCGAAAGCGCGCTGGGCATAGGCCGTTCGGCGATCAGCCAACAGATGAGCGATCTTGAACAACGACTCGGCTTGCGCCTGTGCCAGCGTGGACGCGCGGGGTTTTCCCTGACCGAAGAAGGTCGGGAGGTCTATCAATCGTCTTTGCAGCTATTAAGTGCCGTAGAAAGCTTTCGCACCGAGGTCAATGGCCTGCACCAGCATTTGCGCGGCGAACTGAACATCGGTCTGACCGACAACCTGGTCACCCTGCCGCACATGCGCATCACCCATGCCCTGGCCCAATTGAAGGAACGCGGCCCAGACGTACATATCCAGATCCGCATGATCGCGCCCCATGAAGTGGAACAGGGCGTGCTCGATGGGCGTTTGCACGTAGGAGTTGTTCCGCAGGCCAGTGCCCTGTCCGGGCTGGAATATCAGCCGCTGTACAGCGAACGCTCTCTGCTCTATTGCGCTGTCGGCCATCCGCTCTTCTATATGGATGACGCCGCGCTGAATGACGAACGATTGAATGCTCAGGACGCTATCGCTCCGACCTTTCGCTTGCCTGCGGACATTCAGGCGCATTACCAGGCACTCAATTGCACCGCCAGCGCCTCGGATCGTGAGGGCATGGCCTTTTTGATTCTCACCGGGCGCTATATCGGCTACCTGCCAGATCACTACGCCAGCCTGTGGGTTCAGCAAGGCCGACTGCGAGCGCTGAAACCGACGGCACGTTTTTATGACCTGAGTCTGGCTTCGGTCACTCGCAAGGGACGTCGCCCTCATCTGGTACTGGAAAGCTTCCTTGAAAGTCTGGCCGCCACCCGATGAGGCTTTTCAGGACTTTGCGCTGTGGATGCGCAACCAACTAAATAGTTAAAGAGACCACTCACGCAGGCCAATCTGAAGCCGAAATCGAAAGCTTGGAGCATTAATTTGCACGACTGGCTCTTGTCTGATCTTCGCGGGTGCGTTATCTGTTCTCAGCTTGCAGCCCATGACCCGTTCGGAACCGCCCATGACCTTTGAAGTCCCAGCCCATAGCGCCCAAGCCGTCGCTAAACCTGCCAGCCGCATTCGTCAGAAGAACGAAGAAGCAATCATCAAAGCCGCAGAGGACGAGTTCGCTCGTCACGGCTTCAAAGGCACCAGTATGAACACCATCGCGCAGAATGCAGGCTTGCCCAAAGCTAACCTGCACTACTACTTCACCAACAAGCTGGGGTTGTACATTGCGGTGTTGAGCAACATCCTCGACCTGTGGGACAGCACGTTCAACGCGTTGAGCGTCGACGACGATCCCGCTCAGGCACTGAGCCATTACATTCGAGCCAAGATGGAGTTTTCCCGACGCCAGCCACAAGCGTCACGGATCTTCGCCATGGAAATCATCAGCGGAGGCGAATGCCTGAATGAGCATTTCAGTCAGGACTACCGTGCCTGGTTTCAGGGCCGGGCAGCCGTGTTTCAAGCCTGGATCGATGCCGGAAAAATGGACCCCGTCGACCCTGTGCATCTGATCTTCCTGCTCTGGGGCAGCACGCAGCACTACGCTGACTTCGCCACGCAAATATGTCGGGTTACCGGTCGCACCCGTTTGACCAAGCAGGACATGGAAACCGCCAGCGACAATTTGATCCGCATCATCCTCAAAGGCTGTGGGCTGACGCCTCCGGCTGCTTGAGCGGTCCGTTACCGGAAACAGTGGTTCACGTCGTCGATAGCTGGAACATACGCATGCCTTTTACCCTTGCTGGCCCTTGCGAATACCGGGAAGAGATTCGCAAAAGCCGCTTTATTACCCTCGCCGCCCCCATCACCAGCGCTGCTCAGGCCCAAGCGTTCATTGAGCAGCACAGCGATCTGAATGCCACGCACAATTGCTGGGCCTGGAAACTGGCCGATCAATATCGTAGCAGCGACGATGGAGAACCCGGCGGGACCGCTGGCCGACCCATTCTGGCAGCGATCGAAGCGCAGGATTGCGATCAAGTCGTGGTGTTGGTCATCCGCTGGTACGGCGGCATCCAATTGGGCACTGGCGGCCTCGCTCGCGCGTACGGTGGTGGCGCCAATAAATGCCTGCACCAGGCCGAGCGCCTGCCCTTGATCCATCGGGTGCAATTGAGCTGTACGTGCAGCTTCAGCGAACTGGCGCTGGTCAAGGTGCGGCTGGCCGAACTGCATGGACTGCTGGAGCACGAAACATTCACCGCCAACGGCGTCGAATTGCAGATTGCCCTGGGCCCGGAGCACATCGACATTTTGCAGCGACAACTGGCAGATCTGAGTCGCGGACGAATTCTCTTGCAGCCGCTTGAGGAAGACTGAATCCGCGCGTGCGCACTCCCTGGTTAATTGCCCACATCTACTGTGCACCCGGCTGTGGATAAGCTGAGTACACACCCCTGCGGGCCTTGCTGCGTATGGCGTTGCGACGACTGGTTGTTTTTTGCTCAATCCACCCATTACTGGAATAAAACCTCCTTAAAACAGGGTGTTATCGTCACTTATCGCAGTTGGGCACTTCACGGTCACTCTTTATTCCCGCACTTTTCGCTTGCACACAATAACTGTGGAGCAACCTGTGGATAAGCCGTGCAAGCCTGTCTCTGGCGCAGACAGATCATGGCGCGCGCTCAGCTGGTCATTTTTTGTTCAACGACAGGAAGACAAACTCAACGCTATCGACGCTCGAATCGCCGAACTAAACGAGTTACGCCTTGAGTTGCAACAACGCTTGGGTCAACGTTGTCCATTAAGTCCTTGAGGCGACAATGTCCCTCTGGGCTATTTCTCCCCTGAACCACTATTTGTGAACAAGGAGCTCGATCCATGCCGAATACCAAAACTGCGTTAATCATTGGCGCCTCCCGTGGCTTAGGCCTGGGCCTGGTGCATCGCCTGTCGGAACAGGGCTGGCAAGTGACCGCCACAGTGCGTGACCTGCACAAAGCAGGTGGACCCCAGACGATCCCCGAGGTGCAGGTCGAGGTGCTGGATATCAATGAGCTGTCATCGTTGAATGTTTTCACCGAGAAGCTGAAAGGACAGGTTTTTGATCTGCTGTTCATCAATGCCGGCGTCAGCGGACCAAAACATCAGAGCGCTGCGCAAGCGACCGTCGACGAACTCGGCCAGTTGTTCATGACCAACGCCATTGCCCCCATTCGTCTGGCCGAACGAATGATCCAGCAGATTCGTCCCGACACCGGGGTCCTGGCGTTTATGAGTTCGGTGCTAGGCAGTGTGATGTGCCCTGAAGGCAACGACATGGCATTGTACAAAGCCAGCAAGGCCGCGCTGAACTCCATGACCAATTCCTTCGTTACACAATTGGCCGACCCGAAGCCGACAGTCCTGTCCCTGCATCCGGGCTGGGTGAAAACAGACATGGGCGGCGAAGGTGCTCATATCGATGTAGAAACCAGCACCCGTGGTTTGGTCGAACAGATTGATGCCTATACCGGCAAGGGTGGTCATTACTTCATCAACTACAAGGGTGAAACAATTCCCTGGTAATTAACTGGCCAGATGAACTTCAGCCTCGCCGCTGCTTCTATCTGAAGCGCGGCGACCCTGGATCTGTAGCGAGCGTGTAGTGCTGCTAGTGCTGTCGGGTTCAAAGCCCCAACAACGACAGCATGATAAAGGTTGCGAACAGCACGAAATGCGTCATGCCTTCGATGGCATTGGTTTCACCATCATTCAGGTTGATCGCGCTGACCAAAAGCGTGATGAAGATCATCACGCTCTGCACCGGGGTCATCGCCATCTGGAACGGCTGGCCGCTGTACAGCGCCATGGCCTCCATGACGGGTACGGTCAGGATCACCGTTGACAACGAGGCGCCCAACGCAATGTTTACGACGGACTGCATGCGGTTGGCCAACGCCGCGCGCAAGGCCGTGAGGATCTCGGGGGCAGCGGAAATAGCCGCCACCAGAATCGCCGTCATGACCGGCGGTGCACCTGTCCCTTCCAGACCGAGGTCGACGGTTTTCGACATCACTTCAGCCAGCGCACCGATTACCACTACGCCAAAAATCAGGGTGCCGATCGAGCGCACCAGATTGATCGATGGATCCTCTTCGGCAGGCGAATTCTTGCGCATTTTTTCGGGATAGCTGTAGCTGAAAAAATAACTGTGCGGCCCCACCTGCATGCGCAGAAACAGGGCGTACAGCAGCACCATCGCGCCAATCGTAAACGCCGAATAAATCTTCCAGTCACCTTCGGGAATGAACTCAGGCACCACCATGGAAACGCCCATCGCAGTGAGGATCATCACACTGTAAGTGCGCGCCGAATCATCGTTGTAGGACTGTTCGCCATGCTTGAGCCCGCCCATCAACGCCGCCAGCCCCAGAATGCCATTGATATCGAGCATCACCGCTGAATAGATCGTGTCGCGCACCAGTGTCGGTGAGGGCTCGTTGCTCATCATGATCGCCAGAATCACGACCTCGACCAAGACGGCCGACAGCGTCAGGATCATAGTGCCATAGGGATCGCCGAATTTATGCGCCAACAGTTCGGCATGGTGGGCCACGCGCATCGACGCGCAGACAATCGCCACCACCAGTGCAATCCCGCCCGCCAGCGCAACACCCTGACCGTGATTCAGCAACGCATGTTCGAAGGGGAACGCGATCAGCGCACCGAGAACAGCCAGCAGTAGAAACTTTTCATCTCTCAAATAAGTCAGCATTGGAATGCCTTGGGTCAAAAGTGTCTGGCCTGGGACTGACCGGTCTCATACAGGCGGGTCATTATCAGTAAATGTTTCACGGCTAACGGTAACAGCAAAGACGTTGCGCTGTGGCTTCAACCGGCCGATCAGCCACGCCACGTAAAGGAAGCGATCTCAAAGCGGACATCCGTCTGTAGAATGGCGACTATCTGCACCTGATGAGAAAAGCACATGTACGAATGGCTCAACGCATTGCCCAAGGCAGAACTGCACCTGCACCTGGAAGGCTCGCTGGAACCCGAATTGCTCTTTGCACTGGCTGATCGCAACAAGATCGCCTTGCCTTGGGCCGATGTCGAAACATTGCGCCGGGCCTATGCCTTCAACAATTTGCAGGAGTTTCTCGACCTGTATTACCGGGGTGCGGATGTACTGCGCACCGAGCAGGATTTTTACGACCTGACTTGGGCTTACCTGCAACGCTGCAAGGCGCAAAACGTCATTCACACCGAACCCTTCTTTGATCCGCAAACCCATACCGATCGGGGCATCCCCTTTGAAGTGGTGATCAACGGTATCGCCAGTGCATTGAAGGATGGCCAGGAAAAACTCGGTATCTCCAGCGGGTTGATTCTCAGCTTCCTGCGCCATTTGAGCGAAGAAGAAGCTGAAAAAACCCTCGATCAAGCGCTGCCATTTCGCGATGCATTTATTGCAGTGGGTCTCGACAGCTCAGAGATGGGCCATCCTCCGAGCAAGTTCCAGCGCGTGTTCGACCGCGCCCGTAACGAAGGCTTTTTGACAGTAGCCCATGCAGGCGAAGAAGGCCCACCCGAATACATTTGGCAAGCGCTGGACCTGTTGAAGATTCAGCGTATCGATCATGGTGTGCGCGCTATCGAAGATGAGCGGCTGATGCAGCGCATCATTGATGAACAGATCCCGCTGACGGTGTGTCCGCTGTCCAACACCAAGCTCTGCGTCTTCGACGACATGGCCCACCACAACATTCTCGACATGCTTGAGCGCGGTGTGAAAGTCACGGTCAATTCAGACGACCCTGCGTATTTCGGTGGTTATGTGACCGAGAATTTTTACGCGCTGCACAAGCATCTGGGGATGACTCAGGATCAGGCCCGACGCCTGGCGCAAAACAGCCTGGATGCACGGTTGGTCAAGCCTTGATGCAGCGGTAATCGTTCCCGCGCAATGAACGCGCGAGAACGATGGGGCCATCAGGCAGCCGAAGCTATTTTGCTGATCTCACGCTGACCGTTAGTCGAGACCTGCAAAGCGGTGGACTCATCGCTAGTGCGCAACCAGCCCAACTGTATGAACAATTGCAGTAACCCGGCACCCAATGCTCCGCCTAAATGCGGCTTGCGCTCGCTCCAGTCGGGGCAAGCGCAAACGGTCTTAAGCTTTCGATGGGCCAGCGCCGGAACATAGATGCCGCGCTCGGCAAATTGAGCGACACCTTTGCTGGTGACTTCGACGCGCTGCTCATGTTGTTCGATCCAGCCCGCACCCAACAGACGCTGATACAGTTCCGCAGCCAACTCGCCCCCAAGATGGTCGGAACAAATCCGGGCACGACGTAGCGGCGAAAGCGGTGTGGGTGGAACGGGTTGTGACACACTTCTGCTGATGTGATCGGTGCTGACCATCGATGCATTGGCCAGCGCCTCGACTGCAGTGCCAACTTCCGGTGCAGCCAGTCGGAAAAAACGCTTTCTGCCGCGAGCCTCCTGCTTCAATAGCCCGCCGGTAGTCAGTCGCGCCAGATGCGCACCTGCCGAAGAAGTGGATAGACCAGCCATCAAAGCCAGCTCGTCCGCGGGGCGGGCGGTACCATCCATCAACGCCCAAATCATTGCACTGCGCTTGGGGTCAGCCAGCAGCGCGGCAATCTGGCTAATGCAAGGTGCATATTCCATGTATTCACTCCCTGTTGAAACATTCGTCTATTGCACTGACATAGTGAACAGCAAATCGGGTCCAGCCAAGACGCTAAGCCGCCAAAACAAGGGCTGTATTTGACCTCGTACGCCCAGAACGTCATCTCGCAGCGCTTACATACCGCAACCGTTTCTGCCTCAGACGCCCCACTCACATCTGCATTGATAACGCCTCGCCTGGTAGCGTCCTGCACCTCGGACCTGGCTTGGCGACCTATGCGGACCTGGCCGCTGGCGCCAAGTATAAGCCCAGCGCCCTGTTACGAAATGGGATTAAAACCACGACAGAGGATTAGCTGACACCCTATAGGCAAAGTCAGACATCACCCAGGCCAACGAAAACCCGTCTCGATTTACCTGGCTGCCGTGAAAGCAGCGCTGGCCGGACACTCTCAGCCGACCTCAGAAAAATCTGGCGTGCATCACGAGGGAAATGCCTACGGAAAAAACACAAAAAACAGGCAAGAAAATACGACCTCAAAACAGCGATGTTTACGCTGAAAACACTTGATAATCTTTTTTTCTCCAGAGCGCCTGTGTGTCGACTGTCAGACGATTCCATTGCCGCTGTAAGCCACCGCAACATGAACCTGACGTCACTTGCTGTCAGGATGCCGTTGCGCCAACTCCGCACAGCGTGACCTGAGCATTTCGCACAATAAATTGACCGGCTTACTCAGTTGCGCCCGGTGCGCACAGAGCACATTGAGCGGGGCCAGTTCCCCCTGCAGTTCCGGGATCAATAGCTTCAGGCGTCCGGCATGCACATCGGCCGCAACATCCAGCCAGGATTTATAGGCAACGCCAACACCGGCCAATGCCCACCGGCGTACGACGTCAGCATCGTCGCTAAAACGATCCCCGTGCACGGTCAAACCCATTTCACGTTTGCCGTCATGGAAACGCCAATGGTCATGCACCCGATTGCCTAGCATGAACAGCAGGCAGTTGTGCTGTGCCAACTGTTCCACATGCTGGGGTTCACCATGACGGGCCAGATACGACGGGGCGGCGCATAACACGCGACGGTTACCCGGGACGATGGGTAACGCGATAAGGCTCGAATCTTCCGGCTCTCCATAACGCAGAGCAATGTCTACCGGCTGGCGAAATAGATCGGCAATCCTGTCGCCCAGCAGCAGGCGGACCGTGAGCAGCGGATGTTGACGCTGGAATTCGTCGAGCCAGGGCAATAACACGTTACGGCCAAAATCCGAGGGCGCCGACAGCAGCAGGACGCCACTGACTTGATCCTGGCTGCTGGCCAGAAAGCGCTGCCCCTCTTCCAGGCTACTCAGGGCCGCGCGGGCGTATTCGAGGAACCCCTCACCCTCGGCCGTCAGACGCAGGCTACGGGTCGAGCGTGCCAAAAGACGCGCGCCCAGTTGCTGCTCGATACGTTTGAGCGCAGCGCTGGCGACCGCCGCCGACATGTCCATGACCCGCGCAGCAGCGGACAGGCTGCCCAGATCGGTGGCCCGGACAAACAGTTGCAGATCATCAAAACGCAGCATCACTTGCTCGCATTATCAAAAATAAATTGAAAGAGCCTGCAGTTTTAGCGGGTTTTATCTTTAAGAGAAATAGCCAATCATCCCTCCATGCCATTTATTCAGGCTTACTTCTCAGGAGCGCCCCATGAAAGCCATCGCGTATTACCAGTCCCTGCCGATCAGCGACCCCCGGTCATTGCAGGACATCGAGCTGGCCGAGCCGGTTGCCGGTCCTCGGGACTTGCTGGTGGAGGTCAAAGCCATCTCCGTCAATCCGGTCGATACCAAGGTTCGTCAGAACGTTCAACCCGAAGGCGGCGACGCCAAGGTCCTGGGTTGGGACGTGGCCGGTATCGTCAAAGCGGTCGGCAGCGAAGTGACGCTATTTCAACCGGGCGACAAGGTGTTCTATGCAGGCTCCATCGCCCGCGCTGGTGCCAACAGCGAACGGCACGTGGTCGATGAGCGAATCGTCGGGCACATGCCAAAATCCTTGAGCTTCGCCCATGCCGCAGCCTTGCCGCTGACGGCAATCACTGCGTGGGAGCTGCTCTTCGAGCGCCTGCAAATTACTGAAGGCGCCACTGACACCGGACAGCGTCTGATGATCGTCGGTGCTGCCGGTGGCGTGGGTTCGATGCTCACCCAGTTGGCCCGGCAGCTCACAGGGTTGAACGTTATCGGCACCGCCTCACGACCTGAAACCGAGGCATGGGTTCGCCAGCTGGGCGCGCATCATGTGCTTGATCACAGCAAGCCGCTGAACGAAGAACTCACCCGCGCGGGTCTGCCACAGGTGACTCACGTGGCCAGCCTGACACAGACCGACCAGCATCTGGATCAACTGGTCGAAGCCCTGGCGCCGCAAGGTCGGCTGGCCTTGATCGACGACCCCAAGTCCCTCGACGTCAGCAAGCTGAAACGCAAGAGTCTGTCACTGCATTGGGAGTTCATGTACACCCGGTCGCTGTTCGAAACCGCCGACATGATCGAGCAGCACAAGCTGCTCAACCGCGTCGCGGAGCTGATTGATGCTGGCACCTTGAAAACCACTTTTGGTGAACACTTCGGCACCATCAACGCCGCCAACCTGCGTCGCGCTCATGCGTTTCTGGAAAGCGGCAAGGCCAAAGGCAAGATCGTTCTCGAAGGTTTTTGATCACTTAAGACCGTCAGTCTGAGGTTTGACTTGGATCATTATTTTCGCCTGATCCAGGTCTACAATTGCAGCCTTACCAACAGGAGGGAGTCAGCAATGAAAGTCCTGGTACGTGAATCAGCAAAATCCCAAGGCGGCCCGTGGCAGGTCCGGATGGATCAGCATGTCGTGAGTTTTCGTTCTGAAGCCGAAGCCCGCGCCTTCGTCAACACGCTTGAATCCCGGCTGCGGGCTCCGCACAAGTTACCTGAAAGTCGCCAGCAAGCCACCGGCTGAGCCAAGGCTGGCCTGCAACTCGGGCAGCCTCAGACCTGAGCCGTTTGAGCCACACTCGCATCACGCGTGCGCTGCAAACGGCGGGTCAATACTGCGGCACTCACCGCAAAAATCCCGCACAAACTAATCACCATTGCCATGGGAACTGCGCTGCCATCGTGCAACACGCCCACCAATGCGGATGCCCCTGCGGCGACACTGAATTGCAGGCACCCGAGTAACGCCGACGCACTCCCTGCCCTCGCCCACTGGCCGTTCATGGCACAGGCCGAAGCATTGGGGATGATGCAGCCCAGGCTGGCAATGCAGATAAACAACGGGATCAATAGCGGCCAAAGCGCCTGAGTGTGCAGTTCGGCAATGCCGAGCAAGACCAGCGCCGCTGCCAGATAAACCCAGACCGTGCGAGACAACAGAAGCGCGGGTCCGAGTTTGCCCAGCATGCGCGCATTGACCTGCGCCACCAGAATGAAACCCGCCGCGTTCGCACCGAACAGCCAGCCATAGTGCTCGGGCGGCACGCCATACAACTTGATGAATACGAATGGTGAGCCCGCGATGTAGGCGAACATACCGGCTATCGCGATGCCGCCGGTCAAGGCATGACCGAGAAATATCCGATCAGCCAACAACCGCCGATATTGCCCCAATGCACCGGCCAACGGATGGCGTGGATGGGTCGCTGGCATGCTTTCCGGCAAGCCCAGCGCAACCGCCAGCGAGCACACAGCACTGAATACCGTCAGCACCAGAAAGATCGACTGCCAGCCATACAGGTTGACCAACAGACCACCCAGCATGGGTGCGAGAATCGGCGCCAGGCCCATGATCAACATCAATTGCGAGAAGACTTTCGCCGACTGCACGGCGTCGCACTTATCACTCACAATGGCTCGCGACAACACCATCCCGGCGCATCCGCCCAACGCCTGAACGAAGCGCGCAGCAATCAGCCACTCAAGAGTGGGCGCAAAAGCGCACGCTAGCGATGCCAGGGTAAAGAGCCCGACCCCCACCAGCAACGGCACGCGCCGACCAAAGCGATCCGCGACCGGACCATAGGCCAACTGGCCGATGGACAAGCCCAGAAAATAAGACGCCAAGGTCAGTTGCACATGTTTTTCGTCGGTGCCAAAAGCCAAGGCAATCGCCGGAAAACCAGGCAGATAAAAATCAATGGCCAGCGGCCCAAAAGCGCTCAAAGCGCCAAGAATCAAGATTATTCTCAGGTTCATCGGGCATCCAAAACTGTGTCCAGCGCAATTAGCTAGTCTAACCGTCCTGAATCCTTAGAGCGCCTTGATGGGGAAATTACTTCAAAATTGTTCAGCGGGTCGTACCGTCGCAAAGCAGGAACACAATCACTCGGCGCATCGTTTAAATCTTCTGCACCGCATACCCTTCAGCACTGATCAGACTGATAATGACCTCGGCCGTGAGTGTGCTTTCAACCCGCACTTCGCCACTGGTCAAGTCGACCTGGACATCTGCTGCCGGGTCGCTGCTCTGCAGCGCTTGGGTGATTGCCCGAACACAGTGGCCACAGGTCATACCCTGAACATTGAATCGTTGCATATTGTTGCTCCTCGGTAAGGTTGCAGGCATGTTCAACCTTTCCATCATGGCAAGGTCAAGCCCCTGTTTTTTTCTGCCGGGCTGGTATTCGTCTCACGGCTCGGCCAAGCTGCGTCATAACCGTATTAAAAGCAGGAGTATCAGCAATGCGCTGGTCAGCATTGAGTCTAATGAGCATCCTCGGCCTATGGGCGACAGTACCCTTCGCCAACGCCGACTCGCAAGACTACGGCGTCCTGATTATTTCCCGGGAGCGGCTGGAGGTGAACACCTCATGCGAGATCGGTCTGTATCTCCAAGACCAATTGGTCGGGCGTTTATTTCAGGAGGAGTCGACGTCCTTCAACCTGGCGCCGGGTAAAACCACTGCACGTCTTCGCCTGTTACCTGGCAAGGCATCG
Source organism: Pseudomonas sp. GG8 (assembly GCF_052976945.1). Classification (NCBI taxonomy): domain Bacteria; kingdom Pseudomonadati; phylum Pseudomonadota; class Gammaproteobacteria; order Pseudomonadales; family Pseudomonadaceae; genus Pseudomonas; species Pseudomonas sp. GG8. The sequence continues at coordinate 4,433,069 of NZ_JBRIIP010000001.1, forward strand.
GGATGCCTGCCAGGGATGGATGTCCCCCCGAGCATGGTCATTGACATAAAGGCCGGCGAAGTCAGCAAATACCGGATCGCCATGGGCCCCAATGGCATGTACCTGAAGCGGGCGGCTCTGGAATATTGATTGGGGCTTGACCTTACCCGTATGGCAAGGTTAATCCTTGAGGCATAGCTCTCAGGGAACTGACCCATGCCTATGTCCAATACGCTCGAATTACCCATAACCGGAATGACCTGCGCCAGTTGTGCCGGACGGGTCGAGCGCGCATTAAGCAAAGTTGCCGGCGTCAAAACTGTCAGCGTCAATCTCGCCAGCGAACGCGCGCACGTCGAATCGTCGGGGCCTATCGACCCGGCGGTACTGATTGCGGCCGTTACCCAGGCCGGTTACGGCGCAAGCCTGCTGGAAGACACTCGCGCCAACGCCGACAACCAACAACAACGACTGACCCGGGAGCGCTGGGCATTACTGTTGGCGATTGCCCTCGCGCTGCCGCTGGTTCTACCCATGCTGGTGGCGCCATTGGGTGTGCACTGGATGCTACCGGCCTGGGTGCAATTTGCCTTGGCAACGCCCGTGCAATTCATTCTCGGCGCGCGGTTTTACATCGCCGCCTGGAAAGCCATCAGGGCCGGTGCTGGCAACATGGATTTGCTGGTCGCGCTGGGCACCAGTGCCGGTTATGGACTGAGCCTTTATCAATGGGCGCACACCCCTCCGGGCAGCATGCCGCATCTGTATTTCGAAGCCTCGGCAGTGGTGATCGCACTGGTACTGCTGGGCAAATACCTGGAAAGCCGCGCCAAACGCCAGACCGCCAGCGCCATTCGCGCGCTGGAGGCACTGCGCCCCGAACGTGCTATCCAACTGATCGACGGACAAGAACGGGACGTGGCCATCAGCGCTTTGCGCCTCAACGATCTGGTGGTGGTCAAGCCCGGCGAACGCTTCCCGGTGGATGGCGAAGTCATTGATGGCCAGAGCCACGCCGACGAAGCCTTGATCAGTGGTGAGAGCCTGCCCGTGCCGAAGCAGCCAGGCGACAAGGTGACCGGTGGCGCGATTAATGGCGAAGGCCGCTTGCTGGTCAAGACCCGGGCGCTGGGCGCGGAAACCGTGTTAGCGCGGATCATTCGTCTGGTCGAGGATGCTCAGGCGAGCAAAGCCCCTATTCAGAAACTTGTGGATAAAGTCAGTCAGGTATTCGTCCCGACGGTGCTGGTGATCGCCGTCATCACCCTGATGGGATGGCTGTTGGCCGGAGCACCACTGGAAACAGCTCTGATCAATGCCGTGGCGGTGTTAGTGATTGCCTGCCCATGCGCGCTGGGGCTGGCAACGCCAACGGCGATCATGGCCGGCACCGGCGTGGCGGCGCGTTACGGCATTTTGATCAAGGACGCGGAAGCACTCGAGCGCGCCCACGAAGTCACGGCCATGGTCTTCGACAAGACCGGCACGCTGACCTCCGGTACACCACGCATCGCCCACTTGAGCGCTGTCGGTGGCAACGAAGACGCCCTGCTGCAATGGGCCGGCTCGCTGCAACAGGGCAGCGAGCACCCACTGGCCAAAGCCGTGCTGGATGCCTGCACGGCCCGCCATTTGAACATCGAGACAGTCACCGCCAGCCAGGCGCTGCCAGGGCGAGGCATTGCCGGGACCGTGCAAGGTCGGGATCTGGCGCTGGGTAATCGCCGCCTGCTGGAAGAAAGCGGCCTGACCATGGGAGCCCTGGCGCCATCCGCGCAATCATGGGAGGCAGAAGGTCGTACGTTGTCCTGGTTGATCGAGCGTGGTGCGCAGCCATCGGTACTGGGGTTGTTGGCCTTTGGAGACACGCTCAAGCCCGGCGCTCTGGAAGCGGTTCAACAACTCACTGCACGCCATATCAGCAGCCACTTGCTCACCGGCGACAACCGCGGCAGCGCCCGCGCGGTGGCCGAAGCATTGGGTATCAGCGATGTGCACGCAGAAGTCCTGCCCGCCGATAAAGCGGCGACCATTGTCGAGCTGAAAAAAACCGGGGTGGTGGCAATGGTTGGTGACGGCATCAACGACGCACCGGCATTGGCGGCGGCAGACATCGGCATCGCCATGGGCGGCGGAACCGATGTGGCCATGCATGCGGCCGGGATTACCCTGATGCGCGGCGACCCGCGCTTGATCCCGGCGGCGCTGGAGATCAGCCGCAAAACCTATGCGAAGATTCGCCAGAACCTGTTCTGGGCCTTCGTCTACAACCTGATCGGCATTCCACTGGCCGCATTCGGCTTCCTCAACCCCGTGTTGGCGGGCGCTGCGATGGCGCTGTCGAGCGTCAGTGTGGTGAGTAATGCGCTGCTGCTGAAAACCTGGAAACCGAAGGATATCGATTGAGGAGCCATGATGAACATCGGTCAAGCCGCCAAAAACAGTGGTCTGAGTGCCAAGATGATTCGTTATTACGAGTCCATTGGACTGCTCAAGGCCGCGCACCGCAGTGACAGCGGTTATCGACTGTATGGGTCGGAAGATCTGCATACGCTGGCCTTCATCAAGCGTTCGCGGGACCTGGGTTTCTCACTGGAAGAAGTGGCCAAACTGCTGACCCTGTGGCAAGACCGCCAGCGTGCCAGCAGCGACGTGAAAGCCCTGGCACGTCAACACATCACTGCGCTGGACCAGAAGATCAGCGAGCTGGCCAGCCTGCGCGATACCTTGCAAGAACTGGTCGAGCACTGCCAGGGCGACCATCGTCCGGACTGTCCGATTCTCAAGGACCTGGCATCGGGAGGGTGCTGCGACTGATCCTGGCCGCAGGGGTTTCGACTGCCCAATAAAAAATCCGGCCTGAGCCGGATTTTTTATTTAGCGGATCACTGCATCCAGGGTGGAGGCGGCTCTTCGGTTTTGCTCGGTGGCGCGTCATCTGCGGCGCGGACAGCCTGACGGTGATCCTCGTCCAGACGGGCCGCCTCGATTTCCCGCAGAACCCCACCGACATCGGCCAGGTCTTCAGGCTCATCGAACTCGCCGGTCAGCGGACTGCCCGGGTGCAAGATGCCAGCTTCATAAAGCGCCCACATCTCTTTCGCGTACCGGGTTGCCTTCAATTCCGGGGCAAAGCGTCCGAAATAAGAAGCCATGTTGCCGACATCGCGCTCCAACATGCTAAATGCATGGTTGTTGCCTGCGGCGTCGACAGCCTGCGGCAGATCGATAATTACCGGCCCGCCCGGGGTCAACAGCACGTTGAACTCGGACAAGTCACCGTGCACCAGACCGGTACACAGCATCAACACGATCTGCCTGATCAGGAACTCGTGATACTCCCGCGCCTGATCCGGTTCCATCACCACATCGTTCAAGCGAGGTGCCGCGTCGCCAAACTCGTCGGCGATCAGTTCCATCAACAGCACGCCTTCAAGGAAGTCGTACGGCTTGGGCACTCGCACACCCGCGCTGGCCAAACGAAACAGCGCGGCTACTTCAGCATTCTGCCAGGCATCTTCGGTCTCTTTACGACCGAACTTCGAGCCCTTGGCCATCGCTCGGGCCTGCCGGCTGTTGCGAACCTTACGACCCTCCTGATACTCCGCGGCCTGCCGGAAACTTCGTTTATTCGCCTCCTTGTAAACCTTGGCGCACCGCAGCTCGTTGCCACAGCGCACCACATAAACAGCTGCCTCTTTACCACTCATAAGTGGGCGCAGCACCTCGTCGACCAGACCGTCCTCGATCAGGGGTTCAATGCGTTTTGGAGTCTTCATCAGCTTTTATTGTGGGTCCTTCGTTGCCAAACACGCGATTGTTGCTCGTTATACGGCAATCCTCTCACAGCGAGTAGTAGATGCCGACCTTTGACCTTCAGAGATTTACGAAAGGCTTCAACTATTTAGCAGGTTCTTAGCAGCTTCCATGCCGGGCAGAGCATAACCGAGCCCAGTCAGATGGGACCACGCAAGCTGTAAGCAGTTTTATCCATTGGCGTTACAGATAACATAAATTCTCTAAGACGGGCCTGCAAAAAACACCAGACCGCAGGCATCAAGGCTTGAACAACTCACCCGGGGTGAAGCCAAACAAGCTTTTAAACGCGGCGATGAACGCCGAGGTCGAGTCATACCCACAGGACAGGGCCGTGTTTGTCACGCTTTCGCCCTCTTCCAGTGCGCTGAGCGAGGATAACAATCGCGCGCGCTGACGCCATCCACGAAAACTCAAGCCAGTTTCGCGCTGAAACAAACGCATCACCGTTTTTTCCGACATGCCCAGACGCTCGGCCCAGCCCTGCAGGGTGATCGACTGACTGGGGTTTTCGATCAATTCGTCGCACAGCCCAAGCAAACGCGGATGACGCGGTAGCGGCAGAGAGAACCCGACTTCCGGCAGATGGGCCAGTTGATCGAGCAGCACCTGCACCAGCCGCGCCTCACTGCTGTCACCCTGTGGATAACTTGGCGGCAGCAAACAAAACGTCTTGATCAGCTCGCGGGCCAACGGCGTGACTTCCAGAACGCGACAACGCTCCGGCGCCCAACGGCAATCGTCCTTGCGCACATACAGGCTACGCATCTCCGCACGCATCGACGTGGCCACGTCATGCTCGACCCCGGCCGGAATCCACACGCCCCACTGCGGCGGCGCGAAAAAACTGCCCTCGGCGGTATGCACACCCAATACACCGCTGATTGCATAAGAAAACTGCACCCAGTCATGACGATGAGGCGGCGTCCAGGAACCCGCACCCAGGCTTTCCGCCCGCGCATAGACCGGCCTCGGCAAAGCGCTGAGTAGAGGTATCTGACGCTCGTTACCCTGACGAAAGCCCATAGATTGTCCGTTAGTCGCTATCGATTGACCTTATGTCGCAAGACGGCATCATCGCGCGCAGGTTAACCTTCGGTCATCTTTTTTTACAAAACTCTTTTATAGCGCGTTCCCCTCTCAAGAACGTCTCCACAACATCAGGCCGATCTCTTTATGCATGCCTTCAAGCACCTCAAACGCGTTGTCACGGACTGGTTCCTTTGCGGCATGCTGATCGCGACGTTACTTGCGTATTTCTTCCCAGGCTTCGGCAGTGCCGGCGGCGGGATGCATGCCGAATATGTGATCAACATCGGGGTATTTCTGGTGTTCTTCCTGCACGGGGTGAACCTGTCCAGCGAACAAATCAGCCACGGCCTGAAAAACTGGAAACTGCACATTATGGTGCAGGGCTTCACGTTCGTGGTCTTCCCCCTGATCTGGCTGATCTGCAACCAACTGTTTGGCTCCCACATGCCAGCCCTGTTGATGCTCGGCTTCTTCTATCTGTGCGCCCTGCCCTCAACCATTTCCTCTTCAGTTGCCCTGACCGGCAGTGCCGGAGGCAACGTTCCCGCAGCCATTCTCAATGCCAGCATGTCCAGTGTGTTCGGGATTTTCATGACCCCTTGGCTGGTGAGCCTGGTGGTTGGCACGGGTGCTGGCGGGATTGATCTGGGTTCGACCCTGCTCGACTTGAGCGCAATGCTTCTGTTGCCACTGGTGCTGGGACAACTGGTGCGTCCGTTCCTCGGCACCTTTTTCGCCCGGCACAAGCGCTACACCAACATCGTCGACAAGGTCGTGATCCTGTTGCTGGTCTACGCCGCGTTTTGCAATTCGATGGTGTCCGGCATGTGGCAACAGCAAGGCGATACGGTGATTCTCAGCGCCTTTATTGGCAGTGGCGTCTTGCTGGCAGTCATTCTGTTCATGACCACGCGCACGACTCGCGCCCTGAACTTCAATCACGCCGATGAAGTGGCAGCGGTGTTTTGCGCGAGCAAAAAGTCCCTGGCCGCCGGCGCACCGATGGCGGCACTGATATTCGGCGCCAACCCTGGGCTGGGCCTGATCCTGTTGCCGATCATGATCTATCACCCGATGCAGCTGATAGTCTGTTCGGTGATCGCGGAAAACTACGCGAGTCGCAACCATAAACAGTTATCACAAGCCGCACGAGAAGAAGCCCGAGCGGCTTAAAACCTTTGTGCCACTCAGGTAAGCCACACACCGTGTCTCCAGCCGTTCGAAGCACTTGCTTCCGGCCGTCATCCCCTTGAAGCTACACGCCTTCAGGAGAGACCCATGAACCTCGACGAACTCACCCAACGCCTGCACCAGATCCGCGACCAGAATGACTGGCGCCCATTCCACAGCCCGAAAAACCTGGCCATGGCTGCCAGCGTGGAAATGGCCGAACTGGTCGAGATTTTCCAATGGCTCAGCGAAGACCAATCGCGGCAGTTGCCTGCTGAACAACTGGCGCATGCCGGGCAGGAAGTGGGCGATATCGTCTTGTATCTGCTGCTGATGTGCAGCGAGTTGGGGCTGGATATGGATCAAGTGGTGCGCAACAAACTGGCCGACAGCGAACGGCGTTTCAGCAAATGAGCGACCGTCATTTCGATCTGCTCGCGACCCGTTTCGCCGAAAAAATCTATGGCGGCGCCAAAGGTGCCATCCGCCTGGCCGTTTTGCAGGCTGACCTCATCGAGGTCCTGCCTGACCGGCCTCTGCGCGTCCTGGATATCGGTGCCGGGTTGGGCCATATGTCGTTGTGGCTGGCCGAACACGGGCATCAGGTAACGTTGGCCGAACCGGCCGAACCCATGCTCGACAGCGCACGCCAACGCTTTGCCGATGCAGGGCAAAGCGCGACCTTCATTCAGGCCTCCTGGCAACAATTGCTCGGCCAACTGACCGAACCTTATGATCTGGTGATCTGTCACGCCGTGCTGGAATGGCTCGCAGAACCCCACGCGATCCTGCCAGTCCTACACCAGTTGACCCGGAAAGACGGCTGGCTGTCGCTGGCGTTTTATAACCGCGACGCCTTGATTTATCGCAATCTGCTCAAAGGTCATTTCCGCAAAATGCGCAAAAATGACATGGCGGGAGAAAAGCAAAGCCTGACCCCGCAACAACCCCTTGATCCGCGCGAATTAGCAGCGCAACTTGAACCTCTGTGGCAGGTCGAAACCCAAAGTGGTGTACGGGTTTTCCACGACTATATGCCGCCTGAATTTCAGGCCAGGGTCCAACTCGCGGATTTGCTGGAAATGGAACTGGCCCACCGTCGCCACCCTGCCTTTGCCGGCTTGGGGCGCTATCTGCACTGGATGTGCAAGCCACGGTGAGTAGTTCATCGCCAAGAGGCTCATTGCGGAGACCATCATGAAGTGCAGCCTCGCTTTAATCCTCCTCTGCCTGGGGCTTAGCGCCTGTCAGAGCAGCAATCCCTATGTCGCCAGCGCCAACCCTATACCGCCGGCACCGGCGCAAGCGGCCCATACGCTGGACCTGAGCGCCTACCCGGCGGCACCCCGGGATTATGGGCGTTATCGCAATTGGGCCTGGGTCAACGACCAGCTCCCGACGGGCTCAGCATGGGCGGATTCGGCGCAGCTGGCTGAAGCTATCGGCAATGGCCTGGATCAGCGCGGCTTACGCCCGGCGATGAACAATCAACCGGCAGACGTGCGCGTAAGCGCCGATGTGCGCCTGGAAACACGTCTGCGGCAATACCGTGAAGACGCCTACAATCCTTACTACGGCGGTGGGATGGGTTATAGCCATTACGACGGCTATCACGGCGGCGGTTATGGCGCGTATGCAACAGTCCCAATCGTGCGTACGTATCAAGAGCAAGTGATCGTGGTGCGCATCAGCCTGTTCGACGGAAAAAGCGGTCAGCCTGTATGGAGTGCGAGCGCCGAAACGGCCAGTGGCGGCGACCAGTCTGCCCGTGGCAAGGCCTTGCGTCAGGCGGTGCAACAAGCCCTGAAGGCGTACCCTCCCTCATAATCTTTACCGGAGAACCATCATATTCCGCCGCCTGGCTGTACTGTCTCTCGCGTTGGTGCTCGGTGCCTGTGCAACCCCGGTCAACCGCGACTTCGATGCATCAAGGGACTTTGGCGCCTATCGAACCTGGGGCTGGAAAGAGCCAGGGGTTCAATACCGCCCCGATGATCCTCGGATAAAAAGCGACCTGACCGAACAACGCATTCGTCAGGCGGTGGCTGAGCAACTCGATCAACGCGGGCTGCGTATGGCGCAGGCGGGGGGCAAAGTTGATGTCCAAGTGCAAACCTACCTGATCGTCGAGAATCGTCAGCAGATGATCAACACCAACTATGGCGGTGGTCCATGGGGCAACGGCTGGGGCGGATGGGGAGGCATGAGCGAAACCCGTAGCGTCGACTACAAAGTCAGCACCCTGCAAATCGATTTTCTCGACGGCAAAGACGGCAAATTGGTGTGGCGCGGCAGCACCGAACAGGTCGTGGACACCGACACGAACAACCCGGCGGCTCGCGATACAGCAATCCGGCAGACCGTGGCCAAGGTGCTGGCGCAGTATCCACCGCGCTGAGCAGATTCTTCAGATCGACCCTGTGAGGTCGCCACGACGATGCGGATCAAGGACAGGGGATCGACTCAATCCACGACACTGAATTCAACCCGTGCCGTGTGCCCGCCTTCATCGAGGACGCTGAGTTGATAGCGTCCCAACCGGCTCAGGGTCGGGTTGAAGCTGCCTTGGTCAGCCGTGTCGGCCGTGGGCACACCATCAATAAACCACCAGCGCCGACCACTGCCACCCAACGCCGACAGGGTGAGACGCAGCGAGTTTTTACTGCCCGTCGGCAGGCGCAACTGATCCCCCTCTCGCACACCGACCACCGACAACGGTGCAGCCAGGCTTGAGGCTTGGGGTGGGCACTCGGGATCGCTCGGCGGCATCCGGGCGTCACGGCGCTCCAGGCGCGGCAGCCACGGTTCCAGCGGCGCAGGCCACAATGCTATGTCCCGAGGCTGTGCGTCGGGGCAATTGGCGGCGACCCGCAGGCCTTTGCCATTGACCCATATTTTCTCCAACAACCCCAGGCCGAGCGGTTGATCGGCGGCCTGCAAAGTCGGCGGCGTGGTGTTGTCCAGCGTCCAGGCGAAACGCTGACGTCGGCAGTTCGGATCGCTTTTACTCATGGGCTGGCCCAATGGCCAGCAGATCGCCGCGACACCCACGTTCATCGGCACCGGTTGCACGGGGGCGGTAATGCCGCGTTGACTGTCGCGGTTGATCAGCATGTCATGCACCTGGAGCATCAACGGTGCCGCCGACGCCAGGCCGAATTGCCCCGGTACCGGCGTGCCGTCCGGGCGACCGATCCAGATGCCGATCAGGAATCGGGGCCCCACTCCAATTGCCCACGCATCGCGAAAGCCATAACTGGTGCCGGTCTTCCAGGCCAGTACCGGGCGTTGGACCAAGTCGGCGTGGGGGTCGATGTCCGGCCGAGCCTGACCGCTGAGAATACGCCGCACGATCCACGCGGAACCGGGCGACAGCATCCTTCGTTCGCGCAATGTATCTTGCGGTTGCAGGCGCAGGTTGGCGCTTTTCCCGCCGCGAGCAAAGGCGCTGTAACCACTGACCAGGTCTTCCAAACGACTGCCCGCGCCCCCCAGAATCAAGGCCAGATTCGGCTCGGCCAACGGCGGCAGGGTCAGCGGCACACCGCCGTTGCGCAACTCGGCGGCAAAGCGTTTCGGGCCGTACGCTTCGAGCAATTGCACCGCTGGCAGGTTCAGCGACATCGCCAACGCGCTGCTGGCTGAAACCGCGCCACTGAAACCCGAGGAAAAATTGCCCGGACGATAATCGCCATAACGGCGCGGCACATCTTGCAGCAATGATTCGGAATGAATCAGCCCGGCGTCCAGTGTCATGCCATACAGAAAGGGCTTGAGGGTCGAGCCCGGGGAGCGCAGCGCGCTGATCATGTCGACGTGGCCGAAGCGCCGGGCATCATTGATGTCAGCCGAACCGAGGTAAGCGCGCACCGCCATGGTCTCTTCCTCGACCACCAGAATCGCCGCCGACGTGTGCTCCGGTAAGCGCGCACGCCAACCCAGCAGCAAGTCTTCGAGGCGACGCTGCAAGGTAGCGTCGATAGTGGTGCGAATCAGCGGCGGGCTGTCGGCGCGGTTCAAGCGCCGGGCGAGCAACGGCGCAAGGCTCGGTTCCTGACGCGGCGCCAGGAGCAGCGGTTCTTCCAGTGCCTCATCGACCGCTGATTGTGGCCAGACCTGAAACTCGGCCAGCCGCCTGAGCACTTTGTCACGCGCCGCCTGCGCTCGCCTGGGGTGGCGGTCAGGGCGCAAACGACTCGGCGCCTGAGGCAAGACCGCAAGCAACGCCGCATCGGCGCGGGTCAACTGCAAGGGTGACTTGCCCAAGTATGCCCAGCTGGCGGCCGCCACGCCCTGCAACGTCCCACCGAAAGGCGCCCGGTTAAGGTACAAGCCGAGAATCTGATCCTTGGACAAATGCCATTCCAGCTGTGCCGTGCGCCACAACTGGCGCAACTTGCCGGGCAGGGTTCGCGAATGCGGATCGAGCAGACGCGCCACTTGCATCGACAGCGTGCTGCCGCCCGACACCACCCGTGCGCCGCTGAGGTTCTGCCAGGTCGCCCGAAGCAACGCCAGCGGGTTCACCCCCGGATGTTGATAGAACCAGCGGTCCTCATACGTCAGTAAGGCATCGAGGTAATACGGCGACACCTGATCAGTCGTCACCGGGTAGCGCCACACGCCATTGGCATCGGCAAACCGCCACAGCGGCGTACCGTCCTCGGCCAGGACCACACGCGCCAGATCATCCTTGGGCAGCGGCAACGGCCAGAGATGGTCGGCCAGCCACAGCAAGGCGATCAGCAGCAACAGGCTGCCCATCGTCCAGCGCGCAAGTTTTCGGGGGTTCAAGCGCAAGAGCCTCTATTATCTCGGGAACTCGCAGAGCCGACCGATAGCCCAAGCGAACACAGGTGTTCTTTTATTAGCCTCATCAGGAATCAGACATGCAGGTAGAAAGCTTTTTCGAATGGCTCGGCCAGGCGCTGGGCGCCGTGATTCGATTTATCGTGAACGGATTGGATGGGCTATTCAATCTGCTGGCTCATGCCGGTGGCAATTTTGTCGAAGGCCTGTCCCGAACGCTGGGCATGGACACGTCGCTGATCAGCATCCTGGCGCTGATCATCGGCCTGATGCTGTTGTACTCCGCCATCCGCGCCTTCATGCGCGCCTCGATCGTGTTCGGCATCATTTATCTGATTCTGGGCCTGTGGTTGTTGAGCTGGATAATTCACTAGCAAACCCTGCCCTGCCGGATCGACGGTTACAGGCTCATTTCCCCTTCACCACCATCTGCGCCGGCGCGTCACCCAAGGCGTGCCAGTTAGGCCGGTACATGGATTCAACCTGCGGCGGCGGCACACGGTAGGTGCCCGGGGTCACCGCTCGCGCCAGGTACAGCAGGTGCGTGGTGTTGAAGGCATCCAGATTCAGCGCAGCCACATAACGGTCATCGCGGAACTCCTGATGCTTGAGCCCGGCGTTCTGCATCGACTCGCGCCACTCTTTGACCTCACTGCTGGCGTCTGCCAGGCTGGCCGCGCTTTGCGCCAGGTTCTGGTTCTCCAACTCCAGACCGGCCGGCAGCAAATCCACCACCAGTGCATCAGGCACCCGCTGCCTGGCCTTGACCTCGATATGGACCAGCACCAGCTCACCGCTTTTCAGCGCATCAAGGTTCAGCGCCTGACCCTTCATACCCAAGTACTCGCGGCGAATACTCAGGTTCTCACCCCCCGGTAACGGCGGCTGCTGTGGATAGCCGGAAATAGTCAGCTGTTGATACAGGGTCGTGCTGCCTGTGTTTTGCAACGACAACGGCGACGCCAGGGTTGCGCCTTCAAGCTTGAGGCCCGGCTGATGGTTGCTCAGTTCACGCGTTTGATTGCCGCTGCTCAGTTGCGCGGCCCAGTTGGCTTCCGGCTTGCCGAGCACACCACGCCCGGCGAGGAACAGCGAGTTGCGTTCCTGAGTCGACAACCATTGCGTGGCCGCCAGTTGATCCGAGAGCTCAAACAGCCGCTCTTCGCGTTTGTCTGCCGCCAGGTTGTTCTCTTCGAGCAGCGCAAAAATCAGCGCCTGATCGCGTAGCGGACTGCCATAGTCGGCGAGCCAGTCATTGGGTTTGCGGGTGGCCGCAAGACCGCCGATCAGCGCCTGTTCGGCACGCGGTTTATCACCCATTTTTTCCAGCGCTATCGACAGCTGCACCAGCGGCAAACCAGAGCGCGCATCGGTGCGCCTGTCGAACAGGCTGCGCAACGCGCCCAACGGCGCCTGTTGGCTGCGCGCCAGCACCAAGCCTGCATAGGCCTGCACGGCAAAGCGGGTGTGTTCGGCATTTTCGCTGTAGTTGACGTCGACCAGGTTGCGTTCTTGCAGGTAACGCAACAGCCGTTCATTGGCCTTTTTCAAGGCCTCAGGTGGTACGGCAAATCCTTGTTCGCGGGCCCGCAGGAGGAAATCGGTGACATACGCGGTCAGCCAGTATTCCTCTTCGCCATCGGCGCCCCACAAACCGAAGCTGCCGTTGTAGCGTTGCATGCCCAGCAGCCGCTCGATCCCCAGCTCGATCTTGCGCTTGCGATCAGCATCCGGCTCGCCTTCCAGCCCCAGGCGTTTTAGGCTCGCGGCATCCGCATACAGTGACGGGTACAGGCCGCTGGCGGTCTGCTCCAGACAACCATAAGGGTAGGCTTTCAGTGCGCGAATCTGCTCGCCAAGGTTCAACGGCGGACGACTCGACACCGATAGCAATGCTTCGCGACCCGCCGGCTCAAAGGCTTCAAGCGCACCCTCGGGCAGACTCCAGGCTTGATCCTTGAGCACCGCACGGTAGTGTTTGAGCAGCGCCGGATAGGCCGGGCGTACACCCAAGGTCCACTCGCGACTAAACGCCAGCAGGTTTTCTCCCGGCAAGTCCAGCCCTTGCACGACCACCTTGATTTTCCCTTGGCCAAAACCACCTTCGGCGCGTACCGGAATCTGTAGCGTGATGCGCTGGCCTTGAGCCAATTCAACGCTCTGACCGGCGCTGGCGTTGATCACGCTCAGTTGCCCTTCAGCACTGAGCTGGACAGTAAGTCTTTGTGCTTTGCCGGACAGGTTAGACAGGTCCAGTGCCAGTTGAGTCTGATCGCCTCCCGCAAGAAACCGTGGGGCTGAGAGTTCGGCAATCAGCGGTGCGGCGACCACGGTTTTAGCTTCAGCCATGCCGTAACGCTCGCCCGTCCAGGCCTGCGCCATGACCCGTAGCTCACCGTTGAAGTCGGGGATATCGACACTGATTTCGCCTTCGCCCTGCGCATTCAGGGTCACCGGCGCGCTTTGCAGCGCCACGATGGTCACGCTGGTTTCCGGACGCTTACCGCCCTTGGCCAACGCTGCATCGCCACCGAACGCCAGACTCGCCAAACGGCCCCGCCCGGCTTCGATCAGTTGCCCATAGATGTCCAGTTGATCAGCACCATACGCCTTGCGCCCGAACAGCTTGGCGAACGGGTCTGGCGTCGGGTATTCGGTGATATTAAGGATGCCCACGTCCACGGCCGACACCAGCACATGCACCTCTTTGGGCACGCTGCCGTCAGCGTTTTTTGCTTGCAGCTTGACGGTCAACGGTTGTTTGGGGCGCATTTTCTCGGGTGTCGAGACCGTCAGCGCCAGCTTGCGTTGTGATCGATCCAGCGGCAGATGAAGCACGCCCACCGCACGTTTCGGTGTGATATTGGCTTTGCGTTCGCCCGGTCGAACCACCAGCGCGCTGATGTACAGATCATGCCGCGTCCATTGTTTATCCAGCGCAATATCGAAGCGCTTGCCTTCAGCCGGCACGTCGATTTCCTGCCACCACAACGGCCCGTCGCTGGACTCGACCAACAAGTAACCCTTGCCTGCCGCCGGAGGTGTGACGGTGACGTTGACCGTATCGCCATCGGCGTAAGCCGGTTTGTCCAGCGCCAATTTGACCTGATCCGGACGCACCGCGCCGCCTTCGGCATTGTCCTGCCAGCGGTAGCCGGCCCAGAAGCGCAGGCTGCTGATCATCCCGGTTGCCGGGTCTTCGACCTCGACGCGGTATGGGCCCCACTCCACCGGGAAGCTGATTTTGGCAGTGTCGCCTTGTTTGATGCTCAGGGTTTCTTCGTCAAGGTTCAGGAACTTCTCGTTGTAACGAGAGCTCCAGCCATCGCTCTCCGAGTAGTTCCAGTAGTAGTCGCGGCGCTCACGCACCAGCCGCACCTTGAGGTTATCGGCTGCCAGTTTGTGGCCTTCGCTGTCAGCCACCAACAACTCGAATTCTGCCGGACCGTTGCCATCGGTCTGATCACCGTCGAACAAGGCGCGCAGCCCCGGCAGCCGATCCGCTGGCCATACCGGTTGCACCAAACGCCGGGTAATCGGGCGTCCGCCAGACTCTTGCAGGCTGGCTTGCAGTATCAGTTGCAGAGGCGATTTGGCCTGCGCCCATTTGCTCTCCACCTCAAGGCTCAGCTCGCCATTGGCGTCGAGGGTGCTTTCTTCCAGGTCGAGGTCCTGGCTCAGCTCCTCTTCGGTGATCGAGCCAAACTGGTAACCGGGCAAGGCTTTTACTGCATCACGCAACGGTCGGACATACAGCTGGCCCGTCAGGCGATTACCCGATGCTGGGGCGCCGTACAGGTAGCGGCCATTGATGTTGAAATCAGCGTTGTCGGCCGGGTTGAGCGCCGTGTCGCTGCCCTTGATTTCCAGCGCCAGACGCTCTGGCAGGAAATCCTCTACCTGGAATTCATACGCCTGCGGTTTGCCGTCGCCGAGGTCGAAGACCAGTTGCCAGCGCCCGGTCGGCGCTTCACCCGCGAGTTGCAACTGATATTGATAGAGCGATGTCGCATCAGCTTCCCAGACGAACTTGCGGCTGACCTGTTCATCCGGTCGACGCACTTCGACGCTAATCGGTTGCGGCTTCACGTCCTTGCCGTCACTGTCACGCAGCAGGCCGTTGAGCAACACGGTTTCGCCGGGGCGATACAGATCGCGCGGGCCGAAGACGAAGAATTGCAGAGGGTGGGCTTTAGGTCCCGTGATATCGAATTCGGCCAGGTCCAGCGCCGCGCTGTTCAGGCGCAGCAGGCTGGTCTGTTCACCTTGATGCGCCAGCAGCACTTCGGCCTTGGCTGGCAATGGCAATTGGGCGTGTCCGGCGTTATCGGTCTTGCCCTGGCCGACCACGCGACCATCGGCGTCATACAGTTCAAGCTCGATACCGCCCAGGGCCTTGCCACCCTCCAGCGCTTGGGTGAACACGTCCAGTCGATTCTGATAACGGTGCACCGACAGACCAATGTCGCTCAGGGTGAACAAGGTCGCCGGCTGGGAATAGTTGTAAGTGCCCGAAGCACGCATGACCGCCAGATAGACGCCAGGCTGTTGCAACGGCTTGAGGCCGGCAATCGGCAGCAACAGGGTTTCCCGTGTATTGCGCGCCGGGTTCAGGTCGAAGCGGCCGCCATAGACCAGATCGGCCATGGGTAACAGGTCTTTGGATTCATAACCCTGCAAGGTGCTGCTACGGCCCCATTGGCTGAGAAACGCAGGCAGGGATTCGGGCTTGATGCGGAAGAATTCAACATCGACCTTGGCGACGTTCAACGCGATCACCGGCAGACCTTCGGCCAACCGGGTCGGCAACAGACTGCCACGGCTGGCGAAACCGACGGTGGCTTGCAGATCACTGGTTTCCAGACGACTGATGTATTCCGCTGCCAGCTTGGCCTTGTTCACCCCGAGCAGACCGGCATCCAGGGTCAGGACCAATTTGCGCTGAGGCTCAAGATGGCGCAGACGCAGCTCCATCAAATTGTCGGAGAGTTCCCAAGCGCCGTCGACCTTGCCGGTTTTGGTGTCCACCAGGTGCAGCTTTTCAGCGAATTTCTGCTCCGGGTCCAGCGGTACGGAAAAGCTCACGGACAGGGTGCTGGCACCCTCGACCTGGATTTCCGAGACATCGACCACTGTCAGCTCACGGCCCGCATAGCGTTGGCTCAGGGCAGAAAGATCCAGTGCCGGTTTGGGCTTGCTCGACTCAACGACCGCTGCGGCCGGATTGGGTGCGGAGGCCGGCGCAGCCTTGTGTGAAGTGGACGAATCGCAGGCGCTTAGCAGCGTCAGCACACAGGCCAGAAACAATCCTTTGTCAAGCATGGGTCACTCATCGGCAGCGGTAGAGAGAGGGTGAACTATAGAGCAACCGCGACCTAACGGGCAGCGCAGTGGGCAGATAGACCGCCGGATTGAGACTTTGTTCTCATGGGGATTGCTACACTGCGCACCTTCCAGGGAGCTTTCATGTCGACACTGCTGAACGATTGGCGCGACCGCCCTACCCATCGCCGGGTCTGGGCGCTGGCAGGACCGATGATTCTGTCCAATATTTCCGTGCCATTGGTGGCATTGGTCGACAGTGCGGTGATCGGCCATCTGCCGCATGCCCATCAACTGGGCGCAGTCGCAGTGGGGGCCAGCCTGTACACCTTCCTCGCCTGGGCCATGGGTTTTCTACGCATGGGCACCACGGGGTTTGCCGCGCAGGCTGCCGGGCGCAGCGATGGAGCAGCGCTGCGGAAAATCCTGTTGCAAGGGTTGCTGCTGGCCGTACTGCTGGCGCTGGTGCTCGGCCTCTTCGCCTTACCGTTCAGCCAACTGGCACTGGGCCTGATGCAGCCCTCGGCCGATCTCAAGCAACTGACCCTGGATTTTTTCCACACCCGCCTGTTTGGCCTGCCTGCTGCACTGGCCAGTTACGCGCTGGTCGGCTGGTTTCTCGGCACCCAGAACGCCCGTGCCCCGCTGGCAATTCTATTGACCACCAACCTGGTGAACATCGCCCTCAATCTGTGGTTTGTGATTGGCCTGGAGTGGGGCGTGGTCGGTTCAGCGCGGGCCTCGGTGCTGGCTGAATGGACCGGCGCCCTTCTCGGCCTGGCGCTGACCCAACAAGCATTACGTGCCTACCCCGGCAAGGTCGCGTGGGCGGCACTCGCCTTGTGGCAGAGCTGGCGGCCACTGTTGGCGGTCAACCGTGACATCTTCATTCGCAGTCTGGCGCTGCAATCGGTCTTTTTTCTGATCACGGTGCAAGGTGCGCGATTGGGAGACGCCACGGTGGCCGCCAACGCGCTACTGCTTAACGGCCTGCTGCTCACCGCTCATGCACTGGACGGACTGGCCCACGCCGTGGAGGCCCTGTGCGGTCACGCCATTGGCGCCCATGACCGAGCCGCGTTGCGCCGTTCGCTGACGATTGCTGCCGGTTGGTCCCTGCTAGCCAGTGTCGCGTTCGCGGTAGTGTTCATGTTCGCAGGGCATCTGTTTATCCAGATGCAAACCGATATCCCGGCCGTGCGTGAGACCGCTTTTATCTACTTGCCTTATCTGGCTGCGCTGCCGCTGGTTGCGGTCTGGAGCTATCTGCTCGATGGCCTGTTCATCGGCGCGACCCGTGCGCGGGAGATGCGCAATGCCATGGTCCTCAGCGTGGTGCTCGTGGCGCCGCTGGCCTGGTTCGCCCAAGGCCTGGGCAATCATGGGCTGTGGCTGACGTTCATGGTGTTCATGCTGCTGCGCGGCGCGACGCTGGGCATACTTGCCTGGCGCCTGAACCGCAGCAATGGCTGGTTTGCCAACGCTGGACATTGACCCCTACTCATTGAGCTGACCGCGCGCGTAAAACTACGATCGTCCGCCCTCCCAATAATTACGCACGTTGTCGAAACGCACCTGCTGCCCCATGTCTGCCAGGTTCGAGGGCAACGAGGCCGTCGGAAACCTGGCCCTCAACCCGAGCCATTCATCAAGAATCTGTGGATCATTGAAGCCAAGGCGCAGGCCTTCCTGAAGATGGCGCAGGGTCTTGCGGTAGCTGTTGTCTGTCGCATGGCTCCAGAAATACGCATGGCGTTCCAGCAGGCACTGTTGCAGCTTTTTCTCTTGCTGGACGCTGAGTTGGGGTTCGGCCGTCAACGGCACAACGTCCAGCTTCGGATTGTTCAGGTACAGCCGGTCCTGATAGTCGTCGGCTTTGTCTGCCCAAGTGCCGCCGACCCAACTGATCGAGTCTATCGGCCCCAACCAGCGGCTCAACGCCTGCACGTCCATCGAGTCGAAAAAATAGGAGGCGGTCTGTGCGTTGTAATAAGTGATCAGGCTTTTGTAGTGATCGCTGAAACGAACAGTGAGCATGCGCCGCAAATGGGCCAACAATTCGTTCTTGGGCGCCGAGCAAAAAATAGTCAGACCTGGCCAGGCCGCCGTCTCACTCTCGCAGACAACGTTGAAGGGGTCGTCGGGACGCAGGGACACCAGCAGCGGGCCCTGTTTGCGGATCAGGTGCATCTCCGTGTCCGCAAACAGTTCGTAGCAGCGGGTGCGAGGGAAGCGCTTTTTAAGCTGACTGGCCAGGCCGGGCACGCTCGGCGTATCAAGCAATAGCCATTTATTGTCAGGCCTGTAAAACCCGTTGAAATCGGACTCTTTCATGGCGCTCCCTCCCCGTCGATTCGCGTCATCGCCCGACAGGCGCAAGGCGTCCTTTGGCAGTGGGCAAAACTTCCACCCGAAGGCAACTGACACAGCAGGACCAACGGATGACCGGCCTGCAACAGCTCCAGCAGTTCGTTGGCTCGCGCGTGCAGTTCGGCTTCATCGCGGAGCTTGTCCGCTGCAGACTGCGGCGCAGGGTCCGCGTTAAACATGATCTGCGCACTGCTCAGTTTCAAACCGTCATGCCTAAGGAGGACCGAGCTACTGCCAACGCTAAACAACAGTTCGCTGTCTTTTTCGAACGTCAGCGTGATCCCGCCAGACAATTCGATTTTTTGCCCTTCGCTGACAAACGTTCGCGGATCGAGGCGCATCCGCAGAACCTGCTCGTCCTGACGCGGTACCTCACTCGCGTCTGACCCGGCAAGGTCAGAAACAGACTCGGGATGGGCACTGTCTGCGCGGTCAAAGCCCTCCGCCCCCTGACGTTGCAAGTACGCGGTTACCTCTGGCTGATCGGGGTCGCCGTGGATAAAACTCACCATCACCTCCATGCCGACCCTCGGCTGGGCACTCTCATCATCGCCCTCGCCGACCAGCGCCGAAGACACCGGCACCCAACAGCTGGCGTATTGCGCGCCCTCGCCTTGAAGCCCCCAGTCGAACTGCACATTGATCCGGCCCATCGAGTCGCAGTACACCTGATCGAAAACAGGGCCCACCACCCGCGCGCGCTGCACACCCCGCATGGGCGGCCGAGCCGTTACGGGCGAAGGGCGGAAGCCAACCTCCCACGGCGTCGCCTGGAAATGATTGCTGTACGGCGAGTCGGAGCTGATGACGGCGGCCAACAGCTCATCGAGCTCCTGCGGCTGATAACCCCGGTGCTGAACCTCGGTCAGGAGCCAGAGATGATTCCACTCTTTTTGCGGATGCTCACTCAACGGCAATAGCAGTCCGGCCCCCAGATAAGGCGCCGTACTTTCGCCCTCGGCCTGCTCCAGAGCGCGGCGACTGTCCTGCCCACCGTCAGCGGTGCTGACGGAAAAGCGAGTAACTGCATGCTGTGCGGCAGGGACCTTGCGGGGCTTTATTTGCGCCGATTCCGTCTGGAAAGGACAGGTCGGCGCACGTCGAAAGCCACCCTGGCTATCCCCGAACACCAACATATGGCAGCGCCTTGAATGCTGAAAATGGTAATGAATGCCCTCTTCCTCACACAGGCGCTGAACGAATTGCAAATCCGACTCGTGGTGCTGCGCGCAATACATGCGTTCACGGTAGGTGCCGCTGAGTTCAAAGCGGTGCGCATCGGCGCGAATGCCATGCTCCTTGAGCACCCTGGCAATGATTTGCGGGGCCGACAGGCCTTGAAAGATCCGCTGGTTAGAACGCCCGGCAAGGCACGCGAGCCGAGGACCAAGGCTTAAACGATAGTGGCCGAGATGCGGCCCTCGACGGCTTTGGTCGGCGCCATGGATCTGCCCGTTGATCCCGGTTTTAGTGTCCACAAAGCTCAACCATGCCGACCGGTACATCAGGCTTTGCAGGTTCAGATCAGAGGACTCACTGACCACTTCCAGCTCAAACGCAAAAGGCTGGTTGATCGCTTCCGTGCCGGTAAACGACAGCACGTTGAGCCTGTGGGACAGGTTCGGGATATCCAGGCGAAAAAAAGGCTCGGTGACTGGATCCAACATCGGCGGCTCCTCTACGTGGGTACGACCGGGGATTCTCGCCGAGAGAACCTTCCGAGTAGAGGGCTGGAACGCAGAACAGGAAAGAGCCTACAAAAAAAAACGACAAGGCAGACAGATAGCCAGACAAACGAACGGGCCACATTCAGGGCCCGTTCGTGTACAGCTCAGCCGCCGGCGATCCGATCAGGAAGACAAGTACGACGACCGCGTCAGACCCAGACGCAGCGCGTCCAGGTACTGAGTACGTTCGCGCGGACTGATCTTGGCGCTGGCAACCTTGTCGCGGTAATGCGTCATCAGCTCGTCCGGAGACAAGTGCACGTAGCGGAGCATGTCCTCGATGGTGTCGTGAGTTTCGATGCCCCCGTGGTACACGCTGCCGTCCGGTTTCTGATAGATGTTTACCGAGTCGGTGTCACCGAACAAGTTGTGCATGTCACCGAGAATTTCCTGATAGGCGCCCACCAGGAAAATCCCCAGCAGATAATCTTCGCCTTCATTGAGGGCATGAACCGGCAAGCTGGTCTCGATGCTCTGCTCGTCGACGTACTGCTTGATCTTGCCGTCGGAGTCGCAGGTCAAATCCTGCAGGACCGCACGGCGATTCGGCTCTTCGTCGAGACGGTGCAGCGGCAAGATCGGCAGTACCTGGCCAATCGCCCAGGTGTCCGGCAGGCTCTGGAACACCGAGAAATTGCAGATGTACTTGTCGGCGAGCTTGTCATTGAGTTCGTCCAGCACCTGACGGTGCGAACGCTGGCGCGCCTTCAACGAGTTGTGCAGACGGCGGCAGACCGCGAAGTAGCACTGCTCGGCCAAGGCTTTCTGCGCCAGCGTGATCTTGCCATCCGCGTACTGCGTGGCAATGTCACTCATGTAGTGCGTGGCACGCCAGTAGGTTTCGGTGACCATCTCGATGTCGGTCGGCCCGAGCAGGTCTACCAGCCATTGCACGGTCTCCGGCAGGCTTTCCTTGTCAGCGATCTTCGGGATTTCGTCGTTGTGCCTTTCGACGTCAGTCACCTGCACCACCAACATCGCGTGATGCGCCGTCAGCGAGCGGCCGCTTTCGGAGAAAATGTTCGGATGCGGCAACTCCTGCTCGTCGCAGAAGTCCTTGAGCATGCCGACCACGACACCGGCGTAATCGTCCATGTCGTAGTTGATCGAGCTGGCATTGCGCGAGTGAGTACCGTCGTAGTCCACGCCCAAGCCACCGCCCACGTCGATATGGTCGACCGGCAAGCCCAGATTGCGCAGTTCGCCGTAGTAGCGGATCGCCTCTTTGAACCCGTGTTGATAGTCAGCCAAGTTGGCGATCTGCGACCCCATGTGGAAGTGCAACAGGCGCACGCCTTGATCAAGGCCCGCCGCGCGGAAACGCTCGACCACGGACAACAGCTGCGCTGCAGACAAACCAAACTTGGATTTCTCACCGCCGGTATCAGCCCATTTGCTTGATGCCAGCGATGACAGGCGCACACGCAGGCCAATCTGTGGCGCGACCTTGAGATCGGCAGCCTCGTCGATGACCAACGCCACTTCGGATTCTTTTTCGATCACGATGAAGACGTTGTGACCCAGCTTCTGCCCCATCAATGCCAGACGGATGAACTCGCGGTCCTTGTAGCCGTTGCAAACGATGGTCCCGCCTTTGGGCGCCAAGGCCAGCACGGCCATCAGCTCCGGCTTGGAACCCGCTTCCAGGCCGATGGAGACGTCCTGCGTGGCGATGATGCTTTCCACCACGGCTTCTTGCTGGTTGACCTTGATCGGGTACAGCGCAGTGTATTTGCTCTGGTAGCCCAGACGCTCGATGTTGGCGTCGAACGCACCAGTCAACTGACGAACGCGGTCTTGCAGGATGTCGGGGAAGCGCACCAGCAGCGGCAGGGAGAGACCACTTTTGCGCAGCTCGTCGACCTGTTCATACAGATCGATAGGCGCACTGCTCGGACCGTTGGGGCGAACTTCAACGCGGCCGGCGTCGTTGATTGCAAAATAACCGGCTCCCCAATGACGAATCCCATAAACACTGCGGCTGTCCGCAACTGTCCATTGGCTGCCATCGTCTTTGCGTGTGCGTCGTACGGACATCGAAGTCCCCTATAAAGAAGTCAAATAGCGTCAGCCGCAACAGGGCTGGCGCAGTGTAAAGAATGGAAGTGACGATTTGGCACTGTGTCGACAGGCGCCCGTCTGCGTTGAGAAGTAGACCCGGATCAAGGCACAGAGTTTAGACGTGGAGGCTTAACCGCCGGACTTCTTTGCTTTGAACCCAAGTTTCACCAGCTCCGCCAACAGCAGTTCGACATGATCGCCCTGAATCTCGATCACCCCGTCCTTGAGCGCACCGCCAGTTCCGCAACGCCGTTTGAGCGCAGTCGCCAGCTCTTTGAGCGGGTCTTCGGCCAACGGTACCCCCGTGACAGTGGTCACCGTTTTACCGCCACGACCTTTGCTTTCGCGGCGCACACGGGCGATGCCATCTCCATCGGGGATAACGGTTTGTTTGCAGACACAGGTATCCACGGGCTGACGACAGTCGGGGCAATGCCGTCCTGCGTCGGTGGAAAATACCAGACCGCCCAAGGCGGCGAAGGATGCGGCTTTTTTGGCCACCAGCAATCCTCTTGTTTGAGGACAAAGATGGGCCGGCTCCGGCGTAGCGGGTAACCGACCGCGAAGCCCCACTCAGGCAGGGGCAGCGCTACTGGGCCAATAATGGCTCAGCTTGAAAAGGTCGCGCAGTGTAACGGCAAAAAGTGCAGATGCTAAGGGCAAATATGCGCCAATTTCTTGAACATTTGCGCCTAAGACTCCGTCTGCCCCAAATAACGCTTCAGTGCCGCCAGAGAGTCCGGGCAGTAAGGCTTGTGCAGCGTTTCACTCAAGGCCTCGGCCACCGGAATGAAGCGTGCTTCCAGCACCTCTTCAGGCTGCAACGTCAGCGGCCCGTCCCAGACAGCGCTGAACACCGCGCACCACAGGCGATTGCCCGGTTGATCGAAGAAGAAATGTTCATGCGCGCTCAGCGATACACCACTGACGCCCAACTCTTCCTCGAGTTCGCGGGCCGCTGATTCGGCGTACGTTTCTTCGGCCAGCACCATGCCACCAGCGGCCACGTCCCAATAACCCGGATAAATAGCCTTGCTCAAGGTGCGCCGATGCACGCACAAGTCACCGGCAGAGTTGAACAGCAATATATAGGTGCCACGTCCAATCAGACCGCGCTCGCGTAGCTGAGCCCGCTCAATAGAACCCAGCTGTTTGTCCTGCTCATCGACCCAGGCAATCTGTTCGGCGTCGGAGGCGGCGCGGTGCGCGGCCTCCTGAGAGGAGAACGGCATCGATCAACCCTGCGAAAGCAGTTGGCGCAAGTCGATCACCGCAGCGTTGGCCCGGGAAATGTAGTTGGCCATGACCAGCGAGTGGTTAGCCAGCACGCCGAAGCCGCTGCCATTGAGAATCATTGGGCTCCAGACCGGTGCCTGCGAAGCTTCCAGCTCACGAATGATCTGGCGCACGCTGACCGTGGCGTTCTTTTTCGCCAACACATCGGCAAAGTCTACTTCGATAGCGCGAAGCAGGTGCGACAACGCCCACGCCTGACCCCGGGCTTCGTAGAACACGTCGTCAATCTGCAGCCACGGTGTCTCCACGATCTCTTCATCGACCTTCGGTACTTGGCCTGGGAGAACAGACTCGGTTTTCAAGCTGCTGTTTAGCTTCACCCGGCCGACGCTGGCCGACAGCCGCTGCGACAGCGAACCAAGACGGGTGGCGACGTCACCCAACCAGTTATTCAAGTTATCGGCGCGGGCATAAAATAGTGCACTTTTTTGGCTAGGATCGGACAAGCGCGCTTGATAGCGGCTCAACGAATTGATCCCCTCCCGGTACTCGGACTCACTCGACGGCAAGACCCAGCTTTTATTGTCGAAGTTGAAACGCGGCTCAGCTTTGGCCAAGTCGGCGTCTTCTGCCGATTGCGATTGCGAGCGGGCAAAGTCCTTACGCAAAGCACGGCTCAGGTCACGCACCTGCACCAGTACGCCATATTCCCAATGCGAGATGTTGTCCAGCCACACGCCCGGCGGGAAGCGGTCGTTGGAAATATAACCACCGCGCTTATCGAGCAGCGTCGATGCCACGGTCTTGAGCGTTTCGACCGTGGTGTAGCCGATGACCATCTGCTTGCCCTGGCTCTCAGCGGCCAACTGCGCGTTTTGCTGAACCGGAAACAGCGCCGGTTCCTGGCTCCAGTACCAGCCGATCACTAGCGTGACCAGCAAATACAGGCCGACCAGAACACCTAGGGCACGGCTAAAAAAAACACCACCCCAATAGCTTCGGGGGCGGGTTCCAACCGCTGAGTCATCGACACGGTCCTGTGCGCGGCCCGCGCGGTTCTTCCAGTCCAGCATGGCTATATCCTTTCAATCACGAAATTCAATGGTTCGACCACAACCTTACAGCAAGGTGCCTTGGGTGTGGGAGGGAGGTTGCGTGGAAATGGTTTGAGGGGGGTGGCCGGGGGCATTCGCTTCGTAGTCTAAAGGCTCTACAGGTTATTGTTCGCGATCCGATGCGGTTCCTTATAATAATCAATAAGTTTTTGTTGCTTGCCACCCAACGCGTTATGCCCCCACTTGCGTACGGGTTAACGAATTTCATTTGGAGCGTGAGTGATTTTTTTCCAAAAAAAGTGATTGAAGCGAAACCTTGCTCTTCGACGTCGTTGTAATAACCAACATTCAATATCACTACCGGAATCAAAATCCCGCAAAACCCTATCGAGCGCTGCACCGTAACATCTCCTGTTGACTCTGAAGGTTGGTTTCAATCCCTAGTCGATATTTACAATAATCAATAATCTGGCGCCTTTCAGAATCACTCAAGTACTGAAACCTTGGATAATCTCCAGATTTGGCAAATAGGTTAGTAAATTCAACTTTAAAGGTTGGCGACTTTTTAATAAAAAAATGCCATTGCACCGGACCATGCATTCCCGCAGACTTATAATACCCCACGGTTAGACAGAGGAGCATTGCCAGTGACGTAGTTATTGCAATCAGTTTCATAGGACAGAGGGCTCGCTCAGTCCAGTCGAACGTCTTAATTTTGCCACCAGCTCCATACCCGTATTACCAAGGCAATACTTGTCATCTCCTCTCCGACTCGGATACTCCCGGCGGTTTTTAGGTGATGCGGTGTTAATTTTTTTATGCATTATATTGAGCATACTTATATTGCTTATTTCAAAATAGGTAATCCATTATTTAAAT
The DNA here is from genome assembly GCF_052976945.1 of Pseudomonas sp. GG8. NCBI lineage: Bacteria > Pseudomonadati > Pseudomonadota > Gammaproteobacteria > Pseudomonadales > Pseudomonadaceae > Pseudomonas > Pseudomonas sp. GG8. The sequence continues at coordinate 4,458,525 of NZ_JBRIIP010000001.1, forward strand.
GGTCAGATTTGGCTATACCCTTCCAACTGCCTATATACAATTGTCCGCCTTCACGATTACTACTGCTCTTGTTACCATTGTAACTCCATGACTGTCGGCCTACTTGGGCTTGTCTTGAACAAGAGAAATACTCGAGCGACCAGTGACAGGGGCCTTAGTCGGCTGCCACCTAAGATCCATTCGTATGGAGATACAGGGCAGCCGCAAAGCGTCCTACCGCCCTTCCTCAGAATTTCAAACCCGCTTTAGATGACAATCATAATATTTCGGCGTCAATTCTCCTATCAATAGCAATTAATTGACCTACGGCACGCCGAAAGACATACATTCGCTAGTTAGTTAGGCACCACGTGCAGGGAAATCTTTGCGCCCTCTGGCGGCGCGGGTATATGGGCTATTCCAATAACGTCGGTTCGTCGCTTACTCGTCTCACCTTCAACGGTGGCGATATAGCCCCGATTAATAAGCGGCTCCCCCGTTTGGCTATCGGTGACGCGAAATATCCGGCGATGATGCTTTTCCTGGGGCGGAGGGGCATCCATCAACTCCATCACCCGATGATCAAACAACTTCGCACCCACTGATTCGTCAATTTGCCCGCCATCAAAGTAATATGCCTCGTCCCTCACCAACAACCATTCGCCACTCTCGACCCGTTTCACCACCTCGCTGTCAAACGGGAGCATCAGAACGTTACGAAGCGGCGCCATCCCATCGATATCGGCCCCCCTTTCAAGATGCTGCTTGACGATATCCAGCGCTTCGTCAACCGGATAGGTATGTTTCACCTCCGACAATGACGGGTACAACGCGCTGATCAACTTCACTGCTGAGACCCTGCGTGCCATTCGTCATAGCCACTGGTTTTACCGATTTCGTGTCGACAAGCAATGAACTGATAGGCAAAGTGCACCGTTTCCAATTGAGTGAAATGGGCAGTACTCAAGTTCTGACAGTGGGGCATGGTCACATTGAAGGCGACGATGACCGCGCCTTCCAATTCAATAGTGTAAAAGTGTTCCTGGACACCGTTGCCAGCGGGGCGATACAAGTCTAATCGGCACGTTTTGATCGCTTCACCGTTGGCGGCTGCATTAAAGAGCAAAGGCGAGGACTTATCGACCGCCTTGGTGATGATCAGCGGCTTGTGCATACGACGACCGGTTACTCCGCCAGGAATAACGACTCCGTGGTCGTATGCCTGCACCAGAATCTGATCTTCATGGCCCAACTGCCATGCGTTACCAACCGAGTCCTTGCCGAGCGCACCGGCAGTGATAAGGCCTTGCTGGGTTCCGTGAATGGTCATGTAGGCGGGACTTGGCATTCGGATGCTCCATTTTTTTTCGAGAAAAAGTATTCGGATGACTGGCGGGGGGCGAGTACTCAGCGTGCAAGCACAGGGGGCTCGGTATCGATGGGCAGCCATGGTTTGGCAAGCGAGAGAGTGATCAGGTAGCGCTCTTCGCTGGGGCGTTTTTTGTCCTTGAAACGATTCATGATCAGCATTGCCTGATATTTGTCGCCAGCCTGCCAATAGGTTCTTCCGCCCTTGTTCACGTCTTGCAATTGGGCGCGCCATTCGGGTGTATCGGCGAAGGGTGGATCGTCTTTCGGCCAGATGACGACCCAGCCGCTTTGACGCCATTGATCCTGTAAGTCCAGCACGACCTTAAGGGCGTCATCGAGCAGCAGCGGTTCGATTTGCGGGGACATGCGAACATCGACAATCAAATTGTCATCAAATGAGACCGTGAAAAAACGAGCTTGAGACGTTGAGAACCCATACTGCGGGTCGATGAACCTTAATCGCGCATCGGACTTAGGGATGCCGAACCACACACGCCCAGGTATCAGTTGACTAAAGTTCGCCGTAGAGCGCTCTCGCAGGTCCTCGTAAGTGCCCCCCATCTCCAAGGCGATTTCCGGTTCGTCCGCTAACGCCTGAAAACCCCAGCGCATCAGCGCAACAGCCAAAAGGGCGAGCAGGACAATGCCCAGTCGCCGACGCCGGCCACCGACGCGTGATTGCAGTTTCATCGCACGCCCTCGCCAGCGGCGATCTCGTTGATCGACTGCTCCAGGGCACTGCGGTTGTCGTCGTGCAGCATCTCGTCGAAGCGCGCCGCCGCTCTGAGCACGAAGGCCATCCGCTGCTCAACGTCCGACAGGTCCGCCAACGGGTTGCTGCCGAAGCCGATAGTGCGGCCATCCTCGCCCCCCTGACATTGGCTGGCGAGGGTCAGCTCGATGGCTTGCAGGATTTCCAGAGCAGGTGTTGGCATTCGGATGCTCCATTATTGTTGCGAGAAAAAGTATTCGGGTGACTGGCGTGGGGCGAGTACTCAGCGTGCAAGCACGGGTGGCTCCGTATGGGTGGGTAGCCACGGTTTAGCTAGATCAAGGGTGATCAGGTAGCGCTCTTCGCTGGGGCGCTTTTTATCTTTGAAGCGATTCATCAACAACATGACCTGATATTTGTCGCCAGCCTGCCAATAGGTTGTTCCGCCCTTGTTCACGTCCCGCAATTGGGCGCGCCATTCGGGCGTATCGGCGAAGGGTGGATCGTCTTTCGGCCAGATGACGACCCAGCCGCTCTGGCGCCATTGATCCTGTAAGTCCAGCACGACCTTAAGGGCGTCATCGAGCAGCAGCGGTTCGATTTGGGGGGACATGCGAATGCCATCAATTCGCTCGTTTTCAAATCCAATAGTGAAGAAGCGAGCCAGCGGCGTGACGAACCCGTACTGCGGGTCGCTGAACCGCAATCGCGCATCGGACTTGGGCATGCCAAACCAAACCTCTCCAGGTATCGCCGGACTAATGGCCGCACTTGAACGCTTGCGCATGTCTTCCCAGGGTTCACCGATCACTAACGCGAGTTCCGGTTCATCCGCTAGCGCCTGAAAACCCCAGCGCAACAGCGCAACAGCAAAAAGGGCGAGCAGGACAATGCCCAGTCGCCGACGCCGGCCACCGACGCGTGATTGCAAGCTCATCGCACGCCCTCACCCGCAGCGATGTCCTTGATCGACTGTTCCAGCGCACCACGATTGTTGTCATTCAGCATCTCGTCGAAGCGCGCCGCCGCTCTGAGCACGAAGACCATCCGCTGTTCAACGTCAGACAGGTCCGCCAACGGGTTGCTGCCGAAGCCGATAGTGCGGCCATCCTCGACCCCCTGACATTGGCTGGCGAGAGTCAACTCGATAGCTTGGGCAACGCCAGAGGGGAAGCCGGTGACATAGGACGCGTGGTTACCGCGCAACAGAGCGATCAGTTGCCGATCCTCGTAGATTGATGGTTGCAGGATGTTCCGCTGCTCGTGAGCGGCAAATCGTTTCACGCTCTCGGCAATATCCCCAGCCTCTATTGCCTCAAAGGCTCGTAGAATTTCAGAATAAGACTTCCCAAAACGGAGTATTTCCTGCCCTACCGGCCACAGCACCGGGAATTTGGGATGACCATAAATGCTCGCGCGTGTTTTCAGGCACGTCTTCAATTCCGCGAACCCGCGTTTTTTATAAAACGCATGCAACGGAAAGATATCGAGGAACAACGTGGTGTTGCCCAGTGCCATCATTTCGTAGACGTGCTGGAACTGCTGCTGCATCAGGGATAACGATTCTCCCTCGAGGCGAATATCGGGGGATGGGACAGGGTTGCTGTCCTTCGCTTGCTGGTAATCGCGCAGCGTTTGCTTATCCATATCGCTGATGGTGTACACGCCCGGAATGCCAGAACTTGAGACCGAACTACCGGCCAGCAATCTCTGCCCTGCGTCGTACTCCGCCTGGACGCCGTCGACAGAGCCCGCCGCATGCAACAACCCGCAACCGACTTGCTTGGAAGCAAAGGCCGCCAGTCCGGCCCACTGGAAGCGCGGCTCGTGCAGCCACAGTCTGGCGTAGGCGGCGTTGATGGCGCGGTTTCGTTCGATGGGGTCGGCAATCAGGATGCCGCCGGGGGCCACAACCTCTTCGGCCTCCCGCTGAAAAACGCGCCAGACACCCTCACAGGTCAGAACCGGCACCTCAGTGACCCTGGTTTTGCATCCGTACAGTTCGACGACGTGACTCGCGCACTCAGCGATGGGCTTGGTGTTTTGATTCAAGACCTGTTTGTCGCATTCGTGATCTTTAAAGCACTGAGTCATTGAGGTGGCCCCTGATTGGATGTCGAAACCCTATCAGGCGCAGGCTTGCCCGAAGCCTTGAGCTAAAAATTCAGAATGTTCTTACAGCGATAGCTCACAAATCATTCAGAGCACCGAGCCAAAAAATCAGAACTTTCTTACCTATCTATCCCGGTGTTTTCGCCACCCTGTTGCGTCCGATTCTCAGCCGTTCGCAGGCTTGCCTGCTCACATCCTGTTTCGGATACAAAATCTGCAAAAAAACGCCAATTCAACTCCTGTAATTCTGTACTACCCACGCAAACGGATTGGTCATTAGAAGGCTCAATACTTTAGGGGCTAATTGACTTACGGCACGCTGGAAGATGACGAGAGGTGCTAGCATAGAGCCACCAGCCTACCTACGCTTGCACCCTCACTAGTAGCCAGGATATGACCGAGCCAGAAGATCCGAGTCGTGATCGTCTCAAGCATCATTTTGCCCAGCGGGTAATTCATCAGGCACGTCAAATTCTTGAGGTATGGCAACGCCTGCAGCAAAGTGAATGGTCAACTGCAGACATGGCGGAGCTCACCGATTCCAACTTGCGCCTGCTGCGTTTCGCCGAGCGCTTTGAACAGGCTGAGCACGCACAACTGGCACGCAGTATCAGCGTGGCACTCGATGCCGTCGAAGCCAATCGTGGACGCCTGAGCAGCAGCCTGATCACCGAACTCAACCGGTTGATGCAACGCTTGTCGCGCACGGGCCTGCGCCACGGTGACCACTTGGACCAAACGTCGTTGCCGCCCCTGCGTAAGCCAATCTACGTGATGCTTCAGGACCACGAGCGCGCAGAACGACTGGCCAAACAACTTGAGTTCTTCGGTCTGAGCGCCTTGTCGCTGGACAGTATTGCCGCGTTCCACGCCACCATGGCTGAGCGCTATCCGGCAGCGATCGTGATGGACGTCGACTTCTGCGGCCCCGGCGAAGGCCTGATCCTGGCGGCAAAGGTGCAGGACGGACTGGAGCACAAGCTGCCGCTGTTGTTTTTCAGCCATAACGAAACTGACACCCCGACCCGACTGGCCGCCGTACGCGCTGGCGGTCAGGAGTTTCTCACCGGCACGCTAGACGCATCGAGCCTTCTGGAAAAAATCGAAGTCCTCACCTGTGTGGCGCAATACGAGCCCTATAAAGTGCTGATCATCGATGACTCCCGCGCTCAGGCCACTCACACCGAGCGCCTGCTGAACAGTGCCGGAATCATCACCCGCACATTGATTGACCCGATCCAGGCCATGGCCGAACTCGCGGAGTTCCAACCTGACCTGATCATCCTCGACATGTACATGCCGGGCTGCACAGGTACCGAGCTGGCCAAGGTGATCCGCCATAACGACCGTTATGTCAGCGTACCGATCATCTACCTGTCGGCCGAAGACGATCTGGACAAGCAACTCGATGCCATGAGTGAAGGCGGCGATGACTTCCTGACCAAACCGATCAAGCCACGGCATTTGATCACCACCGTGCGCAACCGCGCGGCGCGAGCGCGCAACCTCAAAGCGCGGATGGTTCGCGACAGTCTGACCGGCCTGTATAACCACACACATATCCTGCAACTGCTTGAAGATTGCAGCTTCCGCGCACGCCGCGAAGGCAAGCCGCTGAGCTTTGCCATGCTCGACATCGATCACTTCAAGCGCGTCAACGACAGCCATGGTCACCCCATGGGCGACAGGGTGATCAAAAGCCTGGCGCTGTTCCTCAAACAACGCCTGCGCAAGACCGACTACATTGGCCGTTACGGTGGCGAAGAGTTTGCCATCGTGATGCCTGACACCGACCTGCACAACGCGCACCGAGTGCTGGACGAGATCCGCCAGCGCTTTGCTGAGATTCATTACCCGGCGCAACCGGTGAATTTGTCGTGCACCTTTAGTGCAGGTGTTGTGGAATTGTACGAAAGCGCCGACAGCCTGACGTTGTCGTCACTGGCAGATGATGCGCTGTACCACGCTAAAGATGCGGGACGTAATCAGGTGCACGCGGGCCGCCAGAGGCAAAGTGCCACTTTTATTCATGAATCGACCGATTCGGTCATAACACTGTAACCAAAACGCAATAACTTCAAGCGCTTACCCTTAGTCGTCGGGTCGAGACCACATGCGCCTGAAGCTGCTTACCAATCTCAATACGTTACTGCTGGTCACCGTTTGTGTCGCGTTAGGCATAACGCTTTGGTGGTCACAGCAGGCACTGGAACGCCCCTATCAACTGATGGAGCGCTACCTGAGCCTGTCTCAAGCGTTTCAAAACCAAGTCGCGCGCAGCATTGAGGATTACCTCTCCAGCGGCGATGCGCTGCGCCAAAGCGATGCCATTCAGGCCATCGACAAGCTCCAGCATGAGCTCGATGCGCTGCCGCCACAGATGGCCGACAGCCTGCGCCCGAGCCTCTCCCAACTGCGCGAGTTCAGCAGTAACGACCTGCTGGCCGCCGGTAAGCTGGCGGGTGATCCGCAAGGCCTGCTGTTACAGGCTGAACGCGAACTGGGCGCCGCGCTTGAACAGCTCACGCACTATGCTTCCAGCAACACCAACCCTGCGGCGCCCAGCTACCAAGGCCCGCTACTGAGCGCATCACAACACTTGGGACGCCTGAGTCTGGCCCGGGACAAACTGGTCAGCAGCGGCCGCAGTGAGCTGGCCGCCGATGTCGAACGTGAAGTCGCCGCCATCAGCACCCAGGCGCAAGCACTGGATGCCTTGCCATTGCTCGGCGTCACGGCCAGTGCCGAGTCGAGCACCGAAGACTTCTCCGCCATGATGGGCCTGGGCAATAGCGAGAAAGCCGTCGCCGAAGACAGCGGCGTGGGCTACAAACGTGAATTGAGCAGCCTGCTTAACCGTTACCCTGCCGAGCTGAACCGTACCCGGGATCAGATTCAGCGCCGCGCAGAACTCAGCGCCAGCGCTCAACTCAAAATCGACACGCTGCAAAAAGCAATCACTGGCCTGGAACCGGAGGTGCGCGGACAGCACGCACTTATCCAGGGCGATGTGCGGATGATGCAAGGCCTGATGATCGGCCTGATCCTGTTGATCGCGCTGTTGATCGACACGCTGCAACGTCGCCTTTCTCGCGTTCTGACCAATCTTGCGCCAGCGTTGTCGACCTGGGCCGAGGGGGATTTCGCCAAGGACATCCAGCTGGGCGCGACCAACCGCGAACTGCGCGACATCGAAGAATCGCTGAATCGCCTGCGGGCCTACCTCGTGGATCTGGTCGGCACTATCCGCTTGAACGCCGAGCAGGTTGAGGGCAGCAGTCATGCCTTGGCCGAACTCTGCACCGGCCTGCATGGCGGCGCAGAACGCCAGGCCAGTGATACCGCGTTGATTCGCGACTCGCTGGGCGAACTGGAAGCCACCATTCAACAGGTGGCCGGGGACGCCAGCCAAGCCGCAGAGGCCAGCCGCGATGCCGGTCGCGCCGTAGAACAGGGTCAACGGGTGATCGGCCTGAGCCTGACCGGGCTGCATGCCCTGGTGGGCGAAGTGCAACACAACGCTCAGGCCATCGAAATCCTGGCTGTGGAGTCGGCCACCATTGGCAGCGTGTTGACCGTGATCCGTTCTATCGCCGACCAGACCAACCTGCTGGCCCTCAACGCCGCCATCGAGGCCGCTCGCGCCGGGGAAATGGGTCGGGGGTTTGCGGTGGTCGCCGAGGAGGTACGCTCACTGGCCCAGCGCACCGCCGGGGCCACGGGCGAGATTCAAGTACTAATTGCCAGCTTGCAAAAAGCGGCAAGTGAGTCGGTAGAAGGCATGCGTGCTCAGGTCGAGCACGCCAAAGCCACCGCCAATCAGGCACAAGCCGCCGATGGCGCGCTGGATGAAATCGTCGGTGCGATCCAGACCATCGCCAACACCGCAGAACGCATCGCCGACGTTACCGCCCAACAAAGCGGTGCCGTCAGCGAAATTCGCGATCACAGCGAAGGCATCCACCAATTGGGCGGGGATAACCTCCTGCGCATCGGCGAAGGCCGCAGCCAAAGCCAGCACCTGCAACAACTTGGCGGGCGACTGAACACCGCCGTGCAAGCGTTCAGGGTGTAGATCCGCCTTTTGTAGGCGCAAGCGCCTACAAGGTCTGTGTCATGCAAGACAGGGAGCAGTCCGCTATCATGCGCGGACTTTCGACATGCGAGACCGCTATGCGCCGCCTGCTCTGCCTGATGTTATTGATCCTCGCCCTGCCCGCCTCGGGTGCCAGCCTCCTGGACAATCGCCCCAGCACCACACTAGGCACAGCATCGCTAAACAACAGCGCTGACTTCCTGCCGGTCCGCGAAGCATTTCGCCTGAGCCTGATCGAAACCACACCGCAATCGATCAAATTGCGTTTCGTCGCCAGCGAAGGCTATTACCTATACCGCCATCGCTTTCAGTTCCGCACCGAGCCTGCCGATATCGGCCTGGGCGCCGCGCAGCTGCCTCAGGGCGAGCAAAAACACGACGAGTACTTTGGCGACGTAGAGGTCTATCACGGCATTCTCGATGTCGACCTGCCACGCAAACCCGGCGACAACCGACCGTTCACCCTGGCCGTCACCTATCAAGGCTGTGCCGACAAGGGTCTGTGCTATCCGCCTGAAACCGAGCGCCTGGACATCGGCGACGTTGCGGCCGCAAGTACAGGCTTGTCTGCCACACCACCAACCAAGGGTACCTGGGGCTGGAAGGAACTGGCGCTGTTTTTCCTTGCGGGTATCGGCCTGACATTCACCCCGTGCGTACTGCCTATGCTACCGATCCTGTCCGGCGTGGTCCTACGCGGGCAGGTCGGCGGGTTGCGCGGTTTCAGCTTGTCGCTGGCGTATGTGCTCCCGATGGCCATCTGTTTTTCCCTGCTCGGGGCGTTGATGGGCATGTTCGGCGCAGAGCTGAACTTACAGGCGCGCCTGCAATCAGCCTGGGTGCTGGTACCTTTTTCGCTGTTCTTCATGATTTTCGCTGCGGCAATGTTTGGTCTGTTCGAACTGCGTCTGCCGCACTTCATCAGCTTTCACCTGCACCGGGTTGCGGGACGCACTGAAGGCGGCTCTTTATGGGGCGCGGCAGTCCTCGGCGTGGTCTCCAGCCTGCTGGTTTCGCCGTGTGTCTCGGCGCCCCTGGCAGGCGCGCTGCTTTATATCAGCGCCAGCGGTGATGCGCTGGGTGGAGCCTTGAAGCTGTTCGCGCTGGGACTCGGCATGGGCACGCCCTTGCTGCTGGTCGCCACGGGCGGCGCGGCATGGCTGCCTAAAAGCGGCGAGTGGCTGATCTCGGTAAAAAACATTATCGGCGTCCTGCTGCTGGCCGTGGCCATCGGCCTGCTCAGCCGGGTCATCCCAGGCGAGATCACCCTGCTCCTGCTGGGCTTGCTGGGGGCCGGCGTTGCCCTGTTTCTTGGCGCACTGGAGTTCACCTACAAGTCCGGTCCACAACGCCTTAATCAGTTGCTTGGCCTGTTTTTGCTGGTCTACGCAGTGGCCTGCTGGTACGGCGCACTGAGCGGCCAGACCGATCCTTTGCGTCCGCTGGGCCGACCACAAGCGGCATTGATGGCCAATGAAGCCGTGGCACCCACCAGCCCATGGCAGACCATCAGCACTGCGGCCGAACTGGACCGCGCCCTGAACGACGCAAAAAATGCCGGTCAACCGTTGCTGCTGGACTGGTACGCCGACTGGTGCATCAGCTGCAAAGTCATCGAACATGACGTGCTGCCCGATCCCCGCGTGACGAGCAAGCTGACCGGTTATAGCCTGATTCGTTTCGACATGACCGACAGCAGCGCCGAACAACGCGCCCTGCTCGACCGCTACAAGCTGTTCGGCCCGCCTGCGCTGCTGTTCTTCGGCAAAAAGGGCGCGGAGCTTGCGGATATTCGGGTGGTCGGCGAAATCAATGCGACAGCCTTCGCGGCACGCATCGCCAGGGCAAATGACCAAATTCAATAAACGAGTCACAAACTTCGCGCGAACATCGGTCATCGTGCTGGCTATTGCAGTTAACTGGACAGTCCGCAGGGGTTTACGGCATAGTCGCTGCGCATCGATGCTCGCATACACAAGAAGGAACAACAGATGGCGACCTTACTGGTTCTCCACGGACCTAACCTGAACCTGCTCGGCACACGCGAACCGGGCCTCTACGGCGCGGTGACCTTGGCGCAGATCAATCAGGATCTGGAAAAACAGGCCCGAGACCGTGGCCATCATCTGATGTACCTGCAAAGTAATGCCGAGTATGAACTGATCGATCGCATTCACGCCGCACGCGATGAAGGCGTGGACTTCATTGTGATCAATCCAGCAGCTTTTACGCACACCAGCGTCGCATTACGTGACGCGCTGCTGGCCGTGAGCATCCCATTCATCGAAGTGCATCTCTCTAACGTGCACAAACGCGAACCTTTCCGCCATCACTCTTACTTCTCGGATGTAGCGGTGGGAGTGATCTGCGGCCTTGGCGCCAGCGGTTACCGACTGGCCCTGGAGGCCGCCCTGGAACAGCTTGAACAACAAGCTATACGCCCCTGACCGACCCTTGGGAGTTGATGATTAATGGATATCCGTAAAGTTAAGAAACTGATCGAACTGCTGGAAGAATCCGGCATCGACGAGCTCGAGATCCGTGAAGGTGAAGAGTCCGTACGCATCAGCCGTCACAGCAAAACCCCTGCTCAGCAGTACTACGCACCTGCTCCAATGGCTGCGCCGGTTGCACCTGTTGCTGCCGCGCCCGTTGCCGTTGTTGCAGAAGCACCTGCCGCACCAAAACTCAACGGCACGATCGCTCGTTCGCCGATGGTCGGTACGTTCTACCGCACGCCTGCTCCGACTTCGCCAGCTTTTGTCGAAATCGGCCAGACCGTGAAGAAGGGCGACATCATTTGCATCGTTGAAGCGATGAAAATGATGAACCACATCGAAGCTGAAACCAGCGGTGTGATCGAATCCATCCTGGTAGAAAACGGTCAGCCGGTTGAGTACGACCAGCCGCTGTTCACCATCGTTTGAACCACGGAGAGCCTGCGATGTTGGAAAAAGTTCTGATCGCCAACCGCGGCGAAATCGCCCTGCGCATCTTGCGTGCCTGTAAAGAACTGGGCATCAAGACCGTCGCCGTACACTCAACGGCAGACCGCGAGTTGATGCACCTGGGCCTGGCAGACGAAACCGTCTGCATTGGTCCTGGACCTGCCAACCTGTCGTATCTGAACGTTCCAGCCATCATCTCGGCTGCCGAACTGACAGGCGCCACGGCGATTCACCCGGGTTACGGCTTCCTTGCGGAAAACGCCGACTTCGCCGAACAGGTGGAGAAATCCGGTTTCGCCTTTATTGGTCCTACCGCCGAAACCATCCGCCTGATGGGCGACAAGGTTTCTGCCAAGGACGCCATGAAGCGTGCTGGCGTGCCAACGGTTCCAGGTTCTGACGGCCCACTGCCCGAAGACGAAGAAACCGCGCTGCGCATCGGTCGCGAAGTCGGTTACCCCGTGATCATCAAAGCCGCTGGCGGCGGTGGTGGTCGTGGTATGCGCGAAGTGCACCGCGAAGAAGACCTGATCGAAGCGGCGAAGCAGACCCGTGCCGAAGCGGCAGCCTGGTTCAGCAACCCGATGGTCTATCTGGAAAAGTTCCTGACCAACCCACGTCACGTGGAAGTTCAGGTGCTGTCCGATGGCCAGGGTCACGCGATCCACTTGGGCGACCGTGATTGCTCGCTGCAACGTCGGCACCAGAAGGTGCTTGAAGAAGCACCGGCACCGGGCATCGACGAAAAGGCTCGCCAGGAAGTTCTAGCGCGTTGCGTCAAGGCCTGCATCGACATCGGTTACCGTGGTGCCGGCACGTTCGAGTTTCTTTACGAGGACGGCAACTTCTACTTCATCGAGATGAACACTCGGGTTCAAGTAGAGCATCCGGTATCGGAAATGGTCACCGGCATCGACATCGTCAAGGAGATGCTCAGCATCGCCGCCGGCAACAAACTCTCGTATACCCAGGATGACGTAGTCATTCGCGGGCATGCACTGGAGTGCCGGATCAATGCCGAAGACCCGAAAACGTTCATTCCGAGCCCTGGACTGGTCAAGCATTTCCATGCGCCGGGCGGTAATGGCGTACGGGTCGACTCCCACCTTTACAGTGGCTACAAAGTACCGCCGAACTACGACTCGTTGATCGGCAAGCTGATCACGTGGGGCGCAACCCGTGACGAAGCCATGGCGCGCATGCGCAATGCGCTGGACGAGATTGTGGTAGACGGGATCAAAACCAACATCCCGCTGCACCGTGACCTGGTTCGTGATGAAGGCTTCTGCAAAGGCGGAGTCAACATCCACTACCTGGAACACAAATTGGCTAACGAATAACGGTCTCCGTTACTCGAGCCACTCGCAGCACCTGAAAAAGACCCTCGCCTCGCGGCAAGGGTCTTTTTTTTGGCCCTAAATGCGCCTTTTACCCGGCATCTCGATACCGTGCAGGTTCACCCGCCGGTACAACGTCGCCCGCGATATCCCCAGTGATCGGGCGGCATCACCGGGTTTCCAGCGATGACGGATGAGCGCATCCAGTAATAGCTGACGTTGCGGACTGACGCGTTCTTCAACCGAATGAGTCAACGAACGCTCGGTGCCAGGTGCCCCACGGACATCTTCCGGCAGGTCACTCAACTGGACAGTCATGCCTGCGGACACCGCACAGGCGTAACGCAAGACATAGCGCAATTGGCGGATATTGCCCGGCCACGCGTAGCTGAGCAGGCATTCCAGTGCCGACGCACTCAAACCCGCCCGCCCGCCGCACAAACGCGCTTCTTCTTCGAACAGTCGATTGAGCAACACCAGGCGGTCGCTGCGCTCGCGTAAAGGCGGCAACTGGAATCGCGCACCGCTGAGACGAAAATATAAATCCTCACGAAAACTACCGTCCGCCACCATCGCCGCAAGATTGCGGTGTGTCGCACAGATCACTTGAATATCCACCGTTTGCCGCCGCGCACCGCCCAAGGGGGCGACCTCGCCTTCGGCCATGACCCGCAGCAGACGGGTCTGCAAACTCAAGGGCATGTCGCCGATCTCATCAAGGAACAACGTGCCACCGTCAGCCTGCTGCAACAGCCCGCGCATGCCCTTGCTCGACGCCCCCGTGAACGCACCGGCGACGTAGCCGAACAACTCGCTCTCGATCAGGCTTTCCGGAATAGCCGCACAGTTGAGGGCGACAAACGGCCCGCTGCGCCTGGCGCTGATGTCATGCAACTGCCGGGCAAACACCTCTTTGCCTGAGCCGGTCTCACCCTGAATCAGGACCGGCAAGTTGCAATCCTTGACCCGCACCGCCAACTGCAAGCTCTGGGCAATGCGCGGATCGAGTTGGGTGGCGGCGCTTTCCTCTGTCGGCACGGCTCGCATCGGGTGCTGCCTGCGGGGTGCGCTGAGTCGCACATGCAATTCGCCGTCATCGCCTCCCCAGCGCAGCAGTTGCGGCGTTTCATCCGTTACCGCCTGCAAGGCATCAGGGCCGAACACCTCGTTGATGTGCTCTGGCAAGCGACCAAAACGCTGACGCAAAGCCTGTCGCGCCATGCTGTTGAGGGCCAACAAGCGGCCGTCGTTATCCAGCGCCAACAGGTAATCGGGCTGACTGTCGACATACCCCGGCGCGCTGTGCGCACGTAACAACCAATGCCCCTGAGCGCTGTGCATGAAGAACGCGTTTTCTATAACGCGGGCACTCTGCACGACCATCTGCCGGATCAAATGCTGACTGCGCCGATCATCCGGCGATTGCAGCGCCGAAACGTCCAGCACGCCGAGCAGCTCACCTTGGGGATCGAACACCGGCGCCGCAGAACAGGTCAACCCGATGAAGGCCGCCCGAAAGTGATCACGTTTATGAACCGTCACCGGCGCCTTGCCCGTGAGCACGGCGGCAACCCCGCAGGTCCCTTCCTCGCCTTCCGACCAGCAGGTTCCCAGGTATAAACCGGCCTTGCGGCAATCGTTGCGGATGCCCGACTCGACCCGATAGTCGATGGTCTGGCCCTGCGCGTCGGTCAGCAGCACACAATAATCGGCTTCGCGAACCCGTCCGTGTAGCCTCGCGACTTCCTCGCCGGCAATTCGCAGGAACAGGTCAGCACGCTCGCGGCATTCCTTGAGGACAGTGTGAGAAAGGATGCGCGGACCTTGCTGCGAGGCAGGGTCCAAATGGTATTGGTCCATCGAGCGTCGCCAGGAATCGAGAATCAAGTCCGGGACGGGGGCTTGTGGCAGGCGACCGGCATGCCTCAGCACGCGGCTGACGCAGTCCACATGAGCTTTGGAGTGTGCGGCAAACATGGCCTGTCCACCTCTGGGCGTATTGTTGTTATGCGCGTTATTAAGCGCCGTTTGCCTACCCACGACAACCCTTCCTGCGAGCGAGCCGTCGTTGAGACGGAGCGTCTCAGCGTCTCGCTCAAACCCCCGGTCATCTGCAACCACGCGTCTCGCCCAGCCCCTCCGCCAGGCACTCGACGCTGTTGCACGAAGCGCTCTGCACCGGCCCTCTGCGGCCATATCAACCGGGTTGGCACCGGCCTTGCTCTGACACAGACAAACAATAATCAGAGGTGTGCCATGACTGAACCCGCGCTGACCGTGGGGATCATCGCCAACCCGGCGTCGGGTCGCGATGTGCGCCGCCTGACGGCCAATGCTGGCGTTTATTCGAGTACCGAGAAGGCCTCCGTGGTCCAGCGTCTGCTCGGCGCTTTCGGCGCCACCGGCATCCAGCACGTCTTGCTGGCGCCCGACATGACAGGCATCGCCGCCGCTGTGCTCAAAGCCAGCCAGGGACGTAACGCTCGTGAAAGCCACTGGCCACGCCTGACCTTTCTCGACATGCCCTTGCGCCAGACCGTCGAAGACACACGTCTGGCCGCACGAATGATGGCCGAACAAGGGGTCGCACTGATCGCAGTGTTGGGCGGCGACGGGACGCACAAGGCGGTTGCCGCCGAAGTCGGTGACATTCCCCTGCTGACACTCTCGACCGGGACTAACAACGCCTTCCCTGAACTGCGTGAAGCCACCAGTGCCGGGCTGGCCGGTGGGCTCTGCGCAAGCGGACGTATTCCTTCCGGGGTTGGCCTGCGGCGCAACAAGCGTTTGCTGGTTCGCGAGCACGCCCGGGGCATTTGTGAATGGGCGCTGGTCGATGTCGCCGTCTCGTCGCAACCTTTCATCGGAGCCCGTGCGATCTGCCGCGCCGAAGACCTGGCGGAAGTTTTCGTGACGTTTGCCGAGCCCCATGCCATTGGCCTTTCGGCACTCTGCGGGCTGTGGTGTCCAGTTTCGCGCCAATCACCGCTGGGCGCCTGGGTCCGCCTGAACCCCAACGCCGACGATGCCGTTCTGGTGCCGCTGGCGCCAGGTTTGCTCCAGGGCTGCGCCGTCAGTGCCTGCGGCTCGATGCAACCTGGGGTGGCTTATTCGCCGAGTCTGCTCAATGGCACCCTGGCCCTGGACGGCGAGCGTGAAATCGAGTTCAGCGCCAACGACCACCCCACCGTCACCCTCGACCCTTACGGCCCGATCAGCATTGATGTCGAAGCCGTTTTGGCCTACGCCGCGCTCCATCGCCTGCTGGCGATAGGTCGCGAGCACCCGCAACACCCCGCAAACCTTCCGTGTTGAGACAACCCAGGAGAACAACAAGATGTCCACTCACCTGTCCCATGAGCAACTGTTGCACGCCTACAAAGTGATGCGCACGATCCGCGTCTTCGAAGAGCGCCTGCACGTCGAATTCGCCACTGGCGAGATCCCTGGCTTCGTCCACCTGTATGCCGGCGAAGAAGCCTCGGCCGCTGGCGTCATGGCCCACCTTACCGACGATGACTGCATTGCTTCCACCCACCGCGGCCATGGCCATTGCATCGCCAAGGGGGTCGATGTGTACGGCATGATGGCCGAGATCTACGGCAAGAAAACCGGGGTCTGCGGCGGCAAGGGCGGTTCGATGCACATCGCCGACCTGGAGAAAGGCATGCTCGGCGCCAACGGCATCGTCGGCGCCGGCGCACCCTTGGCTGCCGGTGCCGCCCTGGCCGCCAAGCTCAAAGGCACGCAGGGTGTTGCGGTGGCCTTCTTTGGCGATGGCGGTTCAAACGAGGGGGCGGTTTTCGAAGCCATGAACCTCGCGTCGATCTGGAACCTGCCCTGCCTGTTCATCGCCGAAAACAACGGTTACGCCGAGGCCACGGCGTCTGTGTGGTCGGTCGCCAGTGACCATATCGCCGACCGCGCAGCCGGTTTCGGCATGCCCGGCGTGACGGTAGACGGCTTCGACTTCTTCGCGGTCCACGAAGCTGCGGGTGCCGCTGTCGCTCGCGCCCGAGCCGGCGAAGGGCCGTCGCTGATCGAGATGAAACTCACCCGCTACTACGGCCACTTCGAAGGTGATGCACAAACCTACCGCGCGCCCGACGAGATCAAGAACTTTCGCGACACCCGTGACTGTCTCATGCAGTTCCGCGAACGCAGCCTGAATGCCGGGCTGCTGAAAGTCGCTCAACTAGACCAGATCGATCTAGACGTCGAGCACCTGATCGAAGACGCCGTACGCCGGGCCAAATCCGACCCTAAACCCCAGGCAAGCGACCTGCTGACCGACGTGTACGTGTCCTATCCCTGAGCCGACCTCAAAACAAGAACAACAGGAGAATTATCATGGCGAGAAAAATAAGCTATCAGCAGGCGATCAACGAAGCGCTTGCCCAGGAAATGCGCCGCGACCCCACCGTATTCATCATGGGTGAAGACGTCGCTGGCGGCGCAGGCGCACCCGGCGAGCAGGATGCCTGGGGCGGCGTGCTCGGCGTCACCAAGGGTCTCTATCACCAGTTTCCTGGGCGGGTTCTGGATACGCCGCTATCCGAACTGGGGTATGTCGGTGCCGCCATAGGCGCCGCCACTCAAGGGGTTCGCCCCGTGTGCGAACTGATGTTCGTTGATTTCGCGGGCTGCTGTCTGGATCAGATCCTCAACCAGGCGGCTAAATTTCGCTACATGTTCGGTGGTAAGGCCGTCACCCCGGTGGTGATCCGCACCATGTATGGCGCCGGCTTGAGGGCCGCCGCCCAGCACTCGCAAATGCTCACCTCCCTGTGGACCCACATCCCCGGCCTGAAAGTGGTGTGCCCGTCCTCGCCCTATGACGCCAAGGGCTTGCTGATCCAGGCCATTCGCGACAACGACCCGGTGATTTTCTGCGAGCACAAAATGCTTTACAGCATGCAGGGTGAAGTCCCGGAAGAGCTGTATACCGTGCCGTTTGGCGAAGCCAAT
This sequence comes from Pseudomonas sp. GG8, assembly GCF_052976945.1. Lineage (NCBI taxonomy): Bacteria > Pseudomonadati > Pseudomonadota > Gammaproteobacteria > Pseudomonadales > Pseudomonadaceae > Pseudomonas > Pseudomonas sp. GG8. The sequence goes on from NZ_JBRIIP010000001.1 coordinate 4,476,048, forward strand.
TTCTTGCGCGAGGGCGATGACGTAACCCTCGTGACCTACGGTCGCATGGTCCATTTGGCGCTGGAGGCAGCAAACAACCTCGCACGCCAGGGCATTGCCTGTGAAGTTCTGGACTTGCGTACCACCAGCCCGCTGGACCTAGACAGCATCCTCGAAAGTGTAGAAAAAACCGGGCGTCTGGTGGTGATCGACGAAGCCAACCCACGCTGTTCGATGGCCACCGACATCTCGGCACTGGTCGCTCAGAAAGCGTTTTTCGCCCTCAAAGCACCGATTGAAATGGTCACCGCGCCGCACACCCCTGTGCCTTTCTCCGACGCGCTGGAGGACCTGTACATCCCTACCGCGGCGAAAATCGAGGCGGCCGTGCATAAAATTTGCGAAGGGAGGAAGGTTGCATGAGCCAGATTCATACGCTAACCATGCCTAAATGGGGCCTGTCGATGACCGAAGGGCGCGTCGACACGTGGCTCAAGGAGGAAGGCGAGCGCATAGAGAAAGGCGATCAGGTGCTCGATGTCGAAACCGACAAAATTTCCAGCAGCGTCGAAACCCCTTTTTCTGGCGTGTTGCGGCGCCGGATAGCGCAACAGGATGAAACCCTGTCCGTGGGCGCCCTGCTCGCCATCGTTGTCGAGGGGGATGCCAGTGATGCAGAGGTCGACGCGGTGATCGAACGCTTCCAGGCCGAGTTCGTGCCCGGTGGCGATGCTGCAGAAGACAGCGGTCCAGCGCCGCAGAAAATCCAGCTCGAGGGCCGCACGCTACGCTTCTTCGACCGTGGCGAAGGCACCAGTCCGCTGGTGTTGATTCACGGTTTCGGCGGAGATTTAAACAACTGGCTGTTCAACCACGACGCACTGGCTGCCGGGCGCCGCGTTATCGCACTCGATCTGCCGGGGCATGGCGAGTCGGGCAAAACCCTGCAACGCGGCGACTTGGATGAACTGAGCCAGACCGTCCTGAGCTTGCTCGATCATCTGGACATAGAGTCCGCACACTTGGCCGGCCATTCGATGGGTGGCGCCGTCGCACTCAACGCCGCCCGCCTTGCACCGAATCGAGTCCGCTCACTGACCTTAATCGCCAGCGCTGGCTTGGGCTCGCAGATCAATGGCGAGTATTTGCAGGGCTTTATCGACGCCGCCAACCGCAACGCCTTGAAGCCACAACTGGTGCAGCTGTTTTCCGACCCGGCGCTGGTGAATCGGCAAATGCTTGAAGACATGCTCAAGTTCAAACGCCTGGAAGGGGTCGACGCAGCCCTGCGCCTGCTGACCACCCAATTGTTTGCTGGCGGACAGCAGCACAGCGACCTGCGGTCAGTCGTCGCGCAGCAGCCGAGCCTGGTGATTTGGGGCGCCAACGACGCCATCATCCCTGCCGCTCATGCTCAAGGGCTCAGTGCACAGGTCGAGGTGTTGGCGGGTCAAGGCCACATGGTGCAGATGGAAGCGGCGGAGCAGGTCAACCGCCTGATTCTCGGCTTCCTGCAGGGCCAATAAATCAGTGGCTCTGGCCTGCCCGACGCTCGCTGGAGCTTCCACACTGTTGTGAGGAGATAACACACGATGAGCACTGCATTGAAAAGCACCGCCAGCATGCGCGCAGCGGTCTGGCATGGACGCCACGATATCCGCGTAGAAGACGTGCCGCTGCCCTCCGACCCGCCTGCCGACTGGGTACAGATTCGCGTGGACTGGTGTGGCATCTGCGGTTCGGACCTGCATGAATACGTCGCCGGACCAGTGTTCATTCCGGTAGACGCTCCGCACCCGATGACCGGCATTCAGGGCCAATGCATTCTGGGCCATGAGTTCTGCGGCGAAATCACCAAGCTCGGCGCTAACGTCCAGGGTTTTGCCGTGGGCGACCTGATCACCGCTGACGCCTGCCAGCATTGCGGCACCTGTTATTACTGCACTCATGGTCTCTACAACATCTGTGAACGACTGGCGTTTACCGGTCTGATGAACAACGGCGCCTTCGCCGAATGGGTCAATGTGCCTGCCAACCTCCTGTACAAATTACCGGCAGGCTTCCCCAAAGAGGCCGGAGCGCTGATCGAGCCACTGGCGGTGGGCATGCACGCGGTCAAGAAGGCAGGCAGCCTGCACGGGCAAACCGTGGTGGTCGTGGGCGCTGGCACCATCGGCCTGTGCACCATCATGTGCGCCAAAGCGGCCGGTGCCGCACAGGTTATTGCCCTGGAAATGTCGTCGGCGCGCAAGGCCAAGGCACTCGAAGTCGGCGCCAACCGGGTCTTCGATCCTTCCGAGTGCGACGCGCTTGCCGAAATTCGCGCGGTCACCCATGGCTTGGGCGCCGATGTGAGCTTCGAATGCATCGGCAATAAACACACGGCCAAGCTCGCCATCGATGTGATCCGCAAAGCCGGCAAATGCGTGCTGGTGGGTATTTTCGAGGAGCCCAGCCAATTCAATTTCTTCGACTTGGTGTCCACCGAAAAACAGGTCATGGGCTCTTTGGCCTACAACGGCGAGTTCGCCGATGTGATCGCCCTTATCGCCGACGGCAGCCTGGACATCACGCCGCTGGTCACCGGACGGATTGGCCTGGAGGACATTGTCAGTCTCGGGTTTGAGGAACTGGTCAACAACAAGGAACACAACGTCAAAATCATTGTGTCGCCCAGCCCTATCTGATCTGTCATGTCAGAAAGAGCCTGTCTTGGGCTCTTCCCCTCAAAGCCGCCTAGCCGCGGCTTTGTTGTTTTTTGCCCTTCCCCTTCGCGCTCAAGTAAACTTGCGCGCTTCTCGCAGCCGCTGGCTGCACATCGTCATTTTTCAAAGGTGCCCGCCATGCCTTGGCTGCAAGTCCGTCTCGCCATCAGCCCAGAACAAGCCGAAACCTACGAAGACGCTTTTCTTGAAGTAGGCGCCGTGTCCGTAACCTTCATGGACGCCGAAGATCAGCCGATTTTCGAGCCGGAACTCAACACTACGCCGCTGTGGTCGCATACCCACTTGCTGGCGCTGTTCGAAGCCGACACCGATGCCGATCAGGTGCTGGCCCACCTGCAATTGCTCACCGGTGCAGAATTGCCGGAACACATGAGCGAAGTCATCGAAGACCAGGACTGGGAACGCAGCTGGATGGACAACTTCCATCCCATGCGTTTTGGTCAGCGCCTGTGGATCGTCCCGAGCTGGCACGCGGCACCCGAGCCGGATGCGGTCAACCTGCTGCTCGATCCGGGCCTGGCCTTCGGCACCGGCACGCACCCCACTACCGCGCTGTGCCTGGAATGGCTCGACGGTCAGGACCTGAAAGACTGCAGCGTGCTGGACTTCGGCTGCGGCTCGGGGATTCTGGCGATTGCGGCGTTGTTGCTGGGCGCCAAACAAGCCGTCGGCACCGACATTGACTACCAGGCGCTGGATGCCTCGCGCGACAACGCAGACCGCAACGCTATCGCCCCCGAGCGTTTCACCCTGTACCTGCCGGAAGACCTGCCGCAAGAAAAAGCCGACGTGTTGGTCGCCAATATCCTGGCCGGCCCGTTGGTGTCGTTGGCACCAACCCTGGCAAGTCTGGTCAAAACCGGTGGTCGCCTGGCGTTATCGGGCATCCTCGCTGAGCAAGGCGAAGAAGTGGCCGCGGCTTACGCCGACACGTTCGACCTGGACCCCATCGCCAATCGTGATGGCTGGGTCCGTATCACAGGTCGTCGCCGTTAACCGCTATTTGAAACCATGGACTAAGATGAGCGCCTGCCTAAACCGGATAGCCGCATGACCGACAGTTTCGTTACTCAGTGTCCGCACTGCCAGACCAGTTTCCGCGTCAGCCACGCCCAATTGAGCGTGGCCCGGGGCGTGGTCCGGTGCGGCTCCTGCCTGCAGGTCTTCAATGCGGCAAAACAACTGCTCGAACAACGGTCAGGCAAGTCGCCCGCAGAAACGCAAGCGCCTCTTCCCGCCGCTCCCATCATCCCGCCCGAGCCTGTGGTCGTACCGACTGAAGAACCAGTCAAGCCTGCCCCTCAGTGGAAGGCCAGCGCAATTGAGCTCGACAGCGTTGATCTGGACGACCTCGACTTGGACGAAGAGCTCGCCAGGCTTGAGCAACGGGAAATCCAGCTGCCTGAAACGTTCGGGCGCGAAGGCCACTCCAGGCATGACGACTCGGCACTGAGCGCACGTCGCGACAGCGCCAATATAGAAAACGAGCAGTGGGTCGACAGCCTGCTCAACGACGATGCACCAGAACACCTCCACGTTGAAGCCAGCGCCGCGCCCAAAACGAACGAAGCGTCCGAACCGACTTCACACCATCGTACCGAGCCTTCGTTGTCACTCGACAGCGCAGCACTGGACGACGAACCCGAGGCGCAGGGACCACGCCTGAGCGAAAGCCAGAGCCCTCCTCCGCCCAAAGAAAACCCCGGAAGTTGGTCGGCCATCGACGGCGACGAACCGGACACCCTCGACGAATCGCATGAGCGTCAGGAGCCAAGACTCAAACTCGGTCGCAGTGAACCCGGTTTGTACGATGAAGGGACGCGAGACAAGCCACTCCTCGATCTGACCGACGACCCACTGCAACTCGACTGGCAGAAACCCAAGCCGCGCTGGGGCCGACGCTTTTTCTGGGGATTGCTGATTGTGCTTGCGAGCGTCGCATTGGCCGGTCAATACATCTGGTATCACTTCGACGAGCTGGCGCGCCAGGATCAATACCGCCCATGGTTCCAGCAGATCTGTCCGCAGATCGGTTGCACCGTACCGTCAAAAGTTGATATCAAGCTGCTCAAGAGCAGCAATCTGGTGGTGCGCAGCCATCCCGAGTTCAAGGGCGCACTGGTGGTTGACGCAATCATCTATAACCGGGCGTCCTTTTCTCAGCCGTTTCCGCTGCTGGAGTTGCGATTCGCCGATCCCAATGGCCAGTTGATCGCCAGTCGTCGATTCAAACCCAGCGAATACCTGAGCGGCGAGATGGCCGGTAAAGCTGAAATGCCACCGCAAACGCCGATTCATATCGCACTGGACATCCTCGATCCAGGGACCAAAGCCGTGAATTACAGCTTGAGCTTCCGCTCACCCGAGTGAGCGCGCGCGGACCGGAGAGCCCAGCCTGCCAGCAGCGCTCCGGTAAAAAAGGCTGATAGCCTCAAGCTTGAGCATGAAGCGCTCACCCTTCCGGGATTGACGGCGTTTTTATGACGTCGTGGCAGAAAACCGAACCGTCAACGACAAGAAAATAACTGTTCAGATTTTATCCAATTCAGCCTTTATCCAGTCATCGAGAGCGGGTATCATGCCAACCCTTTTTCACACTCTGAGTTCGGTCTGAAAAGTCGCGCAAGCACTTAACGGACAGAACCCGAGCAGGCCCGTGTGGAACCGTTGCGTGCCAGGCCCGCAGTCGTTTCCACATGACATGCATTGATTCGGCCCCACAACAGGCACACCTATGTCGGCGGTACGTATCGGCCCCTATACATTGCAAAACGGCTTGATTCTCGCCCCGATGGCCGGGGTCACGGACCAGCCTTTTCGTCAGCTCTGCCGTCAACTCGGTGCGGGGCTGGTGGTTTCGGAAATGGTCACCAGTGACATGAGCCTGTGGAACAGTCGCAAATCGCGCCTGCGCATGATCCACGAAGGTGATCCCGAGCCACGCTCGGTACAGATCGCCGGCGGTGACCCGCAGATGCTGGCGGATGCAGCACGCGCCAATGTCGAAATGGGCGCACAGATTATTGATATCAACATGGGTTGTCCGGCAAAAAAAGTCTGCAACAAGGCTGCCGGCTCTGCGTTATTGAAAGACGAACACCTAGTGAGCGAGATCCTGCAGGCCGTAGTGGCTGCAGTCGATGTACCGGTCACCTTGAAGATTCGTACCGGCTGGGACCGGGCGAACAAAAATGGTCTGACCGTGGCGAAAATCGCCGAGCAGGCGGGAATAATGGCGCTGGCGGTACATGGCCGCACCCGGGCAGACCTGTACACCGGCGAAGCCGAATACGACACCATTGCCGAAATCAAACAGGCAGTGTCGATCCCGGTCTTCGCCAATGGCGATATCGATTCACCGGCAAAAGCCCGGTACGTGCTACAGGCGACCGGTGCAGACGGGTTGTTGATTGGTCGGGCCGCCCAAGGGCGCCCATGGATTTTTCGCGAGATAGAACACTACCTGCGCACCGGCGAGACATTACCGGCGCTGCAGTTGAGTGAGGTGGAACGCATCCTGCTTGAGCATCTGGCGGCGCTGCACACTTTCTATGGCGATGTGCTGGGCGTGCGTATTGCGCGCAAGCATGTCGGCTGGTATCTCGCAACCTTGCCGGGCGCCAGGGAGTTTCGCGCCCACTTCAATCGTTTGGAAGATACGGAAGCACAGTGCGCCAACGTTCGCGACTTTTTCAGCGAGCGTTACAAGAGCCCGGAAACAAGGGACGAAGAAGAGGTGGCCGCATGACGATGATGACCGAGACTTTAGTGAGTGGAACAACACCCGTGAGCGACAACGTCAATTTGAAACAGCACCTCAACACCCCGAGCGAAGAGGGTCAAACCCTGCGCGGGAGTGTCGAGAAAGCGCTGCACAATTATTTCGCCCACCTGGAAGGCGCTGCCGTCACGGATGTGTACAACCTCGTGCTGTCGGAAGTCGAGGCGCCATTGCTCGAATGCGTGATGAACTACGTCAAGGGTAACCAGACCAAAGCGTCCGAATTACTGGGCCTCAATCGCGGCACCCTGCGCAAGAAACTCAAGCAGTACGATCTGCTGTAAGCATTTAAAACAGAAGAGGCGACCCACCTCATTGGGTCGCCTTTTTTTGCTGACTCCTTTGCTTTAGATGGGAATTGAAATGACCGACCAGACTACCCGCCTGCCAATCCGCCGCGCGTTGATCAGCGTCTCCGACAAGACCGGGATTCTCGAATTCGCGCGCGGGCTTACCGCTCTGGGCGTCGAGATCCTCTCCACCGGCGGCACCTTCAAGCTGCTCAAGGACAATGGTATTGCTGCGGTAGAAGTCGCTGATTACACCGGCTTCGCAGAAATGATGGATGGCCGGGTCAAGACCCTGCACCCGAAAATCCACGGCGGCATCCTTGGCCGTCGCGGTATCGACGACGCCATCATGAGCGAGCACGGGATCAAGCCGATCGATCTGGTTGCGGTCAACCTTTACCCGTTCGAAGCGACCATCGCCAAGCCAGGTTGTGACCTGCCGACCGCTATCGAGAACATCGATATCGGCGGCCCGACCATGGTTCGCTCGGCAGCCAAAAACCACAAAGACGTGGCCATCGTGGTCAACGCCAGCGACTACAGCCACGTACTGGAAAGCCTCAAGGCCGGTGGCCTGACGTACGCCCAGCGTTTCGATCTGATGCTCAAGGCATTCGAGCATACTGCCGCCTACGACGGCATGATCGCCAACTACCTGGGCAGCATCGACCAGAGCGCCGAAACCCTCAGCACTGAAGGCCGTAGCGCCTTCCCGCGTACGTTCAACAGCCAGTTCATCAAGGCTCAAGAAATGCGCTATGGCGAGAACCCGCATCAGAGCGCGGCGTTCTACGTGGAAGCCCACCCTGCCGAAGTAAGCATCGCCACGGCGACCCAGTTGCAAGGCAAGGAACTGTCCTTCAACAACGTGGCCGACACCGATGCCGCGCTGGAATGCGTGAAAAGCTTCGTCAAGCCTGCCTGTGTCATCGTCAAACACGCCAACCCGTGCGGCGTCGCGGTCAGCCCGGACGACGAAGGCGGCATTCGCCAGGCGTATGAACTGGCCTATGCCACCGACACCGAATCGGCTTTCGGCGGCATCATCGCCTTCAACCGCGAGCTGGATGCTGAAACGGCCAAGGCCATTGTCGATCGTCAGTTCGTCGAAGTGATCATCGCGCCAAGCGTAACGGCCGAAGCAAAAGCCATTATTGCCACCAAGGCCAACGTTCGCCTGCTGACTACCGGGCAATGGGCTGCCGAGCGCATGCCCGCCTGGGACTTCAAACGCGTCAATGGCGGGTTGCTGGTGCAGAGCCGCGACATCGGCATGATCGGCAGCGACGACCTGAAAGTCGTGACCCAGCGCGCGCCGACCGAACAGGAAATCCACGACCTGATCTTCGCCTGGAAAGTCGCCAAATACGTGAAGTCCAACGCCATCGTCTACGCCAAGAATCGTCAGACCATCGGCGTCGGCGCTGGCCAGATGAGCCGCGTAAACTCTGCACGCATCGCCGCGATCAAAGCTGAACACGCTGGCCTGCAAGTACAGGGCGCGGTCATGGCATCGGATGCGTTTTTCCCGTTCCGTGACGGCATCGACAACGCAGCCAAGGCTGGGATCACTGCCGTCATCCAGCCAGGTGGCTCGATGCGCGACAACGAAGTGATCGCCGCAGCCGATGAAGCCGGGATTGCGATGGTGTTCACCGGCATGCGCCATTTCCGCCACTAACTTGGCAGCGGCCGCACTGAAGCAGGTATGTGCTTCAGTGCGACCTCCTACGGCGAAAAGCGCTTTAGGTTCTAAAACAGAATTCAGCGTCATCGAGGTTTTTGAAATGAATGTTTTGATCATTGGCAGCGGTGGCCGTGAACACGCCCTGGCGTGGAAAGTCGCACAGGACCCGCGTGTCGTGAAAGTTTTCGTGGCACCGGGCAATGCCGGGACCGCGACTGAAGCCAAGTGCGAAAACGTCGCCATCGACGTGCTGGCCCTTGAGCAGCTTGCAGATTTTGCACAAAAGAACGTGTCCCTGACCATCGTTGGCCCGGAAGTGCCACTGGTCGCGGGCGTCGTAGATCTGTTCCGTGCCCGTGGCCTGGACTGCTTCGGTCCGACCGCAGGTGCCGCGCAGCTGGAAGGTTCGAAAGCCTTCACCAAAGATTTCCTCGCCCGCCACAAGATCCCGACAGCGGATTATGAGACCTTCACCGAGGTCGAGCCTGCGTTGGCTTATCTGCAAAAAACCGGCGCACCGATCGTGATCAAGGCAGACGGCCTGGCGGCAGGCAAAGGCGTCATTGTTGCCATGACGCTGACTGAAGCCGAAGACGCTGTGCGCGACATGCTCGCTGGCAACGCGTTTGGCGAAGCCGGTTCGCGGGTAGTTATCGAAGAGTTCCTCGATGGCGAAGAGGCCAGCTTTATTGTGATGGTCGACGGCAAGAACGTATTGCCAATGGCCACCAGTCAGGATCACAAGCGCGTCGGCGACGGCGACAGCGGCCCGAATACCGGCGGCATGGGTGCTTACTCCCCGGCCCCGGTGGTGACTGCACAGGTCCACCAACGTGTCATGGACCTGGTCATATGGCCGACTGTCCGGGGCATGGCTGAGGAAGGCAACGTTTACACCGGTTTCCTCTATGCTGGGCTGATGATCGACAAAGCAGGCAATCCGAAGGTCATCGAATTCAATTGCCGCTTTGGCGATCCGGAAACCCAACCGGTGATGTTGCGCCTGCAATCGAGCCTGGTGCTACTGATCGAGGCCGCTCTGGCGCAAGCGCTGGACAAAGTTGAAGCTCAGTGGGACCCGCGTCCGAGTCTGGGCGTCGTGCTGGCCGCCGGCGGATACCCAGGCGATTACGCCAAAGATGCCGTGATAAAAGGTCTGGACGCTGCAGCGGGTTTGCCTGGCAAAGTATTCCACGCAGGTACAGCATTGAAGGATGGTCAAGTCGTGACGTCCGGCGGGCGTGTCCTGTGTGCCACCGCGCTAGGTGAAAGCGTAGCGAGCGCCCAGGAGCACGCTTACCGACTGGCGGCTGAAATTGATTGGGAAGGTTGTTTCTATCGCAACGACATTGGCTACCGTGCCATTGCTCGCGAGCGTGGTGAAGACCTGGAATAAGGCTAGACGGCCAGCCAGGCAGGCACCTATCAGCAGGTGCTTGCCTGTTTATTCCAGCCCCGCGCATAGTTATCTGGCATTCACCTACGAAGGGATTTCGCCGTGCGCTGGCTCAGGATCGCCATAGGTTTCACTGTCAGTCTGCTGACCCTGCTCTGCATGCCCCCGGCTTACGCCGAGCAAGGCGGTGGCTGGTCTACATTGCTTGATGAAAAGGCCGACCTGCAATTAAGCGATGTCCATTCGGCGCGCTACTCGAATCAATTCAGTCCAATCGAGCTCGATCAAGTCAGCGCAGGTGACCGCAACAGCGCAGTCTGGCTGCACTATCGCCTGCAACCCGACGATCACGAACAACTGCTGCGCATCTTCGCGCCCGACCTGGCTAGCCTGGACCTGTACGTGCTTGACGGCAACACACTGATCAGCCACTCACGTGCCGGTAATAACATACCGCGCGATAACAAATTGCCACCCTCCACCGACTTCCTCCTGCCACTGCCACAAAGCAATGTCCCACTGGACATCTACCTGCGCTCGGTGTCAGAACAGAAATTGCGCCCCAACATCACCCTGCAATCGGCGATAGCCAGCGCGGCAGACGAGCGGCAGCCGTTGTTGCTTGGCCTGTTCCTCGGCTGCCTGGCAATGTTGGTCCTGCAAAACATCACGCGCTTCGCCCACACTCGCGCACAAAGTAGCCTGTGGCTGGGGGCCTGTGAGGCGATGCTGGCCTTGAGTGCGCTGCTGCTCCTGAATCTGCTGGCACCCTGGCTGCCCAACAGGCACCTGGCGCAGACACCCGGTGCATACCTGGCATTGATCCTTGCGGCTCTGAGCGGCCTGATGTTCGCTTATCGATTTTTCGCGCCTCGGCGGTCCAGACGCCTGAACCGTTTTTTGCTGGCCGACATGCTGGTCATCGGGCTGTGTGGCCTATTGGTATTGTTCGTCGATGCCCTGCCCCTGAATATCATCACCTTTGGCGTGGTGGCGCTGGCGAGCCTGAGCATCCTGTTTGTTGCCTCCTGCCACTGGCACAAGGGTTACAGCCCTGCCCGGCTATTTGTCCTGGCGATGGTCGTGTTCAATCTGGGTTGCCTGGTGATTCTGCCAGCCTTGCTCCGTCTGACTCTGATCGCCCCGCAATGGCTGATCATTACCCTGCTGGGTGTGTTCTGTATCGCGGGGCTGCTGATGAGTATTGCCCTCAGCGAGCGTCATCGCAGCATCACCGAAGATAACTTCAGCGCCAGCCGCGATCTGGCCGCCAGCACCGCCGAAATCAATGCCAAGGCCGAGTTTCTGGCGAAGCTCAGCCACGAAATCCGCACCCCGATGAATGGCGTGCTGGGCATGACCGAGCTGCTGCTGGGCACGCCGCTTTCAGTCAAGCAGCGTGATTACGTACAGACCATCCACAGCGCCGGGAATGAGCTGCTGACGCTGATCAACGAGATTCTCGACATCACCAAGCTCGAGTCCGGACAAATCGAGCTCGATGATGTGCAGTTCGACCTCAACGCACTGCTCGAGGACTGCCTGAATATCTTCCGGGCCAAAGCCGAACAGCAGAACGTCGAACTGATCAGTTTTATTCAACCACAGGTCCCGCGCGTGATCAGCGGCGACCCTACGCGCCTCCGCCAAACGTTACTCAGCCTGCTGGAAAATGCCCTGAAGAAAACCGACCAGGGCGAGGTTCTGCTGGTGGTTGCACTGGATTCGCGCAGCGGCAAACCGCGCCTGCGGATTGCCGTGCAAGACAGCGGCGAGCCCTTGGCGGCCAAGGAGCGCGACGCGCTGCTGCACACCGAATTGCACAGCAAGAATTTCCTCTCCAGCACCAAGCTCGGCGGCAACCTGGGGCTGGCGATTGCCCGGCAATTGATCATGCTGATGCACGGTGAATTCGGCATCCAGAGCGGCACCAATCAGGGCAGTACGCTCTGGCTCACGTTGCCGCTGGACCCGGATCGACTGGAACAACCCACCACAGACCTCGATAGTTCGCTCAAGGGCGCCCGTGTGTTGGTGGTAGACGACAATGACACCTGCCGCAAAGTCCTGGTGCAGCAATGCAGCGCCTGGGGCTTGAATGTCAGTGCCGTGCCGTCGGGCAAGGAAGCGCTGGCACTGCTGCGGACCAAGGCGCATCTGCGTGATTATTTCGACGCTGTCCTGCTCGACCAGAACATGCCCGGCATGACCGGGATGCAACTGGCAGCCAAGATCAAGGAAGACCCAAGCCTGAACCACGACATCCTGTTGATCATGCTCACTGGCATCAGTAACGCGCCGAGCAAAATCATCGCACGCAACGCCGGCATCAAACGCATCCTGGCCAAACCGGTAGCGGGCTATACGCTCAAGACGACCCTGGCCGACGAACTCAACCAGCGCAATAAGGGCACGTCCCCGCTCAGTTTGCCGTCCGCTGCCAGCAAGCCCATCAGCGTCCCGAGCGATTTCCGCATCCTCGTTGCCGAAGACAACAGCATCTCGACCAAAGTGATTCGCGGCATGCTCGGCAAGCTCAACCTCCAACCGGACACCGCCAGCAACGGCGAAGAAGCACTGATCGCGATGAAAGCCCAACACTATGACCTGGTGTTGATGGACTGCGAGATGCCGATCCTTGACGGGTTTTCCGCCACCCAACAGCTGCGCGCTTGGGAAGTCGGTAATCAACGAATACGCACGCCGGTAGTCGCACTGACCGCGCATATCCTGACGGAGCATAAAGAGCGCGCCGTTCAAGCAGGCATGGACGGACACATGGCCAAACCCGTAGAGCTGTCGCAATTGCGCGAGCTGATTGAACACTGGGTCGCCAAACGCGAGCAACGTCAGGCTCAGACCCAAACCGGCTGATTTCACCCACGCGCAAATGAAACTGATATTCCTCCACAAGACGGCATGCGCCGCCTGATAGACTTCTTTTCGTCATTCACCTGTCGGGCGAGCTAAAACCATGCTCCACGTGTTGTTCAGCGTTTATTTGAAGATGTTGGTGCTCTATAGCCCGTTCTTCGTCCTGTCCTGCTTTATCAGCCTGACCCGTGGTTATTCCAGCAAGGAACGTCGTCGCCTGGCGTGGAAAGTCGCGCTGGCCACGCTCGTTTCAAGTGTTCTGCTGTACCTGTTCGGGCGGGCGATTTTTACCGTGTTCGGCATCACCGTGGATGCGTTCCGCATTGGCGCCGGCAGTGTGTTGTTCATCTCGGCATTGGGCATGGCTCAAGGTAAATCCGCAGTCCAGACCGACAACGTTCAGCAAGACGTGACCATCGTGCCGCTGACCATTCCCCTGACTGTTGGCCCCGGCACCATCGGCGCCTTGCTGGTCATGGGCGTCAGCCAGCCACACTGGGACGACAAGGTCACCGCGATCCTCAGCATTGCCCTTGCCAGCCTCACCGTCGGGATTGTGCTGTACCTCTCCAACCGCATTGAACGCATTCTCGGCGATCAAGGCCTGCAGATCGTCAGTCGGTTGATGGGCTTGTTCGTGTGCGCACTGGCGGCGCAAATAATCTTTACCGGGGTGAAGGGGTACCTGGTGCCGTAGTGAAGCCAGCCTGCCACCGCGCTAAAGTTCTATTTCAGTGATGTAGCGTTTGGCCTGGTCGCCCAACTCATTCCTCACGCGCCCCCTGTGTTCAACATAGGCAGTGCTGTTGAACGCAAAGCTGCCACCGTTGATTCGGACAGTCATCTCCGAGTTGATGTTCTTCCAAAAAAATGATCCCTCCACCACAACGCGAGAGGTCATATTCAGCCCACAGACCAGAACCTGTAACTCTCCCGAGGGCAGATTTTCACAGGGCACAACCTGAAAGCTTTCCGAGCGTCCGGTACTGAACCAACTGTCCAGAAACACCTTTGCATGCTCATTGGTTTTCATGGCATTGAACGAGGTCTGCGCAAGCTCGACAAGATGAGCTGACCCGACCTTGCTCATCGCGTCGAAGGTAACCCGGTCGAAATCCCGCGCGGACTCAATCTGTATCGGGTTTTCCACAATGAAACCCGTCAATGTGAACCCGAGCTTCAACAATCCGCGCTGATAACGATTCATCCAGCTTGTCCAGAGCTGTTGCCGGTCAAATTTCTCACTGGCATACAGCTCCGCGTACAACAGGCAATCCTTGATATCTTGCCGCTCCTGCTCCGACATCCCGGAATAAAATGATGTCAGGCTGCTGCCTATCAACGCAGCGCTAGCGTTCTTAGCCATCATTGTTCCGTGTCCTCAAGCCGCAGAATCATTGACGTCCTTCGGCCGCCAAGGGCCGTAATGAACGGCTCCCGAAACTGTGCGTAACGAATATCCAACAATTCGGCCGAGTAGGAGGCAACCGCGATGTTGCCCACGATTCGGTCAGGGTCGAATGTCAGGAGGAATGACTGTGGCTCAATGGGTTCTACGGTTTTAAACGAGATTAACACCGAGCTCATCGAAGGGGCGGCATGAACAAAGCTCAGCTGTAACACCACGCTGAACAATTGGGTGGCGGGTGGTATCTGAAGCACATGAGCTGAAATATCGCCGGAAAGACGCTCATTCACTTCTGCCTGCCACGGTTCAGATTGCAGAGTATTCTCTCCGAGAAGCAACTGTGCGGGAGGGTTCAGGACACGCTCGGGGCCGGGTACCAATACCCGTTTAGCATGAGCGATGAGTGACGCCGGTACACGGTCATCAAGTTCACGTTCGATCCACGACCACGGTTCAAACAGTTCATCTTTCTCTATTGGGTGACTGTCGTATTTACGGCCTGAAACTATCCAGCCGAACGTAGCCATTGCCGCGAAGTATGTTGTACGCCACGCCTCAAACTCAGCGAACTTCGAATACTTCTTCGATGCGGCCAGCTGAATATATAACTGAGCATCAAGCACGTCCTCTTTAAATGAATGACCGACGCCGTCATCAAAAAGAACGACACTTCCTGCGTTCACATAAGCATCCTGCATTCCATTGCGCATGGGCCTCTCCTTGATAACGTTACCTGCGCCAGAGAGCCGCAGTACCTGCGGCTCTCTGGGTTATTAAATACTGTATTCTGCAACGGCGTCTTTCGCGTTGCTCCCCAGTTTTGCAAGGATGTCGTCCCGCACGTTGGCGTAAACACCCTGATTCAACACCAGGTGCGACTCGGCGCGGGAAATACTCACCGACGTATTGTTCCAGTTCCAGAACAGGACGTTCGTGACATCCAGAGTGGACGAGAAGCTGACGGTCCCCACGGCCATTACCACTTCGCCATCGCTCGACTCGGTGCAAGAGACAATACTGAAGGTACCCCCTGCATGAGAGCGGCTTTTACCCTCAAACAACCTGAGTGGCTCTTTGCTGGCCTGAAGGGCATCAAGTGCCTGCTTCGCCACGCCCAGCAGCAATACCGAGGTCGGACCAGGAAGCGCCGCGGCGGCAACTGCGGAAGAGAGGATCTTGAGGCCAACCTGATCCATCGTGAACTGCTGTTCGACCGTCGTGTACCTGGCGTAATCCTTGCGCTTCGGGAGCCATCCAGATGCCCGGGACATCACCTCCATGAACTTCTCATACCAGCGTTGGCCTTCCATCTCGGGATGTGCACGATTGGCAACCAGCGTCGCGAACAGTACGGAGTTCTTGATATCGTCCTTATTCTGCTTCGACATACCCGCCACAAAGGAAACAATACTATTAGCGACGACTGCGGCGCCTTCCTTTTTCTCGTCGACTGTCAAGGATCGGAGCATTTTGCCCTGTACAGGATGATCGACTTCATCCGAAGACAGCGCTACTGCCGGAAATTCGCAACCCATAATATAAGCCCGGCACGCTTCAACACTCATTGTTGGTTCAACGTAATCATTCATGTGTAAATCCTTTTCTAATTCAGCGATCACCCTTCGTGGGCACCACTCAAACTAGCGCACATTGATGATCGCTTCTAGCCGCCTACCTGGAGCATTCTGCCGGGTATTATTCAAGTGCATACCGTCAAACATCCGGAATACTTAGCCCTGTACATTTTCAACAGCCATTCGTGGACTTTCGCCTTTATAACTTCGACGTAAGCCCACAGAACCAGAGACTTGTCTTACGAACTAAATACCCATATTGACGACGTTGACTCAACCGCTCGGCTTCACGCCATACCATCGCGGCGTATAGACCCAACTGCCGCCATCGGCACGGGGGAAGGTGCAGGTCGTCGACGAACCGATCAGGACCATGGTGCGCATGTCCACTTGGTCCGGGGTCAATTCGCCCAAGGTGATGACACGCAGTGTTTGCCCTGGACGGCCGATATCACGGCCCAGAGTGACAGGGGTTTCCGGGGTGCGATGTTGGCGGACGATTTCCAGCGCTCGCCCCAATTGCCAGGGGCGAGAGCGGGAAATGGGGTTGTAGAACGCCAGCGCCAGATCGGCCTGAGACGCCAGATCCAGACGTTTTTCAATCACGTCCCATGGCTTGAGGTTGTCCGACAGCGACATCACGCAGAAGTCATGGCCCAACGGTGCGCCCGCCTGGGCGGCAGTGGCCAGCGAGGCGGACACCCCAGGCAGTATTTCCAGTTCAACGGCGTGCCAATTGGCGTTGCTCGACTCATGCAGTGCTTCAAGTACGGCCGAGGCCATGGCGAACACGCCAGGATCACCCGACGACACCACGACCACCGAGCGTCCTTGTGCCGCGAGTTCGAAGGCGTGTCGGGCGCGCTGCATTTCTTCGCGATTATCGGTGCAGTGCAGCACTTGATCGGCATGGAACGGCCCGGCCATGCGCACGTAGGTTTCGTAACCCAGCACATCGTTGGCCCGCGCCAGTTCGGCTTTGACCGCTGGCACCATCAGTTCGGCAGCGCCAGGGCCAAGGCCGATAACCGCCAGACGCCCGCGTCCACGACCGATCTGCTGCACATCCAACGGCTGCGCGGCGACAGCAATGGCGATGCCACTGCCCACACTGATGGGGGGCAGTAGCTGTGGCACGGCCTGTTGCGCCAACTCGCTGACTTCAGCCTCCGCTGCTGTTGAAGCAAACCGCAGCGGCACGCCCAGCGCCCATGCTGCTTCACGTAGCGCAGGGTTGGCCATCTCACGGTCGGACGCCAGCAAGCAGGCCAGCGCCTGAACGGCAATCCCGGCGTTGTGCAAAGCGGCGCGCACAGCATTCACCAGATCCGGCACGGTCGCGCTGACAGCCACCAATACACTGCGCGGGTAGATCAGCAGCTCGTTGGCCGCCGGCTCGCGTTCGGCGCAACCGACATGAATCGCCAGCTGTGCGTGCTCATCTTCAGGCAACTGCGCTTGCGCGAGCCATGGCGCGGCACCTTCAATCCGAACGTGTTGCCCGGACAATAAGTCGGAGACAAATCGTTTGCCCAACTCCAGATCGCCTAGCGCGTAACCGCTCGGTGGATTGAGCAGACAGGTGCCGAAACGCAACTCGCCGCTGGTGGTGATCGCTGCAGCGATCCCCAGTCCTGCAGCAATCTCACGGGCCATGACGTTGACCCCGCCCAGCCCGCCCAACAATGGCACGACTGCACTGCCGTCCTCAGCCACGGCCAGCACGGGTGGCTCAACGCCTTTTTCCAGGAGCAGGGGCGCTAGCGTCCGGATCACGATGCCGGCAGCACACAAGGCAATGATCGGTGTGTCCTGCTGATAGAGCTGACGCAACGTGGCGCCAAACTCGGTGTACGTCAGATCGGCACCTTCAACCCGTGCCGCCAGACCATGGATCAAGGCATCCGGAAAAAGCTGTTGAATGCGGCGTGCCGTCGCCAGGCTGCCATTGCCCAGAATGACGATGGCGGGTGTTTTAACAATCATCAGCCTTGCCACCTTTCGCCCGGAACAATGATCAGGGAGAAATACGGTGAAGACATTGGCTCGACCTGGTCCAGCGCCACGATCTTCTGATTGGACATGGTTGCGCGCTCGACATACAACGCGCGGTCCGCCATGCCCAGCTCTTCCAGTACTTGCCGGACTTTGGGGAAGTTGCGCCCCAGCTTCATGATCACCGCCGCATCGGCATCGGCCAGACGACGTTTGAGCTCGTCGTGGGGCAATACACCAGACAGCACCGACAGGCTTTGATTGCGGTACACCAGCGGCGCGCCCAGCACCGAAGCACCACCGAGCATTGAGCAGACGCCCGGCACCACTTCGGCTTCATAACGCTCGGCGAGGCGGTCGTGCAGGTACATATACGAGCCGTAGAAGAACGGATCGCCTTCACAGATCACCGCAACATCGCGCCCCGCGTCCAGATGCGCGGCCAGTGCCTCACTGGCGTCATCGTAGAAATCGCTGATCACTTGCTCGTAGGACAACGGTGCAGGCAAGGCTTCGGTGGTCACCGGGTACACCAGCGGTAACAGGGTCTGCGCGTCTTGCAAATGGGCTTCGATGATGCCGAACGCGTTGCCTTTCTTGCCCTTGGCGACGAAGTACGCGACCACTGGCGACTCACGCAACAGGCGCAGGGCTTTGACAGTAATCAGCTCAGGATCGCCGGGGCCGACGCCCAAGCCAATCAAACGACCGGGTTGCTGCATCATTCGATCTCCGTCGCTAATGCATTGACCGCAGCCGCAGCCATGGCGCTGCCGCCACGACGACCCTGCATGATCACAAACGGCACACCCCGGCTGTTCGCCGCGAGCATTGCCTTGGACTCTGCAGCGCCAACAAAACCGACCGGGAAGCCGAGGATCAATGCCGGTTTAGGTGCACCGGCATCGAGCATTTCCAGCAGGTAGAACAACGCAGTTGGCGCATTGCCAATCACCACGACACTGCCTTCCAGGTACGGACGCCACAGTTCCAGCGCGGCGGCAGAGCGAGTATTGCCCAGCTCGCGGGCCAACGCCGGTACGCCTTCGTCTTTAAGGGTGCAAATCACCGGGTTGTTGGCAGGCAAGCGCGTGCGAGTCACGCCTTCGGACACCATGCGCGCATCGCACAGAATCGGCGCACCGGCGGCCAGCGCATTACGCCCGGCCGTGCCTGCACCGGGGGAGAAGCGCAGGTCTTCGATGACCTCGACCATGCCACACGCATGGATCACCCGCACCGCGAGTTTTTCCAGGTCGGCAGGGATCTGATCAAGCCGGGCCTCGGCGCGAATGATCGAGAAGGAGTTGCGATAGATCTCCTGACCGTCGCGGATGTAATCAATCATCGGTGCTGCTCCGTGAGTCGGCGGCTAACAGCGTGCCGACTGCTTCAATAGTGAGGTCACGCGCGCGCAAGCTACCGAAACCCGGTTGCTGCGCGTCGCGAAAATAGAGGTCGTAATGGCCGGCGGACACCGCCAACAAGGTCACCGGGGCGACATGGGCTGCCGCGCATGAACGCGAACAGCCCGTCAGGTGCGCCGCCTGTTTCAGGTCGAGATGTTCGAGTCGGGCGGCCAGCAGCAGTGCATCCGCCTTGGTGTCGGCCAATCCTTTGCCACAGCCCGCCGAGCCGGTGCAGGCGATCAAGTGGGCCAACGGTTGTTCGGGCGAGCAGATCAACCCGGCGGCCTGCAGGCCCGTCAGCACGTTCGCCGCGTGGTCACGGCGAACGTTAGGCAGTAACAGGCTCTGCCAGGGTGTCAGGCGCAACGTTCCGTCGCCCCATTCGGCCGCCAATTGCGCGACCGAGCGCAACATCGACGCGTCAAGTCGCCCCAGCGGCGCAGCACCACCGACGGCCACCAGACCGGCCACGTCCTGTGGATAAATACCAAGATGCCGATTCGCAGGGGACTGCAATTGGCCCCCTGTAGGAGCGAGCTTGCTCGCGAGGCGGTGTGTCAGGCAAACCGTGTCAAGCCATTCGCCAACACGTTGGCTCCTACAGAAATCAACAGTCATGCGCTTGGCCACCGCCTGAAGAAACACCTCGGTCGACATTTCAGCCAACAGATGGCGCATGCGCGTCTGCTCAGGTCGCGCCAGCTCAAGGAACGCGTCCAGCACCGCCACCACCAATTCATGAGCATGACTCAGCGGCACAGCGGCCAACGGCGCATCCTCGGCAGGGCAACCGGCCAGGCCGAACGCCATCAAGACGTCGTCGTCGATCATCCGTGCAGACAACCACATATCATGGGGATGCTCGAGCATCGCCAGTGCTTCGCCGCCATCCAGCGACAGGGCAAATTTAGGCGACAGGTCATGGAAACGAGGCTCGTTCTCCAGGGTGCCTAGAATCTGCGCGGCCAACGGCCGGCTGTCGAACAACTGCTGCGGGTCGATGCCTGCCGTCGGGCTGAGCATCAGGTTGCGCACATCGTCGCTTGCGGCAGTGGTCGGCCCCAGTCCTGCGTCCAATAGGATCGCGATCAAACCGTCCTGATCGGCACCGACCCCGCGAATCTGCAGGTTCGCGCGGTTCGTCGCCTCGATCACGCCCCCGGCATAACGCTGCGCCGCATCGGCCACCGCGCACGCCTGGGCGACCGTGATCGACCCGCCCGCCAGCTTGATCCGGCAAATGCCGCCGTCCAGCGCCGGGACGATGCGCAACAACCCCGGACAAGCCGAGGGGCGTAAAGAGATTGAGGTCGTGCGAGCAGGCATTGGCTCGTTCAATGGGTCACCCGGCAGAATTTGAAAAGGCGCTATAGCCCATTGGGCGCGGTATTATGCCTGCTTTGTCCGCAGGCATGAAAAGCCGGTCTGTCGGAAGTACGCATTAGTGGGCTGAGGAATGTACATGTCGCCGTGGCTGACAGTAGTGGGAATCGGTGAGGACGGCTTCAAAGGCTTGGGCAAGACGGCTCGCCGTGCACTGCTGCAAGCTGGGCAGGTGTTTGGGGGGCAGCGCCAGCTTGATCTGCTGCCCGCCTGCATTCGTGCCGAGCGCAGCCCGTGGCCCAGCCCGTTTTCCCTGAGTCCGGTGCTTGAGCAGCGCGGCACGCCGATTTGCGTGCTGGCCAGTGGCGACCCCATGTTGTTTGGCGTGGGCGCCAGCCTGGCACGACAGGTCAGTGTCGATGAAATGCGCGTGCTACCTGCGCCCTCGTCTTATTCGTTGGCCGCTGCGTGCTTGGGTTGGCCATTGCAGGATGTGGTCACCTTGTCGGTGGTCGCCCGACCGCTGGCGGCGTTGAACGCGCCGTTGCATAACGGTTTGCGCCTGTTGGTGCTGAGCAACGACGGCAGCACCCCCGCCGCCATCGCCGAGCTGTTGCGCGCCCGTGGCTTCGGCCCGAGCCGGATGACCGTGCTGGAGCATTTGGGCGGAGACGCTGAACGCCGGGTCGAAGGCATCGCCAGTGAGTGGGTAGACCTGCCGATTGCGGCGCTGAATCTGGTCGCCATCGAATGCCGTGCTGAACCCGGTGCGTCACGCCTGTCCCTGCTGGCCGGGCTGGCGGACAGTGCCTTTGAACATGACGGTCAACTGACCAAACGCGATGTACGCGCCATCACCCTCGCCCGCCTGGCCCCGGCACCCGGTGAACTGCTGTGGGACGTGGGCGCGGGTTGCGGCTCCATAGGCATCGAATGGATGCGCGCGCACCCAAGCTGCCGTGCTCTGGCGGTCGAAGCCGACGAGGGTCGCCAGTTACTGATCGAGCACAACCGCGACGCGTTGGGCGTGCCGGGCCTGCAATTGATTCGCGGTCGGGCACCTCAGGCGCTGCAAGGTCTGGAAGCGCCCGATGCGATTTTCATTGGCGGCGGCGTCACGCGTCCCGGCGTACTCGACACCTGCTGGCAACAGCTGCGCTCTGGCGGACGACTGGTGGCCAACGCCGTGACCCTGCAAAGCGAGACCGCGCTGATCAACTGGCGTGAACAGCACGGCGGTGAACTGACCCGCATCCATATCGCCCACGCCAAGCCACTGGGCGAATTCGATACCTGGCGCCAGGCCCTGCCCATCACCCTGCTTGAAGCGATCAAACCCTGATGCGCGCCGAAACCGCCGAACAGCCCGCTCCCTTGCGCAGTGGCTACACCACCGGTAGTTGCGCGACAGCCACCTGCCTGGCGGCGGCCCGTTTATTACTCGACGGCGAGGTGAGCGACGCAGTGGAAATCGTCTTGCCCAAAGGCAGGCAGGTGCAGATGCGCCTGGAGTTCTGCCGACCGTTTGCCGATGGCGCTGAAGCGGGCACGATCAAGGATGCCGGCGACGACCCGGATGTCACCCATGGCGCGCTGGTATTTTCACGGGTGCGACTGACGACCGAAACCGGCGTGCAATTCGTCGCGGGCCCCGGTGTGGGCACCGTTACCCGGCCCGGCCTGGTGTTGAATGTGGGTGAGCCCGCGATCAATCCGGTGCCGCGCAAGATGATCAGCGAACATTTGCTGCAGCTGGCTGATAAGACCGGGTACACCGGTGGTTTCGAAGTCACCCTGTGTGTCGAAGGCGGCGAAGCACTGGCGTTGAAAACCATGAACCCGCGCTTGGGCATTCTCGGTGGCCTGTCGATCCTCGGCACCAGCGGCATTGTCCGACCGTTTTCCTGCGCGGCGTATATCGCATCCATCCATCAAGGCATCGACGTCGCCAAAACCAATGGTTATCTGCACATCGCCGCCTGCACCGGCAACGCCAGCGAAGACACCATGCGCCGGGTCTACAACCTGCCGGAAATCGCCTTGATCGAGATGGGCGACTTTGTCGGCGCGGTGCTCAAGCATCTGCGCAAGGTGCCTGTGGATAAATTGAGCATTTGCGGCGGCTTCGGCAAAATCAGTAAGCTGGCGGCCGGCCACATGGACCTGCACAGCCGTCATTCCAGCATCGACCTGCCACAACTGGCCAAGTGGGCCGCGACCCTCGGTGCCGATGCGACGCTGCAACAGGCCATCCGCGAGGCCAACACCAGCCAGCAAGCGTTGGCGATGGCCAGCGCGGCCGGTATCGCCCTGGGCGATGAGGTATGCCGTCATGCCCGAGCGTTTGCCCGCAGTGTGGTGCCGGCACAGGTTCACGTGGAAGTGTTTGCCATCGACCGCCAAGGCGGGATCGTCGGTCAGGCAGGAGGCTGCGAATGAAGCGTCTGCTATTGCTCGGCGGCGTCACCGAGGCCCTTGCCATCGCGCGTCGACTGGGGCCGCAGCATATCTACAGCCTGGCGGGCGTGGGTCGGGTGCCGACTGATCTGGCGTGCAGGGTGCGGGTCGGTGGCTACGGCGGGGCTGATGGTCTGGCGCAGTTCATTCGCGCTGAACGCATCGATTTGCTGCTGGACGCGACGCATCCCTACGCGGCGCAAATCAGCCAAAATGCCGTGACCGCCGCGCACCTCAGCGGTGTCCCCTGCTGGGCATTGCGACGCCCGGCCTGGGCGGCACAACCTGACGATGACTGGCGCGAAGTCGGCGACTGGGCCGAACTGATCGCCGCTCTCGAACCCTTCACGCGGCCGCTATTCACCCTCGGTCGCGAACCCTTGCAGCACCTGCACGAAATCCCCGGCCACCAGTTCTGGACCTTGCGCGCCCTGGACGACTACCCAGGCAACGAACGCTGCGAAGTGATCGGCGCCCGCGGGCCCTTTGTGCTGGACGACGAACGCGCCTTGTTCGAACGTCGGCATATCGACGTCCTGATCAGCAAAAACAGCGGCAGCAGCGCCACAGAGCCGAAGCTGGAGGTGGCGCGGGAGCGAGGGGTGCCGGTGTTGATACTGCGCAGGCCGGAGTTGCCGGGGGTGGATCGGGAGTTTTTAGATGTCAGCCAATTGCTGTCAGCGTTGGATGAGCACCATTTTTTGTAAAGGCTAGAACGTATTTGAAGGTCGTTCCGACCTTATCGCAGCCTTCGGCAGCGCCTACAGTTTGAGAGGCGCCAAGGTTCTATTGCCTGCGATCGACCGCGAAGGGGTCGCAGGATCGATGTCAGTCACTGCGGCATCACACCACACTCGCTTCTTTTACTTATCCCGGCCATTCAGGCTAAATAGCGCCATTGATCGCTTACTGACACGGAAAGCACCTCCCATGTCCCAACGTCGGATGGCATTTGCCTGGATTGCCTGCTTTGCAGTGCTGTTCAACATGCTTGCCATGCCGCTTTCCGGGGCGGCGCCAAAGACGGCCAGCGAGCAAGTGTTGTGGGGCAGTTTCTGTACGGCCAGCGGCACTAAGCTGGTGGCGATTTCGTTGGGCAAGGCCGATCACAGCGCGCCGCACAACGATGATCACTCGACCATGCAGCATTGCTGGTGCTGCAGTGGGTCCGCGCCGCTGGTGGCGATCCCTGGCAGTTTTGCCACGTGGTACGCCACTCAGACTGAAACACGGCAAACCCTTTCGATTCAGTCCCCAGCCCCGCTGTCCCCACGCCAGCAATGGCCAAGCCTCAATCCGCGTGCTTCTCCGCTGGTCTGATCCGAGCCGTTGAATCAGCGCCATAGCCTCATGAGGCTGGGTGCATCGGAATCGATCCCGCTGGAGAATTACCATGATCAAGAAAATCCTTGTTGTGGCCGCACTGTTGCTGCCTGCCTGCTTTGCCAATGCCCACGAATACGCCGTCGGCGAATTGCACATCGCTCATCCGTGGTCCATGGAATTACCGCCCAACGCACCCACCGTGGCCGCGTATTTCGTCGTGCACAACAACGGTAAAACCCCCGATCGCTTGCTCAGTGTCGACACGCCCGTGGCCGGCAAAGCCGAGCTGCATGAACACCAGCATCAGAACGGTTTGATGAAGATGCAGCAGGTTCAGAGCGTCGACATCCCCGCTGGTGGCGAGGTGGCGTTTGCGCCCATGGGCTATCACGTCATGCTGCTCGGGCTTAAAGATAAGTCGACGCTCGTCGACGGCCAACGTTTCCCGCTGACGCTGCATTTCGAAAAAGCCGGTGACGTAACGGTCGAGGTTGCGGTGCAAAAGCACGCACCGGACGAGAATACCGACTCCATGCCCATGAATATGCACATGCAGTAACTGACTGACCTGCGTTGAACCACAGGCGCTCACCAGGCTCCAGGTCCTCCGTGCAGCCTCGCCCCAACGGGACGCGAGGCGCATGGCTGAGCCTGTTCGCCATGTTGATGATCTTTATCGGCCCGCTGATCTCCCAAGCGATGCCGATGGATCCGCACGCCGGTATGTCGATGCCGATGTCCGCGTCCATGGACATGACGGCAGACACCCCCGCCTGCCACAGCGCAGAACAGGCCACACCCTCGGTCGCGACCGATCACGTCATATGGGCCAAGTGCGGTTATTGCACACTGCTGTTCAGTTGCCCGGCACTGCCGCAAGCTCTGGCCTTTATCGCCGCTACCCCGCCAAAACCGACAGGCTTCTTTACCGCTGCAGCCCGCCAGGGTTATGCGCGGCAGACCACCTTCCCCAACGCCCGCACCCGCGCGCCACCCTCTTCAGTCCTGCTCTGACACCCTTATTGTTCACACCTGCATGCACCGCCTGAAGCGGTTGCAGGGTGTGACGATCCCGACTGATTGATGATGGAACGCTTATGTCCAGCTCCACTGCCAAGACTCGCCTGTGCACGATGCGAGTGGCTCCCCGCTTTACCCTGAACGAACCTCAACTGCGCATGAAGCACGCAGTCGCCGTACTGTGCGGTTGCATGCTCACACCTCTGGCGTTTGCACTGCCGACCCTTGATGAACCTCAGCAAGACGCCACCGAGATCAGCCCGACGGTGATCACGGCCATCGCCCCCAGCTCGCCGCTGACGATAGTGACCAACCCCAAAGATCCGCGGCAGCCGGTTCCGGCCAGCGACGGAGCGGATTACCTGAAAACCATTCCCGGTTTTACCGCCATTCGTGCGGGCGGGACCAATGGCGATCCGGTGCTGCGCGGGATGTTCGGCTCACGCCTGAACATCCTCACCAACGGCGGCATGATGCTGGGCGCCTGCCCAAACCGGATGGACGCGCCCACGTCGTATATTTCCCCGGAAACCTTTGACCGCCTGACCGTGATCAAGGGTCCGCAGACCGTGCTCTGGGGGCCAGGCGCTTCGGCGGGCACAGTGCTGTTCGAACGTGACCCCGAGAAATTCGGTGAGCTGGGCAGCCGGGTCAACGCCAGCGTACTGGCCGGTTCCAATGGCCGTTTCGACAAGCTGATAGACGCCGCAGCCGGCGGTGAATTGGGTTACGCGAGGGTGATCGGCAACCAGTCCCACTCCGACGATTACAAGGACGGCAATGGTGATACCGTGCCGTCGCGCTGGGACAAGTGGAACGGCGATGTCGCGCTGGGTTGGACACCGGACGCGGACACGCTGGTGGAGTTGACGGCGGGCAAAGGTGACGGTGAAGCCCGTTATGCTGGGCGCGGCATGGACGGTTCGCAGTTCAAGCGCGAGAGCCTGGGGCTGCGTTTCGAGAAGTCCAATATCGGCGATGTTCTGGACAAGGTTGAGGCGCAGGTCTACTACAACTACGCCGACCATGTGATGGACAACTATAGCCTGCGCACGCCGTCTGGCACCGGGATGATGGCCGGGCCAATGGCATCGAACGTGGATCGCCGAACCCTGGGCGCGCGAATCAAGGCCACGTGGCGCTGGGCCGACGTGCAGTTGATCAGTGGCATTGATGCGCAGACCAACGAGCACCGCCAGCGCAGCGCTATGGGTATCGACGTCTATAAGGAGCTGCCGTGGACCAAGGATGCAGACTTCCACAACTACGGGGTATTCAGCGAACTGACGTGGTACGTCGCGCAGGATAATCGACTGATCACAGGGGCGCGCCTGGACCGTGCCTCGGCCAAGGATTACCGGAAAAGCAGCGGTTCGGGAATGACGGCCAAGGCGAACCCCACGGCCAACGAAACCCGCGCCGACACCCTGCCCAGTGGCTTTGTGCGTTATGAGCACGACCTTGCCGCAGCGCCTGCCACGCTCTACGTCGGCCTGGGCCATGTGCAGCGCTTTCCGGACTATTGGGAATTGTTTTCCCCCTCCTCAGGCCCGGCCGGATCACTCAATGCCTTCGATGCGATCAAGCCGGAAAAAACCACGCAACTGGATTTCGGCGTGCAATACCAACATGACGACTTGCAGGCCTGGGCGTCGGGTTATGTCGGTCAGGTCCGTGATTACATTCTGTTCAACTACACCACCGGCATGATGGGCACGACCTCTCAGGCCGAGAACATCGACGCCAGGATCATGGGCGGCGAACTGGGCGCGGCGTACCAGCTGACTTCCAACTGGAAAACCGATGCGACCCTGGCCTACGCCTGGGGCAAGAACAGTAGCGACGGCACGGCCCTGCCGCAAATGCCGCCACTGGAGACCCGTCTGGGCCTCAGCTACAGCCGCGACGCCTGGAGTGCCGGAGCTTTGTGGCGAGTGGTCAGCGCGCAGACCCGGGTCGACCTGAACAAAGGCAACGTGGTCGGCAAAGACCTCGGTGACAGCTCAGGGTTTGGCGTGTTCTCGCTGAATGGCGCCTACCGGATCAACAAGCACCTGAAGGTCAGTGCCGGCGTCGACAACCTCCTGGACAAAGCTTATGCCGAGCACCTGAACCTGGCCGGCAACGCCGGTTTTGGCTTCCCTTCAGACAACCCGCAGTCGATCAACGAACCGGGCCGCACGCTGTGGACCAAAGTCGACATGAGCTTCTAGACCACTGCGCCTCCAGAGGAGCGGGCATGCCTGCTCCTTTGTTCCATCTGAACCGTGTTGTAAATGATGTCGCCGGGAGCGCTACACATGAATAAATCAAACGTCTCCTTCTACAACCTTGCATGGCGCTGGCATTTCTATGCCGGCCTGTTCGTCGCACCGTTCATGATTCTACTGTCCCTGACCGGGATGATTTATCTGTTCAAGCCTCAACTGGACACCGTGATGTACAGCGATCTGCTGTACGTGACGCCAGGCCAGCATCGACTCAGTGCCGATGTACTGCAACAATGGGTGCAAGTCGATTATCCGCAGGCGCATGTCAGCAAGTACCTGCCACCGTTGAACGCCCAAGGCAGCGCGCAATTCGTGATGCAGCAGGAAGGCCGCGAACTGAACGTGTTTATCGACCCGTATAGCGGGGATATTCTTGGCGAGCAGGATGCCAGGAATAACGTGCAGGCCATCGCCCGTGCTCTGCATGGCGAACTCATGATCGGCAAAGTCGGTGACCGGCTGATTGAACTGGCCGCGGGCTGGGGCATTCTGCTGGTGGTGTCGGGCCTGTACCTGTGGTGGCCAAGGGGCAAGTCCGGGTCAGGCGTGCTGTGGCCGCGGTTCAAGAGTCGCGGGCGCGTGCTGTGGCGAGACGTGCATGCGGTGACCGGTTTTTGGGGCTCCCTGTTGCTGCTGTTGATGCTGCTCAGCGGCATGACCTGGACCGGCTTTTGGGGCAAGCAATTCGCCGATGTCTGGAACACCTTCCCGGCGGCGATGTGGAACGATATCCCCAAGTCCGACAAACAGGCCGGTGAGCTCAATACCGCGACCCGCCAGACCGTTCCTTGGGCTCTGGAAAACACGCCAATGCCACGGTCCGCTGACCATGCCGAACACATGGCTCACGGCGGCGGCATGTCGGCACCCGCTGCGCCCACGCTGTCGCTGCAACAGGTCGTCGACATCGCTACCGAGCATCGCATAGAGCCGGGCTACAGCATCACACAACCCGCCACCGCCGATGGCGTGTTCACCGTCTCAGTGTTCGCCGACGACCCGCGCAACGATGCCACCCTGCACATTGATCAGTACACCGGCAAGGTGCTGGCCGATGTGGGCTGGAAGGACTACAGCACGGTTTCCCGCGCCACGGAAATGGGGGTAATGCTGCATGAAGGGAAGTTCTTTGGCTGGATCAACCAGCTCATCATTTTCCTGATTTGCCTGATGGTGCTGCTCAGCGCCATCAGCGGGCTGGTGATCTGGTGGCAGCGTCGTCCGCAAGGTGGCCTGGGTGTGCCGCCGCTGCGCCATGACCTGCCACGCTGGAAAACCGCGATTATCATCATGATTGGCGTGGGGGTGGCGTTTCCACTGGTGGGGGCTTCATTAGTGGGGGTGTGCCTATTCGATCGGATAGTCCTTTCGCGCTTTGCCAAATCCGTCGCTACGGCTTAGATTGCAGGTGTGGGCCCTGATACCTGGCGGGAGGGATTTTGATGAGTTCCTCCCCCGCCCGGTTTCAGGGCCCACTTTGCTATGGCAGGCAACACTTGTTGCAGGCTGCTCTCCCTTGGCATCAAGCCATCAGATCCCCTCCAGATCACGCACTGTTTGTACCCGCAACTGCGCACCAAGGGTTTTTCCCGGCACCATCCTGGTGCGCTCCTGCCATATTCAGCCGATATACCCCCCGCATATGCTCCATTTCCCGAGCTGGGCATAGCCTTTGCTAAGAAGCTTTCAGGTGTTCTGATTCGCCCTACTAAAAATTCCAAGTGAATGGAGATGGTCCTATGAAGCGTCGCAGTCTGATCAAAGCTTTCACCCTGTCCGCCTCGATTGCCGCAATGGGCATGACTTGGACTATTCAGGCAGCCGAAACGATCAAAGTCGGGATCCTGCATTCACTGTCCGGCACCATGGCGATCTCTGAGACCTCACTCAAAGACATGGCGTTGATGACCATCGACGAAATCAACGCCAAGGGTGGCGTCAATGGCAAAATGCTTGAGGCCGTGGTTGTCGACCCGGCCTCCAACTGGCCGCTGTTCGCTGAAAAGGGCCGTCAGTTGCTGACCCAGGACAAGGTCGCGGTGGTCTTCGGCTGCTGGACGTCGGTCTCGCGCAAATCGGTATTGCCGGTGTTCGAAGAACTCAACGGGCTGCTGTTCTACCCTGTGCAATACGAAGGCGAAGAAATGTCGCCTAACGTCTTCTACACCGGTGCAGCGCCTAACCAACAAGCCATTCCGGCCGTCGAATACCTGATGGGCGAAGAAGGCGGCAGCGCCAAGCGCTTCTTCCTGCTGGGCACTGACTACGTCTACCCACGCACCACCAACAAAATTCTGCGGTCGTTCCTCAAGTCCAAAGGCGTTGCCGACAAAGACATCGAAGAGGTTTACACCCCGTTCGGCCACAGCGATTACCAGACCATCGTGTCGAACATCAAAAAATTCTCTGCCGGTGGCAAGACCGCTGTGATCTCCACGGTCAACGGCGACTCCAACGTGCCGTTCTATAAAGAGCTGGCCAACCAAGGCCTGAAAGCCACCGACGTGCCGGTTGTTGCGTTCTCGGTCGGCGAAGAAGAACTGCGCGGTATCGACACCAAGCCGTTGGTGGGCAACCTCGCGGCCTGGAACTACTTCGAATCCGTACAGAACCCGGTCAACACCAAGTTTGTCGCTGACTGGAAAGCCTACGCCAAGAAGAAAAACCTGCCGGGCGCTGACAAAGCGGTGACCAACGACCCGATGGAAGCCACTTACGTCGGCATCCACATGTGGGCGCAAGCCGCCGAGAAAGCCAAATCGACCGACGTCGACAAGGTCCGCGAAGCGATGGCCGGCCAGACTTTCGCCGCACCGTCGGGCTTCACCCTGACCATGGACAAGACCAACCATCACCTGCACAAACCGGTAATGATCGGCGAAATCCAGGACGACGGTCAGTTCAACGTGGTCTGGCAGACCAAGGAACCGATCCGCGCGCAACCGTGGAGCCCGTACATCCCTGGCAACGACAAGAAGCCGGACTATGCAGTGAAGAGCAACTAAGTCGGTTTGATTCCTGATTCAGCTCGCCTTGCAGGAGCTGACTTGTCTGCGAAGGCCATGCGGCGCGGAGTGCCTGACCGACCGCGTTGTCTGGCCTTCGCGAACAAGTTCGCTCCTACAAAGTCCGTGGATGAACGTGAGACACCAATATGCCCACTGCCTTTTACCGCTTCATTCTCGCTGTGGCGCTGCTGCTGCCCTTTGCAGCCCATGCCAGTGATGCTGGCGACTTCGTTGCGGCCGATTCCGGGCAACAAGCCAAATTGCTTGAAGCGTGGGCCGCACAGCCCGATCCGGCACGTGTCGAGTTGATCAATAGCCTGCAACAAGGTCAGATTACCGTCGACGGTGAAACCAAAACCCTCCGTCTGAATAACCGACTGCGCGGGCTGGTCGACACCGCCCTCGCCAGTCACCAATTACTCGCCGCAGACGCCAAGCTGCGTCTGGGCGCCGCGCAACACCTGCAAAAAAGCGCGAAACCGGCGCAACTGAAATTCCTGGATCGGCAGCTTGCGAGCGAAACCAACGCCGACGTACACACCGCCTTGAGCCTGGCGCTGGCCAATCTGCAACTGGTCGATGGCGACCCGGCCGTACGCTTGGCAGCCGTCCGCTTACTGGGTGAAACCGGCGACCCATTGGCCCGCACACGCTTGGAAACCCTGCTCGACCCCGCCGTCGAAACCGATGCGGGTGTGCGCACGGCGGCCGAAACCAGCCTGGCGCAAGTCAAACGGAAACTGCTGATCGGCGAGATCCTCGGTCAGGCATTCAGCGGTCTGTCGCTGGGCTCGATTCTGTTGTTGGCCGCGCTGGGACTGGCGATCACCTTCGGCCTGCTGGGCGTGATCAACATGGCTCACGGCGAGATGCTGATGCTCGGGGCCTATTCCACTTATGTCGTGCAGCTGATGTTCCAGCGTTATGCGCCAGGAGCATTGGAGTTCTATCCAGTGGTCGCGCTGCCGGTGGCGTTCTTCGTCACGGCGGTTATCGGCATGGCGCTAGAGCGCACGGTGATTCGCCATCTGTATGGCCGACCTTTGGAAACCCTGCTCGCCACCTGGGGTATCAGCCTGATGCTGATCCAGATGGTTCGCCTGGTATTCGGCGCGCAGAACGTTGAAGTCGCCAACCCCGACTGGCTATCGGGCGGGATTCAAGTACTGCCCAACCTGGTGCTGCCCTACAACCGGATTGTGATCATCGCCTTCGCGCTGTTCGTGGTGGCCCTGACCTGGCTGCTGCTGAACAAGACCCGTCTGGGTCTGAACGTGCGCGCCGTCACTCAGAACCGCAACATGGCCGCCTGCTGCGGCGTGCCCACCGGGCGCATCGACATGATGGCCTTCGGTCTTGGTTCAGGCATCGCTGGCCTGGGTGGCGTGGCCTTGAGTCAGATCGGCAACGTCGGCCCGGACCTGGGCCAGAGCTACATCATCGACTCGTTCCTGGTCGTGGTGCTGGGTGGGGTCGGTCAATTGGCCGGTAGTGTGATGGCGGCCTTCGGGCTGGGCATCGCCAACAAAATCCTCGAACCGCAGATCGGCGCCGTACTCGGAAAGATCCTGATCCTGGCGCTGATCATTCTGTTTATCCAGAAACGTCCGCAAGGGCTCTTCGCACTCAAAGGACGGGTGATCGACTGATGAACCAGCCTCTTATGGTGACGGCCGCGCAAAAGGCCGGCCCGAAAATCACCCTGGCCCTCTGCGCAGTCGTGCTCGTGCTGCTGGTCGCACTGGCACTGTTGTCGTTACTGCCAGCCGATAACAGCCTGCATGTCTCGGCTTACACCCTGACGCTGGTGGGCAAAATTCTGTGCTACGCCATCGTTGCCCTCGCGCTGGACCTGGTCTGGGGTTACGCCGGGCTGCTGTCGCTGGGACACGGACTGTTCTTCGCCCTCGGCGGTTATGCCATGGGCATGTACCTGATGCGCGAAGCGGCAGGCGATGAGTTACCTGCATTCATGACCTTCTTGTCATGGACCGAACTGCCCTGGTACTGGACCGGGACCAATCACTTCCTCTGGGCCATGTGCCTGGTGGTCTTGGCCCCCGGCTTACTGGCGTTGATCTTTGGTTTCTTCGCCTTCCGCTCGCGGATCAAGGGCGTGTATTTCTCGATCATGACCCAGGCCCTAACCTTCGCCGGGATGCTCCTGTTCTTTCGCAACGAAACCGGCTTCGGCGGCAACAACGGCTTCACCAACTTCCGCAGCATTCTGGGCTTCAGCATCAGTTCGCAGGGCACCCGGGCAACCTTGTTTCTGGCCACCGTGGTCCTGCTGGTGGGCAGCCTGTTTGTCGGCTGGCGTCTGGCGCAAAGCAAATTCGGCCGGGTCTTGACCGCGCTGCGTGACGCCGAAAACCGCCTGATGTTCTGCGGCTACGACCCGCGCGGTTTCAAGCTGTTCGTCTGGGTCCTGAGCGCAGTACTGTGCGGCCTGGCCGGGGCGCTATATGTGCCGCAAGTCGGCATCATCAACCCCAGCGAAATGTCGCCGACCAACTCCATTGAAGCGGCCGTTTGGGTCGCCTTGGGCGGACGTGGCACGCTGATCGGCCCGCTGCTGGGCGCCGGACTGGTCAATGGCATGAAGAGCTGGTTTACCGTGGCCTTCCCCGAGTACTGGCTGTTCTTTCTCGGTGCGCTGTTTATTGGCGTGACGTTGTACCTGCCCAAAGGCGTGATTGGCCTGCTGAAGAAAAGGGGCGAGCAATGAAAACCACACCGACACCCGCCTTCATGCTCGAACCGATCCTCGATCCGAATTCAGACGCGGGCACCAGCCGGGATGCCATCGGCCTCGGCCAGCGTGCCGAAGAAGGCCTTAACACGCGACACGGCACGATCCTGACCCTGGAAGACATCAGCGTCAGCTTCGATGGCTTCAAGGCGTTGAACAATTTGAACCTGTACATCAGCGTCGGCGAGCTGCGCTGCATCATCGGTCCCAACGGCGCGGGCAAAACCACGCTGATGGACGTGATCACCGGCAAGACTCGCCCAAGCCACGGCAAGGCCTGGTTCGGCGAGACCCTGGACCTGACGCAGATGAGTGAAGTGCAGATTGCCCAATCGGGGATCGGCCGTAAATTCCAGAAACCAACGGTGTTCGAAGCCTTGAGCGTGTTCGAAAACCTGGAGCTGGCGCAGAAAACGGACAAATCCGTGTGGGCCAGCTTGCGTGCACGCCTGACCGGCGAGCAGCGCGACCGTATCCATGAAGTGCTGGAAACCATCCGCCTGACGTCTTCGATGCATCGTCCGGCGGGGCTGCTGTCCCACGGTCAGAAGCAGTTTCTGGAGATCGGCATGCTGCTGGTCCAGGACCCGCAATTGCTGTTGCTCGACGAACCCGTCGCAGGGATGACCGACGCCGAAACCGAGTTCACCGCCGAGCTGTTCAAAAGCCTGGCGGGCAAGCACTCATTGATGGTGGTGGAGCACGACATGGGCTTCGTCGGTTCGATAGCCGATCACGTCACCGTCCTGCATCAAGGCAGCGTACTGGCTGAAGGGTCGCTGGACGATGTGCAGACGAATGAACGGGTAATTGAAGTGTATTTAGGGCGATAACGCACATTCCTGCACATCTATTTGCTTGAGAACTTACCTATGCTGCAAGTCGACAAGCTCCACCAGTATTACGGCGGTAGCCATATCCTTCGCGGCCTGTCTTTCGACGTGAAAATCGGAGAAGTAACGTGCTTGCTCGGCCGTAACGGCGTGGGCAAGACCACGCTGCTCAAAGTCCTGATGGGGCTGCTGCCTTCCAAGGAAGGCGTGGTGCAATGGGAAGGCAAGGTCATCACCGGTTTTAAACCCCATCAACGGGTGCACGCGGGCATCGCTTACGTACCTCAGGGCAGGGAAATTTTCGGGCGTCTGACCGTAGAAGAAAACCTGCTCATGGGCCTGTCACGTTTCCCTGGCTCCGAGGCCAAGGAAGTCCCGGCATTTATCTACGAGCTGTTTCCGGTGCTCCTGCAAATGAAACAACGACGCGGCGGCGATCTGTCCGGCGGTCAGCAACAGCAACTGGCCATTGGCCGCGCGCTGGCCAGTCGCCCTCGCCTGCTGATCCTCGATGAGCCGACTGAAGGCATCCAGCCCTCGGTGATCAAAGAGATCGGCGCGGTGATCAAACAGCTCTCGGCACGTGGGGACATGGCGATTTTGTTGGTGGAGCAGTTCTATGACTTTGCTGCCGAGCTGGCCGATCAATACCTGGTGATGTCCCGTGGCGAAATCGTCCAGCAAGGCCGTGGCGAGGACATGGAAACGCAAGGGGTTCGTGGTCTGGTTACAATTTGATGCGCCAATCCGCTAAGGTGCGGTCTCCCTGCATACCTCATACACATAACGACGAATGAACCTTCCTGCCCACACCGCGCTGTTCACCCCCAGTTGGCATGCCGAGCTGGAGCTGGGCTATGGGCGTTTCGGTGACAGCACACGGCCCGTCATGCGTCGGCATCAAGGCCCGCTACGGGTGCAAAAACACCTGTATGCCGAAGGTCCGCAGGTCTGTCAGCACATCATTGTTCACCCTCCGGGCGGGATTGCCGGCGGGGATCGACTCGATATTTGCGCCACCGTCGGTAAAAACGCGTGGGCACAACTGACCAGCCCCGGCGCCGCCAAGTGGTACCGCGCCGCAAGCCCGGCATACCAGCAGCTGGAACTGCGCGTTGAAGCGGGCGCCACGCTGGAATGGCTGCCGCAGGAAACCATCGTCTTTAGCGCCGCCCAGGCCGAGTTGACCACGCATATTGAGCTGCAAGGCGATGCGCGGCTGTGCTACTGGGACATGGTTGCGCTGGGTCGCCCGGCCAGTGGCGAGCGTTTCGACCTGGGCCATTTTCAATCGCAGCTGGATATTCGCCGCGATGGCCAATGGCTGTGGCACGAACGCCAGCGAATCATAGGCGGCGATGGCCTGCTCGATTCGCCCATCGGCCTGGATGGCAAGCCGGTTTTTGCCACGCTGCTGATGACCGGCGAGGCCAGCAGTGAGTTGCTGGAAACCTGCCGCAACCTGCAAAACCCGGTACGCGGTAACCTGACCCAATTGCCCGGCCTGTTGGTCGCCCGCTGCCTGGCTGACGAAGCCCTGCACGCACGCGCCTGGCTGATCGAGTTATGGACGCTGCTGCGCCCGGCATTGCTCGGGCGCGAAGCGGTTGCACCTAGAATATGGAGCACCTGATGCAGGATCTTCACGCAATTTTAAAGCACGACCGCTTCGCGGCCGATTGCAGGCAAGCCAGCGCCTACAGGATCGCGGCGGCCTGACCCATTTGAAACGGATTAAACAATGGACCTGACACCACGCGAAAAAGACAAACTGCTGATATTCACCGCCGGTCTGGTTGCCGAACGGCGTTTGGCCAGAGGGGTAAAGCTCAATTACCCGGAAGCCATGGCCTACATCTCCGCCGCACTGCTGGAAGGCGCCCGTGATGGCAGAACCGTTGCCGAGCTGATGCATGTCGGCACCACCCTGCTCAGCCGCGAACAGGTGATGGAAGGTATCCCGGAAATGATCCCGGAGATCCAGGTCGAAGCGACCTTTCCTGACGGCACCAAGCTGGTCACCGTACACCAACCGATTGTCTGATTTTTGACCCTGCGAGCCCTGTAATGACATACCTCATTCGTGACGCAGTGGAAGCCGACCTTGCCGGCATCCGCGATATCTACAACGACGCCGTGCTCAACACCACGGCCATCTGGAACGAACAAGCAGTCGATCTCGCCAATCGCAAGGCCTGGTTCGACGCTCGCCAGACTCAGGGCTACCCTATTTTGGTGGTAGTCGATGCGGCTGACGAGGTACTGGGTTACTCCTCGTTCGGCGACTGGCGTCCGTTCGACGGCTTCCGGCATACCGTCGAGCATTCGGTTTACGTGCGCGCCGACCAACGTGGTAACGGCCTCGGCCCGCGACTGATGCAGGCACTGATCGAACGTGCAAAGGCCTGCGACAAACACATGATGGTCGCCGCTATCGAAAGCGGTAATACCGCCTCGGTGCACCTGCACGAGCGCCTGGGTTTCGCGGTCACAGGCCAGATGGCGCAGGTCGGGACCAAGTTCGGTCGCTGGCTGGACCTGACCTTTATGCAACTGAACCTGTCACCGGATGCCCCGGCTCCCGCACCCCATCAGGAGTAATACCGCCATGAACGCCGCCCAGTTACGACGCGTCACTGCCGAAAGCTTTGCCCACTATCGCCAAGGTCTGGTCGAGTTGCTGCTGGACGCCGTCAAGCAAGGCGCATCGGTGGGGTTCATGGCCAATCTCTCGGCCAGTGAGGCCTACACCTATTTCGACGGGGTGCGTGCAGCGCTGGAAAAAGGCAACTTACTGCTGTGGGCAGTCGTTCAGGAAGAGCAGGTGCTGGCCAGCGTGCAACTGTCGCTGTGCGAGAAACAGAACGGCCTGAATCGCGCCGAAGTACAAAAACTGCTGGTGCTCAGCGTCGCGCAACGGCGAGGGTTGGGCGGACAGTTGATGGGGGCAGTCGAGTTGGCGGCGCACCAACACAAGCGCGGTCTGCTGTACCTGGAAACCGAGTCCGGTTCGCCTGCTGAAAACTTCTATCGCTCGTTGGGCTACACCTGCGCCGGCAAGTTGCCCGATTACGCGTGCAACCCCGACGGTGAATACAAAGCGACAGCCATTTATTACAAAACTCTGGCGAGGAAGACCGAATGATCCCTGGCGAATACCAGATCCAGCCCGGCGATATCGAACTCAATGCCGGCCGTCGCACGATCAACCTGAACGTCGCCAACAGCGGTGACCGGCCCATTCAGGTGGGCTCGCACTATCACTTTTTCGAAACCAACGACGCCCTGACCTTCGACCGGATGGCCAGCCGTGGCATGCGCCTGAACATCCCCGCTGGCACCGCCGTGCGCTTCGAGCCCGGCCAGTCGCGGGATGTGGAGCTGGTCGACCTGGCCGGCCACCGCCGGGTGTTCGGCTTTGCCGGTCGGGTCATGGGTGAGTTGGATTGAAATGATTCATTTCGCCAGACCGATATTTTTCATCTGAACGGACGCCTTCGCGGACAAGCCCACTCCCACAATGGATTGCGTTTCACCTGTAGGAGCGGACTTGTCCGCGAAGAGGCCGGTACAGGCACCGAACGAACCAAGGGATCGCCATGAAGATTTCCAGACAAGCCTACGCCGACATGTTCGGCCCCACCGTTGGCGACCGCGTGCGGCTGGCCGATACCGAGCTGTGGATCGAAGTCGAGAAAGATTTCACCACCTATGGGGAGGAAGTGAAGTTTGGCGGAGGCAAAGTCATTCGTGACGGCATGGGCCAGGGCCAATTGCTGGCGGCCGAGGTCGTCGATACCTTGATTACCAACGCCCTGATCATCGACCACTGGGGCATCGTCAAAGCAGATGTTGGCCTGAAGAACGGACGCATTGCCGCCATCGGCAAAGCCGGCAATCCGGATATCCAGCCTGACGTCACCATCGCGGTCGGCGCCAGCACCGAAGTGATTGCTGGCGAAGGCATGATCCTGACTGCCGGTGGCGTCGACACCCATATCCACTTCATCTGCCCGCAGCAGATCGAAGAAGCCTTGATGAGCGGCGTGACCACCATGATTGGCGGCGGCACCGGCCCGGCCACGGGCACCAATGCGACCACGGTCACCCCGGGGCCGTGGCATCTGGCGCGCATGCTGCAAGCTGCCGATGCCTTCCCGATGAACATCGGTTTCACCGGCAAGGGCAATGTCAGCCTGCCCGAACCCCTGATCGAGCAAGTCAAGGCTGGGGCCATTGGCCTCAAGCTGCACGAAGACTGGGGCACCACGCCAGCCGCCATCGACAACTGCCTGAGCGTGGCCGATCAATACGATGTGCAGGTGGCGATCCACACCGACACGCTCAACGAATCCGGCTTTGTGGAAACCACGTTGGCCGCATTCAAGGGCCGCACCATTCACACCTATCACACCGAAGGCGCGGGTGGCGGGCATGCCCCGGACATCATCAAGGCCTGCGGCTTTGCGAATGTATTGCCCAGTTCGACCAACCCGACCCGTCCGTTCACCAAAAACACCATCGACGAACACCTGGACATGCTGATGGTTTGCCATCACCTGGACCCGAGTATTGCCGAAGACGTGGCGTTCGCCGAAAGCCGCATCCGCCGCGAAACCATCGCCGCGGAGGACATCCTGCACGACCTCGGCGCGTTCTCGATGATCAGCTCCGACGGCCAGGCCATGGGCCGCGTCGGCGAAGTGATCATGCGCACCTGGCAAACCGCCGACAAAATGAAGAAGCAGCGCGGCCCGCTGCCTGAAGACGGCCCCGGCAACGACAACTTCCGCGCCAAACGTTACATCGCCAAATACACCATCAACCCGGCGATTACCCACGGCATCAGCCATGAAGTGGGCTCGATCGAAGTGGGTAAATGGGCCGATCTGGTGCTGTGGCGTCCTGCGTTCTTCGGGGTAAAACCCAGCCTGATTCTGAAAGGTGGCGCCATCGCCGCCAGCCTGATGGGCGATGCCAACGCCTCGATTCCGACGCCGCAGCCCGTGCATTACCGACCTATGTTCGCCAGTTACGGTGGCTCGCTGCACGCCACCAGCCTGACCTTCATCAGCCAGGCGGCGCTTGATGCCGGGATCCCCGAATCACTGGGCCTGAAAAAGAAAATCAGCGTGGTAAAGGGCTGTCGCAACGTAAAAAAAACCGATCTTATCCACAATGACTACCTGCCAAAAATCGACG
Organism: Pseudomonas sp. GG8; assembly: GCF_052976945.1. Classification (NCBI taxonomy): domain Bacteria; kingdom Pseudomonadati; phylum Pseudomonadota; class Gammaproteobacteria; order Pseudomonadales; family Pseudomonadaceae; genus Pseudomonas; species Pseudomonas sp. GG8. The sequence continues at coordinate 4,515,358 of NZ_JBRIIP010000001.1, forward strand.
TCGATCCACAGACGTATCAGGTCAAGGCCGATGGCGTGTTGTTGTGGTGCGAACCCGCTGCAGTGTTGCCCATGGCACAACGGTACTTTCTATTCTGATGCCGTTGGTTTCGATGCGGCCTGTTTTGAAGCGTTAACAGGCCGCCCGGAACCTGGCAGTGCTTGAAACGAGACAAAGACGCTAAGATGCGCCACCTCATTTATAGCTGCCCAGCAAGGTAACCGGCCATGCGCCTCTCTGAATTCATCGTCCAACAGGTTGACCGTATAGTCGATGAGTGGGAAAAGTTCGCAAAAACCATAAAGCCTGCAGCCGACTCGATGAACCGAATCGAGCTACGTGACCACGCCAAAACGATTCTGCTGGCGGCCGCCCGGGACATGACCACCTCGCAGACTGCAAGCGAACAGGCGGCCAAAGCGAAAGGCGAAGGCCCGGAAAAATCCCCGACACTGGATCAGGCAGCCGCCAGCCATGGCGAGTTGCGTCATAACGTAGGCTTTGATTTAGTGCAGATGACGTCTGAATTTCGTCATTTGCGTGCCAGCGTGATTCGATTATGGGTCGCCAGTCTGGAGTCGCCAGATCTGACGTACTTTCAAGACATGATTCGCTTCAACGAAGCCATCGATGAAGCGCTGGCCGAGTCCACCGCGGCCTATGCCGAGCAAGTGACACGCTCACGGGATATCTTCCTGGCGATTCTGGGACATGATCTGCGCACGCCTTTGCAAGCGGTCAGCATGTCCACAGAACTGCTGGCGCGTAAGCTCGACCTCGATGAAAGCGCGCAGGCTTATGTGGCACGCATTAAAGGTGGCACCCGGCACATGGGGGCGATGGTTCGGGATTTACTCGAGTTCGTGCGCAGCCGTCTGGGTGCCAGCTTGCCGGTCGAGCGTAAGCCCATGGACATGGCCAGCGCCTGTCGCGAGGCCATCGCAGAAGCCTGCGCCGGTCAGCCGCACTGCGATCCAAGTCTTGTGGTCAGCGGTGATACCCACGGTGAATGGGATCGCGGGCGCATCGATCAATTGCTGCAAAACCTGATTGGCAATGCGCTACAGCACGGCTCCAACAACCGCAAAATCAGCCTGACCCTCACTGCCGATGAACACGACGTTACCCTGCTCATGCACAACTTCGGCGAGCCTATTGCGGAGGATGCGATCGCAACGATTTTCGACCCGCTGGTACGCAGCGCCAGCGAAGTCGTCGGCCAACCATCGACCAGCCTTGGGCTGGGGCTGTTTATCGTCAGGGAAGTGGTCAATGCCCATCAGGGCAGTATCAAGGTCACGTCGAACAGTGACGATGGCACGACGTTTACGGTGACTTTACCGAAGCATTGAGTGCCTGATTGAGCGCTTCGCCAACACGTTGGCTCCTACAGTGGGAACGTGAACTACTGTAGGAACATCCGGGCCGCACAGCCTCGTTGGCGAGAGTTCCAGACTACTCCAGCAAAAACCGCCCCAAGCGCTGCTTGAGCATGCGGTTCTCGGCCCGTAAAAGCTCGACTTCGTCCAACAGATCCAGCGCCACAGCCACCCCTTGCCATTCCAGATCCAAGTCACGCTGCAATTTCAGCGCTCGCTTGGCGACCGCCAGGGCGTGGGCGTCGAACAACCAGTCATCCGGCTTTTGCCCCTGAGGTTCGAGGATGCCGTGTTCGACGATTTCGATCACGTAGGCAGCCGGTATCTCGGTTACCTGACAGAATTCCTTCATATCCAGCTCTACGATCAGGGTGCTGCTCATGATCAGTTACTCCATTGGACCCGCGGATCAAAGGCGGCTTTTTCAGCCAGGCTTTGCCAAATCGCCTTGGTTTCTTCGTCAGAAAACGTGGGCATGACGACTTTAAGCTGGGCGTAGAGATCACCCCGCTGCCCCTTCTTGTCGACCAAACCATTGCCTTTGACGCGTAAGCGCTGACCGCTCTGGCTGTCCGGCCGGATGGTCAGGTGGATCTTGCCAGTCAGGGTCGGCACCGCGACTTTGGCACCCAGAGCAGCTTCCCATGGGGTCAACGGTACGGTGATGATCAGGTCATGACCTTCGACATCGAACAACGGATGAGGTGCCAGACGGATGATCAGGTACAGATCACCGTTGGCCGCACCGCCCACACCCGGCGCGCCCTGCCCTTTTAGGCGGATACGCTCACCGTCGGCGACACCGGCCGGGATTTTCACGTTCAGGGTCTTGGTGATGTCCGGCATACGCTGGCCGTCAGCGCTGTGTTGCGCGACCTTGAAGCTGACCTGTTTCGATTCGGTCGACAGGGTTTCTTCAAGGAAGATCGGAAGTTCCATCTCTACATCCTGTCCACGGCGACCGGCGCTGTGCGCACGGCCTTGCTGAGCCCGACCACCAAAGATCGAGCTGAAAAAGTCTGAAAAATCGCCCCCGGCTTCATCCCCGAAACCACCTTGAGGCGCACCACGACCCTGCCACCCAGGCGGCCCCTGGAATGGACGGCCCTGCTGGCCGTACTTGCGCAGGTCATCGTATTCGGCGCGTTTCTCCGCGCTTTTGAGGACTTCATAAGCCTCTGAAGCCTCTTTGAACTTGGCTTCTGCGCCCACTTCTTTGCTGACATCAGGGTGATACTTGCGCGCCATTTTGCGGTACGCGGTCTTGATCGCCTTGTCGTCCGCCGTCGGCTCTACGCCAAGAATCTTGTAGTAGTCTTTGAAGTCCATCTAACGGTCACCCTCCCCAAATTTATTCAGCTTAGCCCCGAAACGCCCATGCTCTGCGCATAGCATCCTCTCATTCGGCGCGTTTGGATCGATTAACGTTGCAAGCTTAGCGGCTGACGAGCGGACTCCCGTGATGAGTTCAGCTTATAAACCGCCCAGGCGCCAGGCAATACCCGCAAGATTGGGGGCAAGTGCGGCCAGTTCAAGCCTTGCGCACGGATCGATCCTCAAAATCAGCATTTAACTGCATCTAACCGACGTTTGCCCTACGCATCTGCGGTGCGCTGACATACACTGCGCGGCCGTTTTTTAACTGGAACATGGAACACATGAAAAACGAATCTCCAGCCCGTGCCTGCGGTATCGACTTCGGCACGTCCAACTCCACTGTCGGCTGGCTGCGCCCTGGCATGGAATCGCTTATCGCGCTGGAAGACAACAAAATTACATTGCCTTCGGTGGTGTTCTTCAACATGGAAGAACGCCGCCCGGTGTATGGCCGTCTGGCACTGCACGAGTACCTGGACGGCTATGAAGGCCGCCTGATGCGCTCGCTGAAAAGCCTGTTGGGCTCCAAACTGATCAAACACGACACCAGCGTTCTGGGCACGGCCATGCCGTTCAAGGACCTGTTGGGGTTGTTTATCGGTGAGCTGAAAAAACGCGCCGAGGTCACCGCCGACCGCGCGTTCGATGAAGTGGTACTGGGCCGCCCGGTGCATTTTGTCGATGACGACGCCGCCGCCGACCAGGAAGCCGAAGACACCCTGGTGGAAGTCGCCCACAAGATTGGCTTCAAGGAAGTCTCCTTCCAGTACGAACCCATCGCAGCGGCGTTCGACTACGAGTCGACCATCGAGCGCGAAGAATTGGTATTGATCGTCGACATTGGCGGTGGTACCTCGGACTTCTCGTTGGTACGCCTGTCGCCGGACCGGCGCTTCATCGCCGACCGTCACGACGACATTCTCGCCACCGGCGGCGTACACGTCGGCGGGACTGATTTCGACAAGCAACTGAGCCTGCAAGGCGTGATGCCGCTGTTCGGTTACGGCAGCCGGATGAAGAGTCAGGCCTACATGCCCACCAGCCACCACATGAACCTGGCGACCTGGCACACCATCAATGCCGTGTACTCGCAGAAATCCCAGCTAGCGTTAGGCAGCATGCGTTACGACATCGAGGACACCAGCGGCATCGACCGCCTGTTCAAGCTGATCGAGCAGCGCGCCGGGCATTGGCTGGCGATGGAAGTGGAAGAAACCAAGATCCAGCTGACCCACGAAGAAAGCCGCCATCTTGCGCTGGACCGGATTCAGCCTGGCTTGAGCGTGGAACTGAGCCGGGCGTTGTTCGAGTCAGCCATCGGCGCATTGCTGACGCGGGTGCGCAACAGCGTGTCGAAGCTGCTTAATGATGCGGGCGTGAGTGTCGATCAGGTTGATACGGTGTTCTTCACCGGCGGCTCGAGCGGCATTCCGGCGTTGCGCAACAGCGTCTCGGCCATGCTGCCCAACGCCCGCCATGTGGAAGGCAACATCTTCGGCAGCATCGGCAGCGGCTTGGCGATCGAAGCCAAGAAGCGCTACGGCTGATTCAGTCAGACAGTTGGCTCACACAGAAGATCGCATGCTTCTGTGGGAGTGAACTCATTCGCAAATGGCCCGAAACGGTCGATCTGATACCGCGCTAAACCAGCCCGACACCCCTCAACTCACTTTTCAAATACGCGTAATAAATCGGCCCGGCCACAACGCCGGGCAGGCCGAAGGCTGCTTCAAAGATCAGCATCGCCAGTAACAATTCCCACGATTTGGCACTGATCTGGCCGCCGACGATCCGCGCGTTGAGGAAGTACTCGAGCTTGTGGATCACGATCAGATAACCCAGTGCCGCTGCGGCCACCCAGATCGACAGCGACATACCGACAATGAAGATCAGCGTGTTGGACATCAGATTCCCCACCACCGGCAGCAGGCCAAGCAGGAAGGTGAGGATGATCAGCGTTTTGGTCAGCGGCAGGTGAACCCCGAACAACGGCATGACCACCGCCAGAAAGATCCCGGTAAACGCGGTGTTCAGCAGGGAAATCTTGATCTGCGCGAAAACGATATTACGAAAGGCCTGACTCAAAAAACTCAGACGATCGAACAGCGCCGCCGCCAGCGGTTTGCGCTTGTGAACGTCGCTCACCTGCTGCAAGGCGATGATCGCCCCCAACACCATACCGATCAGCAGCGTGACAAACATGTGCGCCGCGCCCTTGCCTAGCAGCTGTAACTCGCCCACATGCTTCGCCAGCCAGGCACCCAGCGACACACGGAACTCGGCGGCGCTGGCGGGCAGATAACTGTCGATGAACGGTGGCAGTTGCCCGCGAGCGCGGTCCACCAGAATCATGAATTTATCCAGCGATGCGCCAGGATTTTCTGCTTCGTGCAGCAAGAAACTGATCGCGCCTGCAAACAGCAAGGCCAGCACACTGACCACCAGCGTGCCCAGCAACGCCACCGCCAGCCAGCGCGCACGATCTCCTGCAATCAGACGCTGCAGCTTCGGTGTGAGCATGTTGACCAGCTCGTACACCAGCAACCCAGCCAATAGACTCGGTAGCAGTTTGAACGGCAAGACCAGTAACAAACCGCAAAAAATGATGATCCAACTGGCCAACAACACGTGACGCGGAGAAAACGTTGGCATGACAGCCCCAAAACGAACGGCTCGAAAAGGTGGGCAGTCTGCCAGCGTTCGGGGTCGAGGACCAGCGATCCGATAGCCGTGCCGATGATCAGCCGACCACGCCGGCGATGACGACCCGAATCAAGGCCGGCAATCGCAGGTTTAAATGCGCTGGACGTACCGCTGTGCCTGTCATGGCAGCCGGTTGTCGATTATTTTTTGAGACACTGGCTCATGAATGCTTTGCGCTCATCACCCTTCAGCGCTTTCGCCTGAGGATCGGCATTGCAGTCTTTCATTTTCTGTTGCTGAGGCGTGACCGCCTTGGCTGCCGGTGCGGGTGACGCCTTCAGGCAATTGCTCATGAACGCTTTGCGCTCATCGCCCTTTAGGGTTTTCGCCTGGGGGTCCGCATTGCACGCGGCCATCTTGTTCTGTTGTTCTGTGGCTGCGAATCCTTGGGCACACATCAACACACCCACGATCAGCAAAGGTATATGCAGCATCTTCATGGAGTTTTCTCCTGATTACCGCACCGGGCAGCACGGTTCGCGTTGAAGTGTAGCCAACGCTCCGCCATGTGTTACGGCATCTGTCTATCAGGCTTTTTTTGCCTGCCGCCGATACTGCTCGGGCGTACATCCGGCCAGACGCTGGAACATCGAGATAAACGCCGAGGCACTGCTGTAGCCCATATCGAAAGCGATTTCCTGCACAGAGCGACGTCCTTCCAGCGCCTCGATGGCCGCCAGAAATCGCATGCGCTGACGCCAGTCACCGAAGCTCATCCCCAGCTCGCGCAGGCACAAGCGCGCTAATGTCCGTTCACTGACATGCACCTCACGCGCCCACTCGACCAAGGGCCTATTATCCCCGGGATCGGCCTGCAAGGCCTGGAGCACGCTGTGCAGCCCTGGGCTTTGTGCATAAGGCAGATAACGCGTTTGCACCTGCGCCACGCGCAATTGATCGACCACCACTTGCGCCAACCGGATATCAGCTTCGCGCTCAGGGATTTTCACGTCCCGTTCCGCAAAGTCATTGAGGATCGCTTTGAGAATATCGCTGATCACCAGCGTGCACGGCTCGCTCGGTAAACTGGCGCAATGTTCGAGGGCGAGATAGACCGAGCGATAAACGATAGCCTGGCGGTTGTAGCAACTGTGTTCGGTAGTGGGGGGTATCCACACGGCATAGTGCGGTGGCGAGATAAAGCGCTGCCCGGCGATATCCAGTTCCATCACCCCATGGGCGACAAAGTTGAGCTGGCCCCAGGCGTGGCTGTGCGACGCACTGTGAGTGTCAGCGCCGAACTCGTCGTGACGCAGGTAAACCGGGGACGGCAGCCCGGAAAAGTCTGGAATGCTTAAAAGCTTGTTGTTCATGCTGTCTGTATTCAAGGGGATATTGTCTGAAACAGAGTATAGCCATCGATCCAGACAGGGGATAATCCAGCCTCATTTCTGTTGTGGTTGTCCTCATGCAATACCTGTATCCGTTATTGGCCATTTTGATCTGGGCCGGCAATACCGTCGTCAACAAATTGGCCGTGGGGGTGATCTTCCCCGCCGAGATCGGTTTCTATCGCTGGGTGCTGGCCGGGATCCTGTTCACGCCCTTCATGCTCAAACCAGTGCTGAGCAACTGGACGATGATAAAACCCAACCTGGGGAAAGTTTTCATCCTCGGCGTGCTCGGCATGGCGGTGTATCAAAGCCTGGCGTACTTCGCCGCGACCCTGACCTCGGCCACCAACATGGGGATCATTCTGTCGCTGATGCCGATGATGGCCCTGACGCTGTCGATCACCAGTCTCGGTAATCGCCTGACCGCAGGGGCGCTGGTGGGTGCGGTGCTGTCGTTTGGCGGGGTCTTGGTGGTGATTTCAGCGGGCAACCTGAGTACCTTGATCGAGCAGGGTGTGAACATGGGCGACGCAATGATGCTGGTCGCGACCCTGGCGTATGCGGTCTACAGCACGCTGCTCAAAAAGTGGCAATTGCGCATGCCGCCCCTGCAACTGCTGTACCTGCAAGTGTTGGTGGCGATTATTGTTCTGCTGCCGCTGTTTATACTGTCGCCCAAAGCAGGGCTGAGCCCGAGCAATATCCCTTTGATTTTGTATGCCTGCATTCCGACCTCGATGCTGGCCCCGCTGATGTGGATGCACGCCATCAGCCGTCTGGGCCCGAGTCGCACGACGTTATTTTTCAACCTGTTGCCGATCATCACCGCACTGATTGCCGCTGCAGTGCTGGGCGAACGTCTGGCCCTGTATCACTTGCTCGGTGGTGCGCTGACGCTGGGCGGCGTGGTGCTGGCGGAACGCTGGAAAACACCCTTGCGGGCCCCATCAGCAGCCTTATAGCCCTGCAGCTTTGAGACGCTCGGCATGCTCGGTGAACAACCGCACCGGATCAGCCCCCTTGCCCACCAGCCCGAGTGTCTGGTTAACGATGTCGAAATGGTCGAGCGGATAGTCATCGCCGATGACCGTCCCCAGGTGCGAACTGAAACGCCCGACCATACCGTCGCAATGCCCGCGTTCTCGGGTAAAGGTCCGGGCAAACAGGCGGCAGGTGACGTTGGTACCGTCCAGACGATTACGTCCGCGATCACTGCGCCCTGGCTGCAACGTGCCAGACCACGAGTAATAACGCACACCGTTGACCGACGCTTCGCCCTGCCCGCCCCACGTCTCGGGCAAGCCTTGCGGGCAGCGGCGGTTGAACAGCGACACGCCTTCGGTGGTCAGCGATTGGTGAGACGCATCGACATCGGTCGGCAACTTCGGCCCGCGATAGCCGGTCTCCAACAGGCGCATCAGCCCGGCCATCAGGCGCATGACGCCGTTGAGCAAGCGTCGTCGGACCGTGCCGGGAGGGAAGCTTCGTCCCAGGTAATCCGCCAGCTCCGAGCCATGGTTGGGGCCCGCGACCGAGGTCACGGACGCCACCAGATCCGGGCGTTTCGCTGCGGCGTAGCGACTGGTCAGTGCGCCCTGACTATGGCCAATCAGGTTGACCTTGGCCGCTCCCGTTTCGCGCAGTATTCGCTCGATCTGTTGCAGCAATTGTTCGCCGCACACTTCTGTGGAATTGACTGCAGACACCCTCACCGGGAAGACCTTGGCCCCACCCTGCCGCAACCTCGACACGATCCCGAACCAGTAGGGGTACACCACCACCCGGACAAACCCTAATAAACCCGGAACCATCACCAGCGGATAACGCGTCGCCAACTCTTGCGTCATAAACCCGGATCCTTTGCAGAGAGGACTTCAACCTTAACGGTACCTGCGCAATGCGGGCTCACTGTCTCGTGTCCAATTGAAACTGGCAATGGACCAATCACCCCCATCTCAATAAAACTTTCTCGTTGTTCATCACTCTCAACTACGTACCGATCACGCCGGAGTACCCATTTGAAGGTTTTAACGGGCAGCTCTCGAAAGCGAGACGGAAACCGGATTAGCCCTGGAGATTGATGATGAGCAACGAGCAGCAATTATCAGATGTGAGCAGCTTGCGCCAACGTGCGCGCGTGAATGTGGAAAACGGTGCCGTAACCGAGGGTTACAGCGCTGACCGTGAAACCGTATTGCGTTTGCTCAACGAGTCACTGGCCACAGAACTGGTGTGCATCCTGCGCTACAAGCGCCACTACTACATGGCCAAAGGCCTGAAAGCTAACGTCGCGGCCACCGAGTTCCTCGAGCACGCTCAGCAAGAGGCCGAGCATGCGGACCTGCTGGCGGAGCGGATCGTACAGTTGGGCGGCGAACCGGAATTCAATCCCGACACCCTGTCGAAAAACTCCCACGCACAGTACGTCGCCGGCAACACGCTTAAGGAAATGGTCTACGAGGACCTGGTCGCCGAGCGGATCGCCATCGACAGCTATCGCGAAATCATTCAATACATCGGCGAACAGGACCCGACCACCCGGCGTATTTTCGAAGTGATCCTTGCTCAGGAAGAAGAGCACGCCGATGACATGGCGGATATTTTGAAAGATTTGTAAGCGTCCCCCGGCTCCCACGGTAAATAGGTGATTTACTTCGTGGGAGCTGACTTGTCTGCGAATCGGCTGCGCAGCAGTCGCAAAATGGTTGAATTCACCACTTCAGGAAGGTCGTGCCGAGTCGAGCGCACCCCGGTTTCTTCGCAGACAAGTCAGCTCCCACGCCCTCTGGGCAGAATCGAGACTCAGTCTGCTGCGCGACAGCGCGGCGTCGGAGACCGGGCGGCATCCACCAGAGAATGCGATCTGTCTAATTCACTTCACCGTCTTCGGTGCCTTGCCCGCTTTCATCTGTTCCAGCAACGGTGCGCATTGATTCGGTTCGCCTCCGCTAGGCGCCACCAGGGCGAGCAAACCGGCAGCGGGTCCCATGACCGCCCCCAACAGCACCATCCCCGCCCCTCTTAATAGCAGCGGCCCGGTCTCAACACCGGCGTCAGGCTTGGCGAACGGCCCGCGGACATACAGGGGCGAACGCAACGAAAACACGCGCATGCCCTTGGATTCCGGATTGATCTTCAGATCCAGCTGCTCGCCGCTGAAGTTCGCCGTGCCATCGATGTAGACGATCGCGTTCTCGGTGTCGAACACGAACAACCGGGTTGTGGCGAGGCCGTTCTTGATCCCCAGATCAGCTGCGGCACAATTAATCTTCACTGTCTGGTCGCCAAACATCTTGCCGACCACATAGTTGCCGACGTTGAGCCCGGCGATCTCCATCAACCCACGGCTGATGGCGCCGTCGTTGACCAACATTTTCAGATCACCATTGGACGTTCCCAGCAACGCGGCTATCGAATTGCCGCGCCCGCTGATGTCTGCGTCACCATTCAGCTCGCCGAAGCTGGTTTTCATGGGCTCGAATGTCGGAAAAAGCTGCTTGAGTTTGAAGTTACGCGCGGTGAGCTTCGCCCGCCCTTGCAGCGGCGTGGCACGTCCGTCCAGACGAATGTCCGCGTCCAGCTTGCCGCCCGCCACGCCAAAGCGCAGGGGTTGCAGGCTCAACTGGCCGTCGTCGAGCACCACGTGGGTGTACAGGTCAGTGAACGGCAAGTCTGTGCTCTGGACAATTTTCTTACCGGTGAACTCGACGTCGGCATCCATATCGCGCCAGCGCTCGGTGCGGAACGCTTCAACGGGTAGCACCTTGCCTACAGGTTGCTTGCTGTCGCCCCCGCGCTTTTTCTGCGCGGCATTGGAGTCGGCACCAATCAATGGCGCCAGATCGGCCAGCAGTAACTGGTTGGACACAAGGGTCCCGGTCAGCTTCGGACGCGGCTGGCTGGCGGCATAACCGAGATCACCCTGGATATCGCTGTTGCCGATCTTGCCGTTGAAGCCCTCGTACCGAAACGACGCGCCCTCGGGCTCATGCAGTTTGGCAACCAGATGACCGTCGGTGGCATAGGCTGGCGAGTCCGGCAACGTGACACCGGTCAGCGGGTACAGGTTAGCCAGGCTGCTGCCCGCGAGCTTCAGGCGCAGGTCCAGCGCACCCAGGTTTTGCGGGTCGGTCAGGGTGCCGGCAACCGCAATATGGGTGTCGGCAATCTGCAGATCGGCTTGCAGCGGGAAAGGTTGTGTTGCGTCTTTGAGCGCCAGCAACCCACCGACTTTGCCGGTGCCACTGAGTTTCTGGCCGTGATACTGCCCTTTGACCGTCAGGCCAAAGGTGTAATCCTGCGGCACGACGCCCTGATCGTGGATTTTTTTCGCCTGGCCACTGCCGACGATATCGCTAAACGGGATGGGTTTGCCCAACAGATCAATGACCAGTTCGACTTGCGTTTTGAGGCGCTGGTCATTGAGACTGACCAGTCCTTTATCAAAGCCAATCGTACCGATGTCGATCACCCACTTCGAAGGCTCGGCGTTTGCGTCGACCTTGGGCAAGTCGAAGGTCCAGTTGGCGCGGCCATCGGCCAGGCGTTCCAGCTTCGCATCGGGCCCGGTTAAATCGATTCGCGGGATCACAACCTGTTGAAGCAACAACGGCAGGAGTGCCAAACGAAACTCAACACGCTTGAGGATGACCATCTGCGGACTTTTCGACCAGTCCGGATTGCCTAGCGTCAGGTCTTCAGCGACGAAATGCGGCCACGGCAACCAGGCGCGCCAACCGCCTTGGTCAGGTTCACGCTGCCATTGCACCGCGAGATTGCCATTGATTGCAAAGGGTCGATGCAGGGCCTCAGAGACTTTTTCGTTGAGGGTCGGTTTGATTCGGTTCCAATCGAACGTCGCAATCACAATGCCCAGAACGGCCAACAACACCAACAGCGTGGCACTAATACCGCTAAAAATTTTACTGCCGCGCGTCATTGCACGATTCTCCTGATAGCGGTAGCACGCCCACATATGTAGGGGCGCGCCTCCGAACGACTTTGCTGTTCGACTGGAAAAAGCCGCTCAGGTTTGGTCAACGTGGCAAATAAGCTGAATTCGATTCGATGACGTCAACGCCAGTCTGCTCACTCAGCCGAGCACTGAAGGCGGTTCTGATCGTTTAGCCGGCTCACTGTCAGCGGATTCCTGCTGTTGACTGATATTCACTTTTGCAGCGGTCGATTCGACGCATGCGAAGTTCATTTGATAGAGTGCCGAGCAGTCTCCTTTCAGATATCTGCTGCCCCATGCTGCTCCGCGCCGAACAGAAACAACAAACCCGTCACGCCTTGCTCGACGCCGCTCGCAGCTTGATGGAGAGCGGCCGAGGATTCGGCAGCCTGAGCCTGCGTGAAGTGGCCAAAGCAGCGGGCATCGTGCCGACCGGATTCTACCGGCATTTCGAGGACATGGATCAACTGGGCCTGACCTTGGTCTGCGAAGTGGGCGAAACCTTTCGCGAAACCATTCGGCTGGTGCGGCACAACACCTTCGTGGCGACCGGGATCATTGACGCGTCGGTGAAAATCTTTCTCGAGGTGGTTGCCGCCAACCGCTCACAGTTTCTGTTTCTGGCCCGCGAACAATATGGGGGCTCGCTTCAAGTGCGTCAGGCGCTGGGCGCCCTGCGTGAAGGCATCAGCGCTGACCTCGCCACTGACTTGGCGGGGATGCCAAAATTGCGACACCTCAACCCTGATGACCTGTCTGTCATGGCCGATCTGGTGGTGAAAAGCGTCTTCGCCATGCTCCCAGAGCTGATCGACCCACCCGCCGAGAACCTTGCCGAACACCTGACGCCTAGAGCTAAAATCACCCAGCAGTTGCGCTTCATCTTTATCGGCGCCAACCATTGGCAAGGGCTTGGCAGTACCGAGTGACCCGCAATAGCGCCCCAATCAGTGCTACGCACCAATAGGGTGCCCCTCTGCGTGCTATCTGCACGCAGATGCAGCACTCTCTGTCAGCAAACCCCCACACGATCACTGTTGGCAAGCACCTTGCTCTGCCTACTGCATCGCACTTAGCTGGAAGCACTCTGATGCTGGTGATTCATCGAAGAATCGATCCTCAAGCCACATGGGCTGACGAGCTGCATTTGAATTTCGAGGCGCGCAGTAAAAGCCGCCTGCGTTGCTTCAGTGCCGAGGGTGAAGACGTTGGGCTATTTCTCGAGCGCGGTCAGCCGCCCCTGCGCGACGGTGAGTGCCTGCAAGCCGAGGACGGGCGCATCGTTCGCGTGTGCGCCCGGCCTGAACGACTGCTGCACGTTACCTGTTCCAACGCTTATGAGCTGACCCGCGCCGCGTATCACCTAGGTAATCGACATGTCGCCCTGCAAGTAGGCGATGGCTGGTTGCGCCTGCTTGATGACTATGTACTCAAGGCCATGCTCGACCAGCTCGGCGCAACCACCGAATCCATTGAGGCCCCGTTCCAACCCGAGCATGGCGCTTATGGTGGCGGCCATCACCATTCGCGAGCGGGCGAAGAAGAGTTTAATTACCCGCCACGCATGCACCAATTTGGCGTGCGTACGTGAACAACGCCTGGGCGCTGCTGCGTCTGGCCAGTCCGCAGCTGCCGATTGGCGGTTACAGCTATTCGCAAGGTCTGGAAATGGCGGTCGAGCAAGCGTTGGTCGCCGACTCCGGCAGCGCTCGACGCTGGATAGGCGATCAACTGTTGCTCAATCTGGCGCGTTTCGAAGCGCCATTATTGCTGGCCCACTGCACCGCAGCGGCACAGGACGATTGGGGCCAATTATTCCAGCTGAGCCAGGAACACCGCGCCAGTCGGGAAACCCGCGAGTTCTATCAGGAAAGCCGGCAGATGGGCTATTCCCTGCAACAGCTGCTCAACGGTCTGCCTGAACTGGATCAACCGGCCCGGGCGTTCCTTGTGCAACTGCCAGAGGTGCACTTCGCATTAGGCTGGGCCTTGGCTGCCCGTGCCTGGCAAATCAGCCCGCAAGACGCCTTGGCCGCGTGGTTATGGAGCTGGCTGGAAAACCAACTGGCCGTGCTGATGAAAACCCTGCCGATGGGCCAGCAAGCTGCGCAACGCCTGACCAGCGAGCTGTTGCCCTTGCTGCAACAGGCCCAACAACAGGCCGCCACAACCGAGCCCCGACATTACGGCAGCGCCGCCTTCGGCCTCTCGCTGGCGAGCATGGCCCATGAACGTCAATACAGCCGACTGTTTCGGTCCTGATCTTTTTTTGTGAAGAGCCTTGTAGCGCTCAATGGAGAACATTATGAACAGCCAACCCCTGCGTGTCGGCATCGGTGGCCCGGTCGGTTCCGGCAAGACTGCCCTGACTCTGGCCCTGTGCCTGGCCCTGCGCGACCGTTACAACCTGGCCGTGGTCACCAACGATATCTACACCCGTGAAGACGCCGACTTTCTGGTACGCAATGAAGCCCTCGCGCCCGAGCGGATCATCGGCGTCGAAACAGGCGGCTGCCCACACACAGCCATTCGCGAAGATGCCTCGATCAATCTGGAAGCGGTGGATCAGTTGAACCGACGCTTTCCGGGACTGGACCTGATCATCGTCGAATCCGGTGGCGATAACCTGTCCGCCACCTTCAGCCCCGAGCTGTCGGACCTGACCCTCTATGTGATCGACGTCTCGGCCGGCGACAAACTGCCACGCAAGGGCGGCCCCGGTATCTGCAAGTCGGATTTACTGGTGATCAACAAGGTCGACCTCGCCCCGCTGGTAGGCGCATCGCTGGAAATAATGGACCGCGACACGAAAAAGATGCGCGGTGATAAACCCTTCGTCTTCAGCAACCAGAAAACCGGCTTGGGTCTTGAGCAGATCATTGCCTTCATCGAGCGCCAGGGCCTGTTGACTCAGGTGGCGTGATCTGACGCGCATGAGTTGGCACTTTCGCGAATCCCCCCACAGATCGCCTATTTTTTTGTGGGGGCGAATTTATTCGCGAATGGGTCAACACGGTGTGCCCAATACACCGTTGCGTTACCATGTCGCGCAAACGCCCTAGCCGTGACGCCAGCCGATGCCCGATGTTTCCAGCTCTGCCTCCAAGCCTGAATTGACCCCTGTATTCGCTGCCGTGCAGCTACATTTCCAGCAGGTAATCGTGCCGCTCTGGCTAGGTTCTGGCTGGAATGCGGCGCTGGCGCTGCCCTATGAGGCCGTGGACGCCGATCATCAGCCGTTGCCTCCCAAGCGCTATCGCGCCATGGCGTGTGCACGGCAGTTGTATCTGTTCTCCAGCCTGATCGATCAACCCTCGACGCCGGATGCACGTGTCCATGCCGCAGCGCTGTTCCGCTCTTTGCAGCAGCATTTCCATGATGCCGAATACGGTGGCTGGTTTTACAGCATCGATCCACAAGGTGGGCCTCTGGATCGGTGCAAAGACCTGTACACCCACGCGTTCATCATTTTCGCCTGCGCTCATTACTGGGCCAAAGTGCGCGATCCGCTGGTCGAATCGGTACTCAATGCTGCCCTGAACGTGGTGGCCGAGCGCTTCACCAATGGCGACGGGCTATACGAAGCCTGTCTCGGTCAGGATTGGTCGTTCCTCGACAGTGGTCCACTGCAGAACCCATTGATGCATCTGGCCGAGGCCTTCCTCGCCACGGTGTCAGTGCGCGAAGACCTGCCCACTCAAGCAGCATTGGCCGCGTTGGTCGCCGCGATGCAGCAGCGATTCATCGACCCGGTGCACGGCGTAATACTGGAAAAACCGACGGAGGCTGTGAATAACTGGTTCGAACCGGGGCATCAGTTCGAATGGTTTTTCTTGCTGGAGTCCTCACCACTGCTGCGCAACAGTCCCCTGCACGCATCGCTGAGCCGAGCGTTCGCATTTACCGAGCAACATGGCGTCGACCTGCAAACAGGTGCGGTCAAGGCAATGCTGGAAGTGAACGGCGCGGTGCGCGATGGCACCCAGCGAATCTGGGCGCAGGCCGAATACCTGCGGGCATTGACCTTGCGGCCTGACAGCGATGCATTACTGGCGCGCCAACTGGTGGCCCTGCAACAACGCTTTCTGCACCCGGCAGGCTGGCATGAATGCCTGGATGCCGATGGCAAGGTCAGCCGCAACGATATGCCGTCGACCACGCCCTATCACCTGGCGACCTGCTACAGCGGATTGGCTGAGTATTTCGGCCAACCCTGACACCGCCTTCGCGGGCAAAGAATCTGTAGATTCCGTCTTGACCCTCACCGCGCAAGCGCAAATTGTGGGTCAACCGGTTTGCCTGGGTTGAGCACGCCATAAACGATGTGCAGCCGCTGACTCAGCCCCGGCTGCGATCAATCGAAAAACCAGCCCAGGTCTGGCTCACCGGCATCAACTCAAGGCTGTTGATGTTGATGTGCGCAGGCGTGTTCAGCACCCAGAAGATGGTCTCGGCGATATCCTGTGGCTGAATCGGCTCGGCACCCGCGTACGTGGCGTCATAACGCGCCTTGTCACCGGCGAAACGCACCAGCGAGAACTCGCTTTCGCACAGGCCCGGCTCGATGTTGGTCACACGCACGCCAGTGCCTACCAGGTCGCAGCGCAGGTTCAACGAAAACTGTTTGACGAACGCTTTGGACGCGCCATACACGTGACTGCCCGGGTACGGATAATTGCCCGCGATGGAGCCCAGGTTGATGATCCCGG
This sequence comes from Pseudomonas sp. GG8, assembly GCF_052976945.1. Taxonomy (NCBI): domain Bacteria; kingdom Pseudomonadati; phylum Pseudomonadota; class Gammaproteobacteria; order Pseudomonadales; family Pseudomonadaceae; genus Pseudomonas; species Pseudomonas sp. GG8. Next base: position 4,531,814 of record NZ_JBRIIP010000001.1, read on the forward strand.
CCCCACGCCCGTGAGCGATCAACCGTGGCAGCAACAAACGGGTGCTGTACAGCAGGCCCTTGATGTTGGTGTCGACCATGGTGTCCCAGTCATCCAGATCGCATTTCGGCGCAGGGTCCACACCCAGTGCCAAACCGGCGTTATTGATCAGCGCGCGCAGGGTCGCGAACTCAGCCGGCAGGCCCTCGATAGCGCTCTCCATGGCCTTGCGGTCGCGTACGTCCAGCACCAGGCCATGGACTTTGGTCTGCTTGGACAACTCGGCGCACAGCGCGTCAAGGCGCTCCTCACGACGGCCCGTCAGCACCAGCGACCAGCCAGCGTCGGCAAATCGACGGGCGCACGCTTCGCCAAAGCCGGAAGTGGCACCGGTAATGAACACAGTGGAAGTCATGTCTTTCTCCTGATTTGGCTTGAACGTAGCGCAGCCATGATGACGGATAAGGGAAACAGGTCAGCAGAATGCCCGCCCAAGCGGGTTTCCAGCAACCCTTTGGGGATAAATCAGCCTTCTGCGCTGGCTGCGACTGTACAAAAAACACTCTATCGAGGCAAAGCCACGTTCCATATGGGCTGCACTGGGTTTTACCCACCTTATCCACAGCCAGACCCACAGTCTTTGGGGGCAAGTGCACATTCGCTCAAACCCGCCAATTCAGGGCCGGCGTGCGGATATCGGAAGTTTTTCACTTGACCCTGGGGTCCGCGCGTGTAGCAGGCAAAAATCAGCCGGCCAGGCCAAAACTGCAGGTGAAGGCCCCATGCCAGTAACTACGGCCCTTAGCCGAACCTTTCCAGTGCTTGCCCACAGACTTATCCACAGGTTGCACCGATAAATTAGCTGTATGAATAACCAGCTATAAAAACGTTGACAGAACGCACTGGAGCTCGCGTAAAAACCACTGATCAAAAAACAACCAACCTTCTACAGCCCGCGTACAACAAGGGCTTCAGCCAGCTACTCCCATGTTACCCACAGCCGCCTCCACAGCAATCTTGGACAAGTCAAAAGCGTGACAAAACAACTATTTGCAGCGGCTTTATGCCGCGCTTTCAGAGCTTGTGAAAATTGTTTTCCACAATTTGAAAAAAGCGCGCCCCGAGTGAATTCACCCGGGGCGCGCTTGGTATTTACAGCCTGTTTGAGTGCGGATCAGTGACCGCCGAGATAAGCGTTCCTGACCTCATCGTTGACCAACAACTCCTGCCCGGTACCTGTCAGGCGGATCTCACCGTTAACCATCACGTAAGCGCGATCAGAGAGCTTCAGCGCGTGGTTGGCGTTCTGTTCCACCAGGAAGATCGTCATTCCGCTGGAGGCCAGTTCACGCAGGGTCTGGAAGATCTGCTTGACCACGATCGGCGCCAGCCCCAGCGACGGCTCATCGAGCAGCAGCAGTTTGGGTCGGCTCATCAATGCGCGAGCGATGGCGAGCATTTGCTGCTCACCACCGGACATGGTCATGGCGCGCTGATTACGGCGCTCCTTGAGCCGTGGGAACAGGTCGAACATGTGTTGCATGTCTTGCGTGGCGAACTTGTCGCCAATCGGAATAGTGCCCATCAGCAGGTTCTCCTCGACTGACATGTCGGGAAACACCCGCCGCCCTTCTGGCGACTGCGCAATGCCATTGGAGGCGATGTAGTGCGAAGACTTCTGTGTGATGTCGACGCCGCGATAAATGATCTGCCCACTGGCGGCCCGTGGCTGGCCGAAGATCGACATCAACAGGGTCGACTTGCCGGCACCGTTGGAGCCGATCAGGCTGACGGTTTCACCTTCGTTGATGTGCAATGACACTTTTTTCAGGGCCTGGATCGGCCCGTAAAACACATCGATCTCTTTCAGTTCGAGGATCGGTTCGCTCATACCAACTCCTCTTCATCAGCGCCCAGGTACGCGGCAATCACTTTCGGGTCGTGGCGGATCTGATCGGGGCCACCTTCGGCGATCACGTTGCCATGGTCGAGGACCACGATGTAATCGGAAATACTCATGACCATGCCCATGTCGTGCTCGATCAACACCACTGTCAGGTCGTGTTCGTCGCGCAGCAACCGAATCATTTTGCTCAAGGCTTCGGTTTCCTGCGGGTTGAGGCCCGCAGCCGGTTCGTCCAGGCAAATGATCTGCGGCCGTGTGCACATGGCCCGGGCGATTTCCAGACGCCGTTGCTGGCCGTAGGACAGCTCGCCCGCAAGACGGTTGGCGCAGTCCACCAGGTCCACCACTTCCAGCCAGTAGAAAGCATGGTCCAGGGCATCGCTTTCAGCTTTGCGGTAGCCCTTGGTGTTGAGAATCCCGGCCACCATGCTGCGGTTGACCCACATGTGCTGAGCCACCAGCAGGTTTTCCAGTACCGACATTTCCTTGAACAAGCGGATGTTCTGGAATGTGCGTGCCAGACCGGCACGATTCACCAGGTGCGTGCCGCCGAACATTTTGTAGAACAGACGGCTGGCGAAGGCTTTTGGCGCGACGAAATCAGTGGCGCGAAAGGACTCACCCAGCAACTGGATGATATTGGTACGGGTGCCGCGGGCATTCAGCTCGATCCGACCGCCCGAGGCTTTGTAGAAACCGGTCAGGCAGTTGAACACCGTGGTTTTGCCGGCACCGTTAGGCCCGATCAAGGCGAAGATCGAGTTGCGCTTGACCTTCAGGCTGACGTCGCTGAGCGCCTTGATCCCACCAAAGTGCATCATCAGGTTCTCTACCGAAAGAATGACTTCATCGCTCATGGCGCCACTCCTTTACGCGGGGTAATACCGGTCCGGCTGATACGGATCAAGCCACGCGGTCTCCAGATCATCATCAACACCATCAGGATGCCGAACAACAACACACGGTATTCCGAGAAGCTGCGCAGCAGTTCCGGGGCGACGGTCAGAACGAATGCCGCAATCACCACACCGATGGTCGAGCCCATGCCCCCCAGCACCACAATGGCGAGGATCAGCGCCGACTCGAAGAAGGAGAACGACGTCGGGTTGACGAACCCCTGATAGCTGGCGAAAAACACACCCGCCAAACCGGCAGTGGACGCACCGATAGTGAACGCAGAGAGCTTCACCAGAACATGGTTCAGGCCCATGGAGCGGCAGGCGATTTCATCTTCACGCAGCGCTTCCCACGCACGACCGACCGGCATGCGAGTCAGGCGATGTTTGACGTAGAGCACCAGCAGGACCACCAGGAACAGCACGGTGTAAATGAACAGGAATTTCAGGTTCGGGTTGTATTCAGTCCCGAAGAACTGGTGGAAAGGTATCCCACCATCCTTGGCCACCCGCCCGAACTCCAGGCCGAGAAAGGTCGGCGATGGCACCGGCATGCCGTTCGGTCCGCCGGTAAAAGACAGCCAGTTGGTCAGCACCAGACGAATGATTTCACCGAAGCCCAGGGTCACGATGGCGAGATAGTCACCGTGCATTCGTAATACCGGGAAGCCAAGTATGCATCCGGCCAGCGCAGCCGTGATGGCCGCCAGCGGCAGGACCGTCCAGAACCCCAGCCCAAGGTAGTGATAACCCAGCGCCAGGCCATAGGCACCAATGGCATAGAACGCCACATAACCCAAGTCGAGCAGACCGGCCAGACCGACCACGATATTGAGGCCAAGGCCCAGCAATACGTAGATCAGGCCGAGAATCACCACTGTCAGCAGGTACTTGTTGGCGAAGATCGGGAAGATGATGGCAATCACGATCAGCAGCGGAATGACCCAGTACAGCTTTGACTTGTGGTCAGGTGCCCGCACATGCACGCCTGAGCCGGTGACTTCGAACCCTTGCAGTACTTTCAGGCCCTGTGCAGTTTGCAGAAACAGGCTCAAGAAAAAACGCCCGACCATGACAATCCCGACCATCCACGCCACACGGGTGGGTTGCAGGTTGTAGCTATAGCCATCGAGCACCACGCCGACAACCGGGCCGAACACAATCAGGGAGATCAGCCCGGCCAGAATGGCGTCAACCAGGCTTTTCTTGATATCGATAGGTTTATTATTGGCTGCAGACATACTTACACCTTCGCCACGAGTGGGCGACCCAACAGGCCTTGAGGACGGAAAATCAGGATCAGTACCAACAGCGAGAAGCTGAAGACGTCCTTATAGTCAGAGTTGATCAGTCCGGAAAACAGCGACTCGGAGATGCCCAGGATAATCCCGCCGAGCATGGCCCCAGGCAGCGAGCCAATCCCGCCCAACACCGCAGCGGTGAACGCTTTGATACCGATCACGAAGCCTGCGTAGAAGTCGAAGGTGCCGTAGTTCAAGGTGATCAGGACACCGGCCAGTGCAGCCATGGCTGCACCGATGATGAACACGTAGGAAATGACCCGATCCGTGTTGATCCCGAGGATCGAAGCCATTTTGCGGTCTTGTTGGGTCGCGCGACACATGCGGCCCAGCTTGGTGTACTTGATGATGTAGGTCAGCAGGGCCATCCCGGCAAACGCTGCAACCAGAATGAAGATTTTGGTGTAGGTGATCTGGACGAAACCTGTCCCGATATCCAGTTTCAACGCCCCGGCCAGCAACGTCGGCACACCTTGTTGCCGTGAACCCTGGCTGATCTGCGCATAGTTCTGCAGGATCAGTGAAACGCCGATGGCACTGATCAGCGGCGCCAGTCGGGTGGAGTTACGCAGCGGTTTGTAAGCGATACGCTCGATGACCCAGCCATACACACCGGTCACAAAGACGGTGAACAGCAACGTCCCGAAGATCAACAGCGGAAAGGATTGAATACCGAAGGAGGACAGCAGAGCCAGGCTGATCGCCGCGAGATACGCAGAGATCATATACACCTCGCCGTGGGCGAAGTTGATCATGCCGATGATGCCGTAGACCATTGTGTAGCCGATGGCGATCAGGCCGTAGACCGACCCGAGGGTCAGGCCATTGATAATTTGCTGCAGGAAAATACCGTCCATCATGCACTCTCACACGCTTGAGAGGCCACGTTGAATCCGGTTTCGATGAGCCCTTGTGAGGCGCATCTGGCCGGGTTCAAGTGGCTCCAGAAGAAATTAGAACCCATTACCAAAGCTGAGCCTGCTTCTGACGACTTATGTCGGGAGACGCAGGCTCTGCGATGCGTTTATCTCACTTCTGTTTTTCCAGCTGATGGTATTTGCCTTGTGCATCCCACTGGTAAACCACGTAATCGGAGACTTTCAAGTCGCCTTTACCGTCCCAGTTTTTCTTGCCCATTACGGTTTGCACCGTATTGGCTTTGAGCCACTCGGCGGCAGCCTCGCCTTTGTTGGACTTGGCACCATTGAACGCGGCAGCCAAGGCCTGCACAGACGCGTAGGCATACAGGGTGTAGCCTTCAGGCTCGTAACCGGAGGAGCGGAACTTCTCAACCACAACCTTGCTGTCTGGCAACATGCGAGGGTCGGCACCGAAGGTCATGTACACGCCGTCGACGTACTGAGCACCACCGGCGGTGGTCACCAGCTCGTCAGTCACGATGCCGTCATCGGACATGAACTTAACGTCTTTGAGGCCCTGTTCACGCAGTTGACGGACCAGTGGGCCGGCTTCCGGGTGCAGGCCACCGAAGTAAACGACATCGGCTTTTTCTGAACGGATCTTGGTGACCAGGGCGCTGAAATCTTTTTCGCCGCGGGTAAGACCTTCTTCAATAACCGGTTTAACACCACGCGCGGTCAACTGCTTCGACGTAGCGTCAGCCAGACCCTTGCCGTAAGTGTCTTTGTCGTTGATCACAGCAACGCGTTTGCCTTTGAGCACATCGACGATGTAATCGCCGGCGACGATGCCCTGCTGATCATCACGCCCACACATACGGAACATGGCTTTCAGGCCGCGCTCGGTGACGACGGGGTTGGTGGAACCCGGGGTCATCACGATGATGCCTGCGTCGGCATACACTTCTGAAGCAGGAATCGTCGACGATGAGCAGAAGTGCCCAACCACGCCCACCACTTTGTCCTGATCGGTCAGACGGTTGGCTACCGCGACCGCCTGTTTCGGTTCGCAGGCGTCATCGCCCTTGACCAATACGATTTTCTCGCCGTTTACACCACCGCTGGCATTGATCGCGTCCGCTGCAGCCTGGGCGCCTCTCATGTATTGCTCACCGAAGGACGCGTTCGCACCGGTCATCGGACCTGCTACGCCAATTTTGACATCTGCCTGAACAAACGAAGAAACACCCAATGCAGTAGCAACTGCGAGTGCCAGAAAACCTTTCCTGTAAAACGTCTGCGACATGTGATGGTGCTCCTGAGGTGTTTTAGTTAGCACAGCAACTTCAGCGGAAGCTTCGATTCAGCTACAAGCGCAGAGCAAGTGGCGTGCCATAGGTTTTTTATTCTGAAAAAAGTCGTTGTTTTGTTGTTATTCGACCGTTTTGTGCCCTTTTTCATTGGGCGTGCAACCGTCTAAACCGGAACAGGTACAACCCTCCTTATATAAAAGAGCAACCCTCCCCCTTAAAACTTGCAACCCATGCAGGCGACCCCGTGCAACCCGACTGTAACCGTACGCGTAACCGAAGTGCACATCCGCGGTGCGCGTCCGCTACGGGACGCACCATTAGAGGTTAGTTGGTGCGCGAAAAAGCGCCGCTCGTTGCCAGAAAATTCTCCTCAAATCACGATTCGCAGGCACTGGCCCGCGTGATACAGGGAAAAACCCGCCTCATAAAGGCGGCTGCGCAGCCCCACACCCGACAACGGCAGCATCGGCGCAAACGGAATCGGCAACACCTTGGTATCGCCATGGCACAGGTAATCGGCAAACGCCTTACCCACGACGCTGCCCGTGGTGTTGCCTCGACCGTTATAACCGGTGACGGCCACCAACCCCGGCGCAGGCTCAAAGAGCCGCAACAGGTGGTCAGGGGTAAACGCGATACAGCCCGTCCAGGTGAATTCCCAGTCCACCGGTTTGAGGTAGGGGAAATAATGCTGCTGGACGCGGTCTGCCCACGCTTTGAGGAACCAGGCCGGCTTCTGATTACCGTTGCCCAGGCTGCCTAACAACAGACGACCATCAGCGTCGCGACGAATGCTGCTGAGCACCTGGCGCGTGTCCCAGGAACCCTGCCCACCCGGCAAAATCCGCTGTGCAGCCTCTTCGGTCAGTGGCGCCGAGGCGACCTGATAGTAATAACCCGGGAAAAAGTTACGGCGCAGCTCCGTCCATTCGCCTTCGGTATACGCATTGGAAGCAATCACCACTTTCTCGGCCAGCACGGCACCGTGTTCGGTGATGACGCACCAACGCTCGCCCTGACGTTCCAGGCGGGTGACCGGGGAGTGATCGAATAGTTGACCGCCGAGGCTGCCCACGGCTTTTGCGAGCCCGCTGGTGAAGGCCATCGGGTTGAATGTGCCTGCACGGCGATCCAGCAGGGCTGCGGATATTTTCTGAGTGCCGGTGGCGTCCTGGCACGCCTTGCCGGTGAGTAACTCGACCGGCGCGCCCCGACGCTTCCATTGTTCCTCGCGACTGCGCAGATCGGCTTCGCCACGGGCGTTGTGCGCCATGTGCAGTGTACCTTCGCGGCGCAACTGGCAATCGATGTTGTATTTGTCGACCAGGCTGAACACCAACGACGGCGCGGCGCCGAGCATCTGATTCAACTGACTGCCGACTTTCTTTCCGAAGCCGGCTTCAATCTCGTCTGGAGGTATCCACAACCCGGCGTTGACCAGCCCTACATTGCGCCCAGAGCCCCCATGGCCGGTGCGGTGGGCCTCAAGCACGGCGACCCGTTTGCCTTGCTCCAACAAATGAATCGCTGCCGACAACCCGGTGATGCCCGCGCCAATCACGCACACATCGACCGTCAATTCGCCCTTGAGCGCCTCGGCCTCAGGCCGTTGTGGCGTCAGCTTTTCCCACAGACATTCTTCGCGTAGCGCCATCGCAAAAACCCCAAATCAAGTCAATCGCGGGCAAGTCCGCTCCTACAAGGACAACGCAGAACCTGTAGGAGCGGGCTTGCCCGCGACAAGGGACTGTCAGTCGAACGTAATGCCCTGCGCCAGCGGCAATTCAAGGGAGTAGTTCACGGTCGCCGTCTGGCGACGCATGTAACCGCGCCATGAATCCGAGCCCGACTCACGACCGCCACCGGTTTCTTTCTCACCGCCAAAAGCGCCGCCGATTTCCGCACCGCTTGGGCCGATGTTGACGTTGGCGATCCCGCAGTCGCTGCCCAACGCAGAAATAAACTGCTCTGCTTCGCGCACGTCCGTCGTGAAAATGCACGACGACAGGCCTTGCGGCACGGCGTTGTTCAGGCGCACGGCTTCAGCGAAATCGTCGTAACCCACCACGTATAAAATCGGGGCGAAGGTTTCGGTACAAACCACATCACTTTGCTCTGGCATTTCGACGATGGCCGGGGACACGTAGTAAGCATCGGGGAACTGCTCGACCAATTGACGCTTGCCGCCAAATACTCGACCGCCTTCGCTCAGGGCCTGTTCAAGGGCGTCCTGCATATTTTCGTAGCTGTTTTTGTCGATCAACGGACCGACCAGATTGCCTTCCAGCGGATGACCGATGCGTACTTTGGCGTAGGCGGTTTTCAGGCGGCTGACGATTTCGTCCTTGACCGATTCGTGGGCAATCAAGCGACGCAAACTGGTGCAGCGTTGGCCGGCCGTACCGACTGCGCTGAACAGAATCGCGCGCACGGCGAGATCAAGGTCGGCGCTTGGGCCGAGGATCATTGCGTTGTTGCCGCCCAGTTCAAGAATGCTGCGGGCAAAGCGTGCCGCGATTTTCGGCGCGACTTCGCGGCCCATGCGCGTGCTGCCAGTGGCACTGATCAGCGCCACGCGTGGGTCGTCGACCAGTGCTTCGCCGGCTTCACGCCCACCGATAACCACCTGGCTCAAGTAAGCAGGCGCATCAGGGAAATGTTTGAGCACGCCTTCGAACAGCGCCTGGCAGGCCAGTGCGGTCAGCGGGGTTTTTTCCGACGGTTTCCAGATCACGGCATTGCCGCAGACCAGCGCCAGTGCGGTGTTCCAGGCCCAGACCGCGACCGGGAAGTTGAACGCACTGATCACACCGACGACGCCCAGCGGGTGCCAGGTTTCGCGCATATGGTGACCTGGGCGCTCGGAAGCGATGGTCAGACCGTACAGCTGGCGCGACAGGCCGACAGCGAAATCGCAGATGTCGATCATTTCCTGCACTTCACCCAGACCTTCCTGAGTGATTTTGCCTGCTTCCCAAGACACCAACTGGCCCAACTCGGCCTTGTGCTTGCGCAGGGCATCACCAAACAAACGAATCAGCTCACCACGGCGAGGCGCCGGAACTTTACGCCAGGCTTCGAACGCGTGCTCGGCACGGGTGACGTGCTGCTCGACTTCCGCTCGCCCTTCCCAATGCACGGAAGCGATACGGCTGCCATCGACAGGCGTGTGCACGGCCTGATCGCCGTTCTGATACAGGGCGGGATCGACACCGAGGCGATTGAGCAAGTCGGTAAGCATGTTGTCTCCTTGATTCTGGACATGAAAAACGGAAATCGAAAGATAGGTGAAGCGTCAGGCTCTACTAATAGCTGGCCTGAGACGTGCGAACAAACGACCATTAGGCGAGATATCATTCCGTTTATTCATGCTGCCCCCTCCCGTCTGCACGTGGCAGCCTCGAAAAACATAAGGCCTGAGCATGCTCAACAAACGTTATCTGCCATCAATCACCGCGTTGCAATGCTTTGAGGCAGTGACCCGGCACTTGAGTTTTACCCGCGCGGCCGAAGAGCTGAACCTGACGCAAAGCGCCGTCAGCAAACAAGTCGCCCAGCTTGAAGAACTGGTGCAGCACTTGCTGTTTCGCCGCGTGCGCCGACGTCTGCAACTGACCCCGGCCGGCGCGCTGTACTTGGGCGAAGTGCGCAAAATCCTCACACAGGTGGAAATGTCGACCCACTACCTGCGGTCCTACGGTGGCGAAACCGAAGTGCTGCGCGTGTCCACGCCATCGACCTTCGGCGCCCGCTGGCTGGTGCCCAGGCTCAAGGGCTGGCGATTGCGCCATCCGCACATCCACCTGGACCTAATGGATGAACAGGAACCCGACGACCTGATTCAGGGCCGCTGTGACATGGCGTTTTATTTCGGCCAAGGCGCCCGTCCGGGTGCCGAGTCGGTAAAACTGTTCAGCGAAGAACTTATTCCGGTCTGCGCGCCCGGCAGCCTGCCGGACACACCATTTACCGACCCGACCCAGCTAAGCGATCTGGTGCTGCTGCAAAGCGCCTCACGCCCGCAAGCCTGGCATGACTGGTTCGACAGCCAGGGTTACCACACCGAACACAGCTACCACGGGCCGCGCTTCGAGACGTTCTACATGTGCATACGCGCCGCACAGGTCGGGTGCGGGGTCGCGCTGCTCCCGCGGTTTCTGGTCGAGGAGGAGCTGGCGAACGGTAAGCTGGTCATCCCCTGGCCCCATGCGCTGCCTAGCCGTGATGCTTATTACCTGGCCTACCCGGAGCACACGGCAGAAGTGCCGAAAATCCGGGATTTCGTGCGTTGGATGCTGGAACAGTTGGATAACCCGACAAGTTAGGGGCGACAATGCCGGCCCAGCAGCCCGCACGGACGTCAGCAGCGCCTTTACAGCGTTGCCTGAGCGTTGCGAGCCCAACCCCCCATCGGCCGCTCTGGAGAGCTGACAACATGAGTGAGAGCGCCTTCTCCGATCGCATCGTGCAGAACCTGCTCGACACCGACTTCTACAAGCTGACCATGATGCAAGCGGTGCTGCACAACTACCCAAACGTCGACGTAGAGTGGGAGTTTCGTTGCCGCAATGGCGAAGACCTGCGGCCTTATCTGGCCGAGATCCGTCATCAGATCGAGCTGCTCTGCGAGCTGTCCATGAGCGACGCTCAACTGGGTTTTCTTGAGCGCATCAGCTTTATGAAGCCTGATTTCCTGCGCTTCCTCGGTTTGTTCCGCTTCAACATGCGCTATGTGCAGACCAGCATCGAGAACGGTGAGCTGTGCATCCGCCTCCACGGGCCGTGGCTGCACGTGATTATGTTCGAAGTGCCGCTGCTGGCCATTGTCAGCGAAGTGCGCAACCGTCATCGCCACCCCGACACATTGCTCGTGCAGGCGCGTGATCAGCTGTATCGCAAATTCGACTGGCTATACGCCAACGCCACCGCCGATGAGCTGGCAGAACTGAAAGTTGCGGACTTCGGCACCCGTCGGCGCTTCTCCTACCGCGTGCAAGAGGAAGTGGTCAGCGTGCTCAAGCGCGACTTCCCCGGCCAGTTCGTCGGCACCAGCAACGTGCAACTGGCCCGCACGCTGGACCTCAAACCGCTCGGCACCATGGCCCACGAATGGATCATGGCCCACCAGCAACTCGGCCCGAGGCTGATCGACAGTCAAAGTGCCGCGCTCGACTGCTGGGTCCGTGAATACCGTGGCCTGCTAGGTATTGCCTTGACCGATTGCATCACCACCGACGCCTTCCTCAACGATTTCGATCTGTACTTCGCCAAACTGTTCGACGGGTTACGCCATGATTCCGGCGACCCGATCATGTGGGCCGAAAAATGCATTGATCATTACCAGAAGCTCGGCATCGACCCGATGAGCAAGACCCTGGTGTTCTCCGACGGCCTGAACCTGCCCAAGGCGCTGGATATATTCCGTACGCTACGAGGTCGAATCAACGTCAGCTTCGGCATCGGGACCAATCTCACCGCCGACATCCCCGGTGTAGAGCCCTTGAGCATTGTGCTTAAAATGACGGCTTGCGCGGGTCAGGCCGTGGCGAAAATTTCCGACGAACCCGGTAAGACGCAATGCAAGGACCCCAACTTTGTCGCCTACCTGCGGCATGTGTTCGAAGTGCCTGCGAGCCCGGTTTCCAACCCTTCCGTTTCTGCACAACCTGTTAAGGAGTGAATCATGCAAGCCGTACAGCTCCAGATCGCTGAACAGCTCAAGGTCCAGCCGCCTTTCGCCAACCAGAATGCACTTGAAGCCGAGGTCGCCCGACGGATCGCCTTTATCCAGCAATGCCTGCAGAACGCCAGGCTCAAGACCCTGGTACTGGGCATCAGTGGCGGTGTCGACTCGCTGACCGCCGGTTTGCTCGCGCAACGCGCCGTCGAGCAATTGCGTAAAAGCACCGGGGATGACAGTTATCGGTTCATCGCAGTCCGCCTGCCGTACCAGGTCCAGTTCGACGAGCACGAAGCCCAGGCGTGTCTGGAGTTCATTGCGCCGGACGAGTCGCACACAGTCAATATCGGTCCGTCCGTGCAAGCGCTGGCAGCGCAGATCAAGGCATTCGAAGGCCAACACGCCAGCGCGGTAGATTTTGTGATGGGCAACACCAAGGCGCGGATGCGCATGGTCGCGCAATACACCATCGCCGGCGCGCGCCAGGGGCTGGTGATCGGCACCGACCATGCGGCGGAAGCCGTGATGGGTTTTTTCACCAAGTTCGGCGACGGTGCCTGCGACCTGGCACCGCTCAGCGGGCTGGTGAAAAATCAGGTTCGGGCCATTGCCCGCAGTTTTGGCGCCCCGCAATCGCTGGTGGAAAAAGTCCCCACCGCTGACCTTGAAGACCTGGTACCCGGCAAACCGGATGAGGCGTCCCACGGCGTGACCTATGCCGAGATCGATGCGTTCCTGCATGGCGAGACGGTCCGCGAAGAAGCCTTCAAGATCATCCGCGACACCTACGCAAAAACGCAGCACAAGCGCGAACTGCCATTCGCGCCGTAAAACAACACAGAACCCACGTAGGAGCGGGCTTGCCCGCGATTGCGGTGTAACTGACACACCGTATCAAGCTGATCGCGGCGGGACGCGTAGTTGCAAGCCCGCGCCTACAGAGGGATGGCGTTTCAACAATAGAAAACGGAATGAACCTGCCGTTTTTTTTCGCTTGTCCGGCTGGCTGATCAACGCTTTCATAGGCACCTCTCATTCAGCCAGAGCCGCTGCCCATGTCCTCGTTCCAAGGCCTTTTCTCTCTCGTCGCCTCCGTCGTCGGCCAACCCGCTGCGCAGTGGCTTGAATCCCACGTCGAAGTACCGGAAGGGCTGCACGCCTTCAGCTGGAGCGACAGCGCGCTGCATCGCGCGTGGTTGGCTGAAGCGCTGAACCTGTGCCTACTCCACAAGCTGGTGGAGGCTGTGCCAGCAGGTCGCGTATACGTCGACGAACAAGCCGAAAATGGCCGCAAAGTGCTGTTCGACCACGGCGCGATTCGTACCGTGGACTGGTTCGATAACGGCGAACTGCCGCGCGGTCGCCTGGCGTTCACTCGCTTACTGGAGCCGTTGGGCTTTACTGACGTGCGCACGTATCCACTGACCAAACTGAACATGACTGGCTGGGCTTATCGCCAGCAAGATCTGCCGGAAGACATCGCCCAGTTCTTCGTTTCCGAACTGCATCCCGGTCGGTTCAGCGAAGCGTTTCAGGGGGCCGTCAGCCGCGTGGCCCGCTCCAGCCGCGATCCGCTGAACGCCGAGCACTTGAGCATCCTCAAACGCCTGCAACTGACCCGTCACTGCACCTTGGCCGAAGCGTATCGCTTGCTGCCGGGGCTATACGACGCATTCGAGCGCCAGCATGGCGTGGTGCAGCACGCGGATTATCAGCAAGTCCTGAGCGAGAGCGCGGAAATGGCCTGGATCGCCACCGAAGGCAATAGCTTCAATCACCTGACCGACCGGGTCACCGACCTTGAGGCTTTAGTGGCCGACCAGAACCGCAAGGATCGGCCTATGAAGGCCTGCATCGAAGTGTCCGCATCGGGCCGAGTGATGCAAACCGCCTACAAGGCCTGCACCGTGAGTCGCGCAATGGCGGACACCAATGGCCAGTTGCATGAGCATCAGGTGCCCGGCTCGTTTGTCGAATTTATCCAGCGCAAACTCGACCCCGTCGACGACAAGCTCGATCTGAACTTCGACAGCAGCAATGCGCAGGCCATCTTTAAGATGACGTCCTGAAGAAGAACACACTGCACCGAGCATAACACTGTAGGAAACTTCCCGATTTCTGTTAACCCATTGAGTTGGCGCGATGCGTTAGGCAACCTGTTGTCAGACGTTTCGCGCAAGGACTCAGTTGGATGCTCAGTGCCTACAGGGCTTATCACCTTCAACGCCTTTCGATGATTCAGCGTGCCTGGTTTCTTCCACTGTTCGCTGGTCTCGGCGTCATCAGCTGGATCGCAATCGCCACCTGCGAGTCCCCCGCCAACGACAGCGGTTACCGCAGCAGCACCCACTTTATGTTGATTGGCGAAATGCCCGCGAACACCGCCCTGCGGGGAACGGCCCAATACGATCCGATGCCGGGCCAGCGCGGCTGCCCTTATCACCACCCACAGTTACACCTGGACACTCGCCCAAGCGATTTACCGCAGACATTCAGCTTTGAAGTACCGCTGGCGTGGCACCTTCCAGACTGCACGCTGCAGTTAAGCGAAGTGGATTTCGTCACGGAGGGTTTTTATGGGGCCGGGTACGCGCAACGCAGCAGTACGACCAGCGGCGCAATCGCCGTGCGTGATGCGCTGCAAAAAGGTGTACCGGGGTTTCCCGAATCCGGGGAAAAGGAATATCGCGGGATATGCAGTTGGCAGACGTATACCCAGCCGGATGGGCAAAACCTGCAATCGCTCTTGACCTGCCATGCCGCGAATCGGCAGTGGACACTGATCGGCGATCAGCGCAGGCCGCGTCGCCCGGGAGGCGCCGTGAGCCGCAATGAACTGGCGGGTAAAACCATCCACATGACATTCAGGATGGCTGAAGCGTCATAGCCCGACGCGGGGCCGGGCCATGACACTGTGCGCAAGCGTTACTTCAGGACGATAGCGCCTTTCATCATGCTGATGTGGCCTGGGAACGTGCAGAAAAACGCATATTTTTCAGCGGCATTAAGCTTCGACACATCGAACGTCACCGAATCCTTTTCGCCAGCACCAATGACTTTGGTGTGCGCAATGACCCGGGCATCACCGTCTTTCAGGTAATTTTTGTCGATGCCTGCGCCGATACCGTCGGTAGCGACGGGTTGCGCGTCAGCTTCTTTGGCCAACACCCAGTTATGGCCCATGACAGTTTTTGCCAAGCTGCCGGAGTGGGTCAGATTAACAGTGAACGTTTTGCAGGTTTTGTCGACAGTGATTTCTTTAGTGCTGTAGGACATCTGGTCCGTGGAATCGATGTCGACCTTGCACTCTGCCGCCAACAGGTGGCCACTGACTAATGTCAGCAGGGATACAGCAACAAGTTTACGAAGCATGGTGAATCTCCAAGGCAGGGTAATTTTTTTGAAAAAACTGTCTGTTGGAAGACTGCCTGATCTGCGGTCAAGTTCCAATGACCTGCGTCAACGCAACGCATGTCACTGTCTACAGCTATCGACGTCATCGAAACAATCAACCAGCCAAGCGAGTAGCGACGCCCTAACATGGGGCCATCATCACTCACTGGAGCACACATCATGCACCTCAACAGCCTGTTTCGCAGCTTGTTTGCCGCTTATGCGTGCGGCGCCAGCGGTACCTATGAACACCATTACGAATAACCAGGACGCGACTGGCGCTTGGACTGAGGTGCCCGAGCCCTTACTCTGTGAGCATCGATGATCATGGAGCAGGCAATGTCTTTAACATCCGTATGTGTATTTTGCGGTGCCAGCGCCGGCACTAACCCGGTGTACCGCGAAGCTGCGATTGCGTTGGGCCGTACCTTGGCTGAACGCAAGTTGACCCTGATCTACGGCGGCGGTGCCGTTGGCCTGATGGGTATCGTGGCCGATGCCGCATTGGCGGCCGGCGGCGAAGTGGTCGGGATCATCCCCGAAAGCCTGCAAAATGCTGAAATCGGCCACAAAGGACTGACCCGACTGGAAGTCGTCGATGGCATGCATGCCCGCAAAGCGCGCATGGCGGAACTAAGCGATGCCTTTATCGCTCTACCGGGTGGTTTGGGGACGCTGGAAGAAATGTTCGAAGTCTGGACCTGGGGCCAGCTGGGCTATCACGCCAAACCGCTGGGTCTGATGGACGTGAACGGTTTCTACAGCAAACTGACCGACTTTCTCGACCACGTGGTCAGCGAAGGTTTTGTCCGCGAGCAGCACCGCGGCATGCTCCAGGTCAGCGAGTCGCCGGGCGAACTGCTGGACGCCCTGGATGCCTGGAAACCCCTGGCAGCACCCAAGTGGGCAGACCAAAAGCCGACCTGACCAGCCGGTCAAAAGTCTCGCAGAGACCGTTGAGCACACAACGCCGTGTGCCCGACCCGGTTCTCAGGCAGAATAGCGGCATTTCCCGCCTTATACAGAGGACCGCCCATGGCTAAACCTAACTATTCCTTCGCCAAACGTCAGAGAGATCTGGCAAAAGAGCAGAAGAAAGAGGAAAAGCTGCAGAAAAAGAATGCTGCCCTGACTGAAACCGGCGCAGAAGGCGAAACCGTTGAAGGCCAAGAGCCTGCCGACGACGCTGAGGCGACTCCAGAGCAAACGCCTGCCAGCTAAAACCGCGGGGCTTCGCCAATCGACGAAGCCCGTACGCCACGTCTGTCGTTAATGCGGCAGACCATGGCACCTCCCCCTTCAGAATGTATTAACCAAGGTCAATCGGCCTCGGCGCTGACCGGCATCACCGTCACCCGAACCTCCGGGTCATGACTGCCTCCCCCCAGAATCACCCCACGCAACGGCGATACATCGGAGAAATCCCGGCCCCAGGCCAGGCTGATGTGCTCCAACGCTGGCTGCACATTGTTGGTCGGATCAAAATCGACCCAACCCAACACCGGACAAAATACCGAAATCCAGGCATGCGACGCATCTGCGCCAATCATGCGTGGCTGGCCGGGCGGTGGCTGGGTGAGCAGATAACCGCTGACATAGCGTGCCGCAAGGCCGCGCGAACGCAGGCAGGCAAGCATCAAGTGGGCAAAGTCCTGACACACCCCGCGTCGATTTTCCAACACCTCGACCAGCGGCGTTGCCACCTGAGTGGCTTCACCGTCGAAGGTGAACTCACTGAAAATCTTCTCCATCAACGCCTGCACGCACAGCAATAACGGCTGATCGTGGGGAAAACAGCTTTCGGAGAAGTCGACGAAGGTTTGTTTCAAATGCACATACGGGGACTCGAAGCGGAACCGGCACGCTTCTAGAATCGCTGGTGACATCGGCCGCCCGCTGTAGGTCAACGCGCTGCGCGTGGCATCCCAATCGGCGGACAGGCTAAAGTCCAGCGACGGCCGGGCCAACACTTCGACCCGCAGTCGTGCGTTGACCCGCAACTCATCATGCGGTCGCTCGAATGCCAGACGCGTGAGCGGATTGCCAAATACATCCAGCTCATCCCGTCGGCTGGTGGGCGTCGGAGTGATCAGCAATTGCTGCTCGGTACAACGCTGCCAAGCGCAAGGCCGTGGCCACAAATGGGCCAATTGCTGCGCCAGGGACACCGGGCTGTCGTATTCATAATGAGTGTCGTGAAAAATCTGGTAATGGGCGCTCATCAGACGGACACCGTACGCTGGCTGACATCATCGACGTGGGCAAAATGGCGCAAGGCCAATCGGTCCGACACTTGGCCGCTGGCCTCGCCGATGCTCTGCAGCAAATCGGCCAGACCATCGAGTACAGCGCGCACGCTGCCCTGGCCGAACAGCGAGTTCTCCAGGCTGCCAAGGTCGAAGGCCGACAGGCGTCTGATCAATAACGGCAAGCTGGTATCGCGAGGCGCGCCGAAGTCTTCGTTCAAACGGACCAGCGAACTCGACACCAGCTTCAACTGGAACAACACCGCGTGCGGGTTTTGCTCATCGAGCAACAGCAAGTCGAGCACCGGAATCAATTGCGGCACTGCCAGGTAACGCGAGCGGTAGGTGATGCTGCTATTGCCCAGCTCCAACAGCCACTCCAGGCCCGCGTCATCGTTTACCGCAGCATCGCGCAGAAACGCCGCCAGGCTGGTACTGAGAAACCGTAGCCGCTCGATACGTCGACCGATCATCAAAAAGCGCCAGCCTTCATCGCGGGTCATGTCGTCCAGAGCAAAGCCGGACAAGGCTGCCAGTGACATCACCAGACGGTTGAGGAAGTCCAGCAGTTCACCAAAGTCGGGATCGTCTGTTTCCAGGCTCATGGTTTCGCGCTGCAGTTCAACCAGCGCTTGCCAGTTTTCTCGCGACAGCTTGCCGCGCACTTGCGATGCCGCCCATTGCAGGCGTTGCAGGTTGGCCCGCAGGCTGAAGACCCCGTCTTCGCCCAACAGCCCCGCGAGCAAACGCTCATGCAGTTCGCCCCCCTCTTCCTCGTCCGGCAGCAAGTGCAGGCTCTCGCCCAGCTTTACCGCCGCTTGCAGGGCCAAAGGGTCGTCGCCATCGACATAACGCGCCAACATGATGCGCAACAACCGAGCGCTGTCATCGCAACGCTCGCAGTAGCGGCCGAACCAGAACAAATTCTCCACCACCCGCGATGGCAGATAAGGATCACGTCGAATCAGGTCACGCACACCGAGGGCACGCTGACCTTTCCACGGTTCGACACCATAGACACGCTCACCCAAGACCCAGGTGTCCTTGCTCGCTCCGCCACGCTGCATCGACACCACGTCGGCATCGGCCTCGGCAGCCACCCGGGTCAATCCACCCGGCAGCACCCGATAACCGTCGGCGCAGGCGACGGCATACACCCGCATGCCAATCGCCCGAGGTTGCAACTGATCGCCATCGGTTTGCCACACAGGTGCGTGGGACAGTTGCGCCAGCTCCTGCGCAACATACGCGTAAGGCCGGGCCTGCATCCGCTCCGCCAATGCCTGACGCTGCTCGGCATTCAAATCGCGGCCGAACACCGGCGTGAAACTTTGTGACGGGAACGCTGGTTTGATCAGCAGTTCAGGAAGTTTTTCCAGCGCCTGGGCCAGCACCGGAGGTTCGCCGCACCACCATGTCGCCACGGACGGAAGGATCAATTCTTCACCAAACAGGTGCTGATTGATTTTCGGCAGAAAGCCCAGCAAGCCAGGTGATTCCAGAACGCCGCTGCCCAAGGCGTTGGCGACCAGTACCCGCCCTTGGCGCACCGCCTCCAACAAACCGGGAACGCCCAGCGCAGAGTCGGTACGCAACTCCAATGGATCGCAGAAGTCATCGTCGAGCCGACGCATGATCGCGTGAACCCGGCGCAGGCCACTGAGCGTTTTCAGGTAAACCGTGGCGTCGCGCACCGTCAGATCGCCGCCTTCGACCAGCGGATAACCCAGTTGGCGAGCGAGATAAAGGTGTTCGAAGTAGCTTTCGTTGAAGCGGCCGGGGGTCAACAGAACCACCAGTGGCGCTTCGTTGTCGCTGGGCGCCTGGCGCACCAGCGTCTCTTGCAAGGCGCGGAAAAAGCCCGACAGGTGCTGCACCTGCAAGTCGCGGTACATGTCCGGGAACGCGCGCGAGACGATTTGCCGGTTTTCCAGCGCAAAACCGGCCCCCGAGGGCGCCTGGGTACGGTCGGCGGTTACCCACCAGCGGCCGTCGGGAGTGCGCGCCAAATCCACAGCGTACATGTGCAGGAACGTGCCTTCGGGCGGTTTCACGCCCTGACACGGCCACAGAAAATTGTTATGCCCGAACACCAGTTCCGCCGGCAGCAAGCCGTCGGCGATCAACTGCTGAGGACCGTACAGGTCGGCCAGTACCGCATTGAGCAATCGCGCCCGCTGAGCGATGCCCGCAGCGACGTGCTGCCATTCCTGAGCCGGTATCAGGTGTGGCAGTAGATCGAGTTCCCAAGGCCGGTCTGCGCCTTTTGGATCGGCATAGACGTTGTAGGTCACCCCGTTTTCCTGAATCTGCCGAGTCAGCAACGCCTGACGCTGCATCAACTGCGCGGGCGTGCTGCGTTGCAGATGCTCATACAGGCGCTGCCAATGCGGACGAACAGCGCCACTGGCATCGAGCATCTCGTGATAAGTACCCGCAGTCAGCGGATAACGGTCAAGCAGGTCAGGCATGAAAGTCTCGGCAGACAACAAAAGACATCGAATGAGTACAGAAAAATGTCACGCGCTCAGGCAAACCCTGCGCGTGGCATCTCCCTCAATGGGCTTGCTAGTGGCGGCGCATATCCAGCGTCATCGGCAGTTCATCATTAATGCTCAACAACGGCACTTGCAGCTTGCCGGGGCTATGGCCAATACGGAAGAAACGCGACAGACGACGGCTTTCTGCCTCATTGGCATTCACCGGCAACGTCTCGTAATTGCGCCCCCCAGGATGCGCGACATGATACTCGCAACCCCCCAGCGAACGCTGCATCCACGTGTCGAGCAGGTCGAACACCAACGGCGCGTGCACCGGGATGGTCGGCTGCAAACAATTGGAGGGCTGCCACGCACGATAACGCACGCCCGCAACGAACTCGCCGACCCGTCCTGTCGGCTGCAGCGGCACCGCGATGCCATTGCAGGTCAGCATGTAACGCTGCGGCGGCAAGCCATTGACCTTGATCTGCAAGCGCTCCAGCGACGAGTCGACATAGCGCACCGCGCCTCCCGCAGCCCCTTCTTCACCCAGCACATGCCAGGGCTCCAGTGCCTGACGCACTTCCAGTTCGATGCCGCTGACCGCGTAATCGCCGACTTTCGGGAAACGGAACTCCAGATGCGCGGCAAACCATTCGGCACGCACTGGATAACCGGCGGCATTCAGCTCGACGATGACATCGGCAAAATCCTGTTCGATAAAGTGCGGCAGCATGAAGCGGTCGTGCAGCTCGGTGCCCCAACGCGCCAACTTGGCGGGCGCATACGGCTCACGCCAGAAACGCGCGACCAATGCACGCAGCAACAGCTGCTGGGCCAGGCTCATGCGGGCATGGGGAGGCATTTCAAAAGCGCGCAGCTCCAGCAGGCCCAAACGCCCCGTCGCACCATCAGGCGAGTAGAGTTTGTCGACACAGAACTCAGCGCGGTGCGTGTTGCCGGTGACATCGATCAACAGGTTTCGCAGCAACCGGTCCACCCGCCACGGCGCACATTCTTCGCCCGGTTCCGGCATTTGCGCGAAGGCAATCTCCAGTTCGTACAGCGAATCGTTGCGCGCCTCATCGACACGCGGCGCTTGTGAGGTCGGGCCGATAAACAAGCCGGAAAACAGATACGACAATGAGGGATGGTTGTGCCAATAGCTGAGCAAACTGCGCAGCAAATCCGGACGCCGTAGAAAGGGTGAGTCCGCAGGGGTCGCGCCGCCGAGGACGAAATGGTTGCCACCGCCGGTACCGGTGTGGCGACCATCGATCATGAATTTCTCGGTGGTCAGACGTGTCAGCCGCGCCTGTTCATAGAGAAATTCGGTGCGTTCAACCAACTCATCCCAACTGGCAGAGGGCTGCACATTGACTTCGATGACACCCGGATCAGGGGTGATCCGGAAATTCGACAACCGTGGATCGCTGGGCGGCTCATACCCTTCGAGCAATACCGGGCAGTGCAGTTCCTCGGCAGTGGCTTCGATGGCAGCGACCAGTTCGAGGTAGTCCTCGAGTTTCTCCAGCGGCGGCATGAACAGGTACAACCGCCCTTCTCGCGCTTCGGCGCACAACGCGGTACGCGTCAGCCAATCGGCCGACTCATCGATCTTGGGCTCGCGCTCGGCGCCTGGGTTTGCGTGCTCGGTCAAGCCGCGGAGCTGCGTCTGCAACTGCTCGCTGGCAGGCAGTTCAGCAAACGCCTGATTGTGGTCAGTCGGATGAATGAATGGGTATTCCGCCGCCTTGACCCACGGTTGCGACGCCAGCGGCAGTCGATAACCGAGTGCCGAATCCCCCGGCACCAGCCGGCAATGATTGTCGCGCAGAAACCAGCGACCGCTCTGCCACAGGTCGCCCGCCGCATTGCGCGCCAGGGGCAGAACTTGCCCGATGACCTTGTCCAGCCCTTGGGCGAACACTTTGCGCAGGCGATCACGCTCCAGCGGGTCAGCCAGACGCGAATCCTCGGCCCCGACGTTCAGCGGCAACGCACCTTCGCGCCACAGGTAATAGAAATTATCTTCATAGGCCGGGAATACAAAGCGCGCGGGCAGTTTCAGGCGCTCTGCAACGCTGGCAAGGAAACGTCCGGCCAACGTGCCATCGGCACCGTAGTCTTCGGTTTCATCTGCGACCAAGGCGTTGTTACGCCATACCGGCTGCCCATCGCGACGCCAGAAACAGTTCAGAGACCAGCGCGGCAATTGCTCGCCGGGGTACCACTTGCCCTGCCCAAAGTGCACGAGGCCCTTTGGCGCGTAATGCTTACGCATGCGCTGGAACAACTCGGCAGACAACCGACGTTTTTCTGGGCCGAGGGCGGCGGTGTTCCACTCATCGCCATCACGGTCATCAATCGATACAAACGTCGGTTCGCCGCCCATGGTCAGGCGCACGTCATCACGGGTCAGGTCACTGTCGATCTTGTGCCCAAGGGCCTGGATCGCCAGCCACTGTTCTTCGCTGTAGGGCTTGGTGACGCGGGGCGCTTCCCAGATGCGCTCGACCGACATTTCATGAGTGAACTCGGTTTCACAGGGCTCGACCAGGCCACTGATCGGCGCCGCAGAAGACGGTTCCGGGCTGCAAGCCAATGGAATATGGCCTTCGCCCGCGAACAGACCGGACGTTGCATCAAGTCCGACCCAGCCAGCACCGGGCAGATACACCTCGCACCACGCGTGCAAATCGGTGAAATCGACATCGGTGCCGGACGGCCCGTCGAGCGCTTCGACATCCGCCTTGAGCTGGATCAGGTAGCCCGACACGAAACGCGCAGCCATGCCCAAGTGACGCAGCAACTGCACCAGCAACCAGGCCGAATCGCGGCATGAGCCGGAAGCGTTTTCCAGGGTGAATTCCGGCGTCTGCACGCCAGGCTCCATACGAATCAGGTAATCGATGTCCTGGCTCAAGCGCTGGTTCAGCGCCACCAGAAAATCGATGGCAGGCAATGGCGTGCGATCGATGCTCGCCAGATAAGCCGAAAACTTCGGGGTCAGCGGCAATTTTTCAAGGTACGGCGCCAGCTCTCGCTGTTCATCGCTGGCGTAGGTAAAGGGGATTTTTTCCGCGTACGGCTCAAGAAAGAAGTCGAACGGGTTGAACACCGCCATCTCGGCGACCAGATCAACCTCTACGCGTAACTCGTTGGTCTTTTCGGGGAAGACCAGGCGGGCCAGATAGTTACCTTGAGGGTCCTGCTGCCAGTTGACGAAGTGCTGCTCAGGCTGGACTTTCAAGGCATAAGACAAAATGCGTGTACGGCTATGCGCCGCCGGACGGAGTCGAACGATCTGCGGACCCAACTCGACCGCGCGGTCGTAGCGGTAATGCGTGACATGGTGCAAGGCGATATGAATCGACACGGCGTGCCTCCTGCGAGCCTGGACGGTAATGGAACCGCGCAAGACTTATGCCATCCGGGCAAATACGGCGGTTCCTCGGTACAGCAGCAGCGTTGGGCACCATTAAAGCGCCATGTCTGACCTGCGGTGCAAGCGTTGCACACAAACAGTGCTTGCGCCCAAAAAACCTGCGCCCTGAACGGTTTCCTTCAGAAAGTCCCTCTGCGGCCCAGCGCCTGGTGAATCCCACACACACAATAACTATGTAAAGCAGGCTTCCTGGCGCTCCCGGCTTAGATGGTCCACCCATTGATCATGGGCGGGCACGAACAAGACTCCCCCAGCGAGGGCATAGATCGAGTCGTGGAAATGACATCTTTAGAGACAACCTCAATAGAAATGCTCAACGCCAACATTGAAACTTCATTAGCAGCACCGACCAAACACACACCTTTCACTCATTGGGGCCGCCCTGAATTGGGTGACTTCGCACTGTTGCTGGACGTGCTTACTGCGAAAAAAACTGCCAGCGATTTCAACTTCGAAATACCCCGTCTTCAACCCACTCCCGGCACGCCCTTTCACAAGGACTATGCCGCGGCAGTCGACACGTTGAATGCCTTCGCGGCCACCCGTACATTTATCGACGTCTGTGCGGCTCAAAAAATAGGGTCACTCACCGAGGTCAGTATTACCAGGACCCAGGGGCTGCGCGGATATGATGCTGAACGAACAGATCACGATCTGACCCTGATCATCAGGGCATCGGACGAACTCAGGGACGCCCTGAAAGCACTGTTTGATACCGCAGATCAACTGGGTGGAGCACTGTACGGCGACGGTACGGTACAACCCTTTCAACTGCTGAAACGCTATGGTTTGACGCCGCCAACAAATCAGGTCGAGAGTCGGGTTTGCATTGATGCGCTGCAAGCCACCCAAGAAGCAGTACTTCGAATCATCACCCGTGAAACGGTAGATATCGGCGAGAACATCGACGGCGCACTCGTCATCGAGACGCTCAAACACTTCATGTCAGGCAGTGCTGCGCCTTGGGTGGATCAACTCGGCGGGACCTTTCTGAGGTCGTCGCTGATCTCCGACATTCGCGCCTATCCAATGACCACGTTTGCAAAGATCGTGGAGTCTGCCGAAGGACAACGTCTTGCCCATAGCCTGCTAGTTGCCCTGGGCTGGTATGGAGCCCACGCACACCAGAGGACATCACCGGCCATCGTTGCGAAACTGGTACATCACGCGCTCGCGCGGGCGTTGGACCCTGCCTCAAACCTGCTGGGCTATGAATTTGAAAGCCCAGAAAACGCGGGGAAAAGTTACAGCGCCCTGCGTGACGACATTGAAAAGCACTACCAGCAGCACGGCATAGCGGCCTATGACAAAACGGCAGTGCTGGTCAGTTTCTTGCTGAGAGCGCATTACCCGGTCGACTTCCAGATTGAAGGTTCGCCCCCCGAACTCGGGTACCGATGGAGTTCGGCGTGGGTGCATTTTCAACACGGCATCAACCTTGCCCACGCCATTGAACCCGGCTCGGCGCTGACGATGAATTACCAGCAGCTCTCAACCTATGCATCGACCTTGCTCGGCACGGCGACACCCGAACAAGAGTTATTGATTTCGGCAACACTTACACCGCCAGCCTTGCAGTGGGCCACTGCGCACACAGTGATCCAGCCCACGGAAGACGGAGGCTATTCAACGGAACAGCGCAACACGGCAATGGCGCAGTTTACCGACCACGAAGAAACGCTAGAGAACGCCATACAACAGCTTAAACAACCTGCCCCCCAACGCCTGGACATGACACGAAAAACACTGGCCGAATGGAACTTGCCTCCAGAGACTGAATTCATCAGTTTTCCGGAGACAGACCTGGACATGACCCTACAGGCCAACAGACGCCGTTATTCAGTCGACTACAGAAACTTCTACCCTAACGGACCCGCGAGTTATTCGGCTCTGGACCTGCTGGCCTCTGGTCGATTAAAGGGGGATAACCCTGCGTGGATCCCGCCCTATCTCTATGAGCTTGGCGCCTTCCACCCGCAGTTTTTAAGATACAAAGGCCTTCCTGACATACCCACCGCATTCGAGGCCGACTTCGGGTCATGGCTGAAAAGCACAAAGGCTGCCTATGAACACATCATCATGGCGCTCATCAGCGATCTTCCCAAGCAAGAACGCGACGCCATTGAACAAGGCCATGTTCAGTTATATGGATTGCGTAAACCTACCGCCAACATTGCGCTGGACGATGATGATCGCAATTTCCTGCCACTGATGGCGCGGTATGGATTCATCATCCACGCCACCCATGAAGGCCGAGAAAACGTTCATGAAGTGTTGCCTTATGCAGGGTTTATCCGTCGCAGGGATGACCTCGCTCTTGCGCCGATATCCAATGCAATCAAGCTCCGCAACAGCGCCTTTATGCGTCGCGGGACGCTGCTGCCATTCGACCTGAACGCACACGCCACAGGGGCTGCGCCGCTGTTAAACACCACTTCTACCGCGGTTGTTCACTTTCTCCACGGGTATCTTCCTGCCCAGCACACAACAGCGCTGGCGGAGACCTGGCGACCGTTGCGAGCGGCGCAGATAGGCCGTGACGTGGCCCAAGGTTATCTTTTCGAAAGCGAAAGTAAACTGCGCGAAGCGGCCAGGGGAGTCACCCTGTTCGACGGCTCGGTCGATGCGGTGGCGTTTCTGAAAGACTACGTCATCCCTATATGGGGTCCACTGGAAGATCTTGTTTCGGGCATCAAGTCGGGCGACCTTCGCACTATCATCATGGCCACGATCGGACTTGCTTTTGATGTGCTTTCTCTAATAGCGCCGCTGGCAAAAGTCGGCAGCCTCACGTTTCGCTTCGTGCGCAATGCCGCGACATTTGGCCTCAGAGCCAACCTGCCCCGCCTGGCGCCTCTTGCCAGCAACTACCTTGTCACCGCAGTGACGGCAATTAACCCGTTAGACGGAGTTTTCACCCTGTTCAACTCCGGCACGCACGTCGTCCTGAAACTGAATCATGCAGGCACGCGCTTACTTCGGGTTGGCGTCAAACAGTTGAGGGATCGGCTGACGACAGTCCGTCATGGCAATAAGGGTTTACGTCTGGTCACCGACGAACAACAAGCCGTCTGGACATTATCAGACAGCCGCTATCGCGTGCGAAAGGTCAATCAGCATCAAAACGTGCTGACTTATCATGACCTTCGTTCATCGGCAAAAGGTTCGACACCTTATCTTGTCGACCCCATGACACGTCAGCCCTATGGCGCGCCATTGATGCGTATCAACGACCAAGGCAGCCTCAGTCGCCATGTGCCCACAGACATCGCACTCAATGATCAGAATGGCGGCTGGACGCTTTTGGACACGACACCGAACCTTACTAAACATTGGACGCGCTGGGGGGATGATCTCTTTCTGGAAGCCGGCGGCATTACGTATAAAAAGATAACCCGCGAGAACGGGCAGTCTGTATTGAAGCGGGCACGGGCTTTAAACAAAGCAGATGAATTGGACCCGCTCTTGAAAGTGCCTTGCCGACTTAAAAGATCACCGGACGACCTTATTAAGTGTGCCGCGAACAGGTTCATTAATGCAGGACACAGTAACGTTGACGCGGCCCGGACACAGGGGGTCGATGCCGTGCCCTGGTTTACAGATAGGCGCGTGACCGCCGACGATACGGGCACACTGGTACATCAACGCAGTGTCCATGAGATAAAAAACGGCCTGCTCATTAAAAAATCAGGAACCGCGTTACTTCTGCCTAAAAACTACAAACAGAAAATTACGGCAACCGTCACGGGGGGAAACGATATTTTCAAACAGATCGAGATCAAGGACGGTCTGGTGGAGGGTATAAAAGATACCCGTATCATTTCGGCTGTTGTCGCAAAACGAACAGTCGGCGGCGCGAGAGTCATCGTTACCCAGGCGGACGAGGGCATTTATTACTCTGGAAATTTTTTTGACGACCGGTCGCTGGCCTTAACCAGAATACAGGTGAACATTAATAACGTGGACTCGGCAACCCGCCTCAAAGATGAACACTATCTTATCTATATTTATAATGGCTCTTATGATGCGAACAGGTACATAAAAGAACTTAGCCCCGCCGTCATCGACGCCGACCTGAACGCGATCAGGCGGGACATCGTTGCGGGAAGGGAAACCTACATCAGCACATTTGTAGGGGGGCCTTTCGACATGGGTACTACGCCTCAGCAGGCGGCACTCTTTTGCAAATATACTCAAGACCGCGCTGTTGTGGCTGCTCGTGTTAACAGGCCCTCATGGACGTCGCTCGACCTGAACACTCCGCTGACAGCGAGAGCGGGGATTGCCACTGAACTGAACAGGCTGCACGTGTCAGAGACAACATTTACCGCAGACAACATTACACAGCGGGCAACGACACAACGCCTGACCCCTGAAAACAAAAACTTCGCGTACGTAAAAATCAAATCAAAAGATTCAGACAGCCAACCGACGAAAGTCTATTACAGCCTGTCAGGCTTAAAAAAGCCTCGTCTTGATTTTCCACTGACAAAACAGGTCGACAAAGGCGATGACTCCACGCTGAAAAACTGGAACATCACCAAGGCAGGCATCGCGGTGTCGCCGGACAAAACGCATTACATCAATGCTCAGCGAACTAAAAACCCGGTCGGCACGCGTAAAGCGGACCCTCACGAGGCCCTCTTCCTTCCCGACCTGACCGCTAACGCGTCAGGAAATCACAGGATGATGGACAGCGAGCACATGATATTGAACGCACTAAACGCCGATAAAATTGACTTTACCAAGGTGGAATCGATAGAGGTTTTTTCAACCTATCCGACCTGCCAGTCCTGCACTGCGGGGCTCATGGCACTTAAATCGAAAGTGCCTGATGGGGAGTTCACGGTGTTCGAAGGAGGCCGGCTACCTTGACCGAAGACGTTAAACACGCCTGACGGCCTGACCACAACGCTCGCCTGAGGCTGGCGTTGTGGTGCATGGGCTCGCTGCTTAGCGTGGAACCACTGGCTTGCGCACGGGCCGCTGGCTCTTGCCGCCCTTGGCGGCCTCAATGCGCTCTTTGGCCGCCTGCTTGTTGCGGGCAAACGCCGCTGCTTTAGCCTCTTCGCGCTTGTCCCACGGGTTGCCGCCATCGCTTGCACGAGGTGGAAGACCCGTGTGCTGGGTCTGAATCAGCGTGCTCTTCGTGGTCTTGGCAACCTTATGGCTGCCAGCCGGCGTCGAGTTCTTGCGACGGGCGCTTTCATAGCTATCCGTCGCGGGTTGATGCAGCGGGATAAGCTGATTCTTGCCCGGCCCGATCAGGTCGGAGCGGCCCATGCGTATGAGGGCTTCACGCAGCATCGGCCAGCCTTTCGGGTCGTGGTAGCGCAGGAATGCCTTGTGCAGCCGGCGTTGCTCTTCGCTTTTAACGATAGTGACCGAGTCGCTCTTGTAGGTCACTTTGCGCAACGGGTTCTTGCCCGAGTGATACATAGCGGTGGCGGTGGCCATCGGCGACGGGTAGAACGCCTGCACCTGATCGGCGCGGAAACCGTTGCCCTTGAGCCACAGCGCCAGGTTCATCATGTCTTCATCGGTGGTGCCTGGGTGGGCTGCGATGAAGTACGGGATCAGGTACTGCTCTTTACCGGCTTCTTTCGAATACTTCTCGAACATGCGCTTGAACTTGTCATAGCTGCCAATGCCCGGTTTCATCATCTGGTTGAGCGGACCTTCCTCGGTGTGTTCCGGGGCGATCTTCAGGTAACCACCGACGTGGTGAGTCACCAACTCTTTGACGTACTCCGGGGACTCGACAGCCAGGTCGTAGCGCAGGCCGGAGGCGATCAGGATCTTCTTCACGCCGGGCAATGCCCGGGCGCTGCGGTACAGCTGAATCAGCGCCGAGTGGTCGGTGTTCAGATTCGGGCAAATGCCAGGGAACACGCAGGACGGTTTACGGCAGGCGGATTCGATCTCGGTGCTCTTGCAGGCGATGCGATACATGTTCGCGGTCGGGCCGCCGAGGTCAGAGATCACGCCAGTAAAACCCGGAACCTTGTCACGAATTTCTTCGATCTCGCGAATGATCGACTCTTCGGAACGGTTCTGAATGATCCGCCCTTCGTGCTCGGTGATCGAGCAGAAGGTACAGCCGCCGAAGCAGCCACGCATAATGTTCACCGAGAAACGGATCATGTCGTAGGCCGGGATTTTCTCCTTGCCATACACCGGGTGCGGAACACGCGCATAGGGCATGCCAAACACGTAGTCCATTTCTTCGGTGGTCATCGGAATCGGTGGCGGGTTGAACCAGACGTCCACTTCGCCGTGCTTCTGTACCAGTGCGCGGGCGTTGCCCGGGTTGGTTTCCAGGTGCAACACGCGGTTGGCGTGGGCATAGAGCACGGCGTCAGCGCGGACTTTTTCCATGGACGGCAGACGAATGACTGTCTTATCGCGAGTCATCCGAGGGCTGGCCAACAACTGCACGACCTTGGCTTCCTGCGGATCGTCCACCGGACCTTTTTCCTGCTCGATGGCGCAGGCCTGGGTGTCCTGGGTGTTGACGTACGGGTTGATGATCTTGTCGACCTTGCCCGGACGGTCAATACGCGTGGAATCAACTTCGTACCAGCCTTGCGGCGTGTCGCGACGAATGAATGCGGTGCCGCGCACGTCGGTGATGTCTTCGATCTTGTGACCGTAGGACAGACGCTGGGCGACTTCGACAATGGCCCGCTCCGCGTTGCCGTACAGCAGGATATCGGCGCAGGCGTCTATGAGGATCGAGTTGCGAACCCGGTCCTGCCAGTAATCGTAGTGGGCAATGCGGCGCAACGAGGCTTCGATACCGCCCAATACAATCGGCACATGCTTGTAGGCTTCTTTGCAGCGCTGGCTGTACACCAGGCTAGCACGGTCTGGACGCTTACCGGCCATACCGCCAGGCGTATACGCGTCATCGGAGCGCACTTTTTTGTCGGCGGTGTAGCGGTTGATCATCGAGTCCATGTTGCCGGCAGCGACACCGAAGAACAGATTTGGCTCACCGAGCTTCATGAAGTCGTCTTTGGACTGCCAGTTCGGCTGGGCAATGATCCCGACGCGGAAGCCCTGGGACTCCAGCAGCCGGCCGATGATTGCCATGCCAAACGACGGATGGTCAACGTACGCATCCCCGGTAACGATGATGATGTCGCAGGAATCCCAACCCAGCTGATCCATTTCTTCCCGGCACATGGGCAGGAAAGGCGCTGGTCCGAAACATTCGGCCCAGTACTTGGGATAGTCAAATAACGGCTTGGCTGCTTGCATGACGATGACCGGCGTTGGTGTTCAGGGAGGCGATTTTTATCGACAAAATCGCGGTCGCGGAATATAGCACAAAAAATAACCAATTCCGACCGCAATGGTCGGAAAAGGGTGTGCAGGCTGAAATCCCCTGCAGGCGCTGACGTGCCTGCAAGGTCGCCAGCGAATCACTCGTCGTCGAAGTTGTAACTGCCCGGCGCGAGGTTCTCGAAACGGGTGTATTTGCCGATGAACGCCAGCCGCGTTGTACCGATGGGACCGTTACGCTGCTTGCCGATGATGATCTCGGCGATGCCTTTATGCTCGGTTTCCGGGTGGTACACCTCGTCCCGGTAAACGAACATGATGACGTCAGCATCCTGCTCGATCGCTCCGGATTCACGCAAGTCGGAGTTGATCGGGCGCTTGTTAGGGCGCTGCTCAAGGGAACGGTTGAGCTGGGACAAGGCGACCACTGGGCAGGCGAATTCTTTGGCCAGGGATTTCAACGAGCGAGAAATCTCGGAAATCTCGTTGGTACGGTTGTCACCACTGGAACCCGGGATCTGCATCAGTTGCAGGTAGTCGATCATGATCAGGCCGACTTCGCCGTGTTCACGCACCACGCGGCGAGTACGCGCGCGCATCTCTGAAGGGCTGATGCCAGCGGTGTCATCGATGAATAGTTTGCGGTCGTTGAGCAGATTGACCGCCGAGGTCAGGCGTGGCCAATCGTCATCTTCCAGCCGTCCGGCGCGGACTTTGGACTGATCGATGCGACCCAGCGACGACAGCATACGCATGATCAGCGATTCACCTGGCATCTCCAGCGAATAGACCAGAACTACCTTATCGCTGCGCAGAACCGCGTTCTCTACCAGGTTCATGGCGAACGTGGTTTTACCCATCGACGGACGACCCGCAACGATGATCAAGTCAGACGGTTGCAGGCCGCTGGTTTTCTCGTCGAGGTCGGTATAACCGGTAGACAGGCCAGTAATCGCGTTATCGGTGTTGAACAACGTGTCGATGCGGTCGATGGCTTTGGTCAGCAGGTCGTTGACGCTGACCGGGCCGCCACTTTTTGGACGCGCTTCGGCAATCTGGAAGATCTGCCGCTCGGCCTCGTCGAGAATCTCGGCGGCGCTGCGACCTTCAGGGTTGAACGCACTGTCGGCGATTTCGGCACTGATGCCGATCAACTGACGCAAGGTCGCCCGCTCACGCACGATCTGCGCGTAAGCCTTGATGTTGGCGACCGATGGAATGTTTTTCGCCAGCTCACTGAGGTAGCCCAGGCCGCCGACCTGCGAGGTCTGACCTTCCTTGTCCAGTTGCTCGGCAAGGGTGACGACGTCAATCGGGCTGTTTTGATCGGCCAGTTTGGCAATGGCGCGGAAAATCAGGCGGTGGTCATGTCGATAGAAATCGCCGTCCGATACTTGATCGAGCACGCGCTCCCAGGCGTTGTTGTCCAGCATCAGGCCACCGAGCACAGCCTGCTCGGCCTCGATGGAGTGCGGCGGCACCTTGAGGGCAGCGGTTTGCAGATCGTATTGCTCGGGCGCGGAAATATCGTTCATGGCCACACGGAATCAGGGGGAACAAAAAGACAAAAGGCACGACCTGTGAACAGGATCGTGCCCGATGTTAACCGTCTGACGAGCAAGTCGCCAGACGATTGAGTGTTGCTTTAAGCGGCTACAACAATAACGCGTACAGTGGCTTCTACGTCGCTGTGCAGGTGCACGGCTACGTCGAATTCGCCAACGTTACGGATAGTGCCGTTCGGCAGACGAACTTCGCTTTTTGCAACTTCAACGCCAGAGGCGGTCAGTGCATCAGCGATGTCGTGGGTGCCGATCGAACCGAACAGCTTGCCTTCGTCACCGGCGGTGGCAGTGATAGTCACTTCCAGCTCAGCCAGTTGGGCAGCACGAGTTTCAGCAGAAGCTTTTTTGTCTGCAGCCAGTTTTTCCAGGTCAGCACGACGCTCTTCGAACGCAGCCACGTTGGCAGCGGTCGCAGCGGTAGCTTTACCGTACGGCAGCAGGAAGTTACGACCGTAACCGGCCTTAACATTCACTTTGTCGCCCAGGTTGCCCAGGTTGGCGACTTTTTCCAGAAGGATCAGTTGCATGTGAAAATCCTCTTAACTTTTAACCTTCACCGTTCGCAGACCCGTTATCGACGTCTTTCGACGCGAAACGACCGCGAAAATCAATCAGGCTGTCGACGATGGCTAACACCACCAGCAACGGATAGATCAGCTGCATAAACAGCAACAGCGTTACGTACAACCCCACCAACCAGAACCTGCCAAGGTGCTTTTCAGCCACCAGGCCATGTATCAAGGCCAGCCCTGCAAACACCAGCGGTACGCTGCACAACGGTGTCAACATCGCCATCTGCGGACCGAAATTCGGCCCCAGAAGCATGCACACCAGCAGCACCAACGCCGGTACCCGCGGGAGTCTTATGCTACGAAATTCGCGGCCAAAACCACCCGGGTTGTACAACAACGCTTGCCAGTAACGCCCAAGAATCAGGCTCAACACACTGACGATCTGCAACAAAGCCGCTATAAGGCCATTAAGGACCGGTGCAATCAGTGCCCCTAGACGCGCTCGCTCTTCTACCGATAACTGCTGGTAGAGACCATCGAGGACTTGCGGCAGGAGTTTTTGCAACTCCAGCGCCATCGCGTCGATGGGTTCGCGGAAAACCGCTCCCAGGATTACTGCATACAACAGACCCAATGCCACGCTGACCAGCAGCACGCGGACCCAAGACTCGCTGGCACGTAACAACGCTGCCAACCCTAGCGAACCCAACAACACCATAAGCGTGCGGGGTTCACCGAAATACCACCAGACCAATGCCGGCAGCAGAGCCCAGGCGAGGATGCCAACGGCATCACTCAAACCGCGCCGCAGAAGCACAAGGCAACCCGCGGCAGCACTCAACCAGAACAACAGCGGCAACGCCGCACATCCGACCACTACGAGAGTGGCCTGCACGCGGCCGCGCATGATGAAATTAGCCATGGCGCGCATGCGTTCTATCCCTTACTACTTTGTCGACTGCCTGGTCTCAGCGGCCGTGGCTGTCGGTGTAGGCCAGCAGGGCCAGGAAGCGGGCACGCTTGATAGCGGTGGCCAGCTGACGCTGATAACGTGCTTTTGTACCAGTGATACGGCTTGGAACGATTTTGCCGGTCTCGGATACGTAGGCTTTCAGAGTGTTGAGATCTTTGTAATCGATCTCTTTCACGTCTTCAGCGGTGAAGCGGCAGAATTTACGACGACGGAAGAAACGTGCCATGTAATTGGCTCCTCAAAAGGTCCGTGGATTACTCGTCAGCGTTATCGCTGGCGTCGCTGTTGTCGCCGTCATCGCCATCGGCGCTGTCGGAGTGCTCAGGACGGTCACGACGCTCACGGCGCTCACTGCGGTTTTCTTCAGCCTTGAGCATCTCGGACTGGCCAGTAACGGCTTCGTCGCGACGGATGACCAGGTTACGGATCACGGCATCGTTGTAACGGAAGTTGTCTTCCAGTTCAGCCAAAGCTTTACCGGTGCATTCAACGTTCAGCATCACGTAGTGAGCCTTGTGAACATTGTTGATTGCATAGGCCAGTTGACGACGGCCCCAATCTTCCAGACGGTGGATTTTGCCGCCGTCTTCTTCGA
This sequence comes from Pseudomonas sp. GG8, assembly GCF_052976945.1. Lineage (NCBI taxonomy): Bacteria > Pseudomonadati > Pseudomonadota > Gammaproteobacteria > Pseudomonadales > Pseudomonadaceae > Pseudomonas > Pseudomonas sp. GG8. The sequence goes on from NZ_JBRIIP010000001.1 coordinate 4,566,248, forward strand.
TCAGCTTGGTATAACGCTCAACCATGCCGCCGACTTGCTCGCTTTGATCCGGGTGGACCAAAAAGATGATTTCGTAATGACGCATGAATGCTCCTTACGGGTTGTAGCCTGCCGCTAACTAAAAAGCGGTCAGACAAGGAGTGAATGACACTGTTTGTCTTGCTCAGGGACAGGCACATGAGCGCCTGCCATGACAGCAAGGGGCGCAATTGTAGAGAAGGGCTTGGTGGGGCGCAAGGCAATTGGTGATTATTTGAGCAATGAGTACTACTCAATACTTGTAGGAGCGCGCTTGCCCGCGATAGCAACGACGCGGTCTGCCTGACACACAGCGTTATCGTTCCATCGCGGACAAGCGCGCCTACAAGGGTTACTTCTTCGCGGCTGCCTTGACGCTGCGCTGACGCAACGCTTCGAACAGACACACGCCCGTCGCCACAGAGACGTTCAGGCTGCTGACGCTGCCGGCCATCGGCAGGCGCACCAAGTAATCGCAATGATCGCGAGTCAAGCGACGCATGCCCTTGCCTTCGGCGCCCATGATCAGAATCGTCGGGCCGGTCAGGTCTTGCTGATACAGTTCAACCTCCGCCTCACCCGCCGTACCCACGACCCAAAGGCCGCGCTGCTGAAGCTTCTCAAGGGTGCGGGCCAGGTTGGTGACCGCCACCAACGGGATGACTTCCGCCGCGCCGCAGGCCACTTTCCGGACCGTCGGCGTCAATGTCGCCGACTTGTCCTTTGGCACCACAACCGCGAGCGCACCGGCCGCATCGGCAGTGCGCAGGCACGCGCCGAGGTTATGCGGATCGGTCACACCATCGAGCACGAGAATCAGTGGCGCGCCTTCGGTACGGTCGAGCAACTCATCAAGCATGGCTTCACCCCACACCTGACTCGGGCTGACCTCGGCAACCACACCTTGGTGCACGCCTTCGACCCAGACGTCCATTTCGCGACGCTCGGCCTGACCCACAGACACACGATTTTCGTTAGCCAGTTGGATCAACACCTGAACCCGCGGATCGTTGCGGTTTTCAGCCAGCCAGACTTGCTTGACGCGTTTCGGGTGGTGACGCAACAACGCTTCTACAGCATGCAAACCGTAGATTTTTTCCAACTGACTCATGACTTGGCCTTAGGTTTACGCACCCCACCGCTTTTCGCAGCAGGGGCCGAGCCCGCTTTTGGCGGGCCTTTACGGTGTTTGCTCGGTTTGGCTGGCTTGGCCGACGAATCGGAATCCACTTTACTGGACTTTCCCGACGCCGCCCTTCCACCACCTTTCGCTTCTGCCAGCAAGGCCTGCTTCAGCTCACGGCTTTTGCGCACTTCCGCGTTTTTCGCGACGGCATCGCTTGGGCGATAGGCTTCAGTCACTGGCGCAGCCTTGGTCGAAGCGCCACGGCGCCCCGCCTTGGCTGGCGCAGCTGCTTTTTCCGTCGCAGCCGGCTCAGCACCACGACGCTTGCGACCAATCGGCGCGCTGATGGTTTTTTCAGCCATCTCGAAGTCGATCTTGCGTTCGTCGAGATCGACGCGCATGACCCGCACTTCAACAGTGTCGCCCAAGCGGAAGCTGCGACCGGTGCGCTCGCCCGCCAAGCGGTGATGCACTGGATCGAAGTGGTAGTAATCGCCCGGCAAGGCAGTGACGTGCACCAAGCCTTCGACGTAGATGTCGGTCAGCTCAACGAATAGACCAAAACCGGTAACCGCCGTGATCACGCCTGGGAACGACTCGCCCACGCGGTCTTTCATGAACTCGCACTTGAGCCAGTTGACCACGTCACGCGTAGCTTCGTCGGCACGGCGTTCGCTCATGGAACACTGTTCGCCCAACTGCTCCAGAATCGCCTCATCGTATGGATAGATGCGCGCTTTCGGGATGGTCATGGCACCCGCACGACGAACGTGCGGGGTATCTTGCTTGGAATGGATCACGCTGCGGATAGCCCGGTGCGTGAGCAAATCCGGGTAGCGACGAATCGGCGAAGTGAAGTGCGTATACGCCTCGTAATTCAGGCCAAAGTGACCCTGGTTATCCGCGCTGTACACCGCCTGACTCAACGAACGCAGCATCACGGTCTGGATCAGATGGAAATCCGGACGGTCCTTGATGCTTGCCAGCAGCGCCTGGTAATCCTTCGGCGACGGACCGTCTTTGCCCTTGTGCAGCGACAGACCCAGCTCGCCGAGGAAGGCCCGGAGTTTTTCCAGACGCTCTGGCGGCGGACCATCGTGCACACGGTACAAGGCTGGAATTTCGTGCTTTTTCAGGAATTCAGCCGTGGCCACGTTGGCCGCCAGCATGCATTCCTCGATCAGCTTGTGCGCATCGTTGCGCGTGGTCGGCCGGATTTCGGCGATTTTGCGCTCAGTACCGAAGATGATCCGGGTTTCCTGAGTTTCAAAATCAATCGCGCCACGGGTATGACGAGCACCCAGCAGCACTTTGTACAGCGCATAAAGCTGCTTCAGGTGCGGCACGACGCCAGCGTATTCGCCACGCAATTCCTTGGCTTCAGCCGTTTTTGGCTGCTCCAGGATCGAGCTGACCTTGTTGTAGGTCAGGCGGGCATGGGAGTGAATGACTGCCTCGTAGAACTGGTAATCAGTCATCTCGCCGGTTTTGGACAGGGTCATTTCACAGACCATGGCCAAGCGATCGACGTGCGGATTCAGCGAGCACAAGCCGTTGGACAACTGCTCGGGCAACATCGGAATCACGCGCTCGGGGAAGTACACCGAGTTGCCACGCACTTGCGATTCAGCGTCCAGCGCCGAACCGATTTTGACGTAGCTCGATACGTCGGCGATGGCGACGTATAACTTCCAGCCACCGGAAAACAGACGCAGTTTGCCGGGCTTGGCTTCGCAGAAAACCGCATCGTCGAAGTCGCGAGCATCTTCGCCATCGATGGTCACGAACGGCAGATGACGCAGATCGACGCGGTGTTCCTTGTCTTTCTCTTCCACTTCCGGCTTGAGCTTGGCGGCTTCTTTGAGCACCGCTTCAGGCCAGACGTGCGGAATATCGTAGGTGCGCAGGGCAATGTCGATTTCCATGCCGGGCGCCATGTAATTGCCCACGACTTCGACCACATCGCCTTGCGGCTGGAAGCGCGGCGTCGGCCAGTGAGTAATCTTCACCTCGACGAACTGACCGATCTTGGCGCTGGAGTTGCGGCCAGGGGTAATCAGGACTTCCTGCTGGATCTTCGGATTGTCGGGCACGACAAAACCGATGCCGCTCTCTTCGAAGTAGCGACCCACGATGGTTTCGTGCGCACGGGAGATCACTTCGACGATCACGCCTTCGCGACGACCCCGACGATCAAGACCGGAAACCCGCGCCAAAGCACGATCGCCGTCGAACACCAGACGCATTTGCGCAGGGCTCATGAACAGGTCATCGGTGCCGTCATCAGGGATGAGGAAGCCGAAACCGTCACGGTGGCCGGTAATCCGCCCCAGGATCAGGTCGAGCTTGTCCACGGGGGCATAGGTGCCCCGGCGGGTGTATATCAACTGAGCATCGCGCTCCATTGCGCGCAAGCGGCGACGCAGGGCTTCGAACTGGTCTTCAGTTGTCAGACCAAACTCTTCCACCAATTGCTCGCGACTCGCCGGAGACCCTCGATCGGCAAGGTGCTGCAAAATCAGCTCACGGCTGGGGATAGGGTTTTCGTATTTTTCCGCTTCACGAGCGGCCTCGGGATCGAGGGACTGCCAATCGGCCATTAGAATGAGTTCACCTTATCTATATATATTTAGTTTGGCATATACCGGATTGAAACGCGAAGACACCATTTGCTATCTCCGTTCGCTATTTCAAAAATATTTTTCACAACGGGGGTTTACAGGTACTAAGCTCCTCCGTATGATGCGCCCCACAACGACGGCAAACGTTGTTGTAGTTGAAAGTAAACAATAGCTTAACAGCTGCTGCTGAACCCAACGAACTGCCCAGATGGTGAAATTGGTAGACACGCCAGCTTCAGGTGCTGGTGACCGCAAGGTCGTGGAAGTTCGAGTCTTCTTCTGGGCACCAATTCAAACAAAACCGAGCCCCGTGCTCGGTTTTGTGTTTTCTGCGTTTGAGATTCTAGATCAACCATCAGAAGCCGCCACCACAGGGTGCGCCTGGCGCACCCTCTTCCAACTCTGTAGCTCAGCGCCGTCAGGCGCGGAACTGACCCAGGCTTGCCTTCAATTGTGCAGCCAGACCATCAAGCACCTTACCGCTGGCCGTGGTTTCTACAACCGCCTGAGCCGCGCGCTGAGCCTGAGCATGAATAACTTCCACTCGGCCCCTCACCGCTTGCGCGCCCTGCGCCTGATGCGCCGCAGCCTCGGTTGCAAGACCTATGGCGGCATGAACCTGTTCTACCGATGCCTGCACCGTCAATTGCAGCTTGGCGCTGCTGCGCAACACCGCCAGCCCCTCGCTGGCCTGCCGACCTGCCAAGCCAATGGCTGCCACCGCTTCTTTGGCACCCTGCTGCAAGGCCCCGATATGCGCCTGGATATCACCTGTGGAGCTTTGAGTCTTGCTGGCCAGCGCACGCACTTCGTCTGCCACCACCGCAAAACCGCGACCCGTCTCACCCGCCCGCGCAGCCTCGATTGCCGCGTTAAGGGCCAGCAAGTTGGTTTGCTCGGCAATACCGTGAATAACCGTCAGCACCACTTCAATCTGCTCGCTTTGCTGGGCCAGACGCTCAATGACCTTGGCGCCGGTATCAACCTGCCCCGCCAACGCTTCGATCAAGTTACCCACCTGCGTTGACGTCCGCGTGTTTTCGTCGGTCGCGACTCGAATGTCGACAACCTGCTTCAAGGCCGCCTGCATTGCATTACTTTCTGCCTGAGCCTCATCCGCCATCTGCGAAAGGGCTTTGAGACTGGCGGCCACTTCATCTCGCTGCAATTCAGCCGCCTTGCCCGACCCGGCGTTACGCAGGCTCAAGGCGCCAATTTCCACCCCGGTACGCTGCGCCACATCCCCCGCCTCACGCACGATAGGCTGAAGCTTGTCGACAAAACGATTGACCGCTGACGCCATGTCACCGATTTCGTCGTTACTGTTGAGCTGTACGCGCTTGGTCAAGTCGCCTTCGCCAGCAGCCAGATCATCCAGCGCGGCAATCAGCAGGTGCAATTTGCTCACGACCCGGCGCCCGAGCACTACGGCCAGCAGCAGCAATACGCCGAGACCGACCAGTGCCAGTCCCAGACCGATCCTCCAGCGCAATGTCGCTGCCGCCTCCTGGACCGTGATGCTGGTGTTGGCGGCCATTGCCGAGGCAGCGGTTTGCGCCCCCTGCAAACGCGTACGTAACGCGGCGGAACTATCGGCCGCCGCCCCCACCAAACTGTCAGAGACCAACTGTTCGCCACCGACAATTAAAGCGGAGAAGCGCTTGTCCAGAGCCGCAAGGTCCTGCTCGACCGTTGCGGTAGAAACCCCCATCAGCACCTTGCCGATTTCGACGCCATTAGGACTGATCGCGGCCTCGACGTAATACACCGAAGGATCATTCCTGGCGGCGTTCAGGACTTTATCCATCGCCCGGTCACCCTCCCCTTTGGCGAGCAAGGCTTTGATCTGCGGGCTATCGCGATTCAGATAACGCGTCAGGTGCTCACCTTGAGCATCGTCATAGATGACAAACAGCACATTGGGATTGCGCTGAGCGCGGCGGGCAAACTCCGACAGAGTCGGCGTATCGTTATCCCACATGGCACGCGGAGCGACCGCCGCCAGCAACTGCGCCATATCATTGGCCGAGTCCTTGAGGTCTTTTTCGAGCGTGCCGCGCAGCTGCACCTGCTCATCCTTCAGACGCGATGACAAACCTGCACTCAGGCGTTGACGAGTGCTGGATGACAACGCATCCAGACTGGAAGTAACTTCCCGACTCGCTTGCTCCAGCTCCGCAGACAGGTGTTGCGAATCTACACCTAGTCGAGTGGCCAAATCTGCCTCAAGCGCCGTCACCGTGCTCCGGGTCAGAGCAACCGCGACCAACACCTGCACCAAAAGGGCGACACCCAGGGCAATGAACACAGGCCGCAACAAGCGGCTACGTAAAAGAGAAAGGACGGCGGACACGGGATTATTCCTCTACTACGGATGCCATTAAAATGATGGCACTCTTTGGAACGATAATTACAGCAAGCGCCGTGCCGCGCCAGCACTAACCGATAGACAGAAACGACAAAGGGCCACATAAGTGGCCCTTTGTCGCATTCCAGTAACTATTTCAACGATTTATCAAGCAAACGGATGACGCAGCACGATTGTCTCGTTGCGGTCCGGGCCAGTGGAAATGATATCGATCGGCGCGCCGACCAACTCTTCCACACGCTTGATATAAGCACGGGCGTTTGCGGGCAGTTCTTCCAGGGTTTTAGCGCCCAAGGTCGATTCGGTCCAGCCCGGCATTTCTTCGTAAACCGGCATCAGGCCGATGTAGCTGTCAGCATCGGTTGGAGCATCGATCACTGCACCATTTTCGTTCTTGTAACCGATGCAGATGTTGATGGTTTCCAGACCGTCGAGCACGTCGAGCTTGGTCAGGCACAGACCGGAGATGCTGTTGATCTCGATTGCGCGACGCAGGATGACGGCATCGAACCAGCCGCAACGGCGAGCGCGACCGGTGGTTGCACCGAACTCGTGACCGCGCTTGGCCAGGAACGCACCAACATCGTCGAACAGCTCAGTCGGGAAAGGACCCGAACCGACGCGAGTGGTGTAAGCCTTGGTGATGCCGAGGATGTAATCCAGGTACATCGGACCAAAACCAGAACCGGTCGCGATGCCACCCGCCGTGGTGTTAGAACTGGTCACGTACGGGTAAGTACCGTGATCGATGTCCAGCAGCGAACCCTGGGCACCTTCGAACATGATGTCTTTACCTTCGCGGCGCATTTCATGCAGCGCAGCAGTGACGTCGAGCATCATCGGCTTGAGCAGTTCAGCGTATTCCATGCACTCGTCGAGTGTTTTCTGGAAGTCGATGGCCGGCTCTTTGTAGTAATTGACCAGAACGAAGTTGTGGTAATCGAGCAGCTCACCCAGCTTGGCCGCGAAACGCTCGCGGTGGAACAGGTCGCCGATGCGCAGACCGCGACGTGCGACCTTGTCTTCGTAGGCCGGGCCGATACCACGACCGGTCGTACCGATCTTGAGCTCGCCACGAGCCTTCTCACGCGCCTGATCCAGCGCAACGTGATAGGACAGGATCAGCGGGCAGGAAGGGCTGATACGCAGACGCTCACGTACCGGAATACCTTTCTCTTCAAGCTTGATGATTTCTCGCATGAGTGCGTCAGGCGCAACCACCACACCGTTACCGATCAGGCACTGCACGCCTTCGCGCAGCACACCGGACGGAATCAGGTGCAATACGGTTTTTTCGCCATCGATGACCAGGGTGTGACCCGCGTTGTGGCCCCCTTGGTATCGAACTACAGCGGTAGCATGTTCGGTCAGCAGATCAACGATCTTGCCTTTGCCCTCATCACCCCATTGGGTGCCCAGGACTACGACATTCTTACCCATAACACTTGTCCTCATTCGCGCAAACTTGGTGCCGGCTGCGGCCGACAGGGAAACTCAAGAAGCCAGCGGCACTAACTGCCAAAGCCCATCATGCTGAATCAATTGCCGGTCACAATCGGCTTCACGCGCGGCAGACACCGACTGCCCAGGCAATGCCTGAACCACACGATGACCTTCGCTACGCAATTGGCAGACCTGCTGCCAGAGTGCCGCATCAGTACTGTCCGGCATCCAGATACCGCCAGACGGTAGCTCGATGTCCGCACGCCCCAGGGTGACCAGGGTTTTCAAATCCGTGGAGAAGCCCGTAGCCGGGCGCGCCCGACCAAAGTCCGCGCCGATGTCGTCATAGCGACCGCCCTGGGCGATCATCTGACCTACGCCCGGCACGAACACCGCAAACACGACGCCGGTGTGGTAGTGATAACCCCGTAACTCACCGAGATCGAAGTACAGCGGCAATTGCGGGAAGCGCGCGGAAAGGCGCTCGGCAATCGCCAGCAAATCATCCAGGGCAGCCAACACTGGAGCAGGCGCATGGGCCAGTCGATCACGAGCGGACGCAAGCACTTCACGACCACCACACAAATCGACCAGCGCGCGCAGCATCGCAGCCAGATCAGCTGGCAAATCAGCGGTGAGCGCGATGACTTCGTCTATCGCCTTGCGCTGCAAAGCGTCGAACAACAGCTGCTCGACCTCGCCAGACAAATCGGCGGCACGTGCCAGGCCACGGTAAATACCGACATGGCCCAAGTCCATATGCACATCAGGCACGTCGGCCAGCTGCAGCATAGTCAACATCAGGCTAATGACTTCGACATCACTGCTCGGGCTGGCATCGCCGTACAACTCGGCGCCCAACTGAATCGGGCTACGCGAGGACGACAAGGCTCGCGGCTGCGCATGCAACACGCTGCCGGCATAGCACAGACGGCTAGGCCCTTCGCGGCGCAAGGTGTGCGCATCGATACGCGCCACTTGCGGCGTGATATCGGCACGGAAACCCATTTGCCGGCCTGATTGCGGATCGATCACCTTGAAGGTACGCAGATCCAGGTCCTGACCCGCGCCCGTGAGCAACGACTCCAGGTATTCGATATGCGGGGTGACGACGAACTCATAGCCCCAGCTCTGGAACAGATCCAACACCTGACGGCGCGCCACTTCAATGCGCGCCGCTTCCGGCGGCAGTACTTCTTCGATGCCATCTGGTAGCAGCCAGCGGTCAACCGTTGCCATTACGCCAATCCCCTATGATCCGGGCGGCCAGCCCTGAGGGCGAGCCTTGAGTGAAGCAGAGTGCGGTCACATTCTGAGCGCTTTTACATGCAAGCCCAACAGAACGAGCGGTCCGAGACCCGCTTTACAAACCGCTCTCCTCGAAAAACCTTGCCCAGCGCTTTACCACGCCATGGCCAATCAATCGTGCAGACGCAAAAAAGCCGGGATTTTCCCGGCTGCCGCATCATACACACGTTTTCCTAAACGATCACCCCGCCAGGCGGTTTTGCCGCCCGGCGGGGTGAACCGGTTACGGCTTGGATTTTTCCAGATAACGGAAGAAATCGCTGCTTGGGTCCAGCACCATCACGTCGCTTTTGTTCGCGAAGCTTTCACGGTAGGCGCGCAGGCTACGATAGAACGCGTAGAACTCCTGATCCTGACCGTAGGCCTTGGCGTAGATCGCGGACGCCTGGGCATCGCCATCACCGCGAGCTTCTTCAGACTCACGATAGGCTTCTGCCAGAAGAACCCGACGCTGACGATCGGCATCGGCACGAATGCCTTCTGCCAACTCGTTACCTTTGGCCCGATGCTCACGCGCTTCACGCTCACGTTCGGTACTCATCCGCTCGAAAACGCTGCGGTTCACTTCTTTCGGCAGGTCAATACCTTTGACCCGGACATCAATAACTTCAATGCCCAGCTCTTTGCTTGCCATCGTGTTGAGCGAAGCGGTGATATCCGCCATCAACGCATCACGCTCACCCGACACCACTTCATGCAAGGTGCGCTTGCCGAACTGATCGCGCAGCCCGGATTCAAGACGGCGTGACAGACGCTCATCAGCGATCTGTTTGAGACCGGAAGTCGCAGTGTAGAAACGCTCAGCGTCCTTCACCCGCCACTTGGCATAGGCATCAACCATGACCGCTTTCTTTTCCAGCGTCAGAAAACGTTGCGTCGGTGCATCGAGGGTCATCAAGCGCCCGTCGAACTTGCGCACCTGATTGACGTACGGAACCTTCACATGCAGACCTGGCTGGACGTCCGCCTGGACGACACGGCCGAATTGCAGCAAGACCGCACGCTCAGTCTGAGCAACGATGTAGATGCTATTCCAGGCAACGACCGCCAGCACGACACAAACAATCAGGGCGATCAGCGATTTATTGCTCATCAGCGACTCTCCCTTGAACGCGCATCGTGCTGCTGTTGAGACTCGGTCGCAGCACGTGCGCCGATTTCATTGGCAGCGGCAGGTGCGCCGGTTGTCGGAGCAGTGGTGCTACGACCGCTTTCGATCATCTTGTCCAATGGCAGATAGAGCAGGTTGTTCTGCCCTTTGTTGCCACCGGTCACGAGAACCTTACTGGTGTTGCTGAATACTTCTTGCATGGTGTCCAGATATAGACGCTCACGCGTCACTTCTGGAGCCTTGCGGTACTCGACGACCAGCTTGGTAAAACGATCAGCTTCACCCTTGGCGCGGGACACGACTTCATCGCGATAGCCATTGGCATTTTCGACGATGCGCTGAGCCTGGCCACGCGCTTCGGGAATCACACCGTTAGCATAGGTTTCAGCCTGGTTACGCGAACGCTGTTCGTCTTCACGGGCGCGAATCACATCATCGAACGCCTCCTGAACTTCACGCGGCGCAGCAGCACTTTGTACGTTCACCTGAGTCACGGTGATGCCGGTGCGATACGTATCGAGGAAGCGCTGCAGACGCTCCTTGATCTCACTGGCCATCAGCTCACGACCTTCAGTCAGCACCTGGTCCATCGCAGTGGAACCCACTACGTGGCGCAAAGCGCTCTCAGTCGCATGCTGCAGACTGACTTCCGGCTGATCGACGTTCAGCACGAAATCTTTCAGGTTGGTAATTTTGTATTGCACGGTCAGCGGCACTTCGACGATGTTTTCGTCTTCGGTCAGCATCTGCCCTTGCTTGCTATAGGCACGCTCACGCGTGACGTTTTCCATATATTTACGATCGAATGGCGGGAAATAGATATTCAGACCCGCACCGACGGTTTCGTAGTACTTGCCGAAGCGCAGCACTACGGCCTGCTCCTGCTCATCCACGACATAGATGGCGCTATACAGCCAGACAGCCGCAATGACGACCAGACCAATGCCGAGCAGACCTAAACCGCCGCCCTTGCGTTGACCATCGTCCTCGCCGCCACCACGTTTTTTACCACCACCGAACAACCCGTTCAGGCTTTCCTGCAGCTTTCGGAAGGCCTCGTCGAGATCTGGTGGCCCCTTGCGGTCGCCGCCCTTGCGCTTACCACCCCAAGGATCCTGATTATTCGAGTTGCCACCCGGCTCATTCCAAGCCATAGCGCTCTCCATCTGATAAAGCAAAGACGCGCCCACGGCACGCCAACCAATGCTACAGAATGCCTGTGTCCGCGGCACAACCGCTTTCTCAGGCTTTTATTGCAAAGTGTGTTGCTCGATGAATTCCTGCGGCTGCATTCCTTCGCGACTCACCAGGCGATTGAACTCAACACGCGGCAAACGTACCGCCAACAGACTCCCGCCTTCCTCATCATGTTCTTCGCTTTGAACTGCGCCCAACTTGAAGAACTGAGCACGCAGTCGAGCAAAACGTTGAGGCAAGCGCAAGGTGCCAACGAATAAATCATCGCCCAACAGTTCAGCCACTGCTTGTTTAAGCAGATCCAGCCCTCGACCATCACGGGCAGACACCCAGACCCTCTGCGGCTTGCCATCGGCATCTCGCTGAATCTGGGGCTCGACCCCTTCAAGCAAATCGAGTTTGTTGTACACCTCAAGGATCGGCAAGCCATCCGCACCGATCTCGCCCAGCACCGCCATCACCTGTTCAATCTGCGCCATGCGCTCAGGCTCATGAGCGTCGATGACGTGCAAGAGCAAATCGGAGTTGCTCGATTCTTCGAGTGTGGAGCGAAACGCCTCGACCAGTTTGTGTGGCAGATGACGAATGAAACCGACCGTATCAGCTAGCACGATCGGCCCAAAGTCATCGAGTTCGAGGCGACGGAGGGTGGGATCGAGGGTCGCGAACAGTTGGTTTGCGGCAAAGACATTGGAGTCGGTCATCGCATTGAACAGCGTCGACTTGCCCGCGTTGGTATATCCCACCAGCGACACCGAAGGAATATCGGCGCGCTTGCGACCGCGACGGGCTTGGTCCCGCTGACTGCGGACCTTCTCCAGACGGCTCTTGAGCTGCCGCACACGCACACGCAACAAACGCCGGTCGGTTTCCAGTTGGGTTTCACCTGGACCGCGCATGCCGATGCCGCCGCCCTGTCGCTCCAGGTGGGTCCAGCCACGAACCAGACGAGTACTCATGTGATCAAGCTGGGCCAGCTCGACCTGCAATTTGCCTTCATGAGTGCGCGCTCGTTGCGCGAAGATATCCAGAATCAAACCTGTGCGATCAAGCACGCGACACTCGAAAACACGTTCGAGGTTGCGCTCCTGACTGGGCGTGAGGACGTGATTGAAAATCACGATATCTACGTGCTCGGCTTTGACCAGGTCGCGAAGTTCCTCGACCTTACCGCTGCCGATCAGGTATTTAGCTGTTGGCCGATGACGCGGCACGCTGACAAACGCGACGGTCTCGGCGCCAGCAGAAATCGCCAGCTCCTGAAACTCCTGCGGATCTTCACGCGCCTCAGGGTCCTGACCATCCAAGTGAACGAGAATGGCCCGTTCACCACCACCGTGGCGCTCAAAGAACAAAGCAGACTCCTATCAGGCGTTACCTGGCTCAGCGTCGCCCAGCTCCGTTTCGGCTGCGCTAGGCAGGCGAATTGGACGAACTGGCACAACGGTAGAGATAGCGTGTTTGTAAACCATTTGGCTGACGGTGTTTTTCAGCAAAATCACGAATTGGTCAAAGGACTCGATCGTGCCTTGCAGCTTGATACCGTTAACCAGATAAATCGAAACCCCAACCTTCTCTTTACGCAAAGTATTCAGGTAAGGGTCTTGTAGCGAATGCCCTTTTGACATGTGCCGCACTCCTTTAAGGATCAATAGAAAAAAATAGTAAGCAAATTGACTTAGGCCGCCCCCCCCCAAGGATAGACGGCAATTGCACGGTATCAGCTCAATATGGAGACCGATGCCATGTATTTCAAGGCACGTGGCAGATTGTCGCAAGCCAGACTGTCCAGCCACTGCAAATCTGCCCAACTACGCAACCAGGTAAACTGTCGCTTGGCCAACTGGCGCGTGGCAATAACGCCACGCTCCTGCATCTGGTCCCACGTCAGTTTGCCATCCAGATGATCCCAGACTTGGCGATAGCCCACGGCTCGCATCGACGACAACCCCGCATGCAGGTCACCTCGTGCTCGCAGAGCTAGGACCTCGTCAACAAACCCCTGTTCCAGCATATGTACAAATCGTTGCGCAATACGGTCATGCAGTACGTGGCGATCTGCCGGAGCGATGGCCAGGTTTGCGACAGTATAGGGCAATTGATGACGTCCCGAAGCGGCTGCGTCAGTACTTTGCGCAGTTTGTTGCTCGCGATGTGCGGTCATGCTCAATCCGCTCACCCGATAAACTTCCAGAGCTCGAATCAGCCGCTGTGGATCATTGGGATGAATTCGCGCCGCCGACACCGGATCAACCTGGGCCAATTGATCGTGCAAGCCCTGCCAGCCAAGCGCGGCGGCCTCGGCTTCTAGCTGCGCACGAACGCTCGCATCGGCGGGCGGCATATCCGCCAACCCCTCCTGCAATGCCTTGAAATACAACATGGTGCCGCCCACCAGCAGCGGAATATTGCCGCGCGCAGTGATGTCGGCCATCGCAGCCAATGCATCGGCACGAAATTCGGCAGCCGAATAGCTTTGCACGGGGTCAATAATGTCGATCAGGCGATGGGGGAACTCGGACAACAGCTCTTTGGACGGTTTGGCGGTGCCGATGTCCATGCCGCGATACACCAACGCCGAATCGACGCTGATCAGCTCGCAGGGCAGAACCTTGGTCAGCTCAATGGCCAGATCGGTCTTGCCTGCAGCGGTGGGGCCCATGAGGAAGATAGCCGGGGGCAAAGCACTCATCAGCGACCACGCTGGAAAAGTTTGTCCAGATCGTCCAGACCCATCTGGGTCCAGGTCGGTCGACCATGGTTGCATTGGCCACTGCGCTCTGTGTTTTCCATGTCGCGCAGCAACCCGTTCATCTCCGGCAGGGCCAGGCGCCGATTGGCGCGAATCGCGCCGTGACAGGCCATGGTCCCCAGCAGCTCGTTGAGGTGTGCCTGAATCCGGTCACTGGTGCCGTATTCCATCAGGTCAGCCAACACATCATGCACCAGCCGATTGGCTTCGGCTTGCTTGAGCAACGCCGGGATCTGCCGAATCGCCAGGGTTTCCGGGCCCAGCCGCTGTAGCTCGAAGCCCAGGCGCTGGAACCAGGTGACATGTTCTTCGGCGCAATCGGCCTCACGCTGACTGACTGCAATGGATTCCGGGACCAGCAATGGCTGGCCGCTCAGTCCTTCGCTGGCCATGGCGATTTTCAAGCGTTCGTACATGATGCGTTCGTGGGCGGCATGCATGTCCACCAGCACCAGACCGTGGGCATTTTCCGCGAGGATATAAATCCCCTTGAGCTGAGCCAGGGCATACCCCAGCGGCGGGATGTCGTCCTGAGAGCCAGGTAAAGGCGCCGCACCGCCTTCAGGCAGCGGCGCGAAGAACTCGCGATACGCGCTTTGCGCCTCGGCCGTCGGCAGTGGCGCGGAGGTGCGAGGCGAGTACTGGTATTGATACCCAGCGCCTGAACCTGAGCCCGCCGGCCGCACGTAAGGTTCGGCCTGTGGCTGTTCCAGCAGATTATTGGCCAGGCGCATTTCGCCTTGAGGGCCGAACTCACCCGCATCCGGGCCGCTCGGGCGGATCAGCGCCGTCGCTGGAGCGGTACCCGCCAGCTGATCTTCCGGGCGGACATCCCCTAGCGCACGGTGCAGCGTGCCATACAGGAAGTCATGCACCATGCGCCCGTCACGGAAGCGTACTTCGTGTTTGGTCGGGTGCACATTAACGTCGACCACCGCCGGATCGACTTCGAAAAACAGGACGAAGGTCGGGTGCCGACCATTGAACAGTACATCGCGGTACGCTTGGCGCACCGCATGGGCGACCAGTTTGTCGCGCACCGCACGGCCGTTCACGTAGAAATATTGCAAGTCTGCCTGACTACGGGAGAACGTCGGCAAACCGACCCAGCCCCATAAGTGCAGACCGTTGCGCTCAACCTCGATCGGCAGCGCCTGCTCCAGAAAGCCTGGACCGCAGATGGCTGCCACACGCCGGGCGCGAGCGTTGTCATCATTCGCTTCGTGCAGGCTGAGGATCGTCTTGCCGTTGTGCCGTAAATGAAACGCGACATCGAAACGCGCCAGCGCCATGCGTTTGATCACTTCTTGCAGGTGATCGAACTCGGTTTTTTCGGCTTTGAGGAATTTGCGCCGCGCCGGGGTATTGAAGAACAGATCGCGGACTTCGACTGAAGTGCCCACCGGGTGAGCGGCGGGCTGCACCCGCGAGGCCATGTCGCGGCCTTCGGTTTCGACCTGCCATGCTTGATCGGCATCACGGGTGCGCGAGGTCAGGGTCAAACGCGCCACCGAGCTGATCGACGCCAGCGCCTCACCCCGAAAGCCCAGGCTCATCACTCGTTCAAGGTCTTCCAGTTCGCGAATTTTACTGGTTGCGTGCCGTGCGAGCGCCAACGGCAAATCATCGGAGGAAATCCCGCCGCCGTCATCACGGACACGCAACAGCTTGATCCCGGCCTGTTCGACATCGATATCGATGCGCTTCGCCCCTGAATCCAGGCTGTTTTCCAGCAGCTCCTTGATCACCGATGCTGGCCGCTCGACCACCTCACCGGCCGCGATCTGGTTCGCCAGCCGCGGGCTAAGCAGCTCAATCCGCGCACTGCTATTGATCTCAACGCTGTCGATCACACTGTCCGCTGCCGACTCGCTCATGGCTGAGCTGCCAACGCATTACTCGGGATATCCAGCCGCTGCCCTACTCTGAGTTCATCGGAACTCAAGCTGTTGGCATGACGTAGTGTCGCCACGCTCACCTGGTAACGAACGGCGATCATGGCCAGTGTCTCACCCGAGCGAACCGTGTGGTCGCGCGGCCCCTGGACGATCTTGCCACTGTCCCGCAGCCAGGCGATATAGGTGCCCAGCGGTGGATTCTGTTGGAAGAACTGTTTCACACCCGAGCTGATCGAGCGCGCCAATGCCTGCTGATGAGATGAGCCTGCGAGTTTCGCCGCTTCCTCCGAGTTGGAGATGAAGCCGGTTTCTACCAGGATCGATGGGATATCCGGAGATTTGAGCACCATAAACCCGGCCTGCTCGACCCGGGATTTGTGCAGCGACGTAACCCGTCCAATATTGCTCAGGACTTTCTGCCCGACATTGAGACTGGAAGACAGTGAGGCGGTCATGGACAAGTCCAGCAGCACCCCGGCCAACATCTTGTCCTTGTCGTCGAGGCTTACGGCGCCAGCGCCACCAATCAAGTCGGAACGGTTTTCACTGTCGGCCAGCCAGCGCGCGGTTTCGGACGTAGCACCGCGCTCAGACAGGGCGAACACCGACGCACCGAACGCGGCCGAGGACGGCGCGGCGTCGGCGTGGATCGAAACGAACAGGTCGGCGCCCTTCTTGCGGGCGATCTCCGTGCGTTTGCGCAACGGAATGAAATAGTCACCAGTACGCGTCAGCTCCGCACGGTAGCCTTTCTCCGAGTTGATCTGGCGCTGCAGCTCCTTGGCAATAGACAGCACGATGTCTTTTTCTTTCTGACCTCGCGCACCACCCGCGCCAGGGTCTTCGCCACCATGGCCGGCGTCGATGGCAATCACAATATCGCGCTTGCCATTGGGGACAGGCACCAGCCTGATCTCGGGCTTGGCCGGGCTGATGGGCGCAGCGGGTGCGGTGTTGGCAGCTGTATCGGGCACCACCGGGGCCGCCTCGGCGTCCTGGTCGAACAAATCGACCACCAGACGGTTGCCATATTGCTGGTTGGGGGCAAGGATAAAGCTTTTCGGGTTTACCGCCTTTTTCAGGTCAATGACCACGCGCAAGTCGGTCGGTGTGCGCTGAGCCGAACGCATGCTGGTGATCGGGGTATTGGCCGTAGAAATCTTCAACGGCGCCGCCAGCGTCGCGCCGTTGATGTCGATAACCAGACGATCAGGTGATGTCAGGGTGAAAACACTGTGCTGGACCGGCCCGGACAAGTCGAAAACCAGCCGAGTGTTGTCCGGTGCACGCCATAAGCGAACACTTCGTACCTGTGTAGCGGCTAACGCGTCAACAGCCAGCGCCGTCAGCAGCAGACCTACAACAGTAACCAGCGCGCGCATGCGCATACCTAACCCCATCATTTATTTGAATTCCAAAGCCAAAGCGGCACACCAGGTTTCCCCACGCGAGCCTCTTGGGCTCAAAGTCAGTGATCGACCTTCCGCATGCGGCCTAATGGTAATGGTCAGGTCGGGCTTTGGCAAAAAGCCCGCACCACGTTGGGGCCACTCGATCAGACAAAGCGCACTCCCATCGAAGTAATCACGGATACCCATGTACTCTAGCTCCTCCGGATCGACCAGCCTGTACAGATCAAAGTGAAAGGCCCGAACCGGTCCGATTTCATAGGGTTCGACCAGGGTGAAGGTCGGGCTTTTGACGGCACCGACATGCCCAAAGCCCCGGATAATCCCGCGTGACAGGGTGGTTTTGCCCGCACCGAGGTCGCCTTCGAGAAAGATCACCCCAAGCCCTTCGGTAACCTGAGCGATACGTGAACCGAAGCTCATCATGGCGTCTTCATCGGCCAGGTGCAGCGTTAGTTCAGACACGGTGACTGTTCCTCCAATAACTGACGAATGGCTGGAATGACATCACTGGCCGCCAGCCCCCGGCCCGATTTCCCTGCACGCTCGCCAGCGCTGGCGTGTAACCAGACCGCCAGACACGCCGCTTCGAACGCCGGCAGTTTCTGCGCCATCAGCGCCCCGACCAGTCCAGCGAGCACATCGCCCAAACCAGCAGTGGCCATCGCCGGATGACCGTGATCACACAACGCCAGCCGCCCATCGACGCTGGCAATCAGGCTGCCCGCCCCTTTGAGGACGACAACCGTCTTGTATTTCTGTGCCAGCGCCTGCGCCGCAGCCGGACGATCCGCCTGAACCGCCTGAGTGCTGACCCCCAACAACCGCGCCGCTTCGCCTGGATGCGGGGTGATCACGCTATCGGGCGGCAGGGTCACAACGCCAACGGCCAACAGATTCAGCGCATCGGCGTCCCACACTTGCGGACGCTGGGCATTGGCCGCCGCTGACAACAGGCTGCGCCCCCAACTGGCCTGACCCAAACCAGGCCCCACCACCAGCACGGCAGCCGGCTCGATCAAGGCGCGCAATTGATTGGCCGAGCTGATGCCCGCGCTCATGACTTCCGGGGCTCGCGTCAGCGCGGCCGGCACATGTTCACGGCGGGTCGCGAGCGTCACCATGCCCGCACCACTGCGCAAGGCGCTTTCTGCCGACAACAGGGCCGCACCACCAAACCCGTGATCACCGCCAATCACCAACACGCGACCGAACAGCCCTTTGTTCGCCGAGGCAGATCGAGCGGCCAGACGCGGCAAATTAAACGTATCCAGGCGTTTAGCACTGACGGGCGTTTGCGCCACGATCAGCGGATCGGCCTGCAGGTCATCGAATACCAACTCGCCAACCCGGTCCACGGCATCGCCGGTGAGCAACCCCAGCTTCAGACCGATAAAGGTCACCGTGAGCTGAGCCCGAACCGCAACGCCAAGGGTTTTACCGGTGTCGGCACACACCCCGGAAGGAATATCGACCGCCACGACAGGCAGACCGCTGGCATTGATCGTATTGATCGCGCTGCGGTAAGGCTCTCGCACCTCACCGCTCAGGCCCGTACCAAGCAGCGCATCGAGGACAATGCCGCTCAGCACCCGCTCGGTGGACCAGCGCACGATGCTGACGCCCGCCTTCACCGCCTCGGCGTGTGCCTGCAAGGCGTCGCCAGACAATTGTGCAGGATCACCCACCGCCAGCACCACGACCTGCCAGCCCGCTCGCCGGGCCTGCGCCGCGACCAGATATCCGTCACCGGCGTTATTCCCACGCCCTGCCAGCACGGTCAATTCACGTGCCTCTGGCCAATGGCGACGCAATGCTCGCCACGTCGCATGGGCCGCACGCTGCATCAATTCAATGCCAGGCGTGCCGGCCGCAATCAGGCGGGCGTCGAGGTCTCGCACGTGGGCTGCGCAGTACAATGCGTCGGGTTTAGTTGGCAACATGCGTCATAGGCTCCGATGTCTGGCAGAATTATACGCACCTCCGCTCCGGTTTCCTCTTCACATGCCCGCTATTATTGCCAATCCGCCAATTACCGCCGACCTGGCCACCCTGGCCCAATCGATCAAGACCTGGGGACGCGAGTTGGGCTTCCAGCAAGTCGGGATCGCCGGCCTGGATCTGGCTGAGCATGAACAGCACCTGCAACGCTGGCTCGATGCGGGTTACCACGGCGAGATGGACTATATGGCCGCCCACGGGAGCAAACGTTCGCACCCGGAAGAGCTGGTGCCGGGGACGCTGCGCGTGGTGTCGCTACGCATGGACTATCTGCCGGGCGACACTGAAATGGCGCAACGTCTGGCCCAGCCGGAAAAAGCCTACGTCTCGCGCTACGCCCTGGGCCGCGACTATCACAAGCTGATCCGCAAACGCGTCCAGCAACTGGCCGAACGCATCCAGCACGCCATCGGTCCGTTTGGTTATCGGGCGTTCGTCGACAGTGCACCGGTACTGGAAAAAGCCATCGCCGAACAAGCCGGGCTGGGCTGGATCGGCAAAAACACCCTGATACTCAATCGCAAGGCCGGCAGCTATTTTTTCCTCAGTGAGTTGTTCGTCGACCTGCCGCTGCCCGTCGACCCGCCGCACACCAGCGAACATTGCGGGCGCTGCACGGCCTGCCTGGATATATGCCCTACTGCAGCGTTCGTCGGCCCTTACGTGCTGGACGCCCGACGCTGCATTTCCTACCTGACCATCGAGCTCAAAACGGCGATCCCTGAAGAGCTGCGCCCGCTGATTGGGAATCGTGTGTTCGGTTGCGATGACTGCCAGATCGTCTGCCCCTGGAACCGCTTCGCCCGCCCCACCAGCCAGGGTGATTTTCAGCCACGGCACAATCTGGACAACGCAGGGCTGGCCGAGTTGTTCCTGTGGGATGAAACAACCTTCCTCAGCAACACCGAAGGCTCGCCCCTGCGCCGCGCCGGTTATGAGCGCTGGTTGCGCAATCTGGCAGTTGGGCTGGGCAATGCACCATCGACCATTCCCGTGCTGGAAGCGCTGGAAGCTCGACGCGACTACCCGTCGGAGCTGGTGCGTGAGCATGTGGAGTGGGCGTTGAGGCAACATGGGCGATGAAACGGTGCAGGTCCGGCTTTTACGGCTCGTCGTTGTAAATAAACTTGGGCATTTCCCAACGGAAACGGATCGCCAGCAGCCGCAACAAAAAACCGCCAAACAAGGTGATCAGAATTGCCTGCTCATTGGGTAACTCCAGGTATTGGCAGATCAGATAACACCAGGCCGCCACGAATGACACGCTGGCGTAAAGCTCGCGACGGAAAATCAACGGGATGTCGTTGCAGAAGATATCTCGCAAGATGCCGCCAAATACCCCGGTAATCACCCCGCAGACTGACGCGACCAGCATGCCATGCCCGGTCTCCAGCGCTGTCATGCAGCCGATCAGCGTGAACGCCACCAACCCCACCGCATCCAGTACCAGAAACAACGAACGCAAATGGCGCATCAACGGCGCAATGAAGACGGTCACCAACGCCGCGACGCTGGTCAGAACCAGGTATTCAGGGTGTTTGACCCAGGTCAGCGGATAATGACCCAGCAACACATCACGGACCGAGCCGCCGCCCAGTGCAGTGACGCAGGCAATCAGCACCACGCCAAACCAGTCCATCCCTCGCCGTCCGGCTGACAGCGCCCCCGTCATGGCCTCCGCAGTGATGGCGATTAGATAAAGCATCAGCAACATGGCGGAGTCCCCGCGATAAAGCCGCGCAGTCTAACCAGTCAGACGAGGCACCAAAAGAGGGCGCGGCGAAATTTATCGCCACGTCTCAGCTTTCATATAACGTTGCTGACCTGTTACACCTTAATGAAGTGCTCACGGTAGTGACGCAATTCGCCGATCGATTCGCGAATATCGTCCATCGCCAGATGGGAGCCGCCCTTCTCGAACTTCTTCAAGTTTGGCGCCCAGCGGGCTGCCAGCTCTTTAAGCGTGGAAACATCGAGGTTGCGGTAATGAAAGTAGTGCTCAAGCGTTGGCATGTGCCGATACAGAAAGCGACGATCCTGACAAATGCTGTTACCGCAGATCGGCGAGCTGCGTTCCGGCACCCATTGCTGGATAAAGGCCAGGGTCTGCGCTTCGGCTTCAGCGGTACTGATGCGGCTGTCACGGACCCGTTGAGTCAAGCCAGAGCCACCGTGTTGACGGGTGTTCCACTCATCCATGCGGGCCAGCGTCTCGTCACTTTGATGCACGGCAATCACCGGCCCTTCAGCCAGCGTGTTCAGTTCGCTGTCGGTGATGATGGTCGCCATCTCGATAATGACGTCGGTGTCCGGGTCCAGACCGGTCATCTCCAGGTCGATCCAAATCAGGTTCTGCTTACTAAATTTTTCTTGCGTGGGCATGTCGCGACTCCTCAACTTAGGCGCGCAGTTTAGCCTAGCGGGACATGCTAGACTTGCGGCGTTTTACCTAATCAGCTGCTTTATCGACTCGGAACACCCATGGCCAAACGCCAACTCAATCGTCGCCAAAACTGGCGCATCGAAAAGATTCAGGGCGAGCGCGCCTCCCGCGCCGCCAAACGTGAATCGCAGACCCTTGAAACACTTGAGGGCGGCGATCTCGGCCCTGAGCAAATAGGGCTTGTGATCGCTCACTTTGGTGTGCAGGTCGAAGTAGAGGCACAGGAAGGCGAGCAAACCGGTCAAGTGTTCCGTTGCCACTTGCGCGCCAACCTGCCGGCGCTGGTCACCGGCGACCGGGTTGTCTGGCGTGCCGGCAATCAGGGTATCGGCGTCATCGTCGCGCAACTGCCCCGCACAACCGAGCTTTGCCGCCCGGACAGCCGTGGTCAGCTCAAGCCGGTTGCCGCCAACGTCGATCTAATCGTGATCGTCTTCGCGCCGATGCCGGAGCCGCACGCCAACCTGATCGACCGTTATCTGGTTGCCGCCGAACACGCGGGGATTCGTCCTCTGCTGCTGTTGAACAAGGCTGACCTGATCGACGACCAAAACGCTCCAGCGCTCAATGCGTTGCTGGCAGTTTATCGGCAGTTGGGCTACCCACTACTGGAAGTGTCCGCCCATCAAGGCGACGGCATGCAGCAGCTGCAAACCCAGCTGGACGGGCATATCAGCGTGTTTGTCGGTCAGTCCGGTGTCGGTAAATCGTCGCTGGTCAACAGCTTGCTCCCGGAAGTCGAAGCCCGTGTCGGCCCGCTTTCCGAACTGTCGGGTCAGGGCACTCACACCACGACCACCGCGCGCCTGTTCCACTTTCCACGCGGCGGCGACTTGATCGACTCCCCGGGAATTCGCGAGTTCGGCCTGGGCCATGTCAGCCGCGCCGATGTCGAAGCTGGCTTCATCGAATTCAATGATTTGATCGGAACCTGCCGTTTCCGCGACTGCAAACATGATCGCGAACCGGGCTGTGCCCTGCTCAAGGCCCTTGAAGAAGGCCGCGTTCAGCAACAACGGATGAACAGCTACCGCTCGATCATCGCCAGCCTGCCTGAAAACAGTTACTAAGCTTTCCTGCACGCAGTAAAAAGCCGCGATCATCGCGGCTTTTTTGCACCTGTTGACCCACCCTACTTCTTGGTCTCATCCATCTTCAACACGCCATCTTCAAAGATGTTGAGCTTGTCTCGCAGTTCATGGGGCTGCAGGGGTGCTTGCGAGGCCGGATCTACTGAAGTACCAGGGGTGACAGCCGGAGCAGCGGCACCGGGTGCTGGCGTCCCGGACTCAGGCGTTTGCGGTGCTGACTGGGTACCCTCGATACGCTGCTGGGCTTTCTTGGTCAGCACAATGATGTCGATACGACGGTTCACCGGGTTCTGCGGGTTTTCATGATCGTATAAGGATGACGACGCGTACCCGACGACGCGCGCCACTTGCGATTCAGGATAACCACCCGCGACCAACGCCCGACGCGCAGCGTTGGCTCGGTTCGACGACAACTCCCAGTTGCCGAACTCTTTGGTCCCGGCATAAGGCGTAGCGTCCGTATGACCGCTGATGCTGATTTTGTTCGGCACAGTTCGGATGGTGTCTGCCATGGCCAGCAGGATATCTTCGAAATACGGCTTCAAACGAGCGCTGCCAATGTCGAACATCGGCCGATTTGCAGCGTCCATGATCTGTATGCGCAAACCGTCCTGGGTGATTTCGAACAATATCTGGTCCTTGAACTTCTTCAGTTCCGGATTTTCCTCGACCTTGTTCTGCAGCTCTTGCAGCAGCATATCCAGACGCTCCTGCTCGACTTGCTCTGCAACGGCGTCGACCTTTTCGCTCTCGATCTTGATTTTGTCTTGCTGCGGCACGGTCTCGACTTCGGGATTCAAGGTTTTGTCGGGCGCAAGCGTTGGCGACCCCCCCAGGTCAATGATGAACGGCGTGCCGCTTTCACTGAAACCGATCGGATCCTTGAAGTACCCGGAAATGGCAAGTTTCTGTTCCGGAGTGGCCGAGGACATCAGCCACAACACCAGAAAGAACGCCATCATCGCCGTCGCAAAGTCGGCAAAAGCGATTTTCCAGGCGCCGCCGTGGTGCCCGGCGGCATAGCGCTTGATGCGCTTGACGATTATCGGCTGATTATTTTCCATGACTCAGCGACCGCGAACCGCTTGCTCCAGCTCACTGAAGCTGGGGCGATGCGCTGGATACAGAACCTTGCGACCGAACTCCACAGCCAGTGATGGCGGCATGCCCGAGGCCGAGGCAACCAGCGACGCCTTGATGGCTTCAAAAACGTTCAACTCTTCCTTGGCGTCATGGGCCAGAGACGTGGCCAACGGGCCGAAGAAACCGTACGCAGCGAGAATACCGAAGAAGGTACCCACCAGTGCGGCACCCACGTGCATGCCGATCGCAGCCTGGTCACCCTCACCCAGCGAAGCCATGGTCACCACGATGCCAAGCACCGCCGCGACGATACCGAAACCGGGCATCGCATCGGCAATCCCGGTGACCGCGTGGGAAGGATGGTCCAGCTCTTCCTTCATGCTTTGTAATTCCATGTCGAACAAGCCTTCAAGCTCGTGCGGCGCCATGTTCCCTGACGACATGATCCGCAGGTAATCGCAGATATAAGCGATCATGCGCTCGTCTTTGAGCACGCCGGGGTACTTGGCGAAAATCGGGCTGGCCGCGGCATCTTCGATATCCCCTTCAATCGCCATCATGCCTTCGCGGCGGCTCTTGTTGAGAATCTCGTAGATCAGGCTGAGAACTTCCAGATAAAACGCGTGATTGAAGCGCGTGCTGAACATCTTCAGCGACTTCTTGATCACGAGGAGGGTCGTGTAACCGGGGTTGGCCTGGAGGAACGCACCCAATGCCGCGCCACCGATAATCATGACCTCGAAAGGCTGGATCAACGCGGCAATCTTGCCGTGAGAAAGGACGTATCCGCCGAGCACACTAGCGAAAACGACAATGATGCCGATAATTTTAGCCATAGATAAAGAGTTCTTACTGAGTCGGGTTCGAGGTCATGAGCGGAAGTTCTTGAAACTCTTCTTCTACTTATCGGCATAAGTGCGCCAGACTATAGTCAGTTAAGGCGAAAAGCCAGTTCGGCCCGCATAGCGAGGAGTCTGGCGTCGATCGGTCCTTGAACCCGGCATACGACATTATCCTGACCTCTTAGCCGTACAGGCCCCTGCATGCCCCCAGAAACCTCAGCACAGCTTCCCGTTCCACGCAGCCTCGACGCTTGGCTCAAGCAACTGGAGAGCATCCGCTTGCCTGTGCCCATCGCCAGCCACGAACGCGTGCTCGGTGCGCTGGCTGATAGCCGCCGCTCGTTGCGCGAGATTGCCGAGCTGATGCAGGAAAGTCCGTCGCTGGTGCTCAGCGTATTGCGCGAAGCCAATCATCACAGTACTGGCTTGTCGGAACCGGCGGAAAGTCTTGAAGTTGCCATCAACCGCCTGGGCTTGAAACGTACCGAAGAATTGCTCCAGCGCCTGCCCGCGCGGGCCCCGCAGGACATACCACCAGCCCTGCGCCAGTTACAGCTGATCAGCCAGCACGCGACGCAGCAGGCCAACGGGCTGTTCGCCGGTCGCCTGGCTCGACTCTGGCAAGACATTCACTGGGGCAGTTTGCTGTTCTTGTCGCCGCTGTGGCCAATGGCGGTCGCCCATCCCACACTGCTTGAGGAATGGGAGCTGAGGGTGATTCACAAGGGCGAGTCGGCGCTGATCGTTGAAACCCAATTGTTCGGCGTCAGCCTGCTCAAACTGTGCCTGACAGTGGCTGAAGCCTGGCGCCTGCCCATGTGGGTCACGCAGGGTTATCGGCTGCTGATCAGTGAACGCCGATTGCTGGTCAAAGCGATACGTATTTCCCGCGACCATCTCCACCCGTTACGCCAGCGGCAACTGCTGGACGAGGACCCTGCCCTGCAACGCTGGCTCAACCATCCGGCCAATACCATCCTGCTGGCCAACGGCATCGCGCTGTCGGCGCAACAGGCCTGGGATACCCCGCACAGCCTGCGCTGGCAGTTGCTCACCAGCCTGTACCTGCAACAACCCCTGAGTGAAGTGCAACAGCAACTGCACCAACAGGCGGTGCAAAGCGCTCGCCAACATTGGGCGCGCGGGCTTTGGCACCCTGCAGAAGCGTTGATCTGGCCGTGGGAAACACGGCGGATGCACCGTGGCCTGCTGCCTGCGCCGCCACCGTCGGCCGAGGCACTGCTGGCCTGGCGCAAATGCTGCACCGAGCTGTTGGTCGAGCCCAGCGGCTTCAACAACGCAATGCACCTGACTACTTCCGCCCGCGATGCGTTAGTGGCCTGCGGCATGCAGCGCGTCATGCTATTGATGACGGACCGCAACATGACCACCCTGCGCGTTCATCAAATTGCAGGGCTGGACAAAAGCGCGGCCAACCTCACGCTGCAAATCAGTGAAAGCACCGTCTTGCAACGCTTGCTCGCGCAACCGACCCAATTGCGCTTGAATCCAGCCAACAACGCGCAGTTTTCGGCGCTGTTGCCCGGACAGCTGAAAGGGCTGTTTACCGGCGAGCATCTGTTGCTACGCTCACTCAGCAGCAACGGTAAGGTGGTCATGCTGGTGTTTGCCGATCAAGGCGGCGGACCACTCTCGGAAATCAGCGTGCAGGCCTTTGGTAAAACCGCGCAATGTATCGAGCGCGCCTTAAGCAGCTTTAGCGCCCGCAAAGCCTGACGCGTAAGCTACAATTTGCCTCTTTTTTCTGATCTGGAGAACTAAATGCCGGACTTCTCTAGCTTGCCGCTGGTCATCGAGCCCAGCGACCTGCTGGCCCGCCTTGACGCGCCAGAACTGATTCTTGTCGATCTGACCAGTAGCGCGAGCTACAGCGCCGGACACATTCCCGGCGCACGCTTCGTCGATCCGAAACGCACACAAATGGGCCACCCACCCGCGCCGGGCCTTTTGCCGTCGCAGGCCCAGCTTGAAGTCCTGTTCGGTGAGCTGGGGCATAATCCTAAAGCGGTTTACGTGGTCTATGACGACGAAGGCGGCGGTTGGGCCGGACGCTTTATCTGGTTGCTAGACGTGATTGGTCACTCACGCTATCACTACCTCGACGGCGGCCTGCATGCCTGGCGAGCTGAAGCGCGGCCACTCTCGAGTGAGGTTCCACCGAGCGTTGGAGGTCCCGTGCCATTGACCCTGCACAGCGAACCGACCGCGACCCGCGAATACCTGCAATGTCGTCTGGGCGCTGCCGATCTGGCAATTTGGGACGCACGCGGACCGACCGAATACTCAGGCGAAAAAGTCCTCGCAGCCAAGGGTGGGCATATCCCCGGCGCGGTCAATTTCGAATGGACCGCTGGCATGGACCCGGCACGCGACTTACGCATCCGCAAGGACATGCCGCAGATTCTTGAAAGCCTGGGCATCACGAAGGACAAGGAAGTGATCACCCATTGCCAGACCCACCATCGCTCCGGCTTCACCTATCTGGTGGCCAAGGCGCTGGGTTATCCGCGCGTCAAAGGTTACGCCGGCTCGTGGGGCGAATGGGGTAACCACCCAGATACGCCTGTCGAAAAATGAGGCGATCCATCAGCCCGGGTCACCGCTGACCAGGGCCCGTATTGCAACCTCTTTTAACTGCAACTTTTTATAGATGCTTCGCTTTAGGAATTTTGATGAAACAGCGTTTGTTTATCCTCAGCCAGTACCTGATGCCACACCATTTGTTGTCTCGTCTGGCGGGCTGCGTTGCCGAGTGCAAGGTGCGCTGGTTCAAAAATGCCTTCACCGCCTGGTTCGCCCGGCGCTATCAGGTGGACATGACGCAAGCCTTGGTCGAAGACCTGACCGCTTATGAGCATTTCAACGCTTTCTTCACCCGCGCCCTGAAGCCTGGCGCACGACCGCTGGATGAAACGCCTGGCGCGATCCTCAGCCCTGCCGACGGCGCAGTCAGCCAATTGGGCCCAATCGATCATGGTCGAATTTTCCAGGCCAAGGGTCACAGCTTCAGCGTGCTGGAACTGCTGGGCGGTGATGCAAACCTGTCCGCACCGTTCATGGGTGGTGAATTCGCGACGATCTACTTGTCGCCAAAAGACTACCATCGGGTCCACATGCCGCTGGCCGGGACTTTGCGTGAAATGGTCTACGTGCCAGGACGCATTTTCTCGGTCAACCAGACCACAGCCGAAAACGTCCCTGAGCTGTTCGCCCGTAACGAACGCGTAGTTTGCCTGTTCGATACTGAGCGTGGCCCAATGGCCGTGGTGTTAGTGGGCGCGATGATCGTCGCCTCGATTGAAACAGTCTGGGCCGGTTTGGTTACACCGCCCAAACGCGAGCTGAAAACCGTACGCTATGACGAAGCTGCTCGCGCGCCGATTCATCTGGAGAAAGGCGCTGAGCTTGGACGCTTCAAACTGGGCTCCACCGCCATCGTGCTGTTCGGGCCAAATCAAGTAAAGTGGGCCGAACAGCTTGCCGCAGGCACTCCGGTGCAGATGGGGCAAGCCATAGGCCTGGCTGCCCAGGCGTGACGTCAAGTCACGCCGCTCAATACCCTCAATCCGATAGACTGACGGGCGAGTATTGCCGCCCGTCGGCGGCACTCGATCATCAAAGGCTGCGACTGCACGCCTATGCTGCTAAAGTCGAATCTGGCAATGTTCAGATGAGCAGCCGCTCGAGCCATTGTGCTGTTGGAGTTTGTCGGGCAAATGAGTAATTCAAGTCTGGAGTTGTTGCTGCGTGTACCCACGCCAACGCAGTCGAGCCTGTCGTTCTGCGATGCCACTCCGCGCGACCTGAAACGCTGGATCTCAAGCCTGCCCAAAGCCAATCTCGGTGAAACCGCCCGCCTGCTCTACCAAAGTATGGGCGAGCTCAGCCAGTTACTGACGCCCAGCGACAACCGCCTGCAATTGCTCGAACTCCTGCGCCCCGAGGTTTATTACGTCTGCAAGAACCTTGAGCGGCACTTCCTCAGTCAGGCGATTGTGCTCGACGAACGCCCGCGTAAAGTTGCGAACCTCTGCCAGGCCCTGCAAAACCACTTGGCCATTGGCTACAAACAGATCATCGCGCGCGTCTCGCCGAACCTGACTAAAGATAGAGCTTCGCTGCTGACCACCGCCATGCAGCGCGCTATGCACTGCCTCAATGGCTCTTTGATTCGCGCCAGTCAACTGTATTGCCCCGTACCAGAGGGCCTGTGGCTTGAGCTGCATCAGATTTATCTGATTGCGCGTCAGCATCAGTTAAATAACATCGCCGTGCCCGACAGCCTGGCGAGCCATACCCAGACGCTGAGCATCGAGCAAACGTATGGGGTGGCTTTGCTCTTGGGTTGTTCGCGCTGTAACCAGATGCGTCAGCTCAATATCGGCCGCTTGGCCGAAGTCCTCGGGTCCTGGAGTGCATTGATCAAGCTGCAATCGCCAGCGGAAGACTCCAGCCTGTTCGCTGTAGCACAGACCGTCGATGCGCCACCGCGTTACAAGTCACTGTTCCTTGATGAGCAACTGCCCGGTCTGCTGGGCATCAATCCACTGCCACTGGCGGCAGCCATCAAGGACTACCTGGACTTGCCCGAGGAGAAACGCGGGCAATCGCCGCTGCTAGTACCCCACGGCTTCACTCTGGATCTGTTGCAACACCTGGCGGCGGCCTGGGGCGACGTCTCCGAACGGACGTTTCAGCGCACGGCCGGCCAAGGCACCCTGACCTTGTGCCTTGGGATGAACGCCCTGCACTATTACCTGGGCGGACAGAAGTCGTTCAGCGAGATGCTCAAACTGCCCGCCGTCAGTCAGACTGCACAGTTCACGACGCAGTTCGCCAAAATCGCCTCCACCGATGCGTGGGCCACCACCTTCGACAGTGAGCGTGACGGCACATCGGACAGCATGCTGCCGTACGAGGAGATTCAGTATCAGCAGGCCGAAGTGGACGGTGGCGACCCGGTGTCCAACGCCCAGCAGACGTTCCCGACCCACGCCCTGAACGTTATCAACCACAGTCCGGGCGGCTACTGCCTGGCGTGGCCCAAAGACGTTCCGCCTCAGTTACAGGCAGGGGAAATGGTCGGCATTCAAGACGGTGCCGGTCAGGGCTGGAGTATCGCGGTCGTGCGCTGGATTCGTCAGGTTCGCGGTGGCGGCACGCAAATGGGTATTGAACTGGTTGCACCCTATGCTCAGCCATGCGGCCTGCAACTGGTACGCGTCAGCGAGCCAAGCAGCCAATACCTGCGGGCACTGCTGCTGCCTGAAGTGCGCGCAATCGACCAGCCAGCGACGTTATTGGCGCCGCGCCTGCCCTTTCAGGAAGGCAACAAGGTAAGGATCAACACCAACGGCGAAGAGCGTCGGGCCGGCCTGGGCAAGCGTCGTACCGGCACCGGCAGCTTCAATCAGTTCGAATACCAGACGATTGAGGCGCCACGCAAGAAAGGCATCGCCGGCGGCGCCGAAGATGCGACGTCCGGACAAGAGTTCGACTCGTTGTGGACGTCTTTGTAACAGGCGGCGCACCTGGTAGCACTTGGTAGGCAAGCCTGCTCCCCCAGTCAGACTGAGGGAGCAAAAACCTTATAAGCCCCGCCCATCCCGATCACGAAAACCGAGCAGGTATAGAATCCCGTCCAGCCCCAGCGTCGAGATCGCCTGTTTGGCCGACTGTTTGACCAGCGGTTTGGCTCGGAAAGCGACGCCAAGACCGGCAATCGCTAACATCGGCAAATCATTGGCCCCGTCACCGACGGCAATCGTCTGCTCAAGGCTCAGGCCTTCTTTGTGCGCCAACTCACGCAGCAGGTCGGCTTTGCGTCGAGCATCGACGATCGGCTCGATGGCCACGCCGGTAACCTTGCCATCGACCACTTCCAATTCATTGGCGAACACGTAGTCGATGCCCAACTTGGCTTGCAGCTGTTTGGCGAAATAAGTGAAACCACCCGACAGAATCGCAGTCTTGTAGCCCAATCTCTTGAGCTCGGCGAACAGGGTTTCAGCGCCCTCGGTCAGACGCAACGAAGCCCCTATTTCATCCAGCACACTGACGTCCAGGCCTTTAAGCAGCGCCAGTCGCTCTTTGAAACTGGCGCGAAAATCCAGTTCGCCACGCATGGCCCGCTCAGTAATTTCCGACACCCGCTCGCCGACACCGGCCGCCTTGGCCAGCTCGTCGATAACTTCAGCCTCGATCAGCGTCGAGTCCATGTCAAATACCGCCAGACGGCGGTTGCGCCGAAACAGCGAGTCCTGCTGGAACGCGATATCAACATTGAGTTCTTGCGCCACGCTGAGGAACTCGGCCTGCATCGCACCTGGATCGGCCGGCTCGCCGCGCACGGAAAACTCGATGCAACCCTTGCCTTTATCGGCTGGCGTATCGAGCGGCATGCGTCCCGACAGGCGATCAATCTGATCGATGTTCAGGCCATACTTGGCGGTAATGGAACTGACACGCTGCAATTGCTCGGCCGTGACCTTACGGGTGAGCAACGTCACGATATGCCGCGCCTTGCCCTGCCCGTTGACCCAGTGCGCGTAGTCCTCTTCGGAAACTGCCGTGAAGCGCACCTGCTGATCAAGCTTGTAAGCCGTGAACAGGATGTCTTTAAGCACCGAGGAGCCTTGTTCGGTTCCCGGAATCTCAACCAGGATGCCGAACGACAACGTGTCGTGGATCACCGCCTGACCAATATCGAGAATATTCACCCCACCCTGGGCAAGCACCCCGGTAATGGCCGCAGTGAGACCCGGACGGTCTTCACCAGTGATGTTTATCAGGACGATTTCGCGCAAGGCGCACCCCCGCAGTGGAAAAAAACCGCATTCTAACCACTTTCAGTGACCATCGGGCACAGCGAGCGCTTTGCCGCTCAAGGGTCGGTCGCTATACTGCCCGGCAACTTCACCAAAAGAACCGTGCTCAGTGAACCGGCCCACGCCAGTTAAAACCGATAATTTTTTCCTGCTGATCTTTCGGGCATTGCGCCATAGGCGTGTACCGCTTGCTTTGCGCATAGCCAGCCATAACGTGATTCTGGTCGCCTTGGCGTTGGTGATCTATGCCTGCGTGATGGGCCTGCAGTTCAAGCAGGCCATGCACGAACAGGCTGATGCCCTCGGCCAGGCCCTGACCACGCAAACCGCGACGTCCGCCACGGAACTGTTGGTGTCCAACGACATCCTCAGTCTCAACGTACTGTTGGGCAATCTGGTGAAGAACCCGCTAGTGGCCCACGCAGCCATCTACAGCGTGGATAACCGCATCCTTGCAGAAGCCGGTCAGCGCCCTAAAAACGGCCTGCTGGGTGAAGCCGAAGGCTTGTACGAGATCAAAATCACCTTCCAGGACGTGATCGCCGGGCATCTGCGCATCAGCCTGGACATGGCGCAATTCCAGCAGCCGATGACCATCAGCTTGCAAAGCATGGGCATCCTCAGCGGCATTCTGCTGGCATTGGCACTGGCGCTGAGCTTGCGTCTGGGTCGTTATATCTCGACGCCCCTGCTGCAATTGCGCGTGTGGCTGCGCGATATCGACGAGCACACACCCGCCACCGAGCGTCAGGATGAAATCGGCGACCTGGCCCGTCAACTGCACGCCTCGTTCGCGCCCGAACCGCCTGAACCTCAGCCCGTTCCGGAACCCGAATACGACGAACACGCTGGCAACGATCCGCACCTTGAAACCGAAGAGGACGACGAACCCGGGTTTACCGCGAACGACCTGCACGAACCTGGTTTCGATGAAGCACCTAAACCTCGCCTGCCAGCGCAAGCGCCGAGGCGCATCGTCGCGGAAGAAGATGAAGAGGACGAAGAAGACCCCTTCGCCGATCTGCGTGATCATTCCACCCCCGCACCCGTGGTCAAGCACGCTCCGATTGTCCCGAGCCAGCCGCAACACAGTGCGGTACTGGCCGTACAGCTTGGCGCCCAGGATCAACTGCGCCGTTTGCCCCGCGCTCGCCTGACCGATTTGCTGCAACGTTACCGTGACTGCCTGGATCAGGCGGCATCGCTGTATCAAAGCGAACTGCACACCCTGAACGATGGCAGCACGCTGATGCTGTTCCATAGCCAGGACAGTGGCGAGGATTACCTGACCAACGCAATTTGCTGTGGCGAGCTCCTGCGCGCCCTGGGCCATGCCTTGCAGATCGAGGTCGCCGACAGCGGCATCACTCTGCAATTGCAGTTAGGCCTGACCCTGAGTGACGGGCTGTTCGGTTTGAGTCAAATCGACCTGTTGCTGACCGAAACCGCCCAAGATGCACTTGCGCTGTCACAACACAGCCGGAACCTGCTGCTGGTGGAGCGCAAGATCAGTGATGATGTCCTGATCCGCCAACGCGCCCGTATCCGACCTATCGCCAGCCCGGAAGGCGCTTGCTGCGTCGAACGGCTGATGGAACCCTACCCATCCATGCTCGAACGCCAACTGGCGCGGATGCATGAGAGCCGGGGCAAGGTTTAGCGGATACCGCCATCGCGGATAAGCCTGCGCCAGCCTGCGCCAGCCTGAAGGTGTTGGTGAGTCACCGCCCAATAAAAAGCCCACATCGCTGTGGGCTTTTTATTGGGCGGTGGAGCCACTTCCTTAGAAGCGGAACACTTCCATATCCGTACGAATCGGTGAAGCCAAGGGAATCTTTGGTCTGCCCTGATCTTGCTCTTTATTAGTGCGAGTCTGAGCCGAAGGCTGCTTTTTAGGTTCGTCCGCAGGCTGGTTGGCCAGGGGTTTGACCGCAACGCTCAACTGATCGGCCAGACGCTGCAAAAGTACGCCCTGCGCTTTTACCTGTGCAGCAGAGGTCCCGACGTGGGGCTCTTCCAGGTGAATCAGTCGGCTATCGCGAACCTGGCCCCTGCGATCAAGCAAGCGCCACTGAGCATCGAGCACCGCTGGTTGGCTTACACCCGAATCAAGCCGGGTAATGGACAATAAGACCTGCACATCCGGTGTAAAACCAGCGACAGCCGGTGCCAGCACCACCCGCTGACTGTCCAGCTTCCAGGCCAGTCGGCGCAACAGTAGTTGATCGATGTCAGAAGACAGACTACCCGCCCAGCGACCATCGGCCGATGCCGTCAGGCTGCCATCCGGCTGCCGTTGCAACAGGGTTTCACGTTGAAGGTAATCGGCCACTGAAACCGGCCCCAACAAAACAGCCAGCCCTGCACTTTGTTTAGGTTGACCCGGCTCACCGGCGTCAAGCTGATATAACGAAGTCGGTTGTTGCATGCTGCAACCGGCAAGCCCAATTACGCCGGTCATTAATAAAACAAAAGGAAGGCGTAAAAAATTCATCATCCCATCCAGGTAGTCGCCACAAGGCACACCACAGCGTCAATACTCACAAAATACATGAAGGCACTCAGCCACGCTGGTGACTCAAGACGTCATATCATCCGTGAATATTGCTCATGACTCCAGCGATTATGCGTCGGCCATCATGGCCAAATGAAGACCGAGCGCTCTATTCCGGCATTACAGGCTACTTTCGACCAATAATGCATCCACACGCTGGAAGCCTCGGGGAAGCTTGTTACCGCGTCGACCGCGCTCCCCTTTGTAATGCTCGAGGTCATCAGCCTTCAACGACAGGGTGCGCTTGCCGGCTTGCAGCACCAATGTCGCGCCTTCCGGGACCACCGCCAGGTCGGTCACGTACTCTTCGCGGCTGGCCACACGCTCGCCCGGAATACCGATGATTTTGTTGCCCTTGCCTTTGCCCAGCTGCGGCAAATCACTGACTTTGAAAATCAACAAGCGTCCCTCAGTGGTCACTGCCGCAAGCCAGTTTTGCTCACGATCAGCCACTGGCCGCGGCAGAATCACCTTGGCGCCATTAGGCAGACTCAGCAACGCCTTGCCCGCCTTGTTCTTGGCTTGCAGGTCTTCACCTTTAACCACAAAGCCATAGCCTGCGTCGGAAGCGATGACGTACAGCGCGTCGTCGTCCGGCAACAGTACACATTCAAAGCTCGCACCCGGCGGCGGCGTGAGACGACCGCTCAACGGTTCGCCCTGGCCACGGGCGGACGGCAAGGTGTGTGCCGGCAGCGAGTAGCTGCGCCCCGTAGAGTCAATGAAAACCGCAAATTGGTTGGAGCGCCCGGCGGCCGAGGTCTTGAAGCTATCCCCGGCTTTGTAGGAAAGACCGGTGGCGTCGATATCGTGACCCTTGGCGCAACGCACCCAACCTTTATCCGACAGCACAACTGTGACCGGCTCGGTCGGCATCAGCTCGTTTTCCGACAACGCCTTGGCTTCAGTGCGGGACACAATAGGCGAGCGACGGTTGTCGCCATACGTTTCAGCGTCCGCGATCAGCTCAGTGCGCACCAGCTTACGCAACTTGGTTTCGCTGCCCAGCAGCGATTGCAGACGCGCCTGTTCCTTGCGCAACTCATCCTGCTCGGCCCGCAGCTTCATTTCTTCCAGGCGAGCCAGTTGACGCAAACGCGTGTCGAGGATGTAGTCAGCCTGAATTTCCGACAGCGCGAACCGCTCGATCAGCTCCGCTTTCGGGTGTTCTGCGGTGCGGATGATATGGATGACTTCATCCAGGTTCAGGTAAGCCGTTAGCAAACCGTCCAACAGGTGCAGGCGGCGCTCGACCTTGTCCAGACGGAATTGCAAACGTCGGCGCACGGTGCCGATACGGAACACCAGCCACTCGCTGAGCAACGCCTTGAGGTTCTTGAGTTGCGGCTTGCCATCGAGACCGATGATGTTGATGTTCACCCGGTAGCTGGATTCCAGCTCGGTGGTGGCGAACAGATGCTGCATCAACTCGTCGAGTTCGACCCGATTGGAACGCGGGATAATCACGATGCGGCAAGGATGCTCATGATCCGACTCGTCGCGTAAATCGGCGACCATCGGCAGCTTCTTGGCCTGCATCTGCGCAGCGATCTGCTCCAGCACTTTGGCGCCGGACACCTGATGCGGCAACGCAGTGACGACGATATCGCCGTCTTCGATGCGATACACCGCACGCATGCGCACCGAGCCTTTGCCGGTTTCGTACATTTTCAGCAGATCGGCGTGCGGGGTGATGATTTCCGCTTCGGTCGGATAATCCGGGCCCTTAATGTGCTCACACAGCTCTTCGATCGTGGCCTTGGGCTCATCGAGCAAATGCACGCAGGCAGAGGCGACTTCACGCAAGTTATGCGGCGGTACATCAGTGGCCATGCCCACGGCGATGCCGGTGGTGCCGTTGAGCAGAATATTCGGCAGGCGCGCCGGCAACACGGCCGGCTCGTCGAGGGTTCCGTCGAAGTTCGGTACCCAATCCGCCGTGCCCTGACCCAGTTCGCTGAGCAGCACTTCGGAATAGCGCGACAACCGGGCTTCGGTGTAACGCATGGCGGCGAAGGACTTCGGATCATCCGGCGCGCCCCAGTTACCCTGACCGTCGACCAGCGTGTAGCGATAGCTGAACGGCTGCGCCATCAGCACCATGGCTTCATAGCAGGCCGAGTCGCCATGGGGGTGGAATTTACCGAGAACGTCGCCGACGGTACGCGCCGACTTCTTGTGCTTGGAGTCGGCATCGAGCCCCAACTCGCTCATGGCGTAGATAATACGCCGCTGTACAGGCTTCAGGCCGTCGCCGATATGCGGCAGGGCACGGTCCATGATCACGTACATGGAGTAGTTGAGGTAGGCCTGTTCTGTGAAGTCAGCCAGTGATCGGCGTTCTACGCCATCCAGGCTGAGGTCAAGGGAATTGCTCATGCAAGCCTCATCATTTCGTGGTCTGGCGCAGCAGCATAGTGCCGCCGCGCTGGGTGAATTCAAGTTGTTTCATTGCGCTCATGCCCAGCAGTATCTGTTCGCCTTCCAGACCGGGCGCCACCAGGGCGCGTACGTCATGCAGGACGATATCGCCCACTTGCAGACGGTCGATCGTGGTGCGAAACCCCTCGCTCCGGCCATTGGCGGTATTGACCGTCACCGGCGTGCCGCGTTTGAGTCGCAATGTATCGGCTACCTTGCCGGGAATCGCAACGTCGGTGGCGCCGGTATCCAGTAAAAACTGCACCGTCTGGCCATTGATCTGACCACTGCTGACGAAATGGCCCTGGCCGTTGCTCAGCAGTTGCACTTCGATATAGCCATCACCGTGTTGCGAAGTTACCTCCGTATTGGGGTTTTCCTGGCGCGCCTCCCACTGCCCGAAAAAGCGTGTGGCCAGAAACAGCGCAGCACCCCACGCCAGAATCATCAGCACGCGGCCCGCACGCTTGCCGGGAAGTTGCTGACTCACGGCTTGGCGCTCCAACCACCCTCGGGTGCCGCGAAACGCCAGACTATCGGACGTTTCTCGCCATCGGCTCGGGCGCCAAAGTTATTGTCGACACCGATCCAGGCGCCTTCCGCGTCTATAACCAGCGCCTCGGCCAGTCCGTAAGGCTGCGAATAACGTCGCGACGGCACCAATGCATCATCGGCGAACGACCAGCAAAGCTCGACCTTCCCAGTGTCCAGATCGCGACGACAGACTCGATATGCGGCGCGTTCCAGGGTAAACAGCTTGCCGTTGAACAGCGAAATATCGGAAAAGTCTTTTGGCGCCTCGCGACTGTCCATTTGCGCCGGCATGGTTTGCTTGCCCGCCTCACTGAGGATCACGCAACCCCCTTTGCAGCTCCAGGCAGCCTGATCACGATGGACCACCAGCAACCCGCGCTTCTGCCGCTCGGCCGCCAGCCACAGCCGATCTCCGGCCGGATTGATCGCGATACCCTCGAAGATCGCATTGAAGTGCTGGAGCATTCCCTTGGCACGCGCCTGGCGGACCAGACTCGGCGGCAGCTTCAACCAACTCGGCGCGCCGGAAACAGGCACTTGCAGCACCGCCGCGTACCCCTCGCTGACCAGGTAACGATTCCCCGCCGCGTCGCACGTCACGCCTTCGAAATCCAGGGCGCCCCCACGAACCAGCGACGACGCCCCGACCATCGAACGCACACTCAACGCCAGACCACTGTCCGGCACGGTCGGCACGTCAATGGTATTCGCCTCGGCCTTCCACACCACCGAAGAGGTATCGAGCCTGTACAGCAAGGCATCATCGCGGTCCGATACTGTCCACAGCTCGCCATTGCAAGACGCCAGTCCCGACAGATTACCGCCCACCATGCCCTCGACCGCATGTTCGGACAGCATCTTCAGTTCAGCCAGCGGCGCTGCGAATACCGGTGAAGCGATCAGCCATAACGCGACGAACCAGCCTCTCATCAAGTGAGAACCTCGGCCAGATTGCCTTTTGATTCGAGCCAGGTCTTGCGGTCGCCCGCGCGTTTTTTTGCCAGCAACATATCCATCATTTCCGAGGTCGCCGCGTAATCGTCCAGGGTGAGCTGGACCAGGCGCCGGGTGTTCGGGTCCATGGTGGTTTCGCGAAGCTGGGGCGGGTTCATCTCACCCAGGCCTTTGAATCGGGTGACCTGTGGCTTACCGCGCTTTTTCTCCGCGATCAGACGATCAAGAATCCCGTCACGCTCCGACTCATCCAGCGCGTAGTAGATCTCTTTGCCCAGGTCGATCCGGTACAGCGGCGGCATTGCAACGTAGACGTGGCCCGCGTCCACCAGCGGGCGGAAATGCTGGACGAATAACGCACAAAGCAACGTTGCGATGTGCAGGCCGTCGGAGTCGGCGTCGGCGAGAATACAAATCTTGCCGTAACGCAGCTGGCTGATGTCGGCCACACCCGGGTCAACGCCGATGGCCACGGCGATGTTGTGCACTTCCTGGCTGGCGAGCACTTCACCGCCATCGACTTCCCAGGTATTAAGGATCTTGCCGCGCAACGGCAAGATCGCTTGAAACTCTTTGTCTCGCGCCTGTTTGGCCGAACCGCCAGCGGAGTCGCCTTCGACCAGAAACAGCTCGGAACGCATCGGGTCCTGTCCGGCGCAGTCGGCCAGCTTGCCAGGCAGCGCGGGGCCTTGAGTGACGCGTTTACGCTCAACCTTCTTGCTGGCCTTAAGGCGACGACCAGCGTTGTTGATCGCCAATTCCGCCAACTGCATACCGAGTTCGGAGTGCGTATTGAGCCACAGGCTAAATGCGTCCTTGACCACGCCAGAGACGAACGCCGCCGCTTCACGCGATGACAGCCGCTCTTTGGTCTGGCCGGAGAATTGCGGCTCCTGCATTTTCATCGACAGGACGAACGCGATCTTCTCCCAGACGTCTTCGGGCGCCAGTTTGACGCCACGCGGCAGCAGGTTGCGGAACTCGCAAAACTCGCGCATCGCGTCAAGTAAACCCTGGCGCAGGCCGTTGACGTGGGTCCCGCCCTGCTGGGTAGGAATCAGGTTGACGTAGCTTTCCTGAACGCTGTCGCCACCCTCGGGCAACCAGAGCAAAGCCCAATCGATGGCTTCTTTATTACCGGCGAAACTGCCGCAGAATGGTTCATCCGGTAGACGCAAAAACTCGCTGACCGAATCTTGCAGGTAAGAACGCAAGCCGTCTTCGAAATGCCACTCGATTTTCTCGCCGGTGGCTTTGTCTTCGAAGCTGACCAACAGCCCCGGGCACAATACCGCCTTGGCTTTGAGCACATGCTTGAGGCGGCTGACAGAGAATTTCGGCGTGTCGAAATATTTAGGGTCCGGAGCGAAGTACACGCTGGTCCCGGTATTGCGTTTACCAACCGTGCCGATAACCGCCAGTTCGCTGGCTTTGTAGCCGTCAGCGAAGGTCATTTCGTATTCGTTGCCGTCGCGTTTGACCCGGACCCGAACATGGTTCGAGAGCGCGTTCACCACGGAAATCCCCACGCCGTGCAGGCCGCCTGAGAACTGGTAGTTCTTGTTCGAGAACTTGCCGCCCGCGTGCAGTTTGGTCAGGATCAGCTCGACGCCAGACACACCCTCTTCCGGGTGAATGTCCACCGGCATACCGCGACCGTCATCGGACACTTCCAGCGAGTTGTCGGCGTGAAGAATGACCTGCACCGATTTCGCATGCCCGGCAAGGGCTTCATCGACGCTGTTGTCGATAACTTCCTGGGCGAGGTGGTTCGGCCGCGTGGTGTCGGTGTACATGCCCGGGCGTTTGCGTACCGGGTCGAGGCCCGAGAGGACTTCGATGGCGTCTGCGTTATAAGAGCTAGCGCTGGGATTGGCCATGGGGTCTCGTCATCAGTCGTTCGTGAAATTTCGGAATATCAGTCAATTGATTACAGGTGTTACAGCACAGAACGATCAATCGCCTGGAGCAGCGCCGGGGCAAAGCCTGCAAAACCCAGCAACGCCGGCAACTGCTCGGTAAAGCCCTGAAAGCTGTGATCGCCGCCAGGCTGAATGCGCAAGGCGCACGCTCGGTAATAGGACTGGGCACTGCGGTAGTCCAGGGTTTCATCACCTGTCTGCAACCACACCTGGAAGCGCAACGGATCCTGCGGGGCGGGCACTTCCAGTTCGGCGAGAGCCTGCACATGGTCGTGGGTCAACTCCCAGCTTTCACCGCTGTAAAGATTCTGTTGGGTACCGATATACCCGTCGAACAGCCGATGTGGCATGACTGCCGGGTTGATCAGCAGAGCCTTGAGGCCATGGCGCTCAGCCAAGTGAGTGGCATAGTAGCCGCCGAGGGAGCTGCCGACCAGCAGCGGTCGACCCAGCTCGGTGATCAATGCGTCGAGCTGAGCAATCGCCTGACGCGGGTGATGATGCAGCTCCGGCACCCGCAAATGCTCATCGAGGCCAAGCGTTTGCATCAAGGTCGACAACTGGCTGGCCTTCTTTGAGCGCGGCGAGCTGTTCAAACCATGGATATACAACAGTGTGGATGGTTCGCCGGTCACATTCCCTCCTGAAACTTTTTAGCGCAAGCAAAGACGCGCAGTTTACAGGGACTGCCGCCCGTTGACTCGCCTTCAGACATTTCCCACTCAAATCAGGACGGATCGCTCAATAACCTCGGCCACTGTAATCCACGTCAAAGGCCAGCCCCTCTACCCGCGACACACCGGTTTCAAGGCGGCCGTCTGCGTGCAGACGCAACCAGCGGTAGCCTGGCGCGGTGCTGTCGACCTTGAACTCGACACTGCCCGGTGCAAACTGAATGCAGGTGGACGGTGAGGCCAGCAGCCGTACGCCATTGCGCAGCTGGTCGTATTCCTGATGGACATGGCCCCAGAGTACAGCGCGCACCTGCGGGAATCGATCAAGCACGGCAAACAGCGCCTCGGGGTTACGCAGGCCGATGGGGTCCATCCAGGCACAACCGATGTTCACCGGATTGTGGTGCAGGCACACCAGATGGTGGCGATCAGGCTCTTCACTCAGGGACTGCGCCAACAGCTGCAATTGCTGATCCTGCAAATACCCCGGCACCGAACCAGGCACCGAAGAGTCCAGCAGGGTGATACGCCAATGGCCGAGATCGATGATCGGCGCGAGAAAATCGCTCTGCCGCGCAGCCTCGGTCATCGCCGGCACCTCATCGTGATTCCCGGGAAACCAACGCGCCGGTGCCTGAATCCGCCCACTGGCCTGACGAAACGCCTGGTAGGACTCAAGACTGCCGTCCTGGGACAAATCACCGCTGGCGATCAGCAGGTCGATCTGCGACTGCTCAGCCAGGACGCACTCAATCACCTTGTTCAGGCTTTCAAAGGTACTCATGCCCAGCAGCTTTTCGTCTGCATTGGCAAACAAATGGCTGTCGGTTAGCTGGACCAGCAGGACTGAAGAATCGGCGATAGGGCTGGGGGGGCTCGGCAAGGCCATCTCCTTGAGCGGGGTCTGCGACGATTATGGCGGCCGATGGTAGAGGCGGCAAACCTGTCCAACGATTCGGCTTACATTTGAGGGGATATCAAAATCTGCATTACATCGACTTATCTCTGACAGACAACCAGACATAGCGTGCAAGACTCTTTCCCTCACATGGAGGCCGAACAATGAGGGTAACGAGCGGACTTAGCCAGCAAAGTTCATTCCAGATATGTCTACACGGCAACGCAGAACAAGACGCCGGCTATATTGAAATCTCCCCCATAACACTGAGATTTACCCATGCACGGATGCGCCCTGAATCGCCTTTGCCACTCCAACATCGATGTTCAACTCATGCGCTGGACGCTCGTGTTGATTTTTGCATTGTTTGGTTACACCAAATGGTTCCCTTACGAGGCACAATCGCTGATCCCGCTGATGTCTAACAGCGCGCTATTCTCATGGCTGTACCCGGCCTTTGGCGTGCAAGGCGCAAGCTATGCGCTGGGCGTGGCCGAATGGGCCATTGGCTTGGGATTGGTGGTCGGAGCCTGGATACCAAGGGTTTCTGTCGTCGCAGCCGCGGCCTCCGTCGTCACGTTCCTCACTACCTTGACACTCATCATTTCTACACCAGGTGGATGGGAAGCATCTGCTGGCGGTTTCCCTGCCATGGGCAGCGCTACCTCTTTCCTTATTAAAGACGCTGTACTGTTGGCCGCATCATTTAGTCTGTTCAAGCATGATTTGATCGCCGTGCGCAGTGCCCCCACAAAACAGTAAGTCTGTAATGGATTCACGTCACTTCAGCGCGCGACAGGGGAAAACTCCCCGCGCGTAGCTGTTTAATAGAGCCCTTCCACAGCCGCCTTAGCGCACCACTTCAAACTCATGCCCGCACGCCAGGCAATGGCTCAGCCACTCCCCAAGAAACAGGTTGAGCTGGGCTTTTTCATCCGGCTGGTGCATGGCGGCATTGGGATAAGGGTAGATGCCGCGAAACCGGCGGGCATGTTCGGCGCCGATGACTTCGGCCATGCGGGCGTCGTGATAGACCTGCACTTCGAGCTTGGGCACCGGCAGCCACGGCAGGCTGTGTTCCTGACGCACTTGCAGGGTGGTGGTGTACGGACAATCGAGCAGCACTTCGACGGCCAGCACACCGAGCATTTGATCGCCCTGGGTGACGGCCACCCGACGCGAGCGTTGCTGGTTGCGCATGTCGGGGAGCAATCGCATCAAGCGCGCATAGTTGGCCTCGCAGGCCGCTTGCAGCCCGACAAGGTCAACACGGTAGCGCTCGCGCACAAGGTTCACGACCATTGCCCCCTGACTTCAGTACGGTTCAATGCCAGCCATTGCAATGCAATAAGAGTGGCCGCGTTGAAAATTCGTCCATCACGTACGGCCTGTAGCGCATCGTCCAGCGACCACACCGTCACGCGAATATCCTCGCCTTCCGCTTCCAGCCCGTGTAACCCTCCCGCCCCCTCGCTTTCGCAATGCCCCAAGTACAGGTGAACGTATTCACTGCTGCCACCCGGCGATGGAAAGTACTTGGTGATCGGCAACATCGCACTGAAAGTAAGTCCAGCTTCCTCTTCTGCCTCGCGGTGGGCAACCTCTTCTGGTTCCTCGTCCTTGTCGATCAGACCGGCCACCAGCTCAATCAACCACGGGTTATCGACCTTGCCCAGCGCACCGACTCGAAACTGCTCAATCAGGACCACCTCGTCGCGCTTGGCATCGTAGGGCAGCACGCACACCGCATCGTGACGAACAAACAACTCACGGCTGATTTCGTTGCTCATGCCGCCACCGAAAAGCTCGTGGCGCAGGTGCATGCGGTCGAGGCGGTAAAAACCCTTGAAGCAGTTTTCACGCTTCGTAATTGCCACCGCCACCGGGACGGATCTGGTCGTATCACTCATATAGTTCTCGCTACTGGCCCACGTCGACTTCGCGCCATCCTAGCGCGGTCTTTCACCGGATGCAGCCCTTTAAACCAGTCATTGGGGCAACCGGGGTAGACGGCCAGGTCGCAAACAACTTCTAATTAGCCTAGTGGCGAACTGATGGGGCTGCTTGCAGTCGAAACACGTCAACTCGCTTTTTTTGTTACTGCCAAGGATCAACATGTCAATTTTGAGGATCACTTCGCTCGCGTGCATCGCACTGATGCTGGGCGCCTGCCAGAGCCTGTTCCAGCCCGACATGCGTGCACCGCTTGAAGTCCGGCGTGATGCCTCGGAACAGATCAAGCCGGGCTGCACCGTGGCTGACTGCCCACTGGTGAACGTCGATACGGTGCATTTTCAGAGCGAGCCGACGCTCGACAGTCTTGTCGAGAAGTCCTTGCTGAAAATGACCCGTACCTCGCCGAACGCACCGTTGCCGGTGTCGCTCAAAGTCTATGAAGAACAATTCCTGCGTGAAGCGCAAAGCCACAACGGCAGCTATCTGCAAGCCAAGGTACGCGACCAGCATGACGGTCTGGTGATTGTCGAACTGTCCAGTTATCTGGACACCGGTGACGAACAGGGAACACCCGGTCGCGGATTCATCAACTACTCCCGTCAGCAACACAGAGCACTGACCCTGCAAGACATGCTTTTACCGGGCCAGGAAGAGGCATTCTGGCTGACAGCGCAGCAAGCCCACAAAGAATGGATGATCAACACCCGGTTCACTCAGGACCCCGCGTTCGTGAAGACGTGGCCGTTCCAGAAAACCCCTAACGTCGCCCTGACCTCTGGCGGAGTCATTCTAAAATACGAGGTGGCGACGATTGCCCCTTATGCCAACGGTCACATTGAGCTGAAGATGTCTTACCTTCAGCTCAATGGCATCCTCAAGCCGGAACTGTTCCCGCGCCGCGGTTGAATGTCTGACCCAGCAACAGTTGCAGCACGCCAGCCACAATCAGGGCTGGCAGTGTTGCACCCACGTCAGGGTACATGTTGGCCAGCAGGTGATAGGTGCTGACGCCACCCAGCCAGGCCAACAGCGTCATCCCGCGAAAGCCTACTGTTGCCATCTGGCTGCGGCGGCGACGCTGGATGAAGTGGTCCACCAACACCACACCGAACAACGGTGCGAACACCGAGCCGATCAGCAGCAGGAAGTTCTGGTACTGCGCCAGCGGTGCAAAGCAGGCGATCAGGGTGCAGATCACACCGATGGCCAATGCCAGATGCTCTACCTTCAAACGCAGCAGAATCCCGCTGGACACCGCCGCCGAGTGAATATCGGC
Organism: Pseudomonas sp. GG8; assembly: GCF_052976945.1. Taxonomy (NCBI): domain Bacteria; kingdom Pseudomonadati; phylum Pseudomonadota; class Gammaproteobacteria; order Pseudomonadales; family Pseudomonadaceae; genus Pseudomonas; species Pseudomonas sp. GG8. The sequence goes on from NZ_JBRIIP010000001.1 coordinate 4,610,996, forward strand.
GAACGCGTTTTCTGACTCGTCGAGCAGAATCAGCAACAGTGGAATACCCAGTCCGGCACCGGCCAACGCCAGCAGCAACGCATTGATTTCACCGCTCGGCGCGAACGCCAGGGTGTAGGCAACGCCCAGGCTCATCAGCCAGAAATTGCCGATAAAGAAGCCCAGCGCTGTGCCGCCAAAGACACTTTTGGCGCGTTTGCCGAACCGCGAGTAGTCGGCGATCAATGGCAGCCAGGACAACGGCATGGCAATGGCGATATCAAAACCCACGGCAAACGGCATCGAACCGTCACCGGCACGCGACCAGAGTGCGGACAAGTCGGTTTTGGTCAGCAGGTTCCAGGTCAACCACACACACGCAGCCAACAGTAGCCAGATGCCCCACTTGCGCAGTATCTGACGGACGAAAGTCAGCGGTCCGCTGACCGCCAGCAAGGTGGCCAGCGCGCCGAAGAACAACGTCCAGAGCAGAGGGTTAGCCCATAGACTGCCCTCGGCAAACGCACGCGCGCCCAGCAGACTGGCGGCGTCACGCATGATGATGATCTCGAAAGCCCCCCAACCCACCAATTGCAGCAGGTTCAGCACCGCTGGCAGCGACGCGCCACGGGTGCCAAGGCTGAGCTTGAGCGCGGCCATGGCCGAAAGCCCGGTATCGCTACCGATCACACCCACGGCGGCCAGCAGCAAAACGCCGACGAGGGTGCCAAGAAAAATCGCCAGCAGTGACCCTGACAAGCCCAGCCCCGGCGCCAGCAACGCGCCGGTTTGCAGGACCATCAGGCCAATGCCGAGGGAAAACCACAGGGAAAACAAATCACGACCGCCGAACACACGCTTGCCCGCAGGCACCGCGACATCGGGGGAGTAGGTATTGGTTGAAGGGTTCACGGGGTTATCTCAGAGGAGCAGATGATAGGGGTTAACCCTTTGTTTTTTTGGTGCCTTGCCTGACCTCTTCGCGGATGCGGGGTGTCAGACACCCCGCATTCAGGCCAAAAGACTTAAACTTTTTTGTACAGCTGACTGCCTTCCTGCTTGAAGCGCTCGGCCTGTTCTCGCAGGCCCTCCTGCACGGCCGCATCCACGGTTTCGATGTGCTGGTTGGCGGCGTATATCCGAACTTCCTGGGTAATTTTCATCGAGCAGAACTTCGGTCCGCACATGGAGCAGAAGTGCGCGACCTTGGCCGAGTCCTTCGGCAGGGTTTCGTCATGATACGAGCGTGCGGTATCAGGATCGAGGCCGAGGTTGAACTGGTCCTCCCAACGAAACTCGAAGCGCGCCTTGCTCAAGGCATTGTCGCGAATCTGCGCGCCAGGGTGCCCTTTGGCCAGGTCCGCCGCGTGGGCCGCGATTTTATAGGTAATGATCCCGGTCTTCACGTCATCCTTGTTCGGCAAGCCCAAATGTTCTTTAGGCGTGACGTAGCAGAGCATGGCGCAACCGAACCAGCCGATCATGGCCGCACCGATGCCCGAGGTGATGTGGTCGTAACCCGGTGCGATGTCGATGGTCAACGGCCCGAGGGTGTAGAACGGCGCCTCGTCACAGCATTCCAGCTGCTTGTCCATGTTCTCTTTGATCAGCTGCATCGGGACATGGCCCGGGCCTTCGATCATGGTCTGCACGTCATGCTTCCAGGCAATCTTGGTCAGCTCGCCGAGGGTTTCCAGCTCGCCGAATTGCGCCGCATCGTTGGCATCGGCAATCGAGCCCGGACGCAGGCCGTCGCCCAGCGAGAAGCTGACGTCGTAGGCCTTCATGATTTCGCAAATGTCTTCGAAATGGGTGTACAGGAAGTTTTCCTGGTGATGCGCAAGGCACCACTTGGCCATGATCGAACCACCACGGCTCACAATCCCGGTCACGCGTTTGGCGGTCAGCGGTACATACCGCAACAGCACGCCAGCGTGAATGGTGAAGTAGTCGACGCCCTGCTCGGCTTGCTCGATCAAGGTGTCGCGGAACAGCTCCCAGGTCAGGTCCTCAGCCGCGCCGTCGACTTTTTCCAGCGCCTGATAAATCGGCACGGTGCCGATCGGGACCGGCGAATTACGGATGATCCATTCGCGGGTTTCGTGAATGTGTTTGCCGGTGGACAGGTCCATGACAGTGTCAGAACCCCAGCGGATGCCCCAGGTCAGTTTGGCGACTTCTTCTTCGATGGAAGAACCCAGCGCGCTGTTGCCGATGTTGCCGTTGATCTTCACCAGGAAGTTACGGCCGATGATCATTGGTTCCAGTTCAACGTGGTTGATGTTGGCCGGAATGATCGCGCGACCGCGGGCGATTTCGTCACGGACGAATTCAGCGGTGATTTCTTTCGGGACACTGGCGCCGAAGCTGTGACCCGCGTGCTGCGGAGTCAGCAGACCGGCGGCGCGGGCTTCCTGAAGTTTCATGTTTTCGCGGATGGCGACGTATTCCATCTCGGCGGTGATGATGCCCTGACGCGCATAGTGCATCTGGCTTACGTTGGCGCCGGCCTTGGCCCGGCGCGGGTTGCGCACATGGGCGAAGCGCAGGGCTGTCAGTTCGGCATCGCTCAGACGTTCCTGGCCAAAGTTGGAGCTCAGCCCCGCCAGGCGCTCGGTGTCGTTACGCGACTCAATCCACGGCGAACGGATGTCTGCCAGGCCTTTGCGCACGTCGATGATCACGTTGGGATCGGTGTAAGGGCCCGAGGTGTCATAAATAACCACTGGCGCGTTGATCTCGCCGCCAAAGTCGGTGGGCGTCACATCCAGAGTCACTTCACGCATCGGCACAAGAATGTCCGGGCGCGAACCCTGAACATAGATTTTTTGCGAGCGGGTAAAGGGCTGCACTGACCCCGAGTCGACCTTGGCCGAATCGCTCAAATTGGTGGCGTCTTTTAGTTTTTTACTCATCACGGGCACTCCAGGCATCATCCAGCGGCGGATTAATTGTCGGAGCAAACCTGAATGACACGGACGCACCAAGGCTGGCGCTGAGTATAGAAAGGAGGCGTACTGTTCATTTATTGAACAATCGACCCCGGACGACACTCAAGAGGACTCGCCGGGAGACGAGAAATCTTGTTCCCTACGCAGGCGTTAACCTGATCAGGTTCAACGGGATCCGGATTAACCGATCTCAGCCTCATAGCAAGGCACCCCGACAAGAACCCGACCAGTCTAGTGCAAGATATGGACAGAACGCCAACTTCCTCTTATATCGTTCGATAAATGGCGGATATACAGGATTGTTGTGAGCAACCCCGAGAACTACACTCGCTGCGTTGCGGATCGTGCCCCGTAGCAGCGATCTTCACATCCTCATTGCACTATCAACTCTAGGGAACGTCTCATGCTGCGCAAACTTTCACTGGCGCTTGCCGTGTCTTGTGCTTCCAACGGAATGGCCTGGGCAGCAGACGCGCCCATACCGACCAAGACCGGCCTGGTCAACGTGTACCAGGATGCCGTGAATAACAACGCAGACCTGGCTGCCGCTATCGCTGATTACTCGGCCCGCAAGGAAATCGTGCCCCAGGCTCGCGCCGGTCTGCTGCCTAACCTGTCTGCAGGCGCGGGTGTCAGCAATACCCGCACTCAAATGGATCAGCCCTCAATGACCGCTACCCGTAGCGGCACGGCCTATCAAGCAACATTGAGCCAGCCCATCTTCCGCGCGGATCGCTGGTTCCAGTTACAGGCCGCCAAGGCCGTCAACGAACAGGCGGCGCTGGAGCTTTCCGCGACCGAGCAGAACCTCATTTTGCAGAGTGCGCAAGACTACTTCGAGGTCCTGCGCGCCCAGGACACCCTGGCCTCGACCAAGGCTGAAGAAGCCGCGTTCAAGCGCCAACTGGATCAAGCCAACGAGCGCTTTGACGTTGGCCTGTCGGACAAGACCGACGTACTGCAATCCCAAGCCAGTTACGACACAGCGCGCGCCAACCGAATCGCCGCCAAGCGTCGGGTAGACGATGCGTTCGAGGCGCTGGTGACCTTGACCAACCGCGACTACAACGCCATCGAAGGCATCGTCCACACCCTGCCCGTGTTGGCGCCAACGCCCAACGATGCCAAAGCCTGGGTCGACACCGCGTCGCAACAGAACCTGAACCTGCTTGCCAGTAACTACGCGGTGAGCGCCGCTGAAGAAACCCTGCGCCAACGCAAAGCCGGGCATGCGCCGACTCTCGATGCGGTCGCTTCGTACAAGCGCGGGGATAACGACGCGCTGGGTTTCAGCAACCCCAACTTCACGGGTCAGAATTATGGCGGCAACGTCGAACAACGCAGCGTTGGCGTTGAGTTGAACATTCCGATCTACAGTGGTGGCTTGACCAGTTCACAAGTGCGTGAAGCCTATGCACGCCTGAGCCAGATCGAGCAGCGCCGCGAAGCCTTGCGTCGTCAGGTTGTGGAAAATACCCGCAACCTGCACCGCGCCGTGAACACCGATGTCGAACAGGTTCAGGCACGCAAACAATCGATCATTTCCAACCAAAGTGCACTGGAAGCGACCGAAGTCGGTTATCAGGTCGGGACGCGCAATATCGTCGATGTGCTCGACGCCCAGCGCCAGCTGTACAACTCGGTGCGTTTATACAACAACACGCGCTATGACTACCTCATCGACAACCTGCGCTTGAAGCAGGCGGCGGGCACGCTGAGCCCGGCTGACTTGCAGGGGTTGTCGCGCTACCTCAAAGCCGACTACAACCCGGACAAAGACTTCCTGCCACCAGACCTGGCGAAGGCGGCACAGAAAAACCTGGAGAAGCCTTCGGAGTATTGACGGCCTTCCCCACAGAGGCTTGCGACGGCCTTACAGCTTCGCCACCCGCGCCAACATTGCCAGTAACCGCTGCAAAGCGCCCTGATTGGCACGCATCACTGTCAGGCCGGCATCGGCCATGATGCGCGCCAACTGCGGCTGATCGAACAGGCGCTGCACCGCGACCGCCAGCCCCGCCACATCACTCACTTCTTCCAACGCGCCAGCCTGACGCAGCAGCGCAGCGATTTCCAGAAAGTTGAACAGGTGCGGGCCGCTCAAGACCGGCTTGGCCAATGCCGCAGGTTCCAGCAGGTTGTGCCCGCCATTGGGCACCAGGCTGCCGCCGACAAACGCGCAATCGGCCAACGCGTACAGAAACAGCAGTTCACCCATGGTGTCACCCAGCAACACCGACGTGGTTGACGTCACCGCTTGCGCCGTCGAGCGACGAACCGTCTCGAAGCCTTGCTGCTGGCATAAATCGTAAACGCTGTTGAAGCGCTCGGGGTGACGCGGGACCAGGATCAGCAACGCATCGGGATGGCGGAGGAGCAACTGACGGTGCGCCGCCAACACGGTTTCATCTTCGCCGGCGTGGGTACTGGCCGCGATCCATGTCGGGCGCTGGCGCGTGTGCCATTGCTCACGCAGCTCAGCGGCGCGCATCAACAGCTGCGGGTCGATGCTCAAGTCGAACTTGATCGAACCTGTCACTTCTACGCAATCGCGCCGCGCCCCCAGATCGAGAAAGCGTTGGGCCTCGGTTTCGGTCTGCACGGCGAATCCGCTCATTTTGGCAAGCATCGGTCGGGTCAGCTTGGTGAAACGCCCATAACCGCGTGCCGAGCGCTCTGACAGTCGGGCGTTGGCCAGGACTACAGGGATGCCGCGCCTGGCGCATTGGTGAATGTGGTTGGGCCACAGTTCGGTTTCCATGATGACCCCGAGCCGAGGCGCGACATGATCGAGAAAACGTCCGGCTGCCCAAGGCAAATCGTAGGGTAGATAACAATGCTGAATGCGCGGCTCGTCAGCGAACAGCGCCTTGATCCGCTCCGAACCGGTCGGCGTCATGCAGGTCACAGTGATCGGTAACTGTGGATAACGCGTCAGCAAGGCGCGAATCATCGGCGCCGCTGCGATGCTTTCACCCACCGACACTGCATGCACCCAAATGCCGCCACGCTGCATGGGCGGCAGACCGAACGAAAACCGCTCGCTGACTCGCTGCGCGTACGCCGGGGCTTTGCGCGCCCGCAACCACAGGCGCAGCGCGACAAGAGGTAAACCGAGATGAAACAGCAGGGTATAAAGAGTTCTATTCATGGCGGCGGAGTTTATCAGCCAATCGCCTGCAAATGCCGGGCAAAGCATTCGGCCAGCCACCGGGCCGCCGGACCAAGTGGTTCGTCACGGCGCCAGACCATCTCCACCACCAGGGCCGGCGGGGTCCAGTCGCTGATCAGCTCGACCATCTGATGCTGGTAAGCCGGGTACTGCACCACATGCCGGGGCAACCAGGCCCAGCCGAGGCCACGCATGAGCAATTCAGCCATCACGTAAAAGCTGTCGGCACGCCAGACCTGTGCACTGATGGGTTCGCCACCGGGATAGCCGCTTTGCTGAGGCGCGATCAATAGCTGCCGATGGCGCCCCAACTGCTGACGACTGACCCGTGACGCGTTGACCAATGGATGCCCCACTGCACAGACCGTGACCATTTCGACGCTGCCCAGCACCCGGCGTTCCAGAGCTTCGGGCATCTGCTCATGATGAAACAGCAGCCCGAGATCGGCGCGGCGCTCCACCAGTTTGCGCGCCACATCACCTTGGGCGCCGCTGGCCAGTTGCACCTCCAGACCGGGAAACTGTTCAGCCAGCGCCTCCAGGCTGTCCAGCACCGGTTGATAAGGCATGGCTTCGTCATGCGCCAGTCGCAAGCGGGCCTCTTCGCCACGCATCAAGGCCAGTGCCCGACCGTCCAGACGCTCACACTGGCGCAACAGCTCTCGCGCTTCTTCGAGCAACGCACTACCGGCTTCGGTCAAGCGTGGCTGACGGCCACTGCTGCGGTCGAACAGGCTGACTCCCAGATCAGCCTCCAACAGCGCGATACCACTGCTGACCGCCGATTGTGCGCGCTGCAGATCACGCGCCACGGCCGAAAACGAGCGCTGTTCGGCTACGCTGACGAATAAACGAATTTGCTCGAGGTTCCATTGCAAAGCACACCAACCTATCGCTCAGAAAGATAGGTAATGACTTTACCCCATCCAAGCAATCTCTAGAATGCGTGGCTAATGAAGAGGAATCCCGTCATGACCGCCTACTACTATCTGGCCATCGCCATCTGCGCAGAAGTTATCGCTACCGTCTCGATGAAAGCGGTCAAAGGCATCAGCACGCCACTGCCATTGCTGCTGGTGATCGTGGGTTACGCCATTGCGTTCTGGATGCTGACGCTGGTAGTGCGCAGCATTCCGGTGGGGGTCGCGTATGCGGTCTGGGCGGGCATGGGCATCGTCATGGTAAGCATCGCCGCGCTGTTCATTTACGGGCAGAAACTCGACGTGCCCGCGATGCTTGGCATGGGCCTGATCGTCCTCGGCGTGGTGGTGATTCAACTGTTCTCGAAAACCGCCGGGCATTGAAAACGCGATCCCCTATAATGGCGACATCCGTTTAGCCACCGAGGTCGCTCATGCCATCTGCGCTCACTCCATCCCCTATGACCACTGACGTCCTGATCGTCGGCGCCGGTGTTGCCGGTCTTTGGCTCAATGCGCGCCTGCGCCGTCAAGGGTTCTCGACCGTTTTGGTGGAAAGCGCCAGCCTCGGCGGCGGGCAAAGTACAAAGTCTCAGGGGATCATCCACGGCGGCGCCAAATATGCGCTGCACGGCGCACTGAGCGGTGCTTCCGAAGCGATTGCCGACATGCCGCGTCGCTGGCGTGATGCGCTCGCGGGCAAAGGCGAGCTGGACCTGTCTGGCGTACGCTTGCTGTCCGAAGCGCATTACTTATGGTCACCCGGCACCCTCGCCGGCAACCTCACCAGTTTTTTCGCCAGCAAGGCCGTACGCGGCAGGGTCGATCACGTCACCGGCAATGACCTGCCTCCGGCGCTGCAGAGTCCCGGGTTCAAGGGCAAGGTCTATCGACTGGCCGAACTGGTGATCGACGTGCCCAGTCTGGTCGAGCGTCTCGCCGAACTGTCCGGCGACAGCCTGCTGGCGGGCACAAAAATCGAACCCCTGTTCGAAGGTGAAGATCTGATCGGCCTGCGGGTCGATGGCCGCGAGATCCTCGCCCAGCGTGTGGTTTTGAGCGCGGGCGCGGGTAACGCCGAGCTGCTGAAGTCCATGGGGCTGTCCCATCCCCCTATGCAACGCCGCCCGCTGCATATGGTGTTGGTCAAAGGACCGACCTTGAAGCCCTTGTATGCCCATTGCCTGGGCGGCGGGCCGAAACCTCGGGTCACCGTCACCACCCACCCCGCAGCCGATGGCCAATGGGTCTGGTACCTGGGAGGGGATCTGGCCGAAGCTGAGGGCGTCGCCCGCGAACCCGAGGCTCAGATCGCTGCGGCCAAAAAAGAACTCGGCAACTTGCTGCCGTGGGTCGACCTCAGCCAGGCGCAATGGGCGACCTTGCGTATTGATCGGGCCGAACCGGCGCAGTCCGGCCTGGTGCGCCCGGACAACGCCTATCTTTCCGTGCAACAACGCCTGATGGTGGGCTGGCCGACCAAGCTGGCGCTGGCCCCTGACTTTGCTGATCGGGTATTGGCCGCACTGGCCCGCGACGGTGTCCATCCGACACCGCAGTCGCCAGCCGTCGGCCTGCCGAAACCGCCCATGGCCCAACCGATTTGGGATCAACTGCTGCCATGAAAACCCTGCATGAACTGCACCGCCCGCTCGGCAGTACCGGTCTGCGTGTTTCGCCACTGGGACTGGGCACCGTCAAGCTCGGCCGTGATCAAGGGGTCAAATACCCCAACGGTTTCACGATCCCCGATGATCGAGAAGCACAGATGCTGCTCAAGCTGGCTCGCGATCTGGGCATCAACCTGATCGACACGGCCCCCGCCTACGGCACCAGCGAAGAGCGCCTGGGCCCATTGCTGCGAGGGCAGCGTCAAGAATGGGTGATTGTCAGCAAAGTCGGCGAGGAGTTCGAGGGCGGCCAATCGCGCCACGACTTCAGTGCCGAACACACGCGGCTGTCGGTGGAGCGCAGCCTCAAGCGCCTTGAGACTGACTTCATCGACCTAGTGCTGGTCCATTCCGACGGCAATGATTTGGCCGTGCTCAACGATTCCGGTGTGTATCAAGCACTGGCCGAACTCAAGCAGCAAGGCAAGATTCGCGGCTACGGTTTTTCCGGAAAAACTGTCGAAGGCGGCCTGCTGGCGTTGCGCGAAGGCGATTGCGCGATGGTCACCTACAATCTCAACGAACAAAGTGAAAAGCCGGTACTGGACTACGCCGCCAGCCATGGCAAAGCCATCCTGGTGAAGAAGGCGCTGGCCAGCGGTCATGTGTGCCTGAGCCCCGGCGTGGACCCGGTGCAGGCCAGCTTCGAGTTGCTGTTTGCCCATCCGGGTGTCGCCAGTGCTATTGTCGGGACTATTAATCCGCTGCACTTGGCCCATAACGTGGCGACTGCCGCCGCCGTGATTCGCCGTCAAACCTGATTCAGGCGGCGGCCGACCCCAACGCAAGAAGGAGCCGACATGCCGCGAACGTTGATTCGAAAAAACCCCAACAACTTTAAAACCCTGCCGCTCGCTGTCGAAGCCACTCCCGAAGGCCTGAATTACCAGAGCATCGGGATGCCGTTGAATTTCGCCCAGACCCTGCAACGTCGACGCAAGATCGAAGTGGCCGATGTGGAACGCTTTTCTGTGGAGCTGGCCAACCTCGGGGTGTCGGTGCGCTTGACCCTGAACTGGCAGAACCGCGATTACTGGGTGCTGGTCAGACAGCGTCGGCGAGACCGTGGCGATGTCGTACTGAAATTGATTTCCGGCTACGTGCCCGCGCACGAATTGAATCTGCCACTGCACACCGCCATTCAGGAAGTCGCTGAAGAGTGCTTGATCGAAACCCCGCAAGGCTGGCTGAGCGGACGCTTCAATGACACCTGGCTGCCTGCGCCCTATGCCTCGGCGCTGCATTACCGCGAAGCCCTGCCTTTTCGTTTAAGCCCGCTGTCCGGTGCTGCCAGACCCGTGCGCTGCGGGAGCATGCCCCTGATTGAGCGCCCGCGTGCTTACGTGCACCTGCCGACGTCGTCTCTGCAGCTGATTTACGACATGCGTCTGGAAGTGCCCAAAGAAGCGCGGCCAATGAGCCTGTTTCACGTTGATGAGAGCCTGGAAAACGATCAGTTGGTGGCACGACTCAACCGCAGCCGCCCCGACCTGTACCTGATGCCCCTGGAAAATGGCTTGCCCAAACCCGAGCTGTACACCCTCAAGCGCGACAAGCTGCAACCGGCCAGCACCCGCGGCCTGTACCTGGCCGAAAGTTTTGCACCGCAGGAAGGTTGGGTTGTGCGTGATGAGCGGATTCGCTGGAAGGATTGGCTCCGGCAACAGGGTTTGACCCCAGCGCCAAAGAAGACCGGCCTCAAGCGCCTGACGAGCAAAGCCCGGCAATTGATCGACCTTGCCCGAAGCACCCTGAGCAAGTGATCCCACAGATTGGCGTCTCACCTGTAGGAGTTGCCGAAGGCTGCGGAGCAGTCGCAGTGCGGGAGCAATCGGAACGCGCAGTCTTATTCGCGATGGAGGCGTCAGCACGGCTGACGCCTCCCCCCATCACTGCCTGCGAATTTTCTCGACGATAGCGGTGGTCGAACTATTGGCAACCAGCCCCAACACCTTCACCTTGCCACCATAGGCTTCAACGATTTCAGCACCGACCACTTGATCGATGCCGTAATCCCCGCCCTTGACCAACACGTCAGGCTTGACGTGGGACAGGAGGTTTTCCGGGGTGTCCTCAGGAAAGCTGATCACCCAATCCACAGCGCCCAATCCCGCCAGCACAGCCATGCGTCGGTCGACACTATTAATCGGCCGTCCAGGCCCTTTCAGGCGGCTGACAGACGAATCATCATTGACCGCAACGATCAGCCGATCGCCTTGCGCGCGCGCCTGCTCCAGGTAGGTCACATGCCCGGCATGGAGAATATCGAAACAGCCGTTGGTGAAGACGATCGATTCTTTGTGCGCACGCGCATCGTCGATTGCCAGGAGCAATTGATCGAGGCTCAACACCCCACGCTCCGAGCCTTCTTCACGCTGGATCGCACGACGCAACTCCGGCGCGCTGATAGCGGCTGTACCCAGCTTGCCGACCACGATGCCGGCGGCCAGATTGGCCAGCGCAACGGCGTGCGGCAGCTCTTCACCGGCAGCAATCGCCGCCGCCAAGGTAGAAATAACGGTATCGCCCGCACCCGTGACGTCAAACACTTCACGAGCACGCGCCGGCAAATGAAGGGCCGGACAGTCAGGACGCAACAGGGTCATGCCGTGTTCGCCACGGGTCACCAGCAATGCACCCAGCTCCAGCTCACTCATCAACTTCGCGCCCTTGGCGACCAGTTCAGCCTCATCGGAGCAATGGCCGACAATGACTTCGAATTCACTGAGGTTCGGCGTAAGCACGCTGACGCCGCGGTAGATCGCAAAATCCTTACCTTTAGGGTCAGCAAGGACAGGGATACCCCGAGCACGCGCAGCCTGAATCAATACTTGATGGTTTTTCAGCGCGCCTTTGCCGTAATCGGACAGCACCAGCACTTTGATGCCGTCGAGCATGTCTTCGACATCTGCGCTCAGCGCCAAGGCATCGGTGGCAAACGGTTCTTCGAAGTCGATACGCAGCAACTGCTGGTGACGACTCATGACCCGCAGTTTAACGATGGTCGGTTGATGGGCGATGCGCTGAAAACGTGCGGTCACACCCGCCGCTTTCAGGCTATTGGCCAGACTTTCGGCCGCCTCATCTTCCCCGGTTACACCCACCAGCGAGGCTGGCGCACCCAGGGCTGCAATATTCAAGGCAACGTTGGCAGCACCGCCTGGGCGATCCTCTATCTGCTCGACCTTGACCACCGGCACCGGTGCCTCCGGTGAAATCCGTGAGGTACCGCCATGCCAATAACGGTCGAGCATGACATCGCCAACTACCAAGACAGGCGCTTGATCGAAACGCGGCATGGACAACTTCATGGGCAACCCAAATACAAAATGAACAGGGGCGCGATATTAACACAGGGTGAACAGCCCCTAGGTCGACTGTATCGAAGGGGTTGCCACTCCCGGCGCAAAGGTGAGGTCGCCGAGACAATCACCACCAAGCCAGCATCTACCATTAGGCGAGCAAAGTGCGCCATTCGGCGGATATTTTCCGTTCGCGATTTGGCACACACACCCAAATCACTGCTCAGGCCACTGCGCACGTTATCGCCATCGAGCACAAAGGTATGCACACCCTGCTCGTTGAGCCGTATCTCCAAGGCATTGCATAATCACCTTGGCAAACCTGACGAACCGACCTGCATGTGCGCACAAAGCGAACGTCGCGCAGGCCTTTAGCCAAAGACCCCATAACGCAACCGTGCGGCCAAGCGACTGACCCACTGTCGAGTCTTAAGCTTCGGTTTTCGAACCACCTGCTCAATATCACTCATTACCATCAAGCTCTGTCGAGCCAGGATTGGCTGCACGATAAAAGCCCGAGTCGTGGACAACAGCATTTCCGAGTAATACCAGTCCAGTGGCAGGCCAGAAACGGGAGCCTCCTGCAAAATTCTGTCATAAAGCTCAGCCCTGACCACATAGGCATGCGCCAGGCGCACGCGAGTCACGGCCGTCAAGTTAGGTGAGACTTTGCGGGCCTGGCCGCCCTTCTTCAGGGTGCCCCCCAAATAGAGCAGGGTCCAATCACGCCCCTGCAATTGGGCCTGTACGCGCCGCAGAACCGCCGGAGTAAAGGTTTCAAACTCACAGTCATCCTCAAGCACCAGCACGTAAGGCCAACCGCTAGCTCTCGCCTTGGCGATCACCGCCAAATGGCTGCGCATGCACGCCCAAGTGGCCAGCAGCTTATGCTCTGACTTATCACTCGGCCCGTCAGTACGCAAAAGGAACTCGCGTAGCGACTGCGAAGGCTGGTCATCGCCAAGCTCATGCAGAGAGACCGCAGAAAAGCGCTCGGCCTCCAAGCCCAAACCCTGTAAGTGGTTCTGCAGCCGTGACCAGCGATCATTTCGGCTGTCGAGATTGATGACGCAAGCGTGCTCAAACGGCCAAATTATGCTTTTCATACCACCGCGACTCACACCCTTCATCCGAATGAATTTACTCACATTGGCGACTAAACCGTGCCATCAAGCACTTGGCTAGGCACAGGCTTGGCGTTCAATAGGTCAACCAACAGGTTGACGGTTCTGTCCAGCGCCCCAGCCCCATTAACCAAATGAAACTCGGCAAAACGCTCAGCCTCTTCAAGGCACTGCCGATAGTGCGTCTGAATCCAAACAATACGCTCCGACAATGCCGCAACCGTGGCCACTCGACGGCCCAGAAAACGCTCCTGGGAAAAAATATCGTGATGTTCACTGGCATTGACATAAATAATCGGTCGTCGTGCCAGTGCGGCCTCAATGACAGCGTTGGACATGATATTGATCACGATAGAGGCCTTATCCAATGCGGCCGCCAAACTGCACTCAGGGGGCAACACCTGAACATGGGGCAAGTCCAGCGCCGCTTTCTGCCAGAACGGTATCTGACTGCGAGGGTGCGCCTTGATCAACACTTGGAACTCCGGATGTTGAGACACCCATTCGTAAAGTAAGGCATAGGTTCTCTGGTAACCCGGTTCCTTCTCTTTATCCGGCCCCACACCGAGTACCAACAGGACTCGACGCTCGGGCGTCGCCGGCAGCAAATCGTAAGACAGGTCAATCATGTGCGAACCCGACAACACGGCGTTGGAGTTGCCAAACCGTAGCGGCCGTGACTGCAGAGCCTCCAGAGAACTGTGACCGAACATAAAATAGTAGTCGTAGTCATTCATACTCAGACGGCTGGATGACTCGACCGTCGTGGCGTGCGCCAGATGCACCAACAAACATTGCCGCTGGTTCAATGCCAAACGCAAAAACGGCGCATACAGGCTGCCATTACGGTCATTGAGCAAAATTCTCGGCTGGTGATGTGCAACCAGCCACTCCGCATAAGCGGCATAGCCAAAATAGCGCAACGGCACAGCTTGCGGTGGACGCTTGAGCAGGCGCCGCGCGAGGATTGTCGGCTGGTCTTGCAGAGCGGTTTCAACCAAAAGGTAGTGATGATCGCGTAAAGCGGTGATCAACAGTTTCTTGCGCTGAAAAGCAATGACCTTGGTGGCTGATTGCAGCAACAGAAAATCACAGGGCTCAGCCACGACTTCAGCACTCAACCTGGCCTGCGCTCTCCAGCCAAATAGACAGTCACTCAGGGCGTCGCGCGCAAATCGAAGCACGCTGCCAAGCCAGCTATGGCGCTCACGCAACAACCGCCAGCGATAACGATCCATGGCTCGAGCTTTATCCGCCCACGAACTATTGGATATCTCGTCAGTCATAGAGAGACAGGCCCAAGACAGAGAGGCAGGGAGGCTCCGTCCCGCAGGCTAACTGATGAGCGAATACTGGCCGACACGGCGCCCCCAAAACAGTCGATTAGATAAGATGGCGATAACATCAGCGCCCCGGCTGAGAATGCGTCGATGACGAGGCGGCGATAAAGGCTTACGCGGGAGACATGATGGGAAGATGGAAAAGACCATCAACAACAACGACAACTATCATCCCCCTCCCTAAACACCGCTACGGTTTAAAAATAAATCGCCCATCTTCCGTGGGAGCTGTTGCTGTTTCAGCACGACACCCTCGAAGCCCTTAGGCACCTAACGGTCCAATGATACCCAAGAGCCTCACTAAAATCCTGCCTACGTGCTACGAATCAGCGCCAGTCTTTAGTCGACAATGCCGCAAGGAGCGCTTTTTGCCAATAGACGTATTCGTCGACGTGGACCAACTGGTGGCTGGAGACAATACCAAGCGTACTCACTGTCCGTATGTAGAGTTGATCAAGATCGCAAGCTTCACGATACAAAACACATGATTCACTCTACATCGCAGGACAATGCGCCAGAGGGCGGGAGCCCACCCTCTGGTCAAGCGTCAGGCTATCCCGGAGGTCGTCGGCTCATCCAAACCCATTGAGTTCAGCCTGGCATAGTAGCCATTCTGGGCCAGCAACTGGGCGTGAGTGCCTCGCTCGACAATCTGTCCTTTGTCCATGACCAAAATCAGGTCGGCTTTCTCAATGGTCGAAAGGCGGTGAGCAATGACCAGCGTGGTGCGTCCCTTCATCGCCTGATCCAGTGCGGCCTGAATATGCCGTTCAGACTCGGTATCCAAAGCAGATGTTGCCTCATCAAGAATCAGCAACGGAGCATTTTTCAACAGTGCCCGAGCAATCGCCAAACGCTGACGCTGCCCACCCGACAACAAGACACCGTTCTCGCCCACCAAGGTGTCCAGGCCTTTAGGCAACTGCTCGATAAAATCCTTGGCATAGGCATCTTCCGCAGCTTTCTCGATGGCCGCACGCGGCGCGCCTGCTAAATCGCCATACGCAATGTTGTTAGCCACGGTATCGCTGAACAGCGTGACGTGTTGGGTGACCTGGGCGATGTGCCGACGTAGATTGAGCAAGCGGTAATGCTCAACCTCAATACCGTCCAATAGGATTTGACCGTCCGTATGGTGATAAAAGCGCGGAATCAAGCTGGCCAGCGTCGACTTCCCGCTGCCAGAACGCCCTACCAGCGCCACGACCTGTCCCGGTTCAACGGTAAAGGAAATATTATCCAGGACCAGACGATCAGTTCCCGGATAGGTAAAACTCAGATTCCGCACCTCCAACCGCCCTGTCAGCGAACTGCGTTCAAGGGTACCGCCGTCCATTTCAGGCTCGACATCCAACTGTTCGAAAATGCTCTCAGCACCCGCAACGCCCTTCTGGATGGTTGAACTGACCTCAGACAATTGACGAATCGGCTTGGGTAAAAAACCCGCCAGGGTGATGTAGGCAATCATATCGCCCGCAGAAGCATCACCACGCAGGTACAGCACCAGGAACATCAAGACCGCCATGGCCGTGTAAATCACCAACTGCAACATCGGGGTGTAAATAGCCCCGGTGCGAGTCATGCGTAATTGCCGGTTGGTATTGCTTTCGCTCGCGTTGAGAAACCGCTGTTTCTCGTAGGCCTCGCCGCCAAAGCTGCGGACCACGCGATAACCCTGGATAGTTTCAGACGCCACATGGGTGACGTCGCCCATCGCGGCCTGTATTTTCTTGCTTTGCTTGCGAAACTTTTTACTGGCCGTACCGACCATGAATGCAATCATTGGAAGAATGGCAATCATCACCAGCGTCAAACGCCAGTTCATAAAAAGCAGCGAGGCAAACAGGAAGACAACGCTCATTCCCTCACGGATTACGACCTTGATCGCATCCGTTGCCGCCCCGGTGACCATGGTGACGTTAAAGGTGATACGCGAGATCAGATGCCCCGAGTTATTCTGGTCGAAATAACGATTCGGCAAGACCAGCAAGTTATTGAACAACTCCATTCGCAGGTCATGGACCAGCCCTAGCGATACCTTTGCCAGAAAGTAGTTACCCAGATAGGATCCCAACCCCTGCCAGGCCGCGATCAGGACAATCAACAATGGCACAGCCTGCAGCAGCTGCAAATCGCGCAGGTAAGGAACACTGGGGAACAACACGGCTTCCGGGTTGGACAGACCATCAACAAAGTACTTTAGGATGTACCCCAGCATTGGCTGCGTCGAAGCAAAAATCACAAACCCGACAATGCTAATCAGAAAAATCCCGGCATAGGGTCGGACGTAGCCGAGCAAGCGGAAGTAGATCTTCATGCTCGAAGGGCTACCGGAGGGACTGGATTCGGTCATATCACGCGGCGGTAATTGAAAAAGGAGGCTGACTTTAGCACAGCTTCTCTGATGTACTGGCAGCGGTTTAGAATACAAGCCTGCTCAGCCCACGCAACAACATCAAATTGCCATCAACTTATGATAGCTAATCACCTTCTGGAGCGAGCTTCTCGTATGCACTACAGCGGTCTGCGTCATGCCTCCAATCGAGCCTTCGAGTTTATTTGCCTGTGGATCATTCCCATCGGCTTTTTCCTATTGCTATGCGACCTGTTTTTTCTTCCCGGACGTCCGCAGCATCACAAGCTTTATTACGCACTGTTCAGCATTCCAACGCTGATCGCCATTTGCCTGCGCCCCCGAGAACTGCGTGACCTGCTACACGAGCCTCTCATTTTGAGCTTTCTGGCCTTTTTAGCCTGGTCACTGATCAGCCTATTCTGGAGCCCCCTCGACGAAAGCATCGGAGGACTGATAAAGCCGCCACTGCACACGCTCATGCTGTTCATCGGCTGCGTATTACTGGTGCGCTACCGTAGCGAATACCTGCAACCCTTGTTTTTTGGGGCCGCCGTGGTTGCGCTGATTGCCTCACTCTTCAATTTGTATGCGTTCGCCAAAGCCTACTCTCCCGACCTACGGATGATCGGAGCCGGCGCTTTCGACAATCCACTGCTGAGTTCCCACGTCTTTGGCTTTTTCTGCATTTATTGGCTGAGCCTGAGCATGACCTGTAAGCGACGAGCGGTACTTTGGCTAAGCATCCCCGCATTGATCGTAATGTTCACGGCGGTGATGGCGACGGGCTCCCGAACTCCGCTGGTCGCATTGGCCCTTGCAACACTGTGGCTCTGCTTTGTCTGCTGGAATCGCCGCTCCTTATTCGTACTGATCGGCACGGCCATCTGTGCTGCCATTGTGGTGTTTGAGTTCTCTGGGATTATTACCGCTCGGGGAGGGTCCTATCGTTTCGAATTATGGAAACTGGCCCTCGAACAGATTGCCCATCACCCCTGGATAGGCAAAGGTCTAAACGCGTCACTGAGCCTTGATGTCGGGGTCGGCTATCTTCTGGAAGAACCCCACAGTTTTGCACTTGGCGTCCTCTACTATGTCGGCATCATTGGCTTCATACCCTGGCTGTTCATGCAGGCATGGGCACTGCTGAGCGCTTGGCGGCAACGGGCGCACCCATTGTTTATCATCGCCTCCACATGGCTGGTTTTCGGTATGGGTGCAGGGCTGACAGAAGGTGGCGGCATTTTGAGTCGCCCTAAAGAACACTGGTACCTGTTGGTTATCCCGCTGGCCCTGATTGCCGCCCTTAACATCAGCCGGCGTAGCGGCCGACTCCCAGGCATACACGTCGAGCCTCTAACCACCAGCGCTATGACGCAATTGGCAGACGGCGCTCATGTCGTCGAGAAGGATGGGCTGGGACCCAAAGTATTACGGCTCAGCAACGGCCACTTCCTAAAACTGTTCCGCCCTCGGCGCTGGTACACATCGGGGCACTTCACCCCCTACTCTGAACGCTTCGCTTCGAACAGTGAGCACCTGCGCAGCCTGGACATCCCAAGCCCGGACATCCTCAAGTTGTATCAACTGGATGATGGAAGCAGTGCCGTACTCTACCAACCGCTGTCAGGCCAAACCCTGCGCCAAATTCTGCAGTCGACGGGCGCGCCTGCCGTTCGCGAGGCATTGGTCGAGCGCTTTGGCAAATTTCTGGCTCAACTGCATGACCGAGGCATCTACTTTCGCTCGGTTCACCTGGGCAATGTCCTGCTGCTCGACACCGGCGAGTTTGGCTTAATCGACCTGGCCGACATGCGAATCCTGCCCTCGCCGCTCAATTTGTCGCTACGCCAGCGAAATCTACGGCATATACAGCGTTACCCCGAAGACAGGCGCTGGCTGTTTGAAGAGCAATTACAGGCTCTACTCCAAGGGTACGGTAAAGTGGCGCCGAAACGAGCAGTGGATAACATGCACAAACATGTGCTGGCTTTTGCAGTAAAGGCGGGGTGAGTCGACACGGCCAGCGTAAATAGAGGGGGCAGCGCGGTCGACGCTCTCGGGTATACGTCAGGAAATCATCCATATCAGAACTGCAGAGCTTACTCAAAACGCTCTGCAACTCAACCTCTGGCCAGTCGTGGACCTGAGGCAAACCGCAGCTACCACGACCGATGTGATAGCCAGGATAGCGCTCTCTGAAACGAGCCGTGCCACGTTCTGTTTTTGGTAACTTTCGGATTTCAGGACGCGCCATGCGCTTGTTCAAAAACCGCTGAATCCAACCCGTAAGAATACTCGCTCAGTTTTTTTCCAAGCGCGAAAAGTACAAACGCCCTAGTGCGCGCCAGGTTTTGCCCGTCCAAGCCTTGAAGGGCAACTGCGCCAAAAGCTCACGAGCCAGTGGGCGGTCACGATTGGATGTTTTCAGGAACATGGAGTTGAGGAATTTGTAACGCACTTCCTCATAACGCGGATGGTCACTGAATAGCGCATACGAGCGCAGAATGTTATCAATCATGAATCGGTGGTTTTTATACGAGTTGGTAGCGTGCTTACGATAGCGCGCCATCAATACACTCAGGCCATCGATAAAATACCCGGCGTGGGTGATTTTCAATTCAATCAACAGGTCTTCCAAACGAATATCAGGGTCGAAACCGCCGACTTTTTCCAGCGCTTCACGCCGGATCAATAACGTAGGGGCTGGTGGATAGGGCTTTCGCTCCAAGAACATATCATCGAAATCAAGGCGACGAAATGGTACCTCCCGGCGCTGACGCTTCTCGGGAAACAGGTTGCCCTCAGCATCAATCAATTCGATATTGCCCGCGCAAATACCGACTTCCGGCTTGTCCTGCATGTATGCCACTTGAGTCGCAATACGCTCCGGCAACATGATGTCATCCGACCCGAAAGGGGCGATCAAGCTGCCGGTTGAACGCGCGATAGCGTCATTGAGGGTATGGGTCAAACCCTGGTTTTGCTGGACCCTAAAATCAAAACCATAGCGGGTTTGCAGGCGGCGAATACGCTCGACACTGTCATCCTTAGAACCATCATCGATGACCAGCAACTCAATATGCGGGTACGTCTGGTTCAGGACGCTCAGAATGCTTTGTTCGATATAGGGGCCATGGTTATAGGAGGCGATAATCACCGTCACCCGTGGTTGATCGCCTGTCACAAAACCCCCTTCTGCGCCAGGCCCAGACCTGTCTCAATCAACGCCAGATACTCCTGACGAAATACATCGATATCGTGCTGAGCCAGCAAATAACGATAGGCTTGCTCACCCTTAGCCTGAAGCACTTCATCCGAGAGGCTCAAGTACTCATCCAGGGCCGCCTTAAGCGCGGGAACATTAGCCGGCTCTACGGCAAGCCCACCGGCACCGTGAATGAGCGGGAGCATGGCTGGAACACTGGAAGCAATAACCGGCAGATGCCCGCTCATGCCTTCAAGCAGCGCCAACCCCAAGCCCTCAGCCAGGGAGGGCATGGTCCAAATATCGAAAGCCCTGACGTACTGCAGTGCATTTTCGCGAAAACCCAGTAAATGAGCGCGGCCGATCAGCCCCAATTGTTCAATTTCACAACGCAGTCGCGACTCCTCACGCCCCGCTCCGATGATTGCCAATTGAGCATTCGGGTACTTGTCTTTCAGAGCGGCAAAAGCCTGCAAGAGGTACGTGTGCCCCTTGACCGGCACCAGCCTCCCCAATGCGCCAACCAGCCGTACGGAGGGATCAAGCCCCAGCAACTGCCGAGCCTGCTCACGAGCGTACTGCAGGCCTTCAGCTTGCTCAATGTCGATAGCATTGGTGATGGCGTAGGTATTCTCATCGGTAAAGCCACAGTCGCAGTCAATCAGGTACTGCTTGACTGCCGGGGAGACGCCGACAAACCGCCAGTGCTTATCAATCCGGCCCTGAGCTTGGCGCCGGCGATAAAATCGATCGTACTCGCCAAACCCATGGGAAATGCCGATACACAAAGGGATCTTCAGCCAACGATTAAGCTGGAGCATCATATTGACCGGTTTGAAGCGATTACAGATCACCACATCGAACTGTTCTTTGCGGCAAAACCAAAAAAGCCGCCACATAGCGCGCAGGCGCAAGCCCTTGAGCGATTTTTCGGGAAACTCAAAATACACTGAGCGGTCAGCGCGACTCACCGCGCCTCCAGAGTCCGGCTTGCCACGCATAAACGCCGCCGTCACGTCATAGCGATCTGCGGGCAGAGCTTTGACAATCTGTTCCGCCAAATCAGCGAAATCGTAAGCCTTAACGTTGTAATCCGGCTGCAACTGCAGCACTTTTAAGCGCTGACTCATACCGCTCCCCGCTGAAAGCCTGACGCATCAATAACCCAAGCCGACTGCGCCGCCAAGTGTTTTACCGTTTCAGGGTCGGGCGCTGGCAAACTCGACCACTCATGCCGCTTCCAAAACATAAAATGAAAATACGGGAAAGGTCGACTCCCATCCTGCTCATTGGTCAACTGCCCCTTGTGCCATAGCCAGCGAGAGGGGAAACCATGAGAGCCATCATGCCACTTGATGCAGCTGCCCGGTGTACTGAATGCTTCTGTAAATTCACTGCGTCGCCGCCACGGATTAAATTTCCCCACCAGATTGAACAGCGGCCTCGGGAAATTTTTACGCCACAGAAAAATACGACTGAATGCACCTTCATCCAAAGCATGCTGCTGTTGATCGGCAAAACGCTTACGCCAGTTTTTAATCCGCATGAATAGTTCACGGCTGCGCACTGAGTTGCGCATCAAACACAAATGCCCGGCCACACGCCGTTCATGGGTCGAAAACAGGTCGTAGCGAGCCAAACGCTCTCGCGCAAAGCAGCGCCGCAGATCACCGTAGACTAGATCAGTATCGCCGAATGCCCAAAAGTCGTAACCGTCAAGGCGATCGGCATGAATAAAACCCAAGGCTGGTTTGATATCGCACAATTTATAAGCTGCTACGGGCGAGAAGTGAATACCCAAACGATCCGAGACCAACTGGCAATAGCTCTTAAAATCAATGATTTCAACCCTGACATTATCTGGAAGGTTCTCTGGAATACCGCAATCACTAAACAGTAGCCAGTCGATATCTGCGTTATGCCGACAGCTTTCAAGAAAGAAAGGCATCCAGAACGGCCAACGGCCAAAGTAAGGAATGATAAAAAGAATCCGCGGATTTGGCTTGCTCACAAAATACTCACTGTACATTGTTTTTATTTAGGCCATGTTCCGCCCTAGGCTGCTTCATTATTTGCGTGGCAGAAACCAGAACAACTCGTGACGTCTGACCGCTTTGCGAAAAAACTCATTCTCCCCGTAGGGTGACGATGCCCTGCCGACCAATAGCCGTTGTATCAAACGTCGTAGTCGTCGCTTGAAAGGCACGGCCGTTTGCAGATCATGCATCATTCCCAGCGCCATCGCCTTGTCCCGCTGCTGCTCCAGTGTCAGAGAGTAAACACAAGGCTGCAAAACCTGATCTGGATCGAACGCAGGCGCAAGCGCAATACCGGCTCCCGAATCCCCCATTGGCCAGCGATCATTGTCATGGAGGTGGTTGGCATAACCGAGCAATGCCTGCGGCTGCCACTCCAACCCTTTTAACGCTTCCAGAACCGCAGCCTGGGCACAAATATGGTCAGGGTGCGGGTCCAGTGTCGGATGGGGCATCACAATCACCTGCGGCCGGGCCCGGATAAGGAGCGCTCGCAAATCCGCCAGCAGGTTATTCCAAGTCGGAGCACCATCTGTGTCGCCGGGCAACACAAACGCGTTGAACTGGCGAAACAAGCGGGTATCACTCAACGCTGCTTCGCGTGAACCAACAGGCTTATCGGGTGCCGCTTGCATCGCGGGAAGCTGTAGGCAGAAATACCCGAGCTGCACACAATGTTCCTGCGGCACGCCAGCCCAACGCGGCACCGCAATACTGTCCCAAGCCCGCAAGCGGCCCTTGATTCGAGCCGCTTCAACAGGGTCGAGTCCCATTTTCTGGTAATGCTGCGCTTCAATTTCACCTGCCGTCAGGGTCACGATCCAAGCCTCATCAGCCTGACTGTACAAACCAAACGCTGCCAATTCGGCATCATCAGCATGGGGAGCAATCACCATGACCCGCTGACGCCTGTAATCCGGATACTGAAAAGACCACAACTTCGGCGGCCCCTTCAGGCGACAGAAACGGCCTCGCAAGCGCACCTCACCACGCGCCAAGGGTTGTGCAACCGTACTGAGGTTCAGATAACGCAAGCCGTTGACCCCGCGCTCAAATGTCTGACGGTCCTGTTGATCACCATCGAGCACCATCACCACAGGATCAAAGAAACGCCCCAGCCACGTACTCTTGACCTGCAACGCCAGCACCAGCGTTTGATCGGCGGCGGGATCCAGCGGCGTGTCCATCAACAAGTGCTGTCCCTCAAGGCGAACCTCAAGCACACGACTGTCCGATGGGAAGGTGTACTGATAATCATCCTTGGGCGAATAGAACAGATGGTCGGCGAACCAAGCCTCATGGGCAATCCACACCAGCACACCGAGCAGGAGCGGCAACCACCAGGCAACCAGGACCCCAAGGGCCCCTAACAGCACAAGCCCCACCAATAAAACAATGCGTTTATGCCGCCGATGACGCTTGAGCAACTGCTGCTTTCGACTGACGTCCTGACTCATACCTTGAATACCGGCACAGGGTTGCACCAACGCTCTTTATATTCTCGATCCGCTCGACCAAACGAAAAGCGCAAGGGCTTCCCCAAGGTCCTGGCATGCTCCCAGGCACTTTGGGTATTAAGAAAGCTCAACACGCTCCCCGGACTGAACTCACGTGTCTCGGGGTCTACGCCGCCGTTGATGTACTCCACACTGACCCACTGCGGCGCCTCAACCCTATACACCAGTTGAATGGCGATAGGAGCATCATTGAGGAAAATAACCGACCCGATCAGCAGTTCGCGCAATAGCTCGACGACCTCGGCCATGCGCTCGGCACCCGTCGCAGGGAAGCCCCAGCGCCGCTGAAACAGGTCGCAGTAAATCGCCGCCAACTCCCGACTGCCAAACTCGCTGACGGGCCGCACCACACCGCCTGCCTCCTCCAGCAACCGTAACTCGCGTCGCTGGTTATAGCGAAACTTCTTCGATAACGTTTCAGGGGTACGCGCCATCGCCAACTGTTCAGCCTGCGGTTGCAGAGTGGTGATCTGCCCGTCATGCAATGACGACAAATAACGGCCACGGTGGCGCAAAGCAACCTGTGCATCCGCCGCCACAGGCAAAATCAACTCGGCATTACCCAGGTCGAACAGGCCTTTCTTGCCACAACGCTTAAGCACATCCTTGGACAGCGCCAAATCGCGGCCCCAAGTCGCAATAGATGCCTTCAACTCACCCTTTTGCTCCCAGGCCAGGTACCGAACCGGAATCTGCGCCAGGTGCGCCAAGCGCTCGACCACCAACGGATGAGTCGCCACACTGCCGCCAAACTGCTGCCAGGCGGCGGCATAGGTACACGCATCAACTGCCGACCAACCGCGCTCACGCCAGCCTTGAAATCGGTTGAGCATCAAACCTCCGCAGTCAGGTCAGTCACCTGTGGCAAACGCCAGAATGCGTCACGTACCGCCTGGTCAGAGAAACGCTCACGAAGGCGCTCAAGCATCAAACGAGCACAGTCCTGACGCTGTTCATCATTAAGCGCGGCAAGGTGTTCAAGCCCTTGGGCCAACTGCTCGGCACTACCTTGCGCAAACAAAATACCCACGCCCTCGACCACTTCCTTGGCCCCGCCACACGCCGTAGCCAACAGAGGGACACCGGCAGCCATGGCTTCGAGCAGTACCATGCCGAACGGCTCATGATCAGAACTCAAAGCAAAGACATCAAACGCACGAAAATAACGGCGCGCCTCTGGGATCTGCCCCAGAAACAGAACTCGATCACTTACCCCAAGTTCCTCTGCCAGTTGTTTAAGCGCCTGCTCAAGACGACCGACACCCACAATCACTAAATAGCTGTTTTTTGGCAAAGAGGGCAAGGCCGTAGCAAACCCTCGCAGTAGAGTGGCCTGGTCCTTATCGGGATGAAGTCGGCCCACGTTACCGACAATCCAGCCATCGGCAGGCAGACCCAGCACATCACGCGACTGGGCTTTGGATAATTGACTGGCTTGCAGCGCATCGATATCAACACGGTTGTACAACGTACGAATACGCCCGTTCGGCCATGTCGGCAGGCATTGGCGCATGTCATCACGCACCGCATCGGAAACGCCAAGCAGGCTCAAACGTTTGCGCAACAGGTGCGCGAACAGCTTGCGACTGCGGCGCGCATAATCACCAAACGCATGATGTACGCCGATCACCGGCAAAGTGGTGGCCAGCAACGCGACGTAAATAGGCTTGAAACGATGGGCAATACAGAAACTGAAGTTTCGGGACCGGGCGATTTTGCGCAAGTCGCATATCGCCCCCAGTTTCAGCCCCCGGATGGCTTTGGAACTGTACTCCATGAACAGCACTTCGTCCGAAGCACAGTCGGCAGCGACATCGGCATCGGCCACGCCTGTCAGAAAGACCGTGGTCACCCGATACCCCGTTCCCGCAAACAGGCTGGCGTATTGCCGGGCGCAGTCGAGAAACGGCCCGTCATAGCCGTGACAAAACTGCAGCACATGGCGTTCAGCCGAAAGTGTCATAAGCATCCACGCCGTCTTTGAGCACCAGGATATCTTCCATGATCAAGTACTCCAGATCGGAGCCAAAGAACATATTCAAGGCGTCCGTCGGCGAGCAGATCATCGGTTCGCCACGACGGTTGAGCGAGGTGTTCAACGACACGCCGTTGCCGGTCAGTTCTTCCAGCGCCTTCATCATGTCGTAGTAGCGCGGGTTGTATTTGCGCTCCAGCACCTGTGCGCGGGAGGTTCCATCTTCATGGACCACTTCCGGCACACGGCTCTTCCACTCGTCCGACACTTCAAAGGTGAAGGTCATAAAAGGAGCCGGGTGATCGACCTTGATCATCTGTGGGCCAACGGTATCGAGCATCGACGGGCAGAAAGGCCTCCAGCGTTCACGGAACTTGATTTGCTCGTTGATACGGTTGGCCACGCCAGCAATGCTCGGGCAACCAATGATCGAACGACCGCCCAAGGCTCGCGGACCGAATTCCATCCGACCCTGGAACCAGGCGACTGGGTTACCTTCGACCATGATTTTGGCGATGCGCTGTGGAGTGTTGTCGATCTTGCGCCAGACCGGTTTGCTCGGGTGGCGAGCGCAAGCGGCGATCACGTCTTCGTTGCTGTACGACGGGCCGAGATAGACGTGTTCCATCTTCTCCACGGGTACCCCGCGCGCGTGAGACACATAAGCCGCAGCGCCCACAGCGGTCCCGGCATCGCCGGAGGCAGGTTGCACAAACAGCTCTTTGACTTCCGGACGTGCGATGATCTTCTGGTTCAGTTTGACGTTCAGTGCACAACCGCCTGCGAAGGCCAGCTTGCCGGTCTCCTTGAGGATATCGCCCAGGTAGAAGTCCATCATTTGCAGCGACAGTTTCTCGAACAGCGCTTGCATACTTGCGGCGTAGTGGATGTAGGGCTCGTCCGCTATGTCGCCTTCGCGCTTGGGACCCAGCCACTCGATGAGCTTAGGCGAGAAGTAGAAACCTTTGCCCTTCTCTTTATAGCGACGCAGGCCGATCACGTTGGCGTAGTCGGTGTTGATGACCAACTCACCATTTTCGAACGTCGCCAGACGTGAGAAATCGTATTTGCTGGCATCGCCATACGGCGCCATGCCCATGACCTTGAATTCACCGTCGAGCATTTCGAAGCCGAGGAATTCGGTGATCGCGCCGTATAGGCCGCCGAGGGAGTCCGGGTCGAAGAACTCTTTGATCTTGTGGATCTTGCCGTTTTCGCCATAGCCGAAGAACGTCGTGGCGTACTCACCCTTGCCATCGATGCCCATGATCGCGGTTTTCTCTTGAAAACCGGAGCAGTGGTAAGCGCTAGAGGCGTGGGCCAAGTGGTGTTCGACAGGCTCGATCTTGATTTTCTTCGGATCGAAGCCCAACTGCTCCAGGCAGAAGACGATTTTGTTGCGATAGCGTTTGTAGCGGCGGTTGCCCATCAGCAGCGCATCAAGGGCGCGATCAGGTGCGTACCAGTAGCGCTTGGCATAGTGCCAACGCGCCTTGCCGAACAGGCTGATAGGGGCGAAAGGAATCGCCACCACGTCAACGTCCGAAGGCTTGATACCCGCTTGCTCCAGACAGAACTTCGCCGACTCGTAGGGCATGCGGTTCTTTGCGTGCTTATCGCGAACGAAGCGCTCTTCTTCAGCGGCCGCAATTAGCTTGCCGTCGATATACAGGGCTGCGGAAGGATCATGGCTAAGGGCGCCGGACAGGCCAAGAATCGTCAATGCCACAGGGGTCTAGCCTCTTTAGTCTGCATGCAGGCGGTAGGCGCCTGAGAAAAATGTGCTCTCGCAAAAGGCGCGAGGAACAGCTAAAGGGCGGGATTATAGCGCAATGAGGCTACGTGTGGTCGGGTGGCTCACAGCACACGGTCAAGGATGATCATGGACCTGTCAGCGCGGGCAGAAGGGGCCGCCAGACACCTGACCCGCGCAGACTACGTTGCGGCTCAAGCCCCGGCGAACAAAAGAGGCACGCACTTATTCGGCGATTTTGGGCAAGCGCTGTTCCAGTGACTGACGCAGCACACTGTCGGCAGGCCAGTTACGCATAAACCGTGCACGGTCTCGCTCGAACGCCTTGGCGAAGGATGCAGCTGAAGTGTGCTGGCACATCGCATCAAGGTCGATCAGCGTCCAGCGATCCTGATGCCAGAACACGTTGTGCCCTTTCAGATCGCCATGGCTGATGCGTTCGCGCAACAACTGGCCGAACAACTGATCCAGCGCCTGCAACTCAACTTCCGGCGCATTGCCTGTCGCTACATAAGGCGCGAACCGCTCAATGATGTCCGGCCCCGGCAAGAACTCGGTCACCAGGTAAGCCTTGCGCCGCAGCCAGAAGAATCGCTGCTCCAGCAACGCCAGTGGTTTGGGCGTCGCGATACCGAGGAACGCCAGCCGATTGCCTTCACGCCAGGAGTGCCAAGCGCGACTCGGACGCCAGAAACGCTTGAGCCAATGAGCAAAACTCTTGATGTTGTAGCGTTTGATCACCAGTGATCGACCCGCCACATCCACACGCCCGACGCTGGCCGCGCCACCAGTCTTGTAAAGATGACCGTGATCAAGCAACTGGTCGGCCTGGGCCAGTACCGGCGTCATCGCGGCCTCTTCTTCGCGCCGAATTGCGCGCAGGCCAAAGGCGCTGTCTTTGACGCTGAACAGACTGCAATCGCGGCCGACCTTGCTGAGGAAGTCCTTCAGGCGCCAAACGCGAACCTTATCGATCTGTTTTTGCAGCGCCTCCATTGGCAAACCATGTTCGCCGTTGCTCAACAGGTAATGCACCAGCAATTCTTCAGTAAATGGCTCGAGGGTCTTGGGCAACTGGGCGAAAAATACCCCGAGATTTTCCAGAACCCGTGTTCGCGACAACGGCTTGCCAGCCTGTTCTGCGCAAATCCCGGCACCGTCAATCAAATACAACTGACCGTTGTGACGCAGCAGGTTGTCCAGGTGCAGGTCTTCCTGCCAAAGCCC
This sequence comes from Pseudomonas sp. GG8, assembly GCF_052976945.1. Classification (NCBI taxonomy): domain Bacteria; kingdom Pseudomonadati; phylum Pseudomonadota; class Gammaproteobacteria; order Pseudomonadales; family Pseudomonadaceae; genus Pseudomonas; species Pseudomonas sp. GG8. Next base: position 4,639,523 of record NZ_JBRIIP010000001.1, read on the forward strand.
TTTGCTGTGCAGGCGGGCGATGGCTGAAAGCGCATCACCCAGCACCGCGTGCTGCTCTTGAGCCAAGACTGGCAAGCTTTCAACTTCAGCCCAGGCTTCACCGAGGCTATGTGCGTGCTCCAGATACTCGAACAATAACCAACCACCCTCGCCATTTTGCAAGCCATCGGCCAGCAGCAACGGTGTGGTCATGCCTTGCTCGGCAAGCAGTCGAGCGCCCGCCAGCTCGCGCTGAAAATGTCGCGCGGCTTTGGGTCCGACCAACAACTTTGCCAATACCACACGTCCACGCCAGATACCGGCGCCGACATAGCGTTGCCCCGGCAACACCCGCAGCAAGGTCAACAGTTGCAACTCGGCCGGGCCTGCAGCATCAGACAGTGCCAGGTTTATCGGCAGCGCAGGCGTACGCCCAGCGGATTTGAGTTCAGACAAACGCATCAGAGAACCTCTTTATGACTGCGGCGTTTGACCAGTCGTCGCCACCACGTATTGACCACCGTACTGGTGACTGGCGCTTGCAGGTACGTTGCCAAAAAGTCACGCACCTCGGTTTCATTCCATATCGGCGCTTGGCGCAGCAACGACTCAAGGTCTCTGATACGGTCACGCCAACCGAACAGTGCGGGCCGCGTTTTCTCCAGACCTATTAACTGCGCCTGATACGCATCAGATCGCGAACGCAGGAAGACATGCCTGGGGCAGAAGCAGCCGTGAACCTGCCCGGCAGAATGCAGTGTGCGCGCCAACTGCCCACAGGACCGAAGGATCGCCAGATGCTGGTGGGGATTGAGCGTCGACCACTGCTGCAACAGAGCGTCCAGATCGACCCAACCGTCCAGCGCCCGCGTCATCAGAATCGCCCGACGCTCGCCTTTTACTTTGCGCTCGCCGTAGAACACCGCATACAACGAGGGAATGCCCAATGACTGGTAGCGGTTGATCATGCGAAATTCACGAGCAAACGAGGGCTCGCCTAACGGTCGATACGCGCTTCGGACCAGGTAGTTGCTCTGGCGCTTCAGGTAAAAGCCGGACGCTTCCAGCTCCAGGCTATCCACGCGGCTCCAGCCGGAGCCCAGGGTGCCAGGCTCGCCGACGATGTCTCGTGGCATGTCCCACAAGGCATCGAAATCAGCCAGGCCATGGCGATCAAGCAACCCCCGATCAGTTGCCGCAATGAAGTCACTCATCCGCGCGCCTCGAAAAAACCGAGTATAAAGCAGATGCTTTTTTGTCCAGCCGGCTCAACTTACAGCCCCCCCATCAGAGCGCATCCCCGTAGCGTACTTTGCGTGCGTACAGCTTGTTGGCCTTGCTTTCCAGCCAACGGAGCAACGCGGCTTCCTCTGCCAGGATCTGCCTCAACGGCTGCTGGAAGTAGCCGCGCAGGAAGCGCAATTTGTCTCGCTGGGTCAGGCCAATATCCAGCGCCGAAAAATACAGCGCGGCCAAGTCCTTGTTACGCCATCGCATGCTAATCGTCTTGCGTGTCTGAGCGCGGTGCAGGTCGATCAACGACAGTTTGAAGTCATCGGCCGTCACCGGCTTGTCGGTATGCAACAGAAAGTGACAGATGTAGCAGTCACGATGATTGACCCCGGCGCGGTGCATCATGCCGGTCATGCGCGCGACCTCGGCGATCAATGCGCGCTTGAGCCTTGGCTGCGGCGGTTGCTGACGCCAATGGATGCTGAAATCTTCCAGGCTGACGGTCGGCGCCAATTCTTCGGTGACGATGAATGAGTGCTGCGCGGCCGGATTGCTGCCGCGCTCGCCATAGGCAACGGCGGTCATGGTGGGCACACCGATTTCATGCAGGCGATTGATCGCCTTCCACTCCTGACCGGCGCCCAGTACTGGCAATTTGGCGGTCATCAGGTTTTTGACCACTTCGCCCCAGCCGATACCCCGGTGAATCTTGACGAAATACCCGCGCCCCTCGACCTCAGTGCGCAATGTGCGCCGACCTTCGAGTTCGCGATAAACCTGACCGTCCAAACGCTCGACTTCGGCGAACGCATCGCGCCCATCCCAGAGGCTTTTGAACGGCTCAGCAAGGATCAATTTCATCCGTGGTGCTCCGCCAGAATCACATCGGCCGCATGCTGCGGCATGCTATAGAGGTCCGCCGTATCGGCGAAGGCCAGGCCATGACGGCTCCAGGCCGTGCGTGCAGCGTCATCCTTGAGCATGGTTGCCAGGTAGTCGTTGAGTTGCGCCTGCTCGAAAGGCTCGTCCAGCACCCGGCCGCAATCGGCTTCGGCGATGTAATGCGCATAACCGCACACTGCACTGACCAGCACCGGTAAGCCAGCCACCAGCGCTTCAAGCAGAACCGTGCCGGTGTTTTCGTTGTAGGCAGGGTGAATCAACAAGTCAGCACCCAGCAGAAAACGCGGAATATCGCTACGCCCCTTGAGGAACTGCACATGTTCGCCCAGCCCCAGCGTGGCGCTTTGCAGCTGGAATACCTTGGGGTCGTCCTGGCCAATCACAAACAACCGGGTGCGCTTCTTCAGCGCTGACGGCAAGCCGGCCAGCGCTTTCAGACTGCGATCAACACCTTTGGTCTTGAACCCGGAGCCAATCTGCACCACCAGCAAGTCGTCGTCCGCGAGGCCAAACTCGCGCCGGAACTCGGCGCGAATCTGCGGCGCATCGGCCGGTGCACGGCGATCCAGGGCAATGCCCGGCGGTAACAGGTGGAAGCGTTCCAGCGGCGTGTCGTAGTGCTTGATAAACAACGGTTGCTGCACTTCGGAAATCATCAACACTTCGGTTTTCGCATCTTTGGCGAACACCGCTCGCTCATACTCGGCGAAGTGACGATAGCGTCCCCAGCGACGGTATAACGCGTTACGCAGGTTTTGCGCCTTGTCTTCAAAGCACCCATCAGCAGCGTAGTACACGTCCAGACCGGGCATTTTATTGAAGCCGATCAGACGGTCCACCGGACGCTTGGCCAGATCCGCTTCCATCCACGCGCTGAGCTTTTCGTTACGGCGATGGTTGAACATTGCCTTGACCGGCGCCACCAGCACTTCAAAGCCGGGCGGCACGTCGCCTTCCCAAATCAAGGTGTAGACGCGGATTTGATGCCCGCGCTGCTGGCATTCCAGGGCAATACGCATGAAGTCGCGTTGCAGGCCGCCGAACGGGAAATATTTATAAAGCACAAAAGCCAGTTGCATCAGCTTGGTTCCTTTGCCAGCAACAGCGCGCCCAATTGGCTCGCTACTCGCTCGGGATTCAAGCGAGTGAAGCACAATGGCCACTCGCGTTTTAGATCGAACCGACGCTGATCTTCAGCCGTCGGGCGATAGGTGCATTTCTTTTGCAGGCACGGGGCACATGGAAAGTCGCTGGCAATGTGCACTTGCGACTTGCCATATGCACCCGTCAGGCCAGGGTTGGTCGGGCCGAACAGCGACAGAGTTGGCACGTCCAGCGCGGCAGCCAAATGACCGAGACCGGTGTCCACCGCGACACACGCTTGAGCGCCAGCCAATACTTTGGCAACACCCGCCAAATTCAGCTTGGGCAGCACCACCGCATTATCCAGGCCGTCGGCAATGCGCTCGGCACGTGCCAGCTCGGCCGGGTTACCCCACGGCAGGCGCACCTGAAGACCGCGTGCGCCCATCAACTCAGCCAATTGCCGCCAATAGAGCTCCGGCCAGTGTTTGGTCGTCCACGTGGTGCCGTGCAGAAACAGGACAAAAGGCTCACTGTCGGGCGCGTCCAGCAGACGCGTGCGATCCAGACCGTAATCGCCCAGACCGTCAGGCACTTGATAGCCCAGCGCTTGAGCGAACAACTGGCGTAAGCGCTCCACCGCATGTTGCCCGCGCGCCACTGGATACGGTCGGTCATAAAAACGACTGGCCAACGGCTCACGCGCCGATTGCCGATCAAGGCCCACCACCGGCGCGTTGACGTAACGCGTCAGCAACGCACTTTTCAGCAGCCCTTGAGCATCAATGACCAAGTCGTAGTCAGTCTCGCTCAAGCGCTGCTTAAAGCGCCGCCACTCGCCATTCTTGAGGGTTTGCCAGAGGTTCTTGCGCCAGCGCCGGATGGCCACCGGGATCACCCCGGCCACCGCCGGATGCCAGGTCGGGATCTCGGCGAAGCCTTCTTCGACCACCCAGTCGAATTGAATACCAGGCAACGCCCGCGCAGCATCGGTCAACGCTGGCAGCGTGTGAATCACATCCCCCAGCGAAGAAGTTTTGATCAACAGTACCCGCAACTCAGATAACCTCGACCGGTGTGCCGCCCAGACGCTCCAGCGCCTCGACCACAGGTGTTGGCTCCAGCTGACGCATGCAGTTGTAATGACCAAAGCGACAGGTACGGTCGAAACACGGGCTGCATTCGATGCCCAACCGGACGATTTCGACCTTGTCGGCCAACGGTGGGGTGAAGCCCGGAGACGTCGAGCCGTACACCGCCACCAGCGGGCGATTGAGCGCCGCGGCGACGTGCATCAAGCCCGAGTCATTGGACACCACTGCGTCAGCGCAGGACATCAGGTCAATCGCTTCGGCCAGCGACGTGTCGCCGCTGAGGTTGACGGCCTCTTCGCGCAAGCCGGGGATCAATCGATCACGAATGCTCTCGCCCACCGCATGATCATTTTTCGAACCAAACAACCAGACCTGCCAGCCTTGGCGAATTCGGGTTTCAGCGACCTTGGCGTAATGTTCAGCGGGCCAGCGCTTGGACTCGCCGAACTCGGCGCCAGGACACAGCGCCAGCACCGGGCGATCAAGGGTCAAACCGAACTTGCTCAGCGCGGCATCGCGGGTGGCGGCATCGATTCGCAGGCTCGGCCGTGGATACGGCTGAGGCAGCTCGACGCCCGCGTCATAGGCCAATGCCATGAAACGTTCGATCATCAGCGGGTAACGCTGCTTGTCCAAGGTGCGCACATCGTTGAGCAGGCCGTAACGGAACTCGCCACGCCAGCCGGTGCGTTTCGGAATGCCCGCAAAAAACGGCACCAGCGCCGACTTCAGCGAGTTGGGTAACAGAATCGCCTGGTCATACTGGCCAGCCAGCGACTTGCCTATCCTGCGGCGGGTTGCCAGTTCGAGCGCGCCGTGGCCGAGCGGAAAGCTCAAGGCCTTGCGCACTTCGGGCATGCGCTCAAGAATCGGCCGGCTCCACTCAGGGGCCAACACATCGATTTCGCACTCGGGATGACGCTGTTTCAGGCACTGGAACAGCGTTTGCGCCATCACCATGTCACCGACCCAGCTTGGCCCAACGATTAGAATTCTCATGCTTAATCCAAAAACCACCAGAAACGAGCAGGGAGGCTTATCAAATTGCGCGACCTTGCCACACAACCTGACGCCTCCCTGTCATAGCGTTATAAATCCTGCGCAACACGACGGTTAAGGCCGCGAGCGCTCGCCGGATGCCATTGATTCACACCCTTAACTCAAACCTAACTCAGACCAGATCCGTAGCACTTCGCGCCGTTGGGCGTGAAATTGATCGCCGCCGATCACCCCGGCCTCTTTCTGCAAAGCCTGCCGGTGAGCCGCTGCACGATAGGCCTTATAAGCCTCGCGTAACAGGTGGGCATCTGTGTCGGGAACCAACCCGGCCTGTTCCAGACCTTCCAGAATACGGATGTTATCGGTATAACGCAGCAGTGCCGGATGCTCCCAGGACCACGCCAAGGCGGCGTATTGCACCATAAATTCGATATCGACGATACCACCGGCGTCCTGCTTGAGATCGAACGGCGCCGTGGCTTCGAAGGCATTCGCGGCCGTTCCGGCGGCCGTCGACTTGCTGCCCAGATTGTCCCGCATCTTGGCGCGCATCTCGCTCACTTCCAGTCGCAGCGCAGGCAAATCACGCTTGCGACCCAGCACCGAGGCCCGTACTTTTTCGAAAGCGGCACCTACCTCTTGGCTGCCCACCAACACCCGCGCACGCACCAGCGCCTGATGCTCCCAGGTCCAGGCTTCGTTTTCCTGATAGCGGCTGAAGGCGCCCAATGAACTGACCAGCAGCCCCGACGCGCCAGACGGACGCAGGCGCATATCGACCTCGTACAACTGACCGGAGTTGGTCTGGGTGGTCAGCAAATGGATGATCCGCTGGCCCAGTCGGGTGAAAAACTGCGCGCCATCTATAGGCTTGGCACCGTCGGTTTCAGCCTGCGGATCGCCGTCATGAATGAACACCAAGTCCAGGTCCGAACCGTGACCGAGCTCGATCCCCCCGACTTTGCCGTACCCGACAATGATGAAACCGGGATCGCACAGGGTGCCATCCGGGCGCGATGGCGTGCCGTGCCTGGCGACCGTGTGGCGCCAGGCCAAGGCCAACACCTGCTCCAGAATCGCTTCAGCCAGCCAGGTCAGGTAATCGCTGACTTTCATCAGGGGCAAGCTGCCGGTTATTTCCGAGGCCGCCACACGCAGCCGGTGGGCCAGCTTGAAGTGTCGCAGGGCCTCCATCTGTTGTTCGAGGTCATCTTCGGGAATCCGGGTCAACCGCTCGCGCAGTTCCGCTGCCAGTTCCGGGGCCAACGGCGGGCTGAACAGACGGCCTTCGTTGAGCAATTCATCGAGCAACAGCGGGAAGCGTGCGATTTGCTCGGCGATCCACGGGCTGGCCGCACACAGCGTCAGTAAACGACGCAGGGCATTGGGGTTTTCCGTGAGGAGCACCAGATAGGCGGACCGTCGGGCGACCGCTTCGACCAGTGGTAACACGCGTTCCAATACCAAGTCGGGATTTTCATGCTCCACCGTCTGCGCCATCAGCCGTGGAATAAAGGCGTCCAGACGTTCGCGACTCAGGCGCTGCATGGAGCGTAGTTGCGGACTGCCGCGCAGGCCTGACAATTGTCTCAGCGCCTTGGCGGCATCGGTAAATCCGCCTTCCTGCAACTGGCGGCAGGCGGCGTCTTCGTCCTGGGATTCTTCCCACAGCGGCAACCATTCACCGCCGACCACCATTTGGCTTTCTTCACCCTGCTCTTCATCGGGATCAGCGATCACTTGGCGGAAATGCCAATCCACGCGACCACGCCAGTGCATCAACCGTTCGTGGAAACTCGTCCAGTCGGCAAAGCCCAGCATGAAGGCGATGCGTGCCTGATCTTCCGGGCTGTCCGGGAGCATCTGGGTCTGGCGATCGGCGATGGCCTGGATCGCGTGCTCGGTGTATCGCAAAAACTCATAGGCATCGCGCAGCTCACTAATCACCGCAGGCGGCAGATACCCCTGACCTTCCAGGGTGTTCAGCACTTTAAGCAGTGGGCGTTGTTGCAGGCTCAGGTCTCGACCGCCGTGAATCAACTGGAACGCCTGGGCGATGAACTCCACTTCGCGAATTCCGCCTGCGCCAAGCTTTATGTTCTCGGCCATGCCTTTGCGCCGGACTTCCTGCTGAATCAGCTGCTTCATGGTGCGCAGCGCTTCAATCGCAGAGAAGTCCAGATAACGCCGGTAGACGAACGGCCGCAGCATGTCGAGCAACTGCGCGCCAGCGACTTGATCGCCGCCCACCACCCGCGCCTTGATCATCGCGTAGCGTTCCCAATCACGACCCTGATCCTGGTAATACTGCTCCAGCGCGTTAAAACTGAGCACCAGCGCACCAGACGAGCCATAAGGCCGCAAGCGCATATCCACGCGGAACACGAAACCATCGACGGTGATCGGGTCCAGCGCCTTGATCAGCCGTTGCCCCAGGCGAATGAAGAATTCCTGATTGTCCAGAGGGCGCTTGACCCCTTGGGTTTCGCCACCTTCGGGGTAACCGAAGATCAGATCGATGTCCGACGACAAGTTGAGTTCGACCGCCCCCAGTTTGCCCATCCCAAGGATGACCATCTGCTGCGGCTCACCGCTGCGACGCCCGGTCGGCACACCGAACTGCTGACAATGGCGCTGATACAGCCATTGATAGGCCAGATCGATGCAGGCGTCGGCCATGTCCGACAGGTCGCGGCAGGTTTCAACCAGATCGGCCTGACGGGTCAGATCACGCCAGACGATGCGCACCTGATGTCGGGTGCGCTGGCGGCGCAGATGGCGGCCCAACTCATCCTCGGTGCTGGCGAGTTGCACGGCGGCGTCAAGCTGCTCGCGCATCTCGCCCACGGCAAAACTGCGCTCCAACTGGCCGGACGCGGCAAGGTCGAGGAGCATTTGCGGGTCGCGACACACCTGATCGGCGACAAAGTCACTGGCCGCGCACACGCGTTCGAAAGCGGCGCGGCGCGCATCGGGCCACGTATCAAGCGTGACAAGGATATCGTCGGAAAGGGAGGCCACGGCGGTACCCCACGACTGATGCGCACGCGTGACAAACGGCTGCAGGATGGCTGGCAGATCGGCCAGCAAAGGGAGGCTCATGGTCTATCCTTTATCGGCGTACGGAGGGCCGGTTGTCGTGACAACAAGAAATACGTAGTGAGGCGGATCGTCGAACAAAGGTTATAAATAGCTGAAAAATCATATTTCTTGGCAGCCAACATCAAGTCTTTCCCCGTCCGAGTTCACGTTACACCTACATTAACGATTTATCTCACAACACAACAGGAGCCCATAAGTCGCTCTTCTGTAGTTTTACTACTGAGGCACCTACTCGAAAGGCTGAAATAGCCGACGATTTGTAGTAAAACTACACAACGCCGGTACAACCCCCGGTAATCCAAGAATTTATGTCGTCTGCCCACAAGGCCAGTCGCAAACTCAGGCAACCGATTCTGGAAGCCTTTCCGCCCTGGAGCAAGCCATGCAAGACCTCGATCCCGTCGAAACCCAGGAATGGCTGGACGCCCTGGAATCGGTTCTCGACAAAGAAGGCGAAGACCGTGCTCACTATTTGATGACCCGTATGGGCGAGCTGGCCACCAGAAGTGGCTCACAGCTGCCTTACGCCATCACCACGCCCTACCGCAACACGATCCCCGTTACCCACGAAGCACGCATGCCTGGCGACCTGTTCATGGAACGCCGCATTCGCTCGCTGGTGCGTTGGAACGCGTTGGCAATGGTTGTCAAAACCAACCTGCATGACCCTGATCTGGGCGGTCACATCTCCAGCTTCGCCTCCAGCGCGACGCTGTATGACATTGGTTTCAACTACTTCTTCCAGGCCCCGACCGACGAACATGGCGGCGACCTGATCTACTTCCAGGGTCACGCTTCGCCGGGCGTTTACGCACGGGCGTTCATGGAAGGCAGGATCACCGAAGACCAAATGAACAACTTCCGTCAGGAAGTCGACGGCAAAGGCCTGTCGTCTTATCCACACCCGTGGCTGATGAAAGATTTCTGGCAGTTCCCGACTGTATCCATGGGCCTTGGCCCGATCCAGGCGATCTACCAGGCACGCTTCATGAAGTACCTGGAACACCGTGGCTACATCCCTGAAGGCAAGCAGAAAGTCTGGTGCTTCCTGGGCGATGGCGAGACCGACGAGCCGGAATCCCTGGGTGCAATCTCCCTGGCCGGTCGTGAAAACCTCGACAACCTGATCTTCGTCGTCAACTGCAACCTGCAACGTCTCGACGGCCCGGTTCGCGGTAACGGCAAGATCATCCAGGAACTCGAAGGTGTGTTCCGTGGCGCTCAATGGAACGTGACCAAAGTGGTCTGGGGCCGTTTCTGGGACCCACTGCTGGCCAAAGACGTCGACGGCATCCTGCAACGCCGGATGGACGAAGTGGTCGACGGCGAGTATCAGAACTACAAAGCCAAAGACGGCGCGTTCGTGCGTGAACACTTCTTCAACTCGCCCGAACTCAAGGCGATGGTTGCTGATCTGTCCGACGATGAAATCTGGAAACTCAACCGTGGCGGCCACGACCCGTACAAGGTCTACGCGGCGTACCACGAAGCCGTTAACCACAAGGGTCAACCGACCGTGGTTCTGGCCAAGACCATCAAGGGTTACGGCACCGGTGCGGGTGAAGCGAAGAACACCGCGCACAACACCAAGAAAGTCGACGTCGACAGCCTGAAAAGCTTCCGTGACCGCTTCGACATTCCAATCAAAGATGACCAACTGGAAACCCTGCCGTTCTTCAAGCCCGAAGAAGGCAGCGCCGAAGCCCGCTACTTGAGCGAGCGCCGTGCCGCACTGGGCGGTTTCGTGCCACAGCGTCGCGCCAAGAGCTTCAATCTGCCGACTCCGCCACTGGAAACCCTCAAGGCTATCCTCGACGGTTCCGGCGATCGCGAAATCTCCACCACCATGGCCTTCGTGCGGATTCTGTCGCAACTGATCAAGGACAAAGAGATCGGCCAGCGCATCGTGCCGATCATTCCCGACGAAGCCCGTACCTTCGGTATGGAAGGCATGTTCCGCCAGTTGGGCATCTACTCGGCCGTCGGCCAGCTCTACGAGCCAGTCGATAAAGAACAAGTGATGTTCTACCGCGAGGACAAGAAAGGTCAGATCCTCGAGGAAGGTATCAACGAAGCAGGCGCCATGTCCTCCTTCATCGCTGCCGGTACGTCCTACAGCACTCACAACCAACCGATGATCCCGTTCTACATCTTCTATTCGATGTTCGGGTTCCAGCGTATCGGCGACCTGGCCTGGGCCGCTGGCGACAGCCGCACCCGGGGCTTCCTGGTCGGCGGCACGGCCGGTCGGACCACGCTCAACGGCGAAGGTTTGCAGCACGAAGACGGTCACAGCCACATCCTGGCCTCGACCATTCCGAACTGCCGCACGTTCGACCCGACCTACGGCTATGAGTTGGCGGTGATCATCCGCGAAGGCATGCGCCTGATGTTCGAAGAGCAGCAGGACGTTTTCTACTACCTCACCGTGATGAACGAATCCTACGTGCAACCGGCCATGCCGGCTGGCGTCGAGGAAGGCATCATCAAGGGTATGTACCTGCTCGAAGAAGACACCAAGGAAGCGGCGCACCACGTCCAGCTTATGGGGTCGGGCACTATCCTGCGTGAAGTGCGTGAAGCGGCGAAGATCCTGCGCGAGCAGTTCAACGTCGGCGCGGATGTCTGGAGCGTTACCAGCTTCAACGAACTGCGTCGCGATGGCCTGGCCGTAGAGCGCAGCAACCGCCTGCACCCGGGTCAGAAGCCTGCATTGAGCTACGTGGAAGAATGCCTCAGTGGCCGTAAAGGTCCGGTGATCGCTTCGACCGACTACATGAAACTGTTCGCTGACCAGATTCGTCAGTGGGTACCGACCAAGGAATACAAAGTCCTGGGCACTGATGGTTTCGGCCGCAGTGACAGCCGCAAGAAGCTGCGTCACTTCTTTGAAGTCGATCGTAACTTCGTGGTCCTGGCAGCTCTGGAAGCCTTGGCTGATCGCGGCGATATCGAACCCAAGGTGGTGGCTGAAGCCATCGTCAAGTTCGGCATCGACCCTGAGAAACGCAACCCACTGGACTGTTAAGAGTCTGTTTTCAGATCGCACACAGCGCTGATGAGGTGCGCGAAGCAGCAGAGGGTGCGGAATTTACATCGGTAAATGAGCACCCAACGCTGTTTTCGTCTCAACTGAAACCAGTGCAGTCGAGAGTGAACAGGTTCTCCGAAGGAGAGAGATTGTGAGTGAGCTAATTCGAGTACCCGACATCGGCAACGGTGAAGGTGAAGTCATTGAGTTGATGGTCAAGGTCGGCGATCGTATCGAAGCCGATCAGAGCATCCTGACGCTGGAGTCGGACAAGGCAAGCATGGAAATCCCTGCGCCTAAAGCCGGTGTCATCAAAAGCATGAAAGTGAAGCTCGGCGACCGCCTGAAAGAAGGCGACGAGTTGTTCGAACTGGAAGTCGAAGGCGACGCGGCTGCTCCTGCACAAGCGGCTCCCGCTGCGACCGCACCAGCCGCTGCCACGCCAGAAAAAGCGGCGCCTGCCGCCGCCCAGGCACCGGTTGCTGCACCCGCGGCCGCGGCCAGCGAAACGGTCCAGGACATCCATGTTCCGGACATCGGTTCGTCGGGCAAAGCCAAGATCATCGAATTGATGGTCAAGGTCGGGGACACCATCGTCGCTGATCAATCGCTGATCACGCTCGAATCCGACAAAGCCAGCATGGAAATTCCTTCGCCCGCTGCTGGCGTGGTCGAAAGCATCAGCGTCAAGCTGGACCAGGAAGTCGGCACCGGCGACCTGATCCTGAAATTGAAAGTGGCGGGCGCTGCAGCTCCAGCCGCAGCACCGGCTCAGGCTCAGGCGGCTGCACCAGCTCCAACCGAAGCGGCCGTACCGGCAGCAGCGTCGGCACCAAAAGCCGAAGCCGCTGCTCCAGCCGCCGTGGCACCCGCGAAAGACGGCGCCAAGGTTCACGCAGGCCCGGCAGTTCGCCAACTGGCCCGTGAATTCGGGGTAGAACTGAGTGCGGTTGGCTCAACCGGCCCACACGGTCGCGTGCTCAAAGAAGACGTGCAGGTTTACGTCAAAGCCATGATGCAGAAGGCCAAGGAAGCACCGGCCGGCGGCGCTACCGGGGGCGCGGGTATCCCGCCGATCCCGGAAGTCGATTTCAGCCGTTATGGCGAAACCGAAGAAGTGCCGATGACTCGCCTGATGCAACTCGGCGCGTCAAGCCTGCACCGCAGCTGGCTGAACATTCCGCACGTGACTCAGTTCGACCAGGCCGACATCACCGAACTGGAAGCTTTCCGCATCGCTCAGAAAGCCGTCGCAGAGAAGGCTGGCGTCAAGCTGACCGTCCTGCCACTGCTGCTCAAGGCCGCTGCGCATTTGCTCAAGGAACTGCCGGACTTCAACAGCTCGTTGGCGCCAAGCGGCAAAGCGATCATCCGCAAGAAGTACGTGAACATCGGCTTCGCCGTGGACACACCGGAAGGTCTGCTGGTCCCGGTCATCAAGAACGTCGATCAGAAGAGCCTCCTGCAACTGGCCGCTGAAGCTGCCGCTCTGGCAGAAAAAGCGCGCGCCAAAAAGCTCTCCGCCGATGACATGCAAGGCGCCTGCTTCACGATCTCCAGCCTCGGCCACATTGGCGGCACCGGCTTCACGCCGATCGTCAACGCACCGGAAGTGGCGATCCTTGGCGTGTCCAAGGCCACTATCCAGCCAGTCTGGGACGGTAAAGCCTTCCAGCCGAAACTGATGCTGCCACTCTCGCTGTCCTATGATCACCGCGTGATCAACGGCGCTGCGGCTGCGCGCTTCACCAAGCGCTTAAGCGAGCTGCTTGGGGATATCCGCACGATGCTCCTGTAAAAAAGCCGGCAGGCCCGTTTCCCCGGGCCTGCCGAGCACTGTTTTCCGAGCTGCCACGCTCGTACCTCAACCCCGCCAGCTTGGCGGGGCTTTTTTTTGCCCGCCGAACCGCTTTTCCTACAGCACGCATCGTCAGCAGCCGCAAACGCTGTAGCCCTTCATGAAGCGATTTTTTTCCTGTCCACCCTAAAATCAATGAGGCACTACACACCCAATTTGATTTGAACGGATTCAATCATGGAAATACTCAAGCCCACTGTCGGCCCTATCGTTGGCCACACCACCTCGCAACAATGCCGGATATTTCTTCGCAGCAAAAAAAGCGAGTCGCAAACCCCTCATTTCAGCGTTGTACGTTACCGAGTCAGTCACAATCCTGACTGGTCTGAACCTGTGTTCAACCAACTGATGCCTTACAACGACATGACGGCGGTCATGATCCTCGATGGCCTCGATGACAACACGGTCTATGACTATCAAGCAGGCTGGTTCACCGCTGAAACAACCCTGGACAATGTCGCCCTGCAAAGCAGCGGCAAACTGAAGTGGCCCAGCAGCACCTATGTCTTCAAAACGGCCACCCGCAATCCAAAAGCCGAGCGCAACTTCATCGTCGGCTCCTGCCGTTATATCCATACTTTGAGGGGCAGTGATGGAATGGGCCTATGGCCGGATCTGGGCGACCAAATGTTCAAAGTGATGTTCGACAAAGTCACCCGAAAGAAAATGCCCATTGATGCCGTGTTCATGGTGGGTGATCAGATCTATGCCGACGACCTCAACCTGATCAACCCGGCAGCGGCGCTGGAAGATTTCCTCAGACGCTACCGGGTCGCGTTCAGCCAGGAAGGTATCGGCAAAATGATGAACAACGTACCCACCTACATGATCCTCGACGACCATGAGATCGAGGACAACTGGCCCGCCAAGGCCACCCCTCAGGACATAGAAACGCTCTACCCTGCAGCCATCAAGGCGTACAGCATCTACCAGTGCAGCCACAGCCCCCTGTACGACGCCAGGGAGAGCGGAGACATTTCCGGCGCGGTCATCCCGAAGAAGTTTTGGTACACCGTCACCAACGGCGTATCAGACTGGTTTGTCATGGACGTCCGAACCGAGCGCAAATTGCACACCACACCACCCGAAATGATTGGCACGGTGCAAATGGCCGCCCTGCTCGACAGCTTGAAAACCAGTGAGGCGCGAGTCAAGTTCGTGGTTACGCCGGTCATGTTTTACCCGGACCTCCAGTCAGACCATGGCGACAGCTGGAAGTCGTTCCCGGAACAACGCAACCAGATCCTCGACTACATTCGCTTCAATAAAATCCAGAACGTCGTATTCGTTTCCGGCGACGTTCATTGTTCGCTGATCAGTAAACTGACCCATTCGGCCGACCCCGACTTTAGCGTGCACACCATCGTGTCTTCGCCGCTGTACAAAATCCCGCTGTTGGCGACGTATGCTTACTCCTATGAATCGGACTTCATACTGAATGGGCTGGTGAGCATCGTGAACGACGGTGCTTACAACAGCCAACTCATCAGCAACGTTCACAGCGAAGACAACTTTGCCTATGTGAGCGCGAATGAAAAAGAAGTTCAGGTGCAATTCTTTGGCAAAAATGGCCAAACCCTGGAAAAACAGCCTGTCGTCATTACATTGGACTAACAGACCGCGTCTATCCTCTTTGCAGGCCAGCCGGTACCCACAATCCAGCGCAGAGCTTGTGGGTAAGGGCTTGCATGCGAAGCCCCAAGCCAGGCACACCCCGAAAGTCCCGGGAAATACTGCAGATCAATACGCCAATCGGTACGATTTATAGCACTAAGCCACTGCCCTCCCTTGTCAGCCTGAGCTGCATGATGCAACCTTGGCGCACGCGACAAAAAAGAGGGCGCAAGCCCGGGCGCGATCAGCATTCTGGAAGCGAGTTTGTTAATGAAAAGCCAACCCGATGCCGTCGGTCGAACCGCGGTCGAGGTAGTCACGCAATTACCGGTGCCCTCGCGGCTCGGTATGTTGCGTTTCGAACGGCTGAATGACGCTAGCTGGGCGCTGCTGTACCTCGATCCCAATTGCGAAAAGCAGTTTGGCCTGCCCGCGGTAGACCTTTGCTCCCTCGTTGGCTCGCCTTATGCCAGCCTGATGGAGCCCGAAGCGCGCTATCAGATGCATGACGACATCCAGCTGCAATTGGCCAACAGCCCGTTCTATCTGATCCGCTATACGCTGCACACTGCCGTTGGCCCGATCAGCCTGCTGGAGATGGGTGAGGGCTTTAAGCAGCATAACCGCCACCTGCTACGCGGCTACATCATCGTGGTCCAAGGCCTGCTCGGTGACAGCGGCCCTGCATCAGACCCGGATCTGGAAAACCAGAACAACCGCCTGCAAATTGCCCTTGAGCTCAACCAGCGTGCCCAGCATGAGCAACTGCTGCATCTGGAGCGTGTTCGCGCTCAGCAAAGCCTGATCCTGCGCCTGGCCCGTCATCGCTACAGCAGCCAAAACTCAGTGCAGGAAGCGGCCCAGCTGATCACTCAAAGCGCCTGTGAAATCTACGACATCGCCTGCGCCAGCATCTGGAACCTCAACGACCAGCGCCTGGAGCCGATTGCCGCGTTCAATCGCGACACTGGCGACTGCCTGCTGCCACAACCCATCGACGCCAGCCTGTTCCCGAGCTACCTCGGTGCCCTGCACACCGGCCGCGCCATTGATGCCAATGACGTATCACTAGACCCGCGCACCCGCGAGATGGCCGAAAGCCTGAAGCCTCGGGACATCAATGCGATGCTCGATGCCAGTATCCGTGTCGATGGCAATGTCGTCGGTGTGCTGTGCCTGGAACAGACCGGCACCCCGCGCGCCTGGCAGGCCGATGAAATAACCTTTGCCGGCGAGTTGGCCGATCAATTCGCGCAGGTTCTCAACAACCACAACCGACGCACCGCCACCAGCGCCTTGCATTTGTTCCAGCGCGCCGTGGAACAAAGCGCCAACGCCTTCTTGCTGGTCAATTGCGACGGGGTGGTTGAATACGTCAACCCGAGCTTCACCGCGATCACCCAATACACCACCGAAGAGGTCCACGGCCACCGGCTGTCAGATCTGACAGCGCTGGAAAACCTCAACGAATTGCTGCTCGACGCCAACTCCAGCCTCGCCAAAAGCAACAGCTGGCAAGGCGAGTTCAAGAGCCGTCGCAAAAATCTGGAACCCTATTGGGGTCAGCTTTCGATCTCCAAGGTGTATGGCGACAATCGTGAGTTGACTCATTACATCGGCATTTACGAAGACATCACCCAGACCAAGCTCGCACAACAGCGCATCGAACGCCTGGCCTACACCGACAACCTCACCAGCCTGGGCAACCGGCCGGCGTTCATTCGCAACCTTGATGAGCGCTTTGCCCGTGACAGCGACACGCCCATCAGCCTGTTGCTGGTGGACATCGACAACTTCAAACGCATCAACGACAGCCTTGGCCATCAGACTGGCGACAAACTGCTGATCAGCCTTGCCCGGCGCCTGCGGAACAGCCTGAGCCCCAGCAGCAGTCTGGCGCGATTTGCCAGTAACGAGTTTGCCGTGCTGTTGGATGACACCGACCTCGACGCCGGCCAGCAGATCGCCATCCAGGTACTCAAGACCCTGGATAAACCGATGTTCGTCGACAACCAGTTGATCAGCGTCACCGGCTCCGTGGGCCTCGCCTGCGCGCCACTGCACGGCCGCGATCCGCAAACCCTGATGAAGAACGCCGGCTTGGCTCTGCACAAAGCCAAGGCCAACGGCAAACATCAGGTGCAAGTGTTCACAGAGGCCCTCAACGCCGAGGCCAGCTATAAGCTGTTCGTCGAGAACAATCTACGACGCGCCTTGACCCAAAACGAGCTGGAAGTGTTCTACCAACCCAAGCTGTGCCTGCGCAGCGGAAGGTTGCTGGGGATGGAAGCGCTGTTGCGCTGGAATCACCCGGAAAAAGGCATGATTCGCCCGGACCAGTTCATCAGCGTTGCAGAAGAAACCGGCCTGATCATCCCCATTGGTAAATGGGTCGCGCGTGAAGCGTGCCGCATGAGCAAACAACTGACCGCCGCCGGGCTGGGGCTCTTGCACGTTGCGATCAACCTGTCACCCAAGCAGTTTTCCGACCCGGACCTGGTGTCTTCGATTGCCAGCATCCTCAAGGAAGAACGTCTGCCAGCCCCCTTGCTGGAGCTTGAACTCACCGAAGGTTTGCTGCTGGAAGCGACCGAGGACACCCGACAACAACTCGATTCCCTGAAAAGTCTCGGGCTGACCCTGGCCATGGATGACTTCGGCACCGGTTACTCTTCCCTCAGCTACCTGAAAAAATTCCCGATTGACGTCATCAAGATCGATCGCAGCTTCATCCGCGACATTCCGGATAATCAGGACGACATGGAAATCACCTCAGCGGTGATCGCCATGGCCCACAACCTTAAACTCACGGTCGTGGCCGAAGGTGTCGAAACCGCCGAACAACTGGCGTTCCTGCGTCGCCATCGATGCGACGTCGGTCAAGGCTATCTGTTTGACCGGCCGATTCCAGGGCTGGAGCTGATCGACAAGCTCCGACGTTACCCTCGCGGCCCTCTGGTCTGACATCAGCGCGCCTCTCCCTACGCGTGTCCCGCCCCTTCCCTCGACCCTGAACAGTCGGGCAAACTGTCGGTCTATCGTCACTCACCCTCTATTAATCAGAAGCCCTGACTGACAATGCTTATCCGTTGTCTCGATCTACTCAGAGGATATGGCTCATGGTTTTGCGCTCGGAGATACTCGTGAACAAAAATGAACTGCCTACCGCCTCGCAGGCACTGCCAGGCCGTGAAACGCACATGACCGTGCCGGAAAAGCATTTCGTCAACGGCAACCCGTTGCTCGGCCCGTTTCCTGGCACCGTGGATTTTGCGATTTTTGGGATGGGCTGTTTCTGGGGTGCTGAACGCCGTCTATGGCAGCAACCGGGCGTGTACAGCACGGCAGTCGGTTACGCCGGAGGCATGACGCCCAACCCGACCTACGAAGAAGTCTGCTCGGGCCTGACCGGCCACAGCGAAGTCGTTCTGGTAGTCTACGACACCGAACACACCACCTATGACGCGCTGTTGAAAGTGTTCTGGGAAGCGCACAACCCGACTCAGGGCATGCGCCAGGGCGGCGACATCGGCACGCAATATCGCTCAGTTATCTATTGCACCAACGAAGCCCAACTCAAAGCGGCCCAAGCGAGCAAGGAAGCATTCCAGGCCGAACTGAACAAAGCTGGCCTGGGCCAGATCACAACTAAAATCGAAGAAGCACCGACCTTCTACTACGCTGAGGCGTACCACCAGCAATACCTGGCGAAGAACCCGGCTGGGTATTGCGGACTGGGCGGGACGGGGGTTTGTTTGCCGGCTTGAGTCAAGTGTCTAGCTAACTGTGGGCGCAGTTCATCCTGTGGGAGCAGGCTTGCCTGCGAAGAGGCCAGATCAATCACCGAAGATTAATCTGGCACCCAACTTACTCCGCGATCAACCAATCCATGCGCCAATCACCTTGGGTTTGCCCCAAGGTCTTGGCCAGCCATGGCATCAGCTCGCGCAGCTCCTCTTCCAGACCCCAAGGCGGGTTAGCGATGGCCAGGCCAGAGCCATTCAAGCTTTGCGGGGTGTCCAGCGGGTGCACGAATAATTCTACTCGCAACAACTTCGGCGCACCGGTTTCGGCCAGGTCTTGATAGAAGCGTTTCAACAGACGCTGATCCTTGATCGGGTACCAGATCGCGGTCACGGTCTGACGCATGCGGCCGATGGCTTCTTTCAGGGCCACGGCGCAGCGCTTCATTTCGTCGAGTTGTTCGAACGGCGGGTCGATCAGCAACAGCCCACGTTTTTCCGCCACTGGCAGCAGCGCACGCGGCACGTGCCAACCCTCACCCAAATGCACCGCAACGCGGCGATCACCCTTCATGTTCTCTTTAAGCAGTCGCCCGTCTTCGGGGTGCTTCTCATTGAGCAGAATGCGCTCACGCTCGCGGGTCAGGCGACGGGCAATTTCCGGAGAACCTGGGTAATAACGCAGCTCGCCGTCGGGGTTCATGTCGTGCAGCACTTGCAGGTAATCGGCCGCCAGCGCAGGCAGGTCCGGCGCGTCCCACAAGCGCGCAATGCCCTCGAGCCATTCGCCCGTGCGGGTGGCCTGATCGCCCTTGAGGTCATACAGACCAATCCCGGCGTGACTGTCGATGTAGGCGAACGGCTGCTCCTTGCGCGCCATCAGGGCGATCAAGCGAGTCAGGATCAGGTGTTTGAACACGTCGGCATGGTTGCCTGCGTGGAAGGCGTGACGGTAATTCATGGCGGCTCCTGGAAGGGAGCGGAGTTTAGCAGCTGTGCTGGAAGGGTCCAAATTGCTCGGCGATTATCGCTGCCCGAAATGGTGCGTTTGGGTGACTCCTGCAGGTCACCGGTCAAGGTGTCGTTATTATCTAGTTAGTTTTATTATTTCTATAATACTTCCGCCGGTATGGTCCGGAAATATTTTGATAACGTTCAGCCCAACATTTGAGAAAGAAATATCTATCGGTTTGGGGCCTACGCTTGGGTGTCGCTGACTAGATAATAGTATTCGATTTTTATCGTACGCTTCGAAGAGGCTCGCTTGTCCGTACCACCGAAAACTAACTTTCGCGTACGTTGACTTCAATCTGAGTTCCATCGCAAATACCGCAGGAGGGCTTTCATTGTCGTTGTAATGGAGATACCAAATGTCCCGAGGTGCCGCAGGGGGATAGCAAACAACGCTCACAATTGCGCTGGTGCTCCCCGAGACGAGTGCGATCTCCAGGAAAGGGGTGTCAATACTCCCCCCAAGGGACGTACTTTGTACAGGAATGAACTCAAACGTCTCTAACTGCGCACTTACCTTCAATCGAAGCACAGGGAAAGACATTGCATCATGCTGCGAGGGAGATTTGCCAAATCCAACTTCAATAGTCAGGGTAAGCTCACTGGAGTCTTTCAATCGCTCCAAGTCAACCTGAGGGATATTCAGCGCAATGCCATTCAAGATCTCTTGTTGACCAATAATATATCCATCCAGCAGATTTAGTTGGAACCTGGAGCCATCCACCATCGTACCAATGAGTGTCAGCCATACCGTCTGCCCTACCGCTATCAACGGCCAGGCCTCAACGGTTACATCGCCTCCCCCGTCAAACGTTGTCAAATCCAGTACGTCCTCCGAGACCTGAGTGATCTGCGGGGTGGGCAGTTTGTCTGCCGCGATCGGTTGCACGATCAGGTTCAGAATCTCGGACAGGATCACCCCATCCGGACGGACCACGGCATAGATGACCTGAATGGTTTTGCCCACCGCGAGAGTCACATCGGCGACGGGGACCAGAAACGTTACCTTTCCAAACAGGCTGCCATTTTTTACCTCGAAAGTGTCGTTGCCATTGAAGGACAAGCCAATGAAGTCGGACGACGTCATTGATGGATAAACCACCTCGACATTCACCCCGGAAGGGTTACCCAAAAGCGGGTCCAGGGAATCCGAAGGGGCTTCTTGCACATGCGGTTTGGGGTAATCAGCATTTTGCGTGGGCGCGAGGCTGTTGAGGACCGTCGACAACGCGCTCTTGGTTGCCGAGGCAAACGCGTTGCAGGCTTTTTTTTGTGCTTCGGTTAATGCGCTCATGGTGTTCGTCCTTGATGTTTAATTTCCAGATTGAGCCGCCCAGTACTTTATGGTTTGAGCCCGGCGATTAGTGAAAGGGCTGGTTTATGTACAACAATCAGCCCCCTATTTTCACTCTACTATTGGGTCATAGAGAAATTATCTATAAACGTGCTGGAATTATCACCTGTAACCACCGAAATAGATTTTATTTTTCTATCCGGGCTACTGGCGTATTCAAACCATATTCTAGATTCGAGTTGCTGCGAAACATGGGACCATATTAAACTTCCGCCCTCATCGAAATATGAAACTGTATATATCAAACTTTTGAAGGCGCCGAACCTAACTTTCCTTGCCGGCTTGTTAAGGGTTAACAGCACGCTGGAGGGGCTACCCAGCGTTATTGCCGAACCCGTTATCCACGGGGGCAGAGTAAAAAATCCAGCATCTCTAATAAAAACATTTCCCGCCCTTGCTGTGAGCACCATTGTCGGAAAACCTATTGATTGCCCTACGAGTAGATCTTGATTTGCAGCATTAAAAGCTTCGAACAATATAAAATCTTCAATTGTATATACGGGGTTTGGAAATTTAATCGCCTCTCCCTCATCACCGCCCCTATCGAACCCAACCGTAACCCAAACCCTCAACTCACTCCCAACCGTAAACTTCTCCAACTCCGCCCGCGCAATAGTCCCCCTAACCCCCTTACTCACATCCGCCGCCGTTACCACATAAGCCTTCAGCAACTCCATAGTCGGCCCCCCACTCGGCCCACTCACCGTCAACCAAACCGTCTGCCCCACCGCAATCAACGGCCAGGCCTCAACCGTCACATCGGCATCCCCGCCAAACGTTGTCAAATCCAGTACGTCCTCCGAGGCCTGAGTGATCTGCGGGGTGGGCAGTTTGTCTGCCGCGATCGGTTGCACGATCAGGTTCAGAATCTCGGACAGGATCACCCCATCCGGACGGACCACGGCATAGATGACCTGAATGGTTTTGCCCACCGCGAGAGTCACATCGGCAACGGGAACCAGGAACGTCACCTTTCCAAACAGGCTGCCATTTTTTACCTCGAAAGTGTCGTTGCCATTGAAGGACAAGCCAATGAAGTCGGACAACCTCATTGATGGATAAACCACCTCGACAAGCACCCCGGAAGGGTTACCCAAAAGCGGGTCCAGGGAATCCGAAGGGGCTTCTTGCACATGCGGTTTGGGGTAATCAGCATTTTGCGTGGGCGCGAGGCTGTTGAGGACCGTCGACAACGCGCTCTTGGTTGCTGAGGCGAACGCGTCGCAGGCTTTTTTTTGTGCTTCGGTTAATGCGCTCATGGTGTTCGTCCTTGATGTTTAATGCTTCTGGGTTTCCCGCCAGGACTTCATGCTCTGACGGGCGGGTAGAGACTGATTTATTTTCAACACTTCACCGAAAATCGGCCTGCCCCCCCTTTCTTAAACTTTTATCTGCCCCGCAGCTCATATATACGTGAACGTAAAGTTATCTAGCACGATCCCGGAGAACCCAGCAATTGTTGGGCGATCTATTATTATGGACTTTATTTTCCTTGTGGCAGTGAAATACGCTATCCATTTTGAGGCCGGATAGGTAATTACTGCGGGTTCTAGCTGAGTGGTGATTGTAAGTTCTTGCTCATCTTTGTATGTAATAGTGGCATCCCCTGATTGATATTGAGCTGCAAATCTGATGCTTTTTGCGGGGGATTTTAGTGTAATGGTTATCCGACCGAGATTAAAATGCGCCATTAAACCCGTCATATACGGCGGATATTCATAATTGGATTTAATCCTCCAGCTTTGGGCTGCTGAAATACTGAATGCTCGGAAGTTTTCTAGCTGTTCTGGAGGAAAGTTTTCTTCCTTTGCCGTCTCGAAACCTTCGAAGCTAATCAGAGCTAACTTGAATGCGGCAGTCGGAAGTTCAACTGCCTCTGCCTCATCACTCCCGCCCTCAAACCCAACCTTGCACCTTACCTCCAACTCTCTCCCATCCTCCAATTTCTCCAACTCCGCCCGCGCAATAGTCCCCCTAACCCCCTTACTCACATCCGCCGTCGTCATCACATAAGCATCCAGCAGCTCCATAGTCGGCACCCCACCCGGCCCACTCACCGTCAACCAAACCGTCTGCCCCACCGCAATCAACGGCCAGGCCTCAACCGTCACATCGGCATCCCCGTCAAACGTTGTCAAATCCAGTACGTCCTCCGAGGCCTGAGTGATCTGCGGGGTGGGCAGTTTGTCTGCCGCGATCGGTTGCACGATCAGGTTCAGAATCTCGGACAGGATCACCCCATCCGGACGGACCACGGCATAGATGACCTGAATGGTTTTGCCCACCGCGAGAGTCACATCGGCGACGGGGACCAGAAACGTTACCTTTCCAAACAGGCTGCCATTTTTTACCTCGAAAGTGTCGTTGCCATTGAAGGACAAGCCAATGAAGTCGGACGACGTCATTGATGGATAAACCACCTCGACATTCACCCCGGAAGGGTTACCCAAAAGCGGGTCCAGGGAATCCGAAGGGGCTTCTTGCACATGCGGTTTGGGGTAATCAGCATTTTGCGTGGGCGCGAGGCTGTTGAGGACCGTCGACAACGCGCTCTTGGTTGCCGAGGCAAACGCGTCGGAGATTTCTATTTCCTGTGCCGCAGTTAATACACTCATGGCGTTCTTCCTTGATGTGGGTGAAGCTGGCAGGCACGCGCATGACATGGCCTGCTCCGAGTTAGGGGAATGATTCAGTTTCGGACTTGCACCGAAAATCGATCCGTCCCCAATGGGCGATCAGACTTGCATTACAAAGTTATCCCACAGCGTCCAGTCTTTGTTTTGATTCACGATTTCTATGTAACGAATAGGCTTGCCAAGGCTTTCATAGTGCAAATGTTGATTGCTGGCTTTGGGCAGCACCTCTGCATGAAGCTCTAGTTTATTGGCATCCAGATACCGAATGGCCGTGCTACCGGTCTCTACGCCGTGGACATCGCAGTTCACTACGCGGCATTCGACATTCAGTTCAAGTTCAAGGGTTTGGTTGCCTGAGGCGGCATAACCGAGTTGTAGCACTGTGCCGACGAAATAGTCGGCGGCCTCTGGAGGCAGTATGTAGCCGGGAGCAAAACCCGCCTGCCCTGTCCCGGATAAAAACCGAATGGTCATGTGGGGCGTAGTGACCGACCCTCCGACGGTTATCAAGTCCCCGGTATGGATCGAAAAGTCGTCGGTAATCTCGCCAGGAACCGCATCGCCCAGAATGCTTAATGTTCTGGTGAACGATTTGGACTGGCCGCCTGCGCTGCGAAGCACCTCGTAAAACACATCGACACTTGCGTCTCGGCTAAAGCCAATCAATGCAGTCGTTATGGGCCATGTGAGCATTTGGTTGTCGGTGGCGGCTCTGAAATCCCGCGAGGCTGTGCCGTCTGCGGTGGCACCTGTCCAGTAAATCGTGACGGTGTCCAGTCGCTTCAATGAAATGGCCTGACCGTCTACATGTACAGATGTGCCCTGTGGGTACTTAGCGGGGTCGAAAACATCGCCTGGTGCGTTATCCACCGCTGGCATAAGCAGCAGGATACTGGTGCCTACCGTGTAGGTGGCCGCACTTGAGGGCTGGGTGTTTTCAGTTGTCGCTGACAGCACGCGATAGCTCACGGCCAGCGTGCCATTGATCAGTAGGTCAAGATGGCTTTTATCAACGAGGAAGGTGACGTCTGTGTTGCTCTCATTTTGCCCTACGCTGTACTCATCGGTGTGAACGAGCGAGGTTCCGGTCTGAGTTCTGCCCTCCCAGCGCAGGTAAATGATGTCGCCAAAATCCTTGCCGTTGTAAGGCTTGATACGTACTGTCGCCGCCAAGGTCACTGTGCCGGGATCAATGAGCGCGCCATTGGCCTCATCCACCGCAGGCGGTGCCAATTGGAGGGGCGTTCCGATGACCGTATACCCTGCAATCGGCGAGTTCTGTGTGCTGCCCGTCGCGCTGAACACCACTTGGTAACTCAACTCCAGCGCGCCGCCTGCCAGTTGATCGGCGTAGGCCCTCGGGACGTTGAAGGTGATTTCTTTCAGTTCGCCTCCCACTACGATGACGGTACTGCTGCTGTAGTTGACCGGGTCGCCTAAAGCGCTGGTGCCCTTCCAGTTGACGACGATTTTGTCGCCGACGCTTTGGCCGGAATAGGCGGCGATAGTTACCGTTGCGCTGTCGCCGATGATCAGGGCGAGGTCGATGGTGGTGGTGCCGCCAGCTTCTTTGACGACGGCCAGGGCGAGCTGAACTGGCAAGCCAGTGAGGGTGATGGTGGTGGTTTTTGATTGTTTATCTGGCGTAGCGCCTGTTTGGCTGAGGCTGTAACGCACCACCGCAGAGCCGCCCGCGATGAGTTTCAGGTGGGCGTTGGGGATGGTGAAGGTCGCGTGATCGAAGCCGGGATCGTCGACTGTCACTGGTGCAAGGGTCAGGCTGATGTCGGCGGTCGGTGTTTTGCCTACCCAGTCGAGGGTGACGGTGTAGGCTTTTCCGTTGCCGGTGTAAGAAGGAATCGCCACATGCGCATCAGCATCGCCGAGCGCTTCCAGATTGAGGATCAACGTAACGCGGTCGGCCTCATTAACCCGAGGGGAAGCCAACGCATCTGGATCAATCTCAACCCGCACATAAGTTGACGGTGACACCAACGAGTAGTTATCCACAATGTCGCGGACTTCATAATTGACCAGCAGCATGTCACTGCTGCCGCCCGCTTCGAGCGTCTCTGGGGGGACCACGACGTTTTGCGGCCCTAACGTTGTCAGCGCCGGATGGATCACGCGCAGGTTGTTCCACATCACAGTCAGTTCATCGCCTACTTCTTGATAAGCCCATGCAGGCACGGTGACGATGACAGCGGCAGCTGGGTTATTTACCGGATCAGGGCTGACCGTGCAGGCCACCAGATTTTCGTTGATGGCGGTCGAGGTATCGGGGTCCAAATCCCCCGGCGATAGGCGGCTGACCGCGACGGTGCGCGTGGGCGATGTCTGCAAGTCCCCGGCCTGGTTGTCAAACAGTGTGTAATACACTTCGGCGCCGGGGTCCTGAACAAGGACAGTGCCCACGCTGAAACTCAGCCAGCCCTGGTCGATGGTCGGCTGATCGAGGTTGTACTGCTGCACGTCGTTGTTATTCCAGTACAGCGTGATGGTGTCGCCCACGCGCGTGACGTCAGGGAGTTTGGCGGTCAGTCCGATTCTCTTGCTGGGGTCATAGAGTTGGTGATACCCCAGGCCGCGGCGGGGGTTTTCGTCGGAGTCGTTGAAGTCACTGAAGACCAGAGGGCCGAGATCGTCGATGTTCATGGTTGCCGTCCTTAATGTTTAACTTTAGATAGACTGTCAGAACGTTACGCTCTGACGAAGCGGGAAGGGTTTGATTTAGTTTCAACGCGCTACTGAAAACTTGACCCCAACTTCCGCAACCAATCATATGAATAAATCAAACTGCCTTATTCTTTCGCTGATGAATCAGTCCCATTGACTCATGGCGCGGGTCGGTGCGCTATGGAAAAATCATCCATGACTATTGCACCGCGATCACCGCGGCTATAAATTACAGATATAGTGTATATTTTCTTGCCAGAATCACAAGTATACTCGACCCATTTACCAAGCACGCCACCAAACTGGTACACAGACAACGACAGTCCCTGCACATCAAGATAATTGATTGTTATCGTACCGACTGAATCAGAGTAGATTCCAAAAACCACGCGCTCGGCGGGTGTTGCAAGTCTGAACTCTACTGTGCCGCCAAGCATCCAAACCATATAATTTGTTGCCCAAGGGCTATAGCCCGCATTTACGATTTTAACTTCGGTTCTGGCTAAAATAGTTAGTGCCGGGAATTGCCTAACGCCTCCGGCCGGGATAGTTTCATTGTGAATTGCAGTTTCGAAATTTTCGATTTCTATACGCCAGTTCAGACTTATATTAAAAATTGAAATCGGAAATCCAACAGCTATCGACTCATCACTCCCCCACTCAAACCCAACCTTAAAAACCACCCTCAACTCCCCTCCTTCCTCAAGCCTATCCAACTCCCCTCGCGCAATAACCCGACCAATCCCATTAGTCACATCCGCTGCCGTAATCGCATACCCCTCCAACAACTTCCAAATCGGTACCCCACCCGGCCCTGTAACCGTCAACCAAACCGTTTGCCCCACCGCAATCAACGGCCAGGCCTCAACCGTCACATCGGCATCCCCGTCAAACGTCGTCAAGTCCAGCACGCCCTCCGAGGCCTGAGTGATCTGCGGGGTGGGCAGTTTGTCTGCCGCGATCGGTTGCACGATCAGGTTCAGAATCTCGGACAGGATCACCCCATCCGGACGGACCACGGCATAGATGACCTGAATGGTTTTGCCCACCGCGAGGGTGACATCGGCGACGGGGACCAGAAACGTTACCTTTCCAAACAGGCTGCCATTTTTTACCTCGAAAGTGTCGTTGCCATTGAAGGACAAGCCAATGAAGTCGGACGACGTCATTGATGGATAAACCACCTCGACATTCACCCCGGAAGGGTTACCCAAAAGCGGGTCCAGGGAATCCGAAGGGGCTTCTTGCACATGCGGTTTGGGGTAATCAGCATTTTGCGTGGGCGCGAGGCTGTTGAGGGCCATCAACGAGGAGTCCTTGGTTGCCGAAGCGAACGCGTCGGTGGTTTTTTCTTGTGCTGCGGTTAATGCACTCATGGTGGTTCGTCCTTGAGGATGCGTTAATCGTCTAACGCTTCATGTTCTGAAGTAGCAGAGGAGGAGGACTCATTTCTACCGCTTAGCCGAAATAAGCCATCCCCCTGCTATAGCCCTAAAGTAAGGGGATCGAACAACTGCCTCCGGCCTCGTTCATGGCAAACCGGACAAACTTCTGGAGCCCGTTAGTTCTGCCGCGATCATTGCTGATGCTGTAGTCGAGAATCGCACCGTTCCGGCAAATCAAGTAGATCAACGAGTACGGCAGCGCAACCTCGTAATAACCGGCCGCCAGCATCGCCTGAGTAATGGGCACGTCATCCGACTTCAATCTCGACGCTTCAATGGGCGGGGCAGCTGGATCTGTTGCGTCCACGCTGCTGACGCCCACAAAGTTATAACTTAGGACGGGCGACCTACCGATGTCTATATTGCTTACCCCCGACAAGGTAATACGGAAAGTCGTGCCGTTTAGGCCGGCGGCCCGGGTAATAATATTGCTGGCGTTTGCTTCCGGAAAAATACCCCGTGCTAGCGGAGCGCCATCACCGGGAAGTTCAGCACTCGACGCAACCGTGACTACCTGAACTTTAGATTTAACGGTCACGGTGTTAGTAGCATCCAGCTTTCTTGTGACGGTGAAATAGACATTGATATCACCGACACCTATGGCCCCGATAACTGCAACAAAAGGTACCGGTATCAATATATTGCTCCCTTCGTTCGGCGCGGTGACCGTGACAAATGGCATCTCAGGCAAAGACACTGTGCCCCAGTACAATTGAATGACATCGCCAATAGTCCAGATGACGTTTAAGTCTTCCCCTACACGGGGAATGGTTGCGGTTGCATTCTGCCCATAATTCCCGGGATTTATCGTGTTAACCGGGCTGGTCCCACATTGGATGCTGGGGGGTTTGATGTTCTCATGCTCAGGCGTCGTTGGGTCTGGGTCTGGGTTTGGTCCGCCAGGTGTACGCAAGTCGACATTGACCAAGGCTACAAGGGAGTCGACACGAGGCGAACCGGTTCTCTGCAGCCAGTAGCTGACCTTGATATCCCGACCGTTTCCGACTTCCGCTACGACGTCGTAGGGTACGGCAATGGTCGCGATCGGATCGGGGGCAGGTGGAACTGGGTCGGACACGGAGAAGGGACTGATGGTCCGGCCACCCCAAATGACGTAAATAAAATCACCTGCCACGGCACCGTCGTAGTGCGGAATGACCACCCCGACATCGGCCACGGCATCGTTGTAGGTAATCAGACCGTCATCGTTTTCAGGCACCAGTGGTGCAAGTAATTCCGGCAGATTGAGGAATACGTCAATGGCGGTAGATTCCGGATTACTCCGGACATTTCCAGCCCAGTCGGTTACCCGATAGCTAAAATATTTTTTACCATCGGCCGTGGCTTTCAGATCGGCCTCGGTAATGGTGACAGGCAGTTGACGTTTAGGATCTGTCACCATGAACGTTGGCGAAAGAAAAGAACCTGTTGTGGGGCTGGTTCCCAGCCACAGTTCTACAAGGTCGTCCGCTTCGCTGTCGAAAAAGGGGTCTACGACAATATTTAGAAGCCCGTCCACCAAGTCGCTAACGGTAATACCTGAAAGCTGGGCCTCGGTAAATAGCAAGGGTGGTAACTGATCACCGCCTGGCGCGAGCCGGTCAAACCGGACCGTGAGTGGCAATAACGTAGTTTGACCGTCTTCGGAAGCGGTGTCGTAAATTTGGTAATTCAGTACAACCCGCGTGTCCGTTCCGTTTGCCGGAAAATCCGCTACTTTGATCAGAAGATCAAATTCAGTAAGTGACGGATCGGTAAGATCAACCAAGGACAAGTCAACAGGAGCGCCATAAGCGACGCCATCCCTAAGAAGCTGAATAGAGTCGGTATTTTTCATCTCTGGGGATTTTGGTACTTTCACAACGACATCGGCTGTCAGCAATGCAATTGGAATAGTCCCCCTCAGGGAATCAGCAGCCGGCACCGTGAGCGCGGGCAATGCGGACGGCGCAAGAGTGACTGCAGTTTTTTTTACACCCGCATACGCTTGAATAATGGTCATGATTACACCCTGCTTGATGAGTAGTGTTTAATTAATTAACCCACGTTAACCGCAATTTTTACCGTGCTAGAGATCACTGAAGTGTTACCCAACTTGTCGCGTACTTGATACCCAAAATAGTAATCGGCGGCTGCCGTGAAACTACCTTTAGGAAATCCTAGCGACGTCCTTGTTCCGGCCGTACTTATTTCTATTTCTGCATTTTTAATCAGGTACAGCTCTTGTGAGTCAGCAGAGGCGGGGAGTTCGCTTAGCCAAGGCGTGATAAAATCACCCTTTTCCATTCCGTACCAGGCATAGGCCGTCACCGGCAAGTAGCCATCGACCAAGTCCTCTTCGGTGATACCTTCTTTTTGCTCTTCGGTGAAAGAAAGCGCGGTCAACGAAGTGCCACCTGGGGATTCTCTGTCGAATACAACGGTCACTGTTTTCCCTGAGCGTTCGCCGTCTTCCGTCACAGGATCTATAATTTCATAATCCAGACTTAATTCAGTGAAGCCTCCGGCAGGTGGAAAACGCCCTTTAGGAATAAATAATTCCGCATTGAAATCAGGGTCTTCAGCCTCTCCTTTTTTAAGGGTATAGGTCATGATCAGCGAGGTGACACCGTCATAAAGGTTAAGTATGTCGGACTCTTTCATTTCCGCGAAATGAGGTATCCGCACTAAAAGATCCTCTTCATAACGATCGAGGGGAATCCGTCCGTCCTCCAAAGCAGCAGGGACTTCCAGGCTCGGGAGGTTAGCGCGAGTTTTAATTTTTTTGCGTGAGTGAGAATGTGCCATTTGCGTGACTCCATGTCAGAAGGCACGCTCAGGTTATTCATAAAGACTAAGCGCTGTAACCTGTCATAAATGACAGGTTGGGCGACCAGCAATCATAAAAATCAACTAACCCCCTGATGTTATTGCATATATTATTTAGCAATTGCATTTGTTGCGAATAGCTCTAGCCAAATCAACAAGACGACGACCAAGTTGTTGACGAATAAAACCCATAGGACTACTAAGTTGTTATTGCTTTTGGGAGTAGCGCCGCAATTTCGATCTACGTAGGAAACGAGATCAGCAGCATGCCATTGGGCATTGACTGCTTAACGATCAGGGAGGATTAATGGACATCAGCGATCGCTACAATCTTCAGTTCTGCGGCCAATGGATCGTCGCCATAACGGTTATTACTGTAAGCGGGCAAGCGTGGGGGCTCAATGTGCCCCCAGGTGGATCCGTTACCGTGAATAACGGGGAACCGGCGCAACAATGGTCGTTAACCGCAGCCAGTTTGACGGTAGCCCCAGGCGGGCAAACACTGGACATCGTCACCACAGCCGGGTCAACGGTGGTTCTCAATGGTGCAACTGTTTCTGCCACTTCACTGAGCGCACTGGTGTTAACCAACAGCATTGGAGCGATCACTGACTCGACCCTTGTTTCCACCCGCAATACCGGCCTGTCCGTTGTGCGCGGAGCAGATGACACGGTTCCGGGTTCTACCGCAACGGTCACCAACAGCATTATTTCTGCGGCCGGGCGTGGCCTGAATGTCTCGGGAGGAAGTATCGCCACGGTGATTAATTCACAAATCACGGGCACTGGTGCTGTAGGCGCATCAATTGCCGGTGACGGCCTTGGCATCTCGCTGGTGGGGGGGGAAGTCATCCTTCAGGGCAGTCAGGCAACGGGCAGTAATCATGGGGCTGGCTTATTTTCCAACAGAACCTTAACTGCGACGCCAACGTTGGTTCTCGATGGTTCCAGCCTTACATCCGGTACGGGCAGTGCCATTCTTGTAGGCAATATTGGCATCCCGCCGATGCGTGCCAATATTGAAGTGCTCAACGGCTCCACGATGAGGGCGGGGAATGGAGTGCTGCTTGAAGTTGGGCTTGCAACATCAGCGGTTGGTTCGGTGACCGCGGCACAACTTACCGTTGATAACAGTCAACTGGTGGGTGATGTGCAGGTGTTGGCCGGCGCTACCGCAGATGTCTTGATGCGCAATGGCGCAACGCTGACCGGGACCATGAGCAATATCAGCAGCCTGAACATGAATGCCAGCCAGGTTACCGGGAACGTGGTTGAGCCGTCCGGATCTTCGGCATCAGTCACTATGGCTGCTGGTTCTGTGTTTACCGGCGCGATGAGCAACATCAGCAGCCTGAGTCTGGATAACAGTGTGATGACCGGTGATATTGTCCAAGACGCTCAAACGCCCGCCACGTTGACGCTGACCCATGGCGGCCGCTTGACAGGCACCGTCAGCAGCGCGCAAAGCCTCTCGATTGACACTACGTCCACATTCAACATGGTCAACAACTCGACCGTTGGGGCGCTGACCTTGAACGGTGGGACCGTGAATTTGCGCGGCGGCAAGGGTGCGTTTCGAACCTTGACCGCATCGAGCCTGACAGGAAGCGGCACGTTTGCGCTGGGTACCGACCTTGCAGGTCATCTAAGTGATCTGGTCAACATCACCGGCGCTGCCAGTGGCAGTCATTCGCTTAGCATTCAGAATACGGGGGTCGAACCCCTCCAGGAAAATCATGCTCAGCAGGTTGTCCATACCGGCAGCGGAACAGCGAGCTTCACTGTGTTGGGTGGCCAAGTTGATGCGGGTACTTTTGTTTACCGTTTACAGCAGCGTGGCACCGATTGGTATCTGGTCCAGGAGACCACGGGCGATGGCGGTGATGGCAGTGATGGGGGTGATGGGGGCGACAGCGGGGGCGACCCGATCATCAGTCCAAGTGCTCGGGCTGTCATCGGCGTATTCAGTGCCGCGCCGACGGTGTGGTATGGCGAGTTGAGCACGCTGCGCAGCCGCATGGGTGAGTTACGCAATGGCCACGAGCAAGGCGGCGCCTGGGCCCGCACGTATGGCAACAAGTACAACGTTTCCGCAGCTGATCAAGTGCATTACAGCCAAGTTCAGCAAGGCATATCGTTCGGCGCAGATACGCCAATATCCACCGACGGTCATTGGCTTCTTGGCGTATTAGGGGGATACAGCAACTCTGATCTGAACATGCAACTGGGTTCCAATGGCCGGGTCAGCAGTTATTACCTCGGGCTTTACACCACTTGGCTTGCGAATGACGGCTATTACATCGATGCGATCATCAAGGCCAACCGCTTCCAAAACAAAGCTGATGTCACCATGAGCGACGGGGTCAAGGCCAAGGGCGATTACGGCAACTACGGCGTAGGCGGCTCGGTGGAGGCCGGCAGACACTTCGATTTCTCGGACGGCTGGTTCGTCGAGCCCTATCTGCAGGGTTCGGCCTTGTGGGTGACGGGCGAGAATTACGGCCTGGACCACGGACTTGAAGCCAAAAGTAACAAAGCCGACTCGTTCCTTGGCAAAGTAGGAACTCATGTAGGACGAACGATTGCGTTGAGGTCCGGTGGTTTCGTTCAGCCCTACGTGAAACTGGCGGTGGCCCATGAGTTTGCCAAGAGCAATGAGGTCAGCGTCAATCGCACCACCTTCAGTGATGACCTTTCCGGTAGCCGAGGCGAAGTGGGGGCTGGCATCGCGGCACAACTATCCAATGTGCTGCAATTGCACGCTGACATTGATTACAGCAACGGCAATAACATTGAACAGCCTTGGGGAGTCAACTTGGGTGTGCGATATACCTGGTGATACTGGCGGGCCCGCTATCTGCAAAACGCTGCCTACGTGATTTTGAGTATATCCGCTCATATTTTTAGGAAAAGTCCTACAGCAACTGCTGAAATGCCTGATCTTTTTATATAGTCCTTCTCTATCAAATGGCGCCCCTCGATTATTCAAGGTGTGGGCGTGGCAATGAAGCGGTTCAAAGGGCAAGCCGGGCAACTGGTGATGGTATTGGGCGTGATAACGGCCAACGTGTGCGAGGCCGCCATTGATGTACCGCCGGGGCAAAATGTGGTCATCCGAGATGGCGACCCCGTTTATGAGTTCAATCTTCAGGACTCACATTTGATCGTGAAGGCTGGGGGCGAAACAGGACGTATCCATGCGACCGCCGATTCCCGACTCGAAATGGACGGCGGCAGGGTCACTTCCACGGGTGAACCTGCCATCGCGCTGTACAACAGCCGTGCCGTTATCAACAACAGCACCATCATCGCCGAGGCTGATCCCGCCCGGCCCGACGTCAGCAGTTTCGGCATTCGGCTATCGGGGTTTGAGCAGGCTTCCAGCGCACACATCAGCAACAGCTTCGTTTCGGGGACGGACCGAGGCATTAACGTTACCGACAGTGCATCCCTTGAACTGTTCAATACGCATGTTGAAGGCCACGCGGGTGCTTCGGGCAATGGTTTTGTCAGCGGTGGCGCGGGCGTAGTGGTGGCCGGTGCCAGCGCCTCATTCAATCAGAACAGTGTGGTCACGGGCGATAATAACGGTGTCGTCATTTGGGGTGATGCAACCGGCGCAACTGAAAGACCTGCGTCGCTGGTAGTCGATCAGTCGTCCGTTGTGGGCCTGGAAGGCAGCGCCATTGTCATCACCCGATCGGCGGCTGCCAATCAAGATGTTCATATCGATATCCGCAACGGTTCGACGCTGTCCGGTGGTAACGGTATTGCCCTTGAAGTTAATAATGCGGCAACCGGCTATGTCGCTATTAATG
Organism: Pseudomonas sp. GG8; assembly: GCF_052976945.1. Classification (NCBI taxonomy): domain Bacteria; kingdom Pseudomonadati; phylum Pseudomonadota; class Gammaproteobacteria; order Pseudomonadales; family Pseudomonadaceae; genus Pseudomonas; species Pseudomonas sp. GG8. Next base: position 4,673,910 of record NZ_JBRIIP010000001.1, read on the forward strand.
ACAGCCAACTGGTGGGCGATGTTCTGGTCACCAGTGACTCGATCGCGCACCTGTCTTTGGCGAACAATGCCAGCCTGACTGGCGCTATCAACAACGCTACGACGTTGAATATCGATGGTTCCTCGACATGGCTGATGGAAGGGAATTCCACGGTCGGCAAGCTCGAACTGAACGGAGGATCCGTTGACTTGCGCGGTACTTCAGACGGCTTCCAGACACTGACCGTTGGCGAGCTGAATGGCTCGGGGACCTTTGCCTTGGGCACCGATCTGGCGGCGCAGAAGAGTGATTTTCTCGATGTCACCGGCAGCGCAACCGGCAGTCATCAATTGCGCGTACAGAACACAGGTATAGATCCGCTGGAAGGCGCTGATCCGCAGCAAATAGTGCATACCGGCAGCGGCGATGCGCAGTTTTCGTTGGTGGGTGACAAGGTCGATTTCGGCACCTTCGCCTATGAGCTGGAACAGCAGGAAAACAGCACGGGCGGCACCGACTGGTCATTGGTGCAAACCGGCGAAGTTTCCGCCGGTTCGCGCTCGGTGATTGGATTGTTCAGCGCGGCACCTACCGTTTGGTATGGTGAGTCCGCAACCCTGCGCAGTCGCATGGGTGAACTGCGCAACGGTGGCGATCAGGGTGGCGGCTGGATGCGCAGCTATGGCAACAAATACAAACTGTCAGCCGGCGGCGGCGTCTCTTACTCGCAAGTCCAGCAGGGTATTTCCTTCGGCGCCGACGCACCGTTGCCAAGCAGTAACGGGCAATGGCTGGCCGGCCTGATGGGCGGGTACAGCAAGTCGGATCTCGACTTGAAAGAAGGCACCACCGGCGAAGTCGACAGCTACTACATCGGGGCTTACACGACCTGGCTGGCAGACGATGGTTTCTACGTCGATGCGCTGATCAAGGCCAACCGCTTCCAAAACTCTTCGGACGTAGTGATGCGCGACGGCGAGAAGTCCAAAGGCACGTACACCAACCACGGTATCGGTGTGTCGGTGGAAGCTGGCAAACGCATAAAGCTCAATGAAGACTGGTTCATCGAACCCTTCGCTCAGGTCTCCGGTCTGTGGGTCAGCGGCCAGGACTACGACTTGGACAACGGTATGCAAGCGAGCAGCAACAAGGCCGATTCGCTAATGGCCAAGGTCGGTACCCATGCGGGGCGTAAATTCGCGCTGACGGATGGCGGCTTTGTACAACCGTACGTGAAGGTCGCGGCGGCGCGTGAGTTCCTCAGCAGCAATCAAGTCAGCATTAACGGCAATCGTTTTACTAACGATCTGTCAGGTTCACGTGCCGAGTTGGGCGCAGGTATCGCTGCGCAACTGACCGATGTACTGCAAGTGCATGCTGACTTCGACTACATGAAGGGCAACAACATTGAGCAGCCGTGGGGCATGAACGTAGGTCTGCGCTACAGCTGGTAAATATTGATTTCATTTAGGGGGCCTAACGGCCCTTTTTTTGGTCTCGCCTTTGCTGCGAGGTGAAGGCGGCGGATCACCGAAAACGACCTGTTCATAGGAATGCCGGCCATTGCCCTCGCAGGGTCTTGCCGCCACGTACGGGCGCAACGAGAATCAACCCATACCGAATAAAAGGAGTGGACGACATGATGCATGCGGATTTGATTGACCAAGAAGACCTGCTCAGCCAACTCAGGGCCTTGGGTTTCGACATGCCCCCTGGCGCCACCGCCGAACAAGCCTGCACCCAAGCGGTATGCGGCCTGACCGAAGCCCGCGCCACGGCGTTACGCAGAATGATCGAACAAATACTCACCGGCAGCGCGACGATCTTGCCAGCAGTGCGCCAGGCAATTGATCAGCAATTGTTGCCAGCGTTGGCGGTATACAAAAAAAATAACCATCCCCTGTAGGAGCCAACACGTTGGCTCCTACAGGGGAGTACTAGCTCGTCTTACAACCGCACACTCGCAAATGTCGATTCATTACGCGCCTGGCTCAGCGCCGACAGCGGACCGGACAGCGGCGCCAGTACCAGTGATTGCGGGATTGGCATCATTGCGACTTGCTGCGCGGTGTTGGAGCCGACGCGTTCGTCACGCGGCGGAATGCCGAAGTATTCACGGTAGCACTTGGAGAAGTGCGGCGTGGACACGAAGCCACACACCGACGCCACTTCGATGATCGACATTGGCGTCTGCTTGAGCAGTTGCCGGGCGCGGATCAAGCGCAGCTTGAGGTAATAGCGCGACGGTGAGCAGTGCAGGTATTTCTGGAACAGCCGCTCTAGCTGACGCCGGGAAACGGTGACGTACACTGCCAGCTCGTCCAAGTCGATAGGCTCTTCCAGGTTGGCCTCCATCAACGCAACGATTTCCTGCAGTTTCGGCTGATTGGTGCCGAGCATGTGCTTGAGCGGCACACGCTGGTGATCCTGCTCGTTGCGAATGCGCTCGTAGACGAACATCTCGGAAATCGCTGCCGACAGTTCGCGACCGTGATCGCGGCTGATCAAGTGCAGCATCATGTCCAGCGGCGCAGTGCCGCCAGAGCTGGTGAAGCGGTTACGGTCGAGGGTAAACAAGCGGGTGCTCATGGCCACACGCGGGAAAGCTTCCTGCATCGCGGCCAGGCATTCCCAGTGCACGCTGCAATCGAAACCGTCAAGCAGGCCGGCACAGGCCAAGGCCCAACTACCGGTGCAGACAGCGCCCAGACGACGCGATTGGCGCGCCTGGCTTTGCAGCCAACTGACGTGCTCGCGGGTCACGGTGCGCTGGATGCCCACGCCGCCGCACACAATCACGGTGTCCAGGACGGGGGCTTTGTGCATGGAGGCGTCAGGGGTGATTTGCAGACCATCGCTGGCCCAGACTTGCCCACCGTCGGCGCTCAGGGTGGTCCAGCGATACAGCTCACGACCAGACAGCTGGTTGGCCATTCGCAGCGGCTCAACCGCCGAGGCGAGGGAAATCAGCGTGAAATTATCCAACAGCAGAAAGCCGATGGATTGCGGCGCGCGGTTCTGGGGTTGGGCCCCGGAGTTGAACGAAGTCATCACGGTATCTCCTCACACAAAGCGATTGATGGCCTCAGGCGAGGCTCTTGTTATTGCCCATGCGATGAGGGCTTTGTGATGACAACGCAAATGCCATGCCTAAAGTTGAATGGCCATTCAATAAAACCTGAAAACGACGTCGTGATGCGTCTATATAAGGACCCACGACTAGAGGGGTTATACGTCGCAGACGCCTTATGCTGCGGGCTGATTCGGGAGGTTGAGCACTTCGGTAGCACTTGTGTGAAGTGCGTACCGACCTAGACTAAAGGAGTGTCACTGCAGTGCACGAACCGACCAGCGGTAGGTGCTCAAAGTGCCGCGCGCTAAAAGGTGGCGGTGCAGACGGACAGTGCCCATTGAAGGAGCAAGCCTATAACTACGCGTCCCGCCGCGATGGCAGTCTGCCTGGCTAACCCGTCAAGCCCGCGCCTGCAGGATTTGGGCTCGCCGCAGATGGTGTCTCAACACTCAATGGCGCTGACCGCCAACCCGCCGCGCGAGGTTTCCTTGTATTTGTCATGCATGTCAGCGCCCGTATCACGCATGGTCCGGATCACCCGATCCAGCGAGATAAAGTGCTGACCGTCGCCCCGCAAAGCCATCTGCGCAGCATTGATCGCCTTCACCGCCGCGATGGCGTTGCGTTCGATGCACGGCACCTGCACCAGCCCGCCGACCGGATCGCAGGTCAGCCCCAGGTTATGTTCCAGTCCGATTTCCGCCGCGTTGCACAATTGCTCCGGGGTAGCGCCGAGAATGTCCGCCAACCCCGCCGCCGCCATGGCGCAGGCCGAACCCACTTCGCCCTGGCAACCGACCTCGGCACCCGAGATCGATGCGTTCTTCTTGCAGAGAATGCCCACCGCTGCGGCCGCCAGGAAGTAGTCGACCACATTGGCCTCGCTGACTTCCTCGCTGAACTTGACGAAGTAATGCAACACCGCCGGAATAATCCCCGCCGCGCCATTGGTGGGGGCCGTGACCATGCGCCCGCCTGCGGCGTTCTCTTCGTTGACGGCCAGGGCGAACAGGTTGACCCACTCCATGGCGCTGAGGGTCGAGCCGATCACGTTAGGCTTGCCTAACTCCAACAGGCTGCGATGCAAACGCGCAGCGCGACGGCGCACATTCAAACCGCCGGGCAGAATGCCTTCGTGCTTAAGGCCCTCTTCGACACAGTCCTGCATGGCGCGCCATAAACGCATCAGTCCGGTGCGGATTTCTTCTTCGCTGCGCCAGACCTTTTCGTTAGCCATCATCAGCTCGGACACGCGCAAGCCATGCTGCCGGCACAGGCCAAGCAGCTCGGCAGCGCTGGAGAAATCGTACGGCAACACCGTTCGGTCCATGTCCAGCACGCCGCTTGCAGCCTGGGCTTCATCCACCACAAAACCACCACCGACCGAGTAATACGTGTCTCGGTGCAGCTCTCCGTCAGCGCCTTCGGCAATCAGGGTCATGGCGTTGGGATGGAACGGCAGGTTTTCATCAATGAGCCGCATGTCGCGCTGCCACTGGAACGGGATGGGCAAGGCACTGTCCAATAGCAGCGTGTCGGTTTCCTTCAGGGTGGCGATGCGCAGCCCGATCTGCGACGGGTCGATAGCATCCGGCCATTCGCCCATCAACCCCATGATCACCGCATTGTCGCTGCCATGGCCGATACCGGTGGCCGACAGCGACCCATATAGCCGCACCTCAACCCTGCCGACCTGGGCCAATTGCTCACGCTCGCGCAGCCCTTGAACAAAAAGCGCCGCGGCGCGCATAGGCCCCACGGTGTGTGAACTGGAGGGACCGATACCGATCTTGAACAGGTCGAACACACTGATAGCCATTACCGCAAACCCTCTGTAGTCGAGACTCCCGACGCCAAAAGCGCCCGGTGACGGAGCTGCTACGCTGAAGCTGCTATCCGCCGAGATGGGCGCATCATCAGGCTTTTATCGCGGCGTACGGCGTCTGACACCGACGTACCCATACTCACTAACGTCGCCGCCGATGGAGAGCATCCCGGCATGACGGTTTGCGACTGATCTGAACATCAAGATGCCGTATCGACACCTGAAAGTACCTTTTTGCCGGCTAAAAAATCTGTAAGCGACGTTGCCGACACTGGATACGACCCTGTGTGTACTGGATGCGACGCCCCCTGTAGGCGTTTGTTTTTCACTGTTACATGATCAGTCTCGACTCGATTGCCAGGCGCAGCGGTAGAGCTGTTGCGTGACACGCCTCGCCATTCAGCTGCAACACACAAACCGCATCAGCCCCTTCGGCTGATGACGAGAAGAAAACACCCAGGAGTCCATCGATGAAAGGTTCCCAAACGTTGCTGTTGGCCGTTGCGCTGAGTCTGCCGCTGTTGGCGCAAGCTGCAGAACCGGCGCAGTGCGCGACCGTTAACTTCTCCGATGTCGGCTGGACCGACATCACCGTGACCACCGCAGTAACCAGCGCCGTGCTTGAGTCGCTCGGTTACAAAACTAAAACCACCATGATTTCCGTACCCGTGACCTACAAGTCACTGGCCGACGGCAAGAACATGGACGTGTTCCTCGGCAACTGGATGCCGACCATGGAGAACGACATCAAGGCTTATCGTGATGCCGGCACCGTGGAAACCGTTCGTCCTAACCTGGAAAACGCCAAGTACACCCTGGCCGTTCCTCAGGCGCTTTACGACAAAGGCCTGCATGACTTCGCCGACATCGCCAAATTCAAGAAGGAACTCGACGGCAAGATCTACGGCATCGAACCGGGTAACGATGGCAACCGCCTGATCCAGTCCATGATCGACAAGGACGCGTTCGGCCTCAAGGCCGCGGGCTTCAAAGTGGTCGAGTCCAGTGAAGCCGGCATGCTGTCCCAAGTGGATCGCGCCTCGCGTCGCAACACTGACGTGGTCTTCCTCGGCTGGGAACCGCACCCAATGAACACTCGCTTCAAGATGAAGTACCTGACAGGTGGCGACGACTACTTCGGTCCGAACTTCGGTCAGGCCACCATCTACACCAACACCCGCAAGGGCTACACCCAGGAGTGCAGCAACGTGGGTCAGTTGCTGAAAAACCTGTCGTTCACCTTGAACATGGAAAGCTCGCTGATGGGCAACGTCCTGGACGACAAAATGAAGCCTGATGTAGCAGCCAAAGCCTGGCTGAAGAAAAACCCACAGATCCTTGATACCTGGCTCGCTGGCGTGACCACCATTGACGGTAAACCAGGCCTGGAGGCCGCTAAGGCCAAACTGACCCAGTAACCCGAGTGCAGGCGGGTTCGCCCGCCTGCAGTTGTAAATATTCCCCCGCATGCGGACGTTCAATACCATGCTGACTGATCACAAAATCCCTCTAGGCCAGTACATCGCTGCCTTCGTCGAATGGTTGACTAAACACGGTGCCAACTATTTCGATTTGATCGCTTCGACACTGGAAACGATGATCCACGGCGTGACGTTCGCGCTGACTTGGTTCAATCCGCTGGCATTGATCGGCCTGATTGCTCTACTCGCGCACTTTATCCAGCGTAAATGGGGCCTGACCGCGTTTGTCATCCTCTCCTTCCTGCTGATCCTCAACCTGGGTTACTGGCAGGAAACCATGGAAACCCTCGCCCAGGTGCTGTTCGCTACCTTCGTCTGCGTGCTGATTGGCGTACCGCTAGGCATCGTCGCAGCGCACAAACCGATGTTCTATACCATCATGCGACCGGTCCTCGATCTGATGCAGACTGTACCGACCTTCGTTTACCTCATTCCTACCCTGACTCTGTTCGGTCTGGGTGTGGTACCCGGCCTGATTTCCACGGTGGTGTTCGCGATTGCCGCGCCTATCCGCCTGACTTATCTGGGTATCCGCGATGTACCGCAAGAGTTGATGGACGCCGGCAAGGCCTTCGGCTGCTCGCGCCGTCAATTGCTCTCGCGCATTGAATTGCCCTATGCCATGCCGAGCATCGCAGCCGGTATCACCCAATGCATCATGTTGTCGTTATCGATGGTTGTGATCGCGGCACTGGTAGGCGCTGACGGCTTGGGTAAACCCGTGGTCAACGCATTGAACACTGCCGATATCGCCCTGGGCTTCGAAGCAGGCCTGGCGATCGTACTGCTGGCGATCATGCTCGACCGTATCTGCAAACAGCCTGACGCACAGGTAAGGGGTGACGCATGAGCATAATCCGCTTCGACAACGTAGACGTTGTCTTCGCCAAAGACCCGCGTGAGGCCCTGAAATTGCTGGACCAAGGCCTCACGCGTGATCAGATCCTGAAGAAGACCGGCCAGATCGTCGGTGTAGAAAAAGCCAGCCTAGATGTCGAGAAAGGCGAAATCTGCGTGCTGATGGGCCTTTCCGGTTCAGGTAAATCCAGTCTGTTGCGGTGTATCAACGGTTTGAACACTGTCAGCCGTGGCGCATTGTTCGTCGAACACGAAGGCGCGCAAATCAATATCGCGTCGTGTACACCGGCCGAATTGAAACTGATGCGCACCAAGCGTATCGCCATGGTCTTCCAGAAATTCGCCCTGATGCCGTGGCTGACGGTGCGCGAGAACATCAGCTTCGGTCTCGAGATGCAGGGGCGTCCCGAAAAAGAACGTCACAAGCTGGTGGATGAAAAACTTGAGCTGGTGGGCCTGACCCAGTGGCGCAATAAAAAACCCGATGAGCTTTCCGGGGGCATGCAACAGCGTGTCGGCCTGGCGCGTGCACTGGCGATGGACGCCGACATTCTGCTGATGGACGAACCCTTCTCGGCCCTCGACCCACTGATTCGCCAGGGCTTGCAGGACGAGCTGCTGGAGCTGCAAAGCAAGCTGAACAAAACCATCGTATTCGTAAGCCACGACCTTGATGAAGCGCTCAAGCTCGGCAGTCGGATCGCGATCATGAAAGACGGTCGGATCGTCCAGTACAGCGTGCCCGAAGAAATCGTCCTTAATCCAGCTGATGAGTATGTGCGCACGTTCGTCGCCCATACCAACCCGCTGAACGTCTTGTGCGGCCGTAGCTTGATGCGCACCGTGGATAACTGCACCCGCGTCAACGGCGAGATCTGCCTCGACCCGAGCGGGGACTCGTGGATTGGTCTCGCGGAAGGCAACACCATCAAGGGTGCTCGCCAAGGCGCAGCCAACCTCGACCTGCAAAACTGGACGCCCGGGCAACCCATGGAAGGGCTGCACCGTCGTCCGACGCTGGTGCATTCAGACATCGGCATGCGCGACGCGCTGCAAATCCGCTATCAGACTGGCAACAAGCTGGTCCTGCAAGAAGGCAACCGCGTGGTCGGCATCCTCGGCGACAGCGAGTTGTACCACGCATTACTCGGGAAGAATTTGGGCTGACTCCACTGTGGGAGCGGGCGAGCCGGCTCCCACATTTTTTCTCCTTTCATAACCCGAACATCAAGAACATCACCCCATAGTCGTAGCCGTTATTTTTTATTGATTGAACGTTCAATTAAAACAAAATAGACTGCTTCACCGCCGAATCGATCAAAACATGATCACTTGGCGACCTAAGGAGATGCTTGAAATGCCAAAGGTCGGTATGCAACCCATCCGCCGTCAACAGTTGATCCAGGCCACGCTAGAGGCGGTCGATCAGGTTGGGATGGGCGACGCCAGCATCGCGCTGATCGCACGATTGGCCGGTGTGTCGAACGGCATCATCAGCCACTACTTCAAAGACAAGAATGGCCTGATCGCAGCGACCATGCGCCATCTGATGAATGCCCTGATCGTGAACGTCAGCGAGCGCCGCATGGCACTCAGCGATAACAGCCCACGGGCGCACCTTCAGGTGATTGTCGAGGGCAACTTCGACGCCAGCCAGGTCAACGGCCCGGCGATGAAAACCTGGTTGGCCTTTTGGGCCGCCAGCATGCACCAGCCTTCATTGCACAGGTTGCAGCGGATCAACGATCACCGTCTGTATTCAAACCTGTGCTGCCAGTTCCGCCGGGTACTGCCACAGCCTCAAGCGCGCAGTGCAGCCCGCGGCCTGGCGGCTTTGATCGACGGATTATGGTTGCGCGGCGCGCTGTCGGGAGATGCTTTCGACACCGAGCAGGCGCAACAGATCGCTTACGAATACATGGACCAGCAACTGGCGAAGCAGGCGAGCTAGAACGCACAACCGCATCAGCCCCTGAACTACCACTGACTCGCGTTGCCACAACCAGATGGCACCAGATCAGTGGTGAGCGCCAAACCACACCGCACTTGCGAGGACACTATGGCCCGTTTCGAACTGCAAAAACTCTACATCGACGGCGGTTACGTCGACGCCAGTGGCGATGCCACTTTCGAATCCATCAACCCGGCTAACGGCGAAGTCCTTGCCACCGTACAGCGCGCGACCAAAGAAGACGTCGAACGCGCCGTGGCAAGTGCCGAAAAAGGTCAGAAAATCTGGGCCGCGATGACGGCCATGCAGCGCTCGCGCATTTTGCGTCGGGCGGTGGATATTTTGCGTGAGCGCAATGATCAACTGGCCGACCTGGAAACCCTGGACACCGGGAAATCGATTTCCGAAACCCGTTACGTCGACATCGTCACCGGCGCCGACGTCCTGGAATATTACGCAGGCCTGGTCCCGGCCATCGAAGGCGAGCAAATCCCGCTGCGCACCTCTTCGTTTGTCTACACCCGCCGCGAGCCGCTGGGTGTAGTCGCCGGTATCGGCGCCTGGAACTACCCAATCCAGATCGCTCTGTGGAAGTCCGCCCCAGCCTTGGCGGCCGGCAACGCGATGATCTTCAAACCCAGCGAAGTCACGTCACTGACCACCCTGAAGCTGGCCGAAATCTATACCGAAGCCGGTGTTCCGGATGGCGTATTCAACGTGCTGACCGGCAGTGGCCGTGAAGTGGGCACCTGGCTGACCGAACACCCGCGCATCGAAAAGATTTCGTTCACGGGGGGTACTGACACGGGCAAGAAAGTCATGGCCAGTGCGTCGAGTTCGTCGCTCAAAGACGTGACCATGGAACTGGGCGGCAAGTCGCCGCTGATCATTTTCGACGATGCCGACCTGGACCGTGCGGCCGACATCGCGATGATGGCCAACTTCTACAGTTCCGGTCAGGTGTGCACCAACGGTACTCGGGTGTTCGTACCGAGCGCATTGAAAACCGCCTTCGAAGCCAAGATCCTCGAGCGCGTCAAGCGCATCCGGGTCGGCAGCCCGCAGGATGAAAACACCAACTTCGGCCCGCTGGTGAGCTTCGCCCACATGGAAAGCGTGCTGGGCTACATCGCCAAAGGCAAAGCAGAAGGCGCTCGTCTGCTGTGCGGCGGCGAACGGTTGACTGAAGGTGAATTGGCTAAAGGCGCATTCGTTTCAGCCACCGTATTCACTGATTGCACCGACGAGATGACCATCGTCCGCGAAGAAATCTTTGGCCCGGTCATGAGCATCCTCAGCTACGACACCGAGGAAGAAGTAATCCGCCGCGCCAACGATACTGAATTCGGTCTGGCCGCCGGGGTCGTCACCAAAGACCTGAACCGCGCCCACCGCGTCATTCACCAGCTCGAAGCCGGTATCTGCTGGATCAATGCCTGGGGCGAGTCAGCCGCAGAAATGCCGGTCGGTGGCTACAAGCAGTCGGGCGTAGGTCGTGAAAACGGCATCAGCTCGCTGGCGCAGTACACCCGCATCAAGTCCGTACAAGTTGAACTGGGCGATTACGCGTCGGTGTTCTGACATCCCACTGGCCGCCTTCGCGAATACATTCGCGAAGGCGGCACATCTGACACACCCCCGCCCATTAACAGAGGGTGCATTTAATGTCCCAAGCATTCGATTACATCATCATCGGGGCCGGCTCTGCCGGTAACACCCTGGCGGCCCGTCTGACTGAAGACCCCGGCGTAACCGTGCTGCTGCTCGAAGCGGGCGGCCCGGACTATCGCTTCGACTTCCGTACCCAAATGCCTGCTGCCCTGGCCTTCCCGCTTCAGGGCCGTCGCTACAACTGGGCGTACGAAACCGATCCAGAACCGCACATGGACAACCGCCGCATGGAATGTGGTCGTGGCAAGGGCCTGGGTGGCTCTTCGCTGATCAATGGCATGTGCTACATCCGTGGTAACGCCATGGACTACGACGGCTGGTCGAAAACCCCAGGCCTGGAAGACTGGAGTTACCTCGACTGCCTGCCGTATTTCCGCAAGGCGGAAACCCGTGATATCGGCCCGAACGACTACCACGGTGGCGACGGCCCGGTCAGCGTGGCCACACCTAAAGCCGGTAACAACCCCCTGTTCCACGCCATGGTCGAAGCCGGTGTGCAAGCTGGTTACCCGCGTACCGACGACCTGAACGGTTATCAGCAGGAAGGTTTCGGCCCGATGGACCGTACCGTGACGCCCAATGGCCGTCGCGCCAGCACCGCTCGCGGTTACCTCGATCAAGCCAAAAATCGCTCGACCCTGACCATCGTCACCCACGCCCTGACCGACCGGATTCTGTTCGATGGCAAGCGCGCAGTCGGCGTGTCTTACATGGTCGGCGACAGCGATACCCGTATCGAAGCCAAAGCGCGCAAAGAAGTGTTGCTGTGCAGCGGCGCCATCGGTTCGCCGCAGATTCTGCAGCGCTCCGGCGTCGGCCCGGCCGCACTGCTCGAGAGCCTGGACATCCCTGTGGTTCACGACCTGCCAGGCGTGGGCCAGAACCTCCAGGACCACCTGGAAATGTACCTGCAGTACGCCTGCACCCAGCCGGTTTCGCTGTACCCCTCGCTGTTGTGGTGGAACCAGCCGGCCATTGGCGCAGAGTGGATGTTCCTGGGTACCGGCATCGGCGCCAGCAACCAGTTCGAAGCCGGCGGTTTCATTCGCTCGCGTGAAGAATTCGAGTGGCCGAACATTCAGTACCATTTCCTGCCGGTCGCGATTAACTACAACGGCAGCAACGGCGTGAAAGAACATGGCTTCCAGGCGCACGTCGGTTCCATGCGTTCGCCGAGCCGTGGTCGCGTGCAGTTGAAATCCAAAAACCCGCGCGAATACCCGAGCATCCTTTTCAACTACATGGCCACCGAGCAGGACTGGCAGGAATTCCGCGACGGCATCCGCCTGACCCGGGAAATCATGCAGCAGCCAGCGCTGGACCCGTACCGTGGCCGTGAAATCAGCCCGGGCATCGACGTGCAGACGGATGAGCAACTCGATCAGTTCGTGCGTGAACATGCCGAAACCGCGTTCCACCCCTCCTGTTCGTGCAAGATGGGCACCGACGAATTGGCCGTGGTCGATGGTGAAGGTCGCGTGCATGGGGTGCAGGGTTTGCGTGTGGTCGACGCGTCGATCATGCCGCTGATCACCACCGGCAACCTCAACGCACCCACGATCATGATCGCCGAAAAAATCGCCGATAAAATCCGTGGCCGGTCTCCCCTGCCCCGCAGCACGGCTGTCTACTATGTGGCCGGCGACAAGCCTGCACGCGGCAAACCGCTGCGTGAAGTCAGCCGTACGGCACAGTAAGCCTGACTGACGCGGTGTGTCCCGCACACCGCGTCAAACCCTTCCTGCACCTGACCGCACTTGATCCCGACCTGTGCGCAGGCCTAATCTATTGCCACGCAAACGATCAACCCCCTGCTTCAATCGACGCGCCAGCCCTGACTGGCCACGAGGCTTTTTCTATGTTTGATGTAGTGTCTTCGAGCTTATGGCCCACGGGCTATATGATCAACCCAAACGCTGAACCCCTCGACCCGAAATGGCTGCAAGCCTTCAGCAAGATTCCCGCCGCAGCGGTCAGCGACTGCCTGGGCCGCAATGTCGGCGGTCTGGGGCTCAAAGCGTTCCACGGTAATACTCCCATGCTCGGCAGCGCCCTGACCGTGCGCGTTCGTCCTGGCGATAACCTGATGATCCTCAAAGCCATGCAAATGGCCCGTCCCGGCGATGTGCTGGTCATCGACGGCAGCGCCGACCTGACCCGCGCGGTGTTCGGCGGCATCATGCGCGCCATGGCACTCAAGGCCGGCATCGTCGGCGTGGTCATCAACGGCGCCCTGCGTGACCTCGATGAGTGGCAGACCGGCGAGCTTCCGGCTTATGCCATCGGTGGCGTACACCGTGGCCCGAGTACCGACGGTGGCGGCGAAATCAACGTGCCGATTTCCTGTGCGGGCATGCTGGTAATGCCGGGCGACCTGATGATTGGCGACGGTGACGGCGTGGTCGCCGCAGCCCGCAGTGAACTGGCCGAACTGCTGGTGCGCTGCCACGACCTGCTGGCGCGCGAAAAAGCCACGCTGGAAGCGATCCAGGCCGGCACGCTGGACCCGGCACGCTTCGACGCAATTCTGCGCAGCAAGGGTTGCCCGGTTTAAAACTGTTCAGGCTGAACCTATAACCCTGTCAGCTATTTTGCGACCGCTATGCGGTCGATCGCGGGTAAGCGCGCTCATACATCCGCGATGCCCGCAAAAAGGAGCCTCCCTGCATGTTCGATTTCTCCGCTCAGCTCAAGCAGCGGTTTGCCGCCTTGCAGAGTCGCGCCGAATTTTTCTCGCTGCGTTACGTCCGGCAAACCAGCCAACACCTGTCGGTACGCAAAAACGTCGCCGAGCCCCCGCACCTGAGCCGTGACGAAGGTGCGATGTTGACGGTTCGGATCAACGGCGTCGAAGCCTACGCCGCGACTAACGATGTCTCGCAACGGGGGCTACAGACCGCGCTGGAAAAAGCCGAGCAACATGCTCTGGCTCTCGCACCCCACGCCCTTCTGGATCTTCGCGATCAGCCGGTGTCCATCAGCCGCGCCGATTATCTTTCGCCCAACCTCAGCGACGCCTTCCCATCGCTGAGTGAGTGTTACCAATTGCTCGGCGCCGAGTCTGCCGCCGTGCCCGCCGACAAACGTCTGGTGAGCTGGCAGGTCAGCCTTGGCCTGGAGAACGTCGAGCAAATTTACCTGAACAGCGCCGGTGCCGAGATTCGTCAGGCCCAGCGTTACGTCTACCCGGGAATGAGCGTCACCGCTTACGACGGCCAGGACAGCCAGACCCGCAGCCTCGGCCGCGACAACTTTGGCCAGCAAGGCGGCGCCGAAGTCATCGCCAACTGCGGGCTGATTGGCGCGGCGGCGCAGGTTGCCGATCAGGCCTTGCAACTGATCATGGCCCCCAACACCCCGTCGGGACCGCGTGATCTGCTGCTGACGCCGGACCAGATGATCCTGCAAATCCATGAATCAATCGGCCATCCGCTGGAACTGGACCGCATTCTCGGCGACGAGCGTAATTACGCGGGCACCAGCTTCGTCAAAGCCAGTGACTTCGGCAGCCTGCAATACGGCTCGGAACTGCTCAACGTGACCTTTAACCCGGACATACCCGAACAGCTCGCCAGCTACGCGTATGACGACGACGGCACGCCAGCGAACAAAGAGTTCCTGATCCGCGAAGGCTTGCTGATTCGGCCCTTGGGCGGCGCGTTGTCGCAATACCGCTCCGGCATGGAAGGGGTCGCCAACAGCCGCGCGTGCAGCTGGAACCGCCCGCCGATCGACCGCATGGCCAATCTGAATATCGAGCCCGGAGACCAACCACTGGAACAGCTGATCGGCGGCATCGAGCACGGCATCCTGATGTCGACCAACCGCTCGTGGTCGATTGATGACGCACGCAATAAATTCCAGTTCGGGTGCGAATGGGGTCAATTGATCGAAAACGGCGAACTCAAAGGCGTGGTAAAAAACCCGAACTACCGGGCCATTTCCGCGTACTTCTGGTGCAACCTCAGCGCTGTTGGCGATGCCAGTACCTTTGAAGTCCTGGGCACACCCAACTGTGGCAAAGGCGAACCTAATCAGGTGGTCCGCGTAGGCCATGCCTCACCCGCCTGTGTCTTCTCCCAGGTCGATGTTTTCGGAGGGGATGCGTGATGGCGCAGATGACTCAGCAACAGCAGTTCGAAGCGCTGGTCGAGTGGCTGCGCAGCGCGATCACCGGAACGGAAGCTTTCACCCTCGGCTACAACGCCGAAGCCTCGGAATTCATTCGTTTCAACCATGCCAAAGTACGTCAGGCCGGGCATGTGCAGCAGGCCAGTCTGAACGTCAAATTGATCAATGACGGCCGACATGCAGACCTGCACCTGACCTTGGCGGGCGATGCTCAGGTCGATCAGGCACGCTTGGCCGAGGCGCTGCAACAATTACGCGAAACGTTGGTATTGCTACCGCAGGATCCCTATCTGCTGCCCAACACCGACGCCTGGCAGATCAGCAACAGCCAGAACCCGCCGCTGCCAGACACCGCCCGCGTGCTTGAACATATCAGTGATCTGGCTGAAGGCCTGGACCTGGTGGGCTTTTACGCCGCTGGCCCGCTGTACCGGGGTTTCGCCAGTTCATGGGGTGCTCTGGGCTGGCATCAGGCCAACAGTTTCAACTTCGACTGGAGCCTGTTCCACGCCAACGGTCAGGCAGTCAAAGCCAACTACGCGGGCCACGACTGGGACGATGCGACGTTCGCCCGGCGCTTCCAGCAAGCGTGTGAGCAACTTGAGTTTCTCGATCAACCCCTGCACACCCTGGCGCCCGGCCAATACCGCGCCTATCTGGCCCCCGCCGCGCTCGATGAAATCATCGGCATGTTGTGCTGGGGTGGTTTTTCCGCGGAAGCGCTGGCCAGCAAGACCAGCCCGCTGCAACGGCTGTACAACGGCGACGCCCAGCTCAACCCGCGAGTGAGTCTGGACGAACAGGTGACAGGCTCACTGTCACCGGCGTTCTCCGGAGAAGGGTATCCGCGCCGGGATCTGCCGCTGATCAATGCGGGCCTCGCCCAAGAACAACTGGTCGGTTCGCGCAGCGCGGCAGAGTATGGCCTGGCCGCCAACGGTGCTGGCGGAGGCGAATCGCCAAGTGCACTGAGCATGGCGGCAGGTACGCTGGAGCTGGAGCAGGTACTCGAACAGCTCGGCACCGGGCTCTATATCAGCAACCTTTGGTACCTCAACTTCTCCGACCAGGCAGCCGCACGCCTGACCGGGATGACCCGCTTCGCCACGTTCTGGGTCGAGAATGGCAAGATTCAGGCGCCCGTCAGCACCATGCGTTTCGACGACAGCGCCTACAGCCTGCTGGGTACCGCCCTCGAAGCGTTGACCCGAGAGCGGGAACTGATTCTGTCCGCCAGCACCTACAATCAACGCCAGACAGCTTCAAGCCTGCTGCCGGGCGCCTTGATCAGCCGATTGACCCTCACGCTCTAAGGATCGTATGCCGAACAGCACACCGTTTCTGGATGCTCGAACCCTGCGCTGGCTGCCATGGGTCGTCGCGATTGCGTTTTTCATGCAAAGCCTCGACGGCACGATCCTCAACACCGCGTTGCCGGCCATGGCCCGTTCCCTGGCCGAAGACCCGTTGCGCATGCAGTCGGTAGTGATCGCGTACATGCTGACCGTGGCCTTGCTGATTCCAGCGTCGGGCTGGATCGCGGACCGGTTCGGCATCAAGCGGATTTTCTTTGGCGCGATCCTGTTGTTCAGCCTGGGCTCACTGCTGTGTGCGCTGTCCAGCTCACTGAGCATGCTGGTGGCCGCACGCGTGGTTCAGGGCCTGGGCGGTGCGTTGATGGTGCCCATCGGCCGCTTGATTGTGTTGCGCGCCTACCCCCGCTCCGAGCTGGTGCGGATCATGAGTTTCATCACGGTGCCCGGCCTGCTCGGCCCGTTGCTGGGACCTACCCTGGGTGGCTGGATCGTTGAGTACCTGAGCTGGCACTGGATTTTCCTGATCAACCTGCCCGTGGGACTGCTCGGCTGTTACGCGGTCAAAACCCTCGTGCCGGACCTGCAAGGCGGTGGCCGAACACGCTTCGATGGCGTCGGCTTTGCGCTGTTCGGTGCGTCGATGGTGCTGATCACCATCGCTCTGGAAGGCTTGGGCGAACTTCACCTGCCGCACATGCGCGTGGTGCTGCTGTTGTTTGGCGGCATGGCCTGTCTGGCGGCTTACTGGCTGCGGGCCGGGAATATCGATTACCCCTTGTTCGCACCAGCGCTGTTCCGAACCCGGTCTTTCGCTGTAGGGATTTTTGGCAACCTTTTCTCCCGGCTGGGCAGCGGCGCCCTGCCCTTCCTGGTACCGCTACTGTTACAAGTGGCCCTCGGTTATTCACCCTCCAAGGCCGGGATGAGCATGATCCCGCTGGCCATCGCCGCCATGCTCACCAAGCCGGTGGCACGCCCGCTGATTGAACGCCTCGGTTACCGTGTGGTGCTGACCGGCAACACGTTTCTGCTGGGTGCACTGCTGGCGAGTCTGGCGCTGGTCGACGCACAGACTCAGTATTGGGTGTTGCTGGTCCATCTCGGCTTGATGGGCGCGGTGAATTCACTGCAGTTCACCGCGATGAACGCCGTGACCCTGATCGACCTCGACGACGCCAGCGCCGCCAGCGGTAACAGCCTGCTGTCCGTTGTGGCGCAGTTGTCCTTGAGCCTTGGGGTGGCCTGCGCCGCCGCGTTGCTGGGCGGCTTTACCGACGACGTGACCAGCGGCGAAGTGAGCAGCCTGTTGGGCGCGTTCCAAATGACCTTCCTCAGTGTTGGCGTGCTGTCGATGCTGGCCGCCGGGATTTTCTTGCAGTTGCCGCCCAAGGGGAGTCAGGGTGTTCCTCGTCCGGAACCAGAGATCGAGCATTAATGCTGGCCCGCGACCTGATACACTGCGCGACATTTTGTTTTGCAGGCCCGTCCCGTGACTAGCACCGCTTTTAACTCACTGCCTCTTTCCGCACCCATGTTGGCTAACCTGGAGTCCCTTGGTTATGCCGAGATGACGCCGATTCAGGCACAGAGCCTGCCGGTGATTCTCAAGGGCATGGACCTGATTGCCCAGGCCAAGACCGGCAGTGGCAAGACCGCTGCGTTCGGCATCGGCCTGCTCAACCCGATCAACCCGCGCTTCTTCGGTTGCCAGGCGTTGGTGCTGTGCCCAACCCGTGAGCTGGCCGACCAGGTGGCCAAGGAAATCCGCCGTCTGGCGCGCTCCGAAGACAACATCAAGGTCCTGACCCTGTGCGGCGGCGTGCCGTTCGGCCCACAGATCGGTTCGTTGGAACACGGCGCGCACATCATCGTCGGCACCCCAGGACGCATTCAGCAGCACCTACGCAAGGGCTCACTGGTCCTCGACGGCCTGAACACGCTGATCCTCGACGAAGCCGACCGTATGCTCGACATGGGTTTCTACGACTCGATCGAGAACATCATCGAGCAGACCCCGGCCAAGCGTCAGACCCTGCTGTTTTCGGCGACCTACCCGACCGGTATCAAGCAGCTGTCCTCGAAGTTCATGCGCACGCCGCAAACGGTCAAGGTCGAAGCCTTGCACGCGGACAGCCAGATCGAGCAGCACTTCTACGAAATCACCCCGGAGCAACGTCTTGAAGCCGTGGTGAAGGTACTCGGGCATTTCCGCCCTCAGTCCTGCGTCGCGTTCTGCTTCACCAAGCAGCAATGCCAGGAAGTGGTCGATCACCTGACCGCCAAAGGCATTTCCGCCGTCGGCCTGCACGGCGACCTGGAACAGCGTGATCGGGATCAAGTCCTGGCGATGTTCGCCAACCGCAGCACCTCGGTGCTGGTTGCGACCGATGTCGCGGCGCGTGGTCTGGATATCGACGCACTGGACATGGTGCTCAACGTCGAACTGGCACGGGACTCGGAAATGCACATTCACCGGGTTGGTCGTACCGGTCGCGCCGGCGAGAAAGGTCTGGCGATCAGCCTGGTTGCACCGTCCGAAGCACACCGTGCCCGAGCCATCGAAGACGTGCAGAGATCTCCGCTGAAGTGGGAACAACTGGACGAACTGAAAAGCAAAGGCGGCGCACCGCTGCAACCGACCATGACCACGCTGATGATCGGCGCGGGCCGTAAGGATAAGGTTCGCCCTGGCGATATTCTTGGCGCTTTGACCGGCGATGCCGGCATTCCCGGCACCCAGGTCGGTAAAATCGCCATTTTCGATTTCCAGGCGTATGTGGCCGTCGAAAGCGTCGTGGCCATGCAAGCGCTGGAGCGCTTGAACAACGGCAAAATCAAAGGCCGCTCGTTGCGCGTGCGGATTTTGTAAGAACCGCCGAAAAGCTTCGCGGATAAATCCGCTCCCACAGGGAAACGCATTCACATTGTGGGAGCGGATTTATCCGCGAAGACGTCATATCAAACACCGAAGATTCAACTGCTCTTTGAGGATTCTGCTTTGCCCGTTACTGACGTTGTGATCATCGGCGCTGGCGCCGCAGGCTTGATGTGCGCGCTGACCGCCGCCAATCGTGGGCGCAAGGTGATGCTGATCGATCACGCGAACAAGGCTGGCAAGAAAATCCTCATGTCTGGCGGTGGGCGCTGCAATTTCACCAACCTCTACACCGAGCCTGACAACTTCCTCTCGCAAAACCCGCACTTCTGCAAATCCGCCCTGGCGCGTTATACCCAATGGGATTTCATCGCCCTGGTGGCCAAGCATGGCGTGGCGTACCACGAGAAAAAACTCGGTCAGTTATTTTGTGATAACAAATCCAGCGACATCCTCGACATGCTGCTCAACGAATGCGAACAGGCTGGCGTCAGCCTGCATCTGGACACGTCGGTGCAGAACATCGAAAAAACCGACACCGGTTACAGCCTGAACACCACGGCGGGCGTGTTGAATTGCCAGTCGCTGGTCGTCGCCACTGGCGGCCTGTCGATCCCGACGCTGGGGGCTACCGGCTTCGGTTATCAAGTGGGCAAGCAGTTCGGCCATACCTTGCTGCCGACCCGTGCCGGGCTGGTGCCGTTCACCATCACCGACCAACTCAAAACGCTGTGCACCGAGTTGTCCGGTACATCGGTGGATTGCCTGGTCAGCTGCAACGACACAAGCTTTCGCGAAAACATCCTGTTCACCCATCGCGGCCTCAGCGGGCCGGCGATTTTGCAGATATCTTCGTTCTGGCAATCAGGCGAAACGGTCGTCATCAACCTGATGCCGGACCACGATGTGCCAAGCTGGCTACTGCAACAACAAGCCGAACGGCCCAACAGCGAACTGAAAACCCTGCTGGGCGAAATCTTCACCAAGAAAATGGCCAACCTGCTCGCCGAGCACTGGTTCGTTTCCAAACCGATGAAGCAGTACACCCCGAGCGAACTCAGCGATATCGCCGAAAAACTCGCGTGCTGGCAGGTGGTGCCCGCAGGTACCGAAGGCTATCGCACGGCGGAAGTGACCCTCGGCGGAATAGACACTCGTGAAGTGTCTTCCAAGACCATGGAGTCGCTGAAATCGCCAGGGCTGTATTTCATTGGCGAAGTGCTGGACGTCAGTGGGCATCTGGGCGGTTTCAATTTCCAGTGGGCCTGGGCCTCGGCCTATGCGGCCGCGCAATACGTCTGACCGGGTGTCGCGGTGAGCGGCAAAGATCGACCAGGAAATAAATTTTGCTAAAGCTCATGTACAGCCCTCGATTGGCGCTGTACATACTTAGCTGAATTTAGCTGAATGCTTAAAGAAACCAGCGAACAAGGCCGTTAGCTCACTTATGTCATCGACTTCCTTTCGTCATACGCTCCGTCGTTTGTGGGCGCTGGACAAGTTCAGCTACAGCATGCGGGTGTTTATTGCGCTAACCGGCAGCATGGCGCTGTGCTGGTATCAAAATGAAATGGGCCTGCTGACCCCGGTTTTTCTGGGAATTATCGCCAGCGCCCTGGCCGAAACCGATGACAGCTGGCAGGGCCGCCTGAATGCGCTGGCAGTGACGCTGGTGTGTTTCAGCGTCGCGTCACTTGCCGTCGAGCTGCTATTCCCCTACCCCCTGATTTTTGTCTTTGCGCTGGCGCTGGCCGCCTTTGGCCTGACCATGCTCGGCGCCTTGGGCGAACGGTATGGCACCATCGCTTCGGCCACGCTGATTCTGTCTGTGTACACCATGATCGGCGTGGATCAGCGCGGGGGCGAGGTCAACGATTTCTGGCACGAGCCCATGCTGCTGGTCGCTGGCGCCGCCTGGTATGGGCTGCTGTCGGTGCTGTGGCAAATGCTGTTTTCCAATCAGCCTGTGCAGCAAAGCCTGGCCCGACTGTTTCGTGAGCTGGGGCTGTATCTGGAACTCAAGGCGACACTGTTCGAGCCGATCCGGCAACTCGACATCGAAGCGCGCCGACTGAAACTGGCGCAGCAAAACGGTCGCGTCGTCGCGGCCCTGAATGCAGCCAAGGAAATCATTCTGCACCGCGTCGGCGATGGGCGGCCCGGCGCCAAGGTCAGTCGCTATCTGAAGCTGTACTTTCTCGCCCAGGACATTCACGAACGCGCCAGTTCGTCGCATTACCCCTACAACGCGTTGGCCGAAGCGTTCTTCCACAGTGATGTACTGTTCCGTTGTTTGCGCTTGCTGCGCCAACAGGGAGTCGCCTGCCGCTTGCTGTCGGAGTCGATCCAGTTGCGTCAGCCATTCATCTACGATGAGGGCTTTGCCCACGCGCAGGAAGACTTGCACGCTTCGCTGGAGTACCTGCGCACCCAGAACAACCCGGCATGGCGTGGGCTCCTGCGCTCATTGCGCGCTCTGGCCGCGAACCTGGGCACACTCGATCGACTGATCAAGGATGCCAGCAATCCCGACAGCCTGGCCGACGCCACAGACAGCAGCCTGCTCGACCGTTCGCCCCACACATTCAAGGACGTGTGGGATCGCTTGCGCCTGCAAATGACCCCCACCTCGCTGCTGTTCCGCCACGCCTTGCGTCTGCCATTGGCGTTGAGCATCGGTTACGGCATGGTGCACTTGGTGCACCCGACCCAGGGTTACTGGATCATTCTGACCACGCTGTTCGTCTGCCAACCCAACTACGGCGCAACCCGGCGCAAACTGGTTCAACGGATCAGTGGTACGGCGATAGGCCTGACTGCAGGATGGGCGTTGTTTGATCTATTCCCCAGCCCGCTGATTCAAGCAATGTTCGCCGTGGTCGCTGGTGTGGTGTTCTTCGTCAACCGAACCACCCGCTACACCCTGTCGACGGCGGCAATCACCTTGATGGTGTTGTTCTGCTTCAACCAGGTAGGCGACAGTTACGGACTGTTCCTTCCGCGGTTGTTCGACACCTTGCTTGGAAGCTTGATTGCCGGGCTGACCGTGTTCCTGTTCCTTCCGGACTGGCAGGGGCGGCGCTTGAATAAAGTGCTGGCGAACACCCTGACCTGCAACAGCATTTACCTGCGCCAGATCATGCAGCAATACGCCAAAGGCAAAAGTGATGACCTGACGTACCGCCTGGCCCGGCGCAACGCGCACAACGCCGATGCGGCACTGTCCACCACCTTGGCTAATATGCTGATGGAGCCGGGGCACTTCCGCAAAGAAGCCGACGTGGGCTTTCGCTTTCTGGTGTTGTCACACACGTTGCTCAGCTACCTGTCGGGCTTGGGCGCGCACCGCGAAACCCAGTTGCCGGCCGAAGTACGCGAACATTTGATTGAGGGTGCTGCGGCAAGCCTGGCAGCGAGCATTGATGAAATCGCCCAAAGCCTGGCCAATAAAAAACCGGTAGCGATCCAGAGCGATGCCGAAGAAGCGCTGGCCAGCGATCTGGAGCACATGCCCGATGACATGGACGAAAGCCAGCGATTGGTGCAAACCCAACTCGCATTGATCGGCCGGCAATTGGGACCGCTGCGAACATTGGCTGCGCATTTGATCAAAGAGCCCACAGAAGCCTGAAACCTGTTCACACAGCCTGTTACAGGCCGTGCTGGCGAAACATCCGGGCGTAACTGCCATCGGCTTTCATCGCTGCAATGCCTCGGTCAAAGTTGGCGACAATCTGCGCATGATTGGGGTTCTTCAGACTGACCAGAATATGCAGACCGTTCTCGCTCAGTGGTTTAGGCAAAAATTCAACACTCTCGCGGACACGAGGCGCTTCACTGCTGAGGTTGTAGCGAGCGACATATTCGTCCTCCACCGCCAGCGCCACCCGTCCTGCTGCCAGCATGCGCACCGCCACGGAGAAACTGTGCACCGGAACTTTTTGTAGTTCGGGATCACCGTCGAAAGCGGATGAATAGGCATAGCCGCGTACCACGGCAATCGGGTAAGCGTGCAGCGCCTTCAGACGGTCGAACTCGATGGACGAGTCCTTGCGTTTGAGGAAGCGCACCCGGTTGATCAGGTACTCGTTAGAAAACTCACCGATCAACGTTCGCTCATGATTGAACCAGGCACTGACCAGCACGTCATAACGCCCGTCGCCAATACCTTGCAGCGCCCTTGCCCACGGCACTTGTTCGAACTCGCTGGCGTATCCCGCCCGCGCCAGGGCCGTACTGACAAGATCAGTGGCGAGGCCGCCATTGACCAGATTGATGTCGGTGAACGGAGGCCAGGCATCGGCCACCAAACGTAGCTTCTCCGCTGCGGCGGCTTGCGTCAGCAACAACAAACCCATCAAACCCATGGCTCGAAGCAGTCGCGGCATGCTCAAGTTCCTGAGGCAGGCAGATCGCCCGCCGTATTAAGGGCGCGTTACGCTTGGACTCTCATTAACAGTGGTCCATAAAACCCGGAACCCAGGGGCTCAATGCAGATTACACAAATATGACATGGCAACCAATCCGGATGAGGGCTATTAGCCTCGATTGAATACTCATAGTGGAGCAGGCACAACTCATATGAGTGATTGATGTGAGCGCTGGCTCAAGGAATCGTTCTAATGCGGTGCTTGCCAGCCAAAGACTGACCCCGTAGCCATGCCACTGGACAGGTTGTTTTTTGCGCTGAGCTACTGCTTTATCAAGACCTCCTGGCCTGAATCACCGCACTCAGCATTAAGCCGCTACAGTTTTGTTTGGCCTCTCACACGATGCTGGCTTTAGTATTCGACCAGAATGTCTATTCAGAGTCCGCCATATGTCTATCAATTGGGTCTGCAAACACCATACCGATCTCAGCAAAGAACAGCTGTACGCCATTTTGCAGCTGCGTGCCGAAGTGTTCGTGGTCGAGCAAAAATGCTGTTATCAGGATGTCGACGGTCAGGACCTGGATGGCGACACCTGCCACCTGATGGCATGGGAAAACGATCTTCTGGTGGCTTATCTGCGCCTGCTTGACCCCATCCAGCAAGGCGGCGACGTAGTGATCGGTCGGGTTGTGACAGCCCCCACTGCGCGCAATAAAGGCATGGGCCATGCGCTGATGATTCAGGCGCTGGAGCACGCTGAAAAGCAATGGCCTGACCAACCAATCTACCTTGCGGCCCAAGCGCATCTGCAAGGCTATTACGGACGCTATGGCTTCACCCCGGTGGGCGAGGTGTATCTGGAAGACGACATCCCCCATATCGGCATGCGCCGTGACTTGGAATAAAAACGCATTCCTGGATGAGAAGAGCGAAAGCAGGACGTATTGGAAACATGCCGCAAAACTCATGCGGCTTTAGCGGGGGACGCGACAAATATATACCGCACAGCAGGGGCCGACAGAGGTAAACATCAGGGCGTCCATAAGGACATCTCAACTGCATAAGGAACATGTACATGACTAATGAAGAAGCCCTTCAACAGATCCAGCATTTGATCGGCAGCCGCTACGTGCCTACTGTCAAAGCCTACATCAGTGAACTGACCGGTCGACCTCGCGTGGTCGGTCTGAAGGACGTTGCCACCCGGGAGTTTGATACACAGCGAATTGGCATGACCGGTGATGACGCAGGCATCGTCACAGCCTTCAGTTTCGGCTAAGCAGGTACCCTTGAGCATTCAACTTTTCCCTGGATGCTCATTACTCCATTCGGCTTGCTCGCCGACACGCTCCAACGATGAGAGCTAAGCGCTATAGCGTTGGCTCTCATCGCCAACTCGCAGGCACATCGCGCCTCAGGGGTAGCCCAGCACCGTCTTGATCTGCACCAGATGCTGCGCAATCCAGCCTTTGTCGATCGCCCCCCACTCGCGGATCTGATAACCGCCTGCA
This sequence comes from Pseudomonas sp. GG8, assembly GCF_052976945.1. NCBI lineage: Bacteria > Pseudomonadati > Pseudomonadota > Gammaproteobacteria > Pseudomonadales > Pseudomonadaceae > Pseudomonas > Pseudomonas sp. GG8. The sequence continues at coordinate 4,698,954 of NZ_JBRIIP010000001.1, forward strand.
TGATTGCGTGCGCCGTCCAACTGTTCGAATTCACAGAGAATATCGAGATCGGCCAGGGCGGCAATGGTGTCCTGCGCCGTGCGACGCGGCATGCCGGTGGCCTCCATCAAAGCGGGGACACTGCTGGCGATCCGGCTGTCTATCAAATACGCCACATACAACCGGCGATAAAAACTGCTTTTGGTCTTGCTGACGTCCATCGTCAAATCCTTATCGAGGCTCATTCGGTGGCCTTGCCTTGCAGGTCGCGCCAGGTCAGGTAAATGCGTAGATCGAACTCCAACTGGTGGTAGCCGGGCTGCATGTACTCACAAAGCTGATAAAACGCCTTGTTGTGGTCGGATTCCTTGAAGTGCGCCAACTCGTGCACCACGATCATTTTCAGAAACTCTGGAGCGGCCTCCTTGAACAACGACGCGATGCGGATTTCTTTCTTGGCCTTGAGCTTGCCACCCTGCACACGGGATATCGCCGTATGCAGGCCCAGCGCTCGATGCGTCAGGTCCAGACGATTATCGAACAGCACCTTGTCGATATTCGGCGCATTACGCAGATGCTCTTGCTTCAACGCCAAAGCATAGGCGTACAGCGCTTTATCGCTCTGCACGGCATGCCGCTCCGGGTAGCGTTGCTTCAGGTAAGCGTCCAGCCGATTCTGTGCAATCAACTGACGCACTTGGTCTTGCAAGGCCGGCGGGTAGGCTTGCAGGTATTTCAAGGGAGAGAGGGCTGGCGCGGTCATAAGGAGCAACGAAGATTTGGGAGCACCCAGTGTACCGAATTCAGCTCACTTTGAGCCCCGCCCCATCGAACGGTTGGGCAAACTGCGCGACGGTAACCAACGACGAAACGCAGCTCGATCCGACTAACGGTATATCGCTTCAGGGAGTAACGCACGGGTGTTTGAGCCCCTGCAGAGGCACTTTGACACCACCCATTCACCGGGCCAGCATTAACAAACACGTGCTCAGCCCGTATAAAGGTCGCGCCCAAACCCTTGCGCTAGACGCTTTCCTGCTGGCAATGAGACATATTTGGAAGACTGAACAATGATCGATCTGGCATCCTGGAATTTGAGCATCCCCGTGGGCTCCCCCCCGGCGACTATCGACACGCCCAAATTGGTCGACGGCTACAACGGCAAATATTTCCACGCCGACACGGGAACCCTGTTTTTTTGGGCTCCGGTCACGGGCTCGCGTACCGCCAACGCCAAATACCCGCGCAGCGAACTCCGAGAAACCTACTCCAATGGCACGCTGCACAATTGGTTGTACCCCAGCGGCGATCACTTTTTGCGCGCAACCCTCGCCGTCAATCAGGTGCCATCATCGGGCAGAATCGTCATCGGCCAGATTCATGCCTACGAGAGTACCGAGCCGCTGCTGAAGGTCGAATACCAATACAAGGACGCGACGAAGAGCGGCATCGTCGTCGCCAAAGTGCGCAATCGGTTTGATGACCAGAAGAGTCGCGTGATTATCATCGCCGAGAACGTGCCGCTCAATGAACAATTCAAATACATCATCCACCTGAGCCCGGGGGGTGACTTGGGCGTTAGCGTGCGCGACGCGAACTGGAGCAGCCCGATCAGTGCCACCTGGCGTGACAAGCCTCTGTACTTCAAGGCTGGCGTCTATGCCCAGGACAACTCTGGCTACACCAATGAAGGAGGTATGGCGACGTTCTACAAGCTGGATATCGACCACAACTAAACCTGATCACACCGCTCACTAAAAACGACCCCACACAAAAAACGGCCCGACATCCTGAAGATGCGGGCCGTTTTTTTTGAAACATGAGCCAGCCGTAAGCCAGCCCATCCATTCACTCAGCGAGAAGCGTCGTTGAACTCTTTCTCGGCTGCATCGAAGCGCGTCAACATACCCGCCGTTGGCCCCTTGCCAATCAGGCTGAAAACCACGATGGCAATGCTGGCGAAGATGAAGCCAGGAATGATTTCGTACAGACCCAGCAGGCTGAAGTGCTTCCAGACGATGACGGTGATCGCGCCGACCAGAATACCGGCTAGGGCGCCGTTACGCGTCATGCCCTTCCACAGCACCGAGATCAATACCACAGGACCGAAAGCAGCACCGAAACCTGCCCAGGCATAGCTGACCAGACCCAACACCCTGTTATCCGGATTAGAGGCCAGGGCGATGGCAATCAGCGCGATCAACAGAACCATGCTGCGCCCTACCCATACCAGCTCGGCCTGCGAAGCGCGTTTGCGGAAGAAAGCTTTGTAGAAGTCTTCGGTCAGCGCGCTGGAGCACACCAGCAACTGACAGCTCAAGGTACTCATCACCGCAGCAAGAATCGCCGACAGCAACACACCGGCAATCCATGGGTTGAACAGGATTTTCGCCAGTTCGATGAATACCCGCTCCGGGTTCTCGAGAACCGGGCCGACGAGATCAGGGTGCACCGAGAAGTACGCGATACCGAAGAAGCCCACTGCTACCGTGCCGCCCAGACACAGGATCATCCAGGTCATGGAGATCCGACGCGCTTTGGCAATCGACTTGACCGAATCCGCCGCCATGAACCGCGCAAGGATGTGCGGTTGGCCGAAGTAGCCCAACCCCCAACCCATCAACGAAATGACGCCGATGAAGCTGGTATTTTTCAGCATGTCGAAGTTAGTCGGGTCTTTCGCTTCGATCACCAGGAATGTGGTATCGATGCCTCCGGTGGCCAGCAATACGATAATCGGCGTAAGGATCAACGCGAAGATCATCAGCGTGGCCTGCACGGTATCGGTCCAGCTCACCGCAAGGAAACCGCCGACGAAGGTGTAGGCGATGGTCGCGGCAGCGCCGGCCCACAACGCAGTCTCGTAAGACATGCCGAAAGTGCTTTCAAACAAGCGGGCGCCGGCCACGATGCCCGATGCACAATAGATGGTGAAAAACACCAGGATCACGATGGCCGAGATAATCCGCAGCAACCCGCTCTTGTCTTCGAAACGGCCGGTGAAGTAATCCGGCAGGGTCAATGCGTCGCCATTGTGTTCGGTCTGCACCCGCAGCCGCCCCGCAACGAACAGCCAGTTCAGGTAAGCACCGACGATCAGGCCGATGGCGATCCAGCTTTCCGACAGACCTGACATGTAAATGGCGCCTGGCAGCCCCATCAACAGCCAGCCACTCATGTCCGATGCGCCAGCCGAAAGCGCGGTGACCACACTGCCGAGGCTACGACCACCCAGAATATAATCAGAAAGGTTGTTGGTAGAGCGATAGGCCATGAAGCCGATCAGCACCATTGCTGCGATGTAGATCACAAAGGTGATCAGGGTTGGGTTGCTGACAATCATTGAGCTGAGCCCTGGCATTGTTTTTATTTAGCGGCGGCTATCAGGCACGCCGAAACGAAGAGCTCGCCTCGCATGCATGAACTACTGACCGCGCGTTTGACTGAAATTTCCCCAGGAAAATGTCAGCAGATGAACCTCATGCGTACCGGGTTGCACCTTGGCCGCGAATCCTAGTCAACTATGCAAATAAGGCGCAACCAGTTTTGGAAATTAAGTTGCACCTTATTGAGTCTTTTACGTACCGGAATGTTTTTTGCTTCCTTTCGGAGCAAAAAAGCACTTTTACATAATTAAAAGCACCATAAGAGCGCGCTTAGTTCTGGCTGCTCCTCGTTTTCCGAGATGAGCAAAAAATTTCCGATGAAAATAGGTTGCACTAGGTTGCACCCCGTCAAACGCGAGGCTAATCTGAGCGCCAGCTGATGCCACACCGTGGTGGCGATAACGAGGACAAGAAATGGCGACGACCACCCTGGGTGTCAAACTTGACGACCCTACCCGTGAGCGATTGAAAGCCGCTGCTCAATCAATCGACCGCACTCCACACTGGTTGATCAAGCAAGCGATTTTCAACTACCTGGAAAAACTCGAAGGGGGTGCAACCCTGACAGAGTTGAACGGGCTGACACTCAAGGATGGCGACGACCACGTCGGCCTGCCAGCAGACATCGCCCACCAGTGCTTCCTCGAGTTCGCCGAGAGCATCCTGCCGCAATCGGTTTTGCGTGCGGCGATTACCTCCGCCTATCGCCGCCCGGAACCTGAAGTGGTACCGATGCTGCTGGAACAGGCGCGCCTGCCCGTGAGCATGGCCGAGGCCACCCAGAAGCTCGCCGCGAGCATCGCCGAAAAACTGCGCAATCAGAAAAGCGCGGGAGGCCGTGCCGGCATCGTCCAGGGTTTGTTGCAAGAATTCTCGTTGTCCTCTCAAGAAGGCGTGGCACTGATGTGCCTGGCCGAAGCGCTGCTGCGCATCCCGGACAAGGGCACCCGCGACGCACTGATTCGCGACAAGATCAGCACCGGAAACTGGCAGCCGCACTTGGGCAATAGTCCGTCGCTGTTCGTCAACGCTGCCACGTGGGGCCTGCTACTGACCGGCAAACTGGTCGCTACCCATAATGAAACAGGCCTGACCTCTTCGCTGAGCCGGATCATTGGCAAAAGCGGCGAGCCGATGATCCGAAAAGGCGTGGACATGGCGATGCGCCTGATGGGCGAGCAGTTCGTCACCGGCGAAACCATCGCAGAAGCCCTGGCCAATGCCAGCCGCTTCGAAGCCAAGGGCTTCCGCTACTCCTACGACATGCTCGGTGAAGCGGCCCTGACCGAACACGACGCACAGAAATACCTCGCGTCCTACGAGCAAGCGATCCACTCCATTGGCAAAGCGTCCCATGGTCGTGGCATTTATGAAGGCCCCGGGATCTCGATCAAACTCTCCGCCCTGCACCCGCGCTACAGCCGCGCGCAGTACGAACGCGTCATGGAAGAGTTGTACCCGCGCCTGTTGTCGCTGACCTTGCTGGCCAAGCAATACGACATCGGCCTGAACATCGACGCCGAAGAGGCCGACCGTCTCGAGCTGTCACTGGATCTGCTGGAACGCCTGTGCTTCGAGCCGCAGCTGACCGGCTGGAACGGCATTGGCTTCGTGATTCAGGCGTACCAGAAACGGTGCCCGTATGTGATTGACTACGTGATCGATCTGGCCCGCCGCAGCCGCCATCGCCTGATGATCCGCTTGGTGAAAGGCGCGTACTGGGACAGCGAAATCAAACGCGCCCAGGTCGACGGCCTGGAAGGCTATCCGGTCTATACCCGCAAGGTATACACCGACGTTTCCTACATCGCCTGCGCACGCAAACTGCTGTCTGTGCCGGAAGTCATCTATCCGCAATTTGCCACGCACAACGCCCACACCCTGGCAGCGATCTACCATATTGCCGGTCAGAACTATTACCCCGGCCAGTACGAGTTCCAGTGCCTCCACGGCATGGGCGAACCGTTGTACGAACAAGTGGTGGGCAAGGTTGCCGATGGCAAGCTGAACCGCCCATGCAGGGTCTATGCACCGGTCGGCACCCACGAAACATTGTTGGCGTACTTGGTACGTCGCCTCCTGGAAAACGGCGCGAACACCTCGTTCGTCAACCGCATTGCCGACCACTCCATCGCCATTCAGGAACTGGTGGCCGATCCAGTGAGCAGCATCGAGCAGATGGCCGCGCAGGAAGGCGGCTTCGGCCTGCCACACCCACGTATCCCGCTGCCGCGTGATCTTTACGGCCCGGCTCGCGCCAACTCCAGCGGTATCGACCTGGCAAACGAACACCGCCTGGCGTCGCTGTCCTCGGCATTGCTGGCAACCGCGCACAACGACTGGAAAGCCGCTCCGATGCTCGGCAGCCCTGCGAGCACCGGCGCTTTTGCGCCGGTCCTGAACCCGTCGGATTTGCGTGATGTGGTCGGTCACGTTCAGGAAGCCAATCTGGAAGACGTCGATAACGCCATCCAGTGTGCGCTCAACGCCGCCCCCATCTGGCAAGCGACACCACCCGCAGAACGCGCTGCGATCCTGGAACGTGCCGCTGAGTTGATGGAGGGTGAAATCCAGCCGCTGATGGGCCTGCTGGCGCGTGAAGCCGGCAAGACATTCGCCAACGCCATCGCCGAAGTACGTGAAGCCGTGGACTTCCTGCGTTACTACGCAGTGCAGGCGCGCAATGACTTCACCAACGACGCGCATCGCCCCTTAGGGCCAGTGGTCTGTATCAGCCCGTGGAACTTCCCGCTGGCTATTTTCAGTGGCCAGGTCGCCGCCGCATTGGCCGCCGGTAACCCGGTGCTGGCCAAACCCGCCGAACAAACCCCGCTGATTGCTGCACAAGCGGTGCGCTTGTTACTTGAAGCCGGCATCCCTGAGGGCGTGGTGCAACTGCTGCCGGGCCGTGGTGAAACGGTCGGCGCACGTCTGGTGGGGGATAATCGGGTCAAGGGCGTGATGTTCACGGGTTCGACCGAAGTCGCGCGCTTGCTGCAACGCAATATCGCCGGTCGCCTGGACGCACAAGGTCGGCCGATTCCGCTGATCGCCGAAACCGGCGGACAAAACGCGATGATCGTCGACTCCTCCGCGCTGACCGAACAAGTGGTCATCGACGTGGTGTCCTCGGCCTTCGACAGTGCCGGTCAACGCTGCTCGGCTCTGCGTGTGCTATGCCTGCAAGAGGACTCTGCCGACCGCGTGATCGAAATGCTTAAAGGCGCCATGGCTGAATGCCGCCTTGGCAACCCGGAGCGTTTGTCCGTGGATATCGGGCCGGTGATCGATGCCGAGGCCAAAGCCGGGATCGAGAAGCACATCCAGGCCATGCGCGACAAAGGCCGCACCGTGTACCAGATGGCGATTGCCGACAGCACAGAAATAAAGCGCGGCACCTATGTGATGCCAACCTTGATCGAACTGGAAAGCTTCGACGAACTGCAACGGGAGATCTTCGGCCCAGTGCTGCACGTGGTGCGCTACAAGCGTAAGGAACTGGACCAGCTGATCGGCCAGATCAACGCCTCGGGCTACGGTCTGACGCTCGGTGTGCACACGCGTATCGACGAAACCATCGCCAAGGTCGTCGACAAGGTCAATGCCGGTAACGTCTACGTCAACCGCAACATCGTCGGCGCTGTAGTGGGTGTGCAGCCGTTCGGAGGTGAAGGGTTGTCGGGCACCGGGCCTAAAGCCGGTGGACCGCTGTACCTCTATCGCCTGCTCTCGGTTCGCCCGGTGGATGCCATCGAGCAGTCCTTCGCTCGCGGCGATGCGCTGGCTGCGCCGGACACCCAGATGCGTGAAGCCATGAGCAAACCGCTCGGCGCCCTGCAAGCCTGGGCCAGCAGTCACCAGCAAGACGCGCTGGGCGCGTTGTGCAAACAGTTCGCCGAGCAGTCGCAAAGCGGCACCATCCGCTTGCTGAACGGCCCGACCGGCGAACGCAACAGCTACAGCCTGCTGCCCCGTGAGCATGTGCTGTGTCTGGCGGACATCGAAGCTGACCTGTTGATCCAGCTGGCCGCCGTATTGGCCGTCGGTAGCACCGCTGTGGTGCCGGAAAACGACGTGAGCAAACCACTGCGCGCTCGCCTGCCTAAAGAAGTACAGGCACGCATCCAGTTGATCGCTGACTGGAACAAGGACGAAGTGGTCATCGATGCAGTCCTGCATCACGGCGACTCCGACCAACTGCGAGCGATCTGCCAGCAAGTCGCCAAACGCGCTGGCGCTATCGTCGGGGTTCAAGGCCTGTCACACGGCGAAACCAACATCGCGCTGGAGCGCCTGGTGATCGAGCGAGCCCTGAGCGTGAACACTGCGGCAGCAGGAGGAAATGCCAGCTTGATGACGATTGGTTAATCGTTAGCGCAGCGGGTACAAAAGGGGAGCTCAGGCTCCCCTTTTTTTCACAAAAAAATCGTCCGGCAAATTTGAAACAGCACGTCATCTAACTCGACTTACCCCACGTTTTACCCCTCCATCACCCGCATCAATCTTGCTATTCAGCAGCCTGCTCCAACGCCTAGACTCCGAGCACTCCAAAAAAAGGTAGGCCGCCATGTCCGAGACGCTGCTCAGTTCCCGCAATCTGGCTTTCGAGCTGTATGAAGTGCTCGATGCCGAAGCCCTGACCCAGCGCGAGCGTTTCGTCGAGCACAATCGCGAGACCTTCGATGCGGCGATTAGTACGGCGCGGACCATTGCGGAAAAGTATTTCGCCCCGCACAACCGCAAGGGTGACGAGAACGAGCCGCGCTATGAAAACGGCGAGGCGATCCTGATCCCGGAGGTCAAGCCTGCGGTGGATGCATTCCTTGCAGCGGGCTTTCTTAATGCCGCACGTAGCTTCGAGGCGGGCGGTATGCAGTTGCCTACGCTGCTGTCGCAAGCCTGTTTTGCGCATTTTCAATCGGCCAATGCCGCGTCGACGTCGTACCCGTTCCTGACCATGGGTGCGGCCAACCTGATCGAAAGCTTTGGCAGCGAAGAACAGAAACAGCGCTTTTTGCAGCCGATGATCGACGGACGCTTTTTCGGCACCATGGCCCTGACTGAACCGCATGCCGGCTCCTCGCTGTCGGATATTCGCACCCGCGCCGAACCTGCGGCGGACGGCAGCTATCGCCTGCGCGGCAATAAGATTTTCATCTCTGGCGGCGATCATCCGTTGTCGGAAAACATCGTGCACATGGTCCTGGCCAAGCTGCCTGACGCCCCAGCCGGGGTAAAAGGCATCTCGCTGTTTATCGTGCCCAAGTTCCTGGTCAACGATGATGGCAGTCTGGGCAAACGCAACGACGTGCTGCTGGCCGGTTTGTTCCACAAGATGGGCTGGCGCGGCACCACGTCCACGGCGCTGAACTTTGGTGATAACGGCGAGTGTGTCGGCTATCTGGTGGGCAAGCCGCATCAAGGCTTGAGCTATATGTTCCAGATGATGAACGAAGCACGGATCGGCGTCGGCATGGGCGCCGTGATGCTGGGTTACGCCGGGTATCTGTACTCACTGGAGTACGCCCGCGAACGCCCGCAAGGTCGTCTGCCGGACAGCAAAAACCCGGAAACCGCGCCGGTTGCGATCATCCAGCATGCCGACGTCAAACGCATGTTGCTGACGCAGAAAGCCTACGTCGAAGGCGCCTTCGACCTCGGTCTGTATGCGGCGCGGCTATTTGACGACACCACCACCGGGGAAACCGAAGAGGTCCGCAAGCAGGCCCACGAGTTACTCGACTTACTGACGCCTATCGTCAAATCCTGGCCCTCCGAGTTCTGCCTCAAGGCCAACGAACTGGCGATCCAGATTCTCGGCGGCCATGGCTACACCCGCGAATACCCGGTGGAACAGTACTACCGCGATAACCGCTTGAACCCGATTCATGAGGGTACTCACGGCATTCAGTCGCTGGACCTGCTCGGGCGAAAACTGGGGCAAAACGGCGGTGCCGGACTCAAGCAACTGATCCGCCTGATCGCCGACACCGCAGCACGTGCTCAGGCTCATGAAGGTTTAACCCCGCTGCGCCAACCACTGGAGCAATTGGTGGCACGCCTGCAAACCGTGACCATCGGCCTGTTGACCGACCTGGCGCAGGGCAAGGTCAATAGCAGCCTGGCCAATTCGGCGCTGTACCTGAAGGCGTTCGGCCATACCGTGATCGGCTGGCGCTGGCTGGAACAGGCGATCCGCGCAGAAGAAGGCCTGGCAAAAGGCAACGAAGCCGATGTCAGCTTCTATAAAGGCAAGCTTCAAGCTGCCCGGTACTTCCTGACGTGGGAAATACCGGGCTGCCATCACGAGCTGGCGATTCTCGAAGCGAGGGATGACACCTGCCTGTCAATGCAGGACGCCTGGTTTTAACGGGCTGGCAGACTCGCTGTCGCGCACGTCATAAGGCAAATCATCCCGACTGATCCAAGCCCCAAACAGACAAAGCTTTGACAGCCAGCCAATTCAACAGGTTAGAATCGCTTGGCACGCGGACTGCATAGGCAGTTCGCGCCCAGCCTTTTGAATTTGCTTTCTGGAGTACCGCCCTTGGATGCAACAACCATCAACAGCCTGTTCTTGATCGGCGCGTTGCTGGTGGGTGCAAGTATCCTGGTCAGCTCCCTCTCTTCACGTCTGGGCATCCCGATTCTGGTCATCATCCTCGCGGTGGGCATGGCCGCGGGCGTCGATGGCGGCGGGATCATTTTCGACAACTACCCAACGGCGTATCTGGTCGGCAACCTCGCCCTGGCGGTGATTTTGCTCGATGGCGGCTTGCGCACACGCGTCGCCAGCTTCCGGGTTGCGCTGTGGCCGGCCCTGTCATTGGCAACGGTCGGTGTACTGATCACCACCGGGCTGACCGGGGTAGCGGCTGCATGGTTGTTTAATCTGAATTTGATTCAGGGCCTGTTGATCGGCGCCATTGTTGGCTCCACCGATGCTGCGGCGGTCTTCTCGCTGCTGGGCGGCAAAGGCCTGAACGAACGGGTCACCGCCAGCCTGGAAATCGAATCCGGCAGTAACGACCCGATGGCGGTTTTCCTGACCGTGACCCTGATCGACATGCTCGCCAGCGGCGAAACCGGCCTGCACTGGGGCCTGCTGGGGCAACTGATTCGTGAGTTTGGTATCGGCGGGATTATCGGTCTGGGCGGCGGCTGGCTGATGCTGCAACTGGTCAACCGGATCAATCTGGCAAACGGCCTGTACCCCATTCTGGTGATCAGCGGCGGGCTGGCGGTGTTTGCCCTGACCAACGCCATCCACGGCAGCGGCTTTTTAGCGGTGTACCTGTGTGGCCTGGTGCTTGGCAACCGTCCGATCCGCAGTCGCCACGGCATTCTGCACATGCTCGACGGCATGGCCTGGCTGGCGCAGATCGGCATGTTCCTGGTGCTGGGCCTGCTGGTCACACCGCATGATTTACTGCCTATCGCCCTGCCCGCGCTGGGTCTGGCACTGTGGATGATTCTGTTTGCCCGGCCGCTGTCGGTGCTGGTCGGCCTGCTGCCATTCAAGGCGTTCCATGACCGGGAAAAAGCATTTATCGCCTGGGTCGGTCTGCGCGGCGCGGTGCCGATCATTCTCGCGGTGTTCCCGCTTATGGCCGGGCTGCCCCACGCCCAGCTGTATTTCAACCTCGCGTTTTTTATCGTACTTGTCTCGTTGTTGGTCCAGGGAACCAGCCTGCCGTGGGTCGCCAAGCTGCTGAAAGTCACCGTACCGCCAGAACCGGCACCGATTTCACGCGCCGCGCTGGAGGTGCATGCCACCAGTGAGTGGGAACTGTTCGTTTACCGCCTGGGTGCTGAAAAATGGTGCATCGGCGCCGCCCTGCGTGAACTGAAAATGCCCGAGGGCACCCGTATCGCGGCCCTGTTTCGAGGTCAGCAACTGCTCCATCCGTCGGGTAGTACCACCCTTGAAGTCGGTGATCTGCTTTGCGTGATCGGCCATGAACATGACCTGTCTGCCTTGGGCAAGCTGTTCAGCCAGGCCCCGCAGCGCGGTCTGGATTTGCGTTTCTTCGGCGACTTCGTCCTCGAGGGAGACGCTCAGCTCGGGCCTGTCGCAGCATTGTATGGTTTGAAACTCGACGGTCTGGATCCAGAGATGCCGCTTAGCCAATTCATCATTCAGAAGAATCGCGGCGAGCCTGTGGTCGGCGATCAGATCGAATGGAACGGTACCATTTGGACCGTTGCGGTGATGGACGGGAACAAGATCCTTAAAGTCGGCGTCAAATTTCCCGAAGGGAGCCGCCCAGGTCCTGGGTTGTTCCTCTAAACTCCCTCTCTCTTCGATCAGTTCGACCGGTACTTATGCTCAACCTGCGCACTTTTTTTGTTGCCGCCCTTCTTGGGCTCTGCCTCTCTACCATCCCGGCACAGGCTGCCGAGCCGCCCACCCGCAGCGCCGTACAGCAAAGTCTGGATAAAATTGCCGAACGCAAATTGGCTGATGCGGATCAAAAAGCCCTGCAACAGGTGCTTGAGCAAACCCTGACGCTGATCGCCAGCAAGGAAGACGCTGAAAAGCGTCTGACCGAACTCAAACAGCAACTGAGCCTGGCTCCGCGCCAGACGGCGGAAAACCAGCGCGAACTGACTCGTCTCAAAGCCAGCAAAACCGTCCCGACGACCCAGCGTTACGCGAACCTCGACGTGCCGCCACTCGAGCAAATGCTCACCGAGCGCAGCACTCAGCTCAACGACCTGCAAAAAAGCCTGAACGATGCTAACAGTCTGACCATCACCGCACAGACCCGTCCGGAACGGGCGCAGGCCGAGATCAGCAGCAATCAGACGCGCATTCAGCAGATCAACAACCTCCTTAAAACGGGCAAGGACAGCGGCAAACCACTCAGCGCCGACCAGCGTAACCAACTCAATACCGAACTGGCCTCGCTCAACGCCCTGACGGTATTGCGCCGTCAGGAACTGGCAGGCAACAGCCTGCTGCAAGATCTGAGCAGCAGCCAGCATGACCTGCTGACCGAGCGCGTCAGCCGGCAAGAGCAGGATATTCAAGACCTGCAAACCCTGATCAACGACAAGCGCCGTGCCCAGTCACAACAAACCGTCACACAACTGTCCATCGAAGCGCAAAAAGCGGGCAGCAGCAGCCTGCTGGCCACTGAAAGCGCGGCCAATCTCAAACTCTCGGATTACCTGTTGCGCGGCACTGACCGCCTCAACGACTTGACCCAGCAAAACCTCAAGACCAAGCAACAGCTGGATAGCCTGACCCAAAGCGATCAGGCGCTGGATGAACAGATCAGCGTGCTCAAGGGCAGCCTGCTGCTGTCCAAAATCCTCTACAAACAGAAACAGGCACTGCCGCACCTGACGCTCGACAGCGGCTTGGCAGACGAAATCGCTGACATTCGTCTGTATCAATTCGAAGTCAATCAACAGCGGGAATTGATCAGCAGCCCAAGCGCTTATGTCGAAAAGCTGCTCGCCACCCAACCGCCAGAAGACGTTACGCCGCTGCTGCGCAAAACCCTGCTTGACCTTGCGACCACCCGCAGCGATCTGCTGGAACGTTTGAACCGTGAGCTGAGCGCGCTGCTCAACGAGTCCATTACCCTGCAGCTCAGTCAGAAACAGCTGGCCAGCACGGCGCTGAGTCTGCGCTCGACCCTCGACGAGCAGATGTTCTGGATTCCCAGCAATAAACCGCTGGACCTGGAATGGATAGAAGGCATCCAGCCGCGCCTGACAAAACAGCTCGCCACCCTTCCATGGACGTCAAGTGTCAGCGAGTTGGCAGACGGGCTGACAAGCAGACCCCTGCTGTTTCTGCCGCTGCTGTTGTTGATCGGCGCACTGGTATGGAAACGCAAAGCGCTCTACAGCAAGCTGAACAAATTGCACTCCGATATCGGCCACTTCAAACGCGACAGCCAATGGCAGACACCGCTGGCGATCCTGATCAATATCTTGCTGGCCATGCCCGTGGCGCTGGGCCTGGCGTTGTGTGGCTATGCCCTGCAAATTGACGCACGCGGGCAAAACGCCAACCTGGGCTCGGCCTTGCTACAAATCGCCCTGGCCTGGCTGGTGTTCTATACCGCTTACCGGATTCTCGCGCCGGGAGGCGTCGCACAACTGCATTTCCGCTGGGAAAAACCACAGGTTGAATTCCTCAGAGGCTGGATTCGCCGCCTGGGCCTGGTGGTGCTGGCGTTGGTCGCCGTCGTTGCGATGGCGGAACATCAACCTGCCACGCTGGCCGACGACGTCCTGGGGATTGCCGTTGTTCTGACGTGCTACGCCATGATGACCTGGCTGCTAAGCCGTTTGCTGATCAGCAGCCCCACTCGCGAGAGCGCGTCGCTGTTCCGCAAAGCGGTCGGCGTGATCTTCACCGCCCTGCCAATCGCCTTGTTCATCGCGGTGTGCTTCGGCTACTACTACACCGCGCTGAAACTCAGTGATCGACTGATCAACACCCTGTACTTACTGATGCTGTGGCTGGTCATCGAAGCCGCCTTCATCCGCGGCCTGGGCGTAGCGGCAAGGCGTCTGGCCTACCAGCGCGCCCTGAGCAAACGTCAGGCGGCCAAGGAAAGCGGTGACGGTGACTCGGTAATCGAAGAGCCGACACTGGATATCGAACAGGTCAACGAACAGTCCTTGCGCTTGATTCGCCTAGCCCTGCTCGGCGGCTTTATCGGCGCACTGTATTGGGTCTGGTCCGACCTGATCACGGTATTCTCCTATCTGGACAACATCACCCTCTACGAATACACCAGCGGCACCGGCGCGACCATGAGCATGGTGCCAATCAGCCTCGGCGACATGATTGGCGCACTGATCATCATCTGCATCACCGTCGTACTGGCCGGTAACCTGCCAGGCCTGCTCGAAGTGCTGGTGCTGTCACGCCTGAGCCTGGCCCAGGGCAGCGCCTACGCGACGACGACCCTGCTGTCGTATGCGATTGCCGGGGTCGGTTTCGTTTCCACCCTGTCGGCGCTGGGCGTGAGTTGGGACAAACTGCAATGGCTGGTCGCGGCACTGTCGGTAGGTTTGGGTTTCGGGATGCAGGAGATTTTCGCCAACTTCATCTCCGGCATCATGATCCTGTTCGAACGTCCGGTGCGGATCGGCGACACCATCACCATTGGCAACCTGTCAGGCACGGTCAGCAAGATCCGTATCCGCGCCACGACCATCACCGACTTCGACCGCAAGGACATTATTGTCCCGAACAAGACCTTCATCACCGGGCAATTGATCAACTGGTCACTGACCGACACCATCACCCGCGTCACCCTGAAACTGGGGGTCGATTACGGCTCGGACTTGGAGTTGGTGCGCAACCTGCTGCTCAAGGCCGCCCACGAAAACCCGCGGGTACTCAAAGACCCGCCGCCTATCGTGTACTTCCTGAACTTCGGCGAAAGCACCCTCGACCACGAGCTGCGCATGCACGTGCGTGACCTCGGCGACCGCAACCCGGTACTCGACGAGATCAACCGCTTTATTAATCGCGAGTTCAAGGCACACCACATCAACATCTCGTTCCGCCAGGTGGAGGTCTACCTCAAGAACATGCAGGGTCAGGAATACAAGATGGTGCCCATCGAAGCCGCAGACAAAACCAGTGCACCGGTCCCGCCAGCGCCCCCTGCCGCCAAGGACGCACCCGAGCCACCGGACATCAGACTCGACTGATACGCTTAATCCCAGCAGAATGGTCGGACATTCTGCTGGAGGTGGCCCTTGAAAGCCCTCGACGAACTGACCTTCGACAACCGCTTCGCCCGCCTGGGGGATGCGTTCTCCACTTCGGTCCTGCCCGAGCCCATCGCTGATCCGCGTCTGGTGGTGGCAAGTGCTGCAGCCATGGCGTTGCTCGATCTCGATCCGGCACAGGCCGAACTGCCGGTCTTCGCCGAAATCTTCAGTGGGCACAAACTCTGGGCCGACGCCGATGCGAGGGCCATGGTGTATTCAGGTCACCAATTCGGCTCCTACAACCCACGGCTGGGCGATGGTCGCGGCCTGTTGTTGGGCGAGGTTTACAACGACGCTGGCGAACATTGGGACTTGCACCTCAAGGGCGCCGGGCAGACCCCTTATTCACGCATGGGCGATGGCCGGGCGGTATTGCGCTCATCGATCCGAGAGTTTCTGGCCTCTGAAGCTTTGCACGCACTGGGCATCCCCAGCAGTCGAGCCGCGTGCGTGATCGGCTCAAGCACACCCGTGTGGCGGGAGAAGCAAGAACGTGCAGCCATGGTCCTGCGCCTGGCGCCGAGCCATATCCGCTTCGGCAGTTTCGAGTATTTCTTCTACACCAAGCAGCCGGAACGCCTGAAAGAGCTGGGCGAGCACGTGCTGGCGATGCATTTTCCCGACTGCCTGGAACAGCCTGAGCCGTACCTGGCGATGTTCCGGACAATCGTCGAGCGCAATGCCGAGTTGATTGCCAAGTGGCAAGCCTACGGTTTCTGCCATGGCGTCATGAACACCGACAACATGTCGATCCTGGGCATCACTTTCGACTTCGGCCCGTTCGCCTTTCTCGATGATTTCGACCAGAACTTCATCTGCAACCACTCCGATCACGAAGGTCGTTACTCCTTCAGCAATCAGGTGCCCATCGGCCAATGGAACCTCAGCGCCCTCGCTCAAGCCCTGACACCGTTCATCAGTGTCGAAGCCCTGCGTGAAGCCCTCGGTCTGTTCCTGCCGTTGTACCAGGCTCATTACCTGGACCTGATGCGCAGCAGACTGGGCCTGACCCGCGCCGAAGACGGCGATACCCAACTGATCGAACGCCTGCTCAAACTGATGCAGAACAGCGGCGTCGACTACACCCTGTTCTTCCGTCGACTGGGTGATGAGCCCGCCGCCCTGGCCTCCACCCGCCTACGCGATGACTTTGTCGACATCAAAGGCTTCGATGTCTGGGCCACTGACTACCAAGCCCGGATCGCCCGTGAAGACAATGGCACCGAGCAACAACGCCAAGCACGCATGCACGCGGTCAACCCGCTCTATATCCTGCGCAACTATCTGGCACAAAAAGCCATCGACGCCGCCGAAGACGGCAACTATGAAGAAGTGCGCCGCCTGCACACCGTGCTGAGCAACCCCTTCGAAGAACAGCCCGGCATGGCTAACTACGCAGAACGGCCGCCGGAGTGGGGGAAACATCTGGAGATAAGCTGTTCATCCTGAGGCCAGGGACGGTGGGGCCAGACTCTTTTTCAGGCAGTTGTATATTTGCCAGGACTTCGAACAGGGTGAGGAGACGGTCGTCCTCGGTGTTTTGAACACCCCCGCCCTCGCTGATCCTGCCCAGCAGGCGGGTCTCATAATCGCCCGGGTATTGAGCCTGCTCGATAGGGGGTAATGATTTGTAGTGGGACAGCACTTCAGCATAGAACTTAGGTGTGTTGACGTTACCCTCACTTTCTTGCCTTGATTGGGCAATCACCTCGACTCGCCATTTTTGTTCTATATCATTAGCGTCATATGCAGCAGCTCGCCTCTCATTCACAGTATACGAACCGCTGTCATCGTAAATGATGAGGGCGAGTTGCTCGGTTGTCAGGTCAGCAAACGGACTCTTGGTACTCCTATCGCCCGTGCTGGCAAGGTTCACATACGCCGTAGCGTGCCGAGCCCTCGCTAATAAATCAGGATCGTCAGTTTCAGGCTTTTCCGCGTCATGCCTGACTCTTTGCGCATTGTAGCTATCGCCTAAAAAATCATCTTTCAACTTTCGAGCCATATCACCGAGCTCGCCACGGCTCGTATTTTTATCACGCACCTCCGCTCGCGCCGCGCTGTCACTCAACTGGCGAGACAGCGTTGATACCTTCACCGTGTCGGTTGAAGCGATTGCAGACTGGGCCGGCGTGCTGTCACTCATTGATATAGGCTGGGTGAGTATTACCGTACTGGATGAACTTACCGGCGAAGCCTGTATATTACTAATCATGTACCACCCCTGTTAATCGATAAAAACACGCCTTACAAGACTCTGCTCTGCACGCAGATATACCTGCAGAGCACGTCCTGTAAACCTGATAACCGACGTGTTATTTCATTGCAAATTCAACAGCCCATGCGTGAGTAGCAAAATCAACGGATGTGATCTTTACGTCACACCGAGCGCCCCCACTGGCGACTGCATTTTTATTCCATTTCGGCAGTTCCACGCCGCGCACACGCGACTTGAGATACGTCGTTGTGAACTGACAAGCCTTGGAGCCTATCTGGTAATGCACAACGGCATAATTCACATCCGGCGAAAGATTGCTTTGCACTTTATAACTGTCGAAACTTCCCTTCTCTACCTTATCGCCTGGGGTGGGCGAAGCATTCGCCTTGGTGCCGGCCCCATTTTTGCCCACGGCACTGTAGATCGCCGCCGCTGTGCCGTTATTTTTAAAAGTAACACTGACCGCCGGCCCGGCCTGCGCTGCCGAGGAAACAGTGACAGCCGCCAGCATTACCGAGAAAACGATGGGATTGATAATGTGCATTGTGATAGTCCAACTTGAGTCGAGGGTATTGTTTTTATATTGAAAACCGAACACTGCTTATTTATTAATAGGGGGCGATACGGGACCTCGACACTTATACATAGACGCTTATTCAAGAAAAACAACAGATTGATTGCTGTTGCCAGGGAAACTCTGAAAAAGGTTTCCAAATCTGGTGAAATACCCTCCATCACATGAGCTGAACGGTTGAGCCCCATGAAGCAGATTTCTTTCGCTGATGCTGAGTACGCAGGTAAACGTAAGCGGACCCGCCGTGAGATTTTCCTGAGCGAGATGGACAAGGTCGTGCCCTGGAAGGGGTTTATTGCGTTGATCGAACCGCATTATCCAAAGGGTGTTGGGGGACGTCCGGCGTATCCGTTGATGGCGATGTTGCGTGTGCACCTGATGCAGAACTGGTTCGGCTACAGCGATCCGGCCATGGAAGAATCGCTGTATGAGACAACGATTCTGCGCCAGTTTGCGGGTTTGAATCTGGAGCGCATTCCCGACGAAACCACGATCCTCAACTTCCGTCGCCTGCTGGAGAAAAACCATCTTGCCAGGGGCATCATGGAGGTCGTTAATGGCTATCTGGGCGACCGAGGCTTGATGCTTCGTCAAGGCACTATCGTTGACGCCACGATCATTCATGCGCCGACCTCGACCAAGAATAAAGAGGGTAAACGCGATCCCGAGATGCATCAGACCAAGAAAGGAAATCAATATTATTTCGGGATGAAAGCGCATATCGGGGTGGACGCTGATACGGGCCTGACCCATAGCGTGGTGGGCACGGCAGCCAACGTCGCGGACGTTACCCAAGTCGATCAGTTGTTGCACGGCGAAGAGAGCCATGTCTGCGGCGACGCGGGCTACACCGGGGTGGAAAAGCGGCCGGAACATGAGGGGCGCGAGATGATCTGGTCGATCTCCGCCAGGCCCAGCAGCCGTCGCAAACATGGTGAAAAAAGCGTCATTGGCCGTGCGTTGCGCAAGATCGAATATGCTAAATCGCAAACTCGGGCCAAGGTTGAGCACCCGTTTCGGGTCATCAAACGCCAATTTGGTTACACCAAAGTGCGGTTTCGCGGACTGGTAAAAAACACCGCGCAGTTGGTAACACTGTTTGCGTTGTCGAACCTGTGGATGGCGCGCCGACATTTGCTGGAGCCTGTAGGACAGGTGCGTCCGCAGTATGGAAATTAAGGGTTAATAAGCGCCTAAAACCGGCTTATTCATCGAAAAAAGTCGATATTTCAGAAATTTCAGCGAGGTATTCTCTTTTTGAGCGTCTGACGCCCGATTTTCTGTAAAAAGAAGGCCTTACTTCAGACCTTCCCCAGAGACTATCGAGCTCGATTGCCGAGCACCACTCCCTGAACGGGTAGTTGACTATCCCACAGGGACAAGTACCTAGGCCTGTAGGAGCAGGCTTGCCTACGATCGACTGCTTATTCGCACTCAAGACTGCGCGCCCCCGGTCATCCCTACAGATTTCCGGAAACTCACCGCCTATAGTTTAATCACTTGGATCTTTTCTAATAAAAGCCGACTTGATTCTCGACGCCAGCATCACCATTTATCTCAAATGCACACACTGCCAACGGAGCCTCCCATGCCAGACCCACTCCTGATCCCCTGCCCGCACTGCAACGGGCTCAATCGCATCCCGGCCGACCGCCTTGGCGATCAGCCTAAATGTGGGCGCTGCAAGGCGCAGGTAGTGCTGAGCAAGCCTTTCGAACTGACTCAGGGCGACTACGCCAGCCAGATCAAAGGCGATCTGCCGCTGTTGGTGGACGTGTGGGCGGCGTGGTGCGGCCCGTGCAAGTCTTTTGCTCCCGTCTTCGAACAGGCGGCCAGTCAGCTGTCAGGGCGCTGCCGGCTCGCCAAGCTGGACAGTGAGGCCAACCAACAGCTGTCGGCTCAGCTAGGCATTCGTTCGATCCCCAGCTTGATCCTGTTCAAGAATGGCCAGGAAGTCGCGCGTCAAAGTGGCGCCTTCCCTTTGCCGCAGCTACTGGCCTGGTTGAAAAGCCAAGGGATTTAGACGTTTTTCAGCAGCGGCACAGGTGCTGACTTTTCTGTAGGCCGATTCCGAAACAGGGTTTTCCGGCACCTGCTGCCGCGCTTTACTACTAGCCTTCCTTACTCTACTTGAGCGATGGGTAAGGACTATCTATGACATTTGTCATCAGGGAAGGTGATCTCACTACCACGGACGGTTTTGTCATAGCGGCTTCCGCCAAGGCAATCGTGTTGCTGCGCAAACTGGCGAGGATGGGCGACCCCGTGTGGTGCCCGGCGTGCGATAGCGTCGGTTACATCGCCCAAGGCAATCCAACTTACGTTGACGAGTATGTCGCGGTGGCAACCCACGGCCAGTGGGTGCAGTGCGGCTGCATGCTGGGCAGCCATCGATTGTTGGCGACACAAGACAGCATTCAGGCCGATATGGAGGCGACGATTCCCATCCCGGCAGACCTCGCCGAAGCCGCGCGGATGGCCGCCGAACAATGGTCCCGCGCCATCCACGACGGCTCATTGCGCGAGAAGTTGTTTTCACCTCTGCGACAACCCTCCAGTGCGGTAGGTGTCAGCGCTGAGCTCCCGATTCAAGCAGGTCGTGCAGATCAACGAACTGCTGGGTCAACTTGTGCCGTGGCTCGAGATGGATCAACGGAATGTTGGCCTGATGCGACTCGCGCATTTTCACCGAACTGTTGAGGTAAACCGGCAACACCGGCAAACCTTCAGCGATCAGCTCATCGAGGATTTGCTGCGGCAGACTGGCGCGGGACTGGAATTGGTTGACGATAATGCCTTCCACTTCCAGGCCCTCGTTATGATCTTCCTTCAGCTCTTCGATTTCCTTGAGCAGGCCATACAGCGCCTGACGCGAAAAACTATCGCAGTCAAAAGGGATCAATACCCTGTCGGCAGCGATCAGCGCCGAAACCGCGTAAAAATTCAGCGCAGGCGGTGTATCCAGATAAATCCGGTCGTAATCCTCGTCCAGTTCATCAAGAAGTTTTCGCAACTTGTTGATCTTGTGTTTGGCCTCAAGCTTGGGCTGCAAGTCGGCCAGCTCTGCCGTGGCGGTTACCACGTGCAGGTTGTCGAAGGGCGTTTCATAGATATCGACCTTATTCTTCTTGGCAAACGGACCTGACGACAGGGTTTGCTTGAAGAAATCGGCGATGCCCATCGGAATATCGTCGCCGGTCAAACCGGTGAGGTACTGCGTCGAGTTGGCCTGGGCATCAAGATCGATCAAAAGCGTCCGATACCCTTCGTGAGCGCTGACTGCCGCCAGGTTGCAGGCGATACTGGACTTACCCACTCCGCCTTTCTGATTGAACACCACGCGCCGCATGAATAGACCTCCTTGGTTCTGTAAATGGCCTTGATGAATGGGCCCGAGTCTAAGCAAAGCGGGTGACAAGGGCGAGCGCTTCATCTGAAAAGACGCCGATAACGGACTTAGGCTTACATAATTAATAGCGATTTTCCTACACAGCGAAGTCGAAATTAAAAATGCATAACGAAGGAACTATTTGTCTAAATAAACTATTCGTAACAGCATTTGCTACTCATCAGCCCCATCGGGATAATGCGCGCCTCTCGGCTAAAGCGCCTCACCCGAATGGGTGCCGTTTCGGCGAACCGTGCTCAAATGGGTGTTGTCTCGGAAAACCGCAGCGAAAGGCATGCCCGCAGGGGCGGGAAGAAAACTCGTGATCACGTTCAACATCGCACAATGGCGCGCCTGGGCCCCCGGCCTGGAAACGGTCGAGGACTGGCAGCAATGGAGCCTGAGCCCTTCCCTTTTAGACAGTGGGGATATGGCGCCCGACGTCTCGTTTTTGCCCGCTATGCAGCGCAGACGCTTGAGTCGCCTGGCGCGGATGGCTTTCAGCGTTGGCTGGCCATTGGCTGAAGGTCTTGAACAGCTTCCGCTGGTGTTCGTCTCGCGCCATGGCGAAACCCCTCGGACCCTCGACATCCTCTCCGATCTGGCCGCCAATCAGCCGCTGTCGCCCACCCAGTTCAGCCTCTCAGTGCACAATGCCGTGATTGGCCTGTGGTCGATCATGCGCGGTGAAACCAGTGAGATGACGGCGCTGGCTGCAGCGGGTGACGGCCTGGAACACGGTATTATTGAAGCCGTTGCCCTGCTGGCCGAGGGCTCGCCAGCCGTGCTGCTGATCGTCACGGAAGACCAGCCACCTGCAGCTTATGCCGACTGGATCGAGGACGTGCCCTTTCCCTACGCGGTAGGGCTGCTGCTGACCCCTGGCACCGACTGGCAGTTGTGCCTGAGCACCGGCAGCGAAAACATGTCCCATACAGAGTGGCCTCACGCCCTCAACCTGTTGCGCACGTTAACGAGCGAGCAGACCACCTGCCAACATTCATGGAAAAACCGATTGTGGACCTGGCAACGGACCCGCTGAGCAAGCGCCGCGACGCCTATTATTGGCGCCTGCTGGCTACCGCCCTGAGCTTTGCCCTTTTCGGGGTGGTCGGCCTGTGCCTGCGATTGGTGTTTTTCCCTTTGTTGAGCTGCCTGCCCGGCGATGCGCAACGCCATCGGTCCCGCGCCCGACGCACGATCAGTTGGCTGCTCTGGCGGTTCATCCGATTTATGGCACGCACCGGCGTGCTGACCTATGACGTCCAGGGCGCGGAAAAACTCGGCCGCCCGGGCCAGATGATCATTGCCAACCATCCGTCGCTGATCGACGTGGTATTTCTGATCGGGTTGGTGCGCAATGCCAATTGCGTGGTCAAACAGAGCTTGTGGCAGAACCCCTTTACCCGGGGGCCGGTGCGTTCCGCCGATTACATCAGCAATGATGGCAGCATGGAGATGCTCGATGCTGCCGCAGACGCTCTACGCAGCGGGCAGACACTGATTATTTTCCCGGAAGGCACGCGCACCACGCCGGGGCAGGTGCCTGCCTTTCATCGTGGCGGAGCCTCAATCGCACTGCGAGGTGCGAAACTCATTACCCCGGTGACGATCCAAGTCAATCCCAGCACCCTGACTAAAGCCCAGCCCTGGTATCGCATCCCAAAGCGCCGGGCGCACTTCAGTTTGCGCGTTGGGGCCGATATAGATCCACAAGCCTTTGCTGTGCTTGGCCCGGCACCCATAGCCTCGCGCAAGCTCAACGATTATCTGCATCAGTACTTCATCAAGGAGCTCGCCAAAGATGAGCGATCTGCACCTGGAAATTAAACAGCTGATTATCGACGCCCTGGGCCTCGAAGACATCAGCACCCATGACATCGGCAACGATCAGATCCTGTTCGGCGAAGGCCTTGGCCTGGATTCGGTAGACGCCCTGGAGCTGGGCCTGGCGATTCAGAAACGTTACGGCATCAAGATCGACGCCGACGCCAAAGATACCCGTAATCACTTCACCAGCGTGGACAGCCTTGCGGCGTTCGTCAGCGCCAGACAAGCGGCCTGAGGAATAACAATGCAAACCCGTGAAGACATCTTCGACACCCTGCGCAGTGCGCTGGTTGAGCTGTTCGAACTTGAGCCTGAGCGAGTCAACCTGCAAGCCAACCTGTACCAGGACCTGGAAATTGACAGCATTGATGCCGTGGACCTGATCGACCACATCAAACGCAAGACCGGCAAGAAAATCGCCGCTGAAGACTTCAAAGCCGTACGCACCGTCAACGATGTGGTCGAGGCGGTTTACCGCCTGGTCAATCCGACCGCATGAGTCGGCTGATCGCCCTTGGCCTGCTGTTGGCTGGCGTGCTTTACCCCTTTGCGGTGTATTTCGGCATTGAACATTTCGCCCCTTGGCAGTTTGCCTTGCTGCTCGGAGGGCTATGGCTGGCGCGGGCGCTGACGGGAAAACGCCGTCCTGGCAGCGTGTTGACGGCCGTTGTCGCCCTGGGTTTTTGCCTGCTGCTGGGGCTGTTCAATAGCCCGTTATTACTGCGCTGGTACCCGGTGCTCGTCAGCGGATTCATGTTGAGTCTGTTCGGCCTCAGCCTGATCTATGGCCCACCCGTCATCGAGCGATTGGCACGCCTGAGCGAGCCTGACTTGCCCGTGATCGCGATCCGCTACACCCGACAGGTGACCCAGGTCTGGAGCCTGTTTTTTCTGTGTAATGGCCTGCTCGCAGCGGCGTTGACCCTGTGGGCGCCATTGAGTTGGTGGACGCTGTACAACGGCTTGATCGCTTATGGCCTGATGGGCCTGCTGTTTGCCGGTGAATGGCTGTTACGTCAACGTGTAAGAGGTCGCGCATGAATTGGATACCACTTGAGCACCTGTTGCTCGAGGCTTTGCCTGCCCGCGAACTGACGATGGCCCCCGCCCTGGACCACGCCCGTTTCTGCGAGCAGGCCCTGAGTGTTGCCGCCGGTCTCCAGGCCCGAGACGTCAAGCGCCTTGCGCTGCATCTGGAAGACGCCGGTCAGCTGGCCGTGGCCTTGTTCGGTGCATGGCGTGCCGGTGTCAGCGTGTTATTGCCCGCAGACCTGCAAGCACAAACCCGCGAGCGCTGGTCGAACGACGTCGACCTGTGGCTCAGCGATCAGGTGGGCGACACACACCTGGATGAATTACACGCCGCGCCGCTGTCGCCCACCGCGCTGGACCTCGACACCTGTCGCCTGAGCCTGTGCACGTCAGGCTCCAGTGGCGAACCGAAGCTGATCGAAAAGCGTCTGCGCCAGTTGGCCAATGAAGTCAAAGCACTGGAAGCGCTGTGGGGCGCCGACCTCGGCACGTCCTGCATCATCGGCAGCGTTGCCACCCAGCATATTTACGGCTTGCTGTTCCGGGTGCTGTGGCCGCTGTGTGCCGGGCGCCGTTTTGTGCGCAAGCAGCTGCCATTCCCCGAAGATTTACAGCGAACCAGTCGCGAACATCCGACATTCGCCTGGGTCGCCAGTCCGGCACTGCTCAAGCGCATGGGCGACAACCTCGATTGGCCGGCCTTGAGCAGCGTGCGCCGCGTATTCTCTTCGGGCGGTGCGCTGCCCGCCGAAGCCGCGCGCAGCTTGCAGCAGCGTTTGGGCCAATGGCCAACCGAAATCCTCGGCAGTTCGGAAACCGGCGGCATCGCCTGGCGTCAGGGCGACAGCCTGTGGCAGGGTTTTGAAGGAGTGCAACTGAGCCAGGACAGCGACGGCGCCCTGCTGATCGAGTCCCCTTACTTGCCTGTTGGCCATGTCGAACACACGGCCGACGCCGCGCGCTTCAGCGCTGACGGACGTTTTGAATTGCTCGGCCGGCTGGACCGCATCGTCAAGCTTGAAGAAAAGCGTATTTCCCTGCCGCAACTGGAACACGCGCTGGCGGCACATGAGTGGGTCAGCGAGGTGCGTCTGGGCGTGGTTCAAGAGAACCGGGCGTCCCTCGGCGCGTTGGTGGTTCTCAGCGAAAGCGGTCTGCATGCCTTGCGCAATCAAGGCCGACGTACGCTGACCGAGCAACTGCGCCGCCATTTGCGCCCGTATTGCGAGGCCATCGCCCTACCGAGGCGCTGGCGACTGCTGCGTCAGCTACCGCTCAACGCCCAAGGCAAACTGCCACAGGCCGAGGTCGAAGCCCTGCTGCTTGCTGCGCGTCCCAAAGAGCCGGAACTGCTCAGCCAGCAGCAAGTAGGCGGCGAGTGGCACCTTGACTTGATCATTCCCGCGGACCTGGCTTATTTCAGCGGACACTTCCCGCAAACCCCGGTACTGCCGGGCGTGGTGCAGGTCGATTGGGCGCTGAGCCTGGGCCGGCGCCTACTGGATCTGCCACCGCGATTTGCAGGCATGGAAGTGTTGAAGTTCCAGCAACTGGTGCGCCCTGGCGATCAGGTTGCGCTGACCCTGCGTTTCGATGCCGAGCGCAGCAAACTGTATTTTGCCTACCGCAACACAGAAGCTGCCTGCTCCAGTGGCCGTATCGTGCTGGAGGCTGCGCATGCATAACCCTTGCGCGGTGATCCCGGTCTATGACCACGAGCGGACGGTGTCCGCCGTCGTGCACGAACTGCTGAAGGCAGGCCTACCCTGTGTGCTGGTCGACGACGGCAGCAGCCCGAGTTGCGCGGCGGTGCTGCAAGCGTTGGCCGGAGAAGAGAACGTCTATCTGGTGCGCCTGCCGATCAACCAAGGCAAAGGTGGCGCGGTGATGACCGGTTTCCGCGAAGCTGCGCGCCTGGGCTTCAGTCATGCACTGCAAGTGGATGCCGACGGTCAACATGATCTGAACGACGTATCACTGTTTCTCGACGCCTCGCGCCGTGCTCCCCTGGCGGTGATTTGCGGCTATCCGCAGTACGACGCCAGCGTGCCCAAGGTTCGCCTGTATGCACGCTATCTGACCCACTTCTGGGTCTGGGTCAACACCCTGTCGTTTCAGATTCGCGATTCAATGTGTGGCTTCCGGCTCTACCCCCTGGCACCGACTATCAAGCTGATCGACTCGGTGCAGGTGGGCACGCGGATGGACTTCGACTCGGACATCCTAGTGCGCCTGTCCTGGCGCAATCAGCCAATGCGCTGGCTGCCGACCCGTGTTCATTACCCGCTGGACGGGGTGTCGCACTTCCGGCTGTTCCGCGACAACGTACTGATCACGAAAATGCACACCAAACTGTTCTTCGGCATGTTGGTGCGTATGCCGCTGATCCTGTGGCGTCGGTGGCGACATGAGTGAGCCGACGAACGAAGCCAAAAAACATTGGGCCGCTCATCAGGAGCGTGGCAGCTTTCTGCTGATGAAACTGATGGCCTGGGGCGTGCGTCATTTCGGGCGACGCCTGCTGACTCCCGTGCTGTACGGCATCGTCCTGTACTTCTTCGTATTTGGCCCTGGCGCCCGACAGAATGCCTGGCAATACCAGCAGTACCTGGCCAGCTGGAGCAGACAATCGGCGCTACGCCCCACCCGGCGGAGCGTGTTCAATCAGTTCATCGCCTTCGCCGATGCACTGCTGGACAAGCTCGACGTATGGAACGGCAAGCTCACGCTGGACCAGATCACGATTGTCGATCACGACTTGCTGCGCAACCAGTTGCGCAGTGGGCGCGGGCAAATGCTGGTCGGCACCCATCTGGGCAATCTCGAAGTCTGCCGCGCGCTGGCCGAACTGGGTGAACGGGTCACCATGAACGTGCTGGTGCACACCAAGCACGCCGAACGCTTCAATCGCCTGTTGGGTGAAGCGGGGGCCACTAATCTGCGCCTGATTCAGGTCAGCGAGCTGAACCCGATGATCATGCTGCAATTGAGCCAACGCCTGGATAACGGTGAATGGCTGGCCATTGCTGGCGACCGCGTCCCCCTGCATGGCGGGCGCAATGTACGGGTGGATTTCCTTGGCCACCCCGCCGCATTCCCGCAGGGCCCATGGCTGTTGGCGGGCTTGCTGCAATGCCCGATCAATTTGATTTTCTGCCTGAAGGGCGCCAGCGGTTATCGCGTCATTCTCGAACCTTTCGCCGAGCGCATTAAATGGCGGCGCAGTAATCGCGAGCAGGTGGTCGCCGGACATGTCCAGCGCTACGCCGCACGCCTCGCCCATTATTGCCTTGAGGCACCACATCAGTGGTTCAACTTCTACTCATTCTGGAAGACCGATGACGATCCAAGCGCTTGAACCGGTAACCTTCGGCGAACGGCCGTTGCGTATTGAAGAGGTGCTGCTTCTGGCCAATCGCCAAGTGCCGACGCAGCTGCAAAACGACAGCGCATTTCGCCTGCGCATCGCCAAAGGCGCGCAATTTCTTGATTCCCTGTTGGACAAGGAAGGCGTGATCTATGGCGTAACCACCGGTTATGGCGACTCCTGTGTCGTCGCGGTGCCGTTGCAGCACGTCGAAGCGCTGCCACGTCACTTGTACACGTTCCACGGCTGCGGTCTCGGTAAAATGCTCGACGCACAAGCGACCCGTGCGGTACTCGCTGCGCGGTTGCAGTCGCTGTGCATGGGCGTTTCCGGGGTGCGCGTGGAGTTGCTGGAGCGCCTTCAGGCCTTTATCGACCAAGACATCCTGCCGCAGATCCCGGAAGAAGGCTCAGTGGGCGCCAGCGGTGACCTGACGCCGCTGTCTTACGTGGCCGCGACCTTGTCAGGTGAGCGCGAAGTTATGTTCCGTGGCGAGCGCCGCGCGGCCGCTGACGTGCACCGCGAGTTGGGCTGGGAGCCGTTGGTCCTGCGCCCGAAAGAAGCGCTGGCCTTGATGAACGGCACCGCAGTCATGACCGGCATCGCCTGCCTCGCCTTCGCCCGCGCCGATTACCTGCTGCAACTGGCGACCCGCATCACCGCCATGAACGTGGTGGCCTTGCAGGGCAATCCCGAGCATTTCGATGAACGCCTGTTTGCCACCAAGCCACACCCAGGGCAGATGCAAGTCGCCGCCTGGTTGCGCCAGGACCTGGCCATCGATGCACCGACCGCGCCCTTGCACCGCTTGCAAGATCGCTATTCGCTGCGTTGCGCCCCCCATGTCCTGGGCGTGTTGGCCGACAGCCTGAACTGGCTGCGTTCATTCATCGAAATCGAGCTGAACAGCGCCAACGACAACCCGATCATCGACGCTGAAGCCGAACGCGTACTGCATGGCGGCCACTTCTATGGCGGCCACATCGCGTTCGCCATGGACAGCCTCAAGACCCTGGTAGCCAACGTCGCCGACCTGCTGGATCGGCAACTGGCATTGCTGGTGGACGTGCGTTACAGCCACGGCCTGCCAAGCAACCTGTCAGGCGCCAGCGCTGAGCGGGCAATGCTCAACCACGGGTTCAAGGCAGTGCAGATCGGCACCAGTGCCTGGACAGCCGAAGCCTTGAAAAACACCATGCCGGCCAGCGTGTTCTCGCGTTCCACCGAATGCCATAACCAGGACAAGGTCAGCATGGGCACCATCGCCGCCCGTGATGCGATCCGCGTACTGGAGCTGACCGAGCAAGTAGCCGCCGCCACCTTGCTCGCGGCCAACCAAGGTGTCTGGCTGCGCAGTCAGGCTGACGATGCTCGGCCCCTGCCGCCCGCGCTGGCAGCCATGCACGAGCAACTGAGCAAAGATTTCCCGCCCGTGATCGAAGACCGTGCGCTGGATGGCGAACTGCGGCTGTGCCTGCAGCGGATCGCCGACCGCCACTGGAGGCTGCATGCGCAGTAAGGGCCTGATCCACACTGACACCGAAATCCAGGTGCCATTTTTCGACATCGACATGATGAACGTGGTCTGGCACGGCCATTACATCAAGTACCTGGAAGTCGCCCGCTGTGCGCTGCTCGACCAACTGGACCACAACTACCAGCAGATGCTCGATTCCGGCTACGCCTGGCCGGTCATTGACCTGCAATTACGTTATATACGCGGCGCAGTTTTCGGCCAGAAGCTTAACGTTCGCGCCAGTCTGGTGGAGTGGGAGAACCGCTTGAAGATCAACTACCTGATCAGCGACGCCGTCACGGGCGAGCGCATGACCCGCGCCACCACGATTCAAGTGGCCGTGGAGATTACCAGCCACGACATGCAACTGGCATCGCCCAAAGTGTTCACCGATGCGGTACAGAGAGCGCTGCCATGAACCGCCTTTACCACCTGTTGTTCGCCGTTGCGCTGCTTGGTCTGTCATCGCTGGCCAACGCCTTTGACCTGCAACAACTGAGCACGCAACTGGGGAAACCCTCAGTGATTCATGGCGATTTCATTCAGGAAAAACACCTGCGCGCCCTGCCCCAGCCGTTGACCAGCAAGGGTAAATTCGTCCTCGCCAAGGACTATGGCCTGCTCTGGCTGCTGGCGACACCGCTGAAACAGGATTATCGAATCAGTACCGTCGGGATCGCCCGCCGCGATGCCAATGGTTGGCAATTGCTGCCGAACAAGAGCGCAGGCGCCGAGCAAAACCGGCTGTTCCTCGCCGTACTGCAAGGCGACAGCAGTGGCCTGCAACGCGATTTCGACCTGCAACTTAAAGGCGATGCACAGGCGTGGCAACTGACCCTGACCCCGCGCTCGTTGCTGCTGCAACAGGTGTTCAAACAAATCAATATTGACGGCGGCGAACTGGTTCAGCGTATCGAACTGCTTGAAACTCAGGGTGACAGCACCCTGCTACGCATGATCAACAGCAGCGCCGCTGGCACCTTGAGCGATGCGGAGCACCATGACTTTGTTGACTAGACGCCAGTCGTTTGAACGCTGGATGCCGCGCCTGTTCCTGGTACTCTTGCTGGCCATGCTGGCCCTGGCTGGCTGGCAATGGCGCAACGGTCCTCCACTGTCGGCGAACTTGATGGAGCTGGTGCCCGGCTCAACCCCGGATGCCCTGGAACTGCGCGCCGAAGAACGCATGCAAGAACCCCTCAACCGCGAGATGCTGGTGCTGGTTGGCCACGCGGATCGCCAGCACGCCATCGATCTGGCCCAACAGCTGGGCGAAAAATGGCAGGCCAGCGGGTTGTTCGAGAAGGTTCAATGGAACCTGCAAACCGACATCCCGGGGCTGCGCCAACAATTGCTCCAGGGGCGACTGGCGATGTTGTCGCCCGCCGACCGCAGCGAGTTGATCGAGCAACCGCAAGCGTTCATTCAGCAACGCGTACAGAGTCTGTTCGACCCCTTCACCGGCTTCAGTCTGGTGCCCAGCCAGGATGACTGGCTCGGCCTGACCGGGCGTATCCAAAACAGCCAGCCGCAGCATGGTTCCGTGCAGCTGGATCTCGGCAGTGGCGCGTTGATCGCCAACGCCGACGGTAAAAGCTGGGTGTTGCTGCGCGCACGAACCCGAGGCAATGCATTCGACATGCACTTGCCCCTGCAGGTCGCCGACCTGCTCAGTGCCGCGCGCGAACAAGCCCGCCAGGCTGACGCGCAATTGCTCGCCGCCAGCGGTTTGCTATACGCCGCCGAGGGCCAACGCCAAGCCTCCCGGGAAATCACCTGGGTCGGCGGCGGCGCCACGCTGGGTATTTTGTTGCTGCTGCTGCTGGCGTTTCGGCGCTGGCGCGTACTGCTGGCATTCGTGCCAGTGGTGGTGGGCATGTTATTCGGCGCGGTGGCCTGCGTGGCGCTGTTCGGCCACATGCACGTGATGACCCTGGTGCTGGGTTCCAGCCTGATCGGGGTCGCGGTGGATTACCCGCTGCATTACCTGTCGAAAAGCTGGAGCATGAAGTCCTGGCGCAGTTGGCCAGCCTTGCGCCTGACACTCTCGGGCTTGAGCCTGAGTCTGGCCACCAGTTGCATCGGCTATCTGGCCTTGGCCTGGACGCCTTTCCCGGCCCTGACCCAAATTGCGGTGTTCTCCGCTGCCGGGCTGGTCGGCGCCTATTTGACTGCGGTGTGCCTGCTGCCAGCGATGCTCAACAACATGGAGCTGCGTCCGGCCACCTGGCCGCTGCGTATCGCTGAGTGCTTGTTGAGCATGCGTGAAGCCCTGCTCGGCCGCATCGGCACGCCCGTGTTGCTGGGGCTGCTGCTCACATTCTGTGCCGCCGGGCTGTGGCAACTGACCAGCAAAAACGACATCCGCCAATGGATCAGCGCGCCGCCGCAATTGCTGGCCGAAGCCCAAACCATTGCCCGTATCACCGGCTATCAGCCAACCAGTCAGTTCTTCCTTGTGCGCGCCGCCGATCAGCAGCAATTGCTCGAACGGCAGACCAAGCTGAGCCAGCGGCTGGACCAACTGATCAGCCTCGACAAGTTGCAGGGCTACTTGGCGCTTAACCAATTGCTCAGTCCGCCCGAAGAGCAACGCCGCGTGCGCGATGCTCTGGGCAAACTGCCGTTGTATTGGCAGCCGCTGATTGAGCTGGGCGTACCGGCCAGTGCGCTGCAAGCAGAGCTGGCACGCTTGCAGGCACTACCGACTGAGGACATCGACATGGCGTTGGCCGGTCCTTTGGGCGAACCGTGGCGCGGGCTGTGGCTGGGGGCTACACCTGATGGCGTGGCCGGCATGGTCAGCCTGCAGGGCTTGAATAACCCGGCATTGTTACGCGTACAGGCGCTGGACCTTGAGGGCGTGCAACTGGTGGACCGTCTCGGCGATCTGAACAACGTGTTCGCCGCCACCCAAATCAGCGCTGCGGAGCTCAAGCTGTTGTCCTGTGGCCTGATCGTGTTGCTGTTGATTCTGCCCTTCGGTCTCAGTGGCGCCCTGCGGATCGTCGCCCTGCCACTGTTGGCGGCACTGTGCAGCCTGGCAAGCCTCGGCTGGCTGGGTCAGCCGCTGACCTTGTTCAGCCTGTTCGGGCTGCTCCTGGTCACAGCCATCAGCGTCGATTACGCGATCCTGATGCGTGAGCAGGTCGGCGGCGCGGCGGTCAGCCTGCTCGGCACCCTGCTCGCCGCCGTCACCACCTGGCTGTCGTTCGGCCTGCTGGCGGTTTCCAGCACGCCTGCGGTGAGCAACTTCGGCCTGTCCGTAAGCCTCGGCCTGGCGTTCAGCTTCATGCTCGCCCCGTGGGCCGGTCGTCAACCGCATACACCCGCCATCGCCGAGTCGGCAGCATGATGATCGCGCTGTTCTGGCTGCTGGCCTTGCTGATGTTTGCGCTGGCGACACGCCTGGGTCGCTACGTTGGCCTGATTCCCATCGTCAGCCAATTGCTCCTGGCGACGTTCGGCCTGCCGTTGCTGATGGTGTTCTGGATCGAGCCGCATTGGCAACTCAGCGGCGCACAACTGGTGGAGCCCGTTTGGTTGAAGAGCCTGTACGGCCTGGGTTTCGCCCTCGTGCTTGGGCACATCCTCAGCGACGTGATCGAGCTGGACATGGACCGGCAAAGCCTGAAAATCGCCGTGCCGAGCTTTTGCGTGCCCTTCTGCTGCGGGCTGGCGTGCGCGTTCTGGCTGCTGCCGGAGCAAGCGTGGCTAAGTTCGCTGGCGGTCGGCCTGGTGTTCGCAATCACGGCGATTCCCGTGTTGTTTTTATACCTGCACCACATCGACTACCCACCTGCGGCGACCCGACGCCTGGTACAGACTGCGATCCTGATCGACCTGACCTGCTGGAGTCTGTTCGCCATCGCCCAAGGCAGCCTGCACCTGAGCAGCCTGTTGCTACCGCTGCTGGGCGCCTGCGTACCGTTGCTCTTCAGGGCGCTGCGTCTGCGCCAGCCATGGGTCTATAGCCTGACCTTTTTCGCACTGCTGGTGGTCGCCGAGCACTACAAACTCAACGCCTTGATCCTGGGTATCGGCTACCTGTTTTGCATGGCCTGGCTCAAGCAACCCTTCGTACTGCCACTAAGCCCCGAACGGTTCAAACGCCTGCAGAACACACTGGCAATCCCCCTGATCCTGACGTTCGGGATCGTCCAGATCAACGTTCACAGCGCGGTAAGCAGCCTCAGTTGGCTGCAACTCGGCGCGCTGCTGGCGCTGCCGATTGCCAGCAAAGTGTTCGGCAACTGGCTCGGTCTGCGCTGGGCTACGCCGTCGTTTACTGGCGCAAGCCGCTGGCGTGAAAGCCTGCTGCTCAATATTCGCGGGTTGAGTGAGATCGTCTTCCTCAACCTGCTGCTGCAACAACAGCTGATCAGTCCTGCGCTGTACTTCGCGCTGATGCTGATGGGCTTGATCGCGACCCTGATGCCCGCATTCGCGGGCATGAACCGAATGATTGTCAAACCCGCCGAACAGGCAAGGAGCCCTTGTGCCAACAGCTGAAATGGAAAGACGCCAGGTCGTAGTAATTGGTGCCGGTCCCTCTGGCGCAATCGCTGCGGCACTGCTCAAGCGTCAGGGACACGACGTGCTGATCATTGAGCGCCAGCTTTTCCCACGCTTCTCCATTGGCGAGAGCCTGCTCTCGCACTGCCTGGATTTCGTCGAAGAAGCCGGCATGCTCGACGCCGTGGAGGCCGCTGGTTTTCAAGTAAAAAACGGCGCGGCCTTCGCCTGGGGCGAGCGCTACACCCATTTCGACTTTGGCGACACCTTCAGCAACGGCAAGCCGACCACGTTCCAGGTGCAACGCGCCACCTTCGACAAGTTGCTCGCCGATCAGGCTGAACTGCAAGGCGTAGAAATTCGCTATCTGGAAGAAATCACTGCAGCCAATTTCGATGGCCCGCAACCGCAGCTGCGCGCACGCCGCGAAGATGGCAGTGAGTACACCCTCGAAGCGGACTTCGTGCTGGATGCCAGCGGCTATGGCCGGGTACTGCCGCGACTGCTCGACCTGGAAGCACCGTCGAACTTTCCGATTCGCCAGGCGGTGTTTACCCACATCGAAGACCGCATTGATGACATGCAATTCGACCGCGAGAAGATCCTCGTCAGCATTCACCCCACGCATCGCGACATCTGGTTCTGGCTGATCCCGTTCAGCGATGGCCGCTGCTCGTTGGGCGTGGTCGCTTCGGCCGAGCACTTTCAACGCAAGCCAGAGGATCTGGAGGCCTGCCTGCGGGCGTTTATCGACGAAACACCAAGCCTCTCTGGCCTGCTGCAAAACGCTGTGTGGGATACCCCGGCGCGCGCCATCAATGGTTATTCGGCCAACGTCAAAACCCTGCACGGCCAGGGCTTCGCTCTGCTGGGTAACGCGGCAGAGTTTCTCGACCCGGTGTTCTCTTCCGGCGTGACCATCGCCATGCGCTCGGCAAGCATGGCTGCCGGCCTGCTGCATCGTCAGTTGCAAGGCGAAACCGTCGATTGGCACACCGAGTTCTCCGTGCCGCTCAAGCGCGGCGTCGACACGTTCCGTGCCTATGTCGAAGGCTGGTACGAAGGCACCTTCCAGGATGTGATCTTCCATTCCGACAGTCCTCCGGAAATCCGCCGCATGATCAGTGCAATCCTCGCGGGTTATGCCTGGGATGAACGCAACCCCTTTGTCAGCGAAGCCAAGCGCCGCTTGCGGGTGATCTCGGAAGTCTGCGCGAGCACAGCCCAATGAGCAGCGCCTACCTGAGCGACAGTTTCGTCGAGGAAACCCGCTTCGGCTTATGGTTCCTGCGCAGCCACACGTGGCAGCACCACGTCCTGCGCGTGGCGATCAATGATTTGCGTAGGCTCTTTGATCAAGGCGCGCCCGGCATCGCGCCACCGGCTGACGCCGTGCTCCTGGATGCGGGCTGTGGCCAGGGGAAATCCTTCCGCTACTTGCAGCAGGTGTTCGCCCCGGCGCGTTTACTGGGCGTGGATGCCGACCCGCAAAGCCTGTCCGTGAGCCGCGATGAAGCGATGCGCCAAGGCATCAATGTCGAACTGATCGGCAGCGATTGCGCGCACTTGCAACTGCCGGATGCCAGCGTCGACCTGCTGTTCTGCCACCAGACTTTTCACCATCTGGTGGAGCAAGAACAGGCCCTCGCCGAGTTCTATCGGGTGCTGAAGCCGGGCGGTTATCTGCTGTTCGCCGAATCGACCAAGGCCTACATCGATACCTGGGTGATCCGCTGGCTGTTCCGCCATCCGATGCAGGTGCAGAAGAGCGCCGGGCAATACCTCGACATGCTGCGCGGACAGGGCTTTGAGTTCGGCCCGCACACTGTTTCGTACCCGTATTTATGGTGGAGTCGTTCAAAGGATTTCGGCCTGCTGGAGCGCTTTGGACTGCGCCGCCCCGCGCCATTCGGTCAGCGCGAAGAAACCCTGGTCAACGTCGTCGCGCGCAAACCCGTGCAAGGTGGCGCAGGATGATTCGCGGCCTGCTGCTGAGCGTTTGCCTTCTTTTGCTGTGCGCCTGCGCCAGCCGGGCGCCCCTGCCCGAGACACTGCCGCACCTGCCGTTGCCGCTGCAATTGCACATCCAGCGCGAGCAAGCGGGCCAACGCCAGGATTGGTTGTTGGTGATCCAGCAAGAAGAGGCCAGTTTGCGTTGGTCGCTGCTCGACCCGCTGGGCATTCCTCTCGCCCGCCAGCGCTTGAACAACGGCACATGGCAGGCCGATGGTCTGTTGCCGCCCAATCCGGAAGCACGCGAGCTGTTCGCCGCGCTGCTGTTCGCCCTGACGCCGGCCCCTGAGTTACGCAGCCGCTATCCTGCCGCGCAATCCCAGGCCCGCCAACGCAACTTGGGCACGCGCTGGCGCGTCGATTACCGTCAACCGCAGGTCTTCAGTCTGCGGCTGGAGCAGGGCCTGAGTTACAACGTCAGCCCGTTGAATGACGAGGCCACGCCATGACCGCCTACCTCAATGCCCTGGGGTTGATTTGCGCCCTGGGCAATAACAAAACCGAGGTCGCGCGCAGGTTGTTCGCAGGCGATGACTCAGGCATGATCGACGAGAACGACTGGGTTCCGGGTCGGCGCTTGCCGGTCGGTGCCGTACACGACGTATTACCTCAGATTCCTCCCGAGTTGGGCCAGCAAAGCAGCCGCAACAATCAACTCCTGCTGGCCGCCGCCCTGCAAATCAAAGACGATATCCAGCAAGCCATTGAACGCTATGGCCGCTCGCGTATCGGCGTGATTCTCGGCACCAGCACCTCGGGGATCGATGAAGCCAGTCGTGGCATTGCGATGTATCTGCGCGAGCAGCGATTCCCCTGCGATTATGACTATCAGCAACAGGAACTCAGCGCCCCGGCGAATTTCCTCGCGGCCTGGCTGCAACTCAGCGGCCCGGCTTACGTCATTTCCACCGCCTGCACCTCCAGCGCGCGGGCGCTGCTCAGTGCGCGGCGCTTGCTGGACATGGGGGTGTGCGACGCGGTGCTGTGCGGTGGCGTAGACACCCTGTGCAAGCTGACGCTGAACGGGTTTTCCGCACTGGAAGCGGTATCGGAACAGCGCTGCAATCCATTTTCGCGCAATCGCAACGGGATCAACATCGGCGAGGCAGCGGTCTTGTACCTCATGACCCGCGAGGCCAGCGGTGCCACGTCGATTGCCCTGCTCGGTGCGGGCGCGAGCTCTGATGCCCACCATATTTCCGCACCGGAACCCAGTGGTCGCGGCGCGCGCCAAGCCATGCAAAAAGCGCTGAACAATGCCGGCCTGCATGCAGAGCAGATCGATTACCTGAACTTGCACGGCACCGCCACGCAGCACAATGACGCGATGGAAAGCTTCGCCGTGCAGGCGATTTTTCCAGACGGCGTGCCCTGTTCATCAACCAAACCCATGAGCGGCCACACCCTCGGCGCTGCCGGAGCGCTGGAAGCAGCATTCTGCTGGCTGAGCCTGGCCCCGGAAAATACGCAACAGGCATTGCCACCGCACCTCTGGGACGGCGAAGCCGATTCCCAACTGCCCGCTTTGAAATGGGTTGAGCCCGGCCAGCGCCTGCTGCACACCCGACCACGCCGACTGATGAGCAATTCCTTCGCCTTCGGCGGCAATAACGTCAGCCTGATTATAGGAGACGCCCCATGATCGATTGGCCGATTGCCGAACTGGTGCCCCACGCCGGAGACATGATCCTCATCGATCAGGTCCTGACGTTCGACGAAGAACAAATTCACACCCGTCTGAAAGTCCGCCCTGGCGGCTTGTTCAGCCGCGCCGATGGTAGCCTCCCAGCCTGGGTCGGGATCGAACTCATGGCCCAGAGCATTGCCGCCTACGCGGGTTGCAAGGCGCGCGCGCAAGGCCATAAGGTCCAACTCGGCTTTTTGTTGGGCACGCGCAAGTTCGAATGCAACGTCGAGCACTTCCCCGCAGGCAGCGAACTGACCATCCACGCCCTGCGCTCACTGCAGGATGACAACGGCATGGGCGTCTTCGAGTGCCACCTGACCGGCCCCGGCATCAAGGCCATGGCGCGGGTTAACGTGTATTGCCCACCCCTGCCCGCTGACTATCTCGCTGAAGGAGTTTGCGCATGACTGAATCAATACTGGTCACCGGCTCCAGCCGTGGCATCGGCCGTGCCATCGCCCTGCGTCTGGCCCAGGCCGGTTACGATCTGATCCTGCATTGTCGTAGCGGCCGTACTGAGGCCGAAGCGGTTCAGCGGGAAATCCAGGCCTTGGGCCGACAAGCGCGCATACTGCAATTCGACGTCGCCGACCGGGCTGCGTGCAAGGCGATTCTCGAAGCCGATGTGGACACTCACGGCGCCTATTACGGCGTTGTCTGCAATGCCGGTCTGACCCGTGACGGCGCCTTTCCGGCGTTGACCGACGAAGACTGGGACGTGGTCATGCGCACCAACCTCGATGGTTTCTACAACGTTCTGCACCCGGTAATGATGCCAATGATCAGGCGTCGCGCCGCTGGGCGGATAGTGTGCATCACATCGGTTTCGGGCTTGATCGGCAATCGTGGACAGGTAAATTACAGCGCCTCCAAGGCAGGTATCATTGGGGCTGCCAAAGCGCTCGCCATCGAACTGGGCAAACGCAAGATCACCGTCAACTGCGTCGCCCCCGGCTTGATCGATACGGCAATGCTCGACGAAAATGTGCCCGTGGATGAGCTGATGAAAATGATCCCCGCGCAACGCATGGGCACCCCCGAAGAAGTCGCCGGTGCCGTGAATTTCCTGATGTCGGCCGAAGCGTCCTACATCACCCGTCAGGTTCTGGCGGTCAACGGAGGCCTGTGCTAATGAAGCGCGTAGTTGTTACCGGCATGGCCGGTATTACATCGCTGGGCAGTGACTGGACCAGTATCGAAGCCAATTTCAACGCCAACCGCAGCGGCATTCGGCGGATGGATGAGTGGGACCGTTTTACCGAACTCAACACCCGCCTCGCCGGCCCGATCGACGATTTCGCGGTGCCTGGACACTGGTCCCGCAAACAGTTGCGCAGCATGGGTCGCGTGTCGCGGCTCGCCGTCGGCGCGGCTGAACAGGCGTTGCTCGACGCGGGCCTGCTCAACGACCCGATCATTCGCGACGGGCGCATGGGCGTTTCCTGTGGTTCGTCCACCGGCAGCACCGATGAAATCAAAGCGTTCGGCAACATGCTGATCAACTCCGTCGCCGAGGGCCTGAACGCCAACTCCTATGTGCGGATGATGCCGCACACTACGGCGGCGAACATCAGCATCTTCTTCGGCCTGACCGGGCGTTTGATACCGACCTCCAGCGCCTGCACCAGCGGCAGCCAGGGCATCGGCTATGCCTACGAATCGATCAAGTTCGGTCGCCTGCCGCTGATGCTGGCCGGTGGCGCCGAGGAGCTGTGTCCGACCGAAGCCATGGTCTTCGACGCGCTGTACGCCACCAGCCTGAAAAACGACGCCCCGCACACCAGCCCTCGCCCTTACGACAGCGACCGCGACGGCCTGGTGATCGGTGAAGGCGGCGGCATGCTGGTCCTCGAAGAACTGGAACACGCCCTGGCCCGGGGCGCGCACATCCACGCCGAGATCGTTGGCTTCGGCAGCAACGCCGATGGCGCACACGCCACGCGTCCGGAGCAGACCACCATGCGTCGCGCCATGGAGCTGGCCCTGGAGGACGCCCACCTGAGTGCCGACGCCATCGGTTACGTCAATGGTCACGGCACCGCCACCGAACAAGGCGACATTGCAGAGACCCTGGCGACCCACAGCCTGTTCGGCGCGCGGATGCCCATCAGTTCGCAGAAAAGCTTTCTCGGCCACACCCTGGGCGCCTGCGGTGCGCTGGAGTCGTGGTTCTGCATCGAGATGATGAACCGCGACCGCTACATCCACACCCTCAACCTCGATGCTGTCGATCCGCGTTGTGCCGAACTTGATTATTTACGCGGGGAATCGCGGCATATGAGCAACCAATTCGTGATGAACAATAACTTCGCGTTTGGTGGTGTGAACACTTCACTGATCTTCCGACGCTGGTAGTAGCCCCACAAATACCCTGTAGGAGCTGACTTGTCTGCGAATCGGCTGCGAAGCAGTCGCAAAATGACTGACGTCACCACCGCATGAAGGTCCTCCGGCCCTTTTCGCAGACAAGTCAGCTCCTACGCCCTCCGGGCAGAATCGAGATCCAGTTTTCTGCGCGACAGCACGGCGGCGAAGACGAGGTGGGGCCTCTTACAGCGCTACCGCCTGCTTGGTCAACAATTCGACGAATGCCTTGGCCATCGGTGAATGCTGGTCCCGGCGCTGCACTAGCCAAACCGCCGTATTGGCCTCTGCATCGAGCAACGTTCGGTAGACCACGCCGTCGATACGCATGCGCTGGTAGGACGCCGGCAACACCGTCACCCCCAACCCTGCGGCCACCAGCCCGATAATGGTCATCGCCTCGCCCGCCTCTTGGGTGATCAGCGGGCTGAACCCTGCCTGGCGCGCCAGGTTGATCAACTGCGCGTACAAGCCGCTGCCATATGAGCGCGGGAAAAACACAAAGGGTTCAGCCGCCAACGCCGACAGCTGCAGGCCTTTTTCACTGCCCACCGCCAACGGGTGATCGGCACGTATAATCGCCACCAGCGGTTCGCGGAACAACTCCACGGCGACCAACGATTCCGGCAAAGGCAAGGGACGCATGATGCCGACCTGCACCGACTCATCCACCAGCGCCTCGGCCACTTCCTTGCTGCTCATTTCCTGCAACGCCAGGTGAACCGCCGGGAAGGCCTGACGGAACGCAAAAATCACCTGCGGAATGCTTGAGTTGAAAGGCGCCGAGGAGGTGAAACCGATTTTCAGCTCGCCTAACAGCCCCAACTGCGCACGCCGCGCCACGTCGGCCGCTTTGTCGACCTGGGCCAACACCAGACGGGCTTCGGCCAGAAACAGCCGACCGGCTTCACTCAGCTCGACGCGACGATTGGTGCGCTCGAACAACCGCGCCCCTACCTCCTGTTCAAGCGCCTGAATTTGCTGGCTCAACGGCGGTTGGGAGATACCCAGTGCTTGCGCGGCCCGGCCGAAATGCAGCTCTTCGGCCACCGCAATGAAATACCGAAGATGTCGCAGTTCCATGGATTCACCATTAGGTCGTTTTAAATATCAAACAGGTCGAACAATATATTGGAAAGAATCATTAGCGAGCTATATTCTTTTTCACATTGCCCGACCCGTTGACCCATCGAGGTCCATTGTGAAAATTGCTGCTCACCCCCACGCTAACGATATCGAGTCTTCGCCTACCGGCGATGTCGCGATGGCGTTGAGCGAGATCTACATCGAAAAAGGCACGCCGATGTTCATGCGCACGGTGCTGGCGTTGTTCTCTGGCGGCTTTGCGACCTTTGCCCTGCTGTACTGCGTGCAGCCGATGATGCCGGTCCTGTCCCATGAGTTTTCAATCAACGCAGCGCAAAGCAGCCTGATTCTTTCGGTAGCCACGGGCATGCTCGCGATTGGTTTGCTGATCACCGGCCCCATTTCGGATCGGCTAGGGCGTAAACCTGTGATGGTGACGGCGCTGTTTTGCGCCGCGCTGTTTACCATGATCAGCGCACTGATGCCGACCTGGGAAGGCATCCTGTTGACACGCGCACTGGTCGGCCTGTCCCTCAGCGGCCTGGCAGCGGTCGCCATGACCTACCTCAGCGAAGAGATCCATCCGCAGCACATCGGCCTGGCCATGGGCCTGTACATCGGCGGAAACGCCATTGGCGGTATGAGCGGGCGTCTTATCACGGGGATCCTGGTCGACTTTGTCAGCTGGCATACCGCGATGCTGATCATCGGCGGTCTGGCATTGATTGCCGCTGCGGTGTTCTGGAGGATTCTCCCCGAGTCGCGCAACTTCCGCCCACGCTCGCTGCACCCACGCAGCCTGCTCAACGGCTTTACCCTGCAGTTTCGCGATGCCGGTTTGCCGTGGCTGTTTCTCGAAGCCTTCCTGCTGATGGGCGCGTTCGTCACGTTGTTCAACTACATCGGTTATCGCTTGCTGGCTGAGCCTTACCACCTGAGCCAGTCGCTGGTCGGACTGTTCTCCGTGGTGTACCTGTCCGGTATCTACAGCTCGGCGAAAATCGGCGCGTTAGCCGATAAACTCGGACGGCGCAAAGTCTTGTGGTCGGTGATTGTGCTGATGCTGGCGGGCGTCGCCCTGACGATGTTCACCCTGCTGCCAGTGGTGATCGTCGGCGTACTGATGTTCACCTTCGGCTTCTTCGGCGCCCACTCGGTCGCCAGCAGCTGGATCGGCCGCCGCGCCCTCAAGGCCAAAGGCCAGGCGTCATCGCTCTATTTGTTTAGTTACTACGCGGGCTCCAGCGTGGCCGGTACCGCAGGTGGGATGTTCTGGCACTACGCAGGCTGGAATGGCATTGGCCTGTTCATCGGCGTACTGCTGCTGATCGCCCTGGCTGTGGCGTTGCGCCTGGCCCGGTTGGCGCCGCTGGTGACTCGCAACTGAAAGCATCGCGGGCAAGCGCGCGCCTACAGGTTTGTAGGCGCGCGCTTGCCCGCGATGGGTCGCTAAGCGGCCGCAGTCAGCTTACTGGTGATACTGCGCCGAGAACTCATGCACAGCTTCCATGAAGACGCCAGCATTGACCGGGTCGACTTCAGGGGTAATGCCGTGACCGAGGTTGAAGACGTGTCCGGTGCCGCTGCCATAGCGGGCGAGGATGCGGGCGACTTCGGCGCGGATGGCTGTAGGGTTAGCGTAAAGCACGGTAGGGTCCATGTTGCCTTGCAACGCGACTTTGTTGCCGACGCGACGACGGGCTTCTCCGATGTCGCAGGTCCAGTCCAGACCCAAGGCATCAGCACCCGCATCGGCGATGCTTTCAAGCCACAGACCGCCGCCTTTGGTGAACAGGATGACCGGCACTTTGCGCCCGTCGTGTTCACGGATCAGACCGCTAACGATTTTACGCATGTAGGCCAGGGAGAACTCCTGATACGCGGCGTCTGACAGGCTGCCACCCCAACTGTCGAAGATCTGCACCGCTTGCGCACCCGCGAGGATCTGGCCGTTGAGGTACGAGGTCACCGACTGCGCCAGTTTATCCAGCAACAAGTGCATGGCTTGCGGGTTGTCGTAGAGCATGGCCTTGGACTTGCGGAAGTCTTTCGACGAGCCGCCTTCGACCATATAGGTCGCCAGGGTCCACGGGCTGCCGGAGAACCCGATCAGCGGCACACGGCCGTTGAGTTCACGGCGGATGGTGCTGACCGCGTCCATCACATAGCCCAGGTCTTTCTGCGGATCAGGAATCGGCAGGGCTTCGATATCGGCCAGGGTGGAGACGGTTTTTTTGAAGCGCGGACCTTCCCCGGTTTCGAAGTACAGGCCCAGGCCCATGGCGTCGGGGATGGTCAGAATGTCGGAGAACAGGATCGCCGCGTCCAGTTGTGGATAGCGGTCCAGCGGTTGCAGGGTGACTTCGCACGCGAACTCCGGGTTCATGCACAAGCTCATGAAATCACCGGCCTTGGCCCGACTGGCGCGGTATTCCGGCAGGTAGCGACCGGCCTGACGCATCATCCACACAGGGGTGACGT
Source organism: Pseudomonas sp. GG8 (assembly GCF_052976945.1). NCBI lineage: Bacteria > Pseudomonadati > Pseudomonadota > Gammaproteobacteria > Pseudomonadales > Pseudomonadaceae > Pseudomonas > Pseudomonas sp. GG8. Next base: position 4,742,141 of record NZ_JBRIIP010000001.1, read on the forward strand.
CGACGGGTTGCTTGAGCAGGGCACGAAGGAAACGGTCGTTCTTCAGGGCAGTCATGTCGGCATCCGGTTAAAAAGTGCGGGTATTTTCTCAGAGCGCAACGCAAAAGGCACGGCATGAGCCGTGCCTTTTATGTATCGAGGCGATTTGTCGCAGGAATCAGAGGTCGCGCCACCCTGTCGGGGTGATCACAGACCCAGGTAATCCAGGATTCCTTCGGCGGCATTTCGGCCTTCGAAGATCGCAGTCACCACCAAGTCAGATCCGCGAACCATATCGCCACCGGCGAAGATTTTCGGGTTGCTGGTCTGGTGCTTGAACTGCGCCTGTTCCGGAGCAATCACGCGGCCCTGGCTGTCAGTCTGGATGCTGAATTCCTCAAACCACAACGACGGGCTTGGACGGAAACCGAATGCGATGACCACGGCATCGGCCGGGATGATCTCTTCGGAGCCCGGGATTGGCTCGGGGCTGCGACGGCCACGGGCGTCTGGCTCGCCAAGACGGGTCTCGACCACCTTCACGCCTTCGACCTTGTCTTCGCCAACGATAGCGATTGGCTGACGGTTGTAGAGGAATTTCACCCCTTCTTCCTTGGCGTTCTTCACTTCTTTACGCGAGCCGGGCATGTTCGCTTCGTCGCGACGATAAGCACAGGTCACCGATTTGGCGCCTTGGCGAATCGCGGTGCGGTTGCAGTCCATCGCGGTGTCACCACCGCCGAGCACCACAATCTTCTTGCCCTTCATGTCGACGAAATCTTCCGGCGCCTTTTCGAAGCCCAGATTGCGGTTGACGTTGGCGATCAAGTAATCCAGTGCATCGTGCACGCCTGGCAGGTCTTCACCGGCAAAGCCACCCTTCATATAGGTGTAGGTGCCCATGCCCATGAACACAGCATCGTATTCTTCAAGCAGTTGATCGATGGTGACGTCCTTGCCGACTTCGGTATTGAGGCGGAACTCGATACCCATGCCGGTGAAAACTTCGCGACGATTGCTCAGCACGCTTTTTTCCAGCTTGAACTCCGGGATGCCGAAGGTCAGCAAACCGCCGATTTCCGGGTTTTTGTCGAACACCACCGGGGTCACGCCACCGCGCACCAGCACGTCGGCACACCCCAGGCCCGCAGGCCCGGCACCGATCACCGCAACACGTTTGCCGGTCGCTTTGACCTTGGACATGTCTGGGCGCCAGCCCATGGCGAACGCGGTGTCCGTGATGTACTTCTCCACCGAACCGATGGTGACCGCACCAAAACCGTCGTTGAGGGTGCAGGCACCCTCACACAGACGATCCTGAGGGCATACCCGGCCACAGACTTCCGGCAGGGTGTTGGTCTGGTGTGACAGCTCGGCAGCCGCCAGGATATTGCCTTCGGCCACCAGTTTGAGCCAGTTGGGAATGAAGTTGTGCACCGGGCACTTCCATTCGCAGTACGGGTTGCCGCAACCCAGACAGCGGTGGGCCTGATCGGCCGACTGCTGGGGTTTGAACGGTTCGTAGATTTCTACGAACTCTTTCTTGCGTTGACGCAACAGTTTCTTCTTCGGATCTTTGCGCCCGACCTCGATGAACTGGAAGTCATTATTTAGACGTTCAGCCATGTTAAAACCTCATCAAACACTTCAGGCGCATATCACTGCGGGTTGGCACGGGTGCTGGAAAGCAACGATTTCAAGCTGGCAGCCTTAGGCTTGACCAACCAGAACCGACGCAGATAGTCATCGAGGTTTTCGGTGAGGTGACGACCCCACTCGCTATTGGTTTCCTCGACGTATTCGGCCAGCACGCGTTGCAGGTGGCTGCGATAAGCCTCCATCGTTTCGCCGCTGATCCGTTGGATTTCCACCAGTTCGTGGTTGACCTTGTCAACGAAGGTGTTGTCTTGGTCCAGCACGTAGGCGAAACCACCGGTCATACCGGAGCCGAAGTTATAGCCCGTTTTACCCAGTACACAGACGAAACCGCCTGTCATGTATTCACAGCAGTGGTCGCCCGTGCCTTCAACGACGGTGTGGGCACCGGAGTTACGCACTGCAAACCGCTCGCCAGCGGTACCGGCCGCGAACAGTTTGCCGCCGGTTGCACCGTACAGACAGGTGTTGCCGATGATGGCGCTGTCCTGAGTCTTGTACGCGCTGCCGACTGGCGGAACGATGACCAGCTTGCCGCCGGTCATGCCCTTGCCGACGTAGTCGTTGGCATCGCCTTCCAGGTACATGTTCAAGCCACCGACGTTCCACACGCCGAAGCTTTGCCCGGCCGTGCCTTTGAAACGGAACGTGATCGGCGCCCTGGCCATGCCCTGGTTGCCGTGCAGCTTGGCGACTTCACCGGAAATCCGCGCGCCGATGGACCGGTCGCAGTTGCAGATATCCATGGAGAAGTCAGCGCCGCTGAGGCCGACGATTGCAGGCTTGGCCATCTCGACCATTTTCTCGGCCAGCAAGCCTTTGTCGAACGGCGGGTTGCGTTCCACCTGACAGAACTGTGGCTTGTCCGCCGGGATATAGTCGCTGCCCAGCAGCGGCGTCAAATCCAGGTGCTGCTGCTTGGCGGTTTCGCCCGGCAGGATTTCCAGCAGGTCAGTACGCCCGATCAGTTCTTCGAGGGTGCGCACGCCCAGCTTGGCCAGCCACTCGCGGGTCTCTTCGGCGACGAAGGTGAAGAAGTTCACCACCATGTCGACGGTGCCGATGTAGTGATCTTTACGCAGCTTCTCGTTCTGCGTCGCCACGCCGGTGGCGCAGTTGTTCAGGTGGCAGATGCGCAGGTATTTGCAGCCCAGGGCGATCATTGGCGCGGTGCCGAAGCCGAAGCTTTCAGCGCCGAGGATCGCCGCCTTGATCACGTCCAGACCGGTTTTCAGACCACCATCGGTCTGCACCCGGACTTTGCCGCGCAGGTCGTTGCCGCGCAGGGTCTGGTGAGTTTCAGCCAGGCCGAGTTCCCACGGAGCGCCCGCGTATTTGATCGAGGTCAGCGGCGAAGCACCGGTACCACCGTCGTAACCGGAGATGGTGATCAGGTCGGCGTAAGCCTTGGCCACACCGGCTGCGATGGTGCCTACGCCCGCTTCTGCCACCAGTTTGACCGAAACCAGCGCCGCCGGGTTGACCTGTTTCAGGTCAAAAATCAGCTGCGACAAGTCTTCAATCGAGTAGATGTCGTGGTGCGGCGGCGGTGAAATCAGGGTCACGCCAGGCACCGCATAACGCAGCTTGGCGATCAAACCGTTGACCTTGCCACCGGGCAACTGACCACCTTCGCCGGGCTTGGCGCCCTGAGCGACTTTGATCTGCAGCACTTCGGCGTTGACCAGATATTCAGCGGTAACGCCAAAACGACCGGTCGCCACCTGCTTGATCTTCGAGCTTTTCACCGTGCCATAACGCACAGGGTCTTCGCCGCCTTCACCGGAGTTAGAGCGTGCGCCCAAGCGGTTCATCGCTTCGGCCAAGGCTTCGTGCGCCTCAGGCGACAGTGCGCCGAGGGAAATCCCGGCGGAGTCGAAGCGCTTGAGAATTTTCTCCAACGGTTCGATTTCCTCAATCGCCAACGGCTGATCGAGGGTCGTGACCTTGAGCAGATCGCGAAGCATCGACACCGGACGGTTGTCGACTAACGCGGTGTACTCCTTGAACTTGCTGTAATCCCCCTGCTGCACGGCGGCTTGCAAGGTGCTGACAACGTCCGGGTTGTACGCGTGGTATTCGCCGCCATACACAAACTTGAGCAGACCGCCCTGCTGGATTGGCTTGCGCGGGCTCCAGGCTTCGAGGGCCAACAGCTTCTGTTCGGCTTCGAGGTCGACGAAGCGCGCACCCTTGATCCGGCTTGGCACGCCACGGAAGCTCAGGTTGACGATTTCATCGGCCAGGCCGATGGCTTCGAACAGCTGCGCACCACGGTAAGACGCGACGGTCGAAATGCCCATCTTCGACAGTATCTTCAGCAGCCCTTTGGAGATGCCCTTGCGGTAGAACTTGAACGCTTCGTCCAGGTCCGCAAGGACTTCACCGGTACGGATCAGGTCGGCCAGCACTTCATAAGCGAGGTACGGGTAGATCGCAGACGCACCGAAGCCCATCAACACTGCAAAGTGGTGCGGGTCACGAGCGGTGGCCGTTTCAACCAGGATGTTGCTGTCGCAACGCAGACCACACTCGGTCAGACGGTGGTGCACGGCACCCACCGCCAGCGCGGCGTGAGCAGGCAACTTGCCTGGCGCGATGTGACGGTCACTCAGCACCAGCTGAGTCTTGCCGGCACGCACGGCTTCTTCAGCCTGATCAGCGATGTTACGCACCGCAGCTTCGAGCCCGACGCTCTCGTCATAGTTGAGGTCGATGAAATGACGCTCGAAACCTGGACGATCCAGGGTCATCAACGAGCGCCATTTCGCCGGAGAAATGACCGGCGTGCTGAGGATCACGCGTGAAGCGTGCTCAGCCGATTCCTGGAAGATGTTGCGTTCGGCACCCAGACAGATCTCGAGCGACATGACGATCGCTTCACGCAGCGGGTCGATCGGCGGGTTGGTCACCTGCGCGAACTGCTGGCGGAAATAATCGTAAGGCGTACGTACACGCTGGGACAACACGGCCATTGGCGTGTCGTCGCCCATCGAGCCAACGGCTTCCTGACCCTGTTCGGCCAACGGACGCAGCACCTGATCACGCTCCTCGAAGGTGACCTGGAACATTTTCATGTATTGCTTGAGCTGGTCAGTGTCGTAGCTGGCCACGCCTTGGTCGTCGACCAGCGTCGCCTGGATACGCAAGGCGTTCTTGCGCAGCCACTGCTTGTACGGATGGCGCGACTTCAAGCGGTTGTCGATAGCGTCGGTATCAAGGATCTGACCGGTCTCGGTGTCCACCGCGAAGATCTGCCCCGGGCCGACACGACCCTTGGCGATAACGTCTTCAGGCTTGTAGTTCCACACGCCAATCTCTGACGCCAGGGTAATGAAACCATTTTTGGTGGTGACCCAGCGCGCCGGGCGCAGACCGTTACGGTCGAGCAGGCAGACCGCATGGCGACCATCGGTCATGACCACGCCAGCCGGGCCGTCCCATGGTTCCATGTGCATGGAGTTGTATTCGTAGAACGCGCGCAGTTCGGCGTCCATGGTCTCGGCGTTCTGCCAGGCAGGCGGAATAAGCATGCGCACGCCACGGAACAGGTCGATACCGCCGGTGACCATCAGCTCAAGCATGTTGTCCATGCTTGAGGAGTCGGAGCCCACGCTGTTGACCAGCGGGCCGAGCTCTTCCAGATCGGGGATCAACTCGTTGGCAAACTTGGTGCGACGGGCCTGCGCCCAGTTGCGGTTGCCAGTGATGGTGTTGATCTCGCCGTTGTGGGCAAGAAAACGGAACGGCTGAGCCAGCGGCCATTTCGGCAAAGTGTTGGTAGAGAAACGCTGGTGGAACACACAAATCGCGGTTTTCAGGCGTTCGTCACTGAGGTCCGGATAGAAGGCCGTCAGGTCCGCTGGCATCATCAAGCCTTTGTAGATGATGGTCTTGTGCGAAAAACTGCAGATGTAGTGATCGGTGTCCGCAGCGTTGGACACCGACGAACGGCGACGGGAGCTGAACAGTTTGATGGCGAACTGTTGATCGCTCAGGCCTTCGCCACCGATGAACACCTGCTCGATTTGCGGCAGGCGCTCCAGGGCCAGGCGGCCGAGTACGCTGGTGTCGATCGGCACTTTGCGCCAACCGATCAGTTGCAGGCCAGCGGCCTGGATTTCGCGATTCATGTTCGCGCGCGCAGCTTCTGCCTTGGCGGTGTCCTGGTTGAAGAACACCATGCCGACGGCGTACTGCTTGGGCAGGTCAATGCCGAAGTGTTCGCTGGCCATTGCGCGCAGGAATGCATCCGGCTTCTGTATCAGCAGGCCACAGCCGTCGCCGGTCTTGCCGTCAGCGTTGATCCCACCACGGTGGGTCATGCAGGTCAGGGCTTCGATAGCCGTTTGCAACAGGTTATGACTGGGTTCGCCTTGCATGTGCGCAATCAGGCCGAAACCACAGTTATCCTTGAATTCATCTGGATGGTACAGACCTGCTTTCATAGACACTTTCTCACCAGGCTGCCTCTTGTCGAGGCAAATTTCTTTTCAATTCAACCACTTACCAACCGCGCCGAACGTATGCCAGCTTTGCGGGGGCAAAAGGGAGGTCATTGTACACATCGACACAAAAGCTCACAAACTTAACGACCAGCAGCCGTAAATCTATGTCGCATTAATGAAAGGTTTAAGGCCAGATAATGTGCTAGTCAAAACATTTTTACGAGCCCGGCCTGCGAGCCCAAGAACATTTATGACGTCCGGGACGCAGACACCACAAGGCGCGCTGCTCGAAAGCAGCACGCACATGCGATATTCCGGGGGAGCAGTGCAGGCGGCCTGGATAAGGCCGCTGCGACTTCAGTGCGTTGCAGCCAGTTCCTGTTGGACGCTGGCGACAGTACGAGGCCAAGGTTTACCAGCCTGAACCTTGGCTGGCAATACCTTGATGGCTGCAAGGGCAGCAGCGCGGTCAGAAAAGTTACCGTAGGTCACTACATACAGTGGCTTGCCTTGCAGGTTTTTCTTGAAATACCGGTACTCGCCACCGTTCTCTTTAACGATCGCCTGAGCAGCGGCTTCCGAGCTTGTACCCACAATTTGCACGACATAATGGCCCGGCGCCTGACCGGCGTACCAGTTACCACCCGAGACTGGCGCGGAGGAGGCAGCAGGTTTTTCCGTTACTTTTTCCGCTACTTTTGGCGCTGGCTTGGCTGTCGCGACCTGAACGGGCGCTGGCTTGACGACTGGCGCTACTGGCTTGGCAGCGGCAACAGCTGCAGCCGGACGGGCTGGCGCCGGAGTCGGTGCCGGGCCTGCTGGCACACCTACTGGCGGAGCCGTGGTGGTGACTGTAGGCGGCTGACGCGAGGTGCTGCCAGCGGGACCCGGCTCATCATCCTCTGCGTTGCCAGCTGCCTCGGCCAATGGCCCACGCATGACGGGCTGCGATTTACCTACCAACGGTAAAGGCATCGGCTGCGAGTTACCGGCAAACTCAATGGCCGGACCACCCTGATTATTCGATTGCTGAGCAGTCGGCTGCCCCTGACCCAGCGGCAGTTGTGCTTGCGCATTCGCTGGCGGCGCTGCAGGCGCGGTGGCGCTGTTGTTGCTACGGCCTGGCATCAACCATGCGGCCATTATCCCGACCACGACTACTGCACCCAAAGCCAACACATGTTTTTTCGGCATCTTGAACCCCATACTTGGACGCTTGACCGCAGTGCGGCTGGCGATCATCGCTTCGATCATTGCATCGCGGGCGACCTGGTTGATCGCGCCCGGCCAACCATCGGAGCGCTCATGGATATCGGTGATCTGATCAGCCGTGAACAACTCGATGCCTTGACCTGCACCGTCCAGGCGCTGAGCCAGGTACTCGCGGGTTTCTTCTTCGGTGTACGGTTGCAACTCAATGACGTGAAAACGCTCTTCCTCGGCGCTGAGCTGCTCCAGACGGTCGATCAATGACGACTCGCCGAACAGGAACACATGCGGGCGACCTTCAGGCGTACCTGCTGCCAACCCGAGCAAAGCTTCGAGTGCGGATTCGCCGAGTTGTTCGGCGTCGTCCACCAATAAATAGACCTCCTGTCCGGTCAGCGCCAATTGCACGACCTGAGACAGGATCGCACGCATTTCCGGCTGAACCACGTTCAGGGCCTGAGCGACCTGACGCATGACACCTGCAGCGTCGCTGGCGCCACGCGCAGAAACCACCACGCTCTGCACCGATTGTTTGTTGGTGCTGGCGACCAGCGCCTGGCGCAGCAACGTTTTACCGCTGCCGTGCGGGCCTGTGACTACAAGCAGCAACTGGCTATAGCGCGCCAGGTGATGAAGCTGACCGAGCACGGGTTTGCGCTGAGCCGGGAAGAACTTGAAGCCAGGTACCCGCGTTGCAAAGGGGTCATGACTCAACTGGTAATGGCCGAGGAAGGCCTCGTCGGCGTGCAAACTAGTCATGGATTTTCATTAACCTCTAAGCTGATCCACCAAGGCGCGGTAGTCCGCCCCCAGCGTGGCCTGTAATACTTCTTTTGGATAATCGGCAGTCACAACGGCTTCGCCGATCCGCCGCAGCAGGACCAGGCGCAAGCGACCATCGATCACCTTCTTGTCAATTGCCATGTGTTCGAGGAAGTCATCCACAGTCATCTCTTCTGGCGGCACGACTGGCAGCCCGGCGCGCTGGAACAGACGAATCCCGCGATCACGTTCTTGCTGGGTGATCCAGCCGAGACGCGCAGACATCTCAAGCGCCATCACCGTACCCGCCGCCACGGCTTCACCGTGCAGCCAGACGCCATAACCCATGTGGGTTTCGATAGCGTGGCCGAAGGTGTGACCCAGGTTAAGCGTCGCGCGCACCCCCGTCTCTCGCTCATCGGCGCCCACCACCGCGGCCTTGGCCGCACAGGAGCGCTCGATTGCAACCGTCAGGGCCGCCTGATCGAGGGCCCGCAACTGATCGACATTTTCTTCCAGCCAGGTCAGGAACGGCTCATCGCAGATCAGGCCGTACTTGATGACCTCAGCCAGCCCCGCCGACAACTCGCGCGCAGGCAGGGTATTGAGCGTCGTCGTATCAATCAGCACCACATTGGGCTGATAGAACGCACCCACCATGTTCTTGCCCAACGGATGGTTGATGCCGGTCTTGCCACCCACCGACGAATCCACTTGGGACAGCAAGGTGGTGGGCACCTGGATGAAATCCACGCCGCGCTGATAGCAGGCCGCAGCAAAACCAGCCATATCGCCCACCACCCCGCCACCCAAGGCGATAACAGTGGTACGGCGGTCATGCCGAGCGGTGAGCAAGGCATCGAAAATGGTTTGCAGGGTTTCCCAGTTTTTGAAGGCTTCGCCATCGGGAAGCACTACGGGCAGCACGTTGTAAGTGCTCAGCGTGCGAGTCAATCGCTCAAGGTAGAGTGGCGCGACAGTCGCATTGGAAACAATCGCCACTTGTCGTCCGGCGATGTGCGGCGCCAGCAGATCAAGCCGATCCAACAAGCCTTCGCCAATGTGAATCGGATAGCTTCGCTCGCCAAGCTCGACCTTAAGTGTCTGCATGTGTCCCCACGTTGTTTAACAAGTGCGCGTGTCGCGCCATCGCTGAATTCTGGTTATAAAATCATGGCCTTACGCCACGCTGCGGCGCGGGCTTAATGTGCCGGAGGATAGCGCATTTCGACGCGCACATTAACGAGGAGCAAGCTCGGCCAGACGCGTAAGGATGTCCAGCACCACCATCCGCGGCGGCCGCTCATCGGTTTCCACCACAAGATCGGCGATTTCCCGGTAGAGCGGATCACGGATTGCCAGCAGATCGCGCAATACCCGTGCCGGATCGGCGTTACGCAGCAACGGCCGATTGCGATCACGGGCTGTACGTTCGACCTGCTGCTCGACCGAGGCGTGCAAATACACCACACGCCCTCCGGCATGCAGCGCCTGACGGTTTTCACTGCGCATCACTGCGCCACCACCGGTCGCCAGCACGACACCATCGGACTCGCACAGCTCAGCAATCACCGCCTGCTCGCGGTCGCGAAAGCCCGGCTCGCCTTCCTTATCGAAAATCCACGGGATATTGGCGCCGGTACGCAGCTCAATTTCCTTGTCGGAATCTTTGAACGGTAGTCGCAGCTCTTTGGCCAGCAAGCGACCGATGGTGCTTTTGCCCGCCCCCATCGGTCCAACAAGTATCAAATTTCGCACAGAATCAACGACTCACAGCAATCGCCTGGTTGTTCATGATACGCGGAGTCAGGAATACCAGCAGCTCGGATTTTTTCTCTGAAACAACGTCACGCCGGAAAAGCCGGCCAACATACGGCACATCGCCAAGAAATGGCACCTTGTCGACGATTTTACTCTGCGTATTAGAGAAAACACCGCCGATGACGATGGTTTCGCCGTCAGCCACCAGCACCTTGGCGTTGACTTCGTTTTTCTTGATTGGCGGTACACCCAGCACGGTATTGATGTAATCCGGCTCATCCTTGGTAACCTTGACCTCCATGATAATGCGGTTATCAGGGGTGATTTGCGGCGTCACCTCCAGGGACAGCGACGCCTCTTTGAAAGACACCGACGTCGCGCCACTGGAACTGGCTTCCTGATACGGGACTTCAGTCCCCTTGAGGATCTTCGCGGTCTCTTTATCGGAGGTCACGACCTTGGGTTGGGAAACGATCTCACCGTTACCGGTTTTCTCCATGGCACTCAACTCAAGGTCCAGCAGCACGTTATCGGTCACGAAAGCGATACCGATCCCGGACGTCGCGTTGGCAGCGCCCAGATCGACGAAAGGTGAGTTGGAGTTAGTGACGACACCATTGGCGCCGGTCACCGTACCTTTGCCGCCGACAGTCGCATTGTTGCTACCGCTGCGATTGCTCGAACCTCCCCAGCGCACGCCCAGCGCCTTGTCATAATCGACGTTGGCCTCGACGATGCGTGCCTCGATCATCACCTGTCGCACGGGGATATCCAGCTGCGAAACAATCCTGCGCAGCTCATCGAGACGGTCCTGAGTCTGGTAGGCAATGATGTTGTTCGTCCGGTCATCGACGGTGATCGAGCCGCGCTCATCGGCTTTGGTCTCAGCGCTGGTCACCGACTGGAACAGCTTGGCGATGTCGGCCGCCTTGGCGTAATTCACTTGCAGCAGCTCGCGGCGCAACGGCGCCAACTCGGCAATCTGCTTCATCGACTCCAGTTCCTGACGTTCGCGAGCGGCGATTTCATCCGCAGGCGCGACTAACAGGACATTGCCGATCTTGCGTTTATCCAGTCCTTTGGTTTTCAGTACCAGATCCAGCGCCTGATCCCACGGCACGTTCTGCAAGCGCAAGGTGATCCCGCCCTGCACTGTGTCGCTGGCCACCAGATTGAGGTTGGTAAAATCGGCAATCAGCTGCAAGACCGAGCGAACGTCGATGTCCTGGAAGTTCAGCGACAGCTTTTCTCCGGTGTAGATCGGCTTGTCTGCATTTCGACGATCCAGGTCTTCGGACGTCAACGGCCGCACACTGATGGTCAGTTTGTTATCGGTCTGATAGGCCGAATAATCAAACGCGCCAGTCGGCTCGATGCTGATACTGGCCTTGTCACCCGCTACGCTGGCATTGACGAACTGCACAGGCGTGGCGAAATCCTTGACATCCAACCGAACGCGCAAGGGGTCCGGGAGCTGGGTTTTCGCGAAATTGACCCGGATTTTGCCACCTTGCTCCTGAATGTCCGGGGCGATGCCTGGGTCACTCAGTTCGATGATGACGTTACCTTCCCCCAACTCACCGCGCTGGAAATCGATGTTCTTGATCGCTTTTCCCACGGCAACATAGGGCCTGGCAGGTGCTGCGGCCGGAACTGAAACCCGTGCAGACGTGGGCGCCGCGCCTGGCTTGATCCCCTGAGCAGAGGCTGCGCCCTGACCCACGACCACGAACAGGTTATTACCCTCGACCCGCGAGCTGTAGGGCGCAAGCACCGTCATATTGATAATGACCCGCGTGCGGTCTTTGGCCTCGACCACCACCACACTGCGAGCATTGCCCACGCCCAAATCACGACTTTTGGTCGCCAGTTGGCTGGTCACACCGGGCAAATCCAGAGCAATACGTGCGGGTTGCTCAGTGGTATAGCCGCGCGGCGCGGGGATTGGTCCGTCGAAGGTCAGCTTCAACTCGACCCGATCTCCTGGCAAAGCGGCGACATCCAGAGCTTTCAAGTTAGCCGCCTGGAGCATCGGCGAAACCATCGCTATCCATAGCGAAATGCCGACAACCGAGAAAATCCTAGTCATTATCAATTTCCGTTGTGCTGACCCGAGGGTGTTGTAAATGCTGGCCCCGTCCGTCACCGGACGAGTGAAAACTACTGCGCTCGGCAATACTGCGTGTTCGCACATCTCGCTCATGAGCGTTCCTTGAGGGAAATACTGCGTGGCCGTTCGAGCCATGCACCCTCGCCATCAGGCACTATTTCGACGACATCGACCTGCGAGTCGCTGATTGAAACGATGCGACCATGATTGCGCCCCAGATAATCACCGACTTTCATGCGGTACACACCAACGCCACCACCACCACCACCACCACCACCACCACCACCGCGCATCAGGGCAAAGATCCCCGAGTCGTTGGCCATCGTGCCGACCATTTCGAATTGCTCGATATTGAAGCCTTCGAGGAATTGCTTGACCCGCGTTTCATCCGGTTTGACCTGCTGCGAGCCCTTCTGCCGACGGACCAAATCAATCTTGACGAGCGGCTGGAACGGGCTACGCAGTGCAGCGGCGCTGTAGGTAAAGGCTTCGTAAGGGCGGAACTTTGGCAATGGCTCGATAACGCCCGTCGGGCGTGCCCGCACTTCATCCATATAGGTCTGCAAGTCGCCAAACTGATTGCCATTGTCGCAACCGGACAGCCCGATCAAAGCCACACTCATGCACAACAGTCGAGCGGCCCTCATTGCTGCTGCCCTTTATCGTTATAACGGTAGGTCTTGGCCAGAATGCTCATGCGCAGCTTTTGCGTACTGCCAGGCTCCACGGGTTTGATCTCGAAATCATGCAAGGTCACGATGCGCGGCAGACTGGCCACGCCGCTGACAAAGGTCGCAAGGTCGTGATAGGCACCGACCACCGTGATCTGGATCGGCAATTCGATATAGAACTGCTGAGCCGCTTCCGGCAGCAATTTGATCTCTTCGAACTCAAGGCCACTGCCCAGACCGGTGCGGGTGATGTCTTCGAGCAACCCAGGGACTTCAGTGTCGCTGGGCAATTGCCGCAATAATGCGCCGAAGGACGTCTGCATTTCCGTCATCTGCGCTTTGTAGGCCTCCAGGTTTGCAGCCTTGAAAGCCTTCGTGGCAAATTGCTCTTTGAGCGCGACTTCGGTCGCTCGCGACTGGTCGAGCTGATCCAGCAAGTCTTTGAGGTAAAAGTTGTAGCCCAGCGCCAGGACCACGATCAACACCATCGCCCCGGCGATGGATTTGACTGCCGCTGGCCATGAGCCAAGGTTGTTCAGGTCCAGATCGTTGAAGTCGATCTTGCGCAGGCTGTCCAGCCATTCCTTTGGATTCATGGCTTGACCCCTTTAATCGCAGGCTGAGTCTGACGCACCGTTAACTGGAAGGTGTTTGTCTGGTCGACCGCACCCGCCGGGTTGGCCTTGACCTCGTTGAGACTAGGCGCCTCAAGCCAATCAGAGGCGTCGAGATTACGCATCAGGTCCGAAACACGGTTGTTCGATTCAGCGGCACCGCTGATGCTAATAATCTTGCCGGTCATTTTTACATCAGAGAAATACACGCCATCAGGCAAGGTACGCGCCAACTGATCGAAAATTCGTCCGATGATCGGGCGATTGCCTTGCAGGTCCTGAATGATTTTCATCCGCTCCAGCAATTGCTTGCGCCGCGCCTTCAACTCGCTGATTTCTTTAATCCGGTCATCGAGCAGGGTAATTTCTTTCTGCACATACCCATTGCGCGCCACTTGGTGGTCGACCGCATTGCTGATGTATTGATCGCCAAAGAAGATCACGCCGACGGCAATGACCAACACCCCGACAAGCGCCGTCAGGAAACGCTTCTTTCGCTCTTCGCGCAGTTGTTCGCGCCACGGTAACAGGTTGATCCGCGCCATCAGTCAAAGCTCCTTAACGCCAGACCACAGGCAATCATCAAGGCCGGAGCATCACTGGCCAGCGCCCCCGCGTTGACCTTGCTACTTAGCGCCATGTCGGCGAACGGATTGGCCACCAGCGTGGGCGTGCCCAGACGTTGCTGAATCAAATGGTCCAGGCCTGCAAGCGAAGAGGTACCACCCGCCAGCATGATGTAATCCACGGTGTTGTACTGACCGGCCGCAAAAAAGAACTGCAACGAGCGGGTAACTTGCTGAACCACGGCATCCTTGAACGGCTGCAGCACCTCGCTGACATAGTCATCCGGCAGACCGCCCTGTTTTTTCGCCAGGCCCGCTTCTTCTACCGCCAGACCATAACGACGCTGAATTTCTTCAGTCAGTTGCCGGCCGCCGAACAATTGTTCGCGGGTATAAATAATCCGACCGTTGTGCAGCACGCTCAAAGTAGTCATGGTGGCGCCGATGTCGACCACCGCCACGGTCAGCTGCTCGTGATCGTTGCCCAACTGCGCAGCAAGCAGGCCGAAGGCGCGCTCCAACGCATACGCTTCGACATCCACGACCTTGGCATTGAGGCCCGCCAGCGCCAGGGCGGCTTCGCGAACCTCTACGTTTTCCTTGCGGCAGGCGGCGAGCAGGACTTCAACGCGCTCGGGGTTGCGCGCCGAGTAACCCTGCACTTCAAAATCGATGGCGACTTCTTCAAGGGGATACGGAATGTACTGATCAGCTTCAATCTTGAGCTGACTTTCCATGTCATCGTCCGACAGGCCAGCGTCCATCTCGATGGTCTTGGTGATCACGGCAGAGCCGGCCACTGCCACGGCGACGCTTTTGACATGAGTCTTGGCCTTGACCAACACCCGTGACAATGCCTGACCGACCCCGTCGAGATCGGCGATATTTTTTTCGACTACAGCGTTGGCGGGTAGCGGTTCGACCGCGTAGGACTCAACTTTGTAGCGAGTGCCGGAACGACTCAATTCAAGGAGTTTTACCGAGGTGGAGCTAATATCGATCCCTAGAAGGGTATTGGCCTTCTTACTGAAGAGTTCGAACACAACCGATTCCCTATGAGTTTCCGTCACTTACGGATTATTGAGTGTCCAATGCCTGTGCCAGCCGCCTTGACAGTAGCGCAAATCACGCTCCGACACGAAAAATGCTTATAATGCCCAAGCGTTTTTTCGTAAAGCCAAGCTTCAAACCGTGTTCATTTGTAGATGCCTGCGCTTAACCCATTCTTTTATCTGGAAATCCAAAAGCCTTGATACGCCTGCTGAAGTTTTTCTGGTGGTCATTCGTCGCTGTGTTCTGCGGGCTGCTGCTCGTTTTGAGCGGTGCATTTTTGTACCTCAGCCCGGGCCTGCCTTCCGTCGAGTCGCTGAGAAGCATCCAATTGCAAATTCCGCTGCGGGTTTTCAGCAGCGACGGCAAATTGATTGCAGAGTTCGGCGAAATGCGCCGCTCCCCTATTCGCTTCGCCGACATTCCACCCAATTTCATTAACGCCCTGTTATCGGCAGAAGATGACAACTTCGCCAATCACTACGGCGTTGACCCCAGCAGCCTGATGCGCGCCGCCTCCCAATTGGTGAAGAGCGGCCATATCCAGTCCGGCGGCAGCACGATCACCATGCAAGTCGCGAAAAACTTCTTTTTGACCAGCGAAAGAAGCTTTTCCCGAAAAACCAACGAAATCCTTCTGGCCCTGCAGATCGAGCGCGAACTGAGCAAGGACGAAATCCTTGAGCTGTACGTCAACAAAATCTACCTGGGCAACCGCGCTTACGGCATCGAAGCTGCGGCGCAAGTGTATTACGGTAAATCGATCCGCGACCTGAGCATTGCACAGATGGCGATGATCGCCGGCCTGCCCAAAGCACCTTCGCGCTTCAACCCGTTGGCCAACCCCGTGCGGGCCAAAGAGCGTCGCGACTGGATTCTGGGGCGCATGCACAAATTGGGCAAGATCGATCAGAGCGCCTATGAAATCGCCCTGGCCGAACCCATCAATGCCAGCTACCACGTCCAGAGCCCGGAAGTAAACGCGCCCTATATCGCCGAAATGGCCCGCGCCGAAATGGTCGGCCGTTATGGCAGCGAAGCGTACACGGAAGGTTTCCGCGTCACCACCACGGTACCCAGCAATCTTCAGGAAAATGCAAACACCGCCGTTCAGGAAGGATTGATCAGCTATGACCAACGTCACGGCTATCGTGGTCCGGAAAGCCGTCTGCCCGGCAAAACCCGTGATGCATGGGCACTGGAGCTGACCAAACAGCGTTCCATCAGCGGCCTCGAGCCGGCGATTGTCACTCAAGTCGATAAAGCCGGCCTGCATGTGCTGTCCCGCAACGGCGAAAAAGAAGAAGCCGTCTCCTGGGACAGCATGAAGTGGGCACGACCGTTCCTTAATACAAACAGCTTGGGTGCACGCCCACAACAACCATCCGATGTCGCGCAAGTGGGCGATCTGATCCGGGTGCAGCGTCAAGTGGACGGAAGCCTGAAGTTCAGCCAGACCCCGGCAGTGCAAAGCGCACTGGTGTCGCTGGACCCCCAAAATGGTGCGATTCGCGCGCTGGTCGGCGGCTTTGCTTTCGAACAGAGCAATTACAACCGCGCCATGCAGGCCAAGCGTCAACCGGGCTCGAGCTTCAAGCCGTTCCTGTATAGCGCCGCGCTGGACAACGGCTACACCGCCGCCAGCCTGGTCAACGACGCGCCTATCGTGTTCGTCGATGAGTACCTGGACAAAGTCTGGCGGCCGAAAAACGATACCAACACGTTCCTCGGCCCGATCCGTTTGCGCGAAGCGTTGTACAAGTCACGCAACCTGGTGTCCATCCGCCTGCTGCAAGGCCTTGGCATCGACACCGCGATCAACTACATCACCCGCTTCGGCTTCAACAAGCAGGATCTGCCACGCAACCTGTCGCTGGCCCTGGGGACTGCAACGCTGACGCCGATGGAAGTCGCCACTGGCTGGAGCACCTTCGCCAACGGCGGTTACAAAATCAGCCCGTACCTGATACAGCGCATCGAAAACCGTGACGGCGCAACCCTGTTCGTCGCCAATCCGCCGAGCGTACCGGCCAATGACGCCAAGCCCGCGGCCAACACCGCCACCTTTGCCGTCAATGACAACCCGAGCATGGTGCCCGCCTCGTCGACCTCAACGACCAACGAGCCACAAGCGCCAGCCGTCGCCGAGCGCATCGTCGATGGCCGCACCACCTACATCCTCAACAGCATGCTGCAGGACGTGATCAAGCGCGGTACCGGCCGCCGCGCCCTGTCGATGAACCGTCCGGACATCGCCGGCAAAACCGGTACGACCAACGAGTCTAAGGACGCCTGGTTCACCGGTTACAACGCGGACTACATCACCAGCGTCTGGACCGGGTTCGATCAGCCGGAAAGCCTGGGTCGCCAGGAATTCGGCGGCACGGTCGCCCTGCCGATCTGGATGAGCTACATGAGCGCCGCCTTGAAAGATAAACCACCGCATGTTCAGGCCGAACCGGAAGGCATCCTCAGCCTGCGAGTCGACCCGGTCAGTGGCCGTGCCGCAACGCCGAGCACGCCCAACGCGTATTTCGAGCTGTTCAAAAGCGAAGATACGCCACCCAGCGTGAACGAAGTGGGCGGCGGCAATGCACCCAACAGCCCGCTACCTGCGGATGAATCGGCGCCAATCGATCTGTTCTGATGCCCTTGCCTTCCATAAGGAATCTGTTGATCACAACAGACTCCTTGTGGAAGCACCCTGATTGGCACCCACAAAAAAACCCTGCATCGCTGCAGGGTTTTTTGTGTATCGCAACCAGGACTTAGCCGTTGAAAACGTCATCGACGCTCTTGAGCGGGTAGTTCTTCGGATACGGCAGGGTGGCTACGCCGGTTTCGATGGCGGCTTTAGCCACGGCATCGGAGATCACACCCAGGAGGCGCGCATCCATTGGCTTCGGAATGATGTATTCGCGACCGAATTCCAGCTTGATACCACCGTACGCATCGCAGACTTCCTGAGGAACCGGTAGCTTGGCCAGTTTACGCAGGGCGTGGGCGGCAGCGATTTTCATCTCTTCGTTGATACGCTTAGCACGAACATCCAGTGCGCCACGGAAGATGAACGGGAAACCCAATACGTTATTGACCTGGTTCGGGTAGTCCGAACGGCCAGTGGCCATGATCACGTCATTGCGAGTGGCGTGAGCCAACTCTGGGGCGATTTCCGGATCCGGGTTCGAGCACGCGAACACGATCGGGTTAGCCGCCATCAAGCTCAGGTTTTCAGCGCTCAGCAGGTTCGGGCCGGACAGCCCCACGAACACATCAGCACCTTTCAAGGCATCGGACAGTGTGCGTTTTTCAGTCGCATGGGCGAACACGGCTTTGTACTGATTCAGATCGTTACGGCCAGAATGAATCACGCCAGTACGGTCGACCATGAAAATGTTTTCGATCTTCGCCCCCATGCTCACCAGCAACTTCATGCAGGAGATGGCTGCTGCGCCTGCACCCAGGCAAACGATTTGGGCGCTGTCCAGGCTTTTGCCTACGATTTCCAATGCGTTGATCATGCCGGCCGCAGTAACAATCGCCGTGCCGTGTTGATCATCGTGGAACACCGGAATGTCACATTGTTCAATCAGCGCTTTCTCGATCTCAAAGCACTCTGGCGCCTTGATGTCTTCAAGGTTGATGCCGCCAAAGGTGATGGAGATGCGCTTAACGGTGTCGATGAACGCTTGCGGGCTTTCTGCATCGACTTCGATATCGAAAACGTCAATCCCTGCGAAACGTTTGAACAGCAAGCCTTTACCTTCCATCACTGGCTTGGAAGCCAATGGACCAAGGTCACCCAAGCCAAGAATAGCGGTGCCGTTGGAAATGACCGCTACCAGATTACCCTTGCCGGTGTACTTATAAGCAAGCTCAGGATCACGGGCAATTTCGCGCACCGGCTCGGCAACGCCCGGGCTGTATGCCAGGGCCAGGTCACGCGCAGTGGCGGTAGGTTTGGTTATCTCGACACTCAGTTTCCCGGGGCGAGGCTTGGCATGATATTCGAGAGCGGCAGTTTTCAAATCTGACATGTGGGCATTCCGCTTTTTTACTGTTGGACTGACGGACCGCCGAGGATACGCAAGAAGGAAAGTCCTCACAAGACTGACTAGTCACTTCTGTCAAGGCCCGGCCTCTACGACTTTACGCCAAGGGGGACGGAACACAAGACCAGGACTGTCTACAACTCAAAAAGCAAACTGCCTACACTTTTTATTGATCGAGAAAACTCAGCATCGCGGGATGAGTAATGGGCAACATCCAGCGCGCCTGCCCTGACTTGAGCCCGCCACGACGCGAACGATCAATCACCCAACCACGCGCTTCGATGCTCCGGCCTTTAAGGCGCTCCAGTCGAGAGACGTCGAACTGACTCACTAACTTCGGCGCGATCCGCAACACCAGCGAGCCCTGCAACTCAATCCACACGCCGCCAGCATTGCGCTGCACGTCGCTGACCTGCCCGGAGATCAGGGCAAAACCGCCGCTATTGATTTTCCCGACCGGCTGTACCGGCGACGTACGCCACACCCCCAACCCGGCTTGGCGCGCACTGCGCTCTGCCCGCTGCAGGCAGTCGAGCAGGGCGACATTGGGGGCGATCACCACTTGATAGGCCAAACCCTCGGCCAACAACTGCGCCTCAAGGTTTTCGCCCTGACGACCATAGACGTTGGCCAGCGTACGACCGTAATGATCCTTGGGCTCCTGGCCCACCTGCAGACTGACCCGGCCGTCGTTTTCGTCGACCAGACTTTGCAGGCGGCGCCTGGCGGCATCAGCGAAAGGCTCGGCGGAACGGCCTTTCTTGCCGGTCTCTGGCGCATTCAGTCCAATCATCCGCACACTGCGGCCATCGCTCAGGCGCAGGGTATCGCCATCCACGACCCGCTGGACCGCGAATACAGGCAGGGAGTCGGGCGCCGGGCACAAGGCCTGGGCTGCCGTCAGCCAAATCGCGGACATAAAAAAGGCGCCCGCGAGGGACGCCTTTTTAAGCAGCCTGGAGTAGTCCAATGGACCTTCCAGAACGGCCAGCCTTACTCTGCAGCAGCTTCAGGAGCTTTGGCTGCGCCGAAAGCACCGAAACGCGATTTGAACTTGTCGACACGGCCGCCGATATCAAGAGTCTTCTGCTTGCCGGTGTAGAACGGGTGGCACTCGTTGCACACGTCAAGGCTCAATGGCTTGGCGAGGTTGGAGCGAGTGTGGATCACGTTGCCGCAGCTGCAAGTCGCGACAATGGCTTCGTAAACTGGATGAATGTCAGCTTTCATGGGTACTTCTCCGGGCTAGCGTGCCGCCGCGCAACACTATTGTTGAACACCGCACGTAATTAGGCTGCGGATACTACCAGACATCGCCAACGACGCAAGCGAACGTTAAAACCGGCCGTCTGCTAAGATCGCCGCTTCGTCACAGACCGTTACAGAGAACCCTCCGCGTGCCCGACGCCATTTTGCGCCTCGCTCTGCCCTCGCCGCTCAGACGCTTATTCGACTACCGCGCCCCCACCGGGGTGTTGCGCAGTGCGTTACAGCCGGGCATGCGCGTACGCGTGCCGTTCGGTCGGCGCGAGATGATTGGCATTCTGGTGGAGATCACTGACCACAGTGACGTCCCGGCTGAAAAGCTCAAACCGGCCGTGGCCATCCTCGATGAGCATCCGCCGCTGCCGCCTTCGCTGTTCAAACTGTGCCTGTGGACATCGCAGTATTACCAGCACAGCCTCGGCGACACCTTGAGCTGGGCCTTGCCGGTACTGCTGCGCCAGGGCGAACCCGCCGAAGCGCGGCAAGAACGATTCTGGCAAGTGGCTCCCGGCGCCAGACTCGATGACCCGCGCATCGCCCGCGCACCGAAACAGCGTGAGGCCCTGACCACCCTCGCCCAGCATCCGCATGGCGTGGCCAATCAGTTACTCAGCAAACTGATGCTCAACCGGGAAAGCCTGAACCTGTTGCTGGCCAAGGACATGGTCAAGGCCGAAGTGCGCCGCCATGCGCCGAGCGAACGTCATGAGCGCTGGCTGGCGCAACCTGAGCTGCCACTCAACCCCGAGCAACGCGCCGCATACGAAGCCATTCGTGCCGGCTTCGACACCTTTCATGCATTTCTGCTGGCAGGCGTCACCGGCAGTGGCAAAACCGAAGTCTATTTACAGCTGATCCGCGAAACCCTGGAAGCCGGCAAGCAGGCGCTGGTGTTGATCCCGGAGATCAACCTCGGCCCGCAAACCCTGGCGCGCTTCGAACAACGTTTCAACGCACGCATCGCGCTGGTGCACTCGGCGGTCAATGACCGGGATCGCCTGGATGCCTGGCTGGCGGCGCGCGACGGCGAGGCCGACATTATTATCGGCACCCGCTCCGCGCTGTTCACGCCAATGAAGAACCCCGGCCTGATCATTATTGATGAAGAGCACGACGGCTCCTATAAACAGCAGGAAGGTCTGCGCTACCACGCCCGCGATCTGGCGTTGGTGCGGGCCCGGCAGGAAAACATTCCGATTGTCCTCGGATCCGCCACGCCATCACTGGAAAGCCTGCACAACGCCTACACCGGACGCTACGGCCTGCTGCGCCTGAACCAACGCGCAGGCGGTGCGCAACAACCGCGCTTCCTGCGGCTGGATGTGAAGAGCCGGCCACTGGACAGCGGTATTTCCGGACCGATGCAGCAAGCCATCGCTCAGACTCTGGCTGCAGGCCAGCAGGTCCTGGTGTTCCTCAACCGTCGCGGCTTTGCGCCGACCTTGCTTTGCCACGACTGCAGCTGGCTCTCGGAATGCCCGCGCTGCGACGCGCGCATGACTGTGCACCAGCGTTCCGGCGAATTGCGCTGCCACCATTGCGGCCATGTCGAGCGTGTCCCTCGACACTGTCCGGCATGCGGCAAGGTCGACCTGCGCCCTGTGGGTGCGGGCACCGAGCGTGCAGAAGAGCGCCTGGGTATTTTGTTCCCGGACTTCCCCGTGCTGCGGGTCGACCGCGACAGCACCTCGCGCAAAGACGCAATGAACCAGCTGTTCGCCACCATTCAGCGCGGTCAGCCGTGCATTCTGGTCGGCACCCAAATGCTCGCCAAAGGGCACCACTTCCCCCGTGTGACCCTGGTGTCGATTCTGGATGCCGACGGCGGTTTGTTTTCCGGCGACTTCCGCGCCAGCGAGCGCATGGCGCAGTTGATCGTTCAGGTCGCAGGGCGTGCAGGACGGGCCGAAGAACCAGGCAAAGTGATCATCCAAACGCATCTGGCCGACCACCCCCTGTTAATTCAGCTGACCGAGCAAGGCTACTTCGCCTTCGCCGAACAAGCGTTGAGCGAACGCCGGGCCGCTGGCCTGCCACCGTTCTCGCACCTGGCGCTGCTGCGCGCCGAAGCGCACAAGCCGGGGCAGGCCGAAGGCTTTCTCGACAACGCCTGCGCCGAAGCCGAACGCTTGCTGGCTGAAATGAATCTGGGCGCCATTGAGTTACTGGGCCCGGTCCCGGCGCCGATGGAGCGGCGCGCCGGCCGCTACCGCGCGCAATTGCTACTGCAAGCCAGCGCCCGCGCGCCCCTGCATCGCTTGCTCAGCGCATGGCTGCTGGTGCTTGAAAACATGCCCAGCGGGCGTCAGGTGCGCTGGTCGCTGGACGTGGACCCGGTTGATTTGTATTAAGGGCCAAAGCCGGCATATTTAAGACCGCATGTCCATCATGGTTGGCAAGCCTGCCCTCGCAACGGATAATGCCCAGTTTTTCCACCAGCGCATCCAGGCGCCGCCGCGCTTGCGGTCGAAAGAGAAGACCATGAAAGACACCATTCGCCAGCTGATCCAACAAGCCCTGACCCAACTCGTCAACGAAGGCGTCCTGCCGGAAGGGCTGACACCGGCGATCCAGGTGGAAAACGTGCGGGACAAAACCCACGGTGACTTCGCCAGCAACATCGCGATGATGCTGGCGAAGCCTGCCGGTTTGAAACCCCGCGATCTGGCGGAAAAACTGGTTGCCGCGCTGCCCGCCGACGCACAGGTCAGCAAGGTCGAAATCGCCGGCCCCGGCTTTCTCAACTTCTTCCAGAACACCCAGGCTCTGGCAGCACGTCTCGATGCCGCGCTGATCGACCCACAACTGTCAGTCCGCAAGGTCGGTCCCGTACAACGCGTGGTGGTCGACTTGTCCGCGCCCAACCTGGCCAAAGAGATGCACGTCGGCCACCTGCGCTCGACTGTTATCGGCGATGGCGTGGCCAATGTGCTGGCGTTCCTGGGCGACACTGTGATTCGTCAGAACCACGTGGGAGACTGGGGCACTCAATTCGGCATGCTCCTGGCGTACCTGCAGGAAAAACCGACGACCAGCGATGAGTTGTCGGACCTGGAAAACTTCTACCGTGCGGCCAAGCATCGCTTCGACGAATCCGAAGAGTTCGCCGAGCGCGCCCGAGGCCTGGTGGTCAAACTGCAAGCCGGTGACCCGGAATGCCTGACGTTGTGGGAACGCTTCAAAAACATATCGTTGTCTCACTGCCAAACAATTTACGACCGTTTGAACGTCAACCTGACCCCGGCTGACGTCAGGGGCGAAAGCGCCTACAACGATGACCTGGCCAACGTGGTCAGCGACCTCAAGGCTGCAGGCCTGCTGGTCGAGAGCAACGGCGCCCAGTGCGTGTTCCTCGAAGAGTTCAGGACCGCTGAAGACACGCCTCTGCCGGTGATCGTGCAAAAGGCGGGCGGCGGTTATCTGTACGCCACCACCGACCTGGCCGCGATCCGCTACCGCAGTAATGTGTTGAAGGCCGACCGCGCGCTGTACTTCGTCGATCAACGTCAGGCCCTGCACTTCCAGCAGGTGTTCGAAGTCGCCCGCCGCGCCGGTTTCGTGACCAATGGCATGCACATGGAACACATGGGCTTCGGCACCATGAACGGCGCCGATGGCCGTCCGTTCAAGACCCGTGACGGTGGCACCGTCAAGCTGGTAGACCTGCTCGACGAAGCCCAGGAGCGCGCCTACACCCTGGTGAAAGAAAAGAACCCGGAAGTCGCTGAAGCCGAATTGCGCAGCATCGCCAATGCAGTAGGGATCAGCGCGGTGAAATACGCCGACCTGTCCAAGCATCGCACCAGCGACTACAGCTTCAACTTCGATCAGATGCTCAGCTTCGAAGGCAACACCGCGCCGTACCTGCTCTACGCTTACACCCGCGTCGCCGGTGTGTTCCGCAAGTTGGGCAAGCCGTTCGACATCAACCAGGGGCATATCGTGCTTGAGGCGCCTCAAGAGCAGGAGCTGGCGGCCCGCCTGGCGCAGTTTGGCGAAACGTTGAACAACGTCGCGGAAAAAGGCACGCCGCATGTACTGTGTGCCTACATCTATGAGCTCGCCGGTCTGTTCTCCAGTTTCTACGAGAACTGCCCGATCCTCGGTGCCGAGAACCCGGAACAACAGCAAAGCCGTCTGCGTCTCACCGCACTGACTGGCCGCACCCTCAAGCAAGGCCTGGAACTCTTGGGTCTGGAAACTCTGGAGCGTATGTAAGTTGGCTGCGAAAAAAAAACCTGCTCCCAAGCGCGGCGCCAGCCGTTATCAGGCACCCGCGAAGAAGCCGATTCCAGGATGGTTGTGGCTGGCGATTGGCCTGTCGGTGGGTGCTTTCATCGTGTTTTTGATGAAACTCGAACCAGGCGGTACTGACGTCAAGCGGGTTAAAGAAGACGCCAAGGCCGCGAAAATCGCCGAGGCGAACAAGACGGCACCCAGCCCGCAGGCACCGGCGAAGCCGAAGTACGACTTCTATACCTTGCTGCCGGAGTCCGAAGTCATCGTGCCGAACGAAGCCGTGCCCGAAAAAACACTGCCCGCGGTCGTAGCGCCGGTTGCACCGGTCACGCCTGCGCAAGCGGCGAAGATTGACACCGCCCGCGCCCAAGCTGCACTCAGCGGCCTGACGCCCCCGCCAGCGCCACCGGTGGCCAAACCGGCTGCGGTGACGAAGTTCTTCTTGCAGGCCGGTTCGTTCCGCAAGCAAGCCGACGCGGACAAGGTCCGGGCGCAGATCATTCTGCTGGGGCAAACAGTGCAGGTTGAATCCGGCACCGTGAAGGACGAAATTTGGTATCGGGTGCTCGTCGGTCCTTACAGCAATCGTGAGCAACTGACCATCGCGCAGAAACAACTGGCGGGCAGCGGCTTCAGCAATCTGCTGTTACAACAGCGTCAGGGTAAGTGATCCACCTGTAGTCCAGGTCAAAGCGGCGTGTCGGATACGCCGCTTTGACGAATAGATTCACTCCCCCAGTGGATCATCCGCGCTCCGTGGGGGCGAGTTCCTGCGCAAAAGCGATCTGCCCAGACAGCCCGTATCCAGATATTTCCATTCACCCCATGACATACCCCATGGTTGAAATGTCAGCCACCACCCCCATATGAGTTTCCATTAGGGCATTTTCGCCCCGCTGCGTGGAGACGCTCCTTTGACCACCATCGTTTCAGTGCGCCGTAACGGCAAAGTCGTCATGGCTGGCGACGGCCAGGTTTCTCTCGGCAATACCGTCATGAAAGGCAACGCGAAAAAAGTTCGCCGCCTGTACCACGGCGAAGTCATTGCCGGTTTCGCCGGAGCCACCGCCGACGCCTTCACCCTTTTCGAACGTTTCGAAGGCCAACTTGAAAAACACCAGGGCCATCTGGTCCGCGCGGCCGTTGAACTGGCTAAAGAATGGCGCACCGACCGCTCCCTGAGCCGCCTGGAAGCCATGCTGGCGGTCGCCAACAAAGATGCATCGCTGATCATCACGGGTAACGGCGATGTCGTTGAACCTGAAGACGGTCTGATTGCCATGGGCTCCGGTGGCCCCTACGCTCAAGCTGCCGCGCGCGCCCTGCTGATGAAAACCGAACTCTCAGCCCGCGAAATTGCCGAAACCGCACTGGGCATCGCTGCCGATATCTGCGTGTTCACCAACCACAACATCACCATTGAGGAGCAGGACCTCGCCGAATAAGCCGTTTCCCATGCCGTTTGCATAAACAGCCATGCGCGCTTTTTTCAGCTAGAGGACCGCCACTACCATGTCTATGACTCCCCGTGAAATCGTCCACGAACTCAATCGCCACATCATTGGCCAGGACGATGCCAAACGCGCCGTCGCCATCGCTTTGCGTAACCGCTGGCGCCGGATGCAGTTGCCTGAAGAACTGCGCGTCGAAGTCACGCCAAAAAACATTCTGATGATCGGCCCGACCGGTGTCGGTAAAACCGAAATCGCCCGTCGCCTGGCCAAACTGGCCAACGCGCCGTTCATCAAGGTCGAAGCGACCAAATTCACCGAAGTCGGCTATGTCGGCCGCGATGTCGAATCGATCATTCGCGATCTGGCCGACGCCGCGATCAAGCTCCTGCGCGAACAGGAAATGACCAAGGTCCGCCATCGCGCCGAAGACGCTGCCGAAGAACGCATCCTCGACGCCCTGCTGCCGCCCGCACGCGCTGGCTTCAACGAAGATGCCGCACCGAGCACCGATTCCAATACCCGTCAGCTGTTCCGCAAGCGCCTGCGTGAAGGCCAGCTGGATGACAAGGACATCGAGATCGAAGTCTCCGAGTCCGTCGGTGTCGATATTTCCGCGCCGCCAGGCATGGAAGAGATGACCAGCCAGCTGCAAAACCTGTTCGCCAACATGGGCAAGGGCAAAAAGAAAAGCCGCAAGCTCAAGGTCAAGGACGCACTGAAGCTGGTCCGCGACGAAGAAGCCGGGCGCCTGGTCAATGAAGAAGAACTGAAAGCCAAGGCGCTGGAAGCGGTTGAGCAGCACGGCATCGTGTTTATCGATGAAATCGACAAGGTCGCCAGACGCGGCAATTCCGGTGGCGTCGACGTGTCCCGCGAAGGCGTGCAACGTGACCTGCTGCCGCTGATCGAAGGCTGCACCGTGAACACCAAGCTGGGCATGGTCAAGACCGACCACATCCTGTTCATTGCTTCCGGGGCGTTCCACCTGAGCAAGCCGAGCGATCTGGTGCCTGAGCTGCAAGGCCGTCTGCCTATCCGCGTTGAACTCAAGGCCCTGACACCGCAGGATTTCGAGCGCATCCTCAGCGAGCCGCATGCGTCGCTGACCGAGCAATACCGCGAACTGCTCAAGACCGAAGGCCTGAACATCGAGTTCTTGCCCGACGGCATCAAGCGCATCGCCGAGATTGCCTGGCAGGTCAACGAGAAGACCGAAAACATCGGCGCGCGTCGTTTGCACACGTTGCTTGAGCGCCTGCTCGAAGAGGTGTCCTTTAGTGCTGCCGACCTGGCCAGCGCGCAAGATGCAGAAACCATCCTGATCAATGCCGACTACGTCAACAGTCACTTGGGCGAACTGGCCAAGGACGAAGACCTCTCGCGGTATATCCTTTAACACGCACTTAACTGGAACCGGCAGGGCCGCTCGCGGCCCTGAACCTCATGGCCAATACCAAGCTCCCCAGCGCAATCAATCTGCACAAAGCTTCGAAAACCCTGACGCTGAAATACGCGCCCGACGAGGAATACCACTTGAGCGCCGAGTTCTTGCGGGTGCACTCACCATCGGCCGAGGTTCAGGGTCATGGCAAACCGATCCTGCAATTTGGCAAGCTCGGCGTGGGCTTGAGCAAAATCGAACCGGCCGGGCAGTACGCACTAAAATTGACCTTCGACGACGGTCATGACAGCGGATTGTTCACCTGGGACTACCTGTACCAATTGGCGCAACGCCAGGAACAGCTGTGGACCGATTATCTTGCCGAGCTGAAAACAGCTGGTAAATCCCGCGACCCCTCCGAGCAAATCATCAAGCTGATGCTCTAGCCCAACCGTCTGACCTTTTAGGGCGACGTTTCTAATTCTGTTTGCTTCAATATTCCTCGCAGAGGCCAACGACTGGCCCTGCTTGCGATTTTTTGAAATCTCGGGTAACCAATAGATCTGGCAAGTTCCCTGCATCCAATCCGTGCAGAGCTGGCGCGTGCGATGACGCAACAGATGAGATCCGGCTGCCGCGAAAAAGACAGGACTCATCTTTGCGCAAACACCTGCCGGGAGCATGTGGTTTAGCCATCATCGGTCACCCGAGCAGTAGTACCGGCAGGCGCCTGTGTCACTGATCCACAGCGATGTCCGGTACTCGTCTCAGGACAATGGAGCGTCGTAGATGAGTATCAAGAACAACGATGACTTGCAGCGCCAAGCCTCGGAAAACACTCTGGGGCTAAACCCCGTGGTCGGCTTGCGGAGTAAAGATTTGCTGACCACTGCTCGGATGGTTCTAACCCAAGCCCTCAGGCAACCTTTCCACAGCGTCAAGCATGTCGCTCATTTCGGTGTCGAACTGAAGAATGTTTTGCTAGGGAAATCCAGTTTGCAACCTGCCAGCGACGACCGTCGATTCGCTGACCCTGCCTGGAGCCAGAACCCGCTGTATCGCCGTTATCTACAAACCTACCTGGCCTGGCGCAAGGAGTTGCACGACTGGATCAGTGACAGCAATCTGTCAGAACAAAACATTAATCGTGGTCACTTTGTAATCAATCTGATGACCGAAGCCATGTCGCCAACCAACAGCGCCGCCAACCCGGCTGCGGTCAAACGGTTTTTCGAAACCGGTGGCAAAAGCCTTCTCGACGGGTTGTCACACTTGGCCAAGGACTTGGTGCATAACGGCGGCATGCCGAGCCAGGTCAATATGGACGCCTTCGAAGTCGGCAAGAGCCTCGGCACCACCGAAGGCTCGGTGGTCTTTCGCAATGACGTGCTTGAACTGATCCAGTACAAACCGATGACCGAACAGGTGCTTGAGCGGCCGTTATTGGTCGTTCCACCGCAGATCAACAAGTTCTATGTGTTCGACCTGAACCCGGATAAAAGCCTGGCACGCTTCTGCCTGCGCGGTGGCGTGCAGACGTTTATCGTCAGTTGGCGCAACCCGACCAAGGCACAGCGGGAGTGGGGCCTGTCGACCTACATCGACGCGCTCAAAGAAGCGGTTGACGTGGTCCGCGCTATCACCGGCAGCAAAGACATCAACATGCTGGGCGCTTGCTCCGGCGGCATCACCTGCACCGCGCTGCTGGGTCACTACGCCGCGCTGGGCGAGCAGAAGGTCCATGCCCTGACCTTGTTGGTCAGCGTGCTGGATACCACCCTCGACAGCGAGGTCGCGCTGTTTGTCGACGAAAAGACCCTGGAATCGGCCAAGCGCCACTCCTATCAAGCGGGCGTACTGGAAGGCCGTGACATGGCCAAGATTTTCGCCTGGATGCGCCCCAATGACCTGATCTGGAATTACTGGGTCAACAATTACCTGTTGGGCAACGAACCGCCAGTCTTCGACATCCTGTTCTGGAACAACGACACCACCCGCCTACCCGCCGCGTTCCATGGCGACCTGATCGAGATGTTCAAGACCAACCCGCTGATCCGCGCCAACGCCCTTGAAGTGTGTGGCACACCGATCGACCTGAAAAAGGTGACCAGCGATGTGTTTAGCCTGGCAGGCACCAACGACCACATCACGCCATGGGGCTCGTGCTACAAATCGGCCCGTCTATTCGGCGGAAAGACTGAATTCGTACTGTCCAGCAGCGGCCATATTCAAAGCATTCTCAACCCGCCGGGCAACCCCAAGTCACGCTACATGACCAACCCCGAGCTGCCGGTCGATGCCAAAGAGTGGCAAGAGAACTCGACCAAGCACACCGATTCCTGGTGGCTTTACTGGCAAAGCTGGCAAGCAGAGCGCTCAGGTAAATTGAAAAAGGCGCCGAGCGTGCTCGGCAACAAAGCACACCCGGCTGGCGAAGCTGCACCGGGCACTTACGTACACGAACGCTAAACAACAAAACAGGGTGCTGATGGATATCTGGAAGTGCCATCAGCCTCCGACGCGCGGTCACGTGACGAGCAGTAATACGAGGATCACCTCAACCCGTCTGGAAAAGCGCAGGACGGCTTAGCCAGCGGTTTAACCCATAGGGCCCGCGCATGTCGAAACCGTTTGTTTTTCGTACCATCGACCTGGATGGTCACACCATCCGCACGGCCGTCCGCCCAGGCAAGGGTGATATGACACCGTTGCTGATTTTCAATGGCATCGGCGCCAACCTGGAGCTGGTATTTCCGTTCGTCGACGCGCTTGACCCGGACATGGAAGTGATCGCCTTCGATGTGCCGGGTGTCGGCGGCTCTTCCACGCCCAGTCGCCCCTTTCGCTTTCCCGGGCTGGCCAAGCTGACCGCGAGGATGCTCGACTACCTGAATTACGGCCAGGTCAATGTGATCGGGGTGTCGTGGGGCGGCGCGTTGGCGCAACAGTTCGCCTACGACTATCCAGAACGCTGCAAAAAACTGGTGCTCGCCGCGACAGCCGCCGGCGCAGTCATGGTGCCGGGCAAGCCTCGTGTGCTGTGGTTGATGGCCAGCCCACGGCGATATATTCAGCCGTCCCATGTGATACGCATCGCGCCGGAAATCTACGGTGGCGCCTTTCGTCGGGACCCTCACCTGGCCGCCAATCACGCCGCCAAGGTCCGATCGTCGGGCAAGCTGGGTTATTACTGGCAGCTGTTTGCCGGGATGGGCTGGACCAGCATCCATTGGCTGCACAAGATTCGTCAGCCTACATTGATCCTCGCGGGCGACGACGATCCGCTCATTCCTTTGATAAATATGCGCATGCTGGCTTGGCGGATACCCAATGCCCAGCTACACATAATCGATGACGGTCATTTATTTTTGATCACCCGTGCCGAAGCGGTGGCGCCCATCATCATGAAATTCCTACTGGAGGAGCGGCAGCGCGCGGTCATGCATCCGCACCCGACCCCGATTCATCGATAGGTAAAGGGCTTTAGTCATGGCCTGACGAAGGAGTGTTGCCCCATGCGAGACAAGCCAGCGAAGGAATCTGTGCCCACCCCGGCCACATTCATCAATGCGCAAAGCGTCATCAGTGGTTTGCGCGGGCGAGATGTGTTTTCCACGCTGCGTAGCGTGGCCGTCCAAAGCCTGCGTCACCCGGTCCACAGCGCACGTCATGTGCTGGCCCTGGGTGGTCAGTTGGGTCGCGTCATACTGGGTGACAACCTGCACACGCCCAACCCTCGTGACAGCCGCTTCGCGGACCCGACGTGGCTGCAAAACCCCCTCTATCGACGCGGGCTGCAGGCCTATCTGAGCTGGCAGCATCAGCTCAAGAGCTGGATCGATGATAGCGAGATGTCCGAGGATGATCGCGCCCGTGCGCACTTCATCCTGTCCTTGCTCAGCGATGCCCTGTCACCCTCCAACACCCTGCTCAACCCGCTGGCGGTCAAGGAGCTGTTCAACTCCGGCGGCAGCAGCGTATTCAAGGGCATCAGCCACCTGGTCGATGACCTGATGCACAACAATGGCCTGCCCAGCCAGATCACCAAAGATGCATTCGAGGTCGGCAAGACCGTCGCCACCACCCCCGGTGCAGTCGTGTTTCGCAACGAGCTGCTGGAGCTGATGCAGTACAAGCCGATGAGCGAAAAGCAGTACGCTCGGCCTCTGCTGATCGTTCCGCCGCAAATTAACAAGTACTACATTTTCGACCTCAGCCCGGCCAACAGCTTCGTCCAGTACGCACTGAAAAACGGCCTGCAAGTGTTCATGATCAGCTGGCGCAACCCGGATGTGCGTCATCGCGAATGGGGGTTGTCCAGCTACGTCGAAGCTGTCGAAGAAGCGATGAACGTATGCCGCGCCATTACTGGCAGCCGCGAAGTGAACCTGTTGGGTGCCTGCGCCGGCGGCCTGACCATGGCCGCACTGCAAGGCCATCTCCAGGCCAAGCGACAAATGCGCCGGGTCTCCAGCGCAACCTACCTGGTCAGCCTGCTGGACAGCCAGATCGACAGCGCAGCAACCTTGTTCGTCGATGAAGAGACCCTGGAAGCCGCTAAGCGCCGCTCTTACCAGCAAGGTGTGCTTGATGGCCGCGACATGGCCAAAATCTTCGCCTGGATGCGCCCCAACGATTTGATCTGGAATTACTGGGTCAATAACTACCTGCTGGGCAAGGCGCCGCCGCCCTTCGACATCCTCTACTGGAACAACGACAGCACACGCCTGCCGGCCGCCCTGCATGGCGACTTGCTGGACTTTTTCAAATACAACCCACTCAGCCACCCCGGCGGTCTGGAGGTATGCGGCACGCCCGTTGACCTGCAGAAAGTCACCGTCGACAGCTTCAGCGTGGCAGGGATCAATGACCACATCACACCGTGGGACGCGGTCTATCGCTCGACCTTGCTGCTCGGCGGCGACCGGCGCTTCTTGCTGGCCAACAGCGGTCACGTACAAAGCATCCTCAACCCGCCAGGCAACCCCAAATCGAGCTACATCGAAAACGGCAAACTCAGCAGCGACCCCCGGGCCTGGTACTACGATGGAGAAACCGTCGAAGGCAGCTGGTGGCCGAACTGGTTGAACTGGATTCAGCAGCGCTCCGGCGCACAACGAGAAACCCTCATGGCCCTCGGCAACCAGAACTACCCACCGATGGAGGCCGCGCCTGGAACCTATGTGCGTGTGCGCTGAGATGCAAATCCTCTGTGGCGCCGCGAACACACACTGCGTGCATTCCTGATTAACCCACACAAGAAGACCGGATGAAAACACGCGACCGTATCCTTGAATGCGCCTTGCACTTGTTCAACCAACAGGGCGAACCTAACGTCTCGACACTGGAAATCGCTAACGAACTGGGGATCAGCCCCGGCAATCTCTACTACCACTTTCACGGCAAAGAGCCGCTGGTCATGGGCTTGTTCGAGCGTTTCCAGACAGAACTGTCGCCGCTACTCAATCCCCCGGCCAACGCACAGCTCGCGCCGGAAGACTACTGGGTGTTTCTGCACCTGATCGTCGAGCGCCTGTCGTATTACCGCTTCCTGTTCCAGGACCTGTCCAACCTCGCGGGCCGTCTGCCAAAACTGGCACGCGGTATCCGCAACCTGCTCAACGCACTAAAACGCACCCTGGCATCGTTACTGGCACAGCTGAAAGCACAGAGGCAACTGGTCAGCGACACACAAGCGCTGGGGCAACTGGTGGAACAGATCAGCATGACCCTGCTGTTCTCCCTGGACTACCAACGCATCCTCGGCAAAGAAGGCGAAGTACGCGTCGTTGTCTACCAGATCATGATGCTGGTCGCGCCCCACCTGATCCCCGACTCGCGGCAGGGGGTGGAGAAGCTGGCGATGCATTATCTGGAGGAGTAGTTGAAACCGACCACTCCATCACGCAACGACTCGTCACGTGCTGCACTTATGTCTCTCTAACAGGTAACGCACAAACGAAAAAGCCCGACCTTGCAGCCGGGCTTTTGGCAGTCCGTAAAAATCAGGACTGGCTGGCGGGCGTCGACGCAGCGGTCGTTGCTGGCGCAGGGGTTGCCGCTGAAGCAGCAACGGCAGTTGGCGTTGCTGCTACTGCAGGTTTGGCCGCAGCGGGCTTGGGTGCTGCTGCTTTTTTCACTGCGGGTGCTTTCGCTGCTGCGGGCTTGGTGGCGGCTGGTTTAGCTACCGATTTCGCGGCAACAGGCTTGGCAACCGGTTTCGCGGCTGGCTTGGCGGCTGCCGTTTTGGCCGGCGCTTTAGCCGCGGGTTTGGCCACTGCCTTGGCCGTTGCCTTGGCTACGGGTTTAGCCGCAGGTTTTGCAGCGGCTTTGGAGGACACAGGCGTCACCGACGCGCCGGTCAGTTTCTCGATTTGCCTGGTCAGGAGATCGACCTTGCTGTGCAGTGCCTTGACTTCGTTGCGGCTTGGGACACCGAGGCGCGAGATGGCGCTGTTCAGGCGTTTGTCGAAAGCACCTTCGAGCTCGCTCCACTTACCCAGCGCAAGGTCCTTGACGTCGCCCACTCGGGATTTTGCCGATTGCGCTGTTGCCTTCGCTGCATCGACTTGCTTGTCGACGCCGCTCTTGGTCTGCTTTTCGGCCTTCTCGCCGTCTTTGACCAGGGTTTCGAAAAGCTTACTGCCGTCATTGCTGATTTTTGAGTAAGCGCCTAAACCAGCCAGCCAGATTTGACGGGAGTATTTTTCAACCTCGCCAATCCAGGAGCTGCCTTCTTTTTCAATCTTCTTTTTGCCAGCCATCCCGATCTCCTTATTGTTTATGCGCGACACGTTCAAGCAATGCCGTCAGCCCATCGAGCTTAGCAGAGAGTGTCTCAACATCATGTTTAGACGCAATGCCAAACCGATTCAAGGCGCGGCCAACACGGCGGTCAAAAGCCTTCTCGACTTTATGAAGTTGCACTTCGAACTTGCCCTTGACGCCTGCCACGTCGTCTTTGATCGTGTCGATCTCGCTGTTGGCCGCATCGAGCTGCTTGTCGACGATTTTCTTACCCTTTTTTTCAACTTCTTCGCCGGTCTTGATCAAGTCTTTTACATACTCGGCGCCTTCTTGACCGGCCTTGGAGTAGGCACCCAAGCCAGCCAGCCAGATTTTGCGGGCATACAGTTTTACTTCGGAAAGGGCCGTAGCTTGCTCGGCATCAACTTTCTTCTTCAGGGCTACTTTGGCCATGGTGCACCTCACGCTCAAAAAGGTTGGAGGAACTGCCCACGGGTTGATGGGCATGAGCACAAAATAATCAGAAAAATTAGAATGCTCACCCTAGGTTGGTGGCTATTTTGCGGGGGGGGGCGGGCTGTGGAGCGGTAACGCGTTTAATCGATAAACATCACACAGCCGCGAGGGGATTCAGGAATTCAAGCCAGCAGTTCTTTGTCCAGGACCCTCTCCACCTCGGATTTGATCGCGCCGCTCATTGCCGAGAGGAAAAAGTTCAGCTCGATGCTGACCCTGATCAATGTGTCTTCGACCTCGATTTTCCCCTTGGCGCCCTTGCCCTCGAGCTCCACTACATCGCCTGACCATGTCGGTTTCAGCGCATATTTATCCGCCAGCTTGAGCACCAGATGCTCGGCCTTTTCCCGCGCAGCTTCGCGGCCAAGGGCGTGTTCACGTTCAACAGTTATTTGGGCCATGCAAGGACTCCTTGGTCGGTTTCGAGCCACATTCTATATCGCGCCACCATGAGCAGCGAGACCAAGAGGAGATGTCAACCATGAGCCTTGTCAAGACAAAGGCTGCCCCGACGATTAGAATGGCCCCACTTTATTCCGGTGACAGCGATATGAACGATCCGCGCAAAGGCAGCGATGCCGAACCCACCACTCACTTCGGCTACAAAAACGTACCGGAAAGCCAGAAAGCCGAGAAAGTCGCTGAGGTTTTCCACTCCGTTGCGGCCAAGTACGACTTGATGAACGACCTGCTGTCCGGTGGCATGCACCGGTTGTGGAAGCGCTTTGCTATCGAGTTGTCTGGCGTACGCACGGGCAATCGCGTGCTGGACATCGCTGGCGGCACTGGCGATCTGGCAAGAAAGTTTTCGCATCTGGTCGGTCCGACCGGCGAAGTCGTACTGGCGGACATCAACGCCTCGATGTTGAAAGTCGGCCGCGACCGTCTGCTGGACCTGGGTGTGGCTGGCAACGTCAAGTTCGTTCAGGCCGACGCGGAAAAGCTGCCGTTCCCGGACAACCATTTCGACTGCGTGACCATCGCCTTCGGCCTGCGCAACGTGACGCATAAAGAAGACGCCCTGCGCTCGATGCTGCGTGTCCTCAAGCCCGGCGGGCGCTTGTTGGTCCTGGAGTTTTCCAAACCGACCAACGCGCTGATGTCCAAGGCCTACGACGCTTACTCATTCGCGTTCATGCCGCTGATGGGCAAACTGATTACCAATGACTCGGAAAGCTACCGCTATCTGGCGGAGTCGATCCGCATGCACCCGAATCAGGAAACCCTCAAGTCGATGATGGTAGAAGCCGGTTTCGACCGTGTGACCTATCACAACATGACCGCAGGCATCGTTGCCCTGCATCGCGGCATCAAGCCCTGATGTTACTCAGCGGCTTGCTCGCCAGCGTCGAGCTCGGCATCAACCGTGTGCTGCGCATGGACAGCACCGCCCTGCCACGCCTCGAACGCCTGGCAGGCAAGATGATTGCAGTCGATTGCCGTAACCCGGCCTTTCAGCTGTTCATTTTGCCCAGCGATGAAGGCTTGCTGTTGGCGGCACACTGGGCCGCTGAGGCCGACTGTACCCTGCGTGCGCCAGCCTCGAGTTTGCTGCGTCTAGCCCTGAGCCAGGACAAAACCGCCGTACTGCATGGCCCTGAAGTCGAGCTTGAAGGCGACAGCGCCGTATTGCTGGAACTGGTCGGCGTGCTGCAAGACCTTGAGCTGGACTGGGAGTACGAACTCTCGCGCTGGCTCGGTCCGGTCGCCAGTCCTTTGCTCGGGGGCCAACTGCGCAGCAGCGCCCGCTGGACCCGCGACAGCCTGACCAACCTCACGCACAACCTCGCCGACTACCTCAGTGAGGAATCGCGCACCCTGGTCGGCCAACGTGAAGCCGAAGCCCGCTTCGCCGAGCTGGACCAGACCAGGCTCGACCTTGAACGTCTCGAGGCGCGCTTCGAGCGCCTTGCCCTCTCCCTCAAATCCAGCGATAACGCATGAAGCTGCTTGCCGTCCGCCGTCTGTTTCGCATCCAACGCGTCGTGATCCGCTACCGTCTCGATGACTTGTTGTTTGCCCTGCCGCTGCCCTGGTGGATGCTCGCCCTGCGTTATGCCATGCCGTGGCGCTGGTTCCCGCGTAAACCCCTGGAGCTGAGCCGTGGCGCACGCTTGCGCATGGCGCTGCAGGACCTCGGGCCGATTTTCATAAAATTCGGCCAGCTGCTCTCCACCCGCCGCGATCTGCTCCCCGAGGACATCGCCGACGAGTTGATGCACTTGCAGGACCGCGTACCGCCGTTCGATTCGCAGCAGGCCATCGGCCTGATCGAAGAGCAGCTCGGCGCAAAAATCAGTGCCGTGTTCAGCCGCTTCGATGTCGCACCGCTGGCCTCTGCCTCGGTCGCGCAGGTGCATGCCGCGCAGTTGAAAACCGGCGAAGAGGTGGTGGTCAAAGTCGTGCGCCCCGGCCTCAAACCGATCATCAGCCAGGATCTGGCGTGGTTGTTCATACTGGCCCGCGTGGCCGAACGGCTCTCGGCCGATGCACGTCTGCTGCATCCGGTAGAGGTGGTCAGCGATTACGAAAAGACCATCTACGACGAACTCGATTTGTTGCGCGAGGCCGCCAACTCCAGCCAGCTGCGACGCAACTTCGAAGGCTCGCCGCTGCTCTACGTGCCTCAAGTCTATTGGGACTGGTGCCGCCCCAAAGTACTGGTGATGGAGCGCATCTACGGCATTCAGGTCACGGACCTCGCGACCCTGGCCGATCAGCGCACCGACATGAAAATGCTCGCCGAGCGCGGCGTGGAGATTTTCTTCACCCAAGTATTTCGTGACAGCTTCTTTCATGCCGACATGCATCCCGGCAACATTTTCGTCAGCACCGTGCAGCCTTGGAGCCCGCAGTACATCGCCATCGACTGCGGCATCGTCGGCAGCCTGACGCCCGAAGACCAGGACTATCTGGCGCGCAACCTGTTTGCGTTCTTCAAGCGTGACTATCGTCGCGTGGCCCAGTTGCACATCGACTCGGGCTGGGTGCCGGCGCATACCAAGCTCAACGAATTCGAAGCCGCGATCCGCACTGTTTGCGAACCGATTTTCGAGAAGCCGCTTAAAGACATTTCGTTCGGCCAGGTGCTGATGCGTTTGTTCCAGACCGCACGCCGCTTCAACATGGAAGTCCAGCCACAATTGGTGCTGTTACAAAAAACCCTGCTCAACATTGAGGGTCTGGGGCGCCAACTGTACCCGGAACTTGACCTGTGGAGCACCGCTCAACCGTTTTTGGAGCGCTGGATGCGCGAGCGCGTCAGCCCGAAAACCCTGCTGCACAACCTGCACACGCAGGTTGAACAGATACCCCACCTGGCCAACATGACCCGCGACCTGCTGGAGCGCATGTCCAAGCCCCACGCCTCCGCACCGCAGCCCGCGTGGCGTGAGCGTGGCGACGGCTGGGCGTTGCGTCTGACTGGCGCAGGTTTACTGGCAGGCGGCGCGGTACTGGGCTCGACCCTGGCTGCCAGCGGCACGGCCCTGGTCGCGCTGGCAGCATGGCCAGCCTGGGTCATGTTGGTGGCAGGTCTGTATCTGGTCGTGCGCCGATAGCCAGCAGCGCAGGTCGCTGGCACACTATTCAATCGCCGAGGCCTCAAGGCCCGGCTTGCGGAGTCGACGATGAAAGACTGGCTGGACGAGATTCACTGGAACAGCGATGGTTTGGTGCCTGCGATTGCCCAGGACCATGAAACCGGACGCGTGCTGATGATGGCCTGGATGAATCGCGAAGCGCTGAGCTTGACCGCGACCGAGAACCGGGCCATTTATTGGTCGCGTTCCCGTGGCAAACTCTGGCGCAAAGGTGAAGAATCCGGGCATGTGCAGAAGCTTCACGAATTGCGCCTGGACTGCGATGCCGACGTGATTATCCTGAAGGTCGAACAGATCGGCGGGATTGCCTGCCACACGGGTCGTGAAAGCTGCTTCTACCGGGTGTACGACGATGCCGGCTGGAAGGTTGTCGACCCGGTGCTCAAAGACCCGCACGCTATCTATCAGGCAGGACACACACATGACTGACACCCTGGCCCGTCTGGCCGAAGTGCTTGAAGCACGCAAGGGCGCCGCTGCCGACAGTTCTTATGTCGCCAGCCTGTACCACAAGGGTTTGAACAAGATTCTGGAAAAGGTCGGTGAAGAATCGGTCGAAACCATCATCGCTGCCAAGGATGCCGCCATCAGCGGTGATTGCAGTGATGTCATCTATGAGACCGCGGACCTGTGGTTTCACAGCATGGTGATGCTTGCAGCTTTGGGTCAGCATCCGCAAGCTGTACTCGATGAACTGGATCGGCGCTTCGGGCTGTCCGGGCACGCTGAAAAAGCCGCACGCTCTGCCGACTAAACACGCACCTCGAGGAGGAAAGTTTCATGGGTATTTTTGACTGGAAACACTGGCTCATCATTTTGGTTGTCGTCGTATTGGTGTTCGGCACCAAGAAACTCAAAGGCTTGGGTACGGATGTTGGCGAATCAATCAAAGGCTTCCGCAAAGCCATGAACGATGAAGAGAAACCTGCTGAACAGCAGCCGCCGATGCAACCGCAGCAGGCGCCTCAGGGTTCGACCCTGCATGAGCCACAGACCATCGACGCGCAAGCACATAAAGTCGAAGAGCCAATCCGCAAAGACTAGGTCGTGTTGAATGTTTGGTATCAGCTTCTCTGAACTGCTGCTCGTCGGCCTCGTTGCCCTGCTGGTGCTTGGCCCCGAGCGCCTGCCGGGTGCTGCACGTACTGCTGGCCTTTGGGTCGGGCGGCTGAAGCGCAGCTTCAATGCGATCAAACAGGAAGTCGAGCGCGAAATCGGTGCCGATGAAATTCGTCGGCAGCTGCACAACGAGCACATTCTGTCGTTAGAGCAGGAAGCCAAAAAGATTTTCGCGCCGCAACAGGCACCGGTCGAGCCCGTCGCGACGGTCAGCCCGCCAGTCGAGGCACAGACCATCGCGCCGCCGACACCGGCATCGCAGCCGGAAACGCCCGTCGTCGCGACTGAACCGGTTGCCGTTGTCCCGGTCCCCGTTGCTCCAGCAGCTCCAGCAGCTCCAGCAGCTCCAGCCGAGGCTGCCCCGGTCGCACACGTCAGCCCGGTGCCAAGCGCACCGCCCGTCAACGATTCTTCTTTGCCACCGCGAGCCCCATGAGCGCTGATATCCCGGAAAACGATCAGCAAATGCCGCTGATCTCGCACCTCACCGAGCTGCGCACACGCCTGTTGCGTTGCGTTGTGGCAATTTTCCTGATCTTTGCCGGGTTGTTTTACTTCACCCAAAAGATCTACACCCTGGTTTCCGCACCTCTGCGGGTGTATTTGCCCGAAGGCGCGACGATGATCGCCACCGACGTGGCCTCGCCGTTCCTGACACCGTTCAAGCTGACCATGATGTGCTCGCTGTTTCTGGCGATGCCGGTGATCCTGCACCAGATATGGGGCTTTATTGCACCCGGTCTGTACAAGCATGAAAAGCGCGTCGCCGTGCCGCTGCTGGTTTCGAGCATTATCCTGTTCTATTCAGGCATGGCCTTCGCGTACTTTTTGGTGTTCCCGCTGATTTTCCACTTCTTCGCCAGCGTGACCCCGGAAGGCGTTTCGATGATGACTGACATCGCCAGTTACCTGGACTTTGTCATGACCTTGTTCTTCGCCTTCGGTGTCGCTTTCGAGATCCCGGTAGCGGTGGTGTTGCTGGTATGGATTGGCATCGTCGATGTCAAATACTTGAAAAAAATGCGCCCGTACGTGGTCATTGGCTGCTTCGTGGTCGGCATGATTCTGACACCGCCGGACATCTTTTCGCAGACGTTGCTTGCGGTGCCAATGTGGCTGCTGTTCGAGATCGGCGTGTTGTGCAGCGGCTTGATCGTCAAGCGTGGCGATCACCCGGATGACCAGACGGATGAGGACTCTGACAAACACGACCAGCCGCCTGCGACCCAGCCGTGAACCTGCTGCTGCTCGAAAAAGCTGACTTTATCGCAGCTGACAGAGTCATCCTGCGCGACCGCCGCCTGAAGCACATGCAAGAGGTGCATCGCGCAGTCGTTGGCGACAGCCTGCGTGTAGGCCGCATCGGTGGTTTGCTAGGCACTGGCGAATTGCTGCGCCTGGAAAGCCATGAAGCCGAATTGCAGATCAGCCTTGATCGCGCGCCACCGGCCAAACTGCCCCTGACCCTGCTGCTGGCCTTGCCCAGGCCGAAGATGCTGCGCCGGGTGTTTCAGACAATCGCAACCATGGGCGTGCCCAGAGTGATTCTACTCAACAGCTATCGGGTGGAAAAAAGCTTCTGGCAAACACCGTTTCTGGAGCCCGAAGCCATCCGTGAACAGCTTGTATTGGGTCTGGAACAGGCACGCGATTGCGTACTGCCAGAGATTCTGATCGAAAAACGCTTCAAGCCGTTCGTCGAAGACCGTCTGCCTCAGCTGGTTGAAGGCAGCCTGGGTCTGGTCGGTCATCCGGGTGACTACCCTGCCTGCCCGCGCGGCACCGATCAGTCCGTCACATTGGCCATCGGCCCGGAAGGGGGCTGGATCCCCTACGAAATCGACTTGTTGAGCAAGGCTGGCCTCCAGCCGGTCCAGCTCGGCGAACGCATCCTGCGGGTCGAAACCGCTGTCACGGCCCTGCTCGCCCGCCTGTTCTAAAGAAGATTCCCACATCGATCTTCAAGACTCGATTTACGACGCAGCATGGAGCAATGGTCGAAATCTCCTACGCAATTAGTCCGACTTTATCGACCAACGCGCTTCAGTTCCGATCCCTGCAGCCGATGCAGGAGGACGCTATAACAAGTTCACCTTAGGGAGCCGTCATGTACAGTTGGTTAGTCCGAAGCCTCGGAAATATAAGTGTCAGCCTGAAACTGGGTATCGGCTTCGGTCTGGTGCTGTTGCTCACAATCGTTATCACCCTTACGGGCTGGCTGAGCATGACCTCGCTGATTGATCGGGGTGACAAGCTGGCGTCGATCACCCAACTCAATGACTTGAACAGGGACCTGCGTGTCGCCCGACAACATTACGAAGCACAACCTAGCGCCGAGTCCGCAGCCGCGGTAACTGGCGTTCTCGATAAGGTCGAGCAAAATCTGCGCACTGCAACAACCAAGATTCAGAACAAGGCTGATCAGGACATGCTTGATCAGCAGAGCCAGGCCAGCGCAAGCTACCGTCGCGCTTTCGCCGACATGACCCAAGCCATTCAAACCCGGGAAGCGAGTCGCGTGAATCTGGGCGCTACCGCTGACCGTGCCGTGGAGCATGTCTCCGGCATCGAAGAATCGTTGCTCAAGGGCGATAGCATTCTGGCGTTCAACGGTGTTGTGGAACTGAGCAAGCTGATCCAGCAGGCACGCTTTGAGGTGCGCAGCTACACCTACAGTGGCAAGCCTGAGTTCGAGCAAAACGCCAACACCGCTATCGACGCCGCGCTGACCGGGCTTAACACGCTGCCGGGCTCGATACCGTCCGAGTATCTGGGCAAACTCAAAGACGCCAGCGATGCCCTCAAGGCCTATCGCGGTGCCGTGGGCCAATACCGTGATGCCCAACTGCTGAACCAGCAAGCGCTGGCAAAAATGTCGGGGCTGGGTGATAGCCTGCTGACACTCAGCAGCCAACTGTCTGCTTCACAAAACCTCAAGCGCGATGCTGATAGCGCTCAAGCTCGCTCCATGCTCGGCATCGCAACGGCCCTGGCACTGCTGTTCGGTGTCATTGCGGCTTGGGCTATCACCCGCCAGATCGTCACCCCGCTGCTGCACACGCTCCACGTCGTGGAACGTGTCGCTTCAGGTGATTTGAGCCAGGATTTACACGTCGAGCGCAAAGACGAGATAGGCCAGTTGCAGAACAGTATTCAGCGCATGACCGTCAACTTGCGTGCCTTGATTGGGGGCATCAGCGACAGTGTGACGCAAATAGCCAGCGCCGCTGAAGAGTTGTCCGCTGTGACCGAACAAACCAGTGCCGGGGTTAACAGCCAGAAGGTCGAAACCGATCAGGTGGCCACGGCCATGCACGAAATGACGGCCACTGTTCAGGAGGTCGCGCGCAATGCCGAAGAAGCGTCTGAAGCCGCCGTTGCCGCTGATCAACAGGCGCGTGAAGGCGACCGGGTGGTCAAGGAGGCCATCACCCAAATCGAACGTCTGGCCAGTGAAGTCGGCAACTCCACCGACGCGATGACTGAACTCAAGCGTGAAAGCGACAAGATTGGCAGTGTGCTCGACGTGATCAAATCGGTTGCGCAACAGACCAACCTCCTGGCGCTCAACGCCGCCATTGAAGCCGCGCGAGCAGGGGAAGCCGGTCGTGGTTTCGCCGTGGTGGCCGATGAAGTGCGCAGCCTTGCCCAGCGCACGCAAAAATCCACCGAAGAGATCGAGGCGCTGATCGCCGGCCTGCAAAAAGGCACCCAGCACGTGGCGACCATCATGGACAACAGCCGCAGCCTGACCGTCAGCAGTGTCGAACTGACGCGCCGAGCCGGCAGCTCGCTGGAGAATATTGCTCGCACCGTGTCAGCGATCCAGGGCATGAACCAGCAAATCGCCGCCGCAGCCGAACAACAAAGCGCTACCGCCGAAGAGATCAACCGCAGCGTATTGAACGTACGCGACGTCTCCGAGCAAACCTCCGCAGCCAGTGAAGAAACCGCAGCATCCAGTGTCGAACTGGCGCGACTGGGCAACCATCTACAAATGTTGGTGGGCAAGTTCAGGGTGTAAAACAACACATATCTGTAGGAGCAGACTTGTCTGCGAAGACCAGACAACCAGGTCGGCCAGACACCGCGCTGCTGGGCCTTCGCAGACAAGACGGTCCAGTCCCTCCTACAGCGCATGTGACATCTATCAGTTATTTTCAGACTTTTCCTACGACCTGTTCAGGTCGAGCGACCCCTTCCCCTGCCGATGCGTTAACCAGGCACAACGATGTTTTGCCTTCTTTTCGCATCCCTTGCAGGAGAACTCTCATGTTCCGAACCCTGACCCAGGCTCTGGGTAATACAAGCGTCAAGCTTAAACTCGCACTGGGCTTCGGCCTGGTCTTACTGCTGACTCTGGCGATCACCGTGACGGGCTGGCATGCGCTCGACACCATGATCGACCGCTCCGAAAAGCTGACGGGCATCGGCCAGTTGACCAACGCGAGCAAGGACCTGCGGATTGAGCGGATCACCTTTCGCGTTGAAAATACACCGGAGAGTGCCGCCACAGTGCTAAAGCGCCTTAACGAACTCCAAGTACAGCTCAATGCGTTACGCAGCACCATGGACGACCCGGTCAGCCTCGCGTTGCTATCGAACCAGAGTGAGACGGTACGCAGCTTTGAAAGGACCTTCACCGAACTTGGGCAGACATTGAAGGCACGCGGCAACATCCGCGAACTGCTTGAGCAACAATCCGTGCAGGCCATGAAAACGGTGGCACAAGTGGAAACCGAGGTACTGAAGGCCGTCAGCCAAGAGCAGGACAGCAACGAACGGCTGGGCGAATTTACCAACATCTCTCAGCTGCGGCAGCAGATCGAGGCTGCGCGCTATCAAGTGCAGG
The DNA here is from genome assembly GCF_052976945.1 of Pseudomonas sp. GG8. NCBI lineage: Bacteria > Pseudomonadati > Pseudomonadota > Gammaproteobacteria > Pseudomonadales > Pseudomonadaceae > Pseudomonas > Pseudomonas sp. GG8. The sequence continues at coordinate 4,786,195 of NZ_JBRIIP010000001.1, forward strand.
CTTATACCTTCAGCGGTCAGGAGCGATATGAACTTGCGGCGATTGCAGCCATCAATGAAGCACTCAAAGAGGTTAGCCAGATATCCGAGGATCAAGCCGACGCCAATGTCTCCGGGCTGCAACAAGCCAATCAGACTTTACATAACTATCGCGACAAACTAAGCCAATTCAAAGACATTCAGATCAAGGCCGAGGCCGCACAAGAGAGCATGGAAGCGCTGGGTAACACGTTGCTCGCCTCCAGCGCCGAGCTGAGTAACCGCCAGACCGCTCAGCGCGATAACGAGGCGGCGCGGGCGCGCACCACCTTGATCAGCGTTGCCTCTATGGCGCTGCTGTTCGGGCTCTTTGCTGCTTGGCTAATAACACGACAGATCATCGTCCCCCTGCAACAAACACTGACTGCGGCCGGACGCATTGCTCAAGGCGACTTGAGCAAAGACCTGGTCATCGAGCGCCGCGATGAAATGGGCCAACTGCAGGCCAGCATGCAGCAAATGACCCTGAGCCTGCGTGAGCTGATCGGCGGAATTGGCGACGGTGTTTCGCAAATCGCCAGCGCCGCAGAGCAGTTGTCTGCGGTGACGGCGCAGACCAGTGTCGGCGTGAACAGCCAAAAAGATGAAACCGATCAGGTCGCCACCGCCATGAACGAGATGACAGCAACTGTACGGGAGGTCGCCCGCAATGCCGAGGAAGCGTCGAACGCCGCAGTCCAGGCCGATCAGCAGGCCCGCGAGGGCGACAAAGTGGTAGCTGAAGCCATTACCCTGATTGAGAGTCTGGCCGTTGAGGTCGGCAACTCAACCGTGGCGATGAACCAACTCAAGCTGGAAAGCGATAAAATTGGCAGCGTGCTCGACGTGATCAAATCAGTGTCGCAGCAAACCAATCTGCTGGCCCTGAACGCCGCCATTGAAGCCGCACGCGCCGGTGAAGCGGGCCGTGGTTTCGCAGTGGTTGCGGACGAGGTGCGCAGCCTGGCGCAACGCACCCAGCAATCCACCGAAGAGATCGAAGAGCTGATCGCCGCCTTGCAGAACGGCACCCAGCAGGTGGTAACCACCTTGGACAACAGCCGCACCCTGTCGGACAGCAGCGTCGAATTGAGCCGTCGGGCCGGCGGCGCCCTGGAACACATCACGCTCACTGTCTCGACCATCCAGAGCATGAACCAGCAGATCGCGACCGCAGGGGAGGAACAAAGCGCCGTCGCCGAGGAAATCACCCGCAGCGTACTGAACGTGCGTGATATCGCCGAACAGACGGCAGCGGCCAGCGAGGAAACGGCAGCGTCAAGTGTCGAACTGGCGCGATTGGGGACTCATTTGCAGGGGCTGGTGGGGCGGTTTCGGGTGTAGGTGCAGCGTCGAAAACGGAGCGAAATCGTCTACACGCTGTTTATTCCATTCCAAAAAAACGCCCTTGAGGAGTGACCTCAAGGGCGCTTTTTTACCGCGCTATCAGGCGTTAGCCAGTTGGTGCGGGGCAACATGGGTGGCAGGTTGCAACGGCAGCAGAGGCGCATGCGGATCGGCTTCGATCGACTGACGCCACGCGGCGAGCCACTCAGGATGACCTTCGCTCCAGACCTGTTCATGCAGTCGCGCCAAGGCTACCGGGTCACTCAACAGCATCAGGCGTTCCTGGTTGCTGAGTTTATCCGGCCCGACTTTCATCGCCTGACGAACCCGCTCGATGCGCGTCCATTCAATCGGCTCGGACTGCGTGTGCCGCGACGTCGCCAAGGCGCATGCCAGTGCGTTCTGCTGTGGATCGACCACGGCCCGAATGAAGCCCTGTTTCAACGCATGCCAACGGTTTTCATGGGTGTAATGATCGGTCGCGACCAGCTCTTTTGGCGGCGCGTACTCTTCAGGGATCAGGAAGAGTTTCTCGTCCCGCGCCTTGAGGCCCAAACCGACCCGGCTGGAAATCACCGAAACCGGAATCGACAGCATCAACGAGCCGACAATCGGGGCCAGCCACCATAGGAAGCTTGGGTTCAGCGAGGCGACCAGCAGACCCCAGCACAAACCCAAAAGCGTTTGCGGACCGTGGCGCTTGACCGCTTCGCTCCATGGCGTGGAGTCATCGTCACGCTGCGGCGAGTTCCAGGTCGCGGCCCAACCGAGGAACGCGGCCAGTACGAAGCGCGTGTGGAACAGCATGCGGACCGGTGCCAACAGCACCGAAAACAGCATTTCCATCAGCATCGACAGGGTCACTTTGATCCGACCGCCAAAACCTACCGAACCCTTGGCCCAGATCAGAATAATGCTGAGCAGTTTGGGCAGGAACAGCAACACGATGGTGGTCGAGAACAGCGCGACAGCTTTGTCCGGGTGCCATTGTGGCCACAACGGATACAGCTGACGTGGCTCCATGAAGTACTGCGGCTCCATGAGCGTGTTAACCGCCAACAAGGCAGTCGACAGCACAAGGAAGAAAAACCATAACGGTGCCGACAGGTACGACATCACCCCGGTCAGGAACACCGCACGGTGTACCGGGTGCATACCTTTGACCAAGAACAGCCGGAAGTTCATCAAGTTACCGTGACACCAACGGCGGTCACGCTTGAGTTCATCCAACAGGTTAGGCGGCAACTCTTCGTAACTGCCGGGCAAATCATAAGCAATCCACACGCCCCAACCGGCACGGCGCATCAGCGCGGCTTCGACGAAGTCGTGAGACAGAATAGCCCCGGCGAAAGCCCCTTTACCGGGCAACGGCGCCAAGGCGCAGTGCTCGATGAACGGCTTCATGCGGATGATCGCGTTGTGCCCCCAGTAGTGGGATTCGCCCAACTGCCAGAAGTGCAAACCGGCGGTAAACAGCGGCCCGTACACACGGGTAGCGAACTGCTGCATGCGCGCATACAGCGTGTCCATGCCCGACGCGCGTGGCGCGGTCTGGATAATGCCGGCGTCCGGGGTGGCTTCCATCAAACGCACCAGACTGGTCAGGCATTCACCGCTCATGACGCTGTCGGCATCGAGCACGACCATGTAGCGGTATTCACCGCCCCAGCGACGGCAGAAGTCATCGAGGTTGCCGCTTTTGCGTTTTACCCGACGACGACGGCGACGATAGAAGATCTTGCCGAAGCCTTCGCTTTCACGGCAGACCTCAAGCCAGGCCTGCTGTTCGGCGACGGCGATATCGGAGTCGTTGGTATCACTGAGGACGAAAAAGTCAAAGCGGTCCAGGTCGCCCGTGGCGGCTACCGATTCAAAAGTAGCGCGCAGACCGGCGAACACACGAGGAACGTCTTCATTACAGATCGGCATCACGATGGCGGTACGAGCACCGGCTTCGATGGGTTCGTTACCTGCGCTGGCCCCGGAAATGCGGTATTTGTCATGCCCGGTGAGCAACTCGAGAAAGCCCATCAACGCCGTCCAGAAGCCGGCCGAGACCCAACAGAACAAAATCCCGAACAGCAATAGAATGCTGGTCTGCAAGGCATAGGGCAGCACTTGCACCGCAGTCTGGAACAATGTCTGGCGAGTGATTTCATCCAGTGACACGAAGGACCAGCCTTGGTAAGGCATGATCCCTTTCATGTACCAAGTGGCAACGACGGTTTGACCCAGCATCAGCACCAGCAAGATGTAACGGCGCAATGAGCCGACAAAACGCCAGCGTGCCGAAGGCAGCTCGCGCTGGGGCGGTGAGGGAAGATTCTTGCGACCCATCAGACGGCGCCAGCCACGCACCAGGATATTGGTGCGCCATGGCTCAGGGATGACTTTGGTACGACGAATCGGCGGCGTGGCTTTCAGGCAGACCCGACCACTGGCGTCGAGGACGAGCATTTCAGCTTCTTCCAGCTCGTCAGCGGTGGTCAATGTCAAACGACGGCCAACCGAAGCCTGAGCGGCCTCGGCGCTATCGGTGAATGGCTGCGTTGAAAGACGCTGGTGCAGCTCGGTGAACGAGGTGCAGCTGGCGAGTTCCGCCCGCTGCTCATCGCTCATCGGCAAATGTGCCAGGTACTCGGTCAGAGACTCTGGCACAGACTGGACATTACTCATCGGCAGGCAACTGATAGCTCCAGGTCTCGGTCAAGATTTGTACATTCTTGGCCGGTTCCGGATTAGTGGGGGCAGTCTCGGCTTCAGGCTGCGGGATCTGTTTGCCATCTTTGTCTTTCGCGACATCGGCCTTCGCTACTTCTGCTTTTGCAGCGTCTGCTTTTGTCGAGTCGGCCTTCGCTACGTCTGCTTTTGTGGAGTCGCCTTTCGCCTCGGCGGGCTTAGCCGTGTCAGCCTTGACTATGACGGTTTTCTCTTCTTTCGGAGCCACTTTGCTCTCGACCTTCTTCTCTACTTTCTTATCTGCTTTGTCAGCAACAATTGCCGCAGGTTCCTTACCAGGCTCGGCAGGAACTTCACGAAGCAGATAAGCGCGCATGTCGATCGACTTGCCCGAATCTTTGGCTTTCAGGCGCAACGTCAGACGCCAGCCTTTGGTCACCGGGTTGTAGCGCAGATTGTTTTCTACCAACTCAGTGTTGTCGTCAGTGGTCACTTGGCTGCGGATCGCCGGGTCTTCACCCAGTTTTGCGAGCACCGGGCCTTCGAAGTCGACCAGGAAAGCCACACTGCCGTCAGGCTGACGGATCAGATTGGACTGTTTGACGTCACCGGTAGAGCGCAGGGTCTGCTTGACCCAGCCCAGATCAGGGGAATGGATGGAGCTTTCGTCCATGGTCCAGTGCAGGCGATAGTTGAACTCCATCGGCTGGCCTGGCTCAGGAATGACTTCCGGCTTCCAGAACGCAACGATGTTGTCGTTGGTTTCGTCGGCAGTCGGGATTTCTACCAGATCAACGGTGCCTTTGCCCCAGTCGCCTTTCGGTTCGATCCAGGCACTTGGGCGTTTGTCATAACGATCATCCAGGTCTTCGTAGTGGCTGAAGTTACGGCCACGCTGAAGCAGACCGAAGCCACGCGGGTTTTCCACCGAGAAGCTGCTGACCGCGAGGTGTTTCGGGTTGTTCAACGGACGCCAGATCCACTCGCCATTGGCGGCCTGAATCGACAGACCGCTGGAGTCATGCAGTTCGCGGCGATAGTTCAGTACTTTGGACGGCTGATTGGCGCCAAACAGGTACATGCTGGTCAGTGGAGCGACGCCCAGTTTGCCAACTTTATCGCGCAGGAACATGCGCGACTTGACGTCGACGAGGGTGTTGGTGCCCGGACGCAAGGTCAGTTGATAGGCGCCTGTCGCACGTGGAGAGTCCAGCAGTGCAAAGATCACCAAATGGTTGTCGTCCGGTTGTGGACGCTCGATCCAGAACTCGGTGAAACGCGGGAACTCCTCACCCGATGGCATTGCGGTGTCGATAGCCATACCGCGCGCAGACAAGCCGTAGACCTGACCTTTGCCAATCACGCGGAAGTAGCTCGCGCCCAGCATCGTCATGATCTCGTCGTTCTTATCATCTTTATTGATCGGGTAAAGCACGCGAAAGCCTGCGTAACCGAGTTTTTCGGTGGCTTTCGGGTCGAACTTCATGTCGCCAAAATCGAACCGGCCAGGGTCGTACTTGAATTCCTGTACATCGGTCGCCGTGACTTCATTGATTTTGACCGGCGTGTCGAAGTGCATGCCCTGGTGATAAAAGGACAGCTTGAAGGGTGTCTTTTCCCCAGCCCACACGCCCTTTTCTTGAAGAAAACGGATTTTTTGATAATCCGCGAACTTCATGTCGCGAAATTCGTTCGGCAGATTGCTCTTCGGAGCTTCGTACTTCTGCCCGGCCATGTCTTTGGCCTTGGCCGCAACATCGTCCAGGCTGAACGCCCAAAGCTGGCCTGCGCTGAACAGACAGATCAGTGCAGAACCTGCCAACAGGGCACTACGTAACCGTTTACCGGGTTTCATTGGAGCAATACAGGGACTAACAATCACGAGCAACCCTCGCCGAAAAACAGATCATAAAACCAACGGCCAGCTATCAAGTGCCGGGTTGGCGAGCATTGTTCCGACTCCGAAAGGACCTAATGATTCCCTAAACGGCGACGGACCAGCCTCTGGCTATATCAATCGGGTCAACGAACGCTGATCCCCGTAGCGCGCGATTATCTAGCAGGCCGCGTTACAACGCATCAGGTCCGATGAAGTATTTATTGCTTTTTCACCTGATAAATCAGGGCGGCCCAGGGCAATCGCCTGTTTAGCTCTCAAGTAAAAATGTCACAGGGCCATCATTGACCAGATGAACCTGCATGTCCGCACCAAATTGGCCTGCTGCAACCTTATCGTGCACGCCTCTCGCCTGCTCTAACAAATAGCTGAATAACTCGGCGCCAAGCGCGGGCGGTGCGGCTTTTGAAAAGCTCGGCCGCAGGCCGCTTTTGGTGTCAGCAGCCAAGGTGAACTGCGACACTAACAGCAAACCGCCACCGACATCCCTGAGCGACAGGTTCATTTTGCCTTCGGCGTCGCTGAACACCCGATAGTTCAGCAGTTTGCTCAGCAACTTATCGGCGCTGGCGCGCGTATCTTGCGGCTCGACGCCGATCAATACCAACAAGCCCTGATCAATGGCACCTACGATCTCACCCGCCACTTCGACGTGCGCGCCACTCACGCGCTGGAGCAGACCTTTCATACCAGGCCTTTCACGCTTCTTCGGGCGGCAGATCGAGCAACCGACGGGCAATCTGGCTGGCTGCGCGCACCAACGCATCGGTAATGCCCGGCTCGGATGCCGCATGACCTGCATCGCGGATCACCTGCAGTTCACTGTTGGGCCAGGCTTGATGCAGCTCCCAGGCGTTGTCCAGTGGGCAGATCACATCGTAGCGGCCATGCACGATGATGCCCGGCAAATGAGCAATCCTGGGCATATCGCGAATCAACTGATTCTCTTCGAGGAACGCGTTGTTGGTGAAGTAATGGCATTCGATGCGGGCGATAGACAACGCGCGCTGCGGTTCCGAGAAGCGATCCACCACCATCGGATTCGGCCGTAGCGTTGCCGTGCGCCCTTCCCAGGTGGACCAGGCTTTGGCGGCGTGCATCTGGGCGATCTGATCGCTGCCCGTCAGGCGTTTGTGGAAGGCGCCCAGCAAGTCATGGCGCTCATCCAGCGGAATCGGCGCCAGGTAGTCCTGCCAATAATCGGGAAACAAGCGGCTGGCACCCGCCTGGTAGAACCAGTTGATTTCCTGTGGCCGGCACAAAAAGATGCCCCGCAGGATCAAGGCATGGACGCGTTCCGGATGGGTCTGAGCGTAAGCCAATGCCAGGGTCGAACCCCAGGAGCCGCCGAACAGCACCCATTTTTCGATCCCCAGGTGCAGACGAATACGTTCCAGGTCTTCGACCAAATGCCAAGTGGTATTGTTTTCCAGGCTGGCGTGGGGGGTGGAGCGCCCACAACCGCGCTGATCGAAGGTAATAATGCGGTACATATTCGGGTCAAAAAACCGACGGCTCTGGGCATCGCAACCCGCACCCGGCCCGCCGTGGATGAAAACCACTGGCAAACCTTCGGGCGAACCGCTTTCATCGACGTACAGCACATGAGGCTTTTCCACGGCCAGATCGTGCCGGGCGTAAGGTTTGATCTGCGGGTACAAAGTCTGCATAGGTGCTCCAAAGGGGCGGTCAGGGGCTTCTATTTATTTTGCCGTGGAGCATCATAAACCCGAATCGAAGAATGATCATGCCCCCAGAGAGAGAAGGGTTGCTCGCGATGGAACGATCAATGCAGGGTTTTCATCAATTGCAATTACCCGCGAACCAGAAAGACAGACCCGTGTCGAACCATCTAGAGTTAATCATCCAGCTTCCTATTCGTCTGCTCGTTAGAGGTCGTATTGATGTCAGAGGAACCGCTTGTTCGTGACGCCGAGGTGGCCGCTTTCCGTGCCGCTGTACTCGAAAAACTCACTTATGCGGTGGGTAAAGATCCAGATCACGCGTTTGACCATGACTGGTTCGAAGCAATCGCCCTGGCCGCCCGCGACCATATGGTCGAGCATTGGATGGACCACACCCGACAGATTTACCGTAAAGGCCAGAAACGGGTTTATTACCTGTCTCTCGAGTTCCTGATCGGCCGACTGCTCTACGACAGCCTGAGCAACCTTGGCCTGCTGGACATCGCTCGTGAAGCCATGACTGAGCTGGGCGTGGACATCGAGCGCATTCGCTTGCTCGAACCGGATGCCGCGCTGGGCAACGGCGGTCTCGGTCGTCTGGCTGCCTGCTTCATGGAGAGCATGTCGACCCTCGGTGTCGCGTCCCATGGTTACGGTATTCGTTACGAGCATGGCTTGTTCCGTCAAGCCGTGGTCGATGGCTGGCAACAAGAGCAAACCGAGAACTGGCTGGACTTCGGTAACCCTTGGGAGTTCGAGCGTGCCGAGGTGATTTACCCGATCGGCTTCGGCGGCAGCGTCGAGACGCTGGTCAATGAAGCGGGCGAGCAACGCCAGGTCTGGCGTCCGGCGGAAGTTGTGCGCGCCGTTGCTTACGACACCCCGGTGGTCGGCTGGCGCGGATCGAGCGTCAATACTCTGCGCTTGTGGCGGGCACGGGCGGTCGAGGACCTGCACCTTGAACGCTTCAATGCCGGCGATCACTTTGGTGCGGTAGCCGAAGTCGTTCGCGCAGAAAGTATTTCCCGTGTGCTGTACCCCAACGACAGCACCGAAGCCGGTCAGGAACTACGCCTGCGCCAGGAATACTTCTTCGTTTCCGCGTCGCTGCAGGATTTGCTGCGACGCCACCTGAACATGCACGAATCCCTACACTCGCTGGCCGATCACGCCGCGATCCAGATGAACGACACGCACCCTTCGATCGCCGTTGCCGAGTTGATGCGTTTGTTGATCGATACCCACGGCATCCCATGGGATTCGGCCTGGAAGATCACCGTCGACACCCTGGCCTACACCAACCACACCTTGCTTCCCGAGGCGCTGGAGACTTGGTCGGTTGGCCTGATGGAGCGGATGCTGCCGCGGCACATGCAGATCATTTACCTGATCAACGCCCTGCACATCGACGAATTGCGGGCCAAAGGCATTCACGACTTTGAAGTGCTGCGCGCAGTCTCGCTGATCGAAGAGGACAACGGCCGCCGCGTGCGCATGGGTAACCTGGCGTTTCTGGGTTCGCACAGTGTGAATGGCGTGTCGGCGCTGCACACCCAATTGATGCGCAAGACCGTGTTCGCCGAATTGCACAAGCTATATCCCGAGCGGATCAACAACAAAACCAACGGCATCACCTTTAGGCGCTGGCTGCATCAGGCCAACCCGCCATTGACCCGCATGCTGGTCGAGGCCCTGGGTGCAGACGTTCTGGATAATGCTGAATCACGCCTGATCGAGTTAGAGCCGTTCGCCGAGAAGGAAGCGTTCCGCCAACAATTTGCCGCTCAGCGCCTGAAGAGCAAGCAAGCCCTGGCGACCCTCATTCATGAGCGGCTGGGAATCATGGTCGACCCAACGGCGATGTTCGACGTTCAGGTCAAACGCATCCACGAATACAAACGCCAACTGTTGAACCTGTTCCACACCATCGCGCTGTATCAGGCAATGCGGGCCGAACCGGAGATTAACTGGGTGCCGCGGGTGAAAATTTTTGCCGGCAAGGCAGCCGCCAGTTATCACACGGCCAAGTTGATCATCAAACTGACCAATGACATCGCTCGCACCGTAAACAACGACCCCACCGTGCGCGGCTTGCTCAAAGTGGTGTTCATACCCAACTACAACGTCAGCCTGGCAGAAAGTATTATCCCGGCCGCCGACCTCTCGGAGCAGATCTCCACCGCAGGCCTGGAGGCCTCGGGCACCAGCAACATGAAATTCGGCCTCAATGGCGCACTGACCATCGGCACCCTTGATGGTGCCAACGTGGAAATGAGCGAGCGAATCGGACTTGAGCACATGTTCATCTTCGGCCTGACGTCGCAGCAGGTCGAAGCACGAAAACGCGCCGGCGATTACAGTGCCACTGGCGATATCGCGAGTTCACCGCGGCTCAATGATGTGCTGGAAGCGATCCGGGGCGGGGTATTCTCACCGGATGATCCAAACCGCTATGTCGGCCTGATCGATCAATTGATCGCTTACGACCGCTTTTTGGTGTGCGCCGACTTCGAGTCCTATTGGGAGGCTCAAGGCAAGGTCCAGACACTGTGGCACGACCCTAAACAGTGGTGGCGCTCAGCGGTGCTCAATACTTCACGGATGGGCTGGTTCTCGTCGGACCGAACCATTCGCGAATATTCGAACGACATCTGGAAAGCGTTGGAGGAATAAATCTGTGGGTGAACTCACTCGCGAATGGCCTGACACGGATTACCCGGCGTGCCGTCTTCGCGAGTGAATTCATCGCCGACCTCCGCTACAAATCATGTCCCCGACGGCCTGGACCGATATACTCCAGGCAAGCCGCATAAAGGGATGTCAACGCGTGCAATGGATTCTCCTGCTGGTCGGTCTCGTGCTGGGTGGTTACCTGGACGAGTCTTTCGTGGGTGCTGCAATCGGCGCACTCGCCGGGCTTGGTCTTGGACAGGCCATTTGTATGACCCTGCTTGGCCGTCAGCTCGAGGCGGTTCAGCAACGCCTTACCCTCCTCGAATCTGCTCCTGGCAACGCTGAAATCCCGGCGCCTGCGGCTCAGCCACTTGTCAGTGTGCCCCCCGCCCTTGAAGCAGCCACCGAATTGACTTGGGATCTGCCCGTCGACGACGAATGGACCCAGCCAACAGCAACGCCGAACCCGGTTTCTACGCCGGCAACCCCAAACATGATCGAGCGCGCATTGGCCGGCGTACGTAACTGGCTGCTGGGCGGTAATACCGTGCTGCGGGTCGGGGTGCTGCTGCTGTTCCTCGGGCTGGCCTTTTTGCTGCGCTACGCCACTGAAGGTGTGGTCATTCCACTGGAAGCCCGCTACGCCGCCGTTGCCGCCTGCGCCTTGGCATTGCTGGCGCTGGGCTGGTGGCTACGACAACGCAACCGCAATTACGCATTGATCCTGCAGGGCGCGGGGGTCGGCGTGCTGTACCTGACGGTATTTGCCGCCATGCGTTTGAATGCGTTGCTCGACCCGAACATGGCGTTCGGCCTGCTGGTGGTGGTGACGGTGTTCTCGGCGATCCTCGCGGTAAAACAGGACGCACTGGGTCTGGCTGCGGCGGCGGCACTCGGAGGATTCGCCGCACCGCTGCTGACGTCTACCGGCGCTGGCAGCCATGTAGCCCTGTTCAGTTACTTCGCACTGCTCAATGCCGGGATTTTTGCCATCGCCTGGTTCAAGGCCTGGCGCCTACTGAACCTGATCGGTTTTGTCGGCACCTTCGGCATCGGTTTCGTCTGGGGCCTGCAGGCATACACGCCCGCACTGTTCTGGAGCACCGAGCCGTTTCTGATCGTGTTTTTCCTGATGTATCTGGCGATTGGTCTGCTGTTCGCTCGACGCAAACTGCAAGAGCTGAGCACCGCGCCCGAAGACAATAGCCGCGAAGCGATATTGCGCTGGTCAGCTCGCCAGGGTGACTACGTCGACGGCAGCATCTTGTTCGGCCCACCGATTGTCGGTTTCGGCCTGCAGTTCGCGCTGGTCCAACACATGGAGTTCGCTCCCGCCTACAGCGCGCTGGTAATGGGAATGCTCTATATAGGCCTGGCGCGCCTGCTGTCCGGCCGGGCGCCGGGACGCGCCTTACTGTTAGTGGAGACCTGCCTGGCACTGGGTGTGGTATTCGCGTCATTGGCGATACCCCTCGGGCTGGATGCACGCTGGACCTCGGCCGCGTGGGCCCTGGAAGGCGCGGCCGTTTTCTGGCTGGGCTTGCGTCAGCAACGAGTGCTGGCACGCGCTTTCGGCCTGCTGTTGCAGCTGGGAGCAGGCCTCGCGCTGTTCGGCGACCTACAGGGCGACCTGTATCGAACCGACACCACTTTACTGGCCCATCGCGATGCCTGGACGCCGATGGTCCTCGCGCTGGCCGCGATGCTCAGCGCGTGGCTCCAGCAACGCCTGAGCCCAGTCAATGCAATCCCCATGAAAACCATGAATCTGCAGCGTCTGAGCGCATTGCTGCTGGCGTGGGGAGTGGGTTGGTGGGCTGTGGCACTGGTCAACGGCGCACAACGATTCGCACCGACCGAATTGCAAATACCCACGTTGCTATGCCTCGCGGCTGTCAGCGTCGCGCTATGGACGGTCCTCGCCCTGCGACTGCACTGGTCGGCACTGGCAGTGCTTTGTACTCTGCTGACCCCGGCCTGCACCTTGCTATTGCTGCTCGCGCTGAACGCCAGCTATCACCCGGCAGCCTACTGGGGTTGGCTGGCGTGGGGCGCGGTGTTCGTCGTACATCTGCTGTCGCTGCGGCACCTGGCGGGCACACTGCCGAGCTGGGTGGTCAGCGCGGCACATGTCTTGGGTTGCTGGCTGATCATCGGCGTGTTGGCGCTGGAGTTGCGCTTCGGCTTGATGACATTGTCCGAACACTACAACGCATGGCGCTGGCTGGGCTGGGCGTTGCTGCCGAGCACCTATTTGCTATTGATGGCTGCGCCCCGCGCACTGCCGTGGCCCATCGAGGCCTATCCCCGTGAATACCGGGTCTGGGCCGCTGCCCCCTTGGCGCTGCTGATGTTGATCTGGTTCTGGCTGGCGAACATCGTCAGCGACGGTGCCGCCGCACCGCTGGCCTATCTGCCACTGCTCAATCCGCTGGAATTGGGCCTGTTGCTCGCATTGGCCGGGGTATTCGTCTGGGCGCGCAGCCGATTGCCTCAACTCGGTATCGCCCATGATCGCGCGCAGCGAGTGGCACAGGTGGTAGCAGGGGCTAGCTTATTCGCCCTGTTCACTGGGATGGTCATGCGCACGGCCCATCATTGGAGTGGCGTGCCCTATCAGTTGGATGAATTGCTGGATTCGATGAGGGTGCAAGCCGGTCTGTCGATTGTCTGGACCTTGATGGCCTTAGCACTGATGGTTGGCGGACACCTGCGCGGCCGACGTGATATCTGGATCGTTGGCGCCACACTGATCGGTGTGGTGGTCGCCAAGCTGTTCTTCGTCGAACTGAGCAACCGCGGTGGACTGGCGCGTATCGTGTCGTTCATCGGGGTTGGCGTGTTGCTATTGGTAGTGGGATATTTCTCTCCCTTGCCGCCCGGACCTTCGTCGCCGATGCCTTTGCCCTCTAAAAAATCTACGCCCGATCCGACTAGGACCATCGTATGAGGAACTCATTCTTGAGCTGTCAGTCAACCTTCATCCGCGCCGTATTTGGCGCGGCGTTATGTGCGGCCCTCTTCGCAACGATGTCCGCCCATGCGCAGGAAAAACCGGCTGATTTCGCTAGTCAGGTACCGTTGACCTTGAGCGGTAATGGCCCGTGGTATCGCCTTGAACTACCGCTGGCGGTACAACTGGGTGCGCGTCAGGCCGGTCTGGGTGACGTTCGCGTTTTCAACGCTGAGGGCCAGGCACTGGCGTACTCACTGACCCATAGCGACGTTCAGCGCCGGGAAAACCAGACGCCGATCCCGGTTAAGTGGTTTGCCCTCTATGACGCCGCCGATGCCAGTGATGCAGTGCCTACGATTCGGGTCGAGCGCACCGCCAGCGGCACGCTGGTTGAAGTGCAACCACAAGGCGAAATCGAAGCCGGCGAAGAAGTACTGCGCGGTTGGCTGCTCGACACCAGCGAGATCAAGGCCCCGCTGGAGCAGTTGATTCTTGACTGGAACACCGAACGGGAAGGTTTTCAGCGCTTCAGTATCGAGGCCAGTAACGATCTGCAGCACTGGCAATCCTGGGGCGAGGGCCAGGTTGCACGACTGTCGTTTGCCGATGAAGTGATCGAGCAACGCGAAGTCACTCTACCCGGCCAACCGGCGCGCTACCTGCGTTTGCTGTGGAACACCCCGAACTCCGCACCGACACTGACCTCCGCGCAATTGATCAGCGCCAGCCCCGACCACCTGCCGCAGCCTTTGGTCTGGTCACAACCGCTGGCGGGCAGCACCGTCAAACCGGGCGAATACAGCTGGCAATTGCCCATTGATCTAGCCGTGGAGCGCGTAAAGGTCGACATCAGCCAGGCCAACAGTCTGGCACCGGCCACCCTGTCGGCGCGCCTCGACAGCAACGCCCCGTGGCAAATCGTGGGCGGCGGCTTGTTGTATCGACTGACACAGAATGGTCAGGACGTGCTGCAGGATGAGTTACAGCTGGCTGGCCGTACCGTGCAGCAATTCAAGCTCGATGTGGATGAGCGTGGCGGCGGTCTGGGCACTGCGGCCCCACAACTGCGTTTCGCAGTCCGCGCCACGCAACTGGTGTTCCTGGCCAAAGGTGCAGGGCCGTATACTCTCGCCATTGGTAACACGGCGGCGCGGGCGGCAGACTTGCCGCTGTCCACGCTGATCCCCGATTATCAACCGCAGGTGCTCGCATCACTGGGCATTGCGCAACCGGCGGCCTCACCCGTGGTCATCGCACGCACGCCAACACCGGCCGTGAAAGGCACGGACTGGAAGCGCACCGGTTTATGGGCAGTGTTGTTGCTGGGCGTCGTTTTCCTTGGCTGGATGGCAGTGAGCCTGTTGCGCACGCCCTCGGCAAAATCTTGAGCAGGGTCACCTGCTTGTTGCCGTTTTGAGGCTACTCTCAACCGACATGTGAACTCTATGGGCCAGAACCCGGTCTGACTGGAGTATTACGTGTCCACTCGCGCTAAACTGTGCGGGTTTTTATCCCCCACTTCGGAGCTCTCCATGTCCCGCGTTACCCTAAGTCGCTATTTGATTGAGCAGACCCGCAGCAACAACACTCCTGCCGATCTGCGCTTCCTTATCGAAGTGGTAGCACGCGCATGCAAGGAAATCAGCCACGCCGTCTCCAAAGGCGCGCTGGGCGGTGTGCTCGGCAGCATGAACACTGAAAACGTACAGGGCGAAGTGCAGAAAAAGCTCGACGTGATCTCCAACGACATTCTGCTCGAAGCCAACGAATGGGGCGGTCACCTGGCCGGCATGGCGTCCGAAGAAATGGACAATGCCTACCAGATTCCCGGCAAGTACCCAAAAGGCGCGTACCTGCTGGTATTCGACCCATTGGACGGTTCCTCGAACATTGACGTCAACGTGTCGGTCGGCACCATCTTCTCGGTGCTGCGTTGCCCGAGCGGTCACCTGAGCCAGAACGACAACCTGAGCGAGAAAGCTTTCCTGCAACCGGGCACCCAGCAAGTTGCTGCCGGTTACGCGATCTACGGCCCGCAAACCATGTTGGTCCTGACCCTGGGCGACGGCGTCAAAGGCTTCACCCTCGATCGCGAGCTGGGCAGCTTCGTGCTGACCCACGAAGACATGCGGATCCCTGAGACCACCCAGGAATTTGCCATCAACATGTCCAACGCGCGTCACTGGGAAGCTCCGGTCAAACGCTACGTCGACGAACTGCTGGCTGGCGAAGACGGCCCGCTGAAAAAGAACTACAACATGCGCTGGATCGCAGCCATGGTTGCCGACGTGCATCGCATCCTGACCCGTGGCGGCATGTTCATGTACCCACGTGACAGCCGTGACCCGTCCAAGCCAGGCAAGCTGCGCCTGATGTACGAAGCCAACCCGATGTCGTTCATCGTAGAACAGGCGGGCGGCATGTCCACCGACGGCCATCAGCGCATCCTCGACATCCAGCCTGAAGGCCTGCACCAGCGTGTCGCGGTCTTCCTGGGTTCCAAGGAAGAAGTCGAGCGCGCCACGTCTTATCACAACGTCTAAGCCATGTACGCGCCCTGGCATCCGCTGCTTGAATGGTGGTTCGGTTCAGCCGAATCACCAACCAACGTGGTAAAGGCCAAGGGCCCGCTTTGGTTCGGCAAGAAGAAAAGCCAGGACAGCGATGCGCGCGAACGTTTCGCTGTACAGGTCGAACACGCATTGGCGGGAGGGCTGTCCGAATGGGCCGAATCCCCTCAAGGCTGGCTTGCACTGGTACTGCTCCTCGATCAACTCCCGCGCATGATTTATCGCGATACGCCCAAGGCGTTTGCAGGCGATCAACGCGCCCAGGCATTGGTCGAACACGGCCTGAAACTGGGCCGCGACCAGCATTTGCTGCCGATCCAGCGATCATTCATCTACCTGGTGCTGGAACACAGTGAAGACCTGGAGATGCAGGATCAAGCCGTTGCCCACTTTACCGAACTGTTCCACCAGCAATCGGCCACGGATCATGACGTCTTCGCCGACCAACTTGATTACGCCAAAAAGCATCAAAGGGTCATTGCCCGTTTCTCGCGTTTCCCCCACCGCAATCAAATCCTTGGACGTACATCAACAGCTGAAGAACGGGTGTTTTTGAAAGAGCCTGGGTCGCGATTTTAAGCGAGATATAAATCCCTGCCGCCCACGGGAACCAGATCGCGTATTTCTCTTCTAACCTATTGGCAATTCGCCAGCGTCCTACACGCTGTAGCGCCGCCCCCTACTGTTCAGGAGCTTCACTCATGTCTCTGCGTACCCTCGCGTTGTTGTCGTTTTGTGTGCTGTTGGCTGCGTGCAGTAAAGTCACTCAGGAAAATTATTCGAAAATCTCCTCAGGGATGCCCAAGGCCGAAGTCGAAAAGCTGCTGGGCAGCCCGACTGATTGCTCCGGCGCGCTGGGCATGTCTAGCTGCACATGGGGCGATCAGAAGACCTTTATCAGCGTGCAATACGCAGGCGACAAGGTGCTGATGTTTTCCGGCCAGGGCCTGAAGTAAGCCTGAAAGGAGAGCCTTATGCGTTTATGGATAGGGATGCTGGCGGGTCTATTGCTGGCAGGGTGCGCCAACTCCTCGATCGAGCTGATCGAACCCAAGACGGTCGATCATGTTGACCTCAAGCGTTACCAGGGGACCTGGTATGAGTTGGCGCGGATGCCGATGTTTTTCCAACGCAATTGTGCGCAATCCGAAGCCCATTACATCCTTGAAGACGATGGCAACGTGGGCGTGACCAACCGCTGTCGGACACTTGAGGGTAAGTGGGAAGAAGTGCACGGCACAGCGTCGCCGCAAGTCCCTGATAAAACCGACAAGCTCTGGGTGGAGTTCGATACCTGGTTTTCCCGGTTGCTACCGGGCGTCGCCAAGGGTGGTTACTGGGTGCTGTATGTCAGCGATGACTACAAAACTGCGGTGGTAGGTAACCCGAACCGCAAATACCTGTGGCTACTGTCGCGCAACACGCGGGTGTCCGATGCAACGCGCGAGGAGCTGCTGGCCAAAGCACGTCAGCAGGGTTACGACACCAGTAAGCTGATCTGGCGCGTTGATGATTCGAAAATCGCCAAACCTGTCGGAAAATAGACCGTATGAACCGCTTCGCGGATAAATCAGCTCCCGCAGAAAACTGAGCCGGGGGAGCAGATTTATTCGCGAAGGCGACATGTCAGGCGCATAAGATCCGCCTGACTACCCCAGCAATTCCCGCAATACCTGGGCAAACGCCCTGCTGCTTTCTTCCTCGCCCGCATGACGCCCAGCTCGCACTACCCAGCGACCATTGACCATCACATCGCGGATCTGCCGATCGCCCCCAGCGAACAGCCAACGATTGAGAATCGCGTCGCCACTGGCCGTCGCCAGATAGGGATCGTTGCCATCCAACACCAGCCAGTCCGCGCGCTGCCCCACCTGGAGCGAGCCAATCGCCTGCCCCAAGGCCTGCGCCCCGCCACCAAGCGCCGCATCGTACAAGGTTCGCCCAACCATTGGCTGATCGCTGCGATGCAACCGATTACGTCGCTGATCACGCAGACGCTGGCCATATTCCAGCCAACGCAATTCTTCGACCACGCTCAGTGACACATGGCTGTCCGAACCGATCCCCCAGCGTCCACCCTGCGCGATGAAGTCCACCGCAGGGAAGATTCCGTCGCCAAGATTTGCTTCGGTGGTCAGGCACAAACCGGCCACTGCGCGACTTTCAGCCATCAGTGCAACTTCATCGGGGTCGGCATGGGTGGCATGTACCAGGCACCAACGTGAGTCCACAGCGACATTTTCGTACAGCCATTGCAGCGGACGAAGCCCGCTCCAGCTCAGGCAGTCTTCGACTTCTTTCTGCTGCTCGGCGATATGAATGTGCGCTGGACACTGCTTGTCGCTGGCGGCCAACACGTCACGGATCTGTTGCGGAGTGACGGCGCGCAACGAGTGGAAACACAGACCCAATGCCTGCGCGGGCTGCCGAGCCAGAATCGGGCCCAAGCGCGCCTGTAGATCCAGATAACTGTCGGTGCTGTGGATAAAGCGACGCTGCCCCTCGTCAGGCGCCTGGCCACCGAAACCGGAATGGCTGTACAGCACCGGCAGCAGGGTCAGGCCAATGCCCGCGAAGCTGGCAGCCTGGCTGATTTGCAGGGCCAACTCAGCGGGGTCGGCGTAGGGTTTGCCGGACGTGTCCTGGTGCACGTAATGGAATTCAGCGACCGAGGTAAAACCGCCCTTGAGCATTTCAATGTACAGCTGGCGAGCAATGACGCCGAGCTGTTCCGGGCTGATCTTCCCGACCAGACGGTACATCAGGTCGCGCCAGGTCCAGAAACTGTCGTTCGGGTTACCTGCCACTTCGGCCAAACCGGCCATGGCGCGCTGAAAGGCATGCGAATGCAGATTAGGCATACCCGGCAACAACGGCCCCTTGATAAACTCGGCACCCTGCGCATCGGTATCGACCTGGACACCGGTGAGCAGGCCATCGGCGCTGACGTCGAAACGAACATTGTTGGCCCAACCACTGGGCAATAATGCGCGCTCGGCAAAGAAGGCGGACATGGCTCTACACTCCATCGTGTTTATTTGTATATACATATACAGACGTTTGCCTGCTCGGTAAACTCCAGCAAGCTTGTCGTCGGTCGGATCAATGGTTAGCTTGAGCGCATCTGCGCCATGGACCCACTTCCCGAATCATCACCCATCGAACAAGGATTTCACTGTGCCGACTCCGCCTGCCGTCTCTTCGCTGGCTGCCCAAATGGGCGACAGTCCGGCGCCTCTGTACGCCCGCGTCAAGCATATGATCGCCCAGCAGATCCAGAACGGAACCTGGGCGCCACATCATCGCGTGCCGTCAGAAAGCGAACTGGTGACCCAGCTGGGCTTCAGCCGCATGACCATCAACCGGGCCTTGCGCGAACTGACCGCCGAAGGGTTATTGGTGCGCATGCAGGGCGTGGGCACTTTCGTCGCCGAGCCCAAGAGCCAGTCGGCGCTGTTCGAAGTGCACAACATTGCCGATGAGATCGCCTCGCGAGGCCATCGTCACACCTGCAAGGTCATCATCCTCAATGAAGAGGCCGCAGGCTCCGAGCGCGCCCTGGCACTGGACATGCGTGAAGGTCAGCGGGTGTTTCATTCGCTGATCGTGCACTTCGAAAACGATATTCCCGTGCAAATCGAAGACCGCTTCGTCAACGCTCTGGTCGCGCCCGACTACCTCAAGCAGGACTTCACCCTGCAAACGCCCTACGCCTACCTGTCGCAAGTCGCACCGCTGACCGAGGGCGAGCACGTGGTCGAAGCGATTCTGGCCGAACCGCTGGAATGCAAACTGCTGCAAATAGAACCTGGCGAGCCCTGCCTGCTGATTCGCCGCCGGACCTGGTCCGGGCGCCAGCCAGTGACAGCCGCGCGCCTTATCCACCCAGGCTCCAGGCATCGACTGGAAGGACGTTTCAGCAAATGAGTCAGCTCACTGTTTTGCGCGCAGCCAGCTACCCGCGCATGCCGTGGAAAAATGGCGGGGGCAGTACGGAGGAAATCACTCGCGATGCGGGTGTTGGCCTCGACGGCTTCGGCTGGCGCCTGTCGATTGCCGACATCGCCGAGTCGGGCGGTTTCTCCACCTTCGCCGGCTATCAGCGAATCATTACCGTGCTCCAAGGCGCGGGCATGACTCTGCACGTGGACGGTCAAACGACTCGGCCCCTGCTGCCATTGGACCCCTTCGCTTTCAGCGGCGAAAGCCAGGTGGCCTGCACGCTGCTCGGTGGCGCCATTCGTGATTTCAACCTGATCTATGCGCCGGATCGTTACACCGCTCGCTTGCAATGGATCGACAGCAAGCAGCGGTTTTTTACCTCGGCAGGCACCGTGCTGGTCTTCAGCGTGGCTGAGGGCTTGAGGGTCAGCGTAGGGACCACCACCGAAACGCTCGGCAAACATGACTGCCTGCAACTGAACGGTAACCGTGAACTGCTGGAAATCTCCGTCAGCGGTTCGTGCTGTTTGATTGAACTGACTGCGATCTGATTCGAAACGGCGTTGCCTTCTTCACGAAAGGGCCGACGCGACTCATGTCGCCCTCCCCCTAGCAGCCGAATCGGCTGTAGCGCCGCCTTTTTCGGCCATCCCCGCTGGGCAACCCAGCCAGGTCAGCAAGAATTACAACGATGTCGGGCACAAGATGGACGCATAACCAACCCTTGGATGCGCGCTCCATGCAAACCACCAACAGCGTCTTGATGATCCGCCCGGCGCGGTTCGCCTTCAACCCGGACACCGCCATCAACAACCGCTTTCAGCGGGCGCCGCGCGACCCTGAACAGGCACAGCATAAAGCGCTGGAAGAGTTCGACGGTTATGTCGAGACCTTGCGTCAATACGGTGTCGACGTGCTGGTGGTGCAAGACACGCCAGCGCCGCATACCCCGGATTCGATCTTCCCGAACAACTGGTGGAGTAGCCATGCCGACGGCAGTCTCGTGCTCTACCCCATGGAAGGCCAGAATCGACGTCTGGAGCGGCAAAAAGGGGTATTGAAAGCACTCGACCAGCATTACGCCATTCGCGAAACCATCGACTTCAGCCCGCTGGAGCAGCAGAACATTTTCCTTGAGGGCACCGGCAGCATGGTGCTTGATCGCGAACATCGAATTAGCTATGCCTGCCATTCTGGACGAACACACGCGGATGCCCTGCGCCAATTTGCCGAGCGCCTGAACTACACGTTGTGCCTGTTCCATGCCGTCGACCGCCATCAATCACCTGTCTATCACAGCAACGTGATGATGAGTGTCGGCCGCCACCTTTCGGTGGTCTGCCTGCAAGCACTGCCCAACCTCAAAGAACGCACAGCGCTGCAAAACTCCCTGCATGACACCGGCAAAGAGATCCTCACGTTGAACTGGGATCAGTTGGAGTCCTTCGCCGGCAACATGCTTGAACTGCACGACAAGAACGGTCAAGCGTTGCTGGTAATGTCCCGCAGTGCCTGGCGATCGCTCGAACCCGCCCAGCAACAGCACATCGAACGACACACCCAGCCAGTGGTGGTGAACATCGACCATATCGAAAGCATTGGTGGCGGCAGCGCTCGCTGCATGCTCGCCGAAATTCATCTGCCTACACTGATAGCCAAAAAAAAAAGCGCCTGATCCTTGCCCTCCTACCACACAGCGGCGTGTAGGCGAGGTCCTCAGGTCATACAGACGCTGGCTGAGGAAGGTCGTACCATAGTGATGGTCACCCGAACAGCGAACGACTTACGCAGTTTCTGTCCAGCCGATTGAAGTGAAAAAAACCAATGGTTACGAAGGATAACGAACCTCCTGGCACAGCCCCTCTGGATCGCATCGATGAAGCCATTCTCGACGTCTTGCGGCATAACGGACGAATCACCTACGAGAAGCTTTCATCGCTGGTTCACCTGACCCCCAGGCCTTGTCTGGAACGGGTACGCAAGCTTGAAAGGCGCGGTGTGATTCGTGGCTATAGCGCCATCATCAATGTCAAAGCCGTTTCGCCGGGCCTGTCACTGCTGGTGCTGGTTGCCCTGTCCAATCAGAGCGGGCGGGCCGCCCAGAAAGCCTTCGAAGCGTGCGTCAAAGCATGCTCGCATGTGTTCGAATGCCAACTCATCAGCGGTCCGTTCGACTACAGCTTGCGCATGCGCTGCAGAGACATGGAGCACTACCGGGTACTCACCGAAACCTGGCTGAACAACGACGAACTGCACATCGACAAACTGGTCGCCCACCCAGAGCTGGCTGACGTGAAGAACACCGCCAGTCACTACGATTAGTCATCGCCAAAGCGCAATGGAGGACACAAGGTCCTCCATTGCAACGCAGCGGCGAGAACACGGTGCAAACGCTACGACTGACCTGTAGAGCCCCTCTCTCCAAACCGTTTCTCCTCGCGCACCCTCCTCTCGCAAACTGTTACCAAACGCCCCAATACCGCGCAAAACTACCTCGTCACAACAGGCCCACGTCCTGACAGAAAAAATCTCATCTTTTTTGGTATCCGCCCAGCCCTTCTATTTCGAGGCTCACAGCGGGTTTAAAGATTTATTGCCGACCCGCAAAGCGAGTTGGTCTTCTGATTGCATATGCTTGTATGTACAAGTAAAGATGTGTGCGTAAGAGAGAGTAGGTAACCACCCCAACCCCGATGCACATGCCTTGCCCCATTTACTTGCTAAACCTGTTTCGCCTGTTTCGAGATGCTCGACACAGGCCGGCTTGCCCACTGCCTGGGCTGGTTTGGATTGATCGCTGAGGAGTTTTTTCGTGACTGAGAATACCCAACACTGGACCCCGGAAACCTGGACCAAGCACCGTGACGTCGAAGTCCGCGCTGCCCGTGGCACCAAACTGACGGCTAAAAGCTGGATGACCGAAGCACCGCTGCGGATGTTGATGAACAACCTCGACCCCGAAGTCGCCGAAAACCCGAAAGAACTGGTGGTTTACGGTGGCATCGGTCGCGCCGCGCGCAACTGGGAGTGCTACGACAAGATCGTCGAAAGCCTGACCAACCTGAATGACGACGAAACCCTGCTGATTCAATCCGGCAAACCGGTCGGCGTGTTCAAGACCCACAGCAACGCCCCACGCGTCCTGATCGCCAACTCCAACCTGGTGCCGCACTGGGCCAGCTGGGAACACTTCAATGAACTGGATGCCAAGGGCCTGGCCATGTACGGCCAGATGACCGCCGGCAGCTGGATCTACATCGGCAGCCAAGGCATCGTTCAAGGCACCTATGAAACCTTCGTCGAAGCCGGTCGCCAGCACTACAACGACAACCTGACAGGTCGCTGGGTACTGACTGCAGGGCTGGGCGGCATGGGTGGCGCTCAACCACTGGCAGCGACGCTGGCTGGTGCCTGCTCGCTGAACATCGAATGCCAGCAGATCAGCATCGATTTTCGCCTCAAAACCCGCTACGTCGACGAGCAGGCTACTGACCTCGACGACGCACTGGCACGCATCGCCAAATACACCGCCGAAGGCAAGGCGATCTCCATCGCCCTGTGCGGTAACGCCGCTGAAATCCTCCCGGAAATGGTCCGTCGCGGTGTGCGTCCCGACATGGTCACTGACCAGACCAGCGCCCACGATCCACTCAACGGCTACCTTCCAATAGGCTGGACCTGGGACGAATACCGCGCTCGCGCCAAGACCGAGCCAGCGGCCGTCGTGAAGGCTGCCAAGCAATCCATGGCCGTTCACGTCAACGCCATGCTGGACTTCCAGAAAATGGGCGTGCCGACCTTCGATTACGGCAACAACATCCGTCAGATGGCTCAAGAAGAAGGCGTAGAAAACGCATTCGACTTCCCAGGTTTCGTACCGGCCTATATCCGTCCGCTGTTCTGCCGTGGCATCGGTCCGTTCCGTTGGGCTGCGCTGTCGGGCGATCCGCAAGACATCTACAAGACTGACGCCAAGGTCAAGGAACTGATCCCGGACGATGCCCACCTGCACAACTGGCTGGAAATGGCCCGTGAGCGCATCGCCTTCCAGGGTCTGCCGGCACGTATCTGCTGGGTCGGGCTGGGCCAGCGCGCCAAGCTTGGTCTGGCGTTCAACGAAATGGTCCGCAGCGGCGAGCTATCGGCACCGATCGTGATTGGCCGTGACCACCTGGACTCCGGCTCGGTCGCCAGCCCGAACCGTGAAACCGAATCCATGCAGGATGGCTCCGATGCCGTGTCTGACTGGCCATTGCTCAATGCCTTGCTCAACACCGCCAGCGGCGCGACCTGGGTGTCCTTGCACCACGGCGGCGGCGTCGGCATGGGCTTCTCTCAGCATTCGGGCATGGTGATTGTTTGCGACGGCACCGATGAAGCAGCCGAACGCATCGCCCGCGTACTGCACAACGACCCGGCCACCGGCGTCATGCGCCACGCGGATGCGGGCTATCAGATCGCTATCGACTGTGCCAAAGAACAGGGCCTGAACCTGCCAATGGTTAACCGCTGATCGCATAAACCTGTGGGGGCAGGCGTGCAACTAAGCGTCCAGCTGCGAAGGCGTCTGGCCTGATACACCGAGCCGCCCCATTCGCAGGCAAGCCGGCTCCTACAGAGTTCTTCGCATTCCCCCATAGAAGGTGGTCGCATGGCTGTTCCAAATGATCGTGTTGCAAACAAATCAATGATCGAAAGGCGTTCGATCGATTACATCCCCGACGGGGAAAGACATGGTCGTCTGTTCAGTCAATTTACGCTGTGGTTGGGTGCCAACCTGCAAATCACTGCGATTGTCACCGGGGCATTGGCCGTGGTGCTGGGCGGTGATGTGTTCTGGTCGTTGATTGGCTTGCTGGTCGGGCAACTGCTGGGCGGCGGGGTTATGGCGTTGCACGCGGCGCAAGGTCCGAAACTGGGCTTGCCACAAATGATCTCCAGCCGCGTGCAGTTCGGCGTGTATGGCGCGGTGATCCCGCTGGTGTTGGTGTGCCTGATGTACATCGGTTTCTCGGCCAGTGGTTCGTTACTGGCGGGACAGGCGCTGGCGCAGTTGCTTCATGTGCAGGACTGGCAAGGCATCGTTATCTTCGCGGGGTTGATCGTGGTAGCGACCATCTTCGGTTACCGGGCCATTCACGCGATTGGCCGCGTGGCGAGCGTGATTGGGGTGATCGCGTTCATCTACCTGTTTGGCGCCTTGCTGGAAGGCAATGATGTTGGCGCGCTGCTGGGCAACAAGCACTTCTCATTGAGCAGCTTTCTGTTGGCGATTTCGCTGTCGGCCTCCTGGCAGATCGCGTTCGGCCCGTACGTGGCGGACTACTCAAGGTACTTGCCGCGCAGCATATCGGCAGTCAAAACGTTCTGGGCAGTCGGCCTGGGTTCGATCATTGGTGCACAAGCATCGATGGTGTTCGGTGTGTTCGCAGCCGCATTGGCGGGTAAGCAATTCGCCCACCACGAGGTGTCGTTCATCGTCAGCCTCGGCGGCACTGGCGTTGTCGCAGCCCTGCTGTATTTTAGCGTGGCATTCGGCAAAGTCACCATCACGACCCTCAACGCCTACGGCAGCTTCATGTCGATCGCAACCATCGTCAGTGGCTTTCGTGGCAACCGGCATATCTCCAGTGGTCTGCGACTGACGTACATCTTCGCCATGGTCGGCGTAGCAACGTTGCTGGCCTTGCTGGGCAAGGACTCGTTCCTCAAGGACTTTTCGGCGTTTATCCTGTTCCTGCTGGCGTTTTTCACGCCATGGAGCGCGATCAACCTGGTGGACTTCTACTGCGTTACCAAAGAGCGCTACGACATCCCGGCGCTGTCGAACCCGGATGGCCGCTATGGTCGCTGGAACTGGATCGGTATCAGCGTCTATGTCTTGGGCGTATTGATTCAAATGCCGTTCATTTCCACCCACTTCTACACCGGCCCCTTGGTCGAGCCCCTGGGCGATACCGATATATCCTGGATCATTGGTCTGGTGGTGCCTGCCGTCGCGTACTACCTGATCGCCAAAAAATGGCACAGCGCAATTCCAGATCGCCTGATTTTGCCGGTAGACAACGACACGACCGAAGGAATGCCATCGGATTTGCGATCCCAGGCCGCACTGAACTGACGGTCGCCAATGCACTCGTTAGTGGGAGAGACCGTGAAAACTGAAGCGCGGCGATCCTCAAGAACAATGAATACCTACAGCCGATGTTCGCGAACTTATTGTGAACACCGCCTTTCCAAGATAGCCGATGCACACGCCCACAAGGCCCAGCCGACAAGCGTTGGCTTCAAGCAGCCGGCATTAATCAACACCCACAAGGGAGTATGAATGTGACTGAGTTAAACCTGACCCCCGG
Source organism: Pseudomonas sp. GG8 (assembly GCF_052976945.1). Lineage (NCBI taxonomy): Bacteria > Pseudomonadati > Pseudomonadota > Gammaproteobacteria > Pseudomonadales > Pseudomonadaceae > Pseudomonas > Pseudomonas sp. GG8. The sequence continues at coordinate 4,812,317 of NZ_JBRIIP010000001.1, forward strand.
CCAACTGTCCCTGGCGCAATTGCGAGCGATTTACCACCACCCGGTAACCCTTCGCCTGCATGAAAGTGCCTCGCAACAAATTGAAAACAGCGTGGCCTGCGTCGAGCAGATTCTCGCCGAGAACCGTACCGCCTACGGTATCAACACGGGGTTCGGTCTTTTGGCATCGACGCGCATTGCCAGCGAAGACTTGGAAAACCTCCAGCGCTCGCTGGTGCTGTCCCACGCAGCCGGGATCGGTCAGCCGATCAGCGATGAACTGGTGCGCCTGATCATGGTGCTCAAGGTCAACAGCCTGAGCCGTGGTTTTTCGGGTATTCGCCGTCAGGTGATCGACGCCTTGATCGCGCTGATCAATGCCGAGGTTTACCCTCACATTCCGCTCAAAGGCTCGGTCGGCGCGTCCGGTGACCTCGCGCCATTGGCGCACATGTCCCTGGTATTGCTCGGCGAAGGCAAAGCCCGTCACAAAGGCGAATGGCTGCAAGCGACTGACGCCCTGGCCATTGCTGGTCTGAAACCCCTGACCCTGGCGGCCAAGGAAGGCCTGGCGCTGCTCAACGGCACTCAGGTCTCCACTGCGTTTGCCCTGCGCGGCCTGTTCGAAGGCGAAGACCTGTTCGCCGCAGCGCTGTCCTGTGGCTCGCTGACGGTCGAAGCCGTGCTGGGTTCGCGCGCACCGTTCGATGCCCGGATTCATACCGCTCGCGGTCAACGCGGACAAATCGACGCCGCTGCCTGCTACCGCGACCTGTTGGGTGAAAGCAGCCAGATCTCTAACTCCCACATCGACTGCGACAAGGTTCAAGACCCGTACTCGCTGCGCTGCCAGCCACAAGTCATGGGCGCATGCCTGACCCAGCTGCGTCAGGCCGCTGAAGTGCTGGCCGTCGAATCCAATGCCGTTTCCGACAACCCGCTGGTGTTCGCCGCTGAAGGCGAAGTGATCTCGGGCGGTAACTTCCACGCTGAACCGGTCGCCATGGCGGCGGATAACCTGGCCCTCGCCCTGGCGGAAATCGGTGCCCTCAGCGAGCGTCGCATCTCGTTGATGATGGACAAGCACATGTCGCAATTGCCACCGTTCCTGGTGGCCAATGGCGGCGTGAACTCCGGTTTCATGATCGCGCAAGTGACTGCAGCCGCGTTGGCCAGCGAGAACAAGGCGTTGGCCCACCCGCACAGCGTCGACAGCATCCCGACCTCTGCCAACCAGGAAGACCATGTGTCCATGGCTCCTGCTGCCGGCAAGCGTCTGTGGGAAATGGCTGAGAACGTTCGGGGCATTCTCGCCGTAGAATGGCTGGCGGCCTGTCAGGGTCTGGATTTCCGCGATGGCTTGAAAACCTCGCCAAAACTCGAACAAGCCCGCGCCGCTCTGCGCAGCAAAGTGCCGTTCTACGATAAGGACCGCTTCTTCGCACCGGACATCGAAGCCGCCTGCCAATTGCTGGCATCCAACTGCTTGAACACGCTGGTGCCCGCCAATCTGTTGCCAAGCCTGTAAATCACTGCCGAACCTGGACCGGTTCGTTATGGGAGAAGTGCTGCGAACCCGGAGGCCAGGATTCGCAGCACTTCTCGCCATACAACAAAAATAAGGGATGCGATATGAAGCCACACCCAACCGGCCTGAAGCGTGGACTCTCCGCTCGGCACATTCGATTCATGGCCCTTGGCTCAGCTATCGGCACCGGCTTGTTCTACGGTTCCGCGTCGGCGATCCAGATGGCGGGGCCGGCCGTGTTGCTGGCCTATCTGATCGGTGGCGCAGCGGTGTTCATGGTCATGCGTGCCCTTGGCGAAATGGCCGTGCATAACCCTGTGTCTGGCTCGTTCGGCCAATACGCCAGCACGTATCTCGGGCCCATGGCAGGCTTTGTCCTGGGCTGGACCTACGCCTTTGAAATGATCATCGTCTGCCTCGCCGACGTGACCGCATTCGGTATTTATATGGGGTTCTGGTTCCCCGATGTGCCGCGCTGGATCTGGGTGCTGAGCATCGTATTCCTGATCGGCGCGCTCAATCTGTGCAGCGTCAAAGTCTTCGGTGAAACAGAGTTCTGGCTGTCCCTGCTCAAGGTCAGCGCCATCGTCGCAATGATCCTCGGCGGCCTGGGCATCATGCTGTTTGGCATCAGCTCGTCCGGCGCTTCTACTCCTGAAACGGTCGCAGGCATCAGTAATCTCTGGGCCCATGGCGGCTTCATGCCCAACGGGATCGGCGGCCTGATCGCTTCGTTCGCGGTGGTGATGTTCGCCTTCGGCGGCATCGAAATCATCGGCATCACGGCCGGTGAAGCCAAAGACCCACAGCACGTGATCCCCCGTGCGATCAATGCCGTGCCATTGCGCATTCTGTTGTTCTACGTGCTGACGTTGTTCGTGCTGATGTCGATCTACCCTTGGCCACAGATCGGCACCCAAGGCAGTCCATTCGTGCAGATTTTCGACAAACTGGGCATTTCCTCGGCCGCGACCATTCTCAATATCGTGGTGATTTCAGCGGCGGTATCGGCGATCAACAGCGACATTTTCGGTGCCGGACGCATGATGTATGGCCTCGCCGAGCAAGGCCAGGCGCCGAAAAGCTTTGCCCGACTGTCGCGCCAGGGTGTGCCATGGATGAGCGTGCTGATCATGGGTGCATCCCTGCTTGGCGGCGTGGTTCTCAACTATGTGATCCCGGAAAACGTGTTCCTCGTGATAGCGTCCATCGCGACGTTCGCCACGGTCTGGGTCTGGCTGATGATCCTGTTTACGCAGGTCGCCATGCGTCGTTCAATGGACAGCACAGAGGTCGCGCAACTGAAATTCCCGGTGCCGTTCTGGCCCTATGCCCCGGCGGCGGCGATCGTGTTCATGCTGTTCATATTTGGCGTGCTGGGTTATTTCCCGGACAGCCGGGCGGCACTGATCGTCGGTGCGATATGGATCGTGCTGCTGGTGATTGCCTACCGGATCTGGGTCAAACCGGGCACACCAAAGGCGCGATTGGTGTCTGAACCTTCTCTTTTCTCACCTCACTGACCTCGGAGGCCGCAGATGAAAACGCTCTGGCAACACTGTCACGTTGCGACCATGGCGCAAGGTAAGTACTCGATCATCGAGGATGCCGCGATCGTGACGTCAGGCGAGCACATCGAGTGGATCGGCCCGCAGGCTGAACAACCCGCGTACGACCATACCAACGTCGTCGACCTGGGCGGTGCCTGGGTCACGCCAGGCCTGATCGACTGTCACACGCACACGGTTTTTGGCGGTAACCGCAGCGGCGAATTCGAGCAGCGCTTGCAAGGCGTGAGCTACGCAGAGATCGCGGCGGCCGGTGGCGGCATCGCCAGTACCGTACGCGCCACCCGCGCCGCCAGCGAAGATCAACTCTTCGCCAGTGCAGAGCAGCGTCTCAAGCGCTTGCTCCGCGACGGTGTGACCACGGTGGAAATCAAATCCGGCTACGGCCTGGACCTGGCCAGTGAGCGCAAAATTCTGCGAGTGATCCGTCGGCTGGGTGCAGTGCTCCCGGTCACGGTACGCAGTACGTGCCTGGCCGCCCACGCCTTGCCGCCGGAATACGCCAACCGCGCCGACGACTACATCGACCATATCTGCCACGAGATGCTCCCGGCACTGGCGGCGGAAGGTCTGGTGGACGCGGTGGATGCGTTCTGCGAATACCTGGCGTTCTCGCCCGCGCAGGTTGAGCAGGTGTTTATCACTGCGGCTCAATTGGGCCTGCCGGTGAAACTGCACGCCGAGCAGCTGTCATCCCTGGGCGGCTCCAGCCTCGCGGCGCGCTATCACGCGTTGTCGGCGGATCATCTGGAGTTCATGACCGAAGACGATGCCATCGCCATGGCCGCGTCTGGCACCGTCGCAGTGCTGCTGCCGGGAGCCTTCTACTTTCTTCGGGAAACCCGATTGCCACCCATGGACGCGCTGCGTAAATACGGGGTCAACATCGCGATAGCCACCGACCTGAACCCCGGCACTTCGCCGGCCCTGTCGTTGCGCTTGATGCTGAACATGGCGTGTACGCTGTTCCGCATGACCCCGGAAGAGGCCCTGGCGGGCGTCACCCTCAACGCCGCCAAAGCGCTGGGGCTGGGCGATACCCATGGTTCGCTGGAAGTGGGCAAAATCGCCGACTTCGTGGCGTGGAAGATTGAACGGCCAGCGGACCTGGCTTACTGGCTGGGCGGCGATCTGGACAAGCGGATCGTGCGTCACGGCGCCGAATCACTGGTGTGATACTCAGGAGGTAGGTGTGAATAAGGTTCTGGATTTCAAACGTGGCCGGCTGCCCTTGCTGGTCAGCATGCCCCATGCTGGATTGCGCCTGACCCCGGCGGTCGAAGCGGGCCTGGTGGACGCAGCGCAAAGCCTGCCAGACACCGACTGGCACATCCCGCAGCTGTATGATTTCGCCAGCGAACTCGGCGCCAGCACCCTGGCGGCCGAGTATTCGCGTTTCGTCATTGACCTCAATCGCCCGGCCGATGACAAGCCGTTGTATGTCGGCGCGACCACTGGGCTGTTCCCGGCGACGCTGTTTGACGGCTCGCCGCTGTTCCGCGAAGGCCTGGCACCCAGCGCGGAAGAGCGCGCCCGCTACCTGGCGCTGATTTGGACCCCGTATCACCAAAGGTTGCAGCACGAACTGGCGCGGCTGCGTGACGAATTCGGCTATGCGCTGCTGTTCGATGCGCATTCCATTCGGGGCGAGATTGCGCACCTGTTCGAAGGCCGCCTGCCGGACTTCAACCTCGGTACGTTCAACGGCGCCAGCTGCGACACAACACTGGCCCGCGAGCTGGAAGCGACCTGCGCATCAGCCACCGATTACACCCATGTCCTCAACGGACGCTTCAAGGGCGGCCACATCACCCGCCATTACGGTGACCCTGCCAACAACATCCATGCCGTGCAGCTGGAACTGGTGCAAAACACCTACATGGAAGAGTTCGAACCCTTCAAGTACCGCCCAGACCTGGCCGAGCCCACACAAGAGGTGCTGCAAAACCTGCTGCAAACGCTGATCGACTGGGGACAGAAGCGCTATCCAGGCTGACATCGCGAAAGCATCATGTCAGACGACCGCTATTTCCTGAGCAACCGCAACCCGTTGAACACCACCAGCAGGCTGACGCCCATGTCGGCAAACACGGCCATCCACATGGTTGCCATGCCGGCGAAGGTGACGATCAGGAACACCGCCTTGATCACCAAAGCGAGGACAATATTCTGCTTGAGAATCGCCGACGTCTGACGTGACAGGCGAATAAAGGCCGGAATCTTGCGCAGATCATCGTCCATCAAGGCGACATCGGCGGTTTCGATTGCAGTGTCAGTCCCCGCCGCCGCCATCGCGAAACCAATCTCGGCGCGAGCCAGGGCTGGCGCATCGTTGATGCCGTCTCCGACCATGCCCACGCGATGACCCCGCGCATAAAGCGCTTCGATGGCCTGCAGTTTGTCTGCTGGCAACAGGTTGCCCTGCGCCTGATCGATACCGACCACATCAGCAATCGCCTTCGCGGTATGCGGATTGTCGCCGGTCAGCATCATGGTTTTGATGCCCAGCGCGTGCAATTCGCGAATCGCCTCACGGCTGCTTTCCTTGACCGTATCGGCAACCGCGAACAGTGCTATCGGGCCGAGGGAATCACACAGCAGCACCACGGATTTCCCCTGGCGCTCCATTGCGTCGAGCTTTAGCTCCAACTCCGGCGAACACAGGCCAAGTTCTTCTACCAACCGGTGATTGCCCAAGTGATAAAGCTGACCACCCACCTCACCGCGCACACCACGACCGGCCAGGGCTTCGAACGCCTGGACCTCATGCAGGGTCAATGACTGCTCAGCCGAGGCTTTGGCAATGGCCTGCGACACAGGGTGATCGGAGCGGCTGGCCAGACTGGCAGCGATGCTCCGCGTGATGTCGCTGATCCCCGGGGCATCGGGGCCTAACGCCAGGTAATCAGTCTGCACGGGCTTGCCGTGGGTAATGGTCCCGGTTTTATCCAGCGCGAGGTAATCGAGCTTGTGCCCGTTTTCCAGGTACACCCCGCCCTTGACCAGAATGCCCTTGCGCGCGGCTGCCGCCAGCCCGCTGACGATGGTCACCGGGGTGGAAATCACCAGCGCACAGGGGCAAGCTACCACCAGCAGCACCAGCGCACGGTAGATCCAGTCGAACCAGACAGCGCCCATCAATAGCGGAGGGATCAGCGCCACAGCCAAGGCCAGCAGGAAGACCGCCGGGGTGTAGATTCTAGAGAAGCTGTCGACAAACCGTTGAGTCGGCGCACGCGCACTTTGAGCCGCTTCGACTGCATGAATGATCCGCGCCAGCGTTGAGTCATTCGCCGCTGCAGTCACCCGATATTCCAGCGAGCCCGCCTGATTGATGGTGCCCGCGAAGACTTTGTCCCCAGCGGCTTTTTCTACCGGCAGGCTTTCTCCGGTGATCGGTGCCTGGTCGATGGTCGAGTTGCCCGAGACCACTTCACCGTCCAGCCCGATTCGCTCGCCCGGCCGCACGCGCAACAGCGCACCCAACTCGACGGTTTTCACCTCTTGCTTGAGCCATGTACCGTCGGCCTGCTGCACGGTGGCCGACTCGGGGGTCAGCTGCATTAAGCCACCGATAGCGTTACGCGCCCGATCCAGAGACTTGGCTTCGATCAACTCAGCCACGGTAAACAGGAACATCACCATGGCCGCTTCTGGCCATTGACCAATCAACAACGCACCGGTCACGGCGATGCTCATCAACGCATTAATGTTCAGGTTGAAGTTTTTCAGGGCAATCCAGCCCCTTTTGTAGGTGCTCAGGCCACCACTCACAATCGCGACCAACGCCACCAGCGCTACCACCCAGTTGGGTGCCAACTGGGCAAAATGGATCACTTCAGACGCCAACGCGGCCACGCCCGACAACGCCAGCGGCCACCACGGTTTTTTCACCGGCGCAGGAGCAGTCGCATCGGCACTGGCACCCTTCTCAACGGGCTCGGCGTGCATGCCCAGCGAGCTGATCGCTTCGCAGATTGGATCGGTAGACGGCAACTCGTGCCAGACGCCCAGCAGGCGATTGATCAAATTGAACTCGAGCTTGTGCACCCCCGCCAGCTTGCCCAGCTTGTTCTGGATCAGCGTCTGCTCGGTCGGACAATCCATTTGCTCGATACGAAAGCTGCTGAACTGCGCCGAGGACGAAGCGGATTCGTTGAACTGGACGACCGCAGGTGTGGCGGCTGACGAACAGCAGGTGTGCGCATGATCAGCCGCCGCATGGGGCTTGGCGTGGTGATGTTCAGAATGGTCGTGTTCGGAATGCGGATGTTCAGAGCGGCTCATCATCGAGTCCTTGAAGGTGCTTGTTGCCAAGTGAACACCCTGTAGCCACTATAGGGTCAAGCGCGTAAACGAGATTAATCCCCATGAAGATTGGCGAGCTGGCAAAACTGACGGATTGCCAGGTAGAAACCATCCGCTATTACGAACGCGAAGGCCTGCTGCCGCCGCCCGCACGCAGCGATGGCAACTATCGGCTCTACACCCAGGCGCATGTCGAACGGCTGACGTTCATCCGCAACTGTCGCAGCCTGGACATGACCCTCGAAGAAATTCGCAGCCTGCTAAGCCTGCGCGACAGCCCGCAAGACCAGTGCGAGAACGTCAATGCGCTGATCGACGAGCACATCCAGCATGTCAACGCCCGGGTGGCGAGCCTGCAAGCGTTGCAGGCACAGCTACTGGAGCTGCGTCAGCGCTGCATCGATGGCACCCTGGAGCATTGCGGGATATTGCAGCAGCTGGAAGCCAGCGGAGGGGTTGTGGCGGCAGAGAGTGAACACTCTCATGTGGGAAGAAGCCACGGGCATTGATCGCGTTGCATCAAGACACACCGCGTCGAGACATTTGCCAATGCATTCGCTCCCACAAAGATCTCGAAAGTCCTGTGAGAGCGATCAGCCACAACGCATCACACCGCCATCGGTGCCGTCATCGCCGGATGGTGCTCGTACCCTTCCAGCGTAAAATCGCCTGGTTCGATCAGCTCCAGCCACTCAGGCTGATACACACCGGTCTGGGCGAACGCGGGCACACGCTCGGAGATCACCAATTGCGGTGCCGGGAATGGCTCGCGCTTGAGCTGTTCGTTGAGCATGTCCAGGTGGTTTTCATAGACGTGGGCATCACCGATGAAATAGGTGAACCAGCGCGGCGTGTAACCGGTCAGGCGACCAATCAACGACAGCAACGCCGCGCCTTCGGTCAGGTTGAACGGCGTGCCCAGTCCGAGATCGTTGGAGCGTATGTACAGCGTCAGGGAGATCTCGCGAGTCTCCTGGTTCGGGTGGAACTGGTAGAGCAGGTGGCACGGCGGCAACGCCATTTCATCGAGCTGAGCGCAGTTCCAGCCGTGGAACAGAATCCGGCGGCTGCCAGGGTCTTTCATAATGGTGTCAACGCACTGGCGAATCTGGTCGATGGCCTTATACAGCACGACGTAGGCCTGGCCGTCTTCTTCGGACTGAGCGATCTGCTGATAACCCTGACTGATTGCCAGTTCGATGGCCGCAGGATTGCTGCTCTCAATCCTTTTGTAGGCTGGCCATTTACGCCATTGCACACCGTAGATTTCGCCCAGATCGTCTTCGCCCTTGCGGAACGGATTGTCCAGCCACTGCGCGTTTTCGTTGGCGTTCTGGTCCCAGACTTTACAGCCCAGCGCACGGAATTCGGCGGCGTTGTTCACACCACGCAGGAAGCCGACCATTTCGCCGATGGCCGATTTGAAGGCCATGCGCCGGGTGGTGATCGCCGGGAAACCTTCCTTCAGGTCGTAACGCAACATCGCGCCGGGGAAGCTGATGGTTTTCACCCCGGTACGGTTGGCCTGCAAGGTCCCGTTCTTGATCACATGGGCGACTAAATCCAGATATTGCTTCATAAATTACCTGTATCGGTGAACTCGCCGGGCAGTATCCCCGGCGTTTCAGTGTTAAACCGCAGCGTTGTTGGCCGAGGGAGCGCGGCGATAAGCCAACCAGATCAACAACAGACCACCGATGATCATCGGCAGGCTAAGGATCTGACCCATGGTGACCCAGCCCCAGGCCAGATAGCCCAGTTGCACATCCGGCACGCGAACGAACTCGACGACAAAACGGAAAATCCCGTAAAACAGGGCGAACATCCCCGAAACGGCCATCGTTGGGCGCGGTTTACGCGAGAACAGCCAGAGAATCAGGAACAGCGCCACGCCTTCCAGTGCGAACTGATACAGCTGCGACGGGTGACGCGCCAACTGTGCGGGATCGCTGAACGGCGGGAAGACCATCGCCCACGGCACATCGCTCGGCTTGCCCCACAACTCGGCGTTGATGAAGTTACCAATGCGCCCGGCCCCCAAACCAATCGGCACCATCGGCGCGACAAAATCCATCAACTCGAAGAACGACTTGCCGTTGCGTTTGCCGAACCACCAGGCCGCCAGCATCACGCCGATAAACCCGCCGTGGAACGCCATGCCGCCTTTCCAGACTTCGAAAATCAACAGTGGATTGGCGATATACGCGCTCAAATCGTAGAACAGTACGTAACCCAGTCGACCGCCGACGATCACGCCCATGGCGAGCCAAAAGATCAGATCGGAAAGCTTTTCCTTGGTCCAGGTCGGGTCGAAACGGTTCAGACGGCGTGAAGCGAGTAACCACGCACCGCCAATACCAACCAGGTACATCAAGCCGTACCAATGGATTTTCAGCGGGCCAATGGCCAATGCAACCGGATCAATCTGCGGGTAAGGCAGCATTGCGACTCCTCAAATAAAACGCTCTAGTCACTAGAGCTACTGAACCAGAAAGCTTATACCCACGCACAGCAGCAGCGCGGCGAACATTCGTTTCAACAAGCGTGGCGACAGTGTATGCGCCAGTCGGGCGCCGAAGCGCGCAAAAATCATACTGGTCAAGGCGATACCCAGCAGCGCCGGCAAGTAGATGAACCCCAGGCTGTGCGCAGGCAACCGCGGGTCATGCCAGCCCAGGATCATGAAGCTCAAGGCGCTGGCCACCGCAATCGGGAAGCCACAGGCCGACGAGGTTGCGACTGCCTGCCGCATCGGCACGCTGCGCCAGACCAGAAACGGCACGGTCAGCGAGCCGCCACCGATGCCAAAGATGGCCGAGGCCCAGCCGAGAACAGTGCCCGCGAGTGTCAGACCCACCTTGCCCGGCACGCCGCGACTGGCCTTGGGCTTGAACTCGGCAAATAACTGCAAGGCCACCAACACGGCGAACACGCCAATGATCTTTTGCAGGTGCGGGCCGGCGATGGCTTTTGCCGTCAGCGCGCCAAACCCGGCCCCCACGAGGATACCCACGGTCATCCAGATAAAAATTGCCCAGCGCACCGCGCCGAGACGGTGATGCTCGCGCACCGCGTTGATCGAGGTAAAAATGATGGTTGCCAGCGATGTGCCAACTGCCAGGTGGGTCAATATCGACGGATCGAAGCCTTGCAGGGTGAAACTGTAGACCAACACCGGAACGATGATGATCCCGCCACCCACACCAAACAGCCCCGCCAGCACGCCGGCGCCGGCGCCCAATAGCAAATAGAGCAGGAATTCCATGGGTGTCCCTCAAATCAGTCAGGCATGGTAACGGAAGCACGGCACTCAGCTCTAGCGGTGAGCGATGTGATGTACGCTTGATCCGTAAGGTAGAGTGAAGAAAAAAGGAGTCCCGCATGTGCCTGATTGTCTTCGCCTGGCGCCCTGCTCATCGCCAGCCATTGGTCGTCGCCGCCAATCGCGATGAGTTTTATGCGCGCCCGACCGTGCCGCTGGCCCAGTGGCCAGAGGCACCCGACGTATATGCCGGACGTGACCTTGAGGCGGGTGGAACCTGGCTGGGTATCGGCGCTGATGGGCGCTTTGCCGCCTTGACCAATATCCGCAACCCGAATCAGCCGCTGGGGCGTCGCTCTCGAGGCGAGCTGGTGGCGCAATTTCTGTGTGGCGAGCAATCGATGGAGGACTATCTGGCCGAAGTGGTGGGCCGCTCCGATGAGTACGCGGGCTTCAATCTGTTGCTCGGGAATGCCGAAGCGCTGTATTACCTGAGCGCCGTGAATCCGCACCCGCAACGCCTGGAGGAAGGCGTCTATGGCGTGTCGAACGCAAGCCTGGATACGCCGTGGCCGAAACTGCTGAAGGCCAAGGCCGCCCTGGTCGCGCAGCTGGACGACCCGCAGCCGTCGGGGCTTCTGACCTTGCTGCGAGATCCGGCGACAGCGCCGTTCGCTGAATTGCCCGATACCGGCGTGGGCCTGGCCACCGAGAGCTTACTGTCGAGCGTATTCATCGCCAGCCCCAGCTACGGCACCCGCGCCAGCAGCGCGCTGATCGTCAACGCCGACGGCAGCCGCCACTTCGTCGAGCACAGTTTCGGGCCCTATGGCGGGCACTTGGGTGAGGTTGAGTTGCGGGTTTAGGGCGTTGGCGTCACTCCCTTGCAGGCGCTGCCGAAGGCTGCGAATCGGGCCGGGGTCCGACCGAAGACCCCGGCCTTTCGCAGACAAGTCTGCTCCTACGGCATAGCGGCCAGAAGCTGAGACCGTGTGGGCACAATGCTTTTGATAGGTAGGAGCTGACTTGTCTGCGAATAAGCCCGGCACGGGCTTCCGGCAGGTTTGGGTTTGACCCTAAACTGGCGGACGGTATCTACAGTAAGCCGCAGCACCTTGTAAGAGCGTGGGGACACCCTGTGCTTGCCCGCGATGGCTGAGTGTCAGGCGCTAAAGGTCAATGCCCTTTCACCGATGCCGGGTTGATCATCCGCGACAGGCCCAGGTTTTTCAGGGCCAGTTGCAGGGAGCTGTGGATCACTTGCGGGTTGTCGATGGTCATCAACTGCGCCAGCAGTTCCTTGGCTTTGCTCAGGTTGATCTGACGCAACATCCACTTCACTTTCGGCAGGTTGGTGGCGTTCATCGACAGGCTGTCGAAGCCCATCGCCATCAACAGCACGGCCGCCGCCGGGTCGCCAGCCATTTCACCGCAGATGCTGACCGGCTTGCCTTCGGCGTGAGCATCGCGCACTACATTTTGCAGGGCTTGCAGCACGGCCGGGTGCAGGTAGTCATACAGGTCGGCTACACGCGGGTTGTTGCGGTCGACCGCCAACAAATATTGAGTCAAGTCGTTGGAGCCCACTGACAGGAAGTCCACCTGACGCGCCAGTTCGCGCGTCTGGTAAACCGCTGCCGGGATTTCGATCATCACGCCAATCGGCGGCATCGGCACGTCGGTGCCTTCGTCGCGCACTTCACCCCAGGCGCGGTGGATCAGGTGCAGCGCCTCTTCCAGCTCATGGGTGCCCGAAATCATGGGCAGCAGGATCTTCAGGTTGTTCAAGCCTTCGCTGGCCTTGAGCATCGCCCGGGTCTGCACCAGGAAGATTTCCGGGTGATCGAGGGTAACGCGAATCCCGCGCCAGCCGAGGAACGGGTTGTCTTCCTTGATCGGGAAGTACGAGAGCGATTTGTCGCCACCAATGTCCAGGCTGCGCATGGTGACTGGCAGCGGATGAAAGGCCGCCAGTTGTTCGCGATAAATCGCCAGCTGTTCTTTTTCGCTCGGGAAGCGCTGATTGATCATGAACGGCACTTCGGTGCGGTACAGGCCCACCCCTTCGGCGCCACGCTGCTGAGCACGGGCGACATCGGCCAGCAGGCCGGTGTTGACCCACAATGGCATGCGATGCCCGTCCAGGGTCACACACGGCAGCTCACGCAGGGCATCGAGGCCCTGGGACAGTTGCCGTTCTTCTTCAACCACCTCGGCGTACTGCTTGCGCATGATCTCGCTGGGGTTGGTGAAGACTTCGCCGTGGTAGCCGTCGACGATCAACTGAATGCCATCGACCTTGGAGTACGGCAGATCAACCACGCCCATGACCGTGGGGATACCCATGGCCCGAGCCAGAATCGCGACGTGGGAGTTGCCGGAACCGAGTACCGAGATCAAGCCGACCAGCTTGCCTTCCGGCACTTCGCCGAGCATGGCCGGTGACAGCTCTTCGCTGACCAGAATAGTGTTATCGGGGTAGACCAGCGTCTGCTGGCGCGCCTCCTGGAGATAGGCCAACAGGCGGCGGCCCAGGTCTTTGACGTCGGACGCCCGCTCACGCAGGTAAGCGTCGTCCATCAATTCGAAACGTTTGACGTGCTCGCTGACCACTTGGCGCAACGCGCCTTGTGCCCACTGCCCGGTCTTGATTACGTCGGTCACTTCGCTGCCCAGCGAAGCGTCGTCGAGCATCATCAGGTAAACGTCGAACAATGCGCGCTCTTCGGGGCGCAACTGGGTGGCAAGCTTGGCCGACAGCGAGCGCATGTCGCCGCGCACGCCTTCCAGGGCATTCTGGAACAAGGCCAGTTCGGCTTTGATGTCGCTGACGGTTTTGTCCGGCACGACTTCAAGATCAGCCGGCGGCAACATGACGAAAGCCGTACCCACTGCTGCGCCCGGCGAACCCGGCACACCGACGAATCGGGCTTCCTGAATGCCTTTGCCCTGACGGCCCAGCCCACGGATCGAGCCGGTGGCCTCAGCGTGGGCGATAACACCCGCCAACTGGGCGCTCATGGTCACGAGGAAGGCTTCTTCGCCCTCGTCGAACTGACGCCGCTCCTTTTGCTGGATGACCAATACGCCGACCACACGACGGTGGTGGATGATCGGCGCACCCAGGAAGGACGCGTAGCGCTCTTCGCCCGTCTCGGCAAAGTAGCGATAACGCGGGTGATCAGCAGCGTTTTCGAGGTTCAGCGGTTCTTCGCGGGTGCCCACGAGGCCAACCAGGCCTTCGTTGGGCGCCATGCTGACCTTGCCGATAGAGCGCTTGTTCAGGCCCTCGGTGGCCATCAACACGAAGCGGTTGGATTCAGGGTCGAGCAAATAGACCGAGCAGACTTGGCTGCCCATGGCCTCTTTGACGCGTAACACAATAATCCCCAACGCCGCCTTGAGATCCTTGGCGGAGTTAACTTCCTGGACGATCTTGCGCAGCGTATTGAGCATGGCTCGGGGTCGAACTCCGTCGTCAGTCGCGCGCTAGCAGGCGCGGGGCAAGCTCTTTAAGGGCGCGTCGATACACCTCGCGCTTGAATGTCACCACCTGGCCCAACGGATACCAATAACTGACCCAACGCCAGCCATCAAATTCCGGTTTACCGGTCAAATCCATCCGCACCCGCTGCTCGTTGGAGATCAGGCGCAGGAGAAACCACTTCTGTTTCTGGCCGATGCACAGCGGTTGACTGTGGGTACGGACCAAACGTTGCGGCAAACGATAACGCAACCAGCCCCGGGTGCAGGCGAGAATTTGCACATCATGCCGTTCCAGCCCGACTTCTTCATTCAATTCGCGGTACAAAGCGTCTTCCGGCGTCTCCTGAGGGTTGATTCCACCTTGAGGAAACTGCCAGGCATCTTGGTTGATTCGCCGAGCCCATAAGACCTGGCCAGCATCATTTGTCAGAATAATCCCGACATTAGGGCGAAAACCATCGGGGTCGATCACGGCAACAACCTCGTAAACGCATGTTGCCGCATTGTTCCACAAAGATTATGAAAGCAGCAACGAGGCTGCGCAGCTTATGTGCACTCTTGTGAAAACGCCGTATTCTGGTGGCCTTTTTTCAGCTATTTCAGTGAGTAACTCCATGCGCCTGGCTTTATTCGACCTTGATAACACACTTCTGGGTGGCGACAGCGACCACGCTTGGGGCGATTACCTATGCGAACGCGGCATTCTTGACGCCATCGCCTACAAGGCGCGCAACGACGCGTTTTACCAGGATTACCTGGCGGGCACCCTGAACCTGAACGATTACCTGAACTTCAGCCTGGAAATCCTCGGCCGTACCGAGATGGCTCAGCTGGATCAATGGCACCGCGAGTTCATGCGCGACTGCATTGAGCCGATCATTCTGCCCAAAGCCGAAGCGTTGCTGGCCAAACACCGTGAAGCAGGCGACAAACTGGTGATCATCACCGCCACCAACCGATTTGTTACGGCACCGATAGTGACGCGCCTCGGTGTGGATACCCTGCTTGCCACCGAATGCGAAATCATCGACGGGCGCTACAGCGGCCGCACCATCCATATACCCTGCTTTCGTGAAGGCAAAGTGACGCGCCTGAACCTCTGGCTTGAGGAAACCGGCTTGAACCTGGACGACAGCTATTTCTACAGCGACTCGATGAACGATCTGCCACTGCTGGAGCAAGTCGCCAACCCGGTAGCGGTCGACCCCGACTCACAACTGCGCGCCGAAGCCAAACGTCGCGGCTGGCCGGTGATTACGCTGCGTAAGTGACCCTCATTGCGACCCTTCGCGGTCAGGCCTGCGAATAAGGTCCGAAGGACCTTAACGGGTCATCGGTCAGACCGGCTTGGCGCCCATCAACCCGGCAATCGCGATAAAACACAGACCGCTGAACACGGCGAGCACCACGGTGAGTTTCGGGTTACCTGTTGCGCCCGGTACGCGCAGGCGGTTCAGTCTCACCAGCAGCCACAACCAGCTCAGGCTGCCGAACAGATACAGCACTTCTGCGGTCAACAGCCAAGTCTGACTGAGCGGCCAGCCGCCGTAATGCACCAGCCACCAGCCGCTGACGGGCAAGGTCAGCAGGCATAGGCCCATCAAGGCCCAAACGAGCACCCAAGGCAGTTGCAACGTACGGTTCTGGACCAGTGCGTCGCCCGCAAAACGGCCGCGAATGACCCAGCCCGCAAGTCCCAAGGCACTGAGTACAAACAGCACCGTTGCCACGCTGTGCACGATTTTTAGGGCGGTGAAAGTTTCCATATTCTTTGAATCCCTGTCAGATCATTGTCGTCAGCGTAGCAGCGCGCCCCTCATCCCAGCGTTTTATCCCAGGAAGAGCTTGTACGCCGGGTTATCCGTTTCATCCCAGTATGGATAACCGATCTCGGCCAGTGCCGCAGGGATCAGGTGACGCTCCTCTTCCGGCACCACCAGCCCCGCCATAACGCGGCCATCTGCAGCGCCGTGGTTGCGGTAGTGGAACATCGAGATATTCCACTGGCCGCCGAGCTTGTTCAGGAAGTTGAACAGCGCGCCGGGACGCTCGGGGAATTCGAAGCGGAACACCACTTCATCGCTGACCCTTGGCGCATGGCCACCGACCATGTGCCGAATATGCAGCTTCGCCAGTTCGTTGTGGGTCAGGTCCAGCACCGGGAAGCCCTGTTCGGTCAGGCTGCTGAGCAGCGCGGCGCGCGGGTCGTTTTCCGGGTGGGTCTGCACGCCGACGAAGATGTGCGCTTCGCGATCGGTGTGATAGCGGTAGTTGAATTCGGTGATCTGGCGTTTACCGATGGCTTTGCAGAAGGCTTTGAAGCTGCCCGGCTTCTCGGGAATGGTCACCGCGATGATCGCTTCGCGGCCTTCGCCCAGCTCGGCGCGTTCGGCAACGTGGCGCAGACGGTCGAAGTTGACGTTGGCCCCGGAGTCGATGGCCACCAGGGTCTGACCACTGACGCCGTAACGCTCGACGTACTTCTTGATCCCGGCCACGCCCAATGCACCGGCAGGCTCAGTGATCGAGCGGGTGTCGTCGTAGATGTCCTTGATCGCCGCGCAGATTTCGTCGGTGCTGACGGTGATCACTTCGTCGACGTAATCCTTGCAGATATCAAAGGTGTGCTTGCCAATCTGCGCCACCGCCACACCATCGGCAAACAGACCGACCTGACTCAGCACCACGCGCTCGCCTGCGGCCATGGCCGCTTGCAGGCAGTTGGAATCGTCAGGCTCGACGCCGATCACCTTGATCTCCGGGCGCAGGTATTTCACATACGCCGCGATGCCTGCGATCAAGCCGCCACCGCCCACCGGGACAAAAATCGCGTCCAGACGGCCCGGATGCTGACGCAGGATCTCCATCGCCACGGTGCCTTGCCCGGCAATGGTGTCCGGGTCGTCATACGGGTGGACGTAGACGTAGCCTTTTTCTTCGACCAGTTTCAGGGAGAACGCCAGCGCCTCGGGGAACGAGTCGCCGTGCAATACCACCTTGCCGCCGCGCGAACGCACGCCTTCGACCTTGATCTCGGGGGTGGTTTTTGGCATGACGATCGTGGCTTTGACCCCCAATACCTTGGCCGCCAACGCCAACCCCTGCGCGTGATTGCCGGCCGACGCGGTGACCACGCCCTTGGCCCGTTCGGCTTCGCTCAGTTGCGTCAGCTTGTTGTACGCGCCGCGAATCTTGAACGAGAACACCGGCTGCAAGTCTTCGCGCTTGAGCAATATCTGATTGCCGAGGCGCTCGGACAGCTGGCGAGCCTGCTGCAAGGGGGTTTCAACGGCCACGTCATAGACGCGCGAGGTGAGGATTTTCTTGACGTACTGTTCAAGCATCGGGAAAGCATCACTGGCGAATGGGGACGAGGTCGCGAAGTTTAACCCAGCACTCAGATACACGCCCACACGAATGACAGGGTTTTACGCCTGCCATGCCGCTATAATGCGCGTCCTTTTGCACACCTTTGGCACCGTGGAGCACGCATGACCCAGGATCAACTCAAACAGGCCGTGGCCCAAGCCGCTGTCGACTTCATCCTTCCAAAACTCAACGACAAGAGCGTTGTGGGTGTGGGTACCGGCTCCACGGCCAACTGTTTCATTGATGCGCTGGCCAAACACAAGGGTGCGTTCGACGGTGCTGTCGCCAGTTCCGAAGCCACTGCAGCGCGCCTCAAGGGCCACGGCATTCCGGTGTATGAACTGAATACCGTCAGTGACTTGGAGTTTTACATCGACGGTGCTGACGAAGCCGATGAGCACCTGCACCTGATCAAAGGCGGCGGCGCTGCGTTGACCCGGGAAAAAATCGTTGCGGCCGTGGCCCAGACCTTCATCTGCATCGCCGATGGCAGCAAGCTGGTGTCCGTGCTGGGTGCTTTCCCGCTGCCCGTCGAAGTGATCCCTATGGCCCGCAGCCATGTGGCCCGTCAGCTAGTGAAACTGGGCGGCGATCCGGTGTATCGCGAAGGCGTGGTGACCGACAACGGCAATATCATCCTCGACGTGTTCAACCTGAACATCACCAACCCGGTGGAGCTGGAAACCCAAATCAACGCCATCGTCGGAGTGGTCACCAACGGGTTGTTCGCTGCGCGTCCGGCTGACTTGCTGTTCTTGGGTACGGCTGAAGGCGTGAAGACACTTAAACGCTGAGACTACATTTGCAGCGGGACGCGTCCCGCTGCGAATGGTTTAGCGCACGCTGCTTTCGAAACGGCTCTTGCCGGTCAGCTCCAGCACGATTTCATCGCCCACATTGAGCGGACCGACACCCGCAGGGGTTCCGGTCATGATCACGTCACCGGCCTGCAAGGAGAAGTTCGACGCCATGTACTGAATCATCGGCACGATAGGGTTGAGCATCGCGCTGCTGTTGCCGTCCTGGCGCACTTCACCGTTGATGGTCAGGCGAATGCCGATATCGGTCAGGTCTTCATAGGCGTCAGCCGAGACGAAGGGCGCCAATACCGCAGCACCGTCAAACGACTTGGCGATCTCCCAAGGCAGGCCCTTTTCCTTGAGCCTGGACTGAACGTCACGCAAGGTCAGGTCGAGGCCAGGCGCAAAACCGGTGATCGCATCCAGCACTTCTTCACGCGACGGGTTACGCGTCAACGGTTTGCCGATCAACACCACGATTTCGGCTTCGTAGTGCACCGAGCCACGGTCGGCCGGAATAGTGAAACCACCGTCCAAAGCCACCACGCAACTGCCGGGCTTGATAAACAACAGCGGTTCGGTCGGCACCGGGTTATCCAATTCCTTGGCGTGTTCGGCATAGTTACGGCCGATACAGACGACTTTACCCACCGGGAAGTGGATCCGCGTACCGTCTACATACTGGTGCTGATAGCTCATGGGCGACTCCTGGGTCTCTCTATACGATACGGCCCGTTCAGGCCAACGGATCAAACAGCGAAAATTTTGCCAGGGTTCATGATCCCGTTCGGGTCGAACACCGCTTTAACCGCTTTCATGTACTCGATCTCTACCGGCGAACGACTGTACGTCAGGTAGTCACGCTTGGTCATGCCCACGCCATGCTCGGCAGAGATCGAGCCGTTGTACTTCTGCACGGTCTCGAACACCCACTTGTTGACTGTCGCGCACTTGGCGAAAAACTCATCCTTGCTCAGGTTGTCCGGCTTGAGGATGTTCAAGTGCAGGTTGCCGTCGCCAATGTGGCCGAACCAGACGATTTCGAAATCAGGATAGTGTTCGCCGACGATAGCGTCGATTTCCTTGAGGAACGCTGGCACTTTCGACACCGTCACCGAGATGTCGTTTTTGTACGGAGTCCAGTGTGAGATGGTCTCGGAAATGTACTCGCGCAACTTCCACAGGTTCTGCAACTGCTGGTCGCTCTGGCTCATTACGCCGTCAAGTACCCAGCCCTGTTCAACGCAATGCTCGAAGGTTGCCAGTGCATCGTTGGCCACGTCTTCGGAGATCGCCTCGAATTCCAGCAACGCGTAGAACGGGCAATCGGACTCGAAAGGTGCCGGAACATCGCCGCGCGCCAGCACCTTGGCCAGCGCTTTGTCGGAGAAAAATTCGAAAGCGGTCAGGTCGAGCTTGTTCTGGAACGCATGCAGTACCGGCATGATCGCGTCGAAATCACTGGTACCCAGGACCATGGCGGTCAGGTTTTTCGGCGCACGATCAAGGCGCATGGTGGCTTCGACAACGAAGCCAAGCGTACCCTCGGCGCCGATGAACAGCTGACGCAAGTCATAGCCGGTGGCGTTTTTGATCAAATCTTTATTGAGTTCGAGCAGGTCGCCTTTGCCGGTAACGACTTTGAGGCCCGCCACCCAATTGCGGGTCATACCGTAGCGAATGACCTTGATCCCGCCGGCATTGGTGCCGATATTGCCGCCAATCTGGCTGGAGCCGGCGGAAGCGAAGTCGACCGGGTAATACAGGCCGTTCTCTTCAGCCAAGGTCTGCAGCTGTGCGGTGATAACACCCGGCTGACAGGCCACGGTGCGGTCCGTGGTATTGAATTCCAACACCTGGTTCATGTAGTCGAACGCAACGACCACTTCGCCATTGGCAGCAACGGCCGCAGCGGAGAGCCCGGTCCGTCCCCCGGACGGTACCAGCGCAACCCGACGCTCATTGGCCCAACGGACAATGGCCTGTACCTGTTCGGTGCTTTTGGGAAACACAATGGCCAATGGCGCGGGCGCAAAATGCTTGGTCCAATCCTTGCCGTAAACGTTGAGGGAGTCGGCATCGGTCAGCACCTTGCCAGGCTCAACCAGGGTCTTCAGCTCATCTATCAAAGCAGGATGGGTCATCGAAGGAACTCTCGAACAATTCATGGTCATCCTGAGAACGCTTCACGTCCAGGAATGGGTGTTTCGCGGGGTGCATATGCTAGCATACGCCCCCCGCTAATCGTGCCTATGGCCGATCTGCGACCCCTGCCATTTTCTCCGGGACACAGGTTTACGCAGATGAGCAAGACTTCTCTCGATAAGAGCAAGATCAAGTTCCTTCTTCTCGAAGGCGTCCACCAATCCGCCGTGGACGTCCTCAAGGCGGCCGGGTACACAACTATTGAGTACCTCACCGGCTCTCTGCCGGAAGCCGAGCTGAAGGAAAAGATCGCCGATGCACACTTCATTGGCATCCGTTCCCGCACCCAACTGACTGAAGAAGTATTCGATTGCGCCAAGAAACTGGTCGCGGTCGGCTGTTTCTGCATCGGTACCAATCAGGTCGATCTCAATGCTGCCCGCGAACGCGGCATCGCTGTTTTCAACGCCCCCTACTCCAACACCCGTTCGGTGGCGGAGCTGGTACTGGCTGAAGCGATCCTGTTGCTGCGCGGCATCCCAGAGAAAAACGCTTCCTGCCACCGTGGTGGCTGGATCAAAAGCGCGGCCAACTCCTTCGAAATTCGCGGCAAGAAACTGGGCATCGTCGGCTACGGCTCGATCGGCACTCAGCTTTCGGTGCTGGCTGAAGGCCTGGGCATGCAGGTGTTTTTCTACGACACCCTGACCAAACTGCCGCTGGGCAACTCGACGCAGGTCTCCAGCCTGAACGAACTGTTGGGTCTGGCAGACATCGTCACCCTGCACGTTCCGGAAACCGCTGCGACCCAGTGGATGATCGGCGAAAAAGAAATCCGCTCGATGAAAAAGGGCAGCATCCTGATCAACGCCGCTCGCGGCACCGTGGTCGAACTGGATGCCCTGGCAGACGCCATCAAGGATAAACACTTGATCGGCGCGGCCATCGACGTCTTCCCGGTCGAGCCTCGCTCGAACAACGAAGAGTTCGAAAGCCCACTGCGTGGCCTGGACAACGTGATCCTGACCCCGCACATCGGTGGTTCGACAGCCGAAGCTCAGGCCAACATTGGTCTGGAAGTGGCTGAGAAGCTGGTCAAGTACAGCGACAATGGTACGTCGGTGTCCTCGGTCAACTTCCCGGAAGTGGCGTTGCCGGCTCACCCTGGCAAGCACCGTCTGCTGCACATCCACCAGAACATCCCGGGCGTGATGAGCGAGATCAACAAGGTCTTCGCCGAAAACGGTATCAACATCTCCGGTCAGTTCCTGCAAACCAACGAGAGAGTTGGTTACGTGGTGATCGATGTCGACGCCGAATACTCCGATCTGGCGCAAGAAAAGCTGCAGACCATCAACGGCACTATCCGTAGCCGCGTGCTGTTCTAGGTTTTTCAGATGTCAAAAAGGAGACCTTCGGGTCTCCTTTTTTATCGCGTCGAGTTCAGGTTACTTGACGTTTACCGTGATTTTCTTCGACTCGACCGGCGGGTTCAGCGGGATGTGGCTCTTGTCGCCCACCAGCAATTGCAGGGTGTGCTTGCCTGGCGTCAAGGTCAGTTCGGTTTCGGTCTGACCTTTGCCGAAGTGCTTGATGTTGTCGGTCACTGGCAGGGGTGCATCCATCGCGGGCTGATCTTTCACATCAATCAGCAGGTGATGGTGGCCGGTGTCTGGAATATCGACACCCGCAGGCGCAACGCCCATGCCTTTAAGGCCGAACTGGACCTTGAAGGTCTTGCCGACAGTGGCTCCATCTTTGGGTGAAATAATGTACACCTCGGCCCCCGCAGGTGAGGCGGTACGCGGAACATCGGCAGCGTTAGCTACTAAAGAAGCGCCTAACAAAGAGCCTCCCAATAACAACCCGGCGATAGTCGTTCTTGAAAATAAGGTCTTCATGGTTTCTCCAGGTAATTTTTTACACAAAATCGGACCTACAACAACAACTTCGGTTCATTTAAGTGTCCAAAGCTGCGGCCGACTAAGCTAAACACCATAAAGCATAGCGGTTGTGATTTCTTTTACCTTAGGAGCGTTCATGCATTTTGTGCCAAGCCTGTTATTTCTATCTGTCTTTTTGAGCCCCTTGGCTCATGCCGACTTGATCGACGAAGTGAATGATCGTGGCGAATTACGCATAGCCATGGAGGCAAACTTTGCGCCTTTCAGCTTCATGCAGGACGGCAAACTGACGGGCTTCGAAGTCGAACTCGGCCAGCTGTTGGCCGATGAGCTGGACGTACGCGCTTCGTTTGTCACTACCGACGCGGCCGACCTGCTGCCAGGTGTCGAAGGCGACAAATACGACATCGCCCTGAATCACATTGCGGTCACCCCGGAACTCAAGGCGCGCGTCGATTTCAGCGAGCCCTATAGCTATTCCAACGCGCAACTGATTGTGCGCAGTGAGGAAAAGCGCCCGTTGAGCACTCTGGACGCCCTTAAAGGTCTCTCGCTGGGCGTCGCCCAGAGCAGCCAGTTCGCCGAAGAGGCGCGTACCCGTGAAGGCATCGACCTGCGCAGCTACCCGGATGCACAGCAGCCGTTGAAGGCGCTGGCCAACGACCAGATCGACGCCGCGATCAGTGATCGCCTGCTAGTACCTTCTGCGATTCGTGACAGCCATCTGCCCGTCAAGCCCGGCAATGACGTCGGACCGCCCTTGGTCCTGGCAATCCCGTTTCAGAAGGGTAATCCAGCATTCCAGGGCGTGCTGGACGGGGCATTGCAGCGAATCAAAGCCGATGGCCGGTTGAGCGCGCTGTCTGAAAAATGGTTCGGTATTGATGCGAGCAAGCCGTCCAAACCGTAACCGGGTCAGAACGGATCATCCCCGCGTCGCCGAAACCAGCCCGTCAGGGAAAGGCGTTCGCGGGTCGACGGCAGCACCTCATGGGGAATTTCGCCAGAGAGGAACACCACCAGACAGCCGCCCTTGGGCTGCACGTCATGGTCGACGCCCTCTTTTAGAAACATGCGCAACTGGCCACCGTGCTCGGGCAACCAGCCTTGATTCAGGTAAAGCACCGCAGAGACCGTGCGCCGGTCATCGTCGCGGAAGCGGTCGACATGCTTGAGGTAGAACGCGCCCGGTGGGTAGAGCGAAAAATGGCTCTCATAGTCTTCCAGTCCGAGAAATAATCCGCGATTGAGCGCCTGGCGCAGGCTCTCCATCAAGCCCAGATAACGGTCACAGGCTGCGGACTCACTGGCTTCCAGCCACTGGATATGGTCACCGCGAACCCCCTCTCGCACTTCCTGAGTCGAGCCGCGTCCCACCGCCGCTGGCGACAGTTCGCCCTCAGCCGCACGCTCGCGGCACTCGGCGGCCAACTCGAGGGTCAGCGTTTCCGGCAAGAAAATATTCTGCTGTGACCAACCGTGAGCGGCCAGATCATCGACGATTCGTAGCAGTAGCGGGTGATCAGAGGGTATTTGCATGTCGCGCATAGTATCCATACGTCTTGAAAACCGACAGCACCGCCGAGCGAACGAAGTGTTAACTCGACAAGTCCCCGCCACCGCACTGAGAATAGCGGCCTGCTGACAGGAGTCCTTATGCGCCGTTTGTTTGTTTTGCTGTTGATGTTCTGCACGATGCCCGCGTGGGCAGACGGCCACGACCAGTTGTACACGGTCGCCGGTTGGCCAGAACAACGCGCGCATTTCAATGCTGCCTTGAGCGCGGCTCAACAACGCTATCGCAACAGCTTGCCGCCAGCGGTCTATGACGCATTGGTCAACAACAGCAATCAGCGCTTCGCTCCGCAGGCCATGGATCAGCGCGCCGAGCAACACTTGCGACAAGCCCTGAAAGACCCGGCGCCAGCGCTGCAGTTTTTCCAGTCGCCCCTGGGCCGCAAGATCGTCACCGCCGAACTGACCGCGACCCGCCCCGATCAACTGGCGAAAAACGCTCAAGGCCTGCCACACATTGAAGCCAGCGCAACCCGTCAATTACTGATCGGCCATCTGGCCCAGGACCTGCCCGCCCGTGAGGCGGGAGCCGAGGTCAGCCTTGCCATCGCCGGCGTTGCGGCCGACAGCCTGAGCCAGATGATCCCCGGCCTGCTGGGCGGTGGCCAGGCCCAAGGCATGTTGGATGGTCAGCGCGAACGCTTGATGGCGCAGATCGGCAACGACATGAACAACACCCTGCTCTACGTCTACCGCGACCTTTCAGACCCGGAACTGGAAGAGTTCACCACCTTCGCCGAATCCCCCGCAGGCAAAGCGTATTACAAAGCCGCGCTGGCAGCGATTCGCGCCGGGCTGGCGGTTGGGCAAAGTACATCGAGCCTGGCACCCGCAGGGCAGCCGGGGGGTTAAGCGCGGGTTAAGAACGCGCCTGCCCCATTCGCTCACTCAAAAATGCAAAATAACGCTGACGCAACGCAGGCAGTTCATTAGCCAGGTGATGCCGTGCCCCGCTCAGCATCAATATCTGTGGCTGGGCGAATTTATCCTTGAGCACCTCAAGGTTGTGACCCCAGTCGACGGTCATGTCCGCGTCACCCTGAACGATCAACGGGCTGCGGGTACTGCGTGGCGCGGCCTCGATACGTTTGATCCACTTGGCCAAGGCGCCTACCCAGGCGGTCGGCAGGCGTTGCGGTTGCAGCGGATCCGCCAACAAAAATGGCAGAAACGCAGGGTCATTGGAGTTTTCGCTGAAACGCCGGGCAATACCTTTGACGAAGGGGTTGAGCAGGTAATAACTGAGTTTCGACCAACCCCAGGCCCGTGGTCGGATCAACGGCGCCAGCAAGATCGCCTGCCCTTGCGCAGGGCTGTCGATGCCGTGGTTGAGCAGATGGTCGATCACTATCGCCCCGCCCGTACTTTGCCCGCACAGATGCCAGGGTTGCGGCAACTTTAGCCCCATCGCTTCGGCAAACAACGCGTGCAGCACCTCCTGGTACTCGGCGAAGTCATGGATGCTCGCGCGAGCACCGCTGGACAAGCCATGCCCCGGCAGATCGCAGGCAATCACTGCAAAATGCTGATCCAGCGCCCACTCGATGACATGCCGATACAAACCCATATGGTCGTAGAAACCATGGATCAAAAATAAGGTCGCGACAGGCTGTTCGGGCAGCCAGACCTGGCTGACTACTTGGTAACCACCAATGTCAAAGCGTCCCAGCCAACTGCGCACCGGAGCCGCGCGCCCGACAAACGTCAGGCCATAGAAGCGCTGATACGCCAGCCCTTGGCCGGACATTGGCTGCGCGGCGAGCAAAGGTTGCAGGCTGGATCGTAAAGAATCAGGGGCAAACGTGGCAGTCATGGGGTATCCAGGCAAAAACGGAGGTCATTTTCATCCGAACATGACAATGATTTGGCTGCGATATTCATCTGTCTCGTCAGGCATGGCAAGCTACGCCTCCCTAAACCGAACTGTCCCGCATGAACTCACGTCATCGCCCTACCCTCCTCGCGTGCCTGCTTGCCCTCATGTGCGCGGCCGGGCTGTGGGCGGCATACGATTGGTTCCAGGGCCGCTACATCCGCCCGTTCAGCGACCAGACGGCGCTGTTCGCCGGTGACGTACTGAGTCTGCCTGCCGAACTGGCCGGGCCGGGGCGAATTCGCCTGGTGCATTTCTGGGACCCGGCCTGCCCGTGCAACGTCGGCAATCAGCAGCACTTGAGCGAACTGGTCGAGCACTACGGCGGCGCACAGGGCGTGGACTTCTACTCGGTGCAGAAACCGGGAACCCACGGCCAATTACCCAGCACCCTGGACGCGATCAAACCGCTGGCCAGCCTGCCCGGTGCGGAGCGCATCACCGCCAGCCCCGCTGTCGCGATCTGGGACCGTGAAGGTCGCCTGGCCTACTTCGGTCCCTACAGCGAAGGCGCCACCTGCAATTCCGGCAACAGCTTTATCGAGCCGATTCTCCAGGCCCTGAGCGCCGGTCGCGCAGTCAATGCCACGCACACCATGGCTGTCGGTTGCTATTGCCCTTGGCGGGTCGGGCTGTGATCCGACATTCCGGACACTGATCAAGCCCCCGACGCCGCTACACAGGCCTAAAGCAACTCTGTAGCCTGCAAACCCCCGGCCTGAATCATTCACGAGAACGCAGATGAAGCGCAGCCTGACCGCCGTCACCCTCGTTATCACCCTCATCACGGGCGGTGGCGCCTGGTATATCCACAGCAAGCAGCCCGTGCGTCAGGGCGAAATGACCCTGGCCCACCTGCAGGCGCCAGTCACCGTACGTTACGACGAGCGCGGCGTGCCGCACATCCGCGCCGAAAACGAGGCGGATCTGTATCGCACCCTGGGTTATGTCCACGCGCAGGACCGGCTGTTTCAGATGGAGATGCTGCGGCGGCTGGCGCGTGGCGAACTGGCCGAGGTGCTGGGCCCCAAGCTGCTGGACACCGACAAACTGTTCCGCAGCCTGCGCATTCGTGAGCATGCCGACACCTACGTCGCCCAACAGGACAAACAAACGCCTGCCTGGAAGGCCCTGGAAGCGTATCTGGACGGTATTAACCAATATCAGGACACCCACGCCAAACCCATCGAGTTCGACCTGCTGGGCATCAAGAAGCGTCCGTTTACCGCCGAAGACACCCTGAGCGTCGGCGGCTACATGGCGTACAGCTTTGCCGCAGCCTTTCGCACCGAACCCTTGCTGACCTATGTGCGCGACCAGTTGGGGGCCGACTACCTGAAAGTCTTTGACCTCGCCTGGCAGCCACAAGGCGCGCTGGGCCAGGCACCCGCGCTCGCCAGTGCCGACTGGAAAGGTTTGAACGACCTGTCTCGCCTGAGCCTGCGCGCGCTGGAAGAGGCCGGCTTGCCGCAATTCGAAGGCAGTAACGCCTGGGCGATCTCCGGCAGCCGCACCCAAAGCGGTAAGCCGCTGCTGGCCGGCGACCCGCATATTCGGTTTGCCGTGCCGTCGGTGTGGTACGAAGCGCAATTGTCGGCGCCGGGATTCGAGCTGTATGGCCATCACCAGGCGCTCAACCCATTCGCGTCGCTGGGGCACAACCGCGACTTCGGCTGGAGCCTGACCATGTTCCAGAACGACGATCTGGACCTGATCGCCGAGAAGACCAACCCGGACAACCCCAATCAGGTCTGGTATCACGGGGCCTGGGTCGACATGATCCAAAGCGAGCAGCAAATCCTGGTCAAGGACGCGCCTGCCGTCACCCTGCACCTGCGCCAATCGCCTCACGGCCCGATCATCAACGATGCGTTGGGTGCGACAGCCGGCACCGCACCGGTCGCGATGTGGTGGTCGTTTCTGGCGTCCGAGAACCCGATTCTGCAAGGCTTCTACGAAGCTAATCGCGCCGACACCCTGAGCAAAATGCGCGCGGCGGCCGAAAAAATTCAATCGCCAGGGCTGAATGTGGTCTGGGCCAACGCCAAAGGCGACATCGGCTGGTGGGCCGCGGCACAACTGCCCATCAGGCCCGAGGGCGTGAACCCCACTTTCATCCTCGACGGCAGCACCGCGCAGGCAGACAAGGCAGGCTTCTACCCCTTCAGCGCCAACCCGCAGGAAGAGAACCCGGCACGCGGCTACATCGTCTCGGCCAACTTCCAGCCCGTGTCGCCGACAGGCATGGAAATTCCCGGTTACTACAACCTCGCAGACCGCGGTCAACAACTGAACAGGCAACTGAGCGACCCGGCCGTGAAGTGGGATCTGGAAAGCAGCAAAAAACTGCAACTGGGCACCCAGACCGACTACGCGCCACGGGTGTTGAAGCCACTGATTCCGGTCTTGCGCAGCGCCGTGGACGACCCCGAAGAACGGGCAATGGTCGAGCGCCTGGCCAACTGGAAAGGCGACTACTCACTGGATTCAGTCGGGGCGACGCTGTTCAATCAGTTCGTCTCGGACCTGATCCGGGAAGCGATGCACGATGAACTGGGCGATGGCTTTTTCGACACCTTGCTCTCGAGCCGTGTGATCGACGCGGCGCTGCCGCGATTGGTGGCCGATGCCGACTCACCGTGGTGGAACAACCGCAATTCACCCGCCGAAAAGAACCGGGCAGACGTGGTCAAAGCCGCGTGGCACGCCAGCGTCTTGCACCTCAAATCCCTGTATGGCGCTAACCCTGATGAATGGCGCTGGGGCAAGGCGCATACCTTGACCCATGGTCACCCGCTGGGTATGCAGAAACCGTTGGACGGGCTGTTCAACGTCGGCCCGTTTCCCGCGCCGGGCACCCATGAAGTGCCGAACAACCAGTCTGCCCGTATCAGTTCAGCGCCGTGGCCAGTGACCTATGGCCCCTCGACCCGACGCTTGATCGACTTTGCAGACCCGGCCCACAGCCTGGGCATCAACCCGGTTGGGCAAAGTGGCGTGTTGTTCGATGAGCATTATTCGGATCAAGCCAAGACCTACATCGAAGGCGGCTATGTGCAGGAGCATTTCGATGAAGGGGATGTAGCGGCAAATACGCGGGGGACGTTGAAGCTGGTGCCAGCCAGATAGAGTTCGCTGGCGCTGCCGGTCTCTCGGCAAAAGCCAAGTGCCAGACGCCGTTTATAACGACGTCCGGCACAATCAATCATGCGACTTCAGATACCTGCGCCCGACGTGGATCGGGTTGTGACCAGGTCTCGGCAGCAGCTTCGTCGATGGCGAGCTGGATAGCGCGCTTGCGCTGATCTTCAGCCCGACGGCTGAAGAACCAGACCATGAAGGTCGCTATCGAAACGGCCAACAGGATCAAGCTGGCGATGGCGTTGATTTCCGGTTTAACGCCCAGGCGCACGGCGGAGAACACTTCCATCGGTAAGGTCGTCGAGCCAGGGCCCGACACGAAACTGGCGAGGACCAGATCGTCCAGCGACAGGGCGAAAGACATCATCGCGCCCGCAGCCAGTGACGGCGCAATCATCGGGATGGTGATCTGGAAAAACACCTTCCACGGCCGCGCCCCCAGGTCCATGGCCGCTTCTTCAATGGACAGGTCCAACTCACGCAAGCGAGCCGAAACCACCACCGACACGTACGCCGCACAGAACGTTGTGTGAGCGATCCAGATGGTGACGATGCCGCGTTCCTGCGGCCAGCCGATCATCTGCGCCATGGCCACGAACAGCAGCAACAGCGACAGACCGGTGATCACTTCAGGCATCACCAGAGGGGCCGTCGCCAACCCACCGAACAGCGTCCGGCCTTTGAAGTGAGCGATACGCGTCAACACAAACGCAGCCATGGTCCCCAGCGCCACGGCGGCGATCGACGTATAGCACGCGATCTCCAGCGAACGCATGACAGAACCCATCAGTTGGGTGTTATCCAGCAGGCCAACGTACCACTTGATCGACCAGCCACCCCAGACCGTCACCAGCTTGGAGGCGTTGAACGAGTAGATAACCAGGATGACCATGGGGGCGTAGATAAATACCAGGCCCAATATCAGCATCATGTTCGAGAATCTGAAGCGCTTCATGCTTTAGCCTCCAGTTCTTTGGCCTGGCTACGGTTGAAGAGGATGATCGGCACGATCAGGATCGCCAGCATCACCACCGCCAGAGCAGACGCTACCGGCCAGTCACGGTTATTGAAGAACTCTTGCCACAGCACTTTACCAATCATCAACGTCTCGGGACCGCCCAGCAGTTCCGGGATCACGAACTCGCCCACTACCGGAATGAAGACCAGCATGCAGCCGGCGATAATGCCGTTTTTGGACAACGGCACGGTGATTTTCCAGAAGCTGTTGAAGGTGCTCGAACCCAGGTCCGAAGCGGCTTCAAGCAGGCTTTGATCATGTTTCACCAAGTTGGCGTACAGCGGCAGGATCATGAACGGAAGGTAGGAATACACCACGCCGATATAGACCGCCAGGTTGGTATTGAGTATCTGCAAGGGCTCGTTGATGACCCCCAGCCACATCAGGAAGCTGTTGAGCAGGCCGTTGTTGCTAAGGATGCCCATCCACGCGTAAACGCGAATCAGGATCGCGGTCCAGGTTGGCATCATGATCAATAGCAGCAAGACCGTCTGGCTTTCTTTGCGCGCCGTGGCGATGCCGTAGGCCATGGGATAGCCGATCAGCAAGCACAGCAGCGTGCTGAAAAACGCCATCTTCAGCGAGCCCAGGTAAGCAGCGATGTACAGCTCATCATCGCCGAGCATCGCGTAATTGCCGAGGTTGAGAATCAGCTGCAGTTTCTGTTCGATAACGTTGAAAATTTCGGTGTACGGCGGAATCGCAACGTCTGCCTCAGCGAAGCTGATTTTCAGCACGATGATGAACGGCAGCATGAAGAACAGGAACATCCAGAGGAAAGGGACCCCGATGACCAACTGCCGGCCACCGGGAATTATTCGGCTGAGCGTGCGTGTTATTTTTCGCATTTTCATGAGCGTAATACCACGCCGCTGTCGTCTTCCCACCATACGTAGACTTCATCGTCCCAGGTCGGACGTGCACCACGGCGTTCAGCGTTGGCAACGAACGACTGGACCATCTTGCCGCACGGCAACTCGACATAAAACACCGAGTGGCCCCCCAGGTAAGCGATGTCGTGTACTTTGCCGCGCGACCAGTTGTACTCGCAGCTTGGCATCATCGTGGTAACCAAAAGCTTTTCCGGACGAATCGCATAGGTAATGTGCTTGTCTTCAACCGACGTACTAATACCGTGGCCGACGAAGATATTGCGTTCCAGTTCCGGGCTTGCGATCAGCGCGTGACCTTCGGCGTCATCGACGACTTCGCCTTCGAACAGGTTGACGTTGCCGATGAATTCGCAGACCAGCCGGCTGGTCGGGGTTTCATAAATATCAATCGGGCTGCCAATCTGTGCGATCCAGCCCAGGTGCATAATTGCGATGCGCTGGGCCATGGTCATGGCCTCTTCCTGATCGTGGGTCACCATGATGCAGGTCACGCCAACGCGCTCGATGATCTCGACCAATTCCAGCTGCATTTGCGAGCGCAGTTTTTTGTCCAGCGCACCCATGGGTTCGTCGAGCAGCAACAGCTTCGGCTTTTTCGCCAGCGAGCGCGCCAGGGCCACACGCTGGCGCTGACCGCCGGACAACTGATGCGGCTTGCGCTTGGCGTACTGGCTCATCTGCACCAGCTTGAGCATCTCAGCCACGCGGGCATCGATCTCCTGAGCGGAAATCTTGTCCTGCTTTAAACCGAAGGCGATGTTCTGCGCGACGGTCATATGCGGGAACAGCGCGTAGGACTGGAACATCATGTTGATCGGCCGCTCGTAGGGCGGCATATCGGTGATATCCACGCCATCAAGGTAGATACGCCCCTCGGTCGGCCGCTCAAAGCCTGCGAGCATGCGCAGAAGCGTGGACTTTCCTGAACCAGAGCCGCCGAGCAAGGCAAAAATCTCGCCTTTATTGATTTGCAGGGACACGTCGTCCACGGCAATCGTCTCGTCGAACTTCTTCGTGACCCGGTCGATTTTGACCAGCACCTGTTTAGGTTGCTGACCACCTTCGAGGGCTTTCTTATAGGCGCCGGAGGCAACTGCCATTTGGTGAAACTCCCAACAAAATTTGCAGCCCGACCAGTACAGCCGGGCCTGGATTTTTCTTATTTACCCGACTTGACCTTAGTCCAGCTGCGGGTCATTAAACGTTGCACCTTCGGGGGCAACTCAGCATTGACGTAAAGCTTGTCCAGGACCTCTTGCGGTGGATAAACCGCGGCATCGGTGCGTACTTTCTGATCCATCAACGCGTCAGCCTTTAAGTTCGGGTTGGCATAGCCGACGGTGTCGCTGACCTGAGCAATCACCTCCGGCTTGAGCAGATAGTTAATGAAGGCATGGGCCTCTTTGACGTTGCTCGCATCACGGGGGATCGCCAGCATGTCAAACCACAGGTTGCCGCCTTCCTTGGGGATGACGTAAGCCACCTTCACGCCCTTGCCGGCTTCTGCCGCGCGGGCTCTTGCCTGGAACACATCACCGGAAAATCCGGCGGCCACGCAGATGTCGCCGTTGGCCAGGTCGGTGATGTATTTGGACGAGTTGAAGTACGTCACGTAGGGCCGGATGGCCAGTAACTTCGCTTCCGCTTTTTTGTAATCTTCCGGGTCTTCACTGTTGGGTTTCAGGCCCATGTAATTGAGCATGGCGGGAATCATTTCATCGCCAGAGTCGAGAAACGCTACGCCGCATTTAGAAAGCTTTTTGATGTTCTCGGGCTCGAACAACATTGCCCAGGAGTCGATCTTGTCGACACCCAGTACCGCCTTGATTTTATCGACGTTGTAACCAATACCATTGGTGCCCCATAGATACGGCACGGCGTACTGATTGCCCGGATCATTCTTCTGCAGACGCTTGAGCAGCGCCGGGTCGAGGTTCTGCCAATTGGGCAACTGGGCCTTGTCGAGTTTCTGGAACGCCCCGGCTTTGATCTGCTTGCCCAGGAAGTGGTTGGACGGAACGACCACGTCATAACCGGTATGCCCGGCGAGCAGCTTGCCTTCAAGCGTTTCGTTGGAATCGAATACGTCATACAACGGTTTGATGTGGGTGGCCGCTTCAAAGTCCACCAAGGTGGTCTCGCCGATATAATCAGACCAGTTATAAATATGCACCGTGGAAGCGGCTTGAACACTGACCGCCAAGGTCAAGCTCGCACCGACCAACAATGCGTTGTGAAAATAAGAAATAGACAATGGGGTGGTCCTCTTCTATTGCGGGCCTTTTGCCCGTGTCAGACAGCACGGTACCTGCCGAACAACAAAATCGGCGCGTAACTGACCTTCGATAAACCCATCCAGCCAAAAACACTTCAATAGCATGGGTGCGATCCCCTGCAAGAACCCATGTATTGGCGAAGGCGGCGTATCCATCACACCGCGTTGCGTTCTTCGCCAACACATCAGCCCCTGCAAGTGATCCACGCTGGTCTTACACGAGCATTACTTGCCCGATTTGATCTTGGTCCAGCTGCGCGTCAGAAGTCGCTGTGTTGCGGCATCCAAATCGCTGATGGCGTACAGTTTTGCCTGCACTTCGGTCGACGGATAAACGCCTGGGTCGGTACGGATATCTTCGTTGACCAACGGTGTTGCTGCGGCGTTGCCGTTAGGGAAGTGCACGCTGTTGGTGATTTCAGCCATGATTTCCGGTTTCTGCAGGAAGGTCATGAATTTGTAAGCACCTTCGACGTTCTCGGCATCCTTGGGAATCGCAACCATGTCGTAGAAGCTACCGGCCCCTTCCTTAGGAATGCTGTAGCTGACCTTGACCTTGCCACCGGCTTCTTCAGCACGGGCTTTGGCCTGGTAAACGTCACCCGAGTAACCGACCGCCACACAGATGTTGCCGTTGGCCAAGTCACCGATGTACTTGGAAGAGTGGAAATAGGTGATCGATGGGCGGATTTTCAGGAACAAGTCTTCAGCTTCTTTCAGCTGCTTTTTGTCCTTGGTGTCGGTTGGATAACCTAAGTAATGCAGGGCCACCGGAATCATCTCGGTTGGCGAGTCGAGGAAGCTGACGCCACAGCCCTTCAGCTTGGCTGCGTTCTCTGGCTTGAACAGCAAGTCCCAGGAATTGACCGGCGCATCAGCGCCCAAGGCTGCTTTAACTTTTTCGGCGTTGTAACCAATGCCGATCGAACCCCACATGTACGGGAAGGCATGCTTGTTACCTGGGTCGCTGGCTGCGCCCACGGTTTTGAGCAGATTCTCGTTCAGGTTTTTCCAGTTAGGCAGCTTGGAGCGGTCCAGTTCCTGATAAACGCCGGCTTTGATTTGCTTGGCCAGGAAGTTGTTGGACGGCACCACAATGTCGTAACCGGACTTGCCGGCCAACAACTTGGCTTCGAGTGTTTCGTTACTGTCAAAGACGTCGTAAACGACCTTGATGCCCGACTCTTTTTCAAATTTCGCGACGGTATCCGGTGCGATGTAGTCGGACCAGTTATAGACGTGCAGAACTTTGTCATCGGCCTGAGCAGCAGCGGCCACTACGCCCATAAGGGACAAGGCGAGGAGGGTCTTGCCAAATATCTTCATGCGTACAGCTCCGTTGTTTGAACACTAACCGTTGGGTAGCGGCAACTGAATCCGCCATGAGTCTGGCAAGATTCCGGGCGGGCTTTCAAGACCACATGGCCCGCCTTAATACCTGTCCACTGCATACATCAAAAACCAGCCCTGTTTAAAGTGAGTGAAAATCGTTGAACTTGCTACGGTTTCACTCACCTCAATCAAGCACTTTTCCACCTGATCCCAGCACTTAGCCTTGTATGGCACGTAAGGTCAGGTCCAGGCACGTACGAGCCTTGGTCACCAGCTCATCAATCTCAGCAAAACTGATCACCAGCGGCGGCGCAATGATCATGGTGTCGCCCACGGCGCGCATGATCAGGCCGTTATCGAAGCAGAACTGTCGGCAAATCATCCCGACGCCCTTGCCGGTATAACGCTCACGAGTGGATTTATCTTTCACCAGCTCGATTGCACCCAGCAGCCCTACGCCCCGAACTTCACCTACCAATGGGTGATCATTCAGCTCACGTAAACGCTTTTGCAAATAGGGTGCCGTTTCTTCCCGGACGTGCTCGATAATTTTTTCATCGCGCAAAATACGGATGTTTTCCAGGGCCACCGCAGCGGCAACCGGGTGACCGGAGTAAGTGAATCCGTGGTTGAAATCGCCGCCTTCGTTAAGCACGTCGACCACTTCATCGCGCACGATCAAACCACCCATCGGGATGTAACCCGAGGTCAGGCCTTTGGCGATGGTCATCATGTCCGGTCTCAGGCCGTAGAAATCGCTGCCGAACCATTCGCCGGTGCGACCAAACCCGCAGATCACTTCATCAGCGATAAACAGGATGTCGTACTTGGCGAGGATCTCTTTGATCTTCGGCCAGTAGGTGTCGGGTGGAACGATCACACCGCCCGCGCCCTGGATCGGCTCGGCAATAAAGGCGCCCACGTTGTCGACGCCCAACTCGAGAATTTTCTTCTCCAGTTGCTCGGCCGCCCAGACCCCGAATTCATCCGGGCTCATGTCGCCGCCTTCGCCGAACCAATACGGCTGTGCGATGTGGACGATGCCGGGGATCGGCAAGTCGCCCTGTTCATGCATGCCAACCATGCCACCCAAGCTGGCGCCAGCAACGGTCGAACCGTGATAGCCGTTGATTCGGCTGATGATTATTTTCTTCTTCGGCTGGCCTTTGATCGACCAGTAGTGACGCACCATGCGCAGCACGGTGTCGTTGCCTTCAGAGCCCGAACCAGTGAAGAACACATGGTTCATGCCTTCCGGCGCAATATCGGAAATGACTTTGGCCAACTCCAGGACCGGCGGGTGAGCGGTCTGGAAGAACAAGTTGTAATACGGCAGCTCGCGCATTTGCTTGCTGGCGGCATCGGCCAGTTCGTCACGGCCGTAACCGATGGCCACGCACCAGAGACCGGCCATGCCGTCGAGAATCTTGTTGCCTTCGCTGTCCCACAGATAAACGCCCTTGGCGCGAGTGATGATGCGCGGGCCTTTTTCTTTCAATTGTTTGAAGTCGCTGAACGGCGCCAGATGGTGATCATTGCTCAAGGCCTGCCAGACGCGCGTTTGTGGATTGTTATTACTCATGCCGCTCTCTCCGTATTCAAAGTGGCGCGGCCGACCATAGCCGCGCCCATCATAATCAGACCGCGAACAGCAGGAACTCACGTTCCCAAGAGCTGATCACGCGCTTGAAATTCTCATGCTCGGCACGCTTGACCGCGACGTAACCGACAATGAATTTCTTACCGAGGTATTTTTCGATTGTCTTGCTGTTTTCCATTCGCTCCAGCGCGTCTTCGATGGTCAACGGCAGACGCAGATTGCGTCGTTCATAACCACGCCCCACGACCGGCGCACTCGGATTGATTGCTTCGACCATCCCGATGTAGCCGCACAGCAGGCTCGCCGCGATGGCCAGATACGGGTTGGCGTCGGCACCCGGCAGGCGGTTTTCCACCCGACGGTTTTGCGGACCCGCATCTGGCACCCGAAGGCCCACGGTCCGGTTCTCTTCACCCCACTCCACGTTCACCGGTGCCGAAGTATCAGGCAGGAAGCGGCGGAACGAATTGACGTTCGGCGCGAACAACGGCAACAGCTCGGGGATGAATTTTTGCAGGCCACCGATGTGGCACAGGAACAACTCACTCATCGAACCGTCTTCGTTGGAGAAGATGTTTTTGCCGGTGGCGATATCGATCACGCTCTGGTGCAAGTGCATGGCGCTGCCTGGTTCGCCGGTCATCGGCTTGGCCATGAAGGTTGCCGCCACGTCGTGCTTCAGCGCGGCTTCACGCATGGTACGCTTGAACACCAGAATCTGGTCGGCCAGCGACAACGCATCACCGTGACGGAAGTTGATTTCCATCTGCGCCGTGCCGTCTTCGTGGATCAGTGTGTCCAGGTCCAGATTCTGCAGTTCGCACCAGTCGTAAACATCCTCGAACAACGGGTCGAATTCGTTGGCAGCTTCTATAGAGAACGATTGACGACCGGTTTCCGGGCGACCGGAGCGACCAATCGGCGGCTGCAACGGGAAGTCCGGGTCTTCGCAACGCTTGGTCAGGTAAAACTCCATTTCCGGGGCCACAATCGGCTGCCAGCCCTTGTCGGTATAGAGTTTCAGGACTTTCTTCAATACGTTGCGCGGCGACAGCTCGATCGGGTTGCCTTGCTTGTCGTAGGTGTCGTGAATCACCTGAGCCGTCGGTTCGATGGCCCATGGCACCAGGAACACCGCGTTCTGGTCCGGGCGGCAGATCATGTCGATGTCCGCCGGGTCCAGCAGTTCGTAATAGATGTCATCTTCGACATAATCGCCGGTGACCGTTTGCAGCAACACACTCTCGGGCAAGCGCATGCCTTTTTCGGCGATGAACTTATTGGTCGGTGAGATCTTCCCGCGAGTAATCCCAGTGAGGTCGGCAATCATGCATTCGACCTCAGTGATCTTGTGCTCTTTCAACCAATCGGTGAGCTGGTCGAGATTGGTACTCATAAATACCTCAGGAGGTAGACACCTTGGCCCCGAAGGGGTCAGGCACTTTCTGACGCGGCTGCGTCGCGTTGTATTGCCCGCTTTCTACAGGCATCGCCAAATGCCTGGAAAATCGCAAGATAATGCGGATTCGAGGTCACTTGCCACTCGGGGTGCCATTGCACACCTAAAGCAAAACCCGAGCCTGCCGCGACCGAGACCGCCTCGATCAACCCGTCAGGCGCCAGAGCCTCGACGCGCAA
Source organism: Pseudomonas sp. GG8 (assembly GCF_052976945.1). NCBI lineage: Bacteria > Pseudomonadati > Pseudomonadota > Gammaproteobacteria > Pseudomonadales > Pseudomonadaceae > Pseudomonas > Pseudomonas sp. GG8. Next base: position 4,850,011 of record NZ_JBRIIP010000001.1, read on the forward strand.
GCCCGGCGCCAGACGCTCAACGCCCTGACCATGAATCGAATTGACTTGAATGTCGCTTGGCAGGCCAAGGCCCGCGAGCACGCCGCCCGGCTGGATATGCAGGATATGGCTTGGCCCGTACTGGACTTCGAGCGGCTCGTTATCCTGTTCACGGTGGTCCATGAATGTTCCAACTTCATGAACACGCTGATGCAGGCTGCCACCGAAGGCCACGTTCATCTCCTGAAACCCCCGGCAAATTCCCAACACCGGTACGCCCGCCGCCACAGCAGCACGAATCAGGGGTAGAGTAGTGCGGTCACGATCAGGATCATGAGCGGTGCCCGGCGCGCTGGCTGGACCGTCGTAATAGGAGGGGTCGACATTGGAGGGCGAGCCGGTGAACAGGAGTCCATCGACGCTGGCGAGTATCTGGGCCGTGTTAAATAATTCAGCCAGTGACGGCAATATCAGCGGCAAGCCCTTGGCAGCGATTGCGACTGCGCGGACGTACTTGTCGCCACTGATGTGATAACTGTGCAGACCGATCTGCTTGGTGCAGGCGGTCACGCCGATTAACGGCAGGCGAGACATGGAACCCCCGAGTATTATTGCTGTTATGGGTTGCAATCGAGCTTAGCCTTGTTCATTTTTTTTCACAACACCCCCGTAAAAAATAGAACACAGCCCGCTCAAGCCCGCAGATTCTAAGGCTGTCAAAACGCAATACTTGCCCTAATTTGCGGCAAAAACGGCCTCTGAGCGCTTTTTGAGTGCAAAAAAGAGCTCTATTGACTTCATGATGGCTTTCGGATTGACTGAATCCCACGAAGCTCGATGATTGATATTTTTAACAACAAAGGTGTTGCATCATGTCGGTACCCCCGCGTGCCGTTCAGCTTAACGAAGCGAACGCGTTCCTTAAGGAACATCCTGAGGTTCTGTACGTTGACCTTCTGATTGCAGATATGAATGGTGTGGTGCGTGGTAAGCGCATAGAACGCACCAGCCTCCATAAGGTTTACGAGAAAGGCATTAACTTGCCTGCCTCTTTATTTGCCTTGGATATCAATGGCTCAACGGTGGAAAGCACCGGTCTGGGTCTGGATATCGGTGATGCTGACCGAATCTGTTATCCGATCCCGGGCACCCTGTGCAATGAGCCGTGGCAAAAGCGCCCAACCGCGCAACTGCTGATGACCATGCACGAAATCGAAGGCGAACCCTTCTTTGCCGACCCCCGCGAAGTACTGCGTCAGGTCGTCAGCAAGTTCGACGAAATGGGCCTGACTATCTGCGCCGCATTCGAACTTGAGTTCTACCTGATCGATCAGGAGAACGTGAACGGTCGCCCACAACCTCCGCGCTCGCCGATTTCCGGCAAACGCCCTCACTCGACTCAGGTTTACCTGATCGATGACCTGGACGAATACGTCGACTGCCTCCAGGACGTTCTGGAAGGTGCCAAGGAACAAGGCATCCCGGCTGACGCCATCGTCAAGGAAAGTGCCCCGGCGCAGTTCGAAGTGAACCTGCACCACGTTGCCGACCCGATCAAGGCATGCGACTACGCGGTACTGCTCAAGCGCCTGATCAAGAACATCGCTTACGACCACGAAATGGATTCGACCTTTATGGCCAAACCCTATCCGGGTCAGGCGGGTAACGGTCTTCACGTCCACATCTCGATCCTTGATCGCGATGGTAAAAACATCTTCACCAGTGAGGATCCCGAGCAGAACGCCGCATTACGTCACGCGATCGGCGGTGTGCTCGAGACCCTACCGGCATCAATGGCGTTCTTGTGCCCGAACGTTAACTCCTATCGTCGTTTCGGCGCACAGTTCTACGTGCCGAACTCGCCGTGCTGGGGCCTGGACAACCGGACGGTCGCGTTGCGCGTTCCGACCGACGCTCCCGATGCCGTGCGTATCGAACACCGCGTAGCCGGTGCCGATGCCAACCCGTACTTGCTGCTGGCCTCTGTGCTGGCGGGCGTGCACCACGGCTTGACCAACAAGATCGAGCCAGGCGCCCCCGTAGAAGGCAACTCCTACGAGCAGAACGAACAAAGCCTGCCCAACAACTTGCGTGATGCCCTGCGCGAGCTGGACGACAGTGAAATCATGGCGCGCTATATCGACCCGAAATACATCGATATCTTCGTCGCCTGTAAGGAAAGTGAGCTGGAAGAGTTCGAACACTCCATCTCCGACCTCGAATACAACTGGTACCTGCACACCGTCTAACGCTGTGCGATAAAAAGAACGCCGTCGGCCGCAAGGTTGGCGGCGTTTTTTTGTGGCCGCTGCACTGCAACCCGTACAATGCCCACTGCCCAAAACAGGAAATCACCCATGACGCGACTCGCCGCGCCCCGTAAACCCCGCGCACGCAGCCAGGCCCGGATCGACTCGATTCTCGATGCCGCCCGCACGCTGCTTGCCGCCGAAGGGGTGGCCAGTCTGTCGATCTACAGCGTTGCCGAACGTGCGCAAATACCACCGTCTTCGGTTTATCACTTCTTTGCCGGCGTCCCGGCCCTGCTCGAAGCCTTGACCGCAGACGTCCACGCTGCCTTTCGCGCCTGCCTGCAAGCGCCCATAGAACACGAACAGCTGACGAGCTGGCGCGACCTGTCACGACTGGTCGAGCAACGGATGTTGAGTATCTACAGCGCCGATGCCGCCGCCCGCCAACTGATCCTCGCACAACACGGCCTGACCGAAGTCACCCAGGCCGACCGGCAGCACGATATCGAGCTCGGCAATCTGATGCACGCGCTGTTCGCCCGGCACTTCCAGCTCCCTGCCCTGCCGGACGATGTCGACGTGTTTGCGTTGGCGATGGAACTCGGCGACCGGGTTTACGCCCGTTCGGTGCAGCTCCACGACCAGATCACCCCGCGCCTGGCCGAAGAAGGCATGCGGGTGTTCGATGCGTACCTTGGATTGTATTTACCGCCGTATCTGCCCAAGAAACACATCGCCCCCCTGTAGGAGCGCGCTTGCCCGCGATAAGACGGGGCAAGGGCGCTTACATGGATTGCGTTTTTCACATAAAAAACCCCGAAGGGCTTTGGCCGTCCGGGGTTGTCTGCAACGCATCGATCACAGCTTGGCGATCGATACCTCAGTGGATTTGACGAAGGCGATCACTTCGCTGCCAACCACCAGCTCCAACTCTTTGACCGAGCGGGTAGTGATCACGGAAGTGACGACACCTGACGCTGTTTGTACGTCGATTTCCGACAACACCGGGCCTTCGAGGATTTCTTTGATGGTGCCTTTGAACTGGTTACGAACGTTGATAGCTTTAATAGTCATGATGTATTTCCTGTAAGAGTTGGGGGTTCAAACGGTATCGGTACGGTTCGGTTATTGGGCCCAACGCAACTGCGTGGGCAACGGTGATACGGGCTCCGGTTCAGGCGGCGAGCCGGGTATCTGCAGCACCCGGTTCAGTACTTGGGTTTCAAGCGCAGCCAGGCGATGAGAGCCACGTACCCTTGGACGAGGCAGGTCTATCATCACGTCGAGGCCGACCTGGCCCTCTTCAATCAGGATCACCCGATCAGCAATCGCCACGGCTTCGCTGACGTCATGGGTGACCAGCAACACGGTGAAGCCATGCTGTTGCCAAAGGCGTTCGATCAGTTGCTGCATCTCGATACGGGTCAGTGCATCCAGCGCACCTAGGGGCTCATCGAGCAGCAGCAGTCGCGGTTGGTGAATCAATGCCCGAGCCAGGGCCACGCGCTGCTTTTGCCCGCCGGACAAGGCTGCCGGCCATTCATCGGCGCGCTCCGCCAGGCCCACAGCATCCAATGCGTCCAAAGCGCGTGGGCGCCAGTTGCCCTGTAAGCCAAGACCCACGTTATCGATAACTTTTTTCCAGGGCAGCAACCGCGCTTCCTGAAACATCAAACGGGTATCTTCCAGCGCATCACTGAGCGGTGCTGACCCCGCCAGCAGTTCACCGCCAGTCGGTTTATCAAGACCGGCCAACAAGCGAAGCAGGGTGCTTTTGCCACAACCGCTACGACCAACCACCGCGACGAATTGCCCCGCCGGGATATGCAGATCGATATCGCGAAGCACCTCGCGCTGACCGAAGGTTTTGCGCAGCTTGCGTACCGCCAGCGGAATACCGCGCAGCAGGTGGGGCGGCTGTTGCTGCTTAAGACTGCTCATACCGCACCGCCTTTTACCGTTTGATACGCCGGATGCCAGCGCAGCCAGACACGCTCCAGACCGCGCGCCGCAAGGTCCGCCAGCTTGCCGAGCACCGCGTAAAGAAGAATCGCCAGGACCACCACATCGGTCTGCAGAAACTCCCGGGCATTCATTGCCAGGTAACCGATTCCTGAACTGGCGGAAATGGTTTCAGCCACGATCAGGGTCAACCACATAAAGCCCAGAGCGAAGCGCACCCCCACCAGAATCGAGGGCAATGCGCCCGGTAAAATCACCTGCCGGAACAATGCGAAACCGGACAGGCCATAGCTGCGTGCCATTTCCACCAGCGCCGGATCAACGTTGCGAATCCCGTGATAGGTGTTCAGGTAAATCGGAAACACGGTGCCCAACGCCACCAGAAAAATCTTCGCAGACTCATCAATGCCAAACCACAGGATCACCAACGGAATAAGCGCCAGATGCGGCACGTTGCGAATCATCTGCACCGAGCTGTCGAGCAGGCGTTCACCCCATTTCGACAGGCCTGTGATAAAGCCCAGCGCCAGGCCGAGACCACCGCCAATGGCGAATCCGATCCCGGCACGCCAGCCACTGATTGCCAGGTGCTTCCAGATTTCGCCGCTGCGCACCAGGCTTATGCCCGCTTCGATGACGGCGCTCGGCGCCGGCAGGATGCGAGTCGAAAGCCAGCCCGCGCTGACCGAGAGTTGCCAGACCGCCAACAACAAGACTGGAAGTGCCCAAGGCGCCAGCCTGTGAATGATTTTTTGCGAAGCACTGAGGCTCATGGAGTTGTCTCCTCTAGGGGCCTGTTGATTACTGAGCCGTGGCTACTTTGGCCGGGGGCGTCCAGATCACGTCTTTGATGCTCAGCGGCTTGGGAATCAACTTGAGCTGGTAAAAGGTGTCAGCGATTTTCTGCTGCGCCGCGACCACGTCTGGGCTGATGAACAGTGCCCCGTAACCTTGGCGTTTGACGGCGGTGCGGGTGATGTCCGGCGTCAGGCCGAGCAATGGCGCGACCTGTTGGGTCACTTCATCGGGGTTGGCCTTGGACCACTCGCCGACGGCGCGAACTTCCTCGACCAATGCCTGAATCACTTGCGGATGTTTTTCAGCGTACGGCTTGGTTGCCAGATAAAACTGATGGTTGTCGACGATGCCGGTGCCGTCACGCAGAGTGCGCGCTTGCAGTTGTTGCTCGGCGGCCGCTTGGTAGGGGTCCCAGATAACCCAGGCATCCACACTGCCGCGCTCGAAAGCGGCACGCGCATCGGCCGGCGGCAAGAATACGGTCTGGATATCGCTGTACTTCAGACCAGCATCTTCAAGCGCACGCACCAGCAGGTAATGCACGTTGGAGCCTTTATTCAGTACGACTTTTTTGCCTTTGAGGTCCTTTATCGACGTGATCGGTGAATCTTTGGGGACCAGAATCGCTTCACTGGTCGGGGCCGGCGGCTCATACGCGACATACAGCAGGTCGGCACCGGCCGCTTGAGCGAACACGGGCGGTGTTTCGCCGGTCACGCCAAAATCGATGGAACCCACGTTCAGCCCTTCCAGCAACTGCGGACCACCCGGAAACTCGGTCCATTGCACTTGCACGTTTTGCTCGGCGAGGCGCTTCTCCAGCGTGCCTTTGGCCCTCAACAAAACCAACGTGCCGTACTTCTGATAACCGATGCGCAGGGTTTCTGCCTGAGCTTGAGTAATAGCGCCGAAGGTGACAGCCGCAGCAAACAGAGCGACCAAGCTTCGACGCAAAATGACAGTGCGCATGGCGCTCTCCTTTGCTGTAGCTATGAAGTTGCACCTGCTTGCCCGTTGGCGGGTGAGTAAGGTGGGGTTAGCGATTTCGCTAAGTGAACAGACATTAACAGGTGTTTTTTATATCTATAAATCTTATTTTTTCATTTGTTTATTCTTAAATTGCATATGCAATTTAAGCGCATGAAATTAGCAGGCCTCCAAATCGCAGACGAAAAAAAGGGCCGATTCAACGGCCCTCTTTTCAACAAAAAACAACCTCACCAGACAGCGAGGCTTATCGGTTAGGTTGCGGCGTCAGACGCAGGTAAGGCGTGACGGCCTTATAGCCTTTGGGGAAGCGTTTCTTGATTTCGTCTTCGTCCTTGATCGACGGCACGATGACCACGTCATCCCCGTCCTGCCAATCGGCCGGCGTTGCGACTTTGTAGTTATCGGTCAGTTGCAGCGAGTCGATGACCCGCAGGATTTCATGGAAATTACGCCCGGTGCTGGCTGGGTAGGTGATGGTCAGGCGAATTTTTTTGTTCGGATCGATCACGAACAGCGAACGCACCGTCAGGGTGTCGCTGGCATTGGGGTGGATCAGGTCGTACAGGTCCGACACCTTGTGGTCGGCGTCGGCCAGGATAGGGAAATTAACGATCGTGTTCTGGGTGGTATTGATGTCGTCAATCCACTTGATGTGGGAATCGACCGAATCCACCGACAGCGCAATCGCTTTAACCCCGCGTTTGGCAAATTCATCCTTGAGCTTGGCCGTAAAACCCAGCTCAGTGGTGCACACCGGCGTGAAGTCGGCCGGGTGGGAAAACAATACACCCCAGCTGCTCCCAAGCCACTCATGGAAATGGATTTTCCCCTCACTTGATTCCTGCTCGAAGTCGGGGGCGATATCGCCGAGTCGTAGGCTCATGGTGCGGCTCCTGGTTGACTATGAAGCGCCCTACTTTGCACCGATCCAAAAGAAATAAAAAAGAATGAATTTTAATTTGTTTATTCATTTTGAATCTAAAGAACCTCACTGCCTTCCTCTGCCCCCTTCAACTCAGCAAGGCTCTCACCCAGGACGCCCGGAACAGTTAAATTTTCACGCCTATTTCACCGTTCATTGACGTATGGACCTGCACACTAACCTCCTACTGGTGCTATTGGGCGTCGGGTTCAGAACCTTCACCCGTTGGAACGTATTTTGTTGTTTATCTGATGACGCGTTACAACGCTGAGAATTGCCGTGGGAGCGGTTTAAACATGGAGTACAGACTTTGCTGAGCGGAACCCGACGTTTGTTCCATCCAAGTAACTTCGCAAAAAACAAAACAAAACTGGCCGCGTTAGTCTGTGTAGCCGCTTTGGCAAGCGTGACATTTTTCCTGTTGAAACCCGCTGCGGTTCCTGACCTTGCAAAAGGCAACAACGTCACGATCACCGACTTCAAATCACGCTGGGCTCAAGGTGACATGATCGTCCTCGTGCGCCACGTCGAGCGCTGCGATCACTCCTCTGCGCCTTGCCTGGGCCCCGCAGACGGCATCACCCTGCCGGGCAAAAGTGTCGCCGAAGCCGTAGGGCAACACTTTCAAACGCTCGGTCTGGGGAAGGCCGACATTTACAGCAGCCCTATGACCCGAACGGCACAAACCGCAGCCTTCATGTTCAACTACACGGGCGCGGGTCAGGAGTGGCTGTCCAATTGTCGGCAAACCATGCTCAGCGACTCGCTTCAACACAAAGCGAAGAACCGCAATCTTGTTCTGGTGACCCACAGCGAATGCATGAACGCGCTGGCGAAAACCATGAAGTTTCGTGACTCACCGACGCCCGACTACGGATCGTCGCTGTTCATCACGGTTGATGATCAACAGCAACCCCATTTGCTCGGTTTTATCAACGCGAACGATTGGCCGAAAGTCCTGGCCAATTGAATTCAGCTGATAGCAAATAGTGTTGCACCGTCTGGACCATGAAAACCCAGACAACAAAAAGCCCCGCAAGCGGGGCTTCTTGTACTCAATACACTTACAGGAAAGAGTAGGTGTAGTTGAAGATCAGACGAGTCTGGTTTTGGGAATCAATACCAGTACCGTCGCCACGGTAAGCGCCGTTGCTCAGGGTGGTGCCGAAGCCTTTGAGGTAACCGGTCTGGATCACGTAATCCACACGCATGTCACGTTCCCACTCGGAGTGATCTACACCCGCGAGAGTCTTGTCTTTGATGTTATCGCCACTCAAGTAAGCGATCGAGGCTTTCAGGCCCGGAACGCCAAGCCCTGCGAAGTCATAGGTGTACTTACCGAACGTGGTGTTCTCACCGGCACGAACGAAACCATTGATCATGGAGTCAGTGAACAGGTAGAAGCTCGGGCCGCCGTTGCCTTCGTTTGCACCAGATGCCTTACCATTTGTAGTGACATTACCCTGGTTCAGGTAGACGAAACCGCCGTCGTTGCTGACACGCTGGTGACCCAGCAAGAACGAGTTGCCACCCAGTTGGTAGGTGAACATCGCACTCCAGGTGGTGTTATCAACCTCTCCTGGTTTCTTGGCGTAACCACCGTTGTTGTTGAACGCGTACCCAGCATCACCGGCGCTGCTCTTGCCATCGGAACTGCTGTTGAAATAGCGCACATCGGTTTTGAACGACTGATTGTCGCCGATTGGCAGAACGTGTACCAAGCCGAGGAAGTGCTGTTTGTAGAAGTCTTCCAGATTCGCGTAGTAGTACTGCAAGGTCAGGTCTTTAGTAACCTTCCAGTCAGCACCGGCGAAACGGAACTGGTTGCTGTCCATCGTGGCGCCGTTAACCGACAGGCCAGTGCTGTTGGTGGTTGCACGGCCGGTGGAGTGCTCCAGTTGACCACCGACAAATGTTACGTTGTCGAGGTCTTTGGAGGTGATGATGCCACCGTCGTAGTTCGCCGGCATGGTGCGGCTGTCGTTAGCCGTCAGAATCGGCAGTTGTGGGGCCAAGGCGCCACCCACGTGCAATTCTGTTTTGGAGTAACGGAACTTGACGTTCGCGTCGCCACGAGCAAGGTCATGTACGGCAGAGTTGTCGTGATCGCTTGGCCAGAATGTGTTTGGATCTGGATGGTTACCACGGCCACCATCAAGGTGCAGCCCGTAAATCAGCTGTGCGTCAACACCGACGCCAATGACGCCTTGGGTGAAACCGGAAAGGTAATCGAGTTTCAGAACCTCAGCCGTTTCGCGCTGATCTGCTTTGCCGGAATGGTTGTCATTGTCGAAGAAAAACGTACGGGAACTCAGGTTCAGCTTGCTGTCTTCGATGAAACCAGCAGCACCGGCTTGTTGGGCCAAAACCCCTACTGCGATGGCCAAAGCCAAGGTGGACTTGTTCATTGTTTCGCTCCTCGTGTATCTAATTTTTGTATTTCCACGGGTCTTGAGGCAAAAGCTCAAGCCCGCAGATGCGCGATTAGCGCCAGACCCGACCTGTTGAGTCAATGGTTACTGGTCGCTTCGAGACTAATTGATTAGACCGCGCGTGCGGGTCGCTGCACGGTAATCAAAAATTCCTCAACCTAAAAGGTATTACTTAATATTTTTTAGATCATCGAGTTATAAGTGACAAACTGTTTCTGTTCGTCGAGCCGGAGTGTATCGACCTCATGACTTAATTCCCAAAAATATTTCGGCGCGTTTTTCAGCAGGGAGTCTATTTTCTCCCACCAAATTGCCGACGTTCAGACCGACCGGTCACGTAATCGCCCAGTAATACTAAAGGATAAGGCGTTTTTGCTTCCCTACCCGTCGTCGATACCGGCCACACATATAGTCACACTTTTATGACTGGACGATGACAATTGGCCACTCAGCCATCGCTCCCAGAGAAATTCCCCTCATAAGCTAATACCAATAAGTTATTTACTTAATGTTTCTTAGATCATTTAGTCTCTATTTCAGCCGAACCTCGACCGCCTGATCTGGAGCTTTCAAATGAAACTACACACCCCCTTACGCGTGTTGGCGGCCCTATCCCTGGTCACCACAACTCTTCTCGCGCACGCCGCAGATTTTACCGTCGCGTACCAAACCACCGTCGACCCGGCCAAAGTTGCGCAGGCCGACGGGGCTTATGAAAAGGCCACCCACGCCAAGGTCGACTGGCGCAAATTCGACAACGGTGCCGACGTCATCACCGCCATCGCCTCGGGCGACGTACAGATCGGTTACCTCGGCTCAAGTCCGCTGACCGCTGCGGCTACACGTAAATTACCGATCGAAACCTTTTTGATCGCTACCCAGATTGGCGCCTCGGAAGCGCTGGTCGTGCGCAACGGTTCGGGCATCAATTCGCCCCAGGACCTGATCGGCAAAAAAGTCGCTGTACCGTTCGTTTCCACCGGCCACTACAGCCTGCTGGCGGCGTTGAAACACTGGAATATCGACCCGTCCAAAGTGCAGATCCTCAACCTTGCTCCACCTGCGATAGCGGCCGCCTGGAAGCGCGGCGACATTGACGCCACCTACGTTTGGGACCCGGCGCTGGGTGTTGCCAAAGAAACCGGCAAAGTGCTGATCACTTCTGGCGACCTGGCCAAGCTCGGCGCCCCGACGTTCGATGCGTGGATCGTGCGCAAAGACTTCGCCGCCAAGCACCCGGAAATCGTCAGCGCATTCGCCAAGGTCACCCTCGACGCCTACGCCGACTACCGCAAAGACCCGACCGCCTGGCTCGCCAACAGCGGCAATGTCGACAAGCTGGTGAAATTGTCAGGTGCAAAACCTGCTGACATTCCCGTGCTGCTGCAAGGCAATGCGTACCCGCTGGCGGCCGATCAGGTTGTCGCGCTGGGCGCACCGACCATCGACGCGGTGACCAAGACGGCTGCGTTCCTCAAGGAGCAAGGCAAGGTCGATGCAGTACTGGCCGATTATTCCCCCTACGTAAGCGCCAAGTTCATCACTCAATAATCAGTCAGGGGTTCTTGTCATGGCCTTATTACAGCTGGAGCGCATCAGCGCACAGTACCCCGGCGCAGTCGAGCCGGTACTGGCGGATATTTCCCTGAGCCTGGGCCCGCAGCAGTTGCTGGTCGCACTCGGTCCGTCCGGCAGTGGCAAGACTTCGCTGTTGAATTTGATCGCTGGTTTCGTCGAGCCCAGCGCCGGGCGCATTACCCTTGATGGCGTTGCCGTCAGAGGCCCAAGTGCCGAGCGCGGCGTGGTGTTTCAGGACGATGCCCTGCTGCCTTGGCAGGATGTTCTGGCCAACGTTGCCTTCGGTCTGCAACTGGCGGGAGTACCACGCACCCAACGTGAATCCAAAGCGCGGGAAATGCTGGCGCTGGTGGATCTCGCCGGGTTCGAGCAGCGGCGTGTCTGGCAGCTGTCCGGCGGGCAAAAACAACGCGTCGGCCTGGCCCGTGCCTTGGCCGCCGACCCGCGAGTATTGCTGATGGATGAACCCTTCGGCGCCCTTGATGCGTTTACCCGCGAGCAGATGCAGGAGTTGCTCCTGCACGTCTGGCAACGCACCGCCAAACCGGTGTTCCTGATCACGCATGACATTGAAGAAGCGGTATTTCTCGCCACCGATTTGATCCTGCTGGCCCCCCATCCGGGGCAGATCGTCGAGCGTCTGCAACTGGACTTCGGTCAGCGTTACGCGGCGGGCGAATCGGCGCGCGCACTCAAATCCGACCCGCGATTTATCGAGACCCGCGAGCACGTCCTGTCCAGGGTCTTTTCTCAACGCAGTATCCCGACATGGGAGCAGCGCGCATGAGCAGCTACGAATTACCGGTCACCGTGAAGGCCAGCAATAGCCCGTCCACCCTCGTACCCCTGCGCCGCAGCCTGAGCACCCGATGGATCAGCGTTCTGACTCTGGTGACCCTGCTGGCCATCTGGTGGGCAGTCACGGCGGCCGAATGGATTGAACCCCTGTTCCTACCGCCACCGGCGGCGGTGCTGGAAAAAGGCTGGCTGCTGGCAACCAAGGGCTATATGGATTCCACGCTCTGGCAGCATCTAGGCGCCAGCCTGCAACGTATCGGCCTGGGTCTGGGTTTCGCTGTGCTGACGGCCATTCCAATCGGCATCGCGATCGGTCATAACCGGATCGCCCGGGGCATCTTCGATCCGCTTATCGAGTTCTACCGGCCCATTCCACCGCTGGCGTACCTGCCATTGATCGTGATTTGGTGCGGCATTGGCGAGCTGTCCAAAGTGCTGCTGATCTACCTTGCGATTTTTGCGCCGATTGCGATCTCCACCGCTACCGGTGTGCGCACCGTAGACCCGGCAAAAATCCGCGCCGCGCAATCGCTGGGTGCAACGCGCTGGCAGCTGATTCGTCATGTGATCCTGCCCAGCGCCCTGCCGGACATCTTGACTGGCGTGCGCATCGGTCTGGGAGTGGGCTGGTCAACGCTGGTTGCTGCTGAACTGATCGCCGCCACCAGTGGCCTGGGCTTTATGGTCCAGTCGGCGGCGCAGTTTTTGGTCACCGACGTCGTGGTGCTGGGCATTCTGGTGATCGCGCTGATCGCTTTCGCCATGGAAATGGGTCTACGCGCCCTGCAACGTAAACTGGTGCCATGGCACGGCCAGACCCACTGACTAGCTCACGGGATCATCACCCCATAGGGGATAAACCGTTTAAGGCAGGAATACTGCGTGATGCCATTCGCGAAGGGCGAGAAATGCATCACTTTGGGAACCTGGCGTGCCTGGGTGCGCACATTATGTGCAGGAATACGGATCAAGAAACCGACCGAAACGTTTCGTACCTTCATTCGAAAATCGCGAAAAGCCCGCTTTTAAAGGCCTGAGCAACGAAAATAAGCATTTCCACTCAAACTGGCACGCCACCTGCAATAGGTTAAGTAACACCAGTTTTGGGGACCTTGGTACAGGCAGGCCGGGGATTCCCCTCTTTTATTCCTCCCGGAGGCTAATCTCCAGTCTCCAGCGCCCGTCCACCTTTGCACCGCGCCAGTCGCCGTGCAATGGACGGGCCGCCATCAGGTTAAGCAATACCCCCTTGTCACTGCGTTGTACCCTCCAGCGAACATCCTTCCCGTTTAGCTTGAACGCTCCGCGCTGCGCCACCCCGTGCACGTTGAACAGCAATGCCACCGCGCCTTCAATCTCCTCGCCATGCACTTGCGGCTCGTGGTTGAACCACACTGCCAGCCCGTTGGGCAGCGCCTCGATTTGTTGCAGCTCCAGCGGGTCGGGAGCGGTCAAACGGCCGATCATCAGACCCACCATGACCCCGACAATTGCCATAGAACCAAGAACTCGCGGCCAGAGCTTCGGTCGCGGGTCCTCTTCAGGAGTAGAATGCAGCCCGTCTTTCAGTTCGGAGCCGTGCATGTTTCACGTCATCCTTTTTCAACCAGAAATTCCGCCGAATACCGGCAACATCATCAGGCTGTGCGCCAATAGTGGCTGCACCCTGCATTTGATCGAGCCGTTGGGCTTCGAACTCGACGACAAGCGCCTGCGCCGGGCCGGACTCGATTATCACGAGTACGCCACTCTGCATCGCCATCCCGACCTGCCCAGCTGCCTGGAAAGCCTCGGGCACCCACGGCTGTTTGCTTTTACCACAAAAGGCTCACGGCCTTTCCACCAGGCGGCCTTCGAAAAAGGCGACGCCTTTCTTTTCGGCCCGGAAAGCCGTGGCCTGCCAGCGGACATACTCGACGCCCTGCCGAGCGATCACCGCCTGCGCCTGCCTATGCGTGAAGGCTGCCGCAGCCTGAACCTGTCCAACACCGTAGCCGTAGCCGTGTATGAAGCCTGGCGTCAGCTGGATTTCGCCTAAGTACGCGCCATAAAAAAGCGCCCCGAGAGGCGCTTTTTTCAATCCCAGCGTGTCGCTTATTGCACAGTCTGGCCTTCACCCGACTCTTGCATACGGGCCAGCTCTTGCGCGTACAACGCGTCGAAGTTGACCGGCGCCAGCATCAGCGCAGGGAACGAACCACGCACGACAAGGCTGTCGATCGTTTCGCGAGCATACGGGAACAGGATGTTCGGGCAGAACGCGCCGAGCGTGTGGCTCATGGCGGCTGCGTCCAGACCCTTGATCAGGAAGATCCCGGCCTGCTGCACTTCAACGATGAAGGCTACTTCGTCGCCGTTATTAACGGTGACCGACAGCGTCAGGACCACTTCATGGAAGTCGCCTTCCAGAGCGTTTTGACGGGTGTTCAGATCCAGGCTGACGCTTGGAGTCCATTCCTTGCGAAAAATCGCCGGGCTTTTTGGGGCTTCGAACGACAAGTCACGAACATAGATGCGCTGCAGGGAAAACTGCGGTGCTTCATCTTCGGTTGCTACACCGCCGTTGGTCGGTTGGTCAGTCATCTTAGATCCTTCTTACTTTTAAGGTCTTGTAGGGTTTCGGATTCAAGCCTGAAGCAGCGCATCCAGCTTACCGGCGCGCTCCAGGGCAAACAGGTCATCGCAACCGCCCACATGCAAGGCGCCAATCCAGATTTGCGGGACTGACGTGCGCCCGGCTTTCTTGGTCATGTCGGCACGAACTTGAGGCTGGCCATCGACTTTGATTTCTTCGAAGGCCACCCCTTTGCTCTGCAGCAACTGCTTGGCGCGCATACAGTAAGGGCACCAGTCGCTTGAATAGACGATGACGTCAGCCATTTTATTTCACCAAAGGAAGATTATCGGCGCGCCAGGAGGAAATGCCACCCGACAGCTTGGCTGCGGTGAAGCCGGACTTGAGCAATTCACGCGCAGTGGCGCCAGCGTGCTGGCCCATGGCATCAACAATGATCAGGGTCTTGGCCTTGTGTTTTTCCAGCTCGGCGATACGAGCGATCACCTTGTCCTGCGGGAAGTTCAGTGCGCCGACGATATGGCCTGCCGCGAAATCCTTGGCGTTACGCACATCGATAACCACGCCCTGATCGCTGTTGACCAGCGACGTCAGCTCACGGGTACTGAGGCTGCGGCCGCCTTTGCTCAGCTCGTATGCAATCAGCAGAGCCAACAGAACGACGAAAGCGCCAGCGAGCAAATAGTGGTTAGTGGCAAATTCAATCAGGTGAGCAACCATCAGTAGGTTCCAGGGCGTTAAAATGTCGGCCAGTATACACAGCACCCAAGGTCGGCCAAAGCCCGTAAAGCAGTGACGCCGTTTGAACTTGTCCTTAAAATGCCGATCTTTTTCAAGTTACTTCACTAGCCACGAGTGGGTTCTTATGACTGCCACACCAAAACCTTTGGTCCTGATCATCCTGGACGGCTTCGGTCACAGCGAGAGTCACGAGGGCAACGCCATCTATGCGGCGAAGATGCCGGTTATGGACCACTTGTACGCCACCCAGCCCCATGGCTTGATTTCAGGCTCCGGGATGGATGTCGGCCTGCCGGACGGCCAGATGGGCAACTCTGAAGTCGGGCACATGAACCTCGGCGCTGGCCGAGTGGTGTATCAGGACTTCACTCGCGTGACCAAAGCGATCCGCGACGGCGAGTTTTTCGAGAACCCGACCCTTTGTGGCGCGGTGGACAAAGCCGTCAGCGCGGGCAAAGCCGTGCACATCCTGGGCCTGCTGTCCGACGGCGGCGTACACAGCCATCAGGACCATCTGGTTGCCATGGCCGAATTGGCGGCCCAGCGCGGCGCTGAAAAAATCTACCTGCACGCCTTCCTCGACGGTCGCGACACGCCACCGCGTAGCGCCACGTCATCGCTGGAGCTACTGGATTCAACCTTCACCCGCCTGGGCAAAGGCCGCATCGCTACGATCATTGGCCGCTACTTCGCCATGGACCGCGACAATCGCTGGGACCGCGTAGCCTCCGCCTACAACCTGATCGTCGACGGCCAATCCGAATTCCAGGCCGCGAACAGCCAGGCTGGGCTTGAAGCCGCATACGAGCGTGGCGAAAACGATGAGTTCGTCAAAGCCACCCGCATTGGCGAGCAGGTCAGGGTCGAAGACGGCGACGCCGTGATTTTCATGAACTTCCGCTCCGACCGCGCCCGTGAACTGACCCGGGTCTTCGTCGAAGATGACTTCAAGGACTTCGAGCGGGCCCGCCAACCGAAACTGGCTGACTTCGTCATGCTGACCCAATACGCAGCGAATATTCCGGCGCCCTCAGCCTTTGCACCCGGCAGCCTGAATAACGTGCTGGGCGAATACCTGGCAAAAAACGGCAAAACCCAGCTACGTATTGCCGAAACCGAGAAATACGCCCACGTCACCTTCTTCTTCTCGGGCGGCCGCGAAGAACCGTTTCCTGGCGAAGAGCGCATCCTGATCCCGTCGCCACAGGTTGCCACGTATGACTTGCAGCCAGAAATGAGCGCACCGGAAGTCACCGACAGGATCGTCGAGGCTATCGAAAACCAGCGCTTCGACGTGATCGTGGTCAACTACGCCAACGGCGACATGGTCGGCCATAGCGGGATCATGGCCGCGGCGATCAAGGCCGTGGAATGCCTAGACGTGTGCGTTGGCCGGATCGTGACCGCGCTGGAGAAGGTCGGGGGTGAAGCATTGATTACCGCTGATCACGGCAACGTCGAACAAATGTCGGACGAATCCACAGGTCAAGCGCACACCGCTCATACCACCGAACCCGTGCCGTTCATTTATGTGGGCAAACGCGACTTTAAAGTGCGTGACGGCGGGGTTCTGGCCGATGTCGCGCCGACTCTGTTGCAGTTGATGGGCCTGGAAAAACCGGAAGAGATGACCGGTCATTCGATCCTTGTTCCCCGATAAACAGCACAAAAAGGCTCTAAACCGGCACGTTTAAAAACCATCGCGCCGGTTAATTGTCCGAAACGCCTCAAAGCAGTCGTCTTGAGGCGTTTTTTTTGCGGCTCGCGGCGGGCATACTAGGCTTTGTTCATCCTCTTTCCTTGGTGTCGCCCGCCCCATGCTTCGCGCCCTGATCGTCCTTGCTCTCACGTGTTTGCTCAATCCGGCGTTTGCCGATGAGCGCGCGCAAACCCAACAACAGCTGGATGCTGCACGCAAGGATGTTACCGAGCTGAAAAAGCGCCTCGGTGAATTGCAGCAGGAAAAATCCGGCGTGCAGAAAGATCTGCGCGGTACAGAAACCGAGATGGGCAAGCTGGAAAAGCAGGTGGAGGCCCTGCAAAAAGAACAAAAAAAGACTGAAAGCGAGCTGCAACGGCTCGACCAAGAGAAAAAAAAACTCCAAAGCGCACGCGTTGAACAACAACGATTGATCGCGATCCAGGCCCGGGCTGCTTATCAAAGTGGCCGCGAGGAATACCTCAAACTGCTGCTCAATCAGCAGAACCCGGAAAAATTCGCGCGCACCCTGACCTACTACGATTACTTGAGCCAGGCGCGCCTGGCTCAACTGCACGGTTTCAATGAAACCCTGCGCCAGCTGGCCGGCGTCGAAAAAGACATTGATCTGCAACAGGCACAGTTACTGGTGCAAAGAAGCACGCTCGATAGTCAGCGCGAAGAACTGGACAAAGTTCGCCAGGAACGCCAACAGGCGCTGGCCAAACTCAATCAGGACGTGAAAGCCCGCGATCAGAAACTGCAGACTCGCCAACAAGAACAGGCCGATCTGGCCAATGTCCTGAAAACGATTGAAGAAACCCTGGCCCGACAAGCGCGCGAGGCTGAAGAAGCCCGACAGAAAGCCTTGATCGCCCAGCAGGAAGCAGAAAAACAGCGCAAACGTGAAGAGCAGGCCCGCGCCCTGGCGAAAAACAGCAGCAGCAAAAAAAGCGCTGAGGACGATGACGAGGCCCCAGTAAAACGCCCGGTCAAAGCTCCGGGCGTGCTGGTTTCCAGTGCTGGCGTTTCCTATGGCGGACCTTTTGCCGAGGCACGCGGCAAACTTCCATGGCCTGTCGATGGTCGACTGTTGGCGCGCTTCGGCGAAACCCGCGGCGATGACGCTCGTACCAAGTGGGATGGCGTAATGATCAGCGCCGCTGCGGGCAGCCAGGTGCATGCTGTGCATGGTGGCCGTGTGGTGTTCGCCGACTGGTTGCGCGGTGCAGGGCTTCTGGTCATTCTCGATCACGGCAACGGCTTTTTGAGTTTGTACGGCCACAACCAGAGTCTGCTCAAAGACGCTGGCGACATTGTTAAAGCCGGCGAAGCGATTTCCACTGTGGGCAGCAGTGGGGGTCAGGACACTCCGGCGTTGTATTTCGCTATTCGTCAGCAGGGTCGCCCAAGTGATCCAGCGCAATGGTGCCATGCTCAAGGGTAAGCACTACTTTAGGTTTAGGAGTTCGTTAGACATGCTGCATTTGTCCCGCCTCACCTCGCTGGCCCTGGCTATTGCCATCGTTATCGGTGCTCCTCTGGCGCAAGCCGCCGAGGCCGTCAAGCCCGCAGCCGCCGCCACTTCGGCAGGCGCCAAGGCACCGTTGCCGCTCGAAGAGCTGCGCACCTTCGCTGAGGTCATGGATCGGGTCAAAGCCGCCTATGTCGAACCAGTAGACGATAAGACGCTGCTGGAGAACGCCATCAAAGGCATGCTCAGCAACCTTGATCCGCACTCTGCTTATCTCGGCCCGGAAGACTTCCTTGAACTGCAGGAAAGCACCAGCGGCGAATTCGGCGGGTTGGGTATCGAAGTCGGCATCGAAGACGGCTTTATCAAAGTGGTCTCGCCTATCGACGACACGCCCGCCTCCAAGGCTGGCATCGAGGCTGGCGACCTGATCGTCAAGATCAATGGCGCGCCGACCCGTGGTCAGACCATGCAAGAAGCCGTCGACAAGATGCGCGGCAAGATCGGTGAAAAAATCACCCTGACCCTGATTCGCGAAGGCGGCACCCCATTCGACGTGACGCTCGCGCGGGCAACCATCCAGGTCAAGAGCGTCAAGTCGCAGATGCTGGAAAATGGTTATGGCTATCTCCGCATCACTCAGTTCCAAGTCAAGACCGGTGAAGAAGTCGGCAAGGCGCTGGTCAAGCTGCGCAAAGACAACGGCAAGAAAATGAGCGGGCTGATCCTTGACTTGCGTAACAACCCCGGCGGCGTGCTGCAAGCCGCCGTTGAAACGGCCGACCAGTTCTTGACCAAGGGCCTTATCGTTTACACCAAGGGTCGTATCGCCAACTCCGAACTGCGCTTCTACGCCGACCCGGCCGACGCCAGTGAAGGCGTACCGCTGGTGGTGTTGATCAACGGGGGCAGTGCTTCAGCCGCTGAAATTGTTGCAGGTGCTTTGCAGGATCAGAAACGCGCCGTACTGATGGGTACCGAAAGCTTCGGTAAAGGTTCGGTGCAAACCGTTCTGCCGCTGGCCAATGACCGCGCGATTAAAATCACCACCGCGCTGTATTACACGCCCAATGGTCGTTCAATTCAGGCTCAGGGTATTTTGCCGGACATCGAAGTGCGTCGTGGCAAATTGACCAGCGAAGTGGATTCCGAGAACTACAAGGAAGCCGATCTGGCGGGGCACTTGGGTAACGGCAATGGCGGCGCGGACAAACCGACCACCAAGGCATCGGCCGGGAAGAAAGCTCGTCCACAAGACGATGACTTCCAGCTGAACCAGGCACTGAGCCTGCTTAAGGGCCTGAGTGTCACTCGCGGCAACTAGTGTCATGCGCTTATGGCTGCTACTGACGCTTTCATGCAGCCTGATCGGCGTTGCCCATGCAACGCCGGTTGAGCCTGAAAAGACAACCGGCCCACCGCGTGTTGCCTACCTCAGCCTGATCATCGATGACCTCGGGCAAAACCCGGCCCGCGACTATCGAGCCCTGACGCTTCCAGGCCCGGTCACGCTGGCCGTGATGCCAGACACACCCCACGCTGCCGATTTTGCTCGCGAGGCACATCGCGCGGGCAAAACGGTCATATTGCATATGCCCATGGACCCGGCGACCGGGCCCTTTGCCTGGCATCCCGAACTCCCGCTTGCCGAGCTGGAAAAGCGCCTGAACGCGGCGCTCCTTGCCGTGCCTTACGCGGTGGGGATCAACAACCATATGGGCAGCCGCATGACCGCCGAGCCAGAGGCCATGACGTGGCTGGTGGCTGAACTGCAACGCCGTCATCTGTTTCTGCTCGACAGCCGCACCAGCGCCAGCACCGTGGCCGCCGCCGAAGCACAACGCATCGGTCTGGCCAGTCTTTCGCGGGATATTTTTCTCGATGATGAACGCACGGCAGCAGCCATCACCGCTCAGTTCGAGGCTGCGATCAAGCTGGCGCACAAACAAGGTTCAGTGGTGATGATTGGTCACCCCTACCCGATGACTCTCGACGTCCTGGAACGCGAGCTGCCACGCCTGAAGGCGCAAGGCATCCAATGGATCGATCTACGGCGGATGATCAGCGTACGTGGCAATCAGGCGATGGCCGCGCACGGCAAGAATGGGATCTATCGCTGAGACCGCACCAAGTCCCTCACGATAGCGGCCGTTACAAGTAACGCCCAAGAATCTCGTCAATCCGTCCTTCGGCGCGCATTTGATCCAGCGCTTTCTGCAGCTTGGCGACGATTTCATCGGGGACGTCTTTGTTCAGCGCCAGGAACAACTCGGCGCTGTTGAAGCGCAGCACGGTTTTGAGACCGATAACGCCTTCCTCCCGAGCCAGATAACGACCCGCAGGATCGCCCGTGGCCCACAGGTCGATCTGCCCGTCGACCAGCTTCTTCGCGTTGTCCTGATCGCGCAACACCATGATCGGATTCATGCCCTCAGCGGTTAGCTGCTCGGCAATCGCGTCGCCCTTGTAGGCGCCGATCCGGTACCGCTTCGCTTGCTGCAGTGTCGTCAGCTCAATCGAGCTGTCGGCGCGAGCGAGCATGATCCAGTCGTCCGGGCCGATGGGGCCAACCCACTTGAAGAGCTTTTCACGCTCGGGCAGGCGCGCGGTGACGAACACGCCGTAACCGGGTTTTACCATCGCAAGCTTGTAGATACGGTCCCACGGGAAGCGCAGGGTCATGCTGTAGCCAACCCCCGCGCGCTTGAAGGTTTCGCGCAGGATCTCTGCGGCAATGCCCTTTATCCTGTCTTCGGGAGCGAAGTTCTTGCCATCGACCGCCATGTTGTAAGGCGGAAAATTTTCGGTCAGCAAGACCACTGAATAGGCGGGGGGATCTCCACCAGAAGCGCCTTGAGCCGGGGCGGCCTCACCGTGGGCAAGACCTGTCAGCAGAACACCCGCACTTGCGAGTGCAACGAGAAGACGTTTCAACACGTGCATCACCCCTATCCATGGCAATGCCCAGAGTGCAGTGCGTCGCGACTGATGTCCAGAGGACATCAGCCGGCGGGCTTAGCGGACCACAATGCCACGCTTGGCCATATAGGCCTTGGCTTCTGGAATAGTGTATTCACCGAAGTGAAAGATGCTCGCCGCCAACACCGCGCTGGCGTGCCCGTCCAATACACCAGCTGCCAAGTGCTCCAGATTGCCGACACCGCCAGACGCGATCACTGGAATACCCAGCGCGTCGCTGATCGCCCGCGTCACACCCAGGTCGAAACCGTTTTTCATACCGTCCTGATCCATGCTGGTCAGCAGGATCTCGCCGGCACCAAGGTCTTCCATCTTCTTCGCCCACAGCACGGCATCCAGGCCCGTCGGCTTGCGCCCGCCGTGAGTGAAGATTTCCCAGCGCGGCGTTTCGCCCGGCAAAGAGACTTTTTTGGCGTCGATGGCAACCACGATGCACTGCGAACCGAAGTGTGCGGCCGCTTCACCGACGAAATCCGGGTTGAATACCGCAGCGGTGTTGATCGAGACCTTGTCCGCACCGGCATTCAGCAGGTTACGAATGTCCTGCACGGTGCGCACGCCGCCGCCGACGGTCAGCGGGATGAACACCTGACTGGCCATGCGTTCGACGGTGTGTAGCGTGGTATCACGCCCGTCGACACTGGCGGTGATATCGAGAAAAGTGATTTCGTCCGCGCCCTGCTCATCGTAAAGACGGGCAATTTCCACCGGGTCACCGGCGTCGCGGATGTTTTCGAACTTGACGCCTTTGACCACTCGACCGTTGTCGACATCTAGGCAAGGGATGATGCGTTTCGCCAGCGCCATGAGTTGCTCCTTAGCCTTGGTAGCTGTCGCAGAAGGCTTGCGCCTCTGCCACGTCGAGTGTGCCTTCGTAGATCGCCCGCCCGGTGATCGCACCGATAATGCCCGGGGCTCTGGCGTTGAGCAGAGTCTTGATATCGCCCAGATTATGGATACCGCCCGAAGCGATCACCGGAATCCGCGTCGCCGCAGCCAGCGCCGCCGTGAAGGTTACGTTGCAGCCCTGCATCATGCCGTCTTTGGCGATGTCGGTATAAACAATGGCAGCCACGCCGTCCGCTTCAAAGCGCTTGGCCAGATCGATCACCTGAATGGTGCTGATTTCAGCCCAGCCGTCGGTGGCGACGAAGCCGTCTTTGGCATCCAGACCGACGATGACTTTGCCGGGGAATGCGCGGCAGGCTTCAGCGACGAACTCAGGCTCTTTGACTGCCTTGGTGCCGATGATCACGTAGCTGACGCCAGCCTTGATGTAATGCTCGATGGTTTCCAGCGAGCGAATACCGCCGCCAATCTGGATCGGCAAACGCGGGTAGCGCTTAGCGATTGCAGTGACCACCTCGCCATTGACTGGCTGGCCTTCGAACGCACCGTTCAGATCGACCAGATGCAAACGACGGCAGCCACCTTCCACCCACTTGGCAGCCATGCTCACCGGGTCATCGGAGAACACGGTGGAGTCCTCCATGCGGCCTTGGCGCAGACGCACACAGGCACCGTCTTTAAGATCGATAGCGGGGATAATCAGCATCTGGAAAACCTTCAAATTCAGTAGTTCAGCATCGCTCGGAAATCAGCTTTTCTCGAGCGCCCACACGTCGCTTTCGATGCTCTCGAACCTCTCTTTGAGGTGCGTCTGCACATCGAAAATCGCCCTGTTGTAATAATGCGGAGCAATTTCGCGGGTAAACAGTTCGAGGATTTCACCGGCCTCGAACGAACCAAGATCCAGCTCGAAGCGCTCCTCCATGAAGCGCTTGATCTTGTGATTCGCATCACGCTCCTGTTCGGGCGTGAGGGTCAAGATCGGCGGCTTGGTCTTCTTGCTCATTACCAGCGACCATCCCATGCGGCGAAGTTCTGCAACAGTTGCAGGCCATGGGTATGGCTCTTCTCTGGATGGAACTGCACGGCAAAGCGCGAACCGTCCGCCAGCGCGGCAGCGAAGTCGACGCCGTAGTGCCCGCGCCCAACGACTTGCCGCTGGTTGGCGGCATCGATGTAGTAGCTGTGCACGAAATAGAAACGCGCCAGGTCCGGGATGTCATGCCACAGCGGATGATTCACCGACTGAGACACTTCGTTCCAGCCCATATGCGGCACTTTCAGGTGCTCGCCGTCTTCATGCAGATCCTTGCCGAAGAAACGCACCTGACCTGGAAACAGACCGATGCAATCAACGCCGCCGTTCTCTTCGCTGCGATCAAGCAAGGCTTGCATGCCGACGCAGATGCCGAGGAATGGCCGATCCTGACTGACTTCACGCACCAGCTCATCGAAGCCCAGGCGACGAATTTCCGCCATGCAATCGCGGATCGCGCCGACGCCGGGGAATACCACCCGGTCGGCTTCGCGAATCACCGTGGCATCGCTGGTAATCAGTACCCGGCCGGCGCCGACGTGTTCCAGTGCCTTGGCAACCGAGTGCAGGTTACCCATGCCGTAATCGATAACCGCGACCGTCTGCATCAGAGCACGCCCTTGGTCGAAGGCATTTGCCCGGCCATACGGTCATCAAGCTCTATCGCCATGCGCAGGGCACGACCAAAGGCTTTGAACACGGTCTCGATCTGGTGGTGGGTGTTGTGCCCACGCAGATTGTCGATGTGCAGAGTGACGTTGGCGTGATTGACGAAGCCCTGGAAGAATTCCTGGAACAAGTCCACATCGAAGCCACCCACGGTAGCGCGGGTATACGGCACATGCATTTGCAAGCCAGGGCGGCCGGAGAAGTCGATGACCACGCGCGACAGTGCTTCATCGAGCGGCACGTAAGCGTGGCCGTAACGACGAATGCCTTTTTTGTCGCCAATCGCCTTGCTAAAGGCCTGACCCAAGGTGATACCGACGTCTTCCACCGTGTGGTGGTCGTCAATAGCGAGGTCGCCTTTGCATTCGATATCCAGGTCGATCAGCCCGTGTCGGGCGATCTGGTCGAGCATGTGCTCAAGGAAGGGAACACCGATATCGAATCGGGCCTTTCCGGTGCCATCCAGGTTGATCGAGGCTTTGATCTGGGTTTCCAGAGTGTCGCGCTCGACGGACGCCTTACGTTCGGCCATCACCAACTCCGCAAAATCATTGGGCGAAAAAGGCGAGCATTATAGGCCCAGAACCGGCTGGCATGAAGCAAACAGAAGCAGGGAAAGGAATATCACGGGTGCAACCGGTCGGATGCACCCGATTGGAGCGTGTTCAGCCCAGAGAAATGAGTACGTACAGGCGCCGTCGAAGGGTGCCTAAGCAAATCCCCACTGAACAATGGGAATCGTCCTACCCACCCTGTCAGCCATGGAATCTATATATCTATGATTTGCTGCTGGACACTTGCCGAGTCCTTCAGATATGGAAACCGGCCGATGTCCAACACCCCGACATTCACGCTCAGCATCAAAGGAGCTAAAGACAACGAGTTACTTGTTCTAGCCTTTTCCGGCGAAGAGGCCATCAGCGAGTGCTTCGAAATCACCGTCGATGTGGTCACCGACCGACCGCCGCGCGAGCTGGAAAGCCTGCTGCACAAAGAAGCCTATCTGGCCTTTGGCGATCAGGGCCTGCACGGCCATATCTACTCCATCCGGAAAGGCAAAGTGGGCACCCGGTTGAGCCACTACCAACTGGTAATGGTGCCGTTTCTGCGCTATTTGCAGCACGCCAGTAATCGGCGGATTTTCCAGAACCTGACCACTGAAGCCATCCTCCGCGACGTGCTCAAGGGGCATGGTTTGCTGAACGGTTTGCACGTGCTGTTCAACATCGGCCCGGAGAAACCGGTCCCGCATGAATATTGCGTTCAGTACGATGAATCTGACCTGCATTTCGTCAGCCGTTTGTGCGAGGCCGAAGGCTACTTCTATTACTTCAAGCACTCCCCGGAAGGGCACCAACTGATCTTCGCCGATCAGGAAACCGAGTTCTATCACGCGGGCAATCCCACCGTGGTGATGCCGTTTCGGCCGATCAACGGCATGGCGGCAGAGCATCCGGTGATCCAGGCGTTCGGCGTAGGCCTGAGCACCCGCGCCAGCCGCGTCACCCACCGTGATTACGACTTCCAAAACGCACACCTCTCGCTGGAAGCGGACCGGGACTCCAAGGTATTTCCGAACCTTGAGACGTACATCTACCCCGGAGAGTTTGATACCGCGCACCAAGGACGGGTACGCACGCGTCGGGCGCTGGAGCGACTTCGCGGCGATGCTGAACTCGCCCAAGGTCAGAGCGACCAGCCTTTGCTGCGCAGTGGCACGCCGTTAAAGGTAGAAGAACACCCGGAGCCGGCCTGGAACGTGGTCTGGTTACCGACTTGGGTGTTTCATGATGGTCGCCAGCCTGCTGTATTAGAGGAATACGCGGTCAGTGACGAGCCGGTGGAGTCCGGTCGAATCACTCAGGGTTATCGCAATGAGTTCATTGCTATCCGCGAGACCGTGCAATTTCGGCCTGCCCTCAAACATCCAGTCCCGAAGATTCAAGGCATGCAAACCGCCGTGGTGACCGGCCCTGCCGAAGAGGACATCCACTGTGATCAATACGGGCGGGTAAAAGTCCGTTTTCACTGGGACCGCAGTGAAGAAAACGAAAGCACCAGCTGCTGGGTGCGGGTGGCCTCCAGCTGGGCCGGCGCCGGATACGGCGCGGTCACCATCCCCCGCGTGGGCATGGAAGTGTTGGTCGCCTTCGAAGAAGGGCACGCCTGCAAGCCGATTGTGGTCGGATGCCTGAGCAACAACACCCATCAAGTGCCTCACAACCTGCCGGAAAACAAAACTAAAACCGTTTTGCGCAGCAAAAGCACCGGAAAAACGTCTGGTTTCAATGAGCTGAGCCTGGAAGACAGGAGCGGGGCAGAGCTGATCTACCTCCGCGCCCAGCGCGATATGGAGCAGTTGATCCAGAACGACAGCCGCATCGAAATCGGCAACGAACGTCTGGAAACCATCAAAGGCAACAGCACCACCGTGCTCAAGGCCGAGGAAAACGTCACCGTCACCGGCGCCCGCAAAGTGCAGTTGTTGGCCGACGATCACCTCGACGTCGCTGGCAGCAGTCACACCCGCGTCGGTGGCGACTTGTTGATGGCCGCCGGGCAAGAAGTGCACATCAGCGGTGACAACATCGTCATCAGCGGTGGCCTCAGCTTGACGCTGTCGATCAACGGTCAGCACATCGTCATCAATCCGGCGGGGATTTTCAGCAGTACACCGATCCAGATCGGCGGCGCACCGGTACCGGGGACGCTGGCCATGCCGCTGGCACCCGGCGAGGTACCTGTGCTGGTGCGCGATGTTCTACCGGGCGATCAGAAACATAACCTGGTCGTTGAGCATCGATCACGCTGCGTGCTCTGTGAGGAGGCCGTGAAAGCATGAATACGCTCACTGCACTTCCTCAGGACCTGCCTTGGGGTCAGGGGCAGGCCGTGCTGCTTCTCGATGGCGCAGCGGTACCCGACTTACCCCTCAGGCTGGCGGCATGTGCGCCCGGCATCCTCAAAATCCCGCTGTACAAGGAAACGCGTTTCAACGCCCTCCGCGATATTTCCCCCTTGTTGGTGACCATCGGACCGCCCGACGATCCGGCGTTTCAGTTCTACCTCGAACATGCCGCGCAAGAGTGGGGCTCGTTGCTGTTCACCCGCGAACCGCTTAATCAACTAACGAAACATCTGCGCAAACTGCTGACGGTACACGTCAGTGAGGGGCCCGAGGTGATGTTACGTCTGGCTGATCCAGCGGTGGCGCACGCTTTGATCAGTACGCAAACCCGCGACGAGCGATTGTTCGGGCCGATTCATACCTGGGTCATCCCTGACAGTGTCACGGGCGGTTGGCATCGGCACACACGTGCGTTGACAACGCCTGCCGACCTGCCAAAGCGTTATGAGTTGAGCACCGAACAGAATGCTGCGCTGGATGCCGTCGACCTGCGTCGAGCCACACTGAAACTCGATGCGCACCTGCTGGCGTATTTTCCCGACGACCGCGTCAGGCCATTGCCGGAGCGCTGGCCTGCGCTCGACCGACAGGTCCGCACCGCCTACGCGCAGGGTTTTACTAGCCAGTCCGACTTGACGTATTACGCCAACATTTTCGCGTGGCTGGGTTCGTCGCCTCTGGAGCAACACCCACAGATTGCGCGGCTGCTGAGCACCCCGTCGGCTCAGACACCCAGTGCTCGCATCGCCGCAGCCGCCCAACTGGCAAGCGCCTGGGCCTCGGCCTCGGCCCACTCGGCAGACAAGGACCGCCCATGACCCAAAATCGCCGCAAAGACCCCAACCTCGCTGCCGCCGCCGAATCCAAAGGCGATGTCCTCGGCTACGGCATGTGCCCCCTGCGCCAGCCCAAGGTGCAGTTACTTCCGTTGCGTTACGGTCTGGTCGAGCGCGCTGATCCGTCGACCGAATTGGCGCTGCCTTATGCGCTGAAAAGCCGGCCGCTGGGCGTGCGCCTGTTGCGTGACGGCTGGCTGTACATCATCGACAGCGCGACCCGTGAGCTGCACGAATACCGCGTTCTCGAAGGCGTCATCAGCGCGTTGCTCTGGCAAGGTGCCGAGGTCAGCAACGACCAGCGTGAACCGCAAAGTGCGGAACCGGCCTTGGTATTTGCCAGGAGCAGCACCCTGCATGTCAGTTTTGCCGACGTGCAATGGACCGCCGACCAATGCAACCGGATGCTGAATAGCGCCGACGAGCGCGCGCACTTCATGCAAGCTGTCGCGCTTGCCAACGTCAATTGCGAAACCGGTGGCAAGGACCTGCTCACCTTGCAACAGACTGAGCGCTGGCTGGCTGAATTGGCCGAAGATGATGCGCTGCTGCCCGACGCCGACCTGCCAGCGAAGGAGCGCATGCCTTATCTGTGGGAGACCCCCAAACGCTTTCGCGAGGCGCATGTCGGCGAACTGCTAACGCGCGTGCTGCCGCTTTACCAACACGACACGCTGTGTCTGGTGGTGCACGACGACATCGGCGTATTGACCGATCTGGCCAACTATCAAGACGCGGTGGTCGGCTGGATCGAGGGGTGGGCCGAGGGTGGCGCGCAGGAGAACGCCAACGAGCGCGATTACTTGCTGGCCTGTTACATCGAATCCCTGACCCTGCTCAATGAAAGCAACCTGACGGGACTGGCCAATGCCAGCGATGATCCGGCGATCAAGGCCATGCTTCAGGACCTGGATGACCTGCCGTCACCACAGCGCAACCATGCCGGGCGCGCATTACTCGATCATTTGAATAACAGCGGTCAGGCCGTTTCCAGTCAAAAAACCGATCCCCCCGAGGCCTTGCTGGAGGAGCGTCAGGAAGCGCTTGATCAGTTTCGCAAGGAGCAAGGCTTTTTCGGCAGCCTCGCCTTGGGGTCGATAAAGGTCGTGATCCTTCAGGATGTTGACTGGCGCTATCACACTCGCCAGTTCATGCGGCCAGCGCCGGACGACTTTGTCGAGCGCCACCTCAAGGCGCTGGTCCAGTTGGGCAAAGAGCAGAACCAACGCATCAAGGACGTGCTCGCGGGTGCAAAAATCGGGCAGCGCGGCGTCAATGAACTGATCGACCGTGCCGCCATGGATCACGTGCTGGCTGAGCACAGGGCAAATCTGGCGCGCTGGAATCCCTTGCTCGACCTCATCAGCGAAGACCGGGTGGCGTTGGTCGCTGCCGGCCGCTTCCATCGTGCCGCCTGGTATTTCGATGCACAACAGGCCGCGCAGCAACTGGCGGCGTTCAGCGCCGAATACGCCTGCCTGAAAGACATCTGCCGCAGCGACACGTCCAGCCAAGCGATGCTCGAGTGGCTGGAGAAAAATCCGCAGTTCAGCCTGCCGCTCCTGCATACCTTGCCGTTGAGCGAACAAAGCCAACTGACCACCCAGTACGCCACGCTGGTCAACGTCGGTTATGCGTTGCTCAACAATCTGCCGCACTGGATCAGCGAGTGGCAACGGATCACTCAGGGCAGACTCCCGGCCCTCGATCAATTGCCCGACAACGTTCGCGTGGTCGCAGAAGGCGCGCGCGATACCTTGGCGCCAGCCCTGAGTCGCGGAATGGAACGGATACAAAGCGCATTCATCCAGGGCATTCAACGCGAACAGATGCCAGACCTGGACCAACTGTTCCGCAACCTGCCCAAAGCCCTGCCGGGGCGAATTCTCGAAGCCGCAAAACGCGAAGGCGCGACCTTCACCTTCGCCACCCCGGCCGAACAAACCGCCTTGCAGAACGACCTCAAAGAAGTGCTTGAGCAGCGTCGAGCGCTCAAGCGGGTGACCCATGAACGCAACCAGATCCTCCGCAGCAGGGACCACAAGGAGCCCGAAGCGAAAAGACTGCAGACCGAAATCTACCAAATTCGCGGGACACTGGACACGATAGAGGCGCGCCTGGCCAAAGCCATCAGCCCCATCCCCGAGCTGCCCCATGAATCCGTCAGACTCTACGGCGCCGCGCAGGGCAAGGCGGGCGTGACCTTGCTGTTCCCGCCTGCGCAACAGCAGGAGTTGGGACATTTGATGGGGAACGTGCGCCAGGGGATACAGACTGCGCCGAAGCTGAATGTGCTGGGCGATGGGGTGGGGGTGCTGCTGTTTGTGGCGCAGATGGTGAATTTGGTGGTGGTGGGGAGGGAGGCCAAGGCGCAGACGTGGAACGATGAGGCGTTTCGTTCATTTGTTGTTGCCGGTACTGCTACGGCCACTTCTGGGTTTACGGCGGTTCGTGGAATTTTTGACACGGCCTTGACGGCGAGGGCTGCCGCGCTTGCGAGCGTTTTTCAGCGGCATGCTTTGAATAACGTGCATGTGCAGTTGGGCAAAGTGCATGTTGGGTTGGGGGGGCTAGGTTCGCTTTTTGGGGTTTTCGCAACTGGCGCTAGTCTCAACGCACATCATAGCAACTGGCAGCAGGCTGTGCGTAGCGGCAACCGTACACTTCAAAACAGCGCAACGTTGGCCATGGTAGGTGCAGGAGGGCAACTCGCGAGTCATTCTTATGACCTAGGTAATGTATTGCATTCGGCCTATAGAGTTATAGTTGCGCCTAATAGCGCCGCGCGCATCGCTGCTTGGGCCGCCGCCGGAGTACGGATGTCGACAGTGTTCTTTCGCGTCAATATAGCTGGCGCGTTTTTCACCCTCGTTGAACTGGGTGGCACCTGGCTCTACAACCGCCACAACACCTCGCCTCATGATCAATGGCTGGAAAGCACCCCCTGGAGCCTGGATGGCGACAAACGCAAATTCCTGAGCCTCGTTGAATATCAACGAAACCTGAAGTGGCTATTGCAGGCGCCACAGGTACAGGTCGGTCCTAAACTCCACAGCGACCGCTGGCAAGACATGCTGCGACAAGCCCGGCGAGGCAGTATCCATCTAACACTGCCCGGCCTCAGTCTCGCCAACCTGCGAACACCGCTGTCGGATACGCCCTCTCATCGCCTGAGCCTCGCTGCGTATCGGATCATCACCGCCCAATGGGACCGCGGATTCGACAGCGACCAATGGGCCATCGTCAGTGAGCGGGTGATCGCCAGCCTGCGGGTGGTGCAGTCCGCGCCATTGATACTTCAGCTGAATTACCCGGATGAATGGGAGAGACCCTCGACCGTGGCCAAGGCCGCACTGATCCTCGCTGTTGCCGTGCACACCTACAACAGCGAGGGTGAGGCCCAGACGCATCTCTACCACCTGCGGCTGGACCCAAATGGCGAAGGCACTTTCCCGGTGGCGCCCTTTGAGCCCCGATACGCTACGGCAGAGCTGTTGACGGTCGACCCGCTGACACTGGAGGGCGCTGATGAGTAAGGCCCCTGAAATTACCCTGCCCGAACCGCAGCTTCAGCAACCCAGGCAGGCGGGTGATATGGAGCCGTTTCCCAGCGGTCGTATTACCTACCTGGCTCCGCTGCCGCTGCCTACACAATCGCCACCCCACTGTCCCTATGTGGGAGAACTTAACGATGTGTATTTGGATTTTGGATTGGGGTGGCCGGGGGCTTTCTCATGGCAGGCCAACTTAGGCCTCCCATTTAATTTTTTTGTCTTGGCCAGTTTTGTGTTGCCGCTGATTTTGGGGTTGATAGTTATGTCGATGGGCGCTGAGTTGCCCGAGGTTTGGCAGGTGATCGTTGGAACGCACCGAGCTGGCTGGGGAATGACTGTGGGGGTCACCTTTTATGCACTCGCCATGGCTCTCCTTATCTGGTTCTACATGCACAACAAATACGAAGAAATCATCCCCACGCGCTTCAATCGCCAACGCCGTGAAGTCTGTTTCGTCCCCAACGACGAAAGCGAACCCGTGATCGTGCCTTGGGAATCGGTCACCGCCTGGGTGATTCAAGGCCAGGGCGCCAATCAATACGGTATGCAACGTCAATACGGCATGGGCGTGGGTTTTTACCATGAGGCCAGCGGCGAGCGTTTTACCTTGGAGTTCGTCTGCCCCGCACTGCCCATCGCCATCAGCAACTGGGAGGCCATCCGCGCGTACATGGAGTACGAAGTCCACACCCTGAAAGAGATCACCGACCCGCTCGATCTACAAGGTCCCGACGATCCACCCCACGAAGGCCTGCACACCTTCCGCAACGCCCGCGCTCGCCTGCATCAGGAGATTCGCGACAAGCAGCGCGGCTGGGTCTATGGCTTTTTCTGGTACCTGTTCCACGTCATGACCTTCTGGACTCTGCCGTTTTACCTGACTGAGTGGGAGGTTGGCCGAGTCAAACGCATGGCTCGTCAAGCGCTGCCAGAGGCGATGCGCGAATGGTCGGAGCCGCTGCGTCAAGTGCAATGGGCCAAGCCAAGTGCTGAGTTGCTGCGGATGAGCGCCCAGGTCCGGGCGCTGCACACACGTCATCCACAACGCCCGATCACCGATATTTTCGCCGAGGTTTATCGCGCCGAGAAGTCAGGGAAGCGCAGCGCATGATGGGCAGTCATACCGACCCGCTAAAGCTGGAGGGCGCTGATGAGTAAGTCGCCTGAAGTTGAACGGGGTGGCACCTCGCGCTACAACCGCCACAACACCTCGCATCGCCTGAGCATCGCTGCGTATCGGATCATCACCGCCCAGTGGGACCGCGGCTTCGACAGCGACCAATGGGCCATCGTCAGTGAGCGGGTGATTGCCAGTTTGCGGGTGGTGCAGTCCGCGCCATTGATACTTAGGCTGGATTACCCGGATGAATGGGAGAGACCCTCGACCGTGGCCAAGGCCGCACTGGTCCTGGCTGTCGCCGTGCAAACCTACGACAGCGAGGGTGAGGCCCAGACGCATCTCTACCATTTGCGGCTGGACCCTAATGGCGGAGGTGTTTTCCCGGTGGCGCCCTTTGAGCCCCGATACGATACGGCGAAGTTGTTCACGGTCGATCCGCTGACACTGGAGGGCGCTGATGAGTAAGGCGCCTGAAGTTACCCTGCCCGAACCGCAGCTTCAGCAACCCAAGCAGGCGGGTGATGTGGAGCCGTTTCCCAGCGGTCGCATCACCTACTTGGCCCCATTGCCTTTACCTACACAGCTGCCGCCGCAATGTCCCTATGTGGGGGAGCTTAACGACGTTTATTTGGACTTTGGATTGGGTTCGCCGCAGGTGTTTTCATGGCAGGTCACCTTAGGCCTTCCATTCAACGGCTTTGTCATGACCGGTTTTTTGTTGCCGCTGATTTTGGGGTTGATGGTTATGTTGATGGGCGCGGAGTTGCCAGAGGTTTGGGAGGTGATCGCTGGTACGCACCGAGCTGGCTGGGGAATGACTGTGGGGGTCACCCTTTTTACTCTCGCCATGGCTCTCCTCATCTGGTTCTACATGCACAACAAATACGAAGAAGTCATCCCCACGCGCCTCAACCGTCAACGCCGTGAAGTCTGTTTCGTCCCCAACGACGAAAGCGAACCCGTGATCGTGCCTTGGGAATCGGTCACCGCCTGGGTGATTCAAGCCCAGGGCGCCAATCAATACGGTGTCCAACGTCAATACGGCATGGGCGTGGGTTTTTACCATGAGGCCAGCGGCGAGCGTTTTACCTTGGAGTTCGTCTGCCCCGCACTGCCCATCGCCATCAGCAACTGGGAAGCCATCCGCGCGTACATGGAGTACGAAGTCCACACCCTGAAAGAGATCACCGACCCCCTAGACCTGCAAGGCCCCGACGACCCGCCGCACGAAGGCCTGCACACCTTCCGCAACGCTCGCGCTCGCCTGCACCAGGAGATTCGAGACAAGCAGCGCGGCTGGGTCTATGGCTTCTTCTGGTACCTGTTCCACGTCATGACTTTCTGGACTTTGCCGTTTTACCTGACCGAGTGGGAGGTGGGTCGAGTCAAACGCATGGCCCGTCAGGCGTTGCCAGAAGTAATGCGCGACTGGTCGGAACCGCTGCCTCAAGCGCAATGGGCCAAGCCCAGCCCCGAATTGTTGCGCATGAGCGCTCAGGTCCGGGCGCTGCACACACGTCATCCACAACGCCCGATCACCGATATTTTCGCCGAGGTTTATCGCGCCGAGAAGTCGGGGAAGCGCAGCGCATGATGGGCAGTCATACCGACCCGCTAAAGCTGGAGGGCGCTGATGAGTAAGGCGCCTGAAATAACTCTGCCCGAACCGCAGCTTCAGCAACCCAAGCAGGCGGGTGATGTGGAACCGTTTCCCAGCGGTCGTATTACCTATCTGGCCCCACTGCCTTTACCTACACAGCTGCCGCCGCAATGTCCCTATGTGGGAGAACTTAACGATGTGTATTTGGATTTTGGATTGGGGTGGCCGGAAGCTTTTTCATGGCAGGTCACCTTGGGTGGCCCTTTTAATTGTTTTGTCGCGGCCAGCTTTGTATTGCCGCTGATTTTGGGGCTGATTGCTATGTCGGTCGGCGCTGGCTCATCCGAGGCTTGGGCAGTGGTCGTTGGAACGCACCGAGTTAGCTGGGGGTTGACTGTGGGAGTCAGCCTTTGTGCACTCGCCACGACCCTCCTTATCTGGTTCTACGTCCACAACAAATACGAAGAAGTCATCCCCACGCGTTTCAACCGTCAACGCCGTGAAGTCTGTTTCGTCCCCAACGGCGAAAGCGAACCCGTGATCGTGCCTTGGGAATCGGTCACCGCCTGGGTGATTCAAGCCCAGGGCGCCAATCAATACGGCGTCCAACGTCAATACGGCATGGGCGTGGGTTTTTACCATGAGGCCAGCGGCGAGCGTTTTACCTTGGAGTTCGTCTGCCCCGCACTGCCCATCGCCATCAGCAACTGGGAGGCCATCCGCGCGTACATGGAGTACGAAGTCCACACCCTGAAAGAGATCACCGACCCGCTCGATCTACAAGGTCCCGATGACCCGCCGCACGAAGGCCTGCACACCTTCCGCAACGCCCGCGCTCGCCTGCACCAAGAGATCCGCGACAAGCAGCGCGGTTGGGTCTATGGCTTTTTCTGGTACCTGTTCCACGTCATGACCTTCTGGACTCTGCCGTTTTACCTGACTGAGTGGGAGGTTGGCCGAGTCAAACGCATGGCTCGTCAAGCGCTGCCAGAGGCGATGCGCGACTGGTCGGAACCGCTGCCCAAAGAACAATGGGCCAAGCCCAGCCCCGAGTTGCTGCGGATGAGCGCTCAGGTCCGGGCGCTGCACACACGTCATCCACAACGCCCGATCACCGATATTTTCGCCGAGGTCTATCGCGGCGAGAAGTCGGGGAGGCGTAGCGCGTAATTATGGTTACTCTGAAACCAACGCCTGCATCATCCCCCAGACGTTCATGTGGCACTTAAATCAACACCCGTGCCACACAAACGCGCGTTTACAGTCGGCTGTCAGTGAAACAACACGGCCGTTTTTTGCAGGGTAACCCACACGCCCCAAGTCAGCGGGATGCCTACCGCCAACCAGGCCGCGACGACCAGAGGCATGCTGGCAGGCGAAGCTTTCCACTCCAGCACGGTGGTGTGATCCGCACCGGCATCGTGACCGTAGGATTGCTCCACAGCCAACGCTTCGTCAGTCATGAAATGCTTATCGGCCACCGGACGAATCAGCAGGTTGCAGATAAAGCCCAGCACCAGCAGACCTGCGAGGATGTACAGGGTGATGTCGTAGG
Source organism: Pseudomonas sp. GG8 (assembly GCF_052976945.1). Taxonomy (NCBI): domain Bacteria; kingdom Pseudomonadati; phylum Pseudomonadota; class Gammaproteobacteria; order Pseudomonadales; family Pseudomonadaceae; genus Pseudomonas; species Pseudomonas sp. GG8. The sequence continues at coordinate 4,885,317 of NZ_JBRIIP010000001.1, forward strand.
CGTCAGCGCGTGCAACGCCGATGCTCAACTGATACTCACGCAAGTAGGTGACCAACACCGGACCCAATACGCCCGCTGCAGCCCAGGCGGTCAGCAGACGACCATGAATCGCGCCGACCATTTGCGTGCCAAACAGATCCGCCAGATAAGCCGGAACAGTCGCAAAGCCACCACCGTACATCGACAGAACCACGCAGAACGCTGCCACAAACAGTGCAATGCTGCCCAAGTGACTCAACGAAGGCACTGACGCGTAGAGCAAAAAGCCCAGAAAAAAGAACACGAAGTACGTGGCTTTACGGCCGATGTAATCGGAAAAAGTCGCCCAGAAGAAACGTCCACCGATGTTGAACAGGCTCAGCAAACCGGTAAAGCCCGCAGCGATGGCAGCGATCTGCCCCAGTTGAACGGCGTCCAGTTGGCCATACGCCAAACCGTTGCCGAGCAATTTACCGGCGAACACTTCCTGCAGCAGTGGCGAGGCCATGCCGAGGATGCCGATGCCCGCCGACACGTTCAGGCACAGCACCAGCCACACCAGAGCGAACTGCGGAGTTTTCCACGCCACGCTGACGTGCACATGGCGGTGAGTAATCATCGCGTTGCTGGCTTTCTTTGCCGGAGCAGTCCAACCCTCAGGCTTCCAGCCGGTCGGTGGAACGCGGTAACCCAGAGCGCCGCCGATCATGAAGACAAAATAGATCGCCGCCATCACCAGGAAGCTCTGCCACACACCAGCACCAGCGGGCGAAGCAAAATGGCCCATCAAGGCTGCAGCCAACGGTGCGCCGACCATTGCCCCGCCACCGAAACCCATGATTGCCATGCCGGTCGCCATGCCGCGCTTGTCCGGGAACCACTTGATCAGCGTCGAGACTGGCGAGATATAGCCCAACCCCAGGCCGATACCGCCGATCACACCGGAGCCCAGCCACATCAGCCAGATCTGGTGGGTATAAATACCCAACGCGGAAATCACCAGCCCGCCGCACCAGCACAACGCCGAAACGACGCCCGCCTTACGCGGACCGGAATGCTCCAGCCAGCCGCCCCAAATGGCTGCGGAACAGCCCAGGAAGATGAAAAACAGGGTAAAAATCCAGCTCAGCATCGAAATCGGCCAGTCGCAATCCGATGCAAACACCTGGGCCAGGAAGCTCATGTTCGGCGCGCAAGCAACCGGCGCGGTCATGCCAATGGCTTTGGACAGCGGCAACCAGAACACCGAAAAACCATACGCCATGCCGATGCACAGATGGATGGCCAATGCTGCTGGGGGTACCAGCCAACGGTTGAAACCGGGCTTGGCGATGATGCGTTCTTTGGACAAGAACGCGGGCTGCGCGACAATGCCGCTCAGCGTAGCGTGTGTGTTCATTATTATTTCCCCGGATTGGATGTAGCTCGCAAGGCAATTACGTGTTTCACCCACAACCTTCCATGCACGCAGGCAACGCTTGTCTTATCGGCAGAGATCCCCCAGACGTGACAAAAAGACGCAGGAGGACTGACGATGGCCCAGAGGGTACCATCACGGCCTCTACGGAAGGCTATATGCCAGCACCTTTATTCGCGCTGTCTGGCCCTAATGCCACTACGCTCTACACCACTCACGCTTGATCGAGGAAACGTAATGCCCATCGTCATTGAGTCCGTACATTCAGCCTCCTATCAGGATCAGGAAGATCTGCAGAAGATTTACCGCGATGCACCGGAGTGGCTGCTTGCACCGTTTGGCGATAGTCAGGCGTTGATCACCGCAGGCCTGAGCAACGGCAGCTTGCTGGCTGCTCGGTTCAATGACCGCCTGTTGGGTGCCGCTCGCGTGCAACGCCAGGGCAACGTCTGGCACCTGTCGCAGCTGTGCGTACGCAAGCTCACCCGGCGCCGGGGGGTGGCCGAACGCTTGCTGGTCGAGGCGCAAAGAATGGCTCATGAGGCGGGTTGTGAACTACGCCTGCTGGCGCCAGTCGGACAACTGGAGGCTCAGGCGCTGGCGGCTAAACTCGACTTGCAACTGGACGCGCAACAGGCCCTGAACCAAGGGTAAGTCACACCCGGAGGCATCGGCAGCCCGGTTACTGTTTGTGGAGGCTATACTCGCGGGCTAAATTTTGAATGATTCAATTACAAGGACTCGCCCATGAAAGCGTTCGGCAAAATCCTGGGTCTGGTTATTCTCGGGCTGTTGCTGATCATCGTGGCTCTGGGCTTTGCTCTGAGCCATCTGTTTGATCCCAACGACTATAAAGACGAGATTCGCCAGCTGGCACGCGACAAGGCCCACCTAGAGCTGACACTCAACGGCGACATCGGCTGGAGCCTGTTCCCCTGGCTTGGGTTGGAGTTGCATGACGCCAGCGTGGCGACCCTGACCGCCCCCACCAAACCCTTTGCCGACCTGCAGATGCTCGGGCTCTCCGTGCGCGTCCTGCCGCTATTGCGCCGCGAAGTGCAGATGAGCGATGTCCGCGTCGAAGGCCTCAACCTGACGCTGAACCGCGACGAAAATGGCCATGGCAACTGGGAGGACATTGGGCGTCCGGCACAGCCCGCAACGCCGCCCCCGGTTGAACCAGGCGCAGCCGGTCAGACTGCACAAGGCACGGCAACAACGCCGGAAAAAACCTCGCAACCGATCAAACTGGACATCGACAGCCTGACCGTCAACAACGCGCGCATCGACTTCAACGATGCCAAGAATGGTCGGCAATTCAGTGCCGAAAGCATTCAACTGAGTACCGGCGCAGTGCATGAAGGGACCAACATCCCGGTCAAACTCACCGCCTTCTTCAGCACTAACCAGCCGGTGATCCGCGCCAAGACCGAACTGGCCGGGCAACTGCGCTTCGATCGTGTGCTCAAACGCTACCAATTCGAAGACATGCGCCTGTCCGGCGAAGCATCGGGCGAACCGCTGGACGGGAAAACCCTGACCTTTGCTGCACAAGGGCAACTGCTGGTGGACCTGGCAGCCAACGTCGCGGAGTGGAACGGCTTGAAGCTCTCAGCCAACCAACTGCGCGCCTTGGGCGAACTGCACGTTCGCGACCTGGACAAGACACCACAGCTCAGTGGCGGCCTGTCCATCGCGCAGTTCAACCTGCACGATTTCCTCGAAGGTATCGGTCAACCGGTACCCGAGATGGCCGCAGGCAGCCTGAACAAGTTCGAAATGGTCAGCCGCCTCACCGGTAACCCGACCAGCGTGGCCTTCGAAGACCTCAACCTGAAGGTCGACGACAGCACCTTCACCGGACGCCTTGCCGTCGACGACTTCGCCAAACAGGCGCTACGCGTCCAGCTCAAGGGTGACACCTTCGACGCTGATCGCTATCGCCCGGGCAAGTCCGAAGCCGCCAAAAGCGCTGGCGCAGCACGTAAATCCGAAGTTGAGAGCACCCAAAGCCAGGCCTTTGCAGCGAGTGGCGGCACAACCCCGCTGCCGAACGCGCCGACGCAAGGCGCATGGAGCAACACCCAGCTACTGCCGCTGGAGCGCATGCGCACACTCGATGTCCAGGCTGATCTCAACTTCGGCACGCTGACCCTCAACAAGCTGCCGATCCAGAATGCCGTACTCAAAACCCAGGCCCAGGCCGGGCAGATCACCCTCGAAAGCCTGCGTGGCGATCTCTACAACGGCAATTTCGAAGTCAAAGGCAACCTTGACGTGCGCCCGGACATTCCGCTGATGCGCGTGCAAACCCACATCGCCAAAGTGCCGGTCGAACGCTTCATCCAGAGCAAGGACCAAACGCCGCCGGTCAAAGGCCTGCTGACCTTGAGCAGCGACCTGACCAGCAAAGGCAACAGCGAAAAAGTCCTGATCGACGGACTCAACGGCACCGCCAGCTTCATGCTCAACGACGGCGTGCTGGTCAACGCCAACCTGGAGCAACAGCTTTGCCAGGGCATTGCCAAGCTCAACCGCAAAACCCTCGACAGCGAACCGCGCGGCAAGGACACCCCGTTCCAGCAGCTCAACGGCAATCTGGTCTTTCATAACGGTGTCGCCAGTAACCCGGACCTCAAAGTGGGCATTCCGGGGCTCACGGTCAAAGGCGATGGTGACGTAGACCTGCGCGTTCTGGGCATGGATTACCGCATCGCCATCATCATCGAAGGCGACAAGAGCGACATGCCCGACCCAGCGTGTCAGGTCAACGAACGCTACGCCGGCATCGAATGGCCCGTGCGCTGCCGTGGTCCTTTGGAACTGGGCGCCAAAGCCTGCCGCCTGGACAACGAAAAACTGGGCCAAGTCGCGGCGAAACTGGCCGGCGACAAGCTCCAGCAGAAAATCGAAGACAAGCTCGGCGATAAAGTCAGCCCACAACTCAAAGACGCCCTCAAAGGTCTGTTCAATCGATGAAACCCGAGCAGTTTTCAGCGGCCGTACTGGAATGGTATGAGCGTCACGGTCGGCATGACTTGCCTTGGCAACAGGGCATCACGCCGTACCGGGTGTGGGTTTCGGAGATCATGTTGCAGCAGACCCAAGTCAGTACCGTGCTCAATTACTTTGACCGGTTCATGGATGCGCTGCCGACGGTCCAGGCCCTGGCCGACGCGCCGGAGGACGAAGTACTTCACCTGTGGACCGGGCTGGGCTACTACACCCGCGCACGCAACTTGCAGAAGACCGCAAAAATCGTCGTGGCAGACCACGGCAGCGAGTTTCCCCGCAATGTCGAACAGCTCACAGAACTGCCGGGGATCGGTCTTTCTACCGCCGGTGCAATCGCCAGCCTGAGCATGGGCCTGCGTGCGCCGATCCTCGACGGCAACGTCAAACGCGTTCTGGCGCGCTACACCGCCCAGGAGGGCTACCCCGGCGAGCCGAAGGTCGCCAAACAGCTATGGGCCACGGCTGAGTGTTTTACCCCGCAGTCACGGGTCAATCACTACACCCAGGCGATGATGGACCTGGGCGCGACCCTGTGCACCCGGAGCAAACCGAGCTGCCTGCTCTGCCCCCTGGAAAAAGGCTGTGAAGCGCACCTGCTCGGGCTGGAGACTCGCTACCCGATCCCTAAGCCGCGTAAAACCATCCCACAGAAGCGCACGCTGATGCCGATGCTCGCCAACCGCGACGGCGCCATTCTGCTTTACCGGCGCCCGTCCACGGGGCTCTGGGGCGGCTTGTGGAGCCTGCCGGAGCTGGATCACTTCAGCGATCTGGAGCATCTGGCGAATCAACATGCCCTGGAACTGGGCAACCACCACGAACTGCCAGGCCTGATCCACACCTTCAGCCACTTCCAACTGAGCATCGAGCCGTGGCTGATACAGGTCGAAGAGTCTAGCCACCACGTGGCCGAGGCCGACTGGCTCTGGTATAACCTCGCCACCCCACCGCGCCTGGGCCTTGCTGCCCCGGTGAAGAAGCTGTTGAAACGCGCAGCCGACGTATTGAACGCAGGAGAGTTGTCATGACCCGCACCGTAATGTGCCGCAAGTACAAAGAAGAACTGCCAGGCCTTGAGCGCCCTCCGTACCCAGGTGCCAAAGGCGAAGATATCTTCAACCACGTCTCACTAAAAGCCTGGGGCGACTGGCAGAAACACCAGACGCTACTGATCAACGAACGTCGCCTGAACATGATGAACATCGACGACCGCAAATTCATCCAGGGCGAGATGGACAAGTACCTGTCCGGCGAAGAATACGCCCAGGCCGAAGGCTACGTTCCCCCAGAGAAATAAGCGTTTCCAGCAGGTAAGGGTCGTAAGCGACGGTAATAACTGAAATTTTTTTAACAACACGCTTGACGACCCCCTGAAAAACAAGTCTAATGCGCCCCGTTGCCCAGATAGCTCAGTCGGTAGAGCAGGGGATTGAAAATCCCCGTGTCGGCGGTTCGATTCCGTCTCTGGGCACCATAAATACCGAAAAACCCCTGCATCGAAAGATTCAGGGGTTTTTTATTGGGCGCCATTTATCGTTCGCTCGCACAGCGGCCGACGCCCCCCCCTTGGCTATTCGAAAGGTATGCGCTTCAATGGCGCCCCAACGCCCCCCTGCCTGCAAAAGGACTCAAGCCCATGGCCTCGTCAGACAAACAGCAGAAACGCGCCAAACGGGCGAAGACCAAGGCCAGGCAGAACCGCGTGAGCAAACCCGCGCAGAGCGTCGTCCACCCGGTTCTCGCGTCACCCCTGATCAACCAGCCTTTCGATGACGTCGACATTGACCTGAGCACGTTCGACTTCAAGGACATCCTTGAAAACGGCTTCGATCCGGCCGACTTCGACGACCTGTTCCAGACCATGAAAGCCGCCGAAGCGATTAGCCAACTGGCAATGTGCGTGGTCTTTCTTCAATACCCGGTGCTGGAACTGGTCATTGCCGAAGAGGAAGAAGAGGACGCCACCGACTTCTTGATGAGCCTGCTCATCGCGTACCGGGCGATGTTCTACGACGAAGACGAAGACGCTGCCGTTGTATGGATGGAAGGCCCTGTGTTCCAGGCCGACTACAACGAGGCATCACGGATTCTGCAGGAAAAAAACAAAACCCTGTCTCGCCGAGACTGATCCACCGGACAGGCTCCAGGAGTCTGCCGTCCCCCACCTTTGCATCGTCTTTTTTTGAGGTTAGTAACATGCGTACAACACTTTCTGCCCTTACCCTCGCCCTAGGACTTCTGGCCGCCCAAAGCGCCATGGCCGGGGGCGATCTCAACGCCGCACTTGGCGGGGGCATCGGCGGCGCACTGGGTAACGTCGTCGGCCAGAAAATGGGCGGCAGCACCGGTGCAGCACTGGGTGCCGGTGTCGGCGGCGCAGCAGGAGGCGCGATCTCTGCACCCAAAGGTCACAAGACCTCCGCAGCACTCGGTGGCGGCCTCGGATCAGCAGGCGGCTCGCTGATCGGCGGCAAACTTGGCGGTACTACCGGCTCAACCGTTGGCGCAGGCCTGGGCGGCGCAGCAGGTGGCGCCATTGCCAATGACATGGCCAGTGGCAGCAAACACAAGCGCAAACATGACTGATTCGTTTGCAGCCTGACGCTTTTTTGCCGGGCTTTGGTTTTGCGGTTTCACCCGGGGAATGCAGGCATGGCCTCCCTGAATGAGATCGTGACTAAGAAAGGAGCAGCGCTACTGGCTGCCGAAGGCGACCTGCTCGAACCGTTCAAATAAAGCCCGCTCCAAACAAAACGGCCGCGATCATCACTGATCGCGGCCGTTTTGTTTTTAAGAGTCATGCAGGGCAAGCTCGCCCGCCGAGCCGATCTTCCCTGCCCGCTGACTCTGCCCACGACGCCCCAAGACCTGTCGTTTTTACACATAATTTCCGCAGAAATTTAACTTAGCTTAATCGTTGATTTAATATAATGTTTATCAGGCCCTAATCAGGGACTCAGTGAATACAAGCTTTTCGCTGAAATTTTTATAGATAATCTATTTGGCGATTAGAGATATTCCGCTCATGCCTGAATTTCTTCACCATGACCTTAAGCTATTGAATCCCTCCTTTGACTCAGGCTTGGTGGACGTCCTGAGCGAGCTTGAGCACCTTCGCCGATTAAAACTTGAAGGGGACACGCCCGCCCCGGTCTTTTTCCAGCTCAAATCCATATTCCACACGCTTGAGAGCCTGGGATCTGCGCGCATCGAAGGGAACCACACCACCCTTGCTGACTACATCGACAGCAAGGTAGAAGGCAGGGTGGAAGACACCGATCAATTGCGCGAGGTGGCCAACATTGAAAAGGCCATGGATTACATAGAAAAAATCATGGAGCCCGGCACCCCGCTTACCGAGCATGTTATCCGCGAGCTGCATGCCATGACGGTGCAGGAACTCCACCGCGAAGGTGACAAGACGCCAGGGGCTTATCGACAAGGCACGGTACGCATATCCCAGTCAGAGCACTTGCCGCCTGACTTCGTCCTTGTGCAAGGGTACATGCAAGAGCTGGTCGACTTCATAAACAAGGACGACTCGCCAAAATACGACCTGATGAAAGTGGCGTTGGCTCATCATAGGTTCGGATGGATACACCCATTCGGTAATGGGAATGGTCGGGTGGTGAGACTACTCACCTACGCAATGCTGATGAAGTATGGTTTCAATGTGAGCACTGGAGGGCGGGTTCTCAACCCCACAGCCGTTTTCTGTAACGATCGAGAGCGCTACTACACAATGCTCGCGACAGCAGATACAGGCACAGAAGAAGGGCTCGAAGCCTGGTGCACCTATGTCCTGGAAGGCGTTCGCGACGAACTGGCCAAGGTTGATAGACTCACACAGTATGCATACCTGACGAAGTCGATCCTCAATCCTGCCATTGCTTTCGCCCGTGAAAGACGCTGGATCACCGAGACAGAAGAGTCTGTGCTGTCCGTGGCGATAAAGGCGAAGGTCGTTAAATCCGCAGATTTATCGGGCGTGTTACCCAAGCTTAAAAGCGCTCAGCGAACCTACCTGATAAAGAAACTCGTCGACCAAGACATGCTACTTCCTATCAGCGAAGGTGCAAGGCAGTACACGATTGGTTTTTCCAATAATTATTTGATACGCGGCGTTATCAAAGCACTTAGAGATCAGGGCTTCATACCCGAGCCATTGGAGAAGCCCTGAAAGCGCTCGTCGCTGCTTGAGCTTACCCCCCCCAACAAAAACGGCCGCGATCATCACTGATCGCGGCCGTTTTGTTTTATCGAGCCCTATAACAGCCCTGCCCCATTAACTCAGTACCGGCTTGCCCTGCCGTACCGCGATGTTGCGGCGTCGTGCCACCAGCAATCCTGCTGCGATGACCAACGCGCTCAACACGCCGGTGGCGAGGATTTCGACGCGGTGTTCTTCCTGGAACAGCATGATGGTCAGCACGCCGACGATGAAGACGATGACGGCCCATGTCAGCCCTGGGAACAGCCACATGCGGAAGGCAATGGTCTCGCCATTAGCGGTGCGTTTGTGGCGCAGGCGCAACTGGGAGATGGCGATGACCAGGTACACCAGCAGCGCAATGGCGCCGGAGCTGGCGAGCAGGAAGTCGAAAACCGCCGCCGGAGCGACGTAGTTGGCGAATACCGCCAGGAAGGCCGCTGAGGTGGACAGCATGACCGCCCAGTAAGGCGTGCCGCTGCGGTTAGTGCGTCTTGCAACAGCAGGCGCATCGCCGCGCTTGCCGAGGGAGAAGAGCATCCGCGAGGCGGTGTACAGCGCCGAATTCAAGCAACTGGTTACGGCGACCAATACCACCAGATCGACGATCAGTTTGGCGTTAGGAATGCCCATCATGTCGAGCACGGTCTGATAAGAACCCAGCTCGGTCAGACGGCTGTCATTCCACGGCACCAGCGCGACGACAAGGAAAATCGACACCAGATAGAACAGGCAAATCCGCCAGATCACCGAGTTGGTGGCCTTGGTGATCTGCTCACCCGGGTTCTTCGATTCAGCGGCAGCGATCGTAACGATCTCGGTGCCCATAAACGAAAACATGGTGGTCAACATGGCCGCCAGCACAGCGCCCATCCCGTTGGGCATGAAGCCGTGCGTGTCGACCAGATGACTGACGCCGCTGACCTGACTGCCCGGCAACAGACCGAAAATCGCCAGAACGCCTAAAATGACGAAACCGATAATGGCCAACACCTTGATCAGAGCGAACCAGAATTCGAACTCGCCGTAATGCTTCACGCTGAACAGGTTGGTGGCCGTGAGGAGCAAGGTGATAACCAGCGTGAACGCCCAAATTGCCATGCCGGGAAACCAGGCATGCAGGATTGTCGCGGCGGCGTTGGCTTCGAGAGGGATAACCAGCACCCAGAACCACCAGTACAGCCAACCAATGGTGAAACCGGCCCAATGGCCGATAGCACGGTCCGCGTAGGTGGAGAACGAACCGGTGTCAGGTGAGGCCACCGCCATCTCGGCCAGCATGCGCATGACCAGAACCACCAGCGTGCCCGCCGCCAAGTAGGCCAACAGCACAGCCGGGCCCGCCTCGGCGATGGCGTGCCCGGAGCCGACGAACAAGCCAGCGCCAATCACACCGGCGATAGAAAGCATGGTGATGTGTCGCGATTTGAGCCCCTGATCGAGGTCGTTGGATTTTTGCGCACTGCTCATTAAAACTACCTTTGCAAAGAAGCGAGATTCAGTTCGTCGTACACGTCGCGCACCCCGTAAAAAGAAAGCAACGACGCTGTTCCTTATTTTTTACGCAAGATTTACGCCAAAATGTGTCTATAACGACGTCGTCCACGGATATACGCGCTTGCGCCTCGTTCCATAAGCGTTTGATAGGAATGGCCTTTTGCCATTTTCCAGAGTTTGTTACTGAACGCCTCACCCACTTAACGATGGCGTGCATGACAAATACACACAGGGCGCATTTGTCGCCCCGATGTGGTGCGCTCGCAAAATGACCGAGAGGATTGCCTCCGAGGCAATAAACCTTCCAACACCCTCTCGAAACTGGCACCATCGCGGCCCTTTTTTGCCCAGCCGTCGCGTGACCAACGCACCTTCCGAGGTGCGGTTTGTATCCGCGCGACAGTCTGCGTTAGCAATGCGACAACCCTTCGATAGCCGGAAGCTTGCTTCCAAACGCTATGCTAGCTTGGCGCTCGCCAAGGAAGGCCGCCAATAGCAGGAGCACACAGAACACAATGAGGACCGCACATGGCTGAGGCCACGCCCGCGCTGGAAATCCGTAACTTGCACAAACGCTACGGTTCGCTTGAAGTACTCAAAGGTATTTCGCTGACCGCCCGCGATGGCGATGTGATCTCGATCCTTGGCTCTTCCGGTTCCGGTAAATCCACCCTGCTGCGCTGCATCAATCTGCTGGAAAACCCGCATCAAGGGCAGATTCTGGTGGCCGGTGAAGAACTGAAACTCAAGGCCGCCAAGAATGGCGATCTGATCGCCGCCGACAACAAGCAGATCAATCGCATGCGCAGCGAGATCGGCTTCGTGTTCCAGAACTTCAATCTGTGGCCGCACATGACCGTACTCGACAACATCATCGAGGCGCCGCGTCGCGTACTGGGGCAAAGCAAGGCTGAAGCCATTGAAGTCGCTGAAGCCCTGCTGGCCAAAGTCGGCATCGGCGACAAGCGTCATGTGTACCCGGCCCAACTGTCTGGCGGTCAACAACAGCGCGCGGCCATCGCCCGCACCCTGGCGATGCAGCCTAAAGTAATCCTGTTCGATGAACCGACCTCCGCCCTCGATCCGGAAATGGTTCAGGAAGTGCTCAACGTCATTAGAGCCCTCGCCGAAGAAGGCCGGACCATGCTGCTCGTAACCCACGAAATGAGCTTTGCCCGCCAAGTGTCCAGCGAAGTAGTGTTCCTGCATCAGGGCCTCGTCGAAGAACAAGGATCGCCGCAACAGGTGTTTGAAAACCCCTTGTCGGCGCGTTGTAAACAATTCATGTCCAGCAACCGCTAACGGAGCAACACGCATGCAGACCTACAAAAAATTTCTCCTGGCCGCTGCCGTCACTCTGACATTCGCGACCAGCGCCTTTGCCGCAGAAAAACTGAAAATGGGCATCGAAGCCGCCTACCCGCCGTTCAATAACAAAGACGCCAGCGGCCAGGTCGTGGGCTTCGACGTCGACATCGGCAACGCCCTTTGCGCCAAGATGAAAGTCGAATGCGAAATCGTCACGTCCGACTGGGACGGCATCATCCCGGCCTTGAACGCGAATAAATTCAATTTCCTGATCTCGTCGATGTCGATCACCGAGGAACGCAAACAGGCCGTCGACTTCACTGACCCGTACTATTCCAACAAGCTGCAGTTCGTTGCGCCCAAGACCACTGATTTGACCATCGACAAGGCCACCCTCAAGGAAACCTTGAAAGGCAAAATCATTGGTGCCCAGCGTGCGACGCTGGCAGGTAGCTGGCTCGAAGACAACCTGGGTGACACCGTCACCATCAAGCTCTATGACACTCAGGAAAACGCCTACCTCGACCTGACCTCCGGGCGTGTCGATGCACTGCTGGCAGACAAATTCGTCAACTACGAATGGCTCAAAAGCGACGCGGGCAAAAACTTTGAATTCAAAGGCGAGCCAGTGTTCGGCAACGACAAAATCGGCATCGCCGTGCGCAAAGGCGATCCACTGCGTGAGGAGCTGAACAAAGCGCTGAAAGAAATCATCGCCGACGGCACCTACAAAAAAATCAACGACAAGTATTTCCCGTTCAGTATTCTCTGACCTGCCCGACGGGCACCGCCGCTTCTTGTTTCAGTGACAGCGTCGCGGTGCCGGTCCCTAGCAAAGCCTGCCTATGAACATTGATATCTACGGATTCGGCCCGGCCCTTGCGGCTGGCGCGCTGATGACCGTCAAACTTGCCCTGTCGGCGTTATGCCTGGGGCTGGTGCTCGGTCTGCTCGGCGCCTTGGCAAAAACATCACCCTACAAGTCGCTGCAATGGCTTGGCGGTACCTACTCGACGCTGGTGCGCGGCATCCCGGAATTACTCTGGGTCCTGCTGATCTACTTCGGCACGGTCAACCTTATGCGCAGCCTCGGCGAAGCGCTCGGCAAACCCGACCTTGAGCTAAACGCCTTCGCGGCCGGGGTGATCGCGCTTGGATTGTGCTTTGGTGCGTATGCGACCGAAGTGTTCCGAGGGGCCATCCTCGCCATCCCTAAAGGTCATCGCGAAGCCGGTATGGCGCTGGGCATGTCCACATCGCGGATCTTCATCAAGCTGATCATGCCGCAGATGTGGCGCATCGCCCTGCCCGGCCTGGGCAACCTGTTCATGATCCTGATGAAGGACACCGCACTGGTGTCAGTGATCGGCCTTGAAGAAATCATGCGCCACTCGCAGATCGCCGTGAGCTTCACCAAACAGGCGTTCACCTTCTATATGGTCGCAGCCTTCATGTACCTGGGCCTGACCGTCCTGGCGATGATCGGCATGTACCTGCTGGAAAGACGCGCCGCACGCGGTTTCTTGAGGAGTTCGTCATGAACTGGGAAGTCATCATCAAATGGCTGCCAAGGCTGGCTCAGGGCGCAACCCTGACCCTGGAGCTGGTCGCCATCGCAGTGGTCGCCGGGCTGATTCTGGCGATACCACTGGGCATCGCGCGCTCGTCACGGCACTTGTCCGTACGCGCCTTGCCGTACGCATACATTTTCTTCTTCCGTGGTACACCGCTGCTGGTGCAGCTGTTTCTGGTCTATTACGGACTGGCGCAATTCGACTCGGTGCGGGCGAGCGCACTATGGCCGTATCTACGCGACCCGTTCTGGTGTGCGACCGTCACCATGACCCTGCACACGGCAGCCTACATCGCCGAAATCCTGCGTGGTGCGATCCAGGCCATCCCGCCGGGCGAAATCGAAGCGGCGCGGGCGCTGGGCATGTCCAAGTGGAAAGCCTTGTTCTACATCATCCTGCCGCGCGCCTCGCGTATCGGGCTGCCGGCCTACAGCAACGAAGTGATTCTGATGCTCAAAGCCAGCGCACTGGCCAGCACCGTCACCCTGCTGGAACTGACCGGCATGGCGCGCACCATCATCGCCAGGACCTACCTGCCGGTCGAAATATTCTTCGCCGCCGGGATGTTCTACCTGCTGATGGCTTACGTCCTGGTACGCGGCTTCAAGCTACTGGAACGCGTACTGCGCGTGGACGCCTGCCAAGGGCGGTGAGACAAACGCGCGGGTGAATGGAGCAGCCTGAATACTCCACTCATCCGCGCCCAGTCTGTGGATAAGTCTGTTAATAACAATTCGAAGAAGGCACGAAAACCGCAGCCTGCTGGCCAAGTTCATGACTGATCATTTTTCACTCAAGCCTAAACCGCCCAAAAAACAGTAAGTTGCAGCAGTTGAGAACGGCCGCACAAAATCAGCCACTGGCGCGCCACCCCTAACTCCGATTGTGCATAAGCATTCCAGCAAAAGTGAATATGGCCCGTAAAGCCATTGTTTTACCGGCAGTACATAGGCGTACAGATCGTGCACAGAACCTGACCAACACAAGGAAAAAACCCCAACTGTCGAGGGTGGATCAGGGAAGCAGCGGGACAGAAGCAGTGAAAAAGCTCATCGCTGAAAGTTTTTGCAATCGAATCAGTCAGCTAGGGGTTTACAACCCAAAAAATCTGGATATACTTTGCGCCCATCACGCCGGTATAGCTCAGTTGGTAGAGCAACTGACTTGTAATCAGTAGGTCCCGAGTTCGACTCTTGGTGCCGGCACCATACAAGGTTCCAGAGAAAGCTTTCAAAATCTCTGAAACCCCCGAAAAACCCGCCTTCTGGCGGGTTTTTTCGTTTTGGCGTTCTGTCAGCCTACGTCAATCCGCCAAACGCTTCATCTCGGCCACCGTGCGGGTCAGTTCGTCGGCGAGTGGGCTCGGCAGGCAAGTCTGGAAGGCGCTTGCCAGTTGATCGTAGTACCACAGGGTGCCGTCCTTCCCAGTATTGAAACGAGAGAACATCTTGGGGCCATGGGTATTGAGATCGCTCACGATTGCGCGAGCGTTGTGCAGTTTGTCGCAGCCGGAGACTAACAAGACCTCTGCTGGCGCATCGGGCAGATGATCCAAATAGCGCTGCTTGCGGGTATGCCAATCACCCTTCTCGCCATTTTCGTCCGGTACACCATCGGTGCAGCCGAGCACGATGCGGGTGACCCGTTCGCCGAACTGCGTTCTGATCTGTGCTTCGGCATGCGCGCCGGCATCTTCCAAGGCATCGTGGAGTAAGCCCGCAATGGTCTGGTCTTCATCCCCTCCGTGCTCCATTACCAGGCAGGCGACCCCCATGAGGTGGGACAAATAGGGAATACCGGTGGCCTTGCGGGTTTGATCGGCGTGAAGCGTTGTCGCCAGGGCGACGGCGTCTGCGATTCGGAATGAAGGTTGGAAATTCGGATTCATTGCGACCCTCCAAAATGTAGTTTTTACACATTTAAAGACTGCGGTAATCAATAGTCAGGCCTGATCCTCTGGCCTGATTTCGCCAGCCAGTGGCCCGGGTGTACAGCACGTAGGTATCAGTTCGCGGGCACGGTGATCACTGGCGCCTGCGGCGGTACGCCGGTTTCGGCCAGGGAGAACAGCACGAGAATGAACAGGAATTCCGATTTGGACTTCATGTCGCGGTCGTCGATCCAGAACCAATAGCCACGATAGCGAACGGCGGAATACGCATCGGCGGGTCGCTCCACGCTCGAGTGGATACGTACCAGCGGGTCGTCCCACGGGCTTGGGTTATCGGGTGCGGCCGCTGCCGGGTTTGCGCGTCCTTCCTTCAGGTGCTGGGGAGGCACCTCGATGGTCGCGGCAAGCTCTAGGAATATTTCCGACATGGAACGTGTGAGCAGGGCGACCTCCGTATCGCTCCTCGACACCATACCGAAGGTCAATGTCAGTTCACTTGTGTCGGGACGCAGATGAAGGGTTTCGCGCACAAAGTGGCTGTCCTTCAGGACGCTTTCAGGAACGCCCTGATTGATGATAACCAGAACGGCGTCACTGTCAGCGCCCGGATTAATTCGCATGCCCAGCGATTCCGACCGCTGTATCCGTCTTAGCGTCTCAAGCACCTGATAGAAACGTGGATCCGCAGCCCGGGCACGGGTGGGCGATGTGGATCGGTTGTAGACGCCGTTAATGGCGCGGGTAGTCAATTGCAGCACGCGATCCACGGGATAGCCCGCCTGGACAAGGGAGAACACGGAAGCCGGTGATAGCGGGTGCAGCAGATAGCGTGAGAATTTCTCCCCGGAGAGTGGTGTGTAGCTGATCGTCGGTCGGTCCGTGTAACGGCCGTATGCGCCGATGGCTTGGCTATCTCCATCGTTAGGCCATCCCGAAAACCAGCTCGCGCCCAGGCTGACCTGACTCTCCATCGCGGTGGAGCTGATCATCGACGTGACATCCAGGTACACCGGTACGTCCCCGTAGCGCAACTTGACGACATTGAGCAGCGTCTGCTCTTTCCAGGTCGTGGAAAGAACACCGCCGTAGTCTGTACGATCGCGCTGAATCG
The DNA here is from genome assembly GCF_052976945.1 of Pseudomonas sp. GG8. Classification (NCBI taxonomy): domain Bacteria; kingdom Pseudomonadati; phylum Pseudomonadota; class Gammaproteobacteria; order Pseudomonadales; family Pseudomonadaceae; genus Pseudomonas; species Pseudomonas sp. GG8. Next base: position 4,901,319 of record NZ_JBRIIP010000001.1, read on the forward strand.
AGGTTGGCCCCATTGTTCCGCACCCACCTAAGTAGCAGGCTGCGGTGAGCAATGCTACACAACGGATCGGCGTCATCAATCTTCCTCTATCAGCGCTTTGATCCGTCCGGACTTCTCTGCAGCCACCAGCGCCGCATGGTCTTTTGCATTTTGATCCGCATAGGTCAGGGCAAATTCGCCGATGGCCTGGTCGAACGTGTCCGACTTGCCCAGGTAGCCACTGATCAGCGCCGCATCCCCGGATTTGGCGTGAGCACGGGCCAGGGTAAGACCGCACAGCTCGGCATACATCTTCATTTGTGCGAACGATGCGCCTTCTACAGGCGCGGACATTTTCATGTCCCGTAACTGGCGCACAAAGAAATCCCGTCCTCTTTGGCCTTGCGTCCAGCCCAAAAAAATATCGCTGGAGGACTGCATCAGCCGCTGCCCCGTGACAACGCGCTGCCCGTGATTGTCATAAATGCTCTTGCCCGCATAAGGCTCGAGTACGGAGGGACAAGCTTCCTTGAATTGCAGGAGCAGAGGATGGTTTTCTGCGGAAAAAAACAGACCGACAAAACAACGGGTACCCACGCTACCGATGCCGACGGCTTTGAGAGCGATGTCTTCCAGACGGTAACGATCGAAGAGCACGCGGCGCTCGTGCGGCAGGGATAATCGATAATCCTGCAATGCCTTATAAACGCGCTGCTCAAAGTCTTTTTCATAAATGTGAAAAAGTATGGGCGGTTGATCGATCAGACGCCGCCGCCCCCCGACCTCGCCACTGATTGTGGGATAAAGGTAATCACCTACACGCATCTTTGCTTTTTCAATCAATTGCTCCCGCGCCTTTTTGACTTTGGCATTGGGGGCCATATCAACAATCGTTTGGGCATCCAGACGGTCGTACCAAACCTCCAGCGGACTCATCTTCGAACATTCGCGCAGACGCTCGCGATAAGCACGCACACATTCGACGGCGCTCGCCTCGGCCTCCTTGTCGGTGAGGCCGTTATCGCGCGCGGCCACGGTAAAACTGATCGCCAGACGCTTGATATCCCATTCCCACGGTGCGGGCGTCGTTTCGTCGAAATCGTTAATGTCGAAAATCAGATTGCGCTCGGGGGTCGCAAACAATCCGAAGTTCAATAGGTGGCAATCCCCGCAGGCCTGTACCTGAATACCTGTGTTCGGGGTGGTGGCCAAGTCATATGCCATCAACCCCGAAGAGCCGCGCAGAAAAGTAAACGGGCTGCGCAACATACGCCCATAGCGGACAGGTACCAGACTGGCTAGCCGATACCGGTTGGACTCTTCCAGGACATCGGTAGGGTCACGGTGTTTGCGCGGTGCTTTCCATACGGCGTGACTCGAATGTGGCATGCCCTCAAGCAAGCTCTCGCCTGCATGCACGCGTTCTTTGCGCGAGCGAAAGACCGGCTCGAAAATCCCGAATGCCTCTGCTTTTGTTTTACTTTTGATAGTTTTTTTCTTGTCGGCAGACATGTCCACTCCTTTGCTCAACGAAATCCAACTCGCTTGGGCGCCAGAACTAGTCAAACCACGGCCAGCCATTAGGCTTAGTGTTTACTGGGTGAGGTTATTTATTTTCCGGCGCGTCTAAATAACTGGCGCGAGCAGTTCTCTCTGCCGTTTTTCCGGCGAAATCATGGGGAAAAAACGAATAATCGTCACAAAGACAAGCGTAGCAGCTGCAATCCAGGGTGCTGGCAGCTGCATGGAGTCGACAAGCACGGAAGGAATGGCTCGGCACGGGCACAATTCCTCTGGAGAGCTTACGGGTAATCCTCTCCGCCGTTGGGGATTCGGCATCGGCAGATACGATTGAACGTCATCCGGCTCCCCTTCCAGGGACCGTATCTTTCGATGGCCAATTTGCCATAGCAGGAACACGACGGCTCAAACCGGCAGGCCCCTCTCAACCTTTGAGGGGCCATGGCTTGATACAGGCGTATGAGCGCCAGTAACAGCCGAATCATCACCGAGGCTTGCGGAAGGTAATGACGTAGTAGGTGCTGAAATCGGCTTTTTTTCCAAAAAGTGCTTCAAAGCAACCGGGCTTGATCTGAACGCCGACGCTGTCTACGCGGTAGAACTCCCAACCCTGCTCTGCGTATTGATTGGCGATCGACTCCAAATACACGGCGGCTTCAGTGCCTGAGTTCTTGACCTTTACTTCGATGTTGGGTGGAACCTGAACCATCTTGTATTGATACATCTGCCGTCCTTAGTCGCTGAGTGGCCTCATGCCACGCTCCGAGTCTACGGTAAGGCATGACCTTAATCGCAGCGCTGAAGCACTTTGCGATCCGTCCTACTTAAATTTCAGATCTCTGCACCCTTGATGCCTTTCCGCCACACACAACAAAAAGCCCCCTCATCAGGAGGGGGCTTGGGTCACGTCTCTGCTTGAAGCGTGAGGCTTAGCCGTTTGAGCAGCCGTTACCCATCACGCTGTATTGGAGGGTGTGACGCTGACCTTGATGGTCTTCGTAAGTCATTTGCACCGGAACAACACCACATGTGTCAGGGACTGAGTCCATGCTAATCACTTTAGCGACATCAAGTTCTGTGGCGTATGTGTACTGTTCAACGGCTGGGTTGTTGACGGCTTGCACTTCGCCAGCTGCTGCGATTGAGGAGAAGCCGACCAACGCAAGTACGATTAAACTTTTCATTTTATTTACAGGCCTTTAAATCAATCACAACTGACTGACTTCATTTGCCAACGTGGCGGAAGAAGTTGTTAAACCGTTTAGAGTTAGGTCTAACACGAAGTACCATGCCCTGTTTGTTTCGGTTACCAGGGAATGGGGTTAGTTTACAAGGGTGGGTATTTAGTTAAACCCAAAAGAACCATAATATTCTTTACCGAAACGGTAACAATCCCTGAGGCGGTGTTTTCCCAGGCGTTGCGCCGATCAGTCCGTGCCTTGGCCTGCGGGCTGCGGATGACCAGCAGCCGTTACCGAGGACGTACGCCTTATCGAGCACACAACAAAAAGCCCCCTCATAAGAGGGGGCTTGGGTCACATGTCGATCTGAAGCGTGAGGCTTAGCCGTTTGAGCAGCCGTTACCCATCACGCTGTATTCGAGGGTGTGACGCTGACCTTTGTGGTCTTCGTAAGTCATGTGCATCGGAACGACACCGCAGGTGTCCGGCACTGAATCCATGTGAATAACTTTAGCAATATCTAGATTCATAGAGTACGTGTACTGTTCAACAGCTGCGCTATTAACAGCTTGCACTTCGTCAGCCGCGGCGATTGTAGAGAAGCCGACCAACGCAAGTACGATTAAACTTTTCATGTTATTTACAGGCCTTTAAATCAATCACAACCGACTGACTTCACTTGCCGAGGAGGCGGAAGAAGTTGCTAGACCCTTTTAAAGTTAGGTCTAACACGAAGTACCATGCTCTGCTGAGTTCGTTTGCTAGGGCATGTGTGTAGTTTACAAGGATGGTTATATAGTTATACCCAAAAGAAGCATAATGTTCTTTACCGAAACGGTAACAATCCCTGGCGCGACGTCTTGGAGGCCGGCAAACCGGCCTCTGACCCCTGTCTTAAGGCAGCAAAACCACCTTATCCCCACTCCCCTTGTTAACCTCCTCGTACCGCGCCAGCCCCTCACTCAATGGCGACTCAAACAACCCGGTCGGCAAAGGCAATAATCCTTCATCAAAAAACCGCCCAAATTGATCCAGCATCCCGGCACACGCCTCTGTCCCGTAGAGCAATGAGTTGATGCCCACAACAGACCCACCTTTGCGATACAGCGCCAACGCGGGCAGATGCACGTGCCCATCCGCAGGCGCGGCGATGATGGCGATGCGGCCGAAGGGGGCCAGGGCAGTGACGGCGGCAGGAAGCCAGAAGCCAGTGGTGTCGAAGATGACGTCGGCGCCGCCGGTGAAAACTGCGTTGACGCTGGCGGCGAGGTCTTCGGGTGTGTCGAGCTGGATGGCGTTGAAGCCTCGGTCGTTGAGCGCTTTAACGTGCTCGGGGCGACGCACTGCGCCGAGCACGTGGGCACCACGGATTTTTGCCAGAGCCAGGGCGGCACTGCCGACTGCACCGTTGGCGCCGATCACCAACAGGCGCGTGTCAGCAGTCACCAGGCTCCGCTCCAGTGCATCCCACGCAGTGGTGAACGGGACGCCAAGGCTGGCAGCCTGGGCAAAGCTCAAGGCTTTGGGCTTGAGGGCGACGCCTTTGGCGGGCAGGGTCAAATACTCGGCATGCGAACCGTCGCGGATGAAGCCCGGTTCTTTACCCGTGCCCCAGACTTCCTGTCCGATCAGTGCCTGCGGACCTTCCACGACGATACCGGAGAAGTCCCGACCGGGGATGCGCGGCAGGGTGGTGTAGGGAAAGCGCCCGAGTACATTTTTCACGTCGCTGGGGTTGAGGCCGGCGGCTTTCACCTGGATCAGTACTTCGTCTTGAGCGGGGGTGGGTTTGGGCACGTCAATGTAGTGCAGGGCCGCGAGGTCGCCGGTTTTGGCAAATTGCAGGGCATTCATAAGGAACTCCATCTCTGGACGTCGCGTTGCGCTGTGCGGCTGAGCGACCGTGTTTTAGGTGTCCCGAGTGTAGGAGGAGGCGCAGGAAGCTGTCGGTCAACTGCTTCTGCTTTACTGCCAAACAACGTCAGACAATCACGCGGGCCGTCGTCAGGCCGCACCGTCGCCGACCGGGTACTGCGAAGGGCTCATGCCCAGTTCACGACGGAACATATCGCTGAAGCTGCTGGGCGAATAACCGAGATCGCGCGCGATGGTGCTGATCGGTACCCCCTGAATCAGCTCGGCGACCGCCGTTGCCAATTGCACCTGTCGCCGCCACTCAGCGAAGCCCATGCCCAGTGCAGCTTGAAACAGACGCGCCAGGGTACGCACGCTGGCGCCAGCATTTTCCGCGTGTTGCTCGAAGGACACATCCAGCGAGGGCGAAGCCATCACCGCCTGGCACAGGTTGATCAGGCGCCGGTCGGAGCTATCGGGCAAGGGGATTTTCAGCACGGTGCGCTTGGCTCGCCTCAACTCCAGCAACGCAAGGTCTACGACCGCGTCGTAATAGTCCTGCCGCTGTTGATCCTGAGCCTGCTCCACCAGATTGAGGATCAGCTCACGCAGCAGCCGTCCGACTTCGATGACCTGCACTGTGCTTTCCAGCGTCACGGCAATCGCCGGGCGCAGGTAGATGTTGCGCATTTCCAGGTCCGACACCACCCGAATCCCATGCACCACGCCCGGCGGTAACCACACCGCACGTTGCGGCGGCACGACCAGCGCTTCGTGCGGGGTTTCAAGCCACATGACGCCGGACATGGCGTACAGCACCTGCCCCCAGACATGCTCGTGCGGCTCGATATACAGGCCACGCGGATACGTCCGCGCCAGGGGCTGCACGGGGACGGCGGTGTCACTGAGGTCGGGCGGAGCAGCGAGGGCCATTACGGTGACCGGGAGCGAGAAGATAGGCGCATGGTAACGAGCGTCATGGGTTGTCGCCATCAGTCCATGAGCCTGCCTCTATAGACGAAGGCGGTTGCGGCCTTGTATTTAATGTACCCCGCACACAAAAACGCCCCGATCGACCCGAGGCGTTTTTTATCAGCGCGTCACACGTTCAAGCATCAGAAAATGTTGATCGGGTAGTCGACGAAGATACGGGTTTCGTTACCTTCATCATTGTAGAAACTGGCGTTGTCCGAGACGCGCAAGAAGGAGTTGCGCAGGCGCACGGAGAGGTTTTTCGCCGGGCCAGTCTGTACGACGTATTGCAACTGGCTGAAGATTTCGCGTTCTTCGCCATTGCCGCGGCCGGAGCCGTCGTCGATGTGGTCGCCACGTACGTAGGCGACTTTATAGGTCAGGCCTGGCATCACGAGCGTGCCCAGGTTGACCCCGTAACCCAGTTGCCAGGAACGTTCGTCTTTGGCGTTGAAGTCAGACCAGTAGGAGTTGGCGAGGTAGATGGTGTTACCGCCATCACCCGTACCGCCCGCGTTGCGATAACCGCCGTATTTGTAGCCGGTATCGCCGGTGCTGCGCTGGTGAGCGAGGGTGAAGGAGTGGATACCGAGGGCGTAGGTCGCCGCCAGGCTCCAGATTTTGTTGTCGCGTGCATCGTTGACAGCGAAATCTTTGTCCAGCGTGGTCTTGTACCCGTTGAAGTCGAATGTCAGCGACTCGTCCTTCTGGAGTGCAAACACGTAGTTAAGGTTGAGGTATTGCTTCTTCAGTACTTCTTCGTCGTTGGAGGCATAGAACGCTGCGCTGAAACTGTCTGTGAATTTGTAGCTACCTCCGTAGACGTCGATTTTCTTCAGATCACCGCTGTCACGGCCTTCAACGCTTTTACGCGACTCGGCGGTGAACCGGCCCAGATTCAGCTCAAGGCCTTCGATTTCCTTGGACGTGATCAGGGTGCCGGTGAAACTTTCAGGCAGCAGACGCACGTTGTCGTAGCTCAACACTGGCAGCGACGGCATTTGCTCGCCGTACTTGATCACGGTATTGGAGAAACGTACTTTGACGGCACCGCCGCCTTTGGCCAGGTCGTCAGCCGCTTCGCCGCTGCTGTCCTGCTTGAAAAAGTCGATACCCGCACGGCCGCTTTTGCCTTTACCGCCGTCCAGACGCACCGCGTACATCGCAAATGCATCGACGCCAAAGCCAACGGTGCCCTGGGTGAAGCCCGATGCGAAATCAGCGGTGACGGACTGACCCCATTCGGCCCTGTCCTGAACGCCGTTCTTGTAATCACGGCTGATGTAAGCGTTGCGCAAGAGCAGGTTGAGGCTGCTGTCCTCGACAAAACCTTTGGAATCCGCTTGTCCATCGGCCATTGCCTGAGTGGCGCACATGACGATCACGGCGATCACGCCAATACGTACATTCAACATCTTGTTTTCCTTAATGCGAGTTGATCACGCGCTGTGGCCTTGGCCGGACAGGGGTTGCGGCCTTTGAGTCTGGTCAATCGGACCGACTCAGAAGGCCCGCACGAAATCATCGCAGTGGACTACTGATGCTACGTACATGGCGGGTAGCCACAGGCGGGCGCGAATCCTAGCCGTGGGTTACCGGGGTGTCAATTTTGAAAACTCAGCGGTCCAGAATCAGCATCAATGCGTCTAGCTCTGCGTCGCTGATCAATCCAACCGGGTAGCGAGCCTGCAACAACTGTCGTGAGTCTGGCTCCGGCGCCTGGGATCTTCTGGTTGTCCTTAACCAGTCCGCCATCAACTGGCGTGATTCGCTACTTGCAGACAAACTACGAGCAAAGGGCTGCTCAATACCTGCGTTCATGGGGGACAACCTCTTGAGTCTTGAGCGGCTAAATGTACCTGTGCTTTATGACAGCCCCGAGAAGGACAGTATGGGTCAGCGATTTGACGCCAATAAAAAGCCCATCAATTGATGGGCTTTAATAGCAAGAACAAGACCAACTCAGCCTTTGTGCGGGGCCGGTTGCTGCTGGGTCAGGCAGTGGATATTCCCGCCACCAAGCAACAGTTCGCGGCCTGGCACCATGACAACCTCATGTTCCGGGAACAGACGCTGCAAAATCTCACGCGCCGTTTCGTCGAGAGGGTCGTCAAAGCCAGGCGCAATAAGGCCTCCATTGACTATCAGGAAGTTAACGTAAGAGCCAGCCAGCCGCACCGTCGGGTTGCGCTCCTGACTGCCGTGCACCTGATCGACGCCTGCACACTCTTCTTCGGTGGCAAACAGCGGACCGGGAATGGGCATTTTATGCACAATAAACGGGCGACCCTTGGCGTCGTGCGCGTGTTCCAGGACGCGCATCGCCGCCTGGCAACGTGGATAGTTGGGGTCTTTTGGATCATCGGTCCACGCCAGTAACACTTCACCGGGGCGCACGTAGCAACAAAAGTTATCCACATGGCCGTCGGTTTCGTCGTTGTACAGGCCGTCCGGCAGCCAAATGATCTTCTCTACCGCCAGATGATCACGCAGCACCGCTTCGATCTCTTCGCGAGACAGATGCGCATTACGGTTGCGATTGAGCAGGCATTCTTCGGTGGTAATCAGTGTGCCTTCGCCGTCGACGTGAATCGAGCCGCCCTCAAGCACAAAGCCTTCGGTCACATAGCGTGGGCAACGTTCAATCTCCAGCACCTTGCTGGCCACCTGCTCGTCGAAGTTCCACGGCGCGTACAGACCGCCGTCGAAACCACCCCACGCGTTGAAGCCCCAGTCGACGCCGCGCACTTGGCCCTTGTCATTAATGACGAAGGTCGGCCCGGTATCGCGTATCCAGGCATCGTTGTTGCTGATCTCCACGACGCGAATGTTCGGCACATCGAGGCGCGCACGAGCGTTGTCGTATTGCGCGGCAGAAACACCCACGGTCACCGGTTCGAAACGCGCGATGGCTTTGGCCAGCGCGACATGGGCGCTCTGTACCGGCTTGCCGCCCAGGCGCCAGTTGTCCGGGCGCTCGGGCCAGATCATCCAAGTCTGGGTCTGCTGCGCCCATTCGGCAGGCATGTAGAAGCCATCGGCGCGTGGTGTGCTTTTCAGCGTGGTCATGGCGATCAGGACTCCAGGGAACCGTCGAGCGTTTTGATCGCGCCGTACAGGTTAGGACGACGATCACGGAAAGTGCCCCACGCGCTACGCGTGTGCTCAAGCTCGTCGAGGTCGAAGCTGTGAACCAGTACGCCTTCTTCGGTTTCGTTGAGCTCTGCGACTTTTTCGCCGAACTGGTTAGCAATAAACGACGAGCCGTAGAACGTGATGTCGTAGCCGTCCTGCTCTTCGTTACCGATACGGTTGCTGGCGATCAGCGGCATCAGGTTGGCGCCGGCATGGCCTTGTTGCACGCGCTGCCAGTGGTCGCGGGAGCTGATGGTCTTGTCATGCGGCTCGCTGCCGATGGCCGTTGGGTAGAACAGGATTTCCGCACCCAGCAACGCCATGCTGCGGGCGCATTCCGGGAACCACTGATCCCAACAGATACCCACGCCGATTTTCGCGTAACGGGTTTGCCAGACTTTGAAGCCGGTGTCGCCCGGGTTGAAGTAGTACTTCTCGTGATAGCCAGGGCCATCCGGGATGTGGCTTTTACGATAAATCCCGAGGTTGGTGCCGTCAGCGTCGATGATCACGATGCTGTTGAAGCGTGCACGTCCCGCCAGTTCGAAAAAGCTGATCGGCAGCACGACTTTCAGTTCTTTAGCGACTTTCTGGAAGTGCTTGATGGCGACGTTTTCTTCCATGGGCGTGGCCAACTGCAGATAGTCCGGGTTCGGCTTCTGGCAGAAATACGGGGTCTCGAACAATTCCTGAATCAGGATGATCTGCGCGCCTTTGGCAGCGGCTTCGCGCACCAGCTTTTCAGCGGTTTCGATGTTCGCTTCAAGATCCCAGGAACAGGCCATCTGGGTGGCGGCGACAGTAACGATACGGCTCATGGAAATCTCCTCCTGGGCAAATGCGGTGGGGCCCTCACCTTAGCAGAGGACCCGTGACAATCTTGGCAACTTTATAGCCGATAAAAATCGGCTTTGGAAGGATGATTAGACGGAAAGCAAAAATAATCAGGCCTTTAGGTCGATAACAATCGATTATCAGGCCTACTTTCCTTGCCTCACACTTCGCGAATGAATTCGAGTCAGCCGAGTTCGCCCAGCACCTTCGACACCGTATCCACAAAGAAATCCACACTCTGCCGGGTGGTGCACATCGGCGGCTTGATCTTGAGGATGTTCAAGTAGTCACCGGTGGGCTGCATGAAGATCCCTAACTCACGCAGTCGATCACACAGGTAGGCGGTTTCCTCAGTGGCAGGCTCCAGAGTTTCACGGTCGCGGATCAACTCCACGCCCAGATAGAAGCCGGAGCCATGCACCGCACCGACCAATGGATGTTTATCGATCAAGGCTTCCAGGCGTGCCTTGAAATGACCGCCTACCACTCGGGCGTTTTCCCACAGCTGTTCCTTGTCCATCACATCCAGTACGGCCAGGCCGACGCGGCAACTGACCGGACTACCGCCCGCAGATGAGAAGAAATAACCCTCGGCCTCCAGCGCTTCGGCAATTTCCCGACGGGTGATGACCGCGCCCAATGGCTGGCCGTTGCCCATGCCCTTGGCCATGGTGATGATGTCCGGCACCACGCCCTGCTCTTCGAAGCCCCAGAAGTAATGGCCCAAACGGCCGTAACCCACTTGCACTTCGTCAGCGATGCACACCCCGCCCTGGGCGCGGACCTTGGCATATACCTGCTGCAGATAGCCTGGTGGCAACGAGATTCCGCCCGCGTTGCCGTACACCGGCTCACAGATGAAACCGGCGACCTGACGTTCCTGGCTGGTCAGCTTCGCCAGCGTGTGTTCGACGCTGCGTACGTAATCCGGCGCGCTGTCGCTGCCACGGAACTCACCGCGATAGGTATTCGGTGCCGTCACCGGGTGCACCCAATCAGGCCGAGTGCTCAAGGCTTGCGGATTGTCGGCAATCGAGGTGGAGATGGCATCGGTCGCCACTGACCAGCCGTGATACGCCTCCAGCACGCTGAGCATGTCGCGCCCGCCGCTGTAAGCCCAGGCAAGACGAATCGCCAGGTCATTGGCTTCGGTGCCGCTGTTGACCAGAAACACCCGGTCCATGGAGTCCGGCGCCAGCTCCAGCAATCGTTCGGAGAATTCGGCGATGGCCGCGTAATGAAAGCGCGAGTTGGTGTTGAGCAACGACCACTGGCGTGCGGATTCTTCGGCCATGCGCGGGTGCCCATGCCCCAATACCGCGACGTTGTTGAGCATGTCCAGATAAGACCGACCCTGCATATCAATCAGGTGATTGCGCCAGCCCCGCTCGATCTGCGGCGGGTCCTGATAATAGTGCTTCTGCGACCGGGCGAAGCTGGCATCGCGACGCGCCAGCAGCTTCGCTGAGTCTTCAATCGGCGGCGCATCGCAATCGAATCCCAGTAGCGCGGCGGGCGAAGGGCATACCACTTGCCAGGCTGGCGCCCACGAAGGCGTACTGAACAACGGCGGACTGATATCGGTCACGCGACACAGCTGGACGATCAAAGAGCCGCTGCTCTGACCAATCTCCTGACCTGCACGCACGGCACACCCTGAGTCCAGCGAAGAGGTCACGCCCCACACGCGCAGATTCATCTGCTCGCCGATCAGCCACAGCGCAGCATCAGCGGTCAGACGCAACGTGCCGCCGAATGGCGCATGCAGCTCAGTGCCTGAAGGCACATGCAGTTCGACATGCAAAGCGCAGGTGTCAGGCTCTTTAGCGCTGTCGGGGACCGTGCGCGACAAGCGGTATTCACCATATCGGGTCGAGGCCAGTCCGCTTTTGATGCCCGCTTCGAACAACAGTTGTTCATCGATACCGCGCTTCTCCCAATTGCCGGCGGCGAAGTGCGTACTGAGCACACCCAGGTCGACAGGGGTGAATTCGCGACCACTCAGGCTGGGCAGCAGGGGCAAGAACGATTCAGCGCGGGTCTCTGGCTGAGCCAGCCCGACGCTGGCCAGAATCGCCGCCTCCATCAATTCGAGAGGCACCGAAGTGGCCACATCGAAGATACCCCACTCGCTCTGCAAATTGGCCTGGATGTAAGTGTTGTGCGGTTCGATGCTGGCCTGCTGCTCGCTGCTGAGCACCAGAATCGCGGCCCGCGCGACGATCAATGGCCACAGCGCCTGCAACTCTTCGGGTTGCAACGGGTTGATGGCCTGATACGCCTGAATCGCCGGCAGGATGTACAGCGGATTGCCATCGGCATGGTGCAACAGCGCCGCGCACGTCACTGACAGGTCGGCAACTCGCCAGGTAGTGACCAAGTCCCCGAAATCAATCAAGCCCTGCAACTGCCATTGGCGCTGCTGATCGCGTACCCAGACCACGTTATATTCGGTGATATCCAGGTGAATCGCCTGCACCGGCAGCTTCGCCACCAGCGGTCGTAAGCGGTGCGCCGCCTGCTCGGCGGCGTGTGCGAGCAAGGCGCGCTCTTCAGCGTTATTGATGACCGGTAATAGATGCCTGATCAACGCATCGGCATGCCGCGGGTCCCACTGCAGCGTTCGCTCCAGCCCCGCGTGCTGAAAACTCGCCAGCGCCAGGTCGACCTGAGCGCACAGTTCACCCAATCCCACCACCACGTCGCGGCTCAGGTGGGGCAAATGGGCTAACGACTGACCGTCGATGAACTCAAGCAACCGCGCCTGCACCGTCCGACCGCCGATCTCCAGCGAAAGCAATTCCTCACCGTTGCTGGCCGCCATCACCCGAGGCACACGCAACCCCGGCTCCGCCCCTAAATGCCCCAACGCCGCGTGCTGTGCCTGAAGCTCGCGCAACGAATAATCACCGTGGCAAATCTTCAAGACATAGCGCCCCTGAGCGCTGTCGAGCAAATAGTTACGATCCTGCTGGCTACCCAACTCCTTGAGCGTGCCGCTCAACCCGTAATGCTGCTCAAGCAATAGCAACGCCTGCTCGGCGCTGACTTCCGGGCACGGCAGACTGGAACGATGAATCAACGTGGCGAGCGACATGACGACCTCAACGGTTCTTGTTAGCGGCCTATATCGCCAGTTGGCTGGGCGATGTGCAAGGGGTGTGTTCAGGAAAAACCACAATAAGGAAGAAATGAACGGCTTCTATGAACGGCAGAGAGGACGCAGTGGGCGCATGCTCATTGGGGATCAATACGGTATCTACAGGATCGCGGGCGCGCGGACGACCTTCTGCGTTTTTTTTCGCCGCACTTAACGCACGGGAAAACTCAAAAAATTTAGGTGTTTATGGTCACCAACTTCAGTCGCGACAGTTTTATGGCGCGCAACCTGCTCCTCATGTGTTTTTTTCATGGCTTTGTAGCGTTTTCTCGATCAATCGCTCTTGCACCTGCCCTCTCCTGCCGACAAGCTATGTCTCATCCGCTTAACGTCCATCCAAGGAAGAAGGCAAACTCATGCGAATCCTCGTTACAGGCGGTGCCGGCTTTATCGGTTCGGCGCTGATCCGTCACCTGATCCAGAACACCGATCACGAAGTCCTCAATTACGACAAACTGACCTACGCCGGCAATCTGGAGTCGCTGCAAAGCATTGCGACCAACACCCGCTATGAGTTTGTGCAGGCCGATATCGTTGATCAGGCCGCTGTCAGCGCTGTGCTGGCACGCTTCGAGCCCCACGCGATTATGCATTTGGCTGCTGAGTCCCACGTTGACCGTTCTATTGATGGTCCGGCGGAATTCATTCAGACCAACATCGTCGGCACCTACAGCCTGCTTGAGGCCACACGCGCCTACTGGAGCAAGCTGCCTGAAGCCGAACGTGCGGCGTTCCGCTTCCACCATATTTCTACAGACGAGGTGTACGGCGACCTGCACGGCGTCGATGACCTGTTCACCGAAACCACGCCTTACGCACCAAGCTCGCCGTATTCGGCCAGCAAAGCGGCGTCCGATCACCTGGTTCGGGCCTGGCACCGCACCTATGGCCTGCCGGTTGTCGTCACTAACTGCTCCAATAACTACGGGCCGTTCCACTTCCCGGAGAAGCTCATCCCGCTGGTGATCCTCAACGCCTTGGCGGGTAAACCGCTACCGGTGTATGGCAATGGCCTGCAAGTACGCGACTGGCTGTATGTCGAAGATCACGCCCGGGCGCTGCTTAAAGTGGTAACCGAGGGTGTTGTCGGCGAGACGTACAACATCGGCGGGCACAATGAGCAAAAGAATATCGATGTGGTGCGCGGCATCTGCGCGCTACTTGAAGAACTGGCGCCTGAGCATCCGCCGGGTGTAGCGAATTTCGCTGATCTGATCACCTACGTAACCGATCGCCCAGGCCACGATATGCGCTATGCCATCGACGCCAGCAAGATCGAGCGCGAGCTGGGCTGGACCCCTGAAGAAACATTCGAATCGGGTCTGCGCAAAACCGTGCAGTGGTATTTGGATAACCTAGACTGGTGCCGTAGGGTCCAGGACGGCAGCTACCAAGGCGAACGACTGGGATTCACTGACCTTAAGGATTTGATCGCATGATGAAAGGCATCGTTCTGGCTGGCGGTTCGGGCACGCGTCTGCACCCCATCACCCTTGGTGTTTCCAAACAATTGCTGCCGGTCTATGACAAACCGATGATCTATTACCCGATCTCGGTCCTGATGCTGGCCGGCATCCGTGAAATCCTGGTTATTTCCACCCCGCAGGACTTGCCGCAATATCGCAACCTGCTGGGTGATGGCAGCCAGTTTGGCGTGCATTTTCACTACAAGGAACAGCCCACTCCGGACGGTCTGGCCCAGGCGTTTCTGATCGGCGAAGAATTCATCGGCGATGACCCGGTGTGCCTGATTCTGGGCGACAACATTTTCCACGGACAGCATTTCAGCGAGCAGTTGCAAAGTGCCGCCGAGCACCCCAAAGGCGCGACGGTCTTCGGTTATTGGGTCAAGGATCCAGAACGTTTTGGCGTGATTGATTTCGATGAGAGTGGCCGTGCGCTGTCCATCGAAGAAAAGCCGAAAAAGCCGAAATCCAGCTACGCCGTGACCGGTCTGTATTTCTACGACAATGACGTTATCGAGATCGCCAAAGCGGTGAAGCCTTCGCCCCGTGGCGAGCTGGAGATTACCGACGTCAACAACGCCTATCTGGAACGCGGCGATCTGCGGGTCGAGCGCTTCGGTCGGGGTTTTGCCTGGCTTGATACCGGCACCCACGACAGTCTGCTGGAAGCGTCGCAGTACGTTCAGACCATCGAACATCGTCAGGGACTGAAAGTGGCTTGCCTGGAAGAGATCGCGTTCCAAAACGGCTGGATCGACCGCGAGCACCTGCTCAACCGCGCAGATGCATTTGGCAAGACCGGCTATGGCCAATACCTGTTCAAGCTTGCCGGGGAATATCAATAATGAAGGTGGTGCCGACTGAACTGCCTGGGGTCCTGATCCTGGAACCCAAAGTATTTGGCGATGAGCGCGGGTTTTTCTATGAAAGCTTCAATGCGCGCGACTTTAAGCAAGACACTGGCATAGAAGCGGACTTCGTTCAGGACAACCACTCACGCTCGCAAAAGGGCGTGTTGCGGGGCCTGCATTACCAACTGGAACAAGCCCAAGGCAAATTGGTTCGGGTCACGGCGGGAGAAGTGCTGGATGTCGCGGTGGATATTCGCCGCAGCTCACCGACCTTCGGACGCTGGGCCAGCGTCCTGCTTTCCGCCGAAAACAATCGTCAGTTATGGATCCCGCAAGGCTTTGCCCACGGGTTCCTAGTGCTCAGCGACTACGCCGAATTCCTCTACAAGACCACCGACTACTATCAGCCTCGTGCCGAGCGCTGCATTCGCTGGAATGACCCGGACCTGGCAATTGACTGGCAGCTCACCGACATCCCGAAACTGTCGGAGAAGGATCAAAACGGCAGAAGCCTGAATGAGGCTGAGCTGTTCTCATGACCCAGTCCTCCACTCCACCACTGAAGATATTGATCAGTGGACAGCATGGTCAGGTGTCACGCGAGTTGCAGAAAAGCCTGGCTGATCTCGGCGAACTGCACGTGCTGGGGCGCGATCAACTGGACCTTGGCCAGCCCGAGGCCATTCGTGACCACGTGCGCGCACTACGTCCAGACCTGATCATTAATGCGGCAGCGCACACCGCAGTCGATCAGGCTGAAAACGAACCCGAGCTGGCCTTCGCGATCAATGCCACGGCACCGGGTATTTTCGCTGAAGAAGCTGATCGGCTGGGCATCCCCCTGATTCACTACTCCACCGATTACGTGTTCGACGGCAAAAAAGACTCGGCCTATACCGAGCAGGATCTGCCGAACCCGCTGGGTGTGTATGGTCGTAGCAAACTGGCGGGCGAACAGGCAATTGCGGCGGTGGGGGGCAAACACCTGATCCTGCGCACCAGCTGGGTTTACTCCCTGCACGGGCGTAACTTCCTGCTGACCATGCAACGCCTGCTGCAAGAGCGGGCAGAATTGCGCATCGTCTCGGACCAGATCGGCGCACCCACCTGGGCCGGCACCATCGCCCACAGCACGCGCTTGCTGATCGAACACTGGCGCGACGGACAGGCTGGCGCCTGGGGTACGTATCACCTGACCGCCAGCGGCGAGACGTCGTGGTTCGGTTTTGCTCAGGCCATTGGTGAGCAACTGATCAAACAAGGCAAGCCCTGTGCGACGCTGGAAGCGATTCCGTCCAGCGCCTACCCGACTCCCGCCGAACGCCCGCTGAACTCACGCCTCGATTGCAGTCTTCTGCAGCGTGAATGGCAGGTGCAGCAGCCTGATTGGCATCACGCGTTGCTGGAGTGCTTAGCCGGTCAGCAGTAGGCATAATGGGTCGATCAGCTTCTGCCCGGAGGGCGTAGGCACTGACGTGTCTGAGAGCGGCGTCACGCGGAGTACCTGGGACACCGCTTTCGCAGACACGTCAGTGCCTACAAATAATCCGTGTCAGGCGAACATCATCTGGCGCATTTCTATGATCACGACGTCCACCGTTGCCCGACGCCCCCGCTGGCGCAGCCTTGCGTTGCTGGCGCTTTGTCTTGCGCCGCTGTTGTGGCCACTGCAGCATCTGGCCGAGCGTTATTACGGCAACGAGCTGGTCAGCCAGAACCGCCAGACGCTTGATCTCTACGTCGCCAACCTGCTCGGGACCCTGCATCGCTATGAAGTATTGCCACAAATTCTCGGCGATCTTCCAGCCCTGCGCGCGGTGTTGGCGAATCCCGAGCAAAAGGTCACTCTGGAAGACGCCAACCGGTTACTCAAGGATATTTGCGAACAGACCGGGGCAGAGGTGATGTACCTGATGGACCCCAGCGGCAATACGCTGGCAGCGTCCAACTGGGACCAGCGCGACAGTTTCGTGGGGCGCAACTTCGCCTTTCGCCCTTACTTCAGTGAAGCCATGGCCGGCGGCCTGGGGCGCTTTTTCGGCTTGGGCACGACTTCGGCCAAACGCGGTTACTTCTTTGCCGGTGCCGTGCACGATGGCGACAAGGTGATTGGGGTGCTGGTGGTCAAGGTCGATCTGGACCGCACCGAGACCTTGTGGGGCAAAACCCCGGAGCAATTGCTGCTGACCGATCACAATGGCGTGGTGATCCTGACCTCAAACCCGGAATGGCGCTTTCGCGCAACCCGTCCGCTGAGCCAGGAAGAACAGCAAGCGATCAACGCCATCCAGCCCTATCCGACCCGGAACCCAAAACCGTTGCACCTCGACGAAAAGGCCTGGTTGACGCAAACCCAGCAGATCGACGAGACCGGCTGGGCCGTGAGTATCCTTGCCCCACGTGGGCTGATCGACCGACCGGTGCGTACCGCCGTCGCTGTCGGCGGCGCGACCCTGTTGGTGCTGATGCTACTGCTGGGCCTGATGATGCAACGCCGGCGCCATTATCTGGACCGCATTGCCTTCGAAGCCAAGGCCCGTCGCGAGCTGGAAATGCGCGTAATCGAACGTACCGCCGACCTGGAAGGCCTGAACAGTCGACTCAAGCAAGAAGTACTGGAGCGCGAGCAGGCGCAGCAGGAACTCGTCCGCGCACAAGACGAACTGGTGCAGGCCGGTAAACTCTCGGCACTGGGGACCATGTCTGCCAGCATTAGCCATGAACTCAATCAACCGCTGGCGGCGATCCGCAGCTATGCGGAAAACGCCGAAGTGCTGCTCGATCACGAACGCACCGAGGACGCTCGCGGTAATCTCAAGCTGATCAGCGAACTCACCGGACGCATGGCCTCGATCATTGCCCATCTGCGCGCGTTTGCCCGACGTGATCGGCATGCGCCGGAAAGTGTCGCCCTGCAACCGGCGCTCGACGATGCCTTGGCGCTGCTGTCCAAACGCCGCCGGGCAATGGAAGTTGAACTGATCCGCGACATGCCGGACGCGACACTCTGGGTCCAGGCCGGTGAAACCCGCTTGCGTCAGGTACTCGGTAACTTGTTGGCCAATGCCCTTGATGCGCTCACTGAAAAAGGTCCGCCACGCAAACTCTGGCTGAGTGCCGAACAGACTCCCGAAGGCGTCAATCTGTATATCCGCGATAACGGCCCGGGTTTTTCCAAAGAAGCTCTGGCCCGTGCCCGCGAGCCGTTCTTCACCACCAAGACCCGCACCCAGGGTTTGGGCCTCGGCCTGGCGATTTGCGATACGCTGATGCGCGCGCTGGGCGGAGAGTTACTGCTCGCCAATCATCCCGACGGCGGCGCCCTGCTGACCCTGCACCTGCAGGCCGGGGCGGCCGGGGTCAATCTTCAACCGCCAGAGGATCTATCTGCATGAGTACGGACCACGCCATCGACAGCCGGATTCAGGTGGTGCTGATCGACGACGACCCGCATCTGCGAGGCGCCCTCAGCCAGACCCTGGACCTTGCCGGCTTGCACGTTCTGGCGTTGGCCGACGCCAAGGGCCTGGCGAGTCGCATTGAGCGCGACTGGCCTGGCGTGGTGGTGAGTGATATCCGCATGCCTGGCATCGACGGGCTCGAACTGCTCGCACAACTGCATACTCAGGACCCGGAACTGCCCGTGCTGCTGATGACCGGTCATGGCGACGTGCCGTTGGCGGTGCAAGCCATGCGCGCCGGCGCCTATGATTTCCTGGAGAAGCCGTTCTCCAGCGACGCCATGCTCGACAGCGTGCGCCGCGCGCTTGATCTGCGCAGCCTGGTGCTGGACAACCGCAGCCTGCGCCTGGCCTTGAGTGATCGGACCCAATTGAGTACGCGCCTGGTCGGTCAGTCCGCGCCAATGTTGCGTCTACGTGAACAGATCGGTGCCTTGGCCGCGACCAAGGCCGACGTGCTGATACTCGGTGAAACCGGCACCGGCAAAGAAGTGGTTGCCCGCGCCTTGCACGACCTGTCCAACCGCCGTGCCGGGCCTTTTGTCGCGATCAACGCGGGGGCACTCGCCGAGTCCGTCGTCGAAAGCGAGCTGTTCGGGCATGAGCCGGGCGCGTTCACTGGCGCGCAAAAACGCCGGATCGGCAAGTTCGAATTCGCCAACGGCGGTACGCTGTTTCTCGACGAAATCGAGAGCATGAGCCTGGAGGTGCAGGTCAAATTGCTGCGCTTGCTGCAAGAGCGCGTGGTCGAGCGCTTGGGTGGCAATCAGCAGATTCCACTGGATATCAGGGTGATCGCCGCGACCAAGGAAGACCTGCGTCAGTCTGCCGATCAAGGACGCTTCCGCGCTGACTTGTATTACCGGTTGAACGTCGCACCGCTGAAAATTCCACCGCTGCGCGAGCGTGGCGAAGACGCGTTGATGCTGTTCCAGCACTTTGCCGACTCAGCCAGCACCCGCCACGGATTGCCCAAACACGAACTGCAACCGGGCCAACGCGCCTTGCTGTTGCGGCACACCTGGCCGGGCAATGTGCGCGAACTGCAGAACGTCGCAGAGCGCTTTGCCCTTGGCCTGGAACTGGCCCTCGAAGGCAATGAAGTCCCCAGCATGCCAACCACCGGAGGCGGGCTCAGCGAGCAGGTTGAAAGCTTCGAACGATCCTTGATCGCCGCAGAGCTGACCCGGCCTCACAGTTCCGTGCGCAGCCTCGCCGAAGCCTTGGGTCTGCCACGCAAAACCCTGCACGACAAGTTGCGCAAACACGGCCTGAGCTTTGGTGACAGCAGCGGCAGCGCTGCCGATGAACTCGATTGATAAATAGGAGCCCGCATGAATAACGACAGCCACCATTTGCAGAAGGTGCTGCATCACGACATTCCTCTGACCCGCGAGATGGGCCTCAAGGTGCTCAGCTGGCAAGGGCGACAGCTGCGTCTGCAGTTACCCCTGGCCCCCAACACCAATCACAAAAACACCATGTTCGGCGGTAGCCTGTACAGCGCGGCCGTGCTGGCGGGTTGGGGCTGGCTGCATTTGCGCCTGCGCGAAGAGGGGATCGAAGACGGGCATATTGTGATTCAGGAAGGGCAGATCAGCTATCCGCTACCGGTCACCGCCGATGCCATCGCCACGTGCGAGGCGCCAGAGGATGCCGCCTGGGAAAAATTTCTAAGCACGTACCGCCGTTATGGACGCGCCCGCTTGACCTTGCCGACGCACATTTTCAATCAGGGCAGTGACAACGCGGCAGTACGTTTCAGCGGGCAGTTTGTGTTGCATCGTTAAGCCCTATAGCTCGGATTTAGCCAGCGCCAACAGCTTGCTGCGCCACGGCGCGTTCGCCGGCAACGCGAGAAACGAGGTGTTGAGCAGCGACTCGCGCGACGGGTAGCTGAACGTCTCGCCTGCCAGATCGAGCACTTCGCCGCCTGCGCCTTCGAGTACCCCTTGAGCCGCAGCAGTGTCCCACTGCGAGGTCGGCGCCAGACGCGGATAACAATCGGCGGCACCTTCGGCAAGCAGGCAGAACTTCAATGAGCTGCCGACGCTGGTCAGTTGCAAATCACCCAGGCTCTCGGACAACCCCTCCAACAAGCGCTCCTGTTCCGGGCTGGTGTGACGACGACTGGCGACCACGGTAAACGCTTCGCCGGGTGCTGGCGCCGTTCGCACGCGGATCGGCGCAGCATGCGCCTCATCATCACTGCGCCATGCGCCCAACCCCGCACCGCCGAAGTAGCAGCGATTATTGGTGGGCATCGAGACCACGCCAAACACCACGCGCCCCTGTTCGATCAGGGCAATGTTGACGGTGAATTCTTCGCTGCCGGAAATGAATTCCTTGGTGCCGTCCAGCGGATCGACCAGCCACCAGCGCTCCCAAGTGGAGCGCTCACTGAGGGGAATGTCGGCATCTTCTTCAGACAGCACATGAATATCAGGCGCCAGCGCCTGCAAACCCGCGACCAATAGATGATGCGCCGCTATATCCGCGGCGGTGACGGGCGACGCATCGGTCTTGGTGACGACGGACACATTTGCGCGCCAATACGGCAGGATCACTTCGCCTGCACGTCTGGCCAGCTCAATCACGGGCGCCAACAACGGATGCGGCAGATGAGCGAACGCTTGGGTCATGGCTCGAATACTCCACGCTGGGTCAATAAGTCGCGGACCAGATACAGCGCCGCCAAGGCACGGCCCTCGCTGAACTGTGGGTGTTGAATCAGGCTGGACAGTTCACGCAGATTGACCTTGTCGACGCGCATCGGCTCTGGCTCGTCGCCCGGCAGGCTCTCTTCATACAAATCAGTGGCCAACACCACCTGAATCTTCTGGCTCATGTAACCGGGCGACAGGGACAGCTCGGTCAAATGCTCAAGCTGATGAGCGCCAAACCCGGCTTCCTCCTTAAGCTCACGATTGGCAGCGGCCAGGATGTCTTCGCCCGGTTCGATCAGGCCCTTGGGCAAAGACAACTCGTACTCGTCGGTCCCCCCGCAGTACTCCTCGATCAATACCGCGTGGTCGGCATCGAGCATCGCGACGATCATCACTGCGCCATAACCAACGCCTCTACTCACCAGACGCTCGTACGTGCGCTCGACGCCGTTGGCAAAACGTAACTGCAACGCTTCGACACGGAACAGATGGCTACTGGCGACGATTTCGCGGGCGAGGATGGTGGGTTTCTGTCGCATGGCAAGCTCCTTGGCGTGGACGGAGTACTATACCGTGGCTTTCCCGATTGTCTGTGTCGGATATGCTGACGTGGCTCATTCACCGCCCGAGAGACCTGAATGCCTTCTTTACCCTGGCGCGACATTGATACCGTTCTGCTCGATATGGACGGCACCCTGCTCGACTTGCATTACGACAACCATTTCTGGATGGAGCACCTGCCACAGCGCTACGCCGAACTGCACGGGGTCAGCCGGGCCATGGCCGAACTGGAAATGGCCCCGCTGTTCGAAAAGAATGCCGGCACGCTCAACTGGTACTGCCTGGACTTCTGGAGCGCCGAGCTGAAGCTACCGCTGCGCGAGCTGAAACTGGAAACTGCGCACCTGATCTCCCTGCGTCCGGATGCCGAAACGTTTTTGATGGCAATCAAGCAGGCCGGCAAACGCGTGATCATGATCACCAACGCCCACCGCGACTCGCTGTCATTAAAGATGGAGCGGGTGCAACTGGCGCCCTACTTCGAACGCATGATCAGCTCCCACGACTACGGGTTCGCCAAAGAGAACGCGCAGTTCTGGGATGCGTTGCACGCCGACATCGCCTTCGAGCCAGGTCGCAGCCTGTTCATCGATGACACCCTGCCGATCCTGCGCAGCGCCCGAACATTCGGAATCGCCCATCTGCTGGCCGTCAGCGAACCCGACAGCCGCAAGGGCCCGAAGAACACCGAAGAGTTTGCCGCGGTAGCGGATTATCGGACGTTGATTGCGGGGCTTTAGCTGCGCGGACACTGTAGGAGCGGGCTTGCCCACGATGGCGTTTTACCTGACACACCGCATCAACCTGATCGCAGGCAAGCCAGCTACAGGACGAACTGCCTGCATAACGCCCCGGAGCGAAGATGGACATCAAACAGCTTAAATTCCTCATCGCCCTCGACGAGACCCGGCACTTCGGCCAAGCGGCGGCGCGCTGCCACATTACCCAGCCGACCCTGTCGATGCGCCTGCGCAGCCTGGAAGAAGAGCTGGAGTTGCCGCTGGTCAATCGTGGTCAGCGCTTCGAAAGTTTTACCGCGCCGGGTGAACGGGTATTGGCCTGGGCGCGGACGGTACTCGCCGCCTATGACGGCTTGTACGCCGAAGCGGCAGCGTGCCGGGGGCATCTGGTCGGTACGTTGCGCCTGGGCGTGGTGCCGCTGTCGAGTTTCGATCCACTGCCACTGATGCAACGCCTGCATCAGTTGCACCCCAACCTGCGCTTCGAACTGTCGGCGCTCAGCTCCGAGCAGATTCTGGAGCAGTTGGCGAGCAATCAGCTGGATCTGGGCGTGTCGTATCTGGACCGGCTCGACGGTGAGCGCTTTGATTCTCTGGCACTGGCAAAAACACGCATGGGCCTGCTTTACGATCACCGTCACTTCAGCTTCGGTGAAGATCCACTCAGCTGGGAAAGCCTGATCGAGCTGCCCCTCGGCCTACTGACCAGCGGCATGCACTTTCGTCAATCCATCGACCACAATTTCCACAGTCGGGGCCTGAACCCCCTGCCCTTGTTGCAAACCGACGCGGTCCATCAGTTGCTGCAAGCGGTGCATGGCGGTTTCTGTTGCGCGATCATGCCACTTGATGGCGGTCTGGAGACCCTGACCGAGCACCTGCGCCTGCACCCTATCGCGGAGGCCAAGACCCTGGCCCGGCTGGGTTTGATCATGCGTCGTAGCGCGCCGCGCTCTGCCCTGGCCGAAGCATGCTTCGCGGCCTACCAGAAAATCATCGAGGCATCTTGATCGACGTCATCTATCAAGGCATCAGCACTAGCGATTAGACGTTATCCGACGACAGGCCTAGGCTAAAGGCAAATAACCTGCCGGTACGATCCCATGCCCGCCAAGCGCACGGTCAGCACGGCGCCCGCGTCCGCCGCAAGCCACGCCTACAGCTACTCAAACCTTGAACGTGAAGCCTCGGGGAGCACGGCGCTGGCCGAAGAGGTGGCGCTGGCCATTGCCTACAATGGCATCAGCCAAGCGGTGATGCTGGTCAGCCCGACCGATCTCGAAGACTTCATCGTCGGCTTCAGCCTGGGCAGCGGCATCATTGCCTCTCCCGACGAAATCTACGACCTGAAGCTCAGCGGCTCGGGTTCTGCGCAGCACGCACAGGTGGAGATCGCCAGCCGCGCCTTCTGGAACCTCAAACAGCAGCGTCGCCAACTGGCCGGGACCAGTGGCTGTGGCCTGTGCGGTGTGGAAGCGGTCGAGCAAGCGTTACCCGAACTCGATGTATTGCCGGGCGCGCCATTGCCGCCTGCGATCTGGCTGGAAGGGCTGCGCCAACGCATCAGCGCATTCCAGCCACTGGGCCAGCATTGCGGCGCGGTACATGCCGCGCTGTTCATGGACAGCACGGGAGAGCTGCTGCTGGGCCGCGAAGACATCGGCCGGCATAACGCCCTCGACAAACTGATCGGTGCGTTGATCCGCCAGAACATTCCATTGACTGGCGGGATTGCCATCGTCACCAGCCGTTGCAGCCTGGAACTGATCCAGAAAGTACTGCGCGCCCGCATTCAGACGCTGGTCAGCCTGTCCTCGCCCACCGGCCTGGCCCTGCAATGGGCACGCCGACACAACCTCAATTTAATCCACCTGCCGCAACACAGTGCGCCGCGGGTCTATAGCCCTGCGATGGAGAATCAAGCGTGAGCATTCGTCACCAAGCCGACAAAACCCCGACGCCCCGCTACAAACCGTACAGAGGCGCGGCGGGCGGCTGGGGCGCACTGGTCAGTGTGACGCAGGCTTGGCTGAGCAGTGATAACGCACTGAAGAACCTGCGCATGATGCTCAAGACTAACCAGAACGGCGGCTTCGACTGCCCAGGCTGCGCGTGGGGCGATTCGCCGGAAAGCGGCATCGTGAAGTTCTGCGAGAACGGCGCCAAGGCGGTCAACTGGGAAGCCACCAAGCGCCGTGTCGATGCCTCGTTCTTCGCCCGCTACAGCGTCAGCGCCCTGCGTGAGCAAAGCGACTACTGGCTCGAGTACCAGGGTCGCCTGACCGAGCCGATGAGCTACAACGCTGAAACCGATCGTTACACGCCAATCAGTTGGGACGACGCGTTCGCCCTGATTGGCAAGCATCTGCGTAACCTGCCAAGCCCAAACATGGCCGAGTTCTATACCTCGGGCCGGGCAAGCAATGAAGCCGCCTACCTGTATCAGCTGTTCGTACGCGCCTACGGCACCAACAATTTCCCCGACTGCTCGAACATGTGCCACGAGGCCAGCGGTGTCGCCCTGGCGCAAAGCGTTGGCGTCGGTAAAGGCACGGTAACCTTCGATGACTTCGAACACGCCGATGCGATTTTCGTTCTCGGCCAAAACCCCGGCACCAACCACCCGCGCATGCTCGAACCGCTGCGTGAAGCCGTCAAACGCGGCGCGCAAGTGGTGTGCGTCAACCCGCTCAAAGAACGCGGCCTGGAACGCTTCCAGCATCCGCAGCACCCGCTGGAAATGCTCACCAACGGCTCGGAGCCGACCAACACTGCGTACTTCCGCCCGGCATTGGGTGGCGACATGGCGCTGTTGCGCGGCATGGCCAAGTACCTGTTGCAATGGGAACGCGAGGCTCAGGCCAACAACGCACCGTCGGTCTTCGATCACGCCTTCCTAAACGAACACACCGACGGCGTGCTTGATTACCTGGCGACCGTCGATGACACCTCGTGGGAAGAGATCATTGAGCAGTCCGGCTTGCCCCTTGCCGATATCGAGCACGCGGCGAAGATGTACTGCAAAGGTCAGAAAGTCATCATGTGCTGGGCGATGGGCATCACTCAGCATCGCCATTCGGTGCCGACCATTCAGGAAATTGCCAACCTGATGCTCCTGCGCGGCAACATCGGCAAGCCCGGCGCAGGCCTGTGCCCAGTGCGTGGTCACAGTAACGTGCAGGGCGACCGGACCATGGGCATCAATGAGCGCCCACCTGCGTTATTCCTTGATGCGCTGGAAAAACGCTTCCAGTTCAAAGCCCCACGCGCATCGGGTCATAACGTGGTGGAAGCTATCCACTCAATGCTCGCGGGCAAATCAAGGGTCTTTATCGGCCTGGGTGGCAACTTCGCCCAAGCCACACCAGACAGCACACGCACCGTTGAAGCCTTGAACAACTGCGACCTGACGGTGCAGATCAGCACCAAGCTCAACCGCAGCCACCTGACTCACGGCGCACACGCACTGATCCTGCCATGCTTCGGCCGGACCGATATTGATATCCAGTCCGAAGGCCCACAAGCGGTGACGGTGGAAGACTCGTTCAGCATGGTTCATGCGTCCAATGGCCAACTGCAGCCCCTGTCCAGACAGATGCGTTCGGAGCCGGCAATCATCGCCGGTATCGCTGCCGCGACCCTGGGCACGCAACCCGTGGACTGGTTGTGGCTGACTGCGGATTACAGCCGTATTCGCGACCTGATTGCTGACACCATCCCCGGTTTCAAGGACTTCAATGAGCGCCTGAAAAATCCGGGGGGCTTCTATCTCGGCAATGCAGCCAGTAAACGCCGCTGGAACACACCCACCGCCCGAGCCAACTTCAAGGCCAACGTCCTGCCGCTGGACCTGGTGCATGAGAACGTACGCTCTACCGGCCAGACTCCCGACCTGATCATGCAGTCCATGCGCTCGCACGATCAGTACAACACCACTATTTATGGGCTGGACGACCGTTATCGCGGGGTCAAAGGTCAGCGGGATGTGTTGTTCGTCAACGAAGCAGACATTATCCGCCTGGGCTTCAAGCCGGGGCAGAAGGCGGACCTGGTGTCGATCTGGGACGATGGTCGCGAGCGCCGCGTAAAAGGCTTCACCCTGCTGGCATTCGATATTCCCGCCGGACAAGCAGCCGCTTATTACCCGGAAGTGAACCCGTTAGTGCCACTCGAAAGCGTGGGTGACGGCAGCCATACACCAACGTCAAAGTTCATCGCTATCCGCCTGGAAACAGCAAGTGACGACGGACGGATTATGTAAACTGACAAGGAACAATGGCATACAGCGACTAACGGCATGTATGCCAAGTAAGCTCAGAGTGCTATTTACAACTAAAGTTCCCGTTAAAAAACAGCATGTTAGTGTTTTCTTATAATACGTGTTACTCGTCGGATTTAGATTGTAGCAATACTGACATGGCCTCAGGATCGCGCCGTCATCCCTATGAGGTTCCATACATGAAGTATTCCTCGATTCTGTTGTTGTCTCTCTCCCTGGCCAGTGGTTTTGCCTCAGCTGGCGGCACCGCTGAAGCCGGCGTGGGCGGTGCATTGGGTGGGGTACTCGGTTCCGT
Organism: Pseudomonas sp. GG8; assembly: GCF_052976945.1. Taxonomy (NCBI): domain Bacteria; kingdom Pseudomonadati; phylum Pseudomonadota; class Gammaproteobacteria; order Pseudomonadales; family Pseudomonadaceae; genus Pseudomonas; species Pseudomonas sp. GG8. Next base: position 4,928,274 of record NZ_JBRIIP010000001.1, read on the forward strand.
TGTCGGCCAACAATTGGGCGGCAGCACAGGTTCAGCGATTGGCGCTGGTCTAGGCGGTGCGGCAGGTGGCGCAGTGGGCGCAGACCGTCGCAACCGTGGTGAAGCCGCTATTGGTGGCGGCTTGGGCGCAGCGGGCGGCAACGTGCTTGGCCGCAGCGTCGGCGGCACTACCGGCAGCCTGATCGGCGCAGCAGCCGGTGGCGGTGCAGGTGGCGCCCTGGGTAACTACATGGGCAACGAAAGCCGCGACGATGGTCGTGGAGACCGCCGCTACCGTGGTCGCGATGATCGTCGTGATTACCGCGGCGACCATCGCGGTCGTGGTCATGCCTATGGTCATCGCAAACATTGGGATGATCATGATCGCCGCTGAGTGATCGCACGTGTCGCTATATCTGCCGCTGGCTGCACTCCCCACGCAGCCAGCGCTGCTTTAAAGTCCGCTAAACCAACCTTCTGATCAACACCGGTCGCCTGCCCGCTGGGGAGCCGTGTCTGTCATATACCGTCTAATTAGCGCTCGAGTGGACCAACCCAGTCAAACTTGACGCACCACTCTTACAGCGTTTCTGACATTTTCCAGACAAACAAAAACGCCCCCGACCTTGCGGTCGGGGGCGTTTTTTTAACAGCTAACTAATGAATCAGTTGCCGTTTTTCTTGGCAGAGCGGGTGCGCTCGCTTTCACCAAGGATTTTCTTACGCAGGCGGATCGACTTCGGCGTTACTTCGCAGAGTTCGTCTTCTTGAACGAATTCCAGCGCTTGTTCCAAAGTGAAACGGATAGGCGGAACCAAAGCGATGGTTTCGTCTTTACCGGAAGCACGCATGTTATCGAGCTTCTTGCCTTTGGTTGGGTTAACGCCCAGGTCGTTGTCACGGCTGTTGATGCCGACGATTTGACCTTCGTACACGTCTTCACCGTGACCCAGGAACAGCTTGCCACGCGCCTGCAGAGTTTCCAGCGAGTAGGTCAAAGCCTTACCGGTAGCAACCGAAACCAGTACGCCGTTCTGACGACCGGACATGTCGCCGGACTTCATTACGTCGTAACGGTCGAAGATGCTGGTCAGGATGCCGGCACCGGATGTCAGGGTCAGGAATTCGTTACGGAAACCGATCAAGCCACGTGCCGGGATGTTGTACTCAAGGCGAACACGCCCTTTGCCATCCGGAACCATGTTGGTCAGGTCGCCTTTACGGATACCGATTTGCTCCATGATCGCGCCTTGCGCAATTTCCGGCAGGTCGATGGTGACGTTTTCGTACGGTTCGTGCTTAACGCCGTCAACCATACGGATGATCACTTCTGGACGACCAACGCCCATTTCGAAGCCTTCGCGACGCATGGTTTCGATCAGTACCGAGAGGTGCAGCTCACCACGGCCGGACACTTTGAACTTGTCAGCCGAGTCGCCTTCTTCAACGCGCAGTGCAACGTTGAACAGCAATTCTTTGTCCAGACGTTCCTTGATGTTACGGCTGGTGACGAACTTGCCTTCTTTACCGCAGAAAGGCGAGTCGTTTACCTGGAAAGTCATGGAAACGGTTGGTTCGTCAACGGTCAGCGGCTTCATCGCTTCGACGTTCAGTGGGTCGCACAGAGTGTCGGAGATGAACAGCTGGTCGAAGCCGCTGATGCAGACGATGTCGCCGGCAGCTGCTTCTTCAACGTCGATACGGTGCAGACCGTGGTGACCCATCAACTTCAGGATACGACCGTTACGGCGCTTGCCGTCAATGTCGATAGCCACAACTTGAGTGTTCGGCTTGACGCGACCACGAGCGATACGGCCAACGCCGATAACACCCAGGAAGCTGTTGTAGTCCAGTGCCGAGATTTGCATCTGGAACGGGCCGTCACGGTCAACTTGTGGAGCCGGGACGTGGTCGACGATGGCCTGGTACAGCGGGGTCATGTCTTCAGCCATGTCGGTATGTTCCAGACCGGCAATACCGTTCAGGGCCGAAGCGTAGATAACCTGGAAGTCCAGTTGTTCTTCGGTAGCACCCAGGTTGTCGAACAGGTCGAAAATCTGGTCCAGAACCCAGTCCGGACGTGCGCCCGGACGGTCAACCTTGTTGATTACCACGATCGGACGCAGGCCGGCTTCGAAAGCCTTCTTGGTCACGAAACGGGTTTGCGGCATAGGGCCGTCTTGAGCGTCAACCAGCAGCAGAACGGAGTCAACCATCGACATTACGCGTTCTACTTCGCCGCCGAAGTCGGCGTGGCCCGGGGTATCCACGATGTTGATGTGGTAGCCGTTCCAGTTGATAGCGGTGTTTTTAGCCAGGATGGTAATACCGCGCTCTTTTTCCTGGTCGTTGGAGTCCATCACGCGCTCGTCGTTGAGCTCGTTGCGCTCCAGGGTGCCGGATTGACGCAAGAGTTTGTCTACCAGGGTGGTTTTACCATGGTCAACGTGAGCAATGATGGCGATGTTACGTAGATTTTCGATCACTTGTGTATCTCGATCAGAGGATTCGGTCAGCTGCCTATTGTAGGCAGCTATTAACAGTAGAGTCGGCGAAAGCCATGACGGCTTGACGACTGGCGTCGGGGGGCCGGTGACGCAAGCCACAGGCAAACAGCCCCGGGCACTTAGCTCGGTCGATAAACGCGCACATTGGCATGCCCCTCACTGAGCAAATGGTGGGCATGCAGGCGACTCATCACGCCTTTGTCGCAATACAACAGGTACTGGCGAGTCTCATCCAGTTCCTTGAAGCGGCTGTTCAATGCATAGAACGGCAGCGTCTGTATTTCAATGCCAGGCAACTCCAGCGGTTCGTCATGCTGAGCATCCGGATGACGGATGTCGACGATGACCTGACCGGCCAGTGCTTCACTGACTTCCTCGATTTCAATGTCCTGGCCCAATTCGTCGATAACGCGATCGATCGGCACCAACCTGGCTTGCTCAAGCGCACGCTCGAGCACCGCCATATCAAACTGCTGTTCTTCATACTCCACGCGGTTGCGCTTGGCGTGGGTCTTGGGGTTGACCGAAATCACCCCACAATACTCGGGCATGTGCTTGGCGAAATCGGCAGTGCCTATATCGTAAGCCTGATCGATGATGTCTTGCTTGTGGCTGGCGATCAGTGGACGCAAAACCAGCTTTTCCGTGACCGAATCGATCAGCGACAGATTGGGCAGGGTCTGGCTGGAGACCTGAGAGATCGCCTCGCCTGTTACCAGCACATCAATCTCGAGCCGATCAGCGATACGGGTCGCTGCGCGCAACATCATACGCTTCAACACCACGCCCATATGACTGTTATCGACTTTACCGAGAATTTCTCCCAGTACTTCTTCAAACGGGACGCTGACAAATAGCACGCGTTGCGAGCTACCGTACTTCTTCCACAAGAAATGGGCGACTTCCATCACCCCTAATTCGTGGGCGCGACCACCGAGATTGAAGAAGCAGAAGTGGCTCATCAGCCCACGGCGCATGATCTGGTAGGCCGCGACCGTGGAATCGAAACCGCCGGACATCAGCACCAGTGTCTGCTCGAGCGCACCCAGCGGATAACCGCCGATGCTGTTGTGCTGACCGTGAATCACAAACAACCGTTGGTCGCGAATTTCCATGCGCACTTCGATTTCGGGTGCTTTCAGGGAAATTCCGGCAGCGCCGCACTGCTGGCGAAGCTGGCTACCGACGTATTTCTCGACATCCATGGAGCTGAAACTGTGTTTGCCGGCACGCTTGCAGCGCACTGAAAACATTTTGCCGGCCAACGATGCGCCGACGTGTTCTTTACACTTGGCGACGATGTCGTCCATATCGCCTAGCGGGTATTCATTGACCTGCAAAAAATGTGCGATGCCCGGCATGCAACTCAGGCGCTCAATCATCTCCTGCAAGGCTTTCGGCTCGCTAACCCTGGTTTCGACCTCAAGATTGTCCCACACGCCTCCCACCACCAATGCCGGGTCCAGATCACGGAGCACGGTACGGATGTTTTTGGCCAACTGGCGGATGAAACGCTTACGCACCGGCCGGCTTTTGATAGTGATTTCGGGGAAGACTTTTACGATTAGTTTCATGTAAAAAACGCGCGAGGTGCCAGCCGAAAAATAGGGGGCAGGATTATAGCGGAAATTGCTCAAGGTTTAACCAGTTATCGTACAGCCAATATTGCACGCACCAAAAAAGACCGCTCTCTCATCAATCCGCATCATATCAGTGCATCAAATTTTCGATTTATCAGCTTTAATGCCCGCAATGCCTGCGTTTGGCGCGAAAAACCCAAGTCGGGGCACTGGCATGCAATTTGCTCCCTTGTGAGGCAGGTTGCCTTGGCAGAGTATTCGCGCCGGCATCACCCAATTCTAAGGGCCAAACCACTAAAGTGGCCCGAAGCCACCCGGAGGACACCATGTCGAAGTCGGTTCAACTCATCAAAGATCATGACGTTAAATGGATTGATCTGCGCTTCACTGATACCAAAGGCACTCAGCACCACGTGACCATGCCGGCTCGCGATGCGCTGGATGAAGATTTCTTTGAAATCGGCAAAATGTTCGACGGTTCCTCCATTGCGGGCTGGAAAGGCATCGAAGCGTCCGACATGATCCTTATGCCTGACGACAGCACTGCCGTGCTCGACCCGTTCACCGAAGAGCCAACCATCATCCTGGTTTGCGACATCATCGAACCTTCGACCATGCAAGGCTATGACCGCGACCCACGCGCCATTGCCCGTCGCGCTGAGGAATACCTGAAGTCCACGGGTATCGGCGACACTGTTTTCGTTGGCCCGGAACCAGAATTCTTCATCTTCGACGAAGTGAAGTTCAAGTCCGACATCTCCGGTTCCATGTTCAAGATCTTCTCCGAACAAGGCTCCTGGATGTCTGACCAGGACGTGGAAGGCGGCAACCGTGGCCACCGTCCAGGTATCAAAGGCGGCTACTTCCCGGTTCCACCGTTCGACCACGACCACGAAATCCGTACCTCCATGTGTAATGCCATGGAAGAAATGGGCCTGGTCATCGAAGTTCACCACCACGAAGTGGCGACTGCCGGTCAGAACGAAATCGGCGTGAAATTCAACACCCTGGTTGCCAAGGCTGATGAAGTTCAGACCCTGAAATACTGCGTACACAACGTAGCCGATGCCTACGGCCGTACCGCTACCTTCATGCCTAAGCCTCTGTATGGCGACAACGGTTCAGGTATGCACGTACACATGTCCATCTCCAAAGATGGCAAGAACACCTTCGCAGGCGAAGGCTATGCCGGCCTGTCCGATACCGCCCTGTTCTTCATCGGCGGCATCATCAAGCACGGTAAAGCACTGAACGGCTTCACCAACCCGTCGACCAACTCCTACAAGCGTCTGGTCCCAGGTTTCGAAGCACCGGTAATGCTCGCCTACTCGGCTCGCAACCGTTCCGCGTCGATCCGTATTCCTTACGTGTCCAGCCCTAAAGCTCGCCGTATCGAAGCTCGCTTCCCGGATCCAGCAGCTAACCCGTACCTGGGCTTCGCTGCACTGTTGATGGCTGGCCTGGACGGCATCCAGAACAAAATCCACCCAGGCGACGCTGCTGACAAAAACCTGTACGACCTGCCGCCTGAAGAGGCGAAAGAGATCCCACAAGTTTGCGGCAGCTTGAAAGAAGCCCTGGAAGAGCTGGACAAAGGTCGTGCGTTCCTGACCAAAGGCGGCGTATTCAGCGATGACTTCATCGACGCTTACATCGCTCTGAAAAGCGAAGAAGAAATCAAAGTACGCACCTTCGTACACCCACTGGAATACGAGCTGTACTACAGCTGCTAATCCAGTTACGTCAGCCGCATCGACGTAATAGAGGCCTCCTTCGGGGGGCCTTTTTTATGCCTGATATTTTTTAACAATTGGTTTCTGGCTTTGAGCACAACCTGTGGCGTTAACTCTCTGGCTTTATCAGGTCGCCGAATCAGCCAGAGGTCTACCCATGTCGAATTCACATCGACTGCCGCATTTGTCTCTTCTATGTGCGGCCATAGTCAGCATAAGCGCCTGCGCCAATACGCCCACACCCTCTCAACCACCCGACTCGCTGGCGCCCTTGATCCAGACCGTCAGTGAACGCTTGAGCATCGCCGATCAGGTCGCACTCACCAAATGGGACAGCGGAAAACCGATCCAGGACAGCCTGCGCGAACAACAGGTCATCGCCAACGCGGCAAAGCTGGCCCCGGCCTACAAGCTCAATCCCGAAGAAGTCAGTCAATTCCTGGCGGCGCAAATCGAGGCGAACAAGCTGGTGCAGTACACGCTACTGGCCAATTGGCACGCGGCAGGCAAGGCGCCGAATACAGCGAGACCGGACCTGGTCAATCAAGTCCGCCCACAGCTCGACCGACTGCAAATTCGATTGCTGCAAAACTTCGCAGCCTTCACGCCCTACCGGCACGATCCACAATGCCCGACCTGGCTGAACCAGCAACGACAGCTTCAGGCAAACGACGCCATCCATGACATCGCACTGGGACGTGCAGTCGGGGAGCTTTGTATCATCACCCAGCAGCCCCGCTGACAAGATTGCTAACAGCTAGCCCCTCAGGTCTGGAGAACCCGCTTTAGCATGAAAATACGACGCTGAGCCTCCATTACATGACTTCGTATTTCCGACATTTTCTGCAATTCTTGAAGGCTGGTTTGTGCCCCTGATCATGACGTTTACTCGGCTGCGCTCAGGGCGTTTCGCCCTGGCAGACCGAGGAAGTTGAATATGATCAAACAAGCCCTGCTCTCCCTAAGCCTCTTGACTCTCATCGGTACGGCCAACGCCCAGATGAAGCCAGCCATTGATTCAAAGATCCTTTTGCAGAGCTCATCGTCCTGGGACGGCACGCCCTATGTTGCATACCCACAAGGACAGCCAGAACTGACTGTTCGAAAAGTAACCATGGCACCCGGCAGCAGCTTCGATTGGCATTCCCACCCAATGCCGGCGGCCGGTTATGTAGTCTCGGGCGAGTTGATCGTTCAGGCACGGGATAGCGATAAAACCGTAACATTGACAGCCGGACAGGTTTTACCTGAAATGAATAACATTGTTCACCGCGGCCTCAGTGGCAATAGCCCCACCGAACTCATTGTGTTCTATGCTGGCACCCCCGGTATGCCGATATCGGTAGAGCCTACCAACTAAAACCCGTGCTATTGCCATTGGACGATTCCATGCATCGAAGCCTTATATTTCTGCTGCTGTCGATCGCCTTGCCCGCTGCGGCGCAGATTTATAAATACACCGACGCCAATGGCAATCCCGCCTACAGCAATCAACCACCCAACGGCACACCAAGCGAAACCGTGCAGTTGCCGCCACTGAACAGTGTCGATACCAAGAAGCCTGCCGCTCAGCAAAACAACGCGCCCTCCAGCGCCAATCAGGGTCAGTCATCCGACGCCTATGGCGTGCTGACGCTGAGTGACCTGCCGACCGATGAAGCGCTGCGCGCCAACAACGGAACATTCACGATTGGCGTCCAGCTGCAACCACGCCTGCAACCCGGGCATCTCTTGCAACTGGTGCTCGACGGTAACGCTTACGGACAACCCAGCAACGTCCCGAGGCTCCAGGTAGTGAACCTTGACCGGGGGGAGCACAGCCTCGCGGTCCGCGTGATAAACGACCAACAGATCATCCAGCAAAGCCCGACCGTCACGATCAGCGTGCAGCGCGTCCATCTCGGTAAACCTTAAGATGCCTTCCCGATCAAACCCCGTGCGCAGCCTGTTGCTGCTATGCCTGATTTTGTTCGCATTACCAGCGGTTGCCGACGTCTATACCTACGTCGATCCGCAAGGCAACCGGGTGTTCACTGACCAGGCGCACCCTGGCAACGCGCATCGCGTCGAGATCCCGCCCAGCAATATGAGCTCCCAGCCACGCAAGCACGTCGTGCAGAAGGCCCACGCCCCCACAAAACCCGCGCCCATATTCCGCTACCAACTCCTGCGGATCCTGGTGCCCGAACCGGATGCAACGGTGCGCAGCATGACGGGGGAACTGATCGTCAGCGTCAGCAATGACCCGGCCCTGCAGAACGGTCACACGTATCGCTTGCTGGTCGACGGCCAACCCTACGGGCAAGCAGGTCGCAGTCCGGTGTTCCCACTGATCAACATTGATCGCGGGACACACCAGCTGGCCGTCGAGATTATGGATGAAACGGATCGCATCGTAGAGCGAACACCCAACCAGCCCTTCCATATGTTGCGCATCACCCTGGCGCAAAAACGTCTGGCGCAGCCGTGCAAGGAAGCGGATTACGGTGTACGCCCCGAATGCGCCCTTGCCGATAAGCCTGCGGAGAAAAAAAGCAGCCTCCTGCCTTTCTTCTGACCACTCAACAGCGTCAGGCACTATATTGGTGCGATAGCTTGCAGCGTGATCGACGAAGCCGCCCATTTTGGTTCGAAAATCCTGGCGGAGAGCAGCCTCTAACGACCCAATGTCCGAAAAAAGCCCGATTTTGCGGGTTTGGCGCTTCTTTTCGGAGCCTTGGTTTGGTTTTTGCAGATTCGTACTATCAGTACCGTATCAGCGGCTAAACCCATGCTGGCGAAGACCAACCAGCGCCTGCGATCCGGGCCCGCCTGGGGTTGCAATGTGCCAAAAGAGGTCAACGACAAGTAATGACTATCAGTGACGCGCTGCACCGGCTTTTACTCGACAACCTGACCACTGCCACCATTTTACTCAACTCGAACCTGCGTCTTGAGTACATGAATCCAGCAGCGGAAATGCTGCTGGCCATCAGCGGCCAACGCAGCCATGGACAATTCATCAGCGAGCTGTTCACCGAATCGGCTGAAGCACTGAGCTCGCTGCGTCAGGCTGTCGAACAGGCTCACCCGTTCACTAAGCGCGAAGCGATGCTCACCGCGTTGACCGGGCAGACCTTGACCGTCGACTACGCCGTCACCCCGATCCTCAGCGGAGGCGAAACCCTGCTCCTGCTGGAGGTCCACCCACGTGATCGCTTGCTGCGGATTACCAAGGAAGAGGCTCAGCTGTCCAAGCAGGAAACCACCAAAATGCTGGTGCGCGGCCTGGCCCACGAAATCAAGAACCCGCTCGGCGGGATTCGTGGTGCCGCCCAACTGCTGGCCCGGGAGCTGCCTGAAGAGAGCCTCAAGGATTACACCAACGTCATCATCGAAGAGGCCGACCGCCTGCGTAATCTGGTCGACCGCATGCTGGGTTCCAACAAGCTGCCTTCGCTGGCAATGACCAACGTGCACGAAGTGCTCGAGCGCGTGTGCAGCCTGGTCGACGCCGAAAGCCAAGGCTGCATCACCTTGGTGCGCGATTACGACCCGAGCATTCCAGACGTGTTGATCGACCGCGAGCAAATGATCCAGGCCGTCCTCAATATCGTGCGCAACGCCATGCAGGCCATCAGCAGTCAGAACGAGTTGCGCCTGGGCCGGATCAGCATGCGCACCCGCGCCTTGCGCCAGTTCACCATCGGCCACGTCCGCCACCGTCTGGTGTGCAAGATTGAAATCATCGACAACGGTCCGGGCGTTCCGGCCGAGCTTCAGGAAACCATTTTTTACCCCATGGTCAGCGGCCGCCCGGATGGCACCGGGCTCGGCCTCGCGATTACCCAGAACATCATCAGTCAGCATCAGGGACTGATCGAGTGTGACAGCCATCCTGGCCACACCACCTTCTCGATCTTCCTGCCGCTAGAACAAGGAGCCGCGTCGACATGAGCCGTAGTGAAACTGTATGGATCGTCGATGACGACCGTTCTATCCGCTGGGTGTTGGAAAAAGCCCTGCAACAAGAAGGCATGACCACCCAAAGCTTCGACAGCGCCGACGGGGTGATGAGTCGCCTGGCCCGCCAGCAGCCTGATGTGATCATTTCCGACATTCGCATGCCGGGCGCCAGTGGCCTGGAGTTGTTGGCCCGGATCCGCGAACTGCATCCGCGCTTGCCGGTCATCATCATGACCGCGCATTCAGATCTCGACAGCGCAGTGGCGTCATATCAAGGCGGTGCGTTCGAATACCTGCCCAAGCCGTTTGACGTCGATGAGGCCGTGTCTCTGGTCAAACGCGCCAATCAGCATGCCCAGGAACAACACGGCATGCAGGTCGTGCCGGCCCTGACCCGCACCCCGGAAATCATCGGCGAAGCCCCGGCGATGCAGGAAGTGTTTCGCGCCATCGGGCGCCTGAGCCATTCCAACATCACCGTGCTGATCAACGGCGAGTCCGGCACCGGTAAAGAACTGGTCGCCCATGCGTTGCACCGCCACAGCCCGCGCGCCGCGTCGCCGTTCATTGCGTTGAACATGGCAGCGATTCCTAAGGACTTGATGGAGTCCGAGCTGTTCGGCCACGAAAAAGGCGCCTTTACCGGCGCGGCCAACCTGCGTCGCGGCCGTTTCGAACAAGCGGACGGCGGCACGCTGTTCCTTGATGAAATCGGCGATATGCCGGCAGATACCCAGACGCGCTTGCTGCGGGTACTGGCTGATGGCGAGTTCTACCGTGTCGGTGGGCATACCCCGGTCAAGGTCGACGTACGCATCATCGCCGCGACTCACCAGAATCTGGAAACCCTGGTGCAAGCGGGTAAATTCCGTGAGGACTTGTTCCACCGCCTCAACGTGATCCGCATCCACATTCCACGGATGTCCGACCGTCGCGAAGACATTCCGACCCTAGCCAAGCACTTCCTCGCCCGTGCCGCGCAAGAGTTGTCGGTCGAACCGAAACTGCTCAAAGCCGAAACCGAGGAATACCTCAAGCACCTGCCATGGCCGGGCAACGTCCGTCAGCTGGAAAACACCTGCCGCTGGATCACCGTCATGGCCTCAGGTCGCGAGGTGCACATCAGCGACCTGCCACCAGAACTGCTTAGCCTGCCGCATGACGCCGCACCGGTTACCAACTGGGAACATGCGCTGCGCCAATGGGCCGATCAGGCGCTGGCACGCGGGCAGTCCAGTCTGCTCGACAGTGCGGTTCCGACGTTCGAGCGGATCATGATCGAAACCGCCCTCAAGCACACCGCTGGCCGCCGCCGCGATGCCGCCGTGTTGCTGGGCTGGGGCCGCAATACCTTGACGCGCAAGATCAAGGAATTGGGGATGAAAATCGACGGCGACGAAGACGAAGGCGACGACGCCTAAGATCTTTTTGCGCCTTGGTTGATTCCAGATCGCTCACGGGAAGACCTGTCTGCACAGGGAAATGCGATTGTTTGCCCCTACGCAGACTATTCGGCTGCCATGACCTGTCATTTCTGACAGGGTTTACAGATCTGTCTTTCACTGGTTAGCTCCAAAAATGACCTCGATCCTGAGGTCATCAAGGAGATAGCCGTCATGGAAAAACCGACTTTTGCATTTACCCCCGAAGAGCAGGCACTCAATGCCCGCCTTCTCGCAGCGCTCCCCCGTGGTTCCTCAATCAAAAAACGCGACCGAATCGTCGACTATGAAGTCGTCGAAATGGCTGCGTTGTTCCGCGAGGGCAATCCGAATAAGTTGACCGCAGAACAAGTGCTCCTCGCCTACCTGAATAGAATCAGCCAATTCAACGGCACCTTCGAAACCTATGATGAAAACGGCGGCTACAACGCCTTCGTGCGCATCGATCTGATAGAGGCCCAGGAACAAGCCAGACTGGCCGATGAATGGCTAAGCAATCCCAACGACGAACGCGGCCCGGCACCACCACTGTGTGGTATTGCGATGGGAGTGAAAGATTCAATCGGCATACAAGACCGAAAGAGTACAAACGGCACTGCGGCATTCAGCAGCAATATTGCGCTTCAGGATGCTACCTGTGTGACCAAGCTTCGGGCACAAGGTGCGGTGTTGGTCGGGCACAATACGTGTTCGGCTTACTCGGGCGATACAACGGGGACTTTTGCTGGAAATGCCTGGGACCCGGCGCGAGCACCCGGCGGATCCAGCCAAGGCTCAGGGGTCGCGCCAGTGGCCCGCCTTTGCGCGGCGTCGCTGGGCGAGGAAACCGGCGGCTCGATGATCATCCCCGCAGCGTGCAACGGAGCCAGCGCGATCAAACCATCTCTTGGGCTGGTATCCGTAGCCGGTCTGATGCCCGCAAGTAACGGCCTTGATGTGATAGGTCCGATGTGCCGGTCGGTTCGCGATGCCTCACTGATTTTGTCACTCATCTCGGGGATCGATCAGCTCAACGATCCCCATACCCTGTCGGCACCGATCCCGCCAAACCTGCTGCCAACGACCGCCAGAGAGGGCCTTTTGCCTCTGCGCGGGCTGACCATTGGGGTGCCTCAAACGGACTGGATGAACTCCATCTCCGTTCCTCCCGCCGACACCTACGACCCCGACTACAAGCTAGCGTTCGATCGCTTTAAGGGGCAACTACGGGACCTGGGTGCCACTGTCGTTGAATTCCCGGGCCTGGATCTACAGATTCCCGACAATGCACCTTTCACCCACTCTCACGAGTTAGGGTTACTGCCGGACCTAGAACCCATCACGCCATTCAAAGCAGTTTTCTGGAGTAACGGACTCGACTGTCGACACTGGCAGTCGGTTGCGGAATTTGCGCAGGACCTGCCAGCCGAGTACCGGACCGAGTTACTTGGGCATTACCACCCCGCGACCAATACCTCTGCGAGCTACATCACCTCTGCCATGAGAACGGAAGCTGAGGAACGGCGCCGACGAGAGCAAGCGCTTCTCCAACAGGCGCTTGATGATTACGCCGTGGACTTTATGCTGGTCATGCCATTGGGTGCTCACATCGGCAGGCGCTTTGATGGCAGCGAAAGGCTGCCGAACCAACGTTCACACTACAACGTGCCTAACTTACAAGGTTGGCCCATGCTGACATTTCCCATAGGATATGGGCGGACCGGTCTACCCGCGCAATTGCCGATCACTGCAGCATTCTGGGGAACACGCTTCAACGAAGCGATGATCATTCAAGCTGCCATAGATTTTCAGGATCGATTTCCGGAATACCATAATGCGGTGCCGCCAGACCCCACATTCGGCCCTGACACGAAACGGCCGCCGCACATTCCGCGCGTGCAGCCTGTGACACCAGAAACCTCGACCGATCCGATTATCATGCAGAGGGGGCGCTCATGAGCCTGATCAGCAGCACGCCATTCTTTACCGTTAAATGGACGCCACCGATCAATCCAGGGCAATTACCCGCAAATCCGAGAAGTGAGGTGCCAAGGTTCATGGCCGTGGCGTGGCGAGCGAAACTCGGGCCGGTGTATTACCCGTTTGAGCGTGAGAGACCAGAGATTGCGTTATAGCGGCCTGTCTGACAAAGCGCATCAAACCCTTCGCAGGCAAGCCAGCTCCCACAGATTTGGTGTACTAAAGGACCCATGTGGGAGCGAATTCATTCGCTTGTATGGTAGGACTTGAAGGGGTGGTGGGACGAACAGTTCGCTTCTGACTGATGAGACAGTACAGACCGTGGGAGACCTCGCCCCACCCCTTCCACCAAAGCGCCGATAAAGAATGCATCGTGTAAGAGCGAAGATAGAAACAAGCCAACACCTCTTGGTGAAACCCCAACAAGTCCTGAAACCTTATCGTGGAGCGCCGTCCTTGGCAAACCTGGTCGTAAAGTCTCCCACAGTTAAAAATATGCGTCAGGCACAGACTCCTATAGTAGCGCTGTCAATTACTGATCAGTCGACGGTTTTTCCCAAAGATTGATCCCGCCTTCAACTGCGAAGCGGTCGATTTCGGCCAGCTCTTCGCTGCTGAACGACAGGTTTTTCAAGGCCCCGACGTTTTCGATGATTTGCTCTGGGTGACTGGCGCCGATCAACGCCGAGGTCACGCGTGGATCACGCAGGGTCCAGGCCAGCGCCATTTGCGCCAGGCTCTGGCCACGACGCTGGGCGATTTCATTGAGGGCACGCACGTGAGCGATGTTGCTCTCGGACAGGTGCGACGCCTGCAATGACCCACCGCCCGGGCGATTGACCCGCGAATCCTTCGGCACGCCATTCAGGTATTTGTCGGTCAACAAACCTTGCGCCAGTGCCGTAAAGGCGATCACTCCTGCGCCGAGTTCTTCGGTGGCGTCCAACAGGTCTTTTTCGACCCAGCGGTTGAGCAGGTTGTAAGCCGGTTGATGAATCAGCAGCGGCACTTTCCATTCGTTGAGCAACGCCGCCATTTCGCGGGTTTTCGACCCGGAATAAGACGAGATGCCGATGTACAGGGCCTTGCCTTGCTGCACGGCGGTGGCCAGGGCGCTGGCGGTTTCTTCCAGCGGGGTCAGCGGGTCGAAACGGTGCGAATAAAAGATATCGACGTAATCGAGGCCCATGCGCTGCAAGCTCTGATCGAGGCTGGCCAGCACGTATTTGCGCGAGCCGCCGCCCTGACCATAAGGCCCCGGCCACATGTCCCAACCGGCTTTGCTGGAGATGATCAGCTCATCTCGGTAATGCTTGAAGTCTTCGCGCAGCAGACGACCGAAGTTGATCTCGGCGCTGCCATAGGGCGGGCCATAGTTGTTGGCCAAATCGAAGTGGTTGATGCCCAGATCGAAGGCGGTACGCAGCAGTGAACGCTGAGTGTCCATCGGCGTGCTGTCGCCGAAGTTGTGCCACAGCCCAAGGGACAAGGCCGGTAAAACCAGGCCGCTACGGCCGACGCGGCGGTACGGAATGGATTCATAACGGTTTTCGGCAGCGATATAAGTCATCGAATCCTCTCTCGTTAAAGGTGCATGGGTGCGACCCCTGAACGTAGCTCGCAGTTCCTGCTTTTTTTAATACACCGATTGCTGCAACGGGGTCAGGCGAGCTGGCCGAGCATACCCGTAAGCGCCCCACCCCAATAGTCCGACTAATCAAGACGCCCCCGTACTGCACTGTATTGTTGAGATTTATTGAACAGTAAAGGCAATTTACGGCCATTTATCGCCCTGAATAAACATGTGAATCTACAAACACATTCAGTCAGGAGGTGCAGCATGATCCCTACTACCCAGAATCAGGCCACTCACACCCGCGCGCGCAAAGTCGCTATGGTTACCGGCGCATCACGCGGCATTGGCGCTGAAATCGCCAAGCGTCTGGCTGCCGACGGTTTCGCCATCGCCGTCAACTACGCCAACAGTGCTGCCGAAGCCGACACCTTGGTCGCCCGGATCGTCGCCAACGGCGGCCAGGCTGTTGCCATCAAGGCTGACGTATCGAACGCGGCCGACGTGCGCACTCTGTTCGACGTGACCGAACAGCAACTGGGCCGTGTCGACGTGCTGATCAATAACGCAGGCGTGATGAATCCCTCCCCCTTGGCCGACACCAGCGACGAGTTGTTCGAACAGACCTTCGGGATCAACACGCGTGGCACCTTCAACACCCTGCGGGAAGCCGCTACGCGGATGAATGACGACGGTCGTATCGTCAATTTCTCCAGCACCGCCCTGGCACTGAACCTGCCGGGTTACGCGATCTACAACGCCACCAAGGCGGCCGTCGAATCCTTCACCCATGTGTTTGCCAAAGAACTGCGCGGCCGCAACATCACCGTCAACGCCGTCGCGCCTGGGCCCGTTGCGACTGAGTTGTTCCTGCACGGTAAAAGCGAAGAGCAGATCCAGCAGTTCGCCAAGATGCCACCGTTGCAACGCCTGGGTCAGCCAGAAGACATCGCCAACGTCGTCTCCTTCCTCGTCGGCCCGGATGCCGGCTGGGTCAACGGGCAGATTTTGCGCGCCAACGGCGGGCTGGCCTGAAGCCCGATCATCGGGGCATTCAGGCGCTTTTTTTTGCATCAGCGCACCAAATGCAGGAACTGCAAGTGCCGCTCGTATTGGTCAAGGATGTCGTTGATCACCTGCTCCCTGGTGTAGCCGACCAGATCGTAATCCTGACTGCCTTCACTCAAGTGAACTTCGGCGCGGTAGTAACGCCGATTGTTCATGCCTTTCGAACCCATGCCGGCGCGAGCAAAGGTCGGCGTGAAATAACCGCGCATCATCACGTGATAGATGAACGGACGCTCGTCGCCGTGGCCGACTTCCAGGCTGACGCTGTCGTTGCTCGGATCGGGCTGGGTCACCACCTTCAGGCCCTTCTCGACGAACACCGCCGTGACCTCTTCGATGGCCGGACGCACCGTCTGCTCAAGGAAACGATAGACCTCGTCGCGTGACGGGAAGTGCACAGCCTGGGTCAAGCGCTGTCGCCACCCGCCACGCCCAAGGCGCGAGCCGGACACCGGCGCCAGCGAATGCAGCTGGGCGATTTGCCGCTGCGACTCCAGATAGAAAGCCTTGTGCAGCCCCCACATCATCAGCAACAGAATCAGCGAGAACGGCAACGACGTCAGCACCACCGCCGATTTCAGCGAATCGATACTGCCAGCAAACAACAACCCGCTGGTGATCAGGGCAGTCGCTACGCCCCAGAACACCCGCAGCCATTTCGGTCCATCCTCGTCTGCACTCCCGCCACGCGCGGACAGGGTCGACAGCACCACGGTGCCAGAATCCGCCGAGGTGACAAAGAACACAAAGCTGATGAACACCGTCACGGCAATGACAGTTTTGCTCCACGGGTAGTTTTCCAGCAGCAGGTAGAGGGTCATCGAAGGGTCGTCGATGGCTGACTGCCCGAGCGCGACCATGCCGTGATTGAGTACCTGGTCAATGGCGCTGTTACCAAAAATCGACATCCAGGCCAAGGTGAAACCCAGCGGAATCAAGAGCACGCCGCAGACGAACTCACGGATGGTGCGGCCACGGGAAATACGCGCAATAAACAGCCCGACAAAGGGCGACCACGCGATCCACCATGCCCAATAAAACACGGTCCAGCTGCCCAGCCAGTCGCCGGTTTTATCGTAGGCGTAAACATCGAAACTCTTGGTGGGCAGCGCGCCCAGGTAATCACCGATGTTCTGCACCAGCGTGTTCAGTAGATGCTGGGTGGGACCGGCGAACAACACGAACAGCAGCAGCGCGCAGGCCAACAACATGTTGATGTCGGACATGACGCGCACGCCCTTGTCCACGCCCGCGATGGCCACCAGAATCGCCGCCCCCATCATCAGGGTGATCAACCCCACCTGAATCCATTGGGTATGTGGCATACCGAACAGATAGTCGAGGCCTGAATTAAGGTGCAGTACGCCAAAGCCCATGTCAGCGCCCAGCCCGAACACCGTGGCGATGATGCCGAAACCATCCACCGCATAGCCAATAGGACCGTTGATGCGCTTGCCGATCAGCGGGTACAACGCCGAGCGCAAGGCCAGCGGCAGGTTATGCCGATAGGCGAAATACGCCAACGCCATGCCGACAAACGCGAACACACCCCAACCATGCAAACCCCAATGCAGAAACAGCAGCTGCATGGCCTGTCGCGCCGACTCGGTGGTACCGCCCTCGCCCTGTGGCGGTTGCAGCATGTGGGTGAGCGGCTCGGAAACGCAGAAAAAGAACAGGGTGATGCTGATCCCGGCAGCGAACAACATGCCGGCCCAGGACAAATAACTGAACTCGGGTTCGTCGTGGTCGGCACCGAGCTTGATCTTGCCGTAGCCAGACAAGGCGGTGACCACCACGAAGACCAGATACAGGGTCATCGCCAGCATGTAATACCAGCCGACCGTGTTGGCCGCCCAGTTTTGCGCCGCCAGTAACCACTCGCCGGAGCGTTGCGGAAAGACAATCACCAGCAGCCCGAACAGCAAAATGAAACCCGCCGCAAAATAAAAAACCGGCGGATTCATCCGAACTTGGCTGCTGACCTGCGGGGTAGGCGCACTCATAGGGACTGCGCCTCATGGAAGAGGGAAGTAACCGGGAAAAACGAACTCAAGGGGTAAGCCTCCTGTTGTGAGCGGGCAGCGAACCACCGAATTTAACTTGAACGAACGGTCAAGTTAAACATAAATGGCCCCGCGAGGACTAATCGCAGGCGGGTTGTCGCTCGCTTGGTATGGAGGTGTGACGCATGGAGAGCACTAATCGTTCCCACAGAAAAGCAATCTCTGTGGGAACGAATTCATTCATGAGAATGAGGTGTCAGGCGACTCAGCGCCCTACTTCTGACACCCATCATCCTGCTGCAACAGGTTAGCCTGGGTCAGGTTGCAGCCAGCCGGTACGCTGCGGGTCAGCCAGACGTTGCCGCCAATGGTCGAACCTTCGCCGATGGTGATGCGCCCAAGAATGGTCGCACCGGCATAGATCACCACGTCGTCTTCGACTATCGGATGACGGGCGTGGCCTTTTTGCAATTGACCGTCTTCGTCCGCCGGGAAGCGTTTCGCGCCCAGAGTCACAGCCTGATAGATGCGCACACGTTCGCCGATGATCGCGGTTTCACCGATGACCACACCTGTCCCGTGATCGATAAAGAAGCTCTGGCCAATCTGCGCGCCGGGGTGGATGTCGATGCCGGTGGCCGAGTGTGCAATCTCCGAACTGATCCGTGCCAGCAACGGCAGGCCGGCGCGGTACAGGTGGTGCGCCAAGCGGTGATGAATGACCGCCAGAATGCCCGGATAGCACAGCAACACTTCGTCGACGCTGCGCGCAGCCGGGTCGCCGTGGTAGGCCGCCAGCACGTCGGTGTCCAGCAAACGGCGAATCACCGGCAAGGCGCTGGCGAAATCCTGAATCAGCTGCACCGCGTGCGTGTCGGCAGCGGCGACGTTCTTGCCATGTTGACGCGCCACATAGCGCAGTTCCAGGCGAGCCTGCGCCAACAACGCATTGAGGGACACGTCGAGGGTATGGCCGACGTAGAAGTCCTCGCTCTCTTCGCGCAAGTCCACCGGCCCCAGGCGCATCGGGAACAACGCCCCACACAGTGCTTCGAGAATGTCGCGCATGGCCGCTCGTGAGGGCAGCTCACGACCGCCATGCTCACCACTCACACGCCCATTACGCGTGCGCCAGTCATCACGCGCCGCACGCAATTGGTTGACGATTTGCTGCAACTGCCAGTTATCGGTACGGCTGTCGGCCGATGCCTCTGGAATATCGCTCACGCTCACCACTCCTTCTGCATTCAAGGTAAAAGAGCCACGTTCACGGTCGCACGATAACGGCCGCTGATGCTCCCACTCTACGGCAAACTTTTGCGACGAAAAATTAACAATTTCCGTAGGGCCTTTGCCGAACACCGTCCATTCCTGCAAATGTTGCACAGGGCTCAGTCGGTTGCCTATAGTCCATCGACTCACTTCCCGGCCAATTGACCACCATGATCAAACAACAGCTCGCTCGTTTTAACCGCCTGAAATTGCTCGGCGCCCCCACTCCACTGGAAAAACTGGAGCGTCTGTCTGCCTGGACCGGCCGGGATATTTATGTCAAACGCGATGACACCACCACACTGGCACTGGGCGGCAACAAGGTGCGCAAGCTCGAATACCTGGCTGCCGACGCGTTGGCCCAAGGTGCCGACACGTTGATTACCGCCGGAGGAATCCAGTCCAACCACGTGCGCCAGACGGCCGCGCTGGCTGCACGTCTGGGCCTGGGTTGCGTCGCGCTGCTGGAAAACCCCATCGCCAGCACCGACACCAGCTACTTGAGCAATGGCAACCGCCTGTTACTGGACCTGTTCGACGCCAAGGTCGAGCTGGTCGAGAACCTGGATAACGCCGATGAGCAACTGCATGCCCTCGCCGCCCGTCTGCGGGCTGGCGGCAAAAAGCCTTATTCGGTGCCGATTGGTGGCTCCAACGCGTTGGGCGCGCTGGGGTATGTGCGCGCAGGGCTGGAGTTGGCCGAACAAATCGAGCAGACCGGGCTGACATTTGCCGCCGTGGTCCTCGCGTCTGGCAGTGCTGGCACGCAAAGCGGCCTGGCCTTGGGACTCAGCGAAGCGTTGCCCCGGTTGCCTGTGGTGGGCGTTACCGTGTCACGTAGCGAAGAAGCCCAGCGGCCGAAAGTCGAAGGACTGGCACAGAGAACTGCAGAGTTACTGGGCATCAATCTGCCGAGCAGCTTCAAGATCGACCTGTGGGATGAATATTTCGCACCCGGTTACGGCGCACCCAACGCGGGCACCCTGGCCACAATCAAGCTGGTCGCCAGCCAGGAAGGCCTGTTGCTCGATCCTGTGTACACCGGCAAAGCCATGTCTGGGCTGCTCGACGGCATCGGTCGCCAGCGCTTCAATGAGGGTCCGATCATCTTCCTGCACACGGGCGGCGCGCCGGCCTTGTTCGCTTATCCCGGCGCCTTTTCGGGCTGATTTTCCAGCCAGCCTCCATATTCCAATTAGAAATATATAAATTATTTTTAATTATTTTAATTCATATGCAGCAGCCCCTATAGTCACACGGCGTGCAGGATTAGCCACGCCCTGTGAAGGCTCACTAAGGGAATAAAGTCGCCTGAAATAACTGGATTAAGTTTCAAGGCCGCAGTAGCGTTCATTGGGTCTGATTCTTGCCTGTCGCTCAAAACACCATAAGGGGCTCGTCATGAACATTGCTGCCATCCGCCGGACATTTCTTCTTTCCACATTGAGCCTTGTGCTCGGCTCCAGCCTGATCGGGCAAGCCGTCGCCGGGGACCAGCTGCAAAAAATCAAGGACAGCGGCACGATCAATGTCGGCCTTGAAGGCACGTATCCGCCGTTCAGCTTCGTGGACGAGAAAGGCGACCTCAACGGCTTTGAAGTCGAGTTCTCCCAAGCCCTCGCCAAAGAGCTGGGGGTGAAAGCCAAACTGCAACCGACCAAATGGGATGGCATCCTCGCGGCGCTGGAATCCAAACGCCTTGATGTGGTGATCAATCAGGTGACCATCTCCGAAGAGCGCAAGAAGAAGTACGACTTTTCCGAGCCCTACACAATCTCCGGGATTCAAGCGCTGACCCAGAAGAAGGACGCAGGCAAGTTCCCGACACCTGACTCCCTTGCAGACAAAAAAGTCGGCGTCGGCCTGGGCACCAACTACGAACAATGGCTCAAGGAAAACGTGCCTAAAGCCATCGTCAAAACCTATGACGATGACCCTACCAAATTCCAGGACCTGATCGCCGGCCGCACTGACGCGATCCTCGTTGACCGTCTGGCCGCATTCGAAATGGTCAAAAAAACCAATGACAAGCTAGCCGTGTCCGGCGCGCCGTTTTCCCGCCAGGAATCCGGTATCGCGATACGCAAAGGCGAGCCCGAGTTGGTCGCCGCCATCAACAAAGCCATCGACAAACTGCGTGCCGACGGGACCCTCGCCAAGTTGTCGCAGAAGTACTTTGGCTCTGACGTGACCCAATGATTGAAGAGAGTCTGAAGCTAGCGCTGGACTCCGCGCCCTTTCTGCTCAAGGGCGCATATTTCACGGTCATCCTCAGTCTGGGCGGGATGTTCTTCGGCTTGCTGCTGGGCTTCGGCCTGGCATTGATGCGTTTATCGCACCTCAAGCTGCTGAGCGGAATTGCACGGGTATATGTGTCGTTCTTTCGCGGCACACCCTTGCTCGTCCAGTTGTTCATGATCTATTACGGCCTGCCACAACTGGGGATAGAACTGGACCCGCTGCCCGCAGCGCTGATCGGTTTTTCCCTGAACATGGGCGCTTATGCCTGCGAAATTCTGCGTTCAGCCATTGGCGCAGTGGATCGCGGACAATGGGAAGCTGCGGCCAGCATCGGCATGACCCGTGCGCAAACCATGCGCCGGGCGATTCTTCCGCAAGCCGCGAGAACCGCTTTGCCGCCGCTGGGCAACAGCTTCATTTCACTGGTCAAGGACACCGCGTTGGCGGCAACCATTCAGGTGCCCGAGCTGTTCCGTCAGGCACAGTTGATCACTGCGCGGACCTTCGAAATTTTCACCATGTACCTTGCCGCCGCACTGATCTACTGGATCCTTGCCAGCCTGCTCGCGCACCTGCAGCACCGCCTGGAAGCGAGGGTCAACCGACATGATCAGGAGTCTTGAAGCATGATCGTGGTTGAAAAACTGACCAAGAAATTCAAAGGGCAGACGGTACTCAACGGCATCGATTTGACCGTCGAAGCTGGCGAGGTTGTGGCCATCATCGGACCCAGCGGTTCCGGTAAAACCACCCTGTTGCGTTGCCTCAATTTTCTCGAAGAACCCACCAGCGGCAAGATCATCGTCGGTGACATCGAGATCGATGGCAGTCGCCCGCTGAGTCAGCAGCAAGGCTTGATTCGACAAC
Organism: Pseudomonas sp. GG8; assembly: GCF_052976945.1. Taxonomy (NCBI): domain Bacteria; kingdom Pseudomonadati; phylum Pseudomonadota; class Gammaproteobacteria; order Pseudomonadales; family Pseudomonadaceae; genus Pseudomonas; species Pseudomonas sp. GG8. The sequence continues at coordinate 4,950,446 of NZ_JBRIIP010000001.1, forward strand.
TGCGCCAGCACGTGGGTTTCGTCTTTCAGAACTTCAACCTGTTCCCCCATCGCACCGCGCTGGAAAACGTGATGGAAGGCCCGCTGGTGGTAAAAAAAATGCCCCGCCCGCAAGCCGAGGCGCTGGCGCGTAAGCTGCTGGCCAAGGTCGGCCTGGCCGGCAAGGAAGACGCGTACCCACGGCGACTGTCCGGCGGCCAGCAACAGCGGGTAGCGATTGCCCGCGCCTTGGCCATGGAGCCCGAGGTCATTCTGTTCGATGAGCCCACCTCAGCGCTGGACCCGGAGTTGGTGGGTGAAGTATTGACGACCATCCGCGCCCTGGCGGAAGAGAAACGCACCATGGTCATCGTGACTCACGAGATGAGTTTTGCCCGGGATGTCGCCAACCGGGTGATCTTTATCGACAAGGGCGTGATCGTTGAACAAGGCGACGCCAAGGCGCTGTTTGCCAACCCTAAGGAAGAGCGGACTCGCCAGTTTCTGGAACGAAGCAGGCACTGATCAACCCTGCAGATAACAAAAAACAGCGCTCACCCGGCGCTGTTTTTTTTCGCGCCTGACATTTCTTGGGGTTGCTGAGTAGGACGCAGTACTGAGACCCAAGTAACCCACAAGCCGTACAAATGTAGGAACTGTCTGATTCCATCCGAAGCTCGCGTTTCACGCTCGCACTGCCTTGACACTCGTTCCCATCCTCTCTTAGCTGGCTATCACGATTCATTGATATCCATTCATAGAGGTATCCGCGGCGCCGCGTGTTAGCCGCTGATCACGAGGAGTATTCAACATGGCTTGTGCGACCCAAACGTCCCATCAGATCAAACTGCATGCCCCTTATTTGCCCCAAGCAAACAAGCACGGTATTGGCGTGAGTGCCGCCGCGCATCTGCGGGTCACTATCAAGCCTTATGCGGCCATGGACGAGGGCGACCTGATCGAACTGTTCTGGGGTGGCCGTTACGTTGCATCAAAGCTGCTGACGACCGCAGATATCGGCGAGACCCTGGCACTGCGTGTCCCGGAAAGTTTTTTACAGAGCGGCAAGGTCAAAATCTGGTACCAGATCCAAAAAATCGGCAGTACGCCGTCGCTCTCCGCGAGCATAGATGTATGGGTAAAACTCGATTGTCCTGGTGGTCACCCCAACCCGTTGAGCCCAGAAGAAAACCAGAGCCTCGCGCCCTTGGCTGTACCCGACGCCCTGCTGCGCCACGGGCTCACCGCAAAACAGCGGAGAAGGGGTGTTGAGCTGACCATTGAGGCGTACCAAAACATGGCCGCCAAAGATGAAATCACCCTGCGCTGGGGGGATGTGCGCATGGATCTGCCAGCCATCGATGCCAGCGATGTGGGCAAGCCCATTACATTGAATATTCCGCCGGCATTGATTCTGGAAGGAGGCGAAGACCATCAGCTGGAAGTGACTTACTGCATTATCGACCGGGTGGGCAACACGTCACGCTGGGCACCACCACGCGCACTTAACGTCAGTGGCGTCGCTGATTAATACACCACGGAGCTTTAAATCACGATCTGCAACTCTCCCGTCTATGCTTATTCCAAAAAGTAAGTTTATTTAATTTTTATACACGCTTAGGGTATATATACCGGACCACCGGACCACCGTCAGTTTGTTTTCGCCGCAGAGACGCGGCTTATGTCGATGTGAGGTTTGGAATGGTCACTTTCACAATTACCCCCGTGCAGATCGCCAGGGCATTGCGTACCGCCACGGAGCGGCGCTGATGTCGGATCTCGTGGCTACACCTCTCCAGAGCGATCTGGACATCGCCCCGCTGCTATTGCCAGCGAAGGTCCTGAGTAACGACGCCCAAGCCATCGCCGCTGCCCATGAATTGGCGCAGCTCGCGCGCTTGCAGGCGGCACAGCGTGATCGTCAGCGCAAACTGCCGTGGGCCCAAATAGAACACTTCACCCGTAGCGGGCTGGGGAGCATTTCCATCCCCCGGGAATACGGCGGCCCGCAGGTTTCATTCGTGACCCTGGCGGAGGTGTTCAAGATCATTTCCGCCGCCGACCCTGCGTTGGGGCAGATCCCGCAGAATCAGGTGGGCATCCTCAATTCGTTGTTGGGCAGCGCCAACGAAACACAAAAAAAACAGGTGTTTCAAAGCGTGCTGAACGGCTGGCGCATCGGCAATGCCGGGCCTGAACGCGGCACCAAAAACACCCTGGATATCAAAGCTAGAATCACCGCCAAGGGCGACGGGTTTGTCCTCAACGGCCAGAAGTTCTATTCCACCGGGGCGCTGTTCGCGCATTGGGTGGCAGTCAAAGCACTGAACGATGACGGTCGACAAGTGCTGGTATTCGTCCCGCGTGGCACACCGGGTTTGCGCATTGTCGATGACTGGTCCGGCTTTGGCCAACGCACCACCGCCAGCGGTACGGTGCTGCTCAATAACGTGCCGGTGGAAGCCGAGCACATCATCGAGAACTGGCGCCTGGCGCATACGCCGAACATTCAGGGCGCCGTGTCGCAATTGATCCAGGCGGCCATCGATGTCGGGATCGCTCGCGAAGCCATCGACGACAGCATTCGTTTTGTCCGCGAGCGCTCGCGCCCATGGATCGATGCCAACGTCGAACGGGCCAGCGACGATCTGTACGTGATCGCCGACATCGGCAAACTGAAACTCGAACTGCACGCCGCCGAAGCATTACTGCGCAAAGCGGGTCAGGTGCTGGATGAGGTCAACGCCGCGCCCGTGGACGTAGCCTCTGCCGCTCGCGCCTCGATTGCCGTTGCAGAAGCCAAGGTCCTGACCACTGAAATCTCCCTGCTCGCCAGCGAAAAGCTGTTCGAGCTGGCAGGCAGTCGCGCCACTCTGGCCGAGTTCAACCTCGACCGCCATTGGCGCAACGCTCGCGTTCACACGCTCCACGACCCGGTGCGCTGGAAATACCACGCCGTCGGCGCTTACCACCTGAACGGCACAGTGCCGGCCCGGCATTCCTGGATCTGACCAGAGCACTGGAGAACGTATGAGCCTTATATCTCACCTGCCGCAAACGGCAGCAGTGATCGACAGCGACGCCCAAGCCTTGAACATGGCCGCCGATCTGGCTGAACATTTTAAGCGCGACAGCGCCCTGCGTGACCGTGAACGCCGCTTGCCACACGAAGAACTGGAACTGTTTTCCCGCTCCGGTCTGTGGGGCATCAGCGTGCCAAAAGCTTTCGGCGGTGCGGGCGTTTCCATCGTCACCCTGGCCAAGGTCACACAACTGATCGCCGAGGCTGACTCGTCCCTCGGACAGATTCCTCAGAACCATTTCTATGCCCTTGAGGTGCTGCGCGTGAACGGCAGCGCTCAACAGCAAAAACGCCTGTACGCGGAAGTACTAGCCGGGCAACGCTTCGGTAACGCACTGGCCGAGTTGGGCACCAGAACCGCTCACGACCGCACTACGCGCCTGACCCAGGACGGTGATGGCTATCGCATCAACGGCCGCAAGTTTTACGCGACCGGCGCCTTGTATGCGCAGCGCATACCGACCTCGGTGGTGGACGAACAAGGTGTGCAACAACTGGCCTTCGTCCCGCGTGACGCTGCGGGCCTGACGGTGATCGATGACTGGAGCGGCTTCGGCCAGCGCACCACCGGCAGCGGCTCTGTGGTGTTCGATAACGTGTTTGTCAGCGCCGATGACGTGGTGCCGTTTCAAACTGCCTTCGAACGCCCCACTACCGTAGGCCCGCTGGCACAGATTCTTCATGCGGCCATCGACACCGGCATCGCCCGCGCGGCCTATGAGGACGCCTTGCACTTCGTCCGCACTCGCACCCGGCCATGGATTGATTCCGGTATCGAAAAAGCCGTGGACGATCCATTGACCCTGCACAGCTTCGGCAAGCTTGGCGTTCGCCTGCACGCGGCCGAAGCGCTACTGGAACGCGCCGGTGAGTTTCTTGATCGCGCCCAAGCCGACAGCACCGCTGAAAACGTCGCCGCCGCGTCCATTGCGGTGGCCGAAGCACGCGCCATCAGTACCGAAATCTCTCTCGCAGCGGGCAGCACCTTATTCGAGCTGGCGGGCAGTCAAGCCACATTGGCCGAGCATGGCCTAGACCGTCACTGGCGCAACGCCCGCGTGCACACCCTGCACGACCCGGTGCGCTGGAAATATCACGCCATCGGCAATTACTACCTCAATGATACAAACCCGCCACTGCGGGGGACCCTCTGATGACCAAGAAAAAAATCCTCCTCAATGCGTTCAACATGAACTGCATTGGCCATATCAACCATGGCCTTTGGACGCATCCCAGGGACAACTCCACCGAGTACAAGACTCTCGAATACTGGACTGAGCTGGCGCAACTGCTGGAGCGCGGCCTGTTCGATGGCTTGTTCATCGCCGATATCACCGGTGTGTACGACGTGTACCAGAGCTCGGTGGATGTAACGCTCAAAGAGTCGATCCAGTTGCCGGTCAATGACCCGCTTATGCTGCTGTCGGCCATGGCGGCGGTCACGAAAAATCTGGGGTTCGGCCTGACCGCCAACCTCACGTATGAAGCGCCGTATCTGTTTGCCCGACGCATGTCGACCCTCGACCACCTGAGCCGTGGCCGCGTGGGCTGGAACATTGTTACCGGTTATCTGGACAGTGCAGCCAAGGCCATTGGCCTGAGCGAACAGGTCGAACACGACCGTCGTTATGATCAGGCCGATGAATACCTGGAGGTGCTGTACAAACTCTGGGAAGGCAGCTGGGAAGATGACGCGGTGATCAATGATCGCCAGCAACGGATCTATGCCCAGCCCGAAAAAGTGCACAAGGTTCGGCACAAAGGCGAGTTCTACCAGGTCGAGGGTTATCACCTTTGCGAACCGTCACCGCAGCGCACCCCGGTGTTGTTTCAGGCAGGCACTTCTGATCGCGGTTTGCAGTTCGCCGGGCGCCATGCCGAGTGCGTTTTTATCAGCGGACAAAACAAGGTCGCGACCCGCGAGCAAGTGGACAAGGTTCGCGCCAGCGCCAAAGCCGCCGGGCGTAACCCCGAGGACATCAAGGTGTTCATGGGCTTGAATGTGATCGTCGGCGCCACCGAGGAACTGGCCCGCGCCAAGCATCGGGAGTATCTGGAATACGCCAGCGCCGAAGCAGGCGTTGCGCATTTTGCGGCCTCTACCGGGATCGACTTCGCGGAATACACACTGGACGAGCCGATCCAGTACGTGAAAAGCAACGCGATCCAGTCGGCGACCAAGAGCCTGAAAAACAATGATTGGACCCGCCGCAAACTGCTCGATCAACACGCGCTGGGCGGGCGCTACTTCACCCTGGTCGGCTCGCCGGAACAGGTGGCTGACGAACTGGAATCCTGGATCGCCGAAACCGGTCTCGACGGCTTCAACCTGACCCGCACCGTGACCCCGGAAAGCTATGCGGATTTCATCGATGTGGTGATTCCGGAACTGCAACGCCGTGGTTCTTACAAAACCGCTTATGGCAGCGGCACCCTGCGCGAGAAGCTGTTTCGCGAGGGCCCACGTTTACCTGCGTCGCATGCGGGAACGGGGTATCGACATGCGGGGAAATAACAATGCAACTGTTGCGCACGGTCAGACAACATCAACTCCAGCCCTTATTACGCCCAGGATTTCAGCCATGACCAAAACAATAATCACCCTGGCCCTCGCGCTCTTCACTCTCAACGCCCACGCCGACGATAAACCGCTCAAAGTCGGCACTACCGCCGCCTTTGCCATCCCGCTGGAAGCGGCCGTCGCAGAAGCCGGCAAGCAAGGCCTGAAGGTCGAACTGGTGGAGTTCAGCGACTGGATCGCCCCGAACGTCAGCCTCGCGGCAGGCGATATCGACGTGAATTACTTCCAGCACGTCCCGTTCCTGGAAAATGCCAATGCCGCAGCGGGCTTCCATCTGGTGCCTTACGCGTCCGGGATCATCAACAACGTCGGGCTGTATTCGAAGAAGTACAAAAGCCTCGATGAGCTGCCGACTGGCGCCACCGTGGCCATCGCCAACGACCCGATCAACAGCGGACGCGGCCTGCAACTGCTGGCCAAAGCCGGGCTGATCACCCTCAAACCTGGCGTCGGCTACAAGGCCACCGAAGAAGACATCGTTGCCAACCCGAAAAAAATCAAACTGATTCAGGTCGAGGCTGTGCAACTGGTGCGCGCCTACGATGACGCTGATCTGGTGCAGGGCTACCCGGCCTACATTCGCCTGTCGAAAACCTTCGATGCCGGTTCCGCGTTGCTGTTCGACGGTCTGGATCATAAGGAATACGTGATCCAGTTCGTGATCAAGCCCGAGAACAAAAATGACCCGCGTCTGGCCAAGTTCGTCGACATCTACCAGCACTCGCCCGTTGTTCGCGCCGCCCTGGATAAAGCCCATGGCAAACTCTATCAAGCCGGCTGGGAAGGCTGAACATGAACGCGACCGCCCAACGCCAGTTACAGCATGAATCGCCCAGGGCCGAGCAGCCCTCGGAGCTGCACCCGGACTTGAATCGGGCCCATGTGCGTTTTATCAACCTGGGCAAAACCTATGACAGCCAGCACGGGCCGGTGGATGCACTGCAGAACATCGACCTGGCGATTCAACGCGGTGAGGTGTTCGGCATCATCGGCCGTAGCGGCGCGGGCAAGTCTTCATTGATTCGGACCATCAACCGCCTGGAGCGCCCGAGCAGCGGTCGGGTGCTGATCGATCAGGTGGACATCAGCGAGTTCGACGAAGACCATCTGGTGCAGCTGCGTCGGCGTATCGGGATGATCTTTCAGCACTTCAACCTGATGTCGGCCAAGACCGTGTGGCAGAACGTCGAACTGCCGCTCAAAGTCGCCGGCGTGCCACGTGAACAGCGCCAGCGCAAAGTCGCCGAACTGCTGGAACTGGTCGGTTTGCAAGACAAGCACAAGGCCTACCCGGCACAACTGTCGGGCGGACAAAAACAGCGCGTGGGGATTGCCCGCGCCCTGGTCCATGATCCGGCGATTCTGCTGTGCGATGAAGCCACCTCGGCGCTGGACCCGGAGACCACGCAATCGATTCTCGGTCTGCTACGCGAGATCAATAAACGGCTGGGCCTGACCATCATTTTGATCACCCATGAAATGGCGGTCATCCGCGATATCTGCGACCGGGTGGTGGTGCTTGAACACGGTCAAATCGTCGAGCACGGCCCTGTGTGGCAGGTGTTCGGCAACCCTCGGCACGACGTCAGCAAAACCTTGCTGGCGCCGCTGCAACACGGGCTCCCCGAGGATGTGCAAGCGCGCTTGAACCCCGAGCCACAGCACCCCACGGCTGCGGTGGTACTGGACGTGCATTTCACTGGCGTTGGCGGCGAAGAACCGGACCTGGCCGCGCTGTTCAATTCCCTTGGCGGGCGGATCAGCCTGTTGCAGGGTGGGGTTGAGCGCATTCAGGGCCGCGCACTGGGACATCTGGTGATCGAGGTCGCCCACTCGCCCCATGACCTGGACGAGTTACTCAATCGCGCCCGCACACTGGCGCAACGCGCGGAGGTATTGGGTTATGTGGTTTGATCGACTGCTTCAAGGTGTCATCGATACGTTTTTGATGGTCGGTGTATCGTCATTGATTGCCCTGCTGCTGGGCATTCCGCTGGCAGTGATTCTGGTCACCAGCGCCAAAGGCGGAATCTACGAAGCGCCCACTCTGAATCGCGTGCTGGGCGCCTTCGTAAATCTGTTCCGCTCGATTCCGTTCCTGATCCTGATGGTCGCGCTGATTCCGTTCACCCGGCTGATCGTCGGCACCACCTACGGCGTCTGGGCGGCCGTGGTGCCGCTGACCATCGCAGCGACGCCGTTTTTTGCGCGCATCGCTGAAGTCAGCCTGCGAGAGGTCGACCATGGCCTGATCGAAGCCGCGCAAGCCATGGGCTGCCGCCGATGGCACATCATCTGGCATGTGCTGCTGCCCGAAGCGTTGCCGGGTATCGTCGGCGGCTTCACCATTACACTGGTGACGATGATCAACTCGTCGGCCATGGCCGGGGCTATCGGCGCAGGTGGATTGGGTGACATCGCCTACCGCTACGGTTATCAGCGCTTCGACAGCCAGGTGATGCTCACTGTGATTGCCTTGTTAGTGGTGCTGGTCGCAGTGATTCAGTTTGGCGGTGATCGGCTGGCTCAGGTGCTGAACAAGCGTTGAGTGATTGAACAACGGCTGGGCGGGGGTATATTCATCACTTACCCACGCCCAGACAGACCCGCAATGAAACTCGCCCCGCAGGACCTCGCCAAAATCACCGCCACCACCGTCGGCCACTACAACGAAGTGGCTGACGACTTCCGCGAAGGCACCCGTGACCACGACGTCAGCCAGAACATAGCCGCGCTGCTGCGACATATCGAAGGCGAGGCGCCGTGGCATATTCTGGATTTTGGCTGCGGACCGGGACGCGATCTGAAGACCTTCAGCGCCATGGGTCATAGTGCGGTGGGTCTGGACGGCGCCGAGCGTTTCGCCGACATGGCCCGTGCCGAGACCGGCTGTGAAGTCTTGCAGCAGAACTTTCTCGAACTCGATCTACCGGCCGAGCGCTTCGACGGGATCTTCGCCAACGCAGTGTTGTTCCACGTCCCCCGCCAGGAACTGCCACGGGTCCTGCGCGAACTGCACGCAACGCTGAAGCCGGGCGGCGTGCTGTTCAGCTCCAATCCAAGGGGCGAAAATCAGGAAGGCTGGAACGGCAGCCGTTATGGCTCCTATCACGACCTGGAAGCCTGGCGCGAACTGCTCAATGACGCGGGCTTCACCGAGCTTGAACACTATTACCGCCCCGAAGGACTGCCCCGCGAGAAACAGCCGTGGCTGGCGAGTGTGTGGCGCAAGGCTTGAAGGACTTCCCACAGAGATTTTGGTCGGCAATATATTCCGTCACCTGCCCGTCCGCCTCAAACGCTGTAATAGACTGCCCGGCAAAGCGCTTGCCGACGACCTCCCGCACCTGGCGATCAAAGTTGGCCACCAATCGCGTGCCATCGGTAAACGTGGTCTGCTGAACTTGCCGATCGGGCGTCAGCCAGCGGAATTCCGTCAAAGACTGAGTCCCCAAACGTTGGTGCAAAGGTTGGAAAAAAGCGTTCTGGCGCTCAATCAGCGGCAACCGATGCTTCAGCGTGTCAGCACTCAGGTGGTAAAGCGGCGGCACGTTGTAGAGCAGTTGTGTCAACTCGTTCTCCGCTCTCACGTTACTCAGCTTGACGTTGTCGAACAGCCAGTGATGAGTGGTGATCACCGAGCCATGGAACACCGCCTGATACAGGGGGAGCCTCGTAGCGGGATCGAAATGGACGGTTCGATAGGGTTCTTTGATCGGAACCTGCTTGAAGAATACGCTCGGCTGTTCTGGTGGGTACCAGTCACCCAGATAGTACGGTGACTGTTTGTTTTTGCTGAGGTCCGGATCGCCCCAACCAATAACCGGCGTCTGCATACCATGAGCGAACAGGATGCCTTGGGCGGTGACAGCATTTCCGTCTTCAGAGCCTGCGACCAGCTTCAAGGTTTCAGCGATCCAGCGTGAGGCATCAATATTGCCAGCGGCATTTTGCGCTTGGGTCATGCTGGCGTCAGGACGATAGCTGTCGAACAACATGCTGGTCGCGTAGGCATCGAGGAACCAACTGTTGAACCCGGCTTTAGCCTGAATCGCCTTTATTCGAGCCTCAAGTAAAGGCCGCACGCAGCGCGGGTCGGTGTAATGTCCTGACTGCTGGAACCCACTCTTGAACTCGCCGCGCTTCAATAATATGGCGCAATCGCGATAGGCGTCGTTTCCCAGATGCGCGGTAGTCCAGTCCGGGTTTTCCGTCGACGACAATGCCGTTTGATAAGAGTCGTATGGGGCCATCAGATAGCCGGCCAGTACGCCGGCGCGTATCGCCTCGGGATGCCACAGGCCGCCTTCCCAACCTTCGGCCACTCCCAGCCACAAACGCGTCAGCTTGGCGGCCTGGAGTTGCTTGATCGTCGTCTCGGACATGATGCTGCCCCACCGCTCAGGCTGCGGTGTCAGCGCAGTGACGAAAGCCTTCGCGAGTTCCTCGCGCAGTTCTCCGTAGCGATTGGCCAACGCCTGCATATCCGGTCTGGCCGCCCCCTGCCAACTTTCTCGCGCTTTGGTGTTCAGGGCTTGATTAAGGCCGCTCAACAGGGTGGCCTGTTGGTAACGGCTAAGCGGGGGCTGGGCGATTTCCAGCATCTGCGTGGCTGCAGCATCAAGATAACCGCGCAACGCTGTAGCCAATGTTCCTTTGCCGCGCAGTAGTTCAAGCAAGCGCGGCCAACTGCGTACATCATCCGGCCCGAGTAAATCATTGCCCCATAAATAGATGTGACTGGCTCCCAGCAACTTCGCGGCTTCTGGGGTCTTCCGCAGTTTGTCGCTGAAGGTTTCATAGCGTCCAGCTTGAATCAGCCCCTGTCGATAGCGTTTGGCGCCAGCCAGCGGGTCGGCCTCGCCCAAATAGAGGCTAAAGGTCAGCGGCGTCAACGGGGCCAGCGAGGTGAATTCATGACTGGCCGCAATCGCCAACCCCAGGCCTTCGGCGCTCAATGTCAGGCGGTTATTGTAGGGATTCGTCATCAGCCAGTTCAGGGTGAAACCGCCATGATCGATACCCCACAGCGGCAAGCTGAGGTCCTGAGTGGTATTGAATTCGCCCTGATCCAGCAGGAACCGCTGCCACACTGGATCACCTGCCGGGACGTAACGCCCTTCAGCAAGCGGCCATATCAAGCCCTTCCCCATCGCATGACCGGGTTGCCGGAGAAAAACCAGCTCACCGGGGTCTCGGGCTTGAATAGTCAGAGAGAGTTCACGCTGATCCAGCGTTGCGCTGAGCTGCCAGGCACCGTCATCCCACAGCCAATTGATGCGCTCCGCATGCTTATCCAGAGCGCTGACCCGATGCGCAACCACTCCGGCGGAGGCTTGCACTGCTGCACCCCGGGCAGGAATGGCACGAATCGCCAGTGTTGCCGGGTCTATCTCTATTCGCCAATAGTCGTTTTCCAACCAGGTATCGGCGGCGGCCCATGGCGCCATTAACAGGGCGCAGATCAGCAGCCCTGAATACAAACATCGGTTCATGTAAAACATGCTGCCCCCGCGCGCCCGAAAATCGGCAACTGACTCGAAGTAGCAGAAATTAGTGGAAAACAAAAAAACTGTCTGTAGTACCGGTCCTAAAAGATCGCAGCCACCATCTATGAGTAGAAATCAGCTTCCCGGCGCGCCATGTGCTTCTTCGAAGAAGAAGTCTTTCCAGCTGTCAGCCTTGTTTTTCAGCACGCCCAATTCCTGCAATTTGCTGGCGTAGATGAAGGTGCGCTGAGGGGTGATGGTGAAATCGATTTCCGGGTCGGCGACGATTTTTTCGACGAAGGCCAATGGCAATTTCGATTGCTCCACACGAATGTAGGTCTGAGCAGCGGCAGGCTTGTCGGCCTTGATGATGTGCTCGGCTTCAGCCAGGGCGTCATAGAACGCTTTGTAGGTTTTGGGGTTTTCGTCGTGAAATTTTTCAGTGGTGTAGAGCACGTTGAACGTGGCCTGACCGCCGAGCACGTCATAGGAGCTGAGCACCTTATGCACCTTCGGGTTTTCCAGCTCCTGATACTGGAACGGCGGGCTGGAAAAGTGTGAACTGATTTCAGACCCGCCGGCGATCAACGCCGAGGTAGCATCCGGGTGCGGCAGGCTGACGGAGATCGTATCGAAGCGTTTGAAGTCGGCATCGCCAAACTGTTTGGCCGTTTCGATCTGCAACGTGCGTGACTGGAAGCCGACACCTGCGGCAGGCACGGCGATACGGTCCTTGTCAGTGAAGTCTTTCAAGCTCTTCACGTCCGGGTTGTTGCTAAGCAGGTAGTTAGGCATCGAACCCAGCGAAACGATGGCCTTGACGTTCTGTTTGCCCTTGGTGCGATCCCAGAGGGTCAACATCGGAGGAACCCCGGCCGAGACCACATCCAGCGCACCGGCCAGCAATGCTTCGTTCATGGCCGTAGATCCCGAGATGCTGTTCCAGTCGACCTTGATGTCCAGGCCCTGCTGTTTACCGTGTTTCTCGATCAATTGCTGATCGCGCACCACGTCGAGAATCAGGTAACCGATACCGAATTGTTGGGCGATGCTGATCTTGCCTTCTGCTTGCACGCCGCTGCTCAGGAGTGCCCCGAATAAACCGAATGCCGTCGCAAGTGCTGTCAGCGCCGGACGCTTGAAAGAAGTGGCCATGTGATCCTCGCAATGCAGATAAGAAGGTTACGCGTGTTGTCAGCGCTGCATGCCCCAGCGTTTTACGGTCAGGCGTTCGATGTTGTTGAACAGCAGGTTTTCCACCAGCAAGCCGATCAAAATAACGGCGGCCAACCCGGCGAATACTTTGTCGGTATACAGCTCGTTGCGATTCTGAAAGATGTACCAACCCAACCCGCCTTTACCCGACGACGCACCAAACACCAGCTCTGCGGCGATCAACGTGCGCCAGGCGAAGGCCCAGCCAATTTTCAGCCCGGCCAGAATCGATGGCAGCGCGGCAGGGATCAGAATGAACCAGACGAAGCGCAGCCCCTTGAGGCCATAGTTACGCCCGGCCATGCGCTGGGTTTCCGAGACACCGAGAAAGCCCGCATACGTATTCAGTGCCAGCGCCCACAGCACCGAATGCACCAGCACGAAAATCAGGCTGTTCTCACCCAGGCCAAACCACAGCAGCGACAACGGCAGCAAGGCAATCGCAGGCAACGGGTTGAGCATCGCGGTCAGCGTGCTGAGCAGGTCGCGGCCCAATTGCGTTGATACCGCCAGCGTCGTCAAGCCGAACGCAAGGATGATCCCGATCAGGTAGCCCTTGACCAGCACGGTCAGGGAAATCCAGACCTTGTTCAGCAACTCACCGGTGATGATGCCGTCGTAGAAAGCAGCGGCGGTCTGCAAAAAACTCGGCAGCAGCAGGTCATTGTTTTGCACACGCGCAGCCAGTTCCCAGATCACCGCCAGGGCGATCAGGATCACGCTTTTGCGCACCCAGCTCAGTTGCCAGATACGTTGCGTCAGCGGGATATCACCCGCCAGTGCCGCCTGAGTAAAAGGCGTCAGCGTGATTTCGTATTCCTCTCGGATGCTCATGCTCGAATTCTCTTGGTGGATCATGTCCAGGTAGGAGCTGACTTGTCTGCGAATCGGCTGCGCAGCAGTCGCAAAATGGCTGGATTCATCCCCGTATGAAGGTCCTCCGGGGCGGCCGCGACCCCAGCCTTTCGCAGACAAGTCAGCTCCTACAGGGGTTAGCGTTTTTCTGGGAGTCGGGGTCATGGTCAGTACGCTATGCGCACATCCTGGAAGCTCAGTTCGCGGTCCACCGGTTCGGTCCCACCCTCATCGAACAACAGGCGATGAATGCGTTGCGCGGTGTTTTGAAAACCGGCACCGCCGAGGCTGTTCAGGTCGTATTGATGGCTGTTGATTTCAGCCCGAACGCGGCCTGGATGGGGCGAAAGCAGCAAAATTCGGTTACCGACCACCAGCGCTTCTTCGATGGAGTGGGTGACGAACAACAAGGTGAAACGCACCTCGTCCCACAGCGCCAGGAGTTCTTCCTGCATCTTGCGTCGGGTCAGTGCATCGAGGGCGGCAAAGGGTTCGTCCATCAACAGGATTTTTGGCTGCATGGCCAAGGCGCGAGCAATCGCCACCCGCGCTTTCATACCGCCGGACAAGGTGTGCGGGTAGGCGTCGGCAAACGCGCTCAAGCCGACTTTGTCCAGGTAGTAACGCGCACGCTCTTCGGCCTCGCGACGCTTGAGAGTGCGAGACGCCACCAACGGGAAAATCACGTTCTGGATCACGGTTTTCCAGGGAGGCAACTGATCGAACTCCTGGAACACCACTATCCGGTCCGGGCCAGGTTCTTTGATTTGCACGCCCGCCAGACGGATCTGCCCTTCACTGGGCTGAATGAAGCCGGCCACAGCTTTGAGCAAGGTGGATTTGCCGCAGCCCGAGGGCCCCAGCAGCACGAAGCGATCCGCAGGGTCGATTTCAAAACTCACTTGATGAGTCGCCCGCACCACCCGCTCGGGGGTGCGGTACTCCAGGCTCACGCCCTGGACGTGCAACAAGGGCTCAGCCGTCTGCTGATTGACCTTGTGTGCGATAAAACTATCGCTGGCCGTGTGGTCCTGCAAAACAGCGTTCATGAAACAACTCCATCGATCAGAACGGCGCATCACCTTGAATCGTGGTACGGAACAGCTTGCGGCGCAGTTCAGTGGGGCAACCCGCAGCCAAATGGATCAGCGAGCGGTTGTCCCAGAACACCAGATCATGGGGCTGCCATTGGTGCCGATAGACATGCTCTGGACGCACGCTGTGGGCATAGAGTTGATCCAGCAACTGGCGACTTTCGTCTTCCGGCAGGCCGACGATGCGCGTGGTGAATCCTTCGCTGACGAACAACGCCTTGCGCCCGGTTTCTGGATGGGTGCGCACAATCGGGTGAGTCACTTCAGCCACTTGTGCAAGCTGCTCCGACGTCAGCGCCGGGCGCCAGTTGGCGGCATTTTTGCCGTCGCTGTAGCGCGAGGTGTAGGAATGCACCGCCGAGAGGCCTTCGACCGCCTCACGCAGGGCGTGCGGCAACGTATCCCAGGCAACGTGCAGATTGGCGAACAACGTGTCACCACCTTCGTCAGGCAGCTCCTGGGCGTGCAGCATCGAACCGAGGCTCGGCAGTTCCTTGTAGGACAGGTCCGAGTGCCAATACTTGCCGGCATCGCCCAAGCCAATCGGCTGACCGTCCTCGACGATGTTCGAAACGATAAGAATTTCCGGATGGTTTTTTAGCAGAAACTGCTTGAGTACATGGATTTGCAGGATGCCGAAACGCCGACTGAAATCAATCTGCTGCTGCGGGGTGATGTGTTGATCGCGAAACACCACGACGTGGTAGTCCAGGTGCGCCTGATGGACACGGGCGAAGTCCGCATCGCTGAGAGGCCGGGACAGATCCAGGCCGATGATTTCCGCACCCACTTTTTCGGCGAACGAGCGTATGTCGAATGCTTGATCGGCTATGTATACAGATGAGGACGCTTGGGAGGCTGCTGGCATGAGAACTCCGACTCCGGGTGTGCTGGGTAACAAGAGTCAGAACTTTATAGGTATAAGAAACTTAATTTAAATACCGTTGAGGAATATAGATATCACTGAACACACTAGCGATCCGCCGGGCAGGTCAGTTCCAAACGCAAAAACGCCGACGCTAATGAAAGCCGCCGGCGTAAAAAACGTTAACGCTTGAATTCAGATCAGAACGCCGGCAGTACCGCGCCGTCGTACTTCTTGGCAATGAATGCTTTGACTTCAGGGCTGGTCAGCGCCTTGGCCAGTTTCTGGATTGCATCGCTGTGGGCGTTGTCTGGACGCGCCACCAGGAAGTTCACGTAAGGCGAATCAGCGCCTTCGAGAATCAGTGCATCCTTCTTCGGGTTGAGCTTGGCTTCCAACGCATAGTTGGTGTTGATCATGTCCAGATCAACCTGATTGTAAGCGCGCGCCAACATGGCCGACTCCAGCTCCTTGAACTTCAGGTTCTTGGGGTTGGTCTTGACGTCCTTTACCGTTGCCAGTGCGTCAGTCGGGTCGTTCAGGGTGATCAGACCGGCTTTCTCCAACAGCAGCAGTGCACGGCCAGCGTTGCTGCCTTCGTTTGGAATGGCAACAGTTGCGCCGTCCGGCAGGTCAGCCAGGGATTTGTACTTGGACGAGTAGCCACCGAACGGTTCGACGTGAACGCCGACGACGGTAACCAGATCAGCCTTCTTGCCTTTGTTGAAGCCATCCAGGTACGGCTTGGTCTGGAAGTAGTTGGCATCGAGCTTCTTCTGGAAAACCTGCAGGTTCGGCTGCACGTAGTCGTTGAAGACTTTGATTTCCAGGTCCACGCCTTCTTTTGCCAGCTCAGGCTTGATCAACTCAAGAATCTCGGCGTGCGGAACAGGCGTAGCGCCGACGACCAGTTTTTCACCGGCGTGGGCCAGGCCAATCGAAAGCGCAGCAGCGAGGGCGGTCAACAACAACGTCTTTTTCATGCGGTGTCCTTAGTGAAAGTCGCGGTCGTCACAAACGACGGCTTATCAGTGAGTTGCCGCTGATCATCGGTTGAACCTTATGACTCAGCGGCGTGAAATGGACATTACCGATATTTCTTATTCCATGACAATACTTTTTACGCCAATGGTTATGCTTTTTTGTGCTGACTAGCATTAAGCGCCACTCTCTCCGCGAAACACAGCGTCTAACGTGGGGTTTGCGACACGCGTTGGCTCAGGCGCTCCAGCAATCGCTGCAATTCCGACAGTTGCCCGGGATGCGCGAAAGCGAGCAAGTGCTCCGCTTGCTGCTCGATCTGCGCCAGAGGATTCGCGCTGTCGGGCAGATTAAGGTGTTCGGGCAAAATTTCATCGCCACTGCTGACCAACAGCGCGAAATGAATAACGTTCTCCAGCTCGCGAGTATTGCCCGGCCAACTGTGCCGCTCCAATACCTGTTGCGCAGTTTCACTGATCAGTGGCACCGGCAAGCCCAAACGCTGGCTGTAAATGCCGAGAAAATATTCGGCCAAAGACAGGATGTCACCCACTCGCTCGCGTAACGCAGGCAGGTCCAGTCGACCTTCGCTGAGGTAGTGATAAAGCCGCTCGTTAAATTTACCGACGGCCACCGCCTGCGCCAGATCGATGCTGGTGGCGGCCACCAGACGCACGTCCACCGGGCTGGGTTGCTGGGCGCCAACGCGGGTCACTTCATGGTTCTCCAGCGCCGCCAACAGCTTGATCTGTATCGGCAGCGGCAAATCGCCGATTTCATCCAGGTACAAGGTCCCGCCATTGGCCGAACCGAACCATCCCGCACGACTGCTGGCGGAGCTGCTGTAAGCGCCGGCGGCATAGCCGAACAGCTCGGCATCGGCGTACGTCGGGCTGATCGCTCCGCAGTTCACTGACACGAATAAGCCCCCACGGTCGCTGGCGCGATGGATATGCCGGGCCAGCAGTTCCTTGCCGCTGCCGGTTTCGCCACGGATCAGCACCGGTAACGAGCGCGGTGCCAGTTGCTCCAGCTCTTCGCGCAACTGACGCGAGCGCGGGTCGACGAACACCAGCGCTTTGGCGCGAATGCTCAGCGGGCTTTTTTCCGCATCGGGGAAGGTCAATAACGGCTGACCAAAGGTTTCGTGAAGGCTCATGGCAAACTCCCGCCTGAGCCCTTGCGACGACTCACGCGTTAAAAATAGACAATAGGGCCCGAGGGTCCGGCGTGAAAATTATTGAGGTCGATGAGTAAAGCATGGCGTCTGCCGCGCCGATCGAATTCAGGCGCGACGCCGAGCGTGGTGTTCCATTCGGTTTTGCAGGCGGTACAGATAGGCGAAGCCCTGCTCCCAGCGCTGATGGCCGGACTTCACATTGATGTGCCCCGCCCCCCTGAGAATGCCTGCTTCTGCGCCCCAGTTATGAGCCAGCTCCAGCGCGCGCTGAGTACTGACCGCCGTGTCGTTATCCGAGCTGACCACTTGGGTCGGAAACGGCAGCAGGTGCCCAGGAATCGGTGCGAAATTACGTAACGCAGGCGAGCAGTTCGGCCGTTCAACGTCAGCAGGCGCCACCAGCAAGGCACCGCGCACCTGACGCAGCGACTGCAAAGGCGCGAGTTCGGCCCAATGCGCAACGGTGATGCACCCCAGGCTATGAGCGATCAGGATCACCGGCGTGCTGTCAGCGACAATCGCGCGCTGCAATTCACCGACCCAATCCTCGCGCCGTGGTTTGAGCCAGTCGGCCTGCTCCACGCGCGCGCTGTTGGGCAAACTGTTCTGCCAATGCGTTTGCCAATGGTCGTCAGACGACCCTTGCCAGCCTGGCACGATCAGATAGCGGATCGACTCGTTACGCATGGGGTGCGCCTCCTGCCTGTTTGCGTTCATGGGCAAAGTATAAGGACGCGACATATATTCGTTAAGGAATAAGAAGCTATTTATTAAGACCTTAAAAGAATATAAGGATTATAGATTCGGCAGGCAAAAAAAAGGACCGCCCCCTGCCTAAGGAGCGGCCCATAAAAAACTTACAATTCGAGCTTATCCAAACGCTGTGACAGAAACGTTACCGGGCAGAAAGCTGCCTATAGTGCATGTTGGAGTCAGCCAACAGAGCTCAATCAGCCTTCCAGCACCTCCAACTGATAGCCCACAACACCCACGGTATGAATCAGTTTCGGCAAGTAGCGCTCATCGATTTTAGAGCGCAGGCGATGGATGGCGATTTCGACCTTGTCCATGTCATTGTTGAACACCTGCGAAGCGATCAGCGCGCGTGAAATGACATCACCCTGACGGCTGACCAGCAACTGCAGCAGTTCGAACTCCTGATCGCTCAACGAGATCCGTTGCCCGCCACGACTAACGCGCTGGAGTGGTACGTCGATTTCCAGATCGGCAATAGAGTAGCTGTCGGCAGTACCGGTTGGCCCACGCCGCAGCAAGGTCCGAACCCGGACCAACAGTTCCTCAAGGGTAAAGGGCTTGAGCAGGTAATCATCGGCACCCAGTTCCAGCCCGCGCAACCGGTCTTCCATGGTATCGCGGGCGGTCAGGAACAACACGGGCGTATTGCCGCGCTGACGGACCAGTTGCAGCAGTTGCCAGCCATTCAGGCCCGGCAACATGGCATCGAGGATGATCAGGTCGTAGGCATTCTCTTCGACGAAATGGCGGCCGGACAGGCCGTTATCCGCGACGTCGACCCTAAACCCCGACTCGCCAAGCCCCTTGGCCAACTGATTGGCGGTACTGAGATCGTTTTCCACTAACAGCAAACGCATGGTGCACCTCATTTATCGTGCGTCTAGGCTAGGCTGATTGCGAGGCCGCCGCACGCAGTTTATCCAGGTCAAGAATCCTGATTTCGCCATAACTGATGTCCAGGACACCCTGAGTCTGAAAATCGTTGAGGATTTTGTTGATGGTCTGGCGAGACATCGACAGCATTTGCGCCAACGGCTCCTGAGGCAGCTCGATCACCTCTCGCGAGCGATTGATCTCGCCATACCCTTCGGCGATCAACAGTAAGCGACAGGCCACGCGCGCGGCGGCAGGCAACAAGCTTTGCTGCTCGAGATGAACGAACGTCAGGCGTAGTTTCTGACTCATCAACAAGGCGAAATGGCGCCAATACTGAGGCTCTTTTTCCAGCAGAGTCACCAGCGCCGACTGCGGGACCTGCAACAGAATGCTGTGGGCTTCGGAAAATGCGTCATGGGTGCGCGGCAGGCCATCGAACAACGACACCTCGCCAAACCAGTAAGGCAGCTCGATCCGCGACAGCAACGTCTGCTTGCCTTGCTCGCTGACCGAGCCAATACGAATCGCGCCTTCGAGCACCGCATACAACCCGCACGGCGGATCGCCGCGCCGGAACAACGGCTTACCTGGCGTCAGGCGTCGCGTTTTCGCGGCATTGAGCAAGCTATCCTGTAAACCAGCCGGCAGATTGCTGAACCAGTACCCGGTCAGCAGTCGGGTCCGCCATACGGCTCCGCTCATATGAACTCCTTAATTGCAGACTTTGTCGGGTAACGGACAAAGCTCTTTCAAATCCCGAGGCATGATCATCGTTCCACAGGAGGAATAACAATGAAAAACCTCGTTGATCATCTTAGTCAATACGCCGCCTACCATCGCGACACACGCAACATCGTCAGTCACTTTATCGGCATTCCGCTGATTGTCATTGCGGTGGCCGTGCTCCTTTCGCGTCCCGGCGCCGTGATAGGCGGCATATGGCTTTCGCCCGCAACCCTGCTGGCACTGGGGTCTACAGGGTTCTACTTGCGCCTGGATATGCGGTTCGGTGTGGTGATGGGCGCCCTGCTCGGCCTATCCCTTTGGACAGGACACACGCTTGCCGTGCAGTCGACGCTGGTCTGGCTGAGCAGCGGCGTCGGTTTGTTTGTCGTCGGTTGGGCGATTCAATTTGTCGGCCATTTTTACGAAGGGCGTAAACCGGCGTTCGTTGACGATGTGTCGGGGCTGATCGTCGGGCCACTGTTCATGGTGGCCGAAGTGGCGTTTTTGCTGGGGCTGCGACAGTCACTCAAGCACGCCATGGAAGAGCGTGTCGGGCCTACCGGTATTCGCGGGAAGAAAGCGCTGGTTTGATTGACGTCATTCGCGAATGCGTTCGCTCCACACAGCCGGCACAGGCGAATGGTTTGACGCGGTGTGCCGAACACACCGCGTCAAAAAGATCAGCTATCCGCCAGTTTCTGCCAGACCTTCGGCTTGAAGAACAAGGTGTCACCACGTGTCAGACCGATCAGGCTGTCGTGGTCTTTCACCACTTCGGCTTCGATCAGTTCGCTTTGACCTTCGACCTTCAAGGTCACGCGAGTGGTGGCGCCCAGCGGCCGGATATCACGCACTTCGGCCGCGTGGTGGTCTTCCAGTTCATGCCGCGACAACGACACCTCATGCGGGCGGAACAGCACGTGGTTATCGTCGCCCAGGTGCAGACGGTTGGAGTCACCCAGGAAGTGGTAAACGAAGTCGCTGGCCGGGTTTTCATACACCTCGCCCGGTGAGCCGATCTGCTCGATCACGCCCTTGTTCATCACCACGATGCGGTCTGCCACTTCCATGGCTTCTTCCTGGTCGTGGGTCACGAAGACCGAGGTCAGGTTGATGTCTTCGTGCAGGCGCGCCAACCAGCGGCGCAGCTCTTTACGGACCTTGGCATCCAGTGCGCCGAACGGTTCATCGAGCAGCAGCACTTTGGGCTCGACCGCCAACGCACGGGCCAGCGCGATACGCTGACGCTGACCGCCGGACAGTTGCTCCGGATAACGGTCCGACAACCAATCGAGCTGCACCATGTTCAGCAGCTCATGAACCTTGACCGCAATCTGACTTTCGGTCGGACGTTGGTTCTTCGGTTTCATGCGCAAACCGAACGCGACGTTGTCGAACACCGTCATGTGGCGAAACAGTGCGTAGTGCTGGAACACGAACCCGACATTGCGATCACGCACATCGTGCCCGGAGACGTCTTCTCCGTGGAAAACGATGCTGCCCTCATCAGGGGTTTCCAGGCCGGCAATAATACGCAGCAAGGTGGTTTTGCCACAGCCTGACGGGCCCAGCAGGGCCACCAGCTCACCGCTTTGAATGTCCAGATTGATGGAGTTCAGGGCCTGGAAGGCGTTGAAACGCTTGCTGACGTTACGGACTTCGATCGACATGAATTATTCCTCCGCCGCACTTTGGCGCAGACGGGTAATGCGCGACTCGCTCCACTGCTTGAGCAGCAGGATGAACAGCGCCAGGATCAGCAACAGGCTCGCCACGGCAAACGCTGCAACGTGGTTGTATTCGTTATAAAGGATCTCAACGTGCAACGGCAGGGTGTTGGTGACGCCGCGAATGTGCCCGGAAACCACCGAGACCGCGCCGAACTCACCCATGGCCCGCGCGGTACACAGCACCACGCCGTAGATCAAACCCCACTTGATGTTCGGGACCGTGACGTGCCAGAACATCTGCCAGCCGTTGGCCCCCAACAGCCGCGCCGCCTCTTCTTCCTGCGTGCCTTGCTCCTGCATCAACGGGATCAGCTCGCGAGCAACAAACGGCACGGTCACGAAAATAGTCGCCAGCACGATACCCGGCAAGGCAAACACGATCTGGATGTCGTGATCCTGTAGCCAAGGCCCGAACAAGCCTTGAGCGCCGAACATCAGGACGTAGACCAGACCGGCGATTACCGGTGACACCGAAAACGGCAAGTCGATCAGGGTCACCAGCATACTTTTGCCACGGAACGAATACTTGCTCACGCACCAGGCAGCGCTGACGCCGAACACGACATTGAGCGGTACCGAAATCAGCACGGCGATCACGGTGAGTTTGAGCGCCGACAATGCGTCCGGCTCGAAGATCGCGGTGAAGAACGCACCCAGTCCGTTTTTCAGGCCTTGAGAGACCACAATGAACAACGGCAGCCCCAGAAACAGGATAAAAACCAGCCAGCCAAGACCGATCAGAATCCTTCGAGACACTGCGCTGCCACGACGGGCAGCGTTGGCGGAGGCGGCAGCAGAAACAGTTGAGTAAGACATACGCGCCTCCTTAGGATGGGGTTTCGATGCGACGCTGCAACAAGTTGATCAGCAGCAGCAGGACGAAAGAAACCATCAGCATCATCACGCCAATGGCAGTGGCGCCGGTGTAATCGTATTGATCGAGCTTGACCATGATCAGCAGCGGCAGGATCTCGGTTTTCATCGGCATGTTGCCGGCAATGAAAATCACCGATCCGTACTCGCCTACGCCACGCGCAAAGGCCAGGGCGAACCCGGTCAGCCATGCGGGAAGCAGGGCCGGCACCAGAATATAGCGGAACACCTGCAACGGCCTCGCGCCCAGGCAGGCGGCGGCCTCTTCGACTTCACGCGGGATATCGGCCAACACCGGCTGCACCGTGCGCACCACAAACGGCAGCGTGACAAAGGTCAGGGCGAGGGTGATGCCAAGCGGGGTGTAAGCAATCTTGAAGCCCAGGTCGGCGGCGAACTGCCCTACCAGGCCTGTCGGCGTATACAGCGCCGTCAGGGCGATACCGGCAACAGCAGTCGGCAGCGCGAACGGCAGGTCGATCATCGCATCGATGATCTTGCGCCCGGGGAAGGTGTAACGCACCAGCACCCAGGCCAGCAGTGTGCCAATCACGCCATTGATGATGGCGGCATAAAATGCGGTGCCAAAACTCAGCTTCAAGGCGGCAACCACACGCGGGGCAGTGACGATGGCCCAGAATTGATCCCACGTCAGCTGGGCAGCATGGATGAACATGGCAGCCAGCGGGATCAACACAATCAAGCTGAGGTACACCAAGGTGTAGCCCAGCGTCAGCCCGAAGCCGGGTATGACGGGGGAAATACGACGCGACATAAAAGTCCTTGGTTAACGCACGAAGCCCGGAAATGAATCCGGGCTAAAGGCCAAACTAGGCGATACGCTTTTCAACGTAGCGCTGCACAGGCTATTGCGCCTGGTAAATCTGGTCGAACACGCCGCCATCATTGAAGAATTTCGGTTGCGCAGTTTTCCAGCCACCGAAGTCTTTGTCGATAGTCACCAGGTCCAGTTTAGGGAATTGCCTGGCATATTTGGCCGCCACTTCTGCGTTACGTGGGCGGTAGAAGTTTTTTGCGGCAATTTCCTGACCGGCCGGGCTGTACAGATGCTCCAGGTAAGCAGTGGCAATTTCACGGGTGCCTTTCTTGTCGACGTTCTTGTCGACAATCGATACCGGCGGCTCGGCCAGAATCGACAGCGAAGGTACGACGATGTCGAACTTGTCAGCGCCACCGTCTTCTTTCAGTGCCAGGAACGCTTCGTTTTCCCATGCCAGCAACACGTCACCCTGACCATTATTGACGAAGGTAATGGTTGAACCGCGAGCGCCCGTGTCGAGAACCGGCACATGCTTGAACAAGGCCTGCACGTATTCCCGCGCCTTGGCTTCGCTACCACCGGCCTTCAGACCATAAGCCCACGCGGCAAGGAAGTTCCAGCGTGCGCCGCCAGAGGTTTTCGGGTTAGGGGTGATGACCGACACGTCATTCTTGATCAAGTCGCCCCAGTCTTTGATGCCTTTAGGGTTGCCCTTGCGTACCAGGAACACGATGGTTGAAGTGTATGGCGTGCTGGCATCCGGCAGGCGGGTTTGCCAGTTCTCGGGCAAGGTTTTGCCGATTTTCGCAATTTCGTCGATGTCGCCAGCCAGGGCCAAAGTCACCACATCCGCGCGCAGACCGTCGATCACCGCACGCCCCTGCTTGCCTGAACCACCATGGGATTGCTGAATTTTCACAGTATCGTCAGCGTGGGTCTTCTTCCAGAAACTGATGAACTCAGCGTTGTAATCTTGGTACAGCTCGCGCGTCGGGTCGTAGGACACATTCAGCAGCTCAATGTCCTTGGCAACGGCGGAACCTGCAAAAACAGCGCTGGCGAGCGCGGCCAAGGCAAAGCGACGAATAGACATGGTGAAGCTCCTGGACAATTCTTTGATTGTTGGCTTTTGCTTGATGGGTCGAACTCATCTCCCTGTGGGAGCTGGCGAACGCCTGGATCCGCAGGTCAACTGGTCTTGTTGCTCGGGGTCTGTAGGCGGAACTTTTCTTTGCGTTCGATCTGAACCACTTGCGCGTTATGCACAGTGATTTCCACTGCGCCGAAGCGCAGGTCGCGCAACGCACTCTGAATTTCGCGCAGGATGCTTGCTTCGTCCTGGCCGTCAACACTGCGTAGAGATGCGCTCATGATTCTTCTCCTTGATAAGAGGTGCCTGCAGTAGCGATTCGCGGGCAACTGCTTGTGGCGTGGAGGTAATCTTAGAGAGGCGCAGTTATTCTTAAAAAGACTATTTAAGAATGCAGATATAACCAAAAAGAATTTAGAGATATTTCCCGGCAAGGAAACGTATTGCGCGTTTCCAGCAACGTGACATTCGGGTGCTCAGGACAACGTCACCACATGGTGTAAATCCAGCTTTTCAGCCGGCTGTGGACGGCCAAACCAGTAGCCCTGGCCCTGCTCGCAATGGTTTTCCAGCAGGAAACTCGCCTGATCGGGACGCTCGATGCCTTCGGCCAGCACCTGCATTCCCAACGTTTTCGCAAGGGCGATGATCACTCGAACGATGGCGACATCATCCTCGTCATGGGGCAAACCGGCGATAAAGCCCTGATCGATTTTCAGTTTTTGCACCGGCATGCGTTTGAGCCGCAGCAACGATGAATAGCCCGTGCCAAAGTCATCAATGGCCAGTCGCAGGCCCAACTCGCGCAGGCGATGCAGTTGCTCGATGGCCATGTCCGGATCTTCCATCACCGCACTTTCAGTGACCTCCAGTTCTAGAAAACGCGAATCAAGCCCCGTGTCGCGAAGCACCTCCGCGACGTGCTGATACAAATCGCTACGACCAAACATCCGACTGGAAACATTCACCGCGACAAATTCAAGGCCGACCCCGGCCTCGCGCCAATCACTCATCTGCTGGCAGGCGTGCTTGAGCACCCAAATGTCGATATCGGCGATCAAGCCACTTTGTTCGGCAACCGGAATGAAGTCGCCCGGGGACACCAGCCCCCGATCAGGATGCTGCCAGCGGACCAGCGCTTCGACCCCGGACATACGGCCGCTGGAAAGGTCATGTATCGGCTGATAAAACACCCGCAACTCCTCGTGCGCTATGGCGCGACGGAGCTCACTGGCCAATTCGACCCGCTGCTGCGCATGCGCGGTCAGCTCTTCGGTATACAAGGCATATCCTTCGCGGCCTTCGCTTTTAGCCTTGAATAACGCCGAATCCGCGTTGCGCAGCAGTTGCTCGGCATTCAGGGCATCACTGGGGAACAGGCTGATGCCCACGCTTGCGCTGATAAACAGCTGATGGCCCTCGAACACGAACGGTTTCTTCAAACCCTCGATGACTCTTTGAGCCAGTTCTGCGGCCTGTGCCACCTGCTGGCAGTTTTCTGCCAACACGGCGAACTCATCCCCCCCGAGCCGAGCCAGGGTGATGCCGTTGCCGAGCAATGTATTCAGGCGCTCAGCCACAATTTTGAGCACCTGATCGCCAACGTTATGCCCAAGACTGTCGTTGATGTTCTTGAAGTGATCCAGATCGATCAGCAATAACGCACAGCCACGCTTGTTGGCCTGGGCATGCTCCAGAGCTTGCTCGGTACGGTCGGTAAACAATAGACGATTAGGCAGACTGGTCAGCGGATCGAAGTGCGCCAGGTGCACCAGTTCGCGCTGCGAACGCTTGATGGCGGAGATGTCCGAAAATACCGCCACATAATGGCTGATTTCACTGTTCTCATCCTTGATGACGCGGATGCTTTGCCATTGCGGAAAAATCTCGCCGTTTTTACGACGGTTCCAGATCTCACCGCTCCATTGACCGCTGGCGTTCAACGCCTGAAACATGGTCTGGTAAAATTCAGGTCCGTGGCGGCCAGACTTGAATTTTTTCGGGTTAAGCCCGAGCACTTCGTTTGCCTGGTAACCGGTAATTTCCATGAAGGCCCGGTTCACATGCACGATCAAACCCTGCTTGTCAGTGACCACGACGCCTTCGCACGTGCAATCGAACACCGCCTCCGCTTGGCTCAAGCGCTCCTGGTCCTGCTTTTTCAGCCCGGCTCGGGCAGCGGCGGCCATGCAGCCGAGGAGCCGGGTGCGGGCGAAAAAAATCAGCACGGCGCTGAAAATCAGCCATGCATAGGCATTTACCAACTGCCATTGGTCGAAACTAGCCTGATCCTGGATCAGATGCCGAAGCGAGGCATTGCTGATCTCAAGCCACAAAGCCGACACCAGCGCGTAGAGCAGGGCCGTCCGCAGCGCATTGCGAGAAGAAAGTGACATAAAATTAAAAAAACCTTACGAAAGGCGCGGATTATAGAGTAGAAACATCCGGCGACTCTTATCTAAAAGTGCGACTGGTTTTATCAGCTGAGTCAGTGATAATGCCTGCTGCTGCTTTTATATTCATCGAGCATTTTTGAGGGCAACACATTTTATGTGGAACAACGGTCTTCTTGATTTATCAGTTTGGCAACTGGTGGTAGCCATCCTGTTGATGACCCATGTGACCATTGTCGGCGTCACGGTTTATCTACATCGCTACTCCGCCCATCGTTCGTTGGAACTCAACGCTGGGCTCAAACACTTTTTCCGTTTCTGGCTGTGGCTGACCACTGCCCAGAACACCCGTGAGTGGACCGCCATTCACCGCAAGCATCACGCCAAATGCGAAACCGTCGATGATCCACACAGTCCTGTGATCAAAGGGCTGTCTACTGTACTGCGCAAAGGCGCCGAATTGTATCGCGCTGAAGCGGAAAATCCGGACACACTTCGCATCTACGGCAAAAATTGTCCGAACGACGGGATCGAACGCCACTTGTACACTCGTTTCCCTCTCCTCGGGATCTCGATAATGGCGGTGATCGACCTCGCGTTGTTCGGCGTGATCGGCATCACCGTCTGGGCGATACAGATGATGTGGATTCCCTTCTGGGCCGCAGGCGTCGTCAATGGTCTTGGTCATGCCGTGGGCTACCGTAATTTCGAATGCCGTGACGCGGCGACCAATCTGGTGCCATGGGGCATCCTGATCGGCGGCGAAGAGCTGCATAACAACCATCACACCTACCCGAACTCGGCCAAGTTGTCGGTCAAGAAGTGGGAGTTCGACATGGGCTGGGCCTGGATCAAGGTTTTCAGCTTCTTCCGTCTGGCTAAGGTTCAACGCGTTGCGCCTATCGCCCACCGGGTTGAAGGCAAGGGCCATGTTGACATGGATACCGCCATGGCAATCCTCAACAATCGCTTTCAGATCATGGCTCAGTACCGCAAATTGGTGATCGCGCCGCTGGTGAAACAAGAACTGACCAAGGCCGATGTGTCGGTACGCCATCAGTTCCATCGCGCCAAGCGCCTGCTCTCTCGAGAAACCAGCCTGCTTGATGACAAGCACCATCTGCACATCCAGACCATGCTTGAACACAGCCAAGCACTGAAAGTGATCTACGAGAAGCGCTTGGCATTGCAACATATCTGGCTAAAAACCAGCACCAACGGTCACGACATGCTCGCCGCGATCAAAGAGTGGGTTCATGAAGCCGAAGCCAGTGGTATCCAGTCACTGCGTGATTTCGCCAGCCAACTGAAAACCTACTCGCTACGGCCTGTCGCCGCCTGACACCGTTGATCGGCGCGCCCCGCCCGGGAGCGCGCCTGCTGGAACTTCGTGTCCTACTTTCTATCTGAATGAATAGCTCACTATTTCGGTGGGCTCACTTGTGGCTGTGCGCCGCACATCTTCTAGAGATGCAGTGCTCATGGACAGACAGACACCCATTAACCAGCCCTCTCCCACCGACCTGCCGCCTTCCGCGGAAACCCTCCTGGCGCTGATGCATGCCCAAGCAGAAGTCGCACGCCTGAGCGAACGAGAACAGCTTTTCAGTTCGCTGCTAGTCAGCGTCAACGCGGTGTTATGGGCGTTCGACTGGGAAACCCAGCAAATGATTTACGTCAGCCCGGCCTATGAGCAGATTTTCGGACGCTCGGCCGGCCTGTTGCTCGCAGACTACAACGAGTGGCGCGATAGCATTTACCCCGACGACCTGGACTATGCCGAACGCAGCCTGACCCAAGTGCTGGACAAGGGCTCCATCGAAGACCGCGAATACCGGATCATCCGTTCAGACGGGCAGGTTCGCTGGCTGAGCGACAAATGCTTTATCAGTCGCCAGGAACTCGGACAGCGTCTGATTGTGGTGGGTATCGCCGAAGACATCACCGAAAAGAAGCAGCTTGAAGGCGAACTTCAACGTCTCGCCACCACTGATGTACTGACCCAGAGCAGTAACCGTCGGCACTTTTTCGAATGCGCTCAGCATGAGTTCGAACAGGCTCGCTTGCAGGGCTTGCCCTTGGCGTTTTTGCTCCTGGACATCGATGATTTCAAGTTGGTCAACGATACATACGGCCATCAGGAAGGCGATCAGGTGTTGCAACGCATCGCCGAGAGTGGACGTTCAGCTCTGCGTCGAGGCGATGTGTTCGGACGTATCGGCGGGGAAGAGTTTGCCGCCGTGCTCCCCGGGTGCGCACCGGACATGGC
This sequence comes from Pseudomonas sp. GG8, assembly GCF_052976945.1. Lineage (NCBI taxonomy): Bacteria > Pseudomonadati > Pseudomonadota > Gammaproteobacteria > Pseudomonadales > Pseudomonadaceae > Pseudomonas > Pseudomonas sp. GG8. The sequence continues at coordinate 4,979,260 of NZ_JBRIIP010000001.1, forward strand.
CAAGCAAATCGCCGAACGGCTGCAGCGGGAAATCCAGCGCTTGAGCTTCCAGTGCAACAACCAGGCATTCGGCATCACCGTAAGCCAAGGCCTGACCAACCTCCGCGACGACGACCTTGGCCTGGAAGTTCTCTATGCTCGGGCCGATGCCGCGATGTACCAAGCCAAACGTCAGGGCAAGAATCAGATTGTCTTGGTCTGAAGGTTTTCTGTCCCTGATGCAGCCTTTTCGCGATTTTTTCGCGAAAAATGGCCTATCGGCCAACGAAGACTTACGTCTTGCGCAACCGTCCCAGCTCTGATGCCCCGATCTTCAAGAGACGGGCCGGTTTGCTGTTGGCCAGCGCCTCAACGCCCTCTTCCGGGCCGAGCAGCGCCAGTTGCGCCGCCACGTTCATAGCCAGGGCCTCGCGCGAGTACACGCCTCCACCGAAGTGATAGACCGCCGCGATCAACTCACGCAGTTCCAGTGGCAAGCGCCAGCGCGTGCGCAGAGCCGAACCGAACCCCGCACCGAATTGCGCCAACGACTCGCTGACCGCCTTCTCATCCAGCTCACCACCGGCAAGCATCCAGTCCTGCAAGCAACGCAATACCGTCAAATCACCCAGACTGTGCAGCAGTCCGGCACAGAAACAACGCTCTTGGTCCAGATCCAGCAAACGCGCAAGCGAGCGGGCGTATTCAGCCGCTCTGCTCGATTGCTCCCAAAAACGCTGGGCGTGGGTGATCAGCCCTTTGTCCGTCAGCCTCGCCCCGCGCTTCATGGCCAGGCCAAGGAGCAGATTGACACTCTGAGTCGGACCCAGCGCCTGCAGCGCCTGCGGCAAGGTCTGCACGCCTTTGCCCAAGTGCTGCGCCGCACTGTTGGCCGCAGCGATCAATACTGCCGTGATATGCGGGTCAGCTCGCAGTTCCTGCTCCAGCAGCCTCAAATCCGCGCCGGTCGCACCCTGACTGCTCCTCAGCGCCTGATGCACATCCACCCGCAAGGGCGCACCATCTGCGGTTTCCCGGCGACTTTCAAGGAACTGCGACAGACTCAAACCAGGTGCCAATGCCGGAATTTCGACAGCGACCGGCTCACTCGACTGAAGCAGCAAATCTTCCAGGCGTTGGCGCAGACCGTCCATATTCAAGGGCTTGGTCAAGTAAGCGGTGGGCGCCAGCGGCAATGCCTCGCGCACGCTGGCGCTGTCATTGCGGCTACTCAGCAGGATAAAAGGCAACGTCGGCTGACGACGCTGTTGACGCACCCCGCGCAGCAGGTTCAAGCCATCGGAGCCCGGCAGTTCCCAACCGGCAATCACCAGATCGGGGTAGTGATGACTCAACCAGTCTTGCGCCTCCAGCCCTTCGGAGCACACTTTCAGATCAGCATCACCGCGCACGCTCAGGACTAATTCGGTCAGCATGTCGCGCACCCAAGGGTCAGCCTCAGCGATCAAAACACGGGGTGCAGTGGGCGGTTCAAGAACAGTCATTCCGGGCTCTCCGACAGCGATACCCGCACTCTATCCAAACAAACCGTGGGGATATAGGCGCTAAGCGCAAATGCTTGTCCTAAAACAAGAAAAACCCGCCGAAGCGGGTTTTTTTGCTTACTTACTCACACTTATGCGAGTTCAGCGAAGCACTCTTCCATGATCGCCAGGCCTTTGTCCAGCAACTCGTCAGGAGCAGTCAGAGGCACCAGAACGCGCAACACGTTGCCGTAAGTACCGCACGACAGCAGGATCAGACCCTTGTCGCGCGCTTTGGCTACAACCTGAGCCACAGCAGCCGCGTTAGGCTTGTGCGGATCACCGCCTTCAAACAGCTCGACAGCGATCATCGCGCCCAAGGCACGAACGTCACCGATTACTGGGTACTTGGCTTGAATCGCGCGCAGGCCCGTCACCAGGCGCTCGCCAACCGCTTTGCAACGCTCCAGCAGGTGCTCTTCTTCAAACACGTCCAATACGGCCAGTGCAGCAGCGCATGCAATCGGACTACCTGCATAAGTGCCACCCAGGCCGCCTGGAGCGATGGCATCCATGTACTCAGCTTTGCCGCAAACGCCAGCCAACGGGAAACCGCCAGCAATCGACTTGGCGAAGGTGGTCAGGTCGGCAGATACGCCCATCTGTTCCATCGCGAAGAACGTACCGGTACGACCAGCGCCAGTTTGAACTTCGTCCGCGATCAGCAGAATGCCGTGCTTGTCGCACAGGGCACGCAGGCGAATCATGAACTCTTTCGGCGCAACGTAGAAACCACCTTCGCCCTGAACAGGTTCGATGATGATTGCGGCGATATCACGTGGCTCGGCGTCATTCTTGAAGATGCGCTCGATGCTGGCGATGGAGTCGTCAACCGTCACGTCGTGCAGTGCACATGGGTACAGCGCGCGAAAGATGCCGCCTGGCATCAGGCCCATGCCGGCCGAGTAAGGCACGACTTTACCGGTCAGACCCAGGGTCATCATGGTCCGGCCGTGGTAAGCGCCAGTGAACGCGATGATACCGGCACGGCCAGTGGCGGCGCGGGCAATTTTCACAGCGTTTTCTACCGCTTCGGAACCGGTGGTGACCAGCAGGGTTTTCTTCTCGAAATCACCTGGCACCTTGGCGTTGATCTTTTCGCACAGCTCAACGTACGGTTCGTAGGCCAACACCTGGAAACAGGTGTGGGTCAGCTTGGTCAGTTGTTCTTGCACGGCCGCGATAACTTTCGGGTGCAGGTGACCGGTGTTGAGTACCGCGATACCGCCCGCGAAGTCGATGAACTCACGACCTTCAACGTCGGTAACAGTAGCGTTTTTCGCGGAAGCCGCGAAGATCGGGTGGATCTGGCCCACGCCGCGCGGAACAGCGGCATTGCGGCGTTTCATCAAGGATTCGTTGGTCTGGCTCATAATGTCCTCATTCACCGCTCATCGGGCGGCGTAGTTCAAGGATTAAGCAGTCGGGTGGCAGTTGCAGCAGCATACGATGATCGACTGCTGCAACGTTCCAACTACAGGTGGAATTACGTGTCGCTACTGTGCTGACAGAATTAGATGCCCAGGCACAGGTACTTGATTTCCAGATAATCTTCGATGCCGTACTTCGAGCCTTCACGGCCCAGACCCGACGCCTTGATCCCGCCAAACGGCGCGACTTCGTTGGAGATCAGGCCTGTGTTAACGCCAACCATGCCGTATTCCAGTGCCTCGGAAACACGGAATACGCGGCTAAGGTCGCGGGCGTAGAAGTACGACGCCAGACCGAATTCGGTGTCATTAGCCATCGCGATCACTTCGTCTTCATCTTTGAAGCGGAACAGCGGAGCCAGCGGACCGAAGGTTTCTTCCTTGGAGACAGCCGCATCTTTAGACACGTTGACCAGAATGGTCGGCTCGAAGAAGTTACCTTCCATGCTGTTGCCGCCAGCCAGTACGGTCGCGCCTTTGCTGATGGCGTCAGCGATATGTTCCTTGACCTTGGCCACGGCTTTTCCGTCGATCAACGGGCCGGTAGTGGTGCCGACTTCCAGGCCATTACCGATCTTGAGCTTGGACACCGCGACTTTCAGCTTCTCGGCGAACGCGTCATAGACTGCGTCCTGCACGTACAAGCGGTTGGCGCAAACGCAAGTCTGACCGTTGTTACGGTACTTGGAGATGATCGCACCTTCGACCGCCTTATCCAGATCGGCGTCGTCGAACACGATGAAGGGCGCGTTGCCGCCCAATTCCAGGGACACTTTCTTGATGTCCTTGGCGCATTCAGCCATCAGTTGGCGACCGACTTCAGTCGAGCCTGTGAAGGACAATTTACGCACGATAGGGTTACTGGTCAGTTCGCCGCCGATGTCGCCAGCACTGCCGGTGACAACACTGAACACACCATTCGGGATACCCGCGCGGTGCGCCAGCTCAGCCAACGCTAGAGCCGAGAACGGAGTCTGCGAAGCCGGTTTCAGAACCATGGTGCAGCCAGCAGCCAACGCCGGGCCCGCTTTACGGGTAATCATCGCTGCAGGGAAGTTCCACGGCGTAATCGCCGCCGTCACGCCGATTGGCTGCTTGATCACAATCAAACGCTTGTCTGGCTGGTGACCAGGAATCACATCACCGTAGATGCGCTTGGCTTCTTCAGCGAACCACTCGAGAAACGAAGCGGCGTAAACGATTTCGCCCTTGGCTTCAGCCAGCGGCTTGCCCTGTTCCAGGGTCATCAGGCGAGCGAGGTCGTCCTGGTTTTCAATAATCAGTTCAAACCAACGACGCAGCTTGTTCCCACGGTCCTTGGCGGTCAACGCACGCCAGGCCGGCAGCGCCTTGTTAGCAGCTTCGATCGCGCGACGGGTTTCAACAGCACCCATCTTCGGAACAGTCCCGAGGATCTCATTGGTAGCCGGGTTGTTCACCTTGATCGTCTGACCATTGTCCGCATCCAGCCAAACGCCATCGATAAAGGCTTGCTGACGGAACAATTGGGTGTCTTTAAGCTGCATGTCGGTCTCCTAAACAGCACCGCGCACGCGCGGAGCGAATTTTTTTGTTTGTTCAAAGGCGCCTATAAAAGGCTGCCGTCAGGAAATCATTCACCGTACTCAAGCACAAATAGCGCACTGATCGTAGAACGTGCGGTTCAGCACCCAGCCAAAAGCGTTTGAAATCTCAAACGAATCCTAGGGTCTGCGGGGGTAAAGGACAATAGTCTGTTCGAAAAAAAGAACGAAAACGGAGTTTAGCCGATTAGTTTCAGATCAACGTCACGTTCACACCCTGTTACGTGCGAAATCAACAACAGCACTCACCAGCATGGACGCCCGCCAGCCAGATGAGTATCATGGCGCCCGCATTGCACCAGTAGCTCAGCTGGATAGAGTACTGCCCTCCGAAGGCAGTGGTCGTGGGTTCGAATCCCGCCTGGTGCACCAAATAGCTGTTTCTGGCTGTCTCAGACAGTCTACGAAACACCCCAAGAAGCCCGCCCTGTGCGGGCTTTCTTGTTTCTGGCTATCCCTCCCTACCCCTATAACTTCACGCCGTGTATGCCCCCTCGTATGCTTTGCATTCCTTGAACTGGAGACATACACGCAGTGATGCGCACTGAAATCAAGCGCCATTCCCTAACTTGACTACCGCCTTTGCTCAACACATTCTTCGGGGACACCTACAACTCCTGAAGGAACGCGCGAGCATGAAACTGGAAACCATGGCTATCCACGCAGGCTATAGCCCCGACCCGACAACTAAAGCAGTAGCGGTGCCGATCTACCAAACCGCGTCCTACGCGTTCGACGATACCCAGCATGGTGCCGACCTGTTCGACCTGAAAGTCGCAGGCAATATTTACTCGCGCATCATGAACCCTACCAATGACGTGCTTGAAAAGCGCGTTGCAGCCATGGAAGGCGGTGTCGGTGCGTTGGCGGTTGCGTCAGGCATGGCCGCGATTACCTATGCGATCCAGACCGTGGCCGAAGTGGGTGACAATATCGTCTCGGTGGCCAAGCTTTATGGCGGGACTTACAACCTGCTGGCGCATACCCTGCCGCGCTTTGGTATCCAGACGCGTTTCGCTGCCCATGACGACATCGCGGCGCTTGAGGCGCTGATCGACGACAAGACCAAGGCGGTTTTCTGCGAATCCATTGGCAACCCGGCCGGCAATATTATTGACCTTCAGGCACTAGCCGACGCTGCCCACCGGCATGGTGTGCCGCTGATCGTCGATAACACCGTTGCCACGCCAATTCTTTGCCGCCCCTTCGAGCACGGTGCCGACATCATTGTGCACTCGCTGACCAAGTACATCGGCGGACACGGGACCAGCATCGGCGGCATCGTCGTCGACTCCGGCAAATTCCCATGGGCTGACAACAAAGAACGTTTCCCCCTGCTTAACACGCCCGACCCGTCCTACCATGGCGTGACCTACACCGAAGCCTTCGGCCCAGCCGCCTTCATCGGCCGCTGCCGGGTAGTGCCACTGCGCAATACGGGGGCGGCGCTGTCGCCATTCAACGCCTTCCTGATCCTGCAAGGCCTGGAAACGCTTGGGCTGCGCATGGAGCGCCACACAGAAAATGCGCTCAAAGTCGCGCACTATCTCAAGGCTCATGAAAACGTCGCGTGGGTGAAATACGCCGGGTTACCCGACCATCCAGAGCATGCACTTGCTTTGCGTTATACCGCTGGTAAACCCGCATCGATCCTGTCGTTCGGTATCAAGGGCGGACAGGAGGCCGGGGCACGCTTTATCGATGCCTTGAAACTGGTGGTGCGCCTGGTCAACATCGGCGATGCCAAATCACTGGCCTGCCATCCTGCGTCCACCACTCATCGCCAGTTGAACGACGAAGAGCTGGAAAAGGCCGGCGTGCCAAGGGATATGGTCCGACTCTCCATCGGCATCGAACATTGCGATGACATCCTCAGCGACCTCGCCCAAGCTCTGGAGGCTGCGGTTCCCCGGTAACTTTTTGAAGCTGAGGACTGGCGCCTGGCGTCAGTCCCGGAGCTCAAAAAAAAATCCCATCAAAGCGACTTGAGCGATTCAAGGCCTGAAGGGATTCCTTTCACATCGGACGACGCATCAATCACGTTTGCAGGTTTTGATGCCCAGCAGTGAATAGGCTGGGCAAAAGCGGAAGATGCCGGTCGCCAGTGGTACTACGCCAATCCAGCCCCACACGCCAATGACCCCGAATACGGTCAGCCCGATGAGAATAACGCCCAGTGCGATGCGCAGGACGCGGTCGATGGTTCCAACGTTTGCGTTCATGGTGATCTCCCGATCAATGTGCGCGCCGGGCTTCCAGCGCGGTGAATAACAACATGCCGACCACCATGGCCAACACGAAAACAAAAGCTTGCCAGTGAGCCGTCAGCAAAAGGACGACTGCCGGCCCCGGGCATATCCCGGCGATGCCCCAACCGATACCGAACAGCAGGCTGCCACCGATCAAGCGCGCATCCAGCTCGCGTTTGACGGGCAGTTGCATCGGCGCACCCAGCAACGATGTCGATTGTTTGCCGGCCCAGTTGAACGGCACGCTCGCCACGGCGATGGCGCCGACCATCACAAGCGCCAGCGACGGATCCCAAGCGCCTGCCAGATCGAGAAATCCCAGCACTTTGCCCGGGTTGGCCATACCGGCGAGCAAGAGGCCGATACCAAATAGCAGGCCAGCAATGAAGGCTGTCAGTTTGCGCATGATTAGCTCCCGAGAAGATGACGCAGGACAAAGACGGTGATGAATCCCGCGAACATGAAGGTGATGGTGGCCGCGATAGAGCGCGGGGAACGCCGGGAAATCCCACACACCCCGTGCCCACTGGTGCAGCCCGAACCGTAGCGGGTGCCGACGCCCACCAGCAAACCGGCCACTGCCAGGCCAAACCAACCGCTTTTGAACGCTATTAGCGGCAAGGCAGCAAACAGTCCCCACACCAGTGGCGCAATCAATAGGCCGAGCAGGAAAAGTGCCTTTTCGCTACGGCCTTCGCTGTCGGGCTGTAGAAGGCTGCCGAGCAGACCGCTGATCCCGGACACCCGTCCATTGGCCAGAACAAACAGGCTGGCGGCCAGCCCGATCAGCGCGCCTCCGGCCAACGAAGTCCAGGGTGTGAAATTTAACCAGTCGATCATCGTTGCGTCCCTCCGGTGCAGCAGGTTGTGTTCGTTCATTTTTCCGCCTGAGCCCATATTCAAATCGCGTTAAGCGGAATTTTCAGATAGCGGACGCCGTTGTCTTCGGGCTCCGGCAGAAGACCGCCGCGCATATTGATCTGCACCGATGGCAAGATAAGGACGGGCATTTCCAGGGTGGCGTCGCGTGTTTCGCGCATCTTGACGAAGGCATCTTCATCGATGCCGTCGTGTATATGGATATTGCTGGCGCGTTGTTCCGCGACGGTTGTCAGGTACTTGAGTTCGCGGCCATTGGGCAAGTAGTCATGGCACATGAACAGCTGGGTCTGTGGAGGCAGACTCAGGATCTTTTTTATCGAGCGATACATCGTTCGTGCGTCGGCACCGGGAAAATCACACCGTGCAGTACCGTAGTCCGGCATGAACAGTGTGTCGCCCACGAAAGCGACGGTTTCGCCTTCGACTTCGACGACATAAGTCATGCACGCAGGTGTATGCCCCGGCGTGTGCATCGCCCTGGTCCGCAGCGAGCCAATGCTGAAGTGCGCGCAGTCATCGAGCAGTACATCGAACTGACTTCCATCACGGGCAAAATCGCTGCCGGCATTGAAGAGCTTGCCGAACACTTCCTGCACGACGGTTATCAGGCTACCAATGGCGGTTTTTCCGCCGAGCGTTTTCTTCAGGTAGGCTGCGGCGGAAATATGATCGGCGTGCACGTGGGTTTCCAGTATCCACTCTACCGATGCGCCCAACTCACGAACCCGTGCGATCAATTGGTCGGCCGAATCGGTATGGGTGCGTCCTGACTTGGGGTCGTAATCCAGCACGCTGTCGATCAGCGCACATTGTTTCGTAGCACGGTCCAGCACCAGATAACTGACCGTCCACGTATGGCTGTCGAAGAACGCTTCTACCTGCAGTTGGTCACCGATGATCACTGCGGCTCTCCTGATGGTTGGGTGACACGCGACTGGCCACCTGTATTCATCTCAATCAGCATGCCAATCTTCTATTATCTGAATAAACTTACAACTAACTGTTTTTATTGAGTTTTCATACGTCAACCCAAGAACAGCACGAGCGGGTGTTGTATCTCGAACTTAAAAAACAGTCGACCATCATTCTGAATACCGACTACAACATCATAGCTGCCAACGTGGCTTATCAGCGTTAGTTCGGTACCCAATACTGTCGTGTATCACACCCGTTCTCGGTTCCCTACGATCAGGCCGACGAGCATTGCCCGGTGCGGACAGCTCATGCGTCTCGCGGCCTGGGTGTGACGTTCCGTCACTCCCGTTGCAGTTGAAAATATTGATCCAGATCAATATTAGCCACCGTCGCCGTCAGGACAATTCCGCCATCCCTGCGAGTACCCGTCATGCCAGGCCCCTTCGATTTTCTAAAAAAACCATTAATGAAGGAAATTGGCCTGATATTGCTTATCAAGCTCGTCTTGTTGTTGGGGATCCGAAGCATCTGGTTCAGCGCTCCGGTTGAGGTCATGGATGACGGCGTCAAAGTAGGCCAACACATGCTTGGCCCCCCTCCCGCACTTCCTGAGAAGAACCCCCAATGATCTCGGAATCAGTCGTCGACTTATCTCGACTGCAATTCGCTATGACCGCGCTGTATCACTTTCTGTTCGTCCCTCTGACCCTGGGTTTGACCTTCCTCCTGGCCATCATGGAGTCGGTTTATGTGATGACCGGCAAGCAGGTCTACAAGGACATGACCCGGTTCTGGGGCAAGCTGTTCGGCATCAACTTCGCCCTGGGCGTCACCACCGGCCTGACCATGGAGTTCCAGTTCGGGACCAACTGGGCGTACTACAGCCATTACGTGGGTGACATTTTCGGCGCCCCGTTGGCGATTGAAGGCTTGATGGCGTTCTTTCTGGAATCGACCTTCATCGGCCTGTTCTTTTTTGGCTGGGATCGTCTGACCAAAGTCCAGCATCTGGGGGTTACCTGGCTGGTGGCCATCGGTTCGAACATGTCGGCATTGTGGATCTTGATCGCCAACGGCTGGATGCAAAACCCGGTCGGCGCAGAGTTCAACTTCACCACTATGCGGATGGAACTGACCAGTTTCAGCGCCTTGCTGTTCAACCCCGTGGCACAGGTCAAGTTCGTCCACACCGTTGCGTCCGGTTACGTGACCGGCGCGATTTTTGTCTTGGCTATTTCAAGCTGGTACCTGCTCAAGGGCCGCGATATAGGGTTCGCGCGGCGCTCCTTTGCCATTGCATCGGCTTTCGGCATGGCGTCGATTTTTTCGGTGATCATTCTGGGCGACGAGTCCGGGTATGAAATCGGCGATGTTCAAAAAACCAAGCTCGCGGCAATCGAGGCCGAGTGGGATACCGAGTCCGCACCTGCAGCCTTTACCCTGTTCGGGCTGCCGAATCAGGCCGAGCAACGTACCGACTACGCGGTAAAAATCCCTTATGTCATGGGGATTATTGCCACGCGCTCGCTGGACACGAAGGTGACAGGCATCAAGGACCTGGTTGCCCAGCATCAGGTACGGATTCGCAATGGCATGGTTGCTTATGATCTGCTTCAGCAACTGCGCGCCGGGGATAAAAGCGAACAGACGGTCTCTGCCTTCAATGCGGTGAAAAAGGACCTGGGCTATGGTCTGCTGCTCAAGAAATACACGAACAAGGTGGTCGATGCCAGCGACCAACAAGTCAAGCAGGCCGCGCTGGACTCTATCCCGGGCGTGGCTTCGATTTTCTGGACCTTTCGCCTGATGGTGCTCAGCGGTTTCCTGATGCTGGCCCTGTTCGTCTGTGCGTTCTGGGCGTCTACCCGCAAGAACGAAATGAGCAAACCCTGGCTGCTCAGGTGGGCCCTGTTCAGCCTGCCACTGCCGTGGGTTGCCACGCAGACCGGCTGGTTTGTCGCGGAGCACGGTCGTCAGCCTTGGTCCGTGGGTGAAATACTCCCGACCCATCTGTCCGCTTCAAGCGTGTCGACCGGTGATGTCTGGGGTTCTCTGCTGGCGCTGATCGCGTTCTATAGCGTGCTGTTGGTGATCGAGATGTACCTGATGATCAAGTTCGCCCGACTCGGGCCGAGCAGTCTGCACACGGGTCGTTATCACCTGGAACGCGAGGCAACACCCGACAACGCCACACAGCCGACCCTGGTCTGAGGAGCACAACGATGTTCGACTATGAAAGCCTCAAACTGATCTGGTGGGTACTGGTTGGCGTCTTGCTGATCGGCTTCGCCCTGACTGATGGTTTCGACCTCGGCGCCGCCGCGCTGATGCCCTTCGTCGGCCGCAACGATAACGAACGACGCGTGGTGATCAACACCATCGCGCCGCATTGGGATGGCAACCAGGTTTGGCTGATTACCGCCGGCGGGGCGTTGTTCGCCGCCTGGCCATTGGTGTATGCCGCCGCGTTTTCGGGCTTCTACTGGGCCCTGCTGCTGGTACTGTTCGCCTTATTCGTTCGCCCCGTAGGCTTCGATTATCGGAGCAAACTGAGCAACACCCGATGGCGGCAAAGCTGGGACTGGGGCCTGTTCGTTGGCGGCGTGGTGCCTTCGCTGGTATTCGGTGTGGCGTTCGGCAACCTGCTCCTGGGCGTGCCCTTCCAATTTGACGATACCCTGCGCTCCAGCTACCACGGCAGCTTCTGGCAACTGCTCAGCCCATTCGGGCTGCTCGCTGGCGTCGTCAGCTTGAGCATGCTCTGCCTGCACGGCGGCACATGGTTGATGATGCGTACAGAGGGTGACATCGCCCGGCGTTCTCGCAGCGCTGCTCAACTGTTCGCGGCGGTTTACCTGCTCGCCTTCATCGGTGCCGGAGTCTGGCTCTTGCTGGGCGGCATTGAAGGGCAAACCATCACCTCAGCCTTCGAACCCGGCATAGCCTTGAATCCGCTGAGCAAAACCGTGGCCGCGAGTAATCCGGGCTGGATGGTGAACTACGGGAAATACCCACTGACCATCATTGCGCCGGTCTTGGGGATAGTCGGCGCGCTGCTGGCCCTGCTCTCGGCCAGCGGCGGTCACAGTCGCTGTGCGTTCCTGGGCAGCAGCCTGGCCATCGTTGGCACCCTCTGCACAGCCGGTTTCGCCCTGTTTCCGTTTGTCATGCCGTCGAGTATCGACCCTGCCTCCAGCCTGACCGTGTGGGATGCTGTTTCCAGCCGCATGACACTCAATATCATGCTGGTTGCGGCAGCGATTTTCGTGCCACTGATCCTCTGCTATACCCTTTGGTGCTACGCCAAAATGTGGGGAAAAGTGACCACCAAACACATCGACGCCAACACTCACAGCCTTTACTGAGGAGCACACACTATGTGGTATTTCGCCTGGATCCTCGGTGTCTTATTGGCCTGTAGCTTCGGCATCATCAACGTCATGTGGCTCGAGGCCACCGACACGCTGGACAAGGAGCCAGCGGGTGACATCTGAAGCCACACCGCGGTTGCGACGCGCCAGCAGCAGGGTCTTGTCCCTGCTGCTGGCCGTTCCGTTGAGCCTGATTCTACTGATCCACCCCATCACCATCCTCAACGCCCAAGGGCACTACAACCACAACCTGCTGATGCTGGTCATGTGGGGCGTGGCTGCGGGGTACGTGCACGGCGTGGGCTTCGACCCGCATGCACGCGTGTGGCAAGTGGTGTTTCATCCGCTGGTAGCCTGGGGTCTGATGACCTTGGGCTATGCAGTGATGTGGGTGCATTAGGGCATGTCTGAAGCCCGTACCGGGCTTATTCGCAGACAAGTCAGCTCCCACAGATGATGTTCTATTTCAGAGGGTTATTGGTAGGCGCAAGAAGACGTAATCCAACACTGAAAACTCACCCCCCAAGCACCCGCGCATAAACCTGCCGATCAATATTCGCCCCACTCAAAATCACCGCCACTTTGGCACCTTGTTGGCGCTCACGCTCTTTGATCAGCGCCGCCAGGCCCGCAGCTCCGGCGCCTTCGGCGGTGTTGTGGGTGTCTTCGTGGAAGATCCGGATCGCGCTGGCGATTTCGTCGTCATTAACCCGGACGATTCGCGCTGCGCCTCGGCGGATGATGTCGAATGCTTGCGGCAATGGCAGGCGACAGGCCATGCCGTCGGCGAAGGTGTTGGCGGTTTCGGTGGTGATGATTCGGCCTTGTTCGACGCTCTGCGCAAAGGCGTCGGCGTGTTCGGATACGACACCGACGATTTCGGTTTTCAGGCCCAGTAAGTTGCGAGTCTGGATCAGGCCGCATATGCCGGAACCCATACCGATGGGGACGTAGACCGTCTGCAGACCCTGCACCGCCTCCAGCAATTCCAGCGCGTAGGTCGCGACACCTAAAATAAGGTCAGGATGAAACGCCGGGACACTCTCGTAGCCCTGCATTTCGGCTTGGCGCGCGGCTTCTATCCGCGCCTCGTCGAAGTCTTGCCCGTACTCGATAAGTTGCGCGCCCATGGCCCGCATCGCGGCATTTTTTTCCTGCGAATTGCCGAGGGGCACAACGATGATAATCGGCAGCCCTGCGTTGCGTGCGGCCGTTGCAAGGCTCTGCCCATGATTGCCTCGGGTGGCAGTCACCAGCCCGGTAACGTCAGGTTTGCGCTTGAGCAATCCCTGTACGTACAGCAGGCCACCACGAATTTTGAAGGCGCCGGTCGGTGCGTGGTTTTCGTGTTTGACCCAGACCTCACAACCCAGACGCTCGGCCAAGCGCGGCCATGCGTATTGGGGGGTAGGCGGAACCAGTGGGCGAATGGTTTGCGCGGCGTGGCGTAACGAGGCGAGGTCAAACATCAGGTCACCGGGTTGTGGGTGGGTTTGACCTGATCTTAGGGCCGGGGCATTGTATGGGTTAAACCTTATATTGCATGAGCAACAATAAATGTGGACGCCGACGCTCAACGACAGTGCGCAGCCGAAGTACCTGGCCTTGGTTGAAGCGATCACGCGCGCGATAGAAAGCGGCGAGTTAAAAGTCGGCGAGCGGCTGCCACCGCAACGACGTCTCGCCTGGAACCTGGGCCTGAACCCAAGTACGACGATGCAGGCCTATCGTGAGGCCGCGCGGCGGCATTTGGTTTCGGGTGAAGTGGGGCGCGGCACTTATGTATTGGCCGGGAGCAAAGAGGCGACGTTGTTCCGGCTCAAGCAACCAAGCGAACGCCCTGCCCTGATTGATCTTTGCACCAATGTGCCGGTGACCGATGAGGACAGTCAGGACGAAGTCTTGGCGCTCTCTACGCTGATCAATAACGGACAAGCACAGCGCCTGCAACGCTACCTCACGGCTGACGACCTGGCAGTTGGCCGGGCTCAGGGTGCCGCCTGGCTGCAAGCCCGGGGCCTGAACGTGCCCACAGAAAACATCATGCTGTGCAACGGCGCCCAGCAGGGGTTGTTCACGGCGTTGCTGTCGCTGTGTCAGCCCGGCGAGCCGGTCATCGTGGAAGCCTTCACTGCGCCAGGGATCAAAGCGGCCTGCCGCCAATTGCGCTTGCCCATGCATGGCGTTGCGCTTGATCGATGCGGCATCCTCCCTGACGAACTCGACCGGATGGCGCGGGCCACCGGGGCAAAAATCGTCGTGCTGACGCCCACGCTACAGAACCCGACGTCAACGATCATGTCGCCCCAGCGGCAATTCGAGATCGCGGAAGTCGCAAGACAGCATGACCTGCTGATTATCGAAGATGATGTCTATGGCGCGCTGACCTCCTCACCTCCACTGACGCGACTGTTGGGCAAGCATGGCCTGTTGGTGACAAGTCTGTCGAAAACGGTCGCGCCCGGTTTACGGGTTGGCTGGATCACGGCCGAACCGTCCGTGCTTGAACGTATCGACCCCCACGCGCAGGCCACGCACTGGGGCGTTTCACCGCTCTGCCTGAGTATCGCCTGCCAATGGATCAACGATGGAACCGCACAACGTCGTCTGGCGTGGCAGACCGAAGAAACCACCCAGCGCTGGCGCTTGGCAAAAAAGACACTCGGCGCGGCGTTGTATCAGGCACAAAGCCCGTCTCCTCACATTTGGGTCACCAGCTCACTGCCCTCCATGAAGCTGGCCGAGGCCTGCCGTGCAGCACAGGTCGACGTGGTGCCTGCTGAGGTTTTCGCAGTCAAGGAACACGATACCCATGCCGTACGCATCAGCCTGTGTGCAGCCAGCAATCGAGCACAATTGAAGATCGCATTGGAGCGGGTGGCGCAGATTGTTGGGACCAACGGTACGTTGCAAATTGAGCAAGACGGATCTACTTTTAATAGATAAATACGTCTTGTTTTTACTCCTGTACCGCAATCACTGCGAAGGAGATTTACCGATGGTTACTCACTACAGGCTCGCCGGGCACATCGCCTGCGGCCGCCACGGCGACAACATCATCTCCACCACTGAGCTTGGACGTGTGAAGTGTCGCAACTGCCGTAACACCGATGCCTTCAAAGAGGCGAGGAAAACCGTGCGAAACGCAGCACGCAGAGCTGCGAGGAAAGCAAGGACTGCTCATGCATCGAGCGACTGGCGTGCCTCTTGGCAACAGCGGCTCACGGATATGCCCGGACCGCAGCGACTCCCTCGAGGGTTTCATGGTCAGCCCTTCGTCTAACCCTATGGAATGGCATACATCGGAGCGCTGATCTCGTCGGCATCGCTGACAGTAAACATGCAGAAAAAGGGCGAGTTTATTTTCGATAAATAAACTCGCCCCTCTTTGCTGACTCGGTGACTTACTGATCCGTTGTGCTCAGCCCGCCAAGTCTGCTCGTCACCATGCTGAAGAACTGCTGCACGGTCATTTTCTGGCCGTTGAAGTCAACGATGTCGTTGGCATAGTGAAGGTCCGAGACAACGTTCTCGCCCTCGACCTTGGCCAACTGGGTCATCACCGCCATGCCGCTGACCATGTCGCTCGCGCCCTGCGCCTGTTCAGCGATCGCTTTGGGGTCGGTCAGACCGTTGAGGCTCGCTTGCAGACTGGCGACATCCTTGATCATGGGTTGAGACAGCAGCAATTTGGCGTTCAGTTCGCCGATCATTTTTCTGCCCACTTCTGCAGGCGGTTGATCGAGCGGCCCGGGATTTTTCAGGTCCACCGCAAGGCTGAAGTGGCTTTCGCCGTTGGCGGTCTTGAGCGATATTTTTTCCAGTTCGATGTGCGGCTTGGCGTTCAGCAGTTTCGCCAGGTCGGCATTCATTTTTGCCTGATCGGCATCGCTCAGCTTCAACTTGAACGGTATACCGGCCTGCGCGGCAGCCTGTTGTTGAGGCTGGACTTTCTCCTGGAAGAAATGGAGCAGTGCTTGTGTAGACGCTACGTCGAAGTTGCCGAACTTCCACAGCATCTGCGAGGCGCCAATGTCCTTGCCGTTGTAGTTGATCATGCCGATGTCATAGGTCACTTGAGCCGACAGGTTGCTGTCTGCCTCTTGCATCAAGCTGGTGTTCACAAAGTCTTTGAACAGCACCGGAGGCTTGTCCCCGATCTGGAACAACGCGCTGGCCACTTTGAGGTTGCTATGCCCAAGATAGAAACCCGAGGCGCCTTTGGTGCCACCGGTGTCGAAGGTCACGCCGTGGAGTTCAACACTCACAGGGCCCTGTTCCGAGGCTACGTTGAGTTGCAGGTTGTCCATATTCCCGGTGATCTTGAGCTTCTCTGCATCGGCACTGGCCGCCACAGCGAGGTCGAGGCCGGAGAACTTGAACATGCCGTCTTTGTCATTGATATCCAATGGCAGCAATTGCAGGGTGCCTTCGGTAGCGCGGTCGTAGCCGATGCTCGCACTGCCTTTGAGCGGCGCGGCACCATTAGTCATGGCAAACCACTTTTCGGAAAAAGCGTTTTTCTCGATTTCATAATTGCTGGAAGCCATGACCGGCAGCAGCTTCAACGACCTCAGTCGCGAAAAAGGCAACGGGCCGTGCTCAATGTTATCCACGAACAACAGCTCGATCTTTTCGTTGTTTTTGCCCAGGCTTTTGCTTTGAACATTCACACGATAGTGCGCAGTGCTGGTGAACAGATGGCGCTCGAGCGACACCAGCTCGACGCTCATGCTGTCGTCGGTTCCGCTAAAAGACGACTTGAACTGTCGGTTGGCGTTGTCGATCGAATCGCGCAAAACACCATCCAGTTGAGTCCCGGTGTACCACGCCCCAGCGGTGCCCAGTGCCGCCACCGCAATGACGACGCCTACTGCAACGTTTGCTGATTTGCTCATCTTCCGCCCCACTTCGCTGTCCATAATCGACCGAGATTATCATCCGCCGCTAGCCACGGTCTTCCCTCAGACGGTAGGCTGATGTTCGAATTTGAAAACGGGATCAAACGAGATGAGTGAGCAACGCACCGTTTTTGGCCCGATCAAGGCCGTTATTTTCGATATGGATGGCTTGTTGTTGGATACCGAGGGTATCTACACCGAAGTCACTCATATTATTGCCAGTCGTTACGGTCGGACGTTTGACTGGACGATCAAGCAGAACACCATCGGCCGTGGGGCGCGGGATTTCGCCGGTTACGTGATCGGCGCGCTGGAGTTGCCGCTGTCCATCGATGAGTTTCTGACCACTCGCGAACCCATGCTGGATGAGCGCTTCCCACGTTCACCCGCAATGCCAGGCGCCGAGGCATTGGTCCGGCATTTGGCCGCGCACAATATCCCCATCGCCGTGGGCACCAGCTCGTCGATCCACTACTTCAAGGCCAAAACCACCCTGCATCGGGCATGGTTCGAGCTGTTCGACACCGTGGTAACGGCTGACGACTCGGAAGTGGGCGCCGCCAAACCCGCACCGGATATCTTCCTGGTCGCCGCCCGCCGCCTGGGCGTTGCCCCAAAGGACTGCCTGGTGTTCGAAGACTCGCCCTTCGGCGTGACGGCCGCCAAGGCTGCGGGCATGTCCGCCGTGGCCGTGCCGGACGCCCATATGCCAATCGAGCAATACGTTCACGCCGATCTGCGCCTTGAGTCGCTGTTGGATTTCCCGCTTGAAGCATGGGGGTTGCCGGCGTTCTGATGCGCAGCCCCTTGCGTCTGCGAGCGTCTGCGGCCACCCCTCGAACGTGTTTCTGGCAGGCATCGATTGCGGGGCAACTTCGTTGCCCCGGCTTCAATGAAAGTGGCCGCCGACTGTTTTATTGACATCGAAATGCTACTACTATCCCCCGACATTTTGTAACACCCGTCAAAGCACGCACTCTCGGATGCGACGCCAGCCTGATTAACCGTCGGGCCGCCTACTCTGGCATGGTGGCGTTCGTTGTGTGATGACACGGGATAGCAACGCGTTTTGCGTGGTATGGCATACCGACAAGTCTGTCAGGTGCCAAGGACAAAAAAGGAATCAGCAAGGGATGTTGAACTCAAGGAATGTGCGCCCGACAGCACTGGCTATGGCCATTGCTCTCGGTGTAACCGGTTGCGCCAGCGTCGATAACCAATTGGGCGGAATGGATAAGACCTCAGCATGCGTGGCTGGCGGCATGTTGGGTGCCGTGCTGGGCGCGGGTGTGGCGGTTGCCCTGGGCAAGAACGCTGCGGGCGGTGCGATTGCCGGTGCCGCTGTCGGATGCGGTGCAACGTTGGCGTATCAGGCACGCGTCAAGCGTCTGCAGGCGATTGCCACCGAGGAAGGCATGAGCATGCAGATCAAGGAGCTTGCAACGGCCCAGGCTCCCACTGCAGGTAAAAGCGCCCCCCAATTGCAACCCGTGGGCATAGAGGCGCAGGTGCAGGACAGTGCAATGTTTGCCACCGGCTCTGCCGTGCTGACCGCCAATGGGGAACGTCAGTTGCGCAAGATGGCTGCGGTACTTGCGGAAGGCCAGAGCGGAACACAAACGGCGCCGAAGAAAATCCTGGTAGTGGGCCATACCGACTCCACCGGCAACGCCGAGCTCAACCAGCGACTCTCGGAACAACGTGCCCGCGCCGTGAGCACAATCCTCGCCCAGGCCGGTTTGCAGCCCGCAGACATCTATTACCAGGGTGCCGGTGCCTCGCGACCTGTGGCGGCCAACATCACGACCGAAGGTCGGGCGCAAAACCGTCGAGTGGAATTGACCCAGGTCGATAACCAGCAACTGTTGGTTGCCCGCGTACGCGCCGAGCGCAACAACCCCAAATACCTGGAACACGGCACCCGGACCAGCCCGGCGGCAACAGCTGCCAGTGCACCGGTCAAAACACCGACCCTGAGCAAAGCCGACAAAGCCGAGTCCTCGCCCGCGACAGCCCAACCTGCGCCTTCCACAGGCATTCCGGTTCAGGGCAAAGGTGGTATCGATTTTGGCGGCCATCAGGTCGTCAGTATGGAGTCGGCACTGGCGCGCGGTATCGAGCCCAAGAAATCGGTATTCAGCGTTATCTCTCCGGCCTACGCCTCGGCTCCGGTAGGTTCCTGCGTCGCCGATATGCCACGTATGGCGGGCGAAGTAAAAAACCTGGCCACTGATCGAGCGCTGGTGGATATCGCCACCACTGACTACCTGCCTGGGATGAACGGTCGCCCTTGGGGCCAGGCCATCAACGGGCATGTCGCCTTGGTCGGGCCAGTCGCCATTCTCAAAGAAGATGCGACGGTGGCAGTACAGCCGTTCATGCAATTCATCCCTGACTACAAGACTTCAAAAAAGCAGTCGGAAAAGATTCAGTCGATTGCCAATACCTTCGACGGTGAAACCAAGGTGCTGTACCGGGTTTTCGCAGTCGATGCATCGAAGTCGCCGGTGTCCTGCATGGACATCGTGTTCGACAAAAGAACAGGCGCCGCGACAGCCGGGGAACTGTTCTATCCAAAACAAGGCGAGGCTTTCGTCGCTGAATTCGAGCCGGTTCGTCGCTAACCAGATGAAATAGGGAAATAACATGCTGCAGACAATTCAGGCGTTCTTCATCGCCTACTGGTACATCGTTGTGCCTCTCCTGGCGACGCTCTTTCTCATGATTCCGGTGGTCATCTACTGGAACAAAGTGCGTTACGGCTTAATGCTGGCCCGGCACAACGTCCCGCTGTTCGGGAAGATCAAACATTGGGTCAATCATCCGGGCGAACAGAACCCGAAAACCCACTTCCTCGACGCCGAAACCCAGCTGTGCAGCGCCTACTACCACTACTACGAGGGCCATGTAAAAAATGGTCAGTTCTTTCAGAAGTGCGAAGACTATCTGATGAAAGTCAGCGAGGATCACCGCATCGAAAAAAGCATGTGGCTGTGGATGCTGGTGATCATGCTGATGGTGATCGAAGCCTCTGCGTTCGGTTACGCGTTGTCGCCATACGCCATGACACTCGCCACGCCCAACACCGCGCTGGCGGGTGCGTTTGGTATTGGTCTGGTCATTTCGATCATCGCCTTGCTGCTGTCTGAGCTGACCGGTCGCCAGTTGTACCTGAACCACATGGTCGGCCAGATCATGGCCTACGCCACCATGCGCAAGAAAGGTGAGGAAGGCGACTTCATCAAAAAAGACCGGCTTAATATCGACAAAACCTACGATGATAATGACCGCCCGGCGTACCAGCAGATGCTCAACCGCATCAAGGTCAACTACAGCAAGCAAACGCCAGCCAAGTCCTTCGGCATCACTGTCGCCTATGGCGTTTTCATCCTGATTCTGGCGGTTGCAGCCTTCTGGGTGCGGGCTGAAACTCTGCAGGCCCAAGAGGCCGAGTTGATCGCCAACCCTCCGGCCATCAGTGCTTCGGCCGATGACTTCCCGTCCTCGAATGACTTCCCGATCACCGACGACATGAAGTCGCTGGGCAACGATTCGAAAACCAAAAGCGCTCAGGACCAGATTGATTCGATGCACCGCGCGTCGATGATCACTTTCGGCGTGCTCAGCGCACTGTTCGTGTTCATTCAGTTCACCAGCACTTACCTGGCGTACTCCCGAGGTTTTGTTGGCAGCAAATCGAAAGAGGCCTGGGAGCAGACCGTCGGTTTTGCCAACGCCGATGAATATGTGGCCTATCACCGCCGCCTCGTAAGCTCCATTGCGGTTGACGCACAACAGGCACTGAGCACGCTGCAAGCGCTGCTGTCGGCCCAGTTCCATATCTCTGGCACTGATCACAGCGAGAAGGAATCGAACAAACACGCGCGGACCTTTGAGCGCTTCATCGAAAACAAAAGGTCCGAAAACCTGTCGGCCATCCCTGACCCCATCGCGGCCGAAACACGGCAAGCCGCTGTGGTGACCTCCGCGGTCGATGTCACGCCAGAACCCATTGCACACGTCTCCACCAAGACGGCCGGTTTCGACCCGCACGCCTGGGGCAAGCTGACCGGCTATGAGGAGGAAGACCTAGCCTATGTCGCGGGCAAAAAAGGCGTGGACGAAACGCTGATCCGCCGTGCTTACAAACTCCAGATGCTGGACGAGCAGGAAAGCTGATGATGATCAAAACACTGATCGCTGTGCTGGCCTTTGTCCCGCTAATAGCATGGGGCGCTGAGCGCAACGACGTGCCCAGCTGCTATGAGCAAAGCAAGTTGACCGAGTTCAAGGCGCCCTCTTCGGGGCGCTTGTTGACGGTTATCATCGACCAGACCACGCCGCTGACCAAGGAGCTGCAGCAAACCGCCTGGAGCCACATCAAGCGGTTCATTCAGCCTGGGGACAAGCTGCGGCTTTACAGCTTCAGCGCCTACCTGGAAGGGCACTACACCCGACTGCAATTCTCCGGAACCCTGGAAAATCCGTTGCAAGACAGTGTCATTGGCGATGTGCCGATGATGCCTGCGCGCAAACTGGGCAACTGTCTGAAAGCTCAACCGCAGGTGCTCTGGCAGAACTTCGGCAAGGCATTCGCAGCGACCATGGGCACCTCCAGCACGGACATTCCGCGCAGTGAGATCCTGTTCAGCTTGCGGGAAATTTCCGCCGATTTGCGCAACGCCAAAGACGCCAACGAACAGGTCATTTTCTTGATGTCCGACATGCTCGAATACAGCGACTTCGGCAGTTTCTATGCGGCTAATCGGATACGCGATATCAACCCCGCAGCCGAGTTGGCCAAGGTCGAAAAGCAGAATTTGTTTGCCGACTTCGCGGGAGCCCGCGTCTATGTTCACGGTGCTGCGTTCGTCCCTCAAGACAACAAGAACGGCTACCGCTCCGGCAAACTGATCCAGAACTTGCAAAGCTTCTGGACGGGTTACTTCGAACGCTCGCATGCCGAACTCAAAGGCTTCGGTACACCCGAGCTGACTGCGGTCGTGGAATAGTTACAACAGGCTGCAACGGCTAATGATGAATGGCCGTTGCGCCGACCTTGTTGCACTTTCCTGCCCCGATTTCGGTCAAAAAATAGAACGCTGCGAGCATCGAAAAAACCACACCCCTCGCACTACTCCTTCGCATCGCCCGGAAAAAAATCGCTAATCCTATGATCAGTATGATTTTTCCGGACTATCAATATCAGCGATGACCACGTCGGTACAAACCGTGTGAGCTAACACCTTATGCAGGTTCTTTCAGCCCGGCTTTTGCCGGGCTTAATTTTGGGCGATGGAAAAGCGCAGCGTTCAAACGCGCCGACAGAGCGCCTGTCAGGCGACGTCGAACGCATCCCACTCATGGCGTCGAGATCTTACCCTGCGCCCAGCCGTCTTCACGCGTAGCCAACGCGCTGGCAATGGATTTTATTTCCGTCGATTCCAACGTCACTGGCAGCGGATCAAGGCCGGCACTGGCGAAGATTTGCCCATAGGCGTTGCGCAAGTCAGCGTAGGACAAGTCACGGCGCAAATCGGCTTGCAGAGTATTGAGTTCACCCTGAATCAAATCGAGTTCGCCAATGCTGTTGGCCTTATAGCGATTGCGCAGTTGGCCGACAATCTGCCCGTCGAGTTTCGACAATTGCTGGCTGGTCTTGAACTGACGCAGGGCCTCTTGGTAATTGGCGTTGGCAACATACAACTGCGCCAGAATCGCAATCGACATGGCCTGCCGACGAGCTGAAGCCACGGATTCCCCTGCCTTGGCAACGTTGATGGCGGCGGGCGCCGAAATCACGTTGAACAGGTTCCAGGTCACCTTGACGCCGTAATCAGCCCAGCTCTGGTTGACCAGAAAGGAGTTGCTGTCGTAATGCCCGCCAGCAGAGAACTCAAGCCCCGGCAACATGCGCAGCATGGCTTTACGGGTTTCTGCAGCGCTGATGCGCGTCTGATAATCCTGTTCGCGCAGTTCAGGACGGCTGGCCAAGGCCTCGTCCTCCAAACGAGAAAGGCCCACTTTCAGCACGGGGACCTCGTAATCACTTTGCGCTGCCAGCTTCAGATCGGAACCCAATGGCAGATTGATCAGGGTTGCGAGCTCGGTTTTGGCCAAGGATAAAGCGCGGCGCTGGTCTTCCAGTTGCCGGGTCGCTTCGATCAGGGCGCGCTGATAGCTCAGGGCCTGAACCGGGTCACCCACGCGCTGGTCGCTCATGGCCTCGCTGTTGGTCTGGGCCTTTTCGACGCGCGCCATCAGACTGTCGATTTGCGTGAGCAACCGTTCAGCAGCCAGAGCACGCCAGTAAGCAGAACGCACGTCCTGGACGATAGTGTTAACCACCTTGCGCCGACGCTCCTGCACGATCAGGCGCTGATCGCCCTGTTGCTTGGCACTGATGTAGCTGACACCAAAATCGAGCACGTTCCAGACCATGGTCAAGTCGGCAACCCGGCGGTCGCGGTCCTGGGAGGTCGAGGGTTCCAACGACTGGGTTCCGGTCTGGATACTTTGGCTGCTGGAGGCTCCGACGTTATTACGCCCGGCGTAACCGGCACTCATCGCCATGCGTGGCAGCATGTCAAAGCTGGCCAGATCGACCTGACGCTGAGCCATGGCCTCTTCCATGACTTTAAGGCGGGCTTCGAGGTTATATTTCACCGCGCGAGCCATCGCCTCATGCAAGGTCAGCGGACCATTGAGCGGCTCCTGATCCTTGTACATATCGACCAGATCACTCTTGGCGCGCTGCTCGCTTTCACTTCGATCGATCGGCTTACTGGTGACCGCACAACCACTCACAATCAACGCCAGCAAGCTGACGCTGAACAACTTCTGAGCCTTATTCATCCCTAACCCCTAGTACGGCAAACAGCTTCTTTATAGTCAGGCCTGCGCTTCACTCGCGCCGATCTGCACAAGCGCCAACGTCAATTCGCGAATCTGGCGTTGCTCGTTTTCTTTGAGTTGATGCAATTGCTGGCTCAGTGTCGGCGCGCCAAAAATTCCGCGCACCCCTTCGCCTGCATTTTTGCTACTGCTGTTCCATTGCTTACCGTCGAACACGTTCAGCGGCGAAACATCAGGCACCGAGTCCCGACCAAATACCCCGGAAATCGTGCTAGTACCGAACACTCCACCGTCGCCCCCGCCAGCACCATGAAAGCCACTGGTTACGCTGCCCGTGCTGTCGCTGCTACCGAAAACCTGGGCAATATAACTTGGCGCCAGCGCCTGATTATTGATGAAGATGTTGCCTAGGGCCGGTACATCGCTGCCCAGGGTCGGCGACTGAAACAGCGAGTTGAAGGCCAACGGTGAGCCGAGATTGCCGGGCGGCGCAGCGAACACGTTCGGTTGCAGCGCCACGTTGGACACGCCCGGAAGCGCAGCTGGCGTAATACTGGTGCGGAATTCCGGGTCACCGGTCATGGAAATACTGTTGATGCCAAAGCTATTGGAGTTTGTACTGCCGGTGCCAGCATTGCCTGCCAGGTCCGTCACGCCGAGGGTGTTCAGGCTGACCAGATTGCTGGCGACGTTGATATTGGCCGTCGGCGTCAGGGTGGCAGTCCAGGTCTGGCCGCCATCGTGGCTGGACAAGTTCGACAGCGTGCCATTAGTGGCGCTCAGGTCGGACAGATCGAAACCACTCACGGCCTCGCTGAAGGTGATGGTCACCTGCGACGTCTGTCCTGCGGTCAACGCCGAACTGGCGACCACAACACTGGCGGTAGGCCGCTGGGTGTCGACGGCGTAGTTGTTCGAGTCGGTACTGCCCACTCCGGCGTTGCCTGCCAGGTCACTGACGCCGCTATTGTTCAGGGTGATCCGGTTACTGGCGCCGGTGATGTTACCGGTCGGGGTGAACGCTGCGGTCCAAGTCATGCCACCATCGCGGCTGCTGACGTTGCTCAGGGAACCGTTAGCTACCGTGAGATCACTGTTGTCGAACCCGCTGACCGCCTCGCTGAAGGTGATGGTCACCAGCGAGGTTTCGCCGATGTTCAGGGCGTTGTCCGCCACCACGATGGTTGCGGTCGGGCGCACCGTATCGATGGTGAAGTTGTTCGAGTCGGTCACGCCGACCCCACTGTTGCCCGAAGCGTTGGTCACACCCCGATTGTCCAGGCTGATCAGGTTGGTACTGTCCGTCACGTCAACCGTTGGTATGAAGGTCGCGGTCCAGGTAATGCCGCCGTCGCTGCTGCTGACGTTGCTCAAGGAGCCATTGGCAATGGTCAGATCGGCGTTGGTGAAACCGCTCACCGCTTCGCTGAAGGTGATGGTCACCCCTGAGGTTTCGCCGGCCTTGAGGGCGTTATCTGCCACCACGATGGTCGCGGTCGGAACCTGGGTTTCCACCACATAGTTGGCGGAGTCGGTGGTGCCCACACCCGCATTGCCAGCCAGGTCTGAGACGCCAGTGTTATTCAGGGTGATGACGTTGGTGGTATCAGTCAGGCCCATGGTCGGGGTGAACGTAGCGGTCCAGGTGATGCCGCCGTCGCTGCTGTTCACCGTACTTAAAGTGCCGTTGGCGATGGTCAGATCACTGTTGTCGAAGCCGCTCACCGCCTCGCTGAAGGTGATGGTTGCCAGCGAGGTTTCCCCTGCTCTCAGGAGCGTATCGCTCAACACAATAGTCGCTGTCGGGCGTTGGCTGTCGACGGCGTAATTGTTGGAGTCGGTGGTGCCGCTGCCCATATTGCCGGACAGATCCTGAACGCCGGCATTGCCCAGCCGGACGATGTTGCTGGTGTCGGTGATGCCGGCTAACGGCGTCAATGTGGCGGTCCAGGTAATGCCGCCATAGCTGCTGGTGACATTGCTCAGGGTGGCGTTATCGATGGTCAGGTCGCTGTTATCGAACCCGCTCACCGCCTCACTGAAGGTGATAGTGACCTGCGTGGTCTGGCCGACGCCCAAGGCAGGGTCGGTCACCACGATGGTTGCGGTTGGACGCGCCGTATCGATGGCAAAGTTGTTGGAGTCGGTGGTGCCACTGCCGGTATTGCCTGAGGCGTTCTGCACACCGCTGTTGTCCAGGCTGATCAGGTTGCTGCTGTCGGTGATGGCGTTGGTTGGCGTGAACGTCGCCGTCCAGGTGATACCGCCGTCGCTGCTGGTCACGGCGGTCAATGTGCCGTTGCTGATCGTCAGGTCGGCGTTGCTGAAGCCGGTCACGGCTTCGCTGAAGGTGATGGTCACCAGCGAGGTTTCGCCGATGTTCAGGGCGTTGTCCGCCACCACGATGGTTGCGGTCGGGCGCACCGTATCGATGGTAAAGTTGCCCGAATTGGTGATGCCGGTGCCGGCGTTATTGGCCAGGTCCGTATAGCCCGCGTTGTTCAGGCTGATCAGGTTGGTGGTGTCGTGAACGTTGCTGGTCGGGGTGAAAGTCCCGGTCCAGGTGATGCCGCCGTCGCTGCTGCTCACCGCGCTCAGGGTACCATTGGGCACGCTCAGATCGCTGTTGTCGAACCCGGTCACCGCCTCGCTGAAGGTGATGGTCACCAGCGCGGTCTGCCCGGCCGCCAGGGTCGGGTTGGCGACCACGATGGTCGCCGTCGGGCGCACGCTGTCGACGTCGTAAGTGTTCGAGTTGGTGGTGCCAGAGCCGGCGTTGCCAGCACCATCGGCCACGCCACTGTTGTCCAGGACAATGAGATTGTTGCCCTGGGTGATACCCGCCGCTGGCGTCAGGGTCGCGGTATAGGTGATGTTGTCGCTGGTGCTCAGGCTGCTCACGGTACCGTTGTCGATCGTCAGGTCGGCCAGGCTGAAACCGGTCACCGCCTCGCTGAAGGTGATGGTCACCAGGGATGTACCGCCGATGCCCAGATGATCGGTCGCGACCACGACAGTGGCCGTCGGACGCTGGGTGTCGATGACATAGTTGTTGGAAACGCTGCTGCCGCTGCCGACATTGCCCGAAACGGCCGCCTGGACCCCAGTGTTGTCCAGGGTGATCTGGTTGGTGGCATCGGTGATGCTCGCCGACGGGGTGAACGTGGCGGTCCAGGTAATGCCGCCGTCGCTGCTGCTCACCGCGCCCAGGGTGCCGTTGGTAATCGACAGATCGGCATTGCTGAACCCGGTCACCGCCTCGTTGAAGGTAATGGTCACCAGCGAGGTGTCGCCGATTTTCAGAGACGGGTTCGCCATCACGATGGTCGCCGAGGGCAACACGGTGTCGATGCTGAAGTTCGCCGAGTTAGAGGTGCCTGCGCCAGCGTTGCCAGCGATGTCAGCGATACGGGTATTGGTCAGGGTGATGGCGTTGGTCGCGCTGCTGGTATTGGTGCCCGGAGTGAAAGTCGCGGTCCAGGTGATACCGCCATCGCCGGTGCTCAAGCCACTCAGGCTACCTTGACTCACACTCAGGTCGGCCAGGGTGAAGCCGGTCACCGCTTCGCTGAAGGTGATGGTCACCAACGAGGTTTCGCCGGCCGTGAGCGCAGGATCGGCGACAACAATGGTCGCGGTCGGACGCTGGGTATCGATGGCGTAGTTGTTGGAGTTGGTGCTGCCGGTCCCGGCGTTGCCGCTGGTGTCGCTATAGCCGGTATTGTCCAGGGTGATGACGTTGCTGGCGTTTGTGATGCTCGCCGTCGGGGTGAAGTTCGCGGTCCAGGTGATGCCACCGTCGCTGCTGCTCACCGCGCTCAAGGTGCCGTTGGCGATCGTCAGGTCGGCGTTGCTGAAACCGACCACGGCTTCCGAGAAGGTAATGGTCACCAGCGAGGTCTGGCCAATGATCAGGGAGTGGTTCGCAACCACCACAGTCGCGGTCGGACGCACGCCGTCGATGACCACGTTGTTCGACGTGGTAGTGCCGCTGCCGGCGTTGCCCGCCGTATCCTGGACCCCAGTGTTGTCCAGGGTGATGTGGTTGCTCGCGCTGACGATACTCGCTGTCGGGGTGAAGGTCGCGGTCCAGGTGATGCCGCCGTCGCTGCTGCTCACCGCGCTCAGAGTGCCATTGGAGACTGTCAGGTCGGCGTTGGTGAAACCGGTCACGACTTCGCTGAAGGTGATGGTCACCAACGACGTTTGGCCGATACCCAGGTTGGTGTTGGCGAACAAGACGGTCGCGTTCGGCCGCTGGGTGTCGACGGCGTAGGTATTGGAGTAGGTGGTGCTGGCGTTGGTATTACCAGCAGCATCGACCACGCTGCTGCTGCTCAGGGTAATCACGTTGATTGTATTGCTCACCCCGCTGTTTGGGGTGAACGTCGCGGTCCAGGTGATGTTATCGCTCGTTGTCAGCCCGCTGAGCACACCATTGACAACCGTCAGGTCGGCTGCGGTGAACCCGCTGACCGCTTCGCTGAAAGTGATGGTCACCGGTGAAGTTTCGCCGATGCTCAGCGCCGTGTCGGCCACCACAATGGTCGCGGTCGGCCGCACGGTATCGATGGCGTAGTTGTTGGAAACAGCCAGCCCGACACCGGCATTTCCCGCCGTATCGGTATAGCCGGTGTTGTCCAGGGTCATCGTGTTGCTGGCAGTGGTAATGCCATTGGTCGGAGTGAGGGTCGCGGTCCAGGTCTTGCTGTCGCTGGTAGTCAGGGCGCTCAGGGTGCCGTTGGTGACGCTCATGTCGGTGCTGGTGAAACCGCTAACCGCTTCGCTGAAGGAAATGGTCACCGTGGACGTTCCACCCACGTTCAGCGCAGGGTTCGAGACAACGACAGTCGCCATCGGCCGCACGGTGTCGATGGCGTAGTTATTGGATGTGATGATGCCAGCCCCTGCATACCCTCCGACCAGCACGCCTGTGTTATCGAGCGTAACAACGTTGGTGCTGTCCGTGATTGCTGCCGTCGGGGTCAGGGTCGCGATCCAGGTCTTGCCTCCGTCGTTGGAACTGATCGCGCTAAGCGTGCCGTTAGCAATGGTCAGGTCAGCGTTGGTGAAGTCGGTCACCGCCTCGCTGAAGGTGATGGTCACCTGTGACGTTTCGCCCACTTTCAAGGTATTGCTGGCGACCACTATGTTGGCGGACAAATAGTTAGGGTCGAGCGTGCCACCGTCATTGAATATCCCGTTGACGGAGGCCTGGTTAGCGCCGCTACCATAAGAGTAGGAAGTTCCGGCAATACCGCTCGCGCCTGCGTTACTGCTGATGGCCGCAACGTTAGCGGCGGTAATCAGTAATGTGCCTTTGTTCCATATCGCGCCGACGCCCTCACCGCCATCACCGCCGATGGCACCCGAATTATAACCGCCGCCTCCGCCTCCTCCACCAGCCCCCAGGTTGTTGGAGATGACCGAGGTACCGACAATTTTCAAGATGCCGGTACGGGCATTATAGATACCACCCGTTGCGTTCCCACCATTACCACCTTTAACATTATAGCCGGCGCCACCGCCGCCGCCGCCAATAGACAGGCTGCCGTTACTCGCCGTGCCACCTGCCGAGCCGCCCCCGAAACCAAAGGGACTGTTCGCTCCTGAACCTCCCACGCTAGAACCACCAGCGCCGCCGATACTACTTGAATACCAGGAAGGGGCACCACCTCGGCCTCCGAGGTTGCTGGTCCCTGACACGCCCGCGTAGCTACGGTTGCCGTAGGAGCCACTGCCACCGTTACCGCCTTTCCCGCCCCCGATACCGCCACCACCGCCACCGCCACCGACAGCAGTCCAATAGTAGTTGCCGCCCCCGCCCCCGCCCCCGCCCGATGCTGCGTTTCCGGTCACCGTGACGTTATGCAGGGTCAGATCACCTGCGTTTGAAATCCCGCCGCCCATTGATGCCGTAGCGGCAATGCCTACGCCAGCGTTCGAGCCATTACCGGCCACCAGCCCTTTAGTGACAATCAGGCCATCCAGGGTCACCGTCGCGCCTGTAGTCACCTCAATGACACGACTTTTGTATTGACCATCCAGCGTTACGTCGGCAACGCCATCGTTGTTCAGGTCGCCATCGATGGTGATTTTTTTGCTGATGAGTAGTTCCGCACTGAGCTGAATGGTGCGCCCGGTGTCGAAGGTGATGATGTCTCCATCCACCGCATGACTCAGCGCATAACGCAATGAGAGTGGGTCGAGGACGTCGTCCGACGAGTCCTTCACCGTCAAGGTTTGAAGCCCCCACTGATAATCAGCCATGGCCTGTTGCGACAGCACGTTATGGCTCTCGATCACCCCAGTGGCAATTTCCAGCGTCCAATCGCCACCCACACCCGTGCGGTTGGTGGACGCGGCAATGTCACGCCCGGTCAATTGCGCCAGCGAGTCGACGAAGGCCATGCCGCTTGCGCCCTCGGCGGTGTTGCAGGCGTAGATCGAAATATCGCCGCCAGTGTTCATGTCCTTGCCAATCTCGGCCAACACGGCGCTGCGTGCGGCCAGGTTATCGGCGGAAATGTAGCTATTGCCCAACCACAGGTCGCCCGCGTTGCCGTGTGCCAGAATCTCCACCGAGCTCACGCCATGATGCTGGTCCAGGTAATCGGCGATTTGCTGCAAGCCATCTTTGGTAGCGTCGAGCTGGACCACCTGGGTACCGGCCGAGACGCCTTTGAGCAGGCTGTCGGAATCCTTGACCCGCGAATCGACGAACACCACGGTCTGCCCGGGGATGGCAGGCGGTGTCGGTGTCGGCGTTGCGGCCGTATCGGTCTGGGGATGGCTATCGTTGCTGGTAGCATGATCGGTCGCCGCCGCTGGCTTGGCGGCGTCCGTGGTGGCATGGCTGTCGGCGTGAGCGGTGTCCGCAACCGTCGCGGCGACCGCACCGTCGAACAGCATTCGCGGCTCAAGCGACATGATCAATGGCGCAGCCAAAGCTTTCGCCCGTGGCGCTACCTGTCTTGCACTCGACGACTTAGCTTTATTCCACCACATGAGGCTCACCTGCGCTCGACACTCAGACTCTCAAACGAATGACCGCTATCAGTTGATAACGACTTCAGTTTTTTATACGGATGACGTTGGCGGCACTGGACCGACCATCGTTCCAAAAGGACAACTCTGCGTACTTCTCGAAAATATCTGGCGGCAGGATCGTGCGCCGCTGTGTCATCTCGACCTTGCGTCTTACTTTGTGCAGACCACTCATGCCGAGACCTTGATCGAACTCCGGCGCGTCATAGACCAGGTTCTCGAAGTCATGTTCGAACCAAGGCTCGCCGATAAAGTCGTAGACCAAGCGCATGACCAACTCGGGGGCCTGACTCAGCAGGTCGTAGTCGACGATCAACACCGAGTCGGCTTGCTCACCGTAATAGGCTTCTTTAAGCGCGGACCAGGCGAACCCTACCAAGCGGTTGCGTTGAGCCAGGGTTTCGACGCGGCTCTCAACGGTATTGCGCTCACTCGCATCGGAAAACAACTTGGTGTGCTCGAACGGATTAGCGCGGTACAACCGCTCGATGCTATCCATCACCCAGGCAACGTTACGCACACAGGCAATGGTCTTGGCCTGGGGGAACAGTTCTTTGAGCGCAGGTAAACGTGCACACCATTGGCGGTTGGTGTCGAAGATAACGGGCTTGTCGGCTTTATCGGCGTAGTAGGAATCGAACAACCCACGCAGCAGGCGCTGGCGCATGCCGGTGTCAATAACCGAGCCAAATTCACTGCCAGCGCTGCACTGTTCGAGCACGCCGGAAAACAGCGATCCGAGTGGGCTGGTCATACCGGCGTGGAATTTTGGGTTTTGCAGAAGGATGGCGGAGAGCAGGGTAGACCCGGAACGCGGCAAGCCTGAAATAAAATGAAAACCTGCCAATCTCTTCACCCACTACGGAAGTCCATTTGTAAGGGAAGATTACTGGATCGCCGAGTTTACAACTAGTGTTGTTTTGATATTGCCGAGTACTTTTTCAGGATGGAAACCCCCGTAAATACAGGCTTATGCGGCATTTTTCTGACGACAGAAAAACACATAGGCCGCCCCTCGGTAGCAACCTGAAAGAATAGTGCTTTATAACAGCATGCCGATGGCATTTGGCGGCAAAGTGCTCTCGCTATTCTTAGAAGCCGCTTTCCCGCACGCCCAATGCCGCCAATCGACGCCAGGCATTACCCAGCAGCGACTCACTGCGACCCTGCAACACCACCAAGCCACGCAGAGGCTTATTCGGCGTAAGCGTGGGTTGCAGAATGCTTAATCGTGCGCCGTATTGCGCTTGCACAGGTTCGGCGCGGTGGCTTTCATCGCGGCGCACGGCAATCGGCCCATGGTGATCGGAGGTCAGGGCTTCCAGATCCAGATAGTTCACGCCGTTGGCGTCCACTTCCAGGAGCGCCACAGGGATAGCCCGGCGCATCGGATCATCGGGAATAAAACGCCCCTCAGCGCCCGGCGCAACACGCCACAACGCTTCCTCAGCCAGATAGCCTCGCAGCCGGACACCGTCCTCCACCACGCGCGCCAATGGCAGCTTGGTCGATACCCAACGCCCGACGCTCAGTTCTGGTAACAGATCACGCACCTGTCCGGCCTGCGGCGCACGCACCAGCAGACGCTCACGCTGCGCCACCAGTCCACGGTATTGAGCCACCGCTTCAGCCAGCCGCTGCTCCAAGATGCCCACATCGGCCACCGTTTCACTACGTCCGGCCTGACGCCGTAATTGCAGCTGCAGAATATCTATCTCCCGACGCACGATGGTCTGGCGCGAGTCCAGATCCGGCGACTCCAGCTCGATCAAAACCGCCCCTGCCTCGATGCGCTGCCCGTCCTGCACGTTCACTCGTTTGACCCGCGCCGCGATAGGCGTGTGCAGCGCACTGACACGTCCGGCTTCAAGCATCGCCGGCAACTCGACACTGCTGCGCCATGGCAATACCAGTACGGCAATAACTGCCAGCAAACCCAGCAAACTGAACAGGGCGCGAGCGTTATGGGCGTATTCGCGACTTTTCCACCAGATGCGCATTTCTTTCCAAATCGGCAGGAAGATGAACCACACCAACTCGACCATCATCAGGAAGATGCCGAGCAGCTTGAAGAACAGGTGATAGACCGCCAGCGCGATGCCAAAGAACAACGCTGCGCGCCACAGCCAGGAGAAATACCCCCACAACAACAGTCGACGTTGCATGGCGGGAGACCACGGCTCCGGTGCCGGTTGCTGATAACCGAACAGGACCTCACGCAAGCGCCAGCGGCACAGAGCGAAGGCGCGACCTTGCAGGTTGTCCACCTGCCACAAATCACTGAGCAGAAAATAACCATCAAAGCGCATGAATGGGTTGAGGTTCACCGCCAGCGTGGTCAGCCAGGTCGCACTGGCCAGCATGAACGCAGCGGTACGCGCCGGGCCGTCGGGCAGCAGTGACCAGACCAGCAAGGCGATGCAGGCCAAGACCAACTCAGCCAGCACGCCACCCGCGCCAATGAGCAGCCGTGAACGGCGATCATTGACCCGCCAGGCATCGCTGACATCGGTATAAAACAACGGCAGCATAACCATGAATGCCACGCCCATGCTTTGTACCCGGCAACCGGCACGCTTGGCCATGAATGCATGACCGAATTCGTGACACAGTTTGGCGAAAAATAACGCGATGCCGAACGCCATCGCGCCGCCGAGACTGAACAAATGCGGAAACGTCGACAGAAAACGGTCCCAATCACGCGCCACCAGAAACACGCCAGTTCCCAGGGTGAGGGGTAAGCCATAGCGCAGCAGACGCGAGCCATAACGTTCGAGCCACGGCCAGACGCGATTGAGGAAAGCATCGGGGCGCCACAGCGGGATTCGGAAAAACAGGTATTGATGCAGCAGCATCTGCCAAACGCCCTGACGCTGGGCGGCCGCCTTGCGCATATAACTGTCGCGCTGCTCCTGATCCAGTGCGGCAATCAGGTCATGGGCGCGCAGAAAGCTCAGCAGCTCGTCAAGCTCATGCCCGACCAATGGAAGACCAGGTTCCTGATTGGCAGCAGCCAAAACTTTGCTGGCATCACCCAGCGACCAATGGCGCAGCAAGCGAATTGCCGCCGCACCGAGCTTGAAGTAACGCCCACGCACCGGGTCAGCCAGGGTCCAGCGTGGCGAACCGTCCAGCGCCGGGGCAGCCGCCGACAGCTGCAAATCCGCTCGCAGCGCGGGCACGTTCATTTAAAGGCCTACGCTCTGACGCAACGCTGCCAGAGGACGACGCAGCAGATAGAGCCCCACTGGCGCGCGCTCACCGAAGAGTTTGGCGGTGCCACGCAAACCAATTCGCGGCGGCGCTTCGCTGAAGCTCGCGTCCAGCCGGTAGGCCAATTGCCCCGCAGCGGTAGGTTGTGCCTCGTAAGCCGCACGTTCCAGAGTTGCCTCATAGCGGTGCAAAGGATCGCTGTCGAGAAAGAGTGCCACCTTTGCACCAGGCTCAAGCTCAATGGCATCGCCAACCGCCAGTTCGATACGCAGCTCCGCTTGGGTCGGGTCGGCAATATCCAGGAGGCGCTCGCCCGTCTGCACCGGTTTTCCGGTCCAGCGCTCTGCGTCAGCAAATACCGCGATGCCGTCACGTTCGGCCCGCACTTCACTGCGTTTGAGCAACTCACGCGCGTAATCACGCTCGGCGCGCTTTTGTTCGGCGCGCGCCGCCAGCAGGTCGATGCGCGAGCTGGATTCGGCATCAGCGAAGGCCCGCTGTGCGTTGGCCTTGAGCTCCGCTTCGGCCACACCCAAGGTCCGCTCAGCAACATCTGCCTGCGCTTTGAGCGTGGTACTTTCGAAGCGCAGCAACAGGTCGCCAGTTTTTACCGGCTGGTTGGGCTTGACCAAGAACTCGGCGATCACTCCGTCCAGCGGTGCCGCCACCACGCGGCCACCCAATGGCACCACTTCGGCGGGTGCGAGCACCGATTGACGCACAGGTATCAACAGACACAGCAACAACACCCCGACCAACGCCAGCTGCTTTTTCCCGGACCAATGCAAACGCCACGGCTTGCGCGGTTGCAACGCCAGCCAGGCGTGACTGTAGGTGTCGCCCAACCGCGCCAGAAGCATTTGCTCAGGCTGTGTCCAGGCTTGTTCGCGGGCCAACCACAACCCACCAAATACCAGGCCTTTGCGATCAAGCAAGGGGAGCCAGAACACTTGGGTCGCCGACAGCGCCTGCACCTCCGCCTGGTCCTGCCCACCCAGCTGTTCGATGGCGACAGAACCCGGCTGGTTTAACTGATTTTTTTTGAACAGGTCTGCCACAGCGTGCTCGACGAAGGCGACAAAGGGCGCATTGGGTTCAACCATGCTGACGCCCGTCACTGCGCGCACCTTGCCAGCGATCAACAGCGCTGCGTGACGAAAACTGAACAGGGCCTGACCGTCATTGACCAGGCTGTAGGCCAGTTGATCGATATCTTTGGCGGCGCGGGTCTGACGCTCCAGATCGAGAAATTGCGCGAAAACCCGTTCGGCTATGCCTGGCGCCGCAGCGTTCACTTGGCGGACGCCAGATGCGCGGTACCACTCATGCCCGCCAGCAGGCCCTTGACGTCAGTCAGCGAGGCGACCAGCAACAGCGTTTGGCTACCCTCATCGATGCGCGCACCCAATCGCTTGACCGTTGCGGTCAGTGGCTGACCAGTTTCATCGGGGGTAAAGCTGAAGGTTTGCCCAGGCTTGAGTCGTGACATCCAGCGCGACGGCACCAACAGGTGAATTTCCAGGGTGCGGTTGTCGACAATTTCCATCAGCGGCGCGCCAGCCGAAACGCTTTCATAGCGCTGCGCCTTGCGTAGCACTACTTGACCATCATATGGCGCGACCACGCTACAGCGCTTGACCTGAACCTGATAGACCTGCGCTTGAGCCTGCACTTCAGCCAGTTTGGCTTCGGCTCGCGCCACTTCGAAACGGCCAACGGAGTTGAGCGAGGCCAGTTGTTTGTTGTGCGCCAACTCTTCACTGGCGCCGCGAATGCCTGCCTGGGCGGCATTGAGCTGGGCCTGATAAGCGGCACAGTCGAAGCGCGCCAGGGTATCGCCCTTGTTGAAGGCCTCGCCTTCGCTGAACGGCATGTCGACGATTCGCCCGGACAATTCGCTGGCAAGCACCGCCTGATCACGAGCCCGCAAGACGCCACGGGCTTCGCCGGTGGTCACGGTCTGCGCGCTGGGGGGAGCACTGTCCAACAATGGATCATTCGATTGGGAAGTGTCTGCCTGTGCCAAGCCAGCAAGACAGGCAAATCCGTAAGCCCAACAACGCAAGTGGCGCATAGCCTTTACTCCCGACTAAAGGCGGCAGTCTACGGTAGCGGTGCTGGCCGTCAAGGGTGTCGAATGGCCCAGAGCCATTCATAAATACCCTGCATTTGTAATGGACCGCGACGTGGCGAGGTTCTATGTTTGGAAACATTCTGTTTTTCCCTTCCACTCATTGAAAAGGATATCGAGCATGACTTATCGCATTCTTGGCCAATCCGGCCTGCGGGTTTCTACGTTGACTCTCGGCTCCATGATGTTCGGCGAGCAGACCAGTACTGAAGAGTCCCTGCGCATCATCGACAAGGCCTGGGATCAGGGCGTCAATTTCATCGATACGGCGGATGTTTATGGCGGTGGGCGCTCCGAGGAAATAGTCGGGGAGGCCATCGCATCACGGCGCAATGACTGGGTAGTAGCGACCAAGGTGGGCTATGGTCCCGCCAAGGGTGCGCCCAACTCCAGCGGGCTGAGCCGCAAACATATTTTCAATGGCATCGAGGCCAGCCTGAACCGGCTGGGCACCGATTACGTGGACATTTATTACCTGCACCGCGAAGACCACGATACGCCGCTGGAGGTGACGGTGTCGGCCATCGGCGACCTGCTGCGCCAAGGCAAGATTCGCTATTGGGGCCTATCCAACTATCGCGGCTGGCGCATCGCAGAAGTCGTGAATATCGCCCAGCGCATGGGGGTGGACAAGCCCGTGATCAGTCAGCCGCTGTACAACATCACCAACCGAATGGCCGAGATTGAGCAAATCACCGCTGCGGCTTTTCATGGTTTGGGCGTGGTGCCTTACAGCCCTCTGGCGCGCGGTGTGCTCAGCGGCAAATACGCTCCAGACGTCACCCCCGACAGCAGCACCCGCGCAGGGCGCCAGGACAAACGCATCCTGGAAACCGAATGGCGGGTCGAGTCTCTGCGTATCGCGCAGAAAATTCAGGAGTACACCCAGGCCAAAGGCGTCGGCATCGTCGAGTTCGCCATCGCCTGGGTACTGAACAACCAGGCCGTCACTTCCGCGATTGTCGGGCCGCGTACCGAGCAACAGTGGGATGGCTACATCAAAGCCATGGACGTGAAAATCACTGCCGAAGACGAAGCATTCATTGATTCGCTGGTAACACCGGGGCACTCGTCTACACCGGGTTACAACGATATCGCGCATTTTGTTTCGGGCCGGGTGGTGCGTTGATGGGTTGATGTTTTTTCGGTGACTGACGCACGGCTACCGCTCGTGCATCGCTTCAGCGCGTGCTTTAAGCACGGGTTTTAGCAGGTAGCTGAGGATGCTTTTCTTGCCAGTGATGATGTCGACCGAAGCAATCATGCCGGGGATGATGAGCAACGGGTGCTCATCGGTCCCCAAGTGGCTGCGATCAGTGCGCAGTTTGATGACATAGAAGGTGTTCTTCTTCTCTTCATCCTGGATAGTGTCGGCGCCGATCTGTTCAAGCTTGCCTTTCATCCCACCATAGATGGTGTAGTCGTAGGCCGTGAATTTGATCATTGCCTCTTGACCCGGGTGCAGGAAGGCGATGTCTTGCGGGCGAATGCGCGCCTCAATCAGCAGGGTGTCGTCGAGCGGAACGATCTCGGCCAGATCGCTGCCTGGCTGGATGACGCCGCCCACGGTATTGACCAACATTTGCTTGACGATGCCACGAACCGGCGAGGTCACCATGGTGCGATTGACCCGGTCTTCCAGGCCTTTAGCCGTGGACTGGGCCTTGCTCAGGTCAGTGCGGGCCTCGTTCAGCTGGGTCAACGCTTCGCTACGGAACCTGCCACGGGTCTCGTCGATTTTGCGCTGCACCTCATTGATCGCCGCCTGTGCCCGAGGAATGGCCAGCGTGGTGCCATCGAGCTGACCACGGGTTTCCACTTCCGAACGCTTGAGGCGCAAGACTTCAACAGGCGAAACAGCGCCCTGTTTGACCAACGGTTCGGACATGCCGATCTCTTGGCGTAACAGGCTCAGGCTGTTGCGGTACTGCTCCTGCTTGGAACTGAACTCGCGCAACTCTTGCTGGCGCTGGATCAGTTGCTGCTGCAAACCGCCTATCTCGTCAGCCAGTTGCTGGCGACGGCTCAGGTACAGCGACTCTTCGTTGGCCGCCTGATTAGGTACTGCCTTGCGCGCTGCAGGGGTGATGTTCAACAGCCGGTCGTCCACTACCGCACTCAAGCGCTCTACGCGCAGCTCCATCGACACCCGATCAGCCTCGGTCTCGCCTACGTTAGAGGCAAAACGCGTGTCGTCCAGACGCACCAACGGCGCGCCGGCTTCGACGATCTGGCCTTCGTGAACATAGATTTGAGCAACGATACCGCCCTCAAGGTTCTGGATTTTCTGGATCTTGGAGGATGGAATCGCCTTGCCTTCACCCTTGGTCACTTCATCAATGATCGCAAAGTGTGCCCATAAAAGAAGAAAGACGAAAAACGCGATGATCCCCCAAATGGTCAGCCGGACGATGCGCGGGGCATCGTCGATCAGGGCCTTTTCGACCTCTGGCATCGGTTGCCCGTCGAGGGAGTCAGACCCCTTGAAGTAACCAAAAATTGCGTCTTTGAAGCGGCCTGGACCGGACTTAAGCAACACTGATCTGCCCCTTCTTCAACGCTTCCATGACGGCGGCTTTAGGACCGTCGGCGAGAATCTGCCCGCGGTCGATTACCAGCAAGCGATCAACCAGGCTGAGCAGTGAGGCGCGGTGTGTGACAAGAATCACGGTCTTGTTCTCGATGACGGCTTGCAGGCGCTGTTTCAAGCGCTCCTCGCCGGTGTTGTCCATGGCGCTGGTCGGTTCGTCCAGCAATAGAATCGGCGGGCTGAGCAGCAATGCGCGAGCCAGCGCAACGTTCTGCCGCTGGCCACCGGAAAGGTTCTGGCCGCGCTCGCCGACTTGAAGTTCATAGCCTTGCGGGTGCAACCGGGCGAACTCATGCACACCGGCCAGCTCTGCTGCTTGCAGCACCATTTCGTCGTCAACGTAGCGAGCGCCCGATACCAGATTGTCGCGCAAGGTACCTGCCAACAACTGAATGTCCTGCGCCACATAACCAATGTTGTGGCGCAGCTCACTCACGTCAATCTGGCGAATGTCGACGCCGTCTACCATCAAGGCGCCAGAATCAGGCTGGTACAACCCGACCAACAATTTCGCCAGGGAGCTTTTGCCCGAGCCGCTACGGCCAATGATGCCGATTTTTTCGCCGGGGCGAACCACCAGATTGATGCCCTGCAAGGCAAGCGTCTGCTGGTTGGGATACGTAAAGTTCAGGTTGCGAAACTCCATGGCCCCCTGCAAGACCTGACGGCTGAACGGGCGCTCGTCGAAATTGCGCTCTTGCGGCAGCTCCATCATCTGATCCACGGAAACCATGGTGACCTTGGCCTGTTGGTAGCGGGTCAACAAGCCCGACAGCTGCGCCAAAGGCCCCAAGGCACGGCCACTGAGCATGTAGCAAGCCACCAGTCCGCCCATGCTGAGGTTGCCGGCAATAATCTCGTAAACACCGAAAATGATCATCGCCACGCCAGCGAGTTGCTGGATCAGCAAGGTGATGTTCATGGCCAGACCAGACAGAACCTTGACCCGCAGCTCAAGGCGGCTGAGGGTGCCGATAGTTTGCTCCCACTGATACTGGCGCTCACTTTCGGCGTTGTTGACCTTCACCGCATCCAGACCGGCGAGGGTCTCGATCAGGCTCGACTGGCGTTCGGCACCCAGCGCCATGGTGCGTTCCAGGGTTGCCGTTAACGGCTTCTGCAAAAAGTGACCGATACCCAACGCCAACGGAAACGCGACGATGGGAATCCACACAAGGTTTCCGCCCAGCAGAGCGATCACCAGCAGAATGATGAGGGTGAACGGCAGGTCGATCAGGCTGGTCAGGGTCAGCGAGGTCAGAAAGTCACGCATGCCCTGAAACTCGTGGATGTTCTGGGCAAAGCTGCCCACACGAGCAGGGCGAAACTTCATGGACATGCCGACAATGCGCTCGAACAGCGTTGCCGAAATGATCAGGTCAGTCTTCTTGCCTGCCAGGTCCAGGCACAGGCTGCGCAGCCCCTTAAGCAACAAGTCGAAAAGGTAAGCGCCGCAGATACCGGCGGCCAGCACCCATAAGGTCGTGGTTGCCTGATTGGGCACGACGCGGTCGTAGACGTTCATCACGAACAACGGCGCGGCCAACGCAATCAAGTTGATTACCAGGCTGGCGGCAATCGCGTCGGCGTACAGCCAGCGCGAGCGTTTGAGTGTGTCGCGAAACCAGGAGCGCGCCCGAGGAATGAGCGAGCCCTTGGTCACGTCGAATTTATGCTGCGGTTGGGCAAAGAACACCCGACCGCTGTAATCCTCAGTCAGCACATCACGGCCGACGTGTACCTCGCCACCGTCGCTTTCGCTCAGCAGCAGGCGCGCAGTATCACCCTCCCAACCCAACAAAACCGCGCAACGCGCGTCCTTGAGCAACAACATGGCGGGTAAGGCAATGGAAGGAATCTGCTCAAGACGACGCTGCAGCAGACGCCCCTGCAAACCGGCTCGCGCCGCCGCACGGGGTAGCAAGTCGGCACTCAACCGCTGCGACGGCAACGGCAGGCCGGTGGTCAACATCGCCCGGCTGGCTGGCTTGTGATGTAGAGAGCAAAGTGTCAGCAGGCCGTCCAGCAACGGGTCATCATGCTGGCTGCGAGGATCATGGCTGAGTTGAACTGCACTTAATTCCGAATCCACGCTGACACTCTCTTTTAAGCAATTGAATGACCTGACTCAGTCAAGAATCAGTTCATGCCTGGCAGGTTTACCGACGGTTTCATATCGTTTTGCACAACTGACGCCATCGGCGCTACGACACCCTGACTTTTAAGCAACTGACCCATGTCGGCCTTGATGCGGTACTGAGTGTAAAGCTGCTGGTTCTTGATTTGCACAAGACGCTGCTGAGCGGTGAACAATTCGTTCTCGCTGTCGAGCAAGTCAAGCAGGGTGCGCTCTCCCAAACTGAACTGCTGCTGGTAGGCAACACGCACACTGTTGCTGCGGTCAACGTATTGCTGGGCAATCGGCAATTGCGCGTTGGCGTTGTTGTAGGCGTTCCAGGCCAGGCCGACTTCTTCATTCAACTGGCGCAGTGCGTTGTTGCGGATGTCCAGCGCCTGATTGGCCTGGTAGGACTTGGATTCAAGGTCCGCTTTGTTGCTGCCACCCGAATACAGGTTAAACCGCATGCGCACCATCGCTTCCCAGCTATTGTTATGGCCTTGTTCGCCGCCAATATTATTGTCGGCAGTGCGGCCAAGCTCCGCATCGAAACGTGGGTAGAAATTCGACTTCGCGGCCTGATATTGCTTCTCGGCGGCGGCAATGTCTGACTCAGCAGAGCGCAGAACAGGACTGTTCTCGATCATCTGCTGGCGCGCTTCGTTCAAATTTGCCGGCATCAAGGCGATAAAGCCTTGTGGCGGGCTCAGTTGATCGGGCATTTCGCCGACGGCGCTGAGGTAGTTGGTCTGAGCATCAGCCAAGTTGGCCTGCTCGGTCAGTAAGTTGTTTCGTGCCTGAGCCAGTCGCGCTTCGGCCTGGTCCATGTCAGCCATTCTCCCGACGCCACGCGTTGTACGCAACCTGATCTGATCGAAGATCCGTTCGTGGCTTTTCAAGTTATCTTCAGCCAAACGCACCATCTCGCGGCGGGTCAGAACGTCCAGATAAACTTGTGCAACGGTCAGCGCTGTACGCTCAGACGTATTCAACAACGCATAGGCACGAGAGTTGACGGTGGCTTGCTGACGACCTACTTCACTGCTGGTGGCAAAGCCATCAAACAGCATCTGTTGCATACGTACGCTGGACTCCCCTCGGTTCATGGTGTCCCAGCCGTTAGTGTTAACACGTGAGCTCGGAGAGTCAGAACCTTCCCGCCCGTAACCGGCCAATACATCTACACGCGGCAAATAGCCACCCTTTGCAGCCCGTAAATTGTAGTCAGCAGCAAGGCGGCTATTAACTCCAGCCTGGACTTCTGGATGAACGTCCAAGGCCTTCTGCATGGCCTCTGGCAGACTTTGTGCCTGGACGAAACTGGCGGTCAGAGCGAAAGGAAGAGC
The DNA here is from genome assembly GCF_052976945.1 of Pseudomonas sp. GG8. NCBI lineage: Bacteria > Pseudomonadati > Pseudomonadota > Gammaproteobacteria > Pseudomonadales > Pseudomonadaceae > Pseudomonas > Pseudomonas sp. GG8. The sequence goes on from NZ_JBRIIP010000001.1 coordinate 5,021,415, forward strand.
CTTAAAGAAGTACGCACGCATGTAAATTATATCCCGAGGACTTTCTGGTTTCAAAACACAGCAAAAACCGACCGCTGCATCGGAAAAATGGCAATCAAATGGACCGTTGTCGGAATGTTCTGAATAGGAACTGGATCACACAACAGAAAGCCGCGTTGCCATTTAAATATCAATGTGACATTACGAAGCGGATTGTTTAGGATGGCGCCGAATAGGTCAATAGTTTGGCAGAAAGTTAATTTTTGCAACAGTGAGCGCTAGTAAATTGACGCCAAATATACACTAAACGTTATTGAACATAGTTGAACATAGTTGAACACTTCAGTGCTGCGTGTTGCGACGCGACATATAAAACATACGCTGATAATTTGACGCCAAATATGCGTCGAACATAGTTGGACAGTTCAGTATTGCAGGTTACAACGCAACGTAAAAACACACGCTAATAACTTGACGTCAAACATACACCAAACGCTATTGAATATAATTGAACACTTAAGTACTCCACGTTACGAAGCGGCATATAAAAAAGCCGGTCGGCATAATGGATACCCACTGACGGTAAAACCGGAGAGTCCCCCAAATGAGCAGTGTTGTTGCCATCGTCAAAAGCATTGTTGGCCAAGTAATCGCAGTTTCCCCTGAAGGGATTCGTCGTGTGCTCATCGAAGGGGATCGGCTGTTTGCCGGGGAGCAAGCACTGACGGGGCCTGAAGGTGCCGTGACGCTTGAACTCGCGGACGGCCGCAGCATTGATCTGGGCCGTGACACGCAGTGGAGTGCCGATGCACCGGACTCAGCCACCAACCTAGCGGAAGCTACCGCGCAAGCCGCGCCTTCGGTTGCAGAGTTGCAGCAGGCCATCGCCGCCGGTGCTGACCCGACGCAAGACTTTGAAGCGGCTGCCGCTGGCCCGACCCCAGCAGGCGCTGGTGGTGCTGCCGGTGGCGGCCATAGTTTTGTCGTGCTGGATGCCACGGCAGGTGTGGTCAACCCTACAATCGGTTTTCCCACTGCAGGCATTGGCTTTTCTACCCTGTCGACCACCCAAAACGCTGGCGCCGTGGATACCAGCGCACCTCTGCGCGCCTCGACCTTGACCGTGACCGCCACCCCGACCTTGACCGAAGCTGGCGGTACGTTGGTATACACCGCGACCGTAACCCAGGCGCCACTGACCGACCTGACCATTACCTTGTCCAATGGCCAGACCATCGTGATCGCTGGCGGCCAGACCACGGGCAGTAGCTCCCTCCAGATCCAGGACCACAACACGCCTTACATAGATCCAAGCCAGATATCGACCACAGTGACCGGCACCACCGGCGGGGGGGGCCTGGTACTGACCATCGACCCGACGCCCGCAGTAACGCAGATCACCGACACCATCGACAAAACCGCCGTCACCTTGACCGCGTCCGACACCGTGGCCGAAGGCGGCAGCATCAACTACACCGTTTCGGTCGCCAATGCACCGAAGACCGACCTGATCCTGACCTTGTCCAATGGTGATCAAGTCACCATCAAGGCCAACGCCACGTCAGCCACCTTTACGGTGGCCGCACCGGCAGATGACGTCTACAAAGACGCCGGCCCGACCACCCTGAGCGTAACCGGGGTTGCCGATGGTAAAGACGGTCAGCTGGAAGGCCTCGATCTGAGCAAGGCCTCGGCAACGGTCAACGTCACTGACACGATCAACACCACGGCCGTTACCTTGACCGCTGACAGTTCGGTGGCCGAAGGCGGCAGCATCAACTACACCGTTTCGGTCGCCAATGCACCGAAGACCGACCTGGTCCTGACCTTGTCCAATGGTGATCAAGTCACCATCAAGGCCAACGCCACGTCAGCCACCTTTACGGTGGCCGCACCGGCAGATGACGTCTACAAAGACGCCGGCCCGACCACCCTGAGCGTAACCGGGGTTGCCGATGGTAAAGACGGTCAGCTGGAAGGCCTCGATCTGAGCAAGGCCTCGGCAACGGTCAACGTCACTGACACGATCAACACCACGGCCGTTACCTTGACCGCTGACAGTTCGGTGGCCGAAGGCGGCAGCATCAACTACACCGTTTCGGTCGCCAATGCACCGAAGACCGACCTGGTCCTGACCTTGTCCAATGGTGATCAAGTCACCATCAAGGCCAACGCCACGTCAGCCACCTTTACGGTGGCCGCACCGGCAGATGACGTCTACAAGGACGCCGGCCCGACCACCCTGAAAGTCACCGGGATCGCCGATGGCCAGGACGGTCAACTGGAAGCCCTGGACCTGAGTAAGGCCTCGGCAACGGTCAACGTCACTGACACGATCAACCCCACGGCCGTTACCTTGACCGCGTCCGACGCCGTGGCCGAAGGCGGCACGATCCACTACACCGTTTCGGTGGCCAACGCACCGAAATCCGACCTGGTCCTGACCTTGTCCAACGGTGATAACGTCACCATCAAGGCCAACGCCACGTCAGCCACCTTTACGGTGGCTGCACCGGCAGATGACGTCTACAAAGACGCCGGCCCGACCACCCTGAGCGTAACCGGGGTTGCCGATGGTAAAGACGGTCAGCTGGAAGGCCTCGACCTGAGCAAGGCCTCGGCAACCACGGCGGTTACCGACACCATCAACCCCACCGCCGTCACCTTGACGGCGTCCGACACCGTGGCCGAAGGCGGCAGCATCAGCTACACCGTCTCGGTGGCCAATGCGCCGAAATCCGATCTGGTCCTGACCTTGTCCAACGGTGATAACGTCACCATCAAGGCTAACGCCACGTCAGCCACCTTTACGGTTGCCGCACCGGCAGACGACGTCTACAAGGACGCCGGCCCAACCACCCTGAAAGTCACCGGGATCGCCGATGGCCAGGACGGTCAACTGGAAGCCCTGGACCTGAGTAAGGCCTCGGCAACGGTCAACGTCACTGACACGATCAACCCCACCGCCGTCACCTTGACGGCGTCCGACACCGTGGCCGAAGGCGGCAGCATCAGCTACACCGTCTCGGTGGCCAATGCGCCGAAATCCGATCTGGTCCTGACCTTGTCCAACGGTGATAACGTCACCATCAAGGCCAACGCCACATCAGCCAGTTTCACCGCTGCCGCGCCGGCAGACGACGTCTACAAGGATGCCGGTCCGACCACCCTGAGTGTGACCGGGGTGTCCAACGGTAAAGACGGTCAGCTGGAAGGTCTCGATCTGAGCAAGGCTTCGGCAACCACGGCTGTTACCGACACCATTAACAAAACGGCGGTCACCTTGACCGCTGATAGTTCGGTGGCCGAAGGCGGCACGATCCACTACACCGTCTCGGTGGCCAATGCACCGAAGACTGACCTGGTTCTGACCCTGTCCAACGGTGATAACGTCACCATCAAGGCCAACGCCACGTCAGCCACCTTTACGGTTGCCGCACCGGCAGACGACGTCTACAAGGACGCCGGCCCGACCACCCTGAAAGTCACCGGGATCGCCGATGGCCAGGACGGTCAACTGGAAGCCCTGGACCTGAGTAAGGCCTCGGCAACGGTCAACGTCACTGACACGATCAACCCCACGGCCGTTACCTTGACCGCGTCCGACGCCGTGGCCGAAGGCGGCACGATCCACTACACCGTTTCGGTGGCCAACGCACCGAAATCCGACCTGGTCCTGACCTTGTCCAACGGTGATAACGTCACCATCAAGGCCAACGCCACGTCAGCCACCTTTACGGTTGCCGCACCGGCAGACGACGTCTACAAGGACGCCGGCCCGACCACCCTGAAAGTCACCGGGATCGCCGATGGCCAGGACGGTCAACTGGAAGCCCTGGACCTGAGTAAGGCTTCGGCAACCACGGCGGTTACCGACACCATCAACCCCACCGCCGTCACCTTGACGGCGTCCGACACCGTGGCCGAAGGCGGCAGCATCAGCTACACCGTCTCGGTGGCCAATGCGCCGAAATCCGATCTGGTCCTGACCTTGTCCAACGGTGATAACGTCACCATCAAGGCCAACGCCACGTCAGCCACCTTTACGGTGGCCGCACCGGCAGATGACGTCTACAAAGACGCCGGCCCGACCACCCTGAGCGTAACCGGGGTTGCCGATGGTAAAGACGGTCAGCTGGAAGGCCTCGATCTGAGCAAGGCCTCGGCAACGGTCAACGTCACTGACACGATCAACACCACCGCCGTCACCTTGACCGCTGACAGCTCGGTGGCCGAAGGCGGCACGATCCACTACACCGTCTCGGTGGCCAACGCACCGAAGACTGACCTGGTTCTGACCCTGTCCAACGGTGATAACGTCACCATCAAGGCTAACGCCACATCAGCCAGTTTCACCGCTGCCGCGCCGGCAGACGACGTCTACAAGGATGCCGGTCCGACCACCCTGAGCGTGACCGGGGTGTCCAACGGTAAAGACGGTCAGCTGGAAGGTCTCGATCTGAGCAAGGCTTCGGCAACCACGGCGGTTACCGACACCATTAACAAAACGGCGGTCACCTTGACCGCTGATAGTTCGGTGGCCGAAGGCGGCACGATTCACTACACCGTCTCGGTGGCCAATGCACCGAAGTCCGACCTGGTCCTGACCCTGTCCAATGGTGATAACGTCACCATCAAGGCCAACGCCACATCAGCCAGTTTCACCGCTGCCGCGCCGGCAGACGACGTCTACAAGGATGCCGGTCCGACCACCCTGAGTGTAACCGGGGTGTCCAACGGTAAAGACGGTCAGCTGGAAGGTCTCGATCTGAGCAAGGCTTCGGCAACCACGGCTGTTACCGACACCATTAACAAAACGGCGGTCACCTTGACCGCTGACAGTTCGGTGGCCGAAGGCGGCACGATTCACTACACCGTTTCGGTGGCCAATGCACCGAAGTCCGACCTGGTCCTGACCCTGTCCAATGGTGATAACGTCACCATCAAGGCCAACGCCACATCAGCTACCTTTACGGCTGCCGCACCGGCAGACGACGTCTATAAAGATGCTGGCCCAACCACCCTGAGCGTGACCGGGGTGTCCAACGGTAAAGACGGTCAGCTGGAAGGTCTCGATCTGAGCAAGGCTTCGGCAACCACGGCTGTTACCGACACCATTAACAAAACGGCGGTCACCTTGACCGCTGACAGTTCGGTGGCCGAAGGCGGCACGATTCACTACACCGTTTCGGTCGCCAATGCGCCAAAATCCGACCTGGTCCTGACCTTGTCCAATGGTGATCAAGTCACCATCAAGGCCAACGCCACGTCAGCCAGTTTCACCGCTGCCGCACCGGCAGACGACGTCTACAAGGACGCTGGTCCGACCACCCTGAGCGTGACCGGGGTGTCCAACGGCAAAGACGGCCAACTGGAAGGTCTCGACCTGAGCAAGGCTTCGGCAACCACGGCTGTTACTGACACCATTAACAAAACGGCGGTCACCTTGACCGCTGACAGTTCGGTGGCCGAAGGCGGCACGATTCACTACACCGTTTCGGTCGCCAATGCGCCAAAATCCGACCTGGTCCTGACCTTGTCCAATGGTGATAACGTCACCATCAAGGCCAACGCCACGTCAGCCAGTTTCACCGCTGCCGCACCGGCAGATGACGTCTACAAAGACGCTGGTCCGACCACCCTGAGCGTGACCGGGGTGTCCAACGGTAAAGACGGTCAGCTGGAAGGTCTCGATCTGAGCAAGGCTTCGGCAACCACGGCGGTTACCGACACCATTAACAAAACGGCGGTCACCTTGACCGCTGATAGTTCGGTGGCCGAAGGCGGCACGATTCACTACACCGTCTCGGTGGCCAATGCACCGAAGTCCGACCTGGTCCTGACCCTGTCCAATGGTGATAACGTCACCATCAAGGCCAACGCCACATCAGCTACCTTTACGGCTGCCGCACCGGCAGACGACGTCTATAAAGATGCTGGCCCAACCACCCTGAGCGTGACCGGGGTGTCCAACGGTAAAGACGGTCAGCTGGAAGGTCTCGATCTGAGCAAGGCTTCGGCAACCACGGCTGTTACCGACACCATTAACAAAACGGCGGTCACCTTGACCGCTGACAGTTCGGTGGCCGAAGGCGGCACGATTCACTACACCGTTTCGGTGGCCAATGCGCCAAAATCCGACCTGGTCCTGACCTTGTCCAATGGTGATCAAGTCACCATCAAGGCCAACGCCACGTCAGCCAGTTTCACCGCTGCCGCACCGGCAGACGACGTCTACAAGGACGCTGGTCCGACCACCCTGAGCGTGACCGGGGTGTCCAACGGCAAAGACGGCCAACTGGAAGGCCTCGACCTGAGCAAGGCTTCGGCAACCACGGCTGTTACTGACACCATTAACAAAACGGCGGTCACCTTGACCGCTGACAGTTCGGTGGCCGAAGGCGGCACGATTCACTACACCGTTTCGGTCGCCAATGCGCCAAAATCCGACCTGGTCCTGACCTTGTCCAATGGTGATAACGTCACCATCAAGGCCAACGCCACGTCAGCCAGTTTCACCGCTGCCGCACCGGCAGATGACGTCTACAAAGACGCTGGTCCGACCACCCTGAGCGTGACCGGGGTGTCCAACGGCAAAGACGGCCAACTGGAAGGCCTCGACCTGAGCAAGGCTTCGGCAACCACGGCTGTTACCGACACCATTAACAAAACGGCGGTCACCTTGACCGCTGATAGTTCGGTGGCCGAAGGCGGCACGATTCACTACACCGTTTCGGTCGCCAATGCACCGAAGACCGACCTGGTCCTGACCTTGTCCAACGGTGATAACGTCACCATCAAGGCCAACGCCACGTCAGCCACCTTTACGGTGGCCGCACCGGCAGACGACGTCTACAAGGACGCCGGCCCGACCACCCTGAAAGTCACCGGGATCGCCGATGGCCAGGACGGTCAACTGGAAGCCCTGGACCTGAGTAAGGCTTCGGCAACCACGGCGGTTACCGACACCATCAACCCCACCGCCGTCACCTTGACGGCGTCCGACACCGTGGCCGAAGGCGGCAGCATCAGCTACACCGTCTCGGTGGCCAATGCGCCGAAATCCGATCTGGTCCTGACCTTGTCCAACGGTGATAACGTCACCATCAAGGCCAACGCCACGTCAGCCACCTTTACGGTGGCCGCACCGGCAGATGACGTCTACAAAGACGCCGGCCCGACCACCCTGAGCGTAACCGGGGTTGCCGATGGTAAAGACGGTCAGCTGGAAGGCCTCGATCTGAGCAAGGCCTCGGCAACGGTCAACGTCACTGACACGATCAACACCACCGCCGTCACCTTGACCGCTGACAGCTCGGTGGCCGAAGGCGGCACGATCCACTACACCGTCTCGGTGGCCAACGCACCGAAGACTGACCTGGTTCTGACCCTGTCCAACGGTGATAACGTCACCATCAAGGCTAACGCCACATCAGCCAGTTTCACCGCTGCCGCGCCGGCAGACGACGTCTACAAGGATGCCGGTCCGACCACCCTGAGCGTGACCGGGGTGTCCAACGGTAAAGACGGTCAGCTGGAAGGTCTCGATCTGAGCAAGGCTTCGGCAACCACGGCGGTTACCGACACCATTAACAAAACGGCGGTCACCTTGACCGCTGATAGTTCGGTGGCCGAAGGCGGCACGATTCACTACACCGTCTCGGTGGCCAATGCACCGAAGTCCGACCTGGTCCTGACCCTGTCCAATGGTGATAACGTCACCATCAAGGCCAACGCCACATCAGCCAGTTTCACCGCTGCCGCGCCGGCAGACGACGTCTACAAGGATGCCGGTCCGACCACCCTGAGCGTGACCGGGGTGTCCAACGGCAAAGACGGCCAACTGGAAGGCCTCGACCTGAGCAAGGCTTCGGCAACCACGGCTGTTACTGACACCATTAACAAAACGGCGGTCACCTTGACCGCTGACAGTTCGGTGGCCGAAGGCGGCACGATTCACTACACCGTTTCGGTCGCCAATGCGCCAAAATCCGACCTGGTCCTGACCTTGTCCAATGGTGATAACGTCACCATCAAGGCCAACGCCACGTCAGCCAGTTTCACCGCTGCCGCACCGGCAGATGACGTCTACAAAGACGCTGGTCCGACCACCCTGAGCGTGACCGGGGTGTCCAACGGCAAAGACGGCCAACTGGAAGGCCTCGACCTGAGCAAGGCTTCGGCAACCACGGCTGTTACCGACACCATTAACAAAACGGCGGTCACCTTGACCGCTGACAGTTCGGTGGCCGAAGGCGGCACGATTCACTACACCGTTTCGGTGGCCAATGCACCGAAGTCCGACCTGGTCCTGACCCTGTCCAATGGTGATAACGTCACCATCAAGGCCAACGCCACATCAGCTACCTTTACGGCTGCCGCACCGGCAGACGACGTCTATAAAGATGCTGGCCCAACCACCCTGAGCGTGACCGGGGTGTCCAACGGTAAAGACGGTCAGCTGGAAGGTCTCGATCTGAGCAAGGCTTCGGCAACCACGGCTGTTACCGACACCATTAACAAAACGGCGGTCACCTTGACCGCTGACAGTTCGGTGGCCGAAGGCGGCACGATTCACTACACCGTTTCGGTCGCCAATGCGCCAAAATCCGACCTGGTCCTGACCTTGTCCAATGGTGATCAAGTCACCATCAAGGCCAACGCCACGTCAGCCAGTTTCACCGCTGCCGCACCGGCAGATGACGTCTACAAAGACGCTGGTCCGACCACCCTGAGCGTGACCGGGGTGTCCAACGGCAAAGACGGCCAACTGGAAGGCCTGGACCTGAGCAAGGCTTCGGCAACCACGGCTGTTACCGACACCATTAACACCACCGCCGTTACCTTGACCGCGTCCGACACCGTGGCCGAAGGCGGCACGATTCACTACACCGTTTCGGTGGCCAATGCACCGAAGTCCGACCTGGTCCTGACCCTGTCCAATGGTGATAACGTCACCATCAAGGCCAACGCCACATCAGCCAGTTTCACCGCTGCCGCGCCGGCAGACGACGTCTACAAGGATGCCGGTCCGACCACCCTGAGTGTGACCGGGGTGTCCAACGGTAAAGACGGTCAGCTGGAAGGTCTCGATCTGAGCAAGGCTTCGGCAACCACGGCTGTTACTGACACCATCGACACCACCACTGTCAATTTCACCGCTGGGTCAACACAAGTGACAGAAGGCGCTACTGCCCACTACACGCTGACATTGAGCAACACGCCAACAGCAGATGTAACGGTCAAGCTTAGCTACACCGGCACCGCCACCAATGGCAGTGACTTCAGTGGCGTAACCACGGTGATCATCAAAGCCAACCAGACAACAGCGCTGCTCGACATCAAAGCCCTCACCGATGGGCTTGTAGAGGGCACCGAGAAGTTCACAGTCAAAATCGACTCGGCCACGGGTGGCAACTTCGAAAGCTTGGTGCCTGGCGCCAACAACAGCGTTACTACGAGCATCGTGGACGCGGATGCTCCGGTTTCAGCTGGCGGGAAGGCCACTGGCACCGAAGATCAGACGTTGACTCTGACGTGGGATAACTTCGGCGTTGCAAACCCGGTCAACGCAACAGCCGTTCCGAGCATCATCATTACCACGCTTCCGGGCAGCGGTACGTTGCTGCTCAACGGTGTTGCCGTCATTGCAAATCAGGTCATCAGCAAAGACGACATTGTCCAAAACAAGCTGACCTTTGTGCCGCTCAGCAATGAGTCGGGTATAGACAGCTTTGGCGGAACCGGTGTCGGTAACAAGCAAGCCGACTACGCGCAGATTCAGTTCAAACCGACCCTTGAGGGTGTAACGGGTACCGTGGCAACCCTGAAAGTCGATATCACTCCCGTTGCCGATCAGCCGAGCCTGGCGCTTGGCAGTGCAGTGATCAGCTCAACCGGACTGGTAAAGGACGTATGGGTTAATACCCTGACCGGTATGTCTGGTAGCGGCAGCGGCGCAACGGAGTCGATGATCAAGTTGGGCTTCAATACCACCATTACTCCCACCACACACACCGATACATCGATCACAAAGTCGACGGGAGATGTTGCAGTAGGTACCGCCACTAAAATTTCCGGACTTGTCTACCTGGAAGCTGGCAAGGTTTACAGCTTCGGCGGTACGGCCGATGACAGCTTGCTGATCACCATCGGCGGTAAGACGGTAGCCAACGCGGCGTGGGGCATCAACTCTGGGGCTATTTCCTCCAGCCAATACACGCCAACGGCAACCGGCTTCTACACGCTGGATATTTACCACTACAACCAGGACAACGTTGGAAACTACACCATCAATCTGACGGTAAACGGCGTGACCTCGGAGCTGAACAGCGCCAATGCATTGCTTTACCGTAACGTGAGCGATCTGACCAATGCAGGCCTGACCGTTTCCAGCCTGAACGAGGTGAATGGCGTCATCGGCGAGGGTTACTACGCAGGCTACGAACTCAACCACGGCGTAGGAAATACTGCGATCAAACTCAGTTCTGTCAGCGCGACGTATACCGATAACGACGGCTCAGAAACTCACATCACCACGATGTCCGGCGCACCTGCTGGCTCGGTATTGAGTGATGCGAATGGCCATAGCGTTATGGTGACCGATGCAACCACCAAGGTCGATGTCAGCAGCCTGGACCTGAGCAGCCTAAGCATCAAAACGCCGGATTACTACAGCGGTAAATTCACGTTGACCGTTACCGCGACCGCTACGGAAACTGCCAACCTGGACACCAAGACCGACGTCGTGAATATCTCCGTTACTGTGGATAAGGGGGATTACAAAAGCACCACCGGCCATGCAGGGACCGACACAATCAATGGTACGGTTGCCAACGATGTCATCGTCGGTGATATCAGCGGCACCAAAATCGTTGCTGGGCAGAACTACAACATTGCCATCATGCTCGACAGCTCGGGCAGCATGAGCAGCACAGCTATCACGAACGCGAAGACTGCTCTGACCTCCCTGTTCAATGACTTGCAAAGCAAGGTCGGCGGCAGCAACGGGGTCGTCAAGATATTCCTGGCCGATTTTGACAGCACCGTCCACAACTACGTCTCGGTGAACCTTGCAGACCCGGGTGCTCTCAAGCAGCTGCAAACGGTGATCGACTCCATTAGCAGTGGCGGTGCTACTAACTATGAGGACGTGTTCAAGCTGACCACCCAGTGGTTCGCCAGCGATATGGCGAAAAGTAACGCCAGTGCTCAAAACCTTACCTTCTTCATCACCGATGGGCAGCCTACCTATCACCTTGTGACTGGCGACGCCGCTAACACTTTCTTGGTGCACAACAATAGCAACAACAACTCTGTCAGCCTTGCCGACACAATGACGAGTTTTCACACCGGTACTGCAATCATGGCGGACGTCGGTGGCGTGAGTCGTACGCTGATCAGCGCCACAGGCGAAGTTTTCAGCTGGTCGAAAAGCGGCAACACGTGGACTCAGGACACCATTGGTGTGCTGCACAGCACTGATAGCACGGGTCATCTGATATACGAAGCTGTCGCGGGGGCTGGCGACTCGACCGATTACGCAACCAACACCGATTCGATGGCCAGCTATGCGGCATTAGCCAAGGTTTCAGTGGTCGAAGCCATTGGTATAACCAACGGTATCACTAGCGCCCTAAACAGTTATGACTCCGACAACACGGCGCATACCTCGATTGATGCAGCAGACCTTTCCGCCAAGATTGCTGCAACTACCTCAGCTATCGCGCCAGGTAATGACGTTATTAATGGCGGCGATGGCAATGACATCCTGTTCGGCGACATGATCACCTTCGGCACTGCGCAAGGTACTGCCGCGCTCAAAGCATTTGCCGAGAGCAAAGGCGCTGTCATCGCGGATGATCAAGCTCTGCATCAGTACATTACCGGGCACCTGAACGATGTCACCGCACTGGCAAATAGCTCGAACACTACAGGTTTGGCAGATGGCAGCGACACTCTACTCGGCGGTGCCGGTAACGATATCTTGTTCGGCCAGGGCGGCAACGACACCCTGACCGGCGGCAAGGGTAACGACATATTGATTGGTGGCGCTGGCGCAGATACCTTTGTCTGGCTCAAGGGTGATACCAATACCGGTACCGGTGTCGACGTGATCAAGGATTTCAGTACTGCACAAGGCGACAAACTTGACCTGCGCGATCTGCTGCAGGGAGAGACTGATGCGACCCTGACGAACTTCCTGAAAATCACCAACGACGGTACCAATACAACGTTGGACATCAGTAGCGCTGGCAAGCTGAACGCTACTGGCGGCGTCGCCAACGCCGACGTGCATATCAAGGTTGAAGGGGTGACTTGGAACAACGATATGATCAAGTCTCTGGTGGCCGGTACCGACACAACCATCAAGTATGACCACAGCTGATTAAGCCCGCCCGCGATGATGTAGAGTCTGAACTAACATCATCGCGGGCAGCGCCCTTCTGTTGTTTCGGGCGGGACTTACATTTCGAGGTTTTACCCATGTTCTACGTGCAACGTGATCAACAGGGGGAGCTGGTCCGCGTGGAGGGCGTTCCTTACGTGGAAGCGACTGAAACACTTCCTCCAGACAACCACGAGATTCAAGCCTGGTATGCGAACGATGTGATCGAGAACAGCCTCAAGCAGCTCAAGCAGAGCGACTTTGAGATGATTCGGGTGCTTGACGACCTGATTCAGGTACTGATCAGCAAGGGCGTGATCCGGGTGACCGATCTGCCGCCTGCGGCGCAGGCCAAGTTGATGGACCGTACCCAGGCACGGGAAACGCTGGGCGGGTTGAACCATTTGATCAATGATGACGAGACGGGTTTGATCTGATTCTGTTTATGGCTTGAGGGCCTATCGCCGACGCGCGATCAGGCCCGATTGGTCATCCTTACTTCCAGGGCGCCGGATCACCAAACAGCTGACCTTGCACACCTTCGATACCCATCTCGCAAATAATCTGCAGCTCAGCGTCGGTTTCCACACGCTCGGCAATCAACGGCAAATCGATGCTGTGCGCTGCGCGTTGGATGGCTTCGATAAACAGGCGTTTATGGCTTTCCTTATCGATGGTCCGAATGTAACTGCCATCGATTTTCAAGTACGCCAACCCCAAGTGCGCCAGGTTGCCGATCATGCTGAAACGGCCGCCGAAGTGTTGCACTGCCAAGGTGAACCCCAGTTCTCGCAGGCGTCGGGTCAATTGCTCTAGGACACGCTGTTCCGGCAGTTGCTCTTCACCGATTTCCAGGGTCAATCGAGGCCCGAGTCGTGCTTGCTGTTTCAGGGTCTCGAAGACTTTATTCAAGGCTTTTGGATCGGCAAGCGTGGCCGCAGAGAGGTTCAAGGCCAGCGCTTGATCATGCTGGGCCATCTGTTGCAGGACCAACTCAAGCATCAGTTGGTCCAGCCGCGTCGACCAGCCGAATCGTTCGAGCCAAGGCAGGAAACGCCCCGCAGCAATGGTCTGTCCCTGCTCATCAAGCAAGCGGGAAAGCACCTTGTAATGCAATACGTGTTGAGGATTACGACTGTCCACTACCGGCTGAAAGAACAGCTGGAAGCGACGCTGGGTCAGTGCCTGGTCCAGCAGGTTGTTCCAGGCGTGGTGATCGTCGCCCAAGCTGATGGCGGCGCTGTGCTCAATACAGCTCCAGCTACGCTCGCCCTCGCTTTCAGCCTGAGACAACGCCTGGTCGGCAAGGCCGAGCAAGGTTTGCGGCGAGTCGCCGGGGCTGTAGGGTGCCAGGCCGATGTACGCTACAGGCGTCACATCCGACGCCCCAGTGGCTTGCAGGCTGAGCAGCGCGCTTTCCAGATTTTGAGCAAGTTGCAGCGCTTCGGCGCGCAGCATTTTTGGCGCCAGCACGGCAAATTCGCCGCCACGGCTGCGGGTGATGAGGTTATTGGTTTCCGGATAATGCGCGCATTGCCGAACCAATTGCTCGCCCACCGCGCGCAGCAGTTCATCTGTGCGCTTGCCGCCCAGACGCTGGTTCAACCCGACCAAATCCTTGACCCGCAGCAACAGCAGATAGCCCGAACTGGCCTCTTCCAGGTTGCTGACCCTGGCGTTGAGCTGCATGTCGAAATAACGACGGTTGGCCAGGCCGGTAAGGCTGTCCTGATATGACTCGACCCGCAGCTTTTCACTGCGTTCAGTGTTTTCCTGAAACAGGGCTTTGAGCTTCTCGACCATCTGGTTCATAGCCTGGACCACGCGACGCAGCTCCGGGGTACGCGGCAGTTCGGGCAGGCTGAGGAATTCGCGGCGGCCGATAGCGTGGGATTGCGCCACCATATAATCAAGAGGCCGCAACTGCCGACGCAGCAGCAAAGCACCCAGAACTGCGCTGACCAGACCGCAGATCAGCAACCAGGCGAGGCTGCCTAGCGCGCTTTGCCAGAGCTTGGCCAATGCGAACATCGGATGGCTGACCACTTCGACCCGTGCAGCCTGCTGCCAGCCACGGCTGACAATCGCATCGCCACCAGCAGCTTCCAGGCCGATCAGTTTAACGAACCAGGCCGGTACGGTGCTGCTATCGGGGACGCCAGAACGCTCGACAATGATCTTGTCGGTGGCCAGATCGATGACGCGGATGCTCGAATAATAGCCACTGTCGAAGATTGAACTGACCATCAGCTCGACCATCGTCGGGTCATCGATATTGGACGTCAACGACAGCGCGAGAGAGGTCGCCGCATCTTGTGCATGGGAGCGCAATTGATTGACGTATTGCGTGCGCGAACTTTCCAGGCTGACTATGAAGCTGCCGCTAAAGGCGACAACCAGGAACACACAAATAGCGATCAACAACTGTTTGAACAGAGACATCGGAACTCCTAAAACTCGGGCTCAGCCGGGAAGCCTTCGGCTTGCATTTTTCTCAACACATCCTGCCAGCGTGACAATCGTTTTGTGTCGCTCACTCTCTTATTGCCTTTGGCGCCAGGCAACCACAACCCTTCACCATTGAATGCATACACCGGCAACAGGTCCGTTCGTTGGCTGGCGGGTTTGATTGCATCAATCAGGCTGTCGAGCACCAAGGGTTCAGCATTCGGGCTTGAGTAGTAGGTCAGCACCATGTGCGCACGATTCAGGCGCAAGGCTTTGACGTAAGTGATCAACAGTTTTTCGCTCGGAACGCCCAGCCGCCTGAGGCTAAAATATTTAGCGATAGCGTAATCCTCGCAATCGCCAGCCCCCTTCCATAGTGATTCGATGGGCGTCGCCCAATAGTCGATTTCATGCCAGTTATCTATGTCTTCTACATAACGAATTTGGCGGTTGAAGAACTGATTGACTACTTCCAGCTTTTCCCTTTCGCTGATTTGTTTCTCGGTCGACAACAGGTGCTGCCAGGCATCAATCCGCTGACGGCCCTCGCCCAACGGACCATACAAAGCCTCGGCCCGACGGCTGATCAAGGAAAAATCCCAATCGGCATGCAGGCCGCCCACCAACACACTGGCCAAGAGCAACGCAAAAGAGAGCCATCGCCCTAGTCGATGACAAGGCTCTCGCCGATAAAATGCAAAACGTGCCGCCAATTGAAGTTAATCCGTGCGGTCATCCGAGAACCGGTCGATGGTGCGGGTTCAATCAGGAAAAAACAATGGCATCGTGCGATCACTTACAGCGGAGAATCGGCTCATCCTGCAGCACTGAGAAGATGATGCGCACGCTTGCTCTGCAACCCTGGCGACATTAAATCCATTTCTGTCCTAAACTGCGGAAAGCCAAGCGCAACGGGTATTTCAGGGCGTTCAGATTACTTTCTTTCAAAGGTCTACACGTTTTCTGGCTGTCTTTATTGTGGGCTGGATCCAAAAAACAATTCAAATCTATAGAAGCGCGCGCATGTCAAAAACCGACAACGAAAGCTTTTTGAGCGGCGTCCTGGGACGTGAACAACTGCCTTCCCACTTGGCCAGAGCCGTCATCGAAGAAAAACTGCGCAATGCCATCCTCGACGGACGCTTACCCAGTGGTACGGCGTTGCGTCAGCAAGAACTGGCAACCCTGTTTGGCGTCAGTCGTATGCCGGTGCGCGAAGCGTTACGCCAACTGGAAGCTCAATCCCTGCTAAGGGTCGAGACACATAAAGGTGCAGTGGTTGCGCCACTGATTGCGGAGGATGCGGCCGATGCCTACGCCCTGCGCATCCTGTTGGAGTCGGAGGCGTTGCGCCTATCGATTCCTCATTTGGACGAAAGCGATATAGCAACAGCCCATCACTGTATTGAAAGGCTGGAAAGCGAAACCGATTACGCCGAAATCGGTATGCTAAACCGCATGTTCCATATGGCGCTTTACACCAAAGCGCCCAATAAAAGATTGCTGCGCCTGGTTGAAGACGGGCTCAATGAAGAAGAGCGCTTCCTGCGCTTCAATCTCTCGGAAATGGGCCTGGGTAAGCTCTCGCAGGATGATCACTGGGCGCTGCTCAATGCCGCCCGCGACAAAGCCATTGATAAAGCCGTGGCGATGCTCGAACACCACCTTAACCGGGGTGTTGAAGCCGTCACCCGATACTTGGGCAGTCGTTCACCCACCGCGCCACGCAGTGCCAAGGCACGTCGAGCGATTGCAGGCAGATCAGACCCGCTGAAGGATCCGCTACAACCGTTGTGAAACAAGCTTGATTAAGGTCCCCGACACCGGATCTCCTCCACGTATTCCGGGCGACCTTTTTCGCAACGCCCTCCCCTCTAGCGCCTCGCGCTGACCTGCTTCTACAAGCGCGACCGGCTTGCGGTCGCGTTCGTCTTCTCTTCATTGCCGCGTCTATCGCAGACTTTGCTTCGGCATCAGAGTAGAAACCTTCAAAACCCCTAGCGCTGTCCAAGGAGTTTGTCGAACGGGCAAGGACCCACTGGAAGGAATTCCAGCGCTGCCTAAAAAAACGAAAATATAACTTCTCCACTATTGAGTGACCCTGAGTGAGGCATTCACTCGTTAGTAAATATTCTGACTTTAATAGGCCGGAAGGGTTACTTGCTGCCAACTAAAACCTAGCCCATGGTTTTTAGCTGGCACGGTATTACTTAAAAAAGACGCCACCACAAATAATATAAAAATAACTTGCCTGACACTTTTGAAGTGCTTTAACTTTTCCTTCGTCGCCACTGACCATTCAATCGTGCTCCGCCTGAAGCCCTGCCGGGCCTGACCCTGCAGCCCAATGGACACAACCACCGACGGCAGATAACTGCTTATTCACGCATTCAACTTCGAGGCTTCTATTCGTCTAAATTAAAGAGCCACACCCCGTGCGCCGACAATGTTCACCCACTGAGTTAACCCACTGACCGTTGATTGAAAGTCCCCACTAAGGTGCTCCCCATGAACAACTTCGAACTTAGGCTTGATCGTAAAAAAGCAGCACTCAGCAATCACCCCATATTTTCTGAAATCGATTCAATTCAGGTGCTGCGACGTTTCATGGAAACCCATGTATTTGCCGTATGGGACTTTATGTCCCTGACCAAGCGCTTACAGCAAGAATTGACCTGCACCCAGCTTCCGTGGCTCCCCCCCAGAGACCCCAAGGCTGCGCGCCTGATCAATGAAATCGTATTGGGTGAGGAGTCGGACGCCAAATTGAGCCACGGTCATTACAGCCATTTCGAGCTGTACCTGGATGCCATGCGCGAAGTCGGCGCCAATACGCTGCCCATCGAGCGCTTCGTCGCACTGCAAAAAGAAGGCGTTAGCTATGAAACCGCGCTGCAGAATGTCGGTGCTGGACAGGCTGCTTATTGTTTCGTCAAACACACTCTCGACACCGCGCTGCATGCACCCGCTCATCGTGTGGCAGCAGCATTTCTGCACGGACGGGAAAGCGTCATCCCGCTGATGTTCCAGCGCATCCTCGACGATTGGGGCATCACCGTTGAGCAAGCGCCCACCTTTCACTATTACCTGCAACGCCACATTGAGGTCGACTCCGAAGATCACGGCCCTGCAGCTCAAGAGCTTCTGGCACGACTGGTCAATGGCGACGAACAGCGTCAGCGCGACGTTTATGAAGCTGCCATTGCAGCCATCGAAAGCCGGATGACCCTCTGGGACAAACTGCGCCTGAGCATGCGGGCTGAACAGATGGAGTCCCACGTATGATTGCCGATGACTATCAGTCCTTCGCCGATGCCTGGGAGGGTCGTGCGACGATTCGCACGCGCCCGCGCCGGATCATCGAAAACGATGAAAAGCTCATCTATCCACTCAGCCGCCAGCCCTTGGTCCTCAGTGAAACGTTCACCCGTGAGTGCGCACACTTGCGCGATTTCGCCCTGACGCAAAGCCTCTACAAATTCATCAATGACGTGGTGATTTTCGAGACAGAAATCGTCGACAAAACGGCGCGTGGGATCGCCAAAAACCACTTTGCGATTCGCTTCCCCTTTGCCTGTCGTTACGACGCCATGACCATCGTCGTTGATGAGGATTACCACGCCCTGGTCGCGATGGATTTCATGCAACAGACCATCGCCCTGACTGGCATCGAGCCCATCGAGCTACCCCGAGAAATCGAGCTGAGCCGGGCGATACCCGCCGCCCTGACCTTGGCCCCCGAGCATCTGCGCAGTGCGGTTGAACTGATTTGCGTGGCCATCGCCGAGAACACGGTGACTAACGATGTCGCCGCGTTCGCCAAGGACGAGTCGGTCAAACAATCGATCAAGGGGATGATGGCCGACCACCTGCTTGATGAGGGACGGCACTCCGGGTTTTGGGCGCGGCTGGTGCGTATCTACTGGCATACCGCGCCCGAGTCGGACCGCGAAAGCATCGCGCGGATCATGCCGGTATTCATCCGCCAGTACCTGACCCACGAGATCCAGAAGGGTTTCGACTTCACGCTAATCGATCACCTGGCGGTCGCCGAGTCAGTCAAACAAGCGCTCAAGGACGAAGCCTTGGCCGTGACCTTCCCGATCAATCGTCATCACCCGCTGGTGGGCAACATCGTGCGCTTTTTCAACAGCAGCTCGGTGCTCGAATCCCCCTGTGTACAGCGTGCGCTGGCTGACTATCTGCCCGGCTCTATCAGCCAAGGATCACTGCGATGAAACGTCTTGAGATTGTGCTGATTGGCCAGAGCCTGGCCTTGAACACACTGATTGCGGAGCTGGAGGAGCATGGTCATCAGTTGCATCGTTTGACAGATCCCCGGGCGCTGGACCTGTGCCTCTGTACCGACGCGTGCATGCTGATCGAGGATGGCAGCCTGACATTGACCGCACAGCAGGAGAAAGCCTTTGGCGCGCGCCCCCGTTTGGGTTTGCGCGTCGGGCTCGGTCCCGTTACGGATCATGGCCTGCCACAACTGGAGTTGCTCTGTTGGTTCGGTACTGCCTCCGGGCAACGCCTGATATCGCGTCAATTACTGGTCGCCGACACCTCGGGCAATGGTCGGGTATTACGCGACTCCGCGATTGCGACGCTGGTGGAGACCGTCGCGCTGCACGTCAGCCGTCTATCTCGCGATGCCGAGTATTTTCTTCAAGCACCCACTGTCGAGCCCCCTCACGCGGCGCAGCAAAAAGGGCTGGGCATACTCGAACAACTGGCGTTCGAACACCGATTCAACCGCACCGTTCAGCCACATCTGCTAGCGCTCGCCGAGATACCGATGATTGTGCGCCTGGATCAGAGTCTGTTGCGGTTTGCCGAGCGGACTGCGCTGAACATCGGCGGCAAGCAGATCAGCTATGAGGCTCTGCATGCGCACAGCCTGGCGATCCAGAAACGGTTGCTGAGCGTGCTGGCAGAACAGGGGACCGGGCCGGATGATGGCCCGCCGGTGATCGGTATCTGCATGCCGAAATCAGTCGCCCTGTTTGCCGCGATCCTCGCCATTCTTGGTTGCGGTGCTGTGTATTTGCCGCTGGACCCGAGCCAGCCAATCCAGCGTCAGCAGTACATTCTGGAAAACGCCGGTGCCGTGCTGCTACTCCATAACGGACAACATCCGCTCGGTGAGCAATGGCCAGGGCTAGACATCAGCCATGTGGGCGCGGATGAGCGCGACCCCATGCGCTCACTGATGCGCCAGCGTCCCACCCGTGAGGCGCCGTGCATGGCGCTCTACACATCGGGCACCACGGGTCACCCTAAAGGTGTATTGCTCAGCCAGCGCAACCTCAGCCATTTCACGGCCTGGTACGCCGAGCAGGTGAGCCTGTCCGAGCACAGCCGCGTGCTTCATTTCTCGACGCTTAGCTTCGACTCTTCAGTGATCGACATCTTCCCGACATTGCTCAGCGGCGCGGAACTGGTAGTGCCCAGTGAAGAACAGCGCCGCGATCCTCTGCTGCTGGTTGAGCTGCTTGGTCAACACATCAGCCACGCGTTTCTGCCACCCGCACTGCTGAGCATCCTGCCGCTCGAACGGCCACTGGGGCTTGACCATCTGATGACCGGTGGCGATGTCTGCGAGCCGTACGTCATCGAGCGGCTGGCCGGGCAATGCCGTTTCTACAACCTTTATGGCCCGACCGAGGCGACGGTGCTGGTCACCTGTGGGATGTTCCACGCGGACAGCAGCAATCGCAATCTGGGTCTGCCCATTGCCAATAGCCAGGTGCTGATCCTCGACGAGCAATTTCAACCCGTGCCCGAGCAGACGCCCGGCGAGCTGTATATCGCCGGACCGGGCGTATGCCTGGGTTACCTGAACAACCCGACACAGACTGCAGAACGTTACCTGAACCTGCAATTGCCTGGAGGCCGAAGCCTACGGGTCTACCGCACGGGCGATATCGGCAAATGGACCGACAGCGGCATCGAGATCTGTGGCCGACGCGATAACCAAGTGAAAATTCGCGGCTTTCGCGTCGAGCCCGAGGAAATAGAACATTGCCTGCGTGGCAGCCAGTTGTATCGGCAGGTGGCGGTGGTCGTCGATGCGCAACGGCGGATTATGGCGTTTGTTGCCCAGCCACTGCAGGACCAACCCAGCGTAGCTCGTCAGGCGCTGAGGGCTCATGCCGAGCGAATGTTGCCCGATTATATGCGCCCCGCCACGTACACCGAGTTGGTGAGTATGCCCTTCGCCAGCAATGGCAAGGTCGATCGTAAGGCGTTGCTGGAGCTGCCGGTCTCCTTCCTCGACGTGCAGTTGCGACGCCTGCCGGAAACAGCTGTAGAGCAGCAGCTACTCACTCTCTGGGCAGAGTTACTTGAGATGCCGTCTGCCGATATCTCCACGGAGGAAAGCTTCTTCAATCTCGGTGGCCACTCAATCCTGCTCTCACAGATGCTATTGGGGATTCGTGAACAGTTCGGGCGAGGCATCCCGATCAACCGCTTCATCGAAGCCCCGACACTGCGCACGCTTGCGACACTGATCGATAACGACGGAGCACAATCGTCCGCGTGCACCGTCAGCGCGCAAGCACTGCTTGATGCCAATCCTCAGCTGGACATGGCGGTATTGCCTATCAACCAGTTGGGAGATGTGCATAAGGTGGTTGTCACTGGCGCCAATGGCTTTCTGGGCGTGCATATTGTTCAAGCCCTTCTTGATTGGGGTGCCAGTGAGATTGTTTGTCTGGTTCGTGAAGGTGGCGGACAAAGTGCACAAGCGCGCTTCGCTCAATCACTGCGAGAAAACCGTCTCGAGCATCTGGACCTGAGCAGGGTGACGGTTTACCCCGCAGACATCACTCAACCGCAACTGGGCCTCAGCGCCGAAGTGTACGAATACATCGACCGTGAGTTCGGCGTACTGGTGCACAACGCAGCCAATGTTAACCATGTTCAGGATTACGAAACGCTGATCAAGGATAACGTCGAACCCATTTTCGAATGCCTGCGTCTGTGTGAAGGTCGTAGCAAGAAAATCTTTAATTTCGTTTCTACGCTATCGGCCTGCAGCACCATTGATGCCGCCGGCAACGTGCTGGAGCAACCGGCCGCCGCATCCCCACCGATCTATATCAAGAATGGTTACAACCTCTCCAAGTGGGTTGCCGAGCGCATCCTGCAACGCGCCAGTGATCAGGGCGTATGGGTAAACATCTACCGACCCGGCAACATCGCGTTCAACAGTGTCACCGGCGTCTGCCAACCCCACAAGAACCGATTGATGCTGATGCTCAAGGGCTCTATGCAATTGGGCCAGGTGCCCGAGTTCGCCATGAACTTTGATCTAATGCCCGTCGACTTCCTCGCCCGTTTCATTGGCTTTCATGCCAGCCGTTATCAAGCCAGTCATGCGGTATTCAACCTGCACAACCCCGAACTGCTGAGCTGGACTGACTACGTGGCTGCGTTCCGTGAGGCGGGGCGGGAGTTCGAGATGGTCAGCACTGCACACTGGCAAAAACAACTCAGCCGAGTCGACAACCAGAACGCGCTATTCGGGGTGCTGGGGTTCTATCTCGATGGCTTTGAAGAAGACATCGGCGATATCTCAATGATCCAGCACGACAACGCCCGAGCCGGTGTGCGGCGTATGGGCGAGTGCTATCCGCTAAAAACAGAGGCACTGCTGCACAAAGGTTGCGAGTACCTGAAAGAAATCGACTTTATCTAAACCAACCCGCTGGAGAACATCATGAATACCCTCAACACATTGGAAAATCTGCAACCGGACACCCTGATCAGAAACCCTGAAAGTTGCCGTGTGGTCTCTGCGGTAGAAGTAGCAAGTCATGCGCGAAGCGTGTGGGGTATCGTCGGTAATTTCGCTGGTTTTCCGGCGTTCATTCCGGCGCTGGACGCCTGCGAGATGACCGGAAGTGGCGTGCGTTCGATACGCAAAAAGCTGTTCAAGGATGGCAACGTAGTGGTCGAACAGCTTAACTCTCGCGACGATGACGCGCGTTATATGACCTGGTCGCTGATATACACCACCCTGCCTATCGGCAATCTATGGGCATCCATGACCGTAGCAGAGCAAGGTGATGATCAGTGCCGCGCGACGTGGACAATCGTCGGTGAGCCGTCTTCAGACTGGCCGGACTCATTGCCAGCGTTTCAAGCATTCCTGCAGGCTTTTGCCGACGATGCGATGAACAACGTGCGCACTATGTTCGCCTGACATCTACGCTTTAGTAAGCCGCAAAAACAAAACCCCTGTCTGCATCAGCAGACAGGGGTTTTGGAATTCAATCTTGACGATGACCTACTCTCACATGGGGAAACCCCACACTACCATCGGCGATGCATCGTTTCACTGCTGAGTTCGGGATGGGATCAGGTGGTTCCAATGCTCTATGGTCGTCAAGAAATTCTGATGCCGATCCGTTACAGGGGTAACGTGCCAGCTAATTTCGGTAACTCTCACTAAAACAAAACCCCTGTTTGCGTAAGCAAACAGGGGTTTCGGAATTTAATCTTGACGATGACCTACTCTCACATGGGGAAACCCCACACTACCATCGGCGATGCATCGTTTCACTGCTGAGTTCGGGATGGGATCAGGTGGTTCCAATGCTCTATGGTCGTCAAGAAATTCGGCTGCCGGATCGTCGTGCTTGCGCGCAACGGGCCAACTAATGGGGATGTGATAGATCTGTGGGTTGTTGCCAATTTTCGGTTTGTGTCGTCTTCACACACCGCAATCTGCTCTTTCGACGCAAATTGCTTGGGTGTTATATGGTCAAGCCTCACGGGCAATTAGTATTGGTTAGCTCAACGCCTCACAGCGCTTACACACCCAACCTATCAACGTCGTAGTCTTCGACGGCCCTTCAGGGGACTCAAGGTCCCAGTGAGATCTCATCTTGAGGCTAGTTTCCCGCTTAGATGCTTTCAGCGGTTATCTATTCCGAACGTAGCTACCCGGCAATGCCACTGGCGTGACAACCGGAACACCAGAGGTTCGTCCACTCCGGTCCTCTCGTACTAGGAGCAGCCCCTCTCAAATCTCAAACGTCCACGGCAGATAGGGACCGAACTGTCTCACGACGTTCTAAACCCAGCTCGCGTACCACTTTAAATGGCGAACAGCCATACCCTTGGGACCGGCTTCAGCCCCAGGATGTGATGAGCCGACATCGAGGTGCCAAACACCGCCGTCGATATGAACTCTTGGGCGGTATCAGCCTGTTATCCCCGGAGTACCTTTTATCCGTTGAGCGATGGCCCTTCCATACAGAACCACCGGATCACTAAGACCTACTTTCGTACCTGCTCGACGTGTCTGTCTCGCAGTCAAGCGCGCTTTTGCCTTTATACTCTACGACCGATTTCCGACCGGTCTGAGCGCACCTTCGTACTCCTCCGTTACTCTTTAGGAGGAGACCGCCCCAGTCAAACTACCCACCATACACTGTCCTCGATCCGGATAACGGACCTGAGTTAGAACCTCAAAGTTGCCAGGGTGGTATTTCAAGGTTGGCTCCACGCAGACTGGCGTCCACGCTTCAAAGCCTCCCACCTATCCTACACAAGCAAATTCAAAGTCCAGTGCAAAGCTATAGTAAAGGTTCACGGGGTCTTTCCGTCTAGCCGCGGATACACTGCATCTTCACAGCGATTTCAATTTCACTGAGTCTCGGGTGGAGACAGCGCCGCCATCGTTACGCCATTCGTGCAGGTCGGAACTTACCCGACAAGGAATTTCGCTACCTTAGGACCGTTATAGTTACGGCCGCCGTTTACCGGGGCTTCGATCAAGAGCTTCGCGTTAGCTAACCCCATCAATTAACCTTCCGGCACCGGGCAGGCGTCACACCCTATACGTCCACTTTCGTGTTTGCAGAGTGCTGTGTTTTTAATAAACAGTCGCAGCGGCCTGGTATCTTCGACCGGCATGGGCTTACGCAGTAAATGCTTCACCCTCACCGGCGCACCTTCTCCCGAAGTTACGGTGCCATTTTGCCTAGTTCCTTCACCCGAGTTCTCTCAAGCGCCTTGGTATTCTCTACCCAACCACCTGTGTCGGTTTGGGGTACGGTTCCTGGTTACCTGAAGCTTAGAAGCTTTTCTTGGAAGCATGGCATCAACCACTTCGTGTGCCTAAGCACACTCGTCATCAGCTCTCGGCCTTAAGATCCCGGATTTACCTAAGATCTCAGCCTACCACCTTAAACTTGGACAACCAACGCCAAGCTGGCCTAGCCTTCTCCGTCCCTCCATCGCAATAACCAGAAGTACAGGAATATTAACCTGTTTTCCATCGACTACGCTTTTCAGCCTCGCCTTAGGGACCGACTAACCCTGCGTCGATTAACGTTGCGCAGGAAACCTTGGTCTTTCGGCGTGGGTGTTTTTCACACCCATTATCGTTACTCATGTCAGCATTCGCACTTCTGATACCTCCAGCAAGCTTCTCAACTCACCTTCACAGGCTTACAGAACGCTCCTCTACCGCATCACCTAAGTGATACCCGTAGCTTCGGTGTATGGTTTGAGCCCCGTTACATCTTCCGCGCAGGCCGACTCGACTAGTGAGCTATTACGCTTTCTTTAAAGGGTGGCTGCTTCTAAGCCAACCTCCTAGCTGTCTAAGCCTTCCCACATCGTTTCCCACTTAACCATAACTTTGGGACCTTAGCTGACGGTCTGGGTTGTTTCCCTTTTCACGACGGACGTTAGCACCCGCCGTGTGTCTCCCATGCTCGGCACTTGTAGGTATTCGGAGTTTGCATCGGGTTGGTAAATCGGGATGATCCCCTAGCCGAAACAGTGCTCTACCCCCTACAGTGATACATGAGGCGCTACCTAAATAGCTTTCGAGGAGAACCAGCTATCTCCGAGCTTGATTAGCCTTTCACTCCGATCCACAGGTCATCCGCTAACTTTTCAACGGTAGTCGGTTCGGTCCTCCAGTTAGTGTTACCCAACCTTCAACCTGCCCATGGATAGATCGCCCGGTTTCGGGTCTATTCCCAGCGACTAGACGCCCTATTAAGACTCGCTTTCGCTACGCCTCCCCTATTCGGTTAAGCTCGCCACTGAAAATAAGTCGCTGACCCATTATACAAAAGGTACGCAGTCACCCAACAAAGTGGGCTCCCACTGCTTGTACGCATACGGTTTCAGGATCTATTTCACTCCCCTCTCCGGGGTTCTTTTCGCCTTTCCC
This sequence comes from Pseudomonas sp. GG8, assembly GCF_052976945.1. Lineage (NCBI taxonomy): Bacteria > Pseudomonadati > Pseudomonadota > Gammaproteobacteria > Pseudomonadales > Pseudomonadaceae > Pseudomonas > Pseudomonas sp. GG8. Next base: position 5,047,436 of record NZ_JBRIIP010000001.1, read on the forward strand.
TCACGGTACTAGTTCACTATCGGTCAGTCAGTAGTATTTAGCCTTGGAGGATGGTCCCCCCATATTCAGACAAAGTTTCTCGTGCTCCGTCCTACTCGATTTCACTGCAAAGAGATTTTCGCGTACAGGGCTATCACCCACTATGGCCGTCCTTTCCAGAACGTTCCGCTAATCTCAATACAGCTTAAGGGCTGGTCCCCGTTCGCTCGCCACTACTAAGGGAATCTCGGTTGATTTCTTTTCCTCAGGGTACTTAGATGTTTCAGTTCCCCTGGTTCGCTCCATACACCTATGTATTCAGTGTAAGGTAACGGTCTTATGACCGCTGGGTTCCCCCATTCAGACATCTCCGGATCAAAGTCTGTTTGCCGACTCCCCGAAGCTTTTCGCAGGCTACCACGTCTTTCATCGCCTCTGACTGCCAAGGCATCCACCGTATGCGCTTCTTCACTTGACCATATAACCCCAAGCAATCTGGTTATACTATGAAGACGACATTCGCCGAAAATTCGCAATTTAACTCACAAATTTTACCTTAGCCCGTAACACCACCAGTGAAAGTGCTGTCCGGTCTAACTTTCTATCACATACCCAAATTTTTAAAGAACGATCTAATCAAAGACTAGAAATCAACATTCACCATCGAACCGATGGAATGCTCATTTCTAAACTCTACAATACAGAAGCAGTAAGTGGTGGAGCCAAACGGGATCGAACCGTTGACCTCCTGCGTGCAAGGCAGGCGCTCTCCCAGCTGAGCTATGGCCCCGTATCTCTACAGGCGTTTCCCACACAAAATTGGTGGGTCTGGGCAGATTCGAACTGCCGACCTCACCCTTATCAGGGGTGCGCTCTAACCAACTGAGCTACAGACCCAATTTCGGGCTGCTTCTAAATCGTCTTTTTCAATGAATCAAGCAATTCGTGTGGGAACTTATGAAGAAGCTGAGGTCTTCGATTAAGGAGGTGATCCAGCCGCAGGTTCCCCTACGGCTACCTTGTTACGACTTCACCCCAGTCATGAATCACACCGTGGTAACCGTCCTCCCGAAGGTTAGACTAGCTACTTCTGGTGCAACCCACTCCCATGGTGTGACGGGCGGTGTGTACAAGGCCCGGGAACGTATTCACCGCGACATTCTGATTCGCGATTACTAGCGATTCCGACTTCACGCAGTCGAGTTGCAGACTGCGATCCGGACTACGATCGGTTTTCTGGGATTAGCTCCACCTCGCGGCTTGGCGACCCTCTGTACCGACCATTGTAGCACGTGTGTAGCCCAGGCCGTAAGGGCCATGATGACTTGACGTCATCCCCACCTTCCTCCGGTTTGTCACCGGCAGTCTCCTTAGAGTGCCCGCCATTACGCGCTGGTAACTAAGGACAAGGGTTGCGCTCGTTACGGGACTTAACCCAACATCTCACGACACGAGCTGACGACAGCCATGCAGCACCTGTCTCAATGCTCCCGAAGGCACTCCGCTATCTCTAGCAGATTCATTGGATGTCAAGGCCTGGTAAGGTTCTTCGCGTTGCTTCGAATTAAACCACATGCTCCACCGCTTGTGCGGGCCCCCGTCAATTCATTTGAGTTTTAACCTTGCGGCCGTACTCCCCAGGCGGTCAACTTAATGCGTTAGCTGCGCCACTAAGAGCTCAAGGCTCCCAACGGCTAGTTGACATCGTTTACGGCGTGGACTACCAGGGTATCTAATCCTGTTTGCTCCCCACGCTTTCGCACCTCAGTGTCAGTATCAGTCCAGGTGGTCGCCTTCGCCACTGGTGTTCCTTCCTATATCTACGCATTTCACCGCTACACAGGAAATTCCACCACCCTCTACCATACTCTAGCTCGACAGTTTTGAATGCAGTTCCCAGGTTGAGCCCGGGGATTTCACATCCAACTTAACGAACCACCTACGCGCGCTTTACGCCCAGTAATTCCGATTAACGCTTGCACCCTCTGTATTACCGCGGCTGCTGGCACAGAGTTAGCCGGTGCTTATTCTGTCGGTAACGTCAAAACACTAACGTATTAGGTTAATGCCCTTCCTCCCAACTTAAAGTGCTTTACAATCCGAAGACCTTCTTCACACACGCGGCATGGCTGGATCAGGCTTTCGCCCATTGTCCAATATTCCCCACTGCTGCCTCCCGTAGGAGTCTGGACCGTGTCTCAGTTCCAGTGTGACTGATCATCCTCTCAGACCAGTTACGGATCGTAGCCTTGGTGAGCCATTACCTCACCAACTAGCTAATCCGACCTAGGCTCATCTGATAGCGCAAGGCCCGAAGGTCCCCTGCTTTCTCCCGTAGGACGTATGCGGTATTAGCGTCCGTTTCCGAACGTTATCCCCCACTACCAGGCAGATTCCTAGGTATTACTCACCCGTCCGCCGCTCGCCACCAGGTACAAGTACCCGTGCTGCCGCTCGACTTGCATGTGTTAGGCCTGCCGCCAGCGTTCAATCTGAGCCATGATCAAACTCTTCAGTTCAAACATCTTTGGGTTTTGACAAAACCCTAAACTTAGCTCAGCAATCGTTGGTTACATCTTTGATTTCTCGCGGAGTAACTTGTGATGCTGATAATCAGTTGACTTCAGTCTTACAACACAAGCACCCACACGAATTGCTTGATTCAGTTGTTAAAGAGCGGGTGGTTGAGATCTTTCGTCTCAGCCGAGGCGCGCATTCTACAGCAGCCCTTGTTGCTGTCAAGCGGTTATTTTAACAAGTTTCAAAGTTTCCTTTGCAACTTCAACCACTTGCGCTTCGATCAACTTCACGTCTCTCGTTAGCGGGAGGCGAATTCTACAGCGTTACACGCTGCTGTCAACACCTCTTTTCTACCGCTTTCGATCCAGAAGATCAAAACCCCTTCCTCGCCGCTTACTCTGGATAACTCTTTGATTTACAAGGAGTTTTCCGTTTCGCCTGCTCCGGAAGAGGTGCGAATTATAGAGAGATTAGCTGGGGCGTCAACACCTAATTTCATAAACCTGTCACTTTGGTAAAACATGCCAGTAAACGCTAATGGATAGCCTTAAATCAGCCCTCTATATATAGCTATATGGCTACAGCACACCTGCCTGGCGCAGAACATCTACAGCGTCGGCATCCAGACCCAGGACACGCTCTAATACCTCCAACGTATGTTCACCCAATAGCGGCGGGGCAAAACGATACTCAACCGGCGTCTCAGACAACCGGATAGGGCTGGCGACCTGAGGCACACTTCCGGCCAGCGCGTGCGGCATAGTAATAGCCAGCCCGCGCGCCTGAACCTGTGGATCAGCAAACACCTGTGCCAGGTCGTTAATCGGCCCACACGGCACGCCGGCACGCTCGAGCGCAGTCACCCATTCAGCGGTGGTCTTGAAAACCGTCGCCTGGCGGATGAGAGGGATCAGTTCGGCCCTATGGGCAACGCGCAGGTTATTAGTCAGGAAGCGCGGATCTTCAGCCCACTGCGGTTGCCCGGCAACCTCGGCGAACTTTCTGAACTGACCGTCATTACCTACCGTAAGGATGAAGTTGCCATCAGCAGTGGGAAAATCCTGGTAAGGCACGATATTGGGATGAGCGTTGCCCAACCTGCGTGGCGCCACCCCGGTCGTCAGGTAGTTCATCGCCTGATTGGCCAGACAAGCCACTTGCACATCAAGCAAAGCCATATCGATATGCTGACCAACACCGCCCTGATCCCGGTGAGCGAGAGCCGCCAGAATCGCAACCGTCGAATAGAGCCCGGTAAGAATGTCCGTCAGCGCCACACCGACCTTGACCGGCCCGGCGCCCTCATCACCCTCCGGACGCCCCGTAAGGCTCATCAAACCACCAAGGCCTTGAATCATGAAATCGTAGCCGGCCCGCTTGGCATAAGGACCGCTTTGGCCAAACCCGGTGATCGAGCAATAGATAAGCTTGGGATTGATGGCTTTTAGCGCCTCATAGTCCAAGCCATATGCCGCCAACCCACCGACCTTGAAGTTCTCGATGACGATGTCGGACTTGGCAGCCAGCTCCCGCACCAACTTCTGACCCTCAGGCCGGGTGAAGTCTATGGTGACTGACTGCTTGTTCCTGTTGGCCGACAGGTAATACGCCGCTTCACTGGTGTTCTCGCCCTCGGCGTCCTTAAGGAACGGAGGGCCCCAGGCGCGAGTGTCATCGCCATTGCCTGGGCGTTCGACCTTGATCACCTCGGCACCGAGGTCAGCAAGAATCTGTCCGGCCCAAGGTCCAGCAAGAACCCGCGACAAGTCGAGGACCCGTAGATGTGAAAGCGCGCCCATCGGCTGACTCCTTTTCCTTTATAGATAGAAAGCTGAAAGCCGCTACTTAATAGAAGGCTTGAATGCCAGTCTGTGCACGACCCAGGATCAGCGCATGGACGTCATGGGTACCTTCATAGGTATTCACGACTTCCAGGTTGACCAAATGACGGGCAACACCGAACTCGTCGGAGATGCCATTGCCGCCCAACATGTCCCGCGCCATCCGTGCAATGTCCAGAGACTTGCCGCATGAGTTGCGCTTCATCATCGAGGTGATTTCGACCGCAGCAGTGCCTTCGTCTTTCATCCGACCCAAGCGCAAGCATCCCTGCAAGGCCAAGGTGATTTCAGTCTGCATGTCAGCCAGCTTCTTCTGGATGAGCTGAGTCGCCGCCAACGGGCGCCCGAACTGATGACGATCCAGGGTGTATTGACGTGCGGTGTGCCAGCAGAACTCGGCAGCCCCCAACGCGCCCCACGAAATCCCGTAACGTGCCGAGTTAAGACAGGTGAAAGGACCTTTCAAGCCACGGACGTCCGGGAAGATGTTTTCTTCGGGCACGAACACGTTGTCCATCACGATCTCGCCAGTGATCGAGGCACGCAGACCCACCTTGCCGTGGATAGCCGGCGCAGTCAGGCCCGCCCAGCCTTTTTCCAGAACGAAACCGCGAATGTCGCCCGCATCGTCTTTACCCCAGACAACGAATACATCCGCAATCGGGCTGTTAGTGATCCACATTTTGCTGCCAGACAGGCGATAGCCGCCGTCAACCTTCTTGGCACGGGTAATCATCGCGCCCGGATCGGAGCCGTGGTTAGGCTCGGTAAGACCGAAACAACCAATCCATTCGCCGGTGGCCAGCTTGGGCAGGTATTTCTGTTTCTGTGCTTCGGTACCGAATTCGTTGATTGGCACCATCACCAGAGAGGACTGAACACTCATCATGGAGCGATAGCCGGAGTCGACGCGCTCAACTTCGCGAGCGATCAAGCCGTAGCACACGTAATTCAGACCGCTGCCGCCGTATTGCTCAGGGATGGTCGCGCCCAACAGACCTATTTCACCCATTTCGCGAAAAATGGCAGGATCAGTATGTTCATGGCGAAAGGCTTCAAGAACACGCGGTGCCAGCTTGTCACGGGCAAACTGTTCAGCGCTGTCACGCACCATGCGCTCTTCTTCAGTGAGCTGTTGATCCAGCAACAGCGGGTCGATCCAGTTGAAGCTTGCTTTGCCGCCCATGAGCGAGTCCTCGTGAAGATTGGTCAAAAGTCGTGGGACTGATCCTAGGCTGGCTTAAGGAATACGGCAAACGAGGATTTTGCATGCTGTTGTGCTAATTTCTCACTCCGTGACGATCAAAAAAGGCTTTTTCCGGTGATCGACTAGTGAGGTAGAGGTACATGCGCAGAAAGATCCCCAGCACAACCGCACTCATCAGCTTCGAGGCGGCAGCCCGACACGAGAGCTTTACCAAGGCGGCGCAAGAGCTTTCCCTCACTCAAGGCGCCATTTGCCGACAGATCGCCGGTTTGGAAGAGTTCCTTAATGTCGAACTCTTCCGACGCTCACGCCGCGGCGTGAAACTGACCGAAGCCGGGCTTTCTTATAGTCGTCGCGTGGCAACACAACTGGATGCGGTCGAGCGTGACACGCTATCGGTCATGGGTCAGCAGGGCGCTAACGTGATTGAGCTGGCGGTTGTGCCGACCTTTGGCACTCAGTGGTTGCTGCCGCGACTCAAGGATTTCCAGCAATGCCATCCCGACGTAACGGTCAATCTCACCAACCGCACGCGGCCATTTCTGTTTGCCGACACCGACTTCGACGCAGCGATCTATTTTGGTGACGCGGACTGGTCCGGTACCGAGTCACATCGGCTGATGGGGGAAAACCCGATGCCGGTGTGCAGCCCCAATCTTTTGGGCAATTTCGACACGCTGAGCGCACAGGCAATTGCTGAATTACCTTTGCTGCAACAAACCACACGCCCCTATGCCTGGCGCCAGTGGTTCGGCTCTCTGAACCTGAATATTCCCCGCGACATGACAGGGCCGCGTTACGAGCTATTCTCCATGCTTGCCCAAGCCGCCATGCACGAGATGGGGATTGCCTTGATTCCGCCCTTCCTGATCCAGCGCGAACTGGCCGAGAAGCGCTTGGTCATTGCCAACACCCACGCGCTATCGAGTATCAAGGCCTATTACCTGATGATTCCGGAGCGAAAGGTGGAATCAGCGTCTTTACGCGCATTTCGCGACTGGCTCGTGGGACAGGCTCATAGCTATGCGCTAATCACCGAGCGGCCCGCAGCCATTAACTGACCTTGTAGTCAGCTGCTAGAGACGCCTACAGATGTACGAATATGTCGCTTTTACATCAACTGTACGGATGGCATCGGTAATGGCTCAAAAAGCCTGAAACCGCGGACTGCAGCTTGAGTTAAAGCACCGTAGGGTTATTCACACTGCGAATCCTGAATTTTATTAAACCTCATTAAAAGTCCCTGCGGGCCCGGCAATCATGAGCGTTAGCCCTGGCCTTGCGACATTGAGTCACAGGGTGACTTGTAGTTAATATTCAGTCACAGTTCAGAACTTGTTGAAGGGATCAAACTTCGCCTGCAAAATGCCGCCCCCGCCTTTCACGGCGGGATCGCGCTGATCTGACGCCCCGGCAGCACCATCCGTAGTGCGCTGGCCTATTTAAAATAGATAACAAGATAAAAAGATTACGCAGGAGATATAACGTGCACATTGGTATTCCTCTCGAAACCCATGCGGGTGAAACGCGGGTTGCCGCAACCCCGGAAACCATTAAGAAGCTGATCGGCCAAGGCCATCGGGTCACTGTGCAAAGCGGCGCAGGCGTCACTGCCAGTGTTCCGGACAGTGCCTATGAAGCGGCGGGCGCCACCATTGGTAGCGCCACGGATGCCTTCGGTGCCGAGCTGATTCTCAAAGTTGTCGCACCCAGCGACAGCGAGCTGACCCACATCAAGAGCGGCACGATCGTCGTGGGCATGCTCAATCCGTTCAACAACGAAACGATTGGCAAGATGGCAGAGTGCGGCATTACCGCCTTCGCCCTTGAAGCCGCGCCGCGTACCTCGCGCGCGCAAAGCCTCGACGTGCTGTCCTCGCAAGCCAACATCGCCGGCTATAAAGCCGTGCTGGTGGCCGCGCATCACTATCCGCGCTTCATGCCGATGCTGATGACTGCTGCAGGTACCGTGAAGGCCGCCCGCGTGCTGATCCTTGGTGCCGGTGTAGCGGGGCTGCAGGCGATTGCCACCGCCAAGCGTCTGGGCGCGGTGATCGAAGCATCCGACGTGCGTCCTGCGGTGAAGGAACAAATCGAATCCCTCGGCGCCAAGTTCGTCGACGTGCCTTACGAGACTGACGAAGAGCGTGAATGCGCGGTCGGCGTCGGCGGTTACGCCCGGCCGATGCCGGCCAGCTGGATGCAACGCCAGGCCGTCGCGGTCCACGAGCGCGCCAAACTGGCCGACATCGTGATCACCACCGCGTTGATTCCGGGTCGCAAGGCGCCTGTGCTGCTCAGCGCCGAGACCGTCGCGCAGATGAAACCAGGCTCGGTCGTCATTGATCTTGCGGCGGCTCAGGGCGGCAACTGCCCACTGACCGTGGCCGATCAAGTAGTCAGCGCACACGGCGTGACCATCGTCGGCTATACCAACCTGCCTGCGATGGTCGCGGCTGATGCCTCTGCGCTCTACGCACGCAACCTGTTGGACTTCATGAAGCTGCTGTTCACCCCTGAAGGGCAGCTGCAGATCAATCTCGAAGACGACATCGTCGCCGCGTGCCTGATGTGCCGCGACGGCCAAGTCATCCGCAAGAACGGCTAAGGATAAAAATAATGGAAGAGCTGATCTCCCCTGGCATCTACAACCTGATCATCTTCGTGCTGGCGATTTATGTCGGTTATCACGTGGTCTGGAACGTAACGCCTGCACTGCACACGCCACTGATGGCCGTGACTAACGCCATCTCGGCCATTGTCATCGTCGGCGCCATGTTGGCCGCCGCGCTGACCGTAACGCCGCTGGGCAAGACCATGGGCACCCTGGCGGTGATGCTGGCTGCCGTGAATGTGTTCGGTGGCTTCCTGGTCACCCGGCGCATGCTGGAAATGTTCAAGAAGAAAGCACCCAAAGCCAAGGTTGAGGTGCAGAAGCCATGAGCATGAATCTGGTCACTACGCTGTACCTGATCGCCTCGATCTGCTTCATTCAGGCGCTCAAGGGCTTGTCTCACCCCACCACATCGCGACGCGGCAACCTGTTCGGCATGCTCGGCATGGCGCTGGCAGTGATCACCACCGTTGGCCTGGTCTACAAACTCGGCTCCGAGATGGCCGCCCCCGGCATTGGCTACATCATCTTTGGCCTGTTGGTCGGCGGCACGGCCGGTTCGATCATGGCCAAGCGCGTTGAAATGACCAAGATGCCGGAACTGGTCGCCTTCATGCACAGCATGATCGGCCTGGCAGCTGTGTTCATCGCCATCGCAGCCGTCGTCGAGCCGCAATCGCTGGGCATCGTTCGGCACCTGGGTGACGCCATTCCAGCGGGCAACCGTCTGGAACTGTTCCTCGGGGCCGCCATTGGCGCCATCACCTTCTCCGGTTCGGTGATCGCTTTCGGCAAGCTCTCGGGCAAGTACAAATTCCGCCTGTTCCAGGGCGCACCCGTACAGTTTGCCGGCCAGCATAAACTTAACCTGGCCATTGGCCTGGCGACACTGACGTTTGGCGTCATCTTTATAGTGAGCGGCAATCTGAATGCGTTCGCCCTGATGCTGGCGTTGGCGTTCGTTCTCGGCGTGCTGCTGATCATCCCTATCGGCGGCGCAGACATGCCGGTCGTGGTGTCGATGCTAAACAGCTATTCGGGCTGGGCAGCGGCAGGGATCGGTTTCTCGCTGAACAACTCGATGCTGATCATCGCCGGTTCGCTGGTGGGCTCTTCGGGTGCAATCCTCTCGTACATCATGTGCAAGGCGATGAACCGCTCGTTCTTCAACGTCATCGGCGGCGGCTTCGGCGGTCATGCGGACGCGGCGGGCCCAGCGGGTGACAAAGAAGCGCGGCCGGTCAAATCCGGTTCGGCAGATGACGCCACCTTCCTCCTGAGCAACGCCGACACGGTGATCATCGTTCCAGGCTATGGCTTGGCAGTGGCTCGGGCGCAACACGCACTAAAGGAGCTCACAGAGAAGCTCACCCATCGTGGCATCACGGTGAAGTACGCCATTCATCCGGTTGCAGGGCGGATGCCGGGGCACATGAACGTACTGCTGGCCGAGGCAGAAGTGCCTTACGACCAGGTGTTCGAGATGGAGGACATCAACTCCGAGTTCGGCCAGGCTGACGTGGTTCTGGTGCTGGGCGCCAACGACGTGGTCAACCCGGCAGCGAAGAATGACCCTAAATCGCCAATTGCCGGGATGCCGATCCTTGAGGCTTACAAAGCCAAGACCGTGATCGTCAACAAGCGCTCTATGGCCAGCGGCTATGCAGGCCTGGACAACGAACTGTTCTACCTGGACAAAACCATGATGGTGTTCGGCGATGCCAAGAAAGTGATTGAGGACATGGTCAAAGCCATCGAATAACGCTTCGATACTGGCACGCTGCAAGTGCACGCTTCAAAACAATCCCTGGCACCGAAATCGCCGGGGATTTTTACATCTGTCACAACGGTGTTTTACATCACGCACTATAATTAGAGCACGTGAATGCGACCATGGTAGCGGGACGAAAAATGCTCAACTCACTAGACTGCAGGTCTTGCTTCCACCGCCCGAGATGAAAATCCATGTACCGTGACCGTATCCGCTTGCCTTCTCTGCTCAACAAGGTGATGAGCGCGGCAGATGCCGCAGCCCTGATCCAGGACGGCATGACCGTCGGTATGAGCGGCTTTACCCGTGCAGGCGAAGCCAAGGCTGTGCCTCAGGCACTGGCCGAGCGCGCCAAAGTGTCTCCGCTGAAAATCAGCCTGATGACCGGCGCCAGCCTCGGCAATGACCTCGATAAACAATTGACCGAAGCCGGTGTGCTGTCCCGTCGCATGCCGTTTCAGGTCGACAGCACCCTGCGCAAAGCAATCAACGATGGCTCGGTGATGTTTATCGATCAGCATCTGTCCGACACCGTTGAGCAGTTACGTAACCGCCAGATCAAAGCCGTTGACCTGGCTGTGATCGAATGCGTGGCCATCACCGAAGAAGGGCATCTGATCCTGAGTACTTCGGTGGGCAACTCAGCCAGCTTCGCCATTCTGGCCAAAGAAGTGATCGTCGAGATCAACCTTGCTCAGCCACTTGAGCTGGAAGGCCTGCACGACATCTACATCCCAAGCTACCGTCCAACCCGCCTGCCGATCCCGGTACTGAAGCCTGACAGCCGCATCGGCAGCCACGCCGTGCAGATCGACCCGGCGAAGATCATCGGCATTGTGATCAGCAATCAACCTGACTCGCACTCGACAGTCCTGCCACCTGACGAAGAAACACAGGCTATCGCCAGCCACTTGGTGGAGTTTTTCAAAAGCGAAGTGCGCGCAGATCGGTTGACCAACAGCCTGATGCCACTTCAGGCAGGCATTGGCACCATCGCCAACGCAGTGATGCACGGTCTGCTGGACTCACCGTTCCATGACATGACCATGTACTCCGAAGTGCTTCAGGATTCGACATTTGACTTGTTCGACTCCGGCAAACTGATCTTTGCATCTGGCAGCTCCATCACCTTGTCTGCCGCCAAGCACGACGAAGTGTTCAACAAGCTGGAGCACTACAAGCCACAGCTGGTGCTGCGTCCACAGGAGATCTCAAACCATCCTGAGGTCATTCGCCGCCTGGGGATTATCGGCATCAACACCGCACTGGAATTCGACCTGTACGGCAACGTCAACTCCACCCACGTCTGCGGCACGCGGATGATGAATGGCATTGGCGGTTCGGGAGATTTTGCCCGTAACGCGCACTTGGCGATTTTTGTCACCAAGTCTATTGCCAAGGGCGGTGCGATCTCCAGCGTTGTGCCGATGGTCAGCCATGTCGATCACACTGAACATGACGTGGATATCCTGGTGACCGAGCAAGGCCTGGCTGACTTGCGCGGCCTGGCACCACGGGAGCGCGCACGGGTGATTATCGACAACTGTGTGCACCCGGATTATCGCGAAGCACTCAACGCCTACTTCGCGGCAGCCTGCAAAATAGGTGGTCACACTCCACACGTACTGCGCGAAGCACTCAGCTGGCACATCAATCTGGAAGAAACAGGGCGCATGCAGCCTCTCTGATTTTGGAGTGGGTAGCTGACAACGATTTTTTCGTGCTGTCAGCTACCCCAATGTTTCCCTTAAATCAGAAAACTGTACTGCTGTACCGGTCATTTCCAGGCTTTCAAATCGAAAAAACCCCCTGATTAGCACGAAAATGCGCCATTAAAGTGCGGACCAGTACAGTTACCCCAAATACGAACAAAACAGTCCCTATAAACAGTTAACTGGACCAGCACAATTGAAGTGAACTGTGTCTGGAGGGACTGGCCAAGAGGGAGGAAGATTGGCACCAGTCAAGCCACTATCTAAACCCGCCACAAGCGGAAGGAAGTCATCATGGAACGTACACTCAGTTCCGACCTGTTCTACGAAAATACCGCTTCAACCGCTAAAGCTGCATGGCCTCTTCGCGCTTTCGCCAACCTGATGCTTTGGCAGCGTCGCATCTCCAGCCGCCACCAACTGGCTCGTCTGGACGCACGTTTGCTGGCTGACGCCGGGATTAGCGAATCGCAACGTTACGAAGAGTTGAGCAAGCCGTTCTGGCGCTAAGCTAGCGCTCGCTGGTCTCAGACCATAGGTCTCCCTCCAGCAACCCGAATTGCTCCATACAAGACCCGTCGCAGGTAACTGCCGACGGGTTTTGTCATTTCAGAGATCCGGAATCAGGCTGAGAAACGAACGACCAGACAGTCTACAAGTACAGTTTGCAAATCACTTCAATCCACCGCTACAGTTGTTTTCTGCTTACTTCTCAACCACATAACACCCCCACAGAAGCGCCGATTGTCGCTAACTATGCACTGGAGCTGACGCAGGATGGTGCGTACAGCGCCGCTGCGATAGGCTTGGGCGTGCTTAGCTCACCTCTTTCAGTCATTGGAGTTCATCATGTCCCGCCTACGCCTACTTAGCGCTGTAGTCCTGCTGGCTGTCGCTACCGGCGCCAGCGCTTCGAGTTTTGTCGTCACCACCGATGCTGTAGTCCGCGCGCTCGATGCCTCCAGCAATGCAACGTCCAAAGTCTCGTCGTCGCTCAAGGATGACAAAATCGTTCTTGCGGCACGTGACGACGCGGCCAGTTTTGTCGCCAGCCAAGGTGACATCCGTGGTGTACACCTGGAAGGCGCCCTGGCGCATATCCGCCAACAGGCTCCTCAGCTCAGCGCCACCGATACTCAGCTGGCGCAAGCGATTCTGGCCCTCTAACGAGCGTCGTTCGAGGCTAATCGGCTAGCCCGCAACTGTCGGGCTGGCTCTGCTCCGGGCATTACGCTAGCCTTCGCCGCTCGAATTATTGGCTATTTCGACCCATGCGTTTTCTGTTGCTTCTGTTCGTTGCCCTGACTTGGAGTCTCCAGGCCCAGGCGTTTGACCTGACCACACAAAATCTGGTCGCCAGCGGATTTGTCACCAGCAAAGTGACCTCCGCCCCCTTCGACAATAAACTGATACTTGCCGCCCAGGATGATGCTGCAGCGTTTATAGCCAGTGATGGCCAACTGCGAGGAGCACAGCTTGAATCGGCGTTGGCTTTTTTACGTGAAGAGCACCGTCAGACCCAGCCAGAATTTCGTGCCAGTGATCTTGAACTGGCGCAGGCAATCCTCGTCCAATAATCATGTTGTATCTTTTGTATTCCGGAGACATTTCATGCGTACCCCGCTCATTGCTACCGCCCTCGGCCTCTTGTTGTTGGCCGGTGTAGCTCAAGCTCAAACTGTGAAGGCAACCAGTAACATTGTCGTCCGCGCCTTCGGCCGCAGTATTGATTTCACCTCTGACACCACCACCTCGACCCGCGACTCAAAAGTCGTGATCCAGGCCAAAGATGATGCTGCCAGCTACGTTGCCAGCAAAGGCGATATTCGCGGAGTGCAGCTTGAGGCCGCGTTCGACACCTTGCGTGCTCGCCTGCCTGAAGCCCGAGACGCCAGTGACCAAACGCTGGCCGAAGCCATTCTTGCTCTGTGAGGCGCCTCACAGGTTGGCTGCTGGCCTCAATGCTGTTGCTGGTCGGCAACAGCGCCGCAGCCGCATTGAGTCTGTCGCTCAACGCTGACAGACTCACTCCGGCGCAGCAACAAGCCAGCCAGACACTGCTCGATGAAGCCCTGCAGGCCTTGCCGCCGCGCTTTATCGAGCAACTGGACCGCCGTATCGACGTTCGTTGGTCTGCAGACCTGCCGAGCAACGCATACGGACAAGCGTCAGGTCCCTATCAGCTCGACTTGAACAGCAATCTGCTGGCCGGTCTGACCGATGGCTCAGCGGCCACCCAGAAAACCAATCGCCCCCACGGCACCGTGCGCCGGGAAATGCTCGCCACTGTGCTGCATGAACTTACCCATATCTATGATCGCGCCACGCTATGGCCGGGTGCCGAGCGTTCGCTGATCCTCAATTGCCAGCGTCAGGCCAATAGCCTGGGCAAGATTGGTTTGCCCGACCGCTGCCGTGGTCAAACGGCCCGGCGCTTCACCCTCAGCGACGATCCGAGGCTGCTCGACCTCGCCGGCTGGCAGCAATACGTCGGCCGCAGGGGCGAGCGTGAGGAACACAACCGCCAGGTCGCCCGTAGTCCGGACATCTACGAAATCAGCAACCCGCGTGAGTTCGTCGCGGTCAACATGGAGTATTTCCTCCTCGATCCGGACTACCCCTGCCGTCGTCCCGCGCTGTACGCGTACTACAAAGAACATTTCGACTGGGCCCCCTCAGCCAGGAGTGAGTGCCGGACGTCCTTCCCGTTCCTTAACGCCGGCAGCGACTTTGGCCGTCAACCTCTGGGCACAATCGACCCCGAGCGTGTGTACGCCGTCGACTACCTGCTGGCCGAGGCCAACCAGAACTGGGTCAGCCGCTGGGGTCATAGCATGTTGCGGCTGGTGATCTGCAAACCTGGACGCCCTCGTGGCCCGGATTGCCGTCTGGACCTGGATCAACACCTGGTGTTGTCTTACCGCGCCTTCGTCGGCGACGTGCAGCTTTCCAGTTGGGACGGTCTGACCGGCGTGTACCCGTCGCGCTTGTTCGTCCTGCCGCTGGGCCAGGTGATCGACGAATACACCAAGACCGAACTGCGCAGCCTGGCCTCGGTGCCGATGAATTTGTCCCGGCCGCAAATCAACGACCTGGTCGAGCACGCGGCCGAGATGCACTGGAGTTACGACGGCAACTACTACTTCATATCGAACAACTGCGCTGTGGAAACCCTGAAACTGCTGCGCAGTGGCACCGATGACCCACGCCTCAAAGGTCTGGACAGCATTATCCCCAATGGGCTGCTGGAAGTGCTCAATGCACGTGGATTGGCTGACACCAGCGTACTGAAAGACCCGCGAGAGGCATTGCGCCTAGGGTATCGTTTCGATTCCTATCGCGACCGCTATCAGGCGATGTTCGACGTGCTCAAAAAACAGTTGCCGATCAAACAGACCACGGTAGAAGACTGGTTGGGGGTGCCCTCCAAGGAGCGGCGTGAGTGGTTTGCCAGTGCCGATTTGCGCACCAGCGCAGCGATGCTGTTGCTGGAGCAAGCCAGCTTGCGTCGAGAACTGTTACTGGCCCAGGAGGAGGTCAAGCAACGCTACCTCAGTGCCAGGGAGCAGAAGGATGGCGGCGTCTCCAAGGCGACCGGCACCTTGCGGGAAATTCTCGCCAGCAGCGGCTTCCTCAGTCGCCCGGCAGAATTGCTCGACAGCGGCGGCTACGGCTTGCCCCAAGCCAGCGAATGGCAGCGCCTGGAAGACGAAAGCAGCCAGCGTCAGAAGCAATTGCAGCGTTTGACCGGTGATCTGGACAAAGAAGTCCGCGCATTGCTTGAACCCGAACGCGCCGCAGAAATCGCCGCCAACGAAGACAACCTCAAACAGATCAGCGACCACCTGCGCACGTTGCACAAGGCCGCAGGTGGGCTGGAACTGCCTTAGTCCTGCAACATAGGCGTTAAACCTACAACGACTCCTCACGCTCTTCGGGCAAATGCTCATCCAGATGCAACCACGGCAATCGATTGGCGGTCCAGATATGCCGAGCTGCCGGGGCCTGCTCCGGGTGATCCAGCGTGGCGACCGTGACGTCCATGCTGTCCGGCGTTTTGCGGGTGAACAACGCCAACTGTGCGCCGCAGTTGGCGCAGAAATAACGCACACAGGTCGGACCAGAGTCGTAAGACGCCGGGCTGCCCACCAGCCACTCGAACGACGTGAGCGGCACCGTAATCCAGGTCGTCACCAGCCCACCTGAAACCCGTCGGCAAATAGAACAGTGACAGTGGGCGATGTCCTGCAGCGGGGCGTTGAACTGATAACGCAGACTGCCGCAATGGCACCCACCGGTGTGAGACTGACTCATCAAGCGTGCTCCTTCTCAGATCACATGAAATTGAAACCCTTGTGGCACGCCACGGTTGCGTCTTCAACGAAACGGCAACGCGTCAGATGTTTGTTCGACGAAAGCTGGCTGAAAGCTTACCCCTTTAGGATCGCACCACCACCGGCAACAGACCGGTCAGCCAGGGCATGCGTTTTCAACGTCACCCGGCCCAGTAAACAACAATAAGCGTTAACAACCATGGTGATTCTCATGCCCTCTACTACCCCTCTCTTCGCACCATTCCCCCTTGTACTCCACGCGCCGCCCACCCAGCGCTGATTCGCTCGGTTCGCCTTCCTCACGTCGCGCTACATCTGGAGTATCTCTATGTTGACCTTCCTCGGCTTCGCCATGGTCGTCACGTTCATGTACCTGATCATGAGCAAACGCCTGTCAGCACTGATTGCGCTGATCCTTGTACCTATCGCATTTGCCTTGTTCGGTGGTTTCGCTACCGGCATCGGCCCGATGATGCTCGAAGGCATCACCAAGCTAGCGCCAACCGGCGTGATGTTGATGTTTGCCATCCTGTATTTCGCCTTGATGATCGACTCGGGCCTGTTCGACCCGGCAGTGCGCCTGATCCTCAGACTGGTCAAGGGCGATCCGGTCAAAGTCTCGGTGGGCACCGCCGTGCTGGCGCTGGTGGTGTCCCTCGACGGTGATGGCGCGACGACATACATGATCTGCGTGGCCGCCATGCTGCCGCTGTACGCCCGCGTGGGCATGAGCCCGCGCATCATGGCGGGCTTGATCATTCTGGCTGGCGGCGTGATGAACATGACCCCGTGGGGCGGCCCAACCGCGCGTGCTGCCAGTGCGCTGCATGTCGACCCTTCGGATATCTTCGTACCAATGATCCCGGCCATGCTGGCAGGTGTGGTGGCGATCCTGCTGATTGCTTATGCCTACGGTAAACGCGAGCGCGCTCGCCTGGGTGAACTGCACCTGTCGGACGATGACGTCGACCACAGCGAAATCAGCGTTTCGCAGTTCCCGGAAGCGCGCCGGCCCAAGTTGATCTGGTTCAACGGCGCCCTGACCCTGGCCCTGATGGCGGCCCTGATCGCCGGCCTGCTACCCCTGCCTGTGTTGTTCATGGTCGCGTTCAGTATTGCCATGATCGTCAACTACCCCTGCCTGCAAGCGCAGAAAGACCGCATCGCCGCACACGCGGGTAGCGTTCTAGCGGTGGTTGGGCTGATTTTTGCGGCAGGCATCTTCACCGGTATTCTGTCGGGCACCGGCATGGTCAACGCCATGTCCAAAAGCCTGTTGGCCGTCATCCCCGATGCCCTCGGCCCTTATCTGGCCGTCATCACCGCGCTGGTCAGCATGCCGTTCACATTTTTCATGTCAAACGATGCTTTTTATTACGGGGTGTTACCGATTCTCGCTGAGGCAGCCAGCCATTACGGCATTAGCCCAGTGGAAATGGCCCGTGCGTCTATCGTTGGCCAACCCGTGCATTTGCTCAGCCCGCTGGTGCCTTCAACCTACTTGTTAGTGGCACTGGCCGGCATCGAATTCGGTGACCATCAGCGCTTTACCTTGAAGTGGGCAGTGCTGGTCTGCCTGTGCATAATGTTTGCCGCCTTACTGATGGGGATTTTCCCGCTCTTCAGCAGTCTATAACGCACTCGATTCATCCCGTTGTTACCCCTCACCACCGGGGTTGGCCCGTGAGGCGGGGTAACATAGGGGTATTAACCGCATAAAGGAATACCTATGGAATGGCTGACCAACCCGGAAATCTGGGTTGCCTTTTTCACGCTGACTGCCCTGGAGATCGTCCTGGGCATCGACAACATCATCATGATCTCGATTCTGGTCAGCCGCATGCCCAAAGCCATGCAGCCGCGCACCCGAATTTTCGGCCTGGCGCTGGCCATGATCACGCGTATCCTGCTGTTACTGTCGATTGCCTGGGTCATGCGCCTTACCGCAGATCTGTTCGAGGTCTTCGGCAAGGGTTTTTCCGGCCGTGACCTGATCCTGTTCTTCGGTGGCCTGTTCCTGCTGTGGAAAAGCTCCCAAGAGATCTACCACGGCCTGGAAGGTGAAGACGAAGTCGTCGACGAGCCCAAAGGCAAGGGCGGCCAGTTCTTCTACACCATCATCCAGATCGCGATCATCGACATCGTGTTCTCCCTGGACTCGGTGATCACTGCGGTCGGCATGGTCTCTCACGTGCCCGTCATGATTGCTGCCATCGTCGTCGCCGTGCTGGTGATGATGGCGTGCGCAGGCGCCATCAGTAACTTCATAGACAAGCACCCATCACTGAAGATGCTGGCGCTGTCCTTCCTGACGGTGGTCGGTACCGTGCTGATTGCCGAATCGTTCGGCGTGCATGTACCTAAAGGCTACGTGTATTTCGCCATGGCGTTCTCGCTGGCGGTAGAAGCCATCAACATCAAGATGCGCACCGAAATGGCGAAAAAGAAGAAACAAAGCGAGCCGGTCAAACTGCGCAAGGACATCCCTGGTCAGTAACTGCACCGCTTGAAAACAAACGGGGCATTGAGTGCCCCGTTTTTTTATGAACTTTCAATCTACTGATTTATGACGGTTTTGTTTCAAGGCGCGTATTGCCTATGCGATGCTGGCGCCAAGGCCATAAGCCGACTAAAGCTTAGGTGAGCGCTAAAACGCTTCGGTTACATCGCTTCGTTCGCTACACGCTGCACTTTTAATCCTCACCCGGCTTGGGTGACCTCAGGGGGCCTTTGTATGCTAACCCTGCTCAATTTGCTTTCTGCCGTTGCCTTGCTGATCTGGGGCACGCACATCGTCCGTACCGGCATCCTCCGCGTATACGGCTCCCAATTGCGTCGCGTACTTAGCCAGAACATGTCCAGGCGCCCGTTGGCTTTCGTCGCCGGGATCCTCGTCACTGCGCTGGTGCAAAGCAGTAACGCCACGGCGATGCTTGTCACTTCCTTCGTCGGCCAAGGGCTAATGGCCTTAACCCCGGCACTGGCAATCATGCTCGGTGCGGACGTCGGCACCGCGCTGATGGCGCGGGTGCTGACGCTCGATTTGTCCTGGTTGTCGCCACTGCTGATTTTCCTCGGCGTGATCTTTTTTCTGTCGCGCAAGCAAACCCGAGCCGGGCAACTCGGGCGGGTGGGTATCGGCCTTGGCCTGATCATTCTGGCCCTGCAACTGATCGTCACGGCTGCGTCGCCCATTACCCAGGCAGCGGGCGTGAAGGTACTGTTCGCCTCATTGACCGGAGACCTCCTGCTCGACGCCCTCATCGGGGCAATGTTCGCGCTGATTTCCTACTCCAGCCTTGCTGCCGTGCTGTTAACTGCGACCCTGGCTGGCGCGGAAATCATCAGCCTGCCAGTCGCGATCGGTTTGGTGATCGGGGCAAATATCGGCAGCGGCCTGCTGGCATTCCTGAGTACCAGCATGCAAAACGTCGCCGGGCGCCAGGTTGCGCTTGGCAGCTTGCTGTACAAGCTGATCGGCCTGCTGCTGATCATTCCCATACTGGACCCGCTGGTGAAGTGGATGGATACGCTGAACTTCAGCGCCCAGAGCCTGGTGATCAGCTTCCACCTGACCTACAACACCCTGCGCTGCCTGCTGATGTTACCCAGCGTCAGCCCCATGGCCCGGGTGTGCACGTGGCTATTGCCTGAACGCCCCGACACCAACGGCGTGGCAAAACCCCGGCATCTGGACGCCACGGCGTTGGCAACGCCAAGCCTGGCGCTGACCAATGCCGTGCGCGAGACCCTACGCCTGGGCGATCTGGTCGAAAGCATGCTCGACGCCATGCACGGGGTGCTGCGCGGTACGCAAACGGCGGTCACCCTGGAAATGCGGCGCCTCAACGACGATGCCGAAGCGCTGTACAACGCGATCAAACTCTATCTGGCGCAGATGCCTCGGGAAGACCTGGGCGAGCAGGACAGCCGACGCTGGGCAGAAATTATCGAGCTGGCGATCAACCTCAAGCTGGCCAGCGATCTGATCGAACGCATGCTGCGCAAGGTCCAGCAACAGAAGACCTCGCAACGCCGCTCGTTCTCCGAGGTAGGCCTGGAAGAACTGACGGGGCTGCACAGTCAATTGCTGTTGAACTTGCGCCTTGGCCTGTCAGTCTTCGTCAGCGCCGACCCCGAAAGCGCCCGCCAATTATTGCGTGAGAAGCGCCGCTTCCGCGCTCAGGAGCGACGTCTGGCACATGCCCACGTCAGTCGCTTACAACGCAAAGTGGTGCAAAGTATCGAAACCAGCTCGCTGCACCTGGAGATGATTGGCGACATGAAACGGCTCAACTCGCTGTTCTGCAGCAGCGCCTATGCCGTCCTCGAAACCGCGGAAACGGGTGCACTGTCCAGCGAACCCTTGCCCGACCAACCAATGTGAACGACCTCGGCTCATTGAAGTCTGTTAAACATATCGGCCCGCAAGGAAGCTCGTTTTATGCGTTGTCTGCTGTTTGTTTGCCTGCTTCTGACTGCCAGCCCGTCAATAGCCTTCGACCGTTATCAAGTCGAAGGCTACGACCTGCCCAATGGCCTGCAATTACTGCTCAAGCCGGGCAATGAAAAAGGCCATGTCGCTATTCGACTGGTCGTCGGTATTGGCTTCGATGACTTCAATTGCGCCAACAAGGAATTACCGCACCTGCTTGAGCATCTTTTGTTCAGCGGTATTGATGATCAAGGGGAAGGGGGGCTTGAGGAGCGCATGCAGGCGCTGGGCGGTGAGTGGAACGCTTTCACCAGCAGTGCCGACACGACCTTTGTGATCGAAGCGCCCGCGAGAAACCAGCGTAAGGTTCTTGATTTGTTGATGGCCGTATTGACCCGCAGTCGCATCGATGAAAATGCCCTGAACACCGCCAAACGTATCGTCGAGCGCGAGGACGGCGGCCATTACTCGCACCTGCAACGCTGGCTCGATCATCAAGACCTCGGTCACAACGCCAGTAAACAACTGGCGGTCGAGTTGGGCCTCAAATGTGCCGAACGACCCGATGTCGAGTCGCTGACCCTCAAGCAGGTCGAGAAAATACGCAACAGTTGGTATGCCGCGAACAACATGACGCTGATTATCGTCGGCGATCTGGACCGGCTCCTGCCGGCCTATCTGGTGCGCACCTACGGCCAACTCATCGCAGCCGAACCGAGCGAACACATCCCGCTCGCGCACATCAGCCATACCGCAGAAACCGAACGCAGCCTGATAAAAGGCTGGGTGGGTGAGGGCGCGCGTCTGCACTGGTTTTTCCCTGAGCCGCAGCTTGAACAGCAGCACGATGAGACCTGGGAGCTGGTCAAAAGCTATCTGGATTGGGCGCTCTACCGCCAGTTGCGGCTCGAGCACAGCCTTTCTTACGGACCCTGGAGCGAACGGGAAGTCTTCGGCGACACCGGTTTTCTCAGCCTGAACGCGGACCTTGGCCGTGATGATGTCGATCAGGCAGAACGCGTAATGCGTGAATTGAGCGAGCACCTGCAAAAAGACGGGCTCGACCCCGCGACCTTCTCCCGCCTGCAACAGGCTGCCATCGACAAACAGGCGTGGGCTGCCCAGGGCAATAGCGCGCTGGCCGATTACTATTGGGGATCGTTGAACGACTACGAGGATGGGCACCTGACAGACCCAGCAAAGCAGATCAGGGCCGTCAGTCTCGATACCGCCAACCGGGCGATGCGTCAATTGCTCGCGCAGCCGGGCTATGTCCGCGTGGAAAAACCGTTGCTGGGTTACAACGGATTGTATGAGATGGTGGCGGGGACCCTTGTTTTGTTTACCCTGATGCTGTTGTTGTGGCGATACCGGGCGGTCCGCGCTCGCGAATGAATTCGCTGACGGGGATTGAGCCTGGAGTTTTCACACAGCCTGCACGGGGATGACCGCTAACCGAACAGCATTGGTATCCTGTCGAGGATTTTTCCTACATACACAGTGAACTGCCGAATGCCTGACTGGAACCATTACGTAACGCGAATACTGGATTTGATGAAGCGCTATCCAGGGTTGATTGCGCTCTTCGGTTTTGCTTCAGGTATCAGCAGCTTCATTTTGGTAGATCGTCAAGAAGCTCTGGCCACCTGGATTGCGGTCATCATGCTGGTCAGCTGGCTGTGGCTGATGTTCGAGAACAGCGTGATGCAGCTGTTCACTAAAATCTTCAAACGCGAAATTCCGCCGCCGCTGTTGCGCTATGGCACTCAGATGATCCACCAGGAAAGTCTGTTTTTCGTATTGCCGTTTTTCTTCATTACCACCACCTGGAACAGCGGCCAGCTGGTGTTCACCAGTCTACTGGGCGCGGCGGCACTGATTTCGATCACTGACCCGCTGTATTACAAATGGCTGGCGCCCAAGCGCTGGTTGTTTCTTGCGCTGCACACGCTGACCTTATTCGCCGCGCTGCTCACCGCGTTACCGATCATTCTGCACCTGACCACCGCCGAGAGTTACAAGCTGTCATTGGGTATCGCCATGCTGCTGTCATTTCCCAGCCTGGTGTCGAGCTTCCCGATCAACCATTGGCGGCGCGGCGTGTTATTACTGGCAGTGACGCTGGTTATCGGCGGCGCTGGCTGGTTTCTGCGTTCGTGGGTACCACCGGCGACCTTGTGGTTGACTGAAGTCGCGGTCAGCACTGATTTTGATAACCAGAACCGGACGCCGGGTGAAAGCCTGAAAGAGGTCAGCGCCCGCCAGGTACGCAACAGTGGGTTGTATGCCTACACCGCAATCAATGCACCGCGCGGGCTGGATGAACGGATTTACCATGTCTGGCGACAAAACGGTAAAGAGGTCGATCGAATCGCCCTGGATATCCACGGTGGGCGCAAGGAAGGCTATCGTGCCTGGACCCGCAAACAGAATTTCCCGGCCGACCCCACCGGGCGCTGGCAGGTGAGGGTGCTGACTGAAGATGGTCAGATGATCGGTGTGCTGCGGTTTCTCGTCACAGACACCGACCAGGCACCTGTCACGCACTCGGCTGGCGACCCTCTGGGTATAAAACCCTCAGCCGATGATCCAGCGCAATCCAATCCAGGGCAAACCTACTAAGCTCGGAGCTTATGACCACACCCTCTCTGGCCGGCAGTGCGCCGTCTTCGGCTGGCATCGCCCTCGTTGACACGTCGAGCAGCCCCCCGAGCCTGCGAATCTCGGGCGACTGGACGCTGGCACATTACCGCGACCTCAAGCAGCAGACGAGCGCGCTGTTCGGGCAGTACGACGCCACGACCCCCGTCGACCTGACTCTGCTGAGCGCCCTCGATACCGCAGGCGCTTCGTTGTTGGTGGAGTTGCTGGGCGCAGACCGGCTGGGACAACTGGCCGTGGACGCCCCGGAACTGCCAACCGCCAGCCGCGCCTTGCTGCAAACCATTCAGTCCTCGATGCATGATTTTTGTATACCTGCCAAAGAGCCGGAAGAGGCGGTGGGCATTCAGTTACTCATGCGCATTGGCAAGGCGGTGGATGCGGTTTGGCTGGACACCCTGCAACTGCTTGGTTTTGTTGGCCTGGTTCTAGAGACACTGGTGCTGAATTCATTTCGCCCAAAACGCTGGCGGATGACCTCGGTGATCTCGCACATCGAGCAGACCGGCCTTGATGCCGCGCCTATCGTGGCGCTGCTGACCTTCCTGGTCGGCGCCGTGGTGGCGTTCCTTGGCGCGACGGTACTGCAAAAATTCGGTGCCAGCATCTTTACCGTGGATCTGGTGGCGTTCTCTTTCCTGCGTGAGTTCGGCGTGTTGTTGACTGCGATCCTGATGGCCGGGCGAACGGCCAGTGCCTTCACCGCGCAAATCGGTTCGATGAAGGCCAACGAGGAAATAGACGCTATCCGTACCCTCGGTCTGAGCCCTGTCGAGCTGCTGGTGGTCCCTCGCGTATTGGCACTATTGGTTTCGCTGCCGATCCTGACCTTTCTCGCGATGCTCTCCGGGATTATCGGCGGTGCCGTGGTGTGTGCAGTGTCGCTGGATATATCGCCAGCGATGTTCCTCTCGCTACTGCAATCGGACATTAGCGTTCGGCACTTCCTGGTGGGTATGGTCAAGGCGCCATTCTTTGCCTTCCTGATCGCCTCCATTGGGTGCCTGGAAGGCTTCAAGGTCAGTGGCAGTGCCGAATCAGTCGGGGCTCACACCACATCCAGCGTGGTGCAGTCGATCTTTGTGGTCATCGTGCTGGATGCCGTGGCCGCGCTGTTCTTCATGGAGATGGGCTGGTGACCCCAATGACAAACCCTGTTGCAAGCCCGACCCCAAGTACGCCGCACGAAGTGGTGATTGAGGTGCGCGGCCTGTGCAACCGATTCGGTAGCCAGATCGTGCATGAGAATCTCGACTTGGACTTGCGGCGGGGCGAAATTCTGGCCGTGGTCGGAGGCTCGGGCAGCGGCAAGTCCGTATTGCTGCGCAGCATTGTCGGACTGCGGCGGCCGAACGAAGGCACGATTCGGGTATTTGGCCAAGACCTGCGACACCTGTCAGACAAACACCGCTCCCTGGTCGAGCGACGCTCCGGTGTACTGTTCCAGAAAGGCGCGTTGTTTTCTTCATTGACGGTGACCGAGAACGTCGCGCTGCCGCTGATCGAGAACGCAGGTCTGAGCCGCAATGACGCGGAACACTTGGCGAGCGTGAAACTGGCGCTGGCCGGACTGCCGTTGTCGGCCGCACACAAATACCCGGCGACGTTGTCTGGCGGCATGATCAAACGCGCCGCGCTGGCCAGGGCTCTGGCCCTGGACCCGGACATTTTGTTTCTCGACGAGCCGACTGCGGGTCTCGATCCGATTGGCGCCGCCTCGTTCGATCAATTGATCCTGACCCTGCGTGACGCGCTGGGCCTGAGCGTATTTCTAGTCACACACGATCTGGACACCCTCTACACCATCACTGATCGGGTCGCGGTGCTGGCGCAAAAGCGTGTATTAGTGGTCGATCAGATCGATAAAGTCGCCGCCACGAACGATGCCTGGATTCATGAATACTTCCATGGCCCGCGCGGCCGAGCGGCCTTTTCAGCCGCCACACAGCAGAACGAGGTCTAACGATGGAAACCCGTGCCCATCATGTGCTGATTGGCTTATTCACCGTGATAGTGGTCGCCGCAGCGCTGCTGTTCAGCCTGTGGCTGGCAAAATCCAGTGTCGACACCGAGTTCAAAGAGTATGAGGTTGTGTTCAACGAGGCCGTGACGGGCCTGTCGAACGGCAGTGGCGTGCAATACAGCGGAATCAAGGTCGGCGACGTGGCGCAGTTGCGCCTGGACCCAGAGGATCCGCGGCGAGTGCTGGCGCGGATCCGTATCGCGGGCGAAACCCCGATCAAGGAAGACACTCAAGCCAAACTGGCCCTGACCGGGATTACGGGCACCTCGATCATCCAGCTCAGTGGCGGCACGCCAGAAAGCCATGTATTGCGGGGCGTCGACGGTAAACTTCCTGTTATTTTCGCCAAGCCCTCGCCCATCGCCCGACTGCTGAACGACACCGGCGACCTGATGAGCGGCGTTAATGAATTGCTGCACAACGCCAACCAGATGTTCTCGCCCGACAACGCGAAAAGCCTCAGCCTGACCCTCCAGCATCTGGAACAAACCACCGGCGTCATCGCCGAGCAGCGCGACGATATACGCCAGGCCCTCAACCAACTGGCGCAGGTCGGTAAGCAAGCGAGTGCAACGCTGGAGCAAACCGCCTTGTTGATGCGCAACGCTAACGGCTTGCTCAACAATGACGGCAAACAGATGTTCAACAGCGCCGAACAGGCGATGAAATCCATCGAGCAAAGCAGCCTGACCATCAGCAACCTGCTCAAAAATAACCATGATTCGCTCGACAGCGGCATGCAAGGACTCAGCGAACTAGGCCCGGCCGTGCGCGAATTGCGCGACACGCTGACCTCGTTCCGGTTAATTTCCCGCCGCCTGGAAGCCAATCCGAGCGGTTACCTTCTGGGCCGCGACAAGAACAAGGAGTTCGAGCCATGAGGCTTGCCCATCACTCACTCGGTCGTTTCGCCGTTGCCGGAGCATTGTTGCTGTCGAGCGCGTGCTCGATCCTGCCACAAGCTGAACCGTCCGATGTCTACCGATTGACCACGTCGCAATCAGCACCGCAAGCCGCCCACGGAGCACCGCTTGCCTGGTCGCTAAGGGTGGCCCGACCCAGAGCCAGCGAGGCGCTGGACAGCCCGCGAATCGCCGTCGTGCCTCAGGGGGATCTGATCAGTAATTACAAGGGCGCGCGCTGGAGCGATCCGGCCCCGGTGGCACTGCGCAACCGACTGCTTGACGCCTTTACGCGCGATGGCCGCGTGCAGTCGCTCAGCACCGATGACAGTAACCTGCAGGCGGATTTTGAGTTGAGCGGCGAGCTACAGGCGTTCCAGAGCGAATACCATGGACAGGTCATCGACGTGGTCGTCCGTCTCGATGCGCGACTGGTCAGTGAGGACAAACGCATCGTCGCCAGCCGTCGTTTCGACGTACACCAACCCGTCACTGACAAACAGGTACCTTCGGTGGTGGCGGGTTTCAGTCAGGCCAGCGATACGCTAGCGGCGCAACTGGTGCAATGGACCCTTGAGCAGGGTCAAAAGCATTACGCCATGGCGCCGAAGAACCAGTAGCAAACGAGGATGGCCGCAACGACCCCAGCCAGTTCCGCCAGCAGTGCGCAACCCACCGCATGCCGCGCACGCTGGATACCGACAGACCCGAAGTAGACCGCCAGCACGTAGAAGGTGGTTTCAGTGCTGCCCTGAATCGTCGCGGCCACCAGCGCCGGAAAGCTGTCGACGCCCTGAGTCTGCATGGTCTCGATCAGCATCGCCCGTGCGGCGCTGCCAGAGAACGGTTTGACCATTGCAGTGGGCAGGGCATCGACGAAGCGGGAGTCTATCCCCACCCATTGCACCAGATGCCGAATGCCATCAAGGCCGAAATCCAGCGCACCTGACGCACGCAATACACCGACCGCGCAGAGCATCGCTACCAAATAGGGCAGTAGGTTCTTGGCGACATCGAAGCCTTCTTTCGCGCCCTCGACAAAGGCCTCGTACACCTTCACTTTCTTGAACGCGGCAATGAGCAGAAACACCATGATCAGGCCAAACAACGTCAAATTACCGAGGATCGACGACAGGCTTGCCAACGCGGTAGCCGACAGCCCGGCGAGCAGCGTCATGAAACCGCCCAGCAGCAGTGCACCGGGAATCAAATACGCCAGGACCACCGGGTCCCACAACCGCAAGCGTTGCATGAACGCTACCGACAGCAATCCGACCAGGCTGGAGGCGCTGGTCGCCAGCAAAATCGGCAAGAACACCAGCGTCGGATCCACCGCGCCTTGCTGAGCCCGGTACATAAAGATCGTCACCGGCATCAGGGTCAGGGACGAAGCGTTGAGCACAAGAAACAGAATCTGCGCGTTACTGGCCGTGGTCTTGCTGGGGTTCAGCTCTTGCAGCGCACGCATGGCCTTGAGACCAATAGGTGTGGCGGCGTTGTCCAGACCCAAGCCATTGGCAGCGAAGTTGAGGGTGATCAGCCCCAGCGCCGGATGACCAGGCGGGACGTCAGGCATCAGATGGCGGAACAACGGACCCAGTACCTTGGCCAGCCAATCGACGATCCCGGCCTTCTCCGCAATGCGCAGAAACCCTAACCAGAGGGTGAGGGTACCGAACAGCAGGATCATCACATCGACCGACAACTTGGCCATGGCGAAAATGCTTTCCACCATCGCTGCAAAGATCCCGGCATTCCCGCCAATCAGCCACTGCGCCAGCGCCGAGACCGCCGCCACCACAAAAAAGCCAAGCCATAGGCCATTGAGCATCAGTAAGTCCCTCAGAAGATGCGGCGATGATAGCGGCGACAGGGGTTAACAACAAATGGGGCTGGCCGTATTGCGGCAGGAACGTCAAAAAGACAAAACCCCGGAAATCCGGGGTTTGTCAGTGCGGCGCGTCAGTGATCAGTCAATGACGGTTTCACCCGCTGGCAGCGGCTCTTTGCTGCGCCAGTGCGGAAGGGAGTTCCAGTAGCGCTCGCCCTTGGCATCGTCATACATGCCTTCCCAGCGCGAGATCACCAACACCGCCAAGGCATTGCCGATCACGTTCAGCGCCGTACGGGCCATGTCCATGATCCGGTCGACACCGGCGATAAAGGCCAGACCTTCCAACGGAATACCCGCGCTACCCAACGTTGCCAGCAACACCACGAAGGACACGCCCGGCACGCCCGCGATCCCTTTGGACGTGACCATCAGGGTCAAGACCAGCATCAATTGCTGCCCTATCGACAGGTCAATGCCATAAAGCTGAGCAATGAAGATCGCCGCAATGCTCTGATACAGGGTCGAGCCATCAAGGTTGAACGAGTAGCCGGTTGGCACCACGAAGCTGCAAATAGCCTTGGGTGCGCCGTAGGCTTCCATCTTCTCGATCACACGCGGCAGCACGGTCTCGGAGCTGGCGGTGGAGTAGGCGAGGACCAGCTCATCTTTAAAGATGCGCATCAGCTTGATCACCGAGAACCCGAACAGGCGGGCAATCAGACCCAGCACCATGAAGGCAAAAAAAGCGATGGCGAAGTAAACCAGGATCACCAGCTTGGCCAGCGGCAGCAGGGACGCAAAACCGAAGTTAGCGACCGTGACCGCGATCAAGGCAAACACACCTATCGGGGCGTAGCTCATGATCATATGGGTAACTTTGAACATGCTTTCCGAGACGCCCTGAAACATCTTTACCAGCGGCTCACGCAGGTCTGATTGCAGGCTGGACAAGCCGAGGCCGAACAATACCGAGAAGAAGATGATCGGCAGCATGTCACCGCGAGCGATGGCGGCGAAGATGTTCGACGGGATCAGGTTGAGGATGGTCTCTATGAACGCATGCTCGTGCCGCACCTCGGAGGCCGTCTGCTGGTACTTGGAGATATCGACGGTGCCCAAGGTACTCATGTCGATGCCTGTGCCCGGATGGAACACATTGGCCAACACCAGGCCTACCAGAATGGCGATGGTAGTGACGACTTCGAAATAGAGAATGGTTTTGAGGCCGATGCGTCCCAGTTTTTTAGCATCACCCACACCCGCGATACCAACGATCAGTGAAGACACCACAATCGGGATCACGATCATCTTGATCAGGCGGATGAATATGTCACCCGCTGGTTGCAGAACGTTGCTGATCCACCAGGCTTTTTCAGCACTGAAATGGTTGAGCAGTGCCCCGATTGCAATCCCCAGAACCAGACCGATGAGGATCTGCCAGGCGAGGCTCAGCTTTGCCTTCTTCATGTCATTACCCTTATATCAAGTGGCGTGGACATCCCCCATCAAGGCATTTGACTTGGCTTTTTTTGAAGGCCGCATCGAGGACAAAGATGGCTTGAGGGCTGTCCAGTAGAAGGTTTCCGCAGTTGGGCGTCCCAGCTCTTTAGCAGGCGAAAAAGGGCGCAACTATTCCGAGGACAAGACGCGACGTCTAATGCCGTAAACGCCTACCTCATGCCGAATCGGCATGAGGTACGTCAAATGAAACCCAGGTTTCAGATTGAACAAGGTCATTTACGCGGCGGGAATAAATACCGTTTTTCGGCGCCAGACTGGCTAAAGCGTCGCCTGTAGCGAAAAGAGATTTAAAAATCCAACCCGGGGCATGAGCGAATAAAAAGGTAATTCGGTATTAAAGCGGGGGAGTTTTCTGCTGGAAATTTTTAGATCGATGGTCGAAAAATAAAGCGCTCGGCAAGTCCGCGAAATTCATTTCTGAATGAAAATCACGGACTTGCATCACAGCGCTCTCCTGATTAGACCCTGATTGTGTCGCGGCATACAGGCGTGAAAAAGCGCGTCAACCTCGACCGCGACGACCGAAGAAGAACGAAGCGACAAAAAGCACCAGGAACACGATAAAGAGAATCTTCGCGATACCCGTAGCGGTGCCAGCGATACCACCGAAGCCCAATACGGCAGCGACGATAGCAATGATCAAGAACGTGATTGCCCAACTCAACATGGTGATTCTCCTTACGTTGCGTTTTTTCTTGCGTATATTTCAGGCTTCCAGGACAACATGCCTAGAACACCCAGCTTTGTGGATGAGGTCGTTCACTGACAGAGGCTTCCCCCTCGACCGGTTGCAAGCTCAGGGCAACGTCTTTCGGGGCTGCGGCGCTCACGTTGGTGTAGGTGCTGCCGGTCATGAAAGGCTGTTTGATCTGATGCACATTCCGGTGACTGTCCCAACGCTCAAATTGTTGTCCGACAATCAAAGTGACGAGCAGCGCCAGGCTGACAAACAAACCCTGCTGAATAGGCAGAGGCGAAATACGCAGTTGAGCGATACGCGGGCTGTTCATCCTGAAACTCCTCCACCTGAGTGGCTGTTCGATCTTGTTGGGCGAGCGTACTGCTCAGCCTTTGTTACGTAACCTTCTGCAGCCTGCATGCCAGCTTCTTTATCTATAAAAAACCTTACTTATCAAGTATTTAAATAAATAACAGCCGCATACTTGCAAGCATCCTGCACGACGGCCCCATGGGCATCGTGCGTTCTGCACGATGGGACTAACCCGCCGTCCGGGTGATGACTTTCAACGCGTCGGCATCAACACCGCGTACGCCACGAATATTCCGCGCGATTTCGACCGCCAGTTGTTTTTCGGCGTAATTGGCGACCACACCGCTCAGGCTGACCATGCCATCCTTGGTATCGACTTTGATGTTCAATCCATCAAGGTTACGGCTGTAGATCAAACTGGATTTAACCTTGCTGGTAATCCAGAGATCGCTGATCACTTCGCCGGCGTTAGTTGCGCCAGGCTGGACCTTGGGCACCGAGGGGTCACTGGCACTCAGGCTGATCAGGTTATTAACCTCTGTCACCCCATCGGTGTTGCTCGCCAGCCTGCCAGCCAGCTCCTTGGCTTCGGCGCTTTGGGCCTGGCCTTTAAGCGTGACCACCCCGTCTTTGCTATCCACTTGAATACTCAGCGCCTGGGTCACGCTGTTCCACAGCAGTTTTGATTTCACCGTCGCGGTGAGTGTTGCATCTTCAAAACGCTGAGCGATTTTGGCTTTAGTGCCTGGCTCAGCAGCGACATTTGGGTCTACCTCCAGCTGGTTATCGACCTTGTCTATGCCTTTGGTGTCGAGCGCTATCTGTTCAGCCAACTCACGATCAACGTCATTTTCAACCTTGCCCTTGAGCACCGCAGTCCCTTTCTCGACCGTGACGTCGATCTTGAAAGGGCTCAAATGGCGGTTAAGAGCGAACGCGGTCCAGATCGAACCTTCCTGCCGCGCCTGGGTCAGCTGAGGAGCCAGATCTTCCTGAGCGGCCTGCGCAAACATAGGGGTCAACCCCAGTACTGCGGTCGTAGCGGTGGCCAGGGCAATCTTCTTCAGCGGGTGCATAACGATTCTCCATCAATGTCTGCGCAGGTTGTTTGTGACGATAGTCGCGGGAGTGTCGCAAGCCTCGTGCCAGCACGTTTGAGACGCTAAAACGCATATAAATCAGGCCGATGACGACATCACTAACAGATAGCTACCATGCAGACCGCCGAATCAAGCAGAATTAACCATGCAACTTGCCCGATTTTTCCGGGACTAACTAAGAACAGTCTTAAAGGAGCGTAGGAATATGGACACAGCCACTGAGCATCAAGGCCGTATTCTTTTAGTGGATGACGAGTCCGCGATCCTTCGCACCTTTCGCTATTGCCTTGAAGATGAAGGCTATACCGTCGCCACCGCCAACAGCGCGGCCCAGGCAGAGGCGTTGCTTCAGCGCCAGGTATTCGACCTGTGCTTTCTGGACCTGCGCCTGGGTGAAGACAATGGCTTGGACGTGCTGGCGCAAATGCGCATCCAGGCGCCGTGGATGCGCGTGGTGATCGTCACCGCCCACTCAGCCGTCGATACCGCCGTCGATGCGATTCAGGCGGGCGCGGCCGACTACCTGGTAAAACCTTGCAGCCCGGATCAACTGCGACTGGCCACCGCCAAGCAACTTGAAATCCGTCAACTGTCCGCGCGGCTCGAAGCGCTGGAAGGTGAAGTGCGCAAGCCCAAGGACGGCCTGGACTCTCACAGCCCGTCGATGATGGCCGTATTGGAAACCGCGCGTCAGGTCGCGAATACGGATGCGAACATCCTGATTCTCGGCGAGTCCGGCACTGGTAAAGGCGAGCTGGCGCGTGCGATTCACGCATGGAGCAAACGGGCGAAGAAGTCCTGCATCACGATCAACTGCCCCTCGCTGACCGCCGAACTGATGGAAAGCGAGCTGTTCGGCCATAGCCGTGGTGCATTTACCGGCGCCAGCGAAAGCACATTGGGCCGGGTCAACCAGGCCGATGGCGGCACCCTGTTCCTCGACGAGATCGGCGATTTCCCGCTGACGCTGCAACCTAAACTACTGCGTTTCATCCAGGACAAAGAGTACGAGCGCGTTGGCGACCCGGTCACGCGTCGAGCCGATGTGCGAATTCTGGCGGCAACCAACCTCAACCTTGAAGACATGGTGCGCGATGGCCGTTTTCGCGAAGACCTGTTGTATCGCTTAAACGTCATTACCCTGAATCTGCCGCCGCTGCGTGAACGTAGCGAAGATATTCTGGCCCTCGCCGACCGGTTTCTTGCCCGCTTCGTCAAGGAGTACGCCCGTCCCGGACGCGGTTTCAGCGAAGAGGCGCGGGCAGCCCTGCTCAATTATCGTTGGCCCGGCAACATTCGGGAACTGCGTAACGTGGTCGAACGGGCCAGCATCATTTGCCCTCAAGAACGCGTGGAGGTGAGTCATTTGGGGATGGCCGAGCAGCCGACCAATAACGCACCACGGATCGGCGCTGCGCTGAGCCTGGACGAATTGGAGAAAGCCCACATCGGCGCCGTTCTGGCGACCAGCGACACGCTTGACCAAGCCGCTAAAACCCTGGGTATCGATGCCTCGACGCTGTACCGCAAACGCAAGCAGTACACGCTATGAATCTCAATTCATGAAGTTCACGATGAAGTTGCGTACCCGGTTGTTCCTGAGCATTTCGGCGTTGATCACGGTCGCGCTGCTGGGACTGCTGCTCGGGCTCGTCAGCGTGATGCAGATGGCAAAAGCCCAGGAGTCGCTGGTCCAGCAAAACTTCATCACCCTCGACTTGGGCCTGAAGTTGCGCAAGAACCTCGGCGATCAATTGGTCATGATGCTCAAAGGACAGTCCGATAGAGCCGCCGTCTTGCAGGCTCGCCAGCAGTTTCAAGCGCTGTTGGCCCAAGGCATCGAAAACGAAGCGCAAAGCAATCTGCAAAACGGTTTTACTCAGGCCCGCATCGATTATCAGCGGTTTATTCAGGATTTCGAGCAATCGCAACGTCAACCCGCCGAGGTCCGCGATAATGTCGCGCTGACTAACAGTTTCGATGTCCTGCGCAACGGGTTGATCGACGCCCATAGGCAAGCACTGGAAAACATCAATCAAACCCAGAGTACGGCCCGAGAAAGGGCTCTCTGGATTGCCGCCCTGCTGGGATTGGTGGGCATTGCCGTCTTGTGTATCGGTTTTATTACCGCCCACGGTATTGCTCAGCGTTTCGGCGCACCTATCGAGGCACTGGCCAAGGCCGCCGACAATATCGGCCAAGGCAATTTCGAGGTCACGCTGCCGATTTCTTCGGCGGCGGAAATGAACCTGCTGACTCGACGTTTCGGGATCATGGCCGAAGCCTTGCGCCAGCATCAGGCGACGAATATCGATGAGCTGCTCGCGGGTCAGCAGCGCCTGCAAGCAGTGCTTGACAGCATCGATGACGGGTTGCTCATGATTGACCGGCAAGGCCGTCTGGAGCACCTTAATCCAGTAGCCCAACGCCAACTGGGCTGGGACGAAAACCGACTCGGTCAAGGGTTGGGCGAGGCCTTGCAGCGCCCTGAGCTGGACGAACAGCTGTACCTGACGCTGCGCGGCGGAAGTCTGGATCGTGTCCCCGACGACCTGGCCATTGAGGTCGATGGCGAGTCACGGCTGCTGACCTACAGTTTGACGCCCGTCAGCCATACCAAGGGCCATATCCTTGGCGCGGTGATGGTGCTGCGCGACGTGACCGAACAACGTGCATTCGAGCGGGTACGCAGCGAGTTCGTACTGCGCGCTTCCCATGAATTGCGCACCCCCGTGACCGGCATGCACATGGCGTTCGGCCTGCTTCAAGAGCGCGTGCACTTTGCCGCGGACTCGCGTGAAGCCGACCTGCTTAATACGGTCAATGAAGAAATGCAGCGTTTGATGCAGTTAATCAACGATCTACTGAATTTCTCGCGTTACCAGAATGGTCTGCAAAAACTCAGCCTCGCCCCCTGCGCCCTTGATGATCTGCTCGAGCTGGCGCGCCAGCGTTTCGCCGAACAAGCCGATGAGCAGAATATCGCGTTGCTGGTCGAGATTCAGGAGCCGCTCCCACGCGTGAACGCCGACAAGACGCAGCTTGAGCGCGTACTGGATAACCTGTTGGATAACGCGCTACGCCATACCCCGCAGAACGGGCTGATTCGCCTGCAGGCACGGCGCCACGGCGAGCGTGTCATCGTCAGCATCGAGGACAACGGTGAAGGCATCGCTTATGGGCAGCAAGGGCGGATTTTCGAACCCTTCGTTCAGGTCGGGCGCAAGAAAGGCGGGGCAGGGCTAGGTCTCGCACTGTGCAAGGAAATCGTGCAATTGCACGGTGGCCGGATGGGCGTCTATTCGCGACCGGGGCAGGGCACTCAGTTCTACATGGCATTGCCGATCTAGGCGTGAGGTCTCAGGCCTCATCATCGTTGCGGCGGGAGAGTGTTCGCCGCCCGCCGGTAACCAGTTCGGAAAATTTGGCTGCGCTCAATGGCCGCGCAAACAGCCAGCCCTGGCCATAGCTCACGCCTTCACTGCTGAGCAGCACGGCCTGCGCTTCTGACTCTATCCCTTCGGCGATCACGCGCAACTGCAGGGCGTGAGCCATGCGAATGATGTGCGGCGCGACACCGCTGCTCGCCGCATCGTGCCCTAGCGCGTCGATGAATGCCTTGTCGATTTTCAGGCAATCCACAGGCAGGGTTTGCAGGTACGCAAGGCTGCAATAACCGGTGCCAAAATCGTCGATCAATACCTGATGGCCGACGTCGCGCAGTGCTTGCAGGTGATCGCGTGCCACCACGACATCAATCAACCCGCGCTCGGTCACCTCGAACGCAATCTGACGCGCGGCCACCCGATGCAGCGTCAGCAATCTGGCCGCTACCCGACCAATGCGTGGGGCCATGACATCACATGCGGCCAGGTTCACCGAGATGTACAAATGCGGATTCGCGCGCAATAACTGGCCTAACTGTTCCAGTAATTGTTGAAGAACAAAGTCGGTGATTTGCCGAATCTGCCCGGTGTTCTCCGCCAGTGGAATGAACAGATCCGGGCTGGTCAAACTGCCATCCGGCCGACGCCAGCGCACCAAAGCCTCGGCACCGACGCAGCGGCGACTGTTGAGATCGAATATTGGCTGATAAAGCACCTGCAATTCGCCCCGACGCAACGCGCCATGAAGCTCGCCGCCCAACGACTGGCGCTGACGCACCAATTGCAACACCAATCCACCGATGCACAGCGCAATCAGGAGACTGGCCGGGATCAGCAACCACCAGGCACCCCTCGTTTGCGGCTGTAGCCCTGTGCGCGAAGTGATGAGTACAAGCTGGTATTCCGGGCTCTGCGTGGGCATCCGGTAAATAAGCTGAGTGGGGGTGGTGACCAAGGTTTGCAGGGTGTCGGCCGACCAGTCCGGTGTCGGTGGCCATGCCTGCGCAGGCCCCAACACCGGTATGGCCCTGGCGCCTTTATCAAGCACCACCAACAGACTGCCATCGACGGGCAGATCAACCACATCGGTGAGGTGCCCCCGAGAGGTCAACACCCGGAAATCGCCTCGTCCCAGCATCAACGCAGCCAGATTGTCATCGGGCTGGGCAGACGTATTGAGCCAATAGTCATAGGTAGGCCCGCGAATATCCGGAGCGCGCGGGGAATCGACCAGGTTTTGCCCCCCCCGACTCGAACACGGCTGCGACCCACCGACAAACGAGGCGTCATACACGAACCGATAGCTGACGCTGACCTGACGCAGCAGTTCCAGCATTTGCGGGCTACAGCTGCGCAAAGGCTGGGCCTCCAGCTGATCGAGACCTTCGCGCAATTGGCCGAACATTTGCTCCAGACGCACCAAAAAGCGCTCGCCCTGAGCATTCATCTGTTCTCTTTCATCCTGCCTGGCTTGATGCATGACCAAGCCAAAGCTGCCGACTAACAACAAGACAGCACTGATCAATGCCGCCAGTAAGGCCAGCAGCCAGGGACGAAAGATCAGAGTGCGTGCAGCAGCCATCGACATCAATGTCTATCCAAATGAATATCACTGAGGTATAGCAACAACTCAGAAAATAACCTGCCCTATCAGACGGGCCGGCTGTTTTTAGCGTTAATGATTGAGCACTTGCAGGATAGCTGCACTCTGCACATCCGGCTGACCATCGAATCGCTCCGGCCGATAGTGCATCTGGAACGCCGCTAACACGTGACGTGTAGCTACATCCAGCTCGCCCGTTTGGGGAGTCACATAACCCAGCTGCGCCAACTGCTGCTGAAACCAGGTAACGCTCGGCAGGTTGTCCATCATCGACGCCTGGCGCTGAGCCACCCTCTGTGCATCCGGCCAGATACCCAGCCCTTCATCCGCAAGACGCTTCCATGGAAACAATGGGCCCGGATCGAGCTTGCGCAGAGGAGCGATGTCGCTGTGTCCAATGATGTGTCGAGGATCGATGTTATTGCGTTTGACGATGTCTTTGAGCAATACGATCAACGCCTGGACCTGGCCCTCTGTATAGGGGTACCAAAGCCTGCCAGTGGGCGTATCGCGGAAACCCGGGTTGACTATTTCGATTCCGATGGAGCTGGAGTTGAGCCAGGTTCGGCCCTGCCACTCGCTTTCGCCGGCATGCCAGGCGCGAAGGTTTTCATCGACCAGTTTGTAGACCGTGGGGCGCGACTGATCGCCGATCAGGTAATGGCTGCTGACCTCGCCATGGGTCAATAGCGCCAAGGAACG
The DNA here is from genome assembly GCF_052976945.1 of Pseudomonas sp. GG8. Taxonomy (NCBI): domain Bacteria; kingdom Pseudomonadati; phylum Pseudomonadota; class Gammaproteobacteria; order Pseudomonadales; family Pseudomonadaceae; genus Pseudomonas; species Pseudomonas sp. GG8. The sequence continues at coordinate 5,084,572 of NZ_JBRIIP010000001.1, forward strand.
CTCCAACGACGCATTGGTGTAGTGCACGATGACGAACTGGACCCGACTGTCATGGTTGGCGGAGGGGTGACTGGTGTCGAGCTTCGGACCACTGCTGGTGCACGCGGTCAGGAAGATGAACAAAACCAAAGCGGTGAGCAATTTCATGGAAGGTCGGAACACGCATAGGCAAGTAATGCAATAGCATAACGTAATGCTGACAAAACGCTTTAGTAAAGCAGCGTTACGCAATATTTAGTCATTACTCGACACGGGGCCTGTCAGCCGCATTCGATGCGGTTTCTGCCTTCATCCTTGGCGCGGTATAACGCTTCGTCCGCTCTCTTCAACACAAACTCGCTACGCTCACCCACCCCAAAAGCAGTGATCCCCACAGAAATGGTGACCGTTACCGGCTCGCCCTTGAAGTGAAACGGGCAGGCCTCGATGGCCCTGCGCAGCTTGTCCATCAACGCCACACCATCAGGCATGGGGGTATGCGGGATCAATAGAACAAACTCTTCACCGCCAAAACGGGCGATAAAGTCGCCGGGCCGCAGACGTTTGCGCAGTTCTGTGGCGATGATCTTCAGCACCTTGTCGCCCGCCAGGTGGCCGTAGTTGTCATTGATCCTTTTGAAGTAATCGAGATCAATCATCCCCAGCAGCAGCTCATTGCCATTTTTTTGCCGAAGACCGACCTCCTGCTCCAGCCGTTCACTCCAGGCGGCACGATTGGACAGGCCCGTCAGCGGATCGACCAAGGCTTTCTGCCGCTGCTCCTCAAGGTGCACGCGAAAGCCCTGAGCCTCTTGTTCCATGGTCGCGACCCGGTTCGCCAGGCCTTGCAGCCGTGCAGCGACTTCCTGCTCCCGCTCGTCATGCTGCTGCTGATGCTGATCCATCGTGCCCAGCAGGCCCTCCAGACGATTCTCTAGGACCTGCTTGAGGCTGTTCAGGTCGGCTGCGTCCTGCACGCTGCTTTGCAGGCCATCGACCTGTTCACGCAGCTCACTTTGCATGTCGCGGGCAACAGAGCAGCTGTCGGCCTGGCCCTCACTGGCGGCCTGCAAGCTGCTCTGAAATGACTCAAGCCGCTCGTTGAGTTGCTTGAGGTACACCTCGAACTCATGCTGTCCGCTGTCCGTGATCGCCAACATCAGCACGACCAGGTCATCTAGAAGCGGCAACAATTCGTACCAGTTCAGGCCCTTGGCCAAACGTTCTCGCATCGACTGTGCTTGAGGCTGGTGACGCTCCGGCAAGGTCAGGTCGTCAAGCAGGCCCAGCAGTGTTTCTTCAATATGTGTCGCCACAGAGCTGTAAGTTGGCTCTGGAGTAGCCGGGAGGTCGTAGGTGACGTCTTGCTCGACATTCTCTTGATCGAGCTGCGGCACGCTCTCAGCCACCGGCTCAGCGGCCAGCGCGCCGCTATCGACGGCGTCTGGAAGGCGCTCAGGCAGCGCGACTGGCAATTGCTCAATCAGCTCCGGTGCGACAAACACCTCTTCGACAACGAGCGCAACCTCTGCGGCAACTGGCGCCTCGGTTGGCGCACGGGCATCAAGGACTGCAGGCGCCGCGACCGTTGGCGTCGAGCTGACAGCCGCAGGCACTGGCACCGTTATCGCGGCAGGCTCAGGCGCCTCTTCTACCGGGTCATCAACACGCTGACCGGTTGCAGGAGCGGCAGGCACGGGTGAGGCGACCTGCACCACTTGAGCGTGCTCAGGGACCTTTGTGCTTTCAATCCGCGTTTCGGCAGGCAGCATCACCGACTCGACAGACGCCAATACCGAGCCCATCGCAGCCTCGGGCATCGGCTCCGTGCCGGTATTGGCAGCCTCGCGACCACCAAACAACCGCTGCAGGAGTCCCGGCCGTGAGTTTGTCTCTTCAGAGTTTTCCAGCAGGGTCAACGCTTTGCCCTGCAACGCGCTCAATTCGGCGAGCAACAGTGGCAGTTCACGCGCCTGAGAAACGCGCTCATCCAACTGCTTGGCAAAACTCTTGAGCGGGCGACTCACCTCTCGAGGCAAGGGCAGACTCTGCAACTGGGCAACTAATGAGTTCAAGGCCGTGCCCATCTGCCCGACTCTGGTTTCGCGGCGCTGCTCCGAATCGAGCACGGCTTTTTCCAGCCGGGGGAGAAGCGCGGCGAGGGCGGCATCCATGTCATCCTTGCGAACGACCTCACGCATTTCTTTCATGCAGTGATCAACGGCGCGATCACTGCCTTCAGCGGCCAGGCTGCTGCGCACCAGGCCACGCCGCAGCAGATCGAGTCGCGCATTCCAGCGATTTTCAAGCTTTTCCTGTTGTTCGAGACTTTTCAGGTACTTTTCTTTCCAGCGTTCTGCTTCTTCGCTCATCCAAGGGTTCCACGAAGAGGCGTGCTGGCCACAGGCAGCGAATCACCCGTTAACGATGCAGGCAGGCGGATCTCCACGGCAACGGGCAAATGGTCGGAGATGGGTTGAGCCAGGACCTGCACTCGCTCCAGCGTCAGGCTGGGGCTGAGCAAAATATGATCAAGACAGCGCTGAGGGCGCCAACTGGGGAACGTCGCTTCGATCTGCGGCGCCAACAGGCCCAAGTCCCGAAGCGGTGAGTTTTCCAGCAAGTCGGTGGCATGAGTGTTCATGTCGCCCATCAACACCTGGTGGCGATAATCACCAATCAACTCGCGAATGTAAGCCAGTTGCCGGGTGCGAACGCGTGCGCCCAGTGCCAGGTGCATCATCACCACGATCAATGCTTCCGGACCTTCGCCAAAACGGACCAGGATGGCCCCGCGCCCGGCAGGACCTGGCAACGGGTGATCTTCTATCGCCCACGGCCGCAAACGGCTGAGCACACCGTTGCTGTGCTGGCCAAAACGCCCGAGGTTACGATTGAGTTGCTGATACCAGTACGGGAAGGCCCCGAGCTGGGCAAGGTGTTCGACTTGATTGATATAACCTGATCGCAGGCTGCCACCATCGGCCTCCTGCAGCGCGACCAGATCGAAGTCGCCGAGCAGATCACCGATCTTTTGCAGGTTGCCTGCTCGCCCGGTATGCGGCAGCAGATGCTGCCACCCGCGCGTCAGGTAGTGCCGGTACCGCTCGGTGCTGATACCGACCTGAATGTTGAAGCTGAGCAAGCGCAACCGACCATCGGCCGGCAAGCCGCTTGTTTCCAGGTGGTCTTCGTTGACATGCGCATCGTGCCTGCCAACAACGCGTTCTGTTCCCCAGCGTCGCATGGCTAACGCCTCTTATTTGCCAGCAACAGCAGCGCGCTCTTTGGCGATCAACTGGTCGGCGACTTGCAATGTTTGCTCAGGACCGCCAGCAGAACCCAGGTCAAAGCGGTATTTGCCGTTGACGATCAGGGTTGGAACGCCAGTAATTTCATACTTCTTGGCCAGTTCTTTTGCTGCTGCGATTTGGCCCTTGATCGCGAAGGAGTTGAATGTGGCCAGGAACTTGTCCTTGTCAACGCCTTGAGTCGCGACGAATTCAGCCATTTCGTCTGGAGTGGTCAGTTTTTTGTGTTCTTTCTGGATGGCATTGAACACGGCAGAGTGAACCTTGTTTTCAACGCCCATGGACTGCAGGGTCAAAAACAATTGGCCGTGAGCGTCCCACGGGCCGCCGAACATGGCGGGGAGACGCACGAAGTGCACATCGGCAGGCAGTTTTTCTGCCCATGGGTTGATGGTCGGCTCGAAGGCATAGCAGTGTGGACAGCCGTACCAGAACATTTCAACTACTTCGATCTTGCCAGGCTCGGAAACAGGAACAGCGCTGCTCAGCTCGACATACTGTTTACCGGCTTCGATAGGCTCGGCAGCCTGAGCGGTCATCCCGAACAGGCTGGCGGTAACGAGAGCGGCGCTGAGAATCAAATTACGCATGCTTTACTCCTGGGCAAATAAAGTCGCCTTGGCGCGACCAGTGTTGGACCGGGCGGACAGGCTTGAGTTCGCTAGTGTAACGCTGGCAGCCACGAAAAAGGGCAGCCGTAGCCACCCTTTTTGACCCTGCGTCCATGCAGGAGAGCCTCAAATCATTGCGAAAAGTGTAAGCCGTTCGCAGACTGATCAGGCCGCGATCAATGCAGACCTTGAATGTAGGCCGACAGCGCTGCGATGTCCTTGTTGCTCAGCTTCGAAGCAATGGTACGCATTACCATGGTATCGCCGTCGTTGGTGCGATCACCTTCACGGAACGAGGTCAGCTGTTTTGCCACGTAAGTAGCGTGCTGACCACCCAGGTGCGGGAAGCCGGCAGCCACGTTACCTGCACCATTGGGTGAGTGGCAACCGAGGCAGGCAGGCATGCCCTGTTCCAGTTTACCGCCACGGAACAACGCTTCGCCTGCAGCAACCAACTTCGGATCAGCAGCACCTACGCTGCCTTTCTGGCTGGAGAAGTAAGCTGAAATATCAGCCAGGTCCTGGTCTTGCAGGTTGGTCAGCAGACCGGTCATTTCCAGGACCGTACGCTTACCATCCTTGATGTCATGCATTTGCTTGAGCAGATAGCGCTGCCCCTGACCTGCCAATTTCGGAAAGTTAGGCGCCATACTATTGCCGTCCGGGCCATGACAAGCGCCACACACAGCCGCTTTTGCCTGACCGGCAGCAGCGTCGCCAACAACACCGGTAACAGCACCGGCGGCCTGGGCCATACCAGAGATGCCCAAGGTCAACAGCAGACTCACGATTAATTTGTTCATCAGCTAATCCAACTACGGCTAAGGGTGAAAGAGTTATGTATCGGGGTTACTCGCTCATCCACTGGATGATTGCGCGGTAATCCTCGCTACTGCAGTCCATGCACAATCCACGCGGCGGCATTGCCTTGAAACCCTGGGTAACGTGTTGCACCAGCGTATCCATACCCTGCAACAGTCTAGGCGCCCAAACTGCCCGGTCGCCAGGTTTCGGCGCCATTGGCAGTTGACCGGCATGACAAGCCACGCAAGCACGGTTGTACATAGCTTCCGGATCCTGTGTAGCCTGAGCGCTGAAAAACGGCATCAAGACACCGGCAGCTAGCAGCCATTTCTTCATAAAACGACCTTTTCAGGGTTGGGAACGTGCTGCGTTCTAATGCGCAATTCAAACCACTCGTTCCCGTGAACTTCATCCTACGGTGGGACAAAGCGCACACAAAATCTGCGGCATTATATACTGGCGCTACTGAAACGGAAACGACACTGCTTGCCGCGCTCTTGCCGGCACCGCCCTCATCGGAAATCCCATGCAACTCAAGAACCCCATCCTCGGCCTGTGCCAACAGGCAACTTTCATGCTCAGCGCGGCCAAAGTCGATCAATGTCCCGACGACGAAGGCTTTGAAGTGGCCTTCGCAGGACGTTCCAACGCCGGTAAGTCGAGCGCACTGAACACCCTGACTCACGCCAGCCTGGCCCGTACATCGAAGACTCCAGGGCGTACACAGCTGCTGAACTTCTTTAGTCTCGACGATCATCGTCGCCTGGTGGACTTGCCCGGTTACGGCTACGCCAAGGTGCCAATCCCGCTTAAATTGCACTGGCAGCGTCACCTGGAAGCCTATTTAGGCAGCCGCGAAAGCCTCAAAGGTTTGATTCTGATGATGGATATCCGTCATCCAATGACCGATTTCGACCTGCTGATGCTCGATTGGTCCGTCGCCAGCCACATGCCTATGCATATTCTGCTGACCAAAGCCGACAAGCTGACGTACGGCGCAGCGAAAAATGCCCTGCTCAAAGTGCAGGCCGAAATTCATAAAGGCTGGGGCAATGCAGTGAGCATCCAGTTATTTTCAGCCCCTAAGCGCATGGGCCTGGAAGACGCCTACACTGTATTGGCGGGATGGATGGAGCTGGCGGACAAGGGTGCCGAGCCGTCTGCAACGTAAAATCGCAGGCAAAAAAAACCCCGGACTTCTTATGGGGAGGGGGAAGTTCGGGGTTTAAGATCCAGACCATTAGGGCGTGGTCCAGATATCTGCCAACACTTAACACAACATTAGGAGCTTGAAGGGCTTCACACCCATTCCCAATCTCTGACTGGGAATTCTCCGATTTAGTTCCTGAGCATCTAGATGCGGTTCGCTATAGCGGTGCTTCATTTCAGGAATAAGCTGAGAAACCGGGGCGAAACACCTGCTGGACTGCGACTTTAAGTCGCAGTCCAGGCACGTTTATTCAGCACAATCAGTGTGCTTCGTCCCAGTTGTTGCCAACACCTACTTCGACGAGTAGCGGCACATCGAGTTTAGCTGCCCCACTCATGTAGTGCCGAATCTCCTCACGCACCTGCTCAACGAGGTCTTCGCGCACTTCCAGCACCAATTCATCGTGGACCTGAAGAATAACCCTGGCATCCAGACCGGAGTCAGCCAGCCATCCATCGACCGCAATCATGGCTTTCTTGATAATGTCGGCTGCAGTGCCCTGCATAGGCGCATTGATCGCAGTACGCTCCGCACCTTTGCGCAAGGCCTGGTTCTTGGCATTGATATCCGGCAGATAGAGCCGACGGCCGAAAAGAGTTTCTACAAAGCCCTGCTCGGCCGCTTGCGCGCGCGTGCGCTCCATGTAATCCAGCACACCGGGATAGCGCGCAAAATAGCGGTCGATATACGCCTGCGACTGTTTGCGGTCGACACCGATCTGTTTCGCCAGACCAAACGCACTCATGCCGTAGATCAAACCGAAATTGATCGCCTTGGCCTTGCGGCGCATGTCGGTGGTGACGTCCTCCAACTCGACGCCAAACACTTCGGCAGCCGTCGCACGGTGCACATCCAGGTTGTTGCGGAAGGCATGCAGCAACCCTTCGTCCTTGGCCAGGTGCGCCATGATTCGCAGCTCGATCTGCGAATAGTCGGCGGCCAGCAGCTTGTAGCCCTTGGGCGCGACGAAAGCCTGACGAATCCGGCGCCCTTCGGCCGAGCGGATCGGGATGTTCTGCAGGTTAGGATCACTGGACGACAAGCGCCCGGTCGCCGCAACCGCTTGATGGTAGGACGTATGAACGCGCCCGGTGCGTGGGTTGATCTGCTCCGGCAAACGGTCGGTGTAGGTACTCTTCAGTTTGCTCATGGAGCGGTACTGCATCAGCACTTTAGGCAGCGGGTAATCCAGCTCAGCCAACTCGGCCAACACCGCTTCTGCGGTAGACGCCTGGCCTTTGGCCGTTTTGCTGAGGACCGGAAGACCGAGCTTTTCGTACAAAATGACCCCGAGCTGCTTGGGTGAGCCGAGGTTGAACTCCTCGCCGGCGATAGCAAACGCCTCTCGCTCCAGGGCGATCATTTTCTCGCCCAGTTCGACGCTCTGAATACCCAACAATTTGGCATCGACCAACGCACCCTGACGCTCTATTCGCGCCAACACCGGTACCAATGGCATTTCGATGTCGGTGAGTACCGGCACCAGGCTTGGTGTAAGGGCGAGCTTTTCCATCAGGGCTTCATGCAACCGCAGGGTTACATCCGCGTCTTCGGCGGCAAAGTGCGCGGCTTGCTCCAGCGCGATCTGATCGAAAGTCAGTTGTTTCACGCCCTTGCCGGCAATGTCTTGCAGGCTGGTGGTCGTGTGGCCCAGGTATTTGAGGGCCAGGCTGTCCATGTCGTGCCGGGTCGCAGTGGAGTCGAGCACATAGGATTCGAGCATGGTGTCGAACGCCAGGCCCCGCACGGTGATACCTTGGCGCTGATCACCGCCAATGGCGCAGTTGGCGAGGATGTTGATATCGAACTTGGCGTGCTGACCGACCTTGACCTTCCCGGGGTCCTCAAGCAGCGGCTGAAGCGCCCTGAGCACGGTGTCTCGATCCAATTGCTGGGGCACGCCCATGTATGAGTGGGTCAGCGGGATATAAGCCGCTTCGTTGGTCTTGACCGCAAACGACATGCCGACCAACTGCGCCTTTTGTGCGTCCGGACCGTTGCTCTTGGTGACGAAGGCAAACAGCTTGGCGTCGCTCAACTTCTTCAACCAGGCCTCGAACTGATCCTGTTCAAGAATGGTTTCGTAGCGCGCTTCGGTGACCACCGGCTCCTGTGCAACGACGATTTCCTCACCGGCGCGCTTGGCTTCGCGCTGCAATTCGTCAATCCAGCTTTTGAACTCCAGTTCGGTGTACAGCTCGACCAGCTTCTCGCGATCCGGTTCGCCGCAGTGCAGGGCGTCCAGCTCGACGTCCAATGGCACGTCGATTTTGATCGTCGCCAGCTCGTAGGACAGGAACGCCATGTCCTTGTGCTCTTCAAGCTTGGCCGACAGGGTTTTCGCGCCACGAATCGGCAGTGCGGCAACCTTGTCCAGGTTTGCGTACAGCTCGACAAGACCACCGCCGATACCGACCAACAGGCCGACCGCGGTTTTTTCGCCAACACCGGGCACGCCCGGAATGTTGTCGACTTTGTCCCCCATCAGCGCCAGATAATCGATGATGTGTTCAGGACCGACACCAAACTTCTCTTTCACGCCAGCCACATCCAGCACGCTACCGGTCATCGTATTGACCAAGGTAATGTGCCCATCGACCAGTTGCGCCATGTCCTTGTCGCCGGTAGAGATAATCACCGGGCGGTTGGCGGCCGCGCTGCTGCGGGCCAGCGTACCGATCACGTCATCGGCCTCGACGCCTTCGACGCAGAGCAGCGGGTAGCCCAGACCTTTGACGCAGGCGTGAAGCAAATCGACCTGCACCCGCAGATCGTCGGGCATGCTTGGGCGATTAGCCTTGTATTCGGCAAACAACGCATCGCGGAACGTGCCGCCTTTTGCGTCGAAAACCACGGCAAACGGGCTTTCAGGATACTGCCGACGCAGGCTTTTGAGCATGTTCAGCACACCCTTGACCGCCCCCGTAGGCAATCCCCTGGACGTAGCGAGTGGCGGTAGCGCGTGAAAGGCACGGTAAAGATATGAAGAACCGTCCACCAGGACGAGGGGTGCTTGGTTCATGAGCAAGATCAACCTTTTCAGCGGGGTCGGCGCTAGAATGCGAGGACCAATGACGACAAAAGGACAAGGTTATCATGCGCACAACAAATCGCCTGTTGCTGGCCAGCCTGTTGGCACTTTGCCCGCTGGTTGCAGTTGCTGCTGACACTGGGGCTCCTTCTGCGGATCCAGACGTTACCATCCGCACCGAAGGCGACAAAACCATTCAGGAATACCGCCAGAACGGGTTTCTTTACGCAATCAAGATCACACCCAAAGGCGGTAAACCGTACTTTCTAGTACGCTCCGATGGCACTCAGGCCAACTTCATTCGTTCGGACCAACCGGACATGCTGATTCCCGAATGGAAAATCTTCGAGTGGTAGTGCCTAACATTCACTTTGTTTACTGGCAGTCTTGACCATGTCCGTATTTACCCCCCTGGCTCGACCTGAGCTGGAAACGTTTCTCGCCCCTTATGGGCTTGGCCGTCTACATGATTTTCAGGGCATTGCTGCCGGCAGCGAGAACAGCAATTTCTTCGTCAGCCTGGAGCAGGGCGAGTTCGTCCTGACCCTGGTTGAGCGCGGGCCAGTCAAGGATCTACCGTTTTTCATCAAGCTGCTCGACGTACTGCACGACGCCAATCTGCCGGTGCCTTACGCCCTACGCACCACCGACGGCCACGCATTACGCGAGCTGGCGGGCAAGCCGGCACTGCTGCAGCCAAGGCTCCCGGGCAAACACGTTAGCGAACCGAACACCCAGCATTGCGTACAGATCGGCGAATTGCTGGGGCATTTGCATCTGGCCACGCATGAGCATGTGCTGGAGCGCAAGACTGATCGGGGGCTGGACTGGATGCAGGCCGAAGGCGCGACGTTGATGCCGCACCTGGACACGACGCAAAGCGCACTGCTGCAGGCGGCACTTGAAGAGTTCGAACGGCTCGCGCCGAGAATCATGGCCTTGCCACGCGCCAACCTGCACGCCGACCTGTTTCGCGACAACGCCTTGTTCGAAGGCACGCACTTGACCGGGCTGATCGATTTCTACAACGCCTGCTCCGGGCCAATGCTTTACGACCTGGCCATTGCCCTCAATGACTGGTGCTCTGAAGAAGACGGTCAGATCGACGGTGCGCGCGCCCGTGCCTTGCTCGGTGCCTACGCCGGTTTGCGTCCGTTCACCGCCGGCGAAGCCGAACTGTGGCCGACCATGCTGCGCGTAGCCTGCGTGCGTTTCTGGCTGTCACGCCTGATCGCGGCGGAATCCTTTGCCGGGCAGGACGTACTGATCCATGACCCTATGGAGTTTCAGCAACGTTTGGCCCAGCGCCAGCACGTGCATACGCCGCTGCCGTTCGCCCTGTAGTCAGCGGCGTACGCTTCACGAATGAGTTCGCTCTCAATCTGTGGGAGCGAACTCACTCGCCTGAAAAGCAATGACTCAGACACCGCCCCATCAAAGCGACTCCAGACACCCTGCCAAATCATTACCCAGCTTTTCCACCATCTGCTCATAACCCTGAGCGGTGGCAGGGGTGTAGCCGCCCAATCCATCGAGTTCCGCCAGTTTGACCGGCAGCCCCGCAGTCAGGGTTTCGGCCAGACGCGGACGCATCGGCGGCTCGCTGAACACGCAGGTCTTGCCCACTTCGCTCAACCGCGCGCGCATGGCGGCAACATGCTGCGCGCCGGGCTGCACTTCAGCGGCGACGCTGAACACCCCCGTATGCTTGAGACCGTAGGCATCCTCGAAGTAATCGAATGCTTCATGAAACACGAAGAACGGTTTTCCTGCGACGTCCGCAACCCGCGCCTTTACCCGCGCATCCATGGCGTCGAGGCGTTCATCGAACACCTTCACATTGCTTTTATAGCGCGCCGCGTTGGTGGGGTCGGCCGCACTTAAATCAGTGGCCATACGCGCAGCGATCACCCGCGCATTGACCGATGACAGCCATAAGTGGGCATCCAGACTGCCGGGGCGATGGTCGTGGTCATGCTCGGCGGGATCGGCAGCCTCATGGGACTGGCTGTCCGCCGCGAAGTGACGCAGGCGCAACTCCGGCAACGATTGCACCGTCACCACCGGCAGCGTTCGGCTTTGCAACACACGAGGCAGGAAGCTTTCCAGGTCTGGACCGATCCAATAAAACAAATCGACTTCACGCACGCGCCGTACGTCGGACGGGCGCAAGGCGTAGTTATGCGGCGACGCACCGGGCGGCAAGAGCACCTCTGGCGAGCCCACGCCGTCCTGCACCGCAGCGGCAATCAGCTGCAACGGCTTAATGCTGGTCAGCACCCGAACCTCGGCGTGAGCGGGGCTGATCACCAGCAAACTGGCACTTAAAGCAATAAAAATGGCAAAAAGACGGAACACGATGACCACTCAAGGAGGCAGGAACAGGTAACATAATAACGTCTCTCACAAAAGTCGTCGCCGCCCATGCTCAACACACCGCTGGCCAGTCGCCCCCATGATCACTCACATTGCGTGCACACAGCGCTCTCCGAGGCTGATGCGCTGTGCGCGAGCCAAGGTCTGCGCCTGACCGCTCTGCGTCGCCGCGTGCTGGAACTGGTCTGGCAGAGTCATAAACCGTTGGGCGCCTATGACATTCTCGCGGTCCTCAGTGAAGAAGACGGCCGCCGCGCCGCGCCGCCCACCGTGTACCGCGCGCTGGATTTCCTTCTGGAAAACGGCCTCGTCCACCGCATCGCATCGCTCAACGCCTTTACCGGCTGCAATCACCCGACGCACGCGCACCAGGGCCAGTTTCTGATCTGCCGGGAGTGCCATGCCGCTATCGAGCTGCAACACCCCGCCATCAGCAAGGCAATCATCGCCGCTGCGGCGGAGGTGGGTTTCACCGTAGAAGGGCAAACGGTCGAAATTGTTGGCCTGTGTTCGGGCTGCAAGGCGGCCTGATGAGCACTGCATTGATCCGTCTCGATCAGGTCACCGTTACGTTTGCCGGGCAAAACGTGCTGGAAAACATTCAGCTCAGCGTAAAACCGGGCGAAATCGTGACCCTGATCGGGCCTAACGGCGCAGGCAAGACCACGTTGGTGCGGGCGGTTCTGGGCCTGCTCAAACCGAACTCGGGCAGCGTCTGGCGCAAACCGAAGTTGCGTGTCGGCTACATGCCGCAAAAGCTGTATGTGGACCCCACATTACCCCTGTCGGTGCTGCGCTTTCTGCGACTGGTCCCCGGCGTTGACCGGCCACGAGCGCTGGCGGCGTTGATCGAAGTAGGTGCCGAGAAAGTCATCGACAGCCCGCTGCAAGGGATATCCGGCGGCGAGATGCAGCGCGTGCTGCTGGCCCGGGCATTATTGCGTGAACCCGAGTTGCTGGTCCTTGATGAGCCCGTGCAAGGTGTCGACGTGGCTGGCCAGACTGAGCTGTACAGCTTGATCACCCGCCTGCGCGACCGCTACGGCTGCGGCGTGCTGATGGTGTCCCATGACCTGCACCTGGTCATGAGCACCACCGACCAGGTAGTTTGCCTGAACCGGCATGTGTGCTGCTCAGGCCACCCGGAGCAAGTCAGCAACGATCCGGCGTTTGTCGAATTGTTCGGCAAAAACGCGCAAAGCCTGGCGATCTATCACCACCACCACGATCACGCCCATGACTTACACGGCGCAGTGGTCGAAGAGGCTGCATCAGCGCCCGGCACGCCCCCTACTCATGTCCACGGAGACAACTGCAAGCATGGCTGACTTTTTACTCTATGCCTTGCTCGCGGGTCTGGCGCTGGCAATAGTTGCAGGCCCTTTGGGTTCGTTCGTGGTCTGGCGGCGTATGGCTTATTTCGGCGACACCCTGTCCCATGCGGCCTTGCTCGGCGTGGCATTGGGCTTTGTGCTGGATATCAGCCCGGCGCTGGCGGTTACCGTCGGTTGCCTCCTGCTGGCGATCCTGTTGGTGACGCTGCAACAGCGCCAGGCGCTGGCATCGGACACGCTGCTGGGGATTCTCGCGCCCAGTACGTTGTCACTGGGGCTGGTAGTCCTCAGCTTCATGCACAACGTTCGTATTGACCTGATGGGTTATCTGTTTGGTGACCTGCTGGCGATCAGCCCCACCGATCTGGCCTGGATTATGGGCGGCAGCGCGGCGGTACTGACGCTGATCGTCGCCCTGTGGCGACCATTGCTGGCCATTACGGTGCATGAAGAACTGGCGACCGTCGAAGGCTTACCCGTCGCGGCCTTGCGCATGACATTGATGTTGCTGATCGCGATTGTGATTGCGGTGGCCATGAAAATCGTTGGTGTCCTGCTGATCACCTCGCTGCTGATCATTCCTGCCGCCGCCGCGCAACGCCACTCACGTTCCCCCGAGCAAATGGCTTTGGGCGCCAGTGCGCTTGGCGTGGTTGCAGTCTGTGGCGGGCTGGCCTTATCGTGGTTCAAAGACACCCCGGCTGGACCGTCTATAGTGGTATGCGCCGCCGCGTTGTTCTTGTTGAGTTTTGTCCTCCCCCGGCGAGCGGTGTAGACTTGCTCGTTTTTTGCGCAATTAGAGAATCGCAGGAATGAAGCTGTTCGCCTCCCGTTATCTGCTCCTTGCCGCATTTTCCATCCTGTTGGGCGCCTGCCAAAGTGCGCCGACAGTCGAAACGCCCGCGCCTGCCGCCGCGCCCACGGGCTTTGAGCAGCTTGAGCAAAGTATCGCCAGCAGCGAACTGGCCACCGCTGAAGACCAGTTGCAGGCTCTGCAAACGCAGATGCCAGACGACCCGCGCATCGAGCAGTACCAACACCAGTTGGCAGAGGCGTACTTGAAGCGCAGTCAAATCGTCCTGCAAAAGGGCGATGTGAACGCTGCGGCCACCGCATTGAGCCGCGCCCGAGCGCTCATGCCCAAGGCCCCGGCGCTCACTAGCGGCGTGAATGGTGCAATTACCCAGGCACGCAAAGCCGAACTGGAAAAAGCCGAAGCCGAGCTGAAAGCTGCGGAAGCCAAACGTATCGCGAAGGTAATCGACCCCACCGTCGAAAGCACCACCATCGCACTTAAAATCGGCGATATGACGCAGTTACGTCGCCAGTTTGACGCGATTGCCGCAGACGTGACCGCTTTCAACTGCCAAGTGATCCTGCAAGTGCCACGCACTGATGATTACCCATGGCTGGCAACCTTGCTGACCAAACGGGTCATCAAAATCAATCCTGATTTTGAATTACAGCTGGAGCGGCAGATCGATCGCAGCCAACCTGCGCATATCGTTCTCAAACCCGCGAAACTGTAGGAGCGCGCTTGCCCGCGAAGCGGTCCCAAAAACGCTGACGGTTTATGCGATTTTGCAAGCGCGCTCCTGGAGTTACAGTCGACCGTGTGTAATCACGCCGGAACAGCCTTGGTTTTAGGCTCACGCGCCCACACCCGATGCTGGGCCATCGCCGCGAAAAACGCCTTGAACGCCTTGCTGTCATTACCGCCAACCAGCAAGCCTTCATCAGCTGACAGATGCAGCACGTCCAGCAATTGTTTTGCTTCCCCATTCAACGCAATAGCCTTGAGGTGCTTGTAGGCCTCGAGCACGAAATGCAATGCCACGCCATTGGCGCTCAGTGCTTTCACCGACTCGGCCCCGCCCGCCACAAACACCGCGTCGAAAGCGATCGACGGCATGCCTTCCATAGAAGCGTCCACCGCGAGGTGCTTGCCATCCGCCGTGGTGACTGGCGCCGAGGTAGGGCCTAGCAGCCTGGCGTGCGCACCTTCGACTTCCAGGGCCTTCTTCAGCGCAGCGATGGCAGCACCATCGACGCCGTTGGCTGCAAGGATGGCCACTTTGCGCGAAACAATAGTGCCAGACAGCAAGTTGACCTGGCTCAGCGCAGGGGATTGAGTCACCGCCGCCGCCTTTCCGGGCACGGTACCGGCAGTCGGCGCAGGCAAACCGAGGTTTTGCGCCACGCGCGCGGCCAGCTCCAGGTCGATATTGGCCAGAATCTCATTCACCTGACGCTCACGAATCCAGGTGCGCTCCACCTTGCCCAACTCAAAGCTGTAGGCCGCGATGATGTGTTCTTTCTCATGGTCGCTCATGCTTTGGAAGAACAGGGTCGCTTGTGAAAAATGGTCGGCGAACGATTCACTACGACGACGAACCTTGTGCGCTTCGAGGCGCTCTGGATAGGTCTCGAAACCCCCATCCTGAGCCCCGGGCGGCGTCTCTTTCGGCCAGCCACCGTCAATGGAGTTAGGCTCGTAAGACGCGCGCCCCTTGTCGAGGGTGGTGCGATGTTGCGCGTCACGTTGCCCGTTGTGGTTGGGTGCGACAGGGCGGTTGATCGGAATCTCGTGGAAGTTCGGTCCGCCCAGACGGCTGATCTGCGTGTCGGTGTAGGAAAACAGTCGACCTTGCAGCAGCGGATCATTGGAGAAGTCGATGCCCGGCACGATATGCCCAGGGCAGAACGCAACCTGCTCGGTCTCGGCGAAAAAGTTGTCCGGGTTGCGGTTAAGCACCATTTTGCCCAACGGCGTCACCGGCACTAACTCCTCGGGGATGAGCTTGGTCGGGTCGAGCAGGTCGAAATCGAATGTATGCTCATCCTCCTCCGCGATAATCTGCACACCGAATTCCCATTCGGGGTAATCGCCGGTTTCAATCGACTCCCATAAGTCTCGACGGTGGAAGTCCGTGTCCTTGCCAGCCAGCTTCTGCGCCTCGTCCCAGAGCAGCGAGCACACGCCAAATTTGGGCTTCCAGTGGAATTTAACGAAGCTCGACTTACCGTCCGCGTTGATCAAGCGAAAGGTGTGGATGCCAAACCCCTGCATGGTCCGCAGGCTTTTCGGGATGGCCCGGTCGGACATCGTCCACAGCACCATATGCGCCGACTCCGGCACCAGCGAAACGAAATCCCAGAACGTATCGTGAGCGGAACCGCCCGTGGGCATTTCATTATGAGGCTCGGGTTTTACCGCGTGAACGAAGTCCGGGAACTTGATCGCGTCCTGAATGAAGAACACCGGCATGTTGTTGCCGACCAGATCGAAGTTGCCTTCATCGGTGTAAAACTTCACCGCAAATCCGCGCACGTCACGCACGGTATCGCCCGAGCCACGCGGCCCCTGGACGGTGGAAAATCGCGCGAACACTGGGGTCTTTTTCCCCGGGTCCTGGAGGAAACCGGCCTTGGTCAGGGCGGCATGGTTTTCATAGGTCTGGAAGTAACCGTGCGCCGCCGTGCCCCGCGCATGCACGATGCGCTCGGGAATGCGCTCATGGTCAAAGTGGGTGATTTTTTCACGCATGATGAAATCTTCAAGCAAGGACGGACCCCGATCACCGACCTTGAGCGTGTTCTGGTTATTGGAAATTTTTACGCCCTGATTGGTGCGTAGCGCCTGCTCGGTGGCATCGGAACGGAACGGCTCCAGGCTGTCCAGCTTGGCGTTGGTATTGCCACGGTCCAGGGTGTCAGTGCCTGCCAGCTGGCTGTGGCTGACATTGGAACTGGCGCGGGTCGTGGCAGTGGTTGTGGTCTTCTTGGTAGCCATCAGACTAAAACTCCTCGGTTGCGGGTGGCCCTGGCGCGGGTTGAATCGCGGGGCCTGATCGGCAAAACCTCTCCTGGTACGGCACTCAGGAAAATCGAGACGCTTAATTACTGACTGAGACTTAAAACAGCCGTTCCGTGTTTTTCATGACCTTTGGTCTAACCAACAGGCAAACCACTCCGATCTGCCGCCACCGACCCCGTTATTGCCGTTTCGCAGGTTTGCCATCAAATAAATGCTAAGAACCTCTGGCCGGACAGGCTAAAATGCGCGCCCGGCTTATCCAGCCGGTGTCCGCTGGTAGTAAGAACGCCTGAGCATCCGGCCACTTCCACCACCCTTTCTTACCGCGCCCCCACAAGGTTCGCTACGTGATCGAGTTTCATAACGTCCATAAAACCTATCGGGTCGCAGATCGGGAAATTCCCGCCCTGCACCCCACCAGCCTGCGTGTCGAAGACGGTCAGGTCTTCGGTCTGATTGGTCATTCTGGCGCGGGCAAAAGCACGTTGCTGCGCCTGATCAATCGCCTGGAAACCCCGAGTGGTGGGCAGATCATCGTCGACGGTGAAGATGTCACCGCGTTCGATGCCAACGCTCTGCGAGGCTTCCGGCAACAGGTCGGGATGATATTCCAGCACTTCAATCTGCTGTCCTCCAAGACCGTTGCCGATAACGTTGCCATGCCGCTGACCCTGGCCGGTGATATGTCACGCAGCCAGATCGATCAGCGCGTGGCCGAACTGCTTGAACGCGTCGGCCTGTCCGATCAGGCGAAGAAATACCCGACCCAGTTGTCTGGCGGCCAAAAGCAGCGGGTGGGTATTGCCCGTGCGCTGGCGACCAAACCGAAAATCCTGCTGTGCGATGAAGCCACCAGCGCCCTTGACCCGCAAACCACGGCATCGGTCCTGCAATTGCTGGCCGAGATCAATCGCGAGCTTAATCTGACCATTGTCCTGATCACCCACGAGATGGACGTGATCCGCCGCGTCTGCGACCACGTTGCCGTCATGGATGCCGGGAGGATCGTCGAGCAGGGCAGCGTGACGGATGTGTTCCTGCATCCCAAGCACCCGACCACCAAGCGTTTCGTGCAAGAAGACGAGCAAATCGACGAAGGTGAACTGCGCGATGATTTCGCCCATGTGCAGGGCCGCATCGTGCGCCTGACGTTCCAGGGTGATGCCACCTACGCACCGCTACTGGGCACTGTCGCCCGGGAGACCGGGGTCGATTACAGTATCCTCGCCGGGCGCATCGACCGAATCAAAGACACCCCCTATGGGCAACTGACCCTAGCCATTACCGGTGGCGACATGGAAGCAGCCTTCGCCCGCTTCACCGCCGCAGATGTTCACATGGAGGTGCTGCGTTGATGGATGCCCTGACCCACCTGTTTTCCAACGTCGACTGGTACGAAATCTGGATCGCCACGGGCGACACCCTGGTGATGCTCGGCGTGTCCCTGGCCTTTACTGTGCTCCTTGGGCTGCCGCTGGGCGTGTTGATGTTCCTGACCTCGCCGCGCCAGTTACTGGAGAACGACCGTCTGTATTCCGGCGTGGCATTGATCGTCAACCTGCTGCGGGCGTTGCCGTTCATCATTTTGCTGATCGTGATGATGCCACTGACCGAAATCATCACCGGCACATCGCTCGGGGTCCTCGGCACCTTGCCGCCACTGGTGGCGGGCGCCACGCCCTTCTTCGCTCGCCTGGTCGAGACCGCATTGAGGGAAGTGGATCGCGGCATCATCGAAGCGACCCAGGCCATGGGTGCCACCACTCGGCAAATCATCATCAAGGCACTGTTGCCAGAAGCGCGGCCCGGCATTCTGGCGGCCATAACCGTCACGGCTATCGCACTGGTGTCGTTCACCGCGATGGCCGGTGCAGTCGGTGCCGGAGGTCTGGGCGACCTGGCTATTCGCTATGGTTATCAACGCTTCCAGAACGATGTGATGTTTGTCACGGTCGTATTGTTATTGGTGCTGGTACAGATCCTGCAAACCATCGGCGACAAGCTGGTGACGCACTTCACCCACCGATAACAGCAATCGCTAAACACAATGGCGGGTCGCCGATCCGCCAAGGCCCGACCGGCCAGAGCCGTCCCGTCAGCAGGCGGCCGTTTCAACGGAGTTGGTGCATGAAAAAGCTACTCGCCGCATTGGCTGCAGTTGTTGCTCTGGGCGCGCACGCCGATGAAACTTTGACCGTCGGCGCCTCGGCTGTGCCCCATGCGGAGGTTCTTGAGTTCATCAAGCCGATGCTGGCCAAGGAAGGGATCGACCTGCAAATCAAGGTATTCAGCGACTACATCCAGCCCAATGCGCTGCTCGCGGATAAAAGCCTCGACGCGAACTTCTTCCAGCATCAGCCGGCCCTGAATGAGTTCAACAAAAGCAACGGCACCGACCTGATTGCCGTGACCAAGGTTCACGTCGAGCCCATGGGCGCTTACTCGAACGGCCTACTAAAAAAGATCGACGACCTGCCCGATGGCGCCAACATCGCCTTGCCCAACGAACCCGCCAACGAAGGTCGAGCCTTGCTGTTGCTGACCAAAGCCGGGCTGATCACGCTTAAAGATCCGGGCAACATCTTGTCAAAGCCTCAAGACATCGCCGAGAACCCGAAAAACCTGAAATTCCGCGAGCTGGAAGCGGCCACACTGCCGCGCGTGGTTACCCAGGTTGACCTGACGCTGCTCAACACCAACTACGCGATGAGCGTCAAACTGGACCCTGCCAAAGACGCGTTGCTCATCGAAGGCAGCGACTCGCCTTACGTGAACATCCTCGTAGCACGTCCGGAAAACAGAGACTCGATTGCCATGCAAAAACTGGTCGTCGCCTTGCACAGCCCGGAACTGAAGCAATTCATGCTGGAAAAATACCAGGGTGCAATCGTTCCGGCATTCTGATCAAACACCCCCACGCGCCATTAGCCTAGACTCAGGACACTTTCACTCCCTGAACGAGGATGCTTGTCATGGCGCTGCCCCCCTTCCACTTGGCGGTACCGGTCTATGACCTGGCGGCTGCCCGGCATTTCTACGGCGATGTATTCGGTTGCAGCGAAGGCCGCAGCAGCGAGCATTGGGTCGACTTCAATTTCTTCGGCCACCAGTTGGTGATTCACCACCAAGCAAAAAGCACGTCGCAGGAGCAAGCCCTGAGCAATCCGGTGGACGGCCATGATGTGCCCGTGCCGCATTTCGGCGTGGTGCTGGAATGGGATCAATGGGAAGCGCTGGCCGATCGACTCCAATCCCGGGAAACCGCGTTCGTTATCGAGCCATACATTCGCTTCAAGGGCCAGGTGGGCGAGCAGGCGACCATGTTCCTGCTCGACCCGTGTGGCAATGCGCTGGAGTTCAAAGCCTTCAAAGACATTGGCCAGTTGTTTGCCAAGTGATGTCGCCTTCATTCGCGAAACGGCCATCAGCGTCCGGTTACTCCCGGACCAACAACCCCGGCAATTGCGCGATCATTTTCTGGTTATTCAGCGGCGACCGGATAAACCCGCGCTGGGTGCCGTCCGGACCAAGCAGGGCGAGGTTGCCGCTGTGGTCGACGGTGTAGTTGGGCTTACTGGTGTCGGCAGGGATGAATGGAATGCTCACGGCGTTGGCGAGTTTCTGGATGTCGTCGACGGGCGCGGTCACGCCCTGGAACTCGGGGTCGAAGTAGCCCAGGTATTGCTTGAGCTGCTGCGGTGTATCGCGATTGGGGTCGACGCTGACCAATACGATTTGCAGCTTGCCCACAACGTCCTTGGGTAATTCGCTTTTGATCTGGCGCAGCTGGGCGAGCGTGGTTGGGCAGATATCCGGGCAAAAGGTATAGCCGAAAAACAGCATCGTCCATTTACCCTTCAACTCATTCATGACGACCGGCTTGCCATCCTGATTGGTCATCTTCACGTCAGGCAGACTGCGGCTGGTAGGTAGCAGGATGATGCCTGCATCAATCAGCGCCGTCGGATCGCCCTGTCCTCTGCCAGACAGCACCTTGTTGACGGTAAGGCCCAGGACCAACGCCACCAGGGCGACCAGAATAAAAACGGTTTTCTGAACTCGAGTCATAGATTCAACAATAAGTAGTGGTCGACAAGCAGCGCGATAAACAGCAGGAACAAGTAGTAAATAGAGTACTTGAAGGTGTTGATCGCCGCGTGCGGCTTACTGCCACGGTACAGCACCCAGGCCCATTGCAGAAAGCGCGCACCCAGCCCCAGGGCACACAGCAGGTACAGCATGCCGCTCATGTGAATCACGTAGGGCATGAGGCTGACCGCGAGCAGGACGAAGGTGTACAGCAGAATATGCACCTTGGTGTAATGCTCGCCGTGGGTGACGGGCAGCATCGGGATGTCTGCCTTGGCGTATTCCTCTTTGCGATGGATCGCCAGCGCCCAGAAGTGCGGCGGGGTCCAGGCGAAGATGATCAGCACCAGCAGCAGCGGTTCGGCGCTGACATGCCCGGTGATGGCAACCCAACCCAGCAGCGGCGGCGCGGCCCCGGCCAGGCCGCCGATCACAATATTCTGCGGTGTGGCGCGCTTCAAAAAGCCGGTGTAAATCACTGCATAGCCGAGCAACGAGGCCAGCGTCAGCCACGCCGTGAGCGGGTTGGTGAACGCCAACAGCAAGGCTTGCCCGGCCACCGCCAGCAGCAAGGCAAAGGTCATGGCCGACGCAGGTGACACGCGTCCTTCAGCGATTGGTCGCTTGTGGGTGCGTGCCATCACGGCATCAATGCGTCGATCCACCACGTGATTGACCACCGCCGCGCCGCCCGCGCAAAAAGCGATCCCCATGTTGCCAAACACCAGTACCGTCCAAGGCACTCCAGCGCGTGTGGCGAGGAACATGCCGACCAGTGAGGTGATCAGCATCAGCACCAACACTTTGGGCTTGGTCAGTTCGAGGTAGTCACGCCAAATGGCCTGGCTGTGTCGCTCGCTGATTAGAGTAGCCATGGCGTCTCTCCTTCTCGTTATTATTCTGTGCCAGGTTATTTGCCGGGTTGAAGCTGCCCGTGAGCCGATCCTTGCACTTCAAAGCGGTGTCGGCGTTTCGTCTTGGTCGCCCAACCAAGGGCTGAGCGTGTGCGGTAATTCACCAGGGTCAGGGTCAACATCAAGGCCGCACCACCAGCGTTATGGGCCACGGCAATCGGCAGCGGCAGATGAAAAATCACGTTGCTGATACCCAATCCCACCTGAGCCGCCAGGGCCAGCAAAACCAGAGAAGCCATGCCTTTGAGCCCGGCTCGCTGCAGTTGCCAGGCCAGCGCCAGCAGTACCAAGGTCACCACGACTGCGCCGACGCGATGCGTCAGGTGGATCGCGGTGCGGGCATCACTGTCCAGTTGCCCCCCCAGATAGTTCGGGCCTATGTGCTGCGTGAGGTGAAAGCCATTGGCGAAGTCTGCTTTGGGCCACCATTCGCCATGACAGGTGGGCAAGTCGATACAGGCCACTGCGGCATAGTTGGAGCTGACCCAGCCGCCGAGGGCGATTTGCCCAATCACCAGCACCAACCCCAACGCCGCCAGAAGGCGTAATCGAGAAGGTAGCTGCGGCAAGGGTGCAAAGGCCCCGGACAAACGCAGCGTCAGCAAAAACAGCAGGCTCAAGGTCGCGACGCCGCCGAGTAAATGCGCCGTAACCACCTGCGGCCATAGCTTGAGGGTCACCGTCCACATGCCAAACGCGGCCTGAGCGATGACCACGCAGAGCATCAGCAGCGGCAATTTCAGCGGCTGCCCACCGTTATGGCGACGACGCACGGCCTGGGCCGCCAGCGCCATGATCATCAGCGCCAGCGTGCCCGCGAAGTAACGGTGGACCATCTCGTTCCAGCCCTTGCGGGCTTCTACCGGTGCCTCGGGAAAGTGCAATTCGGCATGCGCCAGTTGCGTCTCGCCGTTGGGCACACTGATAAAACCGTAACAGCCAGGCCAGTCCGGACATCCCAACCCTGCGTGGGTCAGCCGGGTGTAGGCACCGAGCAACACCACAACCAGCGCAAGCAGCGTGGCAAACAAAGCGAGGCGAAATCCAGGTCTGGCCATGACGATGCCCTATCCGATGTTCGACAGTTTCAACAGTTGGCGTAGATCGTTGAGCAGGTCCTTGCCGTCGACCTTGGCGTCGTAACGCAGCACCAGGTTGCCGTGGGGATCGACGATCCAGAGGTGTGGCGCTTCAACGCCGGGTGCAAGGGTGTTGTACCGCGATAGATCCAGCGGATAGCGCTGCAACTGCGGGTATTCGCGCGTCAGCTTCGCCGAGTAATTGGCCTCCAGCGGTTGTGCGGTAGCCAGCGCATGGCTGGCGCGAGTCGCATCACGGCCAAGACCGATCTGGACCTGCCGCGCCAGATAGACCAGCTGTTGGCAATCTGCCGCACAGCCCTGCGGCGCACTGACCAGCAGTTGCCAACGGGGCTCGTCGGCCGGCACCCCGAGGTCGGCGCGACCTTGCCCGTTACCGATCAGCTCGCCGTGGTAGCTGCGGCCGTCCGGCACCCAGAACTGCAACTTGTACATGCCGGTCGCCAGAAGGATCGGGCCGAGGGCCACCAGCAACACCAGAATCAGTTGCAAACGTCCCTTGCGGCGACCCTGCGGCGCGCGTGTTTCAGACATGTTGAGTGGATTCATGGCCGCTCCCATG
The DNA here is from genome assembly GCF_052976945.1 of Pseudomonas sp. GG8. Taxonomy (NCBI): domain Bacteria; kingdom Pseudomonadati; phylum Pseudomonadota; class Gammaproteobacteria; order Pseudomonadales; family Pseudomonadaceae; genus Pseudomonas; species Pseudomonas sp. GG8. Next base: position 5,107,710 of record NZ_JBRIIP010000001.1, read on the forward strand.
GTTTTTCTCCTTGGCGTTGTGTAATCCGAGGTACAGATAAAGGCCGAACAGCGCCGCCGCCATGGCGAACCACTGAACGGCGTAACCGAGGTGTTTTTCCGGGCCCATCGCCACCACCTGCCAATCGAGTTGATACGCAGCAACGCCCGGCTCAAGCCGCAATTCATCGGCATACCCCTGGCGTCCCAGTTCGGGCCAGAGCGTTGTCGGATCCACCGCCGTGACCAAACGCGGCCATGGGGCACCCACAGGGTCGGGCGCTAATTGGAAGGTGGCGCCAGACGGCACATACACCCAGGCGTTGAGGTTCAAGACTTGGCTGGGGGTGTTGAATACCGGCGGCGTGCGACGTTCCGGCCAAGGCAGCCAGCCACGATTGACCAGCAGCCACAACCCGCTGGCCTGATCGTGAAACGGTTGGATCAACTCGACACCGGGCCTGCCGCCACGGGTGCTGTTGTCCAGGAGCAGGGTGTGTTCGGCGTCGAACTGGCCGCGCAACTGCACGCGACGATAGGCGGGGTCGACTGTTTGTTCGAGGTGGGTGCCCGGCATCGGTTCAGCCGCGCGGCGCTCGGCGTAATGGGTCAGCAATACGCGTTTTTCCTCGCCTCGATCAAGCTGCCAGAAGCCGAGAAAAATCAGCAGCGGCAGTAACAGAAACACCACCACTGTCGGTGCCCGGCCAGGTTGGAAGCGCTTCATGACATGCCCCCATTGTGGGTAGCTATACTGCAATACATCGCCTATACCTCCCCCAACGTCATGGAGTTTCATCATGCTCAAAGCGGCGATTGTTCTACTGCTTATTGCCACGATGATCAGTCTATTCAGCGGCCTGTTCTTTCTAGTCAAAGACGACAGCGGTTCCACCCGAGTGGTAAGGGCCCTGACCGTGCGTGTCAGCCTGACCGCCATCACCGTCATCCTGATTGCGTGGGGCTTCTACAGTGGTCAATTGGTCTCTCACGTCAGCTGGTAAGCCTTGCCTCTACAAGACGTAGACAAAGACAAACAGGCCGATCCACACCACGTCGACAAAGTGCCAATACCAACTCGCCGCCTCGAAGCCGAATTGATGCTCGGCATCAAAGTGCCCGCGCATCACCCGCATCAACATCACAAACAGAATGATCGTGCCAATGGTGACGTGGGCCCCGTGAAACCCGGTGAGCATGAAGAAGGTTGCGCCATAAATGCCTGAGCCGAGGGTCAGCCCCAGCTCGTGATAGGCCTCGATGTATTCGGTAGCCTGCAACGCCAGAAAACCCAGCCCCAACAAGACCGTCAGTGCCAGCCAGATTTTCAGGGCGCCGCGATGGCCTTTTTTCAACGCATGGTGAGCGATGGTGACCGTGACACTGGAGCTGACCAGCAAAAGGGTGTTGATCAGCGGCAAATGCCACGGATTGATGATCTCTTTAGGACCCGGGAAAAGTTTTGGATCAGGGGTATTCATCAGCGGCCAGGCGTACTGGAAATTAGGCCAGAGCATGTGTGAGATGCCCTTGGAGCCCTCACCGCCCAGCCAGGGACCCGACAGGTTGCGCACGTAAAACAGGGCACCAAAGAAGGCGATAAAGAACATCACTTCAGAAAAAATGAACCAGCTCATACCCCAGCGGAACGAGCGATCCATCTGCGCACTGTACAGACCGCTGCGGCCTTCCTTGATCACGGCACCGAACCAGCCAAACAGCATGTAGGCCAGTAGCAGGCCGCCGACGAAAAAGATCAGTGGCCCGTGGGAATCAGGCCGTCCTGCCTTCATGTCGTTGAACCAAGTGCCCAGGCCGAACATCGTGACGAACATGCCAACCGTGGCGATGATCGGCCATTTGCTTTGCGCGGGAACGTAGTAATGCTCGTAAATTGCCATCTTATTGTTCTCCTTATCGGGCGCCCTGGATGAATCCAGGTCCTAACCGCCATTGCTTGCCACTTTTGCAGCCGGTGGTTGGCGAGCGGTGATATCGAACAGCGTGTAAGCGAGCGTCAGTTCTTTCTGGCTCTTGGGCAGGTCGCGATCAACGATGAATCGCACCGGCATTTCAATGCGTTCCCCCGGCTGCAGCACTTGCTGGGTGAAGCAAAAGCATTCGGTCTTGTGGAAGTAAACCGCGACGTCGCCCGGCGAAATGCTGGGGACAGCCTGCGCCGTCATCGGCTTGTTGGTCGGGTTATGGGCCACGAACAGCATCTCGTTGACCGCACCGGGATGCACAATCAGTTCCTCCGCCTTGGGGTAGAAGTCCCAAACCATGTCGACGTTGTTGCTCGAGACAAACTGCACCCGCACCTGACGATTCAGATCAACGACCTGCGACCCTTCATATTTATCGCCGGTCTTGCCGTTGATACCGAGCGTTTTGCACATCACGTCGTACAGCGGCACCAAAGCAAAACCGAAGGCGAACATCACGACCACCAGCAATAACAGGCGGATCACCAGGCGTTTGATCGAGCGCGCTTCGCTCATGTCATTTCACTTCCGGAGGTGTCGTGAAGGTGTGATAGGGCGCAGGCGAAGGAATACTCCACTCCAGGCCCTCAGCGCCGTCCCACGGTTTGGCCGGTGCTGGCGGACCACCACGAATGGTTTTGATCACGATGAACAGGAAGAAAAGCTGCGTCGCGCCAAAGGTGAAGGCACCGATGGACGACACCATGTTGAAGTTGGCGAACTGCAGGTTGTAGTCCGGAATCCGGCGCGGCATGCCCGCCAAACCAAGGAAGTGCATCGGGAAGAAGGCCATGTTCATGCCCACGAACGACAACCAGAAATGCAGCTTGCCGAGGGTTTCGTCATACATGTGCCCGGTCCATTTCGGCAGCCAGTAATAGGCCGACGCGAAGATCCCGAAGATCGCACCCGGCACCAGTACATAGTGGAAATGCGCGACCACGAAGTAGGTGTCCTGATACTGGAAGTCCGCCGGGGCTATCGCCAGCATGAGCCCGGAGAAACCGCCAATGGTAAATAGGATCACGAACGCCACCGCGAACAGCATCGGTGTCTCGAAGGTCAGCGACCCCTGCCACATGGTACTGACCCAGTTGAACACCTTGACCCCGGTGGGCACGGCGATCAGCAGGGTGGCATACATGAAGAACAACTCGCCCACCAGCGGGATACCGACCACGAACATGTGGTGGGCCCAGACGATGAACGACAGGAAGGCGATACTCGCCGTGGCATAAACCATCGACGTGTAGCCAAACAGCGGTTTGCGCGAGAAGGTCGGGATGATCGAGCTGACCGCGCCGAATGCCGGCAGGATCATGATGTACACCTCAGGGTGCCCGAAGAACCAGAACACGTGCTGGAACAACACCGGGTCACCGCCGCCCGCCGCACTGAAGAAGCTGGTGCCGAAGTGGATGTCCATCAACATCATGGTCACGCAACCTGCCAGCACCGGCATCACCGCAATCAACAGGAAGGCCGTGATCAGCCAGGTCCAGACGAACAGCGGCATTTTCATCAAGGTCATGCCGGGCGCACGCAGGTTGAGAATGGTCGCGATCACGTTGATCGCGCCCATGATCGAGCTGATGCCCATCAAGTGGATGGCGAAGATGAAGAAGGTCACGCTTTCCGGCGCGTAGGTGGTCGACAGCGGGGCGTAGAAGGTCCAGCCGAAGTTCGGCCCACCACCCGGCATGAACAGCGTCGACACCAGCAACAGGAACGCAGCCGGGAGCAACCAGAAACTGAAGTTGTTCATCCTCGGCAGGGCCATGTCCGGTGCGCCGATCATCAACGGGACCATCCAGTTGGCGAGGCCGACGAACGCGGGCATCACTGCACCGAACACCATCACCAGCCCGTGCATGGTGGTCATCTGGTTGAAGAAGGCCGGCTCGACGATTTGCAGACCCGGCTGGAACAGCTCGGCACGAATCACCATGGCGAAAGAGCCGCCCAGTAAAAACATGCAGAAGCTGAACCACAGGTACAGAGTGCCAATGTCTTTGTGGTTAGTCGTCAGCACCCAACGCATCAGGCCTTTTGCGGGGCCGTGAGCGTGGTCATCATGGCCGGCGTGGCCATGGTCATCGATCACTGCACTCATGTCCTGTCTCCTGCAAAACGGGGAGCGAAGCACGCCAGGGCGAAACGAGAGGAATAGGCAATTGAAGGGATCATTTGCTGTCCGCCTGTTTCAGAGCCAGCACGTCTTTGGGGGTGACCATGTCGCCTTTGCTGTTACCCCATGCATTACGCTCGTAGGTCACCACCGCCGCGATATCGACCTCGGAAAGCTGTTTGCCGAACGCCGCCATGGCCGTGCCTGGCCGACCATGGAAGACCGTGCTCAAGTGGTCTGCCTTAGGCCCGGTGGCCACCTTCGAGCCTTTCAGCGCCGGGAACATCGGTGGCAAACCCTGACCCTCGGCCTGGTGACACGCCACGCAGGTGGTGTGGTAGACCTTGTCGCCGCGGGCGACCAGCTCATCCAGTGTCCAGTCTTTGCTGGTCAGTTCTTTTAGTTTGACCGTCTCGGCTTTGCGTCCCGCCAGCCAGGTATCAAAATCGGCCTGGGACTTGGCCTCGACCACAATGGGCATGAAACCGTGGTCCTTGCCGCACAGTTCAGAGCACTGACCGCGATAGATGCCAGGCGTATCGACGCGGGTCCAGGCTTCGTTGACGAACCCCGGAATGGCATCGCGTTTAACCGCAAAGGCCGGCACCCACCAGGAGTGGATAACATCGGCTGCGGTCACCAAAAAGCGTATTTTCACACCCACCGGGACCACCAACGGTTCGTCGACTTCCAGCAGGTAATTTTCGCCCTTGGCTTCTTTGTTATGAATCTGAGCCGCCGGGGTCGCCAGGTTGCTGAAGAACTCGACGTCTTGCCCCAGGTATTTGTAATGCCATTTCCACTGATAACCGGTGATCTGAATATCAAGCGCCGACTCACTGGTGTCGTACATCTTGATCAGGGTTCTGGTCGCCGGAATGGCCATTACGATAAGGATCAGGAGGGGCACAATCGTCCAGAGAATTTCGACGGTCGTGCTCTCATGAAACTTGGCTGCCACCTGACCGGTGGAGCGACGGTGGACGATCATCGACCAGAACATGGCGCCAAATACCACAACGCCGATCACCACACAGATCCAGAAGATGGTCATGTGCAGGTCGAATACTTCGTGACTGACTACAGTCGCTCCCGGCGCCATATTCGTGGTCCAGGCGGCTTGTGCCTGGCTGAATACCGACCACAACAGGAGGCCCATCCAGACATGTGGATGTCGCATCATTGCGGGTTCCCCTTATCGTTCTTGTTATCCCGCCGGCTTTCACCTGCGGCCAAGGGAGCGACGGCCAAGAATGGGGACTTGGCGGTCGGGGCCAGGGCTGCAAATGCAGTCGGGCGTCACCAGCTAATCTTCCTTCAGCCCCGAGTATAGACAGCGACTCAGACCTCGCAATGCGATGTGGCGAAACTAGTTAGCTGGCTAAATTGTCGATTCGGGGCTATATCGGGCGCGAAATGTGTAACGCAATTGGACACGCCTTAGATCTCATTCACATAAATGTGAATTTGTTATGACAAATGCGTCTTATAAAATTTTATAAGCACGCTACCGTATGACTTCGTTTTCTTTTCAATCCTGCTTCACTGCTTTCAGGAGCCTTCATGAACACCGCCGCTTTGCGCGAGCAGATTCAACGTGCACATCAACACGAGGCCGAAACCGGCCAATTGTCACGTCAGCTGGAAACTCAATTGCCACACCTTCACCCTGCCATTCACCTGCCTGAACTGGACGCAAAGGGTGTTCTGACACGTTTTGTTGCAGCTTATATCGAGTTGGTTCCGGACTTGCTCGACGCCGCCCACGAGGTCGCGCTCGAAGCCGGTATCGAGGATCAAATCAAACCCGTATTGAAGATCGCCGAACACTTTTTTCTTCAGCCGCCGACAATCATGGACGGCCACGAGGGTCTGGACAGCCTGCTGGATGAAGCCTATCTGGCCCATCGTCTGGTCGAAGAAGTGAATGACCTCTACATCAAGCACTTCGGCCAACCGCTGATTCCATCGAATACCACCGTGGCCAGCGTGATTGCCCACCAGTTGATTGGCGAAGCGTTCGCCAATCAACTGGACGAAGCGGTCCATCATGCCGTAGACGAAATGCTCGACGATGAAAGCTTCGCGCTCGATTCCGTCGAAGCCTATCGCGACCGCCTGATCAGCCCGGACACCGAAGCCGCATGGAAGCGCTGGCCGTGTCTGTCGCGCCAGCTGGGCGTCGGGCTTGATCTAGAGCAAACCCGCGCCGTCTGACACCACGGCTTGCAGCGCACCGCCACACCGCGCACGACTCAGGCCGAACCAAGGCCTGCCGTTGTGCGCAATCTCCCCTCCAGTCGACGCTTAAGGCCACGAGGCTCGATGATCAACCGCGAGCCTGTGGCCGCATTGGCGCGTCCCCACTCTTCAAGCAGCTCAAGACACGAGTGGTCGATATAACTCAGGTTATTGAGCGGCACATGCACCGTGCTGCCGTGCGGAACGGTCCCCAGAATCCGGGTCAACATCGGGACTTTGAGAAAGGTCGCAGCGCCCATCAATCGCAACTCCATTTCCCCCTCGGCTTCGAGATCAACCAGACTGACCTTCAAACGCGATGCTTTCCAGGCCAGTTTGGCCAAGGTCATACCGAAACCGATCAACACTCCGGTCAACAGATCCGTAAAGATGATCGCCACTGCAGTTGCGGCGTAGGTGAACATCGGCATCCGGCCATAGCGACCCAGCCCGCGAAAGGCCTTGAGGTCGACCAGTTTCAACCCGGTATAGACCAGAACGCCCGCCAGGCTGGCGACCGGAATGCTTTGCAGCACACTGGACAGCAGCAACACGAAGGCCAATAACCAGACGCCGTGAAAAACCGCTGACAGCCGTGTACGAGCACCGGCCTGGACGTTGGCCGAGCTGCGCACAATGACCCCGGTCATCGGCAGGGCACCGAGCAAACCGCAGAGCATGTTGCCCACTCCTTGGGCGGTCAGTTCCCGGTCGAAATCCGAACGCGGGCCATTGTGCATGCGATCCACCGCAGCGGCGGACAACAACGTCTCGGCACTGGCGATAAATGCCACCGCGAAGGCCGCGATCAAAATACCCGGATCCGCCAGACTCAGCAGGTCGGCGGGGCGCAACCAGTCAATGGCCTCAGCAAGATTGGCCGGCACCTCGACGCGCTTGATTTGCAGGGCGAACGCCAGGCTGACAACGGTGGCAAGACCGACACCCAGCAACGCCCCTGGTACAAAGCGCAACGCCGTTGGTCGCCATTTGTCCCACAGCCACATCACCACAATCGTACCCAGCCCAAGCATCCCGGCCTGTAAGCCGGTGCCCGGTCCGATAGCCTGGATCAGGGTCGCGGGGAACCCGATCAGGTTATCCAGCCCGGACGGTTTGGGTCCGCCATCAAACATCACATGCACTTGAGACAGGACGATCAGCACGCCAATCCCGGCGAGCATGCCGTAGACCACCGCAGGCGCGGTGACCCGAAACCAGCAGCCAAGCTTGAAGCGCCCCGCCAAAACCTGCAGCAGACCCGCCAGAAGCAGGATCGGCCCCAACATCGCCATCCCGTGTTCGCGCACCACTTCAAAGACCAGGACCGCCAAACCGGCGGCCGGACCGCTGACCTGCAACGGCGAGCCGGCCAGCCAACCCACCACCAGACCACCGATAATGCCCGTGATCAGCCCTTTGGCAGGCGGCATGCCCGAGGCAATGGCAATACCCATGCACAAGGGCAGGGCGACGAGGAACACCACCACGGAAGCCAATAGCTCCCGAGGCAAAACGGATTTCAGTTCTGCAGTACCCATGACGACTCTCCGGGATTCTTCAGACGTAACAAGGCCCGCCAGCGCATAGAAAGCACTGCCGTTAAAGGCCCAAGAAGGATTTTATGAAAGTCAGCTGTGAATCAGACGCGAGCGTCTAAAACCGCGCTCTGGGTGTTGCCACCGGTATCGGATGGGTGCCGTCGAGCGGCAGAAACCGGTCTTGCGAGGCATCGTAAGCCAGGATTTCGCTGGTCTCGATGCTGTAGACCCAACCGTGGATGAACAAGTGACCACTGGCCATCTTCGACGCTACCGAAGGGTGCGTGCGCAAATGCTGCAACTGGGCGATGACGTTTTCCTGGGTCAACACGTGCATGCTTTCCTGTTCATTGGCGCAATGACAGTTGTCTTCGACCACCGTCTTGGCGACTTCGGCATGCCGCAGCCATGCCTTGACCGTGGGCATTTTCTCCAGAGTTTGAGGGTTGAGGACGGCGCGCATGGCGCCGCAATCGGAATGCCCGCAAATGATGATGTGCTGCACGCCCAAGGCGATGACCGCGTATTCAATGGCGGTGGAAACGCCGCCATTCATCTGACCGTAAGGCGGCACGACATTCCCGACGTTACGGGTAACGAACAGGTCGCCGGGGGCGCTTTGGGTGATCAGCTCGGGAACGATGCGTGAATCGGCGCAGGCGATGAACATGGCCCGAGGACGCTGAGCCGTGGCGAGCTTCTTAAAGAGTTCTTCCTGCTGCGGGAAGATCTCATGACGAAAATGCAAAAAACCGTCAACGATATGCTGAAGCGCTGCCTCGGCATTTTCCGTCTCTGGCGAGGCGCTGGCCGACGCAGCCGGAGGCTGTTTATCCATGTCACTCATGTCTGGTTCTCTCTGACGGATTGATGTGGATTTTCCTGCTGCTCCTGGAGCGCGACTGATCAGTCACTCCAGGGTCGACAGTAGCCGTCCAAGCTTAATTGAAACTTAATAAAACGCCCTAGGCCGAGGTTCCCGGGGCCAATGGGGACTGCCTCACTACAACAACGACATCTGCCCCCCTGGCGGACAAAACGCGTCGCAATCCAGATCAAAGCCTTCGCGCCGGTTCAGGCCCAACCGCTTGATCGCCACACTGTAACGCCGGGCCAGCAAATCGGCGAATGGTCCTTCACCGCGCATCCGTACGCCAAAACGACTGTCATACACCTCGCCGCCGCGACTCTGCCGAATCAGGCTCATGACATGCGCTGCCCGCTGTGGATAGTGCGCCTGAAGCCACTCCTCGAACAACGGGGCGACCTCCAGCGGTAAACGCAGCATCACGTAGCTTGCGCTCAATGCACCGGCCGCCTTGGCTTCAGCCAGCAAGCTTTCCAGCTCACTGTCGTTGATCATCGGGATCATGGGCGCGCACAACACGCCAACGGGAATGCCCGCCTCACGCATCACCCGAATCGCCCTCAGCCGCGCCTTGGGCGCCGCCGCACGAGGCTCAAGGATACGTTTGAGCTCATCATCAAGGGTCGTCAGGCTGATAAACACCGACACCAGCCGCTGCTTTGCCAACTCGGCGAGCAGATCAAGGTCACGCAGAATCAACGACCCCTTGGTGATGATCGTCACCGGATGACGATAGCGCAACAACACGTCCAGGGTCGCGCGGGTGATTTTGTATTCACGCTCAATCGGCTGATAAGGATCGGTATTGGACCCCAACGTGATCGGCGCGCATCGGTAGCCCGGCTTGGACAGTTGCTGCTCCAACACCGCAGCAGCGTTGGTCTTGGCGATCAGCTTGGTCTCGAAATCCAGCCCAGGCGACATGTCCCAATAGGCGTGGCTGGGCCGCGCATAACAATAAATGCAACCGTGCTCACAGCCGCGATAAGGATTGATGGAGCGGTCGAAAGGAATGTCCGGCGAGGTGTTGCGCGTAATAATGGTTTTCGCCGTCTCGCTACGCACCTCGGTGCCTTGGGTCCGCGGTACTTCCTGATACCAGCCGTCATCCTCCGCGACCGAACGGTTGGGCGCGAAGCGATTGTGTGGATTACTCGCGGTTCCGCGTCCGCGCGGGGGCAGAGCAGTGGGCATTAGGGTTCTCCGGATACTGTCTATGCATACAGTATCCGCGACCAACCCTTTTGCCTAGCGTCACCGGGCGAGCGGTCCCTCACACATTAATCAACCGGCCTTGCGGATGCTTGCGACATCCCCAGCCTTCACCGTTCCCGCCTGATTCCCCCAACTGCTGCGGATGAAGTTGACCACATCAGCCACTTCCTGATCCGACAGACGCCAGGCGTAGGCGGGCATGGTGAAGGTCGACGGCGCGGTATGGGTCGCCGCCAGCGTGCCGCCTTTGAGGACGATGTGAATCAACGAGGTCGCGTCTTCGGACTGCAACACCGGGTTGCCTGCCAGTGCCGGGAACACGCGGGTATAGCCGTGGCCATCGGTGCGGTGGCAGGCGGCGCAGTTATCGATGTAGACCGCAGCGCCGGCTTTGCTGTCATCGCCTTTCCACAGCGCTTTGGCGACCTGCTCATCGTATTGATGGGGCTGATCGTCAAGGTTGTTGGCAGGCAGGGTTTTCAGGTAACGGGCGATGGCGGTCAAATCTTCATCGCTCATGTATTGCATGCTGTGCACGATCACGTCGGTCATACCACCGAACACTGCGCTGCGGTCGCTGCGGCCGGTTTTGAGGAACTGAACCAGCTGCGCCTCGGACCAGCTCCCCAGGCCATCTTTATGATCGCCACGCAGGCTTTTGGCGATCCAGCCTTCAAGCGGTGCGCTGCCGGACAGGAATACGCTGCCTTCATTCGCGCTCAAGGCTTTTTCCTGCATGCTGATGGCCCGCGGTGTGTGGCACGCGCCGCAATGGCCAAGGCCTTCAACCAGGTACGCGCCACGACTGACCACTGCATCTTGCGCGACTGGTGCCCGATAGGCCTCGACCTTCGGCGCGAACATCCAGCGCCAGCCCGTCAACGGCCAGCGCATGCTCAATGGCCAGGGGATGTCGACGGCCTTGTTGTCCTGAACGACGGGCTCTACACCTTTCATGAAGTACGCGTACAACGCTTGCATGTCGGCTTCGGTCACTCGCGCATACGATGGATAGGGCATGGCGGGGTACAAGGTGCTGCCGCTTTTGGCGACACCCTGACGCACAGCGTTGTCAAAGTCCTCGAAGCTGTAGGCGGCTATGCCGGTCTTGTCCGGGGTGATGTTGGTCGAGTAAATCGTGCCAATGGGCGTTTCCATAGGCAGCCCACCGGCGAATGGCTTGCCATCCTTCGCGGTGTGGCAGGCCACGCAGTCACCGGCACGCGCCAGGTATTCGCCCTGTTTGATTAACCCCGAGTCCGGGTTATCAACAGCGAAAGCAGGGGCACCAAAACACAGGGCCAAGGTCGCGATAAGCAGATTTTTCATGATCATCGCTCCTTATGCCTGAACCAGCGGGCCTGGGTTTTTCAGGTACTGCTCGCGAATTGCCTTGGCCGACCAGTAGGTCAGCGCAGCCACCAGACCTGTCGGGTTATAACCAAGACCTTGTGGGAAAGCTGACGCCCCCGGGACGAAAACGTTATGCACGTCCCAGCTCTGCAGGTAGCGATTGATCACACTGGTTTTCGGGTCGGTGCCCATGATCGCGCCGCCGTTCAGGTGGGTGGTCTGGTAGGCAGCTGTGTTGAAGTGCTCGCCCACTTTTTTGCCCAACACGGCGATGGCTTTGGGGTTCATGGCTTCGGCAATTTTGCTCAGTTTCGAGACCATGAACTGGTTCATCTTGATGTCGTTTTCCTGCCAGTCGAAGGTCATGCGCAATAAAGGCTGGCCGTAGGCATCGTGGTAGGTCGGATCGAGATCCAGGTAGTTACCCCGGTAGGACTGATGCGCACCGTGAGCGTCCATCGACACCTGATGCGAATAAAAATCGGCGGTGGTGCGCTTCCAGGCGCTGCCCCAGGCCGGCGTACCCGGAGGGTTGGACGTACCGGCGATTGGCCGGCTGCCCGCCTGGTTGACCCACATCGGTGAGCCCCCGACGAAACCGTGCGGCCCGTGATCGAAGTTGTCCGCGTTGAAGTCATCAATCGCAACGCCCGCGCCACCCGCACCGATGAAGTTGTTGGTGTACACGTCTTTGTCGAAGAACGCCTTGATGGTTGCCATGTTCTGGTAGGCGAAGTTTTTGCCGACCACGCCTTCTCCGGTTTTCGGGTCGTAAGGCTTACCAATCCCGGAAAGCAGGAGCATGCGTACGTTATTAAACTGGAACGCACCGAGGATCACCAGATCGGCCGGCTGCTCGATTTCCCGGCCCTGCGCATCGACGTAAGTCACGCCGGTGGCCTTGGTTTTGCTGCTGTCGAGGTTGATTCGCAGTACATGGGAATTGGGCCGTAGCTCGAACGTCGGGGTCTGTTTGAGCGCGGGCAGAATATTCACGTTGGGTGAGGCTTTGGAATACATGTAGCACACGTACCCGCTGCAAAATCCGCAGAAATTGCACGGCCCCATCTGCGCGCCATAAGGGTTGGTGTAAGGCCCTGAGGTATTGGCCGAGGGCAGGTCATACGGCTTGTAGCCCGCGACGCCGGCAGCTGTATGAAACAGCTGCGCGGAGTAGGTTCTTTTCTGCGGCACCAGGGGGAAATGATCGGAGCGATCGGGCGCATATGGATTGCCACCTTTGCCCTGGCCGACATTCTCGCCCTTGACCGTCCACGCCTGACCGGAGGTGCCGAAGACTTTCTCGGCGAAGTCGAAGTGCGGCTCCAGCTCTTCATAGCTGACGCCGAAATCCTGAATGGTCATGTCCTTGGGGATAAAGCTTTTGCCATAGCGCTCTTCGTAATGACTGCGCATGCGAAGCTCGATTGGGTCGACCCGAAAATGCACGCCGGACCAATGCAAACCCGCGCCGCCCACACCATTGCCGGGCAGAAACGCACCGAGTTGGCGGTTAGGCAGGGCCACGTCATTGACGCTGTGACGGATGGTCACGGTTTCCTTGGAGATGTCCTGAAACAGCTTTTTGCGCACGCTGTAGGTCAGTTCGTCGATTACCTGAGGATAGTTACCGTCCGGGTAGGTGTCTTGCATCGGTCCGCGTTCAAGGGCGAGCACATTGAGCCCGGCCTCGGTGAGTTCCTTGGCCATGATTGCGCCGGTCCAACCAAAGCCGATGATCACTGCATCGACCTTCTTCATGATGGTTGCCATGCTCAAGCCCTCTCGCCGCGAATAGACACTGCCGGGAACGGGTAGGGCTCGTTGCGTTCGACCCAATCCATGAAATCGGCGCGAGCGCCTGGGAAACCGACCATGGTCCAGCCAACCAGGCCCTTATTGCCACCGTGGATCGGGTCGCAGAAAAAACCCTCCTTGGTGTTTTGCAGCAACAGATTGAAAAACAGACTCGGCGGCACGCTGTCGAACGTCGCCTTGCCTGCTTCCAGCTGCTTGAGTGCCTCGTCCTGCGCAGACGGGCTCAACTCGGCGAAGACCTTGCCGTATTGCTGTTTGCACCAGATGTCGCAGTCAGCGATGCCCAGACGGTAGATGTCCTTGGGCACCAGCTTGCTCTGCCAACCCATTTCCTTCGGCGCGTCGGCCACGAAAGGCCCTTGCATGAACCACAGTGCACCGCTGGCATACGGCGTGTTCATCTGCCGATCAATGTATTCCGGCGCACCGGCTTCCAGGGCGCCAGGACCTTGTTCGTCATCCGGAATCAGGCGCGCGACCGCCGCGTTGATGAAGGCCCATTCTTCAGCCGTGAAATAATTCGGCTCGTACACCCCATGACTGGCAGGGGCTTCGGGTGGCGGTGTGGCGGTGGTCACGACCGGTGGTTGGGCCAACACGACGCTACTGCCCAGACCGAAACCAGCACTGGCAACCGTCACCACGGGGATCAACGTCAGGGTTTTGCGCAGAAACTCACGCCGCGGATTGTCTTGCTCAGACATGGGAGACCTCATCTTGCGATCACGGTTAAGGAGCCGCTCTTGGACGGCCAGTCTTTTCGGGGCTGTTGGGTCGCACAGACAAGGTGTCACGACTTTGATTACAGAACACGCCGGCAAGCTTTAGTTACAAATGGTAGCAGGCTAACAATAAGAAAAATCGTTTCAGCATCAAAAATCAGATCATTCCGACAAATGAAATCGGTATCAGATTCGAAATAACCGTTCGTTTAGGCGAAAAAAGACCATTCCCGTCTCTGGCGAGCGGTTATGTTTTGGAGGGGATATCGGGGAAATACCTGCAGGAGGCCCCGCCCCGTCGTCGATAGCGCGGCGTCGACGATGGGATGGCATCTCCTGCAGGGGGAAACCAGCGATCTAGCTTGGATCAACCGGCTTTTTCAGCTTGGGATTAGGGAAAAACTGCACGCCCTGCACCTTTGGATCGGCCGCTTTTACCACTGGTTTGTTGACCCGCGTGCCGAGTTCTTTGGGCACGGACAGCCCCTGCTCGTTGAGGGTGTCGGAGTAACCGCAGCCCACACATTCGCGATGAGGGACGTCGTTCTCGCTCCACATCATCAACTTGTCAGGCTCGCTGCACGCCGGGCAGACAGCCCCGGCAATAAAGCGTCTTTTGGTGATCGTTACCGGTGCCTCAGTCATAGTGCCGCTCCCTCACTCAAGCCTGAATGGCGCAAGAGTGCGTCAATCGTCGGCTCACGTCCGCGGAAGTCGACGAACAGCACCATCGGCTCCTGTGAGCCGCCGCGCGCCAGAATCGCTTCGCGGAACGCGCGACCGGTGTCGGAGTTGAACACCCCTTCTTCCTCGAACTTCGAGAACGCATCGGCCGACAACACTTCAGCCCACTTATAGCTGTAGTAACCCGCCGCGTAACCGCCGGCAAAGATGTGCGCGAAGCTGTTGGGGAAGCGGTTATAGGCCGGCGGACGCATCACCGACACTTCATCGCGAATGCCCTCAAGCACTTGCAGCACACTGCGACCGTCGCCATGGGTGGCGTGCAGTTCGAAGTCGAACAGCGAGAATTCCAGCTGGCGAACCATCATCAGTCCGGACTGAAAGTTCTTCGCGGCGAGCATTTTTTCCAGCAAGTCCTGCGGCAGCGCATCGCCGGTTTCGTAATGCGCTGAAATCAGCGCCAGGCCTTCAGGCTCCCAGCACCAGTTCTCCATGAACTGGCTCGGCAACTCGACCGCGTCCCACGCCACGCCGTTGATACCCGACACGCCCGCGTGTTCGACGCGGGTCAGCAGGTGATGCAGGCCATGACCGAATTCGTGGAACAGGGTGGTCACTTCATCGTGGGTCAGCAGCGCAGGCTTGCCGCTTACCGCAGGGGTGAAGTTGCACACCAGGTTCGCCACCGGATTTTGCAGCAGACCTTTAGCCGTACGACGACGATCCCGTGCGCCGTCCATCCAGGCGCCGCCACGTTTGTTGGCGCGAGCATAGAGGTCGAAGAAGAAGCGTCCGACGTGTTGGCCGTTTTCTGTGATTTCGAACAGACGAACATCCGGGTGCCAGGTGTCAAAACCTGTTTGCTCGGCGATTTCAATGCCATACAGGCGCTGCACGATAGCAAACAGGCCGGTCAGCACTTTATCGATGGGGAAGTAAGCGCGCAGGGTTTCCTGGGAGACGCTGTAGCGTTGCTCACGGAGCTTTTCCCCGTAGAAACCGCTGTCCCAGCTTTGCAGGTCGGCGCAGCCTTGCTCGGCGGCATAGGCCTTGAGCTGTTGCAGGTCTTGAACGGCGAACGGCTTGCTGCGTTTGGCCAGATCGCGCAGGAAACTCAACACGTGATCGCTGGTCTCAGCCATTTTGGTCGCCAGGCTCAACTCGGAGAAGCTGGCAAAACCGAGCAGCTGGGCCAATTCACGGCGCAGGTCGAGGATGTCTTCCATGACCGGACCGTTGTCATTCTGACCGGCATTCGGGCCCTGATCGGAAGCTCGGGTGCAGTAGGCCGCGTAAATTTCTTCACGCAGGGCGCGGTCTTCGGCGTAAGTCATTACCGCGTAGTAGCTCGGGAATTCCAGGCTGATCAACCAGCCGTCGAGGTCCTTGGCCTTGGCTGCGGCGGCCATCTGCGCTTTGGCCGAGTCCGTTAGGCCGGCGAGGGCGGCTTCGTCGGTAACGTGCTTGGTCCACGCCTGCGTCGCATCGAGCAGTTGGTTGGAGAAGCGGCTGCCCAGCTCAGACAATTTGCTCTGCACTTCGGCATAACGCTGTTGCTGTGCAGGCGGCAAGTCGATACCCGACAGGCGGAAATCACGCAGCGAGTGTTCGAGAATGGTTTTCTGCGCCACGTCGAAGCTGGCGGCTTCCGAGCTGTTGGCCAATGCCTCGAAAGCCTGGAACAGTTCGCGGTTCTGGCCCATCTCGGTAGAGTAGGCACTCAACGCTGGCAGGCAAGACTCATAGGCCTCGCGCAATTCGGCGCTGTTGCACACGGCATTCAGGTGGCTGACCGGGCTCCAGGCCGCGCCCAGGCGGTCATTGAGCTCGTCCATGGCCAGGATCAGACCGGCCCAGGTCGGCTGTTTGCCCTGGGTAACGAGGATCTCGGCAATCGCGCTACGGTTGTCGGCAAGGATCTGGTCAATCGCCGGTTTGACGTGCTCGGCGCGGATCGCCGAGAAGGGTGGCAAGTCATACGGCTGCAAAAGAGGGTTGTTCGCGCTCACGGTTTAGCACCTTGGCTGGAAGAATCACTGGCACATCTTAATTACAATCGACGCTGACCGCAGCACTCAGACCCATCTATAAGTCTCAGAGAAGGAACCTATCGTGGCTATTCGCAAGTATCAGCACCACATTCCAGTGCTCGCCGAGCGCGCATTTGTCGACTATTCGGCGGTGGTGATCGGCGATGTAGAGATTGGCACCGACAGTTCGATCTGGCCGTTGACCGTAATTCGTGGCGACATGCACCGCATCCGCATCGGCGCGCGCACCAGCGTCCAGGATGGTTGCGTGCTGCATATTACCCATGCGGGCCCGTTCAACCCGGACGGCTTTCCCCTGCTGATTGGCGATGAAGTGACCATCGCCCATAAAGTCATGCTGCATGGCTGCACGGTCGGTAATCGCATCTTGATCGGCATGGGCAGCATCGTCATGGACGGTGCGGTGGTCGAGGACGAGGTGATCATCGGCGCTGGCAGCCTGGTACCGCCGGGCAAGCGATTGGAGAGCGGCTTTCTGTACGTTGGCAGCCCGGTGAAACAGGTGCGGGCGCTGACAGACAAAGAGCGCGCATTCTTCAGCTACAGCGCCAGCAACTACGTGAAGCTCAAGGATCAACACCTGGCCGAAGGTTACGATCAGCCGCTGTGAGCTGATCCCCTGTAGGAGCTGACTTGTCTGCGAATAAGCCCGGCACGGGCTTCCGACGGGTTTGGGTTTGACCCTGCCGCCATGATCGGGATCAAGGGGCAGCCGGTGGGCCGCGTTGAATGGTCTTCGCAGCTCCTACAGTCATGTGTCTGATCCCGCCAGCCTCCGCAACGCCGCCTTGCGCTGTTCCATCGGCAGCGCTCCCAGCTTTTCCACTGCGCCGTAGAACGCGGGCCAGTCACCGTTGACCTGCTTGAACAGCGCGGCAAATGCCTGCACCCACTGGTCGTAGAGTCCAAAGGGCAGCAGTTTGGCGTTGTTCATCGGCGCATTGATCCAGGGATCGAAGCGTTTATCGCCTGCCCACTGCGTATCGCGCATCTGCCGATAATCACGGCGCAACCGCTCGAACTCCGCCGCTTTGCGCTCACGCATCATCTCGGCCGCGAGTGGCTGATCGTACAGTGCCTTCAAGCGTTCCCGAGTATCCAGAACCAACTGAATAAACTGATCATTCTGTTTCGAGGCCGCCAGGCTTTGCGGGGCCAACCCTCGTGCCGCCCGCCATTGGCGGGCGCCTTCCTGCTCGACGAAGTTGGCATAGGACTCGTTGAACTCAGTGTCGTCCTTCACATAAAAACGCTGATGCGCCAGCTCGTGAAAAATCAACGCGGCCATGCGCTCATCACCCCGACTGAGCATCGAGCTAAGAATGGGATCGTCGAACCAGCCCAGCGTGGAATATGTTTCTACCCCACTGACGTAGACATCCATGCCTGCCTGACGCTGCAACGCGGCCTCGCCTCTGGCTGCGCCCTGGCTGTAATAACCGCGATACGCGACGCACCCGGCGACTGGAAAGCAATGGGTGACCGGGTCCAGCGAGAACGCCCCTGTCGCGAACACATTCCACACCACATAAGGTCGGCCGATATCGACATACAGGCGGTAGCTGGGGTTATCCGGCAGGTGCAGTTGATGGCTGGCGAAAGCCCGAGCCTGCTGCGATTTGATCAGATGCTCGCGCAATGCCGGGGCGCTATTGGGGTCGGCGATGACCTCGGCCACCGGTTCACGGGCATGCAGCAAGCGCCATTGACCGCTGGCCAGTTGGCTGTAGTAATCGATGCTGGAGCAGCCGCCAAGCAAGAACAACGTCAGTAGCGCAAAACCACGGCTGAGAAACAGCCTGTCGTGTCGAATCATGCTCCGGCCTTAATCTCTTATTGAATAAGCGTTATGCCGGACAGTCCGCCCCTGACGCAACTATCATTAACACGTGTTCGATCACGGAGCCTGCCATGCGCCAGCCATTATTGATATCTGCCCTGATTGCCCTCGCCGGGTGCGCCAGCCCTATGCCGCCTGCTGACCCGCAACAGGCGTGGGTCGAGATGTTCACCTACACCGGGAACCTGGTGATGGCCGACAAGCTCGACGGTAAGCGACTGGACGACGGGCGTTACTTTCAGGTGCCGCCCGGCAGCCACGAGTTGCAGATGCGGTATGACTACGAGATCTACGGCGGCGGGTTTGGCGGAATGTTCGAGAGCTCGCAACGGACGTGTTACATCGTCCTGCGTTATGACCACTTCGCCCCAGGGCAACGTTATCGTCTCGAAGGACGCTCGGCTGGCATCACCATCAGCGGCCGTTTGTATGACGCCCAGCGCCAGATGGTCGCCGAAGACCGCGAGGTCACCTGTCTGTGATCACTTGTCGTTCTTTTGGTAGATGATTTTTTTGCTGCCGCCCTCGCATGTGCCGACGACCATGTTCTGGTCATGCACTTCGTCATTGCTGACGATTTCCAGGGTGTAGGAACTCACATTATTGGCCTGGATTCGGGACTCGATCTCGGCCTTGAGTTCTTCGCAGGGTTTGACTGCCGCCAACACGCTGGTGGCCGATACGGTACAGATAACAGCTAAAACGAAACGTTTCATACTCGACTCCTTCGATACGGCGCACAGAGTACTGCGCTAACGCTGCAACGATCCATTCGACTTTCATTACGTCGGCCACGTGTGACGTCAATAGCGGCTGAATACGGAGGGCAGAGCGAGTGAACAGCCCGCACAGGCTGAGCTGTGCGGACCTAGTCGTGGCAACGAGGTCGATTAGCTGACCAGCGTTGCGTCCAGGGTGATTTTCGCGTTCAGCACTTTGGACACCGGGCAGCCTTCCTTGGCTTTCCTGGTCAGTTCGTCGAACTGCTGCTGCGTGGCGCCCGGGATCTTCGCTTTAAGGATCAGGTGCACGGCAGTGATGGAAAAACCTTCAGCCAATTGCTCCAGGGTCACTTGGGCTTCAGTATCGATGCTGTCGGCTTTCAGATTGGCTTCGCCGAGAATCATCGACAGCGCCATAGAGAAACAGCCCGCATGAGCCGCGCCAATCAGCTCCTCCGGATTGGTGCCCTTGCCGCCTTCGAAGCGCGCCTTGAAGCCGTAGGGTGCTTTGTTAAGGACATTGGTTTCGGTGGAGAGGCTACCAATACCGCTCTTCAGATCGCCTTCCCAATGTGCCGATGCTTTCTTGATAATGCTCATGGTCTCTCCTCATGACAGTGTGCGAGGGGGTTCGCACAGGGACTAAGGTTCTGAGGATGGCCGTCTCGATAAAGTTCAACTGCCGGTAAAACCTAGTAATTCAGTAGGACTTTTCCGGCCCAGCCATTGAATCTCAGATATCTGCCCACATTCTTTATAAATCAGGGTAGGTTTTGGTCATCCTCAGGCGTCATAGGCCAAGCCTGCACAACGCACTCCAGAGGCTATTTAGCGGCTTATGAAACGTTTAGCGGATATCAAAATCTCAACCCTCGATCTGGTGCCCGTGCGCCAGGATGCCGGCCCGGCGCAGTCTCTGCGTAATTCGCTGGATTTGGCGCAGCATGTTGAAAAACTCGGTTACAACCGTTTCTGGGTCGCTGAGCACCACAACATGGACGGCATCGCCAGCTCCGCGACAGCGGTGTTGCTCGGCTATCTGGCCGGTGGCACCTCGACGATTCGGGTCGGGGCGGGCGGGGTCATGCTGCCCAACCATGCACCGCTGATAATCGCAGAACAGTTCGGCACCCTCGCCAGCCTGTACCCGGGGCGGATCGACCTGGGCCTGGGCCGCGCACCAGGCTCCGATCAAATGACCGCTCGCGCCCTGCGTCGTGAGCGATCCGGCAGCGCCGACGATTTTCCTGAAGACGTCACCGAGCTTCTGCGCTATCTCGGACCGCGCACACCTGATCAAAAAGTGATCGCTGTGCCGGGTTCGGGCACTAACGTTCCGGTCTGGTTGCTGGGTTCCAGCTTGTTCAGCGCGCAACTGGCAGGGGAGCGCGGTCTGCCATATGCCTTTGCCTCACACTTTGCGCCGCGTTACATGCACGAAGCCATTCGCGTCTACCGCAATCATTTCAAGCCCTCGGCCTATTTGGAAAAGCCGTACGTCATGCTCGGCGTGCCATTGGTGGCTGCCGATACCGACGAACATGCGGATTACCTGGCAACCTCGGTCTATCAGCGGATTCTGGCGTTGATGCGCGGCCAAAGCCTGATGCAGCGTCCACCGGTCGACACCATGGACGCCCTATGGTTACCCCATGAGCGCGAAGCGGTCGCGAGTTTCCTCGGCCTGGCGATGGTCGGCGGCCCGCAGAAAATCCGCGCCAAACTGGATGTGCTGCTGGAACAGACCCAAGCCGATGAGTTGATCTTCACCTGCGACCTGTATGAACACACGGATCGACTGCGCTCGTATGAGATTCTGGCGCAAACCGTGCTGGGCTGAGGCTCACCCAAAAAAAGAGTGGCGAAAACCCCGTCACTGGACATAAAAAACCGACGCCATGTGCGTCGGTTTTTTATGAAACAGCGATAAGTCAGCCGCGTTTGTACACGATTTCCTTGGTACCGCGTTCACAGGTACCGACTACTTTCCCGTCGGCCGCACTGCCTTTGGCGACGACTTCCAACGTGTAGGTCGAGGCGCCCTTTGCCTTGATCTTCGCGTCGATTTCCGACTTCAAATCATCACAGGACTTGCCAGCTGCCATCGCAGTTCCCGCAATGCTTAACAAACCAACTGCCAGTAGAATTTTCTTCATTGGTCACACTCCCTCGTTAAATTAACCAGGTTGAAAAACAACCCAAGTCCTTGACCGCGCCAACCGTTTCTAGACAGCGGGTTCTCTTGTGTGTAGCGGAAATTATGGCAATCGGCCAGTGCGAAAGTTCAGCGCAGTCAGCTATTCTCAATCCGGAAGCCGACGTTCAGGGTGACCTGATAGTGTGCAACCTTGCCCTCTCTGATGTGCCCTCGGGTTTCCAGCACTTCGAACCACTCCATGTGCTTGATGCTCTTATTGGCTTCAGCGATTGCATTATTGATGGCGTCTTCAATCGTTGTGGACGATGAGCCGACTAACTCGACTTTCTTGTAGGTATGGTGATCAGTCATGACGGTTCTCCTGAAGGTGTCGATAAGAGCGTAGCAGTGAAATTGCACCTTACTCCCTGAGCGAAAATCATCTGAAACGTTAATACGCACCGCACTTTCCTCAAACCCCGCAGTCGGAAAGAACACACGCCTCTCATCAATGCAGGAGATCCACCATGGCCAACACTTCTTTACGTAAAGCCTCGTTGCAAAGCATGGAAGCCGAGATCGAAAGCCTTCTCAAGTCCCTTGAGAGCCTTAAGTCCGACGCCTCGGAAGAGTCGCACAAAACCCTGAAAGCCTTGAAAGCCAACGCCGAAAGCGCACTGAGCCATTCACGCCACCTGCTCAGTGATGTGTATGAAGACGTCAAGGAAAAGACCCGCGAAACCGGTGTCGCTACCCGTGATTACGCTCAAGAACACCCGTGGACCACCGCAGGTGTGGCCGTAGGCGCTGTCGGTCTGCTGGCAGCTTACCTATTGTGCAAACGCACTCACTGATCAGCCGCTGGCAGCACGCTCAAGCTCAGTCTTGAGCCACTGCGCCAACTGCTGAGCACGCCCGTCTGCGGCGCGTTTAGGTACCCATAACGCCAGCTGCGCCGGGGTTTCACTGAAACCCCAAGGCGCAGCCAGGCGTCCGGCGCGCAAATCATCGGCGACCAGGGGTTCCGGGGCAATGGCGATGCCCAGCCCGGCGACGGCTGCCTCCAGCAAATAATACAAATGCTCGAAACCCTGCCCGTAATGCAAGGCAGCAGGCTCGATGCCGTTTTGTTGTGCCCAAAGAGGCCAGGCTTGCGGACGCGACGTCGTTTGCAGCAACGCCTCACTCAGCAGCGCTTGAGCTGGTGCCTGGCGCAGGTGCTCGAAACGCGCAAACCGTGGGCTGAGGACCGGGCCGATACGCTCGCTGGCCAGTTCATAGACCTGCATGTCCACAGGCCATGGTGGCTCGGCGAAGATCAGCAACGCGTCCAGACCCGGTCGACGCGGGTCTAGATCGCCTTCGCCCGCCGACAAGTGCAGACGAAGATCCGGCAGTTCGGCATTCAGTCGGCCCAGGCGCGGGATAAACCAGCGTGCCAGCAGGCTGCCCGAACAGCCGAGAACGAAAGGCGCATCAGCCTTATCGTGGGTCAGCTCCGCACACACGGTACGCAACCGCTCAAACGCCTCGGCACTGGCATCACGCAAACGAATGCCGGCATCTGTGAGTTTAAGGCCGCGCCCATCCTTGACGAACAAGGCCAGCCCCAGATGCTCTTCAAGCACTTTAAGCTGGCGACTGACCGCCCCGTGGGTGACGTGCAGCTGCTCGGCAGCCTGACTGACGCTGTTCAAGCGCGCCGCCGCTTCGAAAGCGCGCAGGGCGTTGAGGGGAGGGAGATCGCGGCTCATGGTATCTGTGAGTTTTCCTGACAGGTTGCGTTGATCTTATCGGTTTTCATTGATGCTCGTGCTGGTTAAAGTGAGCTCATTGCCTGATTGGCTAATCCTTTTCTTCAAACCACCTGGAGGTCCCATGACCCAGACTAACTTCAGCAGCGGCCCTGATGCCAATGGCCTGTTTGGCTCATTCGGCGGCCGCTACGTGGCTGAAACCCTGATGCCACTGGTACTCGACCTGAACCGCGAGTACGAAGCCGCCAAGATTGATCCTGAATTCATCGAGCAACTGGCCTATTTCCAGCGCGACTACATCGGCCGTCCAAACCCGCTGTATTTCGCGGAACGCCTGACCGAGTATTGCGGCGGCGCGAAAATCTACTTCAAGCGCGAAGAGCTGAACCACACCGGCGCGCACAAGATCAACAACTGTATTGGTCAGGTGTTGCTGGCCAAGCGCATGGGCAAGAAACGCCTGATCGCTGAAACCGGTGCTGGCATGCATGGCGTGGCTACCGCCACCGTCGCTGCCCGCTTCGGTCTGCCGTGCGTGATTTATATGGGCGCCACCGACATCGAGCGTCAACAGGCCAACGTGTTCCGCATGAGGCTGTTGGGCGCGGAAATCGTCCCGGTCACCTCCGGCACCGGCACCCTGAAAGACGCCATGAACGAAGCCCTTCGCGACTGGGTGACCAATGTCGACGACACCTTCTACATGATCGGTACCGTGGCTGGTCCACACCCGTACCCGGCGATGGTGCGCGACTTTCAGTCGATCATCGGCAAAGAAACCAAAGTACAACTGCAGGAAAAAGAGGGCCGCCTGCCAGACAGCCTTATCGCATGTGTCGGTGGCGGTTCCAACGCCATGGGCCTGTTCCACTCGTTCCTCAATGATGCCAGCGTCAAACTCATCGGCGTCGAAGCCGGTGGTCACGGGGTTCATACCGGCAAGCACGCCGCCAGCCTGAACGGCGGTGTTCCCGGCGTATTGCACGGCAATCGCACCTATCTGCTCCAGGATGCCGACGGCCAGATCACCGACGCGCACTCGATTTCAGCTGGCCTGGATTACCCTGGCATTGGCCCTGAGCACGCTTACCTGCATGAAGTGAAGCGCGTTGAGTACGTCAGCATCACGGATGACGAAGCCCTCGAAGCCTTCCACCACTGCTGCCTCCTGGAGGGCATCATCCCCGCTCTGGAGACCGCGCACGCCTTGGCCGAAGCCATGAAACGTGCAAGCAACCTGCGCGATGACCACTTGATGGTGGTCTGCCTCTCGGGCCGTGGCGATAAAGACATGCAAACCGTGATGGACCATATGGCCGCCGATGCCAAGACTCAGGAGAAACTGGTATGAGCCGCCTGGAACAACGCTTTGCCGAGCTGAAAACCGAAGGCCGTGCGGCACTGGTGACCTTCGTCACCGCCGGCGACCCTGGCTACGATGCATCGCTGGCCATTCTTAAAGGCCTGCCAGCAGCGGGTGCCGATGTGATTGAGTTGGGCATGCCGTTCACCGATCCAATGGCCGACGGCGTGGCGATCCAGCTGGCGACCCTGCGCGCACTGGACGCTGGGCAGACACTGGCGAAAACCCTGAAAATGGTTGGCGAATTCCGCGTCAATGACCAGACCACCCCGATCGTGCTGATGGGTTACTACAACCCGATCCACCGCTTTGGCGTCGAAGCGTTCGTCGCTCAAGCCAAAGAAGTCGGGGTCGACGGTTTGATCATCGTCGACCTGCCACCAGAGCATGACACCGAACTGGCAACCCCGGCCCAGGCCGCAGGCATCGATTTCATTCGCCTGACCACACCGACCACCGATGACGCGCGCCTGCCACGCGTGCTGGAACGCAGCTCCGGCTTCGTTTACTACGTGTCGGTCGCGGGTGTCACCGGGGCCGGTTCCGCGACCTCGGATCAAGTTAAAACCGCCATCGAACGTCTGCGTCGCCACACCGATCTGCCAATCAGCGTCGGTTTCGGTATCCGTACTCCAGAGCAGGCGGCCGCGATTGCCAGACTGGCTGACGGCGTTGTAGTGGGTTCGGCACTGGTGGACAAGATCGCCACCGCCGCGTCACCGAAGCAGGCAATCGACGACGTGTTGAGCCTGTGCTCGGCCTTGGCCGAAGGCGTGCGCAAGGCCCGTGTCAAGTAAGAGTAAAGATTGGGTGAGCGAGGAATTTAAACCTCGGCAGACACACCAAGTAACAAGCGAAAGGGGTTTAGAGCCGATGGCTTAAACCCCTTTTTGCTGACCGAATTTCGAGGAACGAGAAATGAAACTGCCAACCCGTTTGATTGCAGGCCTGGGTATCTTGATGATCAGTGCCAGCCCGTTGTTGCATGCTGATGAACGCGATCAGCGTGGCGGCCAGGATGGCGGCCGTCAGGGCGAAAATCACCAAGGCAATGGCAACCAGGAAAATCGCGGCCACGATGAGCGCCATGATCGTCGTGACGATCATGGCCCACGTCGCCCGCCAGAAAATTTTGACGAGGCGCGACGGTCCTTTCATGATCACCGCGAATTCATCGGTCGTGGCCAACCTCTGCCTCCAGGCTTCCGTATTGAGCGCGGCCGTCCACTGCCCTACGGCTACGGCGAGCGCCTGGACCCGCGCGCGATTGAGCAATTGCCGCGTTACGACGGTTACGAATGGCGTCGAGTGGGCCCCGACATAGTGTTGATCGCGCTGACCACCGGGGTGATCTACACCATCCTTGAGGGCGTGCTGAACTGATTGATTCTCTGCAGGAGCCAACCCGACTGCGCGTCCCGGTTTCTCCTGCAGATTCGTCACGCTGACTAACCCTCTTACCGCTTGAACATCGAAACGTCCAGATCCCGAACCGCCCCCATCCAGATCGCATGCTCCGTGTGGTCCGCCAGGTCATCGCCCGTCAGCGGGTGCAGCAACACCACCAACCCCTTGCGATTAAGCGCCAGCCAGAGCACCACATCCGCCAACTGGGCGTGATCAAACGCCAGCTGGCAGCTCCAGTTCGGGTGCGGACCTACCGGTTTTTCATGCATCCGCCCCATCTTTACCCCAAAACGCCGCGCAACCTCTTCGCACAATGCACGGGCCTGATCGATGGTCTGCTCGTCGAAATAAACGTGGGCGTGGTAGCCCTCAACACCGTGCATTGCTCAATCTCCAAATAACCGCTGCGCGGACGCGAACTGCTGCGGGATAAAAAGGGTCAGAACCTTAGAGAGACGTTATCCACAGACAAGGATTACTCGCTATGAAAAATGCCGAAACTCCGGTTCTGAAACTGGTTTTGTACGGTGCCATCAGCAGTTTTGGCAGCGCCTTGATGGCAGAATTCCTGCGGCGCCAGCATGAAGTCATCGCCATTCTCGATGATTTGAACGCCTTGGCGCCGCGTCCGGGATTGCGCACCAAAGTCGGCAACCTGTTCGACGCCGAGCGCGTCAGTCAAAGCGTAGCTGGCTGCTCGGCGGTCATTTGCCTGCTGGACGCCCACGTATTGCCCGTGGGCAGCGGTGAAACGCGACCCGCGATAACGCCGGGGCCAGTAGATCAAATCAGCGCCACCCAGAACTTGATCCAAGGCATGCAACGCATGGGTATCAAGCGACTGGTGCTGGCGGGCAACTTCGCCGTGCTTGACGAGGCGCCTGAAACTGACGAGCAACAGCGAAACGCGGCGGAAACCATCGTCGAGTTATTGCGCGACAGTGACCTGGACTGGACGTTGGTCAACGCTCCCCAAGGCGTACTCGGGCTGAGCATCGAGCACTTTAGCCAGATCAGCGACACCCTTGAACCGGGCCTGGCCGAACCCCTGGAGCGGCTGGCTCGAGTGGCCGCAGGCATCGCGGATGAATTGCTCTTGAACCTGCATGTGCGAGAGCACGTGAATTTTGTGTGCTAAATGAAATGTGTAGACGACTGCCGGATCACACCGCAATCGAGGGCAACGGCCTGCCCGTCAGCAAGTCCCCACTCTGCGCCTGCTCGGTCGCCAGCCAGTCGACGAATTGCTGCACCAGTTGCACTCGCCGTTTTCGCTGGGGCAGTACGACGTAATAACCGTGGGCCGAGATGGCGGTGGCGGCGATGGGGCGACAGAGCAGCCCTTGCTCCAGCAGCGCATCGACCAGATGCCGCCAACCGATGGCCACGCCCTGACCGGCAATTGCAGCCTGGATCAGCAGGGTGTAATTGTCGAAGCGCAATTGGCCGGGGGCAGGTGCCTGCTGAATATTCAGCGCACGAAACACGCCGCTCCAGTCGAACCAATTGCTGCTGCCTTCGCCCCGCAAGTGCAGCAGTGGAAGCTCCAGCAGCGCATCAGTGGGCAAGGGCAGGGAACGCCCGGCCAGCAATTGCGGGCTGCACACCGGGAACACTTCTTCGCTGAACAACCAACGGCTTTCACCCTGCTTGAAACGCCCATCGCCGAACAGCACCGCGACGTCGACATCGGCGCGCAACATGTTGTAACTACGCTCACTGGTGACCAAGCTGACGTCCACATCCGGATTGGCCTGGTGAAACCGATGCAGACGCGGCATCAACCAATAGGCGGCAAACGCAAAGTCCGTGGCGACCTGCAGCACCTCATGTTGGCGCTGGGCGGTGACGGCATTTAGCCCGCCCTCGATGGACTGCAACCCGGCTTGCACATAACCGAACAGCACCTCGCCCGCCTCTGTCAGCTCGATGCCCCGATAGATGCGGTCGAACAACCGTGTAGCAAGCTGTTCTTCCAGGCGTTTTATTTGCTGGCTGACGGCAGGCTGCGTGGTGCCCAGCTCAACAGCCGCCGCGGTAAAGCTGCGCTGTCTCGCGGCGGCCTCAAAAGCACGCAGCAGATCCAGTGAAAGATCACCAAGAGCTTCATACATAAGCTGAGCTTATCCTAGGTATTGTTTTGCATGGGCTTTACCACTAAACCTGTGGGTCGCATCCTCAAGCGCAGCACTCTCGCATAAATATCCACTATGGAATGCCGCGAATACATGAAGCGCAAGAACATTCTTTTCATCATGGCCGATCAAATGGCCGCGCCGATGTTGCCGTTTTACGCCTCATCTCCTATCAAAATGCCCAATCTGAGCCACCTCGCCGCCGAAGGCGTGGTATTCGATGCTGCCTATTGCAACAGTCCGCTGTGCGCGCCCTCGCGTTTCACCCTGGTCAGCGGCCAACTGCCGAGCAAGATCGGCGCCTATGACAACGCCGCTGATTTCCCGGCCGATGTACCGACCTATGCCCATTACCTGCGTCGCCTCGGCTATAAGACCGCGCTGTCCGGCAAGATGCACTTTTGCGGGCCGGACCAGTTACACGGCTATGAAGAACGCCTGACCAGCGACATTTACCCGGCTGACTATGGCTGGTCAGTGAACTGGGACGAGCCGGATGTGCGGCCAAGCTGGTATCACAACATGTCGTCGGTGCTGCAAGCCGGTCCCTGCGTGCGCACCAATCAGCTGGATTTCGACGAAGAGGTGGTGTTCAAGGCCCAGCAATATTTGTTCGATCACATCCGCGAAGAGGGTGATCAGCCGTTCTGCCTGACCGTGTCCATGACCCACCCTCACGACCCGTACACCATCCCGAAAACCTTCTGGGACATGTACCGCGACGAAGACATCCCGCTGCCGCGACCGCATGCCGATCAAGCCGGGCAAGACCCGCACTCGCAACGTCTGCTCAAGGTCTACGACCTGTGGGACAAGCCGATGCCTGTGGATAAGATTCGCGATGCGCGCCGCGCCTATTTCGGGGCGTGCAGTTACATCGATAGCAATGTCGGCAAGCTCCTGCAAACCCTCGAAGACACCGGTCTGGCCGACGACACCATTATCGTGTTCTCGGGCGACCACGGCGACATGCTGGGCGAGCGCGGCCTCTGGTACAAAATGCACTGGTTCGAGATGT
Source organism: Pseudomonas sp. GG8 (assembly GCF_052976945.1). Classification (NCBI taxonomy): domain Bacteria; kingdom Pseudomonadati; phylum Pseudomonadota; class Gammaproteobacteria; order Pseudomonadales; family Pseudomonadaceae; genus Pseudomonas; species Pseudomonas sp. GG8. Next base: position 5,136,673 of record NZ_JBRIIP010000001.1, read on the forward strand.
CAGCCCGCGTACCACTGCTGGTCTACGCGCCGGGGCAGTTCACGGCGGGTCGGGTCAGCGCTGCGGTGTCCACCGCCGACTTACTGCCAACCTTCGTTGCGCTGGCCGAGGGCGAACTGGAAGCCGGCCTGCCGTTAGACGGTCGCTCACTGGTCCCCCATTTGCGGGGTGAGCCGGGGCATGACGAAGTGTTTGGCGAATACATGGCCGAAGGCACGATCGGTCCGTTGATGATGATTCGACGTGGCGCCTATAAATTCATCTATTCGGAACAGGACCCTTGCCTGCTGTTTGATGTGAACAATGATCCGCAAGAACGCGAAGAGCTGAGCCAGTCACCGGCGCATCAGCAACTGTTCGCTGATTTTCTGGCCGAAGCACGGGCCAAGTGGGACATACCGGCGATCCACCAACAAGTGCTCGCCAGTCAACGTCGGCGGCGCTTTGTCGCGCAGTCGTTGGCCATCGGCAAGCTGAAGAGCTGGGATCACCAGCCGCTGGTAGACGCCAGTCAGCAATACATGCGTAACCACATCGACCTTGATGACTTGGAACGCAAAGCACGTTATCCACAACCCTAACCCTGCCAAGACTAAAAAAACCAAAGGGGCACACTCATGATGAAGTTATCCACAACACTTGCGGTCGGTTTCATGGCATTGGGCAGCGTTTCCGCTTATGCCGAGCAGAGTTGCAGCACGGTAAAAATGGCGGATCCGGGCTGGAGCGATATCGCCGCGACCAACGCCATCGCCAGCGTCTTGCTGGACGGCATGGGTTACAAGGCCAAGGTCGACACGCTCGCGGTACCGATTGCATACGGTGGGCTCAAGGATGGCCAGGTGGATGTCTTCCTCGGCAACTGGATGCCTGCGCAACAAGGCTTTTACGACAAGTTCGTGGCCAATGGCGATGTCACACAGTTGGCCAAGAACCTGGACGGCACCGAATTCACCCTCGCCGTGCCGGACTATGTCTGGGACGCGGGTGTGCATAACTTTGCCGACCTGAACAAGTTTGCCGACAAGTTCGGCAAGAAGCTGTATGGCATCGGCTCCGGCGCACCGGCCAACCTGTCGCTGCAATCGATCATCAAAAAGAACGAATTCGACCTGGGCCAGTGGAAACTGGTTGAGTCCAGTGAGCAGGCGATGTTGGCTGAAGTCAGTCGCAACGTGAAGAAACAAAGCTTCGTGGTGTTCCTCGGCTGGACCCCGCACCCGATGAACGTGCAGCTGAAAATGCACTACCTCAAAGGTGGCGAGGCTTATTTCGGTGACACCGGCAGCGTTTATACCCTGACCCGCAAGGGCTACAGCCAGGCCTGTCCGAACGTAGGCAAGTTGCTGACCAACCTGAGCTTCACCCAGGAAATGGAGAACAGCATCATGGCCGAGGTGGTTAACAAGAAAATCACCAACACTGAAGCGGCCAAGGCCTGGATCAAAGCCAACCCGGCAGTCCTGGATAAATGGCTCGACGGGGTGAAAACCCTCGACGAGAAGGATGCACTGACGGCGGTAAAAGCCACGCTTTAAAGCCCTTTGGGCTTATCGCGGGCAAGCGCGCTTCTACAGTAGATCGCATTTCCCTGTAGAAGCGCGCAGCGGTCACCTTCACTTGCGCCCACATCGCTAAAACCTCACCCTTACGCCTCTGCAAAATTACCGAGAGTTTCATGGGTTGGCTCAATCGCCACAAATTTTTGCCGTTCCTCGAATGGCTGCCCCGGCAGACCCGCGCCAGCGTCGGTCGTGATGCCGTGGTGGGGCTGAGCGGAGCGATTCTAGCGCTGCCGCAATCCATCGCTTACGCCCTGATCGCCGGCTTGCCGCCTGAATACGGTCTGTACGCGGCCATCGTTCCGGTGCTGATCGCCTGCCTGTGGGGCTCGTCGTGGCACTTGATCTGCGGCCCCACCGCGGCGATCTCTATCGTGCTGTACGCCAGCATCAGTCCCATGGCGGCTCCGGGCAGCCAGGACTACATCACCTTGATCCTGTTGCTAACCTTTCTCGCCGGGATCTTTCAATGGCTGCTGGGGCTGCTGCGCTTTGGCGCTGTGGTGAACTTCGTTTCACATTCGGTGGTGCTGGGCTTTACCTTGGGCGCCGCCGTGGTGATTGCGTTGGGGCAACTGCCTAATTTGTTCGGCCTGGAACTCAGCGGCCAGACTACCGCGCTTCGAAGCCTGATGACGCTGCTTGAGCATCGGGGCGAGATCGACCACCCCTCGTTGATGCTAGGCGCCATAACCCTGGGCCTGGGCGCGTTTCTGAAATACCTGGTGCCCCGTTGGCCGACGCTACTGATCACCCTGGTGGCCGGGAGTGTGTTGGTCTGGCTGTGGCCCGCGATGTTCGGCCACGTTAAGTTGGTCAGCGCCTTCGTTGGGCATTTGCCGCCGTTCAGTGCATTACCACTGGACCTGGAGCTGGCTCTGAAACTCCTGCCCAGTGCCGTGGCAGTAGGCATGCTCGGGCTGGTCACCAGCTTGTCGATTGCCCGCTCGCTGTCCGCACGCTCGCAACAATTGCTCAACGCCAATCAAGAACTTCGCGCCCAAGGCCTGTCCAACATGGTGGGCGCCTTGTTCTCGGGCTATCTGTCCTCCGGCTCCTTTACTCGATCAGGCCTGAGTTACGAAGGCGGCGCTCGCTCGCCATTGGCCGGGGTATTTTCGGCGCTGTGGGTGGCGTTGTTCGCGGTGGCCGGGGCGTCGTTGATCGCACACATCCCGATCCCGAGCATGGCAGCATCGATCCTGTTGATCTGCTGGGGATTGGTCGACCATCGCGGCATTCGCTCGCTGTTCCGCGTCAGTCATCCAGAGTTCCTGGTGATGGCACTGACCTGCCTGGCGACCCTGTTGCTGGAGCTGCAAACGGCGATTTACGCGGGCGTGCTGGCGTCGCTGTTCTTCTACCTCAAGCGCACCTCACAACCACGGGTCCAGCAGTGGCGCGATGGCGACGACGATATCCTGCGGGTCGGCGGCTCGATCTTTTTCGGCGCCAGCCATTACCTGCAAGTCATTCTGCAACGCAGTAAGGGGCCGCGCGTGGTGATCGATGCGCAACACATCAACTTCATCGATTATTCAGGCGTTGAAATGCTCCATCAGGAAGCCCGCCGCCTGCGTGCCCATGGCCGCAGCCTGACCCTCAGGCGCGCCCGGCCCCAAGTGATCGAGGAACTGCGCAAGCTCGAAGGACCAGAGAAATGCCCGATTCTGTTCGAGGATTAACGGTGACCGGGCGGGCGCCCAGGCATCAGGCGCTGGCCAACTGCCGTCGTAACTCAGCCAGCACAGGCCCCGTATCCGGGCGAACGCCGCGCCATAGATAGAACGCCTCCGCAGCCTGCTCGGCGAGCATGCCCAGACCGTCCAGCACGTGGGCCGCGCCGTGCTCGGTGGCCCAGCGGCAGAATGGCGTCGGCTCTTTGCCGTACATCATGTCGTAGCAGACGGTGTGACCCGGCAGAATTAGGCTTGGCGAAATCGGCGGCAGCTCACCCGCGAGGCTGGCGGAAGTGGCATTGATGATCAGGTCTACCGGCTCTGCCAGCCAACTGAAACCAGCGGCGGACACCGGCCCCAGGTCGGCGAATTGATGGGCCAGCAACTCGGCTTTTTCCACGGTGCGATTGGCGATCACCACCGCCAGCGGTTTTTCAGCCAGCAGCGGCTCCAGCGCACCCCGTACCGCACCACCCGCGCCGAGCAGAAGGATGCGTTTGCCCTGCAAGCTGACGCCGGCATTTACCTTCAAATCCCGCACCAACCCCGCGCCATCGGTGTTATCGCCGAGCAGTCGACCATCGGCCCCCTTACGCAACGTGTTCACGGCACCCGCACGCTGTGCGCGCTCGGTCAGGCTGTCGGCCAAGCGAAAGGCCTGCTCCTTGAACGGCACGGTGACGTTGGCGCCCTGGCCGTGCTCAAAGAACGCCTGAGCGCAGCCGATGAAATCGTCCAGCGGCGCCAGCAAGGTGCTGTAATCGAGCTGCTGACCGGTCTGCTCGGCGAACAGACGATGGATCAACGGCGATTTGCTGTGGCCGATGGGGTTACCGAAAACGACGTAGCGGTCCATGGGGATTCCTGAATTTTGACCCGGTATCAGGCCTGCGCCAACCAATCGCGATCCTGCAAGAAATACTCGGTCAGACGGGCTTCTTCGGTGCCGGGCTCGGCTTTCCAGTCGTAGCCCCAGCGCACGTGCGGCGGCAGTGACATGAGGATCGACTCGGTACGCCCACCTGATTGCAGGCCGAACAGTGTGCCACGGTCGTAGACCAGATTGAACTCGACGTAGCGGCCGCGACGAAACTCCTGAAACTCCCGCTGTTGCGCGGTATACGCCGTGGCCTTGCGGCGCTGAACGATCGGCAGATAGGCCTCGATGTAGGCATCGCCAATCGCGCGCAGGAAGGCGAAGCTGGTGTCGAAATCCCACTCGTTCAGGTCATCGAAAAACAAACCGCCAATACCGCGTGGTTCGTTGCGATGTTTGATGTGGAAGTAGGTGTCGCACCATGCCTTGTAGCGCGGATAGACATCGATCCCAAACGGCGCACAGGCCTGCTCGGCGACACGGTGCCAATGCACACAGTCTTCTTCTACCCCGTAATACGGCGTCAGGTCGAAACCGCCGCCGAACCACCAGACCGGCTCTTCGCCTTCTTTTTCGGCGATGAAAAAACGCACGTTGGCGTGTGAAGTCGGTACATGCGGGTTGTGTGGGTGGATCACCAGCGACACGCCCAACGCCTCAAAACCTCGCCCGGCCAACTCGGGCCGATGGGCGCTGGCTGACGGTGGCAGGCCGGTGCCGAATACGTGGGAGAAGTTAACCCCACCTTTTTCGATCACTCCGCCATTCTCGATGACTCGGGTACGCCCACCGCCGCCAGCCGGGCGAGTCCAGGCATCTTCGACGAAGCGGGCGCTGCCATTTTCGGCTTCCAATGCGTTGCAAATCCGGTCTTGCAGGTCAAGCAGGTAGGCTTTAACGGCCTCGGTGCGGGTAGTCATCGGGTCACCTTGAAACATCACTGAGCCACCGGGGTTACGGGGGGTGGCAAATTGGCGCGTAGCATACCACCGGCGTTATGGCCGCCGCAGTTGACGAAGATCAAGGGAGAGCGTTCGATGGCCCTTTTCGTAGTAGTCTTTTTCCGTATTTTTTGTTTCCACTCATCACCGGAGATGAACAGATGGCAAAGCGTATCCAATTCAGCACCGTGGGTGGCCCTGAAGTCCTTGAGTATGTGGACTTCGAACCTGCCGAACCGGGCCCACAGCAGGTCTGCGTGCGCAACAAGGCGATTGGCCTCAATTTCATCGACACCTATTTCCGCAGCGGGCTGTATCCGGCGCCATCCATGCCGTCAGGCCTGGGGACCGAAGGGGCGGGTGTGGTTGAAGCGGTCGGCAGCGAAGTCAGCCAGTTCAAGGTCGGCGACCGCGTGGCATACGGCGTTGGTCCACTGGGTGCATACAGTGACATCCACGTGATTCCCGCCGCGAATCTGGTGAAGTTGCCGGAGTCAATCAGCTTCGAAGACGCTGCAGCGGTGATGCTTAAAGGCCTGACCGTGCAATATCTGCTGCGTCAGACGTATGCGGTGAAGAGTGGTGAAACGGTGCTGTTCCATGCCGCTGCTGGCGGCGTCGGTTCGCTGGCTTGCCAATGGGCCAAGGCCCTGGGTGTGAAACTGATCGGGACTGTCAGTTCGCCGGAAAAAGCCGCTCATGCCAAGGCACTCGGTGCATGGGCGACCATCGATTACAGCAAAGAAGACGTGGTCAAACGGGTTCTGGAATTAACCGACGGCAAGAAATGCCCGGTGGTATACGACGGTGTGGGGCAAGACACGTGGCTAACGTCGCTCGATTGCGTGGCGCCGCGCGGTTTGTTGGTCAGCTTCGGCAATGCATCAGGGCCCGTGGCCGGGGTTAACCTGGGAATTCTCGCGCAGAAAGGCTCGCTGTACGTCACTCGCCCAACACTGGCTACTTACGCCAACCCCGAAAACCTGCAACGCATGGCCGACGAGCTGTTCGCGATGCTTACCAGCGGCAAGGTCAAGGTGGGTGACGTCCAGCGCTACGCCTTGAAAGACGCAGCCAAGGCGCAAACCGAGCTCAGCGCCCGGCGCACCACAGGCTCAACGATTCTGATTCCATAAGCCCAAAACCCTAGCCTGGACGAACAACCTCGCCGGTCGCCAGGTCACGGATCAGACTGGGGTGCTTGCGCCCACCCAGCAGGCCGCCGAGCACCCAGTCGATGTCCCCACGGAAATACTGCTCAACCCGAATACGCGTCCGGGCAGCCGGACGCCCGAGCGGGTTGGCGGATGTCGAGATCAGCGGTCCGACCAGCGAACACAGTTCACGCACCTGCGGGTGATCGCTGACGCGCAATGCCACCGTGTCGTGAATACCAGTGATCCATTCGGGCAGCAGGTTCTGATGCGGCACCAGCCAGGTATTGGGGCCTGGCCAAGTGCTGGCCATACGATCGATCCAGACTTCAGGAAAGTCCTCCATGAGAAAGTCGAACTGGCGGATGTTGTCGGCCACCAGAATCAGGCCTTTGTCCACAGGACGGGATTTGATTGCCAGCAACCGATACACCGCCTCTTCATTCCAGGGATCACAGCCCAGCCCCCATACCGCCTCGGTTGGGTAGGCAATCACCGCACCGGCTCGAATCTCTCGTGCGGCTTGCTGCACACGCCAACTGCTGACCATTGTTCTCTCTCCGGGTAAACGCTACGGGCAGTTTAACCTCAGCGCGCATGGCCAAACCATCGTCCTGCCTCACTGCTGATGCGCCCATCCAGTTCCAGCTCGGTCAACGCTGCTAATACTTTTGGCAACGGCCAGCCGCTCGACAGTGCCAACCCTTCGCTGGTGTGTGGCGCAGCATGCAACAAATCAAGCAGGGGATGTCTGGCAGCGGTTGTTGACGGCAAGGGCGCGATAGAGGCGGCCGCAGGGCTGGCAATGTTCTGCCAACCGCGCAGGGTTTCAAGAATGTGTTCGACGGTTTCGACCAGCACCGCACCGTCACGAATCAGTTGATGACACCCGCGGGCACCGGGGTGATGAATCGAGCCTGGAATCGCGTACACCTCGCGGCCCTGTTCCGCTGCCAGCCGTGCGGTGATCAACGAACCGCTGGCGACGCTGGCCTCGACCACCAACACACCCAGCGACAATCCACTGATGATTCGATTGCGGCGTGGGAAGTTGCTCGCCTGCGGCCCGGCGTCCAGAGGGAACTCGGAAACCACGGCACTGCCTTGGGCACTCATGGTCGCTGCCAACTGACGATGGCGCTGTGGATAAAAATTTTCGATGCCCGTGCCCAAGACGCCAATTGTCTGCCCACCAACGTCCAAAGCACCTTGATGCGCGGCACCATCGATACCCAGCGCGAGGCCGCTGGTGATGACAAAACCGGCGCCCGCCAGGCTTCGGGCAAAGGCTGTGGCCGTATCCAGTCCAGGCTTGGAAGCGCGTCGACTGCCGACCATTCCCAACTGCGGACGCTCAAGAATGCTCGGGTCACCGGCCACAAACAGCAACGGCGGTGCATCGGCAATTTCAGCCAGCAGTGCAGGGTAGGTGGGGTCGTCCCACATCAGTAAATGCTGACCGGGACGCTCAAGCCAAGCCAAAGCAGCACTGGCGCCATCGCGGACTTGTGGGCTGCGCCGGGCTTCGGCGCTGGCGCTTGGCAAGCCCAAGGCACGCCAGGCGCTGGCAGGAGCGCTGAGTGCGGCCGACGCCGAACCAAAGGCATTGATTAGCTTATGAAAGCGTTTTGGCCCCACCTCAGGCAGACGATGCACACGTAAGCGCGCTTCAAGTTCGGCAGGTGAGGACGCAGCAGTATCGAACAGCGGCATAGATCTTCCTTGATCTGTAGCGCCCCGTTAACAGCCGGACAACCTGTGGATAACTCTGTTAGTAACTATTTGATAAGTTCATGTCCGGTGGACAGACATGACCCTATTTCGACACATAGCTTTACGGGTTCCGCACCTTGTCCATGACCGCTAAAGAACGCGTGGCATTGAGTACCAAACCATAGCTGAGCTTTTCATAAGTGCGAAAAACCATCACCAATCCCGCGCGCTCATCCGGGACCTTCACTTGCTCACCCGTCACCCGATCACGAACGACTTCGCCGGTCTTGTAAATAGCCAGCACATTGCCTTCGGCCAGCCCATCGCTCTTACCCCGATCCAGCGTCACCACATCGAGTTCACCGATCTGGGTCACTCCGCGCGGCACATCGATGATCAGGCCGTTAACTTCGGTCTGAGGTGAGCTGGGCATGAAAGTCGAGTTGATTGGCCGCTCTTCGCTGATGAATAGCCGGTCGCCGAGACGCACTTCCTGGGTCGAACGCTGCAACACCAGGGTCGCGACATCGCCTTCGTGGGCAACGATTTCACCGCTGCCGATGTCATCGGCGTTAATCCCGAGAAACTGCCCGGTCAACGGGTCCGTGTAGGTTTTGCCCTGACGGAAGAGGTTATAGGCGGTGTGCTCAGGGTCTAATTTGCCCCGCGCGTAGATCCGGTCACCCATGCCGCTGAGCACGCGTTCGGCGTTACCGGCGACGATGTACGGGGCTTTCTGGAAATCGGCGGGGTCATCGATGATGCGGTTGTTGAGCAGAAAACTATTGATCGCGGCCAGCGGAATGCTTGGGATCGCTTCGGCCATCGGCGTGGTACGAATCCGGGGCGACAGCTTGATGGTGCCACGTGAAGCACCACGGTTGAGTACCATCCGCGGCTGGCCATCGACATACACCAGGGACAATAAGTCGCCCGGGTAGATCAGGTCAGGGTTGGCGATCTGCGGATTGGCCTTCCATATCTCCTTCCACTTCCATGGCTCGCGCAAAAATTTGCCGGAAATGTCCCAAAGCGTGTCACCTTGGACGACGGTGTAATTCTGTGGATGTCCTTCCCTGAGCTGCACTTGCGCCTGACAAAGGCCGGTAGAGGCCAACAGCAGCAGGGCGAGTAGTGATTTCCTCATGCGGTGAATCCCTTTATCATATGGCTTCGCGTGAAACACTAAGAGCCCCAGAGGCTCAGGTTTTGCAAGGTTGCCAGCTCTAACCGGCGAAACCCGGCAGCCGATTTTGGACTTTACCCTACAAGTGCAGCTCTAACGTATATGGCTATTTTAAACATCCTCGAATTTCCCGATTCGCGCCTGCGCACCATCGCCAAACCTGTGGCAGTGGTAGACGACGGCATTCGCCAGTTGGTCGACGACATGTTTGAAACCATGTACGAAGCGCCAGGCATTGGTTTGGCTGCAACTCAGGTCAACGTGCACAAGCGTGTCGTGGTCATGGACCTTAGCGAAGATCGTAGCGATCCACGGGTGTTCATCAACCCCGAGTTCGACATCCTGACCGACGAGGTGGAGCAGTATCAAGAAGGCTGCCTCTCAGTGCCAGGCTTCTATGAAAACGTCGACCGCCCACAGAAAGTCAAAATCAGGGCTCTAGGCCGGGACGGTCAGCCCTATGAGCTGATCGCAGAGGGTTTGCTGGCGGTGTGTGTCCAGCATGAATGCGATCACCTGAACGGCAAGTTATTTGTCGATTACCTGTCCACCCTCAAGCGCGACAGGATCAAGAAGAAGCTGGAAAAACTGCACAAGCAGAACGCTTGATCCGATTCAAATCCTTCAACCTGTAGGCGCTGACTTGTCTGCGAACCAGGCAACATGGTCCACATCAGGCACACCGGGTTGCGGCCTTCGCGGGCAAGCCCGCTCCTACACGTCTGTGTATTTCCTTTATCGAGAAGCCCATGACTGAGCCACTGCGCATCGTCTTCGCCGGCACCCCGGAATTTGCCGCCGAACACCTCAAGGCTTTGCTCGCCAGCCCCCATCAAGTGATTGCGGTCTACACCCAACCTGATCGCCCGGCTGGCCGTGGGCAAAAGCTGATGCCGAGCCCGGTCAAACAGCTGGCTGAGCAGCACGGTGTCGCCGTATTGCAACCGCCAACCCTGCGTGATGCTGGCGCTCAAGCTGAGCTGGCCGCGCTCAAGCCCGACTTGCTGGTGGTGGTCGCCTATGGCCTGATCCTGCCGCAAGTGGTGCTCGATATTCCCCGCCTGGGCTGCATCAACAGCCACGCTTCGCTGCTGCCACGCTGGCGTGGTGCCGCACCGATTCAGCGTGCGGTAGAAGCCGGCGATGCCGAGAGCGGCGTGACGGTAATGCGTATGGAAGCAGGCCTGGACACCGGGCCAATGCTGCTCAAAGTCACGACCCCGATCACTGCCGAGGACACCGGTGGCAGCCTGCATGACCGGCTCGCCGAGCTCGGCCCGCCCGCAGTGATTCAAGCCATCGCCGGGCTGGCCGATGGCACGTTGCAGGGTGAAGTCCAAGACGACACCCTGGCGACCTACGCTCACAAGCTGAACAAAGACGAAGCGCGCGTCGACTGGAGCCGTCCGGCTATTGAGCTGGAGCGTCTGGTGCGGGCGTTCAATCCTTGGCCGATCTGCCACAGCACACTCAATGGCGAAGCCCTGAAAGTGCTGGCAGCCAGTCTCGACGACGGGCAGGGCGCACCGGGTGAAATCCTCGGCGCCAGCAAGGACGGCTTGATTGTCGCCTGCGGCCAACAGGCCTTGCGCCTGACGCGCCTGCAATTGCCGGGGGGCAAAGCGCTGAACTTCGCGGACCTGTTCAACAGCCGTCGTGAGAAATTCGCTGTTGGCACGGTGCTGGGTGTCATTGCGCCCGAGCAGACGGTGCACGGCCAATGAACCCGCGTCTCGCTGCCGCCAAAGCATTGGCCGCCGTCCTCAATGGCAAAGCCTCGCTGAACAGTTCGCTGCCCACCCAGCTGGATAAAGTCGAGGTCCGTGATCGCGGTTTGACTCAAGACCTGGCCTTCGGTACTGCTCGCTGGCAGCCACGACTGTCCGCACTGGCGGCAAAACTCCTGCAAAAGCCCTTCAAAAGCGTCGATGCCGATGTCGAGGCATTGTTGTTGGTCGGCCTCTATCAGTTGCTCTACACGCGCATCCCGGCCCACGCCGCCATCGGTGAAACAGTCGGGTGCGCCGACAAGCTGAAAAAGCCTTGGGCCAAGGCGTTGCTGAATGCCGTACTGCGTCGCGCCCAACGGGAAAGCGAAGCACTTCTGGCCGAGCTGGAACATGACCCCGTGGTCCGCACTGCGCACCCACGCTGGCTACAAAAAGCGTTGAAGGCGTATTGGCCAGAGCAGTGGGAAGCGATCTGCGCGGCCAACAATGCCCATCCGCCGATGATCCTGCGGGTCAATCGCCGTCACCACAGCCGCGATACGTACCTGCAGATGCTGCAAAACGTCGGGATCGAAGCCCACGCCTGCGTCTTCAGCCAGGACGGTATTGTGCTGAACGAACCGTGCGATGTGCGCACCCTGCCTGGCTTCGCCGAAGGCTGGATCAGCGTGCAGGACGAAGCCGCGCAATTGGCTGCCGACCTGCTGCAATTGGTCCCCGGCCAACGCGTACTCGACGCGTGCTGCGCCCCTGGCGGCAAAACCTGCCATCTGCTGGAAGTACAGCCATTGCTCGCAGGTGTGGTCGCGGTGGATCTGGAGGCCAAACGCCTGGTCCGCGTCCGGGAAAACCTTGATCGCCTGGGCCTGAACGCCGAGCTGATCGCTGCCGATGCCCGTGACACAGGCCAATGGTGGGACCGTAAACCGTTCCAACGCATCCTGCTCGATGCGCCGTGTTCGGCGACGGGCGTGATCCGTCGCCACCCGGATATCAAGCTCACGCGTCAGGCTGACGACATTCCCGCGCTCGCCACGCTCCAGGGCGAATTGCTCGACGCGCTTTGGCCGACGCTGGAAGTCGGCGGCATCCTGCTGTACGCCACCTGCTCGACGCTGCCGATGGAAAACACCGAAGTAATCGAGGCGTTCCTGGCTCGCACACCCGGCGCGCGCGAACTGGACATCGCCGGTCAGCTCGGGCAACAGCCGCCCGGCCTGAAACAACCGCACGGTCGCCAGCTGCTTGCCCAGGAAGGCGGCCACGATGGCTTCTACTATGCCAAGCTGATCAAGATCGCGGCTGTGTAATGCCGGATCCTGTAGGAGCTGGCTTGCCTGCGATAAGGTCGGCACGACCTTCCTCCGGTGGTGAATCCAATATTTTCCCGACTGCTACGCATACGCAGCCGATCACGGCGGGGGCGCGTAGCTGCAAGCGCGCTCCTGCATCGGGTTTGCCGTGCTAACTCGTTTCAAGGAGTGAACGATGAAAATCATCATCCTCGGCGCAGGACAGGTCGGCGGTACGCTGGCTGAACATTTGGCCGGTGAAGCGAATGACATCACCGTGGTCGACACCGACGCCGATCGCTTGCGTGATCTGGGCGATCGCCTTGATATCCGTACCGTTCAGGGCCGCGGTTCGTTCCCCACGGTGCTGCGTCAGGCCGGCGCGGATGATGCCGATATGTTGGTGGCGGTGACCAACAGCGACGAGACCAACATGCTCGCCTGTCAGGTTGCTTACACCCTGTTCAAGACCCCGACCAAAATCGCCCGCGTGCGCGAAGCGGCCTACCTGACCCGTGCCGGTCTGTTCAATAACGACGCGATCCCCGTGGACGTGCTGATCAGTCCGGAACAGGTGGTGACCAACTACATCAAGCGCCTGATCGAATACCCCGGCGCGCTGCAAGTGATCGATTTTGCTGGCGGCAAGGCCCAGTTGGTGGCGGTCAAGGCGTACTACGGCGGGCCGCTGGTCGGCCAACAGCTGCGTCAGTTGCGCGAACACATGCCTAACGTCGACACCCGGGTCGCCGCGATTTTCCGCCGTGACCGGCCGATAGCCCCCCAAGGCGATACCGTCATTGAAGTGGATGACGAGGTGTTCTTCATCGCGGCCAAAGCGAACATTCGCGCCGTCATGAGCGAGATGCGCCGCCTGGATGAAAGTTACAAACGCATCGTCATCGCGGGCGGCGGGCATATCGGTGAACGGCTGGCCGAAGCCATCGAAAGTCGCTATCAGGTCAAGATCATCGAGATGAACCCGGCCCGCTGTCGCTACCTTTCGGAAACCCTGGATAACACCGTGGTCCTGCTGGGCAGCGCGTCGGACCGGGATTTACTGCTGGAAGAAAACATCGCCGAAGTCGATCTGTTCCTGGCGCTGACCAACGATGACGAGGCCAATATCATGTCCTCGCTGTTGGCCAAACGCCTCGGCGCACGCAAAGTGATGACCATCATCAACAACCCGGCGTATGTGGATCTGGTACAGGGCGGCGAGATCGATATCGCGATCAGCCCGCAACTGGCGACTATCGGCACCTTGCTGACTCACGTTCGCCGTGGCGACATTGTCAGCGTGCATTCATTGCGTCGTGGTGCAGCCGAAGCCATTGAAGCCGTCGCCCATGGTGATGCCAGGTCGAGCAAGGTCATCGGTCGCGCCATCCGTGACATCACACTGCCGCCAGGCACTACCATCGGCGCAATCATTCGCGCCGAAGAAGTGCTGATCGCCCACGACATCACGGTGATCAAGTCCGGCGACCACGTGATTCTGTTCCTTGTGGATAAAAAATATATCCGCGACGTAGAGCGGCTGTTTCAGGTCGGCTTGAGCTTTTTTTAATCAGCGGCACCGATCAATTGGAAAGGCCGGTACGGGACAATCCCATGATCGAATCACTGGAAAGTGGTTGCCAAGACTGTGGATAACTTCAATTGCAGCAGTTATCCACAGCTGGCAGCCTTCAATACCAGCGCTTTTCGCCCGGTGGACGCTTTTTGAAACGCTTCATCGTCCACATGTACTGGCTGGGGTAAGCCCGCACGTACTTCTCGACAACCTGACTCATGGCCGCCGCGGACGTTTGCGTGTCAGTGCTGTACATCGCCTCGGGGGCCGCTTCGAGGATCACCTTGTAACCGGAACCATCGGCCAGACGGATCGCATGCAGAAAAACGCCCACTGCTTTACCTCCGGCCAACATGTTGGGCACAAACTTGCTGGTCAACGCCTGGGTCGCGCAGAAGGGCACGAACACACCTGCAGACTCAGCGGGCTCGGGATCTGCCGGAATACCCACTGAACCGCCTTTGCGCACTTCCTTGATAACGCTGAGGATGCCTTCTTTGGTCGAGGCCGCCACGCGATTGCCCAGTTGCACACGCTGTTTGCGCAGCAGATCGTCCACCGCCTTGAGTTTCGGCGGCCGGTAAAAAATGATCGGTTTGCACTGGCTGCAATAGAAGTGGTTAAGCACTTCCCAGTTGCCCAAGTGGCTGGTGATGCCAACCACGCCCTTGCCTGAGGCCAGCGCGGCTTCCAGCACTTCAAGCCCTTCGACTTCACGCACCAGATCGATTGATTTCTGAGCGGGCCAGATCCAGGCGCAGGCGCTTTCGGTGAACGTCTTGCCGATGTCCATGAGACTGCGGCCAACCAGACTCTCACGTTCGCCAGCGTCCAGCTCAGGGAAACACTTGGACAGGTTGATACGCGCTATTTCGCGCGAACGGTTGGGCAGTTTCCACATCAACCAGCCGATGGACGTACCGACCCACTGCACCACTCGCCATGGCAACAGGGCAAATAGCCGCAAAAGCCCGACCAAAAGGGCGCCTTTGAACTTATCCACAGATCACTCCCGAATTCGCAAGGCCGCTATTGTAACCATCAGCGGCTCAAGACGGCGTATCGATCACACTCAAGGGTGTGATCCATGACCATGCCTGCGGCCTGCATGAAGGCGTAGCAAATCGTGGGTCCGACAAACGTGAAGCCAGCTTTTTTCAGGGCTTTGCTCATCGCTTCAGCTTCAGGAGTGACGGCCGGAACCTGGCTGCGACCCTCGAAGTGATTGATTTTTGGCTGCCCGTCCACAAACGACCAAAGCCATTCCACCGGGTCTTCCAGGGCTTGCCAGGCCTGCGCGTTACGCCGGGCGGCATTGAGTTTGAGGCGGTTGCGAATGATGCCGGGGTCGAGCATCAGCGCTTCGATTTCAGCGTCGCTCATCTGCGCCACGCGCTGCACATCGAAGCCGAACAAGACTTCACGATAGCGTGCGCGTTTCTTTAAAATCGTGATCCAGGAAAGACCGGCCTGGAACCCTTCGAGCAATAGCAACTCGAAGAGTTTCTGCGCATCGCGCAACGGCACGCCCCACTCTTGATCGTGATAAGCGATGTATAGCGGATCTTCGTTGCACCAAAAGCAGCGTGGCATAAGGCTCCAAGGGTGGAGGTGCGGCCGAATCGGGTATACTCCCGCTCTTTAAATCGCAGCCCCAGCACAGGTGAATTTCGTGAGCCAGCCTACGCCAGCCGTGCGTACCTTCCAAGACTTGATCCTCGCCCTTCAACAATACTGGGCCGAGCAAGGTTGTGTGGTGCTTCAGCCCTACGATATGGAAGTCGGCGCCGGCACATTCCATACCGCTACGTTTCTGCGCGCCATCGGCCCGGAAACCTGGAACGCCGCTTATGTGCAGCCCAGCCGACGCCCGACTGATGGCCGCTACGGCGAAAACCCGAACCGCTTGCAGCATTACTACCAATTCCAGGTGGTATTGAAGCCTAACCCGGACAACTTCCAGGAGCTGTACCTCGGCTCCCTGAAGCACGTTGGCCTTGATCCACTCGTGCATGACATTCGTTTCGTCGAAGACAACTGGGAATCGCCAACGCTTGGCGCCTGGGGTCTGGGATGGGAAGTCTGGCTCAATGGCATGGAAGTCACCCAGTTCACCTACTTCCAGCAAGCAGGCGGCATTGAGTGCTACCCGGTGACCGGTGAAATCACCTACGGTCTGGAACGCCTGGCCATGTACCTGCAAGGTGTGGATTCGGTCTATGACCTGGTCTGGACCGACGGCCCGTTCGGCAAAGTGACCTACGGCGATGTGTTCCACCAGAACGAGGTCGAGCAATCGACTTACAACTTCGAACACGCCAACGTTGAGAAACTGTTTGAACTGTTTGATTTCTATGAGAGCGAAGCCAGTCGCCTGATTGAGCTCCAGCTGCCATTACCAAGCTACGAAATGGTCCTCAAGGCCTCGCACACCTTCAACCTGCTGGATGCACGTCGGGCGATTTCGGTCACCGCGCGTCAGCAGTACATCCTGCGGGTACGGACGTTGGCCCGTTCGGTAGCGCAGAGCTATCTGCAAGCCCGAGCCAAGCTGGGCTTCCCGATGGCACCCCCCGATTTACGTGATGAAGTGTTGGCTAAGCTGGAGGCTGCACAATGAGTGCTCGAGATTTCCTGGTTGAATTGGGCACCGAAGAACTGCCACCCAAAGCCCTTGGCGCTCTGGGTGACGCGTTCCTCGCGGGCATCGAAAAAGGCTTGCAGGCCGCTGGCCTCAGCTACAGCGCCAAACAGGTCTACGCTGCGCCGCGTCGTCTGGCCGTACTGATTACCCAACTCGCTACGCAACAAGCGGATCGCAGCGTCAACCTCGACGGTCCACCACGCCAGGCCGCCTTCGATGCTGAAGGCAATCCGACTCAAGCCGCACTGGGCTTCGCCAAGAAGTGCGGCGTAGAACTGAGCGAGATCGATCAGAGCGGGCCGAAGTTGCGGTTCAGTCAGAACATCGTCGGCAAGCCGACGACGAGTCTGCTACCAACCATCGTTGAAGACTCTCTGAACGACCTACCGATCCCCAAGCGCATGCGCTGGGGTGCGCGCAAAGAAGAGTTCGTGCGTCCAACCCAATGGCTGGTCATGCTGTTTGGCGATCAAGTGGTCGATTGCACCATCCTTGCTCAGACCGCAGGCCGTGACTCCCGTGGTCACCGTTTCCATCACCCGGAAAGCGTGCGCATCACTTCGCCTGCCAACTACCTGCAAGACTTGCGTGGCGCCCACGTATTGGCTGACTTCGCCGAGCGTCGTGAGCTGATCAGCAAGCGCGTCGCCGAACTGGCAACACTGCAGGAAGGCACCGCGATTGTGCCGCCAAGCCTGCTCGATGAAGTCACCGCGCTGGTCGAATGGCCTGTGCCGCTGGTGTGCTCGTTCGAAGAACGCTTCCTCGACGTGCCGCAAGAAGCACTGATCATTACCATGCAGGACAACCAGAAGTATTTCTGCCTGCTGGATGCCGACGGTAAGTTGCTGCCACGCTTCATCACCGTGGCCAACATTGAGAGCAAAGACCCGGCGCAAATCATTTCCGGCAACGAAAAAGTGGTTCGCCCACGGTTGACCGACGCCGAATTCTTCTTCAAGCAAGACAAGAAGCAGAAGCTAGAAACCTTCAATCTGCGCCTACAAAACGTAGTGTTCCAGGCCCAGTTAGGCAGTGTTTTCGATAAAGCCGAGCGCGTATCGAAACTGGCTGCCTTCATCGCCCCCCGCATTGGTGGCGATGCCAAGCGCGCAACACGTGCAGGTTTGCTGTCCAAGTGCGATCTGGCGACCGAGATGGTCGGCGAATTCCCTGAAATGCAGGGTGTTGCCGGTTATTACTACGCCTTGGCCGACGGCGAGCCTGAAGACGTCGCACTGGCACTGAACGAGCAATACATGCCTCGTGGTGCTGGCGCCGAACTGCCAACCACTCTGACCGGTGCAGCCGTCGCCATGGCCGACAAGCTCGACACGCTGGTCGGCATCTTCGGTATCGGCATGTTGCCCACCGGCAGCAAAGACCCGTATGCACTGCGCCGCGCTGCGTTGGGCGTGCTGCGGATCCTGATCGACAAGAAGCTGGACCTCGATCTGGTGCAGACCGTGACCTTCGCCGTGACTCAGTTCGGTGCGAAGATCAAACCCGCCGGCCTGGCCGAACAAGTGCTGGAGTTCATCTTCGACCGCCTGCGTGCGCGTTACGAAGATGAAGGTGTCGAAGTCGCTACGTATCTGTCGGTACGGGCTCTGCAACCGGCTTCAGCCCTTGATTTCGATCAGCGGGTTCAAGCGGTGCAAGCCTTCCGCAAGCTGCCTGAAGCTTCCGCGTTGGCGGCGGTGAACAAGCGTGTGTCGAACCTGTTGAGCAAGGCGCAAGGCAATATCGCCAGCACCGTCGAACCTAAATACTTCGATAACGCGCACGAGTTTTCGTTGTACTCGGCGATTCAGCAAGCGGACCAAGCGGTGCAACCGATGGCCGCAGCGCGTCAGTACAGTGAAGCACTGGCTCGTTTGGCTGCGTTGCGCGAGCCAGTCGATGCGTTCTTCGAAGCCGTGATGGTCAATGCTGAAGATGCCAGCGTACGCGCCAATCGTTATGCCTTGCTGGCTCGCTTACGCGGCCTGTTCCTGGGCGTTGCCGACATTTCGCTGCTGGGATGATGTTGAAGGGGCAAGGCTTGAAGCTGCTGATTCTGGACCGGGACGGGGTAATCAATCATGACTCCGACGCTTACATCAAGTCGGTGGAGGAGTGGATTCCCCTTCCGGGCTCGATCGAGGCTATTGCACGCCTGAGCAAGGCCGGCTGGACGGTGGCCGTCGCCACTAACCAGTCCGGCGTTGCCCGCGGGTTTTACGATGTCGCCACACTCGAAGCCATGCACGCGCGCTTGCGCCATCTGGTGGCAGAGCAGGGTGGTGAAGTCGGCCTGATCGTTTTTTGTCCACACGGTCCGGATGAAGGCTGCGATTGCCGCAAACCAAAACCGGGCATGCTCAAAGCGATTGCCCATCATTACGCGGTAGATCTGGCGGGCATCTGGTTTGTTGGCGATAGTAAGGGTGACTTGGAGGCGGCGCTGGCCGTCGACTCTCAACCAGTTTTGGTAAAGACCGGTAAAGGTCTCAAAACAATGGGGAACCCTTTGCCCCCAGGCACTCTGGTTTTTGACGATCTGGCGGCGGTTGCCGCAGAACTTATCCACACTTGTAAATAGACGGGCATCGCCCGCAACGGTAAAAGCTCCTATGTCGATCATGCAGGCAATCAGAACCTTCTTCTTTTACCTGCTGTTGTGCACCACTTCTCTTCTGTGGTGCACACTGAGTTTCTTTGTCGCCCCGTTTTTGCCTTTCCGCGCCCGCTACCGTTTTATCAACGTGTACTGGTGCCGCTGTGCGTTGTGGCTGACGCGGGTGTTTTTGAACATTCATGTCGAAGTAAAAGGTCAGGAAAATATCCCGCTACAGCCCTGTGTGATTCTGTCCAATCACCAGAGCACCTGGGAAACCTTCTTCCTCTCGGCGCACTTCGAACCTCTGAGCCAGGTGCTCAAGCGTGAGCTGTTGTACGTCCCGTTCTTCGGTTGGGCGATGGCGATGCTACGGCCGATTGCGATCAACCGTGACAATCCAAAAGCGGCACTCAAGCATGTCGCCAAAAGAGGCCATGAACTGCTCAAGGATGGCGTATGGGTGTTGATCTTTCCGGAAGGTACTCGCGTTCCTTTTGGACAGATTGGTAAGTTCTCCCGAGGTGGCACAGCGCTGGCCGTGAATGCAAACCTGCCGGTGCTGCCCATTGCACACAACGCAGGCAAGTACTGGCCAAAAGAAGGTTGGGCGAAAAAGCCGGGCACCATTGAGTTAGTTATTGGCGAACCTATGTATGCCGAGGGCACGGGCCCACGCGCCATCGCAGCGCTTAATGACCGGGTCGCGGCCTGGAATGAAGCAACGCAACGCGCTATGGGGTCAGTGGTTGCACCAGCACCGAGCGAAGAGAATGCGGTTGTTTAGGATCTGTGGATAACCTGTGCACCATTTTTGCAATCCTTTAAAAAAATCGCGCCAACTTATTAATTTATATACTTATTTCTTAAGCTGATTAATGAGCAAAAAAAGTGCATAAGTTTTCAGGATTGTGACGAAGCCGGCCCATGAGGCCGGCTTTTTTTATGACCGATTACATCGTATTTCACTCAGGCCATGCCTGTTGAGAATGAGGTAATGATTGATCAAAAAACATCTATTAATCTCTTACAAGTAGTCAAATACTTGACTTTATTTTGTTTTTCCACTGTCTTAGTCAGTGATTTGACAATGCCATTGCTTAGTGTATGGTTTCTTTGAGTTCCGCCAATAATGTCATGAAGTAACCGTGTTTTACCTTGGGTTGCAGGGGAGGAATATGAGTGCGTTAGGTGATCTGCCGTGGGCTTGTCTGACTTTTTATCCGTGGCTTTCAACCCATTCATTTTTTGATCGTTATAACCCACTGAGTGATTATTCTTACGGTTCCCCGGTACAGGAAATGAACACATCTCAGTGCTTCATTCTCGACATTAAAAGCTTATTGCACAGGGCAGCCCAGGAGTAAGTCGTGCGACTGATGCGTACCTGTGGGGTTCTTTGGAAGCGGCTGAAGGAGCACCCGTTGTCGCGAATCGGGCCGGGCCTCATTACCGGTGTGGCGGACGACGACCCAAGTGGTATTGCTACGTACTCCCAGGCTGGCGCGCAATTTGGCCTTGATATGCTGTGGACGATGCCCGTGGCCTATCCTTTGATGGCCGCCATTCAATCGATGTGTGCGAACATCGGCCGAGTTACAGGGAAAGGACTCGCTGCCAATATCAAGGATGCGTTCCCGCCCATCGTACTTCCGTGCGTTTTGTGTCTACTGCTCGTGGCCAACACCTTGAATATTGCCGCAGATGTCGCTGCCATGGGCGAGGTTGCGGAACTGGTTTCTGGCGTCAACCGGCACCTCATGACTGCTTTTTTTGTGTCCGTGACGATCCTGCTGCAGCTGTTCGTTCCTTATCACCGTTACGTCTTCATCTTGAAGTGGCTGACGGTCTCGCTATTGGCCTACGCCGCCGTATTGTTTACGGTTCATGTTCCCTGGGGGCAGGTCGCAACACACACGTTCTGGCCCCAAATCACCCTGGACTCGAGCACTGCTGCCATGGTCGTCGGGGTTTTCGGCACGACCATCAGTCCATACCTTTTTTTCTGGCAGGCCTCAGAAGAAGTTGAGGACATGGAAGCACACTCAAGCAGCATGCCACTCCTGCGCGATGCGCCCTCCGCCGCACCGGAACTCCGACGCATCCAATGGGATACCTGGAGCGGCATGCTCTACTCCAATCTCACCGCCTACTTCATCATTCTTGCGACCGCCGTTACGCTCCACGTGTCTGGCGTTACCGACATCAACACGGCAGCGCAGGCAGCAAGTGCTCTGCGACCGCTCGCCGGTGACTTTGCCTACATGCTCTTCGCGCTTGGCATTCTCGGTGTCGGCATGATCGGCGTGCCTGTGTTGGCGGGCTCTGGAGCCTATGCTCTTTCCGAAGCCATGGGCTGGAGGAAGGGCCTCGAACGAAAAGTGAATGATGCGCGTGGGTTCTACGCCATCATCTCCATCAGCGTACTTGCCGGACTCGGCATCCAGTATTCGCCAATCAGTCCAATGAAGGCGTTGTTCTGGAGCGCTGTCATCAACGGTCTGGTCGCCGTGCCCCTGATGGTTGTCATTCTCCTCCTGGTTTCGAAGAAATCTGTAATGGGTGCTTTTACAGCAAGCCGACCTCTGCTCATCCTCGGCTGGATAGCAACGGCAGTCATGGGAGCGGCAGCCGTTGGAATGTTCATCCCCGGTTAAATTTTCGTTATAAAAAAGCCAACGCTAAGCGTTGTGCTGGTGTGACGGGCGATTTTTGCCCAGCTTGCACTGAGTGTGTTTTGAACGCAGTGGAGTCGAATAGTGTCATGAACTAAATGTGTGCTTTCTCGAAATTTGTCAACGTGGCCATTACTGATCCTGGCTTTTGAATCGCCCTTAGTTTCGTAGACGCTTTCAAGCGGCTGCTTCATGCCGAGGTTGTGTGAAAACACTTTCGAGCAATCGCAGCGTCCTAAAACGGAGCGATTTTCTTGCTTATTCGCACAATGATCGGAAATCCGGTTAAACGAAAGCCCCTGAATCTCTCATTCAGGGGCTTTTATTTGGTACTTACTGCGCCAGATGCAGCAACAGGAAATCAATGAACGCCCTCGATTTGTGGGGCAAATGCGGGCTGTTGGGAAACACCACGTTGACGGATTGCGAGGGCAACGAATAATCGGGCAACAGGCGAATCAACCGCTCGCTGACAATGTCGTCCTTGACCACCCACGCGGGTAGCACCGAGACGCCCAGCGACGACAACGTCATGGAGCGGATAGCCGTGGAAGAATTGGATTCAAACTGATTGATCCCGCTGATCTCGACAGTCCCCAAGTGCGGATGGCGCAACGTCCACTGGGTCGGTGCCTGCAGGTTGTTGTTGGCGATCCACGGCACCGAATTCAGGTCCTGAGGAGTTTGCACCGGGTGACGCGCAAGAAACGTCTCGGTCGCCACCAGGACAATTTCATAATCCGCCAGTTTACGGCTCTTGAAAGCCGAGTCCGCCAAACTGCCTAAACGGATAACGAGGTCTAACTTTTCCGCCACCAGATCATTGAGTGACACGTTAAAGTTATAACAGAGTTTTATTTCCGGATAGCGCTCTATAAATTGCGGTATCAACGGAAGAATATAAGCCTCGCCGTATTCACTGGTGGAACTGAAGCGCAACTTGCCGGACACCCGATTATGCCCTTTTAATACATTATCGAAGGCGTTATCGATGTCCGCGACAATACCTTTGAATGCTTCATAAAAGTCCTGACCGATTTCGGTGAGGGATAGATTTCGGGTATTTCTAATCAACAACGTCGCTGACAGCACGTCCTCCAGCGCCTTGACATGCAGGCTGGCCATGGCTTTGCTGATGCTCAGGTAATTGGCAGCCTTGGTGTAAGAACCAAAATCGACCACGGCCAGGAATGTCTGGACCCGATTAAGATGAGTGTGCATAGCAATAGGGCTCACTGTTAAATCCCGTCAAACATTGTTTCAAGGATAGTCGTATCGACAGTTCAAGTCGACCGCCCCTATGCTTTGCGGCAAAGGGGAAACAACATGACCTATCGCTACAAAGTTGCACTAATATTCCTGATCGGCTTTTTTATAGACTGCATTAACATCTTTATGTCGGCGGTCGCATTACCGAGTATATCGGCGGCGCTGCACGTAAGTACTTCAGACGTTGCCTGGGTGGCTAACGCTTATATTCTGGGGCTGACACTGATCATCCCGGTCAGCACCTGGCTGGCCGGTCGTTTTGGCAATCGGGAAATCCTCACCGCCTCGATGATCGTGTTCACAGCCTCCGTGTGGATGTGTGGGCTGGCCAACAGTTTCAACGAGCTGGTGATCTGGCGCTTCGTCCAGGGGATTGGCGGCGGCCTGTTGATTCCTGTCGGCCAGGCGTTGACGTTCAACCTGTTCAAGGGTGAGCAGCGCGCGAAAATATCCACGTTGGTCATGGCCGTTGCCCTGATAGCGCCAGCCATTTCACCGACGATCGGCGGCGTCATCGTCGACAGCAGCTCCTGGCGCTGGGTATTCTACAGCAACATTCCGTTCTCGCTGATCGCGGCGTTGCTGTCCTGGTTCTGGATCAACGAAGCGCGACCGACGAGTTTGCCTAGACCGGACATCAAGGGCTTGCTGCTGGTTAGCGCTGCACTCGGCAGCCTGCTGATGGGTATGTCGTTGTATGGCGGCGACTCTCCGGCACTGGTGGCTGCCTTCTTCGTCATGGCCGGCGTTACGTTCGTCGTGCTGTACGGGCTGCACTACCGCACCTGCAAAAATCCGATCATTGAACTGAGCCTGCTCAAAAGCAAAAAACTCAGCACCTCCATCTTTATCTATTACGCGATTCCCGGTGTGTTCACGGGGGTCAACTTGATGAGCATCTTCTTCCTGCAAAATACCCTGCACTTCAGCGCCCGACTGACAGGGATGTTCATGATCCTGTACGCCATCGGCGCATTCATCGCGATGCTAATCTGTGGCCGGGTCTATAACCGGATGGGCGCCAAGCGGCTGTTTGCCCTCGGCATGCTGTTGCACAGCGCCGGCATCGCCACCTTGTTACTGGTGAACGATCCCTCAGACCTTTTGGTGATTGTCATCGCCTACAGCTTGATGGGGGTCGGCGGCGGCATCGGTGCCAACACCGCACAAACCACGTCATTGATGGACTTTGAGGGCGGCGACACCCACAAGGCCAGTGTCATCTGGAACATCAACCGACAGATGTCATTCAGCATCGGCGCCGCCCTCTTCCTGATGGTTTTCAACCTGCTCTTGAAGCATTTCGATACCACCCAGGCCTACCACGCGACTTTCGCCATCGCCGCACTGGTGGGCCTGTTTCCACTCTTTCAACTGAGTCAGTTGAACACTCAAAAGGACTGTCATGCACAACAAAATAGTTGAACAGGCACACCACAGCATTCATCACGTGCACGAGTTGATCCACACCCTGTTCACCGACGCAAACGGTAACGGGCAGGCCGCGCTCGAGCCGCTGATGTCGGCATTCGCCGAGCACTTCACCATGGTCACCACCTCGGCTGCCATCGTCAGCCGGGCGACGATCGAACAGATGTTCAGGGGTGCAGTCGGCGCCAAGCCAGGCCTGGAGATCGTCATCAGCGATCTGCAGACGGTCTGGCAGGAAGGCCACAGCGTGGCGATCCGCTACAAGGAAACCCATCGCCTCGACCAGCGCGAAAGCTCAAGGGTTTCGGTGGCGATCATTGGCCTGCATCACCGCAACGCCCAATGGATCTACCTGCATGAAACGCCGCTAAGCCAGGAAAGCTGATTCTCGTATGAACTACACAATCACTGATTGCCGAATGCTCTCAGCCTCTATCAAAGAAATCACCGTCAGCCCGATAGCACCGGGGTGCGCGGCGCTGGAAGCGGGCGCGCATTTCAAAACCTGACATCATTGAATCGAAGCGCCCACCTGCACTATTTCGCCAGGAGCGACGATGACGCGGCCTATGCCTTGCCAATGCAGGCACTGCTGCAGGAACGCTTGCACTTGCCCTTCTCCAGTCAGCCCGAGGGCCGTCGCTCTGTCAGCCAGGTGCTGGCCGATCTGGCACCACACTGTTGCGGCTGACCGTGAATTGATCTAGTAACAGCTGTCCTGCCGGCTGAAAACAGCCCCAAGTGTTCAGCTGCTCCCACTCAGCTTTCGAGCAAGAGCACATGGGTCATAAAATGTGGAATCAGCAGCCCGCCCTAGATTAAATTGCAATCGGCAGGGTGAGTCAGTTGTCAATCAGCGCCGACAGTCGAGTTAACGAATAACGTTTTGGATAGGGATTCCTCTCTGTCTTTTCTTATAAAAATCATCGACGTTATAAAGCTGAATCGCTTATCCAAAATCTATCAAACGCGCAGATACAAAAAAGCCAACGCTGAATAAGCGTTGGCTTTTTTGTGTAGCGTGATTCAACTATTTGTGAGAATTCTCATTTATTTTGAGAACCTAAAGCCCCTTAGAAATCGAGGTTTGACACCGCCAGGGCATTTCGTTCGATGAAGTCACGACGTGGTTCTACCGCGTCGCCCATCAGGGTGTTGAAGATCTGGTCAGCACCAATGGCATCTTCAATCGTGACCTTGAGCATCCGACGTACGCTTGGGTCCATGGTGGTTTCCCAAAGTTGATCCGGGTTCATTTCACCCAGACCTTTATAGCGCTGGATGGTATGGCGTTTGGTGCTTTCCGCCATCAACCAGGCAAGGGCTTCCTTGAACTCATTGACCGGCTTCTTGCGTTCGCCGCGTTGTACGTAAGCGCCTTCTTCAAGCAAGGTGCTTATTTGCGCGCCCAGAGCCGTCACGGTTTTATAATCGTTACTGCCGAAGAAGTCGCGGTTGAAGGTCACGTAATTGGACAACCCGTGAGAGATCAATTCAACCTCTGGCAGCCAGACGTTACGTTCACGATCTTCACGCAGGCTGGCTTTGTAGACCAGACCTGACTTCTCACCGACGCGCAAACGCGCATCAAACAGCGCCAACCATGCCTGCATGCCCGCGTGGTCAGAAAGCTGCTCAAGCGAAATTGGCGGCAGGTAAACGAAATGCTCGGTCAGTTCCTGAGGATACAAACGCGACAAGCGCTTGAGCGTCTTCATGACCATACGGAAATCGTTGACCAGACGCTCCAGCGCCTCACCCGAGATCCCTGGAGCCGATTCATTGAGGTGCAGGCTGGCATCTTCCAGAGCCGACTGGGTCATGTACTCTTCCATGGCCTCGTCGTCTTTGATGTATTGCTCTTGCTTGCCTTTCTTCACTTTGTACAACGGCGGTTGAGCGATGTAGATGTAGCCACGCTCGATCAACTCAGGCAGTTGACGGAAGAAAAAGGTCAACAGCAACGTACGGATGTGCGAACCGTCGACGTCAGCATCGGTCATGATGATGATGTTGTGATAGCGCAGCTTGGCGATGTTGTACTCATCGCGGCCAATACCGCAGCCCAGCGCTGTGATCAAGGTGCCCACTTCTTGCGAAGAGATCATCTTGTCAAAACGCGCTTTCTCTACGTTGAGGATCTTGCCTTTAAGCGGCAGGATCGCCTGAGTCTTACGGTTGCGTCCCTGCTTGGCGGAGCCACCAGCAGAGTCACCTTCCACAAGATACAGTTCGGAAAGGGCAGGGTCTTTTTCCTGGCAGTCAGCGAGCTTGCCTGGCAGACCGGCGATATCCAGCGCACCTTTACGACGAGTCATCTCACGGGCTTTACGAGCCGCTTCACGGGCGCGCGCAGCATCAATCATTTTGCCGACAACCGCTCTTGCTTCGCCCGGGTTTTCCAGGAGGAAGTCGGAGAAGTGTTTACCCATTTCCTGTTCGACCGCAGTTTTCACTTCGGACGAAACCAACTTGTCTTTGGTTTGCGAGCTGAACTTTGGATCTGGCACTTTGACCGAAATAATTGCGGTCAAACCTTCACGTGCATCGTCACCGGTGGTGGCAACTTTATGCTTCTTCGCCAGACCTTCCTGTTCGATGTAAGTGTTCAGATTCCGCGTCAGAGCCGAGCGAAAACCTACCAGGTGAGTACCGCCGTCACGCTGAGGAATATTGTTGGTAAAGCACAACAGATTCTCGTTGAAGCTATCGTTCCACTGCAAAGCAATCTCGACAGCAATGCCATCATCGCGCTGGATGTTGAAGTGGAATACCTGGTTCACTGGAGTCTTGTTAGTGTTCAGATACTCAACGAACGCGCGCAAACCGCCCTCGTATTTGAACAGCTCTTCTTTGCCGCTGCGCTCGTCTTTGAGGACGATGCCCACGCCAGAGTTGAGGAATGAGAGTTCTCGAATACGCTTGGCCAGGATATCCCAGCTGAAGTGAATATTCTTGAAGGTCAGGTCGGATGGCTTGAAGTGAATCTCGGTACCGGTTGAATCACTTTCGCCAACGATACGCATGGGTTCCTGTGGAACACCATGGATATAAGTCTGTTCCCAAACCTTGCCGCTACGACGTACGGTCAGCAGCAACAATTCGGAAAGGGCGTTTACCACTGAAACGCCTACACCGTGCAGGCCGCCAGATACTTTGTAAGAGTTATCATCGAACTTACCGCCAGCATGCAGCACGGTCATGATGACCTCAGCTGCCGAAATGCCTTCTTCTTTGTGCACGTCTACCGGAATACCGCGACCGTTGTCGCGGACGGTGATCGATTCATCAGGGTGGATAACGATGCTGATTTCGTCGCAATGGCCAGCCAAAGCTTCGTCGATCGAGTTATCGACCACCTCGAACACCATGTGGTGTAGACCGCTGCCATCGTCGGTGTCACCGATATACATACCGGGACGCTTGCGTACGGCATCTAGCCCTTTCAGCACTTTAATGCTGGAGGAGTCGTACGTTTGATTTTCGCTCATGCCTTCACTCCCGGTGGTCGTGGGTCTGGGTGATACGGCCTTGTTCCACGTGGAACAAAGCGACTGGCGTTTCCGTCTGCCAGCCTTCCCTCAATAATTCATGGTCTACACAGGTGATAAACACTTGGCAGCGTAAGTCTTCTAACAAGCGACAAAGCGCGCGGCGATGATGCTCGTCCAGTTCAGACGGCAAATCGTCCACCAGATAAATACATTGGCCGCGCCGTGCCTGGCTGACCAAATGGCCTTGAGCAATGCGCAGAGCGCAGACCACTAACTTCTGCTGGCCACGAGATAAAATTTCAGCGGCATTATGAGCGCCCAATCTAAGGCGCAAATCAGCTCGTTGCGGTCCGGCCTGGGTATGCCCCATTTGCTGGTCGCGGTGTAGGGAAGACGCGAGCACTGTACTCAGCTCTTTCTCCTTGTCCCAACCGCGGTAATAGCTCAGGGTTAAACCTTCAAGTTCAACCAACTCGCTCAAGGTTTTTTCAAAAACTGGCTTTAGAGCCTTGATGTAGGCTCGACGATATTCATCGATGTCAGCGCTGGCCAGGCATAACTCCCGGTCCCAAGCCGCTTGTGAAGCGACGTCAAGTGTACCATGCCGCAGCCATGAGTTCCGCTGCCGCAGGGCCTTCTGCAAGCGTTGCCACGTCGACATAAAGCGAGGTTCCACGTGGAACACTCCCCAATCGAGGAACTGACGTCGGATCTTGGGAGCACCTTCAAGGAGTCGAAAGCTGTCGGGGTTAATCAGTTGCAGAGGTAACGCTTCAGCCAGCTGTGCTGCACTTCGCGCATTCTGCCCGTCGATACGGATCTGAAACTCCCCCTGGCGATCCCGCGACACACCCAGACTGCTGTGCCCACCTTGAGCGAGTTCAACCTGACCAAAAACCGTGCAGGCGGGTTGCTCGTACTGAATCACGGGCAGCAATCGTGCGCTGCGAAATGAGCGAGCAAGACCGAGCAAATAAATGGCTTCCAGTACACTGGTTTTGCCACTGCCATTCGCGCCGTGAAGGATATTTATGCGGGGGGAAGGGGAGAGCGTCACCGGGTGCAAATTGCGCACCCCGGTGACAGAGACGCGGCTGAGGGACATCTAGGCTCTGCTGGACATTGGGAGTTACAGACGCATCGGCATAACGACGTAAGCGGAATCATCGTTATCCGATTCCTGCACCAGCGCGCTGCTGTTGGAGTCAGACAAAATCAGACGCACTTGCTCAGTTGTCATCACGCCCAACACGTCGAGCAGATAACTCACGTTGAAACCAATTTCCAGTGGGCCGCCGTTGTAATCGACGCCGACTTCTTCTTCTGCCTCTTCCTGCTCAGGGTTGTTCGCCTGAATCTTCAATTGACCATTGGCCAACTGCAAACGGATACCACGATACTTTTCGTTGGACAGAATCGCCGTGCGGCTGAACGCTTCACGCAATGCCTGACGATCACCCAATACCAACTTATCGCCACCTTTAGGCAGAACGCGTTCGTAATCAGGGAACTTGCCATCGACCAGTTTCGAGGTGAAGGTGAACTCGCCTGTGGTAGCACGGATATGATGCTGGCCCAGGACGATGCTCACAATCCCATCCTGCTCAGTCAGCAGTCGCGCCAGTTCAAGGATGCCCTTACGCGGCACGATCACTTGATGACGATCAACTTGCTCGATCTCGGCCGTCATGGAGCACATTGCCAGACGGTGACCATCAGTTGCGACGGCACGTAGCACGCCAGCGTGCACTTCGAGCAACATACCGTTGAGGTAATAACGAACGTCCTGCTGCGCCATGGCGAAGCTGGTGCGCTCGATCAAACGGCGCAACTTGCTCTGCACCAGATTGAACGTCAGCGACCCAGGACCTTCTTCCACTGTTGGGAAGTCATTGGCAGGCAATGTGGACAAAGTAAAACGGCTGCGTCCCGCTTTTACCACCAATTTCTGCTCATCGACTTTGATATCGATCAACGCATCATTGGGCAGACTTTTGCAAATATCCATGAGTTTGCGCGCAGGAACAGTGATCTCGCCTGGCTCGGCGGGCTCTTCCAACTGAACACGGCCTACCAGCTCGACTTCCAAGTCGGTACCCGTCAGCGATAACTGCTGGCCTTCTACAACCAATAGCACGTTGGATAACACTGGCAAGGTCTGTCGGCGTTCAACGACGCCGGCGACCAGTTGCAGAGGTTTCAACAAGGCTTCGCGTTGAATGGTGAAGTGCATGGTCTAGTCCCTTGCCTTAATAAGCTGCGCTGGTGTCATCAGGTCGTGAGTGTCCGCAGCAGGTTCTTGTAGTCCTCGCGAATATCCGCGTCGGATTCCTTAAGCTCGTTGATTTTTCGGCATGCATGCAAAACGGTCGTATGGTCGCGTCCGCCAAACACATCGCCAATCTCAGGCAAGCTGTGGTTGGTCAATTCTTTGGACAACGCCATCGCGACTTGTCGAGGACGTGCAACCGAACGTGAGCGTCGTTTGGAAAGCAGGTCAGAAATTTTGATCTTGTAGTACTCAGCCACGGTGCGCTGAATGTTATCCACACTGACCAATTTGTCTTGCAACGCCAACAAATCTTTCAGCGATTCACGAATCAATTCGATCGTGATATCGCGTCCCATAAAGTGCGAGTGAGCGATCACCCGCTTCAGGGCACCTTCGAGCTCTCGTACGTTGGAACGAATACGTTGCGCAATGAAAAAGGCAGCGTCATGGGGCAGATCAACTTTCGCCTGATCCGCTTTTTTCATCAAGATTGCCACGCGGGTCTCAAGCTCCGGTGGCTCAACGGCCACCGTCAACCCCCAGCCAAACCGAGATTTCAACCGTTCTTCAAGGCCTTCAATTTCTTTCGGGTAACGGTCGCTGGTCAAGATGACCTGCTGACCACCTTCAAGCAAGGCGTTGAACGTATGGAAAAACTCTTCCTGGGAACGCTCTTTGCGGGCGAAAAATTGAATGTCATCGATCAGCAACGCATCAACTGAACGATAAAAACGCTTGAACTCGTTGATGGCATTGAGCTGCAGCGCTTTCACCATGTCAGCCACAAAGCGCTCCGAATGCAGGTACACAACCTTGGCATTCGGGTTCTTCTTTAATAGATGGTTACCCACAGCATGCATCAAGTGGGTTTTACCCAGACCCACCCCACCATAAAGGAACAATGGGTTGTAACCATGCTTAGGGTTATCCGCAACCTGCCAGGCCGCCGCGCGGGCCAGCTGGTTGGATTTACCCTCGACGAAATTCTCGAAGGTAAAGGTCCGGTTCAAGTAGCTGGTGTGCTTGAGTGCGCCCTCGACCTGAACGGTACGCTGCTCGGCACGCGCCGGCGCCAGCTGAGAGCTAGCGCCAGCCATGGGGTCAAAGCTCGCACGCGAAGGCTCATCGCTGACCGCAATCGTTTGGCTAGGCGCTGGCGAAGAGGTCTGCTGAACCGGCAACGCGGCAACCTGATTGACCGTAACAGCATGGGACGCCGCAGCAGCCAATGGTGCATTGGGAGCTGCACGCGGAGCAGAGCTGCGTTTGCTGCCTATTAATAAGGAAAGCGCAGGCGCGAGTCCTTGCCCATGCTCACCGAGCAGTTCAAGCAAGCGCCCCAGGTATTTTTCGTTGACCCAATCGAGAACGAAACGGTTCGGTGCATAGACACGCAACTCGTCGCCTTCGGCTTCGACCTGTAGCGGACGGATCCAAGTGTTGAATTGCTGGGCAGGCAGCTCATCGCGCAAAAGCTCCACGCACTGCTGCCAAAGTTCCACTGACACGGATATCCCCTAAGTTGAAAGCCGGTGAGGCAAAAACAGCCGCCATTGTAACGATCAGCGCCCGACTTATCCACATGTAGGTTGCTCTGAGATCACGATGAATCAAGGCCTTATCCAGAAATTACGCGACCAACGGCGTGCGCATAAGCTCTGTGGATAAGCGTGCTTCAGCCCATTGCATAAGTCAGGTCTGAACTCTGTGGATAACCTGCCTGTGGATAAGAGGCCATTCCATGCACAGCTTATCCGACAGTGCAGCACAGGTAGAGCACCGTTTCTCAACCGTATTATCATCCTCTGTACACATTGATTTTAAAGGGCTATAGGCGGTTATCCACAGAAGATGCCTTCCCTAGCTTTTATAAGCATTACAAAAGAGCTTTAAATACTTTCCTTCTTTATTTCTATATTTGATCACAAGGTAGGTCCTGGTTTCTCAGACAAAAACGGCACGCCTGAGAAAAAGGCTGTTGAGAAGTAAATGAAGGAAACGCTGGTTGGAAATTGACCTAGAGGCTTGCTTTCTCTAGAATCCCCGGTCTCTTAAAACGGGGGCCATTCCGGCCCGTTGTGGACGAACCAGGTAACACGCCATGAAACGTACTTTCCAACCCAGCACCATCAAGCGCGCTCGCACTCACGGTTTCCGTGCTCGCATGGCCACCAAAAACGGTCGTGCAGTCCTGTCGCGTCGTCGCGCCAAGGGCCGTAAGCGTTTGGCAGTTTGATAACTCGGCACAGGTGGTGAGTCGAGACTTCAGTCGGGAAAAGCGTCTTCTGACACCCCGACACTTCAAGGCAGTCTTTGACTCCCCCACCGGCAAGGTTCCGGGGAAAAATCTCTTGCTCCTTGCGCGCAACAACGACTTGGATCACCCCCGTTTGGGGTTAGTGATCGGTAAGAAGAGCGTAAAGCTCTCCGTTGAGCGCAATCGCTTGAAACGCCTAATGCGCGAGTCCTTTCGCCTGCACCAAGATGATTTGGTCGGCTGGGATATCGTAATCGTCGCGCGCAAAGGTTTGGGTGAGATAGAAAACCCCGAATTGATTCAGCATTTCGGCAAACTCTGGAAACGTTTGGCACGCAGCCGACCAGCTCCAGAAGTTAAAACCGAAACTGTAGGGGTAGACAGTCCAGATGCGTAAACTGGCACTCGTTCCGATCCAGTTCTATCGCTATGCCATTAGCCCGCTAATGGCCAGCCACTGTCGTTTCTACCCCAGTTGTTCCTGCTACGCGTATGAAGCCATCGAAAATCATGGCCTTCTACGCGGTGGCTGGCTGGCCTTTCGTCGTTTAGGTCGCTGTCATCCGTGGAATGCCGGTGGTTTTGACCCGGTTCCACCCGTTCCTACCTCCCGTTCCTCTTCGATGGCCGAGTAATCATGGATATAAAACGCACGATCCTGATCGTCGCCCTGGCAATCGTGACTTATGCCGGGGTCCTGAAATGGAACCAGGACTATGGTCAGGCTGCCCTGCCGACTCAGAGTGTTGCTGCCAGTACCACCGCTTCGGGTATACCGGATACGGCGACTGGTTCGAATGCTTCTGCAAGTGCCGATGTTCCGAGCGCCAACACTGACGCCGCTGCTCCGACTGAAACACAAGTCGCCATCAGTAAAGATCTCATCCAGGTAAAAACGGATGTGCTCAATCTGGAGATCGACCCGGTAGGTGGTGATGTCGCACAGTTGCGGTTGCCCCTTTATCCACGACGCCAAGACCATCCGGAGATTGCGTTCCAGCTGTTCGATAACGGCGGCGAGCGGACTTATCTGGCACAAAGCGGGCTGACAGGTACCAACGGTCCGGATGCTCGTGCATCAGGTCGGCCTGTTTACACCAGCGTACAAAAGACTTATCAACTGGCCGATGGTCAGAATGAACTGGTCGTTGACCTGAAGTTCACAGATGCCGGCGTCAATTACATCAAGCGCTTTACCTTCAAGCGCGGCCTGTACGATCTGGGTGTCACCTACCTGATCGACAACCAGAGCGGTCAGCCATGGGCTGGTAATCTGTTTGCACAACTCAAGCGTGACTCGAGTGGCGATCCGTCTTCGACCACCGCGACCGGTACGGCGACTTATTTGGGCGCCGCATTGGGTACACCTGCTGAACCCTACAAAAAAGTGTCGATGAAAGACATCGACAAAGCCGCGCTAAAAGAAACCGTTCAAGGTGGCTGGGTAGCCTGGTTGCAGCACTACTTCGTGACTGCCTGGATTCCGAACAAGAACGACAGCAATGTCATGCAGACGCGTAAAGACAGCCAAGGCAACTACATCATCGGCTTCACTGGCCCTGTTTTGACCGTTGCTAGCGGTGCAACCGCTCAAACCAGTGCCACTCTGTACGCGGGTCCAAAAAGCCAAGCGGTGCTCAAAGAGTTATCCCCAGGTCTGGAACTGACTGTCGATTACGGCATTCTCTGGTTCATTGCCCAACCGATCTTCTGGCTGCTGCAACATATCCACAGCCTGGTCAGTAACTGGGGTTTCTCAATTATCCTGCTGACCATGCTGATCAAAGGGATTTTCTTCCCTCTGTCGGCAGCCAGCTACAAATCCATGGCCCGCATGCGTGCCGTCGCACCGAAACTCGCGGCGTTGAAAGAACAGCATGGCGATGACCGGCAGAAAATGTCGCAAGCTATGATGGAGCTGTACAAGAAAGAGAAGATCAACCCGTTGGGTGGTTGCTTGCCGATTCTTGTGCAAATGCCGGTCTTCCTCTCGCTGTACTGGGTTCTCCTGGAAAGCGTGGAAATGCGTCAGGCTCCATTCATGCTTTGGATCACTGACCTTTCGATCAAGGATCCGTTCTTCATCCTGCCTATCGTCATGGGCGCGACGATGTTTATCCAGCAGCGTCTGAACCCGACTCCGCCGGACCCGATGCAAGCAAAAGTAATGAAGCTGATGCCAATCATCTTCACCTTCTTCTTCCTCTGGTTCCCTGCAGGTCTGGTGCTGTACTGGGTAGTCAACAACTGCCTGTCGATCTCGCAGCAGTGGTACATCACACGTAAGATCGAAGCCGCTACCAAGAAAGCGGAAGCTTGATCTAACCTGTTAGTAAGTCATGCAAAGCGCCCCCTCGTGGGGCGTTTTGCTATCCGCTATTTGCCTAGAGAGCCTGGCCATGAACGTCCCTCGTGAAACCATAGCTGCGATTGCAACCGCCCAAGGCCGAGGTGGTGTGGGCATCGTGCGCATATCGGGCCCATTGGCAAGCAGTGCAGCGCAAGCAATCATCGGTCGTGAGCCAACACCGCGTTATGCCCATTACGGCCCGTTCAGCGATGAGACGGGGCAGGTGATCGATGAAGGCATTGCTCTGTATTTTCCTGGTCCGAACTCATTCACTGGCGAAGACGTGCTCGAACTTCAGGGACACGGCGGTCCCATCGTGCTGGATATGTTGCTGCAGCGCTGCCTGCAATTGGGCAGCCGGCTAGCTCGACCTGGGGAATTCAGCGAACGCGCGTTTCTCAATGACAAGCTCGATCTGGCGCAGGCTGAAGCGATAGCAGACTTGATCGAAGCCAGTTCCGCTCAAGCGGCACGTAATGCGCTGCGTTCTTTGCAAGGCGCCTTTTCCCGGCGTGTGGATAACTTGACGGAAAAACTGATCAATCTGCGGATCTATGTCGAGGCTGCTATCGACTTCCCCGAAGAGGAAATCGACTTTCTTGCCGATGGCCATGTGTTGAGCATGCTCGATTCGGTGCGCGAAGAGTTATCCACAGTCTTGCGTGAGGCCGGGCAAGGTGCGCTGCTGCGTGACGGCATGACGGTCGTTATTGCGGGCAGACCCAACGCTGGCAAATCGAGCTTGTTGAACGCGTTGGCCGGCAGAGAAGCAGCCATTGTTACCGAGATAGCGGGAACTACCCGGGATATCTTGCGCGAACATATCCACATCGATGGCATGCCGTTGCATGTGGTCGATACAGCCGGGTTGCGTGATACCGACGACAAGGTCGAGAAAATTGGCGTGGAACGGGCGTTAAAGGCGATTGGTGAGGCTGATAGGGTCTTGCTGGTCGTGGATGCGACTGCACCTGAAGCGAATGACCCGTTTGCCTTATGGCCTGAGTTTCTTGAACAGCGGCCAGATCCGGCGAAGGTCACGCTGATTCGTAACAAAGCTGACTTGAGCGGTGATCCCGTCATCCTGGAGCGCAACATCGATGGCCACGTGACGATCAGCCTGAGCGCAATGGCCGCTGGTGAAGGTCTGGAACTGCTGCGCAACCATTTA
This sequence comes from Pseudomonas sp. GG8, assembly GCF_052976945.1. NCBI lineage: Bacteria > Pseudomonadati > Pseudomonadota > Gammaproteobacteria > Pseudomonadales > Pseudomonadaceae > Pseudomonas > Pseudomonas sp. GG8. Next base: position 5,172,545 of record NZ_JBRIIP010000001.1, read on the forward strand.
AAAGAGTGCATGGGCTACGAGCAAACCTCTGAAAGCAGCTTCAGCGCTCGCAGGCGACATCTGGAAGCATTACGTCATGCCAGCACGTCGCTTGAGCACGGCCGTGCTCAATTGACCCTTGCCGGTGCCGGTGAGCTCCTCGCTGAAGATTTGCGTCAGGCACAACAGGCCCTGGGCGAGATTACTGGCGCTTTCAGCTCAGACGACCTGCTGGGGCGAATTTTTTCCAGTTTCTGTATCGGTAAATAACACTCCCTGCTTCACAGGAATGCGCTTGCCCGCGATAGCTGTGTACTGACACCACGCATCAAAGGATCGCTGGCAAGCCCGTTCCAACAACCAACCCCGCCGCTCATTTATCCAACTGAACAGAAATACTCTGGCCTCGGTTGCCTACCTGTACCTTTTTTTTAACAAGCAGCCTGCTTTTTTGTGGATTAAGCCCTGTGAATAACTGCCCCTCAGCTCGGTTGATAAGTAGGCCTAAAAACAGAGGATAAAGCGCCCTGTGGACAAGTACCTGTTTAATCCACAGGCTTAAACCACTTATCCAAGGGCCTCACAGGCACATGACCACAGACTTTTGAATCGCTGTACATATTGAATATAAAGGCCTGTAAGATTTTATCCACAGAAATGTAGCTCAGTAGAAATAAACATAAAAACAAAGATTTATAAATTTCTTTCTTTTTAATTTCTATATCTGCCAGTCATCCACAGCTGGTTAAATTTTGTGCACGAAGGTTCCTTCGTGGGGGGGAAGTCCCTATACTTGCCGACTGCCCTGATTTCCCATTCCTATTTCTCAAGAGCAGGCACGAGGTGCGTGGTGCAATTCCCTTCCCGTTTTGAAGTGATCGTCATCGGCGGCGGTCATGCCGGTACCGAGGCCGCACTGGCGTCGGCACGCATGGGTGCCAAAACCCTGCTGCTCACGCACAACGTGGAAACCCTCGGCCAGATGAGCTGCAACCCCGCAATTGGCGGCATCGGCAAAAGCCACTTGGTCAAGGAAATCGATGCCCTTGGCGGCGCCATGGCGATTGCCACCGACAAAGGCGGCATCCAGTTCCGTGTGTTGAACAGCCGTAAAGGTCCAGCCGTTCGCGCTACTCGCGCTCAAGCCGACCGCGTGCTGTACAAGGCGGCTGTTCGCGAAATCCTCGAGAATCAGCCCAACCTGTGGATATTTCAGCAAGCCTGCGATGACCTGATCGTTGAACAAGATCAAGTTCACGGTGTAGTGACACAGATGGGTCTGCGTTTCCTGGCCGACTCGGTTGTTTTGACGACAGGGACCTTTCTCGGTGGACTTATCCACATCGGGATGCAGAACTATTCCGGTGGGCGTGCGGGCGATCCGCCATCAATTGCCTTGGCTCAACGGTTACGTGAGTTACCGTTACGGGTAGGTCGCTTGAAAACCGGTACGCCGCCACGCATCGATGGCCGTTCGGTGGATTTCTCGGTGATGACCGAGCAACCAGGCGATACGCCTATTCCCGTCATGTCGTTCATGGGGTCCAAAGAGCAGCATCCTGCGCAAGTCAGCTGCTGGATCACCCATACCAACGCCCGGACGCATGAAATCATCGCGGCCAACCTTGATCGCTCGCCCATGTATTCCGGGGTGATCGAGGGTATTGGTCCACGTTATTGCCCATCGATTGAAGATAAGATTCACCGCTTTGCCGACAAGGAAAGTCATCAGGTCTTCATCGAACCCGAAGGACTGACCACCCACGAGCTCTATCCGAACGGCATCTCCACTTCACTGCCTTTCGATGTTCAGTTGCAGATCGTGCGGTCTATTCGCGGGATGGAAAACGTCCATATCGTTCGTCCTGGCTACGCCATCGAATACGATTATTTCGATCCTCGTGATTTGAAATACAGTCTGGAAACGAAAGTAATTGGCGGCCTGTTTTTCGCAGGGCAGATCAACGGTACGACAGGCTACGAAGAAGCCGCTGCCCAAGGTTTGCTTGCGGGTGCCAATGCCGCACTCCGCGCCCAAGGCAAAGACAGCTGGTGCCCGCGGCGCGACGAGGCGTACATCGGTGTACTGGTCGACGACCTGATTACCTTGGGAACGCAAGAACCCTACCGGATGTTCACTTCTCGAGCCGAATACCGGTTGATCCTGCGTGAAGACAACGCTGACTTGCGCCTGACCGAGAAAGGCCGTGAGCTGGGACTGGTCGACGATGCGCGTTGGGCGGCTTTCTGCACCAAACGTGAAAGCATCGAGCTGGAAGAACAGCGCCTGAAAAGCACGTGGGTACGCCCTGGCACCGAGCAGGGAGATGCTATCTCCGCGCATTTCGGCACGCCGCTGACCCACGAATACAATTTGCTCAACCTGCTGACACGTCCGGAAATCGATTACGCCAGTCTGGTAGCGATTACCGGTGATGGGTGTAGCGATCCACAGGTCGCCGAGCAGGTTGAAATCAAGACCAAATACGCCGGTTATATCGACCGTCAGCAGGACGAAATCGCCCGGCTGCGCGCCAGCGAAGACACCAAATTGCCAGAAGACATCGACTACGTTGGTATTTCCGGCCTGTCGAAGGAAATCCAGAGCAAGCTGGGGATAACTCGTCCGGAGACCCTCGGGCAGGCCTCGCGGATTCCTGGCGTCACCCCGGCGGCGATCTCGCTGTTGATGATCCATTTGAAAAAACGCGGCGCGGGCCGTCAGTTGGAGCAAAGCGCTTGAGTTCTATGGTCACCCCGCAACATGCCGAAGAGTTATCCCGAGGTGCCCAGCAACTCGGTGTCGACTTGAGCGACAGCCAACACAGCCAGTTACTGGCTTATCTGGCGCTGTTGATCAAGTGGAACAAGGCTTACAACCTCACGGCTGTACGCGACCCGGATGAAATGGTCTCGCGGCATTTGCTCGACAGCCTCAGCGTAGTGCCCTTCATCGCCGGCGATCGCTGGCTTGATGTAGGCAGCGGTGGCGGAATGCCCGGTATTCCGTTGGCGATCCTATTTCCTGAAATGAAAGTCACAGTGCTCGACAGCAACGGCAAAAAAACCCGTTTTTTGACTCAAGTGAAACTCGAGCTGAAGCTGGATAACCTGGAAGTTATCCACAGCCGTGTGGAAGCGTTCAAACCTGAGCTACCCTTCACCGGAATCGTTTCCCGAGCGTTCAGCAGTCTGGAAGACTTTACTGAGTGGACCCGGCACCTGGGCGACACGGATACGCGATGGTTGGCGATGAAAGGGCTGCATCCCGCCGATGAGCTGGTAGCATTGCCGACAGATTTTCACCTCGATAGCGCACAAGCCTTGACCGTTCCAGGTTGCCAGGGCCAACGTCATCTGCTGATACTGCGCCGCACGGCATGATTGGGAACACAAGCAAGAATGGCTAAGGTATTCGCGATAGCGAACCAAAAAGGTGGTGTGGGTAAAACCACCACCTGTATCAACCTCGCAGCGTCACTGGTCGCGACCAAGCGCCGTGTGTTGTTGATCGATCTCGACCCGCAGGGCAACGCCACGATGGGCAGCGGTGTGGATAAACACGCGCTTGAGTATTCGGTTTATGACCTACTGATCGGCGAATGCGATCTGGCCCAGGCCATGCAGTTCTCCGAACACGGCGGGTATCAGTTGCTGCCAGCCAACCGTGATCTGACGGCGGCCGAAGTGGTTCTGCTGGACATGCAGTTGAAGGAAAGTCGTCTGCGCAACGCTCTGGCGCCTATTCGCGAGAATTACGATTACATCCTCATCGACTGTCCTCCGTCGTTGTCGATGCTTACCTTGAACGCTCTGGTTGCCGCTGACGGGGTCATTATCCCCATGCAGTGTGAGTACTTTGCGCTCGAAGGGCTGAGCGACCTTGTGGATAACATCAAGCGCATCGCCGAGCTGCTCAACCCGCAGCTAAAGATCGAAGGCTTGCTGCGCACCATGTACGACCCGCGACTGAGTTTGATCAACGATGTTTCCGATCAGCTCAAAGAGCATTTCGGGGAACAGCTCTACGACACGGTCATCCCACGTAATATCCGTCTGGCTGAAGCACCGAGTTTTGGCATGCCGGCGCTGACGTATGACAAAACATCGCGTGGCGCCTTGGCCTACCTTGCCTTGGCTGGTGAGATGGTTCGCCGTCAACGTCGCAACTCGCGCACCGCTCAGGCAAATTAAGGAATCCGCATGGCCGTTAAGAAACGAGGTCTCGGACGTGGGCTGGACGCGCTCCTAAGCAGTCCGACCGTCAGTGCGCTGGAAGAACAGGCTGTTCAGGCCGATCAACGTGAACTGCAGCATTTGCCACTGGACCTGATCCAGCGCGGTAAATACCAGCCACGCCGCGACATGGACCCCCAGGCGCTTGAAGAGCTTGCTCTGTCGATCAAAGCCCAAGGCGTCATGCAGCCAATCGTGGTGCGTCCGATTGCCGACAAGCGCTTTGAAATCATTGCAGGTGAACGTCGCTGGCGTGCCGCCCAGCAGGCAGGGCTGGAAACTATTCCAGCCATGGTCCGCGATGTGCCCGATGAAACGGCTATCGCCATGGCATTGATCGAGAACATTCAGCGCGAAGACCTCAATCCTGTCGAGGAGGCGGTCGCTTTACAGCGTCTCCAGCAGGAATTCCAACTAACTCAGCAGCAAGTCGCGGATGCGGTGGGTAAGTCGCGCGTTACTGTGGCCAACCTGCTGCGTTTGATTTCTTTGCCTGAAGTCATCAAAACCATGCTGTCCCACGGCGACCTGGAAATGGGCCATGCGCGTGCATTGCTCGGTTTGCCCGAAGAACAGCAGGTTGAAGGGGCGCGACATGTTGTCGCACGCGGCCTTACTGTGCGCCAGACTGAAGCATTGGTTCGCCAGTGGTTGAGTGGCAAACCAGCCTCTGCCGGGTCCTCTGAACCGGTCAAATCCGACCCCGATATTAGTCGCCTGGAACAGCGCCTGGCCGAGCGCCTAGGCTCTGCGGTGCAGATTCGCCACGGTCAGAAGGGAAAAGGACAGTTAGTGATTCGCTATAATTCACTGGATGAGTTGCAGGGTGTCCTTGCTCACATTCGCTGAAACAATTGCTTTGTAGCGTGTAGTCGGAAATCACTACCTAACAGTTGAATAGGGGGTAAAGCGCCCCTATACTCTGCGCGCATTTTGTCGGCACAAATGATGCCAAGTTATTGATTTTGGCGGCCGGCATTCGAGGAGCAGTTGTGATGGAAAGCCGCACGCAAAACCGCCTGCCGTTCCATCGCTTGGCGGTTTTTCCGGTACTGCTGGCTCAATGTGTAGTCCTGCTGCTGGCAGCTTTGGCGCTGTGGCAGTGGCACGGAGTCGTAGCTGGGTACTCAGGCCTTTGCGGAGGTTTGATAGCTTGGCTGCCCAATTTGTATTTTGCTCATAAGGCGTTCCGGTTTTCCGGTGCTAGAGCAGCGCAAGCCATAGTCCGGTCTTTTTATGCCGGCGAGGCTGGCAAACTGATTTTGACGGCAGCGTTTTTTGCGCTGACCTTTGTAGGTGTGAAGCCACTGGCGCCGCTGGCTGTATTCGGCGTGTTCATGTTGACCCAGTCGGTCAGCTGGTTTGCTCCCCTGCTTATGAGAACAAGACTTTCGAGACCTTAGGGCGTTTGAGGCAACCATGGCAGCAGAAACCGCTTCGGGCTATATCCAGCACCACTTGCAGAACCTGACCTTTGGTCAATTGCCAACCGGCGGTTGGGGCTTTGCCCACTCCGCAGCTCAAGCCAAAGAAATGGGCTTCTGGGCTTTCCACGTCGATACCCTCGGCTGGTCGGTAGCATTGGGTTTGATCTTCGTATTGATTTTCCGCATGGCGGCTAAAAAGGCGACCTCTGGTCAGCCGGGCGCCCTGCAGAACTTCGTCGAGGTCCTGGTGGAATTCGTTGATGGCAGCGTAAAAGACAGTTTCCACGGTCGTAGCCCTGTCATTGCGCCATTGGCACTGACCATTTTCGTCTGGGTGTTCATGATGAACGCCGTCGACCTTGTACCGGTCGACTGGATTCCGAAACTGGCTGTCCTGATCACTGGCGACTCGCACATTCCGTTCCGTGCGGTATCGACGACAGATCCTAACGCGACCCTGGGCATGGCCTTGTCGGTGTTCGCGCTGATCATTTTTTACAGCATCAAGATCAAGGGCATCGGCGGTTTCGTCGGCGAAATGACCCTGCACCCATTCGGCAGCAAGAACATTTTTGTTCAGGCGTTGTTGATTCCGGTGAACTTCCTGCTTGAATTCGTGACGCTGATTGCCAAACCAATTTCGTTGGCACTGCGACTGTTCGGCAACATGTACGCTGGCGAGCTGGTCTTCATCCTGATCGCGGTTATGTTCGGCAGCGGTCTGCTCTGGCTCAGTGGCCTGGGTGTTGTGCTGCAATGGGCGTGGGCAGTTTTCCACATCCTGATCATCACCCTGCAAGCGTTCATCTTCATGATGCTGACCATCGTCTACCTTTCGATGGCTCACGAAGAGAACCATTAAGACTCGCCTGGCGTGTCTGATGACCCTCTTGCGTTGGTGAGAGGGTGCCCGGAAGGGCTGCTGTAAAAACGATTTTGCTTTACCGCTTTAATCTAAAAACCTAACCAATACGACGTAAAAGTCGGGAGGAAAGATGGAAACTGTAGTTGGTCTAACCGCTATCGCTGTTGCACTGTTGATCGGCCTGGGCGCACTGGGTACCGCAATTGGTTTCGGCCTGTTGGGCGGTAAATTCCTGGAAGGCGCAGCTCGCCAACCAGAGATGGTCCCAATGCTTCAAGTTAAAATGTTCATCGTCGCTGGTCTGCTCGACGCCGTGACCATGATCGGTGTTGGTATCGCTCTGTTCTTCACCTTTGCGAACCCCTTCGTTGGTCAACTGGCTCACTAATTACTCGGTTTTTCGAGTTGAGCAAGTGTGATGGACAACGAACGAGCGAGGTGTTGGCGTGAACATTAATGCAACCCTGATTGGCCAGTCCGTTGCGTTCTTCATTTTTGTACTGTTCTGCATGAAGTTCGTATGGCCTCCGGTCATCGCGGCTTTGCACGAACGTCAGAAGAAGATCGCGGATGGATTGGACGCTGCTAGCCGAGCAACTCGTGACCTGGAGTTGGCCCAAGATAAAGTGGGTCAGCAACTGCGCGATGCTAAAGCTCAGGCAGCTGAAATCATTGAGCAAGCAAAGAAACGCGGTAATCAGATTATCGATGAAGCCCGTGAACAGGCTGTTGTCGAAGCTGACCGTGTGAAGGCTCAGGCTCGGACCGAGATCGAGCAGGAACTGAACGGCGTCAAAGACGCGCTACGCGCCCAATTGGGCAGCCTGGCAGTCAACGGTGCCGAGAAGATCCTGGGTGCCACAATCGATCAAAACGCGCACGCGGAGCTGGTTAATAAACTGGCTGCTGAAATTTAAGCGAGGGCGATCATGGCAGAACTGACCACGTTGGCCCGACCTTACGCTAAGGCAGCCTTTGAGCACGCCCAGGCCCACCAGCAACTGGCCAATTGGTCAGCCATGCTCGGCTTGGCTGCAGCTGTGTCGCAAAACGACACAATGCAGCGCGTACTCAAGGCCCCGCGACTGACGAGCGCAGATAAGGCCACCACTTTTATCGAAGTGTGTGGCGACAAGTTTGATGTAAAAGTACAGAACTTCATTCATATCGTTGCCGAAAACGACCGTCTCCCGCTATTGCCGGAGATCGCCGCACTGTTCGACCTGTACAAGGCTGAGCAGGAAAAATCGGTTGATGTGGACGTCACCAGTGCTTTTGCATTGAACGAAGAACAGCAAGACAAACTCGCCAAGGTTCTCAGTGCACGGCTCGGCCGGGAAGTGCGCCTGCACGCTGCGGAGGATGCCACCCTTATAGGTGGTGTCATCATCCGCGCCGGCGACCTGGTTATCGATGGCTCAGTTCGTGGCAAACTCGCGCAACTGGCCGAAGCATTGAAATCTTGAGTTTGAAGGGGCAGCAGAGCAATGCAGCAACTCAATCCTTCCGAAATAAGTGAAATTATCAAGGGTCGCATCGACAAGCTCGATGTAACCTCCCAAGCCCGTAACGAAGGCACTGTCGTCAGCGTATCTGACGGCATCGTGCGGATTCACGGTCTGGCCGACGTCATGTACGGCGAGATGATCGAGTTTCCGGGCGGCGTCTTCGGTATGGCGCTTAACCTTGAGCAAGACTCTGTAGGTGCTGTGGTATTGGGCGCTTACACGACTCTGGCTGAAGGCATGAGCGCCAAGTGCACAGGCCGCATCCTCGAAGTTCCGGTTGGTCCGGAACTGCTGGGTCGCGTAGTCGACGCACTGGGTAACCCAGTTGACGGCAAAGGCCCTCTGAACAACGTCCTCACCGACGCTGTCGAGAAGGTTGCTCCGGGTGTGATCTGGCGTAAGTCGGTAGATCAGCCTGTGCAGACTGGCTACAAGGCTGTAGATGCCATGATCCCTGTCGGCCGTGGCCAGCGCGAGCTGATCATCGGCGACCGTCAGATCGGTAAAACCGCTCTGGCGATCGATGCGATCATCAATCAGAAAAACAGCGGCATCTTCTGCGTCTACGTGGCAATTGGTCAGAAACAATCGACCATCGCCAACGTGGTTCGCAAACTCGAAGAGAACGGCGCGTTGGCTAACACCATCGTCGTTGCTGCCAGTGCTTCCGAATCTGCTGCGTTGCAGTTCCTTGCTCCGTACTCCGGCTGCACCATGGGCGAATACTTCCGTGACCGCGGTGAAGACGCGCTGATCGTTTATGACGATCTGTCCAAGCAAGCAGTGGCTTACCGCCAGATTTCCCTGCTGCTTCGTCGTCCACCAGGCCGTGAAGCTTACCCAGGTGACGTGTTCTATCTCCACTCCCGTCTGTTGGAACGCGCATCGCGTGTTTCCGTAGAATACGTAGAGAAGTTCACTAACGGTGCAGTAACCGGCAAAACCGGTTCCTTGACCGCACTGCCGATCATCGAAACCCAGGCTGGCGACGTTTCCGCGTTCGTTCCGACCAACGTGATTTCGATCACCGACGGTCAGATCTTCCTGGAATCGGCCATGTTCAACTCCGGGATTCGTCCTGCTGTGAACGCCGGTGTTTCGGTATCCCGTGTGGGTGGTGCCGCTCAGACCAAGATCATCAAGAAGCTTTCCGGTGGTATCCGTACCGCTCTGGCTCAGTACCGTGAATTGGCGGCATTCGCCCAGTTCGCTTCTGACCTGGACGAAGCCACTCGCAAGCAGCTTGAGCATGGTCAGCGCGTTACCGAGCTGATGAAGCAAAAGCAATACGCGCCGATGTCTATCGCTGATATGTCGTTGTCCCTGTATGCCGCTGAACGTGGCTTCCTGGTGGACATCGAGATTCCAAAAATCGGCAGCTTCGAGCAGGCTCTGATTGCTTACTTCAACCGCGATCTCGCCGATTTGATGGCGAAGATCAACGTGAAGGGTGACTTCAATGACGAAATCGACGCTGGCCTCAAAGCCGGTATCGAGAAGTTCAAGGCCACCCAAACCTGGTAAGCCGCAGCGGGGGCCGAGAGGCTCCCGCTTGCTAACCTGATAGGTGTTACATGGCAGGCGCAAAAGAGATTCGCAGTAAGATTGCGAGCATCAAAAGCACGCAAAAGATCACCAGCGCCATGGAAAAAGTGGCGGTCAGCAAAATGCGCAAGGCTCAAATGCGTATGTCCGCTAGCCGTCCTTACGCGGAGCGCATCCGCCAGGTAATCGGACATCTGGCCAACGCCAACCCGGAATACCGCCACCCGTTCATGATCGATCGCGAAGTAAAGCGTGTTGGTTATGTCGTTGTGAGCAGTGACCGTGGTCTGTGTGGCGGCTTGAATACCAACCTGTTCAAGGCTTTGGTCAAGGACATGGCGGTAAACCGTGAAAACGGCGTAGAGATCGATCTGTGCGTGGTCGGCAGCAAAGGTGCGGCATTCTTCCGCAACTTCGGCGGTAACGTCGTCGCTGCGATCAGCCACTTGGGCGAAGAGCCGTCGATCAATGACTTGATCGGCAGCGTCAAGGTGATGCTGGATGCCTATCTGGATGGCCGTATTGATCGCCTGTCCGTGGTATCCAACAAGTTCATCAACACCATGACGCAACAGCCAGCGGTGGAGCAGTTGATTCCGCTGGTGGCAACCCCGGATCAAGGACTCAAGCACCACTGGGACTATCTCTACGAACCCGACGCCAAAGAGCTGCTTGACGGCCTGATGGTGCGCTACGTGGAGTCGCAGGTGTACCAGGCGGTGGTCGAGAACAGCGCAGCTGAACAAGCCGCGCGGATGATCGCAATGAAGAACGCCACTGATAACGCCGGTGATTTGATCAGCGATTTGCAACTGGTCTACAACAAGGCGCGTCAGGCTGCGATCACCCAAGAGATCTCGGAAATCGTCGGCGGCGCTGCCGCGGTTTAACGGTTCAAATATTCAGAGGATCCAGCTAATGAGTAGCGGACGTATCGTTCAAATCATCGGCGCCGTGATCGACGTGGAATTCCCACGCGAAAACGTACCGAGCATCTACAACGCGCTGTTGGTACAAAGCGCGGCCGGGACCACCCTTGAAGTTCAGCAGCAGCTGGGCGACGGCGTGGTCCGCACCATTGCGATGGGTTCCACCGAAGGCTTGAAGCGCGGTCTGGAAGTCAAAGACACTGGCGCAGCCATCTCCGTACCTGTCGGTAAAGCGACCTTGGGCCGGATCATGGACGTTCTGGGCAACCCGATCGACGAAGCTGGCCCGATCGACACCGAAGAGCGCTGGGGCATTCACCGTCCTGCGCCAACCTTCGCGGAACAGGCAGGCGGCAACGACCTGCTGGAAACCGGCATCAAGGTTATCGACCTGATCTGCCCGTTCGCCAAAGGCGGTAAAGTCGGTTTGTTCGGTGGTGCCGGTGTAGGCAAAACCGTAAACATGATGGAACTGATCCGTAACATCGCCATGGAACACAGCGGTTATTCCGTGTTCGCTGGTGTGGGCGAGCGTACCCGTGAGGGTAACGACTTTTACCACGAGATGAAGGACTCCAGCGTTCTCGACAAAGTGGCGCTGGTATACGGTCAGATGAACGAGCCGCCGGGTAACCGTCTGCGCGTAGCACTGACCGGCCTGACCATGGCCGAGAAGTTCCGTGACGAAGGTAACGACGTTCTGTTGTTCGTCGACAATATCTATCGTTACACCCTGGCCGGTACTGAAGTATCCGCACTGCTGGGCCGTATGCCTTCCGCAGTAGGTTACCAGCCGACTCTGGCTGAAGAGATGGGCACGCTGCAAGAGCGCATCACTTCCACCAAAAACGGTTCGATCACCTCGATCCAAGCGGTATACGTACCTGCGGATGACTTGACTGACCCGTCGCCTGCGACCACCTTCGCCCACTTGGACGCCACCGTCGTACTGTCCCGTGACATCGCCTCTCTGGGTATCTACCCAGCGGTCGATCCACTGGACTCGACTTCGCGCCAGCTGGACCCGAACGTTATCGGCCAGGATCACTACGACACCGCTCGTGGCGTTCAGTACGTGTTGCAGCGTTACAAAGAACTGAAGGACATCATTGCGATCCTGGGTATGGACGAGCTGTCGGAAGTCGACAAGCAGTTGGTAAACCGTGCTCGTAAGATCCAGCGCTTCTTGTCGCAGCCGTTCTTCGTGGCTGAAGTCTTCACCGGTGCATCGGGTAAATACGTTTCCCTGAAAGACACCATTGCTGGCTTCAAAGGCATCCTCAACGGTGACTACGACCACCTGCCAGAACAAGCGTTCTACATGGTAGGCGGCATCGAAGAAGCGATCGAGAAAGCCAAAAAACTGTAATCCCGGCGCCCGGCAACGGGCGCTAATCAGGTTGAGGCAAGCAAATGGCTATGACAGTCCATTGCGATATCGTTAGCGCGGAAGGAGAAATTTTCTCCGGTCTGGTCGAGATGGTGATTGCGCACGGCAACCTGGGTGATATTGGTATCGCTCCAGGCCACGCGCCGCTGATCACTGATCTGAAGCCAGGTCCGATCCGCTTGATCAAACAGGGCGGGGAAGCTGAGGTGTACTACATCTCAGGCGGTTTCCTCGAGGTTCAGCCGAACATGGTCAAGGTACTTGCCGACACCGTGCAACGTGCTGCCGACCTGGACGAAGCCTCCGCTCAGCTGGCTGTTAAGGCTGCTGAGAAGGCGCTGCATGAAAGAGGCGCAGATTTCGATTATGGCTCTGCGGCCGCACGTCTGGCCGAGGCTGCAGCTCAGCTGCGCACGATTCAGCAAATTCGCAAAAAGTTTGGCGGTTAATCCCGTCTGCTTTCTGCGCGATTGAGAAAAAGGGTAGCCTCGGCTACCCTTTTTCTTTTTTTGAAAATCACCCCTGGTCACAGCCGCTGACCACCCAGGATTGGTAGCCAGTCATGTCACTCGATATCGTTATTCTCGCCGCAGGCCAGGGCACTCGCATGCGTTCCGCGCTGCCCAAGGTGCTTCATCCGGTGGCCGGGGATTCCATGCTCGGCCATGTTATCCACAGCGCCCGTCAACTTAATCCACAGAGCATCCATGTGGTGATCGGTCACGGCGCCGATATCGTTCGTGAACGTTTGGCCGCAGATGACTTGAACTTTATTTTGCAGGATAAGCAGCTGGGCACCGGCCACGCCGTTGCTCAGGCGCTGCCTGAGTTGACTGCCGAGAACGTTCTGATCCTGTATGGCGACGTACCGTTGATCGAAGTAGAAACCTTGCAACGCCTGCTGAAAAAGGTCAGCGCCGAGCAGTTGGGCTTGCTGACGGTCAATCTTGCCGATCCCACTGGCTATGGTCGCATCGTGCGTGATGAACAACAGCGAGTCAGTGCCATCATCGAGCATAAGGATGCGACCGAGGCGCAGAAAGCCATCACTGAAGGCAATACCGGTATTCTCGCGGTGCCTGGCAAGCGACTGGCAGACTGGCTGGGTCGCCTGTCGAATAACAATGCGCAGGGCGAGTATTACCTGACCGACGTCATTGCCATGGCCGTGAACGATGGCCTGGTGGTTGCCACTGAGCAGCCTCTGGATGCCATGGAAGTCCAGGGTGCTAATGATCGCAAGCAACTGGCCGAGCTGGAGCGTCATTACCAGCAACGGGAGGCTCGGCGGCTCATGTCTCTGGGGGTGACCTTGCGCGATCCCGCACGTTTCGACGTGCGAGGCGACGTCAGCGTGGGTCGCGACGTTCTGATTGATATCAATGTGATCCTCGAAGGGCGTGTCGTCATCGAAGACGATGTGGTCATTGGCCCGAATTGTGTGATCAAAAACAGCACCCTGCGCAAAGGCTCGATCATCAAAGCCAACAGCCATATCGATGGGGCAGTCTTGGGGGAGGGCAGCGATGTCGGTCCGTTTGCTCGTCTTCGCCCAGGCAGCGTGCTGGATGCGCGCGCGCATGTGGGTAACTTTGTCGAGCTGAAGAACGCGCATTTGGGTGAAGCCGCGAAGGTCGGGCATTTGACTTACCTTGGCGATGCCGAAGTCGGGGCGCGAACCAACATCGGCGCTGGCACCATTACCTGCAACTACGACGGCGCGAACAAACACAGGACCGTGTTGGGGGAGGACGTATTCATAGGTTCCAATAACTCCTTGGTTGCACCTGTGGATATCTCATCCGGCGCCACCACGGCGGCGGGCTCCACCATCACTCAAGACGTTGCTGAAAAACAGTTGGCAATCGGCCGTGCACGTCAGCGCAATATTGATGGGTGGAAGCGACCGGTAAAAATCAAATAACCCTGTAGGAGCTGGCTTGTTTGCTAAGGCCGCAACTCGGTGTGCCTGAAGGACCACCTTGCCTGGTTCGCAGATAAGCCAGCGCTTACAGTTATCCACAGGTGAAATGTTATCCACTGTATTTTTCAGCTTGACGGAAATACGCTAATAGGTTTTGATTGCTTTCGTTTTCTTTCGAATCGAAACTTAAGCTGTCATGTCGAAACGTAATACCCCCCAGCGTCGTCACAATATTCTGGCCTTGCTCAACGAGCAGGGCGAAGTCAGTGTCGACGAATTGGCGAAACGCTTCGAGATCTCGGAGGTGACGATTCGAAAGGATCTTGGCGCGCTTGAAAACAATGGTTTGCTGTTGCGTCGTTATGGCGGTGCCGTCACCATGCCGCAGGAGCTGATAGGCGATAGTTGCCAGCCCGTGTCGAAGTACAAGCAAGCCATCGCTCGCGCTGCGGCATCATGCATTAGCGAGCATGCGCGCATCATCGTCGACAGTGGCAGTACCGCCGCCGCGTTGATTCCTGAGTTGGGCCGACAACCTGGCCTGGTGGTGATGACTAACTCGCTGCACGTTGCGATAGCCCTGAGCGAACTTGAACATGAACCGGTGTTACTCATGACGGGTGGCACATGGGATCCTCATTCCGAATCCTTCCAGGGACAGGTCGCTGAGCAGGTGTTGCGCTCATACGATTTTGATCAGTTGTTCATTGGTGCCGATGGTATTGATTTGAGCCGCGGGACTACGACGTTCAACGAGCTGTTGGGTTTGAGCAGAGTCATGGCGGAGGTCGCGCGCGAAGTCGTCGTGATGGTCGAAGCCGATAAAATAGGTCGCAAAATTCCTAACCTGGAGCTGCCCTGGAGCAGCATCCATACCCTTATTACCGATGATCGTTTACCCACCGAGGTACGCGAACAGATTCAAGCCCGGGGCATAACCTTGATTTGCGCCGCCGTTTGCTAGGAGAGAACCATGTGTGGAATCGTCGGCGCCGTTGCTGAGCGCAATATTACTGCCATTTTGCTCGAAGGCCTGAAACGCCTTGAGTACCGTGGCTACGACAGCGCAGGCGTCGCTATTTTCAGCAATGCCGGGAAGCTGGAACGTTGCCGTCGTTCGGGCAAGGTTGTTGAGTTGGAGCAAGCCCTTGCTGGCGAGCCGTTGGTTGGCCGTTTGGGTATCGCTCACACCCGCTGGGCAACCCATGGCGCCCCGTGCGAGCGTAATGCCCACCCGCATTTCTCCGCTGATGAGGTGGCGGTCGTGCACAACGGCATTATCGAGAACCACGAAGAGCTGCGCGAGCGCTTGAAAGGGCTGGGTTACGTCTTCACGTCGGACACCGACACCGAAGTCATCGTCCACCTCCTGCACCACAAGCTCAAAGACTGTGGCGACCTGACCGTCGCGCTGAAAGCCGCTGTCAAGGAATTGCACGGTGCTTACGGTCTGGCCGTGATCAGTGCCAAACAGCCTGACCGCTTACTCGCCGCCCGCAGTGGTAGCCCGTTGGTGATTGGTCTGGGTCTGGGCGAGAACTTCCTGGCATCCGATCAGCTTGCTTTACGGCAGGTGACTGACCGTTTCATGTACCTGGAGGAAGGCGATATCGCCGAAATCCATCGTGACAGCGTGCAGATCTGGACCCTGGATGGTCTGCCAGTCGAGCGTGAAGTCGTGCAATATCGTGAAGACGCCGAAGCCGCGGATAAGGGCAAGTTCCGTCACTTCATGCTCAAGGAAATCCACGAACAACCTAAAGTCGTGCAGCGCACCCTGGAAGGCCGACTCGGTCAACAGCAAGTGTTGGTGCAGGCGTTCGGTCCGCAAGCTGCTGAATTGTTCGCCAAAGTACGTAATGTGCAAATCGTCGCCTGCGGCACCAGCTACCACGCCGGTATGGTGGCGCGTTATTGGTTAGAAGGTTTGGCTGGTATCCCGTGCCAGGTCGAAGTGGCCAGCGAATTCCGCTACCGCAAAGTAGTGGTGCAGCCTGACACGCTGTTCGTGTCGATCTCGCAGTCGGGCGAAACCGCGGACACCCTCGCGGCCTTGCGTAACGCGAAAGAACTGGGCTTCCTTGGCAGCCTCGCCATTTGCAACGTGAGCATCAGCTCACTGGTGCGTGAGTCCGACTTGACCCTGCTGACCCAGGCCGGTCCGGAAATCGGCGTTGCCTCCACCAAAGCCTTCACCACGCAATTGGTTGCCCTGCTGCTGCTGACCCTGGCGCTTGGACAGGTCAAAGGTACTCTTGAGGACGGCGTTGAAGCTGAACTGGTTGAAGAGCTGCGCCGCCTGCCGACCCGTCTGGGTGAAGCGTTGGCCATGGACAGCACCGTCGAAAAAGTCGCAGAGCTGTTTGCTGAGAAGCACCACACCTTGTTCCTTGGCCGTGGCGCGCAGTTCCCGGTGGCCATGGAAGGTGCGCTCAAGCTCAAAGAGATCTCTTACATTCACGCGGAAGCTTATCCTGCCGGCGAACTCAAACACGGCCCGTTGGCACTGGTCGACAGCGACATGCCGGTCGTGACCGTCGCACCCAACAACGAGTTGCTGGAAAAACTCAAATCCAACCTGCAAGAAGTCCGTGCACGCGGCGGTGAATTGATCGTCTTCGCTGATGAGCACGCCGGTATGAGCAACGGCGTAGGCACCCACGTCATCGCCATGCCGCATATCGTCGACACCCTGGCGCCGATTCTCTACACCATCCCGCTGCAACTGCTGTCCTACTACGTGGCCGTACTCAAAGGCACAGACGTCGACCAGCCGCGCAACCTCGCTAAATCAGTGACTGTGGAATAAGTTATCCACAGGTGGATAAACCGTGGTTATAGACAATAAAAACTGTCGCTGAGTAAAAAACTGTCGCACTAGGAGGAATGACGCGCGGACGTCCCTCCTGGCGCTCACAGCAACCTCTTAGTTTGCAATTGAAAGACTGTCGCAGAACGCTGATCTTGTTCTGATCAGCGCTCATCTTCCGGATGTTGCTCCCTTGGGGGCAGTACACCTTCCCCGCACATCTTTGCCAAGATTTGGCCCCAATAGCCCGAATTTTCATTCGGGCGCGGGCGGCTGGACTGAGCGCGAGCACTCATCTCATACCCAAACGTGCACGATGCCACCGGCACAAAGAAAAGTACCAGACGAAAGTGCATCGTGATATTGATCAGTTTAATAGCATCACGTTGTATTAGTGATAAAAGTCATTGTTACGGCTAGAACAAACAGTGCCTGAATATAATATTAAACGTTATTTAGGCCATTTAATAATCTCTAGTTTCCGACTTACATGAGGGAAACTTCCTACAAACTTTTGCGAGCTTAAATGTGCGAAGTTTGAGGTAAGAAACCGGCCACTATTCTCTCAGACGTTTCTGTAAGGCGCGGTGGCGTTTTCCTACATACGCAGAGACTGTCTCCTCTTAAGATCGCCGCCATTGTCCGAGGTAGCTGATTATGGTGTGCGATAAAAGGATTGTGCTCTGCACGCCCGCATGGAGTTGGTTTAGCGCACCTGCATTAGGTACTCATGCATTGATGTGCGTTCCGTATTGTGCAGACAGTGCGTGCCTCGGATGACTTACTCGCTTGAGTTGTCTGCCCGTTACCTGGATCTTGCCAGGACCCCCATCTCCAAGGAGCACTTCGCCGGGGATGATATTCGTTTTTCCAACGAATACGAGGCGGTGGAAAGTGAGCTGGGCAAGGCCCATTCGCTGCATGAGAACAGCCGAATCGACTGGCAAAAAATCCTTGATGACAGCGAGTTGATCTTGCGTGATCACTCCAAAGACCTGCGTGTGGCGGTTTGGCTGGCGTGGGCACTGTACCAAAAAAATTCGTTTGCAGGCTTATTGGCGGGGTTCGGCCTGCTTCATCACCTTTGCAAAGACCACTGGGAGTGCTTGCACCCGCTCAAATCGCGTACCCGCGTAGCCGCCTTCAATTGGTTGTTGCCGCGTCTTGAGCAGGTGTTGGCAGAGAGCGTGCCGATTAAAGAGCAGTTGTCCCTGTTCAGGCGTCTGGTTGAACACTTTGAGGGCCTGGATGCCCTGCTGACGCTGCAGTTGGGCAATGACGCCCCGTTGTTGTTGCCAATCCGGCGACGACTGGCAGCCATGGTGCAGCGCGCAGCGAGTAACCAGCCTGAGCCAGGGGCGATGGGCGCGGCGCTCGCCCAGGTGAAACAGGCGGCCACTCAACTCTTCACCCCGGGTTCGCCCATCGACAATGAAAAGGACGCGCAAAAAGCCCTGCGTGTGCAGCAGGAAAATGCACGGCCTTTGTGCGCCTGGTGGCTACGCCAGAAAGCCACCGACCTTCGTGCCTTACGCCTCAATCGGACCCTGTTGTGGCTGACGATTGAGGCGCTCCCGGAGCGTAACGCCGAACACATCACCGTCTTGCGCGGGCTGCCGGCGGACAGGCTGAAAAGCTATCAGGAGCGCCTGGATCAAGGGCAGTACGCCGATTTACTGGTCGATCTGGAGGCCAGCCTTGCTGTTTCTCCGTTCTGGTTCGACGGCCAACGCATGGTGTGGGAGTGCCTGCAGCGGCTCAATGCCGATTTGGCCATGCGCGAGGTCGAGGTTCAGCTTTCGCTATTGCTGCAGCGTTTGCCGGGAATAGTCGACCTGCGCTTTCACGACGGTGTGCCGTTCGCGGATGACGCTACACGTAGCTGGATCAGCGCCCATGTGTTGGTTCATCTGCAAGTGGTCGATGCGCCCGGCGCGCTGCAAAGCGATAACACTCAAGCCGTCTGGGAAGACGCCTTGCAAGACGTATTGCCCGTTTTGCGCCGGGATGGTCTCAAGGCTGCCGTGCAGATTCTCAAGCAGGGCTTGCAGAGCGCTCAAGGTGGAAGGGTACGTTTTTTCTGGCAATTGAGCCTCGCTCGACTGTGTTACCAGGCCAAGAAGTACGAACTGGCCAAGACCCAGCTTGAGACTCTCGATCAGCAATTACGGGATGCCGGCCTTGATGCCTGGGAGCCCGACCTTGCGCTGCAAGTGCTGCACCTCCTGTATAGCTGCTGCGAACTGTTGCCGCAAAACCAAGTGGTGCGAGAGCGCAAGGAAGATGTTTACCACCGGTTGTGCCACCTCGATCTTGAAGTAGTACTTCCCTAGGCCCTCGGGTCATAACCGCAAGGAGAAACGCCATGGCCAAAGAAGGCTCGGTTGCCCCTAAAGAACGCATCAACGTCACCTTTAAACCCGCGCTTGGCAATGCTCAAGAAGAAATCGAGCTGCCGCTGAAGCTGCTGGTACTGGGTGATTTCACCCAGCAAGCGGATGAACGCAAAGTCGAGGATCGCAAGCCGATCAGCATCGACAAAAACAACTTTGACGACGTGCTGGCCAACCAAAAACTGCGCCTGACGCTGAGCGTACCCAATCGTCTTCAGGATGAGGGCTGCACCGATGAGCTGGCGATCAACCTCAAGGTCGGCTCGATGAAAGATTTCGGCCCGGCCAACCTGATCGAGCAGATTCCAGAGTTGAAAAAACTGATGGAGCTGCGGGATGCGCTTGTGGCCCTCAAAGGTCCGCTGGGTAATGCGCCAGCTTTCCGAAAGGCTATCGAAGGTGTACTCGCCGACGATGAAGCGCGTGCCCGTGTTCTGGGTGAACTGAGCATGAATGCCGCCGCTACGCCGGACGCTTGAGACCTCATCAGCAAAGGAAGCCATCTCTATGAGCACTAAAGCTGCACAGCAAAAAAGTACTGAACTACTCGAAGGCGGCATCCTCGACCGCATCATTGCCGAGACTAGACTCAGCCCCAACGATGATGCCTACTCAATCGCCAAGCGCGGTGTCTCGGCCTTCATCGAAGAGTTGCTCAAGCCGCAGAACAACGGCGAGCCTGTAAAGAAAGCCATGGTTGACCGCATGATCGCCGAGATCGATGCCAAGCTCAGCTGCCAGATGGACGAGATTCTGCACCACTCGGAATTCCAGGCGCTGGAAGCTTCATGGCGTGGTCTGCAGTTGTTGGTTGAGCGCACCAACTTCCGTGAAAACATCAAGATCCAGGTGCTTAACGTTTCCAAGCAAGATCTGTTGGACGATTTTGAAGACTCGCCGGAAGTTATGCAGTCGGGCCTTTACAAGCATGTTTATACCGCTGAATACGGTCAGTTCGGTGGCGAGCCCGTAGGCGCAATCATCGCCAACTACTTCTTCTCGCCAAGTTCGCCCGACGTCAAAACCATGCAGTATGTTTCCAGCATTGCGTGTATGGCACACGCGCCGTTTATTGCGGCTGCGGGCCCGAAGTTTTTCGGTCTGGAAAGTTTTACCGGCTTACCTGATCTGAAAGACCTGAAAGATCACTTCGGAGGTCCGCAATTCGCCAAATGGCAAAGTTTCCGGCAACAGGAAGATGCGCGTTATGTTGGCCTGACTGTGCCGCGCTTCCTGCTGCGTAATCCTTACGACCCTGAAGAAAATCCGGTGAAGACCTTTGTCTACAAAGAAAATGTCGCCACCAGTCACGAACACTATTTGTGGGGCAACACGGCCTACACGTTCGCGACCAAGTTGACCGACAGCTTCGCCAAGTTCCGCTGGTGCCCGAACATCATCGGCCCACAGAGCGGAGGGGCGGTTGAAGATTTACCGCTGCATCACTTCCACAGCATGGGCGAAATCGAAACCAAAATTCCAACCGAAGTATTGGTCTCTGACCGTCGTGAATACGAGTTGGCGGAAGAAGGTTTTATTTCCCTGACCATGCGCAAGGGCAGTGACAACGCTGCGTTCTTCTCGGCCAGTTCGGTGCAGAAACCGAAGTTTTTTGGCAACAGTGAAGAAGACAAAACTGCCGAGCTGAATTACAAACTGGGCACCCAGCTGCCTTATATGTTCATCATCAATCGTCTGGCGCACTACCTCAAAGTGCTGCAACGCGAACAACTGGGCTCCTGGAAGGAACGTACCGACCTTGAGCAAGAGTTGAACAAATGGATTCGCCAGTACGTCGCAGACCAAGAAAACCCTAGTTCTGAAGTCCGTGGCCGCCGTCCGCTGCGCTCCGCAAAAATCGTCGTCAGCGACGTTGAAGGCGAGCCTGGCTGGTATCGCGTCAGCTTGAACGTGCGCCCGCACTTTAAATACATGGGGGCGGATTTCACCTTGTCGCTGGTTGGCAAGTTGGACAAAGAGTAAGCGGAGCAACGTCATGACGGCATACGGCAGCCTTTTCGAGCGCCTTGGCGGCGACACGCGTAAGCGAAGTGAATCAAGTCGCGAGGATTGCGCCATGGACTCGGTGGCTGCCCACTTGGCAAAAATGCTCAGTACTCGTGCAGGCAGCGTACAGACGCTTCCCGACTACGGGCTGCCGGACCTGAACAATATGAGCTTGAGCCTGCATGAGTCCTTGAGTCAGGCCGGCTCGGCCATAGAGGGTTTCGTGAGCGCGTATGAGCCGCGTCTGGCCGATGTGAAAGTCCATTCTCTTCCGAACGAGAACGACCCCTTAAGACTGGCATTCACCATCGAGGGTTTGCTCGAAGTAAATGGCATCAAGCGCCTGGTGAGTTTTGCCGCGCGCCTGAACAGCAACGGACAGGTCACGGTTAAGTAGCAAGCCTCCCTTGTTATCAGCGAAAGCGCGTGTTCCACGTGGAACATTTTTTATCTGAAGCGGCACTGTCGCACCCGAAAAAATCAACCACGCAGTGTGCGTGCAGGAAGGTTATCGCCCGTGTCGTTTAATCAGTACTACCAAAGCGAACTGAACGCACTGCGTCAGTTGGGCGGTGCTTTCGCTGAACGTAACCCTGCGTTGGCGCCTTTTCTTGGGCAGAGCGGGTGTGATCCCGATGTGGAACGTCTACTTGAGGGTTTTGCGTTTCTTACGGGGCGTCTGCGACAGAAACTCGATGATGAGCTGCCCGAGCTGACCCATTCGTTGATGTACCTGTTGTGGCCGAACTACATGCGCCCGTTGCCGGCGTTCAGCATGTTGCAGTTCGACCCCTTGAAGCAGGCGGGTCCGGCACTTTTGGCTGAACGCAATATGCATGTTGAAAGTCAGTCTCTTGATGGTGTGGTGTGTGGTTTCAGCACGTGTTATGCCACCGAGGTATCGGCCCTGCAATTGGGTGCTTTGAATTATTCGGAAAATGGCGACGGCGCCCTGCTGACGCTGCGGCTGGATATGACGTGTGACGGGCATCTTGGCGAGCTCGATCTAAGCCGTCTTCGTCTGCACTTTGCCGGTGACCGCTACATCAGCCAGACGCTTCATCTCAGCCTGCTGCGTCATCTGGACAGCATTGAGGTGATTCCGTTGGACGCTAAACATGAGCACATGAAAGGTGTGGATCTAGGCAACACGTTGTCATTCCTATTGCCAAGTGAAAACGTCCAGCCCGTCGGGTTTGCCGAAGATGAGGCATTGATTCCTTACCCGCTGAACACCTTTCGCGGTTACCGCTATTTGCAGGAATATTTTGCGTTCCAGGACAAGTTTCTGTTCGTTGACCTGTCCGGGCTGGGTGTTCTCGGACGTATCCCTGAAGACACGCTCAAGCGCGCGCGGAGTGTCTTGCTGCGTTTCACCATCAATAAAAACGGCATGCAGCGCCAGCGCCCGACGCTGAATAACGTGAAGCTGTATTGCACGCCCATCGCCAATCTGTTCAAGCACCATGCGTCGCCGATCAGGTTTGATGGCAGGGAGGACGAGTACCTGTTGCTACCCGATGAAAAGAATCGGGGGAACTACGGTGTGTTTTCCGTGGATAGCGTGAGCGCCAGTCAAAAGGGTGAAGCTGATGCGAAGGTGTTCGTGCCGTTCGAGTCCTTCGAGCACGACCCAAGTTTCGACGCGTTACAGGCCCGCCCGCATTACAGCGTTCGGCAGCGTCAATCATTGCTGCACGAGGGGTTGGACACGTTCCTGCGTTTTGGCCTTCATGACCCTGACAGTACTGACACGGTGTCCATCGAACTGACCTGCACCAATCAGAATTTGCCACGTCAGCTCAAGAAAGGGGATATCTGCGTGGCGGCTTCAGGTGCGCGTGAGTCCCTGACTTTTCGCAATATCCTCAGCCCGACGTCGAGTTATCCACCCCCCCTGAATAGCGACTTCTTGTGGAAGTTGATCAGCAACATGTCGCTGAACTACGTGTCCCTTGTCAACGTCAACGCGCTCAAGGTGATTCTCGAAACCTACGACCTGCCGCGCTATTACGACCAACAGGCTCGTAATGCCAGCAAAACCCGTCTTAACGCCCTGAAGTCCATCAGCCATCAACCCGTTGACCGTCTACATCGCGGCTTGCCTCTGCGCGGTTTGCGCACGGAACTGATCATCGACCCTCAGGGCTACGTCGGCGAAGGCGATTTGTTCCTCTTCGCTTCGGTGCTCAACGAGTTCTTCGCGCTCTATGCCAGCCTCAATTCGTACCACGAACTACACGTGAAAAGCACACAGGGTGAGGAGTACCAATGGACACCACGAATGGGTCTGCAGCCCCTGCTTTAAGCGGGTTGAGCAAGGCCATACGCGAGTATTCGATCTTCCAGGCGGTGCCGCAGATCATGGCGCGGTTGCGTCAATCCAACGCCCCGATGAATGACGAGCAGCTGTATGACCTGCTGGAATTTCAGGCCAACCCAAGCTTTGGCTTTCCTGGCAGCGATATAGACCGCGTGCAGTTTTTTGAAGAGCACGGGGTGATGCGGGCGCGCCTGCGTCTTAACTTGATCAGCCTGATGGGGGCGGGCTCGCCGCTGCCCGCCTTCTATGGCGAGCAAGCTCTAGGGGACCGCGAAGAGGGCAATTCGACGCGCGATTTCCTCGACCTTTTTCATCATCGCTTGCAACGTTTGCTGCTACCGATCTGGCGCAAATATCGCTATCAAGCGCGTTTCGAAAGCAAAGCGCAGGACCCGTTTTCGGCACAGCTTTTCGCCTTGATCGGGCTGGGTGGTGAGGCTATTCGCGAAGCCAGGGAGCTGAACTGGAAACGGTTGCTGCCTTACCTGGGCCTGCTCAGCCTGCGTGCTCATTCGGCAGCGCTGATCGAGGCCGTGCTGCGGTACTACTTCAAGCACGCCGAACTGGTTATTGAACAGTGCATCGAGCGCACGGTGCAGATTCTCGAAGAGCAGCGTAATCGTCTGGGAACCGCCAATAGCCGGCTGGGCGAGGACCTTGTGCTGGGCGAGCGAGTGCGCGATTGCGGCGGCAAGTTTCGCGTGCACATCCGCGAACTGAGTTGGCAGAGCTTTCACGACTTTCTCCCCATTGGCACGGGCTATCAGCCGTTATGCGCGCTGGTGCGTTTCACCCTGCGAGACCCGCTTGATTACGACATTCGACTGGTACTGCGTCATGAAGAAATTCGTGAGCTGCGCCTCGACCCGCAGAACGACTGTCGTCTTGGCTGGACCAGCTGGCTCGGACGCGAACGCGCCGACGGCATCGTCACCCTCGGCAGCAAAATCCATTAAGGACGCCTGATTTTGATCAACGTAGACCTGCAACAACTAATTCAGGCGCTCGACGCCGAAACCCGCCGCGACCTGGAAGGTTCTGCCGAGCGTTGTGTGGCTCGTGGCGGTAGCAAAATCCTGGTCGAAGACCTGCTGCTCGCGCTACTTGAGCGACCGCAGGGGTTGTTGGCGCGAGCACTGTTGGATGCACAGGTCGATGCCGGTGAGCTGGCTGCTGCATTGCAACCGCGAGTCGAGCACAGCGCTTCGCGCAATCCGGTGTTTGCGCCCGAGTTGGTGCAATGGCTGCAAGACGCCTTACTGGTTGCCAATCTGGAACTGGGCCAGAGCCAGGTGGCCCAGTCCGCGTTGATTCTGGCGCTGCTGCGTAACCCGATGCGTTACGCCGGCAGTCGTTATCAGGCACTGCTGGCCACGTTGGACGGTGATCGCCTGAGGGACTTTGCGTTGTCAGAAAAAGCCGAGCCGGACGCTGCCGGTAAACCCGCTGTAACAGGTGAGTCGCTGCTCGCACGTTTTACTCACAACCTGACTCAACAAGCCCGCGACGGGAAGCTAGATCCGGTGCTGTGTCGCGATGGGGCTATCCGCCAGATGATCGACATTCTGGCCCGTCGGCGGAAAAACAATCCCATTGTGGTGGGTGAAGCGGGGGTCGGCAAAACCGCCATCGTTGAGGGGCTGGCCTTGCGCATTGCGCGGGGCGAAGTGCCGCAGGCGCTCAAGGGCGTCGAATTGCTGTCGCTGGACATGGGCTTGCTGCAAGCCGGTGCCAGCGTCAAAGGTGAGTTCGAACGGCGCTTGAAAGGCGTGATCGATGAAGTAAAAGCATCACCCAAACCGATCACCCTGTTTATTGATGAGGCCCACACCTTGATCGGTGCGGGAGGCCAGGCGGGAGGTTCGGACGCCGCCAACCTGCTCAAGCCGGCGCTGGCCCGGGGAGAGTTACGCACCATCGCTGCGACCACCTGGGCCGAGTATAAAAAATATTTTGAAAAAGACCCGGCATTGGCGCGGCGTTTCCAGCCAGTGCAGCTGCATGAGCCTACGGTCAGTGAGGCGATCACTATTCTGCGTGGCCTGGCACCGATTTATGAAAAGAGCCACGGCATCTATCTGCGTGACGATGCGGTCGTGGCAGCGGCCGAATTGTCGGCGCGGTATCTCTCGGGTCGACTGCTGCCGGACAAGGCTGTTGATGTGCTCGACACCGCGTGTGCCAGGGTGCGCATCAGCCTCGCCGCCGCGCCGGAATGTCTGGAGCGGGTGCGCAGCGAGTTGGCCGAAGGAGGGCGCCAACGTATTGCGTTGCGTCGGGATGCCGAGGCAGGACTGCTGATCGATCAAGACGCATTGAGCGTATTGGAAGAGCGTCTTGAAGAAGCCGAGCGCGAACAACAAACACTGGAAAAAAGTTGGGGTGAACAACGGCAGCTCGCGGAACGCCTACTTGAGCTACGTCAGCAAGTGGCCCAGGCGCGCTCCGTTGAAAACGATGAAGTCGGTGCAACCACTGAGGATGCAGCAGCCGGGCTGCTGGCCCTTGAAGCCGAATTGCAGGCAACCCATCGCACGCTGATTGAGGCGCAAGCGCTGGAACGACTGGTGAGTTTTGAGGTGTGCCCGCGACAGGTTGCCGAAGTGATCAGCGCCTGGACGGGCGTGCCTCTGGCGCAAATGGCGCGCGAACACAATGCCAGGGTTGCCAGCTTCGCCATCGATTTGCGCGCGCGTATTCGGGGGCAAGAGCAGGCGGTGCATGCACTGGATCGTTCGATGCGCGCTACCGCGGCCGGGCTGAATAAACCGGATGCGCCGG
This sequence comes from Pseudomonas sp. GG8, assembly GCF_052976945.1. Classification (NCBI taxonomy): domain Bacteria; kingdom Pseudomonadati; phylum Pseudomonadota; class Gammaproteobacteria; order Pseudomonadales; family Pseudomonadaceae; genus Pseudomonas; species Pseudomonas sp. GG8. The sequence goes on from NZ_JBRIIP010000001.1 coordinate 5,198,661, forward strand.
TCGGGGTCTTTCTGTTGGTCGGTCCTAGCGGCGTGGGTAAAACCGAAACCGCGCTGGTGCTGGCGGACTTACTGTACGGCGGCGAGCGTTTTCTCACCACCATCAACATGTCCGAATTTCAGGAAAAGCACACCGTTTCCCGGTTGATCGGTGCGCCACCTGGCTATGTCGGTTATGGCGAAGGCGGCATGCTCACCGAAGCGGTTCGGCAGAAGCCGTACTCGGTGGTGCTGCTCGACGAGGTCGAAAAAGCCGATCCCGACGTCCTGAATCTCTTCTACCAAATCTTCGACAAGGGCATCGCCAATGACGGCGAGGGGCGCGAAATCGACTTTCGCAATACGCTGATCCTGATGACCTCGAACCTGGCCAGCGAGCGTATCAATGCGCTCTGCAGCAACGGTAATCGTCCCACTGCCGAAGCGCTGGAAGAAGCCATCCGCCCGGTGCTCAGCCAGCACTTCAAACCGGCACTGCTGGCGCGAATGCGAGTGGTGCCTTACTACCCGGTCAGTGGCCCGGTATTGCGCGAACTGATCGAGATCAAACTGCAACGTCTGGCCGAGCGTCTGACGCGACGCCGATTGGATTTCAGCCATTGCCAGGCGCTGGTCGATCATCTTGCCGAGCGCTGCACCCAGAGCGATAGCGGCGCGCGCCTGATCGACTACTTGCTCGATTCCCACGTGCTGCCACTGATTGCCGACCGGCTGCTCGACGCCATGGCTGCTGGAGAAACGCTCAAGCGGGTGCACGCCACTCTCGATGAGCAAGGCGCTGTCGTGTGCGAGTTTGCGTGAGGTGGACGTGATGTTCACACATGTGCCGCAACCCTTGCGTTTCGCTCAGGCGCTGTTGGCGCAGTTTACCCATCTGTCCCGGGCTGACGATGGGGCGACGTTGCTTGGCGATTTCGTGCGTGCGTCCGCCGAGCTCAGCGCGTGTGAACTCAGCCAGTTGTATCTGCTGGATGCCACGCATACCCGCCTCATTCTGAATGCCGAATATTGGCAGGGACTTTTACAGCCAAGAGCCGCCACGAGCCTGCCTGCGGATTACGATGGCGAGCAGTTGCTGCAATACGCGTTGTGCCAGAACAAAGTGGTCAGCCTGTGTGAGTTGAATGCCAGCCTGCACGAGACCGATTTTCTGCCACCAGGCGCAAAGCCCTGGAAATCGCTGCTGTGCGTACCCCTGCTCGATCAACACAAGGCCGTCAGCGGATTGCTGGTCTGCGCGAGCCGTGATCATCGCGAACTCGCGGGATTCGCCGATTCGCTGGGTCAACTGGGTGCGTTCGCCCTAGGGCAGATGCGCCTGCTGCAGCCATCGCGCCGATCACCCGGCGCGCCGCCTTCTTCGGTCGACGTGGTGCCGGTCGCCAGTGGCTACGGACTGATCGGTAAAAGTCCTGCCATGCGCCAGACCTGCAAGCTGATCGGCAAGGTGCTGAATAACCCTTATACCGTGCTGCTCATGGGCGAAACCGGTACCGGCAAGGAAGTCGTGGCGCGCGCCATTCATGACAGCGGGTCGCGGAGCTCCAAGGCATTCATTGTGCAGAATTGCGCGGCGTTTCCTGAGAGCTTGCTGGAAAGCGAGCTGTTCGGTTACCGCAAAGGTGCCTTCACCGGCGCTGACCGTGACCGCATGGGCCTGTTCGATGCCGCTGATGGCGGGACCCTGTTGCTCGATGAGATTGGCGACATGCCCCTGTCGCTGCAAGCCAAGCTTTTACGTGTGCTGCAAGAAGGCGAGATCCGCCCGTTGGGTTCCAACGACACGCACAAAATCGACGTGCGCATCATCGCCGCGACTCATTGCGATCTTATTGCACGGGTGGCCGATGGTCGCTTTCGCGAAGACCTGTATTACCGCCTGGCGCAATTTCCCATTGAGCTGCCAGCGCTTCGGGACCGTGGCGGTGATGCGCTGGATCTCGCGCGGCATTTTGCCCGTCAGGCCTGCACCTTTCTCAAGCTCGATCAGTTGGACTGGTCCGATGCCGCGCTCGACCACCTGTGTGGCTACGCCTTCCCCGGCAATGTCCGTGAACTGAAGGGGCTCGTCGAGCGCGCCATCCTGTTGTGCGAAGGCGATGAGTTACTGCCCGAGCACTTTGCCCTGCGGCGTGCGCTGGAGCCTGCTGACAGTGGGCTGAACCTGCGCGCACGCCTGAGCCAGATCGAACGCGGCTTGTTGCTCGATTGCCTGCGCAAGACCGATGGCAATCAAACCATCGCCGCCCGCCAACTGGGACTGCCACGACGCACCCTGCTGTATCGCATGGCTCGTTTGAATATTCGCGCTTGCGATGTGGGGAGTTGAGCCGCGCATGTCGATCCCGTTTTCACACCCATCCCGTTCCCTTGCAGCTCTGCCTGCACTCACTCATGGAGACCCTCTGATGTCTGTTCGTCACTGGCCGGCTGTCTTGCTGGCGCTGCTCGTTTCAAGTGCCCTTGGCGGCTGTAGCGGCAACTACAAATTCAACGACGACACCTATCGTCCCCTGGGTGACCCGCATGTGGTCAATCGCGGCAAGTGACCGCAAGGAGAGCAGCACAATGGAACTGGTTCTGGAAATACTAAACAGCGAACAGTCGGACCCTTCGCAGGTGAACCGCAAAGTGTTCACGGTGGCGGGCGGTTCGATTGGCCGCAGAGGGCACTCCGGCTGGGTGATTATCGACTCCACTAGCCAAGTGTCTCGCCAACATGCGCTGGTCAGCTATTGCGGCAGCCATTTTTGCCTGACCGACCTCAGCACCAACGGTACCTGGGACAACACCAGTGGCGAGCGGATGAAGCACGGGGATGAACAGCGCATCGTCGACGGTGGTGAGTACCATTTGGGCCGGTTCAAAATCCGGGCGCAGGTGCTGCGCGATTTGGTCGAGCCGGCCGCCGAGGTCAGCCTTCCGACACCACTGTCGGGCAGCGGGATGACCATTCCCGAGGATGCCTATTTCGGGGAGATGCCAATGGCTTCTGTGGATCAACCAGTCGCCTCGAACATGCCCGTGCTAGAACCGCAGCAGTGCGCGGACTACGCGCCCATCGAGAGGGAGCACGTGCGGACCCCGACGTTGGTGGCGCCGGCTGCTGAGCCCATTCCCGAGCCGCCACCGGCACCACCACCAGCACGTCAGGGCGAAGCGTTCTGGCAACAATTTGCCCAGGCGCTAGGCATCGACATCGATGATCTGGACCCGGAGGGCAGAGAAGCCTTGGCGGTCAACACTGCGCGACTGTTCAAGCAGTGTGTGGGCGGCTTGCAGCAGAGTTTGCGCACCCGCAGCGAGCTGAAAAACGAACTGCGCCTGGCACTGACCACTGGGCAGTACACCCACAAAAATCCGCTCAAGCATGCCGTGAATGCCAGCGAAGCCGTGAACAGTTTGCTGCTCGCCAGCAAGCCGCAGTTAAGCGCGGAACAGGCGATCAGTCGGACGTTTCATGACCTGCAAGCGCACCAGGTGGCTTTGCTCAGCGCCAGCCGCGCGGCCCTGCGCAGCACCCTGGAGCATTTCGCGCCGCAGCACCTGACCCTGCGTTTCGAGCGTGATGGACACAACCCGCTGTTTGCCACAGCCGGCAGCCAGTGGCGCGCATATGGCCGTTATCACCAGGCATTGAGCCAGGACGATGACTGGAGCGAACGCCTGTTGGCGCGCGACTTTGCCCAAGCCTACGAAGAACAGGTCCGGCTGGTCGACAGTCTTCACACCGATTACCAAGGATGATGCGCATGTCCAGTTTGAATATGTCCCGTTTCAAAACTCTGGCCGCCATGGCGACCCTGTTGCTCCTGGCGGGGTGCTCGACGCTGTCGCCGTATTCCAAACTGACCAAGCTGGATTTAAAGCTGACGGCCAGTGACCAACTCAACCCCGACCTCCACGGTCGACCCTCGCCGATTGTGCTGCGCTTGCTGGAGTTGAAGAACCCGGTGGCGTTCGAGAATGGCGATTTTTTCAGCTTGTATGAACGGCCCAAGGAATCGCTGGCGCCCGATTGGGTGGCCGGTGAAGAGCTGGAGTTACGGCCGGGCGAAAGCATCGACCTCAAGCTCAGCGTCGACAGTGGCAGCCGCTATGTCGGCGTGCTGGCGGCCTACCGTGACCTGCCAGAAACCAAATGGCGCTATGTGATCCAGCTGTCGCCGACCGAGCGGACCTACGCCGAGCTGCGCCTGGATCAGGCCGGTATCCACAACGCGCTTAATCCACTCGCCACGGCAGGAGACTGACCATGAACGCCCATAAAGTGATTTGGCGCGAAGGCATGCTTCTGCGCCCACAGCACTTCCAGCACAACGACCGTTATTACGACCACCAGATGAAAACCCGCACCCAGTTGCTGGGGCGTTACATGTGGGGGTTTCTTGAGCTGGAGATCGAGGTAGAACCTTTAAAAATCGGCAAGCTGGTACTCAGTCGCGCAAGCGGCATTCTCCCCGACGGAAGCTTGTTTAACCTGGAGGGTCTTATCGAGCCGCTGATGGTGCAAGTGCCGCAGAACATCGGCAAAACCGCGGTCTACCTCGGGCTGCCGCTGATGACAGGCAACTACATCGAAGCCCGAGAGGAGACAGATAAAGACGTGCTGGCGCGCTACACCATCTACGACATGTCGATTGCCAATTCAAATGCCGGGGAGGGCATTGAAAGTCAGGTGCACTGCGGCCGACCGAATTTTTGTTTGCTGCTGGGCGAGCAACAAAGCGATCAGGTTTTTGTAACGCTGAAGGTGGGAGAGATCACTGATTGCACGGAGGATGGCGGGGTCACGATGAATGACAGTTACTCGCCGACGGTCATTCATTCCAAGGCTTCGAAGTATTTGCTGAGACGTTTGGACGAAGTGATCCGGTTGGTGGACACCCGTTGTGCGGCCTTGGCCGAGCGCCTGAGCTCCAACGGCAAGATGGGCGGCTCTGAGGTGGGTGATTTTATGCTCATGCAGATGATGAACCGGACGCAGTTGATCCTGCTTCATTACAAAGATCTGCAACACGTTCACCCCGAGGAGTTGTACCGCATGCTGCTGACGGTGGTGGGTGAGTTATCGACTTTCGCCAGCGCCAACAGGCGCGTACCCGTGACGCTCAACTATAGACACAGCGATCTGAGCCTGAGCTTTGAGGCGCTGTTGAATGTTTTCCGCCAATTGATGGCGATGGTGCTTGAAGAACATGCGACGCCGCTGCCGATCACTGCCCGCGATTACGGTGTTCAGGTCGCAATAATCGCCGACCACCAACATTTCGACAGCTCGACCTTCGTGCTGGTAGCCGGTGCCCATTGCACGGCTGAAGAACTGCGCAATCGCCTGCCTGCCCAGCTCAAGATCGGCACGGTTGAAACCATCCGCAATCTGGTCAATTTACACCTGCCGGGTTTCAAGCTCAGACCGCTGCCCGTCGCCCCCCGGGAACTCGCGTTTCACGCCGATAAGGCCTATTTCATTCTTGATCTGGACACCGAGGAATCGGCGCAACTGAAGAAGTCCGGTGGTTTTGCGTTCCATGTGTCTAGCGAAATCGCTGCCCTTGAACTCGATTTTTGGGCGATCAAGAAATGAGTGATCTAACGACAGATAAACAACTCGGCGCGGATGACTTAACTGTTTTCAACGGTGCATCTGGCCCCGGCCCTGGCATAGAGCCTCTGACGGGTGCGACAGCTTCGACCCAGACCCAGGATCTGGAAGCCCAAAAAAACCAATCCGCCCAAAGCCATTCGCTCCACACCTACAGCGCAAGTATTAACCCGCTGGTCGCCGCAGCCGCTCATGTGCTGTCGGCCGTTGCGGGGCTCAAAAAACTGGACAAGAAGGCCAGCCTCGAAACCCTACACAGCACGTTGTTGGCTGACCTAAAGGGGTATCAAGCACATGCTGCAAAGCTCGGCGCCGAGCGTCATCTGCTGAATGACGCGTCCTATGTGCTCTGTACCTTTGTCGATGAGGCGGTGCTGCAAACCAAGGCAGGCGAGGGCAGTACATGGTCCAAGACGACCCTGCTGAACGAGTTTCACCAGAAAACCTCTGGGGGTGAAGCGTTCTTCGAGATATTGACCCGTTACAGCGTCAACCCGGTCAAGCACTTGCACCTGCTTGAACTGATGTACCTATGTATGGCGTTGGGGTTCAGGGGTAAATACGGCGTCGATGGCCAGGAAAAGACCGAATTGGAAGACATCCGCGATGGCCTCTACCGAACCATTCGCCACCTGCGCGGCGACGTTCCGCGTGAGCTGTCGCCCCATTGGCATGGCCTCCAGGACAAGCGCCGAAACCTGGTGCGCATCGTCCCGTGGTGGTTGGTCGTCCTGTTCACCCTGATGTGTCTGGCGGTCATGTATTCCGGGTTCGCCTGGGTACTGAGCGAACAGCGCGAGACTGTTCTTGAACCTTACCGTCAGCTTGATGCTGCAACGACTCAAACGCCGTTGCAGGGCAGGGAAGCACGATGAAAATATTCTTTAAAAAGCTGGCGACCTTCCTCGGAAAGACGTGGGTCTGGACGCTGTTGCTGGTCCTGTTGGCCGCGCTTGCAGTGTGGTTTCTGGGGCCGCTGCTGGCCGTTGACGATTACAAGTTCTGGGAAGACGCGAGCGCTCGTTTGCTGAGCATCAGCGCGCTGTTTCTGGCATGGGGTCTGTTCGTCGTTTTTGAAAGCTGGCGGAGCACACAGCGTAAACAGGAAGCCGAAGGAAGCGAGGCTGGCAACGCCCGTCTGAAGCTTGAGCAGGACATCGCGAATAAAGATAAGCGGCTGCGCAAACTGTTCAAAAAAGCGCTTCGAACCCTGAAAACCGCCAGCCTGTATCGCGGACGCAGCGAGCGCTGGCGCAACGATTTGCCGTGGTATTTGTTGATCGGCCCGGAGAAGAGCGGCAAGAGCAGCCTGCTGAAACACTCGGGTCTGGAGTTTCCACTTAACGAAGTCGACACCAAGGCAGAGCCGAGCCCAACGTTTTACGAATGGTACTTCGGTGAACAGGGTGTGTTGATTGATACCGGTGGATCCGCTCTGGATTCGAAGGACGATGCTGACCAACACACCTGGAAAACCCTCCTCAATCTACTGCGCATGCGTCGCCGAAACCGACCACTCAATGGGGTCATCATTACGGTTCCAGCCGAGCTGTTGGGTCGCAAAAAAAGCGATGGGCCGGATGAACTAAAGCGTCTCTCAACGACATTGCGCAGCCGCCTGAAGGATATTCGTCAGCAACTACGCGTTGATCTGCCGGTGTACCTGGTGCTCAGCAAAGCGGATGAGATTGCGGGCTTCGAGGTGTTTTTCGATCAGCTCACAAAACAGGAGAGCGATCAGGTGTTGGGTGCGAGCTTTGCCGATGATCAGAACGGCAATGATCTCAAGGTGTTGCGCCAGGAATTTGAAGCACTGCTGCAACGCCTCAATAGCCAGGTGATCACGCGCATGCATCAGGAGCGTGTGCCTGAGAGAAGTGCCGTTATTCTCGATTTCCCGCATAAATTGGGCGCGATTGGCCCAGGCCTGTGCGAGTTCGTGAAGGACACATTGGGCGGCAATCGCTACCAAAGTGCCAGCCGACTTCGTGGCTTCTATCTGACCAGCGCCACTCAGTCAGGCGTCCCGCTCAAGGGCGCAGGAAAAAGCGACGCGGCATTTCCGCTATTCACCGGCTCGGCCCGCTTCATCAATCACCTGCTAAGCCGAGTGATCTTCCCCGAAGCCGAACTCGCGGGCCTCAACAAGCGCGAGCGCCGCCGTATCCACTGGGGTCAGCGTGCGTTGTACGTGACGGCATTTTCTGCGCTGGGAGTATGCGGTCTGCTCTGGGCCCTTGGCTTTTCTGCCAACCACAGCCGTCTTGAACAACTGCGAGAGTTCGCGCAAAACCTGACTAAACAGCACGCCGAGTTGGGGCCTCAAGATGACGCCATGGCGGCGCTTCAGCTGTTGGACACGGGCTACGCTGCAAGTCGCGTATTCCCTGCGCTCAGTGATGTGCAGTTGCATGAACGCAACGGGCTTTATCAGGGCGAGCCGAGTTACCCGGTGCTCGACGATGCCTACCAGCGTGAATTGAAAGAACAGCTGTTGCCACGCGTCGCCCGCACCCTTGAAGCGCAAGTACGCGCCAACATGAACGACCGCGAACGGCTGTTGGGCAGCCTGCGCGCCTACCTGATGCTCAACCTCACCGAGCGCCGTGATTCGACTTGGCTCAAGGAATGGGTTGCAGCCGATTGGTCGCTGCGCTACATCGGCAACGCCCCGGTGCAGAACGGCTTGAACGAGCATTTCAGTCGCCTGCTCACACACGGATTTGTCTATCCACTTAACGACGGTTTGGTGGCCCAGGCACGTCAGGTCCTGCGGGCCGAATCGCAATCCGCTGTGGTGTATCGCGCCCTGCGTGAACAAGCCCACAGCTTGCCGGAATACCGCCTCAGCCAGCACCTCGGCCCACAAGGCGCGTTGTTCAGCGGCACCGATTACCTGATTCCTGGCTTCTATACCCAACGCGGTTATCAGCAATTTTTCACCACCCAGGGTGCGAGTCTGGTGAACGAAATCCTGCGGGATAACTGGGTACTGGGTGAAAGCACCGGCATCAGCGGCATGGACTTGCGGCGCTTGATGGTCGAACTGGAGCAGCTGTATTTCCGTGACTACGCCAACCATTGGGGCGAAGCCATCGGCCAAATGGGTTTGCAGCCATTCAGCAGCGCGGGCGAGGGTGCTAGTCAACTTGCTGGCCTGACTGCCGCCAATTCACCGCTGCTGCAACTGTTGGTGGAAGTACGCGACAACACCCGTTTCCCGGACCTCAGCGAAAGCACCGAGCAACTGGCCGAAGCGGTCGGCGATGCGGGCGGAAAATTGGGCGCCATAGGCAAAGTCGCCGCTGCGGCAGCCGGTAAGGCGCAAGGCACACTCGCCAAAAGTCTGCCGGACACTGCAAAGAAATCCATGCAGCGCCGTTTCGAACCGTTGCATCAACTGCTGGACGCCAACAACGGTCCGGCAGCAGAGCTGATGCCAACCCTGCAAGCGCTCAACGATCTGCAATTGCAGGTCGCGAGCCTGGCGCGTTCCAGTCAGCCGGAACAGGCGGCTTACGAAATGGCGAAGCTGCGCATGAGCGGCCAGCGTGATGCGCTGAATAGCCTGCGCGGTGCAACCAGCCGTTTGCCACGCCCCATCAGTGGCTGGCTGGACGTGTTGGCCGAAGACACCTGGATGCTGGTGCTCGACGACACCTATCAGTACCTGAATCAGCGTTATCAGACGGAACTGCACGCGTTCTACAGCAAGGCGCTGCATCAGCGTTATCCGTTCAATGCCCACAGCACCAGCGACGTCGCCATCAGCGATTTCCGCGAGTTCTTCAAGGCCCAAGGCGTTGCGGATCGATTCTTCGACACCTACATGCGGCCCTTCGTCAGTGGCAGCGCGGGCAACTACCGTCTGCGCAGCATCGACGGCCGCAGCTTGCCGATGTCTCGTCTGTACCTGGCGCAAATGGGCCACGTGCAGGTCATCCGTCAAAGCTTCTTTGCGCATAACTCGAACGAGCCACAGGTGCAATTCAAGCTTGAGCCCTACACCCTGGACCCAACCGTGAGCCGTGCCGAATTCCGATTCGGCAATCAGCAGATGGACTACCGCCACGGTCCGATTGTGCCGATGTCGTTCAGTTGGCCAACTGACGCCGAAGACGGGCGCACGAGTCTGGTGCTGGAAAAAATGGTCGGTCGCCCGGTGGGCATCGAGAAAAATACCGGCCCGTGGTCGTTGTTCCGCCTGTTCGATCTGATGCAAACCGAATACCTGAAAGGCCGCGATGTGATGGTGCTCAAGGCCGATGTGGGTGGCCTGCGCGCCAACTACCTGTTGCTCAGTCAGCGCTCGCCGAACCCGTTCGACGTCGAAGCCTTACGCAGCTTCCGTCTGCCGGCGCAGCTCTGATGGGGCCGGCCAACCCTTGGCGCAGTGTGGCGCGTACCGACACCGGCAAGGTGCGGGCGCGCAACGAGGACGCGTTTCTTGACTGTCCGCAGCACGGATTGTGGGCGGTCGCCGATGGCATGGGCGGTTATCAGTGTGGCGATGTCGCCAGCCAGATGATTATCACCCACCTCGCCGAACTGCCCGAGGAGGGCAGCTTCGACGAGCGTGTGATTGCCGTGCGTAAGTGTCTGCACTGGCTCAATCGACGAATGAGTCAGGAGTTGACCATCACCCCGGATCGCCGCGACAGCATCATGGGCAGTACGGTGGTGGCACTGTTGATCGACGGCACACGCGGCGCCTGTGTCTGGGCGGGTGACAGCCGTTGCTACCTGCTGCGCGAGGGTCGTCTGCATCAATTGACCCGCGATCACTCGCTGCTGGAGCAACTGATCGACGAGCAAAAAATGACGCCCGAACAAGCCAGCCAATCCCCCAACGCCCGCGCACTGACCCGCGCCATAGGTGCCACCGACCAGCTGAAGCTGGAAGTGCTGGAGTTGGAGGTGTGTTCGGGCGATGTGTTTTTGCTGTGCAGTGACGGGTTTTATCAGGGCCTCGACAACGAAATGGTGCGCGAAGCCATGAGTCTTGAATCGCTGCACACGCTGTTCGACGAAGTACGGTGTGGCAGCGCTCGGGACAACCTGACCGCCGTGGTGATCAGCCAATGACCGAGCCCCTGCCACCGCTGCCCGACGTGCTGGCTGGCCGTTATCGCATTGAGCGTTTGCTGGGTGCCGGTGGCATGGGCACGGTCTATCGGGCGCGGGATTTATTGCATGAGCAGTTCGGTGAAACTGGCGCCGAGATAGCCGTGAAAATCCTCGGCGAAGCGTTCGCAGAAACGCCGGATGCCAACGCGTTGCTGTACAGCGAGTTCGCGTTGACCCGACACCTGCGCCACCCCGGCGTGATGCAGATGTTTGATTTCGACGTGGACTCGGCCTGTGGGCGGGCCTTTATCACCATGGAGCTGATGCAAGGTCTGCCGCTGGACCGCTTGCTGTGCGAACGGCCACTCGGCGTACCCTGGATCGAACTGCGCGATATCGCCATCGAATTGCTGGACGCCCTGGCGCATGCCCATGGCCGAGGCGTGCTGCACGGTGACTTGAAGCCCAGCAACGTGATGCTCACCGAAGACGGCGTGCGCCTGTTCGACTTTGGCCTCGGGCAGGCCATGGACGGCGTCCTTCCAGGGCTGCCGACCCTGAGCCGCGAGCGCATCAAGGCCTGGACACCTAACTACGCGGCCCCCGAGTTACTCGAAGGCGGCCCCTTGTCGATGAGCACCGATGTTTACGCTGTCGCCTGTGTGCTGTTCGAACTGGCGGGCGGCAAACATCCTTTCCAGCGACTGACGGGCGTCGAAGCCCGCGAGAAAAAACTGGACCGAAAACTGAAAAAGCCCAAACACCTGCCCAAAACCTGCTGGCCGGCCCTGCGAACCGCGCTGGCGCTGAACCCGAAAAAACGCACGATAGATGCCGCTGCATTACGCGATTTTTTCCGAGCCGCACCTCCCGCCAAATCCTGGCGCTGGTTCTAATCCCGGCAAGCCTGCTCTTATCAAGCAAGCAATAACCGTTTGAAATAGAACATTACTTGTAGATACCGTCTTGCCCCTCACCGCGCAAGCGCAAATTGTGAGTTAAACCCAAACCTGCCGGAAGCCCGTACCGGGCTTATTCGCAGACAAGTCAGCTCCTACGGACGAGTGCGTTCCATTATGGGAGCAGGCTTGCAACTACGCGTCCCGCTGCGAAGCGGTCATCAACTTACCCCGCTACCCAATGCTCCCTTCACCTGATCCAACAACCCCATCTTCGATTCATCGGGCAACGTGTCGAGCAGGTCCTTAACCTTCGCCAAAGCCTTCGCCGTTTCCGTGGCCTTGAGCAGTTTTTGCAACTCAGGCGTGGTCGCGGTTTCTGCGCTGAGGGCCGGCGGTGTGGGCAAGGCCTTCACCATTTTCAGCATATCGCCAGGGTCTTTGCTGAACGCCCGAATGTTGTCGAGATTGTCCAGCATCGGCAGGGCGATGCCCGTGACAGAATCAAACGCGCTGACTTGCGGAAAGCCCACCTTGCCGCGAAACACGGGGATGCCCAGCGATGGAATCAGCAGACCCACCAGATAACGCGGGTCGTGGCGCTTGATGCTCAAACCGACACTGGCCACCGCAATACCCACCCCAATCACTTGCCCGGCCCTCGCCACCGGCGACAGGGACTTGTTGGATTCGGTGTCGAAAAAGATGCAGCGGTAGCGGAAGTAATCACTGAACACTTCGCGCTCGCCCAAGGCCGTTGAGTTCATGAACCAGGCGCGTGAATCGTGGACCTGTTCGTCGAAAAAGTCGGTGAGCGTGCGAGCGGTGTCGGTCAGGGGCTCGGCGGTTTTTAAGTCATAGAGCGCCAGGTAAGCCTGGTTACCAAAGGTGCGCAGGTCACGGTATTCCTGGGCTTCATCCTGCTCGTTGGTCAGGTATATCAACCCCCCGAACAGCAGATGAGGAATGGTCGCCCAACTGATGGCGTCACCGGCCAACGCCAGCGACCAGTTGCTCGGGTCATAGTCACGACCGAATTCGATCATGGCCCTGTCCATCTGGCGCTGATCGAGCGTGGGTTCAAAGGCTTTATGGGTATTAAAGTCGATGGGTTGTGCCGCGCCGACGCGTTGTTCATAACCCTGTTTGAGCGCCCGATATTCCTGATGCGTTGCCAGCGTGCTGCCTGACAATTCCTTGAGCGGTTGGCCCTCATGGCTGGCCTTGTTCTCGGCCAGTTGTCGCTCATGCAGCGCTTTAAGGGCATCCCATTCCTCCTGGGTCATGTCCTTGCCGTTGACATGCTGGTAGGCGGAGGTTGTCCTGAAGTGATAGCTGCCATAACGATTGATCCGCCACCCCGTCAACAGCGCCTGCTCACCGGCCAAGGCGCCTTCCAGCGGGCCGGTTTTGTGGTGGGCGAGCCAGGTGTTGAAACGGAGGGTGAGGGTTTCGGAGATGTCGAAGGCGATTTCTGTTTCTTCCGCCATTGCCAGCCACGGCCAGACCTGTCTCTGTTCGTCGCTGAGCACGTCTTTCGGAGCCTGTAACGGTGCACCTACGGCATAAGCTTCGGCGTACATATGCTGCAACGGAATCTGCGACATCACGTCCTGAGGGCCACCCAGCGACTTGCCCTGATCGCCCGGCGAATACCCACCACCGACATCGGAGTGCATGCCGGGGTACAGGTATTCGACCGTGTTGGCGCGGTAGGTCGAAGGGCAACTCGGGTCATCGGGGGTGTTCTTGCGCCGAATCGAGTCCACCGGGAAACAGGTGCGTTGCTCATGGGCCGCGACCAGATGCACGCAGCGCTCCAGAAATTTCTCCGAGTCCGACAGGCGCATGGAGTCATCGGCCCACCCCATATGGCCCTCGGCGAACGGCATCGCGTAGGCCATGCCGGTGGAGGCCACGGTGTCGAACAGGCCCAGGAAGGCAATGCAGATCGGCAGGCCGGCAAACAGGTAACAGGTTTCACCCTCGACCTCGACTTGGGTCAGACTCTCCAGCCAGGTGGCAAAGGTCCGGGCTTCGGCGGCGCCCCGGGAAAAGCCGTACACGTACAGGCGCAGGCCGATGATCCGCGGCTGGGTCTTGCGCGCATGCACGTAGTCGACCTTTTTTTGCAGGGCCAGCAACGGCGCGTGCAGGGCCTCTCGCCGACGGCTGTCACCACTCTTGAGCAACGTCGCGCCGAGCATTTCTTCAGTGAACGAGGTGCCCATTTTTTGCACCAGCTCGTAGGCTGCATCCACGGTCAGCGGGTCTTCGCCGCAGGCCCGACCCACCGCATCCAGCAGGCGCGTAATGCCCCAATTGATCCGGTTCTCACCGCCGACCGCGCCGATCAGCCCCAGATCTCGTGGTTCGAACTCGCCAATTTCCTTGAACTCGGTGCCGACCCCTTGCATGTAATAGGCGTAAAACCCGCTTGTGTTCGCCCGGGTCTGCTCTGTGCCTTGGTCAGCACCGACGCTGGCGTGGTAAAGCCGCGCGACGTTGCTGGTGCTCGGGGGTTGACCGAGTTTGTCCGAGGGTTCGTGGTTGTTGGTGCCGTCGAAACACAGGGTGATGTTCAGCACATTGATGCACGGCGCGCCGGAATAGGTTTCACCCGCCGCCTTGGCGGCCCGTTTAGCCGCATAGGCCGCCAACAGTTTGGGCCGATACTGTGTGCGGTAGTTAAGCGCCACATCCTCGGACGTGCGCGGCAGCAGCCCCTCTGTTGGGAACGGCTGGGTCGGCGTTAAAGGCGCCGGGGCCGGGCGTTGAGAACCTGAATTCAAGGTAATGGACATACGGCAGGGACTTCCATTTTGAGGGGGTAGTTGTAGGGGTGATCAGGCATGCCGAGATAGGTAGGGCCCGCAGAGATCTTTACCTGGTCGCAGGGCAGGAAATGCGCAGTGATTGCACCCAGCTTTTCATACGGTGCCACCTCCACGACGGCGCGATGGCGGGTGTATTTGGATCGGTGTTCTTTCATTCGTGCACGCCACGCATCAGAAAACGGGGGGACACCCCAATACCGTGACGCACCGACATTCGGATCCTTCTCCCACTCCACCACCACGGTCAGGCCGGGATGCCACTGGCGCGGCAGGCTCACGCAGCAGTTCTGGCTGCCGCCCCCGCCGTAAGGGCCGATGTTCGGCCCGCCGCCGCCGTTGACGATGAAGTAATTGATCGCCGCCGAGGTATGGCTGTACCCCTCGATGGGAATACCGAGGCGCTCGGGCAGAGATTGGCTGCACGCTTGCAGCGCAAGGCAGGCGAACGCAGCCGCCACCCAAAGCGCTGGCCTTCGGCGTGGGGCGCCAGGGTTTAAGGTGCGGGACATTTGGCAGGGACTTCCATTTTAAGGGGGTAGTTGTAGGGATGATTGGGGCGACCGTGGTAGCTGGGACTGGCGGCGACCTTGACTTGATCGCAAGGCAGAAAGTGCACATTGACCAACCCGAGTTGCTCATACGGCGCCACCTCCACGACGGCGCGATGGCGGGTGTTGTTGAGCTTCTCTTTCTTCATTCGCGCGCGCCACGCATCAGTAAACGGGGGTTCAGGCCATTTGCCGTAGGCGTGCGGCGTCGGATCCTTCTCCCACTCCACCACCACGGTCAGGCCGGGGTGCCACTGGCGGGGCAGGCTCACGCAGCAGTTCTGCTTGCCGCCCCCGCCGTAAGGCCCGATGTTCGGCCCGCCGTTGCCGTTGACCATGAAGTAGTTGATCGCCGCCGAGGTATGGCTGTAGCCCTCGATAGGCGCGCCAAGTCGGTCGGGCAATGATTGGCTGCACGCTTGAAGCGCAAGGCAGGTCAGCGCAGCCGCCACCCAAAGTGCTGACCTTCGGCGTGAGGCGCCAGGGTTTAGGGTGCGGGACATACGGCAGGGACTTCCATTTTCATTGGGTAGTTGTAGGGGTGATTTGGGCGACCGTGGTAGCTAGGACTGGCGGCCACCTTGACTTGATCGCAAGGCAGAAAGTGCACATTGACCAACCCGAGTTGCTCATACGGCGCCACCTCCACGACGGCGCGATGGCGGGTGTATTTGGATTGGTGTTCTCTTGCGGCCTTTCGCCAAGCATCTGAGTAGCGAGGTTTGGGCCAGTTAACTGAGTCACCGGTATTCGGATCCTTCTCCCACTCCACCACCACGGTCAGGCCGGGGCGCCACTTGCGCGGCATGCTCACGCAGCAGTTCTGCTTGCCGCCCCCGCCGTAAGGGCCGATGTTCGGCCCGCCATTGCCGTTGACCATGAAGTAATTGATCGCCGCCGAGGTGTGGCTGTACCCCTCGATGGGCGCGCCGAGCCGGTCGGGCAGTGATTGGCTGCACGCTTGCAGCGCAAGGCAGGCCAGCAGGCAAAGCGCGAGCGGGCGCCTCATGCCAAACCACCGTTCTGCGGCAGGTCTTCGGGCAGGTGTCGGGCCAGCCACTCGATCATAAATGCCCGGTGTTCCTCGCCTTTAAGGCGGCGGTCACTGGCGGCGAGGTGCCCCAAATAAAGCAGGGAGACTCGTTGTTCCTTGCCGACCCGGTAGTTTCGTTTCGACAGACCGTGGGTTTTCTCCCATTGCTCGGCATCACTCCACATGCACACGGACTCGACCTGAAACGCGTCCATCATCAAGGCCGTACGGGGGCGGGTAAATTCGTGAAAGGGGAGGTTATAGCCACCGATGATCTGCGCTTTGTGATCGCGATCGGTCCAGTGCCAACTGATGACGGGGGCATGGAAGTCGCGAGCCGCGTCTTCGATAAACACGCCACTGATGTGCTTGAACAACCGGTTGTCGTAGTAACGCAGGATGCCGCTCTTGGCGCCTTTGTCCCAATGCGCCTGGGTGTAATAACGCAGGTGCTCACTCAACGCGTCGAACGGCCAGGGGCTTAACAGCGACAGCACGCGGGACTCGCGTTCGAACGCCCTGACAAACGCGCCCAGCCAGTTCATTTGGGCCGTATGTGCCCAGAACACGCGAACATGCACAGGGCCTTGTGCGGCCAGTGCGTGTTCAGGCGTGCCCTCAAGCAACGGGGTGTGCAAGGGCGGCGGGTCGAGTTCGGCCAGCCGTTGCAGCAAGGGGTAATCCAGCAACGTGGCGTTGATGATCATGTCGAGGTGGTCGAGGCTTGCTGCGTCGGCGTGTTGTTTCAGGTCGCGCAGACACGCGGGGATTTCAAAGTCCATGGTGGGGTCCCGAAGTTGGTAGGTAAAAGAACTGGAGCATTAGCGGGTCGCAAAGCCCTCGAGTTCGTCTTGAGCCGCCTGCAAGCACTCTTCACACACCGCTGGCTCCGGCAGCACCTCAACGGGCTCCGGTTCGTGCTCCCAGGAAAATTCCGGCAACGACGGCGACAGCGCCATCAATCGGCCGGCGGCTTCTTGTGCGCTTTCGCCGGGCAGTTGTGGCCGTTGAATCGCGGGCGGGGTGCCGGGGATGGGGGCACCGCCGACGGTGATCAGGCTGCTGCTGAAAATCCCGGCCGGGGTGAACACCAGGTGCTGGCCTGCGCCCTTGAGCGTGAGAAAACCCTGGGCATCGATGGCCACGTTGATACCCGATTGCAGGTGCAGATCCTGCCCGGCGCGGATGACGGCGGCGTGTGCGACCTGGGTGTAGCTGCTGCCCGCGATGTTCAGCGAGTCGTCGGCGTTGAGCTGGGTTTTGCGCAGGCCATGGGTGGTGTGGTGTTCTTCGGCGTGGTATTCGCTGTAGGCGTTGGCTTTGATGGTGGTGTGCTGTTCGTTATCCACCTCAAGGGTGTGGTCGTTGCGGGCGAGGGTCAGGAAGTCGCGTTGGGCGTGCAGGTAGATGCGTTCTTTGCCCTTGCGATCCTCAATGTGAACTTCATTTCCACCCCCTCCGCCGGGATAGGAAAGTGATTTGAATACGCTGCGGGTTTTATTGGCGGGCAGCGGGTAAGGCACGGTGTTGGCCTTGTTGAACAGGTAACCGGTGAGCATCGGCGAGTCGGGATCGCCTTCGTCATAGCCGATCACCACTTCCATGCCGACCCGTGGAATGACGCTGCTGCCGTAGCCACTGCCCGCCCAGCCAGTGACCACGCGCACCCAGCAGCTGCTGAGTTCGTCGGTTGAGCCGGACCGGTCCCACCGGAAACGAACTTTGACCCGGCCGTATTCGTCGCAGTAAATCTCTTCATCCTTGGGGCCGCAGACCGTGGCGGTCTGGCTGACCAGTACCACGGGCTTGGGGTGATCCAGTGGCGGTCGATAAATCACGTGCTCAGGGGTGGCGGTGAAGGTGTTCTGATAGCCCTGGGCAAAACCGTCCTCGGCCTCGGGGGCCGTGCTGTTAAGGGCTTCCATCACTTGCGGAGCCCGGCCACGGTGAGTGAGGTGATTGAGCAGCCAGTGAGTGTTCCAGTCCTTGCGCGGATGGTCCTCAAGGGCAAACAAGTGGCCGCTGAGCAGCATCGGCTGGTCGCTTGCCCCGCGCGCCACGCACGCGTTCAATTGGAGTCTTTCCAGCGATTTACGCGCAACCTGCCGCCCGTGGTCTGCGGTTTTGAAATACGCGGGGTAGGTGAAGTTTTCCAACTCCTGAAAGTGATCCCACGCCTCGCGATCATCGCCTCTGGAGGCTGATTCCAGAGGACGGCTCGATGTTTCAAAGTCGTAGTGACGGCGGGTGACCCGCGAGGTTCTGCCTTTGATCCCCACGCTGAACGACTTAACGGCCACGGTCTCGGCGTTCATGCCGTTGTCGGGTACATACACCGTGGACTCAGGCAGACGATTGAACCGGTCCTGGTGGTCAGCGAAGACCAGGATGTGGCTGTTTTGACTGTGTTCGAAGCGAAAACTGAGGCCTTCTTCCTCGCACAAGCGTTGTACGAAATACAAGTCGCTCTCTTTGTACTGGGTGCAATAGTTCCGGGGCTCATAGTGTCGGGCATCCAGCTCGAAGCGATAGCGATCCGAGAGGATGCCGTGCTCTTCCAGCACCTGGGCGATGATTTGTTTCACTGTCTTTTTTTGAAAGATGCGCTGGTTGGTCCGGTGCTCAAGGTAAAACAGCTGTGGCACCAGTTTCAGGTGGTAATGGGTGGCTTTCCAGTGGGTTTGGCCTTGAACGAACTCGTGGATCAGGCCATGAAAGCCATAACCCTTTTTACCGCCGAGGGAGAGGAACGCGGACTTATGCAGATAGTCATTCAGGTCCAGCGCCGGGCGGTCACCGACCAGTTCAATATCGAAACAAAATGGCTGGTTTAACCCTTCCTGCCCCGTGAATTGAAGAACCTGCAGGTTGTAATCCCGCTTTAGCCTGGCAATGGTCAGGCTAAAGTCTGGCTGATTAGCTAATGTCGGCATTCCGCTGTCCTGGCTTTTGTAAGGAGAGTTGTCCAAGGCATGTTCGGTGAAAGGTTTTTTATCGTCTGTAGGCCAAATCCTTGCCGTGTTGCAGGAAAGGTCTGAAATGTTGACCCATAAAAAAACCGCTGTTCGTGAGAACGGCGGTTTTGGGGTGGCGGGGGGGATATTTGAATGGAATAGAAACAATAAAGTTGGCGCTGGCATTCGATAGCGATGCAGTGGAATCCGTTAGACACAGCGCTCTAACTCGCCTCCCTTCAGCCTTTCCTGGCCGAAACCGGTTGATTCCTGACCAGCGCTGACTCGACCAAAGCCTGTGCTGTTTCCAGCAAGTGGACGGCGGCCAGGGCCAGTTTGCGAAGGGTGTTTCTGGAGGACGGCAGGGGTTAATAACGCCATGCCCTCCAGCTTCAATGGATTTTTCCGTACCCAAAAAAATGCCCGCACAGACGTTTCGGTCTGCCGGGCATTTTTGGCGGAGCTGGATTAACTCAAATCGAACGGCTGAGCGCTCAGCGCTTGGACACCACGCTTGGCGTGCCCAATCGGATGATTTTCGGAAAGTCGCTCAGGGTCACTGACGCACTGCACCCGGAGGCATTGCAGGCCCAAGGCTCGCCGCTGTCATGCAGGCCTTTGCCGGGTTCTGCGGTGTCGATGAGTTGAACGTTGCCTTTGAGTTGGGTGCTGCTGAGCACGTTTTTCTGCCGTGATCGGCTGGCTGTCCAGGCGACGACGACGCGCTCCGGGCCTTTGTGGAAGTTGAGCAGGTAGACGTCGTCGGCCTGGACGCTGGCGTCGGCGTCGTAGGTGTATTCGCGCAGTATCGGGCTGATGGCCTTGAGGACGCTGTAAGCGGGTTTTGGCTGGAGGTCCGGTCGCAGCAGGCCGAAGTTATGTTCTTGTTCGCCTTTGTCCTGGCCGTCGTTGAGCAGGTCATACCACCACATCCCTTTGATATTGGGGATGGTCCGCGCCAGGAAATAGCTGCGCGCAAGGTAGGACGATTGTTTGGCTTCACTGATCCCGCAGTTGCCTTGGTGGCTGGGCCAGCTCATTTCGGTCAGGTAAATCGGGACCGCTTTTTTGGCACGGTCACGCACCTGGGCTTCGTAGCCCCGCATCCAGTTGGCCCAGCTTTCAGGGGTGTTGCGCGCCATGCTCATGCAATGCACGTAAGGGTGCAGGGACAGACCGTCCACCTCGTTCAGCGTCCCGGCATCGATCAAGCGATCAACGAAGCCGTCGAGCATGCCTTTGGATGTCACGGCGCCGGCGAGTACTTTTGCATGTGGATTGTTTTTGTGAACCCATGGGACGACGCTTTTGGCCAGCGCGGCATAGTCGGCGCTCAACGCCGGGTCTTTCGTGCCTTCCATGTCCCACTCGTTCCAGACTTCGTAAAAATCGACTCTGCTCCCAAACCGGCGGCTCACGAAATCGATGTAGTTATGGTAGGCGGCTTTGACGTTGGGCGTGCGCGGCTTGGCACCGTCGTAGGGAACGGCGCCGTAACCAAAAATCAGCATGGTGCTCAACTGCAGGTTTCTGGCGCCGTTAAGGTACGTTTCCCACGACGGAAGAATACGCAGCTGATTGCGCGCAGGTTCGGCGGTCGACCAGAAGGCATCGTCGCGCACGGACGTGATGCCAGCGTCTGCAGCGGATTGCAGGGCGCGTTTCTGTAGGGTTTGGGATTCCATCAAGTGGGTGCCAACCCCCACGATGAAGACGTCTTCGGCGCGGGTTGTGTTGGTGAGCAGCAGGCCCATAAGGCATACGAAAATACTGAGGCGAAGGTTTGTTTTCATTGGGCTTCTCAACGCTGGTCGGGCAGGGCTGACGACAGGGTGTCGAGGGGGGGCGTGAGCGCCAGTGCGGGGCTGGCGTGGTCTTGGGGGCTGAGTGTGCGGTTGAGTGTGTGACCGATTGCCAGCCCCAGAAACAGGTTGGACATGGTGACCTCGAACATGTCCGTGGTCCAACTGATCACACAGATGCAAAAGGTGACGGCCAATAGCGCGCGGTCCATACGGGTTGTCGAGTAATCACGCAGCAGGAACAGTAGCGGCAGTTGCAGCATGTACAGCAACACCCCCGCGAAGCCGAAAATAGCCCACAGGTAAACGGCGGTGTTGTCCGATGTGCCGAGCATATCGGCATGGGGCACAGGGGACACAAAAACAGCACTGCCGAACATACCGAAACCCACGCCCAGCCAGCTCCAGCCCTCATTGGCGATCAGGATGATCAGATGTGGCCAGGTATTGACCAGGCGATCATAAAACGAGGCCAGGCCTCCGCCACTGTTGCTGCTGGCCGCATTGGGGTCAAAGTCATGTAGCACCCCCATGGCGGGCAAAATCACGCCCATCGACACGGCGATCACGAAAATCCATGCGCTGGTCCAGCGGTAGCGAATGAGGGCCAGCAGCCCCAGGGTGCATAGAAAGGCCACGGTTGGGGTTTTGCTGGTGGTCAGGAGAATGCTGAAAAACGCTACGACACACACCGTGGCGAACAACATCCGGGAGCGGATGAACATCAGCAGATAAAGACTGAAGATCGCAATCGTGATCGACAATACGTTGGACACACGAGCAAACCCGGCGAGTCGATCGACGTCGTCTGCAGTCCACGCACGGTTGGCACTCAGCTCAATCGATCCGAGTTGGTAGGTGTAACCCTTCCAGGGCACCGTGGTGTATTTATCCAGAAGAACCCCGACCACCGAGGCGACCAGGCACAGGGCGACACACTTGCCTAACAGGCTTCTTTGATTGATCAGGTGCTCGCTGCAGACTATCGCGAACAGGAACGGGCTGATGGCGAACAGGCTGAAACCTACATTGTTCAGGCTGGCGCCGTGGAGGAGGGCCAGTTGACTGGATAACAGCAGTAACAACAACCCGATCCAGAATAGGCGCGAGGTTTTGAAGGTCAGTAGCTCCAGCGCGAAGAGCACGGCACACCCCATTTTAGGCAGGTACAGCAGCGTCGAAATCCCCGCCATATCGAAGTAATAGCGTAGGGCGCCGGAGAAGGTTTCGACCACGATCAGGCTGATGGCCACCCAGATGACCAATGTCGATTTATTGAATGAAAGAATCGAAGGCTTTTCAGTTGAGGCGGAAGGGGAGTTCGACATCATGTTTTGCTGCCCTCTGAAGCGCGTAGATAAAGGATGTTTGTTCGCCATCGCGCACGGCAAAGCTACCGCCTATAGAACAGCCACTAATGGGGGTTCAATCGAGGACGGAGGGCGTGATGTGAGAGGCAATTAGCGGTATATCAACGTCACTTGCGAACGCTGTCAAATCAATTCGTCAATCTTTTAACGGAAGACCTTTGCCTGTGATTTCTTGTAATCCCAAGTTATTGAAATATATAGGTGATGAAAAATTGACGTGGTTTTTTAGTGCATCAACAAGCCAGAACCAGGGGAGCTCTATGGCTCTAAAACTTTACATACCTGTAAAGAAGGCTGACGCTTTTGCACGCGCCAGCCTTAAACCCCGCCCTTGGTTACTTAGTTATAGCGGCGTTTGTCGGCTGCGGGAGGGAAATACTGATAAAGCCAGGTTTCACTCAGTGTCCGGTCATGGGTGCGAATGAACAGACGCAGTTCGACCGGCGCGACCGAGTCGCTGTTGGGGTACCAGTCGAACGTTATGCGGTAGCCTTTGATGTCCGGGATCAGCAGCACATTGAAGTCTTTCACTTCGCCGCTGGATACCGTGATCACTGGTTCGATACCTGTGCCTTCGGCCAGTCTTTCCAGACCTCCGCCGGTGAAGTCGACGGCAAAGCGACGGGCCCAGACTTCCGGGTAATGCTCGCCTGGAGCCCAACCTTCGATGAAGCCGCCCATGCCTGAGCGGGTAGCGTGCACGCGGGCCAACGGGGTGCCAACGGGTGGCAGGGCGCTCCAGTAGAGTTTGTAGCCGAAGTTGAGCGAAGTTCCTGCGGTGACGGGGGCTTTCGGTGTCCAGAAGGCCACAATGTTGTCCAGCGTCTCGCCGGTGGTGGGGATTTCCAGCAGGTCGATAGAGCCTTCGCCCCACGCGGTAGTCGGCTCGACCCACAGGCTCGGCCGGCGGCTGTACCAGTCCACCGTGTCCTGATAGCTGGAGAATTCGTGATCGGTCTGTACCAGGCCGAAGCCTTTGGGGTCTTTGTCGGCAAAGGCGTTGAATTGCAGGGTGGCCGGGTTGTTCAGCGGGCGGCAGATCCACTCGCCGTTGCCACGCCACATAGCCAGACGGTCGGAGTCGTGGATCTCGGGATGAATGGTGTCGCACATTCGCCGTTCATGGGTGCCGCAGCTGAACATGCTGGTCATCGCCGCGATCCCCAACTGCTCGATGGCTTGCCGCGCATTGATGTGCGCGTCGATGGCCATGACCACCTGACTGGCCTGGCAATCGATGTCGAAGCGATAGGCGCCTGTCGCGCTGGGGGAGTCCAGCAGGGCGTAGACGACGAAGCGGGTATGGTCCTTGGTCGGTGTTTCAAACCAGAACTTGGTGAAGTTGGGGAATTCTTCCTTGCGCTTGGCATAGGTGTCGATGGCCAGGCCGCGAGCGGAGAGGCCGTACTGCCCGGAGCTGTCGACGGCACGAAAGTAGCTGGCGCCGAGGAATGACAAAACGTCGTGAGTCGCAATTTCCGGTGCCTTGAACAACTTGAAGCCGGCAAACCCCAGATCGCCCTTGAGCTGGGCCTTATCCACGCCGCTGCTTTCGTAGTTGAACAGCTGCGGGCGGAAGTGCACCTCGCGCGCCTCCTTGGTTTGAGGGTCGACGCTGTACATGCGCACGGGCTGTTTGAAGCCCATGCCCACATGGAAAAACTGCACATCCAGTTGACCCTTGATGTCGTTCCACAGTGAGTGCGCGGGATCGTACTGGATGGCGTTGAATTGCTGTGGGGTCATCTTCGCCAAGGTCGGCGGCAATTGTTGGCTGGTATCGACGAAGGGGTTGCCGGCCAGTTGCTTGGCATGAGCTTGCAGGGCCTCGAAATCGAAATGCTCGATCTCGCCGTCGGCCGTGGCTGCCATGGCGCGTGCGGCAAACAGCCCGGCAGCGGGCAAGCCGGTATAGGCCGCCAGGGCCAACGATGCTTTCAGAAGATTCCTGCGATTCATAAAGGTGAAGCCTCTCAGGTGATGCTGTGCCGCCCTGCACATACGCGTGGGAAATGCGCCCGATCAAGCCCTCGGTCGCATGGAACTGCCCATTACTAGATAACAAAGTGGGCCGCTGGTTCGCGAAATGGGTGAAAAAATCGATATCGGTTTATCAGGAGGCGATATTAATGGATGGATATTTCTTGAGAAAGTCGGTTTCGAGGTGCCAAGGGCATAGCCGTTGCCCCTCAATTATTTGCTCAATTGAATGGCAGCGTCATCGTTACTCATGGGCTAACTTCTGGATAACGGAGGACGTGTAGACGGCCTGCGGAAAACCATTCTGATCACGTTAAGCAGTTGAATGATGACCGAAATATGATTAGGGCGACGCGTGAAGGTCAAGCCAGCGTGTCCGCAAAAGGTGCAATCGGTCGACAAAAATCCCGAGATTTCTGTTATATCGTAACGTTCATGGAGCATTGCCCGGCAACACGCTGCCAGGGTCGATGCAAAGGGCGGTTTTTGATGGGCAGTTTGTCTTCACTATTGAACAAGGTCTGGAGTGTCGATGCGGGTTGATCTGGATGTTGAAAGTGTGGGCCTTGATGGCTTGCCGCGCTTTCAAAGAGCCGAGTTTCACGCCCGACGTTTGTTGCGGCTGGCTTATGGCCTGGCAGGCTTGGGGTTGTTGGCCTTTATCCTGGCGTTGTTTGTCATGCTTTTTTCATCCACTTCATTGTGGTCGGCAGTGCTGGTCAACAACGCTGCAGCCCTGTGGTTGGTGGTCGCGGGTTTGCAGTCGGCTTACTGGTGTGCCCGTTGGCGCGCGCAGACCCTGGTCGCGGAGCGGGGCGCGGGCGTCGTCGGGCAACCCCCTGAAGAGGAAGAATCGGCTCCGGCACAAGCACCCGGCTGGTACGAGCGCTTGCTCGGCCGGATTAGCGGCAGTGGCTCGTCGCTGCTGACCCAGGTTGGTTTGCCAACGTTGTGGCTTGGCGGCTGGGCGCTGCTGGTGATGTTTGCGGTAAAGATGGTCTGGAACTTGAACCTTGTCGGTTCGAACCTTGGGCCGACGGGCAACGTGGCGGGGGGGATCAGCCTCCTGCTGGCTTTCGGGCTGCTGGTGCTGGAGCGCCAGTTGAGCCATGAGCTGACGGCTGAATGGCCTGAAGCCGAGTCATTGGCACAACTGACGCGGGTGGCGATTGCCTGCCTGCTGCTCAGTGCGCTGTGCCTGTTCTTCTCGACGCCCGACCGCATCTGGCCGGCGCGGCTTGCCGTGCTGATGGGTCTATTACCCGGTCTGGTGGCGCTGGAGTTGCTGCTGCGTGCATTGACGTCCTTGTTCAGCCCGCGCAACGAACGTATCGAGCCGCGCCTGTTGGCCCAGAGTTTTATGGCTGGCCTGCTGCGCTGGCCGCCGCAGCCGTTGCTGGCCTTGCAGAATGAACTGCACAATCGATTCGGCATCGATCTGCGTCAAATTTGGGCGTTTACCTACATGCGCCGCGCCTTTTTGCCGGTTATGGGAGTGGTGGTGGCGCTCGGCTGGACGCTGACCGGTGTGCATGAAATTCCCATGCAGGGGCGCGGCATCTACGAGCGTTTTGGCAAGCCGGTGGAGGTGTTCGGCCCTGGGTTGCACGCGGGCTTGCCATGGCCATTCGGTCGGGTGCTGGCGGTGGAAAACGGCGTGGTGCATGAGCTGGCAACCAGTGTCACCGAGGGCAACGCTGCCGAACAGGTTCGTGAGCCTGCCGAAGGCCCGGCTCCGCTGAGCGCCAATCGCTTGTGGGATGCGAGCCATATCAATGAAAATTCTCAGGTGATCGCCAGCCGCACGGGTGACCCGTCCGGCACGGGGTCCTCTGCGCAGAAGCAGAGCTTCCAGATCGTCAACATGGACGTGCGATTCGTTTATCGCATTGGCCTGACGGATCAGGCGGCGATGGCGGCGACCTATAACAGTGCCGACGTGCCGACGCTGATTCGCAGCACGGCGAGCCGGGTGTTGGTGCATGATTTTGCCTCGCGTACCCTCGATCAGTTACTCGGCGAGCAGCGCGCTACGCTGTCTGCCGATATTGGTAATGCGGTGCAAGCGGATCTGAGGACGCTGGACAGCGGCGTGGAAATTCTCGCGACCGTGGTCGAGTCGATTCATCCGCCAGCCGGTGCGGCCAATGCCTACCATGGCGTGCAAGCCGCACAAATCAGTGCTCAGGCGTTGATTTCCCGAGAGCGCGGTGCCGCCAGCGAGCAGTCCAATCTGGCGCAACTCAATGCCAGCGTGGCGCAAGACCAGGCCACCGCCGGTGCGCGCGAGGTGCTGGCCACGGCGCAGGGGGCGGACTTGCGCTTTAGCGCTGAACGCCAGGCGTATGCCCACGCCGGTCAGGCATTTTTGCTGGAGCAATACCTGACCCAGCTGAGCCAGGGTTTGGCCCACGCCAAGTTGCTGGTTCTCGATCATCGACTGGGCGGCGACACTGCGCCGACCATTGATTTACGCACGTTCACGCTACCGGCAGACCCAACGGCGCCGCGTAAAGCCGTTCATTAAGGAGTCATCCCTTGAGTCTGTTTCACTCCCATGATCACCACGGCCATCAAGACCATCAGAATCACGCTGGCCACGACCATGGCCACGCGGGACATCACCACGGTCATCATCATGGCGATGCCTCGGCGGCAGCCGGGTTCCCGTGGCGTCGAAGCGCATTGGCAGCGCTGCTCATCGCGTTTGCCGTGGCCGCCGCGAGCCTGGTGCAAGTGCGCTCGGGCGAAGCCACCGTTATCACGCGCTTCGGCAACCCCTCCCGCGTGTTGCTCGAGCCGGGCCTGAGCTGGCGCTGGCCAGCACCGTTCGAGGCGACCATTCCGGTGGATCTTCGCCTGCGCACCACCTCCAGTGGTTTGCAGGATGTCGGTACCCGCGATGGCCTGCGTATCATCGTTCAGGCCTATGTGGCCTGGCAGGTTCAGGGCGACCCGGACAACGTGCAGCGCTTCATGCGCGCGGTGCAGAACCAGCCGGACGAAGCCGCACGGCAGATCCGCACGTTTGTCGGCTCGGCGCTGGAAACCACGGCCAGCAGCTTCGATCTGGCCAGCCTGGTCAATACCGACGCCAGCCAGGTACGGATCGCCGACTTTGAAAACCAGTTGCGCCAACAGATCGATCAGCAATTGCTCACTACTTACGGCGTCCGCGTCTTGCAGGTGGGTATCGAGCGTCTGACCCTGCCGTCCGTGACCCTGAATGCGACGGTAGACCGGATGCGCGCCGAGCGGGAAACCATTGCCACCGAGCGTACGGCCGTGGGCAAGCGTGAAGCGGCGCAGATCCGTGCGGCCGCCGAGCGTGATGCGCGCATCGTCGAAGCAGACGCGACGGTCAAAGCTGCTGACATCGAAGCGCAATCGCGCGTCGAAGCGGCGCAAATCTACGGCCGTGCCTACGCGGGTTCGCCGCAGCTGTACAACTTGCTGCGCTCGCTGGACACCTTGGGCACGGTAGTGACGCCGGGCACCAAGCTGATCCTGCGCACCGACGCGGCGCCGTTCCGCGTGCTGGTCGACGGCCCGCCGACGCTGGATGGCAAAAGCGGATCGCAACCATGAGTGACGTTACGCCTCAACGCCCGCCCGTCAACAGCCCCTGGCTGCAGGCGAGCCGTCTGGCGTTTCTCGGTTTGTATGCCGTCACGGTGTTGGCCGCGCTAGGCTGGGCGCTGTCGAATGTGCGCCAGATCGATCCGCAGAATCGCGCCGTGGTCATGCGTTTCGGGGCGCTGGAACGCATCCAGAACGCCGGACTGCTCACGGCATGGCCGCAACCTTTCGAGCAGGTGGTGTTGTTGCCCTCTGCGGACCGGGTGATCGAGCGCCGGGTCGAAACGCTACTGCGATCCAGGCTGGCCCTTGATGCTGATCGGGTCGCCAGTTTCGCCACACCGATGAGCGATGCGCTGTCTGGCTCCGGCTTTTTGTTGACCGGTGATGCTGGCGTCGTACAACTCGATGTGACGGCGTACTACAAAGTGACGGACCCGTATGCCTTCGTGTTGCAGGGCGAGCATGTTCTGCCTGCATTGGATCGACTGGTGAATCGCAGTGCTGTGGCACTGACCGCTGCCCGCGATCTGGACACGATTCTGGTGGCCCGGCCAGAGATGGTCAGCCCCGACAGCAAGGCCGCTGAACGCCGTGAGCGTTTGCGTGGCGATCTGGTTCATGGCATCAACCAGCGCTTGGCCGATCTGGCCGCGACCGGCGTCGGGCTGGGTATCGAAGTCGCTCGGGTCGATGTGCAGTCAAGTCTGCCCACGACAGCGGTCGCGGCTTTTAACGCCGTTCTTACGGCCAGTCAGAAAGCGGATCAGGCGGTGGCCAACGCACGTACCGACGCAGAAAAGCTCACCCAGACCGCGACGCAACAGTCTGACCGCACCTTGCAAGTGGCCCATGCCCAGGCCACCGAACGCCTGGCCAAAGCACAGACCGACACGGCAACGGTCACCAGCCTGACGCAGTCGATTCATGACAAAAGCGACCCGGGTCTACTGTTACGGATTTATCGTGAGCGTCTGCCAAAAATTCTCGGCCAGGCAGGCTCGGTGACCACCGTCGACCCCCATGACGATTCCCGCCTGATCATTCAGGGAGCAGAACAATGAGTGCCCACGCAGCCACTGAGCCCGCGGTCAGCATGCTGACCGGTTCGGAACAACGCAGTGCGGCCCGACAATTGACCCTGGCGATGCTTGCCCTGGGTTTGCTCGGTCTGGGCCTGGTCTGGCGTTTTGTTGCGCCCGAACAGACCGGTGTCAGTCAGGTACTGCTGGGCGTGGCGTCGTTGCTGGTCGCGGTGCCGGTGGTCAGTGCCGGTTGGCACAGCCTGCGTTACCCAAGCCTGCACGGCATCACTGACCAGTTGATCGCGCTGGCGATGCTAGGTGCCTGGGCCACCGGCGATCTGATGACCGCCGCCTTGTTGCCGATCATCATGATCTTCGGCCATGTGCTGGAAGAGCGCAGCGTCATCGGTTCGCAGGAAGCCATTCAATCCCTGGGCCTGCTGACCCGCAGCCAGGCGCGGTTGATTGACGCCGATGGCACGGTTCGCGAAGTGGATAACTCAACCTTGGTCGCCGGCGATCAGGTTGAGGTGCGGGCGGGTGATCGGGTCCCGGCCGATGGCGTGGTGCGCTCCGGGCAAGCCAGTCTTGATACCGCACCGATCACCGGCGAGTCGGTGCCCCTGGAGGCCAAGGTCGGCATGGACGTGTTCGGCGGCGCGATCAACCTTGATGGCCTGTTGCGGATCGAGGTTACGCGTATTGGCAATGAATCAACGTTAGGAAAAGTGATCGCGCTGATGCAAAGCGCCGAGCGCTCCAAGCCACCGATTACTCGTCTGCTGGAGCGCTATGCCGGCAGTTACATGGTCTTGGTGTTGATGATCGCGGCCGTGACCTGGTTCATTACCAACGACGCGCAAGCGATGCTGGCGGTGCTGGTCGCCGCGTGCCCTTGCGCGCTGGTGCTATCAGCCCCTGCGACGGCGATTGCCGGGATCGCGGTGGCAGCTCGGCATGGAATTTTGATTCGTAGCTCGGCCTTTCTCGAAGAGTTGGCGGACCTGACCTCTCTTGTGGTGGATAAGACGGGCACGCTGACCTATGGCAGCTTGCGCTTGCAGTCCGTCGAAGCGGCATCGACTCCGCAGAACTACGTGTTGCCATTGGCTGCCAGCCTCGGCTCGGCCAGCAGTCACCCGGTCAGCCGCGCGTTGGCTGGGTTGGTGGACAAAGATCAGTTGTTGGCGCTGACCGACATTCGTGAACGTCAGGGCTTGGGCGTGGTGGCGCGAACCGAGCATGGCGAAGCCGCATTGGGCCGCCCTGAGCTGTTCGATGCGTTGGGCATTAGCACGTCACCGGTACCGACGCATGATGGCCCGATTGCCGGGCTCGCGGTCGACGGTGTTTTCCTCGCCTGGTTGTTGCTGGCCGACAGTCTCAAGCCGGAAGCCCGCCAGGCGCTCGCCGAGTTGCGTGAGCTGGGGCTGGGTCGACAACTGTTGTTGACCGGCGACCGTCAAAGTGTGGCCGACAGCCTGGCCTGCGAAGTGGGTATCAGTGATATCGAGGCCCAGGCGTTGCCTGAAGACAAACTCAATCGGGTCATGGGTGAAATCAGGAGCGGCTTTCGGCCCATGGTGGTGGGCGATGGCATCAACGATTCGCTGGCGCTCAAAGCCGGCGTGGTAGGGGTTGCGATGGGCGCGGGCGGCGCGGACATCGCGCTGGCTTCGGCTGACATCGTGTTGATCGGCAGTGACCTGCGTCGCTTGGGCACCTGCGTGCGCTTGAGCCGCCAATGCCGGCAGACATTGCACGTCAACGTCATCATCGGTCTGGGCTGGACGCTGGCCATCGTGGCCCTTGCCGCTTTCGGTTTGCTGGGTGCGGAAGGGGCGATGATTGCCGCCGTGCTGCATAATCTCAGCACCCTGTTAGTCCTTGGCAATGCAGGTCGTTTGCTGCGTTTTCAGGAGCCGTTGTTGAAACTGGAAATCAAGCCACAGGCCTGAATATCCGACCCTTTAGCCGAGAGTGCCGAGCCAGACCTCTCGGTTAAGTATAAAAATCAGCTTGAGCTTTGAAGAACTCTGTTACAGATTAGGGGTCATTCTTACAGTGGGTAATCCATTGAAGGCTGGAGTTTGGCTCGCAACATCGGGTTAAAGGCGGTTGACCCAACGCTTCATGGCATCGTCAGAAGCTATAAAGCCAATAGCTGTGCAGCCCCATCGCTTGGGCTGCTGATGGACTACTCTTTTCCTGCGCTTCTGGATAAGGGGGTTACTACATGCTCGCGCAACTTCCATCAGCCCTGCAAAATTTGCACCTGCCACTGCGGCTGAAACTGTGGGACGGCCATGAGCTTGATCTTGGTCCGGCGCCCAGCGTCACCATTGTGGTGAAAGATCCGCAACTGGTGTCGCAATTCACTCATCCCAGCCTGGACTTGCTCGGTGGCGCCTTCGTTGAGGGCCGACTGGAGTTGCTAGGGTCAATCCGCGAAGTTATCCGGGTTTGCGATGAGTTGAGTCAAGCGCTGCTGGATGAGGATGACAGCGACCAGCCCGTGCGCTCAGAGCACGATAAAGCCACCGATGCGGCATCGATTTCTTACCATTACGACCTGTCCAACGCGTTTTACCAGCTCTGGCTTGACCGCGAGATGGTCTACTCTTGCGCCTATTTCAAGACCGGCGCAGAGACCCTCGAACAAGCGCAGCAGGACAAATTTCATCACCTGTGCCGCAAGTTGCGTTTGCAGCCGGGTGAATACCTGCTGGATGTCGGGTGCGGTTGGGGCGGGCTGTCGCGGTTTGCTGCGCGCGAGTACGGGGTAAAGGTATTTGGCATCACCCTGAGTCGCGAGCAATTGGCCTTGGCCCGTGAGCGGGTCGAAGCGGAAGGCTTGCAGGACCAGGTTGAGCTGCAATTGCTGGACTACCGCGATCTGCCTCAGGACGGTCGCTTCGATAAAATCGTCAGCGTGGGCATGTTCGAACATGTCGGTCACGCCAATCTGGAGCTGTATGCCAAGCGCTTGTTTGGTGCGGTCCGCGAAGGCGGCTTGGTCATGAACCATGGCATCACCGCCAAGCACACCGATGGCCGTCCAGTGGGACGTGGCGCGGGCAATTTTATCGAGCGTTATGTCTTTCCGAATGGCGAGTTGCCGCACGTGTCGATGATCAGCGCTTACCTCAGTGAAGCGGGTCTGGAGATCATCGACGTCGAAAGCCTGCGCCTGCATTACGCTCGGACACTTGAACACTGGAGCGAGCGTCTGGAAAGCCGGCTGGAGGAGGCTGCGACCATGGTTCCAGAGCAAATCTTACGCATCTGGCGTTTGTACCTGGCCGGCTGTGCGTATGCGTTTGCCAAGGGCTGGATCAATCTGCATCAGATTCTGGCCGTCAAACCGTATGCCGACGGCAGCCTTGATTTGCCCATGACGCGGGCTGATATCTACCGTTGATCGCGTGATTCAGGGACAGTCGCTACGGGGTTTCGTGACCCCGGAACGACATCAGCGCTTAGAGAATGGGCGAGATCAGGCGCGCAATGCGCATGCCGAGCTGCTGCAGACGATGCGTTTGCTTTCTCTCCTCCAGGGCGATTTCATGGGCGAGGGCGAAGTCGTCATTGAGCATCTTCTCCACTTCGCTGGCGAAGTCACTGTCGACCGTCAACAGCATCAGTTCGAAATTCAGCCTGAACGAACGGTTATCCAGGTTTGCGCTGCCGATGGCGGTGATCTCGCTGTCCACCAACACCACCTTCTGATGCAAGAAGCCCGGCTCATAGCGGAAGATGCGTACCCCTGCGCGCACGGCCTCGAACGCGAACAGGCTGGAGGCGGCGTAGACCACGTAATGGTCAGGACGCGATGGCAATAGAATCCGCACATCGACACCGCGCATTACCGCCAGGCGCAACGCGGCAAACACGGCTTCATCGGGAATGAAATAGGGGCTGGTGATCCACACCCGTTCCATGGCGGAATGGATGGCTTCGACGAAAAACAGTGAGCAGGTTTCCTGAGCGTCCGCCGGGCCTGTGGCCAGTACTTGGCAGAGCACGCCATTTTCGGGATAGGTGTCGGGCAGGATCAAGGGTGGTAACTGCCGAGTGGCCCAAAACCAGTCTTCGGCGAACGATTCCTGCAAGCAGGCGACCACGGGACCGATTACCTGCACATGGGTGTCTCGCCAAGGGGCTAGCGGTGGTTGTTTGCCCAGGTATTCATCGCCCACATTGTGCCCGCCAACAAAGCCACGCAGACCATCCACCACCACGATTTTGCGGTGGTTGCGGAAGTTCACCTGAAAGCGATTAAGCCAGCCGCTACGGGTGGCGAAGGCCTTGATCTGCACCCCGCCGTCGCGCAGGGTGGTGCTGTAGGAATTGGGTAACGCGTGACTGCCGATCCCGTCGTAGAGGACATGGACGGCCACACCTTCGGCGGCCTTTTCCAGAAGCAACGCTTGCAGGCGTCGACCCAGATCGTCGTCATGAATGATAAAAAACTGAATCAGAATCGCTTGTCTGGCGTGGCGAATAGCCTCGAAGATCGCGGCGAACGTGGCTTCACCATTGATCAGCAGCTTTACCTCGTTGTTCGCCAGGCACGGCATACGTCCGAGCTTGGGCATGGCCCGTAGTGAGGCATAAGCGCTACTGCGCCGGGCGGTGACGGCTTCTTCGATCCAGGGCCGCCAATTCAGATCGCCGATGGCCGCGTGCATCTCCCGGTTAGCTTGGCGACGGGCTTTGATGTAAGCATCAAATGAGCTACGGCCGAAGACCAGATAAGGAATGAGGGCTACGTAGGGGATGAATAACAGCGGCATGGCCCAGGCTATCGAGCCTTGGGCGGTGCGTACGGTAAGCAGTGCATGGATGGCAGCAATAAGGCCTAGCAGATGAGTGAAAGCGATCAAGTAGCCGAAGAAGTGCGGGCTGTGGTAATCCATGTGCAACCTTGCTTTAAACTTTTTAGGTCTCTAACAGACCACAGCCCGTCGGGATTGTCGCTATTTTATTCGGCATGCAACTGGTAGGCGCTTGCGTCGTCTAACGCTCATCGTCAGGCTGGAGCTAATCCGGTCATTTTCATATTCAGGAATTTTTCAGATGAACAAACGCGTTTTGGCTTTGCTGTTTTGTCTGGCTGCACCGATCGCTCAAGCGCAGATGTTGCAGCCAGGGTTGTGGGAACTGACGTCGAGCAATATGCAGGTAGACGGCCAGCCGTTGCCTGACCTGCAGCTGATGCTTGCCCAGTTGAACAACCTGCCGCCCGAGCAGCGAGCGATGATGGAACAGATGATGCAAAAGCAGGGCGTGACGCTGGGCGGGAAGGGCGTGCGAGTCTGCCTGACTCAGGACCAGGTCAAGACTGACAATATCCCGCTGACAGACCCCAAATCTGGTTGCAACCAACAGGTCACCGACCGCAACGGCAAGACGTGGAAGTTCCGCTTCAGCTGCCCCAAAGCGCAAGGTACAGGGGTAGCCCAGTTCGCCAGTGATCGCGAGTTCAGCACTAAAGTCGTGGGTACCTTCAACGCCACAGGCGCTCAGCAAAACGGCAGCATGGACACCCGTGCCGTTTGGCTGGGTCAGCAGTGCGGGACGGTTAAACCGCGGACTTGATTCCTCGCTGCCAGCGGCTCCGGGCGACAGCATCGTGTGCATGCAGGCTTTCGGCGTGAATGACTTTCAGGTTGAAACCCTTGATGTCCGGGACCTGACTCAGTGCCAGATGGAGCCGTCGCGCAGCATCTTCACAGAACATCAAATTCTGCCCGTTGGCCAAGGCAAACGCTTGCTCATCGGCGCGTTTGACCGCCGTTTGCACTGCAGTGCCAAGGGCGGTCTCGACGTGATCAATAAGTTGGATTAGCGGAAGTTCGTTCACGTGCACGTCCAGCTGAACATCAAGCTGGGCGCTACTGCGCTGACTGTGTGGGGTGGCAACAATGCCCTGGCTCGTACCGAGCCATGTCAGTACATCCGCATGCTCCAGCGGCCGATTGGCGAAGTCAGAGATGAATTGCGCCTGAATCAGCTGCCTGGCAAGGGCGGCAGAGCATGGGCAGGTCGAGGAATAGCTGACGTCGAATGTTAGTTCCACGTGGAACACTCCATGCTCCAGCCGAGCAAAAATCCCTACCGGATAAGACTTCCAACCGGCCAACGGGCTGATCAATGCCGGGCGTTTCAGCAGCAAATGGCTGTGAATGCGCACAGAGGCACTGGCAGACAGACCGTGGTGCGAGTCGAGAAATTGCTGAAGAACCCGGTGCAGTAATGCGGGTGTGAGGTCTTCTTCATCGAGCATCTCCAGCGCCAGGTACAACCGTGACATATGGATGCCTCGCACTTCCCCATCGTCGAGGCTCACGCCTGCATCCGCTGTGGCGTTCACTCGCTGGCCATTAAACACAATTGGCAGGGCGATGCCGCACATGCCGACCCAATCCAGTGGTAAGGCTTGGCGTGATGCTTGGGAGGCGATATCCGGCAGAGTCAGCGCGTTCATTGAAGGTCCGTCGTCAGGGTGGAAATGTCATGTTATATTATAACTACAAAGTCGACGATGCCTTTTTTGAGCGCGTACGCTACCTGATGAGGAACACCTGATGCCTGACCGTCTACCCGTTACTGTGTTGTCCGGATTTCTCGGGGCTGGCAAAAGCACGTTGCTCAATTACGTGCTGCGCAACCGCGAAAGCATGCGCGTGGCCGTGATCGTTAATGACATGAGCGAAATAAACATCGATGGCAGCGAGGTTCAGCGCGATGTGAGCCTGAACCGTGCCGAAGAAAAACTGATCGAAATGAGCAATGGCTGCATCTGCTGCACCTTGCGCGAGGACTTGCTCGAAGAGGTCAGTCGTTTGGCGCGGGACGGCCGTTTTGACTATTTATTGATCGAATCCACCGGGATTTCCGAGCCGTTGCCCGTGGCTGAAACGTTCACCTTCCGTGATGAGCAAGGCAAAAGCCTGGCCGACATGGCGCGCCTGGACACCATGGTCACCGTGGTCGACGGCATCAATTTTCTGATCGACTACCAGGCCGCCGAGAGCCTGGCGACTCGTGGTGAGACCCTGGGCGAGGATGACGAACGTTCGATCACCGATTTACTGATCGAGCAGGTCGAATTTGCCGATGTCATTCTGATCAGCAAAATCGACCTGATCAGTTCCAGCGAACGTCTGGAGCTGATCGCGATACTTGAGCGGCTCAATCCCCAGGCGGAAATCATTCCTATGGTGATGGGGCAAATTCCGCTGAAAAAAGTGCTGAACACGGGTCGTTTCGACTTCGAGCGCGCCTCGCAGGCGCCGGGTTGGCTCAAGGAGTTACGCGGCGAACATACGCCCGAAACCGAGGAGTACGGCATTGCCTCGACGGCTTACCGTGCCCGTCGACCCTTTCATCCACAGCGCTTTTTCGACTTCATCAACCGTGAGTGGATCAACGGCAAATTGCTGCGCTCCAAAGGCTTTTTCTGGCTGGCGAGCAAGCATCAGGACGCGGGCAGTTGGTCCCAGGCGGGCGGCTTGATGCGTTACGGTTTTGCCGGTCGCTGGTGGCGCTTCGTGCCCAAACAGGAATGGCCGCAGGACCCGGAAAGCACCGCTGCGATCATGGAAAACTGGACCGCCGAGACTGGTGATTGCCGTCAGGAACTGGTGTTTATCGGGCAGCACATCAACTTCGCGCGGCTCACCGATGAGTTGGACAGCTGCCTGCTGACCGATGCGGAAATGACCAGCGGCGTAGACAGTTGGGCGCTGTTGGCGGATCCGTTCGGACCATGGCACGACGAGGTGGCACCTTAAGGGGCAAGCCACTGGCCCTGGCTCTGCCCCTCACAAAACGGCTTAAGGTAGTGCGCATCGCTGGCGACGCCGTAATAGTGAATGTTCTGGTGATAGGGCATATTGGCGACTTGAGCATTGCTGCACACGCCGAAAGCGCCGGCGGGGCATTGATCGACGTATTCCACTTCGGTTTTCTGCCCGGCCAGTTGTGGTTGGCAAAAACCGTCGTGAAACAGCTTCGCCGGGATGTTGCGATTTTCCTGGCAGACTTTGACGTCGAGTCGTTCGGCGTGGCTGTGTACGACGCATGCCTCGGCCCATGCCTCGCTCGATGTTATCAACAACAGTGTTGCCAGCCAGATCGCGCGCATTGATTGTCCCTGTAACCGTCACTCTGAAGAATTGGCCCCATGCTGCAGAACATCCCCACCCATGTCATCGCCGGTCCGTTGGGCGCGGGCAAGACCAGTCTGATCAAGCAATTGTTGGCGCAAAAGCCTGCCAACGAGCGCTGGGCGATCTTGATCAATGAGTTCGGCCAGATCGGCCTGGATGCTGCGCTGTTGACCACGGCTGACGATGGTATCGCACTTGGCGAAGTGGCCGGTGGCTGCTTGTGCTGCGTCAATGGCGCGCCGTTTCAAGTTGGGCTGGGGCGCCTGTTGCGTAAGGCGCGGCCGGATCGACTGCTGATCGAGCCCTCCGGGTTGGGCCACCCGGCGCAACTGATGGAGCAGCTGCGTGAGCCGCCTTGGGAAGGGGTCCTGGCTGTTCAGCCGTGTGTGCTGGTGCTTGATGCGACCGCGATGGTGGCCGGTCAGCCTTTGCCTGACAGTCAGCAAGCAGCCTTGGGCGATGCCGGTTTGTTGGTGATGAACAAGTCCGCACTGCTCGACGTTGTCGCCCGCGAGGCGCTGGCCCGGCGCTTGCCGGACCGTCCGTTGTACTGGACCGAACAAGCGGCTTTGCCGTTATCCGAGTTGCCGGGCATTGGTGCGCAAGCCTCTGCGGCTGTGGATAACTTTGTTGCTCCCAAGGGTTTGGCGCAATTGCCTGCGATCTGGACCGACCCACGTCAGCCGATCTGCTTGAGCCAAGGCCAGGCGGAAGGCTGGAGTATTGGTTGGCGCTGGCATCCGAGCCAGCAATTCGAGCTGATGCGCGTGCAGCAGTGGCTCAATAGCCTGGATTGGCGACGGGCCAAGCTGGTTATCCACAGCAACGCGGGTTGGTTGTCCGGTAATGCGCTGGATGGTGCGGCCATTCATTGGCAAAACAGTGAATGGCGCCGCGATTCACGGCTGGAACTGATATTCACCGCGCCTCAGGACGAGGCCGCGTTGCAAGCGGGACTGGCTGTCTGCTTGCTCTAAAGCGAGTTATCCACAACGGGGAACCGTTATACCGACGGGCTCATTGTTTCCGCTTATTGTGTTCCTGACGCCATTGACTCATCTCGATCACATTGGCGCTGGGTGGCGGAGTTTTGATTTCGAACGGGTAGGGCGCCAGCTCAATGAGTGCGGTGTGTGCGCCGAACATGGTGATGGTGCCGGGGTGGCGTTGCTCGCCGGTGACGGTGAATTCGAAGTTATACACACGGGCCAGGCGCTTTCTGCCGTTGGCATCGCGGGCGAACGTTATACGCCGTAGAGCGACATTGCCGTCCAGCAGCTCGACGTCGAGTTTGGCACAGTGTTGCTTGACTCGCGCCAGTGCTCGCTCGCGCAAACCATGGGAATGCCACAGCCAGGCGCCGCCCGTGGCCAGCAGCATCAGCACAAAAAGGTTGCCCAAGGTCAGCATGAAAAAGTGCTCCAACAAAGAACGTCCAGCTTAACTGGGTCTGACGATTTACAGCCATACCGTGCAGCTTAAATTTCATCCCTGTTGCTTTCTTTGCTTGCGGTCCGCTCGATGCGTGCGCGTCGAGCGGACCCGGTGGGCGCTTAAGGCGCTTCGTCCTTGATGTCCTGATAGCGTTTTTCCAGCTCCTGACGAATCTGCCGCCGTTGCTTGGCCTGGAGGAAGCGACGTTTGTCTTCACTATTGGCCGGTTCCAGTGGAGGTACGGCAGCGGGTTTGCGCTCGTCGTCTATCGCCACCATGGTGAAAAAGCAGCTGTTAGTGTGGCGCACCGAACGTTCGCGGATGTTCTCGGTGACGACTTTGATCCCCACTTCCATCGAGGTATTGCCGGTGTAGTTGACTGACGCAAGGAAGGTCACCAACTCGCCAACGTGGATCGGTTCACGAAAGATCACCTGGTCCACTGACAGGGTTACCACATAACGCCCGGCATAACGGCTGGCGCAGGCATAAGCGACCTCATCGAGGTACTTGAGCAGGGTGCCGCCATGCACGTTGCCAGAGAAGTTGGCCATGTCCGGGGTCATCAATACAGTCATCGACAGCTGGGTGTTTCCGGGTTCCATAGCGTGCTCACAGGGTGGGTGTGTCAGAAGTGCACCTATGCTGGTGCTCGCGTTCTTGTAGATCAGTTATCCGGACGCTGGCGGACCCGCCGCCGTCACGCCGAAGCGCCCATCTGTTTCCATATATTGCACCGACTTTCTCCGTAGAGGTGCGGTGTTAACCTGCAAAAAGCCTTGGTCGCGGGTACTTCCTACATTGGAGTCGGGTTTTTCAGCGCATAAAAAAGGAGTTTCACGCCATGCATGCCATCAGTTTTATCCAGGACCTGGCGGTAATCATGCTGGTCGCCGGCGTCGTAACGGTCCTTTTTCATCGTCTGAAACAGCCCGTGGTCCTGGGCTATATCGTTGCCGGTTTCATTATCGGCCCGCACACACCGCCGTTCGGCCTGATCCACGACGAGGATACAATCAAGACCTTGGCCGAGCTGGGTGTTATTTTCCTGATGTTCTGTCTGGGCCTGGAATTCAGCCTGCGCAAGCTGTTCAAGGTCGGTGCCACGGCCTTTATCGCGGCTTTTCTGGAAATCGTGCTGATGATCTGGATCGGCTACGAAATCGGGCGTTTCTTCAACTGGAACGCCATGGACTCGCTGTTTCTCGGGGCGATTCTGGCGATTTCTTCAACCACCATCATCGTCAAAGCGTTGAACGACCTGAAGATGAAAAATCAGCGTTTTGCCCAGCTGATTTTTGGGATCCTGATCGTCGAAGACATTCTCGGTATTGGCATTATTGCCTTGCTGTCCGGCATCGCGGTCAGCGGCTCCGTGAGTTCCGGCGAGGTATTTTCCACCGTCGGCAAGCTGTCGCTGTTTATGGTTGTAGCGCTGGTGATCGGTATTCTTCTGGTCCCGCGCCTGTTGGCGTATGTGGCTAGATTTGAAAGCAATGAAATGCTTTTGGTGACGGTACTCGGTCTGTGTTTCGGATTTTGCCTACTGGTGGCCAAGCTTGAATACAGCATGGTGCTGGGCGCTTTTCTGATTGGTGCGATCATGGCGGAATCGCGGCAGTTGCTGAAAATAGAGCAGCTGATTGAACCTGTTCGCGACATGTTCAGTGCAATTTTCTTCGTTGCCATCGGTTTGATGATCGACCCGAAAATCCTTCTCGATTACGCCTGGCCGATCGCCGTGATCAGTGTCGCTGTGGTGCTGGGCAAGATGCTGTCGTGTGGCCTGGGTGCCTTTATCGCCGGGAATGATGGGCGCACGTCCTTGCGGGTTGGCATGGGTTTGTCGCAAATCGGCGAGTTCTCTTTCATCATCGCCGCCCTCGGCATGACGTTGCAGGTCACCAGCGATTTTCTCTATCCGGTGGCAGTGGCGGTATCGGTGATCACCACCTTGCTGACGCCTTACCTGATCCGCTCGGCGGACCCTTTATCGATGAAGCTCGCGGCAATGATGCCTAAGCGTATCGCGCGGGTCTTCGGGCTGTATGGGGAATGGCTGCGCAGTATCCAGCCACAGGGGCAGGGCGCGTTGCTGGCGTCGATGATCCGCAGGATTTTGTTGCAGGTCGGGGTCAATCTGGCGCTGGTGGTGGCGATTTTCTTCTGTGGCGGTTACTTCGCCGAGGGCATTGGCGGTTATTTGAGCGACTGGCCCCGCGATGACAGCCAACACAAGGCGTTGATCTGGGGTGTTTCGTTGCTGGTGTCGCTGCCGTTTTTGATCGCGGCCTACCGCAAGCTCAAGGCGCTTTCGATGTTGTTGGCCGAGATGAGCGTTAAGCCCGCCATGGCCGGACGCCACACCGAACGCGTGCGTCGGGTGATCGCAGAAGTGATCCCTTTGCTGTCGATGTTGGTGATTTTCCTGCTGCTGGCTGCGCTGTCGGCGAGCATCCTGCCGACTAACGAATTACTGCTGGTGATTGGGGTGGTGGCCACTATCGTTGCCGCGGTGTTGTGGCGCTGGTGCATCCGTGTACATACGCGGATGCAGATCGCTTTGCTGGAAACCTTGGGTAACCATCAGGAGCCGCCCGAGCATTGAGGCGACTCCTTTCAGCGCCGCAGTGTGCGGCGCTGAGTTGCACGTCTCAGCTTTCCAGCCAGACATCCCGGGCCCAGTGCCAGACTGACTCCCAGCTTTCTTCGGTCACCAGTTCTTCTTCCGCGGACCACAGCACGACAGTGCCGTCTTCTTCGACGCAGTAATAGTCATCGCCGTTCTGACAGATCGGGATCAACTCGCGAGGCACGCCCAGATCCCACGCCGTTGCGGCAACCTCGGGCAGGTAGGTATGGGACTGCGGGTCCATGACGGTCACAGGTTCCAGGCTGCCATACACCACGTCGCTGACAGTCAGCAAAAACTCTTTGAAGACGAAGGGAATGTTGATGAACAGCTGTTCTTCGATCTCGACCAGATCATCATCTTCGGGCAACTCAAGGGGTACGGGTACCCGCTCGTTTTTTTCACGCAGTTCTTCAATAACTTCTTCCACGGCCTGGATCCTCTAACTTGATGGCGCGGGTTATACAGTAGCGTAAGGTTTTCTCAAAACAACGGTTGCCCAAAAAAAAACAAAACCCCGGTTATCCGGGGTTTTGCTTATCGGTGCAATTCGCTTGCGAGCACTGCCGAGCGTCAGCCGTTCTGGCGGATACCGGCGACCAGCCAAGGCTGGTTGTCACCCTGCGGACGTTCCATGTTCCAGCTTTCGCTGAACACTTCACCTTGGTCGAAGCGCGAAGTTTTGGACACGCCGGAGAAGGTCAAGGTCGCCACGGTTTTATCCGAGCGATCATCCAGGCCATCAAGCTGCACGGTCAGGTTGTCGATGAAGGTCGATTGGAAGCCATCACCCAGGTCTGCACGTTCCTTCTTGAGGAACTGGAGCATTTGTGGGGTGACGAATTCGGCAATCTTGTCCATTTCGTTGGCATCCCAGTGCTGTTGCAGCGACTGGAAGTGGCTGCGAGCGGCTTCGAGGAAGCGTTGTTCATTGAACCAGGCCGGTGCATTGATCACCGGAGCTGCAACCGGGGCTGCAGACGAGCCGCCGAAAACCGATGGCTGAGCCGGTTGCTCGAGGGTTTCACGCTGGAACGGCGCATGACCGGCAGGGGACATGTGCTCTTGTTGCTTGCGTCGACGCGCGGCGATGAACCGGAAGATCACGAAGCCGATGACTGCGATGATCAGGATGTCGAAGAACTGCATGCCCTGGAAGCCGCCGCCCATGAACATCGAGGCGAGCAGGCCGCCTGCCGCGAGGCCAGCCAACGGGCCGAGCCAGCGAGAAGCACCGCCAGCAGCAGCGGCAGCAGGGCGACCAGCGGCGTTAGGCGCAGCCGACGGAGAGGCCGGCGCAGCTTGACGGGATTGATGGCTGGGCGCCGAGCCGAAGCTCTTGCCGCCACCGAAGCGCGCTGCGTTGGCTTCGAGGCTCATTGTGAGCCCGATGCACAGCGCCAGAGCGATGCTTAGAAAACGTTGCATAAAGGAATTCCC
This sequence comes from Pseudomonas sp. GG8, assembly GCF_052976945.1. Taxonomy (NCBI): domain Bacteria; kingdom Pseudomonadati; phylum Pseudomonadota; class Gammaproteobacteria; order Pseudomonadales; family Pseudomonadaceae; genus Pseudomonas; species Pseudomonas sp. GG8. The sequence continues at coordinate 5,241,042 of NZ_JBRIIP010000001.1, forward strand.
ATTTATGGATTGCACGCGCGCCATGTTGCACAGGAGAAATGACAATGGCTAGCGCCTAAATGTTTCTGGCTTTTGCTTGGGCCTATAACAGGCTCACAAAGAGTGGCCTGTAGGGCATATCTCTGCAGCCTCAGATATTGAGGCTGATCCTACATGTTCAGTGGCTCAGATCGCTTCCAGCTTGGCGTAGCCCATCATCAGCCATTTGCTGCCTTCTGAGAAGTTAACTTGCACCCGTGCCTGAGCGCCGGCACCTTCGAAATTGAGGATCACTCCTTCGCCAAACACCGAATGCTGAACCCGCTGTCCGAGGCTGAACTCGGTTTCCGGGATGCCGGTGCCATTGAACAGGCTGCTTGTGCCCATGTTCTGCGTGCCGCCGAACGGACGGCTGACGCTGTTGGACAGGCGCACCTCTTGAATCAGGGGTGGCGGAATCTCCCGGACGAAGCGCGAGACCTTATTGCGCGTCTCGCTGCCATATAAGCGACGGGTTTCAGCATACGTCATCACCAGTTTCTGCATGGCGCGGGTAATGCCGACATACGCCAGTCGCCGTTCTTCTTCAAGACGCCCGGGCTCTTCCAGGCTCATCTTGTGGGGGAACAGGCCTTCTTCCATGCCCACCAGGAACACGTGGGGGAATTCCAGGCCCTTGGCGCTGTGCAGCGTCATCAATTGCACGCTGTCTTCATGTTCATCGGCCTGAGTATCGCCCGACTCCAGCGACGCATGGCCAAGGAACCCGGCCAGCGGTGACAGCTCGGCGTCTTCTTCGGCATTCTCGAAGTTGCGCGCGGCGCTGACCAATTCCTCAAGGTTTTCTACCCGAGCCTGGCCTTTTTCGCCTTTCTCTTCCTTGTGGTAGGTGATCAACCCGGACTGCTCGATCACGGTTTGGGTCATCAGATGCAGGGGCATCTCCATGACTTTCGCGGTCAGATTCTCGATCAGCTCGACAAATCCACCCAGCGCTCCGGCTGCGCGGCCGGTCAGGCCTTTATTGGCGATCAGCTGGCGCATCGCTTCCCACATCGACACGTCGGCGTGACGGGCATGTTCGCGAATGGCTTCGACCGTTTTTTCGCCGATGCCGCGTGCCGGGACGTTGATCACCCGTTCCAGCGCGGCGTCGTTGCCGCGACCGTCGAGCAAGCGTAGGTAGGCCATGGCGTTCTTGATCTCGGCGCGCTCGAAGAAGCGCTGACCACCATAGATCCGGTAAGGAATCCGCTCGCGCAATAACGCTTCTTCAAGCACCCGCGATTGAGCGTTGGAGCGGTAGAGGATCGCGATGTCGCTGCGCATCAGGCCGGTCTTTAATGCGCTTTCGATGGTTTGGACCACGTAGCGCGCTTCGTCGTGTTCGTTGAACGCGGCGAACAGATTGATCGGTTCGCCATCACCGCCATCGGTCCACAGCTCTTTACCCAGGCGCCCGCTGTTGTTGACGATCAGGGCGTTGGCGGCCTTGAGAATGCTGGCGGTGGAGCGGTAGTTCTGCTCCAGACGGATGGTTTCGGCGTCAGGGAAGTCAGACGAGTACTGATGAATGTTCTCGATTTTGGCGCCGCGCCAGCCGTAAATCGATTGATCGTCATCGCCGACCACCATCAAGCTGTCGCCGCCCTGGGCCAGTAACCGTAGCCAGGCGTATTGCACGGCGTTGGTGTCCTGGAACTCGTCGACCAGTACATGCCGGAAGCGGCGCTGGTAGTGCGCCAGCAGGCCGGGATTGTCGCGCCACAGGTCCAGGGCGCGCAGTAGCAGCTCGGAGAAGTCGATGACCCCTGCGCGCTGGCAGGCGGCCTCGTAGGCTTCGTAGATCGATTTCATGGTGGCCAGGAACAGATCGCCGCTGGCCTGAATATGCTTGGGCCGCAGGCCTTCGTCTTTCTGTCCGTTGATGAACCACTGCGCCTGACGTACCGGCCAGCGCTGCTCGTCCAGCCCCAGTTCGCGGATCACTCGTTTGACCAAGCGTTGCTGGTCATCACTGTCGAGGATCTGGAAGCTCTGGTTCAGTCCGGCTTCCTGCCAGTGCGCCCGCAGCAAGCGGTGCGCCAGGCCGTGGAAGGTACCGACCCACATGCCAGCCGGGTTGATCCCCATCAACTGTTCGATGCGGTGACGCATCTCGGCCGCAGCCTTGTTGGTGAAGGTTACCGAGAGGATCGAGTGTGGCGAGGCATGCTCGACCTGGATCAACCAGGCGATGCGATGCACCAGCACACGGGTTTTGCCGGAGCCAGCACCGGCGAGTACCAACTGACGACCCACGGAGGCAGCTACGGCCTGACGTTGGGCATCGTTGAGGGAGTTCAGCAGAAGGGAGAGATCATCGCGCATCGACGCATTCTAGGGTGCTGGGCTATGTCGGGCAAACCAAGCTTTGCTTAAGCCGATAAATGCCCTATCGATGACGACCGGTAAGTCAGGGCTGCACGCATGGCAGGCCGTGCCCGGGAGGTTTGAAAACAGCCCTGTGGAGCGGCCTCTTTGCGGTTTTTATGAGTCAAGGGAGTTTGGTCTGTCGAGCGGCTTGTGTATGCTCCGTCGACGTTTGGGCTCCACCATTATAAGAACACTGCCTATGACCTCCAGTCTCAGCTCCTCGGGTGCCTCAACCGCATCAGGTCGAGTTATCCGCGAGCAATTTGCCACTCAGATTGCGGTGGAACGCACACGTTTGCTTTACCAGGGTTCGCTGTTGCCCACCCTGTTCATGTTACTCAACGGTCTGGTCTGCGCCTGGTTGCTCTGGAGCCCGCAGCGTTATCTGCTGGTCGGCGTTTGGCTGGGGTGGCTGACGACGCTGGTGGGTTTACGCGTCATCCAGGTCGCGGCGTTTAACGCCGCGCCATTGTTGCGCCAGGCGCAGCCGATCTGGCGTGGGATGTTTTTGCTGGGTGCAGGCGTCAGCGGCCTGACCCTCGCCAGCGCGGCAATCGCCTTGGTCCCGGTGGATAGCTTTCAGCAGCAAGCCTGGGTGTTTGGCTTGATCGGTGCCGCGACGCTGTCGGCCAGTATTGCTTACGCGGTGAGTATCCCGGCGTTTCTGACCTTTACCTTGTCGTGCCTGTTGCCCCCGATCACCTTTCTTTTTTTGCATGGCGATGAGCAGCATGGCTGGGGCTGGCTTGGCCTGATATTACTGGTGGCGCTGATTGTCGTGGCCCTGCAGGTTAATCGCTTGATCCGTCAGGGGTTGGTTCAGCGCTTTCAGAATCAGGCGCTGATTGAGCATCTGCAGCAGGCACAGGCCCACGATGAGCAGCTCAACCATGAGTTGGCGCGGGAGATCGAACAGCGACGCAAGGCCGAGCGGGAATTGCGCGAGGCCCAGGTCGGGCTCAAAGCCCGAGTCGTCCAGCGCAGCCTTGAGCTGGATGAGGCCAATCAGGCGCTGAGCAAGAGTGAGGAGAGGCTGGCGCTGGCGCTTGAGGCCAGTGAGCTGGGCCTGTGGGACTGGAACTTGCAAACCGATGAAGTCCACCACACGCAGATCAAAGCATTGTTCGGTCTGGAACCGGAACACGTGACCGCCATGCTCAGCCACCTTAAGCCACGCATACATCGCGAAGACTTGCCGTTGATGCAACTCGCGATGATTGACCATCTGAAGGGGCATACGGACGACTATAAAGTTGCCTATCGCTTCCGGCATGGTGACGGGCGCTGGGTTTGGATCGAGGACCGTGGCCGCGCCGTGGAGCGCAGCAGCGATGGCCGGGTGATTCGCATGCTCGGTACCCGCCGCGACATCAGCGCCAGTAAACAGCTGGAAGAACAGCGCCGTTTGGCCGCCACGGTCTTCGAAGCCGCAAGCGAAGGCATTGTCATTCTTGATCCGAAATACACCCTGCTGGCGGTCAATCGGGCGTTCAGCCGAGTGACCGGCTACCCGCAGGAAGACATGAAGGGCTGCAAGGTCACTGAGCTGGCGTGCAGCCGCGATGCCCGGCGCCATTTTCAAGCGATCCATGAATCGCTGGAGCAAACCGATAGCTGGCAGGGCGAACTGGTTGAGACTCGCAAAAATGGCGAGCTGTATCCGCAATGGCTCCAATTGAACGTAGTGCGCGATGTGCGGGGTAATGTAAGCCACATTGTCGGCTTCTTCGCCGACCTGTCGGCAAGGCGCGAATTCGAAGAACGTATGCGCTATTTGAAGCACTACGATGAGTTGACCGGCCTGGCCAACCGCTCGTTGTTCAAGGAGCGCTTGCGTGAAGCCAGCCAGCGCGTGCGACAGGGCGGTAGAAGCCTGGCGTTGCTGCACATCAATCTGGATCGCTTCAAGCTGCTCAATGACAGCCTGGGCCACGAAGTCGCCGATCAACTGTTGAGGCAAGTGGCGCGGCGTCTTACCAGCGCATTGCCCGAGGCCGACACCATCGCGCGGTTATCCGGTGATGAGTTTGCGGTGTTATTCGATGCCTACGGCAACCTGTCCAGCCTGGCACGGGTCACCAGCCGCCTGCTGGCCAAATTACGGCAGCCTCTTTCGGTGGCCGGGCATGAGTTGGTGGTCAGCGCGTCAGTGGGCATCAGCCTGTTGCCAGACTCGGCCCGAGAGATCTCGGCGCTGGTCAGTCAGTCGAACATGGCCATGCAGCATGCCAAACATCTGGGCGGCAATAATTTTCAGTTCTATACCGAGAACCTGCAAGCCAGCACGCTGGAGCGTCTGCAACTGGAAAATCAGCTGCGCAAGGCGCTCGACGAGAATCAGCTGCAGGTGTTCTACCAGCCCAAGCTGTGTCTGGCGACCGGCCGTTTGAACGCGGCTGAGGCGCTGGTGCGCTGGCTGCACCCGACGATGGGCATGGTGCCGCCAGGGGACTTTATCGGGCTGGCGGAAGAGACCGGGCTGATCGGGCCGATTGGTGAATTCGTGTTACGTCAGGCCTGTTGGCAGGCGTGTGAATGGCAGCGCCAGGGGCTGGAGCCGATCAGGGTGTCAGTCAACCTTTCGGTCCATCAATTGCGTCAGGGCAAGTTGGTCAGTCTGGTCCGCCAAGTGCTTGAGGAAACCGGCTTGGCACCGCGCTACCTTGAGCTGGAATTGACTGAGAGTCAGCTGCTCGACGGCGTGGAGCACATCATCGCAACGTTCCATCAGCTGCATGAGTTGGGCGTGAAACTGGCCATCGACGACTTCGGCACTGGCTATTCGTCGTTGAGTTACCTGAAACGCTTCCCCGTGGATTACGTGAAAATCGACCAGGCGTTCATTCGTGGCTTGGGCGAAGGCACCGAAGACGCAGCCATCACCCGCGCTATCATCGCCATGGCCCATAGCCTGGAATTGAAAGTCGTCGCCGAAGGTGTGGAAAACGAGGCACAACTGAACTTCCTCAAAGCTCACGAGTGCGACGAAGTGCAGGGCTACCTTATCAGCCGTCCGGTGGATGCAGAGGCTGCGACACGGTTGTTGCGTGAGCATGGGCAGCAGACGTGGTCCCCTCCGGGCTGACGTGTCTGCGAAGGCCGCAATTCGGTGTGCCTGACGGACTGCTTTGCCTGATTCGCAGGCATGCCCGCGCTGGCATGATGAGGGCGGCGGAAAGGTTGCAGATCGTCAAACCGAGCTCGTTTAGCTGGGCGGGCCGCAGGGCATGTAGTATAACTACAAGCATGCTACATCCCGCCCAAGCCTTACTAGCCGAGTCCAGCCCTTTGAACCTGTTGCACCACATCGCCCAGTCACGCCATCTGCTGCGTAAGTCGGAACTCAAGGTTGCCGACCACGTGCTGCTTGACCCTGCGGCTGTAATGCACAGCTCCATGGCTGACCTCGCGCACAACGTGGGTATCAGCGAGCCCACCATCGTCCGCTTTTGCCGTGCCATTGGCTGTACCGGCTTTCAGGATTTGAAGCTCAAACTGGCGCAAAGCCTGGCCGCTGGTGCCAGCTTTGGTCAGTTCGCGATCCACGAAGATGATTCGGTTGCCGATTACAGCCTGAAAATCTTCGACACCACCCTGCACACGTTGATGGAGGTTCGTGAGCATCTCGATCCCCACGCGTTGCAGTTGGCGGTGACGGCGATGGCGTCGGCCCAGCGCGTAGAGTTCTACGGTTTTGGCGCATCCGGCGCGGTGGCGGCGGATGCGCAGCACAAGTTCTTCCGCTTGCTGCTGACGGCTGCGGCGTACTCCGACCCGCACATGCAGGCCATGTCGGCGGTGACACTCAAGCCCACCGACGTGGCGATCTGCATCTCCCAATCCGGACGCTCCAAAGACCTGCTGATCACTGCAAATCTGGTCCGTGAAAGTGGTGCCACGCTGGTGACCTTGTGTCCGAGCCAGACGCCATTGGCAGAGTTGGCGAGCATCAATCTGGCGATTGATGTTCACGAAGATACCGAAATCTATACGCCGCTGACCTCGCGTATTGCCCACCTGGTGGTGATCGATGTGCTGGCGATGGGCGTTGCCATGGCGCGTGGCCCGAGTCTGGTCAACCATCTTAAAAGCGTTAAACGCAGTCTGCGCAGCCTTCGCTTGTCGCCCAAGTCAGTCAAGGCGCTCGACGACTGATTGCTGGGCGTCTCGCCTTCGCAACAGCGCAAAGCTTCATCGTCCTGTCATCTTATCGCCGTGCAACCGTCATTGACGGCGATCATGCTCAAGCTCCCGCAAACGCAATGGGAGACAGGATATGCCTCGGCACTACGATGACTCGCAGCAGCAGCGCGCCACCAGCGCTACCTCCGCTAATACGTCCAAAAACACCCGGCGACAGCAGGAAGATCAGCGACGCATGGAATTCCGTCGTGCGATCGAAAGCTACTCTGAGCAGCGCAAACTGGCGCAGAAGCTTTCCGACTATTTCGAGGTGGGTGATATTGGCGAGTTTGGCTCACTTAATGTGTGGCAGACGGCCTCGGAAGGCTCCCGTCGAAACGCTCAGCAAGCTGGCTGATCTGCGCGCGTTCGGTGCGGATGAATGCAAGAAAGGCATGCGCGACCGGCGACAGCCGTTTGGCCTTGGCTTGCACCACGCACCAGCTGCGGTACAGCGGCAATTCGGCCACCGGAAGCTCGCGCAGCGTCCCGGTGGCCAGCTCTAGGTTCAGAGCATGGCGAGTCAACAACGCCACGCCAAGACCGGCCACCACGCATTCGCGTTGAGCTTCAGCCGAAGAAACCTCAAGGGTTTGGGTGAAGTGCACGCGCTTCTCCTTGAAATACTCCTCGCAGGCTCTGCGCGTGCCTGAACCGGCTTCGCGGATCAGCAAGGGGTAGGGTTCAAGGTCCTTCAGGGTCAATTTCTCGACCTGACACAGCGGATGATCCGACGGCGCCACCGCGACGATCGGGTTGTTGAGGAAGGGCATGAACTCCAGGCCCATGTCCTGCGGCACCATCGACATAATCGCCAGATCATCACGGTTATCCGACAGGCGCTTGATCACCTGCGCGCGATTGACCACCGTCAGGTTCAGCATCACTTCGGGGTGCTGGCGCTTAAACGCGGCAAACAGATGCGGCACGAAGTATTTGGCGCTGGATTCGATGGCCAGTTTGAGTTGCCCTTGCAGCGAGCCCTGCATGTCCGACAGCTGCATATCCAGGTTTTCCAGACGCCCAAAAATGTCTCTGCTGGCGGCTTGTAGCGCTTCGGCGGCCTCCGTCATGTACAGTTTTTTGCCGACATACTCGAACAGCGGCTGGCCAATCAGCTCTTCCAACTGACGAATTTGTAGGCTGACGGCCGGTTGTGTGAGGGCCATTTCATCGGCGGCGCGGCTATAAGACTTCAGGTCACAGACTTCGTTGAACGTCCGCAATTGACGCAATGTCATACGCATCAATGACTTACGCATAGCTGACCCCCTCTGAAGATGGTTGAAAAACCAACTATAAGGTTTTACTTATGCATATCCCAACTTTTATTGATTTTTGTTAATCCTTCTTCAGGCATAGGGTAGCTATCACAATGTGGCCGCACGTAACACGCGGTTACACGCCGACCGGCCCAGCCGGTTCGTCTGTTCTAACGGTCGAGGAAACGCCAGTGATAACAAAAATCCTGATCGCCAACCGCGGTGAAATTGCTGTCCGGATCGTGCGCGCCTGCGCCGAGATGGGCATTCGCTCGGTTGCGGTCTATTCCGACGCCGACCGTCATGCCTTGCATGTCAAACGGGCTGACGAAGCGCACAGCATTGGTGCTGAACCACTCGCCGGTTATTTGAACCCACGCAAGCTGGTTAATCTCGCGGTAGAAACCGGTTGTGATGCTTTGCATCCCGGTTATGGTTTCCTTTCGGAAAACGCCGAACTGGCGGACATCTGCGCCGAACGTGGAATCAAATTCATCGGGCCGTCGGCAGAAGTCATCCGTCGCATGGGTGATAAGACCGAAGCACGCCGCAGCATGATCAAGGCCGGTGTACCGGTGACACCTGGCACTGAAGGCAACGTCGCCGATATCGCTGAAGCGCTGGTCGAAGGCGAGCGCATTGGTTACCCGGTGATGCTCAAAGCCACGTCTGGCGGCGGTGGTCGGGGTATCCGCCGCTGCAACAGCCGTGAAGAACTGGAGCAGGCGTTCCCTCGGGTGATCTCGGAAGCGACCAAGGCGTTTGGTTCTGCGGAAGTGTTTCTCGAAAAATGCATCGTCAATCCCAAGCACATCGAAGCGCAGATCCTCGGTGACAGCTTTGGCAACGTCGTGCATCTGTTCGAACGCGATTGCTCGATCCAGCGCCGTAACCAGAAGCTGATCGAAATCGCCCCCAGCCCGCAACTGACCCCGGAACAGCGCGCCTACATCGGCGACCTGTCGGTGCGCGCGGCCAAGGCTGTGGGTTATGAGAACGCTGGCACCGTGGAGTTCCTGCTCGCCGAGGGCGAGGTGTACTTCATGGAGATGAACACTCGGGTGCAGGTGGAACACACCATCACCGAAGAAATCACCGGTATCGATATCGTCCGTGAGCAGATCCGCATCGCCTCCGGCCTGCCGCTCTCGGTCAAGCAGGAAGACATTATTCACCGTGGCTTCGCCCTGCAATTCCGGATCAATGCCGAAGACCCGAAAAACAATTTCCTGCCGAGTTTCGGCAAGATCACCCGTTATTACGCGCCCGGCGGTCCTGGCGTGCGTACCGACACGGCAATCTACACCGGCTACACCATCCCGCCGTATTACGACTCGATGTGCCTGAAGCTGATCGTCTGGGCGCTGACGTGGGAAGAGGCCATGGACCGTGGCTTGCGCGCCCTGGACGACATGCGTCTGCAAGGGGTCAAGACCACCGCCGCGTACTACCAGGAAATCCTGCGTAACCCGGAATTCCGTAGCGGTCAGTTCAATACGAGCTTTGTTGAAAGCCATCCCGAACTGACCAACTACTCGATCAAGCGCAAACCCGAAGAGCTGGCTTTGGCCATCGCCGCCGCCATTGCCGCCCACGCAGGCCTGTGAGGAATACAACAATGAGCAAAAAAATCTTTGTAACCGACACCATCCTGCGTGATGCCCACCAGTCGCTGCTCGCAACCCGCATGCGTACTGAAGACATGCTGCCAATCTGCGACAAGCTCGACAAAGTCGGCTACTGGTCGCTGGAAGTCTGGGGCGGCGCCACGTTCGACGCCTGCGTTCGCTTTTTGAAGGAAGACCCGTGGGAGCGTCTGCGTCAGCTTCGCGCGGCGTTGCCCAACACCCGTCTGCAAATGCTCCTGCGCGGCCAGAACCTGCTGGGCTACCGTCACTACAGCGATGATGTGGTGCGTGCGTTCGTCGCCAAGGCGGCGGTCAATGGTATCGACGTGTTCCGCATTTTTGATGCGATGAACGACGTGCGCAACCTGCGTGTCTCCATCGAAGCGGTCAAGGCGGCGGGCAAGCACGCCCAAGGCACTATCGCTTACACCACCAGCCCGGTTCACACGATTGACGCTTTCGTGGCTCAGGCCAGACAAATGGAAGCCATGGGCTGCGACTCGGTCGCGATCAAGGACATGGCAGGCCTGCTGACACCGTATGCCACGGGCGAGCTGGTCAAGGCGCTGAAGACGGAGCTGTCGCTGCCGGTGTTCATCCACTCCCACGACACCGCTGGCCTGGCCGCGATGTGTCAGCTCAAGGCGATTGAAAACGGCGCCGATCACATCGACACCGCGATCTCCAGCTTCGCGTGGGGCACTAGCCATCCGGGTACCGAGTCGATGGTTGCTGCGCTCAAGGGCAGCGAATTCGACACCGGTTTGAGCCTGGAGCTGTTGCAGGAAATCGGCCTGTACTTCTACGCCGTGCGTAAGAAATATCACCAGTTCGAAAGCGAATTCACCTCGGTCGACACGCGTGTGCAGGTCAATCAGGTGCCAGGCGGGATGATTTCCAACCTCGCCAACCAGCTCAAAGAGCAGGGCGCTCTGAACCGCATGGGCGAAGTACTCGCCGAAATCCCTCGTGTGCGTAAAGACCTCGGCTATCCGCCGCTGGTGACCCCGACGTCGCAGATCGTCGGCACTCAGGCGTTTTTCAACGTGCTGGCTGGCGAGCGCTACAAAACCATCACCAACGAAGTGAAGCTCTACCTGCAAGGCGGCTACGGCAAGGCGCCAGGTCTGGTGGATGAAGCGCTGCGTCGTCAGGCCATCGGTAACGAAGAGCTGATCGATGTGCGTCCAGCTGACTTGCTCAAGCCGGAGATGGCCAGGCTGCGTCTGGAAATCGGCGCGGTGGCCAAGTCTGAAGAAGACGTGCTGACGTACGCCATGTTCCCGGACATTGGACGCAAATTCCTCGAAGAGCGCGAAGCCGGCACCCTGACCCCTGAAGTGTTGCTGCCGATCCCTGACGCGGGTGGCGTGAGCAGGGCGGGCGGCGAGGGTGTACCGACCGAGTTCGTGATCGATGTGCACGGCGAAAGCTACCGCGTCGACATCACTGGCGTCGGCGTCAAAGCCGAGGGCAAGCGTCATTTCTACCTGACCATCGACGGCATGCCGGAAGAAGTGGTGTTCGAGCCCCTCAACGAATTCGTCGGTGGCGGTATCGGCAAGCGCGCGCAGGCCAGCTCGCCGGGCCATGTCAGCACCACCATGCCGGGCAATATCGTGGATGTCTTGGTCAAGGAAGGCGACATCGTCAAAGCCGGCCAGGCTGTACTGATCAGCGAAGCGATGAAAATGGAGACCGAGGTACAAGCCTCCATCGCCGGCAAGGTCTTCGCGATCCACGTGGCCAAAGGCGACCGGGTCAACCCGGGCGAAATCCTGATTGAGATCCTGGTCGAAATCGAGGGCTGATTCGATACGCGTTTAACGGTTTACTCTGGGGGGAGCACATGTGGCTCCCCTTTTTTTTCGGCTTTTTTTACTGACCGGGTTGGTTTCACTTGCCCGCAATGAGCTTTCACCGTTCCCGGAAGCTCTCCAGCGTTCTCACTTGCTGCCCATCCCGGAAGTTATCCACCGCCAGCCAGCTTTCAAACGCTGCCTGGAGTGCCAGCCATTCGTTATCGGTGATCGAGTACCAGGTGGTGTCGCGGTTCCGGTCTTTGATGACCATGTGCTGACGGAACGTGCCTTCAAAGGTGAAGCCGAAGCGCTCAGCGGCTCGTTTGGAGCGCTGATTATCGTCGTTACATTTCCACTCCAGGCGCCGATTGCCCAGAGCAAACGCGGCCTTGGCCAACAAGTAAATCGTCTCGGTACCCTTGGGCGTGCGCTGCATGGCGGCGCCAAACGTGACATGACCGATTTCGATCCGGCCATGGGCGGGGACGATGGACATCAGGCTCAGGCAGCCGTCGACAATGCCTGTCTGCTGATTGACCACGCTGTAGAACCACGGATCAGTGTCGGCGGCGTGGCGACTCAGCCATGCATCGAATTCGCTTCGCTCAAAAAACGGCCCATAGGGCAAATAGTCCCACAGCGCCGGGTCCGAGGTTGGGCCTTGGAGTGCAGTCCATAGATCGTCGCCGTGGCGCACAGGGTCGAGTTTTTCCAGGCGGATGAAGCGGCCATGCAGCGTGCTTTTGTCCGGGAGCGTCGCGGGTTGCCAGTGCAGTTCAGTGGTGGGCATGAGCAGGTTCCAGTCCTAGAGTGCTTTGCGAAATTGGATGAAGCCAGGACGTTCGGCGATGCGTTCATACAGCTGAATCGCCCTGGCATTGGTTTCGTGGGTCAACCAATGAACCTTGTCACAACCGGCTTCACGCGCCGTGGTGTAGACGAATTCGATCAACTGTCGTCCGACGCCGGTGCCGCGCTGCTCCGGCACTACGATCAAGTCCTGCAGGTAACAGGCATTTTTGATGCTCCAGTTGGAGCGATGGTAGATGAAGTGGACCATGCCGACGGCTTTGCCATCGTTCCAGGCCAGCGCGGCATGGGTCGGCTCGCTGGGGTCGAGAATGCGCTGCCAGGTGCTTTCAGTGACGCTGTCGGCGAGTTCAGTGTTGTAAAACTTCAGGTACGCCTTCCACAGCGGTAGCCATGCAGTGTGATCGTTCGGGGTGACAGAGCGGATCTGAATAGCGGTCACAGGTTTCTCCTTAGCGCATCAATCGGGCGATTTCGTTGTCATTGGGCGCGGAGCTCGCGGCAAGGCCATCACGCACGCCGGCAATATCGGGAGCGTTGCGGTTCTGGGTGAGCTTGCGTTTGCCTTCCAGTCGGCTGATAGGCACTGCAAAACCGACGATAGCGCCGAGCATCTTGTCGATGTAGTCGGCAGGTGCGTCCTCCAGCGTCCAGGGTTTGGCGCGACCTGCTTCATGCTTCTCTGTCAGCGCGCGAACCAGATCGCGCAGGCGATGGGCGTCATGAAACACCTCGGCAGGCCCGTAAGCGTGGACCGCGAGGTAATTCCAGGTCGGGACCGCTTGGCCGTGTTCAGCCTTGCTCGGGTAAAACGACGGACTGACGTAAGCGTCCGGGCCAGGGAAAATCAGCAAGGCCTCGGTGCCGCTCTCCATCTCCTGCCATTGCGGGTTGGCTTTGGCCAAGTGCCCATGCAGGGTTCCATAAGGCCCTTGCTCAGGGCTGAGCAACAGCGGGATGTGGTTGGCCAGGAGACCGCGTGCGCCATGGGTCACGAGAATGCCCAAGCGCGTGCCTTCGATTTGCTGATGAAGGGTTGAAAGGTCGTCTTCGTTGAATGCGCGAGGTATGTACATAAAGCTTTTCCTTGGCTGATGGCTAAATCCTAGGCAGGCTATTGGTTGGTTGTAAGAGCCATTCCACGTCAATTTAGTAGGGCCAATGTCATGTCCGCCAGCGCGCTGTCTTTTCCGTTCAACCCTGCGGGTATCGAACTTGATCGTCGTCGCGGGCTAAGCCGGCAGCTGTATCAACTCTTGCGCCAGCGGATTCTCGACGGTGGTCTGAGCAGTGGCACGCGTCTGCCGGCTACTCGCGACCTGGCGACGTCGCTGTCCATTTCGCGCAACAGCGTGATGCGCGCCTATGACCAGCTCTACGCCGAGGGTTTCATCGAAGGCCGTATCGGGGATGGCACTTACGTTGCGCAATTACCGACAAAGCCGAGTGCAACGAAGCGCACATCAAATTACTTATCCACAAAACCATCCACAGGGTTGTTAACAGGCTTACCCACAGGTTTATCCACAAACACACCCGAAATGCCTGGTTTTTTACCCAATAAAGTTATCCACAGCCCAGCGCTCAACCTTCTGCAACAGCATCATTTACCCCAGCCAAAGGGCGATGCGCCGCGAGCCTTTCGGGTCGGTGTGCCAGCGTTTGACCTGTTCCCGTTCGGTGTTTGGGGTAAGTTACACGCGGCTTTCTGGCGAAAGCCGGATCTTGGGACGCTGGGGTACGGCGAGCCGGCCGGGGATTGGCGCCTGCGTGAATTGATTTCAGCGTATTTGCGCAGTTCGCGTGGTCTGCACTGCAGCGCTGAGCAAATAGTGATCACCAGTGGCGCACAGCAAGCGATCAGCCTTTGTGCACAGCTGCTGTTGGCGCCGGGTGATGCGGTCGCGGTGGAGAATCCCGGCTACCGCGCGGCCGGTCATGCGTTTGCCATCGCCGGTGCGCGCTTGCACGGTATCGCAGTGGATAACGAGGGCATGCAGTGCACTTCGCTGTCGCAAGGTGATTACACACTGGCCTACGTCACCCCGTCGCACCAATACCCCACGGGCGTGACGATGAGCCTGGCACGGCGCCTGGAGTTGTTGGCCTGGGCCGAGCGCACCCAAGGCTGGATCGTCGAGGACGATTACGACGGCGAGTACCGTTATAGCGGTGCGCCCCTGGCGCCCTTGGCGGCACTGGATCGGCACGGGCGTGTTTTGTATGTCGGCACCTTTGGCAAGATCGCCTTTCCGGCGTTGCGCTTGGGGTATCTGGTGCTGCCGTTGGGATTGGTGAGTGCGTTCGGTCAACGGCGGGCGTTGGACATGCGGCACTCCGAAGTCAGTACGCAGGCTGTAATGGCTGAATTCATTGCTGCCGGGCATTTCCAGCGACACATCCGGCGCATGCGCCGTGCGGCTCTGAGTCGTCGCGATGCGCTGTTGGCAGGCTGGCCTGAAGACGTGCCTGGGTGCGGGGCGATGCCCAAAGTGGTGGCGGGGCTGCATGTCGCCGTGCCCGTGGACAGCCTGGCGCGCGAGCGTGAACTGGTGGCCAAGGCTGCAGGTGTAGGCGTCGAAATCAACCCGCTGAGCGACTATTGGTTGCCAGACTCAAGCGCGCCCGTGGATAACCGGGCAGGCTTGGTATTGGGGTTTGCGGCGGTGCCTGAACCCGGTATTCACGAGGCGCTGGCCAAGTTGCGGCACGCCTGGAAGGCGTAAGTTCGACAAGCCTTACGTGCTTCCTGTATGCGAATGGTGTGATGCTGTATGTCAGCCATACCGCATCACGAGCAAGCCCGCTCCAGCATCAGGTCCCCGACTTGATCTTGGTCCAGGCGCGTGTACGCGCCCGCTCCGCATCGTGCGTCAGGGGTTGCAGGGTGTAGAGGGTTTTCATCGCCGCTTCGGTCGGGTACAGATTCGGGTTGTTGCGAATCGCCGGATCGACCAGCTCAGTGGCGTCCTTGTTCGGGTTCGGGTAGCCGACAAAATCACTGATCGGCGCGATCACCTTCGGTTGCAGCAGGTAGTTGATGAAGGTGTAGGCGTCTTCAGGGTCTTTGGCGCCTTTAGGGATGGCGAGCATGTCGAACCAGATCGGGGCACCTTCTTTAGGCAGGCGCATGTCGACGACCACGCCGTTCTTGGCTTCTTTGGCGCGGTTGGCCGCTTGCGAGAAGCTGCCCGAGTACCCGACGGCCACGCAGATGTCGCCATTTGCGATATCCGCCATGTACTTCGATGAATGGAAGTAGGTGATATACGGACGGATCTTCAGCATCAGTGCTTCGGCTTTGGCGTAGTCGGCCGGTTTGGTGCTGTTTGGCGGCAAGCCCAAGTGCTGCAAGGCCAGCGGCATGATTTCAGACGGTGAGTCGAGCAGGGCCACGCCACACTGTTTGAGTTTGCTGATGTTCTCTTCCTTGAAGATCAGGTCCCAGCTGTCGACCGGTGCATTGTCACCCAGCGCGGCCTTGACCTTGTCCGGGTTGAAGCCGATCAGGATGGTGCCGTACATGTAGGGCACCGCGAATTTATTGCCCGGGTCGTTGGCTTCCAGGAGTTTCATCAGCTTGGGGTCGAGGTGCGGCCAGTTCGGCAATTTGCTGCGGTCCAGCGGCTGGAATACCCCGGCCTCGATCTGCTTGGCCAGGAACACGTTGGACGGTACGACCACGTCATACCCGGAGTTGCCGGTCAGCAGCTTGGCTTCCAGCGCCTCGTTGGTGTCGAAAATGTCGTAAATCAGTTTGGTCTTGGTGTCTTTCTGGAAGTCCACCAGCGTCTGCGGGGTGATGTAGTCGAACCAGTTGTAAACGCGCAGCGTGCGTTGCTCTTCGGCCTGGACCGCGCCGCAGAGCAGGGAAGCACACAGGGCGGGTGCAATAAGACGTTTGAGTCTGTTCATTGTTATCTTCCTGATAAGTCGGTGGGGTCAGGCGCTTTCGAAACCTTCCAGCACATTCACGGCATTGATGCCGATTTCTTCGACGGCATAACCGCCCTCCATCACGAACAGCGTCGGCAAGCCGAGACGGGCGATGCGCTCACCCATGCGCAGGTAGTCCGGGCTGTCGAGCTTGAACGTCGAGATGGGATCGTCCTTGAACGTGTCGACACCGAGGGAAATCACCAGCACGTCCGGGGCGTAGGCCTCGATTTGCTTGCAGGCCTGTTCCAGCGCAGCGCTCCAGTGGTCCCAGTCGCTGCCAGCGGCCAGCGGGTAGTTGAAGTTGAAACCTTCGCCCGGCCCCTCGCCATGCTCGTCGGCGTAACCGAGGAAGAAGGGAAACTCGGCTTCAGGATGGCCGTGGATCGAGGTAAAGAGCACATCGTTGCGTGAGTAGAAGATCGATTGAGTGCCGTTGCCGTGATGGTAATCGACATCGAGAATCGCCACTTTCTGCCGGCCCTGATCGAGAAATGCCTGAGCGGCGATGGCGGCGTTATTCAGGTAGCAGTAACCGCCCATCAAATCGCCAGCGGCGTGATGGCCGGGTGGTCGGCACAATGCGAACGCGCTACGAGCGCCATTTTCGACGGCGGCCTGAGCGGTCAGAGCGACTTGCGCTGCGCTATAGGCGGCTTGCCAGGTGCCCGCGGTAATCGGTGCGCCGGCATCGAAGCTGTAATAACCCAACTGACCCAACAGGTTGGCAGGAATTACTTCGCGCAAGGTTCGCGCAGGCCAGGTGAAGGGCAGCAAGTCGCCTTCATGGTTCAACTCGGCCCAGCGTTGCCATGCGCCCTGGAAAAACGTCAGGTACGCCTCACTGTGAATGCGCTTCAGCGGTTCAAGACCAGCGTCACGCGGCGTCTCGACCGGACCAAGGTGGCGTGCCTGTACGCGTTGCAGGATGTGATCGGCGCGCGAGGGCATTTCAAAGCAGGGCATCAGTTGCCCGTCTATCAGTTCGCAGCGACCGTGGTGCAAGTGATGATCATCCGAGTAGATCGTCAGCATCTTCTTATTCTCCCCTAGGGCTGTGGCTGTGCCTCATTCTTGCGGTGCGCGGCGGATCAGTGAACGACGGCAACGGCCAAAAGGGGATAAATATGGCCAATAACACTGACCGGATATCGCCTCTTATTGAGGCGTCACGCCCTAAACCGAGGCGAGGGTGCAAACAGCATCAGAATCGGAAGTGGCTGGGCGCGACGCCGCTCCAGCGCAGGAAGGCGTGACGAAAGCTCGCGGTCTCGCTGAAGCCCAGTTCCTCGGCAATGCGGTGGATGGGTAACCGGGCCTCATGCAGCAAGTGCTTGGCTCGCTCGAAGCGTAGCTCGTCGAGCAATTGTTGGTAGCTGCTACCCAGTGCCTGCAAGTGCCGGCGCAACGTGCGCTCCGAGCAGTTCATCTGTTGCGCCAGACCGCCGAGGCCGGGTGCGCAGCTAAGTTGGGCGGCGAGCAATTGGCGGATGCGTTCGAGCCAGGCCTGGCGACCTGTGAACTCGATATTTTGCCGGCGACAGCGTGCGTGCATGTCGCGATGGGTGATCGGGTCTGCCAGCGGCAACGGCTGTTCAAGCCAGCGTTTGTCAAAGGCGAAGGCGTGATCATACAAGGGGGCGTTGAACTGCAACGGGCAGGCAAAGCTTTCGTGATAGCTGGCGGTGTAATCAGGGGCGTCGTGGGCGAAACGTGCGCTGAGTAATGGCAGGGGCTTGCCGAGCAAGTCATCGCAAATGACTTTCAGCGAGGCCAGGCACAGCTCGGCGTTAAAAACCGCCAGCGATTCACTGTCGCGGTAATCGCTGGCGCTTAGCCAGACGCGGTCGCCATCGTCATGCAGGCGCAGTTCGAACAGTGTTCCCAAGAGCGCCGGATACATCAGCGCCAGGCGCAAGGCGTCACCTAAGGTGGCACTCGTGAGCAGGGCGTAACCGAGGACACCATAGGATGACACGTGCATGCGCCGTCCCAACTCCAGGCCGATTTCCTTGCGCAGTGCAACGGCATTGGCGCAGACCTGCATTTCCTGGTGGGTGGCGATACGAATATCGGGCCTGCCCAAGTCCGCAGCAGTGATCCCGCTGCCTGCCAGCAGCGCATCGCCGGACAAACCTTCAGCCTCGAAGGTGCTGAGTACCAGCGACACGGCATTGAGGGTGGTGAGATGGGAATGCAGCATGAGCGAATTCCGGCGGTGGGTAACAACCGGGAGTGGAGCAAGTTGTATGCCGCGCCCTAATGGGCGCGCGCTTGCCCGCGAAGGCGGCCTGACGGTTATCGCAACTCCCCACACACATCCAGCTCAACCAGGCGTCGTACTTCATCTTGCGCAAGCCCTGCGCCCAACAACGCATGGAGTTTGCCGAACGCGGCTTCGCGGGTCATGCCGCCGCCGGACAGTACGCCAACCCCGCGCAGACGACTGCCGGCTTCGTAGATGTCCAGTTCGACGCCGCCTTCATGACACTGAGTGATGGCAACCACGCAGATGCCGCGTTGCCGGGCGCGTTGCAGGCTGGCGAGGAATGCCGGGTTGTCGCTCGGGCCCGTGCCGCTGCCGAAGCATTCCAGGACCAGCGCCTGAATCCCGCTGTCGAGTAAACCATCCAGATGTTGCGCACTGATGCCGGGAAACAAGGGCAGCGCGGCGACGTTGGCGATGCTTTTCGGCTGACGGTAATCCAGTGCAGCGGGCACAGACTGCGCCGACTTACCCTCCCGCGAGCGCTGCAACGCGGCGAACGGATGACGACCAAAGCTGCGAATTTTTGCGCAGCGGGTCGGTGCCAGTAGCTCGCCATGGAAGTACAGCTGCACGCCCGGCGCCAAGCCTTGGCCCAGGGCAAGCAGGGCGCCGTTGAGGTTTTCCCAGGCATCACTGTTCTCGACGCCAGCGGGCAGCATCGAACCGGTGAACAGCACGGGTGCGCTCAGCCCGAGCAACTGAAAGCTCATCGCCGCCGCGCTGTAGGCCAGGGTGTCAGTGCCGTGCAGGATCAATACCGCGTCGCAGCCATCGACATCCACGGCCTCGATCACCGCTTCACGCAGACGCTGCCAGTAGGTGGGGGTCATGTTGGCGCTGTCGATCAACGGCAGTAGTTCGCGAAACCGCCAGTTCGGTACCTTCAGTTCTGGTTGGGCAGCCAGTTGCTCGGCCATCCGCGCCTCGAATCCCGAAGCCGGAGCCAGCCCGTTGGCGCTGGCCTGCATGCCGATGGTGCCGCCGGTGTAGAGCACCATGACCTGCTGAGCGGGTGGCGGGGTTTCGCGATTCATGGCACTTCTCCTTTGGGTGATCGGCCAAGGCTATGGCGTGTCTAGTGAAAAGTAAAAACAAGCTGGCAAAAAAAAGGGCCTGAAGAGTGATCTTCGGGCCCTCAAAAGGGAGAGAGGTGTCTAGTCTCTCAGCCTGGTGAGCGTGTTGCTGCCTGGGGCTGAAGGTCAGGCCTTCAATGGCACCAAGCGTGGCGCAATCATGTTTTCCGGGCGCAGGATGTCGGCGAGCATGGCGTCGTCGAGCAAGCCTTCTTCGCGCACCAGTTCCAGTACGCCACGGCCGCTTTCCAGAGCGATGCGGGCGATACGGGTGGCGTTTTCATAACCGATGTATGGGTTCAGGGCGGTGACCAGGCCGATCGAGTGCTCGACCAGTTCGCGGCAGCGTGCTTCGTTGGCGGTGATGCCGACGATGCAATGCTCGCGCAGCATATCCATGGCGCGTTGCAGCAGGCGGATCGAGTCGAAAATCTTGTAAGCGATCAGCGGCTCCATCACGTTCAGCTGCAATTGACCCCCTTCTGCGGCGATGGTCAGTGCCAGGTCGTTGCCGATGATCTGGAAAGCCACTTGGTTGACCGCTTCCGGGATAACCGGGTTGACCTTGCCGGGCATGATCGAGCTGCCTGGCTGACGTGCTGGCAGGTTGATTTCATTGATGCCGGTACGTGGGCCGCTGGACAGCAGGCGCAGGTCGTTGCAGATTTTCGACAGCTTGACCGCAGTACGCTTGAGCATCCCGGAGAACAGGACGAAGGCGCCCATGTCGGACGTGGCTTCGATCAGGTCGGCGGCAGGTACCAGCGGTTGACCGCTGATGAGCGCCAGACGCGATACGGCCAGGTGCTGGTAGCGGGGGTCGGCGTTGATGCCGGTGCCGATGGCGGTGCCGCCCAGGTTCACTTCGGTCAGCAGTTCCGGAGCGAGGCTGCGCAGACGATTGAGGTCTTCGCTCAAGGTGGTGGCGAAGGCCCGGAACTCTTGACCGAGGGTCATCGGCACGGCGTCCTGCAACTGGGTACGGCCCATTTTCAGAACGTGGTTGAATTCCTGGCCCTTGGCGGCGAATGCCTGAATCAGGCTGTCGAGGCTGGCGAGCAGGGCGTCGTGACCGAGCAGCAGGCCCAGACGGATTGCCGTCGGGTAAGCGTCGTTGGTCGACTGCGCCATGTTCACGTCATTGTTCGGGTGCAGGTATTGGTACTCGCCCTTGCTGTGGCCCATGGCCTCCAGCGCGATGTTGGCGATGACTTCGTTGGCATTCATGTTGGTTGAAGTGCCAGCGCCGCCTTGAATCATGTCCACCACGAACTGCTCGTGGAAATCGCCGCGAACCAAACGGGCGCAGGCTTCGCTGATGGCAGCGTGCTTGGCTTCGCTGAGGTGACCGAGTTCGCGGTTAGCGTCAGCGGCGGCTTGCTTGACCATGGCCAGGGCCACGACCAGCTTCGGGTAATGCGAAATCGGAACGCCGGAGAGACGGAAGTTGTTCACCGCCCGCAGGGTCTGGATGCCGTAGTACGCTTCAGCGGGTACTTCAAGGACGCCAAGCAGGTCTTTTTCGATGCGCAATGATGCAGCGGAGGACATGATAGAGATAGTCTCAAGAAAGGCACGGATAATGCCGGAACGCCGCTGATGCTAGGCTTGTGGGCAATTTTGGGCTAATGCTGTTAAGCGCTGGCCTATGCACAAACGGCATAATGTCGATGTGACGTTACGATTGTGACGAGCGTATGAACAAGATGTAGTTGCTTTTTTGCAGGTGCGGGGCGGGTCGTTGCAAGTCCGTCCCTGCCGTGATTGGAGGACGTGATGAACCTGGAAAGTAAATGGCTGGAGGACTTCAGTGCCCTGGCCGCCACCCGCAGTTTTTCCCAGGCGGCCGAGCGTCGCTTCGTGACGCAACCTGCTTTCAGCCGCCGGATTCGCAGCCTTGAGTCGGCACTGGGCCTGACGTTGGTCAATCGCTCGCGCACGCCCATCGAGCTGACGGCTGCCGGACAACTGTTTCTGGTAACCGCGCGCACCGTCGTCGAGCAGCTTGGCGAGGTGCTGCGTCATCTGCATCACCTGGAGGGCGGGCAGGGCGAAGTCATGCAAGTCGCGGCGGCGCACTCTTTGGCCTTGGGTTTTTTCCCGCGCTGGATTGCCCAGCTGCGTAACGAAGGGCTGAACATTGCCACCCGGCTGGTGGCGACCAACGTTGGCGATGCGGTACATGCGTTGCGTGAGGGCGGTTGCGATCTGATGCTGGCGTTCTACGACCCGGATGCGGCGCTGCAGATGGACGCTGAAATTTTCCCCTCGCTGCACCTTGGGCATACGGAGATGTTGCCCATCTGCGCGGCAGACGCCAACGGCCAACCGTTATTCGACCTTGAAGGCGATGCCAGTGTGCCGTTGCTCGCCTACAGCGCCGGAGCATTTCTGGGGCGCTCGGTGAACCTGCTGCTGCGTCAGCGCAGCTTGCGCTTCACTACGGTCTACGAAACAGCCATGGCGGACAGCCTGAAAAGCATGGCGCTCGAAGGCCTGGGCATCGCCTGGGTGCCGCAGCTCAGCGTGCGTGCTGAACTGGCGCGGGGTGAGTTGGTGGTGTGTGGTGGCCCACAATGGCATGTGCCGCTGGAAATTCGTTTGTACCGTTGTGCGTTGGTACGCAAGGCCAACGTGCGGTTGTTGTGGCGCAAGCTGGAAGGCGGTGCGGCACAGGGTGCGTCTTGAGTGCTTAAGGCGATTCGCTCAAATAAGCGGCGATGGCTTCTTTGTTTTTGTCGCTGTAGTGGTAACAGTTCGCTCTTACGTTGATGCGGGTCGGGAATATATTGGTTTCACACCACCAACTGCCTTTGAATAAAACTTCTGAGTGCTCATGCGTCCCGCCGAGCAGATGACCTATTTCATGCGCGGCGGCAGAGTAACTGCCCAGCGATGCAATGCCTGCGTAACTCTTGTCTCTGGCGACACCCAAAGTCATCCCGTTTATTTTTTCGTGTGTTAACAGCAAATACTTGGTTCTGCTGTTCATGGGCAGATTGTTTTTGTCGATGTAGTCATTCACTTCTCGTTGCCAGCCGTCCAGTATTTTTGTCAGGTTTTCACCTTGATACGGGTATTGGGTTATGGGCGCGACGTTCTGTATGAAGTCTATGTACACCCTGCGCCGGGTGAAGCTTTCAAGGTCCTTGCGCAGCCACGAGAAGTAGTCTTTAGCGATATTTTCGCGTTCAGCTTGTGGGATATCGTCGTGCAGAAATACATAGAAGTAGAGCGGAGTTTTCGTGAATTTCTCATCAGCGGAAGCCGGTGGAATGATGATCGTAAGCAGGGTGCTTAGTGTTAAAGCGAGTGTTCTTAAATGAATGAGCATGGGCGATCTCGATGGCGATAGTTTTCGTTGATTAATGTCCGTACTGGATGACGGGGTCTGCCCGGAACTGTGTTTGCTTCAGACATGAAAGCAGCTAAGCCGAAACGGTTGCGATTTGTTAGTTGCTGTTGGCGTCACCTAAAGTAGTAAGTTGCGTACAGAAGATGTAGGACCTTTTGCCATGAAGGATTTCGGTCGCGGGTGCCGTGTGCAGACCTCGCCAGGGCCCTGCGGACAGATGGTCACCAAGGGGGCTGTCTTCCCTGTGCTTTACGGTATACTGCGCGGCCTTTGGCCGGTTCGACCGGCCATAATTCGTACAGCAAGCCACGCCGGTTCTCCCGCGTGGCTTGTTTGTTTTTTGACGCGCCTGCGGGCGTCCAATAGAAGAGGCACGACGATGAGCGCACTGGTTGGCGTGATCATGGGCTCCAAGTCCGATTGGTCCACCCTTAGCCACACCGCCGATATGCTGGAAAAGCTAGGCATCCCTTACGAAGTCAAAGTGGTGTCAGCCCACCGGACGCCGGATTTGCTGTTCCAGTACGCCGAACAGGCTGAAGCCCGTGGCATTGAAGTGATCATTGCCGGTGCTGGCGGTGCGGCTCATTTGCCAGGTATGTGTGCGGCCAAGACTCATCTGCCCGTGCTGGGCGTGCCCGTACAGTCGTCGATGTTGTCGGGCGTTGATTCCCTGCTCTCTATCGTGCAGATGCCTGCCGGGATTCCTGTGGCGACCTTGGCTATCGGCAAAGCGGGCGCAATCAACGCCGCATTGTTGTCGGCCAGTATCCTCGGCGCCAAGCACCCGCAATTCCATGCAGTGCTGAAGAAATTCCGCGCTGAGCAGACAGACAGCGTCCTGGACAATCCAGACCCACGCGACGCCTGAGGTTTTTCCATGAAGATCGGTGTAATCGGTGGCGGCCAGTTGGGTCGCATGTTGGCTCTGGCAGGGACCCCGCTAGGCATGAGTTTCGCTTTTCTCGACCCGGCGCCGGATGCCTGTGCCGCTGCGTTGGGCGAACATCTGCGTGCCGATTACGGCGATCAGGATCATCTGCGCCAGTTGGCCGATGAAGTCGATCTGGTGACCTTCGAATTCGAAAGTGTGCCAGCAGAAACCGTGGCGTTCCTGTCGCAGTTCGTGCCGGTTTATCCAAGTGCCGAAGCGCTGCGGATTGCCCGTGATCGCTGGTTCGAAAAGAGCATGTTCAAGGACCTCGGCATTCCAACGCCTACCTTCGCTGATATCCAGTCGCAAGCCGATCTGGACGCCGCAGTGGCCAGCATTGGTCTGCCTGCCGTGCTGAAAACCCGCACCCTCGGTTATGACGGCAAGGGCCAGAAAGTACTGCGTACAGCGGCTGATGTGGTCGGCACGTTTGCTGAGTTGGGCAGTGTTGCCTGTTTGCTGGAAGGTTTCGTGCCCTTCACGGGTGAAGTGTCGCTGATTGCCGTGCGCGGCCGCGATGGCGAAACGCGCTTCTATCCGCTGGTGCACAACACCCACGAAAATGGGGTTTTGCGTCTGTCGATTGCCAGCACCGCGCATCCGCTGCAAGCGCTGGCTGAGGATTACGCCGGTCGCGTACTCAAGCAACTCGATTATGTCGGCGTGCTGGGGTTCGAGTTCTTTGAAGTCGATGGCGGTTTGAAGGCCAACGAGATTGCACCCCGTGTGCATAACTCGGGGCATTGGACCACCGAAGGCGCCGAGTGCAGCCAGTTCGAAAACCACCTGCGGGCGGTGGCGGGTTTGCCGTTGGGCTCCACTGCCAAGGTCGGCGAAAGCGCCATGCTCAACTTCATCGGTGAAGTGCCGGCTGTGGACAAGGTCGTCGCCATCGATGACTGCCATCTGCATCACTACGGCAAGGCGTTCAAGGTTGGGCGCAAAGTGGGTCACGCCACCTTGCGCTGTGCTGATCGCGCCACCCTTGATCGGCAGATCAAAAAAGTCGAAGCGCTGATCAAGCTGTAATAGCTGCAATAGACGCATGTGGAACCAATCCTGCCAGCGGTTCTCTGATGACAGGACGCTAATGCCGTCATCAGGCCTTGGTTCGTCCAATTAATACAGAGGAAAAGGCATGGGTATTATCGGAACCATTTTTATCGGTTTGATCGTGGGCTTGCTGGCTCGCTTCCTCAAGCCAGGCGATGACAGCATGGGTTGGATCATGACCATTGTGCTGGGTATCGGGGGCTCGCTGGCTGCGACCTACGGGGGTCAGGCGCTGGGCATTTATCAGGCAGGCCAGGGCGCGGGTTTCCTCGGCGCATTGGTGGGTGCGGTGGTGCTGCTGGTGCTTTACGGCATGATCAAAAAAGACTGACAGTTATTCATCGGCTCTCTGCGCTATTGCTGCGCAGAGAGCTAGTGAGACCACATACATTGCCGAGCTCTCCCATGCGCCGTCTCCTCCTTATAGCGCTGCTGTTGGCTTCCGGGCTGGCCCGCGCCGAGCTGCCAGAAACCGATTGGCTCGAGCTGATGCCCAAGTCGGATCAAAAAGCCCTCGAGGCCATGCCTGAAATCGATCACAACTCCCCGGAAGCGCAGGGGACGTTCGATAGCAAAGGCGGTTTGAAGCAGAGCAAAGGCTTGCCTGCCGTGATGTACTCGGCCAAGACCGTACCCGCCATGAATGGCAAAAATATCCGTCTTGGTGGTTATCCCGTGCCGCTGGAAACAGACGCGAAAGGCCGCAGTACCCTGTTCTTCCTCGTGCCATATCCGGGCGCATGCATCCATGTGCCGCCGCCGCCACCCAATCAACTGGTGCTGGTGCGTTATCCAAAAGGCCTGAAGCTGGACGATATCTACACGCCGCTGTGGGTGATCGGCACGCTGAAGGTCGAGGCGGTCAGCAATAACATGGCCGATGCGGCCTACGCGCTGGATGCTTCGAAGGTCCGCGTCGTGGTCGAAGCGGACCTGTAGCGGTTACGCTTCCGGCAACGCCGCCAGCGGCTCGGCCCAGATGCTGACACTCAGGGTGTGCATGGCATCTGGCGCCAACGTGACGACATCGGACAGGACGTTGGCGGTCTCGACACAAACCATGTGCTGCCAGCCGTCTTCGGCCATGTCGCTTAAGGTCCTGGTCTTGTCGACCCACGGATTCCACAGCACCGCTGACTTTGAGCCGCTGGTCATGATCTGAATCCGTCGCTGCCAGCCCGGATCGACGATGCTCAGATGGTGCGGTGTGTCCAGGTAAACGCGGTCCGTCTCGGCCGTGAAATGCAGGTCGCCGTCCTGCCGATGCTCGTCTTCCCAGTTTTTCAATGTGTCCAGGTAACGCGAGCCGTCCAGGCCTTCGACGTGGACCTGTCGTGCATCGCTGACCGCGAAATAACTGTGCAATGCCTGGCTGAAGGTAACGTCTTCGGTGCCAGCGTTGTAGCTGAGCAGGCTGACATGCAACTGCTCGTCCAGACGAATGCTCAGTTTGAGGGCGACGTTATGCGGCCAACCAGGCAAATGACCTTCAGCCTGCGGCAATACGAATTCGGCGAGTAACGCGTCGCCATCATTGCCAATGCCCAGCAATTCCCAGTCTAGTACCCGGACTTCGCCGTGGGCGTTGGCCGGTTCGCTGCTGTTGCGCATCGCCTGTACGCTGGCAGGGTTGCGCTCCAGATTGCCAAACCAGGGCCAGCAAATCGGAATACCGGCGCGGATCGGCTTGCCTTGTTTGAAGACAGCTTTGTCGTTTAGCCAGATCAGTGGCGGCTCGCCGTCCACTTGGTAGCTGAGGATGTGCGCGCCTTGCTGGGCGACGAGTAACTCGGCCTGACCGTGGCGGATGCGCCAGCAGTTGAGCTCACCGAGTTTGACGGATTCGACATGGGGCGTTGGCATGCGGGGGTGCTCACTCAAGTACAGTGATAAAAGTAGACCGTGCGACAGTCAACGATTTTACCCCAGCAGACCGATACCCAGGCTTATCGCCGTGCCGGTACCGAGCGAGTGCGGCCGCTACCATCGATGGCGACGAACACAAACACCGCTTCGGTGACTTTGCGCCATTCGCTGGACAGTGGGTCATCGCTCCATACTTCGACCATCATCTGGATCGAGCTGCGGCCGATGTCCAGGGCCTGGGTATAGAAGGACAATTGCGCGCCGACTGCGACCGGGATCAGGAATGCCATGCGATCAATGGCTACGGTCGCAACGCGGCCGCCAGCGACTTTACTGGCCATGGCAGTTCCCGCCAAGTCCATTTGCGAGACCAGCCAGCCGCCGAAAATATCGCCGAAACCATTGGTTTCGCGGGGCAAAGCAGTAATTTGCAATGCAAGGTCGCCCTGCGGTATCGGATCTTCTTGTTCGAGTTCAATCATGCCTAGGGTGCCTCGACCCATGACTCTTTAATGTTTTGGTGCGGTTAACAGGCCTCAGTGAAAACGATGTTCATGAACAAATTGCGTTCATCCGCTTTCAGCGATGCCTTAAGGGGAAACTCTGCGAAAGCGGCTGGATTGGGCTCAGCGGCGATTTCGCACAGCAACCCGGAGTACGCTGGATTGTCTCTTACGGTCTGCGAGTATATCGATCGATGGACCATGCGACGACCACTCGGTTCTCATTTTGACTGCGTAAAGCGCCTGACTGTGTGCTTTTTAGAGAATTTGCTATCGTGCCGGACCCGATCGACTCTGTACTTTTCGCTATAAGGGCAATTTTGATGCCCATGTCAGCGTTTTCCTTAGTGAGGAAGTGTGCAAGCCGTCAAGCCTCAGCCAGCGTTGCTGATGCTCAGCAATCCCAAGAGAAGCCCTTGCCATGTCCACTGTGTCCTCAAGTACCGTGCAGCCCTCGCGCCCGCTGACCCGCAGCGACTATAAGACCTTGTCGCTTTCTGCCTTGGGCGGAGCGTTGGAGTTTTACGACTTCATCATTTTCGTGTTTTTTGCCACTGTGGTCGGCAAGTTGTTTTTCCCTGCGGATATGCCTGAGTGGCTGCGACTGATGCAGACCTTCGGTATTTTTGCTGCCGGTTACCTGGCGCGACCGCTGGGTGGCATCGTTATGGCGCACTTCGGCGACCTTTTGGGGCGCAAGAAAATGTTCACCCTGAGCATTTTCATGATGGCCGTACCGACCCTGATCATGGGCTTGTTGCCGACGTACGCGCAGATTGGCCTGTGGGCGCCGATTCTGCTGCTGTTGATGCGGGTTATTCAGGGTGCGGCGATTGGCGGTGAGGTGCCTGGCGCCTGGGTATTTGTGTCCGAGCATGTGCCGCCGCGCAGCATTGGCTACGCGTGCGGCACCCTGACCGCCGGCCTGACCTCGGGCATTTTGCTGGGTTCGCTGGTCGCCACCCTGATCAATAGCCTCTACAGCGCTGAGGAGATGCTCGATTACGCATGGCGGATTCCGTTTTTGCTTGGGGGCGTATTTGGTCTGCTGTCTGTTTACCTGCGCCGCTGGCTGCATGAAACGCCGGTTTTCGCCGAGCTGCAGCTGCGCAAGGCGCTGGCCGAAGAGGTGCCGCTCAAGGCCGTGTTGCGCGACCATCGCGGGGCGATCCTGTTATCGATGCTATTGACCTGGCTGTTGTCGGCTGGCGTCATCGTCGTGATCCTGATGACCCCAACGGTATTGCAAACGGTTTACGGCTTCTCCCCCGCGACGGCGCTGAAGGCCAATAGTCTGGCGATTGTCTGCCTGAGCCTGGGCTGTGTCGGCGCGGGTTCTCTGGCGGATCGCTTTGGCGCTGGCTGGGTGTTTATCCTCGGTTGCCTGGCGTTGCTTGTCAGTTCATGGACGTTCTATCACAGCCTTTTGGCGCACCCCGACTGGCTGTTTCCGTTGTACGCCGTCACCGGGTTATTTGTCGGCGTCATCGGTGCGGTGCCGTTCGTCATGGTCCAGGCCTTTCCGGCAGCCGTGCGGTTCTCGGGACTGTCGTTCTCGTACAACCTGGCGTACGCGATATTTGGCGGTCTGACGCCGATGGTGGTGACCCTCATGCTCAAGACCAGTCCAATGGGGCCGGCCTGGTACGTGGCAGCCCTCTGCGTCATGGGCATGCTGATTGGCATCCATTTGTTGCGCAAGCAACGCTGAGTGTTGAATCGCCTTGCCTGCTGGGCGAATGCCGCCGCCCCCTCCTGAACTGAACGGCTATCATTGAAAGTCGATGATGGCCTTTCATCTAATTGTCACATTGCTTTCATAGAGTGTTCACACGGCCCTTAGATACTTGGCGTCGATCCAATACCTATCCAATTTTGCTAGGAGCAAGGCATGAGACTTAAGCGATTGATGGCGGCTCTGACTTTCGTCGCCGCAGGCGTTGCCACCGCCACTGCGGTTGCTGCTGTTGACCCAGCTATTCCAGGCTATACCAAGACCACCGGTGTCTCGGGTAACCTGTCCAGTGTCGGCTCCGATACCCTGGCAAACTTGATGACCTTGTGGGCTGAGGCTTACAAAAAAGAATACCCAAGCGTGAACATTCAGATTCAAGCAGCCGGTTCGGCCACCGCACCACCTGCGTTGACTGAGGGCACCTCGAACCTGGGCCCGATGAGCCGCAAAATGAAAGACACCGAATTGGCGGCTTTCGAGCAGAAGTACGGCTACAAGCCAACTGCAATCCCGGTCGCGGTCGATGCCTTGGCTATTTTTGTACATAAAGACAACCCGATTCAGCACCTGACCATGGAACAAGTGGACGCGATCTTCTCCGCGACCCGTCTGTGTGGCGCCAAAGCCGAAGCCAAAACATGGGGTGATGTTGGCGTGACCGGCGACCTGGCTGGCAAACCGATCCAACTGTTCGGTCGTAACTCGGTATCCGGCACTTACGGCTACTTCAAAGAAGAAGCCCTGTGCAAAGGCGACTTCCGCGCTAACGTTAACGAACAGCCAGGTTCTGCTTCGGTTGTAAGCTCGATCAGCAGCTCGTTGAACGGCATCGGTTACTCAGGTATCGGCTACAAAACGTCCAGCGTGAAGACGGTTGCCCTGTCCAAGAAAGGCAGCACTGAATTCATCGAAGACAGCGAAGAAAACGCACTGAACGGCAAATACCCACTGTCGCGCTTCCTGTTCATCTACGTGAACAAAGCGCCGAACAAGCCTCTGGCACCGCTGGAAGCCGAGTTCGTGAAAATGGTCCTGTCTAAACAGGGTCAAGAAGTCGTGATCAAAGACGGTTACATCCCGTTGCCAGCCAAGGTTGCTGCAAAAGCACTGGCTGACCTGGGCTTGCAGGAAGGCGCTGCTAAGTAAGGGTTGACGCGGGGCACGCACTTTTTGCCCCGATCTCAATACCTGAGCGGGACCTGATTCAACGGGGTCCCGCTACTAATTTCGTAGTCCGCTGCCAGTACTTTTGGGCTGCGGATTTTTTGCGTCACCGCATTGTCATGTTTTTGTAATAAAGGACCGCTAGGGTGAGCGCATGAATGATCTGGCCAATTCCACCATGACTCAAAATTCCCCTCCCGAGCGAATTGACTTCAATACGCCCGAGCTCAAGCGAAAACGCCGTATACGCGCGTTTAAAGACCGTCTGACCCAGTGGTATGTACTGGTCGGTGGCCTGGCAGTGCTGGCCGCTATTACGCTGATTTTCTTCTATCTTGCTTACGTGGTCGCGCCCTTGTTCCAAGGTGCGAAACTGACCACCGAGAAGGCGCTCAATCCGGCCTGGATGCAGGATGCGGGCAAGCCACTGATGATTGCCATCGAAGAGCAGAACAAGGTTGGCCTGCGAGTATCCGACAAGGGTGAAGCGCTGTTCTTCCGCATCGACGACGGGACCGAGCTCAAGCATGTCGCCTTGCCGATTCCGACGGGCACGACTGTGACGGCTATCGGTAAAGATCAGCCAGGCAGCCCGTTGATGGTGCTGGGTCTGTCCAACGGTCAGGCACTGGTGTTCAAACACAACTACCTGATCACCTACCCGGGCAACGTCAAGACCATCAGTCCGACCATCACGTATCCATTTGGCGAAGCGGCGCTGAGCCTGGACGAACAAGGCCGGCCCTTGGAGCACGTCAGCCTCAACGCCAGCGACAAAGTCCTGATGGTAGCGGGTTCCACCGGCTCGCAATTGCATGTGCTCTCCTTGTCCCAGGAAGAAAACATGATGACCGGGGAGACCACCAGCGAGTTGACCCGCATCGAACTGCCGCACATGACCGAAGTGGTCAAGGCAATCTTTATCGATCCGCGCCAGCAGTGGCTGTACGTGATCAACGGTCGCGCTCAGGCCGACGTCTTCAGCTTGCGTGATCGCAGCCTCAACGGCCGCTACAAACTGCTGGAAGACGGTAACGCTGAAGTCTCCGCCAGTACGCAATTGGTCGGCGGTGTGTCGCTGATTATCGGCAGCACCACGGGCGGTCTGGCTCAGTGGTTCATGGCCCGCGATACCGACGGCGAGTTGCGCCTGGAGCACATCCGTGACTTCCAGATGGGCACCACGCCGATCGTACAAATCACCGGCGAAGAGCGCCGTAAAGGCTTCGTCGCCCTCGACGCTTCCGGCAAGCTCGGGGTGTTCCATAGCACCGCGCATCGCACGCTGTTGGTCGATCAGGTGGCTCAGGGCCCAGGTGTCATGGGACTGTCGCCACGTGCTGACGAGGTCATCGTCGAAGAGGGCGGCAAGTTGCTGCCAATGAGCCTGCGCAACCCGCACCCGGAAGTTTCGTGGAGCGCGCTGTGGAGCAAGGTCTGGTACGAAAACTACGACGGACCGAAGTACGTCTGGCAGTCCACTGCGTCGAGCACTGACTTCGAGCCCAAGCTGAGCCTCGCGCCATTGACCTACGGCACCTTGAAAGCGGCGTTCTACGCGATGCTGCTGGCGGCGCCCCTGGCGATTGCCGCTGCGATCTACACCGCTTACTTCATGGCCCCGGGCATGCGCCGCAAGGTCAAGCCGGTGATCGAACTGATGGAAGCGATGCCGACAGTGATTCTCGGCTTTTTCGCTGGCCTGTTTCTGGCGCCGTATCTGGAAGGGCATTTGCCGGGGATCTTCAGCCTGTTGCTGCTGACACCGATTGGTATTCTGTTGGCGGGCTTTATCTGGAGCCGCTTGCCTGAGTCATTCCGGCTGCGAGTGCCGGATGGTTGGGAAGCCGCGATCCTGATACCTGTGGTGTTGCTGGTGGGCTGGTTGTCGTTGGGCATGAGCCCGTATATGGAAACCTGGTTCTTCGGCGGCGACATGCGCATGTGGATCACCAACGACCTGGGCATTACCTATGATCAGCGCAACGCACTGGTGGTCGGGCTGGCCATGGGTTTCGCAGTGATTCCGAACATCTACTCCATCGCTGAAGACGCCGTATTCAGCGTGCCGCGCGGTCTGACTCTGGGCTCGCTGGCCCTGGGTGCGACGCCATGGCAGACCATGACGCGGGTGGTGATCCTCACCGCCAGCCCTGGCATTTTCTCGGCCTTGATGATCGGCATGGGCCGCGCTGTCGGCGAGACCATGATCGTGCTGATGGCCACCGGTAATACACCGATCATGGACATGAACCTGTTCGAAGGCATGCGTACTCTGGCGGCGAACGTCGCGGTTGAGATGCCAGAGTCCGAAGTCGGCGGCAGCCATTATCGAGTGCTGTTCCTGGCAGCGCTGGTGCTGCTGATGTTCACCTTCGTGATGAACACCTTAGCGGAGCTGATTCGTCAGCGTCTGCGCAAGAAATATTCGTCTCTCTAAGGAAGGTAGAAGTCTGTGAAACAGAACTCCCTCAAGAGTTGGTTCAAGAGCGGTGCCCCTGGCGTCTGGATGAGCGCGGGCGCTGTGTCCATCGCGGTGATCATGACTCTGGGCTTGCTGACAGTGATCGCCGTCCGTGGCTTGGGTCACTTCTGGCCGGCTGATGTGGTGCGCGCGCAGTACAACGTGCCCAATCAGACTAACCATGTATTGATCGGTGAAGTGGTACAGGCCGAGGAAGTACCTCGCGTTCGCCTCAAGGGTGCGGGCTTGCCGGTACCCGATGTGGGTCCGGAGTTCATGACTCGCGAGCTGTTCAAGGTCGGTAACCGTGATACCAACCCAAGCGATTTCACCTGGGTTGTCGGCGAATGGCTGACGGAACAGAGCAAACCTGCCGAGCTGATGACCCTGGAGCGACGTGAGTGGGGTAACTACTACGGCTATCTGGTCAACCTCAAGGAAGACGGCAAAGTCATCGCCGAAGGTGAAGCAGCCTGGCCGATTCTTCAAGAGCGAATCAAGCGCGTCGAAACCCTGGCCAGTGAGCTTGGCAGGCTCGAGAAAAAAGACATTGGTGCCATCAACCATGGCATCGAGCGTCTGCGTCTGCACAAACGCAAACTGGAACTCGACGGCAAGCTCGATGCTGCCGCTCAAGCGGACATGGACAGCGAGCGCGCCGAACTGGACGCTCGTTACCAAGCGATTGAAGGGCGACTGGGCTCGTTGCATGAGGCATTCAATCGCGACAGCCTGACAGCCCGCGATGCCAACGGCACCGAAGTGGTGATCAGCGTTGGCAAAGTGGTTCACGCTTACCAACCGAATGCCATGAGCACTTTTACCAAGCTTGGTTTCTACTTCAAGAAATTGTGGGAGTTCCTCAGCGAAGACCCGCGTGAAGCCAACACCGAAGGCGGGATCTTCCCGGCGATTTTCGGCACTGTGATGATGACCTTGATCATGGCCATGATCGTCACTCCGTTCGGCGTTCTGGCTGCGGTGTACCTGCGAGAGTACGCACGGCAAGGCCCGGTCACCCGGTTGATCCGTATCGCGGTGAATAACCTGGCCGGGGTGCCGGCGATTGTGTACGGGGTATTCGGTCTGGGTTTCTTTGTTTACGTGCTCGGCGGTTCGGTGGATCGGCTGTTCTTCCCTGAAGCCTTGCCAGCGCCGACCTTCGGCACGCCAGGCTTGCTCTGGGCGTCTCTGACCCTCGCACTGCTGGCCGTTCCCGTGGTGATCGTTGCCACCGAAGAAGGCTTGGCGCGTATTCCGCGTACCGTTCGCGAGGGCTCGCTGGCACTCGGCGCAACCAAGGCTGAAACCCTATGGAAGATCGTGCTGCCCATGGCCAGCCCGGCGATGATGACCGGGATGATTCTGGCGGTCGCCCGTGCTGCCGGTGAAGTGGCGCCGTTGATGCTGGTGGGTGTAGTGAAACTGGCGCCGTCGCTGCCGGTGGACGGCAACTACCCGTACCTGCACCTTGACCAGAAGATCATGCACTTGGGCTTCCATATTTATGACGTCGGCTTCCAGAGCCCGAACGTCGAAGCCGCGCGGCCGCTGGTGTACGCCACGGCGCTGCTGCTGGTACTGGTGATCGCCTTGCTCAACCTGTCTGCGGTGGCCATTCGTAACCACCTGCGCGAGAAGTACAAAGCGCTGGATAGCTGATTTGAAGAGCGCCGCCCACTCATGCGAGGAGGGCGGTTCGATGAAACGAATTGTTAGCGTATGGAGTAACCCTATGCAGCACGAAACCCATACCCATGGCATCAACATGTCCGCCCTGGGACGCGATAAGCAAGGCCTGAATCTGGCGAATGAAACCGTTGCGCTCGAAGTGCCGGGTCTGAGCCTGTTCTACGGCGACAAGCAGGCGTTGTTCGACGTCAGCATGAACATCCCGAAACAACGCGTGACCGCCTTTATCGGCCCGTCCGGCTGCGGCAAGTCAACCTTGTTGCGCACGTTCAACCGGATGAACGACCTGGTTGATGGCTGCCGTGTGGAAGGCGCCATCAACCTGTACGGCCACGACATCTATCGCAAGGGCGAAGACGTGGCTGAACTGCGTCGCCGCGTCGGCATGGTGTTCCAGAAGCCCAACCCGTTCCCGAAAACCATCTATGAAAACGTGGTGTACGGGCTACGTATTCAGGGCATCAACAAAAAACGTGTGCTCGATGAAGCGGTCGAGTGGGCGCTCAAGGGTGCGGCACTGTGGGAGGAGGTCAAAGACCGCCTGCACGAGTCGGCACTGGGACTGTCCGGTGGTCAGCAGCAACGTTTGGTGATCGCACGTACCATCGCTGTGGAGCCGGAAGTCCTGCTGCTTGATGAGCCGTGCTCGGCACTTGATCCGATCTCGACGCTGAAAGTCGAAGAGCTGATCTACGAGCTGAAAGCCAAGTACACCATTGTCATCGTGACCCACAACATGCAACAGGCGGCGCGGGTCTCCGACTACACCGCCTTTATGTACATGGGCAAACTGGTCGAGTTCGGTGATACCGACACGCTGTTCACCAACCCGGCGAAAAAACAGACAGAAGACTACATCACCGGTCGTTACGGCTAGGGCCTGGCTCGTTGGCCCTGAAGTACTGCTGCGGTCTCGTAGTTAACTGGACGTTCCAAGGACAATAAGCATGATCGATAAAGACAGCCTTACTCATCACATCTCCCAGCAGTTCAACGCCGAACTGGAGGAAGTGCGCAGCCATCTGCTGGCAATGGGCGGCTTGGTCGAGAAACAGGTCAACGATGCGGTGACCTCGTTGATCGAAGCCGACTCGGGCCTGGCCCAGCAGGTTCGTGACATCGACGACCAGATCAACCACATGGAACGCAACATTGATGAAGAATGTCTGCGTATTCTTGCGCGTCGTCAGCCAGCGGCCTCCGACCTACGTTTGATCATCAGCATTTCCAAGTCTGTGATCGATCTGGAGCGCATCGGTGATGAGTCCACCAAAATTGCCAAGCGCGCCATTCAGCTGTGTGAAGAAGGCGAATCGCCGCGTGGTTACGTTGAAGTGCGGCATATCGGCGATCAGGTGCGCAACATGGTCCGTGATGCACTTGATGCGTTCGCTCGCTTCGATGCCGATCTGGCGCTGTCCGTGGCCCAGTACGACAAGACCATCGACCGCGAATACAAAACCGCGCTGCGCGAGCTGGTCACGTACATGATGGAAGACCCGCGTTCTATCTCGCGGGTGTTGAGCGTGATTTGGGTGCTGCGTTCGCTGGAACGTATCGGCGACCATGCCCGTAATATTTCGGAGCTGGTCATCTATCTGGTGCGCGGTACCGACGTCCGCCATATGGGCCTCAAGCGCATGAGGGAAGAAGTGCAGGGCGTCATTGACGATAGCGCTAATGTTCTGGTCAAACCTGACGATAAATAAGACTGCCTGCAAAAAAACGCCCGGCTCATTGTCGGGCGTTTTCGTTACGGGCTTTGAGTTCAAGCCGCCCGCGAACGAAAAGTCCTGGCGTCGTTAATCGGTTTAGCAATTGGCCATCAACCAGCGCTATGCTTGTCGGGATTTTAAAGGAAAGATCAATGAGTAAAGTCAGTGTACTGGTGGTGGATGACGCGCCATTTATTCGCGATCTGGTGAAAAAAGGTTTACGTAACTACTTTCCCGGCATTCACATCGAAGACGCCGTCAACGGTCGCAAGGCTCAGGTCTTGCTGGAGCGTCAGGCGTTCGATCTGGTGTTATGCGACTGGGAAATGCCGGAGATGTCCGGTCTGGAACTGCTGACCTGGTGCCGTGGGCAGGACAACCTCAAGGCCTTGCCGTTCATCATGGTCACCAGCCGTGGTGACAAGGAAAACGTGGTCCAGGCGATCCAGGCCGGTGTCACCGACTTTATTGGCAAGCCGTTCACCAATGAGCAGCTGCTGACCAAGGTCAAGAAGGCGCTGGCCAGAGTCGGCAAGCTCGACACCCTGTTGGCCAGCGCGCCAACCAAGATGAACTCGGCGTTCGGTAACGATTCCCTCAGCGCCCTGACCGGTGGCAAGGCGGAAGTGGTCAGGCCGGCCGCTGCGCCAGCTACCGGGCCGAAAGCGGCGCCGTTGATCAACTCGTCTGCCCGGGCCTCTGCGCCTGCTGCTGCGCCAGCCCTTGGCGGCCGCGGTCAAGGCCAATTGCGGTTGCCCAGTGGTAACCAGCAATGCGTGATCAAGGCGCTGAGCCTCAAGGAAGCGCTGCTGGTGGTGCGTCGCGGTGACGTCCTGCCACAGGTGCTCGACAGCGCCGTACTCGACCTTGAACAAGGCGAGAACGCCGAAGTCGCCCGTCTCAACGGCTACCTACACGCCATCGTCGCCTACGAACCCAAACCCGACAGCGATTGGCTGCAACTGACCTTCCGCTTTGTCGACCAGGACGCACAGAAACTCGACTACGTCTCCCGCCTGATCGCCCGCGGCACGGCGCAAAAGCACTTCGTACCGGGGGGTTGATCCCTGAGCGTCAGCACCTTCGCAGGCTTGCCTGCGAAGGTGCTGACGCGGTTTGTCTGATTTCCCTGCCTCTTTGCTACTGATTGATACCGCCACCCCCAAATGGCGGCAAATCGCTGCTACGCTCTCCCTGCCTCCCACTGCCCAGATATCAATCACGATGCTCGAGCGCTGCTTACTCCTGTGTGCTCTGTTGCTGACCGCGCAATCGTCGGTGGCGGTGACCATCTATAAATTCACCGATGCCAATGGCGTGGTCTCGTTTACCGACAGGCCAACGGCGGGTGCTACGGTGGTGGTGCCTCGCGAGCGGATCGTCGAGCACCTTGAAAAACAGGTGCATCTGAACATCAAAAAGGACAAGGGCGTGCACAGCCTGTTTGTGCGCAACGATTCGTATGCGCCTGTCGAGGTGGAGTTGCAGGTCACGGCGCTGAAGAATGTGCTGGGCACCACGGGGCAGCCGATCCACCGTGTCATTCCCGCCCGCAGCGCTGTGCGTCTGGCCGTGCTCAGTCCCCGGCAGGCGGGCAAGGCGCTGAGTTACACGCCCAAGCTGCGCTACTCGCTGGGCGACCCTGGGCGTCAGCCTCAGGGTTACAGTTACCCGCTGCCTTGGCAGGGCGGGCCTTTTCGCTTGAGCCAGGGTCCCAATGGCGCCTTCAGCCACTTTGGTATTAAAAGCCGTTACGCGATGGACATTGCCATGCCCGAAGGCACGCCAATCATTGCCGCTCGGGCGGGGACGGTGGTTAAAACCGAGAATGGTCAATCGGGCCACGGTGCGGACCCTTCAGGTAATTTTGTCCGGATACTGCACGACGACGGCACCATGGGTGTCTATTTACACCTGATGCGTGGCTCGGTGAGCGTCAAGGAAGGTCAGCGCGTCGTTGTCGGCAGCGCGCTGGCGCGTTCCGGCAATACCGGTAACAGCAGCGGGCCCCATCTGCATTTCGTGGTGCAGCGTAACGGTGGGCTGGGGCTGGAGTCGATTCCCTATCGGTTCGCGGAGCGCGTCGACAGCCTGCCGAATTTTGCGGTAGGCGGGAACTGAGGCGGTCCGGAACACCCCTATCACGAATGAACTCGTTCCCACACAGACCGCACAGTAGATTGCGTCATCACGTGGGAACGAATGGGCCTTTCCAGGTCAATCGAGCTTGAGCACCTTGGCCAGGACGATTTTCGGCCCTTTCATCTTCTTGATGATGATGCGCAGGCCTTCGACTTCCAGCACTTCCTCTTCTTCGGGCACCCGCTTCAGGGTCTCGTAGATCAATCCGGCGAGTGTCTCCGCGTCGATGTGGTCCAGATCGATACCCAGCAGGCGCTCGATCTTGAACAGCGGCGTATCGCCCCGCACCAGCAGCTTGCCGGGTTGGTAGGCAAGAATGCCGCGTTCGGCCTTGCGGTGTTCGTCTTGGATATCGCCGACCAATACTTCCAGCACGTCTTCCATGGTCAGGTAACCGATGACTTTGCCGTCGGCCTCCTCAACCAGTGCGAAGTGCGCGCCACCCTTGCGGAACTGCTCCAGCAGGCGTGACAGGGGCATGTGTTTGGATACGCGCTCCAATGGCCGGGTCAGCTCGGAGAGGTTGAACGACGCGGGGATATGGTCCAGCGCGGCCAGTTCCAGCAACAAGTCCTTGATGTGCAGCAGGCCGACGAATTCGCCACGCTCTGCATCGTAGACCGGGTAGCGGCTGAATTTGTGACGGCGGAACAGGGCCAGGATTTCCTTGAGCGGTGCATTGCAGTCGAGGGTCACCAGGTCTTCGCGGGAATTGGCCCAATCGACCACCTCCAGTTCGCCCATTTCGACGGCGGAGGCCAGCACGCGCATGCCTTGATCGCTCGGGTCCTGGCCTCGGCTCGAATGCAGAATCAGCTTCAGTTCTTCACGGCTGTATTGATGATCGTGATGCGGGCCGGGTTCGCCTTGGCCAGCGATGCGCAGGATGCCGTTGGCGCTGGCGTTGAGCAGGTAAATCGCCGGGTACATGGTCCAATAGAACATATACAGCGGCACGGCCGTCCATAACGACAACAGCTCGGGTTTGCGGATCGCCCAGGATTTGGGGGCCAGCTCGCCGACGACGATGTGCAGGTAAGAGATGATGAAAAACGCACTGAAGAACGATATGCCCTTGATCAATTCCGGCGACTGTACGCCGACCATGTCCAGCAGCGGTGCCAACAAGTGGGCAAACGCAGGCTCACCGACCCAGCCAAGGCCGAGGGAGGCGAGGGTGATACCCAACTGGCAAGCTGAAAGATAGGCGTCCAGCTGACTGTGGACCGTGCGCAGGATATGACCGCGCCAGCCGTTTTTAACGGCGATGGATTCGACCTTGGTCGAGCGCAGCTTGACCATGGCGAACTCGGCGGCAACGAAAAAGCCGTTGAGCAGAACCAGGACCATTGCAAAAAGAATCATGCCGAAATCGGCAAAAAGTGAGGCTAGGTTATAACTAGGGGAAGGGTCCATGGTGGAGTTTTAAAGGTTCCGTATTATCGAGGGGGTTGCCGCAGCCAAAGTGGCGAGCATAAGAGCGCAATGTAGCGGCTACCGGCCAGCTTGCCTAGGGTTTGCTCAGAGCTTGATCTCTTGGGCAGGGGCAAAATGGCAGGTAAAACTGCTGCCTTTGCCCAGCACGCTGCTGATATCCAGTGTGCCTCGATGGCGTAACAGCACGTGCTTGACGATGGCCAGGCCAAGCCCTGTGCCACCGGTATTGGACGCTCGGCTGGAGTCGACGCGGTAGAACCGTTCGGTCAGGCGCGGCAGATGCTTGGCCTCGATGCCGGGGCCTGAATCCTGTACGCGCAAGTGTGCGCCTTGCTCGTCGCCCCACCAGCGGATGTGGATTGCGCCTTCGGCCGGGGTGTATTTCACCGCATTGAACACCAGATTGGAAAACGCACTGCGCAGTTCGGGCTCGCTGCCCTTGAGTCCGAGTGTGCTGTCGATTTCCAGAGTGATGCGCTGGTTGCGCTGCCCGGACAACGCTTGGGCGTCATTTTTGATGGTCTGCAACAGCGTTGGTACGAGGACCGGCTGGTTGCCCGATGGATAGTCGGTGGCTTCTAGTTTGGCCAGCAACAGCAAGTCATTGAGCAGGGTTTGCATACGCGCGCCCTGCTGTTGCATCTGCTGCAGAGCACGAGTCCAGCGCGGGTTTATCTCTTCAACGTTATCGAGCAAGGTTTCCAGATAGCCACAGATCACCGTCAGTGGCGTGCGTAGCTCATGAGAGACGTTGGCGACGAAGTCTTTGCGCATCTGCTCAAGCTGATGAAGGCGGGTCACATCGCGGACCAGCATCAGGTGTTCGTTATTGCCATAGCGGGTGATGAGCAGCTGCACGCGCACGCGATCATTGATCGGCGAGGGGATCTCCAGCGGCTCAAGGTAATTGTTCTGCTCGAAGTATTCTTTGAAGCGTGGATGACGCACTAGGTTGGTGACAGGCTGACCGCTGTCTTGCGGGGTTTTCAGGCCGAGCAAGGTTTCCGCCGCGCGGTTCCACCATTCCAGGTTGCCGTCGCTGTCGAGCATGATCACTGCGTCTTTGAGGGCCGCAGTGGACTCCTGAACGCGGTCGATCACCGCTTGCAATCGGCCACGAACGCGTTGGTCACGGCGTTGCAGCTGATAAATGCTGTCGAACACGTCGCCCCACAAGCCATAACCGTCAGGCGGCGGCTCGTCGGGTTTATGCTGGCGTAGCCACTGGTGCAGGCGCAGTAATTGTTTGAGTGTCCATGTCAGGTAAACCGCCAGCCCAATCGCCAGGCTCCAGCCGTAATAACCGCTGACCAAACCGATCACCAAGCAGGCGGTCACCAATAGCAGCATGTGACGGATCAGGGTGCCATGCCAGTTTTGGTTCAATTCAAACGCATCCTTGTCGAGTGGGCGGTCAATCAGGCCTGTCAGCAGCCGACGCGCTAAGACGCGCGGGATCAGCTCTTGGTGGAAAAACGGTAGCCCGTGCCGCGAACAGTTTGAACCAGATTCTCGTAGGCGTCGCCGAGGGCTTTTCGCAGACGCCGGATATGTACGTCTACGGTGCGCTCTTCGACATACACATTGCCGCCCCACACCTGATCGAGCAATTGGCCGCGGGTGTAGGCGCGTTCCTGGTGGGTCATGAAAAATTGCAGCAAACGGTATTCGGTCGGGCCCATTTCTGCGGGCTTGCCGTCGATGGTGACGCGGTGACTGATCGGATCGAGTAACAGGCCGCCCACTTCAATTGGTGCTTCGACATCGCTCGGCCCGGCGCGGCGTAACACCGCCTTGAGGCGTGCGACAAGTTCGCGGGGTGAGAACGGCTTGGTGATGTAGTCGTCGGCACCGACTTCCAGGCCCTGGATCTTGTTGTCCTCTTCACCTTTGGCGGTGAGCATGATGATCGGGATGTCGCCGGTCAGCTCATCTCGCTTGAGTCTGCGGGCCAATTCGATGCCCGAGGTGCCAGGCAGCATCCAGTCGAGCAAAATCAGGTCCGGTTTGCGGTCAACGATGATGGCATGGGCTTGCTGGGAGTTTTCGGCTTCCATGCAATCGTAGCCGGCCATTTCCAACGCAACGGCGATCATTTCGCGAATAGGCGCTTCGTCGTCAACTATCAGAATGCTCCTGCCAGCCATGCTCTGTCCTCTTGTCATTTAACTGTCTTGAGTCGCATTAGATAACGGAATTATTGCAGTCGTGTGACAGCTTGGGAGTGGCCAGTATGCCTGCGTATTTTGAGTCTAAGCTTAGAGTTCGCTCTTAAAACAAAAGAGGATGTATCTAAAATGGCTAAAATCTCGAAAACCTTGCTTGGCTTGCTTACCGCGGCGGTACTGGCTTCGTCCGGGATGGCGTTCGCTGCCGACCCTGCCATGGTCAAGAACGGAATGATGGTCGATCAGAAGGGAATGACGCTGTATACCTTCGACAAGGACGCTAACGGTAAATCAATGTGCAATGGCTCGTGCGCTGAAAGCTGGCCACCCCTGATGGCGCCTGCCGACGGCAAAGCGGCTGGCGAGTGGACAACGATCAAGCGCGATGATGGCACGATGCAATGGGCCTATGACGGCAAACCGCTCTACACCTTCAAAATGGACAAAAAGGCGGGAGACATGATGGGCGACGGCAAAATGGACATGTGGCACGCCGCCAAGCATTAAGCGCCTGGCAGTTGCGTTAGCCGTCTGCTTGAACGCTGACGGTTAACGCAGTGCATAGTCGGCGACGATGCCGACAAAAATGGCCAACCCCGCCCAATGATTATGCAGAAACGCTTTGAAACAGCGTTGCGGCTCACGATTGCGTGTGTACCAGAACTCCCAGACAAAGCACCCAGCGGCCACCAGCAGACCTGCGTGGAAGCACGTGCCCAGCTCAAAGCGTGACCCGGCCAGCAGCAGACAGCCCAGCGCCAGGCCCTGCAAACTGAGAATGATCACGCGGTCGGCATCGCCGAACAGCACCGCTGTGGATTTGACCCCGATTCTCAGGTCGTCTTCGCGGTCGGTCATCGCGTAGTAGGTGTCGTAGCCCACAGTCCACAGCAGATTAGCGATGTACAGCAACCAGGCCGCTGCCGGCAGGTCGCCGGTCTCGGCGGTGAACGCCATCGGCATGCCCCACGAAAACGCTGCGCCCAGCAC
Organism: Pseudomonas sp. GG8; assembly: GCF_052976945.1. Taxonomy (NCBI): domain Bacteria; kingdom Pseudomonadati; phylum Pseudomonadota; class Gammaproteobacteria; order Pseudomonadales; family Pseudomonadaceae; genus Pseudomonas; species Pseudomonas sp. GG8. Next base: position 5,283,616 of record NZ_JBRIIP010000001.1, read on the forward strand.
CACCTGCGGGTAGTAGGTGTAGCGTTTCATGAAGGGGTAGCACGCCGCCAGTGCCAAGCCGCCGAACGACAGCCAGACGGTCAGCGAGTTGGTGAGCAACACCAGGAGAAAACTCAAGCCCACCAGTACCGCGAACAACACCAGCGCTTCACGCGAGCGGACCTTGCCGCTGACCAGCGGGCGCTGCTCGGTGCGTTTTACGTGGCCGTCGACTTTACGGTCGGCGAAGTCATTGATCACGCAACCGGCGGCACGCATCAGAATCACGCCGATCACGAAAATCAGCAGATTGCTCAAAGACGGCACGCCCTTGGCCGCGATCCACAGCGCCCACAGGGTCGGCCACAGCAGCAGGTAAATGCCGATGGGCTTGTCGATGCGGGTCAGCTGGATAAAGTCCCAGGCCCGTGGATTCAGGCGGTTCAGCGATTTAAGCAGGCTCAGGTACATCAATGATGCTCCGTAACAACGGGCCCGGCGACTTCAGTCGCGTGCCACAGATTCGGCAGAAAGACCTCAGCCACCAACAAGCTCAAGGCGCCACGGCTGAAACATGAGCGTCGACCCCACAAGCCTTCGACAGCATCATCAGCGGGCAGCCACGCGCCGGGGTAGTGGCACACCTCGAGGGCGCCGCGCTCGAACGCCGCGTCGCAAAACAGCAACTCGCCCAGTGACCGCGTGCCCAGCTCATCCATGTTCAATCCGCCTTCCAGCAGGGCGCTTTGTGCCGCGACGCTACGGGCAAAGACCCACTTTTGGGCATTGCCGCGCAAATACACCTCGCGCACCCAGCCAAGGCTTTGAGCGGGCAAGTCCAGTGCTGCACATTCGTCCGCACGCAGGGTTTGCCAGCCCTCGAACAGGGGGGTCACGCTGAAACTATTGGCAGAAAGGCGAGTTAGGCGGCGGGTCAGCGAGTCCTGATTGAATAGCCAATCGAGGGTCACAGAATCGGGTAACTCCATCAGCTGATTTTGCTGGAGCCAGTCAGGGGCAACAAGAAGAAGGCGTTGGTGGGACACGGTGGGTAATTATTGGCAACAGTCGAAGTGGCGAGCTTAGCATGTTTGATTGCTGGGCCTGACCCCTGAGGACCGCCCTGTTGCGTCGATCGCGCTTGCATCTGAGCGCACCGATCAGTACAAAACGCCCTGAGCCTGGCGGCAATCGAGTTACCCATCGACCGCTTGGGCCAGGACAGCCTGAGAACCGAGAGTATTTACCGATGAAGAAGTGGCAGTGCATTGTGTGTGGCTTGATCTATAACGAGGCCGACGGCTGGCCGGACGATGGCATCGCGCCGGGAACCCGCTGGGAAGATGTGCCCGCGGACTGGCTATGCCCGGACTGTGGTGTGGGCAAAATGGATTTTGAAATGATCGAAATCGGCTGATCTGCCGTTCGACCTTTTACACCTCAATCAGGAGAACCGAATGAACGCACCTGTCGTGATCGTGGGCACTGGCCTGGCGGGCTACAATCTCGCCCGGGAATTTCGCAAGCTCGATGGCGAAACGCCGCTGCTGCTGATTACTGCGGATGACGGGCGTTCCTACTCAAAACCAATGCTCTCCACCGGTTTTGGGAAGAACAAGGAAGCCGATGGCTTGAGCATGGCCGAACCCGGCGCCATGGCTGAGCAATTGAAAGCAGAAGTGCGCACCCATACGCGTATCAGCGGCATCGATCCGGGACACAAGCGCCTGTGGATCGGCGAAGAGGTCGTGTACTACCGCGACCTGATCCTCGCCTGGGGCGCTGAAACCGTGCGTGTTCCTGTAGAAGGTGATGCCAGTGACGCGATATTTCCGATCAACGATCTTGAGGATTACGCGCGGTTTCGCGCTGCGGCCGCAGGTAAACATCGGGTATTGCTGCTGGGCGCCGGTTTGATTGGCTGTGAGTTTGCCAACGACCTGATCCTCGGTGGTTATGAAGTGGACCTGGTCGCACCTTGCGAGCAAGTCATGCCCACCTTGCTTCACCCGGTAGCCGCTGCTGCGGTGCAAGCGGGGTTGGAAGGGCTTGGGGCTCGCTTCCATCTAGGGCCGGTGATGACGCGCCTGCTACGCACCGAGCATGGGCTTGAGGCCCATCTTTCCGATGGAGAAGTGCTTTCGTGTGACGTGGTTGTGTCGGCCATTGGGTTGCGTCCACGTGTCGATCTGGCTGCTGCGGCAGGTTTGCAGACCGTTCGCGGGATTGTGGTTGATCGTCATTTGCAGACATCCCATGCCAATATTTTCGCCCTGGGCGACTGCGCGGAAGTTGATGGCTTGAATCTGCTCTACGTCATGCCGTTGATGAGCTGCGCGCGCGCACTGGCGCAAACCCTTGCCGGCAACCCGACCGCTGTCAGTTATGGCCCTATGCCGATCACCGTCAAAACGCCGGTGTGTCCGTTGGTGGTTTCGCCAGTACCGCGCGGCATGGAAGGGGTGTGGACCGTTGAAGGGCAGGGTGCCGATATCAAAGCCCTGTGTCGGGACGCCAACGGTAACCTGCTGGGTTACGCCCTGACCGGCACCGCTGTTATGGAAAAAATGGCACTGAACAAAGGCTTGCCGCCCCTCTTGGCGTAAATACAGGTCGTTCTGTCGGATAAGCCCCATTTTTGTTTCTACAAACGTCGCGCACAGGCTGGCGCGGGCCCCGATGGCATGCCATCCTCATTCTCGTCTGCCGCATAGTAGAGCTGTTGCGGCGCCTTGGTCGCTGTTCGGGAAGAACAGCACGGACATAACAACAAAAAAACGTCAAAGAGGCTTTATATGCGTAAACCAGAACTCGCAGCCGCCATTGCTGAAAAAGCGGATCTCACCAAAGAACAAGCCAACAAGGTACTCAACGCGGTGCTTGAAGAGATCACTGGCGCACTGCATCGTAAAGACAGCGTCACCCTGGTGGGATTCGGCACCTTCTTGCAGCGTCACCGCGGTGCCCGCACCGGCAAAAACCCGCAAACTGGTGAGCCAGTCAAAATCAAGGCGAGTAACACCGTAGCCTTCAAACCTGGCAAATTTTTGAAAGACAGCGTTAACCCTTAATCTGCTTGAGGTTTCAGCGGGAAGCGAACAGCAGCAAAAATGGGCATTCCAATCAGGTTGGATGCCCTTTTTTTGGCTTTGAAAAATGTGTGGTGCGCAGACGTTTAATTGTCGAACAATCCGACTTCTGTAGCGATCCTCGCCGATCAAGTAACATTTCACTACTGTTGTCGGGGCGGCAAACCGCTACACTGCACCGCTGGCCGCTTTTGACCTGAGCGGCGCCCCTGTTGAGGCTGTGTGCATGAAATTTCGTTTTCTCCTGTGGATGCTTGGCCGAATGATGGCCAAAGCCAGCCGCAACAATCCCGCTTTTCAGAATCAATTGGCCGGTAAGGAATTGACCTTCCAGCTGCAGACATTCGACGGCACGGTCGCGCGCCATTTCGTCGTGAGCGGCCAGCGTCTCACCAGCCGTCCAGGCGTGGTCGCCGAGCCAGCGTTCTCGATTTCGTTCAAGGATGCTGGGTTCGGTTTCGCCACGATGCGGGCTAAAAACAAGCAATTGGCATTTATGCAGGGGATTCAGGACAAGGACATCCAGATCACGGGTAATCCGGGCCTGGTGATCTGGTTTCAGGGCTTGACCAAGTTCCTCAAGCCGAAGAAGAAAGTGGCCTGATCAGAAAACCCCTGCAGGCAAGCGGCGGATCGTGCTGAAAGCCTGGCGCCGTATAAGGGTTTCCCTAGGACATGTGTTGCTGAAGCCCCTGCAGAAGCGCATCAAACGTAACTTTGCAGCGTGGGCTGTTGCGTAAATCCTCGTGCATGGTCAGCCATGTTTCCAGCCTGACCCCAAATTGTTGCGCAAGCACGCGGACCAATGCCGGGTCGCGCTTGGCTAGCGCTACTTGGCACACACCAATACCCGCGCCCGCGCGGATCATCGCCAGTTGCGCGAGATCGCTATCGCTTCTCAGTGTGAAGTTGTCTCGTTGCCATTCTGGTAGCGCTTGTCTAGCAGCGCGCAAAAATGGTGTTTCCTCGTCGAAACCGATCAGCGCGTGCTGCGAGAGGTCGACCAAGGTGCTGGGCGTGCCACGAGCTTGCAGATAGCGCTCATGTGCATGCAAACCGATCTCGATCTCTCCAACGCGTCGCGCAATGAGCGAGTCTTGCTTAGGCTGTGCCATACGAACTGCAATATCGGCCTCTCGATGAAGCAGGTCTTGCACCCGGTTGGTCAAAACGAGTTCGACTTTCAACGCTGGGTAATTGCTCTGCAGTCGCGCTATGACGGGTGGCAGGACTTCTGCACCGATGACTTCGCTCGCAGTGATGCGCACCGTTCCCTTGACTCCGTCCCCAAGACTTTCAGCTGCTCGTTTCAAGGCCGTGGCATGTGCCCTCATCGAATCGGCATAGGGCTTCAGCGCTAATGCTGCTTCGGTAGGCAATAGGCCTCGTTGAGAGCGGGTGAAGAGGGTCACGCCGAGCTGCTTTTCGAGCGCCGCAATGTGCCGGCCTACCGTCGGTTGCGCCACACTCATTGCACGTGCCGCACCGGACAATGATCCTTCTTGCAGCACGCTTAAATAGGAGCGGTAAAGTTCCCAGCTAATGTCGTAGTCCATACATAAATGTATAGCAGCAGCCTCATCTTGAACAATTCTATTCGGGTGTAATCCGGCCCAGACTTTCTCCATTCCAACGCAGCGGAGATTCAACATGGCGGGCAACAACACGGTGCTGGTTCTCGGCGCCACCGGTGGCATTGGTGGCGAAATGGCGCGGCAGCTGTGCGATAGCGGGTGGGATGTGCGCGCACTCCGGCGAGGAGAGCAGCACGCCGCAGGGAAACGGGACGGCATTACCTGGATCGTCGGTGATGCGATGAATCGCAACGATGTCATGGTAGCAGCACTTGGCTGCTCGGTGATTGTGCATGCAGTGAACCCGCCGGGATATCGCCGTTGGGGCGAGCTTGTGCTGCCTATGCTCGACAACACCCTTGCAGCGGCGAGCGCGCAAGGTGCCACTGTCGTACTGCCCGGCACTGTGTACAACTTTGGTCCGAGCGCCTTTCCAGTGCTTCATGAAGATTCACCGCAGCAACCGAAAACCCGCAAGGGTGCCATTCGTGTGGAACTGGAGCGTCGCCTGGCGTCTGCAACGACTCAGGGATGCCGGGTGATTATCGTACGGGCCGGCGACTTCTTCGGGCCGAAGTCTGGCAGTAGTTGGTTTTCGCAAGGTTTGGTTAAGCCGGGCCAGCCGGTGGCGACCATAAATCTTCCCAACCTGGCCGGCGTGGGTCATCAATGGTCCTATATTCCCGATGCGGCACGCACGATGGTGCAATTGCTAGAGCGTCGCGATGCCTTGGCGCCGTTTGCGGTATTTCACATGGCTGGCCATTGGGACGCCAACGGAATGCAAATGGCTGAAGCGATCTGCCGCGTCGTAACAGGGCGTGGTGGTAGGCAGCCGAAGCTACGTGCTTTTCCTTGGTGGCTGGTTAAGCTGGTTTCACCTTTTGTGGCGACGTTTCGCGAACTACTTGAGATGCGATACCTGTGGTACACGCCGGTTCGGATGAGCAGCGCGCACGTGCAAGCCACACTCGGCCAAGAACCGCACACTCCGCTGGACGAGGCGGTGGAGGCCACGCTGGAGGGCATGGGTTGTCTTCCCTCGATGACCTGAACACCGACCGGCATCACCAGTCTCCCGCTGGGCGGTGGTTGCCGCCGGGGGTTCCTATCGCAGACGCCCTCACTACGTCGCGAATTGCGACGCCAGTTCGCGCAGCAGCACTTCGGCGTCCAGTACCTTTTTCACGGACTCTTCGGCTTTTTCGCGTGGCAGGCCCAGGCGTTCGAACAGTTCATCCGGGATGTCCTCTTCCGGCCCTGAACCGATGCCGTTTTTACGCAGCAAGCGTACCGACAGGCACACCAGATTCGCGTACTCGCAATGAGCGCCAGCGTAGGACGGATCGTGCTGGAAGCGCAGCGCCGTGGCCAGCTCTTCAGGCATATCCCAGTAGCGCATCAACCAGGCACCGATCTGTTCGCGGCTGATGCCGAGCAGATGTTGCTCGACGTAGCTGTGGCACAGGTGTGGGTTGACCTCCAGATGGCGGCAGATCAGCGAGAAGTGCGGCGGGAAGACGTGGGCCAGCAGCAGGTAACCGAAGTTGTGCAGCAAACCGGCGAGGTACGTCAGACCGGCTTCCGGGCGTTGCGCGCGAGGCATGGCGCGGGTCAGGCCTTCGATCACGGCCGCAGTGTAGATCGACTGCTGCCAGTAAGGCGTGGTGTGTTGCGGATGGTCCTTGGGCAGGCTCAGGGTTTTGCCCAGTGCGAGGCCCAAGGCCAGGTTGATCACCAGGTCGAAGCCAAGCACGCGGACGATGGCATCTTCCACCGAGCGGATTTTGCCGGGCGATGCGTAGTAAGGCGAAGCAGCCCAGCTGACCACTTGTGCCGCCAACGCGGGGTCGGTCTCGACTACGCCGGTGATGTCGTCAATCGTGGCGTTGGGATCGACCCGCAACTTGATGATTTTTTGCGCGGTCTCGGCCAGCGGTGGAATTTCCAGCGTCTCTTCCAGGCGTTGCTGAATGCGACGGGCGGTGAAGGCATGCATCGCCTTGATGATTTCCTCGCGGTCATCGTCTGGCCGGTCAAGGTTGGGCCGGATCAAGCTCAGTGGTTCGCCGAAAGTTGCCGCGCTGGCTTTGCTCATCATACCTTTGAAGGCCTCGCTGGAAATTTCCAGCAACAGGCCCGGCTCGCCGGAATTGATCAGTAGCGTCGGCTCTTGTAGCAAGCGCTCTTCATACAGGCACGGTGAGCCGTTCAGCGCAGGTAAGCCAGGCAGCATGCTCTGGTTGTGTTTACCGAGCATGTGATCAAGACGTTCCTGGGGAATGGCGGTCAGCGTGCGTCCGGTCAACTCGGCGAGGCGGTTGAGGTCCAGTAAATGACTCTGCGGGAACAGAACCAGCAGCGTGCCAATGGCGTCGCCGAGGAGGATGGGCTGGACTCTCTGCGAGGCAGGAAGGCTCGTGTCATCCATGACTTCCCGGTAGCTGACGGCTAATTTGCCGAACAGCGCCCGAATGACAGACGGAGCGGGCGGGGTTGCATCGGCGAAGGCAACTTCTGTCATGACGTGTATCCAGATTGTTACAGTTTAGGGAGTATAACCAGCTTAGTTATCCGGCGTCGTTATCGACGCACTCTCTTCATACCTGTCCATATTGCTGGCCATGGCGTAACCAGCGCTCCAACAGTGGGCTTACATGTTGGGGCCAGCGTTCGAGCAAGGCTTGTGCAGCGTCTCGAACGGCCGGCAACAGGTCTGCGTCACGCATCAGGTCGGCGACCTTGAATTGCAGCAGGCCAGTCTGTCGGGTGCCGAGCATTTCGCCCGGACCGCGCAGTTCTAAATCTTTTTCAGCGATGACGAAACCATCATTGGTCTCGCGCATGATGCCCAGTCGTTGCCGCCCAATCTGCGACAGGGGGGGATGATAGAGCAATACACAATGACTCGCGGCGCTGCCCCGACCGACGCGCCCGCGTAACTGGTGCAGTTGCGCCAGGCCCAGGCGTTCGGGATTTTCGATAATCATCAGGCTGGCATTGGGCACGTCGACGCCGACTTCGATGACGGTGGTTGCCACCAACAGTTGCAGGGCGCCTTGTTTGAACTCGGCCATGACGGCCGCTTTTTCCGCAGGTTTCATGCGCCCATGGATCAAGCCCACGCGCAATTCGCCCAAGCCGCTGGTCAGCTCTTCGAATGAGGTTTCGGCGGCTTGGCAGGTGAGCTCTTCGGATTCTTCGATCAGGGTGCAGACCCAATAGGCCTGACGCCCTTCGGCGCAGGCCGCGCGAACGCGTTCGACGACTTCAACCCGGCGACTGTCGACCACCAATACGGTATTGACCGGTGTACGTCCTGGCGGCAGCTCGTCGAGGATCGAGGTGTCGAGGTCGGCATAGGCACTCATGGCCAGGGTGCGCGGGATGGGCGTCGCGGTCATGATCAGCTGATGCGGACACATCAGGCCACCGACGCCCTTTTTGCGCAGGGCCAGGCGCTGTTGCACGCCGAAGCGGTGTTGTTCATCGATGATCACCAGCGCCAGATTCTTGAACTGCACTTCATCCTGGAACAGCGCATGGGTGCCCACGACCATGGGCGTGCCGCTGGCAATCTGCTCCAGCGAGGCGGCCCGGGCTTTGCCCTTGAGCTTGCCTGCCAGCCACGCGACATCAATACCCAGGGGTTCGAGCCAGCGTTTGAAGTTGACGTAATGCTGTTCAGCCAGAATTTCGGTCGGCGCCATCAGCGCCACCTGATAACCCGCCTCCAGTGCCTGCAAGGCCGCCAGAGCAGCGACCACGGTTTTGCCCGCGCCGACGTCGCCCTGAATCAGGCGCAGCATGGGTTCTGGCTGACTCAGGTCATAAGCGACTTCGTTGCCGACCCGTTGCTGCGCGCCAGTGGGCGCAAAACCAAGGTTGGCGAGGAACTGTGGTGGCAGCTTTGTGGCTTTGGGCAATGCCGGGGCGCGCTGCGAGCGCAAGCTTTCACGCAGGCGTTGTTGCGACAGTTGATGGGTCAGTAACTCTTCGAATGCCAGGCGGTGCTGGGCCCAGTGATGGCCGAGGGCAAGCTCTTCCAGGTCGGCGTTCGCGGGTGGATGGTGCAAATAACGAATGGCTTCATCCAGCGGCGCCAGTTGATAGTCGCGCGCCAGCTCTTCAGGCAGCCAGTCGGGCAGGCTTTTGGGGCCCAGCAGCGCCAGGCTTTGCTGGCACAGCTGGCGCAAACGCTGCTGGGTCAGGCCTTCGGTGGTTGGATAAATGGGCGTGAGGGTTTGTTCAACCGGGATGTGCTCATCGTCGGTCAGTGCGCGGTATTCCGGGTGATAAATTTCCAGCCCGGACGCGCCGGGCCTGGCTTCACCGTAGCAGCGCAGGTGGGTACCGCGTTTCATGCCCTCTTTTTGCGCATTGCTGAAGTGATAAAAGCGCAGGCTGAGCGTGCCTGTACCGTCGCCCAGGCGCACCAGCAGGCTGCGGCGCTTGCCCATGACCACATCGGCGCCGCTGACCACCCCTTCTATCACCGCGTCCTGGCCCGGACGCAATGCGCCGATGGGCACGACACGGGTCCGGTCCTGATAGCGCAGGGGCAGGTGGAACAGGACGTCCTGAAGATTCTCGAGGCCTACTTTGGCCAGTTTCTCGGCCATGGCCGCGCCGACGCCTTTAAGCGCCGTGACGGAGACGTGGGACAACTCGCTCATGTTGCGACTTAGCTCGCTTCTACTTTAGGCCGGGTCACCGAGCACAGGCGCACGGAGTCGGCGAGAATCTCGATCGCCTTGGGCCGAGGGAAGCTCGCGCGCCATGCGATCGCCACGGTGCGGAACGGCGCGGGCGGGGTCAGCGGACGCACTTCGATGATGCCAGGTGCATAGTGATGGCTGTCGACGGCTGACATCGGCAGGATTGAGATGCCCAGTCCTGAGGCAACCATGTGCCGAATGGTTTCCAGCGAACTGGATTCGACGGTGGTGTGCTTGACGCCTTCGCTGCCTTTGGCCAGTGTCGGGCACGCTTCGAGCACCTGATCACGGAAACAGTGACCTTCGCCGAGCAGCAACAGGCTCTTGTCGTTCAGCGCAGCGGCATCGATGGACTCTTTCTGGGTCCATGGGTGGTCCGCAGGCATCAGTACGTAGAACGGCTCGTCGTACAGCGGCAGGGTCAGTACATCGGCTTCATTGAATGGCAGCGCAATGATAATCGCGTCCAACTCACCGTTGCGCAGTTTGTCGCGCAGGATATGGGTGAAGTTTTCTTCGATGTACAACGGCATTTGCGGGGCGACCCGGTGCAGTTGCGGGATCAGGTGCGGGAACAGGTACGGGCCAACGGTGTAGATCGCGCCGACTTTGAGCGGTGCGGTCAGCTGGTTCTTGCCAGCCTGAGCCAGTTCGCGGATGCCTTGAGCCTGTTCGAGCACTTTTTGAGCTTGAGCGACAATCCCTTCGCCGACCGGGGTCAGGCGAACGGCACTCTTGCTGCGCTCGAAAATCAGCACGCCAAGTTCATCTTCCAGCTTTTTCACGCCCACCGAGAGGGTCGGCTGGCTGACGTGGCAGCGCTCGGCGGCGTGTCCGAAATGTTGTTCCTGGGCGAGCGTAACGATGTAGCGCAATTCTGTAAGGGTCATAGCGTGCGTCCATGAGGTAGCGACCCCAGCATAGCGGCTGCAATCGATAGACGCACGTTATCAGCTGTACTCCAGTCAATCAAAATTACGATTTCAGCGTTTATCCAGGGAATAAACGAAAGGGGCGAGTATTTCCACTGCGCCATTAGTCAGTGCTTCAGCGGGCGGCTTGGGCAACGGTTGCGCACGTCGGATCATTTCAAGAGTGGCTCGATCCAACGCGGTGCTGCCGGAGTTGCCCGCCAGCGAGAAGGACAGGACCCTGCCGTCGGCATCGACGACAAAGCGCAGACTGACCGTCCCCTGGGTGCCGCGACGGCGCGCATCTTCGGGGTAGCGTTTGTACTTGGCCAGATGCTGCTGCAAATCGGATTGCCAGTTGCGCTTCGCATGACTGTCCGACGGTGTGCTGGATGGCTGCGGCGCCGCGGCGGCTTTTTCAGGCTTGGCGTCGGTCGGCGGCGTATCCACTGGTTTCTCCTCGGCCGGCTTTTCTTGCGGCGGCTCCGGTTTCTTCTGCGGTTTGGGCGGCTGTGGTTTGGCTTTTGGCTTGATAACCGGCTTTGGAATGGCAATTTCCGGCTTTAGCGCTTCAGTGAGTTTCGGCAACGGCAGGGTTTCCACCGGCGTCGGTGGTTGCGGCGGCTGCACGACCTTGGGCGGCGGTGGCGCGGGTGCTGGCAACGGCGCCAGTTCGACCATCATCGCAGCAGGAGGCAGTTCGATTGCCTGGGGTGCCGACCAGCGCATCGCGACGATAATCGCGATGGCGTGCACGGCGAGCACCAACAACAAACTACCGCTATAGCGCGTCAGTTTTTGGCGCAGAGTCGTCATTTCTTGCCAACCGTCTCGAGGCCCACGAGGCCGACTTTCAGGTAACCGGCACCGCGCAAGGCGTTCATCACCTCCATCAGGTCGCCGTAGTCCACGCCCTTGTCGGCCTGGAAGAAAATCGTCGTGTCCTTCTTGCCCCTGGTCTTGGCATCGAGCACTTGGCCAAGCTGTTCACGACTGATTTTTTCTTCGCCGAGGAATAGGCTCTGATCAGTCTTGACGCTGAGAAACAGCGGTTTCTCGGGCCGAGCAACAGGCTTGGCGGTGGAGGCGGGGAGGTCGACTTTGATATCGACCGTCGCCAACGGGGCGGCCACCATGAAAATGATCAGCAGCACCAACATGACGTCGATAAACGGCGTGACGTTGATTTCGTGGTTCTCGACGAGATCGTCGCCACTGTTTTCGTTCAGATGCAGGCCCATGGTTTACCCCACTTTAACCACGTGAGGCTGCTGGCTACGCTCGGCCGGCAGGTGATCGAGGTCACGACTGACCAGCAGCAGAACGTGTGCCGAGGCATCGGAAACCTGGGCTTTGTAACCCGCGATGGAGCGGGCGAAAACGTTGTAGATCACCACGGCCGGAATCGCGGCAACCAGCCCAAGCGCGGTAGCCAGCAAGGCTTCGGCAATACCGGGGGCCACCACGGCAAGGTTGGTGGTCTGGGTTTTGGCGATGCCGATGAAGCTGTTCATGATGCCCCATACGGTGCCAAAGAGGCCGACGAAGGGCGCGGTGGAACCGATGGTCGCGAGCACGCCGGTGCCGTTGCTCATGTTGCGGCCACAGGCTGCAACCAGACGTTCCAGGCGGAAGCTGACCCGCTCCTTGATGCCTTCGCGCTCGCGGCTGTTGGCCGACAGGCGCATTTCTTCGAGGGCGTCATGCACTAACAGGTGGCCCAGCGTCCCTTCTTTACTGGCGCTGTCGCTGGCTTCCTTGAGGGTACGGGCCTTTTTCAGGTTGACGATTTCGCCGCGCAGGCGCCGCTTGGCGCCCAACAACTCAACGCCTTTGGCGATCCAGATTGTCCAGGTGATGATCGAGGCGATGGCGAGACCAATCAGGACGACTTTCACGATGATGTCGGCATGCTGGTACATGCCCCAAGGCGACAGGTCGTTGGCCATACCGAGGCTGTTGTCATCGACAACGGCTGCGTCTTCACGTTGCTCTACAACCGGGGCGGCGGCAGGGTCGACAATGCCATTGGCGGGTGCGGCAGCGACAGCCTGGACGGAGGGCGAAGCAGCAGCGACCGGTTCATTGGCAAACGCGCTGGGAGCCAGCATCAGGCTGAGCATCAACGCAGCAATACCGCGCCATGCGCGCGGCAGGCTGGCAAGCTTGGTGGGCGAAGCGAGGGATTGGATACGTGTCATGCTGGCCTGACCTGAGAGGAAAAAGGGGGCTTCGTTCTGCCACTTCGCGCTAGGCATATGACCGGAAGGGCAGAGCAAACGGTTCCCGATTATTGCAAATAATTCTTGTTAACAACAAGTGGTGCGGTATCTTTCCCTATAAACCGTAGGTTTCTGATTAAATTCAAACGTCATTTTCGGCTGTTTACCGCGCCGTTGTCGCACGTTTTTTATTGTGGAGCTCCGACATGTCTGCCCCGTCTGTTTTGATTGCTGGTTGTGGTGATGTTGGAGGCCGTCTCGCCAGCCAACTGCTTGCTCAGGGCTGGACCGTGTCTGGTTTGCGCCGGTCTGTTGCGCGCTTGCCTGCCGGGGTAACAGGCATCGCAGGTGACCTGTTCGATGCTGACTGCCCAAGCGCCTGGCCAACCTCGCCGATTGATTACCTGGTCTACAGCGCTGCTGCGACCGATCATGACGAGGCCGGTTACCGGGCAGCGTATGTGGATGGCCTGCGCAATGTATTGAGCTGGCTCAAGCAACACGGGCAGAAGCCCAGGCGTCTGGTGTTCGTGTCCAGCAGTAGTGTGTATGGGCAACAGCAGGGAGAGTGGGTCGATGAGTCATCGGCTACCCAGGCGACGGGGTATTCCAGTCGCCTGATGCTTGAGGCCGAGCACTTGGCATTGCACAGCGGCATCCCCGCCAGCGTGGTGCGCCTGACGGGCATCTATGGGCCGGGCCGCGAGTGGTTGCTGACGCAAGTTCGTCAAGGTTATCGCGTCGTGGCCGAGCCGCCGTTATATGGCAATCGCATTCATGTCGACGATGCCGCAGGGCTATTGGCGTACCTGCTACAGGCGGATGCCCGTGGCGTTGCGCTGGATGAGTGCTATATCGGTGTCGATGATGCGCCCGCGCCCTTGGCTGAGGTGGTTGCGTGGCTGCGTGAGTATCTGGGGGTTACCGAGTGGTCGGCTGAGGCCAGCGTGCGCCGCGCCGGCAGCAAGCGCTGCAGCAATGCCCGGGCCCGGGCCTTGGGCTGGGTGCCGCGTTATGCGAGTTATCGCGAGGGCTACGCTGCGGTGCTTGAAGGGCAGAAATAGGGGTCTGAACCCTGCATCGCCGACAGGCCTGTATCGCCAATAAATTCGCTCCCACGGGGGGTGTGGGAGCGAAGGGCAGACCGTGCGGCTTCAGTTCCGCTCGAGCAACCAGTGACGTGCACCAGGACGCAGGTCCGGCATTTCGTCGGCCTTGGCCTGATTGACGGCCTGGAGTATTTCCATCTGCTTGTCTTTGCGGACAAAGATCCAGGCATTGCCTTTTTGGGCTTTTTCCAGCCAGAGGCTGTCGTGTTCGCCGCTCATGGCTGCGCAATCACCGGCCAGGCATAGGGCGTAACGATCATTGCCCGGCAAGCCGATAATGCTGCCGTCAGGCTGGAACTGAACGACGCCGCCAGCGCCTTCGCCGTCGACAATTTTCCATTGACCGCCCATATAGGCGCTATACAGGGCTTTCTCGAAACTGCTGCCCGGCGGTGCGTCGGCAGGCGCGGGATTTTCAGGCTGCACGAAGCGTTGTTCCGGGCTCGAGTCGCTGACGCCTTGAACCAGTTCGTCGCCTTTGAGGCTCAGGTCTTCGAAGAAGTTACCGTAGAAATCGACGTGCCATTTGCCATCGGCGGCACTGACGATTTTTCCTTCACTCAGCTCGAAGCCATTAGAGAAGGCGGCCTGCCTGGCTTTTGTGTCGACGTGCCATTCCAGGTTAGGCCCGTTGGCAAGCAGCGCCTGGCGCAGATTTCCACCTTTGGAGGCGGCATCGATAGCGGTCTGGTTGATCCAGATGCCGTCAGGGTTACGGTCGGCGTGGCTGGCACAGCCGCTCAATAGCGTGGCGAGCAGCGAGAGGGCAAGCGCAAAGCGCATAGCGGAGTCCTTCCTTTGCAGGGTGGGCGGAACGGCCAGCGCTCCGTCGGGGGAGGTTATTCAATAACGAGGATGGCGTCCATTTCGACCTGCGAGCCTTTTGGCAGCGCAGCAACACCAATGGCGGCGCGGGCCGGGTAAGGCTGGTCGAAGTATTTGCCCATGATCTCGTTGACCTTGGCGAAGTGGCTCAGGTCAGTCAGGAAGATGTTCAGTTTGACGATGTCCTTGAACGAACCTCCGGCTGCTTCAGCCACGGCTTTCAGGTTCTCGAACACCTGAACGGTCTGGGCTTCGAAGCCTTCGACCAGTTCCATGGTTTTCGGGTCCAGCGGGATCTGCCCGGACATGTAGACGGTATTGCCAGCTTTGATCGCCTGAGAGTAAGTGCCGATGGCTGCAGGTGCTTTGTCGCTGGTGATAACGGTCTTGGTCATGAAGAACTCCTGATGAAGTGGTTGGCTACGCGCGCATGCGGGTGATGCGAATGACCCCTGTCAGGGCGCGCAGTTTTCTGATCACGCGGGCCAGGTGCACGCGGTCGTGCACGCTGACTACCAGTTGGACCACGCTGATGCGACCATCGCGCTCGTCCATGCTGATTTTTTCGATATTGCCGTCCGCGGCATTCACGCTACTGGCCAGCAGGGCGATAAGGCCGCGCTGATGTTCCAGTTCGACGCGCAGTTCGACGTTGAATTCGCCCGTCACATCCTTGGCCCAGGACAGCTGGATGCATTTTTCCGGATTGTGGCGGATTTCACTGATGTTTCGGCAGTTGTCCAGGTGCACAACCATGCCCTTGCCTGCGGACAGATGGCCGACAATCGGGTCGCCCGGGATCGGCGTGCAGCACTTGGCGTAGCTGAGGACTAACCCTTCGGTGCCGCGAATCGCCAATGGACCTTCGGAGCTTGGCAGTTGCTCGGCTTCGCTGGTCAGCAAGCGGCGGGCGACGACATAGGCCATGCGGTTGCCCAGGCCAATGTCTTCGAGCAGGTCTTCGATGACCTCCACGCGGTACTCGGTAAGGATCATTTGCACGCGGTCGGCTGGAATCTTCTCCAGGGTGCTATTGAAGCCGTTGAGCACCTTGTTCAGCAGGCGTTCGCCCAGGCTGATGGATTCAGAGCGGCGTTGCAGCTTGAGGGCGTGGCGAATGTGCGTGCGAGCTTTACCGGTGACCACGAAATTCAGCCACGCCGGGTTCGGACGCGCACCTGGCGCGCTGACGATTTCAACCGTCGAGCCACTTTGCAGCGGCTCGGAGAGCGGTGCCAGGCGACGATTGATCCGACAGGCTATGCAGCTGTTGCCGACATCGGTGTGGACTGCGTAAGCGAAATCGACCGCCGTGGAGCCTTTGGGCAGCTCCATGATCCGGCCTTTGGGCGTGAACACGTAGACCTCGTCCGGGAACAGGTCGATCTTCACGCTTTCGATGAATTCCAGCGAGTTGCCGGCACGCTGCTGCATTTCCAGCACGCCTTTGACCCACTGACGAGCGCGGGCATGCGTGCCTTGTTGCTGCTCGTCGCCATTGGATTTGTACAGCCAATGCGCCGCGATCCCGTTGTTCGCCATCTCTTCCATTTCACGGGTGCGGATCTGGATTTCGATAGGCACGCCATGCATACCGAACAGCGTCGTATGCAGGGACTGGTAGCCGTTGGCCTTGGGAATCGCGATGTAATCCTTGAAGCGCCCGGGCAGCGGTTTGTACAAATTATGCACAGCACCCAGCACGCGGTAGCAGGTGTCGACTTTGTCGACGATGATGCGGAACGCGTAAACGTCCATGATTTCGTTGAAGGCCCGGCGTTTGCCGCGCATCTTCTTGTAGATGCCGTACAGGTGTTTCTGCCGACCGCTGACTTCGCCTTCGATACCGTCCACGGCCAGGCAATGGCTCAGGGACTCCTCGATCTTGTTGACCAGCTCTTTGCGATTGCCCCGTGCCCGTTTGACCGCTTGGCCAATACGTGAGGAGCGCATTGGGTACATGGCCTTGAACCCGAGGTCTTCGAACTCAATGCGAATGCTGTGCATGCCCAGGCGATTGGCGATGGGCGCATAGATTTCCAGGGTTTCCTTGGCGATCCGCCGGCGCTTTTCTCCGGACAGGACTTCCAGCGTGCGCATGTTGTGCAGCCGGTCAGCCAGCTTGACCAGGATCACGCGGATATCGCGCGCCATGGCCATGGCCATTTTCTGGAAGTTTTCAGCTTGCGCCTCGGCCTTGGTCTCGAAGTTCATCTGAGTCAGCTTGCTGACCCCATCGACCAATTCGGCCACGGTTTCGCCGAACTGCGCACAGAGCGCTTCCTTGGCAATTCCGGTGTCTTCAATCACGTCATGCAGCATGGCCGCCATCAGGCTTTGATGGTCCATGTGCATGTCGGCAAGGATATTCGCGACCGCTAGAGGGTGCGTGACGTAGGCTTCACCGCTACGACGGCGTTGGCCATCGTGGGCTTGTTCGGCATAGAAATACGCTCGGCGGACCAGATTGACCTGGTCTTTACCGAGGTAGGCCGACAGACGATCGGCGAGGGCGTCTATGCTCGGCAAGGTGTTACCCCCTGCCGATGGCTTTTGCCCTGTGCCGTACTACGTCGACCAGGCATAGACTTAGACGGCCTCGTTGGACTCGTCCTCGAAGTTACCGAACAACGGCTCATCTTCAACGATTTCAGCTTCTGCAATGACTGCGTAATTCATCAGGCCCGCTGCGATTTCACGCAGAGCCATAACGGTAGGCTTGTCATTTTCCCAAGGCAGTTTCGGTTCTTTACCGCCGGTCGCCAATTGACGGGCACGCTTGGTAGAGAGCATGACCAGCTCAAAGCGATTAACGACGTGGTCTAGGCAGTCTTCAACGGTCACGCGGGCCATGGGTATTCCTCGTAGCAAATGCAGTATGCGCGGTGCCCGGATGGGCGAGCGGACTGAACAGTTTAAAAAAACACCAGCGTTTAGGGAAGCGCTGATTTTTCAGGGGCACCCCAATACGTTGCTTACGCACGTTTAAAATGCCCGAAAGCGGTATTTCAAGCCAGCAGTTGACGAAGCAAATCGCTGAAACGCTGCTGTTGTGGTTTCTGCTTTAACTGGTTGGCGCGGAAGATCGCTTTAAGGTCTTCCAGGGCGGTGGCGAAGTCATCGTTGATCACAATGAAATCGTATTCCACATAATGGCTCATCTCGCTGACGGCTTCACGCATGCGTCCTTCGATGATCTCGTCGCTGTCCTGGCCGCGGTTGGTCAGGCGTTGACGCAACGCTTGCTGGGTCGGTGGCAGGATGAAAATCGAGCGTGCGTCCGGCAGCAATTTGCGGACTTGTTCAGCCCCTTGCCAGTCGATTTCCAGAATCAGGTCATGGCCTTCATCAAGCGTTTGCTGCAGGCGGCTCTGCGAGGTGCCGTACATATTGCCGAAGACTTCGGCCTGTTCGAGAAAATCGCCGTGCTCGATCATCCGCACGAACTCGGCGCGGTCGACAAAGTGATAGTTCACCCCGTCGACTTCGCCCGGACGTATGGCGCGCGTGGTGTGCGAGACCGAGACACGGATCTGCGGCTGGGCGTCGATCAGGGCCTTTACCAAGCTGGTTTTGCCCGCGCCAGAAGGTGCAGAAACGATATAAAGGGTGCCGGTACTGTGGGTCATGTTGGGGTAGCCTTACTCAATATTCTGCACTTGTTCACGCATCTGCTCGATCAACACCTTGAGGTTGACCGCCGCTTGAGTGCTGCGCGGGTCGAAGGCTTTGGAGCCCAATGTATTGGCTTCGCGGTTGAGTTCCTGCATCAGGAAGTCCAGGCGCCGACCTGCTTGTCCGCCCGTCTTGAGGACGCGACGCACCTCGGTAACGTGGGTGCTGAGACGGTCCAGTTCTTCGGCGACGTCACTTTTCTGTGCGAGCAGGACCATTTCCTGTTCCAGGCGCTGAGGATCAAGCTCGGCCTTCATGTCGGCAAAGCGATCCATTACCTTTTGGCGCTGGGTCGCAAGCATCTGCGGCACCAGCGTACGCAGGGTTGCGACTTCTTCGTTTATCGAGACTAGCCGTTCGTCTAGAAGTTTGGCCAGGTCGGCACCTTCACGGCCGCGACCGGCTTTCAGTTCGCTCAACGCCTCGCTGAACAGGGCCAGTGCATCGTTATTGAGCGCCTGCGGATCGCTGGCATCGGCCACCAATACGCCGGGCCAGGCAAGTACTTCCAGCGGATTCAGAGGGGCCGGTTGCTTGATCAGGCTGGCTACGGTCTCTGCTGCGGCGACCAATTGTGCGGCGCGCTCGAGATCAACCTGCAGCGGTTTGCCAGCGGTTTCTTCGGTGAAGCGCAACGTGCATTCCACCTTGCCGCGCGACAAGCCCTGACGCAGAGCTTCGCGGGCCGCGCCTTCCAGGTCGCGAAAGGACTCCGGCAGGCGCAGGTGCGGCTCAAGATAACGATGATTGACCGAGCGCAGTTCCCAGCTCAGCGTGCCTTGGGTGCCGGCCCGTTCTACTCGGGCGAAGGCCGTCATGCTGTGCACCATGGGAAATACCTCGTGGGTTCAGTCGGTGAGAAGACTGTCGTGGGCGCAGGACTGCCCGAATAAATGTCACAAATAGCCGACAGGCTTCGAAGGCGCAGGATTGTAGCGCAGTGCGGTGCATGCTCCCAAACTGGCGACGCCATAAGGCGTTACCGAGCGTCGCTCTTGTGCAGGCTGCAATGCTGTTGGCAGCTCCGAATCGGCCCGGCAACTTTATTAGAGGTGCCCAGCTCGGGTTGTGACCTCTATAATGCCCGGCAGTTTTCCGTCTCAGTACAGGTATTCCCAAATGAAACGTCCAAGTGGCCGCGCTGCCGATCAGCTCCGCTCGATCCGCATCACCCGCAACTACACCAAACACGCCGAGGGTTCTGTACTGGTCGAGTTTGGTGACACCAAAGTGATTTGCACGGTCAGCGTCGAGAGCGGCGTGCCGCGCTTCCTTAAAGGTCAGGGCCAAGGCTGGTTGACGGCTGAGTACGGCATGCTGCCGCGCGCCACTGGTGATCGTAACCAGCGTGAAGCGAGCCGTGGCAAGCAAGGCGGGCGTACCCTGGAGATTCAACGTTTGATCGGTCGTTCCCTGCGATCAGCGTTGGACATGTCCAAGCTGGGCGAAGTGACGCTGTATGTCGATTGCGATGTGATCCAGGCCGATGGCGGTACGCGTACCGCGTCCATTACCGGTGCCATGGTTGCGTTGGTCGATGCCTTGAAAGTCATCAAGAAGCGCGGCGGCCTCAAAGGTGGCGATCCACTCAAGCAGATGATTGCTGCGGTGTCGGTGGGTATGTATCAGGGTGAGCCAGTACTTGACCTCGACTACCTGGAAGACTCCGCTGCCGAGACCGATCTCAACGTGGTGATGACCAGTGCTGGCGGCTTTATCGAAGTCCAGGGCACCGCTGAAGGCGCGCCGTTCCAGCCAGAAGAGCTGAACGCGATGCTGGCATTGGCGAACATCGGCATGGCCGAGCTGTTCGAACTGCAGCGAGCTGCGCTGGCCGACTGATCGGCACGGGTATAGATTCAGCCATCACACCTGCTAAGGATAAGCATCATGAGTGACAGCCAGCTTCCGCTACCGACCCCCAGTGCCGAGGTTCGTCAATGGGCGATGCTCTGTCACTTTGCGGCGTTTTTCGGCCTGATCTTCCCTTTCGGCAATCTGCTGGGGCCATTGATTCTCTGGCAGATCAAGAAAGAGACCGATCCTTTCATTGATGCCCAAGGCAAGGAAGCTCTGAATTTTCAGATCACCGTGGCGATTGCCGCAATGATCTGCTTCCTGTTGATGGTCGTGATTATCGGCTTCCCGCTGTTGGTACTGGTCGGCGTCGGCGCGCTGGTGTTGACCATTATCGGCGGGGTCAAGGCCAACGACGGGATTGCCTATCGGTATCCGTTTACCTGGCGCTTGATCAAGTAACGCAAAACCAGCAGCCGCAAAAAAGCCGACACGAAGTCGGCTTTTTTGTGGGCGGCTGGACGTCAGATGGTCAACGTCCAGTCGTAATCCACAATCAATGGAGCGTGCTGCGAGAAGCGTGGCTGACGTGGCAGGCGAGCGCTGCGTACGAAGCGGCGCAGACCGGGGGTCAGCAGTTGATAGTCGAAGCGCCAACCGAGGTTGAGCATTTCGGCTTGTTCGTTATCCGGCCACCAGCTGTACTGATCGCCTTCACGGCTGACTTCACGCAGGGCGTCGACATAGCCCATGGTGCCGACAATCTCGTCCATCCATGCGCGTTCTGGCGCAAGAAAGCCTGGAGATTGCTGGCTGTCACGCCAGTTTTTGATATCTAGCTTCTGTTGCGCGACATACAGCGAGCCGCAATAGATGTATTCACGACGCTTGCGTCGTTGCTTATCCAGGTAGCGCGCGAAATCGTCCATAAGCTTGAACTTCTGGTTCAAGTCTTCGTCGCCGTTCATTCCCGAAGGAAGCAGCAAGGTCGCAATACTGACCTTGTCGAAATCCGCTTGCAGATAGCGCCCGTAACGGTCGGCTGTTTCGAAGCCAAGTCCGCTGATAACAGCCTTTGGTTGCAACCGCGAGTAGAGCGCCACACCGCCTTGGGCAGGGACTTCAGCATCGCAGGCATAAAGGAAGTAGCCATCCAGTTGGAAGGCTGGGTCGTCCAGTTCAAAGGCAGAGGCGCGGGTGTCCTGTAGGCAGATGACGTCAGCATTCTGGGCTTGTAGCCAACTGAGCAAACCACGCTCGACTGCAGCCTGAATGCCATTTACGTTCACACTGATGATCCGCATAAATGGCCCCAAAAATCACGTGCGTGTATGATACCCGAGCTCTACCTAATTAGCTAAATCCGTGGTATTTGGGGCTTTTTTCATGCAGGCATATCAGCGCGACTTCATTCGTTTTGCCATCGATCGCGGTGTTTTGCGCTTCGGTGAGTTCACTTTGAAGTCTGGACGGACCAGTCCATATTTCTTCAATGCCGGCCTGTTCAACAGCGGTTCTGCCCTGGCTCAGCTCGGTCGTTTCTACGCCCAGGCGGTGGTTGAGAGCGGCATTTCTTTCGATGTTCTGTTCGGCCCGGCCTACAAGGGCATTCCCCTGGCGGCCACGACGGCCGTGGCCTTGGCTGAACATCATCAGCTGGATCTGCCATGGTGCTTCAATCGCAAGGAAGCCAAGGCTCACGGCGAAGGCGGAAGCCTGGTCGGCGCGCCATTGCAAGGCAACGTGTTGATCATCGACGATGTGATCACTGCCGGTACGGCCATTCGTGAGGTCATGCAGATCATCAAGGACCAGGGCGCGACAGCGGCCGGTGTGTTGATCGCGCTGAATCGTCAGGAACGCGGCAATGGTGAGCTGTCGGCGATTCAGGAGGTCGAACGTGACTTCGGTATCCCGGTGATCAGCATCGTGTCCTTGAATCAGGTGCTGCAATTTTTGGCCGATGACCCACAACTCAAGCAATATTTGCCTGCGGTCGAGGCTTATCGGACGCAGTACGGAATTTGAGGATGCTGCATTTATGCTCAAGCTGAACACCGCGGGGCTGCTATTGGCGTTGAATGTGATGGCTGTACAGGCTGCTGATAAAACGCCTGTGTTGCTCTATCGCTACGTCGACAACAAGGGTGGGATCGTTCTCGACCGTCAAGGCGTGCCGCCGGAGTATGTCGGCAAAGGTTACCAGGTGCTCAATGAGCGAGGCCGAGTGATACAGGTCGTGCCGCCAGCCCCCACGGCAGAGGAAATCCAGCGTCAGCAGACCGACAAGGCCAAGGCCGACGCCAATGCTCAACTGCTGCATTTGTACAGCAGCGTGAGCGATGTCGACAGTGCCAAGACCCGCAAGCTCGCCGAGCTGGATGCCTTGATTGCCGTGGCACAGGGCAATCTGCAAGGCTTGATCTCTCAGCAGAGCACTCTTCAGGGGCAGGCTGCGGCCCAGGAACGTGCCGGTCGTGCCGTACCGCAGCCGTTACTCGATCAGATGAACAGCCTGCGTGACGACCAGCAAAGCCTCAAGGCTGAAGTCGAGCGTTATCAGGGTTCGCGCAAACAGGCTGAGGCCGATTTTGCGGTTGATCGAGTGCGGGTTCAGCAGTTACAGCATTGATAGGCTCTGAAAAAAAAGGCCCCGTCCGGTGTGAACCGGACGGGGCCTTTCAGTTGTGCGTGACGTATCGATCAATCAATGCCGCTTGCGATTGGTGATCTGGGTGCCGACGCCGCTGTCGGTGAAGATCTCCAGCAGCACGGCATTGGGCACGCGCCCGTCGATGATGTGCGAGCTGTTGACTCCGCCCTGAACCGCTTCCAGTGCGCACCGGATCTTGGGCAGCATGCCGCCGTAGATGGTGCCGTCGGCGATCAGGCCATCGACTTGTTCGGTGGTCAGTCCGGTCAGGACTTCGCCTTGTTTATTCATCAAGCCGGCGATGTTGGTCAGCAAAATCAGTTTTTCGGCCTTGAGGGCCTCGGCGACTTTGCCTGCAACCAGGTCGGCGTTGATATTGTACGACTCACCGTTAGGGCCAACGCCGATGGGCGCGATGACCGGAATAAAGTCGCCTTTGACCAACATGTTCAGCAGGTCGGTGTTAACCCCGACCACTTCACCGACCTGGCCGATATCAATGATTTCCGGCTTGGTCATGTCTGGCGTCTGCCGGGTGACCGTGAGCTTTCGCGCGCGAATCAGTTCAGCGTCTTTGCCGGTCAAGCCAATGGCGCTGCCGCCGTGGCGGTTGATCAGGTTGACGATGTCCTTGTTGACCTGGCCGCCCAGGACCATTTCCACCACGTCCATGGTTTGTGCGTCAGTGACGCGCATGCCGTCGATGAAGTGGCTTTCGATGGACAGGCGCTTGAGCAGGTCGCCGATTTGCGGGCCCCCGCCGTGAACCACTACCGGGTTGATACCGACGGCTTTCATCAGCACGATATCGCGCGCAAAGCCGGTTTTCAGCTCCTCGCTCTCCATAGCGTTGCCGCCGTATTTGATCACCAGCGTCTTGCCGACAAATCGGCGAATGTAAGGCAGCGCTTCGGACAAAACTTTGGCTACATTAGCAGCGGCATCGTGTTCGAGGGTCATTCAGGGCTCCAGTGAAAACAAGGGTTCATTCAAAACGGTAATTTGAGGTCGGGCGCAACGTTCTTGAGCTGGGCGTGGAACACGTCCTTGATGCGCTGCAATTCGGCTTCAGTATCGGCCTCGAAGCGTAATACCAAGACCGGCGTGGTGTTGGATGCACGCACCAGACCCCAGCCTTTGGGGTAGTCCACTCGCACACCATCAATGCTGGTCAACTGTGCGTCGCCCCATTGGGCATCGCGTTGCAGCGCTTCAATGATGCTGAACTTGGTCACGTCCGTCACATCGATATTGATTTCCGGTGTGGAAATATCATTCGGGAAGGTCGCGAAGACTTCTTCAGCGGTGCCTTTCTCCTGGCTGAGGATTTCCAGCAGGCGTGCCGCGCTGTAGATGCCGTCGTCGAAACCGAACCAGCGTTCCTTGAAGAAGATGTGCCCGCTCATTTCGCCTGCCAGCAGCGCACCGCTTTCGCGCATCTTCTTTTTGATCAGCGAGTGACCGGTCTTCCACATCACCGGACGACCGCCGTATTCGCGGATCAACGGGGTCAGGCGGCGGGTGCATTTGACGTCGAAAATGATATCGGCACCGGGATTGCGTGACACTACATCTTTGGCGAACAGCATCAACAGGCGATCCGGGAACACGATGTTACCGGTGTTGGTGACGACGCCTACGCGGTCACCGTCACCGTCGAAGGCCAGGCCCAGGTCGGCACCGGTTTCCTTGACCTTGGCGATCAGGTCAACGAGGTTTTCCGGTTTGCCTGGATCAGGGTGGTGGTTCGGGAAGTTGCCGTCGACGTCGCAGAACAGCGGGATGATTTCGCAGTTCAGAGCTTCAAGCAGTTGCGGAGCGATGACGCCCGCCGCGCCGTTGCCACAGTCGACCACGACCTTCATGCGTCGGGCGAGGACAACGTCTTCGGTGATTTGCTTGAAGTAGCGATCAAGAATGTCGACTTTCTCGATGCTGCCTTTGCCGGTGGTCAGATCGTTGGTTTTCAGGCGCGTGTGCAAAGCCTGGATCTGTTCATTGGCCAGGGTGTCGCCAGCAATGACGATCTTGAAGCCGTTGTAGTCTCGCGGGTTGTGGCTGCCGGTCAGCATCACACCGGTTTTACCGGCAAGCACGTTGGCGGCGTAATAGAGCGCAGGGGTCGGTACCAGGCCGACATCGCTGACGTGGCAGCCGCTGTCGTGCAGGCCCTGAATCAGTTGCTGTACCAGTTCCGGGCCGGACAGGCGGCCATCGCGGCCTACGGAGACGTTAGGTTCATTCTTGGCCAGACTCTCGGAGCCGATGGCGCGACCAATCCAGTAAGCCGTTTCTGCGAAGAGGGTGTCACCGACGACGCCACGAATATCGTAGGCGCGGAAGATGGTGTCAGGAAATTTAGGTGCCACCAATGCTGTACTGCTCATAACTGGGGGGTGCTCCAATCTCAGGAAGTCCTGGTTTTCGTCGAGGAAGTCGATATCGAGAATGTCGGTATCTTGAAACAGCGGATCGACCCACTCAGTACGCGGGGCATTGGGCTGAGTCGACGCTGGGGCACTGCTTGTCGCTAAGTCGTTATTGAAGCGGTTCTTGTCTTGGACCGTGGTCGATGGCGCATTACGCACCGAAAATCTGGCCAGGCTCTGGGCCAACCCATTCAGGGCTGGCAGGCTTAATCCGAAAGCTTTGACGGCTTTTCCGCCTGAGAGTTCTTGAAGCAGTTGGTCCAGCTGTCGGGCGTCTGCCGAAATGCGCCGCTGCAAGGCGCTGTCGTTGAGGTACAGCCCAAGCACAACACCGGCCAGCGCAACCAGCGCCGCCAGCGCCAGAAACAGCCAGGGCACTGATGAATCGAGCGCCGGGCCCGGCGTGAAGTCGAGTTTCCAGTTGGGTTGGCCGGTGTCGAACGCCTGTGACGAACCTGCTGCAGGCTGACCGCGTTGCAGCAGAACTTGCCCGGGACTGGCGCCGAACTGTTGGGTTACCTGGACCTGACCAATATCAGTGAGCAAAACCGGCAGCGCGCTCAGCACCCGTTGCAGGTCGAACGCCAGCAACAGCGTGCCGGTGATCGGTGCGCCCGGGCTCGCCCGCAGCGGCGCAACGCTATAGACCAGCCAGCGCTCGCCGACTTTGCGCGCTTCGGGGGAGGGCGTCTGGCCGAGTGCGGCTTTGTTGAGCATGTCCAGGGTGGAAAAATTCACCGGCACGGGAGCTTGTGCATCCACGTCGGTCCGGCCGAGAGGGTTGAGCCGTGCGCCCACCACGCTGTCGTGATAGCGCAGCTGATTTTCAGCCTGGCTGATCGAGGTCGGGTCTTTGCTTTGCAGTGCTTGAGCAAGTGCGCCGTCGAGCGCGGCGGTTTGCGTCTCGGCGTTCAGTTGTTTGAGTGCCAGGCCCAAGGCGCTGGCCTGGCTAGAACCCCAAGCCTGGCTGAGCCGGGTTTGCTGGTGCGGCTGGCTGAATAACGCCAGCCACAACAACACGCTGGCCGTGAGTAGCCCTGCGATAGCCGAAACAAGGCCGGGCGAAAGAATGGGCTGACGGGCAGCCGATGACGGACTGTCGGGGGGTTGCGAGTGGTTGCTTGCTGTGGCGGTGCGCTTAAAGCCTTTCACATCACCTCTCCCCGGTATTCATCCTGAATCGCAAAGGGTCTTTCCTGAGCCGTTTGGTGCCCGTTAGGGCCCAAACGGCCGGGTCAGGGTTCAAGTGGCCATTTTAGACGGTGTTTCAGTGGCTGCCTGAGTGACCAAAACCGCCAGCACCACGCTGGCTTTCGTCGAACTCTTCGACCAACTCGAAGTGCGCTTGTACGACCGGCACCAGCACCAGTTGAGCAAGGCGTTCGCCGATTGAGATTTTGAAGGCGGTCTGGCCGCGATTCCAACAGGACACCATCAACTCGCCCTGGTAATCGGAGTCGATCAAACCGACCAGATTGCCCAACACGATGCCGTGTTTATGGCCAAGGCCCGAACGCGGCAGAATCAACGCGGCGAGGCCGGGATCGCCAATGTAAATCGACAGCCCTGTGGGGATCAGCAGGGTCTGGCCCGGTTCGATGATCGTGTCTTCTTGCAGCATCGCGCGCAGGTCGAGACCGGCGGAGCCCTCGGTGGCGTAGGCCGGAAGAGGGAAGTCGCTACCAATGCGGGGGTCGAGGATCTTGGCTTGTAAAGCATGCATGCGTGATTAAACCTGGTTCAGACGGTCGGCGATAAAAGTGATCAGCTGGCGGGCAATTTTGCCTTTGCTGGTCTGGGCAAAAAAAGTTTCGTGCAGTGCCCGGTCAATCACGCTGCACGCATTCTCTTCGCTATTGAAACCGATGCTGGGGTTAGCCACATCGTTGGCGACGATCAGGTCCAGGTTCTTGTCCTTGAGCTTGCGTGCAGCATAGTCGAGCAGATGTTCGGTTTCGGCAGCGAAGCCGACACTGAATGGACGGTCCGGGCGGCCAGCAATGGTGGCAAGAATGTCCGGGTTGCGGACCATCTGCAACAGCAGGCCGTCACCGTTGCTGGGGTCTTTCTTGAGTTTGTGCGGTGCGACCACTTCGGGACGGTAATCGGCCACCGCTGCGGAGGCGATAAACAGATCGCAGGGGATCGCGGCTTCGCAGGCGGCGAGCATGTCGCGCGCACTGACCACGTCGATCCGGGTGACGCGGTCCGGGGTTGGCAGATTGACCGGGCCGGTGATCAAGGTCACCCGGGCGCCAGCTTCAACCGCCGCTTCGGCCAAGGCAAACCCCATTTTCCCCGAGCTGTGGTTGGTGATGTAGCGTACCGGGTCGATGTTTTCCTGGGTCGGGCCGGCGGTGATCAGGACGTGCCTGCCGGTCAGCGACTCGCGCCGGAAACAATCGGCGGCACGTTGCACCAGTTCGTCCGCTTCGAGCATGCGGCCAAAGCCGACATCACCGCAGGCCTGGCTGCCCGATGCAGGACCGAACATGCGCATGCCGCGCTCTTCGAGCAGGTGGGTGTTGGCCTGCGTCGCTGGATCGCGCCACATCGCCTGGTTCATGGCTGGCGCAATCGCTACAGAGGCGTCAGTGGCCAGCACGACGGTGGTCAACAGGTCATTGGCGATGCCTTGGGCCAGGCGCGCGATCAGGTCGGCGGTGGCCGGGGCGATCAGCACCAGGTCGGCCCACTTGGCCAGCTCGATATGGCCCATGGCCGCTTCTGCTGCCGGGTCGAGCAAATCCATGTGCACCGGATTACCGGACAAGGCTTGCATGGTCAGAGGCGTGATGAACTCACTGCCGCCGCGGGTCATGACAACACGCACTTCTGCGCCCTGATCGCGTAACCGACGGACCAGCTCGGCGCTCTTGTAGGCGGCGATGCCGCCGCCGACGCCGAGAACAATGCGTTTTCGATACAGCCGCTGCATAGGCGTGCCTTTTAGTCGAGTGAACGCGACGGCGATGACGCCTCCCCAGGCCAGATCGCCGCGCAAAAAAGATGGGCTAAGATAGCACAGCGACCGCACGGGAACAGCGGTCCCCACACACATGGAGGTGCTATGAGTATTCGTGATTGGCCTGCGGCCGAGCGTCCGCGGGAGAAGCTTCTTGAGCAGGGGGCGGCGAGCCTTTCCGATGCCGAACTGTTGGCGATTTTTTTGCGCACGGGTGTTACCGGAAAAAGCGCCGTGGACCTTGCGCGACATTTGCTGAAGCAATTCGGCAGCCTCAGATCGTTGCTGGAGGCTGACCTGCAAACCTTCTGTCTGGAGTTGGGGCTGGGCCCCGCAAAGTTCGCGCAGTTGCAGGCGGTGATGGAGATGTCTCGTCGGCATATGGCCGAACGTTTGAAGCGCGATTCAAGCCTGGAGAACCCGCAAGGGGTGCGCGATTACCTCAAGGCGCAGCTCAGGCACGAGCCGCACGAGGTTTTCGCCTGTCTGTTTCTGGACACCAAGCATCGGGTGTTGGCGTTCGAGGCGTTGTTTCGAGGGTCGATCAGCTGCGCCGAGGTCCATCCCCGGCAAGTGGTCAAGCGCGCCCTGGCGCACAATGCGGCGGCGTTGATCCTGTGCCACAACCATCCGTCCGGCGTGCCCGACCCCAGCGAGGATGACTGCAAGCTGACCCACCTGCTCAAGGACGCTCTGGACATGATCGACGTGAAGGTGCTCGATCACTTCATCATCGGTGATGGCGACCCGTTGTCGATGGTGGAAGCCGGCTTGATGTGAGAAGCACAGGCCGCGCACGGTGGGTGCGCGGCCTGTTGGTCGTACGAAAAGTGTACAGCGCGCTATTTTCGTTCTGTATCTACTTCAATGTGACGT
This sequence comes from Pseudomonas sp. GG8, assembly GCF_052976945.1. Lineage (NCBI taxonomy): Bacteria > Pseudomonadati > Pseudomonadota > Gammaproteobacteria > Pseudomonadales > Pseudomonadaceae > Pseudomonas > Pseudomonas sp. GG8. Next base: position 5,312,438 of record NZ_JBRIIP010000001.1, read on the forward strand.
GGGAAAAGTCCTGGCGACCGAATGGACTCACCTGATAACCCTGTACGTCTTTGCGCGTCAGTGCGGCAGCGGTGGGGTGTGCCAGCGGCAGCCACAAGGCCTGTTGCTGGATTTGCGTCTGAGCCTTGAGGTACAAGGCGCTGCGCTCGGCTTGATCGCTGGTGGCTTTGCCTGCGCTGATCAGTTTGTCCAGGCCCTGGTCGCAATAACGGGCGAAGTTGGTCCCTGAGGTCACGGCGGCGCAGGAGAACTGCGGTGTCAGGAAGTTATCCGGATCGCCGTTATCGCCTGCCCAGCCCATGAACAGCAGGTCATGCTCGCCAGCCTTGGCGCGACGAATCAACTCGCCCCACTCGATGATCTTGATCTCGGCTTTGATCCCGACTGCAGCCAGGTCTGCCTGCAACAATTGCGCGCCGAGACTTGGGTTAGGGTTGAGCAAACTGCCGGATGGGCGAGTCCAGATCGTGGTTTTGAAGCCATCCTTGATACCGGCTTTGGCCAGCAACTCACGGGCTTTGGCCTGATTATGCTGATAGCCGGGAAGGTCTTTGGCGTAGCTCCAGGTGTTGGGCGGATAAACCCCGGTCGCGTTTTCAGCGGTGTTTTCGAATACCGCTTTGAGGTAGCTGTTTTTATCGAAAGCGAGGTTGATCGCCTGGCGAACTTCAGGCTTGTCCAGCGGCGGGTGCTGGCTGTTGATCGCGACAAAAGCGGTCATGAACGCTGCGGCTTTTTCGATTTTCAGCTGTGGGTCTTTGCTGGCAGCCTGAATATCCAGAGGTTTGGGTGAAAGGGCGATCTGGCACTCGTTCTGGCGGATTTTCTGCAGTCGCACGTTGGCGTCCGGCGTGATCGCATACACCAGCGCGTCAACGGCAGGCTTGCCGCTGAAGTAGTCCGGGTTGGCGACATAACGCACCACAGCGTCCTTTTGGAAGCGCTTGAAGACGAATGGGCCGGTACCGATGGGTTGGCTGTTGAGCTTTTCCGGGGTGCCCGCCTTCAGTAGCTGCGCGGTGTATTCGGCGGAATAGATCGACGCAAAGCCCATGCTCAGCGTTGCCAGGAAGGTCGAATCCGGGTGGTTGAGGGTAAAGCGGACGGTGAGAGCGTCAGGTGCTTCTATATTCTTGATCAGTGTGGGTAACTGCATCGATTGTGCATGCGGAAAGCCGCTTTGGGCGACCTTATGCCACGGGTTGGCCGGGTCGAGCATGCGCTGGAAGCTGAATTGCACGTCTTCTGCGGTCAGGTCACGGGTCGGATTGAAGTAATCGGTGTGGTGAAACTTCACCCCGGCGCGTAGTTTGAAGTCGTAGGTCAGGCCATCCGCCGAGACACTCCAGCTTTCCGCCAGACTGGGCAGCAGTTTGCCGCTCTGCGCATCGAACTCCACCAAACGGTTCATGAGCACGTCGGCGGAGGCGTTGGTCGTCGTCAGCGAGTTGTACTGCACGACATCAAACCCTTCGGGGCTGGCTTCGGTGCAGACGCTGAGGGTGGTCGCAGCCTGAGCCGGCAATGTGCTGAAAAAGGGCGCGAGCAGGAGCGAAAGGGCTGCGAAACGCGTAAAACGCATGGCGATATTCCTGTCAGAGAGGGCCCCATCTGCGGGCGCAGTCTGGTGAGAGACTTACCCTAGACTATGCATCGGCGCAGGACAATCCGTCTGGTGCGACGAGCGGTATATTTCTTGCCGCGCCCGCACGGGTTGAGCCTGAAGGCAAAACACGGTCTGCCAAAACAAGGTAATGTGCATGCGCTGTTGTTGCACCTCGGTGTTTCTGGTATAAAGCAGCGCTCTTTTCTAGGGGCCCGGTTCCTTCGTTTGTAGGTGTGGCCGGTAAGACCCCTAAAGAAACGCGGCGCCTGGCGCCAAATGACTGAGAGATTAAGCGGCCAACCCATGCCGGGTTGGGCATGTGGTTTTAGAGGGCTGAGGCATGTCGAGAGTATGTCAAGTTACCGGTAAGGGTCCGGTAACCGGGAATAACATTTCCCACGCAAACAACAAAACCCGTCGTCGTTTCCTGCCGAACCTGCAGCATCACCGCTTCTGGGTCGAGTCCGAGAATCGTTTTGTGCGTCTGCGCGTATCTGCCAAAGGCATGCGTATCATCGACAAGCGTGGCATTGATGTCATTCTTCTCGAAATTCGCGCCAATGGCGCTAAGGTCTAAGGGAGATAGTCATGCGTGAATTGATCCGTTTGGTGTCGAGCGCTAACACAGGCCATTTCTACACCACCGATAAGAACAAACGCACCACTCCGGACAAAATCGAAATTAAAAAATTCGATCCGGTTGCTCGTAAGCACGTGATCTACAAAGAAGCCAAAATCAAGTAATTGATTTCGCTTCTTACAAAAAAACCCGCCTGAGAAGGCGGGTTTTTTTGTGCCTGAATTTCAGTGAAGGCAGCTGTTGCTCAGGCCTTTTGTTCGAACACCACATACACCTTGCGACAGGCTTCCAGCACTTCCCAGGTGCCTTTGAAGCCCGCAGGAATCACAAAGCGATCACTGGCACGCAGGGTTTTGGCGTTGCCATCCTCGTCGCGTAGCACCGATACGCCCTGCACGATTTCGCAATACTCATGTTCGGTGTAATTCACCGTCCATTGACCGATTGCACCTTCCCAAACGCCGGCGCTGAGTTGGCCGCAGGGGCTGTTGTAATGGTTGTAGACGGTTTGCTCCGGGTTGCCCTTGAGGATTTTTTCTGGCGCGGGCACGTAGCGTTCTGGCGTGGTGTTGGCCTGGCTGAAGTCGACAATATTTTCGATGTTCATCGTGATTCGCTCCCAGCTAACGCGTTTCATGTTGAATAAAATGAACAACAAAACGCCGTTTGGCCTGAAGTGTCAAATATATTGGAAATTTCCCAGTCACTTGGTTTAGGGTGGGGTTTGCCCTTGGCTGATGCCATCCGTATTCAAAAAACAACAGGAGGACACTCGTATGACCACCCTGACTCGTGCTGACTGGGAACAGCGTGCCAAAGATCTGAAGATCGAAGGCCGTGCTTACATCAACGGTGAATACACCGCTGCGGTTTCTGGCGCCACCTTCGAATGCATCAGCCCTGTCGATGGCCGCGTCCTGGCACAGGTTGCCAGTTGCGAGGCTGCCGATGCCCAGCGTGCTGTCGACAGTGCCCGCGCTACGTTCAACTCTGGCGTGTGGTCACGTCTGGCCCCTGTCAAACGCAAGGCGGCGATGATCCGTTTTGCCGGTCTGTTGAAACAGAACGCTGAAGAATTGGCCCTGCTCGAAACCCTCGACATGGGCAAGCCGATCAGCGACTCGTTGAGCATTGATGTCCCTGGAGCCGCCCAGGCGCTGAGCTGGAGCGGTGAAGCGATCGACAAAATTTACGACGAAGTGGCCGCCACGCCCCATGACCAACTGGGTCTGGTGACGCGCGAACCCATCGGTGTTGTGGCGGCCATCGTGCCGTGGAACTTCCCGCTGATGATGGCCTGCTGGAAACTCGGTCCAGCGCTGTCCACTGGCAACTCGGTCATCCTCAAACCGTCGGAAAAATCTCCGTTGACCGCTATTCGCATCGCCCAACTGGCGGTTGAAGCCGGTATCCCGGCGGGCGTGCTCAACGTTCTGCCTGGCTATGGTCATACCGTCGGCAAGGCGCTGGCCTTGCACATGGATGTCGATACGCTGGTCTTCACCGGCTCGACCAGAACCGCCAAGCAATTGCTGATCTATTCCGGCGAGTCGAACATGAAGCGCATCTGGCTGGAAGCCGGTGGCAAGAGCCCGAATATCGTATTTGCCGACGCACCGGATCTGCAAGCCGCCGCCGAATCGGCTGCTGGCGCTATCGCCTTCAACCAGGGCGAAGTGTGCACTGCGGGTTCGCGTCTGCTGGTCGAACGGTCGATCAAGGACACGTTCCTGCCGCTGGTGATCGAAGCACTCAAGGCCTGGAAGCCAGGTAATCCGCTGGACCCGCAAACCAATGTGGGGGCGGTGGTCGACACCCAGCAGCTGAACACGGTGTTGTCTTACATCGAGTCGGGTCATGCCGATGGCGCCACGTTGGTCGCAGGCGGCAAGCGCACGCTGCAGGAAACGGGCGGCACTTATGTTGAGCCGACGATTTTTGACGGCGTCAGCAATGCGATGAAAATCGCTCAGGAAGAAATTTTCGGCCCAGTGCTGTCGGTGATTGCCTTCGATACCGTGGAAGAAGCTATCCAGATCGCCAACGACACGGCTTATGGCCTGGCGGCGGCTGTGTGGACCGCTAACCTGTCCAAGGCTCATCTGACGGCCAAGGCGCTGCGTGCCGGTAGCGTGTGGATCAACCAGTACGATGGCGGCGACATGACCGCACCGTTTGGCGGGTTCAAGCAGTCGGGCAACGGCCGCGATAAATCGCTGCATGCGTTCGACAAGTACACCGAGCTGAAGGCGACCTGGATCAAGTTGTAATCCGGCTAGGTCGCGAATGAATTCGCTCCTTCAGGGTTTTGATCCACTGTAGGCGCGAATAAACTCGCGCAAGCGGTGTGCAAGACAACCGAAAAGCAGCCGGGCTCTCCACATCAGGAAGCCCGGCTGTTTTGTTTTGATCGTCGGTACACGTTATCCACAGGAGCGTGGGCAATGCGTTGGGGTACTTATTTCGCTGTTCTGGCCTCGGTCTTGAGTGTCGGATTGGCCTTGGGCGTGAGCATGCCGTTGGTGTCCTTGCGCCTGGAAAGCTGGGGCTACGGTTCTTTTGCCATCGGAGTGATGGCGGCGATGCCGGCGATTGGCGTGCTGGTCGGGGCGAGTTTCGCCAGCCGCCTGGCCGCGCGCTTCGGGACGCCACTGTTGATGCGTCTGTGCTTGTGGGCCGGGGCGTTGTCCATCGGTTTGCTGGCCTTGTTGCCCAACTATTGGGTCTGGGTAGGGTTGCGTCTGTTGATCGGGGTCATCCTGACCATCGTGTTCATTCTTGGCGAAAGCTGGATCAATCAACTGGTGGTCGAGCGTTGGCGCGGCCGGTTGGTGGCGCTGTATGGCAGCAGCTATGCCCTGAGCCAACTGGCCGGCCCCCTGCTGCTGGGCATTATCGGCGCCGAAGCGGATTACGGTTTTTGGGTTGGCGTCGTGCTGCTGCTCTGTTCGCCGCTGTTGCTGCTGGGGCGTACCGGCGCGCCCAGCGCTGAAGCCTGCAACGTGACCTTCAGCGATCTGTTTGGCTTTTGCCGAGGACTGCCAGCGATTGCTTGGGCGGTGGCACTGTTCGCGGCGTTCGAGGCAATGATTCTGACCTTGCTGCCGATCTACTGCCTGCGCCAGGGCTTTACCCCGGAAGTCGCATTATTCATGGTCAGCACGGTGGTGGTCGGTGATGCGCTCCTGCAATTGCCGATTGGTGCGCTGGCTGACAGGGTTTCTCGACGCACGCTGTTTTCGGGCTGTGCGCTGTTACTCATGCTGTCGAGTCTGGCGATTCCGCTGCTGCTTGATACCGTGCTGATCTGGCCAGTGTGGGTGTTGTTCGGTGCCAGCGCCGGTGGGTTGTTCACCTTGTCGTTGATTCTGATCGGCGAGCGTTATCGCGATGATTCACTGGTTCGTGCCAACGCACACATCGCTCAGCTGTGGGGGATCGGCTGCTTGCTCGGGCCACTGGCGGCAGGCGCGGGCAGCCAATGGGTCAGTGGGCATGCCCTGCCATTGCTCATGGCCGCGGGTTCCTTCGGTCTGGTGATTTTGTCCCTGCGCCGTGGTGCGTTCGGGGCGCAGCCGGTCGTGGCTTAGAGCCCTTTTTTCCCTAGCCCCGCATGGCGGGGCAAACGTCAGTGGGTGGCCGGTTCCGTCTCGGCCAGCAGGCGGGTGATGGTCGAGCCTACTTTGCGCACGGCGTCCTCGATCTGCGCCGTCGGTTTGGCGGCGTAGTTCATCCGCAGGCAATTGCGGTACTTGCCGGACGCCGAGAAAATGCTGCCCACGGCGATCTGTACGCCTTGGTCGAGCAACGCGCGATTCAGGCGCAAGGTGTCGAAATCCTCAACCAGCTCAACCCACAGCATAAAACCGCCTTGGGGCCGACTGACACGGGTGCCTGCCGGAAAGTAGCGCATGACCCAATCGGTCATCTGGTCGCGACCGCGCTGATACTGCCCGCGCATCCGCCGCAAATGCGGCTCGTAGTGCCCAGATTCTAGAAATTCGGCAATCGCCAGTTGCGGTTGAGTGGCGGTCGAGCCGGTGCTGATGTATTTCATGTGCAGCACCCGCTCCAGATAGCGCCCCGGCGCGACCCAACCAATGCGCAGTCCTGGCGCCAGGGTTTTCGAGAACGAGCTGCACAGGAGGACGCGACCGTCTTCGTCGAAGGATTTGATCGTTCGCGGTCGGGGATAGTTGTAGGCCAGATCGCCATACACATCGTCTTCGATGATCGCCACATCAAAGCGTTGAGCGAGGCTCAGCAGGGCCCGCTTGCGCGCCTCGGGCATGATGTAGCCCAGCGGGTTGTTGCAGTTGGGGGTCAGTTGAATGGCTTTGATCGGCCACTGTTCCAGCGCCAGTTCCAGCGCATCGAGGCTGATGCCGGTAATGGGGTCGGTGGGGATTTCCAGGGCCTTCATCCCCAGGCCCTTGAGGGTCTGCATGGCGCCGTGAAAGCTTGGCGAGTCCACCGCCACGATGTCGCCCGGCTCGCAAACGGCGCGGATGCTGGTGGACAACGCTTCATGGCAGCCGGTGGTGATCACCAGATCGTTGGCCGAGAGCTGACACCCAGAATCCAGCAGCAGGCGCGCGACCTGATCGCGCAGGCTTTGGGTGCCGTAGATGTTGTCGTAATACAGCCCTGGCATGTCCTGGCGCCGACTGATCTTGGCCAGCGCGCGCAGCAGGGGTTTCAGGGTCGGGCTGCTGACGTCTGGCATGCCGCGCCCGAGCTGGATCACATTGGCATTGGGCACACTGCGGATCAGCTCGAGGACTTGTTCCCATTGGGAAATTTCGACGGGCCGTTGCGCCGGTCGTCCCACCACCGGCAAGGCGGGGATCGTACGTCCGGACGGGACGAAATAACCTGATTTAGGTTTCGGCGATGCCAGCCCGTTGTCTTCCAGCAAGCGATACGCCTGTTGCACGGTGCTCAGGCTGACGCCGTGCTCCAGGCTCAGTGCGCGGACCGAGGGCAGCCGGTCTCCAGGGCGATAAAAACCGTTTTCAATGCGAGTGCCGAGCAGGGCGGCAAGATTGACGTAGAGCGTCATGGCGTACTCTCGATGGCGATCGATTCAGTTGACCAGTACAGATGCCGTCAAAATACAGGATTCAGCCTCGCGATGGGGTTGTCTGTATGGAAGTAATAAGGTTTTTTTGAATCTGTAATGGATTTGCCCGGCCCGTCATCATGAAATCACACGAACGCGTGATGGAGGGATCAGGAAATGAACGGGTTGAGCGATGTACGGCTGATGCTGCATAGCCAGGAGCTGCATGAGGGGCGAGCGCCTTGCGTGCAGACGGGCTGCCCACCGGGGCTAAGCCGGTGGGGCGTGTTCCGCCATCGCTGGGTGACCCGCAAAGCGCTGCTTGATCTGGATGCCAATCAGTTGCGCGACGTTGGCATCAGCCTGGAGCAGGCCCGAGCCGAGGGCCTGAAGCCGTTCTGGAGAGGTTGAACCAAGCCTGGCGGTCAGCGCAGCGCTTTCAGCCGATGCCAGAGCATGCCCAGCGCCAGCAGCGGGGAGCGCAGGTGTTTGCCGCCAGGGAAGGTCATGTGCGGCACCTTGGCAAACAACTCGAAGCCGCTGCTGTGTTGCCCGCTGATGGCTTCTGCCAACAGCTTGCCGGCCAGGTGCGTGGCATTCACCCCGTGCCCGGAATAGGCTTGGGCGTAAAACACGTTGGGCTGGTCCTTGAGCCTGCCGATCTGCGGCAGGCGGTTGGCACCGATGCCGATCATGCCGCCCCATTGATAGTCGATCCTGGTCCCGGCCAGTTGTGGAAAGACCTCCAGCATTTTCGGCTGCATGTAGGCCGCGATGTCCTGCGGGTCGCGCCCCGAGTAATGACACGCACCGCCGAACAACAGACGTCGGTCTGCGGAAAGCCGGTAATAATCCACCGTCACCCGTTGGTCGCAGACGGCCATGTTCTGTGGCAGCAACTCATGGGCCTGCGCCTCGCTGAGCGACTCGGTGGCGATGATGTAGCTGCCAGCGGGCAGCACTTTGCCGCTGAGTTCCGGGTTCAGATCATTCAGGTAGGCATTGCAGCCCAGCACCAGCGTATTGGCGCGCACCGAACCTTGAGTGGTGTGCACGCGCGCGCGCGGGCCGTACTCGATTCGCGTCACCGCTGAGTGCTCGAAAATCTGTACGCCCAGCGAGCGAGCGGCGGCGGCTTCGCCCAATGCCAGGTTCAGCGGGTGCAGATGGCCCGAGCCCATGTCGATCATGCCGCCGACGTAGCGGTCCGAGCCGACCACACTGTGCATCTCGTTCGCGTGCAGCAGGCGCAGTTCATGGCGATAGCCCAAGCTGCGCAATTCGTCTGCATCTTCGGCTAAGCCGTCGAGATCGCGCGGCTTGTTGGCGAGGTCGCAGTAGCCCCATGTCAGGTCGCAGTCGATCTGGTAGCGGGCGACGCGCTGGCGCACGATTTCCACCGCCTCCAGGCCCATGAGTTTCATCTGGCGCACGCCGTCGCTGCCAATCACGTTGTTGAACTGATCGAGGCCATGGCCGACGCCGCGAATAAGTTGCCCGCCATTGCGCCCGCTGGCACCCCAGCCGATTTTCCGCGCTTCCAGCAACGCCACGCTCAAGCCACGTTCTGCCAGTTCGATGGCCGTGTTCAGCCCGGAAAAGCCACCGCCGACTACGCACACATCGACGCTCAACTCGCCTGCCAGCGGCGGATGATCCGGTTGCGGATGGCTGCTGGCGGCGTAATAGGAAGCGGCATGCTGGTCGTTGGCGAGCGGTTGCTGAACGCGAGCGTTCATGAGGTTTATCCTGGTTTTTGTGTTTTGAAAATGTCATGCAGCATAGACGTGAGCTGCGCCGCCCAGCAAGGTTCGGTCGGGCGGCGCTGTCACCCGGGGCTCAAGTGAGGCAAAATTACGCCCTAGTCTTTCTTTCGGTAAACGCCTCGATGAGCTGCAACAGCCAGAAAATCCGCTTTCTTCGGCAGCAGATCCCGTCTTTCGAGTGCGTGCCCGGCTGCCACGACTGCTGCGGTCCGGTCACCACCTCATCTGAAGAGATGGCGCGCTTGCCGCGCAAAACCGCCGCAGAGCAAGAGGCGGCGATGGATGAGCTGAACTGTGTGCACCTGGGGCCAAATGGCTGCACGGTGTATGAAGAGCGTCCGCTGATCTGCCGGTTGTTCGGCACCACTCCGACCCTGCCATGCCCCAATGGCCGTCGGCCGGTCGAGATGATCCATCCCAAGGCGGAAAAGCAGATCCACGAATACATCGCGACTACGCGACAGGTGTTGGTGTAGAGGTCACTCCGGAATCGGCAAATTCAAACTCTCTTTCACTTCTTCCATGACGATGTAGCTCTTGGATTCGCGCACATGCGGCAGTTTGAGCAGGATATCGCCGAGTAGTTTGCGGTACGAAGCCATCTCTGAAATCCGCGCTTTCACCAGGTAATCGAAGTCACCGGACACTAGGTGGCACTCCAGCACGTGCGGCAGTTTGAGCACGGCGCGGCGGAACTCTTCGAAGGTGTCGCCGGACTTGTAGTCCAGGCTGATCTCGACGAACACCAGCAGGCTGGCCTTGAGGCTTTGCGGATTGAGTCGGGCGTTGTAGCCCATGATGATCCCTTCGCGCTCAAGCCTGCGGACCCTCTCAGTACAGGGCGTAGTCGACAATCCCACCCTTTCTCCCAGCTCGGTAAATGAGATCCGCCCGTCCGCCTGAAGGATGCGCAGGATGTTGCGGTCAATCTTGTCCAACTCACGTTTTGACTGGTGCTGGGTGCGCATGGGTAAACCCCCTCTACTAAAGCCATTTTTGCCGAGAATTCTCGCCAAATATAGGTGTTTATATAGTGAAAAGCACTGGTCATTGCTTTTTATACTGCGCATATCTTGGCTCTGTACAACAAACGTCAGCGGATATCCGCGATTGAGGGATTTAACATGCGAGTTCTGGTCCTTGGCAGTGGCGTGATCGGTACGGCCAGCGCCTATTATCTGGCCCGAGCTGGATTCGAGGTGACCGTGGTCGACCGTCAACCTGCGGCCGCGATGGAAACCAGTTTCGCCAACGCCGGCCAGGTTTCGCCAGGCTATGCATCGCCATGGGCCGCGCCTGGCGTCCCGCTCAAGGCGATCAAATGGTTGTTGCAGCGTCATGCCCCTTTGGCGATCAAAGCCACCGCAGACATTGATCAGTACCTGTGGATGGCGCAAATGCTGCGTAACTGCACGGCCAGCCGGTATGCGGTGAACAAAGAGCGCATGGTGCGTTTGTCCGAGTACAGCCGCGATTGCCTCGATGAGTTGCGTGCCGAAACCGGTATCGCGTACGAAGGCCGCAGCTTGGGCACCACTCAATTGTTCCGTACTCAGGAACAATTGGATAATGCCGCCAAGGACATCGCTGTTCTGCAGCAGTCTGGCGTGCCTTACGAACTGCTTGATCGCGCGGGCATCGCCCGGGTCGAGCCGGCGTTGGCCAACGTGACTAATATTTTGGCCGGTGCGTTGCGTCTGCCGAACGACCAGACGGGCGATTGCCAGTTGTTCACCACCCGCCTGGCGGAAATGGCGGTCAAGTTGGGCGTCGAGTTCCGTTTCGGTCAGTCCATCGAGCGCCTCGACTACGCAGGTGATCGCATCAATGGCGTGTGGATCGACGGCAAGCTGGAAACCGCTGATCGCTACGTGCTGGCGCTGGGTAGCTATTCACCGCAGTTGCTCAAGCCGTTGGGCATTCGCGCACCGATCTACCCACTCAAGGGTTACTCCCTGACTGTGCCAATCACCAATCCGGCCATGGCCCCGACGTCGACTATTCTCGACGAGACCTACAAGGTCGCCATTACCCGTTTCGACAACCGCATTCGTGTGGGCGGTATGGCCGAGATCGCCGGGTTCGACTTATCGCTCAATCCACGTCGGCGCGAAACACTGGAGATGATCGTCGGCGACCTTTATCCTCAGGGCGGTGATTTGACGGAGGCCACTTTCTGGACCGGCCTGCGCCCAACCACACCGGACGGCACCCCGATTGTCGGCGCCACGCCATTCCGCAACCTGTTCCTGAATACCGGTCACGGCACACTTGGCTGGACAATGGCGTGCGGTTCAGGCCGTTTGCTGGCCGACTTGATGGCCTTTAAAACACCACAGATCAGTGCCGAAGGCCTTGATATTTCTCGCTACGGTAAAACCCAGGAGATCGTAAAACATGGCAATCCTGCGCCAGCTCACCAATGATCGTATGAGTCAGCTCGTTGTCCACAACAGCACCGTGTACCTGTCCGGGCAAGTGGGTGATGACATGGCTGCCGGGATCGAGCAGCAAACCCGGGAGACGCTGGCCAACATCGAGCGTCTGCTGGACTTGGCCGGTACCGACAAGACCCGGATTCTGTCGGTGACCATCTACCTGAAAGACATCGACGCGGATTTCGCCGGCATGAACAGCGTCTGGGATAAATGGCTGCCAAAAGGCGTTGCTCCAGCCCGGGCAACGGTCGAGTCGAAGCTGTGCGAACCGGAAATCCTGGTTGAGCTGTCGGTCGTTGCGGCATTGCCTTAATCTGCAAGAACCTTCGCCTGATGCCTGTTAATGGGTGTCGGGCTTTTTTATTCTCATAACGCCTAGAAGCCTGCCGCCATGCGTCCTGCCCGCGCCTTGATCGATCTCCAAGCCCTGCGTCACAACTACCAATTGGCCCGTGAAACCGCTGGCGCCAAAGCGCTTGCGGTCGTCAAGGCCGATGCCTACGGTCATGGGGCGGTGCGGTGCGCGCAAGCTCTGGAAGCCGAGGCCGACGGGTTCGCCGTGGCCTGCATCGAAGAAGCGCTGGAACTCCGTGAGGCGGGGATTGGCGGGCCGATTTTGCTGCTTGAAGGTTTTTTCGAGGCGAGCGAGCTGGCACTGATCGTCGAGCATGACCTCTGGTTCGTGGTGCATTCGCTTTGGCAACTCGACGCCATCGAGCAAGCGAGCATCAGCAAGCCGCTGAACGTCTGGCTCAAGCTGGACTCGGGCATGCACCGTGTCGGCTTGCACCCCGCCGATTACCACGCGGCTTACAAGCGCCTGTTGAGCAGCGGAAAAGTGGCAAAAATCGTCTTGATGAGCCATTTTGCCCGCGCTGATGAATTGGATTGCTCGCGGAGTGACGAGCAGGTGGCGGTCTTCAACGCGGCCCGTCAGGGATTGTCCGCAGAGGTCAGTTTGCGCAACTCTCCTGCGGTCATGGGCTGGCCGAAGGTCCCTAGTGACTGGGTCCGCCCCGGCATCATGCTATACGGCGCCACGCCTTTTGATCAGCCACAGAGCGTGGCTGAGCGCTTGCAGCCGGTGATGACACTGGAGTCGAAAGTAATTTGCGTGCGCGAGTTGCCGGCGGGCGAACCGATTGGGTATGGCGGTGGTTTCATCACGGATCGCTCGATGCGTGTCGGAGTGGTGGCCATGGGGTACGCCGATGGTTATCCCCGTCAGGCACCCACCGGCACTCCGGTCTCGATTGACGGCCAGACGAGCCGGTTGCTGGGTCGGGTGTCGATGGACATGCTGTGCGTGGACTTGACCGATTTGCCACGCGCCGGGCTGGGTAGCCAGGTCGAGTTATGGGGCAAAAACGTGCTGGCCAGCGATGTTGCCGCGCACGCCGGTACAATCCCTTATCAGATATTTTGTAACCTGCGCCGCGTGCCAAGGCTCTATTCCGGAGTCTGACAGACGGCTGTCGGCAGCTGTCGGCAGAATTGCAGCCTCCATGAATAAGCCGCTAGTCCTTTTGCGAACACGTTACGGGTCGAAGTGTTGTAAATACTGAACGCTGTTGCCATCATACCGTTCATAACGACCATAACTGATCAATAGGAGGACTCCCGCATTGGACGTCGGTGAACGACTGCAATCCATTCGAAAGCTTAAAGGTCTCTCCCAGCGTGAACTCGCCAAGCGAGCGGGCGTGACCAACAGCACCATTTCCATGATCGAGAAAAACAGCGTCAGCCCCTCGATCAGTTCCCTGAGAAAGGTGCTCGGCGGTATTCCGATGTCCATGGTTGAGTTCTTTTCGGAAGAGTTGGAGCAAGAAAATCTGACTCAAGTGGTTTATAAAGCCAGTGAGTTGATCGACATTTCGGACGGCGCCGTCACCATGAAGCTGGTCGGTAAGGCCCATCCAGGCCGGGCGATCACATTTCTCAATGAGATCTATCCTCCGGGTTCCGATACCGGGGATGCAATGCTCATTCACGAAGGCGAAGAAACCGGAACGCTGCTCGAAGGTCGGCTGGAACTGGTGGTTGGCGTTGAGACGTTCATCCTCGAAGCCGGCGACAGTTACTACTTTGAGAGTACCAAGCCACACCGTTTTCGTAATCCGTTCGATGTGCCTGCGCGGCTGATCAGCGCGGCAACACCCGCGAATTTTTGATTGCATGCTTCATTTACAGGCGCCGCGTCTCAGAAATGAGAGCACAAGGTGCCTATTTGCAGGGCCTGACAGCTGGTAAATACCCCTGCGACTATAGGGTTGTTTCAGAGTGGCGGGCTAACCGGTATACTTCCGCCCGCCCGCAAAACCGTGGCCGCGGGCGTGACTAGCCACCATGAGGGTGTACGCGTGAACCTAATTAATAAAATGCTGGCAGTTCAAGCTGCCGTATTGGTCTTTTGGGCTGTCGGTGCTCAGGCCACGACAAGTGACGATCTGGCCAAGCGGCTTGATCCAGTGGGTCAAGTATGTGTGCAGGGTAAAGAGTGCGCCGGTATGGACGTCGCAGCTTCGGCTGGCGGCGCGGGTGGTGCCAAATCCGCTGATGAGATCATCGCAGGCCATTGCAATGCATGTCACGGCACCGGTTTGCTGGGTTCGCCGAAAATCGGTGACGCGGCTGACTGGGGCAACCGTGCCAAAACGCAGGGCGGTCTTGAAGGCATTCTTGCTAAAGCCATCACCGGGATCAACTCGATGCCGCCAAAAGGCACTTGCGCAGATTGCTCTGATGCAGAGCTGAAAAGCGCGATTCAGAAAATGTCCGGTCTGAAGTAATTCAGCCTGTGACAAAAACAGCCGACTTCGTGTCGGCTTTTTTGTGGGCGAATGATTCGAAGTCCTGTCCTTTGCAGCAAACACCCGGCAAGCTCGGTCCAACCTGAAATCAAGGATGTGCCAGGAGGGTGAGATGACGCAGTCGTGTTCCATTGAACAAGCAGTCGATCAAGTACTGGCGCAGTTGCCTGCGCACATTCACATGGGCCTGCAGCTGGGGCTGGGCAAGCCCAACCGCTTCGTTAACGCGTTGTATGCGCGGGTCAAAGGCCTGCCGCAACGACAGCTGACGATCTACACCGCCCTCTGTCTCGGGCGCCCGCCGCTGGGTGAGGGTTTGCAGGCGCGTTTTCTTGAGCCCTTCGTCGCACGGGTGTTCGGTGATTACCCCGAACTGGATTTCCTTGAGGACCTGCGGCGCGACAGCCTGCCGCCGAATATTCGTGTCGAGCAGTTCTTTATGCAGCCCGGCAGCCTGCTCAACAGCCACGCGGCGCAGCAGGATTATGTCAGCAGTAATTACAGTCATGCTGCGCGTGACATCAACGCCAATGGCCTTAATCTGGTGGCGCAGTTGATCGCTCATGATCCGCAACGTCCGGGTCGCGTGAGCCTGAGTTGCAACTCGGACATCACTCTTGATTTGCTGCCGATGATCGCCAAACGCCGTGCGGCCGGTGAAACAATCCTGTTGCTCGGCCAGATCCATGCAGACTTGCCATACATGCTCGGCGACTCGGAGCTCAGTACTGACGTCTTTGATCTGATGCTCGACGAGGAAGAACACAGCACCCTGTTCTCTACCCCGAACATGCCGGTCGGGTTTCAGGACCATTTCATTGGCCTGCACGCCAGTACCCTAGTGCGCGACGGCGGCACCTTGCAAATCGGCATTGGCTCGATGGGCGATGCGCTGACAGCGGCGCTTTTGGCGCGGCAAGCGGATAACGCCACTTACCGCGCGCTGCTCGCGGATCTGGACGCGACCACGTCTTGGCAGGCGTTGATCGAGCGCGAAGGCGGGGTGCAGCCGTTTGCTCAGGGGCTGTACGGTTGCAGCGAAATGTTCGTGAACGGTTTATTGGTGCTGGTGGACGCCGGCATCGTGCGGCGTAAGGTTTACTCCGACGCGGCCCTGCAACGGCAGGCCAACGATGGCACGCTCGACGAGTCGGCCCATGCCGAAGGCGTCGTGGTCCACGCGGGTTTTTTCCTGGGGCCTCGCAGCTTTTATCAACGCTTGCGCGAGTTTTCACTGGCTCAGCGTGAGCGCTTCAACATGACCGCCATCAGCTACATCAACGAGCTGTACGGCAATGAAGAGCTCAAGCGCTTGCAACGGCGCGACGCACGATTCATCAACAGCGCGTTTAAAGTGACGCTGATGGGCGCCGCTGTGGCCGATCAACTGGAAGACGGCCGAGTGTTGAGTGGGGTGGGCGGCCAATACAATTTTGTTGCTCAGGCGCATGCACTGGAAGGTGCTCGTTCACTGTTGATGCTGCGCAGCTGGCGTGAATCGGGCGGGGAGGTCAGTTCCAATATCGTTTGGGAGTACGGTCACGTCACGATTCCGAGGCACCTGCGGGACATTATTGTCACTGAATACGGGATTGCCGATCTGCGTGGCAAAACCGACGCCAAGGTGATCGAGGCGCTGCTGAATATCAGTGACTCACGCTTCCAGGAAGGCTTGATCGAGCAGGCGCAAAAGATCGGCAAATTGCCCCGCGACTTCCGCCTCGATCCGCGCTTTAGCGAAAACACCCCCGAACGTTTGCAGGCGTTGCAAGCGCGTTATGTGCAGTTGTTCCCGGAGTATCCGCTGGGTTGTGATTTCAGCGTGGAAGAGCGGGACCTGCTGCGAGCCTTGAACTGGCTGAAAAGCAAACTCAAGCTCACCGAGATTCTGCAATTGGGCAAAGCCACCCTCGACGCACCGGAGCCGACAGCCTTCCCGGCGCAGCTTGAACGCATGCGGCTTTTGCAGCCGCAGGGGCTGCTTGAAGAGCTGTATCAGCGGTTGGTGCTGGCCGGGTTGCAGGCGACTGCTCCCAGCGCCTGAAGCACCGCCTTCGCCAACAATCAATCGAGAAAAGTCACCACCCCACCCTCCAGCGATTTCACCCGGGCGAGGGATTCGACGCGATAGCCCTGAGCGTCGAGTTCGGCACGCCCGCCCTGGAATGATTTCTCGATCACAATGCCCAGCCCTGCAACACTGGCACCGGCTTGTTTAATGATCGAAATTAGCGCCTGCGAGGCCCTGCCGTTGGCCAAAAAATCATCAATGATCAGGACGCGGTCGCTGCTGGTCAGGTGCCGAGGCGAAATGGCGACGGTGCTTTCGACTTGCTTGGTGAACGAATACACGGTCGCCGACAGCAGGTTTTCGGTCAGGGTCAGCGATTGGTGTTTGCGCGCAAAGATCACCGGCACGCCCAGTTTCAGGCCGGTCATGATCGCGGGGGCAATGCCCGAGGCCTCGATGGTGACGATCTTGGTGATGCCCGAGTCTGCGAACAGCGTGGCGAATTCGTTGCCAATCAGCTGCATCAAGGCCGGGTCGATCTGGTGATTAAGAAACGCGTCGACCTTTAACACCTGGTCGGAAAGGACGATGCCCTCTTCGCGAATTTTCTTGTGCAGTGCTTCCACGGTGATTCCTCGGGCAGCGCACATGTGCGCAATAAATAATCAATTCAGCGTTTGAGCATGGCCCGAATATCGGCCAGTGCCGTGTTACCGCGAACGGCTTTCACTTCTACCGGTGTGTCGTCGTTGCCTTCCCAGGCGAGGTCGTCCGGCGGCAGTTCATCGAGAAAGCGGCTGGGTGCGCAATCGATGATCTCGCCATATTGCTTGCGCTTGGCGGCAAAGGTGAAGGCCAGTGTTTCCCGCGCGCGGGTAATCCCGACATACGCCAGGCGGCGCTCTTCCTCGATCGTGTCGGCTTCGATACTGGAGCGGTGCGGGAGGATTTCTTCCTCCATTCCCATGATGAACACATAGGGGAATTCCAGGCCTTTGGAGGCATGCAGGGTCATCATTTGCACGCCTTCGGCGCCGTCTTCTTCTTCCTGCTGACGCTCGAGCATGTCGCGCAAGACCAGCTTGCCGATGGCTTCTTCGATGGTCATTTTGCCGTCGTCGTCTTTCTCCAGCGTGTTCTTCAGCGCTTCGATCAAGAACCAGACGTTCGCCATCCGGTAGTCGGCGGCTTTTTCACTGGAGCTGTTCTGTCGCAGCCAGTTTTCGTAGTCGATGTCCATGACCATGCTGCGTAGCGCGGCGATGGGGTCGTTTTGCGAGCATTGCTGGCGCACGCCATCCATCCAGCGTTTGAAGCGTTGCAGGCGGTCGGTGTAACGGCTGTCCAGATGCTCGCCCAGGCCGATTTCATCGGTGGCGGCGTACATCGATATCTTGCGCTCGGTGGAGTAATTGCCGAGCTTTTCCAGGGTGGTCGAGCCTATTTCACGACGCGGCACGTTGATCACGCGCAAGAAGGCGTTGTCGTCGTCCGGGTTCACCAGCAGGCGGAAGTAGGCCATCAGGTCTTTCACTTCCTGACGGCCGAAGAAGCTATTGCCACCCGACAGGCGGTAGGGGATCTGGTGGTGTTGCAGCTTCAGCTCGATCAGCTTGGCCTGATAGTTACCGCGATAGAGAATCGCGAAGTCACTGTAGGGCCGGTCGGTGCGCAAGTGCAGGGTGAGGAGTTCCACCGCGACGCGTTCGGCTTCGGCGTCTTCGTTGCGGCAGCGGATGACACGGACTTCATCGCCGTGACCCATATCACTCCACAGCTGCTTTTCGAAGGCGTGGGGGTTGTTCGAGATCAGCACGTTGGCGCAGCGCAGGATACGGCTGGTGGAGCGATAGTTCTGCTCGAGCATCACCACTTTGAGCGACGGATAGTCATCCTTGAGCAGCATCAGGTTTTCCGGGCGCGCACCACGCCAGGCATAGATCGACTGGTCATCGTCGCCCACCACGGTGAACTGATTGCGCATACCGATCAGCAACTTTACCAGCAGGTATTGACTGGCGTTGGTGTCCTGATATTCATCCACCAACAGGTAGCGAACCTTGTTTTGCCACTTCTCCAGGATGTCGGCATGTTCCTGGAACAGCTTCACGGGCATCAGGATCAAATCGTCGAAATCCACCGCGTTGTAGGCTTTGAGCGTGCGCTGGTAGTGGGTATAGACAATGGCGGCGGTCTGTTCCTTGGGGTTGCGCGCGTTTTCCAGGGCCTCGGGCGGCAGGATCAGGTCGTTTTTCCACGAGCCGATCATGTTTTTGATTTCGTCGACGCCGTCATCGCCCGAATATTCTTTTTGCATGATGTCGGTCATCAGGGCTTTCACGTCGGTCTCGTCGAAAATCGAGAACCCTGGTTTATAGCCCAGCCGCGCATGTTCCTTGCGGATGATGTTCAGGCCCAGGTTGTGGAAGGTCGACACCGTCAAGCCACGCCCCTCGCCACCCTTGAGCAGGGTGCCTACGCGCTCTTTCATTTCCCGCGCGGCCTTGTTGGTAAAGGTCATGGCGACGATATGTTGCGCGCGAAAGCCGCAGTTCTGGATCAGGTGCGCGATCTTGCGGGTGATCACGCTGGTCTTGCCGGAGCCAGCACCGGCGAGCACCAAAAGAGGGCCGCCGACGTAGTTCACGGCTTCTTGTTGCCGAGGATTGAGTCGGGACATGACAGAAAAAGGGTCGCTTGCGAAATGGGTGGGCATTTTAACAGGCTCACGCATTTGTGCGGTCATCGTCCGACACTGTGACGTAGCACGCGATCTAAATTTGCCGGTTTTGTTACTTTCCCGCAGGATGCGCAGTGGATTACGCCAGATGTCTGAAGTAGAGCGGAACCACCAACGATTTTTTTTGCGAGTAGGGAGCTAGTTTGTCTACGCCTGTCGAACCCTTGCGTTTGTTGCTCCTGGCCCAAAAGCCGGAATGGCTGGCGTTATTGCGTGAGTGTCTGGCTCCTCTGGGAGACGCGGCCGCGCTGGTCTGTGCGCCGAGTTGGGGCGATGTCGGCAGCCTGTTCGACGACGCGCGAAATGCCGTTCTGCTGACGACGCCTGAGCTCCAGCCAGCGCCCGGGCGCTGTAAGTTGCCGGTGGTGATGCTGCTTGAGCACGAACCGCTCGAACCGCCGATTGGCGTCAGCGATTGGCTGGTGCTCGCCACGTTGAGCATTGATGCGCTACGCCGTTGCCTGCGCCATGTGCGCGAGCGCGGCGTGCTGGAAAACACTCTGCAACGTCTGGCCGAGCAAGACCCGCTAACCGGCATCGCCAACCGCCAGGGCTTCCAGACCTTATTGGCGACACGCTTGGCTGAAAACGAAGGCCGTGGACTGGCGCTCGGGCACCTGGATCTCGACAACTTCCGTCACGCCAACGACGCGCTGGGCCATCAGGCTGGCGACCGATTGATCTTGCAAGTGGTCTCGCGGCTCAAGAGCCAGTTGGAAGCAGGCGATCAACTGGCGCGGCTGGGCAGTGACGAGTTCGCGTTGTTGATCGACATCCGCCGTGCGCCGCAGCGTGCCGAATGGATGGCCGAACGCATTACCGAAGCCTTGGCCGAGCCCTATTGGGTCGATGGTGAAAGCTTGCTGATAGGCTGCAGCCTGGGGATTTCCTATGCCCGGGCCGGTGCCGGTGCCGATCCGTTGATGTGGCACGCTCATATCGCGATGCAGCAGGCCAAGGGCACTCAGGGCTGCACCTTTCATGTTTTTAACGAACGCATCAACCGCAATGCCCGTAGCCTGGCCGATCTGGAAAGCGAACTGCGCCGGGCCTTGCGTCGCGATGAGCTGGAACTGCATTACCAGCCACGCCTATCATTGAGCGACGGGCGTATCGTTGGCCTCGAAGCCCTGGTGCGCTGGCGCCACGCCGAGCGTGGGTTGCTGCCACCCAGCGAGTTTGTACCCTTGGCCGAGCAAAGCGGTTTGATCGTGCCTTTGGGTTACTGGGTCATTTCCCGCGCCCTGCGCGACATGCAGGCGCTGCGTGAACTCGGGCTGCCGGCACTGCACATGGCGGTCAACCTGTCGTTCCGCCAGTTTCAGGACAGTCAGTTGCTGTCGACCCTGAGCCGCTTGATCGCCGAGCGGGGCGTCGATGCCCGTTGGCTGGAATTCGAACTGACCGAAACCGCCGTCATGCGCCGCAGCGATCTGGTCAAACAGACGATGGATGCGTTGGGTCGGCTAGGTGTGCGTTTTTCGCTGGACGATTTTGGCACCGGCTTCTCGTCGTTCGTGCACCTCAACAGCCTGCCGATTGCCTTGCTCAAGGTCGACAAAAGCTTTGTCGGCGGCATGGAGTTGCGCGAAGAAAATCGCAAGCTGGTGCATGCCATGATCAACCTGGCGCACAACCTCAGCCTGGAAGTGGTCGCCGAAGGTGTGGAAACCCCGGAACAACTGGCGCTGTTGCGTGGTTTTGGTTGCGATCAAATTCAGGGTTACCTGATCAGCAAGCCGTTGCCATTCACGGAGTTGATTGAGTACCTGACGTATGGACAGCGCCATAACGTGGGGCAGGCGCACGTTCAGTAGACATACCTGATTCGGCCCTCAACTCATGACCGACGCAAGCACTGGCGCCTGACGCAGCAAGCGTGACGTCTTCCTTTCGAATGCCACTGTCAGTGCCAGCGCTGCACAGGCCAGCCCCAGAGCTAACCCCCACCAGACCCCCATCGCGCCGCCCTGTGCATAAAAACCGAAAGCCCAGGCCGCAGGCGCGCCGACCAGCCAATAACAGGCGAGGCCGATGACAAACGTGGTCCTGGCGTCCTTGAACCCCCTGATGGCGCCCATGGCCAGCGTCTGCGTGCCGTCGAACAGTTCGAACCACGCGGCGATCGCCAACAGTTTCACGGCTAGATCGATCACGTCGCGGTAGGCCGGATTGTCGAGGTCGAGAAACAGGCTGACGACTTGATACGGTGCCAGCCAGAACAGCAGCGCGAAACCGAGCATGATCAACGCCCCGAAGGCAATGCCGACGCGTCCGGCCAGTCGCGCCTGGAGCAGATTGCCCGCGCCGTAGTGTTGGCCGATGCGCATGGTCATCGCGTAGGAAATCCCCACGGGCACCATGAACGCCATCGACACCGACTGTAGGGCGATCTGGTGTGCGGCCATCTGCGTACTGCCCATCGCGCCCATGCAGAACGCTGCGAAGGTGAACAGGCCAACCTCGACCGCGTAGGTACCGCCAATCGGCAAGCCGAGGCGCCACAGCTCTTGCAAATAAGTCAGCGAGGGGCGCATCAGGCCCTGGCGAATGGGATAGGGCGCATAGGCTGGGTGTTGGCGGATATGCAGGGCCAGGAGCAGCGCCATGCCATTGGCAACCACCGCCGTGACCAGACCGATGCCCATCAGGCCCAGATGCGGCAGGCCAAACAGGCCATGGATGAGTGCATAGTTAAGCCCGAAGTTCACCGCCACGCCGCCCAGACTGATCACCATCACAGGGCCGGCCCGCCCCAACGCGCTGGTGAAGCCCCGCAAGGCCATAAAGGACAGAAAGCCGGGCAGGGCCAAGGGCAGGGTGATCAGGAATTGCCCGGCCATGTGCACGTTCGCCTCATTCTGGCCAAGCTTGAGCAAAACGGGCTCAAGGTTCCACAGCACCAAGGCCGCGATTAGTGCCATGCCCCACGCCAGCCAGAGTCCCGCCTGAGTCAGCCGCGTGGCGCCTACGTTGTCACCTGCACCGTGACGGATCGAAACCAGGGTGCCGACGGCAGCGATAACGCCTACGCAGAAGAACGAAATCAGGTTGTAGCTGGCCGCGCCCAGCCCGCCACCGGCCAAGGCATCGGGTCCCAGGCGACCCATCATTACGGTGTCAGTGAACACCATGAGCATATGCGCCATTTGCGAGGCGATCAGCGGTCCGGCCAAGCGCAGGATGGTCCTTAGCTCTTTGATCCAGGGTGCTTGGATGGCGACGGATTGCATAGGCGTGGCGCTCGGCTTACAGGGCTTTGTGAGCAACTGATTCTCGGCATTTCTCACGGCGGGCACAAAGGGATAAATCCGATGATTGGCATGAGTAAAACTCATCTGAATCGAGCGTAGTCGTTGGGGGTAAAGTAGCGCAACTATTGCGTAGGAATGTTGTGTATGTCCCGTAGTCTTCCTCCCCTTTATGCGCTACGCGCATTTGAAGCCGCTGCCCGACACAGCTCGTTCACCCGCGCTGCCGAGGAGCTGTCGATCACCCAAAGTGCCGTCAGCCGCCACATCCGCACGCTTGAAGATCACTTTGCCTGTCGTTTATTTCAGCGCAATGGCCGCAACCTGCAATTGACCGAGGCGGCGCGCCTGCTACTGCCGGGAGTGCGTGAAGGTTTTTCGGCGTTGGAGCGTGCGTGCAGCATCTTGCGTGCAGAGGAAGGCATTTTGCGCATGAAGGCACCCTCGACCCTGACCATGCGCTGGTTGCTGGCGCGCCTGAGCCGGTTTCGCCATCTTCAGGTTGGTAATGAAGTGCAATTGACCAGCGCCTGGATGGATGTCGACAGTGTGGATTTCACTCAGGAGCCGTTTGACTGCGCGGTGTTGCTCAGCCGTGGGCATTTTCCGCCGGATTGGGAAGCCACCTACCTGTTCCCTGAGCTGCTGATCCCTGTGGGTGCATCGACGTTGCTCCAGGACCCGCCCTGGGATGTCGCGCGGTTGGCCAGTGCCGAACTGTTGCACCCGACCCCCGACCGTCGCGATTGGCGCAACTGGCTACAGCGGATGGGCCTGTCGGAGCAGATCTCGCTCAAGGGCGGCCAGGTGTTCGACACTCTGGAGCTTGGCATGATCGCGGCTGCGCGGGGCTATGGCGTGTCCATGGGGGACTTGTTGATGGTCGCCGAGGACGTCGCGCAAGGGCGTTTAAGCTTGCCTTGGCGCACCGCCGTGGCCAGCGGCGAAAACTATTATCTGGTGTGGCCAAAGACCCGGCCAGGCGGCGAACGTCTGCGCAGGCTCAGCGAGTTTCTTCAAGGCGAGGTGTGCGCAATGGATTTGCCAAAGGTTGAGATACTGACGTGAAAACAGCTCTGGCACAGGCTTTTGAGCGGCTATTCGTCAGTATCCCCGAGTGCAGAGCTCAAGTATTGTTCACGTCGGCCGAATCCGTATAAGTCGGACTTTTAAAAAAGGTTCAACGGACCCCCATTTTTGAATTTTGCTGAGCAAGGCATCGAAATCAAAACGATGCCGCTGTTCGGCCAGGAGCTTCCATGTCTGAACCCCGTGCTCGTATCGCCTCGCAGTTGGGTCTCGCCCTGGCGGTAATTCTGGCCGTGGTCATCAGCAGCAGTACCGTATTCGCGTTGCGCTCGCTGGACGCCGCGAATCTCGCGATTCGTGAAGAACACATGGCCAGCGAAGCACGTTTGCTGGCCGATCAACTGAATACGTTTCACAGCACTCTGCGTGAAAGCACCCAGCGCTTGAGTGGGTTGTTCGAGAAACGGTTTAGCGGTGGCCTGAGCCTGCAGGCAGACAACCCCGTGACGGTTGCGGGCGTGCAGGCACCAAGCCTGTTGTTGGGGGACCACGTCCTGAATAACGACTTCACCGAGGTCGACAACTTCAAGCAAATGACGGCCGGCGTGGCGACGATTTTCGTGCGTAGCGGCGATGATTTTATTCGTGTGAGTACGTCGCTGAGCAAGCAAGATGGCTCGCGGGCCATCGGCACCTTGCTGGATCGCAAGAGCCCGGCCTATGACCGACTGATGGCAGGTCAGGAGTACGTCGGCCGGGCGCTGTTGTTCGAGCATTACTACATGACTCAGTACAGCCCGGTGCGTGACAGCAGTGGCAAAATCATTGCCGCCTTGTTCGTCGGCTTTGACTACACCGGCGCGCAAAATACCCAATTCGAGAACCTGAAGAATTTCCGCATCGGCACGACGGGTTCTCTGGCCCTGCTGGATGAGCAGAATCACTGGCTGGTGGCGCCTGCCGGGGTCAAGGCGCTGGATCAGGCAACGCAAACGTTGGCCGACTTCGTCAAGCGCCCAGGCACAGGTCATTTCTGGAATGACGGCGCGCAAGATTTCTATACCGTCGCCGTGGCCTTTGCGGGCGGCCCGTGGGCAGTGTTTGCGAGCATGCCAAAAACCGAAATCAGCGCCGTGACCTGGAGCGTCGGCACACAATTGGCAATCGGCAGCTTGCTGGCCATGCTGATCGCGGTCGGCGCGGCGATCTGGCTGTTACGCCGCAAGTTGCAACCACTGTCGGATCTGGTTCGTCAGGCTGAAGCCCTGGGCGCGGGCGACCTGAGCGCGCGTCTGAATGTTTCCAGTCACGATGAAATCGGTCAATTGGCGCGCAGCTTCAATCAGATGGGTGAAGCCTTGTCGAACATGGTCGCGCACATCCGCAGCGCGGCACAGGAAGTCAGTGGCCGCGCTCAGACGCTGTCCGGCTTGTCAGGGGGGGCCTACGAAGGCATGGAGCAGCAGTCCGGGGAGATCACCAGCATGGCTGGCGCCGTGGAAGAGTTCAGCGCCACCTCATTGAACATCGCCGACAACATGGGCAGCACCGAGCGCCTGGCGCAGGAGAACGCTCAGCAGACCCGCATTGGCCGCACCTCAATGGATGAAGCCTCGGCATCTCTTGAGCAGATCGCGTCCTCGCTCAAAGGCACGGCCACGGTGATTGACACCTTGGGCCAGCGCTCTCAGGAAATCGGCGGGATCGTCGGCGTCATCACCTCGATTGCCGAGCAGACCAACCTGCTGGCTCTCAACGCCGCGATTGAAGCTGCCCGTGCCGGCGAACAAGGCCGTGGTTTCGCGGTGGTAGCGGATGAGGTGCGTAATCTGGCCTTGCGCACCCGTCAGGCGACCGACCAGATTTCAGGCATGATCGTGAGCATTCAGCAAGAAACCGGAAACGCGATCAGCACCATGGAACAGGGCAACGCGCTCATGCAAGAAGGCCTTTCACTCAACGCAAAAGTCGCAGCCGCCCTGACCCAGATCGACGAAAAAAGCCGCTCCGCAGGCGAACAATTCGCTGCCATCACCACCGCCACCCAAGAACAAAGCAGCACCGCTACCTTGCTTAGCAGCAACCTGCAGAGCATCGCCATGGCCAACAGCGAGCAGCGCGAAGTCGTCTCCCACCTGGCTATCACCGCGAAAGAACTGGACGAACTGGCAGCGGATTTGCGCAAAGAGGTCAATCGGTTTCGGTGATACAAGGTTTGCGTTCACCGAAAACCTCTTTTAGATACGCTGCTGCCGATCAAGCTTTTGTGAAGTGTTTCTCGCTAAAAAGCTTGGCCGCGTAATCGACTGTGCACTGGTCGTGAAAAGGGTTGGCCTCACAAGCCCCTGAGGGCTGTGCCGGCCTTTTCGCGGCTCTTATTCTGCGTGTGACCCCATCAATTACTCGACGGCCGATACTGCAACGCCTCGGCCAGATGGCTGCGCCCAATCGCATCGACCTGTTCCAGATCAGCCAGCGTTCTTGCCACTTTCAACAAGCGGTGTGCGGCCCTGAGTGACAGGGTCAAACGCTCGCAGGCGGTTTCCAGCCAGTTTTCGTCGGCGCTGGACAGCGAGCAGTGTTTGCGCAGGCCCGGTAGGTCGAGAAAGGCGTTGGCGCAGCCTTGGCGCCGTTGTTGCCGCTCGCGGGCCTGGGCCACGAGGGCGGCGGCGCTGGCGGTGTCGTCGCCGGTTTGCGGGGTGGGGTTGAGTGCCGTGGCTTCGCGGGCTACGGTCAGGTGCAGGTCGATGCGATCCAGCAGCGGGCCGGAAAGCTTGTTGCGGTAGCGCTGAATCTGCTCGGTGGAACAACGACAGCGACCGCTGGGCTCGCCCAGATAGCCGCAAGGGCAGGGGTTCATCGCGGCCACCAACTGAAAGCGCGCCGGGAAGCGTACCCGGTCGCGGGCTCTGGCAATGACGATGTGCCCGGACTCCAGTGGCTCACGCAGCACCTCCAGCACTTTGCGATCAAACTCGGGCAGCTCATCGAGAAACAGCACGCCATGGTGGGCAAGGGTGATTTCGCCGGGTTGCGGACGACTGCCGCCACCCACCAGCGCGGCACCTGAGGCGGAATGGTGGGGCTGCCGAAAGGGTCGCTGTGGCCAACTGGTCAGAGGACTCTGGCTGGCGACCGACTGAATTGCGGCGACCTCCAGGGCTTCATGTTCATCCAGTGGCGGCAACAGGCCTGGCAGACGACTGGCAAGGAGCGTCTTGCCGGTGCCGGGAGGCCCACTGAAAAGCAGATTGTGCGCGCCCGCCGCCGCCACCAGCAATGCGCGTTTGGCGGCGGTCTGGCCTTGCACCTCGCTCAAGTCTGGATAGGGTTTGCTCAGGTGCAGCAGGCCGCTGGATTCGTAGGGGACAATCGGGGCCCGGCCATTGAAGTGCGCCACCAGCTCCAGCAGATGATTGACTGCAATCACCCGCAACCCGGACGCCAGACACGCCTCTTCGGCATTGGCCGCGGGCACGATCAACGTATGGCCCTCGGCACGAGCAGCCAGTGCGGCAGGCAAGACGCCCTGTATCGGCCTTATAGCGCCCGAGAGCGCCAATTCACCCAGGCATTCGACATCCTGTAACGCGTGAGCAGGCAGTTGCCCACTGGCGGCGAGCAAACCCAGGGCAATCGCCAGATCGAAACGCCCACCGTCTTTGGGCAGGTCGGCTGGCGCGAGGTTGAGGGTAATTCTGCGGGCAGGGTATTCGAGGCCGGAATTGAGGATGGCACTGCGGACCCGATCCTTGCTTTCCCTGACTGCGCCTTCAGGCAAGCCCACCAGCGTCAGCGCGGGAAGCCCGTTGGCCAGATGGCACTCGACAGTGACGGCTGGCGCTTCCACACCCACCTGAGCGCGACTGAGCACGATGGCGAGAGACATGATCATTCCTTGATGTCTGAAGAACCGCATCCTGCGGGAATTCGGGGGGAAGCTGGGGCGAGGAATCGATACAGGGTGTGAATGGATAGCCCTGTATGGGAGCAATCGGGACGCGTAGTTTTTTTCGCGAATGAATTCGCTCCCACCGGGATTGGACGGTGAGCGTCCAGAAGTCGCGCGGTTGTTACTCTGCCGGTGGCGTCAGTTTCGCTTCCATCTCGGTCACTTTGGCTTCCAGCGCTTCAAGGCGGGCACGGGTGCGGGCGAGGACGGTCATCTGGCTGTCGAACTCTTCGCGGCTCACTAAATCAAGCTTGCTGAAGCCGCTTTGCAGCAGGGCTTTGAACTGGGTTTCGAATTCGTTGCGCGGGACAGGCGTTTCGCCGTTGAACAAGCGAGAGGCGTGGCCACTCAGGGCGTCGAGGAAGGCTTTGGGCGCGAGCATGGTCAGAGTTCCGGAAACAGATGGGCGGCAGTATATCACGCAGCATCTATAGTCAATTCAGATCGCCCCTTCTGCACGCTTTTCGCGCATGGGGACGGGCGCATGCGCACTGTTGTTGTGCGTCCTGATCACCGCAATCGGTGGCTGGGAAAGTGATTGTTGGCCAAGGCCCTGTATTCAATGAGAATTCACGAGATGGCAAGCTTTCTGCTTAGTGGCATATGACCCATGCACTGATGCAGTCGCTGTGACGATTGCAGTGCGGCAGGCGAAGCGGGGAAGTGTTTCGTCAGAAGCGGTTTTCTGGGGTTGATCGGGGCTGTTAAGGCGACCGACACGTTACAAAGCCAGGCACTGCGCTTAGACTTGAGTCGGGTTTGTTTTCCTGGGGCAAGTCCACCAATTCGGGAGAAAGTTTCATGAAGCTAGTCACTGCCATCATCAAGCCGTTTAAATTGGATGACGTGCGCGAGTCACTGTCGGAGATCGGCGTGCAGGGCATCACCGTCACTGAAGTCAAAGGCTTCGGTCGGCAAAAGGGTCACACCGAGCTGTATCGCGGGGCGGAATACGTAGTCGACTTCCTGCCCAAGGTGAAAATCGATGTTGCGATCGATGACAAGGATCTTGATCGAGTGATCGAGGCAATAACCAAGGCTGCCAACACCGGCAAAATCGGTGACGGCAAGATCTTCGTGGTCAATCTGGAACAGGCCATTCGCATCCGTACCGGCGAAACCGATACCGACGCAATCTAAGCCGCCAACCCCAACGCCCCAGGAGTAAAACAATATGACTCTGCGTCAATTCGCAGGGCTAGGAGCCCTGTTGTCCCTTGTAATCCCTGGTCTGGCCATGGCGGCAGACCCAGTGGCTGCGCCTGTCCTCAATTCCGGCGACACTTCCTGGATGATGACCTCGACGGCGTTGGTGCTGTTCATGACCATTCCCGGCCTGGCGCTGTTCTACGGCGGTATGGTTCGGTCGAAAAACATTCTTTCTGTAATGATGCAGTGCTTCGCGATTACCGGTCTGATCAGTATTCTGTGGGTCATCTACGGCTACAGCATTGCATTCGATACGACGGGGATGGAGGTGGGCGTCGTCAACTTCAATTCCATCTTCGGCAGCCTGGGCAAGGCATTCCTCGCTGGCGTGACGCCATCGAGCATCACTGGCCCGGCAGCGCTGTTCCCTGAAGCGGTGTTCGTCATCTACCAGATGACCTTCGCCATCATCACCCCGGCGTTGATCGTCGGAGCATTCGCTGAACGGATGAAATTCTCCGCCATGCTGGTCTTCATGGGTATCTGGTTCACGCTGGTCTATGCGCCAATCGCGCACATGGTCTGGAGTGGTCCGGGCGCACTGTTGGGTGATTGGGGCGTTCTCGACTTCGCTGGCGGCACCGTGGTTCACATCAACGCCGGTGTAGCGGGCCTGGTTGCCTGTCTGGTACTGGGCAAACGTAAAGGCTTTCCGACCACCCCAATGGCTCCGCACAATCTGGGTTACACCCTGATCGGCGCGGCAATGCTTTGGGTAGGTTGGTTCGGCTTCAACGCCGGCTCCGCTGCTGCGGCCAACGGCACTGCCGGTATGGCAATGCTCGTGACCCAGATTGCGACCGCTGCTGCCGCACTGGGCTGGATGTTCGCTGAATGGCTGACCCACGGTAAGCCAAGTGCTCTGGGCATCGCTTCGGGTGTAGTTGCCGGTCTGGTTGCCATTACCCCTGCCGCCGGTACTGTTGGGCCAATGGGCTCCCTGGTGATCGGCCTGGCTGCTGGCGTGGTCTGCTTTTTCTGCGCTACAACCCTGAAACGCAAGCTGGGCTATGACGACTCCCTGGACGCTTTCGGTGTGCACGGTATCGGCGGTATCCTCGGCGCGATCCTGACCGGTGTATTCGCTGCACCTTCGATGGGTGGCTTCAATGCGGCAACCACCGACATTGCGGCACAGGTCTGGATCCAGTGCAAAGGCGTAGGCTTCACGATCATCTACACCGCGATTGTGACCTACGTCATTCTCAAGGTCCTGGACATGGTCATGGGTCTGCGTGTGACTGACGAGGAAGAAGCTGTCGGCCTCGACCTTGCGCTGCACAACGAACGTGGCTACAACCTGTAAGTCGACACACAAAAATTGCCCGGGCGACCGGGCATTTTTTTGTCTGAAGTTTGTCGATACACACAGGATAGAGAGGGTTATTTGCTTTTGGGCGGCGGCTTACACAAAAGGTGGTCTATTACGCGCTTTGTTTTTTCTTCCAGCGCGTTAGAATGCGCGCCGAAGCGTGGAGAACTGTATGTGGCAACAGACGCTGATTACTCTGCGAGCAAAGCCTCGCGGGTTTCATCTGGTAACCGACGAGATACTGGCAGGCCTGCCTGAGCTGCGCACTTGTCGGATCGGTCTATTGCATCTGTGGCTACAGCATACCTCGGCCTCGTTGACCATCAACGAGAATGCCGACCCGGCTGTGCGTCGTGATTTCGAGCGTTTTTTCAATCGTCTGGTGCCCCAGGGTATGGACGTATATGAACATGACGACGAAGGCCCCGATGACCTGCCGGCGCACTTCAAGGCCAGTTTGCTTGGCTGCCAGTTGAGTTTGCCGGTCACGGCGGGGCGATTGGCGCTGGGCACCTGGCAAGGTGTTTATCTGGGTGAGCATCGTGACGTTAGCGGTGCTCGCAGAGTCCTCGCCACCTTGTACGGTGATGAGGCATGACCACTGATTTTCAGCGGTCGTTGATTTTTTTCCGGCAGCCTTCGACAGTGGGCGTAGCTGGGCTATAACTAATCTGCTTTCGCAAGTCATGAGGTAGAACATGAGCGACGATGACAACGATGAAATGGTAGACGATCTGGAAGGTGAAGAGGACGGTGAGGAGCTCGCTGCTGCTGCCGAAGACGATGGCGCCGACGCTGATGACAGCATCGAAGCCTCGGTCACTCCCACCAAGGGTAAAGCCAAGGCCGCTGTCTCGGTGGATGAACTGCCGAGCGTAGAAGCCAAGAACAAAGAGCGCGACGCTCTGGCCCGTGCGATGGAAGAGTTCCTCTCCAAAGGCGGCAAGGTTGTCGAGGTGGAGCCCAACGTCGTTGCCGATCCGCCGAAGAAGCCTGACAACAAGTACGGTAGCCGACCTATCTAAACGGTCGTTTATCGAACAAAAAAAAGCCCGCTGTCGCCGCGGGCTTTTTCTTGTCTGAAAATTGCTCTCAGCCCCAACTCGCCAACAATTCCGGCAATTGCATCAGGCTTTGAATCTCGGCGTCAGGCTGCCTGTCGGCTTCCCAAGCTTTGCCTGTGGGATTGAACCAGATGGCGCGAAACCCAACCTGCTGCGCCCCTGCGATATCGTCGCCGGGGTGGTCGCCGATGTGCACGGCTGCGCTGGCATCGACCTTGCCGCGCTTCAGCGCTTCAAGGAACGGGGCCGGGTCGGGTTTGCCGATGCCCAGCTCTTCGGCACACAGGGCGAACGCGAAATAATCAGCCAACCCCAGGCGGCGGATGTCGGCATTGCCGTTAGTCACAACCCCCAGGGTGTAGGTTTTGGCGAGAATTTCCAGCGTCGGCTGAGCCTCGGGGAATATCTCGATTTGATGCCGTGCGTGCAGGAAGACTTCGAAGCTTTTGTCGGCCAATTCCTGCGCGTGGGCATGTGCGTAGCCAGCATCCTCCAGCGCATGAAACAGCACGCGTCGACGCAGCGCGCTGATTCGGTGCTTGAGCGTGGGGTCGGCCTCGACCAGTCGTGCGCGTATGGCCCACAGATGCTCCACCGGCACCGGGCCGAGATTCGGCGCGTGTTCGGCCAGCCAGTCACGCAGCACGGCTTCGGCGCTGACAATCACCGGCGCGGTGTCCCACAGGGTGTCATCGAGGTCGAAGGTAATCAGTTTAATCATGATCGGTGCCCTTGCTGCGTTTGGCCCTGGGATGGGCGCTGTCGTAAACCGTGGCCAGATGCTGGAAGTCCAGATGCGTATAGATCTGCGTGGTGGTGATGTCGGCGTGGCCGAGCAGTTCCTGCACCGCGCGTAGATCCTGTGAAGACTCGAGCAAGTGGCTGGCAAACGAATGGCGAAGCATGTGTGGATGCAGATTTTGCCCCAGTTCGCGTTCGCCCGCCGCTTTCACGCGTAGCTGAATTGCCCGGGGACCCAGGCGACGCCCTTGCTGGCCGATGAATACCGCATCGTCCTCCGGATTGGCCAGTGCGCGCAACGGCAACCATATTTCCAGGGCTTCACGAGCCTTCTTGCCCACTGGCAAAACGCGGGTCTTGCTGCCTTTGCCGAGTACTTGAATCAATCCGTCACTCAAATCGAGTTGTTCGAGATTGAGCCCGGTCAGTTCCGACAGGCGCAGGCCCGACGAGTAGAACAGTTCCAGGATCGCTTGATCGCGACGAGCCAGAAAGTCGTCCTCGACCGCGCCGTCGAGCAATTGCAGGGCGCGATCGGCATCAAGGGTCTTCGGCAGGCGGCGCTCGCCCTTGGGTGGCGACAAACCGTTGGCTGGATCGTGATCGCACAGGCCTTCGCGGTTCAAGTAACGGTATAGGCCGCGAACCGCTGACAACAGGCGCGCCAGGCTGCGCGAAGACTGGCCTTGCTGATGCAGACGGGCGATCAGGCTGCGCAGGTGCTGAATATCCAGCGCCGACCAACTGCTTAGCTGCTGTTTTTCGCAAAACGCGAGGACTTTGCCCAGGTCACGGCGGTAGGCTTCCAAGGTATGGGAGGACACTTGGCGCTCACTGCGCAGGTGCGTGCAGTAAGCGTCAAGTTGACTTTCCATGGTCAGCGAACCGAGCGTAGTGACTGGGTGAAGCGCGGCAACACCCGGCCCAATACTTCTGCGATATAGCTGAGAAACAGCGTGCCGACGGAGCTTTTGTAGTACTGCGGATCGCGGCTGCCGATGGCCAGAACGCCATGCAGGCCTTGATGAATCAGGGCAACGACGGCGGTTGAGCCGATTTGTTCGCCTTGTTCGCGGCCGAACAAAAAGGTCAGCTCGTGCTCGCGCAGTGCGCCGCAGACAGTCTTGTCGCCCGAGATCAGGCCACCGATGGCTTTCTGCGCGTCGGCACTGCTGACCCAGCGGCCTACGGGCATGGGGTTGTCGCTGAACAGAATGAGGCTGACGAAGGGCACCTGAAACTCTTCGCGGAGGCTGTCTTCCACGGCGATGACCACTTCTTCCAGGCTACTGGCGTCCATCAACGCGAGGATCAGGCGACGGGTCTTGTCGAACAGTCGATCATTGTCGCGCGCCACGTCCATCAGTTGCGAAAGGCGGTGGCGCATCTCGATATTGCGGTCGCGCAACAGTTTGAGCTGGCGCTCGACCAGCGATACGGTATCGCCGCGCTGGTGCGGGATGCGCAAGGCTGGCAGGAGCTCTTCGTGTTCAACAAAGAACTCCGGGTGATGACGCAAGTAAGCGGCGATAGCCTCCGCCTCAAGGGCTGGCGCTGCGTTGTCGGCAGGTGCTTCGCTGGGCTTTTCGGCTGAAATCTGAGGCTGATCGGTCATCGGATTTGCTCACTCATAGACGAACCTGTCCTTCGTAAACCCGCACTGCAGGACCCGTCATCATCACGGGATGGCCTGGGCCTTCCCACTCAATGGACAAGCGCCCGCCAGGCAGGTCGATCAACAGGGGCGAATCCATCCAGCCCTGACTGATGGCAGCCACCGCCGCCGCGCAAGCGCCGGTACCGCAGGCCTGGGTTTCCCCTGCACCACGCTCCCAGACGCGCAGTTGCGCGCGTTGGCGATCAACCACATGCAAGAAGCCGACATTGACCCGGGCCGGGAAGCGCGGGTGATGCTCCAGCTTCGGCCCAAGCTCATGCACGGGCGCATTATTGATGTCTTCGACACGCAAAACTGCGTGTGGATTGCCCATCGATACTGCGGCAAGCTCAATGATTTGGCCATCGACTTCGACGGGATAGCTCGGCGCCTGTTCGTCGGCCTGAAACGGAATCTCTTCTGGAATCAGGCGTGGAGGGCCCATGTTGACGCTGATCTGGCCGTCGCTGCGTATGTCCAGTTCGATGATGCCGCTTTTGGTTTCCACGCGAATCTGGCGCTTGGTGGTCAGGCGTTTGTCCAGCACGAAGCGGGCAAAGCAGCGCGCGCCGTTGCCGCACTGCTCGACCTCGGAGCCGTCGGAATTGAAAATCCGGTAACGGAAATCGACCTCCGGGTTGCTCGGCGCTTCGACCAGCAGCAGTTGGTCGAAGCCGATCCCGGTGTGGCGATCACCCCATTGTTTGGCGTGCTTGGGCAAAATGTGCGCGTGCTGGCTGACCAGGTCCAGAACCATGAAGTCGTTGCCCAAACCATGCATCTTGGTAAAACGCAGCAGCATGGGGTTACTCCGGCAGCAGGCTTTCGCCAGCAAACAGCTCTGCCACAGTCTCGCGGCGGCGCACTTCGAACGCTTCGGCGCCATCGACCAATACTTCGGCGGCGCGGCCGCGGGTGTTGTAGTTGGAACTCATGACGAAACCATAAGCCCCAGCCGAATGCACCGCCAGCAAATCACCCTCGGCCAGCACCAGTTGGCGCTCCTTGGCCAGGAAGTCACCGGTTTCGCAGATCGGTCCGACGATGTCGTAAGTGCGTGGCTGGCCGTCGCGTGGGCGAACGGCGCTCACGTCCATCCAGGCCTGATACAACGCTGGACGAATCAGGTCGTTCATCGCCGCATCGACGATGGCGAAATCTTTGTGTTCGGTGTGCTTGAGGTATTCAACCTGGGTCAGGAGCACGCCGGCATTGGCTACGATGAAGCGACCGGGCTCGAACACCAGTGCCAGGTCACGACCGTCAAGACGCTCACGCACAGCCTTGATGTAGTCGCTGGCCAGCGGGGGTTCTTCGTCGCGATAACGCACGCCCAAACCGCCGCCAAGATCCAGATGGCGCAAGTGAATGCCGCAATCGCCAAGGCGATCGACCAGCGCCAGCAAGCGATCCAGTGCATCAAGGAACGGCGGCAGGCTGGTCAGTTGCGAGCCGATATGGCAATCGACGCCGACTATATCCAGGTTCGGCAGTTGCGCGGCTCGGATGTACACGTCTTCGGCGTCGGCGATGGCGATGCCGAACTTGTTTTCTTTGAGCCCGGTGGAGATGTACGGGTGGGTGCCCGCATCGACATCCGGGTTGACGCGCAGGGAGATCGGCGCGCGTACGCCCAGCTCTGCGGCCACCACTTGCAGGCGCTCCAGCTCGTCGGTTGATTCGACGTTGAAGCAGTGCACGCCGACTTCCAGGGCGCGACGCATGTCTTCGCGAGTCTTGCCGACGCCGGAGAACACGATTTTTCCGGGTTCGCCGCCAGCGGCCAGCACGCGTTCCAGCTCACCCCGGGACACGATGTCGAAACCAGCGCCTAAACGCGCCAGGACATTGAGTACAGCCAGGTTGGAGTTGGCTTTTACCGCAAAGCACACAAGGTGCGGCATACCGTCCAGTGCATCGGCATAGGCACGGTATTGCGCTTCGATGTGCGCGCGGGAGTAGACGTAGGTCGGCGTGCCGAAACGCTCGGCAATGGCAGACAACGCTACAGCCTCCGCGAACAGTTCACCGTCGCGGTAGTTGAAGGCGTCCATGGGTGTTCCCTAGTAAGTAGAGTGCTTATGCGATTGCGATTGCGATGATTTTGCTTGGTCTTCAGGGGATTTGCTGTCGTCGGGCAGGTACAGCGGCCCTTTCTGACCACAGGCAGAGACGAGGCAAGCGACCGCGAGGAGCGCAGCAAGGGAAGAGATCAGGCGCTTCATGGCGAAATCCTTTGTAAAAGCATTAATTGCGCACGAGTATACCGGCCACCCAGCGCCTTGCCTATGCGGCCGCCTACCCGTCCGGCGGGGCTCCGGGCAAGGCCCTGATGATTTGTCCCGGCGCGATGATGCATTATCGACATTGCCGCCTGCTGTTGGGCGGGTATGCTTTGCATTTGTCCGAATGCGACCGTATCTTGCGGCGCTGCGTCACCGGTAGACACTTTTTTGAGGTTCCCGTAATGAGTTTGACTGAAGCCCGCTTTCACGATTTGGTCGATGCCACCCAGCAAGCGCTGGAGGATATTTTCGATGAGAGCGATCTGGATCTGGACCTGGAAAACTCGGCCGGCGTGCTGAGCGTGAAGTTTGAAAATGGGACCCAGCTTATTTTCAGCCGCCAGGAACCGTTGCGTCAGCTATGGCTGGCCGCGCGTTCCGGTGGTTTCCATTTCGACTACGACGAAGAGGAGAAGCGTTGGGTGTGCGACTCCAGTGATGAGTTGCTCAGCGAAATGCTCGCACGCATCACTCTGGATCAGGCCGGCGTCGAACTTGAGTTCGACGAGATCTGACAGTGGCCGACAGCACCGCTTCCGCGCCGGTCAAACCGGCGAAACCCTTGTTCAGCAATGTCAGCCCGGCAGTGCCGTCGCCCTGCATCAGCGTGTGCCGGCTCGATGAGCAAAAGGTTTGCCTGGGTTGCTGGCGTCCAGTCGAAGCTATTCGCGAATGGCGCTCGGCTGATGATCACCGGCGCCGGCAGATTTGCGCGGAGGCCGAGCAGCGCAGGCTAGGCCTCACTCGAACGTGAGTGGCTGTCCGCTAAACCTCGCCGGCTTGTGTATTTATTAGGCTGTGAT
This sequence comes from Pseudomonas sp. GG8, assembly GCF_052976945.1. Taxonomy (NCBI): domain Bacteria; kingdom Pseudomonadati; phylum Pseudomonadota; class Gammaproteobacteria; order Pseudomonadales; family Pseudomonadaceae; genus Pseudomonas; species Pseudomonas sp. GG8. The sequence goes on from NZ_JBRIIP010000001.1 coordinate 5,348,757, forward strand.
AGTGTCCGGGCATGCCTCATTTGCTTGAGGCCCGTCAAAACCCCGCCCGAATCGGCGGGGTTTTGCTTTTATCAGGCAGAATAAAAGGAGCCTGTCAGGATCATGAGCACCGCACCTTCAATCATCCTCACCCGACTCGACGTGCAACGTCTTGAGCGTCTCCTCGACAGCCTGGATGAGGGCACGCCGGGCATTGAAGCGCTTCAAGCCGAGTTGGATCGCGCCGAACAAGTGGTCGGTCACGAAGAAGTGCCTGCCGGTGTCGTGACCATGAACTCACGTGTGCATTGCCGCGAAGAAAGCAGTGGCAAGGATTACCACCTGACGCTGGTCTACCCGCAAGATGCAGGCGCCGAAGGCACGGTGTCGGTGCTGGCGCCGGTCGGCTGTGCACTGCTGGGCTTGCAGGTTGGTCAACACATCGACTGGCCCGCGCCCGGCGGCAAGACGCTGAAGCTGACGTTGCTGGAAGTGGAATATCAGCCGGAAGCGGCGGGTGAGTACAACCAGTAAGGCCCCTGATCGCGGGCAAGCGCGCGTCTACACGTAGAGTGCCTGCCCTGCGGTCGCAGCTCAGGCTGCATCCATTGCGCTATTCAGCGCTCTTTCCAGATCCGCTTTGTAGCGTAGAAACAGAATGCTTTGCCCGCATACATCGCCCAGTAAACCGGACAGATCAAGGTCGGTGATGTAGCAGCGATAGCGCTCGGTTTCGCTGCGTTGTTCGAGAATCTGTTGGGCGACCACGGCGAATAACTGCTCACCATATTCCAGTTCGGAAAACTCTCGGTGGTTGCAGTACAAGGTGACATTCACCTGTCCTGGCGCCGCTTCGTCAATGATTGCCTGCACGTCATAGAACGGCTTTTCGAGTGGGATGGCGGGCGTCACGCGGGGCTCTACTCGCCGGGCGCGGCCTGCGCCGGTGGGCAGCACCTGGTAGTACAGGGTTTCCAGCGAGGACGGCTTCAGCGGATTGTCCAGCGGCAGCAGGGCGCCACGTCGATACACCAGCGACTGGAAGAAGCGTTGCAGCGGCACCAGCAGGCTTGATTCATCGTGGTACGGCAAACGCTGATGCCATAACGCGTTGTGCTCATCGAGCACATAGAGGTCTGCGTGGGGTTCGTTGATCCGGTAAAACACCTGAATGCATTCCGGCTGGCCATGGGGCAGGATCAGCGTCAGGTCATGCTCATCCAGTGCGTTCGTGTCCAGGTGCAACGGGCTGTAGCTCGGTAACTCCTCGCTCAAGTAATCAAGCAGCGCTGGCAAGCTGGGCAATGCCACGTGATTGACGTGTCCGGGCACCATTTCCAATACGTGGTAGTGCTGCTGAACCTGGATCAGGTAACGGTGATTGAGGCGTCGGGTGAGCAGCAATTGGGCGGTGTGGACCAACTCTTCGACCCGCTGGGCAATGGCTGTCGCGCGGTTATGGCAGAAGCAGCGCACGCGCACATGCGGTTGCTCCGGGCCTTCGGGCAGGTTGCTGAGGAATTCGCTCAGGCAGTCGAGTAGCGCATGGGGCCCGTCGTAACGGCTGACCAGTATTTCATTCCAGCTGTTGAGGGTGATCTGGTCGAGGGTCAGCACCAGATTTTCCCGAACGCCGGCATAGCTCAGCGAGTCGGTGCGTTCGGTGGTCATCAGGATATTCAGGTCCCGGTGATGTTTGAGCGGATCGATGCCGACGTTGATCAGTAACAGCACTTCGCTGGGCACGCTGGGGCGCAACAGCGATTCTTCGCTGACACTGGCGAGGGGCATTTCTATGGCCTGCTGCAGGCTGCCGATCAGGTTGAATAACTCAAATTCGGTCAAATCACTGCTGCCTGGGTGCAGCGCCAGGCGCGTGGTGGTGTCGATCACGTTGTTGCGATGGCACCAGACCAGCAGTTCAAGCAGTTCCCGGCTGCGCTTGATCGGTGAAAAATGCTCCCATTCCTGCGCGCCAAGGCTGCCGTTAAACAAGCCCCACTGGGTTTTTCCCGGCTCGCGGCGATTGGGCGAATGCACCAGTGTCAGTGTGTCTTCGGCCAGGTCCGGGGCGATGCCCGGATTGATGAACTCGACCTTGCCGGCCTTGCGCTCGAAGGCGGCATACAAACGACGGCCGAGCACGTTCAGGTCGCGCTTGTTGATCACGCTGACCGCCCGTTGCGTGCGGGCAAACTGAGTGAGAAACCGGTAGCTGTAATTGAGCTCGTTGACCAGCGCGCGGCGTTCAGTGGTGACCTGTCGGACTTTCCACTGGCTGCGACTGTCGAGCAGCGCCAGGTGGCGTTCGTCCCAGCCCCATTCCTTGGCCAGTCGCTCCAGCAGCACGTGCTGCCAACGGGAGGTACGCTGGCGTGCGGAGCCGGTGAGCTTTTTGTTGACCTTCAAATACAGGCTGCGCCGCACCAGTTCCAGACGCTCCGGTTCGTTCCGGGCGTTGAGGTACTCTTCTATGCGTCGGTACACAACCATGTACGGGTCCAGCTCGTCGAGGTCGAGCTTGTTGGCGAAGACCGCCTGTTTGAAGCGCAAACTCAGACACTGCCCGTGCGGATGTTCGCTGGCATAGACCTCGATCAGCAACAGTTTGAGCACCGACTTGTAAGGCGACTCAATGCCTTTAAACAGTTGCCACAGGCCTGCGCCAATGAACTCCCCAGGTGGAATGTGCGCCATATGACCGAGGTCGAGCATCTCTTCGGCCCGGATGAAGCGCTTGGACAGCAGCGTGTGGACGTACTCGCTGTACCGCTGTTCGTCGTAGACCGGCACCAGCCACCATAAGGGTGTGCGGCCTGCCAGCCAGATCGCGGTGCGATAGAACTCGTCCAGCAGCAGATAGTGCTGGGTGGTGCCGCAATCTTCCGAGCTGAGTTGGGCGTCGCGCTCACCGAGGGTGAAGCGTTTTGGATCGATCAGAAAGAAGTGTGCTTCAGCGCCCTGGGTCGCTGCCCACGCTTCCAGTGCCTGGCATTTTTTGCGCAGTTCGGTGAGCGCGTCCTCGCCCAGCTCGGAGTCGTGACAGACCCAGACATCCATGTCGCTTTGCTCGGCCTGGGCCAACGTGCCAAGGCTGCCCATCAGGAACAGGCCGTGGATCGGCTGCGGCGGATTGCCGTGGCGCGGCTTGTAGGAGAACGATCGGGTCAGTCGTTGGGCTTCGGCCAGTGCCAGGGTATCAGGTTCATAGCTCGTCACCCCGGCAGGCGTGCTGCCGGAAACGTAACCGGGTAGCAGCGGGTGATTGACGTGAAAGAACAGCGGCAGCAGCGTCAACACGGCCTGTTGCCGGGTTGACAGACCTTCCATTGCACGGCCGAGCCGCCCATCGTTGAGGGTCAGAAAGCGGGCGCGCAACTGGTTGAGGACCTTGCGGTCGATCCCCTCATCCAGGTCGGGACGAATTTCATACGTACGCGTCATCGCAAATAACCGGCGGGCGAGGCTCGAAAGGAGGGCTCAGGGCGATGAGCAGTTTACAGCCTGTGATCAGGTACTTTTAAGCTGATTATTTATTTTGACGTCAAAATTTGAACGAGTGCACTTCGGGGAAAATGAAGAGCATGAGGAAGGGCTCGCGAATTGGTTATGAGGGAGAACCAAACCTCCCGCGAGCCAGGCAGCGTTTCAGGCCGTTTCGGTTACATTCAGGATGGTCAACAGCGATTGGGTATGCTCGGCAGCTTCGAGCCCTAGACTGGTCAGATAACCGCCATCGGGTTGGGTGATCAGCCCTTTTTCGAAGAGTCGCTGTACTGCTGCAATCGCGGCGGGAGCGGCTACGTGATGGACTTTCAGGCCCTCAAGGGTATTGCCCAGATTGAACAGTGCGAGGATTTCCAGTTCGGCAACCAAATCAGGGGTATACGACATAGGCACTCCAGACATTTCCAGTAATACGCGGCAGCAGGTCTGTGGAGTGTCTCGAGTCAAGGCACAGGAACGAGCTGTTCTGCGCTTATTGAGCTCTTGAGGACCCATAAAGCCGGCTTGGCGTGACAGCCCCGGAGGTTATGCGGCAGCGGGGCCTTTGCAGTGTAGTCAGGCTGTAGCTTTTTTGCCTATGTATCTCTGGCCGGTCGTCATTTGGCTTCGGGCGGCAGCTCTGGCAGGGCGCGAAGTGCCTGTTCGTACCACTCAGTATTGAAAGGACGGTCCTCTTCAAGCAACGCATCAATTTCAACCGCCAGCACGTGGGCCATAAGCTGGAGGATTTCTGCACGCTCGTAACCCACCAGGGTGAGTTTGTTGAACGTGGCTTTGGCAGCGGGTGGATTGTCGCTTTCGATCTGGTTTTCGATGGCCTGAGTCAGGGTCGATTCAGCGAATTCTTCGTCATCGTCGTTGTTGTCAATTTGATCGGTCATAAATGTTCCTGAAAAAAGAAGGCTGTGTAGGAGCGCGCTTGCAACTCCGCGCTCCTGCAGGCTTTTATTTTAGCGGGTTGCCAGCAGCGCCTTGCCACGCACCACGGCCGCTTTGACCTGGGCGGGAGCCGTGCCGCCGATGTGGTTGCGGGCGTTGACCGAGCCTTCGAGGGTCAGCACCGCGAACACGTCCTGATCGATCTGGTCGCTGAACCGGCGCAGTTCTTCCAGGCTCATCTCGGCCAGGTCCTTGCCGCTTTCCACGCCGTATTTCACCGCATGCCCAACGATTTCGTGGCAATCACGGAACGGCAGGCCGCGACGGACCAGGTAGTCCGCAAGGTCGGTAGCGGTGGAGAAGCCACGCAAAGCCGCTTCACGCATTATCGCGTGCTTGGGTTTGATCGCCGGGATCATGTCGGCAAACGCACGCAGTGAGTCGCGCAGGGTGTCGGCGGCGTCGAACAAGGGTTCCTTGTCTTCCTGGTTGTCCTTGTTGTAGGCCAGTGGCTGGCCCTTCATCAAAGTCAGCAGGCCCATCAATGCACCAAAGACCCGGCCGCTTTTGCCGCGCACCAGTTCAGGCACATCGGGGTTTTTCTTTTGCGGCATGATCGAGCTGCCGGTGCAGAAGCGATCAGGCAGATCAATGAATTGGAACTGCGCGCTGGTCCACAGCACCAACTCTTCCGAGAAGCGCGACAGGTGCATCATCGCCACGCTGGCCGCAGCGCAGAACTCGATGGCGAAGTCACGATCGGAGACGCTGTCCAGCGAGTTGCCGCCGACAGCATCGAAGCCCAGCAGCGTGCAGGTCAGTTCGCGATCAATCGGGTAGGTGGTGCCGGCCAGCGCCGCGCTGCCCAATGGCAAGCGATTGAGGCGCTTGCGGCAGTCGACCAGACGCTCGTAGTCACGGCTGAGCATTTCGAACCAGGCCAGCATATGGTGGCCGAAGGTCACCGGCTGTGCGGTTTGCAGGTGGGTGAAGCCGGGCATGATGGTCTCGGCTTCACGCTCGGCTTGCCCCAGAAGACCTTCTTGCAGGCGGGTGATTTCGGCCAGGATCACATCGATTTCGTCGCGCAACCACAGGCGGATATCGGTCGCGACCTGGTCGTTACGGCTACGTCCGGTGTGCAGTTTTTTGCCGGTGATACCGATGCGGTCGGTCAGACGCGCTTCGATGTTCATGTGCACATCTTCCAGGTCGATACGCCAGTCAAAATTGCCGGCTTCGATCTCGGACTGAATGGTTTTCAGGCCGTCGATGATGGTGTCGCGCTCGGCGTCGGTCAACACGCCGACGTGGGCCAACATGGTCGCGTGGGCGATGGAGCCCAGGATGTCGTGGCGATAGAGGCGTTGATCGAAGGTGACGGAGGCGGTGAAGCGGGCGACGAACGCGTCGACGGGTTCACTGAAGCGGCCGCCCCAGGACTGATTGGTCTTGTCGGTGCTCATGGGTTCGCTCGTTAGTCTGCAGGCTGCTGTTTAAAAAAATATGGCGTGGCCGATTTTGAAATGGGCGCAGCGATAATAACAGGGTTGCTGTTATTTTATCCTTGACCGGCTTGCCGCTGGGTCCCGTGACGCAGAGACTGGTCCAATGCGAAATAACCGTTTGAACCCGGGTGCAGCGCCAGCGCCCGGCAAAGAGTTCTTCTTGCCCGAACTGTGCCTGCCTCAGGCATTATTGGTGCTTGTGGTGCTGGCCGAACTATTAGTGATGGTGCTGGTGTTGGTCGAGCCCATGTACCCGATGTTCGATTGGGTGCGACTGGCGTTGATTTCGCTGTTTGTACAATGGATCGTGCTGCTCTCGGCAGCCTTGCTGTGCGGGCTTCGGCCTTGGCTGGCGCGCCTGCGTGCGGGTGTCGCAGGTCTTTTGTGTTGCGTGCTGGTGGTTGGCTTGACCCTGCTGTGCACGGCGGTGACCGACTATTGTGAGCTGGATGGATCGGCTTCAGTTGGCGCAATGGTCGAGCGTTATCTACGGTATTCGTTGATTGCCTTGATTATGTCTGCGTTGATGCTGCGTTACTTTTATCTGCAGAGTCAGTGGCGCAAACAGCAACAGGCCGAATTGGGGGCCAGGATCGAATCGCTTCAGGCGCGCATTCGCCCGCACTTTCTGTTCAATACGCTCAACAGTATTGCTAGTCTGGTGGCCAGCGATCCGGTCAAGGCCGAGCACGCGGTGCTGGATCTTTCCGACCTGTTTCGTGCCAGTCTTGCCAAGCCGGGGAGTTTGGTGACATGGCATGATGAGCTGGAGTTGGCGAAACGTTATTTATCAATTGAGCAATATCGTCTTGGCGAACGTCTACAGTTGGAGTGGGCAGTGAGTGCAATTCCAGACGACTTGCCGATTCCACAGCTAACCTTACAACCACTGCTTGAAAACGCCTTGATCTACGGGATTGCTCCTCGGGTCGAAGGCGGCGTAGTAAGGGTTGAAGCAACCTATAAAAAGGGAGAGTTCATATTGTGTGTCAGCAATCCCTATGACGAAGTCGCCAAAAGGCAGACTTCTAACGGTACTCATCAGGCGCTGGTAAACATTGGTGCACGCATTGCGGCACTTTTTGGTCCCCGCGCCAGTCTGAGCGTGGAGCGCCGTGACGGTCGTCACTTCACCTGTCTACGCTATCCTTGTGCGAGACTTACGCAGGAAGCCAAAGCAATATGAATGTCCTGATCGTTGATGACGAACCCCTGGCCCGCGAGCGACTAAGCCGCCTGGTCAGCGAACTCGAGGGCTATCGGGTCCTCGAACCCAGCGCCACCAATGGTGAAGAAGCCTTGGCGTTGATCGACAGTCTCAAGCCTGATGTCGTGTTACTCGATATCCGTATGCCCGGCCTGGATGGTCTGCAAGTCGCCGCTCGATTGTGCGAGCGCGAGACGCCGCCCGCGGTGGTGTTTTGCACCGCCCATGACGAGTTTGCCCTGGATGCCTTTAAGGTTAGCGCCTTGGGTTATCTGGTCAAACCGGTGCGTGCCGAGTATTTGCTCGAAGCTTTGAAAAAAGCCGAACGACCCAATCGGGTGCAGCTGGCGGCATTGACCCGGCCAGCAGCCGAAAGCGGCACTGGCCCGCGGAGCCATATCAGTGCGCGAACCCGCAAAGGCATTGAACTGATTCCGCTCAACCAAGTGATTTATTTCATCGCGGATCATAAGTACGTGACCCTGCGCCATGAAGGCGGCGAGGTGCTGCTGGACGAGCCACTCAAGGCGTTGGAAGATGAGTTCGGTGATCGTTTCGTGCGTATCCACCGTAATGCACTGGTCGCCCGTGATCGCATCGAGCGCTTGCAACGTACGCCTTTGGGCCATTTCCAGCTGTTTCTCAAGGGCCTCAATGGTGATGCGTTGATCGTCAGCCGTCGGCATGTGGCCGGAGTGCGCAAGATGATGCAACAGTTGTAAAACGGCGCGGGCAAGCCCTTGCAGGAGTGCGCTTGCCGGCCGTAGCGGTTTGTTGAGTGCCTAAATGTTGATCCTGCAGATGCCATCGCGGGCAAGCGCGCTCCTACTGAGGTAATGGCTGAGCTGTTATTATCCGTCAAATCTATCAAGTACGGATTTACCCATGTCCTCTCGCGAAATCCGCATTGCTACCCGCAAAAGTGCGTTGGCCCTGTGGCAGGCCGAATACGTTAAAGCCCGTCTGGAGCAGTTTCATCCAGGGCTGGTCGTGACGCTGGTGCCCATGGTCAGTCGTGGCGACAAACTGCTCGACTCGCCGTTGTCCAAAATTGGCGGCAAGGGTTTGTTCGTCAAAGAGCTGGAAACGGCCCTGCTTGAGCATGAAGCCGACATCGCGGTGCACTCGATGAAAGACGTGCCCATGGACTTCCCCCCAAGCCTTGGCTTGTTCTGCATCTGCGAGCGTGAAGACCCACGCGACGCTTTTGTGTCCAACACGTTCTCCAGCCTGGATCAGTTGCCTGCGGGCAGCATCGTCGGCACGTCGAGCCTGCGTCGCCAGGCCCAATTACTGTCGCGTCGACCTGATCTGGAAATCCGTTTCTTGCGGGGTAACGTCAATACCCGACTGGCGAAACTGGATGCCGGCGAGTACGACGCGATCATCCTTGCCGCCGCCGGTTTGATTCGTCTTGGTTTCGAAAACCGCATCACCTCGGCAATCAGCGTCAACGACAGCTTGCCCGCTGGTGGCCAGGGTGCGGTTGGCATCGAATGCCGTAGCGCGGACACTGAAATTCATGCCTTGCTCGCACCGCTGCATCATGCCGACACGGCTGTGCGGGTTACCGCCGAGCGCGCCTTGAACAAACACCTGAATGGCGGTTGCCAGGTTCCTATTGCCTGTTACGCCGTACTTGAAGGCGGGCAGGTCTGGTTGCGTGGTTTGGTGGGCGACCCTGCGGGAGGTCTGCTGCTCAACGCTGAAGCCCGAGGCCCGCAATCCGAGGCTCAGGCACTGGGTGTGCAGGTCGCTGAAGCGTTGCTGGCCCAGGGCGCGCAAGCCATTCTGCAAGCGGTGTATGGCGAGGCAGGCGAAGAGTGACCGGTTGGCGCCTGCTGTTGACCCGTCCTGCGCAGGAATCGGCAGCGCTGGCGACAGTGCTGGCCGAGGCCGGCATTTATAGCAGTAGCCTGCCGTTGCTGGACATCGAGCCGCTGGCGATTACGCCGGCGCAGCGCTCGATCATTTTCGATCTGGACCTTTACCGCGTGGTGATCGTGGTCAGCAAGCCGGCCGCACGTCTGGGTTTGGCGTTGATCGACGAGCTCTGGCCGCAACCGCCGATACAGCAATGGTTCAGCGTTGGCGCGGCGACCGCGCAGATTCTTGAAGACTATGGCCTGGACGTCACTTATCCCGCGCGCGCCGACGACAGCGAAGCCTTGCTTGCGCTGCCGCAGTTGCAGCAAGCGCTGGCGCTGCCGGGAGCGCGCGTATTGATTCTGCGTGGGGAAGGTGGCCGGGAGTTGCTGGCCGAGCGGTTACGCGATCTAGGTGCTAGTGTCGACTATCTGCCGTTGTACCGACGTAATCTGCCGCATTATGCAGTTTCGGAGTTGCCACGACGCATCGCAGCGGAACGCTTGAACGGCCTGGTGGTCAGCAGTGGGCAGGGGTTTGAACACCTGCGTGAATTGGCGGGCAATGCCTGGCCTGATGTGGCCCGGTTACCGCTGTTCGTACCGAGCCCCCGGGTTGCCGAGTTGGCGCATGCCGCCGGGGCCCGGACAGTTGTTGATTGTCGTGGCGCTAATGCCGCGGCTTTGCTGGCGGCGTTACGGGAACACCCCGGGCCCGCCCTCTAGACGTAGCAAAGGCGAACTCTTTCAGAATAGAGTCGTCATTGATGTGACTGCGCCCTAATGCAAAGGATGGATACGTGAGCGAAACAGTCTTGCCTAAAGAGAATCTTGAACCGCGGCTTGAAGCGCCTGCGCCAATGTCGACCGAGCCTTCAAAGCGCCGTGGCAATAGCTTGGTGATTTTAGCGTTACTGCTGGGGGCTGCGGGTGTTGCTGCTGGTGGGTGGGGTGTCTGGCAGGTGCGCATTCTGCTGGCGGGCCATCAGCAACAGTCGGGGCAATTGCAGGATATTGGCGCGCAGACTCAGACGCTCAAAGAGAACGAGCTCCAGTTGGCGATGCGTCTTGCACAGTTGCCTGCAGCGGATGAACTGGAAAATCGTCGGCGGCTGGTCGCCCAGCTTCAGGGCGATCAGCAGCGCCTGAGCCAGCGCCTGGAAACCGTGCTGGGTGCCAGCCGAAAAGACTGGCGACTGGCCGAGGCCGAGCATCTGGTACGTCTGGCGAGTTTGCGCTTGTCGGCGCTGCAAGACATCAACAGTGCTCAGGCGCTGGTGCAGGGTGCGGATGAAATCCTTCGCGAACAGGATGACCCGGGTTCCTTTGCCGCACGCGAGCAGTTGGCTAAAAGCCTGGCTGCGTTGCGCAGCGTGGAGCAACCTGATCGCACCGGCCTGTTTCTGCAATTGGCGGCCTTGCGTGATCAGGCCGCACAGCTCAATGCGTTGGCGCCCGAATATGAAGACAAGGGCGGGTCGTTGCTGGGATTGACCTCCGACAGTGACACCTCCAGTCGTTGGGTGCAGTGGTGGGATAAAATCTCGCACTACATTCGTATTGACTTCAATGCGGACAAGAACATTCGTCCACTGTTGGCAGGACAGAGCCTGACACAGGTTCGACTGGCCTTGACCCTGGCGCTGGAGCAAGCTCAGTGGGCAGCCCTCAATGGCGAGCCGCAGGTGTATACCCAGGCCCTGACTGAAGCGCGCAGTGTGCTGCTCGGTAATTTCAATCAGGACAACCCGCAAAGCAAGTTCCTGGACGAGCGCATTCAAGCCCTGATTACTCAGCCGGTATCGGTGATGACACCCGATCTAGCGCAAAGCCTGAGCGCCGTGCAGGCTTACCTTGAGCGTCGTCATGCGTCTGTCGAGCAGCCTGCCGCACCTGCCAAGCAGGAGGCCCGTCCATGAAGCGTGCCTACCTGATCCTGTTCGGGGTGATTGTTGTCGCGGCGTTGATTGGCGTGGCTATCTCCGAGCACTCAGGCTACGTGTTGATCGCGTACCAAAACTTCCGTTACGAATCGAGCCTGTGGGCAACGCTGGCGCTGCTGGTGGTGATCTGGCTGGTGGTTTTCCTGCTGCGGGCTTTGTTCAATCTGCTGACAGCATCGGGTGGGGTGGTCAATCCGTGGTCGCGGTATAACCGCAGCCGTCGTGTGCAACTGGCGATCGAGCAAGGTCAGATGGACCTCGCCGAGGGCCGTTGGGCCAGTGCCCAGCGCCACCTCCAGCGTGCCGCCGAAGCTGAGCGTCAGCCGCTGTTGTATTACCTGGGCGCTGCACGCGCGGCAAATGAACTGGGCCGTTACGAGGACTGTGACAACCTGCTTGAGAGAGCGCTGGAGCGCCAGCCGCAAGCCGAGCTGGCGATTGCGTTGAGTCATGCGCAGTTGCAGCAGGATCGTAGTGACATCGAGGGTGCACTGGTGACCTTGCAAGCGATGCATGACCGCCATCCGCATAACGCCCAGGTGTTGCGCCAGTTACAGCGTTTGTATCAGCAGCGAGGGGATTGGTCGGCACTGATTCGACTGATGCCCGAGCTGCGCAAGGACAAAGTGCTGCCGCCGTCTGAGCTGGCGGAGCTTGAGCGCCGTGCCTGGGGTGAGAATCTCTCCCTTGCAGCGCAACGCGGGGAGGAAGGCGAAGCGGGTCTGCAGTCGCTCAACAAAGCCTGGCAACAGCTCACGTCGGCACAACGTCAGGAGCCGCCGCTGGTCTTGGCCTATGCCGAGCAATTACGCCAACTGGGCGCCGATGCCGAGGCGGAAGAGGTGCTGCGTACAGCACTCAAACGCGACTACAACAGTCATCTGGCCCGTCTTTACGGATTGTTGCGGGGCCGCGATCCCGCGCGACAACTGCAAACAGCTGAAGGTTGGCTCAAAAGTCACCCTAATGATCCAAGCCTGTTATTGACGCTGGGTCGTCTGTGCCTGCAAAGCAGTCTGTGGGGCAAGGCGCGGGACTATCTGGAAAGCAGTCTCGGCCAGCAGCGTAACCCAGAGGCTTGCGCCGAACTGGCTCGCTTGTTGGCGCAACTGGGGGAGACCGAGCGCAGTAATCAGCTGTTTCAAGAAGGTTTGGGCATGCTTGACGAGCGTTTGCTGGCTCGTCCGCTTCCGGCAGTGGGTCGGGCCTAGGCTGGTTGGGTGTGTCCGCCCCATTTTGTAGGAGGCGTCCTGCCGCCCAGTAGGGCGCAGGAATGATCTTGCAGAGAGCGGTATTTATTCCGTTCAACTGCGTCGGCACATGCCTACATCATTGCAGAAGTATCGCTATGCCCTCGCCTTGAAAGGGTTATGCGCTTTCCTCTACCGTAATGGCCCTCGCACTCTGTTACGGATTAGCCATGCACCTGGCCCGCTCGCGTTCTCTGTTCCTCTTGGCATTTATTGCCAGTGTGTTTGTCACTTGCGTAGCGTTATATCTGGAGTATGGCGTAGGGCTTCGGCCCTGCTCGCTGTGTATCCTGCAGCGCGCCTTTTTGATCACTTTCGGTGTCGTCTGCCTGGTCGCGGTTGTACATTCGCCTGATAAGGCCGGTTGGCGGATGTACTCGTTTATCGCCTTGCTCTGCGCCCTTTCGGGGGCGGTGGCGGCGGGGAGCCAGGTCTTACTGCAAAGCCCGCTTCGGGGCGACGTGGCGGCCTGCCTGCAAGCGCAGAACGCTTCGCAGGAGGCGATGCCCCTGTTCCTTGCGCAGGCATTTGAATGCGCCGCCGGCTGTACTGAAATCCATTGGTCGCTGCTGGGTATGAGCGTTGCCGAATGGAGCCTTTTGGCGTTCGCCGGCATGATTTTTTTTGCGGCTTACCCGTTGTTTCAGCGCGTCGGCGTCGGCGCGAACGATGCACAGGAAGCCTGAAATACGGGTAAATATTAAACGCTTGTATGAACTTTATCTCCTGCGTACCTTGATGGGGTTGGCGTGCGGGCATAATCTTGGCCGCACGCGTCATTGGAAATATGCTGCCTACCTGGCTTTATCAGACCCGTCTCTGTCATCGAGATTTATTAGAACGTCTGGAGGCGGGTACAGAGCAGCATGACCCTGAAGGGAAGAGAGATCATCATGTTGGAAAGTTGTCAGAATGCTCAGGAGCGTTGGGGCGGGGTCAATCTGCTGATCGATCGCTGGTTGCAGGAGCGTCACGAGCTGGTTCGAGCCTACGGTGCTCTCGGCGGGACGCCCGAGGCGTTGGCGGATGACCGCGTATCATTGCAGAAATTCTGCGAAATTCTGGTCGATTACGTTTCAGCGGGGCATTTCGAGGTCTACGAACAGCTGACCAATGAGGCCAAGGCCTTCGGCGATGAGCGTGGCCTTGAGTTGGCCGAAAAGATTTATCCGCGCCTGGATGTCATCACTGAAGTGGCGTTGGCGTTCAATGATCGCTGCGACAAAGGCGATTGTACCGATGGCGAAGTCGTTGCCGTTGAGCTCAAGAAGCTGGGCGGTCTACTGCATGAACGCTTCGAACTCGAAGACTGCCTGATCGAAGTGCTGCACACATCCCATGAAATAAAAGACGTGGCCCAAGCCTGAAGTCTCGACATTACCGGGCGCGCGCCCTGCGCCCCGGTTTCTGATACCCCGCTCTTACGGAGCGACACCCAATAGCTCAATATCGAACACCAGCGGCGTGTAAGGATCAATCAGATCCCCGGCGCCCTCTGCGCCATAGGCTTGCGCGGAAGGAATGACCAGCCGCCATTTCGCACCTACCGGCATGCCTTGCAATGCGCTGGTCCAGCCAGCAATCACGCTATCAAGGCGGAACCATTGCGGTTGGCTGTTTTGATCGAAGATGGTCCCATCCGGCAACCGACCTACATAGCGCACTTGCACTCGGTCCGAAGTCGTCGGTTTTGGACCGTTGCCAGGTGTCAGCTCTGTCAGCAGAATCCCGTCCTCCAAGACACGAACGCCCGGCTTGGCTTTTTCGCTGTCCAGGAAGCGTTGCTCGGAACTCATCGCAATTTCGCTTTGCGGCTCTGGTGGCGGACTGTCTTCTGCCTGCGCCATGGAGGCATCATGGTCTCTGAGTATCTGTTCAATGCGTTCATCTTTAAGCGCGAGCGGCTTGCCTTCATAGGCCCGCTGCAGTCCTTCGATCAGTGCCGGAAGCTGCAGGTTCGGAACCTCCTGGCGCAGGCGCTCGCCAAGGCTCGCGCCCAGACTGTAGGCCAGGTCATGGTCATTGGCAGGGGTGGCAGTTTCAGCAGCGTGAGCGAGTGGTAGCAAGAGAAACAGAGACATTAATACGTAACGCGACATGGTGCTCTCCAGCCTGGGAAGAGGGCAATTATGCCAGTGCAATCGCTAAGGTGTTGCTCGGTATGAAAGGAATTTCATGAGGTTGTCACACGCTCCTCTACCAACTTTCATCCCGTCGTGAACCGCACGGCCATTGTTACTGTCAACATGGCCTAGCGGCGGTGCAGGCAGAGGTCTAGTATGAGCCGCAATCAAGCCAGCCAGGAGGTCAGTCATGTCGGCCCAAAAGAAGCCAGTAAACACCCCATTGCATTTGCTCCAACAGCTCTCGAGCAGCCTGCTCGAACATCTTGAAACTGCTTGTTCCCAAGCGATGGCTGATGCTGAAAAATTGCTCGCCAAATTGGAAAAGCAACGCGGTAAAGCTCAAGAAAAACTGCACAAATCCCGTATCAAACTGCAGGATGCCGCTACCGCCGGTAAAGCCAAGGCGCAAGCCAAAGCCAAGCAGGGTGTGTCTGAACTTGAAGAGCTGCTCGATGCGCTGAAATCTCGTCAGTCCGAAACCCGCACTTACATTCTGCAGCTCAAGCGCGATGCTCAAGAGAGCCTGAAGCTGGCTCAGGGCATTGGTCGTGTCAAAGAGGCCGTGGGTAAAACCTTGAGCCTGCGTGATGCAAAACCGGTAGCCGTAAAAGCCTCTGCACCTGCAGCCGCCAAAGCTCCGGCTAAAACAGCCGCCGCGAAGGCTCCTGTAAAAGCGGCAGCAAAAGCTCCGGTCAAGGCGCCTGCCAAACCCGCTGTTAAAGCGCCCGTCGTAGCCGCCAAGCCAGCCGTAAAAGCTGCCGCCAAACCTGCCGCGAAAAAAACGGTTGCTGCAACCGCTGCTAAACCTGCTGCCAAGCCGGTCGTCAAACCTGCGGTCAAGGCACCTGTTAAAGCGGTCGCCGCCAAGCCGGCAGCCAAACCTGCTCTGGCTAAAGCGCCAGCTGCCAGGGCTCCCGCCAAAGTGGTTGCCAAGCCTGCTGCAGTGAAACCAGCCGCCAAGCCTGTTGCAAAACCTGCAACGCCGTCAGCGTCGACCACGCCGACTGCCGTTGCCCCTGCAGCAGCGCCAGCTACTGGCAACGTCACACCTGTCAGCGCTTCCTAAGGCTGGTTCGCCTCGACGCGCAGCACGTGCAGCGCGTCGAGGTTCTGGGGGGCAGCGTCGCCAGCAAGACCTTCCAGCCACGCCATCAGATCCTTCGTTGTCCCTGCTGACCAGTCCTGCGTCAGTGCTTCAAGCCGCGAAAGCAATTCGCGCTCGGCCTCCAGTTCCAGCCCCTTTACCTGCTCGCGCAACTTCCCCCACTCGACGTCATTGACCGCCGCTGCTCGCCAACGGATGCGTAATGCCCTGAGTGGTTGCACCACTTCATCGTGCCAGGGCGTGGCCAATTGTCTGATTTCCCGCAAACGGTCGGCGGTGCAAGCCACTCCACGTTGCCCCAGCCAGGCACCACACAGCAGGGTGCAGACGTTGGCCCCGCTGGCTTGCAGGCGCAGGCATGCCTTTTCCACACCCGGGCGGGTATAAAGAATGAGGGTGAAACTCCACAGATCAGAAGGCATAGTCATCTACTTGTTTCGGACGAAGCTGGTAGACTCCGCCGCCATTATGATTCGACTTCAAAACCTGACTTTACAGCGTGGCCCGCAACGTCTGCTAGAAGACGCTGAGCTGACCCTGCACCCCGGCCATAAAGCCGGCCTGATCGGCGCCAATGGCGCCGGCAAATCGAGCCTGTTCGCTTTGCTGCGGGGTGAACTGACCCCGGACGGCGGCGATTGCCTTGTGCCTGCCGATTGGCGCATTGCTCACATGCGCCAGGAGGTCGACACGCTCGATCGCCTGGCCGTGGACTATGTTCTGGACGGCGACTTGCGCCTGCGCCAGGTACAGAGCGATCTGGCAGCCGCCGAAGCCGCGCATGATGGCGCCGCCCAAGCGCGCTTGCATGCCGAGCTGGACAGTGCCGACGGCTACACTGCCGATGCACGAGCGCGAAAGTTGCTTGCCGGGCTGGGCTTTACCAATGAACAGACAGAACGTCAGGTCGGAGATTTCTCCGGTGGCTGGCGGATGCGTCTGAACCTGGCGCAGGCGCTGATGTGCCCGTCGGACCTGTTGCTGCTCGATGAGCCGACCAACCACTTGGACCTCGACGCCATTCTTTGGCTCGAAGACTGGCTTAAGGGCTATACCGGCACCCTGTTGCTGATCTCCCACGACAGGGATTTCCTTGATGCGGTGGTGGATCACATCGCTCACGTCGAGCAGAAAAAAATCATTCTTTACCGCGGGGGCTACAGCGCCTTCGAGCGCGCCCGTGCCGAGCGTCTGGCCCAGCAGCAGCAAGCCTACGACAAGCAACAAGTGCAGCGCGCGCACATGGAGAAATTCATTGCACGCTTCAAGGCTCAGGCGACCAAGGCCCGTCAGGCTCAAAGTCGGATCAAAGCCCTTGAGCGCATGGAAGAGTTGTCCGCGGCGCACGTCGATTCGCCGTTCGACTTTACCTTCCGTGAGTCCGATAAAATTTCCAGCCCGCTGCTCGATCTTTCGGATGCGCGTTTGGGCTACGGCGAAAGGGCCGTACTGGAAAAGGTCAAATTACAGCTTACGCCGGGTGCGCGAATCGGTTTGCTCGGTCCTAACGGGGCGGGTAAATCGACGCTGATCAAAAACCTCGCGGGCGAGCTTGAGCCGTTGAGCGGGCGATTGGTGCGTGGCGAAAACCTGATCGTTGGCTACTTCGCTCAACATCAGCTGGACTCCCTCGACTCCAAAGCCAGCCCGCTGTTACACCTGCAACGTATTGCGCCGACCGAGCGCGAGCAAACCTTGCGCGACTTCCTCGGTGGTTTCGACTTCCGCGGTCCGCGTCTGGACGAGCCGGTACTGAATTTCTCCGGCGGCGAAAAAGCGCGTCTGGCGTTGGCCTTGATCGCTTGGGGCAAGCCAAACCTGTTGCTGCTCGACGAACCGACCAACCACCTGGATCTGGAAATGCGCCTGGCTTTGACCATGGCCCTCCAGGAATTCAGTGGCGCGGTATTGGTGGTTTCCCACGACCGGCATTTGCTCAAAAGCACCACCGACGATTTTTTGTTGGTGGCCGATGGGCTGGTGCAGACCTTCGATGGCGACCTGGAAGATTACGCGCGCTGGCTGGTGGACTACCGTCTGCGCAATGCACCGGTTAGCAACACGCCGGTCAATGCCGATAAAACCGACAAGAAAGCCCAGCGCCAACAGGCTGCTGCTTTGCGTCAACAGCTGGCACCGCACAAGCGTGAGGCTGACAAGCTTGAGCGCGACCTCGGCACGTTGCATGAAAAGCTGACCAAGGTCGAAGCCGCATTGGCCGACAGTGCGAATTACGAGGCGGCGAACAAAGACAAGCTGCGGGACCTGTTGGCCGATCAAGCCAAGCTGAAGGTGCGTGAAGCCGAGCTTGAAGAAGCCTGGATGGAAGCCCTCGAGCTGCTTGAAGGCATGCAGGCCGAGCTGGAAGCCTTGTCCTGATCAATGCGCGTGCCTGTTGTGCATTGGCACGCAGGCCTTAAAAATAAATAGTCATTTTTCGGCGCAAACATTAGCTTAGAAGGCATTCCGGTCTTGCCTGAGGTGTGTGATGTTGCTTGAAACGTGGCTGGCATTTTTTGCCGCCTGCTGGGTTATCAGCCTGTCTCCAGGGGCTGGCGCTATCGCCTCCATGTCGTGCGGGTTGCAATACGGTTTCTGGCGCGGTTACTGGAACGTGCTGGGCCTGCAATTGGCGCTGGTGTTGCAGATTGCGATTGTTGCGGCGGGTGTGGGTGCAGTCCTTGCAGCGTCCGCACTGGCCTTCAGCCTGATCAAATGGTTTGGCGTACTCTATCTGGTCTATCTGGCCATCAAACAATGGCGCGCGCTGCCCAGCGACATGGCCGATGACGCCGCCGTACGCCCGATTGGTCGGCCCTTGAGCCTGGTCATGCGCGGCTTTCTGGTGAATATCAGCAACCCCAAGGCCCTGGTGTTCATGCTGGCGATCCTGCCGCAATTCATCGACCCGCATCAGCCGCTCCTCGCCCAATACCTGATCATCTGCGCCACTATGGTTGCGGTCGACCTGACGGTGATGGCCGGTTATACCGGGCTGGCTTCGCGAGTGTTGCGCCTGCTGCGCACGCCTAAGCAGCAGCGCCGGATGAACCGGACCTTTGCTGGATTGTTCGTCGGTGCAGCGGCATTTCTGGCCACGATCCATCGCGGTACCGCTTGATTCAAATCGTCGATGCCTGACTTGCCGTCATCGAGAATGAATTCGCTCCCGCAGAGATTGCGCGTTGGGCGCGCGCAGTCTCGTTCGCGAACAGACCATCGCACCCACAGACATGCTCAGGAGGCTGTGCGGCGCGGTGTCGCACCGTCCATCCCAAACGTAGCTGCATGCGAACGAGAAATATTGATACAATGTAATACAACGCATTCTTATTTGGGATTCCTTGATGTCTTTCCCCTCCCGTTTTTGGGCTTGGCTGATGCTGCCCGTGTTTGTCCTGTGCAGCTTCGAGTTGCTGGCTAACCCTGTTGATGGCGCCGCTCAGGCGTTACACATGCTGGGTTATATAGGTGCGGACTATCCCGCGACCGTTGCTGATGGAAAGGTCATCGATGAATCTGAATACCGCGAACAGTTGGAATTTCTGACCGTCTTGCAGGGTTTGATTGTCACGTTGCCTGCCCGTGCGGAGCGCACGGAGCTGGAGCAGGGCGTTGGCAGCTTGCGCGAGGCCGTGAGCGAGCATCAAGAGGGCGCGGCTGTAGCGCGCCAGGCTCGACTACTGGCGGCGAAGCTGGCGGTGACGTACGAAGTCAGCCAAGCCCCGGCAATCACCCCCGATCCTGCCCGCGGTGCGCCGCTATACGCCCAGCATTGCTCGGTGTGCCATGGTGACGCCGGGGCAGGTGATGGCCCGGCCGGGATTGGTTTGACGCCGCCGCCCGCCAATCTGCGTAACAAGGCCCGGCTCGACCACTTAAGTCTGTATGACGTTTACAACACGCTGGGCCTGGGCGTGCAAGGCACGGACATGCCCGCGTTCGCCGACCAACTGGACGACCGTCAGCGTTGGGACGTGGCGACCTATATCGCCAGTTTCACGGCTGATCCCGCTGCGGCCAAAGGCACGGTATTCAATTTGGCCGATCTGGCCCGGCAAACGCCGGCAGAAGTGAGTGCGGCTCAAGGTGTTGAGGTTGCCGCGACCTTCCGTGCCCAGCGCGCCCAGCCGCCGCAAGCACAACGTGGCCCTGGGCAACTGCTCGAATACACCCGCATGACGCTGGACAGGAGCCTGGCGGCGTACCGTGCAGGCGATCACGAGCAAGCGTATGACCTGTCGGTCGCGGCCTATCTGGAAGGGTTTGAGCTGGTTGAAAGCTCGCTGGACAACGTCGACCCCAACGTTCGCAAGGCCACTGAAAAATCCCTGATGGCTTACCGTCAGTCGTTGCAGGATGGCCTGCCGGTAGCGCAGGCAGCGCAGAAGCTGGAAGCGGCTAAAGCCCTGCTCAAACAATCGGCGGATCTGCTCGGCAGCGATGGCCTGAGTCTGTCGCTGAGCTATATCTCGGGTCTGCTGATTCTGCTGCGCGAAGGTCTGGAAGCGATTCTGGTGCTGGCGGCGATTCTGGCGTTCCTGCGCAACACTGGCCAGGAGTCGGCGGTACGCAGCGTCAACATGGGTTGGGGGCTGGCCCTGCTCGCGGGTCTCGCGACGTGGGCGGTGGCCGCGTATGTGATTGATGTCAGCGGCGCTCAGCGTGAATTGCTTGAAGGTGCCACGGCATTGTTTGCCAGCGTCATGGTGTTGTGGCTCGGGGTATGGATGCACGACCGCCGTCATGCCGCCGCCTGGCAGGATTACATCAAGAGCAGCCTGGTGGGCGGTGGTGGCCGTTTTGGCTTCGCAATCCTTGCCTTCTTCTCGGTCTATCGCGAGTTGTTCGAGGTCATCCTGTTCTACGAAACCCTGTGGCTGCAGGCCGGTCCAGCGGGTCATAACGCCGTGCTGGCCGGTGGCGCGACGGCGCTGGTGTTGTTGGTCGGTCTGGCTTGGGTGATTTTGCGCGGTTCGGCCAAGCTGCCACTGGCGCTGTTTTTCAGCATCAACGCAGGGCTGCTGTGCGGGTTGTCGGTGGTGTTTGCCGGGCATGGTGTCAAGGCGTTGCAAGAGGCCGGAATCTTCGGCACGCGTCCGGTGCCGTTCTTCGAGTTCGATTGGCTGGGTATTCATGCCGACGCGTACTCGCTGTCAGCACAGGCAGTTGCCTTGTTAGCGATTGCCGTGTTGTATGGCCGTAGCCGTTTGGCTGAGAAACGCCGCATTCCGGCGGTCTAGGAAAACTGTATGCGCGTCTGGATCGATGCCGACGCTTGCCCCCGGGCAGCTAAAGACCAAGTCATCAAGTTCGCTTTGAAGCGTCATTTCGAGGTATTGCTGGTGGCTGGGCAAAGCCAGGTCAAACCGACGTACGCGTGCGTCAAATTGATCGTGGTGTCCAGCGGGCCAGACGCGGCGGATGATTACCTGGTCGAGCATGCCGTGCCGGGCGAACTGGTGATTTGCAGCGATGTGCCGTTGGCGGATCGGCTGATCAAAAAAAGCGTTGCGGCACTCGACCCTCGGGGCCGCGAGTTCGACCCGCAGAACATGGGGGATCGTCTGGCGGTGCGAAACCTGTTCACTGACCTGCGTGATCAGGGGCAGATGAGCGGTGGCCCAGCGCCCCATGGCGACCGTGAAAAACAAGCGTTCGCCAATGCGCTGGACCGGATTCTGACGCGGCTGACGCGGGAATATCCTTAAATCAGGATTGGACGGTTTTCACCGTTAATCGTCGTTTTCCTGCGTCAACTCAATCACCCGATCCACCAGTTTGTTGATCCCGGCTGCCGCTTCGCTGATCGACTGGGCCGTCATGTAGGCCGGGGTGCTGACCAGTTTGCGTGCGGTGTCCTCGACAATCTCGTCAACTGCACACTCTTTGTGGATGCCGCCCATTTTGCAGATGGCCTTGGCGGTGTCCGGGTCGTTGCCGATGGTGCAGGTTACGCCCGGGCCATAGATTTTCGCGGCCAGCACGGGGGAAATGCAGATCAACCCTATGGGTTTCCCTGATTCGGCAAAGGCTTCGGCCAGCGTCAGAAGCTCAGGCTGCAGGCTGCAATGGACGCCTTCGAAGGCGAAATTGGACAGGTTTTTCGCCACGCCAAATCCACCCGGCATGATCAGCGCATCAAAATCCTCTGCATTGGCCTCGCGAATATCCTTGATCGCGCCACGGGCAATACGTGCAGACTCGATCAGGACGTTGCGCGACTCGGACATTTTTTCGCCGGTCAGATGGTTGATCACATCGTGTTGCGCAATATCAGGGGCAAAACATTGAACCTCGACGCCGCGTTGGTCCAGGCGCAGCAGGGTGAGGACGCTCTCATGGATCTCCGCTCCGTCCTGGACGCCGCAGCCGGAAAGAATCACTGCCACTCTCTTTTGCATCGCGTTTTTGCTCCTGTTCATGGCGCTGAATCGGCTGATTCGCACGCTGGCCGTTTCTTTAAAGGCTGTGACAAGAATGTCGTTAAATGTCCACTAATTTGTCATTCGCTGCCATAGGGTTTTGGCCAATCCGGGCCTAATCTTTGGCAAGAGGCCTCCTGAGTGGCAACCCCATGAATTTGATTCTGTATGCCGTGCCGTTCTTCTTTGTGCTGATTGCCGTGGAGCTGTTGGCTGATCGTTGGCGCAAGGTTAATACGTATCGCTTGTCCGATTCGATCAACAGCCTGAGCACGGGCGTGCTGTCGACTACCAGCGGCTTGCTGACCAAGGGCGTCGGCGTGCTGACCTACGCGTTTGCCCTTGAGCATCTGTCGCTGCAGCAGCTTTCGCCCGACAGCCCATGGGTGTGGGTGTTTGCGTTCGTGCTCTATGACTTCTGTTACTACTGGCTGCACCGCATGGGGCACGAGCGCAACGTATTGTGGGCGGCGCATTCAGTCCATCACCAGAGTGAGGAGTACAACCTCTCCACGGCTCTGCGTCAGACCAGCACCGGCTTTCTGCTCAGTTGGATTTTCTACCTGCCGATGGCAGTGCTGGGCGTGCCCTTGCTGGTGTTCGTCAGCGTCGCGGCGCTCAATTTGTTGTATCAGTTCTGGGTGCACACCCGCCACATTCCCAAGCTGGGCTGGTTCGAATGGGTGTTCGTGACCCCGTCCAATCATCGTGTTCACCATGCGCAGAACCCTGTTTACATGGATCGCAACTACGGCGGAGTGTTCATTGTCTGGGACAGATTATTGGGTTCTTTCCAGGAAGAGCTGGACAGTGATCCAACGATTTTCGGTGTCACCACGCCACTGGCGAGCTGGAATCCATTATGGGCAAACGTGCAGTTTTACGCCCAACTTGCCGCCGACGCACGGCGTACCGAGAGCCTGTGGGATGCGCTGCGGATCTGGTTTATGCGCACCGGCTGGCGCCCGGCGGATGTCGCGACCAAGTACCCGCTGGGCAAGGCAGACCTGAGCCAGTTTCGCAAATTCGAGGTGCCGTTAAGCCGTTCGCAGCAGGTCTACATCGCCGCGCAGTTCGCTATCCATGCTGCGTTGGGCAGCTACCTGATGGGGGTGGGCGACAGCTTGGCCCCGCCGGCACTGGTGCTCGGCTGGGTCTGGGTCACGCTTGGTTTGTTTGTGCTCGGCGTGGCGCTGGAGAACCGGCCTGGGGCGATCAAGCTGGAGTGCGCCCGTCTGGTGCTGAACGTGCCGTTAATGGGGCTTGCGCAGGCGCTGGGGCTTTGGGCCGTGAGTCCGCTGGGCTGGGTGACCTTGCTGACTTACGTGCTGCTGAGCGCAATGGGGCTGTATTGCGCTCGCGGACATTTCATTCGTTTGGCTGACTCTTGACGTCAACGGTGACGACTTTGGCGGACGTCATTTCCAGCTCTTTGGCAATGCGTGCGGCTTTGATTCGTCTACGTAGCCACAGAACGCCGCCAAGCAATAGCAGGGCGCCCAGCACCCAAAGCTCATATTTTTTGACGTTACCCAGCAGACCTTCGAGTAGTGCGCCAAAGTGATAAGCGGCCGCACCCAGTGCCGCGGCCCAGACACCGGCACCCAGGCCATTGAGCAGCAGGTAGCGCCCAGGCGGATAACCGGACAGGCCAATCGCCACCGGCATCACGGTACGCAGCCCATAGACGAAGCGAAAACTCAGCACCCAGATATCCGGGTGTTTGCGAATTTGCTCCAGGGCCTTGTCACCCAATAACTGCCAGCGCGGTTTGCGTGCCAGCAACTTGCGGCCGTGCTTACGCCCCAGGAAATACCAAAGCTGATCACCGGCGTAGCTTCCAAGGAAGGCCACGACCACGACCATGTTGATATCCATGTAACCTCGGAACGCAAGAAAGCCGGCGAGGACAAGGATCGTCTCACCTTCAAAAAAGGTTCCAAGGAAAAGGGCAAAGTAGCCAAAGTCCTGCAAAAATTGTTGGAGCATTGTCTGGGTGCTGGCGAAATGAACGCGCAGCCTAACGCTTAGAAGACATTCAGGAAAGTGTGGATATGTGTCTCGACGTGAAGAATTCCTACGGAGACAATGGTTGCGTCCTACCGTCGCACGTTGCGCATAGATGTCATACATTGGTCATAATGGTGGCTTATAACTGTCACGCTTGCCCGCCTGCGCGGGCTATGGAGTCTTGCCGTGAGCTTTACCCCCGCCAACCGCTTGTTTCCTCTTACCCGTTTGCGCCGTAATCGTCGTGATGATTTCTCCCGTCGCCTGGTCCGTGAAAACGTATTGACCGTCGACGACCTGATCCTTCCGGTTTTTGTTCTCGATGGTGAAAACCGTCGTGAAACGATTTCGTCGATGCCGGGCGTTGAGCGTCTGAGCATCGACTTGTTGTTGCAGGAAGCTGAGCAGTGGGTGGCGCTGGGCATTCCGGCGTTGGCGTTGTTTCCGGTGACCGCGCCCGAGAAAAAGTCCCTTGATGGTGCTGAAGCCTGGAACCCTGAGGGGATTGCTCAGCGAGCCACTCGCGCGCTGCGTGATCGTTTCCCTGAGTTGGGTGTGATTACCGACGTTGCCCTCGATCCGTTTACCACGCACGGTCAAGATGGCATTCTCGACGCAGATGGCTATGTGCAGAACGACATCACCGTCGATGCGCTGGTTAAACAAGCGCTGTCCCATGCGGCTGCCGGCGCGCAAGTAGTTGCGCCTTCTGACATGATGGACGGTCGCATTCAGGCGATCCGCGAAGCCCTTGAGCTTGCCGATCACGTGAATGTGCGGATCATGGCGTACTCGGCGAAATATGCCAGCGCCTACTACGGGCCGTTCCGCGATGCGGTAGGGTCGGCGCTGAACCTGGGTAAAGCCAACAAGGCGTCCTATCAAATGGACCCGGCCAACAGCAACGAGGCGCTGCACGAAGTCGCGGCCGACTTGTCTGAAGGGGCTGATATGGTGATGGTCAAGCCGGGTATGCCGTACCTGGACATCCTGTACCGGGTCAAAGACGAATTCAAGGTACCGACCTTCGTCTATCAGGTCAGCGGTGAGTACGCGATGCACATGGCCGCGATCCAGAATGGCTGGTTGAGTGAGGGTGTGATTCTTGAGTCCCTTACCGCTTTTAAACGTGCAGGTGCTGACGGCATTCTTACTTATTTCGCCGTTCGTGCTGCTCAACTGTTAAAAGGGCAATAGTCCCTATCAGGAACACCCATGAATACCGAAGGACTCACCGAAGCAGCTGTTCAGATCGCCGTCCAGGAGGCTCAGCCGGTGGTTGAGCCAAGCATCGAAGTGCTGCCCGTCCCTGAAGTGCTACCCGTACCGGTGGCACAGGCCATCGTCATCCCGAACCTGGACGACAGCAGCCTGTACATCCATCGCGAGCTGTCGCAATTGCAGTTCAATATTCGGGTACTGGAACAGGCGCTGGACGAGTCTTATCCATTACTGGAGCGGCTGAAGTTTCTGTTGATCTTCTCCAGTAACCTTGATGAGTTCTTCGAAATTCGTGTTGCCGGCCTGAAGAAGCAGATCACTTTCGCTCGAGAACAGGCGGGCGCAGACGGTTTGCAGCCCCATCAGGCGCTGGCACGGATCAGCGAGCTGGTGCATGGTCATGTTGATCGCCAATACGCGATCCTCAACGACATTTTGCTGCCCGAGCTGGAAAAACATCAGGTTCGCTTCATTCGTCGTCGTTACTGGACGGCGAAGCTCAAGGCTTGGGTTCGTCGCTATTTCCGTGACGAAATTGCGCCGATCATCACCCCGATCGGGCTCGACCCAACGCACCCGTTTCCGTTGCTGGTGAACAAGAGCCTGAACTTTATCGTCGAGCTGGAAGGCGTTGACGCCTTCGGTCGCGACTCAGGGCTGGCGATCATCCCGGCACCGCGTCTGTTGCCGCGAATCATCAAGGTTCCGGAAGAGATCGGTGGGACAGGGGACAATTATGTATTCCTGTCATCGATGATCCACGCTCACGCCGATGACCTGTTCCAGGGCATGAAGGTCAAGGGCTGCTACCAGTTCCGTTTGACCCGAAACGCCGACCTGGCGGTCGATACCGAGGACGTCGAAGACTTGGCCCGTGCTCTGCGTGGCGAACTTTTTTCGCGTCGTTATGGCGATGCAGTGCGCCTGGAAGTCGCTGATACATGCCCGAAACACCTGTCCGACTACTTGCTCAAACAGTTCAACCTGAGCGACACCGAACTGTATCGCGTCAACGGTCCGGTCAACCTCACGCGTCTGTTCAGTATCACCAGCCTGGACAGCCATCCTGAGCTTCAGTACACGCCGTTCACTCCAGCGATCCCCAAGCTGTTGCAGAACAGCGAGAACATTTTCAACGTGATCAGCAAGCAGGACATTCTGCTGCTGCACCCGTTCGAGTCCTTCACCCCCGTGGTGGACCTGCTGCGTCAGGCAGCGAAAGACCCGCATGTGTTGGCGGTCCGGCAGACCCTGTACCGCAGCGGTGCCAACTCGGAAATCGTCGATGCGCTGGTCGATGCTGCGCGTAACGGCAAAGAAGTTACGGTCGTGATCGAGTTGCGTGCGCGTTTCGATGAAGAATCCAACCTGCAACTGGCCAGCCGTCTGCAAGCGGCCGGTGCGGTGGTGATTTATGGTGTGGTCGGCTTCAAAACGCACGCCAAGATGATGCTCATCCTGCGCCGTGAAGCCGGTGAAATCGTCCGTTATGCGCACTTGGGGACGGGTAACTACCACGCCGGCAATGCTCGCCTATATACCGACTACAGCCTGCTGACCTCCGATGACGCCTTGTGCGAGGACGTCGGCAAGTTGTTCAGTCAGTTGATCGGCATGGGTAAAACGTTGCGCATGAAGAAGCTGCTGCATGCGCCGTTCACCCTGAAAAAAGGCATGCTCGACATGATTGCCCGCGAGACGCAGTTCGCGCTCGATGGCAAGCCGGCGCACATCATCGCCAAGTTCAACTCATTGACTGATCCGAAGATCATTCGCGCGTTGTACAAGGCCAGTCAGTCTGGCGTGCGTATCGATTTGGTGGTGCGGGGCATGTGCTGCCTGCGTCCTGGAATTGCCGGCGTTTCGCACAACATCTATGTGCGCTCGATCATCGGTCGCTTCCTGGAGCACACGCGGGTCTTCTACTTCCTCAATGGCGGTGAAGAGCAGATGTACCTGTCCAGCGCTGACTGGATGGAGCGCAACCTCGACAAGCGGGTCGAGACTTGCTTCCCGGTGGAAGGCAAAAAGTTGATCCTGCGGGTCAAGAGGGAGCTGGAAAGTTACCTGACCGACAACACCCATGCCTGGATCCTGCACTCGGACGGTCGTTACGTCCGCAGCACGCCAACCGGCAACCAGAACCCGCGCAGCGCCCAGGCCACTCTGCTTGAGCGCCTGAGCAACCCGGTCCTCAGCGTACGCTGAAGACGATACCGACTCGGGTCAACCACTCCGCTTCCTGCGCGAAGTCGGCCTGAGTCAGTTGGTTGTTTTCCAGCCAGTTGTCCGGGAACAGCGCGTCCAGGTTCTGACCGTTCGCGTGCAAGGTCACTTGCGGCATCTCTTGGGTGCCACGAATGTGATGGAACAGGATCGCAAAGCGCAGCAACACGCACAGGCGAATCAGCTTGATGCCTTCATCGCCGAACTCGGCGAACTTGTCCTTGGGAATATTGCGGCGGTGGCCACGCACCAGCAGGGCCAGCATGAGCTGATCTTCGCGGGAGAAACCGGCCAGGTCAGAGTGTTCGATCAGGTACGCGCCGTGCTTGTGGTAGTGATAGTGGGCGATGTCCAGCCCCACTTCATGCACCTTGGCGGCCCAGCTCAACAGCTCGCTGTACAGATCGTCTTCCAGGTCCCAGGCCGCAGCGACCTGCTCAAGGGCGTGCAGGGCTTTGTGCTCGACACGGGCGGCCTGTTCAAGGTCAACGTGGTAACGCTCCATCAGCGAGCTGAGGGTGCGTTCACGGACGTCTTCATGATGGTAGCGGCCCATCAGGTCGTAGAGCACACCTTCACGTAGGGCGCCTTCGCAGTGATCCATGCGGCTGAGTTCCAGCGCATCGAAAATCGCCTCGAGAATCGCCAGACCTGCCGGGAAAATCGCCCGGCGGTCAGGCTTGATGCCTTCAAAGTCGATTTTCTCGACATCGCCGAGTTTGAACATCTTGCGTTTGAGCCAGGACAGCCCTTCGGCGTTGACTTCACCCGTGCCATGTCCGCCGGCTTTGAGTGCCAGGCCAATGGCGCGGATGGTCCCAGACGAACCGATGGCTTCATCCCAGCTCAGGCGATGCAGCGCGTGTTCGATGCTCATGATTTCCAGACGCGCCGCCGTATAGGCCTGTGCATAACGGGCCGGGGTGATCTTGCCGTCACGGAAATAGCGTTGGGTGTAGCTGACGCAGCCCATCTGCAGGCTTTCGCGCAGCAGCGGTTCGAAGCGCTGGCCGATGATGAATTCGGTACTGCCGCCACCAATGTCGGCCACCAGGCGTTTGCCAGGCGTATCGGCCAGCGTATGGGACACGCCAAGGTAAATCAGGCGGGCTTCTTCGCGGCCGGAGATCACTTCCACGGGATGACCAAGAATCTCTTCGGCGCGGCGGATGAACTCGATGCGGTTGCGTGCTTCACGCAGGGCATTGGTGCCCACGATCCGCACCGAGCCAGGCTCCATGCCGTTGATCAGTTGGGCAAAGCGCTTGAGGCAATCGAGCCCGCGCTGCATGGATTCTTCAGTGAGCAGGCGCTCTTCAGTGATCCCGGCCGCCAGCTGAACCTTCTCGCCCAGCCGCTCCAGTATCCGGATTTCGCCAAGATTGGCTTTGGCCACGACCATATGAAAGCTGTTTGAGCCCAGGTCGATGGCGGCTATCAAAGAAAGATTCTTGGGTGGGGACTGCAGCATGATCAATGGTCTCGGTCGATAACCCGGCCATCGTGCCACGATCCACCTCTGGCGCCAACGCGAAGCGTCGCGTCAAGCCACCCGAGTCAGGCCATTCGCGAATAAATTCGCTTCTCTCCGCTCAGTTGCGTGCGGAAGGCCAAGGATTGGAGCCCGATTGAGGTGAGATGCTCATCGCCATAACCAGGCTCATGCATCGTCATAGCGAGACTCAATCACCCCTGACTTCCTGAATGCGGCCAGTCCCGCTATGATGAGCGACGTTTTTAGCCTACGACCTCGGAGACTTTCCATGAGTAGCGACCTTATCAAACACGTCAGCGATGCCAGCTTCGACGCCGATGTCCTCCAGGCTGCCGGTCCTGTACTTGTTGATTACTGGGCGGAGTGGTGTGGCCCTTGCAAGATGATTGCCCCTGTTTTGGACGAGATCGCCGAGACTTACAAGGGTAAGTTGACCATCGCCAAGCTGAACATCGACGAAAATCAGGAAACGCCAGCCAAGCATGGCGTGCGCGGTATCCCGACACTGATGCTGTTCAAGAACGGCAACGTAGAGGCCACCAAGGTGGGCGCGCTGTCGAAGTCGCAGTTGATGGCGTTTCTCGACGCAAATATCTGAAACACCAAAAGCCCCGCAGATTGCGGGGCTTTTTCATTGTGCGGGACTAGACGCCCTGAAAGTCAGGTGTTACATTCGGCCCCGCAATGGTTTCTCCGTTGTCCCCTGCTAGCCGTCGCCGACGCTCTCCTTTCGAATTAGTACGCGATCCTGTCGCTTTCTCTGCGGCGCGGCCTCATTAAGCCAAAAGCTTAATTTCCCCTCCCATACATGATTACGTCATTCCTATATGAACCTGACTGAACTCAAGCAAAAGCCGATTACCGATCTGCTCGAAATGGCCGAACAGATGGGCATAGAAAATATGGCCCGTTCGCGCAAGCAGGATGTGATTTTCTCCCTGCTGAAAAAGCACGCCAAAAGCGGCGAGGAAATTTCCGGTGATGGTGTGTTGGAGATTCTCCAGGACGGCTTCGGATTTCTCCGCTCTGCAGACGCTTCCTACCTTGCCGGTCCAGACGATATCTACGTCTCTCCCAGCCAGATCCGCCGTTTCAACCTGCGCACTGGCGACACCATCGTCGGCAAAATCCGTCCACCTAAAGAGGGCGAGCGTTATTTCGCGCTGCTCAAGGTCGACACGATCAACTACGACCGTCCGGAAAACGCGAAGAACAAGATTCTTTTCGAAAACCTGACGCCGTTGTTCCCGACAGTTCGCATGAAGATGGAAATCGGTAACGGTTCCACTGAAGACCTGACTGGCCGGGTGATCGATCTTTGCGCCCCGATCGGTAAAGGTCAGCGCGGTTTGATCGTTGCGCCGCCAAAGGCTGGCAAGACCATCATGCTGCAGAACATCGCGGCGAACATCACACGTAACAATCCGGAAGTGCATCTGATCGTACTGCTGATCGATGAGCGTCCGGAAGAAGTGACCGAAATGCAGCGCACTGTGCGCGGCGAAGTGGTTGCCTCGACATTCGACGAGCCGCCAACCCGGCACGTCCAGGTCGCCGAAATGGTGATCGAGAAGGCCAAGCGTCTGGTCGAGCACAAAAAGGATGTGGTCATCCTGCTGGACTCCATCACCCGTCTGGCTCGCGCCTACAACACCGTGATTCCAAGCTCCGGCAAAGTGCTCACCGGTGGTGTCGATGCTCACGCCCTGGAGAAACCGAAACGTTTCTTCGGTGCTGCACGGAACATCGAAGAAGGCGGCTCGCTGACCATCATCGCCACCGCGCTGGTTGAAACCGGCTCGAAGATGGATGAAGTGATTTACGAAGAATTCAAAGGCACGGGCAACATGGAACTGCCTCTGGATCGCAAAATCGCTGAAAAGCGTGTGTTCCCGGCGATCAACATCAACCGTTCCGGTACCCGCCGCGAAGAGTTGCTGACCGCTGATGACGAGCTGCAACGGATGTGGATTCTGCGCAAATTGCTGCACCCGATGGACGAAGTCGCTGCTATCGAGTTCCTGATCGATAAGCTGAAGCAGACCAAGACCAACGACGAGTTCTTCCTGTCGATGAAGCGTAAATAACAGGTCGGACCGTGTGAAAAGAATGGTGTCCCTCGGGGCACCATTTTTTTTAGCTGAAAATCCCCGTTAAGCGCAGCTATTGCGCGTTGATGAGCTGCCGCCGACCTTCAGAGCAGGTAGGATGTGCGTCTATTTGATGAATGGCCTGGTTAATGAAATTCAAGGATCTGCGGGATTTCGTGCAGCAGCTTGAGCAGCGCGGAGAGTTGAAACGCATTCAGGTGCCTGTCTCGCCGGTGCTTGAGATGACTGAAATTTGCGACCGGACCCTGCGCAACAAAGGTCCGGCTCTGCTCTTCGAAAAGCCCATCGGTTACGACATTCCGGTGCTTGGCAACCTGTTCGGCACGCCTCAGCGCGTGGCGATGGGCATGGGCGCCGAAGCCGTCAGCGAGCTGCGTGAAATCGGCAAGCTGTTGGCGTTCCTCAAGGAACCCGAGCCGCCTAAAGGCCTGAAAGACGCCTGGTCGAAGCTGCCGATCTTCCGAAAAATCATTGCCATGGCGCCTAAAGTCGTCAAAGACGCACCGTGCCAGGAAGTGGTCATCGAAGGCGATGATGTCGATCTCGGGATGCTGCCGGTACAAACCTGCTGGCCGGGCGATGTCGGTCCGCTGATTACGTGGGGACTGACAGTCACCAAGGGTCCGAACAAGGACCGGCAAAATCTCGGTATCTATCGTCAGCAAGTCATTGGCCGTAACAAAGTCATCATGCGCTGGCTCAGCCACCGTGGTGGTGCACTGGACTTCAAGGAGTGGTGCGATAAACACCCTGGCCAGCCGTTCCCGGTGGCGGTGGCGCTGGGTGCAGACCCCGCGACTATTCTCGGTGCCGTCACGCCGGTGCCTGACAGCCTGTCTGAATACGCCTTTGCCGGTTTGCTGCGGGGTAATCGCACCGAGCTGATCAAGTGCCGTGGCAACGACCTGCAAGTGCCTGCCAGTGCGGAAATCGTCCTGGAAGGCGTGATCCATCCCGGCGAAATGGCTGCCGAAGGCCCTTACGGCGACCATACCGGTTACTACAACGAAGTCGACAGCTTCCCGGTGTTCACCGTCCAGCGCATTACCCACCGGATAAAACCGATCTATCACAGCACCTACACCGGGCGGCCACCTGATGAACCGGCGATTCTCGGTGTGGCGTTGAACGAAGTCTTCGTGCCGATTCTGCAAAAGCAGTTCCCGGAGATCACGGACTTTTACTTGCCGCCTGAAGGTTGCTCGTACCGCATGGCCATCGTGACCATGAAGAAACAGTATCCCGGCCACGCCAAGCGCGTAATGCTGGGGGTTTGGTCGTTCCTGCGACAGTTCATGTACACCAAATTCGTTATCGTCACGGATGACGACATCAATGCCCGTGACTGGAACGACGTGGTCTGGGCTATCACCACGCGGATGGACCCCAAGCGTGACACTGTGATGATCGATAACACACCCATCGACTATCTGGACTTCGCGTCGCCGGTGTCCGGATTGGGGTCGAAGATGGGCCTGGACGCAACTCACAAATGGCCGGGAGAGACCACGCGCGAGTGGGGTCGGGTTATCGTCAAGGATGAGGCGGTGACACGCCGGATCGACGATATCTGGAACGAGTTAGGAATAGATTGATGCGCGTAACCTTGCAGCCGTCTGGTGCGGTACTGGAGATGTTGCCCGGCGAAGGGATACTCGACGCCGCGACACGTCTTGGCTATGAATGCCCACAAAGCTGCCGGAATGGTAACTGCCATATTTGTGCCGCGTTGTTGGTGGAAGGCCGCGTATTGCAGGCAGGGGTGACGCTGAATCATGGCGAGATCTACACCTGTCTGGCCGAGCCCCTGGAAGACTGCATCGTGATGTGGGACGGGGTGCTGGCGCGCGGAGAACTGCCGGTGCGCAAACTGGCCTGCCAGGTGAGTGAGTGCGTCGAAGTCGGTGGCGATGTGTGGCGGGTCGGCTTGAGAGCTCCCGCTGGCAAGCCGCCGCGCTATCACGCCGGGCAGTACTTGATGATCGAGCGCGAAAATGGCGAGAAATCAGCCTTTTCCATGGCCTCGGCCCCCCATTGCGGGCGCGATCTGGAGTTGCATGTGCTGGTGCGCGAAGCCAGCGCACAGAGCCTGATCGAACAATTACAGCGTAATCGCATCGTGCACATCGAAATGCCCTACGGCGATACCCATCTCGCTGAATTGCCCGAGGGGCCACTGGTGCTGATTGCCGCGGGTACGGGTATGGCGCAGATGCACAGCCTGATCGAGCATTGCCGTGCCAAGGGTTTCAAACACCCGGTGCACCTGTACTGGGGCGTGCGGCGGCCTGAAGACTTCTATGAGCTGTCCCATTGGGACGAGTGGAAGCAATTGCCTAACCTGCACCTGCATAAAGTGGTCAGTGATTTGTGCGGCTGGGAAGGTCGTTGCGGCATGCTCCATGAAGCCGTGTGCGAAGACATCAGCGATTTGTCGTCGGTGTATGTTTACGGCAGTGGCTCCCCGGCGATGATCTACGCCACCCTCGACGCCTTGGTATCAGCGGGCATGGATGCGCATCAGATGCGTGCCGATGTCTTTGCTTACGCCCCAAGGGCGTAGCAAGTCTGTGCGTAGGCTTTAGAAGCGTACGCCGACGTTGATCATGGTCGCCGAGGTCCCCAGCAGAACCAGTTCGGTGGTGACGGGGCCGAAGTGAACACCCACCGACGGGATGATCGCTGGCGCGATGCCAAAGCGATTCAGAGGGATCTTGTCGCGGTATTCGCCACGATATCCATAAAGCAGCCCGCCCGAGATCTTCACATAGACCGGATAATTGGCGCTCTCATAGCGCTTGCCGATATAGGCGTAGGCCGACTGTTGGTCGAACGAGTTGCGAAAGCTTGCCGCGCCATAGACCAGACCTGAGGCCTCGTTGCGCTCCAGACCAATCAGATGTTGATGGTCATTGTGATCGGAGTCGGAGGAAAAGTGACGGGTGTAGACGCTGGCCTGAACAAGCCAGAAGCCGTCTTTTTTATCTTGCGACTCTTCAGCAGCCTGCGTGCAGGTCGCCGAAATGAACAAAAGCGCGGCCAAGACCGTGCTTTTTCCTGATGTACTCATTATTGCTAACTCTCTCAGCCGGTATTGCCATGAAGCGGCTTTATACGCGGGTCGTATAGGTTGAAAGGGTAAATTGTCCATGATTTGAATAGGAAGTTCCTGTTTTTTCCTCAATGGGAGTAGCTGACAGGTCTTTTTATCTGCTCATTTGAGTGGGTTCAGGCTGGCGGGCCTGGGCGGTGGATTATTTATTGCATAATATTTTCAGACGTGTGGGCGCTGCAACGTGACGGGCAAGCCTCCGACAAAGTCTGATATTTAAGCGTCTGATGGCGAAGTTGTTGTCGATGCGTTTCCCCGCCCGATGCCAGCGGGGATGTTCTGCGGCGCAAAGGTCGGGTACAACTGGCAGTAGCAGGGCCAGGGGGGAAGGAAATGGGGAATGAATTCAATAGTTTGATGACGGCTGCTCATGCCGGTCTGGAACTCGGTTACCCACCAGTGATTGATCTGGGGCCGCAATTGACCCTCGAACAACTGATGAACTCAATGCAGAACACCATGAAGCTGCATCAGGGTGGCCCTGTCTGGTTGTTCGCCTACGGCTCCTTGATCTGGCGCCCCGAATGCTCCGCCGTGGAGCGGCAGCGCGGTAGGGTGCACGGTTATCATCGTGGTTTGTACCTGTGGTCCCACGAACATCGTGGCACGCCCGAACTTCCCGGCCTGGTGTTTGGCCTGGATCGCGGCGGCTCATGTAGCGGGTTTGCCTACCGCCTGCCCGAAGACTGTCTGCAAGAGTCTTTATTGGCGCTCTGGCAGCGCGAGATGCCTTATCCCTCCTACCGACCCCATTGGCTCAGCTGCCGCCTCGAAGATGGCACTCGGGTCCGCGCATTGGGTTTCGTGCTTGAGCGTCACCTGCCCAGCTACGCCGGCAACCTGCCCGACGCGGTCCTGAGCCAAGTGCTGGCCACGGCCTGCGGCCGCTCCGGCACGACCCGCGACTACGTCGAACAAACCGTCAGCGCCCTGCGCAGCCACGCCATGCCGGATTTGAACCTAGAGGCGCGGCTGAAACGGTGTCAGTCCGCGTCTTGTGTTTGACGCCGCACAGACAAGTCGGCTGTTATGGATTGGGCATTAACGAACCCGCACCACCACCTTTCCAACGGCTTTCCGCTGTCCCAGCGCATTAATCGCATCCGCCGTTTTTTCTAGCGGATAGACCTGAGACACCAGTGGTTTCAACTTTCCTTCCGCATACCAGTTAAACAACTGCTGGAAGTTGGCGGCATTGTCCTGAGGCTGTCTTTGCGCAAATGACCCCCAGAACACCCCAACCACCGAAGCCCCCTTTAACAATGCCAAATTAACCGGTAATTCTGGAATCCGGCCACTGGCAAACCCGACTACCAGCAACCGACCGTTCCAGGCGATGGCGCGGATGGCCTGGTCGAACAGGTCGCCGCCGACCGGGTCATAGATGACGTCGGCACCCAGGCCGTTGGTGAGGCGTTTGATTTCGTCTTTGAGGTTGGTTTCGCTGTAGTTGATCAGTTCATCGGCGCCAGCGGCTTTGGCGACGGCGAGTTTGTCGGCGCTGCTGGCGGCGGCGATGACTCTGGCGCCCATGGCTTTGCCGATTTCGACGGCGGCCAGGCCGACGCCGCCTGAGGCGCCGAGCACCAGCAGGGTTTCGCCGGGTTGGAGGTTGGCGCGTTGTTTCAGCGCGTGCATCGAGGTGCCGTAGGTCATGCTGAACGCGGCTGCGGTGGTGAAGTCCATCGTTTCAGGCATGGGCAGTACGTTGTAGGCGGGCACTGCGACGTGTTCGGCGAAGCTGCCCCAGCCGGTCAGGGCCATGACCCGGTCGCCGACTTTAAGATGGCTGACTTTTTCACCGACCGCTGAAATCACGCCTGCCGATTCGCCGCCCGGTGAGAAGGGGAAGGGCGGCTTGAACTGGTATTTGCCCTCGATGATCAGCGTGTCCGGAAAATTTACCCCGGCAGCATGCACGTCCATGACGATTTCGTTTTTCTTCGCTTCAGGGTTGGGGACTTCTTCCAGTACCAGCGTTTCGGCGGGACCGAAGGCTTTGCACAGCACGGCTTTCATCGGGCTATTCCTTTTGGAGTTATAGCCGATAAGTGTAGATAGGTGGGTTTGTGGGTCAATCAGCATGCCCCGGCCTGATAAGCAGGCATAAGCTGGCTCAAGCTGAAGTAAGCTACGCAGCAAATCGGATAAGGAGTGAACTGTGAAAGCGTGGATGATCATGTTGTTGGCGTTGTCACTGCCCCTGGCGGCATCGGCTCAAGAAAGCAAAGAAGGTAAAGAGGGCGATGCGACGAAAGTGGCTTATGTCACGCTGACGCCTGCGTTTGTCGGCAACTACGCCCTGGATGGCGGGCCGAAGTTGCGGGTCTATAAGGCCGATATCGCGCTGCGGGTTACTGGCGGGGATGCCGAGAAGGCGGTGAAGCGCAACGAGCCACTGATTCGTAATCAGCTGGTCGCGTTGTTCTCCCAGCAAACCGCTGAGACCATGAACAACGTCGAGGCCAAGGAAAAGCTGCGTCAGGAAGCGCTCAAGCAGACTCAGCAGATCATGAATGATGAAGAAGGTAAGCCGATTGTCGAAGACTTGCTCTTCAACAACCTGATCGTTCAGTAATCGGGCCTGTCTCTGGCCTCTATGAGGCCAGGCTTTTACGGAAGCGCATCAGCGCGACCACGAAGAACAGTAAGCCGATGGCGATCAGCGCCAGCAGGTCGGGCCAGACCACGGCAAGCCCGGCATCGCGGAACAGAATCGCGGCGCTGAGGCTGACGAAATGGGTGGAAGGCGAGGCCTGCATGACCCATTGCAGCCACTGCGGCATGCTGTCCAGCGGGGTGCTGCCGCCTGAAAGCAGGAGCATGGGGATGATCACCGGAATCGCCAGCAACCCGAACTGCGGTGTCGAGCGGGCGAGGGTAGCGAGGAATATCCCCAGTGCGGTACTGGCGAACAGATAAAACGCCGTGACCATCAGGAACAGGCTCATGGACCCGGCCAGCGGCACGCCCAGCGCGGCCTTGACGATCACTTCCAGTGAAAGCCAGGTACACACCACCACAACCAGCGCGTTGCTGCCGATTTTCGCCAGCATGATTTCCAGCGCGGTCAACGGCAAGACCAGCAAGTGGTCGAGGGTGCCGTGCTCGCGTTCGCGCAGCAGCGCGGTGCCGGTCAGGACGATCGCCAGAATGGTGATGTTGTTGACGATCTGAATCACCGCTAGAAACCAGCCGCCCTCCAGGTTCGAGTTGAACAGCGCCCGCGTGGTCATAGTCGCGGGTACGTTGCGGGCGGCGGCGTCCTGACCGCTGTACTCGAGCAGCACCCGTTGGAAGATCCGTGCAATGTAACCGGCACCCATGAACGCCTGGCTCATGGCGGTGGCATCGACGTTGACCTGCACTGTGGGCTGACGACCGGCCAGGAGATCGGCCTGAAAGTTGGCCGGTACGTTGATGACGAAGGTGTACTGACCGCCGTCCATGGTCTGATCCAGCCGGTTGTAGGCCAACGGCATCGGAACCTGGAATTCTGGGGGCAGCAGCGCCTCGCTGAGTTGTCGGGACACATGGCTGTGGTCTTCATCGACTATTGCCACGCTGGCATTGTGGACGCCGATCACGGAGCCGGCGGCCGGCATGTAAATCGCCACGGTGAAGGCGTACAGCAGGAACAGCAGCAATACGCTGTCGTGCCCGAGGCTGGTGAGTTCCTTGAAGCCCAGGCGCCAGATGTGTGCAAGTTTGTTCATCAGGCCTCCTGCTTTTTCAACATGGCCAGGCTCAGCCCGGTGAAGGCAATAAAGAACCCGAACAGCGCCAGGCACTGCGGCCAGAGTTCACGCAGGTCCAGCGCTTTGGTGAAGGTGCCTACGGCGATGTCGAGGAAGTACCCTGCGGGGAACAACATGCCCGAGACCGCTGCGGCGCCGTCCAGGGATGAGCGCGGCACGATCAGCCCGGAAAACTGAATGGTCGGCAGGCTAGTCAGAATCATGGTGCCGAGGATCGCGGCAATTTGCGTGCGGGTGAAGGCCGAGATGAGCAGGCCGAGGCTGGTGGTCGCCAGCACGTACAGCAATCCGCCGAATGCCAGGGTCAGGCCACTGCCCTTGAACGGTACGCCAAACAGCCACAGGTTCATCGCCACCAGCAGGGCCAGGTTGATCAGGCTGACCACCAGATAGGGCACCTGTTTGCCCAGCAGGAACTCCAGGCGGGTCAGAGGTGTGGCGTAGAAGTTGGTGATCGAGCCCAGTTCCTTTTCGCGGACGATGCCCAACGCCGTGAGCATTGCCGGGATAAACGCCAGGATCAGCGCCATGACACCGGGCCCGATAGCGTTCACGCTGACCACATCCTGGTTGTAGCGAAAGCGCGTTTCCAGCTTCGCGGCGGCACCGGGGCCTTGAGGTCGACTGCTCAGCGCCGCCATTTGCACCATGTTGTCCTGATGCACCTGCTCCACATAGTTGCGGCTGGTTTCGGCGCGAAACGGCATGCCGCCATCGAGCCATGCGGCGACGGCGGGTTGCCGCCCTGCATACAGGTCACGGCCAAAGCCGGGCGGGATTTCCAGTGCCAGTTTTATCTCCGAGCGTTGCAGGCGTTTGTGCAGCTGGACCGAATCGGTGATGGGCGTACGTTCGTCGAAATACCGGGAGCTGCGGAATGCTTCCAGGTAGGCGCGACTTTGCGGTGTCTGGTCCTGGTCGTACACCGCGAAGGCCAGGTTCTCGACATCCAGGGAAATGCCGTAGCCGAAGATCACCATCATGAACATCGCGCCCAGTAGCGCAAACCCAAGGCGAACCTTGTCGCGCAGCAACTCTTTGCCTTCACGGCTGGCCACGGCGATCAGACGTGCGAAGGTGAAACCTCGTTTCGTCGCCTTGGGTGCCGTGGGTTCAACACCCTGGATGGTTTCACTGTTGGACGGAGCTTTTTCGATATTGCCCTGAGCTTGCTCCAGGCAGGTGACAAATGCAGCTTCCAGCGTTTCGCCACCGAACTGCTTCTGTAGCGCGGCGGGCGTGTCGCAGGCCAGCACCTTACCGGCGTGCATCAACGAGATACGGTCGCAGCGCTGGGCTTCATTCATGAAGTGAGTGGAAAGAAAGATCGTCACCCCTTGCTCGCGGGACAGTTCGATCAGCAAGCGCCAGAAGTCATCCCGAGCGGCCGGGTCGACGCCCGAGGTAGGCTCATCGAGGATCAACACCTGCGGGCGGTGCAGCACTGCAACGGCCAATGACAGACGCTGACGCAAGCCCAGAGGCAAGTCGCCGGACTGCTGCGTGGCAACGTCGCCAAGGTCGAAGCGCTGGATCAGCTCGGCGATCCGTTCGCGGCTTTGGTCTTTGGGTAAATCGAACAGTCGCGCATGCAGCTCCAGATTCTGCTGCACGCTGAGTTCGCCATACAGCGAGAAGCTCTGCGACATGAAACCGACCTGCTTGCGTGTCTCCAGATCCTTGGCGTCCACGGCCTTGCCCAGCAGCGTGGCGCTGCCTTCGCTGGCCGGGATCAAGCCGGTGAGGACCTTCATGGTCGTGGTTTTGCCGCAACCGTTGGAACCGAGGAAGCCGAAAATCTCACCTCGGCCGATGGCAAAGCTGACCTTGTCCACTGCGGTAAAGTCGCCGAAACGCAATGTCAGCTCGTGGGCCTCAATGGCGATTTCGCTGTTGTCGCCCACGCGCGGTGTAATCACCAGTGGCTCGCTGTTGCGGCGCTTGTCGCTCTGGAAGTGAGTGAACGCCTCGTCGAGTTTGCCGCTTGGCGTGGCGCCTGCCAGCTCGCTGCTCAAACCCTGGGCGATCAACTTGCCGCGATCCAGCATCAGACACTGCTCGAACTGCTCGGCCTCTTCCATGTAGGCGGTAGCCACCAGCAGGGTCAGTTGCGGCCGTTGGCTGCGTACCTGCTCGACCAGCTCCCAGAAATGCCGACGTGACAACGGGTCAACGCCGGTGGTGGGTTCGTCGAGGATCAGCAGGTCGGGTTCATGGATCAGCGCGCAACACAGCCCCAGCTTCTGTTTCATGCCGCCGGACAGCTTGCCTGCCGGGCGGTCAGCGAAGCTCGTCAGGTCCGTCGCGGCCAGCAGGTTGAGCATGCGTTGATCGCTCTCGGCCCGGGACAGGCCGAACAGTGTGGCAAAGAAATGAATGTTTTCCCGGATGGACAGCTCGGGGTACAGGTTATTGCCCAAGCCTTGAGGCATGAACGCAATACGCGGATAAAGGCTGCTGCGATGGCTGCGTTTCTCGATTGAGCCACCGAGCACCTGCAAATCGCCTTGCTGAAGCTTTTTCACTCCGGCAATCAGCGCCAACAGGCTGGACTTGCCCGCACCATCGGGGCCGATCAGCCCGCACCGGGTGCCGCTGGGCAGGCTAAAGCTGATGTCGCTCAGGGCTTGCCGTTTGCCATAACGGTGGCTGACACCCTTGGCTTGCAGCGCCATATCGCTCATTGCAGGTTAGCCGGCCAGTCCACTGTGGCGGTGCGTACGTAACCTGCACCTGGCATGCCCGACTTGGCTTGAGGGATGGCGCTGACGTCGGTCAGGCGCAACTTGACCCGAAACACCAGTTTTTGTCGCTCATCCCTGGTTTCAACTTCTTTGGGGGTAAATTGCGACTTGTCCGCGACAAAACTGATACGGGCTGGCAAGGGTTGGAGGGGCAGTGCGTCGAGCAGGATGCGTGCATCGTCGCCGACGGTCAGCTTGCCGGTGACCGAGGTCGGCAGGTACAGATTCATGTATCGATCATTGGGGTCGATCAGCAGCAACACCCGTCCGCCTGCGGCCAATACTTCACCCGGCTCGGCCAGGCGCAGCTGGATAATGCCGTCCAGAGGGGCGCGCAAACTGCTGTCGTCAATCTCGCTGGTCAGCTGTGCAACCTGTGCCTGAGCGGCACCGATGGCTGCGCCCACCGCGCCGACTTGCGCACGGGCAGAGACGACTGCTGCGTTGGAGGTGTCGAGCTTTGCTTGCAACTGGTCAATCTGCTGGCGGCTGGCGTACCCGCGCTCAAACATGGTTTGGGCGCGCTTGAGTTCCTGGTTGGCCAGCAGTTGTTCGCTTTGGCGAAATTGCACATTGGCCTGGGCGGCAGCGTAGTTTTCCCGCGCACGCAGTACTTCGGCTTCGGCCTGGGCACGTTGTGCTTCCAGGGTGCGGGTGTCCATGCGCGCCAGGAGTTGGCCCTTGATCACCTTGTCGCCTTCATCCACACGGACTTCGGCCAGACGCCCCGGAATCTTGCTGGCGATCTGTACTTCGGTGGCCTCCAACCGACCATTGCCCATGTATAGCCCTTCGGGCAGGCGATCACGGGTAGATTTC
Source organism: Pseudomonas sp. GG8 (assembly GCF_052976945.1). Taxonomy (NCBI): domain Bacteria; kingdom Pseudomonadati; phylum Pseudomonadota; class Gammaproteobacteria; order Pseudomonadales; family Pseudomonadaceae; genus Pseudomonas; species Pseudomonas sp. GG8. The sequence goes on from NZ_JBRIIP010000001.1 coordinate 5,390,047, forward strand.
CAGTAACCAAAGCCACCGGCAGCGACCAATAACACGATCAGGGCGATAGCAAAAAGACTGGAACGACGGCGATTCGTTGGCATGGGTGCATCCTGCTCTTAGTACATCCAATTCTGACAGACCCCGGGTTTACTCCCTTGATGTCAGTCAAACAGTCGGCGAAGCGTACGCCGTTTGGGAGTGTGCTGCATGTGGCGTGGTCGTGACTGCCGGGTTCTGCTTGATCAACGTAACGCCAGGATCGCTTCCCACTCATCAGGCGTCACCGGCATGACCGAGAGCCGGGTACCTTTTTGCACCAGCGGCATCTGTTCCAGCGCGCTCTGCTGCTTTAAATAACCTATTTTAATGACTTTCGGAAACGCTTCGACGAAGCCAACATTCACCGCGCTCCAGCGATTGTTGGCGGCGCTGGATTTGGCGTCGAAATAAGCGCCGCCCTGGTCCAGCGCAGTGGGGTCAGGGTAGGCAGCGTCGACAATGCGTCCGATGCCGACGATACCCGGCTCCGCACAGCTGGAATGATAGAAAAAGAACGTGTCACCTGGCGCCATGGCCCGCAGGAAGTTCCGTGCCTGGTAATTCCTCACCCCGTCCCAGCGGGTTTCGCCAAGACGCTGGAGGTCGTTGATCGACAGTTCTTCCGGCTCGGACTTCATCAGCCAGTAGGCCATGGGTTGCGCTCCTGAATCGGGTAATGGTCAAGTTGTTGAACGATTTCATGACTAACCGACGGTCGGTTGACGCCAGCATTTGCGTGTCAGTTCGCGTTGTCGGAGAATGCCCGGGATTTTAAGCATCGCGCTGCTGCACGGCCTATAAAAACCGTAGCGGACATCGTATTGATTTGCCTAAGGGGGGGCAGTCGATGAAACGCAAACCGGATGTATTGTGGGTATTGGCTTTCTTGTTCGGTTTGGGTGTGGTGACTACGGGTTACGCGCAAAGCCTGTGGGCAAACAACGCTGATGCTCCGGTTGAAATCGTACAACAGCAGAAAAAACCATTGCAGCGACACTGATTGCTCCCATGCCTGGCGTGGGGCGGATCAGCCATTCAATACCAGCGCTTATCCGTCACGGTGCCTTGTAGTGGCACATCCCAACTGGCTTGCGCCAATCGCTCCACCTTCTGGCATTCATGTGCGAGCCCAAGCAACACGGGTTTCTGCCAAGCCTTTCTGCGCGCCTGATAGGCCAGGCTGCGGTCGTAAAAACCGCCGCCCATGCCCAGCCGACCGCCTACGTCATCAAAGCCAACCAGTGGCAAGAAAATCAAATCCAGGGCCCAGATCGTGCGCTGCTTTGCCGCATTGATGTGGGGTTCCGGGATGCGGAAGCGATTGGGCCTGAATTTTTCGCCGTGGCGCACTTGCTGGAAAACCATCTTGGTTCGCGGCCAGGCGCTGAGCACGGGCAGATAGGTTTTCTTGCCGCGTCGTTGAGCCGCACGCAATATCAGGCGCGGATCGATTTCACCGTCATTGGGGAGATACAGGGCGATGTGTCTGGCGCGGCGAAACAGAGGATGTTGCGCCAACTGCCGGTATAAGCCGAGAGCGGCCTGGCGTTGCTGGCTTGGGTTCAAGGCGCGACGGGCCTTGCGCAACTGAGTGCGCAGTTGCTGGCGTGAAAGAGGCGCGGGATTGGTCATCTGCGCTGATCCAGAAGCGAGTACGGCACGGCGGCGTACGCGTGATGACCATTGCCAGTCAGCGAGACGGGCAATGGACAGAAATAAAAGACTCCCCGACGAACCGCTGTCGGTGTAGCCCTTGAACCCGAAAGTTCAAGGTGGAGATTGCAGGAGGACTTAAGGCTTTCCGTCAAGCGGACATGCACACCGTCCCCAACGTGCAACCCCCGTGGTTGTGCGTATCGGCTCAGGGACATGACCGACTGGCAAGCACTCCAGGGAGCGGTCGCAAGTATACCCGAAACGTTACGCAAGAATCACTTTTGGCTGGGTTCCGGATCGGTGGCCAGCACTAGATCAACCCTTTCCAGCAGATCGCGTACTTGCTCGCGGGTCGAGCCACTGGCTTGAACGTCAGGCACTGCCTGCTTGTGCAGCAAGTCATGAGTGATGTTCAGTGCCGCCATCACGGCGATGCGGTCGGCCCCGATGACTTTGCCGCTGCTGCGGATTTCGCGCATTTTGCCGTCCAGATAACGCGCCGCGCTGACCAGATTGGTGCGCTCTTCCTGAGGGCAGATGATCGAGTATTCTTTGTCGAGGATCTGAACGGTAACGCTGTTATTTGAACTCATGAGTCTTGCTCCAGGGCTTTGAGGCGCGAAATCATCGATTCAACCTTGTGACGGGCGATTTCGTTTTTCTCAATGAGGTGAGCGCGTTCCTCGCGCCAGGTTTTTTCCTGAGCTACTAAGAGTCCATTTTGGCTTTTAAGTTGCTCGACACGCTTAATCAGCAACTCCAGTCGAGCCATCAGCGCTTGCAAATCGGTGTCTTCCATTGTGTCCCACTGAATACTTTCTGATGAATGGCGCAGCAGCTGGCGTTTTGACACGCTAAAAACAGCGGCTTCGACAGTCTTGGCGAGTCTGCGGGTGCAATCGCTGGAAATAAATGACCGCACGCCCTAGGATACAAGACCTCCATTCTAGACATTGCGCCGCTTGGCGCCTAGTTACCCATGCCTATTCAGAATTCCCCGTACAAAGCTTTTGCCACCCTGCTCAACAGCAGCGGTCATTCCGTCTCTCCGGCCGAGTTGCACGGCTTTCTTCTGGGCCGCAGTTGTGCCGGTGCCGGCTTCGATGTCGACGGCTGGATGGTCGATGCGACCGAAGTACTGGGCGCCGCGCCTGAAGATAACGTACGTCAGGCGTTGATCGGATTACAGGAAATGGTCAAGGGTGAACTCACCAGCGACGACATGACGGTTGTGCTCTTGCTCCCCAGCGATGACGCGCCGCTTGGCGAACGCGCCATCGCGCTGGGCGAATGGTGCCAGGGCTTCCTCGCGGGTTTCGGGCTGACTGCTCGCGACAATGAGATCAGCACCGAAGCCATGGAAGTGTTGCAGGATTTGGCCGCTGTCGCTCAAGTGCAGGACGCGCTGGAAGACTCCGAAGACGGCGAGACCGACTACATGGAAGTGATGGAGTACTTGCGCGTCGCCCCCCTGTTACTGTTCACCGAATGCAACAAGCCCGCCGTGCCTGAGCCGAAACCTTCTTTGCATTGATTACTCATCATTGGCGCTCCCGGCGTTGAGCCTGTGATCCAGGCGCATCGCCGGCGGCGCCCAAAAGGGGACCTCACCTGCCTTATGATCCATATCCCGAAGTCGGAATACGCCCGTCGACGTAAAGCCCTGATGGCGCAGATGGTGCCCAACAGTATCGCCATTTTGCCAGCCTCTGCGGTGGCTATCCGCAATCGCGACGTCGAGCATGTCTACCGTCAGGACAGCGACTTCCAGTACCTCAGCGGCTTCCCCGAACCGGAAGCCGTGATTGTGCTGATCCCTGGCCGTGAGTACGGCGAGTACGTGCTGTTCTGCCGTGAACGCAACCCTACGCGCGAGCTGTGGGACGGTCTGCGTGCCGGGCAGGAAGGCGCAATGCGTGACTTTGGGGCCGACGACGCGTTCCCGATCAATGATATCGACGACATCCTGCCGGGCCTGATCGAAGGGCGTGACCGGGTGTATTCGGCTATGGGCAGCAACCCTGAATTCGATCGTCATTTGATGGACTGGATCAATGTGATTCGCTCCAAAGCGCATCTGGGTGCGCAGCCGCCGAACGAATTTGTTGCGCTGGATCATTTGCTGCACGACATGCGTCTGTATAAATCAGCGGCAGAAGTCAAAGTCATGCGCTGCGCCGCCGAGATCTCAGCGCGAGCCCATGTGCGCGCGATGCAGGCCAGCCGTGCCGGCTTGCATGAATTCAGTCTGGAAGCCGAGCTGGATTACGAGTTCCGCAAGGGCGGGGCGAAGATGCCGGCCTATGGTTCCATCGTGGCCTCGGGCCGCAATGCCTGCATCCTGCACTATCAGGGAAACGACGCATTGCTCAAGGATGGGGATCTGGTGCTGATCGACGCGGCCTGTGAGATCGACTGCTACGCCAGCGACATCACGCGGACGTTCCCGGTCAGCGGTAAATTTTCGCCTGAGCAGAAAGCGATCTACGAGTTGGTGCTCAAAGCGCAGGACGCCGCATTTGCCGCCATCGGCCCAGACAAGCACTGGAACCAAGCGCATGAAGCCACGGTGCAGGTCATTACGGCCGGGTTGGTCGAGCTCGGGCTGCTGGTGGGCGACGTTGGCGATTTGATCGTCAACGAGGCCTATAAAGCGTTTTACATGCACCGCGCCGGTCATTGGCTGGGCATGGACGTGCACGATGTCGGCGAATATAAAGTCGGCGGCGAATGGCGTGTGCTGGAAGTTGGCATGACGCTGACCGTGGAGCCGGGGATTTATATCGCCCCGGATAATCAGACCGTCGCGAAGAAATGGCGTGGGATTGGTGTACGGATCGAGGATGACGTTGTGGTGACTAAACACGGTTGTGAAATTCTTTCTGGTGGCGTGCCAAAAACCGTCGCCGAGATTGAGGCCTTGATGGCCGCTGCACGTGTCGAGGCAGCATGAGCCGGGTCAATCTTGCCATTGTGGGCGGCGGCCTGGTGGGTGCCAGTCTGGCGCTGGCCCTTCAGGCGGGCGCCAAGGCACGCGGCTGGAAGATCGTTCTGATCGAACCCTTTGCACCGGGTGATGCGTATCAGCCGAGCTACGACGCACGTTCGTCAGCGCTGTCGTTTGGCGCCCGGCGAATCTACGAGCGCCTGGGCGTGTGGCAGCAGATCAGCCGCCGTGCCGAACCGATCCTGCAGATCCAGGTGTCCGACCGTGGGCGTTTCGGCGCAGCACGTTTGTCGGCGATCGAAGAGGGCGTTCCGGCGCTGGGCTACGTCGTGGAGAACGCCTGGCTGGGCCAATGCCTGTGGCAAGGCCTGGACAAAGACGTGATCAGTTGGCGTTGCCCGGCCGAGGTCAAGCGCATGCAGCCGTTGACGGATGGTTATCGGCTGACCCTGGATGATGAAACCGAGCTGGAGTGCGACCTGGCGATTCTTGCCGACGGCGGTCGCTCGAGCCTGCGCGAGCAATTAGGCATTGGCGTCCGGCAGCGGCCTTATAACCAGAGCGCGCTGATCGCCAACATCACCCCGAGCGAAGCCCATTGCGGCCAGGCTTTCGAACGTTTCACCGAAGAAGGCCCGATGGCGCTGCTGCCGTTGCAGGAAAACCGCTGTGCGCTGGTCTGGACCCGTGCGGGGATGGATGCGCAGCGCTTGGCCAATCTGGATGATCGTAGTTTTCTCAGCGAGCTGCAGGGCGTGTTCGGTTATCGCCTGGGCGCTTTGCGTCAGGTCGGGGCGCGGCATATTTATCCGCTGACGCTGGTCGAGGCCGAAGAGCAAGTGCGGCCGCATCTGGCGGTACTGGGCAACGCCGCCCATAGCCTGCACCCGATTGCCGGTCAGGGTTTCAACCTGTCGTTGCGCGATGCCGATGCGCTGGCGGAGGCGCTGCTGGCGAGCCAAAGCATGCCTGGCGATTTCGCCACGTTGCAGGCCTATCGCGAGCGTCAGCGACTGGATCAGCAATTGACCGTGGGCTTCTCCGATCAGGTCACGCGACTGTTCGGCAGCTCCCAGCCCTTGGTCGGTGCCGGACGCAATCTGGGCCTGCTGGGACTGGATCTGTTACCGCCGGCCAAACGCTGGTTTGCCCGTCAGGCCATGGGGTTGGGAACTCGATCCGATGTGTGACGCGCGGATTCTTAAAACACGGCTTAGGCCACAAGCGAGAACGATTTAAAGCATGGAAACGCGCGCAGATCTGCTGATTGTCGGGGCTGGAATGGTCGGTAGCGCACTTGCGCTGGCGTTAAAGGACAGTGGCCTGGAAATTCTGGTGCTCGATGGCGGTCCGCTGAGCGTCAAGCCCTTCGATCCGCAGTCAGCGTTCGAGCCGCGGGTCAGTGCCTTGTCCGCAGCGAGCCAGCGCATTCTTGATCGTTTGAACGTGTGGGACGGCATCGCCGCACGCCGCGCCAGCCCGTATCGCGAGATGCAGGTGTGGGACGGCAGCGGCACCGGGCAGGTTCATTTCTCGGCGGCCAGCGTGCACGCCGACGTGCTGGGGCATATCGTCGAGAACCGCGTGGTTCAAGATGCTCTGCTTGAGCGCTTGCATGACAGTGACATCGGGCTGCTGGCCAACGCGCGTCTCGAACAGATGCGCCGTTCCGGGGACGATTGGCTGCTGACGCTGGCCGACGGTCGTGTGTTGCGTGCGCCGCTGGTGATCGCCGCTGATGGCGCTAACTCGGCGGTACGCCGCCTCACGGGGTGCGCGACCCGGGAGTGGGACTACCTGCACCACGCCATTGTCACCAGCGTGCGCACCGCTGATTCGCATCAGCACACCGCTTGGCAGCGCTTTACCGATGAGGGGCCGCTGGCGTTCCTGCCGTTGGAACGTGAAGGCGAGCATTGGTGCTCGATTGTCTGGTCGGTGACCCCGACCGAAGCGCAGCGCTTGATGGCGCTGGGCGATGATGAGTTCTGCCGCGACCTGGAAAAAGCCTTCGAAGGCCGTCTCGGCACCGTGCTCAGTGCTGACCCGCGGGTGTGCGTGCCATTGCGTCAACGGCACGCCAAGCGCTACGTGGCCGAAGGCCTGGCATTGATTGGCGATGCGGCGCACACCATTCACCCGCTGGCCGGGCAGGGCGTCAATCTGGGCTTTCTGGATGCCGCAGTGTTGGCCGAAGTGTTGCTGCATGCCGCCAGCCGAGGCGAACGCTTAGCCGATGTTCGCGTACTCAGCCGTTTTGAGCGCCGCCGCATGCCACACAACCTGGCATTGATGGCGGCAATGGAAGGCTTGGAACGCCTGTTCCAGGCCGATCCACTGCCCTTGCGCTGGTTGCGCAACACCGGCCTGAAGTGGGTCGATAGCCTGCCGGAAGCCAAAGCGATGTTCGTGCGTCAGGCGTTGGGATTGTCCGGTGACCTGCCTGAACTGGCCCGGTTGTAGGGGGCGGCGTAACATCCGGTAACGGCTCCGCTGTCAGTTTGGTTGAGAAGGCAAATGGGATTCACTACCATTTCGACTCAATTTTCTGACACGAGACCACTCCCATGCAGGTAAGCAAGCGTATTCTGACTGCCTTGGCACTGACAGTGCTCGGCAGCGCCGCCCAGGCCGCCGATGAGGTAGTGGTGTACTCATCGCGTATCGATGAGCTGATCAAACCGGTATTCGACGCTTACACCGCTGAAACCGGGGTCAAGATAAAGTTCATCACGGACAAGGAAGCGCCGCTGATGCAACGGATCAAGGCCGAGGGCAAGAACGCCACGGCGGACCTGCTGCTCACGGTCGACGCCGGTAACCTGTGGCAAGCCGAGCAAATGGGCATTCTCCAGCCGTTTACCTCACCCGTGATCGACGCCAACATTCCTAAACAATACCGCTCGTCCACCCACAGCTGGACCGGTCTGAGCCTGCGCGCGCGGACCATCGCCTACTCCACCGACCGGGTCAAACCGGCTGACTTGTCCACCTACGAAGCGCTGGCGGACAAAAATTGGGAAGGGCGCCTGTGCCTGCGTACGGCGAAGAAGGTCTACAACCAATCGCTGACGGCGACCCTGATCGAAACCCACGGTGCCGAGCAGTCCGAAAATATCCTCAAGGGTTGGGTCAATAACCTGTCGACCGACGTGTTCTCCGATGACATCGCTGTGCTGGAAGCGATCAACGCCGGGCAGTGTGATGTCGGCATCGTCAACACTTACTACTACGGTCGTCTGCACAAGCAGAACCCGAAACTGGCGGTGAAGTTGTTCTGGCCCAATCAGTCGGATCGTGGCGTTCACGTCAATCTTTCGGGCGTCGGCTTGACCCAGCACGCACCGCATCCTGAAGCGGCCAAGGCATTGGTCGAGTGGATGACCAAGCCGCAAGCGCAGAAAATCTTTGCGGACATCAATCAGGAGTTCCCTGCTAACCCAGCCGTTGCGCCATCGGCAGAAGTCGCCAGCTGGGGCGCCTTCAAGGCGGATACTATCCCCGTCGAAGTGGCAGGCAAGCGTCAGGCTGAAGCTATCCGCATGATGGATCGCGCTGGCTGGAATTGAGTTAGCCAGGCATACCCTGTCGCCTGGATCGCGGGCGAACGCGCGCCTACAGGTCGCAATCTGCTGTAGGCGCGCTTGCCCGCGATGGCACTTTTCGTATTTCCCCTCTTTTGAGAACCCTCCGTGGCCCATTCCGCACAACGCCGTTGGTACCCGCTGGTCTTTGCCATCGCGGCGTTGGTGCTGTTGCCGGTGAGTGTGTTGCTGCTGTCCTGGCAAACCATCGATCAGCAAATCTGGGGGCATTTGTGGGAAACCCAGATGCCGCGCCTGTTGGGCAACACTTTGCAGCTCATCGTGGGCGTCGGTATCGGGGTGACCGTGCTCGGTGTCAGCCTCGCGTGGCTGACCAGCTTGTGCGAGTTTCCCGGCCGTCGCTGGCTGGATTGGGCATTGATGTTGCCGTTTGCGATTCCGGCCTATGTGCTGGCGTTCGTCTTCGTCGGCCTGCTGGATTTCGCCGGGCCGGTGCAAACCCTGCTGCGCGACGTGTTTGGCAGCGGCCTGCGCCTGCCGCGCGTGCGATCCACCGGCGGGGTGATCATCGTCCTGGTGTTGGTGTTCTACCCGTATGTGTATCTGCTGGCGCGCACGGCGTTCCTTGCGCAGGGCAAGGGCTTGATGGAAGCGGCGCGAGTGCTCGGCCAATCGCCCTGGCAGGCGTTCTGGCGAGTGGCGTTGCCCATGGCGAGGCCCGCGATAGGCGCAGGTGTGGCGTTGGCGCTGATGGAGACGCTGGCGGACTTCGGTGCCGTGGCCGTGTTCAACTTTGACACCTTCACCACCGCCATCTACAAAACCTGGTACGGCTTCTTCAGTCTCTCCAGCGCGGCGCAGTTGGCGAGCCTGTTGCTGCTGGCAGTGATGGTCGTGCTGTATGGCGAGCGCCGTGCCCGTGGTGCAAGCCGCCCGAGTAACGAGCGCCCCAGGGTCAAGGCGCTGTACCACCTGCGCGGTTTGAAAGCGCTGGCCGCCAGTGCCTGGTGCGGCTTGGTGTTTGTCTGCGCGTTTGTGATTCCGCTGCTGCAATTGGTCGTGTGGGTCTGGCAGCGCGGCCGCTTCGATCTGGATGAGCGCTACACCGGGCTAATCCTGCACACCCTGTATTTGGGCAGCATGGCAGCACTGATCACTGTCAGTGTGGCGCTGATCCTGGCCTTCGCCCGCCGTTTGGCGCCGACCCAGGCGATCCGCTCTGGCGTGAGCCTGGCGAATCTGGGTTATGCGCTGCCGGGTTCGGTGTTGGCCGTGTCGATCATGCTGGCGTTCAGCTATCTGGATCGCGAGTTGGTCATCCCGCTGTCGACTTTGCTCGGCGGGGCTGGCAAGCCGTTGCTGCTGGGGAGTCTGGCGGCATTACTGCTGGCCTATCTGGTGCGGTTCATTGCGGTGGCCTATGGGCCGCTGGAAAATAGCCTGGCGCGCATCCGGCCTTCGCTTCCAGAAGCCGCGCGCAGTCTGGGGGTCAGCGGCCCACGGTTGTTCTTCAAGGTTTACCTGCCATTACTGGTGCCCGGCGCCTTGAGCGCTGCGCTGCTGGTCTTCGTCGATGTGCTGAAAGAGATGCCGGCAACCTTGCTGATGCGTCCATTTGGGTGGGATACCCTGGCGGTACGAATCTTCGAGATGACCAGTGAAGGCGAGTGGGCGAGAGCCGCGTTACCCGCGCTGACCCTGATTCTGGTGGGGTTGCTACCGGTCATCGGTTTGATCCGGCGTTCGGCCCGTCAGATCGGCTAGGTGCGGGCCCATCACCATGCGGATACAATGCGCCGCAATCGGTGCGGTCTGTCAGACTCGTCGGGTCGTTGAAACCTGCTGGAAGCCTCTGTTTTAGAGGCTTTGCCCGGTGTCGCGCCTCTCCGCACCTTCGCCACGCCCGGAAGGAGAAACCCATGGGACAGCGTACGCCCCTCTTTGACCTGCACGTCGCACTTGGCGCCAAGATGGTCGATTTTGGTGGTTGGGATATGCCGTTGCATTACGGCTCACAAGTCGAGGAGCACCATCAAGTGCGCCGCGACTGTGGGGTTTTCGATGTTTCTCATATGACCGTCATCGACATCGCTGGCAGTCAGGCCAAGGCCTGGCTCCAGTATTTACTGGCGAATGACGTCGGTCGCCTGCTTGAGCCTGGCCGAGCGCTGTACAGTGCAATGCTCAACACCGAGGGTGGTGTGATCGACGACATGCTCGTCTATCTCACCGACAGTGGTTATCGTCTGGTGGTAAATGCGGCGACTGGCGCCAAGGACCTTGCCTGGATGCACGCGCATCTGGCGGGCTTCGAGGTCCAACTGGTCGAGCGTAGCGACCTCGCGATGTTAGCGATTCAAGGCCCCCACGCGCGACACAAAATCGCCGAACTGGTGACCAGCGCACGCGGTGCATTGATCCAGCATCTGCAGCCCTTCGAAGGGCGCAGCGAAGGCGACTGGTTCATCGCCCGTACCGGTTACACCGGTGAAGACGGCCTGGAAATCATTCTGCCCGCGGCTCAAGCCCCAGGGTTTTTCAACGATCTGGTCGGCGCGGGTATTTCGCCTATCGGCCTGGGCGCACGCGATACGTTGCGCCTTGAGGCCGGGATGAACCTTTATGGCCAGGATATAGACGAGCAGGTATCGCCGTTGGCGGCCAACATGGCCTGGACCATCGCCTGGGAGCCTGCCGAGCGTGATTTCATCGGGCGCACCGCGGTTGAAAAAGAGCGGGCTGCGGGCGTGAAGCTCAAGCTGGTCGGGCTGGTGCTGGAGGAACGCGGGGTATTGCGCGCCCATCAGGTCGTCCGAATCGCAGAAGTTGGCGAAGGAGAGATCACCAGTGGTAGTTTCTCGCCTACGCTAAGCAAATCGATTGCCTTGGCGCGTGTGCCAATGGCGACCGCTGACCGGGCCGAGGTGGAAATCCGCGGCAAGTGGTATCCGGTTCGCGTGGTACAACCTAATTTCGTACGTCATGGCAAAGCCTTGATCTAACTTTCTCTGGCGGTTTTTCCGCTGACCTGATGTAGAGGATGACTATATGAGCAATATCCCCGCTGATCTGCGTTTTGCCGAAAGCCACGAATGGGCTCGCCTTGAAACTGACGGCACGGTAACCGTTGGTATCTCCGACCACGCTCAGGAAGCCTTGGGTGATGTCGTGTACGTCGAACTGCCGGAAATCGGCACAGTGTTTGCCGCTGGCGATACAGCGGGCGTGGTCGAGTCGGTTAAAGCAGCGTCGGATATTTACTCGCCAGTGTCGGGTGAAGTGATTGCGACCAACGAAGGCCTGGGTGGCTCCCCGGAGCTGTTGAACAGCGACCCATACGGGGCGTGGATCTTCAAGGTCAAGCCAGGCAACACCGCCGAGATGGAAAAACTGCTGGACGCAGCGGCTTATAAAAGCGCGATTGGCGAGTAACGATTTAGCGCAAAGAAGGGCCGCGTGAACAGTGTATAGATAGTTTCTCTACACAAATGGCAATCTCTTCCTAGACTCAATAGGCCTCGACCTGTCGAGGCTTTGTCTTATAAGAGAGCGCCGTCATGTCCCAGTTGCCGTCCTTGAGCCAGTTGCAAGACCCGAATGTCTTCCTGCGGCGCCACCTTGGCCCGGATGCCAGGGAGCAGCAGGCTATGCTCGAAACACTTGGCGTGACCAGCCGAACGGAACTGATCGAGCAGACGGTGCCGCCGGCCATCCGCTTCAATCGGGCGCTGGAGTTGCCTGCCGCGCTCGACGAGGACGCCGCGCTGGCCAAGCTCAAAGGCTACGCCGAGCAGAATCAGGTGTGGACCAGCCTGATCGGCATGGGCTACCACGGCACCCTCACGCCGACCGTGATTGTGCGCAACGTCCTGGAAAATCCTGGCTGGTACACCGCCTATACGCCTTATCAGCCCGAGATCGCTCAAGGCCGCCTTGAATCGCTGTTGAATTTTCAGCAACTGACCATCGACCTGACGGGTCTGGAACTGGCCAACGCCTCCTTGCTCGACGAAGCCACCGCTGCCGCCGAGGCCATGGCCCTGGCCAAGCGCGTCGCCAAGTCCAGAAGCAACTTGTTTTTCGTCGACGAAAACTGCCACCCGCAAACTATTTCCGTGGTTCAGACGCGGGCGCAAGGTTTCGGCTTCGAACTGATCATCGATTCGGTGGACAATCTCTCCAGGCACAAGGTCTTTGGTGCGCTGCTGCAATACCCGGATACCCACGGAGAAATTCGCGACCTGCGCCCGTTGATCGAGCAACTGCATGTCCAGCAAGCGCTGGCCTGCGTGTCGGCTGACCTGCTTAGCCTGTTGCTGCTGACCCCGCCGGGAGAAATGGGCGCCGACGTGGTATTTGGTTCGTCGCAACGTTTTGGCGTACCGATGGGCTATGGCGGCCCGCACGCGGCCTATTTTGCCTGTCGCGATGAGTTCAAACGTGCAATGCCGGGGCGGATCATCGGTGTGTCCAAAGACGCGCGTGGCAACGTGGCTTTGCGCATGGCCCTGCAAACCCGTGAACAGCATATCCGCCGCGAGAAGGCCAACTCCAATATCTGCACCGCGCAAGTCTTGCTGGCCAATATCGCCAGCTTCTATGCGGTGTATCACGGGCCTGAAGGGCTCAAACGCATCGCCCAGCGGGTTCACCGGCTGACGACCATTCTGGCTGCGGGTTTAGCGCGCAAAGGGCTGCAGCGCATCAACAGGCGGTTCTTCGACACCTTGACCCTGGATGTCGGCGGTAGCCAGAGCGCGATCCTCGACAGCGCCAGGGATGTACAGATTAACCTGCGCATTCTTGGGGACGGCAAGCTGGGGCTGAGCCTGGATGAACGTTGCAGCGAGGCGACCGTAGAGCGCCTGTTCGATATATTTCTGGGGGCCGATCATGGGCTTAACATCGCCGAACTGGACGCGGAAACTCTGGAATCAGGCATTCCCGGCGCGTTGCTGCGCACCTCGGCGTACCTGACCCATCCGGTGTTCAGCATGCATCACAGCGAAACCGAGATGCTGCGTTACCTCAAGCAGCTGGAGAACAAGGACCTGGCGCTGGACCAGTCAATGATTCCCCTCGGTTCGTGCACCATGAAACTCAACGCCACCAGCGAAATGATCCCTATTACCTGGCCCGAGTTCGCCAATCTGCATCCTTTCGTTCCACGTGAACAGGCGCTCGGTTACACCTCCATGATTGACGAACTCGAAGCCTGGCTGTGCGCGATCACCGGTTTCGACGCTGTTTGCATGCAACCCAACTCCGGCGCGCAAGGCGAATATGCCGGGCTGCTGGCGATCCACAAATACCACCTGAGCCGTCATGAGGATAAGCGTGAGATTTGCCTTATCCCTTCGTCGGCGCATGGCACCAACCCGGCATCGGCTCAGATGGCCGGTATGCACGTGGTGATCGTTGAGTGCGACAAGGCGGGTAACGTTGACCTTGCTGACTTGAAAGCCAAGGCGCAAGAAGCGGGGGACACGTTGTCGTGCCTGATGGTCACCTATCCCTCTACCCATGGCGTGTATGAAGAAGGCATTCGCGATATCTGCGAGATTATTCACAGCCATGGCGGCCAGGTGTACATGGATGGCGCCAACCTCAACGCCCAGGTCGGGCTGGCCCGGCCAGCAGACATCGGTGCCGATGTGTCGCACATGAACCTGCACAAAACGTTCTGTATCCCGCATGGCGGTGGCGGTCCAGGCATGGGGCCGATTGGCGTGCGCGCCCATTTGGCGCCGTTTGTGGCCAACCACCCGGTGGTCCCGCTGGAAGGGCCGAACCCGCAGAATACGGCTGTCAGCGCTGCGCCTTGGGGCAGCGCAAGCATTTTGCCGATCAGTTGGATGTACATCGCGATGATGGGCCCGCAATTGGCGGATGCCAGTGAAGTGGCGATCCTCAGCGCGAATTATCTGGCGCAGCAATTGGGTGGCGCGTTCCCGCTGCTCTACAGCGGCCGCAATGACCGCGTCGCGCACGAGTGCATCATTGATTTGCGTCCGATCAAGGCGCAAACGGGGATCAGCGAAGAGGACGTCGCCAAGCGCCTGATGGATTATGGTTTTCACGCGCCGACCATGTCATTCCCTGTCCCCGGCACCTTGATGATCGAGCCCACTGAAAGTGAGTCCAAGGCAGAACTGGATCGCTTTATCGAGGCGATGCTCAGTATTCGCGCGGAAATCACCGAGGTGCAAAACGGCAGTTGGCCTGGCGAAAACAATCCGTTGAAGGGCGCACCGCATACCCTGGCTGACATCACCGGCATCTGGGAACGCCCGTACAGCATCGCCCAGGCAGTCACGCCCACTCGGCATACACGGCTGCACAAGTATTGGCCCGCGGTGAACCGGGTAGACAACGTTTACGGTGACCGGAATCTGTTCTGCGCCTGCGTGCCGGTGGATGAATATCGCTAAGTAGTGGCCATAAAAAATGCCGCTCGATGAGCGGCATTTCAATGTGCGCTAGCGGTCAGTCATGAATCATTCGGCGGCAACCAGATTCTTTGTCAGAATCGCGTTCGCCAGTTCCATGTCCGTGGCTTTGAGCCCTGGGTTATCGGTACGTACCTGTTCCATGGCAGCTTCCAGGAACGGACCGCGGATACCACCTTCGCTGGCGACGAAGCTACCCGCATCATCCTGAGCGGCAACGATCAGCTTACGGTCATGTCTGAAGGTCAGGTATGTGGAAGCTGTTGTGGCGCCTGATGAAAGCACGTCTCGCAAGAATCCGTCTGCCATTGCTGACCCGACGGGGAGTGAAAGCAAAGCCAATGTAAATACTGCAAGCTTAAGGCGCATGATAGGTGACTCCGACGTGGTTGTTCTAAAAGATTGGATTGTCGAAGCCTCGTCGGAGTTCCGTACCTGACTCAGGATATAGCTTCAACTCTCAAAATAGCGCCTTCCTGTCTGACTACCCGCACCTGACTGCCCACCGGCAAGTCGGGGCCGATTACCATCCACACGCCATCATTCACTTTGATCTTTCCGCGTCCGCCGACAATCGCACTCTGGACCACAAACGTGTGCCCGATCAGTTCTTGCCCGCGCATGTTCAGACCCGGTTGATCCGAAGGACGAACCACGTTGCGTTGACGCCGCCACCAATACAACGCCGTCAGGACCGAAAGCAGACCGAACAACAGAAATTGCAGGGTCCATGGCAGCGCGGGGATCAAAAAGCTGATAACCCCGACGCCTGCCGCTGCGACACCGATCCACAGCAAATAGCCGCCAGCGCCGAACACTTCAAGAATCAGCAACACCGTGCCCAGCCCCAGCCAGTCCCAGAACGACAGGTGTTGCAGGTAGTCCCAGATCATGGGTCGCGCCTCAGCCCTTTTTAGTGTCGAAGGTAGCTTTGACGATCTCGCCGATACCGCCCACGGCACCAATCACTTGACTGGCTTCGAGTGGCATCAAGATCACTTTGCTGTTGTTGGCTGACGCGAGTTTACCCAGCGCATCGATGTATTTCTGTGCGACAAAATAGTTGATCGCCTGCACGTTGCCGTTGGCAATCGCTTCGGACACCACTTGGGTGGCCCGTGCCTCTGCTTCGGCTTGACGCTCCCGCGCCTCGGATTCAAGGAACGCCGCCTGACGACCGCCTTCGGCTTCGAGGATCTGTGCCTGCTTCTTGCCTTCAGCGGTGAGAATCGCCGATGCCCGAAGGCCTTCTGCTTCCAGAATCTGCGCGCGCTTGATCCGCTCCGCTTTCATCTGCCCGGACATTGCAGCCATCAGATCGGCGGGCGGGCTGATGTCCTTGATCTCGATCCGGGTGATCTTTATTCCCCATGGCGCGGTCGCTTCATCGACAGTGCGCAGCAGCTTTTCATTGATGCCGTCGCGCTGACTAAGCATGGCATCCAGTTCCATGGAGCCGAGCACCGTACGGATATTGGTTTGCAGCAGGTTACGGATCGCGTGCTCGAGGTTATTCACCTCGTACGCGGCCTGCGCGGTGTTGACCACCTGAAAGAAGCACACCGCATCAATCTGCACCGTGGCGTTGTCAGCGGTGATGACTTCCTGCGGCGGGATATCCAGCACGCTTTCCATCACATTGATCTTGCGCCCGATACGGTCCATCACCGGCACGATGATGTTGAGGCCCGGTTTCAGGGTATTGGTATAACGGCCAAAGCGTTCCACCGTCCATTGATAACCTTGCGGCACCACCTTGAAACCCATGAACACAATGGCAATCGCCAGCCCGACGAAAAGTAAAAGCACACTACCGATTTGCATAACGGTTCCCTGTTTTGGTTATGGATTGTCTGGTGATGAACGGCTCATTTAGGCAGAAATACGAGGGTGATGGCGATATAATTCAGAATAGATTTGTACAAAATGTGCCGAATACATTGGCTTCCACAGGACATGTGCTGTCCAGTGTGGAGCCAATTCATTCGCGATGACAGTGTGTCAGACAAGGATAACCATCACCGCTGCTCACTCTGCGGCGTTACCCGCAACACCTCTTCGAGCGTGGTCAGCCCGGCGGATATTTTCTGCGCGCCGGACAAGCGCAAGCTGCGCATGCCTTCCTTGAAGGCTTGGCGGCGTATGGCGGTGAGGTCGAGGTCGGCGCTGATCAGGGCTTTGACGCTGTCGGACATCAACATGATTTCGTACACTCCGGCGCGGCCGCGATACCCGGTGTCGCGACATTCTACGCAGCCGACAGCGCGTTGAGCACCGCTCGGGACAGGTGCTTGCCACGGGCGGGTCAGGGTTTGCCAGTCGCTTTCTTCCAGCTCGATGGGGGCTTTGCAGTGCGGGCAGAGAGTGCGCACCAGTCGTTGGGCCATGACGCCGAGGAGGGTGGCCTTGAGCAGGTAATGGGGCACGCCCAGTTCCAGTAGGCGGCTAATGGCGCTCGGCGCGTCGTTGGTGTGCAGGGTGGACAGCACGAGGTGGCCGGTCAGCGCGGCCTGGATCGCCATTTCTGCGGTCTCCAGATCACGAATTTCGCCGATCATGATGATGTCCGGGTCCTGACGCATCAGTGCGCGCACGCCGCTGGCAAACGTCAGGTCGATGTTGTGCTGGACCTGCATCTGGTTGAACGCCGGCTCGACCATCTCGATGGGGTCTTCAATGGTGCAGAGATTGACCTCCGAGGTCGCCAGCTTTTTCAGGGTTGTATAAAGCGTCGTGGTCTTGCCCGAACCGGTTGGGCCCGTGACCAGAATGATGCCGTTGGGTTGCTGAGTCATGTCCTGCCAGCGGCGCAGGTCATCGCCGGAAAAGCCCAGTTGATCGAAGTTTTTCAGCAGCACTTCCGGGTCGAAAATCCGCATCACCATCTTTTCGCCGAATGCGGTGGGCAAGGTCGACAGGCGCAGCTCGACTTCGCCGCCCTCAGGCGTGGTGGTCTTGACCCGGCCATCCTGCGGTTTGCGTTTCTCGGCAACGTTCATTCGCCCCAGGCTTTTCAGGCGGCTGACGATGGCCATGGTGACTTGGGCTGGAAATTGATAGACGTTGTGCAGCACGCCGTCGATGCGAAAACGCACGGTGCCCTGTTCACGGCGGGGCTCGATATGGATATCGCTGGCACGCTGCTGGAACGCATATTGGAACAGCCAATCGACGATGTTGACGATGTGCGCGTCGTTGGCGTCGGGTTCCTGGTCACTGGCGCCGAGCTTGAGCAACTGTTCAAAATTGCCCAGATTGCTCATTTTCAGATCAGAGGCATTGGCACCGCTGACCGACTTCGCCAGCCGGAAAAACTCCACGGCCAAACGCTGGATGTCTGCCGGATTGGCGACTACGCGTTTGATCGGCAATTTCAGTACATGCGTCAGGTCTGCTTCCCAGGCGCTGACGAAGGGCTGGGCACTGGCGATGGTCACCGATTCGCGGTCCACGGCCACCGCGAGGATCTTGTGTCGTTGGGCAAAAGCGTACGACATCAGCGGCGTGATGGCCGCAACGTCGATCTTCAGCGGATCGATGCGCAGGTAAGGCTGACCGACCTGCTGCGCGAGCCAGAGGGTGAGGCTTTCCAGGTCGAGCTTCTTGCCAGGCCGCTTTAAATCATCGAGATGTTGGGCGGCGATGAACTCCAGCGGGTGCAATTGAATGTTCAGAGCTGAACGGCGCAGAGTGAGCGCGTATTCAGCACTTTCTTGATCGGTAAACCCTTGAGCAACCAAGTCGTGTAGCAGATCGTTGAGATCCAGCCAACGGTCTTGGGTAACTGAGGCGAGGACGGACATGCGGGCTCCTTGGGACAGTTCTGCTCTGACCGGCTAATGGCAAGACAAGAATAGTCCCCGGCGCGTCGCATGTGTTACCCGGAGCGAGGTGAAGGGTTGCGAAAATTTACCGAATCATTATCCGACGGCCAGAACTACCTGTTGCGGTAAGACGTTCTGAATTGGATTGGGTTCCAGGGTGACTGAACAAATATTGATCAAGTTACGCATTTTTTCGCCAATGACTTGCGCCCGGTGCCAGCTTAATCCGTCCAGCTGGACGTCAATCATCAGCATCTGATCTTGCTGCAAAACGCTGACCTGTTGCGGAATCAAATACTGCATCGCAAACAGATTCAGCACCCGGCATAAAAGGTCGGGCTCTGCCTCGGCAAGGATTTGATAGTACGCACGGGTATGGGCATTGCTGGAGGACCAGACGTCAGGGCGCAGTGGCGCGGAACTTGAAAATTCAAACGTTGGCATGCGGGCCTCTCCTGTTTCTACTGAGGGAGATTTTTGCATACGGAAAAAGAAATTTCTTATCGATGATCGATTGGATTAGCCTTATTGCGACTTGTTAATGCAGGTTTATCTGTGAATAGGAGATTTTTATGCAAGGCGAGCTGGACCTCTATGATCGGAAAATTCTGGCGTTGCTGCAGGAAGACGCTTCGCTCTCCAGCGCGCAAATTGCCGAACAGGTCGGCTTGTCGCAATCGCCGTGTTGGCGGCGCATTCAGCGTCTCAAGGATGAGGGGGTAATCCGACGTCAGGTCACATTGCTGGACCGCAAGAAAATCGGCCTCAATACGCAAATTTTCGCCGAGGTAAAACTCAATGCCCATGGCCGCTCCAACTTCACGGAGTTTACCGAAGCCATTCGCGGTTTTCCGGAGGTGCTGGAGTGTTATGTGCTGATGGGGTCGGTGGACTTTTTGCTGCGCATTGTGACTGCGGATATCGAGGCTTATGAGCGGTTCTTCTTTGAGAAGTTATCGCTGGTGCCGGGGATTCAGGAGGTCAACTCGACGGTGGCGTTGTCAGAGATCAAATCCACCACGAGTTTGCCGATATTGGGCTGACGGGGTGCCAGGTGGACCGCGTCAGGCCATTCGCATTTGAATTCGCTCCCCCGGAAAACATGCAATCCTTGTGGGGCGAATTCATTTGTGAAGTCGGTATTACAACCGCAGCAAGGTCTTCCATGCGCGGCTTTGGAACACCACAACGGTCTGTTGCACGCGCGCGTCGAGGATTTCGTCGCTGATCGGCTCAAGCGCCAATTGCTCAAGTTTGTTCAGCTCGCCGTACAAGCGGTCCAACTCTGGCAAATCCAGTACGCCACGGGCCAAATGCAGCCAGGCCTGAATGCGTTCTATGCGCGGCAGTTGTTCCGCCAGGTCTTCCGGTTGTTGCTGATAGCGACCCAATTGCAGCGAAGTCGCTTCTTCAGCCAGCAGGCGCGGTACCCAGTTAGCCAGTTGCGCCGCGCCCTGGCGGTTGCCGCGGGTGTTGCGGTCAGCGGTCCAACTGCGAGCCAGCAGCCAGCGCGAGGTGTTCAAGGAGAACAGGCCCCAACGGGTGTCGGTAAGCTCTTCGATGAACTGGGCGGGCGCTTCGGTGCGGACGTCGGGGTCGTCTTGACCGGCCTGGACCAGCGGGCGCCAGTCTTCGAGCAAGGCGTCCAGCGATGCGCGCAACTCGTGGGTCGAGGTGCGTGGCGCGGCCTGACCCAGGCTGCCAACCAACGCGCGCAGTTCGGACAGCAACGCCACCCAATCCTGCAACAAACGCCAGTGGCCGTTGAAACGGTACTGCTCAGCCAGACGCTGGCTGCTGGCCAACAAATGCCAGGCCAGCGCGGCGAAGGCGTCGTCCAGCGGCATTTCTGCGGTCAGTTCAGGTGCCGGTAGGCTCAGTGAGTAGCTATTGGCGTCGAACAGGCGATAGCCACGCTCGGCTTTGCTGATGTCGCAGGGCATCAACGGCAGCGTGGCAGCCAGTTCAGCGGCCAGCTCCAGCAGCGCGGAAGGATCACCTTCGCGCAGTTCCAGCTCCAGTTCGCAGATTTCTTCTTCCTGCTTGCCAGCAACTACCCGGCCTAGGTCCAGAGCAGCTTCAATCACGACTTTAGCCTTGCCACGACCCCAGGCGATTTCCGCACGTTCGCGGACGAAGTCGGTGGTGAACGCCGGTTTGATGGTCTTTTTATCCAGCTCGGCCAGCTCTTCCGGCCAGCATTCGCCATCGAGCTTTTTAAGGTCGAGCTTGGCTTTGGGCAGATCCCAATTGTATTCATTGCGCTCGGACAGGCCAGCAACGCTTTGCCCGCGAGTCTTCAACGTCTGAATGATCGCGTCGCCATCACGGCGCAGGCGCAGGGCCACTTTGGCATTTGCCAGGTCGCGTTCAGGCGTGTCGAAATACTGATTGAACAGCTCAAGGCGTTCCCAGCCACTTTTGTTGCGCTTTTTCAGCAGTGGGTGGTCGCGCAGGGCGGCGAGGGTTTCGCGGCTGACGCGGAGTTTGATTTCGGTTTCTTTCTGCATGGCCGGGGAATCCAAGCGCTAATCGCTAATAACGGGAGCGCAGCCTGCAAATACGTGGCTGCTGAGGCCGAACAGTGTACAGGACATGTTTATTCATGGGGGCCGATAGCCCTATGATGGTGCTCAAACGAGGAGATTACTCATGCCCTTGCCGTCCATGAAAGACCAGTTTTCCGCGTTGATTGCAGCGCCGTCGGTGAGTTGCACCCAGCCCGCGCTGGATCAATCCAACCGTGCCGTGATCGATCTGCTGGCGACCTGGCTGGGTGATCTGGGGTTTGCCTGTGACATTCAGCAGGTGTCGCCCGGCAAGTTCAACCTGTTGGCGAGTTTCGGCAGCGGCCCGGGCGGTCTGGTATTGGCTGGGCACAGCGACACCGTGCCGTTCGATGGCGCGCTGTGGCAAACCGATCCGCTCAAACTGACCGAGGTCGATGGGCGTTGGGTAGGGCTGGGCAGTTGCGACATGAAAGGCTTCTTTGCCTTGGTCATCGATGCAGTGCAGCCGTTGCTCGATCAACCGTTCAAGCAACCGTTGTTGATTCTCGCCACCTGCGATGAAGAAAGCTCCATGGCCGGCGCTCGAGCGTTGGCCGCAGCGGGTCGTCCTTTGGGTCGTGCGGCGGTGATCGGTGAGCCGACCGGGCTCAAGCCGATTCGCCTGCACAAGGGCGTAATGATGGAGCGCATCAATATTCTCGGCCGCAGCGGCCATTCGTCCGACCCGAGTCTGGGTCACAGCGCGCTGGAGGCGATGCACGCGGCGATCAGCGAATTGAAGGGCCTGCGTCAGCAATGGCAAGGCGAATACCACAACCCGCAGTTCAGCGTGCCACAGCCGACCCTGAACTTCGGGTGCATTCATGGCGGTGACAACCCGAACCGGATTTGCGGTCAATGCTCGCTGGAGTTCGACATGCGGCCCCTGCCGGGCATGGACCCGCAGGTGTTGCGTGCCGCGATTCGGCAGAAGCTGCAACCGCTGGCAGAACTGCATAAGGTGCAAATAGACTATGCGCCGCTGTTTCCCGAAGTGCCGCCGTTCGAACAGGCCGCCGATGCCGAATTGGTGCGCGTCGCCGAACGTCTGACCGGGCATCGCGCCGAGGCAGTAGCGTTTGGCACCGAAGCGCCTTATCTTCAGCGCCTGGGCTGCGAAACCCTGGTTTTGGGCCCTGGTGACATTGCCTGTGCTCATCAGCCAGGCGAATACCTTGAAATGTCACGCTTGCAGCCTACGGTGCGTCTATTACGTCAGTTGGTTGAACATTATTGCCTGACCCCCGCATGAGTCGGGTCAGCTCAAGTGATTTCGAAGCCGTTGGGCTCTAAATAGAAGGAGAATGCGCGTGTTGCCAAGCCTGTTCCGACGATAACCACCACAGTGCTGTGTGTGTTCTTACGCGTTCGTCCAATCTTTTACAGGCTCTTCAAGTCATGCCCGACTACGTTAACTGGCTTCGCCACGCTTCGCCGTACATCAATGCCCACCGCGATTGCACCTTTGTTGTCATGCTGCCCGGCGACGGTATAGATCATCCGAATTTCGGCAATATCGTCCATGACCTGGTGCTGTTGCACAGCCTCGGCGTGCGACTGGTGCTGGTGTACGGCTCTCGCCCGCAGATTGAAAGCCGTCTGGCGGCGCGCGGCCTGACACCGCAATTCCATCGTAATTTGCGGGTCACCGATGCGGCGACCCTCGAATGCGTCATCGACGCGGTAGGCTCCCTGCGTGTCGCTATCGAAGCACGCCTGTCCATGGACATGGCCGCTTCACCGATGCAGGGTTCGCGCTTGCGCGTGGCGGGTGGCAATCTGGTGACTGCGCGGCCGATTGGTGTGGTCGAAGGCGTGGATTATCACCACACAGGCGAAGTGCGCCGGGTCGACCGCAAAG
The DNA here is from genome assembly GCF_052976945.1 of Pseudomonas sp. GG8. Classification (NCBI taxonomy): domain Bacteria; kingdom Pseudomonadati; phylum Pseudomonadota; class Gammaproteobacteria; order Pseudomonadales; family Pseudomonadaceae; genus Pseudomonas; species Pseudomonas sp. GG8. Next base: position 5,412,899 of record NZ_JBRIIP010000001.1, read on the forward strand.
GCATCAACCGCCTGCTCGACGAGCGCTCCATCGTGTTGTTGTCGCCGCTGGGGTATTCGCCGACGGGGGAGACGTTCAACATCGCCTGCGAAGACGTCGCCACCCGCGCCGCCATTGACCTGGGCGCGGATAAATTGCTGCTGTTCGGTGCCGAGAGCGGCCTGCTGGATGACCAGGGCAAGTTGGTGCGCGAGCTGCGTCCACAACAAGTTCCGGCGCACATGCTAAGGCTGGGGAGCAACTATCAGGCCGAACTGCTCGATGCAGCGGCGCAAGCGTGCCGTGGCGGTGTCGGTCGCAGCCATATCATCAGTTACGCCGAAGACGGTGCTTTGTTGACCGAGCTGTTCACCCGCGACGGTTGCGGCACGCTGGTCGCGCAAGAGCAGTTTGAACTGGTGCGTGAGGCGGCGATTGAAGACGTCGGCGGTTTGCTGGATTTGATCACTCCGCTGGAAGAGCAGGGGATTCTGGTGCGCCGTTCGCGCGAAGTACTGGAGCGCGAGATCGAGCAATTCAGCGTGGTCGAGCGCGAAGGGCTGATCATTGCCTGTGCCGCGCTGTACCAGATCGCCGATTCAGATGCTGGCGAGTTGGCCTGCCTGGCCGTCAGTCCGGAATACCGCCATGGCCGGCGTGGCGATGAACTGTTGGAGAGGATTGAAGCCCGGGCCCGGGCGAAGGGCTTGAAGACCCTGTTCGTCCTCACCACCCGCACCGCGCATTGGTTCCGTGAGCGCGGGTTTGAGCCGAGCAGCGTCGACCGCCTGCCCAGCGCACGAGCATCGCTTTACAACTATCAGCGCAATTCGAAAATCTTCGAGAAGGCGTTGTAGGGGCTGTGTCCATCGCGGCGGAACGTGCTTGTAACTGCACGTCCTGCCGCGATGGCGTCAGTTACTGATCGCCAAAATGCTTGCTTGATACGAACCGACAAACGTATCGAAATCGACAATCTCTTCGGTTTGCTCCAGCTCGACCTGTTGGGTAATTGAGTTGCGGGCCAGGGTTTCGAAGTGCAACTGTTCTTCAGCGCTCAACGGTTCGCTGCGGAAGTACTCAGCGTGTACCTGGCTCTGACGGAAGGAGAACGCGGTGAAGCCTTCCTTGTGTTCAGTCATGCTTGCCAGCACTTGTGCCGAAGGTGTCCGTGAAGAATCGTTGACCTTGGCCAATTGCGCGGCCAGGGCTTTAACGTGTTCTTCGCCGCCGTGGCTCTGATCAAGTAGCTGCGACAACGGTGCGATTTTTTCCAGCAACTCGGTGGCCCAGGCTTTCAAGTCGATCGTGGTGTCGTTACGCCGCAATTCCAGACCCGGACGACGACCTTCCTTGACCACCGTCAGGAAGTTCGAGGCTGCGTTGGTACATTCGTTGTTCGCCAGTTGCGGGCTGTCCTGCAGGGCGCAATACAGCACGAACGCGTCGATGAAGCGCGCTTGCTGCAAATCGATACCCATAGGCAGGAAAGGGTTGATGTCCAGGCAGCGGACCTCAACGTATTGCACGCCACGGGCCACCAGCGCCTGAATCGGACGTTCGCCGGAGTAGGTCACGCGTTTAGGGCGAATGTTGGAGTAGTACTCGTTTTCGATCTGCAGGATGTTGGTGTTGAGCTGAATCCACTCGCCATCCTTGTGGGTGCCGATCTCGACATACGGCGGATACGGCGTCGCCACCGCTTTACGCAGGCTGTCGGTGTAGCTGGTCAAGTCGTTGTAGCACGGGGTCAAGCCGGCCTGGGCGTTGCTCTGGTAGCCCAGATCGCTCATGCGCAGGCTGGTGGCGTAGGGCAGGTACAGCGTGTCGGCGTCCCATTGCTCCAACTGATGCGAGCGACCGCGCAAGAAGCTTGCATCCAGTGCCGGCGAGGCGCCGAACAGGTACATCAGTAGCCAGCTGTAACGGCGGAAGTTGCGAATCAGGGCGATATAGGACGCCGACTGATAGTCGCGGTCCGTGCCGACAAAGCCTTCGGCCTGCTTGAGCAGCGGCCAGACTTTTTCCGGCAAGGAGAAGTTGTAGTGAATGCCGGCGATGCACTGCATGGTCTTGCCGTACCGCAAGGCCAGGCCTTTGCGATAGACGTACTTGAGCTGACCGATATTCGAGGTGCCGTAGTAGGCAATCGGGATATCTTCTTCGGCTGGCAGCGGACACGGCATCGAAGGGCTCCACAGGTACTCGTTGCCGAGCTTGCTGTAGGCGAATCGATGGATCTTGTCCAGGCTGGACAGGGTTTCGGCCGGGTCCGGCAGCGCGGGCGTGATGAACTCAAGCAGCGACTCGGAGTAATCGGTCGTGATTTGCTCGTGGGTCAGCGCTGCGCCCAGTTGTTCCGGGTGCGGTGTCTGCGCCAGGCGTGCTTCGCCCGTCACGCGCAGGCATTCACGCTCAATCCCGTGCAGGCACTGCTCCATCAGGGAGAGGTTAGTGCGCTCGCTAAGCAGAGCCAGGCGGCGGTTGAGAAGTTCGCTCAAGTTGGATTCCTTCACGCGTCGGTCGCCCCAATATGGGGGTGGAAATGACGGTCTACAAGGGTGAAGAGAGGAACTGGCGTTGTCGCCTGGTTTTGGTTTGAAACGCCGATGCCCGTTACTTGGTCTGGCCGCAGCCCGAACAGAAAATTCCGACACTGTTTTCGCAGTGCCGAAATTAACCCAAATCGACGTGCGACAGCTAGATGACTGCGAACGTCCCTTGTGCTTTTGCGACCAGTTTGTCGCCCTGCAGCACTTCTGCCTCGACAACCAGCGTGCGCCGCCCGGCATGCAACACCTTAGCGATGCACAGCACCTCGCCTTCGGACACAGCCCGGACGTAGTTGATCTTGCACTCGACCGTCACGCTCTGCTGATCGAAACCGTGGGAGCTGGAACAGGCCAGCCCCATGGCGATATCGACCAGGCTGAAGATCGCACCGCCATGCATCACGTTGCCGCGATTGCGCAGGTGAGGTTCCAGCGCCAGGCTGACTTCGGCAACGCCGTCGTCCAGGCGCTGCAGCTGGCAGCCGAGCATCTTGAAATAAGCGCTCTGGGTCAGCCCTTCGGGGATGACCATCAACGTTTCTTCAACTGTTTGGCGTTGGCGAACAACGAAGCCATTGCGTTATTGGTCGGTGCTGCGGCTACCGGGGCTTCCTTGCGGGGCGTGGTTTGTTGTTGCGAGCGAGGAGCAGACCCAGGACGCGCGCCACGGGCACCGTCGATTTTCTCGCCTGGGGTGTCGCTCATGCGCATCGACAGGCCGACGCGTTTGCGCGGGATATCGACTTCCATGACCTTGACCTTGACCACGTCACCGGCCTTGACCGCTTCACGCGGGTCCTTGATGAACTTCTCGGACAGCGCGGAGATATGGACCAGACCGTCCTGATGCACGCCGATATCGACGAAAGCGCCGAAGTTGGTCACGTTGGTGACCACGCCTTCGAGGATCATCCCCAACTCCAGGTCCTTGAGCTCTTCGACGCCGTCTTGGAACTCGGCTGTCTTGAACTCGGGGCGAGGGTCGCGGCCCGGTTTTTCCAGCTCTTGCAGAATGTCGGTGACGGTCGGCAGGCCGAAAGTTTCATCGGTGTATTTTTTCGGATCAAGGCGCTTGAGGAAGCTAGCGTCGCCAATCAACGAACGGATATCACGGTCTGTTTCAGCGGCGATGCGTTTTACGAGCGGATAGGCTTCCGGGTGAACTGCCGAGGAATCCAGTGGGTTGTCGCCGTTCATTACACGCAGGAAGCCGGCAGCCTGTTCGTAAGTCTTTTCGCCGAGGCGACTGACTTTCTTCAACGAAGCACGGGTCTTGAAGGCGCCGTTTTCATCGCGGTGAGCGACGATATTTTGCGCCAGCGTGGTGTTCAGGCCAGAGATGCGGGCGAGCAAGGCAACCGATGCGGTATTCACATCGACGCCAACAGCGTTCACGCAGTCCTCGACCACCGCATCCAGGCCTCGCGCCAGTTTCAGCTGCGAAACGTCGTGCTGGTACTGACCGACACCGATAGATTTCGGATCGATTTTCACCAGTTCGGCCAACGGGTCTTGCAGGCGGCGGGCAATCGACACCGCGCCACGGATCGTCACGTCCAGCTCCGGGAATTCCTTGGCAGCCAGCTCGGAAGCCGAGTACACAGAGGCACCGGCTTCGGACACCATCACTTTGGTCATTTTCAGACCTGGGTATTTTTTGATCAGTTCGGCGGCCAGTTTATCGGTCTCGCGGCTGGCAGTGCCGTTGCCGATAGCGATCAGGTCCACCGAATGCTTGGCGCACAGTGCGGCCAACACGGCGATGGTCTGGTCCCACTGATTCTTGGGTACGTGCGGATAAACCGTCGCGTAATCGAGCAGCTTGCCGGTCGCGTCGACCACCGCCACTTTGCACCCGGTGCGCAGACCAGGGTCCAGGCCCAAGGTGGCGCGAGGGCCAGCCGGTGCCGCCAGCAGCAGATCATGCAGATTGTGCGCGAACACATTGATCGCTTCGGTTTCCGCGCCGTCGCGCAGTTCGCCCAACAAGTCGGTTTCCAAATGGGTGTAGAGCTTGACCTTCCAGGTCCAGCGGACCACTTCGGCCAGCCATTTATCGGCGGGGCGATTCTGGTTTTGCAGGCCGAAACGCTCGCTGATCATCATTTCACACGGGTGCATGGCGCCAGGCAGCTCTTCGCCAACTTTCAGGGATGAGCTGAGAAAACCTTCGTTACGACCGCGAAAAATGGCCAGGGCGCGGTGCGATGGCATGCTTTTCAGGGGTTCGTCGTGTTCGAAGTAATCGCGGAACTTGGCGCCGGCTTCTTCCTTGCCAGCTACCACGCGGGCGCTGAGAACAGCCTCGTGTTTGAGGAAGCTGCGCAGTTTCTCCAGGAGGTTGGCGTCTTCGGCGAAGCGCTCCATCAGGATGTATTTGGCGCCTTCGAGGGCGGCTTTCACATCGGCCACGCCTTTTTCCGCGTCGACAAACCGTGCTGCCTCGCTTTCCGGGTTCAGGGTCGGGTCGTTGAACAGACCGTCGGCCAACTCGCCCAGGCCAGCTTCCAGGGCAATCTGGCCCTTGGTGCGGCGCTTTTGTTTGTAGGGCAGGTACAAATCTTCGAGGCGGGTTTTGGTGTCGGCGAGTTTGATGTCGCGCGCCAGCTCCGGGGTCAGCTTGCCTTGCTCTTCGATGCTCGCAAGGATGCTGATGCGCCGCTCGTCGAGTTCGCGCAGGTAGCGCAGGCGCTCTTCCAGGTGGCGTAACTGGGTGTCATCAAGGCTGCCGGTCACTTCTTTACGGTAACGGGAGATGAACGGCACGGTTGAGCCTTCATCCAGCAGAGCGACGGCCGCTGCGACCTGCTGTGGGCGGACACCGAGTTCCTCGGCGATGCGGCTGTTGATGCTGTCCATAAAACCACCTGGCAAATTGTGAGCAAATAAAACGCGATTGGCCATTGTCAGGCGCTACCTGACTTCAAGGCGGCGCATTATACCCAGCGATCTCTGAATAGGGGGATTGCGCCCTTTCACGAGGGCTACCAACAACCGTTGCTGGCGACTCAGGAAAAATCTGCTAACAATGCACACAGTACGTAAACCGGCAGCTACGCCATAATGCGCACCGAGATCAAAGGAGCATCTAATGAGCAGTACTGCACAACCTGCTGAAGGCGAAAAAATCCTCATCGTTGACGACGACCCAGGATTAAGCAGCCTGTTAGAGCGTTTTTTCACCAGCAAAGGCTATCGCGCGCGCGCCGTGGCCAACGTCGAGCAAATGGATCGCCTGCTCGCACGCGAGGTTTTCCACCTCGTTGTCCTCGATTTGATGCTGCCGGGTGAAGACGGGCTGTCCGCTTGCCGCCGCTTGCGTGCTGCGAACAATCAGGTGCCGATCATCATGCTGACCGCCAAAGGCGATGAGCTGAGCCGAATTCGTGGTCTGGAGTTGGGGGCTGACGATTACCTGTCCAAGCCGTTCAACCCCGATGAACTGGTGGCACGGGTCAAAGCCGTATTGCGTCGTCAGGCGGTGCCTGTTCCCGGTGCGCCAGGCAGTGAAGATGAGTCCGTGACATTCGGTGACTATGAACTGTCGCTGGCAACCCGTGAGCTCAAGCGTGGCGATGAAGTGCACATGCTGACCACTGGCGAATTCGCGGTGCTCAAAGCGTTGGTGATGCATGCCCGCGAGCCGTTGACCCGCGACAAGTTGATGAACCTGGCCCGTGGACGCGAGTGGGATGCGTTGGAGCGTTCCATCGATGTACAGATTTCGCGACTGCGTCGCTTGATCGAGCCGGACCCTTCCAAACCGCGCTACATCCAGACTGTCTGGGGCGTGGGTTATGTGTTTGTTCCCGATGGTGCCGGAACCAAGTGATTGGCGCTGTGTAGGCGCCAACCAGGACCGCTGAGTCCTGACTGACACACTCGATAGCCCTGTTCAGGGCTATCGACGTTTTGGGTCGAGGCGTTTACGCGACGGATACCAATCGCGCTTCGCCATTTTTGCGAGCCTGGCTCGCGCCTGCAAAGTGTGTAGCGACTGCAATGAAAACCCCGCTCTGGTTCCCGCAAAGCTTCTTCTCTCGCACTCTGTGGCTGGTGTTGATTGTCGTGCTGTTCTCCAAGGCACTGACCCTGGTTTATCTATTGATGAACGAGGACGTGCTGGTCGACAGGCAATACAGTCACGGTGTTGCGTTGACCTTACGCGCCTATTGGGCGGCGGATGAGCATGATCGCTCGGCGATTGCCGAGGCTGCCGGGTTGATTCGGGTGGTCGGCGGCGGCGTGCCCGAAGGCGAGCAACATTGGCCGTACAGCGAGATTTATCAGCGTCAGATGCAAGCCGAGTTGGGTGCGGACACCGAAGTGCGTCTGCGGGTGCATGCGCCGCCAGCCTTGTGGGTGCGGGCCCCAAGCCTGGGTGACGGTTGGCTGAAAGTACCGTTGTACCCGCACCCACTGCGCGGCCAGAAAATCTGGAGTGTGCTGGGCTGGTTCCTCGCCATTGGCTTGTTGTCCACAGCCTCTGCGTGGATCTTCGTTCGACAGCTTAATCAGCCGCTTAAGCGTCTGGTCTTTGCTGCCCGCCAGTTGGGGCAAGGGCGCAGTGTCCGATTGCCGATCAGCGACACGCCCAGCGAAATGGCCGAGGTATACCGCGCCTTCAACCAGATGGCCGAGGATGTCGAGCAGGCCGGGCAGGAGCGGGAATTGATGTTGGCGGGGGTCTCCCACGACTTGCGAACCCCCTTGACCCGCTTGCGTTTGTCCCTTGAGTTGATGACGCAAGAGAATGAACTGACCGATGGCATGGTCCGCGATATCGAAGACATGGATGCAATCCTTGATCAATTCCTGGCGTTTATTCGCGACGGGCGTGATGAGGAAGTCGAAGACGTCGACCTGAGCGATCTGGTGCGTGAAGTGGTGGCGCCGTTCAACCATCCGACCGAGCAGATTCGGTTGTGTCTGGAGCCGATTCCACCTTTCCCGTTGCGTCGGGTTTCGATGAAGCGCTTGCTGAACAACCTGATCGGCAACGCCATGCACCATGCCGGTAACGGCATTGAAGTCGCTGCTTATGTGTCAGGTGACGCCAATGCACCCTATGTGGTGCTGAGTGTGCTCGACCGGGGCGCCGGGATCGATCCGTCGGAGCTGGAGGGTATCTTCAACCCCTTCATCCGTGGCGACCGTGCGCGTAGCGGCAAAGGCACCGGTCTGGGCCTGGCCATCGTCAAGCGTATTGCGGCCATGCATGGTGGCAATGTCGAGCTGCGAAATCGTTCTGGAGGCGGCCTGGAAGCGCGAGTGCGCTTGCCATTGGGGCTGATGTTGCCGAGGGATGCGGTTTAAACGTTATGCACTGACTTCGCTCCCGATCCATCCATTGCGGGAGCGAATTCATTCGCGAAGACTCTTTGTTACTCTTCCTGCTCAACAAGACCTGACACTCCGGACAGGTCTTGTGTTTTATCCGTTCTGTCAGCCCTTGCCTTTGGTCCGTGTCATGTTCGGGCCGCTGTTTTTCTCCAGGTATTCAATGATCATCCCGGCAACGTCCTTGTTGGTGGTGGTTTCGATACCCTCAAGGCCCGGTGACGAGTTCACTTCCATCACCAACGGTCCGTGATTGGAGCGCAGGATATCCACGCCCGCCACGCTCAGCCCCATGACCTTGGCGGCGCGGATGGCCGTCATGCGCTCTTCGGGTGTGATTTTGATCAGGCTGGCGCTGCCGCCACGGTGCAGGTTCGAGCGAAACTCCCCCGGTTTTGCCTGACGCTTCATTGAGGCGATGACCTTGTCGCCGACCACGAAGCAGCGAATATCCGCACCGCCGGCTTCCTTGATGTACTCCTGAACCATGATGTCCTGCTTCAGGCCCATGAAAGCCTCGATCACCGATTCGGCGGCAGTGGCCGTTTCGCACAGCACCACACCAATGCCTTGAGTCCCTTCCAGCACCTTGATCACCAAGGGGGCGCCGTTGACCATCTGGATCAGGTCGGGGATGTCATCCGGGGAGTGCGCGAAACCGGTGACCGGCAGGCCGACGCCACGGCGGGAAAGCAATTGCAGCGAGCGAAGCTTGTCCCTGGAGCGCGCGATAGCGACCGACTCGTTGAGCGGGAAGACGTCCATCATTTCAAACTGACGCAGCACGGCGCAGCCATAGAACGTCACCGAAGCACCAATCCGCGGGATCACCGCATCAAAACCTTCCAGCGGCTTGCCGCGGTAGTGGATCTGCGGCTTATGACTGGCGATGTTCATATAAGCGCGCAAGGTGTCGATCACCACCATCTCATGGCCACGCTCGATGCCCGCTTCGACCAGGCGACGGGTGGAATACAGACGCGGGTTACGCGACAGCACAGCGATCTTCATGCAGCACCTTTGGTAGAGGTAGTAGAGGCCGGGAATGCCGGCTTGTCCTGAACGTATGTAATGCCTGGATTGACTACCAACTGGCCGTCGATCAAAGCGTTTGAGCCGAGCAGCAGCCGATAGCGCATGGCTTTACGGCAGGCCAGTGTGAACTCCACCGGCCAGACCCGATCACCCAACGCCAGGGTGGTGCGGATGACGTAGCGGACCTGTGCCTGGCCATTGGAGCTTTTTATGGTTTTCATCGCGACCAGTTGCGCTTCGCAACGGCGATGGCGCAGTTGCACCACCGTGCCGAGGTGCGCGTTGAAGCGCACCCACTTTTCCCCATCGCGTTCGAACGGCTCGATCTCGGTCGCGTGCAGGCTTGACGTGCTCGCCCCGGTATCGATTTTCGCGCGCAGGCCAGCCACCCCTAAATCAGGCAGCGCCACCCACTCGCGAAGGCCAACGACCGTTAAATGATCAAATGTTTTCAAAACGATTCCGTACGCCTCAAACAGTCCGCCAAGCACCAGGATCTATCTGGGCCAAGGCTTTAAATGCAGGTTTGGCGAACCAGAAGCCTTGCATCAGGAAAATCCCGCAGTCAGCCAGAAAGTCTCGCTCCCCAGGCGTTTCGATGCCTTCGGCGATGACTGTAACGCCTAACTCTTCACAGATTGTGACAACCCCACGAACGATAATCTGCCGAACGCGATCGTGATCGATATCGCGGATCAGCGCCATGTCGAGTTTGATCAGATCTGGCTGAAAGTCGGCCAGCAAATTAAGCCCGGAATACCCCGCGCCAAAATCGTCGATGGCTGTCTTGAAGCCGAATTCGCGGTATTCACGCAGAATATTGGTCAAATGGCGATTGTTATCTAAATGATCGCTTTCCAGGGTCTCGAAAATCAGCCGGTTTAGCGGGAAATCATGTTCCTTGGCTGCTTCCAGTGTGCTGCGGATACACAGCTCGGGACGATAGACAGCACTGGGCATAAAGTTGATCGACAGATTTTCTTTCATGCCGAGCTGTGCGGCCCCCTGAATCGCCTGTGTGCGGCAACGTTGGTCGAAACGGTAGCGATTCTGCTCGTTGACCTGGCTGAGGATCGACAACGCCCCTTCGCCGTTGGTGCCACGCACCAGTGCTTCATGGGCGAACACCGAGCGGTCGCGTAGATCGACAATCGGTTGATAGGCAAACGCAAAGGTAAAATCCAGGGCGGGGCTGCTTTGGCATCCTTGGCAACCCACTTTAGGAGAGGTCAACGAGCTTGGGAAATCAGTCACGTAGCACTCCGGTGCGAAAGGGACCTTCAACATAGGCGGCATATTAATCCAGGGATTGGTTTGCCGCCTGCTCGACGTGACGTAGTACAGTTCCGACTATTGCACGATTGAGGAATTCTGATGGCACAAAAACCAGAAGAGGACGACAAAGTTCGCCTGGACAAATGGCTTTGGGCGGCGAGATTCTTCAAAACTCGCGCCTTGGCCAAGGCGGCTATAGAAAGCGGCAAGGTCCATTGGCGGGGAGAGCGCTGCAAGCCCGGCAAGGAGCCGCGCATCGGCGACGAGTTTCAGATTCGTGCAGGTTTTGATGAGCGCACGGTGGTGGTTCAGGCATTATCGACCACACGCCGTGGTGCGCCAGAAGCGCAGGCGCTTTATGCCGAGACAGCCGAAAGCATCGCCAAGCGTGAAAACGCTGCGGCCATGCGCAAAGCGGGCGGTTTAGGCATCAGCACTGAAGGGCGACCGACCAAGAAGCAGCGTCGGCAGCTTCATCAGTTTCGCGACACGGGCAGTGACGATTGAACCCGGCGTCACCTTTAAAACGCCGTCATCCCGACGGCATTCGATCTGTCTTGGAAGAATTCGGGATTGTTCATAAAATGCCTTCCGTCGGCATGGCTTACAGCACCCGGTTATCAGGTGCTAAATAGCGTTTAGTCAGCGCTTTTCCTTATTTTGTCATCACTTTAGATACCTTTTCTTATGCCTGATTTTCCGGACAACGATTACACCCAGCGTTTCATTTTTGAAGAAAGCGATGTGCGCGGCGAGCTGGTCGCGCTGGAGCGTAGTTACGCTGGGGTGCTGGCCAAACATGACTACCCCGAGCCGGTCGCCCAGTTGCTCGGTGAGCTGCTCGCGGCTGCGGCTTTGCTGGTAGGCACCCTTAAATTCGACGGGTTGCTGGTACTTCAGGCGAACTCTAGCGGGCCGGTGTCGTTGCTAATGGTGGAATGCTCCAGCGACCGTGAAATACGCGGCATTGCGCGTTACGACGCTGAGCAGATAGCCCCTGACGCGGGACTGCGAGACTTGATGCCCGACGGCACCCTGACCCTGACCGTCGATCCTCGTCAGGGTAAGCGCTATCAAGGTGTCGTTGCTTTGGACGGCGCTGACCTGTCGGAAAGCCTGACGTCGTACTTTGCCCTGTCGGAACAATTGCAAACGCGTTTCTGGCTCAACGCCGACGGCACGCGCGCCCGTGGCTTGCTGTTGCAGCAACTGCCCGCCGACCGCCTGACCGACCCGGAAGACCGCGCCGCCAGTTGGCAGCATGTCACGACGCTGGCCAGCACCCTGACCGGCGAAGAGTTACTCAGCCTGGACAATGAAACCGTGCTGCATCGCCTCTTCAACGAAGACGCGGTACGCATGTTCGATATTCAGCCGATACAGTTCCGCTGCAGCTGCTCGCGAGAGCGCTCGGGCAATGCCCTGGTCAGTCTGGGCCTGGAAGACGCGCAACAACTGGTGATCGAGCATAACGGCAGCATCGAAATCGACTGTCAGTTCTGCAATCAACGCTATTTGTTCGATGCCACTGATGTTGCGCAGTTGTTCTCTGGCGGGGGCGTGGATTCGCCATCTGATACGCGCCATTAAACATAGGCTAATACGCCTTGAAACGCCGTACGGGACGCTTCGCAGCTGTTCTGACAGGAGGGTCCTACCTTATTTTCGGTGTTTCTGGCATAATCCGGCCCACTTTTTCCGCTGTAGTAGTGTGGGAATTTCTACTACAAAACGTTTGGAGCACTCGGCCAGTGGCCGACGGGGAACCTCATGACGCAAGCTAATAACGCCGTTTACACCGATCTGTGCATCGATGATCTGGTTAAAGAAGCCCTGAATCGCGGTGAAGGCGTACTTGCCGATACTGGCGCGCTGGTCGTGCAAACCGGTCACCGTACCGGCCGTTCGCCGATTGATCGTTACATCGTTGAAGAGCCAACCACTCAGGCTGCCATCGCCTGGGGCCCGATCAATCGCAAGTTCCCGGCCGACAAGTTCGATGCCCTGTGGAACCGCGTTGAAGCCTATCTGGGCGAGCGCGAGCGTTTTGTGTCCCACGTTCATGTAGGTTCTGACCCCGCGCACTACCTCGCGGTCAAAATGACCACCGAGACAGCATGGCACAACCTGTTCGGCCGGAGCCTGTTCATCAACCCTGAACAGTACAACCCGTCCGGCCACACCGAATGGCAGGTCATCAATGCCCCGGCCTTCGTCTGTGAGCCTGAGCGTGATGGCACCAACTCCGACGGCACCGTGATGATCAACTTCGCGGCCAAGAAAGTCCTGCTCGCGGGCATGCGTTATGCCGGCGAAATGAAAAAAGCCCTGTTCTCGGTACAAAACTTCCTGCTGCCAGCAGTCGACGTTCTGCCGATGCATTGTGCTGCCAACATGGGCGAAGAGGGTGACGTAACGTTGTTCTTCGGCCTGTCCGGCACCGGTAAAACCACCCTGTCCGCTGACGAAAGCCGTTACCTGATCGGCGACGACGAGCACGGCTGGGGCGTTGGCGTTGTGTTCAACATCGAAGGCGGTTGCTATGCCAAGTGCATCGACCTCTCCGAGAAGAACGAGCCGGTTATCTGGAAAGCCATCCAGCACGGCGCCGTGCTGGAAAACGTCGTACTCGACCCAGTCACCAAGAAAGCCGACTACGCCGACGACAGCCTGACCCAGAACAGCCGCGCCGCTTACCCGCGTGAACTGATCGAAAAACGCGCACCGCTGAACCTCGGTGGCGAGCCAAACGCAGTGATCTTCCTGACCTGCGACCTGACCGGCGTTCTGCCGCCAGTGTCGATCCTCAGCGAAGAACAAGCGGCCTACCACTTCCTGTCGGGTTACACCGCACTGGTTGGTTCCACTGAAATGGGTTCGGGCAGCGGCATCAAGTCGACCTTCTCTACCTGCTTCGGCGCACCGTTCTTCCCGCGCCCAGCTGGCGAATACGCTGAACTGTTGATCAAGCGCATCCGCGGCTTCGGCTCGAAGGTCTATCTGGTCAACACCGGCTGGACCGGCGGCGGCTACGGCGTTGGCAAACGCTTCAACATCCCGACCACCCGTGGCGTCATCGCAGCCATCCAGAGTGGCGCACTGATCGGCGTAGAAACCGAACACCTGGGCATCATCAACCTCGACGTACCGAAGTTGGTCCCAGGCGTAGACACCGCATTGCTCAACCCACGCAACACCTGGGCAGACAAAGCGGCCTACGACGAATCGGCTAAAGCACTTGCAGGTTTGTTCGTTGAGAACTTCAAGAAGTTTGATGTTTCAGACGCGATCAAAAATGCCGGTCCTCAGCTTTGATGTGATGGTTGCTGGATGAATAAAAAACCGCCTTTAGGGGCGGTTTTTTTTGACTGAGTTTTCAGGATTTCGCCTATAGCAGGGTTCACCCCATAGGGCTAAACCCGTTAGCCGCACTGCAATACCGTTCCTCCATCGCCTTGCTCAAGTCCGCTCGACCACTCTCCCAGCGCTTGCTCCACGCTCTGCATTCCTCTTTGAAGTACACCTTTGCGCCCTTGCGACATTCCCGATATTCGATTGAGCCGCGTCGATGGTTGCCGCAGACGCTGCTGCCGTCGATGCGGTTGCCGTAGGTTGTCCATTGAGCGAGATAGCTGCCGCGTCCGTCCCATTGGTGGACCCATGCCTGGTTGATGCCTTGATCGATGTTGCGGCCGGGACGGTTTCGACGGTTGATTTTGTCGGTCTCGTATTGCGCCAGGTACTCGGCAGAGACCATGCCTTGCGCATGCTGTTTCTGGCTAGGTTGTGGGAATTCGCCGTAGCGACAGGTGACAACGCTTGCGTCGATGACGTTCCCGGGCTTGATGCAGTCGGTGAGGGCTTGCGGGGCGCGGGCTGGGACGTTGATGGTTTGAAAGGTGGGGGTGACTGACGCGATGTCGTCAGGTGCCGTTGGCGGCTGCGCAATGGGGACCTGAACGTCGACTGACCTGGCGGTGAGTGGTAGGCCGAAGTCAGAGCGGTGGGTCAGAAGGTAGATAACGACTGTGAATAAGGCGAGCAGGGCGAAGACGTTTCGGTACAGGGTCGAGGCGGTGATGTTCTTTTTACGACGAAGCCCGGGCGGGGCGTCGTTATAGTCGGCACTGAAGTCGTCGTGAGGGGTGAAATCGTCCTGATTATGGCGTTTCATGGCATCCGTTCGTCGTTCCGTGGGTGTGGCGCAGATGTTCGCGGCGACGGCTACTCGTGAACGACCTTGGCCGGTGCTGCGTTAACGCTCGTTTTGCTGGTGTGAAGTTGGGTGGCGAGCAGGTAGGTGCCGATCACTAGAATGATGAGATACATCGCCAGTCGGGTAAAGGATTTGGGTGCTGGTGGGTCTGCGGCTTTACGCTTGCCGGGGTGGGCACCGAGTACGACATCGAAGTGCTCAGGGCTTAAGCGTTGAATACGCGTGAGGCCGTCATCATCCGGTTGTTTCATAATATCCATTTTCGCTTGTTGGGCGAGCCGTCTAGCACGGTGTGCTCTGCTTTTCGACGACAGCCTGACCCCTGCAATGTTCTTGCGGGAAGGTTAAACCGACTGATATCAGTTTGCCAGCACTGCTTACCAAGAGAATAGGATGAAATTTCCCGAGACGATCCAGGTGCGCCCTCATGCGTGTGCAATCAACCGCTTCGCGTTAAGGTCTAACACCTTCCCGGCGGTCAATGGAGTGGCAGCTTATGTATAAAAGTCTTGAACAGGTTTTCGGCTATCCACAGTTTCGTCCTGGGCAGGAAGCGGCGATTGTGGCGGTGCTGGCGGGGCGTTCGGCGGCGGCTATTTTTCCGACGGGCTCGGGCAAGTCGTTGTGCTATCAGTTGCCGGCGTTGTTGTTACCGCACCTGACACTGGTGGTGTCGCCCTTGCTGGCGTTGATCCAGGATCAGCTGGCGTTTTTACAGCGCCATGGCATTGCGGCGGCGAGTATCGATTCGGCGCAAAGTCGCGATGAGGTGGCGCAGGTGATGGCGCGTGCCCGCTCAGGTGAATTGAAAATTCTGATGATTTCCGTGGAGCGCCTGAAAAACGAGCGTTTTCGTCATTTCATCGCGCAGGTGCCGATTTCGTTGTTGGTGGTGGACGAAGCGCACTGCATTTCCGAGTGGGGCCATAACTTTCGCCCGGACTACCTCAAGCTGCCGGACTACCAGCGTCAGTTCAAGATTCCGCAGGCATTGTTGCTGACTGCGACAGCCACGCCCCAGGTGATCGCCGACATGCAGGCCAAGTTCGCCATCGCGCCGGACGATGTGGTGACCACCGGTTTCTACCGTCCCAATCTCAATCTGCTGGTGGAGCCGGTGAGTGGCCGCGACAAACGTCGGCGGCTGGTGGAGTGGTTAGGCGAGCGGGGCGGTCAGCCGACCATCGTTTACGTGACCCTGCAGAAGACTGCCGAACAGATCGCCGCGCACCTGAGCCAGAACGGCATTGCGGCCAGCGCGTATCACGCCGGTTTGCCCCATGATCAACGTGAGTCGATCCAGCAGCAATTCATGGCGGGGCGGTTGAACTGCATCGTGGCAACCATCGCTTTCGGGATGGGCATCGACAAGAGCGATATCCGCAATGTCGTGCATTTCGATCTGCCGAAATCGATCGAGAATTACAGCCAGGAGATTGGCCGGGCGGGGCGTGACGGTCAGCCGTCTGACTGTCTGGTGTTGGCCAACCGCGACAGCCTTAACGTGCTGGAGAACTTTGTTTACGGCGATACGCCGGAGTACGCGGGCATTCGTAACGTCCTCGATGAGCTGCTGACGGCGAGCGTGGACGGGCAATGGGAATTGCTCCTGGGGCCCTTGGCCGATCAAAGCAATATCCGTCAACTGCCGCTGAAAACCTTGTTGGTGCAACTGGAATTGCGCGAGATTATCGCGCCGCGTTTTTCTTATTTTGCTGAATACCGTTTCAAGTTTCTGATCGAACCCGAGGTGTTATTGCAGCGCTTCGAAGGCGAGCGGAAGCAGTTCGTCGAGGCGATTATCGAGACCTCGAGTCGGGCGCGGACATGGGCGACGGTAAGTTTCGAGGCGTTGTATCAGCAGCACCAGGCCGAACGGAGCAGGGTGGTTACCGCACTGGATTATTTCCAGGAGAAAGGCTGGATCGAGCTGGAAAGCAAGCAGATGACCGAGGTGTATAGCCTGCTCATCTGCGACTTCGACCCTCAAGCGCTAGCCCTTGAGCTGCACGACTATTTCAAGCAGCACGAAGTCACGGAAATCGCCCGTATCCACGCCATGCTCGACCTGTTTGCGACCGAGCAGTGCTTGAGTTATCGCCTGGCTCTTTATTTTGGCGATTATCAGGCGCCTGAACAGTGCGGACACTGTTCAGTGTGCCACGGCCATATCGCTCGCTTGCCTGAGCCGCCGGCATTGCCGGCCTTGGTTGGAGACAGTTTTCATGGGCTATGCGACGAGTTCGTGCACAGGCACCAGGACTACAGTGGCAGCGCCCCCAGTGCCGAATGCCTGACCCGGTTTCTCTGTGGGATCAGCGTGCCGCTGTTCACCAAACTCAAAGCACGCGGCATCAAGGGTTTTGCCGCGCTCGAGAATTACCCTTACGCGCAGGTGCGAGCGTGGGCACAAGGGGCGATGGCCGGGTAGACGTATCAGACGCAGGCCATCTGACCGGGAAAGACGATCAGGTCAAAAAATGTACAGTGTGTTGTCGGCGACCTTACGCTCAGGAGTTTTTGGCACGTAGGCACAATACCCTGGTCGCGGACCGATCTTTGGATGGTTGCGGCAGGTGTCGGGACGTTTTTCGTAGATCGTGCACAGTCGGCTTTTGCGATCCAGGTACAGGCAATCGTTGTTGCTCATGCGCTGCAGGGTGAATATTTCCGACTTCTGGTTATAGCGCTCGACGATCCCTTCCTTTTGCAGGCGCTTGGCAATGTTCTTCGCCGGTTCGCCGCGCTCGAATTCGTCGACGATGCCGATGCGGATCAAATCCTTGATCTTCACTTCCACCGGCAAGGTGCAACAGCTGGATACGCAGCCACCGCACATGGTGCTGGAGTATTTGGCCCAGGTATCGATTCGGTCGATTTCTGCGGCGGCGATCAGGTTGGGCTTCATGTGCTCAGGTTCCGGGTGTATCGGGCGCGGGATGATACCGGGGCTGGCGGAATTCGCGTAAGTAAAAATTACCTATACGACTGTCGGCACCGTTCAAGTGGATGGTATCAGGCGTCTGTCAGCAACTTGGCCAGCGCTTCAATCTGCTCCTGCCGCTCGGCCTGGGTCAGGCGCGGATGCGGGTTGAGGGATGACCATTGCGGGTGGGCGCGGGCTTTTTGCAGGCTGTCGGGGAGTTTCCCTTCACGCCAGGCTTTGTCCTGCGGGGCGCTCAGGGTGATCCTATCCATGGCGGCATGACCGCGTACGTCAAGGGCCTGGAGTAATTGCCGTTGGCGCAGGGCGAGGAGGCGCAACACTGCGTCGTCGACCGTCAGCTCGCGCTGGCCCTTGAGCTTGCCAAGCAGGCGTGAGCCGTAGCTGCGGGCTGTTTGCAGCGCGCCACCGGCAATCGCCCCGACCAATGCTGCGGCGCCCAAAGTAATCCCGCCCACCAGCAAATCCACACCAGCTCCGGCTGCGGCGCCCGCGGCGATCCCTCCGCCCAGGCGTACGCCCAGCAGCTTGAGGGTTTCCGGGTTGAATAAATCGTCGCCCCAACGCCCGTCCAGCAGCGGCAGGTCAGTGGCGGCAGCATCTTGCGGGCGGAAGGCGTACAGCTTGAGCAGGGCTTCGACGCAGCGTTGTTCGCGCAGGCGAATGGCCTTGCGCAGCGCGTCGATGGCGATTTGTTCCTGACCTGATCCGGTGGCCACGCTGCGACGGCAAGCGGCACAATCCAGCAGCAGTTCAGCGATCAGGCGAGCCGCGCTTTGCTGGCGCGCCAGACGTTGCGCTTGCTGGTCGATAATCAGCCGTTGCAGTTGCTCACGGGAATTTTCCAGCAGCAGGGCGAGGCTTTCGTACAGTCGACGCTCGCCATCTTCCGGTGGCGCAACGCTGTCGAATCGCACCAGCGCATGCAGGCCCAGACGCGCCAGGGCTTCGCGCCAGTCCGCTTCGCGGTGTTCGGCACTGCTGACAAAATTCAGCACCGGCAGCAGAGGTTTGCCGCAACTGGCCAGCACCGCCAATTCATCACGGTATTTGGCCAGCACCGGTTCGCGTGCGTCGATCACATACAAGCCGGCATCCGAGGCCAGCAACTGGCGCAGCACCTTGGCTTCCTGCTCGAAGCGCTGGCGAGCTTCGCTGCCGTCGAGAAAACGCGCCAAGCGTGCCGGTCCATCCAGACGCTCGCCGGGACGGTCCAGGCGCTCTAGATAGTCGAGCAGGGCGATGGCATCTTCCAGGCCGGGCGTGTCGTAAAGCTCCAGCAGGGCCTCGCCGTCTACCGACAACCGAGCGCCTTCCACGTGCCGCGTGGTGCTGGGGCGGTGTGAGACGTCACCGAAACCGACATCGCGGGTCAGGGTGCGCAGCAACGAGGTTTTGCCGACATTGGTGTGGCCAACCACCGCCAGCTTGAGCGCTTTAGTCATGGCCGGTCTCCAGCCACTTCAGCGGCGCGCTGTCGGCGTAAGTGATGTCGAGCTTTTGCAGGGCTGAATGCCAGTCGCCCAAACGCTCTGCGTCCAGTGCCTGGCCGGGCGGTGCTTGCAGCAGCCAGATCCGTGTTGCCCCGGCACAACGGGCCAGTTCTGCAATCAGCGCTAGGCTGCCACGGTCCGGCGAGCGGCGCGGGTCGCACGCGATGGTCAGGCGCGCAGGTGGAAAGCGGGTCAGTTGATCGAGCAGCTTTTGTCGGGATTCGCGGCTGTCGAGAATCCCCGCGTCTATGACGCTCTTCGGCAGACTCGGCGGCCATGGGCGCTGATCGTCGAGCTCGATGGCGACCAGCAACGCGCCGTCGCTGTCGAGCGCTACCGTGCCTGATTGCGTGCTGTGCAGTTGCTCGGGCGCGGCATCGCTGATACCCAGGCGCTCACTGCTGGGCATCAGGCGTTCGCGAAGCTGGCTGTAACCGGGCATGTTCAGATCGAGGCTGAGGGCGGCACGGCCACGTCGCCAATGCCACAGGCAGACCAGGGCCAACAGCAGGCGTGGGACGATCCCATAGACCAGCAATACGCCGACCAACCAGCCCGCCCACGCCTGGCGCGCGCTTTCGATGCTCAATGCCGTGTCGCCGCTGGCGCGGATCATGGTTTCAGTCGGTACGCTAAACCCCAGCAACGCGGGCAGCGCGCCGAGGGCCTGGGTGACGGTGACGAACGTATCCCCCCGCAAAATAGTGGTTTCCCAGACAAACCCATAGCGCCGGGTCGCCATCAGCATCAGCAGAATTACTAGCGCGCTGAGCAGCGCCAGCAGCCACGCGCCGTTGACCACCATGCCCAACGCCCAACGGTTCAGCCGTTGACGTTGCAACAATAAGACCAGCGCGGGCGCCAGTTGCGCCGCCTGGGCATCGCGGGCGAGCTTTTCACTCAGCCATAACCACAGCCGACCAAGGCTGGCCGTGCTTTCCCCGGCGAACAGCATGCTCAGCGCCCAACTGAGCAGCAGGATCAGGTTGAGCCCCAGCAGACTGCCCAAGGCCCAGAACACATTGACCGGCGCTTGCCCGTTGCCCAGTGCCGCAAATGCCAGGCCGGCCCCGGTGATCACCACCATAATGGCCAGGACAATCAATGCCAGTCGCGCGCCTTGTTTCCAGTGATGCAGAGCGTTTAGCAAACCATCGCGCTCGGCCAGCCATAGGGCGCGGTTCTGAATGCGTGTCGGCAAGTCGCCTGCGGTGGTGCGCGCGCGGCGATTGGCCTCCAGGTCTTCCAGAGGGCCCGCGTGTTCTTCGCGCAGGCGCACGGCTTCAGTCAGCCAGAGGCTATCCAGAGGGGTCAGAGCAGTCACGCGGCGTCTCGTCGATAAAGTCAGCCGTGAGCATAACCTCTGTGGCCGGGCTCGGGGCAAACACTCGCTTCTGCTATCCTCGCGCCCATGAAAACTCATCTCCCCCTCAGCCTGATTGCCGCCCTCGGTGAAAACCGTGTGATCGGTGTCGACAATTCCATGCCCTGGCATTTGCCGGGGGACTTCAAATACTTCAAGGCGACGACCCTCGGCAAGCCGATCATCATGGGCCGCAAGACCTGGGATTCGCTGGGCAGGCCCTTGCCGGGGCGGTTGAACCTGGTGGTCAGTCGCCAGGCCGATCTGCAGCTCGAAGGCGCGGAAGTGTTTACCTCACTCGACGCCGCTGTGGTTCGTGCCGAGCAATGGGCGCGGGAGCAGGGCGTCGATGAAGTGATGCTGATTGGCGGGGCGCAGTTGTATGCGCAAGGCCTGGCGCAGGCAGACCGCCTGTACCTGACCCGCGTGGCGCTCAGCCCTGAAGGCGATGCCTGGTTCCCCGAGTTCGATACCGCGCAGTGGAGGCTGGTGTCCAACACCCCTAACCCGGCGCAGGACGACAAGCCGGCTTACAGCTTTGAAGTGTGGGAAAAAATGTAAACCCAGGCACAGATCCCTTGTGGGCCTTGTCGTTTTTGACGCGCGTGTCGCGAATCGTTATCAGCATGACGTCTTCACGACACGGGCGGTCGTTGATGCGCTAGAGATGTCACGAGATTTTGCTACGGTCAGTCTTCAACCTTGAGGAGGGACCCCGTTATGAATCTCGCGCCAAAACTGTTTGCCGCCGTGCTGACGTTGGGACTGAGCGTAGCGCTCGCCAGCCAGACGTTTGCCACCGAATTGACCCATTGGCCCGCACCTGCGGCCAAGCAGCTCAATGCCATGATCGAAGCCAACGCCAACAAGGGTAACTTCGCCGTGTTCGACATGGACAACACCAGCTACCGCTACGATCTGGAAGAGTCGCTGCTGCCGTTCATGGAAAACAAGGGCCTGATCACCCGCGAAAGCCTCGATCCCTCTCTTAAATTGATCCCGTTCAAGGACACGGCCGACCACAAGGAAAGCCTGTTCAGCTACTACTACCGTCTGTGTGAAATCGACGACATGGTGTGCTACCCATGGGTGGCTCAGGTGTTCTCCGGGTTCACGCTCGCGGAACTCAAAGGTTACGTCGATGAGCTGATGGCGTCGGGCAAACCGGTGCCGAGCACGTATTACGATGGCGATACGGTCAAAAATATCGACGTCCAGCCACCCAAGGTTTTCACCGGGCAGGCCGAGCTGTACAACAAGCTGATGGAGAACGGCATCGAGGTCTACGTGATGACCGCTGCTTCAGAGGAGTTGGTGCGTATGGTCGCGGCTGATCCCAAGTACGGCTACAACGTCAAACCGCAGAACGTGATTGGCGTGACCACGCTACTGAAAAATCGCACGACAGGCGAACTGACGACTGCGCGCAAGCAGATCACAGCGGGCAAATACGATGAGAAGAGCAACCTGGGTCTGGAGCTGACGCCGTACCTGTGGACGCCTGCAACCTGGATGGCAGGTAAACAAGCGGCAATCCTGACGTACATCGACCAGTGGAAAAAACCGGTGCTGGTGGGTGGCGACACCCCAACCAGTGACGGCTACATGCTGTTTCACAGCGTCGACGTCAGTAAGGGCGGTGTCCATTTGTGGGTCAACCGCAAAGACAAGTACATGACTCAGCTCAACGGCATGATGACCACAAACGCGGCTGCCCAAGCCAAAGAAGGCCTGGCCGTCACGGCGGACAAGAATTGGGTGATCGTGAAACCAGAGGAAATTCAGTAAGGCGAAGGATGTACAACCTGTAGAAGCCAACTTATTGGCGAAGCGGTGTGCCTGGCACACCGCATTAGCCCTTCGCCAAAAAGGCTGCGCGCCGCAGTTGCTCCTAAAGAGCCTTCGCTTCCAGCTATTGCACGATAACGCACGTTACAGCCTGACAAGCCCCCACCTTTCCAGTCACCGTCACGTATTTGATGGCAGCAGTTCCACTGACAGGCGTGACGCCTACGGGCTGTGTTGAGTAATTCTGAATCTGGGCAGTCGCTTTCGGCAAGACCTCTTGTTTAAGACCTTTCTGGGTTACGTAAATTGTAAAGGTCGAGTTATTTCTGACTTCAATGGTTGTGTCCACCACAACTGCCGCTGTTTTTGCGTCTTCTGTTTGGTCACTTGGCGCCAATGCATATAGGTATGTAGACAGGAGCATTGCAGCCGCACAGATAAGTAGTTTCGTTTTCATAATAAGCTTCCTTTCTATCGTGATTTAGTTCCTTGTAATCAGATATTTCTTGGCTTAGGTCCTACTCTAAATCGCCTCGTAACAAAAAAATAGCTGTCAGAAATGACAGGGTTAAGTGTCTTCATGGCTGAATGAGCCCCAATAAAAAGCCCGGCATCAATGCCGGGCTAATGGACGTTCTGGCTACTTATTACGGCATCAACTTATCAAGCATCGCCTTGTCACGCACCGCGCCTTTGTCGGCGCTGGTCGCCAGCAGGGCGTAGGCCTTCAGAGCGGTGGTCACTTTGCGCGGGCGCTTCTCGACCGGCTTCCAGCCTTTGGCATCTTGCTCGGCACGGCGTCCGGCCATTTCTTCATCGCTGATCAACAGGTTGATCGAGCGGTTCGGAATGTCGATCAGCACTTTGTCGCCATCGCGCACCAGACCAATCGCACCGCCCGCTGCTGCTTCTGGCGATGCGTGGCCGATGGACAGGCCCGAGGTGCCGCCGGAGAAGCGACCGTCGGTGAGCAAGGCGCAGGCTTTGCCCAGGCCTTTGGATTTCAGGTACGACGTCGGGTAGAGCATTTCCTGCATGCCCGGGCCGCCTTTCGGACCTTCGTAACGGATGATCACGATGTCGCCAGCCTTCACTTCGTCGGCGAGGATGCCGCGTACGGCGCTGTCCTGGCTTTCGAAGATCTTCGCGTTGCCTTCAAAGACATGGATCGACTCATCGACACCTGCGGTTTTCACCACGCAGCCGTCCAGCGCGATGTTGCCGTACAGCACGGCCAGGCCGCCTTCTTGCGAATACGCGTGTTCCACGCTGCGGATACAGCCGTTCTCACGGTCGTCATCCAGGGTTTCCCAACGAGTCGACTGACTGAATGCAGTCTGGGTCGGAATGCCCGCAGGACCAGCCTTGAAGAAGGTGTGTACCGCTTCGTCGTCAGTCTGGGTGATGTCCCATTTGGCGATGCCTTCGGCCATGGTCTTGCTGTGGACGGTCGGCAGATCGGTGTGCAGCAGGCCACCGCGAGCCAGTTCGCCGAGGATGCTGAAAATCCCGCCGGCACGGTGCACGTCTTCCATGTGGTACTTCTGGATATTCGGCGCGACCTTGCACAGTTGCGGCACTTTGCGTGACAGACGGTCGATGTCCTTCAAGTCGAAATCGATTTCACCTTCCTGTGCCGACGCCAGCAAATGCAGGATGGTATTGGTCGAGCCACCCATGGCGATGTCCAGGGTCATGGCGTTTTCGAAGGCTTTGAAGTTGGCGATATTACGTGGCAGTACCGACTCATCGTTCTCGGTGTAGTACTGGCGGCACAGGTCGACGATGGTGCGGCCAGCCTGCAGGAACAGTTGCTCGCGGTCGCTGTGGGTCGCCAGTTGCGAACCGTTGCCCGGCAGCGCAAGGCCCAGGGCTTCTGTCAGGCAGTTCATCGAGTTGGCGGTGAACATGCCGGAGCAAGAGCCGCATGTCGGGCACGCACTGCGCTCGTATTCGGCGACTTTTTCATCGCTGGCTTCGGAGTCAGCGGCGATCACCATCGCGTCGACCAGGTCCAGACCGTGGCTGGCCAGTTTGGTCTTGCCAGCTTCCATCGGGCCGCCGGACACGAAGATCACCGGGATATTCAGGCGCAAGGCGGCCATCAACATACCGGGGGTGATTTTGTCGCAGTTGGAAATGCAGACGATGGCGTCGGCGCAGTGGGCGTTGACCATGTATTCCACGGAGTCGGCGATGATCTCGCGGCTCGGCAGCGAATACAGCATGCCGTCGTGACCCATGGCGATGCCGTCATCCACGGCAATGGTGTTGAATTCCTTGGCCACGCCACCGGCGCGTTCGATTTCGCGAGCGACCAGTTGGCCCATGTCTTTGAGGTGCACATGGCCGGGCACGAACTGGGTGAACGAGTTGGCGATGGCAATGATCGGTTTTTTGAAGTCGGCGTCTTTCATCCCGGTGGCGCGCCACAAAGCGCGAGCGCCGGCCATATTGCGGCCGTGGGTAGACGTTTTCGAGCGGTAATCAGGCATGGAGCGCTCCTGGCGGCAAATCAGGTATCAGGAAAGGGAGATAGCTTCTATTGACGACACAGACACCCGGCAGTGACCGGATGCTGCGGTGAACCGATGACGCCACGGGATCGCCGCGCGCTCGGCCTGAGCTCATAAACCCGCCGGGGATGACTGGCGATGAATAAAGGCGATTCTACACCTGCGGCGTCAGGAAGGAATGCCGAAGGTCGTTCCGACCTTAATCGCGGGCAAACCCGCTCCTACAGTAGGAGCGGGCTTGCCCGCGATTGGCCGAGAAGCAGTGATCAGCTGTTTGGCAGCAACCGGCAGGTCATGCTTTTGATATAGCGCGTTTCGGCAATCGCCGGGTGCACCGGGTGGTCCGGGCCTTGGCCGCCGCGTTCCAGCAACTGCATGTTGCGGTCCAGATGGCGGGCGCTGGTCAGGAGGATGTTTTGCAGGTCGTCCTCCGGCAGGTGCATCGAGCAGGAAGCGCTGATCAGAATCCCGTCTTTGCTGAGCAGGCGCATGGCCTGTTCGTTGAGACGGCGGTAAGCGCCTTCGCCGTTTTTCAGGTCTTTTTTGCGTTTGATGAAGGCCGGTGGATCAGCAACGATCACGTCGAAACGCTCTTCGCCGTTTTTCAGCTCCTTCAATGCTTCGAACACGTCGCCTTCGATGCACGCCACTTTGTCGGTGAAACCGTTGAGTGCCGCGTTACGTTCAACGCCGTCCAGCGCGAAGGAAGATGCGTCGACGCAGGTGACATCGCTGGCACCGAAAGCGGCCGCTTGCACGCCCCAGCCGCCGATGTAGCTGAACAGGTCCAGGACGCGTTTGCCTTTGACGTACGGTGCCATGCGCGCGCGGTTCATGCGGTGGTCATAGAACCAGCCGGTTTTCTGTCCGGCCATGACCGGCGCTTCGAATTTCACCCCGTTCTCTTCCAGCGCAACCCACTCAGGCACTAGGCCGAAGGCGGTCTCGACGTAACGGTTGAGGCCTTCGGCATCGCGTGCGGCGGAGTCGTTCTTGAACAGGATACCGCTCGGCTTGATTACTTGAATCAAGGCCGCGAGCAGGTCGTCCTTGTGGTTTTCCATGGTGGCGGAAGCCAGTTGCACCACTAGGATGTCGCCAAAACGATCGACCACCAGACCCGGCAGCAGGTCGGAGTCGCCGAACACCAGGCGGTAATAAGGCTTGTCGAACAGGCGTTCGCGCAACGACAGCGCGACGTTCAGGCGGTGTACCAGCAACGATTTATCCAGCGGCACTTTGATGTCGCGGGACAGCAGGCGTGCGCAGATCAGGTTGTTGGGGCTCATTGCCACAATGCCCAACGGCTTGCCGCCGGCAGCTTCCAGAATGGCTTGATCGCCCGCAGCAAAGCCGTTGAGCGGGGTGGCGGCTACATCGATTTCGTTGCTGTAGACCCACAAGTGGCCGGCGCGCAAGCGACGGTCGGCATTGGCTTTGAGGCGCAAGCTAGGCAGGGACATGACGTCGCTCCGGAAAAAAGAGCGAGATTATAACGCGTCATCCACGCTCGGGGCCCTGATCACTGGAATAAACCACTGGCGGAGTCTATTGCATCGTTCTGAGTGTTGTCGGATGCCCCTCCACAAAGGTTAAAATTGCCGCCTAGTCCTGAGTGTGTATTTATGTCCCAAGCGCTAACCACCGAGCAGATTCAGCAGGCCTTGCAAGGCATCAGTGTGCCGCCACAGCCGCAGATCATGGTGGATTTGCAGATGGAGCAATACATGCCTGATCCGGACCTGGGGGCGATTGCCCGGTTGATCGCGCAGGATCCGGGCTTGTCCGGCGCATTGTTGAAAATCGTTAATTCACCGTATTACGGCCTGACCAATAAAATCGCCTCGATTGAGCGCGCGGTAAATCTGCTGGGCAGTGCCTCGATCATCAACCTGATCAACGCGCAGTCGATCAAGGGCGAGATGACCGACGAAACCATCGTTACCCTCAACCGTTTCTGGGACTCCGCGCAGGATGTGGCGATGACCAGCCTGACGCTGGCCAAACGCACCGGCTCACAGGCGGTGGACGAGGCCTATGCGCTGGGGCTGTTCCATGACTGTGGCATTCCGCTGATGCTCAAGCGCTTCCCCAACTACATGAGTGTGTTGGAAGACGCTTACGCCAAGGCGAGCCCGACCTGTCGTGTGGTGGACACAGAGAACCATACATTCAATACCAACCATGCCGTGGTCGGTTATTTCACCGCCAAGTCCTGGCGTTTGCCGGAGCATGTCAGCAACGCTATTGCCAACCATCACAATGCGTTGGCGATCTTCCAGGACGAGTCGGGTCACAACAGCCAACTGAAGAACTTGCTGGCGATCCTGAAAATGGCCGAACATGTCTGTGCGTCCTATCGGGTGCTGGGCAATCAGGGTGAAGACCATGAGTGGAACAGCATCGGTCATCTGATTCTGGATTACGTGGGGCTTTCCGATTACGATTTTGAGAACCTCAAAGAATCCATTCACGAGTTGGGCGTCCGCTAGCCCGATCACTCGTTCCTTTGTCCGGGTCGCCAATGCCTGAATTACCTGAAGTCGAAACCACCCGCCGGGGCATCGCGCCGTATCTGGAAGGTCAGCGCGTCAGTCGCGTGATCGTTCGTGACCGGCGTTTGCGCTGGCCGATCCCCGAGGACCTGGACGTGCGCCTGTCCGGGCAGCGGATTGTATCGGTGGCGCGTCGCGCCAAGTACCTGTTGATCAATGCCGAGGTCGGAACGTTGATCAGTCATTTGGGCATGTCGGGTAATTTGCGTCTGGTCGACGCCGGATTGCCTGCGGCCAAGCATGAGCATGTGGATATCGAGCTGGAGTCGGGCATGGCCCTGCGCTACACCGACCCGCGCCGTTTTGGTGCGATGCTCTGGAGCCTTGACCCGCTCAATCACGAATTGCTGATTCGTCTCGGGCCGGAGCCGTTGACCGAGCTGTTCGATGGGGAACGTCTGTTCGAACGTTCCCGGGGACGCTCAATGGCGGTCAAACCTTTCATCATGGACAACGCGGTGGTGGTCGGAGTCGGTAATATTTACGCGACTGAAGCCTTGTTTGCCGCCGGTATCGACCCGCGTCGCGAGGCTAAGAGCATCTCCCGGGCGCGTTATATGAAGCTGGCGATCGAGATCAAGCGCATTCTTATCCACGCCATCGAGCGCGGCGGCACCACCCTCAAGGATTTTATCGGCGGCGATGGTCAGCCCGGCTACTTTCAGCAGGAGCTGTTCGTTTACGGTCGCGGCCATCAGCCGTGCAAAGTCTGCGGTACCGAGTTGCGCGAAGTAAAACTCGGTCAACGTACCAGCGTGTACTGCCCGCGTTGCCAGACATAGATATCCTGTAATCGCGGCCTTGCCCGCGCCTGCCTGAAATGGCATCTGACAGCTGCAAACCTTGCGTAACCAGCGCCGCTGTTTATAGTGACGATCATTACTACCGTTGAGCTTGAAGGATCACGCCATGAGTCCGTTTCGTACCCTCGCTGTTGCCTTGGCCTTGCTGTTCGGATTGCAGGTGCTGCCTGCACAGGCTCAAGCAGAGTCACACGGGAGCGGAGATCCAACCTACTCCCTCGAAGCGCCGCCGGCCTACGCCATGATCGGCGACCTGTTGATTGCCCGGCCTTTGCTGATCGCGGCAACTCTGGTGGGTGCCGTACTGTTCGTGGTGGCGCTGCCGTTTACCGCAACTGGCGGTGGCATTGGCGACGCGGGCAAGGCGTTGGTGGTGGACCCTGGTAAGTCCGCGTTCGTCCGCTGCCTGGGTTGTACGGGCGATGGCTACAACAAACGCGAATAACCGGCGTCGCGATAAACGCTAAGGCGCGGCTTGCCTGACTGTCGGGTCGAACACTGCTGGAATCCCAAGCCCGCGAGGATCGCTCGCGGCTTCGACCTTGGCGTTGTCCTTGTTCCAGAACAGCACCTGCTGATTGCCATAGGCGCGCTTGGTGTCCTTGAGGCTGTAGCCGCGTGCTTGCAGCTCAGTCAGTTGCTCTGGAGAAAAGGCGTCGGGTTCGTACTCGATAACATCCGGCAAATACTGGTGGTGATAGCGCGGCACGGCAGGCCATGTCGCAACGGGTTGTCCGTCCAGGTATTGCAGGATCGACAGCAGCACCATGCTCGGAATACGGCTGCCGCCCGGTGTGCCGAAGGCGCTGAACTCGGTTGGACTTTCAATAAAGCTTGGGCTCATGCTCGACAGCGGCCGCTTGCCCGCCGCGATGGCGTTCGCTTGGCTGCCGGCCAGACCGTAAGCGTTGCTGCCTTGCGGGTCGGCGGCAAAGTCGTCCATTTCGTTATTCAATACCACGCCAGTACCGGGCACGCTGAAGGCTGACCCGAACGGCAGATTCACCGAAAGCGTCGCAGCGACCGCATTGCCCTCGCTGTCGAGGATGGCGAAATGAGTGGTGTGATCGCCCTCACGCCATTTAGGCGCAGGCGGCAGGCTGGCGCTGGGCGTCGCGTCGTGTGGGTCGATGTCGCGAGCCAGCTGCTTTAGGTAGTCGCGATCAAGTACATGGGCCAATGGGTTGCTGACGAAATCCGGATCGCCCAGCAAGCCTCGGTCGCGGTAAGCCCGGCGCAGGACTTCGACCACGTAGTGGGCACGCTGCACCTTGTCGGCCTCACGCCACGGCAACTGCTGCAACATCGTCAGGCTCTGGGCCAGCGCGATGCCGCCTGCGGAGGGTGGCGGGGCGCTGATCAACTCGCGATTATCCGCTAATGGGAAGCGTAGCGGCGCGCGGGCAACCACTCGATAGCGCTGCAGATCGTCGTCTGTCCAGATGCCGCCAGCGGACCTGACCCCTTTGACCAGCGCCTGACCGGTCAGGCCTTCGTAGAAACCGGCGCGCCCCTTGTCGGCAAAACGATCAAGGGTCAGCCCCAGTTCCGGTTGTTTGATGATCTCGCCCAGCGCCGGGATGTTCCCGTGGCGCAGAAACAGCCGGGTGCTCTCCGGGTCGTCGCGCAAGGCGGACAAACGCCAGCCAGCGCGCTCCCGGTAAACAGGATCGACGGCAAACCCCTGATACGCCAAGCGGATGGCCGGGGCCAGCGAGGTTTTCAGCGGCAGTTTACCGTAATGCTCG
Organism: Pseudomonas sp. GG8; assembly: GCF_052976945.1. Lineage (NCBI taxonomy): Bacteria > Pseudomonadati > Pseudomonadota > Gammaproteobacteria > Pseudomonadales > Pseudomonadaceae > Pseudomonas > Pseudomonas sp. GG8. The sequence goes on from NZ_JBRIIP010000001.1 coordinate 5,442,506, forward strand.
GCCAGTTCGACCAGCGCCGCTGGCAAGCCCGGAATGGCGGCGGCCAGTGGGCCGTTGAGCGACAGCGTGGGTTGTACCTTGCCGTCGCGGCGATACATGCTCTGGTTGGCCTGGAGTGGTGCGCGTTCGCGGGCATCAAGGAACTGATAGCGAATCGGCTCAGCGCTTTGCCGCAGCAGGAAGAACCCGCCACCGCCCAGCCCGGAAGCATAAGGCTCGACCACCGCCAGCGCGGCACTGACCGCCACGGCAGCGTCGAACGCGTTGCCGCCGATGAACAATATTTCTCGACCGGCGGCTGTGGCTTGCGGATGGGGGCTGGCGATGGCGGCCTGTTGCGGTGCCTTGGCCTGAGCGGCAAGGGCGCACAGCAGGAGCAGGGCGCCGAGCAGGGAGGGGAGACGATTCAGCGTACGGGTCATCCGGAACTCGCTTTTGTCGACAGGCAGTGCAGCCCGGCTGGCGAGTGCAGGAGCGTCGAAGGGGCTAGGCTTTGTGGGTCAAAATCAGGTATTTGGCCATCAGTTCGTCTTTGCTCTCGACGTGGGTTTCATCCAGCGGGATGCAATCCACGGGGCAGACTTGCTGGCACTGCGGTTCGTCGTAATGGCCAACGCATTCGGTGCACAGGTTCGGATTGATCACGTAGATCTCCTCACCTTGAGAAATTGCCTCGTTCGGGCACTCGGGTTCGCAGACGTCGCAATTGATGCAGTCGTCGGTGATGATCAGGGACATGAAGCACTCCTGCCACGGGCAGCGCCGGGGCATATGAAAACTAATGCGGCGAATTGTGCCGCATTAGTTCGTCCGATGCACCTTAGCGTTTGAACCGTTCGGTCAACGCCTCAGCTACCGCCGGGTGTACAAACTTGGTGATATCGCCGCCCAGTGCCGCGATTTCACGGACCAGCGTTGAGGAAATGAACGAATAACGCTCGGACGGTGTAAGGAACAGGCTTTCCACGTCCGGGGCCAATTGGCGGTTCATGTTGGCCAGCTGGAACTCGTATTCGAAATCCGATACCGCCCGCAACCCGCGCAGGAACACGTTGGCGTGCTGCTCTTTGGCGAAGTGCGCCAGCAAGGTGGAGAAACCTACCACCTCGACATTGGGCAGGTGTTTAGTGACCTCTCGGGCCAGCGCCACGCGCTGTTCCAGGGGAAACAGCGGGTTTTTCTTCGGGCTGGCAGCAACCGCGATGACCACTTGGTCGAACAGGCGCGAGGCGCGTTCGACCAGATCGCCATGGCCCTTGGTGATAGGGTCGAAGGTGCCTGGGTACAACACTCGGTTCATCGCGTCGTCCTGGTCGGAGTCCGTTGGGGAGTCGGATGGTAGCGCAGCAATCCCGGTGGGCCAAGTCGGCTTATGGATAGCAGGGGCATTATTGCTTTGGCAAATGAGGCGTTTCCGCCGCTTTTACAGCGCCTTCCGGTGCTACGCATCTAAGCCGATCTTAGCCTTTCACCCAGCAAAGTCGCCAGTTGCGCGGTCAGTCCATAGACCGAAAGTTGCGGGTTGGCACCGATACTGGTGGGAAATAACGAGCCGTCATGGATCGACAGATTGCTCAACTGATGATGCCGGCCAAGGCTATCGCATACAGCGGTTTTTGGCTCTTCACCCATGGCACAACCGCCCATCACATGGGCGCTGCCCAGTCGGGTGCGGTACGTTTCCATGCTCAAACCGTCGATGACTGATCGTGCCTCGGCCAGGCTTTTCACGTAGCCAGCGTCTTCGTGTACCGGCATCACCGCCTTAGCTCCGCCAGCAAACTGGATCTCGGCCATGCTGTGATAAGCCCGGCGAATGCCATCCCAGGCGTAAGACGACACCTGATAATCGAGCACTGGCGTGCCGTCGCCGCGCAGTTCCACGCTGCCGCCCGGGCTGCCCGGGTGAAAACCGTCACGCATCAAGGCCAGCATCATGTGGGTATTAGGCAGTTGGGCCATGCGCTCTGCGTTTTCCTGGCCGAAGCCGCCGAGCAGCGTGCTGGCCAGCGCCGGTTGCAGGGGCGGTACTTCGAGCTTGTAAGACATCTGCCCTGTGGCACCGTCGGTCCATTGGAAATGGTCGGAATAAATCGACTGCGGTGCGCCGTAAAACGGATTAATCACCCGGTCGAACAACGCTGCGGAAAAACTCGTCAGGTGCAGAAACGTGCGCTTGCCCACGCGCTTGTCCGGGTCCGGGGCGTCGGAGCGCATCAGTAAGGCAGGGCTGTTGATACCGCCACCGGCCAGTACGTAGTGCTTTGCCTTGACTGTGATACTGCGACCGTTGGGCGCCACACAGCGCTCATCCATGCCCACGCATTGCAGGCCGACAACCTTGTCACCTTTGATCACCAGCCGTTCTGCGCGGGCCAGGTACAGCAGCTCGCCGCCCTTATCCAGAGTCGCGGGGATGGTCGTGACCAGCATCGATTGTTTGGCATTGGTCGGGCAGCCCATGCCGCAATACCCTAGGTTCCAGCAGCCGCGTACATTGCGCGGGATGACTTTCCAGCTGTAACCCAACTGCTCGCATCCGTTGCGGATCACATCGTTGTTGGCGTTGGGTGGCATGACCCACGGGGCAACGCCCAGACGCTGTTCCATTTTGGCGAACCACGGCGCCATTTCGGCTGCGCTGTGGCCTTTGACCGCGTGTTCTTTGGCCCAGTGTTCCAGGGTTGGTTCGGGGGTGCGAAAGCTCGACGTCCAGTTGATCAGCGTGGTGCCGCCGACGGCTCGTCCCTGGAGGATGGTAATCGCGCCATCCTTGCTCATGCGGCCGATGCCTTCCTGATAAAGGCTGGAATAAGCCTGATCTTCGAGCATCTTGAAGTCGCTGCTGGTTTTCAACGGGCCTTCTTCGATCAGCAATACCTTATAGCCAGCCGCGCTGAGGATTTCTGCCGTGGTGCCACCGCCAGCGCCGCTGCCGATGATCGCGACATCCGCCTCCAGCGTCAGGTCATGGGTCAATTGCGCGCCGCTGTAGGTTTTCCAGCCACGGGCAAGGCCTTCTCGAAACACATCAGGAACCGGCATAGGGCCTCGATCTATCTATTTTTATTGGGGGGGTGGGGCATGTGTGGTTCAAACAGTCGGCGGGCCGGGATAACCGCAATGCGCCCACGATTCCGGGCGGCTGTACCAAGCCATCGTCACCAGCTTCAGCAAGGCGCCATGGCCCATGCGTAACAGGCTCAATGCGCTGTTTTCCCAGCGATTGAGGAAGGCCGTCATCTGCAACGGGCTGGCATTTTCCCAGCCGCCCCAGACACCGGTCAATGGACCTCGGGTGACGGGCAGCGCCAGTACATCGAACAGTTGCTGCGTCAGTTTGAGCATCTCCGGCGACAGTCGATCAAGGCTGGCGTCGATGCTTTGCAGGGTGCCCGCGATGGCGTTCGGTAGCGCAATCTCACCCAGACTGCCTTTGAGCATCACTGGAATCAGTGCGCGCAGGAATGGCAGATCACTGCTGCGTAATACGGCAAAGCCGCTGGCAGGCGTGTTGGCCGAGCAACCGCTCAGGCTCGCCGCGAGCCCGGCAGAGGACAGGAAGGCGCTGGCGCACAGGCCGATTTTCAGCACGCCCCGACGTGATAGGTTGGGGCTTTCAGACAGGCTGTTGTTCATTGTTTTTGTGGCCCTGTTCTTATGGATTTGTTGGACGGCGGTTGTCAGTCAGGGCTAACGAATGAACAGCTTGTAGACCAGCCGCTGGATCGCCTTGCCGTACGGCGGGTAAATCAACCGGGCTGCATTGAAGCGTTGCTTGATGAAGACACCCTTGGCCTTGCTGAAGGTCAGAAAGCCTTCATGGCCATGGTAGTGGCCCATGCCGGAGGGGCCGACGCCGCCGAACGGCATGTCATCCTGGGCGACATGCATTAGCGTGTCGTTCAGGCACACGCCGCCGGAGTGGGTCTGTTCCAGTACGCGCTGCTGCTCGGCCTTGTTGTAGCCAAAGTAGTACAACGCCAATGGGCGCGGGCGCTGATTGATGTAGGCAAACGCCTGATCAATGCGGCTGTAGGGAACAATGGGCAGCAGCGGGCCGAAGATTTCGTCCTGCATCACGGTCATGTCATCACTGACATTCAGCAGCAGACTGAACGGCATGCGCCGTCCCTGGCCCTGCTCGAACAGCGGAATCACTCGCGCGCCTTTGCTGCTGGCGTCGTCGAGGTAGCGATTGAGTCGGGCCAACTGTCGGTCGTTGATGATCGCGGTGTAGTCCGGGTTGTCGATCAGTGTCGGATAAAACTTCTGTACCGCTTTTCGGTAGGCGTCGACAAACCCGTCGACCCGGTCTTCGGGCACTAACACGTAGTCGGGCGCGACGCAGGTTTGTCCGGCATTCAGGGTTTTGCCGAAAGCGATGCGTTCGGCGGCGTCCTCGAGCGGCACATCGCTGGACACGATGGCAGGGGATTTTCCGCCCAGCTCCAGGGTGACCGGGGTCAGGTTCTCGGCTGCGGCGCGCATTACGTGCTTACCGATGCTGCTGGCCCCGGTGAACAATAAATGATCAAAAGGCAATGTCGAGAAGGCCATGCCGACCTCGGCTTCACCCAGCACAACCGTGACCAAATCTTCAGGGAACACTTGGGCGAACAGGCGCTTGAGCAACTGACCGGTGGTTGGCGTCGATTCGCTGAGCTTGAGCATCACCCGATTACCCGCAGACAGTGCGCCGACCAGTGGGCCGATGGCGAGAAATAGCGGGTAATTCCACGGCACGATCACCCCGACCACGCCCAATGGTTGATAGATCACTTTGGCCGACGCCGGTTGAAACGCCATACCAACGTGTCGGCGCGAAGGCTTTATCCATTTTTTCAGATGTTTGCTGGCGTACTGGATGCCCAACAGGCTTGGCATCAACTCAGCCAGCAGGGTTTCATCGGCGCTGCGGTGGCTAAAATCGCTGTTGATGGCGTCGACCAACGCCTGCCGTTCATCGCTCAATAGCGTGCGCAAGGTCTTGAGCCATTGCAGACGCTGGCCGGCGAGCGGCATAGGATTGGCCGCGAAGGCCCGTCGCTGATTGTTGAACAGCTGCTCAAGCTCATTGAAGGCTTGCTCGGACTCTTGCTGACAGGCGATTTCGGCGGGCATGGTCGTGGCTCGTATTAGCGTTATGCTGTACTTTTAGAGTTATTGCTCTATAAAGTCAAATCCAGAACCGAGCGGTCTTCTTCGCGAATGAAGTCGCTCCCTCAAAATGGGGGGCAATGCGAAGGCGGTATACCTGACATTGCCTGCGCTAAGATGCGGCATATTCTCCACACGTTTAAGCGGTCGAGCTGAACATGGCACCACGCATCAAAACCCGCGAACGTATCGTGCAAAACAGCCTGGAGCTGTTCAATCAGCAGGGTGAGCGCAGCGTCAGCACCAACCACATTGCTGCGCACATGGAAATGTCGCCGGGCAATCTGTATTACCACTTCCCCAATAAGCAGGCGATCATCGCCGAGCTGTTCACCGAGTACGAAGCCTTGGTGGACAGCTTTCTGCGTCCGCCCAAGGGGCGTCTGCCGAGTGTCGAGGACAAGCGTTTCTATTTGATGGAGCTGCTCGACGGCATGTGGCGCTACCGTTTCCTGCATCGCGATCTGGAGCATCTGCTCGACGCCGATCCAGAACTGGCTGCGCGTTACCGACGGTTTTCCCAGCACTGTCTGATTCAGGGCATGGCCATCTACAGTGGCTTCGTCGAGGCCGGTATCTTGCGCATGGATAAGGTGCAGATTGAGTCGTTGACCCTCAATGTGTGGATTATCCTTACGTCGTGGGTGCGGTTTTTGTGCACCACGCTGGAAGACGCCACGCGACTCAGTGAAGACGCCATGCGCCGAGGCGTGTACCAGGTGCTGATGCTGGAACTGGGTTACGTCACGCCAGAGGCACGGGACGCGGTGAATGCGCTGTGTGAAGAATTTTATGTGCCGTTGGGGCGGGCGTTAGAGGAAACGCCCTGACGTTTTTTTTGTCATAACATTGATCTGAATTTTTCTCACAGGAACTTGCCATGTCCATCGCGCAACTGATCAGCCCGGAACAACTGGCCGCTCGCCAACAGCACCCAGGGCTAGTGATTCTCGATTGTCGCTTTGCCCTGGAAGACCCTGACTATGGCCAGCGCAGTTATGCCGAAGGGCATATCGCGGGCGCCAGGTTCGCTGATCTGGAGCGTGATTTCAGCGACAAGGTGATCAAGGGCGTGACAGGCCGTCATCCGTTGCCAAAACCGGACGTGCTGATTCAGCGATTGCAGGAGTGGGGCATCAGTCAGGACAGCGATATTGTGCTGTACGACGACGGCCCCGGCGCGTTTGCTGCTCGTGGATGGTGGTTGCTGGCGTGGCTGGGCAAGCGTGACGGCGTGTACTTGCTGGATGGCGGCCTCAAAGCCTGGCACGCGGCGGGTTTGCCGTTGAGTCTGGACGCGCCGCAAAACAAGAAAGGGACCTTCACCGGTGAGCCGGATGATTCGTTGCTGCTCAGCGCCCAGGCGCTGCAAGCGCGTCTGGGCCAACCAGACATGACGCTGCTCGATGCCCGCGCCGCGCCGCGTTTCCGTGGTGAGGTGGAGCCGATCGATCCGGTCGCCGGCCATATTCCGGGTGCGCAGTGTGTTGCGTTCAACGAAAACCTGAGTGCCGACGGCCGCTTTCTGCCAGCAGACCAGCTCAAACAACGCTTTGCGGCAACGCTGGGTGATCGTTCGCCAAATCATCTGGTGGCCTACTGCGGCTCAGGCGTCACGGCCTGCCATAACCTGTTCGCGCTGTGCCTGGCGGGGTATCCACTGGGTTCGCTGTACGCCGGGTCGTGGAGCGAATGGATCACCGATCCGAATCGCGCTGTCGCCACTGGCGCCTGAGGTCAGCCAGAAACACACCGGTCTCAACCCTAAATCTGCCCCAGCGCCCAGCGCAGCAGGAAGAACACCAGCAAGCCGCCGCCAATGGTCGCCAGCAGGTTGCGGCTGAAGGCGGCGATGGCGATGGCTGCGAGGCCGGCCAGCAAGTAGGCGTTACTTGCGTTCAATTGCCAATGCTCGCCATCGGGCAGCAGCATGCCCGGCACCACAATCGCGGTCAGCACGGCCGTGGGCACATAGTGCAGCCCTTGGCGTACCACGGGCGGAAAGCGCAAATGCGGCCAGGCGAACAGGCTGTAGCGCATCAGGAACGTAATAGCGGTCATGCCGCCAATCAGCCACCAGTAACTCATGATCGCACCTCGTGACTCGACGCTTCGTCGCTGGCGCCAGAGCGTCGACGCTCAAGCAAGACGCCCACGGCGATCCCGCTGAATGCCGCCGCCATCAGGCCCAGTTTGTAAGGCCAGGTATGCGTCATCAAGGCCACCGCGCCAGCGGCGAGTGCCGCCGCGATTTGCGGTTGATTGCGCAGTAAAGGCACGACGATTCCGATAAAGGTCGCGAGCATGGCGAACTCCAGCCCCCAGCCCGCCAGATCAGGCACCGCCTGGCCAAACAGCACGCCCACCACCGAACTGCTGACCCAGCAGGCATACAACGCGCTGGCGACACCGACCCAATACCAATGCCCAAGCGGCGAACGCCCGTGCACGATATAAAAGCGTTGAACCACGGCGAACGTCTCGTCGGTCAGCCAGAACGCCAGCAGCACCCGCCAGCGTTGAGGCAGTGCACTCACCTGGGGTTGCAGCGTGGCGCTGTACAGCACATGGCGCAGATTGACGATAAAGGTGGTCAGCAGAATCACCACCGCACTGGCGCCAGCGCCCATCAGACTGACGACGATAAATTGCGCGGAGCCGGCGTACACGAACATCGACATGCCGAGCGCTTGCCACAACGACAAACCGCCCGCGCCTGCCAGCGTGCCGAAAATAATGCCGAAGGGTGCGATGCCGACCAACATGGGCACGCTGTCGCGTATGCCACGGGTATAAAGCTGATAGCGGGACATGAGTCTCTCCTTGAGTCCGCATCTTAAATAGTCAGGGAGAGACTGTCTTGAAGGATTGTGCAATGTCGCTGAAGTCTGTCACTCACCCCAAAGCGGTGGCCGAACGATGGGCAGTGCTCAACCACAGTGGAATGCGCCGCTCTAGGTAATAGCTCGGGTTTTTCAGCGACCCGTCAACGAACCCGACGTGACCGCCTCGGGCTTGCAGTTCGAAGTGGGTGCTGGACGACAGCTCGTCGGCTTCTGGCAGGCTGTGGGGGAATACGAAAGGATCGTCGGCGGCGTGGATGATCAGCGTGGGCGTACGAATCTCACCCAGGAAGTACCGGCTGGAAGCGCGACGGTAATAATCCTCGGCGTCGGCAAAACCATTCAAGGGCGCGGTGACCCGGCCATCAAAATCCCAGAAGGTGCGCATGTTCTCCAGCGAGCCGAGTGCCGCCAGTTCCGCGAGGCCTTCGCTGAGTCCTTCGTGCTGAAAGCGCCGCTGCTTGTCTTTGATGTACACCAGCATTTCACGCATGAAATGTGCTTGGTATACCTTGGAGAAGCCTTGGCCAATGCGGTCGGCACACTGGTCCAGACGGAACGGCACCGACACGGCAACGGCTCCTTGCAGCAAGCTGTTGCTGCCCACTTCGCCCAAGTGCTTGAGCAGCACATTGCCGCCCAGCGAATAGCCCACCGCATACAACGGCGCCAAGGGTCGCAGGGTGCGCAGATGGGCAATGACGCTGGCGAGGTCTTCACTGGCGCCGGAGTGGTAGCTGCGTGGCAAAAGATTGGGTTCGCCAGAGCAACCACGCCAGTTCAACGCCACGCTGGCCCAGCCTTGGAGGGCCAGAGCCTGCTGCAAACCCACCACGTAAGGCGAGTTCGACGAGCCGGTCAGACCGTGCAACACCAGGACCAAAGGCGTGTCTGCCTCATGCGGGCCGTGCCAGTCCATATCCAGAAAGTCGCCGTCGGCCAACCAAATACGTTCACGCGGGCGTTCAAGCTTTGCTTTTTTTCGCCACAAGGGGCCCCACAGCGTTTGCAGGTGCGGGTTAGCCAGTCCTAAAGCGGGAATGAACGGGTCTGGAAGCGTGGTCGTAGCAAGTTGGATAGGCACGTTCGAACTCGTCGGCAATTCACGTTTACTGCATAAACGCTACGTTGCCACAACTGCGGACAGGCGTGCCGGAGTTTTTCTTCAGCGGTAGGGTTGAAGCCTACTGTGTGTCACTCATGACGCCTTCGCCAATGAATCCACCCCACGCAGACCTTGCGGGTTCTGCGGGAGTGAATGCATATGGCTGGCACCGCGATCAGGCGTCTACCTCGGTACTCCGCTGCCATAGCGCGTAATACACCTGCCCGGCTTTCTTCTCCCGGTGCAGGCGCCAGTTGCCTGGCAAACCGACAGACGACGGCGGGATTTCGCTTTCCGTGTAAATCCAGGCGTTGTCAGCCAGCCAATGACGCTCTTCAAGAAGGGCGCAGGCGGCAGGCAGCAGGTTCTGGTGGAAGGGCGGGTCGAGAAAGACCAGATCGAACTGGGCAGGCGTCTGGGTTTCCAGATAACGCAGGCTGTCGGTATGTGATACCTGGCCAACCGTGCACCCGAGCATGTCCAGGTTCCGTCGCAGGCTGGCGAGGGCCTCTGCGTTATTGTCCAGCGCCAGGGCCATGCCCGCGCCGCGCGACAGGGCTTCCAGGTAAAGCGCGCCGCTGCCGGTGAATACGTCGAGTACGCGCGCGCCTTCGATGTGCGTTGCGAGCCAGTTAAACAGCGTTTCGCGCACGCGGTCCGGCGTTGGACGCAGGCCTGGAGCGTCGGGGAAGGTCAGGCGACGGCTACCCCATTCGCCACCGATGATGCGCAGTTGACCCAGGCCGTTATGGCCCTTTGGTCTTGGATTGGCCATTAGTGCTCCGGGACCCCGAGAGGTTGCTGAGTAGGTTTGTCAGTAGGGGGTGGCAACGGCTTTTGCGGCACCGTCGGGCCCGCGGTGACGATCACCATCTTATCCGCGCTCAGGTGCTTGTTCATGGCAGCTTTGACTTGCTCGACCGTCACGTTTTGCGCCTGTTGCATAAAGTCTTCCAGGTACGTCAGCGGCAGGTCGTAGAAACCAATCGCACCTAGCTGACCAACGATATCGGCGTTGCTGGCCGTGGACAGGGGGAAGCTGCCGGACAATTCACGCTTGGCGTCGTCCAGTTCTTTCTGGGTCGGGCCTGTGATGAGGAAGTCACGCACGATGTCCTGAACCAGCTTCAGGGTATTTTCGCTGAGTTCGGCGCGGGTTTGCAGGGTGATCATGAACGGGCCTGGCACCTGCATCGGGGTGAAACCCGATGAAACGCCATAGGTCAGGCCACGTTTTTCCCGCACTTCCGTCATCAAACGACTGCCGAAGCCGCCACCGCCGAGTACCGAGTTGCCGAGTGTCAGCGCGACGAAATCCGGGTCGTTACGTTCGATCCCCAGTTGCGCGAGCATCAAGTGCGTTTGCTTGGACGCGAACTCGATGTGGGTTTCACCGGCTTTAGGATCGACCGGTTGTTCGATTTTCGGCAGCGCCGGGCCTTTAGGCAGGGCAGAGGAAACCTGGGCAGCAATCGCTTCTGCTTCGGATCGGGACAGGTCGCCGACCAATGCGATCACCGCATTGCCTGCGGCATAGGCTTTGGCGTGGAAGGCCTTGAGCTGCGCGATGCTAATAGGTGAAATGCTTTTGGCCGTCCCTTCGCTCGGGTGCGCATAAGGGTGGTCGCCATAGAGACGCTTGAACAACTCATTGCCCGCGAGTTTGCCGGGGTTTTGTTTCTGGTATTCGAAGCCGGCCAGCAACTGGTTCTTGATCCGCGCCAGTGAGTCGGCAGGGAATGTCGGTTTACCGACGACTTGGGCAAATAGCTTCAGCGCCGGCTCGCGCTTGTCCACGGCGCTCAGGCTGCGCAGGGAGGTCACTGCCATGTCGCGGTAAGCGCCGTTGCTGAAATCAGCGCCCAAGCCTTCGAAGCCCTCGGCGATGGCGCCCACATTCTTCCCGGCCACGCCTTCATTGAGCATGGCGTTGGTCAGTACGGCGATGCCGGGGGTGCTTCGATCCTGACTGCTGCCGGCGGCGTAGGTCAGGCGCAAGTTGAACATCGGTAATTCACGCGCTTCGACGAACATCACCTTGGCGCCTTCGGCAGTTTTCCAGGTCTGGATGTTCAAGGTGCGCCGTGCTGGCGGTTTGCCGTCGAGTTCTTTGAGCGATTGCAGGTTGTTGTCAGGGAGAGCCTGGACGGTGTCCTTCAGCGTGGTGCTGTCAGGTGCGATGCTTTCAGCCTCGGCCTGGGGAGCGATAAAGGCGCCGAGCATGACCACCAGCCCCAAGGCTCCCAGGCCAAGTAGCCCATAACGTGGACCCTTGTGCTCACTCATGTGCAGTCTCCTCGGGCAAAACGTGCGCAACGCTGAGACGTTCGCGGATGAAATAGGTGCGGGCGGCTTTCTGGATATCGGCCGGGGTCACGCTTTTAAGTGCGTCCAGTTCTTCGTCCATCAGCTTCCACGACAAGCCGACGGTTTCCAGTTCGCCGATCGTGCTGGCCTGGCTGGTAATCGAATCGCGCTGGTAGACCAGGCTGGCAATCACTTGCGCCCGAACCCGTTCCAACTCTTCATTGGACGGCGGCGTGGTTTTCAGCTCATTCAACAGGCGCCAGATACCGGCTTCAACATCGGCCAGGTTTTTTTTCTTCTGCGTGTTAGGGGTTGCGCTGAGCATGAACAGGCTATCGCCACGGCTGTAGGCGTCGTAACTCGACGAGGCGCCTGAAACCAGCTCTTCGCCTCGCTCCAGACGGGTCGGAATGCGTGCGCTGTAGCCGCCGTCAAGCAGGGCGGAAATCAGGCGCAGCGCATTGACCGAGCGTGGATCCGCAGCGGTGGACAGGCTGGGTACGTTGAAACCGTACATAAGGCTCGGCAATTGAGTCTGTACGTGCAGGGTGATTTTGCGTTCGCCGGGCTCAGCCAGCTCCAGCGGGGCTTTCGACGGTGGTACGTCGCGCCGCTGGATCGGCCCGAAATAACGTTGCGCCAGGGCTTTTACGTCGTCGGGCTGCACGTCGCCGACCACCACCAAGGTGGCGTTGTTCGGCACGTACCAGGCTTCGTACCAATGACGAAGCTCCTCAACCTTCATCCGGTCCAGGTCTGCCATCCAGCCGATGGTCGGCGTGTGGTAACCGCTGGCGGGGTAGGCCATGGCCTGGAAGCGCTCATAGGCTTTGGCGCTGGGCTTGTCGTCAGTGCGCAGGCGGCGTTCTTCCTTGATGACTTCAATTTCGCGGCTGAATTCTTCAGGGGGCAGAAGCAGGCTGGCCATGCGATCGGCTTCCAGCTCGAAGGCTACTCCCAGGCGATCACGGGCCAAAACCTGGTAATACGCGGTGTAGTCGTCGCTGGTGAACGCGTTTTCTTCAGCGCCCAGATCACGCAAAATCAGTGAAGCCTGGCCTGGCCCCACGTTTTTGCTGCCTTTGAACATCATGTGTTCCAGGGCATGGGACAAACCGGTCTGGCCAGGGGTTTCATAGCTGGAACCGACTTTGTACCAGACCTGCGAAACCACCACGGGCGCGCGATGGTCTTCGCGGACGATGATTTTCAGGCCATTGTCCAGGGTGAATTCGTGAGTAGGTTGCGGGTCTGCAGCCAATGCTGACAGTGGCAGACACACTGTGCTGAGTAGCAGGCCTGCGGCACGGCGGGCTAGAGCATTCATTCGTTTTGAACCTGTTAGGCGGCCTGCTTGAACTTAGCGTCGGCGGGCGCGGGGGTGTTAGGATACGGGTCCGTGTGGCCGGCGGCCACGGCTAGAATGGTTACATGAACTATTGGTCCTGGTCTGGCACGGTTGAAACGGGCTGAAATGACGTTTTTGTACCGGTGAACGCCTACAATTTCGGGGCTGCGGATGAACAAGCCGGGTCAAAAGCAGTCTGTTTTGCATTGACAGAATTTTCCTGAGGCGCCGCTTTGGCGCGTCGCTACCTTGAGATAGCCGTCCTCCATGTTTGGTTCCAACGACGACAAGAAGACCCCAGCTCCGGCTGCAGAGAAAAAAGGCCTGTTCGGATGGCTGCGCAAAAAGCCGCAGGAAACCGTTGCCGAGCAGCCACAAAACCTACCCACAGCAGCGCCTGAGGTGGTCATCGACCACGCGCCAGTCGCTGTTGAGCCACAACTCGCGCCGCAATCGGCTCCAGAGCCTCAGCCTTGGCTGATATTACCGGTGGCCGAAGAGTCCGTGGCGCTGATCGATGAGCTTGAGCCTCACGTGACGCCGCCGATTCCGGCGCACAGCGTGCCGGATGTGCAGCCGATGCCCGCCGAGCTGGCGCCTGTGGCTGTGGCTGTGGCTGTGCCTGTGGCTGTGCCTGAGCTGATTGTCGTGCCAGTGCCCGTTTCGGCACCGGCACCCCAGTCGGTCGCGCGAGTGGCTGAAGTTGCTCCTGCTCCCGTTTCCGTGCCTGCTCCGGTCACCCCGACAGCCACAGAAGCCAGTAAAGCCGGCTTTTTCGCTCGTCTCAAGCAAGGTTTGTCGAAAACCAGCGCCAGTCTGGGCGAGGGCATGGCCAGCCTGTTCCTCGGCAAGAAGCTGATCGACGATGACCTGCTCGAAGAGATCGAAACCCGGCTGCTGACCGCCGATGTGGGCGTCGATGCGACAGCGGTGATTATTCAAAGCCTGACCCAGAAGGTCGCGCGCAAGCAGCTGACCGACAGCGACGCTCTGTATAAGTCGTTGCAGGCTGAACTGACGGCCTTGCTCAAGCCCGTCGAGAAGCCATTGGTCATCGCCGGGCAGAACAAGCCGTTCGTGATCCTAGTGGTGGGCGTCAATGGCGCAGGCAAAACAACGACCATCGGCAAGCTGGCGAAAAAGCTCCAGCTCGAAGGTAAAAAAGTCATGCTCGCCGCCGGTGACACCTTCCGCGCGGCAGCGGTGGAGCAGCTGCAGGTCTGGGGTGAGCGCAATCACATTCCAGTCATCGCCCAGCACACCGGCGCGGATTCGGCTTCGGTGATCTTTGACGCGGTGCAGGCGGCCAAGGCTCGCGGCATTGATGTGCTGATCGCCGACACCGCGGGTCGGCTCCACACCAAAGACAACCTGATGGAAGAACTGAAAAAAGTTCGCCGGGTCATCGGCAAGCTCGACGCCGACGCGCCGCATGAAGTGCTGTTGGTGCTGGACGCGGGCACTGGGCAGAACGCAATCAATCAGGCCAAGCAGTTCAATCAGACCGTGACCTTGACCGGTCTGGCCCTGACCAAACTCGACGGTACCGCCAAAGGGGGTGTGATCTTCGCCCTGGCCAAGCAGTTTGGTCTGCCGATTCGGTATATCGGCGTGGGTGAAGGCATCGACGATTTGCGTACTTTTGAAGCTGAACCCTTTGTTCAAGCTCTGTTCGCCGAGCGGGAGCGCACATGATTCGTTTCGAACAGGTCGGTAAACGCTATCCGAACGGACACGTCGGCTTGCATGAGCTGAGCTTTCGAGTACGTCGTGGCGAGTTTTTGTTTGTCACCGGCCATTCTGGCGCCGGCAAAAGCACTCTGTTGCGCTTGCTCCTGGCCATGGAACGCCCGACCACCGGCAAATTGTTGCTGGCCGGTCAGGATCTGGGCCAGATCAGTACCTCGCAAATCCCGTTTCTGCGTCGTCAGATAGGCGTGGTGTTCCAGAATCACCAGCTACTGTTCGACCGTACGGTGTTCAATAACATCGCCTTGCCACTGCAGATTCTTGGCTTGTCCAAGGCGGAAATCACCAAGCGCGTCGATTCGGCCCTGGAGCGCGTGGCGCTCTCGGATAAAACCGATCTGTACCCCGGTGACTTATCCACAGGCCAGCAACAGCGGGTCGGCATCGCTCGGGCCATCGTCCACCGTCCGGCGTTACTGCTGGCGGATGAACCCACCGGTAACCTTGACCCACGTCTGGCAGCGGAAATCATGGGTGTATTCGAAGATATCAACCGTTTGGGCACCAGTGTGCTGATCGCCAGCCATGACCTGGCGTTGATTGCGCGCATGCGTCATCGCATGCTGACGCTCCAGCGTGGTCGCTTGATTGGCGACGGGGAGGCCGTATGAGCGCGACACGCAGCCCTAAAGTGTCGGAGCGTGTCGCGCCCAAGGCGGCCGAACCGCAACCGCAGAAAAAGAAAAAGCCTGGTGACGACGATGACGGTCCAGACTTCAGCACCTTGCTGCATGCCTGGCTGGAAGCGCACCGCTCCAGCGTGCTCGACAGCGTGCGCCGTTTGGGCAAACAGCCGATTGGCAGCTTCTTTACCTGTCTGGTGATGGCCATCGCCTTGAGCCTGCCCATGGGTTTATCGCTGCTGTTGAACAACGTCGAGCGATTGGGCGGTTCGTGGCAGCGTGCAGCACAGATTTCGCTTTACCTGGAGCTGAACGCCAGCGCCAGTGAGGGCAACGCCCTGAGCGAGCAGATCAAGCGGATGCCCGGCGTGGCAGAGGCCGAATACATCAGCAAGGATCAGGCTCTGGTTGAGTTTCAGCAGCAATCCGGGCTTGGCGAAGCGTTGAAGGAGTTGCCACAGAACCCGCTTCCGGGCGTTGTACTGGTGACGCCGAATGAAGTGGATAAGCCTGCTTTGGAAGCACTGCGCACGCGTCTGGCAGAGTTGCCGAAGGTGCAGCAGGCTCAGCTTGATCTAGTATGGGTTGAGCGTCTGGCTGCGATCCTCAAGCTGGGCGACCGTTTTGTTTTTGGTCTGACCGTCCTGCTGGTGCTCGCGCTGCTGCTGGTAATTGGTAACACGATACGTCTGCATATCGAGAACCGCCGCGTCGAGATCGAGGTGATCAAACTGGTAGGCGGTACTGACGCCTACGTGCGTCGGCCTTTTCTGTATATGGGCGCGCTGTATGGCCTGGGGGCCGGTTTTCTGTCCTGGGGCGTGCTCGCTTTTGGTCTAGACTGGCTCAACGATGCCGTAGTTGGGTTGGCGGGTCTGTACGGGAGCGACTTCTCTTTGGCGGGTGTGCCGCTTGCTGATGGCTTTTCGCTCTTGCTTGGAGCGGTATTGTTAGGGTATATCGGTGCTTGGATTGCAGTAGCACGCCACTTGAGAGAGCTGGCGCCTCGTTAGAATTATTTTTTAATATTGACGTTTTCAGCGGTTTAGGGAACTTGTCTAGTGGTTCCCGGTCAATTTCGCAGTGCTGAACTGCACGAGTTATGTGAGTCGGAGGTTTTTTTCGTATGACCACTTCTTTGCAACCTGTTTATGCATTAGCGGCCCCAGGCGCAAACCTGGAGGCCTACGTGCACACGGTCAACAGCATTCCATTGCTGACGCCCGAGCAGGAGCGTGAACTGGCCGAGAGTCTCTATTATGAGCAGGATCTAGGGGCGGCTCGGCAGATGGTGCTCGCCCACCTGCGTTTTGTGGTGCATATCGCACGCAGTTATTCCGGTTATGGCCTGGCACAGGCTGACCTGATCCAGGAAGGTAACGTTGGCCTGATGAAGGCCGTCAAACGCTTCAACCCGGAAATGGGTGTGCGCCTGGTGTCGTTCGCTGTGCACTGGATCAAAGCTGAAATTCATGAATTCATTCTGCGCAACTGGCGCATCGTCAAAGTCGCCACGACCAAGGCGCAGCGCAAGCTGTTCTTCAATCTGCGCAGCCAGAAAAAACGTCTGGCGTGGCTGAACAATGAAGAAGTCCATCGTGTGGCGGAAAGCCTCGGTGTAGAGCCGCGCGAAGTGCGCGAAATGGAAAGCCGCCTGACGGGCCACGACATGGCATTCGATCCGGCTGCCGAAGCGGACGATGACAGCGCCTTCCAGTCGCCTGCCAATTACCTGGAAGACCACCGTTACGACCCGGCCCGGCAGTTGGAAGATTCCGACTGGACCGATAACTCCACTGCCAATCTGCACCAGGCGCTGGATGTCCTTGATGACCGTAGCCGTGACATTCTTTATCAGCGCTGGTTGTCTGAGGAGAAGGCCACGTTGCATGACTTGGCGCAGAAGTACAACGTCTCCGCCGAGCGTATTCGTCAGCTGGAAAAGAGCGCGATGAACAAGCTCAAATTGTCGATCGCTGCGTAAACAGCTGCTCGACACAAAAAAACGCCCCGATCATGTGATCGGGGCGTTTTTTGTTGTGTCAGATAAGCGCGAAGGCGTCAGTCCAGACACCAACGATGCTGAATTAAAACTTCCGGCTGTGGTTCAAGCCCACCAGATATTCATCCCCACCCAACTGGCGCATCTGCTGGCGAATCCAGCCGGCACGGCGCGCCACGTAGCTATTGGGGTGGCTGGCGCTCCACTGGCGGGGATTGGGCAGCACGGCGGCGAGGTAGCTGGCCTGCTGCATCGAGAGCCCGCCAGCGCTCACGCCGAAGTGATGCCGCGCAGCCGCTTCGGCGCCAAACACGCCGTCGTCCCACTCGACGCTGTTGAGGTAAACCTCGAGAATTCGCTGCTTGGACCAGAACACCTCGATCAACCCGGTGAACCAGGCCTCCAACCCTTTGCGCAGCCAGCTACGGCCCGACCACAGGAACAGGTTCTTCGATACCTGCTGGCTCAGCGTACTGGCGCCGCGTACCGAGCCACCGAGTTCGTTATGGGCCAGCGCAGCCTGAATCGCGTCGACATCGAACCCCCAGTGCTCGGCGAATTTCTGGTCTTCACCCGCGATCACCGCCACTTTCAGGTCGTTGGAGATTTTGTCCCAGGGCTGCCAGGTGCGTTGCAGGTCGATAGGCTGGCCGTCGGTCCAGGACTCGATCTTGCGCTCGACCATCAGCGCGGTACCGGGTGGCGGCACCCAACGAAAGATCAATACCAGCACAACGCTGGCTGCTGCGAACCAGAACAGGGCTTTGACGACACGGTTGAAGAGGAAACGCAGCATAAGAGATGGCTTGGCCGGAGCAGTCGAGCGGGCCATTATACAGACCCTGCGCAATTGAATGATCGTTGACTGGAGTTTGAGATGTTTCGTGGCTTCTTGATGCTTGCTGCCTTTTTCGGTTTTACCGGCGTAGCCCTGGGTGCGTTTGCCGCTCACGGCCTGAAAAATCGCCTGAGCGCGGAGTATCTGGCGATTTTCCATACAGGTGTGATGTACCAGCTGGTCCACACCTTGGCCTTATTAGCCGTTGCATTGCTTGCCGTGCAGATCCCTGGCCGTTTGATGACGTGGGCGGGGATCTCGTTTGTCGTCGGTATTGTGTTGTTCTCTGGCAGCCTGTACCTGTTGACCCTGACCGGTGTCACCCGGCTTGGGATCATCACTCCGTTTGGTGGGCTGGCCTTCCTGATGGGCTGGCTGCTGCTGGGCCTGGCGGCATGGCGCCTGGGCACGGTCTAACATATTCGAGCCTGACCCCTAGGCTCCACTTGAGACGAATGGCGTGGCTTTGCCTTGGTCATACGTAATGATCGGGCTAGAATGCTGGCCCTTAAAATGATGGCTGCTTATCGCATGCACATTCAGTTGAACGGTGAATCCTTTGAACTGCCCGACGGTGAAACCGTCGCGGGGTTACTTATCCGTCTGGACCTGACCGGGCGTCGAGTGGCGGTCGAGCTCAATCAGGATATTGTCCCGCGCAGCCAGCACGTTTCCACGGCCCTGCGCGAAGGCGACCAGGTCGAAGTGGTGCACGCCATCGGTGGCGGCTAGGCCGCTTCAGTCGATCCAGCGGGTCGTCAGTCTTTCGATTCAAATCTGCAAGAACCTCAACCTTAAAGAGGATTTCCGATGAGCAACGTTCGCACCGACAAGCCTTTCACTCTGGCCGGTCGTACTTTCCAGTCGCGCCTGCTGGTTGGCACGGGCAAGTACCCGGACATGGAGTCCACGCGCCTGGCCATTGAAGCCTCGGGTGCCGAAATTGTCACCGTCGCCGTGCGTCGGACCAACCTTGGGCAGAACCCGGGTGAGCCGAACCTGCTCGACATCCTGCCGCCGGATCGCTACACCATCCTGCCGAACACCGCCGGTTGTTTCGACGCTATCGAAGCGGTGCGCACCTGCCGTCTGGCCCGTGAGCTGCTCGACGGTAAAAACCTGGTCAAGCTGGAAGTGTTGGCCGACCAGAAAACCCTGTTCCCGAACGTGATCGAAACCCTCAAGGCCGCCGAGATTCTGGTCAAAGATGGTTTCGACGTCATGGTCTACACCAGTGACGACCCGATTATTGCGCGCCAACTGGCGGAAATCGGCTGCATCGCGGTCATGCCGCTGGCAGGCCTGATCGGCACCGGTCTGGGTATCTGCAATCCCTACAACCTGCAGATCATCCTCGAAGAGGCCAAAGTGCCGGTTCTGGTCGATGCGGGCGTCGGTACTGCTTCCGATGCCACCATCGCCATGGAATTGGGCTGTGAGGCGGTGCTGATGAACTCGGCCATCGCCCATGCGCAAAATCCGGTGATGATGGCCGAAGCCATGAAGCACGCGATTGTCGCCGGTCGTCTGGCGTATCTCGCTGGCCGTATGCCCAAGAAACTCTATGCCAGCGCCTCCTCGCCGCTGGATGGTCTGATCAAGTAAGAGCCCGTTGATGACTGATTCGCACGTTTCCAACCCAGAGCCGTCTGTTCCCGAACAGGGCGAAGAGCGCCAACACCGTCGCATCAAGAGTTTCGTGATGCGCGCCGGACGTATGACCGAAGGCCAGCAACGCGGCCTCGATCAAGGCCGGCCGCTGTTCGTCTTGCCGCTGGCTGATGCGCCCGTGGATTTTGATCAGGTATTCGGTCGCTCGGCGCCACGTACCCTGGAAATCGGCTTCGGCATGGGCCATTCGCTGCTGGAAATGGCGGCAGCCTCGCTCGAGCACGATTTCATTGGCGTCGAAGTGCATCACCCGGGTGTGGGCGCGCTGCTGAATGGCGTGCTGACCCAGGGGCTGACAAACGTGCGCGTCTACGATTGCGATGCCATCGAAGTGCTCAACCGTTGCATTGCCGACAACAGCCTCGACCGTTTGATGCTGTTCTTCCCGGACCCGTGGCACAAAAGCCGTCACCACAAGCGCCGTATCGTTCAGCCGGAGTTCGCCGAGTTGGTGCGCAGCAAGCTCAAGGTCGGCGGCATTCTGCACATGGCCACCGATTGGGAACCCTATGCCGAGTACATGCTGGAAGTGATGAACGTCGCGCCGGGCTATCGCAACCAGGCCGAAGACGGAAAATGCGTACCTCGCCCAACCGAGCGCCCGATCACCAAGTTTGAACGTCGCGGTGAGCGGCTTGGGCATGGCGTGTGGGATTTGAAGTTCGAGAAGCTGGCGTAAAACCTGTAGGAGCGGGCTTGCATCCTTAAGGTCGTGCCGACCTTATCGCGGGTAAGCGCGCTCCTATAGGTGTTCTTTAGCGGCGATCCGCTACAACCCCAATCAAGATCAACACCACCAACAGCACAGGCGCAAGGCTGTAGTTGTTGAACTGGCTCAGCCCGCGGATAACCCATGGGGTGGCGTAGATCAGTGCCGCGCCGCTGCCGATTGTGCACAAAAGGGCCATGACGGGTACGCGCAACGCGCCCGCCAAGCCACCGATACGTCCTTCCAGCCAGCCTTTGATGTCGGCACCAAACAACACCAATAGACAACCGACCAACGCCAGGGCGATTTCGGAAAGGTTGCTGCGGCTCCAGCGCGAGACGGTGGCGAGCAGGTCGAGTACAAGGTCCATGCAAAGTCCTTAGGTCAAAAAATAGTGCAGCAAGTCATTGAGGAACAACTGGCCCCGGGCGCTGGCGACCAGGCGAGTCGGATCGGCGTCCAGAAGGCCGCGCTGCTCGGCCTGTTGCCGGGCGCTGGCCAGGGTGTCGAGGCTTAGACCGGTGCGCTCGCGAAATAGCTCCGCGTCGACGCCATTTGTCAGGCGCAGGGCATTCATCAGGAATTCGAAGGGCATTTCTTCGTTGCTGAGCAGCTTTTCGCCAGCCTTGAACGCCTTGTTCGGGTTCAGATAATCCTTGGGCAGGCGGGTCTTCCAGGTGCGTACGATGCGCCCGTCGGGATGGCTGAGCTTGCCATGCGCGCCGGCACCGATGCCGATGAAGTCGCCGAAGCTCCAGTAATTGAGGTTATGCCGCGCAGGTCTGCCGGGTTGGGCGTAGGCCGACACTTCGTATTGCGCATAACCGTGCTCGGCGAGCAACGCCTGTCCGGCTTCTTGAATGTCCCACAGGATGTCGTCCTCCGGCAGGCTCGGCGGCTGGTTCCAGAACACCGTGTTCGGTTCCAGCGTCAGTTGGTACCACGACAGATGCGTCGGCGCTAACGCGATGGCCTGGCGCAAATCGTTTAGTGCGTCTTCCTGCGACTGATCCGGCAAACCGTGCATCAAGTCCAGGTTGAAGTTATCGAAACCAGCCTGGCGCGCCATGTCGGCTGCGCGAATGGCTTCATCGCCATTGTGGATGCGGCCCAGCGCTTTGAGCTTCTCTTCCTGGAAACTCTGAATACCAATCGACAGCCGATTGATGCCAAGCCCGCGATACGCGCTGAATTTGGCTTGCTCAAAAGTGCCGGGGTTGGCTTCAAGGGTGATTTCGATGTCGCCGGCAAAACGGATGCGCTGTTCCACGCCCTTGAGCAGACGGCCCAGCGCGTTGGCGCTGAACAGGCTGGGCGTGCCGCCGCCGAAGAAAATCGAGCTCAGCTCGCGGCCATGAACGTGCCGCAGGTCTTGATCAAGGTCCGCCAGCAATGCGTCGACGTATTCCTGTTCGGGCAATACCGGGCTGGCCGTGTGCGAGTTGAAGTCGCAGTACGGGCATTTGCGCACGCACCACGGGATATGGATGTACAGCGCCAAGGGTGGCAGGTGTGGCAAGCCTGCCCTCGGGCTCTGGGTGGAAGGAGCGGCCGAGGAAAAACCGGTCTCACCCAGAAACAGCGGTTGTACGGGCGTATCCGGTGTCATTGCAGGCTCAAGCGCTGACGCAGCAACGCCATGGCGCGGGCGCGGTGGCTAAGCTGGTTTTTTTCCACGGGGCTGAGCTCTGCGCTCGAACAGTCACGCTCGGGCACCCAGAACAAAGGGTCGTAGCCGAAACCGTGTGCACCGCTTGCAGCGCTCAGGATGCGCCCGTGCCACAGGCCTTCGCAGATGATCGGCAGCGGATCATCTGCGTGCCGCACCAGTGCCAGAACACAGACGAATTGCGCGCCACGCTGGTCGGCGGGTACATCCTTCAACGCCTCCAGCAGCTTGGCGTTGTTCGCCGCATCGCCCTGGCCGTCGGCGTACCGGGCCGAATAAATGCCTGGCGCACCACCCAGAAAGTCCACGGCCAACCCGGAGTCGTCGGCCAGCGCCGGCAGTCCGGAAATCCGGGCGGCATTGCGCGCCTTGAGGATCGCGTTTTCGACGAATGACAGGCCGGTCTCTTCCGGCTCGACACTGCTGAACTCACCGATGGAACGCAGGTGCACGGAGTCACCAAGCATGGCCTGGAGTTCTTTCAGCTTGCCAGCGTTATGGCTGGCCAGAACAAGTTGCGTGAACGTCATCATTCGCCTGGAAACAGTTCCTGGTTAAAGCTGAAGCTGTTGGTCGCGCCACCAGCCTGAACATTGATAGTGAAAGTGAGGGTTTCTTGCTGCACGATCGGGAATTGCGCAATGTAATACACCGCGCCCTGATCGGTGATTTGCTTGAACGTCAGGGTGGTGCTGCGACCGGTCAGGTCTTTGACCGTGCCGGTGACGCTGGCGGCACTGGGCTTGTCGGCCTTGAGCACGGCGATGTTCATGACCCCCTGATTCTTGCTGCGCACGAGGCCGGAGGCCTTGGCAATGTCAGGCTGCAGGAAGCTGGACGTGAAGGCGCTGTAGTGCACCGTCACATCGCCAAATTTTTCCAGGCGTTCGGGCTTGGCGTAATCCGCGGCCATGGCCGGCAGGGCCAGGCATAGAGCACATAGAAACAGAGCTAAGCGACGCATGATCGTTCTCCTTGGGCAGTGATTCAAATCGCGATCCGGTGATCTTGCAGGCCAGGGCTGCTGACGCGGTAGATCCCGATCTCACCTAACAGATTAGGCCATAGCTTGCTGGCCCAGCCATGTCGATGTTGCTGATCGACGGCCAGCCGGTTGATGACGCGCGCTTTGCGGCCACGGCACAGCTCTTCGAAGTCGCCGAACGTACAGAAGTGGATGTTCGGCGTGTTGTACCAGGTATACGGCAGAAAGTCCGACACCGGCATCCGGCCCTTGCTGGCCAGGTACCAACGGCAGCGCCAGTGACCGAAGTTGGGGAAGGTGATGATGCACTGGCGACCGACCCGCAGCATCTCGTCGAGAATCCGGTCGGGGTAGTGCACGGCTTGCAGGGCCTGGGTCATGACTACGACATCGAAGCTGTTGCTGGCGAAGTTGCCGAGACCTTTGTCCAGATCCTGCTCGATGACGTTAACGCCCTTGGCGACGCAGTGAGCGATGTTATCGGCGTCGTTTTCCAGGCCGTAACCCGTGACTTGCTTGTGATCGCGCAGCCAGGCCAGCAGTTCGCCATCGCCGCAGCCGAGGTCGAGCACCCGGCTGCCGGCAGGGATCCAGTCTTGGATAATTTCCAGGTCGGCTCTCATGGTGTCCTCAGAGTGCAATTCGGTTCATGTAGCTGGTGAAGGCCTGCAAGTAGCGCGGGATCGGAATCAGAAAGGCGTCATGGCCTTGCGGAGCATCGATTTCCAGGTAGCAGACGTTCTTTTTCGCCGCCATCAGCGCATCCACCAGCTCCCGCGAACGGGCTGGCGAGAAGCGCCAGTCGGTGGTGAAGGAGATCACGCAGAAATCAGCCTTGGCCCCGGCAAAGGTCAGTGCCAGGTTGTCGCCGTGATTGGCGGCCGGGTCGAAGTAGTCCAGCGCCTTGGTCATCAGCAGGTAGGTGTTGGCATCGAAGCGCCCGGAGAACTCTTCGCCCTGATAGCGCAGGTAGCTTTCAACCTGGAACTCGACGCTGTGGAAGTCGTAGTTGAGTTTTTCGCTCTTCAGGCCACGCCCGAATTTCTCGCCCATCGAGTCATCGGACAGGTACGTGATGTGCCCGACCATGCGCGCCAGCATCAGGCCGCGCTTGGGGATCACACCGTATTCCTGGAAATAACCGCCATGAAAGTCCGGGTCGGACAGGATCGCCTGTCGCGCCACTTCATTGAAGGCGATGTTCTGCGCCGACAACTTGGGCGCCGATGCGATGGCCAGGCAGTGGCGGACCCGGTCCGGGTAGCTGATGGTCCACTGCAACGCCTGCATGCCGCCCAGGCTGCCACCGACCACGGCCGCCCATTGCTGGATGCCCAGGGTGTCGGCCAGGCGTGCCTGACTGTTGACCCAGTCTTCCACGGTCAGCACCGGGAAATCGGCGCCGAAAGGCTTGCCGGTCTCGGGATTGATGCTGCTGGGGCCGGTCGAGCCATTGCAGCCGCCAAGGTTGTTCAGGCTGACGACAAAGAACGTGTTGGTGTCGATAGGCTTGCCGGGACCGATGCAGCTGTCCCACCAACCGGGCTTGCGCTCATCGACGCTATGGAAGCCGGCCGCATGATGGTGCCCGGAGAGTGCATGGCAGATCAGCACGGCGTTGCTGGCGGCAGCATTGAGCTCGCCGTAGGTTTCGTAAATCAGGTCGTAGGCAGGCAGCGAACGACCGCACGCCAACGCTAGCGGCTCGCTGAAATGCACCAGTTGCGGCGTGACCAGACCAACAGAATCGTGGGGAAAGACCGTGGGCATCGACCCTGCTCTCGCATAAATGAGGCGTAAGTCTAAAGACCGCGGCCCTTAGCAGCAAGCAAACACCGGACCTGCCGGTGCCTGCATGTGGCGGAGTGAGGCTTAGATCAGCAGACGCAGGGCTTCAGGCATATAGGTCATGGCGGCGAGGTTGTTGATCACCAGCATGTCCAGCAGCTTGAGTGCCATGAACGCCAGGATCGGCGAAATATCCAGGCCGCCCAGGTTCGGCAGAATCTTGCGGAACGGCGCCAGAGCAGGCTCGCAAATCTGGTTGACCAGTTCTGCCCCTGGATTATGGCTGCCCGGTGCGACCCAGGACAGGATCACGCTGATGATCAGGGCGTAGAAGAAAATCTTCAGGAACAGTGAGGTGACCGCAATCAGCGACCAGACCAACAGCAGCAGCGGGTTGTTTATGTACCCTACAGCCAGCAGGAAGATCAGGGCGAACAGCAAAAACTGCACGATGATCGCCAGAACCAGCGAGGACATGTCCAGCCCGAACATGCTCGGAATGATCCGCCGCAGTGGTTTGAGCAGCGGCTGGGTGGCACGCACGGCGAACTGGCTCAGAGGGTTGTAGAAGTCTGCGCGAACCAGTTGCAGCACGAAGCGCAGCAGAATGATCAGCAGGTATAAGCTGCCGACGGTTTGCAGAACATAAATTGCAGCGGTGTTCAGTCCGATCATCGGTCTGCTCCTCAATGGCCTAAAAAGTTACTGGCCCAGCTGTTCGGCCATTTCTGCCGAACGATGCGCGGCAGCAGTGAGTGCTGTTTCGACCAGGGCTTCGAAGCCGCCAGCCTGGAAAGATTTGATAGCCGCTTCCGTGGTACCCGCAGGGGAGGTTACACGGCGGCGCAGCTCAGCGGCATCAACATCGCTGCCAGTGGCCATCAGTGCCGCGCCCAAGGCGGTCTGCAGGGTTAGTTGAGCAGCGGTCTCGCGCGGCAGGCCGAGTTTTTCGCCTGCGGCGGTCATGGCTTCGATCAACAGGAAAAAATACGCCGGACCACTGCCGGACACTGCGGTGACAGCGTCCAGCTGCTTTTCATCGTCCAGCCACAGCACAATGCCGACGGCCGACAGGAGTTGCCCGGCCTGCTCGCGTTGTTCGCTGGAAACACTGGCGGTGGCGTACAGGCCGCTCACGCCCTGGCGCAGGAGTGCCGGAGTATTGGGCATGCAGCGCACGATCGGGTGTTCACCCAGCCACTTGTTCATGCTGGCGCAGGTGATACCGGCGGCGATGGACACGACCAGTTGGCCGGGCTTGAGGCTTGGGCGCAATGCTTCGCACACGGCCTTCATCATTTGTGGCTTTACCGCGATCAGCACGACGTCCGCGCCTTCGATGGCCTGGGCGTTATCGGCGAACAGCTCAATGCCATGCTCGGCGGCGACTTTGGCGCGTTGCTCGGCGCCGGGATCGCTGGCACGAATCAGTGCCGCGTCCACGCCTTGGGCGCGCAACCCGCCGATCAGGCTGGTGGCCATGTTTCCGGCACCGATAAAGGCAATACGAGTGTTGCTCATGACTGAGTTCCTGTTAGCAAAATGGATTTATGGCTGGCCGTAATCGCGGGCACCAAAAAGAGCCGTTCCGATTCGAACCCAGGTTGCGCCTTGTGCAATGGCGGCTTCCAGGTCGTGGCTCATGCCCATGGACAGTGTGTCCAGCGGCAGGTTCAGGCTGTCTTGCAGGCGGCGTACCGTCGCAAAAGCAGCGTTTTGTTCCGCGCTGTCATCGGTGGGTTCGGGAATCGCCATCAGCCCGCGCAACTTCAAGCGCGGCAATGCGCTGATCGCGGCGGCCAAGGCGGGCAGGTCGGCCGGCGTGCAACCAGACTTGCTCGCTTCGCCACTGACGTTGACCTGAATGCAGATGTTGAGCGGCGGGAGCTCTGCGGGGCGTTGCTCGGACAGGCGTTGAGCGATTTTCAAGCGATCCACAGAGTGCACCCAGGCAAAGTGCTCGGCGATAGCGCGAGTCTTGTTTGACTGAATGGGGCCGATGAAATGCCAACACAAGGGCAGGTCAGCTAATTCAAGCTGTTTGCTCAAGGCTTCCTGCAAGTAGTTTTCGCCGAAGTCACGCAGTCCGGCGGCAAACGCCTCGCGCAAAGCAGCGGCAGGTTTGGTCTTGCTTACGGCCAGCAAGTGGATGGTCGATGGGTCGCGTTGCGCCGCAAGGGCTGCTGCGCGAATTCGCTCATCAACTTGGGAAACGTTGTCTGCTATCGTGGACATTGATTTGCGCCAGCAGGGCTAAGGTCTGCGGCATTCTATGTGATTGGGGAGCCCTATGGATATTACCGAGCTGCTGGCTTTCAGTGCCAAGCAGGGCGCGTCGGACTTGCATCTCTCCGCCGGGCTGCCACCGATGATTCGAGTCGATGGCGATGTACGGCGGATCAACCTGCCGGCGCTGGACCACAAACAGGTTCAGGAACTGATCTACGACATCATGAACGACAAGCAGCGCAAGGACTTTGAGGAGTTTTTGGAGACTGACTTTTCCTTCGAGGTGCCTGGTATTGCGCGGTTCCGGGTGAACGCTTTCAACCAGAATCGGGGTGCCGGTGCGGTGTTTCGGACTATTCCGTCGAAAGTCCTGACCATGGACGATCTCGGCATGGGAGAAGTGTTTCGCAAGATTACCGACGTGCCGCGCGGGCTGGTATTGGTTACCGGCCCGACCGGTTCAGGGAAGTCCACCACCCTGGCGGCGATGATCGATTACCTGAACAGTAACAAGCATCACCACATTCTGACGATTGAAGACCCGATCGAGTTCGTCCACGAGTCGAAGAAGTGCCTGGTCAACCAGCGCGAAGTCCATCGAGACACGTTGGGCTTCTCTGAGGCCTTGCGTTCGGCCTTGCGGGAAGACCCGGACATCATTCTGGTGGGTGAAATGCGTGACCTTGAAACCATCCGCCTGGCGCTGACCGCTGCGGAAACCGGGCATTTGGTGTTCGGCACGCTGCACACCACGTCGGCGGCGAAAACCATCGACCGGGTTGTCGATGTATTCCCGGCGCAAGAGAAATCGATGGTGCGCTCGATGCTGTCCGAGTCGTTGCAGGCCGTTATCTCGCAAACGCTGGTCAAGAAAGTCGGTGGCGGGCGGGTCGCCGCACACGAAATCATGATTGGTACACCGGCGATCCGTAACCTTATTCGCGAGGACAAGGTCGCGCAGATGTACTCATCGATCCAGACGGGAGGTTCGTTGGGCATGCAGACGCTGGACATGAGCTTGAAAGAGTTGGTGACCAGAGGCCTGATCACCCGCGAAGGTGCTCGGGAGAAGGCCAAGACGCCAGATAACTTCTAATAAGCGCGAGCTAATTGCGGGGGGAGAAGAAAGGATGCGCCGAAGGACACTCCGGCGCATTGCCTGCGTGAACGCAGGCTATACCGTCAACGCTGAGAGATGCGCAGGACGGGATCGTTCTTTGGCAGGACCCGCTTGGCGAGCACGTAATGGTCGTCCCAATAAGGCTTCTTCAGCGTATCGATCGACACTGCTTTGCCGCGACGAGGGGCATGGATGAAGCGGTCATTGCCCAGGTAAATGGCAACATGATTGACCTTGCTGCTCTTTATAGTGAAGAACAACAAGTCTCCCGGTTTCAAATCCTTGCGTTCAACTTTCTGCCCGTGGCCTGCAGCCATGGCATTCGAGGTGCGCGGTAAATCGGCTTCGTTCACATCGCGGAAAGCGTATTTGACCAGACCGCTGCAATCGAACCCTTTACTTGGGCTGCTGCCGCCCCAACGATAAGGAGTACCAAGCACATTCACTGCCCGGCTTAACACCGCGCTGCTCTGTTTGACCGGCATTTGTGCGACGGTGCCGGTTTTGCCTTTGTTCTTGGTTTTTGCAGCGGTTTTGCTCACGGATTTTCCGTGAGCGGGACGGTGACTTGTCCGGGTTGGAGCTGTTGGTTCGATGGAAGCGGTGGCTACGGGTGTTGGTGAAGAATGGGATTTTGCGGTGAAACCAGTGAAGCTTGGCGGTAACTGTTGCTCACGGTTGGTGGCGTGGGCGGCCAGCGGCATAAGCAGGCAAATAGTTAGCCATGTCTTGAAAATTGGACGCATTAGGCAGGGCTCTTATTGGTCAGCGCGCAACTTTATAACAGCTTTTTGCGTCGTTCTGACCCCGCTGGTCGAAACAAATGCGGAACGAACGTGCCCATTATTGCGGTAATGTGTCACATGGATTTTGGCAAAGCCCTTAATTACAAGGGGTTGCGCCAAGCTTTTAAGGTTTGTGCCATACGTCGGAGCTCCACATTAAAGTCACAAAATTTACAGATATTTTTTTCTATCAGCTTAAAAGAGGCAGTGAATGAACAGCTATCGTCAGGACATCCAACCTCAGGACACCCACAGCAAGATTCTTGGTTACCTGCTATGGATTGTTGGTTTTACCGGATCGCATCGCTTCTATTACGGCAAGCCAGTCACCGGAACTATCTGGTTTTTTACGTTGGGTCTGCTGGGTATCGGTTGGCTGATCGACCTGTTTTTGATCCCGAGCATGGACCGCGAAGCCGACCTGCGTTTTAACGCGGGTTCCATCGACTACAGCGTCGCCTGGATCTTGCTGACATTCCTTGGCGTGTTCGGCGTGCACCGGATGTACCAAGGCAAATGGATCACCGGGATCATCTATCTATTCACCGGCGGATTTTTTCTGCTGGGCGTGTTGTATGACTTCTGGACCCTGAATGACCAGATTTCTATCGAGAATGCGCGACGGGGGTAAAGCCAGTAATGCTCCCATCAAGCTAGCTGTAACTGATAGAAATTTTCTACAGTCGGTGGAACGACCGCGCCTTACTCGTGCAACGTTGCATCGCTATCGAATGCCCGCACACATTTTATTATTTCCATTTCCTTCAAATACCCCCCCCTGATATCCCCTAACCGCCCTTCTCACGAACGGCGGTTTTTTTGTAGGTCAACCTTTCAGACCTTTCCTGCAACACGGGACTGATTTGGCCTACAGACGATAAAAAACCTTTCGCTGACTATGCCTTGGACAACTTTCCTTACAAAAGGCAGGGCAGCGGAATGCCGAAACTGACTCATCAGCCCGCCATGGGCTTTGAAATCCCCGCGTGTCTGCGCGACCTGAAACAACACGCAGACGCAGCAAGCCTCGACCACCTCGACATGATCATCAACGCCACGTTGCTGGATTACCCCTTGCTGCAACGGCTGGCCGAACTCGACCCGCCGCCCTTGCACACACCGCTGCTTGAGGGCACGCCGGAACACGCACTGGCCGCACAAGGCCCTGTGCATGTTCGTGTGTTCTGGGCACATGCGGCCCAGGTGAACTGGCTGGGGACGTTTGTCAGGGCGTTCGAACGCGAGTCCCGCGTGCTGTCGCTGTTAAGCCCCTGGCCGTTCGACGCGTTGAGCGAGCACCTGCGTTATTACACCCAGGCGCATTGGGACAAAGGCGCCAAGAGCGGCATCCTGCGTTACTACGACAACCGGTTGTTCAAGCACATCAGTGGCGTGTTTATCGAAGACGCGGCTCGCGATTTCCATGCCCCCGTCATCAGTTGGCACTGGACCGACCGCGATCACAAAGCGCAGATCATCGGTGGCGACTACCTCCCCTTTCACGAATTTACCCGCCCCAGTACGCCCTTGATGATGGACGCGTTTCAGGTCGAATCCGTGTGCACCTGGAGTGCTGCCGAGCAATGGGAAGAAACCCACGGTCTGCGCAAACGGAACTACCGGGTCGGCAAGGAACAACGGGTATCCCTGCTGTATTTGGGGCACCTCGCCGCCAGTGACCGCCGCCTTAAAGGCGAGGAACACCGGGCATTTATGATCGAGTGGCTGGCCCAACACTTGCCCGAAGACCTGCCGCAGAACGGCGGCTTGGCATGAGGCGTCCGCTCGCGCTTTGCCTGCTGACCTGCCTTGCGCTGCAAGCCTGCAGCCAATCCCTGCCCGACCGACTGGGTGCGCCTATCGAGGGGTACAGCCATACCTCGGCGGCGATCAACTACTTCATGGTCAACGGCAACGGCGGGCCGAACATCGGGCCTTACGGCGGGGGCGGCAGCCAGAACTGCTGCGTGAGCCTGCCGCGCAAGTGGCATCCCGGCCTGACCGTGGTGGTGGAGTGGGAGAAGGATCCGACGCCGCACGCCTACGGCAAATGGCCTGAGCGCCCGTTCAGCGATGCTTGGAACAAGCGAATGCAGGAACACGAGTCTAAAAACACCCGCCATCGCGCCGTCGTGGAGGTGGCGCCGTATGAGCAACTTGGCCTGGTCAATGTGCATTTTCTGCCTTGCGATCAAGTCAAGGTCGCCGCCAGTCCTAGCTACCACGGTCGCCCCAATCATCCCTACAACTATCCTATGAAAATGGAAGAGCCTGCCGTATGTCCCGCACCCTAAAACCTGGCACCCCACGCCGAAGGCCAGCGCTTTGGGTGGCGGCTGCGCTCGCCTGCCTTGCGCTGCAAGCGTGCAGCCAATCATTGCCCGACCGGCTCGGCGCGCCCATCGAGGGGTACAGCCACACCTCGGCGGCGATCAACTACTTCATGGTCAACGGCAACGGCGGCCCGAACATCGGCCCTTACGGCGGGGGCGGCAGCCAGAACTGCTGCGTGAGCCTGCCCCGCAAGTGGCACCCCGGCCTGACCGTGGTGGTGGAGTGGGAGAAGGATCCGAATGTCGGTGCGTCACGGTATTGGGGTGTCCCCCCGTTTTCTGATGCGTGGCGTGCACGAATGAAAGAACACCGATCCAAATACACCCGCCATCGCGCCGTCGTGGAGGTGGCGCCGTATGAGCAACTCGGGTTGGTCAATGTGCACTTTCTGCCTTGCGATCAAGTCAAGGTCGCCGCCAGTCCCAGCTACCACGGTCGCCCCAATCATCCCTACAACTACCCCCTTAAAATGGAAGTCCCTGCCGTATGTCCCGCACCCTAAACCCTGGCGCCCCACGCCGAAGGCCAGCGCTTTGGGCGGCGGCTGCGCTCGCTTGCCTTGCGCTGCAAGCGTGCAGCCAATCATTGCCCGACCGACTTGGCGCGCCTATCGAGGGCTACAGCCATACCTCGGCGGCGATCAATTACTTCATGGTCAACGGTAACGGCGGCCCGAACATCGGCCCTTACGGCGGGGGCGGCAAGCAGAACTGCTGCGTGAGCCTGCCGCGCAAGTGGCATCCCGGGCTGACCGTGGTGGTGGAGTGGGAGAAGGATCCGACGCCGCACGCCTATGGCAAATGGCCTGAGCGCCCGTTCAGCGACGCTTGGAACAAGCGAATGCAGGAACACGAGTCTAAAAACACCCGCCATCGCGCCGTCGTGGAGGTGGCGCCGTATGAAGAACTCGGCGTCATCGATGTTCATTTCTTGCCCTGCAACCAAGTTGCCGTTTCGGCTGTCGCCGTTACGCCCGGCAACGCCGGTTATCCCTTCAACTACCCCTCCAAAATGGAAGAGCCCTCGGTATGTCCAGCACTTTGAATTCAGGTTCTCAACGCCCTGCCCCGGCGCCGTTAACGCCGACCCCGCCGTTCCCCAAAGAGGGGCTGCTGCCGCGCACGTCCGAGGATGTGGGGCTTAACTACCGCACACAATTTCGGCCCGAGCTTCTGGCCGGCTATGCGGCTGAACGCGCCGCCGAGGCGGCGGGTGAAACGTATACCGGCCCGCCGTGCATGAATGTGCTGAACATCTCCCTGTGTTTCGACGGCACCAACAACCACGAACCTTCAGACAAACTCGGTCAACCCCCGAGCACCAGCAACGTGGCGCGGCTTTACCACGCCAGCGTCGGTGCCGACTCAGGCACAGAGCAGAGCCGGGCGAACACAAACGGGTTTTACGCCTATTACATGCAAGGGGTCGGCACCGAGTTCAAGGAGATCGGCGAGTTCGAACCACGAGACCTGGGGCTGATCGGCGCGGTCGGCGGTGAGAACCGGATCAATTGGGGTATCACGCGCCTGCTGGATGCGGTGGGTCGGGCTTGCGGTGAACCACGTCTCAAACCTTCAGACGCCTATGAGTTGGTGCAGAAAATGGGCACCTCGTTCACTGAAGAGATGCTCGGCGCGACGTTGCTCAAGAGCGGTGACAGCCGTCGGCGAGAGGCCTTGCACGCGCCGTTGCTGGCGCTGCAAAAAAAGGTCGACTTTGTGCATGTGCGCAAGACCCAGCCGCGGATCATCGGCCTGCGCCTGTACGTGTATGGCTTTTCCCGGGGCGCCGCCGAAGCCCGGGCCTTTGCCACCTGGCTGGAAAGTTTGACCCAAGTCGAGGTCGAGGGTGAAACCTGTTACCTGTTTGCCGGCCTGCCGATCTGCATTGCCTTCCTGGGTTTGTTCGACACCGTGGCCTCCACCGGCATGGCCTACGCGATGCCGTTCGCCGAGGGCCATATGGGGTGGGCCGATGACTCCATGCGCCTGTCGGACTCGGAGAAGTTTTTGGAGCGCTGCGTGCATCTGGTCGCCGCCCATGAGCAACGCACCTGTTTCCCGGTGGACTCGATTCGGCGCAAGAACGACCCCGATGACCCGAGTTGCCCTTCGACCTACCGCGCCAACACGGTCGAATACCTGTACCCCGGCATGCACTCCGATGTCGGTGGTGGGTATTCGCCGGGCGATCAGGGCAAGTCGCTGGGCGGTCCTCAGGACGTAATGTCGCAACTTCCGTTGCAGCATATGTACGCTGAAGCCTACGCAGTCGGCGCTCCGTTGCAGGCGCCATCGATTGCACTCAGCGACGAGCAAAAAGCGAAATGGCCTTGGCTGGAAATGGACGCTAAAACATTCAAAGCCTTCGCCATCTCCGAAACCCTCACCCTCCGCTTCAACACCTGGCTCGCCCACCATAAAACCGGCCCGCTGGAAGGCGCCTTGGCCGGTGAGCAGGCGCTGTTGACGGGGTGGCGGATCAATCGTTATGGCAGCTATCACTTCAGGACAACCTCCGCCTACCAGCATGTCAACGGCAAGGACATGACCCAGGAAGAGTGGGATGCCCTTAAAGCACTGCATGAGCGACAGCTGGCCGAGAACAAGGCCAACCATGAGGGCCAACCGCTCAAGGAGTTGTCAGGCACCTCGCTGGCAACGCATCAGGAATATCGGGCGCTCAAACAGGGTTATGAACAACGCGTCGGCGCGGCACAACCCATCGACTTTAATACCCACAAAGCCTTTGAGCCCACGCTCGATCAGCGCCAGATGGACAGGGCCATGACCGAGTTCGGTCGCGACTATGACCCGAGCAACTGGTCGCTGGCGTTGGCCGGTGACGCCATCAGTTGGGCGACCATTCCTCATCTGCTGTTCGGGGGGTTGATATACCTGACCAACGAGCAGGATGAAGCCCAGGAATACCGTGACCTGCGCACCTCTGGTAACCAGGCTTACCTGGCGCTCTATGACTTAAAAACCGCCGAGCCCCTGACCGACACCGCTCGCACGCTCACCGACTTTTTCGACGAGCAGGTCCACGATTCACGCGCCTGGTTCATGAACTCAACGGCCTTGGGCGAGCGCGAAGTGTTCAGTGATTACTTCCGCTACCGCTGCATCTTTTTCGACACCGAATCCAACAAGTCCCTGTCGCCGGTGGCGAGGGCCGGGCAAGTGATTGGGGTGGGTATTGCGGTGGCCAGTGTCGGTTTAAGCATCAAGCGCCACGACCCGCGTTATCTGGTGGGTCTGCTGATTCCATCGCTGGGCATCCCCGTGTTTCGCGGCAAGGTGGGCTTTCCGCAAGTCAGCGCGTTTGATTCTGTCACGGGCATCGCCCTGCCGATGCTGGACAATCTCGACAACATTCGGGCGTTCAGCAAAGACCCTGGCGATATGCTGAAGTTGGTGAAAGCCTTGCCCACACCGCCAGCCCTCAGCGCAGAAACCGCGACCACGCCCGAGCTGCAAAAACTGCTCAAGGCCACGGAGGCGGCGAAGGCTTTAGCGAAGGTCAAGGATCTGCTCGACCGGTTGCCTGACGAATCGAAGATGGGGTTGTTGGATCAGGTGAAGGGAGCGTTGGGTAGCGGGGTGAGTTGATGACTGCTTCGCAGCGGGACGCATAGTTGCAAGACTACGTGTCCCGCTGCGAAGCAGTTTAAGCGGTGCATCTGACGCACCGCGATCAAGACCCAATCAGCTGCTGTAGCTGATCCGTCCATCCACCAGGGTGTAGCGCACGGCCCCTGGCAGGCAGTGGCCAAGGAACGGGCAGTTTTCGCCTTTGGACAGCCATTTCTCGCCAACAACAGTAGACGCCGTCGGATCGAACAGCACCAGATCCGCTGGCGCACCGACACGCAATTGACCGGCAGGCAGGCGCAAGGCTGCTGCAGGGCCCGCGCTGAGGCGTGCCAGCAGGGTAGGGAGGTCGAGCAGGCCGTCTGCGACCAACGTCATCGCCAGCGGTAATAGCAGCTCAACGCTGCTGATGCCCGGCTCGGTCGCACCGAACGGGGCCAGCTTGGCATCGCGTTCATGGGGTTGGTGATGGCTGGAGATGGCTTGAACCACCCCGGACTTAACGGCTTCACGCAGGCCATCGCGGTCGGCGCGGGTGCGCAGCGGCGGCTGGACGTGGTACAGGCTGGAGAAGTCGATCAGCGCTTCATCGGTGAGGATAAGCTGATACATCGCCACGTCGGCGGTGACCGGCAGCCCACGGGCCTGCGCCTGAGCGATCAGTTCCACACCGCGTGCACTGGTCAATTGGCTGAAGTGCGCACGCACGCCGCTTTGTTCCACCAGCAGCAGGTCCCGAGCCAAGGCCACGGTTTCGGCGGTCTCGGGAATGCCCGGCAAGCCGAGGAAGCTGGCAGTAGGGCCTTCATGGGCCAGACCCCCTTCAGCCAGATCGCGGTCCTGAGAATGGAAAATTACCGTCAGGTCGAAGGTCGCGGCGTATTCCAGTGCCCGACACAACGTCCGGGTATTGCGAAAACTGTCCAGACCATTACCGAAGGCGATGCAGCCCGCATCGCGCAAGGCAATCAGCTCGGCCAGTTGCTCGCCTTCCAGACCCTTGCTGAAGGCGCCGATGGGGAACACTTTGCAATTGCCGGCTTCGCGGGCGCGGTCGATGATCAGCTCGGCCACGGCGGAGGTGTCGAGCACGGGTTTAGTCCGTGGCGGGCAGCACAGGCTGGTGACGCCACCGGCTGCTGCAGCCCTGGTTTCGCTGGCGATGGAGCCTTTGCGGCTGTAACCCGGCTCGCGCAGGGCTACGTTGAGGTCGACCAGGCCGGGGGCGGCGACCAGGCCCTTGGCCTCGATCGTTTGGCTGGTAACGAAACCTGCTGGCGCCTCGCCGAAGGCGATAATTTTGCCGGCTTCCAGGTGCAAATCAATGACGTTGTCCAGACCGCTGGTGGGGTCGATGACGCGGGCGCCGAGGATGCTGAGCTTCACTGGGCGTTCTCCTGCTCGAATTGACGTTGTGCGGTTTGCCCGCTCATGGCCATGGACAGCACGGCCATGCGTACTGCGATGCCGTAGGTGACCTGGTTGAGGATTACCGAATGGGCGCCGTCGGCCACTGCCGACTCGATTTCGACGCCGCGGTTGATCGGGCCTGGGTGCATGACAATCACATCCGGTTTGGCGCCAGCCAGACGAGCGGTGGTCAAGCCGAACAGGCGATAGAACTCACCTTCGCTGGGCAACAGACCGCCCTGCATGCGTTCGCGCTGCAGGCGCAGCATGATCACCACGTCTACGTCTTTGAGGCCGGCAGCCAGGTCGGTGTAGACCTTGACCCCGTACTGCTCGACGCCTACCGGCAACAACGTTTTCGGCGCGACCACGCGGATGTCCGGGCAGCCGAGGGCTTTGAGCGCAATCATGTTCGAGCGCGCGACTCGCGAGTGCAGGATGTCGCCAACGATGGCCACAGAGAGGTTTTCGAAACCGCCTTTGTGCCGACGAATGGTGAGCATGTCGAGCATTCCCTGGGTCGGGTGCGCATGGCGGCCGTCGCCACCGTTGATGATCGCGACCTCCGGGCAGACATGTTCGGCGATGAAGTGCGCGGCGCCCGAGTCGCCATGACGCACGACGAACATGTCGGCGGCCATCGCTTCAAGGTTGCGCAGGGTGTCGAACAGCGTTTCGCCCTTACTGGTGGACGAGGTCGAGACATTCAGGGTGATCACGTCGGCCGACAGCCGTTGGGCAGCCAGTTCGAATGTGGTGCGGGTGCGGGTCGAGTTCTCGAAGAACACGTTGCACACCGTCTTGCCGCGCAGCAGCGGGACTTTCTTTACCGCCCGGGCGCCGACTTCCAGAAAGGAATCGGCGGTGTCGAGAATTTCGGTGAGTAACTCGCGGGGCAAACCGTCGAGCGAGAGAAAGTGGCGCAGCTGGCCCTGATGATTGAGCTGCAGTGGGCGCTTGGCGTCGATAGGCGTCATCGCAAGGACTCTTTATTAGGGGCTAGAGGGCGGCGGCAGAGAGGTTCTGGTATTCAAGTGCGAGCGGCGCGGGGCCGAGCAATTTTACCCGCTCATCGGGCGCCAGCGACAGGGTGGCGCCGACCACGTCGGGGCTAATCGGCAGTTCCCCGGCGTTAAGATCGAGCAGGCAGACCAGGGTCACGCTGGCCGGACGGCCGTAATCGAACAGTTCGTTGAGCGCAGCGCGGATGGTCCGGCCGCTCATCAGCACGTCATCGATCAGTACCAAGTGCTGGCCTTCGATCTCGAACGGCAGGGCCGAGGGACGCACTTGCGGGTGCAGGCCGCTCTGGCTGAAATCGTCGCGGTAGAAGGACACGTCCAGTGTGCCCAACGGCGACTGGCTGCCCAGCGCTTCAAGCAACGCCTGTGCGACCCAGATGCCGCCCGTGCGAATGCCGATATAACGCGGTTCAGTGATGTTGCGCTGGCTCAGATAGGCCTTCAGATCAATGGCCATCTGGCTGATCAGTGCGGCGGGATTGGGCAGGCTCATGGTTGCTCCTTCAGGGGCCTGAGCGTCTTTCACGCAGGTTGCTCAGGCTGAAAACTGGATGTCTATTCTTTCAATAAAGAGATCGATAAAGCGATCACGCGTCAAACAGGGCGCCGTTGGCATCCAGCCAGCCCTGTAACAACAGCGCGGCAGCAATGGCATCCACCGGGTTGTCGCGATAGCTGCCTTTCTGCCCGCCACGGGACAGACGCTCGCCCTTGGCTTCAAAGGTGGTCAGGCGCTCGTCGTGGGTATACACCGGCAGGTTGTAGCGGCCGTTGAGTCGACGCGAGAATTTTTCAGCACGGGCACTCATGTCGCTCGGCGTGCCGTCCATGTTTAGCGGCAGGCCGACGACAATGGCGTCGGGCTTCCATTCTCGGATCAATGCTTCGACCTTGTCCCAGTCCGGGATACCGTTCTGCGCTTTCAAGATGCACAGCTCGCGGGCCTGGCCGGTAATCACCTGACCAACGGCAACGCCGATCTGTTTGGTGCCGTAATCGAAGCCCAGCAAAAGACGTAAAGCCATCAGGCGTGGCCCGCCTGACTGGTCAGCAAGCTGAGATTGACGCCCAGGCCGGCCGCCGCCGCGTGGAGGCGATGCTCACTCGGGATATCGAACAGGATGGCCGGATCGAACGGGCAGGTCAGCCAGATGTTGGCGGCCAGCTCGGCGTCCAGTTGCCCGGCTTCCCAGCCCGCATACCCGAGGGTGATTACATGTTGATCCGGGCCGTAGCCGTCAGCGATAGAGAACAGCACATCCTGAGACGTCGACAGCGCGAGGCCGCCGAGTTCGACCGTTGCCTGAAACTGCGGTCCGCTCGGGTGCAGGACAAAGCCGCGATCGGTTTGCACTGGGCCACCGGTATGAATCGGGATGTGCTGGCAGCGCAATGGCGGTTCGGTTTCCGGGCGCAGTTGCTCAAGAATGTCCGCCAGCGTCAGGCCCTGTGGACGGTTGATCACCAGGCCCATGGCGCCATTTGCGTTGTGCTCGACGATGTAGGTCAAGGTGTGCGCAAAGTTCGGATCGGCCATGTGCGGCATGGCAATCAGGAAGTGATGCTTGAGGTAGCTTGCGGGGACGTTTTTCATGAGCCCTAGTGTGGCGCTGCCCGACGGGCCTGACAACTGGCTAATGTGATAGGTGTTCAGGTCTTCAGTTGCTGGACAGCTTATCGCCACGGGCGAAACGCCAGGTGCGAATGATCTCCAGTCGGTCGATGTCAGCCAGATCGCCGGTGAACGGCGCAAAAGGCGCCGCCAATCGCACAATACGTTGCGCAGCTTGATCGAGCAGCGGCTGACCGGACGACTCCAGCACTAATATTTCGAACAGGGAGCCATCGCGGTTGATCGACACCATCATCCGCAAATTACCGTACACCTGGTTGCGCCGCGCTTCTTCCGGATAGTTGAGATTGCCTATCCGTTCGATTTTTTTACGCCAGTCTTCTTTATACCAGGCGCCTTTGTCGCGCATGGTCGACGCAGCGCTGAGGCGATGGATCTTAGGGCGCTTGGCGTACAGCTGTTGTTCGTTGGAGAGCTCGGCTTCCAGGCTGGAAATTTCGCTGGTCAGCTGCGAGCTGTCAAAGGTCGGCGCGGCCTTGACGGCGGGTTCTTGTTTGATCTCTTCGCGCTTGGTCACGGTTTTCTGGGTTTTCTGCGCGGTGGTCGCGACCGCCGTTTTCGGTGCTACCTGCTTTTCCACCGGCTTGGCGGCAGGGGGTGGCGTCACCTTGTTGATCTTGGTGTCCTGAAATGGCGCCAGCTCGGTCGTCTTGGGGATCGCCTTCTTGTCCAGCGTGCCACTGCCCTGCTGATTATCCTGGGCGAGAAAATCGGCTTTTTTCGGCGGGGCTTCGCTTTTGAAGGTGGCGAGGGTGATTTCCAGGGTTTTGCTGATGTCTGGCGGTTTGACGTAAGCGAAGCCCACACCGAGGATCAGTGCTACGTGGATCAGCGCTGCAATCATCAGGGTAAACCCAAGCCGATCAGCCGGGCGCACGCCAGCACGGGCGAGTTCAGGGGGCAGATCGTCGGCCAAAGCGTTCATCATCAGTCCAACATTTTCACAAGCCGCGCATGATAGCGCACTGTCGCAAATACTGCGGTGTGCGCTGGTCTGGAGCAGGCCGGATCGGCCTCATTCCTGTGCAACCCGCACGGGGATCAGGCCGGGGATAGCGTTTACCTGGCCTTGAGCTTCTTCTCGATGGCATCCATCAGCATGGACGCAATGTTGGTGCCGAAGGCATTGTCGATTTCACGAATGCACGTCGGGCTGGTGACGTTGATTTCGGTGAGGTGCTCGCCGATGATATCGATGCCTACGAATAGCAGGCCTCTTTCACGCAGTGTCGGGCCGACTTCGGCCGCGATCCAGCGGTCATGCGGGGTCAAGGGGCGGGCTTCGCCACGACCACCGGCGGCCAGGTTGCCACGGGTTTCGCCAGCGGCCGGGATACGTGCGAGGCAGTAAGGCACGGGCTCGCCGTCAATCATCAGGATGCGTTTGTCGCCGTCCTTGATCGCTGGCAGGTAACCTTGGGCCATAATCTGCTGCGTGCCATTGGCCGTCAGGATTTCGAGGGTCACCGACAGGTTTGGATCGCCCTCGCGGTGGCGGAAGATGGATGTGCCGCCCATGCCGTCCAGCGGTTTGAGAATCACATCGCCATGCAGTTCGGCGAATTCGCGCAAGATGTCCATACGGCGGCTGACCAGAGTCGGCGGCGTGCATTGCGGGAACAGCGTGGCAAATAGCTTCTCGTTGCAGTCACGCAGGCTCTGTGGGCGGTTGACCACCAGTACGCCGGCGCGTTCAGCTTGTTCGAGCAGGTACGTGGAGTACACGAACTCCATATTGAACGGCGGATCCTTACGCATCAGGATCACGTCGAGGTCGTCCAGGCCGCTGTCGATTTCGGCTCCCAGTTCGAACCAGTGTTCGGGGTCGGCGAAGACTTTCAGTGGTTTCATCCGGGCGCGTGCCTGGCCGGCGTTTTGGTACAAATCGTGCTGTTCCATATAGAACAGCGACCAACCGCGATCCTGGGCGGCAAGGAGCATGGCCAGCGAGCTGTCCTTTTTATAGGAGATGTCCTCGATGGGGTCCATGACAATCCCTAGGCGAACGCTCATGGGCAATATCCTCTGTCGGTAAGGGCCGCTTGGGCCTGAAAATAGGCGTCAGGGTGGCGCCGTGCATGCGCTGGGTCAAGAGGCAAGCGCGCAGCGTCGGGCTTTATGGATTGCGTCTGGAGAGTGTGCTAAAAAGGCTCGGCACTTGGCCTTGGGCCCCGTTAATTAAGGGGCTGGGGGCTCATGGTAGCTCCATGTCAGCCTGAAGACGCCGGGCACAACGCAGCAAATCGACTCGCCGCGGCGATGGTAGAGCAAACATGGAACAGCATTCCACAGCTTTGAAAGTGATGATCATCGACGATTCGAAGACGATTCGCCGCACCGCAGAGACGTTATTGAAGAACGTCGGTTGCGAAGTCATCACCGCGATAGACGGGTTCGATGCGCTGGCGAAGATCGCCGACAATCACCCGCGAATCATTTTCGTCGACATCATGATGCCGCGCCTGGATGGCTATCAGACCTGTGCACTGATCAAGAATAACCGGGCATTCAAGTCAACGCCGGTGATCATGCTGTCCTCCAGGGATGGCCTGTTCGACAAGGCCAAGGGCCGGATAGTCGGCTCAGACCAGTTTCTGACCAAGCCTTTCAGCAAGGAAGAACTACTGAACGCGATCAAGGCCCATGTGCCGGAGTTCGTTGCAGTAGAACAACAAGTATCTTGATGCCCTGTGACCCTGGCGGGTCGAGAGCATCCATTGCGTATGGGGAATACCATGGCTCGAATTCTGATCGTTGATGATTCGCCGACTGAAATGTACAAGTTGACCGGCATGCTGGAAAAGCACGGTCATCACGTCTTGAAAGCCGAAAACGGCGCTGATGGCGTTGCCCTGGCCCGTCAGGAAAAACCCGACGCGGTGCTCATGGATATCGTGATGCCCGGTCTCAATGGTTTCCAGGCCACGCGCCAGCTGACTAAAGACGCTGACACCAACATGATTCCGGTGATCATCATCACGACCAAGGATCAGGAAACCGATAAAGTCTGGGGCAAGCGCCAGGGCGCGCGTGATTATCTGACCAAGCCGGTGGACGAAGAAACCCTGATGAAAACCCTGAATGCGGTATTGGCCGGCTGACGGTCCGCACTCATGGCTGAGTCGCAAACCGCCTTCCAGTTGCTCCTTGAAATCGATCAGCGCTGTCGCTCTCTCGCGGCCGGTCTGCCTTTGCAGGAGACGCGACTGCAAGACTGGAGCGGGATCGGTTTTCGCATGGGCGATCAGTGTTACGTGGCGCCCATGGGGGAGATCAGCGAGATCCTGCATGAGCCGCGTTACTCCGTATTGCCTGGGGTAAAGCCTTGGGTCAAGGGTGTGGCCAACCTGCGGGGGCGGTTGCTGCCGATCATGGATTTGTGTGCGTTTTTTGATCATGAGTTGTCGCCTGTGCGCAAGCAGCGGCGGGTGCTGGTGGTCGACTATCAAGATGTGTTCGCCGGGCTGATGGTCGATGAAGTATTGGGTGTGCAGCATTTCAATCAACGCAGCCTGATGCCTGAGCCACTTGTGGCGTTCGAAGCGGGGGTCGCGCCGTTCATTCAGGGGCAGTTCTTACGTGAACAGGCCTGGTTGGTCTTCAGCCCGCATGCGCTGGCGCAATCACCGGGCTTCATGGATGTCGCGCTGTAACGTTTTTCGGCGGGCCTCGACGGGCCCTTTTTTATTTCCGGGATGAATAGATGTTGCTGGCCAGGCGGGGCCCTGAATAATGAGCAAGACAGGTAGGTCATTGGAGGGTGAGCGCAGTCGGTCGCAGATCGCCGCGCTGTTTGTCGCCCTGATCATTTTTATCATGTTGCTGTTCGCTAACTTCGCCTACCTCAACACGCAGTCGAATTACGATAAACAGTACATCGGCCACGCAGGCGAGCTGCGCGTGTTGTCTCAGCGAATCGCCAAAAACGCCTCCGAAGCCGCCGCGGGCAAGGCGCCTGCGTTCAAGCTGTTGGCCGACGCACGCAACGATTTTGATCTGCGCTGGGGTTTCCTGAAAAAAGGTGACAAGGCCACGGGGTTGCCGTCGGCGCCGTCAGCCGTGAGTCAGGAAATGCAGGCCGTGCAGAAGGACTGGGAGAGTCTGCGCAAGAGCACCGACGTGATTGTCGCCAGTGAACAGACCGTTCTGTCCCTGCATCAAGTGGCGGCAACCCTGGCCGAAACCATTCCGCAGTTGCAGGTCGAGTACGAAAAAGTCGTCGACAGCCTTCTGCAAAATCATGCGCCGGCCAGTCAGGTGGCGGTGGCGCAGCGTCAGTCGCTGTTGGCTGAGCGAATTCTCGGTTCGGTCAACACTGTACTGTCCGGGGATGACACCGCGGTGCAGGCCGCCGATGCGTTCGGTCGCGACGCAAGCCTGTTTGGCCGGGTGCTCAATGGCATGATTGAAGGCAATCCGGTGATGAACATCACCCAGGTCCAGGACCACGATTCCCGTGTGCGCCTGACCGAAATTGCCGAGCTGTTCCAGTTCGTTTCAGGCTCCGTGGATGAAATTCTCGAAACTTCGCCCGAGCTGCTTCAAGTGCGTGAATCGGCCAGCACTATCTTCACCACCTCGCAAACCCTGCTCGATGAAGCGTCGGTGCTGGCCGATCATTTTGAGCACCTGGCCAGTGGGCGTTCGATGCACAGCATCGGCGGCTACCTGCTGGGCCTGCTGGCCTTGATGTCGATCATTTTGATCGGCATCGTGATGGTGCGCGAAACCAACCGGCAGTTGCGCGAAACCGCCGAGAAGAACGAGCGCAATCAGCACGCGATCATGCGTCTGCTCGATGAGATCGAAAACCTCGCCGACGGTGATCTGAGAGTCGCCGCGTCCGTGACCGAAGACTTCACCGGGGCAATTGCCGACTCGATCAATTACTCCATCGACCAGTTGCGCGACCTGGTGGCCACGATCAACCTGACTGCGGAGCAAGTCGCGTCAGCGGTTGCAGATACTCAGACCACGGCCATGCAGTTGGCGGCGGCGTCCGAGCATCAGGCGTTGCAGATTGCGGCTGCCTCGACCGCGATCAATAACATGGCGATTTCCATCGATGAGGTCTCGGCCAATGCGTCGGAGTCGTCGGCGGTGGCGGAGCGTTCGGTGGCCATTGCCAATAAAGGTAACGAGGTGGTGCATAACACCATCAACGGTATGGACAACATCCGTGAGCAGATTCAGGACACTTCCAAGCGGATCAAACGTTTGGGCGAGTCTTCCCAGGAAATCGGCGACATTGTCAGCTTGATCGATGATATTGCCGATCAGACCAACATTCTGGCCCTCAATGCGGCGATACAAGCCTCGATGGCCGGGGATGCCGGACGTGGCTTTGCGGTGGTTGCCGACGAAGTGCAACGGCTGGCAGAGCGCTCTTCGTCGGCCACCAAGCAGATTGAGACCCTGGTTCGGGCCATTCAGAACGACACCAACGAGGCGGTCATCTCCATGGAGCAGACGACCAGCGAAGTGGTGCGCGGCGCCCGACTGGCGCACGATGCCGGGGTGGCACTGGAGGAAATCGAGGGTGTTTCGAAAACCCTCGCGGCGTTGATTCAGAGCATCACCAACGCTGCGCAGCAGCAGGCGTCCTCTGCGGGGCAGATTTCCCGGACCATGAGCGTGATTCACCAGACCACGACACAAACGACGTCTGGCACCACGGCCACGGCGGAAAGTATCGGCAACCTGGCGAAAATGGCCAGCGAGATGCGGCGTTCGGTGTCTGGTTTTACCTTGCCACCGTCGTAAGGCC
Source organism: Pseudomonas sp. GG8 (assembly GCF_052976945.1). Lineage (NCBI taxonomy): Bacteria > Pseudomonadati > Pseudomonadota > Gammaproteobacteria > Pseudomonadales > Pseudomonadaceae > Pseudomonas > Pseudomonas sp. GG8. The sequence goes on from NZ_JBRIIP010000001.1 coordinate 5,487,196, forward strand.
CTGGTTGAACACCCGGGTAAATAATAGGTAATGACTGGAGTTGTTATGGCTGATCGGCACGACTACGTGGCCCTCGAATGGGTCAAGGGCGAAATTGCCGAAACGCTCAAACAGGCCCGCCAAGCCCTCGAAGCGTTTGTCGCACACCCACAGGACCCGGCCTCAATGGTTGAGTGCCTGAGCTGTGTGCACCAGGTGCATGGCAGCCTGCAAATGATCGAATTCTATGGCGCGGCGCTGCTCGCCGAAGAAATCGAGCAACTGGCGCTGGCGTTGCAGCAACGTCGCGTGGCGCAACAGGCCGAAGCCGTGTATTTGCTGACACAGGCTATGGTGCAGATGCCGGTTTACCTCGACCGCATCCATACCGCCAGACGCGATTTGCCGCTTGTGGTGCTGCCGCTGCTGAATGATTTGCGCAGCGCCCGAGGCGAGAGCTTGCTGTCGGAAACCAGTCTGTTTGCCCCGCAACTGCTCTGTGTTCCCGAACTCGACGCGCAGGCATTGGCCAAGCTAGACAGCCCTGACTTGGCGGCGCTGCTGCGCAAGTGGCGGCAAATGCTCCAAGCGGCGTTGGTTGGTTTACTGCGTGAGCAGGAGGTGCAGACCAACCTCGGTCACATGGCCAAAGTGTTTAGCCGCCTTGAGGCATTGTGCAAAGACGCGCCGCTCGGTCTGTTGTGGCAGATTGCGTCGGCGCTGGTCGCAACCATGGCTGACGGCCAGTTCACCAATAGCCCGGCGCTGCGCGGTCTGCTCAAAGAGTCTGACAAGGAACTCAAGCGCTTGCTCGAGCAGGGTATCAGCGCAATCAATCAGCCGGCGCCAGATGAGTTGCTCAAGAGCCTGTTGTTTTACATCGCCAAATCCGACAGCCAGGCGCCACCTATGTTGCTGCTCAAAGATCAATACGGCCTCGCCGAGTCCCTGCCCGATACCGCGCTGGTCGACGAAGAGCGTGCGCGGCTGGCGGGCCCGGATCGCGATGCGATGCGCTCGGTGGTGGTCGCGCTATGCGAGGAGCTGGTCAGGGTCAAAGATCGCCTGGACGTCTTCGTGCGCAGCGACCGCAAGCACGTTGGTGAACTCAACAGCCTGCTGCCGCCGCTGCAACAGGTCGCGGATACCTTGGCCGTCCTTGGCTTCGGTCAGCCACGTAAAGTCATCATCGATCAATTGGCGGTTGTTCAGGGTTTGGCCCAGGGCCAACGTGAAGCCGATGACTCTGCGTTGATGGATGTCGCTGGCGCACTCTTGTACGTCGAAGCGACCCTGGCCGGGATGGTAGGCACCGTGGAGCAGACGCACCGTGAAAACAGCCGCTTGCCAACGACAGACCTGACCCAGATCCATCAGTTGGTGATCAAGGAGGCGCGTATCGGGCTGCAGCAGGCCAAGGACATGATCATCGATTATATCGACGGCCCTTGGGATCGGCAGCGGCTCGAGCCTTTGCCCGCGCTGCTGGTGCAGGTACGCGGGGCACTGGCGATGATTCCGCTGGCGCGAGCAGCCAGCCTGCTCGCGGTTTGCAACGAATACATCCAGGAGCATTTGCTGGAGGACAACACGCCACCAACCTGGGGTCAGCTCGATGGTCTGGCAGACGCCCTCACCAGTATTGAGTATTACCTGGAGCGTTTGGGCCAGGATCATGAAGCGCCGGGTGAGCAAGTGCTCGACCGGGCTCAGTCCAGTCTGGAGGGGCTTGGGTATTCGCCGATACCGGACGCCGTTGTCGAGGTGCCGCTGCTCGATGAGGTGATCAGTCAGGACGAGTTGCTTGAGTTGCAGGCCCGTCAGGAACTGGTCAGCCCGACGCAGACCATCGCCCAAGTGCTTGCCAGCCCGGTTTCGGCCGTTAATCCGCCGGCCCTCTATGTGCCAACCAGCCTGTTGCCGCCGCCCGCCGATGAAGAACGGGTGGACGACGAGTTGCTTGAGGTGTTTCTCGAAGAGACCGATGAGGTGTTGGTGGCGCTGCACGAGCACTTGCCACAATGGTTCGATGACCCTCGTGATACCGCCGCGCTGACCGAAGTCCGCCGGGCATTTCATACCCTAAAAGGCAGCGGGCGGATGGTCCGTGCGTTGATCCTCGGCGAGTTGGCCTGGTCCGCGGAGAACCTGCTCAACCGGATCATGGAGAACAGCGTCAAACCCGATCAGCGCGTTCGGCGTTTACTGGCTGACGTGCTGGCCTTATTGCCTGAGGTTATTCGCGAATTCGCCGACAATGCCCAGCATCAGCGTGATGATGTCGACCTGTTGGCTGCATGTGCCCACGCGCTGGCCAAGGGCGAAGAGGTGCTCATCGCTGCGGTCATGGCTCATACCGTCAATGCCAACGATGAGGCGTTGGACCCGCATCTGCTGGAGATTTTCCGTCAGGAAGCGCGAAGCCATCTCGACACGCTCAATCGCTTTCTCGACAGCGCCACCGAAGCGGTGTCACCGCCCATCAGCGACGACCTGCAGCGCGCCCTGCACACGCTCAAAGGCAGCGCTTACATGGCGGGCGTGCTGCCCATAGCCGAGTTGGCCAGACCCCTGGATCAGTTGATCCTCGAGTTTAAATCCAATCTGATTCCGCTGAGGCAGGCAGGAATTCAGCTACTGAAGGCCGCCGAACCCTTGTTTCGACAGGGCCTGCTCCAGCTCGACAGTGACCCGCTGGCTACCATCGTGGGCGCAGCGGCGCTGATCGACGAGGCGCATTCGCTGCTGGACATCCGCCTGGCGGCTGCCCTTAGCGCACCGAGCAACGGCCTGCGCATCAAGCGCAATCCGCAATTGATCGCGACCTTTCTGGCCGAGGGCATGGACATTCTGCTCGATGCCGAAAGCCTGTTGCAGCGCTGGCAGCAGCATCCCGGCGAGCGCCAGGAATTAAGCGCTCTGCTCGAAGAGTTGACCACCTTGGGTCATGGGGCGCACATGGCCGATCTGCCGCAGGTGGATGAGCTGTGTGAGGCACTGCTGGACTTGTATGGCGCGGTTGAAGAAAGCAGCCTGGCGGTCAGCGAGCGCTTCTTTCATGAGGTTGAAAGGGCGCACGAAGCCCTGATCGACATGCTTGACCAAGTGGCGGCAGGCCAAGAGGTGGATGCCAGCCCGGAGCGCATTCGGGCCTTGCGCGAATTGCTCGATCAAGCCCTCGACCCTGGCGCCATGGGCCTGATCAAAAGCGACGGTAGCCGCTCGCTGAGCATCACCGAACTGAATGCAGCGACCGAGCAACTCGCGATTGAACAGTCGGTTGAACACGCTATTCAGTCCGCAGTGCAGGAGCCCGGAGAGACCGATGCACCGCTAAGCGGCCTCGATGACGAGATCGTGGAAATCTTCCTCGAAGAGGCGGTGGATATTCTCGACAGCGCCGGGCAGGCATTGCACCGTTGGTTGTCCGATCCTGACAACCCGTTGCCGCTGTCCTCGCTGCAACGCGATTTGCACACCCTCAAGGGCGGCGCGCGCATGGCTGAAATCGGCCCCGTGGGCGATCTGGGTCATGAGCTGGAATCCCTATACGAAGGCTTGATCGACCGCCGCTACTGTCACTCGTCCGCATTGGCTGACTTGCTGCTGCAAAGCCACGACCTTCTGGCGATCCTGCTGGAGCAATTGCAAGACCATCAGCCGCTCAGCAGTCCGGCTGAGTTGATTGAATATATCCGTGATTTTCGCCAGGGCACTGGCCAAGGTTCACGCCCTGACGTCGAGCCGAAACCCGTCAGATCAGCGGTCGATATCCTCGAAGAGCGCGACCCTGAATTGCTGGAGATCTTCCTTGAGGAAGGCTTCGACATTGTCGAAAGCTCCGGCGGCGCCTTGACCCGCTGGCAGGACGAGCCGCAAAACACGGTTGAGGTGGAAAACCTGCTGCGTGATCTGCACACCCTCAAGGGCGGCGCACGGATGGTGGAAATCGCCCCGATTGGCGACCTGGCCCATGAACTTGAATTTCTCTATGAAGGCCTGTCAGCCGGGTTGTTGCACAGTAATCCACTGCTGATCAGCCTGTTGCAAAGCGGGCACGACCTGTTGGCTGGCATGCTTGACGCCGTGCGTGCGCGGCATCCGCTGCCCAGCGCCACGTTGTTGATCGAGAGCATCCATCGTTTCAGCAGCCCAAACGGCTTGGGGTCGCTCACCGCCAAAGCGACACTGGACGATGCGCCGCGCGAGGCTGCACCCTCCAGCGCGGTGGCAGTGTCTTCGACGGCCGAAGCCGAGGCTGAGCGCACCCCACCGGAAATGGTCAAGGTGGCGGCCGAACAGCTGGAAAGCCTGGTCAATCTGGCGGGTGAAACGTCGATCTTCCGGGAGCGTATCGAACAGCAAGTCAGCGATGCCCATGTCACTTTGGTTGAGATGGAAACCACCATCGAGCGCATGCGCGACCAGTTGCGGCGTCTGGACATAGAAACCCAGGGGCGAATTCTCAGCCGCGAGCAGGTGCAAGCCGAGCGATTGGGCTATGAAGAATTCGATCCGCTGGAGATGGACCGTCATTCGCAGTTGCAGCAACTTTCGCGGGCCTTGTTCGAGTCTGCATCCGACCTGCTCGACCTTAAAGAAACCCTCGACACCCGAAATCACGACGCGCAAGCGCTGTTGTCACAACAGGCGCGGGTCAATACGGAGTTGCAGGAAAGCCTGATGCGCACGCGCATGGTGCCGTTCGAACGCCTGCTCCCACGGTTGCGGCGGATCGTGCGTCAGGTCTCCGGCGAGCTGGATAAACAGGTTCGCTTCGACGTGGGTGACGCAGAAGGTGAAATGGACCGTAGCGTGCTGGAACGCATGGTCGCGCCGCTGGAGCATATGCTGCGTAATGCCATCGATCACGGTCTGGAAAGTGCCGAAGAACGCCGAGCCGTAGGCAAGCCGCAAGAGGGGCGGATCAGCCTGAGCATGGTTCACGAAGGCGGCGATATCGTCATCGAGATGCGTGACGATGGCGGCGGTATTGATCTCGGGGCCGTGCGCCGCAAAGCCATAAAGCGTGGTTTGATGGAAGCGGATGCCGAACTGAGTGATTACGAGTTGCTCCAGTTTATCCTCCAGGCCGGGTTTTCCACGGCCGAAAAAGTCACCCAGATCTCCGGTCGCGGCGTGGGCATGGACGTGGTGCACGCCGAGGTCAAACAGCTTGGCGGCTCAATGGTCATCGACTCGACGCCGGGGCAGGGCACGTGCTTTCAAATCCGTTTACCGTTCACCGTGTCGGTCAACCGGGCGTTGATGGTGCAGTGTGGGGAAGAGCAATACGCGGTGCCGCTCAATACGGTCGAAGGCATCGTGCGGGTGATGCCTGGCGAGCTGGAAACCTGTTACCTGTCCGATCCACCACGCTACCACTTCGCCGAGCGAAGCTACGAGCTGCGCTACCTCGGCGAGCTGTTGAACAATGGCCTGCCCCCCAAACTGCTCGGCCAGACCCAGCCGTTGCCCGTGCTGTTGGTGCATGTGCACGACCATTGGGTGGCCGTGCAGGTGGATGCGCTGGCGGGCTCGCGGGAAATCGTGGTGAAAAGCCTCGGTGCGCAATTCGCCGGGGTGCAGGGCATTTCCGGCGCGACCATTCTTGGCGATGGGCGCGTGGTGTTCATTCTCGATCTGCCAGCGCATATCCGCGCCTTGTATGGTCGTCTGCAAGCGCAGCATGCCGCGGGCCAAAGAGCACCGAAGTTCATTGAGGTCACACAAGCCCGTCCGTTGTTGGTGATGGTGGTGGACGACTCGGTGACGGTGCGCAAGGTCACCAGCCGTCTGCTTGAGCGCAACGGCATGAGTGTGCTGACGGCCAAAGACGGAATCGATGCCATGGCGCTGTTGCAGGAACACACCCCCGACATTCTGCTGCTGGACATCGAAATGCCGCGCATGGACGGCTTCGAAGTCGCCAGCAAAATTCGCAATGACGACCGGCTCAAAGACCTGCCGATCATCATGATCACGTCCCGCTCCGGACAAAAACACCGCGACCACGCCATGGCTATTGGTGTTAACGACTACCTGAGCAAGCCGTATCAGGAGTCAGTATTGCTGGAAAGCATCGCCCAATGGAGTCCGGTACATGTCTAGCGCAACCCCCAGCCAACTGACCACCCTGACGGGGTTGCTGCTGCCCTTGGGCGACCGCAACCTGCTGGTGCCCAACGTCGCCGTGGCTGAGCTGATCGACTATCAGGACAGCAACGCCGAGCCCGATGCGCCCATCTGGTACCTGGGGCCGATTTACTGGCGTAACCGCACCTTGCCGCTGCTCAGCTTCGAAGCCACCTGCGGCAGCCGCACCCGCGTCGGCGGCCGGGCCCGTATCGTCGTTCTCAACGCCCTGGGTGGCCGCGCCGACCTTGAGTTCATTGCGCTGCTGACCCAGGGCATTCCTCGCTCCTGCAAACTCGACAGCCAACTCAGCTACGTCGACGTGCCCTTGGCCGAACTGGAACTGGCGGCGGTGCAAGTCGGCGACACCGTCGCGAAAATCCCGGACCTGGTGGGCCTGGAGGAATTGTTGGTGGCGGCGGGGTTGGTTTAGACGGTGTGGGCGTGCCTGCGATATAGACGATGAGCCGAATAAATCGCACAATCGGCTCACCTAATGAGCCGAATAACGCTTTTATTCGGCTCACACGTTTCAGGACGACCCATGAACGAACCCACCGACTGGATATGGCAGCAATCCGACTGGCCGCATTTCACGTGGCGGGCTGATCGACTCGCGCCGTTGTTACGGGGGTGCTCGCAGGCTCAGGGGCGGTTGCTGGGAATGATCGGTGCGGCAGGGGTAGATGCCAGCGCGCAGACCGAACTGGATACGTTGCTGCAGAACATCATTACCTCATCGGCCATTGAGGGTGAGCAGCTGAATGCAGGATCTGTGCGCTCTTCTCTGGCGCGTCGCCTGGGGTTAACGGGGGATCAGCGTGTCAGTCAACGCAGCGAGGGTTTGGCTGAGCTGATGCTTGATGCCACCCGGCAACACCTGTCGCCCTTGACCCTTGAGCGGTTGTTGCACTGGCATACGTTGCTCTTTCCTGCGGAAGAAACGGTGCTGATGCGTGGTATCCGCGTCGGCACCTTGCGCGGCGAAGAGGCGATGCAAGTGGTGTCTGGAAGGCTGGATCGGCCTACCGTGCACTTTGAGGCGCCACCGCGAGCAGGGCTGGACGTACAGCTCACTCGTTTCCTTGCGTGGTTCAACAGTAGTCGTACAGACGCCAGTCTCGACCCGTTGTTGCGAGCGGGCATCGCGCATTTCTGGTTCGTGACGGTGCACCCGTTTGACGATGGCAATGGTCGTCTGACGCGCGCAATCACCGACCTTGCTTTGGCTCAAGGCGAAGATCAGTCCATTCGCTTTTATGCGATGTCGGCAAGCATCCTCAGTGCGCGTCAATCCTATTACAGCATTCTCGAAGCCAGTCAGAAGGCTACGCTGGATATCACGCCATGGCTGGAGTGGTTTCTGCACACGTTGCTGCATACGCTGGAGCAGGCCATAAAGCGCATTGACCGAGTCCTGGCCAAGGCGCGCTATTGGCAGCAGTACCGCGAGCACGGCCTCTCTGCCGAGCAAATTAAAGTGCTCAACCGTTTACTCGACGGGGATGTGTTGGTTGATAAACCTGGCGCAGGTTTCGACGCGGGTATTAGCGCTGCGCAGTACCAGACCGTTGCGAAAGTGAGTAAAGCCACCGCCACCCGGCATCTCCGTGATCTGTTGGACAAAGGCTGTCTGGAGAAACTCCCAGGCGGCGGGCGCAGCACTCGGTATCAGATCAACTGGGCGGTTTGATTTACAGGGTCCATGTAGGAGATTCCGCCCTGTCTTCGACGCCGCGCTGTCGCGCAGCAAACTGTAGGAGCGCGCTTGCCCGCGAAAAGGCCGGCACGGCCTTCCGGCGGCGGTGAATTCACTACTTTTTCCAACGCTTCGCGCTGGATCGCAGACAAGTCAGCTCCTACAGAGGATCAGCGTCTGGCTGAAATCATTACTCCAGCCGTAATGATTTCATCCCTTGCTTGATTGATGCGCTTCACCATTCCCTCATAAGGTGGCTCACGACAGCGAAAACGCGTGGAGTGAGCATGACAACAATAAATACACCCGATCCGCGCTGGTCGCGTCGGCGCAGCGAAAAGCAGCGGCGACTCGAGCAGGTGCGGTCTCTCGCCGATGGCGTGGTATTGCCGACCGAGAATATCGTCGCCGCGCTGGAAGCCTTGTTGGCCCCCGGCGACCGTGTGGTGCTTGAAGGCAACAACCAGAAGCAGGCAGATTTTCTTTCCCGTTCCCTGGCCAAGGTCGATCCGGCCAAGCTGCACGATCTGCACATGATCATGCCCAGCGTCGGCCGGTCCGAGCATTTGGATCTGTTTGAACGCGGGATCGCCCGCAAGCTGGACTTTTCCTTCGCCGGCACGCAAAGCCTGCGCATCAGCCAGTTGCTGGAAGATGGCTTGTTGGAAATCGGCGCCATCCATACCTACATCGAATTGTACTCACGGCTGGTGGTCGATCTGATCCCCAACGTGGTGTTGGCGGCCGGCTTCATGGCGGATCGTGCCGGTAACATTTACACCGGCCCCAGCACTGAAGACACGCCGGCACTGGTCGAACCGGCGGCGTTCAGCGATGGCATCGTGATCTTCCAGGTCAATCAGTTGGTGGATGATGTCAGCGACCTGCCTCGGGTCGATATTCCAGCGTCCTGGGTCGACTTCGTGGTGGTGGCGGATCAGCCGTTTTACATCGAGCCGCTGTTCACCCGTGACCCGCGCCACATCAAGCCTGTGCACGTGTTGATGGCGATGATGGCGATTCGCGGCATTTATGAAAAACACAATGTGCAGTCGCTGAACCACGGCATCGGTTTCAATACGGCCGCCATTGAGCTGATTTTGCCCACCTACGGCGAGTCTCTGGGCCTGAAAGGTAAAATCTGCCGCAACTGGACCCTCAACCCGCACCCAACGCTGATTCCAGCCATCGAAAGTGGCTGGGTCGAAAGCATTCATTGCTTCGGCACTGAGTTGGGCATGGAAAATTACATCGCTGCGCGTCCGGACGTGTTCTTCACCGGCCGTGACGGCTCGCTGCGCTCCAACCGGATGATTTGCCAATTGGCCGGTCAGTACGCGGTTGATCTGTTTATCGGCGCAACGTTGCAGGTGGATGGCGATGGCCATTCCTCGACCGTGACCCGTGGGCGCCTGGCCGGTTTCGGCGGCGCACCGAACATGGGCCATGACCCGCACGGCCGTCGTCATGCGACCCCGGCCTGGCTGGACATGCGCCAGCAGACCGGTGACGGTCCGGCCGCCTACCTTGAGCGCGGCAAGAAGCTGGTGGTGCAGATGGTCGAGACCTTCCAGGAAGGCGGTAAACCGACGTTCGTCGAAACCCTGGACGCGATCGATGTGGCGAAGAAGAGCGGTATGCCACTGGCGCCGATCATGATTTACGGCGATGACGTGACCCACTTGCTCACCGAAGAAGGCATCGCCTATCTGTACAAGGCGCGGACTCTGGAAGAGCGTCAGGCGATGATCGCTGCGGTCGCAGGCGTGACGGCCATCGGCATGCGTCACAACCCTAAAGATACAGCGCGCATGCGCCGCGAAGGCTTGATCGCCTTACCTGAAGATTTGGGCATCCGCCGCACCGACGCCAGCCGCGAATTGCTGGCCGCGAAAAGCGTCGCCGATCTGGTCGAGTGGTCCGGCGGCCTGTACAACCCGCCCGCCCAATTCAGGAGCTGGTGATGCGCGCACTCAACCTGCAACCTGTCGTTGTTTCGTTGGCCGACCGTTTGGCTGACCTGGCCGTGGATGCGCTGATCGATGAAGCAGACCTGTCGCCGAAACCGGCGTTGGTCGACCGTCGCGGTAGCGGCGCGCATCAGGATCTGCACCTGGGCTTGATGCACGCTTCTGCGCTGTCGTTGTGGCCAGCGTTCAAGCACATGGCCGAAGCCGCCCTTGAGTTTGGCGTCGTTGGCCAGCCACTGCGCGAGGCCGTGGGCCGGATCGGTCGCGAAGGTGAAGTGGCGATGCTCAACACCACCGGTGGCGTGAACACCCATCGTGGGGCTATTTGGGCTTTGGGTCTGTTGGTGACGGCGGTGGCCCTGGAGCCTGGCCATTGCACGGCGGCGGGCATGAGCCTGCGGGCAGCGAAACTGGCATTGATCGATGACCGCCATTCGCCGTTGCAGAACAGCCACGGTGCCAGAGTCGCCCAGCGTTATGGCGCACGCGGCGCTCGGGAGCAGGCGCAGCTGGGCTTTCCAGCCGTGATCCAACATGGCCTGCCGCAGTTGCAACGCAGCCGCGCCGCCGGGCACGGCGAACAGAGCGCTCGACTCGATGCGCTGCTGGCGATCATGACCACCCTGGCCGACACCTGTGTGCTGTACCGCGCTGGCCAGCCGGGACTTGAAGCCATGCAACTCGGCGCGCAACGGGTCCTGGATGCTGGCGGCAGCGCCAGCCTCGGCGGTCGGCGTTGCCTGCATGAACTGGATCAACAGCTGTTGAGCCTGAACGCATCGCCGGGTGGCGCTGCGGACCTGCTCGCCGCGTGCCTGTTTATCGATAGCCTTGAGCCTGGGCTCGGCGATCAATCGAGGATTTTTTGATCATGGAAACCCTGTCTTTTGAATTCCCTGCCGGGCAGCCGCCCCTGAGGCGTGCGTTGGTGGGTTGTGTCGGTTCGGGTGATCTGGAAGCCCTGCTTGAGCCGGGTCAGCCGGGCAAGCTATCGATACAGGTGGTGACATCGGTCAACGGCAGTGCCGCCCGTTGGCAGCACTTGTTCGAGCGCATGTTCGACGGGCAATTGCCGCCCGCGCTGGCCATCGATATTCATGATTTCGGCGCGACACCGGGTGTGGTGCGGTTGCGTCTGGAGCAAGGTTTCGAGGAGATCGGTCATGACTGACAACGCGCGTTTATTGCGTCAGCACAGCTTCGTCGAACTCAATGCTCGCCAACGTGCCCGCGCCATACTGGATGCCGGGAGCTTCCGTGAGTTGCTCGACCCTTTCGCCCGGATGATGTCGCCTTGGCTGGCCAAGCAAGGCGTTGTGCCGCAGGCCGATGATGGCGTGGTGATCGCCAAAGGTTCTATCGGCGGCCTGCCGGTGGTGGTCGCCGCCATTGAAGGCGCGTTTCAGGGCGGTAGCCTCGGCGAAGTCGGCGGGGCGAAGATTGCGGGTGCGCTGGAACTGGCCGCCGAGGACAACCGTAACGGCATTCCAACCGCCGCCGTGTTGCTCCTGGAAACCGGCGGTGTGCGCCTGCAAGAGGCCAATCTTGGGCTGGCGGCGATTGCTGATATCCACGCGGCGATTGTCGATTTGCGCCAGTACCAGCCGGTGATTGGTGTGATTGCCGGGAGCGTTGGCTGCTTCGGCGGGATGTCCATCGCTGCCGGTCTATGCAGCTATATATTGGTGACTCGCGAGGCCCGTCTGGGTTTGAACGGACCACAGGTGATTGAGCAGGAAGCAGGCATCGAAGAGTACGACTCGCGCAACCGACCTTTCATCTGGAGCCTGACCGGGGGTGAGCAGCGCTTCGCCAGCGGCTTGGCAGATGGTTTCTCGATTGATGATGTGACGAGCATTCAGCGTCAGGTCGATACCTGGCTCAAGCAGGGTTTGCCTGAACAGCAACGCAGCGGTCAATACGCACTGTTTCTGCAGCGCCTGGCGCAGCTGGATACAGCACCCCAAATCGATCCACAGACGGTGCGCACCCTTTATCAAGGAGAACGGCCATGAGCGAGTACGTAACCATGAGCGAGTATTCGCAACGCGGGTTGCACTGGTTTTTGGCGTTGAGTGGCGGGGCGACTGAAGTTGTGGGTTTGCCTGCATCGCTCAAGGTGGCCGACGGCATGCTGGGCGATCAGCCGGTACGTTTTCTGGCGGTGGTCGCTGACCCTGAAAACCGTTTCCCTCGGGCGCGCAACGGCGAAGTCGGGCTGCTTGAAGGGTGGGGATTGGCCAAGGCGGTGGATGACGCGATAACGCTGGATCAGCGCAGTGAGCACAAGCGCGCCTTGATCGTCATTGTCGATGTGCCGAGCCAGGCGTACGGTCGGCGCGAAGAAGCGCTGGGCATTCATCAAGCCCTCGCCGGTGCGGTGGACAGCTATGCGCGCGCGCGTCTGGCCGGGCATCCGGTGATTGCTTTACTGGTGGGCAAGGCCATGTCCGGTGCCTTTCTGGCTCATGGTTATCAGGCCAACCGTCTGATTGCCCTGCGTGACCCGGGCGTCATGGTGCATGCCATGGGCAAGGCTTCAGCCGCCCGGGTCACCTTGCGCACCGTTGAGGAGCTGGAAAAACTGGCCGCCAGCGTGCCGCCAATGGCCTACGACATCGACAGTTACGCGACCCTCGGGTTGCTGTGGGAAAGTCTGTCCGTCAGCCAGATTGAGCAACCGACGGCGCAAGACATTGATCATGTTCAGGCGTGCCTGACACTGGCGATCAAGGATGTGCAAGCGACCGGCACGGACCTGGCCAGCCGCCTGGGTGCGAGCAACCGTGCGGCGTCTGCCAAGGTGCGTGAATTACTCCGGGCGCAGTGGTAAATGAACGCCTCCGTTGCTGTGCTGCCCCACGACTTGCTCTGGGGGTTGCCTGTGCACGCGCTGGCTGACGATGCGCCGAGCTGGGTCGCCGAGGCGTTGAGCCTTGGCCATCCAGTGGTGGTGCGTCGCGCGGTGTGCTCAGCGGATAAGATCGCGGTCGGTGTTCGTGGTCAGCAGCGCGAACAGCGCTACGCCACGCTGATCAAGTGCGCAGATGTCCAGCGCCAGGTGCAGCCGGAGCAACTCATTCATGTGGAGAGTCAAGAGGGTCGCGACTGGCCTGCGCTACGAGCACTGGCGCAGGTTCGGCCGCTGATGGAAGACCTGGGGTTAGTGTGGGGCGTCAGCGGCAGTGCCGGTTTTGAACTGGCCAGCGGGTTGGCTGCGCTGCATCGTGACAGTGACCTTGATTTGATTTTGCGCACGCCACAGTTCTTCAGCCGCGAGCAGGCGGCCGAGCTGGTCCGCGTATTGGATGCGACGATGACGCGAACGGGCTGCCGGATCGATCTGCAATTACAAGTCCCTGGCGGCGGTATGGCCTTGCGCGAGTGGGCTGGCCCAGCGCGCAAAGTCCTGCTTAAAACTTCTGAGGGCGCGTGTCTGCTCAGCGATCCTTGGCGATTGATTGAGCACGCCGCATGAGCAGCCTTATGGTGTTTCCCGGCCAGGGCGCGCAACAGCCGCACATGCTGCATCGTTTGCCGGACGAAACGTTGGTCCGCGATTGCCTGCGCCAGGCCAGCGACGAACTGGGTGAAGAGGTACTGGCACTCGATTCGGTCGAAGCCCTGGCCGATAGCCGCGCCGTGCAGTTGTGTTTGTTGATTGCGGGTGTGGCGTGTGCCCGCGTGCTGATCGAGCGCGCAAGCCCCCCCGATTACGTAGCAGGCTTGTCCATCGGCGCTTATCCAGCGGCGGTGATTGCCGGTTCGCTGGCGTTTGGCGATGCCGTGCGTCTGGTGGCCCTGCGCGGTGAGCTGATGCAGGGCGCTTACCCTCATGGTTACGGCATGACTGCAATCATGGGGCTGGATCAACCTGCTGTCGAAGCGTTGATCGGGCAGGTTCACGGCCCGGACACGCCGGTTTATCTTGCCAATATCAATGCGGATAACCAGTTGGTGATCGCGGGCAGCGATGGCGCGATGGCAGAGGTCGCCGAGCGAGCAAAAAAAATCGGTGCTTCGGCGGTCAAGCGCCTGGCGGTCAGTGTGCCATCTCATTGCGCCTTGTTGGAGCAACCCGCTGTAACGTTGGCGGAGGCTTTTGCCAAAGTGTCTGTGCAGGCCCCGACCTTGCGCTATCTCAGCGGCAGTACTGCGCGGTTGGTGCTGACCGCCGATAAATTACGCGACGACCTGGCGTTCAACATGTGCCGGGTGATTGATTGGCGCAGCACCGTGCAAACCGCGTATGAGCGCGGCGTGCGTCTACAGATCGAGTTACCGCCAGGCACCGTGTTGACGTGCCTGGCCAGAAAAGTGTTCGAACAAGGAGCGGCAGTCGCCTTTCAAGGGGCTCGCCTGGATACGCTGAGTGCGCTGCTGCGAGAGGAGGAAACCCGCAACCCCTAGACCGTACGCCAGCTGCGAAGGATAAAAACAACAACTTCGGCAACGCAATGTGAGGATAAAAATAATGATTATTTACGGTGTGGCCTTACTGGCTATCTGCACCCTGGCAGGCGTCATTCTTGGCGATATGCTCGGCATGCTGCTGGGCGTTAAATCCAATGTGGGCGGGGTTGGCATTGCCATGATCCTGTTGATCTGCGCCCGTCTGTGGATGCACAACCGCGGCGGTATGACCAAGGAATGCGACTTGGGCGTGGGTTTCTGGGGTGCCATGTACATTCCTGTCGTGGTCGCCATGGCCGCGCAACAGAACGTGGTCGCAGCCTTGCACGGTGGACCGGTTGCGGTATTGGCGGCCATTGGCTCGGTGGTGGTTTGTGCTTGTGCCATTGCGCTGATCAGTCGAACTCATAAGGGCGAACCTTTGCCGGACGAAGAGCCGACGCTTATTCCCGGTGTGACGTCGGTAGGGGGGCGTTGATATGTGGGCGCTCATGGAAAAAGGTTTGGCAAATAACGGCCTGGTCACTGCGTTCGCCTTTATCGGCGTGGTGATGTGGATTTCGGTGGTGATCTCAAGAAGACTGACGTTCGGGCGCATTCACGGCTCGGCCATTGCCATCGTTATCGGGCTGGTACTGGCGTGGGTCGGCGGTACCATGACGGGCGGACAAAAAGGCTTGGCGGACCTCACGCTGTTTTCGGGCATCGGCTTGATGGGCGGTGCCATGTTGCGTGACTTCGCCATTGTCGCTACAGCGTTCGAAGTGCAAGCCAGTGAGGCGCGCAAGGCCGGATTGATAGGGGTCGTTGCCTTGCTATTGGGCACCACACTGCCGTTCATTGTTGGCGCGAGCATCGCCTGGATGTTCGGTTATCGTGATGCGGTCAGCATGACCACCATCGGCGCAGGTGCGGTGACTTACATCGTCGGGCCGGTAACCGGCGCAGCGATTGGCGCGAGTTCGGATGTGGTGGCGCTGTCCATCGCGACAGGCTTGATCAAAGCGATTTTTGTGATGGTCGGCACACCGATGGCTGCACGCTGGATGGGCCTGGATAACCCGCGCTCGGCGATGGTGTTCGGTGGTTTGGCCGGCACGGTCAGCGGCGTGACCGCAGGCCTGGCGGCGACGGACCGTCGGCTGGTGCCTTACGGCGCCCTGACCGCGACCTTCCACACCGGGTTGGGCTGCCTGTTGGGGCCGTCGGTGTTGTACTTCATCGTGCGCGGGATTATGGGGGCGTAACAACGCCATTCGCAGCGGGACGCATAGTCACTTATACCTACGCGTCCCGCTACGAAGCTTTTCAAGTCTCAGGCTGCGAATGCCGGTTGGCGTACATCCGGCATTCGGCCACAAACGCCAGCAGGTTTGGGTCGCGTTCCTTCGATTTGAGGAACACGACACCAATATGCTGCTGCATCCGATAGCGTGCCTGCAACGGAATCAAGCGCACCCTATTCTCATAAACGGCGGCCACTCGTCCTGGCAGCAACGCATAACCGACCCCGGAGCTGACCATGCTCAGCAGGGTGAAAATGTCGTTGACCTGCATCGCCACCTTTGGCTCGAAGCCCGCCTGCTGGAACACTCGAACCCCGTCCTGATGCGTCGCGAAACCCTGTGCCAGGGTAATGAATGTCGCTTCGCGCAGATCGCTCAAATCCACTTCGCTTTGCTGTGAAAACGGTGACTCTGCGGGCGCGGCGAGGAAAATATCATCGGAAAACAGCGGCAGGTGTTCGCAGTCAAGATCGTTGACGCTTTCATTGAGCGATACCAGAATCGCGTCCACTTCCATGTTCTTCAGTTTGTAGAACAGGTCGATGTTGGAGCCCATGATCAAATCGATGTTCAGCTCACTGCGACGCAGTTTCAGGCCCATGATCAGCTGCGGCACAGTCTTGATGGTCAACGAGTACAGCGAGCCCAACTTGAACCGTGCGGCTGAAAAGCCGGCGGCCTGACGGGTCAACTCCACTGTGGCGACCACGTCCTGAATCAATTTCTGCGCGCGCTCTTCCAGCACGTAAGCGCTTTCGAGCGGCGTCAGGTTGCGACCTTCGTGCTTGAACAGTGGGCAGCGCAGGGCGCTCTCCAGTGAATGGATAGCCCGATGCACGCTGACATTGCTGGTCTGCAACTCCACTGCGGCCCGCGCGAGATTGCCGGTGCGCATAAAAGCCAGGAAGATCTCCAGCTTCTTGAGGGTCAGTTCTTCGTCGATCAGCATGGCAGGGACTCTTATTCGTAGCTCTTCAATAATGTGAGCAGGTGGATTGTGCCTAACTCAGCGCGTGCTGGCTGCAAGCGATTTCAGCATTTAGGGCTTTAAAAATATCGCGTGGGCCCGCGTGGGGCATTGCACTTTTCGCGTAGAACCCTGAGCCTTGCGCAGTCGGTGTTTTTGGAGGTTTGCGAACATGTATCACGGAGAACGCTTCAACGCCTGGACGCATCTGGTCGGCGCGGTGCTGGCTTTTGTCGGTGCGGTCTGGATGCTGGTGCTGGCAAGCATGGACGGCGATGTATGGAAGATCGTCAGCACGGCGATCTACGGCGTGACCTTGTTGCTGCTGTATAGCGTATCGACCGTGTATCACAGCGTCCGGGGACGGGCGAAGGTGATCATGCAAAAGGTTGATCATCTGTCGATCTATCTGCTGATCGCGGGCAGCTACACCCCGTTCTGCCTGGTGACGTTGCGTGGGCCATGGGGCTGGACACTGTTCGGGGTTGTCTGGGGACTGGCGGTGATCGGCATGTTGCAGGAGATCAAACCACGCTCCGAGGCGCGCGTGATGTCCCTCGTGATCTACGCGGTGATGGGCTGGATCGTGCTGGTGGCAGTCAAGCCACTGATGGCTGCGCTGGGAACGGCGGGCTTCACTTGGCTGGCGGCCGGAGGGGTGTTTTATACCGTGGGGATTATCTTTTTTGCTTTCGATAGCCGCTTCCGGCATTGGCACGGTATCTGGCACTTGTTCGTGATCGCCGGCAGTTTGCTGCACTTTGTGGCAATCATGTTTTATGTGCTTTGACACATAACCCGTAGGCGCTTGGTCCCCCTTGTCTGCGATAAGCCTGGGTCGCGCTCGACCCGAAGGACCTTCCAGCGGTGGTGAACTCACCATCTTGGCCAGCGCTCCGCACTGGATTGCAGACAAGTCAGCTCCTACGGATGGTGTGGTACGACAGTTTAGAAATCACCCCACAATTGCTGCGCCACGCTCAATGCGACCACGGGTGCGGTTTCTGTGCGCAGTACGCGCGGGCCGAGGCGGGCGGCGTGGAAGCCCGCATCCTGGGCCTGATCGACTTCGGCATCATTAAGCCCGCCTTCCGGGCCGATCAAAAAGGCCAGGGTGCCGGGTTTGTTGTGGCTGGTCAGCGGTTCTGCGACCGGGTGCAATACCAGCTTCAGGTCGGCTTCGGTCTTCTTGATCCAGTCAGCCAGCACCATGGGCGCATGAATCACCGGCACCACAGAGCGCCCGCATTGCTCGCACGCGCTGATCGCAATCTGTTGCCAGTGGGCCTGGCGCTTTTCTGCACGCTCATCTTTGAGGCGAACTTCACAACGCTCACTGACGATGGGCGTGATTTCGCTGACGCCCAGTTCGGTCGCCTTCTGAATCGCCCAGTCCATACGCTCGCCGCGTGACAGCCCCTGCCCCAAATGAATCCGCAACGGCGATTCGATTTGCCCGGCAAACTGTTCATTCAGCTGCACCCGCACGCGCTTCTTGCCCACTTCGAGCAATGTGCCGCGAAACTCGCTGCCCGAGCCGTCGAATACTTGCAGCGCGTCACCTTCGGCCATGCGTAATACGCGACCGATGTAGTGCGCCTGGGCTTCTGGCAGCTCGTGCTCGCCGAGGCTCAAGGGCGCATCGATAAAAAAGCGGGACAGTCTCATGTTCGTTCTCTGAAAGTGTTTAGGTCCTTGTAGGAGCGGGCAAGTGCGCTTCCACAAGGGATCAGCCTGGATCTCGAAAGTCTGGATGAAAGTTTTCGTGCACCGCAACGCTGATGCTGGTGCGGGTCGCGATGTCGATGCCTTCGGTGGCCACCTCGGCAAGAAAGTCGATTTCTTCCGGGGTGATGACATATGGCGGCAGGAAATACACCACGCTGCCGAGCGGCCGCAGCAGGGCACCCCGTTCGAGGGCATGCTGGAACACCTTCAAACCGCGTCGTTCTTGCCAGGGGTAAGCGGCTTTAGTGGCTTTGTCCTGCACCATCTCGATGGCCAGCGCCATGCCGGTTTGACGGACTTCGGCGACATGGGGGTGATCGACCAGATGCGCGGTGGCGCTGGCCATGCGTTGCGCCAGGGCCTTGTTGTTCTCGATGACGTTGTCTTGCTCGAAGATGTCCAGCGTCGCCAGTGCCGCCGCACACGCCAGCGGATTGCCAGTGTAGCTGTGCGAATGGAGGAAGGCGCGCAGGGTCGAGTAGTCATCGTAGAACGCGTTGTACACGTCATCGGTGGTGATGCACGCCGCCAAGGGCAGATAACCACCGGTCAGGGCTTTGGACAGGCAGAGGAAGTCCGGACGGATGCCAGCCTGTTCGCACGCGAACATCGTTCCGGTGCGCCCGAAGCCGACGGCGATTTCGTCGTGAATCAAATGCACGCCATACCGATCACAGGCCTCGCGCAACAGCTTGAGGTACACCGGGTGATACATGCGCATGCCGCCCGCGCCCTGAATCAACGGCTCGACAATCACCGCCGCGACAGTGTCGTGGTTCTCAGCCAGGGTCTGCTCCATGGCGGCGAACATGTTGCGCGAGTGTTCTTCCCAGCCCATGCCTTCAGGCCGGTGGTAGCAGTCCGGGCTCGGCACCTTGATGGTGTCGAGCAGCAGCGCTTTGTACGTCTCGGTAAACAGCGGCACGTCGCCCACCGACATCGCCGCCATGGTTTCGCCGTGGTAGCTGTTGGTCAGAGTGACGAAGCGCTTTTTATTCGGCTGGCCGCGGTTGAGCCAGTAGTGAAAGCTCATTTTTAGCGCGACTTCGATGCAGGACGAACCATTATCTGCGTAGAAGCAGCGGGTCAGGCCCTCGGGCGTCATCTTGATCAGACGCTCGGACAGTTCGATCACCGGTTGGTGGCTGAAACCGGCAAGAATCACGTGCTCCAGCTGGTCGACCTGATCTTTGATCCGTTGATTGATGCGCGGGTTCGAGTGACCGAACACGTTGACCCACCAGGAGCTCACGGCATCCAGGTAACGCTTGCCTTCAAAATCTTCTAGCCAGACGCCTTTGCCGCTCTTGATCGGGATCAGCGGCAGGCTTTCGTGGTCTTTCATCTGGGTGCACGGATGCCACAGCACCGCAAGGTCGCGTTGCATCCACTGGTTATTCAGGCCCATTGGCAATCTCCGGGTGGCAACTCGCATGGCGCGAGGGCAAACAATCGCGCAAGCCTATGCAATGCGTGGCTGCGGAACAACCTCTTGTGACGCAGAATGACAATGTGGTGCCACTCATCGGGATCGAATGTCCGATTGTCACGGTGCAGTATTGTCGGTCGGGCATTAACGGGATGCTGGCATCCGGCTGAAAGGAGTCAGCCTATGATCGTATTTCTCGATATTTCAAAGCGAAATTTTGCGCTTTCATTCGATAGATAAAAAGTTAGTCTGAGGCCCACTTTTGAAGGTAACTGTGATGCAGCTACGCAACTCCTCCTCTCGTTACGGTCTGGTCAGCATCTTGCTGCACTGGGGTGTGGCGCTTGTTGTCTTTGGTTTGTTCGCACTGGGTCTGTGGATGGTCGACCTCGACTACTACGATACCTGGCGCAAAGCGGCTCCTGACCTGCACAAGAGCATCGGTCTTACCTTGTTCGCTGTGATGGTGGTCAGGGTGGTCTGGCGCTTCATCAGCCCGCCACCTCCTGCACTGTCCGCTCAGAGTCGGCTCGTCCAATGGGGTGCTAAGTTCGGACATCTGTTTCTTTATGTCGGTTTGTTTGCCGTGATGTTTGCCGGTTACCTCATTTCCACCGCCGACGGTGTGGGGATTCCGGTGTTTGATCTGTTCGAGGTGCCGGCGTTGATTTCCAGCATCCCCGATCAGGCAGACGTCGCGGGCGCTGTTCATGAGTACCTGGCCTGGGCATTGGTGATTTTCGCTGGATTTCACGCCCTGGCCGCATTGAAACACCACTTTATTGATCGCGATGCGACCCTTACGCGCATGTTGGGTCGCGACTAATGTTCAACCTAAACGGAAATAAACGCATGTTGAAGAAGACGCTCGCCGCTCTGGCTCTGGGTACTGCTCTGTTGTCCGCCGGGCAAGTGATGGCCGCTGATTACAAAGTCGATAAGGAAGGCCAGCACGCCTTCGTTAACTTCAAGATCAGCCATTTGGGCTTCAGCTACATCTACGGCACGTTCAAGGACTGGGACGGCACCTTCAGCTTCGACGCGAAGAACCCGGAAGCCAGCAAGATTAATGTCACGCTGAAAACTGCCAGCGTCGACACTAACCATGCTGAACGTGACAAGCACATCCGCACCCCTGATTTCCTGGACGTAGCAAAATTCCCGGAAGCCAAATTCGTATCGACTTCGGTCAAGTCGACTGGCACCGACACGGCTGACGTGACCGGTAACCTGACACTGCACGGCGTGACCAAGCCAGTCGTGATCGCTGCGCATTTCCTGGGCGAAGGCAAAGATCCATGGGGCGGCTACCGTGCAGCCTTTGAAGGCACCACCACTATCAAGCTGAAGGACTTCGCGATTCAGAAAGATCTGGGCCCTAAAACCCAGGAACTTGAGCTGATCTTCTCGTTTGAAGGCGTTCAAGCCAAGTAAGGTTTGCTCGCAACATAAAAACGCCGACCTTTGGGTCGGCGTTTTTATGTCTGGAGTCGCATGATATCCAGACCAAAAAAACGCCCCGGTCGGGGCGTTTTTTTATGCAGCGTGTCTGGCTTTAACCTTCGCGGTTGCGGGTCAGCAATGCGGGTTTCTCGCCGCGTGGACGGCTTGGCAGTTGGTCGAGTTGATCAGCCGACGGGAAGCGATCGCTTTTTGACTCTTTGTGCACGATCTTCGGCTGCGGTGCACCTTCGCGAGGACCTTTGACCACAGGTTCCTGACGTGCGGGCTGATCATCGCGAGCGGCGGCAGGGCGACGATTGCGTGGCGCGTCGTCACGACGGGCCTGGCCATCGCGTGGCGCGCCGTTACGTGGACCAGAACGGGCGGCAGGCGGTGTACCCGTGGTCGAGCCAGCGCCGGTGCGAGGACCGCTTGGGCGACCCGAGCTTGGCGCGCGAGCAGCAGGTGCTGCACCGCCTGCGGTAGCCGCAGGTGCCGGAGCGCCCGGACGACGACCACGACTCTGGCCTTTATTCGGGTACGGGCTCACGTAGTCAGCGCGGTTGCCGAAGTTATCCACTTCGTCGTCCAGGAACTCGTCCGGGGCACGGTCGGCACGCGGGGTTGCCTGACGCTGCTCGCGGGCAGGTGTGCCCTCGCGCGGCTTCTGGGCTGGACGCTCAGGACGTGCGGCGGCTGCCGGCTTTTCCTGACCCTTGTCCTTGCCTTTATCCTTACGGCCGCCACCACCGCCACTGCCGGTCGGGCCATCGCCGCGAGGGCCACGGGGTGCGCGTGGGTTACGCACATCCGGACGCTCACGTACTTCTGGCTTCTCTGCTTCAACCGTTGTGATATCGAAGCCCATCAGGTCGCCATCGGCGATTTTCTGTTTGGTCATGCGCTCAATGCTTTTGAGCAGCTTCTCTTCGTCCGGCGCGACCAGCGAAATCGCTTCGCCGCTACGGCCCGCACGGCCTGTACGGCCGATACGGTGCACGTAGTCTTCGTCGACGTTCGGCAGTTCGAAGTTGACGACGTGGGGCAGCTGGTCGATATCGAGACCGCGCGCGGCGATATCGGTGGCGACCATGATCCGCACCTGGCCAGCCTTGAAGTCAGCCAGTGCTTTGGTTCGGGCGTTCTGGCTCTTGTTACCGTGGATCGCCACCGCCGTGAGGCCGTGCTTGTCCAGGTACTCAGCCAGACGGTTTGCACCGTGCTTGGTCCGGGTGAAAACCAGCACCTGTTCCCAGGCACCTGCGGTAATCAAATGCGCCAGCAACGAGCGTTTATGGCTCGAAGACAGACGGAATACGCGCTGTTCGATACGCTCGACCGTGGTGTTCGGCGGCGTGACTTCGATGCGTTCCGGGTTGTGCAGCAGCTTGCCGGCCAAGGCCGTGATGTCGTTGGAGAAGGTCGCCGAGAACAGCAGGTTCTGGCGCTTGGCAGGCAGGCGAGCCAAGACTTTCTTCACATCATGCACGAAGCCCATGTCGAGCATCCGGTCGGCTTCATCGAGCACCAGAATTTCAACGCGGGACAAATCGACGCTGCCCTGACCGGCCAGATCGAGTAGACGGCCTGGGCAGGCCACCAACACGTCAACGCCTCTAGCCATGGCCTGGACTTGCGGGTTCGTGCCGACACCGCCAAAAATAACGGCGCTGACGAACTTCAGATCCCGGGCATACACCTTGAAGCTATCGTGTACTTGCGCCGCGAGCTCGCGGGTTGGGGTCAGGACCAAAACGCGCGGTTGGCGCGGGCCGTGACGCTGGGATTTGTCCGGATGACCGTTGGGGAACAACCGTTCCAGAATCGGAAGGGCGAAGCCGCCGGTTTTACCAGTACCTGTCTGCGCCGCAACCATAAGGTCGCGACCTTGCAACACGGCGGGAATGGCCCGCTGTTGCACCGGAGTAGGCTCGGTATAGCCCGCTGCCTCGATGGCGCGGACTAAAGCCTCGGAGAGACCGAGGGAAGCAAAGGACATGAGTAATCCTGTTTTAGTTAGGGCTGGGCCCATTGAGAAGGTCTTGCCTGGCGTGAATGGCGTTTAGAGGACGCAATCCCGTCCGGTCCTGCTGGGTCTTGACGTGCGTCTCGGCATATCGGCGCGGGAAAGAAAAGTCGCGACTGACGTGATCGAGATGCCTTATGCAAGGCCGAGCGTCCGGGCGTAAGCCTGGCGGGAATGCCGGAGTATAACAGAGCAATCACAACGCGCTGCTTTCCTGCTGCTCAACGGTTTTTTCAGGCGCAGACGCCGGCTGCAGTGGCGTGGTGAGCAACGTGGTAGCCGTTGGCGTCGCCTCGCCAGCATAGCGGGCACTCAACTCGGCGTACGCCGGTTCGCGTTTGAAGCGTTTGAGCTCGGCACCAAAGCGCTGCACCAGCAGGTCCATGCCCACATTTTTGCGCAGAGCAAGGTATTGCGGCTCACGGCTGATGACGGTTGGCAACTGGCTGATTTGCTCGCGAACCTTCAATTCATCAAGCAGATACTGGCCGACACGGCGGTCGGTAATCACCAGATCGATCCGCCCGCGCAGAAGCTTGCCGAAATTGGCTTCATGGGTGGGCGCTTCTTCACGGGCGAACAGCGGTGAATCCCTAAATTCCGGGCTGTAAAGATAGCCCGGCGAAACCCCTACGGTCAGGCCGCGCAGGTCTTCCAGGCTTTGAAACGGGTGGGGACGGGCGTTGGCGTAGAACAGCACGAACTCGACATCGGACAGAGGTTCGCTGGGGTACAGCAATGAATCAGTGCGCTCGGCGTTCTGGAAAATATCCAGTGCGCCGTCGGCCTGGCCCTGTTCAAGCATCGCCAGGCAACGCTTCCAGGGCAGGAAATGCCACTCCACTTCGATGCCCAGGCGCTGGAAGATGATCGACGTTGTTTCGTAGTCCAGCCCGCGTGCCTGACCATCCTCCATGTACACGTAAGGTGCCCAGGGTTCGGTGACGATGCGCAGTTTTTCGCCTAAAGCAGTGAAGCTAAGACAAGTGAGGACCAGGGCAGTCAGGAGTCGGACAATGTGAGACATCGCCTGAGATTACGACGGACGTTGCCTAAATAGAAACGCCGGATCGGACCTCTGCGGCTAATGGATCACTTCTGTTCATGTCGGCGTTGCATCATCTTGCCAACAGCAGCCATGCGAAACATCGCTGGAAGTAGTCACGTAGTCCAAGGTGTCAGCCGAGTCTCGATGAGGCGAGATCCGGCTGATTCAACGTGCTGGATGTTACACGCGCAAGATGATCACGTTAGATTGGTTTTTAACGTGGAAGCTTGAGGTTATTCCAGATCGCCAGGCTGGGTTCTGCCTGGTTAAGGGTATAGAAATGCAGCCCTGGTGCGCCACCTTGCAACAGGCGCTCGCACATTTGTGTGATGACCTGTTCGCCGAACGCCTGGATGCTTTGCACGTCATCGCCGTAAGCTTCCAGCTGCTTGCGGACCCAGCGCGGGATTTCTGCACCGCAGGCGTCAGAGAAGCGCGCGAGCTTGCTGTAGTTAGTGATCGGCATGATGCCCGGCACGATAGGAATGTTCACGCCCATCCTCCGCACACGCTCGACGAAGTAGAAGTAGCTGTCGGCGTTGAAGAAGTATTGGGTGATAGCGCTGTCGGCACCGGCCTTGGCCTTGCGCACGAAGTTTTGCAGATCGTCTTCGAAGTTGCGTGCCTGCGGATGCATCTCCGGGTAGGCGGCGACCTCGATATGGAAGTGACTGCCGGTCTCTTCACGAATGAAGCTCACCAGATCGTTGGCGTGGCGCAGCTCACCGCTGGCCATGCCCATGCCTGAGGGCAGGTCACCGCGCAGGGCGACGATGCGTTTGATCCCGGCGTCTTTGTACTGCGTTAGCAGTGCGCGCAGGTCAGCCTTGCTGTCGCCCACGCAGGACAAATGCGGGGCCGCAGGGACTTTGACTTCGCTTTCCAGCTGCAGCACGGTGCTGATCGTGCGGTCGCGGGTCGAGCCACCGGCACCGTAGGTGCAGGAGAAAAAATCAGGGTTGTAGCTGGCCAGGTGACGGGCCGTGGTGAGCAGTTTTTCATGCCCTGCATCGGTCTTCGTCGGGAAGAATTCGAAGCTGAAGCGACGGTCGTTAGACATGGACGCCGATCTCATTGTAGGAGCGGGCAAGCCCGCGATAAGGTCGGAACGACCTTCAAAATGCTGAAACCACATCGGTTCGCGTGTCTGATCGCGACGACCGCTACGCGGCCGATCATCCGGATGCGGCCCAGACCAAGCCCGCTCCTATGGGGAGCGGGCTACCTGATCAATCAGTAGCGGTAGGCGTGCGGCTTGAACGGACCTTCAACGGTCACGCCGATGTAGTCGGCTTGTTGCTTGGTCAACTGAGTGACCACGCCACCGAAACCACGGACCATTTCCAGCGCCACTTCTTCGTCGAGTTTTTTCGGCAGTACTTCAACCGTCAAACGCTCGGCTTTCTGTGCCGGTGCCAGGTTGGCGTACTTCTGGTCGAACAGGAAGATCTGCGCCAGTACCTGGTTAGCGAACGAACCGTCCATGATCCGGCTCGGGTGACCGGTAGCGTTACCCAGGTTTACCAGACGGCCTTCGGCCAGCAGGATCAGGTAGTCATCGTTGTGCGGATCGAAGGTGCCAGCGCCGGTGCGGTGAACCTTGTGCACCTGTGGCTTCACTTCTTCCCATGCCCAGTGCTTGCGCATGAAAGCGGTGTCGATTTCATTGTCGAAGTGACCGATGTTGCACACGACCGCGCGTTTCTTCAGGGCCTTGAGCATGTTCGAGTCGCAGACATTGACGTTACCTGTGGTGGTCACGATCAGGTCGATCTTGCCCAGCAGTGCAGTGTCGATGCTGGCGGCAGTGCCGTCGTTGATCCCGTCGATGAACGGCGAAACCAGTTCGAAACCGTCCATGCACGCTTGCATCGCGCAGATTGGGTCAACTTCGGAAACCTTGACGATCATGCCTTCCTGGCGCAGCGACTGCGAAGAGCCCTTGCCCACGTCGCCATAGCCAATGACCAGCGCTTGCTTGCCGGACAGCAGGTGGTCGGTACCGCGCTTGATCGCATCGTTCAGGCTATGACGGCAGCCGTACTTGTTGTCGTTCTTGCTCTTGGTCACCGAGTCATTGACGTTGATGGCCGGGATTTTCAGCTCGCCCTTGGCCAGCATGTCCAGCAGGCGGTGTACGCCGGTGGTGGTTTCTTCGGTAACGCCGTGGATCTTGTTCAGCATCGCCGGGTATTTCTTGTGGATGATCTCGGTCAGGTCGCCGCCGTCGTCGAGGATCATGTTGGCGTCCCAAGGCTGGCCATCTTTAAGGATGGTTTGCTCGATGCACCACTCGTACTCTTCTTCGGTCTCGCCTTTCCAGGCGTAAACCGCGATGCCGGCAGCCGCGATAGCAGCAGCAGCCTGGTCTTGAGTCGAGAAAATGTTGCAGGACGACCAGCGTACTTCGGCACCCAGAGCAACCAGGGTTTCGATCAGCACGGCCGTCTGGATGGTCATGTGGATGCAACCGAGAATCTTCGCGCCCTTGAGCGGTTGCTCGCCAGCATATTTGCGGCGCAGACCCATCAGGGCAGGCATTTCGGATTCGGCGATGATGGTTTCGCGACGGCCCCAGGCAGCCAGGGACATGTCGGCGACTTTGTAGTCGTTAAAATCTGCAGGCGTGATTACAGCACTCATTTAGAGTCTCCATTCGTAGTGTGCGAATGGGCGCCGTTGTGCGTTTAAGGCTCGTCCGGACTGATTCAGTAAGGTCAGCCGATCAAGCAACGCCCCATCCGAGCCTGACAGGACAAGCCTGCTGCAGCGCCCCTCGGACAGGTGGCGGGAACGGTCATGGGCTGTTTAGACAATCGAGCCGACGGTGACCGTTTTTGAAGCTCGGCGATTATAGCCGTGCTCGAGGCGTAGCCCAAGACCTTTCCATCGCATAACCCTGCAAAAAACTAATCGCTACGTAAGCCGATGCCCGATAGAGGTAACGCGCCGGGTCTGCCATTATTAGCGCCATCAATTGGCAATACGGTCAGGAGTGAGCATGAATTTCCACACCCGCAAGTGGGTTAAACCCGAAGACCTCAACCCCAACGGCACGCTGTTTGGTGGCAGTCTGTTGCGCTGGATCGACGAAGAAGCCGCGATCTACGCCATCGTCCAGCTGGGCAATCAACGGGTGGTAACCAAGTACATTTCCGAGATCAACTTCGTCAGCGCCTCGCGGCAGGGCGACATCATTGAGCTGGGCATCACTGCGACCGAATTTGGTCGGACCTCGATTACCCTGACCTGTCAGGTGCGCAACAAAATCACGCGCAAAAGCATCCTCACAGTGGAAAAGCTGGTCTTCGTCAACCTCGGTGAAGACGGCCTGCCAGCCCCGCACGGCAAGACCGAAATCACCTACGTGAAGGACCAGTTCAAGGACAGCGACACTCATTGAGGATGTCGTAGACCCGGCTGAGTATCAGGCGTTGACTATTTGCGCCTGACGCCGCTGCAAATAGAGGTAGAACAGCGCAGTTAGTACGGTCAATACCCCGACGGCTGCGCCCGTCCACGGCAGGTCGGCAAGGTCGGCGCCGCTGGCAACCACCAGGCCGCCGATCCAGGCACCGGCCGCGTTGCCGAGGTTGAAAGCGCTTTGATTGAGGGTTGAACCCAGATTCGGCGCATCGCTGGCTTGGTCGATGATCAGCAACTGCAGAATCGGGCACAACGCGAACGCCACCACGCCCCACAGCAGCAGGGTAATGGCAGCGGGAATGACCGAATGGCTGGTCTGGCTGAACAAGGCCACGATCAGTACGACGGCAATCGACATTCCTAGCAGCGCAGGCAGCAAACGACTGTCGGCCAGTCGGCCTCCGAGCATGCTGCCGCCGGTCAGGCCCAGGCCGAACAACAGCAGCATGAAGGTCACGCCGTGCGGGGTGACACCGGTAACGTCGCGCAGAATCGGGGCGATGTAGGTGAATACGCTGAACAGACTGGTCGACGCCAGGACGCTCATCGCCAGCGCCAGTAATACATTGGGTTTGCCCAATACGCGGAATTCGGTGACCAGATTGCCCTTTTCCATAGGGATCTCCTTGGGCAGCCAGACCATTTGCGCAATCACCGCGATCACACCAATTACGGCCACTGCCCAGAAGGTTGAACGCCAGCCTGCGTATTGCCCGAGCGCGGTGCCCAGCGGCACGCCCAATACATTCGCCAGGGTCAATCCGGTGAACATCAGCGCGATGGCCTGCGCGCGTTTGTTCGGCGCGACCAACCCTGCCGCCACCACGGAGCCAATGCCAAAGAACGCACCGTGGCACAGGGCGGTAATCACCCGTGCGGCCATCAGCGTGGCATAGGTCGGCGCCAGCGCGCAGAGGACATTGCCGAGGATGAACATCAGTGTCATGCCCAGCAATGTGGCTTTGCGCGGCATGTTCGCGGTAGCAATGGCGAGGATCGGCGCGCCAAACACCACGCCCAACGCGTAGCCGGTGATCAGCAGGCCGGCGTCAGGAATGCTGACGCTCAGATCATTGGCGACCTCGGGCAGCAAGCCCATGATCACGAATTCGGTGGTGCCGATACCGAAAGCGGCAACGGCGAGTGCAAGCAAAGCGAGTGGCATGTGTAGAGGCTCCGTCTTAAGGGATATGTCGATAGTCTTGACGTCCCGATCAGGCGTGCGCAGGCGAGCGACTGAACTCGATCCGGTAAAGGCTGAGTCCGTAGAAGCAAAATTATTGGAATAGTTAGGGTGCGCAACGGGGGTGTGACGTAATCGGTGTCAGTATATCCAGCTGCTGGTAGATGGCGAATCAATTGCTCCCGGCGGTAACTTCCCGGATAACGACCCTTTTGAACAAGGAAGCGGCCAGTGCTGGCGACGGCTTTGGTGTTGATTGCAGCCCTCCTGCATGCGACCTGGAATACCCTGATCAAATTCAGTGGCGAACGGCTATTGGTCATCGCCAGCATGGATGGGGTCGCTCTGGTTTTCGCCGTATTGGCGCTTACTTTCGTGACACCGCCGCCTGCTGAAGTCTGGCCGTGGATGCTGGCCTCGGCCGCTTTCGAACTGGTTTATCGTGGCCTGCTGATCAGGGCGTACCGAGTGGGCGATCTGGGCCTGGTCTATCCGTTGATGCGCGGGCTTTCACCCCTGGTGGTGTTGGGGTTGACGCTGATGTTTGCTGGCGAACAATTGAGCACACAACAAATTCTCGGCATTTTATTGATCCCGTGCGGCATGGTCTGCCTGTTGTGGCAGGGTGGTGGCGGCGAGCGTTTGCCTTGGTCGATGCTGCCGGTGGTTGGGTTGATCGGCCTATGCATCGGCTGCTACACGTGGATCGACGGCCAGGCACTCAGGATCGGCGCGCAGCCACTGGACTATCTGGTATGGCTGACGCTGATCAGTGCCTGGCCGTTTCCATTGTTGGCGATATGCAACAAGCGTCAGGCGTTTACCCTGTTTTGGTGCGAGCAGTGGCGCCTTGGGCTAGGCGTCGGGTTGTGTGTGTTGTTCAGCTACGCTCTGGTGCTATGGGCCATGCAGCTGGGGTCGGTGGCAGAGGCTGCGGCCTTGCGCGAAATCAGTGTGGTGCTGGTGGTGTTGTTCGGCATGCGCTACCTGAAAGAACCTTTTGGTCGGCCCAGGCTCTTAGCGTGTGGGCTAGTGTTGCTCGGCATGCTTCTAATGAAGCTGAAACTATAAGGATTTGCTTATGACTCCTGCTTTCTGGTGCATATTGATCGCGATATGCCTGCCTTACCTATGTATCGGCGTGGCCAAGTTCAGTGGCGGCAAGTTCGGCCTGCGGGAGAACCATGACCCGCGCACCTTTCTCGACAATCTTGAAGGGTTTGCCAAGCGTGCGCATGCAGCGCAACTCAATAGCTTTGAGGTGACGCCAGCGTTTGCCGCCGCAGTGATCATTGCCGACATCGTCGGTAACGCCCAAGCGGTCACCATTGATGTGCTGGCGGTGCTGTTTATCACCAGTCGTCTGCTGTACATCATTTTTTACCTGGCGGACCTGGCAGTTTTGCGCTCCCTGGCCTGGGCAATTGGCATGGGGGTTATCGTGACGTTGTTCATCGTTTCCGCCTAAGAGAAGTTCCTGCTGCGGCAACGGTACGCTTGGTCTTTTGCGATGAGCCGAGGATACTGGCCGCCGTTTCCACCAGCCTGTAGCGATCATGACCTTGAAAAGACTTTCCGTGGTATTGCTGGCCTGCCTGACCTTGAGCGCCTGTGGCGGGGTTGATCCCAATTCACCTTTGGGTCAGCGCAAGGCGATCTTCAAAGAGATGCTCAAAACCAGCGAAGACTTGGGCGGCATGCTGCGTGGCCGCGTGACGTTCGACGGCCAGCGCTTCACCGACGGCGCGATCAAGCTCGACAGCCTGGCCCACGAGCCGTGGAAGCATTTCCCCGTGGTCAAGGAAGCCGACCATACCAGCGCCAAGGATGATGTCTGGCAAAAACAGGCACATTTCCAGGAACTGGCCCGGTCACTCGAATCGGCCACCGGGGAACTGGTGCTCGCCACCAATGCCAAGCCCTTCAAGGCCAGCACCCTGAGCCCTGCGGTGCAGAAGGTCGAAGATGCGTGCGAGGCATGCCATAAAGGGTTTCGCGATCATTGATGTGCAGTGATTGACACACTGCTTTGCGGTGTATCAATCATAGTTCGGCTCGACCTTCTCCAGCTCCACTTGAGCGTCATGCAGTTCTTTACGCGACTCGGCGAGTTTGTCTTTGCGCGTGTTGATCTTGTCCGGGTCGCCTTTGCTCATCGCTTTGGTCAGGTCTGACTGGCGCCGGCTGACGTCGCGTTTGGCCTCCAGCACTTTCTGTTCAAGTTGCTTGAGCAAGGAGGCGTCGGCGCAGGTGGTCGATACCTCACTCAAGGCATTTTCCAGCCCGGCTTGCTGGTCGCTGTTGCCGTTGGCCTTGGCGAGTTCGATCCGGGCGCTGATGTCCTGGCTCTTGGCCGCGCAGCCCGTCAGTTGGGGGGCTTCCTCGGCGGCGAACAGCGGTGCTGCCAGCAGGCTGCATGCCGTGAACAGGGTCAGCGGTGACAAGCACTTCATGGGGGCTCCCTTGAAAATAGTGACGCGATAAGCGAACGAAGACTCGCCTGTCCCTGAAAAATGATATTGACCTAAAAACCTTCTATCCCTTGCACCCGCAATTGCTCACTCAATGCCTGTACCTGCGGATTTTGAAAAAACGCATTGAGCTGTGCGGCCCTTCCTGGACCGATTCCCGGCTCGCTTATCCACTGTTCGACACTCTTGGCCGCCAGTTCACTCCACTGGCTACCGAGGTCAACGCCAGCGGTCGGCGGTAACCCGAGCGCTTTCACCCAGCGATGAAACGGTTGCTGTCGAGCCTGTTGAAAACTGCCAAGCAGTTTAGCGCTGCTGCGCTCGGCGAGGCCGGCAATGTTAGCAAGCTGCACGGCATCAAGGGTCATCCAATCGAGCAGGCCGTTAATCTTTCCGGCCCTGAGCAACGCATCCCACGTGCCAGGTCCCACTCCGGGCATTGCCAGCCCTTGCTTGCCGCCGAGCCAAACCAGGCGCGCCTGAAACTGGCTTTCGCATCCCGGGCTCGGCTGCCAGCAACTGAGGGCGTGGTAGTCGCTCGCCTGCGGCACGTTGAACTCAGCCCGTTCAACGCTGCGTGACACCACGCTGTCCAGGCGTGGGATGGTCAATCCTGCCAGACTGATTGCGATCTGGTCGCCGGGGCGGATGTCCATTTTTTGCCAGCGTACCAGGGACCCGACATTGATCCGCTTGACGTTCCGATCATCCAGACGCACCGGGTCCACGTCCAGAACCGGCGTGATTCGGCCGCTGCGCCCGATGTTGAAGTTGACCTTGCGCACGTTCGCGATCACTTGGGCGTAGGGGTATTTCCAGGCTGCGATCCAGTAGGGCGCCTTGGCTTGCCAACGTTGTGCAGAGGGTCGCTGGCTCTGGCGCATGACCACTCCATCGGTGGCGAAGGGCAGCGCATTGCGGTACCAGTGCTCGCGCCATTGCTGCGCTTGAGCGAAGTTTTGCAGGGGCTTGCTATAGAGCGCACTGTCGGTGAACCCCATGGCACTCAATCCGTCGAGGCGTTCGGTCAGGTGCTCCGGCCCGCTTGGCCAGTCCCAGACGAACAGGCCTACATTTGCCGCCTCGTCCGGGGTAATGGTCTTGCGTGCCAGCAACCCGGCGACCTTGCTGCGCGCGTTCAGGCTGCCGCCGTCGGCTTGCACGTGGTCTGCCAGCCGCCAGTACAACTCGCCTTGCAGCACCAGACTTTCCCGCCAGGGCAGGTGCTGCGCGATGGCGGGTAACTGGCGTGCGTTGTGGGTCCAGTCCTGTCCTGTGAGCCCATCGCCTCGGCTAATGACCTGCTTCAACTGGCCGCTTTCATACACCAGCGTGACCGCGACTCCGTCGACCTTGGGCTGAATCCACACGTCCTCACGGTCCTTGAGCCAGGCTTGGACTGCGCGTTCGTTGCGCAGTTTGCTCAGCCCGGTATGGGGTATGGGATGAACGAGCGGACCGGCCGCTGTTTTCAGCGGATTGTCGTCAGGCGCCTTCTGAGCAAAGCACCCACGCCACAGCGACAGGCGTGCGCGAGACTGGTCATAAAGCTCATCCGCGATCAGAGAAACTCCCTGGCGGTGATAGCTGTCATCCCATTGGGCAATGTGTTGTTGCAGAGCAACTATTTCGGTGCGGACCTTGGCGGGCGGCCAGTCGGGGCAGGTGTCGGCGTTGACGGTTAACGAGGCGAGCGCGAAAACAGCACTGGTCAATACACGCAGAACGGGCAGCATCGAAGCATCCTTGCTTGGGGTTTGCTTATGAGGCTAGTTGCTAGGTTGGGGGGGAAGAGCATTGACTGGTTACCGGATTTTGCAGTGCCCGCGATGGCGGAGGGATTTCCAGCGGACACAAAAAAGCCCCCGCCGACCAACGTCGACGGGGGCTGTTTTTAACTTGAAACGCTGGCGCTATTACAAACCGGCAGCGATGCGCAGGGCGTCGGCGCGGTCGGTGCGTTCCCAGGTGAAGGCGGTGAAGGTGTCATCGCCAACAGTCATTTCTACTGGCGTACGACCGAAGTGGCCGTAGGCAGCAGTGGCCTGGTACATCGGGTGCAGCAGGTCGAGCATGGTGGTGATTGCGTAAGGGCGCAGGTCGAAGTGTTCACGCACCAGGGCGATAATCTTCGAGTCTGGCAACTTGCCGGTGCCGAACGTGTTCAACGAAATCGAGGTCGGTTGTGCAACGCCGATGGCGTAGGACACCTGGATCTCGCAACGCTCAGCCAAGCCTGCGGCGACGATGTTCTTCGCCACATAACGACCCGCGTACGCTGCGGAACGGTCAACCTTAGATGGATCCTTGCCGGAGAACGCGCCACCGCCGTGACGGGCCATGCCGCCGTAGGTGTCGACGATGATCTTGCGACCGGTCAGGCCGCAGTCGCCCACGGGGCCACCGATAATGAAGTTGCCGGTAGGGTTGATGTGGAACTGAGTGTCTTTGTGCAGCAGCTCGGCTGGTAGCACGTGTTTGACGATCAGCTCCATCACGCCTTCGCGCAGGTCTTTGTAGGACACTTCAGGATTGTGCTGGGTGGAGAGCACGATCGCGTCGATGCCCACGACCTTGCCGTGTTCATAACGGCAAGTAACCTGGGATTTGGCATCCGGGCGCAGCCATGGCAGCAGGCCGGATTTGCGGGCTTCGGCCTGACGCTTTACCAGTGCGTGGGAGAAGGTGATCGGCGCAGGCATCAGCACGTCGGTTTCGTTGCTGGCGTAGCCGAACATCAGGCCCTGATCGCCAGCGCCCTGATCTTCAGGCTTGCTGCGGTCAACGCCTTGGGCGATGTCCACCGACTGCTTGCCGATGATGTTCATCACGCCGCACGTCGCGCCGTCAAAGCCGACGTCGGAGCTGTTGTAGCCGATATCGAGAATAACGTTACGGACGATGTCTTCCAGGTCGACCCAGGCCGACGTGGTCACTTCACCCGCGATGATCGCTACGCCGGTTTTGACCAGCGTTTCGCAGGCGACGCGGGCAAACTTGTCTTCGGCAATAATGGCGTCCAGAACCGCATCGGAAATCTGGTCGGCGATTTTGTCCGGATGTCCTTCGGACACGGATTCGGAGGTGAAAAGTGAGTATTCGCTCATATCGACGGGTTTCCTGAATTTACCGATGGTGAGTGTTGCCAGCCGGTCGCTGAAAGTGGCGAACCTGGATCTGGAAACCATTACGTAGCCCTATATAGAGGCTTTCCCCGGGAACGAGTCCCGCAGCAGTGGCCCAACGGGCCAGATCATCCTGTTCAAAACCCAACCAGAGATCGCCGCAGGCCTCCTTGGCCCAACTCTGGTCGTGGCTACACAACTCTGTCACCAACAGACTACCGCCTGGTTGCACCAGGTGAGCCAGCTGTTTAAGTGCTTCGGCCGGTGCAGCAAAATGATGAAGCACCATATTCAATACGACGCAGTCGGCGCGCACAGTGGCGTTGACCAAGGCGTCAGCCAGTTGCAGCTCGACATTGCCCAGCGCTTCGCGCTCGCAGACCTGGCGGGCCAGTTCCAGCATCGCCGGGCTGTTGTCCAGCGCGGTGACGTGGCGAAAGCGCCGCGCCAGTTCCGGTAGAAAACCACCATCGCCTGGGCCGACTTCCACCGCAGTGGCGTCGCGGCTGAAACTCAGCGTGTCCAGAAGTGATAGCAGGCTCTCGCGATATTGCGCCAGACCCGCGATCAAATCCTGCTGGGCACGAAATTTTTCCGCGACCCGCGCGAAGAAGTCCTGACTGGCGGTCGCCCGTTGCCGGTGCACCAGACCAATGCGCGCCTGGACATCGCCGGGCAAGGCCAGGTTATCGACTTCGTCGAGCAGTGCCGCGTGCAGCCTGCCGCCCGGTTGTTCGGTATGGGGCAGGGCGCGACGGTAAAAAATCGCATTGCCTTCGCGGCGCGTCGCTACCAGCTCGGCCTGAGACAGCACCTTTAAATGGTGGCTCATGCCGGATTGACCGATGGCGAAAATCTGCGCCAGTTCCAGGACCCCGAACGAATCGTTGGCCAGCGCGCGCAGCACATTGAGTCGCAGCGGATCGCCTCCGGCTTTGCACAAGGCAGCCAGATCGTCGCTGTCATCATGGCGGATTGCAGGCACGCGAAGGTTCATAGGGCTGGCAGTCTAGAGAGCGATTGTTCGTCTCGCAAGACCAATATCAAAAAGTTTTGATATTGGTCGATGGGTGGTGTCCGTCATGCGCATTCGGCACCGAGTGAACGCGCCAGACAGGTTTGTGTCTGAGGAATATCCGGTTTGGCCGTGTAATAACGAGGACAGCGCAGGAAAAAGGCCTTCCAACGACTATCTGTCATTGCCCCGAAGCAATGCCTGAGGGAAAATGCTCACCTTTTTTCCGATCCCATCCTTTCAGTTCCAGGAGATCAGCGATGCCCAGCCGTCGTGAGCGTGCCAACGCCATTCGTGCCCTCAGCATGGATGCCGTGCAAAAAGCCAACAGCGGCCATCCCGGTGCCCCTATGGGCATGGCGGATATCGCCGAGGTGCTTTGGCGTGATTACCTCAAACACAACCCGAGCAATCCATCGTTCGCCGACCGTGACCGCTTCATCATGTCCAACGGCCACGGCTCGATGCTGGTTTACTCGCTGCTGCACCTGACCGGTTACGACCTGTCCATCGACGACCTGAAAAATTTCCGTCAGTTGCACAGCCGTACGCCGGGTCACCCTGAATATGGCTACACCCCTGGCGTCGAGACAACCACCGGTCCTTTGGGGCAGGGCTTGGCCAATGCCGTCGGTTTTGCCATCGCTGAAAAAGTGCTGGCCGAGCAGTTCAACCGTCCGGGCCACAATATCGTCGATCACCACACCTACGTGTTCCTGGGTGATGGCTGCATGATGGAAGGCATTTCCCACGAAGTCGGCTCGCTGGCCGGTACCTTGGGTCTGGGCAAACTGATCGCGTTCTACGATGACAACGGCATTTCCATCGATGGCGAAGTCGAAGGCTGGTTCACCGACGATACGCCGAAGCGTTTCGAAGCCTACAACTGGCAAGTGATCCGTAATGTCGACGGCCACGATGCCGAAGAAATCAAGATCGCCATCGAAACAGCACGTAAAAGCGCGCAACCCACGCTGATCTGCTGCAAGACCACCATTGGTTTCGGCTCGCCAAACAAGCAAGGCAAGGAAGACTGCCACGGCGCTCCACTGGGCGACGCGGAAATTGCGCTGACCCGTGCCGCGCTGAAATGGAATTACGGCCCTTTTGAAATTCCGGCGGATATCTACGCCGAGTGGGACGCCAAGGAAGCGGGTCTTGCTGTAGAAGCCGAGTGGGATCAACGTTTTGCTGCCTACTCCGCCGAACACCCGGAACTGGCCAACGAATTGATCCGTCGCATGAGTGGCGAGCTGCCGGCTGATTTTGCCGAAAAGGCCGATGCCTACATCGCCGAAGTCGATGCCAAGGGCGAAACCATCGCCAGCCGTAAAGCCAGCCAGAACGCATTGAATGCCTTCGGTCCGCTGCTGCCTGAGTTCCTTGGCGGTTCGGCTGACCTGGCAGGCTCCAACCTGACTATCTGGAAAGGCTGCAAGAGCCTCACGGCTGAAGATTTCAGCGGTAACTACCTGCATTACGGCGTTCGCGAATTCGGCATGAGCGCGATCATGAACGGTATCGCCCTGCATGGCGGTTTCGTACCGTACGGCGCGACCTTCCTGATTTTCATGGAATACGCGCGCAACGCAGTGCGCATGGCTTCGCTGATGAAAAAACGCGTGCTGTTCGTCTACACCCACGACTCCATCGGTCTGGGCGAAGACGGTCCGACGCACCAGCCGATCGAGCAACTGGCCAGCCTGCGTGGCACGCCGAACCTCGATACTTGGCGCCCGGCAGATGCTGTGGAGTCGGCAGTGGCCTGGAAATACGCGATTGAGCGTAACGACGGTCCATCGGCCCTGGTGTTCTCTCGTCAGAACCTGACTCACCAATCCCGCAATGCCATTCAAGTGGCGGAAATCGCCCGTGGCGGTTACGTGCTGCGCGACTGTGTGGGTGAGCCTGAGCTGATCCTGATCTCCACCGGTTCCGAAGTGGGCCTGGCGGTACTGGCTTACGAGAAACTGACTGCACAAGGCCGTAACGTGCGCGTGGTTTCCATGCCGTGCACCAGCGTCTTCGATGCCCAGGATGCGATGTACAAGCAAACGGTTCTGCCGTTGCAAGTCAGCGCGCGTATCGCCATCGAAGCCGCTCACGCGGACTACTGGTACAAATACGTTGGTCTGGAAGGTCGGGTCATCGGCATGACCACCTTCGGCGAGTCGGCACCTGCGCCGGCCTTGTTCGAAGAGTTCGGTTTCACCCTGGAAAACATCCTGGGTACGGCTGAAGAGCTGCTTGAAGACTAAGCAGTAATGCGTTCCCCTTGTAGGAGCGCGCTTGCCCGCGATTGGCTGCGCAGCAGTCACACGATGTTGTCTTGCATCGGAAGGCCGTTCCGGCCTTATCGCGGGCAAGCGCGCTCCTACAGGTTTTAACACCTGCCAGCGAGAACCCCATGCCTCAGCCACGCCTGTATAAAGTTGCTCTCAACGGCTACGGCCGTATCGGTCGTTGCGTCTTGCGCGCGCTGTGTGAGCGAGGGGCGAAAGCCGGGTTTGAAGTGGTTGCATTGAACGATCTGGCAGACATAGCCAGTCTCGAATACCTCACGCGCTTTGACTCAACCCACGGTCGCTTTCCTGGCGAAGTGCGGGTCGAAGACGACTACTTGTACATCAACGAGCACGGCATCAAGGTGCTGCGCAGCGCAACCCCTGAAGGGATCGATTGGGCTGGGCTAGGCGTCGATCTGGTGCTTGAATGCTCGGGTGCTTACAACACACGGGAAGATGGCCAGCGCTTTCTCGACGCAGGCGCCCCCCGCGTGTTGTTCTCGCAACCGATGGCCAGCGAAGCGGATGTTGATGCCACCATCGTGTATGGCATCAATCAGGACAAACTGACGGGCACCGAATTGCTGGTGTCCAATGCTTCCTGCACCACTAATTGCAGTGTGCCGCTGTTGCGTTTGCTCGATCAGGCCATCGGCCTGGAATACATTTCCATCACCACCATCCACTCGGCGATGAACGACCAACCGGTGATCGACGCCTATCATCACGAAGACCTGCGCCGTACGCGTTCGGCCTTTCAGTCGATTATTCCGGTGTCCACTGGTCTGGCGCGCGGCATCGAACGGCTTTTGCCGGAACTTGCCGGGCGAATTCAGGCCAAAGCAGTGCGTGTGCCAACGGTTAACGTCTCTTGCCTCGATATCACCCTGCAGACAGCGCGTGATACCGATGCCGCCGAGATCAACCGGATACTTCGCGACGCCGCCACCAGCGGCCCGCTCAAAGGGTTGTTGGCGTATACCGAACTGCCGCATGCCAGCTGTGATTTCAATCATGACCCTCATTCGGCGATTGTCGATGCCAGTCAGACACGCGTTTCCGGCCCACGGCTGGTGAACCTGCTGGCCTGGTTCGACAACGAATGGGGTTTTGCCAATCGAATGCTCGACGTCGCCGATCACTATCTGCGCGTTGCTCACACACAACAGTAAACCAGGGACAGCCTCATGACCGTGTTGAAGATGACCGACCTCGATCTGCAAGGTAAGCGTGTATTGATCCGTGAAGACCTTAACGTCCCGATCAAGGACGGTGTGGTAACCAGCGATGCGCGGATTCTTGCTTCGCTGCCGACCATCAAACTGGCGCTGGAAAAGGGCGCCGCCGTCATGGTCTGCTCGCATTTGGGCCGTCCGACCGAGGGCGAGTTCTCCGCTGAAAACAGCCTCAAACCCGTTGCCGACTACCTGAGCAAGGCGTTGGGTCGTGACGTACCGCTGATTGCCGACTACCTGAACGGTGTCGAGATCAAGGCGGGCGACATCGTGCTATTCGAGAACGTGCGCTTCAATAAGGGCGAGAAGAAAAACACCGACGAGCTGGCGCAAAAATACGCTGCCCTGTGCGATGTATTCGTGATGGACGCTTTCGGTACAGCTCACCGCGCCGAGGGCTCGACCCACGGCGTCAGCAAGTTCGCCAAAGTCGCGTGTGCCGGCCCGTTGCTGGCTGCCGAGCTGGATGCATTGGGCAAAGCCCTTGGCGCTCCGGCCCAGCCAATGGCGGCTATCGTCGCGGGCTCCAAGGTCTCCACTAAACTGGATGTGCTTAACAGCCTGAGCCAGATCTGCAACCAGTTGATCGTCGGTGGCGGCATCGCCAACACCTTCCTCGCAGCGGCCGGGCACAATGTCGGCAAATCGCTGTACGAGCCTGATCTGCTGGACACCGCCCGCGCCATCGCCGCCAAAGTCAGCGTGCCGCTGCCGGTGGATGTGGTAGTGGCCAAGGAATTCGCCGAAAACG
Organism: Pseudomonas sp. GG8; assembly: GCF_052976945.1. Taxonomy (NCBI): domain Bacteria; kingdom Pseudomonadati; phylum Pseudomonadota; class Gammaproteobacteria; order Pseudomonadales; family Pseudomonadaceae; genus Pseudomonas; species Pseudomonas sp. GG8. The sequence goes on from NZ_JBRIIP010000001.1 coordinate 5,526,810, forward strand.
CTGTAGCGACGGTCAAACTGATCGCTGACGTGGCTGACGACGACATGATTCTGGATATCGGTCCGCAAACTGCAGGGCACTTCGCCGACTTGTTGAAATCGTCGAAGACTATCCTGTGGAACGGTCCGGTTGGCGTGTTCGAGTTCGATCAATTCGGCGAAGGCACCAAGACGTTGGCCAAGGCTATTGCGGCTAGCGATGCATTTTCCATTGCGGGCGGTGGCGATACGCTGGCGGCCATCGATAAATATGGCGTAGCGGATAAAATCTCCTACATTTCTACCGGTGGCGGCGCTTTCCTTGAGTTCGTCGAAGGCAAAGTCCTGCCCGCGGTTGAAGTATTGGAGCAGCGGGCCAAGGCCTGAGCGTCCGGTGTGGGTGAAGGGGATTTACATGGTCAAGCGGTTACCACTGTTTGTCATTGCCGGTCTGATGGCCGGGTGTGCCAGTGAGCCCGGCGCTGAAGACGCAAAAGCCGCGCCCAAGGCACCTCGGGCAAGCTGTTACGAAGCTGACTGGCAGGCGGAAACCGTGCCGATCATCTATAAGCGCGGCGGCCCGGATGTACTGGACAAGTATGAGGTCATGCCTGCTGAGGTAAAGGCAGGCTGTCCTTGAGGCTTGGGGTGCGATTGAGCCTACGATGATGCAATCAGGAACAAAACCGCCCCTGATCGACCGAAGTGATTGGCACTTGCCGAGCTTCATGGGGTGGCCAGGAGAAGTAATGAAAGGCTTAATCGCCCTTGCGACATTTGCAGTGCTGGGCGGATGCGCCAGTATGAATGCACCGGAACAACAGAGCGCGTGGACCCGTTGGGTGTGTGACAGTCAGGCCGAAGTGCTATGGCATTTCACCGACAGTACCAAGACTCAAGTCGATGTTCGCCTGGGTGGCAAAGATCAGGTCTATCGTTTGAAGCCTGAGCCTGGCGCTTCCGGGGAGTTGTACAGCGACGGTGTCTTGGCGTTTCACATAAAGGGTGAGGAAGGCCTGGTGTACTGGGTCGCCACCAATGATTTGATCGGTCGCGCTTGCAAGGCTCCCTAGTTCGGCGCTGAGTATGTTTGCGACTGCCTGTTGAGCGCGCTCGGCCATTGTCCGATGCGCAAAATTTGAATAGCAGCCGCCGTTAAGGCAGGCTTGCACGATTAACGACCCAACCGGGAGAGAAACCTAAAATGGCACTTATCAGCATGCGCCAGATGTTGGACCACGCAGCCGAGTTCGGCTACGGCGTCCCAGCTTTCAACGTCAACAACCTGGAACAGATGCGCGCCATTATGGAAGCGGCCGACAAGACCGATTCCCCGGTGATCGTTCAGGCTTCGGCCGGCGCCCGCAAATACGCCGGTGCTCCGTTCCTGCGTCACTTGATCCTCGCCGCCATCGAAGAATTCCCGCACATCCCGGTGGTCATGCACCAGGATCACGGCACCAGCCCTGATATCTGCCAGCGCTCGATCCAGTTGGGTTTCAGCTCGGTCATGATGGATGGCTCCCTTGCCGAAGACGGCAAGACCCCGACTGATTACGAGTACAACGTACGCGTAACTCAGCAAACCGTGGCCATGGCGCATGCCTGCGGCGTATCGGTCGAAGGCGAGTTGGGTTGCCTGGGTTCCCTGGAAACCGGTATGGCTGGCGAAGAAGACGGCGTGGGTGCAGAAGGCGTGCTTGATCACAGCCAACTGTTGACCGACCCGGAAGAAGCCGCTGACTTCGTCAAAAGGACTCAGGTCGATGCCCTGGCTATCGCCATCGGTACCAGCCACGGCGCGTACAAGTTCACCAAGCCGCCTACCGGCGACACCTTGGCGATTGAACGCATCAAAGAAATCCACAAGCGCATCCCCAACACCCACTTGGTGATGCACGGTTCGTCTTCGGTCCCGCAAGAATGGTTGAAAATCATCAACCAATACGGCGGCGACATTAAAGAGACCTACGGTGTACCCGTCGAAGAAATCGTCGAAGGCATCAAGTACGGCGTGCGCAAGGTCAACATCGACACCGACCTGCGTCTGGCGTCCACCGGTGCGATGCGTCGCCTGATGGCCACCAACCCGAGCGAATTTGACCCACGTAAATTCTTCGGCGAAACCATCGTTGCCATGCGTGACATCTGCATCGCGCGTTACGAAGCGTTCGGTACTGCTGGTCAGGCATCGAAGATCAAGCCGATGTCGCTGGAAAAAATGTACCTGCGTTATGCCAAAGGCGAGTTGAACGCCAAGGTCAACTGAGTTTGAGTTGATTGAAAAACCCGCAGCGATGCGGGTTTTTTTATACCTCAAGTTACCTGTAGCAGCGCTGCATCTACCGTTGCAATACCCGAATGCGCGACAGCAGTTCATCGCGGTCTATGTAGCAACCCTGGAAGTGCCGCGCCCCGGTTGCCGGGTCGAACGCATTACGGGCGTGAAGGGTGCGGCGATTGTCGAAGCACCACATGTCGCCGGGGCTCAGCCGCGCACTCACTCGAAAGCGCGCTTCGCGGGTCATGGCGATAAAGCGTCGATAGGCCCGATACAGTGCGGGCATCTGCTCTGCAGGCGCATCGAACGGGCCGCGCAGGAAGTTTGCCATGCGGATTTCACGGACCTGGCCCAAGGTGTCCAATGCAATGATCGGCGCGAGGCACCGGTAGTCGCTGTGGCGATCCTTGTTGCGAAACTCCAGCGGAATCTCGCACAGGCTGCGAAACGCTTCCGGGTCTTCATGGCGCAGGGCATTGGCAATCGCGAAGCCGTCGACGAACACACTTTCGCCGCCCACCGCGTCATTCACCAGACAATGCAGAAATTGCAACCCCGGTTGCAGCTCGCGGGTTGGTAGGTCGCTGTGTAACGGTAGGTTGAAGGCGGTGTAGGCGTTGCTGTCGGCATCGGCTTTTGATTGCACATTGAACAGCACGCCGAAATTACTCTCGCGGATAAACGAAATCCGCTTGGCGATTTGCGCCAATGAGCCAGGTTCCGTGGGCACGCCGCGCACCTGCGTCAGGCCGATATCACGCAGCGCCAGCAGCCACTGAAGCAGCGCCTTCGGGTCCTCCATGATCGCGTGATATTCGAACACCGGCAGTTGCAGGTTGGCGGTCCACAGTTGGCTTTTCGGTGTGGCCTCGAACCGCTCGGCGCGCGACGCCTCGTCGTAAGCATGGGCACGCAGCCAGCCAGGATCGAAGCGGCTTTGATGGCCGTCTTGCCATTCCACCCACAGGCAACCCTGGGCGTCGATCAGACTGGTGTTGGGCACCAGGTCTTCAGCGACATCGACGATTTCCAGCACCTGCTCACGGGTCACGTTGTACACGCATTCAGGGCACGGGCAGTTATCCCGCAGCCATTGATGATGAAAGGGGCTGAGCCGCCCATCGGCCCATTGCACGTGCAACCTGTCCGCCAAGGGTTGTACGGCGGTCAACGCGCTGATCAACGGGTAATTGCGAAAGTCGGCGACGGCGGGAGTGTTAATGGCGATCTCCTTTTCTATTGTCGTAGGTGGCGGCAGAGGGTCAGACGGGCAAACCAATCACGCGGCCGATGTAGGCGGGCCGCGGCAGGTCTTTTTGGGTTTCGACCAAGGCCAGCAGGGTGTTCAATACCGGCTCGCTGAACGGTGCCGAGCGTGGGCCCGCCAGGTCGACGTGCAACAGCATTTGTTCGTTGGCGGCCAAGAGTTCGTCGCTGCCGGGTTTGTGCAGGCTGTGGTAGAGGTGCACGCGTTTACGGTCGTGGCCGATGACTTGAGTGCGGACTTCGACCTCTTCACCCTGCTTCACTTCATGCAGATAATTGAGATGGCATTCGAGGGTGAACAACGAGTGACCGCTGGCTTCGCGGTTGTCGCTGTCCAGGCCCAAATGGTCCATGAAAGCGTCCGTGGCGTAGCTGAAAATCAGCAGATAGAACGCATCGCGCAGATGCCCGTTGTAATCGACCCAGTCGGCGAGGACTGGGGTTGTGTAGGTGGTGAGTGTTGGCATGGCAGTCTCATCAATTTTTATCTGGAATGAATTCCCTGTAGGAGCGGGCTACTCGCTAAACGCCATTCCATGCTTGGCTTTAGTGGTTTTCACCGCGTCAAGTACGGCCAGCAGGCAGTCATCGCGATAGCGTTCCAGGGCTGAAATACTGTGGCTGCCGAGCTGGTCGGTGGTGCCGTCGACCACATCGTCGATCAGCTTGTCGGTCAGTTCGGGGGCCGGCAAATAAGTCCACGGCAGTTGCAGCGCCGGGCCGAATTGCGCCATGAAGTGGCGCATGCCAGCATCGCCACCTGCCAGGGTGTAGGTGAGGAAGGTGCCCATGAACGACCAGCGCAGGCCTGCGCCAAAGCGGATCGCATCGTCGATTTCGCCGGTGGTGGCCACCCCGTCGTTGACCAGGTGCAAGGCCTCGCGCCACAGCGCTTCAAGCAGACGGTCGGCGATAAAGCCCGGCACTTCCTTACGCACATGCAGCGGCCGCATGCCCAGGGATTCATACACCTTGATCGCCGCTTGTACGGCCTCGGGGGCCGTGTGTTTGCCACCGACCACTTCAACCAGAGGCAGCAGGTAGACCGGGTTGAATGGGTGACCGACCACGCAGCGTTCTGGGTGGATGGCGCTTTCGTAAAATTCGCTGGGCAACAGACCCGAGGTGCTGGAGCCGATCAAGGCATTGGGCTTGGCTGCGGCGCTGATCTTGCTGTGCAGGTCCAGCTTCAGGTCGAGACGCTCGGGGGCGCTTTCTTGAATAAAGTCGGCGTCACGCACGCATTCTTCAATCGTCGCGACAAAGCGCAGGCGACTTTGCGACGCCCCAGGGGCTAGGCCCTGTTTTTCCAGGGCGGACCAGGCATTGGCCACGCGTTTGCGCAGGGCCTCCTCAGCGCCGGGCGCCGGGTCCCAGGCGATCACGTCCAGGCCGTGAGCCAGTGCGCGGGAAACCCAACCGCTGCCGATAACACCGCTACCGAGCGCAGCGAAGATTTTGATGTCAGTGATAAAAGTCATCGAAAATTCCTGAAAAAAGTCGCTTTTGTAGCTGGCTTGTCTGCGAATGCCAGACGACACGGTCTATCAGATACACCGCGCTGAATGGTCTTCGCAGCGGGACGCGTAGTGACAAGTCAGCTCCTACAGTTCGGGGTGTCGTTAGCCGCGTTTCTTGAGGCCCATCTTGACCCGGCCTTCAGCAGGGGTCAGAACCCGGGCGCCCAAGCGGATGAGGATTTCCGAGGCGCGTTCGACCAGTGCGCCATTGCTGGCCAGCACGCCGCGATCAAGCCAGATGTTGTCTTCCAGACCCACACGCACGTTGCCGCCGAGCAGCACGGCCTGGGCTGCCATCGGCATCTGCATGCGGCCGATACCAAAGGCTGCCCACACGGCGTTTTCCGGCAGGTTATCGACCATGGCTTTCATGGTTGTGGTGTCAGCAGGCGCGCCCCACGGGATGCCCATGCACAGCTGGAACAGTGGGTCGTCGAGCAGACCTTCCTTGATCATCTGCTTGGCGAACCACAGGTGACCGGTGTCGAAAATTTCCAGCTCGGCTTTCACGCCCAGCTCTTGAATGCGTTTGGCGCCAGCGCGCAGTTGGGCCGGGGTGGACACGTAGATGGTGTCGCCATCGCCAAAGTTCAGGGTGCCGCAATCGAGGGTGCAGATTTCCGGCAGCAGTGCTTCGACGTGTGCCAAGCGACTCAGCGGGCCGATCAGGTCGGTGTTCGGACCGAACTCCATCGGGTTCTCGCCTGCGCCAATCTCTAGGTCGCCACCCATGCCGGCGGTGAGGTTGACGATGATGTCGACGTCGGCTTCGCGAATGCGCTCCATCACTTCACGGTACAGGGCCACGTCGCGGCTGAACTTGCCGGTGTCAGGGTTGCGTACATGGCAATGGACCACGGTCGCCCCGGCTTTGGCGGCTTCAACGGCGGCGGCAGCGATTTGTTTGGGAGTGACCGGGACCAGATGGCTCTTCCCGGTAGTGTCGCCAGCACCGGTCAGTGCGCAGGTGATGATGACGTCATGGTTCATTTCAGGTTCCTTACAGGCGGTTTTTAGAGTGTGGTGATCCCTTCCGCAGCCTGTTCAGGCTGCGGATCGGTGGTTCGGATACGCTACGGGTTGCTGCTAAGTTTCAGGTTTTCAGCGGCGTCTTTGCCGTCAAAGGTTTTCACCCCAGCGAGCCAGCGCTTGAGGTCTTGCGGATGGTCTTTGAGCCATTGCCGGGCTGATTCAAGCGCGTCTTTGTGGTTGAGCAACGGCTGCATCATCCGACTCTCGTCTTCAGCGGTGAAACTCAGGTTGGTCAGCAGCTTGTCGACGTTCGGGCAACGCTGGGCGTAATCCGGTGCGGTAACGGTCCAGACTTTGGCCTCGCCTTCATTCGGGCCGAGGGCGTTATCACTGCCGGTGAGGTAGGTCATTTTCTGGTTGACGTTCATTGGGTGCGGCGCCCACCCGAAGAACACGATGGCTTCGTTGCGATTGACCGCCCGGGTGACTGCCGACAACATTCCGGCTTCGCCTGATTCCACCAACTGGAAGTCGCCGAGGCCAAACTGGTTCTTGGCGATCATTTCCTTGATCTGGGTGTTGGCGCCCGATCCGGGCTCGATGCCGTAGATTTTGCCGCCCAGTTCTTTCTTGAACTTGGCGATGTCGGCAAAGGTTTTCAGGCCCTTGTCGGCGAGGTAGGTTGGAACGGCGAGGGTCGCGCGAGCGTCTTTGAGGCTGGGTTCAGGCAGGATGCGCACCTGATTTTTTTCCACGAACGGGGTGATGGTCTGGGTCATCAACGGGTCCCAGTAGCCGAGGAACATGTCCAGGCGCTGATCGCGGATACCGGCGAAGATGATTTGCTGTGAGGCGCTGGTCTGTTTGGTCTTGTAGCCCAGGCCATCGAGCAGAACCTGGGTCATGGCGCTGGTAGCCATAACGTCGGTCCAGTTGACCACGCCCAGGCGTACGTTCTGACAGGTTGCCGCTTCAGCTGCACTGGCGCTGTTGGCGATGAAGGTGGTTCCGGTGAGTGCCAGCAAACAACAGCTGATCAGTCGTTTCATGATGGATTCCCTCGGCAGTCGTTATTGTGGGGTTCCGACGTCTGCGCGCCGTGATGCAACGTTACGCAGCCGCAGCCCCTGGAAAACGCACAGCGGCGACGCGCTCTTGCACAGTAGCGACTTGTTCTCTTGCTGTCCTCATTCAACTGGCGTATGTGGTGAGTGATGCTGACCCCGCGAGTACCGCCGATGTCCCAGGACTATTACTTTTTGCTCATGCCAGGGTTCTCGGTGATGGGCTTCGTCTCGGCCGTCGAGCCGCTGCGCGTCGCCAATCGCTTCGGTGGCGAGCTGTATCGCTGGCATGTGCTGAGTGTCGATGGCGGGGCGGTGGTTGCCAGTAATGGCATGTCGGTCAACGCCGATGCCGCGCTGGAGCCGCTGAAGAAAGGCACGACGTTGTGGGTGGTGGCTGGCTTTGAGCCGCTGAAATTCTGCACCCCGGCACTGGAGCACTGGCTGCGTCGACTCGACCACGAAGGCGTGACCCTTGGTGGCATCGACACCGGCAGTTTTATCCTGGCGCAGGCAGGCCTGCTCGACGGCCATCGTCTGACCCTGCATTGGGAGGCGCTGGGGGCGTTCAAGGAGTCTTATCCACAGCTGGCAGTGACTCAGGAGTTGTTTGAAATCGACCGTCGCCGCATCACGTCCGCAGGCGGCACGGCGTCCATCGACATGATGCTCGACCTGATCGGCCAGGCCCACGGGCCGGAACTGGCGATTCAGGTCTCGGAACAGTTCGTGCTCGGCCGGATTCGCCCACGCAAAGACCACCAACGCATGCAGATCGCCACGCGTTACGGTATCAACAACAAAAAGCTGGTGCAGGTGATTGGCGAAATGGAGCAGCACACTGAGCCACCGCTCAGCACCCTGGACCTGGCAGAAGGCATCCAGGTCACCCGCCGCCAGCTGGAGCGCCTTTTTCGCCTGCATTTGAAAGACACACCGAGCAATTTCTATCTCGGGCTGCGCCTGGAGAAGGCGCGGCAACTGCTGCGCCAGACCGACATGAGTGTGCTGGAAGTCAGCCTGGCCTGCGGCTTTGAATCGCCATCGTATTTCACTCGCAGTTACCGCGCGCGGTTTGCGCGCTGCCCGAGAGAGGATCGACAGCGGACGAATGCGTGAATCACTATCAGGCGCTGCTTCACTCCATCCCGATCGACTGCAAATACTCCGACCGTTGATCGCTCATCTGCGAGAAGCAATCGTTTTGCCCGATTTCTAGGGTCTGGCTGCCTTTTTCGCTCAGGAAGGTTTGTACCGCGCAGTCAGCCTCGCGCAGTTTGGTCCAGATTTGTTGGGCATTTTTTATTTTGGCGAGGTAGTCGTTCAGCTGCGCCGGGTGGTTGGCGTACTGAGAGCTGATCCGGTCGACCAGGTCTTTATAAGCGCTGTCCAGCTCGTGCTGGGAGGTGGTTTTGTTGAAGGCTGAGCACTCGAAGCTCTGCTGGGTGGTTTCCACGTTGTCGCAGGGGGTGCTGTCTTCGGCTTGAGCACCGGTTGCCAGCACTGCCAGCACCAATAACATTGACCTCATTTGCAACATCCTCGCCGGTTGTTCAGAGCAATCGCCAAGGATTTTCCCCCAGCCGCCGCGTAAAGAATAGAGGCCCAATGGTCTATCTATGTAGACGGCGCTTACCCTTTGTCGTTTCTTGACGCTTTCGGCAAACCCCCTGTCGTTTTTGCACCCGGCTCGCTCAACCCTCAGGCATATGCTGGCCCCAAAGCGCCGGCAGACGATTCGGCGCATGAATCACCCAGAGGGGACAGCCTGATGAGCCCAGCCGAATTGCACGCCGACAGCATCGTTATTGACGGGCTGATCATTGCCAAGTGGAACCGTGAGCTGTTCGAAGACATGCGCAAAGGCGGCCTGACCGCAGCCAACTGCACCGTGTCGGTGTGGGAAGGTTTCCAGGCGACCATCAACAGCATCTGCACCAGCCAGAAGCTGATGCGTGAAAACAGTGACCTGGTCATCCCCGTGCGTACCACGGCGGATATCCGCAAGGCTAAAGAACAAGGCAAGACCGGCATCCTCTTCGGTTTCCAGAACGCCCACGCTTATGAAGACCAGATTGGCTACGTCGAGATCTTCAAGCAGCTCGGCGTTGGCATTGTGCAGATGTGCTACAACACGCAAAACCTGGTCGGCACCGGCTGTTACGAACGTGACGGCGGCCTGTCGGGCTTCGGTCGCGAGATCGTTGCCGAAATGAACCGCGTCGGTGTCATGTGCGACCTGTCTCACGTGGGTTCAAAAACCTCCGAAGAAGTCATCCTCGAATCGAAAAAACCGGTCTGCTACTCGCATTGCCTGCCGTCCGGCTTGAAAGAACATCCGCGCAACAAGTCCGATGAAGAACTGAAGTTCATCGCTGACCATGGCGGTTTTGTCGGCGTGACCATGTTTGCGCCGTTCCTCGCCAAGGGTATCGATTCGACCATCGACGACTACGCCGAAGCCATCGAATATGTGATGAACATTGTCGGTGAAGACGCCATCGGTATCGGCACTGACTTCACACAGGGTCACGGTCAGGACTTCTTCGAATACCTGACCCACGACAAGGGCTACGCGCGGCGTCTGACCAGCTTCGGCAAGATCATCAACCCGCTGGGTATTCGTACCGTGGGTGAGTTCCCCAACCTGACCGAAACCCTGCTCAAACGCGGCCACCCCGAGCGCGTCGTGCGCAAAATCATGGGCGAGAACTGGGTAAGCGTCCTCAAGGATGTTTGGGGCGAGTAACGCTCACACCGTATCTGCATTGAATAGCTGACCCCACTGCCATCCGCGCAGTGGGCGCAACCCGAATTTCTGGAGTGTTACCCCATGGCTAAAATCGCCCCGCAACTGCCTATCGAAGTCGACAGCGAAACCGGTGTCTGGACGTCTGATGCGTTGCCGATGCTCTACGTGCCACGTCACTTTTTCGTCAACAACCACATGGGCATCGAAGAAGTGTTGGGCGCTGACGCCTACGCCGAAATTCTCTACAAGGCGGGTTACAAATCGGCCTGGCACTGGTGCGAGAAAGAAGCTGAATGCCACGGCCTGGAAGGCGTCGCGGTGTTCGAACACTACATGAAGCGTTTGTCGCAACGCGGCTGGGGGCTGTTCAAGATCGAAGCCATTGACCTGGAAAAAGGCACCGCCAGCATCCGCCTGGAGCACTCGTGCTTCGTCTATGTGTACGGCAAGGTCGGGCGCAAGGTCGATTATATGTTCACCGGCTGGTTCGCGGGTGCCATGGATCAAATCCTGGCCGCCAAAGGCAGTCCGATCCGCACTGTGGCCGAGCAGGTTTACGGTGGTTCTGAAGAAGGCCACGACGATGGCCTGTTCATCGTCAAACCGTTGTAAGTCGAGGTTTCCGTCATGGCTTTCGAAGCAATGTTCCAGCCTATCCAGATCGGCAAACTGACCATCCGCAACCGCGTACTCAGTACCGCACACGCCGAGGTTTATGCCACCGATGGCGGCATGACCACTGACCGGTACGTGAAGTATTACGAGGAGAAAGCCAAGGGCGGCATCGGCCTGGCCATTTGTGGCGGGTCCTCCAGCGTGGCCATCGACAGCCCGCAAGGCTGGTGGAAATCGGTCAACCTGGCCACCGACAAGATCATCCCGCATTTCCAGAACCTGGCGGATGCCATGCACAAGCATGGCGCCAAGATCATGATTCAGATTACTCACATGGGTCGTCGTTCGCGCTGGGACGGCGACCATTGGCCGACCCTGCTGTCACCGTCCGGCATTCGTGAGCCGGTACACCGCGCGACCTGCAAAACCATCGAGCCGGAAGAAATCTGGCGCGTGATCGGCAACTACGCCAGCGCTGCCGGGCGGGCCAAGGCCGGTGGCCTGGATGGCGTCGAACTGTCCGCCGTGCACCAGCACATGATCGATCAGTTCTGGAGCCCTCGGGTTAACAAACGCACCGATGAGTGGGGCGGCAGTTTCGAAAACCGCATGCGTTTCGGTCTGGAAGTGCTCAAGGCTGTGCGCAAGGAAGTCGGTCCGGATTTCTGCGTCGGCATTCGTCTGTGCGGCGATGAATTCCATCCCGATGGCCTGAGCCATGAGGACATGAAGCAGATCGCCAAGTACTACGACGACACCGGCATGCTCGACTTTATCGGTGTGGTCGGTTCGGGGTGTGACACCCACAACACCCTGGCCAACGTTATCCCCAACATGAGTTATCCACCGGAGCCGTTCCTGCATTTGGCCGCCGGTATCAAAGAAGTGGTCAAGGCCCCGGTCCTGCACGCGCAGAACATCAAGGACCCGAACCAGGCGACACGGATTCTGGAAGGCGGCTACGTCGACATGGTCGGCATGACCCGTGCGCACATCGCGGACCCGCACCTGATCGCCAAGATCAAAATGGGCCAGGTCGATCAGATCAAGCAATGCGTGGGTGCCAACTACTGCATCGACCGTCAGTACCAAGGGCTGGATGTGCTATGCATCCAGAACGCCGCGACCTCCCGTGAGTACATGGGCGTGCCGCACATCATCGAAAAATCCACCGGCGTGAAACGCAAAGTGGTGGTGGTCGGTGCAGGTCCTGCAGGCCTGGAAGCCGCACGCGTGGCTGCCGAGCGTGGGCATGATGTGACGTTGTTCGAGAAAAAAGACGTGCTCGGCGGGCAGATCACTACCGCATCGAAAGCGCCGCAGCGCGATCAGATCGCCGGTATCACCCGCTGGTTCCAGCTGGAATTGGCGCGCTTGAAAGTCGACGTGCGTCTGGGGACTGCGGCCGACCCTGCAACCATCCTGGACTTGCGTCCGGACGTGGTCGTGCTGGCAAACGGCGGTCACCCGTTCCTGGAACAGAATGAACATTGGGGCGCGGATGAAGGCCTGGTGGTCAGCAGTTGGGACATCCTCGACGGCAAAGTTGCGCCGGGCAAGAACGTGCTGGTCTACGACACCATCTGTGAGTTCACCGGGATGTCGGTTGCCGACTTCCTCGCGGACAAAGGCAGTCAGGTCGAGATTGTCACTGACGACATCAAACCGGGCGTGGCCATTGGCGGAACATCGTTCCCGACGTACTACCGCAGCATGTACCCCAAAGAAGTGATCATGACCGGCGACCTGATGCTGGAGAAGGTCTATCGCGAGGGTGACAAGTTGGTCGCGGTGCTGGAGAACGAGTACACCGGCGCCAAAGAGGAGCGGGTGATCGACCAAGTGGTGATCGAGAACGGCGTGCGTCCAGACGAAGAAATCTACTACGCGCTGAAAGAGGCCTCGCGTAACAAGGGCCAGATCGACATCGAAGCGTTGTTCGCTATCCAGCCGCAACCTTCGCTGAGTCAGCCGGGCGAAGGTTACTTGCTGTTCCGCATCGGCGACTGCGTGGCCCAGCGCAACATCCATGCGGCGATCTACGACGCATTGCGGTTGTGTAAGGATTTTTAAATCAATACCTCTGTAGGAGTGAACGTGTTCGCGATTGGGCGCGGAGCGGCCAAAAAGGATTTGTTCATTTGATGAACGCCTGAAGGCCGCCCCGGCCTTATCGCGAACACGTTCACTCCTACGGTAAATGCGTTTCTCCGCTTTCCCGGTGGGAGCTCCACATGTTGAACACCCTTCTTCCCATCCTGTTGTTCGTCGCCCTGGCCCTGGCCGTGTTGGGCGCAGTGCGGCGGATGCTGCTGTGGCGCCAAGGCCGGGCGGCCAAGGTCGACTTGCTCGGCGGTCTGCTGGCCATGCCCAAGCGCTATATGGTCGATCTGCACCACGTCGTGGCACGGGATAAATACATCGCCAACACCCACGTTGCGACGGCGGGCGGTTTTGTCTTGGCGGCCGTACTGGCGATCCTGGTACACGGCTTCGGCTTGCATAACCGGATCCTCGGCTACGCCTTGCTGTTGGCGTCGGCGATCATGTTTGTCGGCGCAATTTTCATGGCACTGCGCCGGCTCAATCCGCCTGCGCGGCTGTCGAAAGGTCCATGGATGCGCCTGCCGAAAAGCCTGATGGCCTTTTCCGTCAGCTTCTTTCTGGTGACCCTGCCAGTGGCGGGCATCCTGCCGGAGCACTTTGGCGGTTGGGTTCTCGTCGTGCTGCTGGGCGTGGCCGTGGCCTTGAGCTTGACGGAAATGTTCTTCGGCATGACTTGGGGCGGGCCGATGAAGCACGCCTTTGCCGGCGCTTTGCACCTGGCCTGGCACCGTCGCGCCGAGCGCTTTGGTGGCGGCCGTTCCACCGGTTTGAAACCGCTGGACTTGAGTGACCGCAGCGCACCTTTGGGCGTGGAAAAGCCCGAGGATTTCACCTGGAACCAACTGCTGGGCTTCGACGCCTGTGTGCAGTGCGGCAAATGCGAAGCCGCCTGCCCGGCGTTCGCTGCCGGCCAGCCGCTGAACCCGAAAAAACTGATTCAAGACATGGTGGTCGGCTTGGCTGGCGGCACCGATGCCAAGTTCGCGGGGAGCCCGTATCCATCTCTTGACGGCAGGGGCAAACCGATCGGCGAACACGGCGGCAATGCCCATCAACCGATCGTCAACGGTCTGGTGGACGCCGAAACCCTGTGGTCTTGCACCACCTGCCGCGCCTGCGTCGAAGAATGCCCGATGATGATCGAGCACGTTGACGCCATCGTCGACATGCGCCGTTTCCTGACCCTGGAAAAAGGTGCGACGCCGAACAAGGGCGCCGAAGTGCTGGACAACCTGATCGCCACGGACAACCCAGGCGGCTTTGCGCCGGGTGACCGGATGAACTGGGCGGCCGACCTAAACCTCAATCTGCTAAGCGAGAAGAAGACCGCCGACGTGCTGTTCTGGGTCGGCGACGGCGCGTTCGACATGCGTAATCAGCGGACCTTGCGCGCCTTCGTCAAAGTACTGAAAGCCGCCAATGTCGACTTCGCGGTGTTGGGTCTCGAAGAGCGCGACAGTGGCGACGTGGCTCGCCGTTTGGGCGATGAAGCGACGTTTCAGATGCTTGCCAAACGCAACATCCAGACCCTGTCCAAGTACGCTTTCAAGCGTATTGTCACCTGCGATCCGCACAGCTTCCATGTGCTGAAAAACGAGTACGGTGCTTTTGATGGCAACTATCAAGTGCAGCACCACAGCACCTACATGGCCGAGTTGATCCAGGCGGGTGCGTTGAACCTTGGCCAACACAAAGGCTCCAGCGTGACGTATCACGACCCGTGCTACCTCGGTCGTTACAACGGCGAATACGAGGCGCCGCGTGAGGTATTGCGTGCACTGGGTATCGAGATCAAGGAAATGCAGCGTTCCGGTTTTCGCTCCCGTTGCTGCGGCGGAGGTGGCGGCGCGCCGATCACCGACATTCCTGGCAAGCAGCGGATTCCCGACATGCGCATGGAAGACATCCGCGAAACCGGCGCCGAGCTGGTGGCTGTGGGTTGCCCGCAATGTACGGCGATGCTTGAAGGGGTGGTCGAGCCTCGGCCACTGATCAAAGACATTGCTGAACTGGTCGCCGATGCGTTGCTGGAAGACGTCGTCACCAGCAAACCGACACCTGTTAAACGCCAACCTGCGGAGGTGAATTGATGAGCGACATTATCCGCCGCGACCCCCGCGCCGAATGGATCGCCCGTAACCGCCTGCACCCGCTGCACGCGGCCATGCAACCCGCGCAAACCCGCTGGATGGGGCCCAACGGCATCGTGCGCAAAGATGTGCACAACGTGGGTTTCATTGGCCCTAATGGTATCAAGCGGATCGACCGCAGCGGCGCGCAGCAGGGCGGTGCAGTCAAACGTTCTGCTGCGGCCGACGTGCAGTTGCCGCTGCATGTCATCGCGCAACCGGCGTTCTACATTTGCGTCGCACCGGACATGGTCGGCGGCCGCTTGAGCAGTCACGACCGCGACGTGTTGGGCCAGGCTCGTCAATTGGCCGGCAACGACGGTGCAGTGCTGGCCGTGGTATTCGGCGAGCACAAGGAAACTGCGTTTGCCACCGCCGGCGTCGACCGTCTGTTGCTGCTCGACGGCAGCGAGTTCAGCGGTTATTCACCGGAACAGCGTGTTCAGGGTCTACGGGCTGTGGATAACCAGTTCAATCCGCGTCATTGGCTGCTGCCTGACAGCCGCAGCGGTGGCGGTGAGCTGGGTCGACGTTTTGCCGCAAGCCTGGGCGAACGTCCGGCAACACGGGTCTGGCAGGTGACTGACGAGCAGTGCATCGGCCGCGCGGGTGCGGGTCGTGAAGACTTGGCCCGTCCATTGGCTCGCTTGATTCTGGCCGCCGTCGAATGCGCCGAGCCAGTCAGTGAAACCCTTCACGAAGCCTTGCCGGTGGAGTTATCCACAGCCGTCGCTCGCAGTCTGTCGCGTATCGAAGACCTCGGCGCAGTGGCGGTGGACCCGGCAGCCGTCCCCATGGCTGAAGCGGAGTTCATCTTCTCGGGTGGCAATGGCGTGAAAGATTGGGATTTGTTTCACCGAACTGCAGCGGCATTGGGCGCCACCGAAGGCGCATCCCGTGTGGCGGTGGACGATGGCTACATGGCGCGTGATCGTCAGGTCGGCGCCAGTGGTACTTGGGTCACAGCTCGGGTGTATGTGGCTGTCGGTATCTCCGGCGCGATCCAGCATCTGCAAGGCATTGGTGCCTGCGACAAGGTGGTGGCGATCAACCTCGATCCGGGGTGCGACATGATCAAACGTGCTGACCTGTCGGTGATCGGTGAAAGCGCGGACATACTCAAGGCACTGATTGTTGCCGTTGAGGCTTACCGCAATGAGGGGAAACGCGATGCTGCATAATTCGAAGGCCCCTGTGGATAACAGTGCAATTCACATCATCAGCCTGGTGTCCATCGGTGCGCACCCGACGTCCGGCCGTCCACGCCGCGCCGAACAAGATGCGCGCGCTGTCGAACTGGGCCTGCAACTGGCTGGGGACAACTTGCACGTGCTGCACGCGGGCAATGTCGACGAGCCTGCGCTGCGGGCTTACTTGGGCATGGGCCTGGACGAACTGCATGTACTGGAGCAGCCCCCAGGCGCGGATGCCTTGCCAGCGCTGATCGATTATCTGCGCGAAGCCAATGTTCAAGTGGTGCTCACCGGCAGCCAGGCGGAAACCGGTGAAGGCTCGGGCATGTTGCCGTTTCTGTTGGCGGAAAAACTGGGCTGGCCGCTGGTGGTCGGATTGGCGCAGGTCGAATCGCTGGATAACGGCGTGGCCCATGTGCTGCAAGCGCTGCCACGCGGTCAACGTCGTCGTCTGAAGGTCCGCCTGCCGTTTCTCGCGACTGTGGATAACGCCGCGCCCAAGTCCCGGCAGAGTGCCTACGGGCCTGCACAGCGCGGCGTGCTTGCGGCTGATCAGGTTGAAGTGGTGGTGGACGAACTGCTCGCAGCGTCATCACTGCAACCCGCCAAACCAAGGCCAAAACGTCTGAAAGTGATCAAAGGCAAAAGCGGCGCTGACCGCATGAAAGCCGCAACAGCCAAGGCCAGCGGTGGCGGTGGGCAAGTACTCAAAGGCCTCGGCGCCAAAGAAGGCGCCGAGGCGATTTTGAAGTTGTTGATTGAGGAAGGCGTGGTGCGGTAGGTGCGCAGGAAGTACCACTGCGACTTCTGGATGATTACTCCGGATATCACGCCCCGGCGTTGCAGCCGGGGGGGGGGGGCGAATGTCTGGCCTGCATGGCCCGAGCTACTTAAGCTGGAACTGCGGATCTCCCGTGAGTTTGAACAGCAACTCAACGCCCTCGGGCCAGGGCCCATACCCGGTTTGGCCGTTGATATGGCCGGCATTTTCCACCCGGACCAGTTCACTGCCCCAGGCCTGGCTGAAAGCCTTGGCCCGCTCCTGGGTGACATACGGATCATCCGTACTCGCCACCATGATCGTTGGAAAAGGCAGGCATTGCGTCGACATCGGCACAAATCCCGATGTGCCTGACGGATAGCTATCCGCCTCGGTATCACTCGGAGCCACCAGCAATGCGCCACGAACCTTGTGCGCCTCGGGATACTGCTGCGCCCAGCGGGTGATCAAGGTACAAGCCAGGCTGTGGGCCACCAGCACGACCTCCCCGTCGGCAGCAGCAATTTCCTGATTTAAGCGCTCCACCCAATCCTTCGCGGTTGGC
The DNA here is from genome assembly GCF_052976945.1 of Pseudomonas sp. GG8. Taxonomy (NCBI): domain Bacteria; kingdom Pseudomonadati; phylum Pseudomonadota; class Gammaproteobacteria; order Pseudomonadales; family Pseudomonadaceae; genus Pseudomonas; species Pseudomonas sp. GG8. Next base: position 5,544,011 of record NZ_JBRIIP010000001.1, read on the forward strand.
GTTTCCCAGTCTTGCTGCTCGACCCTGTGCAGGCCTGAAAACTGCCGCTCCCACTGTGGCTGCCAATGTGCTTCACCCGAATTGAACAGGCCCGGCAAGATCAAAACCCTGACTGTCATCGTTCTTCTCCTTCACGATCATTCACACGCCAGCAAAGAGCCATTGGCTGCAAAAAACACCAGCACACCGATGAAACTCGACAACAACATACGCCGAGTCAGGAAAAACAGCACAAAAACAGCCAGGGACTTCGTGTAAGTAGCTCTTGGAGGAGGCGTGCTGCCGTACAGCGGTCGTAAACCAGTGAATGCATTTTCAGACTGAAACTGAGTTCAGTGTCTTCGGACCGCCTCGCGATCTATCGCGAGCAAGCTCGCTCCTGCAATTTAATTAAGCAGCTGATTGAATAAGGCGTGTTCGTTAAATAGCTTTCGCAAGCAAGCTGGCGCGGTATCAAAATACTTGCCCACAATCTCTGTTGGCGCTTCTGTGGATAACATGTTCACGGTCCTTTGCAGGCCACTATCAACGTGGCTTTGCGCGACATGATCAAAAAACAATCAATAGTGCCCTGAAAGGGTACTTCCTGATAAGTCACGGTTTTTCTTGGGTTTTTCCACAGGCAAAATTCGACTTGCCCACAATTGCTGTGGGTGGGTCTGTGGATAAGTTGTTGGCGGAAGGCCAGGAAGGGCGGCGGGGTTGGTGTTGGCAGGTATTGGTTAAAAATTAATCACCTGTAGGCGCGAGTTCATTGACGGCGCAGTGTGACGGACACACCGCGCCATCTCCCCTTACTCGTGACTGACTGGCACACCCTTCAGGTACGTTGCCGGCTCTGCGCCGAGGTTGCTCAGCAGGCGTTCGCTGTACCAGTCGATGAAGTTGACCACGCCGAACTCGTACGTCTTGGAGTACGGGCCTGGCTGATAAGCCGTGGAGTTGATCCCTCGCTGGTTTTCTTCTGCCAGACGACGGTCCTGGTCGTTGGTAGCGTCCCACACCTTGCGCATATTGGCCGGGTCGTAATCGACGCCTTCAACCGCATCCTTGTGCACCAGCCATTTGGTGCTGACCATGGTTTCCTGTGCGCTGATCGGCCACACGGTGAAGACGATGATGTGATCGCCCATGCAGTGGTTCCAGGAATGCGGCAAGTGCAGAATGCGCATCGAGCCCAGGTCCGGGTTTTTGATCCGGCCCATGAGTTTCTTGCAGCCTTGCTTACCATCCATGGTCATCGACACCGTGCCTTTGAGCAGCGGCATGCGCACGATGCGGTTACGCAGGCCGAAGCTGGCGTGAGCGTAGGGAATCTTCTCGGCTTCCCAGGCAGCGGCAGACGCGGCCACGTGATCCTTGAAGGCCTGGTCGGCACGCGGGTCGGTGACGTCGTCCCATTCCAGCAGGGTTTTCAACAGTTCCGGGTGCGATGCATTGCAGTGGTAACACTCGCGGTTGTTTTCCAGCACCAGCTTCCAGTTGGCTTTTTCCATCAAGGTGGTTTGCACCGCCACCTTGGTGTTCTCCATGTCGTACGGTTCCATGTAATGAGTGAGCGTCGCCAGGAACTCATCGATGGCTGGTGGGTTTTCCGCCAGGCTGATGAAGATGTAACCCCCTGCGGTTTTTACGTTCACCGGCTTGAGGCCGTACTGCTTCATATCGAAGTCGGCGCCCATCTCGCTGCCCGCGAATAACAGGCGACCGTTCAGCTCGTAGGTCCACTGGTGATACGGGCACACCAGCTTGGCGACCTTGCCTTTTTCCCCGGTGCACAGACGCGAGCCACGATGGCGGCAGACGTTGTGAAACGCGTTGATCTGACCGTCAGGACCCCGAAGGACGATGATAGGGTTCTTGCCGATTTGCAGGGTCAGGTAATTGCCCTTGGTCGGAATCTCGCAGGTCATGCCCGCGACCAGCCACTCTTTTTGAAAGATTTCCTGCATGTCGATTTCAAACAGCCGCTCGTCACTGTAGAAAGGCTGCGGCAGCGAAAACGTGCGTTCGCGGTTCTGCAGCATTTCGGCGGTGGCCTTACGTGCAGATTCCAGCGGATCGCCCAAGCTCAAGGTTGCGGTGACGTCCATCTTTCAAGTCCTCATGACCGGTTTCAACGGTCGGCGAATGTGGCTAATAAGGTTCTTTAGGTCAGTTGCACGTAAGGCGACGGTTCTTTTGCCGTTCATGCTCATGGTTACGCTTTTCATTGCAAAGCGGGCATGGATACTTAGAGCCGAGTGTGGGGTCCGGCGCTGACCGAACCTTATCCATGGGCGACATGGCCGAATCCGTTTCCGACGCGTGAACCCCGGTCGTTAGGGGCTGGTCGCGATAAGTACGTCAATGTCGCAGATAGGCAAGTGGGCAATCTGCGGCTTACGCAGAATCCTCAACATAAGGCCGACAGTCGGCCGTGGAGATGAGCATGTCTAACAGTTTCCTCAGCCCGGTAAATACCCAGACCTGGGCCAATGGCCGCCACCTGGTTCGTGTCGTCAAGGTGATCCAGGAAACCTGGGACGTGCGCACCTTCTGTTTCATGGCCGACCAGCCGATTTTGTTCTTTTTCAAGCCGGGTCAGTTCGTCACCCTGGAGCTGGAAATCGACGGCGAGTCAGTGATGCGCTCGTACACCATCTCCAGCTCGCCCTCCGTGCCGTACAGCTTCTCTATCACCATCAAGCGTGTGCCCGGCGGCAAGGTCTCGAACTGGCTGCACGACACTCTGCATGAAGGCCAGGAGCTGGCGGTGCACGGGCCGGTGGGTTTGTTCAACGCCATCGATTTCCCCAACCCGAAAATTCTCTACCTCAGCGGCGGTGTCGGTATCACGCCAGTCATGTCCATGGCGCGCTGGTTTTACGACACTAACGCCAATGTCGACATGGTTTTTGTCCACAGCGCCCGCTCGCCCAAAGACATCATTTACCACCGCGAGCTGGAGCACATGGCGTCGCGAATCGACAACTTCAGCCTGCACCTGGTGTGCGAGAAGCATGGCCTCGGCGAACCATGGGCCGGTTATCGCGGTTACCTGAACCAGAAAATGCTCGAATTGATGGTGCCGGATTTTCTTGAGCGCGAGGTGTTCTGCTGCGGACCGACGCCTTACATGAACGCCATCAAACGCCTGCTCGAAGCCAATGGCTTCAACATGGATCAGTACCATGAAGAGTCGTTCGGCGCGACGCCGCCTGAAGCCCGCGCCGATGCGGTGGAACAAGCCGAGCAAGCGGCCGACGCCCCTGAGATCGATCTGGCGGACCTGCATCAAGTGGAGTTCATTTCGACCGGCAAGAGCATCCGCGTCGGTCCGGGCGAAACCGTACACGCTGCTGCCGCCAAGCTTGGCCTGATGATTCCAAAAGCCTGCGGCATGGGCATCTGCGGGACCTGCAAGGTGTTGAAGCTGGGCGGGGAAGTAGAGATGGAGCACAACGGCGGCATCACCGATGAAGACGTGGCCGAGGGTTATATCCTGTCGTGCTGCAGTGTGCCTAAAGGTGATGTGCGGATCGATTACTGATGCGGTGTGTCAGGCACACCGCATCAGGCCGTTCGCCAACAAGCTGACGCCTGCCGATGATGGTGTAGCGTTTACAGACTAAACCGCGCAACCATGCTGTTTAGGTCGACCGCCAGGCGAGACAATTCGTTGCTGGCGGCGCTGGTCTGATTGGCACCCGTCGCCGATTGCACCGACAGGTCACGGATGTTCACCAGATTACGGTCCACTTCGCGGGCGACTTGTGCCTGCTCCTCGGCGGCGCTGGCGATTACCAGATTGCGCTCGTTGATCTGCACGATGGCCTGATTGATGGTATCCAGCGCCATGCCCGCGCCTTTGGCGATGTTCAGCGTCGATTCAGCCCGCTCGGTGCTGTTGCGCATCGAGTTGACAGCCTGTTCGGTGCCACCCTGAATGCTGCCTACCATCCGCTCGATTTCGCTGGTCGACTGTTGGGTGCGATGCGCCAGGGCGCGAACTTCGTCGGCAACCACCGCGAACCCACGACCCGCTTCACCGGCACGTGCCGCTTCAATGGCCGCGTTGAGGGCCAGCAAGTTGGTCTGATCCGCCAGACCACGAATCACATCAAGTACCTTGCCGATATCCCGCGACTCGTTGGCCAGATTACCAATCAGCTCGGCGGTGCTTTGCACGTCACCGCTCATCCGCTCGATAGCACCGACCGTTTCCATCACCAGTTCCCGGCCATCGCCCGCTGAGGTGGTCGCGCTTTTCGAGGCATCGGAAGTGCTCACGGCATTGCGCGCGACTTCTTCCACGGCGCTGGTCATTTGATTGACGGCCGTTGCGGCCTGCTCGATTTCCTTGTTCTGTTGCGAGAGTCCGCGCGCGCTTTCGTCGGTGACGGCGTTCAGTTCTTCGGCTGCGGATGCGAGCTGAGTGGCCGAGCCGGAAATCCGTTGCAGGGTATCGCGCAGTTTTCCCTGCATTTTTTCCATGGCAGCCAGCAGGCGGCCGGCTTCATCACTGCCATTGACTTTGATCGGGCGTGTCAGATTACCCTCGGCGATGTCTTCGGCGGCGGCCAAGGCCTGGGAGATGGGCAGGGTGATGCTGGTGGTCAGGAGCCAGGCGAAGAGGACGGTGAGGAGGGTAGAGACAATCAGGATCCCGACCAGAAGATCGAATGCCATGCTGTACTGGTCGCTCGTTTCTTTGTTGCTTTCGCTCAACTGACGGGTATTGATATCGACCAGTTTGCTCAGTACGGCATTCATTTGTTCCGAGTTGCTCAGCAGGTCCGCGTTGAGTATTGAACGCAGTTCATCAACCTGGTTGTTGCGCGACAGCGTCTTGATTCTCTCTTCAAGCTGGCGGTACTCGGCGAGCTTTTGCACGTATTGGTCATACGCAGTACGTTCCTCCGAACGGACGATCAGCTTCTCGTAGATGTTTTGTGCGGCGCGAATCTGCTCGTTTCTTAGCTGAAACAACTCAATGGTTTTCTGTTGAACGTCGGGCTCGCGATTGATCAGCAAGCGGTAAGACAGGACGCGCAGACGCAGTGTCAGTTGGGTGAACTCATCAAGGGCCTTGATGCTGGGCAAGCTGTTCTGCTCGATCGCCATGCCAGCCGCACGGATCTTGCTCATCTGCGTCAGGGCGAAGATGCCAAGGATTAGCATCAGGCTGCCAATCAGGGCAAACCCGAGAAACGCACGGGGAGCGATGTTCATATTGCGAAGGGACATAAGGGGTTCCGATGAGGGCGCGTTCCATGCGGGTAAGGCAAAAAAGTGTGGCTTGCATCACCTATCGGACATAAGACTAAAGTCTTGAGCATTGCTGGCGAACTTGTCCGTATTTGTCGCAGACGGCTTGGTCCGACGAGCAGCAGGAACCCCACAAGGAAAATGCAGTCAGTAACATTCCTATGCGTTTACATCGGCAACTCTTGAAAAGAAGCGCATCGGCGAGGAATCAAAGGCGTGAACGCCTTGATAAGCCTGGCGTGTGCAGTGACTTTTCTTTATCGTGTGCGCCCTTTGAAATTTGCTCGAGAAATCAAAATGTTGGAAGCATCCCTGAGTCAATTGGAACAACTGGTCAGTGACCTTGTGCAGCAGAATCAGACCCTTCACGCCGCGAACGCGCAATTGAGTGCCGAGCTGGTCCAGGTCAAGGATGACAACGACAGCCTGCAATTGAGTCTGCTGGAGCAGGAAGAAAAACAGGGCGCTACCGCTGCCCGTATTCAGGCATTGGTTCAGCGTGCCACTAGCGTCAACCCTGTCAGCGCATGAGTAGCGATAGTCATGCAGTGAAGGTCGTCTCTATTCTGGGCAACGACTATTCGATCAAGGCCCCCCTGGGGGAAGAGCAGGCCTTGCTGGATGCGGCGGTCATGCTCAAGGCCGCCCTGGCTGACACCAAAAAGAAATACCCAAGCCTGATCGGCGATAAATTGCTGGTATTGGCGGCGTTGAACCTGTGTTCGCAGCAGGTAGAACTCAAACGCCAGCACAAGATGGACCTCAACCGTTATCAAGAGCAGGTCAGCGCCACGGTTGAAGTCATCTCCAAGACCCTGGCTCAGGGTTGAATTGAGCTGGCAAATACAAAAACGATTATTTTGCAGGCGCGCGGGCAAGCGCGCTCCTGCAAGTGCCGTATTTGCTACGCGACCGCGCAGTATCCCATCCAGAAGACCGGCTTTATCCCGCCTGCATCACCGTTCGGATATCCGCTGCCAACTCGCGCACGCGGTCTTCTTCGGTGTCCCATGAGCACATGAAGCGCGCGCCGCCGTTGCCGATAAAGGTATAGAAGCGCCAGCCTTTATGGGTCAACGCCTTGATCGCCGGTTCCGACAGTTGCAGGAATACGCCGTTGGCCTGCACCGGGAACATCAGCTCTACGCCAGGGATGTCCTTCACCAGTTCGCTGAGCAATTGCGCGCAGTGGTTGGCGTGGCGTGCATGTTTGAGCCAGGCATCGTTCTCCAGCAGCCCGACCCACGGCGCTGAGAGAAAGCGCATTTTCGAGGCCAGTTGCCCAGCCTGTTTGCAGCGGTAGTCAAAGTCTTCAGCCAGTTTATGGTTGAAGAACAGAATCGCCTCGCCCACCGCCATGCCATTTTTAGTGCCGCCGAAGCACAGCACATCGATCCCGGATTTCCAAGTCAGTTCTGCCGGGGAGCAATTGAGGTAGGCGCAGGCATTGGCGAAACGCGCGCCGTCCATGTGCAGATTGAGGCCCAGTTCCTTGCAGGTGGCGCTGATGGCCTTGAGCTCTTCGGGCTGATAGACACTGCCGACTTCCGTCGCCTGAGTCAGGGTCACGACCCGAGGTTTTGGGTAGTGAATGTCCTGACGTTTGAGTGCGACTTCACGAATCGATTCTGGGGTCAGCTTGCCGTTTTCGCTGCGGGCGGTCAGCAGCTTGGAGCCGTTGGAGAAAAACTCCGGTGCGCCGCATTCATCGGTTTCGACGTGGGCGGTTTCCGAGCAGATAACGCTGTGGTAACTCTGGCACAACGACGACAGCGCCAGAGAGTTGGCTGCGGTACCGTTGAAGGCGAAAAAGACTTCGCAGTCGGTTTCGAACAGTTTGCGAAAATGATCAGAGGCGCGAGCGGTCCACTCATCGTCACCATAGGCGCGCTGATGGCCGTGGTTTGCCTGTTCCATGGCGGCCCAGGCTTCGGGGCAGATCCCGGAATAGTTGTCGCTGGCAAACTGCTGGCTTTTATCTGTCATGGCCGATTCCCTGTGATCGAATAAGGTCGCACTTTAACCATGATTGTTGGCGCGGGTCATGCGTTGTTCTGTTTCCCGCTTTTTTCATCACGTGCATGGAGCCTTATGAGGTCGTTGCTGAAGCATCCGATAACCACCGGGCGAGACGCTGCGCTGGACCTGCTCAAGTGGCTGGCGATGCTGAGCATGGTGCTCGATCACCTGCGTTACGTCGGCTGGTCGGTGGACTTCCTGTATGTGCCGGGGCGATTTGCGTTTCCGTGGTTTTGCTTGGCAATCGCCGCCAATCTGGCGCGTGGCGGGGCTGGACAGGTTGAGGGCGTTGAATGGCGCTATCTGGCCTGGCTGCTGGTGTTCGCCGGGCTGGCGGAGCTGCCTTACCGGTTGTTCATGCTTCACGCAGACACCTTGAACGTGTTGCCGACGCTGGGGTTGGGGCTGTTGCTGGCGCAGGGTTGGCGCGACCGTACGCCGTGGGCGTTGTGTCTGGCGGGCGTGGTGTTGCTGGTGGCGGCGGTTTTCCAGGCGCAGCTGATGTTCGGCTTTTTTGGCGTCGCGCTGCCGCTGGCATTTTTGTGGGTGCTGCGCGGGCCATGGTACGGGGCACTATTGCCGGGGCTGGTGTGTCTGGCGAGCAACGCCTGGCCAGAGATGTTCGCGGCGGCGCGGTGGGGCGACAGTGTGTCGATACAGGGCATTGCGGTGTGCCTGATGGCGCCGCTGGTCGGATTGGCACTGCTGAAGACCCGGCTGACTGTCGCGGTCTGGCCAATGCGGCGCTGGGCGTATGCGATCTACCCCGTGCATTTTTTGCTGTTGGTCGGGGTCAGGTTTTGGGTGGCGGGGTGAATGCGTTCTATCGGTCAGATCGCGCCGGCTTCTTTCGCGAAGGCGTCGGTTGAGACAACATAAACCTCCCGCCAAGCCCCATAACAGGGCCTTTCCCAGCTACCAATTATCTCTGCGCGCCAAGCCATGTCGTAAACGCACCTTTGCGTGGCGCCCATAGGCATTTGGCCTCTCTGCGTCGGACCTAACATCGCATCCAAAGGGCACTCTACACGCCCTATCGATAAGTCAGGCGCAGCGCCGCCGCTGGGAGAACCGCGATGTTCAGCAAGCAAGACAAAATCCAAGGCTATGACGATGTACTGTTGGCGGCGATGAATGCTGAAGAGCAACGCCAGGAAGACCACATCGAGCTGATCGCTTCGGAAAACTACACCAGCAAACGCGTGATGGAAGCCCAGGGCAGCGGCCTGACCAATAAATACGCAGAAGGCTATCCGGGCAAGCGCTACTACGGTGGTTGCGAGCATGTGGACAAGGTCGAGCAGTTGGCCATTGATCGCGCCAAACAGCTGTTCGGCGCCGATTACGCGAACGTCCAGCCGCACTCCGGCAGCCAGGCCAACGCCGCTGTCTATCTGGCCCTGCTGCAAGCGGGCGACACCGTGCTGGGCATGAGCCTGGCCCACGGCGGTCACCTGACCCACGGCGCCAAAGTCAGCTTCTCCGGCAAACTGTACAACGCTGTGCAATATGGCATCGACACCGCCACCGGCTTGATCGATTACGACGAAGTCGAGCGCATCGCCGTTGAATGCAAGCCAAAAATGATCATTGCCGGTTTCTCGGCCTACTCGAAAACCCTGGATTTCCCACGCTTCCGCGCCATCGCCGACAAAGTGGGCGCCTATCTGTTTGTTGATATGGCCCACGTGGCCGGTCTGGTTGCTGCTGGCCTGTACCCGAACCCGCTGCCGTACGCCGACGTGGTGACCACCACGACCCATAAAACCCTGCGCGGTCCACGTGGCGGCCTGATCCTGGCCAAAGCCAACGAAGAGATCGAGAAGAAACTCAACTCTGCAGTATTCCCTGGTGGTCAGGGCGGCCCGTTGATGCACGTTATCGCGGCCAAGGCCGTGTGTTTCAAGGAAGCGCTGGAGCCAGGGTTCAAGGTCTATCAGCAACAAGTGATCGATAACGCAAAGGCGATGGCGAAGGTGTTCATCGACCGTGGTTACGACGTGGTGTCCGGCGGTACCGACTGCCACCTGTTCCTGGTCAGTCTGATCCGTCAGGGCCTCACCGGTAAAGACGCCGACGCCGCCTTGGGTCGTGCGCACATCACCGTGAACAAGAACTCCGTACCGAACGATCCACAATCGCCGTTCGTGACTTCGGGTCTGCGTATCGGCACCCCGGCCGTCACCACGCGAGGTTTCAAAGTTCCACAATGTGTCGAACTGGCCGGCTGGGTCTGTGACATTCTCGACAACCTCGGCGATGCAGATGTCGAGGCCAATGTCGCCAGCCAGGTTGCGGCACTGTGCGCCGATTTCCCGGTTTATCGCTGAGTCAGGAGTAGCCCCATGCAGCATTACTCAGGCTTCGGCCTCTTCAAGCACTCTCTCAGCCACCACGAAAACTGGCAGCGCATGTGGCGCACGCCGACCCCGAAAAAAGTCTACGACGTGGTCATCGTCGGCGGCGGCGGTCATGGTTTGGCGACTGCGTATTACCTGGCCAAGGAGCACGGCATCACCAACGTGGCCGTGGTCGAGAAAGGCTGGCTGGGCGGCGGTAATACCGCACGCAACACCACCATCGTGCGCTCCAACTACCTCTGGGATGAGTCGGCGCACCTGTACGAACACGCGATGAAACTGTGGGAAGGCCTGTCGCAGGACATCAACTACAACGTGATGTTCTCTCAACGCGGCGTGTACAACCTGTGCCACACCCTGCAAGACATTCGTGACTCGGAACGCCGGGTCAGCGCCAACCGCCTCAATGGCGTGGATGGCGAGTTGCTCAATGCCAAACAGGTCGCGGAAGAAATCCCGTACCTGGATTGCTCGAAAAACACCCGTTACCCGATCATTGGCGCGACGGTTCAGCGCCGTGGCGGCGTAGCTCGTCACGATGCCGTGGCCTGGGGTTTTGCGCGTGCCGCCGACGCCTTGGGCGTCGACCTGATTCAACAGACCGAAGTGATCGGTTTCCGTAAGGAAAACGGCGTGTGCATCGGCGTCGAGACCAACAAAGGCTTCATCGGCGCCAAGCGCGTCGGCGTGGTGACGGCCGGTAACTCCGGGCACATGGCGAAACTGGCCGGCTTCCGCTTGCCGATTGAATCCCATCCGCTGCAAGCGCTGGTGTCCGAGCCGATCAAACCGATTATCGACAGCGTGATCATGTCCAACGCGGTTCACGGATACATCAGCCAGTCGGACAAAGGCGACCTGGTGATTGGTGCCGGTATCGACGGCTACAACGGTTACGGCCAGCGCGGTTCGTACCCGGTGATTGAGCATACTATTCAAGCCATCGTCGAGATGTTTCCGGTCCTGTCCCGGGTGCGCATGAACCGTCAGTGGGGCGGCATCGTCGACACCACGCCGGACGCCTGCCCGATCATTTCCAAAACACCCGTGCCGAATATGTTCTTTAACTGCGGTTGGGGCACCGGTGGCTTCAAGGCCACGCCGGGCTCGGGCAACGTATTTGCCGCCAGTCTCGCCAAAGGTGAAATGCACCCCTTGGCCAAGCCATTCTCCATCGACCGTTTCCACAACGGTGCGCTGATCGACGAACACGGCGCCGCGGCCGTAGCTCACTAAGCCCACTACAGGAGAAATACCTATGTTGCACATCTTCTGTCCTCACTGTGGCGAACTGCGCTCCGAAGAGGAATTCCACGCGTCGGGCCAGGCTCATATCCCGCGTCCGCTGGACCCGAACGCCTGCACCGATGAGCAGTGGGGCGATTACATGTTCTTCCGCGACAACCCGCGTGGGCTGCACCATGAACTGTGGAATCACGCTGCCGGTTGCCGTCAGTACTTCAACGCCACGCGTGACACCGTGACGTACGAGATTCTCGAAACCTACCCGATTGGCGCCAAGCCGCAATTCACGGCTAAAGCCGCCAGTACGCGTGCGGGAGACAAGGTATGAGCCAGAATAATCGACTGCCCAACGGCGGCCGTATCGACCGTAGCAAGGTGCTGAATTTCACCTTCAACGGTCAGCAGTATCAAGGTTTTGAAGGCGACAGCCTGGCCGCAGCATTGCTGGCCAATGGCGTCGACATCATTGGCCGCAGCTTCAAGTATTCGCGTCCTCGCGGGATTTTCGCGGCAGGTTCCGAAGAGCCGAACGCGGTGTTGCAGATCGGTGCCACTGAAGCGACCCAGATTCCTAACGTGCGAGCCACGCAACAAGCGCTGTATCAAGGTCTGGTCGCTACCAGCACCAACGGCTGGCCGAGCGTAAACACCGACGTGATGGGGATTCTTGGCAAGGTCGGTGGCAAGCTGATGCCGCCGGGCTTCTACTACAAAACCTTCATGTACCCACAATCGTTCTGGATGACCTACGAGAAGTACATCCGTAAGGCGGCGGGCCTTGGTCGCTCGCCTACCGAGAACGACCCGGACAGCTATGACGCGATGAACCAGCACTGCGACGTGCTGATCGTCGGCGCCGGCCCTGCTGGCCTGGCCGCAGCCCTGGCTGCCGGTCGCAGCGGTGCGCGGGTGATTCTGGCGGATGAGCAGGAAGAGTTTGGCGGCAGTCTGCTGGACAGCCGTGAAAGCCTGGATGGCAAACCGGCGGCCGAGTGGGTTGCCACCGTGCTGGCCGAGCTGAAAAAAATGCCGGAAGTGACCTTGCTGCCACGGGCGACGGTGAACGGCTATCACGATCATAATTTCCTGACCATTCACGAGCGTCTGGCCGATCACCTCGGTGACCGCGCGCCGATTGGTCAAGTGCGTCAGCGTATGCACCGGGTTCGCGCCAAGCGCGTGGTGTTGGCGACCGGTACTCACGAACGTCCGCTGGTGTATGGCAACAACGATGTGCCGGGCAACATGCTCGCGGGGTCCATTTCCACCTACGTCCGCCGTTATGGTGTGGCGCCTGGCAAAAAACTGGTGCTGTCGACCAACAACGATCATGCCTACCGCGTAGCGCTGGACTGGCTCGATGCCAGCCTGCAAGTGGTGGCAATCGCTGATGCCCGGAGCAATCCGCGTGGCGCACTGGTTGAAGAAGCACGGGCCAAAGGGATTCGTATCCTGACCTCCAGCGCCGTTGTCGAAGCGCGTGGCAGCAAGCATGTAACCGCTGCCCGCATTGCGGCCATCGACGTCAAAGGCCATCGCGTTACCAGCCCCGGCGAATGGCTCGATTGCGATCTGGTAGGCAGCTCTGGCGGCTATAGCCCTATCGTGCATTTGGCGTCCCACTTGGGCGGCAAGCCGATCTGGCGTGAAGACATCCTCGGTTTCGTACCGGGCGAAGCGCCGCAAAAGCGCGTCTGCGTCGGTGGCATAAACGGTGTGTACGGACTGGCTGATGCCTTGGCCGATGGTTTCGAGGGCGGCGCTCGCGCAGCCAACGAAGCAGGCTTTAGGGTGGTCGAAGGCGTCTTGCCAAAAGCACTGACCCGCCATGAAGAAGCGACTCTGGCACTGTTCCAGGTGCCGCATGAAAAAGCCACCGCACGGGCGCCGAAGCAATTCGTCGACCTGCAGAACGACGTCACCGCTGCCGCCATCGAACTGGCGACCCGCGAGGGCTTCGAGTCGGTCGAGCACGTCAAACGCTACACAGCGCTGGGCTTCGGCACCGATCAAGGCAAGCTCGGCAACGTCAACGGTCTGGCGATTGCCGCCCGTTCGCTGAAGATGTCGATCACCGACATGGGCACCACCATGTTCCGCCCGAACTACACGCCCGTTACCTTCGGCGCTGTAGCGGGTCGTCATTGCGGGCACATTTTCGAGCCGGTGCGCTTCACCGCGCTGCATGCCTGGCACGTTAAGAACGGTGCCGAGTTTGAAGACGTCGGCCAGTGGAAGCGGCCTTGGTACTTCCCGAAAAATGGCGAAGACCTGCACGCTGCCGTCAGCCGTGAATGCAAAGCCGTGCGTGCCAGCGTTGGCCTGCTCGATGCCTCCACACTGGGCAAAATCGACATTCAAGGTCCGGATGCACGTGAGTTTCTCAACCGTATCTACAGCAACGCCTGGACCAAGCTCGATGTGGGCAAGGCGCGTTACGGCCTGATGTGTAAAGAAGACGGGATGGTCTTCGACGATGGCGTGACCGCCTGTATCGCCGATAACCACTTCCTGATGACCACCACCACCGGTGGCGCTGCACGCGTGCTGCAATGGCTGGAAATCTATCAACAGACCGAATGGCCAGACCTGAAGGTGTACTTCACGTCCGTCACTGACCATTGGGCAACCCTGACCTTATCCGGCCCTAACAGCCGCAAGCTGCTCAGCGAAGTCACGGCCATCGACCTGGGCAAGGACGCTTTCCCGTTCATGACCTGGAAAGAAGGTCTGGTGGGTGGTGTGCCGGCTCGGGTGTTCCGTATCTCCTTTACCGGTGAGCTGTCGTACGAGGTCAACATCCAGGCTGACTACGCCATGGGTGTGCTGGAAAAAATCGTCGCAGCGGGCAAGCAGTACAACCTGACGCCGTACGGCACTGAAACCATGCACGTCCTGCGGGCCGAGAAGGGTTTCATTATTGTCGGTCAGGACACCGATGGCTCGATGACCCCTGACGACCTGAACATGGGCTGGTGTGTTGGCCGGACCAAACCGTTCTCGTGGCTCGGCTGGCGTGGCATGAACCGCGAAGACTGTGTGCGTGATCAACGTAAGCAGCTGGTTGGTCTGAAACCGATCGATCCGACCAAATGGCTGCCTGAAGGGGCGCAGTTGGTATTCGACACCAAACAGTCGATTCCGATGAGCATGGTCGGGCACGTGACCTCCAGTTACACCAACGGCTCACTGGGTTATTCGTTCGCGCTGGGCGTGGTCAAAGGCGGCCTGAAACGCATGGGCGAACGGGTGTTCGCACCGTTGGTCGATGGCACCGTGATCGAGGCCGAAATCGTGTCTTCGGTGTTCTTCGATCCGAAGGGTGAGCAGCAGAACGTCTAGCGATTCACCGCTCCTACACATTGGTGTTTCGGCAACACAACAGAATTCAGGACAGGTGCTCTATGACCATAGCCAACGTTTACCAACAGCGGCCAACGACCGGCGAAAAGGCCGAGTCGCCGCTGTTCCACGCCGACCTCAATAGCCTGGTTGGCAAAGGCCGCAACAACCCTGGCGTGACCTTGCGCGAGAAGAAGCTGCTGGGCCATCTGACCCTGCGTGGCGACGGCAAAGACCCGGCGTTCGTGGCCGGTGTCGCCAAGGCGCTGGGCATGGAATTGCCGGTTGCGCTGACTGTCGTTGCCAACGGCGACAGCTCACTGCAATGGCTGGGCCCGGATGAATGGCTGCTGATCGTCCCGAGTGGCGAAGAGCTGGCGACCGAACAGCGTCTGCGTGCAGCACTGGATGGGCTGCACATCGCCGTGGTCAACGTCAGCGGCGGGCAAACTCTGCTGGAACTGACCGGGCCCAAGGTTCGCGAACTGCTGATGAAATCCACCAGCTACGATGTGCACCCGAACAACTTCCCGGTGGGTAAAGCCATCGGCACGGTGTTCGCCAAGTCGCAATTGGTGATTCGCCGCACGGGTGAAGAGACCTGGGAATTGCTGATCCGCCGCTCGTTCTCCGACTACTGGTGGCTGTGGTTGCAAGACGCCAGCGCTGAGTACGGGTTGAGCATCAAGGCCTGACGCAATTCCTGTAGGAGCGGACTTGTCCGCGAAAGCGTCGGTCCCTGCAAAGAGGTTTCAACAGTACCAACAAGGAGTCACCGCCAGATGAGCCGCGCCCCCGATACATGGATTCTGACTGCCGACTGTCCGAGCGTTTTAGGCACGGTGGACGCGGTGACTCGCTATTTGTTCGAGCAGAGCTGTTACGTCACCGAGCACCATTCCTTCGATGATCGACTGTCGAGCCGGTTCTTTATCCGCGTCGAGTTTCGTCAGCCGGAGGGTTTCGATGAACAAGCTTTCCGGGTGGGCCTGGCCGCACGCGGTGCAGCCTTCGGTATGGTCTTCGAGCTGACTGCGCCCAACTATCGGCCCAAAGTGGTGATCATGGTCTCCAAGGCCGATCACTGCCTGAACGATCTGCTCTATCGCCAACGCATCGGCCAGTTGTCCATGGACGTGGTGGCGGTGATCTCCAACCACCCGGATCTGGAACCGCTGGCGCGCTGGCATGAGGTTCCTTATTACCACTTCGCCCTCGACCCCAATGACAAGCCAGCGCAGGAGCGTCAGGTCTGGCAAGTGATTCAGGAGTCCGGTGCAGAGCTGGTGATTCTTGCCCGCTACATGCAGGTGTTGTCACCCGAGCTGTGCCGTCGTCTCGACGGTTGGGCGATCAACATTCATCACTCATTGCTGCCCGGCTTCAAGGGCGCAAAACCCTACCATCAGGCTTACAACAAGGGCGTGAAACTGGTCGGTGCAACGGCGCATTACATCAACAACGACCTCGACGAAGGCCCGATCATTGCCCAGGGCGTCGAAGCGGTCGATCACAGCCACTACCCCGAAGACCTGATCGCCAAAGGCCGGGATGTCGAGGCCCAGACGTTGGCGAGGGCAGTGGGTTATCACATCGAGCGGCGCGTGTTCTTGAACGCGAATCGCACGGTGGTTCTTTAGTACCGAGGTGCTGCGAAGACGGCACCACAGACAACATCAATTCAACGCTCCATTAAAAAAATAACAGCGAGGTGAAAGCATGTCTGGTAATCGTGGTGTGGTGTATCTCGGCGGCGGCAAGGTCGAAGTACAAACAATTCCTTTCCCGAAAATGCAAAACCCACAAGGCAAACGCATTGATCACGGTGTGATCCTGCGTGTGGTGTCGACCAACATCTGCGGCTCGGACCAACACATGGTACGCGGCCGTACCACGGCACAGACCGGTCTGGTACTGGGCCATGAAATCACCGGCGAAGTGATCGAAGCCGGTCGCGATGTTGAAAACCTCAAGGTCGGTGATCTGGTTTCCGTGCCGTTCAACGTGGCGTGCGGTCGTTGCCGCAGCTGTAAAGAGCAAAACACCGGCGTGTGCCTGACCGTCAACCCGGCGCGTCCGGGCGGTGCTTACGGTTATGTCGACATGGGTGACTGGGTCGGCGGCCAGGCTGAATATGTGTTGGTACCGTATGCCGACTTCAACCTGCTGAAACTCCCGGACCGCGACGCGGCGATGGAAAAAATCCGCGACCTGACCTGTCTCTCCGACATTCTGCCGACCGGTTATCACGGCGCAGTGACGGCAGGTGTTGGCCCAGGCAGCACCGTGTATGTTGCGGGCGCGGGCCCTGTGGGTCTGGCCGCTGCTGCTTCTGCGCGCTTGCTCGGCGCTGCGGTAGTGATCATCGGCGACGTCAACCCGGTTCGCTTGATTCACGCCAAGGCTCAAGGCTTCGAAGTCGCCGACCTGTCGCTGGACACACCACTGCACGAGCAAATCGCTGCGCTGCTGGGCGAACCGGAAGTGGACTGTGCTATCGACGCCGTAGGCTTCGAAGCCCGTGGTCACGGTCATGACGGTGTGAAACACGAAGCACCGGCTACGGTTCTGAACTCACTGATGGGTGTGGTCCGCGTTGCAGGCAAAATCGGTATTCCGGGCCTGTACGTCACCGAAGATCCAGGCGCAGTCGACGCTGCCGCGAAAATGGGCAGCTTGAGCATCCGCCTGGGTCTGGGCTGGGCTAAATCCCACAGTTTCCACACCGGCCAAACCCCTGTCATGAAATACAACCGCCAACTGATGCAAGCCATCATGTGGGACCGGATCAAAATCGCAGACATCGTCGGCGTCGAAGTCATCAGCCTCGACGAAGCTCCTCGCGGTTACGGCGAGTTCGATGCCGGCGTACCGAAGAAGTTTGTGATTGATCCGCACAAGTTGTTCAGTGCTGCTTAAGTTTGTTTCATAAATAGAAAGGGCGACTTTATGTCGCCCTTTCTATTTATGAATTCAGACCCCACAGCGTGTTCTGATCAAAGCCCCGCCAATGCCCCTTTGTACAACACCGGCCCAGTAGGTTGTCCGGTGGGTGAGCCGCCTTCGGGTTCCAGGCTGACGGCCAGAGTGACAGGTGCAACGAGCAGTTTTTGTTGGCTTTCGCTCAGGATGATCCGGCCTTTGCCGTGTGCGGGCAACAGGCCGAGGGAGACCGGTTTTCCATCTGCCGGGATGGCCCACAGCTCCAGGCTGCGCCCCGTTTCGACGGAAGGCAGGGCCAGGGGCGCGACGTTCAGATAGTGGCTGTAGGCCTGAACACTGATCGCGGGTTGCTGATTGACCGCCATCAGTGTGGCGCTGTAGTTGAGGGTGTCGCGGTTGTAGAGGACGCCCGCGATGATTGCGACGACGAGTGAGCAGGCGACGGCGGTCACGCGCAGCCAGTTCCAGAACGGACGTTTGGCCGGGATGTGCAGTTTTTGCGGGTCGATCCGGGCCTCGATGGCGTGCCAGACGTGGTCGGGCACTGGGTGTTCTGGCAGTGGGGCGGTGAGCGTGGCAAGGGTGGTCTGCCACTGCGCCAGTTCGGCGCGCAAGCCTGGATCGTCCAGCAGCAGGTGTTCGAATCGGCGGCGCGCGGTAAGCGGCATCAAGCCAATGGCATAGTCGGCGGCGAGGGCGCGGCGTAGAGCAGGTTGTTGGTAATTCATGATTCAAGGCACCTGCGCAGGCGCTCCATGCCTCGGCGAATCCAGGACTTTACTGAACCGAGCGGCGCCGCCAATTGCATGGCCAGATCGGCATAGGACACCCCCTGGAAATAAGCAGTGACGATCGATGTGCGCTGCATGCCTTCAAGCATATCCAGGCAGTGCTGCAACGCCTGTGCTTCACGTTGACTGTCGAGTTGTTCGTGGGCACTCGGGCTGTCGTCGAAGAGTATGTCTGCTTGTTCTTCGGTGAGCGGTACTTCACGGTGTTTGCGCAACTGGTCAATGGCCTGATTGCGGGTGATGCTGATCATCCACGTCATCGGTGCCGACAGATTGCCGTCGTAACGCGAGGCGTTGTGCCAGATGCGCACAAAGCTTTCCTGCAACACTTCTTCGGCCAGATCACTACGGTTCATGCAACGCAGGGCGACAGCGAACAGGCGTTTTGAAACCCGTCGATAGAGATTTTCAAAAGCTTGCCGGTTACCGAGTGTGCATTCAGCCAGCAGTTGCCGGAGTTCATCGGCGTCGTCAGAGGAAATAGTGGTTCTCCAGACAAGGTGAAGAGGTGCGCTGTGCAGTTTGCCAAGTCCATGGCAGGGTAGTCCAGATTGAGCCGCTGTTCCATCCACCCAGGAGCTCTCTTTCTTGTCGATGGAGAAGCGGGGATGCCCAATCAGGCAGCCCGGCTCAAGGGTGTTTTAACCGGACGGCGCAAGGGAACAATCAGGCTTATGTTGTGGTCAAACTGTTCAGTTTTATGCCGGCAATTCGCCGGACTCCATGGCTGACGAGGTTGTTTGTATGAAGGTTTCACGCGGTTTTGCACTGGCTACGCTAATGACTTTGGCGGCGAACTCGGTCTTCGCTTTCAATCTGAGTGATGCGGCCAACGTGGTTTCAGGAGCTGCCGGGGGCAATCAGAACGTCGCGCCTACGCCTCAAACGACCGATTTGCTCAGTACCTTGGGAACGCTCAACGTGACCCCTGAACAAGCCGTCGGCGGTACCGGCGCGTTATTGGGCCTGGCCAAGAATAAATTGAGCGGCAACGACTATTCACAGCTGACCAAGTCTGTCCCGGGTCTGGATCAATTGTCCGGTGCTGGCGCGTTGGGCAGTTTGGGCAGTTTGGGCGGTCTGATGGGAAACTCGGGTGGTTCGGCGGTGACCGGCGCGCTGGGCAACGTCAAGAGCATGGCGGACGTCAACTCGGCGTTCGGTGCGCTGGGCATGGACAGCAGTATGGTGGGCCAGTTCGCCCCGTTGATCCTGCAATACCTGGGTCAGCAAGGCGCCAGCGGTTCAGCGCTGCAAAGCTTGGGTAGCCTGTGGAATGTCGGTAGCTGAGTCACCCGTTTGACGCATCGTCGTGCAAGGCGACGGTGCGTACGTTGTCTCTGTTTACGAATGTTTCACGTGCGGGTATCTATGCTGGCGGCACGTAATTACTGCGAACAGGCTTCATCCATTTAGAGGAATCCCTACGTGAAATCAATCCTGGCCCTGTTGTCTCTGCTGGCCCTCCCTGTGATGGCCGCTGAGCCAACGTTGTACGGTCGCTACGAATACATCGGGGTACCGGAAATCGGTGAAACCCTCCAGGCGAAAATGGACACGGGCGCCCTGACTGCGTCGCTGTCGGCCAAGGACATCGAGATGTTCAAACGGGATGGCGCAGACTGGGTGCGCTTCCGCCTCGCGACCAAAGGTGCCAGCGACAAGGTCTACGAGCACAAGGTCGCGCGGATCAGCAAGATCAAGACCCGCTCCGAGGAAGATGACGAAGAAAGCGCCGATCCGAGCAAACGCCCGGTCGTCGATCTGGAACTGTGCCTGGGCAAGGTCAAGCGCACGGTCGAGGTCAACCTGACCGACCGCAGCAGCTTCAATTATCCGCTGCTGATCGGTGCCAAGGCCCTTCGTGAATTCGGTGCCGCAGTCAATCCGGCGCGTCGTTATACCGCAGACAAACCTGATTGCTGATCTGCGGCTGAGACCCTTTCGCGAAGACGGCGTGGCAGGCGTCGCCCGTCTCTGCACATAAAACCTTAAACCGGCGGCTGCGTGCTCTGCATTGATGGCCGCTGGCTGACGTCGGCAAACCAGTTGGCCAGCTGTGGGCAGCTGTTGCGCCAGTCCAGATCAGGTTGACGGAAATCCAGATAGCCCAGGGCGGCAGCGACGCTGATGGCGGCGATGTCGAAATGCGAACTGAGTTCGGCGATTGCGTTCTGTTCGAAATACGCCAGGGAGCGGCGGATTTTTTCGGCTTGGTTGTCCAGCCACAGGTCCCAGTGTTTCTCCGGCGGCCGCAGGGCGGTTTCATACCGAATCAGCAGCGCCGCATCGAGCAGCGCGTCGGCCAGAGATGCCAGGGTCAAACGTCTCCAGCGCGCCGAGCCTTCACGCGGAATCAGTGGATTGCCGACATGCTGGGTGTCGAGGTATTCGAGAATCACCCGGCTGTCATGAATCACATTGCCGTCAGCCAAACGCAGCGCCGGCAACTTGCCAGCCGGATTGTCCTGATTGAGCGCTGCGTCCGGACTGACAGGGCTGACCTGCGTCGGCAGCAACGCCACTCGATCAAGTTGCCCGGTCTCGTGCAGCAGGATCAGCACTTTGCGCGCAAAGGGCGATGCCAGGTTGTAGAACAAGGTCATGCTGGGAACGGACATGGGAATTCCTCGGATGAGACAGGAGCCTAGACTAATCAGCGTGTGGATTGTCCGCAATGACGATCCGTCAACGCGCCAACAATCCCCCGCGCACTAACACTAAGGCGTATCGGCACTCCATCCCGACCCAAGACAACATGTTCCACCCACTGTCGCGCAGATCGGCGTCACCACGCCAATCAGCTCACTTTGGGGGCTTTGGACTGAATACCAACGGCACTTAAAACGAATGAGTTTCCTGGCGTTTGCGCCAGTGGCTCAATTGTTGGTCGAGGCTTGCCGGGCTGTCGATTTGTTGGCGGCGGGCGTAGCTGAACAGAATCAGCGCCAACTCGGCGGTGACCAATGCGTCGGCGCTGGCGTGATGACGTTCGCCGGCTTGCAGGCCGAAGAACGCGGTCCAGGCGTCCAGCCCACCCTTACGAATGTGCGCCTGAGGGCAAAGCATCGGCGCCATCTCGGCGACATCGAAAAAGCTGTGCTGCAAGCGATAACCGAGGCTGTCTTTCAAGGCGCGGCCGAGCATGTGCCGGTCAAACGCCGCATGAAACGCCATTATCGGGCTACTGCCGACGAACTCCATCAGGTCCAGAAGGGCATCAGCCGGGTCGCAGCCGGCGGCAATGGCGCTGGGGCCCAGACCGTGAATCAACACGCTGGGGCTGACCTTGTGATCCGAGCGCAGCAAGGTCCGCTCGAACTGTTGAGAAAGGTCGATGGCACCGTCCTCGATCACCACCGCGCCAATCGACAGCACTTGATCACGGTTCAGGTTCAATCCCGTGGTTTCCAGGTCCAGGACCACCCAGCGTTGTTGGCGCAGCGGACTCTTGTTGAGCGCGGCACAGGGCAGTAGCTGCTCCAGCCGTTGCTGTTGGTGTGCGTTCAAGTGAGGGGCGTGCGGGCGTAGCCAACCGAATAGATTCAGATTCATAGCTGATAACGCAGCGTCAGGCTGCTTTGCAGGCGTTGGGCCTGGCGCAGCGACTCACGCAGAATTCGTCGGTCCAGGTGGTTGAGAATGTCCGGGTCGACCCGGTTGGAGTACGGCTGATTTTGCCGGCTTTGCATTTGATGTTGCTGCATGCGGGTTTGCTGAATGAAGTGATAGGCCTCTTCATAGGCGGCACCGTCGAGCGGTTCGATCACACCTTTGGCGACCAATTGACGAAAGCGTTCCAAGGTGTTGCTGGCTTCGATGCCATTGGACAAGGCCAATAGGCGGGCGCCGTCGACAAAGGGGGTCAGACCCTGGACTTTAAGGTCAAGCGTGGCTTTTTCACCGCCTTTGCGCGCGAGCACGAAGTCACGGAAGCGCCCCACGGGCGGCTGATGACGAAGCGCATTTTCGGCCATCATGCGCTGGAACAGGCGGTTGTCGGCAATTTGATCAAGAATTTCCTGGCGCAGTTGATCGGCGCCTTGCTCATTGCCCCACACCACCCGCAAGTCGAAATAAATCGTCGAGGCCAGCAGGTTTTCAGGTGTAGCCTCGCGAATGAACGCGCTGAAGCGCCGTGACCATTCCGCGCGGGACAGGCACAGGTCCGGGTTGCCGGCCATGATGTTGCCCTTGCACAGGGTAAATCCGCACTGCGCCAGGCTTTGGTTGATCTGTTGCGCCAGAGGCAATAACTTCCCACGGATATCAGCCGCGTGTGCGGCGTCGCGGGCTTCGAACAGGATGCCGTTGTCCTGGTCGGTGAGCAGCGTCTGTTCGCGACGGCCTTCACTGCCGAAGCACAGCCAGGTGAACGCGATGCCGGGGTCGCCTTTTTCTGCCAGCGTCAGCTCGATGACCCTGGACACCGTGTGGTCGTTGAGCAGGGTGATAATCTGGGTAATCTGGGTCGACGAGGCTCCGTGGGCAAGCATGCGGTCGACCAATTGCACGATTTCCCCGCGCAGGTTGACCAGGCTTTCAATGCGTGGGGCGGTGCGGATGGTCCGTGCCAAATGCACCAGGTCCACGCGTTGCAAAGAGAACAAGTCGCGCTCGGACACCACGCCGCACAAGCGCTTGTCCTTGACCAGGCAAACGTGGGCGATATGCCGTTCGGTCATAGCGATGGCGGCATCGAAGGCGGTGGCATCGGGGCTGAGAAAAAATGGCGACTGAGTCATTCGCTGTTCGATGGGTAGGCCCAAGTCCTCAACGCCATCGGCCACCACTTGGCGCAAATCACGCAGGGTAAAGATGCCCAGCGGTGTCTTGCGCTCGTCGACAATCACGATGCTGCCCACTTGCTGATCGTGCATCAGCTTGACTGCCGCCCGCAAAGGCGTGTCATGGCTGCACGTTACGGGATGACGCATGGCCAATTCGCCGAGCCGCGTGTTCAACGAATACTGCATGCCGAGGGTCTCCACGGCGCGCTGTTGAACCTGTTGATTGACTTGGTCGAGCAGGCTGCTGACCCCGCGCAAGGCGAAATCACGGAAGGTGTTGGAGAGGGCAAACAGCTTGATGAAGGCGAGCTTGTTCAGTTGCAGGCAAAAGGTGTCTTCGGCCGCCAGATGCTCGGTGCGGGTAGCCCGCTCGCCCAGCAACGCCGCCAAGGGGAAGCATTCCCCGGTGGTGATCTCGAACGTAGTTTCGGTGCCACTCTTGACTGCATGAGGGCGTTCGCCGACCACGCGACCTTGCTTGACGATGTAAAAGTGCTCTACCGGTCCCTCACTGGGCTTGATGATGCTTTCGCCCGTCGCGTAAAAACGCAGTTGGCACTGTTCGACCAGATACGCGAGGTGAGCGTTTTCCATCTGATTGAACGGGGGGAATTTTTGCAAGAACTGAATCGTGCCCTGAATGTTCTGCAACACCGCCGTTTTGCCTGCCTGGGTGAAAGCATCCGCTTTGCTCATGACCACTACCGCACTTTTTTGTCGATTTTTATCGAATGGGTTTTAGAGGTTCATGGTCGGCCGCTTGCAGGGCAGTGCCCATTGGACGTAAGTCTAGGATCGCTGAAAAATGCTTAACTTAATCCAACGGGGTTCGCATAAATTGGCGCAGTGGTTATCGTGTGTTTCGCAGGTGAGCATGGACGTAAAAAGCCGACGAGACGTACCGCGAAATCAGGGCAATCCGCTGTCTGAGCAGGGCTTTGGATAGGAATGAGAGTGTATGCCTGACCTCGATATTTTGAGCGATGAAGAGCGCGAGGCCCTCAATCAGGTGATGCAAGCGCCTGATGAGCCTGCGCAACAGCGGGTGCTGATCGTCGATGATAATAAAGACGCGCGTGAGGTATTGGCCGAGATTTCCAGCCTCAATGGCATCAGGTGTCTCACAGCGGCCAGTGGCAATATGGCGTTGAACCTGCTGAACACCCGTGAATCCATCGGTTTGTTGATCACCGATCTGAAGATGGCGCCGTGCAGTGGGCTGGACTTGATTCGTCAGGTGCGTGAGTCCGAGCGTGCGGCGCTGCCGATCATCATTGTTTCCGGCGACGCCAACGTGAAAGACGCCATCGCGGCGATGCACTTGAGTGTGGTGGATTTTTTGCTCAAACCGATCAATACCAAGCAGTTGCTGGCGTTGGTCAAGCGTGAGTTGGGGATGGAGTGAGAGGGGTGTCAGGTAGAGCGAGTACAGCTATTCGCGAGTTAATTCGCTCCCACAGAAAATCGCGATTCCCTGTGGGAAGCGAATGCGGTGTATTAGACACACCGCATTTTGCAGCTTACAGCCCGTTTTTTGCCTTGAACTCACGACGACGGCGATGCAACACCGGCTCGGTGTAACCGTTGGGTTGTTTAGTCCCTTCGATCACCAGTTCTACTGCGGCCTGGAACGCGATATTGCTATCGAAATCCGGGGCCAGCGGGCGATACAGCGGGTCGTTGGCATTCTGCCGGTCGACCACGGGTGCCATACGCTTGAGGGTTTCCAGCACCTGCGCTTCGCTGACGACGCCATGGCGCAACCAGTTGGCGATGTGTTGGCTGGAGATACGCAGCGTGGCACGGTCTTCCATCAGGCCGATGTCGTTGATGTCCGGCACTTTCGAGCAACCGACGCCTTGATCGATCCAGCGCACGACATAACCAAGGATGCCTTGGGCGTTGTTGTCCAGTTCGTTCTGGATCTCATCGGCCGTCCAGTTGGTGTTTGGCGCCAACGGGATGGTCAGGATGTCATCTATCGAGGCGCGACCGCGTTTGGCCAGTTCGGCCTGGCGGGCAAACACGTCAACCTTGTGGTAATGCAGCGCATGCAGCGCAGCAGCGGTCGGCGAAGGTACCCAAGCGGTGTTGGCGCCGGCCAGAGGGTGAGCGATTTTCTGTTCGAGCATCGCCGCCATCAGGTCAGGCATGGCCCACATGCCTTTACCGATTTGCGCACGACCTTGCAGGCCGCAGCTCAAACCGATATCGACGTTCCAGTTTTCGTAGGCAGCAATCCATTTCTCGGCTTTCATCTGTGCTTTACGCACGACTGGGCCTGCTTCCATGGAGGTGTGGATTTCGTCGCCGGTGCGGTCGAGGAAGCCGGTGTTGATGAACACCACGCGCTCACTGGCAGCCTTGATACAGGCCTTGAGGTTGACCGTGGTCCGACGCTCTTCGTCCATGATCCCGACTTTGAGCGTGTTGCGTGGCAGGTTCAGGACGTCTTCGATGCGCCCGAACAGCTCGTTGGTGAACGCCGCTTCTTCGGGGCCGTGCATTTTCGGTTTGACGATATAGACCGAACCGGTGCGGCTGTTTTTCAGCGTGCTTTTGCCGTTGAGGCTGTGGATCGCAGCAAGGCTGGTCATCAGACCGTCAAGAATACCTTCCGGAACTTCGTTGCCGTCTTTATCAAGAATGGCGTCGATGGTCATCAGGTGACCCACGTTCCGCACGAACAACAGCGAACGACCGTGCAGGCTCACGTCGCCGCCATTCGGTGCAGTGTAGGTGCGGTCGGGGTTCATGGTACGGGTGAATGTCTCGCCGCCCTTGGACACCTGTTCGGCCAGATCACCTTTCATCAGGCCCAGCCAGTTGCGGTACACCACCACTTTGTCATCAGCGTCGACGGCGGCGATCGAGTCTTCGCAGTCCATGATGGTGGTCAGCGCGGCTTCCATCAGCACGTCTTTGACGCCGGCTGCGTCGGTTTGGCCGACAGGGCTGGTGGCGTCGATCTGAATTTCGAAATGCAGACCGTTGTGCTTGAGCAAGATGGCGGTCGGTGCCTCAGCCTGACCGCGATAGCCGATCAGTTGCGCGTCGTCTTTGAGGCCGCTGTTGCTGCCGCCCTTGAGAGCGATGACCAGTTTGCCGTCAACGATTTTATAGCCGGTTGAGTCGACGTGCGAGCCAGCAGCCAGGGGCGCGGCTTCGTCGAGGAAGGCACGAGCGAAGGCAATGACCTTGTCGCCACGGACCTTGTTGTAGCCTTTGCCTTTTTCCGCACCGTCCGCTTCGCTGATGGCATCGGTGCCGTACAAAGCGTCGTACAGCGAACCCCAACGCGCATTCGAGGCGTTGAGGGCAAAGCGTGCGTTCATTACCGGCACAACGAGTTGCGGGCCGGCCATGCGGGCAATTTCATCGTCGACGTTTTGCGTCGTCAACTGGAAGTCCGCCGCTTCTGGCAGCAGATAACCTATTTCTTGCAGGAAGGCTTTATAAGCCGCAGCGTCGTGCGCAACGCCCTTGCGGGACTGGTGCCAGGCATCGATCTGCGCCTGGAAGTCATCACGCTTGGCGAGTAGGGCTTTGTTCTTCGGCGCGAGTTCATTGATGATTTTCTCTGCACCGACCCAGAACTTCGCGGCGTCGAGGCCGGTTCCAGGGATGGCTTCGTTATTCACGAAGTCGAACAGGACTTGGGCGACCTGCAGGCCACCGACTTGAACGTGTTCAGTCATTGCTTGCCTCACTCTGCTCAGCTATTCAGCTTTCTAATAAAGTCCTTGGCGTGCTCATCAAACCCCGTGCGCCAGAACATGCCATCGCTGGCGGCTGGGCTCGACCCATGCTGCTCGCACAACCGTGTGCAGCAAGGAACTACGGGTTTGTAAACGCGCCTTGGCAGACATCAATCCAATGTTATGTAGTGCTCGCTGCGGCATACTACATGATGAGTTGCGGTTGTGAAAATCAGACTAAATACGTCATTGAACGACCCGTAGTCTTGTGCGGGTCACTCCGAGGGACAGAATATTCTAAAAAAGCCTCAGGATTGTTCCAGGTGATTCTAAAACCGGCACACGATCTGCCCTTTAAATAAACCGATGATCCCTTGATGACCAAAGCGCATCCGCAGGCGTTGCCTATACTTGTCCGACAGCTCTGAAAACCCTGATTTATCGGGGCCTGGGCCCATGCAGAATAAGAGGAACCGACCGTGGATCATCTCGTACTCACTGTTTTTGCGCCTGATCAGCCAGGCCAGGTTGAGCGGATCGCCCAATGTATCGCCGAGCATGGCGGCAACTGGCTGGAAAGCCGTATGTCTCGGATGGCCGGGCAATTTGCCGGAATATTAAGAGTGGCTGTGTCTGCAGAAGGCTACGATGAGCTGGTGGTTGCCTTACAGGGCCTGTCGGCGCACGGCATTCAGGTATTGATTGCACAAGGTGGAATAGAGCAGTCCTGCACCTGGAAGCCGATCGCGATGGAGTTGGTTGGCAATGATCGCCCCGGCATCGTGCGTGACATCACGCGCTTGCTCGCTGAACAGGGCGTTAACCTCGAACGATTGATAACCGATGTCAGGCCGGCACCGATGAGCAGCGAGCCGCTGTTTCACGCCGAGGCAATTCTGGCTGTGCCGCTGACCTTGTCCCTGGATGTGCTGCAGAAACGTCTGGAGAATCTGGCGGATGATTTGATGGTCGAGTTGGTGCTTCGAGCAGAGGTTTGACGCACAGAGGGCAAAAAAGGTTATCCAAGTTATACGTGCACCTGCCTGTGGATAACCTGGGGAGACAGCGCTGCGGCCCATAGCCATCAAGGCTTTGCTGGAACTGATCAAAAAACCAACAGTTTCAATGGCTTGTGCACAAATAAGTTGAATGAGGCTGTGGATAACCTCTGGAGAGATCGCTGCAAGCCACGGCTGTCGTGGCGTGCAGGGATTTGTACGTTTTTCGATCAGTTTCAGCGGCGTGAACGCAGCCATATATCAACGCTGTACACCGCCAGTCCAGCCCAGATAAACGCAAACGTCAGCAGCGTACTGGCCGCCAAGTGCTCGCCATACACCAGAACCGCCAGCGACAGGACCAGAGTGGGCGCGATGTATTGCAGGAAGCCCAGCGTGGTGTACGGCAAATGACGCGCCGCTGCGTTGAAGCAGATCAGCGGCATGACCGTGATCGGTCCTGCGGCCGCCAGCCACCAGGCCTGAGAGGTCGTCCAGAAACTGGCTTGAGCGCTGACCGCCATTGGATTGAGCAACAACCAGCCAATCGCCAGAGGGACCAGTAACCAGGTTTCCACCACCAGGCCCGGCAATGCCGCCACGGGCGCTTTTTTGCGGATCAGTCCGTAGAAACCGAAGGTCAGTGCCAGCACCAACGACACCCACGGCAGACTGCCGACCTGCCAGACCTGCTGCGCGACCCCGACGGCGGCCAAGCCGACGGCCAGCCATTGCAGGGGCCGCAGACGTTCGCCCAAGAGCAACATGCCGAGCAACACGTTCACCAGCGGATTGATGTAATAACCGAGGCTGGCTTCAACCATGCGTCCGTTATTCACCGCCCACACATACGTCAGCCAGTTGGCCGCGATCAGGGAGCCGCTGAGCGCCAGAATCGCCAGACGGCGAGGGTTGTCGCGCAACTCACGCCACCACCCAGGGTGCTTCCAGACCAGCAGCAACAGCGAGCCGCACAGCGCGGACCAGAGCACGCGGTGAACAATGATTTCAATGGAGGGGACGGCCGCGATGGCTTTGAAATAAAGCGGAAACAGTCCCCAGGTGATGTAGGCGATAAGGCCCAGAATATACCCGCGACGCGGGTTGGCGACTTGCATGCATGTTCCTTAGGCAGCTAATTATTAGGGTGTCTGCCGTCACCGGGCGCCACTTGGAGGGTGTGGTACCCGTTCTTCAGGTTAAAGGTCCGGCGAGTCAGAACAGCTTCAACGGCTCTTCATTGAGCGCCGACATTTGTTCGCGCAAAGCGAGGATCTGGTCACCCCAATAACGTTCGGTGCCAAACCAAGGGAAGCTGTGCGGGAAGGCCGGATCGTCCCAGCGCCGCGCCAGCCATGCGCTGTAGTGCATCAGACGCAGCGCACGCAACGGCTCGATCAACGCCAGTTCGCGGGGGTTGAAGTCATGGAATTCGCCGTAGCCGTCCATCAGTTCCGAGAGTTGGCTCAGGCGCTCCTGGCGATCCCCGGCCAGCATCATCCAGATGTCCTGTGCCGCTGGACCCATGCGGCAGTCATCGAGGTCGACGATGTGGAACATCTCGTCGCGGCACATCATGTTGCCAGGGTGGCAATCGCCGTGCATGCGGATGTTGGTGTGTGGCGTGGCGGCGTACACGTCTTCGACGCGCTTGAGCAGGTCGCGGGCGACGGACTCGTAAGCCGGCAGCAGGCTGCGCGGGACGCAGTTGTTTTCCAGCAGGTACGTCAGCGAATCGTGGCCGAAATTCTTCACGCCCAAAGCTTCGCGGTGCTCGAAGGGCTTGGTTGCACCCACGGCATGGATACGGCCGAGCAGTTGGCCCAGGCGATACAGTTGATCCAGGTTGCCCGGCTCCGGCGCCCGCCCGCCACGGCGCGGAAACAAGGTGAAACGGAAGCCGGCATGTTCGTGCAGGGTTTTGCCGTTGTGCACCATCGGCGCCACCACGGGAATATCCACCGCTGCCAGTTCGAAGGTAAAGCTGTGTTCTTCGAGGATGGCTTCGTTGGTCCAGCGGTGTGGTCGATAGAACTTGGCGATCAGCGGCTGGCCGTCTTCGATGCCGACTTGATAGACGCGGTTCTCATAACTGTTCAGCGCCAGAATGCGGGCGTCGCTGAGAAAACCAATGCTTTCGACAGCGTCGAGTACCAGATCGGGCGTGAGTGTTGCAAACGGGTGGGCCATGCTTACTCCTGCGCGCAGCAGGCTGCCGCGTCGGGCCAGTCATGGTAGCGCAACGCGGATGGTTTGCGGCGACGGCGATGGTGCAGGGGCGCGCTTGCCCGCGATTCAGGCACCGACGATCCCTCCGTCGTCCCGTGTGATGACCATCACCGAGGAGCGCGGTTTGCCGTTGGGCAGGTGTTCCGGGAAGGTCGAACCGCCGTTTTCACCGGGATGCTGGATACCGACGAACAAGGCTCGCTGGTCCGGGGCGAAGCTGATGCCGGTGACTTCGCAGCCCACCGGGCCGACCATGAAACGGCGGATCTCGCCGCTGTCCGGGTCGGCGCACAGCATTTGGTTGTTGCCCATGCCAGCAAAGTCTCCGGTGTTGCTCACATCGCCATCGGTCAGAATCCACAACCGCCCGGCGTCATCGAACCCAAGCCCATCCGGGCTGTTGAACATGTTTGCCGGGGTGATGTTGCTTGAGCCGCCTTTCGGTGTACCGGCGTGGACGCTCGGGTTGCCAGCGATCAGGAACAAGTCCCAGGCGAACGTCATAGCGGCCGGATTGCCAGCGCTTTCATGCCAGCGCAGGATTTGCCCATACTGATTTTTTGCCCGCGGATTTGGACCTCCGACTGGCTGGCCGTCATCGCCGCGTTTTGCGTTATTGGTCAGCGTGCAATACACCTGGCCATCCTTTGGGCTGACCACGATCCACTCCGGACGGTCCATGCGCGTGGCGTTCACCACGCTGGCTGCCAGGCGCGCATGGATGAGTACTTCAGCCTGGTTGGCGAAACCACTGGCCGTATCGATGCCATTCTTGCCATGAGTCAGTTCGATCCACTGACCCTGTCCTCTAGGGTGATCGGGGTTGCTGTCGCCGCCATCGAAGCGCGCCGCATACAAGGTGCCGTGGTCGAGCAGGTCGCGATTGGCTTTGGGGTTCTGGTGATCGATCCTGTCGCGGCTGATGAACTTGTAAATGAACTCGCCACGCTCATCGTCGCCCATGTACACCACCGCGCGGCCATCCCTGGTTTCGGTTAGTGCGGCGTTTTCATGCTTGAAACGGCCCAGCGCGGTGCGTTTGATCGGCGTCGATGCCGGATCGAACGGGTCTATCTCGACCACCCAGCCATGCCGGTTGATCTCGTTGGGGGTCTTTGCCAGGTCGAAGCGAGGGTCGTGTGGGTGCCAGTTGATGTCTTTGCTGGCGGCCACGACACCGTAGCGTTTGAGCCCGGCGTCGAACACCTGTTCGGGATTGCTGCTGCCGAAACAATCGGTGAAGTTTTCTTCACAGGTCAGGTACGTGCCCCAGGGTGTTTTACCGTTGGCGCAGTTCTGGAAAGTGCCAAGCACGTGTTCGCCGCTGCTGTCAGCCGCCGTTTTCAGCCAGGCATGACCCGCTGCGGGGCCGCTCAGGCGGATCGGCGAATTACCGTGAATACGCCGGTTATAAGGCGAACCCTGAACGAATCGCCATTGCTCGCCCTCGCGCCGCACTTCGATGACCGACACGCCTTCACTGGCCAGGGCCTTGTGCACGTCGTCGGCGGATTGTGGGTCTTGGCCGTGATCGAACAGGTAGCGATAGTGAGTGTATTCATTGTTGATCGCCATCAACGCGCGGTGATCGTTTTCCTTGCCGGGAAACGGAAACAGACTCATGCCATCGTTGTTGTCGCCGAACTGGGCTTCTTGCGCCTTGGCGCTGCCTTTGCCGCTGGGGTCGAACGCGGGGCCATCGGTGTGCAGTGGCTGGCCCCAACTGATCAGGACCGAAGCTTTATAACCGGGCGGCAGGCTGATGCTGTCCTGGGTGGAGGCGGGGATACTGGCGAAGCCGAGGAGCGTGCTCGATGCTGCGCTGACGCTGGTGGCCAATGCGCTGCGGCTCAGCAGGTTGCCGCCCAGAAACATCGCCGCACCGCACAGGGCGCCCGCACCGATGAAGCGACGTCGACTCAGACCTATCAGCTGTTCAAGGTCGGTGGGCTGGTTGTCTTCTAATAGGCTCATGACGGGCTCCCTGCTTGGTTTGGCAGTCACCTTAGTAAGCCCACATGACGTTTATGTGTCGGTTTCGAGGTTCAGCGGTCGTTACAACGGCGTACCCAGCAGCACGCAGGACGGTGCGAACTGCGCGCGAACTGAGGCGCCTTTTTCCAGTCGCAGTGCGGAGAGCTGCGTGGGCTCGGCCAAAGAGCAAAGTGTCTGTCCGCTGGGCAATGAGATACGAACCTCACTGGGCCCGTCTTCTGCGTCGAGAATGTCTTCAATCTTTCCCGTCAAGCAATTGTGGCCGGATGTTACGGGCTGTCCGTCGCCGAGCAGCTCCAGCCATCCGGCCTTGATCAGTGCCACGACGTCGGTGCCAATCTTCAGTTCGAGCCTCAGGGTGCTTTCATGGGTGATTTGCGCATCGATGAACAGGTCGTCAGCCAGTTGCAGGCGCACCCGGTCGTTATGGCCCTGGCGAGTGATGGTTTCGATGCGACCGTGCAGTTGATTGCGCGCGCTGGTGCGCAGCATCAAACGGCTGAGCAAATCCAGATCAGCGGTTTCCTCAGTCGCTTCCAGTACCTGAGACTGCAACGCCTGCAAGCGCTGATAGAGACGCAGCACGCGCAGGCCCTCTACCGACAACTGCGCGCCGCCACCGCCACGTCCGCCGACGCTGCGCACAACCAAGGGTTCTTTCGCGAGGTTGTTCAGCTCGTCAATGGCGTCCCACGCCGCCTTGTAACTCATGCCGGCGCTTTTCGCTGCGCGGGTGATCGAACCTTGCTCGGCGATGTGCTGCAGCAGGGCAATACGCTGCGGGCGGCGGACCATGTGTTGGGTCAGGAGGAGGGGCAGGGGCATGGTGGCGGACTTTAGTGTGAGGCTTGAAGTGTAAGGCAATTCATGGCGTCGTCCCACGCGCTTGCATGAGGTATGTCCACTCAATCCTCAGGCTTGGGCGTGCGCGCCAGGCAATAGACATCGACCCTGCAGGCGCCGGCATCCATCAATAGCCGGGCAAGGGCATTGGCGGTAGCGCCGGTGGTCAGTACGTCATCGACCACCGCGAAATGACGGTCCTTTATCTGAGCGCTGTCAGCCAATGCAAAGGCCTTGCGCAGATTTTGTTTGCGGGCTTTAGCGTCGAGTCCTTGCTGAGCCGGCGTTTCCAGTACCCGGAGCAACAGGCGCTCGTCCATCGGAATGTCTACTTGAGCACCGAGCCAGCGGGCCAGCATCGCGGCTTGATTGTAGCCGCGCTGGCGCAGGCGCTTGCTGGCCAACGGCACTGGCAGCAGGCAATCCGGGCGTGGCAGGCCTTCGGCGAAGCGATAGTGCAGCGATTGCCCAAGCAATTCAGCGAGCAAGCGACCCATGGGCCATTTACCCTGATGCTTGAACCGTGTGACCAGGCTGTCGATGGGGAAGTCATAACGCCAGGGCACCACCACTTCACTGAAGGCCGGCGGGTGCCGCAGGCATTGGCCGCATGTCAGGCCAGCCATCGGCATGGGCAGGGCGCAGCGCTCGCATTGATCGCCGAGCCAGGGTAGATCGGTTTCACAGCCGGTGCAGATGGGGAAAATCGCGTCTGTGGTTTCGTCGCACAGCAAACACGATTGTTTACTTTTTAACCAGATGTAAACCTGAAACGTGCTCGGTGGTTGACAGCGCATGGCTCTTCCTTAAATATGCCGAACATCCGTGTTGCGCCTGTGGGCTTTCGGTTTTGACCCGCCGCACAGGCAATAGCCAAAGAACAAACGAGGAGCCGCCCAATGAGCGCCAGCATCACCGCCACTCTGCGTCACGACTGGACTTTAGCCGAGGTCAAAGCGCTGTTCGTACAGCCTTTCAATGACCTGTTGTTTCAGGCGCAGACCGTGCACCGCGCTCATTTCGATGCCAACCGCGTGCAGGTATCGACCCTGCTCTCGATCAAGACGGGCGCCTGCCCGGAAGATTGCAAATACTGTCCGCAGTCCGGCCACTACAACACCGGGCTGGAAAAAGAAAAATTGATGGAAGTGCAGAAAGTCCTGGAAGAGGCCGCACGCGCCAAGGCCATCGGCTCGACGCGCTTCTGCATGGGCGCGGCCTGGAAGCATCCATCGGCTAAAGACATGCCGTACGTGCTGGAGATGGTCAAAGGCGTGAAAGCCATGGGCCTGGAAACCTGCATGACCCTGGGGCGTCTCGACCAAGATCAAACCCAAGCGCTGGCCACCGCCGGTCTGGATTACTACAACCACAACCTGGACACCTCGCCGGAGTTCTACGGCAGCATCATCACCACCCGTACCTACGGCGAGCGTCTGGAGACGCTGGCCTATGTGCGTGAGTCCGGGATGAAAATCTGCTCCGGTGGCATTCTCGGCATGGGCGAGACCCTGGACGACCGTGCAGGGCTGCTGATTCAGTTGGCTAACCTGCCTGAGCATCCAGAATCGGTGCCCATCAATATGCTGGTCAAAGTTGCTGGCACGCCGCTGGAAAACGCCGATGACATCGACCCGTTCGATTTCATCCGGATGCTGGCCGTGGCGCGCATCCTCATGCCTCAGTCTCACGTGCGCTTGTCCGCTGGCCGCGAAGCGATGAACGAGCAGATGCAGGCCCTGGCCTTCTTCGCGGGTGCCAACTCGATTTTCTACGGCGACAAATTGCTGACCACCGCCAACCCTCAGGCGGACAAGGACATGCAGCTGTTCTCGCGTCTGGGCATCCTTCCTGAAGCGCGCGAAGGGCACGCGGACGAAGTGCATCAGGCGGCCATCGAGCAAGCGCTGGTCGAGCAAAAAAGCAGCGAGCTGTTCTACGACGCCGCGTCGGTCTGATCAACGTCGCCGAGCCGGTTTCGCTGGCTCGGCCTGATTCTCCCCATTAAACGTCGGAGCCTGCATGTCTTTCGATCTCCGCACGCGTCTGGCTGCTCGTCGCGCTGAACAGTTGTATCGCCACCGCCCTCTGTTACAAAGCCCACAAGGCCCTGAAGTGGTGGTCGATGGTCAGCCCTTGTTGGCCTTTTGCAGCAACGATTATCTGGGCCTGGCCAATCACCCTGATGTGGTTGCCGCCTGGCGAGCAGGTGCTGAACGCTGGGGCGTGGGCGGTGGTGCTTCGCATTTGGTGATCGGCCACAGCAGCCCGCACCATGAACTCGAAGAAGCCCTTGCCGACCTGACCGGTCGTCCTCGTGCCTTGCTGTTTTCCAATGGCTACATGGCCAACCTGGGTGCCGTGACGGCGCTGATCGGGCAGGGCGATACGGTGTTGGAAGATCGCCTTAACCACGCCTCTTTGCTCGATGCCGGCTTACTCAGCGGTGCGCGGTTTTCACGTTACCTGCACAACGACGGGAGCAGCCTTGCCGCGCGCCTGGAGAAAGCCAGCGGTAATACGCTGGTGGTCACTGATGGCGTGTTCAGCATGGACGGCGACCTGGCCGATCTGCCAGCGTTGGCGCAAGCGGCGAAGGCCAAAGGCGCCTGGTTGATGGTTGACGACGCCCATGGGTTTGGCCCGTTGGGCGCCACCGGGGCGGGGATCGTCGAGCACTTCGGCTTGAGCCTGGAGGACGTGCCGGTATTGGTCGGCACGCTCGGCAAAGCGTTCGGCACGGCCGGGGCATTTGTCGCGGGCAGTGACGATTTGATCGAAACCCTGATCCAGTTCGCCCGGCCCTACATTTACACCACCAGCCAACCGCCTGCGCTGGCCTGCGCCACGCTGAAAAGCCTTGAGCTGTTGCGCACTGAGCATTGGCGTCGGGAGCATCTGACGCGTTTGATTCAGCAGTTCCGTAGCGGTGCCGAGCAGATCGGCCTGCAACTGATGGACAGCTTCACCCCGATCCAGCCGATCCTGATTGGCGACAGTGGCCGCGCCTTGCGCCTGTCGCAGATGCTGCGTGAGCGCGGCCTGCTGGTGACCGCGATTCGCCCGCCTACCGTGCCCGCCGGCAGTGCGCGTTTGCGCGTGACCTTGTCCGCGGCTCACAGCCAGGCGCAAGTGCAGCTATTGTTAAGTGCATTGGCGCAGTGTTACCCGCTGCTCGACACATGCGAATCGGTGGAAGCAGGCCATGCGTGATCGTCTTGTTTTGCTATCGGGCTGGGGTCTCGGGATCTCGCCGCTGGAGCCGTTGGCTGCTGCTTTACGCGGTCTGGACGAACATTTGCGGGTTGAAGTAGAGCCGCTACCCGAGTTCGACGTGTCCGCTTTCGGAAACGTCGAGCTGAGTGAGCTGCTCGATGAACTGGACGCCACGTTGCCGGATAACGCATGGCTTGGCGGCTGGTCGCTCGGTGGCATGCTGGCAGCGGAACTGGCTGCGCGCCGCGGCGATCGTTGCTGTGGTTTGCTGACGTTTGCCAGCAACACCTGTTTTGTATCGCGTGACGCCTGGCCCAGCGCGATGCCGCCCGAGGACTTCGATGCGTTTCTTGCAGGGTGCAGCGCCGATCCCTTGGGCACGCTCAAGCGCTTCAGCCTGTTGTGCGTGCAAGGTGCCGAAGACCCGCGCGGTCTGGCGCGCCTGCTGTATGCCGGTGCACCCCACACCCCGGCTGACGTGCTGCTCAATGGCTTGAAGTTGCTGGGGCAGCTCGATACCCGGCTTGCCTTACAGGCCTATCGTGGTCCGCAACTGCACCTGTTCGCGGGCCTTGATGCGCTGGTACCGGCAGAGGCTGCCAGTGATGTGCTGACCCTGCTGCCTGATGTCGAGGTTGGCCTGATCGAAGAGGCCAGTCATGCGTTCATCTTGGAAAATCCCCACGGAGTGGCTGCGGCAATTCAGGCCTTTTTGCATGAGTCGGGTGATGACTGATTTATCCTGTTTCAAACAACCAAACACCACCCTGTCCGGTGCCTTGCCCGACAAGCGTCAGGTTGCCGCGTCCTTTTCCCGTGCAGCGGCCAGCTACGACAGCGTCGCCGAATTGCAGCGCGCCGTGGGCAGCGAACTGCTCGCACGCTTGCCGCCTCCGCTGAACCCATCGCGCTGGCTGGACCTGGGCAGCGGCACTGGTTATTTCAGTCGCGCGCTGGCTGAACATTTCACCCAGAGCGAAGGCCTCGCGCTGGATATCGCCGAAGGCATGTTGCGTCATGCGCGTCCATCGGGCGGGGCGCAGCACTTTGTCGCCGGTGATGCCGAGCGCCTGCCGTTGGTGGATCAAAGCTGTGGGCTGATTTTTTCCAGCCTTGCGGTGCAGTGGTGCGCGGACTTTGCTGCGGTGCTCAGCGAAGCGCGGCGTGTGCTGCAACCGGGGGGCGTGTTGGCGTTTGCTAGCCTGTGTGTCGGCACCTTATATGAGCTGCGCGAAAGCTGGCAGGCGGTGGACGGCCTGGTGCACGTTAACCATTTCCGCCCGCTCGACGACTATCAACAGCTGTGCGCGGCCAGTGGCTTGCGGGTGCGAAGCCTCGAAGTGCAGCCCCATGTCCTGCATTACCCGGACGTGCGCAGCCTGACTCATGAGCTGAAAGCCCTCGGCGCGCACAACCTCAACCCTGGCCGACCCGGTGGTTTGACCGGACGCGCGCGCATACTGGGATTGATCGACGCGTATGAGCATTTTCGCCAGAGTGAAGGGCTGCCGGCCACTTACCAAGTGGTCTACGCGGTGTTGGAAAAACCTTGAACGTAAGGCACTGAGATGAACAGTTCATACTTCATCGCGGGTACCGACACTGACATCGGTAAAACCACTATTGCCGCCGGGCTGCTGTATGCCGCCCGCCAATCAGGGTTGAGCACGGCAGCGGGCAAACCGGTAGCGTCGGATTGCGTTGTTAGCCCCGAGGGCCTGCGCAACGCCGATGCACAGGCACTGCTGGCGGAGTGCTCAGTGGCGCTGACCTATGAAGAGGTGAACCCGGTGGCATTCGAGCCGGCCATCGCTCCCCATTTGGCGGCGCGCGAAGCTGGCGTGGCATTGACCGTGCAATCTCTGCTGGAACCCATGCGCTATCTATTGAGCAAGGGTGCTGACTTCACCCTGATTGAAGGGGCTGGGGGCTGGCGCGTGCCGCTCGCCGACCAGAGCAATCTGTCCGATCTTGCAAAGGCACTGCAATTGCCCGTGATTTTGGTAGTTGGGGTGCGTCTGGGTTGCATCAACCACGCACTGTTGACCGCCGAAGCCATCGCCCGGGACGGCCTGCAGCTGGCGGGCTGGGTCGCCAACATTATCGATGGCAAGACGGCTCGCCTGGAAGAAAACCTCGCCACCCTGGCCGAACGCTTGCCAGCGCCGTGCCTGGGACGCGTGCCTCGGCTGAAAAAACCGACGGCTGAGGCCGTGGCGGAATTTCTTCATCTGGAGTTGCTGGATTAAGGGGCGACCTGAGGGGCTCACGCCGTCTATCGCAGCCTTCGGCAGCGCCTACAATTGACCGGGTTTGCTGCGCGACAGTGCTGCGTCAAAAGTACTTTGACTATCGTGCGGCCAATTGCTATTAGTCTTTTTGTCGGGCCTTTTAGGCTTCAGTCTGCTTCAATGATCGGGTTCGCTTTATGAACTGAGGGACCGTCGTATGGAAATCTCCGGAAACACTGCTTTCTACTCGGGCCTGAGCAGCATTCAGGGCGGGCAGGCGCGTGTCGATCAAGCGGCCAGCCAGATCGCCCAAAACGGGGTCGAAACCTCCGCGAATAACCAGTCGTCCAACTACCAGGCTGACCGCCTGCATTCGGTTGATCGCAGCCGGCAAACCGACCTGGCCTCCAGTGCGGTGGAACTGTCCATGGGCAAGATCCAGGCAGAACTCGGGGTCAAGGTTGCCAAGGCTTCCGATGAAGTGCTTGGCACGCTGATCGATACCCACGCTTGAATTCAGTCCTTTCGGTGCGCGCCCGCGCACCGCGATACACCCCTACCTCTTTTACACTCAACTAAAATTTCTTTTTCGAGACTGCTCGGCATAGTCGTCTTGAGCGTGCTTGTCTGCGGCTGCGGACCTTTGCGCGCGGGATGTACAGCCCATCGGCGATGAATGGCTCGCTTGCTAAGCTTGACAAGGTTTGGTCGTAAACGTATGTTTCAAACAACTGTTTGACCGCTAGGCAACTTGAGATTGTCAGGTGGTTGGGGAAATCCCCACAGCGACCGATCGGTCATTCATTCCAGGATTCATCAGCAGAGGTTTATCGCTATGCCTGACTACAAGGCCCCCTTGCGTGATATTCGCTTCGTTCGTGACGAACTGCTCGGTTATGAAGCGCATTATCAAAGCCTGCCGGCTTGCCAGGACGCTACTCCAGACATGGTTGACGCCATTCTTGAGGAAGGCGCCAAGTTTTGTGAGCAGGTGTTGGCTCCGCTGAATCGTGTCGGCGACACCGAAGGGTGCACCTGGAGCGAGTCCGGCGTGAAAACCCCGTCGGGTTTCAAGCAGGCTTATCAACAATTCGTGGAAGGCGGCTGGCCAAGCCTGGCTCATGACGTCGAGCATGGCGGCCAAGGCCTGCCTGAGTCGCTGGGTCTGGCAGTCAGTGAAATGGTTGGCGAAGCCAACTGGTCGTGGGGGATGTACCCAGGCCTGTCTCATGGCGCGATGAACACCATTTCCGAGCACGGCACCGAAGAACAGCAGCAGGCTTACCTGACCAAGCTGGTTTCCGGCGAATGGACCGGCACCATGTGTCTGACCGAATCGCACTGCGGTACCGATTTGGGCATGTTGCGCACCAAAGCCGAACCTCAGGCTGACGGTTCCTACAAAGTTACGGGCACCAAAATCTTCATTTCTGCTGGCGAACACGACATGGCCGACAACATCGTCCATATCGTGCTGGCACGTCTGCCGGACGCACCGGCTGGCACCAAAGGTATCTCGCTGTTCATCGTGCCGAAGTTTCTGCCAAACGCTGACGGCAGCATCGGCGCTCGCAACGCCGTGAACTGTGGCTCCCTCGAACACAAAATGGGCATCCACGGTAACGCGACCTGCGTGATGAACTTCGACGCGGCCACCGGTTTCCTGATCGGCCAGGCGAACAAAGGCCTGAACTGCATGTTCACCTTTATGAACACCGCGCGTTTGGGCACTGCGTTGCAAGGCTTGGCTCACGCCGAGATCGGCTTCCAGGGCGGCTTGAAATATGCGCGTGATCGCCTGCAAATGCGTTCTTTGACTGGCCCGAAAGCGCCGGAAAAAGCCGCCGACCCGATCATCGTGCACCCTGATGTACGTCGCATGCTGTTGACCATGAAAGCCTTCGCCGAAGGCAACCGTGCGATGGTGTACTTCACTGCCAAGCTGGTCGACATCGTCAAGTACGGCCAGGACGCTGAACAGAAGAAACAAGCAGACGCCCTGTTGGCGTTCATGACCCCGATTGCCAAGGCCTTCATGACAGAAGTGGGCTTCGAGTCTGCTAACCATGGTGTGCAGATCTATGGTGGCCACGGCTTCATCGCCGAGTGGGGCATGGAGCAGAACGTTCGCGACAGCCGTATTTCCATGCTGTACGAAGGCACCACCGGTATTCAGGCGTTGGACCTGCTCGGCCGTAAAGTGTTGATGACCCAAGGCGAAGCGCTCAAGGGCTTCACCAAGATCGTCCACAAGTTCTGCCAGACCAACGAAGGCAACGAAGCAGTCAAAGAGTTCGTCGAGCCGTTGGCTGCGCTGAACAAAGAATGGGGCGAGCTGACCATGAAGGTCGGTATGGCGGCCATGAAAGATCGCGAAGAAGTCGGTGCTGCGTCGGTGGATTACCTGATGTATTCCGGTTATGCATGCCTGGCTTATTTCTGGGCTGACATGGCACGTCTGGCGGCGGAAAAGCTCGCTGCCGGTACCAGCGAAGAAGCGTTCTACACAGCCAAGCTGCAAACAGCACGTTTCTACTTCCAGCGCATTCTGCCGCGTACCCGTACACACGTTGTGACCATGCTGTCGGGTGCAAACAACCTGATGGACATGAAAGAAGAAAACTTCGCTCTGGGTTACTAAACCCTCGCGCAGCCTCTGAAAAGCCGCTTCTCCTATGGGGGAAGCGGCTTTTTTACGTTCAGATTTCCCCGATGTGGCCGCTAACAAAGACTTGAGCATGTTTTTGAGCCATTTGAGTGCTTAACGCAGGCAGTGCAGGCACAATGCCATCTGTCGATATTTCTATTGTTACGCCGGGTAGGAGTCATCCCCCTTGCCGCGTTTTTCTCCCGTACGTTTTAGTCATTTCC
Organism: Pseudomonas sp. GG8; assembly: GCF_052976945.1. Taxonomy (NCBI): domain Bacteria; kingdom Pseudomonadati; phylum Pseudomonadota; class Gammaproteobacteria; order Pseudomonadales; family Pseudomonadaceae; genus Pseudomonas; species Pseudomonas sp. GG8. The sequence goes on from NZ_JBRIIP010000001.1 coordinate 5,584,832, forward strand.
TGCCATCGTTGTTGCTGTTGGTTGCGGGGCTTGCTGCTGCGTACGTGAAGGACCTCAACGTCTTCTTCACTTCGCTGTTCAACGTGCTGCCAACCCTGGTTCTGTTATTGGGTGGTGCTTACTGCGGGGTCTATCGGCGTCAGCGCGAGCTGTTTCTGATGATCACGGTCTACACCGCCTACTTCCTGCTCGACACCCAGACCGATTATTACCGAGACAATGGCAAGGTGCGTGAAGACGCTGCCGTGGTCTTTCACCTGTGCTGCCTGTTGCTGCCGCTGTTGTTCGGTGTGTTCGCTGCATGGGAGGAGCGCACCCATTTGTTCCGCGATCTGGTGGCCCGCTTTGCCGTATTGTTCGCGGTTGGTAGTGTCGCCCTGGCGTTGGAGCAAAGTTATCCACAGGCGCTGCTGAGCTGGCTGGCGGTGATCCGCTGGCCGGCCCTGCATGGCAACTGGATGAGCCTGATTCAGTTGGCGTACCCGGTATTTTTTGCGAGCTTCGTCTTGTTGACGGTGCAATACCTACGCAAACCGCGTCCGTTGCACGCTGCTCAGATAGTGGGTTTGGTGGGGTTGTTCTGGGCGCTGCCAAAAACATTCATTCTGCCGTTCACCCTGAATGTCATGTGCAGCCAGGTGATGCTGATGATTGCTGCGGCCGTTGCACATGAGGCTTATCAAATGGCCTTTCGCGATGAGCTCACCGGACTGCCTGGTCGTCGTGCGCTTAATGAGCGCATGCAGCGCCTGGGGCGTAATTATGTGTTGGCGATGACCGACGTCGATCACTTCAAGAAATTCAACGACACCCATGGGCATGACGTCGGCGATCAGGTGCTGCGTCTGGTGGCCAGCAAGTTGTCGAAAGTCACTGGCGGTGGTCGTGCCTACCGCTATGGCGGTGAAGAATTTGCCGTGGTGTTCGCGGGCAAGACGCTGGAAGAATGCATGCCCCACCTGGAGGCGATCCGCGAAGCCATCGCCACATACAACATTCATCTACGCAATCAGGATCGTCCACAAGACGATCAACAGGGTCGTCAACGCAGAAGCAGTGCCCAGGCGAGCAGCGTTTCGGTGACCGTCAGTATCGGTGTCGCCGAACGGCAAGTGGACCACCGAACTGCCGAGGAAGTCCTCAAGTCTGCCGACCAGGCGCTCTACAGTGCCAAAGGTGCAGGGCGCAATTGCGTGATGTTCCACGGCCAGAGCCGCAGCGGCGCAGTGCGGATGGCTGGCGCTGGCGGTTGAGTGATGACGGCGCATTCAGCGTCTCTAGTGTGGTTGTTCGGGTCAGGTCTGCGCAGTAGGTTGACGCATCTGCTGCCGGAGAAAAAACCATGCCTGACTATAAAGCTCCCCTGCGCGATATGCGCTTTCTGATCGACTACGTTTTTGACTTTCCAGCTCATTACGCAAGGCTCGGAGCTGACGACGCGAGCCCGGATATGGTCCGCGCAATCCTTGAAGAAGGGGCCAAATTCTGCGAACAGGTGCTGTCGCCGCTGAACCGGTCTGGCGATGAAGAAGGCTGTCATTTCGATCAGGGCGTGGTCACCACACCCAAGGGCTTCAAGGAAGCGTTTGCCCAATACGTCGAGGGCGGCTGGCACGGCCTGGCAGCGGATCCGGCTTATGGCGGGCAGGGGCTGCCATTGTCTCTGGGCTTGGTCATCAGCGAAATGATCGGGTCGAGTAATACGTCCTGGGGGATGTACCCCGGCTTGACCCATGGCGCGATGTCGGCGATCCATACCCACGGCACTGACGCGCAGAAACAGACCTACCTGAGCAAGCTGACTGAAGGTCAATGGACCGGGACTATGTGCCTGACTGAAGCCCACTGCGGTACCGACCTGGGCATCATCAAAACCCGGGCCGTACCGCAAGCGGATGGCAGCTACGCCGTGTCCGGCAGCAAGATTTTTATCTCCGCTGGCGAACACGACATGAGCCAGAATATCGTGCACCTGGTACTGGCGAAACTGCCGGATGCACCGGCGGGCACCAAAGGCATCTCGCTGTTCATTGTGCCCAAGTTCTTGCCGGACGCCGCAGGCGACGCGGGCCAGCGCAACGGCGTGTCGTGTGGTTCGATCGAACACAAGATGGGGATCAAGGCGTCGGCCACCTGCGTGCTCAACTTCGACAGCGCCACCGGTTACCTGATCGGCGAGGCCAACAAGGGCCTCAACTGCATGTTCACCATGATGAACCACGCACGCCTGGGCACGGGGATGCAGGGCTTGTGCCTGGGCGAAGCCAGCTTCCAGGGTGCGATAAAATACGCCAATGAACGTTTACAGATGCGTGCGCTGACCGGCCCCAAAGCGCCGGATAAGGTCGCTGATCCGATCATTGTCCACCCTGATGTTCGCCGCATGTTGCTGACCATGAAAGCCTTCAACGAAGGCAATCGCGCACTGACGTACATGACTGCCCAGTTGCTCGATACCGCACACATGAGCAGCGACGCGGGTCAGCGCGAGGAGGCGGAAAACCTGTTGGCGTTCCTCACGCCGATCTGCAAAGCGTTCATGACCGAGACCGGCCTGGAAGTGACCAACCATGGCATGCAGGTCTTCGGCGGCCACGGCTATATTCGTGAGTGGGGCATGGAGCAGTTGGTGCGCGACTGTCGGATTGCACCCATTTATGAAGGCACCAACGGCATTCAGGCCCTCGATTTGCTCGGCCGCAAAGTATTGGGCAGCCAAGGAAAACTGCTGCGTGGCTTCACCAAAATCGTCCACACATTTTGCGAAGCCAATGCCGGGCATCCACAGCTCAAGGGCTTCGTTGCGCAGTTGAGTGGATTAAACAAACAGTGGGGCGAACTGACCACCCACATCGGCATGGCGGCCATGAAAAATCCGGACGAAGTGGGCGCAGCTGCGCAGGATTACCTGATGTACAGCGGCTATATCATTCTTGGGTACCTGTGGTTGCGCATGGCACTGGTGGCTCAGACTCAGCTGGAGGACGGCAGCGGCGAGGCGGATTATTGCCAGGCCAAGCTGGCGACCTGCTCGTTCTACTTCAAGCGTTTGTTGCCGCGCACCGGTGCCCACCAAGCGGCCATCGAGGCGGGCAGTGATTGCCTGATGCAGTTGCCCGCGCAGCTGTTCGCCTTGTAATCCCTAGCCGGTCGTGAGCGCGGCATCGCCTCAATAAGCATGACCAAAAATTACAAATTGGTCATGCTTTGACCCTATGTGTCGCAAATGGTGTTCGGTTACACTTGATGTCTCCGTTACACCGGCTCAATTTTTTGCGAGGTTTGCCATGGCTGACTACAAAGCGCCCCTGCGTGATATGCGCTTCGTCCTTAATGAAGTTTTCGAGGTCGCCACGCTTTGGGCTCAGCTGCCGGCGTTGGCCGAAACAGTGGACGCCGACACGGTAGAGGCCATTCTCGAAGAGGCGGGTAAAGTCACCAGCAAAAGCATCGCGCCGCTCAGTCGGAGTGGCGATGAAGAGGGCTGCCACTGGAATGACGGCGTCGTGACCACTCCGGCCGGATTCCCCGAGGCTTATCAGACGTACGCTGACGGTGGTTGGGTCGGTGTCGGTGGTGACCCGGCGTTCGGCGGCATGGGCATGCCCAAAGTAGTGTCGGCTCAGGTCGAAGAAATGATCAATTCCTCAAGCCTGGCGTTCGGTTTGTATCCGATGCTGACATCCGGTGCGTGTGTCTCGATCAACACCCATGCCAGCGAAGCGCTCAAGGCCACTTATCTGCCGAATATGTACTCTGGGGTCTGGGCCGGTTCCATGTGCCTGACCGAGTCCCATGCCGGTACCGATCTGGGGATTATTCGCACCAAAGCCGATCCTCAGGCCGACGGCTCCTACACAATCAGCGGCACCAAGATATTCATCACGGGCGGCGAGCACGACCTGACTGAAAACATCATCCATTTGGTCCTGGCCAAGCTGCCAGATGCGCCAGCAGGCCCGAAAGGCATCTCGCTGTTCCTGGTGCCCAAGTTCATGGTCAATGCCGACGGGACTCTGGGTGAGCGTAACCCGGTCAGCTGTGGCTCCATCGAACACAAAATGGGTATTCAGGCGTCCGCTACCTGTGTGATGAACTTCGATGCGGCGGTCGGTTATCTCGTGGGTGAACCTAACAAAGGCCTGGCGGCCATGTTCACCATGATGAACTACGAGCGTCTGGGTGTCGGTATCCAGGGCCTGGCCTCCGGCGAGCGTTCGTACCAGAACGCTATCGAATATGCCCGCGACCGCCTACAAAGTCGCTCGCCGACCGGCGCTAAAGCCAAGGATAAAATCGCCGATCCGATCATTGTTCACCCCGATGTGCGCCGCATGCTGTTGACCATGAAAGCCTCCAACGAAGGCGGTCGTGCGTTCTCCACTTACGTGGCCATGCAACTGGATATCGCCAAGTTCAGCGAAGACGCTGCAGCGCGTAAACGTGCCGATGATCTGGTGGCGTTGCTGACGCCAGTGGCGAAGGCGTTCCTGACCGATCTCGGGCTGGAAACCACAGTGCACGGTCAGCAAGTGTTCGGCGGCCACGGCTTCATTCGTGAGTGGGGCCAGGAGCAACTGGTCCGCGACGTGCGGATCACCCAGATCTACGAGGGTACTAACGGTATCCAGGCGCTGGACCTGGTCGGGCGCAAAATCGTGGGCAACGGCGGTGCGTACTACACGCTCTTCGCTGACGAAATTCGTCAGTTCACCGCCGGTGCCGGCAGCGAGCTGGCCGAATTCACCAAGCCGTTGAACGCTGCACTCGATACCCTCGATGAACTGACGCATTGGGTACTGGAGCAATCCAAAGATAACCCCAACGAAATCGGCGCTGCATCGGTCGAGTACCTGCACGCTTTCGGCTACACCGCCTACGCCTACATGTGGGCCTTGATGGCCAAGGCGGCGTTCGGTAAAGAAACCCGGGAAGACTTCTACGCCAGCAAACTGGGAACTGCGCGTTTCTACTTCGCCCGTCTGCTGCCGCGTATTCAGTCCTTGAGCGCGTCGGTCAAGGCTGGCAGTGAAACGCTGTTCCTGCTCGAGGCTTCGCAGTTTTGATTTCGGGTCGGACAGGTCTGACGCAATGTAAGCATTTGCTTACATGACGTGCTGCTGTTTGCCCCTATCGTTTGTATGGATCCAAAGCTAATCTACTTCACATGGACGTAGCGCAGGAAGCGCATAAAACACAACACGGACACGTAAGGATTCCTGCCAGGATGGCGGGGCGAAAAGGATGTCAGGGAAACAGTCTGCAAAGCCCCGCTTCGGCGGGGTTTTCTTTTTGTGCGCGATTTAGCGTCACTCGCCTGATAGATGTCAGCTCAGCTCATCCAGCGACACCGGCAGGCCCGGACGTCCATTGACCACTTCCTCCATCAATGAACGCAGCAGTTCCAGCGTCGGCTGTTGACGTTGCGCATCGCGGAAAACCAATCCAACCTTGAGCGGCACCCGCGGTTCTGTCAGCGGTTTCCAAAGCAGCCCCGGGTTTTCCTGAGTTTGCTGCACGCGCCCCGGTAATACCGTCGCCAACGTGGTATTGAGCAGGCTGTCGAGTATGCCTGACATGCTATTGAGTTCCGCCTGCACATGCGGCCTGCGTCCCAGGTTAGCCAGTTGTGCCTGCCAGATTTGCCGCACCTGATACTCTTCGCCCAGCAACAGCATCGGCAGTTCCGCCGCCTGACTTAGCGATACCTTCTTGAACTCGCGCAGCGGGTGGTTGGCGGGGATGACCAACTGTAACTCGTCTTCATAGAGCAACAAGCTGTGCAAGCCGGGTTGATGCGCAGGCAGAAAGCTGATGCCGATGTCCAGCGCCCCATTGAGCAGGCGCCGTTCGATCTCCAGTCCGGACAGCTCGTAGATGTGCACCACCAAATGCGGCTGCGCCTTGCGTACGCGCTCGAGTAACTGTGGCACCAGGCCCAGCACCGTTTGCAGCACGCCAATCGCCAAGGTATGTGCCGACTGCCCTTTGAAGTTACGCAGTGCATCGCGGGCGCGTTGCATGCCGTCGAGCAAAGGCAGGGCGTGATTGTAAAGCGTATGTGCGGCCAGGGTCGGCACCAGACGCTTGCTGCTGCGTTCGAACAGGCTGACATCAAGGGTGTGTTCGAGCTGACGAATCTGCTGCGAAAGCGCCGGCTGCGACAGTGAAAGTCGCTCCGCGGCCCGTCCGACGTGGCCTTCTTCATATACAGCGACAAAATACCGCAGCTGCCGAAAATCCATAAGTAAATCTTATCGAAAATGCTGGGAAATCGAAATGGCTGTGAGCCCCTAGGAAGCCTAGTCTACGCCCATTCCACGAGGCTTACAGGGCCAGAAATTTCGATGAATAGCGTGTATGTCGAAGGCGTTTACATAGGGAAAGCAAAAAACCTTGGTCATGGATTGGTCATTGATATCGATAAACAGCGGCTCGAACGCCGAACTTGGCTCTGGCCACAAGGCCTGGGATGTGATGAGCATGGCGATCCGCGCTTTCATACCGGGCCAGAACGCGCGCTGCATCATTATCCCGCCGAACACTATGCCTACTGGCGCACGCTTTATCCGCACATCGACTGGAGCGCCCCGGCGTTTGGCGAAAACCTCTCCACCCTTGGCTTGACCGAAGAGCACGCCTGCCTGGGCGACATGTTCCGCTGGGGCACGGCGCTGCTGCAGATCAGTCAGCCGCGCTCGCCGTGTTATCGCTTGAGCCAGCGCTGGGGTCTGCAAGACATGCCGCAACAGGCGCAAGACAGTGGTCGCTGTGGCTGGTTTTACCGGGTGCTCAAACCCGGGTTCGTCAGTGCGAGCGATCCTTTCGAGCTGGTTCAGCGCAGCTACCCCGGCTTGACCGTGGCGTGGGCCTTGCGCAGTTTCTACACGGAGCCGCTGGAGCGTGCGGGTCTGAAAAAACTGGTGGATTGCCCCGCACTCGCTTCGCGCTGGCGTGATATTGCGCTCAAGCGCTTACGCACCGGGCAGGTCGAAGACTGGACCGACCGCCTGCTGGGGCTTCCGCTGGTGGGGTTGCGGGCATGAACGTGTTCAAGCTGTTGTTTGGCCGTCTGGAACAGAATGACGCGGGTATCGAGCTGGAACCGGAAAGCGCTGATGCGTACGCGGGACTCAGTCTGGGTGAGCGCTTGCGCTGCAGTACGGCCAGCGATCAGGTGCTTATCGTCGAGACTGCCGCCGAGGCCCGGGAGGTGGCAATCAGGCTGACAAGCACTTGGGGTCAGGAGCATCGCCGCGGTGCCTTCGGGATCATTTCGTCGGGCAGCTGCAGACCGAATGCGATCAACGTTCCATTCAATGATCTGGCGGCGCTGCATGCCGCTGTCGACGCGCAGACTGTTGCGATCATTTTGGAGCCGATTCGCGGCGGCCACGAAAGCCTGGCCGCGACCCGTGCGTACTTTCAGGGTGTCGCCCAGCTGTGTCGCGAGTTGAAGATCCTGTTGATTCTCGATGAAACCCTGACGGGTATGGGCCGTCGCGAAACGCTGCTGTGTGAAACATGTTGCGGGATCCGCGCCGACATCATCGTCCTGGGCTGCGCGGTGGAAGGCAGCAGGCCGGTGGCGGCGGTATTGGCCCGCTCGACCGCTTCAAGTCACGAGCGCCGGGATGTTGTTGCGGCTTGAGGGGCCTGCACCGTGTCGCAGCTGTCGATGACATCGCGATAAAACCGCCATTCCTCTTCCAGCGCATGGGCCTGGTTCGCCGCCTTGCGAAAACCGTGGCGCTCGTCGAGGTAGAAGTGGGCTTCGGCGCGGATATTATTGTCCAGCAAGGCCTTAAGCATGTCGCGGGTCTGCGCGGGCACCACCACCGTATCCAGTTCGCCCTGAAAGAAGATCACCGGCACGCTGATCTCGCTGGCGTGCAGTAGCGGGGTACGGGCCTGGTAGCGCTCTATGTCTTTCTCGGGATCGCCGATCAGCCAATCCAGATAATCCGCCTCGAATTTGTGAGTCACAAGGCCTAGCGCAATCGGATCACTGACGCCGTACAAACTCGCCCCTGCGCGAAACACCCGACGGAACGCCAGCGCACACAGGGTGGTGTAGCCGCCCGCACTGCCGCCTCGAATGAAGGCCTGATCAGGGTTGATCATCGACCGTTCGGCGAGGTATGCGACCACAGCACAGGCGTCGTCGACGTCGGCTTCGCCCCAGTTCAAATGCAGGCTTTGCCGATAGGCGCGACCATAACCGGTACTGCCACGGTAGTTGAGGTCGGCGACAGCGAATCCGCGCTGACTCCAGTATTGGATACGCGGATCCAGGACCGGATAACAGGCCGACGTCGGGCCGCCATGAATGAACACCACCAAGGGTGGTTTTTGCTCACCGGTCATGGCCGGGTAGAAAAAGCCATGAGCCTCGCCGGTGCTGCTTGGGTAGCGCAGCGCTTGAGGGCGGCTGATGCGCTCGGCGGGCAGCGGCGCAACACCACCGGCCAGCACCTGCACGCGATGGTCCTTGCGCTGGATGGCCAGAACGGCTGAAGGGCTGATCGCCGAGGCCGCGATGCAGTAGATAAACTGCTCATCCACGGCCAGGCTGCGGAAGCGGCTGTAATCGCCAGTGAAATCCTCCAACGTGCCGTCGGCATGACACATACCCAGTCGGCCAAAACCCTCTTCGGACCAGCTCGCCAGATAATCGCCGTTATCCAGCGGCAGCCAGGTGCTGCCGCCCAATTGCCACGGCGCGGGGGAGTGATCAGCCCTGGCAGCAGGAAGCGCCGCGAGGCCGGTGGGCGTCTCGCCCCACGGCTGCCAGAATCCATCGCGATCAGTCAGGCAAAACAGGCGGTCCTGGGCATCGAAGCGCGGTTGTTGCAGAGACTCCTCGGTGACATCCCCGGCAACACAGTGTGCTCGTCCCCAATGGCCATCGGTCTGGCGTTCTGCGCACATCAACCGGGTCGAGGTCCATGGCTGATGCGGGCGTTGCCACTCGATCCAGGCCAGGCGCTTACCGATGGGACCAAGGGTCGGCGCAGCATAGAAATCAGCGCCTTCAGCCAGCAGATGGCGTTGACCGTCCGCGATATCGAGGGCGACCAAACGATGGGTGTCGTGATCTTCTTCCACGGCCAGAATCTGACCGTTGGCAAATCGCAAATCGCCATAACGTTTGTTGCCACGGCTCAACAGCTCAGGGACGCTGTCATCGAACCGTTGGCGATATATTTGCTGATCAGCCTCATTGACGAACAGTACGGCGTCGTCGCTCAAGCAGAACGAACCACCGCCATATTCATAGACCCGACTGCGCACACTGAAACCGTCAGGCGTCAGGCATTGCGTCTGGCCCTGATGCCAGCGCCAGACGCGACAGGCGGCATCTTCAGGGCGGTATTCGTTCCAGAACAGGCCGGCCGGGCTGACCGCCAGTTCTGCGAAATCAACGCCCGCCGCCACTGCCTGCGCGGCACTTAAAAGCTCAGGATTTGATGATGAGGCGTGAGTTGCGTTCATTGCGGAAAGCCAGCTGCTCAATGGTCTGAGTAGCATACTCGGCTTCTTCGCGGGCCTGAATAATCATCCCGTGATGCTCCGATTTACTGCAGACCGGGTCGGCATTGCTGGCATCGCCGGTCAGCATAAAGGCCTGGCAACGGCATCCACCGAAGTCTTTTTCCTTCTCGTCGCAAGAACGGCAGGGCTCGGGCATCCAGTCATAACCACGGAAACGATTGAAGCCGAACGAGTCGTACCAGATGTGCTGCATGCTGTGATCGCGCACATTGGGAAACTGCACCGGCATCTGCCGCGCACCATGGCACGGCAGGGCGGTACCGTCCGGGGTCACGGTGAGGAAGATGCTGCCCCAGCCATTCATGCAGGCTTTTGGGCGCTCTTCGTAGTAATCCGGTGTGACGAAAATCAGTTTGCACGGGTGATTTTCTGCGGCCAGTTTGGCCCGGTATTCGTTGGTGACGCGCTCGGCACGCACCAGTTGCTCACGGGTCGGCAACAGGCCAACACGGTTGAGTTGCGCCCAGCCATAGAACTGGCAAGTGGCAAGCTCGACGAAGTCCGCTTCGAGTGCGATGCACAGCTCGATGATGCGGTCGATCTTGTCGATGTTGTGCCGGTGGGTGACAAAATTCAGCACCATCGGGTAGCCGTGGGCTTTCACTGCGCGGGCCATTTCCAGCTTCTGCGCAAAGGCTTTTTTCGAGCCGGCCAGCAGGTTGTTCACCTGCTCATCGCTGGCCTGGAAGCTGATCTGGATATGGTCCAGCCCGGCTTTTTTGAAGTCAGCGATCTTCTGTTCGGTCAAACCTATGCCGGAGGTGATCAGGTTGGTGTAGAAACCCAGCCGACGTGCTTCGGCAATCAGTTCTGCCAGGTCCTGACGCACCAGCGGTTCGCCGCCGGAAAAACCGATCTGCGCCGCGCCCATCTCCCGTGCTTCACGGAACACCTTGAACCACTCTTCGGTGGTCAGCTCTTGCCCTTGCGCGGCGAAATCCAGCGGGTTGGAGCAGTACGGGCATTGCAGCGGGCAGCGATACGTCAGCTCGGCCAGTAGCCATAAAGGCAAACCGGTTTCAGGCTTGGGCGGTAGTTGCTGCGTCAACTCAGATGAGTTCGATCCAGTGTTCAGCACGAGCGACCTCCATAAACTGCTCGACGTCGGCGCCGAGTTCGGGAAAGCCTGGGAACTGTTGGCCCAGCATCTCGATAATCACCGCGACGCTGCGCTCGCCATCGATCAGGCCGCCAATGGCGCCGGCGCTTTCATTGAGTTTGATCATGCCTTCCGGGTACAGCAGCACATGACCTTTTTGCGCAGGCTCATACTGGAAACGATAGCCTTGGCGCCAGCGTGGCGTCAGGTGTTGATCGAAGCTCATAAGGCTATCCCCTTGTGCCAGACGCGCTGGTCGGTGACGCTGTGGTAGGGCGGGCGGTTCAGCTCATAGGCCATGCTCATGGCATCAAGCATGCTCCACAGTATGTCCAGTTTGAACTGCAAAATTTCCAGCATGCGCTGCTGGCCTTCGAACGTGGTGTAGTGCTGCAAGGTGATCGCCATCCCATGCTCCACGTCACGTCGGGCCTGACCCAGACGGGTACGGAAATACTCGTAACCGGTGGGGTCGATCCACGGATAGTGCTGCGGCCAGCTGTCCAGGCGCGACTGGTGGATCTGCGGCGCGAACAATTCGGTCAGCGAGCTGCTGGCGGCTTCCTGCCAATTGGCACGGCGGGCGAAGTTGACGTAGGCATCGACGGCGAAACGCACGCCGGGCAGGACCAATTCCTGCGAGCGCAACTGATCCGGGTCCAGCCCCACCGCCTGACCCAGACGCAGCCAGGCTTCGATGCCACCGTCTTCACCCGGCGCGCCGTCGTGATCGAGTAAACGCTGAATCCACTCGCGGCGCACTTCACGGTCCGGGCAGTTGGCCAGAATCGCGGCATCCTTGAGCGGGATGTTCACCTGGTAATAGAAGCGGTTGGCGACCCAGCCCTGAATCTGCTCACGGGTCGCACGGCCTTCGTACATCGCCACGTGGAACGGGTGATGGATATGGTAATACGCACCCTTGGCGCGCAGGGCCTGTTCGAATTCAGCGGGGGACAGCGCAGTGGCGTCGCTCATGTGGGCTCCTAAAGCTCGATACTCATGCCGTCGTAGGCAACTTCGACATTACGCCGTGCCAGCTCGGCGCGCTCCGGGGAGTCTTCGTCGAGGATCGGGTTGGTGTTGTTGATGTGGATAAGCACTTTGCGCTGTTCCGGCAGTTGCTCGAGCACTTCGAGCATGCCGCCGGGGCCATTCTGTGACAGGTGGCCCATCTCGCGACCGGTGCGGGTGCCGACGCCACGGCGCAGCATTTCGTCGTCTTCCCACATCGTCCCGTCCACCAACAGGCAGTCGGCGGCACGCATTTTCTGGATCAATGCTTCATCGACTTTGCCCAGGCCTGGCGCATAGAACAGCTTGCCACCGGTTTTCAGGTCTTCAACGATCAGGCCAATGTTGTCGCCTGGATGCGGGTCGAAGCGGTGTGGCGAATAGGGGGGGGCGGCACTGCGCAGCGGGAACGGGGTGAAACGCAGATTCGGGCAGGCGGGGATGACAAAGCTGCCCTCAAGCTCAATGCGATTCCAGTTCAGGCCGCCGTTCCAGTGGGTCAGCATGGGGAACAGCGGGAAGCCGGTGCTCAGGTCCTCATGAACCATGTCGGTGCACCAGACCTGATGCGGGCAGCCTTCGCGCAGGCTGAGCAGGCCAGTGGTGTGGTCGATCTGGCTGTCCATCAACACGATGGCGTTGATGCCGGTGTCACGCAGGGCACGGCCCGGCTGCATGGGCGCGAAGCTTTGGAGTTGTGCGCGGATATCTGGTGAGGCGTTGCACAACACCCAATGCACGCCGTCGTCCGACAGGGCGATGGAGGATTGAGTGCGAGCCACAGCCCGCAGGCTACCGTCGCGAAAACCCGCGCAGTTGGTGCAGTTGCAGTTCCACTGAGGGAAGCCACCACCCGCGGCGGAACCTAGAATCTGGATGTACATATCAGCTCCACCACGCGAGGTTCGAAATTTGGGTTTCAACGACGCTATAAACAAAAACGCCCCGGCGAGCCGAGGCGTTAGACCGCGTCGACATCAACGGCTTGCGAAGTACATGGTGACTTCGAAGCCGATCCGCAGATCAGTGTAAGCAGGTTTAGTCCACATAAAAGACTCCTTTAGAGTAGGTACAGCAGGGATAACTACATCTTTAGTCCACCTTCGCAGGGAGACGTTCAGATGCTTAGGTAGCTATGTTACTAAACTCTTGTCCCTGTATACGCCGCAATTTTCAACATAGCCAATTGCAGAATGGAGGATAGTCACCCGTCCGCTTGCCAGGGAAGGCTCGGGCTCAAGCGGTTAGCCAGGCATAGCCAGCCGTCGGTCGCATTCACTAGCTGATCAGCGGCGCGCAGTAATTGTTGCTGATTGATGCATAAAAGAGCCGTTTGCAAATGGCGCGGATACTCTTCGTCATGCCCGGCAAGGTGCGCCTGCCAGAGCCATTCGCTGGCTTGCAGGAGGTCCATGGCGGCTGTCTCGAACTGCGCGGCCAATGCTTGCTGCTGTAGCGGCAGATTCGCTTCGTAGATCAACGTCGGCAAGCGGCTGATGAACTCCTGCAGATGATTGATGATGTCGGCTGCCGTGGCGCTGGGCGACTGCACACCCAACAGCCATCCCGCTTGCCCGGCTACCTGCCGAAAGCCGCTGAATACGGCATAGCCCAGTTGCAGTTCGACTCGCAGGCGTTGATAGAAGGGCGCTTGGCCGAGGTGCGCCAATACGCGCCAGGCGGCTTCGTCAAACAGGTTTTGGCTCGGCGCGGGGCAGAACAGTAGCACTGCATTTTCAGATGATTCCGACGGCTCTGTGTGCCAGTGTTTACCCGGCCGAGGGAGCGGCGCTTTCAAGGGCTGGTCATCGAGCGTGCCGGGCATCAGCTTCAGCTCGGCATTCAGCGTGGCGCGGCCATCGTCTGACAGACCGACAGCGAAACCCATCCACTGCGCGGTTGACCACAGGGCCGGTAAATTGTTGGCGTGAACGCACACAACAGGGCCTTGGCAGGCATCCGGCAAGCGCTTGAGCAACTGTCGGATCGGAATCTGGGGGGGCTCGGTGCTGGCCTGACCATATTGTGCCAAGGTGTTGCTGTCGGGTGCCGTCAGTAAGTGCAAGGCGTGACGGAGGATGGCTGGCATCGGTGCAGACAAGCCGCTTAGCTTGAGTTGCCAAAAATGGCCGTACGCACTGAATCCAAGGCTGACCCCCGCTTGTTGCGCGGTATCACAGAGGGTTTTCAGGCTGTCGTTGAGCATCTGCCAGAGGTCGGGATGCGCCGCGTCCAGTCGCCAGCGCAGGAAAATCGCCCCTTCGCCGGCGTCGCAGGGCAGGACTTCGCTGAAGTGCATGGACGCCGCCGCTGGCACGCTCAAGACCGGCGGCGTGGCGGGGCGCAGGAATGGATTGGGTTCAGGTAAGCGCCACGCAACCTGTCCGGTGCTCGAGTTATCCACAGCGGCGTCAGCCAGCGGATGCAACACCCGCGAGGGCTGCAATTGGGTGAGCAGGGCGTTTAGGGGCAACAGCCAATCCGCCCGCTCAAGGTGCTCACTAAAATGCCGTGCCAGATCGAGGGCACTACCCACCGCCAAGCGGCGTTGTTGCAGCAGCGCGTATTCTTCACGCAGGGTCGACCAGTCGTCTTGGGCCTTGAAGAACGCCAGCCAGTCAAAGAACAACGCGGTGATCTGCCTGCGCTGTCCAATGCCGTCGACAGTCAATACGCACTCGATATTGAGCAACAGTTGTTGATCGAACTGATACAGCGGTGCGGCGCTGAGCGATTCGATCAAGCCGCGTTCACGCAGTTCGAACAGCAAACTGCCAGGGTGTGCGGCGGCCAGCCAGGTACAGAAAAACGCCACCGCGTCGGGGCTGGACTCCGGTAAGTCTTCGCACGCAAAAACCAGATGCAGCCGACGCGGATCGGCAATGGGCTGCGGGCGGGGCGCTCCGCTCATCAATGGCGCTGACTTGGACTGTTCAGTCTTTTCCCCTGCGCCGATGCAGCTGCCATACGCCGTGGCCAGGGCTTTCAACTCGGCCAGCGGTTGCGGACCGGTCAGGCTCAAGGTCATCTGCCCGGCCTGATAGAAGCGCTGATAAAAGTCGTGCAAGGCCTGCTGAAAAGCCCGACGTGGTACCGGCAGGCTGTAGCGATTACCGGCATGAAACGCGCGCAGTGGATGTCGCGCTGAAAGGGGTTGGATCAAGTCTGTTTGATAACGGACCTCGGCATCCCGAGACCACGCGATGAACTCGGCATGCAGCACTTCACGCTCGCGCAGTTGAGCGGCCGGGGTCATGCGCGGATGAGCGAGCATTTCACACAAGCGCTCCAGCCCTTGGGCAAACACAGGCTGCGGTAGTTCGAAGAAGAAGTCCGTGGTGCGCTCTCGGGTGCTGGCATTGACCTGTCCACCATGGCGCTGGACGAAGGCCATCAGATTCTCTTCGGCTGGAAACTGCTCGGTACCGAGGAAAAACAGATGCTCAAGAAAGTGCGCCAGGCCTGGCCACATCGCAGGTACGTCATGACTGCCAGCCGCCACTCGCAAGGCTGCCGCGCAGCGTTTCAGGCGCGGGGCATGACACAGCACAACCCGCAGCCCGTTCGGCAACGTGAGGTGTTCGACAGTGTGGGAATTCAGCGCGGGCATGCCATCTTCCGGCGTTTCAGCGAGAGGATTGTCATGCTAGCGGATATGCCGGGGTTTGGGTCGGTATTGCTTTCGCAAAGAGCGCGACACGAACGGTTCAGCCTTTGCTCAGTCCTGCATACAGCGCCGGCCGTCGGTCCTTGAAGTAGCTGTTGATCGCGCGCGAGTCTTCCATCAACTGCCGATCCAGCGTGCCAATGATCAACGTTTCATCCCGTGCTGCTTGAGCGATTCGGCTGCCATCGGGTGCAGCGATGCTGCTCAGTCCGCAGTAGTGGATATCGCCTTCGCTGCCGCAGTAATTGGCGTAGGCCACATAGCACTGGTTTTCGAACGCGCGGGCGCGAACAGTGACCTCGGCAATGAAATCGTAGGGCACCATGTTCGCGGTCGGCACCAGAATCAGATCAGCGCCGGCCAAGGCCAGGCGCCGCGCATTTTCCGGGAACTCCAAGTCGTAGCAAATCAGCAGGCCGAGGCGCCAGCCATTCAATTCAACCACCGGGAAATCATCGCCACCGACGGCGAACATCGACTTATCCAACTCACCGTAAAGATGGGTCTTACGGTAATGACAGACGCTCCTGCCCTGGGCGTCAATCAGCTGTACGGCGTTGTAAATCTGCGCATCGCTGGCGCGTTCGGGGTAGCCATACAAAATGGCAATTCCCTCTGCCTGAGCGATGGCCGCCACCTGCTCGGCCGAGTGACCGTCACGGGTTTCGGCCAGCGAAAATGCTGCGGCCGCTCCGATGTTGTAACCGGTCAGGAACATCTCCGGGCAGACCAACAGGTCTGCCCCTTGTGCTGCGGCTTGAGACGCCTGTTGCGCCAGGCGATGCACGTTGCCGCTGACATCCAGCGGCAGCGGCGGGCATTGATACAGGGCGATGCGCATGTCCGTGTCTCCCTCTCAATCAGCGAGCGCGATAGGCCCGATTTCGTCGAAGACATCACCTGGGCCCGGATTCTCTGGGTGGGTGCTGCCGCCGAAGTGATTCATGATGCCCCACACCGCATTCAATGACGTCTGCACTGCGCCTTCAACCCAGGCAGGTGTCCACGACACGTCGTCCCCGGCGATGAAAATTCCGCGTTGTTCGCTGGGCATGTCCTGCTGCATGAAGTGCGCGTACATGCGCTGATTGTAGCGGTAGTGTCCCGGTAATGCGCCTTTGAAAGCCCCTAGGAAATGTGGGTCCGCTTCCCACGACACCGTGATCGGGTCGCCAATAATGCGCGCGGCGATGTCCACCTTCGGATAGATTTTTTTCAGCGCGTCCAGGGCCAGCTTCACCCGCTTTTCGATGGGCTGTGGGAGCATCTTCAGCGCGTCGCTCATCCACGAATAGGACAGGCAAATCACCCCCGGCTTGTCGTCGCCGTTATCAAACAGATACGTGCCGCGAGTGAGTCGGTCGGTGAGGGTCATGCTCATCAGGTCGCGACCGGTTTCCGGGTCTTTGTCCTTCCAGAACGGGCGGTCGACCATGACGAATGTTTTTGACGATTGCATGTAGCGCGTGCGGTCGAGTGCCATCCACATCTTCTGCGAGAACAACGACTCTTCGCATTCGATCTGGGTGGTCAGCAGCCAGCTTTGGCAGGTGGTCAGCACCGCTGCGTAGTGGCGGGTGTCGCCCCAGTTGTCGGTAACGGCAAAGCGGCCATCGTCAGCGCGAGCAATCCGTTTGACCCCGGTACGCGCTGCTCCGTGGTGCAACGACGAGAGGCTGGTGCCTGCTGGCCAATGAGCGCAACGTTCCGGCACATGGCGCCAGATGCCCAGTGGCACTTGTTCTACACCGCCGACGATCAGGTGTTGGTGATCGTCGCAGTTGGTCATGACGACGCGGAAAATTTCCAGCATCGAGTTGGGGAAGTCCGAGTCCCAGCCGCCGGTACCGAAGCCCACTTGGCCAAACACTTCGCGGTGGGTGAAGGACAGTTTGGCGAAGGCTTTGGATGTGGCGACGAAATCGTAAAACGTGCGGTCATCCCACAGGGGCACGAGAGTGTTCCACAGCTCTTTCAGGCGCGGCACATCGCGGTCACGGATGGCTTGCTGGATGTCGGCGAATTGCGAGCCGGCTTCCAGTGCATCGGCCCAGGCGTCGGCTACTTCCTGAAACAGTGCAGGAAGATCCGACAATTGTTGTGCGTAATACGTGGTGCCTTCCAGGTCGATCACCGTGCTGCCGGACGCGGGGGTCAGCGGGTTAGGGAAGGGTTTTGATTCGAGGCCGAGCTTGTCGACATAGTGATAAAACGCCGTGGACGACACCGGGAAACGCATCCCACCCAACTCGGCGATGATTCCTTCAGTGCCTTCAAACGCCTGCGAGCGTAAACGGCCGCCCATCTTCGAGGCTTCGTACACCACGGGCTTGAGGCCGAGCTTCATCAGCTCATAGGCAGCGACCAGGCCTGCGATGCCAGCGCCGACAATCGCCACTTCCTTGCCGTGGTTCTCGGCCGGAATACTGCCTAATCCGGCCGGATGCTCGATCCAGTCGTCGAAGGCGAAAGGAAAATCCGGGCCGAAAATAGTGATCGGTTTTTTACCGTCTGCAGGATGGCGATTATTATTCATGACTGACCTTGTTCGACTAGGGTGCAAAAGAATCAGTCTAGATAAGAGTCAGCACGTTAATAAGACGCAATGTGTCGTCGTTTTGCAGTTTTATGCTTCAATATGACGAAATAAATGGTCATATTGTCAGATGCCCCTGATTTTGTGGGCACGAAGACGCTTGTCGTTGCATCAGACGCTAAACGGGCTGCCCGCGATCAATCTTGCTACTGAGGATGATCGAGGTTGTGGTCTTCTCCACCCCATCGACGCTGCCAATCAAATCCAGCAACTGATCCAGCTGCTCAGGGGAGTCAGTGCGCAGCCACGCCACGTAATCGAACTCTCCGCTTACCGCACACAGCTGCTGCACTTGAGCCATGGTGCTGAGGCGACGCACGACTTCTTTGCCCGAACGCGGCTGCACGGTAATGCCGACATACGCTTGCAACCCGCCATCAACCACGCGTTGACTCAGGCGCACACCATAACCGGTGATGACCTTGGCTTTTTCCAGGCGGGCTAGGCGTGACGTCACCGTCGTTCTGGCAATCCCCAAATGTCGGGCAAGCATCGCGACGCTTTCGCGCGCGTTGATCTGCAGGGCTGCAATCAATTGGCGGTCGATTTCGTCAAGGGCGGGTGGGCGGCTATCGGGCAAGGTCATCTCCTTCAGTGCAGCGAGCATGTTACCTGCTCCGAGCGCAATTAGCCGCCGCAGCGATACTTGGTTATGATCCTGTTTTATGGCAGTTTGATATTGATTTGCGTTCCCTTGTATCGAGACGCCGAAATGAGAATGTCCTGATTTTCAGTACCGCCCAAGGTTCAGAATAAATGCAAGGCTCCGCTGCTCTTTTACCTGCTCCCTCGCCAGCGATGAAGTTGCTGGCACGTACCCGTGCGCACAAAAAGCGCATCGTGTGGGCGGCTTCCATTGGCAATGGTCTGGTGACCTATGACTTCACTGTTTACAGTTTTTCCGCAGTGATCATTGGCAAGTTGTTCTTCCCTTCTGACAGCGCACTTGCATCGCTACTAATGGCACTGCTCACCTTTGGTGCCGGGTTCGCGATGCGGCCAATTGGCGCGTTGTTTATCGGCAATCTGGCAGACCGCAAAGGACGCAAGGCAGGGCTCACCTTGTCCATCGTGTTGATGACGCTGGCCACCGGCATGATTGCATTTGCGCCGACCTATAACTCCATAGGCGTGGCGTCCATGCTGCTTATTGTTTGTGGTCGGTTGTTACAGGGGTTCGCAGCTGGGGGCGAGATTGGCGTCTCCTCTGTTGTGCTGATGGAGCTGGCCGCCAAGGGACGCCGCTGTTATGTGGTCAGTTGGCGCTCGGCCAGCCAGGCGGCGGCGGCACTGGCGGGTGCGCTGGTCGGGGCGTGCACAACGGCGATAATGACCCCTGAGGCGTTGCATCAATGGGGTTGGCGCATCCCGTTCATTTTGGGAATGCTGATCGGGCCAGTCGGTTGGTATATCCGTCGCAACATGGAAAATACTCCCATGAAAAGCCCTCATCGGTCATCGGTGAAGGCCATGCTGGCGCAGCATGCCCGTACGCTAGGGTTGGGGATACTGTTGATGGCCGCGCCCACGGCGGGTATCTATCTCATGGTGTATTACATGCCTATCTATCTGGTCGGCACGTTACATATGCTACCGATGGTCAGTCTGCTCTCAGCCTGCCTTTCAAGTACGCTGATTTTTATCGGCGTGCCGCTGCTGGCACGCGTCGCCGACAGGCAACGCCTGCGTAAGCCGATCCAGTACGCGACGATCATCAGTAGCATCGTGCTGGTGTATCCGGCTTTCTTTCTATTGACCAGAGGGATCGGACAAGTCTATTCATTACTGGTTATTGGCGGCTATTCGGCCTTGGTACTGTGCGGTAACGCTGCAACCACCGTGATGATATTGGAAGCTTTCCCTCGTCATCATCGGGCGACCGGTGTCTCAATGATCTACAGCTTGGGTACGACAACTTTTGGCGCTTTTTGTCCCTTTATTGTCGCTTGGCTGATTGGCGTAACCGGCAACCCAATGGTGCCCGCGTGGTATTTGTTGGCAGCTTTGTGCATCAGTTTGTTCGCCCTGGTCCAGTTTCCAGGCAACCAGGAACAATTACCGGCCAATCATGCCCGCGCGCTGTAATGCCGTGACTCGTAGCTCTTGTGCTCCACAGGATTCGGACGATGAATAACAACCTGACCGCCGTACCGCACTCGCTGACTGCGTCGGACCGCAACGCGCATTACGGCCATAGCGGCGCGGTATTGTGGCTGACCGGGCTCTCCGCTTCGGGTAAATCCTCTTTGTCCATGGCGCTGGAGTTCGCCCTGACGGAGATGGGGTACTCCTGCTATGTGCTTGACGGTGACAACGTGCGCAGAGGCCTGAATGCCAATCTCGGTTTCAGCGCCCAAGACAGAACCGAGAACATACGGCGAGTGGGGGAGGCTGCGGGCTTGTTTGCCGACGCGGGCTTGATTTGCATCACCGCGTTCATTTCCCCTTACCGAGAGGACCGTGCGCGTGCGCGTGATTCGATCGGGCAGATGTTTCACGAAGTGCATGTCGCAGCCGACCTGGCGACGTGCGAGGCCCGCGACCCCAAAGGGCTGTACAAGAAAGCGCATGCTGGCGAGCTGCTTGAATTCACCGGTGTCAGCGCGCCGTATGAAGCGCCGGAACATCCTGAGCTGACCCTGGACACGGGTAATGAATCGATCGCTGCGAGTCTGGAGAAGCTGGTTAACTACGTGACAGGTCATATCCCCCTCCGTAAACCGTCACGGAGCTGATCCTCAGCCGCTAAACCTACAGGCCCTTTCGAGTCAGTTGGCCCAAGACTTCCAGTTGTTGTTTGTCCAGATCGGAGACGATGATGAAACGCATGTGGTTCTGGCGCCAGGACACGATGTTATAGCCACGTTTTGATTGGCTTTGCAGTCCACTGTCTGCTTGTGTCGTCGGGACAACAAATGTGTTGATGATGTGTTTGTCATGGCGGTAGGAGAGTGCGGCTGCGGTCTGATGCTGCAGATAGTCCAAGCGTCCACCAAGGAGAGGGAATCCCTGGGCGGAGAAGTCATACACTGGGGGTGAAAAATCAAGTTTGCCAGTAAACCAGGGTTTGACGATGTGTTTGTCGGAGGAAGCGATATCCATTAAATGCTCGCCCATGAGTGAGCGTACATGGCTTGAGACGGCTTCATCCGCCCAGATGTCGTCACTGGACGGGGTTTGTGCATAGAGGAATAGTGCTGCCGAAAATACTGCGGCCGACAAAACGGGGGCGCCCCAGTTGCATATCATCTTCCAGGCATTTGTCTTGGAAGAGGGCGGCGATTGAAGGCTGGAGCGTATGCTTTCGATAAGCGACACGGGCGCTCTGTAGTAGGGGGCGTGTGCCTTTACGGCGCTTGTCAGTCGTTTCATTTCACCAAGCCGCCGCGTACATTCGGAGCAGCCCACCAGATGCTCGGTAAGCCGTTCCTGCACTGGCGTTTCCAGCTCGTTGTCCAGATAGCCGTGCATCAGCGTATGGCACAGACCACAGTTCATATCATTCATGGCGGTACAACTTCATAAATTCAGTTTTGAGCATGGCTCGCGCACGTGCCAACCTCGACATGACCGTTCCCAACGGTACGTCAGTCACCTTCGCAATATCCTTGTAAGGCATGTCTTCCAATGCCTTTAAAACAATCACCTCACGGAACACCGGTGGCAAGGCCTTAAGCGCCTGCTGAAGGAGCACGATATCCTCCGCGCGTATGGCATCAATCTCCGGCGTCAGCGCATGACTGAGCGCCATATCATCTTCTGATATGCCTTCACCTATCGCGACCCATCGGTGGCCTGCCGAGGCCTTGAGCCAGTTATAGCTTTCATTGCGGACAATGGTCAGTAGCCACGCCTTGGCATTCCCGTCTTCAAAACGATGAAGGAATTTAAACGCCTTTAAAGCGCTTTCCTGCACAACATCATGTGCAGCACTTTCGTTGGCGGTGAGCCACCGGGCGAGGTTGTAAGCCGCGTCCATGTGGGGTGCTAACAGCTCATCAAAACGCTTCATATCGGCTGCGTGGCTCAGTCTCATCTCGTTATCAACTCTCATTCGGCCGGTTTTATTCCCTCATGCCGCAATATTTTTGATCGTGGAATAAAGATGCCCCTTCGCTAGTTATAGACCCTGACAGCCTGTTCACTACAAACCACACCTTCTTGAGGAGTCTTTATGAAAACGGGTCCGAACACACCTGAAGACGTGACCGATGAACGCCACGGTCTTAGCCGAAGAGAACTCTTGAAATGCTCGGCGTGGGCGGGCGCGGGGGTGCTATGGGTGATGAGCGGTGGCATTCCGCGTGCATTTGCATTGGATGATGCCGGGACGGTATTGAACGGAGGGGGACTGGCCAGTGATTTTCACTTTGTACAGATTAGCGACACGCATATCGGGTTCAACAAAGAAGCGAACCCCGAGCCGCTCAAAACATTACAACTGGCAATCGACAAGGTCGTCGCCCTGCCGAAAAAGCCCTCACTCATTTTGCACACAGGTGATATTACCCATCTCTCTAAAGAGGAAGAGTTCGACACCGCCGATCAGGTGCTGAAGCGCTTGCCGTCGACTGTGCACTATGTACCGGGCGAGCACGACACGCTTGATGAAGGTGGTGGCAAAGCGTATCTGGCTCGCTATGGCAAAGGCACAAAAGGCAACGGGTGGTACAGCTTCGATGACCATGGTGTGCATTTCATTGGCCTGGTGAATGTCTTTGATTTTCAGCCAGGTCGTGAAGCGACTCTTGGTGCTGATCAGTTGCAATGGTTGGCAGATGATTTACGCGCGGTAGCAACCAGCACGCCTGTCGTTGTGTTCACACACATCCCCCTGTGGACTATCTATCAGCCTTGGGGGTGGGGAACCGAAGACGGTGATCAGGCGATCGCAATGCTTCGAAAATATGGCTCGGTGACGGTCCTCAATGGCCACATTCATCAAGTCATTCAGAAGGTCGAGGGAAACATCACGTTCCACACTGCGCGCTCTACGTCATACCCTCAACCGGCTCCAGGCACTGCCCCCGCCCCCGGTCCTATGACCGTGCCTGCGGATCAGTTGCGTAATTATCTGGGGATCACCGACGTCAAGGCGACACAGGGCGATCACCCGTTGGCATTGATCAACTCAACGCTTGTTTAATGAACGTAACCCTATGAAAAAATATGCGCAGATACTTGCCCTGAGCGGTTTTTTGACCTCGGCATCAACGTGGGCGCAAGACATACAAATCGACATAAAAGAGTTCATGTATTCGCCGAAGGAGCTAACGGTTGCGGTTGGCACAAAAGTGACCTGGGTGAATGATGATCAGGTGCCCCACACGGTCGCTGAAGTGAATAAGGTGTTCCGATCAGGGGCACTGGATACCGGGGACTCTTTTTCCTACACGTTCTTGATACCCGGCACATTTGAGTACTTCTGCGTCTTGCATCCACAAATGATCGGGAGCGTCAGGGTGACTCAATAGGGGGGTAGGTGCTAGATGGCAAGGCCGTCACTGTGAACCCTCTGAAACGCAGAAAGCCGCGCAATGCGCGGCTTTCATGGCGTGAATGAGTCAGGTCCGGCAGTAGCGTCGGCTTCTTGCGCTGTCCTTAGCTGCCTAATCAGTTACGAAATGTGTCATTTGTTTCTGTGCAGCACTTGTACAAGTTTTTGTTTTTGTATAGCTTTGCTGCAGGCGGAGCAGAAAAAAGAAAATGGGCACTTTCTTCACGGCTACTTTTTATTCGTACGACGTAGTGCACGTTTGTTTCAATATAAGCGGGCTTGAGTATTTAAATAATATGACACTCTTTGCAGGCTTGGCGTTGTCATTCCACCTCTACTTGCACGAAGGATTAATGTTTTGAAGTTCAACATCGCACGCTTGATGCTCGGTAGCGCGACCGTACTCATCCTTGTCGCGCTGGGTCTCTCATTGTGGACGTCCTACCAAGTCAATCGGCTAGACGATTTGGGCAGCCAACTGGAGAAACTCAGCGAGGCTCAGGAAGGCGCGCAAGAACTGCGTTATCACACGGCGCAGGTGCAGCAGTTCTATACCGACGCCAGTTTGACCGGCGACCGAGAAGCGGCCAGCGAAGGCCACCAGCATTTCCAGCAGGCTCTCGAGAAGCTGATTGAGCTGAAACGTCTGGTTCCGGAACTGAGTCGCGAACTGGAGGCTGCGCGAGAGCCGATGGAGCGGCTTGATAACGTCGGCGAACAAATGTTTCAGGCGTACAGCGTTTCAGGCAAAGTCGCTGGCGATAAAGTAATGGAGGCGTTTGACAGGCATTCGGATGAGGTTATCCGCAGCTTTGCGGCCCTTCACGGACCCTTGGCTGAAAACTACAGAGCCAACCTGAGCATAACCGACACAGTGCGAGGGTCTCTTAAAGTTAACAATTTGTTGGCCTGGGCACTGGTGTTGGTGTTGATGCTTGGCACGCTATGGCTGATCAGTCGCCGCGTGCTGCCACCGCTAAATCACTTGTCGCGTTCATTGCGGGATTTGAGTGCAGGAACAGGCGACCTTAGCCATACCTTACATCAGGACAATGACGACGAAATCGGTGAAGTGGTCGCTGACTTCAATAAGTTTGTGGTTGGGCTGCGTCTGCAAATATCGACCGTGGCTGAAGTCGGTAATACCTTGGGTCACTCCTCTAACCAACTGGTCGATGACGCACAGGCTGCCGAGCAAAGCGCTGAAGTATTGCGCGTCGAAATTGAACAGGTGGCCACGGCTGTCAATCAGATGGCCGCCACTGTTCAAGGGGTTGCATCCAATGCCAAGGCCAGCTCCGCACAAACTGGCGATGCCGACCGCCAAGCGCAGGTGGCAATTGGTGTGATCAACCAGACAATTGCTGACATCCACACGTTGGCCCATGAGGTGCGGGGAGCGGCCGAGGTCATTCAAGCCCTGGAAACGCACTCGCGATCCATTGGTGGGGTTCTGGAGGTTATCCGCACTATTGCCGAACAGACCAACCTACTGGCGCTCAACGCCGCCATTGAAGCTGCGCGTGCGGGCGAACAAGGGCGCGGTTTTGCTGTGGTCGCCGATGAGGTGCGGACGCTGGCGAGTCGAACGCAGGCTTCAACCCAAGAAATTCAAGGCATGATAGAGCGGCTGCAAAATACGTCCAGGCAAGCAGTAAAGGTCATGGAAGACAGTTGTGGATATGCCGAAAAAGGTGTCGCGCAGGTTGAGTCAGCGGGGCAAGCTCTAATCAGTATCAGCACGCTGGTGGCATCCGTTTCGGAGATGAGTTTGCAGATCGCCGAGGCCGCACGCGAACAATCGACAGTCAGTGACGAAATCAACCAACGCATCAGTAATGTGGCCGACGTGGCGGGGCGGACTGCCAAGCTGTCTGAAAGCACACTGGCCCGCGGAAAGGCTGCCGGTGAAGATGCCAGGCGGCTAGGACAAATCGTGAGTCAGTTTAAACTTTGATGGGCTGTGTTTGACACAATATTCACATCAACGATGTCACGGTGGAATTACCGTGTAAGTGCGTCACCTAACAACAATAAGGTACTTATCATGACGCTAAGAAATATCAGACTGACTACAAGAGCACTCCTCAGTTTTGGCATTATCTGTCTCCTCCTGGTAGGGCTTGGTGGCACAGAACTCTATAAAATGAACGCCATTAATACATCAGCGCTTGATCTTCAAACCGACTGGTTACCCAGTGTGCGCCAAGCCTCGAGGATCGAAGCCGCCGGGCTGCTTTATCGTCTTGATGCACGGCGTTTCGTTATGGATGACGACCGCCAAAGTGCCAGTTCACGAGAAAAGTTGAACGCGTTGAAAGCGACGTTGACACAGCTTTCCGACGCGTATGCTCCGCTTGTTTCCAGTCCCAAAGAAGGGGATAAATATAAACAAGTCAGCCGCAACGTCGCGGCATACGAAGCCAAAATTGACGAACTCATGGAACTCAGTAAAACGAAGCCTGTTGCTGAACTTACAGTGTTCATCCGCGACATCACCAGTCCTTCGGCAAAAGCGTTGCAGTCCTCAGTTGAGGACTTGATCCGTCTGAATGAAGACGGCGCTGAGCTGTCGGGCCAAAGTGCACGTGAAAGTTTTGACAGTGGATTGACGCTGACCATCATGTTTGTCGTTGTCGCGGTTATTATCACGGTCCTAGTGGCGGTTGCGTTTACTCGCAGCATTACTGTGCCTGTTCTGGCGCTGCTGGGTGCCACTAAGCAAGTCGCCGCAGGGGACCTGAGGGCCACCGTAGAGGTCACGGGTTCAGATGAACTGACGGACCTTCAAACTGCGACGGCGGCGATGCTTCTAAGTCTTAAAACTACGATCCAGCATATCTCTGACTCCTCCAGCCAACTGGCCTCCGCCGCAGAAGAGATGAGCGCGGTCACGAAGGAGTCGACCGCCGGCATCCAGCAACAAAGTATGGAAACCGAGCAAGCGGCGACCGCTGTTAATGAAATGACAGCCGCCGTGGAGGAGGTCGCGCGCAATGCCGTTTCGGCATCGCACTCGACGCAGGCGTCCGAGCGCTCGGCTAAAACCGGGCAGGAAAGAGTTAGTCAGACCATTGGCTCGATTGAGAAGCTCAATTCGAGTGTCGATCAAACCAGTACTGAAGTGGAAGATCTGGCCCGGCAGGCTCAGGACATTGCCAAGGTACTTGATGTCATTCGTTCAATCGCGGAGCAAACCAACCTGCTGGCATTGAATGCCGCCATTGAGGCCGCACGTGCGGGCGAGCAAGGCCGTGGATTTGCTGTCGTAGCCGATGAAGTCAGGGCGCTTGCGCATCGTACTCAAGCGTCTACCCACGAGATCGAGCAAATGATCCAGGTCATACAGGCCGGGTCGCATAAAGCGGTGCAATCGATGAAACAAAGCAGCGGAGACGCGACGGCCACGCTTTCGATTGCCCATGAAGCCGGGGTTGCCATATCGGAAATAGCGGCGGCCATTTCCGATATTAATGAACGGAACCTGTTGATCGCGACAGCCTCGGAAGAACAGGCTCACGTGGCGCGATCAGTGGATCAGAACCTCGTCAGTATTCGCAACCTCTCCATCCAGAGTTCATCGGCGGCCAGCCAGACATCGGTGGCCAGTGGTGAGCTTTCCAGGCTCGCGGCAGACCTGAACAGACTGGTGTCGAGATTTACTGTTTAAACGGATGACCGGGGACCTTTCAGGGACCGGTTTAATTGACATTCCGTAGATCGGTAGTGCCCACGTTTCATTACAGGCCGGTGTTCATCGTGCTTAGACGTATTGCAGTTACCGAGCTCTGCCTCGGGATGTACATTCATAAGTTCTGCGGCTCATGGGTAGACCACTCTTTCTGGAAACCCAGCTTTCTGCTCAAAAGTGAAAGCGAATTGCAGCGGATTCTCGCATCCAATCTCTCCGAGTTGTGGATTGATACGGACAAGGGGAGCGACACAGGCGCGGCTCAAGTATCTGAGACAAGCGATACAGCGACTCAAACGCCTGCGCAGGTAACAGAGGGCTTTACGCTGCCTCAAGTCTCCATGCAGGAGGAAATATCACAGGCGCTGAAGCTGTGTTCTCGCTCCAAGGCAGCCGTTGTCGAGATGTTCAGTGATTTGCGCATGGGCCGTGCTGTCGAGCTGGAAGGCATAGGCGGACTGGTTGAGGACATATCCAACTCGTTACTGCGTAATTCTCATGCGCTGATCAGTGTGGCGCGCTTGAAACAGTCCGACGAATACACGTACATGCATTCGGTCGCTGTTTGCGGGTTGATGATTGCGTTAGCCCGCCAGCTGGGTTTCCCGGCCGATCAGGTCAAGGAAGCCGGGATGGCGGGATTGCTGCATGACGTGGGTAAGTTGGCTATACCCATTGCCATACTCAACAAGCCCAGCAAACTCAGTGATACCGAGTTCGATACCATGCGCGGCCACCCCGAGGCTGGCGCAGAGATGTTGCTGGGGAGCCGACACTTCAGTTCTCTGGTACTGGATGTGTGTCTTCACCATCACGAAAAATACGATGGCAGTGGTTACCCTCATCGGCTCGCGGGCGAGCAGATCAGTCTGTTTGCCCGGATGGGAGCCGTCTGTGATGTCTATGACGCGATAACGTCTGATCGCCCGTATAAAAAAGGCTGGTGCCCTGCGGACTCAATTCGAAAAATGGCCGAATGGAACGGCCATTTCGACAAGAAAATATTCCAGGCATTTGTCAAATGCATCGGCATCTATCCGGTCGGCACCTTGGTTCGCCTGGAAAGCGGACGCATCGGTGTGGTCATTGAGCAGCATGACAAGTCGCTGCTGATACCGAAAGTGAAGGTGTTCTTTTCGGCTCGATCCAGAATGCCCATTGAGCAAACCATAGTGGATCTGGCCAAGCGGGCGGTGGAGGACAGAATTATCAGTCGCGAGAAGGTTGAAGATTGGGGCTTCAAAGGCATCGACGAACTTTGGTCAGGCCTGGAGGCCAGCAAGACATCACATTTCGACCCCAAGTAGAAAGGCCTGCAATGAGGCGTGGCAGGAGTCCATTCCGAGCCAAGCCCAATGGTGTCCAAAAACACAAAAGCCGCGCAGTGCGCGGCTTTGAGTATGGTGGGCCCAGTAGGACTCGAACCTACGACCAAGGGATTATGAGTCCCCTGCTCTAACCAACTGAGCTATAGGCCCTCAGTAGGTCGCGGATTATAACGATGGTTTCCCTGCTGTGCTATCCGAAAAATCCGAAACGTTCATAAGAAGAAACCTCGTACAGAATTCTTCGGCGCGCAGGGGCAGGCTGACGATGAAGCCCTGGATTTGTTCGCAGCCTTCCTGTGCAAGGAATTCCTGCTGCTCGAGGGTTTCTACGCCTTCGGCGATGACGGTTAGTTGCATGCTGCGTCCCAGGGCGATGATGGCGCGGACGATGGCGGCGTCGTGTGGGTCGTCGGGTAGGCCGCGGACGAAGGATTGGTCGATCTTCAGGATGTCCAGTGGCAGGCGTTTGAGGTAGCTGAGGGATGAGTAGCCGGTGCCAAAGTCGTCGATGGCGAGCTGGACGCCGAGCTTTTTCAGTTTGTGCAGCACGGCGAGTGCGTCTTCGGCTTGGCTCATGATGAAGTTTTCGGTGATTTCCAGTTGCAGGCAGCCGGGCTGGAGATCGAACTCTTTGAGCAGTTGCTCGATGCGTTGCAGCAGGTTGGGTTGGCGCAGCTGCATGCCGGCCAGGTTAACCGAGAGCGGTCCGAACGGTTTGTAGCTTTTGTTCCACTCACACATCTGGCGGCAGGCGCTTTCCAGAACCCAGTCGCCGATCTGCAGGATCATGCCGTTTTCTTCGGCAAGGGGGATAAAGTGCTCCGGGGGCACGTCGCCAAGTGTTGGATGACGCCAGCGAATCAGGGCTTCAGCACCCACCAGCCGCTTTGACAGCAGGCACAGTTTCGGTTGGTAGCTAAGGCTCAGTTCGTTGCGCTCCATGGCGCGCCTGAGCTCATGTTCCAGCGCAATTCGCTCGCTGGCTTGTGCGGTGAGGTCGCGGGTATAACTTTCGACCCGGTTGCGCCCTTTGGCTTTGGAGCGGTACATCGCGGCGTCGGCATTTTTGACCAGTGTGGCGACATCGCTGCCGTCTGCTGGGAAGAGGCTGGTGCCGATGCTCGCGCTGATAAAAAACTCGTGTTCGCCTGCCTGGAACGGCGCGCCGAAGCACGCCAGTAGTTTGTTCGCGACGGTTTCGGCGTCGCCGGGATGCAGGAGGCCGGGCAGCAGGATGATGAACTCATCGCCTCCCAGGCGTGCGACGGTGTCCACGTCGCGCAGTTGCTCTTTGAGGCGCAACGCGATGCCTTTGAGCAGCAGATCACCCACCGGGTGCCCAAGGCTGTCGTTGATGTGTTTGAAGCGGTCCAGGTCGAGGAAAAGCACCGCGCCCTGGCCACAGACTTCCTCGCTATGGCTGAGCGCTGCTTGCAGGCGACTCTCGAACAACGTGCGGTTTGGCAGGCCGGTCAGGGGGTCGTGGTGAGCCTGATAATCGAGGCGTGCCTGTGCATGTTTGAGGCTGGAAATATCGGCGAACACCGCGACAAAATGGGTGATGATCTGCTCGGGGTTACGCACTGCGCTAATTGTCAGCCAGCTTGGATAAAGCTCGCCGTTCTTGCGCCGATTGCTGATTTCACCCTGCCAATGCCCTTCGTCCGTCAGCTGGTACCACATGGCGGCATAGAAGGCGCTGTCATGCTGGCCTGACGCGAGCAGGCGTGGGGTCTGGCCGATGGCCTCCTCTTCGCTGTAACCGGTGATTTCAGTGAACGCGCGGTTTACGGCGCTGATGTTCTGTTGGATGTCGGTGATCAATACGCCCTCGGCCGTGCTCTCGAATACGGTGGCGGCGAGTTGCAGTTTCTCCTGCATTTGATGGCGTTCGGTGATGTCGCGGGCGATAGTCAGAAGGCAGTCTTCACCGCCGATCGGCAATGGCCTCGCGGACACTTCACACAGCCTGACCTGACCATCCCTGCGGCGAATATGGCTGCTGAAATCGCGAACGAAACCGTCGCGATTGAGCTGTTCGATCATTTGAGCGCGCTCGTTCAGATCGACCCAAATCCCCAGATCAAGGGTCGAGCGATCCAAAGACAGTGCGCTGTTGTAGCCGGTGATCCGGCTGAAGCCTTCATTGACTTCAATCAGCAGGCCATCGCTTTGGCGGGTGATGAGCAAGCCATCGGGCGAGGAGTGGAAAGCTTTGGCGAATTTCTCCTCGGATATTTGCAGTTGTTGTTGCGCTTCTTTGAGTGGACTGATGTCGCGTACTACGACCACGAGGGCCGGTGTCGAGTCGAGGTCAAATGGCTCGGCGGATATCAGGCCGGTGAACAGACGTCCGTCCAGGCGGCGAAAGGGCATTTCCAGATTGCGGATACTGCCGCCCTGCAGGCGCATCAGCAGGCTTGGACCAATGCCGGGCACGCCCCAGATATTGAGCTGGGTTGCAGTTTTGCCGATGACCTCCCCGGCAGTGATACCGACTTGTTCTTCAAACGCTTTGTTGGCCTCGAGCAGGCAGCCGTCGGACAGGCGGGCGATCACCAGGATGTCCGGGCATTGCCTGAACACCGAGGCGAACTTCTCTTCAGAGAGGCGTAGAGCGGTTTCGGTTTGCTTGGTTTCGCTGATGTCGATCATCAGGCCGCGCATTACCGGTTCGTGGCCATGCTCGATCAAGCTGACAATATTCCGTACCCAGAGGGTCTTGCCGTCGGCTCTGATGACGCGATAGTCGAGGTTGTGGTCCCTGCGTAAACAGGTCTCCTGATTGCAAAATCGCTCGGCCTCTTCGATGTCTGCCGGGTGCACGATGCTCCGCCAGAACCCGGGCTTGAGCCAATCGGCCAGTGGGTAGCCGAGCAGCTCCTCCGCGTGGGGGGAGACATAGCTGTAGGTGTAATCGCTCATGCTTGCTTCCCAGGCGACGGCCGAGAGGCTCTCGACCAGCCCGCGATAGTGGTATTCGCTACTGCGTAGCTCTTGTTCCAGATTCACTCGCCGCGATATTTCCGAGCTCAGTCTGCGATTGATGCGAATGACCACGATGAGCACGGTTGACAGCAACAACAGCCCGGGAAGCCCGTAGCGCAGGAAGTTCTGCCAGAACCTGGGGTGATCAAGCACGCTGCCCACCCAACGCTCCTGAATGCTGCTGATTTCTGATGGACTCAGGTCGGCCAGAGCTTTATCCAGGATACCGGCCAACAGGGGTTGATCATGCGGAACGGCCATCGCCAGTTGATAGCGATACGGTGTCTCACCGCTTACGTAGATACCCCCAAGCTTGAGTTGACGCATGCTCCAGACGCTGGACGCCAGATCGCTCACGACGGCATCTACCTGGTCTGCGGCCAAGGCCTGCAGGGCTGAGCCGACGTCGGGCAGCGCGACCAGGTTTAGATCGGGATGATGGGTGCGCAGGAGTTCGTGAGGCGCATAGTTATCGACGACGGCAACTTTAAGGCCGTAAAGCTCTTGCAGGTTGTGCGGGTGTACGCTGCCTTCATGGGCAAGAATAACAATCGGGAAATCCAGGTAAGGGCGGGTAAACGATAGATAGCTCTGGCGCTCCGGCGTGGACATTATCCCTGGCAGTAAATCTATTTCACCTCGTTTGGCTTTGTTTAAAACCTCATTCCATCCGACCGGCTCGATCGGTTGCAATGAGACGGCGAGCCGCTGCTCGATAAGTGTGACGTAGTCCGCCGCAAGCCCTTGATAACGTCCGTTTTCATCGCGAAACTCAAAAGGCGGCCATGTGGCGTCTACGCCGAGGCGGAGCTCTTTGTGTGAACTAAGCCAGGTATGTTCCTCATCAGACAGGGTCAAGGCGTTGGCCGTTACTGTTGCGCCGATCATGTAAAAGAAAATAATGGCCGACAGTCGTGGCATGGCAGCCTCAATTAGGCAAAAGGGTGTAATCCGAGTGTAGTCGGGCGCCGCAGGGGGTGGGCAAACTTAATTCTGCACAATGCAAAACCCCCAGCAAGGCCGGGGGTTTTGTTGTATCGGGTCTACGTATTACTCGTCGAGGAACGAACGCAGGTGTTCGCTTCTCGTCGGGTGACGCAACTTGCGTAGCGCCTTGGCTTCGATCTGACGAATCCGCTCGCGGGTTACGTCAAACTGCTTACCGACCTCTTCCAGCGTATGGTCAGTATTCATGTCGATGCCGAAGCGCATGCGCAGAACCTTGGCTTCGCGAGCGGTCAAGCCCGAGAGCACTTCGCGCGTCGCTTCCTTGAGGCTTTCGACCGTGGCGACATCGATTGGCGACTGCATAGTCGAGTCTTCGATGAAGTCACCCAAGTGCGAATCTTCGTCGTCACCGATCGGGGTTTCCATGGAGATCGGCTCTTTAGCGATCTTCAATACCTTGCGGATTTTGTCCTCAGGCATTTCCATGCGTTCGCCCAGCTCTTCCGGGGTCGGTTCGCGACCCATTTCCTGCAGCATCTGCCGGGAAATACGGTTGAGCTTGTTGATCGTCTCGATCATGTGCACCGGAATACGGATGGTGCGTGCCTGGTCGGCAATCGAGCGGGTAATCGCTTGACGGATCCACCAGGTGGCATAAGTCGAGAATTTGTAACCACGACGATATTCGAACTTGTCCACCGCTTTCATCAAGCCGATGTTGCCTTCCTGGATCAGATCGAGGAACTGCAGGCCACGGTTGGTGTACTTCTTGGCGATGGAGATCACCAGACGCAAGTTGGCTTCAACCATCTCTTTCTTCGCGCGGCGGGCTTTGGCCTCACCGATCGACATGCGACGGTTGATGTCCTTGATCTCGGAAATCTTCAAACCTGTTTCGGTTTCGAGTGCGATCAGCTTTTGCTGGCAACGCTGGATATCCGGTTGCAGGCGACCAATGGCTTCAGCATATTTGCCTTTGCCTTTAGCCAGCGCATCGGTCCAGCTCTCGTCGACTTCATGGCCAGGGAACAGGCGAAGGAAATCGGCGCGTGGCATACGTGCATCACGTACACACAGCTGCATGATGGCGCGTTCCTGAGCGCGCAAGCGATCAAGTGCACTACGAACCCGCTCGACCAGGCCTTCAAACTGTTTAGGAACCAGTTTGATCGGCATGAACAGCAGTGCCAGTGCAATCAGCTCGGCGGTTGCCTGCTTGCTGCCACGGCCGTGCTTTTTCAATGCCTTGCGGGCAATTTCCATTTGATCGGAAACTGCACCGAAGCGCTGCTGAGCAACGATAGGATCCGGACCGCTTTCGACTTCTTCTTCGTCGTCGGTTGCGGTTTCGTCCTTCTCTTCCTCTTCGTCATCACCTTCGGCAGCTTTCGCTGTTTTCGGGTCGACAGGCGGCGGCACTTCGGCTGGCGGCGCAATGCCGTCATCCGGGTCGATGTAACCGCTCAGAACATCGGAAAGACGCCCACCTTCGGTCGTGACTCGTGTGTATTCGGAGAGAATATGGTCAACCGTGCCAGGGAAGTGCGCGATTGCGCCCATCACTTCACGGATGCCCTCTTCGATACGTTTGGCGATTTCAATTTCGCCTTCACGGGTCAGAAGCTCAACGGTACCCATTTCGCGCATGTACATGCGCACTGGGTCAGTCGTGCGACCGATGTCGGTCTCGACCGCTGCCAACGCTGCGGCCGCTTCTTCAGCGGCTGCCTCGTCGGTATCGGCGTCGGCCAACATAAGGGCGTCCGCATCCGGCGCGCTCTCGTGTACGGGAATCCCCATGTCATTAATCATGCGGATGATGTCTTCCACCTGTTCCGGATCTGAAATATCCTCCGGCAGGTGGTCGTTGACCTCTGCGTAAGTCAGATACTTCTGCTCACGACCCAGGGTGATCAACTCTTTGATACGAGACTGCTGTTGCGCTTTTCCGGACATAACACCCTATCCACTGAAGGTCTTGGCGGGCAAAAAACAAGCCGAGGATTATACCCGAGCTATGACCTCACGCGCCAGTTGAGGTCGGGGTTTGTGCAGGAACTTTGCGTTTTAACAGGTTGAGCAGCTGGACTTTCTCTTCCGCACTCAACCCTGTTTGACGTTCTTTCCTGATCAGATGTTCCAGGCTACGCTCGCGTTGGCGGGCGGATAAGCTAGTTATAGTGTCGAAAAACTGTTGTTCAAGGTTGTCGGCCTCAATCAGCCATTCTTTCTCTGCTAATGCGCGTAACAATCGGCCTTGTTCGGTGCCATGCCAGCGCGCAATCAGTTGAAGTGAACGCAATGTGGGGTTTTTCTGCAGTGCTTCAAGCAGAGAAACCAGTAGCTGCGCGTAAATATGGTCTTCTGCGGCCAGTTGGCTGGCATCTTCGACTTTCGCTGCCAGTTGCGGGTGGTGCAGAAGTGTTCTGAGCGCGGTCAGTGTCGGTGGTTCCACCGTCGCAGGTGTGCGTGGGCCGCGAGGCTCGAAGTCAGGCCGTTTGCCTTTCTTGTCCCAGGGCTTTTTATCCCACTTCTTTTGACCGCCGGCTTTCTTTGGCGTCCATTCCGGCTGTGCTTCGTAGGCATTGTGAGGCTGATAATCAGCGTAGTCGGGAATGGCGTCGTAATCTATGTTCGGGTCATAACTGGGTGGCGCTTCTGCGGGTGCGCTCTGCACCAACTGATGAACGGCTTCACTGTTGAGGCCGGTAATTTCACTCAAGCGCTGACGCATGAGGGTACGTAAATTGGCGCCCGGTACCTTGTCGATCAGCGGTGCGGCCAGGGTCGCCATGTGGGCCTTTCCCTCCAGCGAGCGCGGGTCGGCTTCTTTAGTCAGTTGCTCAAAGAAATAATCGGCCAGCGGCTGCGCATGCTGGTTGATCCGCGCCTTGAATGCGTCGGTTCCTTCCGAGCGGACCAGCGTATCCGGATCTTCGCCTTCAGGCAGGAACAGGAAGCGCGCGCGACGTCCATCCTGAAGGCTCGACAGTGCCGCTTCCAGTGCGCGCCAGGCGGCATTGCGGCCTGCCTGGTCACCGTCGAAGCAGAACAGCACGTTGGGCACTACCCTGAAGAGTCGCTTAAGGTGCTCTTCGCTGGTCGCCGTTCCCAGCGTGGCGACGGCATTGCGCAAGCCTTGTTGGGCGAGGGCGATGACGTCCATGTAGCCTTCAACCACGATGATTTCATCGAGGTTGCGGTTGTACTTGCGCGCTTCGAACAGGCCGTAGAGTTCCTGTCCCTTGTGAAATACCGGTGTTTCCGGTGAGTTCAGGTATTTGGGTTTGTCGTCACCCAAGACTCGACCGCCAAACGCAATGACCCGGCCACGACTGTCGCGGATCGGGAACATTACGCGGTCGCGGAAACGGTCATAGCGCTTGCCGGTCTCGGCATTTTCAATCAGCAGGCCAGCGTCGATCATGGCCTTCTGCTGCAGTGTGTCACTGCTCAAATGCTTGTACAGGTTGTCCCAGCCGGGTGGAGCAAATCCCAGGCCGAAATCGCGCGCGATCTCGCCGGACAGGCCGCGGCCTTTCAGGTAGTCCACTGCGGATTTGCGCGTCGGATGGCTTTTAAGGGCTTGACGATAAAACTCGGCGGCTGCCGTCAGGAGCGGATACAGCGGTGAGTCGGTCGGCTGGCGTGGCTTTTGACCTTTGACACCCTGTTCGTGCGGGACTTCCATGCCGGCGGCTTTGGCCAGTTCCTCGACGGCCTGGGGAAAATCCAGGTTGTCGTGGTCCATGATGAAACCGAGGGCATTGCCGCCCGCGCCGCAACCAAAGCAGTAATAGACCTGTTTGTCCGGGCTGACGCTGAACGAAGGGGTTTTTTCTTTGTGGAATGGGCAGCAGGCGCTGTAATTCTTCCCGGTTTTCTTCAATTGCAGACGTGAACTGACAACATCGACGATGTCGGTGCGGTTCAGAAGGTCGTCAATAAAGCTCTGGGGAATTAGCCCGGCCATGGCGTTCTCATCATCAGGCGGCCCGCCAGCAAAATCGTGGCGAAACTAAAACGTAACTACAATTGGCCTTTGCAGACCATTGTGTTCACTAAACTGACATGGGGAGACGCTGCCCTGATTGAGCTTCTTTCGAAGATCAGCGAGGCGTGCTCGTCGTGTGCCTTGATTCGTTCGTCAGTGTAGACGCGATCAACGCAGCCTGAATCAGACTAGACGTGCCTTGACGGGATTTGTCTGAGACGCAGTTGACGTGCACCTGCGGCTTAGACAGCCTCTGTCAATGAATCTTGAGGCTTGATGTGCAACTGCCGGCAGCCCGGCTTTGAGGCCGGGCGTGGCAGAAACTTGCGACGGACGTCTGTAAATTAATACAGACGGACGGCACGGCGCTGTTCGCGCTGTACTTTCTTCGCGTGACGCTTAACAGCAGCAGCTGCTTTGCGTTTACGCTCCGAAGTCGGCTTCTCGTAAAATTCGCGGCTACGAACTTCAGCCAGAACACCGGCTTTTTCGCAGGAGCGCTTGAAACGACGCAGAGCTACGTCGAAGGGTTCGTTCTCTTTAACTTTGACGGCTGGCATCCAGAGCTACCTTCATTCATTACCGGGGTCAACGACTCGTGCAAAAACTGCACATAAGTTCGTCGGTTTTTAAGGGTTGCGGATGTTAACCCCTCATTGAGAGGAATGCAAAGCCTCTGATCGAAAACCGCTAGTCGGGGGCTGGAGTGGCGACTATTATGCGCGCCTTCGAATAAGGCGCAAACCCATGCTAGTACTGGGATTAGAAACCTCCTGCGACGAAACCGGTGTCGCACTTTATGACAGTGAACGCGGCCTGCTGGCCGACGCATTGTTCAGCCAGATCGACCTGCATCGCGCGTACGGCGGGGTTGTACCTGAGCTGGCTTCGCGTGACCACGTCAAGCGTATGCTGCCGCTGATCCGCCAGGTGCTGGCTGAAGCGGACTGTGTCGCCACCGAAATCGACGCCATTGCGTACACCGCGGGTC
The DNA here is from genome assembly GCF_052976945.1 of Pseudomonas sp. GG8. NCBI lineage: Bacteria > Pseudomonadati > Pseudomonadota > Gammaproteobacteria > Pseudomonadales > Pseudomonadaceae > Pseudomonas > Pseudomonas sp. GG8. Next base: position 5,622,200 of record NZ_JBRIIP010000001.1, read on the forward strand.
CGGGTTTGGTCGGGGCGTTGCTGGTGGGCGCTTCCTGCGCTCAGGCGCTGGCCTTTGCCTGGGGCATTCCAGCCTTGGGCGTGCATCACATGGAAGGGCATCTCCTGGCGCCAATGCTCGAAGAGCAGCCGCCAGAGTTCCCGTTCGTCGCTTTGTTGGTTTCCGGCGGCCACACGCAGCTGGTTCGGGTCGATGGCATCGGTCTTTATCAAGTGCTGGGCGAGACGCTGGATGATGCCGCCGGTGAGGCGTTCGACAAAACTGCGAAGATGATGGGCCTGCATTATCCGGGCGGCCCTGAGATCGCGCGACTCGCGAGCCGGGGCGTGGCAGGGCGTTTCGTCTTTCCGCGGCCAATGACCGACCGGCCAGGCCTGGAGTTCAGCTTCAGCGGCCTTAAAACCTTCGCCTTGAACACCTGGCATCAGTGCCAAAGCGCTGGAGACGACGGTGAGCAAACCCGTTGCGACATCTCTCTGGCCTTCCAGCATGCGGTGGTAGAGACTTTGACCATCAAGTGCAAGCGCGCCCTCAAGCAGACCGGCCTCAAGCGTCTGGTCATCGCTGGCGGCGTCAGTGCCAATACAGCGTTGCGCCTGTCGCTGGAAAAAATGCTCGGCGAACTGCATGGCAATGTTTTTTATGCGCGGCCCGAGTTCTGCACCGACAACGGCGCGATGATTGCGTTTGCCGGTTGTCAGCGTCTTTTGGCGGGGCAGAAAGAGGATTTGAGCATCAGTGTGCAGGCCCGCTGGCCGATGGAGCAGTTGTCGGGGCTGTAGCGGCGTCAACCTGAGTCTGGCTCATGGCCGTGATTCAAAAATGCCGTTCGCGCCCGGCAAACAGGTCGCGTAAATTGCTGCGATGGCGCCACACGATCAATAAGGTGAGGATGCTCATCGGCAGTAGCGCTTGAGGCTCCTGCCACGCCAGTAATGGCAGGGTCAGCGGGGTGGCGATCAACGCCGCGAGTGAGCTGGTGCGGGTCAGGTAGAACACCAGCAGCCAGGCGCAGACAGCCAGCGCTGCGGCGGGTGGGAACAGGCCCAGCAGCATGCCTGCCGCTGTGGCAACACCCTTGCCGCCACGAAAGCGAAAGTACACTGGAAACAAATGCCCCAGGACTGCACAGAGGCCTATCCAGGCTTGCTGTTGAGGATCAAGGTCGAGCAGTCTGGCAGCCAGGACGGGGAGCAGACTTTTACAAACGTCGCCGATCAGGGTTAGAACGGCGAGTTTTTTGCCCGCCAGACGCAACATATTGGTTGCGCCAGCATTGCCGGAACCGCTGGCGCGCGGGTCGGGGCTGCCAGTGAGGCGGCTAAGCAAAATGGCGAAGGACAGTGAGCCAAGCAGGTAGGCGAGGGTCGCCAGTAACCAAAACATGCTAACTATTCCGGGCGAGGACGCCCTGATTCTAACGGCGCATCGCGCCCTTGTCGTGCAGCGGAGAAAAGTGCTTGGACAGAGTTTTTATCGAGGGTCTGGAAGTCGATACGGTTATCGGCGCCTATGACTGGGAGCGTGGCATTCGCCAGTGCCTGCGTCTGGACCTGAGTTTTGCCTGGGACAATCGGCCCGCTGCGGCAGACGATGACCTGAGCAAGGCGCTCGACTACGCTAGCGTCTCGGCACGAATTCAGGCATTTGCCGAAGACGCCAAATTTCAGTTGGTCGAAACGTTTGCCGAGCGCCTGGCCGAGGTGTTGATGAGTGAGTTCCAGATTCCCTGGCTGCACCTCAAACTGACCAAGCCAGGCGCCGTTGCGGCGGCTACTGGCGTGGGCGTGGAGATCGAGCGCGGATGTCGCTAACCCAGATATTCCTCGGCCTCGGCAGCAATATCGAGCGCGAAAAGCACCTGAGCGCAGGGCTTGAAGCGCTTGATGGATTTTTGCAGCAAATGACCTGTTCACCGGTATTCGAAAGTCAGCCGGTGGGGATCAAAAGCGGGCCATTCTTCAATCTGGTGGTCACGGGGTATACCGACCTGCCGCTGATGGAGCTGGACCGCCGTTTGAAATTCATCGAGGCGGATAACGGTCGCTATGCTCCGGAGCGCCGGGGCTTGCCGTTGGATATCGACGTGCTGCTCTACGGCGAGCAGGTCGGTAATTTCGATGGCTTGATTCTGCCCCGCGCGGAAATCCTGAAAAATGCCTTCGTGCTTTGGCCGTTGTCGCTGATAGCGCCAGAGCGGCTGCATCCCGGTGTGAGCAAAACCTTCAAGGATTTGTGGCGGGACGCGCAGATTGATCAGGTGCTGGCGCCAGTAGCGTTTGAGTGGCGCGGGATGCCGTTGACGCCTGAGGTCCTGTTAAATACGCATCCCTGGTAATACACAGGTCTGGCCCTGACATCGCGGGTCTCAAGCGCTATACGTTGCCTTGTAAGCTTGCACCGCCTTCAAACGCTCCTGCTTCAACGCTTCGCCCAGCTCGGGCCCTTCATAGCCCTGATCGCGCAACGGCTGCACAGCCACGGCTCGTGCAGCGTTGGCGGCGCCTCGCAGATACTCGGCCTGAGGGTAATCGCGCTGCTCGAAGCCTAGGCGGCCTCGGGCATCCATCTCGCACCCTGCGATAAACTCCTCGAAACGTTGTGGTCGACGGTAAATGTCGAAGCTTTGCATCAGCTCAAACAGCGTCGATGCTTTTAGCTCTAGCGCTCGGTGTCCATGGGTGTGGTACTGGCCGACCAGCATTGCCAGCTCCTGACAATCCCGAGGAACCTTGAAGCGCGCATTCACGGCTTTGATCAGGCGCAGGCCTGTGTGCTCGTGAGCGATGTGCCGGGGCCATTCGCTTTCCGGTGTCAGGCCTTTCCCCAAATCATGCAGCAGGCATGCCCAGCGCACGCTCAGCGGCTGATGATGGATCGCGGCCTGCTCAAGGACGCTGAGCACGTGCTGGCCCGTGTCGATTTCTGGATGGTGGGCTGCGGGCTGCGGTACGCCGAACAATGCATCGACTTCCGGAAATAGCACCTTCAGTGCCCCGCACTCGCGCAGGACCTGGATGAAAACCTGGGGCTGATTTTCCATCAGGGCGCGGGAGATTTCCTTCCAGCTGCGCTCGGGAGTCAGAGCCTCCAGTTCGCCGGATTCACTGAGCTGCTGCATCAGCGTCATCGTCTCTGGCGCGATGGTAAAACCATCCGATGCATAGCGTGCGGCGAAGCGGGCGACACGCAGTACGCGCAGAGGATCTTCGGCGAACGCCGGTGATACATGGCGTAAAATTCGGGATTTAAGATCTTCTTGGCCGTGGTAGGGATCAGTCAACCGACCCTGCGCATCTTCCGCAATGGCATTGATCGTGAGGTCTCGACGAATCAAATCTTCTTCGAGACTGACCTCGGGATCCGCATGGAAGATGAACCCGCCATAGCCTGGGCCGCTCTTGCGTTCCGTTCGGGCAAGGGCATATTCCTCCCCTGTTTTCGGGTGCAGAAATACCGGGAAATCCGCACCGACCGGGCGGAAACCCTGGCTGAGCATTTCATCGGCGGTTGCGCCCACCACGACCCAGTCGGTATCGGCGACGGTCTTGCCCAACAGGCGATCACGTACTGCGCCGCCCACTTTATAAATCTGCATAAAAAACCTCCGTAAGCGCGACAGGATAACCCTTGCGACGCACTCACGGAGGTTAAAACAGAAAACACTTACAACCGTTTATAGGTGGACGACGGCCAAGTCGAGCCGGGGATATTCACTGTCGGCATGCTCTCCTTTGGGTGGGACATGATGGGTTTTCATGATCTGATCGCCCTGCAATGTCTCAAGATGAATATCAAAGCCCCACAAGCGGTGCAGGTGTTTGAGCACTTCCTCAGTGGAGTCTCCCAGCGGTTTGCGGTCGTGTTGTTGATGGCGCAGGGTCAGAGAGCGATCACCGCGGCGGTCGATGCTGAAAATCTGCACGTTCGGTTCGCGGTTGCCCAGGTTGTACTGGGCGGCCAGTGTTTCCCGAATGGTTTTGTACCCCGGTTCGTCATGGATGGCGGGAACGAGCAGGTCGTCCTTTTGATCGTCGTCCATGATGCTGAACAGTTTCAGGTCGCGAATCACCTTGGGCGACAGGTACTGCAGGATAAAACTCTCATCCTTGAAGCTGCTCATGGCGAACTTGATGGTGGCCAGCCAATCGCTGCCAGCGATGTCCGGGAACCAGTGGCGGTCTTCATCGGTGGGGTGCTCGCAAATCCGCCGGATATCCCGGTACATGGCGAACCCCAAGGTGTAGGGGTTGATACCGTTGTAATACGGGCTATCGAAGCCCGGCTGGTAGATGACGCTGGTGTGTGATGTCAGGAACTCCATCATGAAGCCGTCGGTCACCAGGCCTTCATCGTAGAGATCGTTCATCAAGGTGTAGTGCCAAAAGGTCGCCCAGCCTTCGTTCATCACCTGGGTCTGACGTTGCGGATAGAAGTACTGCGCGATCTTGCGCACGATCCGCACCACTTCCCGCTGCCAGGGCTCCAGCAGTGGCGCATGTTTCTCGATGAAGTACAGGATGTTTTCCTGTGGCTCGGAGGGGAAGCGAGCGTTGTCTTTGTCGCTGTTCTTGTCCGCGCCTTTCGGAATGGTCCGCCACAGATCGTTGATCTGCTTCTGCAGGTGTTCTTCACGGTCTTTCTGCCGACGGCGTTCTTCCTCGGCGGAAATAGGGTAAGGGCGTTTGTAACGGTCAACGCCGTAGTTCATCAGTGCGTGGCAGGAGTCGAGCAAGTCTTCTACCGCGTCGATACCATGCCGCTCTTCACACTGCATGATGTACTGCTTGGCGAACACCAGGTAATCGATGATCGAACTGGCGTCCGTCCAGGTGCGAAACAGGTAATTGCCCTTGAAGAAGCTGTTATGCCCATAGCAGGCATGCGCCACGACCAGCGCCTGCATGCAGATGGTGTTCTCTTCCATCAGGTAAGCGATGCAAGGATCGGAGTTGATGACGATTTCATAGGCCAGCCCCATCTGGCCACGGCTGTAGGATTTCTCGGTGCTGAGGAAGTGCTTGCCGTAGGACCAATGGTGATAACCCAGCGGCATGCCGACAGACGCGTAGGCATCCATCATCTGCTCGGCGGTGATTACCTCGATCTGATTGGGATAGGTATCCAGGGCATAACGCTTGGCGATACGACCAATCTCCCGGTCGTAGGCCTGGATCAGCTCGAATGTCCACTCTGAACCCGTGGACAGGGGTTGGCGCTTCTGCTCTCTAGCGGTCATGTCACTAACCTGCGCTGGAAGAGTTCACGGAATACCGGATAGATATCACCGGCAGAGACCAGCTGCTGCTGGGCAAACGTATCGGAGAACGCTTCACTGATACGCTCGTATTCAAACCACAGCGCTTGATGCTCGCGCGGGGTGATTTCCACGTAAGTGTAGTACTGCACGAAGGGCATGATCTGCTTGATCAAGATGTCGCGGCAGATCGGTGAGTCATCGTTCCAGTTGTCGCCGTCCGAAGCCTGTGCCGCGTAAATGTTCCACTCGTTGGTCGGGTAACGCGCGGCCATGATCTCCTGCATCAGTTTCAGCGCGCTGGAAACGATGGTGCCGCCGGTTTCCCGGGAGTAGAAAAACTCCTCCTCGTCGACTTCGCGGGCGCTGGTGTGATGGCGAATGAACACGACTTCAATTTTGTCGTAGTTACGCTTGAGGAACAGGTACAGCAGGATAAAGAAACGCTTGGCGATGTCCTTGGTTGCTTGGGTCATGGAGCCGGAAACGTCCATCAGGCAGAACATCACCGCCTTGGAGCTGGGGTTGGGTTGCTTGACCAGCAGGTTGTACTTGAGGTCGAAGGTGTCCAGGTAGGGCACTCGACGAATACGGGCGTTGAGTCGCTCAATTTCGCTCTCAAGCTCCTGAATATCGCCGAAATTGTCGGGTTCTTCGCGCTTCATGCGCTCCAGTTCACTAACGGCTTCACGCAGTTTCGCGCGGCTGCTGCCTGACAATGCAATCCGCCGTGCATGGGCTGAACGCAAGGTACGGATGATGTTTATCCGTGAAGGGTTGCCCTCGTTGCTGATCCCCGCGCGAACGGTTTTGAAGGTGTCGGTGCCCATCAGGTTACGCTTGACCAGGTTGGGCAGTTCAAGGTCCTCGAACATGAACTCCAGAAACTCTTCCTGAGTAATCTGGAAGACAAACTCATCCATGCCTTCGCCTGAATTGCTGGCCTTGCCCGCGCCCTTACCGCCACCGCCTCCTTGTGGGCGGGCGATATGCTCACCCGTGGTGAACTCCTTGTTGCCGGGATGAACGACGGTCTGTTTGCCGCCGCGACCATGATGAAGTACCGGTTCGTCGATATCGCGACCGGGAATACTGATCTGTTCACCGTGCTCCATGTCGGTGATGGATCGGCGGCTGACCGCCTCTTCGACGGCTTTTTTGATGTGGTCACGGTAACGCCGCAGGAAGCGCTGGCGGTTTACCGTGCTCTTGTTTTTGCCATTGAGACGTCGGTCGATCACATAACTCATGACTGCTCCTTCGAAGCTGTCTTGAAAAATGGCGGGCTGGCATGACGTTTAGAACAATGTGACGGGCGTGCGCCACTCTTGCTCTGCCTGAGCCTCGCTGTCGATTTCTAAAACAACCTCTTGGAGCCTGTGTAGCAGAAAACGCTGACACAGGCTCTCGGCTAACGACAACCGGTGTAACCGGCAGCGGGTTATTGTGATTTTCTAACCCGCAGATACCACTCGGACAGCAGTCGTACCTGTTTGTCGGTGTAACCGCGTTCGACCATCCGTGTGACGAAGTCGTTGTGTTTTTGTTGATCCTCTTTGCTGGCCTTGGCGTTGAAGCTGATGACCGGCAGCAGATCCTCGGTGTTCGAGAACATTTTCTTCTCGATAACCACCCGCAGCTTCTCGTAGCTGAGCCACGTTGGATTTTTGCCGTTGTTGTTGGCCCGCGCACGCAATACGAAGTTGACGATTTCGTTGCGGAAATCCTTTGGATTGCTGATGCCTGCAGGTTTTTCGATTTTTTCCAGTTCCTCGTTCAGCGCGACACGATTGAGGATTTCGCCGGTTTCCGGATCCCGGTATTCCTGATCCTGAATCCAGAAGTCTGCGTAGAGCACGTAGCGGTCGAAAATGTTCTGACCGTATTCGCTGTAGGACTCCAGGTAGGCAGTCTGGATTTCCTTGCCGATGAACTCGATGTAGCGCGGCGCCAGGTACTCTTTGATGAACCGCAGATAACGTTCGCGGGTTTCCGCCGGGAATTGCTCCTGCTCGATCTGTTGTTCGAGCACGTACAGCAGGTGAACCGGGTTAGCGGCGATTTCATGCGGGTCGAAGTTGAAGACTTTCGACAGAATCTTGAACGCGAAGCGCGTCGACAGGCCGTTCATCCCTTCATCGACACCGGCGTTGTCACGGTACTCCTGAATGGACTTGGCTTTTGGGTCGGTGTCTTTGAGGTTCTCACCGTCGTACACCCGCATCTTCGAGTAGATGTTCGAGTTTTCGGGCTCTTTAAGGCGCGACAGCACGGTGAACTGCGCCAGCATTTTCAGAGTGTCCGGCGCGCAGTGGGCGTTGGCCAGGGAGCTGTTGAAAAGCAGCTTGTCGTAGATTTTGATCTCATCGCTGACCCGCAAGCAGTACGGCACTTTGACGATGTAGATTCGGTCGATGAAAGCTTCGTTGTTCTTGTTGTTGCGGAAGCTGTGCCATTCCGATTCGTTGGAGTGGGCCAGCAGGATGCCAGTGAACGGGATCGAGCCCAGGCCTTCGGTGCTGTTGTAGTTACCTTCCTGAGTGGCGGTCAGTAATGGGTGCAAGACCTTGATCGGCGCCTTGAACATTTCGACGAATTCCATCAGGCCTTGGTTGGCCCGGCAGAGTGCCCCGGAGTAGCTATAGGCATCAGCGTCGTTCTGAGGGAATTCTTCCAGTTTGCGGATATCGACCTTGCCCACCAGCGCAGAAATGTCCTGGTTGTTCTCGTCCCCTGGTTCGGTTTTCGCCACGGCGATCTGGTTGAGGATGGACGGGTACAGCTTGACCACCCGGAACTGACTGATGTCGCCCCCGAATTCGGCCAGACGCTTGGTCGCCCAAGGCGACATGATGGTGTTCAGGTAACGCCGAGGAATTCCAAAGTCTTCCTCGAGAATCGCGCCGTCTTCAGTCGCATTGAACAGACCGAGCGGTGACTCGAAAACGGGGGAGCCTTTGATGGCGTAGAAGGGCACTTTCTCGATCAGCTGTTTGAGTTTTTCAGCCAGCGATGATTTACCGCCACCCACGGGGCCGAGCAGATAGAGGATTTGTTTCTTCTCCTCAAGGCCCTGCGCGGCATGCCGGAAGTACGAGACGATCTGATCGATGCATTCTTCCATGCCATGGAAGTCTTCGAACGCCGGGTAGCGGCGGATCACCTTGTTGGAGAAAATCCTGGATAACCGCGAGTTGGCCGAGGTATCCAGCAACTCAGGCTCGCCTATAGCCAGCAGAAGACGTTCTGCGGCTGAGGCATAGGCACTACGGTCACTTTTGCAGAGATCTAGATACTCCTGTAACGAGAGCTCTTCCTGGCGTGTCGATTCAAAGCGTTGTTGGAAGTGGCTAAAAATACTCATGACGTCACCTCGCTCGATACGTGGAGCCGGCGGCGGATCGTCAGTCGATGTCGATGCTGGCATACAGCTGAAATCCAGCTGCTGTTTACCCCCCAGAACACCATAAAGTTACTACCGATGACCCGCGCGCCGGTGTACCGGCTCTCCCCTGATTTGGATGGCCTACGGCTAAGGATAGTTCGGAATCAGAAAGAGAAAGAAGGGATGAGCAATAAGTCTGTCTGACCGTTTATCAGTTCGAGGCCCAAGCCCGCATGGGGCGCGGGATCGGGCGGTATAAAAAAATTATTCCGGGGTGCTTTGCGCTGTTTCGTCGGGATAGGTGTTGCGCCATAACTCGAAACCGCCATCCAGGCTGTAAACGTCCGAAAAACCCTGCCCCACGAGATAGGCTGCTGCGCTTTGGCTGGAGTTGCCGTGATAGCAGACGACCACCAAGGGTTTGTCCAGATCGGCCTTGGCGATAAAGTCGGCGATGGAGTGGTTATCCAGGCGCTGCGAGCCAGGGATGTGTTGGGCGTCAAACGCCTGAGGGTCGCGTACGTCGACCAATACGGCGCCTTGTTCGCGCAGCGAATGGGCTTGCGCGGGAGGGATGCGCTTGAACTCGGTCATGGACTGGGCTCCTTGGGGTTTGGCTGAAAAGTGGATGCTAACGCTGGCTGGTGGTTTGTGACCCGGCACCCGCAATTGAGGCAGGATTGGCGCGTGCCAGGCCCTTGTTGTCGCAATCGCATCGGTGCAGTTCACCGCTATCAACGTTGAGCAAGGTCATGGCGCTGCCCCAGACACAGCCCGTGTCGAGCGCAATCACGTTGGGATCGGTGCACTTGCCTTCAAGGGCCGCCCAATGGCCGAAGATAATCTTCACGTCACTGGTTTTACGATCCTTGTAACTGAACCATGGGGCATAACCGGGCGGGGCGGTGTCTGCACCTTCCTTGCCTTTGAGGTCGAGCTTGCCGTCGCTGGTGCAGAAACGCATGCGTGTGAAGTAGTTGGTGATCACCCGTAGTCGCGTCACGCCGCGCAGGTCTTTGTCCCACTTGGCAGGTTCGTTGCCGTACATGCCATCGAGGAAAGGGTCGAGCAGGTTGTCGTCACGCAGTGCTTCTTCGACTTCGCTGGCGCATTTGAGCGCTTTTTTCAGCGTCCACTGGGGTGGGATGCCGGCATGCACCATGGCGATATTGCGTTCGGCGTCGTAATGCATGAGCTTTTGCTGGCGTAGCCAGTCAAGCAGGTCGGCACAATCAGGTGCCTCAAGCACTTCGCGCAGGGTATCGCTTTTCCTGAGGCGCTCGATATTGCGCGATGCCGCAAGCAAGTGCAGATCATGGTTGCCCAGCACGCAGACCAGCGCGTTGCGAATGCCGAACAGGAAACGCAGGGTTTCGAGTGATTGCGGGCCGCGATTGACCAGATCCCCCACCAGCCACAGGCGGTCTTTACTCGGGTCGAAGGCGACATGTTCGAGGAGGCATTGCAGGGGTTCCAGGCAGCCTTGCACGTCACCGACGGCATACACCGCCATCAGTGCAGGACTCCGGGCACCGCCAGGCGAAAGGGTGCAATGACTGCCTCGAAACGTTTGCCGTCTTCGGCCAGCATTTGATAACTGCCTTGCATGTTGCCGACTTTCGTCATCATGACCGTGCCGCTGCTGTAGGTATGGCTTTGCCCGGCCTTGATCAGGGGCTGTTGGCCAACCACGCCATCCCCCCGAACTTCCTCGACATGACCATCACCGTCGGTGATGACCCAGTGCCGGGAGAGCAGTTTTGCGGGCAGTTCGCCACTGTTGTGCACCGTGACGGTGTACGCGAACGCGAAACGGTTCTGCTCGGGTTGCGACTGTTCTACGAGGAAGCGAGTGACGACGCTGACGTCGACCTGATAACGGGGATCGGACATGCAAGAGGCCTTGAAAGCAAAAGCGGAGAAAGGCGGACAATACCGGTGAAATCCAGTCTAGGGTATTTGGGAGGTAAAAAACCAACCCTCTGCGGGCTGTGTGCCCGCAATGGCGTTTTTACCTCCTGGATACCCGGACACTTTACTCTGCGATGGGTTGTTCGCTCAGTTTGTCCGCCAGGCGGACAAAGGCTGCAAGGTCCAGTTGTTCTGGACGCAGGCTGCCATCGACGCCAGCAGCTGTAATCTCTTCGCTGCTGAGCAAAGCCTTGAGTGTATTGCGCAGGGTCTTGCGGCGCTGATTGAAGGCTTCACGTACGACGCGTTCGAGTAAGCGATGATCCTTGGCCGGGTGCGGCAGGACGTCGTGTGGCACCAGACGCACAATGGCCGAGTCGACTTTAGGTGGCGGATTGAACGCACCAGGCCCAACGTTGAACAGGTGTTCGACGCGGCAGTGGTACTGAACCATGATCGACAGACGACCATAATCACCACCGCCAGGGCCTGCGGCGAGACGCTGGACCACTTCTTTTTGCAGCATGAAGTGCATGTCGCGGATCAGATTGGCGTTCTGCAGCAGATGGAAGATCAGCGGCGTGGAGATGTTGTACGGCAGGTTGCCAACGACTCTCAGGCTGTTCGGCGCCGGGTTCAGACTGGTGAAGTCGAACTTCAGTGCGTCGCCCTGATGCAGATGGAAGTTGGGCTTGTTGCCAAACTGATGCATGAGGATCGGGATCAGGTCCTTGTCCAGCTCAACCACATCCAGTTGTGCGCCGCTGTTGAGCAGGCCTTCGGTCAGGGCGCCTTGGCCCGGGCCGATTTCCAGCAGGCGATCTTCCGGGCGGGCGCGAATCGCACGCAGAATTTTATCGATCACACCCGCGTCGTGCAGGAAGTTTTGCCCGAAACGCTTGCGCGCCCGGTGTTGGAATTGCTCGGTCATGAATGCGTCTCGGCCATCTGGTAGGCGGTTTCCAGGGCGACCTTCAGGCTGCCGGTGTCGATCTTGCCGCTGCCGGCCAGATCCAGTGCGGTGCCGTGATCCACTGATGTGCGGATGATCGGCAAGCCCAGCGTCACGTTGACGGCGGCACCGAAACCTTTGTACTTCAGTACGGGAAGGCCCTGGTCGTGGTACATCGCCAGCACTGCATCGCAGTGCTCCAGATATTTGGGGGTAAACAGAGTGTCGGCAGGCAGTGGGCCGCGCAAATCAAGGCCCTCACTGCGCAGACGCTCCAGAGTAGGTTCAATGATGTCGATTTCTTCGCGGCCCAGGTGTCCGCCTTCGCCGGCATGCGGGTTGAGCCCGCAGACCAGAATGCGTGGCTGGGCAATGCCAAACTTGTTGACCAGATCGGCGTGGAGGATACGCGTAACGCGCTCCAGTCGCTCCGGCGTGATCGCATCGGCCACCTCACGCAGCGGCAGGTGAGTGGTCACCAGTGCTACGCGCAAGTCGCCGGTGGCGAGCATCATCACGACCTGTTCGGTGTGTGTCAGCTCGGCGAGGAATTCGGTGTGGCCTGAAAAGACGATGCCTGATTCGTTGATGACGCCCTTATGCACCGGTGCGGTAATCATCCCGGCAAAGTCGCCATCAATGCAGCCCTGTCCGGCGCGGGTCAGCGTCTGCAGCACAAAGGCAGCATTGGCTTTGTCCAGTTGGCCTGCGGTCACAGGCGCCTGCAAGGGCGTGTCCCAGACGTACAGGCTGCCAGCCGGGGCGGGCAAGTCTGGCCAGGCATCGGGGGTCACCGGCAGCAGATTGACGGCCACACCCAGCAACGCGGCCCGCTCCAGGAGCAGGTCACGGCTGGTAATGGCAATCAGGGGGTGCGGCTGAGGTTGCGAGGCGAGCAGCAGGCACAGGTCGGGACCTATACCGGCCGGCTCGCCGGGTGTCAGAGCAAAGCGCTGTGGCTTCACTGCACAGCCTGACCAGCTTGGCCGGTCTGCTCAGCGCCTGGGAGCTTGATCTCAACGTAGGCTTCGTCGCGAATCTGACGCAGCCAGGTTTGCAGCTCTTCATCGTATTTACGGTTGCGCAGCACCGTCAGTGCCTGCTGGTCACGGGCTTGATCCGTGCTGTCGGTGGCGCGGCGGCCAAGGACTTCAAGAACATGCCAGCCGTAAGGCGTTTTGAACGGTTTGGACAATTCGCCGGCTTGAGTATTGGCCATGACTTCGCGGAATTCAGGAACCAAGGAGTTTGGATCGACCCAGTTCAGGTCGCCACCATTGAGTGCAGAGCCCGGGTCTTCGGAGAAGCTTTTTGCCAGCTCACCAAAGTCGTCGCCATTCTTGATGCGCTCATACAAGCGCTCGGCCAGACGATGCGTTTCTTCTTCGCTGCGGATTTCGCTCGGTTTGATCAGGATGTGGCGTACGTGCACTTCATCACGCATCAGCGATTTACCCTGGCCGCCGCGCTTTTCCAACAGCTTCAGGATAATGAAACCACCGGGTGTGCGTGCTGGCGGTGTTACATCGCCAACCGGCATGGAACCCAGCATTTCGCCGAACGGTGGTGGCAACTGAGCGGCTTTGCGCCAGCCCATATCACCGCCGTCCAATGCGTTTTCGCTTTTGGACTTGGCAATCGCCATCTGGCCGAAGTCAGCGCCGCGCTTGAGTTGATCGTAAACATCCTTGGCGTCGCTGGCCGCCGCCTGGATCGCCGACGAAGATGCGCTGTCGGGAGTGGCGATCAGGATGTTGGCGAGGTGGTATTCCTCGGACATTTGCATCTTGCCCATATCGGAAGCCAGGAAGTTCTTCACTTCCTGTTCCGATACCTGGATACGCTCCTGAACCCGGCGCTGACGCACCCGGCTGATGATCATTTCCCGGCGGACCTGTTCGCGAGCGTCGTTATAGGACAAGCCGTCATGAGCCAACGCGGCGCGGAATTGATCCAGGCTCATGTTGTTGCGTTGGGCAATGGTCCCGATGGCCTGGTTCAGCTCTTCATCGGTGATCCGGATGCCGGAGCGATCACCGATTTGTAGCTGGATATTCTCCACGATCAGGCGCTCGAGCACTTGCTGGTCCAGAACGCTCGCAGGCGGCACACCAGAGCCACGTTTGGCAATGGTTTGCTGTACCTCACGGACCCGCTGGTCCAGCTGGCTTTGCATGATCACGTCGTTATCGACGATGGCCACGACCTTGTCGAGGGGCTGCACCGCAGCATGCGCTGCGGTGCCCAGGAGTAGCGCGCCCAACATGAGCGGGCGCAGACAGTTAGAAAGCTTTGTCTTCACGTTCTTGATAACCCTGAATGCCTTTGTCGAGGAAGGATTCAACTTTGGCGCCAGTAACACCGCCCAGTCCCTTCAACACAACTTGTAAGAAAATGCCGTGGTCGCCTTTTTCGTTCTGAGGCGCTTGTTGGCTGAACTCGTCATAGTTAACCCAGTAACGGTTGATCAGACGCAGCTTCCAGCAGCAGTTGTCATATTCAAAGCCACCAAAGGCTTCGAGGGTACGGTTGCGGTTGTAGTCGAACTGCCAGCGGCTGATCGCGCTCCATTGCGGCACGATTGGCCAGATCACCGAGAAGTCGTGTTGCTGGATTTTGTAGTAATCCTTCACATAGCCCGGTTGGCCTGGGGTGCCGTAATCGCCACCACCAACGTTCCACTTACCGGTGCTCTGGTCATAACGTACCAGGTCATTACGGTAGCGGTAACCGGCGTTGATGATCTTGCCTGGGCTGTCTTCAGGCTGGTAGTGCATCATCGCGCTGCCAGAACGGGTGCTGCGGCTGTCCGGATCCCAGTTGAAATCGGACGTCGCGCGCCAGTCGCGGTTGAAGCGGTATTCGTATTCCAGTGCATAAGGCGATACGTTGGCCAGAGCATCGGCACGCGTACGGTAATCAATGCCTGGCAGTTGTACCTTGCGATCCTTGAAGTACATCGCTTGACCGATGCTGAAGCGTTGGCGTTCGAAGCCATTGTCTTCAATCCAGCGGTTGGTGATGCCCAAGGACAGCTTGTTCTCGTCACCAATACGGTCGGAGCCCACGAAACGATTGTCGCGGAACAGCGATGCATAGTTGAACGTGGTTTCGGCGGTGTCGAAAACCGGGATGTCGTTCTGGTCTTTATCCGGCACGTAGAGGTAGAACAGGCGTGGTTCCAATGTCTGGCGGTAATTTTTGCCGAACCACTGGGTGTCCCTGTCGAAGTACAGGCCGCTGTCGATGCTGGCAATCGGTATGGCACGATCTTGCGAGCTGTTGAACGTCTCCTGGGTAGGCGATGTCAGGTTCGCGTTCGACAATAGATAGTCTTTACCTTGGCTATCAAGACTCAGATCGTACTTGGTATAAACATATTTGAGCGACGGCTTGATAAAGCCATACGTCCAGTTCAGCGGCAAGCTGACAGCAGGCGCAAGATTCAGGCGATCGCCGTTGGCACGCGCGAGGCCGGCTACGTTGGTATCGAGGCGTGGACTGATTCCGCCATCCTGGTCGACAAAATTACCTGTCTCCAGATTCCGGTCAAAACGTACAGCTTCGGTCTCGTAAGCGAAGCTCAACCCGCCCGGATGATACGGCAGCGCACCATTGATGGTGAGTTGCGGCAGGCGATTGTACGGTGTGATATCCGCAACGGTCGCCAGCTTGAAGGCCTGCATGTTGAACCGTGCGGTGTAGGTATCGCCGCGCCAGGTCAGGGAACCTTGCTGATTGATGTAGTCAGTGTTCTTGATACCAATCTGATCGGTCTGCAAATCCTGGAAGTAGTACGGATCGCTGATGTCGGTGTAGTCGACCTGACTCATCAGGCGCGAATCCAGACCGCCCTTGTGCTGCCAGTTGATCATCCAGCGCGTGTCTTTGTAGTCCGTCTGCAGTTGGCGATCATTGTCTTTATCGTTGAGGTACGCGGCGCCTACTTGGCCCTCGGATGTTTTGGTCAGGTAGCGGAACTCACCTTCCATCAACAAACCGCGTTTACCCATGTAGCGCGGGTACAACGTGGCATCGTAGTTCGGTGCCAGGTTGAAGTAATACGGCGTAACCAGCATCAGGCCCGTCTTGCTGTTGCTGCTGATAGACGGAGGCAGGAAACCAGACTGACGACGATCATCGATCGGGAAATAAATGTACGGGGTGTAGAAAATCGGTATGTCTTTGACCCGCAGCGTCGCGTTGGTCGCGGTACCGAAACCCGTGGCCGGGTTCAAGGTGATGTTATTACCCTTGATTTCCCATGCGTTGCTGCTCGGTTCGCAGGTGGTGTAAGTGCCGTCCTTGAGTCGAATGATCGCGTTCTCGGCACGCTTGGCGTACAGCGCGCTCCCACGGACATTGGACTTGTGCATCACGTATTCGGCGTTGTCGACTTTGGCTTCGCCGGTATCGAGCTGCATCTCGGCGTGGTCACCCACGATCAGGGCGCCGTTCTGGCGAAGACGGACATTGCCGTTCAGTTCGCCACGGTTTTCTGTCTGATAAAGGCTGGCTTCCTCAGACTCCGCCTGTAGGCCACCTTGACGCAATACGACGTCACCGGCCAGGGTCGCGACCTGTTCTTCCTGTTGATAACGAGAGGCCTTGGCACCGACGAACATCGGCGCGTCGCTCATCTTCGTCTTGTCATTCATGCCAGGACGGATCGGCTCGACGTAGGCACCTGAACAATAGGGGCCTGTTTCGGCCAATTGAGCCGGGGTAAGTTTCTCCCGCGGAACCCAATCCAGGTGGCTGTAGTCAGCACTGCGCGACTTCAGGCCTCGGCCTTTGGCTTCGGTGACCAGTGTGGGGGTGGCTTTTTCGCCGCCACGGGAACCGCTGTCCGATGGGCCTTGGCCGGTCGAACTGACAGCGTCCGTGCTATGCACGGGCCGCGGCGGCAGTTGAGCAGCGTTGGCTTTCGGCGCGCAATCCCAGGTGCCCGAAGCAGAGACTGAGCAGTCATACTGTTCCGCGGCAACCACGAATTGAGTGGCTAGAGGTTGCATCGCCAGCAAACTGCCGGTTACGAGCAACGGAAATTTTTTACGGAACGCGGGGGATTTCAATGCCATCTTATTAGTCCGGGCTTCCTGCGTGCCATCTGCCGGCGGGGGGCCGCACGCCTCTCGATGGGCTGAAAAAGATGTCGGATAATAAAGCATGACCCGCTTGACGGCTAGCGCCGTCGGAGACCCTAGCAATGCCAGATCAAGATGTACGCCTGCAACACCTGAAAGTTTGGCTCAATGATCAGTTACACACGCTGTTCGCAGCTCAAGGCTGGGGCGCTGTACCCCCGGCCACGTTGACCGCCGCCAGCAGTGATGCCAGTTTTCGGCGATATTTCCGTTGGGAGGGCGAAGGTCGAACTTTTATTGTGATGGATGCGCCTCCACCCCAGGAAAACTGCAAACCCTTCGTGGATATCGCTCATTTATTGGCTAAATCAGGAATTAATGTTCCGAAAATTTATGCCGAAGACCTGACGCGAGGCTTTCTTCTGCTCAACGACTTGGGTCGCAAGACCTACCTCGACGTGATCAATACCGAGAATGCCGACGCGCTGTTCGCCGATGCGTTCGACGCGTTGCTGGCCTATCAGCAGTTGCCGATGGACGCACCGTTGCCGAGCTATGACGTCGCGCTGTTGCGCCGCGAGCTGGAACTCTTCCCCGAGTGGTATGTACGTCGTCATCTGGGCGTCGAGATGAGCCCCGCACAGCTGGGGGCGTGGCAGCGGGTCAGCGATCTGTTGATCGACAGCGCACAGGAGCAACCCAACGTGTTGGTGCATCGCGACTATATGCCGCGCAACTTGATGCACAGCGAGCCGAACCCTGGCGTGCTGGATTTTCAGGATGCGGTGTATGGGCCGGTGACCTATGACGTGACCTGCCTGTTCAAGGATGCATTCTTGAGCTGGCCCGAGGAGCGTGTGCGCGGCTGGTTACTGACGTATTGGCAAGCAGCCGGCAAGCTGGGCATCCCGGTGCAGACGGAGTTTGAAGATTTTCTGCGGGCCAGTGATCTGATGGGCGTGCAGCGACATTTGAAAGTTATCGGTATTTTTGCGCGTATTTGCCACCGTGACGGCAAGCCTCGCTACCTGGCCGACGTGCCGCGTTTCTTCGCCTATATAGATACCGTATTGGCGCGGCGCCCGGAGCTGGCTGAGTTGGCTGAGTTGCTGGCAAGCCTGCGTCAACCTGTTGGAGTTGTTGTATGAAAATGAAGGTAGTGAGCGCATGAAAGCGATGATTCTCGCCGCAGGCAAAGGCGAGCGCATGCGGCCTTTGACCTTGCACACGCCGAAGCCTCTGGTGCGTGCGGGCGATGTGCCCCTGATCGAATATCACCTGCGGGCGCTGCTCGCAGCGGGATTCACAGAGGTGGTGATCAACCATGCCTGGCTGGGTCAGCAGATCGTGGATTATCTCGGTGACGGGCAGCGCTTGGGTTTGAGCATCCGTTATTCCGCCGAAGGCGAGCCGCTGGAAACCGGTGGCGGGATATTCCGTGCCCTGCCGCTGCTGGGCGACGAGTCGTTTTTGGTGGTGAACGGCGATATCTGGACGGATTACGATTTCACCCGTTTGCATCGACCTATCCCCGGGCTGGCGCATCTGGTGCTGGTCGATAACCCTGTGCATCACCCTGCAGGCGATTTTGCGCTGGTGGATGGGCATGTCCTGGATAGCCATGAGGTTGCCAGCCAAACCGCACCGCGGCTGACCTACAGTGGCGTGGCCATCCTCCATCCACGCCTGTTCGACGGTTGCGTGGCCGGGGCCTTCAAGCTGGCGCCGTTGTTGCGCGAAGCCATGGCGCAAGGGCAGGTCACGGGCGAGCATTTCACGGGGCGCTGGGTCGATGTCGGTACCCATGAGCGCTTGGCTGAAGTCGAGCAGTTGCTTGCGGTGAGTCGCTAAATGCTGTGGCCAGGCACGTTGATTGGCGCTGGCGCCGGTTTTGCTATCGCCAGCATTCCGGGCGCGCTGCTGGGGGCGTTGCTCGGACAGGCGCTTGATCGGCGTCTGGAGTTGCACAGCTGGGCACATCTGCGTCAGCGCCTGGGTGGGCGCAAGGTCCCGCGTGACGATGAGTTGCTGTTCATTCTGCTCGGTCGTTTGGCCAAGAGTGATGGGCGAGTGGTTGATGGGCATATTCAGCAGGCTCGCGTGGAAATGCGTCGATTGGGCCTGAGTGAGCCGGCGCAGCGTCGAGCGATTCTGGCCTTCAATCGCGGCAAGGAAGGGCGCGACCGCTTGCGTGGGCACCTGGGCCGCATGAAGACCCAGCCGCATGCCGCCGAAGGATTGCTGCGAGCGTGCTGGCGCATGGCCTGGGCCGACGGCAAGGTGTCACGGGTCGAAACTGAGCTGATTGTGCTGTGGGGCAAGTGGTTGGGCTGGGCAGCGCCAAGCGTTCAGGCATTGGCCGGCGAGTACGATCCGCACAAAAAGCCATTAACCCGTAGCGGTGATGACTATCAAGAGGCGCTGCAGTTGCTGGGCGTGGCAGCGGACGCAGAGCCGGCGCAGATCAAGCGCGCTTATCGACGTCTGCTCAGCCGCCACCACCCGGATAAAGTGGCGGGTACAGGGGCCAGCCTTTTGCAGGTGCGCGAAGCCACCGAGAAAACCCGTGATCTGCATCAAGCCTATATGCTGATTCGCGAGCGGCGGGATTTTCGCTGATCAGAGGTGTCAGGTGGATCGCTTTCGTGAATGAATTCACTCCCACAGTTGACCCTGTAGGCGCTGACTTGTCTGCGAATCGACTGCGCAGCAGTCGCAAAATAGCTAGACTCAGCGCCGCATGACGGTCCTGCATGTCAGACGCGCCCCCGGTTTGCTGCGCGACAGCCCAGCCTCGAAAGGCGTGGCGGGGGTTCTTACATTACTTGGCCTCCAGCCAGCCACGAATGCGCCGGAACAGTTGCTCCTGTTCGGCGGTGTTGTTGCCCGGCAATGCCGTCAGCGCGACCTGCGTGTAGCCTTTGTTTTTCGTGCGTTTGCTCGCTTGCAGGCGTTGCAGTGCCGCCTGGCGGTATTGCGGCAAGTCCTTGTAGACTAAGTCCGCCGTTTTTACGTTCAGCGTTGTCGCCAGTTCATCCAGGGACGGCTTGGTGTTGGATGGCTCTTGCGCCGATACCATGACCAGTTTCTGGATGTTTGGCGACGGTCGCTCGCTCAAGTAGCGGGCGGCCCAATAGGCGCCGCTGCCATGCCCGACTAATACAATGCTGCGGGCTTTTTGCTGTTGCGCGTAGGCGATGGCGCTTTCAATGCGGGCGAAAATGCGCTCGGCCTCAGCCTTGGCGTGCTCTTCAGCGGCAGCTGCGCGCGCCACTTTGTCAGCTGCGTCGGCTTCGGCAGTGCTCGCGGGGTCGGCTTTTTTTGAGGACTCGCCGGTTTTGGCGTCCTTGTCCGCTGCAGTTTGATCTACGACAGCCACGGTTTCTTCGATGCGTGGCAAGCTGCCGCCGTTGGCCGTATCTGGCAGGGTCAGGCTCAAGCTGTCCCAGCCAGCATCGGGAAATTTGCGCCGCAGGGGCCCTACCGCCTGTGGCCCGTCCGCCGATTCGCCAGCCCCCGGGATGATGATCACTGCGCCCTTGGGTTGAGCGACGTTGGCGGGTTTCCACAGGGCGAGGAAGCTACCGCTGTCGGCCTGCAACTCTTGTTGTTCCTGTTGCGGCAGTTGGCGTTGGAGGGCGAGGGTGTCCTCCTGGCTGCGGTCCAGCAACAGTTGGCGTTCTGCAGGTACGGCTTCGGCTGCCGGTTTGTCCGACGCTGGATCAGCGGCCATTACCGGCAAGGCACAAGGTAGTATCAGCGACAGGCATAAGGCGGGAAACGTTGCGCTAAAGGTGTAGGACATCGGATATTCCAAGCCAGAAACAATCCTCGCAGCCTAATGGGTTGATCAGCATTTGTCAGGCGTGCTCAGGGTAGTAATGCAATGCGGGACACAATTCAGGAAGCCACGGAATGAAACGCTCATGATTCGATCACTGCGATGTTGGGTTCTCGCTTGTGCATGGGGGGCCTTGATTGCTCTGCCTTTGGTGGGCGTGCCGTTCGTGGCGTCGGCCGAGCCAGCGCCAGCATCCTCTGCCGCGACGTTGAGCGTGGAGCAGCGCGCCTGGCTTGATCAGCACGGCCCGTTAAGGGTGGGTCTGGTTCTGCAGGCGCCCTATGCACAGTTTGATCGGCGCCTGCAGCAATTGTCGGGGGCCAATGTCGACCTGATGAATTCGCTGGCCAATACCCTGCAGGTCGAACTGCTCTGGCGCAATTTTCCGGATCAGGCCGCGCTGGAGAAGGCCGTGGGCGAGGGGGCTGTCGATCTGGCGCCGGGGCTGACACAAACGCCTGCTGGTTTGCGTCTATGGTTGTTTTCCGACCCTTACATGCGCGTGCCGAATCTGGTGGTCGGCGAGCGCCAAGGGGCGGGAGCAGTCGATCTGGAGAAACTTGACAGCAGTGTCCGCGTTGCCGTGCGCATGCCCAGTGCAGTCGCCGATTATTTGCGCGGGACTTACACGCACCTCAATCTGCAAGGGGTGCCTCTGGAGCGCCAGGCGTTGCAGTTATTGTTGAGTCAGCAGGCCAAATACGCAGTGATTGACGAGGCGCAGCTCAGCCGTTTGTCCATCGAACCGGATTTTGCCGATTTGGCGGTGGTGGGCGACATCGGCTTGCCGCAGCTGTTACGCGTGGCGTCGCGAAAAAACTTGCCAGAGCTGGCCGACATCGTCAGTGCCGCGCTGCACGCGATCCCCGCCAGAGACCTTGAGCAGTTGCACGCACGTTGGTTGCAGCCCAAATACCCACGGCTGACTGAGTCACCGGGTTTCTGGCAAAACCTCAGTCTGTTGTTTGCGGTGATGGGACTGGCCTGTTTTGCGATTGTGATCTGGCAGCGCCGTCAGCAACAGGAGCTGGAACACAGCCTGTTGGCTGCGCGTGAAGACATTGCTTTGCGCCAAGCCAGTGAGGCGGCGTTGCGGCTGACGCAGTTCTCTATCGATCAAAGCACGGTTGGCATTCTCTGGGTCAATTGGGACAGTCATGTGCGCTATGCCAACCGCGCCGCCGAGGCCATGCTGGGGTATGGCGTGGGCGGGGTGGTGGATCGGCCACTGATCGACTTCGAACCAAGCCTGCACATGGACCGCTGGTTGAATCTGTGGCGGCGCGCCCGTTCCGCGGAGGACAGCCCACAAAGTTTCGAGACAAACTGTGTCTGCGCGAATGGCAGTATGTTGCCCACCGATGTGTCCTTGAGTTTTCTGCGCTTTCGCGATGCTGAATACCTTGTGGTTTACCTAACCGACGTGACTGATCGGCGTAGGGCATTGGCCGCGTTGCAAGAAAGTGAAGCGCGCCTGCAAGGGATCGCGGCCAACGTGCCGGGTCTGGTGTTCCGTCTGGAGCGGGCGAACGCAGGCGATGCGCCGGAGTTCGCCTATATCAGTGAAGGCAGTGAAAGCCTGGTCGGCTATTCGCCCGCAACCTTGCGTCATAAAGAAATGGGACTGCGCAATCTGGTGCACCCGGATGATCGCGCGGGCTATCACGTCATTCAGGATCGCTCTCTGGACGGCAACAGCGACTGGTCATGGCAGGGACGCATCCTGACCCGCAATGGTGAGGAACGCTGGGCGGAGATCAAGGCCATCGCCCGGCGTCTGGAGGATGATCGTGTGGTCTGGGACGGGATCGTCTGGGACATCAGTGAAAGCAAGCGTATAGAACTGGAGCTGGCCGGTTCCCGTGAACAACTGCGCGAACTGTCAGCGCACCTGGAAAGTGTGCGTGAAGAAGAGAAAGCCCGCATCGCCCGCGAGGTGCATGACGAACTGGGGCAGATGCTGACCGTACTCAAGCTGGAAACGTCGATGTGTGAGCTGGCTTACGCCGACCTTGATCCGGGCCTGCACGAGCGGCTGAACAGCATGAAACGCCTGATCTCGCAGCTCTTTCAACTGGTGCGCGATGTCGCCACGGCGCTGCGTCCGCCGATTCTGGATGCCGGCATTGCGTCGGCCATCGAATGGCAGGCCCGGCGTTTTGAAGCGCGCACCCAGATTCCGTGTCTGGTAGAGGTCCCCGATAACCTGCCCATGCTCAGCGATGCCAAGGCCATCGGCTTGTTTCGGATTCTTCAGGAAGCATTGACCAACGTGATGCGTCACGCCCAGGCGCATACCGTCGAGCTGAGTCTGACGCTGGATGACGGCATGCTGTGCATGACCATCGCCGACGACGGTTGCGGTTTTGTGCCCGAGCAGGGCAGGCCAACCTCGTTCGGTCTGGTGGGCATGCGCGAACGGGTGTTGATGCTGGGTGGCAGATTGCTGCTGGACAGTGAGTCCGGTGAAGGCACAACCTTGCGTGTGTACATTCCACTTGCCGATTAATTATTGAAAGCTGCTGGGCAGGAGCGTGAAACGTGATTCGTGTATTGGTAGCAGAAGACCACACCATTGTCCGTGAAGGCATCAAGCAGCTGATCGGGCTGGCGAAGGATCTGGCGGTGGTGGGCGAGGCCAGCAACGGTGAGCAACTGCTGGAAACCTTGCGTCATGTCGAGTGCGAAGTGGTGCTCCTGGATATTTCCATGCCGGGCGTGAATGGCCTGGAAGCGATCCCGCGAATTCGTGCCCTGAACAACCCGCCGGCGATTCTGGTGTTGTCCATGCACGACGAGGCGCAGATGGCCGCCCGTGCATTGAAGATCGGCGCTGCCGGCTATGCCACCAAGGACAGTGATCCGGCGTTGTTGCTGACGGCGATTCGGCGGGTGGCTGCCGGTGGGCGTTACATTGACCCGGATCTGGCGGATCGCATGGTGTTTGAAGTCGGCCTGACCGATAACCGTCCGCTTCACTCGCTACTGTCCGAGCGCGAGTTTTCAGTGTTCGAGCGCCTGGCACAGGGGGCGAACGTCAACGACATTGCCCAGCAACTGGCCTTGAGCAGCAAAACCATCAGCACACACAAAGCGCGACTGATGCAGAAGCTCCACGTCACTTCGCTGGCCGATCTGGTGAAATATGCAATGGAGCACAAGTTGCTCTAATCAGGCGCATGTCTGAAAGCGACACGGTTAAATCTCATATTTTGCAGGCCCTGACGTGTCGTGAAAGGTGTCGACGCGACCCAGTTACGACACCTCATACCTAATCGCGCCATCACTGTAGGGCAATCCCTACAGCAATCTCTCTTGCCCCCCGATTTGCGCGGCCAATGGTCTGATCTAGGATTAATCCACGGCAGACAAAACAAAGGTGTGGGTAATGAGCGACGTCGATTCAAGTGCTGGGGCGAGTGAAGTTCTGGTCAGCTTCCGTGGTGTGCAAAAGAGCTACGACGGCGAAGCACTGATCGTCAAAAACCTCAACCTGGAAATTCGCAAAGGCGAGTTCCTCACCCTGCTGGGGCCTTCCGGTTCTGGCAAGACCACCAGCTTGATGATGCTGGCCGGTTTCGAAACGCCAACCGCTGGCGAAATCCTGTTGGCTGGCCGGGCGATCAACAACGTGCCGCCGCACAAGCGTGACATCGGCATGGTGTTCCAGAACTACGCCTTGTTCCCGCACATGACCGTCTCGGAAAACCTGGCGTTTCCGCTGACAGTCCGCGGCTTGAACAAGACCGACGTCAGCGAGCGGGTCAAGCGTGTGCTGAGCATGGTTCAGCTCGACACCTTCGCCCATCGTTACCCGGCGCAGCTTTCTGGCGGTCAACAACAGCGTGTGGCCTTGGCCCGGGCGCTGGTGTTCGAACCACAGCTGGTGTTGATGGATGAACCCTTGGGTGCGCTGGACAAACAACTGCGTGAGCACATGCAGATGGAAATCAAGCACCTGCACGAACGCCTCGGCGTTACCGTGGTGTACGTGACCCATGACCAGGGTGAAGCCCTGACCATGTCTGACCGGGTGGCGGTATTCCATCAGGGCGAGATTCAGCAGATTGCGCCTCCGCGCACGCTCTACGAAGAACCGAAAAACACGTTTGTCGCCAACTTCATCGGCGAAAACAACCGTCTTAACGGCAACCTGGTCAGCCGCACAGGTGATCGGTGTGTCGTGGCATTGGCCCGTGGCGAGAAGGTCGAGGCGCTGGCAGTCAATGTTGGCAAGATCGGTGACCCGGTGACCTTGTCGATTCGCCCTGAGCGCGTTCGTGTGAACGGCCACAGTGAAAGCTGTGTGAACCGTTTCTCTGGCCGCGTCGCTGAATTCATTTATCTGGGTGACCACGTTCGTGTGCGTCTGGAAGTTGCAGGAAAAACAGACTTCTTCGTCAAACAGCCAATCGCCGAGCTGGATCCGGGGTTGACGGTGGGCGACGTTGTGCCAATTGGATGGCAGGTCGAACACGTTCGCGCGCTCGATCCCTTGCTGGAAGCGCATTAATTAACAGTCAGAGGCGAATCAATCGCCCCACGCATACCCAACACTGCACTGTGGAGAGAACAATAAATGCTTAAATCTTTGAAGTTCACCGCTATTACGCTCGGCATGATGTGCGCGGCAAACGCCATGGCGGCGGCAGATCTGACCGTTATATCCTTCGGCGGCGTCAACAAGGCAGCTCAGGAAAAAGCGTTCTACGCACCGTGGGAAAAAGCTGGCAACGGTAAGGTGGTTGCGGGTGAGTACAACGGCGAAATGGCCAAAGTCAAAACCATGGTCGACACCAAGAGCGTCTCTTGGGACCTGGTAGAAGTCGAATCGCCCGAGCTGTCCCGTGGTTGCGATGAAGGGATGTTCGAAGAGATCGATCCTGCGATGCTTGGCAAGTCGGAAGACTATGTCAAAGGCGCTATCCAGACCTGCGGCGTTGGCTTCTTCGTGTGGTCCACCGTGCTGGCCTACAACGCCGACAAACTGAAAACCGCCCCAACCAGCTGGGCTGATTTCTGGGACGTGAAAAAATTCCCGGGCAAGCGTGGTCTGCGTAAAGGCGCCAAGTACACCTTGGAATTCGCCTTGATGGCTGACGGCGTAGCCCCTAAAGATGTTTACAAAGTGCTGGCGGGTAAAGGCGGTCAAGACCGTGCATTCAAAAAGCTCGACGAACTCAAGCCGAGCATTCAGTGGTGGGAAGCGGGCGCACAACCGCCACAGTTCCTGGCCTCCGGTGACGTCGTGATGAGCTCCGCCTACAACGGCCGTATTGCCGCTGTGCAAAAAGAAAGCAACCTGAAAGTAGTCTGGAACGGCGGCATCTACGACTTCGACGCATGGGCCATCCCAAAAGGCTCGAAAAACGCCGAAGCAGCGAAGAAATTCATCGCCTTCTCGGTCAAGCCAGAACAGCAGAAGACCTACTCGGAAAACATCGCTTACGGCCCAGCTAACACCCAAGCCGTACCGCTGTTGGACAAAGGCATCCTGAAAGATATGCCGACCACCCCGGAAAACATCAAGGACCAGGTGCAGATCGACGTGAGCTTCTGGGCTGACAACGGCGAGCAACTGGAGCAGCGCTTCAACGCGTGGGCGGCCAAGTAACCGTTTTACGTTGAGTTAGATCCAGGTGCGCTCCCTCTTCTGCTGTAGATAGGGAGGAGGGGCGCATCCATCGTTCAAAGATTTTCGGAGTTCGCTATGGCCATCACAGTGCCCCTTACAGAAGGCGCCAGCCCCACCCTGAAACAGCGTCTGGCTCGTGCTGAACGGGTCAATCGCTGGAAGGCTCAGGCATTGATCGCTCCTCTGGTGCTGTTTTTGCTGCTGGTATTTCTGGTGCCGATTATTGCGCTGCTCTACAAGAGCGTCGGTAACCCTGAAGTGGTCGGCGCCTTACCGCGTACGGTTGCAGCGGTGGCCCAATGGGACGGCAAGAGTCTTCCGTCCGAGGCTGCTTACCAGGCACTGAGCGTGGACCTGGCTGAAACCCGCAAGAATCAGACCCTTGGCGATTTGTCCAAGCGCCTGAATATGGAACTGGCCGGTTATCGCAGCCTGCTGACGAAAACCGCCCGCGCATTGCCGTTCAAGACTGAACCGACTTCTTATAAAGAAGCGCTCGAAGCTGTCGATGAGCGCTGGGGCGATCCTGCCTATTGGCAAGCGATCCGCCGTAACACCAGTAGCGTTACTCCTTATTACTTGCTGGCCGCAGTCGACCACCGCATCGATGACCTCGGTGAAGTGGCGCCCGCGACCCCTGATCAAGCAATTTACGTGGATATTTTCGCCCGCACGTTCTGGATGGGTCTGGTCATCACCGCGATCTGCCTGGTACTGGCTTACCCGTTGGCGTACCTGCTGGCGAATCTGCCTTCCCGGCAAAGCAACCTGCTGATGATTATGGTGCTGCTGCCATTCTGGACCTCGATTCTGGTGCGGGTTGCCGCGTGGATTGTATTGCTCCAATCGAGTGGCTTGATCAACAGTGCCTTGATGGCGATGGGCATCATTGATAAACCGCTGGAGCTGGTGTTCAACCGGGTCGGCGTTTACATCTCGATGGTGCACATCATGCTGCCGTTCATGATCCTGCCGATTTACAGCGTGATGAAGGGGATTTCCCCGACGTACATGCGGGCGGCGATTTCCCTGGGCTGCCATCCATTCGCCAGCTTCTGGCGCGTGTATTTCCCCCAGACCTATGCGGGTGTCGGTGCAGGTTGTCTGTTGGTGTTCATTTTGTCGATTGGCTACTACATCACGCCAGCGTTGCTCGGCAGCCCGAACGATCAGATGGTCAGCT
Source organism: Pseudomonas sp. GG8 (assembly GCF_052976945.1). Lineage (NCBI taxonomy): Bacteria > Pseudomonadati > Pseudomonadota > Gammaproteobacteria > Pseudomonadales > Pseudomonadaceae > Pseudomonas > Pseudomonas sp. GG8. The sequence goes on from NZ_JBRIIP010000001.1 coordinate 5,649,451, forward strand.
ACTTCGTCGCCTTCTACACCAACACCAGTATCAACTGGGGCATGGCCACGGCTTTGGGCGGTTTGCTGTTGATGGCAACCATCGTGCTTTACCTGATTTATAACTGGCTAGTCGGCGCCAGCCGCATGCGCCTGAGCTGAGGAGAATCAACATGCTGAGCCCTTACACGTCTCCTATCGAGCGGGTCTGGTACTACGCCCTGCGTATTCTCTGCGGGCTGGTGCTTTTGTTTCTGGTCCTGCCGGTGCTGGTGATCATTCCGCTGTCGTTCAACTCAGGGAGCTTTCTGGTCTACCCGCTGCAAGGGTTTTCCATGCACTGGTACCAGGACTTCTTCTCCTCAGCTGAATGGATGCGCTCGCTGAAGAACAGCATGATCGTTGCGCCTGCGGCCACGGTATTGGCAATGGGCTTCGGTACGCTGGCAGCGATTGGCCTGACGCGTGGCAACTTCCCGGGCAAGGCGTTGGTCATGGCCCTGGTGATTTCGCCAATGGTCGTTCCGGTGGTCATTGTCGGTGTCGCCAGCTACCTGTTCTTCGCCCCGCTGGGGTTGGGCAACAGTTACATATCGCTGATTCTGGTGCATGCGGTGTTGGGTGTGCCCTTCGTGATCATCACGGTGTCGGCGACCTTGCAGGGCTTCAACCACAATCTGGTTCGTGCTGCCGCCAGCCTCGGGGCATCCCCACTGACTGCGTTCCGCCGGGTGACCTTGCCGCTGATCGCGCCAGGTGTGGTATCGGGTGCGTTGTTTGCGTTCGCCACCTCGTTCGATGAAGTGGTCGTGACCTTGTTCCTCGCTGGCCCGCAACAGGCCACGCTGCCCCGGCAGATGTTCAGCGGTATTCGCGAAAACCTCAGCCCGACCATCGCCGCTGCGGCCACTATGCTGATCGCGTTCTCGGTGGTGCTGTTGCTGGTACTGGAATGGTTGCGCGGACGTAGCGAGAAGTTGCGAACTCAAGTGGCTTGATCGATCTGGCAGGAAATATCCGAGGCTGACCCCGGTTCCGCGGGATCGGGGTCTGGCTCGGATCTGTGGAGAGTTGCACCCGGCCCGACTAAGGTACAATGCGCGCCACCGAGATTCTGCTCAAAGGTGCGTCATGCAGCCCTTCGTTATTGCTCCTTCAATTCTTTCCGCCGACTTCGCCCGCCTGGGCCAGGAAGTCGACAATGTTCTTGCCGCTGGCGCGGACATTGTTCACTTCGATGTCATGGACAATCACTACGTACCTAACCTGACCATCGGCCCGATGGTCTGCACGGCATTGCGCAAGTACGGGATCACCGCGCCCATCGATGTTCATTTGATGGTCAGCCCGGTTGACCGCATGATCGGCGACTTCATCGACGCTGGCGCCACGTACATCACCTTCCACCCTGAAGCCACGCAGCACGTCGACCGCTCACTGCAGTTGATCCGTGAAGGCGGCTGCAAGGCCGGTCTGGTGTTCAACCCGGCCACGCCGCTGAACGTGCTTGAGTATGTGATGGACAAGGTCGACATGATCTTGCTGATGAGCGTGAACCCCGGTTTTGGCGGGCAGAAGTTCATTCCCGGCACTCTGAACAAACTGCGTGAAGCGCGGGCGCTGATAGAAGCCTCCGGCTATGACATTCGTCTGGAGATCGACGGCGGGGTCAATGTGAACAACATTCGTGAGATCGCTGCCGCCGGTGCCGACACCTTTGTCGCGGGCTCCGCTATCTTCAACGCGCCGGACTACCAAGAGGTCATCCAGAAAATGCGTGCCGAACTGGCGTTGGCTCGCCCATGAGCGGGTTTGAGCAGCTGTTCCCGGGCCGCTTGCCCAAGCTGGTGATGTTCGATCTGGATGGCACATTGATCGATTCGGTGCCGGACCTTGGAGCGGCCGTGGATAAAATGCTGCTCAAACTGGGGCGCCCGCCCGCGGGTGTCGAGGCTGTACGGCTCTGGGTCGGCAACGGGGTGCGCGTATTGGTGCGTCGCGCCTTGGCCAGCGACATCGATCACAGCGCCGTTGATGAGGCGTTGACCGAAGAGGCCCTGGCGATTTTCATGGAGGTATACGCGGGCAGTCACGCGCTGACGCAGGTGTACCCCGGGGTGCGCGAAACCTTGAAGTGGATGCAGAAACAGGGCGTTGAAATGGCCCTTATCACCAACAAACCGGAGCGCTTCGTCGCGCCGCTGCTGGATGAGCTGAAGCTGGGACGGTTTTTCCGCTGGATCATCGGCGGCGATACGTTGCCGCAACAGAAGCCTGATCCGGCTGCGCTGTTTTTTGTGATGAAAATGGCTGGTGTTCCGGCATCCCAGTCGCTATTTGTCGGTGACTCGCGCAACGATGTGCTGGCAGCAAAAGCGGCAGGCGTTGCCAGTGTGGCGCTCAGCTATGGCTACAACCATGGCCGGCCGATTGCCGAGGAATCGCCGTCGCTGGTTATTGATGACCTGCGTATGCTGCTCCCCGGTTGCTTAGATTCTGCCGCTGCGCTAACGTTGGCCGACGTCAAATCCCCCCCTCAAAGAGATTCCATCGTGGTGGTCACCCGCAAGCTCTGGATGAAAGTCATCAAGGCCCTGGCCCGCTGGCGTTGGCGCGCCTGACTTGACTCTGGCCGGTCCACCGGCGCGTTTGCATACCTGACCGTTTTACCCTCAAGCCACGAGGCTGATCATGACCCGCGAAGAATTTCTGCGTTTGGCTGCTGCCGGTTACAACCGTATCCCGCTTGCCTACCAAACCCTTGCCGACTTCGACACACCGCTGTCGATCTACCTGAAACTGGCCGACCAGCCGAACTCTTATTTGCTGGAGTCGGTGCAGGGCGGCGAGAAATGGGGCCGCTACTCGATCATTGGCCTGCCATGCCGCACCGTGATGCGTGTTCACGAACAGCAGATCAGCGTGACCCGGGACGGCGTCGAGATCGAGCGCCTGGAGTCGGAAGACCCGTTGGCGTTCGTCGAAGAATTCAAGGCGCGCTACAACGTGCCGACCATTGCCGGGTTACCGCGTTTCAACGGCGGGCTGGTGGGTTACTTCGGTTACGACTGCGTGCGTTATGTCGAGAAGCGCCTGGGTAAATGTCCGAACCCGGACCCGCTGGGCGTGCCGGATATCCTGCTGATGGTGTCGGATGCGGTGGTGGTGTTCGACAACCTCGCCGGCAAGATGCACGCGATCGTGCTGGTCGACCCGGCTGAAGCCGGCGCCTACGAAAGTGGCCTGGCGCGTCTGGACGAGCTGATGGGAAAACTTCGTCAGCCGATTACCCCACGTCGCGGTCTTGATCTGACCCGGCCGCAGGCGCCTGATCCGATATTCCGCTCCAGTTTCACTCAAGACGATTACGAGCGCGCAGTGGACACCATCAAGGAGTACATCCTTGCCGGTGACGTGATGCAGGTCGTTCCGTCGCAACGCATGTCGATCGACTTCAAGGCCGCCCCCATCGACTTGTACCGTGCGCTGCGTTGTTTCAACCCGACGCCTTATATGTATTTCTTCAACTTTGGCGACTTCCATGTCGTGGGCAGTTCGCCGGAAGTATTGGTGCGGGTCGAAGACAACCTGATCACCGTGCGCCCGATTGCCGGTACCCGTCCGCGCGGCGCAAACGAAGAAGAAGATCTGGCGCTGGAAAAAGACCTGCTTTCCGATCACAAAGAGGTCGCCGAGCACTTGATGTTGATCGATCTGGGGCGCAACGACACCGGTCGCGTGTCTGAAATCGGCTCGGTCAAACTCACGGAAAAAATGGTCATCGAGCGTTACTCTAACGTGATGCACATTGTTTCCAACGTCACTGGCCAGTTGAAAAGCGGCCTGACGGCGATGGATGCCCTGCGTGCGATTCTGCCGGCGGGCACTTTGTCTGGCGCGCCGAAAATCCGCGCCATGGAAATTATTGACGAGCTGGAACCGGTCAAGCGTGGTGTCTATGGTGGCGCAGTGGGGTACCTGGCCTGGAACGGCAACATGGACACCGCGATTGCGATCCGTACCGCAGTGATCAAGAACGGTGAGCTGCACGTGCAGGCCGGTGGCGGTATCGTCGCTGACTCTGTGCCCGCGCTGGAATGGGAAGAGACCCTGAACAAGCGCCGCGCCATGTTCCGTGCGGTGGCGCTGGCTGAGCAAGAACCGCTTTCCTGAGGTGAGGGCGGTGTGTCAAACACACCGTCTTCGTGCTCGTGAGCAATCTCGCTTCGTAAGCTGGCAATGGTGCTTTGCACGCGTGATAACGCACGGTTCGCTCGGGTAGACTGTCATGCCTCGTCAGCTTTGTATGGATGGCGCGGCGGCGGGAACCCAGATAATCACTGTAGGGTTATGCCTCAACAAAAAACTCTGCGGAGAGCAGGGCTGTTAACGCATCAAAAGTTACGTTGGCTGTGCGCAATTGTAACATTTTGATGCGTATAATCCGCCGCGGAAAAGTCTTGTCTTGATGGCGTCACCCCTAGGCTGCCATTTCGCTATTCCACCCGAATGCCAATCTCAAACCCGCCCAAGGAGACTCCAGCCATGGATCCTGCCCATTCTCGGTGGGTCACGCCGTGGGACGCCAAACGGAATGTAATGGGTGCACGGGATTATTCAGCGGTCTGAATCACTGAGTAATTCGGCCACCTTCCCTGCATCTACCGTGTAGCGTTCGCTTGCGTGGCCTCTCTCAGTTGTTTTGTTCCCCCTCATTAGAGTGTGCTGTGACTGCCTGTTGCGCAGTTTCGGGCGCTGCGCTCTGGAAGACACTGACCTTGTGGTCAGGGACCATGCTCAGATAGCTGCTGGAATCAGTGAACATGAATAAGGTATTCCGTCATTACATCCCGGCAACCGCAAAGCGGCTGCTTCCCAATCGTTGGGATCTGGTAGCCATGCCGTTGGTTATCGGCTTCTTGCTGTTTTTTTCGATTGGCGCGCAACAGACTTGGGCGCCGATTTCAACCTTGCAGAGCGAGGCTATTTCGCTTGATCCGGGTAATCTGCCCGAATATGCGGTACGCACCACATTGCGCATGCTTGCAGCGATGGTTGCGTCCCTGATATTTACGCTGGTTTACGGTACGTTGGCTGCCAAAAGTCGGCGGGCAGAGAAGTTGTTGGTGCCGGTGCTGGATATCCTGCAATCGGTGCCTGTTCTGGGCTACATCTCGTTTACGGTAACGTTTTTCCTGTTGCTGTTTCCAGGCCGTGTACTGGGCGCTGAATGCGCTGCCATTTTTGCCATCTTCACCAGCCAGGCCTGGAACATGACGTTCAGCTTCTATCAGTCACTGCGCATGCTGCCTAGTGACTTGGTGGAGGTGTCCAGCAATCTACAGCTTTCCGGTTGGCAAAAATTCTGGAAGCTGGACGTTCCGTTTGCTATGCCGGGGCTGGTCTGGAACATGATGATGAGCATGTCCGGGGGCTGGTTTTTTGTGGTTGCCTCGGAAGCCATCACCGTGGGCGACAAGACCATCACGCTGCCAGGCGTAGGCTCCTATCTGGCGGTTGCCATCGAACAACGCGACCTGCATGCCGTGGGCTACGTCATCCTGGCGATGATTGCGGTTATCCTTCTCTATGATCAGTTCCTGTTTCGGCCACTGGTGGCATGGGCCGATAAATTCCGCATGGAAGACACCGCCTCCCAAGCTGGCGCGCCTGAATCCTGGGTGCTGAACCTGATTCAGCGGACCCGGGTTATTCAACGCCTGTTGCGGCCTTTTTCCCGGGCCATGACCCGCATTGGCCACATGCGCCTGAGCTTGCCGCGATCGAAAGCCGTGGCGACGCCCTCGGATCCCGCTATTTCACGGGTTATCGATTGGGTGTGGGGGGGCGTGATTGCGGTGCTCACGCTGTACATCCTGTACCGGATCGCGGGTTACGTTAGCAGCGAGGTGACACTTGCAGAGGTCGGGCATGTGCTCGGGTTGGGTCTGATTACCCTGTTGCGGGTCATTCTGCTCATTGCCGTCGCATCAGCCATCTGGGTGCCACTTGGCGTGATGATTGGTTTACGTCCGCGCCTCGCGGAGAAAATCCAGCCGTTAGCCCAGTTCCTGGCTGCTTTCCCTGCAAACTTATTGTTTCCAGTGTTTGTCATCGTCATTTTGCGCTATCAGTTAGACCCCGATATCTGGCTGAGTCCGCTGATTGTGCTGGGTACGCAGTGGTACATCCTGTTCAACGTGATTGCGGGCGCCAGTGCCTTCCCAAATGACTTCAAGGAGGCTGCGGCCAACTTTCGCATCCGCGGCTGGTTATGGTGGCGCAAGGTAATGCTGCCCGGCATTTTCCCGTATTACGTAACCGGGGCGATCACTGCTTCGGGCGGGGCGTGGAATGCCAGTATCGTTTCCGAATTCGTTTCATGGGGACAAGACAAGGTGGTGGCACATGGATTGGGCGCCTACATTGCCCAGACCACTGCTGCCGGTGACTTTCCGAAAATCACGCTTGGCGTGGTGGTGATGTCGCTCTTTGTCGTGGCTTTCAATCGCTTGGTATGGCGGCCGATGTACGCCATTGCCGAAAACAAACTCCGCCTGAATTAACAGGAGTCGATGTTATGAATACCTATACCGAGCAGGCTAGCGCCGCCCCCGAAATTTACTCGCTCAATGATGTGAGCCGGGCTTTTGGCAAGGGCAAGGATGAGTTACAGGTTCTCAGTGGTGTCGATCTGACGCTACGCGAAGGTGAAATTGTGGGCATGCTGGGCCGCTCCGGGTCTGGCAAGTCGACGTTGCTGCGCATCATCGCCGGCCTGATACAACCCTCGTCTGGCGAGGTTCGATACAACGGCTCCTTGTTGACAGGCCCCGCCGAAGGTGTGGCCATGGTCTTTCAAACCTTTGCGCTGTTTCCATGGCTGACCGTACTTGAAAACGTAGAGGCAGGTCTTCAAGCCTTGCAGGTCGAGCCCAAAGCGGCGCGTAAGCGCGCGCTGGATGCAATCGATCTGATCGGTCTTGATGGGTTCGAAAACGCTTATCCGCGCGAGTTGTCTGGCGGGATGCGTCAACGCGTGGGCTTTGCCCGAGGTCTGGTGGTCAACCCAACCTTGTTATTGATGGACGAGCCTTTCTCTGCCTTGGATGTATTGACGGCAGAAACACTGCGAAGCGATTTGCTGGATCTGTGGAGCGGGAAGCAACTGCCGATAAAGTCCATCTTGATCGTGACTCACAACATCGAAGAAGCGGTATTGATGTGCGACCGCGTCCTGGTCTTGTCGTCAAATCCTGGGCGGGTTGTGGCGGAAATCAAAGTGCCGTTCGCTCACCCGCGCAATCGGCTGGACCCAACCTTTCGCAAGATGGTTGATGATATTTATGCGTTGATGACCAACCGACGCAGTGCGGATGCCAGCACCGGCAAGGCCGAACTGCAAATGGGCAGTCCGCTGCCAGATGTCTCCACCAACCTTATGGCTGGCCTGATCGAAGCGTTGGCGGCCGAGCCCTATCATGGGCATGCCGGTTTGCCGAATGTTTCAGAACGGCTATTGCTGGAAGTCGACGATTTGTTCCCGGTGGCAGAGATGCTGGAACATCTGGGGTTTGCTGAACTCAAGGGCGCTGAAATTACGCTCACAGAGGCTGGCAAGTTATTCGCCGAGTACGGCACCCAAGAGCGTAAAACCATGTTTGCCGAGCATCTTGTCAAACATGTGCCACTGGCCGCACGTATCCGCCAGGTATTGCAGGAACGGCACGGGCACTGGGCGCCACGTGTACGCTTCGAGCAGGAACTGGAAGATTCGCTCAGTGGGTCCTTTGTGGAGGAAGCACTGGAGAGTGTGATCAGTTGGGGGCGATACGCAGAAATATTCTCCTACAATGACAACACTGAAACGTTCAGTCTGGAAGATGTCGAAGGCAGCCAGTAACACGTTCAGCGTATGAGATGGCAGCGTGGGGAGGGCTCGATATTGCACCGTGTGCGTGGGTAGGCTACTGTGCCCAAACGTACACATGAGACCTCCCCAAGTGTTAATCCTCAGCAAACTTTTTGTGCGCGTTATCAAGGCTTTCGGCCGTTGGCGTTGGCGCGCCTGACTATTCTCCCTTCCGGCCAGCCGGACCTGTACCGATATGCCCTTCGATTGACTTGTCAGAGTGCCTGAGCTGGATGAATCCCAGTGACCAGACAGTGTGCGTCCGACAAGCGAGCAATACCCTGGGGCGGCTTTAAAAGTCAGTAATTTCAAGAGGTTAAACACATGTTGCTGATGATTGATAACTACGACTCCTTTACTTATAACGTCGTGCAATATTTGGGTGAGTTGGGTGCCGAGGTCAAAGTGATCCGCAACGACGAGCTGAGCATTGCCGAGATCGAAGCCCTGAACCCCGAGCGCATCGTGATTTCCCCTGGCCCATGCACCCCGACTGAAGCAGGCGTATCGCTGGAGGTGATCAAGCACTTCGCCGGTAAGTTGCCGATTCTGGGCGTGTGCTTGGGCCATCAGTCTATTGGTCAGGCCTTTGGGGGCGATGTAGTGCGGGCGCGGCAAGTGATGCATGGCAAGACCAGTCCGGTGATTCATGAAGACCTTGGCGTATTCGAAGGCTTGAATCATCCGTTGACGGTCACCCGTTATCATTCTCTGGTCGTCAAGCTCGAAACCCTGCCCGATTGCCTGGAGTTGACCGCCTGGACTGAGCTTGAAGACGGTTCGGTCGATGAAATCATGGGCCTGCGGCACAAAACGCTAAATATCGAGGGGGTGCAATTTCACCCTGAGTCGATTCTTACCGAGCAGGGACATGAGCTGTTCGCCAACTTCCTCAAGCAAACTGGCGGCAGCCGTCAGGGTTAAGGGGCTTTCAAGGTTATGGCTATGGATATCAAAGGCGCGCTGGCTCGCATCGTCAACCAGCTTGATTTGAGCACCGAGGAAATGCGCGACGTCATGCGTGAAATCATGACAGGTCAGTGTACAGAAGCGCAGATAGGCGCCTTCATGATGGCCATGCGCATGAAAAGCGAAAGCATTGATGAAATCGTCGGTGCTGTTTCGGTCATGCGTGAGTTGGCCAGCAAAGTCGAACTCAAGTCCCTCGACGGCGTGGTCGACGTGGTTGGCACGGGCGGCGATGGCGCAAATATTTTTAACGTTTCCACCGCATCGTCCTTTGTGGTCGCGGCGGCTGGTTGCACGGTTGCCAAGCACGGTAATCGGGCGGTGTCCGGCAAAAGTGGCAGCGCCGATCTGCTTGAGGCGGCGGGTATCTATTTGAACCTGACGCCTGTGCAGGTGGCCCGCTGTATCGAAAGCGTGGGCATCGGCTTCATGTTTGCCCAGTCCCACCACGGCGCAATGAAATACGCCGCTGGTCCGCGTCGCGACCTTGGATTGCGCACCCTGTTTAATATGCTTGGCCCGCTTACGAATCCGGCTGGCGTCCGCCATCAGGTGGTAGGGGTGTTCAGTCAGGCGCTGTGCCGGCCGTTGGCCGAAGTCTTGCTTCGTCTCGGAAGCAAGCACGTATTGGTGGTGCACTCCCAGGATGGTCTGGACGAGTTCAGCCTCGCGGCACCGACCTTCGTGGCCGAGCTGAAAAATGGCGAAGTGACTGAATACTGGGTACAGCCGGAAGATGTGGGGATAAAAAGCCAGAGCCTGATCGGCCTGGCCGTGGAAAGCCCTGCTGCCTCGCTGGAGTTGATCCGCGATGCCTTGGGGCGACGCAAGACCGAAAACGGGCAGAAAGCGGCCGAAATGATCGTGCTCAATGCGGGCGCAGCGCTCTATGCTGCTGATCATGCGTATACGTTGAAAGAGGGCGTTGCACTGGCCCACGATGCGCTGCACACCGGCCTTGCCCGGGAAAAACTGGAAGAGTTGGGTGCCTTTACCGCGGTATTCAAGCAGGAGAATGAAGGATGAGTGTGCCGACGGTTCTGGAAAAAATTCTCGCCCGCAAGGTTGAGGAGGTCGCTGCCCGCAGTGCCATAGTGAGTCTTGCCGAGCTCGAGCGCCAAGCGGCACTGGCCGACGCGCCACGCGGTTTTGCCAAGGCATTGATCAAGCAGGCCAAGAGCAAGCACCCTGCGGTCATCGCCGAAATCAAAAAAGCATCGCCGAGCAAAGGCGTGATCCGGGAAAACTTTGTCCCTGCTGACATCGCCAAAAGTTATCAAGCGGGTGGGGCAACCTGTCTGTCTGTTCTGACCGACATTGATTTCTTTCAAGGTGCCGATGCTTACCTGCAACAGGCGCGTGCCGCCTGCAGTCTGCCGGTGATTCGTAAAGATTTCATGATCGATCCGTATCAGATCGTCGAAGCCCGCGCATTAGGCGCCGACTGCGTGTTGCTGATCGTTTCCGCGCTGGGCGATTCGAAGATGGCCGAGCTGGCTGCCGTCGCCAAAAGCGTGGGCCTCGATGTACTGGTCGAAGTGCATGATGCCGCTGAGTTGGAACGCGCCCTCAAAACACTGGATACGCCGTTGGTGGGCATCAACAACCGTAACCTGCACACCTTTGACGTCAACCTGGAAACGACGCTGGACCTGCTGCCGCAGATTCCGAGTGATCGCTTGGTCATCACCGAAAGCGGCATTTTTAATCGCGCGGATGTCGAGCTGATGGAAGTCAGCGGGGTCTACTCATTTCTGGTGGGTGAAGCGTTCATGCGCAAGCAACACCCAGGGGCTGAACTGCAGCGTTTGTTCTTCCCTGAGCGTGGGCCATTGATCAGTAATTAAGCGGATAGCCCTGACGCAGCGCCTACAGAGAAACCAGCATGTTAGACAAAGTCATCGATATCTCCGTCGAGGCAGGCCTGCAGGCCGAGCAGGATTTGCTCGCCGCTGTGTGTGCCGGCGAGTTTGAGTACGGTTTGCTGTTATGGCGACCGCTTGACCGGGCCTTGGTGATGCCGCGACGGATGAGCCGTCTCGCAGGTTTTGAACAGGCTACCGAAGCATTGGCGGTCAGCGGGTGGCCAATACTGCTGCGTGAAAGCGGCGGCGAACCGGTCCCGCAATCACCGGCCGTGGTGAACATCGCATTGGTTTACGCTCAGCCGCGCGGTGACAATGACCGCGACCGGATCGAAAATGCCTATAACCGTCTGTGTCAGCCGATCTGTGATGTGCTGATCGAACTGGGCGGCGCTGCTTCGCTCGGGGAAGTTGAGGGCGCCTTCTGTGACGGGCGTTTCAACGTCAACCTGGACGGCCGGAAAATGGTCGGTACGGCTCAGCGTTGGCGGCAGAGTCAGGGCGGGCAACGCCCCGTCGTATTGGCCCACGGCGCGCTGCTGCTGGATAACGAGCGCGAGCAAATGGTCGCTGCGGTCAACCGCTTCAACCAGATCTGCGAGCAGGATCAACAAGTCCGCGCCCACAGCCACATTGCCCTGCATGAAGCCTTCCCGGCTGCTGATGTGCTGGACCGGCTAGCCGAGCGCTATCAAAAGATCCTTGCAGGATTTTGAGCTGCCCGGCTCGCTTAGCGCGTACCAAACACCACCATGGTTTTGCCTTTGACATGCACTAGGTTCTGCTCTTGCAGTGCCTTGAGTACGCGGCCGACCATTTCCCTTGAACATCCGACAATGCGCCCGATTTCCTGGCGGGTAATCTTGATCTGCATCCCGTCGGGGTGGGTCATGGCATCGGGTTGCTTACACAGATCAAGCAGGCTGCGTGCAACCCTTCCGGTGACGTCGAGAAACGCCAGGTCGCCGACTTTTCGCGTGGTATTGCGCAACCGGTCAGCCATCTGGCTACCGATGGCGTAGAGGATATCCGGTTCTTGCTGTGTGACTTCACGGAATTTGCTGTAACTGATCTCAGCCACTTCGCACTCGGTTTTGGTGCGAACCCAGGCGCTACGCTCTACCTCGTGCCCGATCCGGTCAAACAGGCCCAGCTCACCAAAAAAATCACCGGCATTCAGGTACGCGACAATCATCTCCCGACCCTCGTCGTTCTCGATCAGGATGGTGACAGAACCTTTGATGATGAAGAACAGCGACTCAGAGCGATCACCTGCGCAAATGATGGTGTGTTTGGCTAAGTAACGGCGCTTCTGGCAATGGCCGAGAAGGTTGTCGAGGTTTTTTATTTTGGGTGTAAGGGTTATAGCAACCATGCATGTATCCCGAAAAAGTACTGCGCCACACGGCATCCTTATAGGTATCGGCCGTGCGGGTGATTTGTCGCAGCTTATCAGGAGAGTTTGCTGTTTTTTGGGAAATTTCCTACGGACTTAATTTGATTTGGCATTTAACCGGGCATCCAGTGACAGTGTGGCCCTGTGCTAAGCTGGCGACCCTTTTTTAGCAGTGGAGTCTTGGCGATGAAGGCACGCATCCAATGGGCTGGCGAAGCCATGTTCCTCGGTGAATCCGGTAGCGGTCATGTGGTGGTAATGGACGGCCCGCCGGAAAGCGGCGGTCGCAATCTGGGCGTGCGTCCTATGGAAATGCTCCTGCTCGGCTTGGGCGGTTGCAGTAACTTCGACGTGGTCAGTATCCTGAAGAAGTCCCGTCAGCCAGTAGAAAGCTGTGAGGCGTTTCTGGAAGCCGAACGTGCGAGCGAAGATCCGAAGGTATTCACCAAGATCCATCTACACTTCGTGGTCAAGGGCCGAGGCTTGAAAGAGGCTCAGGTCAAACGCGCCATCGAGCTGTCTGCCGAGAAGTATTGTTCGGCCTCTATCATGCTCGGTAATGCCGGTGTGGAAATTACCCATGACTATGAAATCATCGAACTGGGCTGAAACGACACTCAACTTTCACAAAAGCGGCGCACACTTGACGATACCCGCTAGCCGACAGGCGCTGACGTCGGCATAATGCGCCACTTTTTCAGGGTGTGACCCGCTTACCAAGACTATAGTCGCCCCCGAACGGACAACCAAAATCGCCACCGCGAAGAGGTGTTAACCGTCCTACGCAGATGAGCCGGCCTCATCTGACGGGCATGCTTGATCACGCGGCCCGGGCCGCACATATATAGAGAGTTCTTAACGGTGAAAAGCAAACTCAAGCTCCACGGGTTCAATAACCTGACAAAGACCTTGAGCTTCAACATCTATGACATCTGCTATGCGGAAACTCCGCAGGACCAGCAAGCTTACGTCGAGTACATCAATCATGAGTACGACGCCGAACGCCTGACGCAGATTCTCACCGAGGTTGTCGATATCATTGGCGCCAACATCCTGAACATCGCTCGTCAGGATTATGACCCGCAAGGTGCTAGTGTGACCATTCTGATCTCCGAGCAGCCGGTGACGCCTACCGACAGCCAGATCGAAGAGTCCCCGGGACCGCTGCCAGAGACCATCCTGGCGCATCTCGACAAGAGCCACATCACGGTGCACACCTACCCGGAAATTCACCCGGTCGATGGCATCGCGACATTCCGTGTGGACATCGATGTGTCAACCTGTGGGGTGATTTCACCGCTTAAGGCGCTCAACTACCTGATCCACCAGTTCGATTCCGACATCGTCACCGTCGACTATCGCGTGCGTGGTTTCACCCGTGACGTCGAAGGTAAAAAACACTTCATCGATCACGAGATAAACTCGATCCAGAATTACCTCTCTGTAGACACGCGCGCTGGTTACCAGATGACTGACGTGAACGTTTACCAGGAGAACCTGTTCCACACCAAGATGCTGCTCAAGAACTTCGAACTGGATGACTACCTGTTCGGTGATGCGACCAGCAACTTGTCGACCGAACAGCGTGATCAGGTCACCGAGCGCGTGAAGCACGAAATGCTGGAAATCTTCTACGGACGCAACGTCAACGTTTAAGATTTACCGGATTCGTCAGTACAAAGAAGAAAGGCGCCCATCGAGGCGCCTTTCTTGTTTCTGCCGTCATGGCGCGGCATTTATATCCGATACGTGCTTTTGGTCATGACCTTGGCCAGCAGACTCATGCCGAATTTGATCGGTGCCGGAAAACGAAACCCGCCAGCATCCAGCGCGCTTTCGGCGTGGCGTTCTTCATCGATACGCATCTGCTCGAGAATGGCTCGGGACTTTTCGTCTTCGGCGGGCAGCTGCTGCAAATGATCGTTCAGGTGCTTGCAAACCTGATCTTCGGTCGCGGCCACGAAGCCGAGGCTGACCCGATCACTTATCATGCCAGCAGCGGCACCGATCCCGAAGGAAATACCGTAGAACAGTGGGTTGAGCACACTGGTGTGGCTACCCAATTGGCGGATGCGCTGTTCGCACCAGACCAGATGGTCAATCTCTTCTTCGGCAGCGTGTTCCATAGCTGCCCGCACTTTTGGTAACTTGGCGGTCAGCGCCTGGCCCTGATACAGCGCTTGCGCGCAGACCTCGCCGGTATGGTTGATGCGCATCAGGCCCGCAACGTGCCGGGTATCGACGTCGCTCATCTTGGTTTCGGACTGAACAATGGCGGGTGATGGTCGATACGGTTGCACGCTGAAAGGCAGCAGCGTGCGCATCGCAGCATCGGCCTGCAATAAAAGACGGTCAACAGGGGAGTAGTGACGTTCGGTAGCCATGGGCACCTCCGGATAAATCCACGGCGGCCAGTTTACCCGAATCAGTCGGGCGCGGCTTGAGATGGATCAGCCCGCCGGGTTTGCACAGGCAATCTCAGCGGGTGTAAGTCGTTGAAACGTTGAATCAGCCCGGCGGCCAATGCATCTGACGCTGACCCAGTACGTGCATGTGAATGTGATAGACGGTCTGTCCGCCTAGCTCATTGCAGTTCATGACCACCCGGAAGCCGTCGTCGCAGCCCAGTTCTTTGGCCAGACGTTGCGCAGTGAACAGGACATGACCGAGCAGCCCTTTGTCATCTTCGGTCACGTCGTTAAGCGTGCGGATCGCTTTTTTCGGAATGACCAGAAAATGCACCGGCGCTTGCGGGGCAATATCGTGAAAGGCCAGCACCTGATCATCTTCGTAGATGATTTTTGCCGGTATCTCTCTGTTGATGATCTTGGTGAACAGAGTCTCCACAACCATTTCTCCGTTTTGATAAGTGCTTGAGTGTACTGAGGGGCGGGGGCCACGCCCAGTTCTTTAGCGCGGGCAGTACGTCTTGTTGATCGCGCCGGATATTTTCCGGGTCAGCCAGCGCGGACCTAGACGCGGGGTAAACGCCAACAGCTTATTGCGCCAGCCGGGAATGATCACTGCGCGATTTTTCGCCAGTGCTCGCACTGTATGAAGCGCGACTTCCTCTGGGCTCATCATCCTTTTACTGTGTTCCAGCTTGCCGACTTCCAAATGTGCATTACGGAAAAACTCGGTGCGGGTCGGGCCAGGGCAAAGGACTGAAATTTTTACACCGGTTTTTTTCAGTTCCTCACGCAGCCCTTCGGAAAAGTGCAGCACATAGGCCTTGCTGGCGTGATAGCTGCTCATCCATGGACCAGGCTTGAAGGCCGCTACCGAGGCAACATTGAGTATCTGCCCGCCACCCTGGACCGCCATGGTATTGCCGAGGGCATGACACAGGCGGGTGAGCGCCAGTATGTTCAGTTCGATCAAGTCTTGTTCCTGGCCCCAATCCTGGGCCAGAAACGGTCCGCAGGTACCGATGCCTGCGCAGTTCACCAGCAAATCAATCTGTCGTTCGCCTTCTTCAAGTTCCAGCAAGAAGCCGGAAAGACGTAGCGGCTCCCCCAGGTCGCAGCCTCGAAACAGGACCTCGACACCAAAACGCTGGTTCAACTCAATGGCAATGCTTTCCAGCAGGTCCCGTTGACGGGCCACCAGAATCAGGCTGCGACCACGGCGCGCCAAGGCTTCGGCCATGGCCAGGCCGATGCCGCTGGAGGCACCAGTGATCAGAGCGTAACGGGTCATGCACATTCTCCAGGCAGCGACCGCGAGCCACGGCAGTGTGCGTCGGGCTCAAGCGGGCGCGTTATTCATCTTTATAGTCTACAGACGCTGGCTGTCGGCGGGTTGCGCGGTATCGCTGTCGTTATCATCGTCGTAAGGCAGGATATTTTCATACTCGCTGGCGGTGGTTTGCACCTCACTTTCGAACGTGGAGATGCCTCCGACGAAAGCGCCGATCATCAGGATGGCGATAATCGCGAGCCACAAAGAGGCCAGGACTTTTACCGCCTTGGTGTTTGGAGGTTGCGGGGCTCCGTACTGGTTGGCGCCGGTATTGCCCGGGATGACCATCATCAGGATCGGAAACAGGCTGCCTACGAACGGCACGAGATTGATCAGCAACAGCCAGCCGGACCAGCCGACATCGTGCAGCCGCTGCACGCCGATCTGCACACTGACGATAAAAAAGCCGATCCCTGCGATGGCAATGAGCAATCCACCGCCCACCAGTGAGCGGGTCAGGACCGCTGCGCACAGGCCGGTAACGGCAAGGATGGCGACCATGAGCACCAGCGTCCAGGCCAGATAGCGTAAACGACCTATCCGGCCTTGAACGGTGAACACTTTAAGTTCGCCAAACGCTGGCCATGCGGCCCCCACCTGAGCCCGTGGTGGAGCATAAGGCGATGCTCCGTGCGATGGTGCTTCAGGCGCTCTATACGGTTTGGGCTCGTCGATCTCTTCCAGACTCAAACTGATAGCGGGATCCGCTTCGATCCGGGCTTCGACGCCAGCATCATTCAATACGCTCAGGTAGTGCAGGGCTTGCTCTTGCGACAACCCGCGCTTGAGCGCAACGGGCTGGCCGTTGAACAGTCTTTCGACAGCTGATAGTTCACGTTTGAACAGGCCAGCCATATTCAGTTTGGCGGTCTCGATGTCGACGCCAGTGCGCAGCTTCCCTTCGAAGACAATTTTGAAGTGGGTTTCGGCCATGCTTGGCTTCCTTGTCTGGGTAAAACAGAGTTATGGCTAACGCAGCTGAGCCTGAAAATGGCCGAAAAGGCGGCCGCTGGCGGGCAATCAGTGCGGCCAGCGTCTGGCCAGGTCTGCTGAGCGTGTTTGCGCCTTACGGTATTCAGCATCCAGGCGCGCAATCAGTTCGTCGACGCTGGGCATATCGTCAATATCACCAACGCCTTGCCCAGCGGACCATACGGTTTTCCAGGCTTTTGCTTCATCGCTGATGGGTTTGAGCTTCGAGCCGAAGTCGACTTCACCCTTGCCTTGCAGAGCCGCGAGGTCAAAACCTGCATTCTCCAGACTTTTGCGCATGAAGCTGGCAGGCACGCCGGAGACCGCAGCGGTATGGACGATATCGGCGGCTTTGGAGGTCAGCAGCATCTCTTTGTAAGCCTCCGGGGCATGGCTCTCACGGGTTGCGATAAAGCGTGTACCGAAGTAGGCCAGGTCCGCGCCAAGCAACTGCGCGGCAAGAATCTCGTGACCGTGGTTTAAACAGCCCGCCAGCAACAAGGTTTTATCGAAGAACTGGCGGATCTCGGCAATTAGCGAAAAAGGACTCCAGGTTCCGGCATGCCCCCCGGCGCCAGCCGCGACGGCGATCAGACCGTCTACGCCGGCTTCTGCTGCTTTTTCCGCATGGCGGCGAGTGGTCACGTCATGAAACACCAAACCACCGTAATCATGCACCGCATCGACCAGCTCCTTAACGGCGCCGAGGCTGGTGATCACGATGGGTACTTTATGCTCGATGCAGATGGCCAGATCAGCCTGCAAACGTGGGTTGCTGTTGTGCACTATCAGGTTGACTGCGTAGGGCGCCGGATTCACAAGCGCTGCCAGCCCGACTTCGATTTCCTCTAGCCAGGCTTTGAAACCACTGCTCTCGCGCTGGTTAAGTGCCGGAAAACTCCCGACCACTCCATTGCGGCAGCACGCCAGAACCAATTGCGGATTGGAGATCAGAAACATCGGTGCGGCCACGAGGGGCAGACGCAAGGACTGTTCAAGCAAGGCGGGCAGTGACATGAGCATTACTCCACGCATTCAGCTATTGATTAGAACGGTTTGACCACAACCAAAATGACGATAGCCAGCAAGATCAATACAGGAATTTCATTGAACCAGCGATAGTAGACGTGGCTGCGACCCTTCTCGCCACGCGCGAAGCGTTTGACTTGCGCGCCGCAGACATGGTGATAGCCAATTAGCAGAACCACCAACGTCAGCTTGGCGTGCATCCAGGCCTGGCTGAAATAACCGCTGGGGTTGAGGCTGATCAGCCAGATCCCGAACGCCAGTGTGGCAATCATTGCGGGCCCCATGATGCCTCGGTACAACTTGCGCTCCATGATGCAGAAACGTTCCCGGCTCGCGACGTCCTCGCTCATTGAGTGATAAACGAACAGTCTCGGCAGATAAAACAGACCTGCAAACCAGCAGACCATCGAGACGATGTGGAGGGCTTTGAGCCATAGAAAAAGCATTTTTGGTTATTCCCAAGTTCACGGTGGCCAAATAGTAGTGGTATGACCCGCCATACGTCACGTTCGCGGTTGTTCCTCAGGCCATACGCCCATATTATCAATGGTTTTCCACTAGGTTCGTTGAAGGGGCAGATTTATGGTCAAGGTCGGTATCGTCGGCGGCACGGGTTACACCGGGGTCGAGCTGCTGCGTCTGTTGGCACAGCATCCGCAAGCCGAGGTGGTGGTCATCACTTCTCGCTCCGAAGCAGGGCTGGCCGTGGCCGATATGTACCCTAACCTGCGAGGCCATTACGATGGCCTGGCTTTCAGCGTGCCAGACATCGCAGCACTGGGTGCCTGCGATGTGGTGTTCTTTGCCACCCCGCATGGTGTTGCTCATGCGTTGGCAGGCGAACTGTTGAACGCCGGGACCAAGGTCATCGACTTGTCGGCAGACTTCCGCCTGCAGGACGCAGACGAGTGGGCTAAATGGTACGGTCAGCCGCACGGCGCACCTGAATTGCTTAAGGAGGCGGTCTACGGGCTGCCCGAGGTCAATCGCGAGCAGATCAAGCAAGCGCGCCTGATTGCCGTGCCCGGTTGCTACCCTACCGCGACACAGCTGGGCTTTCTGCCGTTGCTCGAAGCTGGCCTGGCTGACACCTCTCGGTTGATCGCCGACTGTAAATCAGGCGTCAGTGGTGCAGGGCGCGGTGCCAGTGTCGGCTCGCTGTACTCTGAAACCAGCGAAAGCTTTAAGGCGTACGCGGTCAAAGGCCATCGTCACCTGCCTGAAATCAGGCAGGGTCTGCGGCGTGCCTCAGGCGGAGATGTCGGCTTGACCTTCGTTCCACACCTGACGCCGATGATTCGGGGCATTCACTCGACGCTCTACGCCACGGTGCTGGATAAGTCCGTGGATTTGCAGGAGCTCTTCGAAAAACGCTATGCCGATGAGCCGTTCGTCGATGTGATGCCAGCTGGCAGCCATCCGGAAACACGTAGTGTACGTGGCGCTAACGTTTGTCGAATTGCCGTGCATCGTCCGCAAGGCGGCGATCTTGTGGTGGTGTTGTCGGTCATCGACAATCTGGTCAAGGGCGCATCAGGCCAAGCGGTACAGAATATGAATATTCTGTTCGGTCTGGACGAGCGTTTGGGCCTTTCCCATGCCGGTATGCTGCCTTGATTAGTTGACCAATTTACTAGGTCAAGCGGATAATGCCAGTCATTACGCATTATGACGGCATATAGCGCCGGGAGATATTCAGCATGAGCGTCGAAACCTTCACCCCTACGGCATTGGTATTCACTCACGGTGCAGCGCACAAGGTGAAGACTCTGGTCGATGAAGAGGGCAATGATCGCCTGAAACTGCGCGTATTTGTGACAGGTGGCGGCTGTTCAGGTTTTCAGTACGGCTTCACTTTCGATGAAGACGTGGCGGATGACGACACCATCGTCGAGCGTGAGGGTGTCAGCCTGGTTGTCGACCCGATGAGCTTCCAGTACCTGGCAGGTGCAGAAGTGGATTATCAGGAAGGGCTGGAAGGATCGCGCTTTGTGATCAAGAACCCGAATGCGTCCACCACATGTGGCTGCGGCTCGTCATTCTCGGTCTGATTTGGCTTGCTGGTCAGAGAACGCCGCGCTTATGTGCGGCGTTTTGCTGTGTGCGTCATGCCGGGTAGATGGCGCCTAGCACGCGCAGGCCGCGAGCACCGGTGACGCTAGGTCGGTTGGCGGGTACGCCTTCAAGGCAGCAGTGCGCCAACCAGGCGAAAGCCATCGCTTCGACCCAGTCAGGGTCTACGCCATAAGCCGCTGTACTGCTGACCTTGGTATCAGGCAGCAACGCGGTCAGCCTCGCCATCAGCGCCAAGTTGTGCGCGCCGCCACCACAGACCAACAGCTCATCAGTTTGCGTTTGTGCAGTTTGCAGCGACTGGGTAATGGTCAGCGCAGTCAGCTCAAGCAAGGTTGCCTGAATGTCTTCAGGGGCGAACATTGGCAGTTGGAACAGATGATGCTGAAGCCAGCCAGGATTGAAGACGTCGCGGCCTGTACTTTTAGGGCCTTGGGTCAGGAAAAACGGATCACTGAGTAGCGATTTCAGCAGCGCTGGCTCAATCTTGCCGCTCGCCGCCCAAGCGCCGTCGCGGTCAAAGCTGAGGCTGCGTTGTGTTTGTATCCAGGCATCAAGCAAGACATTTCCTGGTCCGCAGTCGAAACCGGACACGGGCTTGTCGGCTTCCAGCAGGCTCAGGTTGCTGAAGCCACCTATATTAAGAACTGCACGATGATTTTGTGGCGCGCCAAGCGGATTGTCGAAAAGGGCTTCATGAAACGCTGGCACCAGCGGTGCACCTTGCCCGCCTGCGGCTACGTCTCTGCGACGGAAATCGCTGACGACGGTGATCTCTGTCAGCTCTGCGAGCAGTGCGGGGTTGCCAATCTGGAGGGTGAAGCCGCGCGCGGGCTCATGACGAATAGTTTGTCCATGACTGCCGATGGCGCGTATCTCGCCCGCAGACAATTGCTCTTGGCTCAACAGCGCCAGAACACCCTGTGCGGCAAGACGCACCCACTTCTGCTCGGTGATAGCGGCCCGGGCAAGCTCATCGTTGCCACTGGCGCATAAACCCAGAAGCTCGGCGCGCAGATCATCCGGCATCGGTATGTAGTGGGTCGCCAGCAGTTTTGGTCGGTCGTCCTGTTCAATCAGGGCGATATCCAGCCCGTCAAGACTGGTCCCGGACATCACACCTATATAGAAGGCCATGGCTTAGCGCTTGTTCGAAGCGAGCAGGGTGGATTTCTCTTGGTCCATGCGGGCCATTAGCGGCTGGCTTTGTTGCATGAAACGCTGTTTTTCAGCTTTGGCGATTGGATCGGCCATTGGCAATTTCTGGCCCAGTGGGTCGACATGGACACCATTGACCTGGAACTCATAGTGCAAGTGCGGTCCGGTCGAGAGTCCGGTTGTGCCGATATAGCCGATGACCTGGCCTTGCCTCACATTGCTGCCGGTTTGTATGCCTTTGGCAAAACCCTGCATATGCCCGTACAGGGTTTGGTAGGTGTTGCCATGCTTAATGACTACGGTGTTGCCGTAGCCGCCACGACGACCCGCCAATAGAACCTTGCCATCACCGGTTGCTTTGATCGGTGTGCCGCGAGGCGCTGCGTAATCGACGCCTTTGTGGGCGCGGATCTTATTCAGAATCGGGTGTTTGCGGCCCATGGAGAACATCGAGCTGATGCGGGCAAAGTCTACCGGGGTGCGGATGAAGGCCTTGCGCATGCTGTTGCCGTCAGCAGTGTAGTAGCTGCTGTTGCCTTGCTTGTTGGTGTAGCGAACGGCAGTGTACGTTTTGCCTCGGTTGGTAAAGCGCGCTGACAGGATGTTGCCGGTGCTGATGGTTTTACCGTTGATGACTTTCTGTTCGTAGATCACATCGAACTCGTCGCCCTGGCGAATATCCTGAGCGAAGTCGATGTCGTAGCCAAAAACACTGGCCATGTCCATGGTCATACTGTGGGACAGGCCTGCGCGTTGAGCCGATTGGGAAAGCGAGCTGTTGATAACCCCATGAACATACGCAGTGCGTATGTTCGGCTTGGTGATTTCCCGGCTGAATGCATAGCCTTTGTCGGACTTGGACAAGCTGATGCTTTCCAGGTCGCTGACCTTGCTGTGCAGTTGTTTGAGCTGACCTTGAGGGGATAGCTCGAACTGTAGAATCTGCCCGTGCTTAAGCTGGCTGAATTGCTTGGCTTGTTTGTCGCTGGCCAGTACTTCATGCACGGCTGCAGCAGGAAGACCTACTTTCTCAAACAGGGTCGATAAGGTGTCGCCCCTGGAGACGACAACTTCTTTGTGAGTCGGGTTCTTGGCAACAATTGTGGGGGCAGGCTCTGCCTTCACAGGTTGTGCAGTGGCCGTTTCCTGAGTGTCGTCAGCGCCACTTTCGATCTGCGCAAATGGCGATGCAGTGACGTCGGGTGTGGCCTGAATCGGTTCTGAAGCGTCTTGTTCTTGTGTCAGTTGATCTGCAGGTCTTTCCAGATCAAGGTTCAGGGTGGTTTTTTTGGCTTCAACGTCGCTGGACGGGAAGACCAGAAGCGCCAGGCTCAGCAGGGCGGCGATGCCGCTTGCAGCGAGCAGGTGGCTCTTCGGATAAAGCGGAGGCGCCTTGGGCGGTGTGTCGATCATAGGTAATTTGACTTTGAAAAGATGAATTGGAAAAGATGAATGACATGATGATGAAGAAATAACTGTATAAAATATAACCAAATCATGCTCGAAGCAACCCTACGAACGCATCAGTCTCTGATTCGGCGGAGAGTGCGGGGCAAAAACTTGTAATCGGGCCCTGATCTTGTATGGTTGGGTCCCATTTAGATGAGCCATTACGGGGCTGTTATGAAGTCGGTTGAAGAGCAGCTAGCGCTGATCAAGCGCGGTGCGGATGAACTCCTGGTCGAGTCCGAATTGGTCGAAAAGCTTAAGCGTGGTCAGCCATTGCGTATCAAGGCCGGGTTTGACCCTACGGCCCCGGATCTGCACTTGGGTCATACCGTGCTTATTAATAAGCTGCGTCAGTTTCAGGAGCTTGGTCATCAGGTCATTTTCCTGATTGGCGACTTCACCGGCATGATTGGCGATCCTAGTGGTAAAAGTGCGACGCGGCCTCCGCTGACGCGCGAACAGGTTCTGGCTAACGCGGAGACCTATAAAACCCAGGTTTTCAAGATTCTTGATCCGGCCAAGACCGAGGTGGCGTTCAACTCCACCTGGATGGATCAAATGAGTTCGGCTGACTTTATTCGCCTGTCGTCACAATACACAGTGGCGCGGATGCTGGAGCGCGATGACTTTCATAAGCGCTACTCGACCAATCAGCCGATCGCCATTCATGAATTCATGTACCCATTGGTGCAGGGCTACGATTCAGTCGCGTTGCGTGCCGATGTCGAACTGGGCGGTACCGATCAGAAGTTCAACCTTCTGATGGGGCGCGAACTGCAGCGCGCCTATGGGCAAGAAGCTCAGTGCATTCTCACCATGCCTTTATTAGAAGGTCTGGATGGCGTGAAGAAGATGTCCAAATCCCTGGGTAACTATGTAGGGATTCAGGAAGCGCCGGGCATTATGTACGGCAAGCTGGTTTCAATCCCTGATGCCTTGATGTGGCGCTACTTCGAGTTGCTGAGCTTCCTCTCTATGGAGGAGATCAATGGCTTCAAGGCTGATGTCGCTGCGGGCGCGAATCCGCGAGATATCAAAATCAAGCTGGCTGAAGAGATCGTTGCCCGATTCCATGGCGAAGAGGCAGCGGCAACTGCGCATCGTTCGGCGGGCAACCGCATGAAAGACGGCGACCTGCCTGATGACTTGCCAGAGATCAGTCTTGCGGCCACTGACGACATGCCAATCGCGGCGGTCCTTAATAAAGCAGGCTTGGTCAAGAACTCCGCGGTTGCTCGGGATCTTCTGGCATCCGGTGGCGTGCGTATAGATGGTGAGGTTGTGGATCGCGCATTCGTGTTCAAGGTTGGCGCGACCCATGTTTGCCAGGCCGGGAAGAAGGCTTTTGGGCGAATTACGCTTAATTTGGAATAGGCCTGATTTAACCCTTGACGTAAGTTTTTTCGAGC
>NZ_JBRIIP010000002.1:0-3841 GCF_052976945.1 Pseudomonas sp. GG8
AAAATACTGGGCTTGGTGGGATGAAAACTCAATTTATCTTGCGCCAACGCCGGATGCAACAGCGTAGAACAGCAGAAGACAGGATTATCACCAACAAGACTATCTAGTTCCAGATAACGCTGTCCGCGAAATAATGCCCCATTGGCATTGCTTTACGGAAGTCTTGCAGAAGCCTTCAAATTCTTGAAGGACATGAGTGCGGTAATGACTGGTATTATATGAACAATCATATCAACGTGCCATACAGGAGTTGATGATAGAGCAAGGAGAGGCATCGAAGAGATGAATATATGCATGGTGAATTAAATATGAAGGCATGGTAACACAAACAACCATATACAACACATGGCAAATACCAAAGCTGTTGTAGGCTCATACATGGAAATTCTTGTTTATAAATGTATGCACCTCAAGGACAGGAGAGTAACGCTTCCCACAACTTGCACCACACCATCCAATTGTTTCTCAGGTGTTTTAATTATCTGCCTATTCCGCTACAAATGAAGTTCTAATTCAAGGAAATGATGTGGGGGTGGTTTGTTAACAAATGTGATGCTAATAAGCTGGGTCACTGCTATTACTGATTTTTCTATGTATCATTTACATCAGCAACAATCACAGCAAGAGCCGCATTAATTTATAAAGTAGTATGAATCTAATAAGGCGATATGCGTATTGGACTTTGGTGGTGATAAGACATCAACAAGTGGAACATTTACGTTTCAATTTCCGGCTGCTCATCAGAATGCTATTTTACGATTACAGCGTAGGAGATAATATATGGCTTTAAAGCGTAACGATAGAGTCAAGGAAACTTCGACAACAACAGGAACAGGTATGCTGAAATTGGAAGTGGTGCTGTTTCATCGTTTGAGACATTTGTTGCGGGAATCGTGATGGCAATACAACTTATTATGCCATTGTCAATCAAGATGAATGGGAAACGCCTTGGAAATTGGGAAGAATGCCGTCTACGGACACACTGGGCAATAATGGCATCCACAAGTTCAAACAGTGATAGTGCCGTTGTTTCAGCGCCTGGGCATGAAGATGTATTTTATCTTCTCACAAAATACCATTTCTCATGAAGATGATTTACTCTTGAAGGTGTGGTGGTACTCACTATTCCTTAAAAGTTGATGCACAAACAAGTGATGGTGTCATTCACACCATGCTGCTGCCACACTAGGATTCTTTAGGTTTATTATCAAACGATGATAGCACAAACAAATTATACTTTGTCTAGGCCACCAAGGTGGCGAATACATAAGTGGTGATGCAAACTGACTTGACCATAGCGTCAGGCGCCAAGATTAACTAAAAATGGCAGCATTTGACGTTGTCATTCAGCAGATGTAGGAATAACATTTGGCAGTGGTGAAAAGATTGAAGGGAGTACAGATTTAACAGTAACCTCTGGTGCTGACATTAACTTACAGCAACATCAGCATGAACATACCGTCAGGTGTTGGAGTCACTTTTGGTGAATGATGCTGAAAAATAGAAGGTGATGGCACTGATTTAACTATTAGTGGTAACACTATTAATTTAACAGCAACAGAGTACGTGGCACTTGCTGTAAAAGCATGGTTCAATTGCAGGTACAGAAAAAATTCAACGACATGGAATGGACTAATCAATTACAAAAGACTGCTGGTGGAGGTGATATTAATATAGGTTCTGCCAAGCGTAACATTTTGGTGATTATGGAGAAAAATACAGGTGTGATGGAATTAATTTAACAATCGCTTCCAGTAATTTATTAAATTTAACAGCAACGACAGATATTGTTGTTCCCACAAATGTAGGACTTCATTTTAGAGATTCGGCTCAACAAAAAATCCAATCTGATGGAACAGACTTTACATTTAATTCTGGAAATGATATTAACTTAACAGCAACAACCGATATTAATGTTCCATCAAATGTTGGAATGACATTCTGGATGACGGAGATAGAAAATCTGAGGAAGAGAGTGCTTTGATTTAACCATTTCTGGAAATACTGTAAACTTGGATTTAGTATGAACCATACATTTTCAATAGAGGAAAAGCAATGGTACTAGGATTTTAGGAACATGGAGCTTACCAAAAGTACACGAAGCCTACCTGTTCAAATTGATAAGTTAAGTTGATAGATGGGACAAGTGGTCACACTTACACCATTCTATCAATTTCAATTTGTGAAACGGCAGGTGTGGATAACATTTGACCCAACACGTTGATGATGATGATGGTGGGCATAGACTATTACTATTTATAAAACACAAGCATTAGTGGTAATGACTTTCGTGCATAATGATAATACAGTTATTGAAGGTACAGACATGCTAGGTTTTATAACTGGTTCATCAGCAGATGTTGATGTTTGGCGGAGTTAGCTATTGGACCAAACATTATAGGAGGAAGTTATGAGTGGAATTATAGGTAGCCGCCTTAATAGAAGACTGGAATGAGGTGGAAGTTTTAGCAGACGGCAACTTCTTAACATCAGCCGGTGCAGGGCAGGAAATAGTTTTTGAAACTGCAACTGCTGCTGCTGTAAACGGTACTTGAACAATGCTCAGACAAGCGGTATTAGTTACTGAAGGTTTATTATTATACAACTTTATGCAGAAGCAAATTTAACTTTATCAGTTTTATTAACTTCATTGGTAGATAATAGTTGTGTTGATATGATGCAGGACACGATGAGAAATTCTTTGGTAATGCTGCTAGTGCCTGAATATGTTATGGAGACTTCCGCTGATGATTTGATTCTTGGAGGTGGCGCAGGTTCTTCATCATCGTCACATGGTCAATTACTTTGGAAAGCAATAGCAGTTACATCTACTGCGGCTGAAATTAATTTAATTAATGGCGCACTTTGCGGCAATACTGGTCGTAGCAAGTGTGCATGGTATCCTAATTAATGATGCCGGAACAATGGCAATGACCATAATGCTGAGTATCAACTTACTTTGTGAACGATAATGTCGTGAACATTGTACAACTGGTGATTATACTTTAGGTTCATAACTTAGGTTTTGGTGCTATTGATATGGATTTTCAAATACACCAAGCGCCACCAGGACAAACTGCTTTGGTAAATCTGATGCTTCCGTGTTACTAGGAACAACTGGACCAAAATTTTAACTATGTTTTTCTTACTGATAGCGCTGTTATAAATTTTGGTGATGACCAAGGAGCACAACTTTAACATACTATGGAACAGGATTAACTTTAACTGTCCAAGCAAATAAGTATGCTTTAATGACAACTCCCAAGTTCTTGTATGTTAAGTGCTACATTTATTATCACTAGAACAAGTGGACTAGAGATCCATGGAGAATGACACTGACATAGATATTAATGGTACTGTGCAGTGTTTCTGGTAGACTCACCAACCAACCCAGCCATGGCTGTTAATATTGCCGGTAAACAAACTATATGGGTCCACAGTACTCGATTACACCAATGGTATCTAAATGGCTGTGCCACAGGAACAACAGGCAGAAATAGAGTAGGATGAGTATTAGAATGTTTAATATTTTAAATCATGGTTCCACCAACATGATATCTTTGGCCTGGATCCCCTGAAATCATGGGAATTTAAGGAACAGTTACTTTCCAAGGATTTGGTGACCGCATGCGCACAGACACACGGGCTCTGGCATCAGTGTCGCAATGCTGACTTCTGCATCATGTCACGGACAGTATTGTTGTTAGTGGTTGGTGTCTGTGCCACTGTCATGCTGAGATGTTGGTTGGTGGCAGCTCCTTTTTTTTTTTTTTTTTTTTTTTTTTTTTTTTTTTTTTTTTTTTTTTTTTTTTACACCTACACCTACACCTACACCTACACC
>NZ_JBRIIP010000003.1:0-4821 GCF_052976945.1 Pseudomonas sp. GG8
GTTCCATAAAGCCATGGACGTTCCGTTGCCGCTGGGCCTGCTTGATGTTCTGGAGAATGGACGTGCACACTTCAGCTACTGAGTCAAGGCTTCGTGCTCGTCTACCCGAACTCGATCACCGCCGCGTGGACCTGATCTGCACTGTTGTCGGTCGCCGCCGCCTGCCCCACCATGGCGTGGCGCTGTTGATCTGATCGTGTTCGCCTCGGGCCACCCGGAGTCAGCGTCGTACTGGGTGGGCGGCGGTGTACCTGGCTGCGAAGGACGGCGGCCGGATCAGCTCGATCCTGCTGAACATTCCGGCGAAGCGTCGACGGTGATGACCACTCTCGACGGTTACCCGATGGCTCGCCAGGGCTTGCTGTGTCGCCTTGTCGCTGTCGGCGTGGAGCTGCTGTTCCATCGGTGCGTTCGATCGCCGTACTGCGGCATGGCGCTGTTCGCGCCCTTGCTGCGCGAAGCGGCGATCGCCTTCGGAATCGTGGACTCCGACCGATGGTGTCCGCAATCGTCTGCGGCATGGCCCGCGCATCGTTCCATGCAGACGTTGATCGCGGCGCCATCGGGGCTGTTCGTCCATGGTCGGCATCGACGCCAACAGCGGCGCGGTACTGTTTCAACTGCGACAGATCGACTCACCGACGGTATCACCGTGGCGTTGTTGGGCTGCTCGATCAGCGAAATCATCGTTAAACCGTATCGCGGCAAAGAGGTGATCAAAAGCCATGCGCATGATGTTCAGGTTCAGCCAGCCCGGCGTTCGTGGTGTCCTGCGTCGCGGTGCGCCGGTTCCATCATGGGCGTGCTGCTGGTGCTGGGCGCGACATGGCCGAGCGCCGTGGCCTACATGACCGAGAAGCGTCGCGGGCAAGACTATGGACAAGGTGCACGCGGCCCTCGCGGCCGGCCGCCATCGTGGTGCGGCATGCGGAAGCGCTGGTGCCGATGCTGACCCTCGTGCCGGCTGGAACGACAGCAGCGACGATGCGTTCTGTCGCTAGACATCATGCCCTGGTCCATCGCTGTTCAACAGCAGCCGATCGTCCTGGGGCCTGATCATCGTTGTTGTGAATGTTATGCTGGTGCTTCAACATCCTGATGACTGAATTTCACCGAAATCGCCGTGCCGAACTGGCACCGTGCGGCGCACGCGATCATCACTGCGATCGGCGTTGACGCCGTGGATGCCATCACCTTCGACCGTCTCGGGGTCGGTATCGGCAATCTCGGCTACATCCTGCGCAAGATGGAGACCTTCCTCGTCGCGGTCCTGCTGGCCTCGATCTCGCTGGCTCCATGGAACAGAACCTGCGCCGCGCCCGTCATCTACGGTGCGCCGCAATTTCTGGTCGAGCCGATCACCTTCGCACACGGGGTGCTGATGGCGACCACGCCGCTGATGCCGTCGGCGCGGATCTGGCGCAGCGTCCCGCAGCGTCGTGCCGTGGCCAATGTCCGATCGCTCAGACGTGGTGGTAGTTGCTGGTCGGCCTGCGGCTGGTTACCTCGCCAGCCAGGCGCTGCCGCTGCCGTGGATGGTGGCCGCGCGGTGATCACCGCGTCGCCCGACGCGGCTTGCGGATCTGCGGCTGAAGGCCGGCAGTGGATCGTCGGGATCGGCATTGGGCCGTACTTCACGTACTGGTTGTCATCGAACAGGTTGATGTTGTATCGGCCTGATCTTCTCCGGAGCATGCGACCAGTGTTCCAGCGTGCCGGAAATGCGATGCGACGTAGCGGCCAAGATCGCGCACGTGCTCCAGCATGCCGGCGGCTTGGGCGAAATGGTCAGTGGGCGCGAACGGCTGCACCTCAAGCAGCGTCGCGCGGGGGACAGTTCGCGAGTGTCGACGGTGGTGCTGCGCGCGCCCGTACTGTTCAGCAACTGCTGGGCGACGGTGCGCCTGCACTACTGGAGCCCGTCGTACTGGTCCTGGCCGCTGGCGCTGTTTCCGGCAGGCGGATCGCTGGCCAGGGCTTGTATGCCGAAGAACTGAATCCATGGCTGTTGGGCTGAACTGCTCAGTGCTGCGGTGAGTATTACCTGGACCTGCATCGGCTGTACGTAAGGCTGAGCGAAGATCGCCCTGATGCGATCGGAGCGGCTGGAGCCGCGACTTCAATCGTCTCTCGTTCCTCCGGGCGGGTGCTGCTGCGTTGTACGGCCAACATTGCTGGCACTGGACGAACGATGCCTATCGCTGCTCGCTGCTGGGCGCCGAGCGGCGACGACCGATCTGCTGCCACCGACCCTGGGCACCACGCCGTGGACCGCCGAACGTGACACGAAGCGAATACCGTCGGTGCGCTGGTCATGAAACGCAGGTCATGCGCCGTGCCGTTCCGGTACTGTTCCTCGCTGAGCTGATGTTTCGGCACTGCAGAAGCCGGGCCGAGTAGAGACTCGGTTGACCTGGTGTTTGTGAACGGAGCCGCTATTTCTGTGGAACGTATCATTCGAAGATGGCAGGATGCTGCGACCGCATTCAGGTTAGTTGTGGTATCTTCAGTTATTTGTGTTGATCCATTCCGTCCAGAAGACTGTTGGCCCGGCCGAGCTATCCGTCGCCGAGAAGCCTTCAGGCGGACAGCGGCGAGGGCGTACGTGTCAGTACTATAGGTTCTGCTTGGCGCTCGATCAGCTTCCGTTCGCTTGGGCATGAAGACCGACAGCAGCACCAGATGCGGGTCATGTTCGCCGACGATCTTAATGACCTGACGGTGAAGATCTGCCAGCCTCTCCGCGTAAGTAGCGTTCCAGGCGTTCCATGAGTCATGGCGGTCCCAGCAGCAGCACGCCCTGATCGGCGAGGACTGGAAGCAGCTGTGATGGCGATGTCGATGTTCAGGTCGATGCTTGAGCTTTTTATAGATATGACCAGCGATGGCGGCGTTGACGCTGGGCCTGGGTTACCGAAGAAGCACAAGCCATGGGCCTGACCCGGCCGTGGAACGGATCCTGCCAAGGATGACGTCGACCTTGTCCAGCGGCGTCGAGTTCACGTATTGAAGATGATTGGTCTGGCTGGATAGATCTTGCTGCGGCGCGCCGGCGCAAACCGACGAGTTCTCTGTTCATATACGAGTCTTCGAATCCACGCAAACGCGTGCTCCAGCTGATCCAAGTTTGATACGGTCATTGTTCTGTCATGGCAAACACCTGCAAAAATCAATGTGCGGACACTAGGAAGCTGCCACGTTTATCGATCAATGTCATCGCACGACGCGGCCCTGCCTCTTTCTGACACTCCCTAAATTATGTTTGTACTTATCCCCGCATAGGGGTATCAGAGACCGAATGGCAGTTGCCCGCGCCCCGAGAGGTCATGATGAATCTGTATTTGAAGAACTCCATGCCGAATGGCGCGCGCATCGGCGTTGTGAGCTGGATGCGGAAAAGTTCTGAACGACGTTGTCGCTGCCGATGATCCAGGCGCTGATGATCGTCTCGAAATGGTCGATCAATCCGTACAAATTGTTCGCGTACTGCTGCGCGGACGGCTTATCTTTCGCGTGCGGCGGTGATGATCGTAGCATTGGTCGACGCCGGCCGTGCTGATCTGGCCGAAGTCGGACCGCTGGCCGCGCATTCTCGCGGTGGAATACGGCTCCGATCGGTCGCTGCACGTACTGAAACCCTCTCGATCCTGCTGGGCCATGGTCACGCGCTGGGTGGCGGCATGGTCGTCGCAGGCGCGGCATTCGCATCGTTACTCGACCAACGTGGTAACGCTGTAGTTGTACTGAACTTATACCCTGACGTCGGCGCCAGTCGTCCTCTTCCTGACCGCTGAAACTGGCTGTTGGACCGACCCGGTTACATCAACGGGCGCGACGCGCCGGGATCTGGAACTGGCCGACCGTCTCCTGCTGGATGAACAGCAAGAAGAACTGGTCGAGGGGGGCTGCGAGAACCGCAACCGGGCAGGTAAAGCCGGTGCAGTCAGCCTGGTCGAGGCGCTGCAACAGGAAGCCATCGGCATCCGCGATGCGCATGGTTGCCGCGTCGAGCGAGATTGATCAACCGCTGGACGTCGTGACTCTGCTGTGGCGCCGGGTGTGCCCATCAGTCATGGAACACGCATGCGACGCCCGCCAGCCGTGCGGCAAGAACTTCTGACCGAAGGTCGCCCCGATGCCGATCTGGCGCGGGTAGATCGTCCGCGCCGACATGTCGCGGCCCAGGTATTCCAGATGGAGAACACCCGCAGCCTGAACTGCTGTTCGTCATCCGCGAGTTCAGCGAAGGCGTGCGGGCGCGCCTGATCGACAAGGATCAAAAGCCCTCATTGGCACTGCAAGACGTCGCCAACATCTGGGACGCTGTGATCGATGTGAACTTCCGGCCAGGTATGGAAGGACGGGACCCCTGGTGGGACCTCTCAGATGATGATACCTTAAAGCAGGTGAAGCGCCGACGCAGCCATGTTCACCGTTCCACCCCGACCATCGCCGCCACGGCCGTCGCCTCCGCTATTGCCGTGATCGCACCCTGCTGCTCAACCATTGTCATGTCGCCACTGCCACCACCGTGTCCATGAGTCACTGTCATCGCCTTCATTCCATGAAGGTCGCAGTGTCCGCGACGACCTTCATGGCCACTGATCACTGCGGAGTAATTCTGTCCCGGCGAGAAGGCATAGGCTGGAATGATAATCAGGCCGAAGGCGCAAGAAGGCGCCGTACGTGATGTATACGGAAAGGCGCGACGCAGAAGCTCGCAACGGGTAACTAATCGTTGATAACTGTCATAGCAGCGTCATCGTAACCGGCTGTACAGACATTTAATTTGAATAACCGGGACCTGCACAACCAGCGAGG
>NZ_JBRIIP010000004.1:0-20443 GCF_052976945.1 Pseudomonas sp. GG8
TTGCTGTATTTGGTCCACTCCACCCTGTCTGCCTACCCGAGCCATGGCTGTTCTGCAAGTGCCCACGTGTGTACTCCATATCAGAACGAGGTCGAACAATTGACTTACAACTTTGAACACGCCACGTTTGAGAAACTGTTTGAATGAATTGATTTGACGGAAGAGTGAGTGAGTTGTATTCAAGTCCCAGCTGCCACATCACCAATGATGAAATGGTCTCAGGCCCTCTGTAATCTTCAGCTGCCAATGACGTGGTCCGGTGATTTGGTTACTGTGGTTTAGCAGTATCTGGGTAATGCATGTTTGCCTGTTTGGTAGCGCAGAGCTATTGCAAGCCCAGCCAAGCCTGGTTTCCCCATGGCACCCCCCTGTATTACGTGATGAATGTTGGCTAAGCTGGAGGCTGCACAGTCAGGCTGAGATTTCCTGGTTGAGTTGGGCATCAAAGATGACTTGAAAGCCCTCTGGGCACTCTGGGTGACCAATCTTGTGGGCATCCAAAGTAACTTGCTATTAGCTGTGCCCCACCACAGTGCCACATACCTCATGCTGTTGTCTGCTGTGTCCCATCACCATCCATACACCTGTGCCAGACGGACAAAGTGCATTGCAGTGCTCACCTTGATGAAGCTTTAACTGCACCAGGCTGCTTTCGCGATGCTGAAGGGAATCCACTCAAGCTGCATCTGGGGCTTTGCCTTACAAGTGCGTGTACCTGAGTGTATTCATCAGCCTGGTTGAAATCCTTGTCCACTGATAACATTGTCTGGCAGCAGTCATAATCAGGTCGTTAAAATGTATGAACGGACATTGTTTTTAGTTTTGAAATGAGATTCTGACGTATCCCCAAGTGAATAGCTCGTTGGTGAAGTAGTTGGTGTTTAGGTCGGAACACCGTTGTGATGATGGCGATGGTTTGGTGATCAAGCCTTTGCCATTGGGAATCATCCTTGGCCCAGAAGATTCGTGCAGGCGTGTGGGGATCTCTGGTGTGTCATCATGTGTTGATTCCATCACCGGAGGAGCCATTCCATGACTTCGCTGCCTCACCATGTGTGTCGTCGCGTGCCGCCACCATATCTGTTATTTGCGCAGGTGCGTCGGCCAGCCGGATCAGCGAGGATTGTCTAAACTGGGAACACTGCAGGAAGGCATCGTGATTTGGTGACCGCGAGCCTGGCGATGAGTCACGGCCGCTCCATGTGTGGGTGACGGGTGCCGGTGGGCGTCTGTTCAGAGTCACTCCTCATGATGTGCTGCTGCTACAACAACACACACACCAAATCCATTACCACTACAGTCAGTATCTGCCTGCTGGATGATGGGTACCGATGGGTGTGGCCCCATCACCGGTGGCCTGAACATCTGCAGCAAACACCGGGTGCAAACCATTTCTGTAATGAAGGGCTTGGTCATGAGCTTACTTATGTCACACCAACCTCTTTAAAAAAAAAAAAAAAAACAAGAGAGAGCAGAAAGCTGAGAAACCTTCTACTGGGTCACAATGCAGTGTTCCAGGTCCCTCACCAGGAGGGGATTTTATAGAGCTGATGTGTATCAAACTGATGCTGCTGCTGTCTATCACCCTCTATTGTGATGCTGAGTGAGCATGAGGAATCGAGGTTGGTCACCGGGGTGACCGACATGGTTGGTGGATTCGGAATGCAGGGTGTTGCCGGTTATCACCACGCTGCCCGTCCACGCCCAGCCGTGAGGCATCCACTGCACGGAACGAGCAGACACCACCCTTGTGTGCGGCCAACGGCGCACCATGATCCGTGAGCCCTGTTGCCACTGCCCAGAAGCCCAACATGCCTGTTGGCATCGACATTGATGTCATCGTCACTGCAGGAGTCCCCTACCCATGCACTGCTGTGTCTGTGTCCGGTGTTGCAGCACCGTTGCCCATCCACAGAGCAAACCCAACCCCATCTGTGTACTGGTGGCGGCCTTGCCACCCAGTTTGGGTGAAGATCAAACCCGGTGGCCGGAGCGGCTGAGTTCACCTCCTCCATTGTCCTGTGAGACGACGAGAACAAGACCAGAAGGTGTTGAAACGGATGTATCCTGTTGTATGGGGCCTGAAGAGCGGTTGAGCCCTCTGACATCTGATCAGCGGGTTCCAAGTGGTGGAGCCTTCCTGCAAACCTGCGGTAAGCTTCCGGGTTTGGTGGTGACAGTGTGCTTGATGGTTTGAGCATAATGCATAGGCATATTGCCACTGTCTAATGGATATTTGCCATAATGATGTCTCTGTTGTATGGATATCAGAATGCATATAATTGTGTGTGTTGACACGTGCACGTCAGGAGATGGAGCAACTGCCTGGTTTGGCTGTGATACCGGGAGGAGGGGCCAGGCTGACGTGTTCAGAGCTGGTGATGGTCAATGCTGGAGATGAGACGAGGACATGTAGGAATTATTGTTACGTTGTTTGGCTGCTCATGAGGGTGCGGTGGTGGTGACGTGCACACTCCCACTCTGCTCCTGGATACCAGGCCATCCAGGGGCCACAAGGCCCCAAGCTGCTGGATCCTGGAGTTGGGATGGGTTCATCATGACACTCTGAGATGTTACATCAGTCTGGTGGAGGGAAGCCTATCCCCTTCTGGGGCTCATTCACAGGCCATTGCCATGCTGTTAGCATAGGGCGTGCTCATGAGCTGTTATTGCTATCAGCCAGTCCCCTGTACTGCTGTGGGGTTTCTCATGTTGCCACACGAAGCCATGCACATGTGCTTGGTTATTGGTGGAGGAGGGTGGTGAGAGCGGCCTAATTGTTTGTTGCACCACTGTCATATGAGTGTCATATCCGTTAAGACCATTAACTGGGTATGTCAAGGCATTGTCATGTCATTACGTGGTAGATCTGTGGGCATCGTGGTTTGTTGGCAGAGTAGGGGTGACTGGAGTGGTGTGGCCGTGACTCATGAGTTTCTGGGAGACGAAAGGTTCTCAAAACAATGGGTCCCTTGTCAGGGACTCTGGTTTCTGCACCCATCCTGGTGGTGGGTTCCTGCCCAGGCTGCATATCACTTGGACAGATGAGCATTGCCCTGTGCAAACGGGTAACTCTCATCCACCACGCGCAGGCAACAATCATAGAACTTTTTCTTTCACGTCGCTGCACCACCTCCTTCTGTGTGTGCATATGCCATGTTCTTGTCACCTCACGGGTTGTCTGTCTTACCCTTTCCCATCATCAAAATGTGTACTTTGTGCTACGTGTTGCTGATGTGTTTGGAACATTCATGTCGGAGAGGCTCAGGAAAAATTGCCACACAGCCTGTGTATCTGTTTATTTATGATAGCATCCTGGGAGTCTCTTCCTCTGGTGCATCTTGATCCTTGAGCCCAGTGTCTTAAGGCTAAAATGTTTATTATCCGTTTTTGGTTGGCCATGGTGATGTCATGGCTGATTGCTATTAGAGTTGTGATCGAAGTGGCACTCGAGGATTTGTGAAGAGGCCATGAACTGTGCCGAAGGATGGTGATGGTGTCTGATTTTTGGAGAGGTACTGAATCCCTTTGGGAGAGATACCGGGAGGAGGCTCCTCCTAGGTGGGGACTGGCGGTGATGTCAGAGACCTGCCCGGCCAGCCTCCATTGCAGTGCCCAGAGGAGATGGGTGAAAATGGAAGTGATCATTGAGTTAGTTATTGGTGAACGGATGTGCCCAGGGACGGGCCCATGTAGGATTGCTGCCCGCACCTGTCTGGGTTGGCTCATGCTGAGAGGTATACCAGTTAGGTTACTGGGTGATCAGGTGTCACACACCAACACCCTAGTGAAACATGTTAGTGGTTAGATTTTAGAGTCATCCTATACCCTGTGAAAATTATCTTTGTAGTCCTTTATAATTGTCAACTATATACCAAGTTCAATAGCACAAAGATTATCTGAAGTGATTATGGAGCAAAGAAGGTGTAGAAAGTTTGAGGATTGTTAACCAGCCATGTAGGCCTGTTTTTCATGGTCCATCCAATTGCATTCCACTCATGGTTATTGTCACTGAGAAATGAGAAATTAATTATATCAAAGAAATATTGATTAATCTGCAAAGTAGCTGAGATCTACTCTATTTGGTCTTTCACTGTCTGAGTCAGTGATTTGTGACATGAGGATTGCCAAGGGAATGGTTTTTGCAAACCCCTGTGAAAACAATGTTATGAATAAACTGGGTTTACTCTTCAAAAATTGTATAGCGGGAACAAAACAAGACCAGCTGCTCCCTCAATGTATCTGGCCGGTGGGCTTCACTTTTCTTCTTCATTTGTGGCTTGTACTTGCATTTGCATTTTCAATTTCCGTCTACATAACCCATTAGCCATTCTTATGGATCCCGGTAACAGTAAGAACCCAGACATCTCAGTGCTTGATCTTCGAACATCAAACCATTGCAGGGCAGCCAGGAGAAGTCGGCGCCAACCGCGATGTGTACCTGTGGGGTTCTTTGGAAGCGGCTGGAGCTACAGAGTTCGTGTTGTTGGTGAATCGGGCCGGCTCGATCACCCGGTGGCGCGGGAACCACCACCCAAGTGGATTGCTATGGGTCTCCAGGTTGGTGTGCAGATTGGTCGGATGGTTGTGACTTATGCCCGTGGCCTATCCTTTTTGCATGGTACCCGTCATCTCGATCCATGTGTGAATATTTGCCGAATGAATAGGGGGAAGAAACGACTGCTGCCCATATCAAGATGTTTGCTGATTGCACTTCTGTGTGTTTGGGTTACTGCTTGTGGCCAACTCCACACATTGCTGCTGGCTACACAGTTGTCTACGTGGCCAGGTGTCCGTGAGTTGTTTCTGTGTTAACTGTACCTGATGACTGCTTTTTTTGTTGTGATCATCCTGTTGCAGGCTGTTTCTTTGTCGTCTTATCACAGTCAGATGCTCCATCCTCAAGTGGCTGACGACGGGTTTGGCTCACGTGGGTCGGGTTGATGTTCCGGTGGAGGTCCGGTACATATGGTTCGGGGCTGGAAATCACCGGGGTCTAGACATACATATCCACGCTGGCATGGTTGTTTGGGTTTGGCATCATCATCGAGTTGATACCTTTTTTTTGGGAGGCCCATAGAAGTCAGGAACAGTGGAAGCACAGTCCAAGCAGATGCCACCGGCGCAACCCAGCGGGCGGCACGTGGAGTTGCAGACGAATCGAAATGGGTACCGGGGAGTGGGTGCCCCTAGACCGGAGACAACCCCACCGCCGACTCAAATGTCCCCTTGTATGGCGGATTGATGTCGGGGATGGGATTGTGAGTATCAGCATGGCAGCTAGGAGGAGTGCTGGGTGACCGAGCGCTGTGCACCGTGCTGCACAGGCCTCGGGGACTTGGGATCCCGGGTGTCACGAGATTTGGTGCCTGGTGTCTGTGCGAGCCATGCCTCTGAAGCCATGGGCTGCACAAGGTCCTCCACCAATGAGCCAAGGGAGAAACCATGTGTGCCGCCATCATCCCCATCATCATCATGGTGGCTTGACAGACCCTATATCCACATGTCCGTCATCATAGTCCAATGGAAAGCAGTTGTCCCGGGATGTCAAATGCCTGGGTTGCTGGGTCCCTGATGACTGGATACCCCCTCCTGTATCCGGTACCCAATGTGCTTATAATCCATGGCGCCTCACCCGGTTGGAGAGCACTAATCATGCAGTGGTGCAGCTGTTGTAGGAGTTATCTATTCCCCTACCAATTCCCATACAAAAAGCCACAGTGATGTTTGTGTGTGTGTGTGTGATCTTAAAACTCGGCACTGAATGGTGTTCCGATGAATGGAGTCCAGAGGACCATGAGTCAATGCTTCTTGAAATTTGTCAACGTGGCCATCACCTAATCCCTGGCTCTTGAATTGCCTCAGTTTGGAGACCACTTTCAAGTGGCTGCTTTATGCCCAGTCCTTTGCCCGGCCACCACATACATTTTCCAGGCATCATAGGACCAGTTTTGATACCAGTCATTTTGCTCATTCTTGCATCATCATTGGATATCGGTTGAACCATATCGGATGTATCTTTATTCAGGGGTTTTTATTTGGTACTTATTATATATATGTATATACAGGACAAAAATTGAGTCACATAATGCTTTATCTGTGTGCATATGTAACTGTTGCAGAGACATATGACTACGATGCATTGGAGGGAAGTCAAGAATCGGCAACAATGACGCTCAACTGCTGCTTAAAATTACTGTTCATCCACCCAGTGGAGGATCACATGGTAACGCAGTGACTCAACAGCGACCATGAGTGATAGCTGTGGAAGAGTTTGGTATTGAGCTCAGGTCGCATCCCTGTCTATCTCTGACATCTGCAGCGGCCATGCACAATGTCCATCACGTGGTTGGTGCTGCAGGTTGTTGTTGTGTCTCCATCATCCATCGATGTGTTGACGGTGAAGATGCAGGCTGACGGTGATCCTATTATAACAAGTCCACAAACCGCGAAACTGATGGCTCTTGCAAAGCCTCACCAAAACTGTTAACTGCCTAAGCGGACAACCAGGTTAAGAACTCTGTGTCAATCAGCAAAATCATTATCATAAAGGTATTAAAATGATAGAGTAAAGGTTTGATTTCCGTGATATGCTCTATAAATTGCCGTATCCAATTGAAGATATATACACACATAAACCCTTATTTATGTGGCAGAGTTGTAAAGGCAAACGCGTGCATATTGTATTCATGGTCCTTTAAGAACATCAAGGTCCAAGGTGTATATTCATGTCTGGATATATATCTTTGAGCTACTCATAAAACTCCTCTACCCATTGTGAGGTAAGAGATTTGGGCATTTGATCATATAATGTTGCTGTGAGCACAATATGTCCTCAGTGCCTCTGACACCAGGCTGGCCATGGCTCGGCCTGTAATCCCAGCTACGCCAAGCCTGGTGCAAAATCATCAATACCACTGCCAGGAATGTTGCTGTGAGAACGGATCTGAGAATGAGTGTGCATAGCAGAGGCCCTGACTGGTCAAATCCTGTTAAGATTGTGTTCTCAAGGACAGCTTGATCGAACAGCTCCAACCCACTGCCCTGATGCTTTGGCAAGGGGAGACATGACCCATTGGGCTAGAAATCTGTATGCAGATTCCTGCATCTGGTTTTTATAAATTGGCATCAACATCTTTATAACTGGGTGCCGGCATCACCCAGATATTGGCGCCACGCATACAAGAACTCAGAGGACCATTGTGGGTGTGATGCTTGAACACGGTGTTGACCATCATCGCCAGGGTTAGCACCTGGCTGCGCCTCTGTTCTGGGATTGGCAACCTCATTGCCTGGATGATCATTCAGGTTTCACAGCCTCCGTGTGGATGTGTGGGCGGCCTGCAGAGTTCTCCAGCTCAGCTGTGATTGGTGCTTCTGTTCTCACAGGGGATTGGGGTGGCCTGGTTGATTCCTGTTGGCTGAGGTGTCAGGATTTGAACCTGTTCAAGGGCGGAGCATGTGACAAAATATCCACATGTTGTCATGGCCGTTGCCCGGAGTGCCAGCCATTTCCTCACTGATGTCACCTGGCAC
This sequence comes from Pseudomonas sp. GG8, assembly GCF_052976945.1. Classification (NCBI taxonomy): domain Bacteria; kingdom Pseudomonadati; phylum Pseudomonadota; class Gammaproteobacteria; order Pseudomonadales; family Pseudomonadaceae; genus Pseudomonas; species Pseudomonas sp. GG8. Next base: position 7,537 of record NZ_JBRIIP010000004.1, read on the forward strand.
CATTGTTGACAACAAGCCCGGGTGTGCTGGATATCCAGGAGCATTGTCTCTGTGATTGTGTGTTGCCTAGACGGTTGTTCTCAGATCCAGAAGCAGGTACTTAGTGAATTGTGAACCCCTGACATCAGAGTGTGCCCGCTGCCGGGTGAGCGCTGCACGGGAGCGCGCGACGGGCGACGCCGGACGCGTGCCCCCGGACTGGTGGCTGCCTCTTGCGCCATGGCGGTGTCTGACGCGTCTTGTTGTGCTGTAATGGTTGCACTATCACAGACTCAGGAAAACGACGCATCGGAAATTTAGCCTGCCCAAAAGAAATCCTTACCTCCTAATTCGACAATTTCCGGTGTGTTATCCATGGGTGGCCGACGATGGCTATCCCTTCTTCGGGATAGAAGAGTCCCTGGCACACCCATGTGGGCCGCAGCCCAGAATAATGTGTTCATGTCGGCGGTTAGTCCCACAACCGCGGTGAATACCCATTGCAGGCGTCAAACGACCGGGTGGCGTGGGTCCATAACCGATGGGTGCGCTCAGCCTGCCCGACCGGCCCGCGCACCAGGCGACGCATGCGGCATTGCCACCCGGCGACGACTGGTTTGCCAACATCATCATCGGATCCTCTGGTGAACGGCCACGACCAGAGGCCCATGGGGGCTGGGTGTGAGATTTGTGGCCACACTGCAAGACCATGTTATCGCATGGTATTTTTATAGTGTGTGCGCTATCCCACAAGGCCAGGGTCATCTGGGAAACATTATGATGTCACATTCAGATATTGTGACTGTCTTTTTCCCTATGTTTTTACTGGCTTCTTAAGCATTTCATTATCTAGTGATTCCATGTGATTTTTGCCATTGCGGTACTGTGGTTGTTTCATGTCTTTCTAAATCTTAGCCCATTTGATATTTAAAAGGAATTGTTGATGCACAAGCATAAAATTGAACAGGCACACTGACAGCATTCTATTATGTACTAGTTTATTTATATCTGTTTCATCTATGCTGTAATGGTAAGTGCCTGTGTCAAGCTGGTCTACACCATGTCGCTGTGGCATAGTCCCTTGCCACCCTCCAGCTGCCATGTGTCATCATCCTGTTGTCATTTGTCAGCCTGCGTGCCATGATTGAGATGTTCCAGGGTGCAGTCGGTGCCAAGCCAGGTCCCTACCACACATCCAGTGACGTGGATGGTTGCAGCAAGGTCAGTGTGGGTGATTGGTGACAAGGAAGTCCATTGCCTCTTATCATGTGACAAAGTCTTAGGATTTTTGTTATCATATTGCTGCATCATCCAAATGCCCTGATGGATTGATCCTGCATGAATGCGCCCAGCCAGGAAAGCTGATTTGATGTAATTATATATCATTTATTGCCAGCCACCCTCTCTCACCCTCCCTCCATCCAAAGCAATCACTGTCACTCCCATGGCTAGGGGCTGGAGTGTGGGCATTCAAAACTGGACATCATCCAACGGAAGTGCCCACCTGCAGATCATTCCCAGGCTCACCATGAGACCAGCTGCCTATGCTGTGAATGCAGGCACTGCTGCAGGAGGACTTGCACTTGCCCTCTCCAAAACCAGCCCCAGGGCTGCTGCCACCAGACTCTGCTGATTTGTGTATCACACTCAGTTGTGTGACTGTATTTATTTGATACACAGTCTGTCCTCTGCCTCAGACAGCCCCAGTGTTCAAATGTGTTTCCACACCCAGCTTTCTAGCAAGAGCAATATGGTCACACAGTAATAAATGTGGATCATAGTGGTTATTAAATTGCAGTCGCAGGGCTAGTTAGTTGTGATCAGCGCCCACAGGCCGAGTTAACTAATAGCTATTTTGATAGGCAATCTCTCTGTCTTTCTTTCTTATACCATTCCAATCATAAAGCTGGTGAATTTATGTATTTAAAAGATCTATCACTCTTATGCATACAAATGAATGCCTAATAAGCGTTGGCTTTTTGTGTAGGGCTATTCCAATACTATTTGTGAGACTTTATTCACTTTGAGAACCTAAAGCCCCTTAGTATCTAGGTGTCGACACCGCCAGGGCATTCTGTTTTATTAGCCTAGCCATGATGGTTTATCTTGGTTGCCCATCAGGGTGTTGAGATTGGGTCAGCACCATGGGCACTCCAATTGTGATCTTGCAGCATCCCATGACGGGTTCATGGTGGTTTCCCAAGTTTATATTGTTCATTTCACCCAGTCTCAGTGCCTGGCAATGGGTACACATGGGTGTTTGTGCTTCTGCCATCAACCAGGTAGAAGGCAGCTTTCTTCCTTGAATCCATCACCTGCTTTGTGTTGCTGGGATTGTAGAAGTGCCTTCTTCAACACAAGGTGCTTATTTGCTCCAGAGCCACTATGTTGATACCGGTTACTGCCCAGCAAATTGTGTTGAAGGACCCATAGGAAAATTGGACAACCCGGTGAGATATCATTAATATCTTCTCTTCCTGTGCACCACATATTATGTTCCACTATCTCTCCATGCAGTCTGTTTTTTGTGTCACCTGATCTTCACCCACTGACGGTGACATTTACAGTGCCAGAATTACTACCTGGATGACCGTGTGGTCAAAATGCTTTATAGTGAATTGGTGGCATGTAAATGAATGTCTGGTCAGTTCCCTGAGGATACAATGTGATAAATGCTTGAGTGTCTTCATGACCATACGGAAACTGTTTACTATATGTCTCACGTCACCCCATCTGCAGCTGATTCATTGAGATGCAGGCTGCACCTCCACAGCTGATTGTTACATGTACTCTTCCATGGCCGTCGTCTTCATGTATTGCTCTTGCTTGCCTTCTTCACTTTGTATATGTGGTTGAGTGATGTACATGAGAGCCATGTTAATCCACTGAGGCAAGTCCCTATGGTAAGAAAAGGCTCACACAATGTATGCATGTGTGACTGTTTATGTTAGCATCCTGGTCATGATGATGATGTTGTGATGCAGCTTGGTGAGTGAACGGACCCATCACCAATACCGTGAGTGAGTGCTGTGATGAGAGGTCACTTGTGAAAGAATTATCTTGTCAAGAGCTGTGCTCCCTGATCCAGGATCCTGCCTTCAGAAGTGCAGGATCGCCTGGAGTGATGTTGTATCCTGCTTGGCGGAGCCACCAACAGCAACCACTTTGACAAAGACAGTTGGAAAGGGGCAAGGTCCTTTGGCAGTCAGGTGACTTGCTGGGATAATTCTGTGACATCCGAGTGCACCTTCACCTACGTAGTCATCTCACTCTGTCTCACTAGCTGCTTCACGCAGCATCAGTCATTTTGCTGCATTTTGCCTCTCCGTGAGCATATTTTTCAGGAGGAGTTGGAGAGGGACTCACCCATTTCCGGGTCCATTGTAGTTTCATTTTGGATTATTATTCTTGTTTTTTTGTTTTGCTAGTCTGTACTTTGGATTGGGATTCTCCATCGAAATATTGTGTTAGATCTTTCACGTGCATTTGACTACTTGGTGTGTAGTTATGTCTTTGCCAGACATCTTTCCTGTTGAGGTGTTGCATCTGCCATAGCTTAGTGACAAACCTACCAGGTGATCTAGCTGTCACGCTGAGGAGATTGCTTGGGAGCAGAGCACTCGGTTGAAGCTATCACTTGCAAAGCAATCTCAGAGCACCATCCCATTGTGCTGCAATGTCGGAGGAAGCACCTGGTTCACTGGAACTGGTTAGTGTTCAGATCTGACTAATGTGTGACTGTGCCCTCTGGATCGAACAGCTCTGCTGCTGTGTCTGTCTTGCTACCATGCCCACATGAGGAACTGAGGACTAACTTGCATATGCTGGCCAGGATATCCCAGCTCAAGAAGCTGTAGAACATTCTTGATGTCTATTGTATGGCTTGAGTGTATCCTAAAAATTGTTGGATTATTTTGCCAACCATACTGATGGTTCCTGTGCAGAAACATGATGGGAACAACTGTATTTTGAGTAACTGGCTGCTATGAACGGTCAGCAGCAACATTTTGGAAAGGGTGTTTACCACTGTGAATGCCTACACTGCAGTCAGATACTTTGTAAGAGTTATCATTGATTATTGTCAGCATGTATATGCCATGATCACCCAACCTGTCCAATCTTTCTTTTTTTTGGTGGAGGAACCACATTGTATATCTGTGACTGTTTGTTGTGTATATGTGTATATTTATTTCATCAACAGGTGGATAATGATGTCATTTGTTTGGATGGCTGAGTTAGTTTGTCTGATTGAGTTATTCCATTATCTTTAATACATCATGTGGTGTGAGATTGCTGCCATTGTTGTTATTAGTTTGATATACATATCTGTATGCTTGGTGTATGGATCTACTTCTTTCCAGGCAATTTCATAATGCTGCAAAGGAAACTGATGTTTGATTTCTGCTCATGCCATTTCTGCTGTTGTGTTTGGCTATATGGCCTGAATTGATGTGGACAAAATGATTTGGGCATTTGAGTTGCTAGCCTCCCCAAGTATCCATGGTCCACACAGGGTGATAAACATTTGGCAGGTGAGTTTTTTACAAGTGACATAATGTGTGAATTATGCTGTTCAGTTTGATGGAACTGTCTCTATTATATAAAGACATTGCTCTGTGCTGTGCCTGGCTGACTCAGTTGCCCTTGAAGCAATGTGCACAATGCACTCACTAATTTCTGCTGGCCAAGATAAAATTTCAGTGGGATCTCAATGCAGTGTCCTATCCAAGGTGAAATCAGCTTGTTTGGTTTGCTGGCATTGTCCCATTTGCCTGTTGTGGTGAGGGATGCCAGCACTGCAGCTCAGTCTTCTGTTTGACTGGTATACAGTCAGAACTTAAATTTTTCCAAGATCCATACAACCAGGCTGCTTAGGTTTTTGAAACTGCTTCAAAACCTTGATGAGAGGTTAGCTGATATCCATCTGCATGTACCAGGACGGTGGCTGAGGATTCCTGTTGGCGCCCAGTGGCTCTGTGAGTGATGTCAAGTGCACCATGTAACTGTTGGAGTGATGAGTCTGACTGTCTGGCAGGGCCTTGTAAGGATTGCTATTCATGTAGAAATGATGTTCCATGGAAACACTCCCAATTTGAGAGGAACTGATGTTGGATTCTGGGCAGCATCTTCAAAAGGAGTCGCTAAAGCTGTCCTGGAAAAATGAATCAGTTGCAGAGGGTGCCTCCACAGTGGCTATGCACCTCCACTGCTGGTTGATATGATCTGGAACTCCCCTGGCCATCCCTGGTGATACATATCACTGGCTGTCACCTCAGTGATTCAGCTGGACCAAAACCGTGCAGGTGGGTTGCTGTACCCCACCCATGCACTGTGTGAGCGTGACTAGTGAGCAAGACGAAGCAAATACAACCGGTTTCATTGGTCTCTGCCACTGCCATCGTGCTGGTGCAGCATCCACTCTCTCTCTCTGTTGAAGTGGGCCACCGTGCTGTACCCATTCTGTCACAGATGAGTGGTCAGGGACATTGAGGCTTGCTTGGACATTGGGAATGCATAATGACATTGGCATATGAAATGAGTGCATGATTGACGTATTCAATTCCTGGCATCAGTGCGTTGCTGTGTTGAAGTCAGAACAAACGACGACTGTCAAGTTCATCATGTCAACATGTCGAGCAGATAACGTGATGTTGCAACCAATTTCCAGTGGGCCGCCCTGCTTGTTCAGATCCATGTCACTTCTTTGTCTTTCCTGGTCAGGGTTGTTTGTCTTATTTTTATTGATCATTGGCCACTGGAATGCATTATGATACTTTTGTTTGGAGATAATTGCTGTGTGGCTCTATGCTTTATGGAATGCCTGTATTATTACTCAATACCAAACTCATCACCTTTAGTATATGTGTCGTGAAACCCAGGGAGTTGATCCCCAGCGATGACTTGAGGTCAAGACCAGCCTGGGCAACAGAGTGAGACCATATATATATATGAGAGAGCTGCCTATGCCACCAGGACGCAACGCCCTAATCCCTGCCGATGCCCAGTTGCCAGATCCAGAAGGATGCCTTAATGGTGGCACCATCCACTCATCATGCTGCCCACTGGCTCATTGCTGTCATGGGTGCACATTGCCATGGATGATCATTCAGTTGCCACTGTACGTAGCAATGCCAGTGTAGGTATTTCTAGTATATTGTTTGAGTGAACAATCAATGTCTGGCTGCTCATCTGGCCTGGAACTGGTGTGTCTTATCAGACTGGTGCAGTCTGCCTGTACGAGATTGGAGGCCTCAGCCCACCCATGCCCCCTTCAGATGAGTCGCTTAGCCATTGTGGTATATGGATGTGGAACACAAAGCAAGACTGTTGTCATCCTGTCCACCACAATCAGTTGCTTTATCACTTTTTGAGCACCCATCAGGATCAATCATCTGGGTACTTTTCTGCAAATATCCACTAATGCTGTGTGCAAGGACACTGTGCCTGGGCTGGGGTGGTCTTTCCCACTCACTCTAACATGGCTACAGAGCCCACAGCCTCCAAAAAGTCTGTTGTGGTTGGTCAGCAACTGTGCCTGGCCTTCACAACCATATAGGATGTTGGATAAACACTGGCAGGTCTGTGCTTGTGTTCACCAATGCTGTAGACCAATGCAAAGAAGCAGCTCGATAGAAGACTTTTGTGTTGAAATGGTGAAGTGCATGGTCGAGATCCTTTGCTTAGATAAGCTGCTGCTAACCACTACGGAGTAGCCGGATAGGTCTGGAACCCGACCAATACCCCCTTACCGGTATCTCTTTATCAGTCTGTCATCTTGCAACGACGCAAAACGGTCGGTACCGTCGTGCCGCCAAAAAAGCACATTGCCAAACCCAGGGAAAGCTGCTTGGGGCGATTCTTTCGCAACACCACCGCCAACTCCGTCCAGATGCCATACGCGAGTCAGGATGTTGTTTGCAAAAACAAACTGAGAAAATTTGATCCTTAAGCAACTTGATGGATGTGTGCTGGCAAACGTATCCACACTGCTGCAGTTTGGTCTCTGCACGCAATGTCAGCAAGATCCTTCAGCGTATCCACTGATCAATTGATCGTGATATTGTGTCTATAGCTAGTGAAGCCATTGCTCCAGCACCTTTGAGCTCCTGGGTTATTGGGAAACCAAGAGGACGTGGATATAGATGCAGAGAGGCAGGACCATACGCCTACCCCGAGCTCGCTCATCCGCTTCTCCATATCAAGATTGCCATGTGGGTTCTAGTTCTGGTGGCTGAAATGCCACCGGCTCACGAGCCAAAAACCGAAGATTAAATTGTTTCTTCAAGGCCGTCCATTTTGGGTCGCTGCTGTCATATAAACATGACCCATCATCCTTCCAAGAAGGGACGCCGAATGAATGGAAAAGTCTTCCTGGTAAGTGCTTTTGCGGGCAAAGTTTGAAATACCCATTCATCTGCAGCCTGATCAAACTGTAGTGATAAAATGTTGTACCTGTGGATGGCATTGAGCTGCAGCAGTGGCTTCACCATGTTAGCTGACAAGAGGGTTTCTGAAGGCTGGGAGGCAACAGAACCCTTGGGATTTGGGTTTTTTTTTTTTTTTGCTCAGTGAGCCAGATGCCAGAGATTGCAGTGGGTTTACCTGAGACCACTGTGAATTACAAGGAAACAATGGGTTGATGATGTGAGGGTTATCCTGTAACCTGCTAGGTCTGCTGCTGGCCCAGCCTGTTGGAATGACCTTGAGCCAAACTTGAAAGGCAGGTCGTGTTCAAAGTAGCTGGTGTGTCAGGCCTCATGGATGTATGCTGCCTGGCAGAGATGCTGGTGCCTGCAGCTGAGAGCTAGTGCCAGCCATGGGTCAAAGCTGTGCAATGCGACTCATTGCTACGACATCTGTATTGTTCCAGGCGCTGGCAGAGGTCGCGGTCAGGCAGAGTGCTCCTGTGTACAGGGAAGGCTGCTGCACAGATCCACGGAAACAGGACGGCCACAATGCAGCAGCCAATTGGTGCATCGCAATGGATGTGAGCAGTTGGTGTCCAGCGGCGGATCAGAAGGCAAGGAACAGGTGCCTACTCTGTCTATGACTGATCAGCAGTTTGAGTAATGCTCAGGTATTTTTTTAAATTAATTAATTGATAATTAAAATGTTTGGTGCATAGCATGAACAGCTGTGTTTGCCTTGGCTTTACTGTAGTGGATGGATTGAGTGTTGAATTGCTGGGCAGGCAGCTCATTGTGAAGTCTCCACCTACTGGCCAAGTTTGATCTAGACCTGCACATCCCAGTTTGACATAAGTGGCTAGGCAGAGATATGGTGATTGAAATGTTACTCAGTGTCCTTAACTCTGGATTGACATGCAGGTTTGCTGCTTTATGAGGTTTGATGTGATGTTCAGTGGCTGGGATTCAGATAAAATTGTTGAGCCCTGATGCACCAAATGGGTGTGTGCATAAGCTTGTGGACAGAAGTGGGCTCCAGTCATTTGGATAAACCAAGGTTGGAACTTATAAACCTGCCTGGACCATTCATATGCAGTCTCATCCCATAGTGCAGCACACAAGAGGACCTGTTTTCCTTGAGGAGGTTGGAATGCTATCTCTTGTAATATCCAATTCAAGTGGCCACAGGTGGTTATTATATATATGTTTTCCTGAAGTTTTTATAAGCATTATAAAAAGAGTTTTTGAGTATTTTCCTTCAATCCCAATTTGGATCACAACATATTCTGTTTCTCATATACATATGTATGGTCTTATAAAATGTGTTTAGAAAGAAATGAAGATGCTGGGGTTGGGAAACGTCCATTATAGGTCTTGGTTTCTCAAACACCTCCTGCCCCAAATCAGCTATTGCTGTTGCATCAAACCAGGCAAGAACATGCCATGAGCGGTCTCCCAATCAGTACCATCAAGTGAACTGCACCCACCTGTTCCCGGTGCTTGCATGGCCACCAAATGGTTGTGGCAGCTGGGTTGGTTTACTTGTTAGGGCTGGGTAAGCAATTGCAAAGTCCCATAACTGCACAGGTGGTGGTTGGAGACTTCAGCTGCAAGGAGTCTGCATCTACACTTCAAGGCAGTCTTTGGACCCCCACTGGGAGAATTCTGTAAATCTCTGCCCTCTGTGAGCACTGACTTGGATCACCCCCAGTTTGGGGCTGCAGCCAACACCGTGACACACCAAGCTCTTTTTTTTTTTTTTTTTTTTTTTTTTTTTTGCTGCCCATAGGCATGATATTATGAATGCATGTGCACACATAGGCTGCCTTTTGCTGCTAACACCACAAGACTTATTCGGTTGGCTGCAGATTGAAATTGTTGTGCAAAGGTTCTGGGTGTATACAAATCCTGAGTTTATTTCAGCAATTCCCTGTAGCTTGGTTATTGGTACCAGCCTGAGTCAGCTCCTCTAAGCTGCACCAAGAACCCAAACTGCTAAGGGGTAGACAGTCCCATATGTGTACCTGTACCTGTCCTATTTGAGTCCCATTTGGATGTGATTCCACCCTGTGATGGGGGCTAGTGATATCCTGTCCGTTTCTATCCCAGTTGTTCCTGTTATCCTATAGCACCAAAGAAACATTCAGTGTCACTGCCCATGTGTGTGGGCTTGGCCTTCTGTTGTTTATGTTGCTGTCATTGTGGATGCCTGGTGGTTCCTGACCCCTGACCACCTGGGACCCCACCTCCCTGTCTCCTTTGACTGCCCAGTAATCATGGATAATGCATCGGACGGCATTCAGCCCCCCCACGCCCGCCCAGGTGCAAATTGTGAGTCTTATGCGGGGTCCCTGAAATGGTTAGGATGATGGTCAGGTTGCCTGGCCCACTCAGGACGTGCTGCCATATCACACCCCCAGGCTTGGGTATCACACAGGACGGTTTGAAGACCTTGGAGTGCGCCATGTTCTGAGTGCCAACATCTATGCTTGGCTGTCCGACTCCAAACAGTTGCCATCAGGTACCTCATCCAGGTAATGATGTTGAGTCCCCAAGCACCCCACGGGGTGACCGAGATTGTGCATCTGTCCTCATCCATGATGATGATTATTGGAGATTGGATCATTTTTATCAGTGGGTCCCATACACAGGTGTGTGTGTGAGTGTGGTGGTGTCGCCATTGTGGCAAAGTGGTTACAGGTAACGATGGTTGGGATGTTGTGCATCATAGGTCTGCTGTACTCATTAGTGAGATATCAGCTCCAGCTGCCTATGCCAGATTAGTTGCTGTGTTCATTAAATCAGATGCCGGGTTCAACTGCATCCAAAGCTGCTCCACCTCAGTGTGGCCGTGGATGATTTGGGTGTCACCAGACTGGATATTGTCATAGACCCATAGTGGGTCAGCCACGGGCGGCGAGCAATCCTATTATTTTATCAGCGAGTGTGGCACCCAGTGGGCTAAATCTGCTTCTTCATGTAGCTGTGAATGGCGCCCAAATTTATTATTTGGTGTGCATTGGTATGGCTGTTAATGCATACATAAAAAGTGTTGATGAAGAACACATATCCACAAAACCTGTGCAAAACAAAAGTCTATCAGTGTGGCTGGGTACCTGGGGTTGGACAGTGTTTGATTGCTCAATTTGAGCAGTAATGATAGGATAAATGATGTGTATGAAACAATAGCCAAAGGAGTTACATCATCTGGTTCACACTGCTTGTTGTGACTGTTGTGATGGGTGTAACTGCTGAGTCATGCCTACTCTGTATGTGTTGCAGCCTCAGAAGGTGGTGCTCACAGACAGTTATCCCCAGGTCTGGAGCTGCACTGTTGATTATGGTATCTGTCCATTGCCTAACTTATTTTGGCTGTCTGAGGACATATCCACAGCCTGTTAAGTAACTGGGGTTTCTGATGATCCTGCTGGACCATGCTGTGTTCCCAGTCAGCAGTTCCCTTCTCCTTGTTGGCAGCCAGTGACAATACCCATCTCCCCATGCTGTTTACATATTGAGCTGTGTGTGTTGAAGAAAGACATGGCCATTACTGGCAGAAAATGTTGCAAGCCACTACGGAAGCTGTACAAAGAAATAAGTATCAACCCGTTGGGTGGTTGTCTGCCCATCTGGATGCTGCTTCTCTTGCTTGCAATCACTTGGGAAAGTGTGGACGTGTCAAATCCATTCATGTTTGGATCATGACCTTTGATTATATTTGTTTTCTTCACTGCCTATTGTCATGTGCTTATGTGTGTGTGTTCATCCAGTAGTGTCTGAACCGATCTTGCTTGTCCCCTTACAATGTAGTGTATAAAGCAATGAGCTGATGCCAACTCATCTTCACCTTCTTTCTCTGGTTTCCTGAGGTCCTTTCCTGTGCTGTACTGGAGTCAGACTGCTGTTGATCTCAGGAGCCTGTATCTCCAGATGTACGAGCTGCTACCAAAGATGGTCTGCATTAAACTTGGTCTAGAAACTCATGACACCTCTGGTGGTGAATTGGCTATCTGTGATTGCCCAGAGAACCTGGCCATGACGTTCCTCTTGTGAAACCAGAGCCCCTGCCATTGTATCTGCTCAAGGCCCAGATGGTGTGGGCATCTGTGTACATATTGTCATTGCAAGCAGTGCATGCAGTAATTATTGGTTGGAGCCAACATCCTGACCATGTCCATTACTGCCTGTTTGAGTGATGAGACGGGGCAGGTGATTGATGAGGCATTGCTCTGTATTTTCCTGTCCTGAGCCCATTCACTGCAAACACTAGGTCTTAACTTCAGGGACATGGTGGTCCCATTGTGCCTGGGACATGTTGCTGCAGCGCTGCCTGGGATTGGGCAGCCGGCTACAGCTCTACTGGGACTTGATGAATGTGACTTTCTTCATGAAACTCATTGTGCAGGCTGAGTGATAGCAGACTGATCTAGTTACAGTCCCGCTCAAATGGGATGAATGTGCTGCGTTCTTTGCAAGGCCTCTTCCTGTGCCTGACTTAGATGAAAACTTGACTATCACATCTGTGGATCCATGTTGAGGCGGCCACGGATTTCCCCAGAGGAATTGTTGCCCATGGCCATGTGTTGAGCATGCCCACGTGGCCAACAGTTATCCACAGTCTTGGCTAGGCTGGTACGGTGATGGTCTGTGATGGCATGACACTGTTGTCATCCCTGGCAGACCCAGGCCTGGAATCCAGCTTGTTCAGTGTTGTGTACCTGCTGGCAGAAAGAACAGCTATTATTATTGATACATAGTGGTACTATCTGGTAGATTTGTGAACATATCCCATTGAATCGCATGCCGTTGCACGCCTTCACACAGCTGGGTTTGTGTGACACCGATGACAAGGTCGCAGAATTGTGTGTAAAATGGGCTCAGCTAGCACATATTGTGAAGGCTGAGTGCTGCTGTTGTGATGCCACTGCCACCGCTGCCCACCAACGGACAAACTTCTGTGTCATGCCCACCTTCTGAACAGTGGCCTATTGGGTGAGTGTTACATGCTGTGATCTGTAGACAAACCCTGACTTAGTGGTTATTGTCTTATTGGCATAATGCAACATCCACTGCCAATGTGCAGCTATTTAGCTGTGATGCACACTGCTGGCGGTGAAGGTTGGCGAATTGTTGCAAATCATTGTAGAAGTGCATGGTGACCAGTAAAACCTCTGAAAGCAACTTCATGCTTGGCAGGTGACATCTGGCATCACCAGCATGTTGCTGCAGCAGCCACCCCCTGCTGTGTCCACCGACGCGCTGTGTGTGCGGTGAGCCCCCTCCAAACATTTGTGTTACAGGCAACAGCAGGCGCCTGCCAGATCACCACTCTTCATATACACACCAATTTCTGCTGTGTGTCCCTTTTCAATCCTCTGTCATAATTGTAACAGCATCCCCTGCTCCTGCACACACAGGCAGAAAAATGTGTAACCATTAACATGTTCAAATGGATCAATGAAATCTTACATATGAAACTGAAAAATGAAATATATAAAAGCATGGGTCACAAGCACACACAT
>NZ_JBRIIP010000005.1:0-3030 GCF_052976945.1 Pseudomonas sp. GG8
CTTCCATCGCCAGAATAGGCACAGCGAGCCGAGAACGAGCGCCGCGACAGCGGCAACGACATCTTCCTTGCACCGGTCGATCATGCTGCTCTACCGCTGATGCGTGAGCGCCAATTGATCGACTCGACGACTTCCTGGCAGGTGATCTTCCACGCAGGCTCTCGGCGAACGAACGACTGATCAAGCCGAGGCTCGATCACGCACCAGGGCGCCATCATAGGCCTCGAGTTTGATCGCACGGGCATGACATCAACCACGTGCCAGAACCTTGGCCAAAGCCTCAAGGAAGCGTGCCGTTCCGCTGCAGACCGATGCGATGCAGGTGGTCTTCGGTATCTCGATACCCACCGGCGCACCATCAACGCCTTCACGGACAAGGTCCACAAGAATCTACGTGCCTCTCGACTGAAGATCATGGGCAAGGAGCTGGTGGTGATGAAATCGAGCCAGGCCTGAACAGACGAAGAACTGTTGAAGCTGTTCTTGATCCGGCTTCGACTCGCGCGCGACTTCGGCCACGCAACTCGACGTCATCGAGCGCAGCACAAGCCGCCGTCAGCGCAGACCGTCTACGTCGAACGCCGACGTACACGTCAAGCACATCAGCAACAACCGGCGAAGACACGATAACGACGCGCAGCGATGCCAGGCCATAGGCCTGGAAGAAGGTGCGCGACAACCAGCAACTGGGGTACCGAGGTTCAGGCCATTCGGCAGTTCCGCGCCTTCGGCGTATCGATGTAAGCCTGTCCAGCACGACGAACACGTTCTCCGGCATGCGGGTCAGCAAGCCAGCCAAGGCACTCGGACGAACGAGGTCCTGGTCGGGGTTGTTGGTCGCGAGAACACGACGCGGGAAAGGTCGGCGCCATCGATAGCCGCCAGCATTGCCGCAAGGGTCGATGACCAGCTTCGGTGGGCGCAACGCGAGCGTCCGGCCAGCTCAGCGGCGACAGAGGATAGACTGGCGAACGCATGCCGCACTGGCATGCATTTCAGGCCTGGTGCCAGAGAATGACGAGCGAATCAGCTCGAGAATGTCGTTGGAGCCATGACCCAGGAGGCGGTCGCGATTGCTCACCGGAGCGCTCTCGGAGACGGGCGCCTTGAAGATCAAACCATCACCGTCCGGCAGCGGGTCAACTGGAAGTTCGTCGCGAATCGTGGCTGAAGGCCGAGGGCGGACCAGCGGCGTCGTCATGGTCAGCTTGACGATCCTGGGGCTGAATCGATGTCGAGCCGCGGCGCCAGTCGTCCGACGGGGCTTGCTGGGACGCAGGCCAGTTTTGCACGCTGGGCTGAGCCAGGGCGAGGAAGTCGACGCCGACGTAAGTGCGGACCCTTGAGAGGCGTCGCTTCGGGCCGTCCGGCACCTTGAGCGCATCCGCTTTGTCACCGTCGAACACGCCGACGATGGATGACGGTGATGGCGATCAGTCGAGAAGCACATAGGTCGATCTACGCCGCGTGAAGGTCGGGCTCCGAAGATGGGTCAGGTCGATCCGTTCTCAGGACCAGCAATTGATGCAGCGGCGCCCTGGTTTGTCGTCCATCCAGATCGATGAATTCGAGGTTGGTCGTCGCCAGTCGGCGACCTTGATGCTGATTATCAGGAAACGCGTGGCGTCATCCGGTGAGTCTTCGATTTTTCTGCGATACGGTCAGGCCGTACAGCTTGTCGTCATCGCGGCCATGGCCGCTGAGTTCCACCACCTTGACCGCTTGGCCGTTCGGCGTCTGGCAACGGCGATGCGCCTCGACATTGAACGCGCGTCCAGCCACTTGCGGCACTGGTCAGCGATGGGGCGTGGAGTAGATGCGGCTGACGTCGGCTTGTAATTTCATCTACGAAGACGGTGGTGAACACGAATCGAACTTCGCCAGATGACTGATAGTTGTTCTGAGAAGCTGTCGAGGGTGCCGGTCGACGTGCCGCTTCGGTGGAATTTTTCGATTGTACCACGCCGAAACGACTGCGCGGTGGTCATTTTTATGGGAACACTTCATCAATGGCACCGATTGCAAGCCATGAATAGTGTGACGAAAGCTTCATGGCTGGAGCTTGGTGAAGGTGTGGAACTGAGGTAAGCGACTTTCAGCGGCTGCTCCAGCGCCAGGCAAGAGGAACACGATCCGCGGGAAAACGCGCTCATCTCCTTGTTGCCGAACTGCTTGTCGCGATCGATGACATGTTCGAGCATGGGGCTCTGGCTTCTGGACGGTAATATCGTACTTCGCCTCAAGTGCAGCGTGGCCATTTCATCCGGCGCTACTTGCGCACAGCGCGCAACCGCTCCACTATCATTCGAGGACTTTCTCGTCCAGGCCGTCAACGTGGATGCGCAGCGCCTCGAACTGGTCATTAGCCGCGTCCCTTGAACTCTGCCACGGTCGCCGACCAGGGCGTTGACCCTGATGCACGTCGACGGCGTCGTAGATGGGCTGCACCATGCCGCCAACCGAACGATGGCCTTGAAGGTCAGCAGGACCACGTGCTCGTGCCGACCAGGAACGTGGTCCAGACGATCATCGGGCGATACGGATGGGCACGTTCATCCACCAGCGATCGGGTTCGTTGATCGGGTCGCTGTACAGGCCGCTGGCGTCGATGAAGTCGTAGAGCGCGCTGTTCGATGTCATTGAGCTGCTCGATGGTCCGCATGCGCCGCTCTTCGAAGCCATCGACGATGACAGGACCAGGATAGAGTCGGCGTAGGTTGCAACATCACGCGTCGTCGGCGGCGATCTTCCGTAGTTGAGCATGGTCGGATAGATCGACGGGCACGCACCGAGCAGGAACTCTTCGCGAATGATCACGAACGACAATACCGCTCGGCTCGAGATTCCCGGCGCCGCGTACCACGCCGAACCTGGAAACGTCCACGGGCGCGAGGACGTCCGAGGACATGTCAGCCACGCATCGGGGACATCGCTCGTTCCAGGAACGAGCCGAAATTCCAGGCCGCCACGGTTTCATCGGGCGCGTAGTGAACGTAGGCAGTGTCTTGGAGTTCACTGTTCTGCGAGGAC
>NZ_JBRIIP010000006.1:0-14180 GCF_052976945.1 Pseudomonas sp. GG8
GCTTCGTTATCCATCACCGCTAAAGCGCTCCCGGACGAATGGCTCCACCGACGGCGACTTTTCTCGGCGATCGCCCGCTCTGCCCCCAGCAGCTTCCTGCAACAAGGGTTGCAGGGCTTTGTCTATGGCTTCCCGAGCGCGGAAAGTGCGAGCGCACTAGACCGACCGACACGTCGCACGCGCTCGCAATGTCCTCAAGCTTGAAACGACCTCAATTCACGTAAAGTTAGGGCTGTCCGAGATCTTTTGGAAGTAACTGGATAGTTCGATGGACAGTGCCCTCGACTTCATCCTAAACAACGCGCGCCGTCTCTCTGCGACTCCATATCCTTGAGGCCACTATCGCCATCCGCAGACTCGGCGCTTTTCAGACTCTACCGCCGCGCCCGGTGGTCGCCGACCGCGCGACACCAAATAGTTTTTTGCCGTATTAATAGCGATGCGGTACAGCCGATGTGATAGAAGTAAGCGCTGTCGCCGCGAAGAGTGACCCAGTGCACGATAAGCCTTGCCAGAAGAGGCTTTTCCCGCGCACAGGCTCCCGCTTCACTGGGGTGTCGTTATAGTTCCACAATCATCAAGCCAAGAATCTTGTGCTGGTATTTCAGCACGAGCAGATCAAAAGCTCGCTTGTCGCCGCGTTGTACGGCTTACGAGCTGCTGACTTCTTCTGGGTCAACATCAGCTCCCCCCATTGGAGTCAAGGGAGTGTTGGACTACCTTTTAACAGGCTTGCAAACATAGACTCGGGCTTTGCGCAAAAGTTCTCCCCTCTCAGCAAGTTTCCTGTGGGCAGTATCTAGACCCGCACGAAACGCAGCCCGGACATGGCCGGCGACGGTGAAGCTTAAAATATGTGCGTGGTGGAATGCTTTTTACCCCCCGCAAATACCCACAATGTCCCTTTATAGGAACCTGCGTCTAGTTAGGCATGAAAAGTTCCTGGGTCCGCGCTCAGGTGTAAGAAGCTCATGGCTGCTTCTCAGTAGTGTGTCATTTAGCCTTGAATATTTGTACACGACCCTTTGCAGCAAGCTGCTATCATCGTTCCACTTGTACAGAACCCAAGCCCGCCGTGGTTTCACAATGCCATAAAAGCGCGGCTATTGTGCCGATCCACCCCTCTATAATACGAGTGCCCGCCAAGCTCGGAGTTTCAGACATGAGCCAACATTTCCAACACCACGTCCGGCAGTTCGCGGCAGCGGCGCCCTAGGGCCTCAGCCTTGCGCTAACCTTACCGAGCCATTTACGCGTTGCCGTTTTGAGCAAGGGCGACCTGGCCAGCGGCTCGACATTCTGGGCCCAGGGGGCGTTGCTGCTGCTGCAGCGCATCCACCTGCAATCCCATGTCGAACACCTGATGCTGCGGGTGGCCTGGTCATGAAGACGCTGTGCGCTTCACCGTCGAGCACAGCCGCGAGGCCATTCAGTGGCGGATCGACCAGGCGTGCCGCTTCAATTCGGCGATGACCAGTTACGACGGAAGACGGCGGTTTCGAGTTTCACCTGACCCGGGAAGGGCGGCGATAGCCATCGGCGTATCATCCATGCCGCCGATGCAACAGGTGCTCGACGATTTCAAAACCCTGCTGGCGCAAGCCCGGCTCAGGCCCAACATTGACCTGGAACAGCGCGTCGCGGTCGATCTGATCACCGAACGTCGCTTGGGTCTGGACGGTCAACGGTGCCTGGGCGCCTACGTGCTCAATCTCTCGCCACTCCGGCCAAGTCGACACCTACTGGGCGCGCGCTTCACCGCCTTGGCGGCGTCCGGTGGCGCGGCGAGAGGTTTCACCTTGTACCAACAGCCGCGACGGAGCCGCGCGACGGCATAGCGATGGCCTGGCGCTCCGGTTGCCGGGTGGCGAATCTGGAATCAACCGGTTTCACCCGCAGCTCGCCTGTATCACCCACAAGCCAAAGTTTTTGTTCGAAGCCCTGCGCGGAGAAGGCGCCTGGCTAAAACTGCCGAACGGCGAGCGCTTCATGCAGCGCTTTCTATCTCTGGCCGAACTGGCGCCACGAGAATATCGCGGCCCAGGATTCACCAGTCGAAATTAGCTAGCTCCTGGGCGTTGATTGCGTGTACCTGGACATCAGCCATAAACCGGCAGAATTCATCAAGACCCATTTCCCGACGGTCTACGAGCACCTGCCTTCAGTTTTCCATCGACATCACCAAGCAGCCGATGTTCCCGGTGGTGCCGGCCGCGCATTACACGGCTGGCCGGCGCGATGGTCGACGACAAAGCCCGCACTCGATGCGTGCCAGGCCTTTACTCCTCGGCGAAACCAGTTTCACCGGCCTGCACGGCGCCAACCGCATGGCCAGTAATTCGCTGCTGAAGGCGTTTTTGGTCGACGCCCTGCTGGCCGCCGCCGATACTGTCGAGCAACTGCCCAATGTACCCCAGCCTGAGGCGCTACCGACCTGCGTAACGCAAGCCAGGTCACCGACTCCGACGAAGACGTGATCATTGCCCACACCGTACGGGTTGCGGTTGACGTGGAAGGCCAATGCGGATATCGGCGACGAAGAAGCCTGCACAACGTGCCCAGCATCGGGTGCGCTTGCTGCTGGGACTGATCTACGCGTCCACAGCAACGAAACCAGCCGCGACCTGATCGAACTGCGCAACCTAGCGCAAGGTGCAGAAGGTCGATCTGCTCGGCCATGGGCAACCTGAAGGAAAGCCGGGGATCGCACTACACGCTCACCACCCAGATGTCCCTACCTGGACACCTGGTGCTGCTGATCACTGTTCCTCGTCAACCTCACCATACGCGCAACGCGCCGGTGATACTTCCGGCGCCAACGCGTCGCGTGGAATGCACACACTGCGCACCCGCCGCCCACGTTACGCCAGACGCTCCTGCCCAGACCAAACGCAGCACCACCGCCAAAGGCAGCGCCAGACTGTCTCGACGCAGTCGCACCGCCTTCCAGCCTGAACGAGCACTCCAAGCTGCCGAACCGGCTCCACCCCACCGGCGTAAACCGGTGAACGCCGAGGGACTGCTCAGTAAAATGAAGCGCGGCAGTGCCCAGCCTCCATGCATCAGGCACAGCAAGACACCGAGCGCGCCTGCCCAGTCCGGGACATCAGAAACAGGAAACCAGGGCCAACGCCTGAGCGATCAGATAGGCCGTCAGCAGGAGCCGTGAGGCCTGCCAACGGCATTCGTAGTCGATCACTCCGGTGACACGATCCAGAACGATGAAGGCGACCGCGTTGCAGTTCCGGATCTTCAGATTCGGCGCGCTGCATGAACCAGCCGAACATATCCTGATCTTCACACGTCAGCAATTTGCGTACGAAGATCGCTATCTTCGGCATGAAGGTGCGATAACTTCCCTACAAAAGGTACCAGCAACACGTCCAGCTCAAGCATGCCACGACTGGCCGTGCCAATAAAGCCGGTTGAGTTCAACGTCATCGACCATGGAGCGCTCCTCAAATAGGCGCGCGAACAGGACACGCGCAGTTCCAGCAGCGATAGCCGTTTTCCGGCTGCAGGAATCTTCAACGACGGTGATGTCGGTCAAACCATTCTGGCAGATACCGCATCATCACGCGCCCGAAGACCTTTACCCTCGCGATGATGAGTGCCATTAGCCGGACGCTGTCCCATCAGGGCGATATCCGCCGTCCTGTGCCTGATGCCAGCAAGTTCCTCGACAGGGCCAATTGAAATGGAATCACGACTCTACCACAGTACCGCGACCGGGCCAGCGCTGCACCAGAAGGCTCGTTATGATCAGCTCGCATCCTGCTTGAAGGCGATGGCTGCCTGCTGGCAATGGCGTCTGAACTGATTGAGCCGCAATTGGCTGATTTAAGAACATGCGGTGTTCGTATCAAAGCTGACCGACGAAAGCCCGGCCTGGGTCCGTTCTGGTCAAAGAACCTCACCCACACTGATAGCGCCTGGCTGATGAGGTCGCAAGCGTCAGACAGCGTGACGCGGTCACTGGCTTGATCGCCATTCGCGTATCTCCTGCCCGGTACCGAGCCGGCGCGGGCCGAGATCCAGGCCGAAGAACGTACGCGGGCTCGTCTTGCGGCGCAACTGGTCAGGCACATTGAATGACTGGCTGCTGGGTCAGATTCTGCCGTCGGCACCGGGTCAAGGACCTGGCGGTACTCGGGAAACCTTCATCGCAGATGATCAACCTGCAAGCCGGTGGTGTGGCGCGCGAGCTTCGAGAAGCTGCTACACCGGCCAGGAAATCGTCGCGCGCATGCAGTGACCCGGCAAACTCGAGCGACGACTGAATCGCTTCACCCTGACCGCGCTGAAATCCCTGAGCCCGGCACGCCACTGGTCTCGCCTAATCCATGCCAGTGCGGTGGCTAAGCCTTGCCATTGCCTGCAGTACTATGTATTCAGCTGTTGTGTGTGTGTTTGCAGGCCGAAGTGGTGCGATGATGGAGATCCCACTGCATCCTCAAGGCTCGTGCTGCCGTTGACCCACCTGCCTTATACATTGGACGCCAAGCTCAAAACCGAAAGTAGTCTATCAAGCTTAAACCCCTTTCCTGCCCCAAGTCAAAAACCCAAAAAATCACCCCCAAGTGCTCTGTCTGTCGAGCGCTTAGGGTCGACGACGCAATACCAAGAGATTCGACATGAGCGACATGGCTGACAACGTGCAAGCGGACTTCGTACCCAGGCGATCAATAACGATGCTGTGCTCTGTCTGCTGCCGGAAGTTGCGCTGAAAGTTGCTCTCGCCGCCGAAAATCCTGACATCAGCGTTGATGAGTTCTCAAGAAGGCAATCGGTGGCGACAACCTGCTTTCTGGATGCCGATCAAAGGCTTACCTGGACGCGCGCCAGTGTCGAGGTCAGCGACCTGCACACCGCCATCACCCGGCTGGGGATCAATTACAGCTGCAAGATCCTGCAATCCGGACTGGTGGTGGAGCGGAGATGTTTCAGGCCAAGTCCGAAGGCGCGCAAGAGCGCAGATGCGCGAACAGTCCGCAACAAAGCCTGCGCAAGTCGCGGTATCAGCTACAAGCTGTGCCGCACCTACTCGAAGCTTAAACCGGATCAAGGCGACCTTGGCGGCATATGTGCACGCTCGATTGGTGTACTGCCAATCCTGACGTACGCCGAAGACCATTACGAACTGCTCTCGGACTCCGTCAGCCTCAACCAATGGCCATCGAGCATATTCACCCGATCATCGGTGAAGAACTGCTCATCAGCTGGGAGTTCCCGGAGCCGCTCGCCAAGGTGCCGGGCAGTTCCAGGATTTCACCCGCCGACTGTCGAAGTGTGCCGGATCACGTCGACTGGGTGAATATTCCAACGTGCACAACTCACCCACGCACCAGCCATCCTTATGCTGGAATTGAACTTAAGCAGCTTGCCTGCCTTCGTCCTGCTGGGGTGTCTGCTGCCAATGGCCGTCTTGTTTCCGAAATGAATGAAGCCATGAACATGCTCTATTGAGCGCCGTTTTGAACAGGAAACCTCACCCGGACCTTCAAACCGCCTTCGGCACCGTCATGCAGGCTGATTCGTCAACAGGTGACAGATCTCACCGACAATCGCCAAACCCAAGCCTGACCCCGACCCCGCCGCTGACGACAGAAGCGTTCAATACTGGTTCAACGCTTCGTTCCAGGGATCCCCAGGCCTGTCGTCCTCGACTTCAAGAATGCATAGGGTGCCCTCACCCGCAGAATCACATTGCCACCCGTCGGAGAGACGCCAGGGCGTTATCCACCAGATTGTCCAGCAATTCGTTGAGCAATGTCGGCTCGCCGCGCAGCCACACACGTCTCCGGCCTCCAGCGCCACGCAACACCACGCGCATGGGCCAGCGGCGCCATGGCCATGCCCAGCTCGCGAGCCAGTTGGCTCAAGTCGAGCAACTGGGCGCCCCCTTCAGCAATTGCCCGGTGACGTTTTTTTTCATACGTGCCAGAGACAGTAATTGATTGGCCAGATGCGTCAGACACGAATCAGTGCCTGGCGCAGCCGATTCCAGAGCGGCGGCGGCCAGCTTCGCCCTCGGGATCGGTATCACAGTCCCCAATCCCAGAGCGCCTTGCAGCCGCTAATGGTGTGCGTAGTCACGGGGCGGGCATTTGCGCCGACACCTTCGCGCTGACGTCGAACTGGCACGCGCAGACGTTCGGTGAAGTGATTGATAGCTCGCACCCACCAGCGGGCGCAACTCACGCTGGACTTCCAGCGGCAACGCCCTTGTAGATCGTCGGGCTGGCGCTCTTTCTTCATGCAGCAGCAACGCTCCAGCGAAATCAGCGCCAGGCGTTACGGTGGAATGCACGAACACCAACGCGCCCATGCCGAGCATGCCCAGTACGCAGAACGGTGTCAGCCATCAGGCTGCGCGCCATGCACACCGGGCTTCCTCCTTGTCCGGCCACGCCAATCTCCGCCATACCGTTCATGTTCGGTTCACTGACGGGCTTGAGCAGGCTGACCACCCGTACGCCGTTGGATACCGCCCATCGAGAAGCTCGCCAGCGCCTGGTAGTCATCGGCGAAGCCGCGGCGGCGCGGGTACGGCGTAGCCAGAGATCAGCTTTTTGTCGATGCTGCTTGACTTCGTAGAATACCCGCCGACTGCTCATACGCAAAGGCGTCGATGCGATACGGCATTCGGCGCCGAA
This sequence comes from Pseudomonas sp. GG8, assembly GCF_052976945.1. NCBI lineage: Bacteria > Pseudomonadati > Pseudomonadota > Gammaproteobacteria > Pseudomonadales > Pseudomonadaceae > Pseudomonas > Pseudomonas sp. GG8. The sequence continues at coordinate 6,657 of NZ_JBRIIP010000006.1, forward strand.
CCGCTGTCGCGCTGCAAGTAGCCGGTGAACTGTTCGGCTCACGCCAGCAAGGTTCGGTCATAGGCCGTGTCGGCCGCTTTTGAACGACTTCCAGAGCGTGCTCAAGCTGCTTGCGAGCATCAATACGGTGAGCATCAGGTTCCACAACAGCTCAACGCAGGCTGCTGTGGTGTAGGACAGCTTGAGCATCACGGCTTTCAGAGCGAAGACCGCGGAAACGTAACAACGACAACAGCTTCGCCATCAGCTTTTTCGCGCAGGGCGGTACGTACATTTCATGGCGAGCGCTTGCAGCGCATCTTCATCCAGGCCAAACACTTGCGCCGCCAACTGTTCTTTACTCATCACCCGGTCGGTTGGCGATGAGCGCTTTCAGACCGCCTGTTCCATGAAGACGCCAGCGCGCAGGTAGCTCATCGCCGACAGAGGGTGAAGCGCCGAGTGTCGAGGTCATAGGCCAGCACCCGGCAACGCCGCCGGCGTTCGCCGCCGAGCACGCTACGGCGGAGCAACGCCTTGACCCGTGCTTCCAACTCGGTCAGTTCAAAGGGTTTGGCCAAATAATCATCAGCACCCAGATTGAGGCCGTGCACACGATCTTTGACATCGCTCCGCGCGGTCAGCATGCCACTGTAGATTTTTCCCTCGGGCCCGCAAGCGGCCCAACACTTCAAAACCGTCCATGCGCGGCAAGCCCACGTCCAGAATCGGCGATGACAATATCCCTCGACTGCTCAACGCCAAATCGGCGGCCACCCCATCGTGCAACTCACCGGCCAACCCATACTTTTGAGGGCTTGAGCCACGCTTTCGGCGAATTGCAGATGGTCTTCGACGAGAAGAACACGCATCGACTTCTCCAGATTCTTGGGCTTATAAGGCGTGGCAGCCGACAGCCCGCCATCGTTGGCTGTGAAGCACAGAAGATGTCAACGACAGCTGAAAGGTTAGTGAAACTTTCACCTTCTAGCATCGCGCTACGGTGGTCATGCGCAAAACTGAAAAGCGCCTTGAAGCGTTTTCAAAGGTTTTTATTAAAGAGATACAATGAAGTATTTCATTACGCTGTCCTTGCAGACTAGGTCGCCTGCCTGCTCCTTCGCCGGACCTCGGCCGCCCAGCGCCGTTGCCCTTGCCGTTTCAACGCCGAGCTACGCCATTCTATCGACGACAGCAGCGCCAGCCTGGAAACCCGCAACATGTACTTCAACCGCGACTTCCGCGCCATGGACCAGCGCCGAGCAATTGAAGCGCGACGAGTGGGCCCAAGGGCTGATCCTCAACGTCCAGTCAGGCTACACAGCAGGCACCTGCTCGGGTTCGCGGTGAGCTGCTCCATCGGCATGTTCGTGCACGGAACTCACTCAAGCCCGGATCGCACTCGGCATCCTGCTGCAACGCCACCCACCCACTGACAATGGCCGCGCCGCCGACGAATATTCCAAGTGGGGCCTGACGGGCAAGATGAAAATCTCGGCCACCGAACTTGAAGTCGGCCATCCTGAGCTGCAAACGTTGAAAGCCGATGATGGTGCATCCTGCCGCAGACCTTTGAAGGCGGTATGCTCACCTCCAGAGAGTTCAAGTACCTGCTTTTACTCGGCGGTCGTCTGGAGAAGGTCAAGGACCGCGATGACACCAGCAAGTGAAGACATCGCGCTGAACAACAAGAACAATACGTTTCGCTGCACGCGACGGGTGATCACTTCGCAGATGGCCTGGTTTGATCACAAACTCACCGACAAGAAGCCACCGCCATCACTTTGAGCTTCACTGATCAGGTCTACGACCAGGATTTCGTCGGCTCTGCTGCCTCGCAACCCGTGGGCCCAGAGACCCGGCCACCGACGGCGATCTTCGTGGTCAGCGGCGATCAGGGTCTGGCTCGCGGCGGTAACATCGACAACAAATCATTCAATGGCATCGTCAGCTACAGCCTGACTTGTTAGTTCAGCGCGGGTGATCAGCACATGTCCGGTGACAGCGCCTTCCCGTATGTGGATGGCAGCGATCCGTTCCTCATCAACTTCGTACAGTTGCCATTCTGCCAAGCCAACGAACACTTCCTGGAAGCGCGTTACGACTATGACTTCGCCAAGCTGGGGCGTCCCCGGCCTGACATTCATGAGCCGCTACGCCAGGCGACAACGCCAAGTGGCGAGCCATGACGGCGAAGGCAAAGAGTGGGAACGCGACAGCGAAATCAAATACGTGCAGAAGCCCAACAACTCGAAAACTACGCGCGCCTGCGCAACGACGTCCGACTCCAACTTCGCCCGGGCACGCTGATGAAGGCCTCGTCCTGGCCCAGTTACACGGTCGCGATCTGGTAATCGTTAGAACAGCTGGGCCCGAAATAACAACTCCCCTGGAACACAAACGCAAACCATGACTTTATCTTTGCGTCGTTTCGCCCTCGCCGCCAGCTGCATGCTAGTGGCTACCACAGACGCGCTCGCAGCCTAGCCCAAGTGCCCGCAACGCATCGCTCCGGCCTCACCGGGGGGCGGATTTGACTCAGCCCGTCAGTCTGGCACAGAGCGCGGTCGTCAACGAAAAGCTGCTGAGCAAACCGATGCGCGTGACCTACATGCCCGGCGGTGTCGGCGACTGGCGCAGCAGCCTGCAGCGGTCGCCCAGCGACCGGCCGACGCCGGCATCGGCGGCCCTGCTGTCCAGCGCGGCTTGCCGCCAACCTGGCACAGGGCGTCGGCCGCTTCGATGAGAACGCCGTGCGCTGGCTCGCGGCGGTCGGCACCAGCTATGGCGCCATCGCCGTGAAGCGACTCGCCCGACAACAACCCTCAACGTCCTCGCTGGAAGCGCTGAAAAAAGACCCTAGCAAAGTGGTGATCGGCTCCTGGTACTGCTGTTCGCAGCCAAGACTGGATGCAGACCGCCTCGATCGCGCGAAAGCCGCGGGCATCAACCCGCGTGACCTGCGTTATGTTGCCCTTGAAGGCGGCGGTGAAATCGCCACCGCGTCGCTCGGCGGGCACATTCAGGTAGGAGACACCGACATCTCCGACTCCATGCCGCACATCCTTAGCGGAGACATGCGCTTCGTCCTCGCCAGTTCTCCGAACGTGGACGAGCTCTGGAACGGAACACATTTCGACCGCCAAGGACAGGGTGCCACCAGATCGTCTGGCCGGTGGTACGCGGCTTCTACCTCGGGCCAAAAGTCAGTGATGAAGATGACGCCTGGTGGAAAAGCCTTCTCAACAAACTGCTGGCCTCCAACGACTCGCCGAGCTGACGAGGCAGGGCGACCGTTTCCCTTCGCCATGACGGGCCCGGAACTGGACGCGTACGTGAAGAAGCAGGTCGCCGACGATCCTGGCCAAGGAATTCTGCTCTATCGAGGGATTCAACTGACTTCATATCAGTGCTGGATCAATTTCAGGCGACGCGACACAGGAGTTACCCATGCTTCGTCACAATCAGTTCTCCCGGCTTGGCGCTGCCGTCGGTGCCGTTCGGCTCTGCCTGCCTCATGGCCTGGCCTTATCAGGCCGCATTTTCCTATGAACCGTGAGGCACCTCGGGATCCTCCTGCTGATGCTGGGGCTGATGGGCCTGGGCTTGCTGTACATGTGCTGTTTCGCCACAGCCCCTCGTCCACAAGGAAGAAGACCCTCAACTGGACCGCCCTATCTGATCAAAATCGCCACTTGCACGGTTTTGCTCCTGATCTTGCTGGCCTGTTCGAACCCTTCGGTTTGCATCCTCAAACATATTCACTGTATTCCCATGGCCCGTCGGGCACGGCGGTCGCTGGAAGCTGAGCGTGGTGGTCGTGACCTTGATCAGCGTCGGCCTTTACCTGTTGTTCGATAAAGCCATGGGACGTTCCGTTGCCGCTGGGCCTGCTCGACGTTCTGGAGAATTAATGTGGCAGACTTTCAGCCACCTGAGCCAAGGCTCTGCGTCGCCGTGACCCCTTGAGCAACTCGACTCACCGCCCGCGCGGCACCCTGATTGGCACCGTTGTCGGTTTGCTGCCCGGCCTGGGCCCGTTGCAATGGCGCGCGCCGTCCATCCTATCGGGTTTAGCTTTGCAGCACCCAGCGTTGATCCTGTGGCGGCGGTGTACCTGGTCTTGCCGAATGCCTTGCCATCAGCTCAGTCCTGCTGAAACATTCCGGGCGAAGCGTCCACGGTGATGACCACTCTCGACGGTTACCCGATGGCTCGCCAGGGTCTGGCCGGTGTCGCCTTGTCGCTGTCGGCGTGGAGCTGGTTTATCGGTGCGTTCATTGCCACGCCTGGCGGATGGCGCGCTTGCGCCCTTGCTGGCGAAGTGCGATATTGCCCTTCGGACCGGCGGAATATTTCGTACTGATCGGCGTTCGCAATCGTCTGCCTCGGCGGCATGGCCGGTGATCGTCCACGAAGACGTTTATCGCGCGCTGATCGGGCTGTTTCTGTCCATGGTCGGCATCGACGCCAACAGCGGTGTGTACCGTTTCACCGGCGACAACATCCATCCTCGACCCTCGACGGTATTCAGTTCGTGGTGTCGGCTCCTGGCTGGCTTTCTCTATCAGCGAAATTCTGATTGCTGCTGGAAAAAAACCGATTGTGGTAAGAGGCGGTCAAAGCCACCTGCGCCGCATGATGTTCAACTTCAAAGAAGCCAGCTCGGTGGAGCCTTCGCGGCGACCTGCGACTGGCGCGCTCGGCTTCATCGATGGGCGTGCTGCCGGGTGCTGGCGCGACACTGGCCAGCGCGCCGCCGTGGCCTACATGACCGAGAAGCGTCTGGCGGGCAAGACCGGAAAATTCGGACAAGGTGACATACGCGGCCTCGGCGCCCGCAGCCGCCTATCGGCGGTGCGGCATGTGGAGCGCTGGTGCCGATGACTTCGAGGTTCTGGTCTGGAACGACAGCAGGTGATGATCGGCGCTTTGTCGCTGTACAACATCACGCCCGGCCCATTGCTGTTTCACAGTCGATATCGTCCTGGGGCCTGATCGCCTCATTGTTCGTCGCCAACGCTACGCCGGCGACCTTCCTGGATATTCCCTACCACCTGAATCTTCACCCGCATCCTCGCCGTGCCGAACTGGCGCAACGGCGCGCCGGCCAGATTTCGCGACGATCACTGCGATCTGGCGCTCGACGCCGTACAGCGCCACCACCTTCTGAGCCGCCTTCCTGATGGTTGGTATCGGTATCTTCGGCGCGACATCCTGCGCAAGATGGACTTTCCTCTGTCGCCGGTCCTGCTGGGCTTTATCCTCGGCGGCTTGATACCGTACCCTGCTGCGCCCTGTCGATCTCCAACGGTGCGCTGGAAATTCTTTCGGTCCAGCCCGATTACCTTCGGGATATGGGTGCTGACGGCCATCATGCTGCTGATGCCGTCGTGCGGATCTGGTGCAGCGTCTGCACGCTCGCCGTTGTAGCGGATGTTCATCTGCTCGATGCGGCGGGTACTCGCTGTTGCTGTTGGTGATGATCCGCCAGCCAGGTCGGCTGGCCGCTGCCGTGGATGGCGGCGGTCTTGCCGCCGCGATCATCCTGGTGCGCTGCCTGACGCCCTGGCAACTTGCGCAGTTCCCGGGTGGCTCTTAGGCGGGCAGTGGATTGTCGGGATTGGCATCCTCGTACTTCACGCCGGTTGTCATCGACAGGCTCATCGCATTTCTGTGGCTTGATCTTCTTCGCAGACGTCGTAGCCACCAGCGTCTCCAGCGCGGCCTTGAAGTCCTGGCTGATGCGACGTAGCGGCGAAGATCGCGCAACGGCGTTCTTTTCCAGCATGCCGGGCGGCTCTGGCGAAATGGTCAACCTCGGAGCGCGCAACGGCGCAATCCTCGAGCAGCGTCGCGGCGGGACAGAGTTTGCAGTGTTGATGGTGGCGCTGGGCCAGGCGTTCTTCACTGTTCAGATTCTTGCTGGGCGACGGTGCGCCTGCATCGAATCCGGCAGCCGTTGACTGGTCCCGGCTGCTGGTGCTGTTTCCGGCAAGGCCGCGTATCGCTGGCGTGGCTCTTGCAGGCCGACAGTTCAATCCATGGCTGTTCGGGCCGCTACTGCTCGAGCGCCTTGCCATCACCTGGGACTGGACATCCGGGTCTACCGCAAGGCGGCAGCCAGATCGGCCAATGGCTGATCGGAAGCGGCCTGGGCTGCCATTTCAATCGTTCGTTCTTTCGGCGGGCGCCGTCGTTTATTGGCCTGAAGATCGCCGTGCAGACACCGCACGTCCACTCATGCTGATCGCCGCCCTCGCCGCTGGCCTGCCCCGGAGCGTGATGACCAGTCCCCGCACGCGCTTCATTAACCCTGGCAATGACATGCCGGGGCGCATTGCCCAACGAGCTGACGCCTGACGTCTGTCGGTGCCGCTGGTCACGGCAATGCAGGTCATGCGCCTGCTGTTCGACAGACCGTTCTTCGCCCGAACCCTCGCCCGTTCGGCACTGGGATAAGCGGGCTGAAGTAGAGACCGGAGCCGACCGTTCTGCGACGCAGCCCGCTATTTTCTGTGGGAACGAATTCATTCGCGAAGTAGTCAGGACGCCCGCCACTGGCATTCAGGTCAAGCTCGCCGGCAATCTCCAGTCAATCGGGTCACTTTATTTTGGTCAGCAACTGGCTTTGGCGCGCTAAGCGTCCGTTGCCGAGAAAGCCTTTGTAGGCGGACAGCGGCGAGGGGTGTACCGAGGTCAGTACCAGGCGTTTGCTGGCGTCGATCAGTTTCTGTTTGCTTTGGGCATGAGCACCCCACAGCATAAACACCACGGTCAGCGGCTGACGTTCGCTGATGACCTCAATCACCTTATCGGTGAAGATCTGCCAGCTCTCCTGCTGTTAAGCAGCGTTCGCGCGTTCGACGGTCATGGTGGTGTTGAGCAGCAGCACGCCCTGATCGGCCCAGGACTGCAAGCAGCCGTGATTGGCGATGTCGATGTTCGAGGTCACGCTTGAAAGCTTTTTCAGATATTGACCAGCGATGGCGCTTGCCGGGCAACGCCTGGCTGCACCGAGAGCAGCAGCCACCCGGCCTGACCTGGGCCGTGGTACGGATCCTGGCCAAGGATCACCACCTTGACCTTGTCCAGCGGCGTCGAGTTCAAGCCGCATCCAGACGATCGGGCCCGGTGGATAGATTTCCTTGCCTGCGGTGTGCTCCTGGCGCAAGAACTCACGCAGTTCGTTCATATACGGTTTTTCGAATTCCTCACGCAACGCGTGCTTCCAGCCGGATTCGAGTTTGATACGGTCATCGTTTGTCATGGACACCTGCAAAAAATCAATGCGCGGACACTAGGCAAAGTGAGCTGCCCACGTCAATCGCTCAATGTCATTGCACCACGCGGCCCCTGCCCCTCCCTGTACTTCCTGGTAATCACCGTTTGCAACTCACCCCTCCCGCACCACCACAGACCCATGAAACCCCCGCCCCCCGAGAGGTCATGATGAATCTGCAATTTGAAGAACTCCACGCCCAAGTACGGCGCGCGCATTGGTGTTGCCAGCCTGGATGCGGGAAAAGTCTCTCATGTGATCGT
>NZ_JBRIIP010000007.1:0-8846 GCF_052976945.1 Pseudomonas sp. GG8
CTCCTCCTCGTCTAAGCAGAAGCTCATGAGGGTTTCTCGATGGCGATCCAGATGGGCAGGTCGTATCCGCAGGGTGCTGTCGTCTCCCAGTTCGTACGTCTTCGCCTACGAGTACACGCGGACGGGCGTCCGGTACTCGGCGCCAGCATGGACTGGAAGCGAGGACTCTCGCTGTTGCGCTGGCCCCTTGCGATCATTCCGGACGGGCTCTGCGGGGTTGGCGGGACCCCGGTAGCATCTAGGAACTCCGATCTTCAGGGTCGGTAAGCCGCCGAGAAGGCCGTACTGCAATGGCTGTTGTTGTTCCCGGGCTGGTCTCGCAACGAGGTGAATTTCCCCATCGCCACGCGGCGCTGATATTCCCTGGAGCCGGGAATCCGGTGGCCGCTGTCCGAGGCGCAAGCCCGAACGCCGGGGAGGTCGCTTTTCTCGTCTCCTGGGACACGCTGTTCCGCAAGCAAGCGGAATTTCGACCACCGTCCGCTCAACATTCTCGCGTGCTCGCGCTCTCGTATCCTGACGCCAACTACGAGAACTTCGCCTCCGAGGGTCAATCCCAAGAACGAGATCGTTCACGCCTGCATCCGCGAGCTAGCAACCTCTGCAGCCACGCCCCGGTACTATGGTCCGGTCCTTCAACCGATCTCGCACCTGTTCGTCTGCCGGCTCCCTCTACGACCTGACCACCAAGCCCAACCCATACAGCGAAACTTGTATTCGTTTATCGAACGATTCTTCACGTTCCTGATCTTCGCAGGCAACGCCTACGCCATCAAGGAGCGGGCGCGGAACTACCAGGTCTCAGCCATCTACCTATTCGGCCCGATCCGCGCTGCCATTTGCCTGGGGACTACGGGGCGTCGAGCTACGTCTACACTGTCGGCGGTAAAGAATACAGCGTTGACGTCCGCGAGATTCTCCACCAACACTCCCGCATCCGAGCGGCGATCTCTACTGCCTCAGTCCCGCTCAAGGTGGTCGTCCCGCATCGAACCTCGACCTGAACATTCCGACTTCGCGAAGCGAGTTTTCAAAACGCTGGCGTCCCATCTGGACTGCTGAAGATCAAGCGCCTACTGACCTCCCAGGAGGAGGCGTCGACGATCCGGTCACGGTCTTGCTCAGTTGCGTCAACAACTTCCACCGCATCGCCATCCTCTACTGCGCCGATACCAGCCCATGTCCAACTCTCCGAAGGACATGAGCTGTACCGGTCTGCACAACCTGACCGAGTCCCGCATCTGCGCGGTCTTCGGTTTCTCCGGCCCATCCTGATCGGCTGAATGTCGGCCTTCAGCGTTCCACGTTCTCCAACTACCGGGAGCGCTTGGCGTTCCACTCCGAGACCCTGCAGCTGATCTTCGCCCGCATCCTCCGATACTTCAACCGCAACCTGTTCGACACCGGCAACGAGACCCTCGCGGTCGGCGGCCGCTATGGCGTCCTTGATGAACCAGGAGCGACCAACCACGGTCGACGGCCTTCGGCGGTATCCTCACCCTCAACGAGACGCGGGAGGAGTTGGGATTCGATGGGGTATCGGACGGCGCGGTACGTCGCGTCCCGTCGTCGGTGTTGGATCTTCGAAGGCCTTACCGCACCAATCGCGGTCGAAGCAGCTCCGGTCGAGCAGACGCTGGCGTTCCTGAGCCCAGCTTCGTCTTCCTGCGTTTGGAATACCCGGCGGCAGTTGATCGAGGACCGCGAAGGAGGAGACGGACCAACTGGCTGCCAAGGTCTTAACCCACTTCCGAGGTATCAGGAACCGCGTAGACGGCATCCTGGTGTTACACTGGGCGTCAGACCGAGGTCTTCAAGGACTATCCATTGGGTGTTTGTGATACTTCGCCGCCCATCGAGACGGGCAACCTGTCGCGAATCCTTGCAGCGCAGTCGGAAGGTTTCCAAGAAGACGTTCGGGATCATCAACTACATCAGGCGGAACCCTGGACTGGACCAAACTCTGCCCTGGCTAGGCCTCGGTACAAGCTCCAACACGGGCCCATCGTTCACCGGACAACCAACAAGGCCATCGGCAAAGCGGTACAGATCGGGATAGAACGGGGTCACACGGTCACGGAGTCCGCGGCAAGTACCGGACGACAAATTCCCAGGCATCCGCTCTCTTCTGACCGAGACCGAGAACCGGGCGCGGCGGGATCGCCCGCACCGAGATCATGAGGACGCAGAACCAGACCACGGTCGGGGTCCACAAGGAGCAGGGATTTTTCTACGTCCAGGGGCGATGATGCTTGTCGGTGACCCGTCCCTGCACAGACCAGCGGGTCCCTGGGGGCGACGCATACGGTCGGACCTGCGCCTGAGCGGCACGGTCAAATCTACACAACGGAAGCAGCCGCGAACATAGACGACCACCCGAACGGGACGCTGAACTGGATCCTGATTTCCAGGGGATTCAAGCCGGAGGAGCAGGCCATATTCTTCACAAGACCATCGCCAGTACCGCCAAGGCCATCGGCCAGGCCGAAGGCATAGTCGAGGCGTATACGAACACGATCTTGGTCATCAACGCGGACGGGGACATAGTAGAGCCGACCGCGTTCGACAAGTCCATCCGCGAGAACCTCCCGATCCCAGTCCTATCAGGTCACGACCCAGGGAAGCCTGGTCGGCAAGGTCATCTTCGCCCAGCCCAAATACATCGAAGGGGCGAATGAGCACCCTGGCCGTTCACGCGGATGCAATTCAACATCTACACCGAAGCGGGCCGGGACGCCTACAGCAATGTCGCAGGCGACTACGTCCGCGAAGTGAGCATCGGCTTCAACATCCCGAAGGACTCCGACGCCTGCCAGGCAGCAGCGAACGTTCTACCGTGATCCGGCGCATCGCGAATCTGGACTGGGTCGAGGTCTCGTCGGTCATCCGAGGATTGTCACCATCGACCTCGACGGTAGCGAAGACCGCCGAGAGAGGCGCGATAGCATCTCACCTGACGGCATGGGTCCAGGACGCCTGGGACGGTAGCCTGATGGCGGGTCGGATCAAGGGCGGCGCGGCGATCCTCCGAGCGGCTCTATTCCGGGGAGATCGAGGGTGCATCCCGAACTCAAGTCAAGCTACAAATATCTACACCATCAGATCGCTCGGAACGGTCGAGGCGGTGGCGGCGAACGTCAGGGCCATCATGACTGCCCTGGCGAACCTCAACGCCCGCAAGACGGCGATACCGGAGACCGACCTATGCGGGGTCTCGACAACCACCTGGCGCGGCATCTCCGCGAGGCTCGCAAGCCCTCCGAGCTACGGTCTGCCGATCTTCCCGATCTTTAAAGCCCTATCCGAACTTCCACGCTTGCAGGATGGGAGCCTGGTCAGTTCGACATGTTCCTAACCAGCACCGAGACCATTCCTTACCGGCCGCTTAGATATTATTTGCGAGATAAGGAAACCGGCGATTGTGAAATCTGAATTCATACCGCCTGCCGTTCGGTTGCTGGAGCGAGACCCTGAGGCCAGGTCGTTCTGCACCGATCACGACGGCATCCTATTTCTTGCCAGGCCCCCAAGCAGACACCGAGGACGCACCGGACGTAGCCGCCTCCTACACGGCCCCAGAGGCTGTCTTGAAGATGGCAGAGCTATTCCTGTGCCTACAAATGCTCAAGCTCGCCCTGCATGGAATACACAACCAGAAGAGGAGTAAGGATTTCGTGTATGCACCAAACCAGAAAAAGAAGCCAACGCTCTCCTTGAGGCCGAGGCCTCACTGACGGGCAACGTCGAGCAGTTCTGTGGACTGTCCGTGACGCGCAGACCAACACTGAGAGGCCCTACAAGATCTACTAGGCAGCGAGTCAGTCTGGTGCTCAGGGTCAGTTCAACCGACCCGTCAAGACCGCTCCATAGCCACAAGGACTTCGCGGATACGACCCGAACGACACGACCGCCAGCACCAAGTCGTCATATAAGCCGTCCTCGCTTGTTAAGGAACTTCCGTGATCTCTCGTACCCATGGTGGTTGGCTAGCAAGATCTGCTCAGACCCAGAAGGACGAGGCCCGGTTCCAGGTCGACACGTTCGTCAAGTCGATATGCCGAAATGCGCCTTCTGGAAGACGGCATCGGCAGATTCGGTTAAGGCCATGCAGGAGGAGACCGACGCCGAGGGCGGGTTCTTCGTCCTGAGCAATTTCTTCAACCAGGTAATTCGAGACCCAGGAGTCCCAGGTCGCAGCTTCGGCCCCTCTGCACTGTGATCCGCGTCAGCTCCAAAGACGGTGATCTGCCGATGATCTGCAGCGCCACCTGGCGGCGATCGCGGAGGAGGCCCGTACAGCGACCAGACCCCGACCGTCGGGCAGGTCGCCTTCGCGCTGGAGAAATCCGGCGGGCTGGTCAAGGTAACCAGGGAGCTTCTGCAGGACGACTCGGCGATCAACCTCCCGGCGTTCGACCTCGGCATCCTCGCAGCAGTCGGTGGACCTGACCAGTCTGCATCATCGGCGGTAATAACACCACGCAGTACGCCGGGATCATGTCCGACTCCAGCGTTCCTCGGATACCATCTTCGGATCGACCTCAACTTCGTCGCCGACCTCATCGGCACGTTCTACGCCCTGGAGGCGCAGCACCGGGCCAATAGCACCTGGGTCATCTGGGAGCGCAATCAACAGCCTCATCAACCAAATCCAGGTTACCGGGAACGGCGTCGGGGATCGCCAACATCACTACGGCTCCGGCGGCGTTCATCCTGTCTGCCAGTCTTTCTGAACACCGATGTTCTTAGTGCATTGGCGGGAACCATCACCAGCACCGAGAAGATCGCCATCTTCGGCGACTTCCGGCAGTACTACATTTTCGACCGGGTCGGATTCACGATCCCGTCGGAACTACAGCCTATACATGGAAAATTGTCAGGTCGGTTTCTTCGCCTCACGTCGGCTGACGGCGAGGTCGGGCTCTGGCGGCAGCGTTCAATATTCAGCCGCCGAGGGCGGTTAATCTGTTGGTACGGAGTATCCCTGTCTTACCTACCCCAGGGACTCCGCGCCCAGCTTTCTGAGGCATGATCTTCTAATGGAGCAAGTTCCCAGGTGATTTTGACATAGTCAAGACAGATCTGTATTCCTGGACCATCTTCGAGGAGAAAAAATATCTCCAGGTGAATCTGTCCAGAACGTCACCTCTGGGCAACCGGGGAGGCTCACGAGGCCGGAAAACCTACGATGTCCGGCTGCGACCCTCAAACGGTATCCCGATTACTTCAAGATCAGGAACACAGCGGCGAATAAGCAGTCCGAGACCGAGGAGAACAAGTAGTTCGGCCCCCGCCACACCTACGCGACCCTCCGACCAACCGGCGGGATGACCTCGCGGGTACGTCCTACTCGTCTGGCTGGACCGAGGATGGCGGGTATCCGGCGTATCCTGGAGTACTTCCAGCCGCAGGATTCGTCACCGCGGGGGTGGGATGTTCGGGCCACATACCGAGACACCATATTACGATATTCTTTCCGGCGCTCTCCGGCAGTCGCCCCAGTACATGACCGCAACCGACCGGGTGACCTATCGTCAACGGTCAGCACAGTCGGGTGACATACCGCTGGACCTCGCCGATCTCGCCTACCACCGTCACTGCCTATCTACAGACCGGGTGATCCTCTCGGAGACATTCGCCGAGGGATATAACGCCGACTTCTGGTTCTGCTCAACAACTTCACACCCAAGACGGTTTTGGAGCTGAACGAGGACACTACCAAGGGCTCGATGAGGGCGAGCAAACCCTGGCGATCATCGCGGAGTCGGTCTACACGTCCGACACGGTCAACGTAACTACCTCCGACGCCATAGCGTCTACTACAGCAACATCCGCGTCGGTCACATCTGCCGCCGATCTGGGGCCAGCCCAGGTAATCCTCATTCTGCTGGAGCAGCTATATATCACGGCGATCAGCGGGAACACTCTGACGGTCGAGCGAGGAGTTAACGGTGGAGCAGCCACGCATAGCGGCGGTGAAATGGTCACCGGTATGACTACCCAAAGAGCCTTCGTTCAGCCTGCCTCGATCTCTCCAAGATCGTATTCCGCGACCGCGACCTGGTGGTCTTTACCATCGGTTCCGGTAGCGCGGCGATCACATCAGCCGAGGGCGAGATTCAGTCTCATCGGCGATCTCCCGGCCCAGTACCGCGTTGCAAACGTCTAACGGGTGGTTTTTCCAGTTCGCCCAAGACTACGTACGTTCAGACCTTGCTGTGCTCCAAGTATCTTCTCCAGGACCTGTCAGGTGACTAACCGGGGCTTGCTCGATCTGGTGATGATCGGCTAGCCCAACAAAGTCCTCGACCAGCTACATCCCGGCCACGGAACGGGCCCATCGGAGAGCTGCGTCGCCACGTAGGAGCCGCAACCATACGGGATAGCGTTGATCATCGCGGCGGGGGAGCAGCAGGAAGGTCGACAGAACCTGATCTATTCGTCCTGGGTCGAGGGGATCTGCAAGCGGAATCGCCCCAGGCCAGGGTTCCCAGGTCAACCGGATCTTCGGCAACGTCTACGATCATATCAACAACAACCCCAAGCTCTACGAGGATGACATTCTCTCGCGGCAATTTCCGAGGCATTTAACGCATGAGTCGATCAGAGGCATCTGTGAGATCGATACGCGCTTTCGGCGGCGATCTCAGACCCGGCGTTCGTAGCGGTCTATCGCGGGGAGCCGCTGGCGATCTCAGGGACGCCGGTCTTTGGCGTTCTGGTAAGTCAGGTGCAGGAGGACCGATTTCGAGACGCTTGATCCTGGTCGGATGACGCCGCCCGTCGGGCATATTTTCGGATGAGGATTCGCCGGAAAACGCCCGGCGAGAGCATAGAGCTTGCCGGTCTGGGACGCGATCGTTCGGGCACTCTCAACACCCAACTCCGGTCGGACGCAGACTTGTAATGCTGCGGATACAGCCTCGGCCCCGCGACAGTCGGATACACCAACATGAGCGGGGAGTATTCCGCACCGCTGCCTTCATACGACGGTATACGGCGAGGTCACGATCACGCCCTAGACGCACCAGGAACGCCGTACAGGCGTAATCGCGGGAGGTAGAGCACCGGAAGGTAAACGGCTTGGTGTCCGGTCACGTCGAGGGATACTGCCGCGTCGCCCTGGGTCACCCTCGCTGTCGTGGGGCGACAGCAATGAACTCCGCGACGCTGGACGTCCACGCTGGACGTATCGGCGAAGAAGCGGCTCATCGGGATCGTGGAGGGAGATAAGCGTGAGAACTCGGCCCTCGACAGAATGCCGTCCTGCGGCAACACGCGGTCTGGACTTCCAATTCCGGGAAGCTCCCGAACGGCAGACCAGGAGGTATCCGTCCCGATGGGGTCATTGAAGGCTATCTCTCGGTGGCTGGTATCCAAGGAGGCGACGTACTCTGTGGCGGCGGTCTCCCGGTTCCGCGATAACGGCAAACGTGGACGTTCTCGGGTTAACGGTTCCGGCCCAGAGTTCGGGATCAGCTTCGACCAGCCACACCGAACCGATCACGGCGTCCACGTCGGGATCATCGGTGAATAACTCGGCATCAAGCAGCTCTGGCGGGTGGCGAATTTACCAGGTCACTGCCCTCAGTGCCGTCGGCGGGAACGCCCGCTGGCATTTTAACGTCCAGCACTCCACGGATAATTCGACCTGGACGGACGTATCGTCGGCAACCGTCTTCCGCATCTGACGGGATCGGAGCCGCCAGGGTCGAGTTCACCGGGACACTGAATCTATATTCTTCGGCAGCGGGTTGTGGACGCATCCTCTGGATCAATAACGTACGCGATAGCATTCACCAGGGCATAGGAGGCCGAGATCCTTGAAGCAGACAGGACTAAGGGCGATGTTATCTTTCTCAGCCGTAATGACTCCGGCGGGACGGTACGAGACATCTCCAATGATATCGGAGACTACGGGATCAACATCGCGCAGGAGTTAGTCGAGACCACCGGCCAACAAAGTCGGCGCGGGAACGGATCACCGGGTATTCCGACCTGGGATGTCACTCTGAACGGGTTCTTCAACGCGGCGAGTAACAAGTCGCACGACGTCTTCAAGACTCGCACCGGCACGCGGACGTTTGACCTGCGGATCGGTCTTAACAGCTCCTCCAACCCCAAGCTGGCGATGAAGAATTGGCCTCGAGTTACGCGATAACGCGGGGATCGGACGGGGCGTTGACCTGGTCGGCTGCGCTGACCCTTCTCGACCGCACGGTTCCTGCCTGGTCAACGGTCTGAAGCTGGAGCAACTGAAGAACGGCATCAGGCCGTATATAATCCAGCGGCGGCGGGCCATCTGGCAATCGCCCAGCCGGAGTACGAGGGCATCTACATCGAGCGGGTCTGGACGTCGATCTGCGGACGTTTCTTGACCTCCAGCAACTCGCGGGTCGCAATTTCCCTGAGCAACTGCGGCAGGCGTTCCGAAATCTTCGCGACGAGATTCTCGACTCCTGGAACCTCCAGGACGAGGGGATCGTCTTTCGACAGCGGACGCAGAAGGTTTCCTGGCCTTGCCGCCCGCGCTCGGCACCGCGATCCTGGAGCGTGTGAGGGCGCGACCACGGCGGGGGAAGCCTCAGCCTCGGCATAGCCCGCGGGAAGTGGCCGTTCGGGGCCGTACGTATCAGGACGGCAGGCCAATCGTCAAGCCGACCGAGTTAGAATTTTCGAGACAGTGAATGGATCTGTCAGCGGTATAGTTTCTCTGCCGTCTCAGCTATTTTCTGAGGACGTCGGGAGATTCCTTGATCTTTGGGTTGCTGTGAGGGCAAAGTAGAGGACGACAAGCTCTCAATACCGTCACCATAACTGTCTACGCGATACGAAGAAGGCCGATA
>NZ_JBRIIP010000008.1:0-5587 GCF_052976945.1 Pseudomonas sp. GG8
CATATCCTTTAGTAGATGGCCTTTATCAACGGCCCCGCCGGGAGTATCCAGCCCAACTTGAAGTTGAGAGATTCTGTTAATCCGGAAAAACCTTCTTAAACAATCTCCCGGATAATAAATCAATCTTAAACTTCCCCTTCGGCATTTTAAAGATCCGCCGTAGCAATATCATTACCTTGTCCCAGTTCTTCCAGATCACAAAGCCGGCGGCGATAGCAAGGCCGATCCCGATTATTAAAAATGTCATTCGGGCCGTAATGGTCAGAGATTCAGTCCGATAAAAGCTAATTTTGTGCCGTGGAGGATCGGCGTCATCAATCCCGTGATGTGAAGAACCCGGCCATTATCGGCCCCGCCGCCAATCGGAATATCGGAGCCAACACGGATGCCTTCTCCATGTACGCGCTATTTGCAAATGTGAATCCGACATTCGCGCTGACTTCAGCTTATCCATGACCGTTTCGGTACTGGTGTGGGCGTTGGCGTTTTCCTTAATGACGCCGTAGATTCTCCGAGTTTGGCCTCGTAGGTCGCTAGTTGTTCCTCGCTTAATCCTAGCTGTTCCAGCACTCCGGCGAGCAACCTGGCCTCCGATTGTTCCAGCGCTTCCTTGAATTCGTTCCTGGGCAGTCCGGGCGGTCAGACCTAACTCCCGCTCCATCGCGGTCATAATAATCGCCGCGTCATTAACCGAGACACCCATGTCGGCCATTTCCGGCGCCATTTTTAGATGCCGTCGAGGAAGCTCGGACCGACTCCGGGCACTTTGAAATAAGCCCCTAAGGCTCCGAGCAATTCTTTCTCGTTCCCTAACTCCACACCCACAACCTGATGCTGCCCCGGACTTTGCCATGGCCTCTTAGCGTGTAGTCCGGGTGGATTCCCCCAACGGTGTCCCAGAAACTGGCATATTTCTTGACAGTATCTCGGCGCTTTCCAGTCTCTTGCCGGGCGCCGAATTTCATCAGTTCCAGGGCGGAGTCCAGCGGACGGTTAACGGTGAGTTTAGCCATGTCCCGAATCTCTTTCTCGGACATTCCGGCGGCGTTGCCCAACTTCCGGTGTTCGGTCCGGTTAGCCCTGTCTTGTCGTTTTAGCCACAACCTCCATGGTGCCGGTGCCCATCGCTACCATGCCCAGCCCGATGGCCTGTCCGGTTTGCGACCAGTTCTTCATCTTCTGGAGCCGGCTTCAGACCTTCCCGATTCCAGCTTCAGGGTTCTGAACTTGTTGGCTCGGCGGTTTTGACTCGACTTCGTTAGCCATTAGTCTCTTCGGGTTTCCCTTCCTGGACCATCGCAATCATCTCGGCCAGCCTCATCTTCGGCCATCAAGGCCACCTGGTGGCCATATCCGTTGGCAGGCCACCATCGACAAAACCTGGTCCTCCAAAGCCGGCAGGACTCGATCGGCCGGCCGAGCAGGTCGGCGACGCCGCCGCCAACGTGCTGAACTGCCCTGGACGTCTCGGCCGAAAGGGGCCGGTGTATCCGCCGCGACCGCCTCCACCCGAATGTCGGACCACCAGATCGGCCAGGTCCAGCGGCAGAGCCATCATCCCGTCCCCGAGCTGGGTGCACTCCGGCCTCATCCCGTCCTCCAGGTTCCACTCCATCAGGACGTTCTCGCCGAATAACCGAGCCATACCTTCCGGTCCTTGCCTTCGGCGGCTTCCCGGAGGGCGAATCAACTGGCCAAGCTGTAACGTTAGACTTCAAGTTCAAATCCTCCGCCCCATCATAGTCGGTTCCCTCAAACGTAACCCGCGCCGTCCGCTCTGGACTTGAAAGCCCTTCTTGGGCTTCGTCCCGTTGGTGGCTATCACTTTATGCCCATGTTGGGACTGCACCACTGGCCATGTGCCCGCGCCAACCATGTCAATTCTCACTTTTAGAAAGTGCATAATCCGTAAAAAATAGCTCCCCTGCCAGAATACTGTGAAGATTGTCCAAGGAGCGGGAACGGCGACCCACGTGGTCGGTGTGGCTGGAGAAGACTGGCATGGCTCATATTCGAGGAACAATCGCTGGAATCGCGGCGATACTGTGAAATCGGCCAGCAGTAGCAGACGCTCACGGGCGCTCTTGTCCAATCCGTGAATATCGGATTCTTCCCGGTGGTGTGGCGAAATCAATCGACGTTAGGTCGTTACTAATCGTCCGGCGCTTCCGCCGGAGTCGTCGATCGCCACAGTCATTCCGTACCTGTTTCTTAGGATTGATGCCTCCTGGATTTGGTCGAGGTGTCCATATATTCTCAGCGGTCCCATTATCCTTTTGTTCAACTCGATTACCGGGTCGCGGTCGGGCGGTATCCGATGCCTCTCCCCGACTCTCCATCAAAGCACAATCGTCCCGGTGTGAAATGAAAACACTCAGGCGATCTTGTCCGCTCCTCGGTGAAGTTCTATGCTCATTGTGGGATTATTCGAACATTGCTCGAAATCGGTTGACGAGATTCGTCCGCCAGCCGCGGATATATCTGGCAAACTCCACGCCTCGGCACAACTCGCCAGCTTCCAATAGTCCGGGCCGGCGGGTCGGTTGATGCCATTATCATTTCCCGTATGCCCCTTAATTGTCGGCGCTCCGTTATCAACAACTCAGCCTCGCCAAGCTGCCGCAGGACATCCGCGAATCCTTCATGATTCGGCATCGGTTTCTGCCTCATCTCATTCGTCACCGCCTGACGGGTTACCACATCGGATACTTTATCGGCCATCTCGGTGTTGAGTCTCGGTCCCGGATAGACTCAATGGCCGGCCCGTATTCCGCCTTTAATTGCTCGATGCTGTCCAGGGCGGCGTCGATATTCCCGCGGAGCGTCACGACCCAGCCGATCAAACCGATGATGATGACCACCACCGGAACGGACGCCCAGACCGGAATTTTAGAGGCTTCACGCTACCCTCTCCCAATTGGCGCCGGTCTCGTTGAATACATCAGCCTTTCATGCAGGGCGCACCTTCGGCATATCCGGTCGGACGATGCCGCCGCCCTCCATCGGTGAAGATTCAGCCGGCATAAAAACCCCATCAGTCAGACTCCAGAATCTTCATGGATAGGGCGATGAGACCGCCCACCGATGTCCCGGTCGCGACATCATTCTAGAAATATCCCGGCCCCGAGCAGCGCCTCCAAGGATGACCAGGGACAGGAAGATCGAGGCCGGATACGTCCTATTTTCATGTGTTTAGATCTACACATTTACTCGGAGGGTGCCTCTCCGGGTCACCATGAACAATGATACTGGAATCGTACGCGGCGGAGGTCGATACCCTGGAGCATTGATATCGCCCCGCTTGAGAGTTACCTTGAGCTGGTCGGAGCCGCCGCGGCGGAGACCGCCACGAAAGACACGGTCGTCGCGAATGTCACGTTATCGCTGTACTTGTTCGATGCTTACGGTCGCTGTTCCCGAATCAACGTCGGTGGTCGCTCAAGGACGTCCGACCAGGCCGTAGCCAGTTGTCGCTCCATCGTCCCGCGAGTGGAAACAGCAGCCGAGGTGTGGGTCTCTTTGCCGGGTGGTCAGTGAGCTTCCGTAATCCAGAGCGACCCCGTTGGCCTGTAACGATGAGAACGACAGCGATCCGTCCGCGCCTCGGCTGCCGTTATAGTTCATCTGTTTTGGTACCAGACAGGCGGCCACATCGCCGCGGTCTAAATGCCCAGGTCAATACCCGGTCGGTGGTCGGGAGCCCTTTAAAAGCGGCGTGTTGTCTGGTCGAGCCGCTTAACGAGGATGACAGCCAGATTCCCGTCCGATAATCCCATTATCCGCTCATGGGCCGAGGTGTCAGGCTGTTTAATCCAACAACTCCCGCGGGTGAAGCTGGCGTGATCCATCGTCGCCACATCTCCGGAGAGGTCTATGCGGTAACTAATATCGTTTACTGAGTCCGACCCTTTGCCATTGGCCCTCCGTTAAGGCGAAGATCTTAATCTCTTCCATTAGCTAAATATCAAAAGGTGTCGTCGCCGTCCATACAAGCCGCCGCCCATATCCAGAAGTTGCGACCGTGGCGGCGCCGACCGTTTGTTGGTGCAATTTCCTGTTAAGGTTGGCGTCCGAGCGGAAGTTCGTGTTAACCTCCACCATCGCGTCCCACAGGTCAAGCTCGATGTTCTCCGGACATCCACCGATGCCTGGAGGCGGAAGTATGACCTGATGATAAACGCCGGTCGCGGAGCCGTATCGGACAACGTCTGCCAGCCGTCAGTCCGGCTTCGTACCGAGTAGGCGAGGACCTGGAGTACCGGACAGCGCCAGAGGCTCGGCCCGTATGGCCGCCGTGAAGCCGGGTCGGTTATGGTCGATAGAAGAATGTTCAGTCCTGTCCATGTCTCCTACTCGTCGATCCAAAGCCTCTATCAGAGCGTCGCCCACATATTTATGGAGCAGCTCGCCCTTGTTGCGTTGATCTCCTTGGGCGATTTTAGCGAACATGCCATACTTTTGTTCTAATCTTTGAGGCGTAGGATAGCCGTTTGCCGCTTTTGCTGTTGTAGAACGCGTCAACGATAGCCTCGTTGTCGTTCTACTCGGTTGCCCACCTAACTGCTTCAGGACTCGGGTGTCGGCGCCGTGGCGGTCTGCCGGTTTAGATGGCCAGAGTAGATGGGCCGGCGGTCCCCATAGCTCATCGGAGACTTTATTCGCGCCTTCAAAGACGGCCAGGTCTCGGAGCTCACGGTTTGCGACCTCTCATAACCCGGAGGCCGGAGCCGTCAAAGACCGGGCCGGTTATCGTGATTTTTGTCCCAATTGCTGAGCCATTAGAAGATCACCCCGTTGTCGGTTCCCGTCACCCGGTAGTCGTCCAGAGTCATCAGCGCCGACCGGACTTCTCCCTCCACCACCGTCATCGACGTTTCCCCGCTGCCGATACTCCCGCCCGACCCCATGTCCCGGTTACGGAAGTTGCTCGGAGCTTCGCAATGTCCAGCAGAAGCCTGGGCGACCAGCTCCGCGTAGTCGTAGCGCGTCAACGCGGCGCCGCCGGAATGGTCGCTGTTCTGTTGATGCTACGGTCAAAGTGTTGCCGTTGATGGCGCGGGGCGACAACTGTCCGGAGTCAATCAAGACGGTCTGGGCCGGTCCCAGGTCGGTGGCGCTGGTCACGCTGAGGCAAGGTCGCCGTTGTCGAGCTTATAGCGTCCGCCGTCGTAACTGATGTACTGTGCATACCCCCAGCTTCCGAGATGCTGAGGTTGTTGGCCGGCGTCGAGCATGTTGTATGTATCCTCGTTTAGCTTTAAAGATTGTTGGGCGTCGAGTTGTACGGCATCAGCCAGAAATCGGCGTTATAGCCTTCGGTGAGGATGGTCTTGCCCCGCGGTCGGTGTCGTCGTAGGCGGTCACGGTAGTTGTTCAGACCAGCCAGCCGTCCAGCGGGATAACCTGTGCCAGCGAGACCATAGTGGCGATGTCGTCCGTTCCAGATAGAACGGAATACTTGCCTGAAAATTGATCAAATGCCGGAGCCGACGTCATAGAAATTTGTCTGGTCAACGGGCCAAATGTCCCGCCCTCTCGTAGTAGTTTGTCGATCCGCCGGGACGCGGCCTCAAGGATACGCCGGAGA
>NZ_JBRIIP010000009.1:0-9919 GCF_052976945.1 Pseudomonas sp. GG8
TCATATCATCAGTGACAATCTTGATCGCGGCTTTGAAGTCATCTGCACTCACAGCCTGGCGATTATTTCGAGGGTTTTACCAACACCTTTCGCACCGCCTTCACCAAGGGAGCACCTGTCGTTGCATCCAGAGCTGCATGATGACAGTTGGATCTTCATCACTCCACCTCCAGAAATGGAGTGACACCGCCTACCACAGCAGCCACAGGTACCACTTCGTACCAATGCATGCCTTCGTTGGAGGAGTTACTCCGGTGATGGCCGAGCGCAAGATCATTGCGCGAGAACCTGCAGGCGTCTTTAGGGTCGCTACGATGCGGTACTTTTGAGCCAAAGCGGTTTTTACGCTAGAGCTGGCGAACGACTGCAATGACTGCAAACGTCCTGCATGCTCACGCGTTCATTCGGTTTGGGAGCTGGGTACAATTCGAGTTGGCGAAAAACAACAACAGAGTAAGCCGAAGGTTTAAAACTGGGCGCTACCCAACTCACAAACCGTTCGACCGCTGGGCAAGGTCGGTTGGCGAACCCTGTTGCAATCGGAATAATAAAACCGGAAAATTGTCCTTTTTCTGGAACCTCGTGAGGCGAAGATAAGCGCAGCCACTGACCAGTAGTAGGCCGATGGCACCAACGGTCAATGTGCGGAATAGGCTCATGAGTCATCGCTCTTCAAGGGCGCTATTAAGCGCGAGTTGTGAATGATAGAACCCGGAGTTCGATGCTTGTCCCGAGGGTTCTTTTTCTTGCAATAAAGAGAGGCTAGTTGAGACTGTCCCCGTTGGCTCGAATGGCTAAACATATAGGTCATTAGACAGCTGAATTCCTTCCTTGATAAATGTCAAATTGTTTGGTCGGGTTCAGTCAATAAGCAGGCTCGCCAATAAGATGCCATTGAGCTGCGGCACAAGAAACCCGCCGGCATCGAACGTATACTGGCGGCCTTACGCGAATCCGTTTCCCCTGAAGGCTATTGCTCCACGCTGTCAAGCGTGTGAAAAAGGAACATCCCCATTAGTGACGCACCTCCAGCCGTTGAACAGGAGCTGCCATGGCTTTGACGCCATCAGTTTCCGTGCAGGAATCCGGTCTTCCGGGTTGGAATCAGAGGTTTCATCAGCTTCGGTGGGCCTGCGGGGCAGATATCAGCTTGATGCACCAGGAGCTGGTAGGTCGCGCCGGATTTCAGAAAGGGGATTTCACATGCCCTTAACTACTGCATGTTGCTTCCAGGACCCGAGGCGCAGCAGTTGGCGATCTACATTGGTTGGCTGATGCATCGAACCTGGGGAGGCGTGATCGCAGGTGTGCTGTTTGTGTTGCCCTCGCTGTTCATCCTGATCGCATTATCCTGGCTGTATATCGCCTTTGGCGAATATCTGTGGTGGCTGGCTTCTCGATGGCATCAAGCCCGCCGTGACGGCCATCGTGGTACAGGCTGGCCATCTAATCGGCTCGCGAGCGCTAAACAACAATTGGCTGTGGGCCATAGCGGCAGCTTCATTCATCGCCATATTTGCGTTCAATGTCCCGTTCCCGTTGATCGTGCTGGGTGCTGCGTCGCTCGGTGATATCGGTGGACGCCTGGCTCCCGAGAACTTCAGGACCGGAGGCCATAGCGCAGCTCAAAAGTCCTTCGGCCCGGCATTGATTCCGACAACACCCCATCCCCTGACCATGCCCGATTTCGCTGGTCTAAAGTGGCAATGCTGAAGGCTCTTGGGAAAGGGGGAAGCCGTACTGTGGTCGGTCGCCGATGGGGTATTGACTGTGCTCTTTGGCTGGGAAGGCACCTTGACCCAGATGGGCTGGTTCTTTACCAAGGCCGCGTTGCTGACGTTTAGGCCATGCAGTGCTTCCCTATGTCTACCAGGGTGCGGGCCGGTTATTTGGGTGGCTCACCCACACAGATGATCGATGGTCTGGCGCTGGGGAAACGACGCCTGGGCCGCTGATCATGGTGGTGGCCTTTGTCGGTTTCATCGGTGCTTATGTCCTGCAGGTTTTCGGTGCCGATCATGTGTTTCTTGCGGGCGCCGTCCGCGGCCCACACTGGTGACGGTGGTTTCCCACGTCTCCCGCCTTCGTTTCTGTTCATCCTCGCTGGCGGCCCGCTAGTGGAGTCGAACCCCACGAACTTGAAGTCGACCGCGGCTGCCTCCACCGGGATTATAAGGGCGGTTGGGGTGATTCTCAATCTGGCAGGATCTTTTTGCACCAACCACGGGCTTTGGTCAAAGGGTTCAATGGCAATCTGATGGCTGGTGCTTATCGCGATTGCAGCGGCTATTGCCTTGTTTCAGCTTTAAACGTGGGGTCATTCAGGTACTGATGGCCTGTGCTTATTGGTATGGTCGTGCATCTACTGCGCTAGAGGGCGCGGGACGATCTGGCGGCCATGAGTCTTGAACCAGTCATGGCTGGCGCAGGACGAGCAGTTGATTTCAGTAGAGAAAAGCATAAAGATAGACCATATCGATATAACTGGTTATTAAGAAAGGTCGCTATGCTGCGGGCCATATTTTTCATGAATGCGTTTATCTGGCAGATGCGGCAACCGATTCTGGACAGTGCTGGATTGGTCGTTGCGGAGTGCTGGTTGTCGGGTTTGTCTGGAAGGGATGCAGGTGTGGCGGTCTTTATCAGCCGATTTTCCAGTTCCGTTTGCAATGAACTGGCTACCGCAGGGCGTAATGCAATTTACCGGTATGGCTATCACGAAGTCGGGCGGCGTACTGGTTCACCGAAAGAACAAAAATATTGACTGGGCCATCACCGGCTGGCTGACACTGGTAGTGTGCCGGCGGTGGCGCTGACGCTGTGGTTTTTGTAGTAGTTGCATGCCCCTGAAGACGATGTGGCGGTGTATTAAGCAAACATTGGGCTTTGTTCTGCTGGTGACAGCACTCGCCGTTTTCTTCAAGAAAAGGCTGCTTGAATTTGCCCATAAACGTGCTGGCGGCAGCTATAACCTCAGCGTAGTTGTCTCTGAATCTGCTGACGGTACTTGACGGGGTTGATACTGGGCACCATGGTGGCATTGACCTCCATTGGCGCTGTGCATCAGGCACACGAAGCACTCTTTATCCTGTACCCTTTTCTGGCCACCAAGCGCTTAGTCGGTACCGAAATCGCACACGCGGTCCCGCTGACGCTGGTTGCGCGTTGGGGCATGGAGTATGGGTAAATGGGATCGGCACGCATGAAGAGATCTGTTGATAGGTTCACTTCCAGGGGATCCACATGGGGAGCCATTTAACGGGTCGAGTGTCTGACGAGACACTGCGTCCTTGCCTGGCAATAATGCTGGTTTTCATTGGTTACAAAAAGCCTGGGGTTTTCAATCCTGTTTTTAATCATCGCCCTCTGTTGGTTTTCACTCCTCTAATCCAATCACCTCAAAAAACTACCCGGAGCCGCCCACGGTTGCATCCAAGGTGGCGTTCTATTTACTTACCGGGTTTTACGCGTGTCCAGCGGCGGTTCATAGAACTGCGGCTGCCTAATCCGCTTCTGCCATTTTCTGTTCCGGTTGTTTCCACGATTCGCTCGCGGTCTGCTCCATGGCTTCCTGAATCGCGACTTTGCGGTTGGCTTCGGCCCTGCGACCGAAATACCAGACCAGGAACGTGGCGAAGAAGACGGCGTCAAGCAGAATCAGACTCGCAATGGCGTTGATCTCTGGCTCCACCCAGGCGTACCGCGTAGAAAACCTCCATTGCGGGTAGCTACCGGGTCGAGCCGGGCCGGCAAGCCAAACTGGCGAGTACCAGGTCGTCCAGCGATAAGGCGAAGGACATCATGCCGCGCCGCCAGGGACGGCGCCATCATGGGCACGGTGATCAGGGCAACACCTTCCAGGGACGCGCGCCCAGGTCCATGGCCGCTTCCTCGATCGACAGGTCCAACTCACGCAGACGTGACGAAACCACCACCGCTACATAAGCGGAGCAGAAGCGGCGTGGGCGATCCAGATCGCGTCATCAGGCCGCGCTCCTGCGGCCACCCCAGTATCCGCGCCATCGCGACTGAACAGCAGCAACGACAGGCCGGTGATCACCTCCGGCATGACCAGTGGCGCCGTTACCAGACCACCAAACAGCGTGCGGCCCTTGAAGCGAGTCACTCGCGTCAGGACAAAGGCGGCCAGGGTTCCGAGGATCACGGCGGCGACTGCGGTGTAGCAGGCAATTTCAAAGGACCGGCGATGCGACCTCATCAATTGCTTGTTGTCGAGCAGGCCCGCGTACACGAATGAATGGACCATCCACCCCAGACAGTGACGAGCTTGTAAAGGTGTTGTACGAGAAGATCACCAGAATCAGCATCGGCAAAGCACGCATCCACCAGCATCATCAGTCTTGAAAATCCGAAAATGGTTCACGCCCTGCTCCATCTCTTCTGGCTCGGCGCCAGCGCGTCGAGCAGCACGATGGGCACGATCAGGATGGCGAGCAGGACCACCGCGAGCGCAAGAGGCGGACAGGCGAGTCACGGTCGTCGGAAAAACTCCTGCCACAACACGGCCGATCATCAGGGTTTCCGGCCCGCCCAGTAGTTCGGGACGAGGAATTCACCCACCACAGGAATGAACACCAGACAGCTGGCGATGATGCTGTTCCTGGCCAGGGCAGGGTGATTTTCCAGAAGCTGTTGAGCGTGCTTGAGCCCAGGTCCGAGGCGGCTTCGAGCAAGTGCTCTTGGTCATGCTTGACCAGGTTGGCAAACAGCGGCAGGACCATGGAAGGCAGGTAGGCGTACACCAGCCCTATGTACACAGCGATATTGGTGTTCAATAAATATTTCTATCGGCTCTTGAATCAGACCGGTCCAAAGCAAAAACGCATTCAACAGACCGTTATTGCTCAGGATGCCCATCCAGCGGAAACCCTGATCAGGATCGCCGTCCAGGTAGGCATCATGATCAGCAGCAACAATACGGTCTGTGCTTCCTTTCGGGCTTTGGAGATGGCATAGGCCATTGGGAAGCGGATCAACAGGGGCATCAGCGTACCGAAAAAGGCCACTTTCAATGAGCCCAGAGGCCGATACAATCATCATCGTCAACACGCAGATCCGCCACGATCCAGCAACAGCTTGAACTTCTGCTCGGCGAAGGTGTATTGTGTAGGTGGACTTGCCAACGCTGCTTCGGAAGCTGAATCTCCATCACGACGAGAAGCTGCAGCGCAAAAACAGGCATAGCCATATGAAGGCATGCTGATAACCATTTGCGGTTGCTGGGCATCAGCGGCCTGATAGTGCTCATGAGCGCAATACCACGCCGCTGTCATCCACCAGAAGATACCCAAGCCCAATCCCAGGTCGGACGCGCGCCTCTGGCGTTCAGCATTGGCCATGAATGCCTGAACGATCTTGCCACTGGCAATTTGCCAAACGTAATACGCCCAGTGCCCGCCCAAGTGGGCGATGTCGTGAACCTTGCCTTCGGACCAGTTATACCGGGCGTCGGGTTTTATCGTCGTCACCAGCAGCTTCTCCGGATAAAGGGCATAGGTGATGGTCTTGTCGTCCACCCGATGGTACTGATCCCATGGCCGACGTATATGTTCTGCGCAAGATCCGGGCACTGGATGACCGCGTAGCCTTCCTGGTCTTCAATTACGACGCCGTCGTACTGCATCCACGTTGCCAATGAATTCGGCGCAGATCAAGGGCCGCTGGCGCGCGCTTTGTACAGGTCGATCGACGTCGCGCTTGAGCCATCCAGCCCAGGTGCATGATGGAGATACGTTGGGCCATGGTCACGGCCTCTTCCCCATCGGCGTCACCATGATGCAGGTCACGCCTACCTGCTGATGATTTCAACGTGCGCAGCTCCAGTTGCAGGGCCAGCCAATCTTGTCGAACGCCGCCCATCGGCTCGTCCAGCAACAGCAGTTTGGGCCTTTTAGCCAGTGAGCGAGCCAAAGGCAAGACGCGCCCACGCTCCCGAGAGCTGGTGGGGCTTGCGTTTGGCGTATTGGCTCATATGAACCAGTTTGAGCATTTCTTCTACGGCGGCAGCTTCGATTTCAACTGCGGGAAGTCGGCTCCGCTTAATCAAAGCAACGTCTGGCCACTGTCCATGCGCCGGCAGCGCGAAGACTGAACATCATGTTGATTGGCCGCTCGGAGGCGGCATGTCAGTGATGTCCACTATCAAGGTAGATTCGCCCTTCAGTCGGTCGCTCAAAGCCTGCCAGCATGCGCAAGAGCGTTGATTTGCCTGAACCGTACTTGCTACAAATAAATTTCACCCTGATGGATTTCCAGGGACACATCGTCCACCGCAATCGTTTCGTCAAACTTCTTGGTTACGCGATCAATTTTAACCAGCACCTTTTTTTAGGGCGCGGATTGCCTTCAAGTAGCCTTCCTGTAAATGCTGGAGGCGTTAGCCATGTGCGATGAAAATCCCAACAAGCGTCAGTAGCCTGGCCAATACGGCCGGGATTAATCCGGTGCTGATGACCGCTCCGTCAGGTGGTTTATCCGGCGCAGCTGTCCCTGCCGCCCAATGCTGCATCTTGTTTTGTCGTTAATACCGGGGTGGCCGCTGGAGGATGCGGACACGCACAGTCCACTTCACAGTGACGTCTGGATCATTGCACACATTGTGCGGTGCCGCTTCATCAGCTGCCAGCGCACGCTTCGACGCGCAGCACGCCGCCCTGCACGCGTCGCCAAACGCCTGGAAAATACTCAAGTAAGGAGGGTTCGATAGCACCTGCCATTCAGGGCGCCATTGCAGGGCCGACGGCGAAGGTCTTGCTGCCCTCGATCGAGATCGCCTCGATCAGTCCATCGCTGTGGTGGCTTCGACCCGTAAGCCGGGTGCCAGCCGTTCAATGCCTTGGGGAGTTATTGAGTTCCGGACTTGGGGATAGAACAGGAGGCAGATCGAGTGCTTCGAGCACGCTGCCAGGCTGCACATGCACGGTATGGGCGG
The DNA here is from genome assembly GCF_052976945.1 of Pseudomonas sp. GG8. Lineage (NCBI taxonomy): Bacteria > Pseudomonadati > Pseudomonadota > Gammaproteobacteria > Pseudomonadales > Pseudomonadaceae > Pseudomonas > Pseudomonas sp. GG8. The sequence goes on from NZ_JBRIIP010000009.1 coordinate 6,953, forward strand.
CACCATATTGGATTTCCAGGCTTGAATCGTCGGCTTCGCGATGATCCATGAACGTGCCGGTCTCATGCACCTTGGCGAAGGCCGCCGCCGAAGGCCACGTTCATCTCCTGGAAACCCCGACAGTTGCCGCCTGAGCATACTGCAACGCCAGCAGCCACCGCTGCGCGTAACAGGGGAAGGGTGTGCTACTCCACGCTGGGGGTCGTGGGCGGTGCCCGCTTCGCTTGCCGCGCCCTGATAGTGGAACGGCTCAACATTTGAGGGCGAACCGGTAAACAACAGGCCGTCCAAATGTTCCAACAACCTGGTTGATCACGAACTCCGCCAGGGACGGAATAACGACGGGAATCCCTTGCGCGGCGACTCTACACAGCACGCAAGTACTTGTCCCCGCTCACATGGTAGGGTTACACAATCAGCGACCTTTTTTCGACGCACGCAGTCGCACCACGAATGGCTCATTGCCATTTTATCACCTCGAAAATGGCACTGGAACGAGCTTTTCCGGAAGTCAAAACTATGTTGATTTTAATTACAACTGCTTCGTAAAAGATTTCGCAATACTGATGTGTTTATATTGCGCAAATAATACCCGTTGACTTCCTAAATCCTTTCGGATTGACTGGGGGTGTGAAAGGGCGGTGAATATTATTATTAACAATAAAGGTCTTCCAACATGTCGGTACCCCTGCTGTTTCTTCAGCTGAATGAAGCGAACGCATTCCTTAAGAAACATCCTGAAGGTTTTGGGTCACCTGCTGATTGCGGAGATGACGCGTGGTGCGTGGTAAAAACGCATCGAGCGCACCAGTCTCCAGCGTCCGACGCAGAAAGGCATCAACCTGCCTGCCTCCCTGTTTGCCCTGGACATCAACGGCTCTACAGTGGAAAGCACAGGCTTGGGTCTGGATATCGGTGATTCCGACCGAATCTGTTATCCGATCCCTGACACCCTCTGCGACGAACCTTGGCAAAAACGTCCGACTGCTCAACTGCTCATGACCATGCACGAACTCAAGGGCAGCCGTTTTTCGCCGACCCGTCCTTTCGCGAAGTATTGCGTCAGGTCGTCAGCAAATTCGATGAGATGGGGCTGACCATCTGCGCCGCCTTCGAGCTGGAGTTCTACCTGATTGACCAGGAGAACGTGAACGGTCGTCCGCAGTCTCCACGCTCGCCAATCTCCTGGAAACCACCTGGATTCCGACTCCAGGTACCTGATCGACGACTGGATATGTCGATTGCCTGCAAGACATTCTTGAAGGTGCCAAGGAGCAAGGTATCCCCGCGGATGCCATCGTCAAGGAAAGTGCGCCCGCGCAATTCGAGGTGAACCTGCATCACGTCGCTGATCCGATCAGGCGGCGGCTGATCACGCTGGTGCTCTTCTGCCAAGCGCCTGATCAAGAACATCGCTTATGACGATGAAGTTACACCACCTTCATGGCCAAACCGTATCCCGGACAAGCGGGTAACGGGCTGCACGTGCATATTTCCGACAGTCCCGGACAAGATGCGGCAAAAACATTTTTACCTGCGACGACCCGGAAAAAAGCGGAGATCCTGCGCGATGTGATTGTGCGTGCTGGAAACCTTACCGGCCTCGATGGCTTTCCTCTGCCCAAACGTAAACTCGTACCGTCGCTTCGGCGCGCAGTTCTATGTACCGAACTCTCCTAGCTGGGGATCGATAACCGGACGGTGGCGATTAAGTACCGACCGGGTCCCCGGATGCGGTGCGTATTCAAGACGGCGTGGCGGGCGCGGACGCCAACCCGTATCTGTTGATGGCGGGTGCTGCGCTGGTGTGCATCATGGCTATACCAAGAGATCCAGCTGGGAGCCTGTTGTGAGGACTCCTACGCGACAATAACGAGCAAGCCCGCCCATAATGGGCGCCACGCGTTGCGCGAGCTGGATGAGATTTTGGTGCTACATCGACCCCAAGTACATCGACGTTTTTGTTGCGTGCAAGGAGAGCGAGCTTGCCGAAGTTGATCTACTCCCGACCGATAGTTGGGACTTGCACACGGTCTGACGCTCGCCACACTTGGGTTGAGTTTTAAATATGGTCAAAAATCGTAGCGACTCGGGAGCAGTATTCCCAGCTGACTCACCCTTGAAAGGCTGGGGCATCCATTTGACGGCCAGGACCGCCGGGCCGCCAGCGGCCAAACGTTCGCCAGTAACAGCCCGGTCGACGGGCGCTTTCTGGCGAACGTCGCGAAGACCACGCCGCCGCCGATGCCGACATCGCGGTAGGGCCGCTGGTCGGCGTTCGCGATCCGGGCGTGTGGGCCACCGGCCGCGCTGGTAGAGCGGCAGCGAATTCTTATCCGTTTCGCCGACCTGATCCTCGCCCATCGAGAGGAACTGGCGCTGCTGAAACCCTTGATATGGGTAAACCCATCAGCCATGCTGGTGATCGATGTGCCCGGCACCTGAACGTGATCCAGCGCAAAATGATAAATAGGAATTGACAAGATTTACGACGCAGGTTGCATGACGCTCCGTGGACGCGTTATCCTGGCCGACCACCGGTGAAACCAGAACCGGGCTTGTCGTGGCGCATCGGTGGTCGTTACCGGCAGCCTTCCGTTTAATCCATTAGCCCGGAAGTTTGCGCCGGCGCTGGCTGCAGGTAACTCCTTTATTCTCAAACCGTCTGAGAAGTCGCCACTGTCGGCGGATCAGCGACTGCCAGTTGGCGCTGGAAAGCGGGCATATCCAGGAGTGTCTTCGACGTATTGCCGGGGTTCGGTCATACGGTTGGCAAGGCGCTGGCGTTGCATGCGGATGTTGATGTACTGGCGTTTCACCGTGAAACTCACCGCTGTCGCCAGTAGCCGCCGACTGACGCCCGGCAAAGCAACCTGAAACGGGCGGCTCAGGGCGGGGAAAGCCCCAACATTGTCTTTGCCGATGCTCCCGATTGCACGTAAATGGCAGCGCAGGCGGCGGCCAGTG
>NZ_JBRIIP010000010.1:0-5776 GCF_052976945.1 Pseudomonas sp. GG8
TTTTTTTTTTTTTTTTTTTTTTTTTTTTTTTTTTTTTTTTTTTTTTTTTTTTTTTTTTTTTTTTTTTTTTTTTTTTTTTTTTTTTTTTTTTTTTTTTTTTTTTTTTTTTTTTTTTTTTTTTGATTCATCGATTTCACTTCTTCGAATTGGGTGTGGTATCGGAGGCTGCCTGGTCATCAGCAGATTGAGGTGAACCATCTTCAGCGGTTATCGGCGTGTCATCAGCGAAGCCAGCCATTGGATCGAGGAAGAAGTCTCAGGGACAAGCTATTTTCATGCGCTCCATCCGCTGCGGCGACCAAACTGTAAACCGTGTAGGGGCGGTCCAGCGAAGCGCTCCGCGAGGGGAAGTAAGCAGGCGGCTGAGTTGTGAGTAGATCGGCGCCCTTGTCGAGATAAGGCAGCAAGTGGTCGAACTGGCCAACTTCCTGCGCCTGAATGATGAACGTCCGCCACCTTCGGCATCAGGGTTGACGCAAGTTGAAGTGGGTGAATGTGGTGGATCGGGCTGCTTGCGATAGACGGTCAGGGCACGCCGGGGTCGCGGACACGATTGAAAGCCTGAAATCAAGGCTAACTGTTGCCAAAATCAGTGATGAAAAACAAAATGAATTGCCCTTATTTACTGACGTCGCAAGGGAATGTCAGGGTCAAGAAACAAGGCCTCGAAGAGACCTGCTGGATCATAGGCTGCATTGTGCCTGGATGCTGAGAGTGAAGAGTCGGTGTGTACGATGTCACTGACATATGAATGGGACACCGTTTTCTTCGTCGTGGACGAACGGCTTGAATGGACCCATGCCATTGGGGAGTGTGGGAGAGGAAAGGGAGACACACAAAAATTGGCCCGTCAGGCAGACGGGCCGTTTTGAGGCGATCAGCGGCGGACTATTAGTTCTGGCGGCTGGTCACTTCACAAGTGACAACCGGAACCCTGGTTTTCACTGGGCCTTGTACTACGTTGACTGGCGCGCTGAACACGACAAGGTCGCATCCTGACCATCTGGCCTGGACCGAACGAGCCCAGATCGCCGCCTCGACGGCTGGACGGCAGCTCGAGTTGGCTTCGGCGACTTCGGCGAAATCAGCGCCGCCTTCGATTTCGGGTCTTCAGTTGCACTTCTTCGCTGGCAACAAGGATGTGGTGGCAGCTGGCTTCAGCCATGGGAACGTAACTCCGTCAAAGGAAGAGCCTACCGGGATTAAGGAAGGGATTTCTCGCGGGTTCCTTCCAGCGTCCCAGCGGTCAGCTTCGCCTTCGGATGTTCCACAAACCTTTCCGCTTTGGTAGCGCGGTGTGTTCCATAGAGTTTGATTGGTTTGTACCTTTCGCATCTGTGCTGCAACTTGATTCACTGTGTCCAGGTGATCGATCGCATAGTCGTAGCGGATTACTCTTGCCCAGGTGAGCTGCAACGGCGAACAAAGCTGTCATTTGTCTTTCTCGTTCTGGAATAGTTGTGATAGCTGCGACACGCCAAGTGCAGTGTTCATGATGTCACGCCCTTCTTCGAATAGTGTTCCTTCGACGACGTCGTTCGAGGAGAATAAACGACTGTCCACCTGCTTCTGCGCCTTCGACCGCCCCAGGCGGCGGCAGGCCTTGTGGGTATCTTCGGTTGAACGATGTAACGCCTTCCGTCGTTAGTGCATCAAGCGCTTGCAGGGTGTCTTGCGGCAGTCGGGGATCGCCGTAGAAGGCCAGAAAGCGGCGAAACCCAGCGATCAGGGTATCAGCAACTCTTCCTACAAGTGTCCCTGGTGTAAATGTCTTACGAGCTGGTCCGCGAGCTCCGACTCATGATTGGTGCTGCTCGACAGATGTTACGGATGCGATGTGTTCTGGATGGGTCGCGGCGGCATAACGCGCCGCCAGCGGCCTTGGCTGTGGGCGATCAGATTGACTTTCTGTGAGCCGGTTTGTTCTAGGATGTGGGCGATCTCTACGAGCAGTTGCTCACCACGGACTTCGTCGCTGTGGTACTGCAGGGGTAGGGTACGTATACCGGGCGCTGCATTCTTCCAGCGCTTCTCTTTACCATGAAATGGTGACGTTGCCTATTGCTTCGAAGCCGAACAGGCCGTGGACCAGCAATATGGGGGGTTTCTGTTGCCGCGAGCGTTCATCGTTGACCTGCGCGCTTCGCCTGGAATGTGCAACGCATGAAGCTGCAGATGAGCCGTTGCAATGGCCCGCGATTTTGCCCCGGTAGCGGCGGAGACATGCAGGTCTCGATTCGGCGGTCGACGGCCGGGGCCGGCAGGCTGCGTGGCGTGTAGCGCCATACAGTCCACCGGCTCTGGTTTCGGAGACGTTCGGAAGGATTCCCCAGAACCCGTGCGGGATCGTTCGGCGCCACCACATGCTTTCTCACGACGAAAAGCTGGTTCGGCGACACCGTCAGCTGATTTCCCGCGCAGGGTCAGCGTGTGCCCGCCGCTGACGCCGCAACGCAGTCGCCGCCCCGCGCAATAGCTGCTCGGGCCCCCTCCCAACCCAGGCACCTGTTGGTGACTGAAAAGCATCCTAACGTAAGGCTGTGCTCAATGTGAAACACCCTTCAAACAGATGGCTTCGACATGCCGATCAATCGACTGATTGTCATGCAACTGCTGCTCAAGTATATTGTTCAATACTTCAGGCTGACGCAGCGGGTCTTTGCCACTGTTGGCGTGGCTGCAATCGACGATGATTCGCGTCTGGATGCCGACCTTCTCCAACTGGGTGCGTACGCTCGCAATGCTTCGACTGTCGATGAGTTCCTGCGATGACTGCTGCGTAAGACCATGCGCGCGTCGGGTCGCCGTAGTGTTACTATGCTGGATTCTACCCGCGTCGATCAATGCCGAAATGCTGATGCGCACGCCGCTGAGCGCATGGTGTTCGTGGTAATTGCGACCCTGCTATCAGTGCTGTTTAAGCCTGAGAGCACCGCCAAACCACTGGCGATTTCCCGATGGATCTGCCATTGGTGGTCCTTGTGCTCGATGGCGACCGAACTGAGCATATCGTCGAAGTAGCCGGTCGCTATGGCGGCAGAATTTCGGTGGCGATGGGCAGGCCGATACGCAGCATGTCGCGCATCAGTTCTCGGGGCAGTGCCAAGCCGCCAGCCACGTCGTCACTGCCATCAAGTTGCGGATCGTAGGCCGATCCTTTCCAGCCGACCGTGGCGCGCGCTCTTGACGCAGGCACGCACTACCAGCATCAGTTGATCCGCTGACCTCAGCGGACAGCTTCGCCAGCTCGTTGAACATATTCGAGGGCAGAGTGTGGGGATCGTGATATCGAGCACCGGCCCACGATGATGCAGCCGGGAGTCTTCACCGTCGAGATCGTACGGTCCTGTGGCCATGGGTTGCACCGATGGCTAAGGGCAACGTCGAGGGGCAACTGGCGTTCGAGTTGCAGGGGCTGGGTAGACGCTGCGGGGCAGGGGACGCTGTCGATCAGGGTCACGCTTCGGGGCACAGGTCAGAGAGGGGGTTACGGTGACGGAATGGTTCACGCCCCCTGGTTCCTGGGCGGGCGCGGGGAATTTCCGCGCTCAACGCCCCTATCGGCGTTCAAGATTGGCCGAAATGGCCTTTAAGTGCCGTCTCGCCACCTGAAAAGCGGCACCGGTCGGAGGCGGCAGGCCGTCCCGAGCGGAGGTTGCTAAAAATCGCGAGGTGAGCTGATGTCGTCGCGAAGTGGGCGTAAAGTTCATGTTGTGTTCCTCAATTAATTTGGTTGCAATTCAGACAAGCAGATGTTTCTGGCGGCCGAAAAAACAAAAAACTCCTGGTTGGTAGCCGGCCGGGGTAAATAATCTCTGGTTGGCGGCCCTTTTAGTGTGGGCGCTGTATGGGTATCAGGCGTGCTAGTGGTGAAACGAATACCCAAACAAGAGTTGAGCTGTGGGACTGTTTGCAGCATTCCGACGCAGCCACTGCCGTTGACCCTGGTGTTGTGCTACCGGCATCAGATCGGCCGATTGGATGTGCGACATGGCGGCTCTCCAGTAGGGACAGTGAGCTCTACTGTATAAGGCTTCGGGTTCCAATGGAACATTTCCATCGGATCTCAAAACACTACGCTTTTGCGCGCTCCGCTCAGCGCCGGCGGAGACTTGCCCCGGATAGCCAATCGCAGATTTGCAAGGCTGATCAGCGAGGGCTGTGCCTGTGGTTGCTCTAAGCACTAGGGGGTATGGATCCGACGGTGAGCTTCGCAAGGCTGATTGCTGCCGACCTGAAAGTTCCGCCGCGCGAGCTGACGAGGTGAAGATGCGTCAGCATTATGCTGAATACGCTCGGGTTTGGCAGGGGCATGTTCTATGATGAGTGGGAGGTATGCGACAAGCTTCATCGATCAACAAGGCAAGAATAAGCTGTCGGCTTCGAGTTTCAGCATGGAACCGGCACGCATCCGGATCCGCGCGATGTGGAGTCGCGCTTTTAACCCGACCCAGGCGAGGGGGGGCATAGGGGTGGGGTGATGGGCAGATAGCGTCGATGGCGTGCGAGCTAGGGGCCAGGAGCGTCCGGCTGAAAAGCGTCGGAAAGTAATCCAGCGATGCAATTGTATCGACGACAGGGCTACGAGGTTGTTGGGCAAGAAAAGGCTTTGTTCTGGATGGAAGCGTATATTGGAGAGCTGAGCCGTTTGCCGAGAGTAATCGACTCCGTGCTTGGTCGTACACTTGTTTCACAGGAACATCAACGAGGTACTGCTAGGCGATGATCGCTTCGCGGGCGTTATGGTTGACCACGCGGTACCCAGCACTGTCGGTGGGCAACGTCGTCATTTTCATGCCCAGCAAAACTGCTACTTCGGCGAGCTTCTCCGCGCTGATCTTTTTGCGGCCTGCAAGTACTTGATAGGTAGTGGCCGGGTCATGCTCGTCTCCCAGCGAACTCCTGAACAAGATCGACCTTGTTGTTCAAGCCAGGCCTGGCTTGTGCAGCGGTGCGTATTCCGGGGGCATAGTTCAAAACCGTTCGAATTAGTTTAACTTAGCTCGATTCTACCATTCGTAAGGATGGGGTCAGAGGATCAACGCATTCAAATGAGTGGAATAGGTTCCAGGCTACGAAAAGAAAGAGAGTGCTGTGGGTTGTCCCACCAGCTTTTGGTGAGATAGGTGGCGTAGAAGCAAATGCTCAGGGAAAGTATGAAAGTGGTGGAAATCGCGCCCCAAAGGCTGATGATCTGGAGCCCGTCGCTGCCAGAGGTGTGGACGTTTTGTTCGTACTCACTGGCACCTATACCCCTACGCCTGTCGACAACCTGAGCCAGACGGAAGAAAAAATACTGTAGTTTTAGAACCTTGCATAAAGAAGACCAGGACGCCATCAGGCGAACTACCACGACCATGGCTGAGCTGTCGACGTCATACGCAACCAACAATAAGTCAACGTCAGAGGAGGGATACGGTATGTCTTTGAGGTCTTCAGAAATATATCAAATATGAATATGTTATTGGTAGCGTGTGTACGTGCTGCCATGTGTCGAAACCTTGCACCAGATCGAGCTTTGAGCTAGGTCTTGCTCGCCGTTTTTGCTAAGGTCACTAGCCTTTGTTATGACTGTTTTGCGAGGTGTCTGCTTGATTAGGGTGCTAGTAGTCGATGACCATGATCTCGTTCGAAAGTAGGGATCACACGATGTTGGCCGATATCGAGGGCTTGACAGGAGTCGGGGAGGTCGATCAGGCGGAGAGTCTGGAGCAAGTGTGCTAGTTAAGTCGATGTGGTGTTTGACTACTAGATGCTGGCATAGGTGGTCTGGAGG
>NZ_JBRIIP010000011.1:0-3678 GCF_052976945.1 Pseudomonas sp. GG8
CTTGCGCGGCACGGTGACGCGGCCCGCCCGGTCGGCCTCGTGCAGGCTGCGTACACGTGGTTGGCGAGTGTCCTGCGCATAGAGCGCAGTCTCCACTTCGATCAGCGGCCCGACCCACTGGTAGCGATTGTCGCGTTCGTCGGTGCGCAATACGGTGAAGACGCCGGTGTCCGGGGTGTCGCTAGCCATACGCAGCGCGCGGAGCAGCGGGACTTGTTGGAGATGGATCTGATCACCGGTTGTTTTAGCCAGTGCGCGCACGATATCTACGCCAAAGCCGACTAACTGCTCGCCTTGTTGAAAATGCAGAGGCGGGTGGTAGTCGGTGAGCAATTGCAGATCCGCCGCATTGGCCGTCTGAGCCAACATTGAAAGCAAATATGCGGCAATCCGTTTCATGACTCGTCCCTGAAAAATTGATCGCGAAGCTTAGTACGGGCCGAGGCTGGCTGTCGTGAGGAAAGTACGGGGCTTTTGTGTCAGAAATAAAGGCGGATTGGCAGCGTCGGGTTCACCCTGAAACAACTGTGGGAGCCCGCCTGCTGGCGATAGCGGATTATCAGTCAACAATGATGTTGAATCTGATGACCCATTGCCTACAGGCGGTCGCCACAGGGAGTCGCGATCAGCGGGTGTAGGCGTTGTCGCCACCACGCGATAGCATCGGCCAATGCCGCTGCCCGGGCTTCCACCGGGTGCTGAAGTTGACCAGGCCTTGAGCAGCAGATCGGCGGCTGCATGTGGATCGCCGCGATCACTGCGGATCTGGACAGCGCCTGTTCTTCGATCAGGCCAATGCCCTTGTCCTTGACGTTGCCGGCGACGATGCCGGAGAACGCCCGGCGCAGGTTGGCTGCCAGTTCGTGCGGTGGCTGGTCGCGGTGCAGTTTCAGGTTGGCCATGTTTTCGTGGGTTGGATCGAACGGGCGCTGGAAGCCTTCGTCGATTTTCAGCAGCCAGTTGAAGTGGAACGCGTCGTTGCGCTCGCGGCGGAACTGCTTCACGGCTTTCAGGCCCTGAGTCATCTGCCGCGCCACTTCAGCCGGGTCGTCGATGATGATTTCGTAGTGCTGTTTCGCCGCTTCGCCCAGGGTTGCGATGACGAAGGCGTCGAGTTGCTCCAGATACGGTGCGGCATGTTTCGGCCCGGTCAGGATCACCGGGAATGGCAAACCGGCGTTGTCCGGGTGCATCAGGATGCCCAGCAGATAGAGGAACTCTTCGGCGGTCCCGGCGCCGCCCGGGAAGATGATGATGCCGTGGCCGACACGGACGAACGCTTCCAGACGTTTCTCGATGTCCGGCAGGATCACCAGTTCGTTGACGATCGGGTTCGGCGCTTCGGCGGCGATGATGCCCGGCTCGGTCAGACCGAGGTAGCGCCCGCCGTGGATGCGCTGTTTGGCATGGGCGATGGTCGCGCCTTTCATTGGGCCTTTCATCACGCCGGGGCCGCAACCGGTGCAGATGTCAAGGCTGCGCAGGCCCAGTTCGTGGCCGACTTTCTTGGTGTACTTGTATTCTTCGGTGTTGATCGAGTGCCCGCCCCAGCAGACGACGATTTTCGGCTCCACGCCTGGGCGCAGGGTGCGCGCATTGCGCAGCAGGTGGAAGACGTAGTCGCTGATGCCTTGCGAGGTGCTGAGGTCGATGCGTTGGCTGTCGAGTTCGTTCTCGGTGTAGACGATGTCACGCAGGGCGCTGAACAGCATCTCGCGGGTGCTGGCGATCATTTCGCCGTCGACGAAGGCGTCGGCCGGAGCGTTCAGCAATTCGAGGCGCACGCCACGATCCTGCTGGTGAATGCGGATTTCGAAGTCCTTGTAGGCTTCAAGGATGGTCTTGGCGTTATCGACATGGGCGCCGGTGTTGAGAATGGCCAGGGCGCACTGGCGGAAGAGGGTGTAGGTGCTGCCGGATCCGGCTTCGCTCAGTTGTTGAACTTCACGTTGAGAAAGGGTTTCCAGGCTGCCTTTCGGGCTGACCGAGGCATTGATTACGTGTCGTTGGGTCATGCAATGATCCTTAAAACGATGTCATCCCGAACCAGGCGGATGGCATCCGAATAGTGTGTATCCATGAATGAAGATGGCACGATCTGCGCGGTACCGCCATGTCCCCGTTGGACGCTGAAAAGATGAAAAGGGCCCCCAGCATAGCTAAATCGCGCGTAGAGGCGATAATGCGCAGCGAGTTTTTTCCGTTGCCCTTTTTATCGCTCAAGGAAGTCATGCCTGATGTTCGAGATTCAGCCGATGGATGCAGCAACGTTTCGCCAGCAGACCCGCCGCACAACGATCATCATCGCCGCGCTGTTCCTGGTGCTGGCGATGGGGTTTTCCACGGCGGCGGTGGCGCTGTTCGGCGAAGCTGGCGGAGATAATCTGCGCTTTAATGTCGGCGGGGTGTTCGTCGCGTTTCTGCTGACGGCGGCGTTGTTGCGCGGGCAGTTCTGGCATCAGGCGTGGATGGCGCCGGCGGTCTATAGCTGGCGGCTCAAGCGCAGTCTGATGAGCGTGACCAACGTGATGCACCAGGTGACGGCGGCGGTGGCGCAGAATGATCCGGCGGCGATGAAGGTGCTGCGTTTCTATCATCTGGGGTTGACCCAGATGCACGAACTGGACGGTAACTCCAGCGATCATGCGCAGTTGCAGCGGGAAGTCGAAGCACACAAGGAACGGATGCAGGCGCTGGGTCTGGAGCTTGACCAGAAGCGCCTGGATCCGGCCTGGCTCGAAGCGTTGAAACCCGCCTCCCGCTAAAACGGTATCCGGCTGGTGCGGCGCAGTTTCCACTGACGGATCGCGCGTCCGTAAACCAACAGATTGACCACCAGCACCACGCTGCCGAGTGCCAGCTGGATCCTGCGGCGTCAGCCCGGCCGGGTAAATGATCGGCCAGCATGTAATGCTCGATGAAGCCGCCGGCGTATTCGGTTTGCCCGGCGGCGTGGCGCATCAGGTTTTCCCAGTAGGTCAGCGGACAGGTCAGGTGCAACACTTCGACCGCCACGCCCCAGGCCGCGGCCGGCAGGTGCAGCCACATCAAGCGTGGCCACTTGAGCACCAGCAGCCCGCCGAACAGCACGAACAGAATGAAGGACAAATGAAACAGCACCAGCCCGTCGGCTGCGATTCGATACAGCATGTCGTCTCCCTGACGCGTTTGCGAATGGCCGTATGTTACGCCGCTCAGGGTGAAAATCGGCGGTAAGTGCGCAAGATTGTTCAAGCCATTAACACCGCTTCGCTGGCAGAGTCAGCGGCTGTTTTCCGGATGAAGAGCGTTATGTCTGACTCACTCATGCCGCGCAGTGCCTTTCTTCGCGGCGCGGTGGCGATCATGCCGTTATCGCTGGCGACCGCACCGTGGGGGCTGCTGGCCGGCTCCATGGCGATCGAAGCCAATCTCACGCCGCTGCAAGGGCAGGGCCTGTCGAGCATCGTGTTCGCCGGTGCCGCGCAATTGGTGGCGATCGGCATGCTCAAGGGCGGTGCCGGGATGTTCTCGATTCTGCTGACCACGCTGCTGCTCACGTCGCAACATTTGTTGTACGGCATGAGCATGCGTTCGGTGATTGCGCCGCTGCCGGGGCGCTGGCGCATCGGCCTGGGCTTCTTGCTCACCGACGAACTCTTTGCCCTGACCAGTCAGCATGACCGGCAGCAGTTCAAT
>NZ_JBRIIP010000012.1:0-25799 GCF_052976945.1 Pseudomonas sp. GG8
GTCGCGGTGGCTTAGGGTGTGGCCGTGGTGCCGGAGTCGATGGGTGGAGATCAGCACCGGGTTGCTCAAGGTGGGTGCAACCGGATCGAAGCACTGGAATTTGTCCGACCCCGTCGTCCTGTCTGATCGCCGGTCTCTGAAGCTCTGGTGGTGTGTGTGTCATCCAACATGTAAGCGATTTATGCATGAGAACGGGTTACTGGTAAACATGAAGATTTATTATGTAGACTTTAGTAAATGGTAAGACTAGCTGACCGTTGACACTGATGAAATGGACGCCGGCCCTCGTCGGGAGAGATCAGTGACTTGCTTGTCGTCGTTGTGGGTCATAAATGGATAGAGTGCTTGGCGGGCAAAGATTACTGAGGTTCTAGTCTATCCTTTGTTCAGTTGCTAGCTGATGGTATCTATTTGTGTTTGTACATTTGGGTACCATTTTGTTGTGTGTACCAATCTGGTATTTGGGGACATTGTGCTGGGTACTCTATTTCATTCCTGTTACATTAAAATGATGAGGAATGCCTTCTACCCTGCCCAGTAGCCCAGTCTATTATTAAATCACTTGTCCACATTCTGTTTCTTATCCCAGCAATGCCCATGTCATGGATATTTCTATACCCCTGTGTGCTGGGGATGCAACTGGAGTCCTTTGGTTGGGAGCTCATTGGTGTTCATGTTCTAAGAGTTACAAAATCAGAAATGGGAGATTGCTATGAATCCAGCCCCAGGGCCACATTTGCTGTTTGGGTGCGTGCTCTGTCATTGTGCTCTCATCTGGCTGAAGAGGTGATGAGTGTGCTGGCTGAGGCCTGTGTGGTGAATTGTTGGAGGGCCTGATTATGTGCACTGGTGACTGTCTATCTGCTTGGTGAGGTGGTGACCCTGCAAACTGGAAACCTATGTTGAATCTTGGAACAGGCCTAGTGGGTACAGCTGTTGCTACTGGCTGGGAGTTCTCTGAGGGTGATGTCACCTTCTGAGGTTCTTAGCCATTCTCCCACATGGTACTTAATCATAATGTTAGTGAAACTGACATGTTGTCTTCACCCAGGTATCTGCTGTGCCTCCAGATTCATCACCAATCACTCACTGGGTAAGTTTATATTCAGGTGATGAGTGCGGCCAGGTTTGATAAACCAGCCGACTCATTGGTGTCGAGTACAAACTCACTGTGGGATTGGTCTGGTCTGGTTACCTGTGCCACACCCTACCAGCAATTGGAATGTTTGCTATGGGTGGAATGGTGGATTTGGAGTGAGCAGCGAGCTGCCCCATGCCTGGCCGGGCCACGGTGTTCAAATACCCCAAGCTGACTGTTTTTTTGCGAGGACTGTGGCAGTGCTCCCCATGGGGCGGGATGGGATGTGTAGGTGAATAAGCATGACATGTCCCCTGGGCTCAGTCCTTGCAGAACCACTCCATGTCTGGGCTACGATTGTGTTGGCACCCAGTAGTGTGTTGGGGTAATTGATGGACTCAATCAGTGTTATCCAGGCCAATGCTGCCCACCAGGTGTTGGTGGTCAGTTGATGAAGAAATTGGTTACCTTATGCAGACTGGTCTGGCTGTTGGATTGGTTGCTATCTGGTGCTGCTGGGCTCAGTTCGTGCATGGGTGGTGATTAGCCCATGGAATTTGCTCCAGCCCAGCTGGGAGGCACACATCTGTGGTCTTTGTGGTGTCCCATCATGGTGCTGATGGAAATGTCCTGGCCACAGTGGCCAAGAAGATTCTCCACTGTCCAGTTCCCAGCTGAACTGGGATTGCCGTGACTTGGGGCCTTGCTCCAGGAAGCTTTGGACTGAGGCCAAGGACCTGGCTGCTTTGGCAAAGCCGTGCCAACACATTTGTTGGTGACAATGCAGACATGTGGCCTTATCCAGAACAGGGTGTGTGACCCCACTGTCGAGGAGTCCTGAGCAATTGTGTCTGGTTTTTCTACAGACTGGCTCACTGAGATGCTGTGGTGTTTGAGTTCCCAGGATCTACCTTTTGACAGTACCAATACCCGGTTTCACTTTGTCCTCACCACTGTCACAGTGCCATGAGATGTCACCATCCCACAAGCCCTTGGCTGCTGAGTCCTAAGTGTGTTAATGGCTTGAGTGAACTACTTCTCCATATCTCTTATTAAATGATTGTTAAAAATAGTTTATAGGTGACATTTATCTGTTATAGAAAATGAGTGACATGACATGTTGCAGCCCTGGCCATGGCCGTGGGGCCGGTATTGCTAGTCTGTTCAGCATGGAGGAGGCAAAGTCCAGGGCTTTATGTGGGTCGCATGTTCCAGTTGTAGTGGTTTCACTGTCGGGAAGTAGCATGACCATGGTTGGTCACTGGGCTGAGAAGATCTGGTTCAGCCCCACCCTGGCCAACCTCATTGCCTCCTTGGAATGTGAGTTCTTTTTGCAGGAGCTTCTCTCTATTGCAAAATAGGATGCATAAGCTGGGGCTTGGGGATGCCTTGGCTGCTATTCCTGGTGTGCCATGCTGCCTAGTGAATATGAAAGGGATGAGGGCTCCATCCAGGTACCTTATCATGATGAGCGTACATGCACAGGCTAGTGCCAGAAGGATGTAAATTGATTATTATTAGTTCTATGTTTGAGTTTGATTTATTGTGGTTTTCCATCCTTTAATCAGGTCCGTGTCCACTGACCACAGCCGTTTATTTCTTAACCAGGCCCAGCAACTGTCCTGGTTTACCCTATGGCTAAACTGTGAGTTTTCCTTTATTGTCTTCTTCAAAAACAATTGGAAAGCTTTGGGTTGCCGTGTGCTACAAGTGTGTGCACCAGATTTGCACACACTCACGTGTTGGTGAGAAGGGTTATCAAGCAGGTCGTGGTGGCTCATAGGCGGTGCCCCCACCAGAGAACATGTTCATGTTGTTGAATAACCTGGAATAGCCGGCACCATTATCCCATCCTGGTGTCAGGATACTGTTAAGGTGCTTGGTTTTAAATCTGTATTAGTAGCCATTGCCGTGTTTCCTCTTGCAGGAAAAAAAAACCTTTGCACCAAACTGCAAGATTGTACTGGTTGAGCAGCCTGCCTATTAACAATGGGGCTGTCAGTTGCCAGCACCTGTGCCACAATCACAAACACATCCGTGGAAAAATGTAGGTCACATACGTGCACCAGGGAACATCGAAGAAAAACATTGAATCAGCTCAGGAGGACGTGTACAGGAGGAACATGTGTCAAACTAAAGGATGTCAAGTGAGATAAAACCTCTCCATTCATTTCTTGAGTCATGAGTTCATGTGAGTTCCCTGTGCAGTCTGGAATGGAGTTCATGAAAGTAAGTCAGAAACCCTGAGCTGGTGGTGAGATTGATTTTTATAACAGCCAAGTACTCTGTTGAACTGAGACACAGCCCCTGATTGCATTCTGATGGAATTTGTGTCTAGGTAGTGCTTTCTTAGAGATCTCAGGCCTCTTGCTTCACCTCCAGGAGCAGTTCATCTTATGGGGTTCACCATGGTCTCATAGGCCAGGAAACCCTAAGGGTGTTGCTTTGGCCATGGTGTTAAGGGATTCTACCATTTTTCTGGGCTTGATGACCCTCTTGCTGTGGATGCCCAGACCTGTGCAAAGCCATGGACAGTTTGAGTACCAGAGGGAAGAAGGGAGTAGATGAGACATGGTCAGTACATTTGGGTCTCATGTACAGGCCCCTCAGATCAAGAGGTCGCGCTGTGGTGGAACTGCAACTGCCAGGCTCGGGCGGTTGGCTCAGCTGAATTGAGTTGTTTAAATCATGATTGTTTGTACCAGAACATCAGGCTGGTTACATTGTAATGTAGTGCTTCATGATTTGGCTGAGCCATGCCTCCACGCTGTTGCATATGCTCAGGTGCCAAGTACCGCGTTAGCTCTACCGCCCATCCACTCGGTGGATCATCCACCTTAGGCATTTGATTGGCTATGTGTTGATGTTGTGATTACTTCTTTTATACCAGGTTGCTGTGTCTGTCTGCTGCACATGCTGCTGCCAGAAGCCTTCCCATTCATCAACACCACGATGGTGGCATATCCGGTGGGGTCAGGAAGTGCTCCATTCAGCATTTTTTTTCCTGAGATGATACCCAGGGCCTGCTCCAGCCCAGGTGCCGGGCGTGCCGCGAGGTAGAAACAGAGCCATGAGTGCCATTTAAGTGTCTGCATTATTCAGTTGGGGTCGGGTGCACGGAGAGGATAGGATTTGTGGCAGCTTCAGCAGTGTTTCAGGTATTTGATGGTGTGATTGCTTTCCTTCATGGGAGCATGTCCACAAGCAGAGTTTGATCATGTGAGTTGGCTGTGGGAGATCCAAGAAACTGGAGCTGTGAATTGTTCCTTGGCTTTGCCATTCTTGATGGCAGAACCCTGAAGGGATTCCTTAGTCCATGATGAATGCTCCCTGCCCCATGAGGCTGTGAGGGTTATTTACCAGGTAGAGTGGAAAACGATTCATAAGCCCTTGATTTTTTGTTTTTGCTGTTTGTGCAGGAACATGGTGCTGCAAGGGAAGAGTGTGCTCACGGGGGTGCCTGGCCCTGGGGTCGCACGGCATTGGTCAGGGACATTTTCCTTAAGGCAAAAGGGTTTTGGTTTGGCCCACTGCCGCCACGACACTGCCTTCGGTTGCACCCGTTGGAAAACAAACAGAACCCGAGGGCCATCGAACTCGTTATACACGTGTACAGCAAGGCCTCGGGCCAGGGTTCCATACAGTGACCAGGCATCTCTATTGTGGGCATGACGAACATGTGGTTGCTATGAGCCGGGGGTTATTGGTACATGGTGATTGCCATCGTCGTTTGGCAATGCCGTCAGTGTCTGGATGGCATTCCATGTCCAGTACCCTTTATTGTGCTTCCATGTGCGAGCAATGACACGAGGCATGCAAAGCTGCTTTATTCTTAGTGGCCAATTCGGGTGAGGATCGCAGCAAACCGCAGAGACCACCGTGCACTCGGTCTAGGAATTCTTCATTCCAGTGGCCACTCGTCTGGAATTGTGTATTGCTTATGCCGACACTGTGCTTATGGATGCTGGAACCAGTCACTTTGCAATCCTGGCGGTGACATTTGGCGTGACGTCGTCGGCTGTATTTTCATGACGCTGTCTTGATTGATGGCGACTTGTTTTTCTTTGCATCTCAGGAATCGGCGTCGGCCACAGACTCTTTGAGTGTTGTGATAATTTGATCGGATGGTCGAGTTGCTTGCAAATAAGAATGTGAAGCCACCTGGGAACTGTTGAGGAAAAAGGGTTCAGGCCAAAAGCAAGCGGGCTGCGGCAGAACCGTGCCCATGCCCGTTTGAAAAAAAAGGTTGCGGTGCCGCCTCCTCCTGCCACATCAACGCAAACAAAAGGAACAGCAGAAGGGAAGCCTGTGTGGTGGTTTTTGGCCCAGGGGCCAGGGTTCAAATTGATTGATGCTTGTATTATAGCCTATGCGGAGAAGCCAACACCCCACGTCGACGGGTGCATACCCAGAGGTTTGTTGTTGTGCTGCCATCATCAAGGCCCATAAGGAGGCAAGTCATGAGCCTTGCCCAACTCAACATCCCACTGGACCATCATCTTGTTGAGTTAGCTGTTTGTTAGGTGTTGCACTGCTGCTGAGTTCATGCGCTCTTCTTTTTTGCATAAAGAACTTTGGATTGTCAGAATTCAAATGCCTTAGCTTATCTTGATTGTTTTGAAGACGATCGTGCTTTGGGGTGTGATTGTTTGACAACAAAGTCCTGTCAAATGCAATGTCCTGGTGGTTAGAGTAGATGACCTGTTGAATGAGTTGTCTAGTTCTCGAACCTTCAGAGGGTGAACAGGTAACTATGTGGTTGTGGTGTTTGGAGAGCATTGTGCATGAATGAGTTGATGCTTTCTTTTTTATATGGCTGATTTATTTGATAGGGTTGTATTGCAGCAAGGCAACCATGTTGCAGACTAGGGGCTGGGCATAATGCCCAAGCCCACTCCCAGCTGTGTGAGGCAACCCTCTGCAGCAGTGGCTTCTGGGTCACTTGGGGTTCCAGGGCCAGAGCCTGGGAGGCCAGTGCTTAACTATATAACACTTAGCGATCTCAGGAGCTCCAACCACAACCTGGTGAGCCTAAGAATTCAGTCTGAATTGGCTGCTGCTGCCCAGACAGTGCCCTGGTGCTGGATCCACCAGTTCCATGAGGTGAGAGAGTGAGAAGTCCCTGGAAGGGTGGACAGTGTGATTGCCTGGAAGGCTGTGATGTGGGGAGGGAGATTCAGGAGGTGATGAAATCTGCCTGGAGAAGTGAGCAAGACACTCTTAAGGGATAGCGTGTCAGCCCTCTGTGGGAGAGGGTGGAGCAGGGGTGCTGTGAGTAAACATTTGAGTGCCGTGATTGTCATGAGACATCAGATGACACAGGCAGTCTTCCTACTTGGCCAAGAGCTATTTGTGAGACTAGTGATTTAAAAAAAAATCAGGGAGCGAGATTATTGTCACTGATTGCTGTTTACATGTATTTATTTCACCATGGCATTATTGAGGTTGCTAACTGGTGAAGTGGCTTCAAATGAATTAAGGCAAATGGATGACTGAATTTATTTCCCAACATCTGTTTATTGTACTTGGGGCCACATATCACCTTCCCCAGTCTCTGCCTGGCCACAGTGTTGCAATACCTGTGAATGGTTTGGCCCGTGAGATACCTCATGTGATCAAACCAAGGCCAAGACCCTTATGGAGCGGTTTCCTAACCAGGGTTGGTGATAGCAAAACAGAGCCCACTCCATCCATGATGAATGTGTTTACAAACTTGCTCATCAGCAGATCACGTTCATCACATCCAGGTTGGTCTTATTGCCACTCAGGGTTTCCCTGAGGAAATGTTAAGTAGTGTCCTTTAGAGAACAGCTTGGTGCTCAGTGACCAGAGAGTAATACACGCCCGCCCCTGCTCCCTAAATTTCTGACATTGGTCTCCAACCCACAGTCAGTTTGGTGGCCATGAACCCTTAGATTCCTCACTGTGACTACTGGTCCCTACAGGCTCAGGATTGTGTGGCCAGGATTTAGAGGTTCTAGTCTAGAGATGTCACCCTGACTGTGTGTGTTTTCTACCAGTTCTCGGAAATCTGGACTTGGTGCAGATGAATTGGTGATTGATTACCCTAAAATGGTTATGAGTTGTGGCGAGAGTTTGTGATTTAGCATATTGACTGGAAAACCGCATGCCCAATGCTGTCTTTGACACCATGAATCCATGCTGTGGTGGTGAGATCTGACCCACTCACTGCGCCCCCATGAATCCTGGCCGTTGCTCATCTGCAGCTGCGTTGCCTAACATCTGGCCTGCTGTGTAGACAGGACCCCATCCACTGGGACACCTGGGTCACCAACTGAATGCTGCCTGGAGGTCATGCCCAGATTAGACAATGAACCAGGCCCAGCACCAGTGTCCACCCCTGAGCACCCTGCCCCCATCTGAAAATATTGATTCCCTTGGTGCCCATGAGCATTGCATTGCATTATCTTGACCCTGGGGTCAAGTGCTGGGACTGATGATTGGTGGTGTTAAAAATCAGTGCTGATGAAGCATCAAGCCCTGAGACTTGCTCACATGTCCACCGACCACACTCCACCACATGGCAAGAATCCTGCTCCTCCTCACAGGTGGATGGAAACGAAGGGGATTGTGGTTTTGTTGGGGAGAGTCATGTTTTTAGATTCAAATCCTGTAGAAATGGTGCAAAGAAATTGTTTTAGTTTTATATACAGTGATTTTTCATATGGCCGTATTGCTGGAGCCCTAATCATTTTTCTTATTAGGTGTACATGCAATATTGCCCTTATCAAAGTTAATAATGTCATTGTTCCCATAAATCTTTTGGGATAATGTGGTTGATTGATGAATAAATCCTTCCAAGGGCATTAGTCCTTGTCCATTGCTCCAGGAAAATCTCACCATATGGCTGTTGGAAATGATGTTTACCTGGTGAAGACCCAGCATTCAGGTGAGTAATCTGCTTCATGGGGCTGCTCAACTGGTTTCAAGCCCATGTGATGGGGAGGGCATCTTCATTATATTTGGAGTCCAGTAGCCTCCCTAGAGGATGAGTTGTAAGTCAGTTCTCCATTGTGGGACAAGCACACATCCAGCACTTAAGATCGATTACGTATGCAAATTGAGTAAACCATGAATCAGGAAATGAGATTTATATTGTTTGCTTCCGATCGTGTTGGAATTATTTTTGCCACTTGGCGTCCATAATGGTTTAGTGTACTTTATATGAAGTTATCCCCCCCCAGGAGTCATTATGTGGCATCCTGATATGTAAATTTAAAACCATGCAGCCTGTGGTGAGAATTGCTGGAAATTTGGATGTTTTGGTGGCTGGGCCACAAACGTGTTGGATATTTAATGTTTTCAAAGAATCGATGTAGGTTTTGTGGGACTGTCAAATTTATTTTTTGCTATGGTTGGTATCATTATTTCTTTTTCTGTTTTGTGGCTTTCTTGTCAACTGGTGGCCGAGATGTTTCTGGTTATTGATCTTTCCAGTGCATAGGTTTGACATGTAAATTTGTTACAAGGCCCCACCAGTGTCATCGCGCTGTCTTTATTAATTGTTTGTGGCAGTGTTTGGGTCGGTGGATTGTATTGCGAACACTGGAACCCGGGCCTTACCTGGTGACCGCCTGCCAGTGTGTTGGAGCGTTGCCAGCATTGGAATTGATTTGTCATTGCTAGCTGTCCATGTCCAGTTGGTGAAGATTATTGATGTTGAGTTGTTACAAAATTGTGCCTTAACAACAACGCCAAAGTGTCTGTGTACAAATTGGAGGATCCCTGTTCCTGGAAGGCGTGGTCCTGCCAAAATGGTTAGAGGTTGTTGGTGGATGATGATTATATGTAGGCATATCCGTGACTGTGATGTAGGAGACCTGTCCGAATAGCGGGGGTGGAGATGTATATTGCTTGTGTTGGCGGAAGGGGTGTTGAGATGCCGCAAAGGTATGGGCGCGCATACCGGGTGAGTTATGATCTATAAATGCTGTCTATGGTATCTCAATGCCATCATGCTCACATATGCGGGAGACTGGGATGGGTTATTGCCTTGCCATTGTCCCACACAAACATCTGACATCATTGTGATGCTTGTGTGTCTGTATGTGTGTGCGCACACCCCTTGTTGTTGTAGTCCACCAAATGACTGTGAAGAAGGCCGAATTGGCTAAGCATTGGCCTTTAAATCCCAGCCCACAATTGCAAAGAATTGTTAGGGTGTAGGAGTGTCCCAGGATGTCATGCATATCCAGGTGGCCATTATATCTCGGATCCATATGACTGGTGTTGTATGGTAGAATTAAAACTGGAAATATCATGCTTTGCCCATCACCAAGCCATGGGAATTGATTTATGTACTTTATCCATTTCCATCCAATCTGGGCACTGCCGGTCCCTCCCCAACAAGCCCGGTTTGACTGGGGCTGGCGGTGCTGGGCACTATCCACTGTCTTGGATGTGTGTTCTGTGGGAAGAGGCTTGGTGTCTTCACTCTAAGTGCCACACTGCTCCACATGTCCAGAGTTGTCGTGTTGGAATGCCCAGACTGTGGGCTGGACCTCATACCACTCTGTCCTCCAGGCCCCTTGATGTGCCCCTGCTGGAAGACACTGCAGTGTTGCTGTGTGGTCATGATTGTGTGGTGAGTGACCGCGCTGTCCATGTGGGGATGATGCTGGCCTGCTGGGCCCAGCCAGTTCTCCATGGCAGCTCACCCCTGCACACTGGTCCCAATGCCCACTGGGGGCTGCTTGGTACCCCTGTTGGTGCCACGGCACTGGTCCCAGACAGGTGGGTTTTGCGCCATGGCTTCCCCTTTGCTGCGCCACGGGCTGAGGCCCTGCTGCAGCGATTGTTGGAGAAGGCTGGCTGGCCACTGGAAGATGTCTGGTTCAGGCCCAATCTGGTGGCGTCGGAGGGCAGGTGAAGAGTTCGCGAGGATGGTGGAAGTGATTGGTATTGGTGACATCGGAGTTGTTTGGCGAGAAGGGCTGCTTGTGTTGGGAGCTCCCTGGATGATGATTGATCCCATAACGGTGAGGTTATTATGTTGCTTTAATGATTTCATGATCCTCAAGACCATTCCGTAGTGTGAAGTGGGCCTGGCCGTGGATATGGCTGAATGGTCTGGCAACTCTCTATGTTGGTAATGGCGGGTGGTAGTGTCGGAGCAGGGGTGGAAGTGGGTGCATTATCTGGCTGTTCATTATCATTTACATGTGTGTCAGCTAGCACACACGGTGTGTTCACATATGGTGAACATCATGAGTGTTAACTGCATTGTTGGAAAACGGCGATGCCAGCAAACTCCATGAGGCTGTAAATTGAAAACTTTTTGCTGTGGACATCAGTCACGAGAGAGCACACAGGACGATTTGTGGCACATACTGCGGGGTCCCATCCTCAAGGTGGTCATGCTTCAACTGCATATTGAATGCCAGGCGGTTCGCGCCCTCTGAGCCATCTGCCATGTGGGCCCCAACCATGGTGGCCCATGCCAGTAGGACTGTGTTGACCTGTGGGTACCTGGCCGACACAGGCAGGCCCAGCCTGGTCCTCATTGTATTGAAGCACTTGCTGGTGATGCTCAGTGGGACCAGTCTGAGCTGCCAGTGACTGGGCAGTGGTTGGCACAAAGTTGCATCAGGCCCACACTGTGCTGATGCTGGCAAATGGTGCACTCTGTCCCATGAGGGTGCTTTCCTGACAGTGTACCTGCACATTCCAGCTGGAGTGAAGTGCTGTGGACATCTGCCTCCATGATCAATGTGTTGTGGTGCTATTGCAAGTGAATATCCAGATTGTCCCAGATTGCTAGTCTGACCACTGTGCATGGCTGGAAGCACCAGTGCACATGCTCCATGCTAGTTTGCCTGAATGCAGTCATTTCATTGTGGTTTGACAGGTGGCTGAGCCTAGGTGTCACCCCCTCAATGAATTGTCCATCATGGTGCCTGAGATTGTGCAGCCTCAGTGCCCGCAGACTAGTGTTGGCCACCTTGTCAATGAGTTGCTGTCAGCATCAGTGTGGTGTTGTTCAGGCTGACAGCGACTGTTGTGTACCACACACTGTGTGCACACACACACACACACACACACAAACGCCACCCATAGAATTCTGCCTCCTTAACAATTGCTTTGGCAGTAGTGTTGGCACCAGCGGGCTCAGCCGGGTTGTGAACAGCCCCACAGAGTGCAGGCTGCCAGAGCATGAGTGAGTGGATCGTGGTTATTGCCAGGCTGCAGTTTGGGGTCAACGGGCACCATTGTCCACATTGTTATGTGAGGGACAAGGGCATAATGCCATCTCGACTTATACTGTGTTGCCACAACCGGTTATATTTGGTCATGACCTCCATGTTGCTAGTCATTTCCAAAATGTGTCAGGGCAAAAGTACCCATCCCTGGGATTTCCAGCTCGTCATTGTGAGCAAGGACTTGCCAGTAGCTGTTGAGCATGTCCATGGCTCTCTGTGTTGAGCTGGCCAGAGAGATGATGTCTGAAGAGATCCATAAGACTTAAATCTACATGTTGGACACTGGCCTCATCTCACTGTGCTAAGTGTGGAGGGTTGTTGAGCAGTTGGGGTCCCCATGCCATTATAAATCCCTGTGGCTGTGCCAGCTAAATCTTAGGTGGCTGGAATTATGCTATACCGGCCATGTTGCATTGTGAGCTGCTGTGTGTGGCCAGTCGGGATGCTGCTGCCACCCGGGTAAATGGCGCCCATGCGTGAGCGCCAGAATATCATTGCGACCAGTGGAGCGCGAGCCGTCCACTCATCGGAGCTCTGGTGACGGGCATAGCCCTTGGCCAGGGAATGCTGTCCATGGCCGAGTCGGGGATTTGCTGAAGGCATCGTCGTAGTCGCGCTTCACCGGAGCTTGGTGTCACATGGTGGCGAACGAAAACTCCGCCTCACCGCCGACGATCTCAGAGCCAGGGCGCAGCCACCAGCCTTCATTCGACACGCGGGCGCCAGGGATGTTGCTGTGTAGTCGAGCAAAATTGTTTATTTCTTCTTGCGGGTTGGGGTTGGGGCTGAGCTGTGTCAACCCGGTGCCACAGCCAGAGTGTTCAGCGGAGGACCACAATCGGGAGAGTGCTGTGGCCGCAGCACAGTAGCCAGCATGCAGGCGGCCAGGACCGACGCCGGTGACAGGTGGTGGTGCTCTGCCTTGTCTGTAGATCTATGCTGAAGGGTGAGATTTGCTGCTTGTTCATTGTGCAGTGGTTGGGATAAAGTATAGAAACAGGGACACAAAACTGAGAGTTTAATATTGTGCATGAGATTTCTGTGGGACACTGAAATTGGTGAAGGTAATATTATGAAGCTTAGCCCTTCAAGCCCCCATCAGCTGAAAAGTATTGCCATGGACGTGATGTGTACAGAAACATCATTCCTGTCTGTGTTCAGGGCCTGTGAAAATCAGGGGATTGTGTTTCAGCTCGCTGTGGTGTTGTCTCTGTTATTGGATGCTGACACAGCCCTGTGGATTATTCAGGCACAGTGAGTGATTGTTTCTATAAGTCCTGCCCCATCACCTCTGCCCCAAGTTCCAGTGCATTATAGTAGGTGAGGATTTTTTTTGCTTTTGCTACAGGGATGGCTGTGTTTGTTGGGCAGTGGATGTGTCCTGTACACAGATCGCCGTGGCGCAGCGGTGGTCACCGGCCGCACGGACCGGGAAGTCCAGTATGTTGAGCTTGTCAAAGGGCGTGCAAAGCGCTCGACGGTTTGGCGTGCCCGGGCTGTAAACCGCGAATGCGCAGAGGAAATTGCGGGCGGCCGGTCACCCAGTATTCGATGTGGTTGCTGAAGGCCTGGATGGCGTCGTGGAATTGCTGGCCGAACACCACGACCGTCAGCCGAGAAGCATCGTCACCGCCGAGGATCTGGAACAAGCCTGAGCACGTCGAAGTACGTCCCAGCTCGCGATGCCGGCGTCTCTGCAGCAATTGGTCGGCACCTCGAAGCGCCCCGCCATTGCTGGCCGACAAAACCCTGGCTGAGCTGTCCGGCGGCGGCGATCCGTCGAACTCTCGCTGGCCGAGGTGTCATTCGCTCCCCCGTCCTGCTGCTGTCTCGTTGATGAAGTCTCAGTTCATCTCTGGATATCTGTGATATTGGCTTGGCTTGAGATGTCTTTGACCCTGGGCTTCCAGGGTGTGTTCTGTTCATTACCCATGCACCCTGGTCCTTTTGCAGAGCGGGGCCTGACTGGGATCCCAGCCTGGACGGTGGTGGGTCCCATCCAGATTGGGGACTGCTACTATGCCAGCTTCCTGTCCATAGGAATCAGCTTCCCTTTGCTTAGCAGACTGGGTGCCATGATGACTGTTTTGTTTCTACATAAGGCTAGGTCTGGTGCAAAGAGAGTTGGGATTGTGTCAGGGCAATCTCAAGGCTGGTTGAGACTGAGACCAGAGGTTGAGACACTGTCTCAAAAAAAAAAAAAAAAAAAAGTTGTGTGTGAATGAATGGTGGAGTGTTGTGAACAGTGTATGGGGAAGGCCAACATTCAGCTGGGACACATCCCACAGTTGCAGAGCAAGACGGTTTGGATGCGAAGAGTTCTTCCTAGCCATTGTCCTGTGGGCTGCCTTGTCCCCACATCCAAGGATTTCTCCATGGTCCTGGACGGCTGAGGACTGAGTTTGGTCTGTTGGCTGTGACTGAGAATTTTGGCAAGACCACCTTGTCTGAAGCCTGATGCTCCATGTCCCTGCACCCTTGGAAGGCACTGTGGAAGTGTGTGTTTGGAGAACCTGGCCCATTTGATCAGTTGGCTACATGTGACCCCAGCCCGATTTGGAACAAGAACCCGGAATGATTCAGACCTGCCGAAGGCTCTGTATTTCTCCATTGATATCACGGTCAAAGCCGGACTCTAAATTTAGCTATCTGGCTGATACTTCCTGGTTCAATGGGATGCCTCCCCGGATGCCAGAGTGGAAGTGCATTGTCCGTGTGTGGGAGTGAGGTGTGTACGTGTTGGCTGGCCAGAGATGGGTTCACAAGCAAGCCTAGCTGCTGGGTCCTCACCAAGGGATGAACTACCTCATGTGGAAAACCTTGAACCTGTTAAGAAGGGCTGTGTCTATGTTGATTAAGGTACTTGTGTTGATGGCTGAGTCATGAACCCGGGCATCTTGATAATGTTGTGACCAGCACCTTGTGTTGAAGCCAGGAAGGTTGGAGATGCTTGGTGGGCTTATCAGGAGCTTGGCTGGGTCATGGCTGGCTGTGTGTGGGTGTGACCGAAGCAGGACCGGGTGTATAGTTAATGGTGATGTGGTTGTTGCGGGCCATGCTGTGTGCCTGCCAACAGACCAAAGCCTTACAAGAGAACTGAGCCAGGAAGCTGCAAATGCCTGACCTGGAAAGGGCTGCTGTGCAATTGATGGACGTCCAGGGTGCAGTACTGCTGCTCTGGATACTGTCCTGAAAATGGTCATGTGGCTTCCATCCAGCGTCCCAGCCCAGCACTGTGGCAGTGCTGGCCAAACCCTGCAAAAACCAGCAAGTGAGATTAATCATTGCTGGAGTGCTGTCAGCTAAATTAACAATGTGATTCTGTCTTGCTCAGCTGAATAGCTGGTCATCTTGGGTCTCTGTTGACTCAGCCCATCTCCCTGCTGCTTGATGCGGGCTTGCATGGTCTTTCAGTTTGATTCCGGTTGCTGCAGGGTGCTTTAGGTGCATGGGTAAGGTTACTGTATGTGTGACTGTGGAGGTTGTGGGCCGAGCGAGCAGAAGCAAACGCCGGATGTGTGACTGCCGCGTCAGATACCATTGAGGTCCAGAGCCCGCCCGGCCAGTCATGGATCTCCTGTTGGTGGTGGCCATAGGGGTGGATATGTGGAATTGCTGAGTCCCCACTCCCGTGGCTATCCAGCTCCAAGACTCTCAATTTAATTCTCTCTCTCTGGGCTGTTGAACTGCTGCTGTTGCAGTTGGGAAAGTTGAATTGGGAACATTGCCACCAGCCTCACCTCACCTGTTCCAACCATATGCACCAGGTAGATTTGGCTATTGCTGACTGTGAGTCTGCTAAAGTGCCTGGCAGAAGCATGATTGTACTTTGAGTGAAGGCTGCTCATAGTGACCAAGCTTAGAGGTTTGGGCAGACCTGCACCAGGAGTTCCTCAGGCATTGTGATAACTGTAAGTATGGGCCTCTTTACCTGGGCTGGGTGGCTGAAATCTAGATCATACTTTGTGAGAGATGAACAGCTGCTCTGGCATAGGGTTGCTCACCTGTGCTGCTGCTTGCCTGTGCCTGCCACCTTGCTACCAGAGTGGCAAGACTGCCCTGTGGATGGGGAGTGATAGACTGCTGACATTTGGAGAACCCCACCCAGCCTGCCCCAAGAATTGCTGCATGGGTCACAAGAGCTGCCAGCCCCTGGGCCACCACATCACTGTGAGACGCAGCCACCAACGTCTGTGTGCCCGGGCCGCATCCCTGGTATGGATGCTGTGTCCTGGCCCCTAACTCACTGTGTGAGCCCTGTGAGGACATGAGTCTATGGCCGGAGTCCAGGGGCCACTCCAGCCACGTGTTCCAGGTTGAAGGGCGGGTCACAGTACCATCCCTGCCTTGGGTACTGGGTGATGTGGTGATCCTGAGCCACTGAGATGACATTTCTGTTTTGTTAGGTGCTGCTCTATGAGATTCTGCCCGGGCAACGGGAAGCCAGTCACAACTCAGTTTTGAAGGCAGTAAAACTTATGTTATAAGCACATTGAGTGGGTGGCCATAGGGCTTATTGTGTCATCGCGTGAGATTAAATAGCGGGAAGGCACTGCTATGCTGTGCCACCGTGCGCCACGTGTACGGGCTGGAAATTATTGGTGCCAAAAATTAATGTTACTTTAAAGGAATTGTGTTGCTGTCCACTTTTATTTATTTCATTTGCAACACTGTAAGCTTGGACACCATCAGCGACGGTAGGATGTTTGCGTGCAGCATTTTCCAGGTTGAGTTGTCGTCATAATGGGGCACCTACAAATTTCCCCATTGGAGAAATCATCACAAAATGGTGTGATGGGTGCCATCAGAAACCATCATGTGCCCCCAGCACTGTCCTGCTTCATTGTGTTTTGTTGATTGAGCATTGTGAGGATTTCCGCTAGTGGTGTCACTTCAATCAAAATGGTTAGAGATTATATTGATGTTTGCATTGTCATAGAAGGCTTATATCTGATGACATGTTGTGGTGTGTCTGTGTATTTGGCGTTAGCATTGATGTTGCAAATGTTCGCAAACCCATGGTCTCCCAGCTGACGTTTGTTGTTGCTATTGTTTTGTTCAGTTTCCATTGTGCACAAGATCCAGTTGAACGATTTACACGAAGGCAGAGGGATTACGGGCTGAGGCTCTTGTCGAAGAAGCGTGCAATCACCGTTTTGTATTGAAATTCCCAATCACCAGAACTAGTTGTTGAATACAAACTCTTTCTCAATGTGTACTGAGTCCCCATGGAGTTAGTCCGTCTTCTACACCATCAGGGTACTTGTTTGAGCGGCGACGACGAAACGACAGCGGGAGAACGACTCATTGTCGGCGCCGACATCACCGAGTTCGTCTGAAGAATTCTGAAGTTGCCGGAACGCAAAGTGGTGGCGGGTTCCTCGAAGCCAAAAACGAAATCTTCATGATTTTCAAGACCTGATGTTCTCAGAATTCGTCGGCTTATCAAGCGGCATCGCCCTGGCGGTGGTTTCGAGACGTGCCGGCAAGCCACCGCGTGATGTCCAGCAGCGCCAAGGTCGGGTTGGCCTGGAATGTGGCCATCAAGGATCGGCGGCACCGCGTCTGCCAACATCATCGGCGCCGACAACGCCTGCACATAGTAGCCTATCGCGTCAGGCAAGAAAACCGTGCTGAAATACATGCTCTGAAAGTCGGTGCTGTCGATGCGGTGGTTGCCCAAAAAGCGCCAGCCGCGCTGCATCCATCGAACGCGCCATTTCCGGCGAGTTCGATTTCAAGGCTCGAAGGCTCAAGCTGGAAACTGGAGCAAGCTCAAGCCAATGCCATCAAGCAGATGATGGCTATTTACATAAATCGTCCAAAGTGTCTTGAGGCCAACGACAGGCTGCTGACGCACCCGGTGCCTGGTTGCAAAAGTAATCACACGATTGAAAGTGCGGAGTCTTGCTGGGACAAAGCGCTGGAAATCGAAGAGCCGCCGGCTTGCTGAAAATGGCCAAAACCGGCTGCGCATAGTTGAATATTGGTCTGTTCCCTGAGACGGAATTGAGAGGAACTGAAGAAAAAAAGCCAACAATGACGATGAAGTTGATAACAGTGAAGGAAGCAAGGCGGCGGTACTCGGTGCAGGCATCATGGCGGCGGCATTGCTGATCCAAGCCGGTGCAAAAGGCACGCCGATCCTGATGAAGGAGATCCCGCGAGACGACGATTCCAGACCGGGGCAACTGAAGTCAATGTTCGAGCGGCCGGGTACGGTTGTCTTCATAAAGGTCGCCCTACCTCGGCGAGATGGCTGCGGCCCTCTACTGAACTGCTTGACTCGGTGCTTGAGGGCCATTTCGGTACCGTCGACTTCGTCGTCGAAGCCGTGGTCGAAAACCCGAAGGTCGAGCAAGCTGTAGACCGGGCTGAGTCGAAACCAGGTCCAGAGGAAGGCACGCATCTGCGTCGACACCTCTCACCCATCTCCATCTAGTTCGTTCTCGCGAGGTCCTCGAGCGTCCGGAAGACTTGCTCGAGTCACCCTCAAGTCCGCGCGCACATGACGCCGCGGGTTGAGCTATTCGTGGTGAGGCATCCAGTGAGTCGCGGTTGCTATGAGCTGTGGCCGACGCCAAGAAATCGGAACAACCGGATCGTGGTCAGTGACCGCCGGGCTTCGGCTGAACTTGTTCTGTTCCCGGCACTTTGTGGTTTCGCCAAATTGGTTACATGCTGGTGGTGGACTTCGTCGCATTGCAGGCGCCACGGAAGATCTGAACGGGTGAGCGCCCGCTACCTGATGGGCTTAATCGTGCAATCGACAACTGCCACCACGGCCGCGACGTCATGGTCAAAGGTTTCCCTGACATTGCATGAAGGAATTATTGTTGTTCGGCTATAGACGCGCTCTACGAAAACGAATCGTCTGGGTCAAGAAGAGCTTGTAAGCCGTCCCACGCCTACGAAGTTGCAAAGAAAGGCAAGCCGAGAAAGTCGCCGACGACCGGCTGTGTCTTGAAGTATGAGCTGATTGTCGACCAGCAGGCGCGAAGTGTCCGACCACGACATCATCAGCACGAACTGGTTGATGATTCCGTTCGTCCTGGAAACCGGGCCACGGTCTGGAAGACCGGCATCGAAACGGCCGCCGAAGCCGAACACCGGGTCGATCGACGGCATCGTGTTCCTCGATTTCCGTGGCCGGCGCGCTGCGCCGCCACATCGACCGCGGGCGTCGCTGAACTCGGTTCGCGCTGGGCCGACAAGGTCATCCTGGTGGTGGCGGGTCACCGACCGCGAAGTCGGCCACACTGCGAACAACGGCCAGAGCTTCTTCGGTTAAGCGCCGACGATTGAGAGGAGTTTATGAAGCTTGAATCCGAGAGATGTCGCGAGATCGTCGACTTCGGTCGCACTCCATGGGCCGCTCCAAGGTGGCATGCACCCGTGCAATACCGGCGCTGAACAGATGTCCGCGATGATCACCAAGCTGCCTGCAAGCTGAAACGTCAAGGTCGTACCGCGAAGTCGAACACGTACTGGGCGTGAAACTCATACCCGCAAGCAGGGCTGGAACATCGCTGGCATGGTCGCTGCTGACGCCTATCCCGCACACCTCGGCGGACAGTCAGCCGCCTGTGTGGCTGGTCCATGCTGCACACTGCTGCGCAAGCGATCTACACCACCCGGGCAACGGTGACGTGTTCGCGTCGCGGTGTCGAGCACGGCGACGACGAGGACTCCAACGATGGCGCGGGCATCCTCAACCCCGGACACGTCCACACTGCCGCATGCGCGACGAAGACTTTCGGGACGAGACTCGGGCTGACTGGAAGAAACGCCAGCCGGAAAATGCAGATGGCATCACCGTGAGTGAGCTCAGCTTTGTGTGTGCTTGGATCAGCTGGGGACACAAGGCCACTGATTGAAGGCAGTTTGAAGGACCAAATCATCCCACTAAAGGGAATGACCAGAACCAGCTTCTGAAAACGTTCCATGATGACTCAGACTATTTGTCCAGAAAGCTAGATCGCAGAGCTGTTGTCTTTAAGCTGGGATTCATGCACAACTGCTGCCACAGGCTATGTGATGGCTGGGGCATCTTCCTCTGCATATTCATCTATGTGTATTGTGCATGTATCCCTGTCATGTCCGGGCACAAGACCAATGTTTATACCTTGGCATCCAGCTGACTGCCCTGTCATCCCATGGCAATGGGAGTGTTGGATTGTGATCCATCCGGCCAATTCCACAGCTGGCACGAAAGGGAGGTCGAAACGTGCCGGTTCTGAGCATTGCTGATTTTATTTTTGAGTTGAACGAGCTTTTCGCTTGCAGATGCCCTGCCAGTGCCGTAAACAATTTCGGTTCCTCGAGATCAAATCAGAAGGTTAATGCAGATGGCCTGTGTGATTGCTTGTGTTATTGATTTGGGTGTCTGTGTGGCATCTCGGGGGGATTATTGTTTATGTTATAGGCATAATACGGTGAATGGGTTTAACCCACCAACTGCCTTAGGATTGCCCGGTCAGGGCATTACCATTGTCCTCCAATGTGTCTCGAGTCTGTCTCGAGTGATCATGCTGGTCTTGTGCCCCTGTTTGTTTTTGCAAATTGTTTTTCAGAATCTTTTATTTTTGTTTTGGTTACAGGGCATAGGAGCATGGAGTCACAGCCAGGACGTGATTGCCATCTCAGGGCTGAGTACCTGGGTCTCCAGTGTTGCCCACACTCTGGAACCCAAGGAAATGTGGCATTTATATAGATGATACTCTATGGCCATTATGGCCTGTGGGTGTGGCCTTGATGTCCCCTTGATCTGTTCAGTTTATGTGGTAACAGTGCCTCTGTCTCTGTCTTGATTTGTTTATCCTGGATATCTGTGTCTTCAAGGCCTCTGACTTGCCAGATTGTGAGAGCCGTGCTGCACCTCACCTGATTGCCATGATATATAGTGGGTCTCTGCACAGGATGACATCCCTGCCTTTCATTTCAGAAGTTCCAGGGTTTTCTATCCACTTGGCAATTGTGGTCATTGTGGAATCCCCTGGTTAATGCCAAAGCAGCACATCCAAACAAATAATTGGGTCAGACGTGGTGAAGTTGAGTATCTGCTATATCCGTATGCGCATGAGCGGTTCCTGATGCCAGCAAGCGCGAAGCGTGGACAACGCTGTCACGCCGGGCTTAGACTGGCCTCAAAAAAAAAAAAAAAAGCCAAAACCACCAAACTGTCTCTGTGCATGGGTGTGTGTCTATCTGGATCACTGCCCAAAGCCAAGTCAAACGTCGGGAAAAAGAAGGCGGTCCAGGAAGCTGCTGGGAAGTGTGTGAAGGGATGCTGACATATCCATCCCTCAGAGGTCACTCTGCACGGCGGTGGAGGGGGTAGTCATTGCCGGGCACCTAAGCCATCGGTGACGATAGCTGCTACAAGTGTGTGGCATTTTTTATGAAAATCACCAAGAAAGCGATTCAGGAAGGGTTTCCTCCAAGTGGCTAACTGGACATCCATCTATTGTGTCACACCCAGCAGGCACATGTCTATGCCTCCTCACGGTGTTGTGGGTCACTACGGCTGCTGCTGCAGAGACCTGCTGTGGCTGTCTGCAGGGCTGTGTGTGAGTCCGTGTTTGCTGTGAGCTGTGGTGGGAGTGTGAGTGTGAGATCCTGTGTGTCTATTTCTTAAGACAATATTGCAAATCCATGCTCATTTGGGTACATATCACCTCATCAGTGTGGAAATGCCACTTTGAAATGGCTTGTGAACTGCTTTTGAGCCTGTTGAATGAAACCCATGCCATGGCTGTGTTAGGAGTTGAGTGACCGAAGCGACATAGCATTGTCTTAGTGAAGCAAGAGCCCATCAAGGCAGCCAGAGTCCTTCTGCTGCTTTCATATCATGCTTCAACTGCAAATGCTTGCGAATTGCCTGGGCTCTGGGTGGACAGAAACCATGATGACTGCCCAGTGTTTGTATGGAAGTGGTTATATCCATGTATGTGTCCATCCCTTATTAACTGTTAGTCTGATGTGATCATCATGGTGACAGTTACATCCAAATCAGTTGCAAGAAGTACCTGTCAATATCCCTGAATCAGCATGTCACAGGAGCAAGAGGGTGACAAGATGCATGAGTGATTTGCTGCTTTGATGTCAGCACCACCTGAGCAAGCTGATGGTATGGACTCTTCAGCTCCTTACAGATCCACCAGCTCATTGTGTTTATACTGTGTTGTGTCACCTCACTGTGTAGTACCTGTTCATTACTGCTTATGTGTTGCTGCTGGTGTCTTCCAAGCTGTGTGGCCAAGGCTGCATCCTCAAACTTGATGGAGCCCACAATCCCTGTCACTGAGCGTTAATATGGCCTGAGCTGGCTCACTCACTCGATGAATTGCTGCAGATGGCTCAGGGTGAGAGTTGCTGAGCTGAGCAAGCCCTGATCCAGAGTCAGCCACCTCACTCCAGCTGCTGTGCACCACTCTAGCTAGTGGTCAAATAAATGGAAAATGTGATTGGTAACTGTTTATTTACTAAAGATGATGGATCATTTTCATTATTGCAAGCAGATTTGGTGGGCTGATGTTGTGTTGCATATCCTTGTCTTTATTTTAAAAAATGGGTGATTGTTATGGGTGCTTGTTGAAAGCTTTCTCTAGTCTGTGATTATGACTGGCTTTACTGCCCTGGCACTGTAACAGGTCTCTATGATGATTGTTACTAAGGTCAGTGTAGTGATTAAAATGTGTCCAAACTGAATCCATCTGCTAGACTCCAAGAGAGTTGAGCCCAGGTCACATGGATGTGTGACCGAACCCCAGCAGCCGGGTGACTCCACCGCACATCCCTGGAGCTCCTGGGTTCCCTTCCCTCACACGCGGGGAATCGCGAGACTTGTGATCCCGACGCCTGGCAGGGACTTGAGCCGGGCAGTGTGGTGAGAGGATGGAGGCTGACGACGAGACCCATCCTGGCCAAAATTGCGCTAAAAAAAAAAAGGAGGCACCGACCTTAGAGGTGAGTTTGTGAAATCGTGAAACATCGGTGGCACAAACTGACGTTATATTTGGAGCACGGTGATGATGTGAAAACTGGCTGGATGGAAGAAAGCTGCACATCTGTGCAGAATACCTATTGTGTGGGCTCAGATGTATCGAGAGAGGGCACAGCACCATTGTTGGCACTGAAATGTACGTGTGACAGTGCCGAGTGGAGTGCTGACATGTGTGGTTGAGATGAGACTCAGACTCTGTTGTTTCTGTACTTTGTGTTTGCATGCAATTTCTGCACACATCTGCAGAGACACACACACGTGGACACAGTTGTCCAAGCCTGGTCAAAGTGGCTGGTTGGAGAGATGGGTTCCTGTGAGAATTGTCCTGATAGGTCGTAGAATGCCAGAGGTGGTGACGTTGCATCCCAGCATGACATTTGGGTGGGATGTGGTTTCTGCTTGTTCCTGTCTTTAGCCTTCACAGTCCGTGAAATCGTTATACCTGTGTGTCTGCCTGGCTAGATCGATATATTTGTTGCACAGAAGGCTTAAAATTTATTTCTTTTTTAAAGACCACTTCCTCTGTGAAGACGAGACCGCCCACCCGGTACCTGGTGGTGGTGATTGTTACTGGCACAAAACCAAGGAGATGCAATCAAGTGGAGCAGCGACATGCTGGTGGTGTCTCGACGACTCCTGCAAGGCTGGAAATGGTCGGAACAGAAGCGAACGGATCCATCTGATGAGTCATGATCTGTCATGTCTATCATATTGTCTGGATGTCGGCCTGCCTGTGTGAACCAAGGTGAATTGTGTGAGCCAGATTTGCTTTGAGCCGCGAGCGGCTCCTTTGTTGCGTGGTGGAGATGGGAGATGATGAGAGGCGCCCCACTGGCGGATGCCCCATACCCGTGTATCAATCAAATATCCATCCGCCTGGCAGGGGCTCGGCCCCGTGAGGAACCTGGCAAGACCCAGGAAAGCTGCAGACGAGTCACACCGCCTGTGCTCGGTTTGACAGGTCAGAGGGCGCCAATCTGGGTCTAATTCCACCTGGTGCACTGTGATCTGTCGTCTGTCCCTTGTGGTGGTCATGGAGATTGGTGACCCCTGTCCCCGTGCCGCCCTCCCCAGCCACGCGACGCGTGGCAGCGGCGCGCGAATCTCGAGGAACGTGCGTAGAGAGACCATCGGGTGACACCCGGAATGGCCGAGCCCATCGGAGCTGCACACAAAGCCGGGCGGCCGTGCAGTCGGCCAGCAGCGACAACGCGCTGTGCCGGATGGATGAGCGAGAGCTAAAGCCAAGGGTGAGGTTACGACCTCACCCAACCATCATCGCTGTGTCAGTCCTGTCACCAAACCTAATCCCTGAGGTTGGGGTTGCTAGGAATCTGAAATCTTGTGTCACTCAGAACTCTGACCTATTTGTGAGTTCTTTTTTGCTAAAGGGCCTGGAAGCCAAGGTCATTTATTAATGGGCCAGGGGCTGAGTCAGAGGACAGAGAGATGCTGGAGAGACTGCTGCCTTCTGTGGAGACAGATCCGCATGCCATGGTTCCTTTAGAAATTCCAGACGCCTGCCCAGACACATCTGCTCATGATTCGAATCGTGCCGTGCTGACTAATCGATGGTTTTTGTACTTAATCTCTGGATCTCTGTCATATGAACAAAAGCCTTTTTTGCAGAAAACAAGGCAGATATTTAGTGATAGCCATTATATATGTTGTATTTATTTCTGCTGGGTGCCTTGCAAAGTGACCTCGTCATAGGACTACTGCCTGTGTGTCTCTCATTTCATCATGGTTGATTTCTTTAGCTGATCTATATTTACTTTTTGTGATTACCCAAGTTCTGGGTATATGTATGTATTAGCTGTTTGGGTGACTGGTACTCAATTGGGTTGAGTGAGCTGCACAACGTGTGTGCCACCCAAGCCCAGAGCTCTGCATAGGGCGATCGCAATGCGTCGTGCTGTGTGTTGCATAAGGGTGTGACCGGTTTACAGTCACCCACACTCACCTCTCACATCCACGAGCGAGGTCGTATAGGCCCGCAGGGAGCTGTGCCATCAGATCAATGAGTGAGTGCATCCTGGGCTGACGCCGAGCTCCCTGGAAAACGGTGCCAGAAGGTTCAGAAACATCGTGCTTGGCCGCTGTGACCTGGCCAGGACCACATTTTATCAAGGGATCTGTCTGTGTCCCAGGGCGGTGTCACTTCTCTTGAAGGAGTGGGGGCCTGTGATGGGCTGAGCCATGGATGTCTCCTTGAACAGTGGGGGTTGGTGCTTGGGCTGTGGGTGTTTGGAGAACCCAGAACCATCCAGAGTGGTGATTATGGTCTTGCACCACATCCAAGCTCTCCATATCCCATTATCTTTTGAATCGATTCATATGGTGGTTATTAATCTCGGGGTGAATAGCTACACCTCCCCCACCAGTCTTGACCAATGTACTTGTTAAGTGATTAACTGTCACTTCATCACCAAATCCTGTGCCTACACTGTCATCTGACTGTTGTGATCTCTGACCACCAATGTCATGCAAGTCCAAGTTGCCATCCAATAAAATTATGCTTCATGTCAATGACCAATGCCAACAAATAGTTGTGTTGGTACTTGAAGAAATGGGTCGAATGTTGCAGGACCCTCTGACATGTTGCTGTGCCAGAATCGGGTGCCAGCGGGCAAATGCAATCATGCATTGGACTGTTTTTCCATTCTGCCCTCAAAGCCCTGGAACTCCATCCCTGTGAGGTGAACCTGTGTCATTCCCATGAAACCGTGCCACAACCTTGCAGGTGTCTTGCTGCATCGGCGACTGAAGCCCAGTCCCTGAGCCATCACTCCCGTACCGCGTCTGTGAGAGAGCTGTTGTCTCCATAAGTGTCTTGGATGGAAACCCAGAATCTCAGCTGGGGTGTGTGTGCCAGAGTCTTATTCATGATGATTGCTCTGTCTTTTTTATAGAGTGACTGGGATTATATACAGTGATTGTGCTTGGGTAATTGTCCTTTTTACTCTAGTGGGTGGACGGTGCATAAAGGTGTCGGCAGGTGTCCTGAGGCAGAAAGAAATCACGTATGTGGACAGGCCCCTGGTTATAACTATGAAATGCATGACTGGTCAGCCATAAATGAATGGTAGACTGAGCAGCTGGGCTGAAAGTGAATGTTCAAACCAGTGTTTGTCTCAGGCAGAAAGTCATGGCCCAGTCGGAAACAGTTGAGAGTTATCTGAGGCTGCTGAGCAGCTGTTCGCGGGAAAGGCTTTGCCGAAGATTGTGGTTGATCACCAGCAAAGCCTTGGTCAACCTGGCCGTGGTGGTGAATTATCACTTTGGTTGAAGAAGGCCCTGAATCCACTTGCCCCTGTGCTTCCTCGTCTGTTCTGTATCAATTCATTCACTTAGCACAATGTCTGGCTCACCAGGCTGAGCCTCAGCATAAACCCACACTTAAAGCTGCTAAACCCCTCACAAGCACTGTGTGTGGTGACAGCCGGGGCTGTAACTGTTTAATTTCATGTGACTGTGTGGGTGGCCTTGAGCCCAG
>NZ_JBRIIP010000013.1:0-42907 GCF_052976945.1 Pseudomonas sp. GG8
AGAGTCCCCCCCCAACGCCCGACAGGCCGATCTGCACACTGGAACGCTGCAGTGGGACCTGCACATACTCGTCTTCGGCCTGGGCATCAAGGAGCTTGACAATCAGCAGCGTCTGGAAAGTCCTTGGTGGAGCCCAGCCGATACGGGTCCTGGAGCCAGCTGGCGGCTTCATGCGTGGAAGTGACTGCGGCCTGATCAGCCTGTAGGTCTGATCAGCTCATGACGTGGCGCTGAGCTGCGTCTCCACATCTTGCAGAGCCTCAATCACTGACTCTCCTGGTACTGGTGGTTCAACTCCTGAGCATGGCGCGATCGACATTCGATCCACCTGGCCAGCGGCCGCCGCGCACGGCTGGCCAGCGTGCCCATGGACTCCACATGTTGTCGTGAACGTCCAACCCCCATCGGATCGAGCGAAATATTGGGAAGAACGCTGCCGCGGTCAACTGCACCGAAGTTGGCCATCTTCAACTGTTCGCTGCTTGCACGTCCGGGCGTTGCTGCAGGCCCATGGGCAATCCACAGCCTGGGTGCGGAAATCGCAAGGTCTTGCAAGCCGGTTTCGATCAACCTGGCAAACCTTGTGGGACACCCACCAATACCGCAACTGATACAACGCCGATCGCGCGGCGACGCAATGGCGCGCATCCGCAGCCTGAACGTCTGCAAGGCATCGCGTCGCCGTTCGACCTCTAGAGGGTTGGAAAACTACGCCTTGGCTGGCCTGGACCTCAACCAGTTCAAGCACCTGCTGCGCATCGTTGGTGATTGATCGAGCAAGGCGCAGTCGATCATCCAGCGACAGCACCTGAAAATACCAGCCTAGCCACGGTCGCGCCCAAGGTCATTCGAAGATCTGGGCGTCGAAAGCACTGCATTCGCCAGCGCGGTGGAAGAATCAGCCGCCGCCCGCGATTTGCCCCAGAAATCAACCTCGTAGGTGGCATCTAACACGCCGTTCGCGGGCGGTCCCGTAATCTACCCGGCGCTGAACATTACCGCCGAGGGACAGCAGCGGGTACTGCGCAGCCCCCGCTACCTGTGCAAGGCCCCGCGCTTCATCGATCCGGCTCACGGCGGCCTTGAGCGATAGTCTTCCGCCAGCCTCGGCGATCAGCCCGTCGAGTTCCTGACCGCGAACTCTTTCCACCACAGCCACCGCTACTGGCGCCTCAGCGCCCCCCTGCGCCCCCGTCCAGCCAAGGGCCGAGCGGCACCGTCGGGCTGGCTGTAGGAAGGCACCAGACACCCGAGCATCAGCCATCCAGCGGACACCAGGGACCGGACTGCCCGTCCTGATTGATCGTTCGCCCTGGAGAGAGCCGCTGTGTGAGCGCCGACGGTAGTGTTGCGGCTGGCATGTGCTCATTGTCTCCGTTCACCCTCTGGCATAACCCACGAATGGCACGAGATAGCGAATGATTACTCGTCAGAGCGGTTCCTCGGCATTAAGAAGTTCAAGTAGCCCATCCGCACAACATGACTTTGAGCGCGCAGGATGCTGTAACCGGTCGTCAGATTGATCTGATGGGGTGATTTGATGGGGTGATGCTGATTCTGTACACGAAGCTGGTCACCTTGCGCCATCAATGCCCCGCCGTTGAGCATTCAACCGAGCGGGCCGGTGAGGATCAGGTCTGCCCGCTCCACCAGCCTTGCGATACGACTGATAATCGCTGAGAAATCCTTGCCCATCTTCGCCACGCAGGCTCATCGCCTGATACAGCGGTTGTAGTTACGCGCCAGTATTACTGGTCGATGGGCGGTTGCGCGGCTTCGGTCGCCAAGCCCAGGTCCTTGAGCATCAGCTCCGCCCCGAAGCGACCGGCATAAACCGCGCGACGCTGGCGCGGGTTCGAACGACAACCCTGCCATGGGTCATAGACCTCGGAATCCTCAAACAATGCCTGAGCTGACGTCGATGAGCAACCGCCAGAACGCCAGAATCCATCCCGCAGCGATCGCCAGAGCCATGGCTTCGGCCAACGCCGATCATGGGCAATCCCGAGACATGTTCGTTGCAGACTGGTGATTCTGCCCCGCGCCGACGTCACTGCAGTGGACGAGGTCTTTACCCCGCCAACACGGTTTTCAAGACTTCCAAGACTCGCGCCGCGCCGACCATGAAGGTCAGGGTCCCGGTCTCAACTGCTGGTGCCACCTGAACAGGGACCCAGCACCACGCCTTGTTCTGCTGCAAACCCGCTACATCATGGCATCGTTGGTGGATCGACCGCGCTGTAGATCATCTTGCGGGCACCCCTCGGGCGATGCCGGCCAATACGCCATCTTCATTCAGGTACACGCTGCGCACATGCGCTGCAGCCGGCAGCATGGTGATGACCAGCTCACTGCCCTTCGCCGCGTCCTTGGCGAGGGCGCCACGTCACCACCCAGTGCGGCGAGCTTGGCCAGCACCTACTCGTTGAGGTCAAACAGGTTCAACTGATGACCGGCCTTGATCAAATTCCTGCGGGCCATGGGCGCCTGCATGTTGCCCGAGGCTTATTAATGCAATTTTCATAATCGTTCTCCTGTCAGGCGACTTAGCGCAGGTTGACGGCGTTCATGCTCATCGTTCACGCTGTCGTCGTCGAACCAGCGGCTGGTGATGGTTTTAGTCTGCGTGTAACCGCACGACTGCTTGCGTACGGACCGAAGATCACCGAGTTTCGAACCACGCGAGCCGGTGAGCTGAGCTATGGACAGGACAGCAATCGGAAATGTCCATACCCACTTCTGCCACATCGGTACCTCACTCTGCATCCCCGCGCGCCGCTGCACCACTTTGGTAAACAGGCCGTGCTGTTGCCGTACGGGTTGGCGTTGACCAGGGCAATCGCCTGATCGAGGGTGTCGACTTCCAGCACGACCAGTACCGGGCCGAAGATTTTTCTGGGCGTAGATCTGCATCAGCTTGGTCACACCGAGAGAACACAAGGTTGGCTGAATGAAAGTGACCGTCTTCAAACCCGGTATGATGATGCCATTGAGTTCCAGCTTGGCGCCTTCGCAAACAACACCGAAACTTTCGATCAGGCCCAACACACGTTCCTTGGCCCGTTGGAAGTTG
Source organism: Pseudomonas sp. GG8 (assembly GCF_052976945.1). Classification (NCBI taxonomy): domain Bacteria; kingdom Pseudomonadati; phylum Pseudomonadota; class Gammaproteobacteria; order Pseudomonadales; family Pseudomonadaceae; genus Pseudomonas; species Pseudomonas sp. GG8. Next base: position 3,074 of record NZ_JBRIIP010000013.1, read on the forward strand.
ATCTGCAATCCCACATCAGTACCGGCTTCGGTCTACTGGCATTGACCTTAGTTCTGGCGTCAGACAGAACCTTGAGGTCTGGGAAGCGCATCAGTTTTGCCGCGCCCACCAACACCACCACAGACGTCGCCATGCAGCGCTGACCGGCGCAAACGTGGACCACCAGTCGAATCAGGGTCTGCTTGGCGATTAGCATCGGCAGCACCACGGCGCGGTTTTCGCGCCATTCATCGATTGCACGCGTTTGCCGGTTCGAAATCGAGCAGGTTGCAACGAATACCGACTGGTTGAACTGATCAAGGACATGGGCCTTTATGGCCTTGGCGGATACCGTCGACGATCCCTTCCTCGCCCGTGGACCACGTTAAGGACACCGGCTGGTACGCCCGCCTCGACGGCCAGTTCGACCAGCATAGTTGAGAGTGGTTTTGTCCGACGGGTTCGAGGACGAAGGTGTCACCGAGGTGATGGCCATCGGGAGACATCGACAGTGGAGTCACCGCCGGAACCAGGCGCTACCCGGTGTAAACGCCGATTGGTTTACGAGGGCGAAGGTATCAACACCGCCCGCGACGTTTTCAGCGAACTCTACTGGAAGGTACCGATGGAGACGCCGTGTTCGACCACTTCCAGACCACGGAAGATGTCGCCTTCCGCATCGGCGATGGTCTTGCCTGTTCTGCACTCGCAACACGACAGCGATGCGTTTCGAATGTTCGCGGATCAACGCGACCTGCAGCTTGAGCACGACGCGGATCCCGCTATGTATGGGTCAAGCGCCAGGTCTTGAGCAGTTCGCCGGGCCGCCGAACCGCACATCACTCAGACGGCGGCGGCCTACCCGCCAGCACTCTCCGAGTCGCTGGTCAACGATGTCGCGCCATTCCGTCGCACCCTGACCGATCCGATCCACCGCCAATCAGCAGTTCGACGCGAGCCACGGGTGGTGTCCGAGTCTTCATCGGCATGGGAAGGATTGCAGCGAAAGACTTCATTAAACTCCTGGATTCCAGCTGCCGATGCTCGGCGGCAAAGTCAAAGCAAACGGCGGCTATAAAGAACTTCCGTGCTGTGCCGGGTCAAGGTCTTCATCAGGGCGGTGCAGAACAACGTCAACGACGCCCATGCCAATCAACAGAACCACAGAGCCCGAACTGAGGGCTACCATCAGCGTAGCGCAAAGATCTGGTGGCGATCATCGGCGCCAACCGCCCGAGACGCCAGCCAGTTGCACCGGTACCGAGATGCCGCTGCAGCCATTCCGCCGGGAATTGCCGGGCCAACAACAGCGATTCAGGCGCAGCAGAATCGGTAACACCACCCGATCGTCAAGACCATCCGCCGACCAGACCAACAGCGGCCTGGTGTTCGAGCATGGCGAAGAACGGGTAGACGAATGCGCAAAGCAGGTAATAGCCGCCAGTACAAGCGACGTTGCCCTGACCTTGTCGGACAGGGCGCCGGAGAGTGGCATGGTGATCAGTGATAGGGCCGCGCCAGCAGTGATGGCGTTGAGCACATCGCCACGCGGAATCTGCAACTGGTTGGCCGCGTAGGCCAGGGCGAACGTCACCGACATATAGGACCAGGCATTCTGCCGTCGCGCCGATGATGGAGCGCAGGGTTTCGCGCGGATGATTGCGCAGCACCTGAAACAGCGGGATCTTGACCGCGATATTCTGCTTTCTTCATCTTCGAGTTGGTGTTCCGGAACTTTCAGACGAATGACCCAGCCGAACGCTGAGCAGTACGACGCTGGTGATGAACGGCAGGCGCTAGTCCGAGCCGAGCATGTCCGCTTCAGGCAATTGGCAACCAGGCCCATGGCCAGCGATGCCAGCACCAGACCGGCACCCACACCGAGCTTCGGCCAGCTCAGCCTCGCCTTCGGGCGAACGGTCAACGGCGATCACACTGCTCTCGCCACCGCCGACCTCATCGCCGATGCCCTGGAAGAAGCGCATGAGCACCAGAATCAATGCGGCCCAGTAGCCGATCTGATCATAGGTGGGGATCAGGCCGATCTACGTCGTCCTTAGAAGATCCCATCATCAATAGCGTCAGTAACAGCATCGACTTTCGCCGAAGACGGGTTGCTGAAGTGGCCAATTTTATGCTGCTGAATGGCCGGCTGAAGCAGCTATGGCAATAGCGCAAGCTCATACTGCTGATAGGGTTGAGGGCGGGAAAGAAGTAACTTTGTTGAAGATGAGCGTGGCAGCTGTGCCATAGAGGAAAGTTGTACCACGTACGGTCGTACCGGCCATGCTTGCCAGACGGCAAGCCGAGAGCAGTTGCCTTTTTCGAGGGGTTGGCACCGATTGCGCCAGTGTCGCCCGTTGTAGCGTTTTTCTTCCAGAACCTCTCCGCTTATTATTTTTGTGCAGGGTGTTATGGCAGGTGGGTGTCGCTGGTATGCTGGTCCTCGCGGCCTTGCGGGTCTTGCTCTGAGCTGCTCATTAGTAAGTTGGTCATGGTGTTTGGAGTATAAATATGTGCAAACTTCTAATAAAAACGAGAGCCGGATCAAATACGCAAAAAAACATCACGTCCTTGATCTTCTCGAATTGTACGACCTGAAACTTTTCCTTGCTTCGCCCGCACCCGCAAAGCCAGCAAGACGCGGCTCAAAGCGCCGGCGGCTGGGACTAGACGCTGTTCGACGGATCACCGTGGAGGGACTGCCTGTACATTACTGTTCGAGAAATTGTGCATGATCCAAATGCTCAATCCCTGATGCCGAAATCCAGCGCCTGCTCGGTTATGCCGAGTCGATCGAAGGCACGTCTGACCTGGCCGGCCAGCAGGCGTCAGGCTGGGAGTGGCTGTCCGGCCATGTACGCATGGGTTGCACCGAAGGTACTTTGTAGTTTTTCATCACGCCACAGCTGACGCACTTTCGACGCCGTACCCGGCTATTTCGGTGGATATCCTGCCGCTGCCACACTTCATCAGCCTGTCCAAGTGCGCAAGCTGATCGTCATCGCCCTGGAGCGCCTGAAGATCAACCGCATGCTCAAGGGCAAGCTGCGCGACTACAGCCTGCGCCTATATCTACCGAGGAGACCTCGACCGCGATCTGACTGATCCGCGCAGCGGTACTGGCGACCATCAGTTCGATCAGTTACGTCGACGACCTGGCCTTCGAGCCGGAAGCTGCTTTATCTAAGCAATTTACTCCCGCGCCAACGCGCATCTGTGCAGCACCAGCGCTATTGCCCAGTACGTAGCGGCGCTGCAAGGTCGGTCACTGGCGATCCTGCCGTGCTTCCTGCAAACAACAGACCCGCCAGCTGCTGCCCGTTCTGGAAAGCCAGTGAGATCACACCACAATTTACGTGTTGTCGAGACCTGCGCAAGCTCAAACGCATCACCCTGTTGGCGCATGGCATTTGGGGCGTGATCTAAGAAAAACAGCCAGCTTTCAGTTGGGCGAAACGAAACAAACGCTGTTTGCAGACCAGCCGGGTGAACACTAACCCGTGTAGGAGTGGGTAAGCCCCGCCGCTATAAGCCGGGCTTGATGGCGGATTGCTGGCAAAGCCCATCTCTACAGTTGATCTGTGTTGAGATAGTTTTCAACTCTGACCATGGACCGAGCTTTCTGATTTTTCCGAATCTCCGCGCTACCGAAATCCATTCCACGAGCTACCGGGATACCAGATATTTTGTAGGAAATTTACCCTCCTCCGCCACCGCCCATCGTTGCCACCGGTGGACGGTCGTTGTTGTGCTGCGCCCCAGCCAAGGACCTCGAGGTCATCACCAAGATCAACATTTTTGACATGGCTATATCGTCAAGACCCAGGGCGCTGGAGAGTGTGGACGAGCCGGCTTCCACCATGCAAGCGGTTGCCGTCTGGAAGCCAGCCAGCGCGGTACAGTCTGTGTTTCGAAGAGCACCAACTCGGCTATCAGCACCGCTTTCACCGCCTACAACCAGTTGCTCCGAGCAGTGTACTAGTCACCCTGAAGATCTCCTGGTCGACCTGGACAAAAAGCTGCCCTGCTCGCTGACCTGTCCGCTGCGTTCGTCGATGTGCTTGTGAACGGGTCGCTGGCAGTTGCCACAGCAGGTTGACTTTCTCGGTTCGGCGCTGGAACTGGGCACGTACATGGTCAAGGCCTGCAGTTCGAAACTTATCGCTGCGCCGCTGTTCAATCTGCTGGACCTCAATCCTCGAAACCGACCGCGAACTGCTGATCTGTCGTTCCACTGAGCGACATCAGCCATTGGATCGTCACTGTGAGCGCCGCCACGACGCCGAGGACCACCTCAGCGTGTTCGTCGTCAATCGCGCCGGACACCACATCGAAGCCGGTACCGGCTATGACGTGGCCCACAGGCCGTACTGGGCCGCGCTGAAATACGCCAAGGAGCTGGCCTTCCATCAGCAGCATCTGGGCGATCTGGCACTCGCAAAAAGAGAATGCGGCGATCAGGCTCACACCGACCCCTGGAACGGCGCCGACGGTCTACTGGATGACCTGCCCTCCACGAACGGCGCCCGTGGTCGATGGTCGCCAACGTGTGGATTGGCCATACGAGCGCCAGATTTCCAGCGTTTCACTCAATCGACCTGTCTTTGAAGGAGCGTTCCGTTATGCCGACCTCCGACCTTGACACTCTGTCGTGGCCAACTTCTTCCAGCAGCATCCTGCGGCGGACATTGCCGGCTCGCTCAAAACCGATGCCGTCAGCGTCAGGCCGTCGCTGTAGCGCCAGGCGCTGCTGCCCGCGAGGTCGGTTCCGGACATCAAAATGATGGATTGTATGGTGAGCTTGATCACTGGCCTGTATCAAAGCGGCCAAGGATTCTTTACCAGCCCTTCGACACCAGACCAGCACCACATCGGGATCTTAAAGATACCGATAGCTTTGTGCCCGAAGGTGAAGAGGTTTACGCCAAGGGCAAGCCCGACCATAAAGAAGCCTTCGACATCGGCTTCGAAGCAACCCGCTGATGACCCGTTGGTGCTGCTGAAAACGCCGCCGCCGCCGGGCTGACGAGTTGCCGCGCCGTCAGCCGGTTCAACGTCGCGTAAGCGGATCACGCCGCAATTTTCGCCTTGCTCAGGAACCGTTGTGGCTTTGCTGGCATTGGGCTGGAAGAACACGACTTCGATGCGACGGTGACGCGTCCACCGTCGAAGCTGGCGGCTGATCCATCACCGGGTCCACCACGCTGCGCAGGACGTGCTGGGTATTGGTGTACAACACCATTACGCAGCGGCTTCAACATCGCTTGCCAATAGTGGTTGGCAGTCATGACCATCCTGGGTGGCCTATCGTTAGGCCCATTGAGGTGCCTTCCGTGGAACGGATTGGCGCAAGGTCGAGGTCATGACCGCTGGCACGTTCTGCGTCGCATACGGCTCATCGGGTCAGAACGGTGAGTGAGGAGCTCCACCTTCTCGCTGTCCACGCTGTGACTTCCACACCCAGACGCGCAGCCGCTGCCGAAGTCTTCGCCTGAAGGCTGGGAATGATGAGGAAATCGCCATCGGCGGACATGTTGCGAGGCGGTAGACCTACCACCTGGAACGGCAACGGCGACAGAGCACGCCCGGAAGCTGAAAACCGTCGAGTTCGCCACTGAAACGATGGAAGTTGAATGGTTCTCGTTCGATATACCGGTGAGCTCAACTCGGTTCTTTTCCCCACCGCGCCAGTCCACCGACGATGTGAAGAAAACAACACCGCTGTTTGCTCCACCGGAACTCGTTGTTCTGCTGCGTTGGGTGCTACCTGTGACGTTGTTAGTATGTGATGCTGGTAGTTCCAGGTGGGCATGGAGATTACTTACCTGCTGTTTGAGTCGATGACAAAGAAAGAACGTGGTTGGTCTTCTACCCGAGCCTTGAAACTGCTGCCAGGCAGATGGGGACTTCTCTGGAGACTGAATCGTTGACACGAAGTTTCGAAGCTGATCCTTGGCCTCAAACTCGGCGACGATCCAATGGCTTATTGACCCCCCGGGATGCAATCACCCTAAGCGCCAAAACCTAGGCCCAACCAAATCCCTATGCCAGAGTTGGCGCTGCGATCATGGGTGCCAAGGACAGCGCGTGAGTCCGGGGCCCCGGGAAGACCCTGTGCGGGCCTGGAAGTTGGTGGTGGAAGGAGCACCACCTGGGCCGCGAAGTTCAAACAAGCTGTTCATCAACCAACCGTGGTGCCGAAGAAGGCGACGATCCCTCGCGGCCAGGCGCATTTCTGCTGCAGCACCTGGAAGTGACCGACGAGGGCAGCTGCTCGGGAAACGTCGACACGCCCAGGTTGAACGATGGCGTGGCCGGCACGGATCGCCGAGCGCATGAAGGCCGGCGTGGGTGGGTGGTCATACTGTAGTATTTTCATCGATCCGGAACACACCTGTAAATTTTTCCGCCAAAAAGGGAACGAGCGCGGCATTAGGTCGCTTGCAAGCCCTTCTATGTACAGAAAAAGTGGCGAGACGAGTGGCCTGTTTTAAGAAAGCAACGAGTAAAAACCGATGATCTTCCGCGCGATCTGCCGGCCCCCTGTGAGGCGGCAGCTTGAGGGTACATGGATTGAATGGTCTTCAAGGTTCCTCTGTTCCTGTCAATTCTGGAAGCCCGTACTGCACGGTGAATCGAAGCTCAGCGCCTTGGCCTCGGTCCATCGGGCTGCCGCTCTGGCTTCTGGTGGCTGGCTACTTTCTACCTTATACGCTGTCGAAGCGCGCGTTGATTAGATCTGGTTTCGGCATTCCGCGCCCTGGTGTTGGTGTCGAAACCAGCAACCTGCTGACCTGCTCCCGTTCACCCGCGAAGTGCTGTCCAACCCTCGATCCGGTCGTTCGCCTCGGCGGTGACCGAGGCGGCGACATGGCGGTAGATTCATCGTGGCGCCCTGATTCCAGTCGCGAAAAGGGAATAAAAGCGTCGGCACTGGATTGGTCGATCCGGACGGACGCGATTCATCCGACAAACTTTTCGGATTTCCCTGCCGAACCTGATGACGAATACATCACCGTGGTGAAACTGACGTCACTGGTCTGGGTCATCTCGCGGACTGAGCTGCTGGACACCGTCGGCCAGCGTCTCTACGCGCAGACCTTCTCGGTGATGAAACCCTGTCAGCCGTGGCGGTGTACTACGTGTTGATCGTCAGCCTGTTCGGCTGGTTGCTGCAGCGGCTTGAGCAACACCTGGAATTGGGTGCCGCACGCCACAAGACCTCGACGCGGTGGTGCTCAATTGCGCGCCAGCCTGATACCCATTTTCAGCGTCGTCCGTCCGCAAAAAAATGATCGTGTTCGCACCCGCGCTACAGCTGCAGGACCACAAAGTGATGGTCAGGTTACCAGGTCAAGCTGGCATCGATCTGGTACGTGAATGCTGTGAGGCCATCTTCATCATTGGCTGTTCGTCGGGAATACCCCACCTACTGGACCATCAGCCTGGAGCAGCATCCATCAGGGCGAGATCATCCTGTTCGCCAGCTTCACCGTGGGCGATAACCTGAACAGCGCCGAGATCCGTTACGGCGCGCGGAGCGCATCGGTATGGTTTTTCAGAGTTTCACGCTGTTCGGCATTCCCGCACCATCGTCGAAGACATCACCCTCGCACCGTTCCACCACGGCCGCGAACAGCCACCGAGCGAACAGCGCGCCGTAATGCACTGCTCGGCAGTCGGCCTGGCCGATCTCCAGCCCAGACCCGCATCAGCTGTCTGGCGGTCAACAACAGCGTGTCGCCTACCGCCGTGCCTCGCGCACGGACCGGGCAAGTATTCAGGCTGTTCGACGAACCCACCTCCGCCCTTGATCCAGAGTTGGTGCTATGTGCTCAACGTCATCCGCGACCTGGCCAAAGAGGGCATGACCATGCTCATCGTCACCCACGAAATGGACTTTGCCCTGTCGATCTCCTTATTGCAGGGTCTCGATGGAGGACGGGCTCATCCAGGGTCGACGCCACGCCGCAAGTGATCAAGGCGCAGTGCGCGGCCAGCGGGTTGAGGCGTTCTACGGGGTTACATCCGCGCACAACCCAGCATCAAACCGCTCAGGCGCTTGACCTTGCGCCTGAGCGCCTCGTCGAAAATGCCCTGGTGCGGCTCCATCAGGCCGACCAGGTGGCCGCGTGATGCGGCTGTAGATCAGCCCTTCGGTCAGTACCGGATCAGGATGAGGCAGGATCGTGCAGCGGGTGGTGTGGGTGACAGTCCTTGAAGCCTCTGATCGGTGTACGGTCATCGCGTAGCACGGTTTTCAACATCGTTGAGCCTGCTTGGCAGCACGAACTCACGCCGCCACGGCCGTCATTGCGCGACGCCAGCACCTGGCGTCCCGCCTCCTCGGTGCTGTGTTCAGGCAAGCGCAGGGCGATGCCGATGTCGCCGTTCATCAAGCCGCACCCGTAATCATCGGCGCGATCAGTACCTGGATGCCCTCAGCACGGTAGCCGATCGCCTCGATCAGGCCTGCGTCGAACAGCGCCTGCAGCCATGCGTTGATTCAGCCCTTCAACACCCCACGGGCCCTTCCGTACTCGCGCAGCAACTGGACCAATTGAACGCTTCCAGCACCGAACGCGCCCAGAGTGTCCAGCATGGATCGGAGCGTGGCCCCCCGGCTTGCCGCTGATCGGCCAGAGCACACCCAGATAATGCCGATAACCTTGCGGGCCTTCGGTGCCTGTCCAACCCCTCCAGCAGAAAGCGCTCCAGCGAAAGCTGCTTACCCTCGCAGCGCGAGCGCGAAGTCATCGCGGCTGCGCGCGGCTAGCAATGCCCGCGCGTTCTCGCTGTCGTTGATCGACCAGCCGTGCTGCGATCCACCTCGTCGGCCTGCACAACGCTGGAATGGCGCAGCATCATCTTGATCGTCGGGCTGATGGATCAGGCGTTGGCGTCTCGCCGGGTAGTCCGCTTTCGCCCAGGCCTTCGCTCGTCGACGCCTTGCAGCCAGGCCTCGGGTTTGCCGGGCTGGTAGAGGCCCGCCTCCGCATCGCGGCAAATCACCCACATGGGCATCTGCTTCCACTGAGGCCAACGGCTCTTCGTCCACCAAGCAAAATCAGGCGCGCATGGGCCGGCAACGCAGCCAGGGAGATTGGCCATTATTTCCAGGTCGATCATGGAAGCCGATCACCACCAACACGTCCAGCGGTAGCGGGATCACCCGCGCGATGGCGGAAATGACCAGCGCCCGGTACGCGCTGATAATATGCGATGGCGTCACGTTGCTTGGCGATTTTTTCCGCTACGTTCAGCCATCTTCAAGGACTGGGACTTGACGACCGATGGACTCGGTCAACCGCGCAGCCGCTTTACCGGTGGGTGCCGCCAGACGAATGCGCAACGGCTGGCCGCTCACTGGCAGGCCAGGAACAACGCCAACAGCCGCACGACAATGGTTCTACCGGGTCAGGGCTACCTGCTGTATCAACGCCGAGCGCTGTGTGTCGCCAGCGCGCACGCCAGCTTTGCCAGTCGATCAGCGCATCAGGTACCGGCAGATTGGCCTTGCCGAACAACGCATCGAGTCGTTGCGCCAGATCTGTGGGCGGTCTTGCGTTGCGCCAGCAACGCTCGTACGCAATGCAGCGGCGATACGCCTTTTTGCAGCCCCTCGAAGTACGACGCAACAACAGGTACGCCACCGACAGCACCCTCGACGGCCTGTGCGCAGCGGCCTCGCTGTGATCATCGGCCTGCGCGACGAAGGCACTGCCAACGCCTGCAGATGAGCCCGCCACTGTCAGCGCCACCAGCAATTGCGAGGGCAACAGCATCGGACCCGACTGCACATCGCCCTCAGGTGGCAACTGACAGGCGAGTTGCTTTCAGTGTTCCATGCAGGTTCAGGAAGACGTGCCGATGACCCAGTTCATTGGCTGGGTCAAGGCCGCTGCCAGCAGCACCAGCGGACCGTGCGCGGTTCAGTTCACCAGGAGAAACGCGACAAAGACCCGATCCAGCGCCCGCAGCGAGTCACGTTGACCCAGCATTCAAGCAACAGCAGCAGATCGTTCCACGATCCAGCGGCGTCAGCTCGGCCAAGGGCTTCGGCGATTCCAGCGGTGTGGGCAACAGTTCAGCGAATGAACGACTCATGCGAGCCTTTCGACAGCACATCTTCCTGCACGTCGCCTTGAAACAGTCGATCCAGACGCTCGATCAGTCCACGCGGTGAACGGCGAAGTACAGCTTCGCCCTGGTCGCCGAGCATGGGTGCCGCGCAGGAACAGGTACAGCGCGCCGCCCATATGCCGGTCGTAATCGTAGTCAGGTAGATCGGCGCCTTGAGCTGGCGGTGCAGGGCCAACAGGACAGCACCTATTGCAGGTCGTAATGGTTGTCCAATCGAGGCTGGTCTATCGCTGCTCGGCGCAGGCCTCTTCATCAACGCCGAGCCGAAACAAGTTGGACCTAGTCAGCCACGTAGTACGATCCTGGTGCTCGAACGTCAGGTCGATAACCCTTTGAACATGCCGTTGAGCGACGACCCGCTTCCCGCTGGTGCTCGGTGGTGCGCCGTCATGGTGTAGTGCGAACCAGCGCATCCATCTGGTCATGTTCAATCTTGCCAGGCGAACCAGCAACTATTTCATGAGGTCACCCAACTGCCCCAGTGATAGGCCTGCTCATTAACTTTACCTAGCAACGGCACATTCAACAAGCGCGTCATCCAGTCGGTGAGCGTCGGGATCAGCTTGTCAGCGACCGCCGATCAGCCGGCTGCCGATGGCTTCTTCCCAGCTCGACGGTCGGCCGCCGCGGAAACCTTCACCCGCTCGCCCACCTCGAGCAAGCTGTGCAAGGTCTGGATCAGGTCGTGTGGAACCGATGGATGTCGCCACCACCACCAGCACCGCGCAGGGCATCGGGATCGAGTCGTTCGTCGTCGAACAGTTCGCGCTGGCGGCTGTCCGGGATTCGTCGCTGCTCGCGGCGAAGGGTGTCGCCAATACGCAAGGCGCTGTAAGACGCAATCCACCAGTTTTCGGCCGCGCGCGCTTTCCGGCAAGGCGTGCGCCGTATACGGCTTCGTTGCGCGGCGGACTGAACGTGATGTTCGTCTGGCGCAGGCATGGCTTCACGCTGAGGGCCGTGGCAGGCGTTCTTTCAGTTGGTGTAGCCCATCGGCCAGCCCTGCGGATTCGGCTGAAATGGTAGCGTTCCGCCACCCAGCAAGAACCCAGCCACAGCGGTGCAGCGTCGAGCTGTCAGCGTTGCCATGTCGGCAGGTCTTGCTACACCCAAACCAGCAGACGAACCGCTGGAGCTCAGCGCTATGTAGCAGGTGTACTCCGCGAGATGCTCGTCATCTGCTTGTTCGATCAAGGCCGCCGTGGGCTTTCAGACTGATCTGTGCCCTTCTGTTGTAATCACCAAGTTAGAACGGACCCTTGCCATTTGACGGGTTTTGAGGAGCAGATGAACGGAGGCATGATGAAGTATTGCAGGCCTTCTGGATTTGTGGATGGTCACCACTTTGACCAACTGCCTTCGCCTTTCTAGGCGCAGGATCTGTTCTTCACCTGCTGCACCTGGACAACGCCATATGCTCGCCCAGATGGCGAATCAGTGCTTGTTCGCCATCAGTTCGGCAGTGGTCTGTCGTAGTTCAAGCGCAGGTTGGTCAGCATGCGCTCGCCGTCGGTTGCGGCTCATCAACGCCTGGCGGCATCGAAAGTCGTGCAACAAGCGTCTCAGCATCGGCAGCACCTTGGTGGCGCCAGACGGCACCATAACCACGGAACTGCATGACGTGGTGTTCGATGCGAATTCGTCCTGATTCCAGACGCTGAAGCTCGGCCAGCGACAGGTTCAGAGTGATGCAGGCGAAGGCGCGCAGGGCGTCCGGCGGAGTCCGGTTCGGCGCAGGTCTTGAAGCCAGCTCAGGACGTCGTGGGCTTCCTGGGCGGCGAACACCGGGTCCTTGTCCCACAGATAAACACTGCGCCGACCACGGGCCGACAGCTCCGCGCACGGCCTGCGCCTCTTTACCGTCGCGCACCAGGATCGCCATATCGGCGGCAGTACCGTGCAGTGCTTTACCCGGCAGGTCATAACCCGGCCAGACCTTGCTGGCCTTCATTGAGGCCACCATCTTCGCTGGCACAACTGGCGGCCAGCGTACCGGCTCCGATAGGTCGCACTGGAGACCGGCTGATCACTTTCCAGCTGCCACATTCAGCGCGGCGGGGGCATGACCATTGACCTGAAACAGTTCGTGCCCTTGGGATTTGGCAGCATCGACGCATGATCGTCAAGGCCGTCATGAACAAGAAGGCGCCACGCCCTGCGCGTCGCTCGGCGCGTTCCAGCATGATCTCGATGGCCTCGACGATGGCGTGGTGGTCTTGATCCAGCGTGGTGCCAGTGCCGAGTGGGCCGGTAGAGCGCGCGCGCAGGTAGGCGGGCGTCAGCGCCACGGAACGAGATATTGCTGCTCGGGGTCGCCGATCAGGAACAGCCCGGTCTCGCGCGCCTCGAGTGGTAGACGCGCTCGAAATCGGTACCTGCACGGGGTCGGTGTCCTGCAACTGATCGATCAGCGCGACGGGGAACTGTTCACGAATCAAGGTCGCTCAGACGCTCGCCCCGCGCGCCGCCGGTTGCCGCATCGAGCCTGAGCAGCATGTACTTCGTCGAAACCCATCCGCCCGCCGACGCTTCTTCGAAAGCGCCTACCCATTGCGCGGCGTGTTCAAGCACTGGAGCATCGGGCGTGGGTAGGCGTCGAGACCTGCCTTGAGTTCAAGCATTGTTCTCAATGCCTGGTGCCATGGTGCGTCGCCTTTTACGTTCGGCAAAACCATTTTGGTGAAGGCGAGTGAACACAGCGCCGAGATCGTAGTTCTTCCTGATCCTCGTCAGCCGCCCATGCCGGTGAGCCTTCGAAACCATGGTTCGAAATAGCGCTCCTGGTCGCGACCATCGACGGCTTCTGCGTGTGACAGCGTCAACGCAGATCACCTGTAGCTGCAAGCGGCCGAATCGACCGAAGGGGGCTTTCCAGGGCCTGCAACGCTTCGCGACGTTGCTGGCAATGCCGCCGCGATCAGCTCGGCAGGCTCTTGGTTGCATCGTCTTTCGCCGTCGCCAGCGTTGCCGAACAGGGCTCGAACCCTCGGCAGCAATGCCGCAGGACTGCCTGATGAGTGCGTACTGACTTCAGCGATTCTCAGACCGTTCATGGGCATAGCAAAACCGGCGCCAGTAATCGCGCAGCACTTCACTGAGCAATTCGCTGTGATCGGTTTCCAGGGTCTGGGCGAACAGGGTGATCACGGTCCAGGCGTGCTCGCGCAGATGGCGCCGCACACGCATGGATGGATAATGATCCGGCAGCTCATCGATTGATCCGCGCTGCAATATCCAGGGCGTATTGCGTACCTGGGCCATTGCTCAGCGCCGTACTGATCGCGAACCAGCGATCAGATCATCGGCTGAGCCACTGCATCACGAAACCGGCGTAGTTCGCCAAGCGCGTGCGAATACGGTTGTGCAGTCCTTCGGCGGCGGCATCGGCGAGCGACGACGAGAATCTGGTGGTGCAGTACTCGCGGCCTCGAAACGATCGCCGCCATGGCCGAGGACCAGGCGCAGGTACAAACGAAGAACGGCGTGAAGGTCTTGCCGGTGCCCGCGCTGGCCTCGATCAACTGGCTTCCGTGAAGAGGGAAGCGCAGGCGAAGGGATGCCGTTGTCGTTGGTCGGCCTGTTCCGTTTGATCGAGGTTCATGCGCCGGCCTCCCGCAGCGGATAGGGCATTGTCAGGAGGCTTCGATACGGTCGATACAGCGCGTCACACCAACCCAAGAATTCTTCGCCGCCGATCAGCGCCTGCAAAGTCCGGGAACTGACGGGCCAGCGCCGTGTTTGCGGTCAGCTTACTATTGTGGTCTGACCATCGCCTTCGTAAGCCTTACAGGCTGCTGCCTCTGCCTTCGCTTCGTCACCTCTGACTGAGCCAGGCAAACGCGGTTTTTACGGCCACGGGCAGCTGGTTGCTGCATACGGGTTTGCCAGGCTATCACACGATTAAGCGCAGTTGCTGCAGCCTCCAGCGGGTCCAGCAGGTTCATCGCTGGCGACCAACGCCGTGCTCAGCGATAGACTCATACATGCGCAGGCCACCAGGTGAATAACCCAAGGCCGCGTCAATCGATGCCACTTGCGGATTTTTTCAGCGATGGCGTCGGCAATCGCGGGCCACGGCGAGATCCTATGCCGCTGTTTATGCAGCCCGCTGAGCCAGCCGTCCAGACTCACCTGCTCGGTGAGCAAAGCTGACAGGCAATGCACTGTTCAGCGGTTCGTGCGACTGGCTCAGCAGGTTGTGATAACGCTGGAGCAGGTCAGGTAACGGTTTATCAGCCCGGAGCAACCCGCACCAAAACCGGCCATGGGCAGCAACCCACGCCCTTGCAGTTGTCGGGCTTGAGACAGCAAGGTGCTGTCGATGCCGGGCTTGAGTGAATGCTGCTTCGGAGCAGAACTTTCACTTAGGCCGTATCGCTCAAAGGGCATTCGAGAAGCACGAAGGCTTTATTGCGAGGCGCTTCGGCGACTTCGAAGAAAATCTTTAATCGCTGGCTGAAGAAGTGCCGTACGGACTGCGCAAAACCTGAAATTGCGCGAGGTCAGCGGCCTCCCTCCTGCCGATGCTCCACAGCGCCGCGCTTCTACAGCTGTATGTTCGACTCATGCAGCATGGGCCATTCGCGACAAAGTGAAGAAACCGCTGCCGTCATGGAAATACTGCGCACTGAACGGCTGCAAGGGCGTGCTCCAGGGTCAGCTTGTGGAGCAACTGTTCGCCTGGGATTACGTCTCTCTGCGTCTTGCAGTTGCTGTGCCACCGGTTGACCGTGGCGAGATGATCGCGAAGTTGACGAATCAGCACCGACGCCTGGATGTTCGCCGTCGTTGTGGGTGTCCTGCTGACCCAATCCACGCACAGCCGATCGCGGCAGAGCAGCGCTTCAACAGAAGTAACGATCATCTTCACGCCGGAGCGATACGACTGCACGGAGTCGTTGTCCTTATCAAATCGAAGTCCAGCTGGCGGTTGTGCCGTGGTAAATCACCGTCATGCCCAACAGGAAGACCAGTTCGCAAGGGGATTGCCGCATGGGCATCAGGGTGCAAAAGTTAACCGAGCCTGCCAGAAATCGCGGTAGACGTCCTTGGCCAGGCTCGGCGAACGAGGCTTCGCGGACGACGGTCAGGGGAAGTTCGTCGAGCAAGCCATGGCTTCACACGCTTCCAGCCAGGTTTCACGCAGTTGCTCAAGCTTGCCGAACAGGTCGTCATGCTCACTGTCGGCCCGGTAGAACACGTGCATCAGGGCTTGCAGGCGCGCGCCCCAAACGTGAGGCGGCGCCGGAGCGTAGAGCTCACGATGAGCGACCTGTAGGGCATCGATCAGCTAGACGAAGGCCAATCAGCGCGGCATCAAGCCCGCCAATCTCATCGTACGGTTCAACGCCGCGAAGGCAGGGGCACCCCGCCAACGGGCCAAGTCAGCAGCATGCGACGCAGGCCCGACGCCAGTCGTTGGTTCTCGGTTCGATCAGGAAAACCGAGTAGGCCGGCGCGGGCTGCTGGCGTTCAAGCGAATGAGCTGGACCTTCAGTTCAGCGACTGCAGCGTTGAGGTTCTGCTTTGACGCCAAACCTTGCACGCAGCGCCGGAACGTCCAGCAGGTCAAGGATTTCACTGACCGGGCAATCGATGCCGGGATCTTCAGTAGATGTTCTTGATCATCAACAACGGCTCACGGCCGCGCTGACCCTGGTCCGCCAGAGTGAACGGGATGAAACGCTCCATCATCACGCTGAGCTGGCCGAACACAGCACGGATGTGGGGGACAGCCTGATCGATGTCGGGGACCATGACGATCACATCGCGCTGGCGCAGATCAGGGTCAGCGCTGAAACGGGCGAGTAATTCATCATGAAGGATTTCCACTTCCGCCGTGCGTCGTGCGTGACATGGAAACGGATTCGACGAACTTTCGCCAGATCGACCGCCGGTCCACAGATCGCGGGACTCGCTGAGCGGGCGTAGTTCGAGAATGTCGTCCTGTAGCTGGTTCAATATCGTGAGGAACTCGCCCTCACGTAGATATTGATGCTCCGTCTCTGAACGCCGCCCTGAGCTCGTTGGGCTCGTCATAACTGTCCAGCAAATTGATGTAGTCACGCACCTTGTTCGCCCACGCGGCGAGCAGCGGATGTGCATGCTGGTGCAGCGCTTCGCAACGGCAGCAGACGGGCACTTGCTCGACGCGCGACGCCACACCGACGCCGTACAGGTTCACGGTGATGATGCTCGCCGAATGGTGCCGACACGGGTTGTGCAACACAGAGAGATCCGCACGAACTTCGGGTACCGGGCCAAGGCTTCGAGCGCTTGTGCCGGTAGCGAAGAGATGCCAAACACAATGACCGCGAAGGTGCCGGAGGCGCCTCGGTCAGGCGATTCAGGGCTCCGAGGCCGCTGGATCTTGTTGTGACTTCTTGCGTGACGGCTTCGACACCGACGTCGAGCAGCAGCGACGCGATAACCTTCGCGCCAGTATTGGCTGGTGTCAGAGCTTTGCTCTCACCTCGGCCATTGCGCAATCGACGCATGGCCTGGGCAGCCGAGCTTCAAGCCAGTCAGCCTGCAGATCTGGCACTGGTTGAAACAGGTCCGCGAGTCGCTCAGACAGCTAGTGCTTGTGCAATGCGTCGTTAGTGAGGAAGCGTTGCAGGCTCGACGCGGTCAATCAACGCAGGAAGCAGGCGCATCAAACGCCAAGTAAGAGGGGCCTTGTCCAACAGCGGAGTCGCTGGAATTTCATCACGTCCCGTAACACCATGGAGCAACCTTGACATGGTAACACGGGAAACTGGATCACCTGCGGCTGCAATTCCGCATCCACCCTGATTGTTGTCTTGACAAGCCTCAGCGAACGCCAGAGTTTCAACCATTTCAGCGGATGCCGTTGCTTCGGACCAACGGTACCACCTCCAGGGGCGCCAGCGGGATAATGATTCCAGGAAAACGACAAGGCTGCGTATGATCGAGCTCAATGCGAATCAACGACCATGAATCCAGCAGTCAGCGTTGGCGTAACTGGCATAGTTGATCTCGATACCGTCTCATCGAGTTTCGCGCAGACGGCCCATGAATTGGATGAAAAGCTGATGGAGAACCTTAAGGGCAAGCGAGCAGGATTGCCACCTGATCCAACTTTCTCCAGAGCAGAAATCCTTAGCCGCGAAAGCAGACAGGGTTTGGAATTAAATCTTGATCATGACGTCTATGGCAAAGACCCGAGATGACGATTTGGTGATGCATCGTTTCACTGCTGAGTTTGGGGATGGGATCAGGTGGTTCATATTGTTTATGGGTTGTCAAGGTTCGGCCGCCGGATTGTCGTGCTTGCGCGCAAATGGGCGCACTAATGGGCATGCGAGTATCCTGTGGTTGTTGCCAATTTTCGGTTTGTGTCGTCTTCACACACCGCAATCGTTTTCCACCAAATTGCTTGGGTGTTATATGGTCAAGCCTCACGGGGGATTAGTATTGGTTAGCTAATGCGATAGACTTGTCATACTGAAATCTGATTAATGTCGTAGTCTTCTAGATGGCCCTTCAGGGACTCAAATGCTCCAGTGAGATCTATTCTTGAGGCCAGCTCCCGCTAGATGCTTTCAGCGGGTCAATCGATTTGTACGAGTTACTGGACAACGCCCACTGGGTGAGAACCGGAACACGAGGCTTTGTCGTCTCTCCTGGCTCTCTGTAATTAGGAAGCAAGCCCTCAAATCTCAAACGTCCACGGCAGATAGGGACCGAACTGTTGGACCACGTTCTAAACCCTGAACCTGTGCAACCACTTTAAATGGTGAACAGCGAGGACCTTGGACTGGCTTCAGCCAGGATGTGATGAAGCCATCAGGTGCCAACACTGCCGTCGAGATATGAACTCTTGGTGGATCAGCTGTGATCCCTGGAGTACCTTGATCCGTTGAGCCATGGCCCTTCCATACAGAACCACCGGATCACTAGAGACCTACCTTTGCACCTGCTTGATGTGTCTGCTCCCAGTCAAGTAGGCTTTTGCCTTTAGACTCGGATGATCAATTTCCGACCTGCTGCAGCGCACCTTCAGCTCCGTTACTCTTTAGGAGGAGACCGCCCCAGTCAACTAACCACCATACACTGTCCTCGATCCGGATAACGGACCTGAGTTAGAACCTCAAAGTTGCCAGGGTGGGTATTTTCAAGGTTGGTCCACGGAGGCACTGGTGTCCATGCTTCAAAGCCTCCCCACTCTACCCGACACAGAGCAAATTTAAAGTCCAGTGCAAAGCTATAGTAAAGGTTCACGGGAGTTTTTCTTGTTAAAAGTGACACTGGATTTTCATAGGCCATTCAATTTCACTGAGTCTCGGGTGGAGACAGCGCCGCCATCGTCATGCCACTTCGTGCAGGTCGGAACTGACCCGACAAGGAATTTCGCTACCTTAGGACCGTCTAGAGCTACGGGCCGCTCGTTGACCGGGGCTTCGATCAAGAGCTTCGCGTTAGCTCTAACCCCATCAATTAACCTTCCGGCACCGGGCGTCACACCCGAGATGTCCACTTTGTTGCAGAGCGCTGTGTTCAGAACAGCGGCAGCGGCTAGATCTTCATCATGGCTCACGCATGCTTCACCCTCACCTGTGTACCTTCCCCAACTACGCGCCATTTCGCCGTCTCCTTCACCCGAGTCTCTCAAGCGCCTTGGTATCCTTATTAGTCACCTGTTCGGTCTGGGTACGACTCCCGGTTACCTGAAAGCTTGCAGCTTCTCCTTGAAAGCATGGCAATCACCATCTTGTGTGCCTAGACACTCGTCATCAGCTCGGCCTCAAAAATCCCGGATTTACCTAAGATCTCAGCCTACCACCTTAAACTTGGACAACCAACGCCAAGCTGGCCTGCAGCCTTCTCCGTCCTCTATCGCAATAACCAGAAGTACAGGAATATTAACCTGTTTTCCATCGATGCATGCTTTTTCAGCCTCGCCTCAGGGAATCGACGAACTCCTGTCCATCAACGTTGCGCAGGAAACCTTGCCTTTTGCGTGGGTGTTTTTCACCGATTATCGTTACGATGTCAGCATTCGGATTTGATACACTTCTACAAGCTTCCAACTTGACCTTCACAGGGGTCACAGGTTTGTTCTTCTATTCTGACATCACCTAAGTGATACCCGTAGTCTTCGGTGTATGGTTTGAGCCCCGTTACATCTTCCGCGCAGGCCGACTCGACTAGTGAGCTATTACGCTTTCTTTAAAGGGTGGCTGCTTTGAAGCCACCTCCGCAGCTGTTGTAAGCTTTCCATATGTTCCCACCTTAACGATAACTTTGGACCTCAGCCACGGTTTGGGTCTGCTCCCCTTTTCACGACGGACGTTAGCACCCGCCGTGTGTTCCACGCTCGGCACTTGTAGGTATTCAAGTTTTGCATCCGGTTGGTAAATTGGGACGATCCCTGGTCTGAAATATGCCCCCACCCCACAGCTTGATAAATATGAGGTGCTACACTTGTAGAGCTTTCCAGGAGGGACCAGCCATCTTGAGCTCGTTACACTAAACTTTTCACTTTGATTGACATACTATCCGTGACACTTTTCAATGAATGGTTTGGCTCTCAGTTATGCCTACCCGAACCTTCAACCCGCCCACTGGATAGATCGCCCGGTTTCGGGCTGATTCCCTAGCGACGTACGCCTATTTAGACTCGCCTTCTATGCTCCCCATTCGGTTAAGCTCGCCACTGAAAATAAGAGTTGCTGACCGATTATACAAAGTGTACGCAGTCACCCAACAAAGTGGGCTCCACTGCTTGTATGCATACGGTTTCAGGATCTATTTCACTCCCTCTCCGGGTTCTTTTTGCCTTTCCTGACTGTAATGAGTCACTGATCGGTGACCAGTAGTATTTGTAGCCTTGGAGGATGGGCCCCCATATTCAGCACAAAGTTTCTCGTGCTCCGTCCTACTCGATTTCACTGCAAAGAGATTTTCGCGTACAGGGCTATCACCCACTATGGCCGTCTCTTCCAGAACGTTCCGGTGATGATACAGTCTAAGGGTGGGTCCCGGTTTGCTTGCTCTACTGTGATGAGGGATTGTTGATTCCTTTTGATACGTATGTTCCAATTCCTGGTTCGCTCCATACACCTATGTATTCAGTGTAGGTACGGTCTCATGACTGCTGGGTTCCCCTATTTCAGCATCCTCGCAATTCAAAGTCGTTGTCCTACTCCGAGCCCTCCGGTGTCCACCACGTCTTTCATCGCCTCTGACTGCCAAAGGCATCCACCGTATGCGCTTCTTCACTCACGATAATCCCAAGCAATCTGGTTAGACCAATCAACAACTACATTCGCCGAAAAATCGACATTTAAACCAACAAAATTTGCCTGGTCCCTAATACTACCAGTGAAGCGCTGTCCGGTCAACTTTTATCACATACCAAATTTTTAAAGAACGATCAATCAAAAAGATGAGAAATCAACATTGACGATCGAACCGATGGAATGCTCATTCAAGTCTTACAAGACAGAGCAGAAGTGGTGGAGCTAAATGGGACCAACTGTTGACCTCTGCTAAGGCAGGTGGTTTTGGAAAGCGAGCCATGGCCCATCTGAGATGTCTCTGATAATAAAATTGGTGGTCTGGGGCAGATTCGAACGGCCACTGGTCTATCAGGGGTGCTGTTAGTTCAACTGAGCTACAGACCCAATTTCGGGCTGCTTCTAATCGTTTTTTCAACGAATTAAAGCAATTCGTGTGGGAACTTATGAGTAGTTGATGTCTTCGATTAAGGAGGATCCAGCCGCAGGTCCTCCGGATCGGTTATCTTGCTACCACTTCACCCCAGTCATGAATCACACCGTGGTAACCGTCCTCCGAAGGTTAGCACTAAGGACTTCCGCGCAACCCACTCCCATGGTGTGACGGGCGGTGTGTACAAGGCCCGGGAACGTATTCATTCGTGGAGATTTCTATTTGCGATTACTAGCGATTCCTGATTTCACGCAGTCGAGTTGCAGACTGCGATCCGGACTACGATCGTGTTCTGGGATTAGGCTTATCTTGTGGCTTGGTGATCCTTGTACTGACGATTGGTACACGTGTGTAGCCAGGCCTGAAGGGCCATGAGTCGGGTTCCGACGTCTATCTACCTCCTCCGGTTTGTTACTGGAGTCCAGAGTGCCTGTGATTACGCGCTGTAACTAGTGTATGGTTGCTTGTTATGCACTTTAACCCATCTCACGACACGAGCTGACGACAGCCATGAGCACCCGTCTGAATGTCTCGAAGGCACTCCGCTATCTCAGGATTCCATTGGACGTCAAGGCCTGAAGGTTCTTTGCGTTGCTCCGAATTAAACCACATGCTCCACCGCTTGGTGAGCCGTCAATTCATTTGAGTTTAAACCTTGCGGCTGGTACTCCCCAGGCGGTCAACTGGATGCGTCTAGCTTGCGCCACGCAAGAGTCGAAGGCTCCAACGGTGAGTCGGGATCGTCTTGACGGCGTGGACGGACCAGGCAATCTACCGTTCGTTCTCGACGCTTTGCACCAGCGTCAAGATCAGTTCGAGGTGGTCGCCTTCGCCACTGGTGTCCTTTGATCTACGCATTTCACCGCTACACAGGAATTCCACCACCTTATCACCGAGCTTGAGAGTTTTGAATGTATTTGAAACTCAGGGCATTCACATCGAACTTGAGATTCGTCACATTATGTGTGCTCTGATCTACCAGTAGTTCCTCCGATTAACGCTTGCACCCTCTGCAACCTACTCGGTCCGCCTGCATAGTAGTTAGTTGTGTTGTTATTTGTTGGTAACGTCAAAACACTAACGTATTAGGTTAATGCCTTCTTTCTTAACTTAAAAGTGCTTTAGAAATCCGAAGACTCTCTTCACATATGTGGCATGGGGTGGGATCAGGCTTTCGCCCATTGTCCAATACTTCCTCATGACTGCCTCCCTGAGGAGTTGGACCGTGTCCAAGTTCCAGTGTGACGATCATCCTCTAGAACGAGTTACGGATCAGCTCGGCCGGGCTCATCACCTTACTGAATGTAGCTGAATCGATGGAGGTTCATCCCATACAACAGCGCAAAGCCGAGTTCTCTTGCTCCTCCCTGTAGGACGTATGCGGTATTTAGTGTCGTTTCGCTGAACGATCTCCTTGATGGACCAGGTACATTCTAGCATCAGCCACCTGTTTGCCGGCTCGCCCACCAGGCATATCCTGGACCGCCCGTTCTACTTGGATGCGTTAGAGGCCTGCCGCCAAGCGTTCAATCTGAGTGATGATCAAACTCTTCAGTTACATCTTTGGGTTTTGACAAAACCCTAAACTTAAGCTCAGCAATTGTTTATTACATCTTTGATCTCGCGGATAACTTGTGATGCTGATAATCAGTTTGACTTCAGTCTTACAACACAAGTACGCAGGCACGAATTGTCTGACTCAGTCTGTCTTGAAGTGTGGGTCGAGATCTTCCGCTGGAGCCGAGTGCGTGATCTCAGACAGCTCTGTTCTCGCCGTCAAGCGGTTATTTTCAGTTTCAAGTTCCTTTGAACTTTCAGTTGACTTGTGCTTTCGATCAACTTCACGTCTCTCGTTAGCGGGAGGCGAATTCTACAACGTCACGCTGCTGCTCACACCTTCAACCGCTTTCGATCAGAAGATCAATCTTTTCGCTGCCTGCTTACTCGGATAACTCTTTGATTCACAGAAGAGTTTTCGCTCGACTTGCTCCGGAAGAGGTGCGAATTATAGAACAGTATTTCTTATGGTGTTAGATCTAATTTTGACAAACCTGTCACATCGTTAAAAGACTAGCCAACCAGATAGGTGGGCCCCACGGCCTGCTTTTCATCCCTTACAAACTAGGAAAGGCAAACCTGCTGAAGCCTCATGGCTGGCATGTTGCGGCCAACGCTGGGTGAGTTGCCTTTGTGCGGCGTATAGAAGCGCACCCCATCCGGGCCATAAGCATGCAGGTTGCTGAACAGCGACGTCTTCGAGCCGCCGAAGCTGCGAGGCGCCACCGGTACCGGCAGTGGCACGTTGACCTGATGATACCGAGATTTCACTGGTCGCAGAACAAACGCGCGACTTCACGCATCACGGGAACAATGCAGGTGCCATTGCCACAATCCGTGAAGATCGTTGATCAGTTCAACTGCCTGCTCCAGGCTATCGACCCGGACGATGCACAGCACCGGGCGAAGATCTTCTTTATAGACGATCTCCGGCGTGACCCTGATCAAACAGGCAGCCACCGAGGAAGCCCTCGATATTGCCTGCAACGCTGATACCATGACGATCATCACAACGGTATCGTTCACGCCGTTCTTATATAGCTACAGACCTTGTCGCGACGCTAATCGTCCGTCATCAACGGCCCCATATCCAGGCCACAACCTGCACCGATTTTCAATGCCTTACTGCGGACCAGTTCTGCCACCAACGTATTGGTTATCTTATCACCTGCAATACCGATATCGCCATGGAACGCTCGCCACACTGGAACTGTATGGGTTACCCATCAACGCGCTGACCGCATTGTCCAGAATCTGGCGTCGGGCATCAGCACCGCGTGATCTTCGCGCCGCCCCACGCGCTTAACGCTTTCTGGCGAAATAAAGTAGCTTCTCTATAGATGTATTCAGCGATAGGCGTTGAACCGACAAAACTCGACGCTTTACTTCAGGCGCTTCGATCAACGCATCAACCGCTGTTTTGTCACCGTGCACGACGTTAAGCACACCGTTTCTGTACAGACCTGCTTTATCAGCAGTTGAGCATCACAACGCTGAACTGGATCACGTTCAAAGGCTTCAGGATGAAGCAGTTACCGCACACAATCGCCAGTGGGTACATCCAGCGGGACGATGGCTGGAAGCTTAAACGGTGTATCTGCAACTGACACCCAGGGCTGAAGTTGGACGATGCGCTGAAGGTTTGGCCCTACGTTGCGGCTGTACTCCCCCTTGAGGATCTCGCGCTGCAGCACGTGGTATTCGATGTTTCTCGACCGCGCTTCCAACTCACCGGCGGCGTCTTCCAGGGTCTTGCCGTGCTCTTCACTGATCAACTGCGCGATACGCGATCCATTCTGGCGTTCCACAAATTGCTCGAAGCGGAACATCACTTGCGCGGCGTTCGGCGGCGGGCGTATTGCGCCAGGCTGGAAGTCAAAGCCTTCGCAGGATTGATTCGCTTGCGAAAACTTCCGCGGCCTCAAGGGGGAATTCACGAACGGCCTGACCGGTTGATGGATTGAACACATCGGCAGTATGGCCGGTATCGGTAACGAACTCGCCATTGATCAGGTGTTGGATGTTGCTCATGAGGACCTCGAAATACGGTCAGGCGCTATTGGCAGCAGCCGCGCCTGGTGGTTTAAACCCACAGCCAATCAGTCGATCTGATTCAGCACGTCGCCGACAGCATCGAACAGTGATCGGCAACTGCGGTTTGCCATCGAGGTCTTCTGCCGAACTGCAGCGTGTCGCCGCCGAAACGCACGTAGAAGCCCGCTTTCCACAGTTTCATCCCCGCTTCGAGAGGATCGACGACGGCATCGCCATCACGGGGCGCGATCTGGATCGCACCGGCCAGACCGTAGTCACCATGTCACAACGTTTCGAGCCTTTGAGGCCGTGCAACGCGCCTTCGAATGAGGCGAAATTCGGCGACTTGCGGAAACCAGATTCTCCCGCTGCAAACATTCGAGCGAGTGGAAGACCCGCCGCACAGGCGACCGGGTGCGCGGAGTAGGTGTAGCGGTGTGGGTACTTGACCCGCATACTCGGGCGTCGGCTGCTTCATGAACGTGCCATAAATTCGCTACTGGCAGTCATGGCGCCCATCGGGATCGCGCCGTTGGTGATTTCGCTGCGAAGAATACACATCAGGTCAGGCGTCACACCGAGCTGTCGGCGCCGAACATCGACCCGGTGCGACCGAAACCAGCGACGACTTCGTCGAAGATCAATAGGATGTTGCGCTGATCGCAGATTTCGCGCAGGCGCTTCAGATAACCTTTTGGTGGAACGATCACACCGGGCAGAGCCCGCCATCGGCTCGACAATCACTGCCGCAATATTGGATGCATCGTGAACTGATCAGCTTCCGAGATCTCATTGGCTAGTGCAAGACGCTGCAACGAGGCTCGCCACGTGAATAGGCATTGCCTGCCAGGTATGAGGCAAATGATCGACGTCCATCAATTGGCGAACATTTACGGTTGCCGTTCACTCCGCCCAAGCTGGTGCCACCAAGATGTCTACCGTGATAACCATGGGTAACGACCCATCATTCTGGTTTTGGTGGCTGACCTTTCAGGCGCCAGTAGGCGCGCACCATTTTCACTGCGGTATCCGCGCACTCAGAACCCAAATTCAGTGAAAAAGACGTGGTTCAGATTGCCGAGGCTCAGGTCGGTGATTTTCTCAACCAGCTGGAAGGACAAGGGGTGGCCGTAATTGCAAACGCCCGCGAATAATCCAGAGTGCCCAATCGGTACGTGAAACCGCCTCTCGTATTCCTCGCGAACGCCCGGCGCTGTACGTCCATAGCCCGGAATTACCATAAAAATCTCGTGACCATCGTCCGTCAGGTAGCTGCCTTGCGCCGCCACGATCAGCCGGGGATCGCGCTGAAAATTACGGTTCGCGGGATGCATCGATGAGCGTCGAGCTTCAATTGGCTTCAGAGAGTTGCGGATTCAGGAAGAGTCGATGGACGTACAACTCACGGGGCGATGGAGCTGATCAGCTGTGTGGTTGCAGCTAAGTTGCCACGGCAAATAAAAGTTTAATGCATTCAGTAATCTTCAGTCTAGATATTATTTACTATTTAAGCACCGCTTCCGACCGTATCCACCTCCTGGCCCAAACTCAGTGATTTTTATATTGTTTGCTTCTAATTTTCGAAGCGTAGTCGAGTCAAGGGCGGCTTTTGGGCGGCTCGAAAAGCGCGCTGGGGATAGGCCGTTCGCTGATCAGCCAACAAATGAGCCGATCTTGAACAACGACTCGGCTTGCGCCTGTGCCAGCGTGTGACGCGCCGGGCTTCCTGACGAAGAAGGTCGGAGGTCTATCAATCGTCTTTGCAGCTATCAACTGCTGAGCAGCTTTCGCACCGAGGTCAATGGCCTGCACCAGCAACATTGTGCGGCGAACTGAACATCGGTCCGACCTGAACAACCTGGTCACCTTGCTGACATGCGCATGACCATGCCCTGGCCGAATTGAAGGAACGCGGCCCAGACGTAGATATCGACATCGATGATCGTGCCCTATGAAGTGGAACAGGGCGTGCTGATGGCGTTTGGAATGCAACTGTTCCGCAGGCGCTTGTCCGTCCGGGCCGGCACCGGCTCGCTGCAGCACGCTTTCGTCATTGCGCTGTCGGCCATCCGCTCTTCTATATGGATGACGCCGCGCCGAATGACGAACGATCGAATGCTCAGGACGCTATTGCTCCGACCTTTCGCTTGCTCTTGCGGACATTCAGGCGCATTACCAGGACTCAATCTGAATCGTCAGCGCCTCGGATCGTGAGGGCATCGGCCTTTTCGACTTCGACCCGGCGACATATCGGCTCACCTGCCAGATCACTACGCCAGCCTGTGGGTTCAGCAAGGCCAACTGCGAGCGCTGAATCCATGCACGTTTTTATGACCTGAGTTGCTTTTGGTTACTGCAGGATGTTGCCCTCAATCCCTGGTAACTGGGTTGAAACTGGCTGCCTCGATGAGGCTTTTCAGCACTTTGCGCTGTGGGACTAGCAACCAACTAAAATAGTTAAATAAACCACTACGACAGGCCAATCCGAGCCAAATCGAAAAAGTTGGTAGCATCAATTTGCACGACTGGCTCTTCGTCTGATCTTCGCGGGTGCGTTATCTGTTCAGCTTGCAGCCAATTACTCGTTTGGAAACCGCCCATGACCTTTGAAGTCCCAGCCCATAGCGCCCAAGCCGTCGAGGAGCTGCCAGCTGCATTCGTCAGAGAAACGAGACAATCATCAAAGCCGCAGAGGACGAGTTCGCTCGTCACGGCTTCAAAGGCACCAGTATGAACACCATCGCCAGGTCGAGGTCTGCCGAAGCCAACCTGGACTACTACTTCACCAAGAAGCGGGTCGCACAATTGCCGGCGTCGAGCAACATCCTCGACCTGTGGGACAGCACGTTCAACGCGTTGAGCGTCGACGACGATCCCGCTCAGGCACTGAGCCATTACATCGACGCAAGACTGGAGTTTTCCCGACGCCAGCCACAAGCGTCACGGATCTTCGCCATGGAAATCATCAAGTGAGGCGAATGCCTGAATGAGCATTTCAGTGAGGACTACCGCGAGCTGGTTTCAGGGCCTGGGTAGTGGTGTTTTGAAGCCTATTGATGTGTAAAATGGACCCCTGTTCCACCCTGCATCGTAATCTCCCTGTCTGGGTAGTATGCACTGAACGCCTGACTTTGCCAGACGGAATACGTCCGGGTTACTGGTTGCACCCGTTCGACCAAGCAGGACATGGAAACCCGCTGAGCGACAATTGACACTGCATCATCCTCAAAGGCTGTGGGCTGAACGCCTTCGGCTGCTTAAAGGTCCGTTAACCGGAAACAGTGGTTCACGTCGTCGATAGCTGGAACATACGCATGCCTTTTCACCCTTGCTGGCCCTTGCGAATACCGGGAAGAGATTCGGAAGCTGGTCGATGTCCTCGCGGCCCCCATCACCAGCCGCTCAGGCCCAAGCGTTCATTGAGCAGCACAGCGATCTGAACGCCACGTACAATTGCTGGGCCTGGAAACTGGCCGATCAATATCGTAGCAGCGACGATGGAGAACCTGGTGGAACCGCTGGCCGACCCATTCTGGCAGCGATCGAAGCGCAGGATTGCGATCAAAGTCGTGGTGTTGGTCATCCGCTGGTACGGCGGCATCGAATGGTACTGCGGGCTTCGCCGCGCGTACGGTGGTGGTGCGAACAAATGCTGCACCAGGCCGAAGCGCCTGCCCTTGATCGATCGGGCGCAATTCGAAGGTACGCCAGCTTCAGCGAACTGGCGCTGGTCAAGGTGCGGCTGGCCGAACTGCACTGACTGCTGGAGCATCGGGAAACATTCACCGCCAACGGCGTCGAATTGCAGATCGCCCTGGGCCGGAAGGGACATCGACATTTTGCAGCCACAGGTCCGGAATCCGAGTCGCGGACGAATTTCTGCAGCCGCTTGAGGAAGACTCGCATCCGTGTGTGTGCATCCCTGGTTAATTGCCCACATCTACTGTGCACCCGGCTGTGCAGATAAGCCGAGTAACACACCCTGCGGGCCTTGCTGCGTATGGCGTCGCGATCAGATCTGAACGGTTTCGCTCAATCCACCCATTACTGGAACAAACCTCAAACAGGGCGTTATTGTCACTTATTGAGTTGGGCACTTCACGGTCACTCTCTATTCCGCACTTTTGTTGCAGATAGAACTGTGCGGAGCAACCTGTGGATAAGCCGTGTAAAGCGCTCTCTTGGAGACAGATCATGGTGTGCTCCAGCCTGGTCATTTTTCGTTCAACGACAGGAACAAACTCAACGCTATCTTGATGCTCGAATTGCTGAAACTAACGAGTCACGCCTTGAGTTGCAACAACGCTTGGGCTCAACGTCGTCCATTAAGTCCTTGAGGCGACAATGTCCCTCTGGCTATTTCTCCCCAAACCACCACTCCGCTGGAAACAAGGAGCTCGATCCATGCCGAATACCAAAACTGCGTTAATCATTGTGCCTCCCGTGGCTTAGGCCTGGCCCTGGCGATCGCTGTCAACAGGGCTGGCAAGTGACCGCCACAGTGCGTGACCTGCACAAAGCAGGTGGACCAGAATGATCCCCGAGGTGCAGGTCGAGGTGCTGGATATCAATTAGCTGTCATCGTTGAGCGTTTTATCTGAGAAGCTGAAAGGACAGGCTTCGATCTGCTGTTCATCAATGCCGGCGTCAGCGGACCAAACATCAGAGCGCTGCGCAAGCGACCGTCGACGAACTGGTGAGTCGTTCATGACCAACGCCATTGCCCCCATTCGTCTGGCCGAACGAATGATCCAGCAGATTCGTCCGACACTGGAGCTGGCGTTCATGAATCGGCGCCAGGCAGGTGCGTATGCGCCGAAGGCAACGACATGGCATTGTACATAAGAAGGCCCGCGCTGAACTCCATGACCATCTTCGTTACACAATTGGCCGACCGAGCCGACAGCGACCTGCATCCGGGCTGGGTGAAGCAGACATGGTGGCGCGGCCATCGATAGGAAACCAGCACCCGTGGTTTGGTCGAAGAGAATTCCATGCCTACAGCGGCAAGGGTGGTCATTACTTCATCAACTACAAGGGTGAAAAATTTCCTGGCAGATCAACTGGCCATATGGAACTTCAGCCTCGCCGCCTCGTTCATCGAAGCGCGGCGACCCTGGATCTGTAGCGAGCGTGCAGCGACGCCAGCTGCTGTTGGGTTCAAAGCCCCAACAACGACAGCATGATAAAAAGGGTGGCCAACAGCACGAACTGGTGTCATGCCTTCGATGGCATCGGTTCACCATCATTCAGGGTTGATCGCGCTACGAAAGCGCGACGAAGATCATCACGCCCTGTACTGGGGCTGGCATCGCCATCTGGAACGGCTGGCCGCTCTGGATGTGCATGGCCTCCATGACGGGTACGGTCGAGGATTACTGTTGACAACGAGGCGCCCAACGATGTTTACGACGGACTGCATGCGGTTTGGCCAACGCCGCGCGCAAGGCCGTGAGGATCTGCAGTGGTAGCCTGGTCACCAGAATCGCCGATGAACCGCGGTGGACCCGTACCCTTCGAGACCGAGGTCGACGGTTCGAGCATCGATCTTCGAGCCAGTGCACCGATTACGATGGACGCCAAAAACGAGGTGCCGATCGAGCGCACCAGATTGATCGATGGATCCTCTTCGGCAGGCGAATTCTTGCGCATTTTTTCGGGATAGCTCTTGTAGTAGTTGCAAACAACCGCGCGGCCCCACCTGCATGCGCAGAAAAGATGGTGTACAGTAGGCACCATCGCGCCAATCGTAAACGCCGAATAAATCTTCCAGTCACCTTCGGAAAATGAACAATGGGCACCACCATGGAAACGCTGATTGAGTGAGCTGATCATTTAGACTGCAAGTGCGCGCCGAATCATCGTTGTAGGACTGTTCGCCTTGAGCTGCCCATCAACGCCGCCAGCCTGATAGAATGCCATTGATATCGAGCATCATCCTGCTTGAGCAGATCGCGTCGCGCACCAGGGCCGGTGAAGGGCCTGTTCGCCCACCACCATCGCCAGAATCACGACCTCGACCAAGACGGCCGACAGCGTCAGGATCATAGCGCCATAGGGATCGCCGAATTTATGCGCCAACAGTTCGGCACCTGGCCACACGCGCATCGACGCGCAGAATCGCCACCACCAATGCCAATTCCGCCCGCCAGCGCAACACCCTGACCGTGATTCAGCAACGCATGTTCGAAGGGAACGACGTCAGCGCACCAGAACAGGCCAGCAGTAGAAACTTTTCATCTCTCAAATAAGTCGAGCATTGGAATGCCTTGGTCAAAAGGTCTGGCCTGGGAATTACTGGTCTCATACAGGCGGGTCATTATCAGTAAATGTTTCACGGCTAACGGTAACAGCAAATACGTTGCGCTGTGGTCTTACCGGCCGATCAGCCAACGCCATGCAAAAAGGCAAGCGATCTCGAAGTGGACATCCTACTGGTAGAATGGCGACGATCTGCACCTGATGAAGAAGCACATGTACGAATGGCTCAACGCATTGCCCAAGGCAGGCACCTGCACCTGGACCTGGAAAAGGCCGCCAACCTGATGGTCTTTGCACTGGCTGATCGCAACAAGATCGCCTTGCCTTTGGCCGATGCTCAACATTGCGCCGGCCTGACGCCCTTCCACAATTGCAGGAGTTTCTCGACCTGTATTACCGGGGTGCGGATGCACTGGTGGACCAGCAGGATCTCCACGAACTGACTTGGGCGTACCTGCAACGCTGCAAGGCGAACGATTCACATTCCTGAACCCTTCTTCGATCCGCAAACCCATACCGATCGGGGCATCCCTTCGAAGTGGTGATCAACGGATCGCCAGCGCACTCCAAGGATGGCCAGGAAACTCGGCATCTCCAGTGGGTTCATTCTCAGCTTTCTGCGCCATTTGAGCGAAGAAGAAGCTGAAAAAACCCTCCATCAAGCGCTGCCATTTTTTTTTTGCTTATGCATTTTTCATCGGAGTGGGTCTCCACAGCTCAGAGATGGGCCATCCTCCAGGAGTCCAGCGCGTGTTTCCACCGCGCTGGAAACGAAGAGCTTTTCGAGTAGCCTGATGCAGGCGAAGAAGGCCACCCAATAACATTTGGCAAGCGCTGGACCTGTTGAAAGATTGAGTGTATTCGAATCATGGTGTGCGCGCTATCGAAGATGATGCGATGCAGCGCATCATTGATGAACAGATCCGCTGACGGTGTGTCCGCTGTCCATATGAGCCTGCGTTCGACGACATGGCCGACGATTTTGACATGCTTGAGCGCGGTGTGAAAGTCACGGTCAATTCAGACGGACCCGTATTCGGCTGGTCACGTGACCGAGAATTTTTACGCGCTGCACAAGCATCTGGGGATGACTCAGGATCAGGCCCATGCTGCGTAACAATGGACCACGCGGTCAAGCCTTGAAGACGTCTCGCGATGAACGCGAGAACGATGGGGCCATCAGCAGCCGAAAGCTATTTTCCGCCGATCTCTACCAGCTCACCGTTAGTCGAGACCTGCAAAGCGGTGGACGTCGCCAGGCGCGCAACGAGCCGAACCGCATCCAACAATTGCACAGAACTGGTGCACCGAATGACTTCGCCGTAATGCGTAGGCCGGCTGCTCCAGTTCGGCAAGCGCAACGCGTCTTCAAGCTTTCCATGGGCCAGCGCCGGAACATAGATCGGCTGGCGCTCGGCAAATTCAGCGACACCTTTGCTGGGCCACTTCGAATGCGCCGCTCAATGTCGTTCGATCCAGCCATGTACGCCGACAGGTTCCAGCCAACTCGCTCCCGCAGATGGTCAAGCAAACCCCGGGTATGACGTAGCGGCGAAAGCTGGTGTGGGTGGACGGTTGCTGATATTCGCCACGGTGATCGGTGCTGACCATCGATGCATTGGCCAGCGCCTCGACTGCAGCGCCAACTTCCGCGCAGCCAGTCGGAAACGCTTTCTGCCGCGAGCCTCCTGCTCCAATAGCCCGCTCGGGAGCCAAGTCGCGCCAGACGGCGCACTTGCCGAAGAAGTGGATAGACCAGCCATCAAAGCCAGCTTGTTCCTGTGGCTGGGCGTACGATCCATCAACGCCCAAATGATTGCACTGCGCTCGGGGTCAGCCAGCAGCTCGCCGGCAATATCGGTGATGAAGGCGCAGTTCCACGTACTTCCACCCCCTGTTCGAAACATTCGCTGATCGGAATCGCAACATAGTGAACAGCAAATTGGTTCGTAGCCAAGACGCTGAAGCTGCTCAAAAACAAGGGCCGGAATCCACTCGGTATGCCAAGAACGTCATCTCGGAGCGCTACATACCGCAACCGTTTCTGGCCGAGCACGCCCACCAACATTCGGCATCGACAACGCCTTGCTGGTAGCGTCCTGCACCTCGGACCTGGCTTGGCGACCTATGCGGACCTGGCCGTCTGCGCCAAAACAGGGTGAGCGCTCTGTCAACCAATGGATGAAATTATTGATAGAAGGAAGATGAAGCCGACACCCTATAGGCAAAGTCAGACATCACCCAGGCCAACGAAAACCAGTTGCTCCGATTCAACTGCCTCGCCCAAGCAGCGTGGCCGGACACGTGCTCTACCTCAGAAATGGGCGTGATTACGAGGGAAATGCCTGACGGAAATATACAGAAGGCAAGAAAATACGACCTCAAAACAGCGATGTTTACGCTGAAAACACTTGATAATCTTCTCAAGAGTGCTGTGTGTTGACTGTCAAAATGATTCCATTGCCGCTGTAAGCCACTGAACATGAACCTGATGTTATTGTCGTTGAGGATGCCGTTGCGCCAACTCCGCACAGTGTGACCTGAGCATTTGACAACAAAAAATCACCGGCTCACCAATGTGCTCGGTGCGCACAGAGCACATTGTAGCGGGGCCAGTTCCCCTGCAGTTCCGGGATCAATAGCTTCAGGCGTCCGGCATGCACATCGGCCGCACCGCAGCCAGGATTTATAGGCAACGCCAACACCGGCCAATGCCCACCGGCGTACGACGTCAGCATCGTCGCTAAACCACTGCACGGTCAAACCACTTCCACGCTTCCGGCTCGTCATGGAACCAACCGCCATGCACCTGATCGCCGGCAACTACAGAAGGACGCGCTGGTGCGCAACTGTTCCAGCACGCCGGGGTTCACCATGACGGGCCAGATACGACGGGGCGGCGCATAACACGCGACGGTTACCTGGGACGACTGGGAACGTGGAGAAGGCTCCAATCTTCCGGCTCTCCATAACGCAGAGCAACTGGTCTACCGGCTGGCCAAGAATACGACCTTGTTGCCCAACAGCAGGCCGGACCGTTAGCAGCGGATGTTCACGCTGGAAATCGTCGCTCAGGGCAATAACACGTCGGATCGCCAAAATCCGAGGGCGCCGACAGCAGCAGGACGCCACCCAGACCGACTGCTGCTGGCCGAAAGCGCTGCCCCTCTTCCAGGTGATCAGGGCCGCGCGGGCGTATTCGAGGAACCCCTCACCCTCGGCCGTCAGACGCAGGCCTACGGTCAGCGTGCCAAAAACGCGCCAGTTGTGCCATACGTTTGAGCGCAGCGCTGGCGACCGCCGCCGACATGTCCATTACTGGCGCAGCAGCGGACACGCTCGCCCAATTCGGTGGCGCGGATAAAACGGATATTATCAAACCAGGCATTTACTTGCTCGCATTATCAAAAATACATTCGAAAGAGCTGGAAGTTCTTTAAGCGGGTTTTCATCCTTTAAAAACAGCGACGATCTTCATGCCGATCATTCAGCGATTTTTCAGGAGCGCCCACGAAAGCCATCGCGTATTACGAGTTCCTTATCCAGCGACTCGGTCATTGCAGGACATCGAGCTGGCGCTGTCGCTGGCCCCTCGGCACGGCGGCGGAGGTCAAAGCCATCTCCGTCAATTGGTCGATACCAAGGTCGAACGTTCACCCGAAGGCGGCGACGCCAAGGTCCTGGGTTGGGATGCGGCCGGTATCGTCAAAGCGGTCGGCAGCGAAGTGACGCTAGGATTTTCAACCGGGCGACAAGGCGTTCGACGCAGCTCCATCGCCCGCGCTGGTGCCAACAGCGACGTGGTCGATGAAGCCAACTGCTGCATGCCAAAATCCTTGAGCTTCGCCCATGCTGAGCTGCTGCCTGCTGACCGGCAATCACTGCGTGGAGCTGCTCTTCGAGCGCCTGCAAATTACTGAAGCGCCATCTACACCGGACAGCGTCTGATGATCGTCGGTGCTGCCGGTGGTGTTCCATGCTCACCGAGTTGGCCCGGCAGCTCACAGGGTTGAACGTCGCCAATCGGCATCGCCTGACCAACCTGAAACGCAGGCATGGGTTCGCCAGCTGGGCGCGCATCATGCTCTGATCACAGCAAGCCGCTGAACGAAGAGCCCAACCCTGCGCGGGTCTGCCACAGGTGACTGACGTGGCCAAGGACACAGACCGACCAGCATCTGGACGACAACTGGTCCAGCCTGCGCCGCAAGGTCGGGCCGGCCTTGATCGACGACCCCAAGTCCCTCGACGTCAGCAAGCTGAACGCAGCTTCTGTCACCGGATTGGGAGTTCATGTACACCCGGTCGCCGGTTCGAAACTGCTACATCATCGAGCAGCACAGCCGCTCAACCGCGTCGCGGAGCTGATTGATGCTGGACCCTCCAAACGACTTTTGGTGAAACACTTCAACCATCAATGCTGCCAACCTGCGTCGCGCTGATGCGTTCTGGAAGTGAGTGCCAAGGCAGATCGTTCTCAAGGTCTTTGATTACTAAAGACCGTCTGAGCTTGAGGTTCGACTTGGACGCACTACTTTCGCCCGACTCCAGGTGCTACAATTGTAGCTGTGCCAGTACGGAAGGAGGGGAGCTAGCAATGAAAGTCCTGGCACGCGAATCAGCAACCGAAGGCGGCCCGTGGCAGGGTCTGGATGGGATTGAACATGTTGTGAGCTTTCGTTCAAGCCGAGCCCGCGCCTTCGTCAGCATGTTGTTCCCCGGCTGCGGGCTCCGCACAGTTACTCGAAGTTGCCAGCAAGCCACCGGCTAGCTAGGCCTGGCCGGCAACCTCAGCCTCAGACCGGCTGTTCAGCGACACTCGCATCACGCGTGCGCTGCAAACGGCGGGTTAATACGCCGGTATCGACTGAAAAAATCCGCACAAACCAATCACCATTGCCATGGGCAACTGCGCTGCCATCGTGCAACACGCCCACCAATGCGGATGCCCTGCGGCCAGCATGTATTGCAGGCACCCGAGTAACGCCGACGCACTCCCTGCCCTCGCCCACTGGCCGTTCATGGCACAGGCCGAAGCATCGGGGATGATGCAGCCCAGGCTGGCAATGCAGATAAACAACGGGATGAATAGCGGCCAAAGCGCCAGCGTGAACTCCGGCAACGCCCAGCAAAACCAGCGCCGCTGCCAAACATAAACCCAACCTGCGCAACAGAAGCGCGGTTGCGCTTGCCACGCGCGCATCCGTACTGGCGTGACCAGTAACGGCAACGCTGGTTTCCCCCTGACCGAACAGCCAGCCATAGCGCTCGGTGGCACGCCATACAACTTGATGAGGACGATGTGAGCCTGCGATGTAGGCGGACATACGGCTATCGCGATGCCGCCGGTCAAGGCATGACCGAGAAATATCCGATGAGCGGCACCTGCTCGATATTGCTGACGGTACGGCGAACGGACGGCCAGGGATGACGCTGGCACGCTTTCCGGCAAGCCCAGCGCAACCGCCAGCGAGCACACAGCACTGAATACCGTCAGCACCAGAAAGATCGACTGCCAGCCATACAGGTTGACGAAGATACGACCGAGCATGGGTGCCAATAATCAGCCAGGCCCACTGGGATCAACATCAATTGCGACAAGCAGTTGCCACTGCACGGCGTCGGCACCATCCACTGATAATCGGCTCGCGACAACACCATCCGCGTATCCGCCTACGCAACCTTGTAACCAAGAGCGTGAGAACTCCAGCTACTTTAAAGCAGTGGTGAAAGCGCACGCTAGCGATGCCAGGGGCAAAGCCCGACCCCCACCAGCAACGGCACGCGCCGACCAAAGCGATCCGCGCCCAACCGATAGGCCAGTTGGCCCGATGGACAAGCCCAGAAAATAAGACGCCAAGGTCAGTTGCACATGTTTTTCGTCGGTGCCAAAGTGAAGGGAATTGCTGGATAGAGTCAGGAGATAAAAATCAATGGCCAGCGGCCCAAAGTGCTGTAAGCGCCAAGAATCAACAACATCCTCAGGTTCATCGGGCATCGAAAACTGTGTTGAGCGCAATTAGCTAGTCGAACCGGTCCCTGAATCCTTAGAGCGCCTTGATGGGGAAATTACTTCAAATTGTTCAGCGGGTCGTACCCGTTTGAAAGCAATAAGATAATCACTCGGCGAATTTCGTTCAAACTGTATCGGCATACTCTTTCAGCACTGATCAGACTGAGAATCACCTTGGCCGCTAGCGCGCTTTATCCGTGCACTTCGCCACTGGTCAGTTCGTACCTGGAGTAACCGCCTGCCGGGTCACCCTGGTTGAGGTCGGCGATTGCCGATAGTGGCCACAGGTCATACCCTGGCATCGTATTGCTGCATATTGTTGCTCCAAGGTTGCAGCAATGTTGACCTTTTCCATCATGGCAAGGTCAAGCCCGTCCGCCGGGGCTGGTATCGTCTCACTGGCTCGGCCAAGCTGCGTCATAACCGCATCAACAACAGGAGTATCAGCAATGCGCTGTGAGCATTGAGTCTCAATGAGCATCCTCGGCCTATGGGCGACAGTACCCTTTGCCAAATCGCCTACTTGCAAACAACTACGGTGTCCTGATTATTTCCCGTAAGGCGACCCGCAGGTGAAGACTCCACGCCAGATCGGTCTGTATCTCCAAGACCAATTGGTCGGGCGTTTATTTCAGGAGGCAGTCCACGTCCTTCAACCTGTGTCGGGCAACGCCGCACGTCTTCGCCCTGTTACCTGGAGCATCGGGTTGCCTGCCAGGTACG
Source organism: Pseudomonas sp. GG8 (assembly GCF_052976945.1). Lineage (NCBI taxonomy): Bacteria > Pseudomonadati > Pseudomonadota > Gammaproteobacteria > Pseudomonadales > Pseudomonadaceae > Pseudomonas > Pseudomonas sp. GG8. The sequence goes on from NZ_JBRIIP010000013.1 coordinate 40,482, forward strand.
GATGTCCCCGAGTATGGTCATTTACATAAAGGCGGCCAAAAAGCCAGCAAATACCGGATCGCCGATCCCGCCCCCAATGGCATGTACCTGAAGCGGGCGGCTCTGGAATATTGATTGGGCTCACCTTTACCCGTATGGCAAGGTTAATCCTTGAGGCAGTTCAGGGAACTGACCCATGCCTATGTCCATATGCTTGAACTGCGTTGATAACTGGAAACCAACCTGCGCCAGTTGTGCTGGACGAAGAGTCCAGCGGCGCATTAAGCAAAGTTGCGGTGGAGTCGAACTGTCAGCGTCAATCTCGCCAGCGAACGCGCGCACGTCGAATCGTCGGGGCCTATCGACCCGGGCCGGTACTGATTGCGGCCGTTACCCAGGCCGGTTACGGCGCAAGCCTGCTGGAAGACACTCGCGCGAACGCCGACAACCAGAAGGACGACTACCTGGAAGCGCTGGACATTGCCGCTGGCGATTGCCCTCGCGGATCAGCCTGGCGCGGTTTTACCGATGCCTATGCCATCAACCTGCGGCATGGACGTCACCGGCCTGGTGGACTTCTGCGTGGAACGCCGGTGTAATTCCAGGATCGGCGGCGGTCATCGCCGCCTGGAAGGCCATCAGGGCCGGGCTGGGCATGGACCGCCTGCTCGGCGCTGTACAACGCCGGTTATGGACGAAGCCTTGATCAACTGGGTGCGCACACCCCTCCGGGCAGGGTCGCCCACCCGTATTTCGAAGCCCTGCAGCGGGTGATTGCACTGGTATTGCTGCAAATACCTGCAGAGCTGCGCCAACGCGATACCGCCAGCGCCATTCGCGCGCTGGAGCGCACTTGCGCGAACGCGCTATCCAACTGATCGACGGACAAGAACGGGACGTGGCCATCAGCGCTTTGCGCCTCAACGATCTGGTGGTGGTCAAGCCCGGCGAACGCTTCCCGGTGGATGGCGAAGTCATCGACGGCCAGAGCCACGCCGACGAGCCGATCAGCTGGCTGGTAGCCTGCCCGCGCCGAAGCAGCCAGGCGACAGGCTGACCGGTGGCGCGATTAATGGCGAAGGCCCGCTCGCCGGTCAAGACCCGGGCGCTGGGCGCGGAAACCGCGTGAGCGCGGATCATTCGTCTGGTCGAGGATGCTCAGGCCGAGCAAAGCCCCATCGAGAAAAACTGGTGGAGAAGCCGACCAGGCAATCGTTCTACGGTGCTGGTGATCGCCGTCATCACCCTGATGGGCATGGCTGTTGGCCGGAGCACCACTGGAAACAGCTCTGATCAATGCCGTGGCGGGCGCCAGTGATTGCCTGCCCATGCGCGTGGCTGGCAACGCCAACGGCGATCAACTGCTGGCACCGGCGTGGCGGCGCGCCGCGTTTACGGCATTCTCCGAATCAAGGACGTGAAGCACTCGAGGATGCCGACGAAGTCACGGCCATGGCTTCGAGCAAGACCGGCACGCCGACCTCGCAGACCACGCGCATCGCCCGACTGGAAGGCGCTGTCGTGGAACGAAGACGCCCTGCTGCAATGGGCCGGCTCGCTGCAACAGGAGCGAGACCCACTGGCGAAGGCCGCGCTGGATGCCTGCACGGCCGGCCATTTGAACATCGAGACAGTCACCGCCAAGCGCAGCGCCGCCAGGGCCAGGCATTGCCGGGACCGTGAAGGTCGGGGATCTGCGCCTGGTAATCGCTGCTGCTGGAAGAAAGCGGCCTGACCATGAAGCTGCGCGATCGCGAATCATGGTAGGCATAAAGGCCTCGACGTTGTCCTGGTTGATCGAGCGTGGTGTGCAGCGACATCGGGGACTGGGGTTGTTGGCCTTCCTCGGAGAACACGCTCAAGCCCTGGCGCGCGGAAGCGGGTCCAGACCACCGGACGGGCGATACCAACAGCCACCTCACCGGGGCGACAACCGCGGCAGTGCCGGGCGGTGGCCGAAGCATTGGGTATCAGCGATGTGCACGCAGAAGTCCTGCCCGGCCAGGTAAAGCGGCGACCATTGTCGAGTGAAAAAAACCGGGGTGTGGGGTACCGGTCGGCGACGGCATCAACCACGCACCGGCATCGTCGGTGGAGTACATCGGCATCGCCATGGGCGGTGGCAACCACGAAGCCTCATGCATGCGGCCGGGATTACCCTCAACTGCGCGGGCGCTCGCGCTTGATCCCGGTGGCGCTGGAGATCAGCCGCAACTATGTGAAGAATTCCGCCAGAACCTGTTCTGGGCCTTCGACTACAACCTGATCGGCATTCCACTGGCCTGCATTCGGCTTCCTCAACCCCGTGTTGGCGGGCGCTGCGATGGCGCTGTCAGTGTTGCAGTGTGTGAGTAATGCGCCGCTGAAAACCTGGAAACCCAGGATATCGATTGAGGAGCCACGATGAACATCGGTCAGTCCGCCAAAGCAGCTGGTTTGAGCGCCAA
>NZ_JBRIIP010000014.1:0-3350 GCF_052976945.1 Pseudomonas sp. GG8
GACACTTTTCGGTCTGATGGGAGTGAACCGCCATAGCGTCGATCAAGTGCCTCTTGGCTTCATTCGAGGGCCAACGAGCACGCTCAAATCCGACGACGACCGCCATCCCCAAGACTTTAGTAGTCGAGATAGCTGCTGCAGGTTAGCCGGGAGGGGGCTATCCCACCGTACGCATGGCATCGATTGCCGTACACCTTGGTCGCGGCCTTGCAGAGGTAGCTCACGCGAAGGGAGTACTCATCCATCTCCTCTGGATCATCCTGAGAGAGGTGGTGCCCAGCGTTATCGGGGATATGCACCAAGCCATAGGCATCGTCGACAGGAATTCTCAGCGCACTGGCCCAGGCAGCATTTAGGCGGCGATGAATTCCGCTGTGCCGGATGAGCCACCCACGGTGTGGTACGCATCCGAGTTTGAGCAGTAAGACGAAGCGAGAGCGCAGTTCACTCCTTGGCCTGAATCTCCCTACCGAGCACCAGCGCACCTCTGTCTGATGAGCAGCATCAGTTCAGGCGCAGGGAGCGCCCCCGCGCCCTGATCTGACTTGTGGGGTCAGGAGCTCCAGCCTGGCACCTCGGATATGACTGATTACGCTGCCTTATTCAGATAGGATAACCGCTCGGCAATCAGAGCCAGCACGATGGTGCTGATCCGTAGACTTTTCAAACCGTTGCTCTGTGAATACGACCAGTGCAGCTCTTGCCCACAGGCTTCATGGAGATATCTGGTCGTCTCTCGCCAGGTAGTCTCGATGGTATCGACGACCTTTCGACATGCCTCGCTGTCAGCTGGCTTGATCACCCCGATTCCGAGCTCGTCACCATATCTGTCCTTGTCATTGTTGCAGCTGAAGAAGTAACCCAGGCCACAAGCGAAATCTGCTCCCGACAACTCGCCAATCTTTCTCGCTGGAATCGCTGCGTACCCCAGCACCGTTGAGAAGAAGCAAAAGCTGCATGGATGAAAGCCTTTATCCTCTCCGTGCGTCGAACGAGAACAGAGCCCGTCCTGACGCCGAAGATGGGATTACGCTCCCGCGCACGAATGAGCTTATCGAAGTCATTGAACACATGCTCAATGCGAGCGTGGCCAAGCCATCGCTCGATAATGCAGATCAACACGGACGACCACCGCGTGAGTAACGATCAAGCACCTGGCTGACGTACTCGTGCTGAGCGTGCCGGCCTGGCTGGCGACTAGCCTCGGTAGGCGGTCATCCGCCTTGCGCTTGTACCTCTTGCTGCTGATTAGCTGACGAATCCGAGCAACCAGTACGTTCATGGCATGATAGAAATCCAGATAGGCCGTCCCTTGCACATTCAGGCAGGTCTCGACTCCAGCAGGACGGACGCTCCAAGCCAATGTCCTGACAGGCTTCCGCATAGGCTTGCAGGTGCTCGCGCGATAGCCAGGGCGTCACTCGATTGAATAGATTGAGCATCTGCTGCATGGAGTTGACGTATTCCTGGAAATCTGTTCGTTCGGCACAGGTTGGATTCGCCATCTGAGCTCCTACTACTCCCAGCCGGCCTGCCAGACGCCTACTGGACGAACCAGTCGTTCCATCCCATCCTAGGCTTGAGACCGGCAAGAGCCGGCCAAAACGGTAGTGCTCAATGAGTACATGATTGAGTACCTGGTTGGTTGGATGCACACCAGATACTTAGTGAGTGTGTTTTAACTGCTGAGACGTTCTCTGCTTGAGACTATTGAAAGGGGGAGCCATTGATATGGCTACAGTCAACGGCACGCCTATGCCTGATATCAATAAAACCAGCTTTGTCAAGGGCATGTACTGCCCGGAGAAGCCGGGCAATGGAAAGCGATAGAGCCCTGCCTATCGAGACTTTTTGCTATGAGTCGACCGAGGGTGTTGTCTGAGATGCTACCATGGCAGCCGGCTCATGGCTGCGGCATATAGGCCATGACCGGGGAAGCCCGAGCCATGGCCTATTGAGACTGCCGGGAGCGCGCATCCAAAGCTCACTCCGGATGCCTGCGGATCCAGCGCTTCCCCTGGCCAGCATCACGCGCCTCGATTCGGGCCATGACCCAGCCCATCACTTCGCTTTCAACCCACGCTACAGCTCTCTCACCCAATGACACTGACTTCGGAAAGCCCCCTTCTTCATGTAACTGATCGTGGGACCACCTAGGCCGGTGGCGTGCTTGACGTCTTTCAGGCGGAATTAACCTCATGAACTGGCTCCTCTGTATTCCGTTCAGAGGATTCGGGTGGCCTGTAAGAAAATACCTACGTCTTTACTTCGCCGCTGGCGGGTCAGCAAGCCAAATCGGTATCGATCCTCAGGGAACATCCGGACTCAGGGAAAGCAACTGCGGCTCCACCCATCGGCGAGCATTCCGCCGACGACTACGCCGCCACGCCAGCCATCTCGACGAGCGGGGCAAGGCAAGCAATGTGAGAAGAAAATAACCAGACTCAAAGTTGAGGGATCATGACGAAATCCATTGCCCAAACGGAACCCCTGATACTTGGTCAATAGTCAGAATCTAGATCGCCAAGCTATAAGCACCATGATAGAGCTCATCGACTACTAAAATGCCGCACCGGTCTCTGCCGAATACTTTCAGACAATCATCACCAGAGTCTGAGAGCCGAAGCCGGAGGCCGAAAGTCATTACGAATCCGCGCCTCAGCCTTGATCAACGATCTAATCCACTGATGAGAAGGGCAGTTAACAAGCACAGACCAATATTTGGAGAGCAGATGAGCGGCGTACTTCTCCAACATGACCTGTAAAAAATGAAAGAACGAGGGTTGCGGCGGCTGACAGAGGCTAAGAACCTCTCCGTATGGATAATTCTGATGTGTCGTGGGATTCTCGACTAATATTCGACGCATCCATCCGCTGAATGCCTGCTGACAGTGTAATCAGTCTCGTCGTGCAAACCAAAACTGAAGTGGCAATTGCTCCTCCTGCCTCATAGCTGCAATGGGTCCAGATTGAGGAGTAGAGGCTTTTCATTTTTGAAAAGAACGCAGCCGGTCGCACCGGGCACATAGGTTCTTATCAGGCCCAGGTCAATCAGGCACAGCACTCTATTCTTCAATCGTTCTTTACTGAGCCCCGTGATCTTGCATAGAGCTGAAAAGCCCAGGCCACTGACCACCCGCAGACGGTCAGCGCGACACAACAGGCACCCGCCCCCAGCAACAGGCTATTCACGAGACTCCAACTGGCTGGGCTGTCTTTTCCTCCGTGCGTCGGCCGCCAGATCCACACCCTCATTATGCTCCTCGGCTTTTTCGCTTGCTTGGGCAGCCTTCCATCGTGCTTCAGCAGCCTGCTGACAGCTTCCTCATGGTCCGTGGCTGGCTGCGCGG
>NZ_JBRIIP010000015.1:0-8147 GCF_052976945.1 Pseudomonas sp. GG8
GCTGCCTGCCTGGTAGCCGGGACGCCTCGACGCTTGGACTGGCGAACCTGGCGTCGGTTGAGCCCTTTGATGGGCAGGACGAATGTGCCGGGTGGGAGGTCTACAAGCTCGGGGCCTTCTTCGCCTACTATCTCCAGGTTTTTGCCACTGGTCATGCCGCCACGGGCAAAACCTTCTACGTCCCATGGGGAGGGAGCAGAGGGAGTAGCGTAAGACGGCTGACTAGCAAGTGTCGCTTGGGTCTCTACCAATGCTGTCTCGAATGCAGGAGTCTCCTGCTTACCCAGGTCTTCTACTATATCTACGTCGACATCTGATTCATACTGTGCCGCTAATTCCTTCACCTGGGACCAAGGAGCAGTGTACGCACGAGGCGAAAAGCTTGGTCGTTCAGATACGGCAAGGGTCTCTGTAGCCTTCTGCTCTCTAGCTTTCCGCTCTCTAACTTCCGGTCTGGCACTTTCTTTAATTGCTCGAATTCTGCTTTTTTAGCAAGCTGCTCTGCAGTAGGAGGAGCATCTCGTAGGGCTTTCCGCTCGAGCCTCTCAACATTCTCTTGATGTACAGGCTCTGCAAGACCGCTGAGGGCCTCGAACATGGTCTCCCAATAGGGAGAGGAGCTGCCCCTGGCGTTCCGGGCGGCTGTACGCATCCACTGCTGTATCTGATCCGACGTGACCAGACCGGCAAACCTCTCCTTACCACCAATCCCCTCAGACAGCTCCCTGTTTAACTCTTTAACCTGTGTCTGGAACCCTTTCTCTTTGTCTGCGAGGTTCTTGTCTACCTGCTCTTGAGCAGTAAGGGGGTCTGTACCTGGCCTCTCCTCTGTGTCGCGCATATACCATTTCTTTCTCTCTTCGTTGTAGTACATCTCCTGACCGGGGGAAGAATCCGCAAGCGTTAACTGTAGTTTCAGTCTCACCAGCGGGCGCGTCATCAGCGTCGTTAGTAGGATCAGTAGCACTTCGCTCCTGGCCCACCTTCTGGAATGGGCCGGTGGCCTCCGCTATCTTGAGGTCGAATTCCTGCTGCTGCTTCTGAATCTGGGAGTCGAAATTGCGCGGTCCGTCTCGCGCCTCTGCTCTATGCTCGCCATGGCCTGCTCGTTCTTCTCTATGGCCCGCTCATTGGCGTCCTCCTGAGTCTTCAGCTTCAGTTTAAACTCATCAGAGACAGGCGTTTCGCCAGCCCTGTAGCGGGACGCATATTGCTCCTGCTCCTCGGGCGTAGGCGGACGGCCACCACGGAGACGTTGCTGGAACTCGTTGTAGGCCTGGACCAGGAAGTCTGGCTGGGGGCCTATCCGTTGGACTACGCCTGGCGGTGGCGGAGCGACTGGAGTCTCACCGCGAGCGATGGAGGAGACCAGTTGCTGGTCGGCGGGGGAACGGGCAAAGGATAGGGCGGCGTCGAAGGCCTCCTTGGCTGACGGGCGGTTGGCGAAGTCCTGGAACGCCAGAGCCTTATCGAAGTTGCCGTCGATGAGAGCCTGGGCGATGATCTCGTTGATATTGGCGGCACGGGTCTGGGAGACCGCGCCACTGGGCTGCTGTAGGAGCTGTAAGCCACTGGGGTCGGTGATGACGCCTGGGTCAAATTGACGCTGGAGCTCACTTATCTGGCCAGTAGGCTGCTGCATTATGGTGCGGCCACCTATCTGGGTGATGCCTGGGTCGAACTCCCGTGCGAGAGGCGTGAGGCGGCCAGATGCGTCCTGGGTGAACTCGCGGTCGCCTATCCTGACTACGTCGGGCTTGAAAGTCTCAGGGACCTGACTGTACTGGCCGGGAGCGTGCTCGATGTACCAATCTGTCTGGCCATTGGGGCCCACGCGCTGCACAGGCGTGCCGAGGGTGAAGTCCTCCTCCCCGTATATCTGCTGGGAGCCATCGCTGAAGACGGCGCGGACGCCACCACCGGGTGTTTTGAAAGTGTTCTGTATCGTCACCCCTGGCTTGGGCGGGATGCGGACGGAGCCGACCTGATTGCCTGTCTTATATATTAGGAGGGAACCCTTTCCCTCACCTAGCTTAATAAAAGTAGTTTCGGCAGTCGCGGTTGTCCCATATCGGTGAGCCCCTTCCGGTTTGATGGTAGGGTGGTAGACGGTCGAGCCGTCGGCGGCAATAGACGACTTAACGTCCAATCGGTCTTCCGGTATGCCCTCGTCCAGTCCCCTTTTATGGGCCTCTTCCCATGACTTCGCGCCCTCATCTTTTCCAGGGTGCTTTGACGCCATTGAGCGATAACCTTCCCCTGTTTGTCCTGGACGATCACTATCTGCTCATCCTGGTCCGGTATCGGCTTGCAGACGGACGTTAAGGTCCGCGGTCGTGTACTGGGCAAGCTGAGCACCCAGGCGGCTGCTGGCTACATGCCTGCCACCCTGGGTGAGGATCACGGTCCTGGCTTCGCCCGTTGACTATCTCTGTTTCATAGTCGCCAGTGGCGGTGGCAGCACGGGACGAATATGTAAACCTGCCTGCCTGTGCGTATATATTGAACTTTTCTCGTACTATTCTCTTACCAGCATCTGTTAACTGAGCAGGGTCCTTGTAGCCCGCTGCCTTGGCTGCTGCGTTAAATGCAGCCTGTTCCGAAGTGAACGACTCTTGTTGAACTCCCGTATCCTTGCCCTCAAGTTTTCTTAGGGCTGCTTCCAATATCTGTTGCTCCAGATAGGTCTGGCCAGTAGGACCTGCTTGCGGGCCAGGAGCTGCTTGCGGCGGGGCGAAGAATTTACCAGTTCTGATCTCATCCCTGGCCAGGGTCAGCCTTCGGTCGCCTCCTTGTTATCCTTCCCATCTCGTTCTACCCGTCTAAGGATCTGTCTACAGTCTCCCCGCTTGTGGGGGCGAAGTTGGTTCCCATGAAGTGGGTGGTTAACTTAGCTCTTTCTTTCGGTGTCATTTTCTCTCCAGTTGTGGCAGGTGGTTGTGGAGTGGACGTTGGCTGCGGAGTGAGAGTTGACTCCCTGCCGGGCATCCCTTTTATCCACGGAGGTCGTTTGCCCCTCTCGTCGCGGGGCAACCTGATCCATGTAGTCCACTCGTCATGGGACAACACCCCTACCCGATCCACTGTCACGTTTTTTCTCAATTGCACCGGGTCCCAATACATGACAAAGTCGGCCTGTAGGTCTGATCCGTAACCTTTTATTTCATCCAAAAGTGCTTCGGCGGCCAGCCGGACCCCTTCGTTCCGCGAGCCTCTACTAGCGTCCTCGGCAAGTGACTCTAGTATCTCTTCGAACCCGACCTTCGCTACCCAGCTCGGACTGTCGAAAGGAGCAACATCAGGGCCGAAATACTTCTCAAGCCAACGGGCTTCTTCTGGTTTTCATTGCCTATTATCCTCATGACTTCGTCTATGCCGTTCTTCTCTACGAAGGCCTTGCGCTCTTCGGGGGACATATTCTCCAGGCGGGCGCGGGCGGTAGCCTTGCTGGAGACGCGCTCCTGCATGAACGGGATGGGGTCGGCCTTGGTGGCATTCTTACGCATCCTGGTCAGCTCGTCCTTCATCGCCAGGACGGCTTCAGTGAACTCATTTATCTTGGCCATCAGGCCCTCCTATGCCAGGTTAGCTCCGGTGCGGGGGAGGAGAGACGGTGTTGGGGGTCAGGCCCTGTCGGAGTTCGCCGCCTCCGCCGCCCATCGTTTGGTCCAGGGGCATCCCGTCAGGGCCCAGGATGGGACCGCCGTCAGGTGGCGTCTCCGCTCCGCCCTGGGATATGCCGATGGCACGTTCCACGAGAGCCTCGATGCCTTCTTCGCGGGCTACCTCTAGAGCCATGGCCTGGTGGACCATGGGGTTCTTGCGTACCCAGTCCATGAGCAAGCGTTTGCGCTCGCCGGTGGCGTCCTCGAGCTTGGCGTCCGCTGCCCAGTAGGTCTCCATCGACTTGAGGCCCGCTGCGACTTCCTGGAGGCCGAGTTGGCGTTGCTGGAGCTGGAGGACAGGGTCTACCAGGTCGAAGCTGATATCGACGCTGTAGTCGGATTCTATATAGGAAGGGCGGATGAGTTTGCCCTTGACGGTCAAGTTGAGGTCGAGCAGGTCGATGAGCTGAAGTATCTGGAGCCTGCCACGGAGGCCAGGTGCTCTAGTTGGCGGGCGACGGATACGAACTTGCGACCGGCAGCGGTGGAGAGGATGGCCGGCCTGGCCAACGGTGGAAACACCCTGTTCTCGGATGCCTGCAAGAGCGCGGGAGAAGGTGCCCTCTTCGATGTCGCGGGACAGCCACTCCTCGGTCTGGAACATCCAGCGGGGCAGTTGGGGGATGTCCATGCGCCAGACGTCGCCACGGTCCTGCATCTCCACGATGTCGCCCTGATCGAGCTGGTCACGGAGTTCTTCTGCGCCCATACGGGTACCGATGGGGTTGAAAGTGGCGTCCATGAGCGCGTTGTGACGGCCACTGACGGCCTGGGCCTGGGCGCGCAAGTCACCCATGACGGAGTCGAGGATGCCGACGGCCAGGTTGGATGGGTCGATGCGGTCGGAGTTGGTGGGCTCCTGCCCGAAACCTGCGTAGGCGTGGGCGTAGGGCACGAAGCCCCAGGTGTTCTTCTCCACGAAGAGCATCTTCTTCAGTATCAGACTCGCGCCCGGTGCCCGCGACGTAGCCCGAGGCCATCATAGCGTGCCAGCACTCGGTCCAGTACTCGTCTACGAGAATGAGCTCGAAGGGGCGGTTATTGCGTACTTCCCAGATATCTACAGGGCGGCCACGGCTCTTGCGGGCCATAGTGAGCTCGTGGAGGTCCTGGGAGAAGCGGCGAGCGTGGCGATGGGCGATTCGGGGGCGTTTCTCCCACGGATCGAGCAGGATGCGGGCTGGATGGGGCGCACGGGTGCGAAAAGGCATCGCGGTGCGCCTGTAGTGGTCGTGGAGGCGTTGATTGGCCTTGAGATCGTCATCCGAGTTGTCTGGGCCCTTGGTAGGCTCGTCGGCGCGGCGTTGGAGCACGTTTGAGTCCAATCCTAGCTCGTGGACGGCGTAGCCCAGGTGGACGAGGCTCTTTCCGACCTGTTTCCACGTCAGAGCGGGCTCCAGGAGGGCAGCTTCGTCCATTATGGCCTTGAGGGCTTCTTCTACGCGGTCGGCGTTGGAGCGAGACTCCTCGGATTGGCGGGCTGGGTGTCTGTGGGGCGTAGGCTCGGAGGCTAGTTGGTGGTCTACCGCGTTGTCTACGAGAGATGTGGACGGGCCGGTTTAAGCCAGCCTGGGCGCGTGTGTGACTCCTCGCCCTCCCAGATGGAATAGGTGCGGAAGTAGTAGGAGTCGTACTGCTCCCACTTTCGGTGGGCGTTGGCCCAGACCTCTTTAAGGTGAGTACGGTAGGCGTCTATGACGGTTGGAGTAGGTTCATCTTCAAAGGTATGTTGTTGCATCAACCCCACCTGCTTGACCAGGATCGCCTGCTACTGCGGCGGCGCGGAGCATCGGAACGCCCACGGCTTGCGGCGGACGGGCGGGCCATGGTGCGTAGCTGCCAGGCTATGCCGATCGCCATGGGATAGTCGTCGTGGGTGCCGGACTGGGCCTCGACGGGCCCCTCTTGTCGGGATTACGGATAACGGTGAAGAATTGGGCCAGGCCGGAAGCGTTGGGTATGGTGATGGCCCGTGCGTGTATACCCTCTATAAGGTCGCCCCACAGGACGTAGCGGGACCCGCGTGTCATACCGGAGCTGTCGTAGGTGTGCCAGCCTGGGTGAGCGTCGTCACGGTAGTAGAGACGCCGGTAGCGCAGGTCCTGGGCCGTGGTTATAGTCAGTATACCCCAGTCGTTGTCCTCTATGCCCCAGATGGGGGAGCCGTACATGTTGAGGAGCTCTACGGAAGCTACGCCCAGTTCTGAAGGATCGAGCACCTGGCTGTAGATGTCGGCGGCGATGTAGCCCGTGACCGCGTCCAGGACGACGGTGACGGCGTAGTCGTGGCCAGTGCCGTGGGAGGTGTCCGTTCCGGCGGCGTAGCGTTTGCCTGGTTGGAATGGCTGGTAGATGTTGAACACGGACGCCGTTGCCCATGGTGGGCGTCTCGACGGGCTCCCGGTTATCCTGCTTCATCATGGTGAGGACTTCTAGATCGAAGGCCGCAAGAGCACGAGCGGGCGCGAAGGCCTCTTCCTCCGTCTCGGGGTGCTCCTTCTGAAAGAGGGCCTGGTCGGGGTACTGGGTCTTGCGCTCGTTGTACCATGTCTGGTCGCGATTGGGACGCACCCTCCAGCCGAAGAACAGCTTCTTGAAGCCGTTGTTGGGCGATGACTGGTAGAGCTGCTGGAAGAGGCTCCCCATCTTGTAAGGGTTGACGGTTGAAGTCATCACGAGCTGGCCGTTGTTGTCGTCTAGGCCAGGCTTGACGGAGTTGTAGCAGGCGTCGAGATATTCGTGGAAGTCGGCCTCGTCTATGACCACGAGCGTGGGGTTCAGGCCCCGACCGGCGGCCTCTGTGGACGGGAGCGTTAGGATGCGGCTGCCTGATTGGAACGTCATCTGCTCGCGGTTGTCGGGGAGGCCAAGGGGCTGCTGGAACTCGGGCGGAAGGGCCTCGTAGGTGGCACGCGACTTGGAAAAGGAACTCCCACGCATCGCGCTCGCCCTTGGAGAAGACCAGGGCTAGGGCGTTGGGCGTGAAGAGCGCGTGGTGGAGGACGTAGGCGGCCAGGGTGGTGGTTATGCCGATCTGGCGCGACTTGGCCCAGATGACCAGGCGTTCCTCTTTGAGTGTAGCTATAGCGTCCTGGAGGTGGGGCCAGTCCTGCATCGGGACCATCCCGGTGCCGGGCTCCACGCATCGGAAAGGCATAAACTTGCTCAAACTGCGCCGGGCGAGTTCGTGGGTCGCCTGTATGCCAACGTCTACCTTTTCCTCTCTACTTACGACCATTACACCAGGACGCCTTCTATGACGCCCTCTTCTAGTGCCGCCTGGGCCCCCTGGATCGCCAGATGCTCTAGCTGCTCTATGCTGAGCTGGGAGTAGTGGTTTATGGTACCGCTGTATTCAACCTTGTCCACGAGAACGCCCGAAAGCTTGCCTATGACCTCGAGTGCCTTTATGGAAGCGGAGAAGTGGCCCGCGTCTCGCGCCTCTTTGCTGCGCTGGAAGAGCTCGTATACGAGTCTGTCACGCGACCACTCCATGTCAGACTGCCGCACTTCGCGCAGTTCCTCTATGCGCTGGAGGACCATGGGGTGGTGACTCTGCTTGTAGCCCTCGCATTTAACGCCGTGGGGCGATAGGAGCTTGGGCATGTAAGCCTGGCGGTAGGCTTCGGAGGCGTTTCCGAGTTCAACAAAGAGCCGGGCGAAGCGTTCCTGTTTGGCCGTTAGGACGCGATTGCGGGTCTTCTTCATTTTCGGAGGGTAGCATATTTGCAGAAAGCGGTATAGATGCGGATAGGGGGCCCCATTGGGGGTCTGATCGTAAAAGTATAAATATGGCGCGGCAGTCCCCGTAGTGCGACGATACCCCCCCGCCCGATGGTACCGCCGGGGTGCCGGGGTCGCCCCTGGGTCAAGTTTCGGAATTCGACGTGGGGGTGGGGTAGGTTGGCGCGTGTCGTCTCGTCCAGCCAGCCAATATGCGGCCAATACGCGGCCAATGTAGCCACAAGGCGGCCAATATCGGCGCGTAGGCTTGACAGGCTCAAAATAGGCGTGGTAGTCTCAATTGAGGCGCAAGCCTACACTAGCTTCAAGAGGTGGCAAGATGGTAGCTCGGAACATAGGAACCCAGGCTCGGAACACAAGTAAATCGACAAAAAGGGTGCGAAAAATGACGACTTCCGACCATAGGACACGCCAAGAGATAGTTGAACTCGTGCAATCCGACGACTTGACGCCTGGATACTTGCTAACAGTTAACGCGGATGCCAAAACCATCAAGGGGCTCAAATACGGCATACTGACCGGCATCCTGTACGGTACACCGGCCAACGGTTCCGGTCTCTGGAATGATTGCCCATTTGCTAGTCCAGGATGCACCCTGGCATGCCTCAATCAAGCGGGTCATGGCGGCATAGGGCTGGACGCGGAGAATCTTAATGATGTAACGCGGGCCAGGCTTGTTAGGTCGGCATACTTCCACTTGCAACGCGACGCGTTTTGGACCTTTCTTATCAAAGACAT
>NZ_JBRIIP010000016.1:0-4115 GCF_052976945.1 Pseudomonas sp. GG8
CTACGAAGACGACGCCGAGGCTCGCGCACAGCTCGGCGAACGCCGGGTCCTCGGCGACGAAGCCCCACCCCACCCAGGCGGCATCGGCGCGGCTCGCCTGCAGCGCCCGGCCGAGCTCGTCGCCGGCGCGCGCCGTGGTCGAGGTACGGGCTGGCCGTCCCCGTCCGGTGCAGCACGATGGCCTCGTCGGCCGCCCGCACGAACCGGGCCCGCCGCTCGGCCTCGGTGTGCAGAGCGATGACCCGGATGCCGTAGCCGTGCTCCGCGTTCGGCTCTCCGCACCGCCCGGATCAGTCGGACCGCCGGCTCGGCGCGGTTGACCACCGCGATGCGCTTGAACACGTGTCGCCTCACTTGCTCGGGTTGGGATGCGGTCCAGACGTGCTGGCGGTGGGCCGGTGGCCGCCGAGGGACGGGCTACATGTCCAGGCCCCCGTTCACGCCCCACACCTGGCCGGTGATGTAGGACGAGGCGTCCGCAGCGAGGAAGTGGACGACGCGGGCGATCTCGTCGGGCTGGCCGAGGCGACCGAGCGGCACCCGCGCGCGGATCCCGTCGAGCACCTTGTCGGGCACGCTGCCGAGCATCTCGGTCTCGATGAACCCGGGCGTCACGGTGTTAACCGTAATGCCGACGCCGTCCGTACGACCGGGAGCGCTGCAGCTGCATGGCGGCCTCCCGGCGAGGGTCTTGGTGAGCCCGAACAGGCCCGACTTCGCCGCGGCGTAGTTGACCTGTCCGATGTTGCCCATCTCGCCGATCACCGACGAGATCATGACGATGCGGCCGCTGCCCCGCTCCAGCATGTGGATGAGCGCGGCCTGGGACAGGTAGAAGGCCCCGGACAGGTTGACGTCGATCACGCGGCGCCAGTCGTCGTCCGCCATCTTGAGCACCGAGCGGTCGGCGGTGATCCCGGCGTTGTTGACGAGGATGTCGAGCCTGGGTCTTCATCATTGAAGGCTTGCCGGCAATTTTCGTCCTAGTCGTGCGCCGCAAGGTGCCGGAATTGCCGCGACGGCTCGCTGCCCGCGGTCATACGGCCGACGCCGAGCGGGTTATGGCCGGCATCTCGAGGCGCAGGTACAACGGCGCCTTCCAGCCGGCACCGTGTTGCCGACGCCAAAACCTTTCGTCACGCTGCCCGCATCGACCGCAGGCGGCTTCCCGGCGCTCTTCGCCGGAGCTCAGCGCAAGCGCACGATCATGCTGTGGTGCCTGTGGTTCTTCGCGCTGCTCGGCTTCTATGGATTAACGACATGGCTCGGCGCGCTTCTCCAGCAGAAGGGTTTCGCAGTTACGAAGTCGGTGTTTTATACCGTCCTCATCTCGCTCGCCGGCGTTCCCGGCTTTCTGACTGCGGCATGGCTTCTCGAGAGGATCGGCCGCAAGGCGACACTGATCGGCATGCTGCTCGGCAGCGCCATGGCGGCCTATTTCTACGGGACCTCCGCCACCGTCGGCGCGCTGATCGGCTTTGGCCTCTGCATGCAGTTCTGCCAGTTCGGTATGTGGTCGGTGCTTTACGCCTACACACCCGAACTCTACCCCACCCGCATCCGCGCGACCGGTGCAGGCTTTGCGTCTGCGATCGGGCGGCTCGGCTCGCTACTCGGACCCTATGTCATCGGCCTTGTGTTGCCGCTGAGTGGGCAAACCGGCGGCGTCTTCACGCTCGGCGCTGGAGCCTTTGTGCTGGCGGCGCTGGTCGTCCTGGTTCTCGGCGAGGAAACGCGCGGACGCGCCCTCGAAGAAATCGCTGCCTGAGGATGATTGCATGAAAGTCTATGAAGGCGAGCGTGGCTTGAGCGGCGCCATCGTCACCGTCGACGGCGAACCGCTGCCACCAAAGTACGAGGTCACGATCTTTTCGAAGATGGGCTTCAATGGACCTACGCCGGCCCGGGGCCGCGCCAACTCGCCCTGGCGCTGTTGGCTGATCACCTCGCGGACGACGCGAAGGCGTTGGCGCTCAGCGAGTTGTTCATGACCGCCGTGGTGGCGCATCTCGATAATGCGTGGCGCATGGACGGCGCCGAGATCGACGCCGCTCTGGCAAAACTTATTATTGCCGTTTGCTGACATATCAGCAGTATGTTATAAGCGGTATAAGATCCGACAGGAGGACAGTTCCATGATGACGGCTCGCCAAGAAGCCTTTCGCGCTGCTTATCGCGCGCAGATCGCCGCGCTCTACGATGGGATCGTGCACGTCGCACTCATATTCTTGATTGGCGGCGCGGCGCTTTGGTATTGCGTCCAGAACATTCATGCGCCGAGCTGGCTAGAGTTGCTGGTTATTCCGGTCGTCGTGATTTTTGCAAACGTCTTCGAGTGGTTCCTGCATGCCCAGGTCATGCATCGCCCACGCCCCGGCTTCATGGGGATCTACAAGCGACACAGGCTGCGCCATCGCCAAGTTCTTCACCGAGCTCGAGCCGTTCCACGACACGACCAAGGATTATCGCATCGTGTTCTTCCCGCCCTATGCCGAGATTGCGTTTCTCGTGATGGCCAGCGCAATGGCCTATGGCGTCAGTCTCGTTTGGTCGACGAATGCGGCGCTGATCCTCGTGGCGTCGGCCGCCGGCATGTACATGAACTACGAGTTCTTCCACTGGTGCTGCCACGTCCGCGACGACCGGATCATCAAGCACATACCCTTCATCAACACGATCCGGCGTCATCATATCGCTCACCACGACACAGCGATCATGATGAACAAGAACATGAACCTGACCTATCCGTTCGCGGATTGGCTGTTCGGGACGAGTGACGTCCAACGCGGCCTGCTCGGCACCTTGTTCAACGGTTACGAGACGCGCTTCGTCCGCAAGGACCTTCCGAAAGTACGCTCCAGCGCCGACGTCACCCGTCCGACCGTTCTGGCGGAGTGACGCTCATGCCGATCACCGTTCGGGACCTTAAAACAGGGCAGCAAGCCGCCGCCGCGCCAACGCAACATCGCCTCGCTCGTCGGCGGCTTCGTCATCGCCTTTGGCTGCTTCGCTCTCTGGCTCCTTGTGGCTTCGCAGATCGTCGGCGGCCGTCCTAGCGCAGCCATCGTCGCGGCAGGCGCCGCTTTCGCCATTGCTGTAGGGGTGTGGATCCGGCTGGCGGATCTCTGAGGCTTAATGTTGCGTCGCCCGGCAATGTCGGGCGGCACGTTGCATTCACACATGCCGGCGCTTGGCGACCAGCGAGAGGAACTTGTCGTATTCGTCGTCCTTGACAGTGTAAGAATGGTCGTCGTCAGGAGAGGCGCCGGTTCGCACCTCTGCCGCGTAGCGCTCGATGCCTTCGACGGCGACTTCAGTAAGCTTGGCGTAGCGCTTGGTGAACTTCGGCTTGAAGTCGGTGAACACGCCGAGCAGATCGTAGCAGAGAAGGATCTGACCGTCGCAGCCGGCGCCTGCGCCGATACCGATCGTCGGAATTGTCAGCTGTTCGGAAGATCACCTTAGCGATCTTCGCCGGTACCGCCTCGAATTCCAGCATGAAGCAGCCGGCATCCTCGATGGCGAGTGCGTAGGTGCTGGTTCAAGACCCAGGAACTTCAGAATTAACCTTAGCAATACGTAACTGAACGAGTGGCGCCACATTACCTCGAAAGCGGACAACCGCAGCAGATATTATCTGTACAACTGCCATAACGGCACCGCGGAAAAGCTGGGAAGTGCCAGGTCTCCCATCGAGCTGGAAGAACAGTGGCCGCTGTGATTTACCCGTTTTGAAAATGATCGGGGCAGCCCTAAAATAAACTATTCCCGCAGAAGCAGGGACCGTATCGGAAGATACAAAGTCCGCTGTTCCTGCGGGAAATTTTTATCTGTCTGTCACCAGGAAAGTAACGGTACAGGGTTTTAATGTCAGCGTACCGGATGCAGCGCCTTTTCGGCAAGTTCGGAAGGGTATCCATCCTTTTCAGCACTTTGCCGTTGAGCTTTGCTTCCTGACTTCTGAGCGCGTCTGCTTCCAGAGTATATCTTCTGCAGGCAGGTGCCTCCACCAGTGTGTCCTCTGTTTTACTGTTGTTGATGACAATATAGCAGATGCCGTCTTTTCCGTCTTTTCTGCTCTGGGCATACACATGGGCGCCCTCCCGGATCTCTTC
>NZ_JBRIIP010000017.1:0-6206 GCF_052976945.1 Pseudomonas sp. GG8
TGCGCGCGCGCGCGCGCGCGCGCGCGCGCGCGCGCGCGCGCCCGCCCCCCCCCCCCCCCGCCCGCCCCCCCCCCCGCCCGCCCGCCCGCCCGCCCCGCCGCCCCGCCCGCCCCGCCCCGCCGCCGCCGCCCCGCCGCCCCGCCGCCGCCGCCGCCGCCGCCGCCGCCCCGCCGCCGCCCCCCGCCCGCCCGCCCGCCGCCCGCCCGCCCGCCCCGCCCGCCCGCCCGCCCGCCCGCCCCGCCCGCCCCGCGCCGCCCCGCCCCGCCCCGCCCGCCCCGCCCGCCCCGCCCCGCCGCCCGCCCGCCCCGCCCGCCCCGCCCCGCCCGCCCCGCCACCGCCCCGCCCCGCCCCGCCCGCCCGCCCGCCCCGCCCGCCCCGCCGCCCCCCCCCGCCCCCGCCCGCCCCGCCCGCCGCCCCGCCGCCCGCCCGCCGCCCGCCCGCCCGCCCCCGCCCGCCCGCCGCCCGCCCGCCCGCCGCCGCCCCGCCCCGCCCCTCCCTCCCGCCGCCCCGCCCGCCGCCCCGCCCCGCCCGCCCCGCCCCCCCCCCCCCCCCCCCCCCCCCTCCCCGGCCCCGCCCCGCCCCTCCCCCTCCCTCCCTCCCCCTCCCCCTCCCCCTGGCCCCCTCCCTCCCCGCGCCGCCCCCCGCCCCCTCCCTCCCTCCCTCCCGCCGCCGCCGCCGCCGCCGCCGCCCCCGCCCCGCCGCCGCCCCGCCCCGCCCCGCCCGCCCCGCGCGGCTTCTTCTTCTTTTGCTGCCTGGCTCCTTCATGGCCATGGCTGCTGCTCCTGCCCTGGCTGCTGCTGCTCCATGGCTCCTTGCTCCTGGCTTTTTTGCTCATGGCCCTGGCTCAACGAAGCCTCTGCTTCACGCTCCAGAACGAACGAACGATGACGTCGAACTGCGGCTCTAGCAGCGTATCAGGGCCGCGGTTGTAGAGTTCAAGGTTGTCTTCAGTGATGACGAAGTTGATGACTTTCTTCTCTCTTTCGGCTGGGAAGAATGACCTTCTTCCGAGTTCTTCGAGTTCTTCCACCGGCGACCGACGGAGGCAGCAACATCGCGACATAAGTTGCACGACTGCTTCGAGGAACCCTCGCCGAGATTTTCAACCGCGATGCTGGTGACGAACTGGTGCGGCGTTCGACATGTTTATTGGATAACGTGAATGTCCGACAGACGAACCGGGCGGTAGCTCAAGCCATAACGAAAGGGAAAGAGCGGGCGAGCCACTTCTTCGAAGAGTTCACGTGTAGTTCGGCGAACCGAGCGCTAAAGGACGGCCGTGCGGAGGGTGGGTCGGAGTAAACCGGAGCTGCCTGGATTAACGAGGGGAAGGACATCGGCAATTGCGATGGTTGCAGTCGTGACTGAAGTACGTCAGCTATTGTGTTACCGCCTTCGGGTGCTGGTGACCAGGTCCAGCATCGCGTCAGCCGTCTTCTGTTCCTCGACCAGAGTCAGCGGGTGGCTGTTCATCAGGGACCAGCACCAGGGCTTCGGTGGCTTCGAGCGCCTGATCAGGTTGTGCTCGTCGAACCGGCAGATCAGGCTCAGCGCGGGCTTGCTCATTCGTGGACAATGCCCGCGACGAACGTACTGCGTACCACCAGATCAGCCTGTGGGCAATCTTTACCGCCTTGGCAATCATCTTCTTCGGCTGGGCGCCGGGTCGACTCAACTTCGGTGACGCATGAGTCCAGGTAGTTAATGACTTCGGGTTGTCAGAGACATCGGCGCCGCGAGCATAAACGAGTGGCCTCGTCGCTGACTCGCATCGGCCAGACCGTCAAAATAGTCAATCTTATCGTTCTGTACGCCTGCAGTGGAACGTAGCTGCCCAGCACGTCCATCTGGCCGTCGCCATAGAGCCAATCACCGCGATGGCCTTGCTCCTCCAGCGGGAATGTTGTTGATCGTTTTCAGCAGACGATGGCCTCGCGTGCCATCTCACGCGCTCCTCGCGGGTGCAGGCGGTCTTCGGGATGGGCGTCGACCGGGTCGATGAGCGGATCGCCGATACCAACGGCACGGGTCGCGAACAGGCCCATGTCGTACTTGGCGCCCGACATTCGCGCATGGCGTCATCAATATCTTCTGGGAGATCTTCCTGTCCTTGAAGGGGTAGGTCGCAGGAAGTGTTCGCCATAGGCCGAGTCATTCATGCTCAGGTCATGCTGTTCCTGATCGCCAGCTTGGCGGCTTCATGTTGTTGTCCTCACACTGCTGGCGGATCAGCTCCTTGATGGCGCTGGTGGTCGCTGACGGTCACGCTGAAGCCGATCTGCGCAACAGGTCCTGCATCAACCAGGATCGGAATGCGGCCGGTACGCCGTTGACCGAAGTCGAGGCGACCATGACCCTGCTGGACCGCGGCATCCATCGTGGCGCGGCAGGCGCAGGTCCTGGTACATGCGCACGGGGACTCATGTCGACGGTGTCCGGTCAACGGCCGCCTTCGACCGCGCGAGCAGCAGCGAAGTGTTCGATGCTGGCCGATCAGGCTGTCAGCGAGCGATCTGGGCATGCTGCTGCGAGAAAGCGTTGACTATCACCTTGGCAATGTGTGATACGTAGGCAGGGGTTCTTGCCAAACCTTCTGAACTGCGGCCTGAGTGGATCGTGTAGAGATCGACTCATCGTGTGAGGTCACGTCCAGGCCATCGGCGAGTGGCTTCACGGGCTCAGCCACCATGTGAGGCCACCGCGTCCACTAACCAGCGACCGGAAGACCCAGGCTGATCGGAGGTTGACGATGGCCGTGGACGATGTTGTAGGCGAAAACATGGAACTTCTTCCAGGCTCAACTCTTCGGCAACTGCTGCTTCCTGCAAAGGAGATGGTTTGGAACGGGTCATCAGTCTATGTGTCGTCTATCCGCCGCAGCAATTCGTAGCAGATTCGGCGCGCATTTGGGCTGAGATCTATGAGTTGTATGCTATTTTCATCGAGGGTCATTGTTCATCAGGTTGGAAACGAGACGTTTCTTGTCTAGGGTGGCGTCATTGGCTCGGCGATCACCGAGCGACTGGCTAGGCCGACGAGAAGGCCTACAAACACAAAACTATTCATGACTATTCTCAAGGCGTTCTCTTCAGGAACTGACGTTGAGCAACTGCTCAAGCCATGTTGGGTATTGAGCCGGTCGCGCTTCATTGTCATCAGGCGAAGGGTCTGCCACGAACTCTTTGTCGCGCAGAGCATTTAGCGCAGGGAGTCTTCAAGTGTATCGCGTGGACTAGACCGAGTCTGACCGGGGATCATGCAGTGGATCGTCTGCAGTCCGGCGGAAAACTAGTTGTCGGGTCAGACGGATAAAGTATTTCAAACGGTAAGCATGTAAGACAACGGGGGCCTTCGTTCAGTTGGTCGATGATGCGCTGATGCTGCTGAGCACGTTATCGGCCGGTTGGGTGGTATTAAACAACATTCCGACCTATGACGAGCAGGTGAAAGGCCGCTGGGCGCAGGTGAAGAACGAGTATCAGCGCTTGGTCCGACCCCGACCCCGACCAGTCGAGACCGCGCGCGGTCACGCCAAACAGGAACAGACCGACGCCGCTGTCATTGTAGGCGCGGCCAAGGCCATGTCATTCAGGTCGATGCCAGCACCTTGATGATCTGGAAACTTAAAGAGTTCAAAGGAGCCCCAGGGTGGCTCACCAGCGGCGCTGAGTCGTCCGACGGTGAAGTTTTTAAGCGTTACCTGGACCGAACGAATCAAAACTTCCTCGCCTGGAATGCAGTCGAAAGGACGGCAAAATTGTATCGTGGTGTGAGTGTCTTCATCGTGTTGGGGTCCAGAGCGTGAGAACACGAAATTTGAAACCTTCTCGGTCGTCCTTGGCACACTGTGACGTACAGTGTACTGCTGAATCCGGCCCACTTTTGAGCCACGACGAGGCTCCTAGAAAAGCCCTGAAAGTGAAAACTCCGATGCGCGCCGCGGGCTGTCCTGGGCGGGTTTTAATGTCGGCGGCTTGTGCGACGGCGACTTGGCTGCGCTGTAGTTTCTGCTGATGACCGGACGCGTGTGGTCGATATGTGCACCTGATAGATGTGCAAACAGTGGAACTGTCAACATGCTCAAGGCCATGAGCAGGTGACTGGCGAGCAGGCCGTGGTGGGCGACGCCGCCGAACTGGGCAAGGCACCAGCATCGAGGATCATGGAGTCGACGAACTCGGCCGTCTCCTGGGTGCTCGGCAAAAGGGCAAGTAGATGGCGCGTCGTCATTGTTGCCCGCGATGATCATAGTGCGGATCGAGGTGAGCGATGGCCTCGAGGAACGCCTCGACCATGCCCAGTTCGTGATCATCAACCAGACAACCACCCCGGCGTTCAAGGCTGGTACCTTCTCCGGCGGCATCAGCCAGGCCGTGCAGGCCATGATCCAGGTGCCGGAGGAGTCGCTGGCCGAGCCCGCCGCCGACAATGGCCGCGACGCCATGCAGAACATGGTGGTACCTGGGCGCTGTTCGATCCTCTATCGTGATGAACATGCTCCTGGGCAGAGGACAGGCGGCGGCGGTGGCTTCATGGGCCGGATGGCGGTTTGGCTCTGGGAGGTCACGCTCCTGGTGGCGGCGGCTTCAGTGGCGGTGGTGGCAGCTTCGGCGGCGGGCGCGCTCTCGGTTTTGGGTTGATGGTGTTCTTGATAAGGTGATCGGGAACACCCGCTCTCACCGAAGAAGAACAGCGCGAGGTTGCTGAGGCTGTTCGCCTGGGTCGAACAACGAACCGATGCCGAAACTGGTCACGGTGCGGCCGGCACAGGCCGACGATTATATGTACGCGCCGTCGACCGGGCCGGCCAGCGCGCCTGTTGCTGCTGGACCGATCAATGATCAACCCAGGCTGGTCGACGAATGAGCCTGCTGTTGGGCGCAGATGGCCACTCTCAATCGTTGCCGCACTGATCATGCGCGCTCCGGCGGCTAGATCCGTCCATTCGCACCCACGCCATCGCGCCGGCTGCTCCCGCCGCCAATTCGAGCAGTAATCGGCACCATACGCTCGGTGGTACTGTATTCGATTTCGCTGTGAAGTGAGCGCTATGTCGAAATCATCGTAGACCGGATCAGCAGCGGCGCCGGTCGCATCGTCTGGAAGCGCTGATCGAGGCGTCGACTCAACAACGCAGTGATGGGGAGACCTTGCAGGGTCTCTGGGTTCATCCAAGTGGTGCGATCGTTGGCGACCGATGCGCCTGTGACGCAGACGCGAACGCAAGTAGTCGGCCGAATCGGTTGGTGGTGCCTGGGTGACGGTAAGGCCCAAGCAGATGGACGGTTTTCGTAGGCATCTGCTTTTTGTGCGTAGATTCGATTAGTGTGTGGTTACAGTGTAAGTATGCATAGGCCTTCAGTCGAGAGGTGCTAGAAAAATTTGTCGAGTAGACGCCTGCCACTGCTGTTTCTCTAAACCTAGAACAGATCTGAAATGATCAGCCACTTTCGGGCCCTTGAACCTGAAAAAAATGCTTCGTGTTCTGCTCACATTTGGCCAACTTGATAACTCGATTGGATGATTGATAGGTGTTGATCTCAGTGTTAGTATCATGGGGATGGGGTAGTAAGGGCGTTATAGAACGTCGCGAGCTGATCCTTCTCGTTGATGAGGTCATGTAGTCAAGCGTGTGATCTACAGTGCTCAGCAAACCTCCAGTCGGCTGTCTGAGCCAGAATCGCTGTACTTGGGATCCTCATATTCAGTAATCTGAACTCTGCGGCGGTAGGTATGTGTCCTCTACAGGTTGTTATATCATATTTTCAAAACCTTGATTGGTCTTTTCACGAGCGTGTGTCGATCATCGACAATGTCGTCGAGCGGCACCCAGCTGTGTTCTCTGGGTCAGTGTGTCGAATCGGTTTGTATGTAGCGGTGAACGGTGCCGTGCTTTCAATCTCAGGTTGATGACGATGCCATTGGTACCTGGATGGATCTGGCGCCCTTCGAATGGAGGCGATGACGGTGGCGAGGTCCCACATTTTTCCTTGGTTCAGTAGATCAACGCCGGCGTCGTTGTTGGCTGCTGTCATCGATCGCTGCTCCGCATCCGCCGGAATTTTGGTGTCTATAGGCGCCAGGTGGTAGTGTCGATCTACGATACATTTGACCGTTCTGGAAGACCTGGATCTGACGGTTGATGGTGATATCAGGTGCCGAAGTCTTTGTTCATTGCTGAGCTAACGCTAGTCGAGAAACATGGC
>NZ_JBRIIP010000018.1:0-3606 GCF_052976945.1 Pseudomonas sp. GG8
GTTGAGCCGCGGCGCCAGCGTGACGTTCCGTACTGGCTGGACCGTCAGCAGCCGCAGAGGCTGATCGTCGAGGCTCGATTGCGTGCCGTTCCACTGTCCACATGCGCGATCCTGGATCAGGCCAGCCTTGAGCGCGCATCCGCGCGTCGAGCAAGCCTGACGATCCGCGAGGAGTCAAGGCCGAAGGGTTCGGCGCAAGCTGTTCGTAGTACTGAACAGCGACGCGACCAGCTGATCGGGCTGCCTCTTGATTCGTCTTATCCACATGCGACTGATGGAAGGGATCGTGATTCCTCAATCGTTGAAATGAAGAAGTCGATCAATGGCCGGCTTCTTTGACGTACCGCTTATTTCGTCAAACCAAACGATGCCCTGAGCCTATTCATCGTCATCGGTTAGCGATGCCGACCAGCTTGGAAGCGATCAAATCTATCAACTCTTCGATGGTGTAATTGACTACTTCCTTCTCACCGATGATCGACGGCGCGACATAGGCAGTGCGAGAGGATCAAACCAGGCCAGCCGCTGCGCTGTCGACGGTCCAGACCAACCTGAAGAACTGGGGAATGGTCCTTGTCCTCCAGGCGATCACCGCGCCCTGCTCGACGCTGGCGACGAACTGGCGATGAGTGGTGTTCAGCACCTGCCTCGCCCAGTAATCGAGTTCATCAGCCTTCTGTGGTGGGACGGATCAAGGAACTGTGCTCGCCCGACGCGCAGGTACTGATGATCAACGCCGCGAGCCGTCCACTACCGACGAACCTGAGCCGGGCCGCGCCACCAACGGGCTGACGGTACCGGCTTCGTCGGCATACTGGTCGGTGGCATGGACGTAGTAAGCACGAAGCGCTGACGGCGATGACTGGATAAACCTTGATATCGGCTTGGCGCGCAGCGCATGAAATCGCCATAGATGTAGCCGGACTGGAACTGGGTGGCCGCTGGACCGCGTCCAACGCAGGATCACGCCCTGGTCTTCGAATCCTTGAATGCTCGACGAGATCTGCCAACGATGTTATCGTGCTGCTGTTTCCTTGTCCTTACCATCCCGGACTCTCAATCAAACGAGACGGTCTTCTGCGACACCTTCGAACACCCATCAGGTGTAAAAGATCGAACCAACGAATGAGATAAGCGAATGTCAGGAGCTCGAGAAAATGCCCAGCGTCGTGAGTGGTGCTGCCGGAACACTGCGAAACAAAGGTCTTCTCCAGGAGCTCCAGCTTCGTCGTCGGAACTACTGCCTCGACTTCAGCCTGCTGCTTCTTCCATTTCGTCCGACATGTTCATTCACCGAAAAAATCAGTGTGCGCCCAACGAGGCGTGCAGGTCGGCAACCCTCGATACGCAGACGCGACTCTGAACTCGCGCAGCGACGCCAGTGTCTGCGCAACTGCAACCTACTGCGACTGAATCGATGCCAGTGTCTACGCGCCATCAATAAATCAATGTATGAATCGTCTATCATCGCAGTGTTCCTCGGTGTGATGTTGAAGTGCCGAAGGACTGCAGCATCAAAGGGTCCGGTCTGCCGCGGTCTCATTGTGACGCGCGACTCGAAGAAATCTTCCTAAAACTCATGTGCGCGCGTCAGTACCGTCCAGGCGATGCGATCTTCCCCGTGGACCGCAAGCCCAGACCCTGAACACGAAACGCTCGAACGACTGCATGATACCGCGAACAACGGCGAAGGCTCGGCCTCGAGCGCCAGAACCTCATAGTGATCATGTGAGTCATCAGGCCGGAAGAACTTCGGGGACAATGTGTGAATTGCTTCAGGCAAACCCAGACGATGATGCCTGATCGAAACGATCGTGCGTGGTCATATCATGAAGACGCGCCGCAGTACGTATCGCCTCTACTATATCTACCAATGGGAGTCGCCAGCGTGCCGTCGTCCGAATCGAAATCAGCAATCGATAATCAGGCGCACTGAAACGCTCACGGCTTTGGCCGACATGTCATCGAACTGCGAGCTGCACCAGCTCACCGACCGTCGGGCAACGGCACGGTCAGCATGTAGGCGTGCAAGAACAGGCGCTTGTCGTCCAGACCAGACGAACTTCACGACCGAAGTCCTTCATCGCTGTATCTGGGTGTCGCCTGCCATGTATGTCCGGCGTGCAAGGTGTGGACACGATGGTGCGCACGCCGTGATGAACTTTAGCCTCGACCATGTGGAAATCACCGAAGCGAATGCAGCACCTTGAAAATCGTCAGACGCTCGGCTCGATCGTTGACCTCGACCATGCGCCGCTGGGCATGAGGTTACTTGAGCAATGGTGCGTTTACGCGCTCCTGAGCTTGATCTCTCGAGTGGCCATGAAAATCAAGGCCATATACGTTTGATCAGATCATCACTGTGCAACGTCCACGCACAATGACGAAGCATGCTGCGTTCTTCGGATTCATCAGCAGGGCGATACGTGTCCCGATCGAGCCGATGGACCAGCTCCAGCTCCTTGGCGTCCGGACGCATCGACGAAGGCTTCGATCGTACCGTACGGATACCGTGACCGCGATGCACAGCGATGTCGTAGGTGGTCCACACGATCAGCGCCTTGTCTTCGAGAGATGGCTGCCTCCAGGCGCGGCAGCTGAGCGACAGCACGGGCTTCGTGACGCTCAGGCAGGCGCAGGCGGGACGCGAACGACGTCGCCACCTTCCAGCTTGACGGTTCCGATTCGATCTTTGTTCACCGTACTTCGCCTTCGTGAATGGTCATAAATCAAGGTCTGGGGACGCCCTGACAGTAAGGTGAAATAGAAGTGATCGATGTCGACGGCAAGTTCCGCGTGCAACCTCGACCAGCTGGACGCCGTAGGTTGGGGGGACATAATTTCGTCATGCGGGAATCAAGACAATTTTCATGGATTTGAAGCATTATTGATTACTGTTATAGTCGTGAATGTTGCCAAGCCTTGCCAGTGGACAAACGGTATAACGACTGGCCTGAATCATCGCAATCACAAGGGACGAAGGCCGCTCCGACGGCTTCCGCTGGACAACGGAAGGTCCTGGAAACGAACGAGCGCAGGTGACATGAGGCTGAAACAAGCCACAGATTGTACAACTATTCACTCGCCTTCGAAGCTGATATTCACGGGCCTGAGTTCACAAGCGACAGTTCGTTCCCAGATATGAGGCGAATGTCCGGAAACAAGCCTGAGCACGATGTGCGATTCTTCCTGATCGAGTAACCGCGGACGAAATCCGTCGCGGATCCGCGCGGCAGCACTGAATTATCAGGGGGGATATGTGTGGGGTGGACGACAATCATCGGACCGTGTAGCATGAGGCTTGATCAAGACGCTCTTCATCGTTCTGCTGCCGACGGTCCAAATCTCCTCCTACAGCTTCCGCCGACAGGGGCGTCCTTTGTCACTCATATAAGTAGGGCAAATGTTGTTGTCATTCGTACCCCTCTGGTTGAATGTTAGACATGAGTGGCTGAACTACTTGACGCGCCTGACTGACCGTGAGAAGTCGCGCGCGCGAATGCTGTTCCGCAAGTCCTAAACTGATGGTACCACATGAAAAGGATGCTGATCAACGGATGGAAACCCGAGGAGTCGCGCGTCGGACCACGGTGAATGCCTTACGAC
>NZ_JBRIIP010000019.1:0-19140 GCF_052976945.1 Pseudomonas sp. GG8
TGGCTGCGAACGATCTTCACCTGTTTGGTTTGCGCGACTCGCGAGCAAGGGCTCTGCGGTTTCGAGCCTTTTCATGTTAAGCGCAACATTTTCAGTGATCGCGGCCGCGAGAAGATCGTGGGGCGACTTCGCTTTCTGCGGCTTCGACCGCGGGTTTGATCGACTGAACGAGACCAGGCAAATGTCCCGGCAGCTCGGCATTGTCCTCGACCACTTCGATTGCGGCGGCGATCGCGCCGCAATTCGAGTGTCCGAGCACCATGACGAGCGGCACGCCCAGAAACTTCACCGCATATTCGAGACTGGCGAGCCCATCGTCATTGGGGTGAAATTGCCGCGAGCCGGACAACAAAAAGTTCGCCGGGTCCTCGGTCGAACGCAAATTCCGGCAACGCGCGAATTGCGCAACTCAGAACCGCGGCAATCGGATACTGCGACCTGGTCCTCGCCGCGCGTCCGGCGGAAAAGTCCCGGTGTGCCCGCTTGTTGGCAACATAGCGGGCATTGCCCTCCATGAGGCGGCGCAGCGCCGCATCGGCGCCGATCGCGTTGGGCTTCTGCCGTCCGGCACCCCCCCTCCTCCTTCGCGCTTGCGCGGTCAACATCTGCCGCGACGGCAAATCCAGCGGCCGCTTTCAGGGCGCCGCGCCTCGTAACGCCATGGCTGCAGCTAATGGTGCCGCACATTTTTGTGAACCTCCCAATTTCAACCGCATTTCCAGGACCGGAACGGTACTGTCGCCAAACCCCTGTCAATTCGATGGACCCTTGACTTTCCCGCAACTATGACCGGGGTCTCGAAGGTATAAAAGGCTGGATTTGAGCTTTCGGGCGTGGCCGGATGAAATCACAGCTCGCCATTCATCTTATGGCGAGCATTATCGGCGAGACGGAAGCGATCCTGTCAATCGGGATAGGGGAGGTCTCGCGGCTTCTCCCCTCCCACGCCACCGGGCATACGGGTCCCTGCCACGGCGGTTCGGCGGATTACGCATGAACAAGCTCTGTCATGAAGACAAGGCCCTGACGTTTGAAGAAGCGATTGCGCAGCGCGCGGTGAAGCGCTTCGCAAGCGCTGATCCGCCACGGTCCCTTTCGGGCTCATGATCGCGGCGAAGGTCGATTTCCCGCCCGCGCCGCGACGCTGGAGTTCCGTGAACCGTTTGCGGCGAAGCGGAATTGGAGCGATCCTCCGCGCGCGAAGCGGTCAAAGCGGAAGATCGCGGAAGCGGAGGCGCGTCTTCCATTGCCCCTCCACATTGCTCGGGGCATCTCGCAATGCTTCGCCCACGCCATGCAGCGCAGCCGCTCCCGAGCTCGTCGAAGGGCTGATCCACCCGTCGAGGTTTTCGAGTTCGCGCCATTGGCTGAAGCCGAAGTAACCGGCCCAATTTCGCAACAGCGGCGAGACTATTATTCGAAGGTTTTCCGCGCGAAGCGATTAGAGGAAAACCTGAGAGGGGCGCAAGGATCGAGACCGGCGATCATCCGCTCCAAGGTGACGCCGCGATGGCGTCCCGGTCCAGCTCGCGCACCCGGTGTTTGAACCGGACGGCGGCCTTGCCGGCGACGCATCGCCGGAACTCCGGTTCGTTCCTCACCGTGAAGCCGGGAATGACCGGTGCCACGGCCGGTCTACGGCTCCTCCGCCTCGTTGACCGTGAGTTTCAAGCGCCGCTCGATGAAGCGGGTCAGGCTCGCCATGACCCGCCGGCCGCCTTCCGGCTCGCCACGTAGATGTTGCAGTCATCCGCGTAACGCACGAACCGGTGGCCGCGATGTTCAAGCTCGCGATCCAACTCATCCAGCACGAGATTCTAGAGCAAGGGCGAGGACTTCGGCCGGACTATGAGCGAACTCGCCCCGCCCGAAAGGGACCGAGGGGCGAGTTTGCGAGAGGCCGAAGCCCGAGGCGAGAGCGGGCCGCCTTGCGGGGTCCCTTCCCGGCTGTCCGCGAAGAGCCCGTTGTCGAACACACCGGCCGTCAGATAGCTCCAGATGAGCCGGAGCAATCGCCGGTCCGCGACGCGCGCCGCCACCGCGGCCATCAAGCGGTCGTGGTTGACCCGGCCGAAAAATTTGGCCAAGTCAATATCTACGACGAAATCCACGACGAACCGATAGCCTTCGGTGATGTAGGCTTGCGCCTGCGCCACCGCTTGGTGAGCGGAGCGGCCCGGGCGGAAGCCGTAGCTGTGCTCGCTGAACGTTGCGTTCCTCGCGCCGTGCGCGAATTGCTTGCTTCGCTTCGCGCGCAATTCGCTTCGAGAGAGCGCTCGCCACAGCGGTGGAAGCCGCAGCAGGATTGCCTGCTGGATCAGGCGATCGATCACGGTTGGAATGCCGGGCGAGCCCCTTACTCGACCGCATTCCGCGCGAAGCGAAAGACGGAATGCGGAGAGGGGCGAGGTCTGCGTTCCCGCCCGCCTGTTCGGGATTCTCACCCGACGCACCGATTGCGGCTGGTAGCGCCCCTGGAGCAGTTGTTCTTCGATCTCCGGCCAGCGCGCGCTGAGGATGCCCGGCAGTTGTTTGACGGTGATACCGTCGATGCCGGGCGCCCCCTTGTTGCGCACCACCGCGTCCAACGCCGCTTCTATGTTGTCTTGTAAAAGTCTGGACTTGATCCATCGGTCAATGTCAGATTTCGCCATTCATCTCATGGCGAGCATTATCGGCGAGACGGAAGCGATCCTGTCAAGGACGCGAGACATTTTTCAGCAAGTCCGGTATACCGGACTTGCCTGAATGCTAGCGCCGGCGAAGCCGGTGCCATAGCCCGTTGCTTGCGACGGGCGTTTTCGAACGCCCGATGGCATCCTTGACAGGATGCGCCGCTCGCCAAACTCGCCGCCAAGAGATGAATGACAGGTTGCGATGTCCCGCGGCAGTGACTGAAATCTCAAGTCCAGTCTTTTACAGTTGAGGCAGGCGGCACGAAGACCCCCCGGGCCGCCAATCGTTGCGCCGTGCCCGGAGCCGTCGTGACCGTTTCGACTTCTTGCGCGTCCCGACGTGGGGCTTCACCCCGCGCGGGCATCGGCAAGTCCAACTCCAATTGGATTGGCGGTCGCGGTGCGCCCATGAAACCTCCGGGCTACTCGCCCTTTCCTTCAACCCCTACTCGGGGACCGTTCGGGCCTTCGCCGGATCGTTCCGCGGGCGCACCACGCCCTCTGCTGACTTCTGCATCGCGGTCGGCCTCGCGGCGGCCTCAGTCCCGAAGGACACGGTGCATCTTCTCGGAAGAAGGCCTGGTAGCTCTTCGTCGCACACCCGCCGGATTTACAGTTCTGGCCCTTGATGGATTTGGACTTTGCGCATCCTGCCCGCTCGTCCGACCAGCGCTGCCCTCGTATCCGATTTCTGTTCGTCGGGTCGCGACTTTGCTCCACGCTTCCTTCAGACCCCGCCTCGCGGTGCCGCCCTTGCGCTTCACTCGTGCTTCACCTCCATCAGGTTGCACAGGGGACTTTCACCCCCCGGACGCCGGACATGCCCGGCACACAGACCGCGAGCATTTTTGGCAAGTCCGGTATACCAGACTTGCCTGAATGCTCGCGCCGGCGAGCAGCCGGTGCCATAGCCCGTTGCTTGTGATGGTGCAATCCTCCGAACGCCCGATGGCATCCTTGACAACATCGAGTCCACCTCGCCGATAATGTCCGCCGTTGAATGAATGACGTAATCTGACATTGACCGTTGGATCAAATCCAGACTTTTACATCGAAGGCCATCACGAACGTTCTTGTTTGCGGTTCCGGCGGACGCGAGTACGCCGTCGCGCTTGCGGCGAGAAGGATGTTTGAGGCAGGCTCTCACCCCTCCGCCCCTTCCCGCGATCATCGCCTGGCACAAGGCTCGATTGCCTGCATGGTGCGGGTCGAGGCGCCGCCAAATCCTCCGCCGTCGCCGCGGCCGCGCGGGCCATCGCCCGCAATTCGGCTTTGTCAGAGAAGAGGAGCGCCAATTGCTTGGCAAGCGTTTCGGCATCGAATACCAGCGCGCCGCCGCCCGCATTATCGAGTGCCGCGTAAATTTCCTCGAAATCATCGACGTCCGGACCGTGCAGGATCGCGCAGCCGAGACGCGCCGCTTCGACCGGATTTTTGCCGCCGCCGTGGCGCAAGGACTTGCCCGCGAAAATCACGCCGGCGCCACGAAGAAATAATCCCGCCTCGCCCGCTGCAAGGGCGATATAGATTTCCGGCAAGGGCGCGCTTTCGCGATCGCCACCGCGCAGCGCCGCGGTGAGTCCAGTTTCGCGGCGTCTTGGGCGATTTCAAAAACGCGTTTGGGGTTGTGCGGCACGATCACGGTCAGGAGGTCTGGAAACTGCCGCGCCAATCGGCGGTGCGCCGCCATCGCGATCTCTTCCTCGCCGGGATAGGTTCCATCGGCGACCCACGCCGGACGCGTCCCGATCCGTGCGAGAAGCCGCGCCAAGGTGGATTGATTCGACCGGCGCGGGACGAAATCATATTTGAGATTTCCGGTCACTTGAACTTTTCAACGCCCAGTTTCGCTAAGCGCCGCGCGTCGGTATTTGTTTGCGCCAAACAAAGATCTATCCGGCGCAACAGCGATCCGGCAAAGCCCGGAAAATTCCGCCAAATCAGGAAGCGCCGCGCGGCAAGCGGGCGTCGACAAGTGCTACGGGAATTTTGCGGCTGGCTTCTGACGACGAGGTTTGGCGGAATTTCCGGCCCGGAGATAAGGACAATATCCGGCCTCCAATGATTGAGAAACCGCGCCACGAATTGAGGCGCGTCGAGAGGCGCGAGTTGGTGCAGCGATGGCGGCAAGCGCGGCGCGCGGAACGGGCCGGAGGACGGCCGATCGCCAAAAGCACGGTGAAGCCGAGCTGTCCCAGTTTTTCGGCAAGCGGCGGCAAGGCGAGAGCTTGCGCCGCGCTTGCGGCATGCAACAAGGCGAGCCGCCCATCAGGCCGTGCGAGGTGAGGCCGCCCCAGCCGCTCGTGGCGCCTCGAAAAATCGTCGCGGCCGAGCTTTCCCGCCAGTAAAGATATAATGGCCCGGTTAGTCCAACGCCCGCGCTTGCCAGCCAGTAGGCAAGGAGGGCCGAACCTTTCACGGCGGGCCTCGATATTTCAATGGGGCGGACCCTCTCCGCGGATAACTTTTATCGCGGGATCGAAAGATAGCCACCACGCTCAAGTTTTGCTCCGAGGTCTGAGCAGACGATGCAGATGTGCGACGAAATAGCGCATATGGGCATTGTCCACCGTTGCCTGCGCCTTGGCTTTCCAAGCCTGCGCCGCCGACGCGTAGTCGGGAAAGATACCGACGATATCGAGTTTGGATAAATCGCGGGATTCCGTGCCGCTCAAGTCCTTGAGTTCGCCTCCAAATACAAAGTGGAGTAGTTGTCTGCCGTTCGTGGTCATGAGCTCTCCCGTCCGGAGTTCTTGGCGGTTTAGAGGCCGTTCCACAATGAAAGCTTTCGCGGATTGCATGGAAGGGTCAACCTTGCCTTTTTGTTCCGGCGCGGCGGCGGCGGGAGCCTGCCTTGTCACACTTTTGAACACCTTGCTTTCGCCAGTGTTGGCCTCCCGGCGCGGCAATCGCCTTGGCTGCCGGCCACCATTTTCGGGGTCGGGCTTTTCCAATTGAGAGGCAGGGTTGCGTCCTAAGATCAACATGATTTTGGATTGAATTAACATGCCTATCTAATTGACTCCCGCGACCGCTAAATGTTGTGTTTGAGTGTTTTGGCTGGCACGCGATCAATCAGCAAAGCCCCCTCGATCAGCCCATAAAAAAGCTTGCCTCGCGAACGTGATGCTCTCCGGTTGAAACGGAAGGTAAACTCGTCAAGATAGTAACGCAAATTGTCCGGACTGATCGCGCCTTGATGAGTTTCCAGCCACCATCGCTTGAAGAGCGACGCGACCAGATGAACCAAAGGCGTGGCATCCCCAGATTTAGAATCTTTGTGCGCCACGGGGATATGACGGAAGCCGTAGCGCGGCAGAAAATTG
The DNA here is from genome assembly GCF_052976945.1 of Pseudomonas sp. GG8. Taxonomy (NCBI): domain Bacteria; kingdom Pseudomonadati; phylum Pseudomonadota; class Gammaproteobacteria; order Pseudomonadales; family Pseudomonadaceae; genus Pseudomonas; species Pseudomonas sp. GG8. The sequence goes on from NZ_JBRIIP010000019.1 coordinate 6,002, forward strand.
TAGCCGTTCCATCTGAACGAACGCGGCTTCCGGGATCGGTTGTTTCCATAGCCGCGTTGGCCAGAGCATCGCCGGAAGCGTTGGGCAGCGTTGTTAGACGGATGCGGCCAACGTGGCCTTGAACATCCTCGACAGCCATGAATATCAGGGACTTGCCTTCGGCTCCCCGGCCTCCTTTGCCGGATCGTTTGCCACCTATAAAGACCTCATCCACCTTAACCAGCCCTGAAAGCCTTTCCCTGCCTGGCCGCACCATCGCACGCCGCAACTTATGCAACCACGCCCATGCCGTTTGAGACCTGCCAAGTCCAAGAGCTTTTTGCAACCCGAGCGCGCTGACCCCATTCCTTCCGATCGACCACATACCACATGGCCTGAAACCATAAACGCAGAGGTTTGTGCGTATCCTGAAACAACGTCCCTGCGGTTACGGATGACTTCATGCGAACAGTCGCCACAGGCAAACAGACCCCGCGCTTTTTTCCAATGCTTCTTGCTGGAGCAAATTGGACAAACGTACCCATCGGGCCAACGCACGAGGCTCAGATATTCCAAGCACGCGCCCTCGGCCGGGAACATATCCATGAAATCTGCCATGTTGCAGGGTAACTTTCTATGCCGAAAACCACTACATCTAGCGGTACGGGAATCAATTAGATAGGCATGTGAATCAATTTAAAATCATAAACGTGATCGATTCCAACTGTTTATACCCGCATTCGCCGGATGGCGCAGGGTTTTCCAGCGTTTTCGGAGCGATTCATCGATAATGATCAGTGGGGTGATGCTGGATTGATCGAGGCGGCCATGGGGAACCCGGCGGTGAGCGAACGACGCCGTTCTCTGGCTCGATTTCGTCGCCGTTTGATGCTCCTTTCAACGCTCGGCATGACGCCGGCTCGTTCCGTCCCCACAGCCCGCGCCAACGGCGCAGGATTGCCTAAAACGCGGAATTCGGGCAAATTGGCGAACGACCCGGCAGCTATCTGTAATAGAGCTGGCTCCGCTTTGTCGAACAGTTTCCCGCGAAAGATTAAGTGGCGTCTGCCGGGTTTCTCTGTTTGCTGGGTTGCGCGCGTTGGGCGTGACGGAGGGAGGGCGTAGCCCGACCGAAGTCGCGTCCAACGCGCGGCGGAAAACTCATGCCGCCGCTTGGTAGGGCGACTGATCGAAGTAAGCCTCGTCTGGCGTGCGCCGGTCAAGGCTCGAATGCGGCCTCTTTATATTGTAGAACTCCAGATAGCGGCCGATCGAGAGCGCGCGTCGCCGACGCTCTCATAGGCTCGCAAGAGCACCTCTGGATTTGACGCTGCGCCACAGCCGCTCGACGAACACATTGTCGCGCCACGAGCCCTTGCCGTCCATGCTAATGGCGACGCCGTTCTTGGTCAGCACGCCGGTGAAAGCCTCGCTCGTGAACTGCGAGCCTTGATCCGTGTTGAAAATCTCCGGCTTGCCGTGTTTCGCCAAGGCCTCGTCCAGCGCCTCGACGCAGAAATCAGCTTCTATCGTAATCGACACGCGATGCGACAGAACGCACCGGCTGAACACGTCGACAACGGCCGCGAGGTAGACGAAGCCGCGCGCCATCGGGATATAGGTGATGTCCATCGCCCATACGTGATTGACGCGCTCGATCTTCAGCCCGCGCAGCAGATAGGGGTAGATGCCGGTGCCGGCTTCGACGTGTTCGGCGGCGATAGATCGCCTCGATTCCCATGCGCTTCATCATCGTCGCGACATGGCGACGGCCGATCGAGACGCCTTCGCGGTTCAGCATGTCGCGCAGCATTCGGCTGCCCGCGAAGGGATAATTGAGATGCAGCTCGTCGATCCGGCGCATGATCGCAAGGTCCTCGGCCGGAACCGGCCGGGGCTTGTAGTAGACGGCGCCCCGGCTGACGTTCAGGACCTTCGCCTGCCGGGAAATGGAGAGATCGTGGGTGCGGTCGATCATCGCTTTGCGCTCAGCAAACCCGCTTTGCTGAGCGCGCCTTCCAAAAAATCATTCTCCAGCGTCAGCTCGCCGATCTTGGCGTGCAGGGCCTTCAAATCGACGCTTGGGGCGCTCGCCTCGCTCCTGTCCTGGCCGAAGACCCCCGCCGCGCCTTCGAGAAGCTGGCCTTTCCATTGGGTGATCTGATTGGGGTGGACGTCGAACTGCTGAGCCAGTTCGGCCAGCGTCTTCTCGCCCTTGAAAGCGGCCAGAGCCACCTTCGCCTTGAAGGCCGGTGCGTGGTTCCGGCGTGTGCGTTTCGTCATGACATCTCCGAATTCGCGGCCATTATGCTTGCCGCTGTCAGGCAGAAAATCCACTTATCTCACTGTTCAAATTTGCGAGGGCAGCTCTCACTTATGCGGACCCGATAACAACGGCCATCATTATATTCATAGTTGTTTTATGGGTATGGTCTCGCCTTAAGGCTTGAGACCCAGCAACACGGTTGCGAACATTGCGGAACCAACCGCCGTCCTGCCAGGGCTCGAAATCCATCGCCGCGAATTCGCCTCCGCTATGGCACGGGCGGCGTTGCTTCGTCGCGCTGGCCTTGTGCTTGATTCGACTTAAAATTTTTCCCCGCCTGAACTGACATTTATCAATTAGAGCGGTATGCGGGCGGAAAACCGGGTTCCACTTTTCCTCATCCCGCTTTAAGGCGCTGCCGAAGCCCACGGAACGGTTCAGTAAGTATTGATGATGTTAACGGATATTCGGCGTCAAACTGCACCATGACCAAAAATATCGTTGCTAAATCGATGCATGGCCCATTGCGTGATTGGGTTGGCAAGCCAATGTAACCTTGCCTAACGCATTCAACATTTTGGAAAGTGGCCGCGCCCCCATTGGACTTCCCTCCGGCGCCGCCGCACGCGGTGAACGAATTGCAACATTGTCATCCCCTGAACAGGGGGCGCGGACGAACCGGTTTCGTGACAATCAATCCGGGCGACGCGGGTTTAGAAAGTGAAATTCATGGCACGCTTTTTTTTGAAACTTTCCGCGAACTGCCTCAAAGCGGCACTGTTCGCATCCGCGATTTTGCTTATTCCGGCGCGAGCCAGCGGAGCCCGGTTCAGAAGGACCGTTCCTCGGCTTGTCCGGGCACTGGTCGGGTGCCGGCACTGTCACCATGACGAATGGCGCGACCGAACGGCTTCGCTGCAAGGCCGCCTATGCGGTTAATCCCACCGGCAAGGCGCTTCAGCAACTTGCTGCGCGAGCGATAGCTACAGGCTGGAAATCAGCAGCAACGTCATTTCCGAAGGCGGTACGCTTTCTGGCTCCTGGGCCCAGGCGACCCTCGTCGGGAAATCTTTCCGGCCGCGCCAGCGGTGCGGAGATCGTGGCCGATGCGGCTGCCGCTGGCTTTGCGGCCCGTCTCGACGTCCGGATCCAAGGTGACAAGCAGTCGGTCACGATAAGGCCGCAAGGCGACACCGAGGTGTCTGCCGTGTCGATCTCTTTGCGCAAAGTATAGATCCGCGAACTCTCGGCCACCCGCTGCTTGTCGCGCCATGCTGCGCGGCGGGAAAGCCTAAGCAGGAACATGGCCGTTGGCCGCAAATAAAGAGATCGGCGGTCAGCGCCCGGCCATCATGGCGAATGCGCCCAGCCAACCGAAGAGGCGCAGCGACGGCAGGCCTCGGAAAAGACCGTCACCACCAATCCGCATGCAAGCACCACCGAAGTTAGAATGAGGGCGGGGCCGACGAGGATGGTTGCCCGCGCGACAGCGATTTCGGATCTGGCCTGGTCCTCCTCCAGGCGCAAACGGTTGAGAAATGAATCGTCGCACTTAACCCCAGTCCGAACGAAACGGTCAGCGCCACGACGCTTGCGAACTGCAGGCCCTGCCCCATCAATTGGAGCAAGGCGCCAGAGGCAACGACCGGGAAAATCCCCGGAAGGATACTCGCCAGCATGACAACGATCGAACGGAAGGCGGCGCCGATGAATGCGGCGACGAACGCGAACTCGATCGTCAAGCTGTTCTGCTCAATTTCTCGATCATATTGGCGCTGTTTCGCGCGGCTATTACCGAAAGACCCGTCGCCGAGATCCTGTAGCCAGGGTGACGCGCGCGGACCCCTGCGAGCGAATTATCCAGTGCGTCGATAATAGGAAGAAGCCGGCGGTGTCGATGTCCGGTATGCGGCCAGACACCACGACGGCGTCCTGCCCCGCCGCAATAAAGCGCCGCGTCAAGTGTTCGGGCAACAGATCGACATATTGCTGCAGGATGCCGGGCGCTGTGGTTTGCCGGCCTCGACGAGCCACCGGCGTAATGTCTCGATGGACCAGACATTGCCGACGCCCTGGTGGTTTTCGAGGTATCCCATGCACCTTGGCGATAGAATTGAGAGTTTCCGGCGTGTAGTAGCGAATGCACCACGTGGAAATTCGATCAGGACATCGATCGGATTCGCACCGGTTAGCTTGGCGTCGAGACGGTTGCTTGCGGCTACCGCTTGTTGCTTGTCCGGTACTTGATCGGCGAGCCGGTACCTTGGCTCGAGGCGAGCAAAGCTGAGACCAAGCCCGGCGACGACAAGGACGCCGGCCAGACTATAAAGACCGGGACGCCGGACCATGCGGGCGGCTACAAAGCCGCAAATCGTCTCAGCGCCTCGACTTCGAAATCCGAGCGGGCGATTTGGTCCGCAAACGCGCTCTCGTCGCGCAACAATAGGACACCCAGAAGCGGCATGAGAACGAGGACAGCGGCCAGCGCAATGATCGTCGCGATGAAGCCCGCCTCGCCAAAGCTTCGTATCAGGTCCGAGCTGGAAAACTGCAAGGCCACGAAGGAAAAAACCGCTGTCGCATGGGTGAGAACGCAAGCTGGCCCGACGATCGAAATCGCATTGTTCAGGGCTTCGATTTTGCTTTCGCCGCAGCCAACGGGTTTGTGTGGCGAAGGTAAGTTGCATGCTGTCGGAAAAGCTAATCACCATGATGAGAGGGGTCATCACGTTGAGGAACATATTGAGGCGGAAATCGAGCCAGCCAAGCGCGCCAAGCGCCAACAATATCGCGATCAGCGGGGGACCAGCCGCGATGATCATGAACGAAACGCGGCGGAAAAAAAGGATCGCGATGAGACAGCCGGCAACGAACCCGATCGTATTGTAGACCAACCTGTCGCGCTCGACCGCATTACGGATCTCGAGTTGCATCACCGGAACGCCGGAAAGCTCTGCCTTCAGTCCCGCGCCCGCGAGATCCTCGGTTATCGTCGCGCGGATTTCGCCGACGGCATCGCGCAGCCGATTGCTTTCGACGACGGATGGATCGAGCGCGAGGACGACCAAGGTAAGCTCGCCATCGTTCGACAAAAGCTCTGCCACGGATGATCCGATCGCCCATCACGCGACGGACCAATGCATCGAAGGCGGCGCCTTCAGGCAACTGATCCGCGAACAGCGGCGCCGGAATTGCACCGGTTTCCGGCGGTTGACGCGCCGAGAAAATTGAGATGATGCCTCGCGTACCGTCGATCAGCTGAAGGTTGGTGACGAGATCGCGCAGCTTCTCGACCGATTCGCGCTCGAGGAGTCTTTTTCCTCAATGACGACGAGCACATCGAACTCGCTCGACGGAAAACGCCGCGTCACTTCCTCGTATTGCTTGAATTCCGGCGTGTCCGAACGGAACAATTGGCTGAGCGAGTTCCCGGTCCATCTTAAGCCTTGCGACGCCGAAACCAGCGGCAATCGCGAGCGCGACCGCCACAAGGGCGACGGCGAGGGGAAAGCGGAGCGAGACTAAGCCGATGCGCTCAATGCCGAGGGCGAGCTTGTGCCGCCTTTGTTTGGCGCTAGCACCAGACGATGGCGTTACTTGATCGGCTTTTCTGAGTTCTCCAAGCTTCTCTCCGAACGGCGACCCTAGTGAAGGCCCTCCTTAGAGCGCGTCCCGATCAAATGGAACCACATGCCTATCTAATTGACTCCCGTTACCGCTAGATGTAGTGGTTTTCGGCATGGAGAGTTACCCTGCCAACATGGCAGATTTCATGGATATGTTCCCGGCCGAGGGCGCGTGCTTGGAATATCTGAGCCTCGTGCGTTGGCCCGATGGGTACGTTTGTCCAATTTGCTCCAGCAAGAAGCATTGGAAAAAAGCGCGGGGTCTTTTTGCCTGTGGCGACTGTTCAACTCTAGAGTTATCCGTAACCGCAGGGACGTTGTTTCAGGATACGCACAAACCTCTGCGTTTATGGTTTCAGGCCATGTGGTATGTGGTCAATCAGAAGAATGGGGTCAGCGCGCTCGGGTTGCAAAAAGCTCTTGGACTTGGCAGCTATCAAACGGCATGGGCGCGGGTCCGGAGAAAGTCGCGGCGTGCGATGGTGCGGCCAGGCAGGGAAAGGCTTTCAGGGCTGGTTGAGGTGGATGAGGTCTTTATAGGTGGCAAACGATCCGGCAAAGGAGGCCGGGGAGCCGAAGGCAAGTCCCTGATATTCATGGCTGTCGAGGATGTTCAAGGCCACGTTGGCCGCATCCGTCTAGAACGCTGCCCAACGCTTCCGGCGACGCTCTGGCCAACGCGGCTATGGAAACAACCGATCCCGGAAGCCGCGTTCGTTCAGATGACTGGAACGGCTACAACCTTCTGCCGCGCTACGGCTACCGTCATATCCCCGTGGCGCACAAGATTTTGAATTTGGGGATGCCACGCCTTTGGTTCATCTGGTCGCGTCGCTCTTCAAGCGATGGTGGCTGGGAACTTACTCAAGGCGCGATCAGTCCGGACAATTTGCGTTACTATCTTGACGAGTTTACCTTCCGTTTCAACCGGAGAGCATCACGTTCGCGAGGCAAGCTTTTTTATGGGCTGATCGAGGGGGCTTTGCTGATTGATCGCGTGCCAGCCAAAACACTCAAACACAACATTTAGCGGTCGCGGGAGTCAATTAGATAGGCATGTGGTTCCATTTGATCGATAAGGACGCAACGAACAATCGGACAAGTGCTCGACACGACCGTGAGTGACCAGAGGAGATGCAGCAAGGAGGGAGGGAGCAATTGCGCGGGTGCCCGCTCGACAACCACCGCGGGTGCCGGGGTTTCCGCCGCGATATTCCGCCTCTTCGCACTCCGGAAACCGTCATACCGGACGGGTGCGCAGAGCGGGCGAGCGGCTTCCTCGATCCGCGAAGGTTAACGGGCTTGATTGAAGACCGGTTCGCTGCCCATTCATGCGCCGCCCGCCGCCTGGTGGCGAGCCCGCCCCATGGTGACGGAATGGCCCTTCCGTGCGGCTACCGCTTCAAACGGGCTCCCGGACGAGCGCGGCCAGGCAAAAATCGAGCATGTGGTCGAGAGCCTGCGGCTCCTGCTCATATTCCGCCATTAGGCGCGGATGACAGAAGCGGATGCAAGCGGTGTTGACAAGGCGCGCCGCGAGCGCCGCGTCTCCTGGATGGAACTCGCCTGCCGCCATGCCACTGGCGATTATCTTTTCAAGCATCCCGGTCATGCGATGGTTGGTGCTCGCGCATGATCGCCCAGTTTTCGGTCATGGCGGATTTGATCAACTCGTGCAGCTTGCGGTCGAAATTGTACTGTTTGTAATGTGCCTTTTCGACGGACGCGACCAAGTTGCGCATTCTTTGGATGGCGGTGCCGCGAGACGCGGCGATTTTTCCCGCCTCGGCTTCGATCTTGCCGAGGAGGTCCATGCAGACAGCCGCGTTGATTTCGGATTTCGCCCCGAAGAAGCGATAAACATTCGCCGGAGACATATGCAGCTCGCGTGCGATATCGGCGACCGTCGTCTTTTGGAAGCCGAGTTGCCGGAAGAGCCGCTCCGCGACTTCGACAATCAGGCGGCGCGTATCCTTTCCCTTGGCTTCTTTTTCAGTGGGTTCTCTTTCCGTGAGTTCTCTTTCGGTGCGCATGTCTACCATCCCGTCGAGCATCGGCGGGACTATGATCTTCGCGCGGGTCCGTGCTTCCCCCATTTGGGTATGAAGACGGATATACTTTTCCTTAATGTCGCTTAAACCGCGAATGATTCTCGGATCCCTAATTACTATCAGCGCCATTATGCCCCCCTTTTTCGCCGCGCGCTTCCCCCAAATGGGTAAATGGGTTTAGGTAACAGCTGGTTCACGAAATTTAAGTGACGTATGCCGTCACAAAGCTACGAAAAAATGACGCATAGGCGGCATCTAGGTGGCATCGCCGCGAGTGTCGGCGGGTTTGGCCTGGCGCTCTGATGGAGTTGAGTGATTTTTTTCCACTTAACTCACTGAAATATCATAGCGGCAAAACGTTTGTCATAATATCTCTCCAATGTCTGTGGTCTACACCACAAGAAAGCAAATAAAATTAGACAAACCTTAGTTGACAAATCTTAGTTGTTGAAACAGCATCGCGGCCGTGGTGATCGAGCTCCATCTTGGCGCCTACGCCTAAGGCTCCACTCTAACAAACGTGGAAGGATGGCCTCTCCACCGCCAAAGCCCCTCGCACGACCCCATCGATTTCGGGCCAAGGTGAACCGGTTCGGGACGCCGTAACCTTAAACTTTATAGGAAAATCCGGAAAGGCGCCCGACCTTCGCCGCTGTGGCGCGCCCGGCCGTCTCGGCAATCTCTACCGCCACGTTTACCGGTTGCACCAGCTCGTGCGGAAAGGTCGCCAGCATTTCGATGTACTTTCTAGTGTGTTGTACCGCATCTTCCATGGACTTTTTCAGAAATCCGCCTGGATCGCCGCTTCCATGCTATGCGCTTTGCGACAACTTGTTCTGGAAGTTTACGCAGGATTACAGAGCTTTCGCAACATGAGCCGGATTGACGCGAAACGAAGGAACATGAGGGCGCTGAGGTTGAGGTTTTCCCAATCCTTGGCAAGGCGGCGGCAGCGGTTCAACCATGCGATCGTCCTTTCGACGATCCAGCGCTTCGGCAATTTCACGAACCCCTTCGCTTGATCGGATCGCTTGACGATCTCGATTTCGAGACAAGGCAGGATTTTGACGATGGCGCCGGAGAAAACCGGCCCCTGATAAGCGCTATCGGCGAAAAGCTTCTCGAGAAAGGGAAACCGGCCAAACAGCGCCGCCAGCAACGCGACGCCGCCGTCGCGATCCTGAACACCGGAGCGAACGATGGCTCCCAGCAGCAGACCCTGCGTGTCTACGAGAAAATGGCGCTTCTTGCCCTTGATTTTTTTCCCCGCGTCGAACCCGTGCGGATCGATCGAGGCCCCCCTTTTTGCGCCCTCCTCCACGCTCTGGCTGTCGATGATGGCGGCGGTGGGGCTGGCCTCGCGTTTCTTGTTCGCGGCACTTCTCGTGGAGCGAGTCACGAAGGCGATCCAGCGTGCCGTCCCAACCCCACAGGCAAAAGTAGTGGTTCACGGTGCTGCGCGGCGGCAAGTCCTTGGGAATATAACGCCATTGGCAGCCCGTGCTCAGCACGTACATGATGCCGTTGAACACCTCCCGCATGTTCACTTCACGCTTGCGGCCTCCGCGCTTCGCCGCGGAATCAGCGGTTCGACATGCGTCCATTCCTCGTCCGTCACGTCGCTCGGATAGCGCAAATGATCGTGTTTGGACAGCCCTCGTTGTTCTCGTTCGTCCACATCGGCGGTCCTCCACGAATCAGGCCGCCCCCCTTTCTTGAATCACAAGTGATTCTCAGGACTTCAACAACTTTCGAGACGGACACTTAGCTTTTCGGTGTGCTGATTCGCGCGGACGAGCGCTTGCCAGGCCATTAGAGCGATCTCGCGAGCGAAAGCTTCGATGGTTTCGATTGCCGGGGTCATTCCGTTGATCGCGGCATCATTGGCCTCGCCATTAATGCGGGTGTCGGCGGGTTTCGTTTTAGCCATTTTTTGCCTCTTAACTCTTTGATATTTGATAGTATACAAAATGTGTCATAATATTTTGCCCATGTCTGTTGCCGCCGCCACAAAACAGCAAAAAAATTAGACAATCCACAGTTGTCGAAACAGGACCGCCGCTGTGGATATCGAACCCCTGGCCCGAAACCTGTTGCCTGACACGGCGAAGCTTAATGATTTGAAACGAGTGACAAAAACTGGGCGTCGCCCAAATAAAATCCCGTCATCCGCCTTTTTTATTTATGATGGCCAGTAAACTGTGCTATCCCGGCCCATGGACAAGAAAAGCCCCGGTCTTCCCCTACGAAAATCATGGCTCCAGCCAGGCGCGCATACCAATCGTTTGCTCGACGCCTTCGAGCCTGCGAGCCGCGCGCGGATCGACCCCCACGTTCAACCGGTCACCCTCGTGCTCGGCGACGTTGTCTGCGAGGCGGGCGCTTCCTTGAATACGTCTACTTCCCGAAGGGCGCCGTTCTCTCGCTGTTGACGATTTTAGCGAACGGCGCGGCAATCGAGACAGCGAACATTGGGAACGAAGGCGCGTTTGGCCTTTCGCGGCGATGTATAGCCGAACCTCCTTCAATCAATGCCTCGTGCAATTGGAAGGTGGCTTGGTGCGCGTTCCCATCGAAATATTGCGAGCGGAGTTCGAGCGGAGCGACCACGTGCGCAATCTCCTGGTCAGTTATTCGGAGACGCAGCTGGCCCAGGTTCAGCAGACCGCCGCGTGCAATTCCATGCATACGATCGAACAGAGATTGTGCCGGTGGCTCCTCATGATGCATGATCGCGCCGAAACCGAGGAGCTGTCCTACACGCACGAATTTTTGGCGCACATGTTGGGGGCCGACCGGAAATCGGTGACGCTTGCCGCGCAAGCGATGCAGGCCGACAGTCTCATTGGCTACAAACGGGGGAAGATCGAAATCGTCGATCGTCCAGGCCTCGAACAGGCAGCGTGTGAATGCTACGCCATGGTCCAGGAGCGGTTTGACGACTTTTTGAAGCCTCCTCCAAGTGCGGTTCAAGGCAATACGAAAGGGCGGATCAAACCCCGCTGACCGGCGGCTCGAAAACGAGGTGACCATGCCCTTGTGATCCTGGTCTTGCGCCCCTAACAGGCGGTAGAGATTGACGAAGCGCTTCAATGCGCGGGGGCCGAGCGCCGATGTTCCTGCCTCGCGAACCTGCTGCTCCTCGACGCCCTGACAACCGAAAAGAGCATCCGCGCGGACCAGAGTCTGCATAATTCGCGCGCGACGCGATCTCGCCGATTCGAACCGGCACCTGGATCCATTTTGTCGAGGCTCGGCGCGGTCGCCCGCCGCGCCGCGGGCCAATGCGGGATCGGCCGCGATCAACACGCCAAAGCCGCTCGCGCGATCCGTTCTTACGCCGTACAAGCCACAGACTTTCCGAGTTGTGTGGTGGCCGGCCGCGGAACAATCACCAGCTCCGCCGGGCATCCCAGCCCTTGGCCACGCCGGGATCTCCCACTGCCTGAAACATGTTGGCTGACATGGACTTGTAATGATTTCAAATAGGTGATGAATAACGATTGAAAACAAGTAATAAAACTTTTGCCACCCAATCAAAAGTCCGCTCATCCACCTCTCTTTCACCTCTCTTTCTTGCAAAAGCCAGCCACTGTGCTACTATGTCCGTTAGCCCACAGAACAACCTGTGCTGTGTTTGCCGATGGACCAAAAAGAACCGATGCTCCCCCACCGAGATTATTGCTCGACCGAGTCGCGCATTCCAATCGTTTTGCTCGACGCCTTCGAGCCTGCCAGCCGCGCGCGGATCGACCCCCACGTTCAACCGGTCACCCTCGTGCTTGGCGACATTCGGCAACGAGGTGGGCGGCTTCCTTGAATACGTCTACTTCCCGAAGGGCGCCGTTCTCTCGCTGTTGACGGTTTTAGCGAACGGCGCCGCAATCGAGACAGCGAACATCGGGAACGAAGGCGCATTTGGCATCCTCGCGGCGATGTATAGCCTAACTTCAATCAATGCCTCGTGCAATTGCAAGGTGGCGTGGTGCGCGTTCCCATCGAAATTTTGCGAGCGGAGTTCGAGCGGAGTGACCACGTGCGCAATCTCCTGGTCAGTTATTCGGAGACGCAGCTGGCCCAGGTTCAGCAGACCGCCGCGTGCAATGCCATGCAGATCCAACAGAGATTGTGCCGGTGGCTCCTCATGATGCATGATCGCGCCGAAACCGAGGAAGTCATCCTACACGCACGAATTTTTGGCTAACATGTCGGGCGCCAATCGGAAAACGGTGACGCTTGCCGCGCAAGACATGCAGGCCGCCGGTCTCATCGACTACCGCAAGGGGGAAGTTCAAATCGTCGATCGTCCAGGCCTCGAACAGGCAGCGTGTGAATGCTACGCTATGGTGCAGGCGCGGTTCGACGACTTTTTGACGCCTCTCCGAGTGCGGTTCAAGGCAATACGGAAGGGCGGATCAAACCCCACTGATCGGCGGGCTGCTGTTTCCACTGTCGAACCAGAACATCCGGGCGGTCGCGGCCGCCTGCCGCGCGGCGTTCACGGTCACTTTCCCTTGCGCGGATCGCACCGCGGCTAGCGCCGCGACGACGCGCGGGCCACCTTCATGAATTTGAAGATTCGCCTCCGGCGCACTATTCGATAGCGCATCATGCACCGAGGCGATTTCGGATGGCGCGCCGCTGTGTTCCAGGGCCAGCATCATGGCGAGCGCGCCTTGATGATTTTCGGGCCTGCCGCCCGGACCAGGCGGTAGAGATTGACAAAACGCTTCAATGCGCGGGCCGAACTGCCCGCGAGCGGCGCCAAATCGGCGAGAAGTTGGGTTTCGGCGGCGGACAGCGGCTGGTCGAGTGCTGGGAGCGCCGATGTCTCCGCGTTGCGAACCCGCGGCTCAGGGTCCCTGACCGCCGAGAATTGAGCGGACCAGAGTTGCATAATTGGCGCGCGACGCGATCTCGCCGATCTGAACCGGCACCTGGATCCATTCGTCGAGGCTCGGTTCGCCTGCCGCGCCGGCGAGCCGTGCCAGATCGGCCGCGATCAACATGACAAACCCTTGGTTGAACAAGGACCGCGCATAAACAAGAATTTCACGCCCGCGTCGGAGCAGGCACCGCATCCAGATGATCGAGGGCCAAAACAATTCGCCCTGGCCACCCTGCCCGCGGTCTTGCCGGGGCGCGTTTCGCCGGGCCTCGCGATCATTGCGCCAACGGCCGCCGCGAAGGCTGAAGCTTGCTGTGTCGCGGTATCAA
>NZ_JBRIIP010000020.1:0-17646 GCF_052976945.1 Pseudomonas sp. GG8
GGCCTTTCTGCCAAGGTCAGCTGGAATACCAGAACCTGGGCACTGGTTTAGATACGCGTTTACGTCGTCGGTTTTTTGGCGATATCGGGTTGATGATTGCCCGTTATGCGCAAGGGTATAAAGCATGCGATACGCGCTTTTCAAAGGCAGAAAGCGTACTGGCGCGTCGCGTTTAAGCACCGCCACGGCCAGTGACGTGCCCGGCAAAGTCACCGGCATGGCTTTGCTGAGTTTGATTACTGGTTGAAGAAACAGTTTACCGCGTCTGGCGTCCACTCCGGCGTCATCATCAAGATACTTCGGTTTCTCATCTTCAGTTCCCAGATCAAAAGCTGTCGGCTGATGTGGTCCAGCTGGCGGCCATCGACCTGCACCTCGGCGCTGCCCTTGCCGCTCGACCTCGGCCACCAGTTCTCCGGACGCCGGATAGGTCACGGTCCAGTCGTTGTTATCCACGCCAGGGCCTGGGCCGCCACCCGCGGGCTGCGGCTGGACCTTGCGCACCATCAGCGCGTCCGGCCGGCACGGCGGCGCTGGCCGACTGCCAGGCACCGAGACCCAGAGCCAGCACAGCAAGGCCATGGCCAATTCGCGCGGGGTGAAGATTAGATTCATGCCGGTGCTCCTTGATCATTCGAGTACGGCGTAGTTGTCAAGCTTTTCATTAAAGGAATACCGGGCAGTTAAAGCTCGACCAACTCCCAATGAGTGTTCAAAAAAATGGCCAATCCTTGCCTGTTCTGGAAAGTCATCACGACTTTATGCCGGGCATTGATTGTCGTCCCGGTCATCAGCCAGGCCGCGTCAGCGTACAGGTCATTGATCCAGGCTATCCGTCAGCGGCTTGGCCGTGCACCATTAACCGTCGTCAATGAACTGAATAGCTCTGGCGTCTGGCATCTGACGCCACCATTCGCTGGCAGTTGCTGTACCCGGCGTCGACACCATCCCGAGCAGCAAAACGGTTGCGCTGCACGGCAGGTCGGCGAACTGGCGAGACTGCTCACGCATGTCATCGAAACCGGTGCCCATGTCCAGCGGCTGGCCGTCGGCGACGAAACGTTAACTCGACAGCCACGACGGTGATGGCGTGCGAACTGAGTGTTGGATCACGACGTATTCCTGGATGCAGCGCCTGCCACAGCAACAGTTGGGCATATGCGGGCGGTAGGCATCCCGCAGGCAATGCGCAGCAGGGAATGTGCCTGGCGCGCCAGACGGCTCGCCATGGCGCAGGCAGCGTTCGGCGTTGCGGTACAAAGCAGCGTGGATCTTGATAAATCGGCGTGCCAGCCAGGTTATCGGCGCCAGCGTAGATCAGATCGATTTCGACCTGCAGCGCGTGGGCATCGACTTCGACAAGTAGGCTGCTGTTCACGAAACACTCCAATTCAAAGAAGACGCTGGTCATCATGTTGCCGGTTTGATAGCCCTGAGCAGCGCTATTCAAACTGGCCAAAAAGCTCTTGCAGGTGCCGATTTTTCGCCAGACGCTCGTCCAGACGGTCACCGTATTTTTCCGCCACGGCCGACACCATCAGATTGAAAGGGACGGCTCCAGCGGTGCCAGGGAATCCCAAAACTGACCCACGTCGGTCTTCAGTTGCAACAGGTCCATGGGGTAATCCCGCGACATGCAGCGTGGAAATCGGTGACCAATGCCAAGGGCAGATTGACGCGGCCGTACCTTGAACGCGCGGGCGACGCCTGGAAGAGGATGAAATCGGAAAAGCTACCGCGAGGCATTCTCAAAAATCCTCGAGTTCAGTATGTCGGCATAAGTCCCGGACAGGCCATCATGCATACCTTTGGCCGGATGTATTCGAGGTGGCTATGAACGCGTTGAAATGCCGCGAGTGGTCTGAATACCGACAATGAATACCGCATCGGCGGCGTACAGACGCTCGACGGTAGGTGGGCAAACCGTTGCTCGGGCGAGGCCGTACACGTGCTGAATAGCGTCCAGTTCTCGGCTCAACCAGCGATCCAGCGCATCGCCGCGCGGCGCTTTTTCACGGAAGGCCCAGCCGGTCGGTGATCAGCCAGGTATTACCGAGCCACCGCGCAGCTTTGTTCGACGTCGTCCAGATCAACCAGCGGCCGAGCGCAACGCAAGAGCGTCGACCGAAATGCCCGTGGTTCCGGTTCGTGGCGCGATGCTGTCCGCCGACTTGAAGGCAACTTCTGAAGGGTCTGCGCAGCAGCAGCCGGCCATGCTTCCCGGCAGGCGTCAGGCCAGTGAAGCGCTGTTCCAGCGTCACCAGAATCTCTTCCACGCAGTTCACGCCCATCCACGACCTGGCGCAGCCATAAATGTTAGAAGACGGTCATTAATCTTCAATATGTTATGAGCATAACATTCAAATTCAGACGAATACAACGACTTTTTTCCGGAGAGAATTTTCACAAGATTTTTATTGATTCAGCGGTGCACCATGAAGCTGAACGCCCGGTTTAATGGCATAAACCGGACTGACCAGCCCCAAACCTTCGCGGAAATGTGGTGTCTGTCGGCAGTGCATCCGTTGCGCATGAAGGCCAGCTGATGCGGGTGATGTCAGGATGCGCGCGGCTCACCGGTTGTACCGGCGCTCACATCGGCTTCAAGTGGCCTTCTTTACAGACCAGGGGACCATTTACCTCTTCCTCACCACATATACCCGCCTGACGCGACCGCCCGCTTCACCGTTCTCGATCACGACCCTGATACTGCGTATTCGGATGGCTGCCGGGGCGAAACCAACGACACAGCACGTCGTGATGCGTTTCGCAGGGTTTTCAAAAAACGGTTGTAGCGCGACCCCTGCTCGATATCGCAACCACCTGGGCGGTTGCTTTTACGGCATCTGGTATCGCGTGCCAGGGCAGCCAGCAACGCCACGCGGACGAGATGCATCACGATCTGCATACCGTGATTGACCTGATCCGACTCATGGAGTTGATGAAAGACGACGCCAGGCATCGGGTTCATTTACGGTGACACACCATCGATAGTTGACACCAGGCCGATTCCACACGCCTTTGTTGGCAATCAACGCGCTGGCCAGTCGGCGAGCGCGTTCACCTGGATATCCTGCCCAGTCCCCAACATGCGCGCTTCACCGGGGAACGGATATGATGTTGCGTGGCCCGCTTCCACTCACGGAAAGGATTAGCCCCGCCGACTCCTCAAACATGTCCAGCGACACTTTTTGTCCCAGGTGAACATGGTCATGTAAACGACGACGAACGATGCCGAGCTTGTGCGCCAGCGTATAGAAACAGGTGTTGTTGGACGCATGACGCGGGTATCCATGAGGGTCGATGGAATCATCACCGCTGTGGTTCCAGTTTCGGTATTCGTGATCTGAATCTGGCAGTTGGAAGTAGCCAGGGTCGAACACCCGGGTCTGCGCGGTAGACACCGCCGTCCATGAATCGCGACCTCAGGTTGATCGTCGAACCCGGGCGACAGCACCCAGCACCCTGTCGAACAAGGGCCTGGTCGACAGAGTCACGCAGCG
This sequence comes from Pseudomonas sp. GG8, assembly GCF_052976945.1. Taxonomy (NCBI): domain Bacteria; kingdom Pseudomonadati; phylum Pseudomonadota; class Gammaproteobacteria; order Pseudomonadales; family Pseudomonadaceae; genus Pseudomonas; species Pseudomonas sp. GG8. The sequence goes on from NZ_JBRIIP010000020.1 coordinate 3,504, forward strand.
CTGCGTATTCCTTGAAGCTAATCCCGGTGACGAACAGGTTGGGATTCGAAACTGGGTTCGCTGACCATGGCCAGTACTCCGCCGGTCTCCGGGTCCAGCGCCACCACGCCGAGCAACCACGCCGATCTCCCAGGGCATCTTCCGCCGCTCTGAAGACTGATATCCAGGCTCAGGACCATGGGGACAGGGTTGGTGTGCTCGACACGCGCAACACCCGCCCTGGCGATCGGTCGACCTCTCTCATAACCGACCCGGCCCATGCAGTTCAGACCGTAGAAGCGGCTCGATACCGGTCTTGCCGATCCATTGAGTGCCGCACAATCCACTGACAGTTGCTTGGATCTTTCGTCTCATCCTGCCCACATAACCAATGGAATGGAAACGGCGCGCTGAAACGGATAATGCCGAACGAACTGCGGCTCGACGTTCATCCCCGCAAGGGCGAACTCATCGACGGCGACCAGGGCAATTGTTTTTCGGTCAAGTCGACAGCACCAGGGTCGAAGCGATGACGGGCTCGCTTCAGATCCTTGTCGACAAAATCCGGTCTTCTTCAGGCAACTGAAGATCAATCAGGGAGTCCAGCACCTGGCTCCAGTCCCCGGACCGCTCGCGGGTCATGATCAGGTTGACTGGTCATTGTCCGCCAGCACCACACCATTACGGTCCTAAATCATGCCTCTTTCCGTGTGTATTGTAGGATACACGATCGTCCTGACCGTCGAATGATAAATGAATGGATGGAGAAAAACATCTCTATCTATGTATGTAGCTACATGGTCCCTCACGAGAAGCACCTACATGCACAAACTGACGACGAGTTGTGTTTTCTTTTGGCGGGGCCCTTTAAGGGAATTGGTTCAGGCATTGCTACAGCTTCTCGTTAAAAGGGGAAAACGTGACAAATTTGACGACAAGACCAAGCAAGCCTGCCAGAATTGCAGTTCCCAGTTAACGGCGCAGGACGCCCACAAATCAGAGTGCGCAAGGGAAATGCGATTGCAACTATTTGCGCACCATCAGCCTCGACGCCAAAAACCGGTGAATCCGCTGAAACAGCCGCCGTAGGTGAAGCAGTACTGCACACACCGTTCCCAGCGCCGATGCTGCTGTGATCAGGAACATCATGAATGTTTGAAAGAAACGCACTGCCGCCAACCGCGACTGCCAGCACCTGCCCCATTATCTGGCAGGCTGACCAGCCTGATGAGTCATTCCATTAAGCCAGCATTATCACGCACCGCCTGGTGTAGGGGTTAACGCGTGAACTTTCAGCGGGTAGCGCCCAGGGCAAGACTCATTTCCATGATGTTGTGCCTGGTCGTTATTTTAACGTTGCCCTGATACCGATGATACCCCGGTCAGGTAGGCTGCCAACTATCCCGACAAGCTGGATCAACGGCCAGCACCAGGCATGAATCCGACAGCGTGGACACGCCCAGATGGCAGTGACCAGCCATGAACTCAGCCAGATCGACGAATGCTGTTTTAACGCTGCCCGGAATACCGCGCTTGCCGTCTGGCGAGGCCGACAGCCCCGCCAGGCCGAAGGTCATCCGGGCGATCAACGGCAGCACGAATAACACCATTGGGCGAAGTTGAATACCGCAAACTCAATATAACCAATGGCGAGTAGCTGCACAACGGTGCGGATCAGCGTCTACACCAGTTCCAGCATCAGCTTCGAGGACAAAGGCAGTACGCCGTTAATCAGGATCAACCGAGGAAGTATTTCGATATCGAGTAGCGATAAGTTCTGATAGTCCATCAGGTCGTGTGCTTGCTCATGTGCCTGCATCGTCAGCCTTCGCCGACCTTGATGATGCGAACAGCCTGCTCGATCGGAGATCCACGTAGGCGCGTATCACTGCGGGTGCTACTGAACCAGGCCGCCACCAGTGACTCGATTTCTCGAGATGCATTCCTTGTATTGAGTGACGTGGTGGCTTCCATCAAGAAAAGCACATCAGGCTGGATCGGAGAACCCGAACGCTGCGAATCTCCGTGCTTCACCCCCCAGCAGTCCGCTGGCCTGCTGGTCGAGAAAGCGCTCCCCCGCTGCCTGCTCGGCGCACGACAAGGCAGGGTTAGCGGTGCCGAAGGAGGTCGTGATAGACCTTGAAGCTGAAGGAAGGACTGCTCCAACTGTGCCCTCAAGCATTGCGGCGCTGAGCGATGTAACTGACATGGCGGCGATACGCCGGAATCCCGGAGCCGACACCGCTTGATCGCCAACCAGTCCTCCAGCGGGATCCAGCAGCGCCAGGGCACGAAGAATAGACACTTTTCCCCGACCCCGACGGTCCCGCAGGCCATGTGATCTCCACCCGCCAAGGTGATTCTGTAGGATCAAGCAGGTATATCTTCCTGGGTTTTGGCGTTGTTTGGACCAGCCGACGCTTTTATCAGATCACTGACAGCTGTCCTGGTATAGAAAGAGAATATTCATACGGTCACGATGATGTCGTTCGTTTTGCTTTTCATTCTTTCCCCGATTATTTCGCGGGCGTCAGTAAATCTTTAGCGGCCTTCGTGAGGGTTAAGAAGAGGACGCACCTGGCGATCACGCAGCTGGAAATGCGCGCTTTCGAACGGACCGTTCATAGCCCGCAGTGATCCAGCCTCTGACTGGATAGGATCGAATTTCTGCTTTAAGTGCAGTACCTGACGAAGCTCGCCGCCTGTTTCACGGCACAGGCGACGCTGGCGGGTCGAAGAAGTGACCGTTGACTGGTTGCAGGGCGATTGGTGTCGCTGAACAAGCAACCGGATGAAGCTGAAGTTCGCGATGCCATGAGCAGCACGTTCTGGCTGAGTCAGTTCCGCCCGCGCCTGCACAGCCAGGCGCATACCCGGCGATTGCGGATACCGCCACCTTCGCAGAACAGCAGCTCAAACGTCGCTGGCAGATGCTCGATACCGGGGTTGTCACCGAGAACGGTCTGGATTTTCTTCAAAAACTGGACTTCGGCACAACGACAACACTGGGCTGCTCCCGATACATGCGCCAACCGCCCGCCGCCGGGTTCAGCTCAGGCACATGATGGTTGAATCTGTTCGCGAGACCCTGCCGGCTTTCTGTCGCCGCCATTGCCGGTGTGAGCATGAGTGAATCTCGACATGGCCAAGGCCGCCTTGAGCCAGGCCAGTTACCGCCTTAACCGACAGTGATTTGAGCTGGCTGCTAAGTTGAGGCACTACCTTTTCAAATCCTGGGCGAGAGTAAGAGACGGCCCCTACGACCTGATCAGCTCATCGTCGACCCGCCTTCGTTTCAGAAAGGCAGCTTTGTGCTGCACCAGGACTACCAAAAATCCTCCGCCGCCTGCCTGATTCGGTCAACCGGCAAGGTCTCTGGACCGGCGCATCAATGACCCCGCCATCGGCCCCGGACTTTTCAATCCGAATGCCTCGCTGTCGAAGGCGCCTGACTTGATTTTTCCAGCAGCGCTGGAAAACCCGCCCGAGTTCGCCATATTCCCACTGGAAGGCGGGTTGAAGGCGTTGATCTTCTCGTTGAATAGCGACTTGTGGCGGTAGGGTCCGCTCGGCCGCCCTGAAACCGTTGATACAGAGAGATTGCAGATCCCGACCATCAATAAAGATTGGACGCTAACGATTTCCGACTTTAACCTTGCCGGGCTGGTTAGCGGTTCAAGGGGTTGGTCGACGTCCTCCCTATTCAATGTATTGCTGCCGATCTTCGCCAATCTCATCGGTTTCGGTACGCCGAACGCACCCATCCGTCCGGCTCGAACGCGGCCTCAAGCCAACCGCATGGTGGTGTGGTCCTTGGCGCTGGCCCGCGCTGTTATTCACGGCGACTGCCACCGCAACCTGGCAGTTGCACCCGCAGGCTTCGCGCTCGGCGTTCAGGCAGCACGCTCGCCATGTTCGTGCTGACCCTGTTACTTCGCTGGAAGAACAGCCACTTCGCCGATGCCAGTATTGATGCAACTGCAGCGCGTCCTATGCCAATACCGGCTATATCGGCATACCGCTGTGCATCATGGTGCTGGGGCCAGAGGGTCTTGAACCGGCTCTGATTGCGTCCTTGCTGGTGGTCTGTGCGTCGTTCGGCTTGGCGCTGGTGTGCATCGAGATCGGTTTACAGAGCGAGCGTCGGGCGCGGATCGCACCGCGTCGAGGTGGTGCTGCATCGGCCGCGCAGAAGCCCTTGGTGGTCTCGCCATTCTGGGCGCCTGCTGGGCCTATACGGCGTGCCGCTGCCCGGGCAGATCGAAACTTCTTGAGCCGTTGCGCAGAACCACGGCGTGCACCGACATCTCATCGGCTGTTCTTGCCGAGAACAGGAAGGCCCATGGTAGAGCGAAACCGACGCCTGGGGGTTGATAAAGCTGATCGCGCATCCACTGCTGACTTGGTTTCTGGCGTTCCGCGTATTCCACGCCTGCGTCGTGGCGAACTCCGGCGTGCCATCACTCAGCGCGCTTCCAACAGTACCGGCTGTTCATGCTGGCCGAATACTACCGGCGCCAGGCATCCGGGTGGTTTCAAGCACGATTCTGATCTCGACCCTTGGCTCGCTGGTGACCCTGTCGGCACCCCGTCTGTACGTCATCAACGGATGATGCACAGCCGAACCCGGTACTGGAGTCGAGCTCGCGGCCACGCTCTCTCAGGGACTCGAGCACGGCCCCATTGCTGCAAATGATGTGGCCCTTTGCTGTCTCTCTGATAGGCATACATGGTGCTGAGACCACTCCTCAGCATCCCGATGATCAGTTCCGTGGATCCGACGGCACTGTACTTTTCCTGCTCGATCAGTGCACTGTCCATGATCAAGGCCAGGCTGGGAGCGCTCGCCCAAACGTTCGACGATGCGACAAGCTCTGGCGGAGGCGGCCAGGGAGACGCCAAAACCCGCTGACGCACTCACAAACACTGATGAACTCGGCGCACAAATCGATCACATAATCTTTAAGAATTCGCTCGACCCAATCCCTCAAGGCTCCCAGCCGACACCAGCGGGGACTCTGCATGCCCGGAACATGTCAGCGGGATCTCACGGCGACCTCATACACGCCCCTGTCTCTTCAGAATGAACTGACGTACACCCTCCAATATGCTTTTTGAGACGTCGATCGCCAAAGGAATCTCCCCACCAACTGCATCGGCACCGTGTTGGTGGTGTCATGCTTGCGGAAATGGTAGCCGCGGCGAATTCCGGCCAGCCCCCTCTGCAAATCGAGGGCATTGGCGATGGTGTCAACACTTCGGCTGCCTAAAGCCTGCGCCTGGCCACCACAAAATCGGACTCGGCCACCGCAATTGAGCAACTTGATCAGGTTCCGGCAGAGCCCTGCAACCACCGATAACCCGTGGATATCATTGTCACTCGAGCGATCGCCGGGTCAGTTCAAGCGCACCCTCCCGAAAGCAATAGGAGCCCTGAGGTCACGGAGAAGCGTCTCCGTGTCCTCCCATGCCGCTGCTTCGGCTGCTGCACACCAACTGATGCCCACCGAAGCCCCGGCCGCGCCGCCCTTGCTGCTCATAGCAGGTGCCCACTTTCTCCCTGTCCGAACTCGTTCATCAGCTGCCGATTGCACGCCGCAGGGGGATACTTCGTCGAATTCGACCGGCGCACGCACGTCGATCAGGGGCCGGCCACTCATAAATGTTGTAGTCGGTGGTCCACGGATCAGAGCACCGACCGGCGACGCTGTCGGCCTTGAGGAATTCGCCAATTACAGACAAAACTCGAGCCCCAGTCCAGAGGCCAGCGCAAGGAAGTTCGCTTGCTCACCCTTGGACGGCAACCAGAAGACCGCCACCGAGTCGCGGATTGAACAGTAACTTCCTGGATTTGCGTCAACGCGCGCATGCGCTCGCCGTAACTGTCGGAACCACGGTGGGTCCACAACGGCGAGACCAGCTCCTGCTCGGAAGATACAAGTTCAGATCTGCCAATCGAGTATGAGGAAGTCGAGGCGCGCTGCCTGTCAGTTGGCTACCGTCCGCGATCTCCACCAGGTGGCCGAGCAAGCGAAAACCCTGGGTGGCACATCGGTCATCGCCTTGACCCCCTCCAGCTTGCCGATGCTGGCTGTCGTCCGAATGCGCACATCATGTCGCGCGCCACCCCTTGATCCTCTGCGCAAAGCACCTCTTTCTCTTCTTGCTGTTGCGATGAATACCCATGCCGAAAGGCTTAGTCAGATAACAGCTGGACCCTTCGTGCTCGCGGTGTCATTGCGCTTCATGAATCGCTTCTCGACCAATCCCGTTGATCCCTGCCAATTTAAACAGAGACGTTGGCGATCAACCCATGCGACCCGCCAGTGCATGGACATCACAGGTCACGCCCGCCGCGAATCACTTCACCGGCAACTTCCGGCGCCAGCACATTGACCAGCCTACCAGTAATCGCAATCGCCATCAACGGATCACTGCCCATGGCGAAGATATCGCTGATGGCATTGGTGGTGGTATCTGTCGAAGTTCGGACTGGATCATTGACCATAGGCATGAAGAAAATGGTGGTCGACACCACACCGCGCTCCTCATCGATGGCGTACACCGCCGCGTTGTCGCGCGATGGATTGCCAACCCAGAGTTCGGATTAGGTTCTGCGCACCACTGCCAGCCAGAATCACCTCCAGCACCTGTGGGCAGGTACTCCGTAGCCGCAGCCGGACCGCGACCGGCACCGGCAAAGGCGAATCGGCGAGCTCGATCTGTGAACCTCCAGATCGAGTGTACCGTATCCAACAGAGCGGCCAAGCGTGATAGGCGCTTCTGCTTGAAAGCCTGCTCAACGCACCGCGCCTCAGCGACAGCAACACGCACCGAGATATGCCTTGGCACAACAGGCGCGACAACCGGCAAATACCCTTTCGACCAGGCAGATCTGCCTTCCCCCAACGAGCCCTGCCGCCTTGATGGAGGACTTCAGCGGCTGCCTCGAAGCGCGGGAGGATTAGCGGGCCGACTTCGCCCTGTGTAGGGAGTGGGAATTGCCTGCCTCTTGCACAAGGATTTGGAGTAGCCACACCACTCCACACTGCACGCGCATGTTCTAGACAGCTCATAAGCGTAGAGGCTAACTGCTATCACCGACACCTCAACCATAGGTCTTGTATTATCATTACGCCCTTGATTCAGCATCAGCCATCGTTAGGGAGTACTGATACCCAGGCTTGTACCATGAAACATTACCTTCTGCAGATTACGCGAATTGTACCACCACTGCTGTTGAGAAATATTTCCGTCAACAACGCCTGATTTCAGCGACGATATGCAGCGGAAAAATCACCTATTGCACGAAGTCGGCTGAGACAGCGGTTACTCTCAACAAGAGCTGATTGGAAACCTTTACAACCTGGTGCGTCACCCCGACATGCCACCTGCTGTTTTTGCGCTGATGTGGCGTTATTTGAAAGCGGGAAAAAGCTGGATGGGCGTTGGTACTGTAAGAACGGAGATCTTATTGGTACGCTTACAACGTAACCCCATCTTGAAAGGGCAAGTTAGTCGGCGACCGAGTCGAAGGGCCAAAAAGCCGACCCGACAGCAGATAGACCGAGCACATCGGCTGTACGAGCGTTTGTGTGGCTGCTTAAAAATGACCGTGTCCACAAAACATCACCTAGCTGCTTTTGCCGGGCAAATGCTTTTCCCGCAGAGCGGTTGCTATTGGCGCTACTAACTACCTGCCCAATTCGGTCGCCCAGGCCGCGACCGCCGGGTTATTTTTAATCGTAGGTGTGGTCATAAAATGATTGGGCGCCAACTAAAGCACATCATTGAAAGTGCACCCGATGTGTTTACATACCGGTGAAGGCGCGCTCACGATAGCGACGCCTGACTGCCCGTCGGCGCAGCTGGCGATGATACTGATCAGTGAGACGCCCGGCTCAATACTGCTCATGCCTGGAAATCATCGCGCTTCTCCAGGGCGTTGAGGAGCGCATACTCCTCATCTGCTTTCCAGCGACACTGCAACAGGCTTCCGCTGAGCAGAGTGAAACCTACATCACGGCCGCTGCCATGACTCAAATGGCCGCGTCGATCAACGAGTAGGTTGGTCATGTGCAACACACTGCACATGAAGCACAAACAGCACATGAACTGGCTCAACGGGCTGGCGAAGCTGGCCGGTATGTCTAAGCAGAGAAGCCATTCAACTGCTACATGGTCCAACATCAGCAACGCCGTGGACAACCTGGCCAACGAACTCGAGCATGATGAAGGTGCTGCAGGGATGATTCAATCCATTGCCGACCAAACCAACCTGCTCGCCAACGCCGCCATCAGAAGCAGCCGACAGCCGGTGAACAAGGTCGGGGCTTTCAGCAGCTGGCCGATGAGGTCCGCGACTGGCCGGCAAAACTCAACCAACCCAGCAAATCAACACGTCATTGAAACCGAAAAGGGTGCCGATGAGGCTGAGGATTGCCCGGATGGGCATCAACGAGGCCGATCACGGTGTCCTGCAAGTCATTGAGGCACAACAGGCACTTCAGGGGAATCCGGGAAGCCGTTGTAGCGCATCAGCAGCATGAGTCACCAGATGGCAGCGGCTTCGAAGAGCAGGCCCATGTCGCTGAAGATAGCCCGGGAATGCAATAATGTTGCAGGAAACCGTCGAGATATAAACAAACCCGCACGGCAGCGGTGATGCGCTGGACTGAACTGGAAGTACATCTCGTGGTTTGCGCGCTGGTTATGAGTTTAACCGGTGACCCGTTGGACAAGCATCGTAGTTTTGGGAGAGTTCCATAACATGACGTCACCCTGTGCAGACCTCACTGTCGCTATATATACCGGTGCTGATCCACCTTCATGCGGTGGACGAGCCGATAATAGCGAACAATTAGGCCGTCATCAAAACTTCACCATCAGCTTCAGGTGCTTCATATCGCCTGTTGCACGCCCTGACCTTCGTTATAGAGCCGCTGAGTCACGGGCCCTACTTCTTTCTTCACTGTAGAACACGTGCACGTTAATCAACCAATGCCGCCAAATCGGTGTAACCACCGCAGCCGTACCCAGCCCCGGCTTCCTTGAACTCATCAAGGCGGTCGATAAACACATCGCCCTCGACGACTTCAGGCCCAGGCCAGTTTGCGCCAGAAGCCCCATCAACGACAGCGAGCAACACCAGGGAGTACCCAAGGTGACTTCGTGGTCACGAACTCATCCATCGCCAGAAATAGCGAAAATGTCCGCATACTGGCATTTTTCCAATTTTCGATGGGTTAGGGGGTCCAAGTAAATGAGCAGGCCGCGAAAAAGTTATGTTCTTGGCTTCTGAATTGGCATCAGGCTGCGGCGCAACGGATGCCACTTTGGCGGCCCCGGTACCATTGGGTGCAGCCCGGTCATAGCTGGAAATCCACCAAACTTGTCGCGCTTTCAAGCCGCCTTTGAAGTAGGCGCCCACCGCATGTACAAGCATCGATAAAATGAACTCCGGTGCCGTACGCACGCCAATGTTATCGCCAACCCCACTATGCAAGGGGCGCGCAGGGAACAGCGCTCTGCTGTGCCATAGGGACGAAGCGCTCGTTGGTGCTAACGAACCCGGCTTGGCAGAAACTTAATGCGAGACATCAGAAGGAACAGGAGGCATCAGCAACCTGGCACAGCTGCGCTGCATGCGTAGCGCGTTCTGGTCGGTGAGAGATTTATCTGAATCTGTCCTTGCAGCGATATGCTTTTTACTCTTTGAGAGCATGCGACCGCGTAGCGGAGGCTGTCGAAGCCTTCGCTGATGTGCAACACGTTGTCTTCTGTCAGGGTGCCTTCGCTCCAGCACCGTTGCGCCAACAACAAAGAGCAATATGCAGACCCGGTTTATGTATGATTTAGCCGTCCCACTTTACGCTTTAGTTATGGCACCCTCGATGATTTAGAACGCCTATATCTCAGGCTTCTGACATTCGTGGTTAATGGCTTAAGACAAAGGACTTCATTCACGCATTTATCGCAGCCTGAACGAAAATACTCTTGTTTTTTTACCGCCTGTCGGGAGGCCGAATTCAAACCAATCAACGAACTGTTCAACGTTGAGCCACATCCACCGGGTGCCCGGTGGTATTTTTCGCCCATCTATCATGCTCGATGCACCCTGATCATTGGGGCCAATATAGACCCTTACTGGGTGATCTGGGCAATCGCGTGATACGCGGCAAGAAATGCCCAGCGCAGCCTTTCAGAATGAGATTTCCCGGTGCCCTACGGCTGACAACGGAAATAAGGGGTCTCTTACTACAAGTAAAGCCCGCTCATCGAATACAGGGGCGCGGTCGCTTCGTGCGCGGCAGCGTCGTTGATATACGCTTCGAAGCCCATCTGCCGCTCCGATCCATTCCCTGCTGCACACTGGGGCCGAAGGCAAAATCATCATCGAAGTGATGGAGCAACTGGATGCCATCGTGTACGCGGCATCGCCCGCGACCGCGCCGAACAAGGTCTCGCTCGCGGCATGGTCCAGGACAGCGGCGGGCCCTCGCTTGCCCCCGTAGGCAAGGAAATTCTGTCACGCATGTTCGAGGATCTTTGGCAATGCCATCGACCGTCTGCCCGCGCCTCAGGTTGGCTGGCGACAGCGTCCATCGCGCGCCACCTTCACTGGCCGAACTGCCGACCAAAACCGCGAGCAACTCCAACGGGGATCAGGGTCATTGACGTGTCGACGCCGCTGGAGCGTGGCAAGGCCGGGCTGTTCGGTGTGGGGCTGGCGTCGGCAAGACTGTGCTGTTGACCGAGATGATTCACAACATGGTGGGTACTGAAGGCGTCAGCATCCTTCGGCGGCATCGCAGAGCGCTGCCGCGAAGGCCAGCAGGGAACTCTACCGCGACATGAAGGCAGCAGGCGTCCTGAGAACATGGTGATGATCTTCGGACAGATGAACGAACCTCCGGCGCGCGTTTTCGGGTCGGCCACGCGGCCTTGACCATGGCCGAGTATTTCCGCGACGACGAGCACCGTGACGTGTTGCTGCTGGTCGATAACATTTTTCGTTTTATCCAGGCGGGCATGGAGATTTCCGGGGCCGACGGCGAATACGCCCTCGCGCCTGGGCATCAGCGACGATGGGCACCGAACGTCGCAACTGGAAGAGCGCATCGCCAACACCGATACCGGCGCCATCACCTCGATTCAGGCGGTCTATGTGGCCGGCTGATGACTCTACCGATCCCGCCGCCGTGCAGACCCTTTCCCACCTCTCCGCCTCCATCGTGCTGTCTCGCAAGCGGGCCAGTGAGGGTTTGTACCCGGCCATCGATCCGCTGCTGTCGAACTCGAAAATGGCCACGCCCGGGGTCATCGGCGAGCGGCACTATGCGCTGGCTGAAAGAGATCTGCTGCACACTGGCGCAATACGCCGACCCGCAGCAACATCATCGCCATGCTCGGTCTGGAACAGCTGTCGACCGAGGATCGCAAGGTGGTTGCCCGTGCCCGGCGGCTGATGCTCCCACTCAGCCGTTTTTTACCACCAGCAATTTACCGGTCTTGCAGGCAAGTGGGTCAGCCTCGAGGACGCCCTGGACGGCTGCGAGCGCATTCTGCGCGATGAGTTCAAGGACGTCCCGGAAAGCGCCCTGTACATGATAGGAAGCATCGACGAAGCGCTGGGCAAAGCCAGCCCCGAGCCTGCAACGGAGGCTAAAAATGCCGTCAACCCACATGAAACTTAAAATTCTGCTGCCCTTCAAGGTCTTTGCTGATAAGGTCGACGTACTGCGTATTGTCGCCGAATCCCACAACTGCTTTTTCGGCCTGTTGCCTCAGCGGCTGGACTGTGTGAGCTCTTGCACCGGCATCTCCGGATTCACTGCGGAAACTGCGCAACTGAGGGCGAAGATGCGCGGCTCGATGAGGGGGTATTGGTCAAAACCGGGCGCGCGACTATCATTGCGCGATGCCATTGCTGTACGGCACTGGCTGTACCGACAAGGCCGTCGAGCAGCAGTTCTCTCAATCTGGATGCAGGATGCAGCGTACGTTTGTTCCTGCCAGCTGGAGCGTGCGTTGATTACCGTTTCGGCGGCCATGACATGATGCAGGACGGCGAGAAAAGAAGCCCGCCCAGGGCAAGGCGTTCAGCCAGCAGATCGGTGTTAAAGCAGCGCGCAAGCTCAGGACAGCCAGGTTAATCAAACGGTCTGGTCCGTTCTGCATCATGGCGCTTATCTGGCCTGCCGGAGGACTTTCCCGCCACCTTCGCCGCGTTGGGTTTGGTGATAAGCATCATCCAGGAAGCGCCTCCGGCGCATCCGCGCTGCTGGCTCTGGGCTACAGGCTTTGACCGGTTTTAAATGCATGGGATTTGGTTGCCAAAGAACGTCCGGAAATTCGCGATCAGGAGTCTGATAGGAATGAGCGAAAAATGTCCCAGTCTGGCTCCGGCATTCGCGGTGGGCGTTGTGCTCGGTGCGTTCTTTTTCGGTGGCCTTTGGTGGACGGTTGGTCAGGGCAGCGTCATCGCGTTGGGCAGCGCTCTGGCTTTTCGCCAGCCTGCTCCTGCGAACCGGCGTCGTGCTGGTCGGTTTCTATTTTGCCTGCGAAGAACGGCCTATGGCAGCGCTGGCTGGTCGCGTCGCTCGGGTCTACCGTGGCCCGCTTTTTTGTTACTGACTGACTCGGCCAACCCTGCCTTTGCGAGGACAGCCACGGCAACTCAGCCACGATCATCTGCGGATACTGGCTTTCTGAAACCACCACTATCGCCTTTACAGTGCGTTGATGCTATTCCTCGCGCTGGGTTCAAAACTGGTGACCCGCCGGCTGTCCCGTGGATTGAGCGCAGCGGCTGGCGAGAAATTTGCCGGAAATCATCGTCACCGGCATTACCACCGCAGCCAGGCGCTCTCGCTTCTCCAGCCACGTAAATACCTTGCATCTGCTGCACGCTGTTCTCCCGTTTGTGCACGTCACTTCATTCTCGTCACCGCGCCGGGTACGGAGCCACCCACCGGATTGTCCGCCTCGAATCACCGTGTTGGCACTGTGTCCACCGCAGTGCCCTGGTTGGCGGCATTGCTGATTGCGGGTCTGGCGCAGACTCGCGCGCCGTAGACGAAGCCAACCTTCATCATGCTGCCCTTCAACATCGTCAGCGAACTCGCGCACGTTGGCACTGGCTGCCCGTTGGTCTGCAACATCATGAAGGGCGATGAATCCGCCATCCCCGCCAACCATCACCCCCTTCTCTTTCCCATCGCCCTCAGTGCGCTTGGGTTATTGACCGGCATGGTTCAGGCCGACATTTTCAGCATTCTGCAGCGGTTTACATTGCAGCGACACGATCACGCCCGCCCGCGCCAGACTCCATCTCCGACTCGACAACTTGAACTCAGGAAGGAATTACCATGGATAGCATGACGATTATTTCAAAGGTGGTTTCCATCATCACTGCAGGGCTGACCATCGCCATCGGCAGTATTGGCCCCGCACTGGTGAAGGATGCGGAGCGGCGATGGTGTAAGTTACGTTGTTGGCGCAACAACCCGATGCCGCCGAGGCGACCATTACCGAAATGCCGTCTGTTTTGCCTGGCCATGGTCGAGTCAGTGGCGATTTACTGCTCGCGGTCGATGTCTTCTGTTCGCCAATCCGTTCTGGATAAACGCCATCGCCCAGGTCGCCTGGAAAAAGGGAGAATCACGCTGATTGATTGGTTCACTGTCGGCGTCAGCGTCAACTTTCTCCTTATCCTGACGCGGTCGTTGTAGCGCTTCCTCTATCACCCCGACCCCTTGCGGCTATTCATGCGCAGCAGCAGCGTATCGCTGTACCGTGCATGCCGAGGCGAAAGAAGCCGAGGAAGAAGGCACGCACGGTTTCGGAAAACGTGATGTTCGCAACAAGGAACGGGCCGCGCTGTTGCAACAGGCAACAGCCGCGGCGAATGTAGAGCGCCAGCGCCTTCTCGATGACGCACACCAGGCCGCCACGGCCTTGAGTGCCAAACATCTGGAAACCCTGCAGAGCGCAGCCTGCCGCCGGCGGACTACGAACTGGGCGGCGCACTCAAGAAGAAGTTTTTGCCATTGCTCGGCAAGACCCTGAAAGACTCGCCGGGGACTACCTGGAAGAGCGCATGGTCGACACCTTCGTCAACCGTCTGATACGTCGACGCCAGGAACAAGGTCTGGTGGTAGCG
>NZ_JBRIIP010000021.1:0-9815 GCF_052976945.1 Pseudomonas sp. GG8
TGAACATTGGCGACGAACAGCGTAATGTCTTTTCCGGACGAAAAGGCCTATCCGAATCCAGCCGAGCTGGAAGGTCGCCGACCACGACCATTGCCAACCTCAAACCGCGCAAAATGCGCTTTGCACCGCCCTGGAAAGGCATGGCGATGCCGGCGCCTGGTGGCGAAGAAATCTACCTGCTCAGCCCCGACAGCGGCGCCAAGCCTGGTCAACGCATCAAGTAAGCCCGGCAAAAAGCCCGCGCAACAGTGCTGTTCGGCGGGCTTTTTTATGGAAGAAGTACGGCCTGCGTCCTTGCCGGGTACTATCTTTCTGACTCCTCGCCTGATCGCTCACTCCCGGCACGACCATGACCGACTTCATCCTACCTCATCAGCGCCGCATTGATCAACAATCTCGTATTGCAGTTGCCGCTGGGTGTCGACCCGCTACTCAAGGCCTTCGTCATCGACCTCACCCGGCTCGCAAGTACACGCATCGGCATCGCAACGACGTGGATAATGTTTTCAAGCACACTCATCAGCTACCTGCTGGCACCCATCTGCTGCTGCCGCTGGAGCTGACGTACCTGCGTTTGTTCATATTCCTGCCGTAAGCGTACGGTTGATCAGCGCCTCGGGATATCCATGTCGTTCGTGCTCTGCCGACTCGCCTCTGGACCGGCCGCGGCCACTACTGCTGGGTAACGCCGGGACTCCGGGTTGGCGAGACGCCGACAGTGCTCACAGTGGCAGTTCCTCACGCTGGCATTGAGCCTTGGGGCCGGGATCAGCCGGTGGGTACTGAGTTTGTTTCATGATCTCGCTCAAACGCATTCACGTCCAGCACGTTCCACTGCCTTTTCGCGGCACGCCCATCGAACTGATCAGTGCCGGTTTGATGGGACTGGCCTTTCGACCAGTGGGCGTGTCAACTATGACGAATCCCAACGTATCGATGCGCTGCTGCCGCAGACACAGTGTGGCAAATGTGGGCATCCCGGCTGCAAGCCCTACGCCGAAGGAATCGCCAGCGGCGAAGCGATCAGAAGCGCCCGCCCGGCGGCGATGAAGTCATCGCAGCACTCGCCCGGCTACTGGAAGTCCCTGTCGTACAGTCTGGACTTCATCGCGGCCCCGCGCCAGCCTGCGCAGATCGCAATCAATCCCGTGAAGCCCAGCGCATTCGGCGGCCGCACAAAATGCATTCAGGCCTGCCCGGTGTGGACGCCATCGTTGGCGCAGCAAAGCTGATGCACACCGTCATCATCGACGAGTGCACGGGTTGCGACCTGTGCGTGGCACCTGTCCCGCCCATGGATTGCATCGAAATGCACCCGTTGCCACTCAGCGTGATCCCGGTCGATGGCGGTACTGCAGTTTGAAGCAGCGAACTGCAACAAGCCCGCGCCAGCAAGCGCGACCATGCGCGCCGACGCTTCGAGCTGCGCAACGACCGGCTGCGTCGTGAAGAAGAGCATAAGCAGGCCGAACGGCTGGCCCGCTCCCTGATTACCTGTTCAAACACCCGTAACCACAGCAACGCCTGCACTCAACCCCGTACAGGCCGCCATCGAGCGCATCCGTGCGCAAGAAGCTGGCGGCCGATGACCAGGCCCTGAAAAAGCCAAAATAGCCTTGGCTATGAGCCGGGCGCAGTCTGAAGCTGCCGGCTCAAAGGCTTTTGGCGAGGACCCGCCCACCGCCGAACAGCAAGCGCGAATGGTCGGCTACAGCGCGAATTCGAAGCCGCCGAGCACACCTTGATCACGCTCGAAGCAAACGCTCGACGAGCAGCCCAAGGTCTGGAAATCTACGACTGCCTGAACAACGCCAGCCCGACCGAACAGGTCATGAGTGCCGCGAAGATCATCAGCCTGGGCGTCATGGTGATGACGGTGCCGCGTTGGCGCTCTTGGTTATGGATGGGCGTTTTGATCGATTGGCTACTGGTGGCGCACGGCTCTTGCAGCCGAGGCCTTGGTGCTCACGCTGCGTCAACAGCCGCTCAGGCCGCTGAAGCGATACATGGCAGCGTACTGGCTCAGTACACGTTGCCGGCATCGCCTGCCGCCGTATTCACCGTGGTGGCTGACACTGCTGGCCAGCGGCTTTGCACTGCTGTGTGGCAAGCACCTGTTCGGCGGAGCAGGAAATCTGTTCAACCGCGCGATGCTTGGGTATGCCTTGGTGCTGGTGTCGTTTCCGCAACAGATGAACCACTGGCCGGCGCCTCTACAGCCTGAACCTGATGGGCGGGCTGCATAGACTTCGAGTTCAACTCCGCTCATGATGACGACGCCATGCCTGGGCTCAAGCCCACCGCCGCCAACGCTGCGGATCAATAAAAGTCTGACCGTCGACGAGCTGTTCGCAGGAGCCTCGCCGCCGGTTCGGAGGCAGAGGTGCCGAGTGGCTGAACCTGGCATTCCTGGCGGGCGGTGCATTCGGCTCAAACAGCGGGAAGATCATGCAGCCTGCATGCGCCAGTGGAAATGCTGGGTCGTCCCATCATCAGCCCGCCGCTGGAACGGTTCCGGGTCGGATTCCCACGGCTCGCCGCTGTTCCACTTGTTGACCGGTGCAAGCATGCTAGGCGCGTTTTTTATCGCGACAGAACCGGTGTCCGGCCCCTAAAGCCCATGCGCGCACGCCTATTGTTTGGGGCTGGAGTGGGCGTGATCACCTACCTTATTCGCACCTGGGGCGCCACCCTGACGGGGTCGCTTTCGCGGTGCTGCTCATGCCGCCACGGGCCGCGCTGGCAACGACGTACGCCTTCGCCCGAGAAAACCCGTGGAACTGGCGTCATGAATAAACCCTCCAGAGCACTCAGCGTGCTGATCATTACCCTCATCGCCTGTGCTTGCGCGGGCCTCACGATCACTCTGCAACACGCCACAAGCGCGCGAATCATCGCTGCGCGCGAAGCGGCTCAGGCACAGCGAGATCCTCAGTTCGATTCCTCGCCACCAGACAGTTTCGACAATCACCCCTTGCAGCATCCTTTGACCTTGCCTGAGCAAACGCCTGCAACCCAGACAGTCATCGCCGCATATCTTGCAACGCTCGCCGATCAACCTAGCGCGATCCTTTTCCACAGCCGGACGCAGGGCTACTCCGGCACCATCGAACTCATTGGTGTTTCGACCACATGCAAATCGATTGGGGTAAAAGCTCTCAAGCAAAACAAACACCCGGTCTCGGTGCCCGTATCGCCACCGACCGGGTCGGCTCGGCAAGTTTTATCGGCAAGTCACGAGCCAGCCAGCACAACTAATGCGTCAAAAAAAAAACAAGCAACCAACAGTTCGATCAGATCGCGGGGGCGACGATTACCTCTCAAGCGACGGCTCAGCGCGATCCACGAAACACTGCAATCTTCCACGTCATCGAGCGCAACTCCTGTCGCCATCCACAGGTAACCCGCCATGAGCGAGCGAGCGCAACATAACAATGATTTCAGCCCCCTTCTTGGCCCACTGAGCCTGACACCACTCCTGGGGATCAACCGGATCCTCCACTCGTACGGGCCATGGAACTCCGTCGGTCCTATGCATCCGCCGGCGGCCTACAGCGTCCTGTCCGGCCATGCGCCCGCTGTTAAACCCCGGCTCGCACCTGCTCGCCAGCACACTGGTGGCGGCTGCTGCATCGTCAGTTGCGCTGGAACTGGTGTTGCAGGCTCAAGCGCTGGCGCTCTATCAGGGGCTGCGACTGCTACCGACTGAATCGGCACTCATTGCGTGCTGAGCGAATACACCCGGCCAGCCGACCTGACGACCGGCCTCGGAATTATCCGGAAGCCGATCCTGTTCTGTTCAGCGTATTGATGCTGAAGTCTCGGGCTGCTGCGCCAGTTACGAAGGCACGGTCGCCTCCAGCCATGCCCAGTGGCTGTTCGGCGCAAGCGCGGCATACTGGGAAGTGAGTATATTTTCAGGGGGGCTGCACCTTGCCCTCCTGACGCCTGGGAGGTGTCCATCTTGGCTAGGACTGCTCCTGGCTGCGAGAAACGTCTGGGCAAGCCGCTCAAGCCCAATTCGAACGCCTGATGCCAAGAACATCGACCGACTCTCCGCCTCCAAGGAAACGCTTCAGCCATGAATGCCGCAAAACGCCTGGAAATTTTCCGTCGCCTGCGGGTCAACAAATCCGGAAACCTGAAACTCGAATGAGCCTTACAGCTCACCGTCTACTCGGCTGATCTCGGTGATTCTTTCGGCTCAAGCGACAGACGTCGCAGTGAACAAAGCAACCGCACGCCGTATCCGGTGGCCAATACCCCGCAAGCGATTTACGACCTGGGCGTGACAGGGTTGTCCGAGCAGATAAACCATTGTCTTACAACAGCAAGCAAAGAGGTCATCATGGGATATGTCATTGAACTGCGGACGCCTTCAACAATCAACTGCGAAGTGCTAGTAGGCCTTGCCGGGCGTCGGACGCAAAACCGCCAACGTTGTTCTCAACACGGCCTTTCGCCAACTAACCACGGCGGTCGACACCCAGATCTTCCGTGACGTAGCAATCGCAAAAGCATCGCCCCCGGCAAGAATGTGGTCGAGGTGGAAAAGCAACTGATGAACGATTTGAAGGATTACCTGCTGATGCTCATCACTGGCTCATCCTGCATGGCCGTTATGTTTGCCAGGCCCGAAAGCCCCGTTGGTGGCAGCTGCAGGATTGAAGACCTCGCTAATACAAAGCAATATGTTTATGATTGAAGCAGTTCCAGGGGCAATCCATTCAAATCCTTTTTTTACCCGGTCATGAATTGCTATAAGGTGCGCCAGTCACAATGAGCTGGAAGCCACTTTATGAGCACTGGCAAAGAAGGATTCGGACACAGAAGACGACTTTGCTATGGTTGAAGGCAATGAGGACGAGCAGGCGCCTGTGGAACAGGCAAAGACCGATTCGTAGCAAACGCCAGTCGATCGACAACCTTTTGGAGTAATGGTGCTTGCAGAAGCAACTGGCTGAGTACGACTTCGCCGCCGAGCATTCGAACTTACCCACCTCAATGCGGCGGTTTTTCTATCGCAAACGCTTCCCCGACAGCTCCACTCGCGAGAGGCTTTAGCGACTATCGGTTACGCATGATGATGGCAAAGCCCGCCTCTCTTTCCCGTATTCCTGCTATCCCCAGCATGCGAAAATGATGTCAGATGCAGCCCATTGCGCTCAGCGAGTTCAATGCAGTGCAAATCAACCAAAGAACGGGCGTTAAACTTGAGAAACAAGGCGTCGTAAGTACTGACAGTTTTATTGCTCAAAAACATCCCGTCAGCAATTTCTTTGTTGGTTTTACCGCGAGCCAGCTGCTGCAACACCATCATCTCTCGGCCAGACAGCCGATCGACTATATCTGCCTCACTGGCATTACCCAGGCTTGAGCGCACGGAATGAAGTGCCTGGTTGGGGAAATAACTGTAGCCCGACAACACCGCCTTAATCGCGCTTAGCAACTCAGTGAGATCTTGTTGTTTACAGACATAGCCGGCAGCACCGGCTTGCATGCAGCGCATGGAAAAGTGCCCCGGAGCTTGAGAGGTCAGAATCAGCACCTTGAAAGGCAACGTCATCGCTGTCAGACGGGCGATTACCTCCAGCCCGTCCAGCTTCGGGATACCTATGTCGACGCTAAGAATAACGATGTCGGGCAAATGCTCTCGAGCCAGCTGCAAGGCGTCCACGCCATTATCCGTTTCCGCGATGACCTCATAGCCATGGCGCTCCATTAGCATGCGTACAGCAAGGCGAATGACGGGGTGATCATCCACGATCAGCACTTTATTCATGGGTAAGTCCAATTTTCGCTGTTCGATTTTTTAGAGTCAGCACAAGCTGAGCCGTTATGTCTTCCAACGCCCCCCGAGGACCAACAGCCAGAAACCATCTGCAATATATGATATACGCCCTACAAAAGACGCCATGCGTGATGTACTTTTTGATCCTTTTGACAATCGGCAACCTCGGTGGTGGATCTAACTCGGTATTCAATTGTTTTGGCTGATCTCCAGCATCGTGGTTCACGCGTAAGTAATAGAGTTATCAACGTTTGGTCAAGCACAGATCCGACACCTCGATAACTAGTCAATCGAGATTTGGCATTTTCAGTGCTCACTCGGGATCCTGGCCGGGAAGCACAAATATAGCCATAAGCCACATTTACCAACGTTTTCAACCCTTACTCCGCGGTGCCTGAAACTGGTTTTTTACAGAGTGTCAGTGAACCATGAACGCACTGATGAACGCACGTGTCGACCCTCTGTCTATTCAGAGATGTGTCGGATTGTCAGACACAATACAGAACACCCGTCATAAATTATTACCTATTATATTGCGGATGTCTCAGCAAAATTTACAAATGTTGAATTTGAACGACGTTATTGCACAGCTTTTTTATTATTCTCATCCACTTTAGGAAAAAAATGCGACCACACTCAATAGTTCTGACGATGATGCCCCTCATTCCAACCTGAATACCAACAGAAATCGCACCCAATCCAACCCAATAGATAGCCCGCATCACCGATGCAGGCCATTTGCGTTGCCACCTTAAAAGTTTATATAACAAACACGGCACGGTTACGGAGTGCAGACCTGAAAAAGAAATCATTGTCCAGCTCACAACAAAACGCCTGCAGCCCTATACAAAGAGCTCATCCGACCTAGAGTTAATGCTATTCGTTGAACACTGGCCATACCTGGCGAACACGAAGAGGAAACGTACGACATCACATTAAGAATGCCGACCCCTCCAATGTAATAACCTCGCACAACTCGCCAGGTAATTCATATAAAGCGCTTTTTTTCACTTGCAAATTCTATTACCAGTCGTTACTTTTTATTAGCAGCAACTCTATTAGAACGCTTGCCCACCCTATTTAATCGAATCACGGGATAAAGTTACTCATCGAGCCGCCCACTGTACTGCCCGTGACTCGGTGATTTCATTGATTATTGGGCGAGCCATACCAAACTCAACAGACTTCTAAATCCGCCACTTTTCAAGAGCCCTTATTTTTCCCGCATAACCGGATCGAAGCGACTCACACCCAATGATGTGCTCACTTCCCCAACAGCATACAAACACAGGCCTATTACCATGAACAATAAGCCCCCATTTCCTGCTCTAAAAACATGCGCCTCTGCTGGATTTGGTGATCGCCGTGGACCAGTTCATTCAGCGAGGAGGCGTTATCGATGTTATCCCGACCGGAGAGACTGCAGACACTATCCTGGCGTCAGAAATCCCCCCGCGCCTTGATATACAGATCCTGAGCAAGATACCGCATAAAACTGGAACTATTGAAAAGTTTGGTGGCCAAGGGTGTCGGGCGTTAACGCTCTCCAATACTCCCGAGGCGATGAACAAGAAAGATGTGAGACGGATGGCCGGGGAACACGGCCTGAAGATATCCTATAGCCGACCTATTCGCGGTATCCAGAATGAAAAGGGATAAGCCTGCTACCGTTGATGACGACATTGCAGGCCACGCCATGCATTATTCCAACTTGGGGTATACGGCATGGGGATATTGCTAAGAAATTGAACTTAGCGTGCGCCAGGTATGGGGATGGAAAAATACCATCCATTTCGATTTTTGAAGCCCCGCCACAGAACCCGCGTCACCACTTGCCTGAGCGAGGATCACATCAATCGTCATCCGAGCCTGTGCTTGTGGGTAACGCAGCCTAACAAAACAGGTGTAAGCGTGATGACCGCATCACCGTCAGTCTTCATGCCTCGCAACGACCGGCTTTGGTCTTTTCAACCCCTGCCTGCCCGTGCCAGGCAGCCTTAAGCCAGTTGTTAGCCGACGCCATCGAAAAGCCCCACACTGTCCCTCTCTAATAACTAAAGCAAGTTCAGCCATCATTGCACTTAATCCGCCCCCGCCGCCACCGTTAAACATACCCGCGTGGGTTTGCCTATTGCAAAGTATCGCACAATCCGCTTAAACACATCAACCATGGCTCACCTCACATCCACTGACATCACCCCTTGAACTGAACATGAATAAAGACTCCATCACCGGCATGAACCCAGTGCGTATAATTGCCTTGTTGCGCAGGCTCTCCTGAACTCTCCGCCGCCACGGCGCTGCCCTTTCTACACTAGGATAACGCGGCAGACCCTTTATGTTTGGTTCCTCATTGTCTTCCCTTGCACCCTGACGCTTATGTTTTTTTTGACATTAAACTTCAACTATAAAGCCCTCTATGCGCCCTCTGACTTCTCCAATGAAGAAACTTTAAAGGTCTCAAAAAAAACCGATCTTTATTCTAAAGACACGCCGCAGCAACCCCCACTCAAAGCGCCTACAAACGGGAATAAGAAGAAATCATTTTCGAAACTCTTGCTCCACCTGCCAATAGACAGGATGCTTTTTATGGAGGGCCCATCTCCTGGTCAGTGCGACTAGAGAATACCCTATCCCTGCTCACTGTCCAGAACAGCACCTCTCACAGTAACACCCCCCCCTCTGCCCGGTGGATTTTAGTGATTAAAGACTGGGACGAACCGATGCCGCATGACGAACTCATTGAATTAATTAACCGCTGGGCAAAAAGCACACCACACTCCTCACATTTCGCCGTATGGGTAATTGAATCAGACCGTGTTGTACGATCGATCCATGAAAACACCCGAATACACGAGAGCGCTGTTCAACTGTTCGTTGCCCGCCGTAGGAACAATACGACAGGCGCCATGGACAACTCTAGAATTAACAACACTTCATTTACTTAATTGCGGTGCCAGTTGGCGCAACACCGCACCCAATTACTTCCAACGCCGTCCGACTTGACGACGACAAGACCTTGAGCTCTTAAAGACGCGAGCCCTGAGAAATCAAAACCCAAACTATTCCTTTGAACGAAGCGGACGCTACGACCTTGGGATTAAGCGACTAGTGTAATGAAGAACGCGCCAATGCCTGCTAGCCTTAACCAGACGAGCCAACGCTAACGTAAAAACACCGCGCACCGTCAAGGTCCCTCATCCAATTGAGCAGAGCATACAATGGGCTATCAAGCATTATTATGACACCCAAAAAAGCGCTTGAGCAACAACTGTCGTTGCTGGCGTCACTCAAAAAAAATTCATCCTTAAAGCAAGGAAGCTCCAGTTTGAACAAAAATTAGAGCGCCTATGACGCGCTACCGTAAAACGCCGAAAGACTTGATTACACTTTTCGACACCACAGCACCGCTCACTAACACGACTGTTCACGAACGTCCTGTCACGTACGCAACGGGGGCCAAGAGACTAAAGAAGACACCAGAATCAAAGCCTCACTAGTCCATTTCACGGGTGCACCCGAGACTGCAGAGTTGAATCACAGGACGCGATCTGCCAGTCCCTTATGACTACCTGGCAGCGCTGAAAAGCGTTGCCAGACTCAAATTCAACGCTGGCCTTATGCATTCATTGGAAAAATGGGTCAAGGGCTATATCGCTTCCGTGCACGAATACCTCAAACAAACCTTGGTTTATTCAATGGCCCCGCATGGCTATCAGACAACTTACGGCTTTTTGTTCGGAGCAGGGCATGCGCAGAGCATCTGATAAAGCCGGCTGCGTCCGCCTGATTGTAAGCGCCGCCGTCCTCGGAACGTCGCAATATTTCGGCATCGAACAACGACTCGTCGGATTTACGACCTGTCACGATGACATTGCCTTGATACAGCTTCAGACGCACAACGCCGTTCACGTGGGCCTGAGACGCGTCGATCATCTGTTGCAACATCAGACGCTCAGGGCTCCACCAGTAGCCGGTGTAAATCATGAGCCGGTGTACTTAGGCATCAACTCGTCTTTGAAGG
>NZ_JBRIIP010000022.1:0-10412 GCF_052976945.1 Pseudomonas sp. GG8
GAATGACTTTTTCCATGTTGAAGGATAAGTGATGCCGCCCGAGAGGACCCGCAGGGTTGATGGTTTTGATCAGAGAGAGGCCCGTGTCAATGACGATACGCCATTGCCGTGGTTGGAGACTTTCAGGTGTCGAAGGTTGTCGTTCCGACCGGACGTATGTACTTGATGCTGATAGGGCTCTTTGCCGGTAGGCGCCTTTAACGCAAGAAACATCTGATCCGGCGTGTTGGCGGGTTTCATCAAGAAACTTATAGGCGATCCGGCGTTCATACCACCCAAGGTCGGATCACGTCTTCGACTTTGCAGATCTGACTTGTCGAGTTGCCAGCACCGGATGAAGAGTAGGTGGATCGTAAATAATGGGTACGTTGAGATCGACTTGCCAACGTGGTCGAAGTTGTAGCGTCCGGTCAAGTCCAGGGTCCAGTTGTCGGCCTTGATCTTGTCGATACCGATATTGCCGAGAAATCGAATCCAGCGCCAGAAAACCATTAGGATCAGTTGATCAGCGTCGTAGTGGGCATAGGTCATGCCGGTTTCCAGGCCGAACGTCACCGAAACCGCTGGCTTCGTCGTACAGGTCGCCACGCTTCGGCGCCGGTTGTGAGTCACCTCAAGCGCCTGACTGTAAGCAAGCTTGCCGTCCCCGTCCGCATGGTCATCGCCGCCGGCAATGGCAACACCGCTGCCTCATTCGGAGGATCTCGCAGGGGGCCGCCGGCGAGCGCACCAGTCGTTTGGGCTAGGCGTCGCTGGCTGATCTTCAACTGGGCGGGACCCGCTGTTGAGATCATCAGTGCCTTTTGTCGCACATCGTAGCGTTGTTTCAACTCAAGAAGTTCTTGCTTCATGTCGCACATCAGTGTCTGCTGCCTGGTAAATGTCGTGGTAACAGCGCACTGAAACAAACAACCGCGCGAAACGAGAAACGAACGATACATAAGAGTAGCTGATCCCTGTGAGCTGTTTCATGAATCAGAGCGTAATCAGAGAACCGGAGACCGGAGGTTGATGATTTTATCAGATCAGCGATCAGTGGAGGGTAGTTGTTGCGTAGTAATATTCAATTTGTGTCAAGTTTTGAACTGATCACTCGTCTGATCAAGATTGGTTGCTGCAGAATACTGCCCTGCCGGTATGTTACTCAGTTGCCGGTCATTGCTGGCTGGAATGGCGAATTGCACGCCACCATTGCTGGACGAAATCGTCAGGTTGCAGCGTGGTTGGCCTCCGTGATCGTTGCGCCGTGGTCAAATACCTGACCCTGGTTTGCGGTTAGAGCTGGTGCTAGGCTGTTCTGCTGGATGTTGATAGAACGTCGTGACTGGAACTGCTCAATCGTCGCCAGCAGTGCGTGTACTTTGTGTCACGCCCTGATTAGCGGGTGAGTTCATCTCAGTGATCGAGTGATTTGTCAGGTACGTTGACCGATTTCCTTTTGGTTGATGAGCTACATAAAATTGTGGCTCTCATCGTGTTTGTTGCATGTGCAGTGTGGTTGTGGCGCCGAGTACATCGCCGTGGTATTTCGCGAAGTACTGGTCATGGTCATGCCGAAGGACAACGCGGTCTGGCATCATAACGACCGCGTAACTGGGCGAATCGATCTTGTTCATGGGTCGAAACCGACGAGCATACGTCGGCAGGCTACAACGATGCAGGCAGCAGCTAGGAGTGGTGGATTTGCATGCGGTTCCTCGCCTTCATTATTAGAAGAAATCACTTTGCAAAGCTAATTTATTAACTTCGTATCCTTGAACCGGGGTTAAAGGTATCGATGCGACCTCGCCGGCAGTTAATGGTAATGGTGGATCCAGAAAGGGCACCATGTTTGTCAATACCCAGGCCCGATGATCGCGAAAAATGATGCCGTTCCAGCCTTCTGGTGAAGTCTTCACGGGAGAGCGTCGTGGCCGAGCATGGGATCACTGATGTACACCGAACTTCTCAACTCTTTCGGAGCACGACGAAACGCTCATAAGCCGCGAATGTCGATCAGCACCACGACCTGGAATGGTCAGGCGGTCCAGGCTTTCCGAAGGAATCGGTAGCGACGGCACGCATGCCGATGCTTTCGACGTAGCGTTTCATATCGAGCATGGAGAAACCCGTGAACGCACAGGTCCTGGTCGGAGTGGAGCAGATGCCTTCGAGAGCTGGTTCTCGGTCACGTCCAGCGAGAGGCGACGCAAAACATGCCGCCAGCGCGGGAGCGCCAACAGCCGTGAAAGTCAGTCTCTTCGTTCGACGACATCGTGAACGCTGTTCGCGCATGCTCTGAACGCGCTCGTAGCGCTACCGGTACCGGCAAACCGGGAACCGCTATTTGACCTGCTTGTGACAGGCCGGCATCAATAGGCAGAAGAGGGCGATACTGCGCATGATCATTACGCCTTGGACGTTTGAGTCTCTTTAGCAAAGTAAGACTTCCAACAACGCTCTCGAAGGGTTCCTTGCGAGAACCCCTGATTACCGTCGCGCTCAACATGCAGGCTTTGGAGCCTGCGGCGATGGACAGCGAAACCGTCTGTCTGTTGCCGATGCCCGAGGAAACGCTTGCGCCGGCGTTACCCGACACATCGTTCAGCGAGTTGCTCGAGGTCGCGTCGTTGGTCACAGGGTTTGCCCAACGGTAGGGGTCAAAACACCTGATAAGTCGCTACGCCGCTCAACTCTACAGCGCCACTTTCAGCGAAGGCCACTTGTTTTGTCATTGTCACTGCGGCTGTCATTGTGGCCCGAACGACCACCATGGCTGTCGTCGTCGTACACGCAGCCTTCCCCGTACCTTGTCAGAGCGGCCTTTCACATTGACAGCTGGATTTGAGGGTGGTTTTTCATAACTACGATCAGCATAGTCATCTAACCGAAGGTGCCGCTGACAAGTTTGGTCGGCCGATGCCTGAAGGCTGGAATGCCCACCTGATGATCCTCGGACACTGCAATCGCCAGATCGTCTTCGTTGTTGTAGTTGCTATAATTCACCGATCTACCGATACCAATGTTGCTGGGTAGCTGCCATTGGCCGAGTTCGAGAGGGTGGTGGTGGTCTGGGCGGGAATAGTTGGCAGGAGTGTCACGCCGTTGGTCCGGGCCGGACCTGGATGCAGAGATCGCGCTACCGAAATCAAAGTTCGATCGGCCGTGGCGATGGCGGCAGCGTTATCCTGTTGGTCAGCGTCTCGCGCCCGCAACGTTAATCTCAAATTGCGATTCGGGCGTTGGAACCCGAGCTATCGACCGTGGCACTGTTACGAGTGCCTCGGGGTTGAGGGTCGTGTTGTCATGGCTGCTTCGTGAATTGATCACCGTTGCGGCAGAGCCTGCATCATCAGAAGCCCAGCAGGGGGCTAGGATCATCTCGTTGTCATGGCCGTCGTCGTTGCCACCGCGCCCGTCGGCTGGTGCTGCTACAGCCATTATTGCTGCCAGTGCGAAGACCAGAGGCTTGATTGCCATTCGTAGGTTTCATGGTGTTTCGATGATGGGATCGCGAGCGTTGGAAACGTTGGATCGCTGTATTGCTGGTATTGCTCGGGGTCAGTTGGGAATACCTTATGCTCAGGGTGTTGACCGATTGTGTCCACCAGCGCCTCTGGTTCAACTGAATAATCCCTCGACCACCGGTGAAGGCCTGATCGCTGGTAGCGACCTGGCGGTTGCCAGGGGGAGCGCTGGTTGTGCTGGGAGCCTTGGAACAGCGCCACGCTTCGCTGTGACAGGACGCTGTCGTCGATGCTCTGCGCCTGGACCGACGTCAGGGTGCACTGCGTTAATTCGTTGGTCATCGGCGCTGGAAGACTGGTTGACCCCGAGGACCGCTGCCATTGCTGAAGGCGTTGCCTTCGATGGCTGATCGCGGGTTTCGTAGCGGATCGATCCGGGCATCGAGTTGTTGATGATATTGGCCAGTGGCCTGTGCTTCAGTGCGAATGGCGATGGCCCGACCGTTGATCGCCGCCGTCGATCGCCAGCGGCCTGGTTTACGAAAAGTTGCCGAACTGCGAAGATCGCCGATGACCGCCTGATCAACCACCGGGGCGTCGAGTCGGCCAAAACCGCACAAGAGCAGGAACATGGCGACTATGAGGAACTCAGCGGGTCATCTCAGCGGTCCTCCGTCATCATGCGCATGGAGCAAGACCTTGCTGATGGACCGGTGACCTTGCGATTGGCGATACCGCTGGTGACGGAATGACCCACCGAAAGTGGTTACCTCGATCCACAGTATCGAAGCCGTGGAGGTCGTTGGCACAAGCATGTGATCGACAACTCTGTGCCGCTGGTGACAGTGGGCGAGTCTACCGACCGAGAACTGACCATCGTCCAGCTACCTGCGACCGGCTGGAACGTTAGTGTTAACCGTGGTGGGATTCGGGTCTGGACGCATCAGTGAGCGGGTGGCGACGTGGGCTGAACCGTGCGTCAGAACAATAACGTCATCGCCTGCATGTGCCGCAAGGAATAAGGGACGTGCTGCGACGATCGATGAAGACGAGGCCAAACATGCCCTTGAAATGCTGCGATGACTGTCTTCTGATGATGCGCCGGCCCTAATGAGCGATGTAGTAAAGAGAGCAGGAGCTGTGCCGCTTCAACAGCGTCAAGATAAATCAAAGGGTTGAGCGTGATAGCTCAAAGACTTTCAATGTCAGTGTAATGATTGTGAAAGTATATTCAGATCAGTAAGAAGAAGCTGTGCATGAGGGCTTGAAGGCGATGACGTCGTTGCCTGTTGTATCAGCGGCTTAGCATATTTATCGTTAAATCGCTGAAACTGCTTGGCTCTCAACTTTTAAATGCTAGTGGGGTGTTTCATAATGGACAATCAATATGGTGTATTCGACCTGGTGTAGTCGATCACCTGAGAGGCATGAATGTGGAACACCTGTTTGTGCTCCTTATGCTGCCTGCCATCGATTACGCAGTACGGTTGTTGATCGAGATTCAGCCAATGCTGGCGGCTGTAAAACGCCTGGCGTTCACTCAAGGTCGGCTGGCAGCGCTGACCGTCGCTCATCGAGTCATCTTCTGGTGCTAATAGCACGTGTAAATCGAACGGCGGGCTAATAGCTGTTGTTCGAGCCAGCCAGGGCAATCGCCGAACAACAGTTCTTCGCTCGAGAGCATCTACAGATGGGTGTCGAGAATAAGCAACGAGCGCTGCCTCGCTCAGCAGCGTCTTCCCAAGCCAACTGACCTTCTGGATGCGCTGGATCGGCGAAGATCTGGGGCTGTTTGCTCGATGAAGGAGCGAACATATTCACCCACCCATTCATCCGCCGAGCTGGCTCGTACTGGGCTGTGAAACCAGCTTTCGCCACTGGACTCAGGTCCCGTCGCAGCACCAGCACTTTCATTGGGCTGCCACAGCCTGATGATTGTGCGATTGCGCCAGCCGAGTAAGGCGATCAGCAGAGCGCATACAGTGCCGCAGTGAGGACAGGCTCAGAAAGGAACAGGCCGACGAAAATCACATCCAGCACCATCCACAGAGGCCAGCACTGGACGCGTTTCGGCGCATCTCATACCTGGGCCACTGAAACTGAAACCGGTCAGCGTGGTGTCCAAGCCAGGGTTGTGCTGCGTCGGTAAAGTGGGCCATTGCAGCGCCTAACGCCAGGCTGAGCAACGTGCTCAGTGCCAGACGAACAACAGCGGACGGTTTCGAGATACGTGATGACGCGACCCTGTTGACTTCGCTTCGCTGGATCCATTGCCACGATGAGCTGCAACATGGCATAGATCATTTTGGAAAGCACATGTCCGAGTACAACTTCACCTCGAAGAAAGCCGCAAGAACAAGCAGCACCATGACCAGGCCGCTATGGCTGAGCCCGAGGCATTGTTCCACTGTCAGCCAGACGGCGATCATGCTGGAAGTGCAGCGGCGACAGTTCAAGCCGCAGAATGACCACTCCTTAGGGGGCAACGAGTGGGAATCGGAGGGCTGATTGTAAGTGGATAAAAGCGAAGGCAAGGGGGGATGGTTGTACAACAACGGGTGTGAGGGGTGTGAGGAGGGCACTCACAACAAAAGCCCCTCATACATCCTGTGAGATAAGGTCTATACCCGGGAAACTGGCCGCAGCAATTGATTCAACTGATCGCTCAGGTCCGCAGGTGCACACTGGCTTCGCTGGAACGTTCCGCAGCGTAGGTGGTGTTCTGTGACAGACCAGCCGCCGAGCGACGTTTCGATCGACGTCCTCGACCACGTGCGCCTGTCGCAGGGGTCGCGCGGCGATCGAGGCGTTCAGGCCATCGAGGTTGCGCAATGCCTGAGCGATCGAGCTCAGGCCTCGACCAGCCTGGGCTGGCTGGCCCGATGGTTAACTGCGAAGCGTGACTGCTGTTGCTGATGACTTTGAAAGTACCGCCGCATTGGAACGGCGTTGGAGGTGCTCAATCATCGACTGAATTTCAGCCGTCGATTTTCGCGCGGCGTCGTGCTGAACAGGCGCACCATCGGCTACCACAGCAAAGCGGCGCCCTTGTTCGCCGGCGCGGGCGGCTTCAATGGCAGCATTCAACGCCAGCAGGTCGGTCTGGTCGGCGATAGAACGAATGACCTCCAGGACACCGCCGATCTGTGCGGCTTGGCCAGGGTTTCGAGAATCATGATCGCCTGGGTGATGGTGCTAGTAGATCGATCGATCTGGCGCAGGTCGTCGTCGATATCGATCTGCTCCTTGTTCGGCCTGGGGCTTCGGCGTCGTGCATCGCCGGCGGCCTGTTCGGCGTTCGTGACATCCTGTACGCCATAGGTCACTTCATTGATGGCCGTGGCCGCACGAGATCCATCTGTTGCTGACTGTTGCTGACTGTGAGATTGAGCCGGGCTGCATTGCTGCCCAGTTCGAGTAGCCGCCCTGCCGATGCTGCAGCAGCTTCAGCAATTGGCGAACGAACCGACCATTTTGTGGTGAAGGCGTCGAAGTGGTCGCGAGCTGCGTGACTTCGTCATGACCCGCGAGATCGTACTCCGCGTCAGATCACTTTCACCACTGGCGATGTTGGCCATGGCGTCGATGGGACCTGTACTGGCCGGACAATGTCGGGAAATCATGACCACCAGCAGCGCCATGACCAGTGCAATGCTCAGGCCAGTGATGGATGCTTTCCATACTTGGCCGGTAGTTGCCTGCATATCGTCGATGTATACGCTGGAACCGAGTATCCAGCCGAAGGCTCGAAGATTCACGTAAAGAGGTCTTGATGGTTTGCTGGAGCCAGGTCTTCGGCCAGCGATAGCCGATGTGACCTGCACCTTTGGTTTTTGCGACAGTCACGATCTCGTTAATAGTAGCAATGCGATCCGCATCTTTGATGCCAGACAGGTCCTGGCCCTCAAGCTTCTGGATTTCATGGTGCACTAAATCATCACTGTTGTATTGATCGAAAAATATCGTTTCGGTCCAACCAGCCGCGTACCGCAGCCTGGGCTTGTTGCTGGGCTTGTTCACGAAGTGAGTTGTGAGGTTTCCGGTCGTGGAAGTACGAAGGACTACGATGGTCTGCTGACAATCTGCGGGGTTTTTCTGGCTTTGGTGGCATACAGGTCAATGTGGATTGGTCCTAGCATCAGAGCCCCAGCCTACCAACAGCATCAGCAGAGAGACCATGCAGGATCAGCGACAACCGTACGGCTGATTGATAAACTGCGCAAGCTATCATGAACGACTCCTTCAAAATATTGTCTTCTTTTCGCTGGTGAGCTGGGATCAAAATATGTACTACATGGTAGATATGCTAGAGCGTTAGATCTATCATGTCTGATAGGCTTTTGGCATTGTTCTACTAAACATGAGTGGCTTATGTGTCTTTCACGTCATGGCAATCATCATGTTGGTCCTGACACATAGCATGCTCCTTGTTGCAATCGTATCGAAAATACTAAGGGGCATGAAGCATGCTTTTTACGGGGGAATGATGGATATTTGGACTGCTGTAGTACAGGCGTCGACCTGGGTCGCAGAAGGGTTACGAGTTTTTGCCGGTCTCCAGCACTGGCCACCACATGATCGTCGTGGGATCTATCATATTTTTGGTGGTGAGAGGGCGATGGCCTTCAACATCATTATCCAGTTGGGGGCGATTCTGGCGGTGGTCTGGGAGTTCCGACGAGATTATCGATGTGGTTATTGGGGCTGCCTAAACAGTCGGAAGCGCAACGTTCTACGGTCAACCTTGATCATCGGTGTCTTCGGCCATCGTACTTGGGGCGTTGTTTGCCGATCGTCGCACCTGTTCAATCCGATCACCGTCGCGACAGCTTTGGTGGTGGGCGGGGCGACGACGTCGTGGGCCGAGTGCTGCTACATGTCGTGCGCGCTGAAACTGTTGATGAAACGACCTGGGTCGATGCCAAGCTGGTTGTGCTCAGTGTCTGGCGATGATTCCCGTGCACCTCGCGTTCTGGCGCAACCATCATCGGCGGCTGCTGTTGTGTCACGCAAGGCCAGGACCGAGTCCTCGCTGCTCTCCTCGCGATGCCAACCATGGTCGGTGCGGCGGTCTATTCGGCGCGCTACACCGTATGTTGTTTCAGCACGATGATCTGCCGGTGATTGCCATCTGTTTCGCGACCTTGTTCATCTCGCCATGATCGCGGTTCGGCGCGCGTGCCAAGTTCATCTCCACCGAGTACCTATGCGGTATTTGCTGGTATTGGATCGCTTTCGGTCTGGTGATTCTGGCGGACCTGGCAGTTTGGCTGGATCGACTGGTCCTCCGCGGCTGCTTAAGGATCAGACCTATGGAATAACGCACGCAGTCCTCAAGGAACGTCTGGACAGGGGCAAGCGGGCGCCGATGATGCCGCTGGAACAGTTGGTGCAGCATGTCGGTCAGCTCTCCATCCTCTTGGTTGCGCGCGTTGCCAGGCTTCGGCGCACTGTCGATGGCAATCAGGGGCGTTTCGGCGATCCCTGCCAGCGGGTCACGCAGCGACGAGCTTGCTGGCGTTCTTCTCTCATACGGCACGATAAAACAGGGCCCGGACGACGGGCCGGCGCACGCCGGAGAAGTCCTGCAGATGGCGTCGAGTTGCTGGGCGGCTGGCCGGCCTGCTGGCAGAGCACGCTTTCGGCACAAAACCGGCAACTCTCTATCAAGTCGTGCTCTGGCTGATCGTCATGCTGCATCAGGATCTGGATCGACCTCTTCGTTCTGCAAGGCACAATTCTCCTGGCCTGCCTACTTCCACCAACACCTTCAAACCAACCGTCGGATTCGGCGAACCGCCATACCACGACTCGACGCGAGCGTGTCAGCAGATCGCGCAACTCGTTGTTGTCGCTCAGGGGTAGGGGTGGTGCCAACGCTGATCCAGATGATGCGCCAGATAGGGCGCGGTGAATACCCTGCTCATCGACATAACCCAGAAACAGCTCGGCACCTATGAACGACAGCCTGGTGCTGCGGATCAAGCACGGCGAACATCTGTCCGTGGCGACTGAAAACATCTTGGCGCGCCCATCGGCATCCTTGTGCAGCACCGGGCAGTTGCAGGCAAAACTGTGCACTGTTCGAGGATTCCATCCTCGCCTTCCTCATCGGTGGCAGTCAATCATGACCGTGCAAGTCATCAGCGGACGCGCTGCTGATGGTCATCAATCGACGCCCTCACCGCCGGAAGCATGCCGCGCCGCTGAGCAAGCCGCTTGCAGGTGCTCTGGCAGTGACGAATCGGGCAGCAACTGAACGAGACGACCGTCAGCCACTTCTTCACGGCAGTTCATCATCGGCAACATGGTCAACCCAAGGTCACCAGACGGTGCTTTCGCGGATAGGGACGATTCGACGGCCAGGTGACTTCGCCTACTTCACATCGCTGCTGCTGCTGTGGACCAGATCGTAGTGAACCATCCGATCAGCCTCGATAGCGCCGAGGACCGGCAGGCTTGCCAGGTCCAGGTGGACCCACGACACGGCCAGCAACATGGGTGAGGACGTACGAGAGCGAGAGCCGGTGCCAGTCGGCGACGATCAGGCCGGGCCTTCATCGCCGATGTCGCGCACCCGGAAGCGCGAATCACGCTCATTCACGAGATCGACACGTCGATCGACCAGCAACATTTCCAGCTGGACCTGGTGGTGATCTGCCAACGAGCGATCACGTCGGCCAATATCTCAAATGGCGTTAAACCGACCGGCAGGACCGCAGCTGGCCGCGAGGTCTTGCTCGACAGTGACGCGACCGCTTCATCGGCCATTTCCGCTTCGAGCAACATAGCTTGGCAACGCCGCAGAACGCTTGCCAACCGCCGTCAGCGACAGCTCGCGCGTCGCGCGTTGCACAGGTCCGCGCTCAGGTGATCTTCAGCTCGGCGATACGTCGAGACAGGCGGGACTTCTTGCAGTTGCCGAAGACGCTGAGCTGCGAAACCTCGAGCCTCAACGACTTTTGC
>NZ_JBRIIP010000023.1:0-15751 GCF_052976945.1 Pseudomonas sp. GG8
CCCCTCCCCCTCTCTCTCTCTCTCTTCCTCTCTCTCTCTCTCTCTCTCTCTCTCTCTCTCTCTCTCTCTCTCTCTTTTTTTTTTTTTTTTTTTTTTTTTTTTTTTTTTTTTTTTTTTTTTTTGCTGCTGCAGCCTCCCTTTGTTGTGTTCAAGTATTATGAGTGAAATGGATGATCTGGCGGCGTTTGCCGTTGGAATTCCAGCGGGCAGTTTTACCTTGGCCCGCGCAACGGTCGGCGGAACAAAGGTGGAGTTGTCCAGGCGCATCAAGTTTCTGGAAACGAGTTGACCAAGCGCGTTGCTGCATCGCACCACGTGTCTGTTCCAGCCATGCAGCGGTGTCTGCCCTGTTGCCCGAGCCAGGGCGCTGATCACAGGTCGTAGCCAGCCCGGCAAGCACTGGCCCATCTTGCAGGATGAAGTGTCCGGTGCGGTGCGGATTACGGTGCCAGCGTCGTTGGCGAAACGTTTTTCGAAGGTTCGCCGACTGAGTTTTCCCAACAAGACCGATGGAGTGTCGACCAGCTACAGATGAGTTCGCGCACCTGCACCGCGTCGGATCGACCTGGCGATTCGCTTCAGTGTAGGCAGCGACGAGCGCTGGTGGTCGCCAAACCGCTGCTGGCCATGCAGGAATTGACCTGTGCGAGCCCGGCCTGATCTTGAGCGTTGCGGGAGCCGAAAGCGCACCCATGGCGTCGAGCGGGACTGTTGCTGCGACAGCGATGACAAGGGCGCGAGGAGTGGGCCGACGATCAACAATGTTCAGGCGGTGCACGCTGGCCGGTCCTTTTACGAGTAACCACTATAGCCTGTCGAGAGGCGCACCTGGCTGGGCGGAGGAGAGCGCGACTGCCTTCCGACATGGTGCATGCCGAGATCTATGACGGTCGCCGACCTGCTGCTGCGCGATGATCAAGAGCACGCAGTTCACCGTCGGGATCCGGTGATCCCGACGAAGGCGGCTTGCCCTACTTGACCAGCGGATTACCTCTTGGGCTGGGTTGAGCGCAGCAGCACCGCATTGGAACGGCTCGAAGAGAAGTGTCCGAGCGCGCGTTGCGCATAAAACAGGGCCGCAGGCCGTTTTTTTTTTGAAGGAAAGGTGGAGGCTGAAAAAGAGCAGGATTTGCACTTTCGGATCGACGAGCAGTTCTTCACCGGTTTGCACTACGACATGGTGCTTCTCCAGGTATGTAGATGCTGCTATTTCAGCAACCTGCTTTGGCGTTGAACAAGATGGATGGATCATCACGAAATCGTTCAACAATCATCTGAAACCGCTCTTTAAAATTGATGGATCGTGTCAGTCAGGAACGTCGTCGAGCAGACAGCTTGGGTTTGCTCTTTATCATGATGGCTCTTGCACATGGCAGCATTCTGCTGCTTATCGCTGGAACACTAGGCATTGTTCTTTCTGTGTCAGATCGAAGTGTTCTTTTGAGGCGTGGGAAACAGGTGAAGAAAAAAAAAAAAACTCTATCCAATACCTGGTCTCCCACAGTCTGTCTTTTGCCTTAAGAACTCTGCCCATGGCCAGGTTCTTTCTCAGGAACTGGTCAGCCTGCCAAGAACATGGTGGCTCTTTGGGGCATGATGCCATGCTTTTAGGACTTAGACCTGTGTCTCCTGAAAAGTCCAGGCCGACCAGTCTTTTGCTGCTTTATGTAGGAAATGCTGCTGCTGTGCAGGTGTGTGGATGCAGAAACCTGCTGGCCAGATGAAGAACAAAGGCATTTGCTGGAACTGTTGGCACTAATCAGGGTGACCTGCTCATGAATTAGGCTGAGCCAGTTGCCGAGTGAGGTCCTCACCCAAGCTGTGGAATGTTTTCCAATCTTTACATTTGCCAGCCTCCCCAGGTAGGCTTTGATTACTTCAGGATTATCATGAATCTGCAGGTGTGCCTGTCTGCCAGGCAGAGCCCCATGATTACAACACAGGCTGGAGAGGGCTCATGAACCAGCTCATGTCGTGTTCGATGAGCAACATGGTGTTGTGCTCATTACATGCTGATGCCTTCAAAGTCTTCGGTTTCGTGGTGGTTCTAGATGGGTGGCTGGTGCTGAGCATGAGGATGTGTGGTGGTTATTATGTAGTGGGCGATTCCTCCCAGCATGGTGTTGCTCACTGTAAGCCAGGTGTGGACCTGCCCTGCCCCGGCACCTGAGGTCAGACGGCTCCAGCCAGCGCCCCGCGCATCCGATCGCCTCACGCTCGCCTCCTGGACGCCGGGCTTCCAACAGGCCTGCCAGGAAATGGCGTACCAGGTGACCAGGGCTGGCAACCAGCAAGTTCTCCACTGCTGTTATTTCCTCAACAAAGACCCACGTTCTGGAAGGTACGCACCACGCCTTTGCGTATCTGATGGCCGGTAAGGCCTTCGATCGCTTCGCCGTCGAGCAGGACGCTGCCCGCCGTGGGTTTGGTACAACGGGTTAGGCATAGTTGAATACGGTGGTTTTGTGGTCTCGTTCGTGTTACGAAAATCATCAATTACTTGTTTTTTATTAGCGGTTAGGCCGATGTGGATCGACACTGCGAGAAAGAGCGCCAAAGCGAGAAGATGCAACATGCTGCTTATTTGCAGACAAATGGGATGGTTATTGTCTGACAGTTCTCGACAATACCTGACGTCTGGATGGGGAGCAAAAATAATCTTGTGATGCCAGACGATCAATCAGGCACGATCACAGAGCCGCTGATCAACATTCTGGTAAATTTCATACATCTTTAAATTTATGTATCAATTCAGGCACAATGAGAACGACAACACTATGTGCGTGATTACTCCAAGTTTGCCAGTCATTTTTCGAGACGACGATCTGGCGATGATTGCGACTCCGATCAAGGGTTATGATGATGTTACGGTTTTGTAGTGGTGGAAGGTGATGTGAAACTGGAAAACAAGAGCCAAGGGCGAAGCCCAAGCTCGACGTCGGCTCACCAGCGCGCTAGGCGATTTCGTCTTCACGTAAGGCTTCCCAAGGACGACCAATGGGCATGTGCAGGAAGCCCTTCGCATGGGTCAACAACGCCAGCAAGGGCCAGGAACAGGCGCGGCCGAGAGAAGGATCATCTTGTTCACCGAGCTGTAGGCGATGAAGGGTCCTCGTGCAGAAGGTTGCACGCCCTTGAGCCTCGTCCTCCAACGTCAGGCCGAATAGGGTCCGTTTCGGGATGCTACTCATGCTGCTTCGGGCCACCGGGGCAAGGTGGTCAGGTTACGAGGAACAGATGGATGATCTCGCCGGAAACCGGTCACCATTGTCAGGGTATGATGGCAGCGACTGGGAAACCGAGGAAGAGAACCAGAACAGCGTCGACATCATCCGGCAATCGGCAAAGCAGATCCAGAAACGAAAGCCGAGCAACGCAGCAAGAGGGCAGGGCAGGCGCCGACGGCGCAACGACATACCCAGACCGAGCAGACGGGCCAGACCGACCACGATGTTCTCGAGGCCAAGGCCGAGCATCACGCAAAGAGCGACAAGGACGAGGCCAGCGATATCCACCGCGCCGCGCGAGCCGTAACACGGTGACTAGCGCCACCAGAGCTGAGCGGCTACAAGCCCACCCAGCTCCAGCCTGACAGCAGGGTCAGGAAGTTGCTGGCCTGGCTGGAATCAGCGGGACGCTGGCGTCGAACGCCAGGCCGTGGCGCAGCAGGTCGCGGACAGATCCGCCAGCACCGCAACAGCGCAGGCGTACTGGCGAACAAGGTCGCGGTGTGGGCGCCAATGACAGCCAGATTGACGCCGACGATTTCCAGCTTGAGGCCGATCGGTAGGGCGATGGCCAGCACCAGCAAGGCGCTGACTTCGCCACCTCGCAAGATTCCTGGGCGACCTCTTCAACCTCCTCGGACGGCCAGCAGGGCGGGCTTGCCGGACGAACAGCACCAAGACGAGAAGAGCGAAGGCCACCACATCCTTGTATTGGTCGCCGAAAACATCGGCACCAAGGCTTCAGCTACGCCCAATACGATGATCATCGTGCCGCAAAGACTGCCGATGCGCCCAGGAAATACCGGCGGTGGGGATGCTGATCCTCGACGAGGAACTGGTGTTGCGGTTGATCACTCCGGATTCCATGCCGAGCAATACCGCAGCGACCGCAGCCAGCGCGGCACCGATGACGAAGGTCAGGGCCATGAGGATGGTTGGCGGTTGTACCGAGCAGGTTGGCGAATTGGATGTAGTCCAGCGCAGGCGCGCAGGCGCGGCCTAGATGAAGCGCCGAAGATGAATCGAGCGCCAGGCGCGAGCATGGCGACCAGGGCGACGATAGCTGAAAATCAGAGTTGCATGACGAAACCACCACCTCATGGGTACTGGTGGGGCCGAAGACGAGAAGTTGCCCAGGATCAAGTTGGGGATCGATTCGTTCTTCCAAGTCTCAGAGAGCAAAACCGTGTTTTGCAGAAAGATCGACATCCCGATGGCTGAAGTACCTGACAGGAGGATCAATCGGTTGCTGCCGCGCAACGGGCGGTAGGCAAACATGTTGATGGCGTAGCCGTAGAAATGGCTAATGACGTGCTCGCGACGAATGTGTGATCAGCAACTGGAAGCCGTCCGACTAGATGGTCAGGCCGGCGATGGCGATGCACGACGGATGTATGCAACGAATCAACGAACATCTTGCCCTGTGTGAATGAATTGCGGATGGCGATGATTGTGTTACCTGAGAGCTGATTGTGAATTGAAGGCAAGGCCTCAGCCTGCTGAATGGTCAGGCCATTAATCAGCTGTTGGAAAAAAGTGATATATATCATCTAAGGATCACAGTGCTCTGAAAAACCTACGTAGTGTTCCACTGGTGAAGTCGTTTCCCGCTCGCGCGCTTGCACTGTTCTAATGTTCCACGTGAGCCCAGTGAATCACTGGTGACGGTTTCAAGATTTGAGGAGGAGTAGGTGCTATAGCGCAGCGCTCTTCCGTTACCTTAAACAAAGCCCACTGCGGGACCAGGCGGGGTCTCGGCCAGCTCACAGCGTGCGGGTTATTTCAGCGGCTTCTGTTTCTTGTTGTCGTGCTAGGTGTATGATTCTTGAAGTCTTCCAGGTTGCCCTCCGCCATCAAAGTCAGATGCAGTTGGGTCTCGCAGGCCTCACGGATCGCCGACACGACTTCGTGCGTCTGCTCGGCGTTCTCTATATGCCGTCTGCGATCATCTATGCTGCGGAGCTGGTAGATGAACGGGCCGTCGTGGGTCTTGCTGCAAAAGCTGCTCGACCAGTGCCTTGTCGGAGGACTGGTTGGAAAAGATTCTAGGATGTCACCAGCAGGCCTCTGGAAGCATCCGGCTCACCCCTGGTACGGGTCACTGACGCCTTCTGGACCCATGAAGCCGGCTTTCAGGCCTTTCTCTTCGCCTACGCTATCATATGAATTTCAGGGTGGTAGCTGCCGCAGAAACGAAGTCGACATTGGCTTGCTTCATCTTCGCGATCATCCACTGAACTTGTTCAGCGTTGATGCCTTCGCGACAGGGCCATGCTCCTCCACGCCTTTGCTTTCGAGGGTTTCTTCACTGCGGTCGCGATACCTTCACCTGATTGTTGTCATGGACGACAGCAACGAATTCTCCGGTTCGACGACATCAGCGAGGATGCCGCCCTGGTTGGCGCTGTCAGAACGAATGGTGCGGAAGACCATTTTATAGCCACGTGCGGTGATTTCCGGGGTGTAAGTGCTGAAGGACGATGATGATGCCTTCGTCTTCGTAGATGTCCGAAGCCGGTTGAGCCCAGTCGGACAACAGGTGGCCCACAACGAATTTCACGCCATCGTTGACGAACTTCGTTGGCGACCGCGACCGCTTGCTCCGGATCACAGGCATCGTCGTATTCGATAGCTTCGAGTTCTTGCCGTCAACGCCGCCTTGTACCCATTTGCCGACGGCCATTCGCGCCACTGACGGTATTGCCGTATTGGAACAGCACCGTTGAGGGCCGGCCAGCACCGATGATGCAGATCTGCAGCGAACTGCTGCAACCCGTGATAAGCGATGTGCAAACAGCTTGGAAATCTGCTAGTACCCTTAGTCAGTCTTGACGTGCTTCTATTTTTTGTGTTTTTATTTTTACAACCTGGGTGTGAAAGCCTGCAGGACCGGATTAGAAAATGCTGGTTATCTCCTTTTTTGGCTATTTGGTGAGAGAGTGGAAGTTGTTTGCTGCTTGAAAATGCGATGGGGGCAAAACCGGATGATGTCTGTGAGGAGATTGAATAGATAGACAGAAGCCGATGGTTCTCTGAGCATGCGAGCTGCACATGTCCGTCCGCACCCCCATCGTTTTGTAACCTTGTGCAATCAACCACTAAATCTGGGTTTGTCTGTCGAAATTGTGCGATTGCGCCGAATTCTCCGGTGAAACCCATGACGAAGAAGCAACTTCATGCTAATGCCTGCTAGTGCTGTATCAATCCCCACCGGAACCATCTTTTGCGCGTGCCGTCGTGGGTGTCGAGCCCTCCTTGGAATTCCGCACCAACGCGGGCTCCACCAGGCCAGAGAAGGCCGCCCCGGCCGCGCCGTGCAAGGGGTTAGGAAGGCCTCGCCAATCATGCGCTGGATCTTTGAGTGCGATCCACCCCTTGGCGGTCCCGTCGGCGCCTCGGCATCTATCTAGGACAGGTGAGGTCTGATGACGCTCGATCGGTGTAATGGCTGGTGAGTGTAGTGAACTGAGCGATAAGCATGGTGAAGTGCCAGCGTATCTGATTGAATTCGGAGCTATTCCGGAGGCATGGGGTTCATCATTGCCGGAAGCCTGCCCCACAGCCGCAGATAGGTGTATTCCATTGGCAGCAGGCCGTTGATGAATTAGGTCAGCGTCAGTTTTGCCCGTGACGGTCAGCGAAAATGACCCTGGCGTTGGCCGATGCGGCGACGGTAAATTTCGCCAGCATCTTGATCTGCTTTCATGATTGTGGTATAGGTGCATGTCGTCCATCCAGACGCTCTGGATTTTGCTGCTCATTAGCTCGCGGGCATCCTTCTCGTACATCGGTTTGATCCGCGTCCAGCTGGCGTCGAGGACTTCGCCGGGGCTCTGCATCCGTCGACAGCGTCATGACCTTCGTTGAGCTGCTGTTACTGATGAACTGGATAACGGCGTTGTCCAGTGTGTCGTCGAAACGGTATCGGTTCGGCCAGCAGCGCTCGACGTGGCAAACGACTCGCCACCAGCAGCCAGGAAGGTCATCGGACAGGCAGGGGCTTTCGCCATCAGGGCCCAGCAGGTTGGCCGAAGGCGCCGATCACCAACGCATAGCGCTTCAGCGGGCATCGGGAACAGGCTGTCGAAGGAGTTCTTCGAGCCTGTTCAGGTCGATGTAGAACAGTTTGTAGCTCTTCTGGAATCATCGACGATCCACCGACAATTCTCGAAGAAGTGCAGGTCGTGCAGGGCCGCCGCGTCATAGCCGGAGGCCTTCTCCGGACTGCTCCAGCGCCGCGACAACTTGTTCCTGACTCGTTCGCAGCAGGCCGATGCCTTCGATGGCTGGGTCGTCGAGTGTGAGGTCGATGGAGCGGGAGAACAGGTCGTCGATGTTCAGCTGTGCCCGTTCTCTCCGACAGTTTCAACTTGTCCGACAACTCGCGCCGGTACTTTCCGTATTATGGATCTGCGTAGGCAATCGCGACACTGGCCGCGACCGACGAACAAGTCGTTGGCATCCAGGCGAATGCTTCGACGTTGATCCGGCCCGACGGAGAGTTTGTTGTAGTCAGTGGTGATCGTGGTGTGTCAGAATGTTGAAATTGCTCAGAGACGCATCGGTCGCTCTCCACTGCGTGTCGTCACTGTTGATGTTCTCGATATTGCCATCGGCCTCTGGGTGCAACACAGTGACGTCGCTGGAGATGAGCATCATCGCGTTCCATGGAATGAGCATGCCCATGACGGTTTGCTGCTGTTTGTTTGAGTTGTAGAGAAGAATCTGCATCTTCTGTGGAGACACCTGCATATAAGTTGGTTCTGCGTTGATGTGCAGGGCTTCTCGGACATTTCACTGCGGGGCGAAATCAGGAGGGCAGATGCCGCCGGCGACAGGTTCAAAGACGAAGGAGCGGCCACTGTCGCCGTTGTTTTCATCCTATCGGTTTGGTGCTCCAAACGACTTGTTCATGTACCAGAATGGCTGGGCCAGGCCTAGTTCGGAGCCATGCCTACTGGGTGCCACTGCCGGCGCTGAGACAGGAAGAGAGGGCGACCCGTCCGCCTCGATCCGCAGGATCAATCAGGGACGAGTGGATCAGTTTCCAGTCGGGAACCGGTAGTTTTGCGTGTCTTCGTTCAGGATGATCTTGGCCAGGTACTGACCGACAAGTTCGTGGATGTCACGCTGCTCAAGGAAATTCGACAGGTCCATTTCGATTTCGTGAAGTTCATCTGACGAAGCCGCCTTTTCGCCCCTTGCGGGAGAAGCGGATGCCGGCGATGTCCAGGTCACCCACCAGCATCACCAGCGGCTCGACCAGGAATACCGGTTGCTGGACTCGTTTTTGAACCAGGCGGAGGTCGACGATCAGCGGGCTCGGCCTGAACCTTTTCGTCTGCCAGCATGGTCTTCATCGCCGAACTGGTCAGCAGGTTTCCGTGCTGTACACCAACTCGGCGACATCCAGCGCAAGGTCGACCTGGAAACCACCCAGGCCGATCAGGCAGACCACGAAACCGTCGGTCTCGATGTATTCGTCTTGGTCATCGACGTGAATTCGAAGCGGGAAAACCACCAGACGTTCATTATCGAGGATGATGATGTCGAGCGACAGTCGTGGACACAGGTACTGGTGCGCTGGCAATGGCTGCGGAACTGAAGCTGCCGCGGCGACAGGTAGAGATACGGTCTCAATGCTCGTGCTGGCCGGGATCGTTCCGTCATCGTGCGCCATATGCCTGGAGGATGGTGGCTGACTAGTGTTATTCGGGCCATCAGAGAAGAAGAAAATGACCAGTTTCACAGTGTCGCAGCCAATTGAAGGGGATGCCACCCGAGGCGTCGACGTATTTGGTATCTTAAGATCCGAGTAGTTGCGAATGTCGTGGTGCACGGTGTACGCCAGTCGGCAGAGGAATGTATGCGCGCCCACGAGGGCTTGTCAAGGACTTGGTCAACAGGTTTTCGGGAACCGACCTGGTCACCAGGCTGTCGGGCTCCGGGGTTGGGGTGTTCTGCTGGCCCGGCCATTACCCCCGATCAGCGTGACGAAATGTTCACAGACAGTTGTGTTGTGGGTTCGAGATCTGGAGTTCAGGCTCGGCTGCATAGGTCTGTAAGCCGGGAAGCTCGTTGTCGGTTGTCGAAAGCAAATTGAATAAGAAGACATGCATCTTACATGAGAAACCAACTAAAGCGGAGAATGCCTGGCGCATTTGTTGCTGTTCCGGACAAATCCTGTTCAGATCTCTTTGACCGCACCCTTCGGCGATCATCATCGAGCGAATCCCGCATGGAATGGCATCGGAGCGATTTTCAGATCGGCATCATCGGTACCGGATTCACCTGTCGTGGCCATTGCCCTTGCACCTTGGTCAGGTCGGGATAGCTGATACTGGTTCGCGGCGCAAATCAACGGGGCTGGGCCTGGCGGTGTGGAGCGGGCTGACAGCGGCCAACGGCCGGTTAAGTTTTCTGGGCGTTCCTGCTGGTGCGCATGGGCATTTGATCGGCGAAGCGAAAGCTACGAGAATGCGGTCAGTTGCCGATCGGATGGATTCTGGCCCCACCGTCGCAATACGGCGTTTCATGTCTGGCTGACCGCTGGGGCTGGTATCGGCGTTTTCACCACCGGTGCGTTGGTCCAGGTATTGCAGTTGGCGCGCGCCGTCTTCATCGCGCAGTACCCCGTTCTCGCTGAACTTCACGTTCGATCCCAGCCCAGCGCGCCGCCGAGCATGCGGATCTCCAGAATCGAACAGCCGATCTGCTGAAGGTCACCCATTCGACCTCGCGCGGGTATCTCGGTGGGCGCGACGTTCAACCTTCGCCACCAGCGTGCAGGCCGTTGATGGCGCCCAGGTCGTAGGCGACGATTCCCGTTGCCGTTGCAGGATGCCGCCGGCGATGGCGACCGGGCTGATCGTGGGTGTGACGGGGTTGTTCTTGGTGGACCCTTCTGCTGCGCACTTCACTTGATCAGCGC
This sequence comes from Pseudomonas sp. GG8, assembly GCF_052976945.1. Classification (NCBI taxonomy): domain Bacteria; kingdom Pseudomonadati; phylum Pseudomonadota; class Gammaproteobacteria; order Pseudomonadales; family Pseudomonadaceae; genus Pseudomonas; species Pseudomonas sp. GG8. The sequence goes on from NZ_JBRIIP010000023.1 coordinate 10,159, forward strand.
TTGCCAACCGTACGCCTGCTGTTTGCCGCCGTCAGGATGGCCGGTTGCGGCTATTGCTACGGGGTACGTGCTGCATCTGGACGCATTGAACAGGCCTCGTCTGCTGGCGTGTTCAGGGCCGCCGGTCTCCTGCAGCTTCACACATGCGCTTACACGGCTATCGAGGATGTGGTCGTAGCTGGCGCTGGGCAGCAACTGCCCATCCTGCTCCTCGCCGGGTCGAAGATCGTTGCAGGCGAGGGCTCTGGGCTGGCTGGCAGTCGGATCCGCCGTCCACGATCTCGCCCATTCGGCGACGTCGTCGGCGCTGTCCTGGAACACCAGCGAAGTGTTCAAGGCCGATGGCTTGCACGAAGGCGATGTATCCGTATTCCGGTGGGCGCTGTCCTGGACGCTGTCGTCCTCATCCTCCAGGCGTTGCGCGCCTTCGTCGAAGACGCCGAGCGGATGAAAGTGGGCGGCCCTGCACCAGCCGGATATGCCTGCGGTGATGGCTGGAAGCACCCCCTTCGGTCGATGCGAAAGCGGCGCCAGCTCAATCGCCAGTCATGCGGTTGAGCCGACAAAGCCCGCATCAGGCGGGCTTTGTCGTTCAAGCAGCTACAAGATCAACGGGCGACCAATACCGAAATTTACTTTCGATGTAGCGCTGCTCTTTTCAGCATGGCCAGGCCCTGTTTGTGTTGTTCACGCAGCGTGATCCGTTACAGCTCCCGCTGTCGCGGTACCGTCCCAATTCCACTGCTTGTAGGTCAGGCGCGCCAGTTCTTCTTCGTCGGTCTGGTGGCGAAGTCCGTCATCGGCGCTCAGCCTGATGGTCTGCGCGCAGGTTTCGGCGCGATCGGCCTTCGCCGTCGATCTGACTCTGCGGTTGAGCACATCGCGCTGCGCCTGGGTGACCTTGTTGGCGCTGGCACGCGGTACGCTTTCAGCTGCTCGTTGAAGGTCACGAACGAAGATGGCCCCGAAAGCAGATCGTTGCCATCGGCATCGAGCAAGCAGCGCAATGCCGCTGGAGCAGGAAGGCCATCAGTGACCAGCGAGGCGTAGACGATCTCGGACGACGTAGAGCAGTTCCAGCAACACGGTGCTCGGTTTCAGCGCCTTGTTCTTGATCAGGCGCCACGGTGTTGCCCATGGAACCGGCCATCAGCTCCATGATCTTCTCCCTGCACCAGCCGGTGTTCCCATGTGATGAACTGCGCATGATCGATGCAGCAGTGCTCCATCGCGTTGTAGGTGATGGTCACGCCTTCGTCATCGCCCAGCGAAAGCTGGCGTCGAGGTTTCGCTGCTCAGGATCAGGGCGTTTTCCGGATGGTCCTCACTGTCGATACCAAGGCGTCGAACAGGGTTTCCATGTAGATCGGCAGGCGAACTGATCGTCCGGGTCGACAATCGCCACCAGTGCCGCCACCTTCGCCAGCACCGCCGAGAGTCAGCTCCAGCAATCGGGTCGCGACCGCTGTGCAGTTCACCTTCCAGGCGGATGCGTTCCTCGGTGCCGCGTCGACCAGGCCGCCGACCTCATCGTCATCGCCACTTTCCAGCGGCAGCAGGCGCTGATCTGTATGAGCCACCCGGTCGGCAGCATTCTCAAGGAAGGCGTTCGACGCTGGCAGCACCACTGGGAATATACGCGTCTGGCCGGGTTTCAGCATGCACCAGCCGCCGATGATGTGCTTCTGGCCGATCCGGTCGAGCAGGACCTATCGGTTCGTCCAGCAAGTTGCGCGGCAGATCGAACAGTACCAGGTGGCGGGCGAACTGGAAGTTGCGGCCTTCGCTCACCGATTTCCGAGATATCAGCACTTCTTGCGCCGGAAACTCTTCATCGGCGAACGCCGCCGGCGCGATGACGTTCGATGTTCATCCCTTCGTGGAACACGGCGGTGGAGACCGAGCCACGTGCAGCCGGTCCTCCAGGTTGATTCGGTTTCGGCGCGAGGAGATCACCAGCACTTCGACGCGCTCCAGCATCTTCCAGGTCCCATCAACAGCTTATGGCGGTCGAAAGCGCCACCAGCGTCTTCAGTGCACGTCTGGCTGCGACTGGAAGCTGACTTCCGGGTACAGGTCGGCATGTTCGCCCACCGGCAATTCCAGGTATTCGGTAGGGCAGGGCAGTGGATAGGGCGATCCGTCTGGAAAGCCTTGCACCGGCAGCCGGGTGTTCGCGAACAGCACGTGGCCGGTGCCGAACATGGTCGAGCAATTCGCGGATCAGGCGTGCATGGCTTCCGGCATCGGCCTTGTCAGCCACCGCGCCCAGCAGGGCTTCGCCCTTCAATCGCCAGAAATCCGTGCCATGGTTTCGGTGCGCTCTCAGGCGGCATGCTGATCGAGCAACTCCTCGGCACGGCCTCCGCCACAGGCGATTCGTCTGCACGTAACCGGCGCCCCCGCCATGGGCATCCGGATCGAGCAGGCGCAGACGAGCGAAGCGGCTGACGTCGCCGTCCGGCGGCCACAAGAAGGCGCCTGGGTCACCTTGCGCCAACTGCTGACCGACGAACAGTTTCAGGGCCTGCTTGTTCATGCCGCAGACCAAGTGGTGAGCTTCGTCCACCACCAGAAATCCAGCGAGCGGGAAAACAGCGCGTCTTGGGCCTTTTCCCGTTCGTCCGCCACCAGCCACTCCAGCGCGACCAGCGCCAGTTGCGTGTTCTTCAAGGTCGCTGGCATTGTCTTCCATAAAGCGCTCGGCGTCGAACACGACCCGCAGGTCGAAATGGTGACGCACCTCCCCAACTACCATCGGCGCCGGCCTTCCGGAACCAGGATCAGCACTCGATTGGCGCGGCCAGACAGCAATTGGCGATGACCAGATGGTTCGAGCTGCTCGACCCAGGTGGACTTCCGCCGCCAGCAGTTCCGCGAGGCAGTGCCGAGCAGTGACTTCGCGGTGATGTGGGATTGGTGAGCATGGCGGTGAAATGCGACGAGTTCCTCCAGGGTCACAGAGCCAGGACGGCAACTGGCGGCGCGGTCGAGCGGCGGGAACCAGCCAGAAACCAGGCGGAGCGGATCGATCTTGTCCGTGACAAAAGCCTACAGGCTAAGTGAACCTACTAGTCTCGATACTGCAATTTTGCAGGCTAGAGGTCCACTTGGGCGTTGAGGCCGTGGTAGACCAAGAAGCCGTTGATGCTGCTCGACTTCGCGTACGGTCATCTTCCAGCTTTCCGAAAGCGCGTGATCACGTCACTGGGTGAAGCGTACATGTGTAAGCGGTGCATTGCGAGTGTGATGGTGGAGATTACCTTGTAGATGTGGAAGGCTGCGCCACAAACGCGCTGGAAATCCAGCCGGCTCGGCCGCTGACCAACTGAGTGTTGCCCGGGTCGAATCTGCTGCTATGCCGCCGGCATCCGCCAGAAGCCGACATCTTAACGGATGAGGGTGCCCAAACGGAAGCCGCCCCTGTTAAACAGCTGGAATTTTATTGGAGCGGCCTCAGGGGTTGTGCAAAGGGATTGGTGGCTGGGACACAGTCCAGTCTTGCGTCGTGGAAGCGGCTCAAGTCGACGAACGCAGCCGACACTTGCTGGAGAAGGAGAACAACCACAGATGCTGCCACCAATGATTGGAGTGCAGTGCCAGTTACCTTGGCAGCTTATCCTGTCAAGCAAAGGCCAAATCTGCTGCGGTGCCGAGATATGCCCAGTTCAGTCGAAAGCACTATCCACCCGCGAATGCCATCCGGAGATGACCGCATGTCCGGAATAGCGGCGGCGTTATGCGCGAACGGCAACGCGGCAAAGGTCATCAGGATGCACAGGAAGAACCGCTGGCCGTTCCGGTGATTCATCGAATGCTGAGCACCTGCGTGAGTGGGTGCGTTGATGATGATGAGCTAAGGCAGGGCTTATGGGTGGATGTAGAGGTTCGAGTTGTTGCACGCTCTTCAGGTCCTCGGGATGCCTGGTCACCCGCCACGGTTTTGTCGTGAAGAAGGCAGATCACCACGCCAACTGCCCGTCACCCGCATTATCGGCAGCATCCCCGAGCGAAGAGGAGACGACGGCGAGACGACAAATTGATAGACTTGGGCGCTGAACGCGCCGAACGCACGCACGACCTCAATGACAAGCGCCTCAACGAAGTGCGCAAGGCTTTCCAGCATGCTGCCGATGGCAGGAGTAGCTCGAGGGTAAACCGAGTCTCCACCGCCGCTTCTCCTCCCGTTTTTGAGATCAGTTATTAGCGCTGCCGTGGTTGTCCTGGTGGTGGTTTATCTGGTTAATTTCCCCACCGTCACCTTGGCGGTCCAGCCATCTACAAGGCAGGCTGCAGGCGCTGTCACTCTCCCCAGACGCGGCTGTCGCGGCGTTGCTCACCGTGGTCTATGGGTCGTTTTTTGAGGCCTGGGGTTTGATCCTAAGCTACTCTGGCAGGAGCGGTAGTAAAATGTGACAGTCGTTTCGGTACATTAGCACTAAGGCACTTCTGGCGATCTTCGGTCGCCTTTTTTTCGTTTTCGACTCTGAGCTTGCTGACGAAGCGGTGGCGCGCGACCTCAGCCGACGCCGGAGGCCTGCAGGCTCGCGAGGGCGACGGTTCGTTGCTTGCGAGGCGAGGATCGTCCGCGCATGACGCCACCAGTTCATCCCGCTGGTTGAATACACGGGAAGCCAGGGCGATGTTCCTGACTTTTCCAGAATTTCCAGGGCGCACGGTCAGGCGTTGCCAATTTTCACTGGCTCTGAAAACTCATTCGCTGACCCACAGACAAGCGCCCCGTCCCAGGAACGCGACATGCGCATACCGCCGGCGCTCATCAGTGCGCCGCGAACATGCTGTGAGCCATATGCTCGATGCTCTGGGGAGCCAATTTATACGGAGAGGCCACCGGGGTTGCTACTGCCACATCTGAGTGAACAATGGGATTGACCCTTGGAGTTCTTCAGCTCGCGGTCTGGCCAATTTCGAGAGCTTCGTAGGCGTATTGGTGACTTGAGTCATCCAACAACCTGTGGTGTGTCTGTTGACGATCTACGTATCGATGCTCTCAAACTGATTCATTCATTCGTGGCGCGGAGGCTGGCGATTGCCAGCGTGCTCCTTGAGCGATGTGAAGTAAACCACGAGTGACTTCATCGCGGTTGGTTTCATCGAACAGTTCGTGCCGTGGCGGTAGGTCCAGTTGACCGTCTGATCGCGCCGAATCATAGCGTCGGCAAGGTCTTTGAGCAGGCCATTGCTCGCGACGGACGACTGCTCTACCACCAGCAGGGTATGCTCGGGATTGATCAACTGAGCAGGTTGTGGTTCTGCTGATGTGATCGGCGAGCATGCTCAGCTAGAATCGGTCTGGTACAGCGGAACAGCCGGATAACCGTATCGTCGCACCAGCGGTCGACTTCTTGCGGATCGCGGCTGAGCGAAGCCGAATGCCTGAACGGATGGTGTTCTCGATGCTTCATCGCTACCGATGATAGCCATTCGATCAACGCCATGTGCCTGGTTCGCCCTCTTGGCGCCAGCACTCCAACCAGGCGATCAGGCGACTGGTGAGAGCCAACCGGCCGAAAGTTCGACCCGCTGATCTGCTTCTCTGGAAGGCTCGGCGCCGCGTAGCAACAGAGCACCA
>NZ_JBRIIP010000024.1:0-16265 GCF_052976945.1 Pseudomonas sp. GG8
ACTGGCTACAAGGTGCTATGCAGCCCCTGAATCAGTGTGTGCTCACCTGCTGGCCTGGCACCCTTACCTGCCTTGCTCACCCTGCTGAATGAGATGGAAGCTTTGCATAGTGATGTACACTATGCTACTCTTTGTTTTTACTTGTTATGAGACAGAGAGGGGCTGGGGAGGAGTTGTCATTCCATTACATGCGATGTGTTGTTCCCCCTACTTGGTGGAATTGGTTGGAGGTTTCCAGGGCTGTTTGTGTTGATAGGTCATTGAGGAGTTCCAGGGTTGATTGATGGCTGAAAAGTGCTTGAATTGTCTGGGGTTGTTGTACATGGTGGCGCGCGAGGAGCACGGGGATTGCTTGTGGAGGCCCAGGCTTTGTAATGGGACCCCTGGCGAACCATGCCTGTGGCTGACAGCTCATCCCTGTTTGTAGACCCGTGAATGCCAGGTCCCTGTGTTGTGATGCCTTCTCATTCATAAAACTCACCAGTGCCTATTGTGTATATCTACTTGTCAACCCACCTTTACATGTTGCTAAAAATTTATTAAATGGGAGTAGTAGGTTCAGGAGCAAGTTCACCCTGCAGAGCTGCTTTACTGGCCAACCACTGCCGTCATGTGCGGAAGGCTTGCCACAGACCCAGATCATGTTGTGCCAGCCCATCCACCTGGCAATTGTGTGATCAGTTCTTCAAATCCCCTTACAAGGGCGTGGTATGGAAATCTGGTGGTGGTGTGACAAACGGTGGCGCACAGCACCACTCAGCCACCAGATCTGTCAATTGTATGCAGGTGTGTGAGCGCTTTATTGCGGCCACATGCCAAGACCCGGGGCCAGGAGAGTTTATTAATCCTAGCTACAGGTCCATTAGTCAACCGTACGTGTCATGCTGGTGAGATGGAATCTCAATGGTCTCTGCAATCCCTGTCCTTGATCATCCTGTTGATTGTGCCACCTGCCATCACAGCGTAGCTTGAGCAAGTTGCGTGTGCAGTCAGGTGTCACCAGGTCCCACTGACTCAGTTGCTTGACTGCCAGAACCGGTGGCGGGGCCGATTGAGCACTGGGTGAAACTGTGACAGATTGATCCAGGGCTGTTGTGTTGAGTGGAGACTCTGACACCGACTCAGGATTGAACAGTGGGTGTGCCAACCACCGTGCTGCCAGGGACAGATTGTGTGATGCCCCCAGGCCCTGCCCCAACCACCCCATCACCCTGGCAACAGACTGGTGCTCGAGACCATATGCCTGAAGAGATCAGGGCTGGGTCATCCTGGTGGGTGAAAGAACTGAGTCTGGGAGACCTACCGCTGCATTCTCAGTGAGCAGCCTGCTGGGGAATCTCTGCTGAAGTTTATGCTCATGGGTGGTGTATGTGTGCAGGTGCTGTGCCGGGTGCACATGAGCCCGGCCCATTGAGAAATGATGGAGTGTGTTAATTAATGCCTGGGTGTTTGGGCCGCGATCCTGGCACTGCAGAGAGAATGGGTGCGTGGTGTTGCATGTAGGTGGTGATGGCTGGAAAAATCAGTGTGAGGGGAGGGAGGGGACGTCATTGAGCTCCAGCTGGCTTAATGTTATGGTACCAAAAGCGCTCAACCGCCTGCACCGAATTCAGTTGGCTGAAGTGTGAGCTACGAGTTTGAGTTCGGATGCGTCACTGTGGTTTTGCATCTCCGTTGTCGCCATGCCCTAGGCGTCAAACTGATGAACAGCAAGTTGCAAGGTGGCCAGGTACTGGTGGGCCCAACCACTCACCACTGAACTTGTTCAGCAGGCACTGGTTTGGCAGTAAATGTACAGAACGGTGGATTCCTCACGAAATTGCCATTACGAATGGGAAACCCTGCTGAGATCTGTGGTTGGGGACCCGAGGAAGCCTCTTGCTCTGATCCTTGACATGAGCGAGATGGATCCTTAGCTAGGTCTGATGGTCGATAACTGCTGCCCAGGCCGAAGTTTTTGCCCTGAGACCGAAACAATATGAACCTCTGCCCAGACATCTACCTTTATTCAATGCCCTGGGCCTCCTTACCCTGCCAAGTTTGGAGTTGTCATGCAAATCCTTTGCATTATGGTGCCTCTGCCATGTAAATGCGATGCTATTATTGTTGTAGTGAATTAAGATTGCTGCATGATGAAGTCTGTTGATTGAGGGAATTAATTTGCAAACACTTCCAGAAACTTGCTTTTTCAATATGCTATTCAGCTCAGGACTTAGTCAGTTTGTCATGTCCAGTGCCTCCTGGCTGTGTCCAGTGAACATCTAGGTAGAGGAGAGAGGAGTTGCCAGGCTCAGGGCTGTGACCGATGAGTTGATGCCATACAGTGTGGAGGCCCCCAGAGGGTTAGGTGTTGAGGTCAGTGCCTGGTGGTTGTCCCCTTGGTCAAAGTCCATCAGAGGCCGTGGCTCTGGCTGAGATGGGTCTAGGATAGTGGCTTGGCCAGCATCTCTTTAAATGGATCATGCGTCACGCGAGTTCACAGAGCTGGATTGTATTGAGTCACGTCCCATCACACTGCCAACCCAGAACTCTGCCACTGTGTGTAAACCATCTGCCTGGATGGAATTCCATCATAATGCTGTGCGTAGATCTCTCAAGCGAGACTGCCTCCTGACTGTTGCAGGCTGCCCTGCCCGACACCAATTTGCTCAGGGGTCAAGAGGTAACTGGAACATGCAAATACCTCTTAATTGAAGAATTCTCTAAGTTGACAGTTGAAGGGGTCTTCATAGGTGAGTTTGGCCTTAATTTAAGGTCTTGCTGTATATATATTGGTCTAGCTATTAGGTATCTTTATTCTGAGAATTAAGGACTGGGTTTTCTACATCATTTAAATAATTTTATGAAGCATCATTTTATTGCCTTGCTTGTCTATATTGCTTTTTGTTGGAGTTGTTTAATTGGTGAAAGTGATGGGTCTGTAGAGGTTTGAATGCTATGTGACAACCATATGTTTAGTTGCATTAGTCCAGGTGTCACTGTCACTACTGCTTTGTATTGATTAAAATTGAGCTTGAGTGTTTTTTTCATTGAGCCAGGCTGCTTTCCACTGTGTCTGTAGGCCTTTATCCCTGAAGGCAGAGTTGGTTGTTTATATTGGGAGGAATGTCCCATCCCCAAAACTCCCTGGGATGTGTTTTGATAAAATTAGTTGGCTCATGATACCATTCTATGAACCATTGTCCATTGTGGTGCTTTGGCTGTGTCTTTTGGGGAGAGATTGATAGCTGGTGATTTTAACCAAATTTCTATTTTATTGGGTAAGCTCTCGCTTCTCCTTTGCCTCCTACCCTGACATATCATCTGCAGGAGTTCCCTTACTCTGTGCACACTACTTGCTTTTTTTTGCATTTACTTTCCCCTTGTTAACTGGAATGCTATCCTTTACTGAGACCTTTATTTTATTTGTGGTTGGTTGCTGGTTGTTTTTTTGTTGATTGCATGATCAATTTGGGAAGGCTGGCTGTAATCTTGTGTTGTGGGCATTGCTTATGAAGTCTGCAGTTTCTTTATGTGTCACACAGCTGAAAGCTGAGTCTTGCAGGACCCTTAAAACTGCTCCTAACTGTGTGCACTCAATGCCCAGAGCCTCATTGGTGGGGCATTGTTGGCTGTGTGACTTGCATCCTCGGTATTGCTGCTGGTTGAGCCCCATGTTGTCAGGCCCATGCGGCCAGAGCCCTCACTGCCTAACAGCCAGACTGCTGGGCTGCTGGTGATCTGATGGCCATGATATGGCCAATGATCTGAGTAGTCTCAGGGAGGTCGGTGAGGGAGAGAGCGACTGGGTGAGCCGCTGGGTGCTGACATTGGGGACTGTGGCGGTTTCTTGCTGCCTAAACCTGCTGAGAGGGCTGGAGCAAGTGGATCTGGGCTGGCTGGCTGTGATTTGTATCGGGATGACATGATTGTGATGTTGAGAGCAAGGGGGTGAACTGGTGGTAGACCGTGGATTGCGGGCGATGGGTGACCCTTCACCATCTGGATCTGGTTTATAGATGTGCTGGAGATTGGTCATCACTCGGTGCCCGCGGGTACCGGAATCCAGTGCCGTGTGCTTCATTGTGGCTGGTCCCATCAAACTGCGGTACTGCTGGGTCTTGGCTGGATCCAGGTGCTGTGCATGCAGATGCTGGCGTGACTGTGCCCTGGGCCCACACAAACCATGCTGCTCCAGGTGCCAGAGCCAGGCTGCGCACCCAGTGTCTCATTGCACCACCGGGTGTCAGATGCTGTCCAGGGTTGCCATGGCAACCTGCTGGTTCATTGGCCTTTGGGTATTTTTGCAAAGCCTGGTGCACAGACGACGCATTTGTTCCTCGAGCCGGGTGGCCGTGGGTGGCAGAGTTCATTTCTTGCTCACGGTGCCTCCATAGAAACCCACTGGCCGACATCGACGCGCGCGTTGCTCACTCCCTTGCAGCGGGCGTGCTTGTTGTCGAGACGCCGCGAAGGTTTGCTTAAGCTTGGCACGTGGAAGGCGCCGAGACTTGCTGCCGTTGGCGCCGGTGAGCCAGTAGACGTCGGATCCACGCCATTGCTGTTGTGTTGGTGTTGTTTGGCGCCTGTTGGCGCTTGGCTGACTGCAGGCGGGTTGGTGGTGACATCATCACTCCATCCTTGTGCCTGTCTGACTGCACAGATGTCTAGCTCTGGAAGTCAATGGCAGCATGTTGATTTGTTTTCAAATGGACAGCGAGAATTGCTTGGCTGTGTGAGTCACTGTGTTTATAGCCAGAGCCCGGCTGCAGCCTTGCAGTCCGTCAGGGCCGCTCAATGGATTGAGAGTAGTTTTTATGCACACCCGTCTGGTATGTTTAATTCAGATGGAGCTTGCAGTGACCTGCTGGTCCCGGAATCCTTGAGCCTGCTGGAAATCATGATTGGTGAGCAGTGTGATGCTTTATTTTGTCGGCAAGGAACTTTGATCGAGTTGCTCACGCTCATATTTGATAAAGCTTAGGATGGAGAGGGCAGGATGAGTCAATTCCTGTTGAATTATGATCAGCAGGCGAATGACCTGTGAATCCAGTGAGTTTTGCATGCGGGATTGTCTTGTCCCATATCCACTCAGCCGAGAGGGCAGGTCCCTGACCACTTCCTTTACCTGAACCTTGAGGCAGAATTGAGGTGGTATTGCTTCAGGGTCCTTGGGAACGATTCATCATTCTGAGAAGTCTGAGACTGCCTCTTCCTGTCCTCACCGTTATGTGACCAGCCTCCACAGGTGCCTGGGACGATTTTTTGTGGATCCATATCATGTGTGATGGTTATTATGAAGGCAAGATCTGTGTGTTGAAGCTCAGCGTCTCCTTATGGGGTCCCATACCAGCAAGCACTTACACTGCCTAGCACTGGCAGAGATTGCTGCTGAGGCCGAGAACAAGTGGATTGCTGGCTGAGCAGAGGGCTAATTAAACTTAGAATCTGCAAGCCACTGCCAGGAAACCAATACCATGTTTAATTGACCCTAGCTGTTCTGGAAAGTGCTGAAATTAGGGGTGAATGAAATTAGTATTAAGTGATAGATTAAAAATAAGCCTGGTAAAGCAGGAGCAAATCTGAAGTGCTGAAATGATGGAAGGAGGGAATAAAGTCCTCTGAATTGCCCTAGCTATAAATGGTTATTGCTGTCAATATCGGGTAGCATTGCATGCAGGCCTGTCAGCTGCGAGGAATGGACAGCCGTATCATTATGATTATCAGCTGGGTGGTGGTGCAAGACTGGGACAGTTGAAGTGAGCTGAGCCTCTGTAACCTGCTGTGCAAAGGAATCACAGCCACATGCACACGGCTCAGTGCAGATGATGTAGTTGCTGACAAACCGAAGTGGTGAGATAGGGCTGTCTCTATCCTTTGACTATATAGATTGATGTGTGAATTAATTGAATGCACTGACTCGATGAATATATAAATGGTTGAAGCCTGATCTATGAATGACTGGTAAGTAGTGAGAGACATCCAGAAGGATTACATCGTCATGGTCATTACCCAAGAGAAATCTGTAAAGACTATTGGCCACACACTCACCATGTCCAACAAGGCAGAAAAGTGAGCATAGGATTGCTGTCAGGAGACCGACATGAACGATATCCCGGGCGGCCAGAACTGGCCACACAAAGTGTCCACAGCCAAAGCAGCTGCCGAGCACTGAAAGCCATGTGGCGGTGGGCTCAAACGCTGCTGCAGGCCAAGAAATAAAGATTGGTGAGGTGATGGTGTGGAGAATTGGAAATTGAGTGAACATATGTGTTTCAGTAATCGAGTTATTGCTCAGCAAAGAAGGAGGGCAAGACTAAGCAAAGCCCACTGAATGGCTTAAGAGATGCAAGGATATCAGTGTGGGCACCAAGTGAGCACCCACCCCCACTGAAAAAACCTGACACTGGCGCTGGGAGGAAGAGCGAGGGCGGCGACGAGTCCACCACTCCCGCCGACAAGGGGCAGGAGGGGAGGTACAGGAAGATGAGTGATGTTGGAGGAGGAGTCTGCATAAGGCTGGCCATATGTTTGTAGGGGAGTAAGAAAGCGTGGGCGTGACTGCCAAGATTTCCAGCAAACACACGAAGCCTGGCTGAAAATCGAAAACCCATTGCTGTTGGTACCGGAACCGACAGGTAGCAGTGCGATAATTCTCAGGGCTGATTGTGGCTGGTATCATCAAATATGTGCGAGGGCTATTTATAATGTGGGAAGGCATATGCACCTCACAAACAAAAGATATGATTCAGCATTCCTCCTTAGAAAATGTTATATACACTTGTTATTTTATATTAATTATAACCCTGCTAAGGAGGCTCCTATTGCTAGGTAACTTACTGGCTAATTGTGAACCGTTGTAGCAATTTTCATTAAATTGGCTGCAGATCGCAGCTACCCAATCACCACTCCCATTGGGAGTAGTGGAGAAACCCTTGGCTGTGCCCATCCTCGGTGTCAGGTTGTGTCTGTGCTATAAAAATCACGGTGTTGCTAGATCAGCCTCCTGCTCCCTTGACAAGTTCAAGTCTGGCAACCTTGAACTTTATTCCTGTTATTTCAGTGCATATCAGATATATTTATAGGTATTGTGCTGCTCAGTGTGCTTACTTGGTGTCTATCTAGGGCTGATGAGGGTGACATCAGAATGTGTTGTGTGTGTCTGCATTGGCCTCCTGGCTCAGGACCAGATTCCTGCCAGCCTCCCAAGTCACTTTGATCCAAGGACCTTGCTTACTGAGGCACATCTGGGTTACCGTTTATTGGGTTTGAATGCCAGGGCCCTGTTATATTGCTGGAAGACTTTGCCTTTTTATTGGCTATCCTTCTCCAAATAGTTATCTTTAGCATGCTCCAAACAGCTTGGTTTGCTTGTTGTCTAATGGCTTCCACTGCCTCAACATATTGTCTTGAACTCTTCTCCCCAGTGACGTGATATCCAAGGCTGTGTGTATGTCTCCTTTGGAGAACACTACGACAGAAACAGCTGTGGCCAGGGAACGAGCCATAACCAGTTTGCCTTGCTGAGTCAAAGCCCATCTCAAATGACATCTTGTTCATATTGTGAACCAGTGCTTGGTCATTTTTGCTAGATTTGGTTGATATAAAGCTCATTCTGTATCGGTCAGAGCATGCAGTTTGGTGATTTGGTTGAGCTCCGTGCTACGCACACAATCACTTAAAAAAATTAAAGATTGGGTTGTGTTGTGGTTTGTAATGGTGCATAATATTGCATCCACTGGTGAATCTCTTCCGATGTTCTGAATCTATCACATATGGTTTGGTTCATCTTGTAGCGGGCGTGATTGCCAAACCCCTAGGGTTTGGGGGGGGGGGGGTTGCATAAACATGTTTATATCGGATTTATAGCGTGTTTGTTAATGCGTTTCTTTCTGTGTTTGAGCGATTTATGGCGCGACGGTCGCTGGTTGAGGTCCGGGTACTGGTGGAGATCTTTGATCGACTATCCAATGTTTCATTTCTTTACCTTATGGCCAGATATTTAAATTAATTCCTATAATCGCGAAAACATGCGAAGACAATTTTCCTAGCCATTGCTGCAAAGGCTGTGCCCAGAGCCCAGCGAGACAGGACGCCACGCGCTGCCGCCTCACGGCCCAGCTTTTTATTGACTGCGCAACCAGGTGACCGAGCCGAGACTCGCCACAAGGGCGTGCAAGGCCCAGGCTCAAACGATCTGATACCAGGGCGGTGTCCCTGAAATCGTGGGCTTGACCCCTTGTCCATGTCCATTGTGCAATAATCATCATGATCGTTACTTCTCAAGCCAGAATGGTTGCTTGGAAACAAGGCCCAGATAACCATTACGGATGTTGTCCTTATATTTCATATAATGGGGGAGTTCGGTACTCATTATTGAATTTGTTTAAAGTCCAGATTGTGTTACATCAGGCTACTAAGGTGATCTCAGTGTTTTTATAATCTAAATGCTGGTGAATTGGTAGGCTTGGCCGCGAGGATAGCATAGATCAACCAGGAAGACGAGACACGAAGGGTAACAGCTGCGTGTAGAGCAGGGGCTCGGGCCAAGTGGGTCACCGGCGGCAAAGCCAAAAGCGAGCAAGCACGTGTGGCACAAGGGCAGGGATTGCTATGATGTGGGAGAAGTGGGTTGAAATGGCCGACGGTCCACAGGGCGCGACCCTGAGTCACTGGAAGCCCTGGGGAATGGGAGGCGGTCACATGCCGAGGTGACATTCCGAGTTGTGCAGTTAACTTAGTACACAGACACGTCCATTGCCAAGTGACACCGGGTGCTTCCTTATCATGTTTTGTTGGAGCAATTATCCATGCCCAACGACCGACCCGAGATTAGTCCAGCCCCGTTGGCTTATCAGAATCTTGTTGGAGGAGAAGAACGAGTTACTTAAAAGTGGCCAAGGAGACGAAACCGAAGTTAGTATTTGGGTGGCACTGATTTCTAGCTGTTTGCATAGCTCCAAAAAAATCACAACAACAAATTGAGTTCCTAGAACAGGCGGAGATGTGGGCTCAGCCATAGCCGATACACACAGGAGAGTGGAGCCAGAGAACAATGCTGGGAGGAGATGGTTGTTGGAAACAAGCCCTTCATGTAAATTTTTGAATTGGCTTTTACAGTCAGGTGAGCCCGTCACATAGAAGTAGAATAGGGTAAATCTTGAGACACCTGGTCGGCGGCTGGGTTGCCTTAAAACAGGATCGCCTCAACATCTCATAAAGTTGACAGAAGTCGACCTCATGCACTTCTGTTTTGCTTTTACTGCATCCACTACCTGATCTATTCTTTGTGTCTCAGAGTGAGATGTATCCATTGCTGCAACAGCATCCTCCAAGGCCACGCGACGGGGAGGCGTGACGTGGGGTAGGCTTGAGGTGACATCGTCAGCTTGGCTGATTGTGTTGCAGACAGTGCCACATTGGTGTCTAGGATGAGACCATGCCAGGGCATAGTGGAGCGCCCATCTGTCGCCTGAGCAATGCCTGGGCCCCACCCAGTCTCCTGTGCGTGGTGGGTGATGAAACAGTTGAACGGGTTTGTTGAATAAAACCGAGAGGCTGTTGGCATCTTGCTGGTAGGAAGAGCCAGACCACAGCTGAGTCAAATGCCTGGAAGGCCAGTGTCAGATACAGAGGGTCTAATTGCTTGCAGGGGGTGAACCCAGGCAATTATATCTAGCTGGATCAGAGTGGGTGGCCTAGACCAGAGATGCCAGAGTTGTTTGTCTCATAGTAATTGTTGTTGTTTGAGTTGGGAGACATACCAGAGTTAGAGCAGGTGAATATTCAGCTGAGAGTGAAATGATTGACAGCAGCCCATTCATATGCATTGTCCTGCTGTGGCTTGGGCTTTCCTGGATCGAGTCAGGAAAAGTTAAGAACCGCATACCCCCGAGCAATGCCAGCTGGCATCGAGGGCACGACGGCGGCAGGCAGGGTGACCTTCGCCTCGCCCGGGCCGAGACGACGAAGGGCGGACCTGCAGCACAATCGCAAGAGCACAAAGCGGGACACTGGCGGAGACGGTCGGCAGCGTGCGGACGACGGCGACAAGAACGGGCACACCATCAATGCACACAGGGCTGGAAGCCACTCAACACATCCAAGGGCATACGATTACAAGGGCTGGAGAGTGCTGTGAGGCCGATCATCACTGCGAGCGGCGGACACCGTGCCTGCGTCAGAAGCTGCGAGAAGGTCGGGTACCGGTGGGTTTGTGCAGACCGCCTCAGCCCCAGGGCATGATCAGATGTGTGACCACCATGGTGAAGGCCTGGCATCCAGCAAACCCCACACGTGCACTGGCTCTCCGTCAGAACATGCATGCATGTGTGTGTGTCACCTGGGCACAAGACGAGGTGAGTGGAAGTCTTTCTGTTTATATCTCTCTCTGACATGTCCCTGACCCCCTACGATGTCAAACCGAGCATAAATCCAGCTGGTTGAGCTGTGTTTCTGCCACTGGACCCCCGGCCACGTACCAGGTCCAGAGGTTTACCGGACATAGACCAGAGGGCGGTAGAATTGTGTTTATATATTTGGTGATAGCGCTGAGCCCTTACCCTCTAGCAAAATTAAAAATCCTGGAAATTCTTATGGTGGAGGGATGGCGCAGGCAGCTTTTGTGTGTAATCTACTTTTTTTATAATGCTTTCGGCAAGTTCAGAATGAGAATTAGGCATATACACCTGCCCCAGAGAGTTCGTGACACAGGTGCGGACACAGATCGGCTGTACAGATGCTTGCCCCGCCCTGCTGAGATACGGAAGAGATAATTTTACATATTTATATATATTTGGTCTGTGTCCACATATTGCAATTAGATCAGTCGCAGCCTGCTCATCTGGCCTCGAAGACACCATACCCATTGCTGCTGACCAGCATTCCCCTGGCTCATTCCGGCCAGGCTGCTCTCTGTTTGGTATCCACCTGCCCCTCCTCCTCCTCCTGCCCTGCCAGGCCAGTGGGAGGGAGGAGCCAGACAGAAAGCAGAAGCAAGGCTACCCTGCACACAAGTCCCAGTGTCCGGATAGATTGACTGTGGTGCGTGGTGGCATCCAAGCCCAGTCTTGGCCTCCTTTGTCCATGTGTCTCACACCCACACACAATCACATTGTTCAGGCAGGGCAAAAGCTTGGCTGGCTCCTTGGCTGCAAGATCCTGTCCAAAGGTGTTGGGAAAAACAAAAAAATATTTCTCCTCCTCGCAAATGTGCCCCTGTGTCATATATCAGACACGTAGCTGAATACAGTCATCTACAATCCCTTTGTCACTCTCTCTCTCTGTGTGACAGACTGGTGAGACATTCTCAGGTCCTGTTTGTTTATACATAATTTATTAGAGTTTTCTTCTTCTTGAGCCCCTGTGTCCCCTTAATTGCTGGCACTTGATTGGGGCCCACATCCACCCCTTGTCCCTTTAGAGTGGTATCATTGGCATCGTGGCCAGGGCGGCCATTGCTGCACCCGGTGTCAACACTGTGTGATTGTAGAGAAATGGATACCCAAGTTGACATTGTTCTGAAACTGCTGTTAACCATTCGGCCTGCTGAGTTCTGGCGGGGAAGGGATAACACGATGGCGCTGGTGACGGCTGGAGAACAGCCTCCCCATGGCCTTGTCCGCCTCAACCGTCTACGACACACACACACTCGTCTCTCTGCCTGTCCTCATTGTCTCTCTCTCTCTCTCTCTCTCTCGCATCTTCTTCTTCTCCTCCTTGTCTTGTGCCAGTCACACACGGGGCCCACCGCCAGGGTGTGGAAGGCCCATTCATGACCGGGCACCCCAACCTCTGTTTATTTGAATTGCCAAACACACATCCATGTCCTTATGCTGCAATCTCATTGGTGCCATGTTGGTGTATGGATCAGAGATGACGGAGCCCATAGATGGGCTGCATGTGTGTGAGTGAGTGAAGGATCTCCATACAAACGGGTGCAAGAACAACCACATAAATGTGCTCACAGTGTGATCTTTCTGGAACCCCAGAGGGTTGCGTTCTCCAGCTGCCTCATCCAACATTTCCAGAGCTGAGGCACCCCCCTCATCATAGGTACTGATTCCCATGGACAGAGTCTGTCTCTCTCTTTCTTGGACATATCTCCTTATGTTTATATTTCCTTACACACATTTTGAGAGAGACATTGCTTTACTCTGCACACACAGGAGAGAGATAGAGTCTAGGAGACTTGGCCAGGTTAGAGTTTTGTTCTCACAGTCCCACACCTGTTCTGTAAGTTTAAAAACTGAATTCCCAGGCCTGGCTAAAAAGTGATGACATCCAATTGAATTTCTGTGCTCCTTCCTCTGCCTGGTGGTGCTCCATCATCCATAGCCGTGTGCCCGTCATATATCTTATTGGAAACTTTTGACGACCCCACCCCTTGTACAAAAAGTCGGGTGAAGGGAGATGGAAATCGATACCTGCAGATGGGGGCGAAAACTCTTCAACCTCACAAACTCCAGCAGCCGCCCGCGCCTCCCACACCTGGTGAAATGAACGTTTGTACCCTTGTCGCGGTACCGCGAATGTCCACGCGAGATCGCTGGTGGACGGTGCACATACTTGGTGTCATCGCCTGACCTTTTTTGCATTATAAATGTGTCATGCTTGACACACAATGCTGTGAGCGCATGTGGTTGCCTAGATGTTTGTGTGTGTGACTGGTCTGTCTCCAGACTCACAGAGAGAGACTGAGATCGGGTGCCTTCACTCAGGGCGGGGAGACAGGAAGAATCCAGTTGGGGTGGGCTACCTGGATGCCATGGTTGTTATCTGGTGCCGAGTCCGACACGTGCCCAGGTGCCTCATCCATCAAATGGATCAAACAGGGCGGAGCTGAGGCCTTCGCGACCATATGCCATTGTCGATTGCTGGATAGATATTTTTTTAAATACATCCATATAACTGTGTGGTTGGTTTATTGGCTGCGCGAATTCCCGCCCAACCCCCAAGAGGTAAATTCTGCAGGTGTGTGAAAATCCTTGTTCTCTCTCACAAATATCGGTCGAAACCACATCCCTGTGAAACACTTCTGGGAGGTCTAATTCCTTGTAAAATATTTGATGTGCTCTGTGGTTTGTATCTCCATGGAGCACAAATGCATATGAAATCTTCAGGTTTCTTTGAAGTTGAAGTTCCAGAAACACACTGTGTGTGTATGGGTAGTTGGGTGAGAATTCCCATTGGGGTGGCCATGGCCACCCAGTGCAGCAACATCCACATTCTTTGGACCCCGTCATATTTATTTCATTTAGCCAATCACTGTCATCTGTTCTTCCCTCCAGAATCAAGTGGGCTTTGGGTGTGCTTGTGTATGGTGCGCGCGCGCGCACACCCCGTGTGTGTGTGTGTGTTGTGTCGCATGTCCATGCGAGGTCGCCGCCGCCCGAGCGCGTGGTTGGACAGGTGTCTTGTGAGCCACCCTGCCCGCGCAACGATCGATATGCCCGGGTGGTTCATGCGCGCGCGATGTTCACCAGAACACTGGTGAGACGCATCTGCACGCCTTAGTCTGGCTGCCTACAGACAGACAGACTCACACACACCTGCCTGCCTGAGCCTTTGATCACATAGCAGTATAGTATTTGAGCTCCTTGTGGCTAGTTTGTGTAGCTGTGGTTGAGAGAGGCAGGCAGCAGCTGGTGATTGCCCTGCCTCACCCTGCCAACCGCCTGGCCATCCCACCAGGGGCCGCTCGCCCGGCCAGGGGCGAGCACCCGGGCGTGCAGGGGATCGCGGGAAAGTCTGCACATCCAACCACCTCGGCCTGGGGGGTGAACCCGCCCCGCCCGCCCCGCCCCCATTGCCTGGCAACGGACGTACGTGTAATCTTATCATTCAGTTTGGGTTTTGTTATTCTTGTGAGCACTCAGATGGAGACTGGGCACCCATGTGAGTGAAAGATTAGAGGGAGACATTTTTTTAAAATACCAGCTCCCCCTAGTGTTTGCTGGCCATCTTTCCAGTTCAGCAGGCCCATCTCGGTTGGTGTGTGGAAGGTTTTGTCAGAAAGATGAGACGCTGTCTCCTTCTCCCTCCCCCCTGGTGTTGTCGGTGTGTTCATGCCGGAGAAACCCGCCTCCCCCTGGTGCGAGCAGATGGAGCGACCGAGTGAGAGAGTTGGTGCAGGTGGTGTTGCGAACAACCGGTGTGCATGCTGCAGGGGTGGTGTTTGTGTTCCACTGCCTGCACAATGCGGTTGAGTCCACACAGTGCTGGTATTGTGGTGCTTAGAGAACGCGTGGTGCAGGGGTTTACTGTATCTTTTGGTTTCGCCATTCAAATGTTTAGAACCACAGGACCCAGTTGCTAAGCGTGGCCAGGCGAGCGATACCTGCTGCAAACAGGGAGTGGAGGTTGAAGTGCCTCGCTGTGCAGCAGCAATTGCCTGCCCAGCAGGTGGACAAAAGGAGAGAGAGGTAGTTGATGTTGAGCCTTTGCTTATCTGCTCAATCCACAGGATGGTTGGACTTCTGGGTGTGTGCACGGATGCCTTTGTGTGGACAAACCCATAGACTTAAAAGTTGGTGAGCAGCTGTGCTTCCTTTGGGTCTGTCTGGATGGGTAAGCATGCAGTGATTTATAGCCTAATCAAGGAAGGTGCTTGATGCCTAGAACACAACCAGATTGTGATAGGCAAATACTAGAAGCTCTTAAATGTTCAGAGCGTTACCCTAGTGAGATGAGAATGGGTGTGAGCTGTTAGCATTTACAGCGGGATGACGTGGCTGCTGTGAGCACTTTTTAATTGTAACTGTGCCCTGACATTGCTGTACATGTGGCCAGGCAGGACCCAACAGTCCCATGCCCTATGAACTGTGGCCAAGACTTAAACAGGACAGCCAAACAGAAAAGGTGCTGTGTGCTCAGAGGGCTGTGCCCAAAGTTCAGGTGCAAACCCATGAGAAGAGCATGGTCAGAGCACACACACACCTGCCAGAAATGCTAGTGCTGAAGCCGAGGAGTGTGACTCAGCAGGTGCAGGGCGTGGTGGTCATGCAGGTGTACTAGTTGAAAACATCAGGTTGAGATCAGGTGGATCGGGCGGGGATTGATCACTATGTCGCTTGGTGTGGGAGACCAGTATGGTGGTGTGGTGAGCTGTTGGCGAGAATCGGGGACTCATGCATGCGCTCGTGGCAGGCGAGCATGTGTGTTCCATTGGTCCGAGCACCTGCAGCATGAAGCCAATAGCTGCTTATGGCCACGCCTGGGTGGGAGTGATTGGACGGCCAGATTCATCAGTGTGATGGCTCATGCTAGGCTGAGTCCTGACTGGTTGTTGTGGCTGGCCACTGACGTCTGTAGCCTGAGCTGGCTGGGGAGACCAGGTGGGATCTTTGTGGGGTTTGGAGGTTGGTGTCCCAGTAGCGATGAGATGATATTGCTGGATTTGGCTGAGTGGGTGATGATGGCTGTGTGCTCTAGCATCTGTGAGATTGAGGATCACTGTGAGCATGGAGCTGTCTTTCCACTAGTCTCTGAGGAATCTGAGCATTTCAGAGAAATGAGTTGTGTGACTGTTGTCATCATATAAAGCGATTTCTGAATTCAGATGGTGAACTGTGCAGGGCCTGTTTTGCTGTAAGACCAGGCAGCTTGGCCTTCTTCTGTTGCAGACGGGGGCATGAATATCCAGTTGTATCTGTGGGGATTGATAACAATTCAGAGGGCTTAATTTTTCATAATGTTTCCACAGCAGAACACTCAGACGACTCTCTCACCAATTGTTGAGGGTGTCACATGTCGGGAAAACAGTGGTGTTTGAGCACAGGGCTAGGCTGAATATCCATTTGGTGTCTGGAATGCATTGAATCTTAGCTTGTGGTAGAGGTGTGCAGGTGGGTGGCCAGACAAAATGAATGCCTGTGTCAAGTTACTGGTCTGCAAACCTTTGACCACAGTTTACCTTGTGTCCAGGCCACAGTGCTCTGGGCATCCTCATGTGCAGAATTAGTAGTGCCAGGGATGCTGCTGCGGATGCCACAGCAGACGGCCACGTGAAATTGGCCAGGTGCTTAGGAGTGCTGGTCATGCTGCCCGTGCCCCCTTGGGCATCCCATCCCTGTGTCAGTGCTGTTTCACGAGTAGCTGCACCATCATGTGGGCAGACGGCTGTGTTGATGATTGGGTGTGTGAGGACTGAATGCCCACCTGTGTGCCCATTGCCCTGGGAGGGTTGTGGCCATGGAATGATGTGGTCTGTAAGGAATTTATGCCTGAGAGCCCGTGTGGTCTACATATGGTTTGGTTGAGAGGGTTCTCTGTTATTGCCACGAACA
>NZ_JBRIIP010000025.1:0-3090 GCF_052976945.1 Pseudomonas sp. GG8
GAGTCTGCTGGGCTTTGACTGGGGGCACCCCTGTTTGGTTAAGGCCATCCAGAAAATCCAGCATGTTTCTTTAAATGACTGAATGAGTTGTACACTTTTACATGAGCCTGTTCATATATGGCTCTGCCTCACCACATTGTATTAACATGGGGTAGGTAACAGCTGAAATGACTAATATTCAAACCAAAGTGAGTGACATGACTGCTGCCTGGAAACTGTGACAAGTGGGAGCCAGACCATAGCCTATGCCAGCAAACCCTGAGCAATAATCATTTGCTGTGAGTCTGTGCCCATGTGAGCCCAGAAACCAAGATCTACGAGTTGTCTGCCTGCCACTGCCAGCCCATTGCTGGTAGGGCAAATTG
The DNA here is from genome assembly GCF_052976945.1 of Pseudomonas sp. GG8. Taxonomy (NCBI): domain Bacteria; kingdom Pseudomonadati; phylum Pseudomonadota; class Gammaproteobacteria; order Pseudomonadales; family Pseudomonadaceae; genus Pseudomonas; species Pseudomonas sp. GG8. Next base: position 366 of record NZ_JBRIIP010000025.1, read on the forward strand.
TTTGGAAATACGGTTATGTAAAACCCTTTCCCCAGCACAGCCGCTGCTAAAGAATAGTTCTTTGTTAGGTTACTCAACAACAGGTTATTTATTATTCCATTGGCCCGCCTGGCCTGCCACACACATCGTGCTGCTGCCATCATGCATGTCCATATAATCAGACACTGGCCTGCCAGCAACTGCCTAGCTGTGTTGGTGTGCAGAACGATTGTCATTGTACTTGTTGTCACACTCCTGGCTGTGGATTGGGTGAAGCTTGTGGGCGTCATAGCCACCCCATGGCCATATCCACAGATCCAGAGCCGTGGATGAGGCTGTTGATGATATATTTATATGCCAGGCATTTGAGAAGGGTGTTGTCTTTGTGACGTGATTGCTCATCATGAGCTGTTGGGATGAGGAAGTTGGGAGCCGTCAGGCTGCTGTGTCTGCCTTATGCCCATGAGACATGTGAGACATGTCTGCTGCTGAGTTGCTGCGGACAGGAGGTTGCTCTGACCCCTGCCAGTGAGATGCACAGGGCTCTCCCTGCATCACTATCAGCAGGGCCATTGACAGTGAGGTAAAACAAATTTGACATAACTGTAGGACATGTGCCATGCCATATCGATGTGAGAGGATTATACCTGTTCATGGGTATGCAGGCATGGGGAGTCTCTGACCACTGAAATTGTTTGTGTCCAGGCCCGCCCATCCACTGCCGTGAAATGGTGCCAAAGCTGTTCAGTTTACACAGCAAAGGAATATTTCCTATGATTAGGGGAAGGGCATATCAGTTTCCTTCAGCACAAACAGCTTCCTGATGCAAGAAGCATTACTGGAATTATTGTGCCCCATATCCAAGAAATGCAGTGAATCTATGCATGTATGTGTTCCTCATAATAGGTATGCATTTCTGCTAGTGAATCCTCCTGTCACATGTACTGTCCAAGCCACTGAGCAGGATCCAGTGGCCATGTAGTGGAGATCTTTAAGCCTCTGGCATGCATTCAGACTCATCAGGTGGTTCTATTGGATAGCATGTCTAGGGGTTGGGGCTGCTGTCATGGTGGATGTTTAGTTCTCAGTCTTATTCCCTAGGTTTGGCTGCAGTTTGTCTTGGTCAGGCCCTTATGATGTTGTTCTCCTTTGTTGCCTGTCAACCCATTTGTTTTGCTTACTGTTTTCTAAACCGCAGTGGAATACTCGCCCATGCCCTACGATCATGGAGTGGTGAAACGGGCGGAGTTTTTGGAATTACGACGAGCTTTTTCACCGAAGTCATGCTGGTTGGCTGCCGAGTCAACGGTCCGAGAGGCGGTTGATACCCTCTGGCGCCATCACCAGGACAGTGTGTGTGTTGTCGTCGTCAGGCTGCACCCACGAAATCTAGTTTTTGCTGGTCTTGGGCACATAGGGGATTGTCTTCCTTCTTTTCAGACTTTGAGCATTTGGCTGTCTCGCTGGATGGCTGTTGCAGTGAACCTGTATTATGACTTCATGGTACTGGCTTGTGACGAATAGCCTGTAGGAGTTGTAGTCCCTTGGCTTAGCAGTTGCCCTTCCAGTGGCCTGCTGGTTATTGGCCTTGATATTGCTGTGGTGGGGATGTGTGGGTCGGGCTGTCACCCAGATCGAGTAGCGCGAGGAGCGTGTGGCATGTCAGGACCCCAGTTGACTGGCTGTGCATGACGTGGGGGTTGTGGATATTGGTCGAAAAAGGTGTGTCTATGTAGTGGAAGCCCAGACTGCCACACACACACACGTTGCTGCTGTGCACGGAAGGCGGCCGCCATTGCCGTACCGTCAACGCCAACACCGGCACACCGCGTTAAAACATGTGGTGTTGTCACTCATTGCGCGCCATCCCTCTGCCTGGGCGAGCATGGTGCATAGAACGGTTGGCCATCCGAGCCCATCCTGCTGAAGTGCGTGCTGCTGAGATCGAGATGGTACGTGCCTGTGACAGGTGTACACTACCAGGTGGTGAAGGAGAACTATGTCGATGGTTTATGATCAGGAATGGACACTGCCTCGAGTTGTGGTGCTGCCTGGACATGTCGACATGATGGTCAAGTGTCTGAGACTGTCGGAGATGCTTTTTATAGGTGCTTGTGACAAGCTGCTGCACAGAATGACTGACAGACACAGAGGTGGAGTCAGAACCCAAACCAATCAAAGCCCAGGACATCGGACAGAGAGGTATGGAGGCTGAGTGTCCCTGTGGCAGAGAGGCGGGCACCAGTTCTCCAGGTGAATGGTTAGAGCTAAACTAATCTGGCCAGTGTCCAGGTCATTCTTTTTCCCCCACATTGTTTCTTGTGACCAGCCTGGGTCATCACATCCCATGTCTGCTTTGGAATGAATTGGGTGCAGGTAAGGTAGAAATTGAGTGGTGATTACCACTTGCCTTATCATGTTTTGTCAGCAGCAAATTCTCATCTTTGTGTTTGTGAGATTTGTAGCCACTTGATCAGGTCCCTGTCACCCTGTTAGAGTGCAAAACACTGCTGCTGCCTCTGCTCTCCCAGGCTGCTCTTTCTCTTGCTGGCCTGGGTTTGATTTGCAGGCCAGGAATTGTGATGCTTGAGCACACATCGCACAGGACTGTTGTGACTGCTCTTGGCGTGCGTTGCCTCCATCATGGTCATATCCAATTGAGGCTGTCGTGGTGAATACCCCTGCCCAACTGCTAGGTGCCACAACCTGTTGGACTCTGCCACCTTCACCAAGTCCCACCCCTACT
>NZ_JBRIIP010000026.1:0-4367 GCF_052976945.1 Pseudomonas sp. GG8
GCATACGTCTGGCTATCGGTAACTTCCCGGAAAATCTATGGCAGTGCTGCGGAAGAGTCTTTTCCGGTAGCATTCCCAGCGTGTTTACCCGCCTGGAATCCCCAATGTCTGACCGCCTGACCCTTCTGCGTCCCGACGACTGGCACATTCACCTCCGTGATGGAGCTGTTTTGCCTCACACCGTCGCTGACGTAGCGCGTACTTTTGGACGCGCAATCATCATGCCGAACCTGGTGCCTCCCGTGCGTAATGCACAGGAAGCTGACGCCTATCGCCAGCGCATTCTTGCTGCGCGCCCGGCAGGCAGCCACTTCGAACCGCTGATGGTACCTGTACCTGACCGACCTGACCCAGCCGCAGGATATACGCGCGGCCAAGGCCAGCGGGTTTGTCCATGCCGCCAAGCTGTACCCGGCCGGGCAACCACCAACTCCGATTCCGGCGTCACCAGCATCGACAAAATTTTCCCAGCGCTCGAAACCATGGCTGAAGTCGGCCTGCCGCTTCTGGTCCACGGGCAAGTTACCGGTAGTGAATTAATGTTTTCGACCGTGAAAAAATCTTCATCGATGAGCATTTACGTCAAGTGGTTAAACGCTTCCCAACGCTGAAGGTGGTTTTCGAACACATCACCGCGAGCCGCGCAGTTCGCTGACGATGTTTGGCGAACGTCGGGGCTACGATCACCGCCCATCACCTGCTTTATAACCGCAACCACATGTTGGTCGGCGGCATTCGCCCGCACTTCTATTGCCTGCCGATTCTCAAACGCAACACTCCACCAGGAAACATTGGCCCAGCGCCACCAGCGGCAGCGCGAACTCTTCCTCAACCGATTCAGCGCCTCACGCCCAGCAAGCCAAAGAGCGGCGCGGCTGGCTGTCCGTCGCTGCACTGCTTCAACGCTGCCATCGAGCTGTACGCTCGAAGCGTTCTCTCTTCGAAGAACGCACCGCTGCAAACTGGAAGGTTTTGCCAGCGTTCACGGCCCGGCGTTCTATGGCCTGGCACCGAACCGCGACACCATAACGCTGTCGGTGATGAACTGCATCCGCACCAACCAGCCTGCCGTTCTGCACGCTGTTCGGCATGTTCGCTCGGCGTGCTGGTGAAAAACTGCGCTGGCGCCTGCTAGAGGAACACGCGTGAGCGAAGATCATTTCGACGACGAACAGGACGGTCATGGCGGCGGAGGTGGTAGGGCGGCTTCGGCACCCGATGGCTGCCCGTTTCCGCGGCTATCTGCCGGTCGTTATTCCTTTGACGTAGAAACCGGCGGATTCAACTCGGCGACCGATGCGCTGCTGGAAATCGCCGCAGTCACGATCGGCATGGACGAAAAAGGCTTCTTCGTAGTTCGCGAGCACACTTACTCTCCACCGCGTTCAACCGTTCGAAGGCGCCAATATCGAAGCTGCCGCGCTGGAGTTCACCGGGATCAACTTCATCACCCGCTGCGCATGGCTGTCAGCGAAGAAACTGCGTCATCATCTTCCGTGGTGTTCGCAAAGCCTTGAAAGCCAATGGCTGCAAACGTGCGATTCTGGTGGGGCATAACGCCAGCTTCGACCTCGGCTTCGTAAATGCTGCAGTCGCGCGCCTGGACATGAAGCGCAACCCTTTCCACCCGTTCTCCAGTTTCGACACCGCGACCCTAGCGGGTCTCGGCGACGCCAAACCGTGCTCGCCAAGGCCTGTCAGACCGCGGACATCGACTTTCGATCGCCGTGAAGACACCAGCCCGCTACGACACCAAAAACCGCAGAACCGGAAACCTTCGCCACATCAAACGATACCGGGCCGAGCAAACCCGGCTGGCCGTGCACCCTCCAACCACTCAAGCCTGCGCCTCTCCCTGCTCTCCAAAAAACCGGCCACGTGGCCGTTTTCGACGCGCGCCATCAGGCGTTTTATAGGACGCCGCCCAGATCCACGCGCGCGCTGGTCCTGCACACGGAAGGCGCGCTCAAACTCGTTGCACAAGACCGGCGATCCGCGACCTCCCCATCGTCCTGCCTGGAGTCGACAGCTCTAATCCAGGCCTCAGACAAGCTGCTTTGACAAGCATTCTCATTACGATTAGTATCCCCAGCACTGAGTCATCAACCAGCGACGGTTCTCACTATGTACGCCGCCTCTGCCAAGGTGTTACTGATGGGCAAATCCGGCACGCGACCCGAAGGTATCGGCTGCAACGCCACTGTGATGACCTGGTTAACCAGCCAGGCGTCGCCAGCGATGGTGGCAAACGCCAGGAACTCAGGCCGCCGTTGCCAAAGCCGTGGCGCGGAAACCCTGACGGAGCTGCAAAGCAGCCAGGTAATGCTGGCCTACCCCGCAGAGTTTTCAGTTGGCCCGGAATGGCGCCTTTTCAAAGAACCGGACCTTGTGTCCGGTTTTTTTATGTCTTTAATTCAAACGCTTAGCCGATAAATACGGAACTCAAACACTCTTATTAGTATTTAATTCGACTTATTATTCAATACCTTAGGTTTGACAGCCCCTATTAGTGCGGCTGACAGTCGAGGCCTATCTACATAAGCCATAGAACAGGACCTCGACATGAAAAGCGACATCACCGTCATCCAGCATCTCAACAAGATCCTCTAAACGAGCTGGTCGCAATCAATCAATACTTTGGCATGCCCGCATGTTGAAGATTGGGGCCCTCAAAACTCGGCGCGCACGAGTACCACGAACTGATTTGCATGAATGACACGCTGACAAGCTGATCAAGCGCATTCTGTTCCTGGAAGGCCTGCCTAACGTACAGAAGATCCGCGCAAGATCCTGATCGGAGAGCACACCAAGGAAATGCTTGAGTGCGACCTCAAAATCGAAAAAATAGCGCTGACTGACCTCAAAGCGGCCATCGCGCACTTTGAAGTTGTTGGCGACTTCGGTAGCCGTGAGCTGCTCGAGGACATTCTCCTGAATTGAAGAGCACATATCGATCCTGCCGACACCGAGTCAGGCTTTATTGATAACGGGATCGAAAACTACTTGCAGTCGCAGATGGCTCAACCCACTGCCGACCACCTGAAAAGCCCTCTCACCGACGAGGGCGGGGCTTTTTAACGCCCGGCAGTTCCAACGCGGTGAGTCAGGCACACCGCGTCAAATCATTCGCAGGCAAGCCTGCTCCCATAGCTTCTGGGCATACTTACATCAGCATCCATCAAGCGTCGGCTTTATCCGCTGCGGCTTTGGCGGTCGCTTCTTTGACCTGCGTTTGCAGCTCACCACTGGCAAACAGCTCGGCGACGATATCGCTGCCGCGGCAACCAGTTCACCACCGACCCACAGCTGTGGGAACGTCGGCCAATTGGCATATTTAGGCAGGTTGGCGCGAATTTCCGGGTTCTGCAGGATATCGATGTAGTGAACTCTCGGCCACACGCCATCAATGCCTGGGAAGCTTTCGCCGAAAAACCGCACTGCGGAGCATTCGGAGAGCCTTTCATGTAAAGCAGAATGGGTGTTGCTGGCATCTGTCCTTTAATAGTTTCGATGATATCCATGGAGCACCTCGGCTCAACTTTCCACTGGACACGGTCGCACGGTGGCGCATTGTAACGGAATCCCGAGCACTACGCTGCGGGTCTACCAACCGCCGACGGGTTACTTACGCCGCCGCCACGTACACCGGCACCCCGTTCAGTACGGCGTTACCTGACAATGCGTCCAGTTGGTGCTCATCAGTCAGGTCGTTGGCGCTGACGCCCGGCTGCTTGCTGGCAGCGCTCATGTGCACCCCAGGGCGCGCATGGCCCCACCCATGAGGCAGGCTCACCACCCCCCTGGATCACGCTGCCCAGGACTTGCACCTCGACCACCCCGACCCGCGAACTGACCCGAACCCATTGCCCGTCAGTCAGCCCGCGGACATCATCTGGGTGCATCAGTAACTGATGACGCGGGGCTGCCTTCCACCAGCCGGTGAACCTCACTATTGATGAGTTATTCGACCGCGGGCAGACCACCAGATGGCCAACTCCAGCAGCAGCGCTCCTGCTTGTTGAGGCGCCTGCTATCGCAAGAGCACCCGTCATAGATCGGAGCCATCATGCAGGTCGCCGGTCGCCGATCTCGCCGGTCGAGAGCGCGGCTGAAGGTTGGGTTTGAGTGCCCCCAGATCCAGTCCATGCGGATGATCGCGCAACGTCTCCAACGAGAGTTTGTGTTCAGTCGCATCGCCGTACAAGCCGGCGCGCAAACCCAGGTCAATCATGCGTGCTGGCGGTATTGTCGGTTTCAGCTCGCGCCCGGCCTTTGCGGGAACTTGCCGGGCCAGCCACAAGATTCCAATCGTGCACAAGCGTGCCTTGCGGCTTTTCGAGAATCGCACGATTGAATCGTATAGGCCG